>NZ_QUMQ01000001.1 GCF_003387075.1 Asanoa ferruginea
CTCGGCCGGGTCGAGGGGCGGCGGCGGGTCGCCGACCTGCTCGACCGGTTCGAGCTCACGGAAGCGGCCCGGAAGCTGGCCTCGACCTACTCCGGTGGCATGCGGCGCCGCCTCGACCTGGCCATGACGCTGGTCGGCGAGCCCCGCGTGATCTTCCTGGACGAGCCGACCACCGGGCTCGACCCGCGCAGCCGCCGGATGATGTGGCAGACCATCCGCGGGCTGGTGGCGGGCGGCGTCACGATCTTCCTGACCACGCAGTATCTCGAGGAGGCCGACCACCTCGCCGACCGGATCGCGGTGCTCGACCGGGGCACGCTGGTCGCCGAAGGGACCGCCGAAGAGCTCAAGCGTGGGCTGCCCGGCGGCCACGTGCGGCTGCGGTTCGCCGACCCGGCGGGGCTTGACGCGGCGGCCCGCGTACTCGATGGCGGGTCAAGGGATGACGAGGCGCTCACCCTGCTGGTGCCCGGTGACGGCGGCGTCGCCGCGTTGCGCGGGTTGCTCGACCGGTTGGATCAGGCGGCGATCGAGGTCGAAGAGTTGTCGGTGCACACACCCGACCTCGACGACGTGTTCTTCGCGCTCACCGGCAACCCCATCGCGACCGAGGAGGCCGTCCGATGACCGACGCGGGGACCATGCTGCGGCGCAACCTGCGACACACGCTGCGCAACCCGGGAACAGTGATCATGACGATCGGGCTGCCGGTCGTGCTGCTGCTGGTGTTCGTGGAGGTGTTCGGCGACGCGCTGATCGCCGGCATGGGCAGCGCGACGCACGGCGACTACATCAACTACGTGGTGGCCGGAATCCTGCTGATGACCGTCGGCTACGGGGCCAGCACGACGGCCATGGCGGTCAACCGCGACCTCACCGGGGGCATCATCGCCCGGTTCCGCACGATGGCGATCTCCCGAGCGTCGGTGTTGACCGGGCACGTGGTCGGCTCGGTCGCCCGTACCCTCGTCAGCTCTGTTCTCGTGGTCTTCGTCGCCGTGCTCCTCGGGTTCCGGCCCGACGGCGACCCGCTCCGGTTGCTCGCCGCGTTCGGCCTGGTCGCGCTGCTCGCGGTCGCGCTCACCTGGCTGGCCGTCGCCGTCGGCCTGGCGGCCCGGACCGCCGAGGGCACCGGTCCGTTCACCCTGGTCGTGCAACTGCTGCCGTTTCTGAGCAGCGCCTTCGTGTCGCCGGACTCGATGGGTGGCGCGGTGGGCTGGTTCGCCGAGCACGAGCCGTTCACGCCGATCATCGACACGTTGCGGGCGCTGTTGCTGGGGCTGCCGACCGAACACGGCGGGATCGTCGCCGTCGCCTGGTGCGTCGGGCTCGCGGTGGCCGGCTACGGGTGGGCGCGGGCGCTGTTCAGGCGCGACCCCAACCGCTGAGCACAGGACCGAAGACCTTCATGATCGAGACTGGCGTACGCCGAGACAGCGTCGGCGTACGCCGGTCCGTCCGTCTTCCGGGCGATGCCCCGGATCCGCTCGGGCGACATGGTCGGCTGGAATCCGCGCAGCAGCCCGAACCGCTCCGCCAGCGCGATCATCCGCACAGCCCGCGCGGGGTCGGTGTCGAGCTCGGTCATCGCGAGGGCCAGCAGCAGCGTGCCGCAGACCGGGAAACCGGCGGCGGTCGCGGTCGGCAGCGTGCGGGCCAGGATGCCGGGCAACGACGTGACGAGGTCGTCGACCAGGTCGAGCCGGCCGAAGCGGGCGTGGGTGAGCACGGCCACGGCCTCGACCTCGAAGGGCCACAGCCCGGCGCCGGTGGCACCGCGGACCCGATCGGCGGCCTCCCGCCAGAGTCGCAGGCCCCCGTCGATGTCGCCGCGGCCGAGGCGGATCTCGGCGCGGGCGCAGAGTTCGAACCCGGCCAGATCCTCGGCGCCGGCCGGCGCCTCCTCGTCGAGCGCGCGCTCGGCCTCGTCGAACGCGCCGCGTTGCAGGTTGGCCAGCACCAGCGCCCAACGACCGCGGGTGGCGGTCGACCAGCCGAGTTCCGTCGTGATGGCCAGGGCGGCGTCGAGGTGGCGCAGTGCCTCCTCCCCCGGGTCGACCTGGAGCGACAGCTCACCGACCCGGCCGTGTGCGACCGCGCGCAGCACCGGCGGGCCGTCGTCGTCGAAGCACGCGAGCATCCGCCGGGCCGCGAGCAGCGCGCGGTCGAGGTCGTTGGCGGAGTTCTCCCACACGTAGCTCAGCACGTAGTTGGCGACGCCGGCGAGCATCGTCCGGTCGGCGGTCGCCAATTCCTCCAGCGCGGCGAGATCCTTAGCGCACAGGGCGATGTGTGCCGCGCGGATCAGCGTGTCGGGCTCGGCCGCCGGCAGGCGGCGCAGGGTGACCAGGGCGCGGGCCGGGCTCAGCTCCGGCGTGACGAAGCCGACCATCGCGCCGAGCACCGCGGCCGTCCGGGTCGCCTCGACGAAGCCCGGCCCGGGCCGGAAGTGCGACAGCACCCAGGCGGTGTCTTCGGCCAGGCCGGCCAGCCGGGTGAAGTTGGACTCCGTGATCCACAGGCTGCCCAGCATGGCCGCCGTAACCGCGACGGTCGCGCCGTCGGCCCGCTCGAGCCCGTAGCGCAGGGCCTGCACCAGGTTGTCCTGCTCGGCCCGGATCGCGCCGACGGCCAGCGAGCCCGAGGTGAGGTCGGCCTCCTGCCACTGCTCGCCGTAGTCGCCGGCCCAGGCCAGGAAGCCGTCGACGACCCGGTCGGTCTCGCCGGCCTCCGCGCGGCGGGCGGTGCTGAACTCGCGCACCGTCTCCAGCATCCGGAAGCGGGTGCCCGATCCGCCGTCGCCGACCCGCAGCAGCGACTGGTCGACGAGCTGCTCCAGGATCGCGTCGTCGCCGAGCAGGCGGCGGGCGGCGGCCGCGGTGAACCCGCCCGGAAACACCGAGAGGGCGCGCATGGCCGCCTGCCCGGCGGGCTCCAGCAGGTGCCAGCTCCAGTCGATGACGGCGTGCAGGGTCTGGTGGCGGCCGGGCGCGTCGCGGGTGCTGCCGCGCAGCACGGCGAACCGGTCGTCGAGCCGGCTGGCGATCTCGGGGACCGACATCACCCGGACCCGCGCGGCGGCCAGCTCCGCGGCGAGCGGGAGGCCGTCGAGACGGGCGGACAACTGGCGTACGACGCTCGGTGGCAGGTCGACATCGGGCCGGACCGCGCGGGCGCGCTGGCCGAACAGGTCGACCATCGTCGGCAGGTCGAGCTCAGGCAGCGGGTAGACGGACTCCGAGGACAGGCCCAGCGGGGCCCGGCTGGTGGTGAGCACCCGCAGGTCGGCGCTGCGTGAGACCAGGGCCTGGACCAGGGCGGCGGTGCCGCGTACGACGTGTTCGCAGTTGTCGAGCACCAGCAGGCCGGGGCCGAGCGCGTCGACGATCGCGTCGGCTCCCCGCACGCCCATTGCTTCCGCGACCTCGCCGAGCACGTCGCTGTCGGCCGTGGCACCGGCCAGCGCGACGAAGTGCACCACCCGCTGGTCGGCGGCCCGGGCCACGGCGTGCGCGAGCCGGGTCTTGCCGAGGCCGCCGGGCCCGACGATCGAGGTGACCCTTGCGGTCTTCAGCAGGTCGGCCACGGCGGCGGCGTCCCGGTCGCGGCCGAGCATCGGGTTGGGCTCCTGCCGCACCCCGCTTCGGACAACAGGGGCATCGATCAGGAGCAGCTTCTGGTACGCCGTCCGCAGCGCCGGCCCGGGTTCCGTGCCCAGCTCGTCGCGCAGGGTCCGGCGGTAGGCGTCGTACCTGGTCAGGGCCTCGGCCGGGCCGGCGGTGGCGGCTTCGGAGCGGAGCAGTTCGGCGAGGATTGTCTCGTCGCGGGGGTGCTCGGCGGCGAGCGCGCGCAGCGGCTCGATCGCCTCGGTCGCGCGGCCCAGGCGGGAGAGCGCGAGCGCGCGGGACCGGACCAGCGACCGGTAGGTCGTCGCCCGCGCGTTGCGCAACGCGCTCAACGGGTCGGCGGCGTCGTGGTCCTGGGCGCCTTCACAGAGAGCGAGGCCGGATTCGGCGTGCGCGAGGGCGGCTTGTGCATCGGTGGCCCGCTCGCTCGCCGCCGCCTCCAGCAGCACGGCCTCGGCGTCGACCTGGTCAGGGCGCAGCGCGAGGCGGTAGCCGGTGGGGGTGCTGACGATGAGCTCCGGACCCAGCCGCGCCCGGGCGCGGGAGACCAGGATCTGGAGCGCCTTGGTGGGGTGCTCGGGTTGCTCGTCGGGCCAGAGCGCTTCGACCAGCCGGGCGGTGCTACTGCCCGTGCGCAGGTCACCGGCCAGCACCGCGAGCAGGCCACGCGGGCCAGCGCCGGTGACCTCCTGGTTTCGGTAGGCCACCCGCGAGAGCAGAGTCAGCTCGATGGTCACTGCCGCCAGGCTAGCCCGGTCGGGTCGTCTTCCGGGACCGCGACAATGGGCGGATGACCGCCGCACGTGACGCCGCTTACTTCGACCAGTGGTATGCCGACATGGCCGCCTCACCCGCTCGCGACGCGATCGTCGCCAGCACCCTGGGGCTGCCTCCGGAACTGGGCTTCGCCAGCGCCCTGTCCTGGCCGGCTCTCGGCGAGGTGGCCGCGGCGCTTCGGCTGCCGGCGGACGGGCTGCTGCTCGACCTCGGCTGCGGGCGCGGCGGCTATGGCATCGAGGTCGCCCATCGGGCCGGCGCCCGCCTGGTCGGCGTGGACTTCTCCGCCGTGGCCCTCGCCCACGCCGAGTCGATCGCCGCGCGCCGGCTGCCGGCGGGCCGGGCCGAGTTCCGGGTCGGAACGCTGACCGAGGCCGGTCTGCCCACGGCGGTCGCCGACGGGGTGATGTGCGTCGACGCGGTGCAGTTCGCGGCGCCGCCGCTGGCCGGGCTGCTGGAGTTTCGTCGGCTCCTGCGGCCGGGCGGGCGGCTCGCGGTGACGAGTTGGGAGGCCGCCAGCCCGGCCGACGAGCGGGTGTCGGCGCGGATCCACGCGATGGATCTGCGGCGCGATCTGCCCGCGGCGGGCTTCGTCGAGGTGGAGGTGCGGGAGATGCCGGAGTGGCGGGCGGCGGAACGGACGCTGTGGGAGGCGGCGCTCGCGGCGCCGGACTCCGACCCGGCCGTGCGGTCGCTCCAGGTCGAGGGGCGGCGGTCGCTGGAGTCGTTCGATTCGCTCCGCCGGGTGTTCGCGACCGCTACGGCGCCCTGATCTCTTTGTCAGGCTTCGTCGTCGAAGGTCAGCGTGAGGGTGCTGCGGTAGGCGTCGGAGCCGGTCTCGTCGGGGCGCTGGTCGTCGGGTTCGGTGTCGCCCGACCAGACCTTCACCGCGCGGTAGGCGAACCCGTCCTGCTCCGCGGCCTCGGCCTCGGCCTCGGCCTCGGCCCAGAACGAGACGCGCTGCCCTTCGGCGAGCTGTTTCGGCCCGTTGCCCGCGATCGCCGAGAAGTGCACCCAGCAGCCGCCGGGCACGTCCGGACCGTCGATGATTCCCCAACCCTCGTCGGCGGTGTAGGCCCGCACCACCCCAGAACTCGTCACGGCCTCAGTGTGCTGGCGTCCAGGTGACTGTCAACTGATCTCTGCGGCCGATCAGCCGGAGCCGGTCGGTCAGCGCGTCCTGGATGAGGGCCAGGTGCTGCGCTTCGTCGGCCTCGGCTCTGAGCGTGAGTTCGTCGGCGGTGGCCCGCAGCGTGCAGCGGCCGCGGTCGAACTCGATGACCCCGTCGGTGCCGGTCGCCTCGGCCCGGCGCGGAACCAACGCGGTCGCGGTGTCGGCGCCGTGGTGGTGGTGGCCGCCGATCCGGGCGGTGTGGCCGCACAACTGGTCGAGGTAGCGGTTGGCCCGGTCGGTGCGGATGCGCGCTTCGGCGGTCGGCATGCCGCTAGTTTTTCGAGACAGAGTGTCGCCGTCAAGGCAGTTGTCTACGAGTGCGAGTACGATCGGCCGCATGCCGAAGATCTGGAGCCAGACGATCGAGGCGCATAGAGACGCCGTCCGGGAGGCCACCATCGACGCCACCGCGGCCCTGGTCGCCGCGCAGGGCCTGACGGGCGTGACCATGTCGCAGATCGCCAAGGACACCGGCATCGGCCGCGCGACGCTCTACAAATACTTTCCCGATGTCGAGTCGATCCTGGTCGCCTGGCACGACCGGCAGATCACCGAGCACCTACGCGATCTGATCCAGGTACGCGACCGCACCACCGGCGCCGCGCGACGCCTGGAGGCGGTGCTGGCGGCGTACGCGAAGGCGATCTCCCACCGGCGTGGCTCGCACGACGAGCTCGGCGACCTGCTGCACCGCGGTGCGCGGGTCAGCGCGGCACACCGCCAGTTGAGCGACCTCGTCCGGGAGCTGATCGTCGACGCCGCCGCGGCGGGCGCCATCACCCGGGATGTCCCGGCCAACGAACTGACTCTTTACTGCCTGCACGCCCTGGGAGCGGCGCCCGGCCTGCGCGGCCCGGCGGCAGTCGGCCGGCTGGTCCGGACCACCCTGGCCGGGCTCCGCGCCGACGACCGGGGATAGTGGGTCCGTGGATCTCGACGCCGTGCGCACCTTCGTCGCCGCCGCCGACGCCGGCCAGTTCCAGGACGCCGCCGCGGCGCTGTCGATCACACAGCAGGCCGTGTCCAAGCGGATCGCGGCCCTGGAGCGAGATCTCGACGTGCGGCTGTTCACCCGCACGGCCCGCGGCGCCCAGCTCACGATCGACGGCCAGACGTTCCTCCCACACGCCCGCGAACTCCTCCGGGTGGAAGCCCGCGCCGACGCGTCCGTGCGCCCGGGCCGGCGGGCCCTACGCGTCGATGTCCACAGTCGACGGATAGCGCCGGCCGTGCTGCTGCAAGACTTCCACCGCGCGCACCCGCGGATCGAACTCGACGTCGTCACCCTCGACGCCGACATGCAAGGCGCGATCGCGGCCGTCGACGCGGGATCGGTCGACGCCAGCTTCCGCGCGATCACCGTGCCCGCCCGGCAACTGCCGGGCCTGATCAGGACCGCCCGGGTGATCGACGAGCACCACGAGTTGCTGGTCGGCCCACGCCATCCGCTGGCCAACGCCCGCGCCGTCACGCCGTCCCAACTCGCCGACCACCGCATCTGGATGCCCGGGATGGCGACCGGCACCGAGTGGTCCGACTACTACGACGAACTCGCCGCGGCGTTCGGGCTCACCATCGACCTGGTCGGCCCGGTCTTCGGCAACGAGGCACTACTGGCCGAGATCGCCGACTCCGCGGAATTGGCGACGCTGGCCGGCGAACGCACGCGCTACCTATGGCCGGACAGCTACGACCTGCGGCGCATCCCGGTGCGCGACCCGGCACCGATCTACCCGATGTCGCTCATCTGGCGGGCCGACAACCCACATCCAGGCCTGAGCAAGCTCCGCGACCACCTCGGCTCCCGACGGGTCGAAGCAGCCGACGAGAAGGTGTGGCTGCCGACGTGGGCGCAGCCATCAAGCCCGGCGGTGCCGGCGCAGCCGTGAGGCCAGGCGGTACAGGCGAAGCCGTCACGCCAGGCGCCGTGGGCGAAGCCGTGAGGCCAGGCCGTGTAGGCGAAGCCAGCACACCAGGCGCCGTGGGCGAAGCCGTGAGGCCAGGCCGTGTAGGCGAAGCCAGCACACCAGGCGCCGTGGGCGAAGCCGTGAGGCCAGGCCGTGTAGGCGAAGCCGTCACGCCAGGCGCCGTGGGCGAAGCCGTCACGCCAAGCGGCCTCGGCGCAGCCGTGCGGCCAGGCGGTGTCGGCGCAGCCGTCACGCCAGGCGGTACAGGCGAAGCCGTCACGCCAGGCGCCGTGGGCGAAGCCGTCACGCCAAGCGGCCTCGGCGCAGCCGTGCGGCCAGGCGGTGTCGGCGCAGCCGTCACGCCACCGCGGTACAGGCGAAGCCGTCACGCCAGGCGCCGTGGGCGAAGCCGTCACGCCAAGCGGCCTCGGCGCAGCCGTGCGGCCAGGCGGGTGTCGGCGCAGCCGTCACGCCAGCCAGCGTCGGCGCAGCCGTCAGGCCGGGCGGCGCAGGGTCGCCTCGGTCTGCTCGTCGGCCGGGAAGAACAGCTCGATTGACAGGTCCGACAGGGTGACGTCCAGCGGGGTGCCGAACGTGCTCAGCAGGGTGAACATCGACAGTTCCGCGCCGGCGTGTTCCAGTCGCCAGGACAGGACCGGGTCGTCGGCTTCGTCCGACGACAGGTGGCGCCAGGTCTGGCGTTCGGGAATGGCGGGCCAGGTCGCGACCTCGTCAGCGAGGGCGGCGAGGCCGGGGTCCTGGGTGCGCACGACCGCGCGGTCGAGGCGGCGCAGCAGGTAGGCGGACCATTCGGGAAAGTTGCGGGTGCGGCCCGCGAATCCCGCCGGGTGCAGGGCCATCCGGAAGATGTTGGCCGGCTCGCCGCGCACGTCTTCCGGGATGCCGGCGACGAGCCGGCGCGCAGCGCGGTTGCTGAGCAGCACGTTCCAGTGCCCGTCGATCGCGAGACCGGGGAACGGGTCGTGCGCGTCCAGCAGCGCCTGCAACGAGGTGCGCACGCGAGAAAGCGCCGGGCCGGTCAGCGGTGACTCCGGATAGCGCGGTGCGTATCCGGCCGCCAGCAGCCAGTCGTTGCGTTCCCGCAGCGGCAGGTCGAGATGCTCGGCGATCTTGATCAGCAGGCCCGGGCTCGGCTTCGACTTGCCCAGTTCGACAAAGCTCAGGTGGCGGGGTGAGACGCCGATCTCGTAGGCCAGGTCCAACTGGCTGCGTCTGGCCAGTCCCCGTTGCTGGCGGATCAGCTCGCCGACGTTCGCTGTTGTCACGTTATGTCACCATAGCCGGCCGGTGCGAGCCGGAACGAGTACCTGCCAGGTATTCGCATTCGCGTCTCCCGAGCGGGCACGCTGGCGACGGGCCTACGAACACGAGAGCAAGGGGAAACGGTGACCGCTTCTGTCCTCCAGTTGCTGCGCGACCGCAAGAAACAGGGAAGTACTCCCGGCCAGCGCGGCGACGACGCCCGCCTGGTGCTGCTGATCGAAGGGGGAAGCTCCCGTGGTGCCTACTCGAGCGGCATGACGATCGCCATCGAACAACTCGGGCTGTTGCCGATGTTCGACGCGGTCTACGGCAGCTCCGCGGGCGCGCTGAACGCGGCCTGGCTGCTCTGCGGTAGGGCCGAGAGCACGAAGCACGCGTGGTGGGACCCGATCGTCATGCGGACCACCATCGACCCCCGGCGCGCGCTGAGCCGCCGGCCGGTCGTGGACACCCGTTTTTTGATCCACACCGTCTACACCGAGATCATGCCGATGGGCTTCCAGGAGATCCTCGACAGCACCGTCGAGTTCCACCCGGTCGCCACCGACGCCCGCACCGGCCGGGCCGTCGACCTGCACGACCAGATCCGTGACCAGGCCAGCCTTCAGGCCGCCCTGCGCGCGTCGACCGCGATGCCCCTGCTGGCCGGGGAACCGGTCGAGATCGACGGGCGGACGTACGTCGACGCCGGGCTGAGCGAGGCGGTCCCGGTGCGCACGGCCCTCGCCGGGCAGGCCACGCACATCGTCGCGCTGCGCACCCGGCGCACGGACGAAACCTCTTCGGCTCCCTCCCGCGGCGAACGCCTGCTGTTGTCGCGCTGGTTCGCCCGGCGCGCACCAGGAGCCGCCGATACCTGGCTGCGCCGCGCGACCCTGCGGGCCGAGGAAGAGCGGCTTCTCGCCGCGCACCCCGCGACCCTGCAGATCCGCCCACCGATCGGCAGCGCCAACATCGGCCGCACCGAACGCCGCCCGGACCCGCTGCGCGCGGCCGTCGAAACCGGCCGCCAGGCGGCGCTTAACGCGCTGGGTTGCACCGACGACGCGATGACCGTCGCGCCGGGTTGACCCCTCAGGCGCCGTCCGCCCGCGGAAGCGCCGGGTCGAACCAGTCGCGCAGGTCTTCGGCGGTCGGGGTTTGACCGCCCAGGCACCTTCCGCCCGCGGAAGCGCCACGTCGAGCCAGTCACGCAGGTCTTCGGCGGTCGGCGTTTGACCGCCCAGGCACCTTCTGCCTGCGGACGCCAGTTCGAACCAGTCACGGAGGTTTTCGGCGGGTCGGGGATTTAGTCGGTCAGGCGCCTTCGGCCCGCTGAAGGGCCACGTCGAACCAGTCGCGCAGGTCTTCCGCGGTCGGGGGTTTGGCCGGACGGGTGGGGTCGGGAACGCGCACCCGGTAGACCTTCGCCGCGAGCGGGATCACCGCGGTGACCGGCTCGAGTTCGGGGCCGCGCCCGGCCAGCACCGGCTGGCCTTCGTGCGGGTAGCCGCGGTCTGGGCCGTGTCCCACGCGCCAGGTCAGGTCGGGCACCGCGCGGCGCAGGCACTCCAGGGCGTAGAAGGAGATCGCGTCGATCAGGGCGAGTGACTCGTCGGACCAGACGTGTGGGGCTAGGAAGAGGCTGCGGCCGAACCACATCGGCAGGTCGGCGTCGGTCGGGCGTTGGTAGGCGCTGCCGTTGGCGAGGAAGACCTTTTCCTTGGGAGCATCGGCGGCCCGGGGCTCGAGCCGACCGGTCGCCCACTGCCACAACGGGACCAGGCTCTCGCGGGAAAAGTCGAGCCGCAACGGGGTTCCCGCCGCCGCGGCGTGGTCGCGCAGCCAGGCGAGCCGGTCGTCGCCGGCGGCCAGGTAGCGGTGCAGGTAGTCCTCATCGGACTCCGCCCGTGTCGCGGGGGGCGCCCCGACCGAAGGCACCGAGATCAGGTCGAGCAGCTCGTCGAGCGGGGCCCCGGTGACGTCGCCTTCTTCGATGATGAGCCGGCCGCCGCTGGCGTTGGCCAGGTCTCGCAGCACTTCGAGGACCGGCGCCGCCTCGTCGCGGTAGGCATCCGCCGGGCGGTTGGGAAAGCTGTCCCAGATCGAGACCTCGAGCTGCCCGACCCCCGTGCGGCCGGGGTAGACGAACCATTGCGTGCCGACGCGCTCGCCGTCCCAGGACAGCTCGGCGTATTCACCCGACGGGACCAGGGCGTGCAGATCGGGATCGTCGCCGAGCAGCCTGCTGAGCAGGGCGACCGTGGTCGCCCTGCTCAGCTCGGTCCCGGACGGGACCACCCCCATGGTCAGACTCACAGTGTTGGCTAGCTTATCGGGTGAATCGTGAACGGAATGTTGTTGAGCTTCAGGCATTCGAGCACGTTGGGCGCGATGCCGATGCTGTGGTAGCGGTCGTGCGCGATGAAGTGCCAGTGCACGCCCTTGATGTTGGGCTTGCCCGGCGTGCTGCCGTCTTGCCCGTGCACGGCTTTGCCCTCGGGCGTGAGCATCCAGGCGTCCTTGCGGCACTCGTCGATCATGCTGCTCCAGGTCGGGACACCGGTCTTGACCTCGTGCAGGACGAGCTCGCCATCGACCGGGTCGACCTCGGCGCAGTCGGCGACGCGCTTGATCGACCTGGGCCGCGGGAAGCCTCTCGTGGAGACCTCGTGCTGGGGTTGGCAGTTGCCGTTGAGAATGATGTCCCTCAGCGCGACCTCGCCGGCCGGCCCGTTGCGCTGCGGCGGGACCGAGACGCCGTCACGGTGGAGGGGGTGCCGCATGGCGTCGGCGATCTCCTCCCAGTCGGTGCGACTTCCGCGGGTCAGGTTGCGGATGTCGGCCCGGCTGAACCGGAACGCGGCGATGTTGAAGTCGCCGGTGTCGCCGACGAGGAAGTTGTAGGTCTCGCCCAGGATCAGTTCGAGCGCCACGTCCTTGACGGCGTCGGGGATCTTGTCCCACTTGGTGACGAACCGCAGGGTCTCGCCCATCCGGTGGACGTAACGCAGGACGAAGCGGGCCGCCTTGCCCGGAATCGCGACCGCGTCGCCCACGTAGGGCACGACACCGAGAATGCTCAGCCCCGCGCTGACCCAGTCGCCGTGGATCACTCCGGCGATCGTGTCGCGCAGGTCGGCCAGGCCACCGAGGATCCAGCCGACGACCGGGATCGCGCTCAGGCCGCCTGAGCACAGGTTGCCCGCGAGCCAGGCCATCGAGTCGCGCGGTTGGAAGTCGCCGGCGAACATCCCGAGCAGGAAGTCGCTGACGTAGGTCCACTTGCTGATCTGCTGGTCGGGGAAGCCCGGGTCGAGGCCGAGGTCTTCCATGTGGACCGACTCGTAGTCGTCGCGCAGCGTGTCGCCGTCGGTGTCGACGTTGAGCGGGTCGATGGCCAGCTCGTTGACCTCGTTGCCGTCGGACAGCCCGTCACCGTCGCTGTCGACGTTGTTGGGATCGGTCTCGGCGTCTTCCTCGGCGACGTCGATCAGCCCGTCGCCGTCGGTGTCGGAGAGGTTGGGTGCGGGCACGATCGGCGGCAGGTCACCGGTGGCGGGCGGGGCCCGGGGCTGGTCGGCGACGAGCGGGTTGCTGCCCTTGGCGACCTCGGCACCGTCGCTGGCCCCGTCACCGTCGGTGTCGGGGTTGGTGGGCGAGGTGCCGAGTTCCTGCTCCTGCAGGTTGGTCAGGCCGTCGTTGTCGACGTCTTCGCTGGCGTCGCTGACCCCGTCGTGGTCGGTGTCGGCCAGGTTGGGCATCGTCCAGCCGGCCAGGGCGTTGATCTCGAACTTGTCGGTCAGCCCGTCGCTGTCGGAGTCGACCAGCAGCGGGCTCGCACCGAACCGCAGCTCGACCACGTCGACCACACCGTCGGCGTCATGGTCGCCGTCGTAGGTGATGCCGAGCCGGGGCAGCACGTGGAAGCCGTCTTGCCAGGCCTTCTCGGCGTGCACGGTGGCCGACGTGACGTTGGCCTTCTCCAGCATCTTGTCGGTCTTGTCGAGCCAGGTCTTCGCGCTGTCGAGGTCGCCGAACGCGCCGCTGAGGCCCGGTGGCGCCGGTGCCGGTGGCGGGTTGGCGCGGAACGGCCCGATGGTCGCCTCGGCGTCTTGCACCGCGGCGTCGGCGAGCAGCCGGATCGCGGTGAGCAGGTTGACGATGGCGGTGGTGAAGGCCTGCTCCTGGGCGGCGTCGTGCGAGCCGCTCAACCGGCTCTTCACGAACGACGCGAGGTGCTTGAGGTTGTCGTAGGCGGCGCCGGCGTCGGCGACGGTCTTGAAGCGCGCGCCGTCGTAGTAGCGGTTGGTGACGTCGGCCGCCACCGCGTCGACCCGGCTCTCGTGCGCGTCGCCCCCGAGGAAGGGCCGGATCGCGTCGATCGCGTCGGTGATCGACTGGCGCGCGTCATGGGTGTAGTCGGTGGTCGGTATCTTCGCGACCTCTTGCTCCCACCGAGGCGTTCCCTCCGCTGAGGCCTCGTTGGCAAAGCCGAGCTGCACCGCCATCGCGGCAGTGACCGCGGCGGCGAGCACCCGAGTTCGTAACCGTGCGTGGCTGGCCATCACACTCCCATCCATCGATGTGTCTGGGAGGAGAGGCTACGGAGGACCTCCGACAGTTGTTGTCCCGCAACTCATTGCCAGCAGGCATTCGCGCGCGTACATCCTGATTGGACGCAGTTTTCAATATCTGGACAGGCCTATTAGTAAAGATTGTGAACAGAAGATGCTACAGTCACGCGCATCGATCCCCACCCCTCCCGAAAGGAGTGATCGGATGCCGAGACTGCGTGCCCTTCTCGTAGCCCTCGCCATGGTCCTCGCCGGCGGAGTCGTCGCGATCATCCCGGCGACCGCGGCTCAGGCCGCGGCCTGCACGGCCGCGTGGCAGGCCTCGACCGTCTACTGGGGAGGCAACCAGGCCTCCCGCAACGGTCGCAACTACCAGGCGAAATGGTGGACGCAGGGCGAGGCCCCGCCCGGCACCACCGGCGTGTGGCAAGACCTCGGCGCCTGCGACGGCGGCGGCGGAAACCCCGGCAACCCCGGCGGAAGCTGCAACTACCCGAACTGGGTCGCCGGCACCTGGTATGCGACCGGCGCGATCGTCCGCTACACCAACGGCCTCTACTACATCGCCGAGCACGACAACCCGGGCTACGACCCGATCATCAGCACCTGGTATTGGGATCCGTTCACCTGCGGCGGTGGCGGCAACCCGACCGACCCGCCGCCGACGGGCGGTTTCGTGGTCAGCGAGGCGCAGTTCAACCAGATGTTCCCGGGTCGGAACTCCTTCTACACCTACTCCGGGCTGGTCGCCGCGCTCAGCGCCTACCCGGCGTTCGCCAAGTCGGGCAGCACCACGGTGCAGCGCCAGGAGGCCGCGGCCTTCCTCGCCAACGTGCACCACGAGACCGGCGGGCTCGTCTACATCGTCGAGCAGAACACCGCGAACTACCCGCACTACTGCGACCCGAACCAGCCCTATGGCTGCCCGGCCGGCCAGGCCGCTTACTACGGCCGTGGTCCGATCCAGCTGAGCTGGAACTTCAACTACAACGCCGCCGGCAACGCGCTCGGCCTGCCCCTGCTGACCAACCCCTGGCTGGTGCAGACCGACGCGGCGGTCGCCTGGAAGACCGGCATCTGGTATTGGATGACGCAGAACGGTCCCGGCACGATGACACCGCACAACGCGATGGTCAACGGCGCCGGCTTCGGCGAGACCATCCGCAGCATCAACGGGTCGATCGAGTGCAATGGCGGCAACCCCGCCCAGGTGCAGAGCCGCGTCACCCGCTATCAACAGTTCGTCGGCATCCTCGGCGTACCCGCCGGAAACAACCTGTCCTGCTGAGCACGCGTTGCCTGCCCGGGCGCGGCGCGCGTAGGCCGTCGCTCCCGGGCTCTCAGCTCTTGACCGCGACCCCACCCAGGCTGGCGCTCATGGTCGGGTTGTCGATGAAGTCGGTCGGATCGCCCGGCTCGGGGCGCCACTGCGGCACCCACACCAGGCCAGGCTCGACGAGTTGCAAGCCATCGAAGAACCGCAGGACCTCTTCACGGGTACGGGGAGAGAGCAGGCTCGCGGTGTCGCGCTTGTAGAGATCCTTGGCGCCCTCGAGCTGCTGCGCCCGCTCGGGCATGCCCTCGACCGACCCGTGCGAGAGCAGCAGGTAGCTGCCGGCGGGCAACGCGTCGAGCAGCGTCTCGACGATGTCCGTGGCGAGCTTGTCGTCGGGGACGAAGTGCAGCACCGCCGACAGCAGCAACGCGATCGGCTGGTCGAAGTCGAGCATGCCGCGCACGGCCGGGTGGTCGAGGATCGACCGGGGCTCGCGCAGGTCGGCCCGGATCGCGGTGGCGTCGTCGTTGCCGGTCAGCAGGTCGAGGCTTTCGGAGACCGCGACGGGATCGATGTCGACGTAGGCCACCCGGGCGCCGGGCTGGATCTTCTGGACGGCATCGTGGACGTTGCCCTCGGTGGGGATGCCGGAGCCGATGTCGAGGAACTGGGTGATCCCCGCGGTGGCGATGTGTCGCACGGCCCGCCGCAGGAACGCCCGGTTGTTGCGGGCTCCGGCGCGCACCATCGGAAACAGCTCGATCATCTTCTGGGCCGCCTGCCGGTCGGCCTCGAAGTTGTAGGTGCCGCCAAGGAAGTAGTCGTAGATGCGGGCCGCAGTGGCCGGCTTCGACGCGCGGTCCTGTGGTTCTCGCAGCACGTGGCCAGCCTCCGGTCGGATCATCGACATCCGTAGGCGTCCACTATGCACCAGGGGTGCACATTTTCGCAGCCCCCGGTGAGCGACTACGACGAACCCGCACAAGCGGCCCGGATCTTGTTGCCGACATGGGCGACGAGCTCCTTGGCCTCGCCGGTCGCGGCACTGCCGTCGGCGATCTTCTCAAGGGTCGCCGCGCCTTCCTCGAGGGCGCCCGGTGCGACAGGTCGGCCGGACATCTCGGTCAGCTTGCCGGACCACGCGGTCAGCATCGCGCGGAGGTCCTGCTCGGCCGCGGCCAGCGCGGCCTGGTCGCCGTCGGCGGCGAGGTCGAGCATGGTGTCGACACCGGCGTTGAAGGCCGCCGCGCCGTCGTCGTTGATCTTTGCCGCTTCGGCACAGTTGGCCTTGAACATGGCGGCGTTGAAATCCTCGCCCGTTTGGCTGGCCCCGGCGGGGGCGGGCTCGGCCTCCGTGGCGGTGCAAGCCCCGAGCGCCAATGCACCGATGGCGAATGTGGCGACCAGCAACCGGCGCACGGCAGTCTCTCCTTTGGGCCTGGACCACGAGCCATTGACAGTAATCGACCCAGGGTGCCGCCCGCCGCCCCACGAACGGCATCTTCGGGTTACGCCGGATTGGCGGCTTTCGCCCCGTTAGGCTGTCGTGGTCGCCGCCCGGATGGGAGCCGTTCGCATGTCCTCGCTGGCTGAGCAGATTCAAGAGGCGCATGGCCTGCGGCGCTGGCGCCAAGCGACCACCGTCGAGGCCGATGTCACGTACGGTGGCCCGTTCTGGGAATTAAAAGGCATCTCCGAGCTGGCCACGACCGATCACGTCGTGGCCGACGTGCATCGCCAGCACATCCGGCTGACCCAGCCGTCGGGCCGGGTCATCGAGTTCGACAAGGACTCCGACGTCGTGACCGTGACCGGCCCGGACGGCAGCGTCGAGCGGCTCGAGCAGCCGCGGGCCAGCTTCGCCGGCTTCACCTTCGAGAGCCGGTGGAACCTTCTGCAAGGCGCCTACTTCCAGGCGTACGCCACCTGGATCTATCTGATCGAGGTTTTCGCTTTCACCTACCCCGGCGTCGAGGCCACGGAGATCGAGCCGTGGGTCGAAGACGGCGAGAGCTGGCGCGTCCTGCGCGTCACGTTCCCGCGGACCATCGACACGCACAGCGGCACCCAGCTCTACTACTTCAACGCCGCCGGGGATCTGGTCCGGCTCGACTACGAGCCCGAGGTCAACGGAGGCGCGCCGACGGCGCACTACCAGCCCGAGCGCGCGACCGTCGACGGCGCGGTGATCACCACGAAGCACGAGATCTTCATCCGCGGCGAGGACCGGGCGCCCGACCGCTCGTTCATGCCCATCAGCGTCGACGTCGCCGGCATCACCCTCCGCTGATGATCCCGATGGCTGGCGACAAGCGACGCGTCGACGTGGATGGCACCGGGATCGCGGTCGTCGAGGCCGGCGAAGGCGACCCGATCGTCTTTCTGCACGGCAACCCGACCTCGTCCTTCCTCTGGCGCGAGGTGCTGCCCCACCTCGCACCGCTCGGTCGCTGCCTGGCACCCGATCTCGCCGGGATGGGCGACTCCGACCCGCTGCCCGGGCCTGCCATGCGGTTTGTCGACCACGCCGCCTTCCTGGAGCGCCTGCTGGAGCGGCTCGGCGTCCGTGAGCGGGTCGTGCTCGTGCTGCACGACTGGGGCTCGGCGCTCGGCTTCGACTGGGCCCGCCGGCACGCCGACGCGGTGCGCGGGATCGCCTACATGGAAGCGATCGTGGCGCCGCTGACGCCGGCGCATTTCGCTGACGGCGGTGAGTTCATCGGGCGCGTCCGGGGCCCGGAAGGCGAGCGGCTCGTTCTCGAGGAGAACGTGTTCATCGAAGGCTTCCTGCCGAGTGGCGTCTTGCGCGCGCTCACCACCGAGGAACTCGACGTCTACCGCCGCCCGTGGCGCGAACCCGGCGAAGCGCGCCGCCAGCTCCTCGTCTGGCCGCGCGAGCTGCCGCTCGACGGTGAGCCCGCCGACGTCACCGCCATCGTCGAGGCCAGTGGGGCGTGGCTTGCCACGACGCCGGTGCCGAAGCTGTTCATCAACGCCGAGCCGGGCCTGTTCCTCGTCGGCGCACCCCGCGAGCAGTGCCGCACCTGGCCCAACCAGCGCGAGCTCACCGTCCCGGGGATCCATTTCGTGCAGGAGGACTCCCCCGACCAGATCGGCACCGCGATCGCCGCATGGGTGCGCGAGCTGCCCTGAGCTCCGACCTGGGTTGGAGATCAAGTGTGGTCCGCGGGCTGACGACCCGGACCGCCCCTGGACGGGACCGTGGTGGGCATGACACAACGACTCCTCACAGCGGAGCGGCTCACCAAGCGCTACCGGCGGCTGACCGCGGTTGACGACGTCTCCTTCGACGTCCGCCCTGGCGTCGTCACCGGCTTCCTCGGGCCCAACGGTGCCGGCAAGACCACGATGCTGGCGATGCTGGCCGGCCTGGTGCGCCCGACCTCGGGCCGCGTCCTGCTCGGCGGCACGCCCCTGCGGGAACGCCCGCCGCAGGCCCGCACGATCGGCGTGGCGATCGACTCGTGCGGCGCCCACCCGGGCCGCTCGGCCCGCCAGCACCTGCGGATCCTGGCCGGATTCGCCCGGCTCCCCCGCACCCGCGTCGAGGAGGTGCTGGAGCTCTCGGGGCTCACCGACGTGGCGGGCCGGCGGGTCGGCACCTTCTCGCTCGGCATGCGCCAGCGGCTCGGGCTCGCGGCCGCCCTGCTCGGCGACCCCGAGGTGCTGCTGCTCGACGAACCGGCCAACGGCCTGGACCCCGAGGGGATCCGCTGGCTCCGCACGCTGCTGCGGGAGCGGGCCGCGCGGGGCCGGGCGGTGCTCGTGTCCAGCCACCTGCTCAGCGAAGCGGCACACACCGTCGACGATGTCGTCGTGGTGCGGGAAGGCCGGATGGTGCACGCCGGACCGATCGCCGACCTGACTCCGGCGGGCGGCGTATGGGTGCGCACCGACGAGCCCGGACGGCTCACCGAGGCGGTCGTCCGGGCCGGGGGCCGGATCACCGCCGATGCGACCACCGGGCGCTACCTGATCGACGGCCTGGACGCACCCGTGGTCGCCGACCTGGCCCGCCGCGCCCAGGTCGATCTGCACGAGCTGACGCCACAGTCCACCTCGCTGGAGGACGTGTTCCTCGAGCTGACGGGAGCCCGGTCATGACCTTGATCATCGGTGAGCTGCGCAAACTCCTCACGATCCGCACCGCACTGTGGTTCGGGCTCGCGTCCGTCGCTCTCGCGGTCCTCAACGTCGTCATCGTCGCGCTCGCCTCCGGGACGCTCGACGAAGTCACCGAGAAGGAGGAGGCGCTCGGCGGGATGCCGCTGCTCCTGCTGTTCTTCGGCGTGGTGGCCGTCACGGCGGAGTTCCGGCACCACACCGCGGCGCCGACGGTGCTCGTGTCCGGCCGCGGCCGGGGCGCCGTCACCGCCGCCCGATTGGCCGCGACCCTCGTCGTCGGGCTGGGGCTGGCCGCCCTCACGACCGGAGCGTCATTCGCCGTCGGCGTGCCGATCCTCGCCTCGCACCAACCCGGCCCCGACCTCAGCACCGCACAGTTGATCTCATTGGGGGGTGGCTGCGTCCTCGCCGGAACCCTCTCGGTGCTGGTCGGCGCCGCCCTCGGCGGCCTGCTCCGCAACCAGATCGCGGCCGTGGTGGCCGGCATCGTCTTCTACTTCGTCGCGCCGTCACTCATCGGCATGATCAGCAGTTCGGCGGTCGACTACACCCCGTTCGGCAGCCTCCAGGTGCTCACCCGGGGCGTACACGGCTCGGCGCACTCCCTACCGGCCTCGGCCGCGGCGCTCGCGGCCTGGGCCGCCGGGCTGGCGGTGTTCGCCGTGCTCGCCGAACAGCGCCGAGATCTACGATGACGCCCATGACCTGGTACGCAGCCCCCCGGTTGCGCGGTCGGTGGCTCAGTCCCCGCGCCGAGCGGGTGCTGGTCGACCTCCTCGCGGTCCTGGTGGGCGTCGCGGGCGAATTGTCCCTGCTCTACAACGACTCGTCCCCGGTCCACGTGCTGCCGGTGCTCCTCACGGTGGGCGCCGGCACCGCACTGTTCGGCCGGCGCCGCCATCCCGTCCTGGTGCTGGCGGTCATGCTCGCCACGACCGGTCTCCTGTTCGCCATGGGTGAATACCCGGGCGGCATGTTGGTCTGTGTCGCGCTGTTCACCGTCGCCGACCTCTGCCCGGCCCAGGTGTCGGTGCTGGCCCTGATCGGCGCCACGGCCGTCCTGGTGGCGCTCTCGGTGAGTTCGGTGCCCGTGCCGGTGGCCGTGTGGGCGGTGGGCGCCGCGCTGCGGAGCCGCCGCCGGCACCACGACGACCTGCGGGCCCGCGCCGCTGCCGAAAGAGCGGAACACGAACAACAGAAGGCCATCGCGGCGTACGAGGAGCGAGCGGCGATCGCGCGCGAACTCCACGACATCGTCGCGCACTCGGTGACGGTGATGCTGGTCGGCGTACGCGGCGCCCGGGATGTCCTGCCGACCTCGACCGAGGTCGCCGCCGACGTGCTGGGCCGGGTGGAGGCCAGCGGCGAGCAGAGCATGGTGGAACTGCGCCGGCTCCTCGCCCTGCTGCGCTCGGAGAAGCCCGGCGCGACGGCGCCACACCGGCCGTTGCCGGGTCTGGCCGAACTCGCCGAACTGGCGGCCACCTTCCGCACGGTCGGCCTCGCGGTCACCCTGGAGATCGACGGCGAGCCCCCGGTGCTCGACGAAGGGGTCGCGCTGTCGGTCTACCGGATCGTCGAGGAAGCCCTGACCAACGTTTTGCGGCACGCCAGGACCGACCACGCGCTCGTCCGGGTCACGACCGGGCCGGGCCACCTCGACCTCGCGGTGTCCGACTCTGGCGTGGGGCCATCGGGACAGGCCGCGCCCGGCGGCCACGGGCTCGTCGGCATGCGCGAACGCGTCCGGCTGCTCGGCGGGACGTTCGCGGCCGGACCCGGTTCCGGCGGCGGCTTCCGGGTCGCCGCACACGTGCCGATCGCGGTGGCCCCGTGAGCATCCGGGTGCTGCTGGCCGACGACCAGGAACTGATCCGCACCGGCCTCCGCCTCTTCCTCGACACCCAGGACGGGATCGAGGTCGTCGGCGAGGCCCAGGACGGCGAAGAGGCGGTGGCCCGCGCCGCCGAACTCCGCCCGGACGTGGTCGTCATGGACATCCGGATGCCCATCCTCGACGGCGTCGCGGCGACCGCGCGCCTCACCGCGCCCGGACGCGAGCACACGCCGCGGGTGCTCATCCTCACCACCTTCGATCTCGACGAGTACGTGTACGGCGCGCTGCGCGCTGGCGCGGCCGGCTTCCTCCTCAAGGACGCGCGACGCGACCGGCTCCTGGAGGCCATCCGGGTCGTCCACGCCGGCGACGCGTTGCTCTCCCCCACCGTCACGCGCCGACTGATCCAGGAGTTCGCCGCCCGCCCGTCGGTCCCCGCGCGCCCTTCGCCACTGCTCGACGCGCTGACCCCGCGGGAACGGGAGGTGCTCGTTCTCGTCGCCGGCGGACTGACCAACGGAGAGATCGCCGAGAAGCTCGTGGTCACCGAGGCGACCGTGAAGAGCCACCTCGGCCGCGTACTGGCCAAGGTCGGCGCCCGGGACCGCGTACAACTGGTGCTTTTCGCCTTTGCGAACGGGGTCGTTACTTAAACTGAGCCGATGGGTGAGATCCCCTCGGTGGCCACGGCGCGAGACCGCCGCAAGAACTATCGCGAGAACATGCAGGCCGGATTCGACGCCCTGGTCGAGCTCTACTACACCTACTGGGGCGAGTTCTTCCACCTGGCCGTGTTCGAACCGGGCGACGACCCGCTCGACCTGGTCAGCGCCTACGAGAAGACCCACCGGCGCTACCTCGACGCGATCGGCGGCGCAGAAGCACGGCGGATCATCGATGTGGCCTGCGGCGGCGGCGCCCTCTCGGCGTGGCTGGCCGACCACACGACCGCGGAGGTGGTCGGCCTCGACCAGTCCAACAGCCAACTCGCGCACGCCCGCCGCTGGCTCGCCGACGGCAACCGATCCAACCTGCGCTTCATCCAACACGACATCATGCACCTCGACGACGTCGACGAGCCCCCGTTCGACGCCGCGGTCTGCCTCGACGCGGCCTGCTACCTGCCGGACCGGAAGTCGGCCCTGCGCGGCCTGGCCGGGCGGCTGCGCCCGGGCGGCCGGCTGCTGCTCGTCGACTGGTGCCGCGCCGAGCGCGCGACGAAGATGCAGCGCGAACTGATCCTCGATCCACTGTGCCGCTACTGGGCGATCGCCGACCTGGAGACCGCCGAGGGCTACCGCCGGTCGTTCGAGGCCGCGGGCTTTCGCATCGTCGAACTCGACGACCTGTCAGAACACGTGCTGCCCAACTGGGAACGCGGCTACCAGGCGGCGCTCCGCGCCCTGGCCGAGCCGGTGAAACTCGGCCAACTCCTGCGCCTCGCCGCCGTCACCGCGACCCACGGCAGCGTGGCCATCCAGGCGGCCAAGGACCAGTTCCAGGTGGCCCTGCTGGCGAAGGCCGCCGGCGAGTCCGGCCTGCTGCGCTACGTCTCGGTCCTCGGCGAGAAGGTGTAGCCGTCACAAGGCGGCCGGGTCGTCGCCGCCGAGGCTCCCCTGCGCGGCCGAGGCGCCGGCCCGGTTGCCGCGGATCGCGAACGCCAGCGTCACCGCGGGGTTGAGGTGGGCGCCGGAGACCGTACCCCGTTCCGCCACTTGTCTCCACTCCGAGGACGGCCGTCTCCGCCCCGCAAGTCAACTACCCGTCCGATTCGGACAATGCGGATTCCCCGAAAGCTCCTATGCCCGCGTCGGTGTGACCTCGACGTCGGCGGCGTGCAAGGGCTCACCGCAGTGAGAGCAACGGATCTCGGCAATGGTCAGGTGGTCGCACCGGCGGTGGCGGATCAGGGCGGGCGGCCCGGCCGGCGACGTTGTCCAGGTATCCCCCCAGGCGCTGATGGCCAGAAGGATGTCGCAGAGCTGCCAGCCCTTGTCGGTGAGGACATAGTCGAACCGCTCGGGCCGCTCGGCATAGGCGCGCTTGACGACGATCCCGTCGCGGGCCAGGCGGCGAAGGCGTAGGGCCAGGATCTTGCGGGATACGCCGAGGTGGGCGTGCAAGGCGTCGAAGCGGGTGATGCCGATGAACAGGTCACGCAGGATCAGCGGCGTCCACGGCTCGCCCAGCACGTCCATGGTGCGGGCGATCGAACAATCGATGGTCTCGAACAGGGTACGCGGCGGCACTGTCTCACCCTAGAGTAAGTATCTTCAAGAGACTGTGGAGGTGTCATGCCCAGTGTGCCGTCCGACGAGGAGTTCTTGACCTACAACCGGGGCGTCATCGACGAGTTCCGCGCCAACCACGGCGTCGTCACCCAGCCGCCGTTCCCGGTCCTGCTGTTGACCACGACGGGGGCACGCACCGGGCGCCGCACCACCGTGCCGCTCGGCTTCGCTGTCGACGACGACGGGCGGGTCTACGTGGTCGCTTCCAAGGCCGGCGGCCCGAAGCACCCGGCGTGGTTCCACAACCTACGGGCCAACGAGTCGGTGACGGTCGAGCTGGGCGCCGGATCTTTCGAGGCCCGGGCCGTCGTGACGACGGGCGAAGAGCGCGACCGGCTCTACCGGAGGGTCGCCGGCGACGACAACGCGTACGCGAAGAACACCGACCGGGTCTTTCCTGTCATCGTCCTCGACGGCGTTCCCACACCCGCCTCGGGCATGCACATCTCCCAACCGCAAAAGACAGGCTAACCGGACGCCCAGCCTTTGGGGTCAGGCGGCGTGTCCGCGGTGACGTTCGCGGTATTCCTGCAACGCCCGCCGAACGATGCCCGACTTGCCTTCGCGATCCCGGCCGGCGGCCTGCTCCAGCCACTCAAGCATCGCGGGTGGCAGGCGGAAGGTAGCCGGCCGCATCACGGGCATGCCCTGCTCGTCCACCTGTGCCATCGGTTCGGCGGGGCGATCGGCCGCCGCCACCAGACCGCTGGTGTCATGGTTCAGGAACCAGTCGCCGATCTCTTCCTTGGTCATGGCGGTGAAGTCCGGTAGTTCACTCATCGCTATTCCTCCCGAGCCAGGTCTCGAACTCGGCACCGTTCATCGGCTTTGCCCGGGCCACCCGCCACCCGAACGAGTCGTCGTCCCGGAAGAGCAGCACACCAACGGCCCTATGTGATCCGCAGCTGGTCATGAAGCGGTGCCTCCAAGGCCTCGGCAACCTCAGCGACGCTCACCTCCAAGAGCTTCGCTGCAGGTTCACCAGCCCTTGGCATCCGCCACAGCAGCACAGCCACCCCGCCAGCGTATGACACGTATGACGCTCTTGGCCAGCTGGTGGCGTATCGGCAGGTCACAACCCCAGCACCGCGAGGTCCGCCGTCATCTGCGGCGAGCCGTCACCAGCAGATACATCACAGCCGCGAGCCAGCAGCGGCACCGCGACCGGCGGCGTGGTCGTGACCGCGGTTGGGCCCGAAGCCACCGCGCCGATCATGAGGTTGCTGCCGATTCAGGCTGGCAACAACCTCATGATCGACGTTGGATCGACAGGCGGCTGGATCAGGTGGTGCCGTGCACGGCGTCGAGGATGACGTCGGCCACGACGTCGGGGTGGCTGACCAGTGACAGGTGGCCGGAGTCGACCTCGGTGACCTTGGAGTTGGCGCGCTTGGCCATGAATTCCTGCTGTGCCGGCGGAATGACCTTGTCGTCGGTGCCGAGCACCCACCACGAGGGGATGGTCTCCCAGGCGGGCTGGCCCGAGGGCTCCGCGCCGGCGCTTTCCGCGAACGGGCGCTGGATGGTGTAGAGGATGTTCGCCATCTGGGCGGGCACACCGTTGGCGAACGACTCCAGGAACACGTTCTTCTTGAGGTAGAGGTCGACGTCGCCGGGCGGGGAGTTGGGGTACGGGACGGCGTCGAACGTCGTGGCGGGATCGCCGGAGAGCGCGGAGTCGGGTCCGGAGAGCTGGAAGACCGTCTCACCCTGCGCGGGTGCGAACGCGTCGACGAAGACCAGCGCCTTGACGTTGGCGTTGCCCAGGGCCGCGTTGGTGATGACCGCTCCGCCGTAGGAGTGTCCAGCCAGGATGATCGGTCCTGGGATCGTGGACAGGAAGTCGGCGATCGTCTCGGAGTCGGTTTTCACGCTGCGCAGGGGGTCCGGGGGCACGCGGACGTCGAAGCCCGCATCCAACAGCCGTTCGGTGACGCCGTTCCAGGAGGAGCCGTCGGCCCAGGCGCCGTGCACGAGCACGATTGTCGGCTTGGGCTCTTCTGGGCTACCGCCGCCGTCGCTGACGCCCGAGGCGGCGCCCACGGAAGCGAAGGACAGTGTTATCAGTGTCGCTACGGTGATCATTTGGAGCAGGTGCCGCCGCCACGGGCTGGCGCCGCGCACCCCTAACGTCGAGTTGGCCTCATTCAACGAAAGCCTCCTATGTAGCGGTTACTGCGGGTTGGTGCCGCCCACAACATATAACGCCTCAGTGATCGTCTCGTCACACTTCGTAAGCGGCCGGACGGCCTGCTCCTACACCACCAACCGGCGCCACACGCAGCCAGCTGACGGATATATGGAGATAGATGCCGCTGGCCTGTGGACACAGCAATCGCGCGACCCGCGGACCGCGCCCACCGAACCGCGGGGCTCCGGGGGTCGCCCCCGGAATCAGCATGACGAGTGGCCAGGTCGAGGCTGTCCGCGACAGCCTCGACCTGGCCCCTCGTGGACCCAATGTGGCACAATCCGAACCGCATTCCAGCAGCTCAGGGCTGGTTTGTGACCGCACGCTGCGGCGGCGCGGTGGCGGTCGCAGCGGCATTTTGTACGACACCAATCATCGCCGGACTGAACTTCGTCCGGACCGGGTCATCTCCCGGTCAGCGACGGGCAACGAACTTGATCTCCACGACCTGCCCGGGCAGCGCAAGCGCCGGCGTACCGACGGTGGTGTTCGTGACCCTGGGCTTGTGCCCGAGGTAGAACTGCTGGCGCACCTCACGCATCACCGCGAGCGCCGCCTTGATGTCGACCGCGAACACAACCTCCTCGACGATGTTGTCGAAGGTGCAGTCGAAGTGTGCGAGCACTGCGCGGGCGTTCACGTACGTCTGGATCATCTGGTCCTTCATCGTCGACTGCTCGACGACCTGTTGGCCGTCGAGGGCCGGCGAGACCAGCGTTCCGTCAGGTCGATGTCCCAACTGTCCGGAGATGTACAGCCAGTCGTCGACCAGCACCGCCTGGGTGTAGCCGGCCGCCTCTTCCCACGGCACGCCGAAGTCAAAGGTGGTTTTTTGAATAGTCATACAATTCACCGTATACCGGGCAGAAGGCGGCTGGCCGGGAGCAACGTGGAGAACGACCAGTGATGCAGGCGAGCGCCGGTCCCCCGCGAACGGGATGACCAGCGGCGCTCGTGCCGCCGTGCACTCCGGGCGGGTCCGCCATCCTCGCGGGATGAGCCTCGTTCACCCCACGACATGAGACCTTCGAACCCTGAAGGCAGGAGGTTGAACGATGGTCGACACCGGATTCGCGGCCTTCAGTACGACGGTGGATCGGACGAACCGGGTGCTCAAGGAGATCGAGTCGGCCTACGGATGGCCGAAGGAAAGGCGCAACCACTCGTACGCCGCTCTGCGCGCTGTGCTGCACGCGCTGCGTGACCGGCTCAGCGTCGACGAGGCGGCACAGCTGGCTGCCCAGTTCCCGGTGTTGATCCGGGGCATCTATTACGACGGCTGGGATCCCAGTCGTGTTCCGCAGCGAATGGATCGCGACGAGTTCATGGGGCGGGTGCGTCGGGAGTTTTCGTACGACGTCGAGGGCGGCATGCCGAGCGACCTGGCGGCCGTCGTCTCGGCCTAAGCCCGGGCAGCCGCGGATTCGACGTGGACATCGAGGATACGAGGAAGCGATGGACACCCGCCTGATCGAATGCCTCCACTGTGGGCGCAAGAACAGGGTGCCCGCCGTCGCTGACGGGATTCCGCGGTGCGGGAACTGCCATCAGCCGCTGCCCTGGGTGACAGACGCGCGTGACGACGACTTCAGCGATGTTGCCGAGCGCGCGCGGCCGTTGGTGCTGGTGGACATGTGGGCGACGTGGTGCGGTCCGTGCCGGCAGGTGAGCCCGGCGCTGGAACAGGTGGCCCGGGATCTGGCGGGCAAGGTCAAGCTCGTGAAGGTCGACGTCGATGCCGCACCGTCGCTGGCACAACGGTTCTCAGTCCAGGCCGTGCCGACGCTCATGCTGATGCGCGACGGTCAGGTCATCAGCCGACGGGCCGGTGCCGCACCGGCGTCGGTCCTGCGTAGCTGGGTGGACCAGACGCTGCGGGGCGCGGCGTCCTAACAGCCCGTTCCGTACCCGAACCAATCTGGAGGCTTTCCATGGCACAGGCACTGCACGGCAAGAAGATCGCGATCCTCGCCGCCGACGGCGTCGAGCGCGTCGAACTCGAGCAGCCGCAAGGCGCGCTGCACGGCGCCGGCGCCACGACCGAACTGCTCTCCATCCACCCCGGCGAGATCCAGGCGCGGCAATTCGACCTCGTCTCCGCCGGGACCTTCCCGGTCGACAAGCAGGTGCGGGACGCGTCAGTTGACGACTACGACGCGCTGCTGCTGCCCGGCGGCACGGTCAACCCCGACCAGCTGCGCATCAGCAGCGACGCGCTCGGCTTCGTAAAGGCCTTCGTGGCCACGGGCAAGCCGGTCGCCAGCATCTGCCACGGCCCTTGGACGCTGGTCGAGGCCGACGTCGTGCGCGGGCACCGACTGACGTCCTGGCCCAGCGTGCGCACCGATCTGCGCAACGCCGGAGCGGAAGTCGTCGACCAGGACGTCGTTGTCGACGGCCAGTTCACCACCAGTCGTAGTCCGCAGGACCTACCGGCGTTCTGCGCCGCGATCGTCGAACAGTTCGCGAAGGCGCCGCAACGCGCGTGAAAAGAGCGTCGTGCTGGGCGGACGGCGGGGCTTCTAGATGACGGGGGGCCAGCGGTGACCGGTTCGGATGAGACGGTCCGTTCGTTGACACATGTGCTGCGGACGTTCTTTCACCGCCGTGACACGCTGATCGCCGCCTTGGAGGCCGCGGTCGCGGCCTATGGGGAGGAGCTGGACGAGGTTGCTGCGGCGCACAAGGCCGGGCTCGAATACGCGCTACGGATGGTCCGGCAGTTCCTCGACCTCGACGTCAATGACATCCCGGGCCTCGACCCGTCTCGGTAGCAACCTGCTGCAAAACGGTAGCGGCAGCCGTGGAGGCTATCCTCGCGCCCGCTGGTCAAGGTCGACCGCCCCAACCGCACCATGCCAAGTTGTTCGAGAGGCGAGGAGCAGTTCACCGGCTGCCGCGCGCACGTGATCGCCGACGGCCGGCGTCGTTGGCGGGTCGGAGATGTTGTCTGCCTGGGTGGCCGCCTGCTCCGCCAATCCCGCCTCGGTAGGACCCGAGGCCGGCTGCAACAGCGTCTGCAGCAACTCGTCGATGGCCTGTGCCAGTGTCGCCATCGCGTCGACCATGTCGTGCGGAGCCACGTCGACGAGTTCCTCGGCCTCGATCCGTAGCACGGCGCGTGCGTTGGTGATCGCGCCGCCGAGGTGGGGCAGAGCGGCCCGGGCCCGCGCCAAGGTTTGCCGCGAGCCGCGGTGCAGCAGCGCGATCGAGATCACGTTCGCGGCCCGCTCGGCATCCTGGGTCAACTGTCGTATCAGTGCCTCCGCCGACTCGAGCCGTACCGCCGCGGCCCGCGTCACCGCTCTGTCGCCCGTGCTCAGGCCCTTCCGCCCGCCGGCAAACGCCTCCGCGAGCCGCTCGCGTACCGCGTCGGCCGACCGGCGCGCTACGAACAGCGGTTGGAGCGGCACGACCACCAGGCGCACGCCGAGCGCCACGCCCGCGCCGATCAGTGCGCCCACCCAGCGCTCGTAATAGAGCCCGCTTCCTGCCGACGGATACAGCGCGACGATCAGGATCGCGGTGGTGGTGGCCTGATTGAGCACCATCTTCCCGCCACTGACCAGCAGCGCCGTGGTGGCCGCCAGCACCACCACCAGGGCCAGCTGCAGCGGGCCGTGCCCCAGCAGGTGCACCAGCACATCGGCCAGTATGAGGCCGACGGTGACGCCCGCGACCAGCTCGATGGTTTGCCGTAGTTGCTTGCCGATCGAGCTACTGACCACGAGCACCGCGGCGGCGGGCGCGAAGAAGGCGCTGGGTTGGCTGATCGCGATACCGGCTACGAACCAGGCCAGCCCCGCGGCGACCCCGATCTGTAACACGATCCAACGGTCGGCCCACGTGGCGGCCAGACGTTGCCGCAGCCACCCGTCGGACACATTTCCTCCCAGTTCGCATTCCCGCCCAAGCCAACGTGCGCTGGAGATGGGTGAATGCGGTTCACCCACACCGGGTGAGGGTCAGTGCTCAACGGGCAGCCTCAGAGCAGGTGCAGCTCGCGGGCACGGCGGACGGCCTCGCGGCGGTGATTGGTGTCGAGCTTGCGGTAGATGCTGCGCACGTGTGTCTTGACCGTATTGACGGAGACGGTCATCTCAGCGGCAATCTCCCCATTGGACAGGATGCTCTGCAGGTAACGCAGTACTGTGAGCTCGCGGTCGGTCAGCGGCACGGAGATGGCCGGTCGTGGGGCCGGCGGTCGCGCCGGCACGCCCATCGCGCCGATCAGGCTGTGCACGGTCGTCCAGTACGCGGTGCCGGAGTCCAGGTGGTCCAGCAGCAGGTCGCGCAGTGGTGGGCCGGCCCGGGTGAAGACCCGCCGGTAGCCGTCGGGTTCGGCCATCCGCAGCAGGCTCTCCAGCAGCCGCGCCGCTTCTCTCCTGTGGCCGCTTGCCCGGTGCGCGAGAGCGGCGACGACGCCCGCCTCCAGCCGCAGCCCTAGCCCGAGCGCGCCGTCCGGGCTGGATTCCCAGGTCGGTAGCAGCTCGAGCGCTCGGGTGGGATCGCCGTCGTCGAGGTGAGCCCGGGCCGCGTTGACGGCCGAGCCCGGTTCGCGCTGGTCATCTCCGGGCCCTGACTGGCGATACCCCGGTGGGCGCCTGCGGGCTGCGTGGATGGCGGCGCTGTCGTGAAGCTGGCCGCGGAGCCTCGCTGCTGGTGCGGCGATGTCCGGCGGCGGGAGGAGTTCACCGGCGCGGGCGGCGACGTCGAGGTGGGCGAGGGCGTCCGGGACCAGATCGCGCTGCGCGTCGACGATCGCCAGCGCAAGGTGGGCGTGGGCGCAGTGGACGGTCGGCGCCTGGCCCGGGCAGGGTGCCAGACGGCGCACGGCCTCGGCCGCGTGATGGGCCGCGGACAGTTCGCCGCGTTCGGCTCGGACCAGCGCGAGCCGACTCGCGCAGATCATCTGCTGGCAGTGCAGGCCGGCCTGTTCGGCGGCTGACCAGCCCGACGACAGGTCCTCCTCGGCGTCGGCGACGCTGCCGAGTTCGAGCTGGGCCGCGCCGCGCGCGGTCAGCGCGACCGCGGCGACGGCATCCGCGCCGGGACCGTGAGGCTCGCCGGCCGAGTCCATCTGGTCGAGCAGCCAGCCCGCGGCCGCGTACACGGCCACCGGGTCGCCGCTGCGTTGGGCGCGGAACATCTGGAAGGCGTCCACCGCCTGGCGCAGTGGCGGGCATCGGTCTGCGACGGCCATCAGTGCGTCGTCGCCCAGGCCGGGCTCGTCCTGGTCCAGCCGGTCGGCTGCGTACGCCAGCGCCAGCGCCGGGTCGTCGTCCGGTGCGGCCGTGGGAACCGGGACCCAGGCGTCCGTCTCGCCAGGATGCTCGGCCGCACCCAGCCAGGGCCAGCAGCGCTGAACCAGGTCCACGGCCGCGTCCCGGTCGCCGGCGTGCAGTGCGTGCCGCAGTGCCGGCCGAGGCATTCCGCTGGCCGCGAACCAGGCCGCCGCCCGCCGGTGCAGCGGAACGAGCAGGTCGGGGTGGCGGCGCGCCAACTCCGCGCGGAGCACGTCGCGAAACATGCGGTGGAAGCGGTGGGTGGTCGGCGTCGCCCCGGTCGGCACGACATAGGTGTCCGAGCGGTTGAGGTCGGCGAGGACGGCTGCGCCATCGGTGCGTCCGGTGAGCGCGTCGATCAACCCCCCGCTGAGCTGGTCGGTCACGGAGCTGCGGAGCAGCGCCTCGCGGATGCTGGACAGCCGTTTCTCCAACACCTCGGTCACCAGGTAATCGACCGCAGCGTTCGGCGCACCGGCGACCTCTCCCGCCGAGTCAGCGGGCCCAGGCCTGTCCAGCAGGTCGAGGGCGATGAGACGCACTCCGGCCGGCCAGCCCTCGGTGTGTGCCCAGACATCGTCGACAGCGTCCGTCGCTACCGCCGCGCCGTGCATCCGTAGCAGTTCGGCGGTCTCGTCGCGGGTGAGCGCGAGCTCCCGGACCCGCAGCTCGGTCAGATCCCCGCTCAGCCGCCAGCGTTGCAGCATCTGGGTCGGTTCCACCTGGGTGCCGGCGACCAGGTGCAGTTTTCCGGATGCGTGACCGACCGCGAACTCCAACCCCGCAAGTGCCTCCTCGTCCGCTTCTTGAAGGTCGTCGAGAATGAGGATGATGGGGCGGGACAGGCGACTGAGCCCCGCCGCGAGGTGCTCGAAGTAAGTGCGGGCGGAGACCGCGCCCGGTGCCGGAACCCCCGCGACCGCGCCCGGGCACGCGGTACGCAACGCGGCGTGCAGATACGCCCGGAATTGGCTGCCGCGATCGCCCGGCTCCACCGACAGCCAGGCAGGTGTGCCCAGCTCACCCGCCAGGGTCCGGGCCCACGAGCGCAGCAGCGTGGTCTTGCCCCATCCGGCCGGCGCGATCAGCAGGGTGAGCGTGCGCGCCGCGCCGTGGTCCAGCGCTTTGCGCAGATGGGGACGTTCCAAGAAATAGGCCGGCCTGGGCGGCGGCGCGAGCTTCGCCAGCAGCAACACCATGCCGGACCTCCGGCCCCATAGCGACGGGCCCGGCCCGGGCGTCCGGACCCGTTGGGTGGCTACCCGCTTCCGCGTCGCCCAAACGACGCACCTGGGCGTCGTCGTGCGGGGAGTCGCCCACTGCGGGGGAGACGCACTCACCCGGGCCACGTGCAGGGTGAAGGTGAACTACCCAACTCGAACGGGAGCGCATGATGGCCAAGGCGGTAGGAATCGATCTCGGCACGACCAACTCGGTGATCGCCGCGCTCGAAGGCGGACAGCCGGCGGTGATCCCCAATGCCGAAGGGTCGCGGACCACCCCCTCGGTGGTCGCATTCACCGACAACGGCGAACGCCTGGTCGGGCAGCTTGCCCGCCGGCAAGCGATTCTCAACCCGAAGGGCACCATCTACTCGGCGAAGCGGTTCATCGGGCGCCGCTTCGATGAGGTGGAGCAAGAGGCGGGGACCGTCACCTTCGACGTGGTGGCCGGACCCGACGGCGTAGCCCGCTTCGACGTGCGCGGCAAGCAGTACTCCCCGGAGGAGATCAGCGCGCAGATCCTGCGCAAGCTGGTCGACGACGCGGCAAAGGCGCTCGGCGAGAAGGTCAACCAGGCGGTGGTCACCGTTCCCGCCTACTTCAACGACGCGCAACGCACCGCTACCAAGGACGCCGGCCGGATCGCCGGCCTGGAGGTTCTGCGGATCATCAACGAGCCGACCGCGGCTGCCCTCGCCTACGGTCTGGACAAGAAGGGCCACGAAACGGTTCTCGTCTTCGACCTCGGCGGCGGCACCTTCGACGTGAGCATCCTCGATGTCGGCGACGGGGTCGTCGAAGTTCGCGCCACCTCGGGCGACACCCACCTTGGCGGCGACGACTTCGACCGGCGGCTGGTCGACCACCTGGCGGGGCAGTTCCAGCAAGAGCAGGGCATCGACGTACGCACAGATCCGCAGGCGCTGCAGCGGCTCTACGAAGCGGCCGAGAAAGCCAAGGTCGAGCTCAGCTCGGTGACCCAGACGCAGGTCAATCTCCCCTTCTTGACGGCCGACGCCGGCGGACCCAAGCACCTCACGACGACCGTGACGCGCTCGACGTTCGAACAGCTCACCGCTGACCTGGTGGAGCGCACGTTGGAGCCGGTACGGCAGGCGATGGCCGACGCGAAGGTGACCGACAACGACCTCGACGAGGTCATCCTGGTTGGCGGCTCGACCAGGATTCCGGCCGTGCAGGCACTGGTGCGCCGGCTCACCGGTGGCAAGGAGCCGAACATGTCGGTCAACCCGGACGAGGTGGTCGCCCTCGGCGCCGCCGTCCAGGCCAGCGTGCTCACCGGTACGGGGCCTGACGTGCTGCTGCTCGACGTCACACCGCTGTCCCTAGGGCTGGAGACGCTCGGCGGTGTGATGAGCAAGGTGATCGAGCGAAACACCACCATCCCGGTACGCCGGACAGAGACCTTCTCGACCGCGGAGGACAACCAGACCGCAGTCGACATCGTGGTGCTGCAGGGCGAACGGGAGCGCGCCGCCGACAACCGGGTGATCGGCCGGTTCCGGCTGGAGAACATCCGGCCGGCGCCGCGCGGCGTGCCGCAGATCGAGGTCACCTTCGACATCGACGCGAACGGGATCCTCAACGTCTCGGCCCGCGATCGGGACACCGGTGCCGAGCAGACGATCACGATCAGCGAGACCAGCAACCTGGATCGGTCCGAAGTGGAGCGGATGGTCACCGACGCCGAACAGCACCGGCAGGAGGACGCCCAGCTTCGCGAGCTCGTCGACGCGCGCAACATGCTGGAGTCGCTGGCGTACCAGACCGAACGACGGCTGGGCGAGCTGGGCGACGCGGCACCGAGCCACGAACGGTCCCGCGCCGAGATGTTGATCACAGACGCCCGGCAGGCCTTGCAAGACGAGGCGGGGGTGGAGCGGGTCCGCGAGTTGACTGGCGAACTGCAGCAGGTGTTGCAGGGCCTGATGGCCCGGCAGCCGGGCGAGGGCGGTGCCGAACCGGGCGACGCCGGACCGGGTACAGGACCGGGGCAGGCGGCCGGCGACGACCGTGGCCCGGGTCCGGACGACGACGTGATCGACGCCGACTTCACCCCACGGTGAGGTAGCCATGCGCGCAGGCGATGAGCCCGTCACCCCGAACGGCAGCAACGGCGCACATCCGGTGGACGTGCCGGCGCCGCCTGCGGAGAAGCACGTCGATCCCGCGGTGCTCGACCTGGAGGACCGGTTGCGCCGGGCCCTGGCCGACCTCGACAACGTGCGCAAGCGGCATGCGCGGGAGCTGGCCGCCGAACGCGAGGCGGAACGGGCGCGGGTGTCCGCGCAGTGGCTGCCGGTGATCGACAATCTCGAGCTCGCGCTCGGGCACACCAGCGACGACGACGACCCGGTGATCCAGGGTGTGCGCGCGGTCCGTGACCAGGCGGTGGCCGTGCTGGCCATGCTCGGCTTCCCGCGCTATGGCGACACCGGTGTGCCGTTCGACCCTCGCCGCCACGACGCGGTGGTGACTCGGCCCGATCCGGACGTGCCGCCCGGCACGGTGGTGGAGGTCCTGCGTCCGGGCTACGGCGACGGAGACCGCCAGCTCCGTCCCGCCACCGTCGCGGTCGCCACCCAAACCGGCGGGGAGTGAGCCGATGGCCCGGGACTACTACGACGTCCTCGGCGTGAACCGTGACGCTGACGCCGACGAGCTGCAACGGGCGTTCCGGATGCTGGCCCGGCGCCACCACCCTGACATCAGCAAGGCCCCGGACGCCGAGGACCGATTCAAGGAGATCAACGAGGCGTACCAGGTGCTCTCCGATCCCGAGACCCGGCGACGCTACGACCGCTTCGGCCCGGACTTCCGAAAGATCCCGGAGGGGTACGAGGGCGCCGCGCGGCCACGCGATGGCGGGCCGTCGCGCGAGGATGGCGAGTGGACCTTCGAGACCGGAGGCGTCGACATCGGCGACCTCTTCGGCGATCTCTTCGGCGGTCGTGCGGGCAGCGGGCGCCGACCATCGTGGACGGACGCGGCCGGAGCCGACCGCGAGGCCGAGCTGACCTTGACCGTCGAAGAGGCCTACCGGGGCGGGCGACGGACGATCAGCCTGCGCGGACCGGGCGGCGTGCGCTCGTACGACGTCACCATCCCGGCCGGAGTCGTGGACGGTCAGCGGATCCGGCTGGCCGGCCAGGGTGCGGCCGGTCGCGGCCAGGGTGCCGCCGGCGACCTGTACCTGGTCGTGCGGATCGAGCCGGATCCGCGGTTCCGGCTCGACGGCCGCGACGTCATCGTCGATCTGCCGATCGCGCCATGGGAGGGCGCGCTCGGCGCTGAGGTGCCGGTGGACAGCCCCGGTGGCCGGCCAAGGGTGACCGTGCCACCCGGCAGTTCCTCGGGCCGCCGGCTGCGGCTGCGCGGCCAGGGCATGCCGAACGCCGGTGGTCGGCCCGGTGACCTCTACGCGGTGGTGAAGGTGATGGTCCCGCGTGATCCGGCGCCGCGTGAGCGTGACCTGTTCGAAGAACTGGCCAAGGTGTCCACCTTCGATCCGCGACGGGAGAGTGCGGCATGGCATTCGCGTTGATCCGCGGTCCGATGCTCAGCCTCGACGGCTTCGCTGCCCGCTGTGGGCTGCACCCGGACCTGGTGCGCCGGTTTGTGGCGCTCGGGCTGCTGCGTGCCGACCGCGACGCGGCCGGGAGGCTTTGGCTGGCGCCGGCGGAGGTAATCACGATGGCCCGCGTCCAACGGCTACACGAGGGCCTGGCCCTTAACTACGCGGCGATCGGCGTCGTACTCGACCTGCTGGCCCGTATCGACGAGCTGGAAGCAGCGCATGAAGGAGGAGAACCACAGTGGACGCCAACAGGCTGACCGAACGGTCCCAGCAGGCGATCCAGGAGGCGCAGAGCGTCGCTGCCCGGCACGGGCACACCGAAGCAGACGCCGAACATCTGTTGGTGGCGCTCATCGATCAGAACGATGGGCTCGTACCGCGGCTGCTGTCCGGTCTGGACGCCGATGTCGTGGGTCTGCGTGACGCGCTGGAACAGGAGCTCTCCCGCCGGCCGAAGGTGACCGGACCCGCAGGCGCACCCGGACAGGTCTTCATCACCCAACGGCTGGCCCGGATGGTGGAGCAGGCCGACGCGGAGGCCAAACGTCTCAAGGACGACTACGTCTCCGTCGAACACCTCCTGCTGGCTCTGGTCGACGAGGGGGATGCCGGCACGGCCGGCAAGCTACTGGCAGACCGGGGCGCGACCCGCGACGCGCTGCTGGGCGCCCTGCAACGCGTCCGCGGCAACCAGCGTGTCACGTCGCCGGCACCGGAGGCGGCCTACGAGGCCTTGGCCAAGTACGGCCGGGACCTGATCGCCGATGCCCGCGCCGGCCGGCTCGACCCCGTCACCGGGCGCGACGGGGAAATCCGCCGGGTCGTGCAGATCCTGTCCCGCAAGTCGAAGAACAACCCGGTCCTGATCGGCGATCCCGGCGTCGGCAAGACGGCGATCGTGGAAGGCCTGGCCCAGCGGATCGTCAACGGTGACGTGCCCGACGGGCTGCGCGACAAGACCGTCTTCGCGCTCGACATGGGCTCCCTGGTCGCCGGGGCCAAATACCGCGGCGAGTTCGAGGAGCGGCTCAAGGCGGTTCTCTCCGAGGTGGACGCCGCGGCAGGGCAGATCCTGCTGTTCATCGACGAGCTCCACACTGTCGTCGGCGCGGGTGCCGCCGAGGGCGGGATGGATGCCGGCAACATGCTCAAGCCGATGCTGGCCCGCGGCGAGCTCCATATGATCGGCGCGACGACGCTCGACGAGTACCGTCGGTATGTCGAGAAGGACGCCGCGTTGGCGCGGCGCTTCCAGCCGGTGATGGTCGACGAGCCGACCGTCGAGGACACCATCTCGATCCTGCGCGGGCTCAGGGAGCGCCTCGAGGTGTTCCACGGTGTCCGGATCGTCGACGCCGCGCTCGTGGCGGCGGCCACCCTCAGCCACCGCTACATCTCCGACCGGTTCCTTCCCGACAAGGCGATCGATCTGGTTGACGAGGCATGCGCTCGGCTCCGTACCGAGATCGACTCGATGCCCGCTGAGCTCGACGAGCTGAACCGGCGGGTGATGCGGCTGCAGATCGAGGACGCCGCGCTGTCCAAAGAGGACGACGCAGCGTCGCTGGCCCGGCTCGACCAGCTCCGCCGGGAACTGGCCGACCTGCGCGCCGAGCTCGACGCGAAGAAGGCGCAATGGGAAGGCGAGCGGCAGGCCATCCGCCGGGTGCAGGAACTGCGTGCCGAGCTGGAGCAGGTCCGGCACGAGGTGGAGGAGGCGGAGCGGCAGTACGACCTCAACCGTGCCGCCGAGCTGCGGTACGGCAGGCTCGCCGAGGTGGAGCGCCGGTTGGCGGCGGAGGAGGAGCGGCTCGCCGGCAAGCAGGGCGACCAGCGGCTGCTGCGTGAGGTGGTCACCGAAGAGGAGATCGCCGAGGTGGTGTCGGTGTGGACCGGCATCCCGGTGGCCCGGCTGCGGGAGGGCGAGCGGGAGAAGCTGCTGCGCCTCGACGAGGTGCTGCACGAGCGGGTCGTTGGCCAGGACGAGGCGGTGCAGGCGGTCGCCGACGCGATCATCCGGGCGCGTGCCGGCATCAAGGACCCGCGTCGCCCGATCGGGTCGTTCATCTTCCTTGGCCCCACCGGCGTCGGCAAGACCGAGCTGGCGCGGGCGCTGGCCGGGTCGCTCTTCGACAGCGACGAGAACATTGTCCGGCTGGACATGAGCGAATACCAGGAACGGCACACGGTCAGCCGACTGGTCGGCGCACCGCCCGGCTACGTCGGCTACGAGGAGGGCGGGCAGCTGACCGAGGCGGTGCGCCGCCACCCGTACTCCGTCGTGCTGTTCGACGAGATCGAGAAGGCGCACGCCGACGTGTTCAACACATTGCTGCAGATCCTCGACGACGGCCGCATCACCGATGCCCAGGGCCGCAGGGTCGACTTCCGAAACACCGTAGTGATCATGACGTCGAACATCGGCGCCGAGTTCTTGATCGCCGACCCCGGCGCCAACGAGATCGGTCCGGCCACCCGCGACCAGGTGATGGCCGAGCTGCGCGGCCACTTCCGCCCGGAGTTCCTCAACCGGGTTGATGACATCGTGCTGTTCAAGCGGCTGACCCTCGACCAGATCGAGCACATTGTCGACCTGCAGTTCGCCGACCTGCGAGAGCGCCTCGCCGACCAGCGTCTCGGACTGGAGATCACCGAACCCGGCCGGCGGCTGATCGCCGAACGCGGCTTCGACCCCGTGTACGGCGCCCGACCGTTGCGCCGGTACATCGCACACGAGGTGGAGACTCAGATCGGGCGTGCACTGCTCGCCGGCGACCTGCCGCCGGAGCCAACGGTTCGGGTGGACGCCCGCGACGGCGAGTTGCTGGTCGACTTCGTGACCGCCCACCAGGCACAGGGGGTCGCCCAGTGAACGGCGACTGGGTGGCCGAGAGCCCGGACCACGGTGGGGCCTTCGCTCGGCTGTCCCCGGAGCAGATCGAGCACCTCGCCGGGTTCGGACGACGCCGCCACGCCAGCGCGGGCGAGGTGCTGTTCCGCGAAGGCCAGCGGAACCGCCCCTTCTTCGTGGTCACCTCTGGGCTGGTCGCCGTGGTGGAAGACTACGGCGGCGACCAGGAACGGGTGGTCGAGATGCACGGCGCCGGCCGCTTCCTCGACGAGCTCGGCCTGCTCACCGGCCAGCCGTCGTTCGTGACGGCGGTGGTCGCCGCGGACGGCGAGCTGGTCGAGGTGCCGGTCTCCGCGCTGCACGAGGCGGCCCGGCAGGACGTCCGCCTCGGCGACCTGCTGCTCAGTGGCTTCGTTGCCCGGCGTGAGCGGTTGCTGAGCAGCATCGCCGGGATCACCATCATCAGTTCCCGGTTCAGCCCGGACACCAAGCGGCTGCGGGAACTGGCCGCGCGCAACCGGGTCCCACACACCTGGATCGACCTGGAGGAGGATGCCCAGGCCGAGCGGCTGCTGCGGGAGCTGTCGATCGCGCCGGACGACACCCCGGTGGTGATCTGGCAACACCGGGTGCTGCGCAACCCGTCGAACGCGGAGCTGGCCGAGCTGGCCGGGCTGCGCGCGTTCGACGGCGACGAGCCGCACTGCGATCTCGTCGTCGTGGGCGCTGGGCCGGCCGGGCTGGCGGCGGCGGTCTACGGCGCGTCCGAAGGGCTGCGGACCGTGGTGGTCGACGCGGTGGCGACCGGCGGCCAGGCGGCGACCTCGTCGCGGATCGAGAACTATCTGGGCTTCCCCGCGGGCATCTCGGGCGCGGAACTCGCCGACCGCGCCGCGGTGCAGGCCCGCAAGTTCGGTGCCACGTTCACCGTCCCGGCCGAGGCGGCCGGCCTGGACAGCGGCGACGTCAACCATGTCGTACGCCTCGACGACGGCACCCGCCTGCATTGCGGCGCCGTGGTCGTGGCGACCGGTGCCCGCTACCGGAGGCTGGACGTTGACCGGCTTGCCGAGTTCGAGGGGACCAGCGTCTACTACGCCGCGACGATCACCGAGGCCGGCGCCTGCGACAGCCGGGAGGTGGCGATCATCGGCGGCGGCAACTCGGCGGGCCAGGCGACAGTCTTCCTCTCCAGGCACGCCTCCAAGGTCTACCTAGTGATCCGCCATGCCGACCTCGGCCGGGACATGTCCCGCTACCTGGTCGACCAGATCGCGCGGCTGCCCAATGTAGAGGTGGTCACCGAGGCCGAAGTCCGCGAGCTGGACGGCGACCGCGGCCGGCTGGCCTCCGCGGTGATCGAGAACAAAGGCGAACGGCGTACCCTGCCGGTCTCGGTGTTGTTCGTGTTCATCGGCGCCGAGCCCTGCACGGGTTGGCTGGCCGACTCGCTGGCCCTCGACGAACGCGGGTACGTGCGCACCGGGCCGGACGCGAGCGGTGGGGCGACGATTCTGGAGACGAGCCGGCCCGGCGTGCTGGCGGTCGGCGACGTGCGCAGCGGCTCGATCAAGCGGGTCGCGTCCGCGGTCGGTGAAGGCGCGATGGCGGTCCGCGTGATCCACGAGCTGCGCAGCGGCAGATCTGCCCCGCCCCCGGTAGCCCAGCGCAGCGGAACTGGGTCGCCCACTCGATAACGCCGGCGCGATTGCCGAACACCACCGCATTTCGCGGGGCGGGTCGGTTTCGCTGTTCAACACTGGCAGCGGCCGGGCTTTCAGGTGCCCGGGCGGCACTATCCTGACCCCGACAAGCCGGGGCACGCGTGCGTCCGGATCAGGCACGTCGATGCGGAAACTTGTGCCCGGCCACCGGTAGGAGCGCCGATGACCCGCAGTGAACATCACCGGCCGGAGATTGTGGTCGGACTGGTGGCAACCCCGCCTGACTACCCCGCCCGAGTCGTCGCGCGGTTGGCGACCGAGCTTGCCGACCGGCTCGCCGAGCGGGTGGACGCCGATGTGCGGTGGACGGTCCGGGAAGGCTGGGGTGAGGTGGCGCCGCGCCGCACCGGCGGCGTCGAGGCGCTGCTTGACGATCTTGCGCGCCGGCGCACCGACGACCGGTGGGACGTTGCGATCTGCCTCACTGACCTGCCGCTGCACACCGAGCGGGTGCCGTTGGTCGCACAGACCTCCGTCCGCCGCCGGGTGGCGGTGGTGTGCCTGCCCGCGCTGGGACTGCGTCAACTGCGAGCCGTCCGGGCGGTTGTTCCGGACCTGGTCAGCCGGCTACTCACCAACGCGCCCGATGTGCGGATCCCGCCAGCCGGCTGGTCGCCAGCGGAGCTGGCAATCCGGGTCGCCGCCATCCGCCGGGTGGTTGACACGGGCGACGGCGACGCCGGGGAACTGCGGTACGTCGCCTCGCGGCTGGCCGGCCGGGTGCGCCTGGTGGCCGGGATGGTCAGGGCCAACCGCCCAGGGCGCGCTCTGCTCGGCCTGTCCAAGCTGCTGGTGGGCGCGTTCGGCACGGCCGCGTTCGCGCTCACCACCAATACCATCTGGCAGATGGGCGATGCGCTCGGCGCGCTCCGCCTGGCGGCGATCATGGTGCTCGGACTGGCCGCGCTGGTGGCCTGGCTGATCGTCGCCCACGACCTCTGGGAGAAACCCGACAACGAGACCTCACCTGAGCTGGCCCGGCTGTTCAACCTGGGTACGACCCTCACCCTCACCCTGGCCACGGCAATGTCCTACCTCGTGCTCTTCGCCGGAACAGTGCTCGCCGCGGCGCTGCTGATCGACACATCCGTGCTGGAACAAACCCTGCAGCGGCCGGTCCATATCGTCGACTACCTGAACCTGGCCTGGATCATCAGCTCTCTGGCCACGGTCGGCGGCGCGATCGGCTCCGGTCTGGAGGACGAGAAAACTGTGCGAGCCGCCGCGTACGGCTACCATCCCGAACCCGGAGGCTGGCGGGACGAGAGGGACGGCTAACCCACCATGGTGCGTCGCGGCCAAGGTCGCCCACTGCGGTCAGGTTGCTACCCGCTTAGCCGCACCGACGGTCACGGTCCAGACGAACAGGCAGTACCCGTCAACCAGCCCGGCCTTCGAAGCCCACGCAGCCCCGAGCCGAGTCTTGGCGTCGAGACCCCAGGGTCGCGGAGTAGACGACGTTGTTCGTCGCCTGCAGACGCTCGCGCAGTCGGCCAGGCGGTCCGACTGCGGTTCGCGCACTGCCACATTGGTGGGGCCGGCGGGGCTCGAACCCGCGACCGAGGGATTATGAGTCCCCTGCTCTAACCGGCTGAGCTACGGCCCCGTGCCGGCGGGACCGGCGCCGGGATCGTATCCTGCGGGCCCTGTCCGCGACCACAGCAGGCGCACGCGACCCGCCGGTGCGACGCCGGACGGCGGCGCGTGCGAGGCTCCACCGGTGGTTGATCAAGAAAAGGCGCCGGACCCGACGTTGGGTACGGCGCTGCGGTTTCTGACCGAGGTCGTGGCCTGGGTGGCGGCACCGTGGGCGCTCTGGGGGTGGTCGCCGTGGGCGGCCGTCGGTGCGGTGGTCGTGTTGATCGGGCTGCCGACCTTGCTGTCGACGCCCGGTGACAAGACCAACGTGATCGTCGCCGTGCCGGGGATCGGGACGATCCTGCTCACGCTGCTCCAGTTTGTCGTCGCGGTGGTCGCCGCCGCCTTCGCGTGGCCGGCCTGGGTGGCGGTGCTGGTCGCCGTGCTGGTGGTCGCGGCCAGCATCAGCCAACTCGCCCGCTGGCGGTGGCTGTGGGGCGCCGAACTCGGGTGAGTCAGGCGCCCCGTTGCGGACCGTCGGGCCAGCCCGGACGCGCCGGGATGATGACGAACATGACGCCTCCTTTCTGAAGGCTGGGCACGGTGGACAGAGAGTTGGGCACACGTGTGCCCGGGACAGGAGTCGAACCTGCAACCCACCGGTTCTGAGCCGGCGGCCTCTTCCAATTGGGCTACCCGGGCGTGCGGAATCGGCTCGGCCCATAAACAGAAATGGGCGAGCTGGAAAGAAGTCAGGAAATGAAAAAGCCGCCTATCCCTGACCGGGATGGGCGGCGTTGACGCTGGTCAGCGCCTAGTGGAGCCACCTATCCCACACGAGCTCAACGGCGGGGCACAGGAGTCGGCCGTTGTCAGCTTTTGTCGCGTACAACTTCATGGTCTCCTCGTTCTCCCTCGTCGTTGGCTTCCGAGTACAGCAATAAATGTAGATCCAACAGCCGTACCAATGCAATGGCTTTATTTATTCGCCATGTGCGCGGGCCAGAACCTCTTCGGTGGTGAGCGGGCTCTTCGGGTGGTGGCTCAGGCACAGCGGGGCCTGGAGTTTGACGAACTCGGCGCCCTCGATGGCGGCGTAGAACTGGCCGGTGCGCAGCCGGGCCACGTCGGCGATGTCGCTGCCCTTGGCGCGCGCCATCTCCCGCGCGGCGGCGATCTGGGCCGGGCTGTTGAGCAGGCCGAAAAGCTGCGTGGCGGCGTTGCCGGGGATCCGGTTGTGCAGGCCCTTCGGCGCCTGGGTGGCGAAGACCAGGCCGAGCCCGTATTTGCGGGCCTGCGACGCCAGCGCCAGCGTGCTCTGGGTGCACGCGGTCATCACGCCGGACGGGGCGAGGGTCTGCGCCTCGTCCATCACGAACAGGCCGCCGAGCGGGCGGTCGCCGGCCGGATGGCGCTTGATCCAGGCGAAGAGCGCGAGTTGCAGTTGGTTGACGAAGCTCTGCCGCTGCTCGTCGTCGGGCAGGCCGACGAAGCTGATCACCGAGACCCGCGCCCGGTAGCCCGGCTTCGGCCGCAACAGCTCGCCCGGGTCGAGCGGCGCGCCGTCGCCGCCGAAGAGCGGGTCGCTGACCATCGTCGCGCGCAGGAGCTGACCGATCTCGTTGGCGATCCGGGGTGCGTTGTCGAGCTCGCTGGCGCCTTCCGGCAGCTGGGTCAGATGGCTGACGAACTCGCGCAGGTCGCTGCGCTTGGCTCGGGCGTACCCGGTCAATGCCTCCCGCAGCACCGCATTGCCGATCCGGGCCTTGGCGGTCGCGCCGTCGACCTTGGCCCGCGGCGCGAGCGACGCCATGGCCGCGTCGACGCCGGCGGCGAACGCGTCCGCGTCGTCGGCGATGGCAGCGAAGTCGGGCAGCGGCTGGAAGCTCAACGGTCGGCCCGCCGCCCGCCGCGGGGTCCAGACCACGACGTCGGTGTTGCGCAGGTATTCGTCGGCCCGGGCGGCCTCGGCCGCGTCCCAGTGCGCCGGCCGCTCCGGCCACGGATCACCGAGCCGCGCCAGGTCGTTGTTGGGGTCGAGCACGATCGCCGACACACCCCGCAGCGCGCACTCCTCGACCAGCCGCCGGATCAGCACCGTCTTCCCGGACCCGGACCCGGCGAAGATCGCCACGTGCCGCCGCAACGCCTCCAGCCCAACCCCGACCGACCGCCCGTCATGCGAACCAAGAACAACATCAAGATCCGCATCGGGTACGCCCGCAGGTGGCGAGACCAGCCGCAGCGGCCGAGACGGCCGGGCCTCCTGGTCCGCGTCGACCGACCGGACCTGCTCGCCTGGCCGACCCGGCTCTGCCGGATGCCCCGGGCGACCCGGTGGGAACGCCTGGGCGGGTGCGCCCGGCCCATCCGGCGGGAAAAGCTGGGCGGGTGCGCCCGGGCCACCCGGCGGGAAAAGCTCGGCGGGCGCGCCCGGCCGACCCGGCTGGAACGGCTCGCCGGGTGCGGCTGGTCCGCCCTGCTGGAAATGCTGGGCGGGCGCGCCCGGCCGACCCGGCTGGAACGGCTCGCCGGGTGCGGCTGGTCCGCCCTGCTGGAAATGCTGGGCGGGCGCGCCCGGGCCATCCGGCCGGAACGGCTGGTCGGCCCCAACCGACCTGACCGGCTCGCCCGCCCGACCCGGCTGGAACGGCTCGCCGCGATCTGACAGGCCGGGCTCGCCCGCGCGAGCTGGCGGAGCGGAATCGCCTGCCCGAGCCGGCAGGCCGGAATCGCCTGCCCGAGCCGGCAGGCCCGAATCGCCTGCCCGGGCCGGCGAGAAGGGCAGGACCCCCTCGGCCGGATACGGCGGCTCAGACTCGCGGGCAGCGTCGTCGCCGTCGACCCCCAGCGCCGCGCGCAGGAAGGCGATCGCCTCGGTCGGGCGGCGGGCCGCGAACCACGGCCGGAGCGTCTCGTAGCCCCGCTCCCGGAGCAGCTCCCGCAACGCCACCAGGATGGCGACGTCGCTTTCCGGGAACGCGAGCGTGCGCCCGCCGGCGAGGCTGAACGTCTCGATCACCTCGGTCGTCCGCGCGCCGCCCGACCACGGCAGGTTGCGCAGCACGAAGAGCTTGCGTTTGGCCACGCCCTCGGTCAGGCCCGCCGCCGTGCTGGCGTTGCGGATCCGGTTGAGGGCCGCCGTGTGGTGCCGGGCCCCGATCGCCCGGAACGCCCAGTGCGCCTCGTCTTCGGTGCGTTCGTCGAGGCTGCGCCGCAGCCGACCGTGCAGCGCCGGCTTGTTGCCCGGCAGCGGGTCGAGGCCGAACAGCTCGCCGGATGCGCCGCGCTCGCCGATCCATGCCGTCAGACCGGCCTCCAGCAACGCTGGCACGACGGCGTCCTCGGTCGCCGGGTCGAGGGCCGGCGCCGGGTCCGCGGCGGCCAGCAGCGCCGCGAAGCGGGCGTCCAGCGAAGCGAGTTCGCCGGCCGGGGGCTGCTCCGCGAGCACCGGGCCAGGCGACGGGCCGGTGTGCACCAGGCGGCTCAGCTCGCGTACCTCACCGTCGCGCAAGCAGGCCCGCACGTGTGAGTCGATGGCCCGCAGCAGCTCGCGCGGGGTGAACTGGATCGACTCGGCGAACGCCGGTGGGCGCACCGGCCAGGTCGGGTAGGGCGGGGTGAAGCCCTGGTCCGCGAAGGGTGTCGCGAAGCGCCGGCTGATCAGCTCGCGGCCCAGCTCCGCCGTCGGGATCTGCTTGAGCTGCACGGCCTCGCGGAAGCGGTCCTGCACCGTGTCGGTGGCCTGGGTCTTGACCAGCGCCCACGACTCGTCGAGGCAGGCGACGACCGACAGGGTGCGCCGGGTGGTCTCGCGCAGCGACATCAGGCCGCCGGCGATCTGCTCCAGCAGGAGGGCCTCGCGCCACTCCAGCTGACCCCGGCCCTGGAGCGACTTGGCGGCCTGGTTGATCAGCAGGTCGATCTGGTCGACGGCGATCACCGTCGGGCCGGTCAGCGCGAGCAGGCGGGAGATGTCGCGGACGATCTCCTGCGCCGAACGCCGCGCCCGGCGCATGCCCCAGGCGGCCCGCTGGCCCGGCTCGAGCTCGTCGTTGGAGCACAGGAACTCGTAGCCGACGTCCTGGTCACCCAGCTTCTCGGCGGCCTGGAGCACGAGCGCCCGGGCGGTGTCCTGGCAGTCGATGCCGACTTGCCTGTTGTGCTTGCGCAGCAGGTCGACGAACGCGTCGAGGACCGGCCGGGACAGCTCGGCCTCGCCGATCACCGCGCGGCGCAGTGCCCGGGGTGCGCCGATCAGGTCGGCCAGCCGGCGCAGGAAGGTCTTGAGCTGGCTCTCCTGGTCGGCGGTCTCCCGGTTGAGACCGTCGAGGATCGACAGCGCGGCGCTGCGCCAGAACGCGCTCGCCTCCAGCAGGCTGACCAGGAAGAAGTAGCCGCCGCCGGCCTGGACGTGCTGGCGTACGGAACCGAGCAGGTGGGTCTTGCCACTCCCCCGCTGCCCCAGCACGGCGACGCCGACCGGGCTCGAGTCGGCGCTGCGGTCGGCGTCGTCGAAGCTGTCGAGGATCACCTGGAGCGCCTCGCGGTGCAACCCCTCGACGTGGAACGGCGGCTGCCGCCACACGTCGTCGGGCGTCGGCGCCCAGTTGAACCGGAGTGCCTTGAGTGCCTTCCGCTCGGCTTCGTTCATGGGCTCAGACGCCGATGGCGATCAGGTGCCGGTCCTGGTTGCCGATGCTGACGGCGGCCTCGCGCTGGGCCGGGGAGAGCGTCTTCTGGTTGGACTCCGGAATGATCCGCACGTCGGGTGCGCTGCTCAGCGCGACCAGCGCCGCGTCGACATCGGGCCGGGCCGCGCCGGCCAGTCGCGGGCGCAGCGCCGCGAGCGACACCATCTCACCGGGCCTCAAAGCGATCTCCGTGTACGCGTCGCGAATCAGCACCGCGAGGTCAGCGCCGGCCGCCGCGGCATCGAGGCCGGCAGCGCCGCCCCGACCGGTGGCCACGACGTCGCGGTCGGCGGCCGCGCCGTCAGCGACCGCGAGTTCGGTGGCCGCCCCATCAACGTCCAGCGGCAGGAAGAACTCGGCGGGCGCCAGGTCGGAGCGGTCGAAGTAGCGCCCGATGCTGGCCAGCATCGTGTAGAGCGCCGCGCCACCCGCGCCGCCGCGCTCGGGCGTGGGGCTGCCGAACTGGGCCCGGGCCACCGCCCACCCCTGCTCGGTCAGCTCGACCGACAGCCCGCGACCGGCCTTGCGCGCGGTGATCAACTTCCGCTCTTCGAGGTCGCGGCGGTATTTCGTGTCGAGTTTGATCTTGCGGACGTTGGTGAGGTGGGCGTGCGGGACTTCACGCGCCTCGCCCATGAGCGTGATCAGCAGGCAGAGTTGGGCGAACGTCAGGTCCTTCTCGGCCATGCCGACGACTCCTCAGGGCGGGGAGTCCGATTCTGCCGAGGCCCTGACGAGGGTGGCAAGGTGCCGGGTGGGTTTTCCGATATCCGACACCACTGTCGTGTGTGGATCTCCATTGGCCCTGCCCATAACGCATCACCCGGACAACCGTTCGGACGAGTTGCGGTACCGATATTGCCTAAGAATCCCAGCGCGGGCACGATTGCCATCCATGAGCGCCGCGCCGACCACCCTCGCGGCGGAGACCGAACGCGGCGCCCACTTCCGGGGCCGCGGCGCCGCCCTGCGGGCGATCGGCGACTGGCTCGACCAGACCGCACCCGACCGCCGCCCGCTGGTGGTGACCGGCGCACCCGGCGCCGGCAAGTCGGCCGTCCTCGGCCAGGTCGACAGCGACGCGGGCCTCCTGGTCAGTGCCCGGGGCAAAGACGCGCTCGAGGTGGCGACCGAGATCGCCCGCGCGGCGGGCACCGCCGACCCGCGCGTCCCCGGCGACCTGCTCCGGCACCTGCGCGAGCGGCTGGCCGCCGGCCGGCTCGACCTGGTGCTCGACGCGGTCGACGAGGCGGTCACCCCGGCGGAGGCCCGGGAGCTGATCCACGAGGTGATCCTGCCGCTCGCGGGGCACGGGGTGCGGGTCGTCGCCGGCACCCGGCGGGCCGACGAGCAGGGTGACCTGATCGGCGAGTTCGGCGCCGGCGCCGAGGTGGTCGACCTCGACGACCCCGACTACTTCAACGAACTCGACCTGGCCGGCCACGCGCTGGCCACGCTGTGGCAGGCCGGCGACGAGCGCGCCGGCAACCCCTACGCGGACGTGGCCGTCGCCGGCCCGGTGGCGCGCCGGATCGCCGCGCTGGCCAAGGCCAACTTCCTCGTCGCCGGCCTGGTCGCGCGCGGGCACGGGCTCAACGACGGCGTTCCCATCGACCCGGGCACGGTGGCGTTCACCGCGACGGTGACCGCCGCGCTCGACACCTACCTGCCGGGCATCTCGCCGGCCGGCGCCACCTCGGCGCGGCTGGCGCTGACCGCGTTGGCCTTCGCCGAGCCGCCGGGTCTGCCGCTTTCGGTCTGGCGGGTGGCCGTCGAGGCGCTCGGCGGCCGGGTGACCGACGACGACCTGGGCGCCTTCGCCCGCACCCCGGCCGCCGCCTTCCTGGTGGAGAGCACGCCGGCCGGCTACCGGCTCTGTCATCAGGCCCTCAACGAGGCGCTGCTGGCGACCCGCGCGACGACCACCGCCCGGCCCGACGACGAGCGCGACCTGCTCTACGCCTGGATCCGGCACGGCCACGCGACCGGGTGGACGGTCGTGCCCGACTACCTGCGCCGCTCGCTGGCCCGCCACGCGGCCCGCGCCGGTCTGGTCGACACGCTGCTCAACGACGACGCCTACGTGCTCAACGCCGACCTGGGCCGGCTGCTGGTCGCGGCCGAGGCGGCCGACACCCCGGAGGGCCGGGCCCGGGTGCGGCTGCTCCAGCGCACGCCGCTGGCCGCGACCGCGCCGCCGGCCGAGCGGGCGGCGCTGTTCTCGGTCGTCGACCGGATCGACCGGCTGGGCAGCGGGATGCAGGCCGACGACGCCGCCTACCGGGCGCGCTGGGCGCACACGCCGCCACGGCTGGAGCGCACGGTCCTCGAGGGACATTCCGACGCGGTGTACGACGTCTGCTCCGTACCCCTGGATGGTCGCAATTTCCTGGCCTCCGGTGGCGACGACGGCACCGTGCGCATCTGGGACCCGCTCACCGGCCGGGTCGAACGCGTGCTCGACGGGCACACCGACTGCGTCCGCGGGATGTGGGCGATCGAGGTCGACGACGGCACGCTGCTCGCCACGGCCGGCCACGACGGCGCGATCATCGTCTGGAACGCCGGCACGGGCGCGCACCTGCGTACCCTGTCGGGTCATTCCGGTTGGGTCCGCAACCTGTGCGCGGTGCCCGTGCCCGGCGGTCCGACGCTGCTGGCGAGCGCGGGCGACGACCGCACGGTGCGGTTGTGGAATCCTGTCGACGGGACGCTGGTGCACACCCTGACCGGTTTTGGCGGCTGGGTCACGGCGGTCACCCACCTGCCGGTCGGGCCGCACGGCCTGGTCGCGTCGACCGGCTTCGAGGGGGTCATCGCGCTCTGGGACCCGGTGACCGGCGAGAACATGAACGCGGTCGTCGCGCACGACGGCTGGGCGACCACCCTGTGCGCGGTGCGGGTCGACGGCGGGGTGGCGCTGGCGTCGGCCGGCTACGACGGCGTGGTCCGGCTGTGGAACCCGCTGACCGGCGGGCTGCTCGGGGCGATCGAGCCGCACGCCGGGCCGCTCACCGACCTGTGCACGGTCGAGGTCGACGGCACCGTGCTGCTGGCCGCGACCGACGAGACCGGCGTGCTGCACCTGTGGGAGGCGCGCAGCGGCGAGCCGCGGCCGAGCCTGCACGGCGACGTGAGCTGGATCCGGGCGTTGTGCGCGCTGCGGGTACGCGACCGCGACCTGCTCGCCACCGCCGGCGACGACGGCACCGTGCGGCTGTGGGACCCGGTCACCCGGCAGGCCGAGTCGGTGTTCGACGGTGGCCGGCTCGGCCCGGTGGTCAGCGTCCAGGCGGTGCCGTGGGGTGATCGCACCGCGGTCGCGTCCGGCGGCGCCGACGGGTCGGTGCGGTTCTGGGACCCGGCGACCGGCGCCGCCCTCGCCGAACTGTCGGCCCGCGAGGGGCCGGTCAGCGCGGTCTGCGCACTGCCCGACGCGACGGTGCCACTGGTGGCGGCCGCCGGCGACGACCACGTCGTGCGCCTGTTCGACCTGCGCGACGGCTCGCGCGGCGCGGAACTGGCCGACCACCACGAGCGGGTCAACGCGGTCTGCGCGGTCGGCGGTGGCGGCCGGATGCTGCTGGCGAGCGCCGCCGACGACGCCACCGTCCGGCTGTGGAACCCGCACGACGGGAGCCCGCGCGGTGTCCTGCTCGGCCACCGCAACTGGGTGACCGCGCTGACCGCGGCGACCGTCGGCGACCGGCCGGTGCTGGCCTCCGCCGACAAGGACGGCACCGTGCGGCTCTGGGATCAGGACGGCCGCACGCTCTGGCAGCAGTTGACACACACCGACGCGGTCAACGCGCTGTGCACGGTCAGCGTCGACGGCTGGGACCTGCTGGTCTCCGGCAGCGCCGACCGCACGGTCCGGCTCTGGCAGCCCGCCGACGGCCGGCCCGGGCACGTGCTCAGCGGGCACACGGCCGCGGTGACCGGAGTGTGCGCGCTGCCCGCCGGCGGTGGCCGCGAGTTGGTCGTCTCGGCCAGCCTCGACCGCACGGTGCGGCTCTGGGACCCGGCCACCGGCGACTGCGTACGCACGATCCCGGTGCACCACCGGGCCCTGGCCTGCGCCGCCGTCGCCGGAACGCTGGTGCTCGGCCTCGATCGCGGCCTGCTGGCCCTGAGCTTCTAGAGGCGCTCGTCCAGGTAGTCCTCGAAGGTCAGCGTGCCGTCGGCGTGGTTCGGGGTCAGGTTGGCACCGGCGCGGAAGCCGGCGAAGATCCGGCCCGGCAGGCCTATCGCGGCGATCTTGCGGCGCCGGTTGGCCGCGGCGAGGTAGGACTGCGCCAGCGACCGGGCCGAGCGGACCTCCGGGCCGCCGATCTCCGGCACCCGCTCGCGCGGTCCGGCGGAAACGTGCTCGACCAGGCGGTCGGCGACGTCGCGCATGTGCACGGGCTGGAAGTCGCACGTGGGCGCGACCAGCAGCGGCATCCGGCGCTGGGCGGCGAACAGGCGGAACACCAGCGCGTGGAACTGCGTGGCGCGCTGGATCGTGAACGGCAGGCCGGAGGTCTCGATCAGCCGCTCGCACTCCTTCTTCGCCTCGTAGTAGCGCAGCGGGATCCGGTCGACCCCGACGATCGAGGTGAAGACCAGGTGCGCGCCGCCGGCCTCGATCGCCGCCGCGATCAGCCGGGAGCAGGCCTCGGCGTCACCGCGCGGCGCGGTGGCCAGGTGGAGGATCGTGTCGACGCCGGCGACGGCGGCCGGGATGCCCTGGCCGGTGCGCAGGTCACCGCGGACGGAGTGGCCGGGCTGGGGGCGCCGGCTGAGCACCACGACGTCGTGGCCGGCCTCGCGCAGCTTGGCGACCACGATCCGGCCGAGGTTGCCGGTGCCGCCGGTCACCAGAACGTCGCCCATGACCGGATTGTCCCCTAAAACTCCCGACCTGGGCCCCGGTCCGCCCGATGCCACCGGCTGTCAGCCGGTCCCACCGCCAAATGGTCCCGGTCACGGGACGTTCATCGCGGGGGTCCGGCCGCTCGCCACAGTGGATGGCCGGGTCGACCCATGCCGGTGTCGAGGTGCCGCGAGGAGACTGGCGCGATGTCCTACCCGCAGCCGGCCGCGCCGAACTGGTTCACCCGGCTCTCCCCGCTGCGGCGGCTCGGCGCGATCTTCGGCACGGCCCTGGTGCTGTGCCTGCTCGGCGCCGCCGGATTCATCGCGCTGCTGCCTTCCGGCGACGCCGCGGGTCACCGGCCGGCGACGCTGGTCCAGCCTGCCGCGAGCGGCACGGACCGCGCGGGCGCGACCGCCGCGCCGACCGAGGCCGGCGAACCGGCCCTACCGCAGGCGACTGTCGCGGTGCCCGGATCAGGCCCAGCAACCAGCCGACCAGCCCCGTCGGGACCGACCGAAACCGCCGGCCGCGCGGTGGTCGAGCGGGAGGCGACCGCCACCGTCGCGCCGCGCCTCGGCCACAAGCCGACGACCGGCGACACGTCGCTCACCGACCCCCGCTTCGGCACCTGCCAGCAGGCCAGGCAGCACCACTACGGGCCCTACCGGCGGGGCGAGACCGAGTACGGCTGGTATCCCGATGCCGACGACGACGGCGTGGTCTGCGAATAGGGTCGAAGAGAACGAAAACCCCACCACCGGAAGAGGAACCCCGGCCATGGAGCTCACGCTGACCACGTTCCTGTCGGTCGACGGGGTCATGCAGGGCCCAGGCGGACCGACCGAGGACACCACCGGCGGGTTCGCGCGGGGTGGCTGGCTGGTCCCGTACGCCGATGAGTCCCTCAATGCCTTCATGGTCGAGATCTTCGACCGGGCGGAGGCGTTCCTCCTCGGCCGGCGGACCTACGAGATCTTCGCCGCCTACTGGCCGCAGGTGACCGATCCCGCCGACCCGATCGCCGGCCGGCTCAACCGGCTGCCGAAGTTCGTCGCGTCGCGCTCGCTGTCCGCCGCCGAGTGGGAGCCGACCACGGTGCTGGTCGACGAGGTCGCCGACGCTGTCGCCGCGCTCAAGGAGCGGCCCGGCGGCGAGCTCCAGGTGCACGGCAGCGGCGAGCTCGCCCGCTATCTGATGTCGCACGACCTGATCGACGAGTACCGGCTGCTGATCTTCCCGGTCGTGGTCGGCGACGGGACCCGGCTCTTCGACGCGATGGGCCTGCCGACCGGGCTGGAACTGGTGCACCACCGGATCACCGACGCCGGCACCCTGATCAACGTCTACCGGCCGACGGGCCGCGCCACCTACGGCACGTTCGAGCTGCCCGACTGAGCCAGCGAGAGCGCCGCCGCGAGGTCCGGCAGCACGGTGCCCAGCGGTGCGTCGATCTTGAGACTGGCGTAAGGGTCGCCGCGGGTCGGTCCCTGGTTGACGATCGCGACCGGAATGCCGAGCTTGGCCGCGCGCAGCACGAACCGGCGCCCCGACATCACCGTCAACGAGGAGCCCAGCACCAGCAGCAGCCGGGCGCCGCCAACCGCGGCGAAGCACAGGTCGACCCGCGCGGCCGGCACCGTCTCCCCGAAGAAGACCACGTCGGGCTTGAGCATGCCGACCTGGCAGCGGGCGCAGTCGACGCCGCGGAACACGGCGACCGAGGCGTCGTCGAGGTCGACGTCGCCGTCGGGGTTGACGGCGGCGGCCAGCGCCTCGAACGACGGGTTGGCGGCGTGCAGCCGGCGGTCGAGGTCGGTCCGCGGGGTGGTCTGGCCGCAGTCGAGGCAGACCACCCGGTCGATGCTGCCGTGCAACTCGACCACGTCTCGTGCGCCGGCGGCCTGGTGCAACCCGTCGACGTTCTGGGTCAGGATCGCCGAGACCAGCCCGGCCCGCTGTAGCCCGGCGACGGCGAGGTGGCCGGGGTTGGGCTCGGCCCGGCCGATCACCTGCCAGCCGACGTGGCTGCGGGCCCAGTAGCGCTGCCGGGCCGCGGCGTCGCGGGTGAAGGTCTGGTAGGTCATCGGCGCGAACTTCCGCGCCGCCCCGGTCGGGCCGCGGTAGTCGGGAATGCCGGATTCGGTGGACAGGCCGGCACCGCTCAGCACGGCGACGCCACCCTCGGCCACCAGGTCGATCAGCGCGGACAACGGGTCAGGCACCCGTCCATGATGCCTTGGCGCCGGAGACCGCCTAAGCGGGCTTGAACGCGCAGAACTCGTTGCCCTCCGGGTCGGCCATGATCCACCAGGAGATGGTGTCGTCGGGCTCGCGCAGGATCCGGGCGCCGGAGGCGACCAGGTCGCCCGGGTCGGCGCCGGTGAGGTTGACGTCCCAGTGCACCCGGTTCTTGGCCGTCTTGGGCTCGGGCACCGTGCCGAACACCCAGTGATCCCAGGGGAACCCGGCGGCGCCGGCCACTGAGGCGTCGGCGCCGCTGGTCTCGACCCAGCCGCCGGTGACGGCCGCCCACCACGCGGCCTGCGCGGCCGGGTTGGCCGAGTCGACCACGAGCTCGTAGACCTCGGTCGCCGCCGGGCTATGGCCGGGCCGGGGCCCGAACGCGCAGAACTCGTTGCCGTCGGGGTCGCTGAGCACCCACCAACTGATCTCGTCGTCGGGCTCGCGCAGCATGACCGCGCCGGCCGCGACCAGCGGTGCCGGGTCGGCCGTGGGCAGCCGCAGGTCGAGGTGCACCCGGTTCTTCCCGCTCCGGGGCTCGGGTACCGGGTCGATCCAGATCGACTGGTCGCCCGGCATGACGTGGTCGACCCGCGACGACTTGTCGCCCAGGTCGACGAACTCTCCGCCGAGGGCGGCCGACCAGAACCGGCCGAGGGTCAGCGCCTCGGTCGCATCCATACAGACATCCCTGAACGCCGCGATAGCCACGGCGGCCATTCTGCCTGCCTGAGCCCGGATCTTCCGCATTCAATTGGGGGCCGAGCGGGCAATATGCGGCAATCGTCCGGCTACGGTGGGCAGATGGCGAACGCGATCGTCGCCGAGCGGCTGGGCAAGACATACGGGTCCGTGACGGCCGTCGCCGACCTGGATCTGGCCGTGCCCGAGGGCACCGTGTTCGGTCTCCTCGGTCCCAACGGCGCCGGCAAGACCACGACCGTGCGGATGCTCACCACGTTGATCACGCCGACGTCCGGACACTGCGAGGTCGGTGGCATCGACGTGTGCGCCCACCCCGAACAGGTGCGCCGGATCATCGGCGTCTCCGGGCAGTACGCGGCCGTCGACGATTACCTGACCGGCTACGAGAACCTGGAGATGGTCGGCCGGCTCTACCACCTCGGCCGGCGCAAGGCCCGGCAGCGGGCGAAGGACCTGCTCGAGCAGTTCGACCTCGCCGACGCCGCGGACCGGCCGGCGAAGACCTACTCCGGTGGCATGCGGCGCCGGCTCGACCTGGCAGGGGCGCTGGTCGTACACCCTCCGGTGATCTTCCTGGACGAGCCGACCACGGGACTCGACCCGCGCAGCCGGCTCGGCATGTGGGGCGTGATCAGGGACCTGGTCAAGGCCGGTTCGACCCTGCTGCTCACCACGCAGTATCTGGAGGAGGCCGACCAACTCTGCGACGACATCGTGGTGATGGACCACGGCCGGGCCATCGCGCGCGGCACCGCCGGCCAGCTCAAGGGCCAGATCGGCGGCGAGCGGCTCGCGGTCGCCGTCGGCGAGCAGAGCGAGGTGGCGGCCGCGGCCGACGTGCTGCGCTCGATCGGCGTCGGCGACCCCGAGGTCGACAACGAGGCGCGCGAAGTCACGGTGCCGATCGACCGGGGCACGGCCGCGCTGGTCGAGGCCGTGCGCAAGCTCGACGCCGCCGAGATCACCCCGACCAACCTGGAGATCCGCAAGCCGACCCTGGACGACGTGTTCCTCAAGCTGACCGGGCAGCCACCCGAAGAACAACAGGGCGTCGACGACGGGGGTACGGCGTGAGCGTGGTGACGGAAGCGGCGAGCGACGGGTGGGTCGTCACCAAGCGCAACCTGCTCAAGATCAAGCGGATCCCGGACCTGGTGATCTTCTCGACCATCCAGCCGATCATGTTCGTGCTGCTGTTCGCGTACGTGTTCGGCGGCGCGATCGCCACGCCCGGCGTCAGCTACCGCGAGTTCCTGATGCCCGGCATCTTCGTGCAGACGGTCGCGTTCGGCGCCGGCATCACCGCGATCGGCCTCGCCGACGACCTCCAGAAGGGCATCGTCGACCGGTTCCGCTCCCTGCCGATGTCGCGCGGCGCGGTGCTGTTCGGCCGCACCACCTCCGACCTGCTCAACAACGTCTTCGTCGTGATCGTCATGTCGATCACCGGCGTGATCATCGGCTGGCGGATCCACGACGGCTTCCTCCGCGCCGTCGCGGCGTACGCCATCCTGCTGCTCTTCGGTTACGCCATGAGCTGGATCTCCGCGGTGATCGGGCTGTCGGTGAAGTCGGTCGAGGTGGCGCAGAGCGCCGGCTTCATCTGGATGTTCCCGCTGACGTTCCTGTCGAACGCGTTCGTGCCGACGTCGTCGCTGCCGTCGGTGCTGAGACCCGTCGCCGAGTGGAACCCGATCTCGTCGGTCGTGCTCGCCCTGCGCGTGCTGTGGGGCAACACCCCGGCGGGCGCCGCGAACGGCACCGGCTTCCCGGCCCGACACCCGATCTGGCTGGCACTGGCCTGGTGCGTGCTGATCCTGGCGATCTTCATGCCGATGGCGATCGCCCGCTACCGCCGGGCGGCCAGCCGATAGACGATGTCGCTCGGGGAATCGCCTCCCGTGCGGTGCGGGCCGTCGCCGGGTGGGCGCACGACACCCTCGGTGCCACCCGGCTCTGGCTCGAGATCAACCCGCTCAACGAGCCCTCGCTGCGCCTGGCCCGGCAGGTCGGCTACGACTTCGAAGAGCGCCTGGCCGGGCACTGCCGCGACTGGTCAGCGCTGCAAGCCGAGCGCGACACGTGGCACGACTGCCTCATCCGGGGCCACGAAGCACCCGGTCGCGGATCGTCCTGAGCAGGCGGCCGACCAGCACGGCGTGTGCGCCGGAGCCGATGACGAGCTGGCGGTAGCACCAGCCGGTCGCGCCCGGGAAGGCCGCGTCGGTGCGGGCGGCCAGGTCGGTGCCGCCGACACCTGAGGTCAGCGTCACCGTCAGCGCGTAGCGGGAGAACCGGTGCCGGCCGCGCAGCAGCAGCCGGCGGCCGGGGTCGGCCTCGACCACGGCGAACCCGGGCAGCGTCGCGCCCTCGGTCAGCGGTGGGCCGGAGGCGGTGCGCGGCTCGGCGCCGACCAGCGGCGCGTACCAGGCGGCCCCGCCGCCGCCGATCCGCCGGGCCTGCTCGACGAGTTCGGCCCAGACCGCTTCGGCCGGCGCCGCGATGTGCACCCGCCGCTCGTCGACGAACGGCAGGTCGGTCACCGGTGCCACGCGATGATCTCGCGGGCCCTGTCGTGGGCGTGGTCGCGGATCTGCCCGGCGATCGCGTCGCGCGCGGCCCGGTCGGGGGCGCCGGCCAGCGCCTGCCCCTGCCGCCAGGCCACTTCCCGCCAGCCGAAGATGTCGACGTCGGCGGTGGGCGGCACGGTCTCGCCGAACAGGCCCGGGCACAGGTCGCGCTGGATCTCCGGATAGACCACCGGCCGGGCGCGGACGGCCAGCACCTCGTCGACGTGCTTGTGGTCGGCGTAGAGATAACCCGGTCCCATGTCTTCGATCATGAACGCCAGGTCGTTGTTGATGTGCGCGCTGATGCCCAGGTAGATCAGCTGGGTGCAGGTGATCCCCGCCGGCAGGGTCTCGAACGCGACCCGCCAGGCCGGGTCGACCGCACCGTCGCGCTGCCAGGCCGCGTAGGCGTCGAGGTAGTAGTCGGCGAACGTGGGAATCACCGACCGGTCCCAGAACTCGGGCGCGGAGAACTCGCCCGCGGCGTTGGCGTCCCGCATCCCCTCGGTGGTCCGCAGGTAGAGCAGCGCGAACGGCCGGTTCTGCGGTGCGAGCGCCGGGTCGCGGTAGTGGGCGGTCATCGCCGCGATCGTGTCCGCGGTGTCGTGGTCTGCCCGCGATGAGGTCACGAACAGATGTTCGCATCGACGACGCTCCACAGCAGACGCGAAGCCGACAGCCCGGAAAATCCGTCGCGCCGTGCCGGCCGGAGCGCGCACGATCGCCGGATGGCGGCGTTTCTGGAGACCGCGCGGCTGGTGCTGCGCGACTTCACCGACTCGGAGACCGACGTCGACGCGCTGGTGGCGCTGCACGACGATCCCGAGGTGATGCGCTTCATCAACGGCGGCAAGCCGGCCAGCCGCGAGGCGATCAAGGCGCGCACGCTGCCCCAACTCCTGGCCGGCTTCCCGGCCTACGGCGGCGGGCGGGCCTGCTGGGCGGCGCAGGAGCGCGACGGCAACCGGTTCGTCGGCTGGTTCGCGCTGCGGCCGGTGCGGCCCGACAGCCCCACCGTGGCCGACCTCGGCTACCGGCTGCGCCGCGACGCGTGGGGCCGGGGCTACGCCACCGAAGGCGCCCGGGCCCTGGTCGACAAGGGATTCCGGGACCTGGGCGTGCGGCGGATCGTGGCCGACACGATGACGGTCAACGCGCGGTCCCGCCGGGTGCTGGAGAAGGCCGGCCTGACCTTCGAGCGGCAGTTCACGATCGACTGGCCCGAGGTCATCGAGGGCTCCGACCAGGGCGACGTCGCCTACGCCCTGACCCGCGAAGCCTGGGCGGCACACTGAACGGCATGGATCGCCCTTACCTTCGGCCCAACGGCATGGTGCTCGACTCCGCCGACCCGCGCGGGTTGGCCGACTTCTACCAGCGACTGCTCGGCTGGCAGCGCCGGTCCGACGAGCCCGACTGGATCACGTTGATTCCGCCAGACGGCGGCATCGGCCTGTCGTTCCAGGGCGAGCCCCACCACGTGCCGCCGGTGTGGCCGGCCAACGACGGCGACCCGCGCATGCAGGTGCACCTCGACGTGGAGGTGCGCGACCTCGCCGAGGCCGTCGCGTGGGCGCAGGAGCAGGGCGCGACGGTTGCCGCGTTCCAGCCGCAGGAGGACGTGCGGGTCATGATCGACCCTGCCGGTCACCCCTTCTGCCTCTGGCAGCCGGAGAGCTAGACGGCGAGTTCCGCCCAGACGATCTTGCCGGCCTGGCCGGTCTGCGCCAGGGTGCCCCAGGCGCGGGCCACCGCCGCCACGATGGACAGGCCCCGGCCGCCCACCCGGGTCGGGTCGGGCGCCTTGACCCTGGGCTGCTCGCGGCTGCCGTCGGCGACCTCGATGCGCAGCGCGCCGGCGGTGCGGCGGACCACCAGCACCCCACCGGCACCGGTGTGCCGCAGCGCGTTCTGCACCAGCTCGGTGGTCACCAGCAGCGCGTCGTCGGCCAGGTGGGCCAGCTTCCAGCGGTCCAGGGCGTCGCGGACCGCGCCACGGGCTGAGCCCGCGGCGGCACCCCGCTCGAATCTCAACCGCATGGCGTCCACGGTGCCTCTGTACCCACCCATGAACCGACACATGCCACCCGGCGGGTTCGTAGACTCGGTTAGGTGCCGGAGATCGTGGAGCTGCTGGCGTCACCCGTACACCGGTTCGAAGGGCGCCCGGCCGACGGTCCCGCCCCCGCCCCTCGCGGCGAACTGGTCGACCAGATCCAGATCCGGGCCGGCCTGGGCATCGTCGGCGACCGCTATTTCAACCACCCGGCACACCGCGACGCCGCGGTGACCGTGATCGCCCGCGAGTTCCTGCCACCGGGCGCCGGCCTGACCCAGGTGCGGCGGAACGTCCTGGTGACCGGTATCGCCGTCGATGACCTGGTCGGTCAGATTCTCAGCATGGACTCCGGCAGCGGCCCGGTCCGGCTCGCGGTCACCCGCCGGGCCAACCCCTGCGCCTGGCTCGACGCGACGATCGCGCCGGGCGCCTGGAAGAAGCTGCGCGGCCACGGCGGGGTGCGCTGCCGGCCGCTCGACGACGGCACGCTGCGGGTCGGCCCGGTCGAGGTCAGCATCGGAACGGGGTGATCCCGGTGCAGCCGGTGATCCTCACCCCGGACCAGCGGATCCGGGTCTTCGTCAGCTCGTCGATGACCGAGCTGGCGGCGGAACGGCAGGCCGTCCGCGATGCCGTACACCGGTTGCGGTTGGTGCCTGTGATGTTCGAGCAGGGTGCCCGCGCGCACCCGCCGCGCGACGTCTATCGGGCCTACCTCGAACAGAGCCAGATCTTCATCGGGGTGTACGGCGAGAGCTACGGCTGGGTCGCACCCGGCGAGCGCCTCTCGGGGCTGGAGGACGAGTTCCGGCTGGCCGGCACGCTCCCCCGGCTGATCTACGTGAAGGACGCGGAGCACCGCGACCCGCGGCTGGCGGCGATGCTCGACGGCCTGTCCTACCGCACCTTCGACCGCCCGGCCGAGCTCCGCGAGCTGGTCGAGGACGACGTCGCCGTGCTGCTCTCGGAGCGCTTCGAGAGCCCGACGGCCGGCCCGCCGGACCCCGAACCGACGGCCGGCCGGCTCCCGGCCGCGCCGACCCCGCTGATCGGGCGCGACGACGACCTGGTCGCGCTCGCGACGATGGTCACCGACGACGCCGTGCCGCTGGTGACCCTGACCGGCACCGGCGGGATCGGCAAGACCCGGCTGGCCATGGCCGCGGCCGAGCGGGTCGCGCCGTTCTTCCCCGACGGCCTGCGGTTCGTCGACCTCTCCAGCGTCGTCTCCACCGAGTTGGTCGGCGAGGCACTGGCCCGCGGGCTCGGGGTGCGCACCTCGGGCGCCGTGCCGGCCAGCACCGACGTGGCGTCGTGGCTGCGCACGAAACGGCTGCTGCTGCTGGTCGACAACTTCGAGCAGGTCGCCGACGCCGGCCCGGTGATCGGCGAGATCCTGCGCACCGCGCCCGGGGTGACCGCGCTGGTCACCAGCCGGGCGCCGGTGCGGCTGGCCGACGAGCGGGTCTACCCGGTGCCGCCGCTGGGCGCGCCGGACTCCGACGACCCGGCGGTCGTCGCGGCGTCGCCGGCGGTGCGGTTGTTCGTCGACGCGGCGCGGGCGGCCGTGCCGAGCTTCAGCCTGACTCCGGCGAGCACGGCCGACGTCGCCCTGATCATCCGCCGGCTGCACGGCCTGCCGCTGGCCATCATCCTGGCCGCCGCGAAGGTCCGGCTGCTCAGCCCGGCGGAGATCGTCGGCCATCTCGACAACCAGCTCGGCCTGCTCACCGGCGGCGCCCGCGACCTGCCCGACCGCCAGCGCACGCTGCGCGACACCATCGCCTGGAGCTACGACCTGCTGCGGGCCGAGGAGCGGGCGCTGTTCGACCGGCTCGGTGTCTTCGCCGGCGGCTGGGACCTCGGCGCCGCCGAAGCGGTCGCCGACCCGAACAGCGATGTGCTGACCCTGCTGGAAGGGCTGGTCGAGTCCACTCTGGTCCGCCAGGACGCGGCGCCCGACGGCCACGAGCGGTTCACCATGCTCGACACGATCCGCGACTACGCGCTCGAACGGCTCCGCGACGGCGGCCAGGCCGAGCCCGCCCGGCGCGCGCACGCGGCGCACTGCCTGCGGCTGGCCGAGGCCGCCGAACCGCACCTCAACGGTGCCGACGGGCCGCTCTGGCTGCGCCGGTTGGAGCTCGAGCGGGAGAACGTCAACACCGCGCTCGGCTGGTTCCTCGAACAGGACGACCCGGCGAGGGCGCTGCGGCTGGTCTGGGCGACCTGGGCGTTCTGGTGGCGGCGCGGGCACATCGACGAGGCGAACCGGCACGTGGCCCGGATCCTCGACCGCGGCGACCTGCTCGACGAGCCGGACACCGGCCGGGCGTTGCTCGCGGCGGGCGTGCTGGCGTTCGTGTCCGGCCAGAACGAGCGGGCCGAGGACCTCTTCGGGCGGGCGGTGCCGCTGCTGCGGGCGGCCGGCGATGACCAGGGCGTCTCGCTGGCCCTGGGTCCGCTCGGTCAGTTCGCCGCGCTGCGCGGCGACCGCCCACTCGCCATCCGGCTGCTCGACGAGGCGAAGGCGAAGGGCGAGCAGTGGCAGGTCGGCCTCTACCACAGCCGGGTCGCGCGGCTGAAGATCGAGGAAGGGGCGTACGACGAGGCCCTGCGGCAGTTGCGCCTCGCGGTCGAGGTCTCCCGCCAGGTGCAGGACCAGTTCGTCGCGCTGCTCGCCCAATACACCTGGGCGGTCTGGTCGGTCACCCGGGGCGACCGCGACGAGGCCCGCGAGCACCTCGTCAAGGGGCTCTCGCTCGCCGCCGCCACGGGTGACGAACCCGCCGTGGCCCAGTTCCTCGGTGCGGTGGCCGACCTCGACAGCCGGCCAGAGGACGACCTGGCCCGAGCGGTCCGGCTGGACGCGGCCGCGCAGGCCCTGCGTACCCCGTCCAACGAGATGTGGATGCGCGCGTTCGTGGCGCCCTGGCCGCGGGTGGGCCTCGATCCGGACGCCACCCGGGCCCGGCTCGGCGGCGCCGCCTACGCGGACGCCTGGCAGGCCGGCGAGGCGTTGGGTGTGCCCCGAGCGGTCGCTCTCGCGACGACCGGCGAGACCTAGGAGGCGAAGCGGTGTCGGTGATCCTCACACCGGACCAGCGGGTCCGGGTCTTCGTCAGCTCGTCGATGACCGAGCTGACCGAGGAACGGCAGGCCGTCCGGGAGGCCATCGGTCAGGTGCGGCTCCTGCCGGTGATGTTCGACCAGGGTGCCCGCCCGCACGCGCCGCGCGACGTCTACCGCGCCTACCTCGAACAGAGCCAGATCTTCATCGGGGTGTACGGCGAGAGCTACGGCTGGGTGGCGCCCGGCGAGGAGATCTCCGGTCTCGAGGACGAGTTCCGGATGGCCGTGCTGCTGCCCCGGCTGATCTACGTGAAAGACGCGGACCACCGCGACCCGCGGCTGGTCGCCATGCTCGACGGCATCGAGCACGCCGCCGACGTCTCCTTCCGCCGCTTCCGCACCTCGGCCGAGCTGCGCGACCAGGTCGGGCAGGATCTCGCGCTGCTGCTCTCGGAGCGCTTCGAGCGGACCCGCGAGCCGCAGGCCGAGCTGGTCACCACGTCGCTGCCGGCCGCGCGGACGCCGCTGGTCGGGCGCGAAGACGACCTGGCCGCCCTCCAGACGATGCTGGTCGAGGACGCGGTGCCGCTGGTGACGCTGATCGGCACCGGCGGGATCGGCAAGACCCGGCTCGCGGCGGCGACCGCGCAACGGCTCGCGCACTTCTTCGCCGACGGCGCCCGCTTCGTCGACCTGTCCAGCGTCACCTCGCCCGCCCTGGTCGGCGAGGCGCTGGCCCGCGGCCTGGGCGTGCGCACCTCGGGCGGCGTGCCGGCCGAGGTCGACGTGTCGTCGTGGCTGCGCACCAAGCGGATGCTGCTGGTGGTCGACAACTTCGAGCAGGTCGCCGAGGCCGGCCCCGTGATCGGCGAGATCCTGCGCACCGCGCCGGGGGTGACCGCGCTGGTCACCAGCCGGGCGCCGCTGCGGCTGGCCGACGAACGGGTCTACGTGGTGCCGGGGCTGTCGTTGCCGCCGGAACTGGCCGGCCCGCACAGCGACCCGGTCGTCATCCAGGCCGGTTCCGAGGCCGTACGGCTGTTCGTCGACACCGCCCGGGCCAGCTCGCCCCGGTTCGCGCTGACCGCCGACAACGTCGGCGCGGTCATCGAGATCACCCGCCGGTTGTACGGCCTGCCGCTGGCCATCATGCTCGCCGCGGCGAAGGTCCGGGTGCTGCCGCCGGACGCCATCGTCGAGCACCTCGGCGACCAGTTGGGCCTGCTCACCGGCGGCGCCCGCGACCTGCCCGACCGGCAGCGCACGATGCGCGACACGATCGCCTGGAGCTACCACCTGCTGAGCGCCGACGAGCGGGCGCTGTTCGACCGGCTCGGCGTCTTCGCCGGCGGGTGGGACCTCGAGGCGCTCGCGGTGATCACCGGACCGGGCGGTGACCTACTGAGCATGCTGGACGCGCTGGTCGGGTCGACGCTGGTCTGCCTCGACACGTTGCCGGACGGTCAGCCCCGCTTCTCGATGCTCGAGACGATCCGGCACTTCGCGCTCGAACAGCTCGCGAGCGGCGACGAGTGGGCCGCGGTGCACGACACCCACGCGGCCTACTACGGAGCGCTGGCGCGTGCGGCTGAGCCCAAGCTCAACCTGGTCTCCGGCGCGCCATGGCTGCACCGGCTGGAGCGCGAACACGGCAACCTCACCGCCGCGCTGGACTGGTTCATCGAGCGGGAGGATCCCGCGTCGGCGCTGGGGCTGCTCTGGCCGACGTGGACGTTCTGGTGGCGGCGCGGCCACGTCGACGAGGCGGGCCGGTATCTGGCCCGGATCCTCGACCGACGGCGGCTGCTGGGCCCGCCGGACCTGGGCCTGGCGCTGCTCGCGGCCGGCGGCAACGCGTCCGTCTCGGGGCAGCTCGAGGAGGCCGAGGACGACCTACAGCAGGCGCTGCCCCTGCTCGGCGAGACCGGCCAGGAGGCCGCCGTGTCGATCGCGGTGGGCATGATCGGGCACTTCGCCGCCAAACGCGGCGACTGGGAGCGGGCCGACCACTACCTGACCGAGGCCGCCGACCGGGCCGCCGGTCTGGGCGAGAACTGGCAGGTCAGCCTCGCGCACAGCCGGCTCGCACTGATCGCGGTCGACAACGGCCAACACGACCAGGCGCGTTCGCACGCGCAGATCGCGCTCAACCTCTCCGACGCGGGGCAGGAGCAGTTCACCGCGGTCGTCGCCCACTACGCCTGGGCGTTCTGCGCGATCGCGCAGGACTACCACGTCGACGCGCGCCAGCACCTGGTCGAAGGGCTGTCGCTGGCCGCCGCGGCCGGCGACGAGGCCGCTCTGGGCACGTTCCTCGGCGCGGTCGCCGACATCGACAGCCGGCACGGCGACCTGTCCCGGTCGGTCCGCCTGCGCGCCGCCGCGTCCGCCCTACGGACCCCGTCGAACGAAATGTGGATGCAGGCCTTCGTGACGCCCTGGCGCCCGATCGGCCTGGACCCGCCGGCAGCGCGGAACCAATTGGGCGAAGACGGCTACGCCGCCGCCTGGCAGGCGGGCGAGATGCTCGGCACGGAAAAGGCGGTCGCCGAGGCGACGACGGCCTAGCGGTTCCTAACCCGCGCGGAGGGCGTGGACGATGGCGCCGGCGGCGCGCCAGCCGCTGGCCAGGGCGCCCTGGATCGACGGGCTGTCGCGGTGGTCGCCGGCGGCGAACAGGCCCTCGCCGAGCGAGACGGGCAACCGTAGCCGGCCCTGTGGCGGTGGTGCCGCCGGCAGCGCGGCCGGGATCGACACGGTCGTCAGGTGGGTCCAGTCGGCGACGGGCCGCCCATAGAGGCGGGCCAGCTCGGCCCGGACCACCGGCTCCGGCGGCGCGGCCGGGCCGACCACCGAAGTGGCCATCAGCGATTGGCCGGCCGGCGCGTAGGCCGGCGCCACCGCCGACATGACCACCGTGCTGGCCACGATCTCCCGGCGGTCGCCGTCGAGCAGCAGGGTCGGTTCGTCCAGCGGCGGCTGGTCGCTGCCGTGGTAGTAGGTCGTGAGCGAGTGCATCCGGGGCATCGGCACGGCCGGCAGCAGCGTCGTCGCGGCCGCGACCAGCACCGCGCGGCAGCGCACGACCGCGCCGTCGGCCAGCGTCACCGTGCCCGGCGCGACGGCCTCGACCGGCGCCGAGAGGTGCAACCGGCCGGCGGGCAGCGGCGCGGCGACGGCCGCGGGCAGGGCGGCCATCCCGGTGGTCGGCACCGCGATCCGGCCGCGGGCGAACGATCGCACGATCATCGCGAGCACGTGGCTCGAGGTCTCCAGCGAACGGTCGGCGAACACGCCGGACAGGAACGGCCGGACCAGTTCCTCGATGAAGTCGTGGGAGAGCCCGGCGTGGCGCAGTGCCGCCTCGGCGGTGGTCTCCGGCGCGTCGAGCAGCCGGCTCGGCGGCAACGACGCGTAGCGGGCCACCAGCGCCGCGAAGCGCACCAGGTCGAGGCGGGAACCGAGCCGGCTGGCGGCGCCCAGCGACGCGCCGAGCACGCCGGGGCGCAGCGACGCGGCCAGCCGCACCAGGTCGGCACCGCGCCGGACCAGCACGCCGGGGGTGAAGAAGCAGAGGTCGAGGGCTTCCAGGTCGACCAGTGCGGCCAGCCGGGGGTAGGCGGTGTTGAGCACCTGGAAGCCGCGGTCGAGGCGGTAGCCGTCGACCAGGTCGGTGGCCACCCGGCCGCCGAGCCGGTCGGCCGACTCCAGCAGCACCCAGTCGAGCCCCGCGCGATCGAGCCGGCGGGCCGCGGCCAGCCCCGCGAGGCCGCCACCGACGATGACCACGTCGGCGGAGGCGGGCAGGCTCGCGGGCATCGGTCTCCCTGGATCGACGCAGTCAATCGACGCAACGGAGCTTACCGGCGCACCACGGGACCGCGCAGCGTTTCGGTCCGCGACGGACCTTCGTACCCGAAGATGGTGTGATGCGGATTTCCGGCTCCGTCGCTCTTGTCACCGGCGCGTCCTCGGGCATCGGCCGGGCGACCGCGCTGGCCCTCGCGGCGGAGGGCGCCAACGTGATCGTGCACGGCCGCGACCGGCCGGCCCTGGAGGCGCTCGCCGCCCGGCTCGACGGGCACGCGCTGGTCGCCGACCTCGGCGTCGCGGGCGAGGCGGAGAAGCTGGGCCAGGCCGCGCTGGACCGCAGCGGGCGGGTCGACATCCTGGTCGCCAACGCCGGTGCGGGCTGGGCCGGGCCGTTCGAGGAGATGACCGAGGCCGACACCGAGCGGCTGCTGGCCGTCAACCTGGCCGCGCCGATCGCACTCACCCGCGCGCTGCTGCCGGGCATGCGGGAACGCGGTGCCGGATACCTCGCATACGTGACGTCGATCGCCGGCCGCACCGGAGTGGCGGGCGAGGCGGTCTACGCGGCCACCAAGGCCGGGCTCGACGGGTTCGCCGAGAGCCTGCGGCTGGAGGTGCGGTCCACCGGCGTCGAGGTGGGCGTGCTGGTGCCCGGCGTGGTCGACACCCGGTTCTTCGAGCGCCGGGGCCGGCCCTACGGCCGCCAGCGGCCGGCTCCGATCGATCCCGGCCCGGTCGGCCGCGACCTGGTCCGGCTGATCGCGACCGGCGGCGCGGAGCTCTACCGACCCGGCTGGCTGCGCCTCCCGGTCGCCGTCCGCGGCACTCTTCCGGGCGCCTACCGCGCCCTGGCCAGCCGGTTCGGTGGCAGTTGACGAGGTTGCGGTCGATGCTGTGTAAAGGTTGAACGCGTGGGCTGGGCGATCGTCTTCGCGCTGCTAGGGGCACTTCTCTTCGGCACGTCGGCCGCTCTCCAGCAACACGCGGCACGCCAGACCGACTACGCACCGGCCCACCCGGGCGAGGCGGGCACGCCCAAGCACGGCGTCGTCGTGATCTCCCTGCTCCGGCTGATCCGCCGGCTGTTCCGCAATCCGCTCTGGGTCGTCGGCTGGTGCTGCAACCTGCTCGGTTTCGGCGCGCAGGCCGCCGCGCTGCACTTCGGCTCGGTGGCGCTGGTGCAGCCGGTGCTGGTGACCCAACTGCTGTTCGCGCTCCCGCTGTCGCTGCGGTTGCGGCACATGCGGCCCGACTGGCGCGACCTGGTCTCGGCGGGCGTGATCTGCGGCGGCCTGGCCCTGTTCCTCAGCGTGCGCGGCGTGGCGCCGCGGGCCGACGAGGCCAACCGCGGCTGGGCGATCCTGGCCGGCCTGGTCACCGCCGTCGCCGTGGTGCTGATCATCGGCCTGGCCACCGGTCGCAAGCCCGCTCAGCACTCGTTCCTGATCGCGATCGCCGCCGGGCTCTGCTTCGCCTACAGCGCGCTGGCGCTCAGCCTGACCGTCGGCGACCTGGTCAACCGCGGCATCGCGGCGACCGCGACCGACTGGCCGGGCTACGCACTGGCGGTCGCGACGATCACCGGGCTACTGCTCGAACAGGGCGCGTTCGCGGCCGGTTCGCTACCTCCCGCGGTCGCCGCGATGAACATCACCAATCCGGTGGCGAGCTACCTGATCGGCATCTTTGCGTTCAACGTCACACTTCCGGATAGTGCGACGCAGCTCACAGCACTCTTGATCGCCGCCGTGTTGATATCGGCAGGAGCGATCGGCCTGGCGCACTCCCCGAGTGTGCGGGAAGACCGGCAAGATGACACAGGGGTGCGTTCCGGACACCCGCCCGGACCAACACCCCAGACGAGCCACTAACCGGGCAGAAGCGCGAGCGGAGCTTGGCGTTTCCGCACGGAAACGGGGGCGGCGACGCAACCTGGAACTGTGCACCTGAAGAGGGGGCCTCAACCGCCCGCATGGGGAAGCCCGGACGGCGCGGCTGATGTGCGCGCGAATCGCCCGCGGCCCCCGCTGCGGCGCGAGCTGTTCATCTACCTGGCGGTGGTGCTGCTCTACGCGGGTGTCTCCCGCGGCGGCGGTCCCTTCCGCGAAGGGCTCGCCCTGTCACACGGCCGCAGCCTGCTCGACCTCGAGCGGTTCCTGCACATCGACGTCGAACGCACGCTCAACGCCTGGCTGGTGCCGCGCGGTGCGCTCTCGGTGGTCGCCAACTACGACTACGCGTTCACCTATGTGGTCACCTCGTTCGGCCTGCTGATCCTGCTCTACCTCCGCAAGTCGCCCTGGTACCGCTGGGCACGGAGTTCGTTCGCCCTGATTAACCTGATCGGCATCTCGATCTTCGCGATCTTCCCGGCGGCGCCACCGCGGCTGCTGCCCGGCGAGGGCTTCGTCGACACCGTCACCGCCGGTGGCACCTTCGGCTCGTGGGGCTCGCCGCTGACGGCCGACGCCAACCACCTGGCCGCCATGCCGTCGCTGCACGTCGCGTGGGCCCTGTGGTTCAGCGTGGTGGTCAGCTCGATCTTCGCCGGGCGCTGGTGGGTGAAGGCGCTGTGCGCCCTGCTCGTCACGATGACCACGATCGTGATCATGGCGACGGCCAACCACTACGTGCTCGACGCGGTCGGCGGTGCGCTGGTCGTGCTGGTCTCGCTCGGCGTGATGACGCTGGTCACCGACAAGCCCAACACCAAGCGACCACGGCTCGACCCGGCCGACGCGTTCTTCCTGCACGCGGAGACGGTCTCCGGCGACGCGCAACACGTCGGCGGCGTGATCGTGATGCGCGACCAGCGCGACGGCGCCGCGTTCCGCACCGCGCTGCTCAGCCGCTTCCGCAGCAACCTCGACCGGATGCCGCGGTTTCGACACCGGGTCGCCGAGGGGTCGTTCTGGCGACGACCGCGCTGGGAGCCGGCCGGTGACATCGACTGGGACTGGCACCTGCCGGTCAAGGACCTGCGCGGTCCCGACGGCCGGCCGGGCGGGCAGGCGGCGCTCGAGGCGTTCGTCGCCGACCTCCAGCGCACGCCGCTGCCCCGGGACCGACCGCTGTGGCGCTTCTACACGGTCACCGGCAGCGCGGCCGGCGAGGTGGTCGTGGTGCTCACGGTGCACCACGTGGTCTCCGACGGGATGGCCACCATCTTCACCGCGACCCGGCTGTTCGAGCCGCTGCCCGACCCGGCCGGCGCCGACCTGCCCAGGCTCGGGCTGTTCAAGCGGATCGGTGCGGCGGTGACCGGGATCGCCCAGCTCGCCGGGGACGGCGTCGCCACCCGCCGGCTGCCGTCGGGGTCGCCGCGCGACCGTGACTACGGCATGTCCCGCGTGCCCACCGCGCTGGCCCGCGAGCTCGCGAAGGCGTACGGCGTACGCGTGAGTGACCTGATCCTTTCCGCCAGTGCCGGCGCGCTGAAGCGGCTGCTCCCGGCCAGCACCGGTGACCTGCGGGTGAGCGTGCCGTTGACGATGCGCTCCCCCACCGATCAGTCCGCCGGCAACGTCACCGCCGCCGTGCTGATGGACCTGCCGATGGGCCCCGACGACGAGGTCGAGCGGCTGGCGGAGACGGCGCGGCGCTCCGGCCGGTTGCGCAGCGGCACCCGGGCGATGGGCGGGCGGTTCATCATCGGCACCGCCACCGGTGCCCTGCCGCCGCCGCTGCAACGGTGGTTTGCCCAGGTGGTTTACGGGAAGCGCTTCTTCGAGGCGATCGTCTCCAACATGGTCGGCCCGACGGGCGCCTACCAGCTGGCCGGCGGCGACGTGCATTGGGTGCATCCGGTCGTCCCGCTCGCACCGGGGGCACCGCTGGCCGTCGGAATAATCGGTTGGGACCGGTGCCTCGACATCGGGATCAGCGCGGATCCCGCGCTCGGCGCCGACGCGCATCGGCTCGCCGCCGCGATGGTGGCGGTCATCGACGAGTTGTCACAGCGAACCGGCGCGGCGGGGGCGCGTCCACGAACGCGATTCAGCGAGGAATTTGGACCATTCTGGCCTGTTTTCCGCGATGAAGGCATACCTGTCCGTAAAGATGTGAGCTAACCGGCGCACCAGAACCACGGGCCGGCGATACGAGTCCGATCGATAGGTCGCCGCGCGTGGCCCTGAGCGCCGCGGACGAAGGGGGCAGCACCAAGAGATGGGCTCGATACAGGGGGATCAATCGAGCGAGGTCGCGGCCGTCATGGTCGTCGAGTCCGACCTGCCCGGGCGCGCGGTCGGCGGCCCACCAGGCAGCATTGCGGACATGACCTCCCTCCCTGACCCGGCTGGCTCCGGCGACGCATACCTGCGCGCCAAGGAGCAGGCCGAGAACTTTCCGGTGGCACTGCGGATCCTTCCGCGCCGGCACCGGCAGCACCTGCTCGCCGTCTACGACGTCGCGCGGGTTGTCGACGACCTCGGCGACCAGGGCCACGGCGACCGCCGGCCGGCCCTGCGGGCGTTCGACGAAGACCTCGACGCCCTCTTCGGCGGCGGCACCCCACGCCACCCCGTTCTTCAGCGGCTGCGGCCGACCGTGCAGGCCTGCGGGCTCGACGCACAGCCGTTCCACGACCTCGTCGCGGCCAACCTTCAGGACCAGGAGAAGGCGGCGTACGGCACGTTCGACGACCTGGTCGCCTACTGCCGGCTGTCGGCCGACCCGGTCGGCCGGATCGTGCTGGGCGTGTTCGGGGTGAGCACGCCCGAGCGGTTGCCGCTCTCCGACCGGATCTGCACCGCGTTGCAGATCATCGAGCACTGCCAGGACGTCGCCGAAGACCGCCGCAACGGCCGGATCTACCTGCCGCTGGAAGACCTCGACCGGTTCGAGGTGCGCCCGACCGACCTCGACGCGCCGCGGGCCAGCGCGGCGGTGCGCCGCCTCGTGGCCTTCGAGGCCAACCGCGCCGGCACCCTGCTCGACCAGGGGCTGCCGCTGCTGCGGATGCTCCGCGGCTGGGCCCGGCTGGCCGTCACCGGCTATGTCGCCGGCGGCCGGGCGACGCTCTACGCGCTGCGGCGGGCCGACTGGGATGTGCTGAGTCACACTCCACGACCGTCGAAACGCGACGTTCTCGCGCAGGCCGTCGCCGCGACGCTGGGCTCGGGGGTGATGTCGCGATGAACTCGCTGACCGCCGCCTACGAGACGTGCGAGACCATCACCCGCACCGAGGCCCGCAACTTCTACTACGGCATCCGCCTGCTGCCGCCGGCCAAGCGGACCAGCCTCTGCGCGGTCTACGCGCTGGCCCGGCGGATCGACGACATCGGCGACGGCACCCTGTCACCGGCCGACAAGACCACCGCGCTGGCCGGCCTCAAGGCCGAACTGTCCGACATCGACCGCAGCGCCGACCCGGTGCTGCTCGCGGTCGCCGACACGGCCCGGCGCTTCCCGCTGCCGGTCGGCGCGTTCGGCGAGTTGGTCGACGGCGTGCAGATGGACCTGACCGGCACCCGCTACGACACGTTCGACGAGCTGGTCGGCTACTGCCGGTGCGTCGCCGGCTCGGTGGGCCGGCTCTGCCTGGGCATCTTCGGGTCCCGGGCCGACCCGCACGCCAGTGAATACGCCGACGCTCTGGGCATCGCGCTCCAGCAGGTCAACATCCTGCGCGACATCCGTGAAGACCTGACCAACAACCGGATCTACCTGCCCAGCGAAGACCTGCACCGGTTCGGGGTGCGGCTCTCGCTGGACGCCAAGGGCAACCTGGTCGACCGCGACGGCGGGCTGGCCAGGTTCATCGCGTTCGCGGCCGAGCGCGCCCGCCTCTGGTATGAGCGCGGCCTGCGCCTGCTGCCGCTGCTCGACCGGCGTAGCGCCGCCTCTGCTGCGGCCATGTCCGGCATCTACCGCCGCCTGCTCGAGCAGATCGCCGCCAACCCCAGGCTGGTGTACGACCGGCGGCTGTCCCTGTCCGGCTGGCAGAAGGCGACCGTGGCGGTCCGCGCGATGGCGGGTGTGTCATGACCCGCCAGGATGTCGCGGTGGTCGGCGGCGGGCTCGCCGGCATCACCGCCGCGCTGCGGTTGGCCGACGCCGGCCGCACCGTGACCCTGTTCGAGGCCAAGCCCTGGCTCGGCGGGCTCACCCACTCGTTCCGCCGGGGTGAGCTCGACGTCGACAACGGGCAACACGTCTTCCTGCGCTGCTGCACGGCCTACCGGTCGCTGCTCGACCGGCTCGGCGTGACCGAGCAGACCCACCTCCAGGAGCGGCTCGACATCGCGGTCCGGCAGCCCGGCGCGGGCGCGGCCCGGCTGCGCCGCAACGGCCTGCCGGCACCGCTGCACCTCGGCGGCGCGCTGTTCGGCTACGGCCTGCTCAACCCGATGCAGCGGCTGCGGTTCACCAAGGCGGCGCTGGCGATGAAGGCCCTCGACCGGGCCGACCCGGCCCTCGACGGGCGCAGCTTCGGCGACTGGCTGCGCGAGCAGGGCCAGGACGCGCAGACCGTGCGGGCGATGTGGGACCTGGTGGGTCTGGCGACGCTCAACGTGCCGGCCGACGAGGCCTCGCTGGCCCTGGCCGCGATGGTGTTCCAGGTCGGGCTGCTGACCGACAACGACGCGGCCGACATCGGCTGGTCCCGGGTCCCGTTGCGGCGCCTGCACGGCGACGCCGGCGAGCGGGCGCTGGCCGGGGCCGGTGCCACCGTGCGCACCGGCACCCGGGTCGACGCGGTGCTCCCGGGCAAGAACGGTTTCACGCTGCGGGTACGCGACGACGAGGAACTGACCGCGGCGCAGGTGGTGCTCGCGGTGCCGCCGGCGGCCGCGCACAAGCTGGTGCCGGAGATCGGCTCCGGGCCGGAGCACCTGGGCACGTCACCGATCGTCAACGTGCACCTGGTCGTCGACCGTCCGGTGCTCGACGAGCCGTTCGTGGCCGGCGTCGGCACCCCGATCCAGTGGGTGTTCGACCGCACCGAGTCGTCGGGCCTGGCCGCGAGCCGGCCGGGCGCGCAATATCTCGCGGTGTCGCTGTCGGCCGCCGCGGAGTTCGTCGATCTGCCCGTCGCCAAGCTGCGCGACCTGCTGTTCCCTGACCTGGAGGCGCTGTTCCCGGAGCTCCCGGAAGCCACCGTCGTCGACTTCTTCGTCACCCGGGAACGGACCGCCACGTTCCGCGGCTCGCCCGGCTCGCAGGAGTTCCGGTTGCCGGCGCGCACCCCGGTCACCGATCTTTTCCTGGCCGGGGCATGGACGGACACCGGCTGGCCGGCCACTATGGAGGGTGCCGTGCGTAGCGGCGACACCGCCGCAGACGCCGCGCTCGGTGCATCCACTGTAGACATTAGGGCTGGGCGTCCTGCCGGCGCCGGCCCACAGAGGCGTCAGGGGGTGCCGGCATGACACAGACGCTGCCCGCGTTGGACCGCAACCGCGAGCATCTGCTGTCCGCGCTGCGGACCGCGGTTGCCCGCCTCGACCCGGCCAGCCGGTTGGCCGCCTCCTACCACCTGGGCTGGTGCGCGGCCGACGGCACGCCCGGCGACAGCAACGGAGGCAAGGCGATCCGGCCGGCACTGGCCCTGCTGTCGGCCGAGGCGGTCGGCGCGCCGGCCGCCGTCGGGCTGCCCGGCGCGGTCGCGGTCGAGCTGGTGCACAACTTCTCGCTGCTGCACGACGACCTGATGGACGGCGACGTCGAGCGCCGGCACCGGCGCACGGTCTGGTCCATCTGGGGTCCCGACACCGCGATCCTGACCGGTGACGCGCTGCTCGCGCTCGCGCACGAGGTGGTGCTCGAGGCCGGCACGCCGGCCGCGGCGCGCGCCGGGCTGCTGCTCGCGGCGACCACCCGCGAGCTGACCCGCGGCCAGGTGCAGGACGTGGCGTTCGAGGAACGCGACGACGTGACCCTCGACGAGTGCATCGAGATGGCCAGCGGCAAGACCGGGTCGCTGCTGGCGGCCAGCGCCGCGATCGGCGCCGTGCTGGCCGGCGCGGGCGAGCCGGTGCAGACCGCGCTCAAGACCTTCGGTGCCCAGGTCGGGCTGGCGTTCCAGCTCATCGACGACGTGCTGGGCATCTGGGGTGACCCGGCGGTGACCGGCAAGCCGGTCTTCTCCGACCTGCGGTCGCGGAAGAAGACGCTGCCGGTCAGCTACACGCTCGGCGACCCGCGGCACGGCCCGGAGCTGGCGGCCTGGCTGGCGCGGCCGGAAGACCCCGACGACGCGGCCCTGCGCCGCGCCGCTGACCTGGTGGAAAACGCCGGTGGCCGCGAGTGGGCGCTGTCCGAGGCGCGGGAGCGGATGTCGCTGGCCGAGAAGGCACTGTCCACCGTCGACATCGACGAGGAAGCACGCACCGAACTGATGGCGCTCGGGAGATTCATTGTGGACCGGGATTCATGACTAGCACCGTCGATGTCGGGACGCCGTCGCTCGACCAGCCGCCGCGGTCGGTCGCCGCGGCACTGACGGCTGCCATCGGCCACCTGCGACTGCGGCAGGACCCGACCGGTTGGTGGAAGGGCGAGCTGGCCACCAACGTCACGATGGACGCCGAAGACCTGCTGCTGCGGCAGTTCCTCGGCATCCGCACCGACGAGCAGACCGAAGAGGCGGCCCGCTGGATCCGGTCGCAGCAGCGCGACGACGGCACCTGGGCCAACTTCCACGGCGGCCCGGGCAACCTGTCGACGACCGTCGAGGCCTACGTGGTGCTCAAGCTGGCCGGCGATCCGCCGGACGCGCCGCACATGGTGCGGGCCCGCGCGTTCGCCCTGGAGATGGGCGGGCTGGAGCGCACCCGGGTGTTCACCCGGATCTGGCTGGCCCTCTTCGGGCTCTGGTCCTGGGACGACCTGCCCGAGCTGCCACCGGAAATGATCTTCCTGCCCCGGTGGTTCCCGCTCAACGTCTACGACTGGGCGTGCTGGGCCCGGCAGACCGTGGTGCCGCTGACCATCGTCGGCAGCCTCCGGCCGGTGCGACCGCTGCCGATCGACATCGACGAGTTGCGTACCGGCGCGTCGGCGCCCAAAGCGGCTCCGCCGTGGACCTGGACCGGGTTCTTCCAGCGCACCGACCGGCTGCTCAAGCTCTACGGCCGGCACGCGGTCAAGCCGCTGCGCGAACTGTCGCAACGGCGCGCGGCGGAATGGATCCTGGCCCGGCAGGAGGCCGACGGCTCGTGGGGCGGCATCCAGCCGCCGTGGGTCTACTCGCTGCTGGCCCTGCACCTGCTCGGCTACTCGATGGACCATCCGGCGCTGAAGGCCGGCTTCGCCGGTCTCGACGCGTTCACGATCCGCGAGGAGACCGACGACGGGTGGGTACGCCGGCTCGAGGCCTGCCAGTCGCCGGTCTGGGACACCGCGCTCGCCCTGGTCGCGCTGCTCGACGCGGGCGTGCCGGCCACCGACGAGGCGGTCCGCCGGGCGGCGAGTTGGCTGCTCGACGAGGAGATCGCGGTGCCGGGCGACTGGGCCGTGCGCCGGCCCGGGCTGGCACCGGGCGGCTGGGCGTTCGAGTTCGCCAACGACCTCTACCCCGACACCGACGACACCGCCGAGATCGTGCTGGCGCTGCGCCGGGTCGCCGCCGGGCTGGCCGCCGACGATCCGCTGCGGGGGCGGATCGAGGGCGCGGTCGACCGCGGCGTCGGCTGGACCGTCGGCATGCAGTCCGGCGACGGCGGATGGGGCGCGTTCGACGCCGACAACACCCGCACGCTGGCCAACAAACTGCCGTTCTGCGACTTCGGTGAGGTCATCGACCCGCCGTCGGCCGACGTCACCGCGCACGTCGTGGAGATGCTCGCGATCGAGGGCCGCGCCAGCGATCCGGTGACCCAGCGGGGGGTCACCTGGCTACTGCGCAACCAGGAGTCCGACGGTTCGTGGTTCGGGCGCTGGGGCGCCAACTACGTCTACGGCACCGGCGCGGCCGTGCCGGCGCTGGTCGAGGCCGGCGTCGACGCCGGCGCGCCGGCCGTCCGCGCCGCCGTGCACTGGCTGGTCGCACACCAGAACCCGGACGGCGGCTGGGGCGAAGACCTGCGCTCCTACGACGACCCGCAGAACTGGGCCGGCAAGGGCGCCTCGACACCGTCGCAGACCGCGTGGGCGCTGCTCGCGCTGCTGGCCGCGGGCGAGGCCGACCACCCGGCGACCCGGGCCGGCGTCGACCACCTGATCTCCACCCAGCGCGGCGACGGCGGCTGGGACGAGGAGCACTTCACCGGCACCGGGTTCCCGGGCGACTTCTACATCAACTACCACCTCTACCGGCTGGTCTTCCCCGTCACGGCGCTGGGCCGCTACCTGGGCGTCACGTCGTGACCAGCCCTCGCCGGCAGGCGCCGGTCATCTGTGTCGCGCTGGGTGTGGAGCGCCGGGCGCTCCGCGGCGCGCGCACGGCCGTGCTGCGGGTCGGCATGGGTCCGCGCCGGGCGGCCAAGGCCTTCCATGCCTCCGGCGCCCTCGGCGGGCGGCCGGTGCTGGTCGCCGGCGTCGGCGGCGGGCTCGGGCCGGGTGTGCGCCCCGGTGACGTGGTGGTGGCCACCGAGGTGCGCGGCCCCGACGGCAGCGTGCGGCAGTGCCCGTCGGCCCCGCTGCTGGCCGCCGAACTGCGCCGGCAGGGCCTGATCGTCCATCTTGGCCCGATCGCCTCCGAGCACCGGGTCGCCGGGCGGGCCGCCCGCGCCCGGCTGGCCGCCACCGGCGCGCTGGCCGTCGACACCGAGTCGATCTGGCTGGCGCCCACCGAGTCGCCGTTCGCGGTGGTCCGGGTCGTCGTCGACACCCCGACCGAGCCGTTGCTGCGCCCGGGCACCGCCCGCCGCGGCATCCGTGCCCTGCGCCTGCTGCGCCGGGCCGTCCCGGCCATCGACGCGTGGGCCGCCGCGACCGGGCCGCGCGAGGTACTGCTGGCCAACCCGCGCTCGTTCTGCGCCGGCGTCGAGCGGGCCATCGAGGTGGTCGACCGGGCGCTGGAGCGGTTCGGTGCGCCGGTCTACGTACGCCGGCAGATCGTCCACAACACCCACGTCGTGCACGACCTGGAGCGGCGCGGCGCCATCTTCGTTGGCGAGGTCGACGAGGTGCCGCCGGGCAGCGTGCTGGTCTTCGCCGCACACGGGGTCTCCCCCGCCGTGCGGGCCGAGGCCGAGGCGCGCGGGCTGCGGGTGGTCGACGCGACCTGCCCGCTGGTCACCAAGGTGCACACCGAGGTGCGCCGGCACAGCTCCCGCGAGGCGACCGTGTTCCTGATCGGCCACGCCGACCACGAAGAGGTCGAGGGCACGGTCGGTGAGGCGCCGGCCGACGTGGTGGTCGTCGAAGACGTGGCCGCGGCCGCCCGGGTGGTGCCGCGCGACGCCGGCAACGTCGCCTACGCGATGCAGACCACCCTGGCCGTCGACGAGGCGACCGAGATCGCCGACGTGCTGCGGTCCCGGTTTCCGGAGCTGCAGGCGCCCAAGAGCGACGACATCTGCTACGCCACCACCAACCGCCAGCGGGCCGTGCGTGACATCGCCGCCGACTGCGACCTGCTGCTGGTGGTCGGCTCACCCAACTCGTCGAACTCGCTCCGCCTGGTCGAGGTCGCACAGCGGGAAGGCGTGCCGGCCCGGCTCGTCGACCACGCCGCCGACCTCGACCTCCACACGCTCGTCGGCATGCGCCGCATTGGCGTCACCGCCGGCGCGTCCGCGCCGCCCACCCTGGTCGACGAACTGGTCGGCTGCCTCGGCGGGCTCGGACCCCTCACCGTGGACGAGCCGTCCGCGGATCCGGAAGTCCTGCGTTTCACATTGCCCAAGGAGGTGAGCTGAACGATGGCGATGCCATTTCGGCAGAACGTTCGGCTGGGCCGCTACCTGTTGAAGCAGAAGTTGCTCCGCAGGGAGAAGTTCCCACTGCTGGTCGAGCTCGAGCCGCTGTTCGCGTGCAACCTGAAGTGTGCGGGTTGCGGCAAGATCGAACAGCCGGCGGCGCTACTCAAGAAGCGGATGCCGGTCGAGCAGGCCGTCGCCGCGATCGAGGAGAGCGGCGCGCCGATGGTCTCCATCGCCGGCGGTGAACCGCTGATGCACAAGGAGATCGACGAGATCGTCCGGCAGTTGCTGGCCCGCAACAAGATCGTGTTCCTCTGCACCAACGCGCTGCTGATGCCCAAACACCTCCACAAGTTCAAGCCGCACCGCAACTTCTCGTGGATGGTGCACGTCGACGGCCTCAAGGACCGGCACGACCTGTCGGTCAACAAGGAGGGCGGCTTCGAGGGCGCGATCGACGCCATCAAGATGGCCAAGGCGGCCGGCTTCCGGGTGATGACCAACACGACGTTCTTCAGCAACGACTCGCCGCAGAACGTGATCGGCGTCCTCGACTACCTCAACGACGTGGTCGAGGTCGACAACATGCAGATCTCACCGGCGTACGCCTATCAGAAGGCACCCGACCAGGAGCACTGGCTCGGCGTCACCGAGACCCGCGAGCTGTTCGCCAAGGCCTTCGCCAACGGGCGGCGGCGCAAGTGGCGGCTCAACCACTCGCCGATCTTCCTGGACTTCCTGGAGGGCAAGCGCGACCTGGCCTGCACCGCGTGGGGCATCCCGTCCTACTCGCTGCTCGGCTGGCAGCGCCCGTGCTACCTGCTCGACGACGGGTACGCGGCCACCTACAAGGAGCTCATCGAGGAGACCGACTGGGACGCGTTCGGTCGGGGCAAGGACCCGCGCTGCGCCAACTGCATGGCCCACTGTGGATACGAGCCGACGGCGGTGATCGCCACTCTCGGCTCCCTCAAGGAGTCCGTGCGGGCGGCCGTCGGGCGGTGACCTGATGGTTTACCTGTCGCACATCCAGTGCCCGGCCGACCTGCGGGCACTGCCGGAGTCGGCGCTGCCCGCGCTGGCTGCGGAGATCCGGTCGCGGCTGATCGAGTCGGTGTCGCGGACCGGGGGCCACCTCGGCCCGAATCTCGGCGTGGTCGAACTGACCCTCGCGCTGCACCGGGTGTTCGACTCGCCCCACGACGCCATCGTGTGGGACACCGGGCACCAGGCGTACGTGCACAAGATGCTCACCGGCCGCTGGGCGGCGCTCGACAGCCTGCGCCAGGAGGGCGGGCTGTCGGGCTACCCGTCGCGGTCGGAGAGCGCGCACGACATCGTCGAGAACTCGCACGCCTCGACGGCGTTGTCCTACGCCGACGGCCTGGCCAAGGCCTTCGCGATCGGCGGCCGGCCCGACCGCTTCGTGGTCGCGGTCGTCGGCGACGGCTCGCTCACCGGCGGCATGGCGTGGGAGGCCCTCAACAACATCGGCGCCGCGCCGCAGCGGCCGCTGGTGGTCGTGCTCAACGACAACGGCCGCTCCTACGCACCGACCGCCGGTGCGGTCTCGGCCCACCTGGCGTCACTGCACTCCGCCAACGGCTCGGCGGCGTCGGTGTTCGAACAGTTGGGGCTGGGCTACCTCGGCCCGATCGACGGGCACAACACGGCCGAGGTCGAGGTGGCGCTGCGCAAGGCCCGGTCGCTGGGCACGCCGACGGTCGTACACTGCCTGACCCGAAAGGGTCTCGGACACCCGCCGGCCGAGCAGGACGAGGCCGACCGGATGCACACGGTCGGCCCGGCCGGCCCGTCCTCTGGTGCGCGGAGCTGGACGTCGGTGTTCTCCGACGAGATGGTGGCCCTGGGTTCTTCTCGGCCCGATGTGGTCGCGATCAGCGCGGCGATGCTCGGGCCGACCGGGCTCCAGGCGTTCGCCGACCGCTATCCCGACCGGGCGTTCGACGTGGGCATCGCCGAGCAGCACGCGGTCACTTCGGCGGCCGGGCTGGCCACGGGCGGCCTGCACCCGGTGGTGTGCGTCTACTCGACGTTCCTCAACCGGGCGTTCGACCAGGTCATGATGGATGTCGCGCTGCACCGGCTGCCGGTCACGTTTGTGCTCGACCGGGCCGGGATCACCGGCAGCGACGGGCCGTCCCACCACGGCATGTGGGATCTGTCGCTGCTCGGGCTGGTGCCCGGGATGCGGGTAGCGGCACCGCGCGACGGCGAGCAGCTCAGGTTGCTGCTGCGCGAGGCGGTGGCACACCGGGACGGGCCGGCGGCGCTGCGCTTCCCCAAGGCCGACGTGGGGCCCGCGCTCCCCGCCGTGGGGCGGCTGGGCAGCGCCGATGTGCTGCGCTGGGGTTCGGCCCAGCGGCCTTCGTGGGCGCCCGGCGGCCCGTGGCAGGCGGCCGGGCCGGGTGGCGCCGTTCCCGCCTCGGGCGGGGCCGTTCCCGCCTCGGCCGGGGCCGGGCAGGTACCGGGCTCCGGTGGTGCCGGGCAGGTACCGGCCTCTGGCGGTGCCGGGCAGGTACCGGCCTCTGGCGGTGCCGGGCAGGTACCGGCCTCTGGCGGTGCCGGGCAGGTACCGGCCTCTGGCGGTGCCGGGCAGGTACCGGCCTCCGGCGTGGCCGGGCGGCCGGATTCGGCGCCGGAGGGCGTACTCGTGCTGGCTGTGGGTCCGTTGGGTGCGGCGGCGCTGGCGGCGGCCGATCGGCTGGACGCGCCGGTGACCGTCGTGGACCCGCGGTGGCTGTTGCCGGTCGATCCGGAGTTGGTGGCGGCCGCGGCCGGGCAGCGGCTGGTGGTGACCGTCGAAGACAACGGGGCGCACGGCGGGTATGGCGACGCGGTGTCGCGGGCGCTGCGGGGAGCCGGGTCGCATGTGCCGGTGCGGTCGCTGGCGCTGCCGCAGCGGTTCCTGGCACACGGCTCGCGGAGCGCGATCTTGAAGGCGCGGGGGCTCGACGCCGAGAGCATCGCGGACGCGGTGCGGCGAGAGCTGCCGCGGGCTAACTGAAGGTGGCTCCCCCGTTTGGACTCGAACCAAAAACCTGCCGGTTAACAGCCGGCTGCTCTGCCAATTGAGCTACGGGGGATCGCTGGTTGCGGCGTGGTTTCCCGCACCGCGCGACCGGTACGAGAGTACAGGATGCGGGCTGTTTCGGGGGCATCGGGTGGGGGTAGGACACGCTCTGCGGTGCGTTCGCGCCCGCTGGCGCCGAAAACAGGGCAAATTAGTCAGATAGCGCTTCCGACGCATGGGTCGGTTGCACGATGGGTAGGTAACCGGGGACCACAAACGTCGCCGTGCACGTGGATCATCGCGTCCGGCACACGGAAGGAGCCGCAATGCGCGGAAAGCTTTGGTTCGTCGGCGGACTTGCCGCCGGCTTCGTCCTGGGCGCCCGCGCGGGCCGGGAGAAGTACGAAGAGATCGTCCAGCAGGCCCGCAAGATGATGGACCACCCGACGGTGCAGGAGGCCAAGGGCACGGCCCAGGCCCAGGCCAACCGCCTCGTGTCCGAGGGCAAGGACAAGCTGAGCCACACCAAGCTCGGCGAGAAGATGAGCACGGGCACCGGCAACGGCGCCAACGGAAGCGAACTCACCTCGTCGACGACGTCGTCCTCGTCGGGGGCACCCACGAAGCCCATGCCCTGATATGGGCCGTGACAGGGCCCCTCGCCGCTAACCGGCGAGGGGCCCTTCGTCGCGCCTAGTCCTTGCTGGAGAACGCGGCGTCGAAGGCCGCGCTGGGCGCGTCGAACGCCAGCCGGCGGACGAACTCGAGCGCCTCGGGGGCGCCGACCAGCCGGTCCATGCCCGCGTCTTCCCACTCGATCGAGATCGGGCCGTCGTACCCGATCGCGTTGAGCGCCCGGAAGCAGTCTTCCCAGGGGACGTCACCGTGGCCGGTCGACACGAAGTCCCAGCCGCGGCGCATGTCGGCCCAGGGCAGGTGGGAGCTCAGCCGGCCGCGGCGGCCGTCGCCGGTGCGTACCTTCGCGTCTTTGCAGTCGACGTGGTAGATCCGGTCCTGGAAGTCGAAGATGAAGTTGACCGGGTCGAGCTCCTGCCAGACGAAGTGCGACGGGTCCCAGTTGAGCCCGAACGCCGGCCGGTCGCCGATCGCTTCGAGGGTGCGCTTGGTCGTGTAGTAGTCGTACGCGATCTCGCTCGGGTGCACCTCGTGCGCGAACCGCACACCCACCTCGTCGAACACGTCGAGGATGGGGTTGAACCGGTTGGCGAAGTCTTCGTAGCCCTTCTCGATCATCGACGGCGGCACCGGCGGGAACATCGCCAGCGTGTGCCAGATCGACGACCCGGTGAACCCCACGACGGTCTTGACCCCCAGCTTGGCGGCCGCGCGGGCGGTGTCCTTGATCTCCTCGGCGGCCCGCTGGCGGACCCCCTCGGGCTCCCCGTCGCCCCAGATCCGGGCCGGGAGGATGTCCTGGTGCCGCTCGTCGATCGGGTGGTCGCAGACCGCCTGGCCGACCAGGTGGTTGGAGATCGCGAAGACCTGGAGGTTGTATTTGGCGAGGGTCTCCCGCTTGCGGTCGACGTAGCCGTCCTCGTTGACCGCCTTGTCGACGTCGAAGTGGTCGCCCCAGCAGGCGATCTCGAGCCCGTCATAGCCCCACTCGGAGGCCAGCCGGCACACCTCTTCGAACGGCAGATCGGCCCACTGGCCGGTGAAGAGCGTGATGGGTCGCGCCATTGTCCTTCTTCTCCCTGTGAGTGACCCGGGATCCTGGTGGTGGACAGGCGCGAGGAGACCGTCCGACGGTCCGTCGCCGCCACGTCGGAAGCCGACGTGCCTTTACGCCCGGGCGGGTTGCGCCTCCCGCCCGGCCGCCGGCCGCTTCCGCGGCAGCGACCTCACTCTAGATCGGGCGGCCTTGATCGGGGAAGAGCTCTCGCCGCTGGGCGGGCGCCGGACGCGGGTGGACGTCGGTCTCGATCAGGTCGACGGCGCGGACGGCGCCGTCGTGTTCGCGGATCTCGGCACCCAGCCTGATGGCGGCCGCCCGGTGCGCGGCGCTGTCGAGCAGCGCGACGACCGCGGCGCGGATCTCGGCCGGCCGGGCGGTCTTGCTGATCGACCGGCCGACACCGAGCCGGGTCACCGCCGCGCCGATCGCCGGCTGGTCCATCAGCGGGTGCATGGGCATGACCAGCAGGGGTACGCCGTGCGACAGCGCCCGGGCGGTCGTGGCGTGCCCGCCGTGGCCGATCACCAGCGCGGCGCCGGGCATCAGGGCGCTGTGGTCGGCGTACCGATGGATGGTGGTGTTCGCGGGTTTCCGCAGGATCGCCGGGTCGACCGCGGGCCCGGTGGTGACGACCACTTCCGCGGGCAGGTCGGCCAAGCCATCCACTATGGACCGAAGGGCGCGTTCCTGCCCGGGGAACCGGGTCGTGCTGAGGCTCACCAGCACCCGGGGCGGGTCGGCCCGGGGCGGCGGCGGCGCCGGCGGGTCCTGCCAGACGACACCGACGTGGCGGACCCGCGCCGGGAAGCTCGCGGCCGGCGGCTCGAACTCCGGCCGGGTGGTGACCAGGCTCAGCGCCGGCGACTCCAGCACCTGGCGCATCCGGATGCCGCGCAGCCGCAGGATCGCCCCGACCGGGCCGCGTGCCTGCCCCGCGAAGTAGCTCCACAGCGTGTGCACCAGCGAGACCGTCGGGATGCCGGCCTCGATCAGCGTCCGCATGGCGCCGAGCAGGAGGCAGTCGACGACGACGATGTCGGTCGGCGCGGCGGCGGCCAGACGCAGCGCGTCGGCGCCGATGCCGGCGTCGGCGAAGACCGCGGTCAGGTCGCGCAGGCCGGAGAGGGTGCTGCGTGGGGCGGCCGCCTCGTAGGGAAGGCCCTCGCGCACCGGCTCGAACGCGAAGCCGGCGGCCTCGATCGCCCGGCGTTGCGGCTCGTGGCCGAGGAACCGTGCGGTGCCGCCACGGCGGACGATCTCGCGGGCGATGCCGAGCGCCGGCGGCAGGTTGCCGCCGCCGTCGACGGTGACGAAGAGCGCGTGCATCTCAGGACCTCCCGAGGATGGCGTCGACCAGCGCGAGCATCCGCGCCTCGACGGTGGCGGCGTCGAGGCCGCGGTCGCGGCGCAGCAGTTTCCAGGCGTAGACGTCGGTGGCGACGACGAGCAGGTCGACCAGCGCCTCGCGGTCGGCGGGGCGGGCGAGCAACGGCCCGAACATCTCCTCGACCCAGGCGCGGTGCAGCAGCTTGCCGGGGCCGACGACGGCGGCGATCCGCGGGTCGTGCTCCTGGCTGAGCATCCGCAGGACGAAGTCGCCGCGGCGCTCGTAATGCGCGACGACCACCCGCACGGCGGCGGCCGGATCGCCGGCCGGCGCGCGGCGCTCCTCGACCACCTCGGCCGAGGCCGCGGCCACCGCTTCGTCGAGCAGGCCGTCGCGGCTGCCGAAGTGGCGCAGCACGGTCTGCACGCTCGTGCCGGCCCGCGCGGCGACCTCGTCGAGAGTGATCTCGATCGTCATCTTCTCCTCGCTCAGCTCGAGCACCGACCGCAGGATCCGCTGCCGGGTCGCCGCCTTGGCGTCGCTCCGGGCCCGCATCGTGTAACCGCGTCTGCTCTCCATCTCGCCCTCGACGCTAGGCCGGCCCGCAATTTCATGTCAATGCTCGTTAACATGAAATCTGGGGAGATCCCAATCGCGCTACACCGGCACTTCCCGCCTAGTAATTTCGGAGCGGTGGGAGCCGAGCAGCAGAACCTCGAACTGATGCAGACGTTGGACGACGCCTGGAACAGTCAGGATCTCGATACGTTCAACAGCCGCCACGCGGACGATGTCGTGGTGCGCTGGCCTGGGCGGCCCGAGACGCATGGGCGACACAACCACGAGGCCGAGGCGGTCGCGTTCTTCACGGCGTTCCCGGACCAGCACCTCGACAACCGCCCCTACAAGGTGTTGTTCGGCTCGGGCGAGTGGACCTGCTCGGTCGCGCACTGGACCGGAACCATGACCGGCGCGCTGGGCGACGTCCCACCCACCGGCCGGTCGTTCTCCGTCGACTTCTGCACCGTCGCGCACTGGGTCGACGGCAGGATCGTCGAGGAGAACCTCTTCTACGACCTGACCACCTTCATGAAGCAGGTCGGCCTCGCATGAGTCAGGTCGGCGTCGGGATCATCGGGACCGGCTACATCGCCACCGCGTGCCATGGGCCGGCGGTGATGGCGTCGCCTTCGGCCCGGCTGGCGGCGGTGCTGTCCCGGTCCGAGGCCGGAGGGCGCGATTTTCTGCGTACGTTCGACGCGTCCGACGCACGCCCCTACTCCGACCTCGACGCCTTCCTCGCCGACCCGGAGATCGAACTGGTCGTCATCGCCTCGCCGGACGGGCTGCACTTCCCGCAGGCGGCCGCGAGCCTGCGCGCCGGCAAGCACGTGCTGGTGGAGAAGCCCATCGCGGTCAGCGAGGCCGAGGCGCGGTCACTGGTCGACCTCGCCTCGGCGCAGGGGCTGGTGCTGGCCAGCGGCTACCACCTGCGCTGCCATCCCGGGCATGTGGCACTGCGGGAACGCGTCCGGGCCGGGGCGCTCGGCACGATCCGGCACCTGCGGGTGATGTGGTCGTTCCCGATCGCGGAATCCAACTGGCGTGCGCGCAGCGACATCGCGCGCTGGTGGTCGCTGTCGGCGACCGGCACGCACTGCCTCGACCTGGCCCGCTGGTTCGCCGACGACCTCGACGACTGGGCGCAGTTCACCGCCGTCCTCAGCAACACGAGGTGGCAGGCACCGCGCGACGAGTCGGCCGCCATCGCCGCGCAGTTGGCCTCCGGGCCGACGGTCGAGGTGCTGAGCTCGGTGCAGTTCGAGATCTACACCCGGGTGGAGATCTTCGGCGATCGCGGCATCGCGGTCTGCGCCGACACGCTCGGGCCGGAAGGCGGCGGCGAGGTCCGGCTCAACGGGGAGCGGCTGGACTTCACGCCGGGCAGTCCCTTCGTGCCGCAGCTCGCCGCGGTCCTCGGCGCCATCGCCGGTCAGGGCGGCCCGCCCGCCGACGGCATGGTCGGCCTGCGGGCGATCAAGGACCTGGAGCTGGCGGCGGGCTAGCAGCCGGCGCTGGCAAGGGAGTTGGCAAGGCGACGGGCGCAGCGTTGTGGGCGAGTTCTGGTGAAAGGGGACCTGCCCATGACTCGCAGGATGCTGCGCGGGCCAGGAGCGGTGCTGCCCGGCCTGGCGGCCGTGGCCGTGCCCGTCGCGACGACGTGACCGCCGAACCCGACCCGGCCAGGGCCACCTCCGTCGGCGGGTTCGTCCAGGAGCTGCGGCTGCTGAAGATCTGGGCGGGCGACCCTCCCCTGCGCCGGCTGAGCCGGGACAGCGGGCTGGCCCGGAGCACGCTCGGCGACCTGCTGAGCCCGCGCCGCGACCGGCTGCCCTCCCTCGACCTGGTGCTCCGCTACGTCGGCGTGTGCGGTGTGACCGGCGAGCGGGCGGCGGCCTGGCGGTCGGCGTGGCGCGAGGTCCATGCGAGGGACGGCGCCGGGTCCGCCGCCGCGGCGGAGCGCGCCGTCGTGCCCCGCCAGCTGCCGGGCGGTCCGGCCCACCTGGTCGGCCGGGACCGGGAGCTCGCGCTTCTCGACCGGCTGGCCGACGAGCCCGGCGCGGTCGTCGTCACCGGGATGCCGGGTGTCGGCAAGACCGCCCTGGCCACCGCCTGGGCGCGGCAGGCCGCCCGGGATCATCCCAACGGCCAGCTCTACGTCAACCTGCGCGGTGTCGACCCGGCCCGGGCACCGCTCGACCCCGGCGCGGTGCTGCACGGCTTTCTCGTCGCACTCGACGTCCCGCCTTGGCGCATCCCGCCGGAAACGGACGCCCGCGCGGCCGTTTACCGCAGCGTGCTCGCGTCCCGCCGGGTGCTGGTCGTCCTGGACAACGCGGCCTCGGTCGAGCAGGTCCGTCCGCTGCTGCCGGCCAGCTCGACCTGCCTGGTCACTAGCCGGGTGCAGCTCGACGGCCTGGTCGTCGGCGAGGGTGCCCGGCCGCTGCCTCTCGACGTGCTCACCTCCGCCGCCGCGGGGCTCCTGCTGAGCCAACGGCTCGGCGCCGGACCGGCCGCCGCACGGCGCGTCGGTGCCGGGCCGGCCGCCGCGCGGCTGGTCGACCGGTGCGCCGGGCTGCCGCTGGCGTTGACCGCGGCGGCGGCCCGCCTCGCACAGCAGCCGTGGCTGTCCGCGGCCGCCCTCGCCGCGGAGCTCCGGGCGGCGCCGCTGGACGCGCTGAGCACGGACGACCCGGCGACGAACCTGCGTACGTCGTTCTTCCTGTCCTACCGGCGGCTGACCGACGGTGCCCAGCGGCTGTTCCGGCTGCTGGGCACCGGCCCGGAGCCGGTCATCGGCGGGGCGGCCGGGCGGGAGCTGGTCCGCGCCCAGCTGGTCACCGGGCGGTCCCCGGCGCTCCATCCGCTGCTGCGCTGCTATGCGGCCGAGCTGGCCCGGTCCGTGGAGGACCGGCCCGCGCCGGTCCTCCATGTGGCCTAGCAGTCAGCCCCGGTGCTGGTGCTGATCCAGTCGGTCCAGTCGGTCCAGTAGCGGGTCGGGCCGTTGTCGCCGCCGTCCTGCTCGTACATCCGGAAGTGCACGCACGAGGCTTCTTCGTGGTCGAACTTGCACTCGACCCAGTGCCCGGCCGTCTCGGTGTTCGCGCACCAGCGGACCTTGCCGTAAAGGGTCTCGATCTCGACCCGCGCGCTCCAGCCGTCACCGACGCCGTCGTACACCCATTGGTCGTCGCCGGCCCATTCGAAGCAGGTGTCGCCGTAGTAGGGGTTGACGGTGTGGAAGTAGCGGCATCCGGCGGGTGGCTGCAGGGCCGCCTGCGCGGCCGGTGCGCCGAAGAAGACTGCTGCCGGCAGCGCGAGCAGCAGGGTCGACAACGCGGTGACGAGTTTTCTCCGCACGTGCGGCTCCCTTCGTAGGAGTGATCCTCGCCGCCGACGCTGCCAAAGCCCGTCGATGTCCAGCAATCGTTTCGGACAGGCCCGGACAGGCCCGGACGATCAGCCCCGCTCGACCCACTCGGTGATCATCTCGTCGTTGGTGTGGATGCAGGTCATCCGCAGCGGCCCCGCCGACGACCCGGTGAACCCGTGCACCTCGCCGGCAGGCACGACGACGACCGAGCCGCCAGTGGCCTCGATCGTCTCGTCACCCGCCAGGAACGACCCCGAACCCTCATGAAGAACGAAGATTTCGGCGTACGGGTGGGTGTGCGGCCCCGGCCCGTGGCCGGTCGGGCTCGCCTGGATGAAGAACGAGATCGGCACGCCGCCGTGGTCGCGGCCCAGGAACGTACGCGAGATCTCGTTTCCGGGAAGTTCTCCGTTCTCAATGTGTAGCGCCATAGTGGTGACGCTAGTACGGGAGCAGCTCGTGCGAACGGTAGGGCGCTTCGAGGGCGGTCAATTCCTGGTCGGTCAGTGCCAGCTCGACGGAGGCGACCGCGTCGTCGACCTGGCCGAGCGTGGTCGCACCGACGACGGGCGCGACGACGGCCGGCTTGCGCATCGTCCAGGCGAGCGCCACCTGAGCCGCTGGCACACCGCGCGCTTCGGCCACGACGCGCAGCGCGTTCAGCACGTCGACGTCGTTGCCGGCCGGGGTGCGGGGCTCGGCGAGCAACCGCGGCGTCACGGTCCCCGGCGGCCGGGCGGCGAGCACGCCCCGCGCCAACGGGCTGTAGGGCAGCACACCGACGCCCCGGTCGGCGCAGAACGGAATCATCTCGCGCTCCTCCTCGCGGTAGACCAGGTTGTATCTGGTCTGCATGGAGACGAACCGGGTGGGCGCGACGAACTGGGCGGTCGCGAACTGCCACGCGCGCATCAGCGAGGCACCGAGATAGCGCACCTTCCCAGCCCGTACGACATCATGCAATGCCGACATTGTTTCTTCGATCGGTGTGAAGTCGTCCCAGCGATGAATCTGATACAGGTCGATGTGATCGGTGCCGAGCCGGGCCAGCGAGGCGTCGACGGCATCCATGATGTGCTTGCGCGACAGCCCACGGCCGTTGGGGTCCGGCGTCATCGGGTAGAACACCTTGGTCGCGAGCACGTAGTCGTCACGGCGGGCGAAGAACTTTGCGAGCAGCCGGCCGGTGACCTCCTCGCTGACACCGTTGGAATACATGTCGGCCGTGTCGAAGAACGTCACGCCGGCCTCGACGGCCCGCCGCACGATCGGTTCGGCCCGCTCCTCGGGCAGCACCCAGGAGTCGGTCGCGGGGTCGCCGTAACTCATCATGCCCAGCGCGATCCGGGAGACCCGCAGGCCGGAGTTACCGAGTCGGGCGTACAACATCCAATGCTCCTGACGTAGAACGGCGGGTGCTCAAGACGAGCAATGCGACGGCGAGGGCGACCAGCACGCCGAAGACGGTCTGATAGCTGAAGGCGGCGATCACGGCGCCGGCGACCAGCGGGAAGGCCACGATCACGACCTGGCCGGGTAGAGCGTCGTGACTTTCGGGGCGACCGGCTGGCCGGCGCGAACATCAGCAGTCCAGCGGCGGTGGCAGCGAGCGCGGTCGCGGTCGCGCATCCTAATTGGATGGTGCCGGTCAGGTAGCCGATCCGGGCGGCGCGCGCGTCGTCGGAGATGTGCTCGCTGACGACCATCGGCCCGACCGGGTAGACGACCGACCAGGTCGATCCGAGCACGACCGTCAGCACCGCCAGCGCGGCGCCGAGGCTGTCGAGCGTCGCCAGCAACGCGGCCGCCGCGGCAACGCGGCCGCCGCTGCAACGCGGCCGCCGCGGCATAGGCGAGCGAGGCCGTTGCCAGCAGGACGGGCGGCCGGATCCGGTCGGGGAAGCTCAGCAGGGTGCCGAGGAGACCCGCGGCCGGAACGGCGGCCACGGCGGTGAGCAGCCCGAAGGTCGCCTCGGTGCCGCCGAGCGCCTTGATGTGCAGCAGCAGCATCCCGTACGCCGTCGCGACAGCCAGCGTCGCGCTGAGAGTTCGCCCCATTGCGCCAGTCTGTGGCCGGGGCGGCTGGAGACTACCGGGGCAATTCCACTCGGCAGGCCGCATTTCCTGCTCTTTCCCGGTCTGTCACGCTCGGGGTATGTCCACTGCCCCGTTGAAGATCACGAACGTCGCCGTGCCGGTCGCGGACGGGGTCGCCCCGTTCGAGCTGGGCATCGCCTGTGAGCTCTTCGGGCTCGACCGGTCGGACCAGGGCCTGCCCCGCTATGACTTCGCGCTCGCGTCGGTGGCCGGCGGGCCGGTCCGCACGACGGCCGGCTACGAGGTCGCCCCCTCTTCCGGGCTCGACCGCCTGGCGGAAGCCGACCTGATCGTGCTGGTGGCCGGCGCGTGGGTGGAGACCGAGCCGGACCCCAAGCTAGTCGACCATCTCTACGCCGCCCGCGACCGCGGCGCCCACCTGATGGCCATCTGCCGGGGCGCCTTCGTTCTGGCGGCGGCCGGCCTCCTCGACGGCCTCCCGGCGACGACGCACTGGCGCTGGACGGCCGAGTTGGCCAGCCGTTATCCGAAGATCCAGCTCGACCCCGGCGTCCTCTACGTCGACTCCGGCGGCATCTCGACGTCGGCCGGCACCGCCGCCGGCATCGACCTGGGCCTGCACCTGCTCCGCCGGGCCCACGGGGCGGCGGTCGCGGCGGAGGTCGCCCGCCGGATGGTGTGCCCCCACACCGCGACGGCGGCCAGGCCCAGTATCTGCGCGCCCCACTGCCGGCCGTGGCCGCCGCCGACCCGCTACAGGACGCGATCACCTGGGCAATGGGCCGGCTGGACCACCCGATCACGGTGGCCGACCTGGCCCGCGAGGCCCGGCTGGCGCCGAGCACGTTCGCCAGGCTCTTCCGGGACGCGACCGGGACGACTCCGCACCGCTGGCTCACCAACCAGCGCATCGACCTGGTCCGCGAACTCCTGGAGACGACGGACCAGACAATCGAGTCACTGGCCCGTACGGCGGGCTTCGGCAGCGTCGACACGCTGCGGGCCCAGTTCACCCGCCAGGTCGGCGCCGCACCAGCCCACTACCGCCACACGTACGGCATGCGCCGCGGCGCCGCCTAGCCGTTCTCGGAGGACGCGTCGCTTTCCACACGTTCCGGTTATCCACAGGCAGCCCGGAGCTCGTTGCCCGCGCCCACCCGCGGCGGCCATCCTGTTGCCAGTGGATCCGAGACTCGTCAAGGCACTGCACACCGGGGGCGGCGTGGTGTGCTGGGCCGCCGCGCGGGAGGCATCGGTTCCCCGATGGGCGATCGATCATGGCGTGAGGTCGAAGCGCCTCGTGCGAGTGCTTCCAGGCGTCTACGCCGACGCGTCGCGCGCCGGCGACGCAGCCGTCCGCCGCCGCGCCGCGCTGACCTATGCCAACGGCGGCAACAGTCGCCAACCGCCAGGTCCGGGCGGGGAGGGTGGGGGTGGGGCCCTCAGTCACACGTCGGCGCTGGCGGTTTGGGGGCTCGTGAGCGGGCAGGTGTTGGAGCGCGAACACGTTACGGTCGCCCACGGCTCAACGCCACGGTCGCGCGGCTGGCTCGTGGTTCATCATTCGTTGGAGGCACCGCAGGTCGTCGTCCGAGACGGCTTCGCCGTTACCCAGCTCGAGCAGTCCTTGGTCGATGCGTGGTCGTGGTTGCCGCCAGCGCGACGGCGAGCACCGGTCATCGCCGCGGTCAACGATCGCCTCACGACGGCGCAGCGCCTCGGTGACGCGCTGACGGCGGCGCCCAAGCTGACCGGTCGTGGCGAGCTACGCAGCTTGCTTGCGAAACTCGCCGCCGGGTGTCGGAGCCCTCTTGAGATCTGGGGCGACGACCATGTCTTCGCGAGTCCAGGAATGCCGGCGTTCAACCGACAAGTGCCGATCCGGCTCGACCGCTACACCGCCTATCTCGACGTCTACCACCCGGAGACGCGCGTCGACTTCGAGCTTGATGGCGCCAGCGTCCACGGCACGTCCCGTCAGCGTGAGATCGACCTTCGCCGGGACGCGGAGTTAGCGGCACGCGGCATTCTCGTCGTCCGACTCAGCCACGCGCGCTTGACCGAAGAACCGGAGGCGGTGCGGCGAGAGGTTCTGGCGATCCTGCGAAACCGGGCTTGATCCTTTGCATCCCATCGCCACGTCACCCGGTCGCCACCATGATCATGTGTGCCCCACCTGCAAAGACCGCGGCGTGTCGTGCAGATCTGATGCACATGATCACGGCTCAGCCCCTCCGCCGTGCCGATAGAGCACACATGATCATGGGGGTGCGTCGCCACCCACCGCGCAGCCGGCCGACTCTATGGCCTCCGAGCCGGCAAAGAACGTCCCGAGCCGCGTGCAGCACGAGGACCTTGGCTTGAGCGAAGCGACGCCCGTCAGCGCCGCCGATTGAGCCGGGGCTGGCAACCCCGCGCGACCACCGGCCCGACCGGCAGCGGCCCCCGGGGACCATCGGCTCGAGCGGCAGAGCGCCCCGGGCGGCCATCGGCTCGAGCGGCAGAACCCCCGCGCTGCCACCGGCTCGAGCGGCAGCGCCGACATCCTCGAACGGCCCCGCGCTGTGCTGACGACCAGGAACCCAAGAAACGTGGCGACGCACCCTCCGCAGGGCAGGCGCGGAGGGTGCGTCGGGTGGGGGCGGTGGCCGGCACGGGTTGTGGGCGTCCCGTACCGGCCCCCGCGGCTAGGGAAGGGTCCAGCGCTGGTTGGCGGCCCCGTTGCAGGTCCACAAGTGGACGATCGTGCTGTCGGCCGAGTTGTTGCCGCTCACGTCGAGGCACTTCGACGAGGTGGCGTTGACCAACGAGCTGTTGGCTCCCGCCGACCAGTTCTGGGCGCCGGTGCCGTTGCAGGTCCAGAGCTGGATCTTCGTGCCGTCGGCCGTGCCGCTGCCCGAGACGTCGAGGCACTTGCCGAGCGCCCGCAAGGTCGAACCCGTGCGGGTCCAGGTCTGCGCGGTCGAGCCGTTGCACGTGTAGAGCTGGATCTGGGTGCCGTCGGCCGTGCCGCCGCTGCGCACATCCAGGCACTTCCCGGCCAGGCCGACGATGCGGCCAGTGCCGGTGGGGGGAGGAGAGCCCTTCACGAACGTGAAGTCGTCCACATCGAACAGTCCGGTGCCGGAACCGGTGAACGTCAGGTAGACGTTGGCATTGCCCGAGGGCACACCGGTCAAGGTCGTTTGGACATTGGCGTACGTGTCCCACGACCCCGTGTTCGGCACCGCGACCGAGCCGAGCACCGTCCCGGTGGCCGAGCCGTTGCGGACCTGGATCGTGCCACCCGCGCCGCCGGAGACCACGCGGGCCCGGAAGGTGGTGGCACCGCCGACGTTGACGCCGTTGTAGGCCGCCCAGTCGCCCGGCTCGATGTAGCCCAGTGTCTGCCCGTTGTTGGCGCCCGCCTTGGTGAACGCCTGCACGCCGGACGCCGACGAGAACGACTCGGCCTGCACGGTCACGTCGGAACCAGTCGGAGGCGGCGTGCCCAGTTCCTTGATCCGGACGTTACGGAACGAGACGTCGTCGCCCGTGCCATGGTTCTGGATGCCAATGTGGCCGGCGAGCGACCGCACCGGATTGGTGTTGGTGAAGTCATTGATCTTCGTGCCGTTGAGGAAGAGTTGCAGCCGCTCGCCCTCGACCAGCAGTTCGTAGGTGTTCCACTCCCCCGGCGGGTTCAGGGCGGCGTCGCGCGCGGCGATGTCGGCCGACTTGAACGTGTAGACCGATCCGGTGGTGCGGTCGGCCGCATCCGTGGAGTCGATCTGGATCTCGTAGCCGTTGTCGACCGCGGACCAGGGGTCGGTCGACGGCGGGAAGCCGATGAAGATGCCGGAGTTGTCGTCGCCGTCCATCTTCCAGTCGAGCTTGAGGGAGTAGGAGCTGAACTGCTTGGCGCTGTACCAGAACAGGCCCATGCCGCCGGTCGACTTCAGCGTCGCGTCGGAGTTGGTGAACGAACCCGGCCCGGCCTGCGACCAACCAGAAGTCGATCCATTGTAGAGCGTGGTGTAGCCGGTTTCCGGCCGGCAGTCGGCCTTGGTCCTCAAGGCGGCATACCGGATGCCGCCGAGCAGCATCGCCCGGAACGCCGAGTCGGCGAAGGACTCCTGGGTGTGGCCGCCGCCGGTGTAGAACGAGCGGCCGCCGTCGTAGGCCTTGCACCAGATGTGCGGGTGGTCGGCACCCATGCCGCCGCCGGAGTAGGAGGCCTCGTCGAGCGTGGCCAGGACCCGGGCGCTGGAGCGGACGTTGGTGCGATAGTTGTACCACTCGTCGGTGCGGGTCCAGGTCTGCGGCAGGTGGGCGGTGGCCGCGGTGGCCCGGTTCTCCACCTTGACGTTGGCCTGCTGGATCGCCGGGTGCGACGCGAACCAGGCGCCGACCAGGTTGCCATACCAGGGCCAGTCGTATTCGGTGTCGGCGGCGGCGTGCACGCCGACGTAGCCGCGACCCGACCGGATGAAGTTCTCGAACGCGGTCTGCTGCGTCGCGTTGAGCACGTCGCCGGTGGTCGACAGGAAGACCACCACCTCGTAGGGCGCGAGCCCGGCGGCGGTGAACGTGTTGGCGTCCTCGGTGGCGGTGACGGTGAAGTTGTTGGCCGCGCCGAGGTCGCGGATGGCCTGGATGCCGGCCGGGATGGAGTCGTGCCGGAAACCCGCGGTCTTCGAGAAGACCAGCACGTCGTAGGCGGCGTCGGCGGCGCTGGCGGGCCCCGCTTGCGCGGTGCAGGCGATGACGGCCAGGGCGGCGGTGACCGCGCCGATGGCGGTCCGGATGAGTCTGCGCATCTGCTCTCCCAGGAAGGAGCGGGGGCGCCTGGGCGGGCGCCCCCGCGGGGTGGGGTTAGGGCAGGGTCCACCGCTGGTTCGCGGCGCCGTTGCAGGTCCACAGGTTGACGGGCGTGCTGTCGGCCGAGTTGTTGCCACTCACGTCGGCGCACTTGTTGGAGCCGGCGTTGACCAGCGAGCTGTTGGCGCCGACGGACCAGTTCTGGGCCGCCGTACCGTTGCAGGTGTAGAGCTGGATCTTGGTGCCGTCGGCCGTGCCGGCGCCGCTGACGTCGAGGCACTTGCCCAGCGCCCGCAGCGTCGAGCCGGTGCGGGTCCAGCTCTGCGACGCGGTGCCGTTGCAGGTGTAGAGCTGGATCTGGGTGCCGTCGGCCGTGGCGCCGCTGCGCACGTCGAGGCACTTGTTGGCCAGCCCGACGACCGGGCCGGTCCCGCTGCTGCCGCCGCTGGTGTTGAACGTGAACGCGTCGACGTCGAAGAGCGCGCCGGTGCCACCCGCGAACGTCAGGTAGAGCGTGGTGGTGCCGGCCGGGACCCCGGTCAGGTTGGCGGTGACGTTGGTGAACGTCTCCCAGCTACCGGTGTTGGCCACCGCGACCGAACCGAGGACGGTGCCGGTCGCCGAGCCCGCCCGCACCTGGAGGGTGCCGCCGACGCCGCCGGAGGAGACCCGGGCGGTTACCGACGTGGCGTTATTGATCTTGTACGGGTCGAACGAGATCCAGTCGCCGTTGTTGACGTCGCCGACCGTCCGGCCGCCCTCGGCACCGGTCTTGGTGATCAGCGAGACGCCGGCGGCCGTCTTGTAGTGCTCGGCCTGGCGGTGCTTGGGCTGCAAGGTGAACTGCTTGTGCGTGACCAGCCCGCCGTTGTCGGTGTATTCGGCGTCGAAGATCGCGAAGATGTTCGCCGCCGCGTCGTGCTCCCCGTCGGTCGGGACGGTGATCGACCCGGAGCACCCGGTGACGGACGTGATCTGGTGGCCGTGCTGGTCGTGCCCGAGGACGTAGGTCATCTTCGCCCGGGCGCAGTTGATCGTGCCGTCTTCGGGGTCACTGGCCGTGATGGTGAACGGGATCGTGTCGCCGAAGTTGAACAGTTGGCCGTTGCCCGGAACGCTGATGTTGACCGTCGGTGCGGTGTTGCCGACACCGACCTGCACGCTGGCGGTCCCGGTCGCGCCCTGCGGGTCACGCACGGTCAGCGTCGCGGTGTAGGTGCCGTTGGTGCTGTAGGTCTTCGACGGGTTGGCCGCCGTCGACGTGGTGCCGTCGCCGAACGCCCACGAGTAGGTCAGCGCGCCGCCGTCGGGGTCCGTGGAGCCGGCCGACGAGAACTGGACGGTGAGCGGTGCCTGGCCGGAGGTGGGCGAACCGGTCGCGACCGCGGTCGGTGCCCGGTTGCCGCCGGCGACGTAGTCGAAGCGGTAGAGCGCCGAGTTGGCGTCGCCGTTGAAGTAGCCGGTGCCGTAGTCGAGCACGTAGTAGGCACCGTCGGGGCCGAACGCCGAGTCCATCACCTGCTTGCCGACCCAGGGGAAGGCGTCGATGGTGCCGCGGGTACCGTCGGCGTTGACGTGGATCGGCTTGATCCAGCCGCGGCCGAACTCGGTGGCGAAGAACTGGCCCTCGAAGCTCTGCGGGAACTTCGTGGTGGAGGTGCTGGACGCGTTGTAGCGGTAGACCGGGCCGCCCATCGGCGACTCGGAGCCACCGCCGAACTCGGTCGGGGTGCCGCTGTCGCCGCCGTACTTGATCCAGGCGGGCCGGGCGGCGGGCAGGGTGGCCAGGCCGGTGTTGCGGAACGAGTTGTTGGTCGCGCCGCCGGAGCAGTTGTATTTCGCGCCGGTGCTGTTGGTCGCGAAGTTCCACTCGTTGTAGGTCTCGGTGGTGGTGTTGGTGCCGGTGCAGTAGGGCCAGCCGTAGTTGCCGGCCGAGGTGACCCGGTTGAACTCGACCTGGCCGGACGGGCCGCGGTTGGCGTCGGTGCTGCCGCTGTCGGGGCCGTAGTCGCCGACGTAGACCACGCCGGTGGCCTTGTCGACGCTGATCCGGAACGGGTTGCGGAAGCCCATCGCGTAGATCTCGGGGCGGGTCCGGGCCGTGCCCGGTGCGAACAGGTTGCCGGACGGGATCGAGTAGGTCCCGTTGGCGTTCACCTTGATCCGCAGGAGTTTGCCGCGCAGGTCGTTGGTGTTGCCCGCGGAGCGCTGCGCGTCGTAGGCCGGGTTGCGGTCGGTGCGCTCGTCGATCGGGGCGAAGCCGGCCGAGTCGAACGGGTTGCTGTCGTCACCGGTCGACAGGTAGAGGTTGCCGGCCGCGTCGAAGTCGATGTCGCCGCCGACGTGGCAGCAGATGCCCCGGTCGGCCGGCACGTCCAGGACGGTGACCTGGCTGGCCATGTTGACGGTGAAGTCGGCGTTGAGGGTGAACCGGGCGAGCCGGTTGACGCCCTGCCAGGCGGTCCAGTTGGTGCCGGTGGCGGGTGCGTCGCCGGCCGGGGTGGACAGCGGCGGCGCGAAGTAGACGTAGATGAAGCGGTTGCTGGCGAAGCCGGGGTCGATGCCGACGCCCTGGAGCCCTTCCTCGTCGTGGTTGTAGACGGGGATGGTGGCGATCACGCTGGTGGTGCCGTTGGCGTCGGTGCGCCGCAGCACGCCGTTGCGGGCGGTGTGCAGGACCGAGCGGTCCGGCAGCACGGCCAGCGACATCGGCTCGCCGACCTCGTTGACGCCCTTGGCCAGGGTGACCTGCTGGAAGTCGGTGGCGTTGATGGTGTGTGCCTGCGCGGCCGGAGTGGCCGCGACGGTGCCGGTGAGCGCCGCGGTGACGAGCAACAGAGCCGCACCGGCGGCTCGGCGGCGCAACGCGCGACGATTGTCCATTAGAGACATGGACAGTCCCTTCCTGACGTGTTGCCAGGCAGGGCGCGCGCCGTCGCGCCTGTTGCCGTAGCGGATTCCGAAGATGTAAACCGCGGTGGTCGACACAGTAAATTAATTGAGGCACATGTGTCTATAGCTTCTGTCGCAGATGGCTCCACTTTTGCCGATCCGGCGAAAAGTAGGTTCAGAGCTGCCGGTCGACTGCTTCCGCCGCCAGAGCGGTGAGCACCGGGAGAGCCTCCGCCGAAACCGGTGCGTCCGCCAACGCGCCCAGTGCGGCGTCCGTGCGTACCTTGATCATCTGTTCGATCCGGTCCAGGGCACCGGTGTCGATGATGACCTGGCGCAGCTCGGCCGCCCCCTCGGGATCGAGGTCGGGGTTGCCGAACAGCTCCTTGAGCCGGCGCTGCTGGTCGCGGTCGGCGCTGCCACGCGCCAGCGCCATCATCACCGTCGGCTTGCCCTCGCGCAGGTCGTCGAGGATCGACTTGCCGGTCACCGCCGGGTCGCCGAAGACGCCCAGCACGTCGTCGCGGAGCTGGAACGCGTCGCCGAGCGGGTCACCGAACGCCGCGAGCGCGGCGAGCGACTCCTCGCTGGCGCCGGCCAGCGCGGCGCCGATCTGGAGCGGCCGGGTCACCGTGTAGCGGGCGGCCTTCATCCGGATCACCGTCAGGGCGCTGGCCACCGAGCCGTCGCCGACACCGGAGACCAGGTCGAGATACTGGCCGGCGATCACCTCGGTGCGCATGATGGCGAACACGCCGTACCCCTTGTGCACCTGCTCCGCCGACAGGCCGCACTCGTGGAACATCTGGTCGGCCCAGGCCGCGCACAGGTCGCCGCACAGCAGGGCGGTGTTCCGGCCATAGGAGGCCGGATCGCCCCGCCACGAGGAACGGGTGTGCAGATCAGCGAACAGCCGGTGTACGGACGGCTCGCCGCGCCGGCGGTCGCTGCCGTCCATGATGTCGTCGTGGATGAGAGCGAACGCGTGGAACAGCTCCAGCGCCGCGGACGCCGCGATGATCGGGGCGCCGTCGGTGCCCCCGGCCGAACGCCAACCCCAGTAGCAGAACAGCGGCCGCAACCGCTTTCCGCCGGCCAGCACGAAGCGGTGCAGCGTCGTGAAGACGCCGCGCGGCGCGCCGTCGGGCCAGTCCGGGTCCTGGCGTTCCAGGAACGCGGCCAGCTCGGCGTCGAACCGCGCGCGCAGCTCCGCGGCGTCCATGGGTCGGACGTCGACCGTCATCACTCCTCCTTGGCGGCCCGGGGGCCGACTTCCTCGTCCGCCGGCCCCTGGCCGGCGCCGGCGTTAATGCCGGCCAACCTCAGCAGCAGATCTTTTACCTCGGTCGCGGCGAACCGGTCCCTCGCCGCCGCCGGGTCCGAACAGAGCAGCACCGGTGCGTCGGCGGAGTCCGCCGGCAGCCGGCCGTGCGAGCCGCGCACCGCGCGGGCACCCGCGTCGAGCCCGACGACGCTCATCAGGTAGCGCATGCCGAGCTTCTTGCGGGCCAGCGCGACCCCGGCGCGCCCCTTGGCCTTGCCCGGGTTCTCCGGGTCGAAGAGCAGTTCCGCGGGGTCGTAGCCGGGCTTGCGGTGGATCTCCACGAGCCGGGCGAAGTCGGGCGCCCGGTCGTCGTCGAGCCAGTAGTAGTAGGTGAACCAGGCGTCGGGCTCGGCGACCAGGACCAGCTCGCCGGCCCGCTCGTGGTCGAGCCCGGCGGCCCGCTTGCCGTCCTCGTCGAGCACCTCGGCGACGCCCGGGAGGCTGGCGCACAGCTTCTGCACCGCGCCAATGTCCGCTTTATCCCTGACATACACGTGGGCCACCTGGTGATCGGCCACCGCGAACGCCTTCGACGTCCATGGGTCGAGGTATTCCATCCCGTCCTGGGTGTAGACGTGCAGCAGCCCTTCGGCGCGCAGCAACCGGTTGACGTCGACCGGCCGGGACACGTCGGTGATGCCGTACTCCGAGAGCACGACGACCGTGGCGCCGCGCCGCTCCGCCGCGTCGAGCAGCGGGCCGATCTCGGCGTCGAGGGCCGACGCGGCGGCCGCTGCCTGCGGTGCGCCCGGACCGAACCGCTGGAGGTCGTAGTCGAGGTGCGGCAGGTAGACCAGGGTCAGGTCGGGCGAGTGCTCGTCGAGGATCTGCTCGGCCGCCCGGCGGATCCACCGCGACGAGGCGATGCCGGCGTTGGGTCCCCAGTAGGTGAACAGCGGGAACCCGCCGAGCTTGGCGGTCAGCTCGTCGTGCAGCTCCGGCGGGTCGGTGTAGCAGTCGGGCTCCTTGCGGCCGTCGGCGTAGTAGATCGGCCGGGGCGTGACGGTCCAGTCGACGTCGGCGCCCATCGCATACCACCAGCAGACGTTGGCCACCGTGTAGCCGGGGAAGGCGGCGCGGGCGGCCTGCCAGACCTTCTCGCCGCCCATCAGCGCGTGGTGCTGCCGCCAGAGGAAGACCTCGCCGAGGTCGCGGAAATACCAGCCGTTGCCGACGATGCCGTGCCCGGACGGCGGCTCGCCGGTCAGGAAGGTGGCCTGCGCCGAGCAGGTGACCGCCGGGAGCACGGTGCCCAGCTCCGCCTGGAAACCGCGCTCGGCGAGCCCGCGCAGGCGGGGCATCCGGGTCAGCAGGCGCGGGGTCAGGCCGACGACATTGATCACAACCAAGGGCTTGGCGCTCATGTACGTGCTCCAGACGGGGCGGTCGCGGAAAGGCCCAGGTCGACCAGGGTGTCGCGGGCGAAGGCGAGCTCGGCGGCGATCCCGTCGGCCAGCGCGGCGTCGCCGTCCGGCCGGCGGGCCGGCGGCAGCACGCCCCAGGTGTAGGTCTCCACGTCGAGGTGGTCGCAGAGTGCTTGGGGGCCACCGACCAGTTCGCCGAGCGCTGCGCGGAGGACGGGGATGGTCGAGGTCAGCGGCGGCATCGGGGCCGCGTGCAGCGGCACGTGGTAGTGCACCCGCCAGGCGCCGCCGGACAGGCCACGGTCGAGGGCCTCGTCGAGGTCGTCGGCGGCGCAGGCCGGGTCGGCGGGATCGGCGGCGCCCGCGGTGGCGGCGGACCGGGTCTGGTGCAGGAACCGCGGCTCGACGTATTCGCGCAGGGTGTCGGCGGCGGCCGCCGGGTCGGCGGCCTCCAGCGCCGCGGAGACCTGCACCTTGACCACCGGGATGCCGGCGGCGCGCAGCCGGCCGACCGCCTCCGCCGGTTCTTCCCAGGCGCAGGCGAGGTGGGCCAGGTCGAGGCAGACGCCGATCCGGTCGGTGTCGACCGAGGCCAGGTGGCGGACCGCCTGTTCGGTGGACTCCACCACGCAGCCGGGTTCCGGCTCGAACGCGACCCGGACCGCGCGGCCGGTCTCCCAGGCCATCCGGGTCAGGCCGGTGGCCAGCCGCTCCAGCACCCGTTCGGCGGCGCCGGCCTGCGGCGGGTCCCAGGGCTGGCGCCAGGCGAACGGCAACGTCGAGATCGAGCCCCGGGTCGCGTCGTCGGGCATCAGGTCGAGCAGCACCCGGGCCAGGTCGAGGGTGTAGTCGAGGCGTTCCGGGGTGGTCCAGTCGGGGTGGTAGACGGCCTGCTTGACCACCGGCGCGTGGAACGACCGGTAGGGGAAACCGTTGAGCGTCACCACTTCCAGCCCGCGGGCGTCGAGTTCGGCCCGCAGCTGGCGGCGCAACCGGCCCCGGGTGGCCAGCTCGGCCGCGACCGGTGCGGGCAGCCACATGCCCAGGCCGAGCAGGTCGGCGCCGAGGCTCTCGCGTACGCGGGAGGCATAGGTGTCGAGTTGCGCGACGATGCCGGCGAAGTCTTCGGCCGGGTGCACGTTGGTGCAGTAGCTCAGGTGGACGGTCTGGCCGTCGCGATGGCGTAGGCGCATCAGCTGCCCCCGCGCAGGATCGAGTTGCCCTCGAAGGACGCGCCGGCCTCGGTCTCCGCCAGCTCGAGCTTGCCGGACTGGCCGTAGAAGGCCACCGGGTTGCGCCAGAACACCAGGTCGACGTCGTCGTCGGTGAACCCGCTGGCCAGCATCAGGTCGGCCGTCTCCCGGGTGAGCAACGGGTCGGACCGGCCCCAGTCGGCGGCGGAGTTGACCAGCACCCGCTCGGTGCCGAACTGCCGGAGGATCTCCACCATCCGGGGCGGCGACATCTTGGTGTCGGGATAGATGGAGAAGCCGGCCCAGCAGCCGGAATCCTTGACGGTCGCCACCGTCACCTCGTTGAGGTGGTCGATGACCACCCGGCCGGGCTCGATGCCGGACTCGGCGACCACCTTGACGCTGCGCTCGGTGCCGCGGGCCTTGTCGCGGTGCGGCGTGTGCACCAGCGCCGGCAGCTCGTGCGTGATGGCCAGCGCGAGTTGGGCCGCGAACGCGGTGTCCTCCTCGGCGGTCATCGAGTCGTAGCCGATCTCGCCGACCGCGACCACGCCGTCTTTCTCGAGGTAGCGGGGCAGCACGTCGAGGACGCCGGCGCAGCGCGGGTCGTTGGCCTCTTTGGGGTTCAGCGCGATGGTGGCGTGGTGGCGGATGCCGAACTGCCCGGCCCGGAACGGCTCCCAGCCGACCAGCGAGTCGAAGTAGTCGGTGAACGAGTCGACCGACGTGCGTGGCTGGCCGAGCCAGAACGCGGGCTCGACCAGGGCGCGCACCCCCGCCGCCGCCATCCGCTCGTAGTCGTCGGTGGTGCGCGAGGTCATGTGGATGTGTGGGTCGAAGATTCGCATCACGCCTCTTTCCGCAACCTGTTGAGCAGTCCGGTGGCGTCCGCCGCCATCGGTCTCCCCGCCGCCGCCCGTTCCTCCGCCAGCCCGGCGAGCATCACCCGCAGCTCCTCGTCGGCGCGCTCGTCGAGACTGTCCACACCGGACAAGGGCAGACCCATGAACACGCATTTGAGTACGCCCTGCCGCCAGGTCGCCGCGTCCAGGTGTGCGGCGTAGGGGCCGAGCGCGGCCCCGACCAGGCGGGTGTCGTTGGTGCGCAACGCGTCACGCAGCAGCGGCACCGCGGCGTTGCCGATCGGCAGCAGCGGCAGCGCCTTCAGCACGGCCCGTTTCTCGCTGGCGTCGCCGTAGCGGTAGACCCGCTCGAGTTCCTCGGCCAGCCGGTCCTGCGGAAGTGCCGCCAGCAGCAGGGCCCGGGCGGCCTCGTCGGCGGTCCAGCCGTCGGTCAGCGGCGCGCGGCCGCAGGCCCGGGCCGCGCGGGGAAACAGCCGGGCGATCGCGCCGGGATCGGCCCAGACCTGGCGGACGGCGTCGTCCACCCAACCTATCGGGGGTACGGCCTGGGCCAGTGCGGCATGGAGGTCGTCGGTTCTCATCGCCACTCCCTTCCCGTCTCGGCGGCGTTCCGGAGGAAGTCGATCGAGCGCGCGGCGACATCGGGCGCCGCGTGCGAGTGCCGGGGCAGCTCGACGGCGACCAGGCCGGTGTAGCCGGCCGCGTCCAGGGCGCGCAGCACCGGTGGGAAGTCGATCTCGCCGGTGCCGAACTCGAGGTGCTCGTGGGTGCCCCGGCGCATGTCGTCGATCTGCACGTTGACCAGGTGGCCGGCGACCGCGGCGACGCAGTCCGGCACCGGGTCGGGCTCCAGGCACCGGCAGTGTCCGATGTCGAGGGTGATGCCGAAGCCGGCGGGTTCGCCGAGCGCGGCGTGCAGCCGGCGCCAGCCGGCGATGTCTTCGACCAGCATGCCCGGCTCGGGTTCGAAGCCGAGCGTGACGCCGCGTTCCTCGGCCGCCTTGAGGGTGGCGGCGCAGCCGTCGACCAGGCGTTGCCAGGCGGTGTCGGGGTCGACGCCGGCCGGGCGGACCCCGGCCCAGAACGAGACCGCCTCGGCGCCCAGGTCGGCGCCGACCGCGACGGCCAGCCGGAGGAACTCCAGCCGCAGCGCGTTGTCGTCGTGCAGCAGCGTCGGTGCGTGCTTGTGCCAGGGGTCGAGCAGGTAACGGGCCCCGGTCTCGATCACCACGCCGAGGCCGAGCGCGCCGAGGCGGTTGGCGACGGCGTCGACCCGGGCGGGCAGGCCCGGCGCGAACGGGTCGAGGTGGTCGTGGTCGAGGGTGAGCGCGACACCGACGTAGCCGAGGTCGGCGATCACCGAGAGCGCGTCGTCGAGGCGGTGGTTGGCGAACCCGTTGGTGCCGTAGCCGAACCTCATGTGGCCGCCACCTTCCGGGTCAGCCGGCGGGCCAGCGGTGCGGCCGCCGCGACCAGGGCGCCTGGTGCCGGGGCCCCGGCGCCCGCGGCCAGCGCGCCCTGCAACGCGGGCAGCGAGGTGATGCCGGCTCCGACCGCGGCGCGCACCACGCCGGCCGACGGGTCGGCCGCGGCCCGGAGCTGGGCGGCTCCGTAGCGGGTGGCGTACCAGGCGGCCAGCGCGGCCGGCACCAGCGCACGCCAGCCCCGGTGTCGTCCCGGTCTGACGGCGGCCGCGGTCACCGCCGCGGTGCCGACCAGGGTGGCGACCGGCAGCGTGCGGTCGGCGCCGGAGACCTCCCGGCGGGACAGCGCGGTGACGGTGTAGGTGTGCGCGGCGACCACCAGCGCCGCCGGCACGGCCTTGGCGGGCCGCCCGCCGGAGGCGCCGAGCAGCACGTCCAGACCCCGGCAGGCGGCCATCACGGCCGGGCCGGTGGCGGTGTTCTTGGCTTTCAGGTCGTAGGCCCAGACCGCGGCCGCCAGCGGGACGGCGACGGTGAGCGCCCGCCGGCCGCCGGTGAGCCCGGCGACCGCGACGCCCGCCGCGGTCAGCGCGGCCGCGACGGCGAACGCCCGGCCGGGCGCGATCCGCCCGCTGGGGATCGGCCGTTCCGGGCGTTCGGTCGCGTCGAGGTGCCGGTCGGCCCAGTCGTTGGCCGCCATGCCGCCCCAGTAGAGCAGCACGGAGGCGCCGGCGAGCGCGGGCGTGCGGGCGCCGAGCGCGCCCGCGGCGGCCGCGCCCGCCACCACGTCACCAGGCACCGAGAGCCCGGCGGGCGCCCGGACCAGTTCCGCGTAATCGCGCATGCTGGGCACCTAGGCCTCCGGCAGCCCGGCGACGAAGGTGCGCAGCAGGTCCCACTGTTCGCTGAGCCCGTGCGGCACGTCGCCGATCGGGTCCTTGAAGAAGAAGGCCAGCTCGGTCAGCGGACCGTGCCGGCCGGCGCGGTGTGCGGCGCTGGCCAACCGGGCCAGGTCGAGGACCAGCGGCGCCGCCAGGGCGGAGTCGCAGCCGTGCCAGGAGAACTCCATCCGCATCCGCACCCCGAGGAAGCCGGCGAAGCTGACCAGGTCCCAGGCGGTCTTGAAGTCGCCGAGGTCGTCGACGTACTCGATGCGGGTGTTGCCCTGTGGCTCGTAGCCGAGTGTCTCGGCGAGCACCCGTTGCTTGCTGGCCGACTTGGCCGCGTTGGGGCCGGGCGAGGCCAGGTTGGCGCCGTCGCCGCCGCCGAGCAGGTTGAGCCCGGACCAGCTGCGGACGGCGAGGTTGCGGTGCGCGAACATCGGCGCCAGCACCGACTTGACCAGCGTCTCGCCGGTCTTGCCGTCGTGGCCGGCGTAGGGCAGGTGGGTTTCCCGGGCGAGGGCGTCCAGCGCGGGGAGCCGGGCGCCCGTCGACGGCGTGAAGTCCACGTAGGACGCTCCGGCGGTGAACGCCGCGTAGGCGGCCAACGAGCTGGCCGGCAGCGGCGATCCGCCGCCGGCGAGCTCCGCGCGGAGCAGGTCGAGCTCGGTGTGTGCCGGCCGCGGTTCGGGCAGCGACTCGGTGGTCGAGACGTTGATGACCACCACCCGGTCGAGGCCCAGCCGGTCGCGGAAGGCGGTGATGTCGGCGGCCAGCGCGGCCGCCGTCTCGGCCTGCGTGCCACCGACGGGTACGGTCCGCAGGTTCTCCTCAACGGCGGCCAGGTCCTCGGCGACGGCGGCGACCAGCCGGGGCGGGACGACACCCGCCTCGCCGAGGGTCTCCGCCTTCTTGGCCAGGCATGTGGTGACGACATCGTGGCCGCCGAACACCAGCTCGGCGATCGGTGGCAGCGCGGAGCCGCGCAGATCGGGATGCTCGGTCACACACCCCGTCGGCTCGGCGAGCCCGGCGCGTAACGCCAGGGCCCCGACCATGCTGGTGGTCGCTACGGATCCGCGCGCGCCTACCAGCCAGACACCCGTACTCATGGTGTCCCTCCTGCTCTGTGCTTGTTGTCCTGGTCCCCCGTGCATGCAGGTGTTTGTTCGTGGGTTCGCTCGGCATGGGCCCCGCCCGCCCGGCCCACCTCGGGATGGCACCCCGGAAACGGCGTCGGAGTCGGCGGCAACGACGCCGGATCCGGACCCGGCCGGATCGGGCGGACGGGGCTTGGTAGGCAGGGCCGGTCGGCGTCGCGGCCCTGCCTCCCCCGCGTCATGCCTGGCGGAACCCTGGCGGACCCGGGACGCGGGCAATCGCGCCGGGGACATCGGGTGGGTGTGGCGGACGGCTCATAGTGCCCTCCGGGGTCATGGGGGCGGGCGCCATAGGGCACCTGCTCGTGGGCGCGAACGGGTGTGACGCGTGCGGCCGTGCTGGTTTGGTGCCGTGGAGCGGCTGTGCGGGTCTTGCTGGTGCTGGTGCTGGTGCTGGTCGGTGTCCGGTGCGACCGGGAATCCCGGTCCGGTCGCACCGGACGACCGGATACCTCCGGACGACCCGTCCCGCCGCGGGGCGCAACCGCGGTGGGACCCTCGCGGGTCGGCCCGAGGGGTCAGGCGGCTACTTCGGCGAGGGCCGGTTCGACATCGGTCCAGACCGTGCCCTGCTCCGCCGAGCGCGCCACCGCGTCCAGCACGAGCTGGACCTGGAGGGCGTCGAGGAACGAGGGTGTCGGGTCGGTGCCGGTGGCGATGGCCTCGATGAAGTCGCGCATCTCGTGGGTGAAGGAGTGCTCGTAGCCGATGATGTGGCCGGGCGGCCACCAGGCGGCCATGTAAGGGTGGTCGGCTTCGGTGATCAGGATCCGGTTGAAGCCCTGTTCGGCGGTGGGTGCCGCCGAGTCGTAGAACTCCAGCTCGTTGAGCCGCTCCAGGTCGAAGACCAGCGAGCCGAGCGAACCGTTGATCTCGACCCGGAGGCCGTTCTTGCGACCGATCGCGAAGCGGCTCGCCTCGTAGGTGGCGATCGCCCCGCCGTCGAGCCGGGCCAGGAACAGCGCGGCGTCGTCGACCGTGACCTGGCCCGTGGCCGGAGCGTCCCCGTTGCCGGACGAAGCGGCCAGGCCGCTCGACTCGCTCGACAGCGGGCGCTCCTTGACGAACGTCTCGGTCAGCGCGCTGACCCCGGTGATCTTCTGGCCGGTGACGAATTGGGTCAGGTCGATGATGTGCGCCCCGATGTCACCGAGCGCACCGGAGCCCGCCTTGTCCTTCTGCAGCCGCCAGACCAGCGGAAACTGCGGGTCGACGATCCAGTCCTGCAGGTAGACCGCGCGGACGTGGCGGATCACCCCGATCCGGCCGGACGCGATGAGCTGACGCATCATCGCGACGGCCGGGACGCGGCGGTAGTTGAACCCGCACATCGACCGGATGCCGTTGGCCTGCGCCTTGGCTGCCGCGGCGACCATGGCACGGGCTTCGTCGACCGAGTTGGCCAGCGGCTTCTCGCACAGCACGTGCTTACCCGCCGCCAGCGCCGCGATCGCGATCTCGGCGTGGCTGTCGCCCGGTGTGCACACGTCGACCACGTCGATGTCGTCACGCTCGACGACCTCGCGCCAGTCGGTCGTGGTCGCGTCCCAGCCGAGCTTGCGGGCCGCGGCTGCGACCTTCGACTCGTCCCGGCCGCAAATCAGGGCCATCCGGGCGCGTGCCGGCAGGTCGAACGCCACGTTCACGGTGCGCCACGCGGTGGAGTGCGCGGCGCCCATGAACGCGTAGCCGACCATGCCGACCCGCAGCTCGCGGTCCTCGGGCGAAAGTGAATCAGTGGACAAGGTGGGTCTCCCCCTTTAGCTGAACCCGAGCGGGAGGTAGGTGCTCACGTTCTCTTTGGTGATGGTCTCCGAGGACAGGATGATCTCCTTGGGAACCTGGAGCTCCACCAGGTCGGACATCCCCTTGCCCTGGCCGATGAGCCGGGCGAGCGAGATGGCCGAGGAGGCCATCGACGGGCTGTAGGTGACCGTGCACTTCAGGACCGAGTTGTCGGCCTGGATGGCCTCCATCGCGGCCTTGGAGCCGGCGCCGCCGACCATCAGGAACTCTTTGCGGTTGGCCTGGGTGGCCGCGGCCAGGACACCGATGCCCTGGTCGTCGTCGTGGTTCCAGAGCGCGTCCATCTTCGGCAGCGCCTGGAGCAACTGGCTCATCTCGGCCTGGCCGGTGTCGACGGTGAAGCCCGCCGCGCGCCGGTTGGCGATCTTCAGGCCGGCCGCGGTCAGCGCGTCCTTGAAGCCCTTCGAGCGCTCCTGGGTCAGCTCCAGGTTGTCGAGGCCGGCGATCTCGCCGATGATCGGGTTGCTGACGCCCTTGGCCTTCATCTGCGCGGCGATGTAGTTGCCCGCCGCGACGCCCATGCCGTAGTTGTCGCCCTTGATCTGCAGGCGGTAGGCCAGCGCGTCGGGGAAGGCCCGGTCGAGGTTGACGACCGGGATGCCGGCCTTCATCGCCTCGAGGCCGAACGCGTTGAGCTCCTTGCCGTCGTAGGGAAGCAGGACGATGACGTCCGGCTTCTGCGAGATCAGCGTGGAGAGCGCGCTGCGCTGGGCGGCGGCGTCGGCGCCGGCCTCGACCGCGTTGAAGGTGACGTCGGAGTATTCGGCCGCCTGGGCCTTGGCGTTGGTGGTGATGGCCGCGATCCAGCCATGGTCAGCCGCGGGCGCCGAGAAGCCGATGGTGACCTTCTTGCCGGGCGCCGTGTTGGCGTTCGGCGAGGCGTTGTTGTTGCCCGTGGTCTGAGCGTTGTTGTCGTCGCCACTGTCGTTGCTCGTGCAGGCGGCGAGGAGAGCACCGGCGCCGAGCGCGGCGCCGCCGAGCAGGAACCGCCGGCGGACCGGGTCGTGCTGGGTCATTGACGTCCTCCTGGAATCTCAACTTGCGGGGGTTTTCGGGTGTGTTCGGCCCGGCGACCGTCCCGATCGGACGGACACCATGGATGGTGCGGAGCGGTCAGCTGGTTACGGTGACCTTGTTTCGTTTGAAGAACTGGGTAACCGACTTGAACCGGAACTGCTGGATGAGAACCGCGGCGACGATGATGCCGCCCTTGACCATGTTCTGAGCCTCGGTGGACAGTCCGTTGAGGGCGAACAGGTTGGTGATCGTGGCGAAGATGACGACGCCGAGCAGGGAGCCGACAATGGTGCCCCGCCCGCCGCTGAGCAGCGTGCCGCCGATGATGACCGCGGCGATCGCGTCTAGCTCGTAGTTGGTGGCCATCGCCGCCTGTGCGGAGGTGCTGATCGAGGTGAGCATGACGGCGCCGATGCCGCAGCACAGGCCGGCGAGGGCATACAACATCATGGTGTGCAACCGCACGTTGATGCCGGCGAGCCGCGCGGCCTCGACGTTGCCGCCGATCGCCACCGTGCGCCGGCCGAACGTGGTGCGGTTGAGCAGGACCCATCCGAGGAACACGACGACCGCGAGGATCCAGACCAGGATCGGCACGCCGAGGAAGCTGTCCGCGGCGATGCTGTTGATCGTCTGGTTCCCGGACTGCTGGGTCTTCTTGTCGGACATCTGCGCGGCCAGGCCCCGGGCGGCCACCAGCATCGCGAGGGTCGCGATGAAGGGCACCAACCGGCCGTAGGAGATCAGGAAGCCGTTGACCAACCCGACGCCGAGCCCGACCGCCAGCGCGGTGAAGATCATGCCGCCGGCGCCGAAGTCCTGTGTGGCCACCGTCGTGCACCAGACACCGGCGAGCGCGATGATCGCGCCGACCGACAGGTCGATGCCGCCACCGATGATCACGAAGGTCATGCCGACCGCGACCACGCCGACCGTCGAGCCGAGCTTGAGGATCGCCCAGACGTTGTCGATCCACCAGCCGTCGAGGCCGTAGAGGTCGGGCCGGGTGATGATGCCGATCACGATGAGACCGGCCAGCACGCCGATCAGGCCGAGGTTGCGCCGCGTCGACTCGCCCGCGTCACTGCTCCACCAGCCGTTGCCGCTCGGGCCCTCCTGCTCCGGGCCCGGGCCGCCGCCGCCGAGTGCCTCCTTGACCGCCGGCGCTGTCTGCGCGGGAAGCCCGGTCATGGGTGGACTCCGCTCGCTCCGCTGATCTGTTCGGTCATGCGGGCGCACCTTCCATCAAGGACCCCGCCATGACGAGGTCGAGCACTGTGTCTTCGTCGAGATCCTCGGCGCGCGCCTGGCGGACGACCCGACCCTCGCGCATGACCACCACCCGGTCGCTGAGACCGAGAACCTCAGGAACTTCGCTGGAAACCAGCAGCACACCGACGCCTTGCGCCGCGAGCGCGTGAATCACCTGGTAGAGCTCGGCCCGGGCGCCGACGTCGACGCCGCGGGTGGGTTCGTCAAGAAGCAGCAGGTCGGTGTCGCCGAGCAGCCAGCGCCCGACCACGACCTTCTGCTGGTTGCCGCCGGAGAGGGTGCGCACCGGCCGGCGTACGTCGCGCGGGCGCAACTCGAGCCGGTCGGCGACCTTGGCCGCCTCTTCCCGCTCCTTGCCGGTGTCGGTGAAGCCGAACCTCGCGATCCGGCTGAACGTCGAGAGGGTCATGTTGCGGTAGATCGGCTCGCCGAGCAGCAGCGCCTGGGCCTTGCGCTCCTCGGGTGCCATGCCCATCCCGGCGCGTACGGCGGCACCGACCGCGCCGGGTCGCAACGGCTTGCCCTTGACGTAGATCCGGCCCTGCTCCGCCTGGCGCGCACCGAAGATGGTCTCCAGCAGCTCCGACCGGCCGGAGCCGACGAGCCCGGCGATGCCGACGATCTCGCCCTTCCCGACGGTCAGCGAAATGTCTTCGAACTCGCCCTGCCGGCCCAGCCCGTCGACGCGGAGCAGTTCCTCGGGCTCGGTGGGCGCGTTGACGCGCTCGGGGAAGACATACTCGATGGTCCGCCCGGTCATCCGGCTGACCAGGTCGCGGGTCGGCGTGGTCCGGGCCGGCAGGCTCGCCGCCGTGGTCCGGCCGTCCTTGAGCACGGTGACCCGGTCACCGATCTCGCGGATCTCCTCGAGCCGGTGCGAGATGTAGATGACCGCGATGCCCTGCGCCGTCAGCTCCCGGATGATCCGGAAGAGGTTCTCGACCTCGTCGTGCGCGAGCACGGCGCTCGGCTCGTCCATGATGATCAGTCGCGCCTCGTGCGAGAGCGCACGGGCCATGCTGACCACCTGCTTGCCGGCGGCGGGCAACGTGCGCACCATCCGGGTCGGCGAGATCTCGCCATGCCCGAGCCGGGACAGGATCTCCCGCGTACGCCGGTTGATCGTGCCCCGGCGCATGAAGCCGGCGATCTTCGGCTCGTGGCCGAGGAAGGCGTTCTCGCCGATCGACAGATCGTCGACGAGGTCGAGCTCCTGGTAGATGGTGGCGATGCCGGCCTTGTTGGCGGCCTGGGGGTTGGCGAAGGTGACCTGCTCCCCGAGCCATTCCACGGATCCGGAGTCAGGCCGGTGCGCCCCCGAAAGCACCTTGATCAGCGTCGACTTCCCGGCGCCGTTCTGGCCGAGCAGGCAGTGCACCTCGCCGGCGCGGACCTCCAGCTGCACCCCGTCGAGGGCGCGGACGCCGGGGAAGGTCTTGACCACGTCGGTCAGGCGCAGCACGACGGGGCGCTCTTCGCCGTCGCCGGACCGCTGGGTCGGCACGATGCCGGCGGGCGCCGCGCCGGCGACCGGCACGTCCACGATGTCGCCTTCGGCTTCATCGGCTTCGTCTGTCGGGAGGTCATCGTCCGCGGTGGACACGGAACCACCGTCTGCGTCGTCCGGCGCCGCGTGCCGACTCTGCGGGATACCGACCCCATCGCCGTCGGGGCCGGCGTTGGCCGCACCAGCCTCCGGCTCCGCTGGAGCGGCCTCCGCCACCTCAGGCTCGGCGGTGCCGCCGTTGCCAGTCACCAGAACGGCCTCCGGCTCTGCCGGAGGGGCCTTAGCCGCGCCGTTGCCGGTCACCGCAACAGCCTCCGGCTCCGCCGGAGCAGCCTTCTGCGCAGCCTCGGCAGCGGCGCCGTTGGCTGCGGGAGCCTCCGCGGCCTTGGCAGCGTCGCCGTCGGCGGTGACCGGAACAACCTCGGCCTCCGCCGGCGTCGCGGCCTTGGCCGCCGCCCGGGTGCGGGTGCTGGCCGCCCGCGGTGCGCGCTTGCGCGCCGGCGCCTTGGTCTCGGCCGCTTCGGTCGCGGCCGCAGCCGGCTCGGGAGCGGTCCCGTTGGGCTTCGGATCCGCCGCAGCGCCGGACGGCGTGCCGGTCTCCGGGGCGGTGCTCTCGGTCATGACGCCTCCATGAAGGCCATGTCACTGGCCAGCACCGCCGCGCCGGTCACGCCTGCGCGGCTGCCGAGTTCGGACAGGACCACGGGCAGGTTGCCGGTGGCCAGGGGAAGCGAGCGCCGGTAGACGACGCTGCGGATTTCGGCCAGCAGGATGTGGCCCAGTTGGGCCAAGCCGCCGCCGATCACGATCATTGACGGGTTGGCGAAGCTGACCAGGCCGGCCAGCACGCCGCCGACGCGGCGGCCGCCGTCGCGGATCAGGCGGATGCAGACCACGTCGCCCTCGATCGCGCCTTCGGCCACGTCGACGGCCGTCACCGCGCCGTTCGCCGCCAGGCGCTCGGCCAACGCCGGCGAGCCGCCCGCGCGGGCCGCGGCCATCGCGTCCTTGGCGATCGCGGCGCCGCTGAACAACGCTTCCAGACACCCGACGTTGCCGCAGGAGCACATTGGACCGTGCGAGTCGACCTGGATGTGGCCGATGTCGCCGGCGCAGCCGTCGGTGCCCCGGTAGACCTCGCCGGCGAGGTAGATGCCGCAACCGACGCCCGTGCCGATCTTGACGAACAGGAAGTCGTCGACCGAGTGGGCCACGCCGCCGTGTCGTTCGCCGATCGCCATGATGTTGACGTCGTTGTCGACCACCGCCGGGCAGCCGTGCTCGCGGGTGAGCAGCTCGCGGACCGGGAAGCGGTCCCAGCCGGGCATGATCGGCGGCGAGACCGGAACACCGTCGCGGAAGCTGACCGGGCCCGGCACACCGATGCCGACGGCGTCGAGCCGCTCGTAGGCACCGTCCACCTTGGCCTTGTGCAGCAGCTCGTTGACCCGCAGCAGGGTGCCTTTCGGGCCGCTGCGGATGTCGGCCGGCTCGGCGTAGGCGACGACCGGCTCCAGCCGGCCGTTGACGATCTCGACGTCGATCGAGCTGGCGCCCAGGTCGACGGCGGCGAAGCGCAGCTTGGGGCTCAGCTCCACAAGGGTCGAACGGCGACCGCCGCGGGAGGCGGCCAATCCGGCCTCGGCGACGTAGCCGAGCGTGACGAGGCGTTCGAGCTCGGCGAGCAACCGCGGCCGCGGCATCTCAAGGCGATCGGCGAGCTCGGCGCGGGAGACCGCACCGTTGTCGCGCAGCAGCCTTAACAGCCGCAGGTGCAGAGGCTCAACCGCCCGCACGGCACCCATCCTTTGGTCGGCCCGTTCACACCGGCGCAATGTCCGGGTGTTGTGCACGACACAGTAAGAGCTTCCGCTGTGGGTGTAAAGAGCTTCGGATCTCTTGACGATAACTTTTGCTGGGAGCAACAAAAGCTGTGGCCATGGCTGGTGAATCTTCGCGGCAGTGCTGCGGAGATGCCGGTTTCGTCCGGCCAAAACGCCCTGACGTGCGGTGATGCGCTACTTACAGAGAAGCTTGGTCATGCGGCGGCCGGCGATCGCGAGGCCGACGGCGGTGACGACCAGAAGATAACCGACGTCGATCAATACGCCTAGCGTCTCTTCGGTGCCGATCGATATGCCCCGAATCAGGTCGACCGCGCGGTAGAGCGGCGTCACCTCGACCAACCAGCGCAGCGCCGGGTGGTAGCTCTCCGCCGGAACGAACGTGCCGGAGAACAGGAACAGCGCGAACTGGATCGACCCCATCAGGTCGAAGTCCTGCCAGCTGCGCGCGAACGTGGTCAGCCCCATGCCGAGCGCGCCGAACGCGAAGCCGGCCAGCACCGCGGCGGGGAACGCGAGCAGCGCCCGCCCGACCGAGGTCAGGTCGAGCACGACCATCACGACCAGGAACGCGGCCGAGTAGAGCGAGCCGCGGACCATCGCCCACGCCAACTCGCCGAGCGCGATCTCGAACGGCCGCACGGGGGTCGCCAGCATCCCCTCGTAGAGCCGCATGTATTTCATCTTCCCGAAGAAGTTGAAGGTCGTTTCCGAGAGCGCGCCGGACATCGCGGCCGAGGCGAGCATCGCCGGCGCGACGAACGCCGCGTAGCCGACCACCGCGCCGCTCGGCAGCGTCAGGTCACCGACCAGCGACCCGACACCGACGCCGATGGACAGCAGGTAGATCACCGGCTCGGCGAAGCCGGAGATCATCACCAGCCAGTAGGCCGAGCGCAGCGCGGCCGCGTTTCGCTCGGCGACCGAGGTGGACCGCCGTGCGGAACCCTCGAAGCTGACCAGGCGGGGCAGGATCAGCGTGACCACGACGTCTCCCCTCGGCAGGACACGCCTAGAACACCAGGCGCTTGCGGAACCGGACGTGTGCCAGCCACCAGCCGCCGCCGGCCCAGAACGCCAGGTAGGCGAGGTGGCCGACGATCGACCACTGTGGAGCGACACCGAGCGTCGCGGCCCGGCACAGGTCGACCCCGTGCCACAGCGGCGTCGCGTAGGCCACCCAGCGGAGCCCCACCGGCATGCTCTCGACCGGGAAGAAGACACCGGCGAACAGCGACATCGGCAGGACCAGGAAGCGGAACAGCAGGGCGAGGTAGCTGTCGGAGGTGATCGTGGAACTCCAGGCGAAGACCGGCGCCGCCACCGCGAGGCCGAGCAGCACGACGACCGGCAGCGCGGCCACCGCCCAGACCGAGTGCACCGCGCCGAACAGGGTGGCCACCAGCAGGAACGCGGCGGCCGACAGCGCCACCCGGAACAGCACGAACAACAGGTGGCCACCGAGCACGTCGCGGACCCGCAGTGGCGCCGCGGCCTGCGCGAAATAGATCTTGTGCCAGGCGAAGTTGCCCAGCACCGGCCAACTGCTCTCGCCGGCCGCGACCTGGAGGGCGGTCGAGGCGACCAGGCCGGGCACCACGTAGTCGAGGTAGGGCACGCCCGCCACGCCACCGTCGACATAGGCCCCGACGCCCACCCCGAAGCCGAGCATGGTCAGCAACGGCAGCAGGAACGAGCCCAGCACGGTGCCCCGCCAGGTGCGCCGGTAGCCGACCAGGTGGTATTCGAAAACGGCCAACGTCGCGGTTGTCATCAGTCGACCAGGGTCCGGCCGGTCAGGTGCAGGAAGACGTCTTCGAGGGTGCTGCGCCGCACCAGCACGCTGGCCGGCTGGAGCGCCCGCTCGTGCACCGTGGCCACCGCCGCGTCACCGTCGTCGACATAGAGCAGGACGCGGTCGGGCAGCGGCTCGACCCGCTCGCCGATGCCGGCCAGCTTGTCGACGAACAGCTCCTGCGACTCGGCGGCGAAGCGCAGCTCGACGACCTCGCGGGTCGAGTGTTGGGAGATCAGGTCACGTGGCGAGCCCTCGGCGACGATGCGGCCGCCGTCCATCACCACGAGCCGGTCGCAGAGCTGCTCGGCCTCGTCCATGTAGTGCGTGGTCAGCACCAGCGTCACGCCCTGGCGTTTGAGCCGGAACAGCCGCTCCCAGACCAGGTGGCGGGCCTGCGGGTCGAGGCCGGTGGTCGGCTCGTCGAGCAGCACCACCTCGGGCTCGTTGACCAGCGCGCGGGCGATCGTCAGCCGCCGTTTCATGCCGCCGGAGAGCGGCTCGACCTTGCTGCCGGCGCGCTCGGTGAGCTGCACGAACTCGAGCAGCTCGGCGGCCCGGGCGCGGGCCACCTTGCGCGGGATGCCGAAGAACCGGGCATAGGTGGTCAGGTTTTCGGCCACCGTCAGCTCGGGATCGAGGTTGTCGGTCTGTGGACAGACGCCGAGCCGCGCGCGGATCGCCGGGCCGTCGCGGGCCGGATCCATCCCGAGGATGCGCAGCGAGCCCTCGGTCACCGGCGAGACACAGCCGATCATGCGCATGGTCGAGCTCTTGCCGGCGCCGTTGGGACCGAGGAAGCCGAACGCCTCACCGGCCCGCACGGCGACGTCGATGCCGTCGACCGCGGTGAACCCACCGAAGCGTTTGACCAGCCCCGTCGCCTCGATGAGTGGCTTGCCGTCAGTCACAGGGGGACCCTAGCGACGGGGTACGACAAGCGACACCGGATATCGGCGCCCGCTGATGAGAAACGGTCAGAGGTCGCGGGGCGTGGTCGCCGCCTTGGCCTCCGCGACGAAGCTGCCGGTGGCCTCGACGACCTCCGGTGTCGACGTCTGCGTGCCGTGGTCGTAGCGCACCGACCACACCAGACCGTCGCGGCCGCGGACCTTGCGGGCCACCACCCGCACGCCGCCGCCGTCGACCGCGTGGTGCGAGCTGTAGGACACCGATCCGGTCACCCGGGCGCGCACCTGTTGCGGCACCTCGCGCGGCTCGACCAGCAGCACCGACCACGGCGGCAGATCGGCCACCACGTCATAGCCGGCACGCTGCTCGACCACCTCGGCCGGCGTCACGCTCAGCTCCCGCCCCGACCAGACCGCCTTGTGGATCTGGTGCCAGTCGAGCCGGTCACGCTCGGGCGCACGCAGGCCGCGGTCGGTGGCGACGACATAAGGGCCGGATTGGGTACGCGCCCACGCGATCACCCGCTCGCCGGAGTCGAGCGTGACTCCGGCGTCGGCCGGCAGCTTGGGCTGGCGCCGGAACAGGTCCCACAAACTCATCGCGCCGTCCTCACAGCCCGCCCGCCGCCTGCTCGCGCAGGGCCCGGGCGTGCTGCTCCAGGGAGAACAGCTCGCCGGCCAGGGCCAGGTATTGATCTTTGCTGGTGACCGGATTGATCCGCTGCACCTTGGACTTGAGCTCGCGGATCCGGGCGTCGGTGGCGCCCCATTGCAGGCGGGCCAGCAGCACCGAGACGTAGTGCGGGTCGGGGTCGGCGTCGCGCAGCAGCGGCTCGACGGCGAGCTCGCCGATCAGCGCCTTGCCGGTCAGGTCGCCACAGGCGTCGCGGACCCGCTCGATCCAGACCGCACCGCTGGTGCCGGTGACCGCGCCGCCGGCCTCGGCGATCGCCTCGCGCACGGTGCGCAACTCGACGGTCGAGTAGGCCTCTTCGCCGATCGCGTCGAACATCGGCCCGGCCAGCACCGGCACCTGGATCGCGAGCTTGAGCGTCTCGCGCTCGACCCGGGCCTGCGGGCTGTCGGTGCGCACCATGGCGGTGTTGGCCGCGGCGGTCGCGGTCGCCGCCGGCGCGGCCGCGCTGGCCACGGCCCGCTGCACCGGCTCGATCTCCATCCCGAGGTCGCCGGCGAGCTTTCGCACGTACTCCGGACGCTTCTCCCGGTCTTTGATCTTGGCCACGAGTGGTGCCGCCCGGCGCATGGCCTCGATCCGGCCGTCGACGGTGTCGAGATCGTATTTCTGGAGGATCTGGCGCAGGGCGAAATCGACCATCGGCTCGCGGCGCGCGACCAGGTCGCGAACAGCCAGGTCGCCCTTTGCCAGCCTGAGCTCGCAGGGGTCCATATTGTCCGGACTGACCGCGATGAACGTGCGGCCGACGAACCGTTGATCTTCTTCGAAGGCCCGCAGCGCGGCCTTCTGCCCGGCCGCGTCACCGTCGAACGTGAAGATGATCTCCCCGGCGAACGAGTCGGTGTCCATCAGCAGCCGGCGCAGCACGCTGATGTGGTCGCCACCGAACGCGGTGCCGCAGGTCGCGACCGCGGTCTTGACGCCGGCCAGGTGACAGGCCATCACGTCGGTGTAGCCCTCGACGATCACCGCGCGACCCTGCCGGGCGATCTCCCGTTTGGCGTGCTCGATGCCATAAAGCACGTGCGACTTCTTGTAGAGCGTCGTCTCCGGGGTGTTCAGGTATTTCGGGCCGTCGTCATCGTCGAAGAGCTTGCGCGCGCCGAAGCCGATGATGTCGCCGGACAACTCACGGATCGGCCAGACCAGCCGGCGGCGGAACCGGTCGATGAGGTTGCCGGAGCGCGCTTCGCGGGCCAGCCCGGCGGCGACCAATTCCTGGCCGCTGAAGCCGCTCTGCCGCAGGTGGCGGGTCAGCGGATCCCAGCCCTCGGGCGCGAAACCGCAGCCGAAGTCCTGCGCGGCGGCCCGGTTGAAGCCGCGCTGCGCGAGGAACTCGCGCGCCAGCCGGGCGCCGGGGGTCGTCAGTTGGCCGGAGTAGAAGTCGGCGGCGGCGGCGTGCGCGGCGACCAGGCGCTGCTTGACCCCTTGCTGCTGGGCCCGCATCGGGGCCGGCCCGCCCTCGATGTAGCGGAGCTGGATCCCGGCCCGGCCGGCGAGCCGCTCGACGGACTCGACGAACGTCAGGTGATCGACGTCCATCAGAAACGAGATCGCGTCGCCACCCTTGCCGCAACCGTGGCAGAAGAAGACATTCCGCCCCGGCGCGACCGTGAACGAAGGGGTCTTTTCGTCATGGAACGGGCACAAACCCTTGAGGTTGCCGCCACCGGCGCTCTTCAGCGTCACGTGCTCGGAGATGACATCCGCGATCGCGGTGCGCTCACGAACCAGCGCGATGTCTTCCTCGCGGATCCGGCCTGCCATGCGCTCCCCTCACACCTGTCCCCTTCCATCCTGCACTGCCGTGCGGATCTTGGTGGGGGTGGGTGTGCGCCGCTTCACGGCTATCCCGAGCAGGGGGCGTGACCGTCGGGGGGTCGGTCACGTCCCCTGTGTCTCCCACCACCGCAGCCCCTTGGCGGTACGTCAGCGAGGACTTCACGCTCGGTTATAAAAGAGCCTCCGCTCCGAATGCCACCCGGACATCCGCCAGGTGGCGCATGTCTGGAGAGCCAATTGCATACGTACGCCATTTCAGGGTGCGCACGTGCACCCCAATGTCCGCGCGCTGGCTGTTATCTCCGCCACCCGCGCAGACGAAGCTTTTGGTTGAGCGCTGGGGCCGCCAGCGCCGACGTGGCGGAGAAGGTGTCCCAATTGAGCATCCTGGGCCGTGGCGACGAGCACCTGCACTACAGCGACGCCTCACATCGCTGGGTGGCGCCACCACACATCGAGCAGAGCGTCTGGGAGGCGAGCCTCCGCGCCCACCTGGGTCGTCACCTGCTCACCATGGGCGGACGCGACGAGGTCGACCAGATCGACCTGCCGCGCGCCTATATCCCGCGACAGCGAGGCGCCTCCAAGCCGACCCCCGAGGCGCGGGTCACCAGGTCATGCCGCGCCGGCTGACTCTGGGTCGCGGGTACGGATCGGTGCCGGTCGGGCGATGGCTCGGCCGGCGCCGATCCACCACCGCGGGGCGCGCCTGCCGCCGCTGCGCATGTGGGGCAAGCCCACCCCGCCTCGGCGCCCTCCGCACCCACCGCCGCTTCGGCGGCTGGATCTGCACCTGCCGGCCACCGCGGCCGGGCATCCCCGGGCAGCGGGGAGCACCACCCCTCTGACCAGGTCTCCACGGACATGGAACTGACGCCACACCGGGCCGCCTCCTCCCGGTGTGGCGTCTCCATGTGCGGGGCCAACCTGAGCTGATCACTCGGGTCCGCGGTGGTCCGGACCGCTCCTCCCGCGAGAGACCGCTCCGCTGCCAGGCCCGCCGCGGTCCAACCAGAGACCGCGCGCCAGCCGCGCCGCCGGCGGAATCCGGCGAAAGCCGACCACGACTGCCGCACCCAACGCCCGCAGCGATTCCGCCGAAGCCCCGCCCACGAGCGCCCCGTTCGCCAGAGGACACGGTCGGCGGCCCGCGCCCAACTAGCCGGGCCCGGGGCGCTGCTCGCGGCGATCTGGGGCGACAGACATGGGGAATCGGAGATCAATCTCCCACATACGACGCCCCAGAGCGGGCGACGCAGGCTCCACGAGCGCCCGGCCGCGACGAGTGCGCATCCATAGCGAACCGGGATCGGTCCGGCGGACCCGAGGGATGGATTGTGGAATCAGCTCAGGACTTGGGTCGGATCGCGCGGTGGGTCCGGCAATGCCGCTCCTGATGCGCATCCAGGGCGGCGGATCTGTCGAACCGAAGATCAAACTTACAGATATGCCGCCCCAGATCGCCGCGCTCGGCAGTTGATCGCGTAGCGCGCGACAGCGTTTGGCCTACGGGGCCGCCCGGCCCGGGTCTCTGGCCGCGGCGATCTGGGGCGGCAGAGATGGGGAATCGGTGATCGAACTCCCACGTACGACGCCCCAGAGCGCGCAAAGCAGCTCGGCGAGCGCGGGCGCGACGAATGCGCATCCATCGCGGAACCGCGGTCGGTCCCGCGGACCTCTGGGATGGATTTCAGCTCACGACGTGGGTCGGATCGCGGTGGTGGGCCCGGCAATGCCGCGCCAGATGCGCATCTGGGGCGGCAGATCTGTCGAATCGGAGATCAAATCAGCAGATGTGCCGCCCCGGATCGCTCTACTGGACGACTGATGCCGCGCGGCTCACCGGCAGAGCGTGGCAAGGAACGCGCCGGCGTTCATCGACGCCGAGGCCCGCAGAGCGCGGGCTCGGGTTTGGCCGCGTGCACCGCGGAGCTGGCAAGGGAAGCGCTCCCCCGCGGGTAAGCGGGATCAGCTCACGACGTGGGTCAGGTCGCGTTGGCTGGCCTCGCGGGCGATGTCGGTGCGGGACTGGAGTTCGAGCTTCGCCAGGATGTGGGAGACGTGGGTCTGCACCGTGCGGCGGGAAAGGAACAGTTTGTCGGCGATCTGGGGGTTGGACATGCCCTGCGCGACCATGCCGGCCACCCGGTTTTCCGTCGGCGTCAGCGCTTCCCAACCGCGGCGGGCCTGGGCGTGCCGGACTCGCGGGCCGCGGCGGATGCCGAACTGGCGGAAGGTTGCCTGGGTGCGGGCGAGGTCCCACTCGGCGCCCAGCTTGGAATAAAGGGCGTAGGCGTCGGTGAACAGGTTGCGCGCCTCGGCCATGTCGCCGCGTTCGGCCAGCACCAGGGCGGCCGCCTCCAGGGCCTGTGCGCGCGGTAGTGGGCGGCCTGCGGCGCGGTAGCTGTTTGCCGCCTCTAGCAGGCCTGCCGGGTCGTTGTTCAGGAGGCTCAGGCAGTGTGCGGCCACGGCGCGGCGGTGTGGGACCGGGGAGTCGGTGCCCATGGCGACCGCGTGCTCGGTGATGGATTTGGCGTTGTGCTCGTCGCCGATGGCGATCGCCAACCGCACCGCGTCGGCCAGCAGATCGACCGTCTCTTCCTTGTCGGGCACGTCGGCCAGGCCCTTGAGCAGCACCTCAAGCGCGCTGTCGAGCTTTTCGTCGCGTTCCATGTGCAGGCTCTTCGCGATCGCGAAGGCGCGGCACATCCGGGCCTCTTCCTTGCCAAAGTAGCGCTCCGCCGCGCGTAGGTTGCGGTCGCTGCTCGCGTCGCCGCGGTGGAGTTGGATGGTTGCGGCGAAGGCGTGTTGGGCGCTGTCGGTGGTCGGGTTCTTCGAGACGTTGAGGGCCAGGTCGATCTCCACCAGCGCGTCGTCCCAGCGGCCCGACTCGAATAGCAGCTCGCCCAGCATGCTCTGGGCCTGGGCCCGCCGGAAGGCGTTGCCGGCGCGGTCGGCGGACTCGCGGACCTTCTGGGCGACCAGGATCGCCTCGTCGTAGCGGTCGAGCACGCCGAACGCGTTGGCCTGGTTGATCTGCAACAGCAAGCGCAGGTCGATCAGGGACGGGTCGCCCTCGGCCACCGCCAGGGCGCGTTCGTAGAGTGGCAGCGCGCGCTGGGACTCGCCCTTGACGCCGTAGAGGATCGTCTGGACGAACAGCGCCCAGCCCATGCTCCAGCGGTCGCCGGCCTCGGTGCCGGTCGCGAGCGCCTCGTCGGTTGCCGGGCCGGCCAGGTCGAGGTGGCCCAGTGCGAACTGGGCCCGCGCCACCAGGACGAGCAGCCGGGCGCGGTTGGCGCCGCGCAGGCCCGGGGCCTGGAGCGCGCTGCTCAGCAGCTCGAGCGACTCCTGGAACTTGCCGGCGACGGCGTTGCACTGGGTCAGCGTCCAGTGCAGGTCGACCAGGATCTCGGGGCGGGTGACGTTGACCAGCGCGCTGGTCGCGACCTCGGCGGCGCCGGCTGGGTCACCGACGCGGAAGAGCGCGTCGGCGAGCCGGCAGGCCAGCACGTCGTGCAGCGGTGCCTCGGCCGGTGTGCCGTCGAGGGCCCAGCGGAGCATCGGGATGGCGACCTTCGGAGCCTGGCCCACCAACTGCGGTGCGCACGACGCCAACCAGTTGACGACCCAGGCGTCGACCGGCGCGGGCCGATGGCCCTGCACGATCGTGGGGCGGAGCTGGCGGGCCACGCGTTCGGCCGGGGCGCCGTCTTCGGAGAGCGCGCGGGCGGCGTCGCGGTGCCACGCCGCCCGGACCGGCACCGGCATGCTGTTGTAGAGGCACTCGCGGATCAGCGGGTGGCGGAAGGCCATCTCGGTGCCGTCTTCGACGACGACACCGGTCAGGATCGCCTCGTCGAGGATCGGCAGCAGGTCGGCGAGCCTTCGGCCGGACACGACCGCCAGCTCGCGGACGGAGAAGTCGAGGCCGAGCAACGCGGCGACCCGCAACACCTCGCGCGCCGGTGCCGACAGGAACTGGAGCCGGTCGGAGATGGCGGCGGACAGCGAGGTCGGCGTGGTCTCCTCGGGCGCCTCGACGAGGTCTTCGGTGCGGATCAGCGTGCCTTTGCGCGCCAGCACGTCGACCAGCTCGGTGAGGTAGAGCGGGTTGCCGCCGGCGCTGGCCGCCAGGTCCATCAGGTGGGCGCCGGGCGTGCCCTCGACCAGCTGGGTGACGAACTCGCCCACCGCGTCGGCGTCGAGGTGGGTCAGCTTCAGCAGGTTGGGCTCCACCGCCCGGCGGAGGGCCAGCAGGTCGTCGCGGCGCGGCACCGGGCGGGTCAGGCCCACCAGCAGCAACGGGAGCTGGTCGACGCCACGGATCAAACGGCCGAGGGTCATCACGGTGGCCGGGTCTGCCCACTGGAGGTCGTCGACCACGAGCAGGACCGGCGAGCTGGCGCAGAGGCTCTGGATCAGATCGCGCATCTGCTCGGCGGCGGCCGGGATGACGTCGGTGCGGGTGCCGACACCGGGATCGGCGCGCAACATCTCGGCGATCCGCTGGTGGTCGGTGCCGGAAACGCCCGCCCGGGACGAGAGCGCCTCGAGCAGCGGCAGCAACGGGAACGCCTGGCTGAGCTCGTCGCAGAGGGCCCAGACGGCCTGGACACCGGCGGCGCGGGAGTAGGTGGTCACCGCGCGCAACAATGTGGTCTTGCCGATGCCGGGCTCGCCCTCGACCAGGACTGCCTTGCCACGGCCGGCGCTGAGGTCATCGACGAGCTGTCGCATGACCTCCATCTGCCGTTGACGACCGATGGGACTTGCCGGGACCGGCAACTCGGTCACCGCGACCCCTCCCTCTGCGCCGTGTTTCGGCCCATTAGTCGGCAAGCAAGAAATCAGCCGTTTCTGGTGATTACGGTCATGAAATTGCAGATTGCATGTCGAATGACAAGACAAAACCGATGAAAAATAAGCAAAGCGGCAATCCAGGTGACTTTCGGCTAGGTGGCGAAGAGCCAACTATCCGTAACTGAGTCGTCACCGTGAGCTTGTCTCGGAACTGAGTCGCGAGCAATACTTCCTTACCTGGCCAGGGCGCGCTAACTGTCCTATTAGGAGCTTGCCATGAATGCACAGCGCAGACTCCCAGCCCTGTTCGCCAGAGCCCTGGCCACAGGAGCTATCGTCGTCGGCCTTGCCGCCGCGGCTTTCGGTGGAGCATTTGCCACCTCAGCGGCATCTCACTTTTCCGCCGGAGGATCAACCACCTCCTACATCTCCCAGATGTGGCACGACCTGTAATTCTGCACCGCTCACGCCTGCACCGGAAGAGTCTTATCGACGTCAGCGGGGTCGAGCCGCTGACCATGTTCCACACAGGGGTAAGGGCCGGCCAATCCCCATCTACTATGGGCGGCGGCAACCTTTGATCGAATCGGCGCCTGCGGAGGCCGATCGTTCTAAGGTTGCCGCCGCTCACAGCTTTGTGGGGCGGCCGGTTGGCACGGGAACCAGCCTCCGCGCAAGTCGCCACCGAGACATCAGCCACCTGGCGGATATGAAGGTCGAAGGCACGTGCCGCACACCCTGACCGATCGGGAGCTCAACCGGACGCTCCTGCACCGCCAGCTGCTGCTGGACCGCTCCCAGGCCGCGTTGCCCCAGGTGCTGGAGCTGATGGCCGGCCTACAGGCCCAGTACTCCCCCGCCATTTACCTCGGCCTCTGGTCCCGCGCCGAAGGCGTCGAGCGACCGGCCGTGACCCAACTGCTGCACGACCGCGAGATCATCCAGGGCACCCTGCTGCGGGCCACCATCCACGCGGTCAGCAAGCGCGACTACTGGCCCTGGGCGTTGGCCATCCGGGAGGCCCGCCGCGCCATGGCGTTGCGGTCGTTCAAGCCGGCGCCGACGCACGAAGAACTGGAAGAGGTCGCCGCCACCCTGCGCGCGGCCCTCGCCGACGGTCCGCTCAAGCAGCGCGAGATCGACCAGCTGATCGGCGCCGACCACCGTCGCCTGATCGGCCTGTGGCTGGACATGGTGCGGCAACCCCCGAGCGGCACGTGGGAGCGGCGCCGGGCCGACCTCTACACCCTCGCCGACGACTGGGTCGGGCCACCGGAGGGCACGGCCGAGGAGGGCCTCGTCCACCTGGTGCGCCGATATCTGACGGGATTCGGCCCCGCGACCCGCAAGGAGATCGCCACCTGGGCCGGCGTGCCGGTCGCCGCCGTCGGCACCGCGCTGTCCGAGCTGGACACGACCGGCTACCAGGCGAAGGACGGCACCGAGCTGGTCGACCTCGCGGGCGGACCGATCGCCGACGGCGACGCGGACGCACCACCGCGATTCCTGCCCAACTGGGACGCATCGCTGCTGGTGCACGCCCGCCGCTCGGGCATCCTCCCGGAGGAGTTCCGGCCCCGGATCTTCCACGTCCGGGCACCGCAGTCGTTCGCGGTGTTCCTCGTCGACGGCGCCGTCGCGGGCACCTGGAAAGCGGTCGACGGCAAGCTCGAATACGACGAGTTCCGCCCGCTCACCACGACGGAGCGCGAGCGGCTGCACGCGGAAGGCGAGCGGCTCGCCGATTTCCACGCCTAACCCCTAAGGTCGACCGGGTGCGAACGATCCGCGCGACCGCCGTACCCCTGCTGCTCGTGCTGTTGATCTCTGCTTGTGGGCAGGGCCAACCGGAGCAGACGCAGGCCGCCCGGCAACAGCCGGCACCGACCGGCTCAGCCGCCGCGCCCACGCCGACCCCGGGTAAGGACGGCATCGGCCGCGGCCCCACGCCGAAGCCGCCGGCCAAACCGGCCAGTTTCGGCAACCCGGGCGGCAAGGCGTCGATTCCGGCCGAGGCCCGCGCGGAGAACACCAGCAAACCCAACCGGAAGATCGGCACGGGTACGAAGGCCAGCTGCACGTCCGACGCCGTCGTGAAGGCGGTCGCGGCCGGCGGGATCATCACGTTCAACTGTGGGCCCGACCCGGTCACCATCACGATGACCGCCACCGCGAAGATCAAGAATGCCAACGGTCCGAAGATCGTGCTCGACGGCGGCGGCCGGGTCACGCTCAGCGGTGGCGGCAAGCGCCGGATCCTCTACATGAACACGTGCGACGAGGCGCAGGGCTTCCTCACCTCGCACTGCCAGGATCAGGACAGTCCGCGGCTGACCGTGCAGAACCTGACGTTCACCGGCGGCAACTCGACCGGCGACAAGACCGAGGGCGGTGGCGGCGGCGCCATCTTCGTCCGCGGCGGCCGGTTCAAGGCGGTCAACACCAAGTTCGTCGACAACCGCTGCGACGCGAGCGGCCCCGACCTCGGCGGCGCGGCGATCCGGGTGCTCAGCCAGTTTCACGGCGAGCCGGTCTACATCGTCGGCAGCACGTTCCAGGGCGGTGTGTGCTCCAACGGCGCCGCGCTCTCCAGCATCGGCGTGTCGTGGGTGGTGCTCAACAGCGTCTTCCGCAACAACAAGGCGATCGGCAACGGCGCCAATCCGGCCCGCGACGGCTCGCCGGGCGGCGGCAGCGGCGGCGCGATCTACCTCGACGGCAACCTGTTCACGCTCCGCATCGCCGGCTCGGTCGTGCAGGACAACACGGCCAAAGAGGGCGGCGGCGGGGTGTTCTTCGTGAGCAACGACCGCACCGGCACGATGCGCGTGGAGAACACGACCTGGAAGGGCAACAAGAGCGCCGGCTTCGAGACCAGCGGCTTCCCGGGCATCTTCTTCCTGGGCGCCCGCCCGCCGACGGTGAGCGGCCCGTCGCTGAAGCGGTGACGATCCCTTTCGACGCGGCCGCCTATGAGGAGCGGGTCCGCAGCGGGCCGTGCTTCATCTGCGCGATGCTGCGCGGGGACCCTGATTATCAACACCACATCGTGTACGCGGATGAGCTGTGCATCGCGTTCCTCAACCGCTATCCGCCGTTGCTCGGCTACACGCTCGTGGTGCCGCGCGCGCATGTGGTCGACGTGACCGGCGACCGCGCCCTGTTCCGGCACGTCACCGACGTGGTGCACGACGTGGCCGAGGCACTCAAGCGGGTCGTGCCGACCGAGCGGGTCTACCTGATGTCGCTCGGCTCGCACCAGGGCAACGCACACGTGCACTGGCACGTCGCCCCACTGCCGCCGGGCATCCCCTACGCGGAGCAGCAGTTCGAGGCGGTGCGGAGCAGCCGCGGCATTCTGCCGGTGACCGACGCGGAGCAGGCCGCCCTGGCCGCCAGGCTGCGGTCGGCCATCCGCCCTTGATGGACGGAACACCACGGGCGTAGCATCGCGTTCAGGTTTTGAACGTGTTCAACTCGATGCTCGGGGGCGGCTGTGATCTACGTCGAGACCGTCATCCACACCGACGTCGCGCGGGTGTGGCGGCACACCCGCAACCCGGCCCTGCACGCCCGCTGGGACGTGCGCTTCACCCGGATCGACGGCCTGACCGAAGCCCCGGGTGGCCCGGTCAGGTTCCGCTACCGGACCACCGTGCTGCCCGGCGTGCACATCGACGGGATCGGCGTCACCGCCGGCGAGCGCGAGCGACCAGACGGAACCGCCGTCTCCGTCCTCCACTTCGGATCAGCAGACCGGCGCTCGCTCATCGAGCAGGGCGACGGCTACTGGCGCTACGTGCCGGTCCCGGGCGGCGTCCGCTTCCTCACCGGCTACGACTACGCGCCGCGCTGGGGCCGCTGGGGCCGGCTCGCCGACCGGGCGTTCCGGCCGTTGTTCGGCTGGGCCACCGCCTGGTCGTTCGACCGGTTGCGGCTGTGGCTCGAGCACGGCATCAGCCCGGCCGCGAGCCGCCGGCTCTGGCTCGCCGAGGCCGCCGCCCGGGTCGCGCTCGTCACCGTCGCCTGGTGGCTCGGCCCGGTCCCCCTGCTGCTCGCGATCGCCGTGCCGCCCGGCCCGCGAACCCCCGCCGCGCGGCGCTGCCGCCGCCGACCCGCCACGAAAGGCAGAACAGCATGACCGCGATCTTCCGCCGCGCCCTCGGCGCCGACTTCGAGCGGCTCCACCCCGAGCTACAGAAGCGCTTCGGCGTTTCCATGGCCACCACGACCGCCTGTGTCGGCACCGGGGTGATGGACCGGATCTGGCGCGGCGGCCGGCACGTGCTGCCCTTCCTGCGGCTCGGCGCCGGGCGGCACATCCTTTTCCCCGACACCGGCACCGACATCCCGTTCACCATCGAGAACTACGCCTACCTCGACCGGTTCGGCCGCGAGACGGTGACGTTCGTGCGCACCTTCGACGTCGCCGCCGGCCGCCGCCGCAGGTTCGACGCCACGATGGTCTACAGCGCCGCCCGCGGCGGGATCGTCGACTATCTCGGCACCCATCAGCATCTCGCCGTCGACCTTTCGGTGCGCGTCGACAAAACCGGCGGCCTGCACATCCGCAGCGGCGACCAGCGGTTCACCGAGGGACTGCTGCGCTGCCGGGTGCCGGCGGCCATCAGCGGCACCGCCGAACTGCACGAGTGGTATGACGACGCGATCGGGCGGCTGCGCATCCACGTCAACGTCACCAACAAACGCTACGGACCGATCTTCGGGTACGACGGGAGCTTCACGACACGGTATGTCGACACGACCCTCGCGCCCGTGCCCGCCGCGGTCCGCCCGCTGCGCGAGAACCCCTACGACTGACCGGCTTCCCAGGCGAACCCGTCGGGGTCGGTGAAGGGCCCGGTGTCGCCACCGATGGTGATGCGGTGCGATCCGGTGCCGTCCGCCGCGACGCCGGCGTCCTTGGCCAGCGCGCGGCGCCGGTAGAGGGCCAGCTTGACGGGGCCGGACGACGCGTCGAACTCGACGTACACGCGACCGAAGCTCTTCGCGACGGTCAGGCCCTGGTCGACGTAGAACCGCTTGCTCGCGGCGATGTCGGCGACGCCGAGCAGCAGCACGATTGAGTCGATCTTTCGGTCGGCCGGTCCGGTGTCCTTCTTCGCCGACGTCGCGACCTTCCAGATCGCGCCGTCCGGAGCCTGCACGACGCCGCCGTAGCCCCAGAGCGACTTGGTAGCCGGCTTCAGCGAGGTGGCACCGGCCTCCAGCGCCGCGTCGATCAACGCGTTGACGGTGGCCGGCTGCGAAACGGTGAGCGAGAGCGTGAAACCGCGAAAGCCGGTCGTCGGCGCCTGCGCGGCCCGCACCCGGATCTGGGTGCTGTCGAGGCCGAAAGCGGTGGTGTAGAAGCTGTCGGCGGCCGTGACGTCGGCGGCCTCGAGGGTGACGGATTCGATTGCTGTCATGCCCACAACGCTATGGGCGACCGGGCGCCGGTTGCTTCTTCATTCCTGACCGGATCACCCGGATTGTGGCCCGGCCGTGCCTCGGTTGTGGCTTGGGGACGGGACCGTGGAGACATGAAACGGCGGGCTCTGGCGTACGCGTCGCTGGCCGTCGCCGTCGTCTGCTGCGGCGGCCTGTCCTTCGTCACCCACGGCATCGGACAGCTCAACCTGCGCCAGCGCGGCGAGGTGTCGGCCGTCGTCGACGGCCCGCGACCCGGCACCGTCCTCGTCCAGACCCTTCGTTACGACGAGACCTGGTCATGGTTGGTGGGCGACGACGGTGCGGTGCTCGAATGGGCCGACCACACCTCGGCCGGGCCACCCCACGCGGATCAATGCGTGGCCACGACGTGCTACCGCGCGGCGAAGACGGCGTTGCGGGTCGAGGCGAGCGGTGACGGCGGCGCCACCTACGCCACGAGCTGGGAGATCGCCGGCGAGCCCTACGCGATGCTCGCCGAGTCCTATCCCGACGTGGGTGATCCGGCCGAGCACCTTTCCTCGCGCTCCCTGGTGGTGCACGAGGTCGCCGGCGGCCACGTGGTGTTCGTCGCCAACGGCCGCGACGGCCTGCTCTACCGCGGCGTCGGCGGCGCGTGGCAACGCCTGGGTTTCCCGGCGTCCGGTGAAGGCTGCTGTTTCTACGAGTCCGCGTTGCCGCTGCGACCGAACCCCACGCGGGTGTGGCTGACGGTCGTCGCGATCACCTTCGGGGTGGTGGCGACGCTGCTGCCCGCCACCCTCATCGCCTGGAAGCGGCGGACCTGGCGGCGGGCCGACCTCGCCGGCGTCCTCGTGCTCGGGGTCCTCGCGGGCTACGGCAGCGCGCTGGCCTTCCGGTTCCCCACCGTCGGCATGTTCCCGGGTGCGACGTACGGGATTCCCACCCTGCTGGCAATCATGGTCGCCGGAGCCCTGCTGGGCGCCCTGTTCGTCAGCCGTCCGGCGCGATCGGCACGCCCAGGCGACTGAGGATCCGCACGCCCTGCTCGCGTTGCTCGGCGGTGCCCGGATCCGTGCCGGCCAGACCGATCAGCGCTCGGCCCTCCTCGACCGGGATGCGCATCTCGACCGCCATCGCGAGGGCCTGCCGGTGCTGGGAGCGGGCCGCCTCGACGTCGCCGGCCAGCCGGAGCGTGACCGCGTAGCTGTTGCGGATGACGCACTCGTGGATGCGTTCGCCGCCGTCCTGCGCGGCCGTCAACGCGCGCAGGTGCAGTTCCGACGCGGAGTCGTGCCGGCCTCGGAGTCGGTCGAGCACGGCGAGGTTGTTGAGCACCCCCGATTCGCCGATCAGCGCGCCGACGCTCCGTTTCAGCTCGATCGAACGGTGCAGGTGCTGCTCGGCCTCGTCGAGCCGGTCCATCGTCAGCAGGGTCGCGCCCAGATGGGCGTGCGCGATCGCCATGGGATAGGGCTGGCCGAGCCGGCGCAGGATGTCGAGGCCGCGCTGGTTCCAGTCCAATCCCTCGTCGAGGCGGCCCAAGGTCGTGCAGATCTCGCCGAGCATCGTGTAGCCGAATCCGGTGCCGGCCTCGTCGCCCAGCTCACCGCGCAGCTTGTTGCTGCGGTGAAGCAGGTCGATCGCCTCCGGGTAGCGGCCGAGCCAGTGCACGACCCCGGCGAGCAGGTATTGGGTGTTGGCCTCGCGGTATCGGTCGCCGGTGTCGACGTTGTAGGCCAGCACGGCCCGCAGGTGGTCTTCTGCCTCGACCAGTTGGCCGAGCTGGTTGTAGCCGGAGGCGAGGAAGTTGCGGGTGACGGCTTCGCCGCGGCGGTCCCGCGAGCGCAGGGTGCAGCGCAGCGCGATCAGGTGGGTGGTGAGCAGGTCGTCGGTGTGGCCGGTCTCGTAGACGTGGCGCCACAGTGCCCGGGTCAGCTTCCACGCCTGCTCGTCGAGGGCGAGCTCCTCGGCCAGCCGGATGCTCGCGACCAGGTTGGCCCGCTCGGCGGCGAACCACTGGCGGCCGTCGCCGGGAGCCATGGCATACCGCGGCGCCGGGCCGAGGTCGTAGTCGACCGGCGTCACCTCCTGAGGCGCGCCGGCGACGACGGCGGTGTGCAGGTAGCTGTCCAGCAGCCGGTGGATCGCGGCGCGGCGTTGGTCGGGCGTCTCCTGCGTCTGGAGCAGGCTCCGGGCGTACGCCCGCATCAGGTCATGCAGTTGGTATTGCCCGACAGCGGGCTCGTGCAGCATGTGCGCGTCGACCAGCCCGTCGACCACGCCGGCGGCCTCGTCGAGGTCGAGGTCGGCCAGGGCCGCCGCGGCGTGCAGGTCGAACCGCATCCCCGGGTGCAGGCCGAGGAGCCGGAACATCCGCCGCTCGGGCTCGGTGACATGGTCGTAGGACAGCGCGAACGCGGCCGGCAGGCTGCGCCCCTCGGCGGTCAGCTCGGCGGGCGCGGGACGGGCGGACCGCAGCCGGGCCACCAGATCCTGCACCGTCCACGCGGGCCGGTGGGCCAGCCGCGCGGCGGCCAACCGGATCGCGAGGGCGAGGTGCGCGCAGAGGCGGGCGACCTCGGCCGCGCCCTCGGGATCGGCGGAGATCCGGTCGCCGACGATGCGGAGCTGAAGGTCGGCGGCCTCCGCCTCGGTCAGCACGTCCAGCGACAGCGGTGCGGCCCCGTCGAGCCCGACCAGCCGGTGCCGGCTGGTGATCAGGGTCAGGCAGCCGTCGGCGCCGGGCAGCAACGGATCGACCTGCGCGCTGGTCGCGGCGTTGTCGAGCAGGAGCAGGACCCGGCGCCCGGCCAGTTCGCGCCGCCAGCGGGCGACCCGCGCCGGGAGCCCCTCGGGGATCTGCTCACCGGGGACGCCGAGTTGGCGCAACAACGCGTCGAGCGCCGTGGCGGGTTCCACCGGGGCGCGCTCGCTGTGCCCGTGCAGGTCGAGATAGAGCTGGGCATCCGGGTAGCGGTCGGCGACGAGGTGGGCGGCGCGCACCGCGAGCGCGGTCTTCCCCACGCCCGGCATGCCGTCGATCGCGAGCACCCTGGACGCGGCAGCGGTCAGCTGATCCACTGCCGCGCGCCGACCGACGAAGTCGGGCAGGTCCCGGGGCAGGTGGTGCGCGGGCGTCGGTTTGCGCGGTGCGACAGCCAGCGTCGGGTCGTTCTGGAGCACCCGCAGGTGTAGTTGGGCGAGCTCGGGCCCGGGATCGACACCGAAGTCGGCGCGCAGCCGGGCACGGGCCTGGTCGTAAGAGGCCAGCGCGTCGATCTGCCGCCCCGCCCGGTAGAGCGCCGTCATCAGCAGGCCGACGAACCGCTCCCGGGTCGGATGGCGATCCACCAGCTCGACGAGGTCGACCGCCACGCGGTCGTGCTGCCCGTCGGCGAGCCGGGCCGCATTGAGTGATTCCATTGTGGTCAGCCGTAGCTCTTCGATGGCACCGCCGACCCGCCGGCGCAACCGGTCGTCGGCCGCGTCGGACATCAACGGACCGCGCCACAACGCGAGCGCCTCGGCCAGCGCAGCGGCCCGGGGCGCGGCCTCGGTGAGTTGCCGGGCCCGGCTCGCCATCGTCACGAACCGGTGCGCGTCGACGTGGCTCGGGTCGACGTCGACGAGGTAGCCGTCGGCGCGGGACAGCAGCCCGACACCGTGCGGCCGCAGCACCGACCGTAGCCGGCTGATGTGGGTGTGCAGCACGGCGCGCGCCGAGGAGGGCTGGTCGTCGTCCCAGACGAGGTCCAGGAGGCGCTCGGTCGGGATCGGCCGCGGCGCCTCGAGCAACAGCAGCGCGAGAAGCCGACGCTGGTGACGCCGTCCCAACGCGACCGGCTGACCGCCGGACCACGCTTCGACCGGCCCCAGCACGAGGAAGTCCAACACCGCTCCAGCCCGTTCGCGCCGTGCCCAGTGTCAAGCCGGCGTCAAGCGCTCCGCGCCCGCGGTCCAGAGGCTACTCGCGATCGGCGTCAAGGCGATGTCAAGAACGACACCGTACGTTTCTGGCATTGCGGCACGGCGGAACCGCCACAACGGGGGTGGCGGTTCCCGAGGCCGCTCCCCCGGATCCATGCCGGGCGTTATGGTGACGGCATGACCCGGGATGAGCTGGTGGCGTATTGCCTGGCCAAGCCGGGTGCGTGGCCCGACCAGCCATGGGAGGGCGACACCGTCGCCAAGGTCGGTGGAAAGATCTTCGCGTTTCTCGGTGAAGGGCCGCCGCCGACCGTCGGGCTCAAGTGCGGCCCCAACCGCGAGGTCGCCGACGAGTGGCTGGCCCGCTATCCCGGCTCGGCCAGCGTGATGGCCTACATCGGACGGTCGGGCTGGAACACCCTGACCGTCGGCACCGGCATCCCCGACGACGAGATCCTGGAGGCGATCGACGCCTCCTACGACACGGTGGTCAGCAAGCTACCGAAGCGCGAGCGCCCGACTGGCACGTGAAAGACCCGATTTAGCCGGGATCACCGCAATACTGAGATGGTGTACGAGCGAGCCAGAACGCGACCCTTCCTCATCCTGATCCCGCTGCTGATCGGCGCGGCCGTCTCGGTCGCGCTGGGCATCTGGGGCAGCGTGCACACGCCGACGGGCGAAGTGCCCTGGGCCAACCCCTTCCCGTCGATCTACGCGTTCAAGGTCTGGCTGGCCCTCGGCGTCCTGCTGCTGGCCGCGGTCCAACTCGTCACCGCGCTGTGGATGTATGAGAAGTTCGGCCTGCGCCGCCGGCCGTGGGTCGGGCCCGTGCACCGCACCAGCGGCTTCCTGGCCTTCATCGTGAGCCTGCCGGTCGCGGCCGCCTGCCTGTGGGCGCTCGGTTTCCAGACCTACAGCGCCCGGGTGCTGACCCACAGCATCCTCGGCTGCATCTTCTACGGCGCCTTCGTCGCCAAGATCCTGGTCCTGCACAGCAAGCGGCTGCCGGGCTGGGCGCTGCCAGCCGTCGCCGGCCTGCTGCTCGCGACGGTCGTCGGCGTCATCACGAGCAGCGCCCTCTACTACATCGCCACCTTCGGGCTGCCTAAGTGATCGGCGCTGGCCACTCGTTCTCGGGGAGCAGGCTCCCCGCGATCGCGCTCGCCTCCGCGCAGAACCCGTCCCGCACGCCGTGTCGACGCAGACCCCCACGTAGCCGCTCAGGCTAGGTCGCGGGCGAACGGCCAGCGGCGGCCGACGGCCACGTGGGTGATGACCGAGAAGGCCAGCGCGTTGAGGCAGGCGTGCACCACGAACTCGCTCGGCTCGAAGTGGCCGAAGTTGACCGTGTGCGCATAGGCGGTCAGCACCACATACAGGATCACGGCCACCGCCGACACCGTCGTCACCGACAGCCACTTGTCCATCGTCGCCGTGATGTGGGGGCGGACCGCGTTCTCGAACAGCATCGAGACCGACAGGGCCGCAGCGGTGAAGGCCGCCGCGCCCGCGATGATCAACCCAGGACTGACCGCGAGATGGATCAAGGTGTACGTGGCCCAGCCGCCCGCGATCACGCAGACATTGGCCACCGACAGCCGCAGCCAGCGGCGCTGGATCAGGTTGAACGGCCAGCCTCGCCACGTGACGTAGAGCCACGTCTGCCACGCCCCGGTCGTCACCAGCAGCGCACCGAGCGACGCACCGGCCATCGGGCCCGTCTGGGTGTGCAAGCCGGACGACGGCGGTGGCCGCACGTCAGCGACGAAGTAGTAGACCAACAGCGCGGCACCGAACGCGAGCACCCCGGCGAGCAACCCAGCCGGCACCCGCCGCCGCAGCTTGCGCAGCGGCCAGCCCTCGCACACCAGCGTGAACTGGAGCATCGCCGCGAAAGCGGCGCCGGCCAGCGGCAACGTGGCCGGGAACGTCGGCAGGTGGCCCGGGCCCGGGTTCGGGTCGAACACCCCCCGCGGATCGACCCCGCCGGCTATCAGTTGGCCGAGAAACGTGAGCCCGACCCCGAACGCCACGATGAACAGCGTGTTGAGCCACCCGGCCAACCAGCGCGGCGCGAGTGCCGTCCCGGGCCAGTCCTCCCACCAGAACGCCACGATGGCGACCGGCACCAGCGAGTAGGTGACCAGCGGGCCGATCACCACCAACGACCGGGCCGGGCCGTCCAGGGCGAACGCCAGGGCCGCCGCGATCGGGATCACCAACAGCAGCCCGGCCGCGCCCAGCCACGGTTGGCGCGCGACGCTGCGTTCGATCAGCGAACGGACGGCCGGCCTCTGCTCCCGCGTTGGAGCGCTGATGGCCGGCCGTTCAGGTAACGCCTCAGCCGGCACCGTTCATCACGACCTCGGCGGTCATCGGCAGTTCGTTCATCCGGCGGCCGGTGGCGTGGAAGACCGCGTTGGCGATCGCCGCCGCGGCGCCGACCTGGCCCACCTCGCCGACGCCCTTCACACCCAGCGGGCCGACCACGTCGTCTTCGACCTCAACGAACTCGACCTGGATGTCGGGGATGTCGGCGTGCACCGGCACCAGATACTCGCCCAGGTTGTTGAGCGCCCAGCGGCCGCTCTGCCGGTCGATCTGGTTGCCCTCCAGCAGCGCCTGCGAGAGGCCCCACAGCATCCCGCCGAGCAGTTGACTGCGGGCCAGCTTCGGGTTGAGCACCCGGCCGGGCGCGAACACGCCCAGCATCCGGCGTACCCGGACCAGCCCCAGGTCCTTGTCGACGGCCACCTCAGCGAACTGGGCGCCGAACGTGAGCAGCCCGTGCGGGGTGTCCAGCGGCGGCGGCGTCCACGAGCCGAGCGCCTCCATGTCGAGCAGCCGGTTGCGTTGCAGCAGGTCCGAATAGGACTCGGAGATCGACGGGTCCAGAGTGGACGTCATCCGCCCATCGGCGACCCGCACCGAGCTCGGCGACAGGCCGTGCAGCGGCGACTTGTCGTCGTTGACGGCGTGGGCGATCAGGTCGTTGCGCAACGTCGTGGCCGCGTTGTGCACGGCCGACGATGCCATCGTGGCGCCCATCGAGCCGACCGCCGACGTCGAGTTGGGCAGGTCGGTGTCGCCGGCCTCGAAGCGCAGCACGTCCATGTCGACGCCCAGCCCGTCGGCGCCGACCTGCGACATCGAGGTGGTGACGCCGATGCCGAACTCCTGCGCGCTGGTCTGGATGACCACGCTGCCGTCGTTGAAGATCCGGGCCCGGGCGTGCTGCACGGGCATCATGAACGCCACCGGATAGCCGGCGCTGGCCACGCCGGTGCCGATCAGGTTGTTGCCCTCCTGCCGGATGCCCGGCCGCGGGTCACGGTAGGACCAGCCGAAAAGCGAGGCCCCGCGCCGGAGGCAGTCCGCCAAGCCGTCGCTGGACCACGTGTTGCCGTGGTTGTCGACCGGCGGGTGGTTCATGATGCGCAACTCGACCGGATCCATATCCAGCTCGTACGCCAGCCGGTCCATCCCGGTCTCCAGCGTGAACGACCCGAGCGACTCACCCGGCGCCCGGGTGAACGTCGGCGTCATCGTGTTGCCCTTGATCAGGCTGTGCATGCCCAGATAGTTGGCGCAGCCGTAGATCTGCGTCGACGTGCCGGTGGCCGGCTCGGCCCAGTCGTCGAACGGCGAGGTGACCGAGGTCTTCTGGTGCCGGATCGCGGTCAGCATCCCGTCCCGGCCGGCGCCGAGCGTGATCCGCTGCTCCTGCTCCTCGCGGTGGCCGTTGGAGGTGAAGGTCTGCGGCCGGGTGAGCGTGAGCCGCACCGGGCGCCGGACGTGCCGGGCGGCCAGCGCGGCCAGCGTCACGTGCGGCCAGACCATCGCCTTGGAGCCGAAGCCGCCGCCGACGAAGTGGGTGATCACCCGGACGTCGGACAGCGGGATGCCGAGCAGCGTCGCGACGGTGAGCTGGCTGGCGCGTACCCCCATGGTGGAGTCCCAGAGGGTGAGCCGGTCGCCGTCCCACTGCGCGGTCGTCACCGAGGGCTCGAGCGGATTGTGGTGGTTGGCCGCGAAGTGGTAGGTCGCGTCGACGGTCACCTCGGCCGAGGCCAGGGCGCCGGCGACATCACCGCGCTCGTCGCGGGCCGGCATCAGACCACCGAAGAGCATTTTGGCTTCGTACGCCTGGGAACGCCCGTCTTCGATCGTGGCGACCGGCACCCCGACGTCGTAGGTGATGTCGAGCAGCCGGGCGGCGTGCGCGGCCTGCTCCTGCGACTCGGCGACCATCAGCGCGACCGGCTGGCCCCAGTAGTGGACAACGTCGTCCTGGAGCGGGAAGAAGCTCTCACCCGGCGCGGGCTGGCCGGCCAGCGAGGGCAGCAGGTGCGGCTGGTTGGCGATCTTGGTCGTGTTCTCGTGGGTCATGATGGCGAGCACGCCCCCGGCCTCCTCGGCCGCGGTCGTGTCGATCGACACCACCCGCCCGTTGGCGATCGAGGAGCCGACCATCAGCCCGTACGCGAGGCCGGGCAGCACGATCTCGCCGCAGTAGCGGCCGGTGCCGGTGACCTTGTCCGGCCCGTCGACCCGGTTGACCGGCTTGCCCAGGACCGGGCTCATGCCGCCGCCTCCCTTCGGTCGGCGGAGCAAGAGCCCCAGGGGCTGCGTTGACCGCGCTCGCTTCGCTCGCTCATGAGGAGATCACCTCGCTCAGCTCGCGGACGATCGCCCGCTTGGCGAACGTCACCTTGAACTCGTTCATCGGCCGGGTGACGGCGTCGCGCAGTTCCGCGTCGGCGGCGGCGGCGAAGTTCTCGACCGTCGCGGGCCGGCCGATCAGCGCCTCCTCGGCGCGGTGCGCCCGCCACGGCACGGTGCCCACGCCGCCGAGGGCGAGCCGCAGTTCGGAGACGTGGCCGGCCTCGTCGACCCGCATCGCGGAGAAGACCGACACCAGCGCGAACTCGTAGGAGACGCGGTCGCGGTGTTTGACGTAGCGGGACGCGCGCGCGACCGGCAGATCGGGCACGTCGATCGCCACGATCAGCTCGCCGTGCGCCAGCGGGTGCTCGACGCTCGGGGTGTCCTCAGGGCGCAGGAAGAAGCTCTCGATCGGGATCGTCCGCGTGCCGTCCGGGCCGATGGTGCGCACCGTGGCGTCGAGCGCGACCAGCGCCACCGCCACGTCCGACGGGTGGGTCGCGATGCACTGGTCGGAGGTGCCCAGGATCGCGTGGCCGCGGTTGACCCCGTTCATCGCCGAGCAGCCACTGCCCGGCTCGCGCTTGTTGCACGGCGACTGGCCGTCGCGGAAGTAGGCGCAGCGGGTGCGCTGGCACATGTTGCCGCCCATCGACGCCATGTTGCGCAACTGCTCGGACGCGCCCAGCAGCAATGCCTGCGACATGCCCGGGTAGCGCTCGACGATCCGCGGTGCCCGGGCGACGTCGCTCATCCGGGCCATCGCGCCGATGCGTACACCTCCGTTGTCGGTGTCTTCGAGATAGGTCAACGGCAGGTCGTTGACGTCGACGAGCAACGACGGCGCGATCACGCCCAGCCGGACCAGGTCGATCTCGGTCGTGCCGCCGGCCAGGAACGCGCTGTCCGGGTTGGCGCTGACCGCGGCGACCGCGTCGTCGATGGAACCGGCCCGGAAGAAGCTCAACGGCCGCATGTCACCGACCCCCGTCGCCGTCGTCGTCGGCGTCGCGCACCTCGCGGATCGCGGCGTGGATGTTGGGGTAGGCCTGGCACCGGCACAGGTTGCCGCTCATGTGCTCGGCGATGTCGGCGTCGGTGGTCGCGTTGCCCTCGCGGATCAGCGCGATGGCCGACATGATCTGCCCCGGCGTGCAATAGCCGCACTGGAAGGCGTCGTGGTCGATGAACGCCTGCTGCATCGGGTGCAGCTCGCCGTCCTGCGCGACCCCCTCGATCGTCGAGATCTCGTGGCCTTCGGCGGTCATCGCCAGGGTCAGGCAGGCCAGCACCCGCCGCCCGTCCTGCCAGACCGTGCAGGCGCCACAGGTGCCCTGGTCGCAACCCTTCTTGCTGCCGGTCAGGTCGAGATGCTCGCGGAGCGCGTCGAGCAGGCTGACCCGCGGTTCCAGCTCGACCACGTAGGTCGAGCCGTTGACGCTGAGACTGACCGGCACGCTTTCCGGACCTTGCACACCCGTGACCGCGGCCGCGGTCGACTGGTTGATTGCCATCGCTCGCTCCTCGGCTCTAGCAGCCAGAACCTCAGCATTGCCAAAGCGGCGGAGGGCGTGCGGACGATCAGGAAATCCGGCGTGCTATCCGTCGAGAAGCGTGTCGAGGGGCACGCTGGGGTCGGCGAGCCGGTCCAGGTCGACGTCTTTACCGGTGTAGCCGGCACGCACGAGTTTCTGGATATCGTCCTGAACGTCCCATACGTTGACGTTCATCCCGGCCAGCACGTGCCCGCGCCGGGTCCAGAACGCCACGAACTCCGGCGCCTTGCCGTCCACGATGGATGGATCGCCACGGAACACCACCCGGTCGTAGCCGCCGCGCGGGAACCAGCCGGCCATTTCCATGCCCAGGTCGTATTGGTCGGTGAAGAAGTAGGGCAGCCGGTCGTAGGAGACGTCGTGCCCGAGCATCGACCGGGCGGCCGCCGGCCCGCCGTTGAGGGCATTGGCCCAGTGCTCCACCCGGATGTGCTCGTGGGCCAGCGGGTGGTAGGACGACGCGACGTCGCCGCAGGCGTGGATGTCGGGGTCGCTGGTGCGCAACGCGGCGTCGGTGACCACCCCGTCGTCGACCCGAAGACCCGCCGAGCGGGCCAACTCGACGTTGGGTGAGATGCCGACCGCGATCACCGCCGCCGACGCCGGCACCTCGACGTTGTCGTCGAGCACGGCGTGGGTGAGGCGGTCGCCGAGGGCGCCGAACGCGCGTACCTGCGTGTCGAAGTGGAACTCGACGCCGTGCGCCTCGTGCAGCGCGCGGAAGACGGCGCCGACCTCGTCGCCGAGCACCTGCCGCAACGGCGCCCGGTCGGTCTCCACCACCGTCACGTCGCAACCGTAGTGGCGCGCCGCGGCGGCGATCTCCAGCCCGATCCAGCCGGCGCCGATCACCACCACCGGGTCGCCGGCGCGCAGCGTGGCGCCGAGCGCCTCGGACTGCTCGATCGTGCGCAGGTAGTGGATCCGCCGCGCTTCACCGCCGGGCAGCTCCAGGGTGCGCGGCGAGGATCCGGTGGCCAGCAGCAGCTTGCGGTAGGGCAGCGACTCGCCACTGTCGAGGGTGACCTGGTGACCGGCGGGGTCGATCGCGGTGGCGCGGGTGCCGAGCCGCAGCTCGATCCGCTGCTGCTCGTAGAACGCGGCGTCGTGCACGAACGCCTTCTGCCGCTCCTTCTTGCCCAGCAGATAGCCCTTGGACAGTGGCGGACGCTCGTAAGGCAGGTCATCCTCGGCCCCGACCAGCACGATGCCGCCGTCGAAGCCCTCTTCGCGCAGGGTCGACGCGGCCCGCGCCCCGGCGAGCGAAGCACCCACGATCACGAACTGGTCACTCATCCGGACAGTCTCGCAGAAACCAGACTCTGTAGCGTTTTACGCGGTGCGATGTTCGCCCGGTGGCTAACGTCCACCGGATGACACAGACCACGGAAGAGTTCGCCGATCGCATGTTCCGCTCGGCGCTGGGCACGGCGGAGATCCTCTCGGTCTACCTCGGCGACCGGCTCGGCTGGTATCGGGCATTGGCCGACGGCGGCCCGGCCAACCCGCACGAGCTGGTCGAGCGGGCCGGCGGGGTCGAGCGCTACGCCCGCGAATGGCTCCAGCAGCAGGCGTCGTGCGGCATCCTCACCGCGTCGGCCGACGGCCGGTTCACCCTGCCGCCGGGTGCCGCGGAAGTGCTCACCGACGCCGGCAGCCTCAACTATCTCGCGCCGCTGGCCAGTTCCTTCGCGGCGGCCGCGATCCAGTTGCCGGCGTTGGTCAGCGCCTACCGCGACGGCGGTGGGGTGGGCTGGTCGACGTTCGGCACCGAAATGCGCGAGGCGCAGGCTGACATCAACCGGCCGTGGTTCGAGCACGCGTTGCCGGCGGCGCTGGCCGGTGTCGGCCCGCTCGACGAGGCGCTGCGCCGGCCGGGCGCGCGGATCGTCGACGTGGGCTGCGGTGCGGGCTGGTCGTCGATCGCGCTGGCCCGGGCCTACCCGGACGCCCGGGTCGACGGGTTCGACGTCGACAAGCCGTCGGTGGCGATGGCCACCGCCAACGCCCGCGAGGCGGGTCTGCGCGACCGGGTCGCGTTCCACCTGGTCGACGCCAGCGCTGGGCTGCCCGGCACCGGCGACTACGACGCGGCGTTCGCGTTCGAGTGCGTGCACGACCTGCCCCGACCGGTCGAGGTGCTGGCGGCGATGCGCGGCGCGGTGCGGCCCGGTGCGCCGGTCGTGGTGATGGACGAGGCGGTCGGCGAGGCGTTCCTGGCGCCGGGCGACGACATCGAGCGTCTGATGTACGGCTTCAGCACGCTGGTCTGCCTGCCCGACAGCATGTCGCACCCGGGCTCGGTCGCCACCGGCACCGTGATGCGCCCCGACGTGCTGCGCGGCTATGCCCAACAGGCCGGGTTCGCCGATCTCGAGGTGCTGCCGATCGACGATTTCGCGTTCTTCCGCTTCTACCACCTCACCCACTAGGTATACCTAGGCGCGGCCGGGGTGCGGCTAAGGAGGGTGGCGGCGGCAAGTTAGGGAACGGCTCCCGATGTCGGGATGCGCCCGTCCGAACAGGATGGATACATCACCGAGAGCCGACAGGAGCCCACGATGTATCAGCACCCCGATCTCATGCTCACCATCGCCCACGACCACCAGCGCGACCTGATCGCCGACGCCGACCGCAAGCGCCTGTTCAACCGGGTCAACAAGCGCCGGCACGGCCGCGGCCGTCATCGCGGTGACCAGGAGCCGTCCAGACGGGTCCGGCTGACGCCGGGCGCCTTCGCGGTCCGCGCCCAGGCGGTGGGCGCCCTGGCCCTGCGCGACATCGGCCCGGCCCACTGACCGCCGGGGTCAGTGGGTCAGCCGATAGTGCCATTCAACGGCTGACGGGTCGGTCAGCGACGCGACCTGGTCGATGACGACCCGCAGCCGCGCCGGGTCGTCGGCGGCGGCCTTCCACTGCGCCGCGAACGCCGGGTCGAGACCCTCGGGTGCCCGGTCGAGCAGCACCGCCGCGAGTTCGGCCAGCACGTCGCGCTGCCGCTCGTAGCGGTCGCGGGCGCCCGGCCGGCGCATCACATAGCGCAGCGCGATGCCCTTGAGCAGCGCGCACTGCGCCCTGATCAGCGGCGGCACGACCAGGTCGGCGGCATAGCGGCTCAGCACGCCGGTGCCGTGCGCGGCCCGGGTCGCCTCCACCGCGGCCGCGACGAACCGGCCGGTCAACACGCTGGTCAGGCCCTTGAGCGCGGCCTGCGCCCGATAGCTGCCGTCGTGGTCGGCGACCGCCACCAGCGCCGGGTCGGCGAGCAGCCCGTCGAGCACCGGCGCGAGCGTCGCGACCGGCTCCGGCGAATAGGTCTCCGCCACGGCCTGGCACACGGCCGCCCGCTCGTCGGCGTCGTCGATCAGCGAGCGCACCCGCACATAGCCGCCGTGAATGCCGTCTTCGACGTCGTGCACCGAATAGGCGACGTCGTCGGCCCAGTCCATCACCTGGGCCTCCAGGCTGCGCCGCTCCGGCTCCGGCGCCGCCTCCCGCAGCCACCCGAAGACCGGCAGGTCGTCTTCGTAGACGCCGAACTTGCGCCGTCCCGGCTCGCGCTGCCACGGATATTTGCAGGTCGCGTCCAGCGAGGCCCGGGTCAGGTTGAGCCCGGCGCCGAGCACCTTGGCCTCCAGCCGGGTCAACACCCGCAGCGTCTGCGCGTTGCCCTCGAAGCCGCCGCACGATCGGGCCAACTCGTCGAGGGCGGCCTCGCCGTTGTGCCCGAAGGGCGGATGCCCCAGATCGTGCGCGAGCCCGGCCACGTCGACCACGTCGGGGTCACAGCCGAGCCGGGCACCCATCTCGCGGCCGATCTGGGCCACCTCGAGCGAGTGGGTCAGCCGGGTGCGCAGGAAGTCGTCGGTGCCGGCCATGTGCACCTGGGTCTTCGCGGCCAGCCGGCGAAACGCCGCCGAGTGCAGCACCCGGGCCCGGTCACGTTCGTAGGGGCCGCGCCCCGCCCCGGTGTCCTTGGGCGGCTCGGGCACCCAGCGCTCCGCGTCGCCAGTGGTCACATGGTCAAACCTACTGTTTCGGCGACAGCACGCAGAACTCGTTGCCCTCCGGATCGGCCAGCACGATCCAGCCGCCGCTGGCCGGCTGCCCGACGTCGACGTGCCGCGCACCCATGTCGACCAGGCGCTCGACCTCGGCCTCCTGGTCGTCGGGGCGCAGGTCGATGTGCAGCCGGTTTTTCACCTGCTTGGCCTCGGGCACCGGGACGAAAACCAGCCCGGGCAACTCGTCGGGCAACCGCCGGATCTCCACCTCGTCGGGCTTCTCGTAGGTGATCTGGTAGTTGAGCGCCTCGGCCCACCACCGGGCCAGCCGGGCCGGGTCGCGCGCGTCCACCACCAGGTTCTCCCAGCGATTGCCCATGAGGTACCTCCGATGCGGACAGCGCGGACGGACGGGAACGAGAAGGTGTCCGCCAGGTTACGCCCACGATCGCCGGTGCGCCCTGTTCGGTCGGCAACCTGGCTGGGAGTGAGACATGCCCATCTCGACCCGGTTTGCAATACCCGATCAGTCCATAGTTGCTGGCCGATCGCCGAGGGTGAGACAGCTGCGGACGATCTTCGCCTGGGAGTAGTTTCGCGGAAGCACATCGTCATGGCCGGCTAACTTCCCGGCCCCGACCCGTTACCCGGGATTCTCGTGCGCCCTCTGGCCGGAGTGGACGCGGGAGGCACCACCCGGGTGGAGGAGCACGTGTGTCCGGCATAGACGACTGCCTCCGGCAGGCGATGACCATCCCCGGCGCGATCGGGGCGAGCGTGGTCGATTACACGACCGGTTTCGCGCTCGCCTGGGCGGGCAATGCGCCCACCGGTGACCCCGACGCGTCCGCCGCTGGTTCGTCCGACGTCATACACGCGGCGACCAGCCGCGCACCTTTCGCGTCGACGCGACCCAATGACCTGGTCGAAGACGTGGTCATCACGACGCATGGTGGCTACCACCTGCTCCGGATGATCCGCACCGACTTCGACAGCCGGTTGCTGCTCTACGTGTGGCTCGACCGCCACGAAGGCAACTTGGCCGTCGCACAGCGGCGCATCCGCATCCTCGCCGACGACCTCGTCGCGGCTTAGCCGCAGCCACCCACCCGGTGACCTACCCACACGCGGCCTCGGCCGCCCAGGACATGTCCCCTAGATCCGGAAGGCCCGTAGCAATCGACCTGTCAGGAGGAGCGTTGGCCAAGTCCGTCCGGATCCCCCGCACGGGCTCGCCGCGGCGCGCCCTGACCCAACTGGCCACCGCCGGCGCGACCGGTGCGCTCCACATCGGCACCGACGACTGCCTCTACCTGTTCGCCGGTGAGGTGGTCTTCGCCGAGTCCGGCAGCTCCCCCGGCATCGGCGACCTGCTCACCGCTTCGGGCCGGCTGGCCGAGCAGACCTGGCTGGCCGCGCTCGCCCGGGGCGGCGCGGCCGGCAAGGCCGACGTGCGACCCGGTGCCTGGCTGGTGCAGCAGGGCCACCTCACCCACGGCGAGCTCGAGCTGTGCGTGCTCGGCGCGATCTACGACGCCGCCTACTTCGCGCTCGGCTCGGCCAGCGCGATGCTGCGCTTCGTCGACGGCGAGACACACGGGATGGGCGCCGTCACCTCGGTCGACGCGGCCGTCCTGGGCAAAGAGTCGGCCCGGCGGCGCAAGCTGCTCGACGAGATCTACCCCGAGCCCGGGCTCGACCACGCCCCGCTGCTGCCGATCCGGCGGCCACCAACGCCGCGGGTGGTGCTCTCCGCCCTGCAATGGGAGATCGTCGGTCGTGCCGACGGCGCGCTCACCCCGACCGCCCTGGCCCGGGCACTCGGCCGCGCCGGCTACGCCGTGCTCACCGAGGTCCGTCGGCTCGCCGCCAACGGCCTGGTCGCGCTGCCGGCCGGCGCCCTGCCGCTGCCGATACACAGTGGACGCGACGAGCGGCCGTCGCGCAGCACACCCCCGCTTGCCGAGCCGGCGGCCAAGCCGAGGGTCGAGGTCCCCCGCCGGCGCACCCCCGTCGAGCCCGACGGCCCCGCGCCGCCCATCCGCGCTTCGGTCCCGGCGCCGGCACCGCCGGGTTCGCTGCCCGCACTGCCCCGGCGCGCACCGGGCGAACGACTCCCTGTCCTCCCGGATCCGCCCGAGAGCACTTCCCCACCGCCCGTCCCGGCCGACGAGGCACTGCTCAAGCGCATCCGCACCGCGCTCAAGGCGCTGCGATGACCCGCGGTCCGCCGGCCCGTGCCGGCCGCCGACACCCAGACCGAAGGAGACACACCGCCAGTGGACACCGATCGCGCGATCGCCGCCGCGCTACGCACGTTGCGCGAGGTCCCAGACGTGGTCGGGTCGGTCCTGGCCGGCCCCGACGGGCTGCTCATCGCCAGTGACGTCGACCGGGTCGAGCCCGACACGGTCGCCGCGATGGCCGCGGCCACGGTCGGCCTCGGCCGGCGCTTCGCCGAAACAGTCGGCCTCGGCCTCCACCGCGAGACCGTCATCCAGGCCGACGGCGGTTGCCTGGTCAGCTACGTCGCCGGTGCCGGCGCGCTGTTGACCGTCGTCGCCATGCCCCAGGCCAACCTGGCCCTGGTGCACCGCACCTCCCGCATCGTGGCGCAACGGCTCGGCACTCTCGTCGAGGCGCTCGCCGCCCAACCCCCGGGGCGCGCACCCAACGGCGGCACACCGCCGCCGGTGCCGCCGACGCGAGAACCGCTGCCCCGCCGCAACACCCGCCCCACCGGATCGGGCCGACCCAGCGCTGCCCGTTCCTGAAACACCGGCCCAGACCGTCGTCGGCTTCGGCGGCCCGGACCGTAGGCCCGAACACAACGGAGGACAGGCTCATGACTGACATGGACACCGCACTCAAGGAGTGCATGACGATCGAAGGCGCGATCGGTGTCGCGCTCGTCGACTACACCAGCGGAATGTCGCTGGGCGTGGTCGGTGGCGGCAAGGACCTCGACCTGACGGTCGCGGCGGCCGGCAACACCGATGTGGTGCGGGCGAAGCTGCGCACGCTCGAGATGCTCGGCCTCAAGGAGGGCATCGAAGACATCCTGATCAGCCTCGACACGCAATACCACATGATCCGGCTGCTCACCGGCCGAGCCGGCAAGGGCCTGTTCCTCTACATCGCACTTCAGCGCAGCCGCGCCAACCTGGCGATGGCCCGCCACCAGCTCCGCAAGATCGAAGCGGAGATGGAGCTCTAAAGAAGGCTCCCCGTTGCTCCGCGCCCAGTTCGCTGGGCGCGGAGCACCCGGCCACTAACGGCTGTCGGAGCCGTCGGTTTCGACGGCGGCGCGGCCCGCCTCGAGGCGGGCGATCGGCACCCGGAACGGTGAACACGACACGTAGTCGAGCCCGACCTCGTGGAAGAAGTGCACCGAGTCGGGGTCGCCGCCGTGCTCGCCGCAGACGCCCAGCTTGAGATCGGGGCGGGCGGCGCGGCCCTCCTCTATCGCGATCCGGATCAGCCGGCCGACCCCGTCGCGGTCGATCGACTCAAACGGTGAGATGCCGAAGATGCCCAGTTCCAGATAGCGCCAGAAGAACGCGCCCTCGACGTCGTCGCGGCTGAAGCCCCACGACATCTGGGTCAGGTCGTTGGTGCCGAAGGAGAAGAACTGCGCGGCCTCGGCGATCTGGCCGGCCGTCAACGCCGCCCGCGGCACCTCGATCATCGTGCCGATCAACACCTCGACGCCGCTGTCGGCGACCACCTCGGCGATGATCCGTTCGGCCTCGGTGCGCACCGTCTCCAGCTCCTGCACGGCGCCGACCAGCGGCACCATGATCTCCGGCTTCGGCGTGCCGCCGGCCCTGGCCCGATCGACCGCGGCCTCGACGATCGCCCGCACCTGCATCCCGAACAGGCCCGGGATGACCAGCCCGAGCCGCACACCGCGCAGCCCCAGCATCGGGTTCTGCTCGTGCATCCGGCGCACGGCCGCGAGCAGCTTCTCGTCGCGGCCGACGTCTTCGCCGCGTTCCTGCGCGACGGCCACGTGCACCGCGAGTTCCTCGAGCGGCGGCAGGAACTCGTGCAGCGGCGGGTCGATCAACCGGACGGTGACCGGCAGCCCGTCCATCTCGCGGAAGATCTCGACAAAGTCGGCCCGCTGCAACGGGAGCAGCTCGTCCAGCGCCGCGTCCCGCTCGGTCGGGGTGTTGGCCAGGATCAGCCGCTCGACCAGCTCGCGCCGGTCACCGAGGAACATGTGCTCGGTGCGGCACAGCCCGATGCCCTGCGCGCCGAACCGGCGGGCCCGGGCCGAGTCCGTGCCGGTGTCGCTGTTGGCCCGCACCGCCAGCCGGCGCCGCGCGTCGGCGTGCGACATGATCCGGTGCACCGCGGTGACGAGGTGGTCATCCGTCTGCGCGGGGTCGAGCGTGCCCTCGAAGTAGCGGACCACCTCGGAGGGCTGCACCGGCACCTCGCCCAGGTAGATCTTCCCGGTGGTGCCGTCGATCGAGATCACGTCGCCCTCCGCGACGGTCGTACCGTTGACGCTGAACTTCTTGCCCCGCACGTCGACCACGACGGTGTCGGCGCCGCAGACGCAGGTCTTGCCCATCCCGCGGGCGACCACGGCCGCGTGGCTGGTCTTGCCGCCGCGGGAGGTCAGGATGCCCTGCGCGGCGATCATCCCGGGCAGGTCGTCGGGGTTGGTCTCACGCCGCACCAGGATGACGTCATCACCGCCGGCCGCCATGTCCTTCGCCGTCTGCGCGTCGAAGACCACCTTGCCAACCGCGGCACCGGGCGAGGCGCCGACGCCCTTGGCGAGCTGACTCGGCCGGCCGGACAGGTCGAAGCGCGGGAACATCAGCTGACCGAGCTGGGCGCCGGTGACCCGGTGCAGCGCCTCGTCGAGGTCGATCACGCCCTCGTCGACAAGCTGGGCGGCGATGATGAACGCGGCCGCCGCGGTCCGCTTGCCCACCCGGGTCTGGAGCATCCAGAGCTTGCCGCGCTCGATGGTGAACTCGATGTCGCAGAGGTCTTTGTAGTGCTCCTCGAGCGTGGCCATGATTCGCATCAGTTCCGCGTACGACGTCTTGTCGAGCTTTTCCAGATCCTGGAGCGGGATGGTGTTGCGGATGCCGGCCACCACGTCTTCGCCCTGCGCGTTCGCCAGATAGTCGCCGTAGGTGCCCTGGGCGCCGGAGGCCGGGTCGCGGGTGAAGGCGACGCCGGTGCCGGAGTCGGCGCCGAGGTTGCCGAACACCATCGCCACCACGTTGACCGCCGTGCCCAGGTCGGTCGGGATCCGTTCCTGCCGGCGGTAGAGCACCGCGCGGTCGGCGTTCCACGACTCGAAGACCGCGCGGATCGCCAGGTCGAGCTGTTCCTTCGGGTCCTGTGGGAAGTCCCGCCCGGTGTGCTTGGCGAAGATCTTCTTGAACGAGCCGACCAGGGTACGCAGGTCGTCAGCGTCCAGGTCGAGATCGTCGTCGGTGCTCTTGGCCTGCTTGGCCGCGTCGATCGCGTGTTCGAACTCGTCGCCGGGCACGTCGCAGACGGTCTTGCCGAACATCTGGATCAGCCGCCGGTAGGAGTCCCAGGCGAAGCGGTCGTTGCCACCGGCCTGGCGGGACAGCCCGTCGACCGAGGCGTCGTTGAGCCCGACATTGAGGACCGTCTCCATCATGCCGGGCATCGAGAAGGCCGCGCCGGAGCGCACGGAGACCAGCAACGGGTCGCCGGGCTCGCCCAGCTTGCGCCCCATCGCCGACTCGAGGCCGTCGAGGTGCTTGGCGATCTCCACCGCCAGGCCCTCCGGCTCCCGCCCCGAGTCGAGGTAGGCCCGGCAGGCCTCCGTGGTGATCGTGAAGCCGGGCGGCACCGGCAACCCGATGTTGGTCATCTCCGCCAGGTTCGCGCCCTTGCCGCCGAGCAGGTCGCGGAGATCCTTGTTTCCTTCCGCGAAGTCATAGACGAACTTTGTCACCGAAGTCCTCCCGCGCGCTCAACACTGAACGACCACTCAGTTACCCATTCCCACCGTGGGCGCAGGTTAAGCGGAGTTTCAGGCCGGTTGGTAGCCCTCGGTGACTATCAGCACAACGCTACGCACACGGGCAGTCGTGGGAGCGTTTTCCCGCGCAAAAGCGCGCACGCCTCGGCCGGGCTAGGCCGATTGCCACAGTCCGATCAGGTTGCCCTCGGTGTCGGAGAAGTAGCCCGTGAAGCCCATGTCGCCGACCGCCTGGCGGCCCATCCGGGTCTTCCCGCCGTTCTTCTCGACCGTGGCGAGCGCGGCGTCGATGTCGTCGACGTCGATCGTGACGACCGGCGCCGTGAACATGCCGCTGCGCTTCATCATCCCGCCGTTGATCGCGCCGGGATCCTTCGGGCGCCCGTCCTGCCCGCTCGGCGTGGTGCCCAGCATGGCGTACGACATCTCGGGCATGTCCTTGATGTTCCACTCGAACGACTCCGCGTAGAAGCGTTCGGCCCGCGCGACGTCGTCGGCCGGAATCTCGAAATGGGTCACACTGCCCTTCATCGGACGACCCTCCTCAGGTCGGCCGGCGCGGTGCGTTCCCCCAGCTTCGAGCCTACGACCCGCCGAGCAGTTGGCGGACCCGGTCGGCGCCAGTGGCCAGCAGCAGCGTGGGCAGCCGCGGCCCGGTCTCCTTGCCGATCAGCAGCCGGTAGAGCAGGGCGAAGAACGACCGCTGCGCGACCTTGAGCTCGGGGGTCGGCTTCACGTCGGGGGGCAGACCGAGCAGCTTCTTGGGTACGCCGTAGACCAGGGTCGTCAGCCCGTCGAGCGACCAGTGGTCGGCGAGCCCCTCGCGGAGCATCCGCAGCGCCGTGCGCTGATCGTCGTCGAGGCCGTCGAGGAGCACCGCGTCGGGCTCTTCGCGCACCCGGGTGCGCTCGTCGGGGGTGAGCTGGGTGCGCACCCAGTTGCTGGCGCAGTCGAGCCGGGGCCGGGTCTCGTCGAGGTCCTTGACCGGGTCGGCCGGGTCGAGGTCGCGCAGGATCCGCAGCGTCTGATCGTCGTTGCCGGTGGTGATGTCGACGATGGACGCCAGCGTGCGGTAGGGCACCGGGCGTGGGGTCAGCGGCAGCGGACCGGCGGCGGTGCTCGCGCTGCGCCCGTAGGCGGCGGCGTCACCGCTGGTGGCCGTGCCGTTCTCGACCCGCGCGGTGAGCCCGTCCCACTCGTCGTAGAGCCGCTGGATCTCCTGGTCGAACGCGATGTCGAAGGACTGGTTGGGCCGGCGCCGGGCGTAGAGCCAGCGCAGCAACGGCGGCTCCATGATCTCCAGCGCGTCGGCGGCGGTCGGCACCCCGCCGCGCGAGCTGCTCATCTTGGCCATGCCCTTGATGCCGACGAAGGCATACATCGGGCCGATCGGCGGCTCGGCGCCGAAGACCTCGCGCACGAGTTGGCTGCCGACCACGAAGCTGGAGCCGGGCGAGCTGTGGTCGACGCCGCTGGGCTCGAACACCACGCCCTCGTAGGCCCAGCGCATCGGCCAGTCGACCTTCCAGACCAGCTTGCCGTAGTTGAACTCACTCAGCAGAACGGTCTCGCTGTGGCCGCAGGCGCTGGTGTAGGTCAGTGCGGTGGTCGCGTCGTCGTACGCCGTGACGGTTGTCGTGTCCTTGCCGCACTTCGAGCAGTAGGGCTTGTAGGGGTAGTAGCCGGACGCGGTGCCGCCGTCTTCCTCGCTCGCGGCACCGGAGCCCTCGACGGCCGCCAGCTCGTCGGGGTCGGTCACGGCCTTGCCGGGCTTCTTCTTCGTGCGGTAACGCCCCAGCACCTCATCGATCTTGGCCCGCTGGCTCATCGCGTGCAGGATCTGCGCCCGGTAGGCGCCGGAGGTATACATCGCGGTCTGGCTGATCGGGGTGACCTCGATGCCGAGCCGGGTCATCGCCGCGATCAGCGGAGCCTTGAAGTGCTCGGCCCAGTTGGGGTATTCGCTGCCGGCCGGCGCCGGGACCTCGGTCAGCGGCTTGCCGATGTGCTCTTCCCACGACGGGTCGACGCCCGGCGCGTTGGGCACCTTGCGGAACCGGTCGAAGTCGTCCCAGGAGAGCACGTGGCGCACCTCGCGGCCGCGCCGGCGGAGCTCGTCTGCCACCAGGTGCGGTGTCATCAGCTCGCGCTGGTTGCCCAGGTGCACGGGCCCGGAGGGGCTCAGCCCGCTCGCGCACACGATCGGCTTGCCGGGCGCCCGACGGTCGGCTTCCGCGATCACCTCGTCGGCGAACCGCGCCACCCAGTCCGACTCGATTGCCTGCGCCACAGTTACCCCTTCGCCCGTTTTCGTGCTCGGGCAAAATTACCGCACGGGTGTGGCCGTCGAGTAATCAGTTAGCGGGGCTCGACGCCGCTCAGGGCGAGCCGCAGCACCTCGTCGACCTGGGCCAGCGTGACGGGCCGGGTGCGGATCAGCGCCCGGTAGTAGAACGGGCCGTAGAGCAGCTCGATCACGTCGTCGACGTCGACGTCTTCGCGGAGTTGGCCCTGTTTCTGGGCCTGGCGCAGGCGCTCGGCGGCGGCCCGGATGCGCGGCAGGATGATCGCGTCGAGGAACGACCGCAACACGTCCGGGTCGTCCTGGGCGGCCCCGATCAGGCTCAGGTAGGGCACGAGCCGCGGGCTGGACAGCAGCGTCGCCACGCCGGTCATCTGGGTGTGCAGGTCGGCGTAGAGATCGCCGGTGTCCGGGAAGTCGGTGGCCCGGCCGGCGAGCTCGTTGACGGCCTCCAGCAACACGGCCGCCTTCGACGGCCACCAGCGGTAGATCGTCTGCTTGCCGACCTGCGCCTTCTTGGCGATCTCCTCCATCGTCGTGCGGGCCAGGCCCTGCTCCCGGCACAGGTCAAGCGCCGCCGCCAGGATCGCGGCCCGCGCCCGATCGCTGCGTCTCTCCTGGTTGGGCATGGTCATGACGCCGATCATAGCGAATCTGCGAGACGAGACGTCTTGACTCGTCTCACGGGGTCGGCTTACTGTTTCCTTGCGGCGAGACGATACGTCTCGTCTCATACTTCTATGGAAGGACTTCGCCCGTGAGCGAGGCAGCAACCCGCAGGTCAGTCGGCATCTTCGGCATCGTGGCCAGCCTGTTCATCGTCGGCCAGGTGCCGCTCTACTTCCTCTACTCCGGCGCCCCGCCGGACGCGAACATCCTGACCCGCAGCCTGATCGGCTGCGTGGGCTGCACGATCTACCTCGTCTTCTTCACCGGCTTGCGCCACCTGATCCGCGGCATCGACCCGCGCTACGACTGGCTGGCGACGGTGTTGCAGACGGCGGGCGTGCTGTGGGTGGCGATGGTCTTCGTGCCGCAGTCGATGGAGGTCGGCGCCGCGATCTCGGTAGACCACAACATCGACACGACGACGGAGGGCCCGTTCGCGGCCGCGCAATACCTGCTCCAGGGCGGCATCTCCCGCCTGCTGATGGCGCTGTTCCTGATCACCCTCGGCATCACGGTGGGCCGACTGCGCTTCCTGCGGTCATGGGTGGGCCGCTCGGCCTACGTACTGGCGGTGATCAACCTGGCCTTCGTCCCGGCGATCTTCTTCGGCGACGACGCGGCCGACTTCTACAGCGCACAGGGCTGGGGCACGACGGCCACGATGGGCGCGGTGTGGAGCCTGTGGACGCTGGCGGTGAGCATCAGCATCCTGCGCAGCGCCCGCCGGGTGGAGGCCACCGCCCGACACACAGACCGGGCACCTGCGTACGCCTGAGGGGGTTGGGGTGCCCAGGGTTCGCGCCCTGGGCACCTTCTCGTTGCGCGGGAAGCATCGCCATCAACGAGTCCCGCGCACTAGTCGAGTTCCCATTCCTTGATCAGAGCTGCCGTAAACTCCGTCTGGCGCCGTTCGACTACCTCTGGCGTCCAAACGGGCTCGGTAACGACCGTGGTTGTCAGGGCGAAGCCAGTGACACCGGCCGCAACCCCGAAGTACTTCTCTTTCTTTGTCGCGAAGTCGTAGTTCTGGGCTTGGCCATTCTTGCTTCTGTTGAGAAGCAGAAGGTTGCCAAGCCGGTGAGTCCAGAAGGCGCGCTCGTTGTCGCTGAAATCCTTGAGCCATTGGCTGTCACTTCGCGGCTTCTGCGGCAGCACGTGCTCGATGCTGATGATCTTGTGCTCGTAGGAGACCCCGGGAGCGTTGGCCAGCAACTCGTCGAGCCTGAGGAGCACGTACTTCCGCACCGGGAGCGCCTTGTAAAGCTCACCGGCAAGCTGCTCCCGCGTTTCCTGTCGTTCGTCGGGACTGAGGTCGAAGGCGACAGCTTTGACCCCGGCTCCGCCATCGAGATGTCTGAGCAGATCGATGTATCGCGTGACACGGGGCGTCGTGTAGACCCGCCGGAGGAGCATGCTTGCCGCTAGGCGTTCTAAGCGACGCAGGAATACGTCGAGGAACTGTGGGTCGTTATCATGGTTCTTGAGTGCCCACATCGCCGGCGGACGCCAGTCGTTGTTGTCAAGTTGGCTCAGACGCTGCAGCCAGTTGTTGACCTTACGCCACGCGGGGTCGTGCTGATCGTAGTCTCGATTGAGCACGTGTGAATAAGCAGTGGCATATGGGATGAGCATGTCGTCGATGAAGTCGGTGGCTCTGCCGGACTCAAGATAGGCATTGAGCACCTGTTGGGGAAACTCGATGAGCAGTTCCCGCTGACCTCGAGTCTTCGCAACGATAGTGCGTAGATGCAGAAACAGGTCCGCAAACGGTTTACGACCCAGGTTTTGCTCGGCTGTTTCCCACGTTCTGGCGTATTCCACCTTACGGCTTGGATCGACGGCGCCGATCACGTCGGACTTGAAGATGTCCGAGGGCTCAAGGTCGAGCCCTCGGGCGTTCATCACGCTGAAGATGCGGTGAGCGCTGGCCAGGTCGGGGGTGCTGACGACGACCAAGAACGTCCGATTCCGGGCGAGGCCGGCCAAGGCGCTGCGCTTCTCGTCAGTCCAGGCTGACAGTCGACCTCGGAGCGCTTTGGCGTTGTCTCGGATAGCCCGTTGGCTGTCGGTGGCCAGAGCGTGATCGCTGAGCGTCAGCAAGCCGTCGAACCTGCCTGGGGTCTGAACGTGCGCGGCGAAGAAGCCGGAGTCCTGGGGGCGTAGCCGCAGGCGGGGCTTGGGGAGGATTCCGTCCAGGGCAACCCCCGGCTCCAGGACCATGTCGCCGAGAACGACCTGAGCGTCGGGCTTCTCAGCCAGATCCCGGAGAAGGGCGAACAGAATGCTGAGTGTCGTCAGGCGCTGCTGTCCGTCGATGACCTGCGCGGCCGGCTGGTTTTCATCCGGTTTGACCAGCACGAGAGACCCGAGGAAGTAGGGTTCGGTCGAGCCTTGGTCGAGAGCGTCCTCAAGATCGTCGAGCAACTGCAAAGCCTGCTCTGTGCCCCACGCGTACGGCCGTTGGTAATCAGGGATCGCGAAGTCGAAGTCGGCAGAGAAGATCTTTTTCAACGGATGCTCGTGCGCCTTCAACGACATCGACCACTCTCCTCAAGGGCTAACACACGACATAGGCAGGAATCCCGCGCACGGGGCACCTTAGCCGACCGTCGTGTATGGATCCGTCGGCCAATCCCGTTGAACACTGCAGCCTTCCGAGAGACGGACGACCGCGCAGGCCTTCACCGGCGGGCCGGCAACTGCGCATACGACCGGCCCGATGCAGCTTCAGAGCGTGGGCTAGCCGCCGGAGTCGGCCATTTCGGCGCCCTCGGGGACCAGGTCGGTGTCGCGGGAGGCGAGCCAGCCGTCCGGGAGGTGGACCTTGCCCGGGGCGTTGGTGCGGCCGCGGGGCTGGCCGAGCGTCTCCAGCGGGAACGGTGTGTCGGCCTCGAGCTTGCCGAGCAGGTCGTCGAGTTCGGCCAGGCTCGAGACCATGGCCAGCGACCGGCGCAACTCCGCGCCGACCGGGAAGCCCTTCAGATACCAGGCGACGTGCTTGCGGATGTCGACGCAGGCGTCGCGCTCGCTGCCGAACGTCTCCGTGAGCAACTCCGCGTGCCGGCGCAGCACGCCCGCGACCTCGCCCAGCGTCGGCAGCTTGCGGGTCGGGTGGCCGGCGAACGCGGCCTCCAGGTCGGCGAACAGCCACGGGCGGCCGAGGCAGCCGCGGCCGACGACGACGCCGTCGGCGCCGGTCTCAGCCACCATGCGCAGGGCGTCTTCGGCTTCCCAGATGTCGCCGTTGCCGAGAACCGGCACGTCGAGTGCCTGCTTCAGGGTGGCGATCGCTTCCCAGTCGGCCGTGCCCGAGTAGCGCTGGGCGGCCGTGCGCGCGTGCAGCGCCACCGCGGCCACTCCGGCGTCCTGGGCGGCCAGGCCGGCTTCGACGTACGTCAGATGATCGTCGTCAATGCCCTTGCGCATCTTGATCGTGACCGGCACCGCACCGCCGGCGGCGTCGACGGCCGCGCGGACCAGGCGGGCGAACAGGTGCCGGCGCCAGGGCAGGGCCGCGCCGCCGCCCTTGCGGGTGACCTTCGGGACCGGGCAGCCGAAGTTGAGATCGATGTGGTCGGCCAGGTCCTCCTCGACGACCATCCGCACCGCCGCGGCCGTCACGTCGGGGTCGACGCCATAGAGCTGGAGGCTGCGCGGGCGCTCGTCACCGGCGAAGGCGATCATCTTGAACGTCTTGGGGTTGCGCTCGACCAGCGCCCGCGTGGTGATCATTTCGCAGACGTAGAGGCCGCCGCCCTGCTCGCGGCAGAGTTGCCGGAACGCCACGTTGGTGATCCCGGCCATCGGGGCCAGGACCACCGGCGGATCGACCAGGTGCGGTCCAAGGAAGAGCGACACGCCTTCGAGGGTACGTTGTCACACCCGCAGGGCATCCTGCCCTCATGGCTGACGCACAGCTCAGCACCGCCGCCGTCCGCGCGCACCGGGTGTGTGGCCTCGTCCCCGACGTTCTCGAGGTCGGCATCCAGGACACGCCAGCGGGTACGAGCGCCCGCCAGGCCCTGCGCCTCCGCGGCGGGTCGGGCGATGCCGGGCTCGCACTGGTGCACGGCGCCCGGGGCGCGATGCACCTGCACCGGGCGGCCGACCTGCCCGCCCTGGCCGCCGCGCTGCGTCCGTCGGAGGAGACCGACCTGCGCAAACAGTCATTCGGGCCGTTCTTCGCCGGGCTGTCCGGATCTGTGGGAGCGGCCATCGACGAGGTGGCCACCGCCATGGCCGCGGTGATGGCCGACGGCGTGCGGCGGAGCAAGGGCGAGCTGTCGACCTCGCTGCGAGCCACCGTCGATGCCCGGCTCCGTCCGTGGTGCGACCGGTGCGCGGTCGATCATGTCAACGACGCATTGTTCCGGCTGGCGTCGCTCCCCGCCGGGCTGCGGCTGATCCCCAACGGCGACGGCTCGGCCGACTTCGTCGCGACCGGGGCGCTGGGGCCGGTGGGCGACGTTTCAGCGGGCCGGCGCGAGTTGGTGCGGCGTTTCCTGCGCTATGCCGGCCCGACCAACCGCGACGGCCTCGCCGGTTGGCTGGGCCTCTCCCCCGCGGCCGCCCGCCGGTGGTGGGCGCTGGCCGACGTGGTCCCGGTCTCGGTCGACGGAAGGCGGCTGTTCCTGCATCCCGACGACCTGGCCGCGGCGCGTTCCGCCCCGCCGGCCGACGGCGTGTGGCTGCTGCCGCCCAACGACCCGATCCTCGAGCTCGGCGACCGCGAGCTGCTGGTGCCCGACGCGACCGACCGCAAGCGGGTCTGGCGGCCCACCGCCAACCCCGGCGCGCTGCTGCTCGACGGCGCCGTGGCCGGCACCTGGCGGCGCCGCGCCGACACCGTCACGGTGACTCCGTTCGGGTCGCTCTCGGCGACCCACCGACGGCGGCTCGCGGCGGCAACCGACGGCGAGGTGGTCGTGGCAGAGTCATAGGCGTGACCGACCACGTGCATGACGCCTCCTGCGCCGTCGCCCACGGCGACGCGCCGGCACCGCGCGACGAGCCCAAGACGCTGGTCGCCATCTTCGCCTCGCCGATGTCCGCGCAACTGCTGCGCTATGCGCTCGACCTCGGCTACCGCACGGTGCTGGTCGAGCCCGATCCGACCAAGCTCGGCCCCACCGTCGAGGACGCGGTGGCCACTCTGGACGCGGCGGGCCTCGACGGCAACACCGATGTCGTCGTGTGCGACCACCACCGGGGCGAGCTGGGCACGTTGCTGCGCGACGCGCTCGCCGGCAGGACCCGGTGGATCGGCCTGATGGGCAACCCGCACCACGAGGGTCCACACGTCAAGGCGCTGCTCGACCTGGGTGTCGGCGACGACGAGATCGGCCGCGTGCACCGGCCGATCGGGCTCAACATCGGCTCGCGTACCCCGGCTGAGATCGCCATCGCCACCCTCGCCGGGCTGATCGCCGACCGCAACGCCCGACCGGGTGGCTTCGAGTTCTGATGGCCGCGCTGGCGCTCTACTACCCGTGGATGCACTTCCAGCACGACAACTGGGTCAAGCTCGCGCTGCTGACCTGGGACGGCATGGTCCGGATCCGGTCGACCGCGATCTGGGACCGGGACAGTGACGTGGTGCGGCAGATCGCCGCTGAGACCGACTTCCTCACCGACGAGCAGCCGTCGCGCGAGGCTCTCCACCACGTCGCCACCAGGTTCCTCAACATCGTGTCCGACCACCGTGACCAACTCGCCGAACGCTATGGCCGCCAGGCATTCCAGACCGAGTTCCGGATGCCGCCGTCGCAGATGCCGGGCGCTCTGGACGACAACGCCGACTTCGCCCGGTTCTGGATCTACACCGGCCCGCACCTGTCGAAGGTCACGGACATCCTGCGCGCCGCGCTGGTGGACGCCGATCTCTGCATCGAACGCGACCGGACGGACGGAACCTGGCTCGGCCTGCATCCGACGGTGGGTGCCGTCTACACCGCCTGCCTCGCCGACGCGGTCGCCACCGAAAACCTCCTCTCGCCGGCGACCGACGACGCCCGCATGCACCGCGCCGTCGGGGCGCTCGACCAGGCCGTCGACCTCCTCCTGGGCGACCTGCCACCGAGAGCGACCCGCGACGACCCGGACCTGGCCTACCTCCACATAGGTCTGGAAGCCGTGCTCCGACCCACCGGCCTCTACGCGGTGCCGGTCGGGAACCTGATCAGGTTCCGGGAGCGCTACGCCGCCGAGCTGTCCGCGTTCCGCGAGCACATCGCCGGCCTCGCGCCATCGCTGGCGCCGATCGCCGCTGTTGAGAGTCCGGCCGTGGCCCGCGCCCATCTCGAAGCGCTCTACCGGTCGAAGACCCAGCCCCAGCTCGACGAACTCCGGGGCGCGCTGCGGGGCATGGGCATCGAGTCGACGGTCGGCGTCCTCGGCCTCAAGGTCGACGTCCCGGCCGCGGCCGGCACGCTGGTCGGCGGTGCGGCGGCCGCCGGCGGCCATCTCGCGGTGGCGGCGACGGCGGTCGCGATGACCGTGCTGCCCTATCTCACCGGCCGGATCAGCGCACACCGGGAGCGGGCGAGATCATCCCCGGTCGCCTACCTGCTCGCGGCGGAACGCAACCTGACCGGCAGGTCCCTGCTGGACCGCATCCGCTCCCGCTAGCGCATCAGACCAGCTTCGGCTTGATGTCGATCCACGCGCGCAACCGCGTGGCGAGGTCGGTGTCAACGACGTGATCCAGGTGCCGTTGGGCGGCGCTGACCAGATTCTTCGCCCGCCGGGACAGACGCATCTGCCCGATGTCGAGACCACTGAGGTCGTCTGCCGTGGCCACCTCGCGCAGACTGACGGGAATAGCGCCGAGACAGGCCCGCACGACCTCGTCAGCCGACGGCAGCACCGCCGGATCGACGCCCAGGCCACGCATCTCCCCCGTGAAATACGCGATCTTCATGGCGGTCTCGCTTTCGCTGAACACGCCGCGATCGCGTCCCTGGCGGATCATCCAGAGCTTCAGCTCGACCCAGTCGACCCGCCTGGGGGACGGGTCCTGCAGGTGCTGGTGGATGACCAAGAGGCGGTACAGCCACCAGTTGACGTCACGCGGGCTCGGCTGGCGGCGATCCAACCACCGGCCGCGCTGGTGCTCGTCGAGATCGAGCAGATGAACCAGCGCGTCCCTGGCCGACCGGCGCTGCCCGCTCAACGTCGCGGCCGCCACCCGCTCGGCCGGATGCGGTGCGCTGATCGACCAGACGTCGCCATCGGTGACGACGGTCAACGTCTGCGCCTCGGCGAACCAGAACTGCTGAGAGTCGCTGATCTCCCGCAGGTCGTAGCCGAGGTCGCCCACCGCGGCATCCAACTCCCGGAACGACAAACGCCGACCGAACTCTCCATAGCGATCCACGAGCGCTTGGTTGAAGGTGACGCTTCCCAGCCGATGCGCTTGGACCGTGAACCCGTTGGCCTGCCAGGTGCGCGATCCGGGGTGTCGCGTCCACACGAACTCCACGAGGCCGTAATCACGCAGGAGCCCGGCGCGGTCGCGGTTCTCGGCGAAATCGCTGCCCAACACGTCGGCCACCTCGTCGGGGGACTCTTCCAGCCCGACGCCGAGCACGGTGCCGCTGACCACCACGTCGACGAAGAACTCGAGTCCAACCACCTGGCCAGCTTGGCGAAGCGCGAGATGCGGCGCAATCGCGCCGAATGCGCGCCCTACGCGCGACAAATGCGTCATGACGGTTCGCAGCCTTGCCTTACCGCCAGTCCACCACGCCGCGGACGGCCCATCGATCACAACCGGATCAAGCGTCAGCCGTACGACGATGCTGAGCCGGTCCCGCACCACCAGGTCGCCGATGACCTCCGGGTCGTGGCCCACGACGAGGCCGTCGCGGCGCACGTCCACCGTGGTCGACCGGCTGAGCTCGTGCCACCACATTCGCCCTTGGATCAGCTCGTCCACCGCCATCGGCGTCCCGTACGGCTGGCCCGCCCATCGTTTTTGTCGATGTTGATGGGCCTCTCATTCCGTTTCGGGATCGGATCCTTCCTGGCCAGCCACGGTCGCTGGCTTGCCGGCCCAGCCCCACGACTGGGTCAGCCCGGCTTGACCGCCAGCGTCGCAAAGTAGTTCGACATGTATTGAGCGGATGCGTTGGATTGGTGCGGCGCTTCCGCGAAGCCGGTGAGGACGAAGCCGGCGGCGAGTTGCCCGCCGATCTGGTCGGTGAGGGTGTGGCTGTATTCAAGTGGAGCATCCGCGCCGAACTTCGTGGCGCGTTCCTCGGCGGAGTAATGCGTCACGTCGCTGTAGGGCAGCTTGTGCACGACGATCAGCTCGCCGCGTTCGTCGAGCGCCTCGTGGTCGAACAAGTACACATCAGGGTTGAGGAAACCCGAGAGCAGAGTTCCGCCCGGTCGCAGGACGCGGAAACACTCACGCCACACCGGCGCCAAGTCTGGTGCGAACAGGTTGGAGACCGGATGGAATACGACGTCGAATGCCGCGTCGCCGAAGACGCTGAGGTCGCGCATGTCGCCAAGGACGGTGCGCACCTCGAGACCGTCGCGCGCCGCCACCATCTGGTCCTGACCGAGCTGGCCGGGTGAGTTGTCGAATACGGTGACCCGCGCCCCCGCGGCGGCGAGGATCGGACCTTGCTGGCCACCGCCGGAGGCCAGGCACAACACGTCCTTGCCGGTCAGGTCCGTCGGCAGCCAGGAGCGGTCGACCGGCGCACGCCCGATGAGAACGATCGACCAGTCACCCAGGCGGGCGCGCTCGACATCCTCAGCACTCACCGGCCTCGACCACTCGTTGCCTTTCTGGACCTCCTTGTCCCACGCTGCCCGATTGTGGGCAACGGGGTCTACGACAAAGTCCTGCACGCTCAACGACATTAGTGGGCATCGACGAGCAGGCGGGCGTAATTGGCCATCGATCGTTGATAGCGCGGCAGGTGTGGGGCCAGCGCACCCAGCGCCAGTGACGCGGCCTCGCGCTCGCGGCCGACGTCGACCAGGGCGAGCGCCAGGAAGCCGGCCACCGCGTCGTCGAGTTCGTCGCTGCCGGCCGCGCGCTCCGTGGTCAGCAGCGCCACGCTCTCCTCCGCCCGGCCGAGGTTGCGCAGTGAACTGGCCAGCTGGATGGTCGCCCGGCGGCGCCGGATGCCCGGGAGGCCGAGCGCGAGGGCCTGGCGGTAGAGCGGCACGGCGAGGTCCGAGTGCCCGGTCGAGTCGAGGGCCGCGGCCCGCTCGAACAGACCGACCGCGTGACCGGCCGGCAGTTCGTCGGCGAGCTGGCCGATCCGGGCGACGAAGTCGTCTTCGGCGTACGAGTCCATCGCCGCCCACGTCTCGGCGACGCGGCGCTCCCAGTCGGCGTTCATTGCTGATCTCCCTCGGTCGGCTTGTGTCGATCATCCTGCGGAGGTTGCTACTCTGCGCACCACTGATTCGGCCCTGGACGAATCTTCGGAGGAGCCAGCCATCGCCGCGACCCTGCGCTTCAGCACCGCTGACCTGCTGCGCTGCCGGTTCGCGACCTCGCCGGCCTTCGAGACACTCGCGGCGATCCGGCTCACCCGGCCGCAGGAGTCACCGGGGCAGCACCAGCGGTGGCTCGACGCCGTCTCCGATCACTTGAACGGGATCGACCTGCGACCGATCACCCTGTTGCAGCCCCGGCGCGGCTACACGCCCGATTTCCTGTCACCGCCGCCCAGCGAGGCGTCGGCGACCTTCGACGACGACCTGGCCCGGATCGCCGGCACCCCACCCGACCGGGTCGCCGCCGAGATCACCCGGTCGCTGCACGACACGAAGGGTGCGGCGGACAGCGAGATCGGCCGGCGCCTTCGGGGTGACCCGGTCGAGGTGCGGGCCATGCTGACCGACCTCATCCGCACCGCGTGGCACGCCCTCGTCGAGCCCGTCTGGCCGCGGGTACGGACGCTGCTCGACGCCGACGTGAGCTTCCAGAGCCGGCGCCTCGCCGAGGGCGGGCTCGACCGGCTCTTCGCGGAGTTGCACCCCACCCTGCGCTGGCACGGCAACACCCTCACCCGGCTGCACGGCGACGACGACCATCGCGACCTGGCCGGCGAGGGGCTGTTGCTGATGCCCAGCGCGTTCAAGTGGGACCAGGTGGTCGTCGTGCTCGACGAGCCGTGGCAGCCCACCGTGATCTATCCGGCCCGCGGCGCGGGCACGCTCTGGCAGGAGCTCAGCGGCCCGCCCGACGCCGCGCTGGGCCGGCTGATCGGGCGGACCCGGGCGGCGCTGCTGATCGACCTGACCGAGCCCGCGACGACGACGGCGCTCGCACACCGGCACGCGCTCGCGCCGGCCACCGTCTCCCAACACCTGACCGTGCTGCGCGACGCGGGCTTCGTCGCCGGCGAACGGCACCGACACGAGATCCGCTACCGGCGTACGCCGCTGGGCAGCGCGGCGGTCGACCGATCGGCGTCGAAATAGGACCCGCTGGCCGGCCCCGCCAGTTATCCACAGGGCTGAAACAACAGGTGGCCGCCGACGGCAAACTGCTGCGGTGACCTCGACCGAGCGAAGCCTTCGGGCATTTACCGCCGCACCCGGTCGGCTCGGTGGCAGCGGGTTCTCCCGGGTGTCAGAGGCGGTCGAGCAGGTAGCGCTCGATCGCCTCGAGCGGGATCCGCTCCTGGGTCATCGTGTCGCGGTCGCGAACGGTCACCGCGTCGTCGGTCAGCGTGTCGAAGTCGACCGTCACGCAGTAGGGCGTGCCGATCTCGTCCTGGCGCCGGTAGCGGCGGCCGATCGCCTGCGAGTCGTCGAACTCGACCACCCAGCGCTTGCGCAGCCGCGCCGCGAGGTCGCGGGCCTTCGGCGACAGCTCCGGGTTGCGCGACAGCGGCAGCACGGCGACCTTGACCGGCGCGAGCCGCTTGTCGAAGCGCATCACCGTGCGCTTGTCGACGCCGCCCTTGGTGTTGGGCGCCTCGTCCTCGTCGTAGGCCTCGAGCAGGAACGCCAGCACGGCCCTGGTCAGGCCGGCGGCGGGCTCGATCACGTAGGGCACCCAGCGTTCCTTCTTCTCGGGGTCGAAGTAGGACAGATCGACGCCGGAGTGCTTGGAGTGGGTGGTCAGGTCGAAGTCGGTGCGGTTGGCGATGCCCTCGAGCTCGGCGAACTCGGTGCCGCCGAACTGGAAGCGGTATTCGATGTCGACGGTGCGCTTCGAATAGTGCGACAGCTTCTCTTTGGGGTGCTCGTAGAACCGCAGGTTGGCCTCGGACAGGCCCAGGTCGCGGTACCAGTTCCAGCGCTCCTGGAGCCAGTATTCGTGCCACTTCTCGTCGCTGCCGGGCTCGACGAAGAACTCCATCTCCATCTGCTCGAACTCGCGGGTCCGGAAGATGAAGTTGCCGGGCGTGATCTCGTTGCGGAACGACTTGCCGACCTGGGCGACGCCGAACGGCGGCTTCTTGCGCGCCGCGGTCGCCACGTTGTTGTAGTTGATGAAGATGCCCTGCGCCGTCTCGGGCCGCAGGTAGTGCAGGCCCTCCTCGTTTTCCACCGGGCCGAGGTAGGTCTTCATCAGGCCGTTGAACATCTTCGGCTCGGTGAACGCGCCCTTGACGCCGCAGTTGGGGCAGTTGATCTCGGACAGGCCGGTCGGCGGGCGGTCGTGCTTGGCCTCGAACGCCTCTTCGAGGTGGTCGGCCCGGAATCGCTTGTGGCACGACTGGCACTCGGTCAGCGGGTCGACGAACTCGCCGAGGTGGCCGGAGGCCGCCCACACGTCACGGGAGAGCACCACCGCGGAGTCGAGGCCGACGATGTCGTCGCGCTCCTGCACCATCCGCTGCCACCACTGCCGGCGGACGTTTTCCTTCAGCTCGACGCCGAGTGGGCCGTAGTCCCACGCCGACCGCGTGCCTCCGTAGATCTCGCTGGAGGGGAAGACGAAGCCTCGGCGCTTGGCGAGGCTGACGATGGCGTCGATGCGATCGGCTGGCATGGGGTTCCTCCTACGCCGGCTGGCGGTCGGCGGGGGTGGTCAAGGGACAGACACACAAACGATCGCTCGACGGTACGGTTACCCGCTGGGCGACCAGACCGAGATTAGTCCGTGGTGCCGCACACCTCTAAATCGCCGGTGGCGGTGTCCTGCTCCATGACGAACTTCAGCGTCGACGACGACCCGGTCGCGTAGACGATGTCGACCGGCACCACGATCGAGGTGACCATCTCGGTCTTGCGGACCTGGAACGACGAGATCCGCGGCGAGCGGGCCTGTTCCCGGGCGAAGTCGCTCGCCGTCTGCCGGGCCTGCTGGTCTTCGCAGAGCAGCGCGTAGGCCTGGGCGTATTCGGAGCGTTCCAGCGCCGAGAGGTAGTCGGTGGCGCCGACCCGGGCCCGCTCGTCGAGCGCCCGGACGCCGAAGACGGTCAGGCCGCTCAACGCCACGATGCCGCCGCCGCAGCAGAGCAGCACGGCCAGGCCGGCCGCGCCGAGGCCCAGCCACAGGCGCATGGTGCGGCCCTCGGTCGGCGGCGCCGCGAACGGCGGCACGACACCGGGACCGGGCGGCGGGGCGGGCGGACCGGGGAACAGCGGCGACCCACCGGGTGCCGGGGCCGGCGAGTCGGGCGCCGGCGTGTCGTAACCCGAGGGCGGGCCGGTCGGGATCTCCGGCGGGCCGGGCATCGGGTTCATGTTCGTAAGAATAATGCGACCGGGCTCACCGGCCGGGGCCTACCGACCGGTCGCTGGACCGGGTCTGCACCGCACCGCCCGGCTCGGCGCAGGCCAGCGGCTCGAACGCCGACGGCTCGTCGAGCGACTCGGCCAGCAGCGGGGTCGCGTGCACCTTCACGTCGAAGTTGCCCAGCGCCCGGCGGTAGGTCCCCACCGACTCCCACTCGGTGACCAGGCACCAGGCGGTCGGTTCGTCGAGCCCGCGGGCGAGTTGCCCAGAGCGGTAACCGCGGCAGGCGGCCAGCGCCGCGAGGGCGGCGTGGGCCCGCTCGGTGAACCCGTCGGCGGCCTCCTCGGCCACCACGAACCGGTTGACGACGAGCACGGGCGAACCTCCTCGTAGAGTGTCGGCATGCAGCCTACGCAGCCCGCCCGAGCCGAGCGCCTGGCCCGGGTCAACCCCACCCGGGCGTTCCTGGGCGCGCTGGTGATCGTGCTGGCCGGGCTCTTCCTGCCGGGGATCTTCGGCGGCGTCCTGCTGCTCGCGCTGGCGGTCGGCCTGATCGTGCTGATCCGGATGACCTGGGCGGTGCAGACGCCGCCGACCCGCCTCCTGCGCCTCGTGATGCTCACGGCCCTCATCGGCATCGCGGCTTTCAAGATCCTTTAGGCGTACGCCGAACCCATGCGTTTTTGACAATAATTTTCATTGTCGGAGACAGTGGTTCGCATGCGCCGCCGCCGTACCGTCTCCGCGGTTATCGCCGGTCTTGCCGCCGTCGCGGCGACCGGCCTGGCGGCGTGCACCACCGGCTCGGCCGCGGCAGCCGGCAAGGTCGACGTGGTGGCCGCGTTCTACCCCCTCCAGTTCGTCAGCCAGCAGGTCGGCGGCGACCACGTCGCGGTGACCAACCTCGCGAAGCCCGGCGCCGAGCCGCACGACCTCGAGCTCAGCGCCCGCCAGGTGGGCCGGGTCTCCGACGCCAAGGTGATCGTCTACCTCAAGGGCTTCCAGCCGGCGATGGACGATGCGGTCGACCAGGTCGGCGGCGACCGGGCCTTCGACGTGAGCAGCGCGGTCCCGCTGCTGTCCGCGGGCGCCAGCGATCACGTGCACGAGGGTGAGACCGACCACGACGGCGGCAGCACCGACCCGCACGTCTGGCTCGACCCGACCCGGCTCGCCACGATCGGCCAGCAGGTGGCCACCCGGCTCGCCGCCGCCGACCCGGAGCACGCCGCCGACTACACCGCCAACGCCGACCGGCTGCGCACCGAGTTGACCGGCCTCGACCAGCAATACGCGGCCGGCCTGCAAAACTGCCAGCGGCGCGAGTTGGTGACCGGCCACGCCGCGTTCGGTTACCTCGCCGACCGCTACCACCTGGAGCAGGTCGGGCTGACCGGAGTGACGCCCGACACCGAGCCTGCGCCGCAGCGGCTGGCCGCTGTCGCACAGGAGGCGCGCACCCACGGCGCCACCACGATCTTCTTCGAGACCCTGGTCAGCCCCAAGGTCGCCGACACGATCGCGCAGGAGGTCGGCGCCAAGACCGCGGTGCTCGACCCGATCGAGGGCCTGCAACCCGGCTCGACGGGCGACTACTTTTCGATCATGCGCGACAACCTGACAACCATCCGCACCGCCCTGGACTGCACATGAGCACCCCTGTCGTCGAGGTCACCAACGCCGTCGTCGGCTACGACGAGCGGATCGTGCTGCGCGGCGTCTCGCTCACCGTCCAGCGCGGCGACGTCGTCGCCATCCTCGGTGCCAACGGCTCCGGCAAGTCGACGCTGGTCCGGTCGATCCTGCGGCTGGTGCCGCTGAGCGCCGGCGAGATCGCCCTGTTCGGCGAGCGCAAATTCAAGGGCTGGGAGCGCATCGGGTACGTGCCGCAGCGGATCGGCGCCGGCTCCGGCGTGCCGGCGACCGTCGCCGAGGTGGTCGGCTCAGGGCTGGTCGCCCGCCGCGGCATCTTCCGCCCGCCGCGCGCCGCCGACCGGGCCGCCGTCACCGCCGCGCTCGAGGCCGTCGGCCTGGCCGACCGCGCCGCCGACCCGGTCGCCAGCCTCTCCGGCGGCCAGCAGCAGCGCACCCTGATCGCCCGGGCCCTGGCCGGCCGGCCCGAGTTGCTGGTCCTCGACGAGCCGACCGCCGGGGTCGACGCGACCAGCCAGGCCGCGTTCGCCGGCGCGCTCGGCGATTTCGTGGCCGGCGGCGGCACCGTGCTGCTGGTCGCGCACGAGCTCGGCCCGCTCCAACCGCTGATCACGCGCTGCGTCGTCGTACACCATGGTGAGATCGCTCATCAGGGTGCCGTGCCGGAACCGGCCGGTCACCACGCCGACCCCGGCCATGACCACGTCCATCCGCACGCACACGAGGAGCGGGCCGGGATGTGGGGAGCATGAGCATCTTCGCCAACGAGTTCATGATCCGGGCGTTCATCGGCGCCGTCGTGATCGGCCTGACCGCGCCCGCGCTCGGCATCTACCTGGTGCAGCGGCGGATGTCGCTGATCGGTGACGGGGTCGGCCACGTCGCGCTGACCGGCGTCGGCGTGGGCCTGCTGCTCGACAAGTCCCCCGTCCTGACGGCGGTGATCGTCTCGGCGATCGGCGCGATCGCCATCGAGCTGATCCGCGAACGCGGCCGCACCTCCGGCGACGTGGCCCTGGCCCTGCTCTTCTACGGCGGCATCGCCGGCGGCGTGATGCTGGTGGGACTGTCCGGGAGCCGCAGCAACGCCAACCTGATGACCTACCTGTTCGGGTCGCTGGCCACCACGTCGCGGTCCGACCTGATCGTGATCGTGGTGCTCGGCGCGGTGGTGCTCGGCCTGGCCCTAGGCCTGCGCCCGGCGCTGTTCGCGGCCAGCCACGACGAGGAATACGCGCGGGTCTCGGGCCTCCCGGTGCGGGCCCTCAACCTGCTGGTCGCGGTGCTCACCGCGGTCACCGTGACGATCTCCATGCGGGCGGTCGGCCTGCTGCTGGTCAGCGCCCTGATGGTGGTGCCGGTCGCGACCGCGCAGCAGGTGGCCCGGGGCTTCGTCGCCACGATGGGCCTGGCCATGGTGCTCGGCGTCGCGGCGGCCGGCTCCGGCGTCTGGCTGGCCTGGGAGATCGACACCGCCCTCGGCGCGACGATCGTGATCCTGGCGATCGCCGGCTTCCTGATCGTCGCCGTCGCCGTCGCCGCCACCCGCGCGGTGCGAAAACGCGCGGCCCTGCGCTCCGGCCGGCCCGACCGTGGACCGGGCCGGCCGGTCCCCGCCGACGCGGAACCGCACGAGGTCGTCCTGGACCGGAGCTGATCCGGTGCTGAGCTACGGTTCCCACATGACCGCGGGCAACGGATACGAGTCGTACGAGCGGGCAGGGGAGCTCCTGCGCGCTCTGGCGGCACCGATCCGGGTTGCGATCGTCACCGAGCTCGGCACCGGCGAACGCTGCGTCCACGAGCTGGTCGAGTCGCTGGGCGCGGCCCAGCCCCTGGTGTCACAGCACCTGCGGGTGCTGCGCGGCGCCGGCGTCGTCCGCGGTTCCCGGCGCGGCCGGGAGATCGCCTACTCCCTTGTCGACGAGCACATCGCGCACATCGTGGCCGACGCGGTCAGCCACGCCCGGGAGGCATCATGACCAGTGAGGCCGGTGCGTTGCGCAACACGCACCAGCGGCGCGCGGTCAGCTCGCTGCTGGGTTCGGTCGAAGGCTTCCACAGCGCGCAGGAGCTGCACTCGATGCTCCGCGAGCGGGGTGAGCGGGTCGGCCTGACCACCGTCTACCGCACCTTGCAGGGCCTGGCCGACGCCGGCGAGATCGACGTCATGCGCCCGCCCGGCGGCGAGCACCTCTACCGCCGCTGCAGCGAGGGACACCACCACCACCTGGTCTGCCGGTCGTGCGGCTCGACCGTCGAGGTCGAGGGCCCGGCCGTCGAGCACTGGGCCGACCGGGTCGCGGCCAAACACGGCTTCACCGACGTGAGCCACACCCTGGAAATCTTCGGGACCTGCCAGAACTGCTGACCGTGCGGCGGCGCCCCCGGTAGGGGACGCTGAGCGCGTGAAGATTTACGCCGACCGTTTCCCCCGGTTTCTCCTCCAGGTCTTCAGCGACCTGCTCGTGATCGCGTGGGTCTACGCCTGGATCCGCGCCGCGCTGTGGCTCCAGGACCAGGTCCAGAAGCTGGGCGTGCCCGGCCAGAAGCTGGAAGGCGCCGGCAGCGCGCTGGCCGACAACCTGGCCGACGCGGGCAGCAAGGTCGGCCGCGTCCCGCTGGTCGGCGACCAGCTCACCGAGCCGTTCGGAAAGGCCGCCGACGCAGCCCGCGCGGTCGCCGCGGCCGGCCAGTCCCAGCAGGACGTGGTCGGCGACCTGGCGATGGCGCTCGCGATCATCACCGCCGTGGTCCCGATCCTGTTCGTCCTGCTGCTCTGGCTCCCGCTGCGGGTCCGCTGGATCCGCCGGGCCAGCGCGGCGTCCCGGGTCCGCAAGTCGCCGGCCGGCCGCGACCTGCTGGCGCTCCGCGCGCTGGCCACGCAGCCGCTGAGCAAGCTCGCCAAGCTCGGCCCCGACGTCGCCGAATCCTGGCGCGCCAGCGACGACTCCACTGTGGAGGCCCTGGCGGCGCTGGAGCTCAAGTCCCTTGGCCTGCGACAACGGTGATCATCGGCGACTGGGTGAACGGAAGATCCGCGGATAGGCTTTGACGATCAAGAGCCCGGCTCCAGCTACCCGATCGTCTCGGCATGGATGGCTTTTTCGATTCGCTTGATCCGTTCATCACGTCGCCGTGGGTCTACGGCGTGGTGTTCGCGCTCGCCGCTCTTGATGCTTTTCTTCCGATTGTTCCCAGCGAAGCCACCCTCATCACCGCTGGGGTGTTCGCCGCCAGCGGCAAGCCCAACGTCCTGCTGATCATCCTGGCCGGCGGCGCGGGCGCGATGCTCGGCGATCACATCTCGTATCTCATCGGCCGGGCCGGTGGCGAGAACGTCATCCGGCGGATACCCGAGGGCACCCGGCGGGCCAGGACGTTCGAGCGGGTCCAGCACCTGCTCTTCGCACACGGCGGGATCGCCCTGGTGATCGCCCGTTACATCCCGGGCGGGCGCACAGCGATCACGCTGACCACCGGCGCGATCCGGTATCCGCGGCGGCGGTTCACCGCCTTCGACGCGCTGGCCTGCTTCTCCTGGGCCGCGTACACCACGCTGCTCGGCTTTGTCGGTGGGTCGGCCTTCCAGGACCATCCGCTGCAGGGGCTGGCGCTGGGGTTCGGGATCGCACTGGTCCTCGCGGGGGTCGCCGAGCTGATCCAGTGGCTGCGGCACCGCCGGCGGACGCCGCGGACTCCGCCGCCCGAGCCCGAGAAGGTCGGCGTCGGGAGCGATCGCGAGTAAAGAGTGCGGCCCGGGCCAGAAGGCCCGGGCCGCGACGAACTAGGACATCGGTGGGATCCGGCGGCGGACGTCTTCGGCCGTCGACGGGCCCGGCTTCCAGTTGGCCACCCAGGGCTGGTCGCCCTTCGGGTGCATCACGCCCTCCTCCAGCCACGCGTAGCGGCCGTCGAGGATGCGCTTCGCGGCCTTCACGTCGACCGCGTCGGTGTTGTCCCACAGCGCCGTGAACAGCGCCTCGGCGCGAACCCGGGCCTGGCGGCAGAACAGGTCGGCCAACTCCATGCCCTCGGGGCGGTCATCGCTCTCGGCGGTGGCCCGCACGCAGACCGACGCCATCGCGAACAACTCCGCGCCGATGTCGACGATCCGGCCCAGGAAGACCTCGCGGTCCTCCATCCGGGCCTGCCAGCGCGACATGCCGTAGAAGGTCGACCGGGCCAGCTTGCGGGCCGCCCGCTCGACGTAGCGCAGGTGGTGCGCCAGCGGGCCGTATTCGTTGAACGCACTCGGGTTCTGGCCCTTGCCGACCGCGAGGCCGGGCAGCCACTTGGCGTAGAACGCCGTCGCCCGGGCGCCGGCCTTCGCCTTGCGGCCCAGATCGGCCTTGGGGTCGATGATGTCGCCGGCCACCGAGAGGTGGGCGTCGACGGCCTCGCGGGCGATCAGCAGGTGCATGATCTCCGTCGAGCCCTCGAAGATCCGGTTGATCCGCAGGTCGCGCAGGATCTGCTCGGTCGCGGCCGGGCGCTCGCCCCGGGCCGCCAGCGAGTCGGCGGTCTCGTAGCCGCGGCCGCCGCGGATCTGGACCAACTCGTCGGCGATCTTCCAGGCCATCTCGCTCGCGTAGAGCTTGACCAGCGCCGCCTCGATGCGGATGTCGTTGCGGTCGTCGTCGGCCAGCATGCAGCACAGGTTGAGCATCGTCTCCATGCCGTAGGTGGTCGCCGCCATGAAGGCCAGCTTCGACGCGATCGCCTCGTGGTCACCGACCGGACGGCCCCACTGCACGCGGTCGGCGGACCACTCGCGGGCCACGTTGAGCGACCACTTGCCGGCGCCGACGCACATCGCGGGCAGCGACAGCCGGCCGGTGTTGAGGGTGGTCAGCGCGATCTTCAGGCCGCGACCCTCACCGCCGATGATCTGATCCGCGGGCACGAACACGTCGTGGAAGCGGGTGACGCTGTTTTCCAGGCCGCGCAGGCCGAGGAAGTTGTTGCGCCGCTCGACCGTGATGCCGGGCGAGTCGCCCTCGACCACGAACGCCGTGATGCCGCCGCGCCGGCCCTCCGACTTGGGCACCCGGGCCATCACCACGAGCAGCGTCGCGACCGTGCCGTTGGTGGCCCAGAGCTTGACGCCGTTGAGCCGGTAGCCGCCCTCGACCGGCTCGGCGATGGTGCCGAGGCGGGCCGGGTCGGAGCCGACGTCGGGCTCGGTGAGCAGGAACGCGGACACCTCGCCGCCGGCGAGCCGGGGCAGGTAGCGGCGCTTCTGCTCGGCGGTGCCGAACAGCTTGAGCGGCTGCGGCACGCCGATCGACTGGTGCGCCGAGAGCAGCGCGCCGATCGCCGGGCTGACCGAGCCGACCAGCATCAGGCTGCGGCCGTAGTCGAGGTTGGTCAGGCCGAGACCGCCGTATTTCTCGTCGATCTTCATGCCGAACGCGCCGAGCCGGGCGAGGTTGTGGAAGACCTCGTCGGGGATCCGGTTGTCGCGTTCGATCGCGGCCCCGTCGACCTCGTTGCGCACGTACGCGTTGAGCTTCTTGAGGAATTCCTCGCCCTTGGCCGTGCGGATCGGGTCGGGCTGCGGCCACGGGTCGATCAGGTCGAGCCGCAGCCGGCCGAGGAAGAGTTCCTTGCCGAAGCTGGGCTTGGTCCAGTCGGTTTCCCGGGACGCCTCGGCGACCTCACGGGACTCCTGGTAGGACACCGTGCCGGCCTCCTCGGGGAGCATCCCGGCGCCATCCGCCTCGGAAGGCCTGTCCTGCGTCGTCGTCACGGCTTCCCCCTTTGTCCGGGCTGGGCTGTGCTGTTACTGACGGTACCGCGCTTTGTTACTCGTCGGTAGGCTTCTCGAAGTCCTCCGGATGCTCTCGGCGCCGGGTCATCTCCGATTCCGTCTCGTCCGGCTCACCCCAGTCTCGCCTTGACCAGGGCAGCGCCGCCCAGAAAGCGATAAAGAAGAGGGCGGTGATGCCGCTGAGGGTCAGCGCGATCGTGCGCGACAGCACGAAGTCGGTGATCAGCAGTACCGAACTGACGATCGCGATGAACAGGAAGAACAGCCCGCCGGTGGCCATCCGGTGACCGAAGCGCACGAGTTCCGGCTTGCGCCCCTGGCGGAACAGGGCCTGATGGAAGGCGACCGGCGCGATGATCATCGCGGTGGCGGCCGCCGCCGACAGCAGCGAGACCACGTAGACGTCGCGCTGGAACTCGCTCGTCTTCGGGAAGCCGTTGCTGAACGGCAGCGTGAGCAGGAACGCGAAGAGGATCTGGACGCCCGTCTGCGCGACCCGCAACTCCTGTAGCAGATCGCCGAAGTTGCGGTCCCACCGCTGCTTCGGTGTCTCCTTGGGTTGCTCGTGCGCCATGCGGGCTCCTTCGGATGAGTCTCATCGTGGCGGGTCGACCGGCCGGTCCGCGGTCATTTCCCGCACGGGCTCCGCACGAAACGCGAGATCCGATCAGCTCAGCCGGGCGACGACCTTTCTGAGTTGGTCGGCGTAGCGCTCGCGGAACTCCGGGGAGTCGGCCGCCAGACCGGTGAAGTCGGCGGCGAAGTGGGCCAGCAGGGTGGGCGCCAGGGTCGCCCCGAACAGCAGCAGCATCAGGAACGCCGGGTCCAGGTCGGGCGCGATCTCGCCGGCCGCCTGGCGCTGGCGCAGGTCATCGACCATCGCCTGCCGGAACTGCTGCTCCCCCTCGGCCTGGTCGCCCTCGAGCGCCTGCCAGACCAGCAGCCGGACCCAGTGTCGCTGCGCCTGGCTCACGTCGGCGAACGCGGTGATCACGTCGGCGAGCGCGGCATCCGGCTGGTTGACGCCGGCGCTCAGGGCACGCCAACGCTCGGTAAGGGCCCGATAGAGCCCTTCCTTCCCGTCGAAGTAGTAGGAGATCAACTGCTGGTTGACGCCGGCCCGGCGGGCGATCGCACCGACCCGGGCGCCGGCGAACCCGTGCTCGCCGAACTCGACCAGGGCCGCGTCGAGGATCCGTTCCCGGGTGCGCTCGGCGTCGCGCTTGCGTTCGGCACCGGACGGGGACCGTCGGGCGGTGGTCTCAGCCATGCCGATGAGCGTATCAATCAAACAGATGGTTGACAGAGTCACTTGTACGAGTGACGCTGGGAGCATGACGAACTTCTCCGTAGCGGTCATCGGCGGCGGCATCGGCGGCCTCGCCCTCGCACACGGCCTGCGCCGGGCCGGCGTCGAGGTCGACGTCTACGAGCGCACTCTCGAACGCACCGACTGGCTCCAGGGCTATCGCATCCACATCAACCCGGCCGGCGCCCGCGCCCTGCACGACTGCCTGCCACCGGCAAACTGGCAGTCGTTCCTGGACACGGTCTCGACCAGCGACGGCGGTTTCGGCTTCCTCACCGACCGCGGCACCGACCTGATCGCCTTCACCGACGCCGAGATCAACGACCCGAGCGCGGCACCACCCGACCGGCACTACGGCGTCAGCCGCATCCTGCTGCGCGAGACCCTGCTCGCGGGCCTCGACGAGGTCGTGCATCTGGGCAGAACCTTCATCGGGTACGACCTGTCCGGCGACCGCGTCACGGCCCGATTCGCCGACGGCAGCACGGCGACCGCCGACGTGCTGATCGGCGCGGACGGCGCCAATTCACGGGTTCGCGGTCAACTGCTCCCCCACGCGCGCCGGCTCGACACCGGCGTGGTCGCGGTGGCCGGGCGGCATCCGCTCACCCCTTCGTCGGCGCTTCCCGCTGTCCTGACCGACCGCACCAACCTGGTCGTGCCGCGCGGGCGGGGCTCGCTGTTCACCTCGGTCTGGCGGCGAGGTGCTGGGGACAGCACCGACTACGCGATCTGGGGCTTCTCCGACGCCGCCGAGCGCTTTCCGTCCGACGTGGACAAGCTGGACGGCGCGGCGTTGCGGCAGCTTGTGGTCGACCGTCTCGAAGGGTGGTCGCCGGACTTCGGGCGGCTGGTCGAGGGCAGCGACGTCTCGACCGTCAATGCGTTACGCGTCAAGAGTGCGGCTCCGGTCGACCCGTGGCCCAGCGGTCGGGTCACCCTGCTCGGCGACGCGATCCACAACATGACGCCGATGGCGGGGGTCGGCGCCAACACCGCGCTGCGCGACGCCGACCTGCTGCGCCGCGAGTTGGCCGCGGCCGGGTCCGCGGACGTGGTCGCGGCGATCTCCCGGTATGAGCGCGAGATGCTCCGCTACGGCTTCGCCGCGGTGCGGCAGTCGCTGCGCAACGCCGAGCAGGCCGCGCACTCAACCACGCTGGGTCGGGCGGCCTTCCGCACGGTCCTGCGCCTGACCGCCGCGGTTCCGCCGATGCGCCGCAGCATGGCGCGAAATCTCGGCAACTGAACGGCGAGCAACGTGGCACCCGCGGCCCTTCGCCGCGAGCAACGCGCGACACCCGCGGGCCGCGGCAGCCGGGATTCCTGGCGCCGCGCCATGACCGGCGGGGCGGGAGCTAGTCGCGGTTGTCGGTCATCCAGCGTTCGGCGAAGTCGACCGCCGCGCGTTGTGACATCAGGCGGGACAGGGCGCCGCCGACGCGGCCCGTGCGGGTCGCGCCGGTCGCGTCGAAGTCGGCGCCGAGCAGCTCGAAGTCGCCCTCGTCGAGGTCGACGTCGTCCCACCAGACCCATTCGCGGCCGCCGTCGGCGGTCTGCACCGCCGCGCCCAGCCGGGCTGCCGGTGGCGCCGGCCGGCGGTATTCGGCCAGGTGCAGCGACGTGTTGGAGTCGTGGCCGACGCCGAGCAGCAGCACGTCGCCGTCGAGGCCGTAGATCTTGCCCAGCGGCGAGTCCGGGCCGAGCATCGCGGCGCGCGGCTGGCCGTAGACGACCTCCTGGGCCAGCCGGCCCAGCGCGGCGAACGAGACCTGCGGGTGGTCGCTGCGCTGCGCGCCCGGCCAGGTGCGGACCACCTCGGCGATCGCGCCCATCCAGCGGCTCGGCGTCACCGCCGGGTCGAAACCGGGCATGTTCTCCCGGATCACCGACCACCAACCAGGGGGTACGGGCGGGTTCTGCCACTCGGCCGGGTCGGAGTTGTCGGGCGTGTGGGTCGGCACCACCAGCGTGCCGTCGGGGCCGAGCGCGTCGCGCAGCGCGAGCACCATCGCGTGCGGCCCGCCGGCCACGAAACCGACCGGCTTGAGCGAGGCGTGCACCAGCAGCGTCGAACCGGGCCGCACACCGAGCGCGGCCAGGTCGGCGGCGAGCGACTCGCGCGTGTGTGGCATCCGCTCGGCGGCGTCGGCGGGGTGGTTGGTCATGCGGCGTCCGCGATGCGGGCCAGGATCGCCTGGGCGAGCACCTCCGGCTGCGCGTCGGTGACCCAGTGGTCGACGCCGGGCAGCGGCACGAAGCGGTAGTCGCCGGTCACCTGGTCGCTGGCCGCGGCCGCCGTGGCCGGGGCCACCGCGGTGTCCCGGTCGCCCCACACAAACGTCGTCGGCCGGGCGACCGGACCGACCTTGACCAGGTCTTCGAGCACCAGCGCGCGATACCAGTTGAGCGTCGCCGTCAGCGCGCCCGGCTCGAGCAACGCCGCGGCGTACACCTCGAGCCGGTCACCGACCCCGTCGAGCACCTTGCGCAGGCCGGCGCCGCCGTCGCGGGAGAGCACGTGCTCGGCCTTCCCGGCCATCCGGAACAGGTCGATGTATGACGAGCGGCGCTGCTGTTCGGGGTCGCTGAGCAGGGCCTGACCGAACGCGGCCGGGTGCGGCACGGAAACTGCGGTCAGCGAGCGGACCCGCTCCGGGTGCTCGGCGGCCAACTGCCAGGAGACCAGCGCACCGAAGTCGTGCCCGACCAGGTCGGCGCGGCCGCCGGCCAGCTCGTCGACGAACGCGGCCGCGTCGGCGACGCACTCGGCCATCCGGTAGGCGTCGACGCCGGAGGGCCGCGCCCCGGCGGTGTAGCCGCGCTGGTCGACCGCGAACGTGCGCAGCCCGGCGGCGTTGAGGTAGGGCGTGACGTCGTCCCAGCTGTGCCGGTTGACCGGGAACCCGTGCAGGAGGATCACCGGCGGGCCGCCCGGCGGACCACCCTCGGTGACTTCGAACGTCAGCCCCCGCGTCTCGATCCGCATGCGCGCGAGCGTACCGCCGTAACCCGGTGTTAGCCTGGTGGAACAACTTCACATCCGACAGGGGAGCGCGCAGCGCTGAGAGTGCGGTATCTTCCGCAGACCCTCGAACCTGATCTGGGTAATGCCAGCGCAGGGAGTTCGGTCTTCTCCAGCCGCGCCATGTTCGATCCATTGGGCATGGCGTGCGTCTTCTCCTGGTTCACCGAACTGGGAGGGCACCACCATGACCAACACCGTCAACCGATGGCGAACCGTCGACATCGTGGTCGGCGCCGTTCTGGGCGTCGCGTTCGGCGTCGTCTTCTGGGCCTGGGGACTGCTCTACAACGGACCGGCCGACGCGATCCCGCTGCCCGCGCGCACCCTGCTCTACGGCATCTGGCTGCTGCCCGCCGTGCTCGGCGCGCTGGTGATCCGCAAGCCCGGCGCCGCGCTGTTCACCGAGACGGTCGCCGCGCTGGTCTCGGTCGCCCTGGGCACCGTCTGGGGCTGGATGATCGTGCTACAGGGCCCGCTGGAAGGCCTCGGCGCCGAACTCGTGTTCGCGCTGTTCGCCTACCGGCTCTACAAGCTGCCGGTGGCGATCCTCGCCGGCGCGGCCGCCGGCCTGGTGGCCGCGGTCTACGACGTCGTCTACTACTACCCCGACATGAGCTGGGGCAGCTTCCAGCTCCCCTACCTGGCGATCACCACCGCCAGCTCGGCCGTCGTGGCCGGGATCGGGGGTTGGCTGCTGACCCGGGCCCTGGTCAACACCGGGGCGCTCGACCGGTTCCCGGCCGGCCGGGAACGCGCGGCGGTCTGAGCCGTTGAGCGCCGTCGAACTGCGCGGCTTCGGCTGGCGACATGCCGGCCGCAAGGCGTGGGCGGTACGCGGGGTCGACCTGCGCGTCGAGCGTGGCGAGCGGGTGCTGCTGCTCGGTCCCTCCGGGGCGGGCAAGAGCACCCTGCTGGCCGCGCTGGCCGGCCTGCTCGCCGACGACTCCGGCGAGCGCGAGGGCACCGCCGAGATCGACGGCCTCGACACCCGCAAGGCCCGCGAGCGGGTCGGCATCGTCTTCCAGGACCCGGCGACCCAGCTCGTGATGTCGCGGGTCGGCGACGACGTGGCCTTCGGGCTGGAGAACCGGGCCGTGCCCGCCGAGGAGATCTGGCCGCGGGTGCGCCAGGCGCTCGGCGCGGTCGGCTTCGGCCACCCGCTGGACCGGCCCACCCACGCGCTCTCCGGCGGCGAGCAGCAGCGGCTGGCGCTGGCCGGCGTCCTTGCGCTGCGCCCCGACCTGCTGCTCCTCGACGAGCCGACCGCCAACCTCGATCCGGTCGGCGCCGAGCTGGTGCGGGCGTCGCTGCGCGGTGCGGTGTCCCGGGACACCACGGTGATCATGGTCGAGCACCGGCTGGAGCCGATCGTGCCGTTCGTCGACCGGGTCGTCGTGCTGGCGCCCGGTGGCGGGGTGGTCGCGTCCGGTCCGCCGGCCGAGGTGTTCGGCTCGCACGGCGCCGCCCTGGCCGCCGACGGGATCTGGGTGCCCGGCCGGCCGCTGCCGCCGCCCCGCCGGGCGGTCTCCTCCCCCGGCGACGTGCTGATCACGGCGGACCAGGTGGCGCTGGCGCCGCGGCTGGCAGCGACCGACCTGGCCGTACGCACCGGCGAGGCGCTCGCCGTGCTCGGGCCCAACGGCGCCGGCAAGTCGACCCTGGCCCTGCTGCTCGGCGGGCTCCTCAAACCCACGTCGGGCCGGGTGGTCGCGTCGTCGGTGCTCGCCGGCGCCGACGCGGCCCGGCCACCGCACCGCTGGCGGGCCACCGACCTGACCGCCCGGATCGGCTCGGTGTTCCAGGACCCGGAGCACCAGTTCGTCGCCTCGACCGTCCGCGACGAACTGGCCGTCGGCCCGCGCCGCCTGGGCAGATCGCTGGCGGTCGTCGACGAGTTGCTGGCCCGGCTGCGCCTCGAGCATCTCGCGCGGGCCAATCCGTACACCCTCAGTGGTGGTGAGGCGCGGCGGCTGAGCGTCGCGACGGCGCTGGCGTCCGCCCCGCGCCTGTTGCTGCTCGACGAGCCGACCTTCGGACAGGACCGGCGCACCTGGATCGAGCTGGTCGCGCTGCTGGCCGACCTGCGCGACGAGGGGCACGGGGTGCTCGCGGTGACGCACGACGCGGCGTTCGTCGACGCGCTCGCCGACCAGCGGCTGGAGCTGACCCGATGACGCTCACCGCGGTGATGGTGCGTTCCTCGGCACCGCTGGCCCGGCGCAACCCGGTCGCGAAACTGGTCGCCGCCACGGTGTTCGCCGTCGGCATCCTGACCACCCTCGACCCGCTGACACCGGCGCTGGCGATCGCGGCCGAGTTGGTGCTGCTGCCGTTCTTCGGCGTCCGCTACGGCACCCTGCTGCGCCGCGGCTGGCCGCTGCTGCTGTCGGTGTTCGGCATCGTGCTGACCACCATCCTGTTCGGCGCCAACCGCGGCGGCGACACGGTGTTCTCGATAGGCCCGCTCGACGTGACCACCGGCGTGCTGACCGTCGCGCTCGGGCTGGCGCTGCGGCTGGTCGCGCTCGCGCTGCCCGGCATCATGGTGTTCACCACGACCGACCCGACCGACCTCGCCGACGCGCTGGTGCAGAACGCCAAGGCGCCGGCCCGGTTCGCGATCGGCACGTTGGCCGCGTTCCGGCTGATCCCGCTGCTCGGGCAGGAATGGCAGGCGCTGCGGATGGCCAGGCGGGCGCGCGGCATCGACGCCGGCCACAACCCGGTCGTGTTCGCCGCCCTGGTCTTCGCGCTGCTGGTCGGCGCCATCCGGCGGGGCACCCGGTTGGCATTGGCGATGGACGCGCGGGGGTTCGACAGCAGCATTCCGCGTACGCACGCCCGCGCGCAACACTTCACCCGCGCCGACACGCTGTTCGTGGCCGGCTCGGTGCTGCTCACCGTCGCGATCCTCACCGTGAGCATCACCACGGATACGTTCCGGCCCGTTCTGGGCTAGTGTCTCGCTCCAACGCGTGGAAACGAGGCGGTGGCGATGAGCGTACGACTGGCCGAAGTGACCGATCCGGCGGAGATCGAGGCGCTGGTGCCGCACGTCTGGCGGATCTTCCAGATGGTCTCCACCGGGGCGGCGCTGGGTTGGGCGGTGCCACCGAGCCAGGCCGAGGTGCGCGAGTTGCTGACCACCGTTGTCGAGGGCGCGGCGGTGTCCGAGGCGGCGCTGCTGGTCGCCTACGCGTCGGACGACGACGTCGTCGGGCCGGCGGGGCTCGACGCCGCGCCGATGCCGCTGGCCGACGGCACCGTGCTCGCCGGGATCGGTTACTGGCGCCGCTACGCGCGGCAGACCCACCGGCCGCACGCCGATCTGGAGCGGGTCGCGGTGCCGGCCGGCTATCAGGGTCGCGGGATCGGTCGGGCGATCACCGAAGGACTGGTGGCCAGCGCCCGCAAGGCCGGCATCGAGGTGTTGACGCTCGACGCGCGCGGCGACAACGAGCGTGCGCTGGCGCTTTATCGCACGCTCGGCTTCAACGAATATGGCCGGCTGATCGATTTCGTCGCGGTCGGTCATCTGCGCTATGACAAAGTGCTTTACGCACTCGATCTGCGCCGCCCATGGCCGCGATTGGAAGGCGGAAGGGGCCCACGCTAGGCAGGCCCCTCCGCGATTCGTATTAAGCGCGCCGGAAGGCGTAGTTCTTCGGCTGCGCCGCGGGCTTGCTGCGACCGCCCTTTGTGGACGAACGGCCGAGCTCGCGGCCGGGCTGCTTGCCAGCCTTGGCCGCCCGGCGGGCCGCGCGGTTGCCGGGCTGTTCAGCGGAGTTGTCGTTGGCTGCAGGCATGCGAAGGCCTCCGAAAGGAGAAGGAGAACAGACGGATGCCCGGTGGCGTGCTGGATAAAAGAGAGTGACGCCCCGGGCGCTCGAAGACCGCCCAGCAATGGGGCGGACCGGCACACAGAATCCCTGGGGACATCAGTAACGCATGCGACGACGATACCTCGCCGCCGCATGACGCGCTAGGTCATTCCGGTGGCGGCGGCGCTACCGGGTTGGGGATCGCACCACCGAAGCGGCGGTCGCGCTGGGCGAACAACTCGCAGGCATACCAGAGGTGACGCCGGTCGAAGTCGGGCCAGAGGGTGTCGAGGAAGACCAGTTCCGCGTACGCCGATTGCCAGAGCATGAAGTTGGAAATGCGTTCCTCACCCGACGGCCGCAGGAACATGTCGACCTCGGGCACTTCCGGGTGGTAGAGGTAGCGCTGGATGGTCTTCTCGGTGACCTTCGACGGGTCGATCTTCCCCGCCGCCGCGTCGCGCGCGATCGCGGCCGCCGCGTCGGCGATCTCCGCCTGGCCGCCGTAGTTGACGCAGAATTGGAGGGTCAGCTTGGTGTTGTCGCGGGACATCTCCTCCGCGGTCTGCAGTTCGGAGATGACGCTCTTCCACAGCCGCCCGGCCCGACCCGACCAGACCACCCGCACGCCGAGGTCGACCAGCATGTCCCGACGGCGCCGGATGACGTCGCGGTTGAAGCCCATCAGGAAGCGGACCTCTTCCGGCGACCGCCGCCAGTTCTCGGTCGAGAACGCGTACGCCGTCAGGTAGGGAACGCCGATCTCGATCGCGCCCTCGATGGTGTCGAACAGCGAGTGCTCGCCGCGCTCGTGGCCGGCGGTGCGCGGCAGCCCGCGATCCTTGGCCCAGCGGCCGTTGCCATCCATCACGATCGCGACGTGCTTCGGCAGGCTCCCCGCCGGAAGCTCGGGCGGCCGAACCCCCGAGACGTGCGGCGTCGGCGGACGCACCGCGCGGCGCGCGGCCCGTGACCTGATCATTTCTGTTCCCCCGTTGTGCGATCAACCAGCGGCAGCGAGCGTAACCCGCGCTCGAGGTGCCACTGCAGGTGTGCGGCGACCAGCCCACTGGCCTCCCGGCGCGGCCCGGCCTCGGCGGAGTCGGCGACGTGCCAGTCACCGGACGCGAGCGCGACCATCAGACGCAGCGTGTCCGGCGCCGGATGGGCCGCACCCGGCGGCCGGCAATCGGGACAAACGGCCCCACCGGCGGGCACCGAGAACGCCTTGTGCAGCCCGGCGGTGCCGCAGACCGCACACTCGGTCAGCGCGGGCGCCCATCCGGCGATCCCCATCCCGCGCAGCAGGTAGGCGTCGAGGACCAGGGTCCCGGAGTGCTCGCGCAGGGCCAGCGCCCGGAAGGCCCCGAGTGTGAGAAGAAACAACCGCAGCGACGGCTCGTGCTCGACCGGCGTCAACCGCTCCGCGGTCTCGGAGATCGCGCTGGCCGCGGTGTAGCGGGGGTAGTCGTCGAGGAACCGCTTCCCGTAGAGCTCGACCGCCTCGACCTGGCTGACCGTGTGCAGCCCACCGCCGGCCCCGCTGGGATCACCGGCGATCTGGAGATCGACGTGACCGAACGGCTCCAGCCGCGCCCCGAACCGCGACGTCGTCCGCCGCACGCCCCGGGCCACCGCCCGCAACCGCCCGTGCCGGCGGCTGAGAAACGTGATGATCCGATCGGACTCGCCCAGCTTCTGCACACGCAACACCACCGCGTCATCGCGGTAGAGCTGGCGGCGAAATCCGGGCACCGGCCAATTGTGGTCCCTGTTTTCACCAGCTGTCGCGGCGGGTTCTGTGAAGATCGATGTGAATTAGTGTGTACGGACATGAGCAGCCGTCCACGGATCGACCCCGTCGTCTGGCAACCACCCACGCCATCACTGCGGGCGAAACGGCGCGCCAGCGACCCCCCGATGCCCCGTCCGGCCTTCCTTCCGGTCGACGGCGTGGGCCCGGAAGACGTGGTGGTGCACCCCGACGGCCACCTCTACACGGGCCTGGCCGACGGCCGGGTGCTGCGCCTGGCTCTGGCCGGCGGCCCGCCGCAGGTGGTCGGCGAGACAGGCGGCCGCCCACTGGGCGTAGAGGTCGACGCCGACGGCGACCTGGTCATCTGCGACGCACACCGGGGCCTGCTCCGGATGTCGGTCTCGAGCGGCACAACCACGGTCCTCGCGGACGGTTTCCGGCTGTGCGACAACGCCGCGATAGCCTGCGACGGCACCATCTATTTCAGCGACTCGTCGCAACGCTACGGCCTGGAACATTGGCGGGCCGACATCATGGAACACACGGGTACGGGCCGCCTGCTCCGCCGCTCCCCGACGGGCGAAATCGACGTGCTGCTCGACGGCTTGCAGTTCGCCAACGGCGTCGCCTTGGCAGCCGACGAGTCCTTCGTGGCGGTGGCCGAGACAGGCGCTTACCGCATCTCGCGGGTGCAACTCACGGGCCCCGAAGCCGGCCGGCGCGACATCCTGGTCGACAACCTGCCCGGATTCCCCGACAACCTGTCGACGGGCGCGGACGGCCGCATCTGGATCGCGCTGGCCACGCCACGCAACGCGCTGCTCGACCGCCTGCACGCCCGACCCCCTGTCTTGCGGCGGGCGGTATGGGCGCTGCCGCAGGCATTCCAGCCGGCGCCGGCCCGCACCACCTGGGTGATGGCGGTCGACGCGTCCGGCTCGGTAGTGGCGGACCTGCAAACCGCGGACGGCGGCTACCACATGGTGACGGGCGTCCGGGAACACGCGGGCCACCTCTACCTGGGCAGCCTGACGGAACCAACCGTCGCGGTAGTCCCTTTGCCACACTGACGCCGCCGGGCGTGTCGCGGCTGCGGACGGGTCCTCTTTTCAGCCGCACATGTTCTTACATGTACGCACATAAAAGAACATGTACGCGCCGCAGCACTCCAAAATCCCCTGGCGCGCCGACCAGCCCGTGAGTCAGGGTGGCGCGTGATCACCATCCAGCGGGTGCGGGTGCGATGGAGCGCGACTGGGCGCAGCGCGCCACAGGCGAACGCCCGACGTGGTCTGGACCGACCCGTGCCGCTTCCGACGTCGTTGCCAACGTGCGAGGTGGTGGTTCACGCGGCATGAGTCCCACATACCCGTGTGTCTGTTGTGGCTACCGAAGCCTGGAGGAGGCGCCGGGGCTCGCACGACGTCTGTCCGGTGTGCCGGTGGGAGGACGATGTCTATCAGTTGCGTTGGCCGCACCGGGCGCGGGGTGCGAACACATCCTCGTTGATCGAGGCACAACGCGACTTCGAGATGTATGGCGCCCATGGCGCTACGACCGAGAACCGCACTGGCGGACGATCGACCCTCAGCGGGACCGTTTCGAGCCGGGCGCACGTGCCTTGGCCGCTTGGCCGGACGATTGGACTGTCCTTGTACTGGTGGCGGGGACGCCGGGGGCGGGCCTGGTGGGACGACGTGTCGGCCGCCGATCGGCCCGGGCCGCCGGTGGACGGCGCCGACGGGAACGTCTTCGCCGAGGCGGTCCGGGCGGTCGCAGCCCTGGCGCCGCCCGCCGATCGGGACAATCTCTCGGGCATGTCGATCGACTTCGACTACTACTTGGGTCGATGCCCGTCAATCCGTGAGGTAACCGTGACTACCGGGCCCGATCCGGCCCGGCAGATCACGGCTGTCTGCGTCGCGGAGCCGGCGGCATCACCGGCACGTGTCGCGCGGGATATCGGCGACCCAGGTCCAACTCGAAGCTGCCACCCGCATCGATGAAGACGGTTACTACATCACCGCGCTCATCGTCGTCAGCTCTTGAACGCGTCTTTGATTTTCTCGCCGGCCTGCTTGACATCGGACTTCGCTTCGTCGAGACGTCCTTCGGCCTCGAGTTCTTCGTCGCCGGTGGCCTTGCCGACGCCCTTCTTGACCTTGCCCTTGACCTCATCAGCCTTGTTGTTGATCTTGTCTTCGAGACCCACGATGACTCCTTCTGGTTGGTCGAGATAGCCGTGGATACGGCGCAGTAGGCGATTCGCTTCGACCGTGTGGGCGACGCTGGGCCGATCGCCATCGCGATGGATGACTTCGGCCAGGGCGATGGCCTCCCGTCGCAACCGTGCCGGCGCTGAATGCTCGGCATCGGCGGGTAGTTGGCGGACGGCGTCGTTGAGTTGGCCGAGCGTCTGAGTGAGCGGACTGCTCGGCGGCGGCGGAACGATGGGTTGCATCCCGGGCCAACCTTCTGATGTGGGGTATCAACTACTACCCCTGTCCACTTCTTCGCTTCTTGACCAGTATGCCGGAAATGTCGCTCATTCGGACCGAAAGCGGGTTCTAGGCATGTGGGCCGGGGGCGGCCGCCCAGCGGGAGACGACCGCGTCGTGGCGGCGTTCCTCGAGTTGGGTCGGTGCGCCCGCGCGGTCCCAGCGCCACAGCAGGATCGGGCGGGACAGGTCTTTCCATGGGTCCGTAGTGGCCAGGACCGGCTCGCGCGGCGCGGGTGCCGGGGAGACCGGGACCGGCAGCCTGGGCCGGCGGCGGGCGCCGGGCAGCAGGGTCGGGCGGCGGCGGGCCGCGAGGTCTTCGACCCAGCCGAACGCCGCGACCGCGAGTGCCACGAGCACGGCCACACCGACCAGTCGGACCGCCGCCCGGTCGGCCTGTAGGCCCTCGTAACCCAACGGCGCCGCGATCGCGGCGATCAGGATGACCACCGGCATGTGCCAGAGGTAGATGGTCAGGGCGCGGGCGTTGAGGACCGTGACGGAGCGGTCGAACCACGACCAACGGGTGATCCAGTCGGCTGTGGACGGCAGGAAGCCCAGCGCGACCACGATCAGGCCGCCCGACCACAGGGCGTTGCCGAGGGGGATGTCGTTGAGGTCGTAGCCGCGGAAGCCCGGGTGGGTCAGGATCCACGCCAGCCCGGTCGCGCACAGGACACCGGCGACGGCCGTCAGCACCGACCTCGACCAGCGGCGGAGCAGGCCGTCGTGGTGTGCGAAGCCGAGCATCCAGGCGCCCAGGTAGAGGCCGAAGTCGCGGAGCACCGGTGGGCCGGAGAGCAGACCCAGTTCGAAGACCAAGAGGAGGAGGTACGGGGCGATGAGGGTCGGCACCGGGTAGCGCCGGAACAACCACAGCGCCAGCGGGGAGACGAGGACGAACCAGAGGTAGTCGCGCAGGTACCAGATGGTGCTCAGCGCCAGGGCGCCCCAGTGGTTGGCCGGTGGGTCGCTCAGCGGGACCAGCCAGAGCAGCAGCTTCCAGTGCGCGCCCAGGCCCGTCAGCAGCATCGCCGGCACGAAGATCGCTGACAGCACCCACAGTGACGGGAGCAGGCGGCGTAGGCGGCGGCCGATGGCGGCGACGCCGGAACGGTCCAGTGAGGACGCCATCAGGGAGCCGCCGAGCGCGAACATCAGCGACATCGCCGGCAAAAAGGAGAGCAGTGTCCACCCTGACGTGTGGTAGACGACGACGCGCACGATGGCCAGTGCGCGCAGCAGGTCTATGTAACGGTCCCGCATCGGGTCAAGCCGTACCCCGGGATGTTTCACGATCAAACCTCAGAAGCTGGTGAGCATTCCCACAGTCACCAACGAGGCATGCCGAGCGGGATCGCGGCGAACGTGCCGCCGAGCTGTGCGTGCGCGGCCGAGTCGCTGGGTGCGGCCAGGTGGGCGACGGTCGCGGAGTCGTCCTGTGGCTGGTAGCCGACCTCGCTGTCGAGCTCGAGCCAGCCCGACGAGTTGTCGCTCACACCCCACACCACGCGGAAGCCGGTCACGGGCGTTTCGACCAGAGCCAACATGAGGCGTACGCAATCGTCGGGCGACAGCCAGATCGGCACGTCGACCTCGGACCACGGGGTGTCCTGGAACGCTCCGATGCGGACGGGAAAGACCGTCATGCCGTAGCGGTCGCTGTAAAGGCTGCCGAGCGACTCGACGGCCGCCTTGGTCCAGCCGTAGAGGGTGTCCGGCCGCGGCGCGGACGACGCCGGGAGCGGGGTTGCGGTCCGCGTCCGGAAACCGGCCGCGTGGATCGACGAAGCCAGGATCACCTTGGGTACGCCGGCCAGCCGCGCCGCCTCCAGCACGGTGCGGGTGCCCTCGATGTTGACCCGGACCAGCTCCTCCCAGAGCGACTCGCTCGGGATGGCGGCCAGGTGGATCACCACGTCGACGCCGGCGCAGGCCGCGGTGACCGTGTCGAGGTCACCGATCAGGCCCCGGATCGTCTCGACGCCGTCGGCCGGCTGCTGGGGCGCGACGTCGAAGGAACGCACCGCGTAGTCAGCGGCGAGACGCGCGGTGAGGAGGCTTCCGATCCGGCCGGCGCCACCAGTGATCAGCACCCGCCGCATCGGACCTCCTGTTGAGTCAGAACCCCAGCTTGCGGAGCTGCCGGGGGTCGCGCTGCCACTCCTTGGCGACGCGGACGTGCAGGTCGAGGTAGACCCGGCGACCCAGGAGCGCCTCGATCTCCTGGCGCGAGCGGGTGCCGATCTCCTTGAGCCGGCTCGCCCGGGCCCCGATCACGATAGCTTTCTGACTTTGGCGTTCCACGTACACGTCGGCATAGATCTTGGTGATGTTGTCTTCGTCGAACATCTCCTCGACGACCACGGCGATCGAGTGGGGCAGTTCGTCGCGGACGCCCTCGAGCGCGGCCTCGCGGACCAGTTCCGCGATCAGCACCTGCTCGGGCTCGTCGGTGATCATGTCGTCGGGGTAGAGCCGCGGCGAGTCGGGCAGGAAGCCGGTGACGACGTCGACCAGGGTCTCGACCTGCTCGCCGGTGACCGCGCTGACCGGGACCACGTCGGCGAACTCGGCCAGCTCACCGACGGCGGCGAGCTGCCGGGCCAGGGTGGCCCGGTCGACCAGGTCGGTCTTGGTCACCACGGCGATCACGGTGGCCTTGAGCTCGGCCAGCTCGCCGGAGATGAACTTGTCGCCGCGGCCGACCGGCTCGTTGGCCGGCATGCACAGGCCGATCACGTCGACCTCGCTCCAGGTCGACCGGACCAGGTCGTTGAGGCGCTCGCCGAGCAGCGTGCGGGGCCGGTGCAGACCGGGGGTGTCGACCAGCACGAGCTGGGACTCCGGGCGGTGCAGCACGGCGCGGATCACGTGCCGGGTGGTCTGCGGCTTGCTCGACGTGATCGCGATCTTCTGGCCGACGATCGCGTTGGTCAGGGTCGACTTGCCGGCGTTGGGGCGGCCGACGAAGCAGGCGAACCCGGCCTTGTAATTGGTCATGCGCCTACCTCGCGTCGCTCGGTGACGCACGACCCGGCTGCTGAGCCGAATGATCCGGCCGCAAGCTCGCTCATGCGACGACCGTGCCGAGCACGGTGCCGTCCGGTGCGGCGACGTGGATCGGCGCGTCGGCGGACAGGTCGCGGACCACGGCGTGGCCGGCGCCGTCGAGGGTGCTGGCCTCGGTGACCACCGCGGCCGCCTCGATCTTGCTCGCGCCGGCGGCGGCCGCCGAGGCGACCGCGAGTTGCAGGGCGGTCACGGTCAGCGAGGGCAGGGCGACGGTCGCGGCCGCGTAGGTGCGGCCGTCCTGGTCACGCACCGCGGCGCCCTCGACCGCACCGACCCGGGCACGGGCGCCGCGCGCCAGCGTGACCAGCTTGGTGTCCTCTGCGTCGAGGTGAGCAGGTGGCCCGAGTTCGGGCGACTCAAACATCCGCGGATTGCCTCTCGTCACTGTCTTCGGTCTGGTTCTCATTGTCTCGGTCGGCCCGGCGGACCAGCACGGAGTCGATCCGGTTGCGGCGCCCGACCACGCCCTCGGCGACCATGTGCAGGCCGTCGACGGTCGCCTCGGCGCCGGGGATCGGCACGCGGCCGAGCGCCTGGGCCAGCAGGCCGCCGACCGTCTCCACCTCGTCGGTGGGCAGGTCGACGTCGAACAACTCGCTGAGGTCTTCGACGGGCACCCGCGCGGCGACGCGGACGGCGCCGTTGTCGAGGTGTTCGATCGGTGGGCGCTCGTTGTCGTATTCGTCGGTGATCTCGCCGACGATCTCTTCCAGGATGTCTTCGATGGTCACCAGGCCGGCGGTGCCGCCGTATTCGTCGACCACGACGACCAGGTGGGTGCGCGCCGCCTGCATCTCCGAGAGCAGGTCGTCGACCGGCTTGGACTCGGGCACGAAGGTCGCGTCGCGCATGATCTCGCCGACCGGCAGGTCTTCGCCGTCGGGGTCGCCCTGGTCGCGGCGGATCACGTCTTTGAGGTAGAGGATGCCGAGCACGTCGTCGACGTTCTCGCCGATCACCGGGATGCGGGAGAAGCCCGAGCGCATGAACAGCGCGAGGGCCTGACGCATGGTCTTGTTGCTCTCGATCCACACCATGTCGGTGCGCGGCACCATCACCTCGCGGGCGATGGTGTCGCCGAGCGCGAACACCGAGTGGATCATCTGCCGCTCGCCGCTCTCCACCACGCCGCGCTGCTCGGCCAGGTCGACCAACTCGCGCAGCTCGACCTGGGTGGCGAACGGGCCCTCGCGGAAGCCGCGCCCGGGGGTGACCGCGTTGCCGATCAGGATCAGCAGCGAGGCCAGCGGGTTGAGCGCCCGGCCCAGCCAGCGGACCAGCGGCGCGGTCGCGCGGCCGACGGCGTAGGCGTTCTGCCGGCCTATCGTGCGGGGCGCGACACCGACGACGACGAAGCTGACCACGGTCATCGCGCTGGCGGTGACCAGCGCCGCCCGCCAGCCGGCGCCCCAGGTGTCGACCGCGACCAGCGCGACCAGCGTGGTCGCGGTGAGCTCGCAGATCAGCCGCAGGAGCAGCAGCAGGTTGATGTGGCGGACCGCGTCGGAGGCGACGATCTGGAGGGTGCGGGCACCCCGCACGCCCTCGCGGGCCAGCTCGCCGGCCCGGGCCGGCGACACCGCACCGAGGGCGGCGTCGGTCATCGCGAAGAAGCCGCCGAGCACGACCAGGCCGGCGGCGATCAGCAGGAGCTGGATGTCGGGCAGCCCCGGTTGGATGGCAGCGGCGTCGACCGCTAAGTGGATCACCGTGCCCGCGCCGCCCGCCAGCCGGAGAGCAGCCGCGACTGAAGCTCGAACATCTCCCGCTCCTCGTCGGGCTCGGCGTGGTCATAGCCGAGCAGGTGGAGCACGCCGTGCACGGTGAGCAGGTGCAGCTCGTCGCCGGCCGAGTGGCCCGCGGTCGCCGCCTGCTTGGCCGCCACCTCCGGGCACAGCACGATGTCGCCGAGCAGCGCCGGCTCGGAACCGCTGACCTCGCCGGGCCCGTGGTCAACGCTGCCCTCGTCCATCGGGAAGGCGAGCACGTCGGTGGGACCGTCGCCGCCCATCCAGCGATGGTTGAGCTCGGTCATGTAGTCGACGTCGACCAGCAGCACGGACAGCTCGGCGAGCGGGTTGACACCCATCTCGTCGAGGGCGTGGCGGGCGACGGCGAGCACCGCGTCGGTGTCGACGGCGACGCCGGACTCGTTGGCGATCTCGATGGACAAGACTTCCTCTTTCGAAAGCTAGCGGCGCCGGCCGGCTCGGCCGGTCGCCTGCGCGGCACCCCGGCCGGGCACCGCGTGCACACCCTGGGCCTGCCGGGCCTCGCGCTCTTCGTCCCACTTGCCGTAGGCGTCGACGATCTCGCCGACCAGCCGGTGACGGACCACGTCGCTGCTGCTCAGCGTCGCGAAGTGGATGTCGTCGAGGCCGTCGAGGATCTCGCGCACCAGGCGCAGCCCGCTGGTCGTGCCGCCGGGCAGGTCGACCTGGGTGATGTCGCCGGTGACCACGACCTTGGAACCGAACCCGAGCCGGGTCAGGAACATCTTCATCTGCTCGGGCGTCGTGTTCTGGGCCTCGTCGAGGATGATGAACGCGTCGTTGAGCGTGCGGCCGCGCATGTAGGCCAGCGGCGCGACCTCGATCGTGCCCGCCGCCATCAGCTTCGGGATCGACTCGGGGTCGAGCATGTCGTGCAGCGCGTCGTAGAGCGGGCGCAGGTAGGGGTCGATCTTCTCGTAGAGGGTGCCGGGCAGGAAGCCCAGCCGCTCCCCCGCCTCGACCGCCGGCCGGGTCAGGATGATCCGGTTGACCTGCTTGGCCTGGAGGGCCTGCACGGCCTTGGCCATGGCCAGGTAGGTCTTGCCGGTGCCGGCGGGGCCGATGCCGAAGACGATCGTGTTCTCGTCGATGGAGTCGACGTAGCGCCGCTGGCCCAGCGTCTTGGGGCGGATGGTGCGCCCGCGCCGGGACAGGATGTTGAGCGTGAGCACGTCGGCGGGGCGCTCGACGGTGCCCTGCTCCAGCATGCCGACCGTGCGGCGGACGGCGTCGGTGGTCAACGTCTCGCCCTTCTGGATCAGCTCGAGCAGCTCGGTGAACAGGCGCTCGGCCTGCGCGTTTTCGGCCGGGGCGCCGGTGATGGTGATCTCGTTGCCGCGCACGTGGACGTCGCTGGCGACCGAGCGCTCGACGAGCCGCAGGATCTCGTCTCCTGCGCCGAGGAGGTTGACCATGATCTGCGGGTCAGGGACCGTGATCTTGGTCTGCACCCGGGGCTGCCCGGGCGGTGGGGTGCCGGTCATAAGTCGGACCCGTGGGCCCTGCGCCACCTGCTCTCATCTCGGTGCGGACGTAGACGCCAATCGTATCGGTTCAACCTGACGACCACCGCGCCCATTTCCTACGCGCTGAACGAACGGCCCTCGAACGTCTGCTGGTCGCGGGTCAACCGGTAGGTGGCCCAGTGCATCCGCACCACGCGTCCCTCGCCGTCTCGGGTCAACCGGAGCAACTCACCAACTTCACGACCGGATACGGTACGAAGAATGTCTGGATTGTCAGCCGATGGGCGGAATATCGCCGGTGGCTTACCCGCCGGATCCGCCGCACCCCGGGCCCGCAGGGCACCGCCGTACCAGCCGAACACCTGCTCGAAGCCCTCGCTCCACCAGCGGCCGATCACCGAACGGTAGCGGTCCGGCACCGGCTCGCCCGGCGTCCACGGCACGATCTCGGCCGGGTCGGCCTCGATGGCTGCCGTGAGCAGCTTGTGCGGCAGGTCGACGGTCTCCAGCGCGGTCCCGGAGGCACCCAGCACCGCCGCACCGAACCCGGCCGGGCCGGGTGCGCCGGTCAGCGCGCGCGGCCGCCCGTAGACGCCGGCCAGGAAACCGGGCATCGCGCCGTCGTGGCCGACGTGCACCACCCGGTCGCCGCGCGGCACCAGGATCAGGCCGAGCCCGAACCCGGCCGCCCAGATCCCCTGGTCGGTGGTGGTCAACGGCCAGCGCATCTCGTCGAGGGTGGCCTCCGCGAGCACGGCGCCGGACGGGTCGACGGTGGCCGGGTCGGCCAGGAACGCCGCCCACTTGGCCATGTCGGCGGCCGTGCTCCAGAGCTGTGCGGCCGGGCCGACCGCGCCGAAGTCCAGCGGCGGCTCGGGGAAGGCGGCGTCGGAGTAGGCGTCGACCAGGTAGCCGGTGGTCGCGCTGGCCGGCCGGACGGCCGAGGTGCCGGCGAGCCCGAGCGGGCCGAGCACCCGGTCGGCGAGCACCTCGGCCCAGGTGCCGCCGCGCATCCGGGCGACGGTCAGGCCGAGCAGCGCGACACCCAGGTTGGAGTAGTGGAAGCGGCGGGCCGGCGGAAGCACCCGCTCGGCCCGCTCCAGGTCGGCGACCAGGGTCGCGGCGTCCGGCGCGACCAGCGTGTCCCACACGTCGCCGTAGGGCTCGCGCTGGATGCCGCTGGTGTGCGAGAGCAGCCGGCGGATGGTCAGGTCGCCGAGCGCGGGCACCTCGAGGTGCCGGCCGATCGGGTCGTCGAGGTCGAGCAGCCCCTCGTCGCGGGCCTGCATGACGAGCACCGCGGTGAACGTCTTGGTGACCGAGCCGATCCGGAAGGCGGCCTCGGGCTCGGCGCCCACCGACAGGGTCCACAGCGGACGGTCGGCGCGGTGCACGGCGGCGGCCAGCGCGGGGATGCGGGCCTGGGCCTGGGTCTCCCGGACCAGCCGGTCGAGCGCGTTCACTTGCACACCATCGGGCCGAGCGGCTCGCCGCCGAGGACGTGGCCGTGCACGTGGTCGACCTCCTGGCCGCCGTACTCGCCGGTGTTGAAGATGAGCCGGAAGCCGTCGGCGAGCAGGCCCTCGGTCTCGGCCACGACGGCGGCGGTCTCCAGCAACTCGGCGGCGAGGCCGGGGTCAGACTGAGCCAGGGTCGCGACGTCGACGTAGTGCTCCTTCGTCACCACCAGCACGTGCACCTCCGCCTTCGGGCTGATGTCACGGAACGCCAGGGTGGTGTCGGTCTCGCGGACCACGGTCGCCGGGATGTCGCCGGCCACGATCCGGCAGAAGAGGCAGTCGCTCACGAGGGGGATCGTAAGCGCGCTCTCATGGGGCATGATGTCCGGCGTGGTGGACACAGCGCATCAGGCCGCGATAGAGAGCGCTCTCGCGACCCTCGACCTAGACACCAAGGTCCGGCTTCTGACTGGTCAGGACTATTGGCGGCTGCCCGCGATCCCGGAGATCGGGCTGGCCAACCTGACCATGTCTGACGGCCCGATAGGGGTCCGCGGCGTGCGATGGTCGCCCGACAACCCCTCGGTCGCACTGCCGAGCCCGACCGCGCTCGCGGCGACCTGGGACCCGGAGCTGTCCCGGCTCGCGGGCCACGTGCTCGGTCAGGAGTGTCGCAGCCGAGGCATCCACATCCTGCTCGCGCCGACGGTCAACCTGCACCGCAGCCCGCTGGCCGGCCGGCACTTCGAGTGCTATTCCGAAGACCCGCTGCTGACCGCCGCGATCGGCATCGGCTATGTCTCGGGCCTCCAGGAGCAGGGCGTCGGCGCGCAGGTCAAGCACTACGTCGCCAACGACTCCGAGACCGAGCGGTTCACCGTCGACGTGCGGGTCTCCGAGCGGGCGCTGCGCGAGCTCTACCTGGTGCCGTTCGAGAAGATCGTCGCGGCCGGCGTGTGGAGCCTGATGGCCGCCTACAACGGCGTCAACGGCTCGCCGATGACCGAGCAGGCCGACCTGGTGACGGGTTTGCTCAAGGGCGAGTGGGGCTTCGACGGCGCGGTCGTCTCCGACTGGACGGCGGCGCGCACCACCGTGTCGTCCGCGACCGGCGGCCTCGATGTCGTGATGCCGGCCTTCGCCGGACCGTGGGGCGACAAGCTGGTCGCAGCCGTCCGGGCCGGCGACGTCACCGAAGAGCAGATCGATGACAAGGTACGCCGGATCCTGCTGCTCGCCGGCCGGGTGGGTGCCTGGGACCGGATGCCGCCCGCGGTGCCGGCCGACGCGGTGACCACCGGCCTCGACATCGACGCCGCCGCGCGGGAGATCGCCACCCGCTCGTTCGTGCTGGCCCGCAACACTGTTCTTCCTCTCGAGGCCGGTGCGCTGCGCCGGGTCGCCGTGCTCGGCGCGCTGGCCGACGATGCCCGGATCCAGGGCGGCGGCTCGGCCCGGGTGCTGCCCCGGCACGTCATCTCCCCGCTGGCCGGCCTGACCGCCGCGCTCCCGGACGCCGAGGTCGTCTACGCCGTCGGCGCCGACCCGCGGCCGGAACTCGCGCCCGCCACCGGCATTGAGTGGACCCCGATCACGACCACGTTGCGCGACCTCGCCGGCGAGGCGCTCTACACCGCGTCGATCGACGCAGCCGACATCCGCTGGATGGGCGAGTTGCCGGACGGTGTCGACCCGACCACGGCCGCCACCGCGGAGATCTCGGCGACGTTCACCCCGTCGGTCACCGGCACCCACCTGCTGGCCGCCAACGGCTTCGGCGACGTGGTGTTCCGGGTCGGCGGCGAGACGCTGCTCGACGAGCCGGTCTACGCGGGCGACGACGACCCGCTGACCACCGCGTTCCTCACCCCGGTGGAGAAGCGGTTCCCGGTCGAGGCGGTCGCCGGCAAGCCGGTCGAGGTGGTGCTGACCCACAAGATCTACCCGGGCCGGCACGGCTTCGTCACGCTGACGCTCGGGCACGGCCGCCCGGTCGCCGACGACGAGACGCTGCTCGACGAGGCCGCCCGGGTGGCGGCCGACGCCGACGTCGCGGTCGTCGTCGTGGGCACCACCGAGGAGGTCGAGTCCGAGGGCTTCGACCGCACCACGCTGGCGCTGCCCGGCCGGCAGGACGAGTTGGTGGCCCGGGTGGCCGCGGCCAACCCGCGCACCGTGGTCGTGGTCAACTCCGGCTCGCCGGTGCTGATGCCGTGGGTCGACGACGTCGCCGCGGTGCTGCTGACCTGGTTCCCGGGTCAGGAGGCGGGTGCCGCGCTGGCCGACGTGCTGCTCGGCGTGACCGAGCCGGGCGGCCGGCTGCCGACCACCTGGCCCCGGGCGATGGAAGACCTGCCCGTCCTGTCCACCACCCCCACCGACGGGACGCTGACCTACGCCGAAGACGTGCTGATCGGCTACCGGGGTTGGACGGCCGAGCCGCTGTTCCCCTTCGGACACGGCCTCGGTTACACGACCTGGTCCTACGAGTCGCTCGCCGTCGACGGCGGCGAAGCCGTGGTCACCGTGCGCAACTCCGGCGACCGCGCCGGCCGCGAGGTGGTCCAGGTCTACGTGGCCCCGACCGCCGACGGCGGCCCGGTGCGGCCGCGGCGCTGGCTCGCCGGCTTCGCCGGGGTGTCTTCCGAGCCGGGCGAGTCGGTGACGGTGCGCATCCCGCTGCCGGAGCGGACGTTCCAGGTCTGGGACGGCGGCTGGCAGACGGTCTCCGGCAGCTACCGGGTCGAGGCCTCGGCCAACGTGAACGACCCGAAACTGACGGCGACGGTCGATGTGTGACTGAACGTCGATCTTGCCCAGGTCGGCAAATGGCGCACACTCGAAAATCGCTCGAACGGGGAACCCGGACTTGCTGAAGACCGGGTGATGTGGTCTCGTATATGGGACGGCCGGCGCCTTCCCCCGTGGGCGCCGGCCGTCAACTTATTTCGATGTTCCTGTGAGTTTCCTATGTGGAGCCCCAGCGCCCCAGCCGGGCGCTGAGCACCGACAGCGCGGCCACCCCGGCCGTCGAGGTGCGCAGGACTGTCGGCCCGAGCCGCACCGCGGTGGCGCCCGCCTTCTCGAACGCGGCGACCTCCTCGGGCGCGATTCCGCCCTCCGGCCCGACCACCAGCACCACGTCGCCGCGGGCCGGCAGCGCGACCGTGGCCAGCGGTGCCGCGGCCTCCTCGTGCAACACCAACGCGGCGGCGGCCCGGCCCAGGCGGCCGGCGACCACGGCGGTCGACTCGTCGGGGTCGCCGCCGATCGCCGGGCACCAGGCCCGGCGCGACTGCTTGGCCGCCTCGCGGGCGGTCGCCACCCAGCGGTCGCGGGCCTTGCCACCGCGTTCGGCCCGCCACCGGGCCACCGAACGGGCGGCCGCCCAGGGCACGATCTCGTCGACGCCGACCTCGGTCATCGCCTGCACGGCCAGCTCGCCCCGGTCACCCTTGGCGATGCCCTGCACGACGACGAGCCGCGGGTCGGGCGCCGGCTCGTACGCCCGCGATTGGATCCTCAGGGTCAGCGCGTTCTTGCCGGCGGCGGTGACCACCGCCTCCGCCGTGCCACCCCGGCCGTCGGCCAGCAGCAGCTCCTCGCCCGCGCCGATCCGTTGCACGGTGGCCGCGTGCCGCCCCTCGGGGCCGTCGAGCAGCAGCTCGTCGCCCTCGGGTAGTGCGTCGACGAGGAAGAGCGGCCGGCTCAACCGTCAGTGCCCGTTGAACGCGTCGCGCATCCGGGAGAAGAAGCCGCCCTGCTTGGTCAGCTCGGCCACCTCTTCGCCCCGGGACCGGGAGAACTCGCGGAGCGCCTTCTCCTGGTCGCCGGACAGCTTGGTCGGGGTGCGCACGTCGAGGTGCACGTAGAGGTCGCCGCGCCCGGCGCCGCGCAGGTGGGGCACGCCCCGCGCGCGCAGCCGCAGCGTCGAGTTGGGCTGGGTGCCCGGCTTGACGTCGACCGTCTCCTCGCTGTCGAGCGTCTTGATCGTCAGCCGGGTGCCGAGCGCCGCCGCCGTCATCGGCACCGTCACCCGGCAGTGCAGGTCGTCACCCTTGCGGGAGTAGACGTCGTGCGGCCGCTCGTGGATCTCGACATAGAGGTCACCGGCGGTGCCGCCACCCGGGCCGACCTCGCCCTGCTGGGCCAGGCGGATCCGCATGCCGTCTTCGACGCCGGCCGGGATCTTCACGGTCAGCGAGCGGCGGGTGCGGACCCGGCCGTCACCGGCGCAGGTCGGGCAGGCGTGCGGGATGACCGTGCCGTAGCCCTGGCAGACCGTGCACGGCCGGGACGAGACGACCTGGCCGAGGAAGGTGCGCTGGACCGACTGGACCTCGCCCCGGCCGCCACAGGTCTCGCAGGTGGCCAGGTGGGTGCCGGCCGCGGTGCCGGCGCCGGAACAGGTGGTGCAGAGCACCGCGGTGTCGACGGTGATCGGCGCCTCGACGCCGAACGCGGTCTCCAGCAGGTCGAGCTCGAGCCGCAGGATCGCGTCGGCGCCCGGGCGGGTGCGCGGCCGGGGGCCGCGCGCGCCCGCGCCGGCGGCGCCGAAGAACGCGTCCATGATGTCCTGGAAGCCGACGAACGGGCCGGCACCACCGGGGCCGCCCGGCCCACCGCCACCACCCGGCGCGAGCGGGTCGCCGCCGAGGTCGACGATCTGCCGCTTCTGGTCGTCGGAGAGGACCTCGTAGGCCGCGTTGATCTCCTTGAACTTCTCGGCGGCCGCCGGATCGGGGTTCACATCGGGGTGGAACTGACGCGCCAGCTTGCGGTAGGCGCGCTTGATCTCGTCGTCGCTGGCATCTCGGGCGACGCCGAGAATCCCGTAGTAATCCCTGGCCACTGTGTTCTGAGTCCTCATGTCGTCTCGCTTGTGCCGGCCGCCGATGATCAGGTGGGGGTGGGTGTCAGTTCTGGGCCAGCAGCTCGCCTACGTAGCGTGCCACGGCGCGCACGGTGGCGATGGTGCCGGGGTAGTCCATCCGGGTCGGCCCGAGCACACCCAGCCCGCCGACGACGGTAACCCCTGGTCCGTATCCGGTGCTCACGATCGAGGTCGACCGCAGGTTGTCGATCTCGTTCTCGTCACCGATCCGGACCCGGGTGATCGGCTCGACCTCGCCGATCAGCTTGAGCAGGATGACCTCTTCCTCGAGCGCCTCGAGTATCGGGCGCAGCGAACCCTGGAAGTCGAGCAGACCGCCGCGGGTCAGGTTGGCTGTGCCAGCCAGTGCCACACGTTCCTCGTGCCGCTCCACCAGCGTCTCCAGCAACACCGTGGAGAGCGCGACGGTGGCCGCCCGCAACTCGGGCGACGACTCTTCGACCAACGACTGGACCAGCGGTGGAGTGTCGGAAAGCTTGCATCCGCAGAGCTTCTCGTTGGTCAGCCGGCGAAGGGTGGTGACTTGGCTCTCGTCGATCGGCGTGGGCAACTCGACCTGCCGCTGCTCGACCCGGCCGGTGTTGGCGATCATGACCACCATCAACCGGGTCGTGGAGATCGGCACCAGCTCCAGGTGGCGCACCGACGACCGGGCCAGGCTCGGATATTGCACGACCGCGACCTGGCGGGTGAGCTGGGCGAGCAGCCGCACCGTGCGGTGCACCACGTCATCGAGGTCGACGGCGCCGACCAGGAACCGCTCCATCGCCCGGCGCTCGGCCGGGCTCAGCGGCTTGACGGTCGACAGCCGGTCGACGAACAGCCGGTAGCCACGATCGGTGGGCACCCGGCCGGCGCTGGTGTGCGGCTGGCGGATGTAGCCCTCTTCTTCGAGAACAGCCATGTCGTTTCGCACGGTCGCCGGGGAAACGCCCAGTTGGTGGCGCTCGACGAGGGCCTTGCTTCCGACCGGCTCTTGGGTTGACACGTAGTCTTCGACGATCGCGCGGAGCACGTCGAGCTTGCGGTCATCGAGAGCCATGCGTCACCCCCTCCAGCCTTCTGGCACTCGACTGTAGCGAGTGCCAGTCTACGACGCACCGGTCCACCAAGCGATGATCGCTGTTTGCCGTGGCCAAGCTGTCGACAACAAGTCAGAACTCGCATCTGGCGCGGGTTGATCGATACCCCTACGGTGTCGGGCATGACTGAGCCGCCCCGGCCACCCGGTGAGGGTTACCCGGATCCCAACGCCGCACCGCCTCCCACCTCGGGTGGCGGCGCCTACCCGCCGCCCACTTCGGGTGCCGGTGCCTATCCGCCCGCCGGTGGCTACCCGCCGCCGGGGGGCTATCCGCCTCCGCAGGGTGGCGGCTACCCGCCCCAGCAGGGTGGTTACTACGGTGGCGCGGCCCCTTCGGGCTACGCCAACAGTGAAGAGAAGACCTGGGCGCTGGTCGCCCACCTCGGTGGCGCGGCGCTCGCGTTCTTCAGCACGGGCACGCTCGGCTGGGTCGCGCCGCTGGTTGCCATGCTGGCCAAGGGCAACACCTCGCCCGCGGTCCGCGCACACGCCGTCGCGGCGCTCAACTTCCAGATCGTGTGGTCGGTCGTCTCGATCATCGGTTGGGCGACGGCCTGCCTGGCCATCGGCTTCATCATCTTCCCGATCGCCACGCTGATCGCCGTGATCTTCGGCATCATCGCCGGCGTCAAGGCCAACGAGGGGCAGCTCTACCGCTACCCGTTGAGCATCAGCATCATCAAGTAACCCGACTGCCGTAGGCGGCTGCTCGCGGTCGCCTACGGCAGGAGGTCGCGGACGACGGCGTCGGCGAGCAGCCGGCCCCGCAGGGTCAGCACCGCTGCGTCGCCGTCGACCGTCAGCAGCCCGTCGGCTCGGGCCCGCTCCGCGGCGGCCCGGCCGGCCGGGTCGAGCACGTCGAGCGGCAGGCCGCTGGCCAGCCGCATCCTCAGCATGACGTCTTCCGTCAGCCGATCGTCGGCGGTGAGCACCTCCCGGCCCGCGCCGGGCGAGACGCCGTCGGCCAGCCGCTGTGCGTACGAGGCCGGGTGCTTGACGTTCCACCACCGCACGCCGCCGACGTGGCTGTGCGCTCCGGGGCCCACACCCCACCAGTCGCCGCCGGTCCAGTAGAGCAGGTTGTGCCGGCACCGCCCGGCCTCCGTGGTGGACCAGTTCGACACCTCATACCAGCCGAAGCCGGCCGCGGTCAGCGCGGCTTCCGCGGCCAGGTAGCGGTCGGCGGCGACGTCGTCGGAGGGCTGCGGCAGCTCGCCGCGGCGGATCCGGGCGGCCAGCCGGGTGCCGTCCTCCACGATCAGGCTGTAGGCGCTGACATGGTCGACGCCGGCACCGATCGCGGCCGCCAGCGAGGCCGCGAAGTCGTCGGCCGACTCACCCGGCGTGCCGTAGATCAGGTCGAGGTTGACGTGGTCGAAGCCGGCTTCCCGGGCCTCGGTCGCGGCCTGCGCCGCCCGGCCCGGCGAGTGCTTGCGGTCGAGCACCCGCAGCACGCCCGGCGCCACCGACTGCATGCCCAGCGAGACCCGGGTGTAGCCGGCGGACCGCAGCGCCCGCAGGCTGGCCGGCGTCACCGACTCGGGGTTGGCCTCGGTGGTCACCTCGGCGCCCGGCGCGAGCCCCCAGATCTTGTCGATCGCCTCGATGATCCGGCCCAGGTCGCCGGTGGGCAGCAACGTGGGCGTGCCGCCGCCGACGAAGACGGTGTCGACGGCCGGTGCGTCGCCCAGCGTCCGCGCGGCGAGCTCGAGCTCGGCCAGCACGGTGTCGGCGTAGCCCTCGGGCCGCCAGCCCGGCAGGTCACCCGGTGCGTAGGTGTTGAAGTCGCAGTAGCCGCACCGGCTGGCGCAGAACGGCACGTGCACGTAGACGCCGAAGCCGCGCGCACCGACCGTGTTCAGGGCCGACGCGGGCAACGCGCCGTCCGGCGGCATCGGTTCGCCGTCGGGAAGAGGACCGGGCATTCCACTAGTGTGCGCCACATGACATCCGGGGATCCTCTCGTACGGGTCGAGACCGACCGCGGCGTGGCCACCCTCACGCTGGACAGCCCGCACAACCGCAACGCGCTGTCGACGACGCTGATGACCGAGCTGACCGCCGCCCTCGCGACGGCCGCCGCCGACCCCGCGGTGCGGGTGGTGGTGCTCTCGCACACCGGCCCGGTGTTCTGCTCAGGAGCCGACCTGAAGGAGACCGCGGCGGCGTACGCCTCGGGAAAGGTCCCGGTCGGAATGCTCGGCGACGTGCTCGCGGCGGTGGCCGAGTGCCCCAAGCCGGTCGTCGCCCGGATCGGCGGCCCGGCGCGGGCCGGCGGGCTCGGCCTGATCGCCGCGGCCGACATCGCGATCTGCGCCAACGAGGCGACGTTCGCGTTCACCGAGGTCCGGCTCGGCGTGATCCCGGCGGTCATCTCCGCCACCGTGCTCCGCCGGCTGAGCCCGCGGGCGGCCCAGGCGCTCTACCTGACCGGCGAGCTGTTCGACGGTGCCCGCGCGGTCGAGGTCGGCCTGGTCACCGCCGCCGTCGGCGTCGAGGAGCTGGACGCGACGGTGCGCTCCTACTGCGCGGCCCTGGTGCGCGGTGCACCGGGCGCGTTGGCCGGCACGAAGGAGTTGCTGGTCCGCACCCCGCTGCCGTCGGTCCGGGAAGACGCGGCCGAGCTGGGTGCCCATTCGGTCGGCTACTTCCTCTCGCAGGAGGGCCGCGAGGGCGTTGCCGCGTTCCGGGAAAAGCGCGACCCGGCGTGGGTACCGGCGCCATGACGTTCCGCACGGTCGCCCCGCCGTCGTAACCTGTGCGACAAGGAGGTGGCGGGTGCGAAGTCGTGGGCCCATTGTCGGCATCGTCGCGCTCTTCCTGATCGCGGCTTTCGCGGTTTTCCTCAGCTCACGTGACTTCAAGACACCCAAGATCAGCCTCCCCTCGGCGACCCGCGACTGCACCGTCCAATCCGGAGACGACAGCCCGCCGGTCACCCTCGACGCCGCACAGATGGCCAATGCCGCCACGATCACGGCGGTCGGCGTACGCCGGAAAGTCCCGGAACGCGGTGTGGTGATCGCCCTGGCGACGGCGTTGCAGGAGTCGAAGCTGGAGAATTTGCCCGGCGGCGACCGAGACTCGCTCGGCCTGTTCCAGCAACGGCCGAGCCAGGGCTGGGGCACGCCGGAGCAGATCCGCGACCCGCGCTATTCGGCGACCCGGTTCTACGCGGGCCTGAAGAAGGTGCGCGGCTGGCAGGAGATGCGGGTGACCGAGGCGGCGCAGCGGGTGCAGCGCTCGGCCTACCCGGAGGCCTACGAGAAGTGGGCCGACGAGGCCGGCGTGCTGGCGGCGGCGCTGCTGGGCCGGTCCGCCAACGCGGTCGCCTGCACGGTGCCGGGCGAGCCGCTGATGCGCGGCACGGCGGCGGCCACGTCGCTGGCCAAGGTGCTCAAACTCGACTGGGGCACGGTCGACACGGTGCCGGCGGCGGCCGGCTTCGCGGTGGCGGCCACCGACGCGACGGCCGGTTGGCGCTACGCGCACTGGCTGGTCTCCCACGCCACCGACCACGGCGTGAAGAGCGTCCGCTTCGCGGGCATGGAATGGTCCGCCGACGGCGGCCGCTGGTCCCCGATCGAGGGCGTGGGCGCGGGCCTGGTCCAGGCCGAGGTCTTCGCCGACGTATGACGTGACCGTGAACCGCCCGATCGCCCAAGACTGAGTTTTATCTCACTTTCTGTATGATCTTGTGTCTGGGTTGTGGGCATTTAGGGCGACCTAAGATCGCCGCCCGTAGTGATGCCCCTCCATATCGTGCCGATCCGCCGATCGCCGTCGATCTTCGGCCGAACGGAGTCTTTCCGGCACAACAACTGCCTCTAGCATCGCCGGGGTGCGCGAAATCCCTTCGGGTTCAGCGCCGCATCCGGGGCCGCCCGCGGCCCGAACGACGGTCGAGTGACGGCCCTGGCGACGTCACGAGGAGGAATGCACGTGTTCGACTACGCAGGCCGCACAGGCTACGAGCCGATCAGCGAGGTCGACCGGAAGGAGTTCCACGAGCAGGGCTTCATGTTGCTGCGCAACGTCCTGACCGAGGACCACCGCGCCGCGCTGGAAGCCGCCGTCGACCGGGTCTACGCCGAGGAGAAGGCCGCCGGCAACACGACCAAGGACGGCACGCTGCACCTGCTCGGCTTCCTCGACCGTGACGAGCTGTTCGGCGAGCTGCTGACCCACCCGATCGCGTTCCCCTACATGTGGGGCCTGGCCGGCTGGAACATCTACACGCACCACAACCACCTCGACGTCACCCCGCCGGCGCTCGAGCCGGAGAAGCCCTACTGGGGCTGGCACCAGGACGGCTACCGGCAGAACTCCGACCCGGAGACGATGGACCCCAACCTCCCGCGGCCGATGTTCTCGCTGAAGGTGGCCTACGTCCTCTCCGACCTCTCTGAGAAGGGCCGCGGCGCGACCAAGGTCATCCCGGGCAGCCACCTGTGGAACTCGCTGCCCCGCCCGGCCGACCTGACCGTGCAGAACCCCGACCCCGAGGGCACCGTCGAGATCACCGCCAACCCGGGCGACGCGTTCATCTTCGACCGCCGCCAGTGGCACTCGCGCTCGACGAACCTGTCCACCATCACCCGCAAGATGCTCTTCGTCGGCTACACCTATCGGTGGATCCGCCCGCTCGACGAGCTGCACCCCGACCTGGCCTCGCAGTGGTGGCAGAACCGCACGCCGGTGCAGCGCCAGCTGCTGGGCGAGGGCGGCCACACGGCCAACTACTGGGGCATCAACTGGGACGGCTACATCGACGACGAGATCCCGCTGCGCAAGGAGCTCAAGACGCGGGGCCTGCTCGACCGTAGCGTCCCGTGGCTCCGCTGATCTTCTAGAAACATCAATCCGGCCCGGGTCCGCCGGGAGCACGACCGTTGCTCCCGCCGGACACCGGGCCGGGCCCTTGGGGGCCCGCCCCTGCCACGTCCGCGGGTCAAGACCGCCGCTCACCGCGCCGGGCCCTCGGCGGCCCGCCCTGCCAGGGCCGCGGGTCAAGACCGCCGCTCACCGCGCCGGGCCCTTGGCGGCCCGCCCCTGCCAGGTCCGCGGGTCAAGACCGCCGGACACCGCGCCGCGCCCTTGGCGGCCCGCCCTGCCAGGTCCGCGGGTCAAGACCGCCGCTCACCGGCCCGGGCCCTCGGGGGCCCGCCCCTGCCAGGTCCGCGGGTCAAGATCGCCGGACACCGCGCCGCGCCCTCGGCGGCCCGGCCCCTGCCAGATCCGCGGGTCAAGACCGCCGCTCACCGGCCCGGGCCCTCGGGCGCCCGCCCCTGCCACGTCCGCGGGTCAAGACCGCCGCTCACCGCGCCGCGCCCTCGGCGGCCCGGCCCCTGCCAGATCCGCGGGTCAAGACCGCCGCTCACCGGCCCGGGCCCTCGGGCGCCCGCCCCTGCCACGTCCGCGGGTCAAGACCGCCGCTCACCGCGCCGCGCCCTCGGGGGCCCGCCCCTGCCACGTCCGCGGGTCAAGACCGCCGCTCCGCAGGACGCGGGGCCGCGCCCTGGGTCGTCGAGCCTGAAATATCCGGAATAACCGACGCCATCTCTAGATCTAGGAAAACGGATGTAGCTATAGCTACATCCGTTTTCCTAGATCTCGAAGAACCGCCGCTGGAAGCGGCTTCCCAACCGGGTGTTTCGAGCAATTGCCAACAACCGGGACTCGGGATTACCGCGGCGGCGGGGGCCTGCCGGCTGCGCCGGGCTCGCGGGCCTTGGCGGCGCCTGCGATTGCGTCGGCCCGGCGGCGGGATCGCGGCTCGATCGACGCGGAATCGGTCGGGGGACCGACGAACCGGGGCCGAAATCTAGGCGGGATTGCCGCTGCGGACCTGCCAGGGGCGGAACCGCTGGCGCGCGCTCGACCGGGTCATCAGCCGACGCGGCGGCGGATCTTGTCCAGCATGGGCGCGGGTAGGTCGGTGGCGGCCAGCAGGTTGGGCAGCAACTCCGGGTGGCCGTTGAAGGCGCGGAAGGTCTCGCCCAGCGTCACGCCGTGGTCGGGGCGGTGGACGACCTCGACGGTGTCGTCGGCGCCGATCTCCCCCGGCGTCAGCACCCGCAGGTAGGCGCCCGGGGCGGCGTGTTGGGTGAAGCGCTTGACCAGGTCGGGGACGCCCCAGAAGCCGGCGAAGGTCTGGCACGGCTGGCGGGGGTAGGTCACCTGCATCAGGGCCGAACCGATCGCCCAGCGCTCGCCGATCACCGCGCCCGTGACGTCGACGCCGCGGGTGGTCAGGTTCTCGCCGAAGGCGCCGGCGCCGAACTCCCGGCCCAACTCGGAGGACCACCAGTGGGCGTCTTCCACGGCGTACGCGTAGACCGCCTGGTCCGGGCTTCCGTGCACCCGCCGGTTGCCGATGTAGTCGCCGTCGACGCCCGCGTCGGACACGGTGACCCGGTCGCTGGTCGGGGTCTTGTCGATGCCGGTCTGACCGCCGGGCCCGTCCGCGTAATCAGTGACCTTGCGGGTGCCCAGGTTGACCGAGAGAACGTGTCCTGCCACCGGTCGAGCCTACGCAAACGAGGGCCGGGCCGCGGACGCGGCCGACCCTCGGCGAAGAACAGGCAGTCTCAGGCGGCGGGAGCGCTGAGCCGCTTGGCGATGGCCGACTTGCGGTTGGCCGCCTGGTTCTTGTGGATGACGCCCTTGCTGACGGCCTTGTCGAGCTTGCGCGACGCCTCACGCATCAGCGCGGTCGCCTTCTCGGTGTCACCGGCCGCAGTGGCCTCGTTGAACTTGCGGATGGCCGTCTTGAGAGACGACTTGACCGACTTGTTCCGCAACCGGGCCTTCTCGTTCTGCCGGTTGCGCTTGATCTGGGACTTGATGTTCGCCACGCGACAGCCTCGTCCTGCTCCTGGTTGGGTGGTATCTGGGCGCGGGCCAACTCGCCACACGCGAAAAGCCAGACTACCAGGGACCCATTGACGGGCCAAAACGCCCCTTGGCCGCCCAGACCCCCCGCCGCCCTTGATCAATCCCAGCCGTTGCGGCGCAGGAGCCAGGACAGGGCCATGTCGCCGTGCCAGCGCTGGTGCGCGCGGACCAGCGGCGAGGCGTCGTTGGGTGGGGCGCCGGCCCGGGTCAGGTAGTAGCCGGACATCGACGCGAGCGCGGCGTCGAGCGCGCCCTCCGGTGCCCCGAAGGCGGTCGGGTGCGCGGCCCACAGAGAATCAGCGTCCAGACCGCCGGCGTACGCCGTGACGAGCAGGATCGCCGTGTCGAACCAGGCCGGGCCGTGGCAGAGCCAGTTCCAGTCGCACAGCCAGGCCCGGCCACCGGCGTCGATCAGCACGTTGTCGACCCGGAGGTCACAGTGGATCAGTGCGGCACCGGCCGTCTCGGCCAGCGCCGGGGCGGTCGCCTCCAGGGCGGCCAGCGCGGCCAGGTGATCGCGGGCCGGCTCGGCCCCGGCCGGCAGCGGCACCCGACCGGCCGCGATGCCGCTCCACTCGGCCAGGTCCTCGCGGAGCATCGTCGACAGCGAAGGCAGCCGCAGATCGACCAACTCCGGCGGCGGGTCGGCGAGCGCGGCCGCCGCGGTGGCCCAGGCGTCCAGCGCCGCCGCCAGGTCCGCGGCCGACCAGGGCAGCGCCGGGGTGTGCCCGTCGACCGCGTCCAGGCACAGCACGAACCAGTCGGCCGTGGCCAGCGTCCAGCGGAGCCGCGGCACCGCCACCTCCGGCGGCAGCGCGGCGACGATTCGCGCCTCATGGGCGTACCAGTCGCATAGGTGTCTCTGGTCGAAAGCGCGGGCGGCCTTGACGAACACCCGCTCCCCCGCGGCGGTCTCCAGCACCGCGGCGAAGCCGCTGGTGAAGCCGGCGCCGGCGCTGGTCGCCCGGACCACCGGGGAACCGAGCCGCGACGCGACGGCCGCGCGCAGGTCAGGCGCGAGCGACTCCCAGGAGGGGCGGACCGCGGTGGCCTCGTAGGCGAACGGAGGCGGCGCGAGCATGCCGGCCATCCTGCCCTACCGCGCGGGCATGGGAGCATAGAGAGCGACCTTGACGACCGCCGACCAGAACGGACCACCGTGCCACCGACGCTCGACCCCGGCACCAACCAGATCGGTGCCACCGACCCGGCGCGTATCCGCAACTTCTGCATCATCGCCCACATCGACCACGGCAAGTCGACGCTGGCCGACCGGATGTTGCAGTTGACGGAGGTGGTCGACCCGCGGCAGATGCGCGCGCAATACCTGGACCGGATGGACATCGAGCGCGAGCGCGGCATCACGATCAAGTCGCAGGCGGTCCGGATGCCGTGGACCGTGCGCGAGGGCGAGCAGGCCGGCGAGAGCGCCGTGCTCAACATGATCGATACGCCCGGGCACGTCGACTTCACCTATGAGGTGTCCCGCAGCCTGGCCGCGTGCGAGGGCGCGGTGCTGCTGGTCGACGCCGCGCAGGGGATCGAGGCGCAGACGCTGGCCAACCTCTACCTGGCGCTGGAAAACGACCTGCACATCATCCCGGTGCTCAACAAGATCGACCTGCCGGCGGCGCAGCCCGACAAATACGCCGAGGAGCTGGCCCACCTGATCGGCGGCCGGCCGGAAGACTGCCTGCGCGTCTCCGGCAAGACCGGCGAGGGCGTGGCGCACCTGCTCGATGAGATCGTCCGGCAGTTCACGCCGCCGGTCGGCGACGCCGCGGCGCCCGCGCGAGCGATGATCTTCGACTCGGTCTACGACATCTACCGCGGCGTGATCACCTACGTCCGGGTGATCGACGGGAAGATCGAGGCCCGCGACCGGATCAAGATGATGTCCACCGGCGCCGTGCACGAGTTGCTGGAGATCGGCGTCATCTCGCCCGAGATGGTCAAGGCGGGTGCCCTCGGTGTCGGCGAGGTCGGCTACCTGATCACCGGCGTGAAAGACGTCCGGCAGTCCCGGGTCGGCGACACCGTCACCATCAACGGGCGGGCCGCCACCCAGGCGCTCGGCGGCTACAAGGACCCGAAGCCGATGGTCTACTCGGGCCTCTACCCGATCGACGGCTCCGACTACCCGGCGCTGCGCGACGCGCTCGACCGGCTCAAGCTCAACGACGCCGCGCTCGTCTACGAGCCGGAGACCAGCGCCGCGCTCGGCTTCGGCTTCCGCGTCGGCTTCCTCGGGCTGCTCCACCTGGAGATCATCCGGGAGCGGCTGGAACGCGAGTTCGCCCTCGACCTGATCTCCACCGCGCCCAACGTGGTCTACCGCGTGACCATGGACGACGGCGGCGAGCTGACGGTGACCAACCCGAGCGAGTTCCCGGTCGGCAAGGTCGCCGAGGTCTACGAGCCGGTGGTGCGGGCGACCGTGCTGACGCCCAACGACTACGTCGGCGCCGTGATGGAGCTGTGCCAGGGCCGCCGTGGCTCGCTGCTCGGCATGGACTACCTGTCGGCCGACCGGGTCGAGCTGCGCTACACGCTGCCGCTCGCCGAGATCATCTACGACTTCTTCGACCAGTTGAAGAGCCGCACCAAGGGCTACGCCAGCCTCGACTACGAGCCCTCCGGCGAGCAGAAGGCCGACCTGGTCAAGGTCGACATCCTGCTGCACGGCGAGCCGGTCGACGCGTTCAGCGCGATCGTCCACAAGGACAAGGCCTACAACTACGGCGTCAACATCGCGTCGAAGCTCCAGAAGCTGATCCCCCGGCAGCAGTTCGAGGTGCCGATCCAGGCCGCGATCGGCAGCCGGGTGATCGCTCGCGAGACGATCCGGGCGATCCGCAAGGACGTGCTGGCCAAGTGCTACGGCGGTGACATCACCCGTAAGCGCAAGCTGCTCGAGAAGCAGAAGGAAGGCAAGAAGCGGATGAAGATGGTCGGCCGGGTGGAGGTGCCGCAGGAGGCGTTCATCGCCGCGCTGTCGACCTCGGACTCGCCCGCCGACATCAAGGCCGCGAAGAAGTGACGGGGCCCGACGCCGGTTTCTGTGGCCGCTGCGGCGCCGCGCTGGCGGGCCGGCCGGCGACCGTCTGCCCGGCATGCGGTTACCAGCACTACCTCAACGCCCGCCCGACCGCGAGCCTGCTGGTGGTCGACGACGCGGGCCGGTTCCTCGCGCTGCGCCGGGCAATCGACCCGATGGCCGGGCATTGGGAGGTGCCCGGCGGCTTCTGCGACGGCTTCGAGCACCCGCGCGACGCCGCGGCGCGCGAGGGCCGTGAGGAACTCGGCTGCGAGGTTCAGATCAAGGACTTCATCGGGATGTACGTCGGCACGTACGAGTTCCAGAACGAGCTCTTGCCGGTCCTGGACTGTTTCTACTTCGCGTCACTGGACCCGGCCGCGATCCGGCTCGACCCGGCCGAGGCGACCGAGCTGACCTGGTTTGACCTGGCCAAACCGCCGAAGATGGCGTTCTCGACAATGGACTCCGCCCTCGTCGACGCGACACGATCGTTGCTATCGACGAAATAATTGGTTTGGCTCTTCCGCCCCTCGGGAACTTTCCTCGGCGTCACAAACCCCCCGAGGAGGAGGAAGGGCCATGACCGCAGGTGGAATCATCACCGCACTGATTATCGGTCTGATCATTGGTGCACTGGGCCGACTGGTCGTGCCCGGCCGCCAGAACATCCCGATCTGGCTGACCCTGGTCATCGGTGTCGTCGCCGCGTTGCTGGGCTCCGCCATTGCCCGCGCCGGCGGTTTCGCCGACACCGGCGGCTTCGTCGACTGGCGCGAGGTGCTGCTGCAGATCGCTCTCGCCGCCGTCGGTGTGCTGCTGACGGTCAGCATGTACGGCCGCGGCCGGCGCCGGGTCAGCCGCTACTGACACCAGCGACAAACCGAGACGGGCGCCCTTCGGGGCGCCCGTTTCCTATGTGTGACCTGAGGGCCTGTCGTAAAAGAAATTTTCGTACTAGTCTGCCGCGAGGAAGGTTACCTACATCCCCCGAACCCCCATCGCGGAAGGGAATGCCTGGTGAAGACGAGGCGGATACCGTTCCAGGTTGTCACGGTGGTCCTTACGGCCGCGCTGCTCGCCAGCGCCTGCGGCAGCGACGATAGCGGCAACGAACAGCAGGCGGACCCCGCCAAGCTCACCGTCTGGATGATGGGCGAAGGCGGCGACGCACAGAACACGTTCCTCGATGGCGTCGAGACCGAGTTCAAGAAGAAGCATCCCGGCACCGACGTGGTCGTTCAATACATCCCGTGGCTCGAGGCGCCGAAGAAGTTCCAGGCGGCGCTCGCCGGCGGCGAAGGCCCCGACGTCACCGAGCTCGGCAACACCGAGACGCAGGGCTGGGCGCAGCAGGAGGCCCTCGCCGACCTGACCGACCGGCTCGGCGGCTGGGCACCGGGCAAGGACATCCTGCCCGACCTGGTGAAGAACGCCCAGCTCGACGGCAAGCAATACGGCATTCCCTGGTACGCCGGGGTGCGCGCGATCTACTACCGCACCGACTGGTTCCAGGAGGCCGGCGTGACACCGCCGAAGACCTGGGACGAGCTGGTCTCGGTGGCCAAGGCGGTGCAGGCCAAGAAGCCGGGCACCTACGGCATCGCGCTGCCGGGCAACTCCGAGCTGCCGTTCTACTCGTTCCTCTGGGGCGCCGGCGGTGAGATCGCGACCGACAACGGCGGCACCTGGAAGTCCGGCTACACCTCGGCCGAGTCCCGCCAGGCCGTGAAGTTCTGGACCGACCTGGTCACCGTGCACAAGGTGGCACCGCCCGCGGCGGCCGCCTGGAACGAGGTCGACGCGCGCACCCAGTTCGCCACCGGCAAGGCCGCGATGGCGTTCGCCGGGAGCTGGCAGCAGGCCGCCATGCTGGAGGCCGACCCCAACCTCGACAAGGTCTGGGGCACCTTCCCGATCCCCGGCCCGACCGGCAACGCGGCACCCGCGTTCGCGGGCGGCTCCGACATCGCGCTCTGGGAAGACAGCAAGGTCAAGGACGTGGCCTGGGACTACATGACCGTGCTGCTCGACAAGCAGAACAACAAGAAGTGGGCCGACAGCCTCAAGTTCTTCCCGGTCTACACCGACCTGGTCGCGGCGGGCTACAACGATGACAAGATCATGGCGGCCTTCGCGGCGACCATGAAGGCCACCAAGCTCACCCCGATGACGCCGAAGTGGGTCGAGGTCAGCCGCACCAAGACGGTGACACAGGCGATGAACACCTCGATCATCAAGGGCCAGAAGACGGTCGACCAGGCGACGACCGACGCGGCCGCCGAGATCGAGAGCATCCTCAACGCGAAGTGAGCACCGATACCCGCGTCGTTCCCGACGTGACACCGGAGCGGCCCGCGCCGCCGGCCCGATCATGGAGCCGGGGGCCGGGCCGCCTCCCGTACCTGCTGATGCTGCCCTGTCTGCTCGTGATCACGGCCTTGTTGCTGTGGCCGCTCGGGCAGATCGTGGTGATGTCGCTCTACGACCTCGACAGCGTGCGTCAGGTCCGTGGCCAGCGCGAATGGCCGTGGGCCGGGCTGGCCAACTACCGCGAGATCCTGACCGACCCGTTCTTCCAGATGGTGCTGCGCAACACGGTGCTGTTCGCGCTGGCCAACGTCGCGCTGACGATGGTGCTCGGCACGCTGGTCGGCCTGCTGCTGCACCGGCTCGGCAAGCGGATGGCGGCGTTCGTCGGCGGCTGCGTCCTGCTCGCCTGGGCGACGCCGGCGCTGACCGGCACGATCACCTGGAAATGGATCTTCGACGACACGAATGGCCTGGTCACCTGGTTGTTCAACGCGCTGCCGGACGGTCTTTCGGCGGCTTTGTTCGGCCGCTCCGACTGGACCGGTTACGGGTGGTTCAACGCGCCGCTGTCGTTCTTCTCGATCCTGACGCTGGTCATCGTGTGGCACTCGTTCCCGTTCATCGCGGTGTCGGTGCTGGCCGGCCTCAAGAGCCTGCCGTCGGAGTTGCTGGAGGCGGCCCGGGTCGACGGCGCCGGCCCGTGGCGGTCGTTCTGGTCGATCACGTTCCCGCTGCTGCGCCCGGTCTTCGGGATCCTCGTGGTGCTCTCCACGATCTGGGACTTCAAGGTCTTCACGCAGCAGTACGTGCTGGCCGGCGGCACCCAGGACCGCCCGACGTTCATGCTGTCCATCTACTCGTACGCGACCGCGTTCTCACCGCCGCCGAAATACGGCCTGGGCGCCGCGATCGCCGTCGTGCTCACGGTCATCCTGTTGATCGTCACCGGCGTGTACGTGCGTACCCTGCTGAAGCAGGAGGAGCTGTGAAGCGGTCCGCGCTCAACCTGGCCGGCCTGCTGGTCGCGGCGTTCGCGGTCTTCCCGGTCGTGTGGATGGTCGCCACCTCGTTCAAGACCACCCCGGAGATCTTCTCCGGTGGCCCGGTGCCGTTCCCGCGGCATCCGACGCTCGCGCACTACCGCGCGATCCTGTCGGGCGACCTGATCCCCGGTGTCAGCTTCCTGGACTTCTTCCGCAACAGCGTCGTGGTCGCTTTTTGCACCGTCGTGATCAGCGGTGTGATCGCGTTGCTGGCGGCGACGGCGGTGTCCCGGTTCCGTTTCCGGTTGCGGACCACCTTCCTGGTCCTGCTGCTGGTGGTCCAGATGATCCCGCTGGAGGCGCTGGTCATCCCGCTGTTCCTGATGATCCAGCGGCTGGGCCTCTACGACACCCTGGGCAGCCTGGTGCTGACCTATGTGGGCTTCTCGCTCCCGTTCGCGGTCTGGATGCTCCGCGGTTTCGTGGCCGCGGTCCCGGTGGAGTTGGAGGAAGCGGCCGCGATCGACGGCGCGAGCCGCTTGCAGATCTACCGGCGCATCCTGTTCCCGCTGGTGGCCCCCGGCCTGGTGGCGACGAGCATCTTCTCGTTCATCGTGGCCTGGAACGAGCTGATCTTCGCTCTGACGTTCCTCAACGACCAGAGCCGCTACACGCTGCCGGTGGCGATGACCTTCTTCTTCGGCCGCGACGACACCGCGTGGGGCCCGGTCATGGCGGCGTCGACGCTGCTCACCCTCCCGGTGCTGATCTTCTTCCTGATCGTGCAACGACGCATGGTGGGCGGCCTGTCGGCGGGTGCGTTGAAGGGCTGAGAGTTCGTGTGTTGTTCGTCTACTAAGAACGACGCGGACGCCGACATCCTTCGAAGCGGACGGGGTAATCTCCCAGCCGCCGCCGGCAGCCGTCCGGCGGCTTCGCCATGGGAAGGAAACACAGGTATGCCGATCTCCATGAACCTGGACGCGGTGCTGGACAAGGCCTACGAGTCGACCCCGTTGACCGAGCTGGCCAACGCACCCGTGTCCGCGCTTGCCGGCGTCAGTGACGCCGACGCCGAGGCGCTGAAGAAGGCGTTCAACATCAACACCATCGGCGACCTGGCCGGCAACAAGTACGTGACGGCCGCGCAGGCGATCGCCGAACTCGCCCGCATCGCCAAGTAGCGACCGGCGGCAGGCGCGGTGCTCAGCGCCGCGCCTGCCCTGCCTATCCGGCCTTGGACTCCAGGAAGAGGCCGAGGGCCTCGACGACGAGGCGGTGGTCGTCGAGTTGCGGCAGGCCCGAGACGGTGACGGTGCCGACCGGGCCGGTTCCCTTGAGGATGATCGGGAAGCAGCCACCGTGCGCGGCGTACAAGGCGGGGTCGAGGTGGGCCTGCTCCTCGAAGGTGGTGCCGCGGTCGCGGTAGGACTGGCCGATCCGGTAGGAGCTGCGCCCGAACCGCCGGACGACCCGGATCTTGCGCTCGATCCAGTCGTCGTTGTCGGGCGTGGTGCCGGCCAGCGCGCAGTGGAAGACCTGCTGGTCACCGAGGCGGATGTCGACGGTGACCGCGTGCCCGCGCTCCCGGGCCATCCCGACCAGACGACTTCCGAGCTCCCAGGCATCGTCATGGTCAAAGCGGTCGAACCGGAGTCGTTCTTCCTGCTCCTGAAGCTCTGGCGTCATGGTTGGCCGTCCCTTTCCTGGATCGTCTCAACGATCTAAGCAGGGCGGCCTGGTTCGCTCGGAGTCGCGGCCCGGGTCAGCCTGCGCCACCGGTAGTGACGCCACGCGCCGACAACAACCGCGACGGCGACGATCAGCGCGGCAGCGCCTTTCCAGGTCCGCTCGAACCACCATCGGTCGTCGCCGAACGCCGCCTCACCGGCCGTCCTGAGCCAGATCAAAACCCAGATCCACTGCCAGCCCCGTGGCCGCGAGAAGTCGTCTGGGTTCTCGGAGAACGCGATCCACACCATGACCACCGCGGCGGCGAGGGCGAGGAGTGGAATTCCGATGCGCCAGAGGACCTGCCAGAACGACACCGACCGATCTTGGCATCCGGCCGACCTCAACCACCAGCGATGTCGATGCCTCTCCTGACCGGCCGGGGGCGGCGCCTGGGGCGCTATTCGTAGCGGCGGGTCGCGGCGTGGCGTGCGCGTTGCGCTGGGGTGTCACAGACGTCGGCGGCCCAGTCGTGGGCTGTGGGGGTTCGGGCTGCCTTGCTCTGGTGGAGGTCGACCGGGGGCGAATTGACCGCCGTGGCGCGGGTGGCCGACGGGGTCGCGCCGCCGTGGATGACGCGGTGGCCGTCTCCGGTGGGCGGCGCGCCGTCGGACCAACCGGCGTGCTCCGCCGTCGCGGTCTGGTCGCGGTGCGGGTCGACGGGGTCGGTCGGGTCAGTCGGCTTGGTGGCCTTGTTGGTTGCGGCCGGTGCGGCCGCTTCGGCCGGGGCCGAGCGGTAGACGCGGCCGACCTTGTCGGCGCCGGCGCCGCCCGGGACGGTGGCGCGGCCGATCGTGCGGAACGGTCGCAGGGGCCGCATCGGGCGGCGGCCGGGGCCCGTCGCGGCTGCGCGGACGGCGGCGCCGGCGACCAGGTCGTTGATTTTGACCATCGCGGCGATGCATAGCGGCAGCAGGACGGTGCCCCAGAGGGGGATCAGCTCGGCCAGGGCCAGGATGATCGCGAGCGCGGTCGCGCCTTCCAGGAAGACGAAGCACAGCGTCGAGCTCGGGTTGAGGTGCTGGAGGCGCAGCACCCGCGCGTAGAACGGGCGGCCGCTGACCGCCGGGGTTGAGGCGAACGGAGCCGCGAGGCGTCGTGCTGTCATCAGCCACCACCAGATCTGCGGTCTCCCGCGGCGGAACCTCCGCGGCCCGCGGCCGCCGCCCGAGCGGCGGCGCGGCCGTCCATCGGCGACCCGGCGTCGGCCGATCCTGCGCGACGGGACGAACCGCCCGAGGGGCCGTCGGGGCCGGAGCCGCCGCCGCGCGCCGCGACGACGGCGAAGACGGCGCGTTCGAGGGCGTACCCCCGGTCGTCGGCACCGCCCTTGACCTCGGCGTTGCAGTCGGCGGCGGCGCGCATCGCGACGACAAGGCCCTCCGGGGTCCAGCCGCGGCCCTGGCGCTGCGCGCGCTCGATCTTCCACGCGGGCATGCCCAGGCTGCTCGCCATCTGGTAGGCGTTGCCACGGCCCGCGGACGCCACCCGGGCGACCGTGCGGACGCCGTCGGCGATGGCGTCGGCGATCGGGACCGGGTCGACGCCGACGTGTAGCGCCCAGCGCAACGCCTCGAGCGCCGCCGGCACGTCGCCGACCATCGCGGCGTCGGCCACCGTGAAGCCGGTGACCTCGGCGCGGCCGCGGTAGTAGCGGGCCACCGTCGAGGCGTCGATCCGGCCCTCGACGTCGGCCAGTAGTTGCGAGCAGGCGGCCGACAGGTCGCGCAGGTCGTTGCCGACGGCGGCCAGCAACGCCTCGGCGGCCTCTTCGGAGCCGCGGGTGCTGCCGCGCTTGAGCTCTTCGCGGACGAACGCGACGCGGTCGCGGTGTGACTTGAGCTTCGCGGCGGTCACCACGTCGGCGCCGGCGGTGCGCAGGCCGTCCGCGAGCGCCTTGGCCCGGCCGCCGCCGGTGTGGGTGACGACCAACAGCACGTCGGGATCGGGGTGCTTCGCATAATCGAGCAGCGCGGCCACGAGATCCTTGCGGGCGTCTTGCCCGTTGCGGATGACCACCAGGCGGCGACCGCCGAACAGCGACGGGCTGATCATCTCGGACAGCTCACCGGCGGCGAGCGCGTTGGCCTCGTATTGCCGGACGTCGGTGGACGCGTCGGCCGCCCGAGCGGCTTCGATGGCCTTCTCGACGGCGCGCGTCACCAGCAGTTCCTCGTCGCCGAGCACGAGTTGTGTTGTGGGAAGGCCGCCGGTCACCGGGCCATACTCGCACGCGCCTCTGACTGATCGAACGTCCTCACCCATATGAGTTGTCGATCACTCATCAACCGTAAATCCCGACAAATTACATTCCGCCATCAGCTGTGCCGCGATGGGTCGATCATCCCGTGCACGGGATTATGCGCGTGCACCGGGAGCGCCCGACGTCACGACCGCGAGACCACCTCCTCTCCGGACAACGGCCAGGTCACCGGCCAGGTCGGTACGCAGCACCCGAGCGCCGTCGCGCCCCAGCCGGGCCAGGAGGGCGGGGTTCGGATGGCCGTACCCGTTGTCGACACCGACCGACACCAACGCCACCACCGGGTCGACGGCATCGAGGAAGGCCGGCTCCTGGTAGGCCGAGCCGTGGTGGGCGACCTTGAGCACCTGGGCCCGCAACGCGGAGGCGCCGAAGCGGTCGACGGTGGCCCGCTGCTCCTCCTCTTCGGCGTCGCCGGGAAGCATGACCCCCACCCCGTCGACGGTCGCCCGGAGAACGAGTGAGTTGTTGTTGGGGTCCGACCGTGTTCCGGTCATCTCCACCGGCGGCCCGAACGCCACGAGGTCGACCGTGCCCAGCGTTGACCGCCACCCCACGTCGACGGCCGTGAGGACCGCACCGGACTCGGCGGCCGCCCGCAGGACCAGATCCCGCCCGTCGACCGGCTCCGCATGCCGCGGGGTGGCGACAGCCACGATCCGGCGGCCGCGGCCGACACCCTCGATGCCGCCCGCGTGGTCGGCGTGGAAGTGGCTGATGACGAGGAGAAGCACGGTCCGGACCCCGAGCCGGTCGAGGCAGCCGTCGGCCGCGCCCGGGTCCGGCCCGGTGTCGATCACCACCGCGCTCGCGGGACCGGCGCGGAGCACCGCCATGTCGCCCTGGCCGATGTCGCACGCCACGATCACCCAACCCGGTGGCGGCCAGGTGCTGGTCAGGATCCGCACCGGCAGCGCACCGACGACGACCGCGACGCTCACGACGGCGACCAGCCGCCGCGCCACGCGGCGCCGCATGGCGACCAGCAGGACCACGGTCAACGCACCCAGCAGCAGCCCGCCACCGACACCGCCGGGCCACGGCACGCTGCCCATCGGGGTGTCAGCGCCGTAGCGGGCGATCAGGACCAGCCACCGCGCCGGCCAGTGCGCGACCCAGGCGAGGAAGCCGGCGCCCGACGGCCACACCGCGGAGACGATCGTGGCGCTGACGCCGAGCACGGTCGCCGGCGCCACGGCCGGGGCGGCGAGGAGGTTGGCCGGGATCGACACGAGACTCACCGCGCCCGAGAGGGCGGCGACGACCGGACCGCAGGTCACCTGAGCGGCCGCCGGGATCGCGAGCGCCTCGGCCAGGCCGGGTGGCACGCGCCGGCTGCGCAGCCAGTCGCGGATCTTCGGCGCCAGCATGAGCAGGCCGCCGGTCGCGAGCACCGACAACGCGAAGCCGGCGTCGCCGGCTAGTTCCGGGTCGACGACGACCAGCACGACGATCGCGGCCGCCAGGGCCGGGAGTGCGGCCCGCGACCGGCCACTCGCCAACGCCATGAGGCCGATCGCGCCCATGGTCGCGGCGCGTACGACACTCGGCGACGGACGGACCAGGATCACGAACGCGACCAGCGCGAGCCCGCACAGGATCGCCGAGGTCCAGCGGCCGGCGCGGCACCAGCGGGTGATGAGCAGGACGAAGCCGATCACAATCGCGACATTTGCTCCCGATACGGCCGTTAAGTGGGTAAGGCCGGTGGTTTGGAAGTCGTCGACCACGGCCGGGTCCAACCGGCTCGTGTCGCCGAGGACGAGGCCGGGCAGCAGGCCGCCGGCTTCCGGGGGCAGGTTCCGGCAGGCGCGCTGGAGGCCGGCACGCAGCGAGCCGGCCGCCCGCTGGGCCCACGACGACCGGCCGAGCAGTTCCGGTGCGGCGCTGGACGAGATGACCGCGGCGGTCAGGTCACCGCCGCGCGGCCGGTCGAGCCGCCCCTCCACCCGCACCCGCTGGCCTGGCAGCGGCGCGCCCCAGGCCGGATGGGTGGCGAGCACGAGGACCCGGACCCGCGCGTCGATCCGCTGCTGGTCGGCGTCGATCGGCCGGAGCCAGCGAAGCTCCGCGGCGACGACATGCATCGGCCGGCTCGAGCTGGCCACGAGCCGCGGGTCGTCGCGGACGACGAGCTCCGCCACGACCGACGTCCGGTGCTCGGTGAGCGCGGTGATGGCCGGCGCGTCTCGCACGGCTACGCGGGCGGCCGTCGCGCCGGCCCCACAGACGACACCGAGCAGGACGACAACGGCGATGCGGTGCGCCGCGGGTCCGGCGGCGCCCGCGCGTAGGCGCCGCATGATGTCGTAAGCGCGGGGCCGGCGGAGGCCCGCTCGTCGAACGCAAGTGGCCGCCGCGCCCGCGAAGAACGACCGGACGAGACCGCCGGGACCAACCACGACGGCCTGGCTCGCACGTCCCGACGCCGAAGGTCCCACCCTCCCCTCGACCGGAGCACCACTCGCCGGGCCGAGTCCACCGGACGCGGGCGTCGGGTGGCCGCCTGCTGCGCGACGTCCGAGGAGCAGGAGGACCGCGAGCGCGCCCGCTCCAGCTGCGACCAGTCCACCCGTGCGCGCACTCGCGAACAGCGCCCCCAACGCGCTCAGCCACGTGCCGAGCGCCATCCCGGCGAGCCGCAGGTCCGGAGGCTGCCGGCCCACGGCCGCCGGCGCCGCCGCATCGAGCGCGGCCTCAGCCGGTGCGCCGGTCATACCGTCACCAGATCCTTGAGCTCCTCGAACCGGCTGGCGCCGATGCCGTCGACGTTGCGCAGGTCGCCGACCGACTTGAAGCCGCCCTTGGCCGTGCGGTGGTCGAGGATCCGCTGCGCCAGCACCGGGCCGACTCCGGGCAGGCTGTCGAGCTCAGCCAGCGTCGCGCTGTTGAGGTTGATCTTTCCGCCGCCCGCCCCGCCGGCAACCGGCCCGGCACCCGGTGACTCGCCGGTCGACCCCGGCGGCGGTGTCACACCGATCAGCACCAGTTCGCCATCGGTGAGGCGGCGGGCGAGGTTGACCGACGCCAGATCCATCCCGGGCAGCGTGCCGCCGGCGGCCTCGACCGCGTCGGCTACCCGCGCGCCGGCCGGCAACCGCACCAGGCCGGGCTTTCGGACCTTGCCAGCCACTGCCACCACGATCTCGCTGGGGCTGCTGCTCGCAGGCGCGGCATCCACAACAGGCGGCGCCGAAACCGCCGCCACCGGCTCCACCTTGGGCCGGGCCCGGTAGGCGAAGAAGGCCGCCACCAACACCACCACCGCGGCCACGGCCGCGAGGGCCTTGATCCCCCGCCGCCCAGGGTCAAACGGCCCCGCACCACCCAGCAACCGCGAGGGCGGCGGTCCAGAAGAAGCCAACGATCCGCCAGGCTCAGGATCAAACGGCCCCCCACCACCCACCAACCGCGAAGGCGGCGGCCCAGAAGAAGCCAACGGCCCACCGGGCTCAGGGTCGAACGGCCCGCCACCACCCAGCAGACGCGAAGGCGGCGGCCCAGAAGAAGCCAGGGCCTCGGGGGACGAAGAGCGCGGAAACGTCGTGGCAAGCGTCGCCGGGTCGTCGAGGCCCTCGAAGGGCGACCGCAGCGGACGCGTTAGCGCCGTATAAGGATCGGGCCCGGCACTGAGGCGTGCCAAGCGCTGGCGGGCGAGCGTCTCGTCATCAGACACGCCGGCGACGTTAAGGCGCCGACACCAAGACCGACGGCGGCCTGTGGACAACCAAGAAGCTGTGGAAAAGACCTACGCCCGCCGGTGCACGACCACCGACGCCAGCCCCGGCCCGACGTGGGCGGCGACCGCAGCGCCGATCTCCGTGACATACAGGTCCTGAAGGCGCTCCCCGAGCCGCGCGGAAAGCGTGGAAGCGAGCTGCGACGCCCGCTCAGCCCCGTCGAGATGGTGCACCGCCACGTCCACGTCGGCATCCCCGGCCGCCTCCACCGCGAGGTCGACCAGGCGGGCCAGACCGCGGCTGGCCGTGCGTACCTTGTCGAGCAGCACGATCCCGCCGTCGACCATGTGCAGGATCGGCTTCACCGACAGGGCCGTGCCCAGCAGCGCCGACGCCGCGCTGATCCGGCCGCCGCGACGGAGGAACTCCAGCGTGTCCACATAGAACAGCGTCGACGTGCGCGAGGCGGCCGTGACCGCCGCCAGGGCCACCGTCGAAGCCGAGCCACCCGCGGCGGCCGCCGCGCTGGCCGCCAACGCCGGGAAGCCGAGCCCCATCCCCGTCGACTTGGCGTCGACGACCGACACTTGCGGCCCGACTTCGGCAGCGGCGAGCCGGGCCGACTCGACCGTCCCGGAGAGCTGAGCGGAAAGGTGCACTGACACCACGGAAGAAGCCCCGCCGGACAGCAACTGGCGATACAGCGACGCGAACGCCGCCGGCGACGGGCGCGACGTGGTCACCGAGACCCGCCGGCCGCCCAACGCGCGGGCTACCTCGGCCGGCGTGACGTCGACCCCCTCCGACCCCTCGACGCCGTTGATCACGACTGTCAACGGCACCACCGACATCGCCGCCGGCGCGTTTGGCGGCAGGTAGGAGGTGGAGTCGGTGACGACCGCTACGGACATGCCGGCACGGTAGCCGAGATCAGCCAACCACGCGGGCGATGGCCGGAAGAAAGCCGTCAGTTGATCCGGATGAACCTGGCGACGCTCGGCGTGCCGTGCGCGTCGAGCGCGAAGAGAAGGTAGTCGCCAGGCAGCACGACACCCGTGTCGGCCGGGATCCGCAGACTGTGCGAGGTGCCGCTGACGGAAGTCAGCGGGATCCGCCGCTGGTCGGTGTTGACCGTGTGCGTCACGGCCGAGGTGCGCACGAGCGCGAACCGCGGAACCGCCGCACCCGTGGTCACCGTGATCGTCGCGCCGGGCCGCGCCGTCGCGGGCGCCGCGGTGATCGTCGGCCGGGTCCGTCCGGACCCGTCCGAATTCAGCAGGTAGGGCGGCGTGAAGATCTGGCCGTTGGCGTGGTTGGTTGCGCAGTTGCCGCAGAGCCCGCCGCCGCCCGAGAACACCCGGCCGTCGGGCAGCAGCAGCGCCACGCCGTGGTAGGTGCGCGGCTCCGCCTCCGGCGCCATCAGGCTGAACTCGCCGGTCTCCGGATTCCACAGCTCCGGGCTCAGCGCGGCGCCGGTGTCGGTGAACGACTGCGGGTGCTGCTGGCCGCCGAGCGCCAGCACGCTGCCGTCCGGAAGGACCACGCCATTGGTGTACGCACGTGCGTACGCCAGATCCCCGACCCTGCTCGTGACGACCGGCTGGCCGCGCCCGGCCCGGATGTCAACGGTGTAGGCCCGCCGGGTGGCCTGGACGTTCTTGACCGTGCCGACGTCCTGGTAGGCCGTGGCACCGCCGAAGGTCAGGATCCGGCCGACGTCATACATGACCGCGCTGCCGTTCATCGCGTCGGCGCTGTCGGCCCGGTTGCCGGCGCCCACGATGGTGCCGGCCCCACTCGTCGTGATCCAGTTCATCTGCCTGCTCGGGCCCGCCTGGAAGACCGCGCCGCCCGAGATGGCGAACAGCCACGTGTGGTTGTCGGCGCGGAAGACCCCGCCCGGGTCGGCGGTGAGGACCTTGGTCGCCGGCACGCCGGTCAGCTTCGCCCACGTACCCGTCGTGCCGCTCGGTGTGAAGACCTCGCCGTTCTTGCCGCCGGCGGAGTCGAACCAGGAACCGCCGATGGCGAAAACCCGCCGGTCGGAGAGCAGCGTGCTGCTGTGGTAGGCGCGCGGGATCTGCATCCGCGGCCCCTTGGTCCAGGTGTTGTTCGCCGGGTTGTAGATGGTGGTCGCGCCGTTGGTGCTGCCGCCGTTGATGAGCACCCGGCCGTCGGCCAGGATGGCCAGCCCGCTGCAGAACATCTGGTGCTGGGTGTTGATGGTCGACGGCGCGCTGACCAGGCCGGTGGCCAGGTCCAGGATGGACACGATCGTCGTGGCGGCGACCTTGTCGAAGCTCCGGTCGGTGTTCGCGGCGAAGGTGAGCAGCTTGTTGTTGGGCAGCAGGACAGCGGTCACGGGTACGGCGGGGAAGCCGATCGGCGGGCCCCACCGGCCGCCGACGCCCGCAGCCGGTGCCGAGCCGTGCACCTCGACCTCGGACGCCGACGACCACGGGCCTCGGTTGCCGGCCTCGGTGGTCGCGGTCAGTCGCACGTAGCGGGCGTCGACCGCGGCGAAGGCGACGGTCTTCGCGCTCTTGTCGTCGGGCCAGGCGGCGTTGGCGATCGGCGTCTGCCAGGTGGTGCCGTCGACGCTGACCGAAACGGAGTAGCGGCCCACGTTGCCGTTGCTCGACGCGTCGGCGCGCGGGAGGTAGGTCAGGCCGCCGATGCGCCTGGTGGCCTTCATGTCGATGGTGATGGCGTGCGGCAGCGGCACGGCCGGCGAGAACAGGGAGTGCCAGATCGTCGTGGCGTTGCCGTCGAGCACGTTGCCTGCGGGGTAGGCCACCGCCTGGTCGCCGGCGCTCGCGGTCCAGCCGGCCCGGGGCAGCGCGGGCCCGACGGCGGGCGTGCCGATCACGGTTAGCTCGGCTGCCGAGGACCACGGCCCGCGGTTGCCCGCCTCGGTCAGCGCGGTCAGCCGGAGGTAGCGCGCGCTGACGGTCGCGAAGACGGCGGTCTTCACCGTCGTCGTGTCGCCCCACGTGCCGGTCGTCACCGGCGAGCCCCACGCCGTCCCGTTGTTGCTGACCGAAATGGAGTAGCGCCCCACGTTGCCGTTCTTCGAGCCGTCCTGCCGACCCTGATAGGTCAGCCCCTTGATGCTGGTGGCGCCGCGCATGTCGATCGTGATGCTGTGCGGCAGCGGCGTGGCCGGCGCGGTGAAGCGCGAATGCCAGATCGTCGCCGGCTTGCGGTCGAGCACGTTGCCGGCGGGGAAGGTCCCCTGCTGGTCGCTGGCGGTGGCGACCCAGCCGGTCGCGGGCAGCGGTGCGGCGCGGGCGACGTATGCCTCGGCGGGTGGTTCGCTCATCACCATTCCGGGCATCGAGGGCCCGGGGGTCGGCTCCGCCGCGACGCGGTGGGCGGCATGCGGGTCGACACCCGAGGCAGGCCGGACCGGAGCCGGATCGCGGGCATAGCCAGGCATCGGCACCACGATCAGACCGACCAGAAGGACCCCGATCGGAACCAGCCTGCGGGCGAACGGACGTTTGAAAGTTTCCATCGGCGACACCCCGTCACACGCCGAATAACTCCCAGTAACTGGGTTGGTGCATAAGGCTCCCACCGGGCAAGATCGTTACCATCAGCCGAAAGTGCCGAAAACGGGCACCCGAATTCGCGGCGCCCGAATCGCCTCACAAATCCGACTTTCGTGAGAACGGCTCAGCTTTGGCCGAGAACGCCCCGGTTGTGTGCCATCAACTGCCAGCCCGTGCCGCCGACCCGCGGGGTGCGGTCGCGCAACTCGGTCCAGTGGCAGTTGCTCAGCGAGCCGAGCGTGCGGGTCGCCTCGTTGGGCCAGCCGAGCAGCGCACCGCAACCCTGCCGGGCCGCGCCGCCGTGGGTGGTCACCACCACGGTGCCGCCGGGCGCCAGGGCCGCGGCGTCCTGGAGCGCTTCGAGCACCCGCTTGGACAGGTCGTCGAGGCTCTCGATGCCGCAACCGGGCGACGGGTCGCCGGCCCGCCAGCGGGCGTATTCAGCGGGGTGCCCGGTCTTGATGTCGGACAGCAGCATGCCCTGCCACTCGCCGAAATGGCGTTCGCGCAGGCGGGTGTCGACCGAAACCGAAAGACCGGTCAAGGACGCGAGAGCAGAAGCTGTGTCGTACGCCCGGGAAAGGTCACTGCTGACCAGCGCGTCGGGCTGGTAGGCGGCGAGCAGCGCGGCGGCGGCCGCAGCCTGGTCCCGGCCACGCGCGTTGAGCGGCGCGTCGGTCTGGCCTTGGACGCGGCCGCCCGCGTTGTAGTCGGTGTTGCCGTGCCGCCAGACGAGCAGTCTGGTCATTCGGCCGGGCTCGCCTCGCCACCGGTGGCGGCGGGGGCCGCGGGCACCAGATCACGGTCGACGAACGGGATCACCGGGCAGTCTTTCCACAACCGGTCGAGCGAGTAGAACTCGCGCTCCTCGGTGTGCTGGACGTGCACCACCAGGTCGACGTAGTCGAGCAGCACCCAGCGGCCGGCGCGCTCGCCTTCGCGGCGGACGGGCTTGGCCTTCTCGGGCAGCTTGAGCAGTGCCTCCTCGATCGCATCGACGATGGCGAGGACCTGCCGCTCGTTGGGCGCGGACGCGATCAGGAAGGCATCGGTGATCACCAATTGCTCGGCGACGTCGATGATGACGATGTCTTGCGCCTTCTTGTCGGCTGCGGCCTGCGCGGCGGCGAGCGCCAGCTCGCGCGTGCGGTCGGAAGCGGTCACCGTTCTCCTCTGGTCGACGGCATTCCCTACAAGCCTCTCACATGCCGCACGGTGGCCAGCGGTCAGCAGAGGCGAAATCACGCTCGGTAAAGGTGACGTTTCGCAATGTATTGGACCACGCCGTCGGGCACCAGGTACCAGACGGGTTTGCCGGACGCGACCCGCGTGCGGCAGTCGGTGGACGAGATCGCCATCGCGGGAACCTGGATCATCGATACGGCGTCAGCCGGCAGATGGGCCTTGCTCAGGGTGAAGCCGGGGCGGGTGACCGCGACGAAATGCGCCAACTCGAACATCTGGTCGGTGTCTTTCCACGACAGGATGCGCTCCAGCGCGTCGGCACCGGTGATGAAGAAGAGTTGCGTCTTCGGCCCGTACATGGAACGGATGTCACGCAGGGTGTCGACGGTGTAGGTGGGGCCGTCGCGGTCGATGTCGACCCGGCTGACGTGGAACCGCGGGTTGGAGGCCGTCGCGATCACGGTCATCAGGTAGCGGTCCTCAGCCGGCGAGACCTCGCGCGCCTCTTTCTGCCACGGGCGCCCCGTCGGGACGAAGACGACCTCGTCGAGGGCGAAATTGTCCGCGACTTCGCTGGCCGCGATCAGGTGGCCGTGGTGGATCGGGTCGAAAGTGCCACCCATGATCCCGATCCGGCGTACGCCGAGATCGTCGTCACCGTTCATCACCGGATCGTATGCCCGTCACTTCGCCCGGGCAGCCAGAGCGAGACGAAGGTCATCGTCGTTGTCGATCACCGCCCGGCGCAGGACGGGCGGCAGGTCGTCACGGGCGAGCATCGCCGCGGCCAGATCCCGGGTGCGCTGCTCGACCGCGTAGCGGGGAAACGCCAGGCCGGCGAGGCGCTCGGCGGCATAGGGGGTGCGCCGTCGCGAGGCCGCCGGCATCTCGTCGAAGTAGCGCGCGACATAGGGCGCGGTCAGCTCGATCTGCTCGGGCTGGAAGAGCCCTCGCCCGTTGGCCTCGACCAGTCGGTTGGACAGCCGGTCGTCGTTGATCACGGCTTCCCAGGCGGCCGCCTTCGCCGCCGCGTCGGGGCGGGCGGCCTGGGCCCGGGCGGCCCACTCCTCCCCCGAGGCGCTGCGGTCGGCGGCCAACTCCGCCGTGATCCGGTCGCCGTCGACCGCGCCCAGCACCGCGAGCCGGTAGACGATCCGCCAACGCAGCTCCTCGTCGACCTGGATGCCGTCGGGGATGCCGGCGCCGTCGAGCCAGCCCAGCAGCCGCGGCGCGTCGACGCTGGCGCCGACCAGCGCGCGCATCGCGGCCAGGCGGCGCGAGGCACCGGCGCCGGGCATGCCGACCAGGGTCTCGCACACCGCGGCGACCCGGGCCAGCGCCGCCGAACGCTCGGCCGGCGGCAGGTAGCGGTCGATCAGGTTGCGGGCCTGGAGCAGCGCGTCTTCGACGACGATCACCTCGGTCTCCGCCGGGAGGGCGGCCACCAGCAGGTCGACGAGGTCGACGACGGGGCGCTCCGCGTCGCGTACGCCATCAATGGTTGAGGTCCAGACCACCGCGCGGGTGAGCGGGTCGCGCAGGGTGGGAAGCACGTGTGGCACCGCCGCGGCGGACGCCTGGTCGAGCCTGATCTTGGCGAAGGTCAGGTCGCCGTCGTTGAGCAACAGCAGGTCGGCGGGTGACTCGCCACGCAGCTCGGTGACCTCGGTGCGCGGACCGTCGACGTCGAGCTCGACCCGGCGCCGCAGCGTGGTCACCCCGTCGGCCCGGTCGTAAAGGCCGAAGGCGACCCGGTGCGGGCGCAGGACGTCGCCCGACTGGAGCACCGCGGCGCTGTCGTAGCCGCCCTCGACCGAGACCCGCAGCGTGTTGACGCCGGCCCGGCGCAACCAGAGCTCCGCCCAGGTGGACAGGTCGCGGCCGCTCGCGGTGGTCAGCGCGCCGAGCAGGTCGGCGAGCGTCGCGTTGCCGAACGCGTGCGCGGCGAAATGGGCCTGGATGCCGGCCAGGAACGCCTCGTCGCCGACCCAGGCGACGAGTTGGCGCAGCGCTGAGGCGCCCTTCGCGTAGGAGATGCCGTCGAAGTTGACCAACGCGTCGGCCGAGTCGGGAACGCTGGTGGGCGCCACCGGGTGGGTCGACGGTCGCTGATCGGTCTCGTAACCCCAACCCTTGCGCCGCATGCCGAACGTGGTCCACGAGTCGCGGAACCGGGTCGCCTCGGCCAGCACCCGGGTGCCCATGTATTCGGCGAACGACTCGTTGAGCCACAGGTCGTCCCACCAGCGCATGGTGACCAGGTCGCCGAACCACATGTGTGCCATCTCGTGCGCGATCGTGATGGCGCGCAACTCGCGCTCGGAGTCGGTGACCGCCGACCGGAAGACGTAGTCGTCACGGATCACCACGAGGCCGGGGTTTTCCATCGCGCCGGCGTTGAACTCGGGCACGAACGCCTGGTCGTATTTGCCGAACGGGTAGCGGAAGCCGAAGAGCTCGTGGAACCGGTCGAGGCACTGCCGGGTGATCTCGAAGATCTCGTCGGCGTCCTTGTCGAGGTGTTGCGCCACCGAGGCCCGGCAATAGACGGCCAGCGGCAGACCGTCGTGTGTGGACTCGACGACGTGGTAGGGCCCGGCGATCACCGTGACGAAGTAGGTCGCCAGCGGTTTGCTGGTCGCGAAAGCCCACGTTCTCGTGTCACCGACCACTGTCGACGACGCGACCGCGGCGTTGGCCGCGACCACCCAGTCGGCCGGCGCGGTGACCCGCATGGTGACCGGGGCCTTGAGGTCGGGCTGGTCGAAGCAGGCGAAGATGCGCTGCGCCTCGTCGAGAAAGGACGTCGCGTGCAGGTAGACGGCGCCGTCGGCCGGGTCGACGAACCGGTGCAGCCCCTCGGAGCTGTTGGAGTAGGCCATGTCGGCCTCGACGGTGAGCACGTTGTCGGCGCGCAGGTCGGCCAGGGCCAGCCGGTTGCCGTCGAGCGCGGCCGGGTCGAGTGGCGCGCCGTTGAACGACACCGCGTGCAGGCGCACGGGCTTGACCTCGACGAACGTGGTCGAGCCGGGATGCGCAGCACCGAACCGGATGGTGGTCATCGACCGGAAGTGGTCGGCGGTGGTGACGTCGAGATCGATCTCGTAGGACTCGACGGTGATCGCGGCGGCCCGGTCGGTCGCCTCCCTCTGGGTCAGGCTGCGCATCCGCCTATCGTGCACGAAGTGGAGTGGACAGGTCGACCCACCCGCGAAGCGGTATAGCCTGACGGTCCGCCCCCGCGGCTTGAGCATTCGAGGAGCAGCGCGATGGCACACCATCCCAAGGGAGACTTCGACCTGTCGCGCGCCATTTGGCAGCGGGTCGGCGAAGAGCCCGCCGAGCACGGCGCGGTCGAGGTCGCGTTCGTCGACGACCTGATCGGGCTGCGCAACTCGGCCGACCCGCAGGGCGCGGTGCTGGTCTTCACCCAGGGCGAGTGGGACGCGTTCGTGGCCGGTGCCCGCGACGGCGAGTTTGACCTCGCCTGAGCTGATCATGCCGCGGCCAGCAGGTCGCGGATGAGCTGCATGTGCTGGATCCGCGGCGCCAGCGCGCGCAGTTGCAGCGCCAGGTTGGTGGCCGCCAGGATCGGCTCGTCGTCGGGCAGGTCATAGCCGAGCCGCTCGCGCAGCCACGGCGACACCTGGGCCCAGCTGTAGAAGCTGGTGTCGCGGTCGGGGTCGAGCGGCGCCGGAAACCCGCCCGGCCCCTGCTTGCCGAGCGCCCACAGCCGGACGAGCTCGCGCGAGCGGCCGATCCGCGCCCCGATCTCGGCCAGCGTCAGCCAGTCACGGTCGGCCACCCGCACGACCCGCAGCCCGGTCAGCTCGACCTGGTGTATCGCCACCGCGATGGCATCGGCCAGCACGGACCCGGGCCGGTCGAACGTCAAGCGGTGGGTGCCGTCGGCGCCGGTCTCCGATCGCGGCGGCGTCGGCAGCGCGGCCAGCCGGCGCTGCTGGGTGAGGCTCGGCGGCCGCTCGACCACCAGTAGGAAATGTTGAACGCGCATCGCCGCCTCCCCCGCCGGGCGCCCCGTGCACCCGCTCGCGCCGAGTCTCGCCGCCATCCGGCTCCCCGGGAGGAGCCAGCGGAGGGGGCCAGCGACGGTTCCGCCATCCGCCCGCGGGCTGCTAGCGTGGACGGATGCGGACGCTGAGTTTCCTCGGCTGGTGGTCGCCCTAAGGGCGGCCCCGCGTTCCGCGTGCCCACATCAAACGGCCGCCCGAGTCCGGGTGGTCGTTTTTTCGTGCCCAGGCTCGCGCGGCTCCTCTCAACCCACGGAGGCAGCCATGACCACCACCATCGCGACCCGCCGCATCACCGGTCTCCAGCCCACCGGTGAGCTGCACCTGGGCAACCTGCTCGGCGCGATCCAGCCGATGGTCCGCGATCAATACACATCCGACTCGATCGTCTTCCTCGCCGACCTGCACGCGCTGACCGTCACCCACGAGCCGCGCCGGCTGCGGGAAAACACGCTGCGCCAGGCGACCGTGCTGCTCGCGGCCGGTCTCGACCCCGACCGCGCGCTGTTCTACGTGCAGTCGCAGGTGGCCGACCATGCCGAACTGCATTACCTGCTGGAATGCACGACGGCGTACGGCGAGGCGCACCGGATGATCCAGTTCCGGGAGAAGTCGGCCGACCGGGCGGACGTGCGGTTGAGCCTGTTGACCTACCCGGTGATGCAGGCAGCCGACATCCTGCTGCACGACGCCGTCGAGGTGCCGGTCGGCGAGGACCAGCGCCAGCACGTCGAGCTGACCAGGGACATCGCGACGCGCTTCAACCACCGCTACGGCGACACGTTCGTGGTGCCGCGAGTGGTGACACCGACGGTCGCCGCACGTGTGATGGATCTCACCAATCCGACGGCCAAGATGGGCAAGACCACGTCGTCGGCGTCTGGCGCGATCGGCCTGCTCGACCCGCCTGACCTGGTCACCCGCAAGATAAACCGGGCGGTCACCGACTCCGACGGGATCATCGAGTACGACCCGGCGCTGCGGCCCGGGGTCAGCAACCTGCTGGAGATCCTGGCCTCGTGCGTCGGCGGCACTCCGGCGGGCGTCGCAGCCGATTTCACGGGGTACGGGCAGCTCAAGCGTGGCACGGCCGAGGCGGTGCTCGGCCTGCTACGGCCCTTGCAGGCACGTTACGAGACGCTCTCCCGCGACCCCGGCTACGTGCGCCTGGTGCTGGCCGAGGGTGCCGAGCGGGCGCGCGCGCGTACCGCGGAAACGGTCTTCCGTGCGAAGCGCGCTATCGGGGTATTGACGTGAGGACTTGTCAGAGCCACGTGCTAGACCTATGTCCTACCTGGAGGAGGGTCCGTCATGACCGCACCGACCGGCGTGTCCACGGAGGAGCGCCAGGGCGCCAGCCCGTGGCTCGTCCTGGTGACGCTCTGCCTGGGCTTCTTCATGATCCTTCTGGATACCACGATCGTGAACATCGCGATCCCCGACATGAGCACGAGCCTCGACGCGTCGCTCGACCAGATCCTCTGGATCATCAACGCCTACGTGCTGGTCTACGCGGTCCTGCTGATCACCGCCGGGCGGCTCGGTGACCTCTTCGGTCCCAAGCGGCTGTTCATCATCGGGTTGGTGGTCTTCACCGCGGCCTCGGCGGCCTGCGGCCTGGCCACCAACCCCGAGCAGCTGATCGCCTTCCGGATCATCCAGGGTGTCGGCGGCGCGCTGCTCACGCCGCAGACGTTGTCGACGATCACGGTGATCTTCCCGCCCGACAAGCGCGGCGTCGCGTTCGGCGTGTGGGGCGCGGTGGCCGGCGTGGCCACTATCGCCGGCCCGACGCTGGGCGGCTACCTGGTCACCGACTTCGGCTGGGAATGGATCTTCTTCGTCAACGTGCCGGTCGGCGTGCTCACCATCATCATGGCCATGGTCACGATGCCCGACCTGCGGCTCAACCGGCGCCACAAGCTCGACTGGACGGGCACCGCACTGGCCACGGTCGGCCTGTTCCTGCTGGTCTACGGCCTGATCGAGGGCGAGTCACACGATTGGGGCAAGGTCTGGGGCCCGATCACGATCGTCGAGGTGATCGGCGCCGGCGTGCTGGTGCTGGCGGTCTTCCTCTACCACCAATACGTGACCCGGGCCGGCGAGCCGCTGGTCCCGTTCAGCATCTTCAAGGACCGCAACTTCGCGGTGATGAGCGCGGTGAGCAGCGCGATCGCGTTCGGCATGCTCGGCCTGTTCCTGCCCCTGGTGATCTACCTGCAGTCGGTGCTCGGGCTGACCGCGCTGCAGGCCGGCCTGGCGGTCGCACCGATGTCGCTGCTGTCGATGGTGATCGCCCCGTTCGCCGGCCGCGCCGCCGACCGCCCGGCGGGCAAGTGGGTGCTGACCATCGGGCTGACCCTGTGGTGCGCCGGCATGGCGACCGTCGTCGCGCTGGCCAAGGCCGACACCGGCCAGTGGGGCCTGCTGCCCGGCCTGCTGATCGCCGGCACGGGCCTGGGCATGGTCTTCGCTCCCCTACAGACGATCGCGATGCGACACGTGGCACCACAGCAGGCCGGCGCCGCGTCCGGCCTGATCAACACCACCCGCCAACTCGGCGCGGTGATCGGTTCGGCCGCCGTCGGCGCCCTGCTCCAGGCCCAACTCGTCGGCAAACTCGGCGAAGCGGCCCGCACCAACGCCGCCGACCTCCCGCCCGAGGCCCGGCAACCGTTCCTCGACGCGGTGGCCGGCGCGACGGGCGGCGCCCTGCACGTCGGCGCGGGCCAGTCCGGCGCGGCCATCCCACCGGGCGTGCCGGAGCAATTCCGCCAGGCCCTGACCGACGTCACCACCCGCACGTTCCACGAGGGCTTCACCAACGCGATGAAGGCCACCCTGCTGCTGCCGCTGATCGTCTTGGCGATCGCGGCCGTGAGCTGCCTGTTCATCCGCCAGCAACCCCCATCGTCGACAGACACCCCGACCGAGCCCCGCCCGGCGGAGGCGGCAACGACCTAGGCCCCCAGCACCAGGTGCACGGTTGAGGCCGTCCGGCCCGCGATCCGGACCGGCCCAGGCGCTGCTTGACTCGCAGGCGCACGATCGCGCCCAGGTCGGGCAGGTGTCTCCCAGCGGATACATGTTTTGTTATGTACGTACACGACAAAACATGTACGCCCGAACAGCGACCGGCCCGCCCCTAGCCGTGTCCCAGTCGGGCCTGCCCAGACGCGGGACCCGCGCCGCCCTTCGCATGGCCGTGGCCAAACGGGACCTTGACCAACCGCCGGCCGCCTCCGCGCGCGGGCCGCACCCAAACGCGGGCCGACCCAGACGCACGACCCGCCGCCTTCGCATGGCCGCGCCCAACGAGGACCGTGACCAACCGCCGGCCGCGCTCAACGCGGGCCTGCCCAGACGGGCGACCAGCCGCCTTCACGTGGCCGTGCCAAACCGGCACCGTGCCTAAACGCCGGCCGCCTCCGGGGGCGGGCCGCGCCCAACGCGGGCCGCCACCCTGCCCGGGCCGCGCCCAACGCGGACCGCCACCCCGCCCGGGCCGCGCCCAACGCGGACCGCCACCCCGCCCGGGCCGCGCCCAACGCGGACCGCCACCCCGCCCGGGCCGCGCCCAACGCGGGCCGCCTGCGCTCGCGGACCGCGAGCGCGTGGGCCGCGAGCGCGTGGGCCGTGCTCAAGGCGGGCCGCTACGCTCGCGGGCCGCCCCCAAACGCGGAGTCGCCACCGCGCGGGCCGCGCCCAAACGCGGGGCCGCCACCGCGCGGGCCGCGCCCCACTGGGGCCGTGCCCAATGCGGGCCACCATCGCGTAGGGAGCTCGCCCCAATAGGGACCGCGTCCAACGCGATCCGCTGCCTACGCACGGGCCGTGCCCAACGCAGGTCGCCGCACAAATGTGGGCCGCGCTCAAGCGTGGGCCCTTGCCTAGGCGCGGGCCGGTGCCTTGAGGGCTTTCTCGAAGCAGCGGCTGTAGGGGTTGGTGACGTATTCGCCGTAGGTCGGGATCGTGCGGTAGCCCGCCTTGCGGTAGAGGCCCAAGGCGGCCGGCAGATAGCTGCCGGTCTCCAGCCGGGCGATGGTGAAACCATCGGCGGCCGCCGCCTCCTCGAGCACGGCGAGCATCAACCGGCCGAAGCCGTCGCCGCGGCGGTCGGGCTTTACGTACATCCGCTTGATCTCGACCGCGTGGGTGTCGATTGCCTGTAGGCCGCCGCAGGCGACCACCTCGTCGTCGACGACCACGACGAGATAGCGGATGTCGTCGTGTAGCGGGAACGAGCCGTCGATCGCGTCGCTCGCCCGTTCGGCGGCGCGCAACTCGGCCTGTTGAGCGTTGACCAGCGCGACCAGGTCCGGCTCGGTGCCATGCCGGCTTTCTACCTTCACCCGGCCGACGTTAACCGAGATCGGTTTCCGCTCTGTTAAACCTGGTCGTCGGCGGGCTGGTCAGCGTCGACGTCGTCGAAGTCGGTGCCGTAGCCGGGCAAGTCGGGCGTCGGCTGCCGGCGCATCTTCCGCGCCGCGAGGCGGTCGGAGGCGCGCGCCCGGTTCGAGCGCTCCGTGATTCGCGGGTCGGTGCCGCGCAGGCCGGCGGTCGGGTCGATGCCCTCGCCGAGGGTCGGCTCCCAGTCGAACTCGCGCTCGCCGATCTGCACCAGGCTGCCACGCACGGCGCCGGCCTTCGCGAGTTTCTCCTCGACACCCAGCCGGTTGAGCCGGTCGGCCAGGTAGCCCACCGCCTCGTCGTTGTCGAAGTTGGTCTGCCGGACCCAGCGCTCGGGCTGCGCACCGCGTACGACGAACGTGCCGTCCGCGGTCTCCTCGATGGTGAAGCCGGCGTCGTCGACCGCCCGCGGGCGCAGGATGATCCGGGTCGCCTCGGGGTCCGGGGCGGTGATTCGCTGCGCGGCGACGAGTTCGGCCATCGCGTAGGTCAGCTCGCGCAGGCCCTCGCGGGTGGCGGCGCTGACCTCGAACACGCGGTAGCCGCGCTCCTCCAGGTCGGGGCGGACGATCTCGGCCAGGTCGCGGCCGTCGGGAACGTCGATCTTGTTGATGGCGACGACGCGAGGGCGGTCTTCGAGGCCGCCGTACGCCGACAGCTCCGCCTCGATCGCGTCGATGTCGGAGACCGGGTCGCGGCCCGGCTCCAACGTGGCCGCGTCGACCACGTGTACCAGCACGGCGGTGCGCTCGATGTGCCGGAGGAACTCCAGGCCGAGGCCCTTGCCGGTGGCCGCACCCGGGATCAGGCCCGGCACGTCTGCGATGGTGAACGTGTGGTCGTCGACGCGTACGACGCCGAGGTTGGGCACCAGCGTGGTGAACGGGTAGTCGGCGATCTTCGGCTTGGCGGCGGACAGCACCGAGATCAGCGACGACTTGCCGGCCGAGGGGAAGCCGACCAGGCCGACGTCGGCGACGCTCTTGAGCTCGAGTACGACGTCGAGGACCTCGCCGGGCTCGCCGAGCTCGGCGAAACCGGGTGCCTTGCGGCGGGAGTTGGCCAGCGACGCGTTGCCGCGGCCGCCGCGGCCGCCGCGGGCGACCTCGACCGTCGTGCCGGCGCCGACCAGGTCGGCCAGGATCTCGCCGTCGGCGGTCTGCACGACGGTGCCGTCCGGCACCAGCAGCACCAGGTCGTCGCCGGTGGCGCCGTCGCGGTTGGAGCCCGCGCCGCCCTTGCCGTTTGAGGCCTTCAGGTGCGGGCGGAAGTGGAAGTCGAGCAGTGTGTGCACCTGCGGGTCGACCTTGAAGGAGACGCTGCCGCCGTGCCCGCCGTTGCCGCCGTCGGGGCCGCCGAGCGGCTTGAACTTCTCCCGGTGGATCGACACGCAGCCGTGCCCACCGTCGCCGGCCCGCAGGTGCAGGACGACCCGGTCAACGAAGGTAGCCACGACTCTCCACTCTTTCCGTCAAAATCGAAACAACGAAGCGGGCCGGGACACCAGGTCCACGGCCCGCTTCGAACAATTGCTTGAGGCGCTGCGCCTTAGTGCTCGCTCGGCACGATGCTGACGGTCTTGCGACCGCGCTTGGTGCCGAACAGGACCGCACCCTTGGCGAGCGCGAACAGCGTGTCATCGCCGCCGCGGCCGACCAGGTCACCCGGGTGGAACTTGGTGCCCCGCTGGCGGATCAGGATCTCGCCGGCGAGCACCTGCTGGCCACCGAACCGCTTGACGCCCAGGCGCTGGGCCGCGGAATCACGACCGTTGCGCGAGCTGGACGCACCCTTTTTGTGAGCCATCGGTAACGCCTACTTCCCGCTCGAGATGCCGGTGACCTTGATCTGGGTCAGCTTCTGCCGGTGACCCTGACGCTTGTGGTAGCCGGTCTTGTTCTTGAACTTGTGGATCCGGATCTTGGGGCCCTTGGTGTGCGCGGCGATTTCGCCGGACACCGAGACCTTGGCAAGCTTCGCCGCGTCGGTCACCAGGTCGTCACCGTCAACGAGGAGCACCGCGGCGAGCGTCACCGCGTCGCCGGGCTCGCCGACGAGCTTCTCGACCTCGATCACGTCACCCTCGGCGACCTTGTATTGCTTGCCGCCGGTCTTGACGATCGCGTACATGGGACGCGGACTCCTGTCGTAGCGTGGCGGTGGTCTGTCGTTCGCCGCGGCGCCTGCGTGCGAGAGGGGCACGATCGGCGGGCACACGTGAACGCGGCGCACGCGGGGTGCGCCACAGGCAAGCGTACGGCATCGCGGCCCCGGCCCCCAAACCACCCCTGGATGACCTCCGAGCGGGCCCGATCACCAGCTTATCCGGCCGCGGGGCGGGCGCCGACGGGCTCGGGGCTGGGTGTGGCCTCGGCGATGCGGAGGGCTTCGACCAGTTTGCGGTAGAGCGTGTCGGTCGCCAGCAGCTCGGCGTGGGTGCCCCGGGCCCGGACCCGGCCCTCCTCCATGACCAGGATCGTGTCGGCATCGAGGACCGTCGACAGCCGGTGGGCGATGGTGACCACGGCACCGACCGCGGCCCGGTCGCGGATGCAGTCGTGGAGCGCGGCCTCGGTCAGGCCGTCGACCTGGGCGGTGGCCTCGTCGAGGAGCAGCACCTCCGGGGTGCGCAGGATGGCTCGGGCCAGCGCGATCCGCTGGCGCTGGCCGCCGCTCACCGCGCTCTCGGTCAGGGACGTGTCGAGTCCCTCGGCCAACGAGTCGATCTTGTCGTCGAGGCGGACGGCCCGCAGCACGGCCTCGACCTCGGCCCCGGTCGCGTCGGGGTGGGTGAAGAGCAGGTTGTCGCGGATCGTGCCGGGGACGACCGGCGTCTCCTGCTCGACGTAGGCCAGCCGGGAACGCACCTCGTCATGCGTGTAGGACTGGTAGGGCCGGCCGTCGAGCAACAGCTCACCGCTCTCCGGCTCGAGGAAGCGCAGGATCAGCGAGAACAGCGTGGTCTTGCCCGCACCGGACGGCCCGACGATCGCGGTGTGCCCCCGGCGCGGGACGGCCAGGTCGATGCTCCGGACGGCCGGCTCGGTGCCCGGGGCGTAGCGTGCGGTCACCGCCCGGAACTCCAGCACCAAGTCGGACGCCGGACCCGGAACACCGAAGGCGGCGACGCCGGGCCGGTGCGGCTCGATCTCCATCGCCTCGACCTGCCGGATCCGGGCACCGGCGGCCATCCCGGCCTGGAGGTTGGTGATGTTCTGGGTCAGCTCGGTGATCGGGCCCATCAACTGGAACGCGTAGAGCAGGAACGCGATCAGGCTGGACACCTCGAGCAGCCCGCGGTCGGCCCGCCAGGCGCCCACTCCGAGGATCACGATGATCGAGAGTTGGATGCCGGTCCAGGAGATCGTCCAGACCGTTGCTGTGCGGCGGGCGGCGCGGACCGCGTGTGCGGCGGAGTCGCGGGCGTCGGCCAGGATCCGCTCGGTCTGCCGCTGCTCGGCCCGGCTGGCCTTGACCGTGCGGATGGCGCGCAGCGCACCCTCCAGCGCACCGCCCAGACGGCCGACCGACTCCTGGGCCGCCTCCTGCGCGCGGGCGATCGCCGGCATCAGCGCGGTCATGATGGCGCCGACCACCAGCACCGACGCGAGGGTGCAGGCCAGCAGGACCAGGTCGAGCACGCCCATCAGGACCAGCGTGGCGATCATGGCGAGGGTGCTGTTGAGCAGGCCGACGATGCTCGCCGAGGCGCTGTGCAGCAGGCCGGCGTCGGACGTCACCCGGGTGACCAGCTCACCCGTCGGCCGGCCGGTGATCTCACGGACCCGGGCGGCGAAGTAGCGGCGGATCATCGACACCCGGGCGTCGAGCACCACCTTCTCCGAGACGGTGCCCATGATCACCCACTGCCACATCGAGATGCCGGCGCCAACCACCACGAGGCCGAGCAGCACCCCGACCGGCTGCCACAGCGGCACGTCGGAGCGGCCCAGGGTGTCGATCACCCACTTGGCGACCAGCGGCGTGGCCAGCCCGACCGCGCTGCCGACCAACCCGAGCAGGAACCCCATCACCAGCACCCGCCGGTGTGGTGCGACGAACGAGACCAGAGTGCGGAGCCGGGCAAAGCGAGGATCCGGATCAGTCATGCGCTCTAGTGGAACGCACGTGTTCCACAACAGTCAAGGAAGATACCGATTTGGGGCTGCTAACCTCAGCGACGTGCAGGAAAATGAGCGTGGTGCGCGGGCCCGCACCCGGCAGGCGATCCTGTCCGCCGCCATCGAGGCCCTGGGGCAGAACCCGGCGGCGGCCCTGAGCGACATCGCCGCCGCGGCCGAGGTCGGGCGCACGACGTTGCACCGATATTTTCCGGAGCGCTCCGACCTGCTCCGGGCCGTCGCCGCCGAGGGCTCCGCCCGCCTCGACCGGGCCACCGACAACGCCCGCCTCGACGAGGGCACCGGCGCCGAGGCGCTGCTGCGCCTCTGCCGCGAATACTTCGACCTGGGCAACCTGCTGTCGCTGATCTTCACCGACCCCGAGTGCCTCGGCGACGCCACCCCGATCGTCGACGGCGGCTGCGACACCCGCTTCACCGCCATGGTCGACCGCGGCCATCGCGACGGCACGATCGACGCCGGCCTACCGGTGGGCTGGCTGTCCAGCCTGATGTGGTCGCAGCTCTACGCGGGCTGGAGCTACGCCGGCCAGCACGGCACCTCCCGGCACGATGTGCTCAAGCTGGTGGTCCGCACCGTCGACGGAGCGATCGCACCGCGGGCCTAAAGCCAGGATCAGCTCGGGCACAGCGCGTCGAGCCGGTCCTGGATGGCGCCGAGGGTCGCGTCGTCGATGGTCTCCACGTCGGAGGTCATCTTGTCGACCTGCCCGGCGAGCTGCCCCAGGGTGGTCTTGAGCTGCGGGTCGGTCGCCGTCGTCGAGACCTTGCGCAGATCGGCCGCCCAGGTGTCCAACGTCGACTCGAGCTTCGCCTCCGCCGCCCGCTGCCCGGCCTGGTCCTTCTTCTGCTCGGCCTCCAGCACGGCGGTGAGCTGCTGCACGAACGCGGTCGTGCCGTTGGAGCTGGCCTTCAGCGCGTCGGCGCACGCCTGGGTGGCGTTCCCGCCGGCCTTGGCGGTCGGCACCGGGCCGAGCGACAGCTCCGGCGCGACCGTGCCGGCCGGGGCGCCCGGGCTCGTGGACGGACCCGGCGCGGGTGTGCCCGACGTGGTCGGTCCCGGCGTCCCGGCCGCCGTGCCGCGACCCTCGACGTCTGCCGAACAACCGGCGACAGCGAGCAACGCGGCGGACAGGACGACAACGGCAAAGTGGCCACGCAGGCGCATCGGAAGATCCTCCGGAGGGGGGTGGCGGGACCGCGTCCCGCGACCCTAACGCGCATTCATGAATGCCGCTCGTCCGCCCCCGGGCATGAAGCAGCCCGGCCGCTTGCACGACCGGGCGCTTCTTACATCATTTCAAACTCAGGGTCGGGTGCGCCGCCGGGTGCCGCCCCGACGACCACGGCGCCGGCTGGTCCCGGCCTCGGCCAGGTCGCCGTCTTCGTCGCCGGCCGCGTCGGGGTCGTCGTTGCCGGCCAGGCGGCCGTTGCCCGCCGCGGCGATGTCGGTCGGCGCCTCGGCCTCGTCGACCGGGTCGAGCACGACGTCGTCGTAGCGGGACAGGTCGTAGCCCATCGTGTCGTCGTCGCTGACCACCGTGGGCTCGACGGTATCGGGAGCGTCTGCCGCCGGCTCGGCCGCCTTGCCGCGGCCGCGGCGACGGGCCGAGGTGGCCGGCGCGGCCGCCACCGCCTTGGCCGCCCCGCTGGCCGAGCCGTTGGGACCGTGGCTGTGCTGCTGCTGCGGTGCGCCGCCGCCCTTCACCGGGACGGGCTCGGTGTGGATGATGACGCCGCGGCCCTTGCAGGTCTCGCAGGTCTCGGAGAAGGCCTCGAGCAGGCCGGCACCGATCCGCTTGCGGGTCATCTGCACCAGGCCGAGCGAGGTGATCTCGGTGACCTGGTGCTTGGTGCGGTCGCGGCCCAGGCACTCGGTCAGCCGCCGCAGCACCAGCTCGCGGTTGCTCTCCAGCACCATGTCGATGAAGTCGATGACCACGATGCCGCCGAGGTCGCGCAGCCGGAGCTGGCGGACGATCTCCTCAGCCGCTTCGAGGTTGTTGCGGGTGACCGTCTCCTCCAGGTTGCCGCCGACGCCGGTGTATTTACCGGTGTTGACGTCGACCACCGTCATCGCCTCGGTGCGGTCGATCACCAGGTGACCGCCGGACGGGAGGAAGACCTTGCGGTCGAGACCCTTGAGGATCTGCTCGTCGATGCGCTTCTCGGCGAACACGTCGACCGTCGAGGTGTGCCGGCGCAGCCGCGGGACCAGGTCGGGAGAGACGTGGCTGAGGTAGGTGTCGACCATCTCGTAGGACTCTTCGCCCTGCACGACGATCTCGCGGAAATCTTCGTTGAACAGGTCGCGGACGACCCGGATCAGCAGGTCGGGCTCCTCGTAGAGGAGCACCGGCGCGCCGCCGCCGGCGGCCTTGGCCTGGATGTCGTCCCACTGCGCCTGTAGTCGCTTGACGTCGCGGGCGAGCTCGTCTTCGGACGCGCCCTCGGCCGCGGTGCGGACGATCACGCCGGCGCCCTCGGGCACCAGCTTCTTGAGCACGTCGCGGAGGCGCTTGCGCTCGGTGTCGGGCAGCTTGCGGCTGATCCCGGACGCGTTGCCGCCGGGCACGTAGACCAGGTGGCGGCCGGAGAGCGCGATGTGGCTGGTCAGCCGGGCGCCCTTGTGGCCGATCGGGTCCTTGGTGACCTGCACCAGCACCGAGTCGCCGGAGCGCAGGGCCTGCTCGATCGAGCGGGCCCGGCCCTCCAGCCCGGAGGCGTCCCAGTTGACCTCACCGGCGTAGAGCACCGCGTTGCGGCCCCGGCCGACGTCGACGAACGCCGCCTCCATCGAGGGCAGCACGTTCTGCACCTTGCCGAGGTAGACGTTGCCGGCCATCGCGCCGGACGACGCCCGGGTCACGTAGTGCTCGACCAGCACGCCGTCTTCGAGGACGCCGATCTGGGTGCGGTCGGCCCGCTGCCGGACCACCATCACCCGGTCGACCGCCTCGCGGCGGGCCAGGAACTCGGACTCGCTCAGGATCGGCGGCCGGGTGCGGCGCTGCTCGCGACCGTCGCGCCGGCGCTGCCGCTTGGCCTCCAGCCGGGTGGAGCCGGAGACGCCCTGCACCTCGTCGGACGTGGTGCGCGGCTCGCGGATCCGGACCACAGTGTGCACGCCGTCGTCGGCACCGGTGTCGGTGTCGCCCTTGCGGCGGCGCCGCCGGCGCCGGCGGGTCACCCCGTCGCCGTCGTCGTCCTGGCCGGCCTCGTCGTCGGTCTCGGCGGCGGCCACCGGCTCGTCGGTCTCGTCGCCCTCGTCGATCGGACCCTTGCCGCGGCCCCGGCCACGACGGCCGCGGCGCCGCCGGCGGCGGCCGTTCTCGTCGAGTTCGTCACCGTCGGCGTCTTCGTCGTCGCCGTCGTCGACCGCGGCCGGCTCGGCCTCTTCGGTGGTGACGGGAACATCATCGGGGGTACGGCGGCCGCGCCGGCGCCGCCGGCCACCAACGGTCTCCGCACTGTCGGCAGCGGCCTCGGGCTCGGCCTCGACAGTCTCGGCCTGCGTCTCGACAGCGGCCTCGGGCTCGGCGGCGGCCGCGCCCCGGGTGCGCCGGGTGCGCCGGACCTGCGCGACCGGCTCGTCTTCGGGCTGCGGCGCCATGAACAGCAGGGGGGCCGCGGCGACGCGGCGGGTGCGGCGGCTCGGCGCCGGCTCCTCGGCCGCGGTGTCGAGCGGCTCGGTGGTGGCCTCGTCGGCGTCTTCGTCGTCGACCGGCTCGCCGGGCTGGCCGGCCGCCTGGCTCCGCACCAGGCCGCGGTCGTTGTCGACCGGGCCGGCGACGGCGGCACCCGGCTCGACGTCGCCGACTCCGGCGGCCGGCTCGGCGGCCGGGTCGTCGAACTCGGTGACGATCGCCTGGTCACCGGAGGTGCCGACGGCGGGCACGCCGGGCTCGACGTCGCCGAGGCCGGCACCGGCCTCCGCGGCGCGATCGTCGAACTCCGAGGCGACGATGTCGTCGGTGGCGCGGGTGGCCGCGGCGGCGTCTTCGGTGGCGGCCTTGCGCCGCCGGGTGCGCTTGACCGGTGCGGCGGGCGCGTCGTTCGTCACCTCTGCCGCAGACTCGCCGTCATTGTCGGCTTTGGCGGCCGCGGCCGGGGTGGCCTTGCGCCGGCGCCGCGTCGGGGCAGCCTCGTCACCGCTGGCAGCGGCCGGGGCGGCCGTCGTCTTGCGGGCCCGGGTGCGCTTTACGGGCGTGGCAGGTGTCTCGGTCTCGGCGGCGGGCTCATTGCCCTGGACCTCGCCGCCCGTTGGCTCGTTCTCGAGCATGGACGTTCTCCAGTTCTGGCAACCCCGGGCGCGGGTGAGCGCTGCCACGCAGGGTCGCCGCAAAGTGTTTCCGGCGCCGCCCACCATGCGGCGGGCAGACCGAAGTCTGGCGGGCTAAACGCCGATCGCGTCACCGCGGTCAACGTTCACCGACAACAGCCCCGTCGCGGTCCGCCTCCAACGGATCCGCGATCGCCCCCTGCGCGGTCAGTCGGCCCTGTGCCAGCCGGGTGGCCCTTGGCGGGACCGGCGGCTCCAGGTCGGCCACCACGCGGAGGCCGGCAAGGACGTCATCGGGTCGTACGGACGGGGTGACCTGCCGCACGACTACGTCGAGTATCGCACACGGCACCTCGGGGGCTCCGGAAGCCGCCGGACCGGGATTGATCACCTCGATGGACGCCACTGCGGCCCGCGTGTCGAACGTGCGCCGGCCCTGCTTGGTCTGCCTCTCGACCAGAATTTCGGACGCATCCCGAAATTTCGTGACAGCCTCGGCCAAATCAGCGTCGGTGATCCCCGACAACTCCACCCGCCACCGCGAGGCGTCGATCCGGTCGGCCAGGCTCTCCCCCGCCGCCGCCACCGCGTCGAGCACGTCGAGCCCGGGCGATAGCGAAGCGTCGAGCGCGGTGACCACCCAGGCCGGGTCGACGACCGCCTGTAGGCCGATCTCCAGGTATTCAGCCTCGCTCGCGGTCCCGGTCGGCGCCGCGCTCGCGTAGGAGATCTTGGGGTGCGGGGTGAACCCCTGCGAGTAGGCGATGGGCACGCCGGCCCGCTTCACCGCCCGCTCGAAGGCGCGCGCGAAGTCACGGTGCGAGGTGAACCGCAGCGGCCCCCGCTTGGCATACCGGATCCGGATGCGCTGGACGACGGGCGCCTGCCCGCCCTCCGGCTGTGGCTTCCTGCTGATCGCTGTGCTCCCTCGCCTGTTCGGTCCGTCCGGAACCATCCTCCCACTCGCTAACCTCCGGCCATGACGGACGTCGACCCCAAGGCGCGCATCGCGGGCATCTTCGACCGGGCCGCACCGACCTACGACCAGACCGGCGTCGAGCTCTTCGGGCCGCCCGGCCGGGAGCTGGTCCGCCGCGCCGGCATCACCGCCGGCCAGCGCGTCCTCGACCTCGGCTGCGGCCGCGGCAACGTGCTCTTCCCGGCCGCCGCTGCGGTGGCCGAGACGGGTTCGGTGGTCGGCATCGACTTCGCGCCCGCGATGGTCGCGGCCACCACCCAAGCCGCGAAAGACCTGCCATGGGTACGCGTGACGCACGGCGACGCCGACTACCCCGACTTCCCGCCCGGCTCCTTCGACGCGATCACCGCCGGGTTCATGGTCTTCCTGCTCCCCGACCCGCCCGCCGCCGTCGCCCGCTGGTCCCGGCTGCTGCGCCCCGGCGGCCGGCTGGCGGTGAGCACGTTCGCGGCGGCGACCGCGGCCGGCGAGGCGTTCTACCGTGACCGCACCGCCGCGCTGCTGCCGTTCCAGACGCCCGAGCCGGCGCGCGACGAGCAGAGCAGCAGTTCGCCGGAGTGGGTGGCCGCGTTGTTCGCCGGCACCGACCTGGTCGACGTCACGATGACCGGCCTGACCGTGCGCAGCGGCTACCCCACGGTCGACACCTACTGGGACTGGATGCTCTCGCTCGGTGCCCGCCGGCAACTCGAGCGGGTGCCCGCCGAGCATGAGCAGACCGCCCGCGCCGCCCTCGGGAAGGTGCTCGACCAGCACCTGCGCCAGCCCGACGGCTCCTACCGGATGGACACCGAGGTGCGGCTCACGGTCGCCCGGCGGCCGGCCTGAACACGCTGTCGAGGAAGTCGTCGAGCGCCCGCAGCGCGACGTCGGTCGGGTAGGTCCCACTGATCATGTAGAGGCCCAGGCCCTCGACCAGCGCGAGCAGGGTCGTCGCGGCCGGCGCCGGCATCAGCGTCGCGAAAAAGTCGCGCAGCCCCAGCGCGCCCTGCCGCTGCACCTCGGCGACCTGCGGGCGGGTGGCGGCGTACGCGAAGAAAGCCAATGCGACCTTCCCGTCGGCCCGCCGCTCCTCGTCGAGCGGCAGCATCTGGGTGACCATCGCCCGCACCAGGTCGCGCGGCGCGGGCGCCGGGCCGAGCGCGCCGACAGCGGCGGAGATCCGCGCCTCGGTGTGCCCGCTCACGACCGAGAGCGCGAACAGCATCATCTCGTCCTTGGTGCGGAAGTAGTGCTGCACCAGACCGGTGGTCGCGCCGGCCGCGGCGGCCACATGGCGCAGGCTGACCGCCTCCAGGCCCTGCTCGGCCGCGACCTTCATCAGCGCGTCGGCGATCAGCGTGCGCCGCTCGGTGGGATCGACCCGCTTCGGCATGGGGATCATGCTTTCACATTGCGGTCGTATTGACACGAACCGTGGCGGCTTTTACATTACAGTCGTGATGCAAAACCTGGCCATCGAGGCGTACGGACTGGTCAAGCGCTTTGGCGACGTCAGCGCACTGGACGGCGTCGACCTCACCGTCGAGGCCGGCACGGTGCTCGGGCTGCTCGGGCCCAACGGCGCCGGCAAGACCACCGCCGTGCGGATCCTGGCCACCCTGACCCGCCCGGACGCCGGAACCGCCACGGTGCTCGGCCATGACGTGACCCGCGACGGCCACCGGGTGCGCGAGCTCATCGGCCTTGTCGGCCAGCACGCCTCCGTCGACGAAGACCTGACCGGCCGGCACAACCTGCACCTGGTCGGCCGCCTGCTCGGCCTGTCCCGCCGGGAGACCGCGGCCCGCGCCGCCACGCTGCTCGACGAGTTCGGCCTCGCCGACGCCGCCGACCGGCCGGTGAAGACCTACTCGGGCGGCCTGCGCCGGCGCGTCGACCTCGCCGCCAGCCTGGTCAACCAGCCGCGGGTGGTGTTCCTCGACGAGCCGACCAGCGGGCTCGACCCGGTCGCCCGCGGCGCCCTCTGGGACCGCGTCCGGGTGCTGGTCGCGGCCGGCACGACCGTGCTGCTGACCACGCAATACCTGGAGGAGGCCGACGCGCTGGCCGACGAGATCGTGGTGGTCGACCACGGCCGGGTCGCGGCCCGCGGCACCCCGACCGCTCTCAAACGCCGGCTCGGCACCCAGACGCTCGACCTGCGACTGGCCGACCCGGCCCGGGTCGACGAGGCGGCCGCCCTGGTCACCGCCGTGGTCGGCGCCGCACCCGCGCGGGTCGGTGAGCGACTCAGCGTGCCGGTCACCGACGGCGCGATGATGCCGGCCGTGGTGCGCCGGCTCGACGAGGCCGGCGCCGAGATCGCCGAGATCGCGCTGCACCTGCCCAGCCTCGACGACGTGTTCCGGGCGCTGACCGGGGCCGACGCGAGCGTGGCGGCATGACCGTCCGGCTGGCTGCAACCCAGTGCCTGACCCTGGCTTGGCGGGGCATCGTGAAGATCCGGCGGCACCCGGCGACACTGGCGGATGTCGTGTTCGGCCCGGCCATCTTCCTGGTGCTGTTCGTCTACGTGTTCGGCGGCGCGATCTCCGGCAGCACCCACGACTACCTGCGGTTCGTGTTGCCCGGCATGCTCGGCCTGATGACGCTGCTGGCCACCATGGGCGTCGGGGTGGCGCTCAACCAGGACATCGAGAAGGGCGTCTTCGACCGGATCCGCAGCCTGCCGACGCTGCGGATCGCCCCGCTGGTCGGCGCGATCGGCGGTGACATCGTGCGCCAGGTCGTCGCCATCGTCGCGCTGCTCGGCTTCGGCGTGGCGCTCGGCTTCCGGTTCGGCACCGGTCCCCTGCCGGTGCTCGCGGCCTGTGCGCTGGCGCTCGGTTTCGCCCTCGCGCTGTCCTGGGTGTGGGTGCTGCTCGGCCTCGTCCTGCCCAACGCGCAGGCCGTGCAGGGCCTCGGCGCGGTGGTCATCTTCCCGGTCGCATTCGCCAGCAACATCTTCGTGCCGACCGACACGATGCCCGGTTGGCTGCGCGCGTTCGTCGAGGTCAACCCGGTGCGGCACCTGATGGACGCGTTGCGCGGGCTGCTGCTCGGCGGCCCGGTCGCCCAGCCCGTGCTGATCACGCTGGCCTGGATGGCGGGCTTCGTGGCGGTGTTCGCCCCGCTGGCGCTGGCCGCCTACCGCAGGCGCAGCGTCACGTAGGTCGCGTCGTCGACGGCGTAGCGCTCGGTCTCGACATACCCGTGCGCCAGCGCGAAGCGCAGCCCGTCGGTGTTGGTCGCGAGCACCACGGTCTCGATCGCCGCCGGGTCGAGCGCCCGGGCCGCGGCCAGCGCCCGCTCGTGGATGAGCTCACCGAAGCCCTGGCGGCGGTGTTCCGGGAGCACCCGGGCGATCACGACGGAGATCCCGTCGGGGTCGACCGGTCGCACGGTCGAGTTGCCGACCACGACGTCGCCCGCGTAGGCCAGCTCCAGCTTGTTGCGGCCGGCCCGCTCGCGCACCTCGTCGAGGGTGAGCGGGATCGGCGGGATGACCGTGTTGTGGATCAACCGCCAGGTGGCCAGCCCGGCCTCGTCGACCGGCGGGGCGAACCGCAGCTCAGGCATTGGCGCTGCCGACCGGGGTCAGCGGCAGCAGCTTGCGGCCGGTCGGGCCGATCTGGATCTCGGTGTCCATCGACGGGCAGACACCGCAGTCGAAGCACGGGGTCCAGCGGCAGTCGTCCTGCTCGTATTCGTTGGTCGAGTCCTGCCAGTCCTGCCAGAGCCAGTCCTTGTCGAGCCCGGAGTCGAGGTGGTCCCAGGGCAGCACCTCGAGCTCGTCGCGCTCGCGGGTGGTGAACCAGTCGAGGTCGAGCCCGAAGCCGGGCAGCACCGCCTCGGCCGCGTCGACCCAACGCCGGTAGGAGAAGTGCTCGGACCAGCCGTCGAACCGGCCGCCGTCTTCCCAGACCTTGCGGATCACCGCGCCGACCCGCCGGTCACCGCGGGACAGCAGGCCTTCGATCAGCGAGGGCTCACCGTCGTGGTAGCGCAGGCCGATCGCCCGGCCCAGCGAGCGGTCGCTGTTGATCGCCTGCTTGAGCAGCTTGAGCCGGTTGTCGATCACCTCGGGCGACGACATCGAGGCCCACTGGAACGGGGTGTGCGGCTTGGGCACGAAACCGCCGATGGAGACCGTGCAGCGGATGTCTTTGGTGCCGGTCGCGGCGCGACCGGCCTTGATCACCTCGTGGGCGAGCCGGGCGATCTGGACCACGTCGTCGTCGGTCTCGGTGGGCAGGCCGCACATGAAGTAGAGCTTCACCTGGCGCCAACCGTTGGTGTAGGCGGTGACCACGGTGCGGATGAGGTCTTCCTCCGACACCATCTTGTTGATCACCCGGCGGATCCGCTCGGAGCCGCCCTCGGGCGCGAAGGTCAGGCCCGTGCGCCGGCCGTTGCGGGACAGCTCCTGCGCCAGGTCGATGTTGAACGCGTCGACCCGGGTGGACGGCAGCGACAGCGAGACGTTGGTGCCCTGGTATTGGTCGGCCAGGCCGGAGCAGATGTCACCGATCTCGGAGTGGTCGGCGCTCGACAGCGAGAGCAGCCCGACCTCGGAGAAGCCGGAGAACTCCAGGCCCTCCTTGACCATCTGGCCTACCGTGGTGATCGACCGCTCGCGCACCGGCCGGGTGATCATGCCGGCCTGGCAGAACCGGCAGCCCCGGGTGCAGCCCCGGAAGATCTCGACCGCGTAGCGCTCGTGCACCGTCTCGGCCAGCGGGACCAGCGGCTTCTTGGGGTAGGGCCACTGGTCGAGGTCCATCGTGGTGCGCTTGTGGACCCGGAACGGGACGCCGGCCCGGTTGGGGACGACCCGCTGGATCCGCCCGTCGGGCAGGTAGTCGACGTCGTAGAAGCGCGGCACGTAGACGCTCTCGGTCTTGGCCAGCCGCAGCAGCAGCTCGTCGCGGCCGCCCGGGGAGCCCTCTTCCTTCCAGGCCCGGATCAGCGCGGTGACCTCGAGGACCGCCTCTTCGCCGTCGCCGAGCACGGCCGCGTCGATGAAGTCGGCGATCGGCTCGGGGTTGAACGCGGCGTGCCCGCCGGCCAGCACGATCGGGTCCTCGTCGGTGCGGTCGGGGGCCAGCAGCGGGATGCCGGCCAGGTCGAGCGCGGTCAGCATGTTGGTGTAGCCGAGCTCGGTCGCGAACGAGAGACCGAGGATGTCGAAGGCCCGGACGGGGCGGTGCGTGTCGACGGTGAACTGCGGCACGCCGCGCTCGCGCATCAGCGCCTCGAGGTCGGGCCAGACCGCGTAGGTGCGCTCGGCCAGCACGTCGGGCTGCTCGTTGAGCACCTCGTAGAGGATCTGCACGCCCTGGTTGGGCAGGCCGACCTCGTAGGCGTCGGGATACATCAGGGCCCAGCGCACGGTGGTGGCGTCCCACTCCTTGCGCACCCCGCCCAGCTCGCCCCCAACGTATTGGATCGGCTTGCTGACCAGCGGCAGCAGCTCTTCGAGCCGCGGCCACACGGTTTCGACGGTCATTGACCCCTCCTTCAATCCCAACCAACCAGGGTACGCGGCGTGATCGGGCGGTCCGCCCGCGCGCCCGGGGCCGTCTTGAACAGGTTCAAGAGCGGCGTAGCATCGATGCCGTGAGCAGCCTCAGCGTTGCCGACCGGCTGTCGGCCTGGCGATACGCGTTCGCCACCACCAACCCGCCCGCACAGGGCGTCGTCGACCCGGTCACCCGCTGGCTGGTGGTGACCCGCGCCGGCGTACTCCCGATGACATTGACCTCGGGTTTGATCGCCGTGCTCCTCGCGGCCGTCGCCACCGTGTCGGTCGATTGGCTCAACGTCGGGCTCGCCGTCGTCGGGATCGTGGTCGCGCACCTGGCCAACAACCTGATGAACGACCTGACCGACACCGATCTCGGCAACGACACCGCCGACTACCCGCGGGCGCTCTACGCGCCGCACCCGATCCTGGCCGGCCTGGTCACCCGCCGGCAGTTGCTCGCCGGCATCGTGCTCTGCCAGGTGATCGACCTGGCCATCATGATCACGCTGATCGTCCGGCAGAACTGGTGGGTCGCCGCGTTCGCGCTCGGCGGGCTGTTCCTCTCCTGGGCCTACACCGCGCCGCCGCTGCGCCTCAAGAAGATCGGTCTCGGCGAGCTCGACGTGCTGGTCACCTGGGGTCCGCTGATGGTCGGCGGCGTCTACTACGCCGGCACCGGCACGCTGCCCTGGGCGGTCGTGGTCGCCGCGCTCGTCTACGCGCTGCTGCCAACCACGGTGCTGATGGGCAAACACATCGACAAGCTGCCGTACGACGCCCGCAGTGGCACCCGCACGCTCCCAGTGGTGCTCGGCGAGCCGTTCGGCAAGGCGGCGACCGTCGGCATGATGCTGCTCTACTACGTGGGCGTGGTGGCGCTGGTCGTCGCCGGCGAGCTGCCCTGGCCGGCGCTGGCCACGCTGGGCGGGCTGCCGACGCTGGTGTGGGTGTGGCGACGGTTCCGCGAGCCCAAGCCCGTCGACCCGCCGCCCAACAACCCGGTCTGGCCACTGTGGTGGGCACCGCTGGCGTTCATCCACACCCGCCGGGCCGGCGCGCTGCTGATCCTCGGCCTGGCGGCGTGGGCTATTTTTCGCTAGGTCCCAGTAGGTCCCATTTGTTACCCGCGACGTCTTCGAAGACGACGACCGTCCCGTAGACCTCGTGCCGCGGTTCGCCGTGGAAGGTCACACCCGCTTCGCGCATCCGGGTGTACGCGGCCGCGAAGTCGTCGACCCGCAGGAAGAAACCGACCCGGCCGGCCAACTGGTTGCCGACCACTTTCCGCTGGTCATCGCCGTCGGCGAGGGCGAGCAGCAGGCCGGTCTGCGCGCCCGGCGGGCGGACCACGACCCAGCGCTTCGGGCGGCCGTCGTTGGTCTCCGCCGGGCTGTCCTCGACCAGGTCGAAACCGAGGGCGTCGACGAAGAAGCCGATCGCCTCGTCGTAGTCGTCGACGACGAGTGCCGCAAGTTCGATGTGCATGGCGGGAAAGGGTAGACCTGCTCGTCTAACCTCGGGTCGGGCTGGGAGAGGAGCGCCGCGATGGCGGAAGAGCAGCGGGAGCGCCGGGACGGCGCGACCGAGCCGGTCACACCGGCCGATCCGGGCTCTCCCGTCGAGCCGGACCCACCGACCGAGCCGGACCCGCCGACCGCGACGGTCGAGGCGGAGCCGCCGAAGTGGACCGGTGCCGCGCCGGTGCCGCCGGCCGTGCCGAAGCGCAAGAAGTGGCTCGACGACGAGTCGGGCTTTCCGCCTCCTCCTCCGCCGCCCGCTGAGCGGCGCGAACCGACCCGGCAGATGGCCACCGGGCGGATGTTCGAGCCGGACACTCCGGTCGACCCGTGGGCCGACGCCGACCCGTTGCCGGCGTACCCGATGGACGTCACTTATCCGCCCACGTGGGTCGAGCCCGCGGTGGCACCCCCAGCGCCGCCGCCGCTTCCCGTTCCTGTTCCGGCCCGCCCTCCGGTCAAGGTCCGCAAGGCGAAGCGGCCCGAGCCGGCGCTGCCGCCGCCGGGATGGCGGCCGCCGCCCGGCTATGTCGCGGTCCCGGTGCGGCGCCGTCGCCGCTGGCCCTGGTTCGCGCTGCTCTCGCTGCTCTGCTGCTGCGGCTGCCCGGCGTGGTTCGGTCTGCCGGTCTACGCGCAATACCCGGCCGAGGCGGCGGTGCCGAGCGCGGTCGGCGGGCTGACGCTGCGCGACGACACGGCGAGCAAGCGCACGGCGCAGCAGCTCGAAGGTGACATGCGCGCCGCCTATCTGTTCGCCGCCTCGACCTTCGCCGGGCTGTTCGTCGACAGCGACAACAAGCGGGCCACGGTCTACGGCACGACCGGGTTCCATTGGTCTCCGGACAGTGACGTCGCGGCTGAGATCAGCCGGGTGACGCCCACCTACAAGTTGCACGACGTGCAGACCGTGAAGGCGACCGAACGCGGCGAGGCCCGGCGGTGCGGGGTCGGCACCGACAAGGGCGCGGAGGTGGTCGTCTGCTCCTGGGTGGACTACGGCAGCCTCGGCACCGGCGTGTTCACCCGGCTCGACGTCGGCGACAGCAACAACCGGCTGAGTGCTCTGCGCGACACGATCGTCACGCGCAAATCGAAGGGTTGAATCCCTCGAAAGAGGGGCACAATGATCGGATGATCCGCCGGTGGCTGTTCGCCGACCAATTGGGGCCGCACTTCCTCGACGCGCCCCGCCAACCGGTCCTGCTGGTCGAGTCGAAGGCCGTCTTCCGGCGCCGCGCGTTCCACCGGCAGAAGGCCCACCTCGTGCTTTCCGCCCTGCGCCACCGCGCCGCCGAACTCGGTGATCAAGCGATCTTCCTGCGCACGGAGACCTACGCCGAGGCGCTACGCAAGGTCAGCGGCGAACCACTCGACGTATGCCATCCGACCTCTCGCCGTGCTCACGAGTTCGTGCAGGGTCTTGACGGGGTGACCGTGCGGCCGCCCCGCGGCTTCGCCACCAGCCCCGCTTCGTTCGTGGCCTGGGCCGACGGCCGGCACGGGCGCCTGCGGATGGAAGACTTCTACCGCGACGCCCGGCGCCGCCTCGACGTGCTGATGGATGGCGACGCACCCGCCGGCGGGCGGTGGAACCTCGACACGGAGAACCGCCAGCCACCGCCCCGCGAAGGCATGGAGGTGCCGGCACCGCCAATGCCGGTGGAAGACGAGATCGACGAGGGCGTACGCGCCGACCTCGACCAGTGGGAACGCGAGGGCATCCGTTTCGTCGGCGCCGACGGCCCGCGGCTGTTCCCGGCAACCCGCGCCGAGGCGCTGGCCAGGCTGCGGCATTTCATCAACCACCGACTATCGGCGTTCGGCCCTTATGAAGACGCGATGCTCGCCGACGACCCATGGATGGCCCACAGCATGCTGTCGGCGCCGCTCAACCTGGGCCTGATCGACCCGTTGGACGCCGTACGCCGCGCGGAGGACGCCTACCGCGCCGGCAAGGCGCCACTGTCGAGCGTGGAGGGCTTCGTCCGCCAACTCATCGGCTGGCGCGACTACATCTGGCACCTCTACTGGTATTTCGGCGCCGACTACGGCGGCGCCGACGGCCTGCGCGCCACCCGTCCGGTCCCGTCGTGGTTCCAGTCGCTCGACGCCGACTCGGTCGAGGCCCGCTGCCTGGCCGACGTCCTGCGCGGCGTCCGCGACCGGGGCTGGGTGCACCACATCCCGCGCCTGATGGTCCTCGGCAACTACGCGCTCCAGCGCGGCTGGCGCCCGGCCGAGCTGGTCGACTGGTTCCACCGCAGCTTCGTCGACGGCTACGAGTGGGTGATGACGGCGAACGTCATCGGCATGAGCCAGTACGCCGACCTGGGCGCGATGACCACGAAGCCCTACGCGGCCGGCGGCGCCTACATCAACCGGATGAGCGACTACTGCCGCGGCTGCCGGTATGACCCGCGGTCGCGGTTGGGTGTCAACGCGTGCCCGTACACGGCAGGCTATTGGTCGTTCTTGGATCGCAATCGCGGCCGGTTGTTGGGCAACGCGCGGCTGGGCCAGGCGATGCGCCAACTGGATCGCCTGGAAGACCTGGGCGCGGTCCGCGACCAGGAACGCGACCGCGGCGACCGCGCACCATGACCGCGTCCTATGTGGTCACCGGCGGCGCGGGCGGCGTCGGCCGGGCGATCGCCTCGCGCCTGCTCGCGGTCGAGTCCACCACCGTGGTGGTCCTCGACCTGACCCCGGTGTCGTGGTCCCATCCACGCCTGCTCACGGTGACCGGCGACGCCACCGACGAGGCCGCTGCTTCGTCGGCGGCCGACCTGGCCGAGGCGGCGGCACCGCTGGCCGGCTGGGTCAACAACGCGGCCGTCTTCCGCGACCTGTCGTTGTCCTCGGCGCCGGCGGCCGAGGTGGTCGCGCTGATCGCACTCAACCTGGCGCCGGCGGTGGTCGGCTCGGCGGTGGCGGTCCGCCGCTTCCTGGCGGCCGGCACCCCGGGTGCGATCGTCAACGTCTCGTCACACCAGGCCCAGCGAGCGGTCCGCGGCGCCCTCCCCTACGCGACCGCAAAGGCGGCGGTGGAGGGCCTGACGCGGGCGTTGGCGGTCGATTACGGGCCGTCCGGGATCCGGGCGAACGCGGTGGCGTTGGGCTCGATCGAGACGGAGCGCTACGCGGGCTATCTGGCCGGCCTGCCAGCGACGGCGGTGACCCAGGTGGCGGAGGAGATGGCGCGTCTCCACCCGATCGGCCGCGTCGGCCGGGCCGACGAGGTGGCGGAGGCGGTCGCCTTCTTTCTCTCCCCTGGGGCCAGCCTGATCACCGGCACGGTCATCCCCGTCGACGGCGGCCGCGCCGCTCAGGGCCAGGACCCAGAGTCGCGCTGAGGTCGTCGCGGGTTCAGTTCCACGGGATGCCGCAGGCCTGGGCGATCGCCGCGATGAGACCGGCCGCCGCACCGACCTCTTCGAAGCGATCCCGCGCGGAGCGGAGCCGGTTCGCCAGCCGCGGCGCATCCGTGGGTCGGCTCACCGCCTCCTCGACGTCCTCGACAGCGGCGCGGGCTGCGGCACGGTCGCTGGCCTGGTCGATCAAGGTGCGAAGCTGGCCCAGCAGGGCATCCAGGTCGGTCGCGGATACCGGTGAGTGATAGTTGACGGTCGCGCTGGCCTCCTTGCCGGCAGCCACCGGGCCGTGGAACGTGCCGCCGCTGATGCTGACTCCGTCGCTCACGCTTTCTTCGCTCCGTTGGGCACGGCCGCTGCGTTGCTGCCGACCGCCGCGCCGTTGGCGGTGGCTGTCGCCTCACGACCGAACGCGGCGGGACCGTTGAAGGTGCCGCCCGAGACGTTGACCACCGAGTTGTCATGGACCACGTTGACACGCTGGATCAACTCGCTGGTGTCGACGCCCTGGCTCTCCAGGTAGTCGATCACCGCGCCGGTCAATCGGCGCTCGATGAGCTTGCTGTACTTGGTGGAGTCCAGCGTCTGAATGAAGGTGTCCGGGCCGCGGGCGGATGCGAGCGCGCGGATGCTGGTGCGAGCGCCGTAGTCGTATCGCAGGGCCTCGAAGCTGCGCCGGTCCATCCGGTTCATGCGAGCGGTCATGGTCCAGTGCCGAAAGAGCCCGGCGGCCAACTCCAGCGGGGCGAGGATCAACGCCACCGGCAGCGCGCGGACCGCCTCGGCCAGCGCCCGAAGCAGCAGGTCTGAACTGTTGCGGGGCAGATGGTCGATCTCGTGGAACCGATCGTCGAGAGGCCCGAGCATCGTCGGCACATACTCGAGATACAACAGCCCGCCCTCGACCGCCAGGTGGACGAACGCCGAGACCTCGACCTCCTGATCCTCCGCGCCAAGAATCGGGTAGCCGTACTGGTCACGCACCGCGGTGCCGCGGGTTCCGGTGGTGGCCCGCAGAAAATGTCGCGCGCTCGCCTGAGGATGCCGGATGAAGGCTTCGATGGCGGCGCGGCTGGTGTAAGGGAAGGGGAGCCGGGCCGCCAGGTCGACCAGCGGACTGGTGGGCTCCCGGTCACCCGCCGCGACAATCACGTCGCGGAGTTGGAGGCCGGCGATCTGCTCCGGCTCCGGAAGCGAGTCGTCGCGCAGGTCGGCGAGCCGCCGCTTGACGTATCGGTTGAGGGCGACCGGGTCGATGCGGACCAGTTCACCCGGCGCGTAGCCGCTGGGATCCGCGGCGCGCCTCAGCTCGAGCACCATGGACCAGTCACGACCCCGCCGGCCGGCCCCAAGGAAGGGCTCGTTTCCACTGTAGAGCAGCAGGTTGCCGTCCTGGGCTCCGCCGGCGACCTGGGCCCTCCGCTCGAGCCGCTGGCTGCGAAGTCGCGGCAGCTGGTGCGCCGCCTCCGGCGCCAGCTCGCGTACGAGTGTCAGGAGGTTGCGGTTGTTCGCGAAGGTCAGGGTTCCGAACACGAGCCCAGCGAAGACCACGGTCTCGACGATCAGTTGGAAGCCAGTCGGTGACGACGGCTCCACGAACGCCTGGTCGCCCTCGATGGTGGGACGTGCGATCAGCAGATACAGCGGAACCAGGACGAAGAACTCCGCGGCCACGACGATCAACACCGTGCCCAGTGCGATCTTGCCCCAGTCCAACGACGTGTGCTGGCGGAGCAGCATCGGGACGGCGAACCACAGCACTGTGCCGTAGACGATCAGAACGCCCCACGGCAGCAGACCCACGCCGACGATCAGCACGACAGTGAGCGCGGCGGCGCGCAAGATCCAGCGAAACCGGGCCCGGAAGGCGTGCCGCACGACGGGCTCGACATCGAACTCATACGACGGGGCCACCGCGCGGTGCTCGTCTTCGACGAGTTCGCTGATCACGCGATCGGCGAAGCTCCGGTCGGTGTACGCGGCCCCACACAGATAGCGGGTCGTCGCCGTCAGGTGCCGCGCCGGCGGCCGCGGACCGTCGCCGTGGTGGAACGGCAACTCGCCTGCCGCTTGCGGTCTCGTCACCGGGACGACGGTAACCCTTGTTCCCGCGGACGGTAATCACCGGAACGAGGTACCGGCTCAACCGGCCGATACGCGTACCGTGTAGCGGTGACGCCCTGGCAGTGTGGCGAATGCGGCCGGCGCAACGAGCCTCTCGCCACGACGTGCGCGGTCTGTGGGAATCCCGCCGACGAGCCGGCAGCTGATCCCGTCAACGAGACTGCGCCCGCTCCCGCGACGAGCTACGAACCGCTGCGCGCCTACCAGCCCGCCGCCCGCGTTCGTCGCCAGCGCGGACCGCTGATCGCTGGGATCGCCGCCCTCGCCCTGCTCGTCCTGGCCGGCGGCGGCTGGTATGCCGGCGTCCACGAACGGCTCACCGCGAGTCCGGAGGCCACGAGCACCACGACCGTAGCGCCACCTGATACCGCGCCCACCTTCACCACTGCCCCGGTCGAGCCCACGATCGCCCCGCCGCCCCAGACCGTCGGGATGGTGACCATCCACCCGGCGGTCACCGACGAGCGTGCGCCGGCGGTGGCCGCCCTGTTCGACGGCTACTTCTCGGCGATCAACGCGCACAACGCCGAGCAGGCCGTCGCTGCCTTCGATCCGGCCGGAAACATCGCTCCCACCGACGCTGATGCGGTGGCGAAGTTCGCTACCGACATCTCCACCACCTGGGACTCCGACGTGGTGCTGATGTGGCTCGGCGACAACGGTCCGGGCGCCGTGCAGGCTCAGGTGACCTTCACCAGCCGCCAGGATCCATACTTCGGCCCGACCGGACGGGAGTCGGAAACCTGCACGCTATGGGACATCACCTATCTGCTGACTCAACCCGCCGGCGCACACCGCATCCACAGCGGCTCCGCGACCAGCACACCTTGCTGAGGCAGCCGCTGTCTACAGTGGCGAGATGGTGCTGTCGATCGATGGTCTTTGGGGTGAGATCGAGGCCTGGCTGCAGGCTCATGCGCCGGCGACGTTCGGCGCGTTGAGTCCGCCGGCGGGAGATGACGTGCTCGGCGATCTGGCGGCCCGGCTCGGGCTGGCTCTGCCCGCCGAGTTGGTCGCCAGCTTGCGACGGCACAACGGTGCCGACAACTCGCGGGTTGGGCCTGGGTTCTCCTTCCCAGGGGATTTTCATTTGCTCGACGCCGACGGGATTGTTGCCCAGGCTTCGGTGGGAAAGCGTCTGTTGGAGCATGACGACGACGTCCGCGGTCGGTAATGGCACGAGGCGTGGATTCCGTTCGCGGCGGACTTCTGCGGGGGCCCGTTCGGTGGCAGGTGGGAGTCGCTGCGGGACCTGTTCGCGGACACGGTGGACGCGCTCGCCCAGATACCGCCAACTCGCGTCGGCCGTCTCCCCGCCGACTACCCCCGGCCCGGCGGCTGGCCGACGTCGCGACCGACCGTCGACCAAGGGCAACTCGCGTGGCGCGACCACCGGGACTGACAGGCGTCACAGGGTGTCCAGGGACGCGCGGCGCCGAGACTCGGCCTCGAAGATCTTCAGCAATAAAGCCGCCACTACCGCGTATGCCGCGCCCACCGCGACCTCTCGACCCAGTGGCGACAGAGCCGCACCGAAGCCATCGCCCGCGACCAGGCGGCGGGCCGCCTCCGCCGAATGGGTGATCGGCAGGCCGCCGCCCACGACCCGCATCCACGCCGGCAGGTGGTCGGCCGGCACGTTCACGCCGGTCAGCAGCAGCAACAGCGACACCGACACGTTGGAGACCAGCCACACGTCGCGGAAGCGCAAGCCCAGCGCGCCCAGGGTCAGGCCGAAGAACGCGCACGACAGCGACCCGACCGCGAGCGTCAACGCCAACCCGGGCAGCGCGCCCAACGGGATGCGCAACCCCAGCAGCAACGACCCGACCGTCAACGTGAAGGCGGCGATCAACAACCCGTTGCCCGCATAGGGAATCGCCCGACCGAGGAACACCAGCGTCCGCGGCCGCGGCGAGAGCAGCACGTGGCCGAGCGTCCCGTAACGCCGCTCGTTGGAGACCGCCATCGTGCCGCCGAAGACGCAGGCCAGTGACGCGGCCAGGACCGCGTTGCCGACGATGTAGAACGTGTCGTCCGCTACGCCCAGCTGGCGGCCCAGAAAGGCGAAGAACAACAGCTGGAATAAAGGCCCGACCAGCAGGGTGCCGACGAACATCGACGGGGTAGTCCAGTTGAACAGGGCGCGGTAGGCGATCACGCCGCCGACGGCGAGTAGGCGCATGGCAGACCAAACCTCAGGCTAGGGCGAGGGTCGCGTTCGCGCGGGCGCGACGCTCCACGTAGGACATCGTTACGGCGCCGGCCGCCAGGCATACCGCGCTGATCGCCAGGCAGATGCCCAGCGACGGCCAGACGGGGCCCGAGCCGGTGACCGACTCGCGGACCGCGCGCGCCGCCCACGTCGTCGGCAGCACCGCGCCGATCGGGCCCGTCCAGCCGGGGAGCACCGTGATCGGCACGAGCATTCCCGAGACCAGCCAGATCGGGTATTCCAGCGTGTTGTTGATGGCGTTGGCGTTCGGCAGCAGCACGAACGTCGACGCCAGCAGCAGGCCGAACATGCCCAGGCCGAGGATCGCGGCCGGCACCGAGACGGCGAACGCCACCGGGTCGGCCACGTCGAGCGGGATCCGGTAGACGAGACCGCCCCAGAGCAGGGTCGCGATCATCGCGTAGGTGCCGGTGACCGCGGTCGCCAGCGTGATCGGGAAGACCAGCAGCGCCGGCGGGCGGGGCGCCAGCATGAGCATCTCCAGCGTGCCCTGCCAGCGCTGCATCTGGATGGCGCCGCCCGAGCCGAACAGCACCGAGCTCCAGACCGCCATCATCCCCGCGCCGACCGCGGCCTCCAGCAGGCGGTGCGGTTCCGTTCCCGCCCGGAACAGATAAACAGCCAGGGTCGCCTGCACCAGGGGTACGAACAACGCGGTCGCGATCTCGAATTGCGACCGGCTGAGCTGCTTGACGTGCAACAGCGTGGCGACACCGATCAACCGCAACAACGTCATGCGGTCACCATCGCCGGCGTGCGGTCGACCCCGTTGACGATCGCGATGTAGGCATCCTCCAGCGTCGGCTGCCGCGCCGTCACCCGGCCCAGCCGCACCCCGTCGAGCGCGCTCAGCACGGAAGCCTGCACGTCGACCGTGGCGTCCGACTGGATGGTCAGCACCTGACTCGTGCCGACCACTTCGACGCTCGCCTCGCGTACCCCCGGAAGCACGTCGATCCCGGCCAGTTGCTCGTCACTGACCCCGAAGGCCTGCACCTCCAGCACGCGGCGACCCTCGGCGTGGTGCTTGAGCTCGTCGGCGGTGCCCAGCGCCTGGATCTCGCCGCCGGCGATCACCGCGATCCGGTCGCACAGCTCCTCGGCCTCGGCCATGTAGTGGGTGGTGAGCAGAACGGTCGTCCCCGTGGCGGCAAGGCCGGCGACCGTGTTGCGCAACTCCCGTGCGGCGACCGGGTCGACACCGATCGACGGCTCGTCGAGGAACAGCACCTCGGGGTCGTGCAGCAGACCGCGGGCGATGTGCAGCCGCTGCCGCATGCCCCGCGAGTAGCCCTCGACCCGTTCCCGCTCCCGCCCGGTCAGCCCGACCAGCTCCAGCAGCTCGCCGATCCGCTGCTTCTGCCGCGCGGCCGGCACGGCGTAGAGCTCGGCGAAGTAGCGCAGGTTGTCCAGCGCCGACAGCCGGTCGTAGAGGCCACGGTCGCCGCCGAAGACGTACCCGATGCGGCGCCGCACTTCCCGGGTCTGTGACACCACGTCGAAGCCGCACACCCGCGCGGTGCCCGAGGTGGGTATGAGCAGGGTGTTGAGCATCTTGATGGTGGTGGTCTTGCCCGCGCCGTTGGGCCCGAGCAGGCCGAACAGCTCACCCCGGCGGACGTCGAGGTCGACACCGCGAACGGCGTCGATCTCGACCCGGCGGGGATTGAACCAGCCCGTGCGGGTGCGGTAGGTCCGGCGCAGGCCACGCGCCTCGATCGCGAGGGTCATGCGGAGAAAGTAGGTGCGCCCGCGCAGTCAGGGAAACGAATTCGGCGAACGCCGAATCATCGACTCAGCGGTCTAAGCCGAATGCTGGCGGCGGCTCGGGTCGTCGGCGAGCAGGTGCAGCAGCGCGGTCCCGGCCGGTTCGAGCGAGTAGAGCACCCGCCGCCCGGCCCGGCGCCGATTGACCACCCCGGCGGCGGTCAGCGCGGCGAGATGCTCCGACACCGTGCTCGGCGCCAGCCCCAGCGTCGCGGCCAGGCCCGCGGTGGTCGAGGGACGGGAGAGCGCATCGAGTACGGCGGCCCGCCCGCGCCCGATCAGAATGGCCAGCCGGTCCGGCGCCGGTTCCGGGCGGCCCTCGGCCAGCACGGCCGCGCCCCGGGCCTGGTAGGAGACCGCGACCACCTCGGGATGGTCGGTGGAGCACATCAACGCGCCCCGGGAGAAGATCAACGGGATCAGCAGCAGCCGCTTGTCGACGGCGGAGAACGCCTGCTCCAGCGGTTTGATCAGGGTCAGCACGGGCCGTTGCCAGACCACCCGCTTGTGCAGGCCGGAGAGCAGCGCGTCGGGGCCGTCGGCGGCCAGCGCCCGGGCCCGGTGCAGCACCTCTTCGTCGAGGGCGGCCCGCATCGCCGGCCAGTGCGGCGCCATCGCCTGTGCCCAGAACGCGGCGAGCCCGTCGGCCAACTCCGCGAACGCCCGCGCGGAGTCGTCGCGGAAGGGCCGGATCCAGGCCGGCGGATCGTCGGCGTAGTAGTCGGGCAGCTGCTCCTTCACCACCCGCAGGGGCGTCGCGCAGAGGGCGTGCAACTCCTCCTCGATCGTGGGCGCCGGACCGGGCGGGATCGGGCACAGAAAGTCGGGCGCCCGCGAACCGGACTCGCGGATCAGCCACGCCGCCCGGGCCGCGGCGGGATCGTCGCGGATCACCTCGCGGGCCCGGACCGCCCACTGCTGGTAGGGCCAGGGCACCCCGTCGGGGTTGCGGTCGAGCAGATAGAACGAGTCGACCAGCTCCCAGAGCGGGCTGATCGCGATCCGGGTGCGGTCGAGCGTCGGCTCGTCCAACTCGATCCGGATCACGGCCCGAGAATAAGTCGCGCGCGCCTGTTGTTGGCAGTCAGGTAGCCTTATGTGCCATAGGCGACGATCCGGCTATCACCGGTGAGCCTCCGGAAGAACGGATCTTCGGATCTCAGTAGAACCGGACGGGTCGGCCCGTTACAGCCGGCCAACGAGCGGGTGGTCGTTCTTTGATCACCAAGCGGGGTGGTACCGCGGCCCGGAAGGGTCGTCCTCGCAGTCCACGACGTGTGTGAGCTGTTCGAGGAGATTGACCACCGATGGCCTATCCCAAGCACGAGAGCAAGCCGGGCGTCCCGGCGAGCCCCGACCTGCCCGCGGTCGAGCGGCGTGTGCTGGATCACTGGACGGCCGACAAGACCTTCGAGGCCTCGATCGAGCTGCGTGACGCCGGGGTGAACGGGGACAACGAGTTCGTCTTTTACGACGGCCCGCCCTTCGCCAACGGCCTCCCCCACTACGGCCACCTCTTCACCGGCTACGTGAAAGACGTCGTCCCCCGCTACCAGACCATGCGCGGCAAGCGCGTGGAGCGCCGGTTCGGGTGGGACACGCACGGGCTGCCGGCCGAGGTGGTCGCCGAGAAGCAGCTCGGCATCACCACCAAGGCCGAGATCGTCGACCTCGGCGTGGAGCGGTTCAACGACGTCTGCCGCACCTCGGTCCTGCAATACACCCAGGATTGGGAGCGCTACGTCACCCGCCAGGCCCGCTGGGTCGACTTCACCAACGACTACAAGACGCTCGACCTGTCCTACATGGAGAGTGTCATGTGGGCGTTCAAGAGCCTGCATGACAAGGGCCTGGTGTACGAGGGCTTCAAGGTGCTGGCCTACTGCTGGCGCTGTGAGACCCCGCTGTCCAACACCGAGACCCGGATGGACGACGTCTACCGCGACCGGCACGACCCGTCGCTGACCGTCTGGTTCACCCTCGACAGCGGCGAGAAGCTGGCCGTCTGGACCACCACGCCGTGGACGCTGCCGTCCAACCTCGCGGTGGCGGTCGGCCCCGACATCGAATACGCCGAGTTGACCGACGACGCCGGCCAGGTCTACCTGGTGGGTGCCGCCCGCACCGACTACTACGCCAAGGAGTTGGAGGGGTTCACCCGCACCGGCACCCGGCGCGGTGCCGACCTGGTGGGCAAGCGCTACACGCCGCTGTTCGACTTCCTGGTCGATCGGGCCGGGCCCAACGCCTACCAGGTGCTGGGTGGCGATTTTGTCACGACCGAAGACGGCACCGGGGCCGTGCACATGGCGCCGGCGTTCGGTGAGGAAGACCAGAACGCCTGCAACGCGGCGGGCATCCCGACCATCGTGACGGTCGACGACCACACCCGGTTCACGGCGCTCGTTCCCCCTTACGAGGGACTTCAGGTCTTCGAGGCCAACAAGCCGGTGACCCGCGACCTCAAGGAACGCGGCGTGGTGGTGCGGCAGGAGACCTACACGCACTCCTACCCGCACTGCTGGCGCTGCGACACCCCGCTGGTCTACAAGGCGGTGTCGTCGTGGTTCGTGCAGGTGACCAAGTTCAAGGACCGGATGGTCGAGCTCAACCAGCAGATCGACTGGACGCCGGGGCACGTCAAGGACGGCTCGTTCGGCAAGTGGCTGGCCAACGCCCGCGACTGGTCGATCAGCCGCAACCGGTTCTGGGGCTCGCCGATCCCGGTGTGGAAGTCCGACGACCCCAACTACCCGCGGCTCGACGTCTACGGCTCGCTCGAAGACCTCGAGCGTGACTTCGGCGTGCAGGTCACCGACCTGCACCGGCCCTTCGTCGACGACCTGACCCGGCCCAACCCCGACGACCCGACGGGCAAGTCGACGATGCGTCGCGTCCCCGAGGTGCTCGACTGTTGGTTCGAATCGGGTTCGATGCCGTTCGCCCAGGTGCACTACCCGTTCGAGAACGCCGACTGGTTCGAGCACCACTATCCGGGCGACTTCATCGTCGAATACATCGGACAGACGCGCGGCTGGTTCTACACCATGCACGTGCTGGCGACCGCGCTGTTCGACCGGCCGGCGTTCCGCACCTGCGTGAGCCACGGCATCCTGCAGGGCTCCGACGGCCGCAAGATGAGCAAGACGCTGCAGAACTATCCCGACGTCTACCAGGTGTTCGACGACTACGGCTCCGACGCGATGCGTTGGATGCTGATGTCGTCACCCGTGCTGCGCGGCGGCGACATGCCGGTCACCGAGCCGGCGATCCGCGACACCGTGCGGCAGGTGCTGCTTCCACTGTGGAACGTCTGGTACTTCTTCTCGCTCTACGCCAACGCCGACGGCTACGAGGCGGTGCGCCGGGTCGACTCGACACACCTGCTCGACCGTTATGTGCTGGCCAAGACCGGCGAGTTGGTGTCGACGGTGACCCGGCAGATGGACGCCTACGACATCTCCGGCGCCTGCGTGACCGTGCGGACCTTCCTCGACGCGCTGACCAACTGGTATGTGCGCCGGTCCCGTGACCGGTTCTGGGCCGGCGACCGCGACGCGTTCGACACGCTCTACACGGTGCTGGAGACGCTGACCCGGGTGATGGCGCCGCTGGCTCCGCTGACCGCCGAGGAGGTGTGGCGCGGGCTGACCGGCGAGCGCTCGGTGCACCTGACCGACTGGCCGGCTGCCGACGAGTTCCCGGCCGACCACGACCTGGTGGCCGCCATGGACGCGGTCCGCGACCTGGTCTCGGCGGCGCTGTCGGTGCGCAAGGCCAAGGGCCTGCGGGTCCGGCTGCCGCTGCCGTCACTCACGGTGGCGTCGCCGGGTGCGGCCGCGCTGCGGCCGTTCGCCGACCTGGTCACCGACGAGGTCAACGTCAAGTCGGTCGAGTTCACCGACGACGTGGCGGCCTACTGCGAGCGGGTGCTCACGGTGGTGCCGCGGGCGCTCGGCCCGCGGATCGGCGGTGCCGTGCAGCAGGTGATCAAGGCGGTCAAGGCCGGCGAGTGGTCGCTGGTCGAGGGCCAGCCGGTCGCCGCCGGTGTCACCCTCCAGGAGGGTGAATACGACCTGAAGCTGGTCGCCGCCGACGCGGCCAACTCGTCGGCCCTGCCCAACGGCGAGGGCGTGGTCGTGCTCGACAGCGCGGTGACGCCGGAACTGGCGGCCGAGGGCGTGGCCCGCGACGTGGTCCGGGTCGTGCAGCAGGCCCGCCGCGACGCCGACCTCGACGTCTCCGACCGGATCCGGGTCGATCTCAACGGATCGTCGTCGGTCCGTGAGGCGGTCGAGACGTTCGGCGACTTCGTCGCCCGCGAAGTGCTGGCCGACTCGATCACATTCAGCGCGGCCGCCACCGGGTTCGCCGGTGAGGTCGGCGACGGGGAAACCGTTCGGGTGACAGTGGTGCGTAGTTAGCGCCTGTTCGTCCACTCGCGGGCGCGGGCGGCGTCGGTTACGGTGACACCGCCCACGCCCGCGAGATCCGGAGGACCCGTGCCGCTGCTCTACACAATCGGCCAGCTCACCATCGGCGTGAGCATGCGGTGGGGTTGGGCGCCGAAGGTCGAGGGGCTGGAGAATGTGCCCCCGCGCGGTGGCGCGATCCTCGCGGGCAACCACCTCTCGGTGGCCGACGAGCTCTTCCTGGGTTCGGTCATCCCGCGGCACATCGCGTTCTGGGCGAAAGCGGAATATTTCAGCGGCACCGGCTTCCGTGGCTGGTTCACCCGCTCGGTGATGAACGGCATCGGCGCGATCCGGGTCGAACGCGCCGGCGGGCGCGCGGCCCTGACCGCCTTCGACGGTGCGATCCCGGTGCTGAAGTCCGGCGACCTCGTCGCGATCTACCCGGAGGGCACCCGGTCGCCGGACGGGCGCCTCTACCGCGGCCGCACGGGCGTGGCCCGCTTGGCCCTGGCCGCCGGCGTGCCGATCATCCCGGTCGGTTTCATCGGCACCGACGAACTCCAGCCGATCGGCCATCGCGTGCCCCGCTTCAAGCGCGGCACGGCCACGGTCAAGTTCGGCAAGCCGATCGAGGTCATCGGCCGCGGCACCGACAGCTCCTCGTTGCGCCAGGTCACCGACGAGGTGATGGCCGCGATCCAGGAGCTCACGGGCCAGGAATACGTCCCGAAATACGCCCCTATGCTCCGCGTCGGCACACCGCAGGCGGAGTAGCCGCGCTGGGTGCCGATCTCGGTCCGAAAGAGTTTCCGGAATGTTTCCGAAACTCGTTGACAGTGTGAAATGCCCACTCCTAGCGTCGCCATCGACGGGCCTCAATGACCGTCATTGCGTCAGGAGGAGGAAGCACAGGCATGAAGGACACGCAGAGCAAACCGGGTAGGCGCGGCCGCATGCGGCTGCTCCTCGGCGCCACCTGTGCGGCGGTGCTCGCTGCCGGCATCGGGGTGATGGCGCCAGACGCCTACGCCGAGGCCGACCGGACCGTCAGCTCCAGCACCACCGGCACGCACAACGGCTACTTCTTCTCGTTCTGGAAGGACAGCGGCAACGCCAGCATGACGTTGCGCGCCGACGGCCGGTATTCCAGCAGTTGGAGCAACGGCAACAACTGGGTCGGCGGCAAGGGCTGGGCCACCGGCAGCCGGCACACGATCAGCTACTCGGGCAGCTACAGCCCGAACGGCAACAGCTACCTCGCCCTGTATGGATGGACCCGGAACCCGCTCATCGAGTACTACGTCGTCGAGAACTTCGGCACCTACAACCCCAGCACCGGCGCCACCCGCGTCGGGTCGGTCAGCACCGACGGCGGCACCTACGACCTCTACCGCACCCAGCGGGTCAACCAGCCGTCGATCGACGGCACCGCGACGTTCTACCAGTATTGGAGCGTCCGCCAGCAGAAGCGCACCGGCGGCACGATCACCACCGCCAACCACTTCGACGCCTGGGCCCGAGCCGGCCTCAACCTCGGCAGCAACCACAGCTACCAGATCATGGCCACCGAGGGCTACCAGAGCAGCGGCAGCTCCGACATCACCGTCCGGGAAGGCAGCGGCGGTGGCGGCGGCCCGACCACCCCGCCGCCCGGCGGCGGTGGCGGCGGCAACTGCACCGCGACCCTGTCGGCCGGCCAGCAGTTCGGCGACCGGTTCAACCTCAACGTCGCGGTCAGCGGCACCAGCGCCTGGGTCGTCAGCCTGGGCCTTGGCGGCGGGCAGAGCCTCCAGAACAGCTGGAACGCCTCGGTCAGCGGCACCAGCGGCACCGTCACCGCGCGACCGAACGGCAACGGCAACACCTTCGGCGTGACGATCATGGCCAACGGCAACTGGACCTGGCCGACGGTCACCTGTCGCACGAGCTGAACACCCACGGGTGGCGCGGCGGCGTTGGCCGCCGCGCCACCGCGTCAGTCGGGCAGGATCTCGACATACCCCGCTGTTCCGTGTACGCGGATCCGCTGCCCGTCCCGGATCCGCCGGGTGGCCCGGTCGACGCCGACGACGGCCGGCAGTCCGTATTCGCGGGCGATCACCGCGCCGTGCGTCATCTGACCGCCCACCTCCGTCACCAGGCCGGCCACCGCGACGAACAGCGGCGACCAACTGGGATCGGTGTGGGCCGTGACCAGAATGTCGCCGGGCTCGAGCTCGGCCTCCGCCATGTCGAGGATCACGCGGGCCCGGCCCTCGACGGTCCCGACGGAAACCGGCAGACCGATCAGAGCATCAGTGGGTACGTCGTCGCGCCGGTAGGCACCGTTGATGGCCTCGCCGTCGGAGGTCAGCACCCGGGGCGGGGTCAACGCCTGGTGTGCCCGGAACGCCTCTTCGCGCCGCTGGATGAGCTCCGGGTCGGCCTCGTTCGCACGGGCGACGGCGTGCAGGTCCTGGAACGTCAGGTAGAAGATGTCTTCCCGCTCGGCCAGGACACCGGCCCGCACGAGGCGCTCGGCCTCGGCCAGCAGGGCCTGCTTGTAGACGAAGTAGCGGCTGACGATGACGTACTTCGGGTATTCCCGGTAGCCGATGAAGATCCGTACCCGATCGATCATCCGCTTGGTCTCGTCGGCTTTCCGCTCACCGTCCGGAAGCGCCCGCAGCCGCGACAGCACGTCGTGTTCCTTCTGCCGCGCCTCCTGCCGCCCCCGCTCGAAGCGTTGCCGTGCGGCGCCCGGCTCGAAAAGCCTGACGTTGTCGAGGATCAGCGGCACCAGCGTGGCCGGACGTTCGCTCCAGCGCGGCCGGGTGATGTCGATCTCGCCGACGCAGCGCATCCCGTAGCGGTCGAGGTAGGCCGTGATGGCGTCGCGCGCCTCGGTGCCGCCCGCGAGCTTCGGCAGGGCGTCCAGGAAGGACTCGTCGACGCCGCCGCGCAGGAACGCCAGCACCTCCGGATGCGGCCGGATCACGTCGGCGACGTCGAGCAGCGCCAGCCCCATCTCCGAGGTGATGTTGCCGGGTGCCGAGAGCGTGAGCGTGTCGGCCGCGTTCTTCTCGCCCAGCCACTCCAGGAGGTGGTCGTTGAGCCACCAGGTGGCCTCGTGGCTCGCCATGATCGCCTGCATGCTCAGCGGATCGCCGAGCACCCGCTTGTGCTCCTGGAAGGCCTCGAGCAGGAAGTCGAACAGCGCCGGCCCGGTCACCGCCGCGATGTCGCGCTTCAGGGCGGCGACGGACGCCTCGCCGCGCTCGACCAGCGTGGTGACGATGGCCGGATCGTTGTCGATCGCCGCGGGTGCGCCGCCGACCGGCGGGCCGCCCTGGCCGGTGTCGGGGAGCGTCGGAACGAAGTCGCCGCCGTCGAGGACGGTCTCGAGCGCGTCTTTCATCAGCGGATCGGCCCGGCCCGCGAGCTCCAGGAATGCCGCGCGGCCGGCCGGCGAGGTCAGCCGCATGGTGGCGTCGACCCACAGGCGCCCGCCGGCCTCCAGCATCGGGGCCATGGCCGTGAGCTGCCACATCGAGAAGCCGAGCGGCTTCATCGCGTCGGTCATCATCTGCTGGTGGCCGACGGAGAGGTAGACGTGGTTGGCGTCGTCGTCGCGGTGCGGGACCGGGAACAGCGTGGTGATCGGCCGGCTCTGCACGATCTCGAAACCGTCGTCGACCAGGCACCATTCGATGTCCTGTGGGCGACCGAAGTGCGCCTCGATCCGCCGGCCGAGCTCCACGAGCCGCACGACCTGCGCATCCGTTAGCGCCGGCTGCTCGCCCTGCCGCGGGTCGATCGCCACTTCCTCGGTGCCGCCGGCCGGCAGCGCCTGAATGGCGAGGTGCTTGGTGCCGATCACCTTGTCGACGACCTCGCCGTCGCGGACTTTGAAGACGTCGGGGTTCACCAGGCCCGAGACCAGCGCCTCGCCAAGACCGAAGCTGGCGTCGACGGCGGCGACCTTACGGTTGCCCGTGACCGGGTCGGCGGTGAACAGGATGCCGGACGCCTGCGGGAAGACCATCCGCTGCACGACCACGGCCATGCTGACCTTCCGATGGTCGAAGCCGTTCCGCACGCGGTAGGTCACCGCCCGCTCGGTGAACAGCGACGCCCAGCACCGGCTGACGTGCTGGAGGACGGCGGCCGGTCCGACGACGTTGAGGTAGGTATCCTGCTGGCCGGCGAAGGAGGCCGTCGGCAGGTCCTCTGCCGTGGCGCTGGACCGGACGGCGTAGGCCTCTGTGGCGCCGATTTTGCTTCTGACCGCCGTCGCCAGGTCGGCGGGGATGGCGACGCCTTCGATCGTGCGGCGGAGCTCGGCGCTTCGGGCCCGGATCTCCTCCTGCGCATCCGGCTTCACGCGCGACAGCCGATCGAGCTGATCGTTGATCGTCGGTGCTTCGGACAGGATCTGGCGGAAGGCGTCCGTCGGCACGCAGAAGCCGGCCGGCACCGCGATGCCGTCGATCCGCGACAGCTCACCCAGGTGCGCGCCCTTGCCCCCGGCGACCGCGACCCGCGTGTCGTCGACCTCTCGCAGATCCAACAACCACTCGCCCACGTCGTTGCCCCCATTTCCGCAGCTCGTAGCCCTCGGCCGACGATTCTGCGCCGCGACCCGGGTCTTGCCGCAAGCCCCCCGGTCCGCTATACGTTAGAAGTGGCGGGAGGTCGGTGTGCGTCATCCCAGACCACCGCCTGGGCCACGATGACGCGCTCGCCGTTGAAGGTCACGGCCGGGCCGAGGTGCAGCCGATAGCCGAGGTCCAGCGCTTCGCTGACCCGCCGGCAGAACTTCTCGTCATCCGGTCCGGTCAGCACGCGATACCGCGGCAGCCCATCCGGTGGTTGATCTGTCATGGTCCGACCGTAGCCGGCGGCACCGGTGCGGTGACCGCGTCGAAGTCGGTGAACCTGGTCTCCAGGCGGTGGTCGGGCACGTCCATGACGAGAGTGGTGATCCGGCCGGTGAGGTCGAGCGTCACGGTCAGCGGCACCGCCCTGGCCCGCTCGCCCAACGTGGCGACAAAGGACTCGTCGAGCAACCCGACGAGCGGGTGTGCCGCGATGTCGATCGTGCCCGCATACGTCTGCGGCGCGGTCTGGTGCAGCCCGGTGACGCCGGTGAAGAGGTCGGTGCTGACGAGGAACGCACCACCGGCGACCTGCCGGAACGGCTCCTGCGCGAGCATCTCGGGCGGCAGCACCTTCCACTGCGTGACGCCTTCGGTGCTGGCCGGCACACCGTCGACCGGGGCCATGATCAGGTCGATCCGGCCCCAGCCCCGGTCACCGATGCGGACGAACTGCGTGACGGAGGTGCCGGCATCCTCCATCGTGATCGCCATCTTCATGGTGGTGGACTCCGACGGGCGGTGGACCACCCCGTCGATGACGCTCGCCCCATCGTCGCTGGTGTTCCGGAAAGCGAAACTGGTCTGCTCCATCGTCTCGACCGCGGCGCGCACCCGGTCCGTGGCCTGCTCGGCCGACTCCGCCGCCGACCCGGCGCCGCCGCGCGTGCGGTCGGCCGGCTCCGGGCCGGCGTCGCCGCACCCCGCGAGGCTGAGCAGGACGATGGTGAGACCCACAACGCGCCGCATGCCGACCCCCGTGTCGTTTGGCTCCCTCAAGATCTAATCAGGCAGCGGCCGGCGCCAGGGCCAGGGGTTGTTTCGCCACGTGCGCGAGTGGATCAGGCCGACGGCGAGCACGCCGAGGGCCACCGCGGACCAGCCGGCCGCCGGGTGCCTCGGCAGGTGCGCGAAATGCCCGAAGACGGCGGCCACGACCAGCATGAACCAGCCGACGAGCACGTTGCCCGCCGCCGAGTCGGCGAACGGGCCCGGATTGCGGCCGTCACCGGTGCTGCCGGCGACGAAGTAGGGCAGGCCGTTGCCGCCCCAGAAACCGGCCAGGAACCCGAACACGATCGTGGTCACCATCAGGCGTCACCCGCCCGGTGCTGGACCAGCGGCAGCAGCACGCGGTCGACGAGGTCGGTCAGGAACGCGTCGTCGAGCGGCTCGCCCGTCACGAACGCCCGGGAGAACAGCATCGCCGAGCTGACCTCGGCGAGCATCGCCCGGTCGAGCCCCTTGGGCAGCTCGCCGCGGTCGATCGCCCGGTCGATGGCCGGGTCGAAGGCCCGCCGCTTGTCGTCGATCATCCGCGCCCGCACGATGGCCGCGAGTTCGGCGTCGTGGTGCATCGCGGTCAGCAACCCGAGCAACAGCCCGGCGTCCTGACCGGTCAGCCCGTCGCGCATCGCCCGCATCCGGCCGAGCAGGTCGTCGCGCAGGTTGCCCGGGTCGGCCCGGTCGTCCATCGCGGCGGCGGTGTGCCGCTCGATCGCGGTCACCACCAGCTCGGCCTTGCCCGGCCAGCGCCGGTAGATCGTCGCCTTGCTGGCCCTGGCCCGCTCGGCGACGGCATCCATCCGCATCCGGTCGTAACCGACCTCGGCCAGCAGCTCCAACGTCGCCGCGAGGATCGCCTCCTCGCGCTCTTCCCCTGCCACTACTGCTCCCCCGGAACGCTATGGTGAACGAAACGGTTTCGTTCACCATAGCACCGGCGGGGTCTACCGTGTTTCGCGCAGGACGAGGGTCAGGAAGCCCCAGGTGTCGCGGTAGACGCGGAGCCATTCGGTGTAGCGGGTTTCGGCCGTCTCGAGGACCTGGGCGCTGTCGGGGTCGGACGGATGGTCGAGCGCCCACGAGGACAGCGACCCCCAGCACGCCCACTCGTAGTCGTCCATCTCCCGGCGGGTGCTGACGTGACCGTGGACCGGCGTCCAGCCGTCGGCCTTGACCCGGTCCATCGTGGTCGCGAGGTCGGTGAAGTCGCCGAGCATCTCCACCGCCTCGGGTGACGGGTCGGCGATCCAGAAGCCGTCGCCGATCAGCACGCGGCCTCCCGGCGCCAGGTGCTTGCGCGCCGCCGCCAAGGTCGGCAGCAGGCCGCCGAAGGCATGTGCGGCGCCGACGCTGAGCACCAGGTCGAAACCGTGCGGCGCGGAGAAGGCCTCCGCCTCGCTCTGGTGCAGCACCAGGCGGTCCTCGACGCCGCGGTCGATCGCACTCGCGCGGGCCTGCTCCAACGCGGCCGCGGAGATGTCGACACCCTCGGCCCGCAGCCCCGGGTGCATGGCCAGCGCTCGCAGCAGCCACTCACCGCCGCCGCAGCCGAGGTCGAGGATCCGCTCGTCGCCGCGCGGGAGGGCGCGAGCGAGCAGGGCGCGCACGGCGTCGTCGTCGAGCGGGGACTTGATCGGGTGGTCGGCATGCGCGATCCCGGACATCTGTTCACGGTCCATCGGCGCAGCTTGCCAGTGCGCGGCCGGCCGTGTGAAACGCTGCGCTCTCGGGTATCTCAGGTGAATGGGCCTTGACCTGCGACTGCGGTCGACGTCGCCGGGTCTGTTGGCTCTTCCGTGGCTGCAGCCGCTGGCGACCTGGGACGCGACCGAGGTGCCACTGCGCGACGTCCCGGTCGGCCCGAGCCGGCATCTGGTGCGCTTCGTCGACACCGACGGGGCGCGCTGGGCGCTCAAGGAGTTGCCGGTCCGGATCGCGCAGAAGGAGTACGCCGTGCTGCGCGACCTGGAGGCCCGCGCCCTGCCTGCGGTGCGGCCGGCCGGCCTGGTCGTGCAGCCGCAGGAGGACACCGCGATCCTGGTCACCCGCTATCTGGAGCGGTCGTGGCAATACCGGCGGCTGCTGATGCGGATCCCACCCGACCAGACGGCACACCGCGACCGCCTGCTCGACGCGCTGGCCAGCCTGCTGGTCGACCTGCACCGGCACGGCCTGTTCTGGGGCGACTGCTCGCTGGCCAACACGCTCTTCTCCCGCGACGGCCAGGTGCTCCAGGCCTACCTGGTGGACGCCGAGACCAGCGAGATCCACCCACGGCTGTCCAACGGACAGCGGGCCCACGACATCGACATCATGGTCGAGAACGTGGCCGGCGGCCTGGTCGACGTCGCGCTGCGGCTCGACCAGCCGCCGGAGCAGTTCGACGACCTGATCGCGGCGGCCGAGTCGGTCGGGTCGCGCTACCAGGCCCTGTGGGACGTGCTGCACGCCGAACCGGTGTTCTCCTACGACGACCGCTACCAGGTCGAGTCGCGGATCCGGCAACTGCACGACCTGGGTTTCGCGGTCGACGAGGTCAATCTGGTGTCCTCGGCCGGCACCGACCAGTTGCGACTCAAGGTCGCGGTGGCGGCGCGGCGCTACCACGCGTCGCAGCTGCACGACCTGACCGGCCTCGACGTGGGCGAGGGCCAGGCCCGCATCCTGCTGCTCGACATGCGCGCGTTCCAGGCACACGTCCAGCAGCAGTCGCACACCGACATGGCCGACGCGTCGGCCGCCCTGCGCTGGATCGACGAGGTGCTCCGGCCCGGCATGGCCCGGGTGGCCGACCTGGGCGAGCCGATCCAGGCCTACTGCGACCTGCTCGAGGTCCGCTGGCTGCTCAGCGAGCAGGCCGGCGCCGACGTGGGCGACGAGGCCGCGATCGCGGCGTTGCGCGATCGCACCGTCCCGCCCGCGTCAGCGGCGGGCATGGCGGTCGCCGAAGCGGCGACCGGCCAACTGGTCGCGCTGACCCCGGACATGCTCGAGGCCATGTCCCACGACGAGCCATGACCGGGCCGCGACGGCGAGGCACCACCGCGGACCCGGCTCGGCCGCGAGGCTGGCAGCGAAGCGTCAGCGAGCGGTCCCCGGCGGGAGCGACGGTCGTGCCCCCCGCGGACCCGGGACCAGCTCTTGATCTCTTGGCTCTGAACTAGGCCTTCGGGAACCAGAGGGCGATCTCGCGCTTGGCGCTGTCGGGTGAGTCCGACGCGTGGACGAGGTTTTCCCGGTTGGAGAGCGCGAGGTCGCCGCGGATCGTGCCGGCCGCGGCCTTGCGGGCGTCGGTGGCGCCGACCAGGGTGCGAACGACCTCGATCGCGGTGTCGCCGCTCAGGATCAGGGCGACCAGCGGCGCGCTGGTCATGAACTCCTTGAGCGGCGGGTAGAACGGCTTCTCGACGTGCTCGGCGTAGTGCGCGTCGGCGAGGTCGGCGTCCATCATGCGCTTGACCAGCACGTCGATGGTCAGGCCCTTGCGCTCGAAGCGGCTCAGGATCTCGCCGACCAGGCCGCGCTGGACCGCGTCGGGCTTGATCAGCACGAGCGTGCGCTCGACCGTAGTGCTGGACACGTTGAAACACCCTCCTGAAGCTGGGGGTTCAGCCTACCGAGGGCGGATCACCCGCTTCCCTCCGGCTCTTCCCTCGGCGGGCGCGCGGGGCCTAGCCTTCTTGGTGACTCAGGGGAGGTCCACTGTGGCGAACGGCAACCGCCGCCCGCTCGCACCGGTCCGGAAGTTGTTCGCCGCGGTGCTGGGCACCTGTGCGCTGTTCGTGGTCCTGTTCGGGATCGGCATGAAGAGCCTGGCGATCGTGGCACTCGGCATCGCGCTGATCGTGCTGGCCGTCGGGCTCGTGCTGGTCACCACGATCCGGGGCGGTGCCCGCGCCTGGGTCGCCGGCACCGCACACGTGCACACCGTCTCCGAACCACCGGCGTCGTCGGTGTTCGGGCGGTGCGAGCTACAGGTGCTGATCGACGCGCCGGGCGTGGCCGGTCGGCTGGTGCGCATGCGCGACCCGCGGGTGCCGGTGGCCAAGTGGCCCGACGTGGGCGCCAGCCTGCCCATCATGGTGGCGATCGACGACCCGCGGCACATCCGCATCCTCTGGGACGAGGTCCTGACCCACGCCGAGGCGGCCGCCGCCCGCGAGACCGACATGGGCCCGCTCGAGGATGACGACTGGGACCGTCCTGACAGCGGCTACGGTGCTGCGGCGCCCGTCGAGACCATCGAGACCACCACCGCCGACCTGACCGACGAGCTCAGCGGCCTGCGCGAGCCGGCCGAGCCGGTGGTCGTCCACCAGACCCCGGGCGGGCCGATCGTCGTCGAGGGCACCCTGGTCGATCCGCCGGAGCCGGCGCCGCCACTGACCCGCCGGGCGCGGCCTGATCCGCGGTTGACGCGCGCGGAGCGCGCGGCAAAAGCTGAGGGCTCCGGGGGTACGGCCACCGCCACCGCCCCGCCTCCCGCCCCCGACGTGCCCGGGCAGCGGGCGGGTGCCGGGCCGGACGACGTGTTCGACTTCGACTCGCAGGCCACCTGGGCCGATCCGCTGTTCGCCGAGCGGCGGGTGAGCCGGCCGGCGCGGGGGTCGGACGATACCGAGGTCTCGCCGCCGGCTGCTGAGGCCCGCCCGGCGCGCGGTGGTGCGTGGGCCGATGCCGGTGGTCGGCCGCCTTCGGCTCGGGGCAGCGCCGCTGTCGACGAGCCTGCTGCATCCGGCACGACTGGCAGCGGCGAAGACGTTGAGGAAGGCTGGGCGCCCGCTGGCCGGGACGCCCGCCGGGCGGCGCGGAGCGACGAGGATCTGGCGGCGTCGAGCGGTCCTGCGAGCAGTGGCGGGGGCGGGCCCACCAACGGCGCTGCGGCCTCAGGCCCGCCCGTGAGCCGCATCCGCCGGGACGACGACCTTGGCGACGATCTTGGCGATGACCGGGCGAGGTCCGCTGGACCCAGCAGCTCCGCCAAGCCGGGCGACGACCCCGCCGATGATCAGGCGCCACCGGACCCGGACGCGAGGCCCAGCCGGGGAGACGACCCCGTCGGCGATCAGGCGCCGCCGGACCCAGACGCGAGGCCCAGTCGGGGAGACGACCCCGCCGACGATCAGGCCCCATCGGACCGGGACGCGAGCGGCACGCGGCGGCGGGACGACCCTGCCGGCGACGATTCGGTATCTGGCCCGAGTGTGAGCCGCACTCAGGTCGCAGACGAGGACCTGGCCGCATCCGGCGCGGCCGCCGGCCCGACCGAGCCAGCCGACGATGAGGTCACGTCGGGTTCGGGTGCGAGCCGCATCCGGCGTGACGACGACCTCGGCGAGGATCTGGCGGCATCGGGCGGGACCGCCGCGAGCCGTGCGCAGAGCGGCGGGGATTCCGCGGCTGCTACCCCCGAGGGGGGTCGGGCTGACGATAGCGCCGCGTCGGCGAGCGGTCCCCTGCTGGCCGAGGCGCCGACCACCGCCGATGCCGATCGCGGCACCGCAGACGCCGTGCTGGCTGGCGCCGCGGTCGGTGCCGGCGGCCTTGCCGCGGGCGTGACCGACGACGAGCCGTCGCGCACCTCGGGTGGCAAGGACGGCGACGAGGATGTGTTCGGCGATCTGTTCACCGCCTACCCGAGCGCCCGGCCCGGTGCGACCGGGGCGACCATCCACGGCGTCGGGCTGACCTTCCTGGTGCGCGACCTGCCTCGGTCGGTCGCCTTCTACCGCGACATGCTCGGCTTCCTGGAGATCGACGGCGGGGAGCACAACGCGGTGCTGGCGTCCGGCGACACCCGGATGGTGCTCCGGGAGATCCGCGACGCGTCCCCGGTCAACCGGCGGCTGGTACACCTCAACCTCGAGGTCGGCGACGTCATGTCGGTCTACGAGGACCTGCGGGCGAAGGGCGTGCGCTTCACCTACCCGCCGCGGGTGGTCAACCGGGGCGCGAAGCTCGAGCTCTGGGCGGCCGCCTTCCGCGACCCCGACGGGCACGGCATCGCGATCACCCAATGGCGTAGCCGGGAAACGGGGTAGCACCGCCCGCCCCACCGTGGCAGGTTGAGTGCTCCACCCTGCCACGGAAGGAGCGCCGCAGTGGCGCCAACGGTTCTCAACGTCACGTTCGACACGGCGGATGCCTACGAGCTCGCCACGTTCTGGAGCAAGGTCATGGCGGCGCCGCTGGCCGACGACGACCTGCCCGGTGATCCCGAGACGAGCATCGCGCTGCCGACCGGGCTGCACCTCTACTTCCAGACCGTCGCCGAGCCGAAGGTGGCCAAGAACCGGGTACACATCTGCCTGCGGCCCGACGTCCCCCGCGACGAGGAGGTCGAGCGGGTGCTCGCGCTGGGCGCCACGATCGTCGACGACCGCCGCACTCCCCCGCCCGGCGAACACGGCGGTTGGGTGGTCTTCGCCGACCCCGAGGGCAACGAGTTCTGCGTGCTCCGCAGCGCCGCCGAGCGGCACCCCTAGCGAGTCAGCGCAGGATCGAGCGGCGGACGTAGAGCACGTAGAGCCACACCAGGGTGAAGATGACGCCGAGCGCGAAGAGCGTCCAGTGCAGGAGGCCGCTGACCACCAGCAGGCCTTGCACGACACTGCCCGCAGTCCACACCCACGGCCGGCGCATCATGCCGCACAGCACGAAGCAGACCACCGCGAGGCCGACCGCAGCCCAGACGGCGCCGGCACCCACGCCGTCGCCGAGCACCCGGATCGGCTGGATCGCGAGCAGAAGCACGACGCCCTGCAGGCCGAGCGCCGCAGCGCCCATGCCCCGCACGGCCCCGGCCGGATTCTTCAGCCCGGACCGCCGATAACCAGGCGGCAGGTCATCCGCGCCCGCCGGCTCCGCATTCGGCGCGGCCGCAGCGGCCGACCCGACGTCCGCCGCCGTAGCAGCGGCCGGCCCGACCTTCGCCGCCGTAGCAGCGGCCGGGCCGACCTTCGCCGCCGTGGCGGCGGCCGGGCCGACGTTCGCCGCCGTGGCGGCGGCCGGGCCGACGTTCGCCGCCGTGGCGGCGGCCGGGCCGACGTTCGCCGCCGTGGCGGCGGCCGAGTCCGCGTTCGCGGCCGAGGAACCCGCCGGATCCGCGGCGTCGACGCGGGCTCGCCGTGCTGGCGCACCGGCGGCGTCGGTCGGTGGTTGGCCTGCAGGCGCCTGGGCGCCGTCGGGAGTCGTCATCGAACCAGCAACGTCCTTGCCTCGGCCACGGTGATGACCGAACCCGTGACGAGCACGCCGACACCGGCCAGCTCGCCCTGAACCTCGTCTTCCGCGATCGCCACCGCGAGCTCGATCGCGTCCGGCATGTTGGCCGCCGTCGCCACCCGGTCTTCGCCGAATACCTCGGTCGCCAGGTCGGCCAGTTCCTCGATCGGCATTGCCCGGGGCGACTGGTTGCGGGTCACCACGATCGCGTCGGCGATGGGCTCCAACAGGTCGAGCATGCCGATCACATCCTTGTCGGCGAGCACGGCGGCGATCACGACCAGCTTGCTGAACGCGAACTCCTCCTGGAGCGCGGTCACGGTGGCGGCCATGCCGTGCGGATTGTGCGCGCCGTCGAGCAGGATGGTCGGCGCGTTGCGGACCCGCTCCAGGCGGCCCGGTGACGACGCGCCGGAGAAGCCCTCGCGGACCGTCTCCACCGGGAGTTGGCGGTCGGCGCCGGCGCCCAGGAACGCCTCGACCGCCGCGAGTGCCACGGCCGCGTTCTGGGCCTGGTGTGCGCCGTGCAGCGGCAGGAAGATGTCGTCGTATTCGCCGCCCAGGCCCTGCAATGTCAGCACCTGGCCGCCGACGGCGAGGGTGCGGCGCAGCACGCCGAACTCGCCGCCCTCGCGGGCGATCGTGGCGCCGACCTCGACGCAGCGTTCGAGCAGCGGGCGGGCCGCCTCCTCGGGCTGCGCGGCGGTGATGACCGTGGCGCCCTTGTGGATGATGCCGGCCTTGGCCCAGGCGATCTCCTCGAGCGTGTCGCCGAGCCACTCGGTGTGGTCGAGGCCGATCGGGGTGATCACGCAGACGCCGGCCTGGATCACGTTGGTCGAGTCGTCGGCGCCGCCGAGGCCGACCTCGACCACGGCGACGTCGACGGGTGCGTCGGCGAAGGTGGCGTACGCCAGGGCGGTTGTCATGTCGAAGTAGGTCAGGGGTTCGTTGTGCTGCTGGTCGACCAGCGCGGCGAGCGGTTCGACCTCGCGGTAGACCGAGACGAACCGGTCCTCATCGATCGGCTCGCCGTCGAGCGAGATGCGCTCGCGGACCGTCTCCAGGTGGGGGCTGGTGTAGCGGCCGGTGTGGATGCCGAACGCCCGCAGCAGCGAGTCGATCATCCGGGCGGTCGAGGTCTTGCCGTTGGTGCCCGTGAGGTGGATCGACGGGTAGGCGCGCTGCGGCGACCCGAGCAGGTCGAGCAGCTCTTCGATCTTGCTCAGGTCGAAGACCATCCGGATGTTGCCGCGGGCCTCCAGCGCGGCGTCGACCTCGCGGAACTCGGTCATGCCACTGCCTCCCTTCGGCAGGAGAGGCACGACAGGGCGCTCAGTTGACCGCGCTCGCTTCGCTCGCTGATGCTCATGACGGCAACGCCTCCAAAGCCGCGCCGATCCGCGCGAGGTCGGCCTCGGCGGTGGCCAGCCGTTCCTTGATCTTGTTGACCACCGGTTCGGGCGCCTTGCCGACGAAGGCCTCGTTGCCGAGCTTGGCCCGGCACTGGGTGGCTTCCTTCTCGGCGGCCGCGCGGTCCTTCTCCAGGCGGGCCCGCTCGGCGGCGATGTCGATCACGCCGCGGGTGTCGAGCGCGACCCGCACGCCGCCGGCGACCGACAGCGTCGCGGAGGCGGTGAAGTCGGCGCCGGACTCGTCGAGCCGGACCAGCGACCGGATCAGTCCCTCGTGCGGTGCGACCACACCGAGGCCGTCGAGGCGGGCGGCCACCCGCTGCGCGGGACGCAGGCCCTGGTCGGAGCGGAACCGGCGGATCTCGGTGACCACCCGCTGGAGCGCGTCGATCTCGGCCTCGGCGGCGTCGTCGACCAGCGCCTTGTCGAGCTGCGGCCAGGCCGCACGGGCCACCGTGCCCTCGCCGTTGAGCGCGATCCACAGCTTGTCGGTGACGAACGGGATCACCGGGTGGAGCAGCCGCAGCAACTGGTCGAGCACGTGACCGAGCACCCGCCGGGTCGCGTCGGCGGCGGGACCGCCGGCGGACAGCACGGGCTTGCTCAGCTCGACATACCAGTCGCAGACGTCGTCCCACGCGAAGTGGTAGAGCACGTCGCAGGCCTTGGCGAACTCGAACCGCTCGAACAGCTCGTCGACCTCGTCGACCACGTGCTGGAGCCGCGACAGGATCCAGCTGTCGACAGTGGACGGCTCGGCCGGCAGCGCGCCCTCGACGTGTGCGCCGTTCATCAGCGCGAACCGGGTGGCGTTCCAGAGCTTGTTGCAGAAGTTGCGGGAGCCCTGGCACCACTCCTCGCTGACCGGCACGTCCTGGCCGGGGTTGGCGCCGCGGGCCAGGGTGAACCGGGTCGCGTCGGCGCCGAAGCGGTCCATCCAGTCGAGCGGGTCGACCACGTTGCCGAACGACTTCGACATCTTCTTGCCGTGCTCGTCGCGGACCATGCCGTGCAGCGCGATCACGTCGAACGGCTGCTTGCCGTCCATCGCGTAGAGGCCGAACATCATCATCCGGGCGACCCAGAAGAACAGGATGTCGTAGCCGGTGACCAGCACGCTGGTCGGGTAGAAGCGCTGGAGGTCGGGGGTCTGCTCGGGCCAGCCGAGAGTGGAGAACGGCCACAGGCCACTGGAGAACCAGGTGTCGAGAACGTCGGTGTCCTGCTCCCAGCCCTCGCCCGGCGGCTCCTCGTCGGGGCCGACACAGCGCACCGCGCCGTCGGGGCCATACCAGACCGGGATGCGGTGCCCCCACCACAGCTGGCGCGAGATGCACCAGTCGTGCATGTTGTCGACCCAGGCGAAGTAGCGCTTCGACATGTCTTCCGGGTCGATCCGGACCCGGCCGTCGCGCACCGCGTCGCCGGCCGCCTTGGCCAGCGGGCCGGTGTTGACGAACCACTGCAACGACAGCCGCGGCTCGACCGTGGTGCGGCACCGTGAGCAGTGCCCGACGGCGTGCACGTAGGGCCGCTTCTCGGCGACGATCAGCCCCTGCTCGCGCAGCGCCGCGACGACCGCCGGGCGCGCCTCGAACCGGTCCAGGCCCTCGAACGGGCCGGGCGTGGTGATCACGCCCCGCTCGTCCATCATCGTGATGCTGGGCAGGTTGTGCCGCTGCCCGATCTCGAAGTCGTTGGGGTCGTGGGCCGGGGTCACCTTGACCGCGCCGGTGCCGAACGCCGGGTCGACGTGCTCGTCGCCGACGATCGGGATGCGCCGCCCGGTCAGCGGCAGCTCGACCTCGGTGCCGATCAGGTGCTTGTAGCGCTCGTCGTCGGGATGCACCGCCACCGCGGTGTCGCCGAGCATCGTCTCCGCGCGGGTGGTGGCGACGACGATCTCGTCGCTGTAGCGGATCGAGACCAGCTCGCCCTCGTCGTCGGAGTGCACGACCTCGATGTCGCTGAGCGCGGTGAGGCAGCGGGGGCACCAGTTGATGATGCGGTTGGCGCGGTAGATCAGGCCGTCGTCGAACAGCTTCTTGAACATGGTCTGCACGGCCCGGGACAGGCCCTCGTCCATGGTGAACCGCTCGCGGCTCCAGTCGACCGAGTCGCCGAGCCGGCGCATCTGGCCGAGGATCGCGCCGCCGGACTCGGCCTTCCACTGCCAGACCCGCTCGACGAACGCCTCGCGGCCCAGGTCGTGACGGGACAGGCCCTCAGTGCCGAGTTGGCGCTCGACGAGGTTCTGGGTGGCGATGCCGGCGTGGTCCATGCCCGGCAGCCACAGGGCCTCGTAGCCCTGCATGCGCCGGCGGCGTACCAGAGCGTCCATCAGGGTGTGCTCGAAAGCGTGGCCCATGTGCAGCGAGCCGGTGACGTTGGGCGGCGGGATCACGATCGTGAACGGCGGCTTGTCACTGGACACGTCGGCGGTGAAGACGCCGTCGGATACCCACGCCTCGTAGCGCCGACTCTCTACGTCTGCCGGCGTGTATTGCGCCGGTAGGGTCGGTGTGGCGAGCTCACGGGTCTCCGGTGTCTGGGTCACCCGTGAAGTCTACGGAGCGTTCCGGGCGACCCCGCATGCGACCACCGGCCGTTCCGTTACGGTGGCGAGCATGTCGAACGACCGTATTTCCGCCGCCGAACCGGGCGAGCCGATCGACGTCACACCCCCCGTGTGGGCGGCGTCGCCGGACGCGCCGGAGGACGACGGCCCCCGCCCACCGATGTCCAGCCGCCGCAAGATCGTGCTCGGCTCGGTGGCCGTGGTGGTCCTGGCGGGGGTTCTCGGTGTCGGCATCTGGGGCGCCGGGATCATCTCCCAGCAGGACACGACGATGTCGACGCCGGTGAAGGCCGCCGGCCTGACGAAGGACAACTCGTCGGAGGCCGAGGCGACGGCGGAAGACCTCCGGGCGGCCTTCGCCGCCGGCATCGACCTGAAATCCAGCGTGGGCGCGGTTTACACGGATCCGGCGGGTGCCAACCGCAGCGTCCTCTTCTTCGGGGGTACGGCGTTGCTGTGGTCGCCGGCCAAGGACCTCGACACGTTGTTCCGGCTGATGGGCGACGAGTCCGGTGAGGTCTCCGGTGTGCACGAGGTGGACGCCGGCGCCCTCGGTGGCGTGATGAAGTGCGGCACGACGCCGGTCGACGACGGCGGCACCATGGCGGTGTGCGGCTGGGCCGACCACGGCGCGACCGGGATGGCGCTGTTCCCGTCACGTTCCCCGGAAGAGGCCGGCACGCTGATGCGCGAAATGCGGGGCGCGGTCCAGACCCGCGACTAACGCGGCGCCGTCACGACCGGTCACCGGCGGACCATCCGCCTGGCGGGACCCGCCACCGCTGACGTTGGCCGCGACCGCGGCCGGGCGCCACAGACGTGAGCCCGGCCGTCACCGGGCGGCGGCGACGTGGGCCAACCCTCAGGCCGCCGCGCCGTGGGCGAGCACTGCCGATGTGGGCAACCCCAGCGACCCGTCTCTGCCCAGGAACGGCGCGGTCAGCCGGTCGAACTCGACCCGGATCCGCGCCTTCGTCGCGGCGTCCTGGCGGGCCAGCATCGTTCCGGCGGCGCCGATGCCGTTGGCCGGCCCGTTCCACCAGGCCTCGCGGTCGGTGCGGTGGGTCCAGCCGACCACGGCGCCGCCGGCATCGGCGAAGCCGGCCTGCCGCAGGAGGTCGGTCAGGCCGTCGACGGAACGCGGGAAATCCAGGGCGGCGTCGACCCGTGGCAGGTCCGTCGGCCGCACGGCGCCGGCCGCGGCGAAGGCGTCCGGCCACACCTGCTGCGCGGGCGGCGCCGGATGCGGCCAGATCGTCACCGCGACCCGGCCACCCGGACGGACCACCCGCCGCAGCGCACGCAACGCGGCCAGCGGATCACCCACATGGTTGACGACGAAGTTCGCCACCGCCGCGTCGAAGGCCTGCGCCGCGAACGGCAGCGCGGGAAGCGCAGCCAGGCCGAGGCCGGCGGTGGGCACGCGGCGGCGGGCCAGGGAAAGCATGCTCGGTTCCGCGTCTACGGCCACCACGCACGCGCCGCGCTCAGCGGCCAGCGCGGCGACCGTGCCGGTGCCGGTGCCGACGTCGAGCGCCAGAGCACCGGCCACGATCCCGGCGGCGTCCAGCAGGGATTCGACCGGCCCGGCGCACAAGGCGGCCAGGGTGTCGCGGTAAGCGGTCGCGCGCCCGGACCACTGCGCGCGCTCGTGCGCGTCGAAGCCCGCGCTCAAGCGACGTCGAACGGCCGGCTGTGTGCCAGGGACGGCAACTCCCGGCGGATCGTCGCCAGCCGGGTCAGGTCGAGGTCGGCGACGATCACCGTCACCTCGTCGGGTGCCTGGGCGACCACGGTGCCCCACGGGTCGATGATCATTGAGCGGCCGAAGCAGCTGCGGCCCGGCTCGTGGTCGCCGATCTGGCCCGCCGCGATCACGTAGCACTGGTTTTCGATCGCCCTTGCCCGGAGCAGGACCTCCCAGTGGTCGCGCCCCGTGTGCAGCATGAACGCCGCCGGGACCACGAGCACCTGGGCAGCGCTGTCCTTCGCGAGGGACCGGTAGAGCTCCGGGAAACGCAGGTCGTAGCAGATCGTCAGGCCGAACGGGACGCCCTCGACGGTGGCGACCGACGTCGTGGTGCCGGGTGCGATCGTCGCGGACTCCAGGTAGGACACCTTGCCGGGGATCTCCACGTCGTAGAGGTGGATCTTCCGGTAAGTGGCCGCCAGGGCGCCGGTGCGGTCGAACACCAGCGAGGTGTTGTAGGAGTGCTCCGGCGACGGGCCGATCTCGTGGAACGAGCCCGCGTGCACCCACATGCCCAGGTCGCGGGCGGCGGCGGCGAAGAAGGAGCCGTATTCACCGTCGACCGGCTCGGGGGCCGGCGTGCCCTCGGCGGGGCCGAGGTAGTCGGTGTATTCGGGCAGCACGGCGACGTCGGCGCCCTGGGCGGCGGCCCGCTCCAGCAGGGAGCGGGCGACCTTCAGGTTGTCGGCGCGGTTGTCGCGCGCGTTGAGCTGGCAGACCGCGACGCGCATCGCGGTCAGGCCGACTTCTCCTCGCGGTCGCGGCGGCGGCGGCCGGCGAACTCGCGGGGCACGATCGTCGGGTTGACGTTTTCGAGGACCACCCCGCGGGTGATCAGGACCCGGGCTGCGTCGGGGTTGCTCGGCACCTCATACATCACCGAGAGGAGGACCTCTTCGAGGATGGCGCGCAGGCCACGGGCGCCGGTGCCGCGGAGCATCGCCTGGTCGGCGATCGCGTCGAGGGCCGCCTGCTCGAACTCGAGCTCGACGCCGTCGAGCTCGAAGAGCCGCTGGTATTGGCGGACCAGGGCGTTGCGCGGCTCGGTCAGGATCTTGACCAACGCCTCGCGGTCGAGCGACCGGACGTTGGTGATCACCGGGAGCCGGCCGATGAACTCGGGGATCAGGCCGAACTTGAGCATGTCTTCCGGCATGACCTGGCTGAAGACGTCGTCGGTCGAGCGCTCGGAGACAGCGCGTAGTCGGGCGCCGAAGCCGGTGCCACCCTGGCCGGTGCGGGACTCGATGATGCGGTCGAGCCCGGCGAACGCGCCACCGCAGATGAACAGCACGTTGGTGGTGTCGATCTGGATGAATTCCTGGTGGGGGTGCTTGCGACCGCCCTGCGGCGGGACGTTGGCGACCGTGCCTTCCAGGATCTTGAGCAGCGCCTGCTGGACACCCTCGCCGGAGACGTCGCGGGTGATCGACGGGTTTTCCGACTTGCGGGCGATCTTGTCGACCTCGTCGATGTAGATGATGCCCGTCTCGGCGCGCTTGATGTCGTAGTCAGCGGCCTGGATCAGCTTCAGCAGGATGTTTTCGACATCCTCACCGACATAACCGGCTTCGGTCAGTGCGGTGGCGTCGGCGATCGCGAACGGCACGTTGAGCATGCGGGCCAGCGTCTGCGCCAGGTGTGTCTTGCCGCAGCCGGTGGGGCCGATGAGCATGATGTTGGACTTGGCCAGCTCGACCGCGTCGTTGCCACCGGGGCCGCTGGCCGACTCGGCCTGCACCCGCTTGTAGTGGTTGTAGACGGCGACGGAGAGCGCCTTCTTCGCCTGGTCCTGCCCCACAACGTATTGGTTGAGGAACTGGTAGATCTCCATCGGCTTGGGAAGCTCTTCCCACTTCACCTCGCCGGTCTCGGCCAGCTCCTCTTCGATGATCTCGTTGCAGAGGTCGATGCACTCGTCGCAGATGTAGACCCCGGGGCCTGCGATCAGCTTCTTGACCTGCTTCTGTGACTTGCCACAGAAGGAGCACTTGAGTAGGTCGCCACCGTCTCCGATCCGTGCCACCTACGTTCTCCCTGCGCTCATCGGCCGCGGCGGACCGCCTCCGGGGTGTGTGCAAACTCGACGTTACCCGCTGGGGGCGTTATCTCCGACCCCCAATATGGGTGTGTCAGGGACCAGCCAGTGTTGTCGAACCTGGCCGATCCCCGACACTACGCCTATTTCAGCCCGCTGCGGCAGCCGCGAGCAGGCCCTTCTTGCGGCTGGTGAGGATCGTGTCGACCAGCCCGTATTCGCGGGCCTCTTCGGCCGTCATGATCTTGTCGCGATCGACGTCCTTGGAAACCGTCTCGCGCGGCCGCCCGGAGTGCCGGGAGATGATCTCCTCCATCTGCGACCGCATGCGCAGGATCTCGCGCGCCTGGATCTCGATGTCGGAGCCCTGGCCGTAGCCGCCCTCGGTGGCCGGCTGGTGGATGATGATCCGCGAGTTGGGCAGCGCCATCCGCTTGCCCGGCGTGCCGGCGCCCAGCAGGACGGCGGCGGCCGACGCGGCCTGACCCAGGCAGACCGTCTGGATGTCAGGACGGACGTATTGCATGGTGTCGTAGATCGCCGTCATGGCCGTGAACGAGCCACCGGGCGAGTTGATGTACATGATGATGTCGCGGTCGGGGTCGGTGCCCTCCAGCGTCAACAGCTGTGCCATCACGTCGTTGGCCGACGCGTCGTCGACCTGGACGCCGAGGAAGATGATCCGGTCCTCGAACAGCTTGTTGTAGGGGTTCGACTCCTTGATGCCGTAGGACGTGCGCTCGACGAACGAGGGCAGCACGTAACGGTTGTGCACCGGAGCGAACTGCGGAGGCAGAGTCAGATCGGTCATGGTTGGCCTCCTCAGCCCAGAGTCCCGGCGCCTTCCGGAACCTGTGCGGCTCCGGTGATCACCTTGTCGATGAATCCGTAGTCCTTGGCCTCCTGGGCCGTGAACCAACGGTCACGGTCGGAGTCGGCCTCGATCTGGTCCTGGGTCTGGCCGGTGTGGTGCGCGACCCGATCCTGGAACATCCGCTTCGTGTAAAGCATCTGCTCCGCCTGGATCGCGATGTCGGACGCCGTGCCACCCATGCCGCCGGACGGCTGGTGCATCATGATCCGCGCGTGCGGCAGGGCGTAGCGCTTGCCCTTGGTGCCGGCGCAGAGCAGGAGCTGACCCATCGACGCGGCCATGCCCATCGCGACGGTGGAGACGTCGTTGTCGATGAACTGCATGGTGTCGTAGATCGCCATGCCGGAGTAGACCGAGCCACCGGGCGAGTTGATCCACAGGTTGATGTCGCGGCCCGGGTCTTCCGCGGCCAGCAGCAGCAGCTGCGCGCAGATGCGGTTGGCCACCTGGTCGGTAACCTCACTGCCGAGGAAGATGATGCGTTCCTTGAGCAGCCGGTTGTAGACCGAGTCGTCGAGCCCGCCGGCGAGGTTGTCGCCGCGAGCCTCGTGCGCCCGGATGGGCGTCGCTGGGATATGCAGATCGGTCATGGCAGCCTCTCGCTCGTTTCCGTACTACGCCCGACATTAACCGGTGCCCGAGGCGCTGACTTCCCGCAGCGGACGGTGTTCGCTCAGAGCGCAGGGCGGGGCTCAGTGGTTGTGTTCGGTGACCTCGCGCACCGCGTCGAGGCTGATCTGGTTGCCGGCCGAGTCGCTGATCTTGACCCGCTCCATCACCAGGGTGAGCGCCTTGCCCCGGCGCACGTCGCCGAAGACCGCCCCGGCGGCACCCGACCGGACGAGCTGGTCGTAGTACTGCTGCGGCTGCATCCCGGCGCGCTGGGCGCGGTGCATGATCTCGTGACCGAACTCGTCGTCGGAGACCTGCACGTCTTCGGCGTCGGCCAGGGTGTCGAGCACGAGCTGGATCTTGACGCCCTCGGTGGCCGCGTCGGTCAGCTCGGTGTCGATCTGCTCCTCGGTCTTCTCCTCGGCCGCGAGGTATTCCTCGAAGGAGGCGCCGATGCGCTCGAGCTGGTCGGCCATCGCCTGCTTGCGGTGCTCGACCTCCTCCTTCACCACGCCCTCGGGCGCCGGCACGTCAGCGGCCTCGACGACCTGCTGGAGCGCCTTGTCGCGCGCGGCGTAGATCTGCTCGACCTGCTTGGCCTGGGTGACCCGCTTGCGGAGGTCTTCGCGCAGCTCGTCGAGGGTGTCGAACTCGCTGGCGAGCTGGGCGAACTCGTCGTCGAGCTCGGGCAGCTGCTTCTCCTTGACGGTGCGCACGGTGACCGCCACGTCGGCGTCACGGCCGGCGAAGTCACCGCCCACCAGCTGCGTGCTGAAGGAGGTCTCGGCGCCGGCCGACAGGCCGACCAGCACCTCGTCGAGCCCGGGCAGCAACTGCTTGCTGCCGACCTCGTGGGAGATGTTGGTGGCGGAACCGCCCGGCACCTCTTCGCCGTCGACGGTCGCCTTCATGTCGATCTGGACGTAGTCGCCGTCCTGCGCGGCCCGCTCGACGGTCTTGAGCGTGGCGAACCGCTCGCGGAGCGCCTTGACCTGGTCGTCGATCTCGTTGTCGCCGATCGCCAGCTCGTCGACCGTGACCTCGATGGTCGACAGGTCGGGCAGGTTGAGCTCCGGACGGACGTCGATCTCCGCGGTGAACTTCAGCGGCTCGCCGTCACCGAACTCGGTGATCTCCACCTCGGGGCGGCCGAGCGTCTTCACCTCGTGCTCGCGGACGGCGGCGACGATGTTCTCCGGGATCGCCTCCTGCACGGCCTCGTTGAGCACGGCGCCGCGGCCGACCCGCTGGTCGATGACCGCGGACGGCACCTTGCCCTTGCGGAAACCGGGCACCGTGACCGACTGGGCGATTTCCCGGTACGCCTTGCGCAGGCTCGGCTCGAGCTCGACAAACGGCACCTCGATGGCGAGCCGCACCCGGGTCGGGCTCAGGGTCTCGACGGTGCTCTTCACAGGCGTACTCCTCGGAATGTCTCTTGGACTGATCAGCCCATCGAGTGTAGGCGCGCGGCAGTTGACACCGCCGCGGCGGTCACAGTCGGGGTGGCGGGATTTGAACCCACGGCCCCTCGCTCCCAAAGCGAGTGCGCTACCAAGCTGCGCCACACCCCGTGGCGAACCGAAGTCTATGCGGTAGCGGCGCACCCGCCGCGCCCGGCGTCCCTTTCCCGCACGGTGGGTGACGGATAAACCAGACAAACCCGATTGCGCGGGTACGGCGACAGGTCCGTTTACCGACCGGGGGCCTTACCGGCGGACGGTACGATGCGCGCGAATACGTGCCGGAAGGGAGGCGGGGCCATGCGCATTCTGCTCGTCGAAGACGATCTGCGGGTGGCGTCCGTCATGAAGTCGATGCTGGTCCGCCGGGGTTACCAGGTCGAGCACGCCGCCACCGCCCGGGCCGCGGTCGAGGCCGCACCCTGTGACCTGGTGCTGCTCGACCTCAGCCTGCCCGACGGCGACGGCATCGACGTGTGCCGCGCGTTGCGCACCCGCGACGACAACCTCGCGATCATCGCCGTGACCGCCCGCTCCGACGAGCGCGACAAGGTCAACGGCTTCCGGGTCGGCGCCGACGACTACGTGGTCAAGCCGTTCTCGATGGCCGAGTTGCAACTGCGCATCGAGGCGCTGCTGCGCCGGGCCGCCCGCGGCGTCGCCGCCCGGCAGACCCGCGAGATCGGCCCGCTGCGGATCGACTTCACCGCCCGCGAGGTCAGCGTCGACGCCAAGCCGGTCGCGCTGACCCGCAAGGAGTTCGACATCCTGGCCTCGCTGGCCCGCCAGCCCGGTGTCGCGGTCACCCGCGAGCGGATCCTGCTCGACGTCTGGCAGACCACCTGGTCCGGCCGGCACACGCTGGAGGTGCACATCGCCTCCCTGCGGGCCAAGCTCGGCCAGCCCGACCTGGTCCGCACCGTGCGCGGGGTGGGCTACCGGCTCCAGGCCGAGTGACGTGCGGCGCCGGCTCGTCACCACGTACCTCCTGCTGGCCTGTCTGGTGCTCCTGGCACTGGAGGTGCCGCTGGGGCTGGTGATGAGCGGGCGAACCACCCAGGCGCTGCTCGCCGACCGGCTGGCCGACGCGACCCGGTTCGCGGCGCTGGTGGCACCCGCGATGCGCGGCGGCGAGCTCGAACCGGTCCGCGCGGAGCTGACCCGCTACCACGATCTCTACGGCATCGTCGTGATCGTCGTCGACCAGAACCGGCGGGTGGTGACCCACGCCGGCGCCCGGCCCGGCCTCGACACCGACCCGGTCGTCCGCGGCGCGCTCGCCGGCCGGCAGGTCAGTTCGCCGACCAACGTCTGGCCCTGGCAACGCAGTTCGCTGCTGGTGGCGGTGCCCGTCTACGAGGGCGGCGAGGTGCTCGGCGGGGTGCTGACCATCTCGTCGACCGAGCGGGCCCGCGGCTCGATGCTCTTCGCCTGGTCGGTGCTCGGCGTGGTCGGGCTGGTGGCACTGGTGGGTTCGCTGGTGGCGGCGGTGCGGCTCGCGCGCTGGGTGCTGCGGCCCGTCCTCTCGCTCGACACGGCCGTCCACGAGATCACCGCCGGCGACAGCACCGCCCGGGTGCCGCACGCGCTCGGCCCGCCCGAACTGCGCCGACTGACCACCAGCTTCAACGAGATGGCCGACACCGTCTCCGACGCCCTAGAACGGCAGCGGCTCTTCGTCGCGCACGCCAGCCACCAGCTCCGCAACCCGCTCACCGTGCTCCGGCTCCGGGTCGAGGGCCTGGGCGACATGCTGCCGCTGGCCGCCCGGGCCGAGCACCACCTGGCGCTGGAGGAGTCCGACCGGCTCAGCCGGGTGCTCGACAGCCTCCTCGCCCTGGCCCGCGCCGAGTGGGACGGCCGCCCGCCGATCACCGTCGACGCCGCCGAGCTGGTCGCCGCCCGGGTAGAGGCCTGGCGCCCGCTGGCCGATCAGCGCGGCGTCGCACTGACGGCCGAGGTGCCGACCGAGCCGGTGCCCGCCGAGGCCGCCGACACCGCACTCGACCAGGCACTCGACGCGCTGATCGACAACGGCCTGAAGTTCGCCGGCGCCGGCGGCCAGGTGACGGTCTCGGTCGAGGTGGTGGCCGGCCGGGCGGTGGTCACCGTTCGCGACGACGGCCCCGGGATGACCGCCGACCAGTGCCGCCTCGCGACCCGGCGGTTCTGGCGGGCCCCGAACACCCAGAACGTCGACGGCGCCGGGCTCGGCCTGTCGATCGCGACCGTGCTGGTCGAGGCGTCGGGCGGCACGCTGACCCTCACGCCCCGCGAGCCCCGCGGCTTGGTCGCCCGGGTCCGGCTACGGCTTCACCGAGCGGAAATAACGGGCGGCGCCCGGGTGTAGCGGGACCGGCATGGTGCCGATCGCCGACCTGACGTCGAACCGCTCCCCCGCCGGGTGCGCGCGGGCCAGGGCCTCGTGCTTCTCCATCAACAGCTTCGTCAGGTTGTAGGCGACGTCGTCGGGCATGTCGGTCGGCACCACGAGGAAGTTGGGCACGGCGAGGGTGCTGACCGCGGGCAGGTTGTAGACGGAGTCGTTGACCTCGCGCTGCACGTACACCATTGAATGGGCCTTGCGCATCGGCTCGACCCACGCGCCGAGATCGACGATCCGGATGCCCAGGCTGTTGTTGAGATCTTCGATCGCCTGCACCGGCAGCCCGCCGGAGAAGAAGAAGGCGTCGATCCGCCCGTCGCGCAGCGCGGCCGCCGAGTCGTCGAGCCCCAGCCCTTCGGTCTGGATCATGCCGGGCGCGCTCAGCCCGCCGACCCCGAGCAGCCGCTTGACAGTGATCTCGGTGCCGGATCCCGGCGCCCCGATCGCGACCCGGCGGCCCTTCAGGTCCTCGAGCGAGCTGATCGCCGAATCGGACGGCACGACCAGATGCAGAAGATCTTCATAGACCCGAGCCAGCGCGCGTACGCGTGGGTCCGGCGGCGCCGAGCCCGTGACCAGGATGTCGGCCTGGGTGAAACCGATCTCCGCGCCCTTGCTCTCGACCAGCCGCACGTTTTCCACGGAGGCGGCCGTGACCATCACCTGCGCGTCGGTGTCGGGCAGGTTGTCGTCGACGAGCTGGCCGAGTGCCTTGCCGAATGCGTAATAGACGGCGGTCTGGCTGCCGGTGGCGATCCGGATGTGGGTGACCGGCGGATTCCCCTCGCCGGCGACGCCGATGCCGATGAGCAGCAGCACGAGGACCGACAGTCCGGTGCGCCGCGCCTCGATCACCCTCACGCAGCGCAAGTTTTCCTCAAGTAAGGGGCTCGCGCATACCCCCTGAACGGCCGGACCGCCACGCTGAACCCGGAGGCGATGACGATGGCCATGCAGCGTGAAACCACTGAATCCGCGGCCATGCGGTCACTGCCCGCAGCCTTCGAGGCGGCCTGCCTCATCCGATGCACCGGCGTGGGCCGCTCTCCGGCACCGAGATCCGGCACGGGGGCGGATTTCGCGGGCGACTTCAGACCTGGGCCCGGGCCGGCACCCGGACCCACGCCCGCTCTGTCGGGCACCGACGCCGCGCCGGCCTGGGCCGGCGCGGCGCTCCGGGTGCTGCCGGAGGCACCGGAACAGACCCTGGCGGAGTTCAACCAGCCCGAGGCCGCGGCCCGGCTGGCCAAACTCCTGACCGACCTGGGCGTTTCCGCGACGAGCGCGACGCTGGTCGGCGGCGGGCGGCGGCAGTATTTCGTGCACCGGGTGACGGTGCCGGCCGCTGTTTTCTTCGAGACTTCGCAGCGATTGACCTCGGCGTGGCGGCAGGGTCGGCACTTCCTGCTGCGGACCGACCCGGTGGGTGCTTCGTCGCCACACAACGCGCGGCGCGAGACACTCGCCCGGCGGGCCTGGCAGGCGGCGTCACTGGCCGCGGGCCGGCAGCGGCGAGGCGGCATCTTCGGGGTGCGGCTGGCCGACCAGGAAATGGCCGCGGTGCTGGTCCGGGGTGCGCGGCTACTGGGAGGGACGGCGTCCATCCGGTCGCGGCCGGGTTGTCTGCAGGTGTCGGTGACGTCGGTCTCCTCCGATGCGGCGCTGCTGGAGATCGCGACACCCCCGCTCCGCGCGGCGTCGTGAGCGAGCCAGTACGCTGTCGGATGTGCGCCCGCGGCGCACCCGCGGGCGTAGCTCAATGGCAGAGCTTCAGTCTTCCAAACTGACGGTGCGGGTTCGATTCCCGTCGCCCGCTCCATTTCTTATGACCTCCGGTCATAAGAAATGGAGCCATCCTTGCTCCGGGGGCGACCCCCGGATACCCCACGGTCCGGTGGTTGCGGTCCCCGGTAACCCCGCGGGCTTCTCGATCCACTTGGCCATCGCGTCGGCGATCTCGCTGGCCGCAAGTCATGGGCGCCACACCTCCCGGGCGAGGGTGGCCTTGCATTGAGTGCAGGCGTTGGCGTGGGTGTCGAATCGGCGGGGCTTGCGCCAGCCGAGGCAGCGAGGGCAGCAAATCTCGACGACGGTCGCCGCGGAGCCACCGACGGCGATCGTGCCGGAGCCGGCTAGGGCGCGGCTGAACGCGGCGATGCCCATCAGGACCACCCCCGCGCACGCCGGGCATGGCGATGCGGCCGGGCCGGCTGGGAACTCCCGGCCGCAGCCGACGCTCTCACGCCAGAGGGACCAGGGAAACGTGGGCAGCACGAACCAAGGGCATGACAGCCCTTCCCTTCTGTTGGGTGTGGTTGAGGTCGCCGAGGTGGAGGCCCGCTTGCGGGCGACCCCTGATCCCACAGCAGAGGTGCGTGGCCCGCTCCTTCGCCGGATAGCGCTCTATGAGATCAAGGCGCCGCGCTCGCGCGGCGTGCCGGCCGGCCACTTGGCTCGCGAGTCTCCCGCTCACCAGCCATTCCGGCATCATCGTCACGTGGCAATCTCTGTGCATGTCGAAGAGTTCACCGGCACGGTCGTCGAGCGACTGCCGTCCAGCACCGCAGACGTCAACGCGTTGTGCGACTTCGTCAACGACGACCCGGCCGCCTATCCGCTCCTCGCCGGAGTCGACCCATTGGATGACACTTGCTTCAACCCGCGCCAGGCAGCGTCCCTCCAGCGGGAGCTGGCCGAGCTCGTTCACCGTGGACCAGACTCGATCGCGTCAGTCGCTCGGGGCCTACTTGCCTTGACCGCGCTTCTTGAGGTCGCTCCGGGGCGGCCCCACCACCGACGCCTTCTCTTCAGTGGCGATTGAGCAAGCCTTCGTAACCGCGGGGCGCTGCCCCGGACCCCGGTCCTCCTCGGAGATCAGCATCTTGTGGGGATCTCCTCGGTCGTGCACCCGGGACGGCTACACGGGAACCTCCGACGCCGCCAAGGCCAAGCCGCTTCGCGGTCGCCTTCGGCGAGCCTTGACCCGACCGGAGAACCCCGCGCAGGGTTGAACCTGCCCGACAGAGGAGATCCCGCCGCGAGCCGAAGGTGTGGGGAAGAACCAAGATCGCCGTGCCATCCACGTGCCAGTAGAGCGTGCCACAAGGGGTCGTCAAGGGTCACCTGCGGGCATGACGACCACGTCGCTGAGCTGCACGTTCGCGCTCAGCGGCCTGGCCGGTTGACGTCTTCCAAACTGACGGTGCGGGTTCGATTCCCGTCGCCCGCTCCGGGGGCGACCCCGGACACCCCACGTTCCAGTGGTTGCGGTTAGTCGGTATCCGGGCGGTCGCCCGCTGGTGGGGCGACGGTGTTGCAGGAATGGCGCAGGTCGTGGACGTGGAAGTCGTCGTCCCTGCTGGCCGCGGGGTCGAGTCGCGATCGAGACTGCATAAACGATGTGGGTTCCTGATCCTGCCCGGCTCGCCTAGCCGGCACTCGCCGCGGTTAACACCATTGTCGGTCTAGTCCATGGCCGAATCTTTCTGCCGGCTGCCGGCGACGCGCCGACGTGCACGTGGATATGACGCGGCAACGATCGGTGCGTGAACGGATGGCGCAATGCTGTCAGCGTTGCAAAATCTGGATCATCTACTACGTCTGACAACCATGCGGCGCACCCAGAGCAGAGCTGTGATTGATTCTTGGGTCTGCCAAGTTCCCCGACGTCGTACGCACGGTCTGGACGGTGCGGAAGATGGAGTGCTCCGATAGACGCGGCGGCTAGGTCAACAGCGGTCATCGCAGTCCCAACCGCCCATCGAGCGTGTGTGATGTCAACGGTATCCACGTGGTGTGCGCCGATGCTCCTTGTCGCGCCGCGGAAGACATCGTCATCGAGGTCGTCAAGATAGGCCAGCCCGTCGACCGACCAGATTGCCCAGATGGCATACGTGCCGGCAATCTGCGTCTTGGCCCCTAGGGCGCGGGCAGACTCTTCTAGATCAAGGGGCCAAGCGTATGGCGGCATGCGCAGAATACTATCCAGGTCGTCGAGCGGTTTGTCGCTCGCTCGGGCAAGGCCAATCCAGAGGTCCGTGCACGCTGCGCTTCCGAGCCTCCACCCGCTATGGTGGGGCCGTGATCTGGCTTCCTAAATCGTCGGTGGAGCTGAACGCGATCGGGCACCAAATCATGGTCCGTGATCCCGAAACGTTGTTGCATGCGGTTGATGAACTCATATCCGTCGGATCAGAGGTCAGCAATCTCAAGATCCGCGCAGGCGAACACCTTGCCGCACTCATGCTCACGGCCGTATGCGGACCGCCAACATCCATTGACACCGTCGGCCAGGTCGACCTTCTCTTCGACCGGGAGGCACTGACATCACACGATTGGTGTTTTGGCGCCGCCGGTCGTGCCGCCGTCGAAGTTAAGTCCTACGCTGGCGTTTTCCGCGAGGTCGAGAGCCGAATCAGGCCCGGAGATTTGCATGCCGTGACGATCCGAAGTGCGCTGGATATTCTTCTAGACGCGTCGCCCCAAATCGATAGAGCCATCGATGCTTTGGAGCGAAAGACTGGACCACAAATTTCAAGGAATGTCTTTCTTGTAATCCACATGTTTGATGCAGTTGCGGTTGAGGCCTACGACGAGATGCCATTCATCGGACATCGGCTTCCACTCGTTGCACCGTCGGTTGGCCTCGACACTCTTTGGATCCTATGGCATCCGGGGATGCTGACAATGTGGTCGAAAAACGATCAACGGTGGATCGACGTCATTTTCGCCAATGAGGACCCTTTCGCCGAAGAGGCTGACGAAATGGATATCATTCAACAGGCCGAGGAAACGTTTCTATCGGCGACCGGCCATCGCGGAGATTCGCCATGGTTGTACAAATTAGTTCAATTGCCTGAATCAATGAAAGACCTATGACGGAATACCTCACCCCTGGGCGCACTGATCCGGAGTCCCTAAACGGGTGCGCAGTGGTGGCCGATGATGCCCGGCCCGTATGCGGAGTTTCTGATCATGCCGTTAAGGCGATACGCTGTTTGCCAGGCCCTCAACCTCGGTTGGTGATCAATGAAGAAGATCAGCCCCGGAGCGTTCCCAGCACTCAAGGACTCCCTTTCGTTGATTTACTGGTATCGCTCGGACTTAGTAAGCTTCCTACAGAGTGCCTTGTCCGGGACCCCAGAGATTTTGGCGGTTGCCACTTGGGACGGTCCAAAGCGGAACATCGCAAGCCACATCGTTGACGTCCTGGCACGCAACGAGGAGCGCTATCAAGGTCAAATTCTCAGCCTAATGACTCAAGTGGCTGAGGTGACCGACTTCCGGCATCTAGAGAAGCTTGATGACGGCAAGAAGAAAGCCGAGGACGCGCGCCATGCGGTCGAGGCGCTACGCCGGTGGATCACACCCCATGCTGACCAATTGGCAGAAGAGAAGGCGGCCGAGGAGCGGCGGCGAATTGCGTACGAGACGGCGCTCCGAACGCAGGGTGTCAGAGAAAAGCTAGCCGAATTGCACATCCTTATGTTGGACGTGATCCAGCCGAGCGCGCCTCAGGCACGCGGTTACAAATTGGAAAAGCTTCTTAGGGAACTCTTTGCACTTTTTGACTTAGACCCGCGGGCATCCTTTAAGATCGATGGAGAACAGCTCGACGGGTCGTTCACGTTCGACAATACCGACTACCTTCTTGAGGCCAAGTGGGAGGCCGAACCCACTGACGTGCCTGACCTCTCTTTCTTCAAGGATAAGATTGAGGATCGCTTAGAGAACACTCTCGGCCTTTTCGTTGCGATGAATGGCTATACAGCCAGAGCCATCAGCCGCTTTTCGGCCAAGCGGTCACTGATGATTCTCATGGACGGCGGGGACCTCATGGCCGTCTTAGAAGGTCGGATTGACCTTGGTGACTTGCTCCTCCGCAAGCGTAGGCACGCCGCGCAAACGGGAGAGATCTACCTGCCGGTCTACAGGATCCTCAGTGATTAGGCTGTGACCGCGGATTACTCTTGCCCGCGGGGCGTGAGCTGCTCGGTCGCGCCAGACTGCCGAAATGGCCTCCCAGAAATCAAGGCGCCGGTCGGGGCGTGACTTCGCCAGGCATCGCGCTCTAGGCCCCGGCCCGCCACGCGCTGGCTAAACTAAGCGGCGGGCTGATCGTCCGCGCCGACGCTGGCCTGGTCTGGAACGCGCACCTCGCTTGGGCGGTCCGGTGCTAGGTGTGACACGTCAAGCCGAACGACTCGACGGGCCGACACGACCGTGTATTGCCACTCGAGCGGGACCTTTTCGCCGTCAGCGGTGGTGAGTTCGAGCGGACTTTCGAGCATCAGCTCACGGTCTGCTGTCTCCGCTGCGGCTACATTGAAATGAGAGAGCCGACCTCGGAGATAGCTCCCGTCTTCCATCTGGGCGCCGACCTCGATTGGACCTGGGTCATCGGCGTAAAGGTTCATCACGATGTACCAGGCGGAGGCTCGCTTCACATCGGTGTCTGTATGCGCTGTTAGCCACCTCAGCGGTCGTCTAACGGCTAGGCGCTCGGTCAGCCGAACAATCCTAGGATCGGCGGCGATCAGCCCAATTCCGACCGCCAGACTGAGGTAGGCAAGCGACCACCACGTCACCTCGATGTGGTGGATGCGCGCAAATCGCGCCGGTTGCTGGACCAGCCCTCCAAAGTTGAGCGTGTGCTCTGGCCAGAGCCACCGAGCAAACGCGAAGATGAGGCTGGCGGTGGCTAGGCACAGGATGCTTACAGCTACAACTAGCACGGTCTCGCGGAACGCCGAGTACGTTCTTACCGGTCGGATGCGCTCCTGGCGCAGCACGAATCCCAGGCCAGGCGCAAGGAGCAGGACGAAGAGCGCTAGGCCGAGGAGCGACGAGGGAACCAACCGCGGTTCCTACTTCGTCTTTCCGCTCGGCGGAGGCGTCGCCGGAGACTTCGTCGGCCTTGGCTGCGCGGCCGCGTTCTTGGCGCCAGGTGCCTTCTGCTGCCCCTCCCTGAACTCGCCCTGAGGGTTGCCTTTCCGATCGAAGGTGCGCGTACGACGATCGTCCTTAGCCACTTGGCCCCCTTCCGAGCGCGCAACCATAGCGCACCGCTGCCGCCTGGCGCGACGACCCGCCGACCCACCCGTCGTTAGGTGTCTCCTTCAGACATCACGAAGCCTCCGAGCTGCGGTTTCATGGTCGGTGACCCGGTCGGTCGACGTCTTCCAAACTGACGACGATGCGGGTTCGATCCCTCTCGCCCACGCCACGTTCCGGCGGTTGCGGTCGTCCCTTTTCAGGGCTCCGACGGCAGAGTCCGCCGCCGGGCGCTCGTCCTTGATCGGCACCCGCTCGATGGTGGCCGGGTTGATCGCGAACACGGTCGCGGCGATGCTGTCGGCGTGGAGTACGTGTCCAGAGTGCCGCGGTCGCCGCTGGACGGGCTGATCGACGACCTTTATTACCTGGAGGGTGCACCGCCGTACGCCCGGTTGATGTTGCCGCCGAATCCGTCGGCTTTGCTCATCGTCAACCTCGGCGAGCCGTTCCGCATCCGCGCTGGCGCCGACATCGAGTCGGCCGAATACGTCGACGGCTGCGTGATCTCCACGCCCACCCGCGCGTTTGAGTTCGCCTACCCAGTCCCGACTCGGTCCGTCGGTGTGCACGTGAAGCCGTGGGGGCTCGCGCCGTTCCTGCCAATGCCCGTGGCCGAGCTGTGCGACCGGCCGGTGACGATAGAGCAAGTTTGGGGCCGGCCCGCCGTTGCTGAGCTTCAAGACCGGCTGGCCACCGCGGACACACCGCAAGAGATGCTGACGCTGCTCGAAGACGAGCTGATGCGACGGCTGTGCGGGACCGCCGGCCTGGGGCTGGTCCGCCACACCAGCAGCGTCATCGCGGCGAGCAGCGGGACCGTGGCGATCGGAGACCTCAGGGTGGCCGCCGGTGTCAGCAGCACTCATCTGGAACGGCGGTTCAAGGAGCTCATTGGCGTCACGCCGAAGCGGCTGGCCCGCTCCTACCGCTTCACCGCCACCGTGCTCGCGATCGACCCCGCCGGACCGATCGACTGGGGCGACGTCGCCGGTCGGGCGGGCTACTTCGACCAGGCCCACTTCGGCCATGAGTTCCGGGCGTTCACCGGGCTTACGCCGACCCGCTACGTCGAAGTTCGGCAGCGGTTCCTGCGCGAGCATCCCGGCCACGTGCTGGACGGCTGGCCGCTGCCAGCTGATTGATTTCTTACAAGAGTGACAGCCCACGGCACGCTAATTTGGGGCATCCCAGAACAGAGGAGAGCCCGGTGGGCAAGGTAGTCATGTACAGCTCGGTGTCGGTGGACGGCTTCGTCGCGGACGACAATGACCAGCCTGGACCGCTGTTCGACTGGTTGACCGGCGGTGACGTCGCGTTGGACGAGAGCGGCATGGTGAAGGTGTCGCAGGTGTCCTACGACTACACCCGGCCCTACTGGGACCAGATCGGTGTGACGATCGTCGGCCGCCACGTCTTCGACCTGACTGACGGCTGGGACGGGAAGCCTCCGGGCGGGATCGACCACGTCGTCGTTGTGACGCACCGGCCGGCGCCCGAGGGGTGGGACCGCGAGGCGCCGTTTCACTTCGTCGACGGCGTCGAGGCGGCCGTGGCCAAGGCGCGGGAGCTTGCGGGTGACCGCATGGTCGAGGTCGCCGCTGGCAACGTCGGTGGCCAGGTGCTTGCCGCGGGCCTGGTCGACGAGGTGCGCATGGACGTCGTGCCCGTCGTGTTCGGGTCCGGCAAGCGCTACTTCGGGTCGGTCGACGCGCAGCACCTGTTGGAGGACCCTGACGTGGCGATCCAGGGCAACCGGGTGCTTCACCTGCGTTATCAGGTGCGCCGCTGAGCGGGCAGAATGCCTCACCGTGACCTATGACCTGGCAGTTTGGGAGGGCGAGCGACCGGCTGACGACGTCGCCGCGTCCGAGGCGTTCGAGGCCCTCTACAAGACCTACATCGACTCGGATGAGACCCATCCACCCAGTGCGCGGATCCATTCCTACGTCTCGGCGCTTCTGGCCCGCTACCCGGACATGGACGACGACAACGACGACGTCTGCCCGTGGTCCTCGGCTCCGCTCCTGGACGAGGCCACGGGTCCGATCGTCTACTTCCCGATGCGCTGGAGCATGGCTGACGACGTGTCCGCGTGGGCCGCTCAGCTTGCCGCCGACCACGGACTGATCTGTTTCGACCCCCAGCAAAACGCGCTGCGCCCGTAGGTCCGCGGCGCTCCCGGACCCTGACTAGGTCCGGGAGCAGCCGGCAATCGGTTAGTCGAGCGCGGCGAACATGCCGGGCTCGTAGGTGCCGCCCTGCTGGTGGACGATCACGCCCATTCGGGTGGCGGCGTTGATCATTGCGACCAGGAAGACCAGCGTGCCGACCTCGTCGTCGTCGTAGTGCTTGCGGATCGACTCCCAGGTCTCGTCCGAGACGCCCTCGTCGGCGTCGGCCAGGCGGGTGCCCTCCTCCGCGAACGCGAGCGCCGCCCGTTCCGCCTCCGTGAAGACGCTGCTGTGTCGCCAGGCGGCGACCAGGTTGATCCGGACCGCGGTCTCGCCGGCCGCGGCGGCCTCTTTGGTGTGTACGTCGACGCACCAGCCGCAGCCGTTGATCTGGCTCGCGCGTAGCGACACCAGCTCCTGGACGGTCTTCGGCAGGGTCGACTGCTCCAGGACCTTCGCGGCGCTGAAGAAGCGCTTGGCCGCCTTCGCGGCGGTTGGGCTGTCGAACAGGTTGAATCGGGGTTCCATGTCCTCGTCCTCACTCGTGTGGCTGGCGTCGAACACGAGATGCCGGCCAGCCCGTCCGCGTGACATCGCCTTCGTGTGACCCGCGCCATCGGGTGGGCGACACAGGCGCGGGCGTACGGGTCGGATCCGGCGATACTGGCCACACCACGAGATCGAGGGGGCCTGGATGCTGTCCGAAGCGCTCGCCGCGTTGGCGACCAGTGGTGGCACGGTGCTCGCGGGGGCGATCGCCACGGACGCGTGGAAAGTGGCTCGCGACGGCATCGGGCGGCTGTTCGGTAAGGCGGGGCCGGAGAGCCGGGCTGCGGTCGAGGCGCAGCTGGACACCAACGTCGCGCTGGTGGAGCGGTCGGCAGAGCCCGAGCGGGCCCGGCAGGCGCTGGCTCCACTGTGGCAGCTTCAGTTCACCCAGCTCCTCGAGGACAATCCCGAGCTGGAAGCCGATCTTCGTGAACTCGTGCGCCAGGTCGAGGCGGCCCTGCCGGCGCAGCAACAGCAGTGGGTGCAGACCAACGTCGCGCGCGACAACGCGCGGCTGTTCGCCGTGCAGGGTGGCAACATCGTTTACCACGAACTGTCCGACGAGGACCCGCGAGGATGAACCCGGCGGGCGCGGCGTGGCAGCCCACCAGCGTCCGGCAGGACGTCCGTGCCGACGGTGGCTTCGCCTACGCGGTGATCGGCGCCGACCTCAACGTGTTCGCCGACCGCGGTCCGACCTATCTGCTTCGCGCGCGCCGGCCGGCTGCCGCCGTGCCACCCGAGTGGCTGCTCGCGCAGCCGAGCCGGCTGCTCAACGCCCACCACGCGGTGGTCGGCTTCACCGGTCGCGACGCCGAGTTGGCCGCGCTGACGGATTGGCGGGAGAGCGGGCCACGGTTGGCGGCCCGGTGGCTGCACGCACCGGGCGGGCAGGGCAAGACGCGGCTGGCCGACGAGTTCGCCCGGCGGTCGGCCGCGGCCGGTTGGAAGGTCGTCGACGCGGTGCCCGGTGTCGGCACGATCCTGCCGGCCGCGAGCCAGGAGGACCTGCGGCTCGGCGACGCCGCGGGAGTGCTCCTGGTCGTCGACTACGCGGACCGATGGCCCCGCTCCGACCTGACCTGGCTGTTCAGCAACGCGCTCGTGCAGCATGCCGTGCCGACCCGGCTGCTGCTGGTGGCCCGCAGCGTCGTCCCCTGGCTCTCGGTGCGGGCCGCGCTCGACCGGCTTCAGGCCGGCACCAGCGAACAGGCACTGCGGCCGCTCGCCGACGACCGGGGTGAGCGCGAACGGATGTACGCGGCCGCGTGGACCTCCTTCGCCGCCCGCTACGGGACCGCACAGGACGCCGGATCGCTGCCCGCCGGCCTGCTCGACAAGCCCGAATACGGGCTGACCCTGGCCATTCACCTCGCCGCGCTGGTCTCCGTCGACGCGATGGTGCACCGGCGGCCGTACCCCGACAGCGTTCTGGGTCTTTCCGCTTATCTCCTGGATCGGGAGCGTGAGCACTGGGAGAAGCTGCACACCAGCGGCACCGACTTCCAGACCCCGCCGCGGGTGATGGGTCGGGCGGTTTTCGTGGCGGCGCTGACCGGATCGCTGCCGCACCGCGACGGCAGCGCGGTCCTCCGCCGGGTCGATCTGGAAACCCACCCGGACCGCGTCCTCGGCGACCACGCGGTCTGCTATCCGCCCGCCGACGCGAGCGAAGGCGGCGTGCTCGAGCCCCTCTACCCTGACCGGCTCGCGGAAGACTTCCTTGCCCTGAGCCTGCCCGGCCACGCGCTCGATGGCCATCCCGCCGACCCGTGGGCGTCCTCCGCGCTCCCCGAGATCGTCACCGGCGACGTGCCCTATCTGAGCCGGGCGATCACCTTCCTGGCCGCCGCGGCCGGCCGCTGGCCCAGCGTGGGCGAACGGCATCTCTACCCGCTGCTGCTCGCCAATCCCGGCCATGCCGTCGCCGCCGGCGGTGCCGCGCTGGCGGGCCTTGCCGAGTTGCCCAGCATCCCGGTGCCGCTGCTGGAGGCCATCGAGGCCGAGCTGCCCGACACCCGCGACGTCGACCTGGACGTGGGCATCGCCGCCGTCGCCGCCGCACTCGCGGCCCACCGACTCGCCGGCGATCCGGATCCGGCGCGAAGGGTGGGCGTCCAGTGGGAGCTCAGCATCCTGCTGTCGAATGCCGGTCGGGACCGGGAAGCGTTGGAGGCGGCCCAGCAAGCGGTCGCGCTGGCTCGACATCTCGTCGCCGGCGACCGCGCGGCCTTTGAACCCGATCTCGCGGACTCGTTGGCGACGCTGGGCGGGGCGCTGTCGACGCTCGGGCAGTGGGCCGACGGGCTCGGTGCGACCACCGAGGCGGTCGAGCTCCATCGCCGGCTCGCCGCGCGCGACCCGGGCACCTTCGGGCAGGCACTGGCCAGGGGCCTGCACAACCTCAGCATCGCGCTGGCCGCGGCGGGGGCGCGGGAAGAGGCGGTCGAGGCGGCCGAGGAGGCCGTCGCGATGCGTCGGCGCACCGATCTCCCCGACAACGCCGACCATCTCGCCGGAGCGTTGGACAACCTGCGGGTACGACTGATCGAGGTCGGCCGGTTCGACGGCGCGTTGGGCCTGGCCGAGGAGGCGGTCGCCGCGCACCGGGACATGGTCGCGGCGAATCCGGCCGCCTTCGGGCCGGACCTCGCCCGGGTCCTGTCGAATCACAGCGTCCTGCTGACGAAGGTCGGGCGGCACGCGGAGGCGGTGGCCGCCGCCGAGGAAGCGGTCGCCATGGGTCGAGGGCTGGCCAGGGCCAACAAAACGGCGTTCGAGGTCGATCTGGCCACCTCGTTGACCAACCTCGGCAACGCCCTGTCCGAGCTTGGGGAACGCGCCAGGGCGTGCGAGGCGACCAGCGAGGCGGTCGAGCTCTACCGCGAACTCGCGCGTGGCAACGCCGGCCTCGTCGCCAACCTGGCGCTGGCCCTGTCCAACCTCGGGAAGCACCTGGCCGACGTCGGAAGGCTCGAGGAAGCCCTTGACGCCACCGACGAAGCCGTCGAGACGCGCCGGCAGCTGGCGGCCGAAAACCCCGCCGCCCATCGGCCGGGCCTGGCCACGTCGCTGGACGCGCTGGGCAAGCGGCTCTACGCGGCCGGGTTGCTCCGCGAGGGCCTCGACGCGTCCAGCGAGTCCGTCGAGATCCGCCGGGGACTCGTCGCGGACCATCCGGGTGCCTTCGACGCCGACCTGGCGACCTCGTTGACCAACGACGGCACCCTGCGCTGGGGGCTCGGGCGTCGCGAGGAGGCGCTGGCGGTGACGGCGGAGGCGATCGAGGTGCGCCGGCGGGTGGTGACCCGGGGCGTCGACGCCCCTGAACTCGCGGCCGCGCTGGCCAACTTCAGCGCCATGCTCGCCGGCGCTGGGCGGCTGGAGGAGGCGCTCGCCGCGGCGACCGAGGCCGTGGCGCTCTACCGGCAGCAGTCCACGAGCTATCCGGCGGTCGCCGCGCCGGGGCTGTCGGCGTCGTTGGCGAACCTCGGCCTCGTCCTCGCGTTCGTCGGGCGGCAGACCGAAGCACTGGCCGCCACTCAGGAGGCGGTCGCGATCCGGCGGGTGCTGGCCGCCGAGAACCCCATGGCTTTCGAACCGGAGCTGGCCGCCTCGCTGACCAACCTGGTCGCCGATCTGCTCGCCCTCAACCGGCTCGCCGAAGGGTTGGCGACCGCCGAGGAAGCGGTCAGCAGCTACCGGCGGCTCACGGGCACCAGCCCGGGCCGCTTCGCCGGCGGGCTGGCCACCGCGCTGACCAACCTCTGCATCGCCCTCTTCGCGGCGGGCCGGGCGAAGGACGCGCACCGCGCCGGAACCGAGTCGGTCGAGATCTTCGAGGCGCTGGCACGGGTGTCGCCGGGCGTCTTCGAGGCAGACCTTGCCCGGGCCCGGGGGCTGGTCAAGGACCTTCGACGTAAGCGGCGCTAGGTGTTTCGGGCCCGGCGGATCACCCGCCGGACCAGCGAGACGATGGTCCACGGCAGGGTGACGACGAACACCACGACGGCGACCACGATCCCCACAAGACCCAGCAGGATCAGGCCGATGAACAGGACCGGGCCGGACGTCAGCCCCAACCGGTCCATGATGGATGGCCCGAACCCGTAGCGGATGGCTCGCTTGCGCAGCTTGGCCTCCACGCGCGGTGCGATCCGGAGCTGGCCCTCCAGCATGCGGGCCGCCTTCCGCTCCATCTTGAAGACGTGGGGTGCCTGCCGGACGAGCTGGTCATAGTGCGCGACGGCGGCCTGCGCGCTCTGCTCGCCGTCGGCGTATTCGCGGAGCTGGCCCTCCGCCGTGGCCAGCAGCGTCAGGGCCCGCGCGAGAGCGGGTTGGTGGAAGGCCGGCGCGCGGTCGGCCAGCGGCCGCAGCAGGGTCACCAGTTCGTCGGCGACCTCGGCGGCCGGGTCGGCCCGTCCCACCGCCAGGTAGGTCATCGCTTCGGCCTGTAGGACGGCGGCGAACTGCGGCTGGTAGGCGTCGGGCTCGGCGGCGGCCAGCGTCCGGTAGATGCGCGTCGCGTCGTGCAGCGGATCACCGGCGTCCAGCGGTGCGGTCTGCGCCAGGATGCTCCCGAGCCGCGCCAGGGCCGCGGCCTGATCCGCCCGGCTGCCGCCGGCCCGCACCGCGGCGACGGTGGCCCGCGCCTTCGCCACCGGGTCCCCGGCACCGGTCAGCTGCGCGCGGATCACGGCCGCCTCCCCCTCCGCGGCGGTCGCCGGGCGGTCGCGGCCGAGGTTCCGCAACGTGGTGGCGAGATTCTCGATCGAATCCGCGAGCTCGGGCCGCCAGGAAGGGTCGGTGCGGGTCAGCCTCCGCCGCACCGCCACCGCCTCCTCGATGACCGTGAGCGCCGCTCGGTTCTGGCCCGCCGACGACAACGCGACGCTGTAGTTGTTGAGTGCTTTGCTCAGGCCGCCGAGGTAGCTGTCGGGTCGCTCGGTGGCCAGCCCGCGGAAGATCTCGACGGCCTCGGCGGTCACCGCGACAACCTCCTGCGGTTGGGTCGGCGGGAGCGAGCCGGCCAGGTTGACCAGGACCAGGCCGAGGAACTGGCGGTTGGCCGCCGGGTTCGACTCGACCAGCCCGCGCAGTTTGGCCTCGGCCTCGCGGAGCACCGCGACCGCCTCGCCGGCGTGACCCAGCGCCGCCAAGCGCGTGCCGACGTTGTTCAGAGCCAGGGCGAGGGCCTGCTCGTACGCGTAGGGGTTGGTCTCCGCCAGCCGGCGACGGATGGCCACCGCATCCCGGCTGACCGCCAGCGCCTCGTGGTGCCGGCCGGTCGACGCCAGCGCGTTGCCCAGGTTGTTGAGGGAGGTGGCCAGGTCAGGCAGGAACGTGCCGGGATCGCGCTCGGCCAGCTCCCGCCGGATCGTGACCGCCTCCAGGGCGGCGGCCGAGCCCTCGGCTGCCCGGCCGAGCTCCAGCAGCCGGATGGTGAGGCTGTTGAGCGCGGCCGCCAGCTCGGGACGCTCGGCGTCGGTGAGCCGCCGATAGATCGCCACGGCCTCCTCGGTCTGGGCGAGGGCCTGGGCCATCCGGCTCGGCTCCGGTCTCGTGGACTCCCGGCCGAGCAGGTGCAGCGCGTCGGCCAGCCGCGGCAGGTAGGCGTCGTCGCCCTGGTCGACCAGGTCGCGGTAGATGTCGACGGCCCGGGCGACGGCCGCCTCGGCTTCGACCCGGCGGCCGAGCCCGCTGAGGGCCCGGCTCTGCTCGTAGGCGCCGGCGGCCGCCACCGCACCGCCTTCGCCGGCCAGCGGCGCGACCCGCAGCGCGGCGTCGAGGGCCGGCTCGAGCAGGCCGGCGTTGAGGTAGCGACGGGCGAGTGTCACGAACTGGCGGGCGAGCGGCTCACCGGTCAGGCCCGACGCGGCCGCCTGATCGGTGCGCCGGCGGGTGATCGCCGCGATGCCGAGGTCGAGGTCGGCCTGGCCACGGGCGGGCAGCAGCGGGTCGAGGGCCGCCAGCACGGCCGGATCGAGATCCTCGACCTCGGCCAGCACGGTCAGGGTGCCGCTGCCACCGCTCAGTGCGAGCTCGGGCGCGTCGCGCAGCACCGCGGCGAGGTGCGCGGCGACGTGCGGCCATCGCCCCGGCGCGGCCGCCGCGGCCAGGAACGTCAGCGCCCGACCGGCGTAGGTCGCCGCGCCGCCCCGCACCAGGGTCGCCATGGTCGACGGCGCCCAGGGCCGGGAATGGTGACCGTGGGCCGGGTGGCCGGGCAGCGTCAGCGCCAGGAAGTCTTCGGCCAGCCGGTCCGGATACAGCGGTTCCAACGCGGTGAGGGCATCGGTCGGCGGGTAGCAACGGGCGTGGTCGGCCAACAAGCGGTCAGGGTGGCCGGGGAGGTCGAGCGTGCGCAGGATCTCGACACCACGGTCGTAGGGCATCGCACCGGTGAGCGCCGCGGTGAACACCAGCCGGGTCATCTCCGCCGAGGTGGTCTCGAACTCCAGACCGTCTACTCTGGATTCGTAAAGGCGCTGCCAGTGCCCGTCTTCGCGGTCGAGCAAGTGTGCCGACAGCCCGGCCGGGTCGTCAGCCACCTCGCCGCCCCGGTGGAGGGCGTCGACCGCGACCAGCGCGGCCATGTGCACGGTCAGCGTGAGGGCGAACGCTGGTTCGTCGAGACGCGCCGGCACGGCGACGGTCTCCGGGACGACGCCGTAGCGGAAGGCGAACGCGTCGCGGGCCGCCAGGAACATCCGCTTCCGGTCGCCCGGCAGCGGCCCGAGCGCCATGACGTCCATCGAGCCGTCGAGCTCCTCGATCGCCGATCGGATCGCGCGGGCGGCGTAGGGCGAACGCGCCAGCAGGAGCAGCCGCGTCGGCACCGCCCGGTGCAGCACGGCGTTGCTGAGCAGCCAGGCCAGGTGGGTCAGCGGCCACCGGTCGGCGTAGTCGACGACCATGAGCAGGCCGGCGACACCGTCGAGGGTCAGGTCCTGGCTGCCCGGCGGTGGGCTCACCGACCCCGGCCCGTGCCGGGCGTCCACCACCTTCCACCCGACGGCGGCGCTCGCGTCCGCGAACTCGGCGGCCAGCCGGGTCTTGCCCGCACCACCCGGCCCGTGCAGCAGCAGGGCGGACAGTCCCGTACCCGAGCGCCAACCGGTCAGCCGGGCCAGCTCGCTCTCCCGCCCGGTGAACGGCACGATCCGGTGGCGGGCGTTGAGCAGCCGGCTGGGCTGATCGGGCAGCCAGCTCGGCTCCTTCGGGACCGCCGGCAGCCGCCGGGTGAGCACGTAGACCGGGCCACGGTCCTGGAACACGTGCATGTCCGCGCCGATGAGGCCGTAGCCGTATCCACTCTCGACGTTGACGACCTGGGTGACCGACACGCCAACCTCCAACGGCCGCGCGGGCGGCGCCCACACGCCACGGTCAGCGTATCGACCCCACGCCCGATAGCGTCCGGGCGTGAGCCTGTTCGTCGCGGTGACCGGTGGGACCGGAAGCGGCAAGACGACGCTCGCCGGCTCGCTGTCGGCCCGCCTCGGTGCTGACCTGTCCGTGCTGTCGCTCGACGACCTGGTGATCGGGCGGGCGGCACTCGCCGCCGCCGGCCGGACCGTCGTCGACTGGGACGACCCGGCGCTGTGGCGTTGGGACGACCTGCGAGCCCACCTGGCCGACCTGAAAGCGGGCCGGCCGACCGTCGTCGACGCCCGGTCGCGGGAGAGCCGCGCCGCCGGCTTCCGGGAACGGCGGGTCGTGCCACGAAAGACCGTGCTGCTAGTCGGGCACCTCGCGTTGCACGACGCGGCCGTCGCCCGGAGCTTCGACGTCCGCGTCTACCTCGACCTGCCGGAGGAAGAGCTGATCCGGCGGCGACTGGGCCGGCCGCCGGCCGCGGAGAACCGCGAGCCCTACCTCACCCGCACCTTGCTGCCGGCGCACCGCAGGCTGGTCGTCCCGCAGCGCGCCCGCGCGACCCACGTCGTCGACGCGACCGGACCACCCGAGGCAGTGGCCGACGCGGTGGCAGCCATCATCCGAGCTGCAAGTTGATCACGACGGCATCGGGATGGCGTTGACGGCTGCCGTCGAAGGCAGCGCGGCCGCCGGCGCCGGGAACACCTGCCCGCCATCGCCGGCCAGTTCGCGCAAGCGGGCGGGCGAACTCGCCCCGAGCAACTCGGGGCCGTAAACAACAGGGGAAACGGGCACGAGTTCGCCCGTCGGCTGCACCACCGTCGTCGAGAAGGCCAACCCAACGCCAGTCCAACCCAGCGGAACCACGCGGCCGTAGTCACACGGGACCGGGACCTTGTGCTCGCGGCTCGTCTCGACCTCCACGAACCGCACCTCGTCGACGCACGAGTCCTGTTTGTTCACCAGTTTCACCCGGGCGAAGGACAACCACCGGCCGTCGGCGGACCAGCGCACGTGGCTGAACGGCAACTGGCCCAGGTGCAGCGTCTTGCGGCCCGACACCGTGTCGAACAGCCAGAAGTCGAACGCCTGCGGTAGTTCGCCGACCCGCTCGACCGACAGCACCGCCCAGTGCAAGTCGGGCGACACCGTGTGCAGGTTGCCCTCCACCGCGCGGTAGTCACCGGTGACCGGGTTGATCACGTGGGAGTGGCCGTCGCCGTAGCCGATCGGCATCCCATAGCCCACGACGATCCGCGGCCCGCCGACGGCGGCGGTCGACGCGGGCGCCGGCGAGACGATCGGTGACGTCTCGTCAGGGCCGATGTAGCCGAGCCGCCAGAGCACGGTGAGCGCGACCAGCACCACGACGGCCACGGCGCCGGCTCCGAGGCGTCGGCTACCCGAGGCAGGATCCATGGCCGGATCCTCCTCGCCGACGACGCGATCCGCTGCCCCGGTCAGGAGGGCAGGGCCGGCAGGTCCTGGGAAGTCTCATACCCCGCGACCTCGGCGATCCGCCGCGCGTGCCGGTCGGCGCCCGAGAACGGCGTCGACAGGAACGCCTCGACCAACGCCGTCGCCTCGTCGAGGGTGTGCTGCCGGGCGCCGACACCAGCGACGTTGGCGTCGTTGTGCTCTCGGGACAGTTGCGCGGTGGAAAGGTTCCAGATCAGCGCCGCGCGTACACCCTTGATCTTGTTTGCCGCGATCTGTTCGCCGTTGCCCGAGCCGCCGATCACGATGCCGAGGCTGCCCTCGTCGTCGACCACCCGGGCGCCCGTGTGGAGGCAGAACGCCGGGTAGTCGTCGCCCTCGTCGTAGGTGTGCGCACCCACGTCGACCACGTCGTAGCCCTTTGTCGCGAGGTAGGTGACCAGGTGGGACTTGAGCTCGAAGCCGGCGTGGTCGGAGCCGAGGTAGACGCGCATGGTCAGCAGTCTCTCAGTGCGTGCCCAGCTCCGCGAGCACCAGGCCACCTCGCGCCTTCGGGGTGAACCAGGTGCTCTTTCGTGGCATCTTGGCCCGCGCGAGGTTGACCGCGACGAAGTCGTCGACGGTGACCGGGGCGATCAGGATCGCCAGCTCGGCGCGGCCGGCGTTGACCTCGCCGACCAGCCACGACGCGGGGTAGTCACCACCCACATAGGTGATCCGCTTGTCGCCCGGCTCGAGGCCCAGCGCGTCGCGCAGGATGACCCGCTCGACCAGCGCGTGGTCGAGGTTGTCGACCGGGCCGGCATTGGGGTCGTGCGGCAACTCGACGGCGTAGGCGGCGGCGGCGTACACGATGACGGATGTGGGGTTGAGATCTGAGACCGGGGTGACCGAAGCGCCCGCCGAACGCAGCGCGTCGAGCAAAGACGCGGGGGTGACGGTCAGCTCCGAGACCAGCCGGTTGTAGGGCTGGATCGCGACCGACGCCGGGGTGGTGATCACGGCGAGGAAGCGCGGCAGCTTGCCGAGTTGGGCGGCCAGGCTGCGGTGGTTGCCGTCGGCCACGACCAGGTCGCCCCCGCTGGCCAGAGCGAGCAGGTTGTCCTGGGTCGCGCCGGGGCCGAGCGGCCAGATCGCGTGGGTGCGGCCCGCCTGGTCGAGGTCGGTCGCCGCGGGCGCGCCGGCCGCGTCGCACGCCGCCGCGAGGGCGGCCTGCAACTCCGCGCCACGACCAGTCTGCAGCAGGAGTACGGGCGACAGCAGGTGCCCGACCGCCTCGGCGAGGGCGACCCGCTCGCGCACCTTCTCGATGAACACGTCTTCGTTGCGGATCACCAGGCCGGGCTCGTCGGCACTGGTCGAGATCTGGTCGGTGTCGACCGTCGCGAACATGCCGTAGGCCGGCTCCTCGCCGGGAGCCGTGATTCGGTAGAGCACGACCACGCCGTCGGCCGGTGTGTAGCTGCCGTCGTCTTTCGCGTCGGCGAGGCGCTGGGCGGCGGCGCCCAGCGAGTCCAGGAACGACGCTCCGGAGGCGGACGGCGCGCGGTGCGGCATCTCGATCGCGAGCGCGCTGCGCGGGTTGTCGGCGATGATCGCGGTGATCTCGTTGTCGTCGGCGAACTCGTCGTAGTTTTGCGCGCCGGTGCCGCCGGTGGTGATCCAGGCCCGGGCGATCGGGTGCACGATCGTCATGTCCGAAACGCTACCGATGGGTGCCGGCGTGACGACCGACACCCGGGCGGTGTCTCAGGCTGTGGCCGCGACCGGCGTTTCGCGCGGAAACGGCACCAGCATGTCGAGCCGATCAAGGGCTGTCGGACCCGATTCACTCGGCCTCGCCAGGCTCGGGAGGGCGGCGATCGCGTCGGTGCCGCAGGGGGCCGCGCCGACCAGGATCGGCGGGGCGAGCAGGTCGGCGCAGTAGTCGGGCAGGGCCGGGACGAGGGTCTCCCAGCGGCCTTCGTCGACTGACCAGTAGGCAGCGCCGGCTATCTCATCGGACATCGGGAGATCCTTCGATGCGAGGGTGCCGTCGGACACCCTACGCAACGAATCGGTCGGCTAGCCGGAAAGGGTCCGATCAGTCGAAAATCGGACCCACATCGCGGGTCCGCTTGAGCTCGAAGAAGCCCGGAGTGCTGGTGACCAGGAGAACGCCGTCCCAGAGCTTGCCGGCGGCTTCACCCTTGGGTGCCGGCGTGACGACCGGGCCGAAGATCGCGACGCGACCGCCGTCGGGGCCGGGTGCGTGGATCACCGGGGTGCCGACGTCCATGCCGACCGGCTTCATGCCGGCCTCGTGGCTGGCCCGCAGCGCGTCGTCGAAGTCGGTGCTGTCGGCGGCGGCGGCCAGCGCGGGGTCCAGGCCGGCATCGGTCAGCGCGGCGGCGTACAACTCGGGTCCGCGCTCCTGCTTCTGGAGGTGGATGCGGGTGCCGAATGCGGTGTAGAGGTCACGGAGCACGCCGGTGCCGTATTTCTGCTCGGCGGCGATGCAGATCCGCACCGGCCCCCACGCCGTGCGCAGGAAGTTGACGTAGTTCTCGTCGAGGTCCCGACCGTCGTTGAGCACGGCCAGGCTCATCACCCGGAAGGTGACGTCGAGCGGGCGGACCTTTTCCACTTCCAGCAGCCAGCGGGAGGTGATCCAGGCCCAGGGGCAGGCGGGGTCGAAATACATGTCGACTTCTTGACGATCGGACACGGCGTAAGCCTTCCGGCGGTGGGGGGTACGTACCCTGATATTCACCCTCGTCCGACCCTTTCCGCACCTGATACCGCGCGTGACGTGGGTTACCGTGGTTCGCTCTGGCGGGCATGGAAGACTCGACTGAACTGCCGGTGACGCGGGCCACAAGCCCAGCGGAACGAGCGCCGGCTAACCAAGCGCGTGAAACGGAGAACTGACTGTGGCTGGTGTGCGCAACCTGACCCAGGCGGAGGCGGCCGAGCGGGCGCGACTGCTCGACGTCACGTCCTACGACATCAGCCTGGATCTGGCCTCGGCCGGTCAGGGCGACGCGCGCACGTTCCGCTCGGTCACGACGATCGTGTTCGACTGCCGCGAGCCCGGCGCCACCACGTTCATCGAGTTGGCCGCCGCGTCGGTGCGCTCCGCGACCCTCAACGGCGACGCGGTCGACACCAGCGGCTGGGCCGCCGACAAGGGCCTGACGATCACCGGCCTGGCCGCCGCCAACGAACTCGTCGTCGACGCCGACTTCAACTATTCGACGTCGGGCCAGGGCCTGCACCGCAGCGTCGACCCGGTCGACGGCGAGACCTATCTCTACAGCCAGTTCGAAACCGCCGACGCGCAGCGGGTGTACGCGTCGTTCGATCAGCCCGACCTCAAGTCGGTCTACACCTGGCACGCGACGGTCCCGGCGCATTGGAACGTCGTGTCCAACATGCCGGTCGACCGGGTCGACGCGCTCGCCGACGACGTCAAGACCGTCCACTTCGCAGTGTCGGAGCGGATGTCGACCTACATCACCGCGCTGTGCGCCGGCCCCTACCACGAGGTGCGGTTCGAGCACGACGGCATCGACCTCGGCTATTACTGCCGGGCCAGCATGGCGCAATACTTCGACGCCGACGAGCTCAACCTGATCACCACGCAGGGCTTCGACTTCTACCACGCCAACTTCGGCGTCCGTTACCCATTGCCGAAATACGACCAGCTCTGGGTGCCCGACTTCAACGCCGGCGCGATGGAGAACTTCGGCTGCGTCACCCACGCCGAGTCGGCCTACGTCTACCGCTCGCAGGTCACCGACTTCGAATACGAGCAGCGCGCCAACACGATCCTGCACGAGCTGGCCCACATGTGGTTCGGCGACCTGGTGACCATGCGCTGGTGGAACGACCTGTGGCTCAACGAGTCGTTCGCCGAGTGGGCGAGCCACTGGTGCAACACCCACGCGACGCGCTTCACCGACGCCTGGACGACGTTCCTGTCGATCCGCAAGAACTGGGGCTACCGGCAGGACCAGCTCAGCTCCACCCACCCGGTCTACTGCGAGATGCCCGACCTGGAAGCGGTCGAGGTCAACTTCGACGGCATCACCTACGCCAAGGGCGCGTCGGTCATCAAGCAGTTGGTCGCCTACGTCGGCCTCGACCCGTTCCTCGCGGGGCTGCGGGCCTACTTCGCGAAGCACGCCTGGGGCAACGCGACCTTCGACGACCTGCTCAGCGAGCTCGAGTCGGCGTCCGGCCGCGAGCTGCGCAAGTTCGCCGCCCAGTGGCTGGAGACCGCGCAGGTCAACACGCTGCGGCCGCAGGTGGTCATCGGCGCTGACGGCTCCTACGAGTCGGTCGTGGTGCTCCAGGAGGCGCCGGCCGACTACCCCACGCTGCGTACCCACCGGATCGGGGTCGGCCTCTACGACCTCAGCGCCGAGGGCCGGCTGGTCCGCCGGGAGCGGATCGAGATCGACGTGACCGGCGAGCAGACCCCGGTGCCACAACTGACCGGCGTACGCGCGCCCGACGTGCTGCTGCTCAACGACGACGACCTGACCTACGCCAAGCTGCGCCTCGACGAGCGCTCGATGGCCACCGTCGTGCAGCACATCGACGGCTTCGACTCGTCGCTGGCCCGCGCGCTGTGCTGGGCCGCGGCCTGGGACATGCTCCGCGACGCCGAGCTCGCGGCCCGCGACTACGTGGCGCTGGTGCTGACCGGCCTGCCGGCCGAGTCCGACATCAACCTGGTCACTGCGACGCTGCGGCAGGCCGGCGGCGCCCTGTCGTTCTACTCCGACCCGGAGTGGGCACCGACCGGCTGGGCCCAGGTCGCCGACACGGCCCGCACCGCGATGCTCGCGGCTCCGGCGGGCAGCGGCTTCCAGCTCGCCTGGGCCCGGGCGTTCGCGTCGGCGGCCCGCTCCGACGAGCACCTGGCCGTGCTGCGCGGTTGGCTCTCGGGCGACAACATCCCGGCCGGCCTGCCGATCGACACCGAGTTCCGCTGGTCGCTGCTCGGCGCCCTGGTCGCCAACGGCGCCGCGTCGTCCGCCGAGATCGACGCCGAGCTGGCCAACGACCGCACGTCGAGCGGCGAGCGCGAGGCGGCCGAGATGCAGGCGCTGATCCCGACGGCGGAGAACAAGGCCAACGTCTGGCGCCACCTGACCGGGTCGGCCGAGCTGCCCAACTGGCGCAACCGCGCGCTGCTGAGCGGCTTCCAGCACCCGGCCCAGGTCGACCTGATCGCGCCCTACGCCGCGAAGTTCTTCGAATCGGTTGTCTCGGTGTGGGGTCTGCGCGACAGCGAGCCGGCCCAGGAGTTCGTGGTGATGGCCTACCCGACCTACACGATCACCGACGAGGTGGTCGCGGCCGCCGACGCATGGCTGGCCGAGCCCGGTCACCCGGCGGCGTTGCAGCGCCTGGTGGCCGAGGGCCGCGACAGCACCGCCCGCGCGCTCCGCGCCCGCCTGCGGGACATCGCGGCGGGCTAGTAGGTTCCTTTGAACTCGGTCGCGGCCACGGGTGGTTTTCCGGGGCGCTTGAGCACGAAGTTCGACAGCGCCGACTGGAACGCCGGGCTGGCGAAGTCTTGATCGATCCGGCGGAGCTCGCGCTGCTGCGTGGCGGCGAGCTCCGCCTCGGTCGGCAACGGCCGCCATCGCTGGTGGTCGAGCTGCTTGGCCGGGTGCCGGTAGTTGACCGCGAACTCGTGGATCCAGTCGGTCAGGTCGCTTGCCGCAAGCCCTTCGGGAGCCAGGTAGTCGACCAGCCCCTGTCGTTGCGCCTGCTCCGCGCTGAAGGGCAGGCACTCGTGCAGCAGCGCGGCACGGCGCGCCTCGTCGGCCAGCCGCGGCGGCAGCGTGAGGGTGTGGAACTCCGACCCGCTCAGCCCGCCCATGCCCGTGTAGTGGTAGTTGAACGTGCGCCCCGGCACCGCGACCACGACGTCGGCACACAGCGACAGGAACGCGCCGCCGGCGCCCGCGTCGCCGTCGAGCAGCGCGATCACGGAGACGCCGTCGCGGCGGGCCTGGAACATCGCCGTCGCTACGTCGTTGATGGCCCGGATGTTGCGCCGGGCCTCCTGCTCCACCCCGTCGGGCGCGGCGTAGATGTGGTTGAGATTGACGCCGTTGCCGAACGGCACCGCACCACCGCCGCGCAGCACGACCACCTCGATCTCCGGCCGGCGCGCCGCCGCCGTGACGGTCGCCGCGACCGTGCGGCAGAACCGGGTCGACCAGGCACCGTTGTAGGCCGCCGCGGTCACCACGGCCACCGGCCCCAGCCGCCGCGTGGTGACCGGCCGGTAGGACACGGGATTGCCCTGCTGGGCCGGCAGGTGCTCGACCGCGTCGCGGAGCCACCAGGTGGCGGGCTGCTTGAAGCCGGTCTCTTTGACGAAGCCGACCCAGACGCTCCCCCGCGTTCCGTCGCCGTCGGCCGGCCCGGCCGCGACCCGGATCGCGCCGTCGAGCATCCAGCCGACCACCCGCCCGGGGTCGAACCGGGTCGGCCCGGCCGGGTGCACGTCGAAGATCCGCACCTGCCGGCCGGCCAACTCGGCGGTGACACCGGGCGCACCGTCGCGGGCGGCGGCCCGCCACACGATCTCCTCGGCGGGCAGCGCCCAGTCGACGGCGCAGTCGCCCTGGCGCAGCACGTCGTTCCAGGTGCCGAGCACGTCGGCGTGCCCGTAGTCGAGCGGCCGCGGCGTGTGCGCACCGACCAGGTGCTCCAGCCCCCGGATCATCGCGGCGCGGTTGAGATGCGCGTAGATCCAACTCTTGGTCGCCGGCCCGTCCGGGTAGCGGAACGTGGTCGTGTGCACGATGTCGCCGGTGTCCCACCCGTCGGCGGCGAGGAGCAGGGTGGTGCCCCCGAACGTCTCGCGCCGGAACCGCCCCCAGTCGATCGAGGAGGCGCCCCGGTCGCCCATCCGCCCGGGATGGTTGATCGCGACCCGCCCGAACAGCTCCTCCGGAACCTTGGCGGTCAAGGTCGGCGCGAAGATCAGGTCGGGTCCGTATCGCGCAGCGGCGTCGACCATCGCGGCGCCGTCGGTCGCCGGTTGGAACGCCGTCTCGATCCCCCGGTCACGCAGCCAGCAGTAGGCGGCCATCGTCGCACCGCCGAACCCGTTGGAGAGCAGGAGAACGCGACGTGACACGTCATTCCCAACGACCGAGCCCCGCCCGACGCGTCGGCGCAGCCAACGGGATCCTGATTTAGACACGGCGTCGATTAACCCTCGGAGCTGGTCCGGGGCAACGGACGAAATGTGTTCCTCCCGGTGCGATGATGTGCGGCGTGGATCTTCATCTGGCTGGCAAGACCGCAGTAGTCACCGGCGCGGGCAAGGGCATCGGCCTCGCCATCACCCGCGCACTCGCCGAAGAGGGCGCGACCGTCGTCGCGGGCTCCCGCTCCGTCACCCCCGCGCTCGCGGAGCTGTCGTCGGTCTTCCCACTGGCGGTGGACCTGGCGTCCGCTGACGGCCCCGGCCGCCTGCTGGAGCTGGCCGCGTCGCACGGCGGCGCCGACATCCTGATCAACAACGTCGGGGCGACCCACTCCCGCCCCAACGGCTTCCTGTCGATCACCGACGACGACTGGCTAGAGACCATCACGATCAACTTCTTGTCAGCGGTACGCGCGACGCGCGCGGCCCTGCCGCAGTTGCTCGAACACCGCGGCACGATCGTGACGGTGTGCTCGGTGAACGCGACGCTGCCGGACCCGCTGGTGATGGACTACAGCGCCGCGAAGGGCGCGCTGCTCAACTTCTCGAAGTCGCTGTCGAAGGAGTTCGGCCCGCAGGGCATCCGCGTCAACACGGTCAGCCCGGGCCCGGTGGAAACCGACCTGTGGCTGGGCGAGCACGGCATGGCCCACTCGGTGGCGGCGGCAACCGGCGGCAACCCGGAAGACGTCGCGAAGGGCGCCGCCGGTCAGTCGGTGACCAACCGCTTCACTCACCCGGAAGAGGTGGCAGCCCTGGTCGTCATGCTGGCCAGCGACCGGGCAGGCAACGTGACAGGCGCCGACCACATCATCGACGGCGGCTTGACGATCTCGCTCTAGTCTTCAGATCGTGAGCAACTGGATCTAACGCCACCTGCGCCAACTTGGTGTGCGACTTCCGGACCCGATGGGGCCGTTACCGGCTGCGAAGCGCGCGGTCCCGTGGGTCGACCGCACCGCGCATACGCGTCCGTCCACGGTCGCTGCTACAGAACGGCTAGCTCTGCCCGTCAGTTGGCCAGGGTCAGCGATCAGGGCCCCCTGACGGCCGACGAAGCTGCCCGAGTGACACCGGTCCCCATGATCTCTGGCATGGCACCTTGGCAAAGACGCCTGGGCGCAAGGCAGCAGCTTCTCTTCGCTGAATCGTCGACCTTCAAGACGCCGCAGTGGCGGCTCGGCATCCCAGCTCGCGATCCAGGCCCAGGCAGCAATCGACGACGGCCCGGCAATGGGGCTCTGGGACCGCGGTTGAGCGCGCGCGGGATACGAAGCTGAGCCGGCCTTCTGCATCAGAGTCGGGCGTAGCGCCTACGCACCCACTGCCGTCAATAACATCGCGTCGTATGGCATGCTCTGGAGCGTGACCGAGGTTGTCGTAAGCGGCTGCGCAGGTGCCCGTGGGCGTCGTATTCGCCGGGAAACCGTCGTACGTCTTATCGCTTCTGGCGCTGGATACTGCTACAAGCCTGACTGCCCTGTTGGATTCCTATGGCAGGAGCTCGATGATGGGACCGTGGTAAAGCTGGCGGAGGTCGCACACATTGTGGCCGCCGGCGAGGACGGACCGCGCGGCGACGCCGCCGCGAAAGACGAGGACCTAACGTCGTTTGCCAACCTGCTACTACTTTGTCCAAATTGTCACTCGGTTGTCGATCGTGCACCGAACCAGTATCCAGTAGAGACGCTTCAACAATGGAAGCAGCAGCACGAGGATCGAATACGGGACGTATTAGGACTACGCTCATACAGCGACAGAGGCACACTTCGGCGCGACGTGGGTCTGCTCTTGAGCGAGAATAGCGCGATATGGGACATGTACGGTCCCGAGTCCGAGGCCGCCCTGCGCGGCCTTGGTTTGAATACCAGCGCCGCTTGGCGGAGAGAGGTACTTCTTCGGATTCTCCCCAATAACACTCGAATAATCCGCCTCCTTGAAGCAAATCTGGCGCTCTTACATCGCGACGAACTAGAAACGCTTGCCGCCTTCCGCCTGCACGCCCGAGGTCTTGAGGACCGACATCTCGGCGGAGTGGTAAATCCGGTCGCCCCTCGCTTCCCCCGGGCGATGAATGACATTCTTGTTGACGACGGCGACATTAACCCGATTGGCGACCGAGATGCCTGAAGATGGATACTACAGTAAAAGACCGCGGCCCGATCACCGCAAATACCTAATAGGATACCTGCATGCGCGCGAGCCCGTCTCCTCCATCGACGAGGTCGACGACTTTAGGCTAATCGTCCGACGCGCCACGAAGTCCGATATTCGCGTTTACCTGACGAACCAATATATGCTTGGCGTCGCGGATGTCGAGGACATTCTAGCTGAGGCTCCAGAGACAACATGCATAGTCTCGACTATGGATTACAACCACTACTCAGGCGAGGCGAAGGCGCTAGCGAAGGAACGTGGAGTCGGACTCTTTAAAACCAACGAGTTCCTGGGAGCTGTTTATCATGACGGACAGCGCTTCCTCGACTACTTGTCTCCTTCTCAGCGTGAAGCACTTGGTAGACAAGACGGTTCCGCGTGATTTCCGAGTTATGGCGTTTGGAAGTGCATCGCGATGCGACGGCCCTCCGCAGGCCTGTGCGGAAATGGTGAGCACCTCGGATATTGACCTTCTATTAATCTATCCGCCGGGCCACACCGCCGACGCTATCGATATCAGAAACGAGCTCTTCAAAAATGTTGCGAACCTGGGCAAGGTCGCTGATATCGTGGCTCTGAACTGGGACGAAGAGAGCGAGAACAGCTTTATTGAGTCCGAGCGGGCGCGACACTTATCGGTATGTCGTGACCGCGCCTAAGGTTGGTAGGCGCCAATTGGCCGCAGGCGTCCGGTGTCCCGACTCGGGCTAGGCGCGAGGGCGGCCGCCGCCGCGGGGGAGGTCTTCGCGGGGGATCCAATTGCGGCGGACGACGGTCACGCGCTCCATGGCCTCGGCCTCCTCGGCCGGGCTCGGCCGCGAGGCGTCTCGGGCGCGCATCGCCGCCGTCGTGCCGACCTGGGACGCGCCCGAGCCGACCAAGCCGCGCAGGCCCCGCTCGGCCTCGCGCTCTTCCGACGGCGGCAGGCCGCCACCCCGGCGCGGCCGCGGCTCCGCCTGCTCCGGGCGGCGCTGGGCCGGTGGCATCTCGTCGGGCGCCGGGTCGTGCACCTCGGCCGTGACCGCCGACGGGACAGCCTCGTCCGACGGCGGCGGCTCCGGCACCGGGCCCGGCCGTGACGCCGGGTGGCGCAGTCGCCGCCGGCGGCGCTCGTTGTCACCCATTCGCTGACCGTACCCGGAAATCAGCCCTCAGAAGACCTCTGATCCGCTCGGCGCCTGGTGCCAGCCGAACGCGATGTCGGCCGCCAGCAACGCGCCCGGGCGCAGCTCCTCGATCCGGCCGGCGCGGCCGAGCGACGCCAGTGACGTGCCGCCCAGATAGGCCGCGCCCAGCTCCAGCACGTCGCAGGCCAGGTCGGCCGGGTCCGCGGTGGGCGCGCAGGTGACCCCGTCTGCAGAGGCGGACAGCCGCCAGCGGGCCGCGTTGGCCGGCAGGATCGCGTCGGTCAGGGCGAACACCACGTCGACCGGCGCGCGGTAGGCGCGGGCGCGCAGCGCCGCACCCACGTCGATCAGCCGCACCCACAGGCCGTCGGCCAGGGCGCCGCCCAGGCGGCGGGGCTCGGGGACCAGGTGCCACAGCGGCTCGTCGGGTGTCGCGAAGCCGAAGGTCAACCGGCGGGTGAGGTCGAGCGAGAACAGGAACCGCCACAGGGAGCGGTAGGCCGCCGGTGTCGCCGTGACCACCTCGTCGACCCGGACCTCGCCGTCGGGGCCGTTGTCGTTCCAGTCGCCCTTGGTGCGCCACAGCGCGTAGCCGTCGACGGTGCCGGACTCGTCGGAGTGCACCACCGCCAGGCGCTCGGTGGCGCCGTCGCGCTCCGACGGGACATCGGCCAGCAGGTAGGTCCACCAGTTGTCGTCGCGGCTCGACCAGCCCGGGCGGCTCGCGCGGACCTCGTCCCAGAGCTTCACCAGCTCCGGGCGCAGCGTCTCCGGTGTGCCGGTGCGCAGGCGGCCGGGTGCGCCGGTGGGCAGGCCGGTGCCGGTCAGGTCGGCGCGCAGCCGGACCCGGTGGCCGGCGAAGCCGTAGCCGAAGCGCGGGTAGATCGCCGTCTCGCTGGCCCACAGCGCCGCGATCGGCTCGCGACCGGCGGCGGCCACCTCGCGGAGCTGGCGCTCCATCAGCGTGCGCAGGATGCCCTGCCGGCGGTGGGTGGGGAGCACGCCGACCCCGGTGACGTGTGCGCACGGCACGGGCGCCCCTCCCGGGACGCTCATCTCCCGCTCGAACGACGCGGCGTGGGCGACGATCGTGTCGCCGTCGACGGCGACCATGCCGCGCGCCGGGTCGTGCAACGGGCGTTCGACGGCCAGCGCCGCCGGGTCCTGCGTGTGGTGGAAGACGATGCCGAGCATCGCGGCGATCTGGTCGAAATCGTCGTCCGTGGTCTGCCGCACCGCCACATCGAGGGAAGTCATGCGTTCTGCGTACCCGATTGTCGCCGCCAGGGCGACCGGTTTGTCGGCTCGCTACCCTGGCGTCAGAAGGGGGCGTGATGACCGACCAACGCGAACCATGGGCCGAGCGCACCGTGGAGATGCCGCCGGAGGACAACAACCCGTTCCGCCGGGGCCGGGCGCAAGTGGGGCCTGGGCCTGGGCCCACAGGTCAACCGCACATACCCACCGGCACCGGCTGGCCCGGTGACCACACCGGCGCGATTCCGCGGCCGGTGTTCCGGGAGGAGCTGCGGCTGTTCCGTCGCGGCGCCGGGCTGAGTTTGATCGGCGCGCTCTTCGCCTTCGTCTGCTGGGGGCTCTGGGCGATCTCCGACGGTGGCAACCTCGGCACCCCGGTTGCCCTTTTCGTGCTCACCGGCCTGGTCGCGCTCGGGCTCTACGCGCTCACCCGGATGGTCGGTCGGGTCATTCTGGAAAAGCAACTGGGCCGGGTACGCCGCTCCGCGCGCGGCGCGCACCTCGTGATGGCCGTATTCCTGGCCGGAGTGGGCTTCGCCTACCTGCGGTCGATCGACTGGGTGGTCGATGCCTGGAGTTGGGTCACCGGGCTCTTTTAGGGGCATTTCCGTTCGCCGGTTCGCCGTACACTGTCTCGCGTTTCCGTTATGTGCGAGGGAGGTTCGGTGCCGCTGCTGAGCGTCGTCGTTCCGGTCTATCGGGTCGAGGACTACCTCGGCGCGTGCCTCGACTCGATTCTCGGCCAGGGGTTCACCGACCTCGAGCTGATCGCCGTCGACGACGCCTCCGACGACGGGTCCGCCGCGATCCTGGCCGACTACGCCGCGCGGGACAGCCGGGTCAAGGTGCTGACGCTCCCCGCCAACCGCGGCCTCGGCGCCGCCCGCAACGCCGGGCTGGCGGCCGCCACCGGTGACTACGTCTGGTTCGTCGACAGCGACGACTGGCTCACCGACGGCACCCTCGACGCGGTCGCCAAGCGGCTCGCCGAGACCGACGCCGACCTGCTGATCACCGGGTTCGCGCGGGTGTTCCCAGACGGTCGGGTCAAGCACAGCTCGGTCAGCGGGGCCGGCCCCGCGCCCGACACGTTCCGCCTCGCCGAGTTGCCGGCGTTGATCAAGCTGCTGCACATCGCCTGCAACAAGGTGATCCGCCGGCAGCTCCTGGTCGACCTGGGCCTCGCTTTCCGGCCCGGCTGGTATGAGGACGTCGCGTTCTCCCTGCCGCTGATGATCGCCGCCGGCCGGATCACGCTGCTGGACCGCTACTCCTACGGCTACCGGCAGCGGGAGACCGGCTCGATCACCCGCACGGTCAGCGACCGCCATTTCGAGGTCTTCGACCAGTGGGGGTTCGTGTTCCACTTCATCGACGACCGCCAGGACGAGGAGCTGCGCGCCCCGCTGTTCGCCCGGGCGATCTGGCATCAGCTCCAGGTGCTCAACCACGCCGCGCGGGTCCCCCGGGCCCGCCGCCGCGAGTTCTTCGCCCGGCTGGTGGCGTTCTATCGGGCCGAGCGCCCCAAGACCGGTTACGTGTTCCCGCGCGGCGACGAGGGGATCAAGCAACGGCTGGTCGCCCGCAACGCGTTCCTGCTGTTCGAGGCGCTGCGCGCGGCCCGGCGCATCCAGGTCCAGGCGGTCCGCAAGGTGGCACTGCCGCGGCACCGGGACACGACGAAGCCGACGGTTCCAGACGCCGTACCCTGACCGCGTGTCGTCGTCATCCTGGTCACTGATCGACTGCCCGCCGCCCAAGGGACGCCTCGCACGCCTGACCCGGGCGATCGGCCTACGGGTGATCCGGCTGCCCCGCCAGCGCGTCGTGTTGCTCGCGGGCACCCCTGGCCACTTGCGTGACCTGATGGCCACCCCGGCGTCGGCGACCCCGGTCCGCGCCGTCCGGATCATGCTCCCCTGGCAGGCGATCCGCCCGGGCTGGTCGGGCGCGATCGACCCGCTCCCCCGGCTGCGCCGGCACCGGGTCTCGCTGCCGCTGCGCCGCCGCGGCCTGGCCACCGTGACGCTCCGCCTCCACCAGCCGCTGCCGCTGCGCGACGTGGTGCGCAGCGCGCTCGCCGGCCTCGTGCCCGTGCGCCCGTTGCCGATGCCGGCCAGCGTCGACGTGGCCGCCGCGGGCGCGCTGCCCGCGTTCCTGCCGCCGACCGCGCACGTCGGCGCCCTGCCGTCGCCCGACGAGATCCGCCCGACCGACGTGCTGCTGAGCGACGGCCCGGCCGACCCGGCGGCGGCCGGCATCGTGCTGCCCACCGACGCCGCCGTGCTGTTCGACGCGATCCGGATCAACCCAAGGGCCCGGGCGGACAAGACCGCGAGCGCGGGGGTACGCCTGGTGCTCGGTTCCCCCGCCGGCGCTCAGGTGCGCTCCGGCCGGCTCGACGGCCTGGGGCTCGACGCTTCCACGGTCGAGATGCTGCGCGGCGTCGCCACCGTCGAGGCCGACGCCCTGACCGGCGACCCGCGCCAGGTGGCCACGCTGCTGGTGCAGATCGCGGCGACCGGCGCGGTGCTGCGGATCGGCGACCTGTCGCCGGCGGTCGCGACGCTGCTCTCCCCCGAACTCGCCGAGGTGCTGGCCTCCCCGCCGCCGGTCGGCGATGACCCGGTGGCCCTGGAGGCGCACAGCGTGCGGCAGCGCCGGGCGGCGTTGCGCGGCCACGCGACCGGGCTGGTCCTGCCCCGCCTGGTCGCGGGCGCGTTCCCGCTGCTCGGCGAGCTGCCCACGGTCAGCGCGATCCTGATGACCCGCCGCCCGGAACGCCTCGCGCCGGTGCTCGATGCGCTGGAGAAGCAGAGCTACCCCGGGTTGGAGATCGTGGTCGGGCTGCACGGCTGCCCGGCCCCGGAGTCGCTGACGGCGTGGGCGGCGAAGTGCCCGCGACCGGTGTCGGTGGTCGAGGTGCCGGCGGGCGTCGACTTCGGCACGGCGCTGGGCCTGGCGACCGCGCGCTCCAACGGCAGCCTGGTGACGAAGGTCGACGACGACGACACCTACGGCCCGGAACACGTCTGGGACCTGGTCCTGGCCCGCCACTTCTCCGGGGCGACGCTGGTCGGCAAGGGTGCCGAGTTCGTGCACCTCGAGGAACGCGACGAGACCATCCGCCGCAAGTCCGGCAATTCCGAGGCGTATGCCGAGGTGGTGGCCGGCGGCACGATCCTGATCGGGCGCGGCGACCTGGAGAACGCGGGTGGGTGGCGGCCCGTGCCGCGGTCGGTTGACCTGGGCCTGATCACCCGGGTCAAGGCCGGCGGTGGGCTGGTCTACCGGACGCATCCGTTCGGGTACGTCTACCACCGGCGCGCGCAGGGGCACACCTGGGATCCAGGCGAGCGCTACTTCCTGGACGCTGCCTTCGCCCGCTGGCCTGGCCTCCCTCCCTACGCCGAGTTCGGCGTTCCGCTCGGCGCCTCCGCCTAACCGCGCCGCAAGGCCTATGCCGGTCAGCGCTGGCCAGTGACCAGGTGCGGCCAACCACGCCGCAAGGCCTATGCCGGTCAGCGCTGGCCAGTGACCAGGTGCGGCCAGCCACGGCGCAGGCCGCTGCCGGTCTCCGGCAGCCGACCGTAGTTGGCTCCCGGCCCCCCAGCGGCGGTGAGATCGGCAAGCGCCCACCCACCATCGGCGAACACCGCCGCCGGATCGTCGCTGCCGAACGGCGGCGGAAGACCGTTGCGGGCAAGGTGATCGCGAAATGGCTGCATCGCGGGCACGGAGAGCCCAGCCGCCCCCATGACGTCGGCGAGGAACAGACTCCCCACCCCGCAAAGCGCCGCGGCCTCCCCGAGCACCCCCACAACCGACTCCGGGGCCAGATAGAAGAACAACCCCTCAGCCACCCACAGCGTGCGCCGGGTCGGATCAAAGCCGGCCGCGCACAGCGGCGCGGCCCAGTCGCCGGCCAGATCGGCCGCAACGGTATGCCGCCGGCAGCACGGCGAAGCGCCGGCCAACACTGGCTCTTTCAGCGAGAACAGCGTCGACCGATCAACCTCGAACCAATCGACGTCGCCCGGCAGATCGAGCCGATAGGGCCGCGTGTCCAGACCGGCACCGAGCAGCACGACCTGCCGGATCCCGGCACCCACCGCGGCGGTGATCGCGTCGTCGAACCAGCGCACCCGCACCGGAATGAAGCGGTTCTCGCCACCGCTGGCCGCTTCGGACCGCGACATCATCGCCGCGCCCTGCTCGCCGGCCAGCTCCGAGGCCAGCGGATCGGCGAACAACCGGTCGGCCCGGCGGGTCTCCCGCGCGCGGACAGCAGCGATCCAGTGCGCCGTGCTCATCACCACGACGATCAAGGTAACCGGCACCCGCCGGCACACGAAGCCTCATGTAGATGAGTACCCCGCGGAGGGCCGCGGGTTCACCCAGAAACAGGCCGACGCCGGCTCAGGCTGATCAGCACGGTCAACGCCAACAGAGCCACGAGAAGGCTGAAGATCCCGCCGGCCCAGTGCAGGTTCGCGTACTCGATGACCACACCGACCCCGATCGCCGGCACCGCCAACACCGTGTAGAGGATCGCGAAGAACGCGGAGAAGGCCTCGCCGCGGCGCGCGGCCGGCACACCGGTCGCGATCGCCCGCAGCCCAGCGCTGACCGCGGTCCCGGTGCCCAACCCGACCACCACAGCGGCGGCCAGCAACGGCGCCAGGGCCGCACCGAGCACCGCCCAAGCGATCAGCCCCGCGGCCACGACCAGCGACACGCACGCCGCCGGCAGGGAACCCGACGGCGGCAACCGCCGGTCGATCAACTGACCGGCCGCGGTGAAGACAAACCCGAGGAAGACCACGAAACCCGTCAGCGCCGGATCGTCGCGCCCCAGTTCGGTGCCGAGCAGAATGCCGGTCACCGACGTCAGCACACCGAGCACCGCGAAGCCCGCCCCGGCAGCCGCCGACGCGCGGATGAACTCGCCGCGGATCTCGTGCGGGATGCTCAGCCGCTGGAAGCGGAACGTCGGCCGGGTCCGGCGGACCGTCTCGGCCACCGTCACCAACCCGACCAGGCCGACCCCGATCAGGGCCAGGTCGACGATCCAGCTCAGCCGCAGCGGGTGGCCGGCCCACTGGGCCAGGATGCCGGCGAGCATCGTGCCGGAGGCCAGGCCGCCCATGTTGGCCAGCAGCGCGAGCACCGGCCCGAGCCACTTGCGGCTGGCCGGGAGTTGCTCGCCGATCGCGGCGGTGCCGGCGCCGGTCGCCAGCGCGGCCGAGAAACCCGAGATGACGCGGGCGACGAGCAGCATCGTCAGGTTGTCGGAGACCAGGAATAGGCTGGCGGCCGCGGCCGAGAGCAGCAGCGCGATGCCGAGCACCGGCTTGCGACCGATCTGGTCGGAGAGCCGGCCGAGGGTGAGCAGGCCGACGACGACGCCGACGGCGTACACCGCGAAAAGCACGGTGACCTCGACCGGGACGATGCCGAACGACCGCTCGTACAACGGATAGAGCGGTGTTGGCACCGTCGTTCCGAGCATGACTGTCCAGAAGACGAACGCCGTGATACCGACATTGCGCACGACCGCCAGCCTAGCCAGCGGGCGATCTTGCGCAGGTCTAGCGGTCCGTGCCCACCGCCGCCGTCACACCCCGGTGCCCGACGATCTCCTCGTGGGGCAACGCGTCGGCCAACCGGCGCAGGTCGTCACCGGTCAGCGAGACGTCGGTCGCGCCGGCGTTCTCGTCGAGCCGGGTGCGCCGACGGGTACCCGGAATCGGCACCACGCCCTGCGCCAGCAGCCACGCCAGCGCCACCTGCGCGACGGTGGCGCCCTTCTCGGCCGCGATCGCCCCGACCCGATCGACCAGGACCTGGTTGGCGGAGAACGCCTCAGGCTGGAAGCGGGGCAGGCCACGCCGGGCATCGTCGGGTGCGAGGTCGCCGAGGTTGCGGATGCCGTTGGTCAGCACACCGCGACCGAGCGGTGAGAACGCCACGAACCCGATCCCGAGCTCGTCCATCGTGGACTTCTCGCCGTTGTGCAGAACATCACGGGCGAAGAGCGAGAACTCCGACTGTACGGCGGCCAGCGGGTGCACCGCGTGACCCCGGCGGATGGTGGCGGCGCTCGCCTCGGACAGCCCGATGTGCCGCACCTTGCCGGCCTCGACCAGCTCGGCCATGCCGCCGACGCTCTCCTCGATCGGCACCGCGGGGTCGACCCGGTGTAGGTAGTAGAGGTCGATCACGTCGGTGCCGAGGTGCCGCAGCGAGCGGTCGCAGGCCCGGCGGATGTATTCCGGACTTCCGTTGCGGCCGTGGACCGTGCCGTCGTCGTCGGTCTCGCTCGACGCCTTGGTGGCCAACGTGACCTCGCCGCGCCGGTCGCCCAGCGCCCGGCCGATCAGCTTCTCGTTCTCGAACGGCCCGTACGCCTCGGCGGTGTCAATGAATGTGACCCCGATGTCGATGGCGTGCCGCAGCGTGGCGATCGACTCCTGCTCGTTGCTCGGGCCGTAGAAACTGGACATTCCCATGGCGCCGAGCCCGATCGCGGAGACCCGCAGCCCGTCGCCCAGATTGATGTGCTTCATGATTTCCCCCCATTGGCCATCACCCCCATGGTGCTTCGGGTAGCGCGCCACAGGTCAGACCGGCGCGAGAAGCTGGCGGAACAGGGGTTCCAGGAGTGCCTTGAGTTGATCGGGATCCGCGTCGGACAGGGCGGACAGGGCGACCACCTGGCGCATCACCTGGATGCCGGACACGATGGCGAGCACGATCGCGGCGCGCTGGGGCGCGAGGTCGCCGGGTAGCGCTTCGCTCAGCAGCCGGTGGTAGTGGGCCTCTATCTGCTCGCGGGCGATCACCGCGGCCTGGTCACTGGACGCCGACCGCAACATGATCAGGAAGCCGTCGAGCGGGGTCGCGTCGGCGCCGGTGATGTCGACCAGCAACGCGGCGATCCGGGCGGCGAAGTCGGGCGATTCGAGGTTGGCCCGGGTCAGGATCGTCGGCTCGGCCATGATCCCGGCGATCACCTCGCCCAGGAGGCGTTCCTTGGAGCCGAAGTAGCGGTTGACCATCATCGCGGTCACGCCGGCGCCCTCGGCGATCTCCCGGACTCCCACGCCGTCGTAGCCCGACCGGGCGAAGCACCGCCGAGCCGAGGCCAGGATCGCCGCCCGGGTGGCCGCCGCGTCCCGGCGGCGAGGTGTCTCGGTCACACAACCCCCTCGATCAAGTCTACGAGTGTAGACAATACCGCCTCCGCGCGGTTAGTCTACGACTGTAGACATGGAGGGGTTGATCACGATGGAACGCGTACTCGTGACGGGTGGGACCGGTTTCGTCGCCGGCTGGTGCGTCGCCGACCTGCTGGGCCGCGGCTATGAAGTGCGAACAACAGTGCGCGATCCGAAAAACGAGCCGGGTGTACGCGCGGCGGCCGGCGACGGCCCGCTCGAGGTGGTGCGCGCCGACCTGACCCGCGACGAGGGCTGGGACGCGGCGGTGGACGGGTGCGCGTACGTCCTGCATGTCGCCTCGCCCCTGAGCCTCGACGGCCGGGCCGGCGACGAAGCGCTGATCGGCCCGGCCCGCGACGGCGCCCTGCGCGTGCTCGGCGCCGCCACCCGGGCCGGCGTGAAGCGGGTGGTGCTGACCTCGTCGACGGCGGCCACCACCCCACGCGACCCACACGGCGTCAGCGACGAGACAGTGTGGACAGACCCGGCCGACCCGAACCTGAACCCCTACCGCCGCTCGAAGCTGCTCGCGGAACGCGCGGCGTGGGACTTCATGGCCCTGGACGGCCGCGGCACCGAGTTGACCACCGTCCTGCCTGCGGCCGTCTTCGGCCCGCTGCGCTCCCCCGGCAACGCCGGCTCGGTCGACGTGATCGCCCGCCTGCTGGCCGGCCGCCCGCCGGTGCTGCCCCGCTTCGGCTTCAGCATCGTCGACGTACGCGACCTGGCCGACCTACACATCCGCGCGATGACCAACCCGGCCGCGGCCGGGGAACGCTTCATCGGCGCGGGCGAGTTCCAATGGCTGGCGGAAATGGCCGCGACGCTGCGCACCCACCTCGGCGACCGGGCCCGCAAGGTGCCGACGCGCGGGGTGCCGGACGGGTTGGTCCGCACGCTGGCCCGCGTCGTGCCGCCGCTGCGCACGCTGACCCCACTGCTCGGCCGCGACCTGACCTTCAGCTCAGCGAAGGCCCAACGCCTGCTGGGCTTCACCCCACGCCCGGCGACCACGACAATCGTCGACTGCGCGGAAACCCTGCTCGCCGGTTGTTCAACCCGGCGGGTGGCTGGCTCACGGGGAAACCGGCTGCGCTGAGCGCTTGCGTATGGCGCCATCCTGACCCGCCGCGACCCCGACCACTGGCCCAGACGACCGCCGCGGTCGCCTGGCGGCGCCGGTCAGCCCGCCGCCGTGCAAGCGCCACGGCTGCCCGATCTGCTCCTCGACGACCGCCAGCTCGGCGCACCGGCGGCCGGTCAGCCCACCGGCGCGGCAAAGCGCCGCAGCTGCCCGATCTGCTCCTCGTCGACCGGCAGCTCGGCGCACCGGGGCGGCCGGTCACCCCACCGGCGCGGCAAAGCGCCGCAGCTGCCGGATCTGCTCCTCGTCGACCGCCAGCTCGGCGCATCGGGCGGCCGGCCAGACCTCAGCGGCGGCCCAATGGTGTGCCCGCACGCTGGTCGCGGTGCCGATCTTCACGCCAGCCGCCCGCAGGTCCGCGAGAAGGCGCTCGGCGTCGAACAGGTAGACGGCCTCGACGCACCAGGGCCGCACCGTGCCACGGGAGCTGGCCGCCGGCGCCGCCGGACCGGCCAGCACCAGGTAGAAGCGCGGATCGGCGGTATCGGTGAGGTCGAGCAGGCCGTCGCGCTTGGGATACCACTTCACGTTGACGGTGCCGCCCTGGAGAGATCCGGAGCGGAACCGCCCGTCCACGCCGGCCTCGTTGGCCAAGTCCGAAGGCTCGATGTCAAAGATCTCGCGCGCGATCCACTCGCCCAGATGACCGGAGGTCATCGGCCGACCGATGACCCGGCCGATCTCCGCATCGATCGCGTTCCGCTCGACAAGAAGATCAGAGATCTTCTTCAATCCGGCACTGTCCACGGAGAACATCCTGGCCGCGCGCAGCCGGGCGTCGCGTCGGCCGAAGAGATCAGGGTTGGGCGTGGGCCGGGCGGTGGGCCGAGGCGCCGCGTTGGGCCGGTGGTGCTTCGGCCGCCTCGGGGTGCGACTTGGCCGCCTCGGCGATGGCCACGTCGAACTGGTGTGCCGTGGGCCAACTGCCGGCCATCACCAGCATCAACAACACCCCGCCGATGCTCCAGACCCCCACCACCAGCGGGATCTCGAAGCGTTCGGCCAACAATCCTGTGACCAGGACCGCGGCGCCCTGCATGAGTTGGACGCCCGTGGCCATCACGCCGAAGGCGCGGGCGCGGTAGCCGTGTGGCAGGGCCTGCACGAACAGGCCGTTGGCCACCGGCATCAGGCCGGCCACCGCGAAACCGGAGGACGCCGCCAGCACCGCCACCCACAACGGTGACGGGTTGAGCAGGGCCGGGACCAGGACCAGCGGGGCGAAGACCGCGAACGGGCGGACCAGCACCCGGCGCAGGTGTGGCGGGACCAGGCGGGCCATGGCCAGGCCGCCGACGATGAAACCGACCGGGTTGGCCGCCATGATCAGGGCCTGGTAGGCCCCCGCTGTTGTTCCTTCTGCTTTTTCCTGTGCCCAGGCGGCGGCCAGGCCCTCGGGGACGATCGAGAACAGCATCGCGGAGAAGACCAGCAGTGCCACGCCGCGCAACACCCGGTTGCCGAAGACCAGGCGGAAGCCCTGGCCGGTCTCGCGGAGCAGGTTGGAGCGGTCGGCGGAGCGCATCGCGGGTGGCCGGTGCCTCGTGCCGAACCCGATCAGCAGCGCCGAGGCCAGGAACGTGGTGGCGTCGAGCACGATCGCGGCGCGCGGGTTGAACGCCGCGATGCCGGCGCCGATCGCGTAGCCGGCGACCTGGGCCGCCTGGCCGGTGCTGTTGTTGAGGCTGAGCCCCACCACCAGCCTGTCGCCGGGCAGGATCAGCGGCATCAGGGCCGAGCGCGCGGCCTGGCTCGGTGGGTTGGCCAGCGTGGCCACGAACAGGATGACCAGCATGACCGGCACCGGCACGCCGGGAATGACGATGAGCGCGATCAGCGCCATCCGCACGAGGTCGCAGACGACCATGACGTTGCGGTAGGGGTAGCGCTCGGCCAGCGTCGCCAGCAGGGGCCCGCCGACGAGCCAGGGCAGGTAGCTGATCGCGAACGCGGCGGCCGACAGGGCCACCGACCTGGATTCCTGATAAACGATGACCGTGACGGCGGCCTTGGAGATGTAGTCACCCAGCCACGAGAGCGCACTCGCCGCCAAGACCGCGCGGTATTCGCGCTGGCCGAAAACCTCGCGGAAGGTCGCCGGCCGATTGGACGGTCGTGTCTCATCGGACACTGGGTAAGCCTCCATCGCCCTCGGCCAGCCCACTTGTGGCGGTGCGACCGAGCAACGTTGTCAGACGTCGGAAGTGAAGTGAGCTTGCGACGGATTCTGCCCGATCGTCTGACAACTGGCTAGGGCGAACGGGTAGGGCGTCGCTTGTCCGACTGAACGATCGGACGATACCCGACCGTTCGAGTGGCGCGCGACCCCGGCCGGCACGCTCTTCGATGTGCGGGATGGGTCAGGACACCCCGGAAGATTCACCCTCCGGAGTGGCCGGTCGGGGGAACACCCGGGCGGCAGCAAGCTGCGCGGTGACGCCGGCGCTGGCCAGGGCCTCGGTGAGCCGGCGGCGCAGTTCGCGGCCGACCACGTACTGGCCGTCTGATGTGGTCTTCGCGACCGTCCGGATGACGGTCCCGTCGACCGTCACCGACTCGACGCCGAGCACCTCCGGCGGCTCGACGAAGTTGTCGGTCAGTTCCGGATCGGCATAGACGGCGGCCGCGGCCGTACGCAGCACGTCTACCGCGGCTTCGGCGTCGGCGAAACCGATCGGCATATCGATCATGAGCATTGCCCAGCCCTGGCTCTTGTTGCCGACCCGGATGATCTCGCCGTTGCGGATGTACCAGAGCACGCCGCGGGCGTCCCGCACGGTGGTGATCCGCAGCCCGACCGACTCGACGACGCCGGTCGCCTCGCCCAGGTCGACGTTGTCGCCGACCCCGTATTGATCTTCGAGCAGCATGAACAGGCCGCCCAGCAGGTCCTTGACCAGGCTCTGCGCGCCGAAGCCGACCGCCAGGCCGAGGATGCCGGCGCTGGCCAGCAGCGGCGCCAGGTTGAAGCTGAGCTCTTCGAGCACCATCAGCAGTGCGATCGAGAAGACGAACGCGGTGACCAGGCTGCGCAGCACGGAGCCGATCGCCTCGGCCCGCTGGCGGCGCCGTTCGGGCACCACGACGGCCGGGTCGACCGAGGCCGCGCTGGGCTTGCGGTTGCGCAGCGGCTTGAGAATCGTCGGCACGGAGCCCTCTGAGCCGGTCCGGACCAGCCGGCTGATCAGCTTGTGCAGCAGATACCGGGCGACGACGGCCAGCAGCAGGATCGCGATGATCCGCAGGGGTTTGACCAGGAAGTAATAGCTGCCCACGGCAGCCCAGGACGAACCGGTCACATCGAGCACCCAGCCACAAAGCGGATCAGTAGCGGCACAGCTCGCAGTGGGGGCGGGAGATGCCTCGGCGAGGTTCATGATCGTGTCGATGGCAGTCACACGTGTGTTCGTACCGCATGGGCCGTTCGGTTGATCCGGCGGCCCAACCACGGCCGCAACCGGACGGAACCGACCATCTCACCACACGAAACCGAACCTTCACTTCCCGACCCCCGATTAGTACGTGCAATCGGGTCCCCCATCAGGGACTATTGCTGCACGGGCGAAGGCAGACCGCCAGCGCCGGTCGTGGGTCCATGCCACCACGACCTCACACACGCAGACCTGTGGAGCGGGCCGACAGAACGACCGAGAGGGTGAGCGGGATGCCTGACATACGACCGACTGTGGGCTCCGGGGTATTAGTCCTGAACGCCACCTACGAGCCCCTCTGCGTCGTGTCAGTGCGAAGAGCCGCGATCCTCGTCCTTTCCGCCAAGGCTGTCTGTGTCGCCGATGGTGAGGGATTTCTGCACAGCGTCCGCCACGAGCTTCCGGTGCCTTCCGTGGTCCGGCTGACCCGCTACGTCCGGGTCCCCTTCCGGGCCACCGTCGGGCTGTCCCGGCGCGCGATATTCGCCCGCGACGGGTGGCGCTGCGCCTACTGCAAAGGGCCGGCCGAGACCATCGACCACGTGTTTCCGCGCAGCCGCGGTGGCCGGCACGCCTGGGAAAACGTCGTGGCCGCCTGCGCCAAGTGCAACCACAGCAAAGGCGACAAGACCCCGGCCGAGCTCGGCTGGCGGCTGCTCACCAAGCCGGCGGCACCCAAAGGAACGGCCTGGCGGGTGCTCGGCCACCGCGCGCCCGACCCGCGCTGGGCGAGCTGGCTCGACCTGCCCTCGCCCGAGGTCGCCGCGGCCTGAAAGCCGAAAGGGCTACGCGGCGTCGTGGGCTGAGACCAGCGACGCGAACACCACGATGTTGTCCTCGTAACCGGTCGCACCACCGACCCAGCGCCCGCCACAGGTGATCAGCCGCAGCCCGGGCCGGCTGAAGTCGCCGTAGACCCGGTCGGCCGGCACGCTCGTCTTGTCGAACCGCTCCACCGAGTTGACCTCGAACACGGCCACCGACCGGTCCCGCCGGGTCACCTCGACCCGGTCGCCGGGGTCCAGGGCGGAAAGCTTCGCGAACACGGCCGGGCCGGTCTTGGTGTCGACGTGCCCGACGAGCACCGCCGGCCCGAACTCCCCCGGCGTCGGTCCCGACTCATACCAACCGGTCTCGTTGGGCTCGTTGACCGGCGGCACCGCGATCGTGCCGTCGTCGGCCAGCCCGACGTCGTGCACGGGCGCGTTCACGCCGATGTCGGGAATCGCGATCCGGGTCGGCCGGCTCGCCTCCAGCACGGGGAACTCCCGCGGCGGCGGTTTCGCGTCCGGCCCGAACCACGAGAAGCTCGGCAGCGAGAACCCGCCGGTCGCCTGGCCCAGCCCGAGCCCGGACAGGAAAACCCCGAGCAGGAGCAGAGCCAGCACTCCGGGTACGCCGAGCCGCCGCCGCTTCTTGTCGACGCGCTCGGACAGCCCGACGACCCGGGCCGAGGCGGCTGCCTTCGGACCCGGGTCGGCACTCCCGGCGGTGGGGCCGGGCGCTGGAACAGGCGGCACAGCGGGACCGGGCGGCACTGCGGGAGCGGGCGGCACTGCGGGAGCGGGCGCGACCGGTGGGGGTGCGCTCGCTCCCGGCAGGCGGAGCAGGTCCCGGATGATCGGGATCTGCTCCGGCTCATCCGACATGGCGGGCTAGACCAGCCGCCGGCGCCGGCGCAGCGCCACGGCGAGCCCGGCGCTGGCCCCGACGGCCGCCAGCCCACCGGCCAGCGTCACCATGCCCGAGCCACTGTCGCCGGCGAGACCGCCGCCGCCGGTGTGCGGGCCGTGCGTCGGCCGGACGTTGCCGATCACGTGCAGCTTCGTGCTCGCGTTCTTGCCGTTGGCGCAGCTCAGCTTGACGTCGTAGTCGCCCTCGCGGGTGTCGCTCGGCACGATCGCGTCGCCGACCAGGAAACCCCACTGCGAGATCAGCGGCACCTCGCCGAACGCCTTCGAGGTCACCTTCGCCTCGGGCGGCTTGTGGCCGGCCTGGTCGTCGGGCTTGCCACCCTGCGTCTGATCGGGAGCGCCACCCGAAGCCTGGTCGGGCGCGGAGCCGCCGCCGGGCTTGGCCTCGTCCTGCTTGAGGTTGTCATCGCAGCTCGCTTTGATCGCGACCCCTTCGCCCGCCTGGACGGTGCTCGGGCTCAGCTCGATCCAGGCGCCGCTGGCCCGGGCCGGCGCTCCGGCGATGAGCACGGTCCCGGCCGCCGCGGCAGCCCCAACCACCACGATCCGGCTAAGCGCGGCAAAAGAAACGACAGACACGAAAGCCCCCCTTCGATGGGGAGACCATAACCCCGCCTAAGGGCGCAAAGACCCGAAATCGGTCAGGTAACCCGAGAGCGATTCGCGGAAAACCGCCGCCAGGACTCCGCCTCCATGATCGTGCGGAGCCGGTCCAGGCCCTCGTACACGTCGGCGAACCGGGTGTAGAGCGGCGCCAGGCCCAGCCGCAGCCGATCCGGGGTGCGGTAGTCGGGGATCACCGACGCCTCGCGCAGCGCCTGGCTGATCTGCCAGGCGCCGTGGTGGTGCAGCGTCACGTGGGCGCCCCGGCCGGAGCGCGGCGAGGCCAGCGCGAAGCCGTGCGGCGCCAGCCACTCGTCGAACAGCTCGATCGCGAAGTCGCCCAGCGCCGTACTCTTCGCGAAGATCCGGTCAATGCCCGCCGACGCGCTGAGGGTCGCGCCGCACAGCGCCGCGTAACCGCCCAGGACCGGCGGGGTGCCGACCAGGAAGCGGTCCATCGAGGGCGCCGGGTCGTAGGCCGGGCCCATCGCGAACTGGTCGCGCTGCCCGAACCAGCCCCAGATCGGCTGCCGCAGTTCAGCCTGGAGATCCGACCGCACGTAGAGGAACGCCGGTGCGCCGGGGCCGGCGTTGAGGTGCTTGTAGGTGCACCCGACGGCCAGGTCGACCCCGGCGGAGCGCAACGGCACCGGGACGGCGCCCGCCGAGTGGCACAGGTCCCACAGCATCAGCGCGCCGGCATCGTGCACCGCGCGGGTGATCGCGTCGACGTCGGCGATCGCGCCCGAGCGGTAGGCCACATGCGACAGCGACACCAGCGCGACGTCGTCGTCGAGGGCTTCCCGCACCGCGGCGATCGACACCCCGGTGTCCAGGTCGGACCGGATCACCCGCAGCGTCAGGTCGCGTGCGGCGGCGACGCCCTCCAGCACGTAGCGGTCGGTCGGGAAGTTGTCGTCGTCGGTGACGATCACCCGCCGGCCGGGCCTTGCGTCGCAGGCGGCCACCGCGAGCTTGTAGAGGTTGACGCTGGTCGAGTCGGCGAGCAGCACCTCGCCCGGGTCGGCGCCCAGCACGCCGGTGGCCAGCACCTCGCCGGCCTCGCGGGCCAGAGCGATCCAGCGGTCCCAGCCGCGCACCAGGTCGACGCCCCACTCCTCGTCGACGGCGGCCCGCAGCCGGTCGCGGGTGACCCGCGGCAGCCGGCCGAGCGAGTTGCCGTCGAGGTAGACCAGGTCGGGCTCGCCGATGACGAACTCGTCACGGAAGGCGGCGAGCGGGTCGGCGGCGTCGAGACGCTGGGCCTGGGTGCGGCGATCAACTGACACGCCGACACCGTAGCCGGGCAGGATGGAGGCATGGCGGACCTCCACGACCTCACCGCGCTCGAACAGGGTGCGGCGATCGCCCGCGGCGAGCTGAGCAGCGCCGAGCTGGTCGCGCACTACCTCACCCGGATCGCGGCGTTCGGCGACACCGTGGGCGCCTTCGTCACCGTCACCGCCGACCAGGCCCGCGCGGAGGCGGCCGACCTCGACGCGGCACCGCCGGACGCGCGCGGCCCGCTGCACGGCGTGCCGACCGCGATCAAAGACCTGACCATGACCGCCGGGGTACGCACGACGTTCGGCTCCGCCGCGTTCGCCGACTTCGTGCCGCCGGTCGACGCCGACGTGGTGACCTACCTGCGCGCGGCCGGCACCGTGTCGCTCGGCAAGACCACCACCTCGGAGCTGGGCACCTCCTGCCACGCCGAGAGCCTGGTCGCACCGCCGGCCCGCAACCCGTGGGCGCTGGGCAACACGGCCGGCGGCTCCAGCGGCGGCGCGGCGGCCGCGGTCGCCGCCGGGCTGGTGGCGGTCGCGCAGGGCTCCGACGGCGGCGGCTCGGTGCGGATCCCCGCCGCGATCTGCGGCCTGGTCGGCTACAAGCCGAGCCGCGGCGTGGTCTCCGGCGGCCCGCTCGGCTTCGCCGGGTTCGGCCTGCCCACACACGGCGCGATCGCCCGCACCGTTCTCGACGCGGCCGCGTTCCTCGACGCGATGGCGGTGCCCACGGTCGGCGAGCCCTACCTGGCGCCGCCGGCACCGGGCGGCGGCTACCTGGGCGCCGCGCGCACCGCCGCGCCCGGCCGGCTGCGGATCGGCCGGTTCACCACGCCGATGCTGGTCGACACGCCCGTCGACCCGGCCTGCGTGGCGGCCGTCGACGCGGCCGCGAGCGCGCTCACCGGCGCGGGCCACCAGGTCGAAGACGTGGCGGCGCCACTGACGCCGGACATGTGGCCGCTCTTCGAGACGCTCTGGTACGTGTTGTCGCTGGCACCCGTACCCCCGGAGAAGGAATCGTCCCTGTTGCCGTTGACGCGTTATCTGCGCGCCCGGGGTGACACGGTCAGTGCCGGCCAGTTGATGGGCGCCCTCGCGGAGTTGCAGACCCGGGTCCGGCAGGGTCTGGCCCCGCTGGCCGGTTACGACCTGTTGCTCAGCCCGGTGTTGGCCGTGCCACAGGCCGAGATCGGCTGGTTCACGTCGGCGAGCGAACCCGCCGACGACTTCGACCGCCAGCGGCGCTTCTCGCCGTACTGTGCGATCTTCAATGTGACCGGACAGCCCTCGGTGAGCGTGCCGACCAGCGCGACCACCGACGGTCTACCGGTCGGTGTCCTGTTGAGCGGGCGTTACGGCGACGACGCGCGGCTGCTGGCCGCGGCGGCACAGCTGGAGCGGCTCGCCGGGCGTGTTGATCGCCACCCGGCGATCTGGACGGACGCGCCCTCCGCTACCGTGAACGGCGTCTGAGCCGGCTGGGCTTGAAGGGGCGTTGGCGTTGTCAGTTACACAGACGGTGCTCTATTTCGTCGTCATTCCGGCGGCCTCCGTACTGGTGATCGCTGGGCTGGCGGCCGCGGGCGGGGGTCCCCGTCCGAAGCGTTACCGGCCCGGGCGGCCCTACGACTTCCGGCCGGTCTGGTTCCTGTCCTCACCGGAGCTGCTCTCACACGCACCCGAAGAGGCCGACTCGCACATGATCGAGGCCGGCGAGACCCGGGCGCTGACCACGGCGGCCACCCCCTACGGCGGGCCGGTCGGCGCGATCGAGCCGGTGCCGGTGGCGGCTTCGGCCGGCAAGGTTGGAGGCGCAAGTGACCGCTGGTGAAACTCGGCTGACGACCGGTGACGCGGTCGTGCCCGCGGAGAGCGACGAGACCGCCGTGGAAGCGCGCGAGGCCGCGATCGAGGAGCACCGCTACGGCCAGCCCGAGGTGCTCGAGGGCCCCTTCGGCACCCGCCAACTGCTCCGCCTCGACGAGGCGCTGCGCACCGCCGACAAGGCGACCGGGCTCACCTTCTCCGTCTACGTCGGAGAGTTGGAGGAGCCGGTCCGCGGGCACGCCGAGCGGATGCACCTCCAGCTCCCCAACGCGGCGTCGGCGGTGCTGATCGCGGTGAGCCCCAACCAGCGCGTCCTGGAAGTGGTGACCGGCGGCGACGCCCGGCGCCGCGTCCCCGACCGCGACGCCAAGCTGGCCGCGCTCTCGATGGTGGCCGCCTTCGGCGGCGGCGACCTGGCCGGCGGCATCATCAGCGGGCTCGACCAGATCGCCACCCGCGCCGGCCGCTCCTGATCTTCTTCGAGGCCCGGCACCCTGATCGGGGTGCCGGGCCTTTCTCGTGCCGCACGGCACAGCCCCACGTGAATGGATCTCGCGATCCCGCCTGGCAGGATGGAAGCGTGACTGCACCCCGAGACGGCCAGCCGACGTTCTACGAGCTCGTCGGGGGTGAGCCGACCTTCCGCAAGCTGGTGGCCCGCTTCTACGAGGGCGTGGCCGACGACACGCTGCTGCGGCCGCTCTACCCGGAGGAAGACCTGGGGCCGGCGACCGAGCGACTGACGTTGTTCCTGATGCAATATTGGGGCGGCCCCAACACCTACTCCGCCGAGCGCGGCCACCCCCGGCTGCGCATGCGGCACGCCCCGTTCCGGGTCGGCCCCGACGAGCGCGACGCCTGGCTGCGCCACATGCGCGACGCGGTCGACTCGCTGGATCTCCCGGAAGACCAGGAGCGCACGCTCTGGGAGTATCTGGAGCGCGCCGCCTACTTCATGGTCAACACGATGGACGCGACAAACCCGACATAAACGTTTCGCGGGGCACTTCTCGGTCGTTGATCCGCACGACCGCCGCCGCGGACAGGGATCGCGGGGGCCGCACGCCCGAGGAGCCCCGCCCAGATGCGTCGCCGACTCATCGCCGCCGCCGTGCTAGCACTCGCCGCCGTAGCCGGCGCGATGCCGGCGCAGGCTGACGTCGCCCAGCCGACCATCGTGTCGGCGGACCCCGTCGACTTCACGCCGCACGCACTCGACGGCACCGTCCGCGCGATCGCCGTGGTCGGCCCCACGGTGGTGGTCGGCGGCACGTTCAGCTCGGTCGCCAACGAAAACGGCCTCCGCCCGATCCGCCGCCCCTATCTGTTCGCGTTCGACGCGAAGACGGGCGTGATCCGCACCAACTTCGCCCCAGCGCTGGACGGCGCCGTCTACGCGTTGGCGGCCGGCCCGAACAACAGCGTCTACGTAGGCGGCGCGTTCCGCACGGTCAACGGCGTAGCCTCCCGCGGCCTGACCCGCCTGTCGGTAGCCAGCGGTGCAAGGGCCACAGCGTTCAAGGCCGAAATCAACTGGGGCGACGTGCGTACCCTGGCGGTCAATGGTCAACGCCTTTACGCGGGCGGCCCGTTCTCCGCGATCAACGGCGTCAACCGGGCCGGCCTGGCCCGCCTGGACGGCCTGACCGGCGCGGTCGACACGGGCTTCGACACCCGCCTGACAGCGCCCAGCCTGGCCCGGGTCCGGGTCGAGGACATGGCCCTGTCACCCGACGGCCGCCGCCTGGTCGCGGTCGGCGCCCTGACCCACGCGTTCGGCCAGGTTCGCAACCAGCTCGCCATGTTCGACGTGTCGGGCCCGCGGGCCGTGCTCTCCACCTGGACCACCGATGCGTTCGCGGGCGCCTGCGACCGCTCGCTGGACACGTATCTGCGCGGCGTCGACTTCTCCCCGGACGGCGCCTACTTCGTCACCGTCACGACAGGCGCCCTCCCCGGCCCTGCTCGGATGTGCGACACGGCGGCCCGCTTCGAATCGGCCGGGGCCGGCCTGCACCGCGCGACCTGGGTCAACCACACGGGCGGCAACACGTTGTTCTCGGTCTCGGTAACGGGCAGCGCGGTCTACGTCGGCGGCCACCAGCAGTGGCTCGACAACCCCCGCGGCGACAAGAGCAAGGGCCCCGGCGCCGTCGACCGCCCCGGCATCGGCGCCATCAACCCGAAAACAGGCAAGGCCCTGCCCTGGAACCCCACCCGCGCCCGCGGCGTAGGCGCCCGCTCCATCGTGGCCACCCCCTACGGGCTCTACGTAGGCTCCGACACCGACAAACTCGGCAAGGAGTACCACGGCCGGATCGGCATGTTCCCCCTGTAGATCAACCCCATCGGAGCGCGGTCCCGGGCCCGCGGTGGTCCGGACCGCCGCTCCCGCCGGGGACCGCTCGCTCCGCTTAGCTGCCACGTCCGCGGTTGGCCGGGCTTCTTTTCCCGCTTTGCTCTGCACCCTTGTAGGAAGCGCCCTGATCGGGAAGCGCTTCCCACAGGGGTGCAGAGCAAAGTCTTGAGACCGGCACCCACCCCGGCCCGTCGGGCAGCAGTTCCGTGGCGTCCACGGGGCGCCCTCGCACTGCGGGTCGCTGGGACCGCACAGCGCGGTCACCCCGCAGGTCGCGCGGCCGATGAAGCGCCGTGACGCCCCAGGCTGCGCGGCCGATGAAGCGCCGTGACGCCCCAGGCTGCGCGGCCTCCGAGCGCCGTTACGCTCAACGTCGCTGGGTCCGCGAAACGCTGTCACCCCGCGGAGCGCGCGCCCCGCGAAGCGCCGTCACGCCACGCGGCGCACCCCGCGCGAAGCGTCGTCACTCCGCAGGTCGCAGGGTCCCGAGCGCTGTGACGCCGCAGGTCACACGGTCCTAAAGCGCCGTCACGCCGCAGGTCACGCGGTCCCGAACCGCCGTCACGCCCGAGGTCGCAGGGTCCGTGAAGCACTGTCATCCCGCAGAACGCACGCCCCGCGAAGCGCCGTCACGGGGCCGTTCGCGGGGTCCATGAGGCACTGTCACACCCGCAGGCCTCACGCCCCGCGAAGCGCCGTCACGCCGCACGCTGCGCGTCCTCCGAAGCGCTCTCACGCCCGAGGTCGCAGGTCCGCGAAGGACTTGTCACCCCGCGGGCTCCCTCGAAGCGCCGACACCCCGGGCCGCGCCCCGCGAAGCGCGGTCACCCGGCCGCGCCACGCGAAGCGCCGTCACTTCGCAGGTCGCACTGCCAGCGAAGCGCCGTCACGCCGCACGCTGCGCGTCCTCCGAAGCGCTCTCACGCCCGAGGTCGCAGGTCCGCGAAGGACTTGTCACCCCGCGGGCTCCCTCGAAGCGCCGACACCCCGGGCCGCGCCACGCGAAGCGCCGTCACTTCGCAGGTCGCACTGCCAGCGAAGCGCCGTCACGCCGCACGCTGCGCGTCCTCCGAAGCGCTCTCACGCCCGAGGTCGCAGGTCCGCGAAGGACTTGTCACCCCGCGGGCTCCCTCGAAGCGCCGACACCCCGGGCCGCGCCACGCGAAGCGCCGTCACCCGGGCCGCGCCACGCGAAGCGCCGTCACTTCGCAGGTCGCACTGCCAGCGAAGTGCCGTCACGCCATGGGCCGCACCCCCACGGAGCGCCGTCACGACGCAGGCGGCCGCACCCCCACGAATGGCAGTCGTGCTGGCGGGCCGCGCGGGCGCACCTGCGGCTGCGCTGGCGGCCAGCGGGGGTCGGCGGGTGGCGTCGGTCGGCCGCGCACGTCGGCCAACCGGGGCTGGTGGCGGTTCGTGCCGCTACACAGGGCGTGCGGCGGTGCCGTGGGTGGCCGCGAGTCGTGGCGTTCGGTCGATCTGGGGCGGCACATCTGTGAATTTGATCTTCGATTCCACTGATATGCCGCCCCGGATCGACCGACGGACGTCACGACGGCCGGCTCGGCGTCGATCTGGGGTGGCCCACGTGGGGAAATGATCTCCGATCTCCCACATACGTCGCCCCAGATCGGGGCGTGCGCCGTCCGCGGCCGGGCTTGGTCGCCCTGGTGCGTCAGGACCCGTGTGGACGGTGTGACATCAGCGGTCGCGGAGCCTCGAGATGGGACACGTTTCGCGCCCGCGTCCAGACGCTTACCGTCGGCATCGGCCCCGCCCCCTGGGATGCGGACGTCGGGCCGCCGGACGTCGGGCGCCTTACATGTTTTGGCATGTAGCCACATGCCAAAACATGTACGGACCCGGGCAAGCAATTGCCCTTAGAGCAGGGCGCCTTCGTCGTGGAGCCAGTCGACGAACGTGCTGGAGACGGCGGCGCCGCAGTCGAGCATTTCGACGAGCAGTGCGTCGTGGGCGCCGGCGCCGAGGGGGACCTGGATCTCCGCGTAGATCGGGAGTTGGCCGCGCTCGGTCGGGTCGCCCACGTAGGCCTTGCAGAAGCGCCTCGTGTGGTTCCACTCGTTGACGACGCGGTAGGCGCGGTCGGCCCAGTCGGGCGGGACTGTCGAGTGTGGGCGGGCGCGGATGACCAGGATTTCGTCTTCCGGGCCTTCGAGGGTGAACAGCACCGCGTGGCGTTCCCACATCGCCAGCAGGCTGCCGTCGCCGTCGGCCAGGTAGCGGATGTCGAGCAGGTCCAGCGCGTCGCCCAGGCGGCGTAGGCACACCGGTTCGACGGTGGCGGGGCGGTCTGGGGTCTCGCGTGGCACGGCTAGGGCGGCCAGCGGATCGAGAACGACCGCGTTGGGATCGCGCTGCGGCGGCACTCCCAATCGGACGTTGCCGTCGTCCGCACGAGTGTCGGATTGAACCCCTCCGGCGTGGCCGGGACGCCATGACCACCAAGGCATCGCTCGCGCACCTCACTCCCCAGCGAATCCGTCCGCGTACGTTGCGTGGGACCCGGGGTGACGGTACCCGGAAGGTCGGCGGAGGGCATCCCCCCAACGACAGGCCGGACCCGAACGGATAGCCGTCTATCGTCCGAAAGTACGAGTCGATGTCGGTTTTAGGGAGAATTGCTGAACGGGCGGTAGCCAGGCGACGCCGTACGGTGCAGAGAGGCCTATCCATCTCCCTGATACACGTACATCAATATTGGAGGGCGGTGATACGTCCGGCCGACCCAGGAACCCCATCCGGATGACTGCCTGGATCAGCCGTTGTGAGACATCGACCGACGACTGGTCATCGCTGACGACGATCGGGACATGGTCGAGCAGCGCGTCCCGCAGCGCCCGCTGGCCCACCGCGCGGCCGCCGACGCCCTCGCGTGTGGCGGTCCGCAACGTGCCCGCCGCGGCCGTCGCCACGCGGCGGATCTCCGCGGCCGGGACCACCTCGACGACCCGTCCACCGCCCGCCGGCGGCAGGGGCCAGCGCCAGTCCGCGTCGCGCCGCGGCGGCAACGTGGCACCGCCCCGGGCGACCTCCTCGAACAGCGCCGCCGCCGACACAGTCGCGTCGACGGCGGTCGCGAAGTCGACCGTGCGGCCGACCAGCACACCCCACGGCAGCGGCGCCCACAGCTGCACCCGGCCACCGAACGGCCGCAGACGGACCACCGTGCCCGCGTCCAGCCGGACCAGCCGGCTCAGGAACGCTCCGGCGTCGGAGAGGCTCATGCCAGCACGTAAGGCTCGAGGAAAGCCCGCTCCTGAGGCGACAGCCGGCGCGGCCGCCCCGCCACCAGGTCGAACGGCACGCAGACCGAGCGGGCCCGGCTGGCCAGCGCGCCCTCGTCGAACAGCTCGTAGGCGATCACGAACCGGGACGCCCGGATCTCCTCGACCCACATCTCGATCCGCACGGTCTCGCCGTAGTCGACCGGGCGCAGGTAGTCGACCTCGTGCCGGGAGATGACCACGCCCTCTTCCAGCGAGGTCACCCCGTGCTTACGGGCCGCGACGAACATCAGCGCGACGCGCGCTTCCTCGTAAAGGGTGAGGAAGCGCGCGTTGTTGACATGGCCGTAGACGTCCATGTCGGACCACCGCGGCACGCACTCGAAGACGAACCGGTCCACGAGGTCAGTCGCGGGTCAGCTTGCGGTAGGTCACCCGGTGTGGCCGGGCGGCTTCCGCGCCGAGGCGGTCGATCTTGTTCTTCTCGTACGCGTCGAAGTTGCCCTCGAACCAGAACCACTTCGACGGGTTCTCCTCGTCGCCCTCCCAGGCCAGGATGTGCGTGGCGACCCGGTCGAGGAACATCCGGTCGTGGGAGATGACCACGGCGCAGCCGGGGAACTCCAGCAGCGCGTTCTCCAGCGAGCTGAGCGTTTCGACGTCGAGGTCGTTGGTCGGCTCGTCGAGCAGGATCACGTTGCCGCCGATCTTCAGCGTCAGCGCCAGGTTGAGCCGGTTGCGCTCGCCTCCCGACAGCACCTTGGTCGGCTTCTGCTGGTCGGGGCCCTTGAAGCCGAACGCCGCGACGTAGGCCCGGGACGGCATCTCGACCTTGCCGACCATCAGGAAGTCGAGCCCGTCGGAGACGACCTCCCAGACCGTCTTGTCGCCGTCGAGGCCGGACCGGTTCTGGTCGACGTAGGACAGCGAAACCGTGTCGCCGACCTTCACCGACCCGCTGGTCGGCTCCTCGTACCCCACGATGGTCTTGAAGAGCGTGGTCTTGCCGACGCCGTTGGGGCCGATGATGCCGACGATGCCGTTGCGCGGGAGCGAGAAGGACAAATTCTCGATGAGGGTACGGTCGCCGAAGCCCTTGGTCAGGCTGTGCGACTCGATCACCGTGTTGCCCAGGCGCGGGCCCGGCGGGATCTGGATCTCCTCGAAGTCGAGCTTGCGGGTCTTCTCCGCTTCGGTGGCCATCTCCTCGTAGCGGTCGAGCCGGGCCCGGGACTTGGTCTGCCGCGCCTTGGCGTTGGACCGCACCCACTCGAGTTCCTCGGAGAGGCGCCGCTTCATCTTGGCGTCCTTGCGGCCCTCGACCGCGAGCCGGGCCGCCTTCTTCTCGAGGTAGGTCGAGTAGTTGCCCTCGTAGCCGATCGCGCGGCCGCGGTCGAGCTCGAGGATCCAGCCGGCCACGTTGTCGAGGAAGTACCGGTCGTGCGTGATCGCCAGGACGGTGCCGGCGTATTTCGCCAGGTGCTGCTCCAGCCACTGGACGCTCTCCGCGTCGAGGTGGTTGGTGGGCTCGTCGAGCAGCAGCAGGTCGGGCGCTTCGAGCAGCAGCTTGCAGAGCGCGACCCGGCGGCGCTCACCACCGGACAGGGTGGTCACGTCGGCGTCCGGCGGCGGGCAGCGCAGCGCGTCCATGGCCAACTCGAGCGCGGAGTCGATGTCCCACGCGTCGGAGTGGTCGAGCTCCTCCTGGAGCTTGCCCATCTCCTCCATCAGCTCGTCGGAGTAGTCGGTCGCCATCTGCTCGGCGATCTTGTTGAACCGCTCCAGCTTGCTCTTGGTCTCGGCGACCGCTTCCTCGATGTTGCCGAGCACGGTCTTCGCGTCGTTGAGCGGCGGTTCCTGCGCCAGCATGCCGACGGTGTAGCCGGGCATCAGCCGGGCCTCGCCGTTGCTGGTCTTGTCGAGCCCAGCCATGATCTTGAGCAGGCTCGACTTACCGGCGCCGTTGGGACCGACGACCCCGATCTTGGCGCCCGGCAGGAAACTGAGCGTCACGTTGTCGAGCACGACTTTGTCGCCGTGCGCCTTGCGCGCCTTTTCCAGGACGTAGATGTATTGGGCCACGGTGCGGCCTACCTCCGAGTAATGGTCGATACCGGCAGAACGCCGTCGTCAATCCTGACAGGTTCCCCCGCCAACGCCCACATCACCCCGGCCGGTCTAGCCCTGGCGGCGCTCCGCGACCGGGAACGTCGACTCTTTGCCGTTGGTCGACTGGGTCAGGCGATAGGGCGTGACGGAGTAGATAGTGGTGCCGTCGTCGGTCTCGTTGGTCGCCAGATAGCCGCCGGCGGTCTCCGCGACCGTCGTCAGGAACAGGGCGTTCTCGCCCTCCCGCAGCTCGCCGCCGAGCGGGCCGACGTACCCCTGATAGAAGATCGAACCTGCCGTGTCGCGGCAGATCCAGACCTGCTTGTTGTCTTCCGTGCGGATGTAGAGGATCTCCACCAGGCCGCCCGGCGAGCCGGCGTTCTCCGCCGCCGCCTCGGTCTCCTCCCGGCAGGGCTCGCCGCTGGGCGGTTCACTGGTCACCTCGGGCTGGGTCGGCTCGCCACCGCCTCCCCCGTCGGCCGCGCGCCGGTCGGCCACCCGCTGCCCGTAGAGCCAGCCGCCGGTGGCGCCGATCACCGCCAGCAGCACCATCGCGACCAGGAACGACAGCAGCGCACGTCCGCGTGGTTTCCGCCCCGGTGTCGACACGCCTAGGAGCCTGTCATCCATCGGCAACCGAACGGAAGGATCATTACCTCGGGTGTACGGGTATCCCGTCCATCGGGGCCACCGGGCCCCTAAGCGCCGAAGGCCACGCAGGTAGGCTCGATGGCGGACCCGTGATCACCGGAGGTGTGCGGAGCGTGACGGTTCGTAGCTCTTTTGTCGTTGTAGCGAACCGGCTACCGGTTGACGAGGTCACCACCGACGAGGGACGGCAATGGCGGCGTAGCCCGGGCGGGCTGGTGACCGCGTTGCACCCGGTGTTGGCGGAGCACAAGGGGACCTGGGTCGGTTGGGCCGGCGGCACCAGCGAGGAGGCACCGGAACCGTTCGACCTCGAGGGCATCCATATCCACCCGGTGCCGCTGACATCACTCGACCTCGAGCGCTACTACGAGGGCATGTCGAATGCCACGATCTGGCCGCTCTACCACGACGCGGTCGAGACGCCGGTGTTCAAGCGCCGCTGGCGTGAGTCATACCGCCAGGTCAACGCCCGGTTCGCGGAGGCCGCGGCCGAGGTGGCGGCCGAGGGCGCGACGGTCTGGATCCAGGACTACCAGCTCCAGCTCGTGCCGGCGATGCTGCGCGAGCGGCGGCCCGATCTCAAGATCGGCTTCTTCCTGCACATTCCGTTCCCGCCGATCGAGCTGTTCATGCAGATGCCGTTCCGCGCCGAGATCCTGCGCGGGCTGCTCGGCGCCGACCTGATCGGCTTCCAGCAGCGGCTCGCGGCGCAGAACTTCGTCCGGCTCGCCCGGCACCTGCTCGGCCTGCGCTACGAGGGCCAGGTCATCGACGTCGACGGGCGGCCGGTCAAGGCGGGCGCGTTCCCGATCTCGATCGACGTGGCCGAGATGGAGCGGATGGCGGCCGACCCGGCCGTGCAGGCCCGGGCCAAGCAGATCCGCGCCGAGCTGGGTGACCCGAAGACGGTCATTCTCGGCGTCGACCGGCTCGACTACACCAAGGGCATCGAACTGCGCCTCAAGGCGTTCCGGGAGCTGCTCTCCGACGGCAAGCTGACCGTGCCCGAAGCGGTCATGATCCAGGTCGCCACGCCGAGCCGGGAGCGGGTCGAGCACTACCAGACGTTGCGGGTCAAGGTCGAACGCGAAGTCGGCCGGATCAACGGCGAGTTCGGGCGCGTCGGCGTGCCCGCCGTCCACTACCTTCACCAGTCGTACAGTCGCACCGAGTTGGCCGCGCTCTATTGCGCGGCCGACGTCATGATGGTGACCCCGCTGCGAGACGGGATGAATTTGGTGGCAAAGGAATACGTGGCGGCGCGTGCCGACACGGGTGGAGCGCTGGTGCTGAGCGAGTTCGCCGGCGCCGCGACGGAACTGCGACAAGCGTTCCTGTGTAACCCGCACGACCCAGAGGGAGTCAAGGAGGCGCTGCTGCGCGCGGTGCATATCGAGCATCCCGAGGCTCGACGCCGTATTCGCATCATGCAGCGATACCTGCGTACCCACGACGTCGGGCACTGGGCCCGGACGTTCCTGCGGGAGCTGGGCGTGCCCGACGTGGAGGCGGCGTGACCGACGTGATCGAGGTCGATCAGAAGGCCGCCGGCCTGATCGACCCGGAGCTGCGCGCGGCCATCGGCCGGATCGCGCGGGTTCCGCAACTGCTCATCGCGTGCGACTACGACGGCACGCTGGCGCCGATCGTGACCGACCCCACGCTGGCCGTACCCCTGCCGGAAAGTGTGGCCGCGGTCCGTGCCCTCGCGGCACTGCCGCAGACCACCGTGGCGGTCGTGTCCGGGCGCGCCCTGCGCGACCTGGCCACGCTGTCGCGCCTGCCGAGCGAGGTGCACCTCGTCGGCAGCCACGGCTCGGAGTTCGACATCGGCTTCGTCGAGCGGCTGACCCCCGAGCTGGTCGAGGTCCGCACCCGGCTCCAGGTGGCGCTCCGCGAGATCGTGGCGGGCAAGCCAGGTGTACGCCTGGAGAACAAGCCGGCCAGCGTCGCCGTGCACTACCGGGCGGCGGAGCGGCCGGTGGCCGACGAGGTCAAGGAGCGCGTGGCGACCGGCCCGGGCACCTGGCCCGAGGTCACCGTCACACACGGCAAAGAGGTGATCGAGCTCTCCGTCGTGCCGACCCACAAGGGCACCGCGGTCGACCAGCTCCGCACCTCGATGTCGGCGAGCGCCGTGCTGTTCATCGGCGACGACATCACCGACGAGAACGCGTTCGGCAACCTGCACGGCCCCGACGTGGGCGTGAAGATCGGGCCGGGCGAGACCAGGGCGGGCTACCGGGTCGGCGAGCCGATCGAGGCCGCCCGGGTGCTGGGCCTGCTCCTCCAGACCCGCCGGCACTGGCTGTTCGGCGAGCGCGCGGTGCCCATCGAGCGGCACTCCCTGCTCTCCAACGGCGAGACGGTGGCGCTGCTGACGCCCGACGCCAAGGTCACCTGGCTGTGCCACCCGCGGCCCGACTCGTCGGCGATCTTCGCCGACCTGCTCGGCGGCAGCCCGGCGGGCCACTTCGCGGTGCACCCCGATCGGGGCGGCATCCCGCTGGGCCAGCGCTACCGGCCCGGCACGATGACGGTCGAGACCCGCTGGTCCGGCCTGACCGTGACCGACTGGCTCGACCGCGCACCAACCGCTCATCACGACGACGGCTTCGTGATCTCCGGCGACTCGGCCCTGGTGCGGCGGCTGACCGGCAGCGCGACGGTCCGCTTGGAGTTCGCGCCGCGTCCGGAGTTCGGCCAGGTCCAGGTCCGGCTGCAAGCGGTCGGCGACGGCCTGCTGGTGCTGGGCTCCAACGAGCCGGTCGCGCTCTACTCCCCCGGCGTGGCCTGGGAGATCAGCGAAGACGGCGGCTACGACACCGCGCGGGCCACCGTCGACCTGACCGCTGTCGGTGGGGAACAGCTCCTGGAGCTGCGCTTCGGCACACAGAGCCTGCAACCGCATCCCTCCCCGGCCGCCGACCGCCAGGACTCCGCCGAGGAGCCCTGGAAGGCCTGGGTACGCAGCCTGCGCCTGCCGCCGGAGAGCCGGGAGCTGGTGGCCCGCAGCGCCCTGACCCTGAAGGGCCTGTGCCACGAGCCGACCGGCGCGATCCTGGCGGCCGCGACCACCTCGCTCCCCGAGGAGCTGGGCGGCGTCCGCAACTGGGACTACCGCTACTGCTGGCTGCGCGACGCGGCGATGACCGCGCGGGCGCTGGTCGACCTGGGCTCACTCGACGAGGCCGAGGGCCTGCTGCGCTGGGTCGACGGCTGCGTCGAGCGCACCGGCGGCCACCCGGAGCGGCTACACCCGCTCTACACGGTCGAAGGCTACGAGCTGGGCGCCGAGGCGGTCATCGACACGCTGCCCGGCTATGCCGGATCCCGCCCGGTCCGGGTCGGCAACCTCGCCAACCACCAACTCCAACTCGACGTCTTCGGCCCGGTGGCCGACCTGCTGGCGGCGGTTGCCGACGCCCGCGGCTCGGTGCGCCAGGAGGAGTGGCGGGTCCTGGAGGCGATGGTGCAGGCCGTCGAACGCCGCTGGCACGAGCCCGACCACGGCCTGTGGGAGGCCCGCCTCCAGCCGCGACACCACGTCTACTCGAAGGTCATGTGCTGGATGACCGTCGACCGGGCCCTGCACGTGGTGCGCAAGCACGCCGGCCAGGACCGCCCGGACTGGGTGGGCCTGCGCGACCGGATCGGGCACAACGTGCTCGAACACGGGTGGCACGAGGAGGCCGGTGCCTACACGGTCGCCTACGGCGACGAGGAGATGGACGCGTCGTCGCTCTGGATCGGGCTCTCCGGCCTGCTCCCCGACGACGACCCGCGCTTCCTCTCGACGGTGCTGAAGGTCGAGGCCGACCTGCGCAGCGGCCCGGTCGTCTACCGCTACCGGTGGGACGACGGCCTGCCGGGTCGCGAGGGCGGTTTCCACATCTGCACGTCGTGGCTGGTGGAGGCCTACCTGCGCACCGGACGGCGGGCGGATGCCGAGGAGCTGTTCGAGCAGATGGTGGCGACGTCGGGGCCGACCGGGCTGCTGCCGGAGCAATACGACCCGCTGGCCGAGCGGGGGCTGGGCAACCACCCGCAGGCCTACAGCCACCTCGGGCTGATCCGGTGCGCGCTGCTGCTCGCGGGGCTGCTCAAGCCGTAAGCACGTTTCTGAAAGGGCCGTCGCGGCGTAGCCGCGGCGGCCCTTTGCTGCTGTGACAACCGTTACGAACCATTGGGGAGACTAACGATTTCGGTATCGTTAGGGAGGCGAACGTTAGTCATCCGAACGTTCGGACTCCCTGGAGGTCAGGACATGATCACGCCGTTCCGCATCGACATCCCGCAGGCCGACCTCGACGACCTGGCCGACCGGCTCGCCCGCACCCGCTGGCCCAACGAGCTCGCCGACGCCGGCTGGGACTACGGCTTCCCGCTGGCTCGTCTGAAGGAGCTGGCCGAACACTGGCGCACCGGCTACGACTGGCGGAAGCACGAGGCACGGCTCAACGAGCTTCCGCACTTCACCACCGAGATCGACGGCCAGAACATCCACTTCGTCCACGTCCGGTCGTCGAACCCGTCGGCGCTCCCGTTGATCCTCACCCACGGTTGGCCCAGCTCGTTCCTGGACTTCGTCGACGTGATCGAGCCGCTGTCGCGCGACTTCCACTTGGTGATCCCGTCCATCCCGGGCTTCGGCTTCTCCGGGCCGACCCACGAGCGCGGCTGGGACATCGTCCGGGTCGCGCGGGCCTGGGCCGAACTCATGAGCCGCTTAGGGTACGAGCGCTACGGCGCGCAGGGCGGCGACTTCGGCTCCGGCATCTCCACGGCGCTCGGCGCGGCGGCACCCGAGCACGTCGTCGGCGTGCACATCAACTACCTGCCGACCCGACCGGTCGCGGACCCCACCATCGAACTGTCCGAATCGGACGAAGCCCGGCTGGACAAGATCAGGCAGCTGATGGCGAACCGCCCGCCCTACCAGGCTCTCCAGGCGACCACGCCGCAGACCATCGGCTACGCGCTGACCGACTCGCCGGTCGGCCAGCTCGCCTGGATCGCCGAACGCTTCGCCCAGTGGACAGACCCTCGCTCGCCGATCAGCGACGAGCGGATCCTCACCGAGATCTCGCTCTACTGGCTGACCGCCACCGCGGCGTCCTCGGCGCGGCTGACCCGCGAGACCCCGCGGCGGATCGAGCCGTGCCCGGTGCCGGTCGGGGTCGCCGTCTTCGCACATGACATCACCCAGTCGGTGCGACCCTTGGCCGAGCGGCAGTACGACATCAGGCACTGGTCGGAGTTCGACCGCGGCGGCCACTTCCCCGCGATGGAGGTGCCGGACCTGCTGGCGGAAGACATCCGGGACTTCTTCGCTTCGCTGGGACACCCCGTCAAGACAGGGCCGTGACCACCTCGCCGACGACCGTGATGGCCGGGGCGCGCAACCCCGCCTCGGCCACGGCCGCGGCGATCGTCTCCAGCGTCCCGGTCACCGTCCGCTCCTCCGCTGTCGTGCCTTCCTGGATCACTGCCGCCGGCGTGCTGCCCGGCCGCCCGTTGGCGACCAGCGTCGCCGCGATGGTCGGCAGATGGCGCAACCCCATGAGGATCACCACCGTGCCGGACTGCTGTGCCACGGAAGGCCAGTTGACCAGCGACTCGGGATCGTCCGGCGACAGGTGCCCGGAGACCACGGTGAACTCGTGCGCCACCCCCCGGTGGGTGACCGGGATGCCGGCCGACGCGGGCACGGAGACAGCGCTGGTCACCCCCGGCACGACGGTGACCGGCACGCCGGCGGCCGCGCACGCGATCACCTCTTCGCCGCCCCGCCCGAAGACGAACGGGTCGCCGCCCTTGAGCCGGACGACCAGCAGACCCTGCCGCGCCCGGTCGACCAGGATCTGGTTGATCTCGTCCTGGGTGCGTGCCGGCCCGTAGGGGTTCTTCGCCGCGTCCACCAACTCCGCGTCCGGCCGCAGCTCGTCGAGCAGCAGCCCGGGCGCGAGCCGGTCGGCGACCACCACGTCGGCCTCGGCGAGCAGCCGGCGCCCCTTCACGGTGATCAGCTCCGGGTCGCCGGGTCCGGCCCCGACCAGCGCGACCCGGCCGCCCTTCTCGGCTGCGGCGTGCGCGGGGCCGGCGGCGAAGGCCGTGCCACTCGCCGCCGCACCCGTCCAGCCGGACAGGAACGCGGCGATCGCGTCCCGGGTCGCCACGGCCCGCCGTGGGTCGCCGCCCCCGAGCACCGCGACGGTGACCGGCCCGCGCCGGGTGACCGCGGGCGTCCAGGCCGTCGCGGCGGTCCGGTCGTCGGCGCGGACACAGAACACCTGACGCGCCTCGGCGGCGTCCGACACCCGCTGCGCGGCGGCCGGGTCGTCGACCGCGACGTGCACGAGCCACACACCGTCCACGTCAGACGGTTCGAAGAGCCGGCGCTCCCACCGGAGCCGGCCGGCGTCGGCCAGCCCGTGCAGCGTCGGCGTCAGCTCGGGCGACACCACGGTGACGGAGGCGCCGGCGCTGAGCAGCGCGGGTACCCGCCGGCTAGCGACCGCACCGCCGCCGACAACCAGCACCGGCCGGCCGTCGAGCCGCAGCGCCAAGGGGTAGAGCTCGGTCACTTCTCGGCCACCCCGGCGGAGTCGAAGGTGGCGACGTCGTGCAGCACCCGCACCGCGCTGGCCACGATCGGCCAGGCGAGCACCGCGCCGGTCCCCTCACCGAGCCGCAGCCCGAGGTCGACCAACGGCGCCAGCCCGAGGTGCCGCAGCGCGACCGAGGCGCCGGGCTCCGCGGACCGGTGGCCGGCGACCATCGCGCCGACCGCGTCGGGCGCCAGCGCCGCCGCGGCGAGCGCGGCCGAGTCGGCGATCACCCCATCCAGAATCACGGGTACGCGCCGCGCCGCGCCCCCGAGCACGAACCCGGCCAGGGCGGCGTGTTCCAGCCCACCGACCGCGGCGAGCACCCCGACCGGATCGGCCGGGTCGGGCCGGTGCAGGGCGAGCGCCCGCTGCACAACGGCAACCTTGTGACCGTGCGTCTCGTCGTCGATCCCGGTCCCCCGCCCGGTCACATCGGCCGCCGCGGCACCAGTGAAGGCCGCGATCAGCGCGGCCGCGGGCGTGGTGTTGCCGATACCCATGTCGCCGGTGATCAGGCACCCGGCGCCGCCGTCGACCAGGTCGCCGGCCAACCGAATGCCAACCTCGATCGCGGCGACCGCCTCGTCGCGGGTCATCGCCGGCTGGACGCTGAGGTCCGCAGTGCCACGGCGAACATTGGCCCGCACTAGCCGCGGCTGCATGCCCGGCTGCGCCGACACGGCCTCACCGGCCGAACCGGCATCCGCCCCCGCGGTGCCACCGGCGAGACCGTCGGGGTCGCTGTCCAGCAGCGGCGTGGCCACGCCCACGTCGACGACCACGACCTCGGCGCCGGCCTGGCGGGCGAAGGCGTTGACGACCGCGCCGCTGGCCAGGAAGTTGGCGACCATCTGCACCGTGACCTCCTGGGGCCACGGGGTGACGCCCTGGGCGTGCACGCCGTGGTCGCCGGCGAACACCGCGACCGTCGCCGGTTGGGGCAGCGGTGGCGGGCAGGTGCCGGCGAGCCCGGCGAGGCGTACACCTAAATCCTCGAGCGACCCCAGCGAGCCCGGCGGTTTGGTCAGCGTGGCGTGGCGCGCCTGCGCGGCGGCCATCGCGGCCGCGTCGAGCGGCCGGATCGCGGCGACGGTGTCGGCGAGGAGGCTCATGCCCCCATGATCCCGTCCGCCGCGAAGGGGCCCCGGACAGGGGGCCCCTTCGAGGTCAGCGGACGATCGCTGGTGACGGTGGTGTCCACTCGACGACCGGTTGACCCTTCAGCGAATCCCGCAGTGTCTGTGCCACCGAGTCGATCGGTTTCTGCGACTGGGCGTCACCCACCGCGTTGAACGGGTTGTCCGGGTCGGCGATGAAGCTCGCCGCCGCCAGTTCCTTGGTGAAGCCGACGAACCAGGCGGACCGGGTGCTGTCCGTCGTACCCGTCTTGCCGCCGACCGGGCGACCCACCGTCGGGGTCACGCTCGGTGCGGTCGACCACTCCTGGCAGGACCCGGTCTGTGCCTTGCCGCCGGTCGGGCAGCGGGCCGCGTCGGCTGCGGCGCGGGCCACGTCCGGGGTGACCTCCTGGCGGCACCGCGGCTTGGCCACGTCGACCGTCTGGCCCTGCTTGTTGGTCCAGGTCACCTGCTTGCCGTCGTTGGTCTGGATCGAGGTGACCGGCAGCGGCTCGCAGTACTGGCCGTCGGCGGCGACCGTCGCGTAGGCGCCGGCCATCTCCAGCGGTGTCACGTCCGAGACGCCGAGGGTGAACGCGCCCCAGGTCTTGGACCGCGGCGGCTTGGCCATCATCTGGTCGACGTCGGTGCGCCAGGTAAGGCCGAGCCGCTCGGCCATCCGGACCGCCTTGTCGGCGCCGACCTTCTGCTCGAGTTGGACGAAGTACGTGTTGACCGACTTGCCGAAGCCCGACCACATCATGTGCCGGCCGGTCATCGCGCCGGAGGCGTTCGACGGGCACCAGCGGCCGCCGCACGAGCCGGGCCCTTCGCCCAGGTACTGCGAGACCAGTCGCTGCGGCGAGTCGAACGCGGTCGACAGCGGCATCCCGGCGTCCAGCGCGGCCAGCATCGTGAACATCTTGAACGTCGAACCGGCCTGGTAGCCCGGCATGTCACCGCCACCGAGCAGCGGCACCACCGTGTTCGGGTAGTTGCCCTTGATCTTCGCGGCCTTGGCCGGGTCGGAGTGCGTGCCGTTCTTGCTCTGGTCGAGCGAGTAGACGCGGTTGACCGCCATCGCCTTGACCAGGCCGGTGCCCGGCTGGATCACCACCAGGCCGTGCGCGAACTTGCTGGTCGACTTCTCCTTCGCCATGACGTTGGTCTCGGCGATGTTCTGGATGTTGGGGTCGAGCGAGGTGACGATCTTGTAGCCGCCGCGGCGCAGGTTGTCTTCGCGCTGCGAGGCGTTGTCACCGAACGCGGGCTGCTCGGCCCACCAGGTCTTCAAGTAGTCGCAGAAGAAGCCCCAGCTGTTGAGATTCTTCGGCACCGAAACACAGTCGTTGGCCGGGGTGCTGAGCTTGAGCTGGATCGGCAGCGCCTTGGAGGCCGCGTTGTCCTGTGGGCTCAGATATCCCATCTTCTGCATGTTGTCGAGTACATAGTTGCGCCGGGCGGTGGCCGCGAGCTTGTCCTGCGTCGCCGGGTCGTACTCGGTGGGCGCCTTGACCAGACCGGCGAGCGTGGCCGCCTCGACCAGCGTGAGGTCCTTGGGCGACTTGGAGAAGAACACCTCGGAAGCGGCGTAGATCCCGTAGGCCCGGTGTCCGAAGTAGGCCGAGTTCAGGTAGCGCTCGAGGATCTCCTGCTTCGTGTACTGCTTCTCGACGGCCAGCGCGAGCCGCATCTCGCGGAGCTTGCGGGTGCTGGTCTGCTCGGTCGCCTCCTGCACCTCTTCCGGCGTCTCGGCGCCGTCGCGCTGTGCCATCCGGACGTACTGCATCGTCAGCGTCGACGCACCCTGCTGGACGCCGCCGCCCTCGTGGTTGGCGACGAACGCGCGCGCGATGCCCTTGGGGTCGACCCCGTTGTGCTCGTAGAAGCGCTGATCCTCGGAGGCCACGATGGCCTGCTGGATGTAGGGCGACATGTCCGAGATCGGGACATACTTACGATGCTCCTCGTAGAACATCGTGAGCAGCGTCTTGCCGTCCGACGCGTACACGTAGCTCGTCTGCGCGGGGGGTTTGACGTTGAGCTGGCGCGGCATGTCGTTGAAGGCTTCGGCACCCTTCTTGGCGCCGATCCCGCCGACCGCAACGATGGGATAGGCCACCGCCGCCACGACGACGCCGGCGATGAGCCCGGCCCGCAGCAGCGGAGCGAACCGACTGGTCGCGGAGAGGGTGCGCTTAATCACCACACAAAACTAGGACATAAGCGTATATGTCCGTAGTTGAAAGTGAACAACGTCTACGTCTCATGTTCCTGAACCCAAGATCAACCTACCGGGTACGGTCGACCGCGTGGTCGAGTTGGGACATCACGGTGACGCGGAGGTCGGGCCGGGGCTGATCGACCTGGCGGTGAACGTACGCCAGGCGCCCCTCCCGCCCTGGCTCCTCGACCCGGTCGCGGCGTCACTGGCCGATCTGGCGTCCTACCCGGACCCCGCGCCGGCCCGCGCGGCGCTTGCGGCGCGGCACGGCCGCGATCCGTCGTCGATCCTGTTGACCGCGGGCGCGGCGCAGGCGTTCGTGCTGATCGCACAGGCCTATCGCGCGGCCGCGCTGCCCGTGGTGGTGCATCCGCAGTTCACCGAGCCGGAGGCCGCGCTGCTGGCCGCCGGTCATCGGGTCCACCGGGTCTGCCTCCCGCCGCCCTATGCGTTGGACCCGTCGTTGGTCCCGGCGGCGGCTGACCTGGTCTTCGTCGGCAACCCGACCAACCCGACCTCGGTCCTGCACCCGGTATCGGCGCTGTCCGCGCTGGCCCGGCCGGGCCGGATCCTGGTGGTCGACGAGGCGTTCGCGGACACGACGCTGGGCCCGACCGGCTCGGCTGAGCCGTCGTCGCTGTCCCGGCTCGCGGATATCCCCGGCCTGATCGTGCTGCGCAGCCTGACGAAGACCTGGGCTTTGGCAGGCCTGCGCATCGGGTACGCGCTCGCCGCGCCCGACGTGATCCGCCGCCTGTCGGAGGTGCAGCCGCTCTGGCCGGTCTCGACGCCGGCGCTGGCGGCGGCGGTGGCGTGCGCGAGCCCCGAGGCGGTGGCGGCGGAACACGCGATCGCCCATTCCCTCGCTGCGGATCGCGCCCACCTGCTGTCCCGGCTGGCGGAGATCCCCTCGGTTTCCGTCGCGGCCGCGCCGGAGAGTTCGTTCGTCCTGCTGAAGATGCCCAACGCGGACAAGATCCGCCTAGCGCTGCGCGACCGCGGCTACGCCGTCCGGCGCGGCGATACGTTCCCCGGCCTGGGTCCCGACTTCCTCCGGGTCGCGGTCCGCGACCGCACCACGAGCGACGCCTTCACCGAAACCTTGTCGGCGGTTGTCCCCGACTTCCTCCCCTGACCGCGAAGGGCGGTTCGGGTGTGTGGTTGGTCGGCGCCCGCGGCCCAGGTTTCCGGCCGAGACCGCAGCCCTGGCGTCAGTTGAGGTCGGGGGTCCCGGGGGCGAAGCGGGCAACAAACCGTTTCTGCCAGGGGGTCTCGACCGCGCGGCGGTCGTAGTGCTGGCGGACGTAGGTCACCGCCTCCGCGGCGGGAACACCGTCGATGATCGCGAGGCAGGCCAGCGCCGTCCCGGTGCGGCCGCGGCCGCCGCGGCAGGCCAGTTCGACGCGCTCGGTCGCGGCCCGTTCCCAGGCCTCTTGCAGCGCGGCACCCGCATCGATCGGATCGCTGGGCAGCCAGAGATCAGGCCACCGGACCCAGCGGCTCTCCCAGGCCACCAGCGAGGCCGGCTTGCCGAGCAGATAGACCCCAAAGGTCGGCGGCGGCCCCATCGGATAGGCCCGCAACAGCCCCCGCCCCCGAACCATCCGGCCCGAGGGCAGCCGCAGCACTCCACGGCCGGCTGGATCCCACGAGTCGATCATGAGCCCACCATAATCGCCGCCTGCCCCTTCGAGGCTGATTCAGCCGTTTTACGCCGCCCACCCACCCAACCACCACCGCAAGCAAAGACATACCGGCCGGGACGGCCCGTGCCCAACACCCGCCGCCCCTCGAGATCAACGATCTCCGCAGACCCCAGCATTCGGAACACGGCGTTGCCGCGCGGGCACGGTCGCAGTGGACACGCGCCAATGGCCCATCCCGGCAATCGCCGGGCTCGCGACCAGGCCGCTGCCTGGTGCTGGGTCCGGAGCGACCGGGTGCGGGCGTGGCAGCAGAGCGAAGCGCCGCGGTGCCCGGCGGAAGTGTCCTGTGCCGACATTCCGGCTGCTGATCTCGGGTTCCGGGGTCGCTTCGGCCTGGACTCCGGCGGCCCGCAGGCACGCCGACCACGACCGGGATCGCCACCGCTCCGGGCGGTCTCCGCCCACGCGCCCATCGCCCTCGCATCGCGACACGCCGCAAGCACCGCGCGACACGCCGTGCGCCTGCCGTCCAGCGGTGAATCTAGGTAAACGCTTGTCGCTATAGCTACATCCATTTACCTAGATCTCGGCGGAAGCCGCCCGGGGAGCCGGCGAACAAGCTGCTCGGTGGGAGTCTCCTCGGCCCGGGGCCCGAACCCCATGCCCGAAGCGCAAGGCCCAAGGCCCAAGGCCCAAGGCCCGAAGCCCGAAGCCCAAGGCCCAAGGCCCGCGGCCCAAGGCCCGAAGCCCAACGCCCGAAGCCCAACGCCCAAGGCCCGAAGCCCAACGCCCGAAGCCCAACGCCCAAGGCCCGAAGCCCGAAGCCCAAGGCCCGAAGCCCAACGCCCGAAGCCCAACGCCCAAGGCCCGAAGCCCGAAGCCCAAGGCCCGAAGCCCAAGGCCCGAAGCCCAAGGCCCAAGGCCCGCGGCCCAGGGGCCCGAAGCCCGAAGCCCAAGGCCCGAAGCCCAAGGCCCAAGGCCCGAAGCCCAAGGCCCAAGGCCCAAGGCCCAAGGCCCAAGGCCCAAGGCCCAAGGCCCAAGGCCCAAGGCCCGAAGCCCAAGGCCCAGGCCCAAGGCCCGAAGCCCAGGGCCCAGGCCCAAGGCCCGAAGCCCAAGGCCCAAGGCCCCAAGGCCCCGAGACCTGGCCTCGGGCCTCGGAAACGGCCTCGGGTTGGGGTGGACGGTGACCGGGTGCGGAGCTGGCAAGCGGAGCGAAGCGCAGCGATCCCTGGCGGGAGCAACGGTCGTGCCCACCGCGAACCCGAGCCATAGATTTGTCCGCTTATTGCGTTGCCGACCTGCGGAGGAACGCCCAGTTGATCGCCCACAGCAGCACGCCGCCCAACAGGAGCCACAGGGCCAGGACGTAGATCGACGCCTCGCGGACGATCGGGAGCAGGAAGATCAGCGAGATCACCGCGCCCAGCACGAGGGCTGCCGTAGGTGCGCGGAAGTGGGGGTGGTCGACCGGGTCGCGGCGGAGGACCAGAGCCGAGATGTTGACCAGGAGGAAGACCGCGGTCAGGAGGAGGACCGTGGTGTCGGAGAGGTCGCCCAGGTCGCCGACGAAGAAGAGCAAACCGATCGAGATCGCCGTCGTGAAGGCGATCGCCACCCATGGCGTGCGGCGCGGGCTCAGGCGGCTGAAGACGCCGGGTAGGACGTCGCGTTGGGCCATGCCGTAGAGCAGGCGGCTGGCCATCAGCATGTTGATCAGCATGGTGTTCGAGACCGCGATGATGGAGACGGCCGAGAAGATTCTGGCTACCGGCAGGTCGGGGGCGCCTAGTTTGACCACCTCGAGGAGCGGGCCGGTGGATTTGGTGAGTACGTCCAGGGGGACCGTCATCGCCGCCGTGAAGGCGACCAGCAGGTAGACCACGCCGGCCAGGACGAGGCCGGTGATCATCGCCGGTGGGAAGGCGCGGCTCGGTTCGGCTGTCTCCTCGGCCAGGTTGACCGAGTCCTCGAAGCCCAGGAACGCGTAGAACGCGGTGGCGGCGCCGGAGAGGAGGCCGGTGACTACGCCGAAGCCGCTGCCGGAGAACGTGAACGCCTGGCCCGGGTCGCCGTCGCCGCTGCCCAGCACGACGATGCCGACGCCGATGATGAACAGGAGGCCGGTCAGCTCGATGCAGGTGATCACGACGTTGATGCGGACCGACTCGGCGACGCCCCAGAAGTTGACCGCGGCCACTAGAAGGATGGCGACGATTCCGATCAGGACCATCGGTGGGTCTTCGACACCGAACAGGCCGGTGAAGTAGGCGCCGCCGACGCGGCTGGCCGCGAACGTCGCCGAGGTGACGCCGGACGCCATGATCGCGAAGGTGACCAGGAAGCTCAGGAACTTGAGCCCGAACGCCCGGTCGCAGTAGAGCGCGCCGCCGGCGGCCTGCGGGTATTTGGTGACCAGTTCCATGTAGGCGAAGGCGGTCAGGAACGCCAGCGCGAACGCGGCCAGGAACGACGCCCAGATCGCGCCGCCGACGTCGGCGCCCACTTCGCCGGTCAGTGAGTAGATGCCCGCGCCGAGGATGTCGCCGAGGATGAAGAACGTCAGCATCGGCCGTGAGATGACCCGGCGGAGACCCTCGTCGGCCGGCCGGGTCGGCGTGCTCGTGTCGGAGGTCATGCCGGGCGCGTTACCCACTCGGGTGCTGTGGCATGCCTCACAAAGCGGCGAGCGCCCGCACGTAGTTGACCTGCTGGTGCAGGTGCTGCACCTGGAGTTGATCGACCACGGGGGTACGCGCGACGTATTGATGCCGGCCGCTGGTCACCGTGACCTGCACCGTTCCACGGTGGATGGTCTCCTTGACCAGCAGGAAGAGCAGGCTGGCGATCGGCAGCACGCAGAAGCCGAGGATCGCCGTGATGATCGCCCAGGTCGGTGTCTTCTGCTCGGTCTGCCAGAAGTCGTTGACGTGCCAGGTCGAGCCGGCCAGCGGGAAGCTGCCGGCCGGCGTGTGGACCATGGCCGAGGTCACCCGGATGTCGCCGATCTGCGCCACGATCGGCCCGTCGGCGGCCGGCGGGAACGGGCCAGCCGGGCTCGGCCCGGCCGGGCTCGGCTGGGCGAGCGCCGCGCCGCTGGTGGGCGGGCCGCTGGTGGGCGGGCTGGTGGTCGGCTGCGGCGGGTAGAGCGGGCTCGGGTCGGCGGTCGGGTCAGGGCCGAGATCGGGCGTCGACCACGGGTCGATCGCCGGCGGGAACTGGCCCGGTTCGCTCGCCGACGGAAGCGGCAGAGTCGGCTCTGTGCCCATCACGCACCCCCAGTCGCCGCGACTCCTCCCGGCACCTTACTGCCCGGTGACCACGACCACTCGGCGCCGCGTCAAGCGCTGCCGGCGAGTTGCGGCTCGGGCGTGCTGTCGGATTCCTCAGGGCCGCGGGCCTCGCGCCGGGCCACCCAGACGAAGGCGAACAGCGTCATCAGCCCGAACAGCCACCACTGGACCGTGTAGCCGAGGTTGAGCCAGTCGTTCTCATAATTCGGCGGCACCGCGGCGAAGCCCTTGTCGGCGGCCGGCACCTGGGTGTCGAGCTGCACGAACGCGCCGCGCACCGGGTAGGGCAGCTCGGGCGCGATGCGCTCGACGGCGACCCGGCGACTCTCCAGCTTGCCGTCGGCGCGGTCGACCGGCTTGCCGCCGCTCTCGGAGAGCTTGACCGCGCCAGTGACGGTGGCCTGGCCGGTCGGGATCGGTGGGATGGCCGGCTGCGCATAGGCACCGCCACCCGCCGGCGCCGGCACCCAGCCCAGGTCGACCAGCACGGCCGAGCCGTCAGAGAGCAGCAGCGGGGTGACGATCTCGAAGCCGACCTTGTCGTCGACGGTGCGCCCACGGACCAGGACCACGTTTGACGGGTCGTAGCGGCCCGTCATGGTCACCCGGGTCCACTCGGACGAGCGCTGCGGGCCCGGCCCCGGCACGCCCTTGCTGCCGCCCGGCAGCACGACGGTGTCGAGCGGCACCGGCGCGGCGGTGTCGGCCAGGTCGATCCGGTGGTTGACGTCTTTGCGCAGCTCATAGCGGCCGTGCTGCCAGTTGCCGAGCAGCACCATCACCGCGGCCGCCACCAGCGCGAGCGCGAGGTAGCCCAGCCAGCGGGGGGTCAGCAGGAACCGGTACACGACAAGAGGCTACTGCGGGGGTACGACGGGAATTCTGGCGGTCGCCGCCGTGAACCTGTTCGTCAATGTGTCGTCAGCCTGATGTTGTCGTGCCTATTAGGTATCGTCGGACGGCTCACCATTTTCCGCCGAGGAGTCGCCGATGTCCGCCGTGCCCCGGGTGGTGGTCAGCGCGCCCTCGTCGGGTCATGGCAAGACCGCGCTGGCGGTTGGCCTGCTCGCCGCGTTCGCCGGCCGCGGCCTCTCCGCCGTCGGCTTCAAAGTCGGCCCCGACCACACCGACGCCGCCTACCTGGGCGCCGCCGCCGGCTCGCACGGCCGCAACCTCGACCCCCGCCTGGTCGGCGCCCACCGGGTGGCGCCGCTGTTCGCACATGGCGCCGAAGGTCACGATATTGCCGTCGTCGAGGGCACGATGGGCCTGTTCGACAGCCTCGCCGGCCGGGTCGAGACCGACTCCACCGCCGGCGTCGCCGCCGCCCTGCGCGCGCCGGTGGTCATGGTCGTCGACGTGGGCGCGATGGGCCAGTCGGTGGCGGCGCTGGTGCACGGCTTCCGGGCGTACGACGAATTGACCTGGCTCGGTGGTGTGATCCTCAACCGGGTCGCCTCCGACCGCCACGAGCAACTGCTCCGCGAGGCCCTCGACGACATCGGCGTGCCGGTCTACGGTGCCCTGCGCCGCCGCGACCTGCCGTCAGCGCTGCCACCCCGCCAGGAGGGCGTCGTCCCGGTCGTGCACCGCGAGGTCGAGGCGCTGCGCGGCATCCGCCGCCTCGGCGAGTCGATCGCCGGCGCCGTCGACCTCGACGGCCTGCTCGCGCTGGCCAACTCGGCGCCGCAACTGCCGGTCACCCCGTGGTCGCCGGCGAGCGAGCTGGCGCTGCACCCCGACGACACGGCCGCCGTGCACCTCGGCCGCCGCCCGATCGTCGCCCTGGCCGGCGGTCCCGGTCTCTCGTTCTCCTACGCGGAAACCCGCGAACTGCTCGAAGCCGCCGGCGCGACGGTCGTCACCTTCGACCCGCTCCGCGACGAGCTGCTCCCGGAGAGCACCGACGCGCTGGTCGTCGGCGGCGCGCTGCCGGAGGCCTACGCCGAGGACCTGTCCGCCAACCGCCGCCTGTGCGCCGACATCGCCGACCTGGCCCGCTCCGGCCGCCCGGTGATCGCCGAGGGCGCCGGCCTGCTCTGGCTGGCCCAGTCGTTCGACGGCCGGCCGATGTGCGGCGTCCTCGACGCGACCGGCACCACCGGCGACCAGATGATCGTCGGCTACCGCGACGCGACCGCGCGGGCCACCACCGCCGTGGCCGAGGTGGGCACGAGGGTGGTCGGCTACAAGCAGCACCGCGGGGTGGTCAGCCCACGGGCCGGCCAGACACCCGCATGGACGTGGAACGGCGGCACGCCGGAGGGTTTCGTCTGGCGCCGGGTGCACGCGTCACAGCTCTCCCTGCACTGGGCCGGCTTCCCCGAGATCGCCCGCCGGCTGATCCTGGCGGCCCGACCGGGCGAGGCACCCGGGCCGGGCGGCGGCGGCGGGTCCTGGGCGCGGGCCACCGGAACGGTGCCGGTGCTCGCACCGGGGCGCCCGGCGGCCCCGGCTTCCGGCGGTGGCGCATGGTCAGGAGCGACAGATTCCGGCGAGGGTACGTGGCCCGGCGCGACCGAACCCGTTCCCGTCGTCGGTGTGCCGACGGTGCCGGGTGGTCCTCGCCCGGCGTCGGGGCCCGGCGCGCCCACCTCCGGCGACGGGGCACGGGCTGAGAGTGCGGCCTCGGACGATGGCGGGTGGTTCGGATCGCGGGCTCCCGCCCGGGATGGGCGGCCGGAGGCGGCGCCGGCTGCCGGTCGCGACGCGCGTTCGGCCGCTGGGGCTTCAGAGAACAGCGCATGGTCGGGAGCGCCGGGGTCTGGCGCCGACGGGCGCCCGGTGCCTGGGTCTGGCGCCGACGGGCGCGCGATGCCTGGGTCCGGCGCCGACGGGCGCCCGATGCCTGGGTCCGGCGCCGACGGGCGCCCGATGCCGGGATCTGGCGCCGACGGGCGCCCGGTGCGGGGGTCCGGCGGTGACGGGCGCCCGATGCCGGCGTCTGGCGCCGACGGGCGCTCGATGCCGGGGTCGGGCGGTGACGGGCGCCCGGTGCCGGGGTCCGGCAGTGACGGGCGCCCGGTGCCAGGGTCTGGCGGTGACGGGCAGTCGATGCCTGCTTCGGGTGGCGGTGCGCTCGACTACGGCACCGGTGCTCGGCCCGCTGACGGGTTCGCTGCGGAAACCGACGGTCCGACTGATGGGCGCGGGTTTGCCGTGCCCGGGCCGCCGCAACTGCGGTCCGTGCCGGTCCCGGCCGACGGCGACGTCGGCGAACCGCCGCCGGCGGCGCCGCGGTTGCGGGCCGTGCCCGGAAGCGGTGTGCCACAGCCCGCTGAGCCCGGCACCGACGGGGGGCAAGGATTCCCACCGGCGGGGCCGCCCCGGTTGCGGGTCGTGCCGCCGTTGCCCGACGAAGTGCCGCCCGGACCCCCGGAGGTGGCGCCACCCGGCGGGCCGGCCGGCCGCGGGGGCGTTGATCGCCCGCGCGATGAGCGCGAGTCCGCAGCCCGCGGCGGCCCGGGCGGCCCGCGTGACGGCAACGGCCAGTCGACCACCGGACGCGCATTCGCGCCTCCGGTCACCGCGCCCGGCCACCACGACGACGCTGGCCAAGGCACCGCCGGACGCAGATTCGGGCCACCCGCGAGAAAAGGTCGTGCGGACGAAAGCGCGGGCTACCCGGCCGACGGCCGCGGCTTCGCGCCTCCGGTCACCCCACCCGGCCACCACGACGGCGCCGGCCAAACCACCGCCGGGCGCGAGTCGGCAGCCCAAGGCGGCCCAGGCGGTTCGCGTGACGGCGCCGGCCCGGCGACCGGACGCGGATTCGCTCCTCCGGCCACCGCGCCCGGCAACCGGGACGCCGCCGGCCGCGGGACCGATGGACGCGGCTTCCCGCCGCCGATCGCCCCGCCCGGCCGCCAGGACACCGCCGGCCGCGCGACAGACGGACGCGGCCACACTCCCCCGGTCACCCCGCCCGGCCCCCACGACGGCGCCGGCCGCGCGACAGACGGACGCGGCCACACTCCGCCGGTCACCCCGCCTGGCCGCCAGGACACCGCCGGCCGCGCGACAGACGGACGCGGCTTCACGCCGCCGTTCGCCCACCCCGGCCGCCAAGACGGCGTCGGCTACGCCGCCGACGCGCAGGGGTTCGCGCCTGCCGCTGGGTCGGGCAGCTACTACGACGACGATGACCAGTATGTGACCGATGGGTTCGGGTTCGCCGCCATGCCGGGCGCGCGGGCGGGAGAGCCCCTCGGCGACGGATTTGTCTACGTGGTGCCGATGGGCACCCAGCCACCGCCCGGCGAGGCTTATCGCCCGCCCGACCAGCGGCAACCGCCGGCCGAGCCGGCACGCCCGGGTGAGTTCGGCTTCCCGGTGGGCCGCGGCGACCGGGCGGATCATCCCGCCCCGAGCGGCGGGGTCAACCCGGCCTGGCCTGCGGGGCAGCCCGCCCCGGGTCAGGGTGGCGAGAGGTTCGCCGGGCGGGCCGAGGCCGGTGGGGCGTTGACCGGTGGCACGGCGGAGCTCCCGGCGCGGGCGCTAGAGAAACCCGCCGCCGGGCGGAAGCGCGACGACGACGATGACGACGGGGGGATCACGTGAGGGGCCATCTACCGCTGCGCCAGTTTCCGCTTCTGCGGGTGTCGACGCCGCGGGTGCACGTACGCCAGCTCGGTGAAGACGACGCCAAGCCGGTGGCGGAGATCTTCGCCGACAAGCAGACGCAGCGGTGGCTGCCCTTTCCGCGTGACTTCGGGCAGATCGACGGGCTCGCGTGGTGCACCGAGATGGCCCAGGAGCGGCGCGACCATGGGGCGGGTGATCACTACGGCATCATCCGGCGGGAGGATGACCGGCTGGTCGGCTGCCTGTGGACCAAGCGCACCGACTGGGGTGCCAAGGTCACTGAAATCTCCTACGCGATCGCCGGTGAGGCCCGCGGTTTCGGTGTCGCGCCCGAAGCGGTCGACGCGCTCGCGATCGCGCTGATCCTCGAGCACGGGTTCGCACGGATCGAGCTGCGGGTCGCCCCCGGCAACACCGCGTCGCGGCGGGTGGCGGAGAAGGCCGGCTTCACCTATGAGGGCCTGCTGCGCAACGCCGGGCACGTGCACAGCGGGCGGGTCGACCTGGAGGTCTGGTCGTTCGTCGCCGCCGACCTGCACTGACGACGATCAGGGCGTGATCGGCCGGCCCGCGTGGATGGCGCGCACGGTGTCGATGGTGTCGGCCTCGGCGGCGGTCTTGTCGTCGCGGTAGCGGATCACCCGGGCGAACCGCAGCGCCATGCCGCCCGGGTAGCGCGGGCTGGTCTGCACCCCGTCGAACGCGATCTCGACGACCTGCTCCGGCCGCACGTGGACGACCCAGTCGCCCTTGTCGACCGCCAGCTCCTGGAAGCGCTCGGTCTGCCAGCGCAGCAGCTCGTCGGTCAGGCCCTTGAACGTCTTGCCGAGCATGACGAACCCGCCGGTCTCGGGATCGCGGGCGCCGAGGTGGAGGTTGGACAGCCAGCCGGTGCGCCGGCCGCTCCCCCACTCGACCGCCAGCACGACCAGGTCGAGCGTGTGCCGCGGCTTGACCTTGACCCAGGCCGCGCCCCGCCGCCCGGCGTCGTAGGCCGCCGTCGCCGCCTTCACCACCACGCCCTCGTGGCCGGCGTCGAGGGCCCGCGCGTAGAAGTCGGCCGCCTGCTCGGGGCCCTCGACCATGGCCCGCGGCACCCGCAGCTCCGACGGCAGTGCCGCTTCGAGGGCGGCCCACCGCTCGACCCCCGGCGCGTCGAGCAGGTCGGCACCGTCGATGTGCAGCACGTCGAAGAAATAGGGCGTCAAGGTCACCCCATCCGAAGCGGCGCCGCGGGCGGCGCCGCGGCGGGCCCCGCGGGTCGCCGCCCGGCTCGCCGTCTCCTGGAACGGCCGCGGCCGCCCCTCCGCGTCGAGCCCGATCGCCTCCCCGTCGAGCACGATGTCGCGGGCCGGCAACGCGCGCACCGCCGCGACCACCTCGGGCAGCCGCCCGGTGATCTCGTCGAGGCTGCGGGTGAACACGGCCACGTCGTCGCCGCTGCGGTGCACCTGCACCCGGATCCCGTCGAGCTTGACGTCGACCGCCGCCGGCACGCCGGTGGCCACCAGCGCCTCGTCGACGCTCGGCGCGCTGGACGCCAGCATCGGCGCGAGCGGCCGCCCGACCTGGAGCGCGAACTCGGCCAGCGCACCGACCCCGCCCTCGAGCGCGGCCACCGCCACGGTCTTGAAGTCGCCGACCAGCAGCAACGCCCGCCGCACGGCCGGGCCGGGCACGTCGGCGGCCCGGGCGATCGCGTCGGCCAGCAGCCCCGCCTGGGCGCCCTGGCGCAGCTCGCCGCTGAACAGCCCGCGCAGCATCCGCTGCTCGTCGACGGTGGCGGCGGCGAAGAGCGCGCCGAGCAGCCCCTTGCGCCGCGCCTGCGAGCCGCTCCCGCTGACCCCGGCGATCTCCGCGATGGCGGCGTCGACCGCACCGACCGTGAGCGTCGCGGCCGAAGCGGGCGGCGGCAGGTCACGCAGGCCGGCGTAGCCGACCCCGGTCTGCCGCTGCCGCAGCTCACCGGCCAGGTAGGCGGAACCGGCCTCGACCTCGGACGGGTCGAGACCCCGCAGCGCGGCCGCGAGCAGATCGACCTTGGCGAGCCGCTTCGAGGTGGCGGCCACCGCGGCCGACGTCGCGGCGAGATCGGCGAACAGCATCAGTCGCGCGGTGGGATCTGCTGGAGGGCCCAGGTGTTGCCGTCGGGGTCGGCGAAGTAGACGAACAGACCCCACGGCTGCTCGTCGACCGGGCTCGCCTCGACGCCCTTGCTCACCAGCTCTTCCCGCGCCCGGGCCGCGTCGGCGACGACCACCTGGAGGCCCTTCTGGGAGCCGGGTGTCATCTCCGTGATGCCGGTGCCCAGCACGATGGAGCAGGCCGAGCCGGGCGGGGTGAGCTGCACGAAGCGCAGGTCGGAATTGACCTGGTGGTCATGGTCGGCGTTGAAGCCGCACTGGTCGACATAGAACGCCTTGGCGCGGTCGACGTCGGTCACCGGGATGGCTACGAGCTCGATCTTCCAATCCATGGCAATGAAGCTAGCGGCCGGGTCCGACAAATTCGGGTCGGCGCGGCGCGGCCCGCCGCGCCGACCCGGTTGGTCATGCGGCGATCGGCTCCTCGATCCGCATGCCGCGGGCGCGAACGCCGTCGGCGACCTTGGAGAGCAGGGCGTCGAGGGCGCACAGGTTCACGGACAGATCACCGAGCTGCTCACGGAGGGCCTCCTCCGACCACGCGGAGACGTCGAGGTCTCCCAGTGCACTGACCGCGGCTCCGAGCCGCGTGATGGCCTCGTTCGTACTCATGTTCGATAGCGTAGGGCACGCCACCGACAAAAATCACCCGGAGATCGAAGAGTCACCCAACCGAGCCGGCCGCCGCCGCGACGTTCGCGAACAGCAGCGCCTCGGCGAGGCAGGCCCGCTGAAACTCGGCCAGGTGCAGGCTCTCGTTGGGTCCGTGCGCCTTCGAGTTGGGGTCCTCGACGCCGGTGACCAGGATCGCCGCGCCGGGGAACAGCTCCTGGAACGTCGCGATGAACGGGATCGACCCGCCGACACCCATGTCGACCGGCTCGACGCCGTCCCACGCCGCCCGGATGGCCGACCGGCCGGCCGCGAACATCGGGCCGCTCGTGTCGATCTCGCAGGGCAGCCCGTCGGACTCGAGGACCACCGACACCCGCGCGCCCCACGGGGTGTGCTTCTCGACGTGCGCGACGATCGCCTCGTACGCCCGCTTGGGGTCGTCTCCCGGCGCCAGCCGCACGCTGACCTTGGCCTTCCCCGACGGGATCAGCGCGTTGGGCGCGCCGGCGGTGGGCGGGGCGTCGATGCCGAGGATGGAGACGGTCGGCTGGTTCCAGATCCGGTCGGTGAGCCGGCCGGTGCCGATGAACGAGACGCCGTCGAGCATCCCGGCCTCCTCGCGCAGCCGGTCCTCCGGGTAGTCGACGGCCGCGTCGGCGCGCCGGGCCAGGCCCTCGATGGCGACGTCGCCGGCCGCGTCGTGGAATGTGGCGATCAGCCGCGAGAGCACGGTCAGCGCGTCGGGCACCGCACCGCCGAACATGCCGCTGTGCACGGCCGATTCGAGCACCCGCACCTCGACGAAGCAGTTGACCAGCCCGCGCAGCGAGGTGGTGACCGACGGCACGCCGACGTCCCAGTTGCCCGAGTCGGCGATCACGATCACGTCGGAGCGCAGCCGCTCCTGGTGCTCCAGCAGCATCCCCTCGAGCGACTCGGAGCCGAACTCCTCCTCGCCCTCGACGAACACGACGACCCCGACGGGCAGCGCGTCGCCGAAGGCCCGCAGCGCCGCCACGTGCGCCATCACGCCGGCCTTGTCGTCGGCCGCGCCGCGCGCGTAGAGCCGGCCATCGCGGACGACGGGCTCGAACGGCTCGGACTTCCAGAGCGACAGATCACCCACCGGTTGTACGTCGTGGTGCGCGTACAACAGCACGGTCGGCGCTCCCTCGGGCGCGGGGCGATGCCCGATCACAGCGGGCTGCCCACCGTTGCGCACGATGTCGACCTCGAGCCCGCAGCCGCGCAGCAACTCGGCCACCGCCTCGGCGGAGCGCTCGACGTGACTGAAGTCGAAGCCGTCGAACGCGATGCCCGGGATGCGGATCAGACGTTCGAGGTCGGCACGGACGCCGGGCATCTCGCGCTCGATCGCAGCGCGCAGCTCGGACTCGGAGAGGATGGCAGCCGTCATTCCGTGATCGTAAGCCGCCCGCCACCGCGGCTGACTAGGGCGTGGGCTCGTGGGTCAAGGCGGAGTGCCGCCTTGATCCACCAGACACGCCCTAGGGCGTGGGCTCGTCGTGGCGCTCGTTGCGGCCGCGGGCCGCGCGGCCGGCGGCCTCGCTGGCGCTGTTGACCCAGGACCGGGCCCGGGCCGCGCCGCCACCGGCCCACTCGCCCACGTCACTGGCGCCGTCGCCGAGCTTGCGGAGCAGCCCGACCAGCGGGTCCTGGGAGCGGCCGAACGCCTCGCGGTAGGACTCGGCGGCCGCCTTGATCTCCTCGCTGACCCGGGTCTCGCCGTCGCCGTCGCGGCGCGGGTAATCGCCGCCGAGGATCCGGGCGTAGTCGCCCGAGTCGACCCAGTGGCGCAGGTCGGCGGCGCGCGCGACCGGGACCGGGTGGCTGCTCCAGGCCGTCATCCGCACCTTGTGGAAGCTGTCCCGCAGGTCGCCGCCGCCCTCGTAGTCGGCCGCCTGCTCGAGGAACGCCGCCGTGTCGATCTGGCTGAGGTCGCCGCCGCCGGCGAGCTTCATCAGCAGTCGCAGCGCCGCGGCCTGGTCCTGGTTGGCGAGCAGGCCGGCGCGGTCGGCGGACAGCTCGGCCTTGCGCCACCACTCCAGCATCGCCGCGATGATCGCCCGCAGCGCGATCGCGCCGACCGGCAGCCAGCTCAGGTTGGCCGCCCAGCGGGTCAGGATCATGAGGATCGTCTTGTAGACCGCGTGGCCGCTGCGCAGGTGGCCGATCTCGTGGCCGAGCAGCGTGCGCAGCTCGTCGTCGTCGAGCTGTGGCACCGAACCCGAGTCGAGCACGATGAACGGCCGGTCGATGCCGATCGCCCGGCCACCCAGCGTCGGCGAGTAGCGCACGAACAGGTCGGGCAGCTCGGGCAGGTCGAGCGACTGCGCGGCCTCGGCGTAGAGCCCGTAGACGCGCGGGTATTGCCGGTGGTCGACCCGGATCGACGAGGCCAGGTAGGTCAGCCGGAAACCGCGCTCGTTCCACATGCCGAAGAACGCCTTGACCACGTCGTCGAAGCCACGTAGCTCGCGCAACGCGGTCAGCGCGCCGCGGTCGGCGGGGTGCTCCCACGCGCGCGAACTGATGCCGGTGAGCGCCACCCGTCTGCGTGCGGGAACCGCCGCGCCCTGATCGTCAGCGCTCATGGTGGCCCCCCGGATCGTCGCCGTGTGTCATCGCTCAGCGTGCACCACGGCACGGCGTGCGTCTATGCCTGTGGATAACCACTGACCGGTCGGACCACCCGACCCCAACGAGCGGCCCGGGAGCGCTGGTCAGCGGCGGTCGAGAACCACAGGATCACGCGACCAGACACCGTGTACGACGAGGTCGGCGCGCTCCGCCGTATGGTCCACGGCGAAGTGCCGGTTCTCCGCCCGCCGCCAGCGCAGCAGGTGCGGCCGCACCCCGACGCCGTCGCGACGCAACGCCCGGCTCAGCCGCAGCCGCGGCGAGGCGGTCACGAAGATGGAAAACGTCAGCTCCGGCCGGATCACCGCCCGGGCCGCGCTGAACCCTTCCAGGATCACCACCGGCGCCGCCGGCACCTCGACCCACGGCCCGGCGAACCCGGCCCGCTCCCAGTCGTAGTGCAGGTGCCGCCCCGGCTCCCCCGACCGCAACGGCCACAACACCAACTCGTCGAGCCGGCCCCAGAAGGTGAACTGGTCGTCCCACCCGTCGAGGAAGTCGTCGGTGTGCACGACCGGCGCCGGCACGCCACCGACGGTGGTCACGGCGGCGGCGAGCCGGTTGGCGAACCTGGTCTTACCCGAGCCGCTGGGCCCGTCGACCGCGACCAGCCGGGTGTTGCCGAGCCGCGGCCGGCGCCGCAGGATCCGCCGGGCCAGCCCGTCGAAGGTCTCCGCGGTCACGGCGCGCCGGGCGGCACGAACGGCAGGCCCGCCGGTGCGCCGTCGGAGACCAACCGCCACAACGCGTCGGTGTCGAGGTGCTCCTCGACCAGGTCGCCCAACAGGTCGAGGGTGCGTTCGCGGACGGAGGCAAACTGCGTACCCGATGCGGGTGTGAATCCGGACCGTCCCGCGAGCCGCGCGCTTTCGGTGAGGAACCAGCGGCGGAACGCGTCGGACTCGAACGCGCCGTGCCAGTGCGTGCCGAAGACCGCCCCGTCGCGGGCACCCTCCGGTCGACCGTCCACATAGGTCAGCAGTGGAGTGGCGGGCGCACCGGCGGAGACGTACCCGTGATGAATCTCGTAGCCGTTGACCGGAATGCCGCCCTCGGCCGTGCCCGACGCGAGCGTGACGGTCTTGCGCGCGTCGAAGGTGACCTCGATCGGCAGCAACCCGAGCCCGTCGACGGTGCCCCGGCCGCTCTCGACGTCGTCGTGGATCGCGCGCGCCAGCATCTGGTAGCCGCCGCAGATCCCGAGCACCGGCCGGCCCTGCGCGGCGCGACGGGCGACCACGTCGGCCAGACCCGTCTCCCGCAACCACTTCAGATCGTCCACGGTGGACTTGCTGCCCGGCAGCACGACGACATCGGCCGCGGCGACGTCGGCGGGCTCGACGGTGAGCCGCACCCGCACGCCGGGCTCGGTCGCGAGTGCCTCGGCGTCGGTCGCGTTGGAGATCCGCGGCAGCCGCACCACCGCCACGTCGAGCCACTCACTGCCGTGCGGCGCCGCCGGCCGGCCGAGCACGCTGCCGTAGGCGAGCGAATCCTCGGCGTCCAACCAAAGATCGAGATGCCACGGGAGTACGCCGTACGTCGGCCGCCCGGTGACCCGCTCCAGCATGTCGAGGCCCGGCTGCAGCAGTCCCCGGTCGCCGCGGAACTTGTTGACCACGAAGCCGGCGACGAGGTCCTGGTCGGCCTTGTCGAGCAGGGCGACGGTGCCGAAGAAGGCGGCGAACACCCCGCCCCGGTCGATGTCGCCGACGATCACGGTCGGTAGCCGTCCGTGCCGGGCCAGCCCGAGGTTGACGAAGTCGGTGTCCCGCAGGTTGATCTCCGCCGGGCTGCCGGCGCCCTCGCAGACGACCACGTCGTACTCGCTGCGCAGTTGGTCGAAGGTCTCGAACACGGTCCCGGCCAGCCGCGACTTGAGCGCCCGGAAATTGCCGGCGTCGACCCGGTCGACCGCCTCGCCGAGCACCACGACCTGGCTGGAATGGTCGCTGCCCGGCTTGAGCAGCACCGGGTTGAAGCGCACCTCGGCCGGGATCCCGCAGGCGGCGGCCTGCATCGCCTGCGCACGGCCGATCTCGCCGCCGCGCCCGTCCGGGCCGACCACCACGGCCGAGTTGTTGGACATGTTCTGCGCTTTGAACGGCGCGACCCGCACGCCCTGCCGGCGCAGCCAGCGGCAGATCCCGGCGGTGACAACGCTTTTGCCGGCGTCGGAGGTGGTGCCGGCGACGAGCAGCCCGCCGCTCATGGCCGGCGCCTGGGTCGCAGCAAAGCGCCCGCTGCGGCGAGGGCCACGGCCGCGACGCCGACGGTTCCGGACAGCTTGGCGGCGCGGTTGATGTGTCGCGCATCGGGCCGCGGGCCGTCGCCGAGGAAGGGCCGGCTCTCGGTGCGTCCGAAGTAGACATTGCGGCCACCGAGCCGGACCCCGAGCGCGCCGGCCATCGCCGACTCGCACTGGCCCGCATTGGGGCTCGGGTGGTCGTTGCGGTCGCGCCGCCACACCCGCATCGTCTCGGCCCGCCGCCCGCGCACCCGGGGCGCCGCCGCGACGGTCAGCAGTGCGGTCAGCCGGGCCGGCGCGAGGTTGAGCAGATCGTCGAGGCGGGCGGCGGCGGTGCCGAACCGGGCGTAACGGTCCGAGCGGTGCCCGACCATCGCGTCGAGGGTGTTGGCGGCGCGGTAGGCGAGCAGCCCCGGCACGCCGGCGACCGCACCCCACCAGAGCGGCGCGACGACCGCGTCGGAGGTGTTCTCCGCGACGGACTCGACGGTGGCCCGGGCGAGTTCGGCCTCGTCGAGTTGGGCGGGGTCGCGCCCGCAGAGGTAGCCGAGCCGGTTGCGCGCGGCCGGCACGTCACCGGCCTTCAGGTAGCCGGCCATCCGCCGCCCTTCGCCGCGCAGCGTGCGTCCGCCGAGCACGGTCCAGGTCGCGGCGGCGGTCAGCAGGAAGTGCGCTGCGGGGCGATCCTTCGTGGCCCTGTTGGCTGCGATGCCGAGCGCGGCGGGGATGCCAACCGCGATCAGGGTGTACGCGGCCCCCGCGCGCCGGTCATCGCGGTAGAGCTGGTTTTCGAGGCGCTGGGCGAGCGTGCCGAACCCGGCGACCGGGTGGAACCGTCGCGGGTCACCGAGCAGCGCGTCCAAGCCGTAGCCGGCCAGCAACCCGGCGGCGTCGGCCACCCGCATGTCCATCGCCAGCCATCCCACATGATCACCCTAGCCGGGGTCCCGATGCGGTTGCCGGCTGCGTTGCTTCAGCCCTGTGCCTTGGCGGTGAAGCGGTCCGGTGCGAACTGGTCGATGGTGTGCAGGGTGTAGCCGGTCTGCGCCAGGTCGGCCAGGATCTCGCCGACCACCGGCGCGAACTTGAAGCCGTGCCCGGAGAACCCCGCGGCGATCGACACCGTCGGCACCTCGGGGTGCAGCCCGAGAATGAAGTGCTCGTCGGGCGTCATCGTGTAGAGGCAGGGCTTGCTGTCGAGATAGCGGGCACCCGCCAGCGCCGGCAGCCGCTCGCCGAGCCAGGCCACCATCGTGGTCAGGTCGTCGGGCGTCGCGGAGGGCGCGCCGAGCTCGGCGTCGGCCGGCCGCTCGCCGGTGTGGAAGGCGGCCTTGACCACGGCGCCGATACCCGGGCGGGTGCCCTGCAGGTCGGCCGGCGGCGCGAACGCCGGGATCCCGTAGGCGACCTGGTCGTCGGCCGGCTCCCAGATCCACACCGGGCACCGCCCGATGGCGAACTCGTCGGTCGGCTGCCAGTAGTGCTGCAGGCGGCTCTCCAGCCGCACCGGGCTACCCGGCATCTTCAGCAGGTCAGCGGCCCACGGCCCAGGGCAGACAATCAACTTGTCGGCGCTGATCGTGCGCCCATCGACCCGCACGGTCACCCCATCGGCGGTCGCGTCCCAGTCGGCGACGGTGGCGCCGTAGCGCAACTCCGCACCGGCGCGCTCGGCCAGCCGCAGGTGGGCGCTGATGGTGGCCTCGGGCCGGACAACACCGGCGGCCCGCTCGTAGATGCCGACCTCGTCGTCGTGCGGCGTGAAGGCCGGAAACCGCTTACGGATCTGCCCGGCGTCGAGCACCTCGTGGTCAAGGAAATGTGCCCGCGCGGAGGCGAGCGCCCCCGACACCTGAGCCGAATCGGGACTGCCGAGCATCAGTCCACCGGTCTGCGTCATCAGGTCGACGCCGGCCATCTCACCGAGCTGCCGCCAGAGCTCATAGGCACGCTGCACGAGGGGCACATAGGCACGACCTTCGGCGTACGCCTGACGGATGATCCTGGAACCGCCACCGTGCTCACCGCGCCCGTGCGGCGGCGTGAACCGGTCGATGCCCAGCACCCGAACGCCGCGGCTAGCCAGGTGGTAGGCGGCGGCCGCGCCCATCGTGCCGAGCCCCACCACAACGACCTCGGGGCGCGTACCGGTCATTTCCATTCCGGCAGCCTAGACGCTGCGGTGCACCCCAAAGCGGACACCGGATGCGGCAACACACCCTGGCGTCACCCGCCCGCGTCTCCGGCAGCCACCGAGCGCCGCAGCCTGCGGGTGAGGCCGCCGCCGACGAGACCGAGCACGTTGGCGGGACGGAGGTAGTCGTCGTAACGGACCGCGCCGGCCAGCACGCCGAGGAAACGGGTGGTCTCGGCCGGCCGGTCGGCGATCGCGGCGAGCAGTAGGCGCTGGGCGAGCCAGACCCGCAGCGTGGCGAGGGACCGGGTCATCGCATAGATCGGGTAGGCGGCCGCGTCGCGTTCTTGCTGGTAGCCCGCGAGCGCGTCGTCAAGGCTCCTGTTCGTGGCACCGCCGGACCGGAGGGCGCGCGATTCGGAGTCGGCGGCCGCGATGCTGTCCGATCCCCGAGCCTCAGACCCGAGGTCGGACGGGTAGCCGACGGACGGATGGCGGGCGCCCGCGAGGGCGGCCAGCACAGGGTCGCCGGCCGCGTGGCCGCCGATGGGTGGGCTGCTGGCCGCGTGGCTGTCGGATCCGAGGCCGCGCACGATCGCGGCGGCGAGCAGTTCGGCGTCGCGGAAGGCGTTGCTGATGCCCTGGCCAGCGACCGGGTCCATCACGACGCCGGCGTCACCGACGAGTGCCCAACCTGGACCGTGCGCCGCCCGGAAGCCGTTGGGAACGTCCGGCGCCAGCCGGAACGGCTCGGCCCGCGTCCCGGACCGCACCCGCTCGCCAAGGTCGCCGCACCGATCGAGCGCGGCGAGGTAGCCGGCAGCCGGGTCGGCCCGGAACCGGTCGAACTCCGCCAGCGGCGCGAACAGCGCCACCATGACGAGCCCGTCGTTGGTCGGAAACGCGGGGACGGTGAGCCCGGGCCGGACGTAGATCGAACCGACCGGCAGGTCGACCCCAGACCAGTAGGTGTAGCAGGCGAATGTCGAGGCCGGCCGCACGTGGTAGGCCTTGGCCCCGACCGCGGCGGCAACGGTGGACCGCTTGCCGTCGGCGCCGATCACCAGCCGGGCCGTCTCGGTGGCTGGTGCGGCAGAGGGGCCCCTCCCCCTCCCCTCCCCGCGTTCTCTGCCGCGGATGCCGGTTATCCGGCCTTCGGCGTCGCGGGTCAGTTCCTCGACCGCGACGCCTTCGCGGACCTCGGCGCCCGCCGCCCGGGCGGCATCGACCAGGGCCGCGTCGAGCAGCGTGCGCCGGGGCCCGTAGAGCGCGTCGACGCCGTCGACCGCCGGGTAGCGGCCGTGCAGCACCGCCCGCCCGGCGTCGACCCGCACGGTCGGGACCGCTGGCGTCACCGCGGCGATGCGGTCGAGCAGCCCCCAGCGCCGCAGCCGCGCGATGCCCGGCACCTGCACCTGGTGGGTGGACAGCGTGTCGCTCGGGAAGCGCGCCCGGTCGACGGCCAGCACCCGCAGCCCGGCCCGGGCCAGCAGCATCGCGGTCGCGGCGCCCGCGGCCCGGGTGCCGACGACGATCACGTCATGGTCCATCGCGATCCCCTCTCCATACGGTGCCGTATGGAGCGACCATACGGTAGCGTATGGCCGTGCGTAAACCCCGTCTCGGACCGGACGACTGGACCGCCGCCGCGCTGACGGCGATCGGCGAGCAGGGCCTGGCCGGCGTCGCCGTCGAGCCGCTCGCCGCCCGGCTCGGCACCACGAAGGGCAGCTTCTACTGGCACTTCGCCAACCGCGACGCATTGCTCGAGGCCGCGCTGAGCAGCTGGGACGAGACCTACACCGACGCGATCCTGCGCACCGTCGACGCGGAACCCGACCCGGCGGCCCGGCTGCGCGCGCTGTTCGTCGCGGTGACCGCCTCGGCGCGGGCGCCGGTCGAGGTGCACCTGCACGCCGCCGCCGACCACCCCGCGGTCGCGCCGGCGATGCGCCGGGCCGTGGCCCGGCGGACCGCCTACATCGCCGCGCAGCTCACCGCGCTCGGCTTCAATCAAGCCGAGGCTGACCGCCGGGCCCTGTTCGCCTATGCCACCTACCTCGGCCACATCCAGCTCGTGGTGCGGATCCCCGAGGCGGTGCCGCAGGGCCCGGCGCTCGAGGCCTACCTCGGGACGGTGTTGGCCGCCCTGCTGGAGCAACCGGCGGCGGGTCAGACGGGCACCGGCTCCGGCTCCACCTCCGGCACCGCTGCGGGCTCGACGCCGGACAGACCCTCGAGCGAGGCATCGTCGTCGAACAGGTGATCGCTGTCGCCGTAGCGGGCTGGCACGTCGCCCTCGGCGACCTCTTCGGTCGGCTCTCCCCGGGCCTGCAGGCCGGCCTCTTCGTCGTCGATCTCGCTCGTCGCTCCGCCGGCGCGGACGCGGGCGAAGCGCGCCTTGCCCCGGGACAGGTCGTGGCCGACGGCGACCGCTTCCACCTCGTACGACGTGCGGCTGTTGCCCTCGCCATCTTCCCAGTCGCGCGTGTAGAGCCGGCCGACGACCACGACCGGGTCGCCGGTCATCACCGACGAGGCGACGCCCTCCGCGAGCCGGCGCCAGCAGGTCACCCGAACCCGCAGGCTGTTGCCGTCGACCCAGCGGTTGTTGTCGCGGTCGAAGCGCCGTGCCGTCGAGGCGACCCGGAAGCTGGCCACGAGCGTGTTGGTGTTGGCGGTGCGGCGCCACTCGGGCGCGGTCAGCACGTTGCCGACCAGAGTTACCTGGGTATCGAACATGATCATCTCCACAGATGGATCGGTCATTGGGGCGCGAGTCGACTCGGGGAACAGCCTCCCGAGCCGAGCGCGCGGAGGCCACGGACGGACAGATGGCTGTGGATAACTGGGCACCTGTGGAAAACCGAACGATCAAGGCCGGATGTCGTACCCGAGCGGTAGCGTCTGGAACGTGAACGACGTGGAGATAGACGTCCTCGGCCAGCCCTACGAGCGCCGGGTCATCGACCTCGGGCATGACGACGAGGGTCCGCTGATCGCGACGCTGGTCAGTCGCCGGGCCGAGCGCCCGACCGGGCGCGCCGTGCTCTACGTGCACGGCTTCGTCGACTACTTCTTCCAGACCCACCTGGCCGACTTCTACGTCGAGCGCGGCTGGGATTTCCACGCGATCGACCTGCGCCGCTACGGCCGCAGCCTGCTGCCGCACCAGACGCCCAACTTCACCACCGACCTGACCGAATACTTCACCGAGCTCGACATCGCCGCCGAGCTGATCGGTGCCGAGACCCTGCTCGTCAACGGCCACTCGACCGGCGGCCTGGTGGCGTCGCTATGGGCACACGCCCGACGTGACCGAAAAATGATCGATGGTCTGTTCTTGAACAGTCCGTTCTTCGACTTCAACATGCCCTGGCTGATGCGCCGCCCGGTGCTCGCCGGCGTCGCCCGCCTCGGCCGCCGCAACCCCCGCCGGGCGGTCCCCCGCGGCCTCGAAAGCCTCTACGGGCAGAGCCTGCACATCAACTACCGCGGCGAGTGGGACTACAACCTGGCCTGGAAGCCGATCGAGGCGTTCCCGATCTTCGCCGGCTGGGTCGGCGCGATCCGCACCGCCCACCGCCAACTCTGGGCCGGCCTCGACATCCCGGCGCCGGTGCTGGTCGCCTGCTCGACGCGCACGTTCCGCGGCGCCAAATGGAACGAAAGCATCAACGTGGCCGACGCGGTGCTCGACGTCGAGCACATCGTCCGCTACGCGCCCCGGCTCGGCCAGCACGTCACTCTGGTCCGCATCGACGGCGGCATCCACGACCTCACGCTCTCCGGCCCGCAGCCCCGAGAGCGCCTGTTCACCGAGGTGGGGCGCTGGATCGACGCCTACGTGACTCCCACTGACGGGGGTCCGGCGGTTGGCGCCGCTCAGGCGGATAGTCCGGATCGGGATAGCTCTCCGGCTCCCGACGCTGACGTGGCGGCTGCCACTGGGGCGACTCCGGATCAGGTTCCCGGCTAGGCCGCGGCCGGCCCGACCAGCCCTGCCGCGGATCGGCTTCCCGGCTGGGCCCCGGTCGACCCGGCCAGTCCGGCTCGGAATCAGGATCCCGGCCGGGCTCTGGCCCATCCGACCAGCCTGGCCGCGGATCAGGTCCCCGGCCAGGCCGCGGCCTACCAGACCACTCCGGCCCGGAATCGGCATCCCGGCCAGCACCCCGTCGACCCGACCGGCCCGGCGGCGTTTCAGGATCCCGGATCGGCGCCCGCCGACCCGACCAGCCCGGCCCGGATTCAGGCTCCCGCCTGGGCCGCGGCCGACCCGACCACTCCGGCCCGGAATCAGCATCCTGCCCAGGCCGCGACCGGCCCGACCACTCCGGCCGCGGATCAGGTTCCCGGCCAGGCCCGGACCCACCGGACCAGCCCCGCCCGGAACCAGACTCCCGCCCCGCATCCGGCCCACCCGACCACTCCGGCCCGGGACCAGGCTCTCGCCCAGCCCCCGGCCGACCCGTCCAACCAGCCCCGGAGTCGGCATCCCGACCAGGCCCAGGCCCACCCGACCAGCCCGGCCCCGCCCCAGACCCAGGCGCCGGAAGACGTCGCCCAGGCTCAGGCGGCCGCGGCCCAGGAGGCTGCCGCCCACCACCAAGCAGCGGCCGCCACTCCCCTTGCCGCCAGACGAGCAGATCCCGACTAAGCGGATGCTTGTCGCCGGCCATGAAAACCCGCTCCACCGCCCGCCGGGCCTTCTCCAGCCCAGGCCGCGACTCGGTCCCCGTGATGATCACGACATCCCGAGCCGGCACGCCCACGACAAGCTCACCCGGGATACGCGGCCCGAGCTCTTCCCAGAACTCCTCGGCCAGCAACACGCTGGATTCGAGCCCTTCGAAGGACAGCAGCACCGCCGGCGGCTGCCCGTGGATCTTGGCTCGGCGCAGGTTGTCGTAGAGGTGGTCGATGGCGAGGCGACGCAGCGTCCGGCGGTTGAGCGCGAACTGGTCAAGATCCGACCAGCTGACCAATCTTTCCCCGAACGGAGGACCGAACGAGTAGGCCACGGAGATACCCTCCGTGAACTCGTCGAGCACGTGGCTTTCGTCGACCGTCCGGTCGGCGGTCGACACCAGCAGCGGAAGAAAGCGGGTGCTCGTCACCTGCACGCGTGGAAACCTAATATGTGCAGGCGAGATCGTCACGCCCTGGCTGTCCGTCAATTTCGGCGGCGACCGGCGCGACACCCGCCAGGCGCTCGTAGCTCAGTGGATAGAGCAGGGGTCTTCTAAGCCCATGGTCGCAGGTTCGAATCCTGCCGAGCGCACCACCACGAACCGTCACGCCGGGCGCGCCAACCCGGCAGATGCGGCTTGACCAGGAAGAATCGCCGCGGTGAGTCGACGCTTCCTCCCCGCCATCGCCGCATTCGCCTTCGTCTTGGCTGCCGCCGGCTGCTCCGCCGAGCCCGCCGCGCCCGCCGCCACCGCGCCCCAGCCGGCGCCGAGCACGTCCACCGCGGCCGTGGAAATTCGTGCCCGCGCCGACGGCGCACCCAGCGCCAAAGAGGTGGTCGACACCTTCGCGGCCGCCGGCCTGCCGGTTCCGGACCCCCGCGACAACTCCGGCTACTGCGCGACGGGCGTCACGCACTGTTCCGAGATCATGACAACCAAAGCCGTCACGGTGTACGTCTTCCCCGACGAAACAACCGCCCAGGAGTACGCGACCGCCCCCGACACCCACCGCACCGGCGTCGTCGTCCTCGACTACGCCCCCGCGAACACGCCGCCCGACGACCGCCCGAAATACGAGAACGCCCTGACCAGCCTGCTCTGAGGCAAAATCAACACAGCAGCTCGCGTACGCGATGAGCAAACGCCCGCGGATGGGTGAGATTGCCGTTGTGCCCACCCGGAAACCGCTGCACCGGCACACCGAGGTGATCGGCCAGCGCCAGCCCCGCCAGATAGTCGAACCCGTCGGTCGGGCTGGTCGTGCCGACGGCGGGGACGATTCGCCCGTCGCGGGGGATGTCGGCGAGCCGCAGCGTGTCATTGAGCGCGGCGTCGAGATCGTTGGCCAGGAAATACTCGAAATTGGCCGCGCGCTGGTCGGTGAACGGAAAGCGCGTGATGCCCGGCTCGGTCTCCTGGCGGGTGGGGTCGATGCCGAGCACCGTCGCCACCTCCGCGGCGGCCGCACGCCAGCCGGCCTGCTGATGCACCCGGCGCACACCGAGCAATGAACTGCGGGCCGCGTCCGCGTCGGCGGTGGTCAGAAACGGCAACGCGATCGGTTCGTGTGCGATCAGCCGAGCGATCAGTCCGGGTTGGACGCTCATGATGTGCAACCCGATGACCGCGCCGAGGCTGAGCCCGAGCAGGTGAGCCGGCGCGTCCGTGACCTCGTTGAGAATGGCGGCCGCGTCCTCGGCGTGCCGCCGGATGGAGGCAGCCCCGGCCGGCCCGCTGCGCGACAGCCCCCGCCGGTCGTAGGTAACGACGGTGAACCGGTCGGCAAGGTTGCCGACGAGGTCGACGGTGCGGTCCGCGTCTCCTTCGCCGCTCTGGGAGATCAGCAGGACCGGTCCGGACCCGGTGACCTGGTAGTAGAGCCGGGCACCGTCGACGTGCAGGTAGTGATCCATGATCCGAAGCCTAAAGCATCATTTCTGATGCATCAAGAATGATGTAATCTCGGTGACATGAACCCCGTCGAACTGATCCTGCTCGGCCGCACCCTGATGAAGATCGGCGAGCAGGCCCTGCCCACACCGGCCAGCGGCCGGCACTCGGGCGGCGAACGGACGGTGGTCATCGTGATGAACGACGTCTACGAAAACCCGGGCACCACGGTCACCGAGGTCGCGCAGCGCACCGGCCTGCCACAGAGCGCGGTCTCCGGCGCGATCGCCCGGCTACGCGAGGTGGGCTCGGTGCTGGCCGAACCCGACCCGGCCGACCGCCGCCGCCAGCTGCTGCGCCGCGATCCCGACGTGACACCGCGGCGCCGGACGGTCGCCGCCGCCGGCATCACGGATGCGGTCGCGGCAGCGCTCGGCGAGCACGACCCAGCAGACCTGGCACAGGTGCTGGCAGCGCTGGAAACGCTGGGACACTGGCTCAGCCCGCAGACGATCGTGCGGCTCCGTGCCGAGGCCACCGAACAGCTATAGAACCTTCGAGAGCCGGCGCACCAGGCGCCAGTCCTGGATCAACATGGACCGTGAGCGGCGGTGTCCGCGGTTCGGATGCCGCCACATCGGAACGCATGCGAACCACGTCACTGGCAGACCGCTTCCGTGCCCGGTGCGGCAAGGATGAACGCCGTGATTCAGATACGACAGTTCGGCTGGGCAGACTACGACGGGGTCACCGAGGTGTGGCGGTCCGCAGGCCGCGACGTGCTGCCACGTGCGGAGCTCGCGGCCAAGCTGACGCGTGATCCCCAGCTGTTCCTGGTCGCCGAACGCGATGACATCGTGGCCGGAGTGGTACTGGGCACCTTCGACGGTCGGCGAGGATGGATCCTGCGGCTGGCTGTCGACCCAGCGCATCGTCGAGGCGGTATCGCCAGTCGCTTGGTCGCTGAACTGGAAACCCGGTTCGCGGCCCTGGGTTGTCCGAGAGTGAACCTGCTGGTCATGCCAGACAACGTGGAGGCGCTGCGGTTCTGGCAGAGGCTGGGATACCTGCCGCTTCCGGACGTGCTGTGTTCGAAACCAATCGGCACCACCTGAACCGAGCGCGCCGCGGGCGCGATCAGCCCTTGTCGTCGTTCATCAGCCGCATCCAGCAGCTCAAGGATACAGGCCACAACTGCGCACCGTCCGGACGGTTGTTCCTGGTCGCGGACGTGTACGTGGGGGAATGACTGCGGCGGAGGGGTTCGTCGGCTGGGCAAGTGGTTGCGGCACCTGCGCACATGGGCGGGGTGAGGTGTCGATCATGGCCGGCAGCCTTTGGCGGGTCGGTGCCGTCAGACGACGGCATCCGCTTCTGCCGATGAGCGTGCACTAGGTTGGACGCTCATCGGGGTCGATGATCGGAGGGTCAATCCTTGCCGGACGACCTCTTGCGTGCCGTGGGGGCACTCTACGAGGAACACCAGCAGGCCGCCTTTCCGCGCCGGCTGTACGTCGTCGAGCCAAATGGCGTCGAGATGGTGAGCCTCGATTCCAAAGTCTCGGGTTGTGTCAGCACGTTGCTGGGGAACGGGGGCCGCATCGACGACTGGCGGTGGGGACGTACTCGCGGATTGCGAGCAGAAGCTCAACCGCGCGATTCCAGCCCTGGACGGCTACGAGTCGTCCTACTACCAGCGTCTGCTGGATATGACGGTCCTGACCCTGGAAAATCCTGCGGACATGCAGCCCGGATGACGGCGTCGCACCGGCGCGGGCGTGCACGGAGGTGCCCCGGTACCCGGTGACGTTTTCGAGGGTTTCACCGTCGGTCGTCTGCCGACAACGCTGACTCTCCAGCCAACGCCCGGCCGCACTCATCTGCCGCGATCCGCTTGCCTGTCACGGCAGGGCCGGTGCTGTTCGGACCTCGTCGGCGCCGAGTGCGCTCGGGCCGCACGCGAGCCTGTCTAAGGGCTCTGGGCGCGGCCGCGGGCTTGTCACGACGCGCGCGGCAGCGTGAGCCATTCCTGCCAGGTGATGGTGCGGCCCAGATAACGAGGCTGCTGGAACGGCCAGTCGGCGGCGATCCATTGCGGCACCAGTGCGTCGAGCGCGCGCTCCATCTCGCTGCCGACCAGCTCGTCCACCACCCACCAGGAGACTTCGCCGTCAGAGCCGGTGCGCTCGGGCGGGTCGATGTAGACACAGCCGAGGATCGCCGTCTCCTCCTTGTTCAACAGCGCGTAGTTGAACGACTGGTGGGCGGCTATCTCGTTCTCGTGCCGGAGTAGGTCGATGCGGTCCTCGTCATAGGTCATCGTCTCCTTGGGCCAAGCCCAGGCCGGCCCGAAGATCTCCCACAAGCGCTTCTGGGAGCCCATCACGGCGGGGTAGTCGAGTGCGGTGTCAGCCTCCCGGATCGGCCTCAGGTGAAGGGCGGTGTTGGGCACGGGCACGTAGACGGGATGGACGAAGTCCTTCGGCAGCCAACTCACAAGGGCCGAGGCTACCGGTCGTGACCGTTGGCGAGCCCGGTCGTAGAGCGGGCAAAGCTCGTGCGCAGGTTCGAGCCCCACCCCGACGGGCCGAAACGCGCCCCCGCGCGTGTCGAGACGCACCCATTGAGCTGGGAAAACGCGATCCACGCGCAGGTCTCTCTCGATGGCGGGGTTCGAACCTGCGCACCCGCGACCGACCTCCGACCCACCGATCCGGGCCGGATCGCAGTGGCAGCGTCGTGGCGTCTGCTCCACTAGTTCCGGCGCGCCGCCCTCAGGACCTGAGACGGCACCACGACGCCGAGCCGGCGAGGTCGGACCCAACGGCCACGTCGGGTCCGACCTCGCATACCGCGAACCGCAACCACCGCACCGTGGGGTCTCCGGGGGTCGCCCCCGGAATCGGAATGACAAATCCCCACCCAGACCCTGGCCGCGCAGCGGACCGGATCTGGGCAGGGATTTGTGGGGTCGACGGGACTCGAACCCGCACTGGAACGGTCCTAAGCCGTTTGCCTCATGCCAATTGGGCTACGACCCCTGCGCCGTCCGGTATACCAGCTTGGCCGATGCACCGACACCCGGATGGACGCGCGCCAACGACCCCATTCGGGTGACGGTGCATGCCATGCTCAGCCGACCAAGTTGTAGCTCGCGCCCACCGCGACCACGACCAGCACGGCCGCCGTGGCGACGGTGTAACCGAGCCGACCCGCCCGATCCCACCAGCCCCGCGCCCACCCGAGCACGGTGCCGGCCAGCATCACGACTGCCCCACCGGCGGCAACGGTCAGCAGGACCAGCGCGGCCTTCACGAGACCCGAATCGTCGAGGAAGACGTGTTGATCGAGGGCCGCACTGTCGCTGAGAAACAAAGCCAGCAGCCCCGCGAACGCGACGACAAGCCCCGCGCTGACCCAGCCGACAACCGTCGCCGCACGGGCCAGGCCCGGCCGGCGCCGCCGACGGACCAGCGCCGCGATCGGCCACCAGAGCAATGCGAGCAGCAGGACCAGCAGCGCCACGCCCGCGGCGGCCATCTGCAGGGTTGGCGATTCATACCAGGGCAGCCGCTCGTACGCCGCAGCTGGGTTGATCGTGCTGAACAAGACGCCGTCGTCCCGGAACGCGATCCGCTCCCGCCCGTCGGTGAACACCCCGACCGCGACCGGCGTCCAGTGCTGGGTGGCATGAGCCGGATCCGGCGACAACCCGGTCGTGGTGAGCCCGTCGCCGTCACCGGTCACCGTCACCGCCGTGGTCAGCGTCGCGAACTTCGTGAAGTCCGTGTGGCTGAAGCGGGTCGTCCGATAGGTCCCCGCGAAGGCACCCAGATCCTGCCCACCGGCCGCCATGGCAGGGGCCGCCGCAACCGGATAGCGCAGCTCGACCATCCGGTCGACCAACTCACGCCCGGCGAACGCCGCCGATCCGTCGTGGCCGTCGCCGTTGTAGACGACATAGATCCCGAGCCCTTCGTCGGGCAGCAGCGCCAGGTTGTCGTGGAACCCGGGCACGTCGCCGTCCTTGCTCACCCACCGATGGCCGGCCCGCTCGTGCTCTTCATACGCGTACCCCATTCCCGGCAGTCGTGGTTCGGGGGTGAACTGCGGTTGGATGTTGGGGTTTCCGGGCTTGAGTTGCGCCACCATAAAGCGCCCCATGTCCGCGGCCGTGGTCGTCGGGCCGGCACCGGTCGGCGACATCGCGCCACACTGCCCGCGCGCCGCGACACCGTCACTGCGATAGCCGGTGGCGAGCTTCCCCACCGCCGTGGCCGGGCGCGGCTGCGCGAAACTGGTGCCGGTCATACCGAGCGGATCCACAATCTGCTGTTGTACGTAGTCCGCGAACGGCTCCCCCGACGCCACCTCGACGAGATACCCGGCCAACGCCATCCCGTAGTTGTCGTAGGAGACAAGCGTTCCCGGCGCCCGCACCCGCGGCGGCTGGTGCGCGGCAAGCCAGGCACCGAGCGGCTCGACCCGGCTGGGGTCGTCGACCGCCACACCGAGCGGCGTGTCGGCGAAGCCCGAACTGTGCGTGAGCAGATCGTGCAGCGTGACCGGGTGGCCCGGGTAGGTGTCGGCGATCCGGAAGCCGGTCAGGTAACGGTTGACGTCGGCGTGCAGGTCGAGCCGCCCGAGCGCGACCTGCTGCCGCACCACTTCGGCGGTGAACAGCTTGGCGACCGAGGCCATGAAGAACCCAGTGTCGTCAACGGAAACGGGCGATTTGGTGGCGGTGTCGGCAACTCCGTACCCCTTGCCGAAGATCTGTTTCCCGTTCCGCACCACGACGACCGCCGCGCCGGGGATGCCGTATTCGCTCAGTTGGCGCCCGATCACCTCGTCGGCCACGGCGGCGAAATCCGGCGTCGGCTCGGCACGGGCCGGGCCAGCGCCCACCACCACCGAACCGGCCACCACGGCGGCCGCGACCAGCGCGTTCTTCCACATCTGCATGATCAAAACGCTAGGTGCCAAACCCGGTGGACCACGATCCAGTGCGCAGGCCAACGTGTACGGGGGCCAGCCCTACCACCGTCGCAGGCCCCGGTGTCGAACCGGGCAGGCCGTGGATATGAATCACGACTGGGCAGCCAACGCCCGCCTGCGCTGTTCCACAATGGATGGCATAAGTGCCCGTGCCGCGATTCGAACGCGGGCCCTCCTGTTCCGGAAACAGGCGCTCTTTCCGCTGAGCTACACGGGCGTGGTGGGAGCGGAGGGACTCGAACCCCCTGAGCCCGAAAGCAACTGGGTTACAGCCAGCCCCACCTCACCATCGGTGGCGCGCTCCCCTGGGGTGACCGAGCGGAATCGAACCGCCATCGCCGGATCCACAATCCGGCGCTCTGCCGTTGAGCTACGGACACCGTGCCCGGGGACGGGCTCGAACCGCCGACCCCCGCCGTGTGAAAGCGGTGCTCTCCCTGCTGAGCTACCCGGGCATTCCACCGCTTCGGTGCCTGGACTCGAACCAGGACAGGCGGCTTAACAGGCCGCTGGGCTACCAATTACCCGACACCGAAATGAGCAGCGCGGACGGGACTCGAACCCGCAATCTGTCCCGGGTGAAAGCCGGGCGACTCTCCCAATTCGTCCACCGCGCCATGAGTGGCTGATCAATGTGTCCCGTGACGGATTCGAACCGCCGACGCGCAGCTTAAGAGGCTGCCGCTCTAACCAGGCTGAGCTAACGGGACATTGCGGAGGAGGGCGGGGTCGAACCGCCACAGGTCTAACCCTCAACCGTTTTCGAAACGGTGGCCGGCGCCATCTGTCGGCTGGCTCCTCCATGATCGTGCCCTCGGCAGGACTCGAACCTGCCGCCTCTGGCTTCGTAGACCAGCGCTCTTTCCAGATGAGCTACGAGGGCATGCGTGTCGTCGGCTGGATTTGAACCAGCGGTCTCCTCGTTATCGGCGAGGCGCCTTTACCGGGCTTGGCCACGACGACGTGGCGGAAGGAGCGGGATTCGAACCCGCGCCGGGCTTGCCGGTCTGCCTTAGCAAGACAGCGCCTTAGACCTCTCGGCCATCCTTCCGCGCGCGATGACGACGGGATTCGAACCCGCGACCTCTTCCGTGACAGGGAAGCGCCCTGGACCAGACTGGGCGACGTCATCTTGGGTGTTGCCCGCGCCTCTGCCAGTTGGGCTACGCGGGCCTGCGTGGAGTGACGCGGTATCGAACCGCGCACGCGAAGCTTGCAAGGCAACGCTGTGCACCTGCACTCACCCCGAGCCACCACCCGGATTCGAACCGGGGACCTTCCGCTTACGAGGCGGACGCTCTGCCAGCTGAGCTATGGCGGCGACTGACCTATTCGAGGTCGTAGACCGTCACCTGGATGCCCTTGGCGACGACCTCGTCGACGATGATCGGTTCGATCTCTTCCCACCGACCGCCGGCGAGTCCGGCGCCGATCCGCGGCATGTGGACCGAGGCGACGAGCGCGGCGGCCTCCTCGGCCACGCTGGCCAGGCAGCGGCGCAACGCGTCGTAGCGGATCGGCGGTCGGTTGCCGGCACGGCGGAGGCCGTGTTGACCAACCATGTTGGCGACCCAGAGCCCGGGCTCGACCGCGACGAGCTGTGCCTCACCGAGCAGGGCCGCTCCGTCACGATGCCAGGCTCGGTAGGCCCGCTCGGGCTCCGGCCACCGTCTGGACAGTGCGACGACGAAGCCGCGACCCCAACCGCCCGTGTCGTTGCAGACGTGGGCAATGATCTTCGGACCGGCGCCCAATGGCCGGGTCGCGTCACCCGTTACATATCTGATCTGTGCCATTCGTTCATCGTCGCAACGGGGTGTGACGGTGACGCGTTAGGCGCTGCTCCCGGACAAGGACTCGAACCTCGATCTGCTGGGCCAGAACCAGCTGTCCTTCCATTGGACGATCCGGGAACGGCGTGGCCGGCGGGCGAGAGAGAACCCGCCGGCCACGCGGTCAGCGCCGGGTGAGCGTCACCCACGACGGGGTGGTCGGCTCGAACCGCAGTTTCATCCCGGCCTCGGCCGGGGTGCGGTCGCCCTTGCGCTGGTTGCAGCCTTCGCAGGCCGCGATGGTGTTGGTCCAGGTGTTCCGGCCGCCGCGGGAGCGGGGCAGGACGTGGTCGACCGTGGTCGCGTGGCCGCCGCAGTAACCGCAACCCCGGCCGTCGCGGACCAGGACACCCTGGCGCGACCAACCGGGAACCGCGCTGTAGCGCCATTTCGTGACCACGTAGCGCACGAGCCGCACGACCGTCGGGATCGGGTAGACGCCGATCACTCTGTCGGGCCGGGCCTCGTGAATCTCCGCGACCTGCCGGACGAGCATGCGAACCGCGTGCCGGACACTGACCCGGTGGAGCGGGCCAAGATCGGCGTTGATGACCAGGACGTCCACCGGATCCTCCTTTCCTTGTTTGAGCGGATGACCGGGTTCGAACCGGTGACCTGCACCTTGGCACGGTGCCGCGCTACCAACTGCGCCACATCCGCATGCGAGCGGTAGCGCGGACTCGAACCGCGCGCCTGCACATTGGAGGTGTGCCGCTCTACCTGATGAGCTACTACCGCGTAGGCCGTAGGGGACTCGAACCCCTGATCTTCGCGCTGAGAACGCGACGAGCTTTCCAACTGCTCCGACGGCCCATGAAAAAGTCGGGAACCAGGGAGTCGAACCCCGCGCGTCCTGTACCCAAAACAGGTCCGGTCACCGAGCCGGTCGTTCCCGAAGCCCCGCCCGCCAAAGGCGGCCGGGACAAACAATGCCATCCACTGTGGAGTTCTCAAATCACGATCCCGAGTCGGCCGGAAAGGCCGACAGGACAAGCAGGGGTGACAGGACTCGAACCTGCAACAACCGGGTTTGGAATCCGGTGCGCTACCAGTTGCGCCACACCCCAGTGGCTAAAAGAAACGCCGCCCGGTCCCTTTCGGGGCGGGCGGCGTGAGCGCTGCGAAAAATGCTGCGCTACGTTGCCCGTCGGCCCGCGTTGATCGGCTTGCCCGAGGCGTATCGCCCGGCATCGGGCATACCCTCGACGCCGCGCGACAGGTGCCGCGTCGGTTCGAAACTGGGCTGCCACAACATGTCGGGATCTCCTTCTCGGGTGAATCGCTCTGGATCAAAGGTAAGGCGCGTCGCGTACCGAAGGCAACACTATTAATTTCTCACTCGTTGTGCAGCACCTCCGCGATCGTCAGCCGCGCCGCGCCGCGGGCCGGAACCAGTGCGCCGAGCAGCGCGATCACCACGCCGGCCAACGCCATCAGCGCGAGCGTCGGCGCCTGCCACACCTTCATGACGGACAACGGGATGGCCACCCGCGCGGCATCCGCGGCCGCCGGCACGATGTAGTGGTGCGCCAGCACGCCCAGCGGGATGCCGAGCACGCCGCCGACCACGCCGACCAGCGCCATCGAGGTGAGCACCATCGCGACCACCTGCCGGGGCGTCATCCCGATCGACTTGAGCATCCCCAGGTCGCGCCGGCGTTCCCGGACGTTGAGCACGACCGTGTTGAAGACGCCGAGCGCCGCGACGGTGGACAGCAGCAGCGAGAGCACCGACGAGAAGCCGATCACGGTCACGGCGAAATCAGAGGCCTGGGCATTGTTGTACGCGTCCAGCGCCGGATCGGCCGCCCGCACCGCCGCCGCGTAGCCGTCGACGTCGGCACCGGGTGTGAGCTGCACCTGGTAGTAGACCTCGTCGGGCGCGACGACCCGGGAGGGTGCGAGCGCGGTGAACACCGACCAGTCGGCGATGATGCCCGGCGGCCCCTCGGGACCGTCCATCGTCTCGCCGACCACGGTCAGCGTGCGGTCGGCGGAGTCGCCGAGGCGCAGCGTGATCTTGGACCCGATGGGCAACGCCCGCAGGCGCATCACCTCCGACGGCACCACCGTTTCGGAAGGCGCGGCCATCCAGCGGCCGGCGGTGAGCTCGTCCGCGTACCCCATCGTCGAGTAGTCCCCGCGCATGAAGTTGACCATCAGCGGCTGGGTCTGGCCGACGGCGGAGACCTGAAGCTTGAGGATCGCGGCCACCCGCGCCGCGGAAGGCGTCCCGCGCAGGAGCTCTTCGACCTGCGCGTCGGTGCGTGTGGTCCGGGACGGCGCCGCGACCGGTGGGCCCTGGCCGTCCGGGATGATCCGGCCCTGGCCGTCGGACGGGTGCACCCCGACCTGGCCCGAAGCCCGGTCCTCGATCGTCGAGATCCGGCCGAGTGAGGCGGCGAGACCGGTCGCGAACGTCACCGTGGTCACGCCGAGCAGCACGGCGGCGACCGTGAACGCCGTGCGGCCCGGTCGGGCGAACGGCAGGCCGAGCCCGAGCGTCACCGACCGCGCCAGGCGGACCCCGGCGAGCCGGTGCTGGATCCGGGTGGCCCGACCGATCCGCGGTGCACTGCCGGCGCTGATCGCCGCCGCGGCCGACAGGCTGTGTGCCCGGACGGCGGGTACGAAGGCGGCCAGCGCGACGATCGCCGGCACCCCGACCAGCCCGGCGGCCCAGATCCACGGCCCGACGCCGATGCCGACGTCGAGGCCCAGCCCCTCGAAGCCGGAGGTCAGCAGCGGTTGGGCGGCCAACGCGCCGGCGGCGGTGCCGAGGACGCTGCCGACGATGGCGGGTACCGACACCATCGCGAGGTAGACGGCGACCACCTGGCGGGGCGTGAAGCCGAGGGCCTTGAGGATGCCGATGTGCCGGAAGCCGGAGACGACCGCGCCGCTGACCACGTTGCCGACGATGACGATCGCGACGATCAGGCCGAGCACCCCGAACGTGGCCAGGAACGGCACGTAGACGCCGACGTCGGCGGAGACCTCTTCCTTGACGGCGGTGTAGGGCCGCTGGGCGACCAGCGCGCCGGTCGGCAGGCCGGCGGTGGTGGCGGCCAGGTCGGCCTCGACGGCGGCCTTCGTCGACACGTCCCCGCTGAACCGGTAGAGCATCTGCACCTCGGTTGGGCGCAGCGCCGTCAGCTGCTCCGGCGTGACCCAGGCGTCGGCGGTCTGGCTGAGGCTGTAGGCCCGGCCCACGACCGTGAACGGTCTGCCGCCGAGGTTCACCTCGTTGCCGCCCGGCAGGAAGCCCGGTCCGTCGCGGCCCATCGGCGGCAGGTTGAGGACGATCTCGCCGGCCGCGGTGGGCCAGCGACCCTGCCACAGGTTGAGCCGGTCGACCGGACCGCCCGGGTCGGCCCGGCCGACGACGGTCAGCGGTCCGGCCGGGCCGAACCGGCCCGCACCGTCGGACTCGAGCGTGACCACCCCGAACGGCCCGGCCGCCGCCGCCACCCCGGTGCGCTGGGCCGACAGCACCTCGTCGGTGACCAGGGCGCGGTCGAAGACGGCGACCGCGTGCGGGCCCTGCTGGTGCGCGAAACTGCGATCGAACGGCGCCGACGACGCCTGCAACAGGGCCAGCGCGACCACCACGGTCGTGGTGGACAGCAACACGACCAACCCGATGACAAACGTCTGCATCCGCCGCCGCCGAACAGCCGCCCTAGCCGCCCGCCACACCGCAGTCATGCCGCCGCCTCCCTTCGGTCGGCGGAGCACGACCGCACGCAACTGAGCTGACCACGCTCGCTTCGCTCGCTCATGCGCGTTCCGGGGCGCGCTCGCCGGTGATGCGGCCGTCGGCGAGTTCGACGACCCGGCTGGCGCAGCGGGTCGCGAGCCGCTCGTCGTGGGTGACGATGAGCAGCGTCTGGCCGATCTGGTTCAGATCCAGCAGCAGGTCCATCACCTGCTCGCCGGCGCGGCTGTCGAGGGCGCCGGTCGGTTCGTCGGCGAGCAGCAGCGCCGGGCGGTTCATCAGCGCCCGCGCCACCGCGACCCGCTGCCGTTCGCCGCCGCTCAGGCTCGCGGGGTAGGCGTTGCGCCGGTCGGCGATCCCCAACTCGTCGAGCAGTTCCAGCGCCCGGGCCCGGGCCGAGCCGACCCGCGCACCGGTGAGTTGGGCGGCGAGGGCCACGTTGTCGAGCGCCGGCAGGTCGTCGAGGAGGTTGAAGAACTGGAAGATCATGCCGATCTTGTGCCGGCGGAACAGCGCCAGCTTGGTCTCGTTGAGCCGGCCGAGGTCCTGGTCGTGCACGAGCACGGTCCCGGAGGTCGGCCGGTCGAGGCCGGCGATCATGTTGAGCATCGTCGACTTGCCGCAGCCCGACGGGCCCATCACGGCCACCGCCTCACCGGTGTGGATTTCCAGCGATACGTCGTTCAGCGCGGTGGTGTCGCCGTACTCCTTGCGGACGTTCTCCAGTCTCACAACCAGGGTCATGGCAGCAAGTTAGCGCTGCCGGCGCCGCCGCCGAATCGGTCGCGGGATGCAACCAGGTGCCGCCGTCATCCGCGCGATGTAGCCGGCTGGACCCCGGGGATGACGCGCCGACGGCACCGGGATGCGAAGGTGATGCGGTGGGCTGGCTGGTGGGCGCGTTGGGCTTCGCGTGCGCGGCCGTGTTCGGCGTGGCCTACGCGCGGGCCCGCCGGCGGCACCAGCGGGCCACCCAGCAACACGGCTGGCTGCTCGAACGCGAACGGGAGAGCGCCGCCCGCACCGCCGTCGACGCCGAGCGCGCCCGCATCGCCCGGGAACTGCACGACATCGTCAGCCACAACGTGAGCCTGATGATCGTGCAGGCCGCGGCGGCCCGCGAGGTGCTCCCCACGATGCCCGACGAGGCGACGGCGGCGCTGACGGCGGTGGAGGGCGCCGGCCGCACCACGATGACCGAGTTGCGGCACCTGCTCGGCCTGCTGGCCCCGGCGGCGGACGGCACCGAGGAGGAGCTGGCGCCGCAGCCGAGCCTGAGCCGGCTCAGCCCGCTGATCGACCGGATCGCGTTCGCCGGCCTGCCGGTCGAGGTGCGGATCTCCGGCGAGCCGCGGCCGCTGCCGTCCGGGGTGGACGTGACCGCCTACCGGATCGTGCAGGAGGCGCTGACCAACGCGCTCAAGCACGGCGCCGGCGGGAAGGCGGAGGTGACGGTTCGCTACGCCGAGCGCGCGCTGCGGGTCGAGGTGCTGACCAGCGGCCCGAGCGTGCTGACCGGCGACGCCCCAAGAGCCACCCGCGGCGACGGCGCCGGCCGGGGGTTGCTGGGGTTGCGGCAACGGGTCGCGGTCTACGGGGGCGACCTCGACGCAAGGCGGCGGCTCGGCGGCGGCTACCGGGTGCGGGCGCGGATCCCATTGGAGGCACCGTGACGGCGGGCCCCCGGGTGCTGATCGTCGACGATCAGGAACTGATCCGCACCGGCTTCCGGATGATCCTGACCGCGCGCGGCGTCGAGGTGGTCGGCGAGGCCACCGACGGCGCGGAGGCGGTGACGGTCGCGCGCCGGCTGCGACCCGACGTCGTGCTGATGGACATCCGGATGCCGGCGATGAACGGCCTCGAAGCGACCCGGCTGATCCTGGAGAACGATCCGCGCTGCCGGGTGCTGATGCTGACAACCTTCGACCTCGACCGTTACGTGTACGCCGCCCTGGCGCTCGGTGCCAGCGGCTTCCTGCTCAAGGACGTGACCGCCGACCACCTGGCCGCCGCTGTTCGGCTGGTCGACACGGGCGACGCGCTGCTGGCACCGTCGATCACCCGCCGGCTCGTGCAGCGCTTCGCGGCCGACGATCGCGAGAAGCCGGCCGTACACCGTGATCTCGATGCCCTGACCCCGCGCGAGCTGGAGGTTTTGACGCTGCTCGGCCGCGGCCTGTCCAACACCGAGCTGGCCCGGTCGCTGACCCTCAGCGAGGCGACGGTGAAGACGCACGTCGCCCGGATCTTCGCGAAACTCTCGCTGCGCGACCGGGCGCAGGCCGTCGTGCTGGCCTACGAGACCGGACTGGTCACACCCGGCGACACATAGAACTCTTCGCGTACGCCGAGCAGCCAGTTCTCGACTGTCGCGACGTCGGGCTGGTCCGGGACCGCCGGTGCCGCGGCGGCGAAGGCGTCCTCGTGTGCGGCCAGCATCGCCCGGGCGACGTCGAGGTCGCCGGCCGCGACCCGCTCACCGAAGTCGAGGAAGGCCCGCGGGTCGTCGAGCTCCACCTGGATCTCGCCGGTCCGGTAGGCGTGCAGGCCCTGGTGGCACAGGCGCATCAGGTGCCGGGCGTGCTTGGAGACCCGCTGGTCGTAGCCGCCGGCGCGGTTGGACAGCAGCCGGAACTGCTTGGTGGCGTAGCCGAGATAGGCGTCGCGCACCCGGCGGGCCGACAGGAAGCTGGCCCGGATCGCGATCAGACCGTCGCCGAGCGGGGTACGCGTCTCGTAGAGCCGGTCGGGCAGCCACATCAGCTCGGTGACTGTCGGATTGCCGGCCAGCGCCAGCCGGCAGAACTTCGCCGCCTCGTGGACGGTCAGGTCGGGCTCGTGGGTCACCCGCGTCTCGGTGGGCCGCGCGAGGCCGTGCAACTCGATGGTCGGCACCGCGAAGATACCGAGCCGGTCGATGTCAGATGCGGGCCCGGCCAGCCCGTATGCCGTCGATCCGACGACGCCCATCAGCAGGATCGACACGAAAAATCTTCCCCGTCATGGCAACCAGATGGCGCGCTGGAGCATCTATTCCAATGTGGACGGAGATGGGGCTAGCGGAGCGCGCCGAGCGGTGCGTTGTCGAGCAGCGGGTCCTCGTCCTTGCGCGCGGCCAGCGAGTGGCTCGTCACGGTGTCGACGCTGGTGCCCCGCCCCTGGGCCGGCCGATAGCGCACGGTCGCGGCGTGCGGCGACGAGTGCAGCACGATCCCGGGCCGCCAACTGCCCAATGTGTGCACCCAGACCCAACTGCCGGGCTGGTAACCCGCGCTGGGGGAAGCGGCGGGTTCCGTTCGGAGGTGGGGATCGAGGAGCGGCGCGGCCATGTGGATCATCTCCGTCGCGGTCGGTGCTTGGGGGGCTCGCTTGGAGGGGCGTGCACATGAGCATCGCAGGCAGCTGATCAGCGTGCAAGATTTCACGGCGATCTTTAACATCCTGAGGACATGCATCGGACGGACTTTCAGTTACGCTATGTGCGTCACGGTTTCATGGTGAAAGAAGCACGCCGCGAGCCGTATGCCCAATATCGGTCACTACCAGGAGCAAGTGCAGCGATGGAAGCCCAAGACAGGCACGGCGTGCCGATCTTCGACTACCGAGAGCAACTTCTGGGTTTTGGCCGACCAGGTGTCCGGATCGCCGGAAACCGTGGCGGGCGCCAGTTTCCACGTCACACGACCAGAAGGGACTAACCCCATGCCGGACAGCACGGAATGGATCATGTCCAGCAGATCAACGGGCAACGGTGGCAGCTGCGTGGAAGCGCGCCGCCACGACGGTTGGATCGAGGTCCGCAACAGCAAGAACCGCGCCGGTGGCCTGGTTGCGTTCACCACCGAAGAGTGGGACTCGTTCCTCTTCGGAGCCAAGCGCGGCGAGTTCGACCAGCTCCTGCAGGACTGATCGCGCAAAAAGCCGGGCCGTCACAGCGACGGCCCGGCTTTTTTGCGTCTGCGGTCAGCTCAGGGGAGCTTGGCCACCCCGCACAGCCCGCCGCTCTGGGCCGGGTCGGCGACGAAGTCGGTCGGGTCGCCGGGTGCCGGGCGCCACTGCGGCAACCACACCACTCCGGGCTCGACCAGGTCGAGCCCGTCGAAGTAGGCGGTCACCTCCGCGCGCGAGCGCAGCACGAACGGCGTCGTGGTGTCGCGCTTGTAGACACTCTGCGCGGTGTCGAGCTGGTCGAGGTCGATCGCCATGCCCTCGGCCGAACCGTGTGACAGCACCAGGTAGCTGCCCGACGGCAGCGCACCCAGCAGCTCCTCCAGCGCCTTCGTCGCGAGCTCGTCGTCGGCGACGAAGTGCAGCACCGCCACCGTCAGCAGCGCGACCGGCTGGCCGAAGTCGATGATCTTCCGGACCTGTGGGTGGCCGAGGATCGACTGCGGGTCGCGCAGGTCGGCGCGGATCGCGGTCGCGTTGGGCTTGCCGGCCAGGATGTCGAGGCTCTCCGACACGGCGACCGGGTCCATGTCGACGTAGACCACCCGCGCGTCCGGGTTGATCTCGTGCACCACCTCGTGGACGTTGCCCTCGGTCGGGATGCCGGAGCCGACGTCGAGGAACTGCGTGACGCCCTGCTCGGCCACGTGCCGCACGGCCCGCCGCAGGAAGGCGCGGTTGGCCCGGGCCAGCAGCGGAACGAACGGGAACATCTTGGTGATCGCCTGCGCAGCTTCGCGGTCGGCCGGGAAGTTGTGGGTTCCGCCGAGGTGGTAGTCGTAGATCCGTGCCGCGGTCGCGGGCTTGGCACTGCCTTCGTTTGCGACACCAGCCACGATCAGTCCCCCGTCGTCAAGGTCGACATCTGACGCCGTCCACTATGCACGAGCGGACGCGAGATTGTCTCGTCGGGGACCCAGGCCTAGGTGAACTGCTCCAACGGGACCGACGCGTGGGAGACCAGGTCGAAGACCCGGCGGTATTCGGCGACCTCGTGCTCCTCTTCGAGGTAGAGCGCGCCGACGTGGGACTCGAGGTAGACCACGTCGGGGTCGTCGGGGTCGTCGAAGTCGAGGATGCGGAACGCGCCGGCCATCGCGGCGTGGGCGCCGATCGCGAACGGCAGCACCCGGATGTCGACGTTGTCGCGCTTGGCCGTGCGCCGCAGGTGCTCGATCTGGCCGTCGAGCACCGACTTGCCGCCGACCACCCGGGTCAGCGCGTTTTCGCCGAGCACGGTGACCAGTTTGGGGCCGCGGGCCAGCAACGCTCGCTGCCGCTGCATCCGTAGCTTCACGTGCCGGTGCACGGACTCGTCGTCGGTGGGCTGCTCGGCGCCGAAGACGGCCAGCGCGTATTGCTCGGTCTGGAACTCGCCGGGGATGATCTCGCCGTCGTAGGTGCAGATCTTCGAGGCGCTGGCCTCGAGGCCGACGTAGAGCTTGAACCAGTCGGGGATGACCGGGCTGCCGTCCCACCACTCTTCGCGTGACGTGCCCAGGGCCATCTCGGCGAGCGCGTCGGTGACGCTCTGGTCGGCGCCGTAGAGCCAGCACAGCGCCCGCACGTTGGCTCCCGTGACCGGGACCTTGCCGGTCTCGATGCGGTGCAGCGTCGGCTCGGAGATGCCCAGCTTCGCTTCGGCCACCTCACGGCGGGACTTGCCGTTGGCCACGCGCAGCTTGGTCAACCGACGGCCGAGGGCGCGCCGCACCACTCGCTGACCAGTGACCGGCACTTCCGGACCTCCCATGCGCTGCTCATGTCAACTCGCACACCTTACCGGCAGTGCCAGCCCAGTTACACCATCCGAAGGATCAAAAAGCAAGAGATCAATTTCGGCCGCCCGGTGCACACCGCGCGACACCCTATCGGGGGATACTGCGGGGCATGCCGCTCCCTACCGGCTATGCCGACCTGGTCCAGCGCGTCTCCGCCGAAGCGCACGACGGCGCGACCGAAACCGCGGTGCTGCGCCGCCTGCGCGAGGGTGGCCTCCAGTTGGTGCCGTCCGCCCGGGCGTTGTGCGACATCTACGACATCGGGCTGGGCGAGGCGCAGCGCCGCATCGACCGCAGCGGTGTCTGGTCCGATGTGCGGGACGACCGTCCCCCGTTCGGCTACGTCACCGGATAACCCGCCGAAACCGCCCGCTACAGTTGCCGTATGCGGCGATGGTTGTCGATGTCTTGCGCGCTGCTCGCGCTCGCCGGCTGCTCGCAAGCGAGCGCTCCGCCGCCGGATCCGGCCGCCATCACCAGCCCGTGCGAGTTCCTGCGCGACGCCGAACTCGAGGCCATCGGCCTCGGCCCGGGCAAGCTGACCGAGTCGGCCGGTCTCGACGGCGACCCGGCGACCCAGCTCTGCACCTTCCGCGTCGAGGAGCCGTGGAACCACAGCGGCACCTACCTCGACAGCGTCGCCGTCACGTTCCTGCCGACCACCCTCGATGTCGCCCGGCAGGCGCTGGAAGGCGTCGAAGACCGGGGCATGCCGAGATTCAGTGTCGCGCTCGACGGTGTGCTCCAGCGCGCCGGCGCGCGGCTCGGCCAGGCCACCTGCGAGCGGTTGTTCGCCGCCCGCCCGGACCGGGCGGTGCAGGTCGGTTTCACCGTCGAGCGGCTGCCGCGGGGCGAGCGGGTCTGCGCCGCCGCGGCCCGGCTGGCACCGGTCGTCGCCCAGAGGATCCCCCGCCCTTAGTCTTCGGGCGCGTAGAACCCGATCGTGTTGGCGACCGCGGCGGTGACCGCGTCGGGTGTGGCGCCGTCGGCGAGCTGCGCCGCACCCCAACTCTCGGCGCTGGCCACCATGAACGCGCGGGCCTCGGCCGACTCTTCCCAGCCCTCGTCGTCGTCGAGCCCACCGCCCGCGAGGTGCAGACCGAGCCCGAGGAACGAAAGGTCCCAGCCGACACCGGTGGCACCCGGGCCGTATTGCTTCCACAGCTCCTCGTCGACCACCGCCACGTGCCGCAACAGCAACTCGGTGCCGCCGTCGGGCTCGGGCGAGAGGGTCAGGTGCACCTCGCTGCCGGTCGTCGTCGCGATGTCGGCGCCGAAGATCCAGGTGACCACCAGCTCGGTCGGCCGCTGGCAGCGCAGGATGCGGCCACCGGCGTTGCCCTCGATCTGGTAGAGCCCGCCCACCGTCAGGTCGCCGCTGACCGGCAGGAACCAGCGGCTGAGCCGGTCGGGGTCGGTGATCGCGGCCCACACGTCGTCGGCCGGCGCCGGGAAACTGCGCCGCAGGACCACCGAGCGGGCCGGGCCTTCGGGCAGGTTCTGCCGGCCCACCTCGCGGGACGCGGTCTTGATCGCATCGAGGAAGTCCATGGGCGACACTTTACCAACAACTTATATAAGCGCCCGCGTACGAGCCGACCGCGTCATTCCTGTTTGGCCAGGTCGGCACAGCCGGACTCGTCGGGCAGCAGCGGGCGCAACAGCACCGACCACCGCTTGCCCGCGGAGGTCCACGGCGTCATCGCGTTGGCCTTCCCGGCGGCGGTGAGCACCGCGCGGGCCTGGTCGCCGGACGCGGCCACGCAGCCGACGTCGACGTTGGGGTTCAACCGCCCACCGGGCAGCACCGGGCCGGGCCAGACGACCGCGGTGGGCGGCGCGAGCTCGGCGACGTTTTCCGGCTGCTGGGTATAAGGAGTCGCGATTCCGGCGACCACCTTGGCCTGGTAGCCACCCTCTTCGGTCACCGCGCCCGAGCCGAGCGTCTTCGGCAGGTCTTGCAGGTCGGCGAGCAGGTCGGACAGCTTCTTGCGGGCGGCCTTCTGGTCGGCGGTCAGCAGGCCGCCGTCGTCGGGCATCTCCAGCGCGTAGGCGTCGGTGCGGCGCAGCCCGGCCTCGGTCGTCACCACGAACCGGGTGGTGGCCGCGTCGGCGACGCCGGGCTGACCCAGGTCGGTGCCGGCACCGACGCCGGCCTTGACCGCCCGGCGGACCAGCGCGTCGACATCGGCCGTCGAGATGCGCGACTGTTGCAGGTTGGGCAACGCCGGGCCGGGATAGATGGCCGCGACCGGCCCTTCGCTGATCACCCGGCCGTCACCGTAGATCGACAGCGCCGGCACCCGCGACGGGATCGACTGCGGTGTCACGAAGCCGCCGGCGTGGGTGACCCGCAGCGCCACCTCGTCGGCGCCGAGCGCCTCGGCGGCGGGTGGCGGGGCGGCCGGCGCGGCGTCAGCCGCCGGTTGTGCACACGCGGAAGCCAGCATCAGCAGCGGCAGGGCGGTGGCGACCGCCCACGACGAACGTCCCATAACCCATCTGACGATCCAGCACGCGGTTCCGTTCCGGCCTGCCTTCGCGGTTGTGCGTGGCACGATCGGATAATGGTTGTTGATGATCACCTGGTGGATCAGGTCCGGGAGCTGATCGGTGGCGCACCCGACGTCGACGAGCGCCGGATGTTCGGCAGTCTGATCTTCATGGTGGGCGGCAACATGGCCTGCGGCGTCCGCGACGACGGCCTCCTGGTGCGGATCGGCAAGGAGGCCACCGAGGCGGCCCTGGCCGAGCCGCACGTGAGCGCGTTCGTGATGGGCGGCGGCCGGCGCCCGGCCGGCTGGGTCGTCGTCGGCCCCGAGGGGCTGGCCAACGAGAAAGACCTGGAGACCTGGGTCGAGCGGGGCGTCGCGTACGCGCACACGCTCCCGGCCAAATGAGCACGACCCCGGCCCGCGAGGCCGGCCGGAGCCAGGGCGGCGGCACCGGCGTGCTGGCCGTGACCGGGTCGACCGGCGAGCTCGGCGGCCGGGTCGCGCGCCGGCTGGCCGCCGCCGGGCAGGAGCAGCTCCTGGTCGTGCGCGACGCCGCCCGCGCACCGGAGCTGCCGGGCGCCCGGGTCGCCGTGGCCGCCTACCACGACGAGCCCGCCGCCCGGGCCGCACTGTCTGGTGTGGACACCCTGTTCATGGTCTCCGCGGCGGAGGAGGCCGACCGGGTCAGCAAGCATCTCGCGTTCATCGACGCGGCCGTCGCGGCCGGCGTGCGGCACCTGGTCTACACCTCGTTCTTCGGCGCCGCGCCGGACTCGACGTTCACCCTCGGCCGCCACCACTACGCGACCGAGCAGCACATCAAGTCGACCGGCATCTCGCACACGATCCTGCGCGACAACCTCTACCTCGACTTCCTGCCCAACCTGGCGGTCGACCGGGTGATCCGCGGGCCGGCCGGCGAGGGCCGGGTGGCCGCGGTGGCCCGCGACGACGTCGCCGACGTGGCCGTCGCGGTGCTGGGCGAGCCGGGGCGGCACGCCGGGCAGGTCTACGAGCTGACCGGGCCGTTCGCGATCACCCTGGAGGAGGCCGCGGCCACCATGACCGCGGTGTTCAACCGCGCCTACCGCTACGAGGAGGAGACCGTCGAGGAGGCGTACGCGTCGCGGGCCGGCTACGGCGCACCGAACTGGCAGGTCGACGGCTGGGTCAGCACCTACACGGCGATCGCGCACGGCGACCTGGCCGAGGTGACCGACACGGTCGAGCGGGTCGCCGGCCACCCGCCCATCGACCTGGCCGAGATGCTGCGCCGGAGCAATGCCGGTGGCTGACGAGGAGACGATCGTCGCCACGCTGCGCGCGGCCGGCTGCGTGTTCGCCGAGGAGGAGGCCCGGCTGCTGATCGAATCGGCGCCCACCCCGGCGCGGCTCGACGAGATGGTGGCCGAGCGGGCCGGCGGCGTGCCCCTGGAACACGTGCTCGGCTGGGCCGAGTTCTGCGGCGAGCGCATCCTGGTGCGGCCCGGCGTGTTCGTGCCCCGGCACCGCACCGAACTGCTGGTCCGCCTCGCCGTCGCCGCCATCGGCGAGCTGCCCGGGTCGGAGCACCGGCCGGTGCTGGTCGACCTGGCCTGCGGCTCGGGTGCGATCGCCGCGGTCGTCGCGAGCCGGGTCGGCGACCTGTCCGTGTACGCGGCCGACATCGAACCGGCCGCCGTCGCCGTCGCGTCGCGCAACCTGGCCCCGTACGCCGGGCAGGTCTTCGAAGGTGATCTGTTCGACGCGCTGCCGGCCGAGCTGCGCGGGCGGGTCGACGTGCTGGTGGCCAACGTGCCCTACGTACCCACCGATGCGGTTGATCTTCTCCCGCCGGAGGCGCGCGACCACGAGCCGCTGCGGGCGCTCGACGGCGGCGCCGACGGGCTCGACGTGCTGCGCCGGGTCGCCGACGGTGCCGCGGGCTGGCTGCGCGAGGGCGGGACGCTGCTCAGCGAGATCGGCGTCGGTCAGATCGACGCGGCCAAGGCGGCGCTGAGCCATGCCGGCCTGGCCCCCGAGGTGGTCGCCGACGACGACCTGGACGCCACGGTGATCCTCGGGCGGCGGTGAACATCACCACCAGAAGGTGGGAAACCGGCTCGGTCGCCGGCGCGGATCTCGGTAGCCTCGCGGTCATGAGGATCGGAATTGTGGGTGCCACCGGCCAGGTGGGCGGCGTGATGCGGCGGATCCTGGCGGAGCGCGCCTTCCCGGTCACCGAGCTGCGGCTGTTCGCCAGCGCGCGCTCGGCCGGGCGCACGCTGCCGTGGCAGGGCACGGAGATCACCGTCGAAGACGCCGACACCGCTGACTACCGCGGTCTCGACGTGGTGCTGTTCTCGGCCGGCAAGGGCGCCTCGAAGACGCTCGCGCCGAAGGTCGCCGAGGCCGGCGCCGTGGTGATCGACAACTCGTCGGCCTGGCGGATGGACCCGGCGGTCCCACTGGTGGTCGCCGAGGTCAACCCGCACGCGATCACCGACCGCCCCAGGGGCATCATCGCCAACCCCAACTGCACCACGATGGCGATCATGCCGGTGCTCAAGCCGCTGCACCGCGAGGCCGGCCTGGTCGCCATGGTGGTCGCGACCTACCAGGCGGTCTCCGGCGCCGGCCTGTCCGGCGTGGCCGAGCTCGACGAGCAGGTCCGCAAGGTCGCCGAGCGCGCCACCGAGCTGACCCACGACGGCGCCGCGGTCGAGTTCCCCGAGCCGCACCAGTTCTCCCAGCCGATCGCGTTCAACGTCCTGCCGCTGGCCGGTTCGATCGTCGACGACGGCTCCGCCGAGACCGACGAGGAGCAGAAGCTCCGCAACGAGAGCCGCAAGATCCTCGAGATCCCCGGGCTCCGCGTTTCTGGCACGTGCGTCCGGGTGCCGGTCTTCACCGGCCACTCGCTGCAGGTCAACGCCCGGTTCGCGGAGCCGTTGACCCCCGCGCAGGCGAAGCGGATCCTGGCCGATGCTCCCGGCGTCGCGCTCGACGACGTGCCGACCCCGCTGAAGGCGGCGGGGCAGGACCCGGCCTACGTCGGCCGCTTCCGGGTCGACGAGACGGCCGACAACGCCCTGGCGTTCTTCGTCTCCAACGACAACCTCCGCAAGGGCGCGGCCCTCAACGCGGTGCAGATCGCCGAGCTGCTGGTCGCGGCAGGCTGACGTGGTTGCGCTCCCCCGCTGACCGGGGCCGATACGCCGTGGGCGTCATCCCGGTCAGCGCGCGGAAGTCACTGATCATGTGGGTCTGGTCGAAATAGCCGACGGCCGCCGCCTTTTCGGCCCAGTCGCCGCCCGCGTCGAGCAACCGCTGGAGGCGGCGGACGCGCGCGAACCGCTTGGGTGTGAGCCCGACCTGTGCGGCGAAGCGCCGCCGCAGGGTGCCGGTGGTCATGCCGAGGCGGTCGCTCGCCCCGGCGACGCCCTGCCCGCGGCTCAGTGCGTTGGCCGCGGCGGCGATCCGTTGATCGGGTTTCGTGGTCGCGGCCCGGCTTTCGAGGTGGGCCTTGAGGACTTCGAGGGCCGCGCGCGGCGTGGGTGCGGAGCACAGCCGCTCCCGCAGATCGGTCGGTCCCCAGAGGTCGTCGAGGGCGACCACGGGCTCGTCGAGGGCGTCGACGTTGCCGACGAAGGGATAGGCGCCGGCCGGCCGGAACACCACGCAGATGGAGCGCCGCTGCTGGGCGGTGTCGATCTCCAGTGCCGCCGATCGCGGTGGGCAGAACCCGGCACCGGCCCGGGTGTGCCGCCGGCCGGCGGTGTCGTGCCAGCTCAGCTCGTCGCGGTCGAGGTTGACGACGAGCTGGGCGGTCCCGGTCGGGATGGCCATCTCGCGCCCGTCGGGCAGGTCGGCTTCATACCAGCCCAGGCTCGCGACGAACGGCGCCAACCGGGGCGAAGGCGCCAGCGTGACCATGCGCGACATGAACCCGAGTCTGCCACCAGCGGGTGATGATGGTCGGGTGACAGACGTCTTCCACGAGCTTCTCGAAGCCCATGACACCGGCATCCTGGCGACGATCAAGCGGGACGGGCGACCGCACCTGTCCAACGTCACCTACATCTACGACCGGGCGGCGGCCACGATCCGGGTCTCCATCACCGACCGCCGCCAGAAGACAGTCAACCTGCGCCGCGACCCACGGGCCAGCTTCGAGGTCACCACGCCGGACCTGGGCCGGTTCGCGGTCGCCGAGGTCCGCGCGTCCTTGTCCGCGGTGGCCGCCGACCCCAACGACGCGGCGGTCGACGACCTGGTCGACATCTACCGCCGCATCGCGGGCGAACACCCCGACTGGGCCGAGTTCCGCACCGCGATGGTCGCGGAGCAGCGGATCGCACTGACCTTGCACGTCGAACGCGTCTACGGCTGGCCTCGCCGCTGAGACCAGCCGCCAGGCCGCGGAGACCAGCCCGCGGCCGCCAACCCGCCGAGGCCACGCCGCGGAGGCCAGGCCGCGGAGGCCAGCCCCGCTGAGGCCAGCCCGCGGAGGCCAGCCCCGCTGAGGCCAGCCCGCGGAGGCCAGCCCCGCTGAGGCCAGCCCGCGGAGGCCAGCCCCGCTGAGGCCAGCCCGCGGAGGCCAGCCCGCGGAGACCAGCCCGCGGAGGCCAGCCCGCGGAGACCAGCCCGCGGAGGCCAGCCCGCTGAGGCCAGCCCGCGGAGGCCAGCCCCGCTGAGGCCAGCCCGCGGAGGCCAGCCCGCGGAGACCAGCCCGCGGAGGCCAGCCCGCGGAGGCCAGGCGGCCAGGCCGCTGAGGCCAGACGCTGGATCCGGCTAGACGCCGCCCGCCACCACGTCGCCGAGGCCGGTCGCCTCCAGTTCGGTGCGGATGGCTTCCGCGTCGCCCTCGATGACCAACGTGATCCCGGAAGCGTTCAGGTGTGCGGCGGTGGCCGCCGAGACCTCGTCGACCGTTGCGGTCAGCAGGGACTCGCGCAGCCGGGCGTGGTAATCGTCCGGCAGGTCGTGCACGACCAGCGTGGTCAGGGCGCTCGCATACGCGCGTGGCGTCTGCAACCCGACCGACAACTGGCCGGCCCGCCAGTCGCGCGCCACCGCCAGCTCCGGCTCGGTGACGCCCTCGGCCTGGGTCCGAGCGATCTCGCCCACCGCGTCGACCAGCGCCGGCGCCGTGACGGCCGTTTGCACCCCGGCGCTGACCACGAACCGGCCGAAGCGCCGGGACAGGCCGTATTCGGAGCGGATGCCGTAGGTGTAACCGCGCACCTCGCGCAGCAGGTGGTTGAGCCGCGACGTGAACGCACCGCCCAGCACGATCGCGCCCAGCGTCATCGGCACGTAGTCAGGGTGCGACCGGTGCGGCGCCGTGTGCCCGAGCCGCAGCGTCGACTGCACCGACCCCGGCCGGTCGACCAGCACGATGCGCCGTGAACCGCGCGCGCCGACCGGGAACGGGTCCCCCACAACGGGAGAAGACGAAGAGGCACCGGCAAAGGCGGCGCGACCCAGGGCGTCGAGGTCGATCCGGGACAGGTCACCCACCACGAGCAGCGTGCCGGGTGCCGAGAACCACGACTGATGGAACGACACCACGTCGTCGACCGACAGCGCCGCCACCGAGCGCGGGTCACCCGACAGCGGGCGTCCGTGTCGCACGTCGGCACCGAAGAGGTCCTGCCGCAGCACGGCGTCGGCCCGCGGGCCCGGGTTGGCCCAGTACTGCCGCAGCGACTCGGCCTCGTCATCCCGCACCCGCGACACGTCGTCGGGGGAAAGCAAAGGCCGGCGAAGAGCCTCGGCGAGCAACTCCACCGCAGCCGGCAGGGCCGCCACCGGGACCTGCACGGTCGCGGCGAACGAGTCCCAGTCGACCCCGACCGACAGGTCGGTGCCGAGCGACTCCAGGGCGATCGCGTATTCCGTGCCGGACCGCACCGCGGTGCCCTCTTCGAGCGCCTTGGCCAGCACCTCGGCGACGCCCTCGGCGCCGAGCGACTCGCGGCCGCCGCCGGCGTCGAGCAGCAGTTTCGCCACCGCCAGGTTGTGGCCGGGCAGGTCGGCCGCCACCACCGAACCGCCGGCGACCGAGCGGCGCACGACCGGCGGGAAGCGGTAGGGGCGCGGCGTGCCGGGCTCCGGGCGCTGTGCGATGAGCTGCGTCATGCCACTTCCTCCAGAGGCTCGTACACCAGCGTCACCCGGTCTTCGGGTCGAAGCACCTCGCGGGCCACCGCGGCCAAGGTCGAAGTGGTCACCGACTGCCAGCCGGGCAATCGCGACCCCACCAACGCAGGGTCGCCGAACTGCGTCGTATACCGACTCAGCAGGTCGGCCCGACCGTCCACGCTGGCCACGGCCGTCCACCAGTCGGTCTCCAGCAGCGCCTGCGCACGGGCCAGCTCTGACTCGTCGACCCCGGACGCCAGCGAGTCGACCACCTCGGCCAGCGCGGCGCCGAGCCGGGCAGCCGTCACGCCCGGGCGCGCGGTCGCCGAGATGATCAGAGGCGCCGGCGCGTGGGCGAGGTCGACGCCGTAGGCGGAGACCGTGTCGGGCTGGGCCAGCCGGGCGCCGTCGGCGAGCAACCGGTAGAGCCGGCTGCCCCGGCCCTGGCCGAGCACGGTGGCCAGCACGGTCACCGCGTCGTATTCGGGCGTGCCGTAGGGGAACGTGCGGTGCGCCAGGTAGACCCGCGGTGCCGGCACGTCGCCCGCGACGACCGACGAGACCGGCCCGGCCCACCCGTCGAGCGAACCGGTCGGTGCCGGCGGCCGCGCCGCACCGGACGGCAGGCCGCCGAAGTATTTGGCCGCCAGCGCGAAGACCTCGGACGGCGTGGCGTCGCCGGCCACTGTCAGCACCGCGTTGTCGGGCACGTAGTAGGTGCGGTGAAACGCCTGGAAGGTCGCCAGCTCGGCGGCGTTGAGGTCTTCCATCGACCCGATCGTCGGGTGGTGGTAGGGGTGGCCCGCTGGATAGAGCAACGGGAGCAGCCGCAGCCAGGCGTCGCCGTAGGGGACGTTCTCGTAGCGCTGCCGGCGCTCGTTCTTGACCACGTCGCGCTGGTTGTCGAGGGTCTCCTGGACCAGGGCCGGCACCAGGCCGCCCATCCGGTCGGCTTCGAGCCAGAGCGCCAGCTCCAGATGCTCGGCCGGCATCGTCTCGAAATAGTTGGTCCGGTCGGGGTTGGTGGTCGCGTTGAGCGAGCCGCCGTTGCCCTGCACGAGCCGCATGTGCTCGGTCTTCGGCACGTTGACCGAGCCCTCGAACATCAGGTGCTCGAACAGGTGGGCGAAGCCGGTCTCACCGTCGGGCTCGTGCCGCGACCCGACGTCATACCAGAGGTTGACCGCCACGACCGGGGCGCTGCGGTCTTCGCTGACCACCACGCGCATGCCGTTGGCGAGCCGGGTGGTCTCGATCGGCCAGGGATAACCCGTCTCGGACATGGAACGACGTTATCGGATCAGCGGACGGGGATACTTGCGCGGTGCACAGCGAGCCTTACCTCCTCGACCCTTTCGATGACGGGGTGCACGTCATCTGGCACACCGCGGCGCCGGCGACCGGCGCGGTGCTGATCGGCGAACGGCGCGTCGAAGCGACCAGCTCCGCGCTGGTCACCCTGCATGACGATGATGGGATACGCGCGACCGTGTGGCGACACTGGTCGGAGGTGCGCGGTCTCGGGGCGAGCCGCACCCCCTACCGGATCGTCTCCGTCTTCGATGACGGCTCGACAACGGAGTCACCCACCTACACTTTGGCGCCCGCGGTGCCGGCCGGTGAGCCGGTGCGCCTGCTGCTCTCGAGCGACCACCAGATGTGGCAAAACACGCCGGCCAACCTGGCCAAGGTCGCCGAGACCGTCGGCGTCGAGCTCGACGGGGTGCTCTTCGCCGGCGACATGGTCGGCGTGCCGGAGCGGGCCGGCGACTGGTTCGACCACCCGACCGGGCGCGGCTTCTTCGCCGGGATGACCGGATGGGCCGACACGGAGATCGCCGGGCGGCGCTACCGGGGCGCGCCGCTGCTGCAACACGCCCCGCTGTTCCCGGCGATCGGCAACCACGAGGTGATGGGCCATCGGACCCGGCACCGCACGCTGAAGGCCCGGTTCGACGACCCGGCCCCGGACGCCTGGGACACCGCCACCTACGAGGAGCTGTTCCCGGTCCCCCGCGGCCCGGCCGGCCCACGTTGGTGGTCGCGGACCGTCGGCGACGTGTTCGTGGTCGCGCTGTTCGTCACCCGGGCGTGGCGCGACGAGGCCGGCACCTACGCCGAGCCACCCGAACGGCTGAGCGACCCGCAGGGCGGGCAGTTCCTCTACGAGCGGGTCGACGCGGGCTCACCGCAGCACACCTGGCTGGCCGGCGAACTGGCCTCGCCCGCCGCCCGCGCCGCCCGGTTCCGGGTCGTGCTGTTCCACCACGGCAGCCACGGGCTGGGTGCGCACTGCGTCCCGGCGTACACCGATCCGGTGAAAACGGTGTTCGACGGCGGGGTCCGCTACGCGTACCCGATCGAAGATGATGTTGTCTTTCGTGATCTTGCCCCGCTGTTCGCGGCCGCCGGCGTCGACCTGGTCCTCAACGGGCACTCGCACCTGTGGAACCGGTTCCGCGACCCGGCCGGGGTCAACTGGCTGGAGACCTCCAACGTGGGCAACTCCTACGGCGCGTTCCCGGAGCGCGGCGACCCGGGCGGGTTGACGGCGGTGCTGCCCACGGTCGCGCCGCTGCGCGACGCCGCGGGCCGGCCGATCGCCTACGTGGCCGACGACGACGTCACCGTGTTCTCGGTGCTCGACTCGGCGGCCGCGGTGGTCCGCTCCTACCGGTTCGACACGCGCGAGCCCGACGGGCCGGTCGTGCTCTTCGACGAACTACCGCTCTGACCTAGTGCCCGATCGAGTCGCGTTTCGCGGCGTCGCGGGTGGCCAGCCGGGTGAAGATCCAGATGAACAGGATCGCCAGGCCGATCTGGATGCCGTGCCGGATCCAGTCGATGCCGCGGGTCTCGCCGACGCCGAGGAAGTCGGCGATCACGCCCCCGACCAGGGCGGCGACGACGCCGATGGTGATCGTGGCCAGGGTCGAGATGTTCTGGCGGCCGGGCAGGATCAGCCGGGCCAGCACCCCGATGACCGCGCCACCGATGAGTGCCCAGAGCAGGATGCTGATCATGACGGGTGGTCCTCCCTCTGTTCGCCCCCCAGAACCTGGCTCATCGCGTCCTGGAGCGTGGTGGCGTCCGGCAGCACGCCGGACGGGCTGGCCCGATCGACCAGTTCGGGCAGCACCTCGGAGAGCTTCTCGGCGGCCTGCTCCGGCGTGATGCCGGCGTCCTTGGCCGCCGCGTCGAGGTTGGCCGCGCCGAGCGCGTCCCGGACCTGCGGCCCGGTGACCTCCCGGTTGGGTGCGATATGGATCCACGACTGGACCTGTTGCTGAAGTCCGCCCTGCTGGAGCTGGTCGAGCAGCCGGTTCAGGTCGAGCCCGTCACCGGCGCGCGCGAGCACGCTCTGCAGGAGCCGGCGTACGACATCGTTCTCGGCCAGCTTGTTGATCTGGTCCAGATCCATCCCCGCTCCATATCTGGCATTTGCCCCTTTCTTATGGAGGTTAGGCCGCGTGTCGGACCGACGGTGACCGGATTCACGCATCCCGACCCGCAACCGCGCGGGCGTTTGGCGCGTCTGGTCCAATACACGCCAAACACCCCGGGGGTCGCATGCACGCGCACGAAAACAGCCGGTTTCGCAACATCGCCACGCTGGCCGCGGTCGGTGTGCTTTCCGGAGTGATCGTTGCGGCCGCCGCCTTCCCCCTGGCGGCGGCGTCGGGTCTGATCGCGAAAGCCGGAGCGGTCTCGTTCGACGAGTTGCCGGCCAGCTTCACCGTCAAGCAGGCCCCCCAGGCCACCCAGGTGTTCGCCCGCGACGGCAAGACCCCGCTGGCCACCTTCTACGACGAGAACCGCAAGGACGTTCCGCTCTCGGCGATCGCCCCCACGGTGCCGCAGGCCCTGGTCGCGGCCGAGGACCAGGCGTTCTACCGGCACAACGGGGTCGACGTGCGGGGCCTGGCCCGGGCCGTGGTGGTCAACAAGGCGACCGGCGCGCAGCAGGGTGGCTCGACCCTGACCATGCAGCTCGTCCGGATGCTCGCCACCTACTCGGCGACCGACCCGCAGCAGGTGGTCGAGGCTACCGAGAAGAGCACCAGCCGCAAGATCAAGGAGAGCCGGCAGGCGCTCGCGCTCGACAAGGAGCTGGGCAAGCCCGGCGTCCTGGAGCGCTACCTCAACCTCGCGCCCTACGGGCACAGCACCTACGGCATCTACGCGGCGTCCACCTACTACTTCGGCAAGACCCCCGACAAGCTCAACCTGTCGGAGTCGGCGCTGCTGGCCGGCGTGATCCGGGCGCCCAGCGTGTATGACCCGATGGACGAAGGCCAGCGCAAGCAGACCCTGGAGCGGCGCGACTGGGTGCTCGACCAGATGGTCAAGACCGGTGCGATCAAGCCCGCGCAGGCCGCCGAGGCCAAGAAGGTCGAGCTGAAGTTCGTCGGCAAGTCGCCCAACAACGGCTGCACCGCGACCCGGCCCAACGACTACGGCTTCTTCTGCGACTACTTCCAGCGCTGGTGGCTCGACCAGGAGGCGTTCGGCAGCACCACCTACGACCGGGAGCGGCGCCTGCGCGGCGGCGGCTACCGGGTGGTCACCTCGCTCGACCCGGTCGTGCAGAAGGCGGCCCAGAAGAACGTGACCGACCAGCTCAGCGTCAACCACAAGGAAGCGCTGATGGTGGCCGCGGTCGAGCCGGGCACCGGGCGGGTGCGGGCGCTGGCGACCAACCGGATCTTCGGCATCGACAGCGCGTCGAAGCCGAAGAACAAGCCACACAGCAACCCGGCCGAGGCCGAGCGCGGCGTGCGCGGCACCTACCCGATCACCACCAACCCGCTGATCACCGGCGGCGGCGGGGTCAACGGCTACCAGGCCGGCTCGACGTTCAAGATGTTCGCGGCGGTGGCGGCCCTCCAGAAGGGCATGCCGCTGGCCACCGAGATCCAGGCACAGCAGGTCTACCGGTCGGGCTACTACGCGCCGCAGGGCGAGCCGGGTAGCTGCTCCGACATCCCGCGCTACTGCCCGACCAACGACAACTCGAGCATGGCTGGGCTGCACGACATGTGGAGCGCGTTCGGGGCCTCGGTCAACACCTACTTCGTGCCGCTGGAAGAGCAGGCCGGCGCCTACAACACGATCCAGGCGGCGAAGGCGCTCGGCATCCGGTTCCTGGCCCCGTCGGAGGCCGCGCACGCGGCCGACAAGGCACAGGCCGACACCTGGGGCTCGTTCACCCTCGGCGTCTCGGCGACGACGCCGCTCGACCTGGCCAACGCCTACGCGACGCTGGCGGCCGACGGATCCCACTGCGAGCCGACGCCGGTCGAGCAGATCGTCGACTCCTCCGGCGAGAAGCTCGACGTCGGCGCGCCCAACTGCAACCGCGCGGTGAGCACCGAGGTGGCCCGGGCCGCGATCGACATGGCCCGCTGCCCGGTCGGCGACCAGTCGGCGTTCGACGAGTGCAAGGGCGCGACGGCGCGGGGCGTGCACGACGTGGTCGATCATCCGGTGGCCGGCAAGACCGGCACCACCGACAGCAACCGCACCGCGTCGCTGGTGGTCACCACGACCTCGCTCGCGGTCGCCGGGATCATGGCCGACCCGGACTTCCCGGAAACGCCGGAGAGCATGGACCACAACAAGATCAACCCGGCGGTGTACGAGACGCTGGCCGACGCGATGAAGGGCAAACCCAAGGTCGACTTCCCGGCGCCGTCCCACGACACCGCCTACGGCAACCAGAAGACGATCCCGGACGTGTCCTGCGACTCGGTGGACGCGGCGCGCAACCGGCTCCAGGAGGCCGGCTTCGAGGTCAAGGTCGACTCGGTCCCGGTCCCGTCCAACTGCGCCGAGGGCACGGTCGCCTACAGCGAGCCGAGCCGCCGCAGCGTCGAGGGCGCCACGATCACCCTGAAGATCAGCGGCGGCCCGCCGCGCAACAAGCCGACGAAGGAGCCCAACCCGCCGGGCACCAACGACCGGCCCAACGGCACAGGCCCGACCGGGGACCTGCTGAATCACATCTTCCCGGGCAACTAGGGCGGGTCCGGCGGCCTTGGCCGGGCGAACCCGGCGCAAGCCAGGCCGGGCGAGCCCGGCGCAAGCCGGGCCGCCATCGGTGGCCGGGCGCGGGCCTAGCCGAACGTGAAGGCGTAGGCCTCGGCGCCGGGTTCGGTGAAGGTGATCTCCAGGATTCGTTCGCGGACCTCGCCGGGCTGGCGCACCAGTTGGTAGAGCCGCCCGTCGCGGAGCCGGCCGTGCCCGTCGGCGTCGACGTCGGCACCGGCCGCCGCACCGGGCGGCTCACCGTCGAGGAAGATCTGGAACGGCACCGGTGGCTCCTGGCCGCGCGAGAGCACAAGGTGCGCGTCGCGGGCCTGGAACCGGATCGCGATCCGCCCGCCGGCGCTGTCGAGCCGCACCGCCTCCCGGCCGATCGTCCAGTCGCCGTCGAGCGCCCACTGGTTGAAGCCCAGGAACGACGGGAACGCGTAGGAGCCGTGCGCGGCACCGTCGGCCGCGATCCCGCCGCCGCGGGCGTAGCCGAGGTAGGTCTCCGGCGTACGCAGGTTGTTCCAGTCGGCCTCGGCCTCCACGCCCTGCCCGACCACGTCGACCAGATCGCGCTTGATGCCGAGCAGTTGCTGGATGGTGCGCTCCGACTCCTCGTAACGGCCCTCGCCGAAGTGGTAGTCGCGGATCACGCCACCCTCGTCGACGAAGTAGAGCGCCGGCCAGTAGTGGTTGTCGAAGGCGGTCCAGACGTCGTAGCGGTTGTCGACCACGACCGGATAGTCGATGTCGCGATCTTTGATCGCCTGGCGGATGCCCTCGGTGCCGTGCTCGAACCCGAACTCGGGCGTGTGCACGCCGATGACGACCACCCCGTCGTCGCGGTAGGCCTGCGACCAGGCCCGCACATAGGGCTCGGTGCGCAGCCAGTTGATGCAGGTCAGCGTCCAGAAGTCGACGACGACGACGCGGCCGCGCAGGTCGTCTGGGCTAAGCGGCGGGGAGTTGAGCCACTCGGTGGCTCCATCCAGCGCTGGCATGGTGAGCACCAGGTCAGGCTAGAACGCGCCTCGATGGTTCGGGGTCATACCGAAAACACCGCCCCCGGCTCGAAAGCCAGGGGCGGCGCTTTGGCGTCGGTGTGCAGGTCGCCTCTCGGCGAGTGGCACGACGCGGCTCCAGCCGGACGGTATTCCGCGAAGGCAATTAGGTGAGGCCCGGGGACACTGGACACACCGACAGTCATTGGAACCGCGGTCCCGGCCGGATCATTCCCGGCCCGCACGGATCAATTTCCGGACCAGTCGCGCGCTTCGAGGCCGGCCCACCCGTGTGGGCTCTCCGACTCGCGCCGGTGCCGGTCGGTGCCGCTGGTGATCGCCTTGTCGACCGCGGTGTCCTGGTGCTCGACGGCGAAGTCGTCCGCGGCGCCCGAATCCGGGTCGGTGCCGTCGCCGGCCGCCCGCCCGAGCGCCTCGCGCCCGCCCGTTGTCACGTCACTCCACTCCCGCCCCGTCGCGCAGGCGGTGGGGGTCGACCTCGCGACCCGGGTGCCGGGCCAGGTATTCGGTCTCCAACTCGGCCGTCCGCCGCAGGTGGTTGGCCAGCGAAGGGTCGGAACCGTGCCGGAGCGTGTCGAGCCGGGTGCGGTGCAGGCTGTGCAGCTCGCGGATCAGGTCGTCGTCGGAGAGCTCGCTCGGGTCGACCCCGACATCCTCGCCGACGATCGAGACCTCGACGTCCACGGACTCAGATTCGGTCATGGTTCGATACTGCCCATTTCCGGCGCGAGGTAACCAAGATTCGTCCCTACTACGACGCCGCGTCGGAGTCCTCAGCAAGCGCCGGTACCCTCGTTGGACATGAGGCGTCTGGTCACCCCACCGATGCTCGCGAAGCATGTGCTGGCCGTCGTCCTGATCGGCGGTTTCCTCGCGCTGGGCTGGTGGCAGGTCGCCCGGGCTTCCGGGGGCAACGCGCTGAGCTGGGGGTACGCGTTCGAATGGCCGCTGTTCGCGGGATTCGTGGGGTTCCTCTGGTACCGCGAGATCCGTGAGGCGCTCGGGACTCCCGCCGTCGTCCAGGACCCGGCCGCCGAAGCCTCCGCCGAGCCGGTCGCCCCGCTGCCCCCGGTGCTGGGCACCCGCGCCCCCAAGCTGGGTTCCGGCTTCCGCCGCCCGGTGCTGGTGCCGCGCCGGCAGCCCGCCCCGGTTGGGCCGGCCGCCGCCGACCCGGTGCTCGACGAATACAACGACTATCTCGCCTGGCTCAACGCCAACCCGGGCGCGAAGGCCGCTCAATACCCTGGCCGCCGCCGCGGTCCCGGTTGATCAGGAAGGATCCCCCCGCACCATGCGCGCAGCCCTCACCCGATACCGGATCATCGCGTACGTCGTCGGTGTCGTGCTCGTCGTCCTCGTGGCGGTCGGCATGCCGCTCAAATACCTCGGCGACAACTCGACGGTGGTCGAGACCGTCGGCCCGGCACACGGCTTCCTCTACATGGTCTACCTGGTGGCGGTCTTCGACGTCGGCCGCCGGGCGCGCTGGCCGCTCGGGCGCATGCTGCTGGTGATGCTGGCGGGCACGATCCCGTTCGTCTCGTTCTACGCCGAGCGCAAGGTCAGCCAGTGGGCGCGGGCCCGGGCCGAATCCCCCGAGCCGGTCGCCGTCACCTCCTGACCGCGTCCCCTTTCAGGGCGGTGCACAGGGCGCGCCACGCTTCCGGGGGAAATCGCAAGACCGGGCCGCCCAGGTTCGCCCGAACGAGCACGGCATCGGCCGTAACCGCTACGTCGACACACTGGTTTGATTCGCAGTGACTGCTGCGATGCCAGGCGAGAGTCAAGCCCATCAATAGAATCTCGCATACGAAGGTCACGCTGCGAAGAGTGACCGTCACCATGAGCGCGATCACTCACGGTGATTCACCTTTCATCTCAAGTGACCTTCATTCCAATGGGCAAAGAATTCGCGGCATCTGGGCGCTTCGGCTTCCATAGTGGACGCTCGAACGCTAAGTTCCTATCCTGGCGCGGCCCTCTGTGGCAACCCCACATGCCGCGCTCTTTTGGTGCGTTAAACAAGCCCCGAGCCTGCGGAGATCCTGATGTCCGACAGCAAGACAACCATGCCCGTTTTCCGGCGTAGCTCACGCTGCGAAGCGGTCAACTGCGCCGAAGTCGCTACGGTCGGTAACGGCGCGATCCTGCGCAACTCCACCGTGCCGGACCAGCGGCTGTCCTTCGACGCCGCCGCCTGGCGCGGCTTCATCGCCGGTGTGGCCGCCGGCGAATTCGACCTTCCGCGCTGACGTACTCCACTAAATCGGCACGCCGGCCACTCAAGCCGGCGTGCCGCACATATATACGTAGATGGCCGAAGGTCGATCGATAGGTGTACTCTTAGGCAACGTGCAACCTGGCTAATCGCAATGTGCCACATGGCCAGTTTGAGATGACATCTCCTCGACCCGGAGGCGGGCGTGACGACGGTCCAGGGGCCCACCGCCAGCCGGCGCCGACTGCGCACGGCATTGCGGGCGGCCCGGGAAAAAGCCGAACTGACCCAGGAATTCGTCGCTGAGGCGATGGACTGGTCGCTGAGCAAGCTGATCCGCATCGAAACGGGCCGGGTCAGCGTGTCCACAAACGACGTGCGCGCGTTGCTGCACCTCTACCGCATCGACGGCACCCCCGAGGCCGAAGAGCTGATCGTGCTCGCCCGGGTGGCCCGCCAGAAACCGTGGTGGCAAGACTCCCGCGCCGCTATCCCGGCGCACTACGCCCAATACATCGGCCTCGAGGCCGAGGCCTCCGCGATGCGCTGCTTCCAGTCCAGTGTGGTCCCCGGCCTCGCGCAGACCCGGGCCTACGCGCGCGCCGTGGTCACCAACCGCACCCCCGGCCAGATCCGCCCCGAGGAGCTCGAGACCCGGGTCGACGTCCGGATGCGCCGCAAGAACGAGATCCTCGGCCGCGACGAGCCACCCGAGTTCGACATCATCCTCGACGAGGCCGTCCTGCGCCGCGCGATCGGCGGCGCCGACGTCCACCGCGAGCAGCTCGAGCATCTCGTCTCGCTGGCCGCGGCCCCGACGATCACGATCCAGGTGGTCCCGTTCTCGGCCGGCGCGATGACCGCGGCCGGCTCGTTCGTCATCCTCCAGTTCACCGACGAGGCCGACGGCGACGTGGTCTACCTGGAGAGCGCGCTGCTGGAAAACTTCATCGAGCGTCCGATGGAGACCGCGCCCTACCACTCCGAGTTCAAGTGGCTCAGCTCGATCGCGCTCTCCCCCAACGACTCGCTCTCGTTCATCGAGAAGGTGGCCGGCGAGCTCTAAGCCCCGGGCATAAAGAGGGTCGCCGGCGAACTTCTAGGGAAATTCGCCGGCGACCCGCGCCCGCCCGCCGTGCGAGCGCTCTATCCGGAAAGTCTGCCTGCCTACCAGGGGTAGAGGTTGGCGGAGAACACGTTGGACACCGGTGAGCTCATGCCACCCATCCGGTCGGCCTCCTGGGCCCGCAGCAGTGCCCGGGTCACCTGGCCATATTCACGTTCTTCGTCGGAGCTGAAGAGCAGCACCGTCATGCCGCGATAGTCGCCCCAGAGCTCGTAGGCGCGGGGGCGCAACCGGTGGCCGAAGGAGACCAGCGCGATCGGCACGAACGCCGCCGCGCCCAGCAGCAGGAACACCGTCGGGCTGAGCAGGGCGCCGCTGAAGCTCAGCGCGACGCCGACGCTGCCCAGGACCGCGCCGGTGACCAGCACCGAGCGCATGGTCAGGCGGTCGTGCGGGCCCCGCGCGGTGCGCAGGTTGGACAGGTCGCGAACCGGGAAGCGCCGCCCAGCCACCACGAACGCCTCGCTGGTGACGAGGATGCCGGGCTGCCGGTAGAGCGGTGTCGGCGGTGGGCTGGCCGAGGTGATGGGTTGCGGGCGGGTTGCGTTCACGGGGTGCCTCCAGCAGCTCCGTGGTGCCGGGCTGTGTGACGTGCCGTTCCCGATCGGCCTTCAAGCGAAGACGAAGGCAGGTCGCGTTGATCCGCGGAGAGCCCCTGCTATGAGCGGCGGAAAGCTCTACCGCCATTGTGCGAAACGCAAGCTAGTTGAGGGAAGTGCCGCAATCGGCCACCTGGCACATCGGGATGCGGCCGGCGGCGGTGTAGCCGGGTGTTTACCCAGGTTGAGGGCGGTATGACCCCTCACTCCCGTGGGCGGGACCCGGAAATTGCGACAAAGCGGCCGCCGCGTCCGGGGGACGCGACGGCCGCCTGGGTCGAGCCGTCAGAGCTGGTCGAAGCACGGCTTGTCGAGCGTGAAGCTCTTCGCGGTCGGGCCCTCGAAGAGCTCCTTCACCCGGGTGACACCGGTCGGCGCCGCGGCGTCCACCTTGGAGATCTGCGTCTGCCGGAACGTGCTCTCGTTGGGTCCGCCGGCGTAGTTGCCGGCACCGGTCGGCAGCATGCCCTCGTAGTCGACCGAGGTGAGCTGCTTGACCGCGGCCACCAGCCCGGCCCGGGTCAGGTCGTTGTTGGCGGCCGCCTTCTCCAGCGCGGCCTTCATCGGGTAGGACCAGACCCAGCCGGACGTGTAACCGTCGGACGGGGTCTTGCCGGGCAGCGCGTCGCGCATCGCCTTGTGCCCCGGGGAGTCCGTGCCCCAGGAGCCCCACGGCCCGCTCTGCTCGTAGAGGGCGGTCAGCGCCGGGCCGGCCGGGCTCTGCAGCAGCGCCGGGTTCCAGGTCGGGCTGGTGCCGATGAACCGGCCCTTGAAGCCGCGCGCCGCCGAGCCACCGATCACCGCGGCCGCGTCGGCCGGGCCGGTGGTCAGGATGACCACGTCGGGCTGCCCACTGAGGATCGCCCCGATCGCGCCGGCCTGCTTGTCGGTGCCGGAGTCGGTCTTCACGTCGCTGAACTGGAAGCCCAGCTTCTCCGAGGCGAGCTTCGCACCGGCCGCGGCGTCGTCGCCGTAGTCGCCGGCCAGGTGCACCGCCATGACCTTCTTCGGCTGGTAGACCTCGTTGGCGTAGTCGAGCGCGTTCATCGACTCGATGCAGTAGTTGGCGCCGGACTCGATGATCACGTCCTCGAACGCGTACGCCGAGGTCCACGCCGCCGGTGCGCCGACCACGTTGGACGACTTCATGTCGGGCAGGATCGCCGCGGTGGTCGGCGAGCCGAGGGTCTGCGCCAAGGCCAGGACGTTGGGCTTGATCTCCTGGTAGACCTGGTTCTGCACCTGCGGGTTGTATTTGTTGTCGCGGATGTATTTGGTGACGTCGACCTCGTAGTCACCGATCCCGCCGCTCTCGTTGACGCGCTTCCAGAACGCCTTCTGGGCGTCGGTGATCGGCACCGCCAGCGCCCGGAACGGGCCCTCGGTGAGGTCGGAGATGATGCCGAGATAGATGCAGCCCTTGTCTTGGCTGACCGCCTGCGGGCAGGGTTCGGCGGTCACCCCGACGTCGGTCTTGACGCCGGACTCCCCGGTCTCCGTGTCGCCACCGCGGCAGCCGCTGAGGGCGACGGCGAGGAGAACGACAACGGCACCGGATGCCAGTCGCTTCATGCGCACCTCTTAGTAGGAGAAGGGCCAGGACTTCCAGTAGTTGCGCGCACGGACCCACAGGCCGAAGAGGCCGCGCGGTTCGAAGATCAGGAACACGATGATCAGGACGCCGTAGAGGATCGACTCGACCTGGAGCACATTGGGCACCTCGTTGGCGTCGGTGCTGATGAACGGGAGGAACGTCTGCAGCTCCCGGATGAGCCGGGGCAGCAGGGTGATGAAGAACGCTCCCGCGATCGCACCGGAGATGGTGCCGGCACCGCCGATCAGCACCATCGCGATGTATTGCACCGACAGCAGCAGGCTGAACGAGCTCGGGTCGATGAACCCGCTCACGGTGAACAGCAGCGCGCCCGCGCAGCCGGCGTAGAAGGACGAGACCGCGAACGCGATCGTCTTGTAGCGGGCCAGGTTGACGCCGATCACGCCGGCCGCGATGTCCCGGTCGCGGATCGCCGTGAACGCCCGGCCGACCTTCGACCGGGCCAGGTTGCGGGCCGCCAGCGCGAACAGCACGAGCAGCCCGGCCATCACCCAGTAGAGCTTCTGGTCGCGGGTCGCCGAGGCGGTCGTGGTGCCGAGCGGGTAGCCGAACAGCTCCAGCGTCGGTGCGGGCCGCCCGACGCCGACGCCACCGGTCACGGTGGACCACTCGTTGAAGATGTGCTGGCCGATGAAGACCAGACCGAGCGTGACGATCGCCAGGTAGAGGCCGCGCAGCCGGGTGGCCAGCGGCGCGACGACGACCCCGGCCAGCCCGGCGACCAGGCCCGCGGCCGGCAGCCAGACCAGGATGTTGGTGACGCCCAGCCCGAGGGTGCGGCCGTCCGGGTCGCCGCTGATCACCGACGCGGTGTAGGCGCCGATGCCGAGGAAGAAGGCGTGCCCGAGGGAGACCTGACCGGCGTACCCGGTGACCAGACCGAGCCCGATCGCCCCGATCGCCGCGATGCAGCAGGTCGCGAGAAGCTGGAGCTCGGCATCGGCCAGCAGGAACGGCAGGACCGCGGTCACCGCGAGCAGCACCCCGAACGCCACCTTGCGGGTCGTGGTCGGGAACAGACCCATTTCCTGTGGGTACGAGGTGAACAGCAGCGGCCTCCCGCGCAGGACCGTCATACCCGTTCCACCTCCCGGGTGCCGAACAGCCCGTAGGGGCGCACGAGCAGGACGAGCAGCATCAGCACGTACGGCGTGATCACCGAGACGTTGCCGCCCAGCCACGGCGCGTGGTTCTGGTAGGTGGCGACCAGTTCCTGCGCGACGCCGACGCCGAGCCCGCCGAGCACGGCGCCCGGCAGCGAGTCGAGGCCGCCCAGGATGATCACCGGGAGGGCGACCAGCGCGGTGAGCCAGAGGGTGCCGTCGAAGCTGGCGCCGGCGGTGGCGAACGTGCCGCCGACCGCGGCCAGCGCGCCGGCCAGCGCCCAGCTCAGCGCGAACACCGCGCCGACCGAGATGCCCTGCGCGAGCGCCGCTTCCTGGTCGTCGGCGGCGGCCCGCATCGCCAGGCCCATCCGGGTGAACCGGAAGAATGCGAACAGCGCGGCCACCAGCACGGCGGTGGCCAGGAACGCGGCGACGTGCCGCTGCTCGACCCGCAGCGCGCCGAGCTGCCAGCTCCGCAGGCCCCACGGGTCGTGCACCGTGCGCACGTCGAGGCCGATGAAGATGTTGACGACGACCCGGATCGCGACGTCGACGCCGAGCGTGATGATCGCGACGACGAACGCCGGGCGGCCGACCATCGGGCGGACCGCGCCGCGCTCGATGCCGAGCCCGAGCAATGCCGTCAGCAGCGCGGCGAGCGGCAGTGCGACCCAGAAGCCGAGCGGGCCGGCCAGGTGGCTGACCAGCACGACACCGGCGAGCATCAGGGCCGGCTGGGCGAAGCTGATCACCCGGGTCGCCTTGTAGATGATCACGAAGCCGAGCGCGAGTAGCGCGTACACGCTGCCGACGCCGAGCCCCCGCAGCACGCCCTCCAGAAAAAGGATCATGCGTTGGTCCGGGCGTAGATGTCGTCGACCAGGTCGGCGAACAGGTCGGCGACCGCGGAGCGGCGGACCTTCTGGGTCGCGGTCAGCTCGCCGTCTTCGTGGTCGAGTTCCTTGGGCAGCATCCGGAACACCCGCACCTGCTCGACCGGCGCGTGCCGCGCGTTGACCCCGTCGACGACCGACTGGACCAGCGCGCGGACCTCGTCCTTGTGGGACAGGTCGCGGTAGGTGGTGTAGCCGAGGCCGCGGCGCTGCGCCCACTCACCGACGGTGTCCCACTCGATGCCGATCAGCGCCGCCAGGAACGGCCTGCGGTCGCCGAGCAGGATCGCCTCTTTGATGTAGGGCGACGCCTTCAGCGCGTTCTCGATCTCGCTCGGCGCGATGTTCTTGCCGCCCGACGTGATCATGATGTCCTTGGCCCGGTCAGTGATCCGCAGGTGCCGCTCGGTCTCCCACTCGCCCACGTCGCCGGTGCGCAGCCAGCCGTCGGCGGTCTTCGCCTTCGCCGTGGCCGCGGGATCCCGGTAGTAGCCGACGAACACACCGACGTGCCGGAGCTCGATCTCGCCGGTGGCCGGGTCGAGGCGGATCTCGACGTCGTCTTCCGGCTCGCCGACCGTGCCGAGCTTGACCCGGTGCGGCCGGTTGCCGGTCGCGATCGCCGAGCTCTCGGTCATCCCGTAGACCTCGTACATCGGGACGCCGATGCCCATGAAGAAGCGCAGCACGTCGGGCGCGATCGGGGCGGCACCGGAGGCGGCGAAGCGGACCCGGCCGATGCCGACCCGTTCGCGCAGGGCGCGGAAACAGAAGAGCCAACCGATGGCGTACGCGAGCCGGGTGCCGACGGTGTGCGTGCCGCCGGTGCGGACCAGCGTCGCGCCGATCCGGTCGGCGACCTTCAGCCAGAGGCGCGCGTTGAGCCGTTTGACCGGCGAGGCGTTGGCCAGCCGGATGGTCACCGTGGCGAGGATCTTCTCCCAGATCCGCGGCACGCCGAACAGGATCGTCGGCTGCACCTCGCGCAGGTTGGCCTGCACCGTGGCGATCGACTCGGCGAAGTTGACCTGGATTCCGGCGCCGGCGTTGAACCAGATCGTGAAGATCCGCTCGGCGACGTGGCACAGCGGCAGGTAGGACACCAGCAGGTCGCGCGGGCCCGGCGGGGCGCCGGAGAAGCCCCGGCCGCGGCTGATCGTGCGGACCGCGAAGTCGACGTTGGCGACCGAGAGCATCGCGCCCTTGGGCGGCCCGGTCGTTCCCGAGGTGTAGATCAGCGTCGCGATGTCGTCGGGCGTCGCGGTGGCCATCACGTCGGCGACCGCGTCGGGATGAGCCGCGCGGTGCTCCCGGCCGAGCGTCAGCAGGTCGTCCCAACTCAGCAGCGCCGGGTGGTCGTAGCGGTGCCGGATGCCGCGCGGCTCCAGGTAGATCACCCGTTGCAGGCTCGTGCCGCCGATCACCTCGAGCGCCTTGTCGACCTGCTCCTGGTCTTCGGCGATCAGCACCCGGGCGCCGGAGTGGGCGAGCAGGTAGCCGACCTCGGGCGCCGGGTTGGTCGGGTAGAGGCCGACGGTCATCGCCCGGACCGCGACGGTGGCGACGTCGGTGAAGAGCCACTCGGGCCGGTTGTCGGCGTGCACCGCGACCCGGTCGCCGGGCTCGACGCCGAGGGCGAGCAACCCGTGCGCCACGGTCAGCGCCTGCTCCCAATAGTCGGACCAGGTGAACTGCCGCCAGATGCCGTGGTGCTTCTCGCGCATCGCCACGCCGCCGGGCTCCCGCGCGGCCCGGTCACGGATCCGCGACGCGATCGTGGTCACGGTGTCGGTGCGGGCCGGCGCCAGCGTCATGCCCGTTCCACCTCCCCCAGGTAGGCGCGGATCACGTCGGGGTCGTGCTGGATCTCGGCCGGGACGCCGGTCGCGACCGGTCGGCCGAAGTCGACCACCATCACCCGGTCGGCCAGGTCCATCACCAGGCCCATGTCGTGCTCGACCAGGACGATCGGGATGTCGAGCTCGTCGCGGATGTCGAGGATGTAGCGGGCCATGTCTTCGGTCTCCTCGACGTTCATGCCGCCGACCGGCTCGTCGAGCAGGAGCAGCTTGGGCTCCATGGCCAGGGCCCGGCCGAGCTCGACCCGCTTCTGCACCCCGAAGGGCAGCAGGCCGACCGGCAGCCGGCGCCACTGCTCGAGCTCGAGGAAGTCGATGATGTCCTCGACCCGCTCGCGCGCCGCGACCTCGGCCCGGCGGGCCCTACCGAGCCAGGCCAGGGCGGCGAGCGTCCCGTACCCGATGTGGTGGTGTCGTCCGAGCATCAGGTTGTCGAGAACGGTGAGGTTGGCGAACAGCTCGACGTTCTGGAAGGTGCGGGCCATGCCCCGGGCGGCGATCTGGTGCGGGCGGCGGCCGACCAGGTCGGCGCCGTCGAAAAGGACCCGGCCGCTCTGCGGGCGGTAGACGCCGGAGAGCACGTTGAAGATCGAGGTCTTGCCGGCGCCGTTGGGCCCGATGATGGCGAACAGCTCGCGCGCGCCGACGGTGAAGCTGATCCCGTCGATCGCGCGTACGCCGGCGAAGCTGAGCCGCACGTCGTCGAAGACCAAAATGTCTTCGCTCATGACAACCACCGCTTGCGCCGCTTGTAGTGCTTGACGTCGCGGAACGAGCGGCGGGCGGACGTGTCGGCGGCGCCGAGGCCGAGATAGAACTCGCGCACGTCGTCGTCGGCGAGCAGCCGGTCGGCGGGCTTGTCGAGGACCACCTTGCCGGTCTCCAGCACATAGCCGTGGCTGGCGATCGACAGGGCCATCGCCGCGTTCTGCTCGACCAGCAGCACCGCCGTGCCCAGTTTGTTGATCTCGACGATGATCTCCCGGACCTGGTCGACCAGGCGCGGCGCGAGGCCCAGGCTCGGCTCGTCGAGCAGCAGGTAGCGGGGCCGGGCCATCAGCGCGCGACCCATCGCGAGCATCTGCTGCTCGCCACCGGACAAGTAGCCGGCCAGCTTCCGCCGGCGCTCCTTGAGCACCGGAAAGAGGCCGTAGACGTGGTCGAGCCGCTCGCCGATCGCGCCGGCGTTGGTGTGGCCGCCGACCCGCAGGTTGTCGTCGACGCTCAGCTCGCCGAAGATCCGCCGGCCCTCCATCACCTGGCTGATACCGCGGCGCACGATCGCGGCCGGGCGCAGCCCGTGGATGGGCTGGCCGTCGAGGGTGACCGAGCCCTTGGTCACCGCACCGTCGTGCACGTCGAGCAGCCCGGTCAGGGCCCGCAGCAGTGTCGTCTTGCCCGCTCCGTTGGCGCCGAGCAGGGCGACGACGGCGCCGCTCGGGAGGTCGAGCGAGACACCGCGTAACACCAGCATCACGTCGTCGTAGACGACCTCGAGATTTCGGACTTGCAGCACCGGCGCCCCGCTCATGCGTTGGTGTGGCGTAGGTCACAAGGTGCAGACATTTAACTACGTCGTCACCGTGCGTCGCTAGGGTCGAGCGCGCGATGTTTGCACTGCCAATGAAGTTTCTTTGCCCGTCAGCGTGAGGTGTCCCGCTTTCGGCGAGGATCATTCAGCCGATAGGGCGCACTTCGCCCCTGCGGCGCTTTGTGCAGGTGGGGCGCGGGGTTACGGTGAGGCGCCGGTGTGGTCCTCCGCCATCCCCCCGGATGGCACCGCGCCGGTGCCGCCGAATCGCCGGCCCGCGCCGCGCCCGTCCCCCGGGCGCTCTGACGACCCGGGCCATGACGGCGAATCGGGGACCCAACCGAGCACTGGGGTGAATCCGCGCTCTGTTTCGCGCGCGGTAGGGCGTCCTTCCCGCCCGAACCCGACAGCTAACCCGGTAGGCGGCTGCGGAAGAAGGGTCTGCCTTTGTCGTCAGCACGGATGTCGCTGCGTGCGCTCGTGCTGGTCGCCCTAGCGGTCGCGATAGCCGTGCCCGCGGGCGCCGCGTCGGCCGCACCGTCGGCCAGCGAGCTCACCAAGAAAATCAACAAGTCGTCTGCCGAGTTGGAGAAGGTCGTCGAGGCCTACAACAAGCTCAACGAGCAGACGAAAGCCACCAAGAAGGAAGCGGGCAGCGTGGCCTTCCGGCTGGCCCCGCTCGAGAAGAAGCTCGACGACGCGCAGGCCGATGTCGGTGACATCGCCGTCGCCGCCTACACGTCGGGTCGGCTCAGCACCGCCACCGCCCTGCTGGGTGACAGCGACACGCTGCTGTCCCGCATGTCGGCGCTGGACTCCCTGGCCCGCGAACGCCAGACCACGATCGACACGTTCCGGTCGACCCGCGACCAGCTCAGTGCCGACCAGGAACGGCTGGCCACCGTGCGCGCCCAGCAGGACGCGCAGGCCAAGGAGCTGAACGCCCGCAAGAAGAAGATCGAGGCGGACCTGGACAAGCTGTATGACCTGCGCAAGCAGGCCTATGGCTCGTCGACCTCGAGCGGGTCGTCCTACAGCGGCAAGATCCCGTCGGTGTCGGGCAAGGCCGGTGTCGCGGTCACGTTCGCCTACAACGCGATCGGCACCCCCTATGTCTGGGCCGCGGACGGTCCCGACGGCTATGACTGCTCCGGCCTGACCCTCGCCGCGTGGCGAGCGGCCGGAAAGTCGCTGCCACACAACGCCGCGATGCAGTGGGACACGGTCGCACACATCTCGCGGAGCGAGTTGAAGGCCGGTGACCTGGTCTTCTACGAGGATCTGGGGCACGTCGCGCTGTATGTCGGTGGAGGCCAGGTGATCCACGCGCCGACCTTCGGCGAGTCGGTCAAGCTGTCGTCCGTCGACATGATGAGCCCATACGGGTATGGCCGCGTGCGCTAGCTGATCCCGATCCCGGCGCGGCAGGGCCTCTGGCCCCGCCGCGCCGGGGTAACGGCGGCGCGTAACCAGCGGTGGTCGACGGTCGTTGCGGGAGCAGCCGGCCGGGTTGTGCACGATCGGGGAAAGCCCGGCGGCTCCGATCCCGAGGAGACCACCGTGGACCACTACCTGGCCGAGAGCCCGGACCACGACACGACACGGCGGACGCGACGCACGACCCTGGTCATCGGCGGTGGAGCGGCCTTCCTCCTCGCCGTCATCGGCGCGGCAGCGGTCGCGCTCACGCCCGGCGGCGACGACTCCGCGGCGCCAACGGCAAACCTCCTTCAGCAGACACAGCAGGTCTGTGACGCACCGGCCAACGGCACCCGCCTGGAGGGCGACGGCGCCCGGCTGCTGGTGGACAGCACGGGCACCGCCGACAAGAGCGGCCTGAGCCTGACCGGCCTCGAATGCGTGCTCGACGAGGCCCGGGTGCCCGAGTCGGTCAAGGAGGAGATGTTCTCCACCCGGCCCGCCGATGGCCGCCAGGAGAGCAGTTGGCCGGGCTTCACCGCCTCGTGGACCTATGACCCCGGTGAGGGGCTGGACCTGACCATCTCGCGGACGGCCTGAACCTCCTCGGGACCCTCCCGCCAGGCTGCGGCCGTGCGGGTGATGTAGGACCACCAGCCGATGTGCGGGCCGTAGCGGGCGCGCAGCTCGGCGGGCGTCGGCGGCGGCGTGCCGTAGACCTGCTCGGCCGTCAGCCGGAACTGCCGCATCTCCAGCGGCACCTCGTCAGGGCGACCCAGCCCACGCAGCAGCAGCGCGTTGGCGGTGAACGGCCCGACGCCGGGCAGGGCGAGCAGCGCGGTGCGGGCGTCGCAGTAGGGCGCGACGCGCAGCCAGGTCTCGCCCAGCCCGGCCACTCCCGCGGCCACCTCGCGGACCCGGGCGGCCCGCTGTGCGTTGCCGGCGTAGCCGCGCAGCGTCTCGTCGTCGAGCCCGGCCACCACCTCGAGCGAGGGGAACGACCGGTAGACCACGTCGTCGACGACCAGGGACGGCCCCAGCTCGGCCGCCATCCGCCGGCGACGCGCGCCGGCGAACCACTGGGTGCTGCGCTGGGTCAGCGTGAAGTAGATGGTCGCCTCGGACAGCGACGGGAAGCGGACCTGATGGAGGCCGCGCGCGACCCGCAGCACGGGCGCCATCGCCGGGTCGGCGTCGGCGATCGCATGGAAGCCGCGAAGGTCGTCGGCGAGGCCGAGCCAGCCGGCGACGGCCTGCTCGACGGCCGCGGCCTCGGCTGCGGTCAACGGCGCCGCGGCGAGCACCGCGAGCCGCACACCGCCGGTCGGACCGGCGTCGACCTGCGCCACCACGGCCGCCCCCGCGGCGGCCTTGGCGGGGTCGGGATGGGCGAACGCCCGGCGCACACAGCCGTCGGCGACCCGGTGCTCGCCGGCCATCGGCCCGAAGCCCTCGAGCGCGCGAACGCTCAGGGCGAAGTCGTAGGGAGGGGCGGCCGTCAGGACCGCCCGGTGAACAACGGAAGGTGTCATGCGGCAACGCTCCCGCACGGGTACGACAAAAACGGCCGGCGTCCAAAGGACGCCAGCCGTTTCGTTGAACCCGAACCTATGCCGCCTGTAGACCCTCTGCCCGGGCCAGCTCGCGGAGCCGGCCGAGGGCCTGGATCTCGAGCTGGCGGATCCGCTCCCGGGAGAGCGAGAACCGCGACGCGACCTCGGTGAGCGAGTGCTCGCGACCGTCCTCGAGCCCGTAGCGCGCCCGCATGATGCCGGCCGAACGGTCGTCGAGATGGTTGAGCAGGCTCTCGATGCGCTGCCGCTCGAGCGTGCTGAGCACCACGTCTTCCGGTGACGGCGCGTCCTGGTCGGCGACCAGGTCGCCGAGGTTGGTGTCGCCGTCGTCGCCGACCGGGGTGTCCAGCGAGACCGTGTCCTGCGACCAGCGGACCAGCTCGTGCACCCGCTCCACCGGCACGCCGAGCGCCGTCGCGATCTGCTCGGGCTCCGGGTCGGAACCGAGCTCGCGGGTGAGCTGGCGGGCCACGTTGCGCATCCGGTTGACGTCTTCCACCAGGTGCACGGGCAGGCGCACGGTGCGCTCCTGCTGCGCGATGGCCCGGCTGATCGCCTGCCGGATCCACCACGTTGCGTAGGTGGAGAACTTGAAGCCGCGCTCGTAGTCGAACTTCTCGACCGCGCGGACCAGGCCGGTGTTGCCCTCCTGGATCAGGTCGAGCATCGGCATGCCGGACCGCACGTAGCGCCGCGCGATCGACACGACAAGCCGCAGGTTGGCGCGGATGAACAGGTCCTTGGCCCGGTCACCGTCGACGACCACCGACTTGAGCTCTTCCCGGTCGATCCCCTCAGGAATCGTGTCCTCGTCGAGGAGGTGCTGCGCGTAGAGGCCACCCTCGATCGCCTTGGAGAGTTCCACCTCCCTGGCCGCGTCGAGCAACGGCGTCCGGGAGATCTCGTGCAGGTAGACGCCGACCAAATCGCGCTCTTCAGCGACCTGGTCCGTGCGCATCACGATGTTGTTCTCCACGTTGCCCACTGTCCCCTCGGTTACCCCAACGTTCTCGTGTTTCACACCGACCTGCCCCTCCCCGAGGTAACTCGTGAGGTGCCCCATCGGTGCTGACACCTACACAACAGTCGAAACGCTCCGGGGATTCCGTCTTGCGAGTCGAAACTGTCACGAATGCCTGAGTGCTTCCTGAGAGTGAGTGTCATATTCACCCTGCTATCTCTCAGGCTCTGAGGATCGGGTCGCGGACCGGTCGCCGTTGGCCTACCGCGCGCCCTATTTATCACACCATTTCCGGCGGTGTCCTCGCAGCGACGTAGGCCACTGCGCGGATGCGATTCGCGTCACTGCGTAGTGACACGCACCACAGAGCGCCACGGTTCACTCCGACACCAGTCAAAAGTCGGTGTCAGGCGAGCAGGGCGATCGCTTCCCGAACCTGTTGGTGAGAACGCGCGAGAGCCGCGCGGGCTTCCGTGACCGCGGCACCTGAGACCAGAGACACCAACGCGGTCTTCAGATCGCCGTCGGCGGCGGTCAACGCACGCGTGCAGTCGGGTTCCGGACAACCGGTCGCTTCCATCAGGATCGAGATCAGCCGGCCGCGCAACTTCGCGTTGGTCGCCGAGAGGTCGATCATCAGGTTGGAGTAGACCCGGCCGAGCCGGACCATCACGGTCGTGGAAAAGGCGTGCAGCACCAGTTTCTGCGCACTCGCGGCCTTCATCCGGGTTGATCCGGTGACCACTTCGGGGCCGGTGTCAAGGCCGATGAACAGGTCGACCTCGTCGCGGGCGGCCGCGTGCGGGTCGGCCGCGATCAGCGCCGTGCGGGCGCCGAGCGCACGGGCCGCACGCAAAGCGCCCAACACATAGGGGGTACGCCCGGAGGCGGCCAGGCCGACCACCAGATCCGCCGGCCGCACGCAGGTCTGCGCCTCCAGCGCACCGCCGGCGACATCGTCTTCGGCGTCTTCGATCGCGCCCCACATGGCGTCGCGTCCACCGGCCAGGTGCGGGCAGAACCAGTCTGCGGGCGAGCCGAACGTCGGCGGCAACTCGGCGGCGTCGACCACGCCGACCCGGCCGGAGGTGCCGGCGCCGAAGTAGTGCACGCGGCCCCCGGCGCGCAGCGCGTCGACGGCCAGGTCGACGCACGCGCCGACGGCGTCGAGGACGGCCGCCACCGCGCCGGGCACGGTCTGGTCGGCGTCGTTGATGACCTGGAGCACGTCGCGGGTCGGCAGCAGGTCGAGGTCGTAGGAGGACGGGTTGCGGCGTTCGGTCGGTGCCGCGACGCGAACCACCTCGGGACCGCTCACCCGCGCCGCCGCGTCACCCGGCGGGACCGCACCGCTTCCGCGGTGACCTCCAACGCCTTTCTGGCCTTGGCCCGGTTGCGGGCTGCGACGCCGACGAACAGGCAGTCGACGACGGTGAGTTGGGCGAGCCGGCTGGCGGTGGCGCCGGACCGGTAGGTGGTCTCGCGCGCCGCGGTGGTCAGCACGTGGTCGGCCACGTCGGCGATCGGCGACCGCGGGAAGTTGGTCAGCGCGACCGTGATGGCGCCCCGCGACCGGGCCACGTCGAGCACGTCGAGCACGTCGGCGGTGGTGCCGGTGTGCGAGATGCCCATCGCGACGTCGCCCTTGCCGAGCAGCGCCGCCGAGGTCAGCGCGGTGTGCACGTCTGGCCAGTAGTAGGCGGTGCGGCCGATCCGGTGCAGCTTCTGCTGGAAGTCGGAGGCGACGAAGCCGCTCGCGCCGGCGCCGTAGATCTCGATCCGGCTGGCGCCGTTGAGCGCCTCGACGACCGCCTCGCAGACCTCGGGGTCGAGTTGCTGGGCGGTCTCCTCGACGGCGCGGGCGTCGTTGAAGGCGATCGTGGCGATGATCTGGGTCAGGTCGGCACCGGGCGGGATGTCACCGCCGACCACCCGGGCGTCCGGCGGCTCGATCCGGCGGGCGGCCTCGGCGGCCAGCCGGATCCGTAGCTGCGGGTAGCCTTCGAGCCCAACGGAGCGGCAGAACCGGATGACCGTGGCCTCCGAGGTCTCGGCCGCCGTCGCCAGGTCGGTGATCGTGCGCCGGGCCGCGTCGGCCGGATCGGCGACGACGAGCCGGGCAACCCGCTGTTCGGCTGGCGACAGCGCCGGGAGCAGGCCGCTGATCTGGACGATCAGGCCCGGCTCGGGCATCGCAGAAACCTTCGCTGTCTTCGCCACGCATGAAACTTACTTTCACGCGCCGAGCGCCGTCAACTACCCGCAGCGGGGTGGTCAAGCCGACCGCGCGTGCCACTCGCGCAGGACGATCGCCTCGTCTTCCGGGGCCAAACCGCCCGGCTTCACGTCCTGCGGCGCCGTGTCCATCCAGTGGGCGGTACGCAGGGCCGTCTCGGCTATCGGGCGCGCCGGTAGACCGGCCTCCACCGAGCGGGTCGTGTCGCGGCTCTGGAAGCCGCCGTATTCGGGCAACGGCAGCCAGAGCGGCAGGGCCCGCTCCCCCGACCACGGCCGCACGTCGTGCTCGACCAGGAAGTCCTGGTCGACCCAGGTGAGGGTGGGGCCGGCCGGGGCCAGCGCGTCGCGCAGCTCGGTCAGGAACCGCACGCGCGGCATCGGCAGACCCATCCCGTCGTACGCGCCGGCAAGCCCGGTCGTGCCCGCCAGCAGCAGCCACCCGGCGAGGTCGTCGACGTCGACGAACTGCACGAGCTCGTCGGGCGCGCCCGGCGCGAGCACCTCGCCGCCCCGGCGCATCCGCGCGACCCAGTAGGGGAACCGGTCGGAGCGGTCCTCCGGACCGACGATCAGCCCGGCCCGGAGCAGGAACACCCGGTCGGCACCGATCCCGTCGCGGATCGCGTTCTCGCACGCCACCTTGCACGGGCCGTACATGTCCATCTGCCCGTCGCGCGGGTTGTCGATCTCCGGCGGGGCCGGGTCGTGCAGCTTGGCGGTGTCGGCGCGCTGCCCGGGCGTCGCGTCGTCGGGGTAGACGTTGCAGGTCGACACGAACGAGTAGTGGCCGACCCGGCCCGCGAGCGCCGCGGCGGCGTGCCGGGCGTGGCTCGGCCGGGTCGTGACGTCGACCACCGCGTCGAACGTCTCACCGTCTACTGCGGACAGACCGTCCGGCCGGTCGCGGTCGCCGGTCACGAACCGCACCCCGTCGACCGCGCCGCCGGTCGTGCCGCGGGCCAGGCAGGTCACGTCGTGCCCACCGGCCCGCGCCAGGCGGGCCACCGCCCGACCGAGAAAGACCGTTCCACCGAGTACGAGAAGTCGCATCGCCCGATCATCCGGCGGGTGTGGCGCGCCTGAACAGGGCCGTTCACTGACAGCGCAACGGTTACGGTGGGGCCATGAACGGTCGAACCGTGCTGGTGACCGGCACGCACGGCGGGCTCGGCAGTGCCGTCGTCGACGAGTTCGTCGGCGCCGGCTGGCGGGTCCTCGCCCCGGTCCGCCGCCCCCGCGACACCGGTCGCCCCGAGGTGGTCGAGGTCGCCGCCGACCTCACCGACCCGGCCGCGGTCGGTGCGGCGGTCGAGGCGGCCGCCGCCGATCCGGCCGCGCCGTTGCGTGCGGTGGTCAACCTGGTCGGCGGCTACGGCGGCGGCACCCTCGTGCACGAGACCTCGGTCGACGAGGTCGAACGGCTGCTGGCGATCAACGTCCGGCCCACCTTCCTGGCCACCTCGCTGGCCCTGCCGCACCTGCTCCGCAACGGCGGCGCGGTGGTCTGCATGGGTGCCCGCGCGGCCCTCGCGCCGTTCGCCACCGGCAGCGCCTACGCGCTGTCCAAGGCGGCGGTGCTGGCGTTCTCCAACGGGGTCGCGGCCGACTACAAGCAGCGCGGTGTGCGCTGCAACACGGTGCTGCCGAGCGTGATCGACACGCCGCAGAACCGCCGCGAACAACCCGATGCCGACTTCGGCAAATGGGTCCCGCCGGCCGAGATCGCCGCGGTGATCAGGTTCCTGGCCAGCGACGAGTCGGCGCCGACCAGCGGCGCCGCTATTCCGGTGTACGGACGGGCGTGACCGGGCCGGTCGGGTCGAGGTCGGGCGGCAGCGTGAGCGGCGGCAGCCAGGGCCGCAGCGCGGCCAGCACCGCGGTGGTGACCTCGTCCGGCGCGCCGCCGGCGTCGACGACCAGGAACCCGGCGGCTTCGGGCAGCGACCGGTAAGCCGCGTCGGCGGCGGTCAGGTAGCTCAGGCTCTCGTGGTCGGTGCCGCGCGCCTCGATCCGGGCGTAGGCGTCGCGCGGGTCGATCGCCAGCAGCACGGTGACGTCGGGCGCCGGGAACAGCCCGTAGGCCAGCCGGGCGAACCGCTCGCCCCGGCCGCCCGCGTGTGCCCGGATGCTCACGTATTGGCAGACGGCGTGGCGGTCCATCACCGCGAGGTCGCCGCCGAACGCCGAGCGCACCGAGGTGCGGGCGATCGCGAGCCAGCGCAGCACCGACTCGACCAGCAGCATCCCGCGGCGGCCGAACAGACCGGGCCCGTCGGGCCGGCCGACCCGCCGGGCGAAATGGCCGAACCAGGCCCGCCCGCCGGCGTTCTGCCGGTAGCGCGCCGGCACCCCCGCGTCGGCGAGCACCACCGCCACCCGGTTGGCCTGGGTCGTCTTGCCGGACCCGTCGATGCCAACCAGCGCGACCGTTCGCAGCCGCCTGTTACCCGCCATGCCGGACAACGGTAGCGGGCCGGGGCACGCCGAGTCACTAATGGGATGAACCCGCAGCAATCACCCTCGTTACAGGTGTGAGGCCCTGGACCCACGGGTACGGGGATGGTTCCTGACATGACGGGAGAGGCCACATGGCATCGCACGGGGACGATTCGCTGCTGCTGACCCTCAAGCGGGTCGCGGCCGTCCTCAAGCAGGAGGAGATTCCGTTCGCGCTCGCCGGCAGCTTCGCCGTGTATGCGCACGGTGGGCACTCCAGCGACCACGACGTCGACTTCCTGATCAAGGAGGAGGACGCCGAGCGGTCGCTGGCCGCGCTGGTCGAGGCCGGCTTCACCGCCGAGCGCCCGCCGGAGGACTGGCTGGTCAAGGTCTACGACGAAGACGGCCACCTGGTCGACCTGATCCATCGCCCGATCGAGAGCCCGGTGACCGACGAGACATTCGGCGACACCGTGACCCGCACGGTCGACGCGATCCAGATGCCGGTGCTCTCCGCGACCGGGCTGATGGTGCACAAGCTGCTCAGCTTCTCCCAGCACTACTGCGACTTCGCCCGGGGCCTCCCGCTGGCCCGCTCGCTGCGCGAGCAGATCGACTGGGACCGGGTACGCAAGGAGACCGCGCAGTCGCCGTACGCCGAAGCGTTTCTGGTTTTGCTCGATCGGCTCGATGTCGTGCCCTACCCCGGTTACCGGAGGGACTGAATGAACGACTACACGGAGGCCGAGGTGCAACGCGCCCTGGCCGAGGATCTCGGCGTCGCCGAGCAGGGCATCACGGTGGTCCGCGCCGACACCGGGCTGGTGCTGGGCGGCGAGGTGGAGAGCCCGCACCGGCGCGACGAGATCGTCCGGCTGGTGCACGAGCGGTTTCCGGGCGTCGCGTTCGCGGTCGACATCGGGGTGACCCGGGCGGGCGCACCGACCGAGGCGGAGGAGCTCGCGTGATCAGAATCGCTGCCGTCGGCGACGTGCACATCGACCGCGACGTGCTCGGCCGGTTCCGGCCCGCGCTGGAGGAGCTGCCCGGCCAGGCCGACGTGCTGCTGCTCGCCGGCGACCTGACCCGGCACGGCACCGAGGCCGAGGCCAAGTGCGTGGCCACCGAGTTCGGCGGGCTCGGCGTACCCGTGATCGCGGTGCTCGGTAACCACGATCATCATTGCGACGAGGTGCCGGGCGTGCTCGCCGCGCTGACCGACGCCGGCATCACGGTGCTCGAAGGCGACAGCACCGTGGTCGACATCGACGGCGTCCGGCTCGGCGTCGCGGGCGTGAAGGGCTTCGGTGGCGGGTTCGCCGGCCGGTGCGCAAGCGAGTTCGGCGAGCCGGAGATGAAGGCGTTCGTGCGCACCACCGGCGTCGTCGCCGAACGGCTCGGCACGGCGCTGCGCGACCTCGACTGCGACGTGCGGGTGGCGCTGACCCACTACGCCCCCGTGCCCGACACGCTCGCCGGCGAGCCGCTGGAGATCTACCCGTTCCTCGGGTCCTACCTGCTCGGGCAGGCGATCGACTCGGCGCCGACGGCGCTGGCCGTGCACGGGCACGCGCACCACGGCAGCGAGCGCGGGCGCACCCCCGGCGGGGTCCGGGTCCGCAATGTGGCCCACCCCGTCATCAAACAGGCGTACAGCGTGTTCAACCTCGCTCCGGAACACGTTTCTCGGCCGGCGCCCTCGGGTATTTGATCTGCATGGACCTACTTCTTTGGATCCTCGCAGTGATCCTCGTCGTCGCCGGCATCTTCGCGCTGTTCCGGCGGCAGATCCTGTGGGGTGTCGTGCTCATCATCGTCGGCCTGCTCGTGGGCCCCGGCGGCGTCAGCATCTTCAGTTGACGCCGGACCTACCGGGCCGGTGACCACCGGCCCACCCACCCCCCATCCCCTCGACCCGTCCGGGGTCGTCGGCACGGACCACCCCTGGTGGACCGGTCGACGACCCCGGTCGCGTTAGCCCGATCCGTCGGGTTGTTTGCCTGCGCGTGATTAGCCGGACACTCTGTGCGTCGATTTTTCGGGCGTGCGTGCGGGGATTGCCAGGTGGCAGAGATTCATCACTTTGCACATGGCGCCTTCAACCCGATAGCGGCCTACCTGCTGGCCTTCATCGGATCGTTGCTCGGCCTGGTGTGCACCGCGCGGGCACGCGCGACCCGTCAACGGTCCCGGCGCACCCGCTGGCTCGTGCTCGCCTCGATCGCGATCGGCGGCGCCGGGATCTGGCTGATGCACTTCATGGCGATGCTCGGCTTCTCCGTGCCGGCCAGCCCGCTGCGCTACGACCCCTACCTGACCATGTCGAGCCTCGCGCTCTCGGTGCTCACCGTTGGCGCCGGGTTGTTCATCGTCGGCTTCGGCCGGCGGCGCTGGCTGCGGATCATCGGCGGCGGCTTCGTCACCGGGATCGGCGTGGTCGCGATGCACTACACCGGCATGCTCGCGATGCGGGTCTACGGCAACATCAGCTACGACCCGCGGCTGGTCCTCGCGTCGATCGGCGTCGCGGTGGTCGCGGCGACGGTGGCCCTGTGGTTCACCGTCACGGTCGGCAGTTGGCCGCGCATCACGATGGCCGCGGCGGTGATGGCGCTTGCGGTGTGCGGCATGCACTACACCGGCATGGCCGCGCTGCACGTCCGGCTGCACGAGTCCGGCATCCATCACGTCCAGGGCGTTTCGCCCATGCAACTGCTCGTGCCCATCGTCCTGATCTCCTCCGCGGCGCTGATCGGCATGGCGTTCAGCGGTCTCAAGGCGATGACCGAGGAGGAGTTCGCCGCCCCACCGGCGCCGCCGAGCACCGGCGGTCGGCACTCCGAGACACCGTTCACGGTCGCGCTGCGACCCGGCAGCGAGACGTTCTGACCGGTCCCGCCGGACGGACCCGAGGCGTCCGGTAGTGCCGTCGAACGGCGAAATGCCCGCCTGGAGCGTTTCCAGACGGGCATTTCCATATTTGTCTAGGTGACAACGGTGCATTTCTTTCTGTAAGTTTCTCGATTGTTACATCGTCGTGCCTTCCACGATCTGGACGGACCTCCGTGCAAGCGCTTGCATGTGAACACGCCCACATTCGACACCGGCACCGGGCAAGCGCGCCCGTGATCGTCGGCAAGGAAGGAGGACGGCATGGCGGTCTCCACCAGACCTCGCCAAGCCCTCGTGCTGGCCACCACTCTGGCGCTGGCCCTCAGCGCCGCCGCTTGCAGCGGCGACAGTGGTGACGGCGACAGCACCGCAGGCAGCTCACCCGAGTGCGCTGCCTTCGACAAATACAGTGGCAGTGACGGCACCACCGTTTCGATCTACTCGTCCATTCGTGACGCCGAGGCTGACCTCCTCGAGGAGTCCTGGAAGTCGTTCGAGGACTGCACCGGCATCACCATCGAATATGAGGGCAGCGGCGAGTTCGAGGCGCAGCTGCCGGTGAAGGTCGACGGCGGCAACGCCCCCGACATCGCCTTTGTCCCGCAGCCGGGCCTGCTCAAGCGCTTCGCCGATGCCGGCAAGCTCAAGGAGGCCTCGGCCGACACCAAGGCGATGGCCGAGGCCAACTACCCGAAGGAATGGCTCGACTACGCGACCGTCGGCGGCAAGTTCTACGGCGCGCCGTTCGGCTCCAACGTCAAGTCCTTCGTCTGGTACTCGCCGAAGCTGTTCGCCGAGAAGGGCTGGAAGGTCCCGACCACCTGGGACGAGATGACCGCGCTCAGCGACACCATCGCTGCCGCCGGCATCAAGCCGTGGTGCGCGGGCATCGAGTCCGGTGACGCGACCGGTTGGCCGGCCACCGACTGGATCGAAGACGTCATGCTCCGCGACGCCGGCGCCGACGTCTACGACCAGTGGGTCAACCACACCATCCCGTTCAACGACCCCAAGGTCGCCTCGGCGGTCGACCGGGTGGGCAAGATCCTGAAGGACCCGAAGTACGTCAACGGCGGCTTCGGTGACGTCAAGAGCATCGCGACCACCTCCTTCCAGGAGGGTGGCACGCCGATCCTCGAGAACAAGTGCACGATGTACCGGATGGCGTCGTTCTACGCCAACCAGTGGCCCGAGGGCACCAAGGTCGCCGAAGACGGCGACGTGTTCGCCTTCTACCTGCCGGCCGTCGACCCGGCCAAGGGCAAGCCGGTCCTCGGCGGTGGCGAGTTCACCGTCGCGTTCGCCGACCGTCCCGAGGTCCAGAAGGTGCAGACCTACCTGGCTTCCGGCGAGGCCGCCAACACCCGCGCCAAGCTCGGCAACTGGGTGTCGGCCAACAACAAGCTGGAGATCGCCAACGTCGGCAACCCGATCGACAAGCTGGCCGTCGAGATCCTCCAGGACAAGAGCGCCGTCTTCCGGTTCGACGGTTCCGACCTGATGCCCGCCGCCGTCGGCGCCGGGACGTTCTGGAAGGGCATGGTCGACTGGATCAACGGCAAGAGCACCACTGAGGTGCTCAACCAGATCGAGAACTCCTGGCCCAAGTAAGGCCTTGAAACGGTGGCCGGCCCCGCGGGGCCGGCCACCGTTTCACTCAAACCACCTTGTCACAAGCTCACATCCCTGGAGGGCGGATGGAGTTCCAAGACTTCGCGCCGAAGCTGACGATGTTGCTGTACGGCGTAATCGCGTTCGTGGTGGTGGTCGGTGGACTGCTGCTCCTGCTCGACGTCGTGCCCAACTTCTTCGCCCGGCGCCGCGAGGCCGCCCTCATCGCCGCCGCCGAGGCGCCGGCCGACGGAGCCGCCCCCGGTGCGCCGCCCCGGCGCGGGCTGCGTAGGAAGCGCGAAGGCCTGCTGGGCCTCGCATTCATGATCCCCGCCCTGTTGCTGCTGCTGATCGGCCTGGTCATCCCGGCGATCCGGACCATCATCCTGTCGCTCTTCAACGGCAACGGTGAGAAGTTCGTCGGCCTGCGCAACTACGGATGGATCTTCCAAGAGAACGACATCATCCGGGTCCTGATCAACACCCTGGCCTGGGTCATCCTGGTGCCGCTGCTGGCCACGTCGGTCGGCCTGCTCTACGCGGTGATGATCGACCGGGCCCGGTTCGAGTCGGTGGCCAAATCGCTGATCTTCCTGCCGATGGCCATCTCGTTCGTCGGCGCCGGCATCATCTGGAAGTTCGTCTACGCCTACCGCGGCGAGGGCGACCAGATCGGCCTGCTCAACTGGCTCTGGGTGACCGTGGGCGGCACGCCGCAGCAGTGGCTGCTCGACCCGCCGCTCAACACGCTGCTGCTGATCGTCGTCATGGTGTGGATCCAGGCCGGCTTCTCGATGGTCATCCTGTCGGCGGCCATCAAGGCGATCCCGGCCGACATCGTCGAAGCCGCCCGGCTCGACGGCGTCACGCCCTGGCAGATGTTCTGGCGGGTCACGCTGCCGAGCATCCGGCCCTCGCTGATCGTCGTGGTCGTCACCATCACGATCGCCACGCTCAAGGTCTTCGACATCGTCCGGACGATGACCAACGGCAACTACGACACCAACGTCGTCGCGCTCGAGATGTATAACCAGGCCTTCCGTTACCAGGAGAACGGCCAGGGCTCCGCGCTCGCCGTCTTCCTGTTCATCCTGGTCATCCCGATCGTCATCTTCCAGATCCGCAACCTGCGCCGCCAGCGGGAGGTTTGAGAATGACTACCACGACCCCCGTCCTCGCCGGCGAGACCGTCGACGAAGCACCACCGCGCACCGCGGTCGGCCGGGTGCGCAAGAAGCTCACCAGCCGCACCGCGACGACCGTGTCGATCGTCATCGCGCTGCTCTGGACGGTGCCGACGTTCGGCCTGCTGCTGTCGTCGTTCCGGCCCGAAGACGAGATCAAGACGACCGGCTGGTGGACGTTCTTCACCAGCCCGCACCTGACCTTGCAGAACTACGACGATGTCCTCTTCGGACGGTCGTCGTCCTCCGGCCAGCTGGCCCTCTACTTCATCAACTCGCTGGTCATCACGATCCCGTCGGTGCTGTTCCCGATCGCGTTCGCCGCCCTGGCCGCCTACGCGCTGTCGTGGATCAACTTCCGCGGTCGCGACTGGCTCTACATCGTCGTCTTCGCGCTCCAGATCGTGCCGTTGCAGATGGCGCTCGTACCCCTGCTGAGCTTCTTCTCCCGTGGTGTCTCCCTCGGTGGCGTCACGCTGATGCCGGCGTGGGATCTCGACCAGGAGCAGAAGTTCATCCAGGTCTGGTTCGCGCACACCTGTTTCGCGCTGCCGTTCGCGATCTTCCTGCTGCACAACTTCATCTCGCAGCTACCAGGCGAGCTGATGGAGGCGGCCCGGGTCGACGGCGCGGGGCACTCGAAGATCTTCCGGAGCATCGTGCTGCCGCTGATCACCCCCGCACTCGCGTCGCTGGCGATCTTCCAGTTCCTCTGGGTCTGGAACGACCTGCTGGTCGCGTTGATCTTCTCGGGTGGCGGTCGACAAACGGCTCCGCTGACCGTGCGACTGGCCGACCTCGCCGGCACGAGAGGCGGCGAGTGGCAACGCCTGACGGCTGGCGCGTTCGTGTCGATCGTCATACCGCTGATCGTCTTCCTGTCCCTACAGCGTTATTTCGTACGGGGACTGTTGACCGGCAGCGTCAAGGGCTGATTCCCGCCAGTGACCGTCCTTCCGCACGTGAGGTGACGGACCATGACGAGGATCGACGACGTAGCCCGGCTGGCGGGCGTCTCCACCGCCACCGTGTCCCGGGCATTGCGCGGCCTGCCAACGGTCTCGCAATCGACCCGGGAGCGGGTGCTGGAGGCGGCCTCCCAGCTGGGCTACATCGCCTCGCCCAGCGCCTCCCGGCTCGCCGGGGGCAAGACCCGGGCGGTCGCGGTGGTCGTCCCACGGATCACGCCATGGTTCTTCAGCACCGTCGTCGAGGCCGCCGAAGAGCGGCTGCACCGGGCCGGCTACGACCTGTTGCTCTTCAACCTCGGCGGCAGCGAGCACGCCCGGCAGCGCCTGCTCTACACCAGCACGCTGCACAAACGGGTCGACGCGCTGATGCTGGTGGCGACACCACTGGCCGAAAACGACTTCGCCGCGGTCACCGGCCTCGCGCTGCCCGGCGTGACGGTCAGTGCCGGCACGCCGGTGCCGGGCTGGCCGAGCGTGCGGATCGACGACATCGCGACCGCGCGCACGGCCACCGACCATCTCCTCTCGCTCGGCCACCGGCGGATCGCGCACATCTCCGGTGACTCGACCGACGAACTCGCCATCTCCACCCACCTCGACCGCCGGCACGGCTTCCAGCAACGGATGCGCTCCCGGGGCATCGAGCCCGACCCGGCGCTCGACGTCGAGGCCACGTTCACCATCGCCGGCGGCAGCAAGGCCACCGCGGAACTGCTCCGCCGGGGCGACCCGCCGACCGCGATCTTCGCCGCCTCCGACGAGATGGCGATGGGCGCGATCGCCACGCTGCGCTCGGCCGGCCTGCGGGTCCCCGACGATGTCAGCGTGATCGGCGTCGACGACCACGACGTCGCCGGTGTGGTCGGGCTCACGACGGTCGCCCAACCGGCCGCCGCGCAGGGCCGGATCGCGGCAGAAACCCTGCTCGGCCCGCTGCGCGGCAACGTCGACGAGTACGGTGACCGGTCCGTGGTGCTGCCCACCCAACTGGTCGTCCGCGACTCGACGGCGCCGCCGCGGGAATCCTAGAAATCTATTGCTTGGAGTACACCGTGAAGTGGTGGCGCGACGCCGTCATCTACCAGGTTTACCCGCGCTCGTTCGCCGACTCCGACGGCGACGGCATCGGCGACCTGCCCGGCATCATCAGCCGGCTCGACCACCTGGCCGACCTCGGCGTCGACGCCGTGTGGCTGTCGCCGTTCTACCCGTCGCCGCAGGCCGACGCGGGCTACGACGTGGCCGACTACCGCGACGTCGACCCGATCTTCGGCCGCCTCGACGACGCCGACAAGCTGATCACCGAGGCACACGCCCGGCGGATCCGGGTGATCGTCGACCTGGTGCCCAACCACACCTCGTCGCGACACGTCTGGTTCCAGGCGGCCCTCGCGGCCGCACCCGGCAGCCCCGAACGCGACCGCTACGTCTTCCGCGACGGCCGCGGCCCTTCCGGTGACGAGCCGCCGAACAGCTGGCAGAGCGTCTTCGGCGGCGGCGCCTGGACCCGGGTCCCCGACGGCCAGTGGTATCTGCACCTCTTCGACGTGGCGCAGCCCGACCTCAACTGGGACAACCCGGAGGTCCGCGCCGAGTTCGAAGACATCCTGCGCTTCTGGCTCGACCGCGGCGTCGACGGCTTCCGGGTCGACGTCGCGCACGGCCTGGTCAAGCAGGCCGACCTGGCCGACTGGCACCTGCCGATGGTCCCGCTGACCGGCGAGGGCACCGAGGGCGGCGCCCGGCCGCCGATGTGGGACCAGGACGGCGTACACGAGATCTACCGCCGCTGGCGCAAAATCCTCGACAGCTACCCGGGCGACCGCATCCTGGTCGCCGAGGCGTGGGTGCAGCCGGCCGAGCGGCTCGCGGCCTACGTCCGCCCCGACGAGATGCACCAGGCGTTCAACTTCGAATACCTGGAGGCTTCCTGGACGGCGGCCGCCCAGCGCTCGGTGATCACGCGTTCGCTGGCCGCGAGCGCCGCGGTCGGTGCGCCGACCACCTGGGTCCTCTCCAACCACGACGTGCTCCGGCACGCCTCCCGGCTCGGGCTGCCGGTGGGCGAGGTCCGCCCCAACGGCATCGGGGCGGGCGACCCGCAGCCCGATGCCGCCCTTGGCCTGCGCCGCGCCCGTGCGGCGACGCTGCTGATGCTCGGGCTGCCGGGGTCGGCCTACCTCTACCAGGGCGAGGAGCTCGGTCTCCCGGAGCACACCACGCTGCCCGACGAGGTCCGCCAAGACCCGACGTTCTTCCGCACCGGGGGCTCGTCGGTCGGGCGCGACGGCTGCCGGGTGCCGATCCCGTGGTCGGGTTCTGCGCCGTCATTCGGCTTTGGCCCGACCGACAAGACCTGGCTGCCACAGCCGGCGGTGTTCGGCGAGCTCGCCCTGGACCGGCAGCAGGGGGTGCCGGGTTCGACGTACGAGATGTATGTGGCAGCGCTCCGGTTGCGCCGCGCACACGAACTCGGGGACGGCGCACTGACGTGGGTGGCCGGGGCGGACGAGGTGGTCGCCTTCCACAACGGCACCGTGCTGGTCCTGACCAACTTCGGCTCAGCACCGGCACCCCTGCCGGAGGGGGCTGAGGTCCTGCTGTCCAGCGAGCCGTTGGCCGGCCGCGAGGTCCCGACCGACGTCACCGTCTGGGCCAAGCTGGCCTAGCTGTGCTGTCCAGCCAGGTTGGTAAGGCGGGTGATGGGTGGCTGGCCGCCGATCGCGGTGTGGGGTCGGTGGTGATTGTAGAAGTGCAGCCATCGGGGTAGGGCCGCGCGGCGGTGGTGTTCGGTGGGGTAGAACCGATCGATCGCCCAGGCGTTAAGGGTGCGGTGGAACCGTTCGATCTTGCCGTTGGTCTGGGGCCGGTAGGGGCGGGTCTTCTTGACGGTGATGCCGAGCTGGGTGCAGGTCTCGCGCCAGAGGCGGGAGCGGTAGGCCGAGCCGTTGTCGGACAGCACCCTTTGCACTCGGACGCCGCGGGCGGCGAACCAAGCCACTGCGCGGGTCAAGACTGCAGCTGCGGTTATGGCGGTCTCGTCGTTGTGGATTTCGGCGTAGGCGACGCGGGAGTGGTCGTCGATGACGGTGTGGACGTGGGCGGTGCCCATCTTCGGGTTGCGGTAGGCGCTGCGGGGCTTGCCGGTGGTCGCGGCGCGGTGTCGCTTGCCTTGGACGCGGCCGACGTATCGCCAGCCGCCGCCGTCGGGGATGTTGCCGAGTTTCTTGACGTCGACGTGGATCAGGGCGCCCGCGGTGTCGTGTTCGTAGCGGCGGATCGGTTCACCGGTGCGTCGATCGATGTGGGAGAGCCGGTTGATCCGGGCACGGACCAGGACCGCGTGCACGGTGGAGGCGGCCATCCCGAGACGGGCGGCGATCGCGACAGGGCCGAGTCGGTGCCGCCACCGCAAGTACACGATCTTGCGGACCAGGTCGCGGCGGGTGCGGGTCGGGGTGTGGAGTGGGCGGCTGGACCGGTCCTGCATACCCGCGGCTCCCATCGCGAGATACCGGTCGACCCACCGTTTCGCGGTGCGGTAGGAGACATCGAATCGGCGGGAGGCCGCGGAGACCGTCCAGCGCTCATCGACGACCAGGCGGGCGAGTTTGAGGCGTGCTTTCGGGGTCAGGGCTGCGTTAGCGTGTGCCACGAGGCCTCCAGGTCAGGTGAAGCGGTTCTTCGACAGCTCCACTTCACGACCGGAGGCCTCACCCTTTCAAGACCTAGATCGTCTCGTCACACAACCTTGACCAACCTCCCTGGACAGCACACCTAGCCCGTCGCCGCCGTAGCCAAGCGGAGGCCAGCGCACCTATTGGCCTCCGCTTCGCGGGTAACACTCGGCTCAGCCGCAACGACACCGGGCGTCAATCTCCGCTTGCCCCGGGACCCTCGGCCCGCGGTAGCGAAACCCCCGGCGCTGACCCCGTTCGGGCAACGCCCTTTCCGCGGCGCCAGACCCGGGGCGCTCGCCCATCCTTCGCGACGGCGGCACCCCCGCCCGCGACGGCGGCACCGCCGCCCGCGACGCTGGACCAAGGGCGCGTGCACAGTTCCCGAGGGCGGCGCCGACATCGGAATCCGCCCGTTGACCGTCGCTCTCCACACCCAGCCGACCGGTGGCAGCGGACCCGGGCCTTGACCGTCGGTCTCCCCCCACCAGCCGACCGGTCGCAGCGAACCCGGGCCTTGACCGTCGCTCTCCCCCCACCCACCCGACCAGTGGCAGCGAACCCGGCCTTGACCGTCGCTCTCCCCCCACCCACCCGACCGGTCGCAGCGGACCCGGGCCTGGACCGTCGCTCTCCCCGCATCCACCCGACCGGTGACAGCGGACCCAGGCCTGGACCGTCGCTCTCCCCGCATCCACCCGACCGGTGACAGCGGACCCAGGCCTGGACCGTCGCTCTCCCCGCACCCAGGCGACCAGTGCCAGCGGACCCGGGCCTTGACCTCCGTTCTCGCGAACGTGACCGATCTGGGGCGGCGGATGTGGGAGTTTGATCTCCGATTGCCCACATCCGCCACCCCAGATCGATCCGGGAACCGACGACGCCGGGCGTTGATCTCCGTGGTCCCGCGCCAGCCCGTCAGCGGCACCGGACACGGGCGTTGATCTCCGCTCTCCGGCATCAACCGATTCTGCGACTGCGGCCTCGGCGGGCGTTGCCCTCGATCTCCGGCACCAACCGATCTGCGGCAGCGGCCTCGGCGTGCGTTGATCTCCGCTTTCCCGGGCACGGCCGAACCGGGGCGGCGGATCTGTAAGTTCGATCTCCGACTCAACAGATCCCCACCCCAGATCGGATCCGGGAACCCAACCCGGGCGCGGACCCCCGCGGCCCCCGCCAACCAGTCCGCGGCAACAACCGCAGCCGTGGACCTCCGCCCCCGCACGGCCGAACTAGGGCGGCGGATATGTAAATCCGATCACCCATTCAACAGATCCCCCGCCCCAGATCGGATCCGGGAACCCAACTCGGGCGCGGACCTGCCGCAGCTCACCCCAACGAGTCCGCAGCACCGAACACAGCAGCGGACTTCCCCTCTCCCGCGCATGGCCGAACCGGGGCGGCGGACCTGTAAGTTCGATCGCCCACTCAACAGATCCCCCACCCAGATCGGGTCCAGGACCGGCGCTTGGTGCGTGTTGCACGACCACGCCGGCCAGGCCGGGCAAGAGCCGGGCCAACGGGCCCCCACCAGTGTCCGGCGCGGGGCTTGATCGAGGTTTGGGGGCGACCGGGTGCGGACCTGGCAAGCGAAGCGTCAGCGAGCGGGCCCTCGCGGGAGGAACGGTCGCGCCCACCGCGGACCCGAGTCAGCCTTGTTCCGGACCAATGATTGATCAGCGAGGCGTGTGATGCTGCGCGTCGTCGTCGATCGGAGTGTGGGCCGTGACCTCGGCGCGCTCTTCCAGCAGCCGGTGCAGGCCCTTGATGTCGCGGGGCGAACTGCGGGAGGCGAGCCAATACATGATGCCGGTCGGGATGAAGAAGAGTTGGAACGCGGCGAGGCCGACCGAATAGTTCAGCGGCGACGCGTAATGCGACGCGAGCACCGCGAACGCCACCGGGATCAGGCCGTTGCCGATTGCGCGGCCAACGCCGTTGGTCAGGTTGCCCAGGCTGTAGACCGTGCCCCGGTATTCCGGTGGGTTGATGTCGGCGATCAACGCGAACCAGTTCGGCGAGTTTGCCGAGGTCAGCGCCAGCGCGACGATCGCGATCAGGAACGTGATGCCGACCGACGGCACGGTGACGACGCTCTTCAGGGCGGCCACCACGATCGCGCCGGAGCCGGCGTCGGCCGGGACTTCGATTTTGAAGGGCAGGAAGAACAGGACCAGATAGAGGGGTACGGCGGCCAGAATGCCGACTGCCGACACCAGTGCGCGGCCGCGCAGTGTGCGCCGTTGTAGTTTGTCGCCCACCAGGCCGCCGACGATCGACAGGGCGCCGCCTAGCTGGAACATGGTGGCGAAGATGCTGCCGACGACGATCGCCGTGTGTTCCGGATAGCCCTGGTCGATCGCTCTTTCGCGGAAGAGGACCGGCAGCCAGACCAGCGAGCCGAACGCGATCTGGGCGGGTAGGCCCTGCAGGATCAACCAGACGTTGGTACGCCGTTGGACGATCGAGGGCAGGCTCTTGCGGCTGATCCGGTAGTCGTAGTCGTGTCCCTCGGCGATCGCGCCGGCGAGTTCTGTGTCGCTCTGGCCTCGGCGGATGTCGTAGGTGAAGAAATAGGCGACCGTGGCTACCAGGCCGACGACGCTCAGCACGAAGAAGGGGCGGCGCCAGTCGGAGGCGCCGAGTACCCCGCCGATCAGCGTGCCGAAGAACGTGCCGGCGCCCTGGGAGAGTCCCCAGAAGCTCATCACCAGACCGCGCCGCTTCGGTTTGATCAGGTCGCTGACGACCGAGAAGCCGACGGAGCTGACCGCGCCGAGGCCGACCGCGGCGGCTACCTGGGAGACGAAGAACAGCAGGTAGGTGCCGGCCAGGCCGCTGCCGGTCATGCCGGCCGCCCACAGCACCGTGCCGATCATCAGCAGCGGCTTGCGGTTGCCCCGGTCGCCGTAATAGGCCCAGGCGACCGAGGCTACGGCGCTCACCAGGAACGACACCGCGGTGACGGTGCCGACCAGGCCCTGCGGCACGTCGAACGAGTCAGCGATCGAGCCGTAGAGCGGCGGGATCAGGCCTACCGCGACGTTGTCGAGGGACGCCAGCACGATGAACACCACGACGCTGTAGATCCGGTGCGTGCGGCCCCCGGTCGTGGTCATTCCGGGAGGCTACATCGGGCGGGACCCCCTGGAGATCTAGGTGCGTTGCGACGGGATGGGTGTGGCGAAAGTGAGCGGCGCGCCGGATATCCCCTGCGGGCCCAGGTCGAGGTGGTGGACACCGGCCCGGAGGGCGTCGATCACCGGGCGCAGCGCGGTCTGGTGTGCGTCGCGGATCGTCACGCAGGTCTCCATCCGCAGCGTCGCGCCGCCGTCGTGGATCGGCACCCACTTGAACCGGTCGGCTTCGCGGCCGCCGAAGACCATGCCGACCTTGTAGGGCAGCGCCACGTCGGACGGGACGACCAGGATCCGGCCCCGGCCGTGGCCCGGGCGGCGGCGTTCGCTCTGGAGCCGGATCACGCTCGTCGCGGTCTCGTAGGTCTCCATCGCCACCCGGCCCGCCGGATCGGGGTCGGGGATGCCGGCGGCGGCGATCGCGTCTTCGAGCACCCGCCGGGCCCGCACGTCGCGCGGCTGGAGGAACGCCTCGTAGTCGCGGACCAGGTCGGCGAGGGCCAGCCGGTCGCCCGGGTAGTCGCGGTCGATCATCGCCTCGAGGCGGGCCTCGTAGAGCGGGGTCGAGCGCAGGCCGGGCCGGCGCACCGCCGGGCCGATGATCAGGTGGAACTCGTTGCGCAGCAGCCGGTCGACCGGGTCGCCGAAGAACTGGTGCTCGGCCCGGTTGGGCTGGGAGAGGTATTCGACCCGGAGCTTGTCGCCCTCGGCGGTGCGCAGCCGGTCTTCGGCGAGCGCGACGAACTGGGTGTGGTGTGGGCCGCAGGCCAGCGTCCAGACGGTCGGTTGGGCCGCGGCGGAGCCGATCCGCTCGTGCAGGGCGACGACCTGGCGGGCGATCTGGAGTACCCGCTCGCCGGCCGGGGTCAGCAGGTAGCGGCGGTCGACGTTGCGCCGGACCAGCGGCTCGCCGACATAGTTTTCGATCTTGCCGATCCGGTGTTGCACGGATTGGCGGCTGTAACCGCCGTGCAGCCCGGCCATGCGGCGCGCCGCGTCCTCATAGGAACGCTCTTCGGCGAGCGCGATGAACGCCCGGAAGTCCCACTCGTCCAGTGGTTTCGGGCGCTGTTTTGTCACGCGTTCAACGTAACGTGGCCGGCTAAGCACCAAAAGTGTCACATTGACGATACCGACTGGGCCGGGCGCGGCGGGTCGGCGGTGACGCTGAGAAATCGCTCTCCGCTAAACTGTGATCCGCGTCACTGGCGCGGAAACGACTGGCACCGATTTATCGTCATTTACTGCCCGGGCCCCCACGTTACGTTCTGTCGAACGTCACCCAGAGCGAGCCTCCCGCAAACGCGGTTTGCGGTTGCCCGGACACCTGCCGGTCGGCCTCACCTTCCGACCGTCCGAAGAGGAGTAGAAAGGCAAGGCGGCTGCTCCGCTGGCTTCGGGGCAGCCGCCACATGTCCGACCGCTGAGGAGCAGACATGTCCTATCGACAGACGGTGCGCGAAAGCGTTCGAAAATATCCACCTCTTCTCCGACGCTGGCGCCGCGCTCTCGGCGCTCCCTCCTCCGGAGCCTCACACAAGACCGACCAGGCCGACGCACATCGGGTACGTCGAACGTTGGCGCCCGCCGCCCACCTCGACAGCGCCGCGTCGGAGGTACACGCGGCCCGGGTCGCGATGCGCAACGCCCTGCTCGCCCTGGACGAGGCGATCAGCCACGGCGAGGCCCTCGATCCGGCTTTCCGCCGCCTCATCCACACCGAGATCACCGGCACCCGCGAAGAGGCCGCCCTGCTCACCGCCCGACTCACGAACACCCGCGCCGTCGACCGGCAGGGCGCCGTTTAGACCATGCCCTACCGGCCCACGTCGGCTGGGCCCAGCCGTAGCCCGCGGCACCGCGCCGGGCCTGTGGCCCGCGGCCCAGCCTGTGGCCCGAGGCCCAGCCTGTGGCCCGCAGACCGGCCCGTGGTCCGCGGCCCAGCCCGTGGCCCGCGGCCCAGCCCGTGGCCCGCAGCCCAGCCCGTGGCCCGCAGACCGGCCCGTGGCCCGCAGACCGGCCCGTGGCCCGCAGCCCAGCCCGTGGCCCGCAGCCCAGCCCGTGGCCCGCAGCCCAGCCTGTGGCCCGCAGCCCAGCCTGTGGCCCGCAGCCCAGCCGGTGGCCCGCAGCCCGGCCCGCCCAGCCTGTGGCCCGCAGCCCGGCCCGTGGCCCGGGCCCGGCCCGCGGCCCAGCCCGTGGCCCGCGGCTTCGCGCCAGGCAAGCAATGGTCGCCGCAGGCGCGGCCCGGCTCGCGAGGACCGGTAGGACGCGGCCTAAACCGGCCGGACTGGTGCCAGGCCGAGTTCCTCGGCGCGGGTCCAGACCGGCTCCATGGCCTGGTCCGGGTCGCGGTGGAAGAGGCTGGCCCGCAACCTGACGAAGACGCAGTTGCCGACCCGCTCCAGCACCGCCTGGCGGCGTAGCTCCGCCGCGAAGGCGGCCGCCCCCCGGTAGCGGTCGTCGCAGGCGATCGCCAGCCGCCGGCCGTCGGGCGCGTTGACCACGAAGTCGATCCGATAGTTGCCGAGCCGGAACCGCGGCACCGGCCGCAGCCCAGCCGCCGTCAGCCGCCGCCAGACCTCGCGGGTGAACCCGCTCTCCAGCGCCGGGTCGTAAGGGGTGTCGGCCACCGCGCCGGCCGGGCGGGTCGCATACCTGAGCAGCAGCGCCCGGGCGTCGTCCGGGTTGAGCTCGCCGGCGCTCACCGAGTGGAAGACGAAGAGCTGGTCGCGGGCCCGGGACGCGGCGACGTTGACCCGGCGGTGATAGTCGCGCTTGGTGAACGCGCCGATCGTGCCGTCGGCGCTGGCCACCACCGTGGACAGCAGCACCACGTCGCGCTCGTCGCCCTGGAACGTGTAGGCGTCGCCGACCCGCAGCGCGCGCCGTTCGAGCTCGTCGGTGCCCAACTCTTCCCGGAGCCGGTGTTGCAGATAGTCGGCCTGCCCGCTGGTCGACAGCAGGCTGACCACGCCGATCGTCTTTCCGCGGTAGGCCGGGTCGGCCACGATCGCGGTCACCCGCGCCACCAGCGCCTCGGCCTCCGCGACGTTGACCTCGCCATACTCGGGGACGCTGACCCGGCGCCCGTCGGGCACGTGCACGGCGGTCACGGCGACGCCAAGCCCGGCCGGCCGGTCGGCGCGCAGCGGCTGGATCTTGCCGTCGTAGTAGGTGTCGCTGGAGAAACCGATGATCGCCGGCACGCTGCGGAAGTGTTCGGTGAGCAGGATCCGTTGCGGCGAGCGGCGCACGGCGTGGTCGTAGAGGCTGCTCTCGGTGTCGAAATGCACCGCCGAGGGCACACCGGCCGGCGCCAGGTGGGTGGCGATCAGCCCGTTGACCCGCTCGGCGGGCAGGCCGACGAGCTGCGGGCCGATCTGCTGGTCATCGCCGACCACGACGGCGCGGTGCGCCAGCCCGAGCACCGGCAGCGCGAAGATGTCGGCCTGGGACGCCTCGTCGATCACCACGACGTCGAAGATCGGGCCGGCTCCGGGAAACTGCTCAAGAGCACGGTCAACCGACATGATCCACACGGGTACGGCAGTCGCCGCCTCAGCCATCGCCCGTTGCGCGGCCGCCTGCCAGTGCGCCGCGGTCTTGCCGGTGCCCTTGCCGATCTTGCGCAGCGCGGCCGTCCAGTCGGCGAGGGCGGCCTTGCGGCGGTCGTCGAGGGTACGCGCGACCTCCAGCCACGCCGACCCCACGACGAGCTCGCCGGTGAGCCGCCGCTCCTGGTCTCGGGCCCGCTCCAGCCTCCGGCCCAGCTCGTCGTCGCCGACCCCGTGGGTGCCGGCCACCTCGTCGAACCAGGTCTGCGCCTGCCGCCAGGCCCAGGCCCGCAGCGCCGCATCGCCGCCGGCCGGCGCCACACCCCGGTCGTAGCCCGCGGCCCACTGCGGCGCGACCGCGGCGAGCCGGGCATGCAGCGCGGCGAACCGGGTCGCGTCGGGCTTGATGCTCCACAACCGACGGATCTCGGCGAGGGCGGCGTTCCACCCGACCGCGTCGTCGGTGGACCAGGCGGCGGCCAGCCCGCGCAACACCGGCGGCGCACCCGGCCCGGCGGTGACCCGGGCCAGCCAGGCACCCATCGCCCGCTGCTCGGCCTCGATCCGGTCGACGGTGAACACCGCCAGCGTCGCCTCGGTCAGGTCGGCGAGGTCGGCCAGAGCGGCCGCGTCGACCACACGGGGGCAGGCCGGGACCAGCACGGCGAGGTTCTCCCGGAGGGAAGGCCAGCGCCGGCTCTCCCAGTCGAGCGCATCGAGCGCCTCGGCAAGCAAGCGGCCGGCCCAGATCTCAGGCTCACCGGAAGCGCCGCCGGCGCCGGGCGACACCCGCCTGGCCGGGTCGGCGCCCGACGGCTCGTCAGTGCGCGGTGGCGCGGCGCCGGTGGGTAGCGGCGCGCCCAGGCGGTCGGCCCATTCCGCCCAGCGTGCGGCGAGCTGGGCCCGGAGCTGGAGCCGCTCCACGGTCGCCACCAGCAGGTCGATGTCGGCGGCCGTGCGGGGCTGCTCGCCGTCGACGCGGCAGTCGGCGACCACCTTGGCCAGGTCACCGTGGGTCAGCCGGCGGACCGGCTTGCCGGCGGCGAACCGCTCGCGGATCTGGCCGAGCTGGGTGAGCAGCCGGCGGGGCTGGGCGGCGTGTTCCTCGGCGATCTCCACCCGGTGGCCGGACAGGGCCGCCGTGCGCCGACCCAGTTCGCCGAGCATCCGCTGGCTGGCCGCCACCTGCTCGTCCCAGACCGCCTGCCAGCTCGGCTCGCGGATGAGCGAGCCCAGCCGGTCGGTCCAGCTTCCGGCCCGGCGGGCCAGCGCGTCGGCCGCTGTGCGCAGCGCGCCGGCCAGCTCGTCGACCGCTTCGGGGCCGAGCCGGCGCGCGCCGTCGGCGTCGACACCGCGGTCGCGGGCCTGCTCGGCCACCTTGGCCGCGTCGGCCAGCGTGGCCCGCTGTGCGGCGACCGCCTCGCCGGTCGGCAGCTCGCCCTCGGCCGGCAGGGTGGCGAGGGCGCTGGCCCGGTCGGCCGCTGGGATCGCCCGCGCCAGGTCGCCGAGCAGCCCGAACTCGCCCGCGGTCAGCGGCGCCGGCGTGCCCGGCGGCACCGGGTCGGGCACGATGCCGTCGGCCTCGGTGCGGCGCAGCCACTCGCCGACCTCGGCCGGCGAGGAGGCCACCCCGCCTACCGGGTAGGTCGTCGCCTCGCGTTCGGCCACTGCGAGCAACTCGTCGCGGGCCCGGGCGAAGCGGTCGTGTGCGGCGTCGATGTCGGCGGTGATCCGGTCGACCTCGTCGGCCGCGGCCGTGCGGTCGAGGGTGGCGGCCCGGTCGGACAGCTCGCGGGCGGCGATCTGGAGTTGCACGAGTTGGTCGGCCGAGCGGCCGAGCACGGCCAGGCAGAGCGGTTGGATCTCGGCGGGCAGGCCGTCGCGGAGCACCCGCAGCGGGTCTTCCTTCTGGGCCAGCACCAACACGCGCTTGCCGTGTGCGACCAGGTGACAGATCAGGTTGCGGATCGTGTGCGTCTTGCCGGTGCCGGGTGGGCCCTGCACCGCGACCGTGCGGTGTGCGGCCAGGCGGGCGGCGATCGACTCCTGGGCGTCGTTGGTCGCCATCGGCATCAGCAGCCGCTCGGCGGTGCGTACCCAGGCGTCGGGGTCGTCGTCGGGCATCCGCAGTGCGCTCGGTTCGTGCGCGAGGATGCCGGCCAGGGCGCCGACCCCGCTGTCGCCGGGCGCGGCCAGCCGGTCGCGTTCGGCCTCCAGGAACCGGCGCACCATCCGCTGCCGCGGGCGCAGGAAGAGCACGCCGGTGTCGTGCACGTGCGGGTCGGCGACCGGGTCGAGGCCGAACCGCAGAAGCGGTTCGTAGCCGAGACGGCGCAGCGCGCGGCCGGCGAACTCCTGGCGCTCGGCGGCGTCCCAGGGGTCGACGTCGACGAGGCCGCCCGGGCCGGCCAGGTCGAGCAGGTCGCCGACCCGGCGGTTGTCGAGCCCGCCGAGCGCGTCGACCTGTAGCCGGGCCGGGCCCTGCGGGTGGACGGTGACGGTGCTGGTCTCCGGGTCGTAGTCGATCGCGACCGGGGTCGCCAGCAGCGGGTAGCGGACCGGCTCACCGCCGACCGGCGCGTCGAGGATCGCGTGGCCCCAGACGAGTTCGACCCGCGCGGAGTCGACGTCGACCCGGTAGCGCAGGTCGTAGAGGCGGTCGTGCAGCGCCCGGACGGCGGCGGTGCGGCGGTGGGCGGTCGCCCACGGTCGCCACTCCTCCTCCATCCACCGGCTGAACTCGGCCGCGCGTATCTCATCCTGATTTTGAAGGGTTGGCGGGTTTTCTGCCGTCAGGTCCCAGACGAGGTGGCGCAGCAGCGGGGTCGGGATCGACGGCGGTTCCGGCGCGCCCGGGCGGCCGACCCGCAGCCAGCCGGCGCCGGGTTGCCGCGGGCCGAGCTCGACGGCCGGGTGGATGGGCAGGTCGTCGTGCCAGTAGGCGTCGCCCGGCGGGATCGTGCGGACCGGTTTGTCGAGCAGCGCGCGCACGGCGAGCAGGTATTCCGCGAGCGCTCCGGCGCGCTCGCGGATCTCATGTGGCGTGTCGGCGCCGTCCTGCTGCTCCATCGCTGTCCGACGGTAACGCGGTCGGGCCAGTCACACGAGTTTCACGCCGGTCGGTCGTGCACCAGTTCGCGGACGGCGGCGTATTGGTCGCGGATGGCCGGCACCGGACGGGCGTCGTAGGTCTCGACGCGGCCGGTCGCCCACGCGGGCGGCGCCGGCTGGTCGGAGACGACCCACGCGGCCTGGCGGGCGGCGCCGTCGGCGACATATTCGCCGGGCTCGGGGACCACGACGCCGCAGCCGAAGATCTCCGGCGCGATCCGCCGGACCGCCTCGCTGCGTGCCCCGCCACCGATCAGGATCACCCGGTTGACCGCGGCGCCCTCGGCGATCAGCGCGTCGAGGCCGTCGGCGAGCGCGCAGAGCATGCCCTCGACCGCGGCCCGGGCGAAGTGTGCCGGGGTCGAATTGCGCAGGGTCAGGCCGTGCACCGCGCCGGTCGACAGTGGGCGGTTGGGGGTCCGCTCCCCCTCCAGGTAGGGGACCATCACCAGGCCGTCGGAGCCGGAGGGTGCCTCGGCCGCCAGCTCGGCAAGCCGGCTGTGGCTGACGCCGAGCAGCGCGGCCGCCGCGTCGAGCACCCGAGCGGCGTTGAGCGTGCAGACCAGCGGCAGGAACCGGCCCGTCGCGTCGGCGAAGCCCGCGACGATGCCGCTGGCGTCGGCCGCGGGCAGGTCGGCCACGCTGAACACGGTGCCGGAGGTGCCGATCGAGACGATCACGTCGCCGGGCCGGGCTCCGACCCCGAGCGCGGCCGCCGCGTTGTCGCCGGTGCCCGGGCCGAGCGCGGCGCCGCTTGGCAGCCGGCCGGCGATGCCGGTCGGTGCGAGCACGGTCGGCACCCGCGGCTCCCGGCCGAACGCCAGCTCCAGCAGGTCGGGCCGGTAGACGCCGGTCGCCGGCGACCAGTAGCCGGTGCCGCTCGCGTCGCCCCGGTCGGTGCGCAGGTCGGCGAGGTCGCCGGTGCCGCCGAGCCGCCAGGTCAGCCAGTCGTGCGGCAGGCAGACCGCGGCGGTGCGGGCGGCGTTGTCGGGCTCGTGCTCGGCCAGCCAGCGCAGCTTGGTGACGGTGAAGCTGGCCACCGGCACCGAGCCGACGGCGTCGGCCCAGGCCTTCGGGCCGCCCAGCTCGGCGGTCAGGTCGGAAGCGGCCTGGGCCGAGCGGGTGTCGTTCCAGAGCAGAGCCGGGCGAACGACCTCGCCCGACTCGTCGAGACAGACCATGCCGTGCTGCTGGCCGCCGACGGCGACCGCGGCCACGTCATCCAGCCCGCCGGCCTGGCGCGTGGCCTCGGTCAGGGCGCGCCACCACGCGTCCGGATGCACCTCGGTGCCCTCCGGATGCGTGGCGCGCCCCTCGCGGACCAGCGCGCCGGTCTCGGCGTCGCGGACCACCACCTTGCACGACTGCGTGGACGTGTCGACGCCGGCGACCAGCGGCATGGTCGTTACTCCCTTAGCCCCGTGCGCCGAGCAGGTGCTCGAGCGCCAACTGGTTGAGGCGGACGAAGCCGAAGCCGCGCTCGGCGACCGTGTCGGCGTCGAAATCCTCGTAGGCGGACCGGTCGGCGAGCAGGTCGGTGTAGCTCTCGCCGGTGCCCACGGTCGGCTCGCGCAGCTCGCCCACCTTGGAAACCGCCAGCGCCTCCTGCACCTCCGGGTCGGCCCGGAACGCCTGTGCCCGCTCCTTGAGCAGCAGGTACATCCGCATGTTGGCGGCCGCCGAGGCCCACACGCCGTCGAAGTCCTCGGTGCGCGAGGGCTTGTAGTCGAAGTGCCGCGGGCCCTCGTAGGCCGGGCCGCCGCCGGGCGCGCCGTGCTCGATCAGGTCGACCAGGGCGAACGCGTTGGCCAGGTCGCCGTGGCCGAAGACCAGGTCCTGGTCGTATTTGATGCCGCGCTGGCCGTTGAGGTCGAGGTGGAAGAGCTTGCCGTGCCAGAGCGCCTGGGCGATGCCGTGCGCGTAGTTGAGGCCGGCCATCTGCTCGTGCCCGACCTCGGGGTTGAGGCCGACCAGGTCGCCGTGCTCAAGGCTGTTGATGAACGCGATCGCGTGGCCGACGGTCGGCAGCAGGATGTCGCCGCGCGGCTCGTTGGGCTTGGGCTCGATGGCGAAGCGCAGGCCGAAGCCGCGGTCGATCGAGTATTGCGCCAGGAAGTCGACGCCCTCGCGGTAGCGGTCGAGAGCCGCCTGCACGTCTTTGGCCGAGTCGTATTCGGAGCCCTCGCGGCCGCCCCACATCACGTAGGTCTGCGCGCCGAGCTCGGCGGCCAGCTCCATGTTGCGCATCACCTTGCGCAGCGCGAACCGGCGGATGGACCGGTCGTTGCTGGTGAAGCCGCCGTCCTTGAACACCGGGTGGGTGAACAGGTTGGTGGTCACCATCGGCACGACGATGCCGGTCTCGTCGAGCGCCTTGCGGAACCGGGCGATGTGCTCGGCCCGGGTCGCGTCGTCGGAGCCGAACGGGATCACGTCGTCGTCGTGGAACGTCACGCCGTAGGCGCCCAGCTCGGAGAGCCGGTGCACCGACTCCACCGGGTCGAGCGGCGGCCGGGTGGCGTCGCCGAACGGGTCGCGGGCCTGCCAGCCCACGGTCCACAGGCCGAACGAGAACTTGTCGGCACGGGTGGGATCGGCTGCCATCGGGGCCTCCTCCGAGAAGTATGGTTTCGAGCGCGTTAATTTGTTTAGCGGTTGAATTATTTGACCGCGACGTGGCAGTGTCAAGGCGTGAACGGCGAATTTCCGGTGCGGCAGGCCAGTGTGCGTGCCCACAACCTGGCACTCGTGCTCCGCCAGGTGGCCGGTGCGCCCCGCCCGCCGTCCCGCGCCGACCTCGCCGGCAGCACCGGGCTGACCCGGGCCACCGTCTCCGCGCTCGTCGACGACCTGGTCGGCGGCGGCCTGATCACCGAGGTGGGTCCGGCGCCGCGGACCGGCGCCGGCCGGCCGGCGGTCGGGCTCGTCCTTAACGGGTACGGACCGGCCGGGCTCGGACTGGAGATCAACGTCGACTACCTGGCCGGCTGCGTCGTCGACCTGACCGGCACCGTCATCCACCGTCTGGTGCTGCACGGCGACCAGCGGATCCTGGGCCCCCGCGCGGTGCTCGACGCCGTCGCCGACCTCGGCGCGCGGCTGCGTTCCGAGGCCGCCGCGGCCGGGCGGGTCGTCGCCGGCGCCGCCCTCGCCGTTCCGGGGCTGGTCTCGGGGGCCGGCCTGGTGCACCGGGCGCCCAACCTGGCCTGGCACGACGTCGACGCGGCCGGCGCGCTGGCCGGCGGGCCGCTCGGCGACCTGCCGCTGACCATCGACAACGAGGCCAACCTGGCCGCGCTGGCCGAGTTGCACGCCGACGGCGACGGGCTGGACAGCTTCGTCTACGTGTCCGGTGAGATCGGCATCGGCGCCGGCATCGTGCTGCACCGCACCCTGTTCCGCGGCGCCCGCGGCTGGAGCGGCGAACTCGGCCACGTCTGCGTCCGGCCCGACGGCCCGCTCTGCCGGTGCGGTGCGCTCGGCTGCCTCGAGCAATACGCGGGCCAGGAGGCGCTGCTGCGCGACCTGCCGGCGGGCGAGACCGGCCTGGCCCGGCTGCGCGACGACACCGCACTGGCCGACAGCCGGCTGCCGGCCGCGGGCACGTCGCTGGGTGTGGCGCTGGCCGGCGTGGTCAACATGCTCGACGTCGACACTGTGGTGCTCGGCGGCATCTTCGGGCCGCTGACACCCTGGCTGGCACCCGCGGTCGAGGCCGAACTGGCCCGGCGGGTGCTGACCTCGGCGTGGTCGCCGATGACCGTGCGGGCCTCGGCGTTGGGGGCGGCCGCGGCGGCGGTCGGTGCGGCCGGCGCGGTGATCCGCGACATCCTGGCCGAACCGGCGGAGTGGCTCAGGCCGTGAGCGCGTCGGAGTCGGGCTTGCCCATCGCGTCGCCGAACTCGCTCAGGCCGCGCAGCAGGGACTGCCGGGCGGCCGGGCTCATCTGCGCCAGCACCTCGCGCAGCCGGCGCTGACGCTCGGCCCGCAGCTCGTCCAGCAACCGGCGACCGGTCTGGGTCAGATGCAGCGAGATCTCGCGGCGGTCGGTGCGGCCCGGGAAGCGCTCGATCATGCCGGCCGCGACCAGCCGGTCGCAGAGCCGGCTGGCCGACGAGAGGATCATGCCGAGGCTGCCGGCCAGGCCGCGCAGGTTGATCCCGTCGCACTCCTCGACCACCAGCATCGCCCGCAACTGTGACCCCGAGACTCGATCGGCGGCACCTTCGCGAGCCGCGTCCCACACGCGCAGCAACGCCTCGGCCGCACTGTCGAGTGCAGCGGCCTGGGCGGCTACGTCGTCGGACGCATGGTGATCGGCCATGGTGGGAAAACCCTACCCCGGCGGCGTTGGTCGCCACCTCGGCGAGGGGACCACCGATGAACGAACGGTTAGTCGATGTCGAACGCGCGCTGTCGCACGCGGAGGCCGACCTGCTCGTGGAACGGCTCGGGGAAGAGGTCGAGAAGCACTACGGGATCACGGACGCGGAGCTGTTCCTGGTCGACTACCGGCTCGCCGCGCTGCTGCCACTGGGCGGCGGTGAGCCGTTGACCCATCCCGGCCACCCGGCCTGGCGGAGCTTCGACCATCAGTCCGAGGTTTTCGACGGCGACGTCCTGTTCCTCCCGGTCACCATGCGTGGTGACCGGATCGGTGTGCTCCGGCTGGCCCCGGTGCCCGGCGACGACGAGGCCGCACACGGCGACCTGGCCCGGCTGGCCGTCTACCTCGCGCACGAGGTGGCCGCGGTACGCGACAGCACCGACGCATACCTGGTCGCCGCGCGGGCCCGCCGGTTGACGCTGGCCGCCGAGATGCAGTGGGAGTTGCTGCCGGGGCGCAGCCGGACCCGGCCCTCCTTCTCGCTGGCCGGTCAGCTCGAACCGGCGTACGCCGTGCGGGGTGACAGCTTCGACTGGGCCGACGACGGGCACCGGCTCTGGATGTCGGCGGTGAACGGCTCCGGCGAGGGCGTCGCGGCGGCGACGCTCACCAGCCTCGCCACGTTCGCCCTGCGCAACGCCCGCCGGGGCGGGCTCGACCTGGCTGACCAGGTGGCATTGGCCGACCAGGCGATCTACTCGCACTATCGGGGCGAGCAGCACCTGGCCGCCCTTCTGCTCTCGGTCGACCTGGCCAGCGGCGTGGTCACCGCGGTCGACGCCGGCTCACCGCGGCTGCTGTTGCTGCGCGGCGAGGAGGCGTCCGATGTGGAGCTTGAGGCGCAGTTGCCGCTGGGCATGTTCGACGGCACCATCTACCGGCCGCAGACCTTCGAGCTGGAGGTCGGCGACCGGCTGTTCGTGATCAGCGACGGCGTCTTCGACGCGGTCAACGAGGCCGGCGGGCGTTATGGCGAGACCGCGCTGACCCGGTTTGTCCGGCGCAGCCGGCGGCAGTCGCCGCTCGACGCGGTGCGCGCGCTGCTCGGTGAGCTGCGCGCGCACGTCGCCGCTGATCTGGTCGACGACGCGGTGGTCGTCTGCCTCGACTGGAACGGGCCGAAGTCTCAGTAGGCGCCGCGGCTGGCGACCACCGCGCCGAGGGTTTTCCACAGGATCGCCAGGTCGGCGGTCAGGCTCCAGTTCTCCACGTAGTAGAGGTCGAGCCGGATGCCGTCTTCCCAGCTCAGGTCGGAGCGGCCGCTGACCTGCCAGAGCCCGGTGATGCCGGGCTTGACGAGCAGCCGGCGGGCCACGTCGCCGTCGTAACGGGCCACCTCGCGGGGCAGCGGCGGGCGCGGACCGACCAGGCTCATCTGCCCGAGCAGCACGTTGACCAGTTGCGGCAACTCGTCGAGCGAGTAGCGGCGCAGGAACCGGCCGACCCGGGTGACCCGCGGGTCGTCGCGCATCTTGAACATCAGCCCGTCGGTCTCGTTGCGCGCCTTGAGCTGCGCGAGGACCTCTTCGGCGTTGACCACCATGGTGCGGAACTTGAAGACCCCGAACTCCTTGCCGGACATGCCCACCCGGGTCTGCCGGAAGAACACCGGCCCGCGACCGTCGAGCTTGATCGCGATGGCGATGACCAACAGGACCGGGAACGCCAGCGTCAACGCGATCAGCGCCGCGGCCCGGTCGAAGAAGCCCTTGACCAGCTTGCGGCCACCGCGGAACTCGGGCGCCTCGACGTGGATCAGCGGCAGCCCGGCGACCGGCCGGGTATGGATGCGCGGACCGGCCACATCGGTCAGTGCCGGCGCCAGCACCATGTCGACGCCGGTGCCCTCGAGCTGCCAGCCGAGCCGGCGCAACCGGATCGCGGTCAGCTCGCCCGAGGTGGTGACCGCGACCGTGTCGACCCCGGTCGACTCGACGGCCTCCAGGACGGTGCGGAACGAGCCGACCACCGGCACGTCGCCGAGGCGCTGCGGCACCGGCGCGATCAGCGCGTCGGGGATGCAGGCGCCGACCACGTGGTAGCCGGCGTAGGGCTCGCGGCGCAGCGTCGCGACCAGTTCGTTGATGTGCACCGCGTCGCCGACCACCAGCACCTGGCGCGACCAGGAGCCGTCTCGCTTGCGGGCGTGGTGCAGCCACTTGCGGGCGCCGTAGCGGCCGATCACCAGGCCGACCAGGCCGAGCGCGAAGCTCAGCACCAGGAACCAGCGGGCGACGCCGAGGTCGACGACGTAGCCCACGATCGCGATCGCACCGGCCAGCCGGATCGTCGCCGCCGAGACCCGCCGGTATTCGTCGACGCCGTAGCCCATCAGCCCGATGTCGTAGCTGCGCATCAGCTTGAGCGACAGGAGCCAGACCAGGCCGAGGCCGACCATGATGAGGGCGTAGGGCGTCGAGTCGCGCGGCGCGCCACCCCCGAACCGGTCGGAGAGCGCGCCGAAGCGCACGGCATAACCGCCGAGCACCGCGAGCGTGACCATCGCGACGTCGACCAGAAAAACGGCGCGCACATATGTGCGTTGTCGGGCCCTCACCAATGCCGCGTTAACGGCGTGACGCCCGCTTTCCGGGCGTGCGGCAGCAGGGTTAACCAGCGTCGCCGACGTCACAAAGCCCTCCCCAGCTCGTGGGTGTCGACGCACCGGAGTGCGGTGCCTGGACATCTTCGCCCATCCAACGTCACCCGGTGGAGCTGCGACGGAAAACCGTCACTTACTTGACGGCAAGCCGTTAGCTAGGCAAACGACAAGGGTCGGTCTACTTCGGCGTGGTGGGCCGAAGCGAGATCGCCTTGAGGAAGATGTCGCCGATCGCGGTCGGGTCGTTCGCGACGAACACCTGGCCACCGGTGACCTTGGTGATCTGGTCGAGCGGACCGCGGTTGACCTCGTCGCCGAGCCCAATGATGATCAGCTGAACCGGCCTCTTGTCGTCCTTGATCCGCTTCAGCTCGTTGAGCAGAGCCGGGTGGGTGATGCCGCCGTCCGGGTCGTCGTTGCCGATGCCGTCGGTCAGCAGCACGATCGAGTTGACCCGGCCGCTCTGCCAGTCGTTCTGCACGTTCTTGTAGGCCGCGAGGATCGTGTCGTAGAGACCGGTGTCGCCGCCCTTCTTGGGCTTGACCGCACCGAGTTGGGCGGCCAGCTTCGACCGACCGCTGGAGACCGGCTGGATCGGCACCAGTTCCTTGTAGTCCTTGCCGCCACCGAGGTTGCTGGAGAACACCCAGAGCCCGACCGCCCAGTCGTCGCTGAACAGACCGAGGCCCTTGCTCGCGGCCTGCTGGGTGATCTGCATACGGGTCAGGTTGCCGGCGCTGGCCACCTTGCCGCCCATCGTGCCCGAGATGTCGATGACCGCGAGCAGCCGGCCGGGCAGTGTGACCGCGGTCCAGGTGGCGAGCACGGTGTCGATGATCTTCGGGTCGGCGTTGCCGGCGGCGCTCCCGCCGGGGTTGGCCGACGAGGTCACCTGCGGCGTGCCGGCCGGGCTGGGCGCGCCGGCCGGCGCCTCGAAGCCGTCGCCCCAGGTGCCGTCGGCGGCACGCAGGTGCGCCGCACCGAGTTGGTTCTTGAAGTCTTTGGTGCTCAGCACCCGGAACAGGCCCGCAGCCGCCTTCGCCTTCACCGGGTCGGTGCCCGGCATGACCGCGTAGGGGTAGTCGAGCGAGGTCGGCGCCGGTTCGAGATAGAGCGCGGCCAGCGGGATCGGCGGCTTGGCCGCGTTGTATCGCACGACGTCTTCCTCGGACAGCGGCGCCGCGGAGAGCGCCTGCGCGATGCTGGCCGGGTCGGTCGAGTTCGGGAACTTGGCGAGCAGGTCCTCGCGCAGCGCCGACTTGCCGGACGCCAGCGCGCGCAGCACCGAGGTCTGCGCCTCCTGCGCCTTGGCGCCGAGCTTCCCGGCCTGCTCACCGAGGGCGAGCAGACCGGCGAGACCGGCGGCGTCGCGGGTCGGCTCGACGATGCCGGGCTTGATCGAGTTGCTGGTGGTGAGCTGGGTGAGCAGGTCCTGCCAGCCGAGCTTCTTCTGCGGCCAGCCGATGGCGGCGGCGACGGGCTCGGGCATGGCGATGACGATCGGGCTGCGTGCGATCGACTGGCCGTTGGTCGGCGCGAAGCCCGACGCCTGGCCCTGTAGCCGCAGCAACCAGGTCGACGAGTCCGGCACCCAGACGTCGGGCATCGTCGCGTCGCCGTTGGCCTGGCCAACACCGGAAAGCGCTACGCCGTGCTTGCCGGCCACAACTGCGGCGACCTCGACCGGGTCCTGCGCGATGACGTCGACCGCGACGCAGACACCGTCGGCCTCCGCACCGCCGTCGACCCACGACTTGGCGGCATCCTTGATCGCGGGCGCTATCTCCGACGCCGCCGAGACCGTCAACTTCGCCGAGCCCGAGCAACCGGGCTGACTTACCTGTCGGTAACCGAAGTAGACGCCAACGGAAACGAGGACAAGCGCCATCGCGGCGGCGATGACGCCAGCCCCGCGGAGCTTCATATGCATGCGATGCCGGCCAGACACCCGACCATCTTGCGTAGCCAGGGCCCGCATTGCCAGGTACGTTCGGCTTAAAGTTACGCAGGAGCAACGAAGCGATCGGTTTTCGTCACTTCCTGTGACTGCGGGGCTCCAACGAGTCCCTGAAATCGCTTACGCAGCAACCTTTTCCGCGGATCCCGAAATGACGGTCTCGCGCGGAGCTAACACACAAGTCGGACTTGCCACCGCCACCGGATCGGCAACCATCGTCGGCACGCCCGTCCGCGGATCGATCGCGAACGTCGAAACCGAGTTGCCGAGCTGGTTGGCGACGTAGAGGTGGTCGCCGGCCAGCGCCAGGTGCCGCGGCCAACGACCGCCGCAGTCGACCTCGGTGACCAGGCGCGGCGCGGCACCGTCCAACGCGAACACCGACAGCGTGTCGACACCGCGGGTGGCCAGGTAGAGATAGCGCCCGTCGGCCCGGCAGGCGATCTCCGACGGGAACTTCTCCCCGGGCCGGGTGCTCGCCTCGAGCCGGTTCCGCTCGCGCCAGCCCTCCCCGCCGATATCGAAGCTGGTGACCATCGCGTCGAGCTCGTCGACCAGGTAGGCGCGGTGCCCGTCGGGATGCCGGGCGATGTGCCGCGGCCCGGCGCCCGCCGTCACCCGCAGCGGGTCGCCGGCCGGCACCAGCCGGTCGTCGACGACCCGGTAGGGATAAAGACCGTCGGTGCCGAGGTCGACGGCGACCAGCGGGCCGCCGGCCGGGTCGATGGAGATCATGTGCAGGTGCGGCCCGGCCTGCCGGTCGCGGTCGGGGCCGTGCCCGTCGTGCACGACCAGGTCGCTGCGGTCGCCCACCGCGCCGGTCGCCGGATCCAGCGGGTGTACGGAGATCGAGCCGCTCGCATAGTTGGCGGCCAGCAGGTGCCGGCCGTCGGCGGTGACCGCGACGTGGCACGGTTCGGTGCCACCGGTGCCGGCCCGCCCGCGCGGTTGCAGCGGACCCGCGCCGTCCACCGCGTTATCCACTGCCCAGCCGCTGACCTCACCCTCGGCCAGCTCGTTGGCGGCGTAGAGCACCGGCAGCGTGGGGTGCCAGGTCAGGAACGACGGCGACGGCGTACGCGCGACCACCGGTCCCGGGCTCAGGCGACCGGTCAGGGGGTCGCGGGTGGCGGCGACGATGCCTTCCCCCGTACCGCCGGATTCGCTGGTGTAGCAGCCGAGGTAAAGGAGTTCGTCGGTCACGCGGTTGATCAGATCATTCCCCGCACCACCCTGCCGGCCGGCCGCTGGATCCTATAGGATCTTTGATCGTGCAGCCCGCCCGACGGATCACCCTGACCGACGACGTCTACGCCGCCGTGCAGGCCCTGATCATGGATCACGAGGTGCAGCCCGGCGCCCGCATCAACATCGACGCGCTGGCCCGCCGGCTCGCGGTCTCCCCGACCCCGGTCCGCGAGGCGCTGGCCCGGCTCGAGTCCGACGGCCTGGTCAGCAAGACCCCGCTGGTCGGCTACGCGGCGACGCCGTTGCTGACCCGGGCGCAGTTCGAGGAACTGGTCGAGATGCGGCTGATCCTCGAGCCGGTCGCCGCCGCCCGGGCCGCCGGCGCGGGTCTGGACGCGACCGACCTGACCGGCCTGCGCGCGGCGGCTGACCTGCCCGGCCCGGCTGGCGCCGACGGGTTCGCGGCGATCGCGGCGTTCACCACGCAGGACGCCCGTTTCCACCACACCCTGGCCGGGCTGTCCGGCAACCGGATGCTGCACGACGCGGTCGTCCGGCTGCGCGCCCACCTGCACCTGTTCCGGCTGCACTTCCCGGCCGCGCACTACGGCGTCAGCGCGCGCGAGCACCACCGGGTTGTCGACGCGGTCAGCACCGGCGACGCCGACGCGGCCGCCACGGCGATGCGCGACCACCTCACGGCGGCGCGCGACCGCCACCTGCCCTACTTCGAGACGCGGTGAGCCGATGCGGATAGCCCTGTTTGTCACGTGCGTCAACGACCTGATGTTCCCCGACACCGGCAAGGCGGTCGTGACCGTCCTCGAGCGGTTGGGGCACGAGGTCGAGTTCCCGCTCGACCAGACCTGCTGCGGGCAGATGCACGCCAACAGCGGATACCGCGAAGAGGCGCTGCCGCTGGTGGCCAACTTCGTCAAGACCTTCTCCGAGTACGACGCGATCGTGGCACCGTCGGCCTCCTGCGTGGCGATGGTCCGGGAGAGCTACCCACGGCTCGCGCCGTCGGCTGAGCTGTCGTCGGTCGCCGGTCGCACGTACGAGCTGTCCGAGTTTCTGGTCGACGAACTGGGGGTGACCGACGTGGGCGCGCGCTTTCCGCATACGGTGACCTACCACCCGACCTGTCACGGGTTGCGCATGCTGCGCCTCGGCGACCGGCCGCGGCGGTTGCTGGAGGCGGTCGAGGGCCTAACCCTGACGCCGCTGGAAGGCGCCGAGGAGTGTTGCGGCTTCGGCGGCACATTCGCGCTGAAGAACCCCGGCGTCTCGGGCGCGATGCTGGCCGACAAGTGCACGGCGATCCGCACCACGGGTGCTGAGTTTCTGGCCGCCGCCGACAACTCCTGCCTGACCCACATCGGCGGCGGCCTGTCCCGCGGCGACGCCCCGGTCACCCCCATCCACTACGCCCAGATCCTGGCCGCCCAATGAGCGGGACGGGAAACATCGTCACCCGGTTGCCGTTCCCCACCGCCGCGCGGCGTGAGTTGGGCGACGAGCAACTGCGCCGCAACCTGCGCAAGGCGACCCACACCATCCGCGACAAGCGGCTGCGGGTGGTCGGCGAGGTGCCCGACTGGGAACCGCTGCGGTTCGCCGGCGCCGCGATCAAGGACGACGTTCTCGCCCGGCTGCCTTTCTTACTGGAGCAGTTCGAGGCCGCGGCCACCGCGGCCGGCGCGACGGTGCACTGGGCCCGCGACGCCGAGGAGGCGTGCGCGGTCGTCGCCGACCTGGTGCGCGCCACCGGCACCGCCGAGGTGGTCAAGGTCAAGTCGATGGCGACCCAGGAGATCGGCCTCAACGAGGCCCTCGCCGCCGTAGGGATCAACGCGGTCGAGACCGACCTCGCCGAGCTGATCGTCCAACTCGCCGACGACACCCCGTCGCACATCCTGGTGCCGGCGATCCACTACAACCGCACCCAGATCCGCGACATCTTCGCCCGCCGGATGCCGGGCGTCGACGTCGACGCGCTGACCGACGACCCGCCGGCCCTGGCCGAGGCCGCCCGCCGCCACCTGCGGGCCCGCTTCCTGTCGACGAAGGTCGGCATCTCCGGCGCCAACTTCGCGATCGCCGACAGCGGCACACTGGCGGTCGTCGAGTCCGAGGGCAACGGCCGGATGTGCCTGACCCTGCCGGAAACACTGATCTCCGTGGTGGGCATCGAGAAGCTGCTGCCGACGTTCCGCGACCTGGAGGTGTTCCTCCAGCTCCTGCCGCGTTCGTCGACCGGCGAGCGGATGAACCCCTACACGTCGCTGTGGACCGGCGTCACCCCTGGCGACGGCCCGCAGACGGTGCACATCGTGCTGGTCGACAACGGCCGCACCGACACCCTCGCGGACCCGGTCGGCCGCCAGGCGCTGCGCTGCATCCGCTGCTCGGCGTGCCTCAACGTGTGCCCCGTCTACGAGCGGGTCGGCGGCCACGCCTACGGCTCGGTCTACCCGGGCCCGATCGGCGCGATCCTGTCACCCCAGATGAGCGGCGAGGGCGCCAACCGCACCCTCCCCTACGCGTCGACCCTGTGCGGCGCCTGCTTCGACGCCTGCCCGGTCCGGATCGACATCCCGCAGGTGCTGGTCCACCTACGACAGTCCGGCGTGGACGCGGCCCGCGGCCGCCCCTCCGCCGAACGCACGGCGATGCGCACCATGTCCTTCGTGATGCGCGACCGCCGCCGCTACGCGGCCGCCCTCCGCGCCGCCCGCCGCGGCGCTGCCCCGCTCCGAATGGTGGCCGGCCGCCGCGGCGCGATCCGCCACCTGCCGTGGCCGTTGTCGGCCTGGACCTCGTCCCGCGACGCCCCACTCCCGGCCAAGCAGACCTTCCGCGAATGGTGGACCCGTGAGCACTCCTCCTGACCCGGCCGCGGCCCCGCGCTCCGGTGGGTCCGCCCGCGCCGAGATCCTCCGCCGCGTCGAGGCCGCCCGCCCCACGTCGCCGGTGGCGGTCTCTCGTGACTACGACGAGGCCGACGGCCCAGCCGGCGCCGACCTGATCGACCTGCTGGTCGACCGTCTCGAGGACTACCGCGCCACGGTCCGCCGTTGTGCGCCCGCCGACCTGCCCGCGGCCCTGGCCACCGTCCTCGCTGGCGCCTCCACCGTGGTGCTGCCACCCGGGGTCCCGGCGTCATGGCTGTCGCCCGCCGCCCACGGCGCCGGCTCGGCCAACGAAGCCGGCTCGGCCAACGAAGGCGGCTCGGCCAACAAAGGCGGCTCGGCCAACGACATCGGCACAGCCAACGACATCGGCACAGCCAACGAAGCCGGCACGGCCGATGACATCGGCCCACCCAACGAAGCCGGCACGGCCGATGACATCGGCCCACCCAACGAAGCCGGCGCGACCAACGAAGCCGGCGCGACCAACGAAGCCGGCACGGCCGATGACGTCGGCTCGGCCAATGACGGCGGGCCCGCCTTTGTCCGGGATGGCGACCCCGCGCTGCTCACGGTGACCGACCTGGACGCCCCAGGGGTCGCGGTGGTGACCGGGTGCGCGGTGGCGGTCGCCGAGACCGGCACGCTGATCCTCGACGCCGCCCCGGACCAGGGCCGCCGTCTGCTGACGTTGGTGCCCGACCACCACATCTGTGTGGTCCGCGCGGACCAGATCGTCGCCCGCCTACCGGCCGCGCTGCGCCGGCTGGCCGACCCGACCCGCCCGCTCACCATGATCTCCGGCCCGTCGGCGACCAGCGACATCGAGCTCAACCGCGTCGAAGGCGTGCACGGCCCCCGACACCTCAACGTCGTCATCGTCGGCTAGCGCCCGGCGGCGACGCCGTCAGGTGAGGGCGACCAGGCGGGCGCCGCCGTCGGACTCGATGACCGTGCCGGTGAGGTTGGGGTTGGTCGCCGCCAGGACCACGGCCTCCGCCACGTCGTCGGCGGTCGCGACCCGGCCGGTCGGCAGCGCCGCGGCCGCCTGCGCGAAGTAGGCCGACCGGGCGTCGGCGGGCAGCGCGCTCCACCATGGAGTGTCGACCAGACCCGGCGACACGCCGTTGACCCGGATCGGCGCCAGCTCGGCCGCCAGTGGCCGCACGACGGCCTCGACGGCGGCGTTGATGGCGGCGATCCCCGCGGTGCCCGGCATCGCCGTGCGTGCGGTGATCGCGCCCAGCAGGGTGATCGAGCCGTCCGGCGCCAGGTGGGGCAGGGCCGCCTGGATCGTGGTGAGGTGGCCCCAGAACTTCGCGTCGAACGCTCGCCGGAGCATTGCCAGGTCGAGGGTGGCGATCGGGCCCGGGCCCTCGCTGCCGCTGAGCGTGATGATCAGCCAGTCGATCGTGCCGATCGCCTGGGCCACGGCGGTGATCGCCGCGGCGTCGGCGCCGTCGGCGCGGTGGCCGATCAGTGCCGGGTCGGTGCTCGCCAGCGCGTCGAGGCGGGTCTGGTCGCGGCCCACCACGTGCACCGACGTGCCGCGATCCAGCAGCCGGCGGGCGGTGGCCAGGCCGATGCCGGAGGTTCCGCCGACCACTAGGGCAGTGCGTTCAGCCATGTCGAACTCTCTCTCTAAAACGAACCGAACCGTCCCGGTTCGATTTAAGCTAGCATGGACTCCATGGCCGACCAACCGACCCGGGCCCGCCCGGGGCGCAAGCGCAGCGAGGAGAGCCGGCAGGCGATCCTCGCCGCCGCGGCTGACCTCGTGGTCGAGGTCGGCTATGCCGGCCTCTCGATCGAGGGCATCGCGACCCGGTCGGGTGCGGGCAAGCAGACGATCTACAGGTGGTGGCCGACCAAGGCCGACGTGCTGCTCGACGCCCTGGCAACGAAGGCCGACCTGCACATCCCCGTGCCCGACGAGGGCAGCTATGCCGCCGACCTGCGGGCTTTTCTGGTCGCCAGCTTCGCGCTGGGTCGCAACCCGCACGTCGTCGCCGTGCTCCGGGCGCTGATGGCCGAGGCCCAGATCAACGCCGACTTCGGCGACCGCTTTCGGGCGTCGTTCATCCGCCGCCGCCGCGACGCGCTGGCCGTGATCCTCGACCGGGCGAGCGCGCGCGGCGACCTCCCGCCGACGCCGCGGCCCGGCACGGTGGCCGACATCATCTTCGGCGTGATCTGGTATCGCCTGCTTACCACCCCCGATCCCGTCGACCGGCGACTGGCCGACGAACTGGTCGCGACCCTCGCCGGGGCGCGCTAGCAGACGCAGAACTCGTTGCCCTCGGGGTCTTGCAGCACCACCGCGAAATAGTCGTTGGCCGGGTCGTCGTGGATCCGGAACACGTGGGCGCCGGCCGCCCCCAGGCGGTGCACCTCGGCTTCGATCACCGCGCGCCGCTCGGCCAGCGGCTGGGCCCGGCCGCCGCTCACCGCCAGGTCGAGATGCAGTCTGTTCTTCACCGTCTTGGGCTCGGGCACCTGCTGGAACCAGAACTTCGGACCCACTCCCGCCGGGTCGACGATGCGGTCGGGCCCGTCAGGCCCGGTCAGCTCCTCCTCGGGAACCCCGACGCTGCGGTACCACGCGTGCCAGCTGGCGAACCCTTCCGGCGGCGGCGCCGGGTCGTAGTGCAACGCGGTCGCCCAGAAGGCGGCGAGGTCGACCGGCGAAGCACAATCGACGGTGATCTGGAGTGTTGTCGTCATAAAGCCATCCTGGACCCCACGTACGACAGAAACGCTTGTGATGGAAGCGCTCCCATGGAAGAATCCCCATCGAGCCGCATCTACGCGGGTCGCACGCAGACGCCGAGGGCACCGCAGGTCGACACAGACCGCGGACGGCGCGATGTGACCCCGCGCGCTTTCGCCTGACCGGGCCGGGCAGCCATCGCTAACCCAACCCCCACCCCCATTCCCGGGTACGGACCCGGTCTGGTCAAGGAGAAGACACGGCAATGACTCTGTCGACAAGACGGCGACTGCTCGCCGTCGCCGGGGCCGGCCTGCTCGCCGCCGCGGGCATCGTCGCGCCCTCATCCGCGGCCCAGGCGGCCGTTGCCTGCGACGTCACCTACGCCACCAACGACTGGCCCGGCGGGTTCACCGCCAACGTCACGCTGAAGAACACCGGTGACGCGCTGACCAGCTGGACGCTCGGCTTCACCTTCCCCAACGCCAGCCAGCGCGTGCAGCAGGGCTGGTCGGCCACCTGGACCCAGTCGGGCCAGAACGTGACCGCGCAGAGCATGTCCTACAACGGCGCCCTGGCCAACGGCGCGTCCACGTCGATCGGCTTCAACGGTGCGTGGAGCGGCAGCAACCCCAAGCCGACCGCGTTCACCGTCAACGGCGTCGCCTGTGGCGGCACCACACCGACCAACACCGCGCCCACCGTGACGCTGACCAGCCCGACCAGCGGCGCCACCTTCGCCGCCGGTGCGGCCGTGCCGCTCGCCGCGACCGCCAGCGACGTCGAGGGCCCGATCAGCCGGGTCGAGTTCCTGATCGACGGCACGGTGGTCAACAGCGACACGAGCGCGCCCTACGCCTACAGCGCCACCTCGGTCGCCTCCGGCAGCCACACCGCGGCGGCCCGGGCGTACGACAGCGCCGGGCTCTCGACCACCACCAGCGCCGTGCCGTTCACCGTCGGCGGCAGCTCGACCACCCCGACGCTGCAGGCCAGCACCGGTGCGGTCAGCGTTCCCGAAGGTGGCTCCGCCACGGTCACCTACCGGCTCAGCGCCGCGCCGACCAGCTCGGTCGCCGTGTCGCTGGCCAAGTCCGGTGACAGCGACATCACCATCTCGCCGACCAGCCTGACGCTGACCAGCTCAAACTGGAGCAGCGGCGTCCCGGTCACGGTGAGCGCCGCCGAGGACAGCGACACCGCCAGCGGCACCGCGACGATCACCGCCACCAGTTCGGCCGGCAACGTGACCGTCACCGCCACCGAGTCCGACAACGACGTGCCCAGCGGCGGCGCGCGGGTGGACAACCCGTACGCGGGTGCCCGCGGCTACGTCAACCCGGAGTGGTCGGCCAAGGCCGCCGCCGAGCCGGGTGGCTCCCGCGTTTCCAACCAGCCGACCGCCGTCTGGCTCGACCGGATCGCGGCGATCGCGGGCACCCCGGACAGCCAGTCCAACGGCCCGATGGGCCTGCGTGCCCACCTCGACGCCGCGCTCGCACAGGGTGCCGGCTACGCCCAGTTCGTCATCTACGACCTGCCCGGCCGCGACTGCGCCGCCCTGGCGTCCAACGGCGAGCTCGGCACCGAGGAACTGCCCCGCTACAAGACCGAATACATCGACCCGATCGCGGCGATCATGGGTGATACGAAGTACCGCAGCCTGCGGATCATCGCGATCATCGAGATCGACTCGCTGCCCAACCTGGTCACCAACCTCAACATCGCCAAGTGCGCGACGATGAACTCCAACGGTGGCTACGTCAACGGCGTCGGCTACGCGCTCGACAAGCTCGGCGCGATCCCCAACGTCTACAACTACATCGACGCCGCGCACCACGGCTGGATCGGCTGGGACAGCAACTTCAACCCGACCGCCCAGAAGCTCAAGCAGGCCGCGACCGCGTCCGGCGCGACCGTCGACGACGTGCACGGCTTCATCGTCAACACGGCCAACTACTCGGCCCTGCGCGAGCCGTTCTTCAACATCAACACGACCGTCAACGGCCAGCAGATCCGGCAGTCCAAGTGGGTCGACTGGAACTTCTACGTCGACGAGCTGACGTTCGCCCAGGCGTTCCGCAACCAGTTGGTCAGCCAGGGCTTCAGCTCCAGCATCGGCATGCTGATCGACACGTCGCGCAACGGCTGGGGCGGCTCGGCCCGGCCCACGGCGGCGAGCACCTCGACCGACCTCAACACGTTCGTCGACCAGTCCCGCATCGACCGGCGGATCCACGCCGGCAACTGGTGCAACCAGAGCGGCGCGGGTCTCGGCGAGCGGCCGACCGCGGCGCCCGCCTCTGGCATCGACGCCTACGTGTGGGTCAAGCCGCCGGGTGAGTCCGACGGCTCGAGCACCGAGATCCCCAACAACGACGGCAAGGGCTTCGACCGGATGTGCGATCCGACGTACGGCGGTAACGGGCTCAACGGCAACAACCCGACCGGCGCCCTGGCCAACGCACCGATCTCCGGCGCGTGGTTCTCGGCCCAGTTCCGCCAGCTCATGGCGAACGCGTACCCGCCGCTCTCCTAATTAAATAGGCCACGGGTCCCCGTTCCGGTCACGACAGCCGGTGCGGGGACCCGTTTCCATTTCACTCCGCGGGAGGCGCCTGGTCCGCCGGCTCCGGTGCTTCGGCCGGTGACAGCCACTGCCAGAGCAGGAAGAGCAGCCCGACGGCCAGCATCGCCAGCCCGGCCCAGAGGTTGATCCGCACGCCCTGGGCCTTGTCGATCGCCGCCGAACCGTCGAAGACACCGGCGAGGCCGACGATCAGGCCATAGACCACGAACAGACCACCGATCACCCGGCGTACGTCGAACCGCCGCGCGGCCGACCGGCGCTGGTCCTCTTCGGTCTCGTTCAGCAGTTCGTTGTCGTCGTCGTCGCTCATCGCGCGGCTCCTCTCACCAGACCGGGATGTAGAACAGCAGGGAAAGTGCCAGCGCGACGCCGCCGAGCAGCAACGGCGACCGGTACCAGACCGCGTCGCCGGCGAGCACGTCGCCCTTCAGGTCGACGCCGCCCACCCCGTTGACCAGACCGCGCAACTCGCTCTCCGGCTTGGGCGCGGTGAACTTGCTGATCGCGAAGGCCGCGACGAGGACGGTCACGAACGCCAGGCCGGCACCCCAGAAGCTCTCCTCCAGGTCGGTGTCGAACGGCAATGCCCCGCCCAGATAGAGGAAGTACGTCGCCAGCGCCACGACCGTGCCCGACAGCAGCGACCAGAAGCCCGCGACGGCGGTCATCCGCTTCCAGAACATGCCGACGATGAACGTGGCGAACAGCGGGGCGTTGAACACCGAGAACAGCGCCTGGATGTAGTTCATGATGTTGCTGAACCCGGCCGCGATGAACGCCGTGCCGATGCCGACCACCACACCACCGAGGGTCGCTGTCCGACCGACCCGGATGTAGTAGTCGTCGGAGCGCTCCTTCCGCACGTACGTCTGCCAGATGTCGTAGGTGAAGACGGTGTTGAAGCCGCTGACGTTGGCCGCCATGCCGGCCATGAACGAGGCCATCAGGCCGGTGACCGCGATGCCGAGCACGCCGTTGGGCAGCAGGTCGTTCATCAGCAGCGGGATCGCGTTGTTGTAGACCAGGTCGCCGTCGTCGGCGCCGAGGCCCTTCACCGTGACGACCGCGATCAGGCCGGGAATCACCGTGATGATCGGGATCAAGAGCTTCGGGAAGGCGGCGATCAGCGGCGTACGCCGGGCGGCGCTCATGTTGCGGGCCGACAGCGCCCGCTGCACCTCGGCGAAGTTGGTGGTCCAGTAGCCGAACGAGAGCACGAACCCGAGCCCGAAGACGATGCCGAGCCAGTGCGCGCCGAGCGGGTTGTCGGACGAGCCGGTGTCGGCCCAGGCGTGCAGGCCGGCCTCGCCCAGGTCGGTGTTCCGGACCTTGTCGAACAGACCGTCGATGCCGCCGACCTTGACCAGGCCGATCACGGTGATCGGGATGAGCCCGGCCAGGATCACGAAGAACTGGAGCACCTCGTTGTAGATCGCCGAGGTCAGCCCACCGATGCTGATGTAGGTCAGCACGATCGCCGCGCCCGCGATGATGGAGATCCACAGCGGCCAGCCGAGCAGCGCGTCGAGCACGAGGGCGAGCGCGTAGAGGTTGACGCCGGCGATCAGCATCTGGGCGACCGCGAAGCTGAGCGCGTTGAACACGTGGGTCGGCCGGTTGAACCGCCGGCGCAGGTATTCCGGCACCGAGCGGACCTTGGAGCCGTAGTAGAACGGCATCATCACGATGCCCAGGAAGACCATCGCCGGCACGGCGCCGATCCAGTAGTAGTGCACGGTCATGATGCCGTACTGGGCGCCGTTGGCGGCCATGCCGATGATTTCCAGCGCGCCGAGGTTGGCCGAGACGAACGCGAGCCCGGTCACCCACGCCGGCAGCGAACGCCCGGAGAGGAAGAAGTCGACGCTCGTCTTGATGGCCCGCCGGGCGGCGAAGCCGACCCCGAGCACGGTCGCGAAGTAGAGCGCGAGCAGCACGTAGTCCAAGACGTTGAGGTTGAGTCGCAGCCCACCGTCCACACCGTCCCCTTTCGCCCGCCGGTCCGAACGGCTCGGATCGATCGCGGGCGGAACTACCCGGGTCGGTGTTCGCGAAAACTCTTCAGATCGGCGGCGTTGCCGCTGTCGGCTTTCCGCTCTGGGTCGTTGGCCGTGGAAGGGACATCATGGACACGATGTCCTGGACGCAACGACGCCCGCGGGAGTGGTCATGAAGCGCTTGGGAACGATCGTCGTCCTGGTGGTCGGGCTGGCGGCCGGCGCCGGGCTCTACTTCGCCAACGAGTCGCTGACGGTGGCGCCGAAACCGGTGTCGGCGCCGGCCCGGGCCGAGCCGCCGGCCGCGACGCCTGCACCGACCTCCTCCCCCACCAACCCGCCCGCCGATCGGGCGGTGACGCCGCCGCCGGTCAAGGGCCAGGCACAGGAGAAGGTCACCGTGACCTGGGCCGGTTCGGTGCGCGGCGGCCGGGCCAGCATCGCGATCGCGGTCAAGGACGGCGCGGCGATCGCCTACCTCTGCGACGGCAACCGGGTCGAGGCGTGGTTCCAGGGCACCGCGGTCGACGAACGGCTCGCCCTGGTCGGCGAAGAGGGCCGGGTCAGTGGATCGTTCGACGCCAAGCGGGCCAAGGGCACGGTCACCGTCGGCCGCGCTACCTACGCGTTCGACGTCGCCGCGGTGCGCAAGCCGTCCGGGCTCTACCGCGCGACGGCCGAGGTGCGCAACGCCAAGGTCCGCGGCGGGTGGATCGTGGTCGACGGGCAGCAGGTCGGCATCCTCGAGGTCAACGGCGAGCCGCAGCCGGCGCCGCCGCTGGAGCTGCCGGCCGGTTCCGTGACCGTCAACGGCGAACGCGTCGAGGCCACGCCGCTCGGCTGAGCGGCATGGCCTCGGGGCGATCGGGTGTCAGCTCTGCAACATCCGGTCCAGGAAGTCGCGGTAGCGGCGGACCACCACTCGCAACTGCTCGGTGTCGGCACCCTCGGTGGCCTCCCAGCCGCCGAGGCCGGTGCGCATCGCGGCGACCGCCTCGACCAACGCGTCGGCTGCCTCTTCGGCCAGGCCCTGCGCCTCGCCGGCCGCGCCGCGCGGGTCGTCGACGAAGCGGAGTTGCACCTCGCGCCAGCGGTCCCGGAAGCCCTGGGCGGCCTCGACCGCGACCAGGGCGGTGACCGGCTCGGCGTCGACCTCGCCGGGCATCAGCTCGGTGTGCTCGTCGGCCACGTGGTCGCTGTCGGTGTCGGTCGTCGCCTCGGCCACGGCCAGGTCGTCCTCGACCGGTGCGTCGTCGACCCGGTCCTCGTGAACCCGGTCCTCGTCAAAGCGGTCCTCGTCGACCCGGTCTTCGACCGCCTCGGCGTCGGTCCGGGTGTCAGTGCGGTTGTTCGCCATCGCCGCCGCCGCGGCGGTGCCACCGGCCGTGGCCGCGCCGAACGCGACCGGAGTCAGAGCCGAGTCGGAGAACACCGGCCCGTCGTAGCCGTCGCGGTCGGTCTCGTCGCGGTCGGTCTCCTCGTTTCGCTCCCGGTCCAGCTCGGAGCTGTCGACCCCGGCCCGGTCGGCGTCGGTGTCGACGGGGGTGGCGAGCACCGGCTCGTCGTACCCGGTGCGCTCCTCGTCTTCGGTTTCCTCATCGCGGTCTTCCTCGTCGACGGTCGCGTCGACGTCTTCGACCCGGTCGTCGTCCTCGTCAGCCGTCACCACGTTGTCGTGGTAACCGGCCTCCGCGACGCTGTTCTCGTGGTGGCCCGCGTCGGCTTCGACCGCGTCGTCGACGCCGTCGCCGTCGGTGTCCCGCTCGTCGATCTCGTCGTCGGGCGCGGTGCGCTGCACCGGCACCGGGTCGGAGCGCACCGCTTCGGGGTATTCGTCGTTGCGCTGGTCCTGGTAGGTCATGGGGGATCTCCTCGAGTTAGCGGGCGTCGTCGGTAACGGGACCGTCGGTGCTGTGGGTGGGTACGGGCTCGTCACCGAGCAGCTCAGCGACGAGAGAGCGGTAGTGGACGACGGCCTGGCGGAGCTGCTCGGTGCTCGCCTCGCCGCGCTCGTTGGCGAGATGGATCTCGTGCGCCTCGCGATAGTTACCGAGCGTGCGGGCATGCTCGACGGAGAGGTGGGCGAGCTGGTCGTCGTAGTCCTCGGTCGGGTAGCCGCGCTCGGCGACCAGGCGGGTCACCAGCTCGTCGGCGGAGCCGACCGCGCGGGCGGGGTCGTCGACGAAGAGCACCTGGAGCTCTTCCCATGCCTGTGCGTAGCGGTCGCGCGACTCCGCGCTCAACGGGGTGAGCGTCAGCTCGGCGTGCCGGCGCTCGCGTTCGCGCAGCTCACGCTCGGCGGACGACCGGCTGTCCTGTTCTTCGACGACCCGGTCGTATTCCGGGCCGAACCGCTCGCGCAGGGCCCGGCGGCGCATCGCGTTCCACGCGAAGATGCCGAGCGCGACGAGCACCACGATGACGATGACGAGAACGACAATCTGGGTGGGCGACATGGCGTTCCTCCTTCGCCAGGGTTATTTCCCAGATGGCAACGGTCGCCAATCGCGTATCGCGGGACTAGTTCGGAAATCTCAAACGGACATCGACGTCCGGCTGTAGTGCCAACGGGCGCATTTGCGTATCCTGCCCAAGGCGCATGCGGTTCGGCGGTGTCGGCTTTCTGGCGGGAGCGGGCAGGTCGCGTGTCGTCGCTCCTGCCAAACCCCTCGGGCGAGGACTGATGAATTCGCGCAGCTGGTCGATCCGTTCGAAGATCATTTCCCTGGTCGCCGTGCCGATCGCCGCGCTCACCGCATTGTGGATCTTCGCGACCACGTTGACGCTGGGTCCGGCGCTCAGCCTGCTGTCCGCGCAAGGTTTGCTCGACGACATCGGCAAGCCCGGTGAAAACGTCGTGTCCGCCTTGCAGCAGGAACGCCGACTGTCGCTTATCTACCTGGCCGGAAAGAGCAGCCCGGAACGGCTCGCCACCCAGCGCGCGGTGACCGACGACGCGATCGGCGAGTTCCGCCGCAGGTCCTCCGGTGCCAACACCAGTGACCTGCTGTCCACCCGGCTGGCGCAGCTCGACCAGGCGTTCGCGGTGCTGCCCTCGGGCCGCAACTTCATCGACCGTCGCGACATGGACAAGGCCGGCGCGCTCGGCCTCTACAACGGCGTGATCGACTCGGCGTTCCGGGCGTTCTCCGTGCTGGTCGCGCTGCCCGACGAGCAACTCGGCCGCGAGGGTCGGGCGGTCACCTCGCTCGGCCGCGCCCGCGAGGTGCTGGCCCGCGCCGACGCGCTGCTGGGCGGCGTGTTCGCCGGCGGCCGGTTCGGCGAAGACGAGCACGGCCAGCTCGTGCAGATCATCGGCACCGAGCGCTACCTCTACGAGTCGGCGATCGCTGACCTGCCCGACGACGACCGCGGCCAATACAACCAGCTCACCGAGGGTGCCGCGTTCAGCCAGCTCAACGGCATGCTCGACACGCTGGTGAGCAAGGGCCGCGACAAGGCGGAGCCACCGGTGACGGCGACCGAGTGGCAGTCGTCCTACGACACGGTGCAACACGCCCTGCGCGACTTCGAGCTCGACGCGTCCGACCGGCTCGCCGACCGTGCCGTCCCGGTCGCGACCGGCATCCTGATCCGGCTCGCGCTGGCCGGCGTCCTCGGCCTGATCGCCGTCGGCATCGCGCTCTACGTCTCGATCCGGGTCGGCCGCGGCCTGATCCGTCGCCTGGTCGGGCTGCGGGCCACCGCGCTCGAGCTGGCCGACGACCGGCTGCCCGCCCTGATCGGCCGGCTGCGCCGCGGGCAGGAGGTCGACGTCGACGCGGAGTCGCCGCCACTCGAATACGGCAGCGACGAGCTGGGCCAGGTGGGGCACGCGTTTGCCGCGGTCCAGCGCACGGCGGTCCGGTCGGCGGTCGACGAGGCGGCGCTGCGGCGGGGCCTCAGCGAGGTCTTCCTCAACATCGCCCGGCGCAGCCAGACGCTGCTGCACCGCCAGCTCGCCCTGCTCGACAAGATGGAACGGCGCACCACCGACCCCGACGAGCTGGGCGACCTGTTCCGCGTCGACCACCTGGCCACCCGCATGCGCCGACACGCCGAAGACCTCGTCGTGCTGGCCGGCGCCGCACCGGGCCGCGGCTGGCGGGTCCCGGTCCCGATGATCGACGTCATCCGCGGCGCGGTGTCCGAGGTGGAGGATTATCCGCGGGTCAACATCGTGGCCGTCGAGCCCGCCGCGGTCGCCGGCCGCGCGGTCGCCGACGTCATCCACCTGCTGGCCGAGCTGATCGAAAACGCCACCTCCTTCTCGCCGCCGCACACCAAGGTGCACGTGGCCGGCCAGGCGGTGCCCAACGGCTACGCGATCGAGATCGAAGACCGCGGCCTCGGCATGCCGCCGGAAGCGATCGCCGAGGCCAACCAGCGGCTCTCCGAGCCGCCCGAGTTCGACCCGGCCAACTCCGCGCGCCTGGGCCTGTTCGTGGTGGCCCAGCTCGGTGCCCGCCATGGCGTCCGCGTGCAGCTCCGCCCCTCCCCCTACGGCGGCGTGACCGCGGTCGCGCTGCTGCCGACGGCGCTGATCGGCGCCGGCTCGGGAGCGCTGGCCCTGCCCGGCCGGGCCTCCGGTGACCAGTCCGACCGCGCCCTGCCGGCCGGCGACACCGACGCGGTCCTGGTGCCCGGCGAGACCGCCGACGACGCACCGGTGTGGACGGTTCCCGACGGCGCCTTGACCGCGCCCGGCGACGGCGGCGCGTTGAGCTCCGCACCGCGGGCCAACTGGCCGACCGCACTGTCCGGCGGCCTGACCCGCCGCAAGCCGGACGCCGCGCCCACGTCGTCGATCCCCGCCTCGACGGTCCCGACCTCGAGCTTCTCCACGCCGCCCAGATCCGGCGGATCGACGCCGCCCGCGTCGCCGTGGGCCGGGTCCAACTCGGCGGAACGGACGTGGGGTGGATCCCCTTCTGCGGGATCGACCCCCGGCGGACCGACCTGGGCCGGGGCAACCGCGGGCGGATCGACCCCAGGCGGGCCGACCGCCGGCGGATCGAACTCGGCCGGATCGACCCCAGGCGGGCCGACCGCTGGCGGATCGAACTCGGCCGGCTCGGTCCCGAGCGGGTCGTCGGCGGCTGACGTCGCCGCGCAGCCCACGCCGGCGATGGGCCTGCCGGTGCAGCGCCGCCGGCGCCCGACGGAGGAGGCGACCACGGAACTCGTCGTCGGCGAAGACGGGCTGCCCCGGCGCAACCGTCAGCGCCACCTCGCGCCGCAGCTCCGCCGCCCGACCGACGATCCGAGCGGCGAGATCTCCGGTGGCTTCGCGGCCGGCTTCGGCGGCCCGACCATGCCGACCTCGGCGCCGCCCGCCCCGCGTGATCCGGAAGAGGTGCGGGCCCGCATGTCGGCCCTCCAGGCCGGCACCAGCCGCGGCCGCCAGGAGAGCGCCGCCGCGGCCGCACCGATGTGGACACCGCCCGCACCGGGCAGGGCAAAGGAACTCGACGACTCCACCCGGGCGGTGCGGATCCGCACAGGCCCGGGCGGGGCTCCGGACGCGTCTGGCACGCCAGTCGCCGGAAACGGTGCGTCGGGTGAACTTCCCGACCAGACGGAGGGGAACGGCGCCACGACGCCGCCCGTACCCTCTGATCAGAGATCGTCACCGCGCGACGAGAACGACCGGTCGCAGCTCAATGATCCATCCGGAAAGGACGCGTAAGTGACGCAGACGACCAGGCCGCAGTCCAACCTCGACTGGCTGCTCGAAGACCTTGTCGCCCGCGTGCCCGGGGCGCAGCAGGCGATCGTGCTCTCCGCCGACGGGCTGCTGATGGGGTCGACCAGCGGGCTCGAGCGCGACGACGCCGAGCACCTGGCCGCGATGGCGGCCGGCTTCCAGAGCCTCGCCAAGGGCGCCAGCCGGCACTTCGACGCCGGCCCCGTGCGGCAGACGATGGTCGAGATGGAGCAGGCCTACCTGTTCGTGACCGCCGCCGGCTCGGGCGCCTGCCTGGCGCTGCTGGCGACGGCGGAGACCGACATCGGCCTGGTCGCCTACGAGATGGCCATGCTGGTCACCCGGGTCGGCCAGAACCTGACCGCGCCGGCCCGGATCCCGCCGATCCCGCCGCCAGGGAGTCCCGATGGCGGCTGATTCCCGGCCTCCCGGCCCCGACTGGCTCGACGTGGACGCCGGGCCGGTCGTCCGCCCCTACACGGTGACGGGTGGCCGGGTCCGACCGGAACGCGGCTTCGACCTGGTGGCGTTCGTGGTCGCGGCGCCGCTCGACCGGGTCGACCTGGCGCCGTTACAGCCCGAACACCGCCTCATCATCGAGGTCGCACAGCGTCCGGTGGCGGTGGCCGAGTTGGCCGCCCGCGTCGACCTGGCGCTGGGCGTCGTCCGGATCCTGCTCAGTGATTTGCTCAGCGCGGGTCTGGTGGTCTCCTACGAGCCCCAGCCCGCGGCTGCCCTTCCCAACCACGACATCCTCCAGGCGGTGGTCAATGGACTCCGTGCGCTCTGACCGCACAGGCGAGGGGCAGCACATCCCGATCGCCCTGAAAATCCTGATCGCGGGCGGCTTCGGCGTGGGCAAAACCACGCTGGTCGGCGCCGTGAGCGAAATCCGGCCGCTGCAGACCGAAGAGGTGCTCAGCTCGGTCAGCGAGGGCACCGACGACGTCTCCGGCGTGGAGAGCAAGACCACCACGACGGTGGCGATGGATTTCGGCCGGATCACGATCAACGAAGACCTACAGGTCTACCTGTTCGGCACGCCCGGCCAGGACCGCTTCTGGTTCCTCTGGGACGAGCTGGCCTTCGGCGCGCTGGGCGCGGTCGTGCTGGCCGACACCCGCCGGCTGGCCGACTGCTTCCCGTCGGTCGACTACTTCGAGACCCGCAACACCCCGTTCGTCGTGGGCGTCAACTGTTTCGACGGCCTGCAACGGCACAGCCCCGACTCGGTCCGCAACGCCCTCGACCTTGATCCAGACGTCCCGGTCCTGCTCTGCGACGCCCGCGAGCGCCAGTCGGGCAAAGACCTGCTGATCGCCCTGGTCGAACACGTCGCCACCCGCCGCGACCGGGTGGCTGCCCGGTAGCCCGAAACACCCCATTCAGGCACGAACGACGCCCACCCCTACCCCGGTTCGATCGCGATCGGTGGTGGGGCTGGGCGCGGCGTGTCAGTCTTAGGTGCGGGTCGACCCGGCCTCTGACGGGGGTGGATCAATGTCAGACGGAACCTCTAACGGGCCACGGAGCGGCACCGAGACCGTCGAGGTGCTCGGTGGCCGGCTGATGATCAACGATGGTCCGGGGATCATCGCCGCGGCGCGGGAAGATCGGGTGCGGTTGCTCGGCGGTGGATATTTCCCGGCGCCGGTGCAAGACGTGCGCTACTGGCTCGACACCGCGACCGTCGACGGTGCCGCCGTGCACCAGATGTCGGCCGATGTCAGCGTCCGCGGTGGGCCGACCGCCCGCACGATGTTCGACGCCGCCATGCTCGGGGCCGCCGCGCCGCTCGGTGCGATGCTGGCCCGGCGCTTCGGCAACGACGGGCCCGTCGCCAGCAGGATCGCCCAGGGCGCCGAGGTGATCGCGACCGTGCCGAGCCGGCTGGTCCGCACGATCTGGCCGCCCGACGACTACGGCGAGAAGGTCGATCCGCTCGCCGCCGCCAACGCCGCGGGGCTCAAGGCAACCATCACCTACCCAGGCCCGACGGCCGCCGCCAAGAACAACGGCAGCAACCCGTTCTCCGCCGACGGGCCGCTGCGCAGCGGGCCGCGGACGATCTCGATCCGGGCCAACGTGCCGAGCCCGGAGATGACCACCGACCTGCTTCGCGAGATGACGCTGCTGGTGCTGCGCGTCGTCGGCGAGTTCGTCGGCGGTGAGGCGCCGTTGCGCGGGCGCACCTACGTGATCGGCCGGCGCGAGACCCAGCCGCCGCCGGCCACGCCGACGGCCGCCGCGCCGGGGCCGACCCGCACCGAGAACGTCACCCTCGACCAGGTCGGCGGGCTGGAGAGCATCGTCGGCCAGTTCCGGGAGATCGCCGTCAGCTTCCGGCACCCCGACATCATGGCCCGCTGGGGCGCTCGCCGGCCGCAGGGCATCCTGCTCTACGGGCCGCCCGGCACCGGCAAGACCATGCTGGCCCGGGCGCTGGCCAACGAGATCGGCGCGACGTTCCGGGAGATCCGCACGCCGGAGATCCTCGACAAGTGGCTCGGCGGCTCCGAGCGCAACATCAAGGCGATCTTCCAGGAGGCCCGCCGCTACCGGCACCCGACGGTGATGCTCTTCGACGAGTTCGACAGCATCATCAGCTACGCCGGTGCGGGCGGCGACGCGGCCAGCCAGGCCGTCAACGCCGTCGCGGGCATCTTCAAGCAGGAGATGAACAACCTCATCGAAGACAACCAGAACGTGGTGGTCGTGGCGACGACCAACTTCCCGCACCGGGTCGACGACTCGCTGATCCGCTCGGGTCGGTTCGACGTCAAGCTCTCGATCCCGCTGCCCGACGAGGCCGGCCGGGCCGAGATCTTCAAGATGAAGATCCGCGACCTGAGCGAGCGCCACGAATACGCCGGCTTCACCATGTTCGCCGACGACGTCGACCCGGCCGCGCTGGCCTCGGTCAGCCACGGCTTCAGCGGCGCCGACATCGGCGAGGTGCTGCGCCGGGCCCAACTCGCCAAGGCGATGCAGGAAGCGCGCGGCGGCAAGGGCAGCCCGATCACCCACGACGAGCTGATGCGGATCACCACGGGTTTGCGGCATTAACCGGCCAACACCAGAATCAACCCATGATCAGCGGTACGGCGCTCGTCCGCGCCCCGAGTTCGAAGCTGGCCGACGGCATCGTCACGCACATCGCGCGTACCCCCGTCGATGTCGATCTGGCCCGGCGGCAACATGACGCCTACCGCGCGGCCCTGGCCGGCGCGGGCTGGTCCGTGGTCGACGTGGCCCCCGCCGACGAGTGCCCGGACAGCGTGTTCATCGAGGACACGGTCGTGGTCTGCGGTGACCTCGCCATCCTGACCCGGCCCGGCGCGGAAGAGCGGCGGCCAGAAGTCGCGGGTGCCCGGGCCGCCGCCGAGGCGCTGCTGCTCGACGTGGTCGAGATCGAGGCGCCCGGCACGCTCGACGGCGGCGACGTGCTCCAGGTCGGCGACCGGGTCTACGTCGGCGTCGGCGGCCGCACCAACGAGGCCGGCTTCGGCCAACTCCGCGACCACCTGGCCACCCGTGGCAAGACGGCGACGCCCGTCACGCTGCACGGCGTACTCCATCTGAAGTCCGCTGTCACCGCTCTGCCCGACGGCACCCTGGTCGCGCTGCCGCACCTGCTCGACACGCACGCGTTGCCGCCGGTGCTTCCGGTCGAGGAGGAAGCGGGCTGCCACCTGGTGCCGCTCGGCGACGAACGGGTGCTGATCGCGGCCTCCGCACCGCACACCACGGCATTGATCCACCAGCTGGGTTTCGCGCCGATCGTCGTCGACATCAGCGAGTTCGAGAAGCTCGAAGGCTGCGTAACCTGCCTCACCGTGCTGGTCCCGCCCGTACGCTGAAGATCCGGCGGGCGTACGGGGGTGCGCGTGGCAGTGGATACAGCAGTGGCTCCGGACGGCGACGTCCGCCCACCGGCACTGTCGCGCCGCCAGATGAACGTCATCTACGGCACCGTCGTGCTCGGCCTGCTGCTCGCCGCGATGGACCAGACCGTGGTCGCCACCGCGCTGCCGACGATCGTCGGTGACCTGGGCGGCGCCAGCCATCTGTCCTGGGTGGTCACCGCCTACCTGCTGGCGCAGACCATCGCCGCGGCCCTCGCCGGCAAGTTCGGCGACCAGTTCGGCCGCAAGCGGATCTTCCAGGTCAGCGCGATGGTCTTCATCCTCGGCTCGGTGCTGTGCGGCGCCGCGCAGAGCCTGCTCTGGCTGGTCTTCTCCCGCGCGGTGCAGGGCATCGGCGCCGGCGGCCTGCTGGTCACCGCCACCGCCCTGATCGGCGACGTGATCCCGCTGCGCGACCGGGGCCGCTACCAGGGCGGGCTGGGCGCGGTCTTCGGGCTCGCGACCGTGATCGGCCCGTTGATCGGCGGGCTGTTCACCGACAGCAGCCTCGGCTGGCGCTGGGTGTTCTACATCAACGTGCCGCTGGCCGTCGTGGTCATCCTGGTCGCCGCCCGCACCATCCCGGCGATCGAGAGCCGCGGCAGACCGGTGATCGACTATCTCGGCATCGTGCTGATCGGCACCGGCGCTGCCGGCCTGACCCTGGCGACAAGCTGGGGCGGCACCGAGTACGCGTGGTCCTCCCCCGTGATCATCGCGCTGTTCGCGGTATCCGTGCTGCTGCTGATCGCCTTCGGCTTCGCCGAGCGCCGGGCCCGCGAGCCGGTGCTGCCGATCCGCCTGTTCCAGTCGCGGGTGTTCGTGGTCTCGGCGGCGCTCAGCTTCGTCGTCGGCTTCACGCTGCTCGGCGCGCTCACCTTCCTGCCCACCTACCTCCAGTGGGTGCAGGGCGTGTCGGCGACCGTCTCCGGCGTACGCACGCTGCCCCTTGTCGTCGGTCTGCTGGTCACGGCCGTGCTGGCCGGCAACACGGTGAGCCGGACGGGCCGCTACAAGGTATTCCCGATCGTCGGCGGCCTGATCATGGCCCTCGGCCTCTACCTGCTGTCCAGGATGGGCTCCGGCACGTCGACGCTGAACACGTCGCTCTACATGTTTGTCTTCGGCGTCGGCATCGGCCTGTCGATGCAGATCCTGATCATCATCGTGCAGAACACGGTCGCCTACCGCGATCTCGGCGTGGCCACCTCAGGCGTGACCTTCCTGCGCACGCTGGGCAGCTCGTTCGGCGCGGCGGTGTTCGGCACGATCTTCGCCAACCAGCTCAACCACCACCTGACCGACGCGCTCCGGCAGACGGGCGTCCTCCCGCCGGGGGTGCTGGGCCTGCCGACCGCGGTGCACAACCTGCCACCCGCACAATCAGGACCGATCATCGAGGCGTACGCCCAATCGGTGCACGCTCTGTTCCTCTACGCGGTGCCGGTCCCGCTGGTCGCGTTCGCGCTGGCCTGGTTTCTCAAGGAGGTGCCGCTGCGGGACATGGCCCGGGCCGCGGCGCCCGACCTGGGCGAGGGCTTCGGCATGCCAGACGGGCAGGGCTCCGACGGCGAGCTCGAGCGGGCGGTCTCCCGGGTGATCCGCACCGAGGGGCCGGCCGCCGCCCCGGCGGTGCTGGCCGCGTCGGGCACGAAGCTGGCCGCCTCCGACGCGTGGTGCCTGACCCAGATCCACCTGCGTACCCGCTATGCCGGGCCGGTCGACGTGGCCGGGGTGGGGCGGGCCTACAAGCTGCCGGGTGCGGTGCTGCGACCCGCCTTCGCCGCCGCGGCCTGGCGGGGGTTGGTCACGATCGACGACGACGAGTGTCTCGGGCTGACACAGCAGGGCGAGGAGTCCTACCGCAAGCTGGCCGAGGCGTGGAAGACGTGGTTGTTGACGAAGCTGCCGGATCGCGACGGGCAGCGGCCGACCGGGCCCGCGTTGGACGCCGCATTGAGCAAGATCGCGACGCGGATCGCCGACACCGGCGGCGGCCACCCGGAGCCGGACAGCGTCGACGCGCCCGGTCGGTGATTCGCGGACCGGGGATTGTCCTACCCCCTCGTTAGGTTGCGGGCATGAATCGTGACGAGTTGCAGCGGCGGTCGCTGGAGGCTGCGTTGGGCGACGTCGCCAATGCCCGGGTCGAATATGACGACGTCGCGGCCTGGGCGGCTGCCGCTGGTGCCAGTCCGGTCGATCCGCTGGGGGCCGAGGTCTGGGTGTTCGACGCCGAGCTGTCCCAGGTTCTGCTGGTGAGTCATCCGTGGCGGGGTTGGGTTCCGCCCGGCGGCCAGGTCGAGCCCGGCGAGACACCCCGGGAAGCAGCGCGTCGCGAGCTGCGTGAAGAGACCGGCGTGGATGTCGAGCTCCTCGCCCGGCCAGCGGGTGCTTGCGTCCGGTCATTCCATCCCGACAAGCCGACGACCCTGAGCCTGTCCTACGCCGCGTTCGCCGACCCCGCGGCCCCGCTCGAGGCCGAGCCCGGTCAGCCCGCCGCCTGGATGCCCCTGGGCCAGTCGTGGGAGACCGGCTTCCCCGACGACCCGGCGCGCATCCGCGAGCATGCGCAGTGGCTGGCCGGCCTCGCGGCGGCCCGTCCGCGCAACGGTTAGGTGGCGGCGATCGGGAGTTGTGGTCTGCTGCCGGGCCGGCCCGGCGCGGTGTAAGGATGGTGGGATGAGCGACAAGCCGAGGCTGGCCATCATCGGCACCGGAAACATGGGCGGCGCGATGGTCGGGCGGCTGCGTGCGGCCGGCTATCCGGTCTCCGTCTGGAACCGCACCCGGGAGCGGGCCGAGCAGGTCGCCGCCCGCACCGGCGCGACCGTCGCAGGCACCGCGCGCGAGGCCGCCGGCACCTCCGACGTCGTGATCGTCGCGCTCGCCAACGACGCCGCCGACCTGGCCGCGCACGAGGGCCGCGACGGGATCGTCGCCGGGCTGCGCTTGGGCACCCCCGTCGTCGACACCAGCACCATCGACCCGCGCACCACGCTGCGGTTGGCCGAGATGGTCCGCGGCGCCGGTGGCGTGCACGTCGACTGCCCGGTCTCCGGCAGCGTGTCGAGCGTCGAGGGTGGCACGCTGACCGCGTTGGCCGCCGGCGAGGCGGTCGACGTCGACCGGGTGCGGCCGATCCTCGAGTCGATGAGCGGCAAGGTGTTCCACATCGGACCGACCGGCACCGGCGCGACCATGAAGGTGGCCATCAACACGCTGCTGCTCGCGATCAACCAGGGGCTCAGCGAGGCCTACGTGCTCGCCGAGGCCGCCGGCATCGATCGCGACACCGCCTACGACGTGTTCCTCTCCGGCGCCACCGGCGCGCCGTTCCTGAAATACAAGCGGGCGATCTTCGAGCACCCCGACGACAACCCGGTCGCGTTCTCGCTCGACCTCGTGAGCAAAGACGCCGACCTGGTGCTGGCGCTGGCCGAGCGGGTCGGCGTGCCGGTCGCCCAGGCCCAGGCCAACAAGGCCGCGGTCGAGTCGGCGATCGCCGACGGCTACGGGCAACAGGACATCAGCACGATCGCCAAGCACCTGCGCGAGCTGCGGAGCCGGTCCAGTCGCGGTTAGCCTGACGCTCATGGCACAGGTCAGGCAGATGCGGTTGGTGGTTCAGGTCGACGACTACGACGCCGCGGTGGCGTTCTTCCGCGACGCGCTCGGGCTCACCGAGGAGGCGGCGTTCAGCGGTGGCGGCGACGAGCGGGTGATGATCCTCGAGGCCGGCCGGGCCACGTTGGAGATCGCCAACACCGCACACCACCGCTTCATCGACGAGGTCGAGGTCGGGCGCCCGGTCGCGCCGCGGTTCCGGATCGCGTTCGAGGTCGACGACACCGCCGCGGGCACGACCGCGCTCGTCGACGCGGGCGCCGAGCAGGTGGCGGCGCCGACGGAGACGCCCTGGCGGTCGCTCAACTCGCGGCTCGACGCTCCCGGCGACCTGCACATCACGCTCTTCCAGGAGTTGGATGCACAGCCGCCGCACAGCATGCCGAAAGCCGCGCCGCAGTAACTGGACGAATGGTTGGGACTACCGACAAAGGAGGCCAACCATGCACCAGCACGACCAGGGACTCTCGCTCGACCTCCCGACGCTCCTCAACCGCCGCCGCGTGCTGGGACTGCTCGGCATCGCCGGCGCGGCCACCCTGGCCGGCTGCTCGGGAGCGGCGACGGAGACGGCGGCGAGCCCGGCAAACGCGACGAGCGACTCACCAACGGGGCCCGGCCAGGCTCAGACCACGACCGCCGACGGCGAGATACCGGAGGAAACGGCCGGCCCCTTCCCCGGCGACGGCTCCAACGGCGTCAACGTGCTCACCGAGAGCGGCATCGTGCGCAGCGACCTCACCCGCAGCTTCGGCACCGGCTCGGCCACCGCCACCGGCGTACCCCTGAAAATCGCCCTGACCGTTCTCGACGTGGCCGGCAGCGGCACCGGCCAGCCGCTCGCCGGCGCGGCCGTCTATCTCTGGCACTGCGACCAGCAGGGCCGCTACTCCCTGTATTCGCAGGGCGTGGAACAGGAGAACTACCTGCGGGGCGTCCAGGTCGCCGACGCCGCCGGGAAGGTCACTTTCACCAGCATCTACCCCGCGGCGTACGACGGCCGATGGCCGCACATCCACTTCGAGGTCTATGCCACGCTGGAGAAGGCGACCACGGCGAGTGACAAGCTGCGCACCAGCCAACTCGCGCTCCCCAAGGACGCCAGCGCCGCTGTCTACGCGACCAGCGGCTACGAGCAGAGCGTGCGCAACCTGGCCAACACCTCGCTCGACAGCGACATGGTGTTCAGCGACGGCTACTCGCTGCAACTGGGCACCGTCACCGGTGCGGTGGCGAGCGGCCTGACCGTCACTCTTTCGGTACCCGTCTAAAAAATCCCGGACCCGATGTCGATTGCGGCGGAGTCGTTCGTCGACAGGATGAGAGGTGGTCACCGACCACTGCATGCCCGAGGGAGAAACCCATGCGCTACCTGTTGCTGATCTACAGCGAGGAGAACCGGGGCACGCCCGACCCGGCCGAGGCGGAGAAGGTGATGAACGAATACTGGGCCTACTCCGAGGCGATCGAGAAGGCCGGCATCGGCAAGGGCGGCGACGCGCTCCAGGAGTCGACGACCGCGACCACCGTGCGGGTCCAGGACGGGCAGCGGACGGTCACCGACGGCCCGTTCGCCGAGACCCGTGAGGTGCTCGGCGGCTACTACCTGATCGACGTGCCCGACCTGGACGCCGCGATCGAGTGGGCCGAGCGCTGCCCCGGTTCGAAATACGGTTCCGTCGAGGTCCGGCCGATCATGGAGTTCGGAGAATAAAGACCCGCCATGGGTACGGGCGCCGCATCCGTCGAGGCCGTCTTCCGCGAGGAGTGGGGCCGGCTGCTGGCGACGCTCGTCCGTACCCTGGGCGATCTTGATCTGGCCGAAGAGGTCGCAGCCGACGCGGTCGCGTCCGCCGTGGCCCGCTGGCCCAACGACGGTGTCCCCGACCGCCCGGGGGCGTGGCTGCTCACCGTGGCCCGCCACCGGGCGGTCGACGTGCTCCGCCGCGACAAGGTCTTCGCCGCGAAGCTGGCCCTGCTCCAGGTCGAAGCCGACCGGCGGGACAGCCCGCCGCCGATCGATCCGGTGTGGAGCGACGACGCGCCCGACGAGCGGCTGCGGCTGTTCTTCACCTGCTGCCACCCGTCGCTCGGGCTCGACGCCCAACTCGCGCTCACCCTCACCTGCCTGGCCGGCCTGACCACACCCGAGGCGGCGCGGGCGTTCCTGGTGCCGCCGGCGACGATGGCGCAGCGGGTGGTCCGAGCCAAACGCAAGATCCGCGAGGCCCGGATCCCGTTCCGGGTGCCATCGGCGGCGGAACTGCCCGACCGGCTCCCGGCGGTGCTCCGGGTGGTCTACCTGATCTTCACCGAGGGGTACGCCGCGACCGGCGGCAGCCAACTCGTCCGCGCCGACCTGGCCGACGAGGCGATCCGGCTGGCCCGCATCCTGCACCGGCTGCTGCCGGCCGAGCGCGAGGTGACCGGGCTGCTCGCGTTGATGCTGCTGGTCGACGCCCGCCGCCCGGCCCGGGTCGACGCCCGCGGCGACGTGGTGCTGCTCGACGAGCAGGACCGCTCGCTGTGGTCCCTCGACAAGATCACGGAGGGCCGCCGGCTGGTGGTCGAGGCGTTGACCGGCGGGCCGCCCGGCCCCTACGCGCTCCAGGCCGCGATCGCCGCCGTGCACGACGACGCCGCATCGGTCGCGACGACCGACTGGCCGCAGGTGGTCGCCCTCTACGACGTGCTCCGCACGGTGGCACCCTCGCCGCTGGTCGACCTCAACCGCGCGGTGGCGGTGGCCATGGTGGACGGTCCGGCCGCCGGTCTGGAGTTGCTCGACGAGTTGGTCGCCGACCGGCACCTGGCCGCCTACCACCTGCTGCCGGCCGCCCGCGCCGACCTGCTGCGCCGGCTGGGCCGCACCGCCGAAGCCGCCGAGGCCTACCGCGCCGCGCTCGCGCTGGTCGGCAACGAACCGGAGCGCGCTTACCTCGCGCGCCGCCTAGAGTCGTTGGATGTTTGAGATCTCGCCGGTCGGGGTGGTCTCCTCGCCGCTCACCGACGCCGCGGCCGCGCCGAAGCAGGGCGACGAGGGCGGCCCCGACGCCTGGCTCGAGTTCGACCCGTCGGTCGCCGCCGCGCTGGCCGACCTCGCGCCGGGCCAGGAGGTGCTGGTGCTCACCTGGTTCGACCGAGCGGCCCGCGACGTGCTCGCGGTGCGCCCGCGCGGCGCCGCTGACCGGCCGCTGACCGGCGTCTTCAGCACCCGCTCGCCGGACCGGCCCAACCCGATCGGCCTGCACCGGGTCACCGTGCTCGAGGTCGACGGCCCGCGGGTCAAGGTCAACAATCTGGAAGCCCTCGACCGTACGCCGATCGTCGACGTCAAGCCCGTACTCGGTGGGGTGTCCGAACGTTGACCTCAACCTCGGTTGAGGTGTGATCCTTCGTCGTATGCGAGTCGTGTGGTTGACCCGGTTCGGTGACCCGTCGGTGCTGGTGCCCGGCGAGGCGCCGGATCCGGCCCCCGGTCCGGGCCAGGCCCTGGTCGACGTGGCCTACGCCAACATCACCTTCATCGAGACGATGTTCCGGGCGCGCGGGTTCGGCCCGTTCAAGGGCGAGTTCCCGATGGTGCCCGGCAACGGCGTCGGCGGCGTGGTGAGCGCGGTGGGCGACGGCGTCGATCCCGAGCTGGTCGGCACCCGGGTGGTGACCTCGACCGGCGGTTCGGGCGGCTACGCGTCGCGGGTCGCGGTCGACGCGGCCGGCCTGGTGCCGGTGCCCGACGGCCTCGACCTCGACGTCGCGGTGGCGCTGCTCGCCGACGGCCGCACCGCGCTGCTGCTGATCCGCGCGGCGGCGCCGAAGCCCGGCGAGCGGGTCCTGGTCGAAGCGGCCGCCGGCGGCGTCGGCACGCTGCTGGTCCAACTCGCGAAGGCGGCCGGCGCGACGGTGACCGGCGCGGCCGGCGCCGCCAAGCTCGAGCTGGTCCGCTCGCTGGGCGCGGATCGGGTCGTCGACTACACCGCCGACGGCTGGTCGGCCGCGGTCGGCCCGGTCGACGTGGTGTTCGACGGCGTCGGCGGCACCGTCGCCCGGGCGGCGTTCGACCTGCTCGACCGCGGCGGCCGGATGATCAGCTACGGGCTGTCCAGCGGCGCCTGGTCAGACGTCACCGACGAGCAGGCCGCCGCCCGTGGCGTGACCCTGCTGCGCGGCGCCAACGGCACGCCCGAGGAGTTGCGTGCGCTGACCGCCGAAGCGCTCCGCCTCGCCGCCGACGGGCGGTTGACACCGGTGATCGGCCAGCGCTTCCCCTTGGAGCGTGCCGCCGACGCACACGCGGCCATCGAAGCACGCTCCACGGTGGGCAAGACGCTCCTACTGGTCGGCGAGCCAGTCGGCGAAGGTCGGGCCGCGCAGGACGGCACCGGGCCCCGGTAGCTGGTCGGGGCCGTTCATCCCGCGGCCGGCCTTGCCCGGCAGCTTGACCGCGATCACGGTCTTCCGCTCGCCGCGGTGCCGCACGAACTGGCGGGCCAGGTCGGGCAGGTATTCGACGCGCGGGCCACCGATGTCGGGCACCCGGCCGCGCGGACCGTCGTCGACGACCTCGGCGAGCGCGAGGCCCACCTCGCTCGCCGCGATCGGCTGGGTCACCGCCTTCGGCACGATCGCGAACCGGCCGAAGCTCGACTGCGCCATGATCTGGCCGGCGAACTCGTGGAACTGGGTGACCCGCAGGATCGTGCTCGGCACCGGGCCGTCGAGCACCGCCTTCTCCTGGGCCAGCTTGGCGACGTAGTAACCGTAGGGGATCTTGTCGATGCCCACGATGCTCAGCACCACGTGATGCTTGACCCCGGCCGCCTCCGCGAGCCGCCCGAGCCGCGTGGTGGTGTCGGTGAAATAGCGGACCGCCGTGGCCTTCGAGAGGGTCGTGACGTTGGCGCAGTCGACCACGCAGTCCACCCCCGCGAGCGCCATTTCGAGGCCGGCCCCGGTGGTGAGGTCACCCCGGAGCGCCTCGGTGCCGGCCGGCCCGGCGGTGCCGCTGCGGGTGAGGATCGCGACCTGGTGGCCGCGCTGGACAAGAGCGTTCGCGGTGGGTCGCCCGACCACACCCGAACCGCCGATAACGAGTACGCGCATGCTCTGACGACGAGACAGCCCCGGTGGAACGTGACAGTGTCGGCCGTCACCCCAGCAACCGGCCGGCGGCGGCGAGGCGGTCGACGGCCGCCGGGGTCCACGGCCCGCGAAAGATCACGACGAGGTGGCCGATCCCGAGCCCGGCCAGCGCGGTCGCGCGCTCCGAGAACTGCTCCGGCGTCTCGTCGGCGCCGAGGCGGGTGCTGACGGTCTTCTCGATCGCGGCGAAGTCGGTGCCCTCGGCCGCGCAGTGCTCGGCCAGCACTTCCAGCTTGTGCCGGATGGTCCCGCCGCCGTCGGGGATGTCGGGCAGGTTGCACGCCTGGGCGTAGCGCGCCACCAGCCGCAAGGTCTTCTTCTCGCCCATCCCGCCGACCAGGATCGGCGGGTGCGGCCGGGTCAGCGGGCCCGGGCTGCCGATCGGCCGGTCCAGGTGCGTCCGGGCACCGTCGAACGTGGACTGGTCGCCCGCCCACATCCGCAACGCGAGCCGCAGGGTGTCGTCGAGCAGCGCGAACCGTTCCGCGGCGGGCGGCAGCGGAAGGCCCATCATCGCCGCCTCGGCCTCGTGGTAGCCGGCGCCGACGCCGAACCAGGCCCGCCCGCCGCTCAGCACGTCGAGCGTGGTCACGGCCTTGACCAGCAGTGCGGGCGGGCGGAAGGTGACCGCCGAGACCATCGTGCCGAGCCGCAGCCGCGAGGTGGTCGCGGCCAGGAAACCCAGCGTCGTGTAAGCCTCGACGGCCGGCTCCTCGAGGTCGAGGCCCGGCTCGGCCTGGATCAGGTGGTCGCCGACCCAGAGCGTGTCGAGCCCGCCCTGGTCGGCGGCGCGGGCGACGTCGGCGAGGTCCCGGGCCAGCGGGCCGGGGAAGGCGGCGTTGGTCATGTTGATGCTGAGGCGCATGGGGCTCGTCACTCCCTCGTTCTGGAGAAAATTCCTCCGCTTCGTCGACCGTACCACCATTTCTGGAGGATCTTTCTCCGTATAGTGGGTCGCGTGACGCGCAAGGACGCCCTCGCCAACCGGGAGCGGATCCTCGTCGCCGCGCGCGAGGTGTTCGTCGAGCGCGGGCCGAACGCCCCGCTCGACGAGATCGCCCGCCGCGCCGGCACGGGGATCGCCACGCTCTACCGGCACTTCCCCGACCGGTCCGCGCTCGCGCTGGCGGTGGTCGAGGCGGCGGTGCGCGCGGCCGCCGGCGCCGTCCGCGCCGCGATCGCCGCCGAGCCCGATCCGTTCGCGGCGCTGCGCCGCTACGTGCACGAGGCGCTCGACCTGGGCGTCGCCGCGGTCATCCCCACGCTGCTGGCTTTTGTGCCGCACGCCGACCCGGCGCTCACCGCCGAGGGCGGCGCCCTCCTCGACCGGCTGGTCCGCTCGGCCCAGTCGGCCGGCCTGCTCCGCCCGGACGTGACCGTCGGCGACCTCGGCACGCTGGTCGTGCGGCTGTCCCGGCCACTGCCCGGCGGGCTGCCGGCGGGCGTCGAGACGGAGCTCGCGCACCGGCACGCCGACATCGTGCTCGACGGCCTGCGGGCGGCGGCCGCGACGACCGTCCTACCGGGACCGGCGCTGAGCTTCGACGCCCTGCGCGCCCAGTCGACGGGAACCGGCTGACCCGCGGGCGGCTCGTCACCAGCGGAGGTGGCGAATATGTCCGACACACTGCGCCGAACCCTGGCGGCCGCGGCGGCCGCTCTGCTCGCGACGGTCGTCGGCGCGATCGCGGCGCCCGGCCCGGCCCACGCCGGCGGCTGGGCGGCGACCGTCCTGGAGCCGATGCCCGCGCAGCTCACGGTCAACCAGACCTACACGGTCGGGATGTGGGTGCTCCAGCACGGGTTCCATCCCTATGAGGGCACGCTCGACCAGGTCGGGTTGCGGCTCGTCGACAAGGGTGGCAAGGAGAGTCGCTTCGCTGCGGTCAAGCTGACGGATCCCGCGCACTACGCGGTGTCGGTCGTGCTCCCGAATGAGGGGCCGTTCACGGTCATCGGCGACCAGGGCTGGTTCGCGCCCTACCGGGTCGGCACGATCAGCGCGAAGGGCGGCCTCCGGCAGTTGCCGACGGTCACCCCGCTGACGGCCGAGCACCTCGCGCAATACTGGCCCGGCGCGGTCAAGCCACCGGTGCTGCCGGTCGACGAGACGCGGGACCCGTTCGTGACCACCGATTCCGGCGCGCTGCCGGCGGCGCCGGTCGCAGCCGCTGTTGAGCCGGTCGCGGTCGAGCCCGTCGCGTCGTCGACGCCGTCCGGACCCGGACCGTCGCCCCGGCTCGCCGTGCTGGCCGCCGTGGCCGCGCTGGTCGTGGCCGGGACCGTCCTGATCGGACGCCGCCGACGTCGCGCCGCGTAGCCGGGTCGCGCCCGGCCGCTTCCGTGGGAGATCATGGCTTTTCCGATCCCCCACGGAAGGAGCCGGCGCCGTGATCCTCGACTGGCCGGACTGCACCAACGTGCGCGACCTCGGTGGCCTGACCACCACCGACGGCCGGCGGATCCGGCCCGACGCGCTGCTCCGCTCCGACAACCACCACCGGCTGACCGCCGAGACGATCGCGGCGATCCGGGCGGGCGGCGTCCGCCGGATCGTCGACCTGCGCTGGGCCCGCGAGTGCACCGCGCACCCGAGCCCGTTCGCCGCGGACCCGCTCTACGCGCACGTGCCCCTCCTCGGCGACAACGACTACGAGATCCTGCCGCACACCTACGCCCCGCTGCTCGACCACAGCCGCCCGGGCATCGGCGCCGCGTTCCGCGCGGTGGCCGAGGCACCGCCGGGCGGCGTGGTCGTGCACTGCCACGAGGGCAAAGACCGCACGGGCGTGCTGGTCGCCCTGCTCCTGCTGGTCGCCGGCGTGCCGGAAGACGAGGTCGCCGACGACTACGCCCTGACCGAGGGCGTGCAACGAATCGTCATGGTCAACACCATCGAACACCTACACCAGGCATACGGCGGCGTCGCCAAATACCTGGCCGACTGCGGCGTCGACGCCCAGGTGCTGGAGGCGGCCCGCGCCCGCCTGGTCGACTAGCCCCTTTGCCCAGCCGCCTTTCGGTAGCGTGACCACCATGGAGTCGACTGCGCTGACCGGCGCCTTCCTCGTCGGCGTCGCGACCGGCGGCCGCAGCCTGACCGGTCTCGCGACGATCGCCCTGACCACCCACCCGACGAGGGAAGACCGCCTGCTCGACCGCGCGGCAACCACCCGCGGCCGGGTCCTGCTGACGGCCGGCGCCACCGCGGAGTTGGTCGGCGACAAACTCCCCAACATCCCGAGCCGCCTGTCGAGGCAGGGCCTGACCGGCCGCATCGCCACGGGCCTGCTGGCCGGCGCGGCCCTGGCCCGGCGCTCCGGCGCCAACGTGGGCCTGGGCGCCCTGTGCGGCGCGGCGGGCTCGATAGCGGGCAGCTACGCGGGCGCGGCCTGGCGCCGCTGGGCCGGAACCGAGAAGGTCACCGCCTTCACCGCCGCGATCACCGAAGACCTGCTGACGGTCGCCACCGCCGTGATCGCCAGCGGCCTGGCCCCCCAACGCACCACCAAGCCCTAGCCCTAGCCCCAATAGATCTCGGCCGGGGCGGCGTGTCGCGGCCGCGACACGCGGCTAGCTCTTCAGCGTCGGCACTGGTTCGTAGTCGTAAAGCCACCCGGTGGCGCGCTCGTAAAAGCGTTCGAAGAAGAGCGACATCCCAATCTCGGTGAGCCGCCGGCGGACCGGCCCGGCTTGCTTGGCCTCACGGTTGTCGTCGGCGGCCCGCAGCACCCGGGTAACCCGCTCCCGCCGGGCCGCCTCATACCGGGCAAGCCCGTCGTGGACGGTCCCGGCGGCACCGATCATCGCCCCGAGAACGACCCCGTCCTCGATCGCCATCGAGGCCCCCTGCCCGGCCCCGACCGGGTGCGCGGCGTCGCCGACCAACACGATGCGCGCGTCGTGCCAGACCCGCACCAAGTCGAGCACCTGGTTGACGCTGTGCCGGTGCAGTTGGGTGGTGGCCGCGATAATCCGCCGCGGCACCGGCTCCGCGGCGAAGAGCCCGTCAAGCCACAGCAGCCATTCCCCACCGCGCTCGCCGGGTGGGTTAGGGCTGTTCACCTGGGCCTGCCACCAGACCTCACCACCGCTGGGTGGGACAACGTGGACAAACGCGCCGTGCGCCCCGACGGTCATGTTGAACGTGCCCTCGCCAGGCGACGCGCCGCTCACTTCATCGACCGCCCGCCGCGACGCAACACCGGGGACCGGTGCTGCCGACGCACCCACCTCGCCCACCGACCACCCGGACCCATCACCCGCGACCGGAACCACCGGCACGCCGAAATCGCCCACCGACCGCCCGGCCACGCCCGGGACCGGCACCACCGACGCACCCACCTCGCCCACCGACCGTCCGGACCCATCACCCCCGACCGGCACCACCGACGCACCCACCTCGCCCACCGACCGTCCGGACCCATCACCCCCGACCGGCACCACCGACGCACCCACCTCGCCCACCGACCGTCCGGACCCATCACCCGGGACCGGCACCACCGACGCACCCACCTCGCCCACCGACCGCGGGGACGAATCACGCGCGGAAGGACCAGCCACCGCACCCGGTGAGCGGCCGGAGATCACCCAGACGCCCGCGTAGCGCGGGGTCGGTGCATCCGGGTCGAGGGCGCCGCGCACCACTGAGCGGATTCCGTCGGCGCCGACCAGCAGGTCGCCGGTCGCGGTCAGGCCGCTTGCGAAGCGCGCCGTGCCGTCCGGGTCGACGGCGACCAGCCGCTCGCCGGTCACCAGCCGGACGCCGGCCTCTTCGGCCGCCGCGCGTAGCTCGGCCACCAGGTGGCCGCGCATCAGGGTGATGCTGCGCATCGGGTCGGTGGTGCGGCGGCCGCGGGGTACGTCGGCGATCAGTTGTCCCTTCGCTGACCACATGCGCATCCGGGCGATCGGCATGCCGCGGGACTGGACCCGCTCCAGGCAGTCGATCGCGGCCAGGCCGCGCAATCCGTTGACCGCCAGGCTGACGAAGGAGCCGACCTCGCCGCCCGGGTCGGGATGGGCTTCGAACAGCGTCACCTCGGCGCCCTGGCGGCGCAGGGCGATGGCGCTGACGGTTCCGGCCACTCCGCCGCCGATCACGATCGCGTGCATCAGGCGTACCCCCTGAATCTTGATTCACTGAATTTTGATTCAGCATAGCGGCCCCGCAGCGCTCGCGGAACTGGAATAGTCGGCGGGTGGACCTCGGCCCGCTTCGCCAGCGCGACTTCGCCCTGCTGTTCTTCGCCGGACTGATCTCGTTGACCGGCAACTGGGTGCTCGGCATCGCCCTGCCGGTCGCGGTGCTCGGGCTGACCGGCTCACCCGCCGCCGTCGCGACCGTGGTGGCCGCGTCGCTGCTCGGCACGATCGCCGCCGGTACGGTCGCCGGCGTCTACGTCGACCGCTGGGACCGGCGCCGGGTCGTGGTCGTCGTCAACGTCCTCCAGGTCTTCGCGCTGCTGCCGCTCCTGCTCGTCGACGACGCGGACCGGGTCTGGATCGTGGTGGCCGTCGCGTTCACTTCGCAGGCGCTCGCGCAGTTCTTCCAGCCCGCCGAGAACGCGCTGCTGCCCCGCCTGGTCGACGCCGACCGGCTGCCGGCCGCCAACGCGCTCAACACCCTCAACAACAACCTGGCCCGCCTGGTCGGCCCGGCGCTCGGCGGGGTTATCGCGGTGACCAGCGGGCTGGCCGGCGCCGCGCTGGTCGACGCGGGCACGTTCGCGATCGCGGCCGTGCTGTGTGGACTGATCCGCGGCAGCCATCGTGCGGTCCAGGAGACCGGATCCGAACCGGAACGGCATCTGCTGCGTGAGTTGGCCGAGGGCCTTCGCGCCGTCGGCCGCAACCGGATCGTCCGCGCGATCTTCGTCATCATCGCCGTCTCGTCGGTGGGAGAGGGCATGATGGGCACGCTGTTCGCGGTCTACGTCACGAAGGCCCTCCACGCCGGCGGCCGCGAACTCGGTTGGCTGATGTCGGCCCAGGCGGTCGGCGGCATCATCGGCAGCCTGGCCGCGACCCGGGTCACCGCGCGGTTCCGCCCGGTTCCGCTGATCGCCACGTGCTGGACCTTCTTCGGCGTGGTCGACGTGGTGATCTTCAACTATCCGCGGTGGGACGGTGCGTTCTGGCCCGTACTCGCGCTGTTCGTGATCGTCGGTCTTCCGGTCGGTATCCATCTCGGAGCGATCTGGACGCTGTTCCAGATCGAGACCCCGGACCGGCTGCGCGGCCGCGCGTTCTCGGCGATCTGGATGGGCGCGTCGATCGCGTCGGTGATCGGCGCGGCGGTGGCCGGGGCGTTGGGCGACAAGGTCGACGTGATCACCCTGCTGACCGTGCAAGGGGTGGGCTGCATCGTGGCCGGGCTGACGTTCCGGTGGCTGGCCGGCCCGGGTCCGGCGTCGCTGGTCCGGGCCGAAGCGCGGCCGGTTCCGGAGCCGGCTCCTGCGGCCAGTGCGTGAGTCCTTTGCTCTGCTGCCAAATAGGCAGCGGGCACCGCCGCTGGTGCTGCCTATGTGGCAGCAGAGCAAGAGGAGATCAACTAAGCCGGCGGGAGGTCGCGCCGGGCCAGCTCGCCGTAGAGGGTCATCGCCGCGTCGACCTCGGCCCGCTCCCCCGTCATCAGCAGGTCGAGCCCCAACCCGCGGGTGACGGCGAGCCCCAGCCGCGCGTGCGCCCGCGCCCGGTCGCCGGCGATACCGACCCGGGAGAACAGCTCCACGAGCGGACCCTCCCACGCCCGGATCACCGACTCGCGGAACGTGGTCGTCCACTCTCGACCGTAGAGCGCCTGCACATAGATCTCGAAGAACAACCGCTGCGCGGCGAGCAGGTCCGGGGTAGTTAGGTGCGCCCAGAAGGCGGCCGACACGGCGAAGATGTCGGCCTCCTCGGTGACCAGGTCGGCCAGCAGCGCCCGCTGCGCCGCCTCCATCCGGCCGACCACCTCGGCGAGCAGGCCGTCGCGGGAGCCGAAGTGGTAGATCAGCATCCGGTGGCTGGTGCCCGCCTCGGCGGCGATCTCGCGCAGGCTCAGGTCGCTGAACCCGCGCCGCCGGACGACCTCGAAGCAGCGGTCGAGCAGGGCTTCGCGGGCGGCGCTCACCCCTGGTCGGCGGCTTCGCTCGCGGCCTTCAGCCCCGCCACCTCCAGCTCCAGGTAGCGCCGGTTGCGCCGGCCGGACATCAGGTTGAGCAAGCCGGCGATCGGGCCGGTCTGGTGCAGCTCGAGGGTGATCCGGGTGGAGCCGTCGGCGTTGCGGTGCAGCAGGTGCCGGCCGACCGTGCGTACCCCCGGTGAGCGGTTGGTCCAGGAGAACTCGGCCTCGTCTTCGAACGTGGTGACCTCCCAGACCAGCGCCGGCATGCCGGGCTGCTTGATCCGGGCCTGGCTGCCCAACCGCAACGGCCCGTCGTCGAGCCGCTCGACCGTCGTCATCGAGGCCGTCCACCGCGGCCAGTCCGTCACGTCGCGCAGCACCGCCCAGGCGGCACCCAGGTCGGCCCGGGCGACAGCGCTCGTCGTCAGCATCATGTACCAGATGGTACATGCGGGCGAGCCGCGCGGCACCCGGCCATCTGCCGTCGGTAGGGTGCCGGCATGACCGTGGACATCTGGACAGACGGCGCGTGCAGCGGCAACCCGGGGCCGGGCGGCTGGGGCGCGGTGCTGCGCTTCGGGACGGTCGAGAAGGAGTTGTGCGGCGGCGAGGCGACCTCGACCACCAACAACCGGATGGAACTGATGGCGCCGATCAGCGCGCTGGAGAGCCTGACCCGGCCGGTGACGGTTCGGCTGCACACCGACAGCGTGTATGTCCGCGACGGCATCACCAAGTGGCTACAGCGCTGGAAGGCCAACGGTTGGCAGACCGCCGCGAAGACCCCGGTGAAGAACGTCGACCTGTGGCAGCGGCTCGAAGCCGCGCTCGCGCCGCACGAGGTGAGCTGGTTCTGGGTCAAGGGCCACTCGGGCCACCCGGAGAACGAGCGCGCCGACCGGCTGGCCAACCGCGGCCTCAACGAAGCCCGCGAGGGCGCGCCCAGCCGATAGCCGGGCACGCCCCACGCGCTCCGGTCAGGAGTGCTCCACCGCGTTGACGATGACCGACGTCACCTCGTCGGGGTTGGTGATCAGTGACAGGTGGCCGGCGTCGACCTTGGTGATCGCCGAACCCGCGCGCTCGGCCATCGCGTGCTGGCGGTCGGGCGGGATGACCTGGTCCTGGGTGCCCAGCACATACCACGATCTGATCGTCTTCCAGGCCGGCGGCCCCGACGGCTGATCGCTGGCGCTGGCCGCGAGCGGGCGCTGGCTGGCCCACAGCACGCGGGCGGCCTCGGCCGGCAACCCGGTGGCGAAACCGTTGACGAACACCGACTCCTTCACGTAGAGGTCGGCGTCGCCCTGCGCGGAACCCGGGTAGGGAACGAAGTCGAAGACCAGGGCCGGGTCGCCGGACAGCACCGACTCGTCGCCGACCAGCGGGGCGACCTTCTCGCCCTCGTCGGGGACGAACGCGTCCACGTACACCAGTGCCCGCACATTCGGGTTTCCGGTTGCCGCGTTGGTGATGACGGCGCCGCCGTAGGAGTGTCCGACCAGGACGATCGGCCCTGAGATGGTGGAGAGGAAGTCGCCGATCGTCTCGGTGTCGCCGGCCAGGCTGCGCAACGGGTTCGGCGGCACCCGGACGAGATAGCCCGCCTCGTGCAGCCGCTCGGTGACGCCGTTCCAGGACGAGCCGTCGGCCCAGGCGCCGTGCACCAGCACGATGGTCGGCTTGACCGGGTAGGCGTCTTCCGTGCTCATGGGACGGGCCGCGGCCACCGCGGACGGCACGGCGAGCGAGGCGAGCGCGAAGATCGCGATCAGCAGCGGTAACCGCCGCCGCAGGGCGACCAGGATTCTTTTCAACAAAGCCTCCGTGGATCTACTGGGGACGGGGACGAGCCCGCATTAATAACGCGGCTTATGCCCCAAATGTCACGGAGGCGCCCCTGGTCACCGTCCCCCGCCGACCACCCATCCCACCGGCGGCACCGAAGGCAACCGCGTCAGATCGGCCACCGCGGGCAGCCGCCCCAGCGCACCACCCGCCATCACCCCGAGCGCGGCCAGCAGCACCAACGCCGCCAAGCGGATGCCCACTGTGGATCGCCGTTCCATGTCGCTCCCCCTCACCGCATCCCAACGCTATGACTCTCCCGCGTACGCGGCGCCCAGTCATTGCCACTGGCAACCCAACCGGAGGTAGGGCCCGCCCTACCATCCCGCCGCGGTAGGTGCCCGCCGGGATGGCCAGTCGATCGATATCTCTCGATAGCCTGGGAGCCACCCATCCCACAAGGAGGCCCCCGATGGTCCTACGCCGCAGACTCTTATCCCTCGCGCTGATCGCGGCCGCCCTGGTCGGCGTCCAGCTCGCATCGGCCGGCGTGGCCCAGGCCGCGGTCCGGGTGCTCTACTACGACGCCAGCCAGGCACAGGAGTTCGTCGCCGTGGTCCGCCAGGGCGCGCAAAACTGGAACAGCCGGGTGACCAACGTCCGCCTGGAGCCGGTGCCCGCGGGCCGCACGCCCAACATCCGGGTCTACGCCGACAACGGCTGGCCGCGCACCTACACAACGTCGCTCGGCAACGGCTACTGGTACATGGGCCGCGAGGCCGTCAACGACGGCTACTACCAGCCGCGGATCTCCACACACGAGTTCGGCCACATCCTCGGCCTGCCGGATCGCCGGACGGGCTTGTGCGCCGACCTGATGTCCGGCAGCAGCGCGCCAGTCTCCTGCACGAACGCGTTCCCGAACAGCACCGAAGCCGCGACGGTCAACAACCGCTTCCGGTCCGTGTCACGCAGCGTGCCAGCGCAGACTTACGTGTGGCAGCCGGCTGCTTAGATCGAAAGCTGGCTTGCCCGGGTCCGTCGGGGGCGCGACCGTCGCTCCCGCCGGACACCAGGTCCGCGGGGGGTCTTCTGGGGCTTTGCCCCTTTCCCCCACCGGGGCGCTGCCCCGGACCCCGGCCGCTCTAAAGAGATGCCAGCCGTCTGGGGGAGGATCTCCTCGTCGGGCTTCGCTTAGGGCACCAGGATCTCCGGATGGGGACAAGGTCGTTCGTCCAGTTGGGCGCTCCACCTTGTCCCCATCCGCAGATCCTGGTTTGTGGGCTACGCCCGACGAGGAGATCCACCCCTACCCTGCGGGTGGGGTATGGGTTTCTGGTCAAAGCCGCCGCCGCGTGGCGGTCTGTCTGCGTTGGGCGGCGCCGGACGCCGCTTCAGCGCTCACCACACGGGCTAACGCCACCACCGCGTCGCAGTGATGACGAAGGGGCGCCCGCCGCCACTTCAGCGCCCGACACACGGGCTAACGCCGCTACCGCGTCGCGGTGGATGACGAAGGGGCGCCCGTTGCCACTTCAGCGCCCGACACACGGGCTAACGCCGCCGGCGCGGCGGTCGGTGACCAATCGGCGGCGCCCACCGCCGCTTCAGCGCCCGCCCCGCGGAACACCGCCGCGCGGCGGGAGCTCACCAATGAGTGGTGGCCGCCGCTACCTAAGCACCCACCAACCGCGTAAACGCCGCCACCGCGTCGCGGCAGATGACGAATGGGCGGCGCCCGGCGCCACCTCAGCGCCCAACACACGGGCTAACGCCGCCGCCGGCGCGGCGGTCGGTGACCAATCGCCGGCGCCCACCGCCGCTTCAACGCCCGCCCCGCGGAACACCGCCGCGCGGCGGCAGCCCACCAATGAGTGGTTGCCGCCGCCACCTCAGCACCCACCACCCGCGTCAACGCCGCCACCGCGTCGCGGTAGATGACGAATGGGCGGCGCCCGGCGCCACGCGCTTCGGGCGCTGCCGCGCTGCTTCGTCGGCGTGTCGCGCGGCGCCGCGCCGGTGGCGGGGAGATCTAGGAAAAGAGTGGTAGCCATAGCTACCAGAATTTTCCTAGATCTACTCGATCGGGACGTTGGGCTTGATCGTCTGCATACGAACTGCACCACCCACGACTTCCACCATGATCATGTGCATCGGGTCGGCACGACACGCCGTGCGGGTTGTCGATGAGGTGCAAACGATCACGCGGAGCTGGGCCGCCCGTGCTGACCAGGTGCAAACGATCATCCGAAGCCCTGTCGCCTGCCTCGCGCAGGCACTACGGCCGGGCACCGGTGGCTACACCGCGCCAGGGCACGCGGTGTGTCAGGCCGGGGCCGCCTCGCGGCGCATTAGCAGTTCGTGCAGCTCGGCTTGGGCGGCGGCGAGCTCGGCCACATGGGCGGTGCGGCCCAGCGAGCGTGGGCGCGGGACGTCGATGTCGAGGATCTCGACGATCTGGCCTGGGCGCGGGCTCAGGACCACGACGCGGTCGGCGAGCAACACGGCCTCGTCGATTGAGTGCGTCACGAACATGATCGTGGGTCGGTGTTCCATGTGGATTCGTTGCAGCTCTGTCGACAGGTCTTCCCGGGTCAACGCGTCCAGGGCGGAGAATGGCTCGTCCATCAGTAGCACCCGCGGGCCGGTCAGCAACGACCGGCACAGTGCCACCCGCTGTTGCATGCCGCCGGACAGCTCATGGGGCAACCGCTTCTCGAAACCCTGAAGGCCGACCATCTCCAGCAGCCCGAGGGCCCGGGCGCGCAGTGAAGACCGGCCCAGTCGGAAGATCTCCGCGGGCAGCAGCACGTTGTCGAGCACCGTGCGCCAAGGCAGCAGCGCCGGGCGTTGGAAGAGCAGGGCGATGTCGCGGCGGGCCTTGGTGACCCGCTCCCCCGCCACCTGGATCTCGCCCTGGGTCGGTGGGAGGAGGCCGGCCACCAGGCGCAGCAGCGTCGACTTGCCGCAGCCCGACCGGCCGACCACGGCGACGAACTCGCCCTCGGCGATCTGAAGGTCGATGTCGCGCAACGCCTCGACCGTGCCAGCCCGGCCGCTGAAGACCTGGGACACTCCGAAGAGCTGGATCATCCGGCCACCTGTGGCATGACCTCGGCCGCGATCAGGTCGAGGTGGTCGAGGTCGGTCAGGTCGGCGATCCGCAGGTAGGCCCGCTCGGCCCCGATCGACGCGAACTGCCCGAGGTAGTCGACCACCTCGTCGACCGAACCGTAGGCGCCCGACGCGGCCGCCCGCACCGGCGGCCGCAACAGCGCCGCCCGTCGCGAGACCGTCGCGGCATTGCGTCCACACGCGACGGAGACGCACACCGAACGTCGCACCGACGGCCGCCGCCCGGGAGAGCCTCGGCCTACCCGGGCGGACTCAAGATCGACCCGGGCGAACAGTTCCTTGGTGTCGGTCGGGCTGGCGAACTGGACGTTGTATTCGTCGGCGTAGCGGGCCGCCAGGCGCGGCGTGCGGCGCGGGCCCTTGCCGCCGACGATGACCGGCGGGTGTGGGCGCTGGGTCGCGCGCAGCCCGGGCGCGCCCGCCAGCTGGTAGTGCGAACCGAGATAGTCGAAGCGCTCGGCCGTCCACAGCCCGGTGATGATCGACAGCTGCTCGGCCAACCGCGCGAACCGCTCGCCGACCGGCGGCAACGGGATGCCGAACGCGGCGTGCTCCGGCTCGTACCAACCGGTTCCCAGGCCCAACTCGACCCGCCCGCCGCTCATCTGGTCGACCTGGGTGACCGCCACCGCGAGTGGGCCCGGCGACCGGAACGTGGCCGCGCTCATCAGCGAGCCGAGCCGGATCCTGCTGGTGTCGCGGGCCAGGCCGGCGAGGGTCATCCAGACGTCGGTCGGGGTCGGATCGGGCGGGCCGCCGAGCGGCAGATAGTGGTCTGGCCGGAAGAAGCCGTCGAAGCCGCAGGCCTCCGCATGCCGTGCCAGGCCGGCGATCTGGTCATAGCTTGTGCCTCCCTTGGTGGAGGCGAAGATCCGCAGACGCATCGACGTCAGGTTATCCCTTTCCTGCCCGGAAAGGATAGGTGGGCGGGCTGTGCCAATCGCCGGGTTTCCCCTAGGGTGGTGCGTCGTCCCCCCCAATGCGTGTCAATACTTCGATGCCTCGAAAGGGACCTCCCGCTATGAGAACCCTCCGCGCAGTAGCCGCCATCGGTGCCGCAGCCCTGCTGCTGACGATGGCTGCCTGCTCCGGCTCCGACGACGAAGCGCCCAGCGACACCGCCCAGAACGCCGCCGGCGACGCCCTCGAGAAGGTGACCTACCTCAGCGGCTTCGGCCTCTTCGGCCGTGAGTCCTATGTGTACGCCGCCATCGACAAGGGCTATTTCCGGGACGCCGGCCTCGAGGTCGAGGTCAAGCCCGGCACCGGAACCAACCCCAACCTCAAGGCGTTGAGCTCCGGCACCGTCCAGTACGCCTCGATCGACCTCACCGGCGCCTTCCTCGAGTATGGCCGCGCCGGCGGCATCAACGACTTCACCATCGTCGGCGCGGTGCAGCAGCGCTCGCTGACCGCGCTGATGGCGCTCGAGGAGAGCGGCATCAGCACGCCGCGCGACCTGGAGAACAAGACCATCGGCGCGCAGCCCGGGTCGGTCAACCAGGTGCTGTTCCCGACCTACGCCCGGCTCGCCGGCATCGACGCGACCAAGGTCAAGTTCCAGAACGTCGCGCCGCAGCAGCAGCCGCAACTGCTCGCCTCGAAGAAGGTCGACGTGATCACCCAGTTCCCGGTCGGCAAGCCGGGCGTGGAGCGGGCCGCCGGCGGCAAGAAGGCGGTCGTGCTGCCCTACACCGACGTGATCACCGACCTGTTCGGTGGCGCGATCGGCGTGTCGAAGAAGACCGCGCAGGACAAGCCCGACCAGGTCAAGCGGTTCATGACCGCGCTGCTGAAGGGCCTGGCCGACACGATCAACAACCCGCAGGAAGCGGGTCAGATCTACGCCAAGTTCGAGAAGACCCAGCCGGCGCCGGTCGCCGCGGCGGAGATGACGCTGATGCGCCCCTACGTCGACCTGGGCTCCGGCCTCGGCCAGATCGACCAGGCCCGCGCGGCCCGCAGCATCGCGATCCTCCAGGGTGCCGGCGCGATCCCCGACGGCCTCAAGCCCGAAGACGTCATCTCGTTCAACCTGATCCCCAAGCCGGCCGCCTGATCCCCGCCGGGGGCGGTCGCGACGGCCGCCCCCGGCACCCCCGTGGAGGAACGATGGTGCAGCAGCGCCCAGTGCTCGCGGCGACCCTGCCGGTGGTCGGCACCGCCGCGGCCGTCGCACTCTGGTGGCTCGCGGTTGTCGCCTTCGACATCGAGCCCTACCTCGTCCCGGCACCGCCCGAGGTGGCCCGGGTGTTCGCCGACATGCCCGGCGACCTGTTCGCCGAGGCGAAGGTGACGCTCGGCGAAACCCTTGCCGGCTATGGCATCTCGGTGCTCGCGGGCGTGCTGATCGGCACCCTGATCGCCGGCTCGCGCACCGTCGAGCGGGCGGTCTACCCGATGCTGGTGGCGCTCAACGCGGCGCCCAAGGTGGCGATCGTGCCGCTGCTGATCGTCTGGTTCGGCTTCGACAGCGCGCCGAAGGTGGTGATGGCGGTCCTGTTCTGCTTCTTCCCGATCACCCTGGCCACCGCGGCCGGCCTGACCACCACCCCCGCCGACCTCGTCGAGCTGAGCCGCTCGCTGGCCGCGTCAAGGCTGCAGACCTTCGCGAAGATCCGCTTCCCGGCCGCCCTGCCGCAGGTGTTCGTCGGCCTCAAGGTGGCGCTTCCACTGGCGCTGGTCGGCGCGGTCGTCGGCGAGCTGTTCGCCGCCGACGCCGGCCTCGGCTACCTGATCACCTCGTCGGGCGGCAGCGGCAACACCGCGCTCGCGTTCGCCTGCGTCGCCCTGCTCTCGGCGATCAGCATCGTGCTGTTCTACGCCCTGGTGGCGATCGAACGAATGACCCTGCCCTGGGTACGAGCAACCACGGCGTGAGCCGTCAGCCGGCCAGGCGCCAGCGGCCACCACGGGCGACCAGCATCGTCAACGACTGGCGCATCAACCCGGAGTGGTTGTCGGGAGTGAGCCGGATCGGGCCGGAGAGACCGTCCATCTGCGACATCTCGAGCTGGTCCCGGATCGCCGACCGGTCCGGCGTCGCCGCGTCGGCGTCGACCCGCACGGCCGCGTCGGTGACCAGTTGCAGCGCGTCGGCGGCGAACGACGCGATCCCGTAGTAACTGCCCCAGCGGGCCGTGTAGTCGCGGAACCACTGCTTACGCGCCGCCTTCGCGGGCGTCGTCGCGATCACGTCATCCATCACCATGGTCTGGGTGAACACCATCGTGCTGCCATCGGGGGTACGGCCGTCGCCGCTGCCCAGGAACAGGTCGCCGGCCGCGGTGGCGTCGAAGAACAGCCGGCCCCGGTATTCCACATCGGCGATGGCCGCGCTGGCCCGCGCGGCCTGCTCGGCACCGGTCCACACGATGATGCCGTCCGGCGTCGCCTCGGTGAGCTCTTCGATCGGCCCGTCGAGGTTGTCGTCGGTCGGCGGCACCGCGACCTTCGCGCCCAGCGTCAGCCCGACCTTGCCCAGCTCGCGGTCGAGCGCCTCGAGCCCCTCCGTGCCGTACCCGTCGCGGGTGTAGAGCAGGCCCAGCTTCCGCAGGCCGGGCGTGCGGTGCAACTCGGCGGCCAGCGCGGCGGCGTTGTCGTTGGCGTTGGGGCCGAGCTTGAACATGAAGCGGCGCTCGGCGACCGGGCTGGCCACCGAGCCGGCGGCGGCCAGCGAGATGGCCGGGATCGCCTTGGCGTTGAGCGTTTTCGCGGCGTTGACCGCGCACTGCCCGCAGGAGCCCATGATGATCGCGCTGACCGCGCGGTCGCCGGTGAAGTCCTGGATGTTGCGCAGGCTCTCGGCCGCGTCGGAGCGGTTGTCCTTGACCACCAGCCGGACCGGGCGGCCACCGGTCAGCCCGGAGCCGTTGAGCTGGTCGACGCGTAGCTCGAGGGCGCGCTGGAAGGCGCGGCCGGCGGCGGCGTCGGCACCGGAGAGCTCGAGGTCGGCGGCCACCACGATCGGTCCCCGCTCTTCCGCGTCACCCCCGTCGTCCGCCGAGCCGCAAGCGGCAGCGGCCAGGGCCACCGCGGTGGCAGCTACGAAGGCCAGGAAACGGACGGGCGTCACGGGATGCCTCCTTGACGGAGCAAGTTCCTCAATGGAGAGACGACGACCGGCTGGGGTCGGCAAGCGTTGTGAAACCTTGCCAACCACATCAGCTCTGGTCAAGCACAGGCATTCACATATCTGAGTGTCTCGAAATATGAGATCGGAGTCCGCACAATGGACATTACTTTACGTGCCCGTGCGGATACGCAGATCATGACCAGGCAGCTCAGGGCATTGGCCGAATGGCCACCCCGAACCTCCGACTGACCGATGCGTGCCCGCCGACCGTTTGCTACCCGCTTCACCCTTCCGTCCAGGGTCGAAACCTGATGAAATCGCCGCCGTGCCGCGTGCAGTGCGGGGGCGCCGTGACGACCGGTGGCGGACCCGCCACGTTCAACACCACGGAGGCGATGGCGTGAGCACCGGACGGATGTTGCTGTCCACGCGCGGCCCGGGGACACCCGGGCTCGAGCGGCGCGGGTTGCCCCGCCTCGCTGACGCGCGCATCCGTTCGAAGCTCGGCCTGCTGCTGCTGGTGCCGTTGGTCGCTGTGGTCGCGCTCGCCGCGGCCCGGCTGGTCGACGTCTCCCGGCAGGCCTCCGACGCGACGCTCATCCGCTCCCTCAGCGAGATCTCCATCGACGTCTCGGCGTTGACGCAGAACCTGCACAAGGAGCGGATGTCAGCGGCCGCGTTCCTGGCCACGCCGGAGGCCAAAGCCGACGCCTACAACCTGCGCGTACGCAGCACCGACGCGTTGGTGACCACCTACCAAGCCCGCCGGGCCAACCTGTCCGGCCTGCCCGAGCCGGTCGAGCGCCGGCTCGCCGCCATCGACGGCCACCTCGCCGGCCTGGGCGGCATCCGCGACGAAGCGCTGGCCCGCGGCCAGATGTCGGTCGCCGAAGTGGTGCTGCGCTACGGCGTCGTGCTCAACGACCTGGTCGCCTACGGCGACACCCTCGGCCAGGTCTCCGGTGAGGGCGACCTCGCCGAGAGCCTGCGCGCGATGGCCGCGTTCGCCCGCGCGAAAGCGGCCACCGCCGAGGAGGAGGCGGTCGTCTTCGTCGCCCTCTCCTCGGGTGGCCTGAGCGAGGAACAGTTCTCCGCCTTCGTCGCGACGCTGACCAGCCAGCAGGAGGCGTTCGTCGCGTTCGCCGGCTCGGCGTCGGCGTGGCAGCAGGGTGAGGTCGCCCGCACGGTCACGGGCGACGCCGTGTTGCTCGGCGACTCGATCTCGGCCGCGCTGACCCGCTCGGTCGGCGAGGCGGCGCCGTTCCCACCCAGCGTCGGCAGCCCGGCCATCGGCGCCGTCACCGACCTGATGCGTTACACCGAGACCAAGCTGGAGCGCGACCTGCTCGGCCAGGCCGAAACCGCCCGCGGTGACGCGGTCCAGCAGGCCACCATCGAAGGCTCGCTGGTGCTGGTCGTGCTGCTGGCCGCGCTGCTGCTGGCGATCGCCATCGCCCGGTCGCTCAACAGTTCGCTGTTCCGGCTGCGCGACGGCGCGCTCTCGGTGGCCAACCACGGGCTGCCCGAGGCGGTCGGCCGGCTGCGCGAGCTGGAGAAGCTCGGCGAGGGGGGCGTTGAAGAGATCGTCAACGAGGTACGCGACCCGATCCGGCTCACGAATCGCGACGAGGTCGGCGAGGTGGCCGCGGCGTTCAACGTGGTGCACCGGGAGGCCGTGCGGATCGCGGCCGAGCAGGCCGCCCTGCGCACCAGCGTCTCCGCGATGTTCCTCACCCTGGCCCGGCGCAGCCAGACGCTGGTCGACCGGATCATCGGCGAGCTCGACGCGATCGAGCGCGGCGAGGAAGACCCGAAGCGGCTGGCCAAGCTGTTCGTGCTCGACCACCTGGCCACCCGGATGCGGCGCAACGACGAGAACCTGCTGGTCCTGGCCGGCGCCGACACGGCACCACCGCGGCGCGAAGACGCGCTGCTGATCGACGCTCTGCGGGCCGCACAGTCCGAAGTGGAGTTCTACAACCGGATCGAGTTCGGCACCGTCGATCCCGACATCTCGGTGTCGGCCAAGGCCGTCAACGACGTCGTGCGGATCCTCTCGGAACTGCTCGACAACGCCACCCGGTTCTCACCGCCCAACACGGTGGTGGTCGCCGACGCGCGACGGATCCGCGACTACGTCGTGGTGCAGGTCGAAGACCGCGGCCTGGGCCTGGCCGACGACCAGCTCGAAGAGCTCAACCAGCGGTTGCAGGCTCCGTCGCCGGTCGACGTCTCGGCGTTCCGGCTGATGGGCCTCGCGGTCGTGGCCCGGCTGGCGTCCCGCTACCGGATCCAGGTCGAGTTGCGGCGAACCATCGACCAGGGCACGGTCGCACTGGTCACGCTGCCGGCCGAAATCGTGGTGGTGCCGCAGAGCCCGGGCCGCCCGGCCACCCTGCTGCCGCGCAAGCGGGTGCCGGCAGCGGCCGAGGCCGCGAGCAACGGGCACGCGCCCGGCGCGAGCGCGTGGGCCACCCGCGGCTCGGCGGCGACGCTGACCGCGCCGCCCCAGTGGGAAGTGCCACCGCCTGTTTCACCTGTCCCGAGCGCGGACCCCGCGCTGCTCGCCGAGCCCAGCCGGGAGGCGACCACCGAAATGCCAATCTTCCGGGAGATGGAAGCCGTCTGGTTCCAGTCGCACGGCCACACCTCGACGCAGATTCTGCACCTGCCCAGCGACAACTACCTCCCGACCGCGAAACCGCCCGCCCAACCGCCATCCCCGGCCGCCCCACCCCCAGCCGCCCCACCCCCGGCAGCCCCACCCCCGGCAGCCCCGCCCGCCGAGGTCCCGCCGGCCCCGGCCGTGCGGCACGTGATCCCGCCGCAAACCGCGCCGACCGGCGGCGGCCGGCCACCGGCCGACCAGCGCAACCCCGCCGACGAGGAACTCTGGCGGACCGCGGCCGACGAAGGCTGGGCCAGGGCTGGCCGGGCCGCGACGCCGACCACCGACGGCACCACCCGATCCGGCCTGCCGAAGCGGGTGCCACAGGCGCAACTGGTGCCCGGCGGCGTGGAGACCCGCCCGCGGGAAGACCTCAAGCGCGCGCCGGACGAGGTCCGCGGCCTGCTGTCGGCCTATCACCGCGGCGTCCAGCGCGGCCGCACGGCCAGTGCCGAGCTCGACAACCCACCGCCCAGCAAGGAGAACCGATGAACCGGGCACCGACCATGCAGGACATGGCCTGGCTGCTGAGCAACTTCGCCGACAGCGTGGCGGGCATCGCCCACGTCGTCGCGGTGTCGGCCGACGGCCTCCTGCTCGCCTCGTCACGGGACCTGCCGGCCGACCGGGCCGACCAGCTCGCCGCGATCACCGCCGGCGTGGTGAGCCTGACCACCGGCGCGGCGCGGATGTTCGACGGCGGCAACGTGCTCCAGACGGTGATCGAGATGCACAGCGGCTATCTGTTCCTGATGGCCATCAGCGACGGCTCGTCGATGGCCGTGCTGGCCGCCCGCAACAGCGATGTCGGCCAGGTCGGCTACGAGATGGCGCTGCTGGTCGAACGCGTCGGCAAGGCATTGTCGCCGGACCGCCGCGAAGCCGTCATCGGCCGCCGGTCCTGACGAGCAACTGAGCACAGTGGAGCCGCCCGCGCACGACCGTGAGGAGGTAACCGCGCATGGAACCGCCGTCCGGCGATCCCCGGGGCGCACTGGTGCGCCCATACGCGGTTACCCGTGGCCGGACCGAGCCACTGCAACACATCGCGCTGGAGGCGGTGCTGTCGGCGAGCGAGCGGGCCGTCTCCGAGGCGCGCTTCGCCGGGCACGACAAATACCGGATCGCGCAGATCTGCCAGTCCACCCCGCAGTCGCTGGCGGAGATCGCCGCCTACACCCGGCTCCCGCTCGGCGTCGCCCGGGTGATCGTGGCCGACATGGTCGCCGAGGGCCTGCTGGCACTGCACAGCGCGGCACCAGCGGAGAGGTACGAGGAACGGATGCACGTCTTGGAAAGGGTGCTAAGTGGACTACGCAGGCTCTGAGCGGGCCCGGGGCATCATCTCCGCGAAAATCGTCATCGCCGGCGGGTTCGGCGTGGGCAAGACGACGATGGTGGGCGCGGTCTCCGAGATCACCCCGCTGACCACCGAGGCGTTGCTGACCCAGGCCGGCGCGGGGATCGACGACGCCTCGAAGGTGCCGGGCAAGGAGACCACCACGGTGGCGATGGACTTCGGCCGCATCACCATGGCCGACGACCTCATCCTCTACCTGTTCGGCACGCCCGGGCAGACGCGGTTCTGGTTCATGTGGGACGAGCTGATGCGCGGCGCGGTCGGCGCGGTGGTGCTGGTCGACACCCGGCGGATCACCGACGCGTTCGCGCCGCTCGACTATTTCGAGAACCACGACGTGCCCTACCTGGTCGCCCTCAACTGCTTCGAGGGCGCGCCGACCTACGAGGCCGACGAGGTGCGCGAGGCGCTGGCCATCCCGCCCAAGGTGCCGCTGGTGATGACCGACGCCCGCCGCCGCGAGGCGGTCAAGGAGACGCTGATCGACGTCGTCGAACTCGCCATGCGCACGCTGCGCGAGGAGTTCGGCCGCGGCACACCGGTCGGTGCGGCCGCGGCCCCTCCGTACGAAACCTAGAACCTGAGGTTTGCCAGGTAGTTGAAGCCGACCCGCGCGGTGCTGATCGCGTCGGCGGGCTGCCGAGGTGCGGTGCCGGCGTCGTCGCGCTCGATGATGAACTCGTCGATGCCCGCCTCGCGGCCGTGCTCGAAGATCCGGGCGAAGTTGATGACGCCCTGGCCGGCGTCTTCGAACGAACCCGCGTCGTTCATGTCCTTCACGTGGAACTGCCGGATCCGGCCGCGGTTGGCGCGGATGAGGTCGACCGGGTCGTTGGCGCCGCGGGTGACCCAGAACAGGTCCATCTCGAGGTGCACCAGGTCGGGGTCGGTCTCCTCGGTGATGATGTCGTAAGCGGTGCGGGTGCCACCGTCGAGGCGGAAGAACTCGAAGTGGTGGTTGTGGTAGCCGAAGTCGAGCCCGGCCTTGCGGGCCAATGCACCGGCCTTGTTGAGGTCGCGGGCGAACGCCCGCCAGGTCGCCGAGTCGCGGATGATGCCGTTGGCGCCGACCCCGAAGAACGGGTGGACGATGTAGCGCGAGCCGAGCAGCCGGGAGTCGGCGAGTGACTTTTGCCAGGCCGCCGCGTCGAACGGCTGGGGTATCGCGACGTGGCCCGACGTCGAGCGCAGCCCGACGGCGTCGAGCGCGGCCTTGAACTGGGCGGCGGTCCGCCCGACGAAACCGGCGTGCTCGACCCGGGTGTAGCCGATGTCGGCGAGCGCGGCCAGCGTGCCCTCCAGATCGGCGTTGAGCTGGTCGCGCAACGTGTAGAGCTGGACGCTGATGTGGTCACGGGGAACCCGGCCGTGACCGCCGCCGCGGCTGGCCGCACTCGCCGGCGCGGCCGACAGGCCCACCGCTCCGACGGCGCCGGCCGCTGCCGCGACACCCGCGGCCCGCAGTGCGCCGCGCCTGGTCAGCGTGCGCAGCTGCTCCTCACCCAGCGGCTGGGCGTTCTGGATTGCCTGTTGGTCGTTGACGCACATGGATGACTGCCTCCTGGCGTTCGGGACGGGAAACTCGACCAGCATCGATGCTTGGTCAAGCTACCCCGGAGCGCAACTTGGGGGGAAGCGGCTCGGACGATCGCGAGGCAGTATGGGACGCATGTCGGAAACCGCGACCGGGCAGGGCGTTTACGTCAACCCCACCGGTGAGTTCACCCGTGACCAGCGCTACATCGCCACCCGGATCACCCGGGACGGGCGCGACGGCTACCCCGTCGAGCCCGGCCGTTACCGCCTCGTCGTCAGCCGGGCCTGCCCGTGGGCCAGCCGGGCGGTCATCGTCCGCCGGCTGCTCGGCCTGGAAGACGCCATCTCGATGGCGATCGCCGGACCGACCCACGACAAGCGGAGCTGGACCTTCGACCTCGCTCCGGGCGGGCGTGACCCGGTGCTCGGCATGGAGCGGCTCCAGGAGGCGTTCTTCAAGCGTTTTCCGGGGTACGAGCGCGGCATCACCGTGCCGGCCATCGTCGACGTGACGACCGGCGAGGTGGTCACCAACGACTACCCGCAGATCACCATCGACATGTCGCTCGAGTGGACCGACTACCAGCGCCCCGGCGCGCCGCAGCTCTACCCGGAGGCGCTCCGCGCGGAGATCGACGAGGTCAACGACGGCGTGTTCCGCGACGTCAACAACGGCGTCTACCGGGCCGGCTTCGCGGGGACGCAGGAGGCCTACGAGAAGGCCTACAACCGGCTCTTCGATCGTCTCGACCTGCTCTCCGAGCGGCTGGCCGGGCAGCGCTACCTGGTCGGCGACACGATCACCGAGGCCGACGTGCGGCTGTTCACCACGCTGGTCCGCTTCGACGCCGTCTACCACGGGCACTTCAAGTGCAACCGGCAGAAGCTGACCGAGATGCCAGTGCTCTGGGCGTACGCGCGGGACCTGTTCGCCACCCCCGGCTTCGGCGACACGGTCGACTTCGACCACATCAAGCGCCACTACTACGAGGTGCACCGCGACATCAACCCGACCGGGATCGTGCCGCTGGGCCCCGACCTGTCGGGCTGGCTCACCCCGCACGGCCGGGAGGCGCTCGGCGGGCGCCCGTTCGGCGACGGCACCCCGCCCGGCCCCGTCCACGCCGGCGAGGTCGTGCCGCCGGAGCACACACCCCAGCCGCGATAACCGGTTGACCTCAAGCCCGCTTCAAGTCACATAGTCGTGCGGTGACAATCACCGCCGTCGAAACGCGACCACGCCTCTTCACCGCCCGCTACGCGCTGGCCACCGCCGGCTCGACCAGCCTGGTGTTCCTGGCCGCTTTCGAGGCACTCGCCGTCACGACCGTGATGCCCACCATCACCGCCGACCTCGACGGGCGGGCGCTCTACTCGCTGGCGTTCGTGGCCACCACCGCGACCAGCGTGGTCGGCATGGTGGCATCCGGCGCGTGGGCCGACCGGCGGGGCCCGCGGCGGGCGCTGCTGACCGCCATCGCGGTCTTCGCGCTCGGCCTGGCGGTGGCCGGCACGGCGCCGACGATGGCGGTGTTCGTCGCCGGCCGGGCCTTGCAGGGGCTGGGCGCCGGCGGCATCACCGTCGCGCTCTACGTGCTGATCGCCGGCGTCTACCCGGCCGCGCTGCACCCGCGGATCTTCGGGCTGTTCGCCGCCGCGTGGGTGGTGCCGGGGATGGTCGGCCCGTTCGTCGCGGGCCTGGTCGCCGACGCCTGGAGCTGGCACTGGGTCTTCCTCGGCGTGCTGGTCCTGGTCGTCGCGGCCACGCTGGTGATCGTGCCGGTGCTGCGCCGCCCGCTACCGCCGGGCGAGGCGGGCACCGGCCGCAGCGGGCGGCGGATCGCCACGGCCGCCGTCGTCGCCGGGGCCGCGATCGCCGCCGGGCTCGCACCCGAACTGCCCGACGCGCGCGGCTGGCTGCTGGCGGCGCTCGCCGCCGGGGCCGTGGTCGCGACCGTCCGCACGCTGCTGCCACCCGGCACCCTGCGCGCCCGCCCCGGCCTGCCCGGCGCCGTGCTGCTCAGCGCCGCCGCCGGCGGCACGTTCTTCGGCACCGAGGTCTACCTGCCGCTGCTGCTGCACGACCGCTACGGCCTGCCGAGTTGGCTGTCCGGCTTCACGCTGACGGTCGGCTCGATCTCCTGGGCGCTCGCGTCACACGTGCAGGGCCGACTCGGCACCCGGTGGACCGACGCGCGGGTGATCCGGCTGGGCACGCTGCTGCTCGTCGCCGGCGCCGCCGCCGAACTGGCGACCACGCTGACCGGCGCGCACTGGGTGTTCGTCGGGGCGGGCTGGCTGCTGGCCGGCGGCGGGATGGGCCTGATCTACCCGCGGGTCAGCACGCTGGTGCTGGCCGCGTCGGCACCGGGCACCCAGGGCTTCAACACCGCCGCCAAGAACATCGGCGACGTGGTCGGCGGCAGCCTCGCGCTGGCCTTCTCCGGGCTGCTCTTCCAGTCGCTGGCCGGCCTCGGCGCATGGTGGTCGTTCGCCGGCTCGCTGACCCTGTCGACCCTGCTGGCCGTCGCCGCCGTGGGAGTGGCGCGGCGGATCTAGCCGGCGGCCTTTGCCCGGTAGGCCTCGAGGACCGCCGTCCAGCCGCCGTCGTCAGCGAAGCGGGCGTGGTCGGCGGTCTGGTCGGCGTGCCAGCCGCTGTGTTCGAGGCGCACGTCGGTGGCCGAGCCGTCGGGGCCGAAGCTCACATCGACGAGCGTGGCACCAGGGGTACGCAGCGCGTGCGTCCAGCTCAGCGCCACCCGCTCGGCGAATTCCCAGATGCCCACCTCGCCCCAGCCGTGCTCGCTGCCGTCGCGCTCGCGCTCGTAGAGCCGGCCGCCCACCCGGGGCTCCAGCACCACGGCGACAAGATCGTCACCGCCGGCGGTGAACCCGCGCGGCCACCAGTCGGCGATCTTCGCGGTGAAGAGGTCGAAGGCTTCGGTCGGGCCGATCGGCACCACCAGTTCCCGGACGATCGGCGGCAGCGCCGAGTCCTCGTACCCCCGACTGGTCATGATCGAATTCTCCTCTGCTTTTCGGCTTTCCCCAGCCTGCCAGGTCGGGGCCGTGCGACGCTGGCCAGAGGCGAGCCCAGGTGGAGGTCGCGATGACCAGGATCGGCGCCAAGGACGAGCTGTTCGGTGCTCAGACGCTCCGGACCATGGGCGCCGCCCCTTACGGCGGCGCGGACATCGGTGAATGCCTGGCGACGCTGGCCCGGGTGCAGGGCACCGACCTCGAGAGCTGGTACCGCGAGTGGACGCTGACGGCGACCCGGGTGCAGGGGCTGGCCGAGGCGGAAGAGGCGGCCGGGCACGTCGAGAGCGCCCGCCTGGCCTACTGGCGGGCGTCGAGCTATTTCCGCAACGCGGGCACGATGCTGCTCGGCGCGCCGTTGGACCGGCGCGCCGTGGAGGCCAACCTGCGGCAGACCGACGCGTTCCGGCGCGGCGCCGCGCTGATGCCGTTCCCGCCCCGGCAGGTGGAGATCCCCTACAGCGACACCACGCTGCCCGGCTATCTCCTCCGCGCCGAGGGTGACCTGCGCGACCGGCCGATGGTGATCCTCTGCGGCGGCTACGACAGCACCGCCGAGGAGCTCTACTTCCAGAACGGCGCCGCGGCGCTGGCCCGCGGCTACGACGTGCTGATGTTCGACGGTCCCGGCCAGGGCTCCGCGCTGCTCCAGCGCGGCATGGTGATGCGGCCGGACTGGGAGGCCGTGGTCACCCCGGTGGTCGACTTCGTGCTGGAGCAGCCGGGCGTCGACCCGAGCCGGATCGCGCTGATCGGCCTGAGCCTGGGCGGCTACCTGGCGCCGCGGGCGGCCAGCGCCGAGCACCGGTTGGCCGCCTGCATCGCCGACGGCGGCGAGTACGACCTGTTCGACGCGGTGCTGCAACGGATGCCGGCCCCGGTGGCGCGCGGCTTCGCCGAAGGCCGCTCGTCGTCGACGGCGATCGTGCGCGCGACGCTCGGCCGGCTGGAGAAGCGGCCGACGGTGGGCTGGTCGCTGCGCCGCGGCCAACTCGTGCACGGCGCGGCCGACTCGGTGACCTACATCGACATGCTGCGCGACTACACGATGAAGGGCCGGGCCCAGCGGATCACCTGCCCGATGCTGATCTGCCACGCCGAGGGCGACCCGCTCGGCGCCCAGTCACCGCAGCTCTACGACGCGCTGACCACCCGCAAGGAGCTGATCACCTTCAGCATCGCCGAGGGTGCCGGCGACCACTGCGAGGCCGGCGCCCGCACGCTGTTCCACGCGCGGGCGTTGGGCTGGCTCGACTCGATCCTGCGGCCGTCGGCCGTGCTGAGCGGCAGCGGTTACTGAGGGCCGGCTTCGTGGCCGCGGCGGCCCTTGGTGCGCCGGCGGTCCTTCATCTCGGCCTCGAAGATGTGCCGGCGCCCGCCGGCGAGTTGGCCGCGGGCCCGGGCCTCGAGGTCGCGGAAGGCCGCGTAATAGCCCTCGTCATAGTCTTCGACGATCTGGTAGGTCCACCGGCCCTCGATGACGTTGCGGCCGATCAACTCGTCGCGCACCGCGTCGGCCAACTCGACCTGGCCCGCCTGCCGGAGCAGGTCGACCGCTTCATCGAGCATCAGGTCGGCATGCCCGGTGAGCTGGTGTACGGAATACAAGTGGCCCCGGACCCGCTCCACCGTCTCCAGCGCCTCGCTGAGCTTGCCGAGCGCGGCGACGGTGACGTCGTCGAGTCCCGGCGGCCGGCGGTGCTCGTCGTTCATGGGGTCACCTCTACCCGTGGATCCTGGCGCCGGAAACGCCTGAGGCGGAGCCGAGCGGCTCCGCCTCAGGATTGTGCTTGTCAGGCCGCGTGCCGAGCGCGCCGGCGTGCGCGGGTCATCGCGACGACGACCGCACCGCCGGCGAGCAGCACCAGGCCGCCCGCGACGACCGGAACCGGGTCGGGGCCCGGGGTGACCGGCAGGTTGCCACCGGGCACCAGCAGGTTGTCGACGGACGCCACCTCGTTGTCAGCGCCCGGCAGGCTCTGTCGCGCGATCACCCGGTAGCGCCCGGAGCGCAGGGCCGGCGAGATCGTGCAGGACCAGAAGCCGTTCTGCGCGACGGTCGTGTTGCAGGTGCCGGCCGCCTCGTTGCCCTGGTTGTTGCCCTGCGGGTAGTTGCCCTGCGGACCATTCCCCTGCGGAGCGTTGCCCTGCGGGCCGTTGCCCTGGGGACCGTTCCCCTGCGGGCCGTAGCTGTCGCGGTGCTGCTGGTTTTGGTTGATCGCCTCGACCGCGACCCGGGCACCTGGCCGGCCCATACCCTGGATGGTCGGAGTGCTTGAGATGGTCGAGCCGCTCTGCGGACTGTTGATCCTGAAGCTGCCGCCGTCCGCGAAGGCCGGCGCTCCAAGCGCCAGACCGAGCCCGATCACCGCCGCGCCCAAGCCCACCCTCGTGCGCAGTTTCCCCATGAGTTTCTCCCTTCACAACTCTCCCTTCGGCGACTATATGCAGAGAAACTTCGCATAAAAGGTGAATAACGGAACCTAGGCGAATTTGGGCACCTTGATCGGCGCGTCGCGCTTAGCTTTCTAAGGAAGGAGTGATCTCGATGGCCAAGGACATCCGCCCGTACGCGCTGAGCCGGCGCCGCGCGGCCGACGTCGCCGCGGCGGAGCTGCGCGCGTTCAGCGACCTGCTGGCGTCCCTTGGCGACACCGACTGGGCGCTGGCCACCGACTGCGACGAGTGGACCGTACGAGACGTGGCCGCACACGTCTGCGGCCAATACGAGGAGCTCGCCCGGCCGACGACGCTGCTGCGCCGGCTGCGCACGGGCCGCCGGCGCTACCCGGACCGGATCGCGCTCGACGCGCACAACCAGGTGCAGATCGACGACCTCGGGCGGCTACCGCCCGCCGCGCTGGTCGCTCACCTGGCCCGCTACGGGCCGGTCGCGATCAGAAGGATCCGGCTGATGCCCGGCGTGCTGCGGAAGATCTCGACCGAGCGCTTCTACCCCGAGCCGCCGCTGGCCGAGCCCAACCTCGGCTACTTCGTCGACGTGATCGTCGCGCGCGACACCTGGATGCACCGGATCGAGCTGTCCCGAGCCACCGGACGTCCGTTCGAGGTCGACGACCACGACCACGAGATCGTCGGCCAGGTCGTCCGCGACCTCGACAAGGCCTGGCGCCGGCCGCCGCTGCGGCTGGAACTGACCGGCCCGGCCGGCAGCACCTGGCAGATCGGCGGCAGCGCGCCGGTCGAGTCGGTCACCGCCGACACGCTGGCGATGATGCTGCACCTCTCGGGCCGCGACGGCGTCGACCTGCCTCCCGACAGCCCACTGGAGGCGGCCCGGGTGGTCTTCTAGGCGACCATCTTCAGGAGTTGTTGGAGCTGGGCGCGGACGGTCTCGTCGGTGCGCGCGGCCAGTTCCCGGGTCGCCGGGTCAACGCCGGTGGCGGTCTCCATGTGGGCCAACTCCACGGCGCCGTGCTGGTGGCCGATCAGCATGGTGAGAAACGTGCTGTCGAACTCGTCGCCGGTCAGGCTGGCGAGCCGGAGCAACTCGGCGTCGTCGAGCAGCGGCAGCCCACCGTGCGCCTCGTGCGCGCTGTGGTTCGCGGTCGAGACGAGCGGCTGACCCCAGCCCGTGAGGCGGTCTCGGATCGTGCGCGTGTCGGCCGCCTGCTCGATGTCGAGCTCGACCGCGACCTGCCGCACCGCTGGGTCGCGCGACTGCTTCTTGCCCAGCTCGAGCAGCTTCGCCTCGGGCTCGTGGTGGGCGAGCATCATCTGGAGGAACATCACGTCGGTGTCGTTGTAGGACGGTGCGGGCGCGGCCGCCTGGTCCGCTTTGCCGCACCCGGCGAGCAGCACCGCCGCCAGCGCCGCCAGCACTGCCCATCGCCGTCTGGTCACCAGGCCTCCCGCGCTCGTTCTCAGGCTTTGCTCTGCTGCCAGATACGCCGCAGCTAACCGTTAGCGGTGCTGCCCATGTGGCAGCAGAGCAAGGAGGCCTTGCTCTGCTGCCATGTACGCCGCACCCAACCATTAGCGGTGCTGCCTATCTGGCAGCAGAACAAAGCGAGGACGCTTTGCTCTGCACCCCCACAGGCAACAGCTAACCGTTAGAGGTGCTGCCCACAGGGGTGCAGAGCAAGGACAGGGGTGCCCACCCGACGGCAGGCACCCCAATCGGTTCAGGAACAGGCGCCCTGGTCGCGCCAGACGCCCCACTCGCCGGTGGTGCCGGGCGTCTCGCCCTGCGTCCACCACTGGGCCTGCCAGCGCCGGCCGTTGTAGGAGACGATCGCGCCGCCGTTGTAGACCGCGCTCGCGCTCCACGCCGTACCGCAACTCGTCGGCGGAGGCGGCGGTGGCGGGTTGGTGCCGCCGCCACCGCCACTGCCGACCTGGAGGTCGACACAGGCGTAGAAGGCGTTCACAGTGTCGGCGATATTCCACCGGGCCAGCACGGTGATCCGGCCGGTGCGGCCGCCGAGGCTGACGTTGTGCGACTTGGTGGCGCCGGGCTGCGCGCCGTGGTCGTCGAAGACCGCGATCCGGCTGCCGCCGACGAAGTATTCCCACGTGCTGGTCGAGTGCCGGGCGGTGAGCACCCAGTTGAACGTCACGCTCTGCCCGACCGAGGTTGCCGGCCAGTTGCGGCTGTTGTCGTTGAGCACGCTGAACCGGCTGCCGCCGCCGTTGCACTGCATCGAGCCCTTGGGCGCTTCGACACTCTGCGGCTCGTACACGATGTCACCGCAGTTTGGCACCACACCCTGCGCGCACAGCGCCTGTCGGCTGGGTGGTGAGGAGATGTAACCGTGCGCCTGAGCCGGCGCGGCCACGAACATCGAGACCAGCAGGGCGGCGACGGTCAGCACCGGAAGCATGATGCGTCTACGCATGAAGTCCTCCTCACTTCATAGAGCGATACCGATCCCTTCTAGCGCCCAAGATAAGGTAAACAAACCTAACAGTAAATAGACCTAACGAAATTTCTCGATGTCTCGCGAGCGCCGCGTCAGCGCCGGGACGTGTCCTCCGGGTACGAGGCTCCGCCATCGGACTCCCGGCTGAACGGCTTGGCCCCACCCTCCGGCGGGCCGGCGATCGACTGGGAGCCGGCCGCGAGTTCCGGGAACTTCAGGTCGAACGCCGGCCGCTCGGAGCGGATCCGCGGCATCCGGTCGAAGTTGCGCAGCGGCGGCGGCGAGGAGGTCGCCCACTCCAGCGAGTTGCCGTGTCCCCACGGGTCGTCGGCCAGCACCACCGGACCGGCCTTGTAGGCCTTCCAGCAGTTGTAGATGAACGGGATCGTCGACGCACCGAGGATGAACGCGCCGATCGTCGAGATCTCGTTGAGCGTCGTGAAGCCGTCGGTCGGCCGATAGTCGGCGTAGCGCCGCGGCATCCCCTCGTTGCCCAGCCAGTGCTGCACCAGGAACGTTGTATGGAAGCCGATGAAGGTCAGCCAGAAGTGCACCTTGCCGAGCCGGTCGTCGAGCATCCGGCCGAACATCTTCGGGAACCAGAAATAGACGCCGGAATAGACCGCGAACACGATCGTGCCGAAGAGTACGTAGTGGAAGTGCGCCACCACGAAGTAGGAGTCCGAGACGTGCCAGTCGACCGGCGGGCTGGCCAGCAACACGCCGGTGAGGCCGCCGAGCAGGAAGGTGACCAGGAAGCCGATGGAGAACAGCATCGGCGTCTCGAACGTGATCTGGCCGCGCCACATCGAGCCGATCCAGTTGAAGAACTTCACTCCGGTGGGCACCGCGATCAGATAGCTGAGGAAGCTGAAGAACGGCAGCAGCACCTGGCCGGTGGCGAACATGTGGTGCGCCCACACGGTCATCGACAGCGCGGCGATCGCGATGGTGGCGCCGACCAGTCCCTTGTAGCCGAACAGCGGCTTGCGCGAGAAGACCGGGATGACCTCGGTGACGATGCCGAAGAACGGCAACGCGACGATATAGACCTCGGGATGGCCGAAGAACCAGAAGAGGTGTTGCCAGAGCAGTGGACCGCCGGCTGACGGTTCATAGACCTTGGCATCGAGTATTCGGTCGGCGCCCAGCGCCAGCAGGGTGGCCGCGAGCAGCGGGAACACCAGGATGACGAGCAGGCTGGTGACCAGGATGTTCCAGGTGAAGATCGGCATCCGGAACATGGTCATGCCGGGCGCCCGCAGCGTGATGATCGTGGTGATCATGTTGACGCCGCCGAGGATCGTGCCCAGACCGGAGATCACCAGGCCGAACACCCACATGTTGGGGCCGATGCCCGGCGAGTTCTCCACATCGCTCAGCGGCGTGTAGGCGAACCAGCCGAAGTCGGCGGCACCGCTGGGTGTCAGGAACCCGAGCAGGACCAGCGAACCACCGAACAGATACAGCCAGTACGCGAACGCGTTGAGCCGCGGGAACGCGACGTCCGGCGCACCGATCTGGAGCGGCACGATGAAGTTGGCGAACGCGAACAGGATCGGCGTCGCGAACAGCAACAGCATGATCGTGCCGTGCATCGTGAAGAGCTGGTTGTATTGCTCGGTCGACAGGAACTGGAGTCCCGGCCGGGCGAGTTCGGCGCGCATCAGCAGCGCCATGATGCCGCCGGCCACGAAGAAGCCGAACGCCGTGGTCAGGTAGAGGATGCCGATCTGCTTGGCGTCGGTGGTCCGGATCAGGCGGCCGAGCGCGGAACCACGCACCTGCTCCCGCACCGGCCACGGACGCGTCACGATCGGCTTTGGAACTACGGACGTCAAAACGTGCCCCCGGGGGTCGTCTGCCAACCAGCCTTGGGCCTAACGACCCGGACCGGCCGGCAGACGTGCCCCGATCGGGTGAAGCCGGTCAGGAATAGTCCGGCAGATCGGCCGAGCTGGCCAGCGACGTCGAGCTGCTCACCAGCAGCCGGCGGACCGCGGCCCGGCGGAACATCGTGTTGCGCAGCCACAGGCCGGGCCGGCTCGACGGGGCCAGGAAGTGCCCCGGGCTCGCGCCTTTCTGCCAACGACCGGCGAAAGAGCGCATCCATTTCTCGTACGCCGGGAAAGCGGTCCCCGGGTCGCCATTGGTCCGGGCCAACTCGCCGGCCAGCACGTAGGCACCGACCACGCCGGTGCCGACACCCATGCCGCCGAGCGTGACGCCCCACGCGGCGTCGCCCAGCAGCGCCACCCGGCCGGCGTGCCAGCGCGGCACCGACACCCGGCTGATCGAGTCGAAGTAGAGGTCGGGCACCTCGGTCAGGCCGGCCAGCAGTTTTGGCACGTGCCACCCAAGGCCGGCGAAGGCCGTGTGGATGGCGCGCTTCTGGGCCGGCACGTCGAGCCACCCGACGCCGAGCGCCCCCGACGACCAGACGACCATCGCACCGGCGCGGTCCGGGTCCCGGTCGTCGGCGGCGACGCTCGCCATCCGGCCCGGCACGTTGTAGGCCTGCGACACCGCGAGCAGCGCGCCCACGTCGTTGGGCACGTCCCAACCGGCGATGTGGTAGCCGAGGTGCTTGACGAACGTGTCCTCCGGCCCGATGGCCAGCCGCCGGACCGTCGAGTGGATCCCGTCGGCACCGATCACCGCGTCGTAGGTCACCTGCCGACCGCTGCGGAACTCGACCTCGACGCCGTCGGGCCCGTCGCGCAGGGTGGCGATCGAGTCGCCGAACACGTAGCTGGTGCGGTCGGCACTGCGCCGGTGCAGCACGGCGGTCAGGTCGCGCCGGCGCACCTCGACGTCGCCACCGGCGAACTCGGCCGGCAGTTCGAAGATCGTCCGCCCGGCCGCGTCGACGGTGCGCATCGCGCCGGCGTGCGTCTGGACGGCCTTGAGCTCGTCGAGCACGCCGAGCCGCTCCAGCACCCGCATATGCGTGGGCCCGCGGAAGTCGACGGCGAACCCGCTGTTGCGCAACCCCGGCGCGATCTCCACCACGGTCGTCTCGGCACCGGCGTCATTGAGGAAGCAGGCAAGCGCCGGCCCGGCGATCCCCGCCCCGGAGATCAGCACCCGGAACCCACTGAGCGCGCTGGACATCTCTCGTACCCCCATTAACTGTGTCTGTTGGATGCAGTTTACGATAGACACAGTTTCCTCGCGGCTGCAACCCCTAAGGTGGCGACGATGGACAAGCTGTTGTGGGAGCCCTCCCCTGGGCCTCGGCGCGGGCCGCGGCCGGCGTTCACGGTCGACGACATCGCGCGCGCCGGGATCGCCATCGCCGACGCCGACGGGCTGGCCGCCGTCACCATGCAGCGGGTCGCCGACCAGCTCGGGGTGACCAAGATGGCGCTCTACCGGTATGTGCCGGGCAAGGCCGAACTGGTCGCGCTGATGCTCGACATCGGCCTCGGCGGACCGCCGCCGCGTGGCGACCTCGGCTGGCGGGCAGCGCTCGATGCGTGGTCCCGGGCGCTGTTCGTCGAGTTCGCCGCCCATCCGTGGTCGTTGGAGGCCTCGGTCGGCGCCCGGGTGATGGGCCCCAACGAGCTCGGTTGGCTCGAGGAGGCGGTGGCCGCGCTGACCGGCACTGGGCTCGACGGCAGCGAGATGCTCGACGTGGCGGTGACGCTGGTCGGCCACGTCCGCAGCCTGGCGCAGCAGACGGCCGGGTCGCCGCCGGGCACCGAGGCCGCTCTCGACGACGCGATCGCCGGCCTGGTGCACGGCCGCGAAGACCGCTTCCCCGCGTTGGCGGCGGCGATCGACGACGCGCGCACCAGCGGCAAGCAGGACCAGGCGCTCGACTTCGGCCTCGCCCGCATCCTCGACGGCGTCGCCGTCCTGATCGACCAGCGCGCTGGCGTCACATCAGCCCATCCCGCCCCGTAACGGGGTCCGGCCGGGGAATCCCGCGAAATAGCGGGTAATTGCCGGGTCATGGGCGACCGCAACATCGACGCACTGCTGTCCGAGCAGCGGCGCTACCCGCCGCCACCCGAGTTCGCCGACGCCAACGCCGGGCCCGGCTTCTACGAACAGGACCCGGACGCGTTCTGGGAGCGGGAGGGCCGCGAGCGGGTCGACTGGTTCACTCCATTCTCGACACTGCGCGAGTGGACCCCGCCCTACGCCAAGTGGTATCTCGGCGGAAAGCTCAACGCCTGCTACAACTGCGTCGACCGGCACGTCGAGGCCGGCGCCGGCGACAAGGTCGCGTTCCACTGGGAGGGCGAGCCGGTCGGTGACCGGTTGGCCGTCACCTACGCCGACCTACAGCGCCGGGTGGTGCGCTTCGCCAACACGCTGAAGAAGATCGGTGTGGGCCGCGGCACCAACGTCGCCATCTACCTGGGCATGGTGCCCGACCTGCCGGTCGCGATGCTGGCCTGCGCCCGGCTCGGCGCACCGCACACCGTGGTGTTCGGCGGCTTCTCCGCCGACTCGCTGGCCAGCCGGATCAACGACATGGGCTGCCAGGTGCTGATCACCCAGGACGCGTCGTGGCGGCGCGGGCGGCCGCTGCCGCTCAAGCCGGTCGCCGACGAAGCGATGACCAACGCGCCGGGGGTACGCCGTTGCCTGGTCGTGCGCCGCACCGAGGTCGACACACCGATGACCGCCGGCCGCGACCTCTGGTATCACGAGGCCAGCGCCCACGTCGACGACGACGCGGCCAACTGCCCGTGCGAGCCGATGGACGCCGAGGACCCGCTGTTCCTCATGTATACGAGCGGCACCACCGCCAAGCCGAAAGGCATCGTGCACACCACCGGCGGCTATCTGGTCGGCGTCGCGACCACGCACCACTATGTATTCGACATCAAACAATCAACAGTTTATTGGTGCGCGGCCGACATCGGCTGGATCACCGGCCACAGCTACATCGTCTACGGTCCACTGTGTAATGGCGTGACGAGCGTCCTCTACGAGGGCACGCCGGACTTCCCGGACAAGGACCGGTGGTGGGACATCGTCGAGCGCTACGGCGTCACGGTGCTCTACACGGCGCCCACCGCGATCCGCACCCACATGAAGTGGGGTCCGGAATTCGCCCGCCGGCACGACCTGTCGTCGATCCGGCTGCTCGGCAGCGTCGGCGAACCGATCAACCCGGAGGCCTGGGTCTGGTACCGCACCCACATCGGCGGCGGCCGCGCACCGGTCGTCGACACGTGGTGGCAGACCGAGACCGGCATGATCCTGATCAGCCCGCTGCCCGGCGTGAGCACGCTCAAGCCCGGCTCGGCCGGCCGGCCGTTCATCGGCGTCACGCCCTCGGTCGTCGACGACCACGGCTATCCGGTCACGCCCGGTGAGGGCGGCTTCCTCGTGCTGCGCGAGCCGTGGCCGGCGATGCTGCGCGGCATCCACGGCGACCCGTCGCGCTACCTCGCCACCTACTGGTCGCGCTTCCCGGGCGACTACCTGGTCGGCGACGGGGCGCGCGTCGACGACGACGGCGACTACTGGCTGCTCGGCCGGATCGACGACGTGATGAACGTGTCCGGCCACCGCATCTCGACGGTCGAGGTCGAGAGCGCATTGGTCGACGACCCGACCGTGGCCGAGGCCGCCGTGTGCGCCCGGCCGGATGAGCTGACCGGCCAGGCGATCGTGGCGTATGTGACGCTCAAGGGCGGTCGCGACGGCTCCCGCCAGGCGGTGGCGACGCTGCGGCAGCATGTGGCGGAGAAGATCGGCAGGCTGGCCATGCCGGCCAACATCGTCTTCACACCCGAGCTACCGAAGACCCGGAGCGGCAAGATCATGCGTCGCCTGCTCCGCGACATCGCCGAGGAGGGCACCCTCGGCGACACCACGACGCTGGCCGACCCATCGGTGGTGGAGGAAATCCGCACCCGCGCGGCCGCCGCTGCTTCCGCCGCCGCCTCCGCCGAATAGTCGCGGGCGCCGGCTAGGCGCCGGGCTTACGCGCCCGGATGATCGCGGAGTGCATGCCGGCGGCGACTTCGTGCGTCGGCGTGATCTCGACGTCGACAAAACCGGCCGCGACAAGACCCCGCTCGTATTCGACGATCGAGAGTGCGCCCGCGATGCAGCCGACCCACTCGCCGCGCTCGGCCCGCTCGGCCGCGCTCAGGTGGTTCTCGGCCACGATGTCGGAGACGCCGATCCGGCCGCCGGGCTTCAGGACCCGGTGGGTCGAGGCGAACACCGCGGGCTTGTCCGTCGACAGGTTGATCACACAGTTCGAGATCACCACATCGACACTGTCCGCCGGCAGCGGGATGTCCTCGATGTGGCCGCGCAGGAACTCGACGTTCGTCGCTCCCGCCTCGGCGGCGTTGCGGCGGGCCAGATCCAACATCTCGTCCGTCATGTCGAGCCCGTAGGCCTTGCCGGCAGCACCGACCCGCCGAGCCGACAGCAGGACGTCGATGCCGCCGCCCGATCCCAGGTCGAGCACCGTCTCGCCCGCGTTGAGCTCGGCGACCATCAGCGGGTTGCCGCAGCCGAGGCTGGCCTCCAACGCCGCCCCGGGCAGTTCCGACCGCTCGGCCGCCGAGTAGAGCCGGGCGCCGAACCCGTCTGACTGCGCCTCCACAGACTGCCCGCAGCAGCCGCCCTCGGCCGCCGCTGCCGACCCGCCGCCCTGTGCTGAAAGCCCGCAGCAACCGCCCTCGGCCGCCGACCCGCCCCCGGCCGCCGACCCGCCGGCCTCGACCGACGGCCCGCAGCAACCGCCCTCGGCCGCCGACCCGCCCCCGGCCGCCGACCCGCCCCCGGCCGCCGACCCGCCGGCCTCGACCGACGGCCCGCAGCAGCCACCCTCGGCCGCCGACCCGCCTTCGGCCGCCGACCCGCCCTCGGCCGCCGACCCGCCGCCGACCTCGGCTGACGGGCCACAGCCGCAGCCCGGCGCCGTGCCGGCGTTGCCGAGCACCCGGACCGCGGCCGCCGCGTAGCGCTCCCGCACCTGATCACGCGTTGTCATCACACACACCTCCGCCTGTTTCGATAACCATCAAGACAGACGGTTGCACGCTGATTCGATAGTTGTCAAGATAGTGTCGTGGGAACGCAACTGAGGATCACCGACGTCAGCACTGCCGCGTGCTGCACTCCGATGGTCGACGAGGCACTGACCGCTGCCGCCGCCGCCGACCTCGCGCGCGGCTTCAAGGCGCTCGGCGACCCGGTCCGGCTCCGCCTGCTCTCCCTCATCGCCGCCCGGGCCGGCGACGAGGTGTGCGTCTGCGACCTCACCGACGCCTTCGACGTCAAGGGCCCGACGATCTCCCACCACCTCAAGGTGCTCCGCGATGCCGGCCTCATCGACTGCGAGCGCCGCGGCACCTGGGTCTACTACTGGATCATCCCGACCGCCCTGGCGCCGCTGTCGCAACTCCTCGACACCTCGGCGTTGTCGACCGCGACCGCGCGTTAGGCCACGTCGGCGCGCAGACCAGTGGCGGCACCGGCGCGGACCGCCGAGAATGCCAGGTGACCGCTACCCGACGACGAAGCGAGCGCCGATGGCTGACGTGGCGAGCCCGATCCGCGTGACGGTGTGGGGCGAGGGCCGGCACGAGAAACGCGACGCCACCGTGGCCGCGCACTATCCCGACGGGATGCACGCCACCATCGCCGCCGGCATCCGGGAGCACGCCGGCGCGGCCGTCACCGTGCGATGCACCACATTGGACGATCCCGAACAGGGCCTGCCGGATGCCGTGCTCGCCGAGACCGACGTGTTGACCTGGTGGGGTCACATCGCGCACGACGAGGTCGCCGACGAGCTGGTCGACCGGGTGCAGCAACGCGTGCTCGCGGGCATGGGCCTGGTCGTGTTGCACTCGGGGCACTGGTCGAAAATCTTCAAACGCCTCATGGGTACGAGCTGCGCGCTCCGCTGGCGCAACGGCGACGACCGCGAGCTGGTCTGGACCGTCGACCCGACGCACCCGGTCGCGGCCGGCGTGCCGAGCCCGATCGTCATCCCGGCGCAGGAGATGTATGGCGAGTTCTTCGACATCCCGGCGCCCGACGAGCTGGTCTTCGTCAGCTCCTTCACCGGCGGCGAGGTGTTCCGCAGCGGCTGCGCGTTCCGCCGGGGCCGCGGCCGGATCTTCTACTTCAGCCCCGGCGACCAGGACTATCCGGTTTACCACCACCCCGACGTGCGGCGGGTGATCGCCAACGCGGCGGTCTGGGTGGCGGGGCCGGCGCGCGAGGTGACGCCGATCGCCTACGCGCCGACGGGTTGGTTCGAATGAGAGCCGTCGTGGTCGGCGCCGGCGCGATGGGCACCGAATGGTTGCGGGCCGTCGCCGCGCACCCCGACGTCACGCTGGCCGGCGTGGTCGACCTCGACCTGGCCGCGGCGACCCGGGCGGCCGCGGGTGCGCCGGCCGCGCGCACGTTGGCGGAGCTGCCCGGCGCCGACTTCGTCATCGACGCGACCGTGCCAGCCGCGCATTTCGCGGTCACGACGGCGGCCCTGCGGCTGGGCCTGCCGGTGCTCGGCGAGAAGCCGCTGACCGAGACGCTGCCGCAAGCGCTGACCCTGGCCGCGCTGGCGGAGCTGACCGGCACCCTCTTCGTGGTGAGCCAGTCGCGCCGCTTCGACCCGCACCTGTCCGCATTCCGGGCGCAGATCGCGGAGCTGGGCCCGGTCGGGTCGTTGTCGACCGAGTTCTATCGCGGCTCGCGGTTCGGCGGCTTCCGCGAGAAGATGCCACACCCGCTGCTGCTCGACATGGCGATCCACGCCTTCGACACCGCGCGCTACCTGCTGGCCGACGAGCCGGTCCAGGTCTACTGCGACGCCTACAACCCGCCGTGGAGCTGGTTCGACGGCGCGGCGGCGGCGAACGCGACGTTCCGGTTCGCGGGCGGGCCGCGCTACCAGTATTCGGCTTCCTGGGTCGGCACCGGCTTCGACACGTCGTGGAACGCCACGTGGCGGGCGACCGCGGCCAACGGCACCGCGCTGTGGGACGGCGACCACGCGCCATCGTGCGACTCCGGCGGCGAGGTCGTCACCGGTCCGCCCGGGCCGGCCAGCCTGTTCTCGGAAAGCATCAGCGCCTCCCTGGCCGTCTTCGTCGACGCGTTGCGCACCGGCGTCCGGCCGGCGACCGACGTACACCGGAATGTGTTGAGCCTGGCCATGGTTCTGGCCGCGGTCGAGTCGGCCGACGCCGGCGCGCCGGTGGTCATCGACGACACCCTGGCGGCGGCCCACGCGACGGCCGTCGACGAGGCCGATCACGACGTGGCTGACGTGCTCCGCTCCTGGCCCTCCGTCCGCGGAGCCCTGGTCGACAGGCCCTAGACCAACCGGAGCGCGGGGCGGTCGTCGGACATGCCCAGCAGCTCGCGCAGCCGGGGCAGGGTCCACGCGAGCTGGTCGGCCAGCGCGGGCAAGGTCAGACCGTGTTGGGCCGCCACCTCGAACGCCTGCGCCAGCAACGCGGGTTGCTCGCCCGGGAACCCGGAAATCGACTGCGCCGGAAACGCGCCTTCCTGGCGTAGCTGCTGCAACCGCTGGTAGGCGCGGGCGGCGGTGGAATCGGAGAAGAGCCCGGTCTCCCGGCAGCGGTAGAGCAGGCTGTTGATCGACACACCCCACCGGTGCTGGAGCTCCGCCAACACGGAGAAGTTCAACCGGCCGGGCAGATCCGGCAGGATGCTCAGCCGCGGCGTGAGGAACTCCGCGGCGAAAGCGTCGGCCTCGCGTTCCTGCGCCGTGTCGCCGGGGATGGTGTCACCGTGCAGCACCACGTGACCGAGCTCGTGGGCGACGGTGAACCGGTGCCAGTAGACGTCGTCGGCCCGGTCGCGGGTGACCACCATCGTCGGCCGCGGCAGCCGCGACGTCGAGAACGCGTCGACCGTCGCGACATCCCCGTCGGCCAGCGGCGCCAGCGCGATGATGATCCCGCGCAGCTCCAGCGTGCGGACGAGGTGCGGGATCGGGCCGGTGCCGAGCTCCCAGTGCTCGCGGAGGGCCCGGGCCGCGTCGGCCGGCGAGGCCGGCAGCTCCACGCCCGGTTCGACCTCGCCGCCGGCGAAGCCGGGAACGTCGACCTGCGGCAGGCGTACGCGTTGCTCGAGCGCGTGGGTCAGCTCCCAGAGCTGCTCGACCAGCGAGACCGCCTTGGCGCGCTGGTAGGCCCGGGTCGACCGGAGGTGCCGGAAGTGTGCGGCCGAAGCGTCGAGCTTGGCGTGCGGCCGGCCGGCGGTGAGGAACTGGATCGGCACGCCCAGGAAGGCGGCGAGCGGTGGGATCAGCTCGGCGCGCGGTCTGGTGCCGGTCTCGTATTGCCCGACGGCAGCCGGTGTGACCCCGATGGCCGCGGCGACCTCGCGTTTGGTCCTGCCCGCCAGGTGCCGGGCCTGGGTGAGCCGGGCCGGGTCGAAGAGCTGCGCGACGGTCGCCGCCGTCCACGACCCGCGATCGTCGGTGACGACGGCGAGTCGCGGTCGCTCAGCCTCGGCCATCGTTGACGCGTCGCGCCGGTTGGTCGCCCGCCGGACGCGGGTCGAGCGTCGGCTCGGGCAGCGGCGCGTCGTCGAATCGGGCCGCGCCGGTGCCGGGTGAGCGCCGCGGGTCGGGGACGCCGACCGGTCGCCCGACGCCGACCGTGCCCGGCACCGTCGGCAAGGGCAGCCACTCGATGTGTCGCCATTGCAGGTCGCCGTTGTCGGGCAGCGCCGCCTCGGCGAACCCGACGCGGAGCAGGCCGGCGTCTTCGTTGGCCGCGAACACGACGAGCACGATCGCGTCCGGCTCCGACTCGCCGAGCAGCCTGGGCGCCGCTTCGGTTTCGGGTTCGGTCGAGGGCGGGAACAGTCCTTCGAACAGCGACGGTTGCTCGATCGTGGCTTCAGGGCCGAACTCGCCCAACAGCTGCCGGCAACTCTTGTTGAGCTTGCGGGTGACCTGCGGGTCGGTGAGGCCGGTGGTGAGCTGCTCGGCGAACCTGAAGGGCACGAGCAGGCAGCCGTTGAGCAACACGAGATGCACCGCCCAGCCGCGCGGTCGGACAATCTCGACGCCGGGGTGCTGCGCCAACGCGCTCACGAGTTCCTCGTATTGCGCCGGCCACGCTCCGCCGTAGGCGTGTCGGGTGCGCAGACCCGACGCCCGGTGCGCCTCGATCTGCCGAGCCACGGCTACGGCGATCGCCTGCGGGACGACCCGCGCCACGGTGTCGGCGTGCTGCCCGAACCGCTCGGTGATCCAAGGATCAGCAACCGATGCCATCCGACCCTCCGCACACGCAACCGGATCTTTATCTCGAAACAGCAAGGTAGCATCGCCGCTTTAGTTTTACGCGCTTTGCGCGCATCAGCGTGTTGGCCTGGGCTTGACCGCGACCAGGCGCGGACGTGGCAGGGTCGGGCCCCCTAGGGCCCGACCCGGTCTCCGGCGGGAGCGACGGTCCGCACCACCGCGGACCCGGGACCGCTATTGATCCGCGAGCGGGACCGCGCTCATCTTGGCGTAGTCGGCGAAGCTCATGTTCCAGTCGGTCCAGCCGTTGCCGTTTTCGAGCTTGCGCTCCGTGCCCTTGACCGTGATCGGGTCGCCGATGCGGGTCTGGCCGAAGAGCCACTCGCCGTCTTTCATCGAGACGTTGACGCAGCCGTGTGAGACGTTGACCGAGCCCTGCTGGCCCTCGGACCACGGCGCGGCGTGGATGAACTCGCCGCCCCAGGTCAGGCGCTGCGCGAAGTCGATGTCGGTGCGGTAGCCGTCTTCCGGGCCGAGTTCCTCGAACGTGTCGAAGACGGTCTTGCGCTTCTTCTCGATCACGATCATCGTGCCGCTGGACGACGGGGTGGTCTTCTTGCCGAGGCTGACCTTGATGGTCTTGATGACCTTGCCGTCTTTGGTGACCGTCATCCGCTTGGTCTTGTTGTCGACAGTCATCACCAGCGACGGGCCGATCTTCAGGTCGACCGTCAGGTCGTTGCGGCCGAACCAGCCGTTGCCCATCGGGAGGCCGCCGGTCTGCAGCTTGTAGTGGACCTTGGTGTTGGCCTGCCAGAACACCTTCGGGCGGAAGTGGATCTCAGTGGGGCTGATCCATGCCCAGGTGCCTTCCTGCGCCGGCTCGGTGGTGACCTTCATCCGCTTCTGCACGTCGTCGCGGTAGTCCTCGGGGATCGCCCGGCCGAACTTGACGATCATCGGCATGCCGACGCCGACCACCGCGTTGTCGCCCAGGAAGCTGCTCACCGCGACCGTGTTGGCCGGCTTGGCCATCGTGGTGAAGGTGCTCTCGGCGGTCGCGGTCTTGCCGTCGTCGCCGGTCGCGCTCACCGTCGCCGTGTAGGTCGAGGCCCACTTGAGGGCACCGGTCGGCAGCCAGCTCTTCTTGTCGGCGGCCAGCGTGCCCTCGACGGTGTCGCCGGCCGACGACTTCAGCTCGACCGCGGTCTCGACGGCGTCGGTGGTCTCGAACGTGATCGAGGCCGAGGCCGGCACGTCTTTCGCGTCGGCCGCGGGGCCGGTGATCGTGGCCTTGGCCTTGGTGTCGGGCTGCGCCGACTGGGAGCTGCCGGGCTGCGCGCCGTCTTGCCACGCGGGGCCGCCGCCCTTGGAGCACGCGGCCGTCACCGACAGCAACCCCGCCATTACGGCAGCCGCCAGCACAACGCCACGCCGGCGGGTGGAACGGTGCCCTGGGCTGCTCAGCATGAGATCCCCTCACAAGTCCGTGGTTCGCAGCTATGGTGCCCCAAAGACGCTTGGGGACACGTCACGGTTTCGTGCCGTGTGCGGAAACACGCCAGACGAGTGTACGAACGATCGAGCTGAGCAACCGTACCCGAAGGTGTCTTTAATCGGTGGTGGTCGGTGTCGGCGTGGCGCTCGCGGCCGGCGTGCCCTTGAGACTCGCCGGGACCGGCAGTGCGCTGCCCTTGATGAATTCGGCCCACGTCTGGTTCCACGCGGTCCACCCGTTGCCCGGTTCGAGCTTGCGCTCGGTTCCCTTGATGGTGATCGGGTCACCCACCTTGGTCTGGGCGAACAGCCAGCTCGCGTTCTGCGGCGCGAGGTTGACGCAGCCGTGCGAGACGTTGCGCACCCCTTGGTCACCAACCGACCACGGTGCGGAGTGGATGTATTCGCCGCCCCAGGTCAAGCGCTGCGCGAAGTCGATGTCGGTGCGGTAGCCCTCTTCCGGGCCGAGCTCGGCGAACGTGTCGAAGACCGTGTGCTCCTGCTTGTCCATCACGATCAGCGTGCCGCTCGACGAGGGCGTGCTCGGCTTGCCGAGGCTGACCGGGAAGGTCTTGATCAGCTTGTCGCTCTTGTAGACCAGCATCTTCTTGGTCTTGTTGTCGACCTTCATGACGAACTTGTCGCCGATCTTGGCGCTCGCCTTCCGGTCTTCGTCGCCGACCCGGCCGTTGGACAGCGGGATGCCCTCCAGCGCCGCCCGGACGCTGATCTTCGTGCCGGCCTGCCAGTAGTCGGCCGCGCGGTAGTAGGCCTGCGTGCCGCTGTCGACCCAGGACCAGACGCCGGGCTGCGGCGGGTCGGTCGTGACGAAGAGCCGGCGCTGGACCGCCGCGCGGTCCTTCTTCGGGATGCCCGGGTTGAACTCGAGAACGACGGGCATGGCGACGCCGTAGGTCTTGCCGTTGAACAGGTAGAGCCCCGAACCGATGTCGTTGCCCGATTTGCCCCGCGTGGAGAACGACACCTTCTTCGTCTCCACCTGGCCGGCCGCGCTGGTGGCGACCACGGTCGCGGTGTAGCTGGTGTCGTATTTCAGCGGCGCGCTCGGCACCCAGGATGACTTGTCGTCGCGCAGCGTGCCCTTGACCGCCTTGCCGGCCTTGTCGGTCAGCGTGACGCTGGTGATGTCGCCGCCCTTGACGCTGGTGCCGATCTCGGTGCTGACCGGCAGGTCCTTCTTCTTGTCAGCGGGCGTGACGGCGAACTCGAACGGCACCGGCGGGGCGGTCGGGCTCGGTGTCGCGCCGGGCGCCGCCGCCTGCTGGTTGCCGTTGACGAAGGTCGGCGCGTCGGCCTTCCCGTCGCCACCGCACGCGGCGAGGCTGAGCCCGAGAGTGCCGGCCGCCACGGCGGCCAGGATCCTTCGGGTGGCTGCTTGACGTGTCACGAATCGGCCCATGAGCGTCCCCGTTTCTCCGCAACCTTGGGGTCATCGTGCCCCAGCCACACCCGCTGTGTACCTCGATCCGGCAGGGTGCCAGATGCTGTCCATTCCGCGCCTCCGCCACATGGTCAACCCTGAGGGGCGAACCGGTCGGAACCTCGCACGAGCGACGATTTCCCCGAAGTAACGCCTGGTCAACGGCTATTTGGGCATGCTGAAGGTTAGTTTGACCGATTTCCGGGGGAATCATGCCGCTCTATCTGCTCGCGATGGACCACCGTGCGTCTCTGGCCGCCACCGTCTACAAGATCAAAGGCGATCCGAACCCCGCGGAGGACAAGCAGATCGCCGCCGGCAAGGAACTGATCTATCAGGGCTTGCTGTTCGCTCTGTCGGATGGTGGTGCCGCGCGTTCGAGTGCCGCCGTTCTGGTCGACGAGCGGTATGGCGAGCACGTCGCCCGCCAGGCCAAGGCCGCGGGCGTCACGCTGGCGATGCCGATCGAAAAATCAGGACAGGAATGGTTCACCCTGGAGTACGGCACCCTGGGCGAAGGCATCTGGATGGAACACGTCGAGGCGTTCGATCCCCGCTACGTCAAGATCCTGGTGCGCGACAACCCGACGTTCGACGTACGCGACCGCCGGCGGCAGATGGACGACCTGGCCACGGTCTCCCAGGTGCTCACCGACGCCGGCCGCGACCTGCTCCTGGAGTTGCTCGTGCCGGCGACGCCCGCGCAGGAGTCGGCCACTTATGACGACGACCTAAGACCCGAGCTGACGGTACGAGTGATCGGCGAGATGCAGGCCGCCGGCGTCGAGCCGGCCATCTGGAAGATCGAGGGAATGAACACGACAGCGGACGCCGAGCGCGTGCAGGCGACGGCCCGCCAGGGCGGCCGCAACAACGTGCAGTGCGTGGTGCTGGGACGCGACGCACCGCCGGAGGACCTGGACCACTGGCTGCGGGCCGCGGCGCCGGCCGGTTTCCTGGGTTTCGCGATCGGCCGGAGCATCTGGCAGGAGCCGCTCCAGGCCTACCTGGCGCAGGAGATCGGCGAGCAGGAGGTGGTGGCCGAGGTGGCCAACAACTACCTCCACTACGTGGGGGTATATGAGAGTGTTTGAGGCATTCGGCTGGTCGTTCGCCACCAGTTGGAAGATGCCTCCAGGAGCGTGCTAACGTACGTGTCGTTGCCGATCGAGCGCCGCTAGCTCAACTGGCAGAGCAGCGGACTCTTAATCCGCGGGTTCGGGGTTCGAGTCCCTGGCGGCGCACCAGCAATAACTTTCAGGGACGGCCCACATGGGACGTCCCTGACCCATTTCTGATCCCCAATGTTCAGGCCCCGACGAGATGGCGCAGTGAACGGCGACCCCGGAGTTCGACGATCGAGGTGCTGTCGCTATTGGGGAACTAGGCGAACGCTCTGTGGGTCGACTAGCTCGATCGTCACCAGGCGGACACCGGGCGAGATCGCGATGGGACTTGTCAGTGTGCCGCTGAGCAGAGGCGACGTCGCGGTTATGGTTCCAGGGTTGGCCGTGCGCACTGCGAAAGTCGCCGTCCCATCAGAGCCCGTTTTCGCCGAGAGTCTGTTGCCGTCCTCCCATTCGGCGACGACTTGACTAGCGGGCAACGGAACAGTCGCGCATTCAGAACCGCGACATACGTTAATTCCGACCTTCACCTCGATTTTGACGTCCGCTCGGGCGGCTCTCGTTGCGAAGTAGGTGATGACGAGCGCGCCAGCAAGCATGACAGCGGCAATCGTGATCAGCGCCGGTCTTCTTTTCATCGCAACGTCCTTCGAATTTGGTGGCCGGTACCGGCCGCGGGAAGCGGCCGGTACCGCGCCGGTTTAGCAACCCAGCTTGCCCGAGTTCGGGCTGGAGATCTCCCACTTGTTGCTGGTGGAGGAGAAGTTCATCGTGATGCCACTGTTGGAGAGGGAAACACCACTGATGGTGGTGCTGCTCCAGGTGTGCCCGTATTTGGAGAACACCTGCAGACACCCGGTCCCGGTCTTCTTGAACGTAAATACCAGCGTTCCCTGTGCGCCCACGTAAATTCCGCAACTCGGGTAGTCGGTACCCGAGCAGCGGGCACCCTGCGTCCGGTCTTGGTATGCGAACGACGCGCCGTCGCTGTTGTTGTCCTCCGGCGAGACGACAATACAGCCCGGCTTTGTGGTCGGGTATGGGGTAGCCCCAGTCCAGTTGCCCGGGCAGAACGATGCCGCGACGCCGTGGTTCTGAACGTCCTGGCTAAAGCGGATTGCAAAGGCGTCTCGCCCTCCGACGTTCCCGCCCCCGTAGGCCCCGTCTCCCATGGTCGAGAGGTTTGTCCACCGGAAGTTGGTCGAGGCGTAGTGCAGTTGGCGAGCGGTTTCGTAATAGATGGACGGCGTACCCACGGTAGCCGACGTGTTCGAGGAAAGCGGTGCGACATCAGGGGCGGAGTCGCCGGGGACTCGAATCAGGCCTAGCGACTTCTTGATTTGTGCGTCGGTCGCGCCTGCTTGGGTCAGCATTAGCAACTGTGCCCGAACCTGGTCCGGCGTCAGAGCTGACGCGGCGGGCGAGGCTGGCGTCGACGGTGCGGCTGTGGCTGGCGTCGATGTCGCGGCAGCGACCACCAAAGCAACAGCGGACGTGACGAATGCTGCGGTCATCCGAAGCCAGGGTATTCTGCGTACGGCCTTCACGGAACCTCCTGAGACGAGCGACTGAGGGCCAGGCGGTCCCTCGGGTGGTTACGACACCCGGGGGCCCGCGCACAGGATGAGGGTGAGCGCGCCTACTGCTTCCAGACGGCCTTTCGACTCATCCCACGTCGTTACCGATCCCGGCGCAAACGATCCCCACTGAACCCCCGTTCTGTCCTGACCACTGATGCTTGTAGGTCACAAGCGGCGCCGGTGCGGCTGTCAGCTATGACACCGGATGGCGAGGTGCCATCCACGTGTATGAGTTGACAGGCGAAGCATGGTGCCCGATCCCACTGCCTGTCAACCACATGGTGGGCAACTCTGCGGTGGGTGGCCGGTCGAGAAGTTGACAGCATGAGCTGGGATGACCTTCGATGGCTGATCGCGGCGAGTTTCCTCCCCGCTCACGATGCAGCAGCGACTGAGTGCTCCTTGTCGAGACCGTGCGGCCACCCGGCAAGACGCTGGTAGGAGCCGACGTCCTGACTCGTCGTATGACACGGACCGACGTCTTCCCCCGTGGGTGTCGGCCGACCACCCCCGCTACGGTCGTCGCATGATGGGCCAAAGTCGAGTGGCGCGGAACGCGGACGTCGATTGGGACGCGTGGCCGGTCGAGGAATACCTCCAGGAGAACTACGCCGAGCTCCATGCGGCCGACCGCGCGGTGATCGCCCATCACTCCGCGGCTCTGGCAGGTCTCGCTCCTGGAAGCATCGACCGTGGCGTGGAGATCGGTGCCGGCCCCAACCTGTATCCGCTGATGCTGACCGGTGCGGCGTGCCGAGCGGTGGACGCCTTCGAGCCGAGCGCCGCGAATCTCGCGTACCTCCGGCGTCAGCTCCAGGATGGGCCTGATGCCCACTGGGCCGAGTTCTTCGCGCATTGCCGCGAGGCGAACCCGCAGCTTCCGTCCTCAATGGAGACGGTGCTGGCGCGGATCCGGGTGGTCCGTGGTGGCGTGCTCGACGTCGGCGCGGGGAAATACGGGTTGGCATCGATGAATTTCGTCGCGGAAAGTGTCACCGAGAGCGCCGCGGAGTTCCGCCAGTTCTGCGAGGCGTTCATTTCGGCCGTCAGGCCCGGCGGTGTCCTGGTGGCCTCGTTCATGGAGAACATGGCCCGCTACCGGATCGCCGGTGGCCAGGAGTGGCCCGGACATCCTGTCGACTCCGCGACCGTGGCCGACGTGTTCAGCCCGCACGTCATCGAGCTCGAGGTGTCGCGGATACCGGCGGATCCCGGTCTGCCGGACTGGGGTTACACCGGGATGGTGTTGCTTTCGGCGCGTCGAGCCGGCTAGCTCCGGCCGAGGGTGTGGCGGACCCAGATGTTGGGTTCCACGTAGACGGCCCTGTCGTGGGTCAGGTCAGCCTGGACCGCGACGAGCGTGTCGGGGACCGCGACCGGGCCTGGGCGGTCGAACGGCAAGCCAGTCCACGAGCGCCACTCGGCGATGGTGCCAGTGACGGTCATAGACGAAGGCGCCACGGCGACGAGGCGGCCGCCCGCTCGGGCGTGGACGCGTAACCACGGGTCGACCGGCAGGCCGTCGTCGCGGGTACGCCACGCGTAGTCGCTCATCGCGACGTCACCGTGGGAGCTGGCTTCGGTCGGGCGGACCGGGGCGAGCAGCACAGGCAGTCCGCGGGCGGCGACTCTCTGTCGTAGCGCTTCGAGCATGAGGGCGGACAGGCCCCGCCGGCGGGCGTGCGTCTGAACGGTGATCTCGATCGCGGCCGCGATGGTGGCGGGCCGACGGTCGAAAAGGTCAGCCGCGGCTTGCAGGATCACCGCGTCGTGGCCGTCAGCGGGCGGCGTCCAATCGGGACCGGCGGGCCACGACAACGGAACGGCGTAGGCCTTGGCCAGCAGCCTGTCCGAGTTGGCCTGGTCGACCGCGACGAGACAGAACGCGGGGTGGGCCGGAGCTATGTGGTCGTAGAACAGGTGGGAAAGCCGCTGATGGGCCATGTATTCCGGCCAGCAGTCCGGGAAGTTGTCCAAGCTGGAGGCTAGGTCGGGTCGCTCGGCGATCGATACGATCTCCAGGCTCATGGGTCCTCCTCGATTCATGCGCCTCAGGCAAATCTGAAAAAACTTTCATGATCATGATTGGTTGGCGGATAGCCATCGTGCAAGCTTGATGTTGATCTGCCGTGGACGCTGGCGGTAACGCGAGGCCGGCGAGGAGGTCTGGTGGGCGTGCGACGACGAGGAATCGCCCTCGCCTGCCTCATGGCGGTCTTCACGGCGTTGTTCTACGGCTTCCCGGACGCGCATCTCGTGACCTGGGCCGCCATCGGCCTGACCAGCGCTGCCGGCATCGCCGCTGGTGTCGTTGCCAACCGGCCACGCGCCAGAGCGCCCTGGCTGCTCTTGGCCGGCGCTGTCGTCGCGTTCACGCTCGGTGACACTGCCTACAACGTGCTCACCCGCGTCCTTGGCTACGTGGAGCCGTTCCCGTCGGTGGCGGATGCCATCTATCTCGGCGTTTTCGTTCCGCTGTTGATCGCGGCGCTCGTGACGTTGACGCGGACCGGTGCGCCCAGCCGTGACCGCGCCAGCGTTCTGGATGCGTTGGTCTTCACCGCGAGTGCAGGCCTTCTCTTCTGGATTCTGTTGATTCAGCCGCAGGTGGGCGCTGATGCTCCGCTGCTGGACCGGGGGATCTCCGCGGCGTATCCGATCTGTGACGTTCTGCTGTTGGCCGTGACGGCCCGGTTGGTCGCGGCCGTCCGCTGGTCGCCGGCAGTCGTGCTACTCGGGGTTGGCGGATTCGGTCTCCTCATCGCTGACGTGCTGTATGGACTGGCTCAGACCCGCGGATCGTGGCAGATCGGTGGACCCGTCGATCTTGGATGGGTGGCCTTCTACGCGTGTGTGGCTCTGGCGGCGCTGCATCCGTCCATGCGGCAGCTGACCGCGCCCAGGCCGATCCCACCGGCTGCGCTTCGCCCGGGACGCCTTCTCGTTCTGGGCCTGTCGACGTTGATCGCGCCGGTGGCGATCGTTGTGCAGGTCCGCCGCGGTGCGACCGACGATGTCATCGTCGCGGCCGTCGTCGCGGCGGCGATGTTTCTGCTCGTCATCGCCCGTCTCTACGGCGCGATGAACGTGCACCGAGCCGCAGTCACCCGCGAACGCACTCTGCGGCGGGCCGCGACCGATCTCGTCACCGCGACCACCGCCGCGGACATCGAATCCACGATGCGCGCCGCCTTCGCCGGGTTGCTGCCACCCGGAACCGCCCACGTGGTCCTCCGCCAGAAGGCTCGCAGCGGCCTGGCCGTCGCGGGCTCAGACGTCAGGCTGATCGCTCGGGCCGACCTACCCGAGACCGGCCTTCCCGGGCTCGACGACTTCAACACGATCGCGTGTGCCCCGCTGGTGGTCGCCGGCTCGACGAGCTCCCGCGATCACGGGAGTCTTCTGGTCGCGGCGGAAAGCCAACACCTCATCGCACTCCACGACGCCTTGCCACTCCTCGCGGCCAACGCGGCCTCAGCGCTCGACCGCATCACGCTCAACGAAGAGGTCAACCGCAAGAGCACCGAGGCCTACTTCCGGACGCTGGTGCAGAACGCTTCAGACGTCATCCTGATTGTCGACGTCGACCTGAACGTCCGTTATGCGAGTCCATCCGCGTCAACCGTGTTCGGGCCCGCGGATCTGAGCGGGCGCAACCTCGACGAGCTCATCTCCGCGCGCCCCCAGCCGGGTTCCGTCGGAGTTCTTCCTGGGCAGTGGACGGTCGAGCGACCCGACGGCGAGTGCGTACACCTCGAGGCCTCTGTTCGAGATCTGCGCCACGAGCCGACGGTCGACGGCCTGGTCGTCACGTTGCGAGACGTGACCAGCCATCTGCGCATGCAGGCTGAGCTGACCCGGCTGGCCTACCACGACGAGCTCACGGGCCTGGCCAACCGGGTCCTGTTCCAGGCCCGCGTCGACGAGGCGCTCCAGCAGGACCGCACGGCGGAGGCCGTCGTGGCAATCCTGTTCGTCGACGTCGACGACTTCAAAGTCGTCAACGACACTCTGGGCCACTCCACGGGCGACGAGCTGTTGCGTGCCGTCAGCCAACGCCTCCGCGAGGCGGTCGGCACCGCCGCACTGCCCGCACGTCTCGGCGGCGACGAGTTCGCCGTCCTCGTCCAGACGACGCCCGTCACCGCTGTCGAGGAGCTGGCTGACCGCATCGTCGCGCTGCTGAACGAACCGTTCCTTCTCGAGCACGGCCTGGTGCACAGCAACGTCAGCATCGGTATCGCCACGACCGCCGACGCCACTGACGGCGCCGACCTTCTGCGGCAGTCCGACATGGCCCTTTACCTTGCGAAAGCCAACGGCAAGAACCAGTGGAAACGGTACGAAGAGGCCACGCACGCCGCGCTGCTGCGTCGTATGCAGATCCGGGTCGACCTGGACGAGGCCTTGCGAACCGGTGCCTTTCTGCTCGAATACCAGCCGGTCATCGATCTGAAAACCGGCGTCACCGCAGGGTTCGAAGCACTGGTCCGGTGGCATCATCCGAGCCGCGGCACAATCGCGCCGGCCGAATTCATCGACGTCGCCGAGGAATCCGGCCTGATCGTGCCGCTCGGCGAGTGGATCCTCAACCGTGCCATCGCCGAGGCGGCCTCCTGGGCGAAGGCGTCGGCGACACCGCCATACGTCGGCGTCAACGTCTCCGCCCGCCAGCTCCGCCAACCAGGATTTGTCGACACCGTGCTGACCTCGCTGCGCCGGCACGGTCTCGCGCCCGACCGGCTCGTCATCGAGATCACCGAGAGCCTGCTCCTGACCGACCAGGGCAACGGGTGGTCCGACCTCAGAACATTGCGGGAGGCGGGCGTACGCGTTGCCATCGACGACTTCGGAACCGGCTACTCCTCGTTGAGCTACCTACGCCAAGTGCCCGCCGACATCCTGAAGATCGAGCGGTCGTTCATCGGCAACACACCACACAGTGACAAGCAACGCGCTCTCGTCGACGGCATCGTCCGGCTGGCCACCACCCTGGACCTGGCCGTTGTGGCCGAGGGAATCGAACAACCCGCGGAGCGCGACGTTCTCGCGAAGGTGGGTTGCCGCTACGGCCAGGGCTACCTCTTCTCCCCTCCCCTTGACTCCGACAGCGCCACACGTTGGCTACAGCGAGACTGGATCCCCGCATGACCAGAAACCTCGAGCCCACCAGGGACAACCAGCTCGCCACGCTCCTGGAGACCTCGCCGATGGTCGACGCCGTCATCGACGAGGTCGACGGCCGACGGATCAGGATCGGCGATCACTGGTTGACCGACTTCGCGTCCTGCAACTACCTCGGCTTCGACCTCGAACCCGAGATCATGGCGGCGATCGACGACCAGGTGCGCAGGTGGGGCACGCATCCAGGATGGTCCCGGTTGCTCGGCAGCCCGCGACTCTACGTCGACATCGAGGACCAGCTCACCGAGCTCCTGGGCGCACCGGACACGCTCGTCCTGCCCACCATCACCCACATCCACCTGTCGGTGATCCCCGCACTCGTCCAGGAAGGCACCGTCTACGTCGAGGGCCGGGCCCACAAAACGATCTACGATGGTGCCCGCTTCGCCCGCGGCCTCGGCGCCGACCTCGTCCGCTTCCGCGACGACGACCTGGACACGCTCGCCGACCACCTCGCCGCGAACACCCGTTCCGGTCCGAAGCTGATCTGCATCGACGGCGTCAACAGCATGACCGGCAACCTGCCCAACCTCGCGACCTACGTCGCGATCGCCCGCCGACACGAAGCGAACCTCTACGTCGACGACGCACACGGCTTCGGTGTCATCGGTCAACGCGGGCCGGGTGAGACCTCCCCATACGGCGAGCGAGGCAACGCGATCCTGGCTCATCAGGGCATCTCGTACGACGACGTCATCCTCGTCGGAGGTTTCTCCAAGTCCTACTCGTCCTTGCTGGCGTTCATCGCACTGCCAACGGAGCTCAAGCAGCGCCTCAAGATCGATGCGGCGCCCTACCTCTATTCCGGGCCATCGCCAACGGCCTCGCTTGCGACCGTCCTAGCAGGATTCGACCTCAACAAGAGGCGGGGCGACGAGATCCGCCGCACCCTTCATCGGCTGACCGCGAAGGTGTTGGACCACCTGCGATCCCTCGGCGTCACGACACCGAACCGCAGCGGCACCCCGATCATCGAAATACCCCTGGGTCACGACCAAGAGATCGGTGCGGTCTCGCGAAAGCTCTGGGACGCAGGCATCTACGCAACGGTCGCGGCCTACCCGCTCGTGCCACGCGCCGAGTCGGGAATACGCATTCAGACCACAGCGGCGCACACCGAGGCCGACATTCACCATCTCATTCAAACGCTGACGTCGCTCGCGCGCGAAGGACAAGCCATGCGGACTTCGCCCGAGGTCTGTCAACCAGATGTGGGCTAGGCTCTTCGGGGAGCGGGTAGGAAAGTTGACAGACGGAAGCTGGAGGGGTGTCGATGGCTGACCGGGAGGGGCTTCCCGCCCTGCTCACCTTGCAGGAGCGACTCAAGTTCCTGTTCGAGACGGTGCGCCCGCCGGGCAAGGCCCGCTACTCGTTCAGGCAGGTCGCCGAAGCGATCAAGACCGAGCACGGCGTCGAGATCTCAGGGCAATACATCCAGCAGATCGAGAGCGGCGAACGCCGCAACCCCGGGGTCGTCCAGGTCAGGGCACTCGCCAGCTTTTTCGGCGTCCCGCCTGAATACCTGCTGGGTGGAGGCGAGACCGACAAGGTCACCGGCGAGCTGAACAGGCTTCGCGAAGCCATCGAGGTCCGCGAGCGTCTCGACGAGATGATGGACGACGCCATGCGCGACCCCGACCTCCAAGGCATCGTGCTCAAGGCCCGCGGCGTGCCTCCGCGATACCTCCAGTTGGTGGCGGGCATGCTTGACGAGGTGCGACGGATCGAGGGACTCGACGAGGTCACGGACACCGACCGCGGCCGACCGCACTAAGATCGATCGATTTCCCAGTGTGATCGCGCTGCCACGCACACGACCTTGCGGTTCGCTGCCGGTCACGTCATAGTGACGATCGGTTGGGAGAGTGGGTCTTGGGGTGGATGGTCATCACAGACGACGGCACGAACGGCTTCTGCGTGACCTCGAGGTCACCATCCCTACGCCGTTCGACCCGTGGGAGTTCTGCCGGCACGTAGCCGAACGTCGGGCTCGACCCATTCATATCCTGCGCATGGACACCACAGAGGCCGCGTCATGTGGCTTGTGGTTGGCGACCCAGAAGGCCGATTACGTCGTCGTGGACGAAGGAGCACCCGCCGTCCTTGCGGGGCACATCATCCTGCACGAACTCGCCCACATGCTTCTCGGGCACACCGGGCAAATCAAGCTGGACGCCGCGGCTCTCGGCTTCGAGGTCCTCGACCCGACGATGGTCCAGCGCGTCCTCGGGCGCACGAGTCGCTACCTGACCGAGGAGGAGCGAGACGCGGAGGGCTTCGCCAGCGTCATCAAGTCGTTCGCGGCGCGGTGGTCGCCCGTGCCCCGGCCGCGCGACGGGGATGCCGAGCATGCCGCGGTGATCGATCGCTTCAGCTCGGCGCTCGCCGGCGATCGGCGATGGAGGCGATGAGCGGTATCGAGGGCCTCCTGGTCGCCGCCTTCATCTTCGTCGTTCTGGCACACAAGAGCAGCCACCTCTACCGCGACCCCGGAAACCCCGCACTACGGGCCATGTGTCTCACGCTTGTTTGCCTGATGACCGCGATCGTGATCGGCTTCCGGCCCATCTATCAGGCGATCGATCAGGCCGCAGGGGTCCCGAACCTCACCCGATACCTGGCCCATGCCCTCGCCCTCGTTGCTGCCGCAGCCATCCAGACGATGTTCCTGTTCCTGGCCGACCCGGCCACCGCTCCCGCGCGGACTCGCAGGCGGTGGTTCCTGCTCGCCGCGACGCTCGGCATCATGGGCAGCGCGTTCCTGTGGGGCCATTTCAATATCGAGGATCCCGAAGCGTTCACGGCGCGATACGCACACCGACCCGAATTCCTGGTCTACCTGGCCGCGTTCCTGGCGTTCTGCGCCGTTGGCACGGCCGATGTGCTGCGGATGTCGATGCGCTACGCGCATCTCGTGCCCGCACGCCACCTCCGGCTCGGCATCCGGCTGTTGGCCGTCGGAGTCGTCGGTGGAGTTCTCTTCGGCCTCCACAAGCTCGTGGTCGTGGTTGTCAGCGTCGCCGGCCTCGACGTTCCTTGGTCAGAACCTTCTGCCTCCCGCGCCCTTGCCCTGTTCAGCATCGCCGTCACGACAGCCGGCCTCGCTGCTCCGTCTCTCGGGCCCTACGTGGCCGACGCCATCGGGTGGACCCGCCACTACCGCCTGTATCGAGATCTCGAGCCATTGTGGAAGGCGATATACCGGGTAAGTCAGTCCGCGGTCCTCAGCCCACCCCGGCGCCGACCGTCCGTCGGCGACATGCGGTTGCAGCTCGACCGGCGGGTTATCGAGATCCACGACGGCTTGCGCGAGCTCAGCCCCTACGTGGAGCGGGATGTCGCCGAGGAAGCGACAAAGCTGGCGCTGCTCCGCGGGGCCCAGGTCGACCACGCGCGAGCTATCGGACAGGCAGCCAGCCTGGCTGCGGCGATCGGTCGCATGACCGCCGTCTCCGCTGACGCGTCCACGATCGTGAGCCGAAACGGCGGCGATGGCGGCGTCCTGGTGGTTGGCTCGGATGCCGGCGCTCAGTCGCTTGCCCTGGTGTCCCGGGTCTATGCCGGCGAGGGCATGTCGGCCGGGCCAAGACTTGCCCGCTACCGCGCAGGTCGTCGGCGCGAGGTGTCGAGGGCGCCGATGGACGACGTCCCTCTCGCGGGAGTCTTCTACCTATTGGCCCACGACGCGGAAACCGGACGAGCCCGGCTGCGGCCCCGAGCGACAGCCGTGACGCTGGCGGCAGGACTCCTGATGGAGGTTCTCTTCCTCAACCTTGCCCGCATCGAGGGTAAGGAGCTGATCGCGGCTGATGGTCCCGCCCCGCGGGATCCGCTGATCAGGGAGGTTGCGCAGGCCATCGCGCAAGAAACACACACAGTGCGCACCTGGCTCGAGTATCTGTCCGAGACGGCGCTGGAAGACGTGATCCAACGCTTGCACGGCGACGGAATCATCGCGCCGATGGTCGCCCGCAGTGTCTTCCGCACGATGACCGTCTGGCGCCCTACCGAACCCGGCATTGTCGCGTCGTCTTGGGGGCGGCTGTCGCTGCTTTTGCGAACAGGGGCCCAATTAGCTCCACTTGAAGCCGCCCTCGCCGGGCTCATCCACGTTGCTGAGCTTGACAGCGTCCTGCTCGCGGGAGCCGAGCGGCCCGTTCGCGAGCACTTGGCTGGTGTCCTCCAGCGGACAGCGTCACCGCTGCAACTGCTGCTGGCGGAGACGCAGACCATTCTCGGCGCCGACGTCTTGGCCCGGCGCATCTAGCGGCTCGGGCAGCTGTCAACCGCCGCCAGGATCCCTGAACAGTCTACCTGGGACATCCGGTTGACATCCATGGCGAGTCAGACCGTATTCTTGCGGTGTCAACGCGCCGACCCTTGGCGTGGACGCACACTGGTTCACCCTAGTTGACAGCGTCTCCGCAGGTCGGTGGCACGGTGCAGGCGCGGCAGCAAACGGGGACGGGCGGCTGGTGGGCGCACAACGCCTTGCAGTGCCGTCAGTGCTGTCGCGGCCGCACCGTGCGGGAAAGCGCGGAATTGATAGTTGACAGCCGATGGGCGCGGGACTCTATGCTCCTGCTGTCAACTCATAGACATGGATGCCATCGGCGTCCGGCCTGACGTAGCTGACAGCTCCGTCCCGCGAACGTCGCTGATGGGCGCCATGCCCGGTCAGCGGGGACCCCTCTCCCCCCGAGGGGTCCCCGCCCCGGGTACGTGGGCAGCACAGCGCGGGCAGCACAGCGCGGACAGCACGGCGCGGGCGCTCATCGGTGCCGAGGTCTGCGGGCGCCGCATGTAGGTTGTGGCCTGCTCCTCACACATCGGAGAGACACTTGCCGCCTGCGCACCCCCCGTCGAGCTTTGTCGCCGACCGTCTGGCACGTCGGCGGCTAGGTGTCGCCTCGGTTGTGTTTTTCGTCGTCGCGGCGGCGGCGCCGTTGACGGTCATCGCGGGAGCGGCTGTCACCGCGGTCGCGGTCACGGAGATCACGGCTGTGCCGGTCGGGTATCTCGTGGTGGCGATAGGGCTCGCGGTGTTCGCCGTGGGCTACGTGGCCATGAGCCGGCACGTCGTCAACGCGGGTGCCTTCTACTCCTACGTCTCTCATGGCCTCGGCCGGACGTTCGGGGTCAGCGCCGCGGCGGTGGCCCTCGTCGCGTACAACGCCATGCAGGTGGGCCTGTACGGGGCGTTCGGATATGTCGGCTCTCTGGTGCTCGGCGCCTTCGGGGTGACGGTGGCGTGGTGGCCCTGCGCGTTGGTGGGTTGGGCGATCGTCGCGATTCTCGGGCTGCTGGATGTCAGCCTCAACGGCCGGGTGCTCGCGACCATGCTGGCGGCCGAGGTGCTTATCGTGCTGATCTACGACGCGGCCATGATCACCCATCCGGCCGGCGGAGCGTTGCGGTTCGACACGCTACAACCAGACCAGCTGCTAACTCCCGACATCGCCGCCGTAATGGTCGTTTCCGTCGCAGGATTCGTCGGGTTCGAGGCGACGGTCGTTTTCTCCGAGGAGGCGCGGGATCCACGGCGGACCGTCGCGCGGGCGACCTACATCGCGATCGCCGTCATCGGCCTGCTCTACGGGCTCTCAGCGTGGGCGCTCTCGGTGGCCACCGGTCCCGAGCACCTCGTCGCTCGCGCCAAGAGCGAAGGGCCCGACCTGATGTTCAACCTGGTGCTTCCGTACGTCGGACAGTCCCTGGTCGACCTCGGCAAACTCCTGTTCCTGACCAGCCTCTTCGCCGCCTTGCTGGTCTTCCACCACACCGTGGCCCGCTACAGCTACGCGTTGGGTAGAGAGCGAGTGCTGCCTGCGGCGTTCGGCCGCGTCGTCCGACGCACGGGCGCGCCGAAAGTCGGGTCGCTCGCGCAGAGCATCCTGGCTCTCGGCGTCATCGGGACCTACGCCGTGGCCGGCTGGCACCCGATGGAGAACATGTTCGCGCTCCTCACGACGACGGGCGGTCTTGGCGTGCTCATCCTGATGGCTGCCACATCCGTTTCCGTCATCGGATTCTTCAGCCGCGACCCGCGCGGCGAGTCGATCTGGCACCGCCTGATCGCACCCGTCGCCGCCAGCCTCTTCCTGGGCGGCCTGACGATCGACACGATCATCCACTTCGGGTCGCTGTTAGCGCCGGCGAGTTCACAGTGGGTGTGGGGATTCCCCATCGCGTACGGCATCGCCATGCTCGGTGGACTGGTCTGGGCGTTCATCGTGCGACGCTGGCATGCAGACATCTATGCCCGAATAGGGCTTGGCGTTGAAGAGCCACCGGGCTCCCCCAAGCCGCCGGAGCCGTCGCGTCACCACGCTGTCATCTAGCAGGAAGGACCTTCGTTGTCCGAGGCTGCGACAGACTCGGCCGCGATCCGGCTCGCCTCTCGAGCGGACGCGTCAGCGGTCAGCGCGACCCTTGTCGAATCGTTCCTGGTGAGCGCGGTCGGGGACTGGTTGATCCCAGATATCGCGGCCCGTCGCGCGGTCTATGAGCGGTGCTTCGCCACGATCGTCGATCACGCACTCCGACACGGCGTCATACACACCACCGCAGACCGCGCCGCCGTCGCTGTGTGGTACCCGATGATGGGTCCGGCCGTCGACGATCCGGACCACGACGCCCGCCTCGCTGAAGCCGCCGGCGACTATTTTGATCGGTTTCTGCTGAAGCTGAAGGTCACCGCCGAGCGCCACCCAACCGAACCACACCACCACCTGGCCTTCCTCGGCGTCCAACCGAGCCGCCAAGGAACCGGGTTGGGCACCGCGCTGCTGGACGCCTACCACCGGGTGCTCGACGCGTCCGGGACGCCGGCCTTTCTCGAGGCAACCAATGAACGGAACAGCCGGCTGTACGTGCGGCACGGCTACCGCGCCGCGGAACCGGTCTACCTGCCACACGGAGGGCCCCCGATGTGGCCGATGTGGCGAGACCACGCGGGTGCATGTAACGAAGGTGCGGCTGGCTGACAAGTATCGGCAGAGCATCCTATGGAGGGGCCTGTGCCGGACCATCGAGGAACTGACGCTGATCGTCAGCGGTTAACTGATCTGTTCCGTCAGCATGGCGATGACATCTACGCGTACGCCGCCTTGCGACTCGAAACGGAGGACGCCGAGGACGCCGTGTCCGAGGTCTTCACCGTCGCCTGGCAGAAGCTGTCGACGGTTCGCCGTGGCGAGGAACGGCCGTGGCTGTTCGGGGTGGCACGACGCGTGGTGTTGGCGCGCCGTCGCCGTAACGCCGGCGCGGGTATCTTCCGACAACGTCTGCTGGCCGCCGGTGTTGCCGACGCTGATGATCACGGCGAATCGACCGTTGAGCGGCGTCGTGTCATGGCGGCGTTGGAACGACTGTCAGAAAAGGAACGCGAGGCGCTTCTGCTGCGCTATTGGCTCGACCTCAGCGTTTCTGAAGCGGCTACGGCAGCTGGGTGCTCGACAACAGCTTTCGGCGTCCGCCTGCATCGCGCCAGACGGCGGTTGAGGGACGCACTCGACCGGCACGATGTAGGTCGCGCGCCACGCTTGCTTCGGGCCATGCCCCACCTGCTGAAGGAGCCGAAATGAACGACCGCGAGCTCAAGGAGATGATCACACGGGCAATGCCGAGCAGGGAGACGCGCTTTGCGGCCAGCCCGCAAGGCGAAACGATCCTTCAGCGCATTGTCGCCAACGACGAGAGCGCCCCCGACCATTCAAAACGCCGTCGAACGACGCGCAGGAGGCGGATCGTCGGGTTGACACTCCTGGCAACCTTCGGGGCAGTGGGCGCAGGGGCCGTGGCCATAGCCGACTACGGGGCGCCAACCGCTCCACCGTCGACGCTACCGAAGTCTGCCGAGGCGTTCATGTGCGCCTCCGCAGGGCTGGAGCATATGGCCGAAGTGCCACGAGGCCAGGGCGAGAGCCACGTGGCCGCGTGCCGGCGGATGTGGCCCTCGATTTTTGACGAGGACGCCCCGGACCACCTTTTCGCCTGTGTCAAGGGAGTGCCGACAACGGCCAGCGCCGACCCGCAGTCAGGCGTCGCGGCATTGGTTTACGTTGTCGAGGGTGGCGCGTTCGTGACCGCCAGTCAAACGTGCGGGTCGGTCGGGATGCTCGTAGTTCCCGATTCGGCTGGCTGACACAGCCGGGTGGAAGGCCGGGCGCTGCCCGGCCTTCCACAGCGGCTAGCGTGGAGCGCTACGGCCAGTTCGGGAGCCATGGATTCGATGCGGGCCCGCAGACGTGGACCCCATCGATCTTGTCATTCGCGTTGGCGCTGCCGTCCTGGCCTGGGTCCAACGCGAGATTTGACAGGTCATTCGGTGCGGAAAGCGAGATGATGCGGTTCCACTTGGTGCCGCTCCAGTTGTAGAAGTAGGACCATGTGCCGCTGGTCTGCTCGTTGCTGATCGAGGAGATCTTGTCGGCCCAGTTGCCGCCGCCTGGATACGCGACGTTATACAACTTCCAGTCTTTGTTGCAGTCGTAGAAGTCGAGGCGGTTGCCGCCGTACTGACGGTTCGACCAAACACACAGATACAAGAAGTTGCACCCCGCCGCGAGCGTTGTCACTTCCCCTTGAGCTGCGGGAAGTTTCATCCTCAATCCGGGTGCGATCTGAATCGTCGAAGCATCGAGTTGCTTCGAGCCGGGCATCCGCTTCAAAACGTCGTCGATACCGGCTTGACGCTGCGCCTTCGTGGGCGGAACCGTAGCGTTCTCCCAGTCGTAAACGACTGCCGGCTTCGGCTTCGGGGCAGCCTGGGCAACAGCCGACGGCGCCAGGACGAGCGCTGTCGCGGCTAGCGCCGACGCAAGAAAACGCCGCCGCCTTGTCATCATCGTCATTCCTTTTCCCATCATTCAAGTGGAAACGGAACGGAAGTTGGGCCGGCCCCACACCCGTTGTACGAGAAGCATCGGGTCGGCCTGCTGTGTCCGGCAACGCATCTGCGGGGACCGTGCGGTAATCCGCAAATGACGATGATGGGCGCACGGCAGTGCGGTGCTGGACAACCATTTGAGCTAAGCCGCGGAATCGTGCCATCCCAGACGTTGAGCGATCGCCCCGAGGGCGTAGAGAGTTGGTGCGCCAGTTTCCCGGCGTAGCCGCGCTAGCATCGCTTCGGCCGTCCGCGTGCTCACAAATATTGTGGCCGCGGCGGTGGCTACGGTGTGGCCGTCGAGCAGCAGGCGCAGCAGCGTTCTTTCCAGATCGTTGATGAGCCGCCCCGTGGCGCGCACTTACCCTCCTGTTGCCGAACGCTCACGCTCGTCAATCACGCGCATTAGACCTCGTTACATTCACGGACGTGAGTTGACAAGGGCCAGGATGACCGCTGACGACCCCTCTTGTCAACCACATCCCCCTGTCCACCTTCGTCCTCGGCCTCGACTGAGTTGACGGGCGGTGGTGCGTTATTGCCAACTCTTTGCAATAAGGCCGGCCCGGCGTAGCGTGCGATCCGGTTCGTCCAGGTCGCAGAAGGGTCCGCGATGGCACGCGAAGAGGTTTCCGGGCTCACCCGTTTTCGGCGAAGCCTGAACCGCCGCGACTGGTGGTCGCTGGGCGGGATGGCCGGCCTGATCGTGCTGCTGCACCTCGTCGGGTTCGGTGTGCTGCTCGGCTTGGTCGCGCCGAAGCACTTCCACCTCGGCGGCGACAACCCGGTCTTCACCGTCGGCGTGGGCGTGCTCGCCTACACCTTCGGCCTGCGGCACGCGTTCGACGCCGACCACATCGCCGCTGTCGACAACACCACCCGCAAGCTGATGGCCGACAACGCCGCGTCCGGCAATGACCGCAAGCCGCTGTCGGTCGGCTTCTGGTTCGGGCTCGGCCACTCGACGATCGTCTTCTCGCTGGCGCTGCTGCTGTCGCTCGGCGTGCGGGCCCTCGCCGGGCAGGTCGAAGACGACGGCTCGAGCCTGCACTCCGTCACCGGCGTGATCGGCGCGTCGGTCTCCGGCGCGTTCCTGTGGATCCTCGGCATCCTCAACCTCGTCGTGCTGCTCGCCATCGTGAAGGTGTTCCGCGAGATGCGCCGCGGCACCTACAACGAGCAGGAACTCGAAGACCAGCTCAACAAGCGCGGCTTCATGAACCGCTTCCTCGGCGGCCTGACCAAGTCGGTGCGCAAGCCGTGGCACATCTACCCGATCGGCGTGCTCTTCGGCCTCGGCTTCGACACCGCCACCGAGGTCGGCCTGCTCGTGCTGGCCGGCGGCGCCGCCGCGTTCAACCTGCCGTTCTACGCCATTCTCGTGCTGCCGATCCTGTTCGCGGCCGGCATGTGCCTGATGGACGCCGCCGACGGCGTCTTCATGAACGCCGCGTACGGATGGGCCTTCGCCAAGCCCGTCCGCAAGGTCTTCTACAACATCACCATCACCTCGATCTCGGTCGCCGTAGCCCTGATCATCGGCACGATCGAACTCGTCGGCGTGCTCGCCGACCAGGCACACATCACCCACGGCCCGATCGCCGCGATCGCCTCGATCCCCCTCGACTACGCCGGCTACGGCATCGTCGGCCTGTTCGTCGTGTCCTGGCTCGCCGCGATCGCGATCTGGCGGTTCGGGCGCATCGAAGACCGCTGGTCGAAGAACGTCGCTTCCGTGCCCGACTGAAACCCCGCCGCAGAGTTCACCCGGCCGACGCTCGAAGATCACCTCGGAGTCGGGGACGCCCCGGAATGTGTTTCCGTGACTTCCCGCCGTACCCGGGTCGGGCCCGACGGCACGGTGGACTACCGATACACCGACGCCGCCGTCCTCGGGAAGTCCGACACGTGCCGCCGCTACCTGTTGGAGCGTGCTCGGACTGATCCTGTTCATCGCCGCCGGCGGCTTGTTCGCGGTGCGCCGGCCGCGCCGCACCCCCGCCAGAAAGTGACCGCATGACCCCGCTCGCATTGTCGGCCACCTCCGTCTCGGACCGGCTACAGGACCTGATCCAGACCCCCGGCGTGCCGGCGGTGGCGTTCGTGGTCGCCTTCCTCGCGGGGGCCTGGCACGCCGTCACCCCTGGCCATGGCAAGACCCTGGCGGCCGCCTACCTCGCCGGTTCCAGGGGACGCATCGTCGACGCCGCCTGGCTCGGCGGCTCGGTCGCGGTCATGCACACCATCTCCGTGCTGGTCATCGGCGTCGCCTGGACGTTCCTGTCGCTGTCGACCATCGTCCGGATGGAACAGCTCACCACCTGGCTCCAGGTCGCGGCTGGGGTGCTCGTGGTCTGCACCGGCATCTGGATGCTGCGCCGACACCTGCGCGGCCACAGCCACTCACACGATCATGACCACGACCACGACCACGACCATCAGCACGAGCCGTCCAAGCGGCCAGGCCTGTTGCTGCTCGGCGTCTCGGGTGGCCTGACGCCGTCACCAGCCGCGTTCCTGGTCCTGGCCACCGGCCTGTTCCTCGGCCGGGGCGCGTTCGCCCTGCTGCTGGTCATCGTCTTCGGCCTCGGCATGGCGGTCGTGCTGTTCGGAGTCGGCGTCCTGGCCGTCGCCGGCAGCACCGTGATCAGCCGCAGCGCGCGTTCCCTCAAAGCTCTCAAGCTCGCCAGCCGGGTAACCCCGATCCTGGCCGCCAGCGCGGTCACCCTCTTCGGCGCCGGCCTGGTGACGGTGGCCGCTGTCCACCTCACGACCGTCACCTGACCGGCGATCCGGGCCGTTCTGTTCGTAAACTTCGATGTCATGAACAGCATCGGATGGTACGGCGCGTTGGTCGCGCTGGAGTTCGTCCTCGCCGCCGTGACCGCCGTTGCCCTGTTGTGGATAAAGGCGCCCTACGGCCGATATCAGCGCGGCGGCTGGGGGCCGACGATCCCCGGCCGGATCGGGTGGATCGTGATGGAGTCGCCCTCGGTCGTGGTCTTCAGCGCCGTGTTCGTCTCCGGCGCGCACCGCGATGACCTGGTCGCGCTGGTGCTGCTGGCCATGTGGCTGTGCCACTACGTCTACCGGGCCTTCGTCTACCCGGCGTTGATGCGGCCGGGCAGCCGGATGCCGCTGCTGATCGTGGCACTCGCGCTGGCATTCAACGTGCTCAACGCGACCATCAACGCCTGGTGGGTGGCCGACCTCGGCGGCTACGCCGACAGTTGGCTCACCGACCCGCGTTTCCTCGCCGGTGCGGTGCTCTTCTTCGCCGGGCTGGTCGTGCACGTGCGCTCGGACCACACCTTGCGCCGGCTGCGCTCGCCCGGCGAGACCGGCTACCGCATTCCCTACGGGGGCGGCTTCCGCTGGGTCAGCAGCCCCAACTACACCGGCGAGATCGTGCAGTGGTTCGGGTGGGCGTTGGCGACCTGGTCTCCGGCGGGGCTGGCGTTCGCCGTCTACACCACGGCCAACCTGGCCCCGAGGGCGATCGACCACCACGCCTGGTACCGCGACCGCTTCCCCGACTACCCGGCCGACCGGCGGGCGCTCGTACCCCATCTGCTGTAGCTCGTGTTGTCAGTGGCTTCGGGTAGCGTCCTCGCGTGACTGAGCGCGAGACGACCAGGCTCGTCGCCTGGAGCCAAGAGCTTCGCCAGATGCACGCCCGCCTGCGAGAGGCACTCGACCACACCCGCATCGCGGTTGCCGAAGGCCAAGCAGGCGCGGCAGCCACCGGTGACCTGCTGCTCTATTGCCACGGGTTCTGCGCTGCCCTGGACGGGCACCATCGCGGCGAGGAACACACGCTCTTCCCCGCGATCGAAGCGGCCCACCCGGAGCTCGCGCCCGTGCTCCGCCGGCTCACCCAGGACCACTCGATGATCGCGCACCTGCTCGCCGGCTTGCAGGCCGCGCTCGATCGCGCCGCACCGGCCGCAGAGTTGCACCGTCACCTCGAGGGCGTCGCAGCCATTATGGAAAGCCATTTCCGCTACGAGGAGCGCCAGTTGCTGACGGTGCTCGAAACGCTCTCGCTCGATGCGTCACCGGAGGAGGTCCTCGGCCCGCTGTGAGCAACGGTCGGGTCGGTGCGAGTTTCGGCGCCTCGCCACCGGGGGTACAAGGGGCGGCCACTCGGTCCACCCACAAGGGAGAGCGCCATGTCGTCGGTTCAGGCAGTCCTTTACGTTCTCGCCGTCATCCTGATCGCGATAGCCGCCCTGCCCTTGCGCCCGCGCGGATTCTCGCCGGCTTTGCTGGGCGCGGCCCTCGCGCTGCTTGCATACGCCTGGCCGGTGATCACCGGCTGACGGCGCGGGCTTCATCTCCTAGGGTGTTGGCCGTGACCATCGACGCCCGTCGCCTGTCGTTCGGCGCCGCCGCCGCGGAATACGACCGCGCCCGGCCGACCTACCCGGCGGCGGCGCTGACCTGGACGCTCGCCCCGCTGGGGGCCGGGCGGCTGCGGGTCGTGGACCTGGGCGCGGGCACCGGGCTGCTGAGCCGGGTAATCGCCGCCGCGGGGCATGAGGTGGTTCCGGTCGAGCCCGACCCGGGCATGCGGGCGCAGCTCGACGCCGCCACGCCGGGCGTCCGCGCGCTCGCCGGGTCGGCCGAAGCCATCCCGGTGCCCGATGCCAGCGTGGATGCGGTGCTCGCCGGAACGGCCTACCACTGGTTCGATCCGGAGTTGGCGCACCCGGAAATGGCCAGGGTCCTGCGGCCGGGCGGCGTGCTGGCCGCGATCTGGAACGATCGCGACAAGACGACGGCGTGGGTCGCGGAGCTGTCCCGGCTCATCGCGACCCACCAGCGCGTGTCCGGCCGACGCGCCGAGCTCGACGAGTCGCGCAGCTTCGGACCGCTCTTCGACGACCTGACCAGACAACAGTTCCCGCACGCCGTGCGGCAAAGCCCACAGGGAATCGCCGACCTGGTCGCCTCCCGGTCCAACTACCTGACCGCGACGCCGGCCAAGCAGCGCCTGATCCTTGGCCAGATCGCCGAACTCTGTGCCACCCACCCGCAACTCGCCGGCCGGGACACCTTCGACCTGCCCTACCTGACGACCGTCTACCGGGCCATCAGGGTCTAGTTCTTGAGCGCCTTATAGGGGAAACGTCGTGCCCGTGAGCTGCTCGGAAAGCGACCACAGCCGCGCGGCGAGTTGCGGGTCCTGGGCAGCGGTGGAGCGGCCGATGAGTTCGGGCGCTCCGCGCATATGCCCGAGATGGCTGGGTCCCGCGAAGCTGTTGCCCGGTAGGTCGGCGACAGCCGCGTAAAGGACCGGTAGCGCGCCGGCGTCGGGTTTCTGCGCCAGCAGGCGCACCAGGATCTGGGTCCTGCGGCCGCTGTCGCTGTAGATCCCGGTCGCCAGGAAGCCCGGATGCGCCGCCTCGGCCAGCACGGTCGACCCGGCGGCGGCGAGGCGGCGCTGGAGCTCCGCGGTGAACAGCAGGTTGGCGAGCTTGGAACGGTTGTAGGCGGTCGACCGCTCGTAGGGATGCCGTTCGTCGTTCGGGTCGTCGAAGTCGATCCGGCCCAGCCGCTCGGCTTGCGAGGCGACGGTCACCACCCGGTCAGTGACGTTGCACAGCAACAGGTTGGTGAGCGCGAACGGTCCAAGATGGTTGGTGCCGAACTGGAGCTCGAAACCGTCGGCGGTGCGGCGTAACTCCGGCACCGCTACGGCGGCGTTGTTGATCAGCAGGTCGATCGGGCCCTGCCAGCCGGCGGCGAACGCCCGCACGGAATCGAGCGACGCGAGGTCGATCGTCCGCACCTCCGTCTCGCCGGGGATCGAGTCGGCCGCGGCGCGGCCCTTCTCCGCGTTGCGGACCGCGAAGACGACCCGTGCCCCGGCCCCGGCCAACGCACGGGCGGTCTCCAGACCGAGGCCCCCGTTGGCGCCGGTCACGATCGCTGTGCGGCCGGAAAGGTCTGGGACGTCGGCGGTGGTGAACTTGGTCATCGGATCCTCGGCTCAGCAACGGAAACACGCGGCAGCCATCGAGGCATCAAGAAACAGGATTACGCCGCGCGGCCTGCGCCGACGCCGCACTCGACAGATCCGCAACCTCGCACCGCGAACATACGGGCCATGAGCGGAAGGTCACGGCGAGATAACTCTGGGATACATAACCGCCAATGATCATTAGCATCAATGGCCAACCAGGCGGTCGCGTCTGGAGTTAGGTGGAGGTTGCATGACCGTTCGGAGGAGGATGGCCTTGCCCGTCGCGGCGGCGGGTGCACTGGCCATCATCACGAGCCTCACCGCGGGCCTACCCTCGGTGGCACAGGCCGCCCCGGCGTCTGCCGCGGCTGGCGCCCCGATCACCCACGAGGAAAACCCGCGGGTTCCCGAAGGGGCGGCGTGGACGGAGGCATACTTCCCGTCCTCGGACCGCAGCGGGGTCGAGCTGCACGCCGACGTGCTGCGCCCCGCTCACCTGCCGGCGCACGCGAAGACGCCGGTGATCCTGTCGGTGGGGCCCTACTTCTCGCACGCCGGCGAGACCTCCCCTGGCGGGTTTGACCAGGTCGGGCCGTCGCCGCGGTTCCAGGACCTGATCGACGGCGCGCAGCTCATGGAGCGTGGCTACACCTTCGTGATGGTCGACCTGCGTGGCTTCGGCGGCAGCACGGGATGCCTGGACTTCCTCGGCCCGGGCGAGCAGGCCGACATCAAGGCGGCCGTCGAGTGGACCGCTCGCCAGCCGTGGTCGACCGGCAAGGTCGGCATGTACGGCAAGTCCTACGACGCCAACACCGGGCTGGCGGCCAACGTACTCAAACTCAAGCCCTTGAAAGCGATCGTCGCCCAGGAACCGACCTGGAACAGATACAACTACCTGTTCAGCAACGGAGTGCCGCGGTCCAACGCGACCAGCAGTCCGCGAAGCTACTACTCGATCGCGACGATGCCACAGCTGGTCGATGACAGCGACCGCTACAAGGCGAACGCGGACTACGAGAAGAGCCACCCCGAGTGCCAGACCGACAATGCCACCAACACCCAGGACCCCGACCCGAAGTCGGCGTTCTGGCGCGCCCGTGACTTCGCCTCGCGCGCGGTCGGCACGCGTACCCCCTTGTTCGTCACGTCGGGCTTCATCGAGGACAACACCAAGCCCGAGGACATGCAGAAATACCTGGCCAATCACCACGGCCCGGAGCGCGGCTGGCTCGGCCAGTGGGAGCACGTCCGCGGCAACGAGACCGACGACAACGGTCAGCTCAAGATGGGACGGGCCGGCTGGTTCGACGAAGTGATGCGCTTCTTCGACCAGCACCTGCGTGGCAGCAAGCCGTCGGTGCAGGACCCAGCGTTCTCGGTCGAGGACAGCCTCGGCAACTGGCGCGCCCAGCCGACCTGGCCGATGACCAACGACTCCTACACGGCGCGGCTGTCGCCCGGTCAATATGTCGACGACGGCGGTCAGGCCCAGGCGCAGCGCGCTGCCGAGCCGACGACAGGCTGGGACATCGAGTACGCGCCGCAGGCGGCCGCGCCAATGGCCGCACTGCTCGCGGACGCGCCGGGCAACAGCTACTGGACCTTCTCGACGCCAGCGTCGAAGCAGGTGCGGCTCACCGGCTCGCCGGAGCTCGCGCTGAAGACCAAGGGACAGGGCAATGTCTGGGTACGGCTGTGGGACGTCGCTCCGGACGGCAGGTCGACGATGTTCAACGAGATGGTCGCGGCGCTGAACGACAAGTCGACCTCGTTCGACCTGAAGGCGACGGATTGGACCTTCGAGCCGGGACACCGGCTGGGTGTCCAGATCGGAACCATCACCTCGCGAGGCTGGCGCCCGGTTCCCTCGGGTCAGACGATCACCGTCACCGACGCCCGGCTCGGCATGGAAGTGCAGGATCCGCGGTTCGACTCCCCCACCCAGGGTGACCGATCGCCTTACCTGGACCGCTATATAGCGGCGAACACCGTGACGCTCGACGAAATCGGCGCCCCGACCTTCCCGCTGGACGTTTCGAAGCACCACCACTGACCCGCTGAAGGCGGCCGCACCGGGCACCCTGCCGATGCGGCCGTCAGCGTGGTGGCGGTCCAAGCTCGCTGATCTGGTAACCGTTGGGGTATGAAGCGGTGGCAATGCCGTCCTCGAACATGCCCACCGGGCGAGGGCGGGCGAGATGACGGAGGATCAATGCGCGAGCACGCAGGCCGGCGTGCAGGCCCGCGCGCACCGGCCAGGCGGGCGTCGGGACGCCGGTTGCCGCGCGCAGCCGTTCGTCGTAGAGGGCGCTGACCAACGCGTCGCCGAGCGGGGCGAGCGCGCCCGGCAGCCGAGCCAGCAGCAGCATGCGGGTGGCCCGCTCGATGGCCGCCGCGTTCTCGTTGGGAAGCAACCGCGCCCGGTCGTAGGCGTCGAACCAGCGCTCCATCTCGGACAGTGAACCGGGAATGCCGGCCACGTTCATCCGGTCGCCGAGCTCGCGATAGAACTCGTAGGTCGCGGCCCGCTCGTGGCAGCACGGCCGTCGCCACCCGTAGCGGTCGAGCCAGCGCAACGGCACGACGGTCAGGCACGCCAGCACGTAGACGAACTCGTCGGAGGCGACGTTCCGGAACGGCCGGTGCAGCTGGTTCATCCGGCGGACGGCCGCGCGACCGCGGGGATGGTCGAAGCCGTGCAGCACGATCTCGAACATCAGCAGGCCCGTGTCGTCGACCCGGCGCTGGGTGCGCTCCGTCAGCTCACCCGTGCCGGCCAGGATGGCCGCGACCGTCGGCGTGGAGAACGTGCGGTTGAAGGCCAGGTTGAGGGCCAGCTTCAGGTCCCACGGGAACTCGAACCGCAGCATCGCCCGATAGATCTCGACGTGGTCGCGCCGCGGATCGAGTGAGCGGACCCGCTCCAGGTTGCGGTATCGGTTCTTCACCGGCTCCGAGGCTACGCGCCGCTGGTTGGGCGCTGTCCCTCGAGCCACTCGTCGAAAGTGGTCGGTGCGATGCGGGCGCCCTCGCTGGGCAACAGCACCGGGCCGGCCATGGCCGGGTCGAAGATGGCCGACCAGGTCGGCACGAGCTTGACCTGGTGGCCGCGCGCCTCGTTGGTGCGGCGGGCCATGTCGACGAGGTCCTGCGGCTCCGGGCCGGCGACATCCGTGTAGCGGCCCTGCGGCTCGCCCACCGCGATCTCGGCGAGCACGTCGGCGACGTCCGCGGGCGCGATCGGCTGCACCAGCAGCGGTGCGATCGGCGCGACGCCGTCGCGCTCGGTCCAGCTCGCGACCATCGCGGCGAAGTCGTGGAACTGGGTGGCCGGGACGATCGTCCACGGCACCGGGCCCGCTTCCACCAGGCGCTCCTGCTCGCGCTTGCCGGCGTAGTGCGCGTTTCCCTCGACGCGATCGACCCCGACGATCGAGAGCAGCACGTGGTGCCGGACGCCGGCGCGGTGCTCGGCCGCGAGCAGGTTGCGGGTGGCCGTGCCGAACCACGCGACCGTCTCCGCGTGATCGGTCGCCGGGCCGTTGGTGACGTCGACGACCGCGTCGACGCCGGTCAGGGCCTGGTCGAGGCCGGCACCGGTGAACACGTCGACACCCTGCGCACGGCTGACGCGTACGACGTCATGTCCGTCCCGTTCCAGGCGCGCGACCGTAAGGGCGCCGATGTTGCCGGTCGCCCCGGCGACTGCGATCCGCATGATGATCTTTCCTCTCGTTCGTTACCGGGCTGACGCTATCTCGGACTTAAGAGATCCGCAATATCCGCGATAAACTGATGCTGTGAAGCTGCCCGTGAGCACCGAATGGCTCCTGCACTGCACCGCGACGCTGGCGCAGCTCGAGCCGGGAGCCAGCGCGTCGGCGGCGCAGCTCGCGCTCTATTACGACGTTCCGGCGGCCTACCTGGCCAAGCAGCTACAAGAGCTGGTCAAGGCCGGCGTGCTGACCGCGACGACCGGCCCGCGCGGCGGGTTCCGGCTCGCGCGACCGGCGTCGGAGATCACCCTGCTGCGGATCGTGGAGGCGGTCGACGGCACCTCCGCGCCTTATGAGTGCCGTGAGATCCGTCAACAGGGCCGGGGAGCGCTCGCGCCCGAGGAGTGCCGGAGCATCTGCGTGCTCGCCGAGAAGATGGCCGAGGCGCACGAGGCGTGGCGGAGCAGCCTCGCCGGCGTTTCGCTCGCCGACGTCATCGCCACGCTTCCCGCGACAGCGCCGGCCCGGACCCGATCCCGCCTCGCGTCGACCAGGCCGTCCTAGCGACGAAATCAATACCAGGCCGGGCCGTGCTCGATATAGGGCTGCTCCAGCGCTTTGGCCTCGTCGTCGGTGAGGATGATGTCGAGCGCCGCGACGGCTTCGGTGAGGTGGCGCGGCTTGGTCGCGCCGACGATGGGTGCGCAGACCAGCGGGTTGCGCAGCACCCACGCCAAGGCGATCTGCGCCATCGTGACGCCGCGGCGCTCGGCCAGTTGCTGGACGGCGTTGATGACCGGCTCGTCGTGGGGAGAGTCGAAGGCCTGAACCACCTTGTCGGTGCTGGAGCGGGTGCTCTGCTCTCCGGCGGGCCGGGCGAGACGACCTTTGCCATTCGGGGAGTAGGGAACCAGCCCGACGCCCATGTCGCCGCACATGGCCATCAGCTCGCGCTCGTCGTGCCGGCGCAGCAGGTTGTATTGGTTCTGCATCGAGACGAACCGCGTCCAGCCACCGAGGTCGGCGGCGTGCTGCATCTTCGCGAACTGCCACGCGAACATCGATGACGCTCCGAGGTAACGGACCTTGCCCGCCTTGACGATGTCGTGCAGCGCTTCCATGGTCTCGTCGACCGGGGTTTCGTCGTCGAAGCGGTGGATCTGGTAGAGGTCGATGTGGTCGGTGCCGAGCCGGCTCAACGACGCGTCGACCTGCTCCAGGATCGCCTTGCGGGACAGCCCGGAACCGCCCGGGCCGTCGTGCATCTTCCCGCGCACCTTGGTGGCGAGCACGATGTCTTCGCGGCGGGCGTAGCGGGTGATGGCACGCCTGACGATCTCTTCCGAGGTGCCCCGCTGCTAGACGTTGGCGGTGTCCCAGAAGGTGACGCCGAGCTCGACGGCCTGGCGGAAATAGGGCTGGGCCAGGTCTTCGGTGAGCGCCCAGGGGTGCGCGTCGGGTGCGGCCGGGTCGCCGTAGCTCATGCAACCGAGGGCGAGCCGACTGACTTTCAGACCGGTGTTGCCGAGCCGGGCGTACTCCATCAAATCAACCTAGCCGAGGCCAGGAAGCGGTGCACTTTCGCGCGGATGAGCAGCTTGCGCAAGTCGCGCTTGCCGGGCTCGTTGACGATGACGAAGTCGTCGAAGCGGTGCAGGCCCGGCCGGCCCGCCACGGACGCGGTCGCGTCGCGGATCGCCTTCAGGTCGCCGGCGGTCAACTGGGGAGCACGCTCGTGCGGCTGATAGGTGGCGCCGAGCGGATAGCTGCGGCCCGGGCGGCGCTTCATCTCGACGTGGCAGCCGAGCACGTGGCTCACCGTGCGCGTGGCGGCGAAAGAGACGAGGCGGTCGAGCGTCGCGAGGTATGCGGCGAAGTCGAACACGAACAGCCGGCCCGGCAGGACGGTGTCGCCGGTGAGGAGAATTCCCGTCCATGGGTCATAGACCGTGATGGCCGCCTGGTGGTGGCCCGGGGAGCCCAGCACTTCCAGCAACCGCCCGCCCAGGTCGAAAGTGACGATCTCATCCGGCCAACCGTCGCCGAATCCGAAGAAGGACCGCACCGAGTCGACGTCGACCGCCACGACGGTGGTCGCGGGCCGGTCGGCGAACTGGGCGTCGGCTGCCACGTGGTCGTGATGCGCGTGGGTGTGTGCGACAACCAGTTCGTAGCCCTCGCGCGGGTGCTTGTCGAGCCATTCGGCGATCAGCCCGTCGACGGTCGCGCGCAACGGGAACAGGTCGGGTTCGGCGGTGGCACCGGTGTCGAGCAACAGGGCCCGATCGTTGCCGAACAACAGGTAGAGGAACGGCGCCTCGTAGTTGACGGACTTGCTCTGCCGCAGGATGACGGTGTGCTCGGCGTAACGGTGGACCTGGATCGGCGGCTCGGGGGCGTGTCGTTTCGAGCGCGTGCCGTGCATCCACGTGACGTCGAGCGAGCCTTCAGTTATCGGATTCATTCTCGCCGTCTCCCGGGCCGAGGTCTGGTAGCGGCGTGGCCGCCAGGAAATACCGGACGTGGCGCTGCCCGGGTCGAAGGTGGCTGCTGGCCTCGGTTCGGGCGAGATAAGGCTCGAGAAGCGCTTTCCACTTCTCCCTGATCTCGGCGACGTCGTCGGCGGACACGACGGCGAGCGCGGTCATGATGCCCGCCTTGGGCAACGCCGGGCTCTCGTCGTCTTTCCGTTCCAGATAGTCGAGGATGGCAGCCGTCTCCCGCTCCACCACGACGCGTTCGAGCTGGTGTCGCAGCACCGCGTCGCTGCCCTCCGTGATCCGCACTGTCGGCCGCGGATCGGGCACCCGCCACTGCCGCTCGCGCCGGTCGCGGCCCGGCCCGGCGTCTTCGACGAAACCGTATTTGGCGAGCTGGCGGAGATGGAAGGAGCAGTTGGCCTGCGAGACGCCGAGGATGCGTCCACATTGGGCGGCGGTCGCCGGGCTGATCGTGACGAGCAGGTCGAGCAGGTCGAGGCGGAGCGGATGGGCCAGGGCCCTGATCGCCTTCGGGTCGCTGAGCTCCATATCCCAAAGACTACTTTGACATTTCAGCAGATGTCAAAGGGTTCTTTGGCTTCTTCGACCACAGGCTGAGCTGCGAACACGCGTACGATGGGGGTAATCCTGTTCCACGTGACTTCGCGCTCCGGCGGGGCCGCAGCCCCTTCAGCGAAGGAACGACCCATGGACTATCTCAGCGACACCAACCTCCGGGCCGTGCTGGTGGTCCTCCTCGAACGCTGCGGCGGCACGGTCGATGTGACCAACGGGGAGCTCTACGACGCCATGCTGACCGACCGGAGCAGTGGCGAACGATTTCGCATCACCCAGATCGACGGCGGCGTCCGCATTTCGATAGTGCCCTCGCGACCGGAACAATCCGCGTCCAACTGACCCGGAGTCCGCGCACCATGATCCATTCGAGGAGCAGATCGTGCTGATCCACAAGGACGACATCACCGCCGCGCTGCGGGCGCGGGGCCAGGACGACCGGGCTGACTGGGTGCAACGGACCCTGCCCGACCAGGTCGACGCCGCACGCAACGACGGCCTTCTGAAGCTGCTCGACCTCGACCTGACCACCATGCGTCCCATCGAAGAGCCGGCCAAGAGCTGACCGCACCCGGTTAAGCCGCACCGGTCCTGGGAAGTTCAAGCGCGTGAGTATTTGGGAGTATGCACGCCTGGACTACCGTGCGACCGGAGACTACGGCGCGGACCGCTTCATGGACTGGGCGGCGACGTTCACCCACCCCGGCGGCATCGAGCGATGGGGCACTGACGAGCGCTTCGACGACCTGGTCCACCTCAACCGCGCCGGGGCGGCGGGGTGGCAGGCCTACCACCGTGCCGCCCTCCACGTGCACAACGAGCCGCACCGCCTGTTCGCGGTCGCCTACTCCCTACGTCGCCAGGTCGAATAGACAGCGGTTTCCCCGAACAGGCGTACGCTTCGGGTGTCGCCCGGATCCCCGGTGGCGTGACAGTCCGCTTCTCGGCGGACGCGCCCGCAGAGGTCGATGTTCAGGGCGAGCCCAGGGCTCACGGTCTTTCCCGGCGTGGCGACGCGCCGGTTGTCCGCGTATGACCACAGTGGATCGTGTCGTGACCTCAGGTCGCCCTGCGCCGAACCGGAGGAGAACGACATGGCACAGCTCCCAGGCGGCACGATGTCGCGACGCTTGGTGCTGGTGACCGGCGGCAGTGGCGGCATCGGCAAGGCGACCGCGCTGGGCCTGGCCCGGCTGGGTGCGCGCGTCTCGATCGTCGGCCGGGACCTGCGACGCACCGAGGCCGCCGCCGACGAGATCCGCGCGGCCGGCCAGCGCCGGGTGAACGTGTTCGTCGCCGACCTCTCGTCGTTGGCACAGGTGCGCCGGCTGGCCGACGAGGTCCTCCAGCGGCTTCCGCGGATCGACGTGCTCGTCAACAACGTCGGCGGATACTGGAACACCCGGCACGTCACGGCCGACGGCCTCGAACGCACCTTCGCGCTCAACCATCTCGCGCCGTTCCTGCTCACCAACCTGTTGCTCGACCGGCTGACGGAGAGCGCGCCGGCCCGGGTGGTCACGGTCTCGTCGCAGGCACAGGCCGGCGGGCGGATCGACTTCGACGACCTGCAAGGTGTACGCGACTACTCCGGCGCCCGCGCCTACAGCCAGTCGAAGCTCGCCAACCTGCTGTTCACCTACGAGTTGGCCCGGACGTTGCCGGACGCCTCGGTGACGGCGAACGCCGTGCACCCCGGTGTGGTGAACACGTCGTTCGGCGCCGAGGATCCGGGCTCCGTCCAGCGGCTGCTCGTGCCGTTCCTGCGGCCGTTCATGAAGAAGCCGGCGAGCGGCGCGACCACGTCGATCCAGGTGGCCTCCGCTCCCGACCTCGAGCGGGTGACCGGTCGCTACTTCGACAACGGGAAACCCAGGCGGTCCGCCGAGAACAGCTACGACGAGGCCGCCGCGATCCGACTGTGGCAGGTGAGCGCCGATCTGGTCGGTCTGACCTCCCCGGTGCAACCCTCCTGATCCCCCTTCGGCCCGAGAGGCCAGCCATGTCCACTACCGGCACCATCCTGAACCACGCGATTTTCCAGGACGGCTATGGCGAGGCCGACCTCCTGCGGTTCGCCGAGGTGGCGACGCCGAAGATCGGCGCCAACGAACTGCTGCTGCGCGTGCACGGCGCGGGGCTCGACCGGGGCACCTGGCACATCATGGAAGGCCGGCCCTATCTGTTGCGCCTGATCGGCTTCGGGATGCGGAAGCCGAAGAACCAGGTGCCCGGCATCGACGTGGCCGGCACCGTGCTCGCCACCGGCCGCGCGGTGACCCGGTTCGCGGTGGGCGACGAGGTCTACGGGATCGCGCGGGGTTCGTTCGCGACGGTCGCCGCGGCTCGGGAGGACAAGCTCGCCCGCAAGCCGGTCAACCTTTCCTTCGAACAGGCCGCGATCGTGCCGATCTCCGCCATCGTGGCGCTCCAGGCGCTCACCGATGTCGGCCGGGTCCAAGCCGGCCAGCACGTGTTGATCACCGGCGCGTCGGGCGGCGTCGGCACCTACGCCGTGCAGTTGGCGAAGTCCTTCGGCGCCGAAGTAACCGGCACCTGTCGCACCACGAAGCTCGACCTGCTGCGGTCCCTGGGCGCCGACCACGTCATCGACTACACCCGTGACGACTTCGCCGCCGGCCCTCAGCGCTACGACCTGATCCTCGACATCGGCGGCAACCCGACCCTGTCACGGCTGCGCCGAGCGCTCACCCCGACCGGCACCGCGGTGATCATCGGCGGCGAGGAAGGCGGCAAGTGGACCGGCGGTTTCGGTCGCCACCTGCGGGCCGCGGCCATGTCGCCGTTCGTCTCGCAGCGGTTGGTCATGTTCGCCGCGAAAGAGCGTGGCAGTGATCTCGAACGGCTCACCGAACTCATCGAGGCCGGCACGCTGACGCCGGTCCTCGACAAGACCTTCACCCTGTCCCGCGTCCCCGAGGCCATGCACTATCTCGAGGCGGGGAAAGCCCGGGGCAAGGTCGCCATCACGATCTGAGCCGGGGCCGCCCGCGCCATCCTGGAAGCCCCGGGATGGCGCAGCGGTCAGCGGCGCTGGCGGCGGGCCAGCAGGCGGAGCTGGGTGATCCGGGCGGCGCCCACCACCATGGTCAGGATGGCGGCACCGACCGCGGCGATCAGGAGCGCCAAGGCGAGCGGCAGGCTCCCGTCCATCCAGAGGAAGTGGACCCGCACGCCGCGCGTGTTCTGGAGCATGAAGATGATCAGCACTATCGACAGCAGGGCGGCAGCACAGATCCCGAACCACGCGGTGCCGGTGCGGGTGCGGGGTGTGCGGCCGGCGGCTGACGCCGCGGGCGGCCGAACCGCCTGCGGGGGCACCTCGGATGGGTCTTGCGTTTGGCGCACGTCGTTGGACATGACATCCCCAGGGATCGCCGGTGTGGCAGGCACCTCAAGGTGGGATGTCGTCGAGTCCGGAGTAACCCAATCGTACACCCGTTCGGTCTAAATGAGAGATATCCACCCGCACCGGCGCGGGGTAGCGTCGGCACAGACGCCGATCCTCGGCGCGCGACAACGACCAGAGAGCGGGCAGCGTTGAGTCTGCACCTGTCCACCGCACGCGGCGCGGCACGGCGGGTCGTGCTCAGTTGCGACGTCGCGGGCTGCCCGGTCCAGGTCGAGCCGCCACCCATCGAGTCGTGGCGCAACGACGCTGACGCCCGGGCGTGGGCGCGCGACCACGCCGAGGGCTGGATCCACGATCCGGTCCGGCAGACCGACTACTGCCCGACGCATGCCGCGTTCGGCACCGCCCCGGCCGCCGGCGTCGTGCCGCCGCGGCCGACCACCGCCGCCCGCGACCAGGCCGGCAACCCGCTCGACCGCGACGACTACGCCGAGCGCCTGCGCAGGCGACTCGCCGAGGGCGGGGCCACCGAGGTCGCCGCCCGGCTCCTCGACGAGTTGGCCGCGATCTACCGCGGCGAGACCATCGGCGCGCTCGCCCACGACGTCGCGGCACTCCTGGAGCGAAGCGACCACCGGTAAGCGGCGGTCACGGGGCCAGGCTGGCGACGCGGGCGAAGGTTCCGGGCGCGGTTCGCATCATGGCCTGGCCGTTGCCCAGCAACGCGATGAGCTCGCAGCGGGTGTGTTCGTCGTGTGGCGATGCCCCATCGGCGGCGCGGATCCGGTCGTCGGCGCGGATCCGGTCGTCGGCGCGGATCCGGTCGGCGGCGTGCCGGATGGTGATCGACGCGATCCAGCCACCGGTGTCGCGGGCCTCGACGTCGAGGTGGTGTCCGGCCAGATGCCAGATCTCGACGAACGTCGACCGGGTCACCGCTCGAGCGTCGACCGGTGGAACCACCTGGACCGCATCGCGCCAGACGCGCATGGCCTGGAAGGCATAGAGGGTGCGGAACGCCGCGCGATCGCCGGCCGCGATCCGGGCGATGAGAGCGTGAAGCCGGTCCGTCATGGTGCCTCCGGTGCGTCTCTGCGAGAGTTGACGCGCCGCCGGGGACCGGAGCAGCGAACGGCGTCAGCGTACCTGCCGGGAACGCGCTGGCGGCTTCCGAGCCGATGTTCACCCGGACGGGCCGCGCGCCCCCGGGCGTCGCGACGGTGCAGTCCTTTTAGGACTTCTCGGCGACGAGGACCTCCGTGGTGAGAAAGAGCGCGGCGATCGAGGCCGCGTTCTGCAGCGCGGATCGGGTGACCTTGGCCGGTTCGACGATCCCCGCACCGATCATGTCGACGTACTCGCCGGTGGCGGCGTTGAGGCCGTGCCCCGCCGGCAGTGAGTTGACCTTCGCGACGGCGACGCCGCCTTCGAGGCCGGCGTTGACGGCGATCTGGCGCAGCGGCGCGGTCAGCGCGACCCGCACGATGTTGGCGCCGGTGGCCTCGTCGCCGGTCAGGTCGAGCTTGTCGAACGCGGTGTCCGCGGCGTTGGCCAGCGCGACCCCGCCGCCCGGCAGCAGGCCTTCCTCGATGGCCGCCTTGGCGTTGCGCACGGCGTCCTCAATGCGGTGCTTGCGCTCCTTGAGCTCGACCTCGGTGGCCGCGCCGACCTTGATCACCGCGACGCCGCCGGCCAGCTTGGCCAGCCGCTCCTGGAGCTTCTCGCGGTCGTAGTCGGAGTCGCTCTTCTCGATCTCGGCGCGCAGTTGGGCCATCCGCCCGTTGATCTGCTCAACCTCACCGGCGCCGTCGACGATGGTGGTCTCGTCCTTGGTGGCGATGACCTTGCGGGCCCGGCCGAGGGTGTCCAGCGCGGCGCTGTCGAGAGTGAGGCCGACCGCGTCGCTGACCACCTGGCCACCGGTCAGGACGGCGAGGTCGGCCAGCATGGCCTTGCGCCGGTCGCCGAAGCCCGGCGCCTTGATCGCGACCGAGGTGAAGCTGCCCTGGATCTTGTTGACCAGCAGCGTGGCCAGGGCGTCGCCCTCGACGTTCTCGGCGATGATCACGAGCGGCTTACCCGTGCTCATGACCTTTTCCAGGATCGGTAAGAGGTCCTTCAGGTTGGTGATCCGGTTGTCGACGACCAGCAGATAGGGATCGTCGAGGACGGTCTCCATGCGTTCGAGGTCGGTGGCGAAGTAGGGCGAGAGGTAGCCGTTCTCGAGCCGCATGCCGTCGGTGAGCTCGAGTTCGAGACCGAAGGTGTTGCTCTCCTCGACGGTGATGACGCCGTCCTTGCCGACCTTGTCCATCGCCTCGGCGATCAGGTCACCGACCGTCGCGTCGCCCGCCGAGATGGTCGCGGTGGCGGCGATCTGCTCCCTGGTCTGCACCTCGAGCGCCTGGTTGCCGAGCGCCTCGGTCACCGCGGCGACGGCCTGCTCGATCCCCCGCTTGAGCGCGATCGGGTTGGCACCGGCGGCGACGTTGCGCAGCCCTTCCCGCACGAGCGCCTGTGCCAGCACGGTCGCGGTCGTCGTGCCGTCGCCGGCCACCTCGTCGGTCTTCTTCGCGACCTCTTTGACGAGTTCGGCACCCAGCTTCTCGTAGGGGTCGTCGAGCTCGATCTCCTTGGCGATGCTCACACCGTCGTTGGTGATGGTGGGCGCGCCCCATTTGCGGTCGAGCACGACGTTGCGGCCCCGTGGGCCGAGCGTCACCTTCACCGTGTCGGCGAGGACGTTCATGCCGCGCTCCAGGCCACGACGGGCCTCTTCGCCGAAAACGATCAACTTGGTCATCTGCGCCGATCCTCAACATCGTCGTGCCCACGTGCAGCACCCTGCTCGGGCCGACCTGCGATGACCGCTGCTACGGTCCCCCTCCCGGGGGTCCCATCCCATTCGGTTGGCACTCGCGGTAGGCGAGTGCTAACGACAGTTGAGCACCCATTACCCGCGAACGCAAGCGCCGGCCCGCGGGCGTGGCGCCGGCCGGCCCAGGTTCAGGCCGCGGGTGTCCGGCCGATGGTGTCGAGGTGACGAAGGGCCTGTGCGTAGGACGCGACCAGCCCGGTCTCCAGGTATGACACCCGGTTGACCGCGCAGAACTCCTTGACGATGTGCTGGGCGTGCCGCAGGTTGGCGCGCGGCATCGACGGGAACAGGTGGTGCTCGATCTGGTAGTTGAGCCCGCCAAGGGCGAAGTCGGTCAGCCAATGACCCCGCACGTTGCGCGAGGTGAGCACCTGACGGCGCAGGTAGTCGGCGGCGTCCGCCGTACTCAATGGAGGCATGCCCTTGTGGTTGGGCGCAAAAGAGCAGCCGAGGTAGAGCCCGAACAGTCCCTGGTGTACGGCGATGAACAGCAGCGCCTTGCCCGGCGACAGGACCCAGAACACCAACGTGAGATAGCCGGCGGCGTGCAGGGCGAGCATGGTCAGCTCACGCGCGCGCGGCCGGGTGCGGTCGCCGATCAGGTAGCGGACGCTCGCCACCCGCAGGTTGATCGCCTCCAGGAGCAGCAGCGGGAAGAAACCCCACGCCTGGAAACGGTAGAAGAACCGGGCCACCGGCCCGCTGGCCCGCGCCTGCCGGGTGGTGAAGATCAGCGCACCGGCGCCGACGTCCGGGTCCTTGTCCTCGTCGTTGGGGTGGGCGTGGTGGCGGCTGTGCTTGTCGACCCACCAGCCATAACTGAAACCGACGCCGACGTTGGCGAGCACGACGCCCGCGACGTAGTTGGCCCGGCCGGAGCGGTAGATCTGGCGATGACCGGCATCGTGACCGAGGAAGCCGAGCTGCGTGGAGAGCACGGCGAAGTAGGCGGCGGTGGCGAGCTGCCACCACGAGCTGCCGATGAGGATGAAGGCGGCGATGCCGATCGCGCACATCGCGGCCATGACAATGATCTTGCCGAGGTAATAGCCGGCCCGCCGGTCCAACAGACCGGCGTGCTTTATCTCGCGGGACAGTTCGGCGTACGCGCTTCCCCGGGATACGGGGAGCGCTTGGATCGACGGCATTCGGGCTCCTGCCACGGGTCGGAACGGGGGAATCCGCCGCCGGGGTCCAGGGCTGGCCGGTCAGGGAGAGTTACCCAATTCTCGCGCGGTCGTAACAAGGGGTGGTGTGCGACCGCAGCCACGTGTCGGGCAGGCGATCGGAAAGCGCCGCGATGGAGTCGACCGACGTGATGCGGAGCAGGCGGGTCGTCTGGGGAGTAGCTCGGCAGAACACGGTGACGCAGCTCGGTGGGAGGCCGTTGACGACGCGCACCAGGAAGTTGACGAGGGCGGCGCCGGCGAACGACACCTCCGCGAGGTCGACGAACATCCGCTGGGGGGCGAGGCGGTGCACGCGAGCGGCGGTGGCCGTCAGCACCGGCGTGCAGTCCGCGTCGATTTCGCCGCTCAACCACAGGCACGCGACTGCGCTCTCGGCGCGCAGCGCTAGCGCGAAAAGATCGGTCTTATGCTGAAAGATGGCCATCTCTGCCCTCGGATTCGCCGAATGCGAATGCCAGGGTCTGGGGCACGACAAGCGTAACTCCGGCGTTCGGCTAAGCGTATGGTTGGCCGAACGTGGAAAGTGCCGTCGTCTCACAGAAGGTGCGGCCGCCCATGGCAATGATCCGCCAGCACGCAATCGGTGCCCAACCGCGCCGAGCCGGCGCGCGGCGATGAGCGCGGCGGCCGGCCGCTGGGCCCGAGCCCACGAGTTGATCGCCGAACAGCCCGGCCCGGACGACCGGCCGGGCAACGTCGCTGACCGGCTGCGCCGGATCTGCGGTGCCGGCGCGACCGCACTCACCGCCTCCGGCGTCGGTGTCAGCGTGGTGACCGGCGACGGCGACTGGGGCTTCGCGATCGCGTCCAACCCGGTCAGCCAACTCCTGGAGGAGCTGCAATTCACGCTCGGGGAAGGCCCGTGTGTGGATGCGATGGCGACCCGACGCCCGGTCCTGGTCGCCGATATGACCGGCGCGGCCGCCGATCGCTGGCCGATCTACAGCTCGGCGCTGCGCGAGCAGGGTGTCCGGTCGGTCTTCGCGTTTCCGTTGCTGGCCGGTTCCGCGAGCGTCGGCGTGCTCGACGTCTTCCGCGGCCGGGCCGGCGCGATGAACGAAGAGGAAGTCGCCCAGTCGCTGACCTTCGCGGAGATCGCCCGGATCACCGTCCTCGACGGACAGCACGACGCGCCGGTCGACGAGGTCCCGGACGGCTTCGACGAGAGTCCCGGTTACCGTGCCGAGGTCTTCCAGGCCCAGGGGATGGTGATGGTGCAACTCGGCGTCAGCCTCGCCGAAGCACTCCTGCGGCTGCGCGCCCACGCCTACGGGAACGGCCGCCCGCTGGCCGATGTCGCCCGCGACGTGGTCGCCCGCACGTTGCGCTTCGATCAGGAACACCCATGACAACAGGGGTACGGAGATTGCCGTGACCACTCTTTCCGCGCAGCGCCTGGCCGAGGTGTTCGTCGAGGTCTCCGACACCCTCGTCGACGAGTTCGACCTGGTCGACTTCCTGCACGTGCTCACGCTGCGCACGGCGGAGATCGCGTCGGCCGGCGTCGTCGGGCTGCTCCTCGCCGACCGCAACGGCCACCTGCACTTCATGGCCGCGTCCCGCGAAGACGCCCGGTTGCTGGAGCTCTTCCAGCTCCAGAACGACGAGGGCCCCTGCCTCGACGCGTTCCGCACCGGCATCGCGGTGATCAACACCGACCTGCGCGAAGACGGCGCGCGCTGGCCGCTGTTCGCACCGCACGCCACCGCGGCCGGGTTCCGCTCGGTGCACGCGTTTCCGCTGCGGCTGCGGGCGCAGGTGATCGGCGCGCTCAACGTGTTCGGCACGACTGCGGCTGGTCTGGAGCCCGAAGACGCGCCGCTGGTGCAGGCGTTGGCCGACCTGGCGTCGATCGCCCTCGTGCAGGAACGCACCATCCGGCAGGGGCAGGTGCTGGCCGAGCAACTTCAGGGTGCGCTCAACAGCCGGGTCATCATCGAGCAGGCCAAGGGAGCGGTGGCGCAACACCGCGGCGTCAGCGTCGACGAGGCGTTCGCCCTCATCCGTGGCTACGCGCGAGGCAACAACCGCAAGCTCGGCGACGTCGCCCGGGCCGTGATCACCAACGCGGGCGGCATCCCGGGTCTGACGCGCCCGAACGGCTGACGTTGCGCAGGATCGGTATTTCGGCCCGGCCGGCGTGCTCCTCAGTGGCAACTCACCACCGAGGAGGACCAGATGAGGATCAAGCAACGACTCGCGCTCGGCGCCGGGGTTCTGGCGCTGCTGCTGGCTCCCGCCACCGCCGCGCACGCGGCTCCGGCCGGGAAGCACTGCGTGGTCAGCGCATCGAGCGGCGCGCCGATGGTCTGCTATTCGTCGTTCACGACGGCGATGGCCAACGCGACCGGCGGCCGGGTCACCGACGCGCCCGCCAACCCGAAGGCGGCGCTCAACGACGAGAAGCTGGCGAAGAAGCTCAACGACCTGCCGGCGAAGGCGCCGTCGACCTTGGCCGCGGTGAGCAACATCGTGATCAGCGTCGAATACACCGGCGAGAGCTTCGGCGGCAGCACCCTGACCATCACGGGCACGCACGCCTGTGACGACTTCCTCAGCCCGGTCGAGTTCACCATGACCAGCCTGCCGTCGGGGTGGAACGACGACATCGAGTCGTTCAAGGGCTTCGCCAACTGCGCCGCCATGCATTTCCTGCACATCGGGGCCACCGGGCCGTTCAACGACAACGGGTTCTTCTTCTCCCGCACCTCGTTCCCGAGCTGGCTCGACGACGAGGTCAGCTCGATCGCCTGGACCTGACCGGCGGCGGCGGCGTGCTCTAGGGGCGCGCCGCCGCCAGAAACGTTTCCAGCGTCGTCGGTTGTCGCTCGACCTCGACGAGGGTCGGGGGGTCGCCGTCGACGGTCGCGGCCGTCATGCGAGCGTAGGACTCGGCGGCCTCGGGCGAGAAGCCCCACGACCGGAAGGCCGCCACCCAGTCCTCGCGCGCGACCACCCGCAGTGCGACGGGTCTGCCCAGGACTTCGGCCATGATGGTCGCGACCTCGCGGGGCGTATAACGCAGGGGACCCTCGACGTGCCGGAGGCTGTTTCCCGTCTCAGGGGTCAGGAGCAGATCAGCCGCGATGCGACCGAGGTCGTGCGGCGCGACCATCGGCAGGACGTGGTCCTCGGGGAACATGACGGGTAGCAGGCCGTCGTCGCGTGCGGACGTGAGCACCCCGACCCAGTTGGTCATGAAGTAGGCGCCGCGAACCACATGGGCCGGCACGGGCTGGCGAGCGACCGCCTGCTCGAACTCGTGCAGCACCGACAGGTCGCCGATGCGGTCGCCGGGCTGCGCACCGTAGGTCGACTGGGCGACCACCTGCTCGAGCCCCGACCCGTCGAGCGCCGCGACGATGCTCGACGCCGTGCGGCGCTCCCCCGCGTCGGTGTCGGTGGACACCGGCGCCGGCGGGTTGAGCAGGAAGGCGCGGCGGGCACCGCGGAACGCCGCGGCGAGCGCCGGCGTGTCAGCGACATCGACGACCGCCACATCCGCACCGCGGTCGCGCCACGGTTGCCCGCGTCGCGCGTCGCGGGTGACGACCCGCACCGGCGCGCCGGCCTCGATCAGCGCTGTCGCGACCGCGGAGCCGACGTGGCCGCTGGCGCCAAGGACGACGATCACCGGTCCTAGCCTAGTGTGGGCGGGCCGGAGATCCAGGGAGTGCTGCCGGGTGGGCGCCGAAACGCCGCCGACGGGCGGATCTCGACGAGGTTGGCGAAGCGCTGCGACCGGTCCGCGAAGATGGACTCACCATGACCGGGATAGAGCCGGTCGAGGAAGGTGACCGCGTCTTGCGGCGTGGTCCCGCCGGCGTCGAGGAAGCGATAGAGGATCAACTCGGAGAAGCCGTTGCCGGTCATGCCGTCGTAGGCACCGGCGTCGTCGACGCAATAGCACGCGGAATATTCCCAGCTCACCGCGCCGGCCGCGAGGATCCAGGGCAGGTGCGCGGCGGCCCGCTCCTGGGTCGCCAGCCCGTCCCAGGCCAGCATCGTCGCGGCGGACACCGGCGCGGTCGTGAACGTGTCGACCGCCAGGCAGGAGGTGTCGCCGGGTTCGCGCGACCGCATCAGCGCGTTGGCGTCGTAGAAGAGGCGGTTGAGCAATTCGGCCCAGCCGTCGTCGGTGTCGCGGCTCTCCGGCACGTCGAAGAACCAGGTCTTGGTCTGGGTGCCCGCGGAGAGGCCGCCGAAGGGTTGAGCCAGCCGGTAGTGCACGTCGGCGCGACGCGCGACGCGCGAGCTCGAAGTCACGCACAGGATCGTAGTGAGCTGGCTACCGATCGCTATCCGCTAATGGACAGTCCGTGCCGGAGCATGGCGAAGCCGCGATCCGCGGCGGCGACGGCCTCCGGGTAGCGCGCGTCGCCGCTCATCCCGGCGGTCAGGTGGCGGCGGTTCTCGTCGGTCAGGGCGCGCTGCACCGCGAAGATCTGGTAGGCGGCCAGCCGGGCCGTGCCGTCGTCACCGGCCGGCACCACCGCCTCCAGCACCTCGGTCAGGGCCGCTTCCGCCGCCGTCTGGTAGAGCAGCAGTCGACCTTGGAGGGACGGCACCGACAGGACCATGGCGACGAACGCGAGCGTCTGCGGGTGGTCATCGAGGCCGGTGACCGGGTCGCGGCGGGCCAGCCCGTCGAGAAAGTGCGCATGCAGCGCGTCGATCGGGTCGGTTCCCGCCGCCCGGTCGCGCACGACATTCGCCGCCTCGTTCTGGTGGTCGGCGAACGCGCCGATGACCAGGTCTTCCTTGCTCGGGAAGTATTTGAACAGGGTCCGTTTGGACACCTCGGCCGCCTCGGCGATCTCGTTCACGCCGACCGCGTCGAACCCGGACCGCAGGAACAGCCTGGTCGCGGCGTCCTGGATCGCCTGCTCGATGCGCAGCCGCTGCCGCTGCCGGAGCCCAAGCTGTTCCGCCATGAGGCAAAGCGTACACCCGGTTGATATGTATACCGGGTTTACCTACGCTGGGGGCATGTATACGAAGGCGAAGGTCAAGTCGGCCGACGGCACCCTCATCGGTTACCGGCGTTACGGTGGCGGCGACGGCCTCGGGCTCGTGCTGCTACACGGCGGGATGAAGGCGGCGCAGCACTTCTCCGTGCTGGCAGAAACCCTCACGGACGATTTCCAGGTGTACGTGCCGGACCGGCGCGGCAGGGGCATGAGCGGCCCACACGGCGCCGGGTTCAGCGTGGAGCGCGAGGTCGAGGACCTGCGTGCGGTCCTCGCGGAGACCGGCGCGCGGTATGTGTTCGGGTTGAGCGTCGGCGGCCTCATCACCCTGCGCACCGCTCTTGAGACCTCCACAATGGAGCGCATCGCGCTGTTCGAGCCCCCGTTGTCGGTGAGCGGATCCTTCTCGCTGGACTGGTTGCCCCGCTATCGGCGGGAGCTCGCCGGCGGGCGACGCGCCTCCGCCCTGGTCACCTCGATGCGCGGGATGGCCGTCGAACCGCTCTTCACCAAGACTCCGCGCTACGTACTCACGCCGGCGCTGGCCCTCGGCCTGCACACCCGGCCCCGCGATCCCGACCGGGTCTCCATCGCCGACCTGGTGCCCACATTGGACTACGACATGCGGACCATCGAGGAGGTGGCGGACACCGCACGGGAGTACGCCGCGATCCGGGCCCGCGTGCTGCTGCTGCGCGGCACGCGGAGCCCGGACTACTTCACCGTCGCGCTGGACGCTCTCTCTGCGGCGATCCCGCAGGCCGAACGCCGCACCCTGCCCGGCCTCACCCACGACGGACCGGAGGACGACGGCCGGCCGCTGGTCGCCGCCCAGGTGTTGCGCGAGTTCTTCACAGCACCGTGAACCGGTCGGCCCGGAATCACCGGAATCCGGTGACGACCGCTCACCTGGGCGACGACAAACCTGGTCAGGAGCCATCCTGAGACGTAGAGGAGATCGTCATGACCGGGTCCAACACCGCGCCGCCGCTGCCGGACTACGCGCCTGTCCCCCGCTCGGCGCTCGGTCCGGCGCTCAACGCGCAGGGCTACTTCGTCGGGCGGGTGGAGCGCAACCTGTTCTGGGTGACCGACGGCACCTACCAGAGCGCGTTCCTGGCCACCCGCGACGGAATCGTGCTGTTCGACGCACCACCGACCATCGGGCACAACCTGCGCCGGGCGGTCGACGAGATCGCCGAAACGGAGGGTGTGCCCAACACGGTGACCCATCTCGTCTACTCGCACCATCACGCCGACCACGGCGGCGCGGCGAGCCTGTTCGGCGGCGACGTGGTCCGCATCGGGCACGCCGAGACCCGGCGGCTGCTGCTGCGCGACAACGACCCGGCCCGGCCGGCCCCCGAGGTCACCTTCGAAGACCAGCACACCCTGCGGGCCGGCGGCGAGCGCGTCGAGTTGGCCTGGCACGGCCCCAACCACTCGCCCGACAACATCTATATCCACTTCCCGGACCACGACACGCTGATGCTCATCGACGTGGTCAATGCCGGTTGGGTGCCCATCTACAACCTCAACCTCAGCGAGGACGTGCCCGGCTATCTCGACGCCCCGGCGCGAGCTCTGGCGTACCCCTGGAAGCATTTCCTCGGTGGGCACCTGGGCCGGCTCGGCACCCGCGACGACCTCACCCTGCACCAGCGCTACATCGACGACATCGTCGAGAGCGCCCGCGAGGCCCTCGGCTCGGTCGATCCCACGCCCTGGTTCCAGAAGTACGGCGAGAACGCGTGGGCTGCGGTCGCCGGCTATCTCGACGCCGTCACCGCACAGGCCGCCGCGCCGGTGATCGCCAAATACACCGGAGTGCTGGCGGCCGCCGACGTGCCGGCCTTCACCACCAGCACCACGTTCACCATTCTCCAGTCCATGCGCCTCGACCTGGGGGCCGGCTCACAGGTGCACCCGTGACCCTCGGTGGGACCTTCGCACTCGGCCCGTGGCGCGTGCACCGGGCCGGGTACGGGGCGATGCAGCTCAGTGGCGACGGCGCTTTCGGACCGCCGCGCGACCACGACGAGGCGGTCGAGGTGCTGCGGGCGGCCGTCGCGGCAGGCGTGGACCACATCGACACCGCGCACTACTACGGCCCCGGCACGGTCAACCAGCTCATCCGCGAGGCGCTGCACCCCTACCCGCCAGGCCTGGCCATCGTCAGCAAGGTGGCCGCCCGCCGCGACGGCGATGGCGCGCTGCTCCGATTCGACGACCCCGACCAGTTGCGCCAGGGCATCGAGGACAACCTGGCCACGCTCGGCACGGGCCGGCTGGCCGCGGTGAACCTGCGCCTGCTGGACCCGTCCGAGGCACCGGGCGCCCGGTTCGACGCGCAACTGGCCGCACTGGTGCGGGCCCGCGACGAGGGCCTGATCGACGGCGTGGGCATCAGCAGTGTCTCGCGGGCCCATCTGTTGCGCGCGGTGGACCAGACCGACATCGTCTGCGTGCAGAACCTGTTCAACCTGGCCGACCAGGGGTCCCGCGACGTGCTCGACGAGTGCGCCGCACGCGACATCGCGTTCGTGCCCTACTGCCCGCTCGGCCTGCCCGGCGAGCAGCGGCACCGACTGCTCACCAACCCGGTGCTCGCGGCCGTCGCAGCACGGCTCGGCGCCACGCCGGCCCAGGTCGCCCTCGCCTGGCTGCTCGACCTGGCACCCAACATCCTGCTCATCCCGGGCACCCGAACCCGCAGCCACCTCGCCGAGAACCTCGACGCCACCACGGTGCGACTCGACGACGCCGCCCGCGCCGCCCTGAGCGTCCCGGACGGGAACATCACCGGGATCGGGTGACGCCCGCTCACCAGGCTGACTGCCAGTCTTTCCAGGTCAGCAGGGCCAGCCGAAGGGGAGATCCGCCGTGAGCATCGAGCAGCGCGAGAAACTTGACGCGATTCTGCGACAGTCGGCCTTTCCCGCCGACAGCACCGTTGACGAGCAACGACGACAGCTTCGTGAGCTGCTGTCGGCATTTCCCCTTCCCGCCGATGTGACCGTGACCGAGGGGAAGCTGGGCGGCGTCCGGACCGCCGAGATCACCGTTGCCGGGGTCGAGCCCGAGCATGTCGTCCTCTACTTCCACGCCGGCGTCTACGTGCTCGGCGAAGCGGTCCTCACCGCCGACCTGGCCTCCCAGGTCGGCCGGCGGACGCGCTCGAAGGTCATCTCCGTCGACTACCGGCTCGCGCCCGAGCACCCGTTTCCGGCCGCGGTCGACGACGCGTTCGCGGCCTACGAAGCGCTCCTGCGGAACGGCACGGCTCCGTCGGACATCGTCCTCGCGGGAGAGTCCGCCGGCGGTGGGCTCGCGATCGCCACCCTCATCAACGCCCGCGATCGGGGCTTGCCGTTGCCCGCGGCCGCCTACCTGATGTCGCCCTATGTCGACCTCACGCTGGCCGGGACGAGCATGCGCACCAAGCAGGACGTCGACCCGCTGCTCAGCCCGACGGGCCTGCGACCCCGGGTCACCGACTACACGGGTGGAACAGCCGCGACCGACCCGCTGATCAGCCCCGTCTTCGCCGACCTGTCCGGCCTGCCGCCCCTGATCATCCAGGCCGGAAGCCACGAGGTGCTGCTCGACGACGCCGTGCGTCTCGCGGCCCGGGCCGCCGCCGACGATGTCGAGGTCACCCTCGACATCACCCCTGGTGTGCCACATGTCTTCCAGGCCTACTACGGAATCCTCGACGAAGGGACCGCCGCGTTGGACCGCGCCGGACAGCGTCTGTCGGCACGTCTGACCGCGGCCTAGGCGAGCAGCCGCAGCTCTCTGGCGCGCTGCACCGCGGAGCTGCGCCCCTGGGTCCGCAGCTTCGCGTAGATGCTGCGGATGTGGGTGTTGACCGTGTTCACCGAGACCGAGAGCGCGTTGGCGATCTCCGGCCGGGACAGGTTGGTCGGAAGATAGCGCAGCACCTTCAGCTCGCTCGGGCTCAGCGGCGCGGTCGCCGCGGCCGGCTCCGAAATGGACGATCCGCGCACGACGTCGAGAACGGTGGCCAGCAGGGCGGCGTGCGCTGTCTCGTGCCGCGGCAGGGCCTCGAGCACCGCACGCGATCCCGTCATCGCGAACGGCAGCACGAGCCGGTCGGCCTCGGACAGGGCGAGCGCGTTCTCGGTGGCTCTGTTGGCGAGGCGTTGTTCGCCGAGTTCGCGGTGGGCCAGCGCCGCCAGCAGGTGTGCCTCGACGACGGTCATGTAGCCGATGGCCGGAGAGTTGCCGTCGAGCGCGGCGAGCGCCCCGGCCGGGTCGCCCTCCGCCAGGCGGATGACCGCGCGGGCGTTGTCGATCTCGGCGGTGCCCGCCAGGTCGTCGTCGAGCGCGGCCAGCGCCGCCCGAGCCTCGGCGAGCTGCCCGAGCCGGGCGTGGGTGGCCAGTCGCCAGCTCGTGAGTTGCCGCGCCAGCGCGTGCGGCCCCTCCAGCTGTGCTTGCAGGTCTTCGGCCGTGCGGAACTCGGCCAGTGCTCGGTCGTGCTGTTGGCGGCCGGCGAACAGCATGCCGCTGGCCAGGTGCAGCAGGAGCCCGATGAGCGGCCCGGTGTCGGTTTCCAGGGCGCGGGCGGCACGGCGCAGCCAGCGATCGGCTTCGTCGAACTCGCCGGTCCAGACGAGCACGCCCGCGAGGTTGAGCAACGCGGGAGAGATGACCGGCTCGGTGCCCCACCCGTGCTGTTCGGCGAGTGCGATCGCCTCCCGGCAGCGCCGCGCCGTGGTCGCGAACGGCTCGATCTTCGAGGCGAACGCGAGTTCGGCAAGGCACGCGACTTCGAGGTAGGGCCGTCCGATGCTCCGCGCCAGCTCCGCGCCCTGGCGCAGGTGTCGCTGGCTGTCCTGGTTGCCCAGCGACCACGCTTCGGCGATGCCGAGGTTCATCAGCGCCGTCGCGCGCAGGTCGTTGTCGAGTGCGGCGTCGCTGTCGGACCCGGCGGCGGTCGGCGAGGCGAGGAACCTGACCTGATCGACCACGTCGGCGAAGTTGCCTCGCTTGCGCGCCAGCGACAGTCGCAGCGCCGCGGTCGCGACGTCGAGGCGGTGCCGGCGGTCTGCGCCGATCGCGGCGACCGCGGACTCGGCCACGGTCAGGTGCGCGGCGGCCTCGTCGAGCCGTCCCCGGGCGAGCTCGTTGGTCGCCCGCGCGAGGGGAAGGTCGGGGTCGTCGGTGGCCACGCCGGGCGGGAATGCCCGCAGCAGGGCCTCGATCGTCTGGGCCTGCCCGTCGAGGGTCAGGCCGAACGAGTGATCGGCGAGCAGCCGAGCCGCCACGGCCCAGTCGCCCGCGGCCTGGGTGTGGCGGATCGCCTCGACGGTCTCGCCGTGCTTGCTGAGCCACTGGGCGGCCAGCCGGTGCAGGGCCGGCAGTTGCTCGGGCAGCCGGCGCCGCAGTTCGAGGCGGAGCAGGTCGGCGAAGAGGTGGTGATAGCGGAACCACGTGCGGGCCGGATCGAGCGACACGACGAACGCGTTGGCGTCTTCGAGGTCGAGCAGGATGGCTTCGGAGCCGGGGTGACCGGTCAGCAGGTCGCCGAGCTCGCCGTTGACCCGGTCGAGCAGCGAGGTGCGCAGGAGGAGCTGCTGGATCTCGGCCGGCTGGCCGTCGAGCATCTCGGCGAGCAGATATTCGGCGACGGTCCGGTTGCTGCCGGAGAACTCGTCGACGAACCGTTCGGAGTCTGGACTGCTGGCCATCGAGATGGCCGCCAGCCGCAGGCCCGCCGCCCAACCTTCGGTGCGCTCGTGCAGTTTCGCGGCCCCGGCCTCCGACAGGGTGATGCCGGACGCCTCGAGCAACTCGCGGGTCTCGCGTCGCGTGAACCGCAGGTCGGCGTCGCGGATCTCGGCCAGGTCGCCGGCGAGGCGCAGCTTGTGCAGCCGCAGCGGCAGATCGCGCCGGGTCGCGAGGATCGCGTGCACCTGCGGCGGCAATTCTTCGAGGAGTTGGGCGAGCGCGTCCACCGAGGTCAACTCATGGAGATCGTCGATGACCAGGTAGACGCGGTCGGGGAACTCGCCAAGCGCGGCGCGTACCCGATCAACGATCGTGCCCTGGTTGAAGTCGGGCGTCGCGGCCAGTCGCTCGCTGTCGCCGGACGTGCCGTGGGCATCCCGGATGGCGGTGAGCACGGCGATCCAGAACTGCTGCGCGTCGTGCTGGTCGCGGCGCACCTGGACGACGGCCAGCCGGCGCGACTGACCCGGCTCGTCGGCCCAGGCCCGCAACAGCGAGGTCTTGCCGCTGCCGGCGGGTGCCGAGATGAGCGTCACCTTGGCGTCGGCCGCGCTGGTGAGGGATGCGAGCAGATCCGCGCGCTGGATCAGCCGCGGAGCCGCCCGGTGGTTTGCTCGTGAAGACACGTCTGAACTCGATCCTCAGCGCGCGAGAAAGCGTCTTCAGCCTACTCCCGGGCGGCCGGGTCGCCAGGTCCTGGCGATGCGCACTCACCTGGTCATGCCGCACGGTCGGGATATGGGCCCCGCGTCCGCCACCTACCTGATCCGGATCGACGGTCATCTCGGCAGCACGTTGCTGTCCGCGTTCCCGGCGCTGGCGTGGGAGCGGCAGGGCCCGGACACGGTCCTGACCGGGGTGCTGGACCAATCCGGCCTCTACGGGGTGCTGGCGGAGATCGAAGCCCTCGGCCTCGACCTGCTGGAGGTCCGCCGGCTCGGCCTCTAGGCGGATCACCGGATTCCGGTGATGTCCGCTCACCGTCCCGTCGACAAACCTCAAGAGGTCCAGATGGGTACGCGACGCACTACGGAGGCCGTGATGACCGAACGCGTGACAATCCTGGCCGGCGCGGGCGGCGAGCTCGGCCGCGCGACTGCGGCGAAGCTGGCGGCCGCGGGCCGCACGGTGATCGGCATCGGCCGCGACGAAGACGGGCTCAAGCGGCTGCCCGACGGCGTCGCCTTCCGGGTGGCCGATCCCACCGACCCGGCCAGCGCCAGGAACGTCGTCGAGCGGATCGCCACCGAGGTCGGGCCGCCCGAGGCGCTGGTCAACACCGTCGGCGCCTACCACCTGGGCGCCGCGCTGGACGCGACGCCGGAAGACCTGCGGCTGATGATCGACGTGAACGTCGGCTCCGCCCTGTGGCTGACCCAGGCCGTGACGCCCTACATGCGCGACCAGGGCTCGGGGACGATCGTGCATGTGGCCGCCCGGCCCGGGTTGGAGCCGACCGCGGGCATGGTCGCCTACGGCGTGAGCAAGGCCGCGCTTGTCCACCTCACCCGGGTCCTCGACCTGGAGCTGCGCCCCCTCGGGATCCGGGTGAACGCCGTCGCACCCCAGCTCATCGACACCGCGAAGAACCGGCCCAATCTGTCTGCCGACCTGTTGGCGCACGCGGCCTCCCCCGAAGCGGTCGCCGACGTCATCGCCTACCTCGTCAGCGACGCCGCCACCCTCGTCAGCGGCGCGGTCGTCCCCGCGTACAGCGCCTGACCTCATCGTCCGGAAAGGACGGTCACGTCATCCACCAACCGCCGTTCATCCTCTTCGAATCCATCCGCCTCGACCTCGGGGCCGGCTCACAGGTGCACCCATGACCACCTTCAACGACACCATCATCGAGAGCTTCCGGGCCAACGCCGGCGTGCTCGGCGGTCACTGGGAGGGGAAGACCACCCTCCTGCTGCACACGCCGGGCCGCAGGTCGGGCCGGGAGTTCGTCAATCCGCTCGTCGCGGCGCCCTACGGCGCGTCTTACATCGTGTGCGGCAGCGGTGGCGGCACGCCACAGGACCCGCAGTGGGTGGCCAATCTGGAGGCCGTCGACGGGCCCGTGACCGTCGAGCTCGGCGCGCACACCGCCGTGGCCGACCATCGGGTGGTCCGCCACGGCCGCGACGACGACTGGGAGCAGCTCTATGGGGTGTGGCGCACCTACTGGCCGGACGCCGCAGGCTATGAGAAGCAGACCGACCGGAAGTTCCCGGTCGCGGTGATCACCGTGCGGTGACTAGCGCCGCCGCCACCGCGTCGCCGTGGTCGGTGGCCCATTTCGCCGCCGCCTCCGCCGGGTTGGCGGCCTCGGGTTCGAGGATGGCCAGCGGTGGAGCGGAGACGGTGGCGCCCAGCTCGATGAGCAGGTCGGTCAGGGCCCGGCCCACCGACAGCCGGTGTGCCTCCGACGCGGCGATGGCCACCGGCACCGCGACGACGCCGGCCAGCTCGCGGTGGCCGAACCGGTCGAGGAAGACCTTGAGCAGGCCCGTGTAGGTGCCCTTGTAGGTCGGCGTGGCCACGACGAGCAGCCTCGCGGCCCGGACCAGCGCGAACGGGTCGTCGACCGGCGCCGGTGCGATCGCCGGCGCCGGGCCGAACGTGATCCCGACCAGCTCGCTGAGCTCCAGCTCGCGGTGGTCGTCGAGCCCGACTCGAACCGCCAGCTCGCCCAGGACGGCGACGGCCAGCGACCGGGTACGCGACCCCGGCCGCGGATTCCCGATCAGCGCCACCGCCGTCATGCCGCCACCGCCCCGTACTGTCCACTGTGGTAGAGCAGCGGGCGCCGGCTCTCGTCGTGTTGGCCGTCGAGCGGTTCGGCCAGCACGATCGCGTGGTCGCCGGCGGTGACCCGGTCGGTCACCCGGCACAGCAGCCACGCGACCGGCGAGGCCAGCAGGGGCACGCCGTGTGGGCCGAGGCGCCAGTCGGTGTGCGCGGCGAAGCGATCGATGCCGCTGGTCGCGAACGTTCGCGCGATCTCCTGCTGCCGTTCGTCGAGCAGGTGGACGCCGACGTGCGAGGCCTGCTCCAGCGTCGGCCAGCTCGACGAGCCCCGGTCGAGGCAGAACGAGATGAGCGGCGGGCGCAGCGAGACCGAGGTGAACGAGGTCGCGGTGAAGCCGACCGGTGGGGAGCCGGGCGCCGTGACCACCGTGACGGTCGCGGCCTGCCGGCGCAGCAACGTGCGGAAGGAATCCGTACCCAATGTCGATGTCGTCACCACGTGCTCGTTTCCGTCTCGACGATGGGCGCCAGCCGCGGCGTGCCGCGCAGCGCCTCCAGGAACGTGACGATGTGTGCGGCCACCGACCGGTGCGACAGGTCGTTGAGCACGTCGTGGTGCGCGCCCCGCACGGTCGTCAACCGCACCGACGGGAGCGCCTTGGCCAACCGGCTCAGCGCCGCCCGGTCGGCCAGCGGGTCGGCGTCGCCGACCAGCAGCAGGTGCGGCGGCTCGGCGGTGCTGCCATAAGCGGCGTCGAGCAACGCGGCCGGCACGGCCGTGGCGAACGTGCCCGGCCGGATCGCCGCGTCGTCGGTGAGCACACCGCGATGGACCGGGCAGTGGGTACGCGCGTCGAGCTCCTCGTCCCACTCCAGCGCGTGTGCGTCGTAGCCGGGCAGGCCGGCGAGCACGACCGCGTCCGGCCACCACGGCGCCAACGGCTGCGGCCTCGCGACGAGCGCGCCGATCGCGGCCGCCCCCGTGTCGGCGCCGATCAGCACCAGCGGTGCCGCCCGGTCCTCGATGCCCGCGACAGCGGAGGCCAGCGACTCTTCGAAGGCCGGCAACGAACCGTCGAAGGCCGGCAGCACCCGGACCCGGTAGGCGTCGGCGGCCAGCCGGCTGCCGAAGCGGGTGTAGCTGTCCGGCGTCTCGCCGCGCCCGGCGACGACCAGAACGGTGCCCCGGACGCGCAACCCCGGCGGAGGAGCGAAGTCGCGTTCAGACCGCAGCGGTGAGCTCATGGCGGATCCCTTCCGTGGTCGAGGTGGTGTGGCCGAGGACGCGGTCGAGCACGGCGGCCGCGCCGCCGGCCGGGAGCGGGCCGCCGCGCCAGGCGACGTGTTGGTCGGGGCGGACGAGCACGGTGTCGGCGCCGTAGAGGGCACGTACGGACTCGTCGACGAGGTGCACCACCGTGAACGGCAGGGCCCGGTCGGCCGCCGCGGCGGCGAAGGCCTTTTCCACCGCGCGGTCGCCGGTGAAGACCAGCAGCGCGAGGTCGTTGCCGAGCCGGTCGTAGAGCGTGTCGCCCCACGGGTCGACGTATCCGTCCGGCGCCCGGTGGCCGGGCCGGGGATCGTCCTCGTAATGGTCGGGCTGCCAGGGCGCCTCCCCGGCGAGGTGCTCGTACCAGATGATCCCGGACGCGTCGTAGCGCTCGTCGAACGTCACGCCGGGCGCTTCGCCGCCTTCGCCATCCAGCAGAGCGCGGATCCGGTCGCGGCGCTCCTCGGCCGCCGGCGTCTCGTCGGCATCGTCGGGCACCCCGATCCGGCGGATCTCGGCGAGCCGTTCGCGGCCGCGGCGGGCCCGGTCGAGGGCGTGGTCGGCGACCCGCCAGTTGTGCGGGCGGCGCTCGTCGTCGTAGGAGTCGAGCAGCGCGTCGGCGCCGTGCCCGGCCAGCACCGCGGCGAGCTTCCAGCCGAGGTTGACCACGTCGCCGAAGCCCTCGCCGAGGTTGCCGCCCGGGGTGCGCACGTGCGCGGCGTCGCCGGCCAGCAGCACCCGGCCTTTCCGGAACGTCGACGCGATCCGGGTGGCCTGGTAGTAGGTCGTCGACGACGCGAGTTCGAGGTCGAGGTCGAACCCGAACGCGGCCCGGGCGACGGCCAGCAGTTCGTGCTCGGGCGGGTCGGCGTCCAGCGGGTAGGGACCGGCGTAGACCCGCCACTCGCGGGTGCTGATGGCCGCGAGGAAACCCGACGCGTGCTGGTTGAACACGATGTTGGTGCCGCTCGGCGCCGGGCCGGCCCGCTCGAAGCCCGCGCCGGTGCGCACCACCAGCCGGAACATCTTCTCGTCGGCGTAGCCGCCCTCGCGGTCGATGCCGGCGAGCCGGCGCACGGTGCTGCTGCCGCCGTCGGCGCTGATCACGTAGCGCGACCGGATCACCCGGGTGGTGGCGCCGACCACCGTCGTCTCGACGCCGTCGCCGGTCTCCCGCAGGGCCTCGACCCGCCACCCGCCGGCGACGGTGACCCCACGGTCGGCCAGGTGGTCGAGGAACGCCTGCTGCAACGCTGTCTGCGGCCGCCGGATCGGCGCCGCCAGCGAGTGCCGGCCCGCCCCCGGCTCGGCGAACGCCCGCCGCTGGCGGGACACCAGGTCGTGCCCGATCAGCGAGGTCGCCACCCGGATGCCGCGGTTCCACTCGGGCGGGAAGGTCCAGCCGTCGCGGATCCGCTGGAGCACGCCCCAGCGGCGGAAGTGCTCGACCACCCGGGGCGAGTGGCCCATCGCGCCGGCCCGCACCAGGGCGGCCGAGGTGCCGCGGTCGACGACGGCCACGTCGACACCGCGGCCGGCCAACTCGATCGCGGCGGACAGGCCGACCGGGCCGGCCCCGACGACCAGCACGTCGACCTCGTCGGGCGGGGTGGCGACGGGAAAACGCACGTCGCTCATCGGACCGCCTCCGCCACGGTCCAGCGGTTCGCCGGAATCGGCAGGCCGAGGTTGCCGCGCAGGGTCTCGGCCTCGTACTCGGTGCGGAACAGGCCGCGGGCCCGCAGGATCGGCACCACGTCGGCGACGAACCGATCGAGATCTTCATGGGTACGGAAGCCCAGGTTGAGCCCGTCGAAGGTGCCGGCGGCGAACCAACCCTCGATGGTCTCGGCGACCGTGCGCGGATCGCCGGTGAACGGCGACGGCTGGTAGTCGGTGAAGGCCAGCACCGTCTCGCGCAGCGTGAGCTTCTCCTCCTTGGCCCGGCGGATGACCTCGGCGCCCCGGGTACGCCCGCCCCGCTCGGCCAGGTCGGCGACGTCCGGGAACGGCGCGTCGAGGTCGTGCTGTGCGAAGTCGTAGGCGCCGAAGGCCCGCCCGAACGCGGCGAGCTTGCGCGGGAAGTCGTTGTCGCTGTCGAAGATCTCGCGGGAGAGCCGGTGCGCCTCGGCGTCGGTGCCGGCGATCACCGGCGCGGCGCCGAGGAAGATCAGCACGTGGTCGGGGTCGCGGCCGACCGCGGCGGTGCGCCGCTTGATGTCGGCGTAATAGTCGCGGGTCTGCTCCAGCGAGCCACCCGGCGCGTAGATGCCCTCGGCGACGTGCGCGGCCAGGTTGCGGCCCTCCTCGGAGACGCCGGCCTGGAAGATCACCGGCTGGCCCTGCGGCGAGCGGGAGATGTTGAGCGGCCCGGCGACCTTGAAATGCTCACCCTCGTGGTCGAGGGCGTGCAGCTTGGCCGGGTCGACGAACAGGTCCCGCTCGACGTCGGCGGGGAACGCGTCGTCTTCGTAGGAGTCCCACAGGCCGCGTACGACCGTGACGTGCTCGAGCGCGCGGCCGTAGCGGGTGGCGTAGTCGAGGTGCTCGTCGAGGCCGTAGTTGCGGGACGTGCCGGAGTCGAGGCTGGTGACCACGTTCCAGCCGGCCCGGCCGCGGCTGATGTGGTCGAGGGAGGCGAACCGGCGGGCCACGTTGAACGGCGAGTTGTAGGTCGAGCTGAGCGTGCCGACCAGGCCGATGTGTCGGGTGTGGACGGCGACCGCCGACAGCAGCGTCAGCGGCTCCAGCCGGTTGAGATAGTGCGGGGGATAGGTCGCGTTGATGAACTGACTGTCCACAATAAACAGTGCGTCGAACTTCGCGTGCTCGGCGGCCTTGGCCTGGGCGATATACCAGTCGATGTCGATGCTGGCGTTCTTCGGGACGCGCGGGTCCTTCCACAGGTTGTGCTGGCCGGGGCCGCCGACCCCGTACGCGCGCAGAGCGAGTTTGATCTGACGGGTCATGCTGGTCCTCCGCTGGTGCGTAGCAGTTCGCGCAGCTCCTCGCGCTGGGCCCGGTCGGCCCGGGCGGAGCGCAGCGTCGGCGCGGAGCCGACGAGCAGGCGGGTGTAGGCGTGCCGCGGCGTGTTGACGACGGCGCGGGCCGGGCCGTCTTCGACGATCCGGCCCTGGTAGAGCACGGCGATGCGATCGGCGATCCCGGCGACGGAGCCGAGGTCGTGGGAGATGAAGACGAGCGCGGTGCCGGCGTCGCGCAGCTCCTTGAGGAACTCGAGCGCCAGCACCCGGTTGGCGGCGTCGAGGGCGCTCACGGGTTCGTCGAGGATGACCACCCGAGGGTTGGTGACCAGCGCCCGCGCGATCGTCACCCGCTGCCGCTGGCCGCCGGAGAGCTCACCGGGCAGCCGGCTCAGCAGCTCTTCGTCGAGGCCGACGCGGGCGACACACGACCGGATCCGCTCGGCGGCTTCGCGCAGCGGTCGGCCCTGGATCAGCAGCGGTTCGACCAGCGAGTTTTCGACGGTGAGGTCGGGGTCGAGGCTGCGCAGCGGGTCCTGGAACACATACTGGACCACCCCGCGGCGGCGCAGCGCCCGCCACTGCCGCCCACGGAAACCGGTGACCTCCTCGCCCGCGACGACGATCCGGCCCGCGGACGGGCGAACCAGTCCCACCACGGCGCGGGCGAACGTCGACTTGCCCGATCCGGTCTCGCCGATCACGCCGACGGTCTCGCCCGGTGCCACCGACAGGTTGACCCGACGCAGCGCGTGCAGGCGGCCCTGCCGGCGGCGGTAGTGCACGTCGAGGTCGGTCACCTCCAACACCGGCTCAGGCGACATGGGCCAGCTCCCTGACCTGATCGAGCCCGTATCGCGCATGCTCGGCGATCAGCAGCTTGGTGTATTCGTGCCGCGGCTCGTAGAGGATCCGCTCCACCGGGCCCTGCTCGACCGTCTCGCCGGCCCGCAGCACCAGCACCTCGTCGCAGAGCTGCGCGACGACGGCCAGGTCGTGTGACACGACGACGAGCGCCAGCCCGGTGCGCTCCTGGAGCTCGGCGAGCAGGTCGAGGATCTCGGCCTGGACGGTGACGTCGAGGGCGGTGGTCGCCTCGTCGGCGATCAGCACCCGCGGGTCGGCCGCGATCGCCGTGGCGATCAGGACCCGCTGCAACATCCCGCCCGACAGCTCGTGCGGGTATTGCTGGTAGATCACATCGGGGTCGCGCAGCCGCACCGCGTCGAGCAGTTCGACCGCCCGGCGTTTGGCCGCGCGCCGGGCGAGGCCCTTCTTGACCCGCACCACCTCGGCGATCTGGTTGCCCACCTTGAGCGACGGGTTGAGATAGGAAGCGGGGTCCTGGAACACGGCGCTGACGGTGGAGCCGCGCAGCGCGGTCCACTCCTTGCGGCCCAGCCCGGCGACGTCGCGCCCGTCGACCTCGATCGAGCCGCCGGCCACGGTGAAGTGCTCCGGCAGGATGCCCAGCACGGCGCGGCAGGTCAGCGTCTTGCCGCTGCCCGACTCCCCCACGATGCCGACGGCCTTGCCCGGGGTCAGCTCGAACGAGACGCCGCCGACGACGTCGCGGCCGGAAACCCCATTGTGGATGGTGACATCTCGCAGTGACAGCAGCGTCATCATGCCTCCCTCGCCGCGGCAGCGCGGACCTTGCGGTTGTTGAGCAGCGCCCGGCCGGCCTCGCCGGTGACATCGCGGATCGCGTCGGCGAGCAGGTTGCAGGCCCACACCGTCGCCATGATCAGCGCGGTCGGGATCAGCGGCGCCCACGGCTGGAAGCTCAGATAGCCCAGCTCGGCGGCCAGCACGCCACCCCAGGTCGGTGCCGGCGGCTGCACGCCGATGCCGAGGAATGTCAGGCTGGACACCACGACGAAGCCGACGCCGGTGGTGTTGGCCAGCGCGACCGCGATCGGCGGCAGCACCTTGACCCAGACGTGCCTGCGCACCACCCAGCCGACCGACGCGCCGGCCACGATCGCCGCCTCCACGTAGGGCGACCGGGCGACCGAGAGAGTGGCGGCCCGGGCGACCCGGTAGAACAGCGGGGAGACCATGATGCCGACCACGAACATGGCCTGCGGGATGCCGTTGCCGAGCAGGGCGGTCACCGCGACGGCGAACACCAGGAACGGTAGGGCGATCAGGGTGTCGGCGAGCCGCAGCGTGACCCACTCGAACGGGCGGCCGAGGTAGACCGAGAGAATGCCCGGCACCACCCCGACCACCAGGGCGATGAGCGCGACCTGCACGGCGCCGAGCACGCTGACCCGGGAGCCATCGAGCAGCCGGCTGAGCACGTCGCGGCCGAGATAGTCGGTGCCGAGCAGGTGCGCCGTCGACGGCGACGCGAGGATGTCGGTGCCGCCCTCGAGCGGGTCGTGCGGTGCGATGATCGGCCCGAGCACCGCGAGCAGCGCGACCGCGACGAGGATGCCGAACGCGATGCGGCCCGAGGTCAGGCCCAGGATCCGGCGGACCACGTCACACCCCTCTCGCCGAGGCCGGCGCGACCCGGGCCAGCACGAGGTTGACCACCAGGTTGAACGCGACGACGAGCACGATCGAGACGACGAGTACGCCCTGCACGGCCGGCACGTCGCCGCGCTGGGCCGAGCCGGCGGCGAACTGGCCGAACCCCGGCATCCCGAAGATCGCCTCGGTGACGACCGCGCCGCCGAGCAGGTTCGGGAACTTGAGGCCGAGCACCGCCAGCGCCGGCCCGATCCCGTTGCGCAGCACGTGCCGGAAGAAGATCCGGTGCGGGCCGAGACCGCGTACGACGGCGCCCGTCACATAGTTCTCCCGGTAGGCCGCCACCAGCCCGGCCCGGAGCTGGCGGGCGACGTCGGAGATGGTGTCGAAGCTGAGCGCGATGGCCGGCAGCGTGATGTGTGCCAGCCAGACGCCGAGCCCCCGCTCCGCCGGCGAGTAGCCGGCGGAGGGGAACCAGCCGAGCCCGACCGCGAAGACGCCGACGAGCGCGATGCCGACCACGAACGACGGCATCACCGAGATGACCGTCATGAAGCCGGTGATCGCCCGGTCGACCCAGGTCGTGCGGCGCAGCGCCGCGAGGACGCCGAAGCCGAACCCGAACACCACGCCGATCAGCAGGGCCAGGGCGGCGACCGAGAGGCTGATCACCGCACCCTCGGCCAGCAGCCGGGAGATGTCCGCGCCGTTGTACCAGCTCGTGCCGAGGTTGCCGTGCAGCACGTCACCGAACCAGTCGAAATACTGGGTCAGGAACGGCCGGTCCAGGCCCCACTGGTGCTCGATCTGTGCGATCGCCTCCGGCGTGGCCGACTCGCCGAGCTGGAGGTTAGCCGGGCTGAGCCCGCTGAGGGCGCGCAGCGCGAACGTCACGAACGTCGCCACCAGGAAGACCGGCACGAAGATCGCGATCGACCGGCCGAGCACCCGCAGCGTGCCCCGCAACAGCCTGGTCACGGCTCGACCTTCAGCCCGGCCCAGTGGATCTGGCCCGGAATCGGGGTGATGGCCGAGACCTTCTTCGTCTTCACGAAGATGTTGGGCTGCGAGTAGGTGAACACCAGCGCCCTGCTCCGCAACCCGACGCGGGTGGCGGCCTGGAGGTTCTTCGCGTAGTCGGGCGAGTCCAGCGGCGTGCTGCGGGCCACCGCGACCGCTTCGGCGAAGCCCGCCGGCTCATACGGTGTGCTCAGGTTGAGCGGTCCGTTCGGTCCGAAGTGGGCGGTCAGGGTCTGCACGGGCGACTCGCGCCCGGTCGTGCCGTACACGGAAAGCGTCAGGTCCTTGGCGAAGAACGGCTTCTCCCAGTTGGGGTCGACCTTGATGGTGACGTCGATCCCGACCGCCTTGAGCTGCGACTGCACGATCTCCGACGCGGTCGCGTAGGTGGCGCCCTGGATGACCAGGTCGAGCTTGATCTGGCCGGGTGCGTAGCCGGCCTCCGCCAGGAGCTGCTCGGCCTTATCCGGGTCGTAGGGGAAGAGGTTGGCGGACTGCTCGTCGTAGGCGACGTACCCCGGCGGGAACGGCTGGTCGGTGGCCTTGCCCTTGCCGAAGGTGACCTTGTCGACATACTCCTGCCGGTTGGTGGCGTAGCGGACCGCGTCGACGACCTTCGGGTTGGTGAACGGCGCCTTGTTGACGTTGATGCTGATGTTCGACGCGTTGAAGCCCGGCTGGTAGACGACGTCGAGCCCGGCCGCTTCCGCCGCCTTGATCTGCGCCGCGCCGAGGTTGGCGAAGTCGTAGGCGCCGGTCTTGAGCCCGGAGACGATCGTCGCGGCGTCCGGCGCCGGCTGGAGCTCGACCCGGTCGATGTGAATGTTGGCGGCGTCCCAGTAGTCGGGGTTCTTCTTCAGGTAGACGTGCGAGCCCGGCACGTTGTCGGTGACCACGAACGGGCCCGCGCCGACCGGCGACTGGTCGAGCTTCGCCGGGTCCTGTGCCGCCTTCGGGCTGGTGATCTGCGCGACCCGCTCCCCCAGCAGCAGCGGGATCTGGTAGTCGACCTGGGTGAGCGCGATGACCACGTCAACATCGCCCTGCGCGGTCACCGACTTGATCGAGGTGAGGTCGCCGAAGAGCGCCGAGTTCTTCTGCGTCTTCGCTCGCTCCAGATAGGACTTGACCGCCGCGGCGTTCAGCGGCTCACCGTCGGAGAACTTCAGGTTGGGCCGCAGGTGGAAGGTCACCTGGTCGCCGGTGGCGTTGTAGTCCCACCCCTTCGCGAGGCTGGGCACCGCCTTGCCGGTCTCGTCGATCTCGGTGAGCGACGCGTACGCCAGCGACAGGATCCGGAACTGCGCCCCGCTGCCGCTGACCACCGGGTCCCAGTGCGCGGGCAGGGTCACCGCCCAGCGCAACGTCGACTCGCCCGCGGCGCCACCGCTCCCGCCGTCGCCGGCGCAACCGGCGAGACCCAGGGTGACGGCGGCGAGGGCAGCGGCCCATCGTTTCAGCTTCATCGTCATGCCTTCCTGGGCAATCACGGAACGGGAACGAGACGGGCGGCGGTGTGCACGTTCTCGGGAATCGGGAGGCCCAGGTTGCCGCGGAGGGTGGTGGCCTCGTACTCGCTGCGGACGACGCCGCGCTCGCGCAGGATCGGCAGGACGCCCTCGGTGAACCGGGCGAACTCGCTCGGCGCGTTGACCGTGACGTTGACGCCGTCGAACGCGCCGGCCTCCCACCAGCGCTGGATCTCGTCGGCCACGGTGCGCGGCGAGCCCACGAACGGCGACCGGCGCGAGTCCAAGGTGTGCTGCACGACCTGGCGCAGCGTGAATCCGTTGTCGCGGGCCAACTTCTTGATGCGATCAGCCTGGGTACGGAAGCTGCGGTCACCGAGGTCGCCGAGTTCCGGGAAGGGCGCGTCGAGGTCGTATTGCGAGAAGTCGTGCCAGCCGAACGGGCGACCGAGTTCCTTGAGCGCGCGGTCGAAGTTCTTCCCGCCGAGGATCCGCTGTTCCTTCACCCGGGCTTCCTCGTCGGTGTCGGCGAGCACCAGGCTGATGCCGGGAACGATCAGGACGTTGTCGGGATCGCGCCCCTTGGCCGCGGCCCGGGCCCGGATGTCTTTGGCGAAGGCCTGGCCCTGCTCGATGGTTTGAGCGTGCGTGAAGATCGCCTCGGCGATGCCGGCGCCCAGATCACGTCCCTCGTCGGAGTCGCCGGCCTGGAAGATGACCGGCTGGCCCTGTGGCGACCGCTGGAGGTTGAGCGGGCCGACGACGGAGAAGTGCTCGCCGACGTGGTTGAGCGGGTGCTGCCGGGTCCGGTCGAAGAAGACGCCGCGTTCCTTGTCGCGCGGGAAGGCGTCGTCCTCGTAGGAGTCCCAGAGACCCTGCACGACGCGTACGTGCTCCAGCGCCCGGCCGTACCGCGTGGCGTAGTCGTAGTGCTCTTGACGCCCGTAGTTGCCGGCCGTGCCGCCGTCGCCGGTCGCCACGACGTTCCAGCCGGCCCGGCCGCCGCTGATCACGTCGAGCGAGGCCAGCCGGCGGGCCACGTTGAAGGGATCGTTGTAGGAGGTGGTGAGCGTGCCCACCAGGCCGATGTTGGTGGTGTGCACGGCCACCGCCGACAGTAGCGTCAGCGGTTCGAGCCGGTTGAGGTAGTGGTTCGGCGAGTCCGGGGTGATGAACTGGCTGTCGACGATGAAGACGTGGTCGAACTTGGCGGCCTCGGCCTCCTGGGCCCGGGCGATATACCAGCGGATGTCGACGCTGGCGTCGCCCGGGATCTCGGGGTCGAGCCAGGTGCTGTGCTGGCCCGGCCCGCCGACTCCGAGGAGAACGGCGCCGAGCTTGAGAGTCCTGCGAGTCATGGTGTACGTGGCCCTTCGATTGACGACGGCGGGGCGCGCGGGTACGCGGCGGCACCGCGCGTTCGTGGGGACGCGCGGCTACACCGTGGGTGGCGGGTTGGTTGGCTGACAGGCGGGCGGCGGTGCCGGCCCGTCGGTTAGTGGCGCGGGTGCCGGGTCAGCAACAGAGCGCCGCGGCGCTTCGACCGTAGTCAAGCCAGCGGCGACTGATCAGCATCACTGCGGGTCGCGGGCTCATGCTTCTGAGTATGTGGTGGCCCCGTGAGCGGTGTCCAACGAAGGATCGTGATGTGGATCCATTACCGCTGCTAATCGAATTCCTAGTAACCTGGTAGGCATGAGCGGGAATCTGGACATCGTTCCGTTGCGCAGCTTCGTGGCGGTCGCCGACTGCGGCAGCTTCCAGCGTGCCGCGACATCGCTGCACCTCACCCAGGGCGCGGTCAGCCAACACGTCCGTCGCTTGGAGGAGACCCTCGGCCGCAGCCTGGTCGAACGGCACGGCCGGGGCTCCCGCTTCACCCCCGACGGCGAGACGCTGCTCGGCCACGCCCGGCGGATCCTGCACGTGCACGACGAGACCCTGCGCGCGCTCTCGGTCGAGCCCGACCAGACCCTGGTGATCGGCTCGACCGAACACGCCGCCGCCCAACTCCTCCCCGAGTTGGCGACCGCGCTCACCGCGACCATCACCGACTACCGGATCCGCTTCCGCATCGACCGCGGCGCGCAACTCCGCTCGCAACTCGGCGACGGCCGGGTCGACCTGGCCCTGCTGATCGGCCCACCCGACGAGCCCGACGCCCGCACGGTCGGCGAACTGGAGCTGACCTGGTATGCGGCACCGGGCTGGCAGCGGCCGGGCCGCGGTCAACCGATCCCGATCGCGGCCTTCGACGCGCCGTGCGCGCTGCGTACCCGGGCGTTGGAGACCCTCGCCGCCTCCGGCGTCGCCGCCGAGGTCGGCGCCGAGGCCGCACACCTCGCCGGCGTCCAGGCGGCCGTGCGGGCCGGGCTGGGCATCGGCCTGATGGCTACGCTGGGCCAGTGCCCCGAAGGGCTCGTCGCCCGCGAAGACCTGCCAGCCGCGCACCCATTGCCGCTGTCCCTGTCACCGCGGCGCGGCCTGCCGGCCGGCCTCGCCGACGCGACGGCCGCGTCGCTGACCCGCCTGCTCGCCACCACACCCACCCCGCTGTTGGGAGCCGCCTGATGTCCGCAGAAGACCCGCTCCGCACGCCCAGCGGGGTGCTCGTGCCCGCTGGCACCGACCCGTTCCACCGGCGCCTGCACCGCATCGCACCGGCCGGCCTGATCGACCAGACCTCACAGACCACCGGCATGCGCCGGCGCGAGGCGATCAGCGGCAAAAACGGTTGGCGCCGAGCACCTGTGGATGGGCCAGACCCACGTGCCGGCCAGCACCAACTCGGGCAACCACCACCACGGCTCGTCGGAGACCGCCATCTTCGTACTCTCCGGGACGCCGTTGTTCGTCTTTCTCGATGTGGAAGGCGACGAGCCGATCGAGACCCGCGTCCAGACCGCACCCGGCGACTACATCTTCGTGCCGCCCTTCGTGCCGCACCGGGAGGAGAACCCCGACCCCGACACGGAGGCCGTGGTGGTGATCGCCCGCACGACCCAGGAAGCCATCGTCATCAACCTCGACGGCCTCAACTGGTCTGTCTAGCGCAGCGCCAACAGGGCGGCGCTGATGTCTTCGCGGCCGTGGCCGGCCGCGACGGCGGTGTGCCATTGCCGGGACAGCGCGGCCAGCAGGGGCGGCACGTCGTCGCCCGCCGAGTCGATGGCCAGGTCGATGTCCTTGAGGGCCCATTCGAGCGGGAACTCGGGCGCGAAGTCGCCTCTGTCCATCTTGTGCAGCTTCGCGTCGGCGATCGGCGCGTCGAGTGGGCCGCCTTCGATGGCGTCCGCCAACTCCTCGTGGCCGATGTCGAAGCGGTCGGCCAGGGCCATCGTCTCGGCGACACCCTCGATCAGGATCGACATGTAGGCGTTGACGACCACCTTCATCTGGCTGCCGCGGCCGGCCTCGCCGAGCCATACCGTCCGGCGGCCCAACACGTCGAAGATCGGGCGCAGCGGTTTCGCCGCGGCGTGCGGTCCCGATGCGAGGATGAGGAGTTGACCCTGCTCGGCGGGGCCCTTGCTGCCGGAGACAGGTGCGTCGACGAACCTGACCGCAGGCCGCGTGGCCGCGAGCCGGTCTCGCGTCCGCAGCGTCGCCGGGACGCCGATCGTGCCCATCTGCGCCCACACCGCGCCGTCGGCGAACGCGTCGACCGTGCCGCTGTCGAACATCACGGCGTCGAGCACGTCGGCGGTGGACAGCATCGTGATCACCACCGCCGCGTCCGCGACCGCCTCGCGTGCCGTCGCCTCGACCACCACACCCGCATCAGCGAGCGGTGCCGTCGCCGAGGCCGACCGGTCCCAGACCCGGGTGGTGAAGCCTGCGGCCACCAGGTTGCGGGCCATCGCCGAACCCATGATTCCCGCGCCGATCACGGCGACCGGCGCGCCCGCCTCAACGCTCATCGGGACTGCCATCGAGGATCTCCCTCCCGCGGCCTCCTGGCACAACATAACCCCGGAGCGGCAGGTGGCGTGCCGGTCTCACGACCCTGGAGCGGTTACCCCCAGGGCCATCATCGCGACGTCGTCGTCGAGGTCGCCGGCGAGCCGGCCGACGAGGCCGGTGAGTTCCGCGACGACGGCGTCGGCGGTGGTCGGTGCGACGTTCGCGACGAACGACCGCAGGGCCTCGCTTCCGTAGCGGCCGCCGGCCGGGTCGGTGCGGGCCTCGGTCAGCCCGTCGCTGTAGAGGATCAGCGTGTCGCCGGCGGCCAACGCGAAGCTGCGGGCGACCAGGCGCGGGGTGGCCAGGATGCCGATCAGGGTGCCGCCGAGGGTCGGCTGATAGTCGACGGTGCCGTCGGCCCGGGCCAGCAACGGCGCCGGGTGGCCACCGCCGGCGATGGTGACGGCATAGCCCGACGGAGTGGGTGTCAGCACGCCGAAGGTGACCGTGCAATGACGGTGTCCTTCGCTGCCGTAGTCCTGGAACAGCACCGCGTTGAGGTTGGCCAGCACGGCCGTGGGCGTCGCGTCGTAGACGGCCGCCGCTCGCAGGGTGTAGCGGGCGGCCGCGGTCACCGCCGCCGCGTCGATGCCCTTGCCGCGGACGTCACCGAGGAAGAACCCCCACCGGCCGCCGTCGAGCGGGAACAGGTCGTAGAAGTCTCCGCCGACCTCGTCGGGCGATGCCATGTGGTAGTGGGCGGCGGCCTGCATGCCGGGCGGGGTCGGCAACGACGCCGGCAGCAGGCTGCGTTGCAGGCCGGCGACCAGCAGCCGCAGCCGCTCCCGTTCCCGCTCGGCGACCTGCCGCGCCCGGAGCAACTCCTGCTCGTACGCGCGTCGTGCCCGGGCGTCGAAGACGGTGGTGCGGATCAGCAACGGCTGACCATCGCTGCCGGTCTTGACCGTCGAGGTGACCAGCACGGGCAGCCGGGTGCCGTCGGCGGCCTTCAGGTCGAGCGCGATGCCGTTGACCTCGCCCTGCATCTGGAGCAACGGCGCGAAATGCGTCTCGTGGTAGATCTTGCCGCCGACGGTGAGCAGGTCGCTGAAGCGGCGCCGGCCCACGAGTTCGTCGCGGCTGTAGCCCAGCCAGCCGAGCAACGTGCTGTTGACTTTGGCGATCGTCCCATCGAGCAATGTGGACAGATTTCCGCACGGCGCGTGGTCGTAGAGCTCGTCGAGATCGTGTTCGACCGCGTCGTTCATCGAAGCGCGGCTGCGAAGGACGCGATGGCCGCGGTGGTCGCCCCCGGCGCGCTGAGCTGCGGGCAGTGGCCGGTGGCGTCGAGCGTGACCAGTTGGCTGCCCGGGATCTGTGCGTGCACGAACTCGCCCACCTCCGGCGGGGCGATCGCGTCGTTGGCGCACTGGAGCACCAGCGTCGGCACGGTGACCTTCGCCAGGTCGTCGCGGTTGTCGGACAGGAACGTCGTGTGGGCGAAGGCCCGGGCGACGGTGGGGTCGGTGCGGCAGAAGCTGTCGGTCAGCTCCGCACCGAGCTCGGGCCGATCGGGGTTTCCCATGATCACTGGTGCCATCGCCGCGGACCAGCCGAGGTAGTTGCTGTCGAGCGACTCCAGCAGCTCGTCGATGTCGGCGCGGCTGAAGCCGCCCCGATAGTCGCCCTGGTCGATGTAGCAGGGTGACGGGGTCAGCAGCACCAGCGCGGCGAACCGGTCCGGCTCGCGGTTGGCGGCCAGCACCCCGATCATCGCGCTGACCGAGTGTCCGACGAACACCACGTCGCGCAGCGCGAACTCGCGGCAGATCTCCAACACGTCGTCGGCGTAGCCGTCGAGGGTCGAATATCGCTCGGCGTTCCACGCGGACAGATCGGACCTTCCCGCCCCAACATGGTCGAAAAGGAGGATCCGGGACTCGCGGCCCAGGTCGGGAGTCACCAGCCGCCACATGTTCTGATCACAGCCGAACCCGTGCGCCAACATGATCACCGGACCGTCGGCGCGGCCCGTGAACACCACGTTGCTCCGGGCGCGCACATCCATGCCGCAATCCTCGCACCGTCGACCGGAGACGACGAACCGCCAAAGGAGACGGGTGACACATCCCGTTTCATCTGTCGACGGTTGGGCACTCGATAGAGGTCACCACACCCCCAGAGGGATTCCATCCCGAGGACCGTGGTGCGCAGAGATGAGGAATCGCATGGGACTCGACGACAAAGCCAAGAACAAGGCCCAAGAGGCCGGCGGCGAGGTCAAAGAGCACGTCGGCAAGGCCACTGACGACAAGGACCTCGAGAACGAGGGCCGCGGCGACAAGGCGTCGGCAGACGTGAAGCAGGCCGGCGAGAAGATCAAGGACGCATTCAAGCGCTGATCTCGAGAGCATCCGGTGGCCGGCGTCGCGCGACGCCGGCCACTGGCATGTTCAGCGCGCGGACACCCGACCCCGGAAGCGCTCCGCGCCAACCAGCAGAGTCACGTCCCGGGTACGCGCGTACTCGCGCCCCGCGGCCTCGGTCAGCTTGATCACGTGTTCGTCGCCGTGCTCGATCGCGCGGGCGTCGAGCGTCTCCAGCAGCGCACCGGGGTCAGCGTCGGCGGCGGCGGCCTCCGCCGGAAGGCGCGGCGAGGCGAACGCGGCGACGATCCCGCCGACCACTTGCCAGCTCGCCGCGACGCTCGCCCGCCGCAGCTCGGCCGGCAACTCGGGCAGCACGAGGCGGACGGCCGCGGGTGCGGTCACCGCGTGGCAGAACGCGATCGGCGCGTCCTCCCGGGCGACCAGCACGCGGGCAGCGGCGCCGATGAGCTCGTCGAGCGCGTCATCCGGCGTCTGCGGCGCGTGCCACTCGTCGAGACCCTCGGCGAGGCCGTCGAGCCGGCACAGCGACACCAACCGACCGCCGATGCCCAGGCCCTCGGACGCTATCGCCGGGTCGAGCCGAGGCAGCCGGCGCAGGGCGGTGACCGAATCGGATCCGCCCACGAGACTCGGGTCGCCGGGCAGGGTCTGGTAGCGCGCCGCCCAGAAACCCAGCCCCTGGGCGAGCTCGTCGACCAGCAGTGGATGCGGCTCGGCACCGGCAGCGCGCAGTGACCGCACCGCGTGCGCCGTGCGGATCACGCCGTGGGTCGCGCTCGCGGCCAGGCCGGGCAGCAACCTCGGCCACCACCGCAACAGCAGGTCGCGCCAGGACAGCTCCTGTGCCTGGCGGCGCAGGTAGGCGGTCCAGTCGCCGAACAGCGCCGCGTCGCCGAGACGCTCGCGCCAGTCGTCATCGGTGATGCCGCGACGAACCTCCGGAGCGGCATCGAGCCGGGCGCGATAGCCGTCGACCCAACCAGGAACGGCGGCGGAGCCGCCCAGATGGGTCAGCGCTTCGGCGGCCATCGGCCCGTGATTCGCGAGAAAACCGTCGAACTCGGGGCCGGTGCCACGTAACCGGTCGAGGGCGTCGAGGAGCACCTGATCAGTCATGATTGTCTATCCTGCGACCTCAACCCGGCTTGAGGTCAACTCCTAGGCCCTCTTTCATGGCTGGGGTCGAGGCGAGGCGGAGTCCAGGTGTCGTCTGGGCGTGCGGCGGCTTTGCCCGGATACCGGTGTTGTATCCGGGTGAAGGCGCCGTGCGGTCAGGCGGCGCCTGGACCCGCCGCAGCCCGGCCTCAGCCATGAAAGAGGGCCTGAGCGGCCGGGCCCGGTGTGTGGCCCGGTGCGATCGACGCCTGCACGACGAGGGCCGCGGCGCCGATGCCGGCCGCGTCGCGGGGCTGGGCCGACAACTCCACCGTCACCGGGTGCCGGTGTCGCGAGTGGGCGGTCCGCTCCAGGTGTGCCCGCACCCGCCGGGTGTAGATCGAGCCGGCCACCGCGACTCCCGGCCCGGTCAGCACGAGCCGGCCGAGGTCGAGCAGGTTGACGACCGAGGTGACCGCGACGGCGAGGTGCCCGGCCGCGCGGTCGAGCACCTCGAACGCGACCCGGTCGCCGTTGACCGCCGCCCGGGCGACCGCGTCGTGGGCCCCGGAGATGGTGGGGCCCAGGCGGTCGCGCAGCGTAGGGATCTCCCGGGCCGTCTCGACAACGGCTGCCATCGACGCATATCGCTCGATGCAGCCCTGGTTGCCGCACGGGCAGGCGCGGCCCTCGTAGTCGATGGAGAGATGGCCGAGTTCGCCCGCGTCGAAACTGGCACCGCGAAAAAGGGCGCCACCGAAAACGAATCCGGCGCCGATGCCGGTCGACACATAAATGCTGCCGAACACCTGCTCGCGGGAGACCCGGCGGCTCCAGAACTCGCCGAGTGCGGCAGCGGCCGCGTCGTTTTCCACGATGACCGGCAGGCCTATTTTCGCGGCCAGTTCGGCGCGGAACTCGGGCGGCGCGGGCTCACCCGGATAGGGCGCCGGAGCGACGACCGCCAACCCTTCGATGCGGTCGACGGGCAGGTCGAGGCCGTTGGTGAAATCGTCGAACCGGGTGGCCAGCAACTCCGGCAGGGCGCCCGCGGAACGCGGCACCACCTCCCGGCCGACCATTCCGCCGGTCAGGTCGATCGCCACGCAGGTGATCGTGTCGACGCCCAGGTGGAAACCGACACCGAAACGGTTGGCGGGGCTTATCGCGATCAGTTTCCGCGGCTTTCCCCGCGGTGAGCCGGCCGAGCCGGTCTCGTGGATGATGCCGTCGGTGATGAGGTCGCGAACGATGTTCGAGATCGACGGCTGGGTCAGGCCGGTCAGTTCGGCGAGTTCCGCCCGGCTGATCGTGCCCGCGGACCGGATGACGTCGACGATGAGCGCGCGGCTGCCGGGTCCGGCAGCGGGCGCTTCACGGCGGGCCATGGGTGTGTTCGTCTCCGGTCTCGTGCCGATGCTCGGGCTCAGGCGCTACCGTACCTGCCGATAGGCGGACGACAGGGGGGTCGATCGGTGACGCAGCCGCGGCGGGTCGGCCTCGTACTGGCGCGTGCCTCCCGGGTGCTCGGCGAGGAGCCCTACTACCACGAGTTCATCGAGGGTCTTGAGCGCGTGCTCACTCCCGCCGGCGTCTCGGTGCTGATCAAGGTGGTCACCGACCGGGCCGCGGAGAGCGCGACCTACGAGCAATGGGCCGCGCGGCAGCGGGTCGATGGCGTGATCCTGGTCGACCTCGTGCCGGGCGACGACCGGGTCGACCTGGTCGGCCGGCTGGCGCTGCCGGCCGTGGTGATCGGCGACCCGTCCACGGCGCCAGACCTGTCAACGGTGTGGACCGACGACGCCGGGTTCGCCCACGAGGTCGTGGGGTTCCTGGCTGGCCTCGGACACCGGGTGATCGGCCACGTCAACGGTCCACCGACGTTGGCGCACACGCAGCTGCGGCGGGCCGGCTTCGACGCGGCCGCCGAGGGGCTGACCGTCCTGCGGGCCGACGGCGACTATTCGCACGAGGCCGGCTACGCCGCCACCGAACACCTGCTGGCGGGCCGGCCAACGGCGATCGTTTACGACAACGACGTGATGGCGATCGCCGGTCTGGTGGCGCTCCGCGACCGCGGGCTCCGCGTCCCCGGCGACGTCGCCGTGGTCGCCTGGGACGACTCGGCGCAGTGCCAGTTGGCCGTCCCGGCGCTGTCGGCGATGAGCCACGACGTCGGCCGGATCGGCGAGTTGGCGGCCGGCGCGATCCTGGGCGCGATGGCCGGCGCACCCGTCACGGTCTACGAGGCGCCGCACGCCCACATCGTGGCCCGCGAGAGCACCTGAGCGAACGTGCTGGTCAGCAGCGGCTTTCCAAGCCTTGGGATTACTTAAATTAATAATCAATGCTTGACACGGGCGTAACACCCGCCCCATGCTCATCCGCATCGATCGATCAGAAGGACGGATGCGTGATGATCAATAGAAGGCAGTTCCTCGGGTTCGGCGCGGCCGCCGGACTGGCACTCGTGGCCGGCTGCACCGGCGGCGCGGGCGACGACGAGACCGACTCCAGCGCCGAGATCACCGGCCCGATCACGGTCCTCACCAACCGGACCGACCTGGCCAACAGCGCGCTCCCCGCGTACGCCAAGACGTTCGAAGCCAAATATCCCGGCACGAAGGTGACCTTCGAGGCCGTCACCAACTACGAGGGTGACGTCACCACCCAGCTCAGTTCCGGCGACTACGGCGACGTGCTGCTGATCCCCAACACCGTGCCGGTCGAACAGTTGCCGTCGTTCTTCGAGCCGCTGGGCGACCTGGCCGACCTCAAGACCAAATACCGGTTCACCGACGAGAAGGCGTACGACGGAAAGGTCTATGGGCTTTCGCTCGGTGGTGTCGCCTCGGGCGTGGTGGTCAACAAGCGGATCTGGCAGCAGGCCGGCATCACCGCGCCGCCGAAGACGCCCGAGGAGTTCCTGGCCGGGCTCAAAGCCGTCGCCGCGCGCACCGACGCCGTGCCCTACTACACCAACTACAAAGACGGTTGGCCGCTGAGCATCTGGAACAGCCAGCGGGCGATCCTCGGTGATCCCACCATCAACGAGACGTTCCCGACCGATCCGACACCGTGGCAGGCGGGCAAGATCCAATACATCACGGACGGTCTGCTGTACGACCTCGTCGCGGCCAAGCTCAGCGAGAAGGACCCGCTGACGACCAACTGGGAAGGCTCCAAGCCGATGATCGCGACCGGCAAGGTGGCCACCATGCTGCTCGGCTCGTGGGCCGTGCCGCAAATGAAGGACGCGGCGAAGGCGGCCAACGCCAACCCCGACGACATCGCCTTCTGGCCGTTCCCCTACCAGGTCGGCGGGAAGTTCCACTCCCGGATCGAGGGCGACTACAAGGGCGCGGTCAGCCTGTCGTCCAAGAACAAGGCGACCGCGCGGGCCTGGCTCGACTGGTTCGTCACCGAGTCCGGCTTCGCGACCGACCAGCAGGCCGTCCCGACGCTCGCCAGCAGCTCGCTGCCCGAGACGCTGAAAGCCTTCCAGGACACCGGCGTCGACCTCGTCGAGATTCCCGCGGCGACCGCCAACGCCGGCAAAGAAGACGAGATCATCAAAGAGTCCGAAGTGGACCTGACCGGCAACATCTACCGGCAGAAGCTGGTCGACATCGCCCGCGGCGCCGCCAAGGGTGACAAGGACTCCTACTTCGCCGAGCTCAACCGGCGGTGGGGCAAGGTCCAGGCCGGAATCATGAAATGACGACGCTCCGCCGCCGGTTCGGTCCCTGGCTCTACCTGGCACCGGCGTTGGTCCTGCTGATCACCTTCACCTACGTGCCGGTCGGGAACATGGTCTGGTACAGCTTCCACAAGTGGGACGGGCTGAGCACCACCATGGACCCGGTCGGCTGGGACAACTACGTCCGGGTCTTCACCGACGAGCGCTACTGGCGGGTCTTCCTGATCAGCCTCTACTACTTCGCGGCCTCGTTCGTGCAGATCGCGCTGGCCCTCTACTTCGCGGTCGTGCTCTCGTTCAACGTCCGGTTCCGCAACCTGTTCAAGGGCATCCTCTTCTTCCCCTACCTGTTGAACGGGGTGGCCGTCGGGTTCGTCTTCCTCTACCTCTTCCAGCCCGGCGGCACGCTCGACACCGTGCTGGGCGCGGTCGGCCTGGGCGAGCACACCCGCTACTGGCTGGGCGACCCCGACATCGCCAACATCTCGCTGGCCGGCACCTCGGTCTGGCGGTTCACCGGCCTCAGCTTCGTGCTGTTCCTGGGCGCGATCCAGTCGATACCGGGCGAGATCTACGAGGCCGCCGAGCTCGACGGCGCGAGCCGGTGGCACCAGTTCCGTTACATCATCGCGCCGGGCATCCGGCGCATCATCAGCCTGTCGTTCATCCTGGCGATCTCCGGCAGCCTGAGCGTCTTCGAGATCCCGTTCATCATGACCGGCGGCGCCAACGACACCCGCACGTTCGTCATCCAGGCCTACGAGACGGCCTTCCAGTTCCGGCAGTTCGGGCTCGCCTCGGCGATGGCCGTCGTGCTGCTGGCCGTCGTGCTCATCGTGACCTGGATCCAGCGCCGGCTCGTGCCCGACGAGGAGGTGACCCTCTCGTGAAGCGGGCAGCCGGCATCGCGAAGTATGCCTCGCTCGTGCTCGCCTCGGCGGTCGTGCTCGTCCCGCTCGTGGTGGTGCTGTTCGCGGCGTTCAAGACGCACGCCGAATACAGCACCAGCGGGCCGCTCACGCCGCCCTCGAACTGGCTCAACGTCAGCAACTTCGCTACCGCGTGGACCGACGGGCACATGCTCCGCGGGTTCTGGAACACCACGATCATCCTGGTCGTCTCGCTGACCGGGACCGTCGTGGTCGGCACGCTCGCGGCGTACGCGATCAGCCGGCTCTCCTTTCCCTTCAAGCGGTTGGTTCTCGGCCTGTTCCTGGTGGCCGCGCTGGTGCCCGGGGTGACCACCCAGGTGGCGACCTACCAGATCGTCAAGTCGATGGGCCTGGTCAACTCGCTGTGGTCGACGATCGTGCTGTTCACCGGCACCGACATCGTGGCGATCTACATCTTCATCCAGTTCATGCAGTCGATCCCGCGCAGCCTCGACCAGGCGGCCCTGATCGACGGCGCGTCGCGGTTCACCATCTACCGCCGGATCATCCTGCCGTTGATGCGGCCGGCGATCGCGACTGTCGTGATCATCAAGGGCATCGCGGTCTACAACGAGTTCTACCTGCCGTTCCTGTATCTGCGGTCGCCCAACCTCGCGGTCATCTCGACGGCGCTGTTCCGGTTCAAGGGGCCATACGGCGCGCAGTGGGAGACCATCGCCGCCTGCACGATGATCGTCATCCTGCCGACCGTCGTTATCTTCCTGCTGCTCCAACGGTTCATCTACAACGGCATCACGGCCGGAGCCACGAAGTGAACCTCCAGAAAGGACGCTCGATGATCGCGGCAGTTGAGCTCGGCGGCGCGTGGACGCTGCGTGCCGCCGACGGCGCGGAGACACCGGCGACCGTGCCCGGCTGCGTGCACGTCGACCTGATGAACGCCGGCACGCTAGCCGACCCGTTCGTCGACGACAACGAGCTGGCCGCCGCGTGGGTCGGGCACGCCGACTGGACCTACGAGCGCGACGTCGCCTGGACCGGGCCCGCCCACGAGCGGGTCGAGCTGGTTTTCGAGGGCCTCGACACGGTGGCCCGGGTCGAGCTCGACGGCACGGTGCTCGGGTCGACCCGCAACATGCACCGGTCCTACCGGTTCGACGTCACCGGGCTCGTCGACGCCCGGCCGCGCCCCCTGCGGGTCCACTTCACCTCGGCGTACGCGGAGGCGGAACGCGTACGCGGCCAGCTCGGGCCACGCCCCAACTCCTATCCCGAGCCGTTCAACTTCATCCGCAAGATGGCCTGCTCGTTCGGCTGGGACTGGGGTCCCACGCTGGTCACCGCCGGCATCTGGCGGCCGGTGCGGCTCGAGGGATGGAGCACGGCGCGGCTGGCCGCGGTGCGGCCGCTGGCCACCTACGCCGACGGTCGGGGCTACCTCGACCTGACGCTCGACATCGACCGCACCGGGCCGCACGCCGTGACCGCGCAGGTCCTGCTCGACGGCCGCGAGATAGCCGTTGTGGAGGGTGCCGGCGGCCGGATCCGCCTGCCGGTCGACGGGGTCGAGCCCTGGTGGCCCCGCGGGCACGGCGACCAGCCGCGCTACGAGCTCACCGTGGTGCTGCGCCACGACGGCGCGGTGCTCGACGAGTGGAGTCGGCTCGTCGGCTTCCGCGGTGTCACCATCGACCGGTCTCCTGACCAGACCGGGCACCGGTTCGTCGTCCACGTCAACGGGTCGCCGATTCTGGTGAAGGGCGTCAACTGGATCCCCGACGACATCTTCCCGGCCCGGATGACCCGGTCACGCTACGCGCGGAGGTTGCGCGAGGCGGCCGCGGCCGGGGTCAACCTGATCCGGGTCTGGGGCGGCGGCATCTACGAGAGCCGCGACTTCTACGAGGTGTGCGACGAGCTCGGGCTGATGGTGTGGCAGGACTTCCTCTTCGCCTGCGCCTGCTATCCCGAGGAGGAGCCGCTGCGCTCCGAGGTGATCGCCGAGGCTCGGGAGAACGTCACCCGGCTCTCGCCCCACCCCAGCCTGATCACCTGGTGCGGCAACAACGAGAACCTCTGGCTGCGGAAGGCGGAGGGTTGGGAGGCGCAGCCCGGCGGCGACCGGAGCTGGGGCGACGACTACTACCTGCGGGTGCTGCCGTGGATCGTCGCCGAGCTCGACCCGTCCCGGCCCTATCAGGCGGGCAGCCCGTGGTCGGGGTCGTGGCAGCACGAGCCGAACGACCCCGACCACCAGACGTTCCACTCGTGGGACGTGTGGAACCGCGAGGACTACGCGCATTACCGCGACTCCGCGCCGCGTTTCGTGGCCGAGTTCGGGTGGCAGGCGCCACCCGCCTGGCGCACGCTGCGCGACGCGATCTCCGACGATCCGCTGCTGCCGGACTCGCCGGGCATGCTGCACCACCAGAAGGCGGCCGACGGCAACGGCAAGCTCGCCCGTGGACTGGCGCCGCATTTCCCGCCGCACCGCGGTGTCGAGGCCTGGCACTATCTGACGCAGCTCAACCAGGTGCGGGCGGTGCGGACCGGGATCGAGCACTGGCGGTCGCACTGGCCGCACACCGGCGGCACGATCCTGTGGCAGCTCAACGACCTGTGGCCGGTCACCTCTTGGGCCGCCATCGACGGAGCCGGTCGCTTCAAGCCGCTCTACTTCGCGCTGCGGGAGCTCTACGCGCCGCGCGCCCTCACCATCCAGCCCCGCGGTGACGGCTTGGCCGTGGCGGTGCTCAACGACAGCCCCGCGCCGTGGGCCGGCGTTCTCGGTGTGGATCGGCGGGACCTCAGCGGGACGGTGCGTTCGTCCTTCATGGAGCCGGTCGAGGTGGCGCCGCGGTCGGTCGCGCTGGTCGCTTTGCCGGAGCGGCTGCTCGCCGACGCGGAGCTCCTCGTCGCCCGGCTCGACGAGTCCCGCGCCTTCTGGTTCCCCGCCGGCCAAACCGTGCCGCCGGCCGATCCCGGCCTCAGCTACGAGGTGGAGCCGGTCGACGGCGGGCTCGACGTGCACGTGCACACCGTCGGCCTCGCCCGCGACCTGCTTCTCCAGCCTGACCGCGTACACCCGGAAGCGGTTGTCGACCAGGGTTTTGTGACCCTGCTGCCGGGCGAGTCCACCACCTTCCGGGTACGCGCGCCCGCGGCCCTCGACGCCGGCCTGGTCAAAGCCCCGTGGGTGCTCACCGAGCTCGCCACGGTCCTCATCCCCCGAGAGGAGTAGCCCTCATGAAAGTCGCCCGTCCCCTCGCCGCCGTCTTCGCGGCCCTCCTGATCGGCACCGCCATGCCCGGACCCGCACAGGCTTTCGCGCCCACCTCGAAGGCCACCGTCCTCAACTACCTGCGGTCCATCACCGGCTCCAGCATCGTGGCCGGCCAGCACAACAAGGAACCCGCGACCCTGCCCGGCCAATACACCCAGCAGGTGCACGACATCACCGGGCAGTGGCCGGGCCTGTGGGGTGGCGACCTGATGTTCCGCTCCGTCGACCAGGCCAACCGCCAGCGCGTCATCGACCAGGCCAAGACCGAGTGGCGCAACGGCTCGCTGGTCGCCCTGACCTGGCACGCCTGCTCGCCGACGGTCGGCGCCACCTGCGAGTTCGAGGGCGGCGTGAAGACGCAGATCAGCGCCGCGCAGTTCCAGCAGATCGTCACCGGCGGCACCGCGCTCAACCAGACCTGGCGCAGCCGGATGGCGGCCGTGGTGCCCTACCTGCGGCAGCTGAAGGACGCCGGCGTGCCCGTGCTCTGGCGGCCGTTCCACGAGATGAACGAGGGCTGGAACTGGTGGGGCGGCCGCCCCGGCGCCAACGGCGGCTCGAAGATCTTCCAGCAGATGCGGGACTACTTCGACAGCCAGGGCCTCGACAACCTGATCTGGGTGTGGAACGTCCAGGACAACCCGGCCGGCGGCTGGGCCAATTACTACCCCGGCAGCAACTACGTCGACGTGGTGTCGCTCGACGCCTGGTACAAGAACTACCCGTCGACGGGCGACTACCAGCAGATCCAGTCGATCGCCGCGGGGAAGCCGATCGCCATCGCCGAGATGGGCAAGGTGCCGACCGCGTCCCTGCTGGCCAGCCAGCCCCGCTGGACCTACTTCATGATCTGGTCTGAGCAGTTGCGCGGCAACAACACGAATGCCGAGATCCAGACGTGTTACTACCTCCCCCGGGTGCTAAGTCAGGGTGAGGTCCGGATCTGAGCCTGTTTCGCGCGGCGCGGCCCCGTCACAGCGTTGTGGCGGGGCTGCTCTGCTCTTCTCGCTCGGCTCCGCGCTTTGCCGCCGCGTCGGCGTCCACGGTGAGGTCGGGGTGTTCGGCGGGTTGCGGCACGCACAGCCAGACGGCCTCCGGGCGCACCTCGGCCCTCAGCTTGTTGCCGGGGTCGATGACGTCCCCGTCGAGTTGCCTTGGCTGTGGCCGGTTGCTGACGACCTCGACCCGCGCGCCGCGCAGCACCTGCATCGACGGCACTCTCGGGCTGCGGCGCAGCACGGCCCAGCCCAGGGCGGCCCAGTGCCGAAGGGTGCGCGGGGTGAGCACGGCGACGTCGAGCAGGCCGTCGTCGGGCGCCGCGTCGGTCAGCAGCCGCACCCCACCCTGGAGGCGGCCGACGTTCGCGATCAGCACCGACCGGGCGCGGCGCCGCATCGGCTCGCCGTCGTCCACCCGGATCGTCAGGCGCATCGGCCGGTCCTTGAGGTGCCGCATGGCACCCAACACGTAGGCCGGCCAGCCGATGCGGGCCTTCGCCGTGTCCGAGGTCGCCTCGAGCATGTCGGCGTCGAAGCCCATCCCGGCCATCACGGCGAAATACTGGTCGTCGACCTGCCCAACGTCGATCTTGCGCTGGCCACCCTCGATCGCGACCTCGATGCCGGTGACCGTGTCCGTGGAGATGCCCAGGTTGGCGGCAAGCAAGTTGCCGGTGCCGGCCGGCAGGATCGCCATCGCCGCGTCGGTGTCGACCAGCGCGCCCAGTGCCGACATCACGGTGCCGTCACCGCCGCAGACGAACACGACCGTGGCGCCTGCCTCGACCGCGGTGCGGGTCTGGCCGTAGCCGGGATCGTCGGGAGTCGTCTCCAGCCATCGCGGTGCGGGCCAACCCGCGGTGGCCAACGCGCCGTTCACCTGCTCCCGGAGCAGGTCCAGGTCGTCGACCTTCGTCGGGTTGAACACGACCGCCGACATCGGCGACCGATCCTGGCGAGTGGTTGGCATCAGGTTCCTGTCCGGTTCGTCATGGATCCCGTCTGGTTCAGGTACCGTTTGCCCCGCCCGGGCCCGGGGTAACCGCAACCGTGATGCGTCACTCCGGCGCGCGAGGAGCCGCAGTGACCATCGCTACGCAAGCCGCCCGCTGGGTGGCCGAACGACGCGCCGCCGCCGCTCGTGACGCCGCGCCGCCACCGTTTGTGTCGAGCCCGCTCGTCGTCGTCCGGCAGCGGGAATCCGTCGACGACGACGTTCCGCAGGGCCTGCGCGCCGCCGCGGCGTGGGCGTGGCGCGGCATCCTGCTCGTCGTCGCCGCGTACCTCCTGTTGAAGGTCATCGGTCTGCTGAGCGCCGTGGTGATCCCGATCGCGGTGGCCGTGCTGCTCGCCGCGTTGCTGGAACCGGCCGCGGCCGGGTTACGCGCGCGGGGCATGAACCGATCCCTCGCCTCGGCCCTGGTGCTCGTGACCGGCCTGGTGGTCGTGTTCGGCGGGCTGGGGCTGATCGTCTGGACCTTCGTCTCCCAACTCGACGAACTGGCCGCTCAGGTCCGTGCCGGCGTCGGCACGGTCGAGGCCTGGCTGGCGAACGGGCCGCTGGCGATCTCCCAGGTCGAGCTGAGCGCCGCCGCCGACAACCTTCAGCGGAAGATCGCCGGCAACCAGAGCGCGGTCGCGTCCGGCGCGCTCAGCACCGCCGCCACGGCCGGTGAGCTGCTCGGCGGCTTCTTCCTGGTCCTCTTCAGCCTGTTCTTCTTCCTGCGCGACGGAGCCCGGATCTGGCGGTTCCTCTGCCGGCTGCTCCCCCGCGCGGCTCGGCTGCCAACGGCCCGCGCCGGCCACTACGCCTGGCACACCCTCGTGTCCTACGTGCGGGCAACGGTGTTCGTGGCGTTCGTCGACGCGGTCGGCATCGGGGCGGGCCTGCTGATCCTGCGGGTTCCGCTCGCCCTGCCGCTCACGGCGCTGGTCTTCCTCAGCTCGTTCATCCCCGTCATCGGCGCCACCGTCTCCGGCGTCGTCGCGGTGCTGGTCGCCCTGGTGGCCAACGGCCCGGTGGCGGCCTTGATCGTGCTGGCCATCGTCATCGGAGTGCAACAACTCGAAGGCAACGTCTTGCAACCCATGATCATGGGCCGGGCCGTGTCGCTGCACCCGCTGGCCATCCTGCTCGCCATCTCCATCGGGATCGTGGTGGCCGGCGTCGTCGGCGGCCTGGTCGCCGTGCCGATCCTGGCCGTGGCCAACACCGCGATCCGCTATCTGCTTGACCAGTCGGCCGGGTCCAGCTCTAACGGTGCAGCGTCCCCGTCCGTGGCCCGTCCGTGAACGCGGCGAAGCAGGTGACGGTGCGGGCGCCGGAGTTCCAGGCGGGCTGCTCGGGATAAAGGACTCCGAGATTGACCGTTTCGTCGTCGACGAAGGCCGGCGCCCATTTCTGTAGTTCCTCCGCGCACTGAGTGCCCTGAATGTCGAGCAACTCCTTCTGCGTCGGGAAGGGCCGCGTCCGGTCGAGCCGGACGTTGCCGACAACCTCGGCGTTGTGCGGGCTCTCGCACGCGATGGCGGTGACCTTGGTGATCACCTCGAGGTCCGGGATCTCCTTGATGCACTGACCCACGAACAACGAGTCCGCCGCGAACCGGTAGTCGTCACGGTGCAGGCTCTTCTGATCGATATGGTTGACCACACCGAAACAGCCGACCGCGACGATGACGACCGACGTCACCACCGAACCGATCATGATGCGGCGCCGGCGTCGCTTGCGCAGAAGCTCAGGATGGATCTCGTCGGTCACCGGCGGAACGCTAGTGCATCGGTGGGTGTCAGGGGGCGACGAGGGCAGCTAATACGCTGAGTGCGGGATCCGTGGTGAACACTGGTGCGATGGCACAGTGGAAGCCGCTGCAGGACGCGCTTGGCAAGGCCGAGAGTCCGGTCCAGCTGGCCTGGTCGGAGCTTGAGCTGATTGTCGGTCGGCTGCCTCCCTCGGCCGCCAAGCACCGCGCGTGGTGGTCCGGCGATCGCCCGCACGTCAAGGCGTGGCGCGCGGCCGGCTACACCGTCACCGACCTTGTCCTGGGCGAAACGGTCACGTTCGTCCGGACCAGCGAACCAGATCAGCCGCCGCCTTCAGACGCTGATCTGCTGCTGGTCACCTGCGTCAAGGACAAGCTCAACGTGCCGGCGGCCGCCGCTGACCTTTATGTCTCCGCCCTTTTCAAGAAGGAACGCGCGTTCGCTGAGCGGAAGGGCCTGCCCTGGTTCATCCTGTCCGCGGAGCATGGGCTGGTGGCACCCGGTGAGTGGTTGGCGCCCTACGACCGCTACCTGCCGGACACACCAGCGAGCTATCGCGCGGTGTGGGGCAACTGGGTGGTGGAGCGCCTCGAACTCTTGGCCGGCCCACTGCGCGGACGCGTCGTCGAGGTGCACGCCTCGGCGGCCTACGTCGACGCCATAGCGAAACCGATGAGTGCCAAGGGCGCCACCCTCCTCGACCCGCTACGCGGACTGACGCTCGGCCAACGACTCGCGTGGTACGGGACCGGGCTCGACGTCTCGTATGTCGACGCCGGGCCATTCGTGCAGCGGTTACGGTCGCACGAGGTCGCGGAAGCACCGAGCGAGTTCCTGCAACGCCAGGGCGTCGGTCTACGCGTCGCGGGTCTCTACAGCTGGTGGATCGACGCGGCAGGGGCGGCCGACCTGTCCCGGGGACTGGGGTTGCCGATCTCGGCGGGTCTCATCTACGCCGGCCTCGCCGGCGCCACCAGGTGGCCAAGCGGCAAGCGGTCCACGAACACGCTCTGGGCGCGCATCGCGGGCATGCACCTCGGCGGAAACCACGAGTTCTCCACCTTCCGGCGCACGCTGGGCGCGGCTCTGGCCAACGCGGCCCAGAGCGAGAGCATCGACGAAGCGCGGCTCACCGCGTGGATGCGTGACCATCTGAAGGTCGTCGCCGTGCCCTACGCGGATGCCGACACGCTGGGCCGGCTCGAGGAGGCCGTACTCAAAGCGCTCGACCCACCACTCAACCTCAAGGGCATGTCGCAGACACCGGTCCGGGCTCGGCTCACGCAGCTGCGCAGCAAGCACCACTGACGATCGACCACGCCGGAGCAGCGCACCCGGTCGCTACTGGCGGCGCGGTGCTACTGGTGCGGAGAGGCCGGCGCTGAACAGGCGGGCGTCGACCTCGTTGAGCGACAGCTTCAGCGCACCGAGCGCGACCGAATCCGCCCCCAGCGTGGACGCCCGCACCTCGGGCATCCGCAGGCACAACCGCTCGAGTTCGGTGCGCAACGGTTCGAGCACGAGATCTGCCGAGCGGGAGAAGCCGCCGCCGAAGATGACTACCTGCGGGTCGAGGGTTAGCACCAGCGCGGCCGCGCCGACCGCCAAGTCCTTGACGTAGCGGTTGACCGCGCCGCGGGCCGCGCGGTTGCCGTCGCGGGCCGCGTTGAAGACCCACGCCGCCGCGTCGTCCGGGCCGACGGAGGAAGGGACGCCGGGGCAGTTTTGCAGGTGTTCGGGGGCGTTGAGCCAGCGGACCTGTTTCAGGGCGCCGATTTCGCCCGCCGCGCCGCCGTAGCCGCGGCGCAGCACGCCGTCGATGATCAGGCCCGCGCCGTTGCGCATGCCGGCGAGCAGATAGACGATGTCGTCGGCGTCGCTGGCCGCGCCCTTCCAGCGTTCGGCCAGGGCGGCCAGCTTGCAGTCGTTTTCCACCAGGACCGGGCACGCGAAACGGACGCCCAGGTGCGACGCCAAGTTGACGCTCTTCCAACCCGGCAGTGGCGTAAAGAAGCTGGTCTGGCCGGCCGCGTCGACCGCGCCGGTGACGGCGATCGTGACCGCCCAGATGTCGGACGGTGCCTTCCCGGCCTCGGCCACGCAGGCGTCGATGACGCTGTCGAGCTCGGCGAGCCGGGCCTCCGGGCCCGCGTCGGGGGCGACCGAATGGCGGACCGTGTGCACGATGTTGCCGTCGAGGTCGGCCAACAGGGCCAGTATTTTGTGCGCGCCCACGTCGATGCCGAGCACGTGGCCGGCGCCGGCGCGGAACTGGTAGCGGCGCGCGGGGCGGCCGACCGCACTGCTGGCACCGGGTTCGAGCACGCGGGCCCAACCGTCGGTGACCAGACCCTGCGCGATGACGTCGACGGCCGGGCGGGACAAGCCGGTGCGCTGCGACAACTCGGTGACCGTGGACGGCGGGTGGTCGCGCAGCGCACGCACGATGCTCAACGAGTTGAGCTCGCGCAGGCGCGACAGGTCTGCCCCGGTTGTCGCCAGCTCTGTCACGCCTTGTCCCTTGTTCCCTCGCGGGGGTGCCCGCCTAATACGCTTTGATCTTTACAAAATGAGTGGGTAACCGCAAGCCCACAGACTGTCACGAGATGGGGTACGCCCGCGACCCGGGCGAGATGGCGGCCGTGAAGTCGGCCTTGCGGCCGTCGATCGTGTATTCGTAGCGGCCCACCCGCCTGATCTCCGGCTGCGCCGACAGATAGGAACGCATGTCGGCGAGCTCGGCCGGGGTGAGCCAGCTCGGCGGGTCGGACACGGCCCGGAAGCGGCAGACGTCGGCCAGGTCGCGCAGCCAGCCGAGCTGCTGCTCGGTGAGCAGGTTGAGCCGGCTGCGGAAGTAGATGACGTCGGGGTCGACCTCGGCCAGCGGCTGGTGCCACAACCGGTGCACGGCGTTGACCACCGCGTTGCGGGCCATCGCGTCGGACGGGTCGTCGCTGGCGTAGTTCTGCCACATCGGCGCGACGTCGGGACCGCTGCGCAGGCCGTCGAGGATCCCCAGCGACGGCAACAGCATCGCACCGCTGCCGAGCAGGTAGACGTCGTCACCCGCGACCTCGCGGATCAGCGACAGAGCAGCACGGTAGGTCTCTTCCCGCTCGGCGCCGTCGGCCCGCGCGCCGAGTGCCACTCCGGCGTTGATGAAGTCGAGCTTGAGATATTTGAAACCCCACTCGTGGACGACCCGCTGGGTCAACTCGCCGAGATAGTCGAGCGCCGCCGGCCGGGACAGGTCGAGGGCGTGATACCCGCTCCCCCAGTTGTGACCCGCGATCACCGGCTCCCCGCGGCCGTCCCGGAGCAACAACGACGGGCGCTGCTGCGCGACCTGCGAGCCGGGCAGCGCGATGAACGGCGCCAGCCACAGCCCGGGAACCATGCCGGCGTCGACGATGCGGTCGGCCAGTGCCTTCATCCCCGACGGGAACTTCTGGTTGGGCTGCCAGTCGCCGACCAGCTGCTCCCAGCCGTCGTCGACCTGGACGACGTCGAACGGCAGGCCGCGCAGGTCGTCGATGTCGGCGTAGAGCTGCTGTTCGGTGATCCCCTCGTAGTAGGCGTACCAGGAACACCAGACGTTGCCCGCCCGCCGGTCGCGGCTGCCCAACCGGGCGGCCAGGTGCCGGGTGTAGGCGGCGAACACCTCGTCCTCCGGCCCGTACGCGACGAACCACGGGTGTGCGCCGTGTTCATACCAGCCGGCGATCGTGTCGACATCGGCCGACAGTCGCGGGCTGCCGAGGCCCAGCGCGCCGAGGAGCAGAACGTTGCCGTCGCCGGTGTCGAGGGCGGCCAGCGCCGAGGAGTGGTGCCGGGCCGGGTCGTCCCAGACGTCGTCGTCGGCGGTCAGCCGGCGCTGCGGGTTGGCGATGCGCAGCGGCGGCTCGGTCAGCCGCCGCCAGCCGCAGGGACTCCAGGAGTTGTGCCCGTGCCGGTAGAACAGGGCATCGCCCAGTCCGTGCAGCAGCGCGACGCGTCCTGGCGGCAGGATCAGGCCGCCGTCGGCTGCTTGCGGGCTGCCGGGGCCGTCGTGTTCGAGGGCGAAGGTGCGGCCGGCCAGCTCGATGAGCAGTGCCATGTTTCTCCTTGGCGGGTGAGGTGCGGGTGCAGGGGGGTGCGGCGGGTCAGAGGCGGCCCGCCGCACCCGGTTCGGGACGGTCGCGGGTTACTTGAACAGCGCGTTGACCTGTTCGTTGGCCTTCTTCAGCGCCGTGGCCGAGTCGGTCTGGCCGAGCACCGACGACTGGATCGCGTCCTGCACGATCTGGCTGACCTCGCTGCCGTGGTCGGTGATGGGAAGGAAGAACGTGCCGCCGGGCGCGGTCGCCTCGTCGATGAACGGCTGCACGTCACGACCCTTGGCCTCGTGCGCGGCGAGGGCCTTGTCGCTGGCCGTCTTGATGGCCGGGAAGACCACCGCGTTGCCGCCTACGATGTCCTGGCAGTCGGCGGAGGCGAGGAACTTGACCCACTTCCAGGCTTCGTTCTTGTGCTCGGTGCCGGCCCAGATCGCGTCGGACAGGCCGTTGATCGCCGACTTGCGGCCCTGCGGCCCGGCCGGCAGCGGTGCGAACGCGAACTTCACCTTCGCGCTGTCGCCGAGGTAGCTATTGATCATCCAGGAGCCGGTGATGGTCATGGCGCCCTTGCCGGCGTTGAGCAGCGCGTCGTTGGCGAGCGTCGAGGCCTTGTCCAGCCGCGGGCTGAAGCCCTTGTCGATGAGCTGCTTGTACCAGTCGATGACCTGCGCCAGCTTGGGGTCGTCGTACTTGTATTGCGTGCCCCACGGGTTCTTGTCGAGGTAGGTGAAGCCGAGCATGGCGGCGAAGTTGCCCCAGCCGTTCTGGCCCTGCGAACCGTCCTTGAACTCCGGCAGGAAGCCGAAGGTCTTCACCTTGGTCTTGTCGAACGCCGGGTCGAGTCCGTTGTGGCCGGCGGTGTCGACGGTGGCCTTGGCGATGACCTGCTGGAAGGTGCCGCCGTCGGTGGGGTTCCAGGTCAGGTCCTTGAGGCTGGCGGCGTCGATGCCCTGCGCCTTGAGGTAGTCGGTGTTGTAGACCACCGCCATCGTGTCCCAGTCCTTCGGCAGCCCGTAGCGCTTGCCGTCCTTGGTGAACAGGTCGGCCAGGCCCGCCTGGTATTGCGACAGGTCGACCTTGTCGGCGTCGACGAAGGGCTGCAGGTCGAGGATCTGGCCCGAGGTGACGAACTGCGGGTAGTAGGAGCCCTGGTTGGTCCACACGTCGGGCGCCTCGCCGGCGGCGACCTGGGTGGTCAGGTTCTGCCAGTACTGGTCCCAGGCCGACTGGGTGATCTTGACGGTGATGTTGGGGTTGTCGGCGTGGAACGCGTCGGCGCAGGCCTGGTAGGACGCCTTCTGGTTGTCGTCCCAGAGCCAGTAGTTCAGCGTGACGGCCTCACCGCTGGCCTCGTCGCCCGACGACGACTTGGAGCAGGCGGCGGCGAGCCCGGCGACGACGACCAGGGACAGGAACATGGCGCCGGCTCGTGATCTCCGGATCATTTCATCCTCTTTCTCTGCGGGTGGGTCACTTGCTTCCGGTGAAGTTCAGCGACTGGACCAGCCGCTTGCCCATGAAGACGAGCAGGATCAGAACGGGCAGGACCGACAGCGTCGAAGCGGCCATCAGCCCCGTCCAGTCAGGTGCGGTGTTGGGTGACTGCTGCCGGAACACGCCCAGCGCGACGGTCACGAGGCGGTTCTCCTCGCCGCGGCCGACCAGCAGCGGCCACAGGAAGTCCTTCCAGGCCCACACGATCGTGGTGAGCCCGATGGTGATCAGCGGGCCGCGGCTCATCGGCAGCGCGATGCGCCAGAAGATGCCCCACGGGCCGTTGCCGTCGAGGATGGCCGCCTCCTCCACGTCGCGCGGCAGCGACAGGAAGAACTGGCGCAGGAAGAACACCGCGAACGGCGTCATCAGGATCGTCGGCGCGACCATGCCGCCCATCGTGTTGATCAGGCCCAGGTCCTTGACCAGGATGAAGTTGGGCAGCAGCGTGAAGATCGGCGGCACCATCAGCGCGGCGATCAGGATCGCGAACACCGTGTCGCGGCCCGGGAAGCGCAGCCGCGCGAAGGCATAGCCGGCCATCGCGCAGAACAGCGTCTGGAACCCGGCGATCAGTCCACAGTAGATGACCGAGTTGAGCAGGTAGCGGGCGAAGTTGATGTGCGCGCCGGAGCCGCCGGCGGCGCGGGCCTCGGCCTCGGTGGTCAGGCCGAGCACCCGGGTGAAGTTGATGAACGTCGGGTCGTGCGGCAGCAGCGAGGCGTTGTCGGTGTAGAGGTCGGCGGCCGGGGTCAGCGCGGTGCGGATCATCCACCAGAACGGGAAGACCGTGACCACGACGAACAGGACCATCACCACCCAGGCGAAGGTACGGCTGGCACTGAAGTTCTTGATACGCATGCGTCAGGCCCCCTACGCCAGGTCCGAGCGGGACGCGCGCAGCAGGCGCATCTGGATCGCGGTGAGCACGCCGAGGATCAGCGCGAGGAAGATGGCCGCGGCCGCGGCGTACCCCATGTGGAAATACCGGAACGCCTGCTCGTAGATGAAGTAGTAGATGACCCGCGTCGCGTTGACCGGCCCGCCGAACGTGGTGACCGCGATGGTGTCGAAGATCTGGAACGACCCGATCAGCGAGACCACCAGCACCAGCGCCAGGACCGGCCGCAACAGCGGCAGGGTGATCCGGCGGAACATCCGCCACTCGTTGGCGCCGTCGATCGCCGCGCTCTCGTAGAGGTATTGCGGCACCTGGAGCATCCCGGCGTAGAGCAGCAGCGCCGTGTAGCCCGTGTAGGCCCAGGTGTTGATCGCCGCGATCGACGGCATCGCCCAGGTGTCGTCGGTGAGGAACCCGATCGGGCCGATGTCGAGCGACGTGAGCAGGTGGTTGACGAACCCGAGGTTCGTGTCGAGCAGCCAGGTCCACAACAGACCGACGGTCACGTTGGGCACCAGCCAGGGCAACAGCATCGTGGCCCGCAACACCGTCGACCGGGTCAACCGGTGCATCAGCGCCGCGACACCCAGCGCGAGGATGGTCTGCGAGCCGATGTTGAGCACCACATACCAGACGGTGACCAGCAGCGAGTGCCAGAACTCGCCGTCCTTGACCAGCTCGGTGTAGTTGTCCGCGCCCACAAAGGAGGGCGTGTTGAGCATCGTGTAGTCGGTAACCGAGTACCAGACGCCGCGCACCGCCGGGTAGCCGTAGAACACGACGAAGCCCACCAGCACCGGCGCCAGGAACACCCAGGCCGCACGACGGTCGTCGCGCCGTTTCGTCACACTCATCGATCGCCTCTGATCTTTGTCCGGCTCGGCTCTTGCCAGCCGACCCGTTCCCGAATAATGATGTAGACCTTCGAAATTTTGTCAACACCTCTTCGTATTACGTCGTTAATGCCGAGGGAGCGACCACCCATGATCTTGAAGAGAGCGCTGCGCGCCAGCATCGCCCTGCTGGCGACCGTCGCGTTGGCCGCGGGGACACCCGCCGCCGCCCATCCCCCGACGGGTCCGCAGTGGACGCCGCTGACCTACGCTTCGGCGCCCGCCGACAACCCCCTCAAGGGCTTCATGCCGTACGCCGGTAGCTACCAGACCTTCCCGTACAGCATGGAATGGTTCTATTTGCCCCTCAGTGACGTGATGACCGGTCCGCGGCAGTTCCGCTGGGACGCGCTGGAGCGCCAGCTCAACGACATCGCGGCCCGCGGTCACCAGGCGGTTTTCCGCTTCTATCTGGACTATCCGGGCAAGCCGAGCGGCGTTCCGCAGTATCTGCTCGACCAGGGCCTGGTCACGCACGCCTACAACGACAACGGCAACAACGGCGTCAGCGTCTCCCCCGACTACAGCGACCCGCGCCTGGTCTCCGCCCTCGACACCTTCATCACCGCCTTCGGCCGGCGCTACGACGGCGACCCGCGGATCGGGTTCATCACGCTGGGCCTGATCGGGTTCTGGGGCGAGTGGCACACCTGGCCCTACGACGGCTACACCCAGCCGGAGAACTGGATGCCGGGCAACGACGTGCTCGTCCGGGTGCTGGGCAGCTACGAGCGCGCGTTCGACAAGACCCGGTTGCTGGCCCGCTATCCCAGCCAGGACAACAAGAACCTCAACATCGGTTACCACGACGACTCGTTCGCCTTCGAGACCCTGCCGGGTCAGTCCTGGCACTTCGTGCAGCGGATGATCGACGAGGGTACGACGGAGAAGTGGCGGCAGGAACCCATCGGCGGCGAACTGCGTCCCGAGATCCAGACCTGCCTGTGGGACCAGCCGGTCAGCTGCGGCCAATACCAGGACTTCGCCGAGTCGGTCGCGCAGACGCACGCCTCCTGGCTGATCAACCACGCCGCGTTCGCCGGCGCGGGCTACACCGGTGACAACTACTTCCGGGCCCTGGCCGCGTCGAAGTCGCTCGGCTACGAGCTGACCGTCACCGAGGCGGCGCTGTCCGGCGACCGGGTGTCGGTGCGGGTGGCCAACCGCGGCGCCGCGCCGTTCTACTACGACTGGCGGGCCGAACTCGCGGCCGTCGACAGCAAGGGCCGGATCGTCAAGCGGTGGAAGACCCCCTGGACGATGACCGGGATCCAGCCCGGCCAGGACCCGGCGACGCTGTCAACCAAGATCGACACCCACGGCCTGCGCGCCGGCAGCTACGACATCGTCATGCGCGTGGCCAACCCGCTGCCCAACGGCATCCCGTTGCGGTTCGCCAACACCAGTCAGGACAACCACTCCGGCTGGCTGCACCTCGGCGCCGTCACCATCCGCTGACGGCACCCCCCGCACCTGTTCCTGCCCCCGTCCCGAAGGGAACACGGTTCATGCCATCCATCCGCACACTGCTCGCAACCACCGCCGCGGCATTGAGCCTCGTGCTGGTGTCGAGCTCCGCGGTCGCCGCGCCGGCGGGCCCACCGTCCCGCCCGCCGGCCGGTCCCGGCCCGGACACCAGCCTGGCCACCCACACCTACGCCTACGCCGACGCACCGGTCGGCCAGCCACTCAAGGGCTTCGCGCCCTACTACTTCCCCGGCGACAACCTGTCCACGAAATACCCCGGCGGGCTCACCTGGAGCTACTTCGCGCTCAACGAGGTGATGAAAGACCCCAGCAGTTGCTCGGTCTTCGACTGGAGTGTCTTCGAGAAGGCGCTCGACGAGGCCGCCGTCTGGGGCCGCCAGGTCGCCTTCCGGTTCTACGTCGAATATCCCGGCGGCAGCGGCACCCACCCCGGCAACGGCATCCCGCCCTGCCTCAACGGCAAGATGGCGTTGCGTACCAACGGATTCTGGGGCACGGTCAGCCCCGACTACGACGACCCCGACGTCGTCGCCGCGCTGGTCAGCTTCATCAACGCGTTCGCCGCGCGCTACGACCACGCCGGCCCCGGCGGCACCGCCGACCCGCGGATCGGCTTCATGACGATGGGCCTGGTCGGCCTGTGGGGTGAGTGGCACACCTGGCCCTACGACCGCGACCTGGCCGACGGCTACCCCAACCTGATGCCGACCGACACCACGATCCGCACCATCATGGGCGCGTTCGACAGCGCGTTCAGCAACATCCAGATCGAGACGCGCTACCCGCTGGCCGGCACCGAGAACGCCAACATCGGGTTCCACGACGACTCCTGGCCCTACAAGGAGTGGCGTGGCAACGCGCTCAAGGGCATGACACTGCCGGTCTCGATGGGCGGCTGGGACGACGCGTTCCTGCAACTCCAGCTCAACACCGGCACCGAGAACCGGTGGATCACGAACTCGATCGGCGGCGAGGCGCGGCCCGAGATCCAGGGCAGCCTCTACGCCAACTGGCCGGGCGGTTCCGGGCAGGTCGACGACGTGCTCGCCGCGACCGAGCTCACCCACATCTCCTGGATGATCAACCAGACCGGCGCCGGCGGCTACAGCGCGACTGACCCGAAGGTCTCGGCCGGCGTCCGGAAGATGGGCTACAACCTGCACATCCCGCAGGCCAACTTCAACAGCACCGCCTCGGGTACGTTCAAGGTCGGCGTCACCATGCAGAACGACGGTGTCGCGCCCTTCTACTACCCGTGGACAACGGTGATCGGGCTGCGCGACGCGTCCGGCGCGATCGTCAAGACCTGGGACACCTCCTGGGATCTGCGCCAGGTGCAGCCGCTGAAGGTCCGGGCGTTCCCCGACTGGAATGTCGGAGCCAACCCGACCTACCTCGACTTCGGCCGCCCGGTCAACTTCTCGGCCAACCTCAGCACCGCGGGCGTTCCGGCGGGCTCCTACAGCCTCGTCCTGAAGGTGCGCAACCCGCTGGAGACGGTCACCCCGGCCGTCTTGCGGGCCCGGCCCGCCGCCAGCCGGTTGACCGACTGGATCATCGATCAGTGGCGGCCGGCTCTTCCGCTGTCGTTCGCCAACGCCAACCAGGGCACCGATGGCTGGGTCAACCTCGGAAACCTGAGCACCGGATCGTGTACGGGTGACTGCACGGCGCCGTCGGCTCCGTCTGGCCTGGCGGTGTCCGGGGTGACGAACACGAGTGTGTCGTTGTCCTGGACGGCGTCGACCGACAACGTCGGCGTGACCGGCTACCAGGTGTTCCGCGACGGCCTGTTGGTCGGTTCGCCGACCACAACGTCCTACACCGACACCGGCCGGTCGCCGGGGCAGACCTACCAATACACCGTGCGGGCGCGCGACGCCGCGGGCAACGTGTCGGGGCCGTCGGCCACGGTTTCCGGGACCACGAGCGGGTGTGCGGGTGACTGCACCGCGCCCAGCGCTCCGACGCTGTCGTCGACGGGCAAGACCGACACCACGGTGTCGCTGTCGTGGACCGGATCCACGGACAACGTCGGCGTGACCGGCTACGAGGTGTTCCGCGGCGGGACACTGGTCGGTTCGCCCACCGGGACGACGTTCACCGACACCGGGCTGACCGCCTCGACCGCCTACAGCTACACGGTCAAGGCACGGGACGCCGCCGGGAACAGGTCTGCCGCCAGCAACGCGGTCGCGGTGACCACGAACGCGGGGACACCACCGCCGACCGGGCTGGTGCTCGACAACTTCGACGGGACACCGGCGTATCCGTCCGCCGCATTGAACGACCTCAACAAGTGGACGGGCGCCAACTGCTTCCTCGACGGCGGCGGCTCGGGCGTGGTCACGGGTGGGGCGTTGAGCCTGCGTTACAACAACTGTGGCTGGTTCGGCTCCGACGTCGGTGTCGACCTGTCCGCGTACACCTATCTGGTGGTTCGGGTCAAAGGCTTGGCAGGTGGCGAGCAGAGCCACTTCAACCTCGGGTTCGGCGGCAGCACTAAGGTGTTCGGCGACTTCACCTTGGACGGTGGCGGGCATCCCGTCATCACGACCGCCTATCAGGACATCCGCATTCCGATGGCGGCCAACGGGATCAACCGCAACTCGCCGTCGCAGCTCGCCATGGGCTTCTGGTATGGCGGCAACTCCACCATCAGCATCGACAACATCTCCTTCCAGTAGGGGAAGGCATTCATGCGTGCTCGCACCCTGCGGCTGCTCACCGTGACGACGCTGCTCGCCGGCGTCGGCGCGGTGGCGGTCGCCGCACCGGCCCAGGCCGCAACCGTCACCTACAGCGCCGATCTCGGCACCGCGTTCGCCAACCCGGAGCGCGGCTTCCACAACCGCTACGAGATCATCAACGACCCGGCGGTCAACGACTACGTCAACGCCGCCACCATTCCCGGCTTCAACCCGGACCTGCTCGACCGGACCTTCGCCCGGGCCAAGGCCAACGGCAACACGCTCATCCACAGCTACGTCCATCTCGACAAGTACAGGACCCAGGCGTTGCCCCAGGCGCTGCTCGACAACCTGGCCTCGGGGCTGGCCGCCGTTCGGGCCGCCGGCATGAAGATCGTGCTGCGGCCGGCGTACACCTGGGATGGCTATGTCACGGTCGACGAGGCGCAGATCCTCGCGCACATCGGGCAGCTCAACGCCGTCATCACGGCGAATGCCGACGTGGTGCTGCACCTGGAGACCGGATATCTCGGTGCCTGGGGCGAGTGGCACACCGGCGGCCTGACCAACCCGTCGTCGGTCGAGGAGGCGCCCGCGCGTTACCGGATCGTCAAGAAGATCCTCGACACCACGCCGGCGACCATCCCGCTGGCGATGCGCTACCCGATCTACATCAAGGAGGTCACCGACCCCACCTCGTGCGTCGTGCCCGGCGGGTGCAACCTGACCCAGGCGCAGGAGGACCGGATCGGCTTCCACAACGACTGTTTCCTGGCCGACTTCAACGACCAGGGCACCTACGACAACCCGTCCTGGATGGGCTGGTACTACATCGAGCAGAAGAAGCAATGGATGTACGACCTGGCCACCTCGACCGGGCAGAACAAGATGGTCGGCGGTGAGACCTGCGGGTCCGACGGCTACAACGACGCGGCGTGCGTGAACGCGCAGACCGAGATGCAGAAGCTCAACTTCACCGAGATCAACGAGGACTACGCGGCGGTCAACACCGACAAGTGGCGGGCGGCCAACCTGGCGGCCAGCGGTAACGATCCCGCGGAGACCTGTTTCACCCGCATCAAGCGCAAGCTCGGATATCGGCTGAGATTGCTGGACGCGACGTTCCCCACCACCGTCGCGCCCGGCGGCAGCCTCGCACTGACCGCGCACCTCACCAACGACGGCTGGTCTGGTCTGATCAAGACGCGGCCCGTCTACCTGGTGCTCGACAACGGCACCAACCGCTACAACCTGCCGCTCTCCGGGGTCGACCCGCGCAACTGGCTGGCCGGCGCCAGCACGCTCACCTCGAGCGTGACGGTGCCGGGCGGGGCTGCCGCCGGGACCTACAAACTGGCACTGTGGTTGCCCGATCCGAGCTCCGGGCTCCAAGCTCGGCCCGAATACTCGGTGCGGCTGGCCAACACCGGCACCTGGGACGCGGCCAAGGGTTACAACGTGCTGTCCACGTCGGTCAGCGTCGGCACCTGCACGGGTGACTGCGTGGCGCCGTCGGCGCCGTCCGGTCTGACGGTGTCGGGGGTGACCAACACGAGCGTGTTGTTGTCGTGGTCGGCCGCCAGCGACAATGTCGGCGTGACGGGCTACCAGGTGTTCCGCGACGGCGTGCTGGTCGGTTCGCCCACGACGACATCGTTCACCGACACCGGTCGGTCGCCGGGGCAGACCTATCAATACACGGTGCGGGCGCGGGATGCCGCGGGGAACGTGTCGGGGCCGTCTTCGGCCGTTTCCGGCACGACGAGTGGGTGTTCGGGTGACTGCACCGCGCCCAGTGCCCCGACGTTGTCGTCGCCGGGCAAGACCGACACCACCGTTTCCTTGTCCTGGACCGGATCCACGGACAATGTCGGCGTGACCGGCTACGAGGTCTTCCGGGGCGGGGCGTTGGTTGGTTCGCCTTCGGGCACCTCGTTCACCGACAGCGGTCGGACCGCGTCGACGGCCTACAGCTACACCGTCAAGGCGCGGGACGCGGCCGGGAACCGGTCGGCGGCCAGCAACACCGTCACGGTCACCACCGACGCGACTCCACCACCTCCGACGGGACTTGTGCTCGACAACTTCGACGGGACACCGGCATACCCGTCGTCGTCGCAGAATGATCTGGGTAAGTGGACCGGGGCCAACTGCTTCCTCGACGGCGGCGGCTCAGGTGTTGTCACCGGCGGGGCGTTGAGCCTGCGCTACAACAACTGTGGGTGGTTCGGCTCCGACGTCGGCGTCGACCTGTCCGCGTACACCTATCTGGTCGTGCGGGTGAAGGGTCTGGCCGGTGGCGAGCAGAGCCACTTCAACCTGGGCCTCGGCGGCAGCACCAAGGTGTTCGGAGACTACACATTGGATGGCGGTGCCCATCCGGTCATCACCACGAGCTATCAGGACATCCGCATCCCGATGACCGCCAACGGGATCAACCGCAACTCGCCGTCACAGCTCGCCATGGGCTTCTGGTATGGCGGCAACTCCACCATCACCATCGACCACATCTCCTTCCAGTAACCGCACGACGCTGCCCGCGTCTTTTCAAGGAGTTCTTCGTGACAACCATCGTTTTCCTCGGCGCGGGCAGCGTCGTGTTCACCCGCGAGCTGCTGCCGGCAGGGTTGCGCTGATGGAACTTGCGGACTACACACCGGTCCCCGCCATCCGCCGGCCGCTGACCCACGTGCCGCGAGCGTCGGTGCCGGCCGTCGACGTGCACAACCACCTGGGCCGTTGGCTCGGCGACGGCGACTGGCTCGTCGCCGAACTCCCCGCGCTCATCGACCTGATGGACGAGGTCAACGTGCGCACGATCGTCAACCTCGACGGCCGCTGGGACGCGGAGTTGGACGCCAACATCGCCCGTCTCGACCGCGCGTTTCCCGACCGCTTCGTGACCTTCTGCCATCTTGACTGGTCGCTCCTGCACCACCCCGACCCGACCAGCGCGTTGATCGCGAGCCTGCACCGGGCCCGGGACGCCGGCGCCCGCGGCGTGAAGGTCTGGAAAGACCTCGGCCTGACCGTGACCGATGCGGCCGGCAACGTCGTCCTGCCCGACGACCCACGGCTGGCGGAGGTCTTCGCCGCGGCGGGCGAGTTGGGCCTGCCGGTGCTCATCCACACCGCCGACCCGATCGCGTTCTTCGGGCCGCTGGACGCTTCCAACGAGCGGTTCGAGGAACTGTCCGAGAACCCGTCGTGGTGGTTCGGCGCCCCCGGCTATCCGACGTTCGATCGGCTGATGGCGGCGCTGGAAACGGTGGTGGCGGGCGCACCGGGCACCACGTTCATCGGCGCACACGTCGGGTGCGCGGCCGAAGACCTGGCCTGGGTCGACGGCATGCTGACCCGCTACCCCAACTTCCACGTCGACCTGGGCGGCCGGCTGGCCGAACTCGGCCGCCAGCCCCGCGCCACCCGCCGGCTGATCGTCACCCACCCCGACCGCTTGCTGTTCGGCTCGGACGCGTTCCCACCGAGCCGGGAGGCCTACGAGGTCTATTGGCGCTTCCTGGAAACCGAGGACGAATGCTTCCCGTACGCCCCGGGGGCGCGGGTGCCACCCCAGGGGCGCTGGGACATCTCGGCGATCGGCCTGCCACCAGACGTGCTGAGCCAGGTCTACGCGGGCAACGCCCGGCAGCTGCTGGGCCTCCCCGGCTAGGCGTCTCAGACGAGCACCGCTCCGCCGTCGACGAGGATCGAGGTGCCGGTCGCCATCGACTGCTCCATCGCATACACGTAGGCGCGGGCGACGTCGGAGGTCTCACCCACCCGGCCGACCGGCAGTTTGGCGGCGAGGCCGTCATACATTGCCCGCTCGTCGCTCGGCGCCATGGCCGCCCAGAGCGGGCTGCGGGTGACGCCGGGTGCGACCAGGTTGACCCGGACCGGCGCGAGCTCAAGAGCTAGTTGCCTGGTCAGGGCGTCGAGCGCACCGCAGATGCTCGCGCCGAGGGCCCAACCCGGCGCGGGGCGCTGGCCCGCGTTGCCGCCGGTGAGCACGACGGAACCACCGTCGCGGATGGCGCCGGCGCCGATCGCCGCGCGCACCACGCTCAGCGCGCCGAAGTAGCGCGTCTCCCAGAAGCTTCGGGCGACCTCCGGCGTCAGCTCCGCCAACATCGTGAGGCGCAACGGTTCGCCCGCGGTGTAGACGAGATGGTCGATCGGCCCGGCGAACGTGATGAGTCGGGCGACCGATTCGGGGTCCGTGAGGTCGACCGGGGCGCCCGTGGCGCGATCGGGCAGCGTACCCAGGGCGCGGTCGATGTTTTCTTTGTTGCGGGAGGCGACGATCGGGGTCGCGCCTGCCTCGGCCACCGCCTGGGCGACCCGTAGGCCGAGCCCGGACGTGCCGCCGACGACCAGGACACGTTTTCCATCGAGCATCGTTCATCGAACCTTTCGCGGGTGGAGGATCTGGTGGAGCCGATCAACCGTCGCGCGGGCCGGGCTCGTCGGCCAATACCTGTTCGTGGCAGGGTTGATACCGGCGAGGTATGAAGGGTGCGGGCGATGCTGGACGATCTTGATCTGCGGAAACTGCGCTACTTCGTCGCGGTCGCGGAGGAGCTCAACTTCATCCGCGCGGCCGACCGGCTGCACATCGCCCAGCCCGTGCTGACCCGGCAGATCAAGGCGCTCGAGAAGGAACTCGGCGTCGAGTTGTTCGCGCGATCCACCCGCGGCACGGAGTTGACGCCGGCCGGGGCGGGCTTCGTCGACGATGCCCGGGCGATCCTCCGTTCGGCGGCCGCTGTGCAGCGCCGGGTGCGGCAGGCCGCCCGCGGCGGCTCGCGGCTGACCGTCGGGTTCATGCCGGGCATCCTGCCGACCGACCTGGTGCGGGCACTGCGCGAGCGGATCCCTGACCTGGCGGTCGAGGTCGTCCGGACGTCCTGGGACGACCAGGTGGAGATGATCCTCGACGGGCGGGTCGACGCGAGCTTCGTGCGATTTCCCATCGATCCCAGCGGTCTCACGGTGATCCCGCTCTACACCGAGTCACGCGTCGTCGTGCTCTCGGCCACGCATCCGCTCGCCGCGCGGGAGACCGTGAGCATTCTCGACCTCGGCCCGCTCGACCTGCTCCAGGATCCCGCCGCCGTCCCCGAGTGGCGGGACTCCCGGTCTGGCAGCCGCGAACGTCCGCGCGCGCGTACGGTCGAAGAAAAGCTCGAGATGGTCGCCGGCGAGCGCGGCGTCGTGATCCTGCCGGAGTCGACGGCCCGGTTCTACACCCGGCCCGACGTGACCCACCGGCTCGTCGCCGACCTGCCCCCGCACCAGGTCGCCCTCGCCTTCGAGGCCGGCCGGAACTCGGTCGAGTTGCGGGTGATGGCGCAGATCGCGCGCGAGCAGCACCCGGAGCCGGCGCGGAGGGGAATGTCATGGATCTGAAAGGCTCGGTAGCGGTCGTCACCGGCGGAAGTGGTGGCCTTGGTCGACATCTCGTCGCACAGCTCCTCGAGCGAGGCGCCGCCAAGGTCTACGTCGCCACTCGCAAGGCTGAGGGCGCCGACATGGCCGGCACGACGGCGTTGAAGCTTGACGTCACCGACCCAGCCTCGTCGGCGGCCGCGGCGAAGGTGGCCGCGGACACGACCCTGCTGATCAACAATGCCGGCGTCAACACGCACGCCAGCCTGGTCGACGGCGACTTCGGCGACATCCGCCGCGAAATGGAGATCGCCTACTTCGGGAGCCTCAACGTCACCCGCGCCTTCGCGCCGGTCATCGAGGCAAACGGCGGCGGTGCGATTCTCAACGTGTGCTCGCAACTCTCGTGGGTGCACTTCACCGGTGCCGGCGCCTACAGCGGTGCGAAGGCCGCCGAATGGGCGTTGACCAATGCGACGCGATTCGAGCTCGCGCCCCGCGGCGTCCAGGTCGCCGGGCTCTACATGGGATACATGGACACGCCCTTGTTCGCCGACGCACCCGAGAAGCTCAAGAGCGACTCGGCGACGGTGGCCGCACGCGCCCTGGACGGCATCGCCGCCGGTGCCGACGAGATCTTCGGCGACGACTTCACGGGCTGGGTCAAAGAGATCATGGGCGAGTCGCCGGATGCGTTCGCCCACTCGATCCAGGGCCGTTCGGCGCGGGTGTTGCAGAGCTGACGCGGGCGTGGCGGCGGAGGGTCGTTTCAGGCAGGCCTGAATCAGCCGCCAACCGCTTCCAGGTGTGGCCCTGGGCCCGGCCGGCGGCGACATAGGCCGCGAGCGAGTCGAAGCCGAGCCCCCGGGCCACCGCCCGGTCGCGGTCGGCGGCCTGGTGGCGCTTTGTCGCGTGCGGCATCGGGCTGATTCCGTGGTGCCGCAACGCGGTCAGGATCGTTCCGCGGGTCACGCCCGTCTCGGCGGCGATCGCGGCCACACTGCGGTGCTCACCGACGTGCCGCGCGCGCAGATAGGCCGCCGGGTCGGCGAACCCGTGCCGCACGGCGACCGGCCGCAGCCGGGCATCACTCGCATGTGGACGGATGCTGGTCGGCGCGAGGGCGGCGACGTGGCGGGACAGCCAGTCCTTGTGCTGCCCGGCCTCCCGGCTGATCGCCGCGAGACTGCGGCCGTCGGACAGCCGCGCGGCCACGTATGCCGCGAAGTCTTCGAAGCCGAAGCGGTGCGCGACCTGCCGGGCGAGCTCGCGCAGGCGGTCTTCGGCATAGCGGCGGGCGCCCGAAGCCCGCGCCTCCGGGCTGATCCGGGCGAGGTTCGCGAGCGTCTTCGCCCGTCGCTGGGCCGGATGCGGGCGGCCGCGCGCCGCCGAAGCCGCCGCCGCGGTGAGTTCGCCGGTGCGGGAACGGGTGCGGGCCGCCGCGAGCGCGTCGCGCAACGTCGGCTCGACCGCGAGGCGCGCGGTCAGGGCCGCCGAACGGCGCTTGCGGGTGGCCTCGCCACTGAGCGGGTTGCCCAGCTCCAGGCCGAACGCCGCGACGTAGTCGGCCTTGGTCCAGCCGTGCACGCGCAGGTGGCTCGCCACCGACAGGAACCACGAGCCGCAGAGGTGGCAGCAGACCCGGTCGCCGTCTTCGAGCAGCCGGCCGAGCGGCGCGTAATAAGGAGTGCCGTCGTCGAGCCTGTCCATCGCCACCCCCGGAGCGCGTCGGGTAGTCACATTGAGACTACTGCGCCATCGCCGGGCCCGGAAGCGGTTACCGGCCGGCCACTACGCTGAACGGGTGGCGGAGCGTCCCGACTTGTCCCTGGCCGCGTGGATCGTGCTGGCGCTGGTCGACGAGAGCCCCAAGCACGGGTTCGCCGTGGCCGCGTTGACCGCCGAAGACGGCGACGTCGGGCGGGCCTGGCACGTGCCGCGGCCGATCGTCTACCGGTCGCTCGACCGGCTCGCCGAGCTCGACCTCATCCGGGTCGTCTCGACCGAGGCGGGGCAGCGCGGGCCGCAACGGTCCATTCTCACCACCACGCCCGCGGGCCGGGCGGCGACCCGGGCCTGGCTGAAGCGGCCGGTGGCACACGTCCGCGACGTGCGCTCCGAACTGCTCGCGAAGCTGGCGCTGCTGCTCCGCCGCGAGACGGCACCGCAGGCGTTGATCGCCGCGCAGCGGGCCGCGCTGGTCCCCGTGCAGACCGCGCTCGAACGGCAGCGCGCGGCCGAGACCGGCTTCGGGGAGATCCTGGCCAGTTGGCGCAGCCAGAACGTCAACGCCGCGATGCGTTTCCTCGACGAGGTCGAGGCCATCGCTTCTGCGGACTTCGAGCGCTGATCGAGTTGGCAATTGCGACCCCGTACGCCACGATGGGTGACGAGGAGGACGTGGTTGTCCAACCCGTGGCTCGCCCTGCAGACCGGAGTCGATCCTGTCGAACGGATCGGCGAGATCGGCCGCGCGCACGATAGGTTCCTCGCCGCCGGCGCCGTCGACGAACGGGTCCGGCGGGTGGTCGCGGAGTCCTGGCGCCGGTCGGCCCACGCGTTGCTCCAACCCGACTCGACCGCGCCGATCGACCTGGCGGATGCCGAACTCGACGCCTACCGCGCCGAACATCCGCTGGCCGCGGTGCTTCCGCTGTTCCGGGAGATGCTCGGCGACGCGGCGCAAGACGGCGAGCTTCTCGCGGTCTGCGACGCGCGGGGCCGGCTGCTCTGGGTCGACGGCAACCGCGCCGCGATGCGTGACGCCGAGGCGATGAACTTCGTCGCGGGCGCGTGGTGGGACGAGGCGCACGCGGGCACCAACGCACCGGGAACGGCGGTGGCCATCGACCACTCCGTGCAGATCTTCGCGACCGAGCATTTCAGCCGGCCCGTGCAGCCCTGGACGTGTTCGGCCGCGCCGATCCACGATCCACACACCGGCCGGCTGCTCGGCGCCATCGACATCACCGGCGGTGACCAGGTCGCCAACCCGCACAGCCTCGCGCTGGTCCGCGCGGCGGCCCGGGCGGCCGAGGCGTTCCTGGCCGGCGCGCCCCGCGCTGGCGATGCGACCGTCGCCGCTCTCGGGCGCGACGAAGCGACGCTGACTGTCGGCGGGAAGCGCACCAAGCTCGGCCGGCGCCACTCCGAGTTGCTGGTCCTGCTCATCTCCCACCCGGAGGGCCGCACCGGCGAGCAACTGGGCCTCGACCTCTACGGCGACGCCCATCTCAACCCGGTGACCGTGCGGGCCGAACTCTCCCGGTTCCGCCGCACGCTCGGCCCCGACCTGCTCGATTCCCGGCCCTATCGGCTGCGCACCGTCGTCGACGCCGACTTCCTCGCGGTCACCCGGTTGCTCGAGGAAGGGCGGGTCGACGCGGCGCTCGACGCCTACGCCGGCCCGCTGCTGCCGGGCTCCGACGCGCCGGGGATCGCGCGGCTGCGCACCGACCTCGAGGTGCAGGCCCGGGCCGCGGTGCGGGCCAGCCGTGACCCGCGGCTGCTCGACACCTGGACCCGGTCGCCCTGGGGTGCCGACGACCTGGAGATGTGGCAGGCCCTGGCGACGGCGTTGACGCCGCAGTCGCCGCGCGCGCCGCTCGCTCGCGCCCGGGCGGTGCAGCTCGCCCGCGAGTACGACGCAACGTGGATGCAACGTCTCGGTAAATAACGTGACTCCCGGGTCGCCATGGCGGCGGCGCTTTTCGGGAGGTCACCATGACCACATACGCGCAACCCGGTTCGGACGGTTCTGTCGTTTCCTACGCATCGCGGTATGACCACTGGATCGGCGGCGAGTTCGTACCCCCGGCCAAAGGCCAGTATTTCGAGAACCCGAGCCCGGTCACCGGCCAGGCATTCACGGAGATCGCCCGCGGCACGGCCGACGATGTCGAGCGCGCCCTGGACGCCGCGCACGGTGCCGCCGAGGCCTGGGGCCGCACCTCGGTCGCCGAGCGCGCCAACATCCTCAACAGGATCGCCGACCGGATGGAAGCCAACCTCGAGAAGCTCGCGGTCGCCGAGTCGTGGGAGAACGGCAAGCCGGTCCGCGAGACCATGGCCGCCGACATACCGCTGGCCATCGACCACTTCCGCTATTTCGCCGGTGCGATCCGGGCGCAGGAAGGCTCGCTCGGCGAGATCGACGACGACACGGTCGCCTACCACTTCCACGAGCCGCTGGGCGTCGTCGCGCAGATCATCCCGTGGAACTTCCCGATCCTGATGGCCGTCTGGAAGCTCGCCCCGGCCCTGGCCGCCGGCAACGCGGTCGTGCTCAAGCCGGCAGAGCAGACGCCCGCCTCGATCCACCTGCTGATGAGCCTGATCGCCGACCTGTTGCCGCCGGGCGTGGTCAACATCGTCAACGGCTTCGGCTTCGAGGCCGGCAAGCCGCTCGCCTCGTCGGCGCGGGTCGCCAAGGTCGCGTTCACCGGCGAGACCACCACCGGGCGGCTGATCATGCAGTACGCCAGCGAGAACATCAAGCCGGTCACGCTGGAGCTCGGCGGGAAGAGCCCGAACATCTTCTTCGACGACGTCAGCAGCGCCACCGACGACTTCTTCGACAAGGCGCTCGAGGGCTTCACGATGTTTGCCCTCAACCAGGGCGAGGTCTGCACCTGCCCGTCGCGGGCGCTGATCCAGCAGGGCCACTACTCCGACTTCCTGGCAGCCGCGGTCAAGCGGACCGAGGCCGTCGTGCAGGGCAACCCGCTCGACACCAACACGATGGTCGGCGCGCAGGCCTCCAACGACCAGCTCGAGAAGATCCTGTCCTACCTGGAGATCGGCCGGCAGGAGGGCGCCAAGCTGCTCACCGGTGGCGCCCGCGCGGAGCTGGGCGGCGACCTCGCCGGCGGCTACTACGTGCAGCCGACGATCTTCGAGGGCAGCAACTCGATGCGGATCTTCCAGGAGGAGATCTTCGGCCCGGTCGTGTCGGTGGCCTCGTTCAACGACTTCGCCGACGGGATCAAAATCGCCAACGACACGTTGTACGGCCTCGGCGCCGGCGTCTGGACCCGGGACATCAACACCGCGTACCGGGCGGGCCGGGCGATCCAGGCCGGTCGAGTGTGGACGAACAGCTACCACCTCTACCCGGCACACGCCGCGTTCGGTGGCTACAAGCAATCCGGCATCGGGCGCGAGAACCACAAGATGATGCTCGACCACTATCAGCAGACGAAGAACCTGCTAATCAGCTATTCACCCAAGGCCATGGGTTTCTTCTAGGCCTTACCAAAGGATCACGCCAATGAGCGAAATCCAGCACACCGGGTCGGCCGCCGCAGCCGCGGCCGGCCCGGCGGTGTCCCGCGTCGACCTGACGCCGGCCGCCGCCGAACTCCTGCGCTCGCTGCACGGCAACCACGGGCCGCTGATGTTCCACCAGTCCGGCGGCTGCTGCGACGGCAGCGCACCGATGTGTTTCCCGGCCGGCGAGTTCCGCACCGGCAGCTCCGACGTCGAACTCGCGTCGCTGAAGGTCGAGGGGGTCGACGAACCCATCTCGTTCTGGATGTCGACGTCGCAGTTCGACCGCTGGAAGCACACCCACCTGACCGTCGACGTCGTTCCCGGACGTGGCAGCGGCTTCTCCCTCGAAGCACCGGAGGGCGTGCGGTTCCTCATCCGGTCGCGCCTGCTGACCGCCGAGGAGCTGGCCCAACTGGAATAGTCGCCTTCAGAACAAGGTCAACGGCTCTTCCAGGGGTACGGGCTCGGGCAGCGCTTCGAGGCCCGGCACCCGGCTGCGCACCTGCTGATGGAACATCCGGGCAAGGGCGGGCGCGTCGGCATTGTCGGGCGTGTGGATGAAGAAGGTCGGCTCCCGCCCTTCCCGCAGCCAGCCGGCGGCGACCTCGACCCAGCGCTGCCAGCCCTCGACGGTCGCCGCGGTCTCGTCGCGGCCGAGGTAGCGGACGATCGGCTGGTCGGTGAGCGCCTGGGTGCGAAGCGGCATCCGCGGCTTCTTCGTCCAGGCCTCCCGCTCGGCGGCGCTGGTCGGGGGCTTCCGGAAGAACGCGGTGGTGTCGAACGGGATCCACTCGGCGCCGGCGAGCGCCTGCTCGAGTCGGTTCGTCGCCCGCGCGTCGGTGAAGAAGCCGGGGTGGCGGACTTCCACGGCGTACCGGTAATGGGTGGGCAGGTTCCGGATGAAGCTGCCGAGCGTCCCGGTTTCTTCGGGACCGAAGGATCCCGGAAGTTGGATCCAGAGCGCGTGGACCCGCGGGCCGAGCGGCTCGATCGCACGCAGGAACGCGTCGAGCGGCGTGGCGGCGTCGACCAGGCGGCGGTCGTGCGTGACCACCTTGGGCAGCTTCAGGACAAAGCGGAAACTGGGGTCGGTCTGGTTGGCCCAGGTGGCAACGGTCTCCCGGGTGGGCGTGGCGTAGAAGGTCGTGTTCCCCTCGACGGCATCACACCAGCCGGCGTAATGCCGGAGCCGCTCATCAGACCTCGCCGGCGAGACCCGCCCTTGCCAAGCCTTGAGCGTCCACATCGCGCACCCCACATGAAGCCGCATCCCCACACGGTAGCCAGCGCGATGGAGATCCTGGTCCTGGGCTACGCCCAACGACGAGATCCGCAGAGTCGTCGCGCGGAACGATCGACGGCCCGGAGCCCGCCCGGCCCGGAGCCCGCCCGGCCCCGAGTCCGCCCGGCTCGTGCGGCTGGGCCCGCCCGGAGTCCGCCCGGCCCGGAGCCCGCCCGGCTCGTGTGGCTGGGCCGGCCCGGGTGTTGTCCCCGGGGACGATCTGGGGCGGCGGAGCTGTTGAAACGTAGATCAACTCTACGGATGTGCCGCCCCGGATGGGCGGTCCCGCGGCGAGCGCGGCGGCAGCTGCGCTGCAGGGCCGTCGGTGGCAGATTTGCCGCCCCGGATAGGAAAGAAAGGCGACGCTTCTGGCGCCGGGCGCCCCCCTCCGACTGCGTTCGGACGCACGCCACTGTCAGACCGCGCTCTAACTGCGATCCGAGCCGATCTGGGGTAGCAGACGTGGAAAGTTGATCTACATCTCCCCACATCCGCTGCCCCAGATCGGCCATGCATGCCAGCCAGGCCGATCCTTCCGGCGCAGCCGTCCAGAAAAACTTGGCCTTGACGCGTGACGCCCTTACAGCAATAGTAGCCATTGTAACCACTGGTTAGTGGAGGGGTTCGATGGGAGCGCACCGGCCGAGCTATCTCGACATCGTCGACGACATTCGGGGTCAGATCGTCAGCGGCCAGCTAGCGCCCGGCGCCACCCTGCCCACCTGCCGGGTGATGTGCCAGACCTACCAGGTCAGCCGCCAGACCATCGGCAGCGCCATGATCGTGTTGCGCACGCAGGGGCTGATCGTCGGCCATCAGGGCAGGGCCGTCTATGTCACCGCCGACCCGAGGCACCTCGCGGCCCAACCCAGCGACAACGCTCCCGATTGACCCCGCCCGTTGTGGCGGGTTTCGAAAACTGATGCCCGGCGGGCGGATCGCGGCCTAGTCTGCGGTCGGGAGTCGTCAGTTGATGGCCGAGGGCAACGGCCGTGCTCGCCAGCGCGGGTCGATCGCCCGCGCGTCAGCAATGAGGAGCGAGAGCTCATGAGGCTTCCCAAGGCCCTGCATGCCCTCTGGGCGGTGCTGGCCGCCACCATCGTCGCGGCGACGTTGTTGGTCGCGGCGCCGGCGCAGGCCGCGTCACTCACCGAAGTGACCAACTTCGGCACCAACCCCGGCAATCTCCGGATGTATCTCTACGTCCCCAACAACGTCGCCGCGCGGCCCGGCCTGTTGGTCGCCGTGCATTACTGCACCGGCAGCGGCCCGGCGTTCTACAGTGGAACCGACTTCGCCCGGCTCGCCGACCAATACGGGTTCATCGTCGTCTACCCCTCGGTGACCGCGAGCGACGGCTGTTTCGACGTCGCCTCCAATGCCACGCTCACCCACAACGGCGGCAGCGACTCGCTGAGCATCGTCTCGATGACGCGCTACGTGCAGCAGAACTTCAACGCCGACCCGAACCGTACCTTCGTCACCGGTGTCTCGTCCGGCGCCATGATGACCAACGTGCTGCTCGGCGCCTACCCCGACGTCTTCCGGGCCGGCGCCGCCTTCGCCGGGGTGCCGTTCGGGTGCTTCGCCGGGTCGGGCAAGTGGAACAGCCAGTGCGCACAGGGCCAGCTCACCCGCACCGCACAGCAGTGGGGCGATCTCGTCCGCAACGCCTACCCGGGTTACACCGGCGCGCGACCGCGGGTGCAGCTCTGGCATGGGACAAACGACGAGACGCTGTCGTACGTGAACTTCGGCGAAGCCATCAAACAGTGGACCAATGTGCAGGGGCTGAGCCAGACCCCGACGTCGACCGACAGCCCGCAGTCGGGGTGGACACGCACCCGCTACGCCAACAGTTCCGGTCAGGTGCTCGTCGAGGCGACCAGCATGGCCAACACGTCGCACAACCTGCCGGTGCAGGCCGCGGCGGCGATCGCGTTCTTCGGCCTCAACGGCGGCGGCGGTCCGACGACGCCACCGCCCACCAGCAACCCGCCGACCACACCCCCGCCGACCACCCCGCCGCCCGGGTCGGGTGGCTGCACCGCCGTGTTCCAGGTGACAAGTTCATGGCAGGCGGGGTACGTCGCCGCGGTTCGCGTCACCGCCGGCAGCAACGGTGTCAACGGCTGGCGGGTCGGCCTGCCGTTGCCGGCCGGCAACACCGTCGTCAACTCGTGGAGCGGCCAGTTCAGCGGCTCCGGCAGCGCGACGCAGGTGACCAACGTCAGCTACAACGGCCGCTTGACGGCGGGTGGGGTCACCGAGTTCGGGTTCCAGGCCAATGGGGCGACGCCGAACCCCGTACCAAATCTGACCTGCACTGCTCTGTGAACCAGGGCGTCAGACATGATGTAGCGCCATGACCATGACAGTGGTGGAGATCCATGTTCCGCTGACGCCAGTACCCGGTCTCGGCGAAAACGACTATGCATTTCCGTGGATCGATGATGTCGAAGATTTTCTCGCCGGCCTCGAAGAGGCGGAGGAGTTCGACAGCGGAGAAGAATACGGCGATGTCTACGTCTTCTTCATCGCCGGAGCGCCGGACGAGGTGCTGCTGTCGGTGGCTGCGCGGGTGGCCGGCCTCGAGCGGGTGCCGGCCGGCGCGTTCGCCGTCATCAGTGACGACGAGGCGGAGGAGTTCGGGCGCGGACGGCGGGTGAGCCTGCCGTAACTGGCGCGCTCGTGGGCGACCGGCTCGGCGAGCCGGTCGCCCAGGCGACGCGGGTCAGGCGGCCGAGCCGTCCTTGAGCGCGCGGGCGATGCGGACCACGCGCTCGGCCTGGTGGCGGGCCGCGTTGCGGGTCTGGTCGCCGACCGGGTCGGTGCCGCCGGCGGTGAAGTGCGACGTGCCATACGGGTTGCCGTCGGCGAACTTGACCGCGTCGGTGTAGCCGGGAGCGACGACGATGCCCCCGAAGTGGTAGATCGTGTTGTAGAGCGCGATCAGCGTCGACTCGTGGCCGCCGTGGCGGGTCGCGGTCGAGGTGAAGCCGCTGTAGACCTTGTCGGCCAGCTTGTTCTGCGACCAGAGCGGCGACAGGCTGTCGAGGAACTGCTTGAGCTGGGCCGCGACGTTGCCGAACCGGGTGGGCGAACCGAAGATCACGGCGTCGGCCCATTCCATGTCGTCCGCCGTCGGCGCGGGGATGTCGGCCGTGGCGGCGTGGTGCGCGGCCCAGACCGGGTTGGAGTCGATCGCCGACTGGGGTGCCAGTTCCGCCGCCTTGCGGATCCGGACCTCGGCGCCGGCCTTCTCAGCAGCGGCGGCGATCTCGTTGGCGATCTCGGTGCCGGTGCCGGTCGACGAGTAGTAGACGATGGCGAGCTTGACGGGATCAGACATGGCTCTTCTTTCCGTGCTGGGGGGCTTCGTGCGAGTTGAAGCCTAGCCAGCTAAGGGTGACGCGTCACCCTCACGAAGTGGGTGATGTATCACCCATGCCGTCGGCGATGTTCTCGAGCACCGCGTTCGAGATGGCCGCCAGCGCGTCGACCTGGCGGGGGCTCAGGGCATCGAAGAACAGCCGGCGTACGAACTCGGCGTGCGCGGGCGCCGCCCGGACGATCGCTTCCCGGCCCGCCGCGGTGAGCGCCACCACCGCGCCCCGGGGCTCGGATTCACAGGACCGCCGCTCGACCAGGTCGCGCTCGACCATCCGGGAGATCTGGTGGGTCAGCCGGGTTTTCTCCCAGCGGAGCAGTTCGCGCAACTCGAAGACGCGCAGGCACGAATCGGGCGCGTCGGACAGGCCGACGAGGACGGCGTAGTCGGCCACCGAAAGGCCGAAGGTGGTGAGCAGGTGCCGGTTCATGTGCCGGCGCACGTCTTCCTCCATCGTGAGGAAGGCCCGCCAGGCGGCCAGCTCGCGATCGCTCAACCAGTGCGGCTCGGGCATGCCGGCGAGTCTACCCGGCAAGGGTGATGAATCACCCTTGCCGGGATGCATCTTTGGGTCAGGCCTGACCGACGAGCTGCCGCTGGTGACCCAGGCCCTCGATCTCCAGGTCGACCACGTCGCCGGCGGCCAGGTAGGGGAAGCGGCCCGACAGCGCCACGCCCTGGGGCGTGCCGGTGTTGAGCAGGTCGCCCGGCTCCAGCACGGTGAGCTGGCTGAGCTGGTAGATCAGGGTGGCGACGCCGAAGATCATGTCGCGGGTCGTCGAGTCCTGGCGGGGCTCGCCGTTGACCCACGAGCGCAGCCGCAGCGCCTGGGGGTCGGCCACCTCGTCGGCGGTGACCAGCCACGGGCCGAGCGGGTTGAACGTCTCGCAGCTCTTGCCCTTCGACCACTGACCGCCGCTCTGCTTGATCTGCAGGTCACGCTCGGACACGTCGTTGGCGATCGTGTAGCCGGCGACGTAGGACAACGCCTCGTCCGGCGACGCGAGATAGCGGGCCCGGCGGCCGATCACCACGGCCAGCTCCACCTCCCAGTCGGTCTCCTTGGAGCCGCGCGGGATCAGCACCTCGTCATCGGGCCCGACCACCGTGTTGGGCGCCTTGTAGAACATCACCGGCTGCTCCGGCGGCTGGGCACCCGACTCGGCCGCGTGCGCCGCGTAGTTCATGCCGATGCAGAGCACCACGCTCGGGCGGGCGATCGGCGCGCCGACCCGCTGCCCGGTCGCGTCGAACGCCGGCAGTTCACCAGCCGCGTGCGCCGCGCGAACCCGCTCGATGCCGTCGCCGGCGAAGAACGCCGGGTCGATGTCGGCGGTGACCCCGCCAAGGTCGAAATACTGACCGGACCCGTCGAGTAGGACGGGACGTTCGGCGCCGGCCGGCCCGATCCGCATCAGTCGCATGCCGCTTCTCCTTCGTTCAGGCGGCGACCAGGCCGCCGTCGATGACCAGCTCGGTGCCGGTGACGAACTCGGCCTCGTCGGACGCCAGATAGAGCGCCGCCGCGGCCACCTCGCCCGGGGTGGCCAACCGGCCCATCGGCTGCCGGGCGACGAGCTGGGCGCGCGTCGCGTCGGGGTCGTCGGTCGCGGCGAGGAGCCGGCCCACCCAGGGCGAGTCGACGGTACCCGGGCACACCGAGTTGGCCCGCACCCCGGTCCCCGCGTATTGCACGGCGACCTGCTTCGTGAACGTGATGACCGCGCCCTTGCTGGCGCAGTAGGCGGCCCGGTCCTTGAGCCCGACCAACCCGGCGGCCGACGCGGTGTTGACGATCGCGCCGCGCCGTTGCCGCAACATGTGCGGCAACGCGTATTTACAGCCCAGGAAGACACCGCGGGTGTTGACCGCGAACACGGCGTCCCACTCCTCGACAGTGCATTCGATCGGATCGGTTATCGACGAAAGCCCAGCGTTGTTGCATAAAACATCGATCCGCCCGGTCTCGGCAACGGCCTGAGCAACGGCGGCTTCGACATCGGCCGGGACCGTCACGTCAACTTTCAACGCGATGCTCCCGGCCGGGCACCCTTCCGGGGCGAGGTCGGCCGCATAGACCGCGGCGCCCTCGGCCAGAAACCGCCGGGCCATCTCGAACCCGATCCCCGACCCCGCGCCGGTGACCAACACCGTGCGCCCGTCAAACCTGTTCACCGCGTCTCCTTCCACGGCCCGGCGAACGTGGTGTCCTCCAGCGCCGCGAGTTCCAGCAACCTGTTCCATTTCGCGGTCCGCTCGGACCGGTGCGTCGACCCGACCTTGATCTGCCCGGCCCGCCACCCGACCGCGAGATCGGCCACCCACGCGTCCTCGGTCTCCCCCGACCGGGCGGAGACGATCGTCCGATAGCCGGCGTCCCGCGCCGCCCGAACCACCGCCGCCGCGCCACTGACCAGCCCGTTCTGGTTGGGCTTGACCAGGACGGCGTTGCCGACGCCGGCTGCGACACCGCGGGCCAGACGGTCCAGATCAGTGACAAAAAGATCATCACCAACCAGTTGTACGCCCGGCAGCCGGCCGGTCGCGGCCGCCCACCCGGCCCAGTCGTCTTCCGCGAGCGGGTCTTCGACGGAGAGCACCGGATAGTCGGCGCACCAGGACGCCACCTCGTCGATCAGCTCGGTCGCGGTGAGCCGACGCCCTTCACGGCGCAGGTGATAGGCGCCCCCGTCGAAGAACTCGGTCGCGGCGAGGTCGAGCGCGAGCCCGACCCGACCGGTCAGCCCGGCGGCGTCGATGCCGTCGACCACCAGCTCCAGCGCGGCCCGGTTGGTCGGCAGCCGCAGCCCGAGGCCGCCCTCGTCGGCAACCAACGCCGCGGCGTCGTGGCCGCGGCGTTGGGCCAGCTCCGCGGTGGCCGTGCGGACGGCGGCGGCCCACTCGATCGCCTCGGCGAAGCCGGTCGCCGCGTGCGGGATCACCAGCACGTCCTGGATGTCGATGGCGGAGGCGGCGTGCGCGCCACCCGAGACGATGTTGACCATCGGCATCGGCAGCAGCAGGGGCCCGTCGCCGGCGAGCTGGCGGGCCAGGGTGACGCCGGCTTCGGCCGCACCCGCGCGGGCTGCGGCAACCGAGACGGCCAGCACGGCGTTGGCACCGACGGCGGCGTAGGGCGGCTTGTCGACCGAACGCAACGCGTCGTCGACCGCGGCGATGTCGACGCCGATGACCGCGGCCGCGAGCGCACCCTCCACATGGGACACAGCGGTCCGCACGCCCCGGCCGCCGTAGCGGGCGCCGCCGTCGCGCAGCTCGACCGCTTCGTGCGAGCCCGCCGATGCACCCGACGGAACGGTCGCGGTCGCGGCCGCTCCCCCGTCGAGCGTGACCCGGCAGGCAACGGTCGGCCGCCCACGCGAGTCAAGCGCCTCCCAGCCCCGCACTTCCCGGACCCGGCTCATCCGGCGCGATCCCAGAGGTCGTCGATTGGCGGGCTCGACGGCAGTGACAGGGCGTGGACCGCCAAGGCTCGCACTCGGTCTCGGCCGGCGGGGGTCAGGTAGGTGGCGGGCGATTTGCCGTCTACCCGGGCCAGTAGGAGACAGGCGGTGTGCCAGCCGAGGCGGGTTGAGGTGGTCGGTCCGTAGCCCGTTTGGAAAGCCGTCGCAGCGGCGCGTAACGCGGGTGCGGCGGCTGGGCGGTGGATCGCCTTGAGGAGGAGGTGGCATTGGAGGAACGCCAGGTCGAAGACGGCCGCGCCGACGTGGGCTACCTCGAAGTCCAGCACCCATAGCGGACCGTCGGGGGCTACCAGGACGTTCTTCGGGGAGAAGTCGCCGTGTACGAGGCAGTCGCGCGCCGTCGTCAGGTCGGTGATGCAGGCGTCGATCGCTGGTGTGAGCGCGGGATGGCGGTCGCGGATCACCCGGTGGAACGGCGCGACCCGGAGTTGTTCGAACGCCTCGTAGTCGGCGAAGCGCTCCGCGACAACCGGGTCGCCCCAGGTTTGCTGGTGCCAGGCGGACAACAGACGGCCGAGAGCTGAAGCCACTGCCGCGAAACGGGCGCCCGACGGCGGCTCGTCGAGCAGCACGGTCTTCCACGGCTGCCAGCCGGGCGGCGCCGCGGTCATCGTCAGGACCAACGCCGCCGGGTCCACGTCAACCAGTTCCGGCGTGTGTGCCGGGGTGATCTCGTGCAGGAGCGCCAGCGCTGCCGCCTCGGTCAGCAAGCGTTCCGGCTTGGCCAGCCACTCCGTCGCCACCGACAGACGATCGAGCGCCTGCTTCACCACCAGCCGGCGGTCGCCCCCGGAGACCAGCACCACCACGCCCGAGACGCCGCCGGTCAGGAGGGTTGCCGTGCCGCCGCCGGGGATGACGCCTCGGCCGCGTAGGTGTTCTACCGCGTTTTCGATGGTGAGCATCAGTCGGTGAAGTAGTCGGGCTGGTCGTGGCGCAGTGCGGGTGCCTGTGCGGCGGCCCGGCGGGCGTGGGCCCGGACCAGCTCGCTGCCGCCGGCCACGTCGCCGCGGTCGAGGGCGTCGACGATGGCCCGGTGTTCGGCCAGCAGGTCGCGCAGGGTGCGCGGGTCGGGCAGGCTCAGCCGGCGTAGCCGGTCGAGTTGGACCTTCATCCGGACCACCGCTTGCCAGGCGCCCGGGTGGCCGCTCATCACGAAGATCTGCTCGTGTAACGCCTCGTCGGCGGCGAAGAACTCGTCGAGGTCGCGAGCCCGGACCGCGACCCGCTGCTGGTCCAGCAGGCGGCGCAGCCGCGAGACGTCGTTGGAGCCGCAGGCGCCGGCGAACGCCGCCACCTCGAGGTTTTCGCGGACGAAGCGGGCCTCTTCCACGTCGCTCATCCCGATCAGGGCCACCTTGGTGCCGACCTGGGGCACCACCTGCACCAGGCCCGCGTCGGCCAGCCGGGCGATCGCCTCGCGCAGCGGCGTGCGGCTCACACCGAGCTGCTCGGCTAGGTCGGTCTCCGAGAGCGTGGCGCCCGGTGTCAGGCGCAGGTCGCGGATCGCTGTCGCCAGCGCCGCGTAGACCTCGTCAGAAGCGCGGCCTCGGCTGCGCAGGACCGGCATCAGCATGAAGCCGACCTTGGCACACTAGTGCACTTGTATGCAAGGTCACGATCGGTAAAGAGCCCGACGCAACGACGACGTCCGCTCCTCCACCGAGCGCAGGCTGATCGCGGCCGACGGGAAGAACTCCCAGCCGTGGAAGGCGCCCGGGAAGACGTGCAGCTCGGTCGGCACGCCCGCGCGCATCAGCCGCGCCGCATAGTCGACGCACTCGTCGCGGAACACCTCCAGCTCACCCACGCACAGGTAGGTGGGCGGCAGGCCGGCCAGGTCGGTGGCCCGCGCCGGCGCCGCATACTCCGACACATCCGGCCCGCCGGCCGCGTCGCCGAGCAGCGCCCGCCACGCGTAGCGGTTGGACGACGCGGTCCACCCGAGGCGCGGGTCGTCGAACGCGGAGCTTGACGCCGTCCGGCCACGGTCGTCGAGCATCGGCGCGACCAGCATCTGGAAGGCCAGCGAAGGGCCGCCCGCGTCCCGCCAACGCAGCGCGGTCGCCGCAGCCAAACCGCCACCCGCGGAGCCGCCGCCGATGGCGATCCGCGCCGGGTCGACACCTAGCGCCGCGGCGTTGTCGAAGAACCAGCTCAGCGCCGCGTAACAGTCGTCGACCTGCGCGGGATAAGGGTCCTCGGGCGCGAGCCGGTAGTCGACCGAAACGGTCACGCAGGGCGCGGCGGCGGTGTAGCCGACCGGCGCCGCATCGCTGCGCGCGCTGCCGACCAGCAGCCCGCCGCCGTGGATCCACAACAAACCAGGCAACGGGCCGGAAACCCCAACCGGGCGGAACACCCGAACAGGCACCGACCGGGCCAACGAGTCCGAGTGCGTCACGCGCGGGTCGCTCATCGCCGCGGGCTCCACTAGCCACGGCTCACGAGCGGCCGACAGCTCGGCGTAAGAACGCGAACTCAACTCTTCGAACGGAGCATCCAAAGCCGAAAGAAAGGCAGCCAGCTCAGGGTCGAGATTGGGATGGAACGTCATGCGCCCTCCGGGTTCAGCGCGGCGGTCACCACCACCCGGACATCGCGGAGGTGGTCGGTCATCAACCGGCGGGCCTTCTCGGGACGGCGGCCGGTCACCGCGGCCAGTATCGCGCCGTGCACCTGGTGGTCGTGATCGCGGTCGCCGTAGAGGTCGAGGATGTGGCGCTGCTCCTCGTCGTGCAGGTCGATCAGCGACTCGAGCACCTGGGCCAGCGCCCGGTTGCCGGCCAGCCGGCCGATCGTGCGGTGGAAACCCATGTTGGCCTGGTGCAACCGCTGGTCTTCGGCGAGCGCCTCGGTCGTGCGGGAGAACGCCACGGTCAGCTCGGCGAGCTGCGCGTCGGTCGCGTTGCGGGCGGCGGAAGCGGCCAGGTGGGGCTCGATCAGCTCCCGCGCCTCCAGCAGGTCGATGATCGCGCCGGGATCGAGGGCCAGCCGGTTGGGGTTGACCATGATCAGGCGGGCGACGTCGGCCTTCACGTAGACCCCGGAGCCGTGCCGGAGCTCGACCGCCCCGGTCGCCTCGAGCCGGCGTAACGCCTCGCGCACCGTCGGCACCGCCACCAGGAAGCGCGAAGCCAGCTCGCGTGACGACGGCAGCCGGTCACCGGGCCGCAACCCCTCGTCACGGATCTGGGCCAGGATCCGGCCGGTCAGCTCGTCGAGCAGCCGGGGGCGGTGCACGGGCGTTGCGCTCAAAGACACCAGGACCTCCACGGCCGCATCAGGTCCACATTGTCACCCACCGCGAGGACAACGCAACAGCGGCATCTCATGAGTAGACCTCTAGACAGCTAGAGAGCAAGTCATCTAGTCTCTTGCCCACTTAACCGGACGGAAACATGAGGGGGTCCGCGGCGTGACGGTCGAGGGAACGCGGGCGGAGCTTGGTTTGCGGCCGAGCCTGTCCGACGCGCTCATCGCCCGGATCGTCGAACTCATCCGTGCCGACGGTCTCGGGCCGGGTGACCGGCTGCCCGCGGTGCGGGTGCTCGCCGAGCGGTTCGCCGTTGCCACCCCCACGATCCGGGAGGCCCTGCGTCAGTTGCAGGCCACCGGGGCGATCGACATCCGGCACGGCTCGGGCATGTATGTGCGGGCCGCGCTCGACCGGGTGGTGATCGCCAATCCCAACCCGCCGACGCTCGGTGGCCTCCAGGCCGCGCAACTGCTCGACGCGCGGCTGCTGATCGAGCCCTACCTCGCCGGCCTCGCCGCCCGCAACCGGGACGCCGGTTCGACCGCCCGGCTGCACGAACTGCTCGACCTGGCGGAGCAGCACCTCGACGGCGACGACGGCCAGTTGCACCACGCGAACACCGCTTTCCACCTACAGGTCGCCCTGGCCAGTGGCCACGGCATCCTGCACGAAGTGCTCGACTCGTTGCTCTCGGTGCACGCCGCCGAGCAGCGGGCGATCCTGCACATCTTCGACGACCGGGCCCGCGATCACGAGGAGCACCGGAGCGTCCTGGCCGCGATCGACGCGGGCGACGAACCCCTCGCCCAGCGCCTGATGCGGCGACACCTCGAGGACGTGGCCGACGTCGTACACCGCCGGCTGCCCTCCTTCCGCCAGCCGGCGGACCCCCAACACATCGACGAAAGGTTGGAACGGTGAAACGGCTCTCCAGCAGGCACAGGCGCCTGGCGATCGCGGCCCTCGCCGTGGTCTCGTTGGGCCTCACCGCGTGCGGTGGAGGTGGCGACGACAAGTCGGCCTCCAACGCGACGGAGGTCAAGCTCTACAACGACAAGGGCGCCTGGAAGACCTACTTCGAAGGCGTCGGCAAACTGTCGAAGGAGCAGATCGGTCTCGGCGTCACGCCGGTCGGCTACACCGACGAGCCCACCTACGAGGCGTTCATCAAGGCCTCGTTCCGCACCAACAACAAACCGGACCTGTTCACCTGGAGTACGGGCGGCCGGCTCAAGGAGATCGTCGACTCGGGCCAGGTGGCCGACACCAGTTCACTGTGGAGTGACGCGATCGCCAGCGGCGACGTGTCCAAGGAGCTGGAGCCCTACTACACGATCGACGGCAAGCAATACTGCGTGCCGGCTAACGTCTCGTACTGGGTGATGTTCTACAACAAGAAGGTCTTCACCGACGCCGGCGTGCAGCCGCCGACGAGCTGGGCCGACCTGATGTCGACGGCCGACAAGCTCAAGGCCAAGGGCGTCACGCCGTTCTACCAGACCTCCGTGCTGTTCAGCTTCGTCTGGTTCCAGCAACTGCTGATCGGCACCGACCCGCAGCTCTACAACGACCTGGCGACGGGGAAGGCGAAGTTCACCGACCCCAAGGTGGTCGCGGTGATGCAGCAGTGGAAGGCCATGGAGGACAAGGGCTACTTCAGCGACCCGGGCAGCAAGGACCAGCCCGAGGTGATGCTCAAGTCGGGCAAGGTCGCGATGGGGCTCTTCGGCACCTGGTTCAACACCAACATGACCACCCAGGGCATGAAGCCGGACAGCGACTACGGCACGTTCGTGGTGCCCAACGTGACGCCGAGCCTGCCCAACACCACGGTGGCGTTCGAGAGCGGCCCGCTCTGCACGCTGACCAAGGCGCCCAACCCGGACGCCAGCAACAAGTTCCTGAAGTGGTGGATGGGCGCCGACGCGCAGGACCAGTGGGCCAACAGCCGCGGCGACGTCTCGGCCAACCCGAAGGTCCAGATCAAGGACCCGGGCCTCAACCAGCTCAACAAGGAGGCCGGTGAGGGCAAGTACACGCTGGCCAACCGCTACTTCGAAGCGGTGCCGCCGGCGGTGCTGACCGCCTCGCTGGACGGCTTCGGTGCCTTCATGGTCGACCCGGGCAGCTACCAGAAGCAGCTCGACACGATCCAGAAGGCGTCCGACGACTACTGGAAGTCCAACTGATGACGGCGACGGCGAGCACCAAAGGAAGAAAGCGGGGCACCGGCTGGAGCGCGCTCGGGTTCATCTCGCCCGCGGTGCTCGTCGTCGCCGTGCTTCTCTACGCACCGTTCCTCTACACGATCTTCTACAGCTTCACCGACTACGACGGGCTCACCTCGCCGAAGTGGGTGGCGCTGGACAACTTCAAGAAGTTCCTCGACGACCCGGCACTGACCACCTCGATCCGCAACACGCTGTTCTGGGTGGTCGGCACCACGATCGTGCCGGTCGCCATCGGCCTGCTGATCGCGCTGCTCAGCTTCGGCATCAGGGGCGGCACGCTGCTGCGGTTGCCCTTCATGCTCCCGTACGCCCTCTCAGGTGCGGGTCTGGGTGTGATCTGGGGTTTCATCCTCCAGAGCGACGGCGCGGCCAACGACCTGCTGCACTTCCTGCACCTGCCGGGTGCCGACATCTCGTTCCTACAGCAGGCGCCCTACAACACGATCGCGATGATCGTCGCGATGACCTGGCAACAGAGCGGGGTCAACGCGCTGCTGTTCCTGGTCGGTCTCCAGTCGATCCCGGTGCAACCTCTCGAGGCGGCCCGGCTCGACGGCGCCAGCGGCTGGAAGATGTTCCGGCACATCACCTGGCCGCTGCTGGCCCCGCTGACCACGGTGGTCGTCGGGTTGTCGCTGGTGGCCAGCCTCAAGACGTTTGACATCGTCTGGGTCACCACGCAGGGCGGCCCGGGTCGGTCCTCGGAGACCCTCGCCGTGACCATGTATCGCGACGCCTTCGTCTCCGGCGACTACGGCTACGGCTCGGCCGTGGCGCTGGTGCTCACCCTGGTCACCGGCGCGGTCACGATCGCCTACCTGCGCTTCCAGATCCGCGGACAGGAGAAGCTGCGATGAAGGAGAGCAAGCTGGGCTGGGTGGCCCGCCGCGGCACGCTGGCCGTGCTCGGTCTGGTCTGGCTGATCCCGGTCTACCTGTTGCTGGTCAACGCTTTCAAGTCGACCGACGCCTACGACGCCGACAAGATCTGGGTGCCCGACAAGAGCTTCGGCCTGTTCGCCAACTTGCGCGACGCGTGGGACACGGTGGGGCTGGGCCAGAGCATCGGCAGCACCGCGCTCTACAGCGTCACCGGGCCGGCCCTGGCCGTCGTGATCGGAGCGATGGCCGGGTACGCGATCGTCGTGCTCCGCCTGCGCGCCGGCTTCTGGTGGTTCCTGCTGCTCTTCGGCGGCACCGTGTTCCCCACCCAGATGCTGCTGATCCCGCTGTTCCTCGGCTACAGCTGGGCCGACCTCTACGACCGCCGGGTCGGGCTGGTGCTCATCTACACCGCGGTCAGCATCCCGCTCGCCGCGTTCGTGATGCGCAACTTCTTCACCGGCATCGCCTACGAGATGTTCGAGGCGGCCCGGGTCGAGGGCGCGTCGACCTGGCACATCTTCCGCAAGATCTATTTCCCGCTGGCGCTGCCGGCGTTGGGCGCGGTCTTCATCCTGGAGTTCGCGTTCATCTGGAACGACCTGCTCTTCGGCCTGACCCTCTCGCAGAGCGACCCGGTGCGGCCGGTGATGACCGCACTGTCGGCGCTGTCCAGCGCGTACGCCGGAAGCTCGGTGCCCGTGCTGCTCGCCGCCGGGCTGGTCATGTCGTTGCCCACCGTCGCGGTCTTCCTGGCCGCCCAACGGATGTTCGCCCGCGGCCTTGCCCTGGGCCAGTTCTGAGAACCTTAGGAAGGACAGCATGACCAGCCGTTTGCTGCGCGCCCGACTCGGCTCGCCTGGCTATGAGGACATGCGCGCGACCCTGCGGGCCGCGGGCACGGCGACCGTCGCGGAGCGCGATGGCGTGACCGTGACGGCGGCGGCCCTGCCGCTGTTCCGCAATGACATCCGCGACGACGGAAAGGGCCTGCGCCAAGCGGTGCGGGTGACCGTGCAGGGCGGCAGCGGTGGCACCGCCACCCTCGCCGACGGCGACCGGGTCGTCGACTCCGGCACCGTCGAGGCCGGCCGGATCGACCTGTGGCTGCCCGAGGTGACCGCGCCGCGTGAGGTGACCATCGAGGTCGCCGGCCTGTCGGGCCGGTTCACCGTCGAGCCCCAGCGCAAGTTCACCGTGCACGTCATGCACCACTCGCATCTCGACATCGGCTACACCGACCGGCAGGGCGTGGTGCTCCGGCACCACCTCGACTATCTCGACTCGGCAGTCGAGCTGTCGACGACCACCGACGAGTGGCCCGACGACGCGAAGTTCCGTTGGACGGTCGAGTCGGCGCTGCCGGTGCAGCGGTGGCTGGAGTCGCGCGACGACGCTGCCGTCGCCCGCTTCATCGAGCTGGTCAAGCAGGGCCGCATCGAGGTCACCGCGATGCCGTTCCAGCTGCACACCGAGGCCTGCTCGGTCGAGGAGCTGCACCGGATGCTGCGCTTCACCGACGAGTTGCGCGACCGGCACGGGATCCCGGTCACCTCGGCGATGCACACCGACGTGCCGGGCGCGGTGGTCGGTTTCGTCGACGCGCTCGCCGCGAGCGGCGTGCGCTACCTGTCGGCGGCGCACAACTGGGCCGGCCGCTCGGTGCCGTTCCTGACCGGTGGCCAGGACCTCGGCCGCCCGTTCTGGTGGCGGTCGCCGGCCGGCAACCGGGTGCTGGTCTGGTTCACCGACAGCTCGCACGGCATGGCCTACATGGAGGGCAACGTCGTCGGTCTCGCCGAGAGCTTCGCGGCGTCCGTGGACCTGCTGCCCGGCTATCTGCACCAGGTCGCCAACAAGCCGGTCCCCTACGGCTCGGAGGCGTTCGGCTGGAGCGTGCTCGACGTCGAGGGGCTGACCAAGAAGCCCTACCCGCACGACCTGCTGCACCTGCGGGTGCAGGGCGGCAACGCCGACAACGCCGGCCCGTCGATCCTCCCGCCGTCGATCGTGCGGGCCTGGAACGAGGCGTACGCGTACCCGAAGCTGCGGATGGCCACCAACACCGAGTTCTTCGAGGAGGCGCAGCAGCGCTTCGGCGACCGGATCGAGGAGCACGAGGGCGACTGGACCGACTGGTGGGCCGACGGCCTGGGCTCCGGTGCCCGCCCGCTGGGCTACGCGCGCAAGGCGCAGCACGCCGTGCGACACGCGGAGACGCTGCACCAGCTCGCCGGCGCGGCCGGTGAGGCGGCGCCCGCGGTCGAGGCGATCTACGACAAGCTCGGCCTGTTCGACGAGCACACCTGGGGCGCCGCCAACCCGTGGCACGACCACGAGGACGGCTTCGACTCGGGCGGCATGCAGTGGGCCCGCAAGTGCGAGATGGCCTACTCGGCCGCCGACGACGCGGAGGACCTGCGCCGGGCCGGCGCGCACCGGCTCGGTGCCCGGTTCGCCGCGCCCGACGGCACGCTGGCCGCCTACCTGGTGACCAACCTCGGCCAGGCCGACCGCACCGACCTGGCCACCGTCTTCGTGCCGGCCAGCACCGTGCCGTTCGAGACGTCGTTGTCCATCGTGGACCCACGCAGCGGCGCCGTGGTGCCACACCACGAGGAGGAGCAGAACCCGATTGACTGGCCGACCCGGCCGGGCGGGCGCTGGGTCAGCTTCGTGGCCGCCGACGTGCCGGCCACCGGTCACGTCCGGTTCGACGTGGTCGCCGCGACCGAGAAGGCGCAGAGCCCGATCGACCTCGGCCAGACCTGGCAGGTGCAGAACGAGTTCTACCGGGTCGACGTCGACCCCACGGACGGCTCGATCGTCTCGGTCTTCGACAAGCGGGCCGGGCGCGAGCTGGTCAACCGCGACGCCTACGCCGGCCTCAACCAGTATGTCTACGACAAGTATTCGACCGCGCCGCACATCAACCACCTGACCGGCCACATCGAGGCCACCGACGAGCACCTGACGCTGCTCGGCGGCCGCTCGATCGGGCGGCGGCCGTCGATCGTGCGGGCACAGCGGACCGCGGTCGGCGAGACGCTGGAGATCGAGCTCGACGCCGAGGGCACCGGCTGGCTGCGCAGCACGATCAGCGTGACCTACGGCGTGCCGCGGGTCGACATCACCAACCGGATGGAGAAGGACGGCACCCCCGCCAAGGAGAGCGTGTTCTTCGCGTTCCCGTTCGCGCTGCCGGCACCGGTGGCGTGGGAGCTGACCGGTGGCGTCGGCGGCCCCGATGTGCCGACCGTGCCGGGCGCCGCACAGCACATGACGCCGATCCGGCACTGGATCGCGTTCGACGACGGCGAGCTGACCGCCGCGTGGGCGACGCTTCAGGCGCCGCTGGCGATGATCGGCGACCTGTTCCTGCCCTACGCGCCGTTCCCGCCGACCGTCAAGCCGAAGCCGGCCGAGCCTGGCACCGTCTACTCCTGGGCGCTCAACAACATCTGGGACACCAACTTCCCCGCGCAACAGCAGGGCGAGACCACGTTCCAGTACGCCATCGCGTCGCGCTCGGGTGCGGACCCGCGCGAGCTCGGCGCCGCGGCCGCGGCGGGGCTGGCCGACCCGTTCGTGGCCGCACCGGTCACCGGCGGGGCCGAGGCACCCCTGGCCCCGCCGGTGCACCGCTGGGCAACGGTCGACCACCCGCTGATCCGGGTCGCCGGGTTCGGCCCGTCGCGGCGGGGCCACGACCTGGTCGTCTACCTCGCGTCGACGGCCGCGGAGCCGGTCACCGTGACACTCGGGATAGAGCGGATGACCGCCGCCGCGGTCGGCACCAGCCTGGAACGCGATCAGGTGCCGGTGGACGTCACCGAAGGCACAGTCCAGATCCCGGTGCCGCCGGGCGGCTTCGTCGCCGTCTCGGTCGACCGGTCGGAGGCCTGACCGCAATGAAGATCGTCGACATCCGGGCGACCACCGTGACCGTGCCGCTCGAAGCGCCGCTGCGGCACGCGAGCGGCGCCCACTGGGGCCGGTTCGTGCGCACGATCGTCGAGGTCGAGGCCGACAACGGCCTGGTCGGCCTCGGCGAGCTGGGTGGCGGCGGCGAGAGCGCGGAGGCCGCCGTGCGCGGCCTTCGCGACTATCTCGTCGGCCACGACCCGGTCAACCTGGAAGCACTGCGGTTCGCCATCGCCAACCCGACGGCGAGCCTCTACAACAACCGGATCCAGCTCCTCGCCGCGATCGAGTTCGCCTGCCTCGACCTGGTCGGGCAGCACCTCGACGTGCCGGTGCACGACCTGCTCGGCGGCCGGATCCGCGATCGGGTGCCGTTCGCGTCCTACCTGTTCTACCGGACCTCGAACGCGGACGGTACCGGCGAGGTGCGCACCGCCGAGCAGCTCGTCGAGCACGCGCTGGCGCTCAAGGCCGAGCACGGCTTCACCGTGCACAAGCTCAAGGGTGGGGTCTTCCCGCCGGAGTTCGAGCTGGATGGCTATCGCGCGCTGGCCGAGGCGATGCCGGGCGACCGGTTCCGCTACGACCCGAACGGCGCGTTGTCGGTGGCCCAGGCGCGCCGGTTCGGCGAGGCGATCAAGGACCTGCCCAACGACTACTACGAAGATCCGACCTGGGGGCTCAATGGCGTACGCCAATTGCGCGATCTCGGCATCCCCCTGGCGACCAACACCGTGGTGGTCAACTTCGAGCAGCTCGCCACGAACGTGCGGGACCCCGCTGTCGACGTGATCCTGCTGGACACCACGTTCTGGGGCGGGATCCGGGCCTGCGTCAAGGCGGCGGCGGTGTGCGAGACGTTCCAGCTCGGCGTCGCGGTGCACTCCTCCGGCGAGCTGGGCATCCAGCTCGCCACGATGCTGCACCTCGGTGCCGTGCTGCCCAACCTCTCCTACGCCGCGGACGCGCACTACCACCACCTGACCGACGACATCATCGCCGGCGGCAAGATGTCCTATCAGGACGGTGTGATCGCGGTGCCGTCCGGGCCCGGGCTCGGTGTCACGCTCGACCGCGCCAAGGTGGCGGAATACGCCGAGCTATACAAAGAGCTGGGCGGCTATCCCTACGACCGGGACCCGGCCCGCCCCGGCTGGTATCCGTTGGTGCCCAACGAGCGTTGGGCCGATCCCGCGATCGCCACGTGAGCGGGCGCTGGCGCCCGGCCCGCAACTGGGGAGCCCGGGTGCACGAGGTCACCGCCTACGGCCACCCGGCCGTGGTGCTGGAGAACGAACTGCTCCGGGTGACCGTGCTGCTCACCGGCGGGCACGTGGTCGAGTTCAACCACAAGCCGCGCGACCTCGACCACGTCTGGCTCGCGCCGGACGCGGTCCGGCCGCCGGCGGCGGGCGGCGCGGCGGCCGACGACGTGGCCGCGTTCCTCGACAGCTATCCCGGCGGCTGGCAGGAGGTGCTGCCCAACGGCGGCGCGCCGGCCCGCCACCGGGGCGCGGCGCTGGCCCAGCACGCCGAGTTGACCGGGCTGCGCTGGGACGCGGAGTTGCTCGTCGACGAGCCGGACGAGGTCGCGGTGCGGCTGAGCGTGGCCGCCCGGCGCACCCCGCTGCACCTCAGCAAGGTGCTCCGGCTGCGGTCCGGCGACCCGACGCTGTGGGTCGACGAGGAGCTGACCAACGTCGCGCCGGTGCCGGTCGAGGCGATGTGGGGACAGCATCTGGCGTACGGCCAGCCGTTCCTGAAGCCCGGCCACCGGATCACGCTTCCCGACGGCATCCAGGTGCACCCGCATCCGGAGCCGATCAACCCGCCGCGGCGGACGGTGCACGCCGGCGGGCCGCACACCTGGCCCATCGTGCCGACGCCCGGCGGCGGCCAGGCCGACCTGAGCGTGGTGCCGGAGCCCGGTGAACCCAGCGAGATCGTCTATCTCAGCGGTTTCGGCGACACCGGCTGGTATGAGCTGCGCGATCCCAACGACGGCACGGGCATCCGCGTCACCTGGGACGCCAGCGTGCTGCCCTACCTGTGGCTCTGGCACGAACTCGGCGCGACCACCGGCTACCCGTGGTGGGGCCGGGCCTACGTGGTCGGGCTGGAACCGTTCTCCAGCCACCCGACGGAGGGGCTCGCGCGCGCCGTCGAGAACGGCACCGCACTGACCCTCGCTCCACACGCGACACTTCGCTTCAACTGGTCGACGGGAGTGATCTGCGATGGGTGAGTTCGACGGGAAGGTGGCGCTGGTCACCGGCGGCACGCTCGGGATCGGCGCGGCGGTCGTCGAAAGGCTGGTCGCCGGCGGCGCGACCGTGGCGTTCTGCGGTCGAGAGGAGGACGCGGTCGCGGCCCTGGCGGCCCGCTTCGGCGACCGGGTGTCCGGCGCGGTCATCGACGTGGCCGACCCGGCGGCGGTGGAGGGGTTCGTCGCCGGGTCGGTCGACCGGTTCGGCGGCCTCGACATCGTGGTGACCAGTGCCGGTATCCAGCGCTACGGCACGGTCGAGGAGACCTCCGACGCGCTCTGGGCCGAGGTGCTCGACGTCAACCTCAAGGGCGTGTTCCTGACCTGCCGGGCCGCCATGCCGCACCTGCGGGCCCGCGGCGGCGGCGCGATCGTCGCCGTCTCGTCGGTGCAGGCCTACGTTTCGCAGCAGGGCGTTGCCGCGTACGCGGTCAGCAAGGCCGGCATCAACGCGCTGGTGCGGTCGATGGCGTTGGACCACGCCGCCGACCGGATCCGGGTCAACGCGGTCTGTCCCGGCTCGGTCGACACGCCCATGCTCCGCTGGGCGGCCGATCTCTACAAGGGCGACTCGACGGTCGAGCAGACGGTGGCCAGTTGGGGCCGCACGCATCCGCTCGGCCGGGTCGCCCGCGCTTCCGAGGTGGCCGAGGTGGTGGCCTTCCTCGCCAGCGACCGCGCCTCGTTCGTGACAGGCGCGGAATACCGGGTCGACGGCGGCCTGCTCGCCGTCAACCCGGCCGCACTCCCCCAGTAGTCGCAACTGATGGAGGAAAGAATGAACCGTCGGACCCTGCTCGGAGGCGCCGCCGGGCTGGCCGCCCTCGGCACCCTGCCGGCCACGCCCGCCGCCGCCAAGACCAGAACCCCAACGCCGCCCGTGGTGCGCTCCGCAATCCCCAACACCAAGCTCAACAACCTTTTCACCGCGTACGCCAACACCGGTGTCGGCTGGACCGGCGCGGACAGCACGTACTCCGCGAAGCTCTCTGGTGGTCGGGAGATCTGGATCTTCTCGGACACGTTCCTTGGCCCGGTCAACCCCGACGGCGGCCGGCCGCTGACCGCGCCGTTCATCAACAACTCGGTCATCGTGCAGCGTGGCAACAAGCTGTCGACCGTCACGGGCACCGTCGACGGCGAGCCGGCGGCCATCTTCCGGCCGCAGACCGAGGGCAACTGGTATTGGATGGGCCCGAACCTGGTCACCGGCAACGTCTGGCAGCAGGTCGTCAACGAGTACGAGAAGACCGGCCCCGGCGGCTTCGACCTGGCCTACGTGAACACCGCGCTGGCCCGCGTCGACACCGACCGGCTCGACCGGCCGGTGAGCTACCACCCGCTCCCCTCGCTGCCGCCGACCATCAGCTGGGCCGCCTGGCTGCAACGGATCGGCGCATTCACCTATGTGTACGGTGTCGAGGACCTCAGCGCCGAGAAGCACCTGCACGTGGCCCGGGTGCGCGGCACCGACCTGCGCGGCGCCTGGCAGTTCTGGAGCGGCGACGGTTGGTCGGCCGACCCGACCGCCTCGCAGCGGGTGCTCACCGGCGTGGCCAACGAATACAGCGTGACACCGTGGCGCGGCCGCTATCTGCTGGTCACCCACGACACCACCGAGCTGTTCAGCGCGAAGATCGTCGCCTACGTGTCGGACCAGCCGACCGGGCCGTTCACCGGCAAGACGGTCATCTACACAACCCCGGAGACGGGGCCGAACGGCAGCTACGGCAACCCGAACATCATCACCTACAACTCGCACCTGCACCCCGAGCACAGCACCGACCGCAAGCTGCTGCTCACCTACAACGTGAACACGCTGGCCAACGACGACCACTACAAGGACGCGAGCATCTACCGGCCGCGCTTCGTCGACGTGGAGCTGTCGTGAGGCTGCACCCCGACGCGCCCGAGCCCTACACGCTCTTCGACGGGCTGCTCAGCAAGCCGCGGCTCGACCACGCCGAGTGCGTCGTGGTGGCACCCGACGGCGCGCTGTGGTGCGGCGGGGAGGGCGGGCAGATCTACCGGATCGACGGTGACCGGATCGAGGAGGTGGCCTCGACGGGGGGCTTCCTGCTCGGTCTGGCGCTGGGCCCGGACGCGCTCTACGCGTGCGACCTGGCGCTGCCCGGCCTCTGGCGGCTCGACCTGGCGACCGGGACGCTGGCCCGGTTCGGCGCCGACATTCCCGGCCACCCGCTGGTCAACCCCAACTATCCGGTGCTGATGCCGGACGGCGGCCTGCTGGTGTCGGACAGCGGCCGGGCCGGCGAGCCGCGGGTGGGCCTGCTGCGCTACGACCCGGACGGGCGGGGCGAGGTGTGGCTCGACGAGCCGCTCAACTTCGCCAACGGGCTCGCGTGGAGCCCCGACCACCGCACGCTCTACGTCGCCGAGTCGTGGGGCTATCGGGTGGCGGCGATCGACGTCGGCGCCGACGGCCGCCCGGCCGGACCGGCCCGCACCTACGCGGAAACGCCGGGGTTCATTGTGGACGGTCTGGCGGTCGACGCGGACGGCACGCTCTTTGTCGGCGCGTACGAGCCGAGCGCGGTGCTCCGGATCCCGGCGCCCGGTCGGGTCGAGGTGTTCGCACACGACGAGACCGCGCACCTGCTGTGCCACCCGACCAATCTGGCGTTCCGCGGCCGGGAACTCGTGGTGGCCAACCTGGGCCGCTGGCACCTGACCGGGTTCAAGCTCTAGGCGTTAGCCGCTTCTTCGCTGGTCAGGATCTCGGCGACCGCGTCGGCCACGGCCGGCGCGTCGGGCCCGGTGACCGTCACCGCCACCTCGGTGCCGGTCACCGCGCCCATCGCCATCACGGCGAGCACGCTGCGGGCGTTGGCCTTCTTCTCGCCCGCGACCAACTCGATGGTGTTCTCCTTGTGCTGCCCGGCGAGCTTGGCCAACTGGCCCGCGGGCCGGGCATGCAGCGGCTTGGGCAGCCGCACCGAGCGCTCCGCGAGAGCGTCGTTGTCCTCAGAACTTGGTGGCATCGCGCGCCTCCTCGGCGGCCTGGGCGACCGCGTCCAGGTCGGCCCCGCTGCCGGCGGCGACGGCGGCGGCCACCGCGCCCTCCACGAACGGCGCGTCGACCAACCGGGCGGTGGTCTCACCGGCCAGGTCGGCCAGCACGGCCCGGGCGCTCAGCACCGCGCTGCCCAGGTCGGGGATCAGCAGCACGCCCGAACCGGCGTCGGCGTCTTCGATCGCCGCCTCGATCCGGTCGGTGCTGGTGCCCAGCCCACCGTCTTCGATGCCGCCGGCCGGCACCACCGTCGCGCCGCCGGCGATCTGCTGCGCCAACTCGGCCGCGCCCTCGGCGAGTGCGGCGCTGTGCGAGATCAGCACGATGCCCACGAGTCCCAGGCCTTCGGTCACGGTACGGCCACCTCGATCCGCTCGTTCACCAACTGCGCGACTTCCCCGGCATCGGCCAGGCGCAGCGCGTCGTCATACAGCGTGCGGCACTGCCCGGTGTCGAGGCGGCGCATCCGCCAGCGGGTCTCGTCGACCCGCGCCACCGCGACGCTGACCGAGCGCACGCCGGCGCCGATCAGCAAGGGCAGCGTGGTCGGGTGCGAACCCGCGTCACCGCACACGGTCAGCGACAGGCCGGCCCGGTCGGCGGCCGCGGCCACCCGGCCGATCATCTCCAGCACCCGGGGGTGCGCGGCCAACTCGGTGCGCGCCCGCGGGTCGACCCGGCTCAGGTCCAGCACCTCGGCCGTCAGGTCGTTGCTGCCGATCGAGAAGAAGTCGACGGCCTGGCCGAGCGCGTCGACGATGTCGACCGCGGCCACCGTCTCGACCATCGCGCCGACCGGCGGGACCGGCAGGTCGAGGTCGGCCGCCGCCGCCTGTGCCGCGGCCCGCACCGGCGCCATCTCCCCGGCGCTGGTGACCATCGGCACCATGATCCGCAGGTCGACGTCGCGGCCGGTGGCGAGCATGGCCCGGACCTGCGCGTTGAGCGCGTCGGGATTGCCGAGCAGCGCCGGCAGGCCGGCCGGCTCACCGGCCAGGAACGGCGGGATCTTGTCGTTGGCGAAGTCGAGCAGCCGGGCGGTCACCTGTGTCCCGCTCGCCTCGGCGAGCAGTGGCGCCAGCGCCCTCCGGTGCTCGGCCTCGTCCGGCCAGCGGTCGGCGGCCATGAACGGAATCTCGGTGCGCACCAGGCCGACCCCGACCGCGCCGCTGTCGAGGCCGAGCCGAACCTCCACATCGGACGCGACGTTGCAGTAGAGGCCGAACGCCACGCCGTCGGCGGTGACGTGCGGCAGGCCGCGCTCGGCGGCGAGCAGCGCGCGGCGCTCGACCGCGCGGGCCGACGCCGCCTCGGTGCGGTCGACCTCGGCGGCCGACGGCTCGGCCACCACCGCGCCGGCGTCGGCGTCGACCAGCAGGTCGGTCGCGTCGGGCAGGTCGAGCACTTCGGCGTCGACGCCCATCACCAGCGGGAGGCCGACCGAGCGGGCCACGATCGCCGCGTGCGAGTTGGCACCGCCACGCACCGCGACCGCGCCGACCAGGCCCTCGCCGAGGTGCTCGATCAGGTCGGCCGGGCCGAGTTCGCCGGCCACCAGCACGAACCGGTCACCGGCCGGGCCACCGCGGCCACCAGCCAGCCGTTCCAGCACCCGGCGGCCGACCTGGCGCACGTCGGCGGCGCGCTCGCGCAGGGCGTCGTCCGGAAGGGAGTCGAGAATGACGGCGTACGCCTCGACCGCGTCGCGCACCGCCGGCAGCGGTGGGTCGGTCTCCGCGGCCTGCTTCGCCGAGTCGAGCAGATCGGGGTCGGCGGCGATCAGCGCGCCGACCGCCACGATGTCGGCCGCGGCGGTGCGGCCCTGTGCGCGTACCCGCTCGGCGACCTGTTCGAGGTCGGCGGCGACGGCCGCGAACGCCGCCTCCACCTCGGCCGGGCCGATGTCGACGGCGCCGGCCGGCAGCGGCCGGTCGGCCCGCCACGAACCGGCGACGGCGGTTCCCGGCGCGACGCCCTGGCCGGACCACCGGTGGGCGACCGCGGTCACGAGGCCTCGCCAGCGGCCACGGTGGCCAGCGCATTCAGGATCAACGCGGTCGACGTGGCGCCCGGGTCCTCGTGACCGATGCTCCGCTCGCCGAGATAGCTCGCCCGGCCCTTGCGGGCCAGCATCGGACCCGTCTCGTGTCGACCGCGATCCGCCGCTTCCGCGGCCGCGCGGGTGGCCGCCGCCAGGTCGCCGCCCTTCTCCACGGCGACCTGGTAGGCGGTGACGGCCGGGCCGAGCGCGTCGAGAATCGTCTTGTCGCCCTCGCGCGCGGCGCCGAGTTGCTGGATCCCGTTGAAGGCGGCCTCCAGCGCGCCGCCGAGCCGGGCGGCGTCGACGTCGGTGACGTCGCCCAGCGACTTGCCGGCCTGGCGGAACGCGGTCCCGTAGAGCGGGCCCGACGCCCCGCCGGTCTTGCTGATCAACCCCCGGCCGACCGTCGTCAGCACGGTGCCCGGGGTGTTGGCCTCCGCGTCGTCGAGCATCTCGACGGCGGCCTGGAAACCGCGGCGCAGGTTGATGCCGTGGTCACCATCGCCGATCGCCGCGTCGAGTTCGGTCAGCTCACCGGCCTGCTCCGTGATCAGCCGGCTGGACTCGCGCACCCACGCGCGAAAGTCGCCGGTGTCCATCAACGACCCCACCGCAGAGCCGGCGTCTGCACCGGGAAGTCCCACAGCTCGGTGAGGTCCGGGGTCATCCGGGCCACGGTGATCGAGCAGCCGGCCATCTCCAGGCTGGTGATGTAGTTGCCGACCAGGTTGCGGGTGATGGTGGCGCCGTGCCCCTCCAGCCACTCGGCGACGGCGGCGTAGACGACGTACAGCTCGATCAACGGGGTGCCGCCCAGGCCGTTGACCATCACCATGACGTCGCCGGAGAGCGGCATGTCGGCGTGGATCGCATCCAGCGCGAAGCCGGCGATCTCGCGGGCGGTGGTGATCGGGCCACGCTGGCGGCCGGGCTCGCCGTGGATGCCGACACCCAGCTCGATCTCGGTGTCGCCGAGCTCGAAGCCGGGCTTGCCGGTGGCCGGGATGACGTTGGCGCTCAGCGCCACGCCGAACGACCGGGAGCGCTCGTTGACCTCGCGGCCGACCGCCGCGGCGGCGGCAAGGTCGGCGCCGCGCTCGGCGGCCGCTCCGACGATCTTCTCGACGAAGACCGTGCCGCCGGTGCCCCGCCGGCCGGCGGTGTAGGTGCTGTTCTCCACCGCGACGTCGTCGTTGACCAGGACGGTCTCGACCGGTGTGCCGTCGTCGCCGGCCAGCTCGGCGGCCATCTGGAAGTTGAGCACGTCGCCGGTGTAGTTCTTGACGATGTGCAGCACGCCGTTGCCACCGTCGACCGCGTTGGTGGCGGCCAGCAACTGGTCGGGCACCGGTGAGGTGAAGATCTCGCCCGGGCAGGCGGCGTCGAGCATGCCGTAGCCGACGAAGCCGCCGTGCAGCGGTTCGTGGCCCGAGCCGCCGCCGGAGACCAGCCCGACTTTGCCCGCCGTCGGTCCGCGGGAGATATACCGGTCCTCGAGGTTGACCGTCAGGTCCGGGTACGCGGCCGCGAACCCGATGAGCGCGTCGGTGAGCACGCCGTCGGGCGCGTTGATCAGCTTCTTCACGACTCTGACTCCTTATCCGGCTGTGCCGCGAGTGCCCGGTGAGCGAGGCGGAAGAACGAGGATCAGGCCCCGCGAAAGGCGGGCACGTGGCCAAGCAGCGCGTGCGCGAAGGCCACCCCTGCCAAGATTCAGCTTAGCTGTCGTTAAGTGAGCGGGATCCGGCTTCGCGGAATCGCTGGCCCGGTGGATTCACGGGTTACCAGGGTTGGTGCGATGAGCTGCTTGCGGGGTTCGGCGTCCGGGCTCTCGATCTGCTCCAGCAGCAGGTCGACCGCGGTGCTGCCGACCTCCTGGGCGGGCAGCCGCACGGTGGTCAGCGAGGGCGACAGGAACTCGGAGAACGGGTAGTCGCCGAACCCGATCACCATCATGTCGCCGGGCACCTTGAGGCCGTGCTCGTGCAGGGCCCGGTAGAGCCCGAGCGCGAAGTAGTCGTTGCCGACCACGACCGCGTCCGGCAGGGCGGGCCGGCGCAGCAGCCGGCGGGCGACCCGGTAGGCCTGCTCGGGCTGCCACGGCAGCGCCGCTTCCTCGTAGCGCCGGGTCGGCACCGAGATCACGCTGCCCCGCGGCACCGGCAGGTCGGCTTCGGCCATCGCCCGGCGGAAGCCAGCGATCCGGTCTTCGATCGTGGTGATCGGCAGGTCTTCCTCGAGCACCACGATCGAGCGCGCGCCGCGGGCGATCGCGTGCGCGGTGGCCTGATAGGCGCCGAGGGCGTTGTCGGTGCCGACGAACGGGTAGCCGAGATCGGGCAGGTCGCGGTTGATCAGCACGGTCGGCACGCCCACCCCGCCCAGGCGGCGCCACGGGTCGACCTTGCCCTGCACCGGCACGACGATCGCGCCGCTGACCGACGAGCGCAGCAGCGACTCGGCCGCCCGCGCCTCGATCTCCTCGGACTCGTCGGTCACCGCCAGCAGCAGTGAGTAGCCGTGTGCCCGGGCGCGCAGCTCGATGCCGGAGATGAGCTGCGCGTAGAAGGGGTTGGACGGGTTGGTGATGACCAGCCCGAAGGTCATCGCCGAGCCGAGGACGAGCGAGCGGGCCAGCGTGTTGGGCACGTAGCCGACCCGTTCGGCCTCGGCGCGCACCAGCGCGCGGGTGCGCGCGCCGATGCCGTCCTTTCCGGACAGGGCACGGGAGACGGTGTTGACCGACAGGTCGAGCGTCGCCGCGATGTCGCGCAACGTGTGCCGGCGGCCCTCAACCATCCCGTGCCCTTTCCCTACCGGCGTTCGGTCAGCTCTTGGCGGTCAGATAGATACGCATTGTGGCCGACGGACGGTCGCCCGCCAACGTGCCACGCAACCGCAGCCACTGGCCGAAACCGGCGACCGGCCAGGTAACCAGACCGGCGCCGGTGACCAGATGCTCCTCGCCGTCGAGGTCGCACCAGGTCAGCCCGTCGGGCGAGATCTGGGTGACCATCCGGATGGCGAGGTCGTCGCCGGCGGTGGCCAGCGTGTGCACGAACCAGCGCGCCTCGCCGGCCCACGCCGCCTCGTAGGGCTCGGTGACGAAGTCACCGGTGAACGTCGTGTCCCGCTCGAGGACCGCTGTCAGTGCCTGCCGCATGTCACCACTCCGTGGAGATGAGGACGGAATCCAGGAAGAGGAAGTTGCGGACGGTCGAGTGGGTCCGCACGGAGAAGTAGAAGTTGAGCAGGTTCTCCAGCGAGTCGTAGCGCTCCGCGTAGGGCGGCACCGGCAACCCCGACATGTCCATCAACCGGTCGTTGACCTGCAACTCGACACTGCGGCGTTCGCGAGTGTCGATCAGCCAGCGCAGGTAGTGCCAGTTGACCTTCGTCGGCACCTCGTTGTAGCAGAGCTCCTGCGGCTCGCCGAACGGCTTCCAGTCGTCGGGGTTCGGCGCGGTGAAGTCGGCCGCGTAGCCCAGCTTGACCTTGCCCTCCAGGTGCTCGCGGGGCGTCGGCTCGGGCACCACCGGGTAGACCCACTGGCGGGTGAGCTGGTTGTCCAGCGAGGTGTTCAGGTAGCGCGCCACCGTGTGGTAGCGCAGGCCGCCGTCGCCGCACAGGTCGGTCGCCACGGTGAAGCAGCCGAACTGCGCCTCCGACGGGTGCAGGTTGCCGTCCCAGGTGACGTCGCCGAACTGGTCGCTGCCGGAAGGGTCGACGGTCGCCTCGGCCTTGAAGGTGAAGTAGGCCTCGAGCTGCAACAACCCGCGGCCGCTCATGGTGAGCCGGCGGATCGCCGTCGCGGTGTGCCCTTCGTAGGGACGGGTGGCCAGCTTGAGCGCGTAGGTGCCGCTCATCGCGCCGTGCGTGCCGATGTCGAAGAACGTGCACGAGGACAGCTGCGGTGGCCGGAAGTCGCGCATGTGGTCGTCGACCGTTGAAAGGTCGCCGCGACCGTTGTAGTTGCCGAGCAACTCGGTCCAGCCGTGCGTTCCGGAATTGAAGTCGTCGTGGGCGAGAATCCGCCGCAGCGGCGAGAACTTCGACAACCGGGGGTCGCTCGACCTGATCGCGTCGCGAAGTTCGGCGGCCGTGTCGGGCCGCTCCGATGTGGTCATCCAGCGCTCCTGGAAAAGGTTGGTGTCGCGGACGGACATTAACGTTAATGCGAGAGAGCCGTCAAGGGCTCGGCCGGGCCGTCGCCACGAGATCGGAAGATGTTTGCCCAGCTCATGGCGGCAGTCCAGACCGGAGAGTTGCTCATGATGCTTGACGGGGGTGGACCGGCCACCTAGCATCGGCCAGCAGCTCCATTAACGTTAACGTAGCAATAGGACCGACCATGACGGCGTATCTGATCCGGCGCATCGTCTTCGCGCTGTTCGTCCTCTGGGGCGCGGTGACGATTGTGTTCCTGGTGCTGCGACTCGTTCCCGGAGATCCGGCGCAGCTCATTCTCGGCTCCGACGCGACCGCGGAACAGATCGCGGCCCTGCGCACCCAGATGGGGCTCGACCAGTCCCTCCCCGTGCAATACGGGCACTATCTCGGCGACGTCGCCAGATTTGATTTCGGCGATTCCTACCGCTACCACCGCGACGCGATGGGGCTGGTCCTGGACCGGCTGCCCGCGACGCTGCAACTCGCGTCTGTGGCCATGGTGATCGCGCTGGTGCTCGGCATCGGGCTCGGCGTCATCGCGGCCCTGCGGGTCAACCGGTTCGCCGACCGGGTGGTCTCGGTCTTCGCCCTGCTCTCCCAGTCGATGCCGTCGTTCTGGATCGGCATCGTGTTCATCCTGGTCTTCGCGCGGCAGCTCAACTGGCTGGCCAGCGGCGGCCGGGGCGGGCTCGACCGGCTGATCCTGCCCGGGGTGACCCTTGCCCTGCCGGTCATCGCGATCCTGATCCGGCTGACCCGCAGCGGGCTGCTCGACGTCGTGCACGAGAACTACATCCAGACCGCCCGGGCCAAGGGACTGGGCGAACGGGTGGTGATCTTCCCGCACGCCATCCGCAACGCGCTGATCCCGATCGTGACGGTGGCCGGCATCGAGTTCGGCAAGCTGCTCGGCGGCGCCGTCATCGTCGAGACGGTCTTCTCCTGGCCGGGTGCCGGGCGCCTGCTGATCGACTCCATCTCGGCCCGCGACTACAACGTCGTCCAGGCCGCCATCCTGCTGATCGCCGCCGGGTTCGTCGCCATCAACCTGATCGTCGACGTCCTCTACGGCTACCTCGACCCGCGCATCCGACTGGGACGGTGAGCATGGACCGCACCGCCATCGCGGCCCCGGCGACGGACCTGCCGCCGCCCGAAGACGTCGCACCCAAAGGCAAGCCGCTCGGCCGCGTCCGGATAGTCGGCTCGCTGATCGTGATCGGGCTATACGTGCTCGCCGCGATCTTCGGACCGATCATCTTGAAGTACGACTCCGTCGCCACCAACCTCGGCGCCCGGCTGAAGCCGCCCGGCAGCACGCTGCCCGACGGCAGCTTCGCCCTCTTCGGCACCGACCAGGTCGGCCAGGACGTGCTCGCGCAGATGATGCAGGGCGCCCGGGTCTCGATCACCGTCGGCGTGGCGACCCTGCTGCTCGCCGGGATCATCGGCGTCGCGGCCGGCCTCGCCGCGGGCTATCTCGGCGGTTGGCTCGACGCGGTGCTGATGCGCCTCGGCGACGTGCAGCTCACCTTCCCGTCGATCCTGCTGGCCATCTTCATCGCGTCGATCCTCGGGCCGAGCGTGGTCAACGTCGTGATCGTGCTGTCGATCTCCAACTGGGTGACGTTCGCCCGGGTCACCCGCAGCCAGGTGCTGAGCATCAAGGAACGCGACTTCGTCGACGCGGCACGGACCCTCGGTGCCCGCTCGTGGCACCTGGTGACCCGCACCATCCTGCCCTCGGCGATCGCGCCGATCCTGGTCGTGGCCACCGTCGAACTCGGGCACGTGATCCTGGCCGAGGCGTCGCTGAGCTTCCTCGGCCTCGGCACTCCGGCCAGCACCCCGAGCTGGGGCGTGACCATCGCGAACGGCCGCGACTACCTGTCCAACGCGTGGTGGATCTCCACCATCCCGGGCATCTTCCTGGCCATCCTGGTGATCAGCTTCGGCGTGCTCGGCGACGCCCTGCGCGACCGGTTCGATCCCCGGCTGAGGAGCATGTGATGGCGGCGTTGTTGTCGGTGCAGGACCTCACCGTGCGGTTCCGCACCCGGGCCGGCACCATCACCCCGGTCGACGGGGTGAGCTTCGACCTCGCCGAGGGCGAGACGCTCGCGGTGCTCGGCGAGACCGGCAGCGGCAAGAGCGTCACCGCGCAGGCGCTGATGGGCCTGGTGCCCCACCCGGCCGGCCGGATCACCGCTGGCCAGATCCACTATGGCGGCGTCGACCTGCTCACCCGTCCTGCCGCGGAACGCCGCCGGCTCAACGGCACCGACCTGGCGATGGTCTTCCAGGACCCGCTGAGCTCGCTCAACCCGGTGTTCCGGGTGGGCACCCAGATCGGCGAGCCGTTCCGTCGCCGGCGCGGCGCCTCCCGGGCCGACGCCCGGCGCAAGGCGATCGAGCTGATGGAGCGGGTCGGCATCCCGGCCGCCGCGCGCCGGGTCGACGACTTCCCGCACCAGTTCTCCGGCGGCATGCGGCAGCGCGTGATGATCGCGATGGCGCTGGCGCTGCAACCCAAGGTGCTGATCGCCGACGAGCCCACGACCGCCCTCGACGTGACCGTGCAGGCGCAGATCATGGCGCTGCTGGCCGAGCTCAAGGCCGAGCACCGGATGTCGATGATCATGATCACCCATGACCTGGGCGTGGTCGCCGGCGTCGCCGACCGGGTCATGATCATGTATGCCGGCCGGGTCGCCGAGACCGGACCACTGCGCGAGGTGTACGAAGCCGCGGGGCACCCGTACACCCGCGGTCTGATGGCTTCGATCCCCGAAGTGTCGAGCCAGCGCGACCGGTTGACCCCGATCCCCGGCGCGCCGCCCGACCTGACCCGGTTGACCGGTGGCTGCCCGTTCCAGCCCCGCTGCTCCTTCGCCACCGACGTCTGTGTCGCGCAGCGGCCGGCGCTGCTGCCCGTGCCGACCCGGCCGGCGAACCACCTCGCCGCCTGCCACCACGCCGAGGAAGTGGTGACCCATGCCTGAACCCCTGCTGTCGGTGCGCGACCTGCACACCAGCTTCCCGATCCGGTCCGCGCTGCTCCAGCGCAAGGTCGGCGCCGTGCAGGCGGTCGCCGGGGTCTCCTTCGACCTGGCCGCCGGCCGCACGCTCGGCCTGGTCGGCGAGTCCGGCTCGGGCAAGACGACGCTGGCCCGCACGGTCATCGGGCTGGAGAAGCCCGAGTCCGGCACGGTGTTCTTCGAAGGCCGCGACCTGCTGGCCATGTCCGGTGCCGAGTTGCGGCAGACCCGCCGGCAGATCCAGATGGTCTTCCAGGATCCTTACGCGTCGCTCAACCCGCGGCTCACCGTCGAGCAGATCATCAGCGAGGCGTGGCGGGTGCACCCCGGTGTCGTGCCGCGCGACCGCTGGCCGGCCGAGGTGAAGGACCTGCTCGCCCGGGTCGGGCTCAACCCCGACCACGCCGACCGCTATCCGCACCAGTTCTCCGGTGGGCAGCGGCAGCGGGTCGGCATCGCGCGGGCGCTGGCGCTGCGGCCCCGCCTGGTGATCTGCGACGAGGCCGTGTCGGCGCTCGACGTCTCGGTGCGGGCGCAGGTGCTCAACCTGCTCGCCGACCTGCGGGCCGACCTCGGGCTGGCCTACCTGTTCATCGCGCACGACCTGTCGGTGGTGCGCCACCTGTGTGACGACGTCGCGGTGATGTATCTCGGCAAGGTGGTCGAGCACGGCACCCGGGAGCAGGTCTTCACGGCGCCGGTGCACCCCTACACCCAGGCCCTGCTCTCCGCGGTGCCCGTGACGCGTCCGTGGGCGGTGCCGCCGCGACCGGAGATCATCCTGTCCGGCGACATCCCGTCGCCCGTGTCGCCGCCCAGCGGTTGCCGCTTCCGCACCCGGTGCTGGAAGGCACAGCCGCGCTGCGGAAGCGAAGAGCCGGCACTGATCCAGCGGCTCGACGAGCATCCGGCGGCCTGTCACTTTCCCGAACTACCGAGCGAGGTGGCCGCATGAGCGTGCGGTTGGTGCTGGTCCGCCATGGCGAGTCGGCGTGGAACATCGAGGGCCGCTATCAGGGCCAGGCCGACTCGGGGTTGACCGAGCGCGGCCGTTCGCAGGCCGAGGTGGCAGCGGCGACCCTGGTCGATCGGTTCGGCACCGCCGACCTGGTGCTCGCCAGCGACCTGCCGCGGGCGCGGGACACCGCGGCCGCCTACGCCGCCCGGATCGGCGGTGTGCCGGTGCGGGAAGACGCCCGATTGCGCGAGATCAACGTGGGCGACTGGACCGGACGCACCTTCGCGGAGGTCGCCGAAGCGTACGCCGAGGAACTCGTCGCGTTCGAGCGGGGTGTCGACGTGCGCCGGGGCGGCGGCGAGACGTTCGCCGAACTGCGCGAGCGGGTCTGGGCTTGCCTGACCGAGGCCGCCGCCGAGGTCGGATCCGGCACCGTGCTGGCCTTCGCGCACGGCGGGTCGATCCGGGTGGCCGCCGCGGCGGCGCTGCGGGTGCCCACGCCCGGGCAGCGCAACTTCGCGCCACCGGTCAACTGCTCGCTCACCGTCATCGACTACCGCGGCGCAGACGCCACCCACGCGTTGGTCGCCTACAACCTGCCGACCGCCGCCGGTGCCACCGGCGGAGCCGACTGATCACCAGGAGAGGAAGGCATGCTCACCGGTTCGTTCACCTTCGTCGCCATGACCTACAACGTGTGGGGCGACGCGCACCTGGAGCAGCGCGAGCCGGCGATCCGCGACCTGCTGGAGACCCGCCCGCCGGACCTGCTGGCGACGCAGGAGCTGCGGCCCGGCTCGCGGGCCGTGATCGACGCGGCGCTGCCCGGCCACGAGCGGGTGCACGACGACTTCCCCGGCTGGGCGGTGCAGAGCAACCTGTGGTGGCGCACCGAACTGTTCACCCACGTCGAGCACGGCGCCCATGACGTCGGCATCCTCGACGAGCACGCGCGGCTGTTCTGGGTCAGGTTGCGGGCGGCCGACGCCACCGACCTGGTGTTCGCCACCGCGCACCTGACCTGGCCGGGCCACCGCGACGAGCGGGCGGACCGGGCCAACCGGCGCACCGGCCAAGCCGAGGCGGTGGTCGCGGCGCTCGACGAGATCGCCGGCACCGCACCCTGTTTGTTCACTGTGGACATCAATGACATCGGCGAACCGTTGTGGGTGCTCGGCAACGGCGGCTTTCTCGACTCCTTCACCGCGCTGGGCCGGACGTCGCCGGTCACCCACCCGGTCGCGCCGCTCCCCTTCGCCACCGGCCGTGGCACCCGGCTGTCCCCGCTGGGCTCTCCGGCCAAGGCCATCGACTGGATCTTCGCCCGCGGGCCCGTCACCACCCGGGCGAGCGAGGTCGTCGAGTTCTTCTCGGCCGGCATCGCCCCCTCGGACCACAAGCCCGTCGCGGCCACCTACACCCTGCCACCCGGTTGACCGACCAAGGAGAGGCAATGACCGCAAGATCTCGTGCCGCGCGCGTCCTCGTCGCGGCCACGCTGGTGTTCGGCCTCGCGGCCTGCAGCAGCGGCGACGATTCCGGTGACACCGGAGACCAGGTGCTGCGGTATGCGCCGCAGCTCTTCCCGGTCTCCCTCGACGTGCAGCAGTATCCCGCCGAAGAGCCTGTGCAGACCACGGTGCAACAGGCGCTGGAGACGCTGACCGTCATCGACAACGGCCAGCCGGCACCCAAGCTGGCCACCTCGTGGGACACCCCGGACCCGAAGACCTGGGTCTTCCACCTGCGCGAGGGCGTGAAGTTCAGCGACGGCACGCCGTTCACCGCCGCCGACGTGAAGGGCTCGATCGACCGCCTGATCGGCCTGAAAGGTTCCCTAGCGCCGCTGCTCTCGACCGTCACCTCGGTCGACGCCACCGACGACAAGACCGTCACCATCCACACCTCGGCACCGCTGGGCACGCTGCCGAGCAGCCTGTCGCTCATCTTCATCGGCCAGGGTGCCAAGGTCGGCGACGACGCCTACTGGCAGAAGCCGGTCGGCACCGGCCCGTTCACCATCGACTCGTTCAGCCCCGACGACAAGGTGGTGCTCACCCGCAACGAGGGCTACTGGGGCGACAAGACCAAGGTCGCGCGCCTCGAGATCCTCGACATGCCCGAGGTCGCCGCCCGGGTGACCGCGCTGTCCAACAGCGAGGTCGACGTGCTCGCGTCGATTCCGCCGGACCAGGTCTCCGAGGTGTCCGATGTCGACGGTGTCAAATACGGCACCGGTGACAGCTACAACTACTACTTCGCCTGGTTCAACCAGAACCGCAAACCCTTCAACGACATCCGGGTACGCCAGGCGCTGCTGCACGCGCTCGACCTACAGGGCACCATCAGCGGCCTGTTCGGCGACCTCGGCACGGTCGGCAGGTCGCCGGTCACCCAGGCGGTCTTCGGCGCGACCCAGCTCGAACCGCCGACGCACGACACCGAGTTGGCCAAGCAGTTGCTGGCCCAGGCCGGCTATCCCAACGGCATCGATATCTCGATGCAGTGGCCGCTGGAGGGCGGGCCCAACATCAAGGCGATGGCGCAGGCGTTCATCTCCGACTGGGCCAAGGCCGGCATCAGGGTGAAGCCGCTGGAGAAGGAGCGGGCCACCTGGCTCAAGGACTTCGCCGCGCTCGACTGGGACATCAACCTGCAGACCAACACCACCGGCACCGGCGACGCCGACTTCACCCTCAACCGGCTCTACACCTGCGCGGCCCAAGCGGCTGGGCTACTGCAACAAGGACCTGGACGCGATCCTGGCCCAGGCCCGCGCGTCGCTCGACCCCAACGAGCGCAAGACCCTCTACGCACAGGCTGACAAGATGCTCTGGGACGACGCTGTCGCCGCCTTCCCGGTCGACCTGAAGACCAACTACGCCGTCCGCGACAACGTCCAGGGGTTCGAGATGCCGGTCAACGGTCGCCCGGACTTCGCCAAGGTCTCGATCGGATAGTGACGGGATGAACGATCTGTGGGCGGGCGTCGACGTCGGCACGCAGAGCCTGCGCGTGCTGCTCGCCGAGGCCGACGGCACGGTGGTGGCGCGCGCGGGCGTGCCACTGACCAGCCATCGGCACGGTGAGCGGCACGAGCAGGACCCGGCCCCGTGGTGGGCGGCACTGGGTGACGCGTTCCGGGCGGCGCTGCACGGCGTCGACCCGGCGCGCGTCGGTGGCCTGTCCATCTGCGCGACGTCGGGCACGTTCCTCGTCGCCGACGCGTCCGGGCGGCCACACACGACGGCCCTGATGTATGACGACGCCCGCGCCACCGCCGAGCCCGGCGCACAGCGCACCTGGGCCCTGCCCAAGCTGCGCTGGCTGCTCGAGCACGGCCCGGCCGGGGTCCGCACCGGGCTGGCCGACGGCAGTCTCGCGCTGCGGCACTGCGGCGACCACCTGGCCGAGCGGTTGACCGGCGGCCCGGTCGCCACCGACTGGACCAGCGCCCTCAAGACCGGTTACGACCTGGGCTGGCACGCGACCGGCATCCCGCCGACCGCGCTGCCGGCCGTGGTGCGCCCGGGCACCACGATCGGCACGGTCGGCCCGGCCGGCGCCGCGCACACCGGGCTGCCGGTCGGTGTGCCGGTCCGCGCCGGGCTGACCGACGGCTGCGCGGCGCAGGTCGCGGCCGGCGCGCTGGCACCCGGAAGCTGGAACTCGGTGCTCGGCACCACCCTGGTGCTCAAGGGCGTCACCACCGACCGGCTCGCCGACCCGTCCGGGGCGGTCTACTCACACCGCCATCCCGACGGCGGCTGGCTGCCCGGTGGGGCGTCCAATGTGGGCTCTCCGGTGGTCGACGACTTTTTCCCTGGCGCTGACCGGGAAGCGCTGGACCGGGCAGCCGCCGCGCACGAACCGGCGAGCGCGGTCGTCTACCCGCTGCGCGGGACGGGCGAGCGCTTCCCGTTCGTGCGGCCCGAAGCGACGACGTTCACCCTCGGCGCGGCGACCGGCGCCGATCTCTACGCCGCACTGCTGCAAGGAGTCGCCTACGTCGAGCGGCTCAGCTATGCCCACCTGCGCCGGCTGGGTGCCGACACGACCGGGCCGCTGTCGCTGACCGGTGGGGCGACCCGCAGCCGCTACTGGTCGCAGCTCCGCGCCGACGTGCTCGGCCGGCCGGTGACGCTGCCGGCGACGGCCGAGCCGGCCCTCGGCATGGCGGTGGTCGCGGCGGCCGGCGACGGCAGCCTGACCGAGACCGCGGCGCGGATGGTCCGGGTCGCCGACACACTGGAACCGCGGGCCGGTGACCGGTTCGCCGAGCCGTTCGCCCGCTTAGTCGACGCGCTGGCCGACCGCGGCTACGTCGATGCGGACCTCGCCGCCTACGCCAAGGAACCCTCATGACGCACACCACCGTGGTGCTGGCCCGGCACGGGCGGACCGCCTGGCACCACCCGGTCCGCTACACCGGCCGCAGCGACGTGCCGCTCGACGAGGTCGGCGTCGCACAGGCGGCCCGGCTCGGTGCGTGGGCGGCCGGCGCGGGCTTCGCGGCACTGGCCTGCTCGCAGCTCCAGCGGGCCCGCCAGACCGCCGCTGCGGTGACCGGGCTGGTCCCCCTGATCGACCCCCGTCTGCGTGAGCTCGACTTCGGCGTGGCCGAGGGGCACACGATCGACGAACTGCGTGCACTTGATCCCGCGGCGGTGGCCCGGTTCGAGGCCGATCCGGTCGCGGGGCACTTCCCGGGTGGCGAACCGCCGGGCGAGGCGGTCGACCGGGCGCTGGCAGCGCTGACCGAGCTGGCCACGGCGTACGCCGGCGAAAAGGTCCTGGTCGTCGCGCACAGCACACTGATCCGGCTGGTCACCTGCGCCGTGCTCGGCCTGCCGCTGGCCGACTACCGCCGCAGGTTCCCCGCCCTCGACCCGACCTCGACCACCACGCTGCGCTTCCCCGAGCCGGTCGGCGTGCTCTCCTACAACGTGCCCCGATGAACGAGATCGTGATCGGCGTCGACGCCGGCACCACGGTCACCAAGGCCGTCGCGTTCGACCCCGACGGGGTGGCGCTGGCCCGCGCGGCCCGGCCGACGGTGTTGAACCGGGCCGGCGACGGGCGTTACGAGCAGGACGCCGACGCGGTCTTCGCCTCGGTCGTCGAGGTGCTCCGCGAGCTGCGGGAGCGGCTGCCCAACCCGGTCACCGCGATCGGCGTCACGGCGCAGGGCGACGGCCTGTGGCTGCTCGACGGCGCCGGCGAGCCGGTCCGCCCGGCCATCTCCTGGCTCGACGCGCGCGCCACGCCGATCCTCGACCGCTGGACCGCTTCCGGGCTCGCCGCACAGGCCTACCGGCGGACCGGCAACTATCCGTTCCCCGGCAGCGCCGGGCCGCTGCTGGCCTGGCTCGACGCGCACGAGCCCGCGGCACTCGACCGGGCCGCCACCGCCGCCTACTGCAAGGACATGGTGGTGCAGCGGCTCACCGGGCTGCGGGCGACCGACCCGTCGGACGCCTCGGCGCCGTTCCTCGACCCGTACACCCGGCTCTATGACGAGGAGCTGATCGCCGCCTGCGGGCTGGAGCACCGGCGAGGGCTGCTGGCACCGGTGCACGACGCACCGCATGGGTCGCTGTCGGCCGGTGCGGCTTCGGCGACCGGGTTGCCGGCCGGCGTCCCGGTCGTCGGTGCGCCCTACGACCTGCCGGCCTCCGCCTGGGGTGCCGGCGTCCGGGCGCCCGGCGACGGCCTGCTCACCGTCGGCACGACGCTGGCCTGCCAGGTGCTCCGCGACGCGGTCGACACCAGCGGCGAGCCCGCCGGGCTGACGCTGAGCACCTGGGAGCCCGGTCGCTGGCTGCGGGCCCTGCCGGCGATGGTCGGCACCGCGGCCCTCGACTGGGTGCTGCGGCTGGTCGGCGCGACCGTGACCGACCTGCCGGCGCTGCTCGACGCCGGCCGGTCCAGCGAGCTGACCGTGCTGCCGTTCTTCGCCGAGGCCGGCGAGCGGGCGCCGTTCGTCGCGCCCCGGGCGCGCGGCCGGATCGACGGGCTGCACCTGGGTCACGCGCCCGCCGACGTGGTGCGCGCGACCTGCGAGGCGATCGCCTACAGCGCCCGGCACTGCCTGACCGCCGCGGAGCTGACCGGTGCGCTGACCGCGTGCGGCGGAGGCATAGCCTCCGAGGCCTGGGCGCAGGTGTTCGCCGATGTGCTCGACCGGCCGGTGCGGGTGCTCGCGGGCGAGGAGATCGGCGCCCGCGGCGCGGCCCTGGCCGCTCTGTCCACAGTGGCCGCCCTACCCGGCGGCGGGCCGGAAGCCGGCCGCCGGGCGCCGGCCGCGGGGGCCCGGGCGGCCGAGACGCCGGCCGGCTGGACTCCCGCCGGACGGATCTTCGAACCGGTGGCGCCGGACCGCTACGCCGCCGGCTACGACCAATACCTGGCGCAGATCGCGCAGGCCCGACCGAACTGGAGCTGAATCCATGCGGGTTCTCGTCGCCGGCGACCACTTCGTGACCAACGACCTGGTGGCCGCCGCCCTACACGACGTTCCAGGCCTCGACATCCGCACGCTCACCCTGCCCTGGCCGCTGGTGCCGTTCGGCCCGGTCGCCGAGGTCGACGAGGCGTCCGGCGGCGAGGACGAGCTGATCGCGGCACTGTCCGGTGTGGAGGTCGCGGTGACCCAGATGGCACCGTTCACCGCCCGGGTGCTCGCCGCCGCCGACGCGCTGAAGCTGCTGGTGGTCTGCCGGGGCGGCCCGGTCAACGTCAACCTCGACGCGGCGGCGGCCGCGGGCGTGACGGTGCGGTCCACCCCGGGGCGCAACGCCGTCGCCGCGGCCGAGCACACGATCGCGCTGATGCTGGCGGCCCTGCGGCAGATCCCGGACCGGCACAACGGCGTGCTGGCCGGCGAGTGGCGCAGCGACCTCTACGCCCTCGACCAGGTCGGCGGGGAGCTGGGCGGCAGCACGGTCGGGCTGATCGGCTACGGCGCGATCGGCCGGCGAGTAGGCCGGATCCTCGCCGCGTTCGACGCCCGGGTGCTGGTGCACGACCCGTACGCCGATCCGGCGACCCTCGATGGCGCCACCGCCGTCGGCTCGAAAGAACTGCTCGAGCGGTCTTCCGTCGTGAGCCTGCACGCCCGGCTGACGCCGGAGACCGCGGGCATGGTCGGGGCGGCGGAACTGGCCCGGTTGCCGCGCGGTGCGGTGCTGGTCAACACCGCGCGCGGCGGTCTGCTCGACTACGCGGCCGTGGTCGACGCCCTGGAGTCCGGCCACCTGGGCGCGGCGGCGTTCGACGTGTTCGACGCCGAGCCGCTGCCGGCCACGTCACGCCTGCGCAAAGCGCCCCGGGTCGTGCTCACCCCGCACCTGGCCGGCGCGACCCGGCAGACCGCCGAACGCGCCGCCCGCCTGGCCGCCGACGCAGTCAGGTCGTATCGCTAGACGCAGTTCCGGCTGGTGCGCTCGACCGTGTATTCGTGGTCGTCGGTGGTGATCCCGGAGGGCTCGCCGCCGAAGTAGGCCTCCGTCTTCTCCCGGGCCCGCCGCTGCTCGTAGTGCAGGTGCGGCGCCCCGGAGTCGCCGGTGCTGCCCACCTTGCCGATCTGCTGCCCACCCGCGACCTCGTCGCCGACGGAGACCAGCGGCCGCTCGATCATGTGCAGATACTGCGTCTCCCACCGGTCGCCGTGGTCGATCTTCACCCACCAACCGCCGCCGCGGCCCTTGGGTCCGTTGGGGTGCGACCGGGTGCGCCCGCCCAGCGCGCCGTTGATGCCCGACTCGATAACGGTGCCACCGGCCGCGGCCAGCACCGGCCGGCCCCACGCCTCACCCTCGGTCGGGAACAGGTCGACGTCGAAGTCGTCGTGGCCCGGATAGGTCGACAGCCGCCAGGTCTCCCCGCAGGCCACCGGGAGCTGGAACAGCGGGCGCGGGCCGGGCCGGCGGAGCCGGTCGACGACCAGCAGGGCCAGCACGGTGACGACGATGATGGCGACACCCGCGGCCGTACCCCGGCGTTGGGTGGCGGTCATCGAGCGGCCAGGAAGGTCTCGACCGCGGCGGCGAACGCGTCGGGTTCGGTGGGGTGCACCAGATGCCCGGCGGGGATCGTAATCAGCTCGCCGGCCGGGATGCGGGCCGCCATCCGGGCCATCGCGTCCTGCGGCAGGAAGCTCTCCGGCCCGCCGGCGACCACCAGCACCGGCACCGGGATGCCGGCCAGCTCGTCCCACCACTGTGGATCGGGCGCGTTGAGCGCGGCGAGCACCGCCGGGCGGACCTCGCGGTCGTAGTAGGGGGCGGACTCCGGCAGGCCGGTCGGGACCGCGATGCCCAGTGGCACCGGCGGCGGGCACTCCTCCAGCACGAGCGCGGCGACCCGCTTCGGTGCGGCCAGCGTGGCCAGCAGGCTGACGATGCCGCCGAGCGAGTGGCCGACCAGCACCACCCGGTCGAGGGCCAGGGCGTCGAGCAGGGCCAGCAGGTCGTCGCGGAAACCGGTCATCGAGTAGGGGCCGGTGCGTTCGCTGTGCCCCATGCCGCGCAACTCGGGCACGAAGACCTCGCGGTGCCGGGCGAACCGCGGCGCGAGCGTGTCCCAGGTGCTGCCGTCGCCACCGCCACCGTGCAGCAGGACCATCGGGACCGCGCCAGTCGGGCCCGCCAGCCGCTGGTAGGCCAGCCGGACCTGCCCGGCGTACAGGTAATCGGTCATGTCGCTCTTCCCAACTCCAGGGCGACCACGCCCGCGATGATCAGCACGAGGCCGCCGATCTGCAGGGGCGACAGTGACTCGTGCAGGAACAGCACGCCGATGGTAGCGATCAGAGCAACACCGATGGCAGACCAGACGGCGTACGCGACGCCGATGTCCATGCCGAGCTTGAGCGCCTGCGAGAGCGCGAAGAACGAGAACGCGTAACCGATCGTCAGGAGCACTGTCGGGAGGACCCGGGTGAAACCGGCCGACGCCCGCAACGACAGCGTGGCGACCACTTCGGAGAAGATGGCACCACCGAGCCACAACCACATCACCTGGGAGACAGCTCGATTCTCGTGTCGTGGAACGTCGGCGCGCCACCGAGGTCGGCGTCGCGCACGGCGGTCACCGCGTTGACCGTGTTGCCGCCCGGGCTGCGCTTGGCCCAGTAGGCCTTGAAGGTGAAGGCGACACCGGGCCGGGCCGCGTCGTCGACCTGGACAGCCGCGTCGAACGCGCCGTTGGTGTTGTGCACCCGCACCTCGTCGCCGTCGGCCAGGCCACGGGCGGCCGCGTCGTCGGGGTGCAGGTGGATCCGCGGCGGCCCCATCTTCTTCTCGTGCCAGGGCAGCGACCCGAACGTCGAGTTGAGGAAGAACCGCCCGGCGGCCGCGATCAGCACCAGCCCGTCGCCGTGCCGCTCGGCCGGCGGGGTGTAGCCGACGAGCGGGTCGACGCCCTGCTCGGCGAGCGCCGGCTGATGCAGCCGGGCCCGGCCGTTGGCGGTCGGGAAGCCGCCCTTCGCGAACGGCGCGCTGCCCACCGCGACCCCGGTGGTGCGGGCGTAGGTGCGCTCGGCCAATTCCTCGAAGGTGACCGGCCCGCCGGCGAGCACCTGGCGGACGATCTCCTCGTCGCTGTCGCGCAGCCGCGGATGGTGCAGGCCCAGCGCGGCGGCGATCCGGCGGAAGATCTCGGTGTTGGGCAGTGCGTCCCCCGGTGGCGTCGTGGCCGGCAGGTTGAGTGTCGTGTAGTGGTGCCCGTAGGAGCTGACCAGGTCAAGGTGCTCGGGCTGCATGGTCGCCGGCAGCACCACGTCGGCGTAGTCGCAGGTGTCGGTCCAGCGCTGCTCCAGCACCGTGGTGAACAGGTCGGCGCGGAGCAGGCCGGTGCGCAGCCGGGTCTGGTCGGGCACGGTCGCCGCCGGGTTGGTGTCGAAGACCACCAGCGACGTGACCGGCGGGTCGGCCTCACCGGTCAGCACGGCGGCGAGCCGGCTCATGTTGATCTCGCGGGCCGGCGGGTCGGCCTCACCGGTCAGCACGGCGGCGAGCCGGCTCATGTTGATCTCGCGGGCCGGCGGCTGCGGCAGGTCGACGGGCCGCATGACCGGTGCGGCGGGGTTGGGGAAGTGCCCGGAGGTCATGCAGAGCGCGCCGCCACCGGGATAGCGGAAGTCACCGGTGACCAGCGGCAGCGCGCAGATCGCCCGGACCGCCTGGCCGGCGCCGGCGTGCCGCTGTAGGCCGAGACCGACCTTGATCGCGGTCGGCCGGGTGGTGGCGATGCGGTCGCCGAGGTCGCGCAGCACCGCCGGGTCGAGCCCGCACTCGGCCGCGGCCCGCTCCACCGGCCACTCGGCGAGCCGCTGCTCGAACTCGGGCCAGCCGTCGACGTGTGCGTCGAGCCACTCTCGGTCGGCCGCGCCGGCGTCGACGACGTGCCGCATCAGCCCGAGCGCGAGCGCGCCGTCGGTGCCGGGCAGCGGCGCGATGTGGGTGTCGCTGCGGCCGGCGGTGTCGGTGCGCAGCGGGTCGATGGCGACCACGTGGGCGCCGCGGCGGCGGGCCTCCTGCACGAACGGCCACAGATGCAGGTGGGTGGAGAGCAGGTTGGCGCCCCACAGCACGATCAGCCGGGCCTCGACGATCGACTCGGGCTCGAAGCCGACCATCCCGCCGTAGAGCGACTGGAGGGCCGCGTTGGCGGCCGCGGTGCAGATCGTGGTGCGCAGCTGGCTGGCCCCGAGGTGGGCGAACAGCCGCTGGCCCATCGAGTAGCCCTGCACGTCGCCCATCGTGCCGGCGAAGTAGAACGGCAGGATCGACTCGGGGCCGTGCCGGTCGATGCTCGCGGTGAGGCCGGCGGCGACCCGGCCGATCGCCTCTTCCCAGCTTGCCGGCCGGAAGGCGATCGGGCCGGCGCCCTTGGGGCCGACCCGGATCATCGGCTGGGTGAGCCGGTCGGGGCCGTTGACGGCGTCGAGATAGCGGTTGACCTTGCCGCAGAGCACCCCCTGGGTGAACGGGTGGTCCGCGTCGCCGCGGATCTCCACCGCCCGACCGTCTTCGACGGTGAGCTGCCAGGTGCAGGTGTCCGGACAGTCGAGCGGGCAGGCGCCGCGGTGGGTGGTCCGAGCCATGCCCCGGATGCTACGTGAGCCTCAGCGGCACCATCTCTCGCATTTTCCCGCAGGTCACAGGCTTGTCCGGTTTGGCCGGGACGGCCAGGGGAAGACGGGCGGCATGGGATTTATGGATCGCCTCAAGGCCATGACCGGCAAGCACGACGACAAGGTCGACCAGGGCATGCAGAAGGCCGGCGACAAGATGGATGACCGCACCGGCGGCAAGCACAGTGACAAGATCGACAGGGGCGTCGACGAGGGCCAGAAGCGCACCGGCGACGGCGACACGATGCCCTGAGCCGCCCGGGTTGCCGTACCGTCTGCGCATGGCAACCCTGGACGACGTGTCCCGGTTGGCGGCGCGGCTGCCGGAGACAACGCAGGTCGAGCGACACGGAAACCGCGCCTGGTCGGTGGCTGACAAGGTCTTCGCTTGGGAAAGGCCGTTCAGCAAGGCCGACATCAAGCGCTACGGCGCCGCACCTGTTCCCGCGGGCCCGATCGTCGCCGCGGCGGTGGGCGACCTCGCCGAGAAAGACGCGGTCCTCGCCTCGGGCACGCCCGGCCTCTTCACCATTCCCCATTTCAATGGGTACGCCGCCGTGCTGATCGCCCTGGCTGCGGTCGACGAAGCGGCGCTCGAGGCAGCGTTGGTCGACGCCTGGTTGGCCAAGGCGCCGACCCGGCTCTCCGCCGCCTACTTGGCCGCCGAGCCGTAGAGCGCTCCCAACGCGTGGTAGGCCAGCTTCGGCTCCCACCCGCCGCCGGGCTTGACGGCGACCAGGCCGTAGGAGGCCAGATCCAGGTCGTGCCGCGGGTCGTCGGGAAGGTGCGGCAACTCGAAGCCGGCGAAGGTGAACCAGAACGCGCCGGCGACCCCCGCGGTGTCGAACAGCGCGTCCAGTTCGTGCAGGTAGCGAACCTGCTCGGCCTCGTCGCGGACATATTCGGCCGGAATCGTGCGGTCCTCCTGCACGATCGTCCAACCCAGACCGCCCCGGTCCGCCGCGCCGCGGTAGGTGCAGCAACCGAACTCGGTGACCACGACGGGCTTGCCGAACCGCTGGTAGGCGCGGAGTTCGTCGCCGTAGGTGGCGGCGTTGTTGGCGTCGCGATAGCCGTCGACCGAGACCACGTCGAACTGGTCCCACTCGACCTGCTCCCAGGTCCCCGACGCGTAGGTGAGCTGCCCGCCGAACACCGCCCGGGCCCGCGCCACCGTCTCCCGCTGCACGACCCGGGCCTGCTCGAAGCCGGCCAACACCGGCGTGCGGCCCGCTTCGGTCGCCCAGGTCGCCGGGCTCATCATCGTCTCGGCCCGCTCGGCCAGCCCTTCGCCCGGCACGAAACCCTTGCTGAACAACGTCATCTCGCAGCCGAGGACCAGCACGACCGAGCGGTCGACGGCGGTGCGCAGTTGCTCGGCCCGCTCGGCGGCGCGGCTCAGGTGCTCGACCAACTCGTCGGCGCCCAGGTTGTAGGGAAACGGCGAGAACCACACGTCGAGCCCGGCCGCGGCGGCATGCCGGCCGGCGGCCAGAATCCGGTCGGGATCGTCGCCGGAGATCCGCACCGCGGTCGCGTGCAGGTCGCCGGCGATGACCGCCATATCCCGGCGCACCGCGTCTTCGTCGAACGTCACCCGGCTGTGGAAGTCATCCAGCGTCTGCCCGGTGTCATAGTTCACCCCGCGAATCTCCATGATCCCGACGCTACGCGCACTCCTGCGAGGTCGAGAGAGCCTCTCCGGTAGCGGCGTCAATGGCGACGATGAACGAACACCGCAACGTCGCCCGCATCCGCTCACGCTCGGCATCGGTCATCAGCATGCCGCCGAAGATCTGCGGTGCCGACCGCGGAAAGATGACCACCCAGGCGGCCCGGTCCTTGACCGGTGTGGCCGTGACCGCCGACCCGCCTTCGACGACCCGACCGAAGTCAAGCGAGATCGACCGCAGAGCGGCTTGCGGTTGGCCGCCGAGCAGATCGGCACCGAACCCGAGCGCCCGAGCCCGGTCGCGTGCCTCGTCTTCACTGATCGACCTGGTTAGCCGGGGGGTCAGCGGCCTGCTCGTCATGCCGGCGCTGTCGTAGATGACCGGCTGGGACACTCCCGGATCAACCTTCGGGCCATCCTTGTCGCCATTTTCGGCGAACGCCTGCGACGCGGGCACGGCGGCGGCCGCCGCCAACAGCCCGACGATGACCACTTTGCTGGACATGGCGAATCGTCTGCCCATCAGAGCACCCCGGTCCAGATGTCGAAGTCGTCGCAACTGGAGGCTTCAACCTTCCAGCGCGCGGTGTTGTCGTTCTTCCGGATCATTGTGCAGGTCATCGGTTGCAGCACATCATCGGCGACCCGCTGCGCACCCAACCTGGTGAATCGGGTCCGCTTGGCATTCGAACCAGTGATGTCGCTGTTGAGGTAACCCACCTCGCCCGCGAACTGCGGAACCCACGGGCCGATTCCCCACTGCGAACCGGATGCGAAAGGATTGAAATTGGACTGTGCGACGTTCGTCGTGTCGATCGTGGCACGCAGACACGCGCACGAGGGCGTGTAGAGCACCCGGAAAGCATGCCGAACGCCGACCTGATCATATTGCGCGTTGCCGCTATACCAGGTGCGTAGGTTGTTGCCGCCCTGCGACGAGAACTGCGCGAACCACCGCAGACCCACGGGGGTCGCGGGCTGGCCGCCGCTGGCCGTGTGATCAGCACTGATGATGTAGCCGACCTGGGCGTAGCTTCCGGACACCCGCGAGCCGATCATCACCCACGCATTGGTGAAGTGCGGGGGTGCCGGAAATGATCGCGGTCAGGGTCGCCACCGCGACGACGGCCAGTGCGATCACCGCGCGCTCAAATCGCATGTGCGCCTCCCCGTTTGCCAGAACGATACAGACGTCGATCGATAGTTGTCTGTCCGTACCGTTGCTGTATTTGCGAATGGCGCACCTTGTGCGAGCCGGCTGTTAGCTATCGATCAGGTTGTCCAGGGCGCCGGCCAGGAGGCCGCGGGTTCGCTGCAATTCGGCGATCGAACCGTCGAGTTCGCTGATCTGGCGGCGTAGTCGTTCGCGGGCCGTTGGGCATGCTGTCAGTTCGCCGTCTGGGGTGAAGCAGGGCAGCACCTGGGCCACCGCCTGGAGGCCGAGACCGATATCGAGCAACAGCCGGATCCGGCGTACCTCCTCGACCGCGCAGTCCGCGAAGTCGCGGTAGCCGTTGTCGAGACGCCGCGAGGACAGCAGCCCCAACTGGTCGTAGTGCCGCAGCGCCCGGGTGCTGACGCCGCTGCGGTGAGCCAACTGATTGATCAGCATCATCGCCTCTTGACCTTGACACGGGTGTCAAACCTTACCGTTCAGCCATGCCGATGCGCGACGATCTGCGGATCCCCCAGGACCCCCGACAGCGGTTGATGGCGCTGTCGACGCTCATCAACACGGTCGGCATGGGCCTGTTCCTGTCCGCGGGCACCATCTTCCTCATCCGGTCGGCGGGGTTGAGCCCGGCCGCCGCCGGCATCGGCCTCACCGTCGGTTCGCTGATCGGCTTCGGCGCCGGCGTGTTCGTCGGCGACCAGGCCGACCGCCGGGGTGGTCGCGAGGTCGTCATCGCTTCCATGCTGGTCGAGGCGGTGGCCAGCGTCGGCCTGCTCTTCGTGCACGACATCTGGACGCTGATCCTGGTGGCGACGGTCGCCTCGGTCGGCCGGGCGGGCTCGGGCAGCGCGCGCGGTGCGCTGATCGGCGTGCTGGCCGAGCCGGGCAAGGGCGCCGCATTGCGCACCTACCTGCGGGCCGTCACCAACGTCGGCCTCGCGGTGGGCATGCTCGGCGCCGCGGCCGTGCTGGCGATCGACAACCGTCCGGCGTACGTGACGATGGTGCTCACCGACGCCGCCACCTTCCTGATCGCCGCGGCCGTGCTGGCCCGGTTGCCACACCTCCCGCCGACCCGGACCGCCGGCACGCCGGCCGCCGACGAGCGTCGCTGGCTCGCCCTGCGCGACCGGCACTATCTGGCCTTCACGGCCGCGTCGTCGGTCGCGAGCCTGCAATACTGGGTGCTCGTCCAGGCGCTTCCGGTGTGGATCGTGCTGCACACCGCGGCACCGCGCTCGATGGCGGCACTGGTCCTCTTCGTCGCCGCGGTCACCGTGGCGATCACCCAGATCCCGGCGACGCGATCGATCGACGGGCCCCGGACGGCGGCTCGGCTGCTGGCCCGGTCCGGCCCGCTCTTCCTGGTGGCCTGGGTGCTGATGGCCGCGGCGTCCGGCCCGTCGGCGTGGGCGGCGGTGGCGCTGTTGCTTGTCGCGGTGCTCGTACACTCGCTGGCTGAAGTGTGGCAGGCCGCCGGGACGTTCGAGCTGTCCTTCGCGCTCGCCCGGCCCGAGGCGCACGGCCAGTATCAGGGCGTGATCGGGCTCGGCCACGGCTTCGTCGAGGCGGTCGCCCCGGTCATCGTCATCACGCTGTGCATCGACGGGGGCAAGGCCGGCTGGGTCGCCCTCGCGCTGATCGTCACGGTGGCCGGCTACCTGTGCGCATTCATCTCCAACCGAATCGAGGCCCAGCGCGTGTTACCGGCGTGAACGGCTTCGATGGCTTCCGCGAGTTCGTGCAGGCGCATACCGGCGCGTGGTCCCGGCTGGCCTATGTGCTCGCTGGCAGCCACGCGGGAGCCGAAGACCTGGTGCAGACGGCGCTGCTCAAGACCGCGCGGAGTTGGCATCGGGTACGCCGCTACGACCAGCCCGAGGCCTACGTACGCCGGGCGATCTATCACGCCGCCGTCTCGACGTGGCGGCGGCGCGGTGAATGGCCGGTCGCCGACGTTCCGGAACGGGCCGCAGCCGACGACGCCATCGACGGCATACCGCGGCGGCTGGCCATCGACGCCGCCCTCGCCCGGCTCACCCCGCGGCAACGGGCCGTGCTGGTGCTGCGCTTCTACGAGGACCGGTCGGTGGCCGAGGCCGCCGAGATCCTGGGCGTCACCACCGGCACGATCAAGAGCCAGACGGCGTACGCGCTGGAACGGTTGCGGATCCTCGCACCGCACCTCGTCGAACTGACCATTGAGGAGGCCGGGCGATGACCGGACTGCGCGAACACTTCGCCGAGACGGCCGCCGGCGCCAAGCACTACGACGTGACCGAAGTGGTGCTCCGCCGCACCCGGCGCCGCCGCCGGCTCACCCAGGCGGTCGCGGCCGCGGCGGTGGTCGCCATCGCGGCGTCGGCCGGAGTGCTGCTGAGCGGCGATCGCCCGCGACCAGGTCCCTCGATCACGGAGATCGACGCCACCGGTCCGGTGGGTGCGGGGCGGATCCCCTGGCTGCCCGCCACGTTCAAGGCGGCCGACGCCGTCGCGCTGCCGGCCGGTCGGGCGGTTGGCGCGGGAGCGCTGGTCTATCAGCGAGGTGCGGTGTATGTGCTGCTGACCAGCAAGGGCGAGAGCTATGCGATACCCGGCGAGGCGCGTGGGCTCTCCCCGGACGGGCGCTGGCTCGCCTACGGCGCCAACGGCAAACTGGTGTTCCGCGACCTCACCGGCATCCGGGCGTTCACGACGGCCGAAAGCAGCGTCACCGGCTGGTCCGTCGAGGGCGCGGTCGCCGTGCTGGCGCCACCCTGGCCGGGAGTGGGACCGGTGGTCGCGACGATCCTGGACCTCGACACCGGCGCCAGCCGCGCCGTCCCGATCCCGGACCCCGAGTGGTGGCAGCCGCGCGGGCTGACCGCCGACGGAGAGTTGCTGCTCACCGCGCGGCAGGAGTTCCCGGCGACGAAGGAGCCACCGGCGACCGGCGAGCCGCTGCCCACCGTGGCGCCGGCTCAGACGCTCACCGGGCCGCCGCGCGATCTCGGTGCCGCAGTCGGGATCATCAACCCGGTCGACCAGCAGGCGCACACCGTCGAGCTGCTGGCGAGCCGGCTTGGGCTCGACGACCGGGACAAGCCCGGGGCCGGTCTCCAGTGGGGTATCACCGCGCGACCCGACACCGGCGGGCTCGTCTTCCAAACGTTGCGGACCATCACCATCGACGGATCCGACGCCTACATGCTCAGCGACGTGTTCGAGGTCGACCCGAACACCGGCTGGCCGCTGCGGCGCTACCGACTCCCGGCGATGCCCACGCTCGACAGTCCCGCCGCATGGCTGATCGGCACCCTTCCGGAGGGGATCCTGCTGGGCACCAACGACGGTGGCTTCGACGCGCGCGACTTCGAGCGGCTGGAACTGCTCGACCCCACGACCGGGGCGCGCCAGACCGTGCTGTCGCTACCCGACGCCGCCAACTTCCTTCTCACCCGCGGCGGGCGGCTGCGCTAGCGCGCCGCCTGGAGGGTCCAGCCGCCCTGTGCCTCGACCTCGATGACCTGGGTGTCGGGCGGCAGCGGGGCGGTGCCCTTGTAGCGGCCGATCTCGTTGACGAACAGGCCCATCCGGTCGTCTTCGCCGAAGCCCCGGACCACGAAGTTGTCGCGGCCCGAGAACGTCGCGGTGATCCGGCTGCCGAGCCGCTCGGCGTCGGGCACGAGGAACACGGCCGGCTTGCGGCCCGATGCCTCGCCGGTGAACGTCGGCGCCTTGGTCAGGTCGCGCAGCACGATCTTCCAGGAGCCGTCGGCGCGGACCCGGAAGGCCGCCGGCTCCCCGCGCTCGAGCAGGCCGACGGTGCGATCGCCGGAATAGGCACCGATCGCGTTGACGATCAGCCCGACCGGCCGGCCCGAGGTGTCGAGGGCCTCGACCATGAAGTTGGAGTCACCGTCGTGGGTGATCGTCGCGACGTACGCCGCGTCGGGCTCGAGCCGCACCTTCGCCGTCTTGTTGCCGCGACCGCTGATCGTGACGTCGGGCGCGATCACCCGGGGTGGCTCGGGCTCCGCGGACGGGGTCGCCGGGAGCCGGTTGGCCCGGGGTGGCGGCACTGGCGCGTCACCGGCTGCTCGGGCCGACTCGGCCGGGCCGCTCTGGTCAAGCGCGAACAGCAAACCGGCGCCGCCGAGGCAGATGATCAGCAGGAACACCACGCCGCCGCCGACGAGCCACGGCCAGATGGGCCGGCCTGGCGGCCTGGGCGGGTTGGGCGGCAGCACCGGCTGGCCGTAACCGAAGGGCTGGCCATAACCCGGAACGGGCTGGCCATAACCCGGAACGGGCTGGCCATAACCCGGAACGGGCTGGCCGTAGCCCGGAACGGGCTGGCCATGGCCGGGAACGGGCTGGCCCGGCGGCGGAGGGGTCGGCTGGGTCACTGCCGCACGGTAGAACAAACCAGCGGCCCTCACTGTCCCGTGGCAATCACCGGGTGATCACAAAAAACGGCTCGGCCGGGACAACCCGGCCGAGCCGTCGAGTGGGGTGATCGACGGGACTCGAACCCGCGACCCCCGGGACCACAACCCGGTGCTCTACCAGCTGAGCTACGACCACCACGACGACCCTCGCCGGCATTCCGCCGCGCGAGGCGCCGACCAATGATAGCCATAGCCCGCCCGGGGGCGTCGACAGGGTTATGGGTTAGAGCTCGGCGGCGATGGCCTTCGCGCTCTCGACGTCGGGGCCGGGCAGCGGGACGAAGATTGTCCGGCGATAGTATTCAAGCTCGCGGATGCTCTCCCGGATGTCGGCGAGCGCGCGGTGGGCCAGGCCCTTGGCGGGCTGACCGAAGTAGACCCGGGGATACCAGCGCCGGCACAGCTCCTTGATCGACGAGACGTCGATCATCCGGTAGTGCAGGTGCGCGTCGAGGCGCGGCATGTCGCGGGCGAGGAAACCCCGGTCGGTGGCGATGGAGTTGCCACACAGGGGCGCCGTGCGCGGGTCCTTCACGTACTCCGAGATGTAGGACAGGACCTGGTCCTCGGCCTCCTCGAGGGTGACCGTCGAACGGCGTACCTCCTCGGTCAGTCCCGATTTGGCATGCATCTCGCGGACCACCTCGGGCATGCCGTCGAGCTGCGCGTTGGAAGCGTGGATGACCAGGTCGACCCCGTCGCCAAGGACCTGCAGGTTGGGGTCGGTCACCAGTGCCGCGACCTCGATCAGCGCGTCTTTGCCGAGGTCGAGACCGGTCATCTCACAGTCGATCCAGACCAGAAGATCAGCCACGATCGACAGCCTACGCGCAGGTCCCGGTCCGCGGCCTCCACTAGGCTGCCGGGCGTGCAGGCAGCGGCCCCACCTCTGAAGATCAAACCCAGCACCGCGCGGCGGATCGCGCTGGTGAGCGCGCTCACCGCTGCGGCGGTGGCGTTCATTTGGCTGTACGCGGCCCGCCGGGACTTCTTCGACCTGCGCATCTACGTCAGCGCGCTGCGCTGGTGGGCCGACGGCCACCCGCTCTACGACTACGCCCAGCCCGACCGGGTCCAGGGTGAGCTGTATTTCACCTATCCGCCGTTCGCCGCCCTGTTGCTGCGCCCGTTCGCCGCGGTGCCCATCGGCGTCACGATCGGGTTCTTCTGCGTATTCACGGTCGCGGCCGTCGCCGTGGCCTCGTGGTGGCTGACCGCACCGGTCGCCGACCGCCGCGGCGTGCCCCGCTGGCTGCTCGCCGGCCTGCTGTTCCCGGTCGTGCTGGCGGTCGAGCCGACCCGCGAGACCTACTTCTTCGGCCAGATCAACATGGTTCTGGTCCTGCTGATCCTGGCCGACTTCTGTTTCGCCTCGCCCCGCAAGTGGTTCTGGGCCGGCGCCGGCGTGGGCCTGGCCACGGCGATCAAGCTCTTTCCCGGCATCTTCATCCTGTATTTCCTGGTCACCCGCCGCTGGCGGGAGGCCGCCGTGTCGGCGCTTGCGGCCGCCGTGGCAACCCTGCTGGCGGCCGCGGTCGCGCCGCACGACTCGTGGCAGTTCTGGACCGACTCGCTGTTCTCGACGGAGCGGGTCGGTCGCACGGACTACACGGGCAACCAGTCTTTGCAGGGCCTGTTGGCCCGCCTGGTCGCGCCGTCGGAGCCGTCGAAGGCCTGGTGGCTGCTGCTGGTCGTGGCGGTGACCGCGGTAGGCATGTGGCGGGCGGCGCGGGCCTTCCGGGCCGGCGACGACCTGTCCGGGGTGACGTTGACCGGCCTGGTTGGCGCGCTGGTCAGCCCGATCACCTGGCCGCACCACGTGTTCTGGTTCCTGCCGGCGGTGGTCGTCCTGGTCGACTCGGGGCGGCGGCGCGACCTGGCCCTGGCCGGTGGGACGCTGGCGGTCGCCATCTACGGCGTGAACACGTTCATCGACTGGGGCGTGGCACCCGACCCCACCCGCACGGTCGGCGACTTCCTGCTGCGGAACCTCTACGTCCTGGCCGCGCTCGTATTGGTAGCGCTCCTACCGGCGAGAAGGCCCGATCATGGCCTAGATACGCTCAGAAACGGACAGACCTAGCCAGTCGCCATCGGAAGGGTTAAACTGGCATTAACGGATCTACTTCTCCGGTTGCACCGTTCCCCCGGTGAGAACGGCCCTTCGCGTCGGCAGCGCGAAGGGCCGTTCTGTTCTTCCCGCCGGGTCAGCTCGCCTGGTCGGTCGGTGTGGCCCGGTTGTTGCTGTCGGCGGGCGGGCGCTTGGTGGTCGCCTTGGTGGCCGGGCGGCGGGTGGTCGGGCGCTTGGCTACCAGCGCGGCGACGGCGGTGTGTGCCGGGCCGGCATCGGTCGCCTCCGGCGCCGGCAGACCGGCGGCGGTCTTGCGCCGACGCGGCTTCGCCGGTGCCGCGCTGCCCCCGAACGGGGTGCCCGTCTCGGTCGGGCCGCCGGCCACCTCCGGGCTCGTCGCCGGCCCGGCGGAGTTCGGGCCCGATTTGGCGGTGCTGGTGCCCGGCGTGGTGGAGCTCTGCCCGCGTGCGTCGGCGCTCGTGGCCGGATCGTCGACCGTCGGTGCCGGCGTCTCGGCGCTGGCGGTGGTCTTGCGTCGCGGAGCGCGGGTCGCCTTCGCTGGCGCTGCGTCCGGGTCGGTGGCCTTCTTCGCCCGGGTGGTGCGGCGGGGCTTTGCAGCGTCCCCGGCCTCCGCGCCGGTGGTGGTCACGACAGCGCCGGTCCCGACCGGGGCGCCGGCTGAGGCCGGGCCGTGCGCGGCGGTCAGGTCGTCGCTGTCCGACCCGGTCGACTCGATGACCTCGGTACCGTTCGTGGTCGGCTCCGCCGCCACCGCGGCACTCTTGGTTGGCTTGGTCGCCACGGCGCGGCGGGACCCCTTCGCGGTGGTCGTCGGCGCGGCGTTCGCGATCAGCCCGTCCAGCGCCGGCTCGACCTTCTTGCCTACGGACCCGCTCGACTCCGCCGTCAGCGCCGACCCCGGGGTGGGAACGCCCGCGGCCGCCTTACCCGCCGGCCTCGCCACGCCCGCCGCCAGCGCATCCGCTGCCGCGGCCGCGTTGCGGTCCGACCCGCTCGGGACCGGCGTCCACAGCTCGCTCGCGCCCGGCCCATCCAACGCCAGTTGGGTCGCCCGGTCCGCGGACCCCTTCGCGTCCTTGGTCAGCGCGGCGCTCGCCGCGGGCGCGGCCTTGATCGACTGGCCCTGCGACCCAACCGCATCCGTCGTCGGCACGGCGATCGCGCCCGGCGCCGCCTTGGTCGACGCGTCCTCGCCCGTCGTCGGCACGGCGATCGCGCCCAGCGCCGCCTTGGTCGACGCGTCCTCGCCCGTCGTCGGCACAACGCTCGCGTCGAGCGCCGGATCGGTCGCTTCGCTCCCCGACCTCGCCGCGTCTGTCGTCGGCACGGCGATCGCGCCCAGCGCCGCCTTGGTCGACGCGTCCTCGCCCGTCGTCGGCACAACGCTCGCGTCGAGCCCCGGCTCGGTCGCTTCGCTCCCCGACCTCGCCGCGTCTGTCGTCGGCGCAGCGCTCGCGGGCGATTCCACCGCGGTGGAATCGCTGGCGGATTCTTCCGACACCGTCGACTCGGCGCCAGCCGTCTTCGCGGCCGTATCCTCGGCCGGCTCGGTCGCCGACGTGGCCTCGCGGGGCTGCGGTGTCCGCTTGCTGGCCGTCTTCGTGCCCCGGGCGGACCGAGACCGCGGCGGCACGATCGGCCGGTCCGGGCTCTCACCCGTCGGCTCCGTGGCGGTGTCGACGAACACGACCGGACGCTTCTTCGCCGCCGTGCGCGCACCCCGCTTCGCCGCCGGCAGCCCCGCCTCGTCGCTCGGGACCGACCGCAGGTGCGCCACCTTCGCTGCCGGCACGCCGGCTTCGCCCTCGGACCCGGCGCTCCGCTGGGAAGGCGTCCGGACGTCCGGGTCCGCCGGCGGCGTCCCATCGACAGGCCGTGGCAACGCGGTCGCCGAGCCGCTAGGTGCGCCGGACGTGGGCACGGTCTCCACGGAAAGCTGAGCCGCGGCCGCGCTCACCGCTGGCATCCCGGCCAGCCGCGCCGCCTCGGCCCGCGACCACGCGCTAGCCCCATCCGGAACCGGCGGCCAGGCGGCCGACGGGCCGGGCTGCGCTGGCGGCCACGCGGGGCCGGACGGAGGGGGCACCGACTTGCCGGCGCCGGCCAGCGCATCGGCCAGCGTCGCCGGGCGACCCGGTGCGCTGTCCGACGGCCAGTCCGGCCAGGAGCCGTCTGCCGGGCGGTCGGAGCCCGGGAGCACCGGGACCGGCTCGGCCACCTCGCCCGCGGGCAGGGCCGGCCAGACCGGTGGTGGGCCGGCCGGGCCGCTGTCGGTGGCCGCGCCGAGCCGGGCCGAGACTTCCGGCACCTGGCTCGGGTCGACCACGAAGACCAACTCGCGGGTGCGGACCGGCCAGACCAGGGACGCGATCGCCGATCCGAGCAGCAGCGCGCCCAGCGCCAGCAGGCTCCATGCGGTCGGCGGGAGCCAACCGGAGCGGGCCGAAGCGGCCAATGACACGGTCAGGCCGGGGGTCGCGTCGACCCGCATCACGACGAGGCTCATGTCGCGCCCGTCGATCTCGTTGGCCGTCCATTCGATCGTGCCGCTGCCCTGCCGGGTCCAGAACGACTGGGTGCCGGGGGCCGCGAGCGGGCCGGTCAGGCCGGCCGCGCCGATCGGGGTGATCCGCAGCGGCAGGTCGCCGCGGCCGACGGTGACCGCGTCGACGCGGGAGTAGTCCGCCCCGGCCAGGTAGTCGCGCACCGCGGCCGCGGGCGCCAGGCCGAGGAACACCGGGCCGCTGCCCTCGCGCACCGTCAACCGCAGGGCGGTGTCACCGGCGCGGACGAACGGCGCGTCTTCGCGCAGCAGGGTGTCGACGTCGGGCACCACGATCGCCCGACCGGATGTGGAAACCGGTTCCAGCGAGCCGCTGAACGCGCCACCGGCGTCGCGGTGTTGCATGAGTGTCCACAGTGCACCACCGATCAGCAGCACCGGCAGTCCGATGGTCAGCAATACCAGACCGGCGACCGTGCGTACGACCCGCATCAGCGTCTCCCCCTTGATCGCGTTACCGGACAAACTGTACCCAACGTGACGATCCGAACACACGACGCAGATGGTGTGCCACGCGGACAAAGAAAATCCCGCCGGTCGAGGACGCGATGCCCTCGACCGGCGGGACCGGGGAGAAAAAGAAACAGCTAGGACGTTTTGCGGGTACGCATGAACGCCAGCCCGCCCAGCACCAGCCCGAGCACACCGGCGACCAGGCCAGCGATGCCGAGGCCGACCGACGCACCGGAAGACGAGGAGGAATCCGAGGCGGCGACAGCAGCCACCGTCGGGCCGGCCGTCGGCGCGGCCGCGGCGTCGGCCGCCTTCGCCAGCTTCAGCACCGGCGCCGGGTTCTCCGGCTCCTCGCCACCCTCGACCGGCTCGTCGATCCACCGGACGATCTCGCCGTCCGAATAGGTCTGAAGCGTCTTGAAGATCATCTGGTCCTTGTCGGGCAGCGGGCCCATCGAGACCGGGAACTCCTGGAACTGGCCGGGCTTGATCTCGGCGCCGGCCGTCGCGGTCCAGGTGATCTTCGCGACCACGTCGGTGACCTGGCTGCCGTGCACGTTGAGCGGCGTGGCCAGCTTCCGGTTCTCCACCGCCACCGTCCAACCCGGAACCGGCATCGTCGACACCGACGCGACCGGCGCGTCCTCGGGCAGGTTGACCTCGAGCTTGGTGGTCGACGCGGTGTCACTCTCGGTGGGCACCCGGAACGCCACCCGCCCGTACCCGCCCTGGGTGGCCGAGTTCGGGTTGACGGTGACGTGCGCGAACGCGGGCCCGGCGATGCCGAGAGCGACCACGACCGCGGCGCCGCTGAGAGCGGCGGCCTTGGCCAGCCGGTTACGGATCATTGGGGGAAGCCTTCCTAAGAAACGGGCACGGTGGCGGTCACCGTGGCCTGGTCGATATCGGATGTTCGTGCGACGAACTTGAGCTGCCACTGGCCGGCCCGGGGCAGTTGGATCGCGCCGGTGGAGTGTGTCGGCGCGAGCCCGAGCAGCGGGATGTCGAGGTTCTCGATGCCGGCCGACGGCAGCGACGCGGTGCCCTTCCACTCGACGACGACCTGGGGCTGGTTGTCCTTGGTGTACGCGTACAAGTGGATGTCGTTGTTGCCGACCTTGGCCGGGTCCACCTCGACCTGGAGGTTGAGCAGGTTGCTGGTGGTGATCATCTGCGAGAAGTAGCCCGGCTGCTCCGCGGCCACCTGGTTGGCCTCGGCCGTGCGCGCCGGCGTGGTCTGCACCAGCGTCGCCGAGAGCGCGAGCACGACCGCGGTCACGCCCAACTCCGACAGCACCAGCCGGCGGATCGGGCGGGGGTTGTCCGGCGCGGTCCGCTTGCGCACCAGGTTGCGGGAGAACGCCGCGACCCCGATGACGGCGCCGAACAGCACGACCTTGGCGATGATCAGCTGCCCGTACGACGTGGTGAACAAGGCCTTGAATGTCGCCACCTCGATCAGCGCCTGCACGACGCCGGCGAGGAAGAGCACCGTCACCGCGAGGGTCGCCCAGCTCGACCAGACCGGCAGGATCGCGCCGAGTTCGCGCGGGCTGGCCTGGCGCAGAAGGAAGGCGCCCAGCATGAGCAGGCCACCGAGCCAGACCGCCATGGCGGCCAGGTGCGCGATGTCGACGACGACGGAGACCGACGGCACCTCGGAGGCGCCCGGGTGCCCCGACAGCGGCCAGGTGGCCAGCCCGACGACGCCGAGGATCACCAGCAGCGCCCGGTCGGCGACCCCGCTGCGGCCGGCCAGCAAAGGCCGGAGCAGGAAGGCCGACGCCGCCAGGACGCCGATCCGCACCAGGTGCGCCGTGCCGAACGTGCTGCCGAGCACGTCGCGCAGCGCGGCCCCCTCGAAATAGCCGCCGCCGGTCGAGTAGGGCGCCTGGAGGAACAGCTCACCCAGCGTGGAGAGGGTGATCAGGCCGAGGCCCGACCAGGCGAGCCGGCTCGGGTCGCGGCGGGCCAGCCGGTGCGGCCAGAGCAACGCGAGCACCAGGGCCGGGCCGATCAACAGGACCAGGCCGGCGTACCCGAGATATTTGACGACCGGGTAACCGATCTTGAGGAACGTGCTCTCCGCGACCACGGGGGTGTTGGAGTCGGTCGGTGCCGCTGACGGCGCGCCCACCGAGTAGGTGAAGGCACCGGCGATCGGGTGGCTGTCGGCCGAGATCACCCGGAAGTTGACCAGGTAGGTGCCGTTGGCGCCGCCGGACTTGAGCGGGACGGTGACGTTGGGGCCGTCGAAGGTCGGCTGGCCCGTGTCGGCGCGGGAGCCGTCCGGCGCGATCACGTGGATCTTGTCGGGCACCTGCCGGACGCCCTCGCTGAAGGTCAGCACGACCTGCGGCGGCGGGGTCGGCACGATCGAGTTGGCGGCGGGGCTGGTGCCCTCCAGCACTGCGTGCGCGCTGGCCGGGGCCGCCGGCGCGAGGAAGACGGCCGCCCAGCCGGCGATCAGCGCCGCCACGACGAGGAGGCGCGAGGCGATCCGGCTCACCCGCGACCTGCCGCGGTCGCCGGTGCCAACGGGGCGGTGCGCTGCTGGCCGCGGCCGAGCGCCCACAGTGCGGCCGCCTGCGCGACGGCCGCGAGGTGACCGATCTCGTGGAGCACGGCCGTCTGCGCGTTGAGCACGTCGATGGCGCTGGTGACGGCGAGGCAGAGAGCGAGCACGAACGCGACGGGTACGAGCGCCCGGGCCCGCTCCGGCCGCAGCGCGGCAAGCGCGAAGCCGACCGCCAGCGCGATGTCGAAGCAGGCCATCTCGCGGGTCGCGTGGGCGCCGAGCGCGCCCTCAGGGCCGAGCAGCACGGGCACGGCGGAGATGAGTTGTGCGATCGCGAGCACGCCGACGGCGATCCGCAGCACCTGGCGGCGACCGTCCGGCTCGCCCTCGCGCCGGCGCTGATCGGCGCCCACCGCGGTGAGCACCCGCACGGTCAGGTCGGGCGCCGGGGAAGCCGGTGTGGCCCGGACCACCAGGTCGAGGCGCTGCGCCTGGGCCAGCCAGGCCCGGCAGTCGGCACAGGTGGCGGTATGCGCGTCGATCTCCGCCGCGGGGGTCGGCGGATCCTCCCCATCGAGTCGCGCCGACAGCGCGACCCGGACGTGCTCGCACATCATGGTCAGGTAGTCGTCCCCGTGCGGCGATTGGTTCCCGGCAATCTCCCAGGTTGGGGTGGTGCTCGACACGGCCGCAGCGGCGCGGTCGGGAAACCGGGCGATGCGCGTACCCTGGGTTGCCGTGATCCCTGCCCAGCGTGCGCCCGCCGCGAGCGCTCCCGTCGAGGTCGACGCGGCTACCCGCTGGGCCCTTCTGGCACGCGGTGGAGACCCGGTGGCGCAGGCGGCGTTCGTCCGGGCGACCCAGACCGAGGTCTGGCGGCTCGCCGCGGCGCTGGTCGATCCGGACGCCGCCGACGATGTCGCGCAGGAGACCTATCTCCGCGCGTTCCGGGCGTTGCCGTCCTTCGAGGGCCGCTCCAGCGTGCGCACCTGGCTCCTCGGCATCACCCGGCGCGCCTGTGCCGATCACCTGCGTTCGGTCGTACGCCGCCGCCGGCTGCGCTCCCGCCTGGAGGCCCACCCCGAGGCCGATCGCACGCTGATGTCGACCGCCGAGCCCGACCCCGCCCATCGTTTCGACAGCACCGAACTGCTCCGCCGGCTTCCCCCCGACCGGCGCAGCGCCTTTGTTCTCACCCAGCTCATCGGCCTCTCCTACACCGAGGCCGCGCTGGTGGAGGGTGTCCCGGTCGGCACGATCCGCTCGCGGGTCGCGCGCGCCCGGGCAGAGTTGGTGGCGGTGCTCGACGCGGCGGGCACCGGCTGAGCCCGCACCGAACCTGGGAAAAGGCTGAGTTTTGGAACCTTCGCGCGATACGGGGCGACTAATGAGCGTGACGACGTTGACCAACAGCGTGTCCTGGCCGGGCCTACGCCCATGGCTCGGCACCCTGGTGCGGCTCGGCCTCGCGGCCGTCTGGCTGTTCGCCGGCGCGGCGAAAGTCGGTGACTTGTCCGGTTCGGGGCGCGCGGTCAACGCGTACCAGGTGATGCCCTTCGAAGTTGCCCAGGTCATCGGTGCCGCCCTGCCGTTCGTCGAGCTCACGCTCGGGGTGCTGCTGCTGGTCGGCCTGGCGACCCGAGTCGTCGCCGCCGTGTCGGGGGCGCTGCTCCTGGTCTTCATCGCCGGCATCTCGTCCGCGTGGGCGCGCGGACTGTCCATCGACTGCGGCTGCTTCGGTTCCGGGGGCCAGTTAGCCGCGGGTCAGAGTCCGAGTTACGCGCCCGAGATCGCGCGCGACATAGGTTTCCTCGTCCTCGCCGCATTCCTGGTGGTCTGGCCGCGCACCAGGGTGTCCGTCGACAGGTGGCTGGAGAGCACGACATGAGCAAGCGTCACGAGAACAAGAGCGCCGCCAAGACGGTCCGCAAGCAACTCGCCGCGGAGCGCCGCCGCAAGCGCACGATGTGGACCTCGATCGCCGCCGTCGCCGTCCTGGTGATCGCCGGCCTGATCGGCTGGGGGGTCTGGCAGAGCCAGCGCTCCGACGCCGGCGCACTGGTCGCACCGGCCACGGCGACCACGACCACCGGCCCGACGGTCGGCAACGGTCCGGTCCAGGTGCAGCTCTACGAAGACTTCATCTGCCCGCACTGCAAGGACTTCGAGAACACCAGCGGTTCGGCGATCAACGAGCTGGTCAACGACGGCAAGATCAAGGTCACCTACAACACCGTGGCCTTCCTCGACCCGGCCTCGACCACGCAATACTCGACCCGGGCGGCCGCGGCCGGCGGGTGCGCAGCCGACGGTGGAAAATTCAAGGAATTCCATGACGCGTTGTACGCACAACAGCCCGCCGAAGGCAGCGCGGGCCTGTCCAACAGCCAGTTGATCTCGATCGGCACCAGCGTGGGCCTCAACGAGAACAGCTTCGGACCGTGCGTCAACTCGGGCAAGTTCAAGCCATGGGTGTCCTCGGTGACCGACGCGGCCAGCAAGGCCGGCGTCACCGGCACGCCAACCGTGGCGGTCAACAACCAGGTGATCTCGAACCCGACGCCGGACGCGATCGTCGCGGCCGTGAACGCGGCCTAGGTGAGGCTGCTGCTGGCCGGTGCCGGCGCCGCGGTCGCGGTGCTGGCGCTGGCCACGCCGGCGTGGGCGCACGGTGCTGACGCGCCGGACGGCACCGACTACCGCACAACGGTCACCTCGGTGAGCCCGGCCGCCGCGGGCCTGCGGGTCCGCGCGGTCGAGGCGGGTGCGCGGTTGGAATTGACCAATCACACGGGTACGACCGTCGAGGTGCTCGGCTACTCCAACGAGCCCTACCTTGAGGTGCGCCCGGACGGGGTCTACGAGAACGTGCACTCCCCCGCTGTCTACCTCAACGCGACCCTGAGCGGTTCCGCGACTCTGCCGCCGGCCGCCGACCCGACCCTGCCACCGTCGTGGCGGCAGGCGTCGACGGTGCCGGTCGTGCGGTGGCACGACCACCGGTCGCACTGGATGCTGTCGACGCCGCCGCCGTCAGTGGCGGCCGACCGATCGAAGCCACAGCGGATCCGGGACTGGGTCGTGCCGTTGCGGGCCGGCGGCGTTTCGACGATGGAGGTGCGCGGAACGCTCGACTGGGTCCCGCCGCCGGCCGCCGGGGTCTGGTGGGCCTGGATCGTGGTCGCGGGGTTGGGTGTCGCGTTCCTCGGGCTGGTCGGTCGGCTGGGCGGCCTGGTGCGGTCGCTGTCGGTGCACGGCCTCGCCTCTTCGGCGCCCTCGCCATCCTCGGCGTCGTCTTCGTCTTCGGCGCCCTCGCCATCCTCGGCGGCGGCTTCGTCTTCGCCGGCGGCTTCGTCTTCGCCGGCGGCTTCGTCTTCGTCTTTGCCTGCGGCTTCGTCCTTGCCGGCCTCGGCGGCGGCGGGTTGGGAGCCTCCGCCGCCGTCGACGCCTGCTCGGTGGGTGCTGCCGGTGCTGGCCGGGGTGGCGGCGGTGGCCGGCGTGGCCGCCGTGGTCTATGCGGTGGGCCGCGAGGTCGACGCCGGCAACGACGGCTTCGGCGCGCTGGTCCGCGGCCTGTTCGCGGGCCAGATCTGGCCGGTGCTCACCGGCCTGGCGGCGATCGCCGCGGCGCTGCACGCGCTGTTCCGCCGCCCGGCCGCCGACTTCGCGCTGGCCCTGGCCGGCATCTGCGTGGCGATCTTCGCCGGGGTGAGCAACGCGGCCGCGTTCGGCACCGGAATCGTCCCGTTCGAGTGGTCACCGACGCTGGGCCGGGTCCTGGTAGCCGTCGCGATCGCCGGCGGCGCGGGCGTGACCGGCGCGGCCGCGCTGCGGATGCGGGCGACGGCCGGCCGTCCGCCACTGCCGAGCGCCCGCCGCCCCGTGGAGGACCAGCCGACCGGAACCCCGGCGGTAGAGTCGGGCGCATGACCGAACGCCTGGGCCCCGGCGACGAGGCACCGAACTTCTCCCTGCCCACCGACACCGGCGACACGCTCACCCTGGCCGACCTGCGCGGTCAGAAGGTCGTCCTCTACGCCTACCCGGCGGCGATGACCCCGGGTTGCACGAAGCAGGCCTGCGACTTCCGCGACTCGCTCGCGTCGCTGCAGGCGGCCGGCTACCAGGTGGTCGGCATCTCCCCGGACAAGCCGGCCAAACTGGCCAAATTCCGCGAACACGACGCCCTCACCTTCCCGCTGGTGTCCGACGAGGACAAGAAGGTGCTGACGGCGTACGGCGCCTGGGGCGAGAAGCAGTCCTACGGCCGCACCACCACCGGCGTGATCCGCTCGACCTTCGTGATCGACGAAAAGGGCAACATCGAACGCGCGATGTACAACGTGAAGGCCACGGGCCACGTCGCCAAGCTGCGGCGCGACCTAGGGCTCGACTAGCAAGCCGTACGCTCGTACGCCAGAATGTCCAAGGCGCGAGCGCCCGGGGGTCGTAGCCCAATTGGCAGGAGGCAAACGGTTTAGGTCCGTTGCAGTGCGGGTTCGAGTCCCGCCGACCCCACAAATCCCTGCCCAGATCCTGTCCGCTGCGCGGCCAGGGTCTGGGTGGGGATTTGTCATTCCTATTCCGGGGGCGACCCCCGGAGACCCCACGGTGGTGGGCGCGGTCCGCGGTATGCGCGACGGCAGCCCCAACGTCACCGTCGGAGCTGACGTCGCTGATCGCGGTCAGTTCAACCGCCTACCGGGGCGGCTAGTTGCTGACCCGAATGGCGCCGATCAGGAAGACGGGGCCGGCGATGGTCGTCACCACGCGTAACTGTCCGGTCGACAAATCGAGCAGTTCTAGCGCGGTGGGTCCGCCTGTGCCTTGGCGGCCATTGTGGAAGAAGAGCATTCCCCCGGGTAGCGGTCCCGCAGCTGCCCGGCAATCGCAGGCCGTGTCGGACAAGCCGTCGATGTTTGGCTGGACCGGATCGGGATCGGGCATCGCATAACGGCGGGTCACCACTGCACTGTCCAGGTCGATGGCGAGCACGTCGTCAGGGACCGGAATCATGAAGGGTTGTCCGTTGGTCGCGGCGCGCTCCCGGTAGGTGCGGACCAGCAGGGTGTGACCGTCCGGAAGGAGGGTCTGTTCCACGTTGACGTGGTCGGCCGTCTGCGGTTGCCGTTCCGCGGCCGTGAGCTTCGCTCTGACATCCACTGCGATTCGGCGCCGTTGGTGCCCTGCCTGGTCGAGCACTCTCGCCTCCACGATGGAGCCTTCCGTGATGTCGCGCACGACCAGGTCACCAGACGGGAGCACCGCGGTGATGACGGTGTCCGGCGAGTTACTTATCGACAGCTCTCGCCGGTCTCCGGAGCTCATGTCGATCAGCAGGGCCCGGTTTATCACCTGCTCGTTTCCCGGTTCGGTGGCGTCGGGCCCGACTGACGTCCTGGCGACGTGGATGGCCAGCCACCGTCCGTCCGATGACCATTTCACCTCGCCGACACCCTCGATTCTGGCGACTACCCGCTCATCCGTGCCGGTCAGGTCCCGGAGCTGGACCTCGTAGCCGTTGCGTACGGTCACCAGCCAGCGGCCATCGGGAGAGATGCCGCCGATGTGGGTTCGCTTGTCCGCCCTCGGGATCACCGTGTATTGCTTGCCGTCTTCGGTGACCAGGATTTCTCCGGTGCTGTCCGGCGGGTTGGCCGGGATGTAGGACAGCGACGCTGGTGCGACGCCTCGGTCGGTGGGCAGCGGGGGCGGGTCAGCCCGCGGCAGCTCCAAGGTCCGAGGCAGCCAATCCGCGGTGGGCGCCGGGCCCAGCACCGCGGTATCCGAGTCTGGTCGCAGCGGCAGCCAGACACCGCCCACACCGACAACGAGAGCCAACGCGGCAGCGACAGGAGCGATTCTGGTCAACCGCCGGCGGCGCTGCGCCACGACAATCGCCCGCTCGGTGGAGTCATAAAGATTTGCCTGCTCGGCGATCTCGCCCAGGAGGCCCTTCAACGCGGTCATACCAGGACCTCCGAGCCATCGACAAGATCAGCGAGATCAGGGGCGAGTATGCGCAGCCGGCTCAGGGCGTGGTGTGTCTGGCTTTTCACGGTTCCCACTGAACAGCCCAGGATGACGGAGGTATCCGCCTCGGAAAGGTCCTCGAAATAACGAAGCACGAGCACCGCGCGCTGCCGTGGAGTGAGCTTCGCCAACGCCGCTTCGAGCATCAGCCGCCGTACGGCGTGATTGGTCTCGTCCCGTTCCCCGGGCTTGTCCGGTAGATCGGCTGTCGGTTCTTCGCGGACGCGGCGCCAGCGCCGCCATGCCGAGATGTTGGCGTGATAGAGAATTTTCCGGACGTAGGCATCCGGGTCGCGGGCGGCAGATACCCGCGGCCACTTGGCCGCAACCTTGATCAACGTGACCTGCACCAGGTCCTCCGCCGCGTGATGATCGCCGGTCAGGAGGTAGGCCACATGGGACAGCCGGCGGAGCCGCGTGTGGACGAACTCACGGAAGCCCTCAACGTCGTCCACACTGACTCCCCGCTCCCGGAAACGTCCTCATCTCGACAGACGACCGCCAATCCCGGACAGGTTGGAACCTGGCCGAAACTTGACCCGGACAGCTCCGGTATGTGCGGGTCAGCCGCCTGTGGTGATGGCGTCGCCGTTGGGGTTGACCAGCCACCAGCGCGCCCCGAAGGCGTTGACGCCCTGGCCGTTGGTCTGGATCGGGCCCGTGTCGCCGCTGAAGAAATACAACGGATGATTGTTGTACGTCGCCTGCTTGGTGCCGTCCTGCCGATCCGACGTCTTGAGCTTGGCCGCGTCGAGACCGCTGCCGGCCGTCACCGCGCCCTGGGTGGTCAGGGGCGGCCATTGCGCGGCGCAGACGTCGTTGCACGTCGAGGTGCCGGACGTGTCGGCCAGGAACAGATAGAGCGAACGGCCCGTCTGGTCGGCCAGATGGCCGTCGGTGACCTGCACTACGACGGTCGCCGGCGGTGCGGCCCGCGGCTCGCTTCGGGTAGCGGTGGTCGCCGCCGTCAGGCCGGTGACCACAAGCGCACCACCCGCCACGGCGACTCCGACTTTGGCCAAGAGGCCGGACATCTTCGACACAGCGCTGTCCCTCCCCCTGAGAACAGTTCCATGACCGACGCTACGCCCGCCGGGTTGCCACGGCATGATGTCAGCCGTGCCGACGGATGATCCACTTGCTGACGCGATCCTGGAAAACTGGGGCGCGTACACGCTGCCGCTGGGGCAGGGCAAGCGCGCGGGGACGGCGTTCTTCTACAACGAGCTCGTGGACTCCACGCCGGAGAGTGACTTCGTACGCGAATGGTGGGTGACCGCCGACCGTTTGACGCGTACCGAAGTCGGCGAGGTCGGGCTGCGGCCCGATCTCATCGAACCCACCGGCGCCGCGTCGGATTACCTGGCCGTGACCGACTTCGAGCAGATGTGGTCGCGGCGCGCCGGCGTGGCGGTGATGCGAACGTCCTTCCTGCACGAACATGCGGCGAAGAAGGCCTGGTCGTGGGCGGCCGAGCAGATTACCGAGGGTGTCGCTGACACGGCTGAGCAAGTACGCGCCGTCGATGGGGAGCCGCGCCGGGCGTACGCCCTCGGTCACGTCACGCGTGAACCGGCCGATGGCGAGCAGCGGCCGTTGGCCATCGCCACGTCGAACATCGCACGCGACCCCGACCGCGTAGTGCGTTGGCAGGGTCCACTGCCGGCCGGATTCACGGGCGGTCCCGTCTTCATCGCCGAGCCCCACGGCGACCAAAGCTTCGTTGTGCGCTGTCTCGGGCTGATCGCGTCGGCCGACCGCAATCCGGACGTGCTCACGTTCGACGTGATCCGTTCGCTGATCGCGGAACTCGTGCGGCCGCAGCCACCCAAGCGCGGCCTGTTCCGCCGCCGCTAGTGCCCGGCGCTCTGGCCGCCGTCGACGTGGGAGATCTCGCCGGTGACGAACGGCGACTGCTCGAGGTAGAGGATGGCTCGTACGACATCATCGATCTCGCCCATCCGATTGACCGGGTGGAGCGCCGCCTGGGTGCCGTCGGGGTCGTCGGGGTGCATCGGGCTGCGGATGACCCCGAGGGCAACGGTGTTGACCCGGATGCCGCGGGTGGCGTATTCGATCGCCAGTGACTTGGTGACGGCGTTCAGGCCACCTTTGGTCAGCGAGGTGAGCCCCGCGGCCACCCGGGTGTCGGCGTTGTCGACCAGGCTGGTGGAAACATTCACCACATGCCCGCCGCCGTCGCGGGAAAGCATCGCCTTGATCGCGCTGCGGGACAGGTCGAAGAAACCCCGCAGATTGACCCCGACGACCTTCTCGTAGTCGGCATCGGTGTAGTCGGTGAACGGCTTGGAGACGAAGAGCCCGGCGCAGTTGACCAAGGTGTCGACGCGGCCGAAACGGTCCATGGCCGCATCGACGATCCGCGCTCCGGCGCCGAACTCGGACACGTCGTCGGACACGGCGAGCACTTCGGGATCCACCGACGGCAGAATGGCCAGCCCGGTCGCGACAACGGCAAAGCCGAGCCCGCGGTAGCCGGCAACCACCGCCGCCCCGATCCCTCCCGACGCCCCGGTGACGACAACGACCTTCTGCGCGGAGTCCATAACGGAATCATTCGCCACCCGCACTCGCGAGGGCGTACACGTCATGGGGTGTGTCGCTCGGTTGTCCAGCGGACGACCGCCTCGGTGCGACTGCGAACCCCCAGCTTCGCGAAGATGTGGTTCAGGTGGTTCTTGACCGTCTTCTCGGTCAGCCAGAGCTGCTCCGCGATCGAGGCGTTCGACAGCCCCTGGCACAGCAGATTGAGCACCTCCAGCTCGCGCTCCGTGAGGCTGCCATACGCCGGCTCTACACGTTCCCGGCGCGTCGGTTGCGCGCGGGCCAGTGACACGGCCACCGAGGCCGCCCGAGGAGAGAGCCAGCCCCGACCGCCGACGACCTCGTGCACCGCCCGGACCAGATCGCCAGGTTCGAATTCACCGTGTACGAGATATCCCCGCGCACCCCGTTGCAGCATGTCGGCGATGATGTGGGGCTCCTCGGAGCTGGTCAGCACCAGGACCGCTGAGTGTTGGCCCAGCTCGTTGACCACCGACAAGCCGTCGGCGATCGGCATGCGGTGGTCCAGCAGCGTGATGGCCGGGCGCAGCTGCCTTGCCAAGGCCAGCGCCTCCCGGCCATTCGCCGCCTCGGCCACCACCCGCAGGCTCTCGTCTGCCGCCAGGATCCCGCGCAGGGCGTCCCGCATGATCGGGTTGTCGTCGACTATCAGCACGTCGATGGTTGGCATCAGCCTGCTCCGACCGAGCGTCGGTGGTGACCGCGGACGCGAGTCTGCGGGTCGAGCGGGACCTCGACCGTGATCCTGGTTCCGGCGCCGGGTGCCGAAGCCATCCGCAGGACGCCACCGGCGGTCCTGGCTCGCTCGGTCATGCCCACGATGCCGAAGTGGCCGGCCGACTGGAGACCGGAGAGGTCGGCCGGCACGGCGAAACCGACGCCGTCGTCGGAGATCTCGAGCAGGAGGCCGTGCGGCTGTCGACGGAGCTGCACGGCGACCCGCCGGGCCCGGCCGTGCCGGGCGACGTTGGTCAGCGCCTCGCGCAGAATCCGGGTCAGCTCATAGGAAACCGCGTCGGGCGGGTCGACGGCGGCCGCCGCTACCCGGACCGGGATGCCGGTGGACGCGCTCCAGGCCTGGCACAGCTCGTCGATGCTCGCGGCGAGGTCGCCGACGTCGAACCGCATTCCTTCGAGTAGCTCCCGGGCTTGCTGGGTGGCCGCGGTCGCTCCGGCGACGACCGTGCCGGCCAGGTGTTCGGCCAGCGCCGGCTGGCGGCGGAGCAACGACGGCAGGGCGAGCGCGGCCAGGGAGACGCCGCGCAGCGTCTTGGTGACCGAGTCGTGCAGTTCCCGGGCCAGCCGGGCCCGTTCGGATGCGACGGCGGAGCGTTGGGCCGAGGCGACCAGGTGGGTCGAGAGCTCGAGTTGGTGTGTCAGCACTGTGGTGGCCATCGACGCGCCGACGCCGGCGAGGGCGCCGGCCACCGGGAACGCGACCACGAAAGCCACGATGTCGACCGGCGGCTCGGTGCGGCGCAGCAATGCGGCGATGACCGTGAAGCCCAGCGCGGCGTGGATGACCCACACCGGCAGGGCGCGCAGGCCGAGCAGGACCCCGGCCACCGCCCCGGCGCCCGCGGCGTAGCAGAAGTAGGCGACGCTGCCGTGGCTGACGGCCAGGACGGCGAGAACCAGCGCCGAGTCGACGGCGATCGCGATGATCGGGTGGGTGACCAGGCCTGGCCAGCGGCCGAGGGCGGCGAGTTGCGCGGCCGTTGCCACCACGACCAGGGCGATCACCGCGATCACCGGGAGCCGGTTGTGCACCAGCAGGAGGCCGGCCGCGGCCGCGATCGTGGTGGCCACCGCGCGGCCGATCAGCACCGCCCGGGCCAGCGCCGCCGCGGCGACCTCGCGGCCGACCGCCATCACGAGACGACGACCTGGTCGACGTCGGGAGCCGGGGACTCGTCGTTGAAGAGGGTCAGCCGCAGGGGGCCAGCCGGCAGGTCGGCGGTGAAGCGGAAGGAATGCGGCGTGGTCCAGTCGGCGCCCTTCACCTGCCACGTGCGGGCCGGTGCGCCGTTGACGCTCACCTTCAGGGTTCGATAGCCGTCGCTCTCGTACACGATGGTCACGGTGCGTCGCCCGGCGACCGGAACCGTCGTGCGGACGGTTACCCGGCAGTCGATGCAGAGGTAGCGAACGCGCGCGCCGCCGCGGCAGGTCGCACACTCGGTCGCCGCCGCGCCGCCGGAAAGCGTGTTGCGCGGGTCTTCCGCCTCGACCGTGATCGGCACAAATCGGGCGATCGACGGGCTGACAACGGGCGTGGAAGCAGCCGGAGGCACAACCGGGGCAGCTGCGGGCGGTGGGTCGTGGTGCGGAGTGATCAGGGGCGGCACACCCACGGCCGCGGCCGCCACCCCGGCCGTCACCACGGCAAGCCCCAGCCACTGGCGGCGGCTGGGGCGGTGGCGACCCGGAAGGGTGTCCGGCGCAATGCCGTTCGCCACGGGCACTCCTCGTTCGGGCTGGTCAATCCCGGCGTTCACAATACGACGAGGGGCGGAGCGGCCCGCGATGCCGCCCCACCCCTCGTACCCCGGCAAAGACTTATGGCAGAAGGTAATCCTTGTTCAGCACGTACGGCGCGGGCTGTTGGTCGTCCCGGCCGTCGTGGCCCTGTGCGTCGCACTGCCTGGCCGCCACGATGCAACCGTTGACCATCGCGGCGAGGGTGCGGTCGTCCCAGCCGTTGAAGAAGTCGTAGTGGAAGGTCGGTCCGGCGCCACTGGCGAAGTGCACCTTCGACATGTTGCCGTTGACCGGCCAGGCCATCTTGAACTCCAGCTTCGGCACCGCGACCGGGTGGTCGTCGGGGCAGACCAGCCCCGAGGCGGTGTGGGTGTCGATCGGGTAGGCCATGTGGCTCTGGTGGTCGGGCGAGTCCAGGTGGATGCCGTCCCAGCAGCTCGGCGCCTGGTAGCGGATGTTCAGCTTGACGCTGCGCTCACTGGAGCACGTCTGCGGAATGTTCTTGTTCTTGTAGCTGTCGCCGCACTCGAAGCCTTCCTCCGTGGCGGCGAGGAACTTGTCGGCGTCGGTGTTCTTCGCGTTGCCGACGACGAACCGCAGGCCCTTGGGGAACGCCCGCACGCTGCGGTAGTCCGTGACGCCGGTCTTGTAGTAGATCGTCTGGAGACCTTCCGGGTTGACCGCGGTGTCGCCGTTGAAGAGGGTCGGCATCCAGTAGGCCGACAGGTCGCCCTTGGCCTTGCATGTGGTCTGGCCCTTGGAAAGGGACTCGACGGTGCTGTTCGCGTTGGTGGTGGTGTTGCCCATGAAGGTGTGCAGGTGCGACGCGCCCGGCAGCTTCGGGAAGACGATCGGGTCGTCGCCGACGTTGGTCCGGCTCACCGAGCAGTTCGCCTGGAACTCGTGGAACCCGCCCTTGTTGGGCGGAACCGCGTGGGACGGCTTGACGTTGGTCATCGGGTTGGGCGCCATGACGTAGCCGGCCGGGTTCGTGCCGCCGGACGGCGCCGACGTGCTGGCTGACGGGCTCGCCGACGCACTCGGCCGGGTGCTGGGCGACGCGCTCGCCGTTGGGCCGGCCGGCGTGGTGGTCGGCGAAGTGGTGGCCGGCGGCGCCCCGGAGCCAGTCGCCTTACCGAAAACCTGGAACTCGAACAGCGAATAGCCGTACGCGCCGGTCCGGGCGGTGCCGTACATCCGCACATAGCGACCGGTCGTGTTCACGGTGTGCGACTCAGTGCCACCCTTGCCCGTGGTGGTCTGGTAGACCGACGTCCAGTTCTGCGCGTCGGCCGACACCTGGATCTCGAACGCCTTGGCCGCCGCCCGCTCCCAGGTGAGCTCGACCCGCTCGATGGCCGTCGGGGCACCGAGGTCGACCTGGAGCCACTGCGGGTCGGCGAAGGCGCTCGACCAGCGGGTCTTGGTGTCGCCGTCCACCGCGGCCTCGGCGGGGAAGGCGCGTCCCTCGACGGACGATGCGGTCACCGGCTTGCCCTGCGACAGGACGATCTCCTCGGCGCCGGCCAGGTGCAGCTGCCCGACGGCGAACCACGTGACGAAACCGGCTAGGGCGAGACCGATGCCGGCCATGGTGAAGCGCCGCGATCGCGACGCACGCGGGGAACGGGAACTCATGTGGGGTCTCTCCATTGTGGGCAAAAGATCAAGTACGCCGCCGAACGCTAGCAATGCGAAGGGCAACCGTCTTGAGTCCAAAGACCCAGAACGCGGGAGAGAAAGCGTCGAAAATCGCAGGGAAAAACTGTTATCGCCACCGTACGCGCAACAGCTCTTTAGGAGATTCTTAAGAGCATAGGACCACGCGCGACAACGTGCCTACGCTTCGGTGCCATCTCATTCCATTCCCTGGTAGGAGCAACACGTGTCGTACACCGACGGTCCGCGTCCGAAACGGGGTCGCGCCGTCCTCTGGGGCAGCGTGGCCGTCGCGGCGGTGGCGCTCGCGGCGACCGCGATCCACCTGACCGGCGCACTGGCTGCCGGTCCCACGGAGACGACGAACGCGGCCCAGACCCTGCCGGCAGCCGCGACCGGCACCGACACCGGCACCCCGCTCGCGTCGCCCTCGGCACCGAAGCCGACCGGCGCGAAACCCTCGGCCAAGAGCCCGCCGAAGGCCCCGCCGCAGCAGCCGACGTCGAAGGGTGGCTGGGTCCCGGTCGACAAGACGGTCTGGCAACAGCAGGTGGCGGCCTACCAGTCCCGCAAGGTCGACCCGGTTCCGGCCGGCGTGGCCGACATCGCCGAGTTCCGGGCCGACTGCACCTACAGCCACCGGCTGGCCGACGACCCGATCGTCTTCCCCGGGCTGGCGGGCGCCTCACACATGCACTCGTTCTTCGGCAACAAGGCGGTCGACGCCGACACCACGGCCGGTGACCTGACCAAGTTCACCGCCACCACCTGCAAGCCGGTGGTCGACCACTCGTCCTACTGGGTGCCGACGCTCTACGACGCCGCCACCAAGAAGCCGGTCGAGCCCAAGGGATTCCGGGTCTACTACCGGTCGATCCGCAACAACTCCACCGGCATGATGCCGATACCCACCGGCCTGCGCATGATCGCCGGCGACGCGAAGAAGCGGGTGGCCACGCCGCGGGGCGCGCACGGCCAGTTCTACTGCGCCTTCTACGGCCCCGGCGACCTCGACGGCGTGGCCCGCAGCAGCAACGGCAACTGGCCGATCTGCGATCCCAACAGCTACGCCACGCTGCACTACATGCTGCAATATCCGGACTGCTGGGACGGCAAGCACCTGGACAGCCCCGACCACAAGCAGCACGTCGCCTACGGCAACGACAAGGGCTGCCCGGCCGACCACCCGGTGCGCATCCCGTCGCTGACGTTCGACATCACCTACCCCGTGAAAGGCACCTCGGCGGGTTACTACCTGTCGTCCGACCCGACGGGCCGCACGGCCTCGTCGATGCACGGCGACGCGTTCCTGATGTGGGACGCCGACGCGATGAACAAGCGCACCAAGAACTGCGTCCTCCAGCGCCGCCAGTGCGACAACGACGGCTACGAGCACTAGGCCCTACTCACCAGGCGAAGCGCTCCCGGTGCAGCCGGCCGGGAGCCACGCCGGCACCGCGCGCGGACCGCAGCACGGCCGCGGTCCACGCGTCCGGGCCGCAGACGTAGACGTCGTGGTCGGCGATGTCCGGGGCCAACTCGCGCAGGGCGTCGGCGTCGGTGTAGTCGGCGTACTCGGCCGGCAGCCACGAGTCGGCCGTGGCGCGCGGGCCGACCAGCAGCACCAGGCGCACGCCCCGATTGCGCGCCAGCCACCGCAACTCGCCCAGGAAGGCCACGTCATGCGCATGCCGGGTGCGGTAGACGAGGGTGGCCGCGCCGTGCTCGTAGGGCAGGTCCCAGAGCAGCGCGAGCAGCGGGGTCACCCCGACACCGCAGGCGAGCATGGTGATCGGCCCGCCGGTGTAGGTGGCCGCGGTCATCCGCCCGTAGGGCCCCTCGATCAGCACCCGGGTGCCGGGCCGCAGTGCGGCGACCCGCGCGCTCCCGTCGCCGACCGTCTTCACACTGATCCGCAGGCCCTCCTTGCGCGGCGGGCCGGACAGCGAGAACGGGTTGCCGCGCAGCGCACCCTCACCGTCGAGGAACCGCCACACGAAGAACTGCCCGGCCCGCGCCGGGAGCCGGTCGAGCCGCCGGCCGCGCAGGTAGACCGAGACCAGCCCGGGCGCCTCGTAGGTCACCCGGTCGACCACCAGCCGGTGCCGCACCGTGCGCCAGACCGGCACACCGATGCGGAAGACCAGCACCGTGCCGGCCACCGCGAGGTAGGCCGTCCAGCCCGCGAACCGCGCGGCCGGGTGCTGGAAGTCGCTGCCCAGCAACAGTTCGTGCGGCACCGCGAGGCCGATACCGAGGTAGGCGTAGAGATGCAACAGATGCCATGCCTCGTATTTGATGCGGCGGCGCACCCAGCGCACCGAGGTCGCCACGATCAGCACCAGCGCGGCCAGGGCAACGACGGCCAGGACCATGCTCTGGTACGCCGAAAGCAACTGCCACAACCGCACGACCGGGTCGCCACCGAGGGCGAGGACCACGTGCGCGAGCAACAGCAGGAACGAGGTCACGCCGGTCCACCGATGCCAGCGGGCCAGCGTGTCCTGCCCGAAGGCGCCTTCGACCCACGGGATGCGGGCCATCAGCAGCACCTGGAGCAGCAGCAGGTCGGTGCAGACGAGCGCGGCCAGCCGGCCGTAGGCCGCGGCGCCCTCCGGGGCGGTGTCGCGGCCGCTCAGCCAGAGCACGACGACTGCCAGCAGGCTGAGGGCTGCCATCGTCTTCACCGCGAGTCGCACGGCGACCGAACCTACAAATCCGCACCGGCAGTCGGGAAGGCTCCGTGAACATTCCCTCGGTTTCCCATTTTCTTGTTATGACGAGAAAACGATTCGCGGCGCTTCTCATCGCCACCGCGCTGCTGCCGGCCGTCACCGGATGCACCCAGCCGGCGCCCGCTGCCCCGGTCGTGGTTCCCACCGCCACCACCACCAGCTTCGGCGGCACCGACCTGGCCTGGATCGAGATAAACATCGCGATGAACGATCAGGTCCTGCCGCTGCTGGCCCTGGTGCCGACCCGCGTTGCCGACCCGGCGCTGAAGACGCTGAGCGCGCAGGTCCAGACCTCCGCGACAGCCGAACTGGCCACCTTGCGGGTCCTGCACGACGAGGCGGGCCTGCCACCGGAGAACCCGCACGAGGGCATGCTGATGCCCGGCCTGGTGCCAACCGAGGCGGTGACCGAGGCGGCGAAACTCTCCGGCCCGCCTTTCGACAAGGCGCTCAGAGAGCAACTCAAGGGCTATCTCGAGCAGAGCCACCGGCTGGCCCAGGACGAGCAGAAGGCCGGCACGGACCCGCAGACCCTCGCGTTGGCGGCGAGCGCCGCGACCATGCGCGACACCGCCCTGAAGCAGCTGACCGCCTAGTCGGCGAGCACCTCCCGCAGGCGCGTGGCAAACTCGGCGGGCTTGCCCGCGTAGCCGAAGTCGCCACCGAGGAACCCGCCGTGGTGGCTCGGGAACACGACGGCCTCCCGGCCGAGCAGCCCCGCCATCCCGACCGCGGTGCGCGCGGTGTAGGTGCCCGCGGACTCCTCACCGACCGCGACCACGACGCGGGTCGGCGCGGCCAGCAACCGGGCCGCGTCAGGGAGGTAGTCGGTGACCGCCCACGAACGCTGCGACAGCAGCGGGTCGTCGCGGGTGCCGTCGTCTTCGGTCGGCATGCCGAACATCGCCGGGTCGGGCGCCGGCTGCGCGAAGTATTCGTCGGTGAACTCGCCCTGCCACGAGGTCATCGCGATGAACGCGGCCATCCCCGCGCCGGTGCCCTTCGCCTGGTAGGCCTCGTAGAAGCCGGCCCGGGCCCGCGCCGCGCCGGCCGCGTCGGGCAGCACGGCGTTGATCGGCGGCTCGTGCGCCACCAGCGTGTCGACATCATCGGGGTAGGCCGCGACCAACTCGAGGCCGGTGACCGCGCCGCCGCTGCTGCCGAAACGTCGACCGGGCCCGTGCCGAGGGCCTCGATCAGCAGGTGCAGGTCGGCGGCCTGCTGCTGCGGCGTGTGGTCGTCGCGGCCGTCGCTGCGGGCGCTGCGGCCCAGGCCGCGAGGGTCGTAGGTGACGACCGTCCGGTCCGGGAAATGCCCCGCTAGGGTCGTGAAGCCATCGGCGGTCATCGGCTGCCCGATCATCAGCAGAACGGGCTTGCCATCGGCCGGTGGCAGCGGGCCGCGGACGTCGTAGACCAGATCCGCGCCCGGCAGGGCGAGGGTGTGCGTCTCCATGCCAGTCATGCGGCCGAGCCTACGTGGGGGGCCGGACACTTTCCGTGCGGTCCAGCCCCGCCACCCCGTCAGGAACGCGCCGCGAAGACGTGTGCGACGGCCCCACCGCTGAACGCGATGGTGTCGATCGGCTCGATGGTGAGCGGCGCGGTGAAGAGCCGCTCACCCGCGCCCAGCACGACCGGATGGACGACCAGGCGGTATTCGTCGATCAGGCCAGTCTCGACCAGCGAACGGGCGAACCGAACACCGCCGTGGGCGAGCAGGTATCCCCCGGAATCCTCCTTCTTGAGCCGCGTGACGGCATCGGTCAGGTCGCCGGCGGCGATCGTCGTCTCGCCCCAGTCGGCGGACGCCAGCGAGTGGGAGAACACCACCTTGGGGATCTCGTTCATCGGCTTGGCGAACGGCCCGACGGCGCTGGGCCAGAAGCCGGCCCAGGCCGCGTAGGTGGTGGCGCCGACGAGGTGCGCGCCGGCGTTGCTCAGGGTCTCGACAGTCCAGTCGCGGCCGTCATCGGAGCGCCCGGCGGCGACCCAGTCGGCGCTGCCGTCGGGCGGTGCGACAAAGCCGTCGAGCGAGACGGACATCTTCAGCACGAGCGAGGCCATCGGCTAGTCGTTGGTCACGAGCTCGAACGGGAGGCCGTCGAGCCGCACCTCGACCCACCGGCTGCGCCAGTTCTTGACCTCGTGGAAGCGGCGCAGCTCGGCCAGGCCGCTGAGCGCACCCAGCCAGCCGGAGAAGGGCGGGTTGGTCTCGTCGAAGCCACTGTGGACATAGGTCAGCCGGGTGTGCCCGTCGGAGTCGGCCAGCTCCCAGGACTCGACCATGTCGCCGCCCCAGTCGATGGACAGCGACTGCCCCGGCTGGATGTCGACGATGCGGGCCGGGTCGGGGTTGGCCTCGAAACCACCCATCGCCCAGCGGCCGCCCGGTTCGAGCTCGTTCTCCAGCTTCACCCCGAACCACCGGGAGGCCTGCTCCGGGTCGGTCATCGAGTCGTAGACCGCCTGCCGATCGGCGTCGATCAGGATCTCGCAGCGGAACGTCGTGGTGGTGAAGTCGCACCGCGGGCTGGGCTCGCGTCCTTCGGCGTAGTCGGCCAGGTTGGCCAGCGACAGCGTCCAGTAGGTGTGCATCAGGCCGCGGTCGCCGGTTTCGGTCAGCACCTCGGGCCAGCCGATGATCCCGGTGTGGGTCAGCGTCAGCAGGGTCGAGCCGCCGTCGCCCGAGTCGGCGGCCAGTCCGATGTCGACGGTGGTGGGCTGGCCGTCGAGCTCCCAGTCGAACCGCAGCGAGCTGTCGTCGGCGTGCCGCAGGCGCTGGTGCGCCGCGCCGCCGTTGGGGGTGAAGCGACCCCAGAACTCGTAGCGGTTGGGCAGCTCCACCTCGGCGTGCTCGGCGAGCCAGACCCGCAACGCCGCCGGGTCGGTGAGCGCGCGGTGCACGGCGCCGGGCGGCGCGGCGATCCGGATGACTTTCTTCAAGCTGGCCATCGGCCTTCTCCTTGTCGACTCTGGACTTATCCGTCGTGCGGGCGGTCGGGATAGCAGGCGACGGCGAGCTTGAACGCATCCCCTTCGGCGCCGCCGTATTTGGTGAAGAGCCCCTCCAGCGCGGCTTTCAGGTCGGCCATGAACTCCGGGCGCCGCTCGGGTCGCACCCGGATCGCGCCGGACACGCCGAGCGACGGCAGGTCGGGCTCGGTCTGTTTGGCCACCCGGGCGGCTGCCTGGATGTGCAGGGCGGCGACGTCGGACTGGACCTCTTCCATGAGGTCGAGGAGATAGCCGAGGCTGGCCTCGTCGCGGTGCTGGCGTTGCCCGATCCGGCCCACCAGCCGGGGCGAGAGCCAGTAGGCCCGCGCGGCGGCCTGGTAGACGCCCTCGTTGATGCCACGCACCCGCCGCTCCGAGACCTGGGTGGCCAGGCCGTGCTCGACGAGCCGCTTGACGTGGTAGTAGACGCGCTGCTGGCTCTGGTCGAGCCGGGCGGCCACCTCGGTGCACGAACGTGGCTCGGCCAGCTGCCGCAAAACCTCGATGCGCTGCGGTTTCAGCAGCGTCTCGGCCTGGTCGACGCGCTCCAGGTAGAGGAGGTCCTTCATCACAAAAACGATCCTGGACGCACAAAAGAATTTTGTCAATCACCAGCAGGGGTACGTCGGAAACAGGATCATTGCCCCGAAATGCGAGGTAACTTCACCCCACGAGGGTTCACCGATTTCTTTACCGAGGGCGGCTGAGAATGAGGGTTTCGAGCCGCGCGCGGCGGTGGACGGCTACGGTCTTCGTCGCGGTCCTCGTCTTCGGCCTCAACGCGTCGGGCGCCAGCAGGCCCGCGACGCTGCGCGTCAGCGACGGCATCCACGACGCCGATCCGGATGCCCAGAAGGTCGTCGAGATCATCGAACGGAAGATGAAGGAACAAGACCTCACCAGCGCGGTGTACGGGGTATGGCGGGGCGACGAGGTGGTCGCCGTGGGCGCGATCGGTGACTCGCCGATCGGAGTGCCGGCCACGCCTGACATGCGGGTGCGGATCGGCCAGCCGATGGAGTCGATGCTCTCGACCGTCCTCTTGCAACTCGACGGCGAAGGCGTTGTGCCGCAGGACGAACCGATCGCGACGTGGCTGCCGGACTTCCCCCGCGCCGACCGGATCACGCCCCGGATGCTGGCCAGCAGCACGTCCGGCATCTCGGACTACGTCACCAACCCCACGTTCCTGAAGCAGTTCTACGCCAACCCCTTCACGGGATTCACCAGCGACCAACTGTTCGCGCTGGCCAATGAGCGACCTCCGCTGTTCGAACCCGGGACCAATTTGGCGTACGCCCACAGCGATCTGGTTGTTTTGGGTGAGGTGTTGCAGCGGGCGACCGGGAAACCGCTCGGCGACCTGTTGCGGGAACGCGTCCTCGGCCCGCTGGCGATGCGCGACAGCGAAGTCGTGCTGACGTCGCAGATCGGCGAGCCCTTTCTGCACGGCTACACCAACGAGCGCGGATTCTTCGAAGACTCGTCGTTCTGGAACCCGACGGCCTTCCTGCACAGCGGCAACATGACGACCACCGTCGCCGACGTCGCCACCTGGATCCGGGCGCTCGCCGATGGTCGGCTGCTGACCGATGCCGAGCACGAGGCCATGATGGCCCCCTCGACGGCCGGCCTCGGACCGCTGACGAAGGACAAGTTCTTCGCCTACGGCATCGCACACCCGGGCGACTGGTGGTTCATGGATCCGTCCTATGGGGGCTATCACGGTGTCGTCTACTACGACACGCAGACGCAGACGCTCGTCATCGCCTATGTGACGCTGGGGCCGACCTCGGACGCGAGCACGGACAACGCGCTCCCGCTGGGCAAGGAGATCGCCAGCGCGCTCGTCCCGGACAACCCGCCCCAGGTCTAGCCGGTGGCGCGGCCCGCGCGGTGGCGGCCGGGTGTGGTGCCGATGATGGCGGTGAAGGCGGCGATGAAGCTGCTCGGGTTGGACCAGCCACAGGCGTGGGCGACCCGGATCGTGTCGTGGCCGTCGGCGAGCAGCACCAGCGCGTGGTGGATGCGTAGCTGAGTGCGCCACTCGTAGAAGGTCATGCCGAGCTCGTCGTGGAACAGCCGGCTGAGCGTGCGGGCGCTGGCCCCGATCCGCTGCCCGAGGTCGGCCAGCGGGGTGTTGTCGGCGGGGTTGTCGTAGAGCGCCGCCGCGATGGCCTGCAACCGGTCGTCGCGTGGTTCCGGCAGTTGCAGTGGCTGCTCGGGCGCTTCGTGGAGTTCGTCGACCAGAACCCGTTGCAGCCGGGCACGCGCGGCGTCGTCGTGGTCGCGCGGGCCGGTGAGGGTGAGCACGAGCTCGCGGGCCAGGTCGGAGGCCAGGAACACGGCCGGATGGTCCGGCGCGAGGCGGGCGAGGGACGCCGGCAGGAACACGATCCGCATGTCGGTCTGACCGTGCGCGCGGTGGTAGTGCGTGAAGCCGCCCGGTGTCCAGGCGACCCGGTTGGCGGGCACGATCGACGTGCCTCGCTCGGTGTGCACGGACAGGACGCCGCGGGCCGCGTACACCAGATGGCCTTGGGGGTGTGAATGTTGTGAGCTGGTGCCGCCCGACGGCCACAGGTGGACGCCCGCCGACGGCAACAACCGCGACGTCGGCGTTGCGGCGGCTTGGCGGCCAACAGGCATAGTTTGGCATTCTATCGGTAGCCGGCCAGGCCCGCTTCGGCGACGGTGAACGCATGACGACAACGATGCGAGCGGCGGTCTGTGTCAGCGCGGGCGGCCCGGAAGTGCTGGAGATCCGTGAGCTGCCGGTGCCGGCGGTGCGGCCGGGTTGGAGCCTGGTGCGGGTCGCGGGCGCCGGCCTCAACCGGTCGGAGCTGCGCACCCGGCAGGGCCACTCGCCGAGCGTGCGCTTCCCTCGGGTGCTCGGGATCGAGTGCGTGGGGGTCGTGGCCGTCTCGACCGATCCTTCGGTGCCCGATGGGACGACCGTCGCGGCGGTGATGGGCGAGATGGGCCGGGAGTTCGACGGCGGGTACGCGGAGTACGCGCTGGTGCCCAACTCGCTGCTGATGCCGGTCGCCTCCACATTGCCGTGGGAGGTGCTGGCGGCGTTGCCGGAGACCTACCTGACGGCGCGGGGCTCGCTGGACGCGTTGGGGATCGAGCCGGGCGGCCGGTTGCTGATCCGCGGCGGCACCTCGTCGGTGGGCCTGGCGGCGGCGTCGATCGCTTTGGGGCACGGCGTCGAGACCGCGGCGACGACCCGGCGGCCCGACAAGGTCAGCGCGTTGACGGTGGCGGCCGTAGACCACGTGCTCGTCGATGCCGGCGGGTCGCTGGCGGGTCCCGTGCACGACGTCTGGCCGGAGGGGCCTGACTACGTGCTGGATCTCGTCGGCGCGAGCACGGCGGTCGACTCGCTGCGGCTGGTCCGTCGGGGCGGCATCGTGTGCGTGTCGGGCTCGCTCAACGGATGGCTGCTGCCAAACTTCGAGCCGATCGCGATGATCCCGACCGGGACCAGGCTCACGGCGTTTCACAGCGACACCATTAAGGGCAGCGTGGGTACGGCCGTGTTGCAGCGGATCATCCACGAGGTCGAGGCGGGTGCCTACCGGCCCAACGTGGACCGGGTATTCGGCCTGTCCGACATCGTCGCGGCCCACCGCTACATGGAGAACAACGAGGCCACCGGGAAGGTCGTCGCGGTCCCGTGATGACAACTGTCATGATCGGTCCAGGACGGACGGCAGGGCCGCAGGAGCGGGGCGGTCCCTAACGTCATCGCCATGGAGAACAACGAAACCCAGTGGCACGTCGGTCTTCTCGGTGGCGTCAAGCGCCGTGGCGCGTGGCGGATGAGCCGGCACCTGGTCGCCGTGAGTGCCGTCGGCGGCGTCAACGCCGACCTGACGGAGGCGCGGTTCGACACGGCCGAGTCGATTCTGACCAAGGTCAGCCTGGTCGGCGGCGTGTCGTTGACCGTGCCGCACGACGTCGACGTCGAGGTCGGTGGATTCTCGTTGTTCGGCGGAAGCAACATCGAGCAGGCGCAGCGGACCGGGCCGGCCGCGCACACCGTGCGGGTGCGCAACTATGGCGTCTTCGGCGGCGTGCGCGTCTGCCGTTAATCGCGAGCGCCGGCCGGATTGCCGCGGATAGGGTGCGCCGATGCCGTCCACGTATCCCCCGCTCAACCTGGCCGTGCGCACCCCGCGGCTGACCCTGGCCGCCGCCACCGACGAGCTTCTCGAACGGCTCGTGCCGGTGGTCCGGGCCGGCGTGGTCAACGAGGGCGAGCCGCTGCCGTTCGACGACCCGATGACGCTCTACGCGGACAGCCCGACCCGGGAGTGGGGCTGGCTGCGCCGCATCTGGGCCGGCCGGGCGCGGGTCGACGCCGACCGCTGGCGGTTATATTTCGTGGTCTGCGACGACGGTGAGCCGGTCGGGATGCAGGACCTGGTCGGCGCCGACTTCGCCGCGCTCGGCACGGTGACCACGTTCTCCTGGCTGGCGCCCGGCGCCCGAGGTCGCGGTCTCGGCAAGGATGCCCGGGCGGCGATCCTGCACCTCGCGTTCGAGGGCTTCAACGCCCGCGAGGCGGGCAGCGACGCGTTCGCCGACAACTACGCGTCCAACCGGGTGTCGGAGGCGCTCGGCTACACCCGCAACGGCACCGACTGGGCGACCCGCCGCGGCGAGCCGGCGCAGTTGTTGCGCTGGCGGTTGACCCGCGACGAATGGGCAGCGCGGCGCCGCGGTGACATCGAGCTGTCCGGGGTCGAGGAATGCAGGCCCGTGCTCGGCCTATGAGGCCAGCACGATCTTGCCCTGGCGGGAGCCCTGCCCGGCGGCAGCGTGTGCGGCGGCGCCGTCGGCGAGCGGGAACACGGCCTCGATCGGCATCCGGAAGCGGCCCTCGGCGAACAGGTCCGCCGCGACAACGAGGCCGTGGCTGCCGTCGGGTTCGCCGCCGAGCCGTCCCGTCGTTATGCGCGCGCCGTGCTGTGCCGCGGTGAAGTCGGCGAGGGTCACCACGTGCCCGGGGTCGCCGGTGATGTCGATCAGATCCGCGAGCCCACCGCCGCCCGCGACGTCCAGGGCGCGGTCCACCTTGGTTCCGCTGATGCGACCGCCGAGGCCCGGGCCGTAGGTGGTCGGGCGCGCGCCCAACCCGGTGACGAACTCGTGGTTGCCGGCTCGCGCGGTGCCGATGACATGCGCACCGCGCGCGGCGGCGAGTTGGACGGCCACGCTGCCGACTCCACCGGCGGCGCCGTCGATGACGATGGTCATTCCATCGCGAAGGTCGAGGAGATCGAGGGCGCGGGTGGCGGTTTCGACGCTTGACGCCGCGGCGCCGGCTTCGGTCCACGGCATCAACGCGGGCTTGGGTGCCCAGAACTGCAACACCGCGAACTCGGCGTGGGCGCCGCCGAGCCGGGCGACATTCACGATGCCGAACACCTCGTCGCCGATGGCGACGCCCGTCACGTCGGGGCCGACCTCGTCGACCACGCCGGCGGCGTCGACCCCTGGGATGTGCGGCAGCGCCAGCCGCCGGCTCATCGGGGTGGTCCCGGCGCGGAGGCCGAGGTCGACCGGGGAGATGCCGCCCGCGTGCACCCGCACCCGAATCTCGCCGGCGCCGGGGTGCGGCTCGGCCGCTTCGCCGACCTGGAGAACCTCGGGACCGCCGAACCGCTGGAATTGGAGCGCGAACACCGCATCACCGTAAACGCGGCTAGGCCCGCCGAGGTCGAAGTGAGAGGCCAGGGCCACCAGTTGAGTCAGTTGAGCCGGTCGGCGAGGAAGCGGCGTTCGGCGTCGGTCTGGGCGAGGTCGAGCGCCCAGCGGTAGGCGGCGCGGGCCTCGTCGGTGCGGCCGAGGCGGCTCAGGAACTCGGCCCTGGTCGAGGTCGAGCCCGTCGAGGATTGCCAGGCCGGCCTCGGGCCCGGGGCCGGGTGGCAGCAGGTGAAGATCAGCTCCAGCCGCTCGTCCGCGACGGTGGCGGCGTCGTCCATGAGGCCTCCGGTCCGGCGGGCGTGGTTTCGAGGTCGCGGGCGAGCAGCTTCGTCTTGGCCCTCAGGACCCGCTGTCGGCGCAGGTGGTCGATGGCCCGGTTGCGGGCGGTCGTCACGAGCCAGCCCGGTGGGGTTGGCCGGTTCCCCGTCGCGGGGCCAACGCTCGGCGGCGACAGCGAACGCCTCGGCGGCCGCGTCCTCGGCCAGTTCGATGTCGCCGAGGATCCCGACGGCCTCAAGCGCCACGGAGGCGTGCCTCGACGATTGGTCGTACCTCGATGGCGGTGCCGGGTCTGGTCGTTTGAAGCATGTCCTCGGCGATGGCGAGCGCGCCGTCGAGGTCGTCGGCCTCGATCAGGATCAGCCCGGCCAGATATTCCTTGCTGTCGACGAAGGGCCCGTCGGTCAGCAGCGTCCCGCGCTCGCCGTTGCGCAGCGTCGTCGCCGACTCGTCGGCGTGCAGGCGGGCCCAGCCGGCGACGACGGGCCGGTCGAGCCTGGTGGCGAGGGCTTCCGGAATCGGGCGGGTGGCCCGGTCGGTCTCCTCGGGCGGCGAATAGGCGAGCAAGGCGTATTGCATGGGTCCTCCATTCATGGATTCCAACCATTCGACGAACGGCGCACCGGCGGACGGACACCAACCACTCCGGAATCTTTTCGCAGCGGCGGTGTACGCGGCAGCACCGGGGCGAGGAGCTCGACAACCTCCAGGCGGCGACACACCGGCTGATCGGCGTACTGTCGCGGTCGGCTGGTTCGGATCGTGATCGCGGCGCGGGGGCGGTATGGCGAAGATCGTGGTGATCGGCGATGTCGGCGGTTGCCCGGCTGAGCTGTCGAAAGTGATCGCACCGATGCTCGACGATCCGGACGTCCGGGTCATCCAGGTCGGCGACCTCGTCGACCGCGGCCCGGACAGCTCCGGCGTCCTGGCCTTCGTCGAGCAACAACCTCCGGGCCGCTGGACCCAGCTCATCGGCAACCACGAGTCGCAATACGTGGGTGGCGACAGTTTCTGGCCGCATCGACTCGCCGAGGATGATGCCCGGCTACTCGAGGAATGGTGGCTCAAGGAACGGATGCGGGTGGCCGCCGCCGTGCGCACCGCCGACGGCGAGGAATACCTGGTGACCCACGCCGGCCTGACCGTCGACGCCTGGCGGGAGCTGGACGAGCCGGTCACCGCGGCCACCGCAGCCGACCTGCTGAACACCAGGCCCGACAACCTGCTGTGGCGCGATCACGGCCCATTGTGGGCGGAGGCCGGGCCGGGGCTCTACGAGCCGTGGCTGCACGCCACCCAGCCGATGCCGTTCTCCCAGATCCACGGACACTCGACGATCGTGAGCTATCGGCGGCAAACCTGGATGTGCGGCGAACGCATCCGGCAACGCTCGACCGTCGACTGGACGGCCCGGCACACCGTCACCCGCCTCGGCGCCGCACACTTCGTCGGCATCGACCCGAAACACGGCACCGTCGGCGCACCGACCTGGGCGCCGTTGATCCTTGACGGCGCCACGCTGCTCAGCTGAACTGGCGCAACCGTTCGCGCAACCACGTCGGGTCGGGGTTGACGTGCGGTTGGCCGTCGAGTTCGACGGTCGGGACCGTCTCGTCGCCGCCGGTGATCGCCCGGACCGCCGCCGCGCCCGCCGGATCGGCCCAGATGTTGACCCAGTGCGCCCGCCGACCGTCGCGGCCGAGCCGGAGGCGCAACCGTTGGCAATAGGTGCAGCCGGGCCGCCAGTAGATGATCGGCCGACCATCCTGGCGGGTGCGCTCTTTCGCCTGTGCGGCTTTGAGGGACCGGGGAAAGGCCAGGGGCGACCAGGCGTACGCCAGCAGCGCGAACGCCACGAGCTCGAGGACGGCGAGGACGTGGCCGCCGCCGGCGAACTGCGCGACGGCCACGAAAACGCCCACGGCTAGGGCGAGACCGGCCAACCGCCAACTCCGCAACACGCCGTCAGGTTACGCCCGCCCGGCCCGCCTCCCCGACGACGCCATCCGAGAAAATGTGACCCCATGACACATCCCACCTCGCGCCTCGCGGGCCTCACCGAGCTGACCGGGGTCGAGAAACTATGGTTCAGCGGTTGGTACGACGGCCCGATCACCGGCCTGGCCGCCTATCGCGACCACGAATACTGGTTCGTCATGGTCGCTAACGACAGCAAGGGCGGGCACTGGGACTTCGATCCGCGCGTCTATGTTCTTCACCACCTGACTCCGGAACTGCTGGCTCAGGAATGGGAGGCCCACCGCGCCTTCGCGGCCGCGGATTTTCCCGGCTGCCTACACACGCCGCGGCGCCCCTTCGTTGCCGCCGCTGATCGCGAGATGACGGCCGCGCTTCGCGACCGGTGGCCGGCCGAGCGTGAAGACGCATACCGGAACGCACCAGCGGTCGGCTGGTTCCGCGACACCGGTCAGATCGACGTGCCGGGTGGCGACTTGAGCAGCGGCGACGCCTCGGTCGGGTAGCCGCCGCGGCCGTTGCGGAGCGCGCTCGCCGCGATGCGGATCAGGTCGATGTTGACGCCCGCCGCGCCGCTCGGGTCGTGCACCTTCAGTTTCACATCGAGGCTCACGGTGGTCTCGCCCCAGCCCTGCGCCTCGATGTTGAGGTGGGCCACCTTCTGCGACTTCAGCTGCGACAGGTAGCCGAGCGGCGCCAACTGGACCTTGTCGGCCGCCGACAGGGCGTTGAGCTTGGACTGCTTCTTGGTGTTGGGGTTGTCGACCAGGTTGCGGAAGTCTTCCGTGCCGCCCAGGTTGACCTGGTAGGAACTGGTCAGGGTCAACCCCCGCTCGGCGAGCAACCGCAGCAACGTGTTGTGCAGCACCGACGTGCCGAACTGGCTGGCCAGGTCGTCGCCGAGCAGCGGCAGCCCGGCCGCCTCGAACCGCTCGATCCACTGTGGATCGCGCCCGATCGGGTCCGAGGTGGTGTTGATGAAGGCGACACCCGCGACACGGGCCGCCTCCGCGTAGGCCCGGGCGGTGTCCGGGCGGCCGCTCGGCGCCGAGTAGAGCAGGACCTCGGCCCCCGCGAGCGCCGCCGCCACCCGGTCGACCTCGGTGGCGTCGACCAGCCCCTTGGTCACCGGGACGCCCGCCGGAGCCAGATCCGCGGCGAGACGCGGGAAGTTGTTGGGCGACATGAAGATCGCCTCGGTTAGATCCTTGCCGACCTTGGCGTCGGAGGTCGCGAAGGCGGCGACGAAGTCGATGTCAGCCACCCCGAGGCCGTCGATGACCGGCGTCCGGATGCCCACCAGGCTGCCGGTCTGCCGATAGAGCGCGATCCCCTGCACCAGCGCCGACGTGTTGTTGCCGACGCCCACAACCGCGACCCGAACCCGTTTGATCATGAACACGACAGTACGTCTGGTGCTCACCGCGGTGTCGCCGGGGCTTTTGCGGACCTTGGGGTGGTTGGGGTCGTAACGTGCTCTGTATGGGTGAGCAAATGAGCGAGGACGAGTGGAAGGCCTTCATCATGGAAGGCACCCGCACCGGCATGCTGGCCACCGTGCGGGCAGACGGCAGCCCACACGTCGCGCCCATGTGGTTTCTGCTTGATGGGAGCGATCTGGTCTTCACGACCGAAGACGACACCGTGAAGGCACACAACCTCGTGCGGGATTCCCGGGCGGCCATCTGCGTCGACGACGCGCGGCCTCCGTATTCGTTCGCGGTGCTCAACGGACGAGTGAATATCTCCGAGGACCCTGGGCAGTTGCGCGAGTGGGCGGCCAGGATCGCCGCGCGTTACATGGGCGAAGACCGCGCAGACGAATACGGCCGGCGCAACAGCGTGCCGGGCATGTTGCTGGTGCGCCTGCGGATCGAGCACGTCGCCGCCGAGCACGCCATCGCCTAGTCTCCGGAGAAACCCCAGAAATAGATCTCCTCCGGCTCCCCCGCCGCGTTGTGCAGGACCGCGCACCGCCCGAACCAGCGCTGTTCGGCGAGCGGCTTGAGCGCCTCGACGTGGTCGCGGGTCAGCTTCGCCACGCCGATCTTCGCGAGGGCTTCCGCCTCGCTGACCGGCTGCACCGTGCTGATCTCGGGCTTTTCGCCGTCGGCAACCATTCGGTCCATGTCCAGAATGGAGTGCGTGCCCGACTGCCGCACCCTCTCCGGCTCCCACAACTCGTCCTCGGTCCGCGGCCGATTCGGGAAGTCGGCAGCCGACGTGCCGAACTGATACGGCACCGCCCACCAATAGTCGCCCGTGTCGAAGACATGCTGACGCAACTCATCCAACGCGGCGTCGAGATCCGGCTGATACGCCACGTAGTAGTCCCACCACGATGCGCCCATGCCCGCCCCCTGCTAGTTGATCTTCGCTGGCACACTCGCCGGAAGCAGTCAGTCGGGATAGCCCGACAGCGGATCCATCACGAAAGTCTTGTTAGCTGGGTCGACCGACAGCCAACCCGTCGCCCGGTTGTCCGGAAGCAGCGCCGACCAGTCGATCTCGGCGCGCGACCGCGCTGCCGGGTCGACGAACAGCACGAACCGCCACCGTTCCTGCCCGCTGGCGCCGCACCAGGCGGCACCGCGGACGCATGGCGGCGCACCGGTCAGCTCATATTCCTCAGCGATCAGACCGTCACACCAGTGCCGGCGCAGGTGCCGGTCCTCGAAACCCCGGAACTCCGCGCTGACGCGGAGTTCCAGCCGCAGCCAGAACTCCGCCTCATCCAAGACCGCTACCTACGCTTCGCGCTGGGCGGCGATCACCGGCGGGGCTGCCGACGGCGACGCGTCCATTCCCTTGCGCACGGTGTCCAACAGCGCCATCCCCTGGGCAGCCAGGGACGCCACCACGCTGTTGAGGCCCTCCGCTCCATTGAGGACCGTCAAGTTGGCGCCCTGCAATCCTTGCGCCGCTGCCCGCAACAACTCCGGAAGCTGCTGGATGACGAGCTGGTCCAGGGCGATCCGATCCGAAGCCGCAGCCGCCTCCGCGGACAGCTTCGTCGCGTCGGCCTGTGCCCGGGCCAGCGTGGTGATCCGCTCGGCCTCGGCCTGCGCCGGACGAACCACCTCGGCCACCAGCTCAGCCTGCCGCAACTCGGCGTTCTTCTGCGCCACCAGCGCCCGCTCGACGAGCACGCTCTGCTGCGCCTGGGCCGCCGCCAGCGGGCCGGCCTGTGCCGCCGTCTGCTGCGCCTGGTCGATCTCCGCCTGATAGTGCGCCTGCGCGATCGCGGTCTGCCGCGCGTACTCCGCCTGGTTGCGCACGCTTTCCTGCTGTGCCATCGCGCTGGCCTGGTCGGCGATCGCCTGCGCCACCTTGGCTTCCTGGTTTACCCGGGCCTGGTGCGGCGCCGCCAGTGCCCGGATATAACCGGCGCCCTTGTCGTCGATGCTGCTGATCTGGAGCGAGTCGATGTCGAGGCCGATCCGCGCCATCTCCGTCTTGCTGGCATCCACGATCGCGTCGGCCAGGGTCTGCTGCTCGCGGATGATCGCCTCGACCGTCATGCTGCCGATGATGCTGCGCAGGTGGCCGCTGAAGATGCGGCCGACCAGGACCGGCATCTGCGACTGGTCGCCCTGGAAACGGCGGGCCGCCGCCGCGATCGACTCGTGGTCGTCGCCGACCTTGAAGGCGATCACGGACCGTACGCCCAAGGTCAGGCCCTGTTGGGTGTAGCAGTCCTCCTCGACCTCGGCCTCCTGCATCGCCAGGGTCAGGCGGGTGGCCTTGGAGAAGATCGGGACGACGAAGGTGCCGTGACCCGTGACGATCTTGAACGGTAGGGCGTCCGCGCCGCGTTGTTTGCGGCCGCTGATCAGGAGCGCCTCGTTGGGTGCTGGCACCCGGTAACCGAACATTGCTGCGCCTCTTTCATGGTGTGTGCTGTGGCGTCGGTGACCACGGTTCGACATCCACCTGGCGCGCGCCGCGGTAGTGGATGACGAGCACATGAGCGCCGATGGCAATCGGCTCGACGGCGTATGCGAGGTAGTGATGGGGGACGCCCTGGACCTTGACCCGGATCTCGCCGGCCCGGTCGCCGCCGCGGACCGCGGTGACCACCACGCCGATCTTGCCGACCAGTGCCTGACCGCGCACTACCGCTCCCTACCGTCGTCTCGTCGCGCTGGGTCGCGCGTCAAGACCTCTGCAATCCCCGATTGTGCACCCGCGCGCACAACCGGTGTGTCCCCCGGTCAGGCATGTCCGGGCGACGCCCGGCAAGATCAGCCCTGAGGTGCGGAAAGAGCGGGGAGAAGCGATGAAGATCGCAGTGACCGGGGGTACGGGACGGCTCGGCGGCCGGGTCGTGGAGTTGTTGACGGCGGCGGGCGGACCCGAGGTGGTCGCCCTCAACAGCCGGACCGCGGCGTACGACGATCCCGCGGCGCTGCTGGCCGCCTTCTCCGGTGTGGACACACTCGTCTTCGTGTCCAGTGACGGCGAGGCGGCCCGGGTGGTCGTGCACCACCGCAACGTGCTCGACGCGGCGACGGCCGCCGGCGTCGGGCACGTCGTGCTGCTCAGCGGCCTCGACGTCGCGCTCGACTCGCCGTTCTGTTACGCGTTCACCAACGGCGACACGGAGCGCATGCTGCGGGCGAGCGGGCTCGCGTACTCCATCGTTCGGGCGGGTCTGTTCGCCGAGTTCTTCCTCGGCCTGGTGCGCGGCGCCGGCGACCAGGTCGCGCTGCCGGCCGCCGACGCGCGGGTCTCGCTGGTCGCCCGCGACGACGTGGCGCGCTGCCTGGCGGCGTTGGCGCTGGGCACGCCCACCAACCGGGAGCACGACGTGACCGGGCCGGAGAGCCTGACCGTTGCCGAGGTCGTCGCCAAGGCGGGATTCGCACACGCCGAGACCAGCGTCGCCGAGTTCGGGGCGACGCTGGCCAGGGGAGGCGAGGAGCCGTGGTGGGTCTACGCCTACTGCTCGATGTTCGAGTCGATCCGGCAGGGCCGGTGGGAGCGCGTGTCAGACGCCGTCACCGCGCTCACCGGCCGGCCGGCCCGCCCGGTCTGACCCCCGATTGTCACCGGACCGGGCGGGCCACACCTCAGCTGTTGAGCAGTTCGTAGGCCGCCGCCGGGGCCTCCTGGCTCGCGCTGGCGGCCGGTGCCTTCACCTCGGGCGCGCTGCCGTATTTGCTGTATGTCGCATGATGCGTAAACGGTTTTACCTTGGCGTACCCCGGCACCTTGATGTCGATCGTCGCCAGCCGGCCCGCGTCGTCGAGCGTCGCCGTGAACGGGACCGCCTTGGCCTTGGCACCCAGCGCCTTGATGCCCTCGTCGTCGACGATCTGCGCTTCCGCCGCCTTGGTGAGGTCGAGGGTGCCGGCGAACGTGCCGGGCTTGTCCTCCGTCACCTTGACGATCGCGTCGAACAGCGCGGCGGCCGCGACCGGGTCGGGGTCCTCGAGGTTGGTGAACGGGTCTTCGTCGACCTTCGACTTGTCGACCTTCAACCACTTCTTCGGCAGTTGCGGCAATCCGGGGATCTTCTTGTCAAAGCTGATCTTGACCCACTCGTCCTTCTCGACCAGGAGGAAGGACATGGTCAGGGTGAAACCCACCTCCGGCTCCTTGTACGCGGTCGTCATGCTGATTCGCTGGCTCTTCGGATCGACCACCCCGCTGGTGCTGCTCGCACCGTCCTTGAAGGAGAACGCGTACCGGCCGGCCGACCCGTCGGGGACCGCCGCCGCCAGCTTCTCCTGCGCGGACGGTGGCGCGGTGGTCACCGGGGCGGATGCCGCCTCGCTACCCAGTGCCCCGCAGCCGGCGAGCAGTGCGGTCGCCGTGCCCGCGACGAGGGCGGTGATGATGCGTCGTCTCATTGCGATTCTCTCCGTCGGTCGAGGTGTCACGGCGGAGATGCTGGGGGAACCCGCTGCCGTACCGATGCCGTTATGCTGCGGTGCACTGCCGAGCGGCTGCCGTGCACGCGAGACCAGGCGTTATCCGAGGTCAGCGAGGGGCGAGGGGAAAGGGTTTGCCGCATCGCTTCGAGATCCTCGGGCCGATCCGGGTCGTCGACGACGACCAGGAGATCGACCTGGGCCCCGGCAAACAGCGCGCCGTGCTCGCGGTGTTGTTGCTCAACGCCAACAAGCCCGTCCCGACGGCGCAGATCGTCGACGCGGTCTGGCAGGACGAACCACCGGAAAACGGCGCCAACGTCGTCCAGAAATACATCGCCGGCCTGCGCCGGGCGCTGGAGCCCGAGCGGTCGCCGCGTACCCCTGGTCAGTTGCTGGCGTTGACCGAGGCCGGCTACCTCGCGCGGGTGCCCGACAACGGCCTGGACATCGACCTCTTTCACGATTGTGTACGCGCCGCGCGCGCCAGCCAGGCCGCCGGCCAGCTCGACGAGGCGGCCGCCGAGCTGCGCGCCGCGTTGGCGCTCTGGCAGGGCGAGGCCCTGGCCGGCCTGTCCGGCGGCTACTTCACGGCGGCGCGCGAGCGCCTCGGCGACGCCCGGTGCGCGGCCTACGAGACGCTGGGTGAGGTCGAGCTGGCCCGGGGGCGGCACGCCAGCCTGGTGCCCGAGCTGGTCCGGCTGGTCGCCGAGTTCCCGCTGCGCGAGCAGTTGCGCTACCAGTTGATCCTCGCGCTCTACCGGAGCGGCCGGCAGGCCGAGGCGCTGGCGGCGTTCCGCACGGCCCGCGAGTTCCTGGCCGACGAGTTCGGCGTCGACCCCGGCAGCCAGCTCCAGGAGCTGCACCGGCGGATGCTGCGGTCGGATCCTTCGCTGCTTCTCACGCCCGTGGCGGCGGAAGCGGCCGCGCTACCGCACCCGCGCGTGCCCACGGCCGCGCCGCCTGTACCGCTCATGGCGCCCGCGCCGCCCATGGCACCCGTGTCACCTGTTTCGCCCGTGCCGATGCCGCCTGCCGGCCTGCCGTTGGCGCTGGGGCCGGGGCCCGGGCTGGGCCAGCGGGGGTGGCGGTGGGGTGACTCGCCGCCCAACTGGGTGCGGCTCTGTGCGGTGCTGGCGACGCTGGCCGGCGCCGGACTGGTGACCTGGCTCGTCATCGGCGCGTACGCGGTGAATCGGCGCAGCCGGATCCTCGGTCTGATCGCCTTCGCCTACCTGGGGCTCGGCGCCGTCAGTTGCGCGATCGTCGACGCCACGGCCGACGACCCCAACGCCGGCGGCTACGCCATCGGGATGTGGTTCTTCGCGTGGTTCGGCGGCGCCGTGCACGTAGCGGTGCTCAACTTCCTGCCCAAGCGCGGCCGCGACGACGACCTCGAGCGCCGGGTCAAGCGGGAGCAGGCACGCCAGTTGCTCCAGCACCATCCGGCACTCGCGCACCAGCTCGGCGTCGGTCGACCCGACCTGCCCGGCCACTTCGACGACGGCGGGCTGGTCGACGTCAACGCCGTTCCCGAGCCGGTCCTCGCGACGCTGCCCGGCGTCGGGCCGCAGCGGGCCTGGGCGATCGCCGTCGACCGGTCCCGGCGCGGCCCGTTCGGCACGGTCGACGACCTGGCGGCCCGCGGCCTGGTCGAACCGCGCGATCTCGACCGCCTGCGCGAGATCATCATCTGCGGGCAAACTTTTTCCGGCCACCGTGTCGATCCGGTGCCGGGCCACTCGACCTTGGCGTGAAAGGGTCGAGAAACGGCCCAGCTTCACGAGGAGAACCACGATGGCCAAGTACATGCTGATCATGCGCGGCACCGACGAGACCGGCGCCAAGATGATGGAGACCCCGTTCGAGGAGATGCTCGAGACGATGGGCCGTCTCAACGAAGAGATGATCAAGGCGGGCGTGCTCGTCGCGGCCGAGGGCCTGGACGACCCGTCGCAGGGCGTGGTGGTCGACTACGACGGCGAGGTGCCGGTCGTCACCGACGGCCCCTACGGCGAGACCAAGGAACTGTTCGGCGGGTTCTGGATGCTCGACGTGGCGTCGAAGGACGAGGCCGTCGAGTGGGCCAAGCGGCTGCCGGCCTTCCCCGGCGCGAAGTGTGAGATCCGCCGGGTGCCCACCATCGACGAGTTCCCGCAGGACAACGAGTGGGTCGTCAAGGAGCGGGCCTGGCGCGAGCGCACCGGCCAGCTCTGATGGCCGAGGCCACCGGTGGCCCGCCGACCGCCGAATCGGCGCGGCGGGCCGTCGAGGCCGTGTGGCGGATCGAGTCGGCCCGCATCGTCGCCGCGCTGGCCCGCTACACGGGTGACTTCGAACTCGCCGAAGACGTCGCCCAGGAGGCGGTGGCGGAGGCACTGGTCAGTTGGTCCCGCGACGGCACACCGGACTCGCCGGTCGGCTGGCTGCTGGCCACCGCGCGGCGGCGGGCGATCGACACGTTCCGCCGCCGGGCGGCGCTCGACGACCGCTACGCCACGCTGGCGTTGGCCACACCCGCGTCCGAAGAACTCCCGTGGGACCCGGACCGGGTCGACGACGACATCCTCGCGCTGATGTTCGTGGCCTGCCATCCGGTGCTCTCGCCGGAGGCCCGGGTGGCGCTGACCCTGCGTACGGTCGGCGGCCTGTCGAGCGAGGAGATCGCCCGCGCGTTCCTGGTGCCGGTGCCGACGATCCAGGCCCGGATCACGAGGGCCAAGAAGACCATCGCCGCCGCGGGGGTGCCCTTCGAACTCCCACCGGCGTCCGACCGCCGCACCCGCCTCGGCGGCGTGCTGAGCGTGCTCTACGTGATCTTCACGGAAGGCTCGACGGCGACGGCCGGCGACCGCCTGCTGCGCACCGACCTGGCCTACGAGGCTATCCGGCTGACCCGCATGCTGGCCGCGCTGCTGCCCGACGAGCCGGAGGTGTTCGGCCTGCTCGCGCTCTGCGAGCTGACGGCCGCGCGCTTCCCCGCGCGCACCGGCCCCGACGGCGAGGCGGTCCTGCTGGAAGACCAGGACCGGCGGCTGTGGGACCGCTCGGCGATCCGGCGCGGTGGCGCGGCGATGACCCGGGCGTCGTCGCTCGGCCGCGGCCTCGGTCCGTATGGGCTACAGGCCGCGATCGCCGCCTGCCACGCGTCGGCGGCGTCGGTCACGGAGACGGACTGGGACCGGATTGTGGTCCTTTACGAGGCCCTCGGCCGGGTCGCGCCGTCACCGATCGTCGAGCTCAACCGCGCGGTCGCGGTGGCGATGGCGTCGGGGCCGGGTCCGGCGCTGTCTATTGTGGATGAGCTGGTGGCGACGGACCGGCTGTCGGGCTCACACCTGTTGCCGAGCGTACGCGGCGAGTTGCTGACCCGACTCGGCCGCAACACGGAGGCCCGCGCCGAGTTGGAACTGGCCGCCCGGCTGTGCGGCAACACCCGCGAGCGCTCGGTGCTCCTCCGCAAGGCCGCCGCGTTGTCATAGAGTTCCGCGCATGGGTCTGAAGTTCGCCGTCGGGTTGCCCACCGTCGGCGAGTTCGGCGACGTCGGCGTCCTGACCGACCTCGCGGTCAGCGCCGAGCAACAGGGCTGGGACGGCGTGCAACTCTGGGACCACCTGCTGTTCGACGAGCCCGGCTGGCCGGTCGCCAGTTCCACCGTCGCGGCCGCGGCCATCGCGGCTCGGACCTCACGCATCCGGATCATCCTGACCGTGGTGCTGCCGCGGCGGCAGGTGCAAGACGTCGCCCAGGACACCGCGGCCATCGCGGCGCTCTCCGGTGGGCGGCTGACCGTGCTCGCCATCATCGGATCATTGGATCGGGAGTACGCCGCCTTCGGGCTCGATCCCGACCTGCGGGCCCGGGGACGGGCGCTCGACGAACGGCTGGACACATTGACGCGGCTCTGGTCGCAGTGGGGTGTCGACCCGATCCCGATCTGGTGCGGTGGCCAGTGGCCGCGGCGGGTCGGGCTGCGCCGGGCCGCCCGCTTCGACGGCGCGCTGCCGACCTTCGCCGGCCACTACACCCGCAACCCGCCGGTCGCCGACGTCACCGCCGCCGCGTCGTTCATCCGCGGGCTCTCCGCCGGTCGCCCCGACATCGCGATCGAGGGAGCGACCACAGCGGGCGAGGGCATCGGACCCTACGCGGACACCGGCATCACCTGGTGGGTGGAAGCGTTGGGCTGGTGGCGTGCCGACAGTGCCGCACGCATCAGGCAGGGACCGCCCTAGTCGAGGCCGGCCCACGAACGCAGCAGCCAGCCGCCGATCGAGTCGGGCGGGCCGGATCCCGGGCCGTTGACGATCCGCTCGACGACCTCGGCGCGGGTAAACCAGCGGGCCTCCACCAGTTCCGACCCGTCCACCGTGACCTGCTCGTCGGTGGCCTGCGCGACGAAGCCGATCATCAGCCCGGCCGGGAACGGCCAGCCCTGCGAACCCCGGTAGGTCACCTCCCCGAGCGTGACGCCGGCCTCTTCGCGGATCTCGCGGCGCACCGCGCCCTCCAGGCTCTCGCCGATCTCGACGAACCCGGCCAGCAGGGCGAAGCCGTCGGGTCCCGCACCCTGATGGCGGGCGAGCAGACAGCGCGGCTGCGGATCGGGGCTCTCGACCAGCGCGATCACCGCGGGCTCGATCCGCGGGAAATGCAGCCGGTCACACGCCGGGCAGAGCCGGAGATGGCCGGCGTGCGCGGTCTCGGTCGCCCCGCCGCACGATCCGCAGAAGCGTGCGTTGCGATTCCAGAAGAGCAACCCGCGGGCGTACGCCAATGTCGCCAATTCCGTTCCTGGCAACGAATTCACGAGCCCGCGCAGGTCGGCACTCTCCTCCGCGCCGGCGAGGCGCAACGCCTCCTCCTCCGTGACGTCACTGAGGTCGGCGGCAAAGACCGCGGTGCTGAGCAGCACCGTCTGGCTCGCCGCCGCCAGCACGGCCTTGGCTAGCGGGCCAGTGAGCGTTCGTGGCGTGCCGGCGGCCGACATGAGCGGCCGATCGCGCCACATCGGTAGGACGCGGGTGTCGGCCCGACCCAACTGTGAGTCGACCCAGGCCGGATCCGTGCGCAAGCTCGCGGCCCGGTCGCCCGGTGTCGCTGAGTAGGCCAACATGTCTCGGATCTTGCGCCTCACCGCACAGGATCGCCAATTCGGGGTGGCGCGAAGTCGGTTCATGTAGGAGCCTCGGGTAGCCAACGGACGGGGATGATGCACGATGGCCGCACCGGTGATCGAGGTCGATGGGCTGGCCCGCACTTTTCGCAGCAGGAAAGGTCTCTTTCGCCGGCCCGGCAAGGAGATCGAGGCCGTCAAGGGCGTGAGCTTCACGGTCGAGCGCGGCGAGCTCTTCGGTCTGCTCGGGCCCAATGGCGCGGGCAAGACGACGACCATCAAGATGCTGATCACGTTGCTGTTGCCGACCGCGGGCCGGGCACAGGTGCTCGGCCACGACGTTGTCGCCGACGCGCGCGACCTCCGCCGGAAGGTCGGTTATGTCTTCGGTGGCGATCGTGGCCTCTACGAGCGGTTGTCCGGGCTCGACAACCTGCGCTACTTCGCCGAGCTTTACGGCGTGCCACCGCGGGAGTCCAAGCAACGCGTCGCCGAGCTGCTCGACCTGGTCGGGCTGACCGGCCGGGAGAAGGAGCGGGTCGAGGGCTACTCGCGCGGCATGCGGCAACGGCTGCACATCGCCCGCGGCCTGTTGCACCGGCCCGAGGTGCTGTTTCTCGACGAGCCCAGCATCGGCATCGACCCGGTCGGCGCGCGGGAACTGCGGGCAACGGTCAAGAATTTGGTCGAGACGGGCACGACGGTCCTGCTCACCACTCACTACATGTTCGAGGCCGACGAGCTGTGCGACCGCATCGCGGTGATCGCCCAGGGCCGGATCGTCGCGCTCGACACCCCACACGACCTCAAGCAGCAGGTGACCACCGGCACGGTCCTCGAGATCGAGGTCTTCGGTCTGCCCGACGGCCTGGTGGAGAAGGTGCGGGCCGAGCAAGACGTGCAGTCGGTCATGGTCGACGTGCGGGGCCAGGCCGAGGTGCTGGCCGTGCACGCCCGGCCGGGCACCGACGTGACCCAGACGGTGATGCGCCACCTCGACGGCAGCCGGTTCGGTCGCGTGATCACCCGGGAGCCCACGCTCGAAGACGCCTACATCGAGCTGGTGAACGCCGCGTGAGGGTGTTCCGCCTGGTGGGCGTGGCCTGGTGGCTACAGCTCAAGATACGCAGCCGGTCGGCCTTCGACGGGCTGCTGTCGCTGCTCTATCCGGCGTTCTTCGCCACCACGATCTTCATGATGTTCAAGCAGGGCGGCGCGGCCGGGCCGGCGTTGCTGTCGGCGGCGGTGGGGTCCAGCGCGATGGGCATCTGGTCGGCGGTGAGCACGACCGCCGCGTTCGCGTTGCAGACCGAGCGCCGCCAGGGCACGTTGGAGCTGCTGGTGCTGGCGCCGCAGCCGTTCGCGCTGCTGCTGGTGCCGCTGACCCTGTCGATGGCGACGATCGGCGCCTACAGCATGGCGGCGACGCTGCTCTGGGGCCGGCTCGCCTTCGGCATCAAGCTCGCGATCGCCGACCCGCTGGTCTTCGTGGTCGCCGTGGTCGTCACCGTGTTCTCGATCGCGATGCTCGGCATGCTCATCGCCATCTCGTCGATCCGCTACCGCTTCGCCTGGGCGCTCGGCTCGGCGATCGAGATGCCGGTCTGGCTGATCTGCGGGTTCCTGGTCGCGCTGAGCGACCTGCCGGCGTGGGTGCGCCCGTTGTCGTCGGTGCTGGCACCCACGTGGGGCGTCGCCGCGATGCGCGCGGCGGCCACCGGCGAGAGCCCGTGGGCCGACCTCGGCTGGTGCCTGCTGACCGCCGCGAGCTATGGCCTGATCGCGACGGTGGTCTCCCGATGGATGGTGCACTCCGCCCGCGCCAACGCGACCCTGGCGCTGAGCTGATGACCAACCTGCGGATCTTCTTCGTCGGCGGGCTGACCAGCTATCGCGCCCTCTTCGGCTGGCTGTCGCCGTGGATTCTCATCCCCACCTTCCTCTTCACGCCGCTGTTCCAGATCCTGCTGTTCGTCTTCATCGGACGCACGGCGGGCGTGAGCGACGACCGCTTCTTCCTGATCGGCAACGCGGTGGTCAACGCCGCCATCCCCTGCCTGTTCGCGATGGGCAACACGATCGGCGGCGAACGCAACGCCGGCACGCTGCCCCTGCTGATCGCGTCGCCGGCCAGCCGCGTGCCGCTGTTCCTCGGCCGCGCCCTGCCGGTGATCCTCAACGGCTTCCTGGTCGCCGTCTTCGCCCTGGTGGTCGGCAGCCTGCTGCTCCGGGTCGACATCCCACCGGCCACCTGGGGCGGCATCGCAATCGCGATCGCCGCGTGCTCGGTCTCGTGCACAGGACTGGGGCTGCTGGGGGCCGCGATCGCCTTACGCGTACGCGAAACCGCGGTCCTGTCCAACATCGTGCTCGGCATCCTGATCGTCTTCGCCGGCGTGAACGTGCCGATCAGTGCGATGCCCGGCTGGATGCAGGGCGTGGCCGGCTGGCTGCCGATGACCCACGGCATCGAGGCCACCCACGACCTGGCCGCCGGCCATCGTCTGGGCGAGGTCGGCGGGGCGCTGCTGACCGAGTTGGCGCTGGGCGCCTTCTACGCGCTGCTCGGGTTGACGTTGCTGCGCTGGCTCGAGTGGGAAAGCCGGGCCAAAGCCACCCTGGACACCGCTTGACCTAAGGGGACAATGATCGCCGTGGCTGAATTCGATATCAGTTTGCGCGGATACGACCGAGCGACAATCGACGACCTCGTGCACGAGGTCGAGGCGGCGGCCGGCGATCCGGTCCGGATCGCCGCGGCAGTCAGGGCGGCCGGTGAGCCAACCGTCGCGCTGCGCGGCTACGACCGCGTGCAGGTCGACGCCTGGCTGGCAGAGCGCGGCGGGACCCTAGCCGGCGCCGGCGGCGGCCGCGGTCGCGGCGGCGGTGCCGTCGACGGTGGCCGTGCCGCTGGCGCTGGCACTGCCGCTAGTGGCGGCGCTGGCGGAGATGCTCCCAGGCTGATGGTCGTCTTGCGTGGCTATCGCATCGCGGAGACCGACGCGCTGTTCGCGACGATCGGCGCCGCGCTCAACGGCGACGACCCGTTCCGCCGGGCCGAGGCGCTGCGGGCGATCCACGAGGCGCGGCTGCCGGTCGTGTTCCGGGGCTACGACCGCGGCACGATCGACACTCTCCTCGAACGAGCCGCCCGCGACCTAAGCGGCGGTCAGGTCCACTAACGGTTGGTAGAGCCCTCTCACCGCCGCGGTGCCCGAGGTCGGGCCAGCGGTCAGGTCCGCTGGCGGCTGGTGGAGCCGTTTCACTGCCGCGGTGTCGAGGTCGGGCCAGCGGTCAGATCCGCCAGGAGTGTGTAGAGCCGCCTCGCTGCGGCGGGGTAGAACTCGGGCCGGTCGAGGCGGACCGGTCGGCCGCGGCGCAGTGCGGTCAGTGGCGCGGTCGGTGGTTGGGCCAGCAGGGTGACCAGGCGGCCCGCGGCCTTGTCGGTCGACTCGGCGAAGAGGGCGGCGGCTGCCCCCGTGATGGCTCGGGCGGGCTGGCGGAGCTGGCGGTGCATGCCGCTGTTGACGAACAGCGGGTTGTAGAGGACGTAGCGGATCGGCCCGCCGTGCGCGGCGAACCCGACGCCGAGCAGGTCGTTGGCCCGGGCGCCCTGCATGGTGGCCTCGAACATGCGGTAGCCGCTTTCCAACTGGAGGTCGTTCCAGTGGATCCGGCCGGCCTTGATGCCACCGGTGCCGCTGAGGTTGAGGATGATCGGCGTTTCGGCCCGCTCGAGCGCGGGCCGCAGGCGTTCGGCGAGCAGGTAGCGGCTGAGCACGTACAACGCGAAGGTCTGCTCGAAGCCCTCCGCCGTGACGACGCGGCGCTGGTCGAACCGCCCGGCCGCCAACACCAACACGTCGATCTTCGCGGGCAGCCGCTCGGCCAGCGCGCGCGTCTCCCGGATCGAGCTCAGATCGGCGTCGGCGCTGCCGATCGCGATTACGTTGTCCCCGGCCAGCCTGCTGGCGAGTGCCCCGCCGATGCCACGGGTCCCGCCGGTGATCACCACTGTGCGCATACGGTTGATGGTGGGTTTCCGCCCCTCCCCGCCGAAAGAAGGCACATTGATGTCACCGGTCCTGCCGCTTCCCGTGACCCTGGCCGACCGCGCGTCGTGCGCGGCGACCGACATCCTGCGGCGCGTCGGCGAGAAGTGGAGCGTGCTGATCCTCGCCCTGCTCGCCGACCGCGCTTACGGTTTCAACGAACTCGACCGCACGGTGCACGGGCTGAGCCGGCGCATCCTCACCCGCACCTTGCGGGCCCTCGAAAGCGATGGGTTGGTCAGCCGCAGGGAGACGCCGGAGCGGGTCGAATACGCGCTCACCGACCTGGGCCGGTCGCTGCTCCCGCTGATCATCGCGATCGGTGAATGGGCGGTCGAACACGCCTCCGAGATCTCAGCGGCCCGATGAGGACGACTCCGGGGTAGCTCTTCAGGTTCGGATAGGGCCACCGGTAGTAGCAGTCCCAGTAGCTCACCGCACGTTGATAGGTGAGGTCGATGAAAGCCGGATTCGCGGCGGCGAACCGGCGGTAGCCGCGCAGGTCGGTGAGCGACCGCTGGATCAGCTCGACGATCTCGACGACATACTCGCCGACGAGGTGGACGACGAACGGTGCGATCCACGGCTCGGTGCGGGTCATGATCTCGGCGAGATGCCGCTCCCGCACGCGCCCGTCGTGGTGCCTCGTGTAGAGGCAGTGCAGCATCGTCTGCTCGATCGGTCGCAGCGCCGCCCATACCTCGGGCGGCGGCTCGTCGGCATAGATGCGGTCGGGCACGACCATCGGCTCGCCGTCGACGACGACTTCGAACGACCCAAGCGCGGAACGATCACTGGGCAACGCCGCCGTGACCGCAGCCGCGTGTTCGTCAAGCGACGCCGGGAACCTGACCAGCATCGGCCCAGATTAGGCCGGGTAGTCCGCTCCGCGGGAGAGGGTTTCGGAGGCGCGGACGTCGGCCAGCGCGTCGTCCAGGGTCGCGGTGACCACGTCGAAGGCGCCGCTGCCGAGGACCAGGCGCTTCGGTGGCGGATCCTGGGCCATGGCGGCAATGACCGCGCGGGCGCCGCGCTCCGGGTCGCCCGGCTGGTTGCCGTGTTGGTCGACCATCGCGCCGCGTACCTCGTCCAGCATCGGCTTGTAGTCCACAATGGTCTCCCCGACGGGCTCGTCGGCGAAGCCGGCGTACGCCGCCGTGCGGAACGCGCCTGGCTCGACCGCCAGCACCCGGATCCCGAGCGGTTCGACCTCGTTGCGGAGCACCTCGGTGATCGCCTCGATCGCGTGTTTCGCCGCGCTGTAGTAGCCGAACCCGGTCACCCCACGCAGCCCCGCCACCGACGACATGTTGACGACCCAACCGTTGCCGCGGGCGCGCATGCCGGGCAGCACCTCGCGCAGCACGGTCAGCACCGCGAAGAAGTTCAGCTCGAACAGGCTCCGCACGGCGTCGTCGGCCATCCCCTCGACCGAGCCATACCAGCCCCGGCCGGCGTTGTTGACCAGCACGTCGATGCCGCCGAAGTGGTCCTCCGCCGTGCGGACCGCGGACCGGACCTGTTCCGGGTCGGTCACGTCGAGCGGCAGCACCAGCGCGCGATCGGTCGTGGCCGCCCAGGCGCGCAACGGCTCGACCCGCCGGGCGGTCAGCACGACCCGGTCGCCGGCTTCGAGTGCCGCCTGCGCGTAGGCCATGCCGAATCCGCCCGGCGTTCCGCCGGTGATGAACCAGGTCCTCACGGCTCGCACACCAACTGGCTGATCTTGCCGCCGTCGAGGGTGAACCGATAGTGCAGGTCGACGACCCCGCTAGGAAAATTCCCTTCGAGATGTTGGAGTACGTCGTAGTGGTGCGAATCGGCCATCGTGACACCGGTGACCGCTGAGGTGTAGGTGAATTCGCTCGCCGGGCCCACCAGCCAGGCCCGGATCTCGTCGGCACCGTGGTAGGTCTTGCCTTGATCGGTGACACTCGCCTCGTCCGTGAGGAAACCCAGCGCGACGTCGGTCTCGCGGGCGTCCAGCGCGGTGACGAAGTCGGTGATCACCTTCGGTAGCTCAGTTGCGTTCATTTACCCACCGTCCACCCTCCCGCGGGGAGAGGGTCCAGACTTGGTGGCGTGCATTCTGGTCTGACTATCGGAGAGTTCGCCGCGCTGACCCATCTGAGCGTGCGGACGCTCCGCCGCTACCACGAGGCGGGCCTGCTGGAGCCGGCGACGGTCGACACGTTCACCGGCTACCGCTACTACTCGGCCGAGCAGATCCCGCCGGCGCAGGTGATCCACCGGCTGCGCCAACTCGACGTACCCCTGGCCGAAGTGAAGTCGATCCTCGCCACCGACGACCCTGGGCGGCGCGCGGACCTGATCACCGGCCACCTGCGCCGCCTCGAAGAGGAGCTGGACCGCACCCGGTCGGCCGTCGTCTCGTTGCGGCAACTCCTGCGCCCGGAGCCGGCCGATCTCCAGGTCGAGCTGCGGTCGGTGCCGGGGCGCACGGTCGCGGCGATCGGTGACCGGATGGCGCTCGACGGGGTGGTCGCCTGGTATGACGCCGCGATGGCGGAGCTGGACGCGGCCTATCCCCCGGCCGAACGCACCGGACCGCCCGGCGGCCGCTATGCCAACGAGCTGTTCGCCGACGGCGCCGGCTCGGTGACCGTCTACCGGCCGGTGCGCGACCCGCGGGCGGCCGGCCGGATCGAGGTGGTCGAGCTGCCGGCCGTCGACCTCGCTATCACTGTCCACTCTGGAAATCACGACGGCATCGACGTCAGCTATGGCCGGCTCGGCGCCTGGGTCGTCGCGCACGCGCTGGCCGTCGACGGGCCCATCTACGAGACCTATGTGGTCGGTCCGCGCGACACCGACGTGGAAAGCCAGTGGCGCACCGAGATCGGCTGGCCGGTCTTCCGCCTCAGCGCGTGAAGCGCGGTGCGGCGCGGGAGCGAACTCCCGCGCCGTACCCGTTTCCGGCTCGGTGCGTGAGGGCGGCACGACGCGGGAACGGACTCCCGCGCCGTACCCCCAATGTCAGTTGTTGAGGTCCGCCAACCGCCGGCTTTCCTTGTCGCGGAAGGCGGCGCCGAACGAGGTCTTGCCGTTGGTGCGCAACAGCGAGCCCTCGTAGACCCGGGCACCGACCGCGATCAGCGCCGCTGCCGCGAGCACCATGACGCCCAGCGACAGGAACGGTTCCCAGCCCGCCGCGTCGCCGGTGAAGAGCCGCACCGGCATCGCCGTCGGCGCCGAGAACGGGATGTAGGACAGCAGCGTCATCACCGGTTTGTTGTCGCTCAGGAAGATCACCAGGAAGAACGGCACCATCACCACGAGTTGCATCGGCATCGAGACGCCGTTGAGGTCTTCGACGCGGTTGACCAACGCGCCCATCGCCGCCCACAGCGCCGCGAGCATCACGAAGCCGACCACGAAGAACGGGATGAACCAACCGATCGACGGGCCGATCAGCGACAGCAACTCGCCGTTGTCGCTCAGTTGCGTGCCGGCGATCGTGACGACCGCGATCAGCGCGATCTGGGCCAGCGCGAGGATGCCGCCGGCGACCACCTTGCCGACCAGCAACGCCCGGGTCGGCACGCTGGCCACCAGGATCTCGACGATCCGGGTCTGCTTCTCCTCCACGACGCTCTGCGCGATCTGCAGGCCGAACGTCAATGAGGTGAAGAAGAAGACGAGCGCGAAGCCGAACGGCACGAGGTAGGCCAGCAGCGGGTCGAGCGCGTCGGGGTTGAGCAGCCGCACCGTGGGCTCGACGCTGAGCGCGCTGACCACGTCGCTCGGCGCTTCGTCCATGGCCAGCACCGACGGGTCGCCGCCCCCCGTCACCACCGCGGCGTCCACGTCACCGTCGCGCACGGCCTGCTCGGCGGCCGCATTGTCGGCGACCTGACGCACCTCGAGCCCGTGGTCGCGCAGCGTGGTCGCCGTGGCGGCGTCGGCAACCGCGACGCTGGACGCCCCGCCGCCGAGCACCGCCGGCAACACGGTGCCGCCGATGGCGAAAAGCAGGAAGAAAATCGTACTGATGAGGAAGGTCTTGTCTTTGATCTTGACTTTGAGCTCGCGGGCGGCGATCAGGCGGATCGCGGACGACGTGTTCATCGGGCAACCTCACGGAAGATCTCGGCGAGCGACGGGGTGACCGGACCGAACGACCGCACCGCCCCGCGCTCCAGCGCCGCACGCAGCACAGCCTGGTCGTCGGCATCGGCGGCAAGGTCGAAGACCGCGCGCGCCCCATCGAGGTCGACCAGCGACACGCCAGGCTGGTCACGCAGCCAGCCGGCGTCGCCGGCAACGACAATCGAGAATCGATTCTGCGTGTACGCATCGCGCAAACTATCGCGGCTACCCGCGGCCCGGATCGAACCGTCGGCGATGATGACGAGGTCGTCGCAGAGCCGCTCGACGACGTCGAGTTGGTGGCTGGAGAAGAGCACGGGAACACCGCGGTGGGTACGCTCCCGCAGCACCGTGACGACGGTGTCGACGGCCATCGGGTCGAGCCCGGAGAACGGCTCGTCGAGCACCAGCACATCCGGGTCGTGCACGAGGGCGGCAGCGATCTGCGCGCGCTGCTGGTTGCCGAGCGAGAGGTTCTCGACGGGGTCATCGGCCCGCTCGCCGAGGCTCAGCCACTCGAGCAACTCGTTGACGTTACGCCGCACCGTGTCCAGGCTCAGGCCGTGCAACCGTCCAAGGTAGACAAGCTGGTCGCGTACGGTCATCTTGGGGTAGAGACCCCGCTCCTCCGGCATGTAGCCGAACCGCCGCCGATCCTCCCGGGTGAGCCGCGACCCCTGCCAGGTCACCTCCCCCGAGTCGGGCGCGAGCACACCCAGAATGATCCGCATACTGGTCGTCTTGCCGGCCCCGTTGGCACCGACAAACCCGGTCATCCGCCCGGCCGTGACATCGAACGTCACGTCGCGCAGCACCCGGCGGTCGCCGAAGCTCCGGTTGATCGCTTCGAGATGAAGCACCTTCGTCATGCCTATCAGGCTACGAACGGGCGGTTTCGCCGTCGTCCGGCGCGAGATCGAGTGCCGATCTCCCCCGCGCGACGGACCCAGGTCCCCCAAGCGGGTACGAGAGCGTCCGGTTGTCGAGCGATGCGTGGTCAAGCGTTTGCTCGCGCGCGACGGATCTTGGTCAATGTTCGTAGGTCGGTCGTATCTGGCATAACCACCCTCGCCTTGGGCCGGGTGCTGCACAACCCCGCTCGATTCACGACATCGCGCAGCCGATTCAACCTGGAGGCAGCCCTGCGCACACACCCGGTCTGCATGCACCGAGTCCCGACCCACGCCGCGTGGTCCCCCAGAACAGGTCAAACTGGCACGACAGCGATAAATGGCTCGGCCGCGATCTGTCATACCCGGCCAGTAGGTTGTCACCATGCCAGATGAGAAGGCCCCAACAAGGATCACCCTGGTCGTCACCGACCTTGACAACACTCTTTGGGACTGGCTGGAGACCTGGTACGCATCCTTCAACGCGCTGCTCCAGTATCTGGTCGCTGAGACCGGACTGAGTCAGCAGGTGCTCGAAGGAGAGATAAGGACGATTCACCAGCGCCGGGGCACCTCCGAGTATTCGTATCTACTGAATGAAATACCTTCCCTACAGCGTCTACACCCCGACGAAGATCTGGCCACAAGATTCCAAGATGGAATCCATCGTTACCGATTAGCACGAAAAGCCACCTCCAAGCTGTATCCAGGCGTAATAGAAACGCTCAAGAGTCTCAAGGAAAGAGGTGTGACCATTATTGGTTACACCGAATCATTGGCTTACCACTCTGCGAGCCGGATCAAGAAGTTCGGACTCGACGGGATAATCGATACCCTTTATTCTCCGCGTGATCACGACCTACCCAACGGCGTCACATCCGCGACCCTGAGAAGCCAACCTAGCGAGTATTACGAGTTGCGGATAACGAAGCACAAGCACACCGCAAAAGGCGTCCTCAAACCGGACCCAAGCGTCCTGACGGCAATCATCCAAGAAGCTGGAACACCGCCAGAGCAGGTCGTCTATATCGGGGACAGCCTAATGAAAGATGTAGCCATGGCGCAGGCCGTTGACGTCAACGACGTCTGGGCGCGATACGGCGTAGCCCATCACCGAGCGGAATATGATCTGCTTCGCAGGGTGTCGCACTGGTCAGACGACGATGTCGAACGGGAGAGGCGAATCGCGCGCGGCACGCTCATCACACCTACGCACACTCTCAATTGCGGAATGGGCGAGCTTCTTTCCATCTTCAAATTTGGAGCTTGAGGAATGGAGGATAAAGACACACTCAATGGTTACCTGGAGCTATGGAAACAATCTGTCGAAGTACAGAAACATTTCAACGACATCGAGCTGAGAATTCGGAGCTTGGCACTCACCGTTGTGACGTTCGCTCTCGGCGGCGCAACGTTGGCAATTAAGGACGACCGAAGCTCAGTTTTATTCGGAGTCGAGATTCATTTGGCTTCCGCCATACTCTTCGCGGGATTTGTGGTCTGGGTGGCGTTCTACTTCGTAGATCAAGTTTGGTACCACCGACTCCTGGTGGGTGCAGTACTACATGCCGAAGCACTCGAACGAATCATCGATCAATACCTCCCTGGCGCAGGACTTACTGCATCCATAAGCAAGAACAGCGCGTACTCGTTTAAAGTCCGCGTCGGTCGCACTTCGAAGGTATTCACCATCAGGTCGCGTCAAAAGATCCAGATTTTCTACACCACAGTATCGGCTGTTCTTCTACTCCTAGCATTGGTAATTCAGCTAGGTACCAAATAAACAGTCGTCATCCCTTTAGCCGACATAGTTGCGCACCGTTTGTCCTAGCCGCCGGGGGTTACGACGCCTTGTTCGTAGGCGAAGACGACCGCCTGGGTGCGGTCACGGAGGCCGAGCTTGGTCAGCACCCGACTGACGTGGGTTTTGACCGTGGCCTCGCCGAGGTGCATAGACGCAGCGATCTCGGCGTTGGTGGCGCCGCTGGCCATCGCGACGAGCACTTCGCGCTCGCGGGCGGTGAGCTCCGCGAGTTGGGCGCCGCTCGTGCGCGGCGTGCCGCCCGGGCGGGCGAACGTGGCGATCACCCGGCGGGTGATCTCAGGCGCGAGCAGGGCGTCTCCACGGGCCAGAACGCGGACGGCATCGATCAGGTCCTCCGGAGTGCCGTTCTTGAGGAGGAACCCGCTCGCACCCGCCTCCAGGGCGGCGAAGAGGTAGTCGTCGCGGTCGAAGGTGGTCAGGATCAGGATGGCCGGCCCGTCGGGCGTGGCTGTGATCTGCCGCGTGGCGGCTAGACCGTCGAGGCCAGGCATCTCGACGTCCATCAGGACGACATCCGGCCGCAGCGACCCGACCAGCCGAACCGCTTGGGCGCCGTCAGAGGCCTCACCAACCACCTCGAAGTCATCTTCGGTTTCGAGGATCACCCGGAACCCGGCACGGACCAGGTGGTGGTCGTCGGCGAGCAGAACCCGGATCGCGCTCATGCCGCGACCACCGGTGCGGGGGCCATGGCTGCGCCGGGCATTCCTCGACGAACCGCCACGGCCGCGGCTGGGCCCGGCACACCGCAACCAGCCACAAGGTCCGTGGCAGCGGGGCTCCAGGACTCGGTCATGCCTCCACCGCCACGCGGGTCAGGGGGAAGCGGGCCCGAACCCGGAACCCACGACGGCCCGGGCCGTCGACGACCGGACCGGTCTCCAGCACGCCGTCGTGGGCTGCCACCCGCTCGCGCATCCCGATCAGGCCCATCCCGCCAACCCGCTGGCTGGCCACGACCGAACGCCCGTCGTCGGTCACGTCTACTTCCACCTCGGTGGCCAGATAGCGGATCCGCACGTCGACGGTGGCCGCGCCGGCGTGTTTCAGGGTGTTGGTTAGGGCTTCCTGGACTATCCGGTAGATCGCCTGGGACAAGGATTCCGGGAGCGGTGCGGGGTCACCGTAGACGCCGAGTTTCGTGGTCAAGCCCGCCTCGCGGGCGTTGGTCAACAGCTCGTCCAGGCGGTCTACGCCGCCGCCGGCCGCACCAGGGGCGTCGCCCGATTGGCGGAGCAGGCTCAGCATGCGGCGTAGTTCGTCGACGGCCGTGCGGGCGCTCTGCTCGACCGACTCCAGGGCCGCGCGGGCCTTTGCCGGGTCTTTGTCGAGCACTCGGCGGCCCGCCGAGGCCTGGACGCCCATCACCGAGACGTGGTGGGCGACCACATCGTGCAGCTCGCGCGCGATCCGCAAGCGCTCGTCGGCGACTGCCAGCTCGCGTGCCTCGGCCTGCGACTCGCGGAGTTGCTCGGCCTGGAGCGCCAACTGGTGCTCGCGGCGGGCCGACGTCCACGACATCTGGCCGAAGAAGTAGGCGAAACCGAAGATCAACGCGTTGAGCAGCACCCCGTTGATCGCGATCGCCACCAGGGGCGACATGACGCCCGAGGCCTGTGCGAAGTGTGGGGCGTTGGTGTCGGCGCCTGGCAGGTAAATGATCATGTTGATGAAGAGCCACGCGAACATCGCCGCGGTGATGCCGATGCGGATCCAGTTGGCCTGCCGCCGGTCGCGGCCCCAGGCGCCGACCGTGTAGATCACCGCGAACAGGATGCCGGACGCGAGTTGCTGCTCGGGTGCGGCGCGAGCCTGCGCGGCGATGAACGCCGCTGAGACGAAGATGGCCACCGTGCCGGGCCAACGGCGCCGCCAGCACAGCGGTAGCGCGATCGCCACCGTCCAGGCCACCTGCTCCGGCACCGATGGCGGCGTGCCCATCAGCAGCGCACCGCTCGAGGTGGTCAGCGCCAGGTTGAGCAGCGCGAGCGCGGTGGCCGCCAGCCCGATGAACACGTCGATGCGGCGCTGCACCGGGGTCGGGCCCGGGCGACGCCAGAAGTCGAGGGACGCGGTCACGGGAGCCAGTGTAGGGAAGGGGTCCGTCAGAACCCCTTCCCTACAAGATCAGCTGGCGTACGCCTCGAACTCGTACAACCGCGCGGCCCGGTCCGTGTCACTCGTCGGCGTGATCACGTTGACCCGGAGATATCGCGCCGAACGCGGTGTGAAGGTGTGCGTCGTCACGTTCGCCGTGTTGCCTCTGGGCGACGCCACGGTCGTCCACGACACGCCGTCGAGACTGACCTGCACGTCGAAATCACGCGTGTTCCAGACCGGCTTCTCGCCGCCGGCGCCGGAATGCTTCAGCACCACCCGGCCGACCTGGGTGGCCGACTGGAGGTCGACCCGGATCCACTTCGACGTGCCCAGCGAGCACCACTTGTCGGCGTTGCCGCCGTTGACCGTGCCGTTGACCGCCTTGGCCGGCGCTTCGGCAGCCGCGCACTGACTGTCGGCGGTGGCCGGCTTGTTGAGAGCCAGGTTGGCCGGGGCGGCCGACGGCACATAGAGCCGCACGTCGGTCAGACTCGCGCTGCCTTCATAAACGTTGGTGTAGACATCGCCAATCACAAAATAATCCGGGTACGCGGACCCGGACGGCCATTGGTTGGCCCAGGTCGTACTCCCGTTGTAATCGTTCTGCACCAGATTGCCGTTGAACTGGCCGTTGTATTCGCTCGCCTTGACGTTGTAGTGCCAGATCGGGTTGTTGTTGACCACGAACGGCCGGTGGAACCGCAGCGTCTTCTGCCCGACCCGGGCGAAGTTGCCGCTGACCTCCAGCACATAGCCGGTGGTGTCGCGCTCGATCGCGAACGTGTAGGAACTGTTGGGCATCAGTTCCGGCTGGAGTTCGGCGGCCGACGAGAGTTGCTGCTCGGCCACGCCACCGGAGCACGAGGTCATGAACCACTGCGAGTTGCCGGCCAGCCCGCCCCGACCCGGGTTCCAGTTGGGCATCCCGCTGATCCACATGTTGACGGTGTTGAAATTGCCGTCGCGGTAGTTGTAATAGGTGTTGGTGTTGGAGTCGCAGACCCGCCCGCCGGTGCCGGTGCCGACCCGATCGGGGTGCTGGGAGAACGAGTCCATCAGCACCTTGCGGTGATAGTGCCAGAAGTGGTTGTTGCGCGGCGCCGGGTTCGCGAAGTCCACGATGGACATGAAATGGAACCCGTTGTATCCGTAGTTGCCGGCCCGCACGTCCTGCCACTCGCAGTAGGGCACCGAGGCGTCGCCGGTCCAGCCGGGGCTGTCGGAACCCTCACCCCACGGGTGTTGGGTTTTGCAGCCGCTGGTGCCGTACCCGTTGATCCGCCCGCCGTAGTTGATGGTGCCGTTGCGTTTCCCGCCGAAGTCGATGGTCTTGAGCTTGTATTCGACCCGGTAGTAGTCGGGCAGCTTCTGGGTGGGCCGCAACAGCACCCCGCCGGTGTGGTCGGGCACGTTCATCTTGGCCACGAACTCGCTGCCGAGCGCTTCACGGGTCAGCGACGGCGGCGACTCGATGGCACCGTCGTTGTTCCAGTCGCGCGCCGACAGCGAGGCGGTCAGCCAACCGTTCTGGCCGACCGGAAACTCCTTGCGGTAGGTGCGGAACGAGTTGAACGCCGTTGTCCATGCTGGACCGTAGTCGTTGCGGTACCACTGGCCATTGTCGTCCATCATGGTGTCGAACGGCTGAGCATAGGTCTCGCGCACCCACGGCGCGTTGCCCGTGTCGATCGGGTTGGCGAAACTCTCGTTGTAGAGCAGGGTCCACCCGGGCCGGGTGGGGTCGTCGAGCGCCGCGGCCGCTGATGACGACCCCGGCAGGCCGACCAGCGTGCTGAGCCCGACGACCCCCACCGCGGCGAGGGCCAGCGATCGACGACGGATGGACGGTGTGCTGCGGTTGCGCATGGTCACTCCTTATCCATTCGGGTGGCGTCGCCGACCGCCACTGTTCAACCCCTTTAGAAATCGCCCGGCTTCATGAACTGCTTGGCGTTGTCCTTGGTCACCATCGGCGAGTCGACGACGGTGTCCTTCTCGGCCGTGGCACCACCGAGGATCTCGACGGCCCGGTCGAGCCCTTTGGCGCCGATGATGTCGGCGTCGTTGAGCCCGGTGACCAGATAGTTGGTGCCGTCGTTGATGGCCTTGAGGGCCTCGCTCTGCCCGTCGACGCCGGCGATCACGATCTGGGCGGTCTTCTTCGCGTCGGCGATCGCCCGCTGCGCGCCCAGGCACATCGCGTCGTTCTCGCAGAACACCGCGACCAGGTCGGGGTGGCTGGCGAGCAGGCTCTCCATCACGGTCAGCCCGCCGTCGGAGCTCCAGCCACCGAAGTCGGGCGCCTCGACCAGCGTGATGTTGGCCTTGCCCTGCAACGAAGCCTTGACGCCGTTGGTGCGGGCCAGCCCGATGCTGTTGTCGGCCGGGCCGCCCTTGATGATGGCCACCTTGCCGCCGCTGGTCAGCCGCTGAGCCAGGAACTCGCCGTTGTGCTTGCCGATCGCCTCGTTGTCGGGCCCGATCCAGCTCGTGTATTCGCCGGTCTGGAACTTGCGGTCGACCAGCACCACCGGCTTGCCGGCGGCCTTGATGGCGGCGAGCGCGGCCGGTGCCGACTCGAGCGGGCCGCCGGAGATGATGATCGCGTCGACGTTCTTGCTCAGCAGGTCTTCGACGTTGGCGGCCAGCTTGGCGGCGTCGCCGTTGGCGTCGGTGCTGACGATCTCGACGTTGCCCTTCTTCTTGGCCTGCGCGGCGATGGCCTTGTCCATCCCGCTGAAGTAGGGCCCGCTCAGCATGAAGTTGGCGACGCCAATCTTGTATGAGCTCTTGGCCGTGTCGCCGGAGCCTTCCGAATCCGATCCGCAAGCAGTGACGCCGGCCGCGAGCACGGTGGCGAGCAACAAACTGGTTATCCGTCTCATGGTGCGTGGCCTCCCTGGTGGTTAGGTGCGCCGGCGGCTGGCCCGATGAACGAGAATGACCGCGACGATGATGAGTCCTTTGAGGACCTGCTGCCAGAAGCTCTGCACGTTGTAAAGATTGAGCAGGTTGTTGATGAGCGCGAGCACGAGCACCCCGCCGAGGGTCGCCGCGGCGGAGCCCTTGCCACCGGCCAGGCTGGCACCGCCGATCACGCAGGCGGCGATCGCGTCGAGCTCGAACGCGACACCGACACTGGGCTGGGCGATGCCGACCCGGCTGGCCAGGATGACGCCGGCCAGGCCGGCACAGAAACCGCTGATGGTGTACGCGAGAAGCACGTGCTTGCGCACGCTGATCCCGGCCAGCCGCACAGTTTCGGCGTTGCCGCCGATCGCGACGATCGACCGCCCGGGCGGGGTGCGGGTCAGGAACACCCCGCCGACCAGGAACACGGCGAGCATGATGACCGTGGTCAGCGGGACCGGGCCGAGCATCGCCGAGCCGAGCCAGAAGAACGACTCATCGGAAGGCGCGATCGGCACGTCGGAGTAGACGAACGCGAGGCCGCGGATCGTCGTGAGCGCGGCCAGCGTGACCACGAACGGTGCCAACTCGAAGCGGGCGACCAGCGTGCCGTTGATGAGTCCGAATAGGATGCCGCTGGCGATGCCGACGAGCATCGCGATCGGCAGCGGCAGCCCGGATGACAGGCCGGCCGTCACGATGCCGGCGAACGCCACCACCGAGCCGACCGACAGGTCGATGCCGCCGGTCAGAATCACGACCAGCATTCCGTACGCCAGCAGTCCGGTTGTGACCATTTGCTTGAGCAGGTTGGTCAGGTTGGTCTGGGTGAGGAAGGAGTCGGTGGTGACCGCCGCGATCGCGAGCACGAGCACGACGAGCGCGATGGCGGCGTGTGCGAGGGTGATCGGCCGGCCGGCGACCACGATCGCGCGTTCCTGCGGCGGTGCCTTGGTGATCGTCATGCCGCCGCCCGCCCGATCGAATAGCCGAGAACCTGGTCTTCGGTGGCGCCTTCCGACCTCAGCTCGCCGGCGATGCGGCCCTCGCGCATCACCAGCACCCGGTCAGTGGCGCCGAGCACCTCGGTGAGGTCCGACGAGATCAGCAGCACGGCCACGCCCTCGCGGGCCAGGTCGTCGACCATCCCGTAGATCGCGACCCGGGTGGCCATGTCGACGCCGCGGGTGGGCTCATCGAGGATCAGCACGCGCGGCTTTTTCAGAAGCCATTTCGCGAGCACGGCCTTCTGCTGGTTGCCGCCGCTCAGCCGGACGACCGGCATCGTGGCGCAGTGCGCGGGCCGGATGTCGAGCCGCTCGATCATCCCGGCGACGGTGCGGCGCTCGGCTGCGCTGTCGACCAGGCCGGCCCGCGTCGTGGCATACAACGTGGTCAGGGCGACGTTCTCGCGCACCGTCAGCTCCGGGACGATGCCGGTGCGCTTGCGGTCCTCGGTGACCAGCGCGAGCCCGGCGGCGATGGCGTCCTGCGGTGTCTTGAAGGTGTGCGGCCGCCCGCCGACCGCGATCCGGCCCGCATCGGGGCGGGTGGCGCCGAAGAGACAGTGTGCGAGTTCGCTGCGTCCGGATCCGACCAGGCCGAAGAGGCCAACGATTTCGCCCTTTGCAACGGTCAGATCGATGGAATCGAACTCACCGTCTTTGGTCAGACCTTCGACTGTCAGGGCGGGTTCGCCCGTCGCCGCTCGCTTGTCCGGATAGATCTGCTCCAGCCGGCGGCCGGCCATCAGGCGGATCAACTCGTCCTCGTCGGTGGCGCCGGGAGTGTTGGTCGCGATGACCGCGCCGTCCTTCATCACGACGATCCGGGTGGCGAGGTCGAGCACCTCGACGAGCCGGTGCGAGATGTAGACGACGAGCACGCCTTTGTCCCGGAGTCGGCGGATCAGCGCGAAGAGGGCATCGAGGTCGCTGCCGGCGAGGACGGCGCTCGGTTCGTCGAGCACCAGCACGCGGGGCTCGGAGACCAGCGCTTTCGCTATCTCGACCATCTGTTGCCGTGCGACCGAAAGGCGGCCGGCGATCTGGCGCGGGTTGATGCTGCCGAAGCCGATGTCGTCGAGGATTCTCTTCGCCTGCGCGTGTGCGGCTCGCCAGTCGATCAGGCCGTGTTTTCGAGGGAACCGGCCGAGCAGCAGGTTCTCGGTCACGGTCAGTTGCGGCACCAGGGTCAGCTCCTGGTAGACCGTGCGGATGCCCAGCCGGTGGGCGTCGTGTGGGTTGTCGAGCGTGGTTGGCCGACCGTCGATGCGCAACTCGCCGGCAGTCATCCGCTCGGCGCCCGCGAGGATCTTGATTAGCGTCGACTTGCCGGCGCCGTTGGCGCCGACGACACCGATCACCTCGCCCCGGTCACCGGCGAGGTCGACGCCGTGCAGGACCTCGACACCGGCGTACCCCTTGTGGATGTCCTTGAATTCGAGCAGGGGCACGGTCACTGGAAGGCATCCATGACGATGATGGTCTTCTGGGTGGTCAGGTCGGCGACGGTGTCGTGGATGCCCTCGCGGTAGCCGCCGGTGTCCTTGGTCCCGCCGAACGGGAGGTTCTCGGCGCGCAATGCCGTGGAGCCGTTGATGACCACGCCGCCGACGTCGAGGGCGCGGGCCATCGTGAAGGCGCGGGAGATGTCGCGGGTCCAGATCGCGGCTTGGAGGCCGTAGGGCGACTCGCTGGCCATCCGGGTGGCGTCTTCGGGCTTCCGGAACCGGGCCACCGGGGCGACCGGTCCGAAGATCTCTTCGGCGAAGGCGGGGCTTTCCGTCGGTACGTCAGTGAGCACGGCTGGGTCGAGGAAGGCGCCGTTCCTGTTCGGCTTGGTCCGTAGCGTCGCGCCGTCGTGCACCAGGCGTTGGACCGCCTGCTCGACCTGGCTCGCGGCCGTCTCGGCGATCAGTGGGCCGACGTCGGTGCGCTCGTCGAGTTGGTCGCCGACGGTGAGCTCGGCGGTCTGGGCGAGGAGGGCGTCGACGAACTCGTCGTGGACCTGCTCCTGCACGTACACCCGTTTGACCGCACAGCAGATCTGGCCGTTGCCGCGGGCGAGTCGGCCCAGCACGACCGCCTCGGCGGCCTTGTCGAGGTCGGCGTCGGCGCACACGATGAGAGCGTCGTTGCCGCCGAGTTCGAGCAGGGTCTTCTTGAGCGTGCCGCTGGCCAGACGGGCGATCTCCTTGCCCGCTCGGGTGCTGCCGGTGAGCGAGACGGCGGCGATGCCGTCAGCGGTCGCCAGCGCCTGGCTCGTCTCGACGCCGCCGTTCACCAGTTGGTGTGCGTGTTCCGGTGCGGCGGCTGCGACGATCTCGGCGATCCGGTGCAGGGCCAACGGGCAGCGGGCCGGCGGCTGCACGATCACGGCGTTGCCTGCCGCCAGCGCGGCGCCGGCCTTGTGCGCGTAGAGCTCGACCGGGTAGTTGAACGGCACCAGGGCGGCGACGACGCCGAGCGGTTCGCGGATGGTCACGGCGAGGTGCTTTTCCAGCCCGGGTACGGCGTCCAGCGGGATCTGCCGCCCGAAGATGCGGGTCGCCTCCCCCGCCAGCCCCTTGAAGATCCGGATGGCGGCCGCGACCTCGCCGCGGGTCTGGGTGATCGGCTTGCCGTTCTCCTGTGCGAGCAGGTGGGCGAGACTCTCCTGCTCTTGCGCTATCGCGGTGGCGATGTCGTCGAGGATTTTCGCTCGCTCGTGCGCGGCCGATGCGGACATCGCCTTTTGTCCAATTTGCGCTTTCGCAATGGTGGCTCGGAGTCCGCCGCTGCTGGTCACGGCGACGTCGCCAAGCACCTCCCCCGTTCCCGGATTCCGGACGGTGATCACCGCATCGGCCGCTAACATCCGATCACTCCAAACCGGCGGTGCCGCCCGCTTTGCCCAGCACCACGCACTCGACCTGCGCTTATATAGATATCCAGGGCTTTAAGAGTTTCGATGTCGTGACGGAATGGTCACAGACCCCGAGGTTTAACGTCAAGACTCATCCCATCACTGCCCCACCGCCCACTTTGTCCGTCACGGTGAATGCATCGACGTTCTACAGTGCGTGACATGACCGACCCCTCCGGTCTGCTACGGCTGCTGGCCGAGACCACCAGCGCGCTCGACTCTGTCCGAAGTGGTGAGTCGCCGGTCGGCACCGGTTTCGCGGCCGACGGCCTGATCGCGGTGCACGCGGCTCTGCCGGGCCGGGTGACCGGCATCCGGCTCGACCCGGCCGCCCTCGACCTGCCGCCGGCGGAGCTGGCCGCGGAGCTGACCGCCGCGGTGAACGCGGCCCTGGCCGACCTACCCGTTCACCAGCCCGATCTTGCTGGGCTCGGTGCCGAGCTGCGCGACATCCAATCGCGAGCGTCGTCGCAACTCTCCTTGTTCACCTCGGCGCTGCTCGACGCACAGGCGGCGCTGGCCCGGCGGGCGGGCGATCCCCGATGAGCAGCCCGGGTTTCCACGTCGACCCGCAGGCGCTGGGTGTGTCGGGTGCGTCGCTGGAGAGGGTGGGGACCGAGTTCGCAACCGCGTTGCGCGCCTTTCAGTCGGAGCTGGCCGGCTTCGGCGCGCCCTGGGGCAGTGACGAGATCGGCTCGCTGATCGGTGCGGCCCATGAGGAGGTCGCTTCGTGGGCCTTCGAATGCTTCTCGGCGGCAGCGTCGGAGGTCGCAGCGGCCGGCGTCGACCTGGGCGGCATGGCGGCCGGCTACCGGGAGGTCGAGGAACAGATCCGCGGCGCGTTCGAGGCCTTCGGAGGGTGATGTGTCACTCGAACTGCCCGGGGAATTGCGGTCTTTGTTGGGGGTGCTCGGCTACACGTGGCCGGAGGCCGACGAAGACAAGCTCTTCGAGATGGGCGAGGCGTGGCTCCGTTTCGCGACCACGCTGGACTCACTGACCTCATCGGCGCAGGCGGAGGCCGCGCCGGTCTGGTCGGGTAACACGGGCGCGGACATCGCCGCCTTCCAGCGGTGGTGGACCAATGAGGACAGTCCCCTGGCGAGCATGCGCGACGGCATGCCCGCGGCGGTGCTGACGGGCACGGGCCTGATCATCTGCGGCACGATCGTGTTGGCGTTGAAGGTCGCTGTCATCGTCCAACTGACGATCCTGGCCGTCGAGATAGCCCAGGCGATCGCCACGGCAACTGTCACGGTCGGCGCGTCGCTGGCGGAAATCCCGATCTTCCAACAGGTGAGCCGCATTGCCGTAGGCGCTCTCTTCGATCAGGTCATCTCCACGCTTCTCGAGGCCTGATCGATGGCTAGGAAGAGTGGTGGCGGCAAGCTCATGCGGGCCGCGTTGCAATATCTGAAGAAGGCCAACCAACGAGGTGAACGCCATGGCCGCATGCGGCCATGGGCCCGCGATCACGTATTCAAGGGCCACATCAAGCCGGGCGCTCCTACCGGGTCAGGCTTCCACTACCGTCCAGGCGGGCAGGATTGGCCAGGCCGTCGGATCAAGACGTCGACTGTCACGCGTGACCCCGACACCGGGTTGTATCAGGCGGAGGTGGAGTATTTCGACCGGAGCGTGCCGCCGGACGGGGCGTGGCGGCCGAAGTCAGGTCACGGCGGCGTCAGCACATTCTTCCCGGATCACTGGAGTCCGAGCGAGGTGGACAACGCAGTCAACACTGCGTTCCATCGTTCGAGCCCGGTACCGGGCACGGACCGGTGGCGCGGCGACTACCGTGGCATAACAATTGAGGGCTTTTACCACCAAGGCGGCGTTGGGCACGGTTGGCCGGTGTTCTGACAATGGAGACCCCAATGAGCTTCATAAGCTTCTCGCTCGACCGCTACAACCTCCCGTTGTTCGACGTGACTGACGCGCGCTACACCGCCCTCGGCGCATGGATCATCGGTGACATCTCGGTTTATATGAGGGTCTGTCTAGACGCTCTAGCAGCTGTCGACGACGCGGCGAGCGGACGGCCGGTAGAGCCGTGGGGCAGCGACCACTACGAGGTCACGATCGACGCCAACGGGCTCCGGTTCACCAATCTTCACGCCGGCGAACGGGGCGACTATCCGCTGGCCGAAGCACGCCCGGCGATCGAGGAGTACTGGTCGTTCCTTGTCGCCCGTCCTGAGAAGCCGGGGCTCGTCCGTTCATACTGGCCCGAGCTGCCCACCTGGCAAGCCGAGCTGCGGCAATGGGAGCAGACCTGGAACCGCCGGCACCCTTACCGCGGCCGGCTCTTTCCGGCCACGGCCTGAGCATCGCCAACCCAGCCCAGAGCGCATTTTCCGCGGAAACCCTATGGTGGGCCGATGGATTTGCTGTTCGACGGCGAGATCTTCTTCTGGAAGGGGCCGGCGCCGTGGCACTTTGTTTGGGTGCCCGAGACTGAGTGTCTTGAGTTGGCTGCCAACGCTGATCTGCTCAGCTATGGGTGGGGGATGATTCCGGTCGCCGCTCGGATCGGTAGCACGGGCTGGACGACCTCGCTCTGGCCCAAGGATGGGCGCTACATCGTGCCCGTCAAGACGGCCGTGCGGAAGGCCGAACGGATCGACGTCGGCGACCTCGTGACGGTGCGGCTGACGTTGGACGTTTAGCGGTCAAGCACCTCAACCTCGTCGCCGACGGTGATGAGCGCCGGGTGCTCCGGGACCAGGTTGAGGCCGAACATCAGGCCCTGGTCGATGTTGCGGTGTTGACCGAGCGCCCGCAGCGGCTGCTTGCCCTTCTCCGCCGTCTCCTGGTCGATTGTCGTGACCACGCAGCGGTCGCACAGGCTGATCGCGCGGAAGATCGCGTCGCCGATGCGCAGGCGGCCGCCGACCCAGTCGTCTTCCGCCCACGGGCGCGCGCCCTCGACCACCACGTTGGGGCGGAATCGGGTGATCGGCACCCGTTCGTCGCCGGACTCGAGGAGCCAGTCGTTGAGGGCGTCGAGCGACGCGACGTTGGCGAGCAGCAGCGGGTAGGCGTCGGCGAAACTAACCTTGTCGACCGACGAACTGCCGCCGGCGGTGTGCGCGGTCGGGTCGTGCAGGAACACCAGCCGGACCGGGCGGTCGAGGAAATCGCTGAGCCACTCGTCTGCGCTCGGTCCCGCCGATCGCGCCGGCACTGTCGCGCGGCGGCTTTTGAAGATTTTGACCCCTAGCTCGTACGCCGGGGGCTCCTGGATTGTGATCTCCTCTCGGCCGGGGGCCGCCAGTCGGAGCGCGCCGGGCTGGACCGCGGCGTCGAGGAAGACGAGCGCCGTGGTCTCGCGCTGGGTCACCCCCACGCCGTCGGGGTCGACGATCATCCAGCGTCGGTCGCCGGCCAGGCCCCACGGCTCGACGCGGGCGCCGTCGTGCGTGACGCGGTGACAACCCTTCACCGGGTAGGTAAAAATGCTGCCCAGTCGCATCGCTTCAGGGTCTCATCGACGGAGCTACCAGGCGAGGCCTATTCCGTCGCCAGGGAACCAGTGCCCGGCCGGCGTCTCCCGGTAGGCGAGGAACCGGCGACCGGTGCGTTCGGCGTGCTCCGCGAGCACGTTGGTCATCGTGACGTTGTCGCTCAGCAACAGCCCGCCGGGTGACAGCTTGGCCTCGGCGGCTTGGAACTCGCGGCGCTCGTGGCCGGCGCTGTGGTTGCTGTCGTGCAGGAAGATGTCGACCTTGCGGTCTAGCGCGCCGATCGAGGCGATCGAGTCGCCGATGACCAGGTCGACGACGTCGCGCCACGGTGAAGCGCGCGCCAGGTAGCCGGCTTCCGGGTTGATATCCAGCGAACTCACCCGGCCGGGTGCGCCCTCGGCGGTGTTTCGGAGCAGAGCAGCCGCGAGTACGCAGGTGCCGAGGCCCTTGTCGACGCCTGTCTCGACGACGTGGGCGGGGCGTTTGGCGCGCACTATCGCGTACCAACCGATGCGTCTGGCATATCTGACCTGCTTGTCGGCAAGGCCGCTGCGGGCGGACGCGGCCGTGGTCGCGGTGATGTGGCCCCGCAACGCCGCGTCGCCGTCGATCTCGGCGAAATAGCCGCGGACGGTGGCGACCGGCACCGCGCAGGTGATGCTGACGAACCAGGCCAGGTGCTCGCGGGACAGCCTGGTCAGCTCGTAGGTGTAGTTGTGGTGTTCGCGGGAGGTGAAGAGCCACCGCACCGAAGTGGCGATGACCTGGGCATCGTGGCGGGCCACCCGGTGCAACCGCTTGGGGAAGGCCGCCACGGGGGCCAGTGGCGTGCGGGCGATGGCTCGTCGAAGTCTCGTCCGGTTCACCCCGGCAGTTGTAGCAGAGTGTGATTCCGAGGTCACGCAAATTCTTGTCACCACAGAATCGCGGCGCGTACTTGTCTGCTGAATGGCTCTATGCATACTCTGCCCGAGTGAATGAAGGCGTTCGGGTGGTCGACCTGTTCCGCGGGGTGCGGCTGACGCCGACCCAGCGGCGGATCGCGCACTGCCTGGTGCAAAACGCCACCTCGGCGGCCTACCTGTCGGCTTCCGAGGTCGCCGAGCTTGCCCAGGTCAGCCAGCCGAGCGTGACCCGGCTGGCGATGGCGTTGGGCTACGACGGCTATCCGGCCCTGCGGCGCAAGCTGCGTGAGCTGGTCAGCCCCACGATCGACGTCGCCTGGCCCAAGCCCGACGGCGACAACGAGCTCCAGTTGGCGCTGCGCGCCGAGGCCGACAACCTGCACGATCTGGCCAGCCGGCTGCATGACCAGGAGCGGCTGGCCCGGGCCGGCGCCCTGCTCGCGGCGAGCCGGCCGTTGCCGGTGCTTGGGCTGCGCTCGGCGGCGCCGTTGGCCGGTTATTTCGGCTACTTCGCGGCGAAAGTCCATCCCGATGTCCGGTTGCTCGACACCGGGGGCAGCATGCTCGCCGACCGGGTCGACCAGGCCCGCGCCGCCGGCGCCACCGCCCTGCTCGCGATCGTGCTTCCGCGCTATCCGCGAGAGGCGATCGAGGCGCTGCGGGCCGCCCGTGCCGACGGCCTGTCGGTCGTGCTGATCACCGACTCCGCGGTCGGCCCGGCCGCCGACCACGCCGACCTGGTGCTGACCGCGGCGGTCGGCGCCCAACTCGTCTTCGACCTGCACGCGGCCCCGATGGCCCTGGCCATGGTGCTGCTGCAGGCCCTCTGCGACGCCGCGCCCGCCGAGGCACAGGGCCGGCTCGAAGAGTTCGAACGTTCCGCGTCCCGTCGTCAGTTGTTCGTGAGCTAGGAGCCATCCCATGCGTGCACCTCGCGGTAGCACCATCACCGCCCTCGGCTGGCCACAAGAGGCGGCCAAGCGGATGCTGATCAACAACCTCGACCCGGAGGTGGCCGAGCGGCCCGAAGACCTGGTGGTCTACGGCGGCACCGGCAAGGCGGCACGCGACTGGCCGTCGTTCCACGCCCTGGTCCGCACGCTCGACACCCTGCGCGACGACGAGACCATGCTGGTGCAGTCGGGCCGGCCCGTGGGCGTGTTCCGCACCCACGAGTGGGCGCCGCGGGTGCTGCTGGCCAACTCCAACCTGGTCGGCGACTGGGCCACCTGGCCCGAGTTCCGCCGCCTGGAGAAGCTCGGCCTGACGATGTATGGGCAGATGACGGCCGGTTCGTGGATCTACATCGGCACCCAGGGCATCCTTCAGGGCACCTACGAGACGTTCGCCGCGGTCGCCGCGAAGCGGTTCGGTGGCACCTTGGCCGGCACGCTCACCCTGACCGCCGGGTGCGGTGGCATGGGCGGCGCCCAGCCGCTGGCCGTCACCATGAACGACGGCGTCTGCCTGATCGTCGACGTCGACCGGTCCCGGCTAGACCGGCGGGTGGCCAACCGCTACCTCGACGTGGTGGCCGGGTCGCTCGACGAGGCGGTCAATCTGGCTATCGCGGCGAAGGGCGAGCGGCGGCCGCTGTCGGTCGGCGTGGTCGGCAACGCGGCGACGGTCTTCCCGGAGCTGCTCCGCCGGGGCGTCGAGATCGACATCGTGACCGACCAGACCAGCGCCCACGACCCGTTGTCCTACGTGCCCGAGGGCGTCGACCCGGCCGACGCACCTGACTACGCGGCTCAGAAGCCCGAAGAGTTCACCGACCGGGCACGCGCCTCGATGGCGCAGCATGTGGCGGCGATGGTCGGGTTCCTCGACGCGGGCGCCGAGGTGTTCGACTACGGCAACTCGATCCGTGGCGAGGCCCAGCTCGGCGGCTACGACCGGGCGTTCGCCTTCCCGGGCTTCGTGCCCGCCTACATTCGCCCGTTGTTCGCCGAGGGCAAGGGCCCGTTCCGCTGGGCCGCGCTGTCCGGCGATCCGGCCGACATCGCGGCCACCGACCGCGCGGTGCTCGACCTGTTCCCCGAAAACGAGTCGCTGGCCCGGTGGATCCGGCTGGCCGGCGAGCGGGTGGCGTTCCAGGGCCTGCCGGCGCGGATCTGCTGGCTCGGCTACGGCGAGCGCGACAAGGCCGGTGTGCGGTTCAACGACATGGTGGCGTCCGGCGAGCTGTCCGCGCCGCTGGTGATCGGCCGCGACCACCTCGACGCCGGCTCGGTCGCCTCGCCCTACCGCGAGACCGAGGCGATGGCCGACGGTTCCGACGCGATCGCCGACTGGCCGCTGCTCAACGCGCTGGTCAACACCGCCAGCGGCGCCTCCTGGGTGTCGATCCACCACGGCGGCGGGGTCGGCATCGGCCGCTCGATCCACGCGGGCCAGGTCTGCGTCGCCGACGGCACCGCGCTGGCCGGGCAGAAGATCGAGCGCGTGCTGACCAACGACCCGGGGATGGGCGTGATCCGCCACGTCGACGCGGGCTACGACCGGGCGACCGAAGTGGCCACCGAGCGCGGCGTCCGCATCCCGATGGCGGAGTGAAGGAGCCTGTGTTGTCCCGCGATTCCGCCCTGGTCCACACCTTCCGGGAGGTGTGGGCCGAGCTGTCCGGCATCGGCCGCGCCCCCGACGGCGGCTACCTGCGCTTCGCGTGGTCGCCGGCGGAAATCGCACTGCGCGACTGGTTCAAGGCGGCCGCGGCGGCTCGCGGGATGCCGGTGACCCACGACGGCAACGGCAACCTCTTCGCGACCTGGTCCGGGAATGGGCGATCGGGTGGCGTGCTCACCGGCAGTCATTTCGATTCCGTGCCGCACGGCGGGGCTTTTGACGGGCCGCTCGGCATCGTGTCCGCGTTTCTCGCGGTCGATCTCTTGCGTGAGCGCGGCTTCCGCCCGGCGCGGCCGATCACGGTGGCCGCGTTCGCGGAAGAGGAAGGCTCGCGGTTCGGCGTCGCCTGCCTGGGGTCGCGGCTGCTCACCGGCGCGATCGACCCGTCGCGCGCGGCCTCGCTGACCGACCGCGACGGGCTCAGCCTGGGCGACGTGTTCGGCGCCGCGCCGGCGGGCGCCCGGCCCGACCTGGTGGCCGGCTTCGACGCCTACATCGAGTTGCACGTCGAGCAGGGCCGCGCGCTCACCACCCCGGTCGGCGTGGCCAGCGCGATCTGGCCGCACGGCAGGTGGCGCTTCGACGTCGAGGGTGAGGGCAACCACGCCGGCACGACGCTGATGAGCGACCGGCGCGACCCGATGCTGACCTACGCGTTCACCGTGCTCGCCGCCAACAAGGAGGCCCGGCTGCGCGACGCGCACGCGACCGTCGGCCGGGTCGAGGTCACGCCCAACGCGACCAACGCGATCCCGGCCGCGGTGCGCGGTTGGCTCGACGCCCGGGCGGCCGACGGCGCGACGCTGGATGAGCTGGTCGAGGCGGTCGCCAAGAAGGCGACCGAGCGGGCCGGCCGCGACGGCACGGCCATCCGGTTCACCGCCGAGTCGACGACGCCCGAGGTGCGCTTCGACGAGGGCCTCGCCGGGCGCCTCGCCGCGCTACTGGGCGACGTCCCGATCCTGCCGACCGGCGCCGGCCACGACGCCGGGGTGCTCTCCGCCCACCTGCCCACGGCGATGCTCTTCGTCCGCAACCCCACCGGCGTCAGCCACGCCCCGACCGAAGCCGCCACCGACGACGACTGCGCCGCCGGCATCGAGGCGCTGGCCCGGGTGCTGGAGGAACTGTCCGCCCGGCCACTCGTTGATCATGGCGAGGGGGTGGGTGCACCGTGAGCGATGGACTGTGGTTCGCCGACTGGGCCTGGCTGGGCTCTGACCAGGCACCGACCGAGCGGGTGCTGATCGAGGTGATCGACTCCCGCTTCTCGGCGATCACCGTCGGGGTGGCGACGCCACCGCCCGACGCGGTCCGGCTGCCCGGCCTGACCCTGCCCGGGCTCGCCAACGCCCACTCGCACGCGTTCCACCGCGCGCTGCGCGGCCGCACCACCGACGACCGGGGCAGCTTCTGGACGTGGCGGGAGCGGATGTATGAACTGGCCGGCCGGATCGACCCCGACCGCTACCTGGCGCTGGCCCGGGCCACCTACGCCGAGATGGCGCTGGCCGGCATCACCACCGTCGGCGAGTTCCACTACCTGCACCACGACGTCGACGGCGAGCCCTACGTCGATCCCAACGTGATGGGCACGGTGCTGATCGAGGCCGCCGCCCAGGCCGGCATCCGGATCACCCTGCTCGACGCGCTCTACCTGACCTCGACCGTCGACGGCGACCCGCTCGACGGGGTGCAGCGCCGCTTCGGCGACCAGGATCTCGACGCCTACCTCGACCGGCTCGAGCGGCTCGACGCGGCCAGCACCGACAACGCCGACACCGTGCGGATCGGCGCCGCCCTGCACTCGGTCCGCGCCGTCCCCGCCGAGTTGCTGCCCGAGTTCGCCGAGCGCACCGCCGGCCGCCCGCTGCACTTCCACCTCTCCGAGCAGCGCGCCGAAAACGAGGCCTGCCTCGCCGCGCATGGGCGCACGCCGACCGAGTTGCTCTCCGACAGCGGCGTCCTCGGCGCCCGCTCGACCGCGATCCACGCCACCCACCTCACCGACCTCGACCGCACCTTGCTCGGCGACACCGGCACGGGTGTCTGCTTCTGCCCCACGACCGAACGCGACCTCGCCGACGGCATCGGTCCGGCGCGGGCCCTGGCCGACGCCGGCAGCCCGCTCTCCCTGGGCAGCGACAGCCAGACCGTGATCGACCTCTTCGAGGAGGCTCGCGCGCTCGAGGCCGGCGAGCGGCTGCGCACCGAGCGGCGCGGCCACTTCACCCCCGCCGAGCTGATCCGGGCGGCGTCGGTGGCCGGCCACACGGCGCTGGGCTGGACCGACGTGGGTCGCATCGCGGCCGGCGAACGGGCCGACCTGGTCACGATCAACACTGACAGCCCACGCACGGCCGGCGCCCCACCGGTCGGCGCCGCCCTCGCCGCCAGTGCCGCCGACGTCACGAACGTGGTGGTCGATGGGCGGGTCAGTGTCCGAGACGGGCACCATGTGCGGATAGACGTGCCGGCGGCGCTTGCGGAGGCGGTGCACAGCCTGTGGTGACTTTCCTGATCGACAACATCGGCGAACTGGTGACCAACATGCCGGGCACCGGCGACGGCGGCCTGCTCGGCGTCCGGCGCAAAGCCGCGGTGCTGGTGGAAGAGGGCGACATCGCCTGGGTCGGCCCGAGCCGCTACGCCCCGGCCGCCGACCGCCGCATCGACGCACAGGGCGGCGCCGTGCTGCCCGGGTTCGTCGACAGCCACGCCCACCTGGTCTTCGCCGGCGACCGGGCAACCGAGTTCGCCGCCCGGATGGCCGGCGAGGCCTACACCGGCGGGGGCATCCGCACCACCGTGGCCGCGACTCGCGCCGCGAGCGACGACGACCTACGCGACAACGTCAGCCGCCTGCGCGACGAGGCCTTGCGACAGGGCACCACGACCATCGAGATCAAGAGTGGCTACGGGCTGACCGTGGCCGACGAGGCCCGCTCGCTCCGGATCGCCAGGGAGTTCAGCGCGGAGACCACCTTCCTCGGCGCCCACACGGTCCCGTCCGAATACGCCGACCGCGCCGACGACTACGTCGGGCTGGTCTGCGGTCCGATGCTGCGCGCGGCCCGGCCCTACGCCAAGTGGATCGACGTGTTCTGCGAGAAGGGCGCCTTCGACGCCGACCACGCCCGGGCGATCCTGACCGTCGGCAAAGACGCCGGCCTGGGCGTGCGGGTGCATGCCAACCAGCTCGGCCCCGGGGAAGGCGTCCAGCTCGCGGTCGAGCTCGGTGCGGCCAGCGCCGACCACTGCACCCACCTGTCCCGCGACGACATCGACGCGCTGGCCGGCTCCCAGACGGTGGCGACCCTGCTGCCGGGCGCGGAGTTCTCCACCCGGTCGGCCTACCCCGAAGCCCGCAAGCTGCTCGACGCCGGCGCGACGGTCGCGCTGGCGAGCGACTGCAACCCCGGCTCGTCCTACACCTCCTCGATGCCGTTCTGCATCGCTCTCGCCGTGCGCGAGATGGGCATGACCCCGGCCGAGGCGGTCTGGGCGGCCACCGCGGGCGGTGCCCGGGCGCTGCGTCGCGACGATCTGGGCGTGATCCGCCCGGGTGCGCGAGCCGACATCGTGGTGCTCGACGCGCCCTCTCACGTGCACCTGGCCTACCGGCCGGGTGTCCCACTGGTCACCAAGGTTCTGCACAACGGAGTCCCGCAATGACAACTGTCACCGTCCTGCCCACCGGCGTCTCGCCCGCCGACGTCCACGCCGTAGCCCGCGGGGCCGCCCTGGTCGAGCTGCACCCGACCGCGATCGAGGCGATGGCGGCTTCCCGCGCCCACGTCGACCGCATCGAAGAGTCCGGGCGCCCGGTCTACGGCGTGTCGACCGGCTTCGGCTCCCTGGCCAGCACGTTCGTGGCCAGCGAGCGGCGCGCCGAGCTCCAGCACGCGCTGATCCGCTCACACGCCGCCGGCATCGGCGCCCCGATGGCCCGCGAGGTCGTCCGGGCGATGATGCTGTTGCGCATCCGCTCGCTGGCGATGGGCCGCTCGGGCGTCCGCCCGCTGGTCGCCCAGTCGCTGGTCGACCTGCTCAACGCCGACGTCACCCCGTGGGTGCCCGAGCACGGCTCGCTCGGCGCCTCCGGCGACCTGGCCCCGCTGGCGCACTGCGCGCTGGTCCTGCTCGGCGAGGGCTGGGTGCTCGACAAGTCCGGCACCCGCATCGACGGCAGCGAGGCACTGCGCCGCGCCGGCCTCCAGCCGATCGAGCTGGCCGCCAAGGAGGGCCTCGCCCTGGTCAACGGCACCGACGGCATGCTCGGCATGCTGCTGCTGTCACTCGGCGACGCCGCGCACCTGTTCGCCATGGCCGACCTGACCGCGGCCCTGTCGATCGAGGCGATGCTCGGCTCCGACCGCCCGTTCATGCCCGAGCTGCACGCCATCCGCCCCCACCCGGGCCAGGCCACGTCGGCGGCCAACATCCACCGCCTGCTACAGGGCTCCGCGATCATGGATTCGCATCGCGACGACCTCAACCACGCGGTCCAGGACGCATACTCGATGCGCTGCGCTCCCCAGGTTGCCGGCGCCGCCCGCGACACCTGGGAGTTCGCCACCCAGATCGCCGGCCGCGAACTCCGCTCGGTCGTCGACAACCCGGTCGTCCTCCCCGACGGCCGCGTCGAGTCAACCGGCAACTTCCACGGCGCCCCGCTCGGCTTCGCCGCCGACTACCTGGCGATCGCGGCGGCCGAGGTCGGCGCCATCGCCGAACGCCGCGTCGACCGCCTCCTCGACGTCTGCCGCTCGCGCGAACTGCCGCCCTTCCTGTCACCCGACGCGGGCGTCAACTCGGGCCTGATGATCGCGCAATACACGGCAGCCGGCATCGTGGCCGAAAACCGGCGGCTGGCCTCACCGGCGTCGGTCGACTCACTGCCGACGAGCGGCATGCAGGAAGACCACGTGTCGATGGGCTGGGCCGCGACGAAGAAGCTGCGCACGGTGCTCGACAACCTGACGAGCCTGCTGGCCGTCGAGCTGTTGGCGGGGGTCCGCGGCATCCAGCTCCGCGCGCCGTTGAGCCCGTCTCCGGCGGGCGCCGCCGCGGTGGCCGCGGTGGCCCGCTTCGCCGGCACGCCCGGGCCTGATGTGTTCCTGGCCCCAACGATCGAGAAGTGCCGCGACCTGATCGCCGGCACCGAACTCCGCAACGCGGTGGAAGCGGAGGTGGGCCTGCTCAGCTGACCACTAGGGACCATCCAACGACGAGGCGGCTCCCAACAACAAGGCCCGATGGCCAGCCCGCCGGCGACGCCGATCTCGCCGCGCAGGAGGGATAGCTGCCGCTGCGGCCAGGTCGCGCCGCGCTCGCGCCCGCACGAACGGAGCGACGGCCGGTGCACATCGAGGTGGCCGCTGCTTGACTCGGCAGGCCGCGATGCTCACGATCATGGCGCAGGCCGCCGGCGAACCGGTGGGATAGCTACGGCGTCGGAGTCGGAGTTGGCGACACGATCGAGGCGATCATGCCGATGCCAAAGAAGATCGTGAACAGGACGGCCGGCAGAATTCCGATGTAGCCGAGCACGAGCCCGGCGATCGCCAAGCCATTGCCACCGCGCTCGCCGGTCTTGGTCTCGCGCTGTGCCACGTGGCCTGTGATGATCGCGATCGCGCAAGGAATGCCGAACACGCACCAGCCGCCGAGGATGCCGATGATGCCGGCGATCAGGGACACGACTGCGGTGCCCGACGTCGGCGCGACAGGTACCGCGACGAAATGCACCGGCTGCTGCGGCGGGTAGGGCTGTTGATACGGCACTGGGGACGCCGGATACGGCGCTGCGGAAAATGGCTGAGGCGCCGGCTGGTACGGGTCATAAGCCTGTGGCGGTGCCGCCTGATAGGGGTCGTAAGCCTGCGGCGGCGCTGCCCGATAGGGGTCATACGGCTGCGGCGGTGGCTGGTATGGGTCGTAGGGCTGCTGGGGAGGCTGCGGATGCATCCGGCCATCGTGTCCACCCTGGACGTCCAATAGGAACCACCTATCGGGCGATCCCTCCAATCGGTGAGGCAGGCATCGCTACCGGTGACGGCTGGACCTCTCGACTCATGACCGGATGCGGCCGGGCCGCCAGAGGTGGCCAACGCGGGGCGGCTAACGCCACCCGGCTAAACGATTCACGCGGCCCGGCTTAGGCAACAGGCGCGTCCAGCAAAGGCATCGCTGCCCTGAGCACATTGCGCAGAGGACGGAAGCGACCCGCCCCGAGACCACGTGCGAAGCGCTAGGCGAGCGGTGGCGGCGGAGTTTCACCTTCGACCTCGGCCGCCGGCCGAGGCGCATAAGGCTGAGCGAACACCAACACCTCAACAGGCCGCGACCCTTCAGGCCGAGCGGCGACATCCATCAACCGATCGTCATACCGACCGAGCACAGCCCGAATATCCGCCACCATCTCCTGCACCTCCTCGACACTGGCATGCACAACCGTCTGCGACCCACCCAGCGCCTCCTGCCACTCGGCAGGCTCAGAATGCCGCGCCGCCTGGGCGACCTGAAGCCGCTCCAACCAGTGCCGGATCAACACATCCGACAGCGCCCGGGCTGCGGCCGTCGACTGTTCGTCGTCCTGGACGTCGGAGAACGCCAGCGCACGTCCAGCGCCCGCCAGGGGCGGCGCCGGCCGGGGCCCGCCCCGACCTCCTCCACAAAACCGAACCGGGCCAGCGCCCGCAGGTGGAAAGCGCAGTTTGTCGGGCTCTCACCGATCAACGAACTCGCCTCCGTAGCCGTCAATGTCGAATGCAGACGGAGGGCCTCGATCAGCGCGATCCGGGTCGGGTGCGCCAGCGCGCGCATCGCGGCCGCCCCTTGGAGTCGTGCTGGCATCGCGGCGAAATCCTCTCTTGTTTCGAGACCTATGTTTCGAGAATATCGTCTCGAAAGAAATCTCTCGAACGCAGGAGGCGACCCATGGCGACCCCGCACCAGAGCGATCCCGTGATCACCGCGCTGCACGCGCTGGCACCCGGAGCCGGCCTGGTGTCACACGAGATGGTCCGTGCCAACGGGCGGCGCCTGCGCTGGGTCGAGACGACCAAGGACACCGGCGGGCCGACCGTGGTGTTCACCGCGGGTGCGGGCGACACCGTGCTCGACTGGGCGGCCGTGCTGCCGGCGCTGGCCGACGAGTTCCACGTGGTCGCCTACGACCGGGCCGGCCTCGGTGCCAGTGACCCACAGCGCCGGTTGACCATCCCCAACCAGGTTGACGACCTGGTCGCCCTGCTCGACCAGCAGCGCGGGCCCGTGTTGCTGGCCGGCCACAGTTGGGGCGGGCTGCTCGCCGAGTTCGCCACCGCCGCCCGGCCCGACGCCGTCCAGGGCCTGGTGCTGATCGACGCGACCCACGAGGAGGTCATGGCCGCGGTGCCGGTCAACCTGCGGATCGCGTCTGACCTGATGCTCAACTGGATGGTCGTGCTCAAGTCTCTCGGCCTGTTCCAGAAGCAGCTCACCCAGCACGCCCGGGCCTTCGCCGTGCGCTGCACCGACGACCCCGAGATCCAGGGGCTGCTGACCGGCGCCTACCTCCATTCCTACGCGAGCCGCGGTCAGGTCGCCGCCATCCGCGCCGAGAACCGGCTCGCGAGCCGGGTCGCCGAGGCACGCCGCACCCGGGCCGCGATGACCCTGCCCGATCTGCCGGTGACGGTCCTGACCGCGACCAGCGGCAAGCCGCCCAAGCTGCAGGCCTTGTCCGCCGAACTCGCCGACCAGACCGCGGCCGGCTACCCACGGGGTACGCACATCGTCGTCGACGACTCGGGGCACTACATCCACCAAGATCAGCCGGCCGCGACGGTGGCCGCCATCAAGGCCACCGCTGGGCAATTGCCGAGCGTGCAAGGCGGCGGCGATCAAGGCGATGACCAACCAGAAACACCTCAGCCGTCACGGTGAGCAACCGCAGTGAGTCGATGGGATCCTGAGCCGCAACTCACGCGCGAATGAGCATCGCGAGGGCGGTGATCGACGGCAGACTGTCCGCATGGTGGAGTCGCAACAGCGTGAGGAGACCGCCAGCCGCCCTCTCCTCCTCAACCGGTACACCGCCGTGACCATCTTCATCGCGGGCTACGCGTTGCTTGCCGCGGTCGCCCGCCCGCTGACCCTGCCGGCGACAGCCACCGTGCTGGTGCCGGGGCTGGCGCTGGTGGTGTGGGGCGCACGGCGTACCCCCAAAAAGACCGTCAAGACCAACCGCGCGACGGTGATCGTCTGGTTCACCCTGCTGGGCGCCTTCTGCGTCTGGGAGGTGGTGGCGTTCGCGTGGGGCAACGACCAGGCGCACCCGACGCTGAGCCTGGCGTTTGACCCGGTGCTGGAAAACTATGCCGCGCGCGTCGTCGGCTATGTGATCTGGCTGAGCACCGGAGCCTGGGTGGCGAGCCGATGAGCCCCCGCTGGGTTTTGATCGTCGGTTTCGCCGTGATCTTCGGCGCGATGGCCGTGGTCGACTTCAGCAGCCGCCGCCGAGGTCGCGGCCCGCAGCCGCTGGCGACCGCGCTGACCGCCGCGATGCGCACGGGCCTCGGCCGCGTTCTGGTGCTCGGCTGGTGGTGCTGGATCGGCTACCACTTCCTGGCCCGCTGACCCAGCTTGGCCCGCTGAGCGGCGCGAACCACCCCGATGCTCCTGCGGGCTCACCCCGTGCACCCGCTTGAACGCGGTGCTGAGCGCGAACGCACTCCCGTAGCCCACCTGCCGCGCCACCGCCGCCACCGTCGCGTCGGGCTCGCGCAGCAGATCGGCGGCGAGCGCCAGCCGCCAACCCGTCAGGTAGGACATCGGCGGCTCACCGACAAGCTCGGCGAACCGGCGGGCCAGCGCCGCGCGCGACAGCCCGGTGCGCGCGGCCAGCGACGCCACCGTCCATGGATGCGCGGGATTGTTGTGCAGCATGCGCAGCGCGCGGCCGACGACGGGATCGGTCTGTGCCTGGTACCACGCGGGCGCCTTCGCCTCCGGCCGCGAGAACCAGGCGCGCAGCACCCCGATCAGCAGCAGGTCGAGCAGCCGGTCGAGCACCGCCGACTGCCCCTGCTCATCGCGCACGATCTCCTCACCGAGCAGCCCGATCAGCGGACTGTCCCAAGCGTCGGCGCGCAACACCACCAGCGGCGGCAACACGCGCAGCAGCCGATCGCTGATCTCGCCACTCACCTGGTAGGCACCGGTCAACATCACCGACTCGCCGTCTTCGCTGGTGCCCCAGGTGCGCACGCCGAGGCTCATCTCGTCGTGCAGATCGACCCCGTCGACCGTGGTGCAGCGCTGCCCCGGATGGATCACGATCTGCGGCTCCGTCGCCGGATCGTCAGAGACCGTGTAGTGGTCGGGCCCGCGCACCACCGCGACATCACCGGGCGTCAACCGCACCGGCGCAGCACCGTCGAAGGCCACCCACGCGTCGCCGCGCACCACCGACACGATCGACAGCGGCGCCTCGTCGCGGATCCGCAACGCCCACGGCGGATCGAGCACACAGCGCAGCAGGAACGCCTCTCGCGCCCGCGGCCCATCCAACAGCCCGGCCAGAGCATCCATCGACCCAGACTAGCGGGGGCGACCGACAGGAAACCCTAGTCTTGCTCGGGTCCGCCGGGGGCGCGACCGTCGCTCCCGCCAGGGACCGCTCCGCTTCGCTCCGCTGCCGCCTCCGCGCCAATCGCCCTTACCCCAAGAGCCCCAGGAGCATAAAAAGCCCCAAAAGCAACAAGAGCTGACAGCTAGCGGACCGGCTCTTTGGCGATGACCTTGGCTAGGGCGCGGAGGGCCTTGCCGCGGTGGCTGATCGCGTCTTTCTCCTCCGGGGTCAGCTCCGCGTTCGTCCGGTCCTGGCCCTCCCCGACGAACAGCGGGTCGTAGCCGAACCCGCCCGTCCCCCGCGGCGAACGCAGCAGCCGGCCCTGTTGGCGGCCCTCGACCAGGTGCTCGCGACCCCCGGGGGTGACCAGCGCCGCCGCGCAGACGAAGGCCGCGCCGCGGTGCTCGTCGGCGAAGTCGCTGATCTGGGCCAGCACCAACTCGTTGTTGGCGGTGTCGTCGCCGTGCTTGCCGGCCCAACGGGCGCTCAGCACCCCCGGCATCCCGTTGAGGGCGTCGACGGTGATCCCGGAGTCGTCGGCGATCGCCGGCAGCCCGGTGCGCTTCGCGCCTTCCCGGGCCTTGATCAGCGCGTTCTCGCCGAACGTCAGCCCGGTTTCCGGCACCTCGGGGTAGGCCTCGACGTCGCCCAGGCTGACCAGTTCGATCGCGCCGCCGCCGAGGGCGGCGTCGAGGATGCGCTGGAGCTCGACGAGTTTCTTGGCGTTGTTGGTGGCCAGCAGCATCCGGCGGCTCATGACGCCAGCGCCTTCCGCTGTGCGTCGGCCAGCGTCATGCAGCCGCCCACGGCCAGATCCAGCAGCGCGTCGAGCTCGGCCCGGTTGAAGACCGCGGCCTCGCCGGTGCCCTGCACCTCGACGAAGTCGCCGTCGCCGGTGCAGACCACGTTCATGTCGACGTCGGCGGCGCCGTCTTCGAGATACATCAGGTCGAGGCGGGGCTCGCCGTCGATGACGCCGACGCTGACCGCCGAGACCGAGCGGGGCACCGCTTCCTCGATCTTGCCCGCCAGGATCTTCTTCCCGGCCATCCAGGTCACCGCGTCGTGCAGCGCGACGTACGCGCCGGTGATGGCCGCCGTCCTCGTGCCGCCGTCGGCCTGGAGCACATCGCAGTCGAGCACGACGGAGTTCTCACCGAGGCTCTTCAGGTCGACACAGGCCCGCAGGCTGCGGCCGATCAACCGGGAGATCTCCTGGGTGCGCCCGCCCACCCGGCCCTTGACACTCTCCCGGTCGGAGCGCGTCGTGGTGGCCCGCGGCAGCATCGCGTATTCCGCGGTCACCCAGCCGAGGCCGCTGCCCTTGCGCCAGCGCGGCACCCCCTCGGTGACGCTCGCCGTGCACAACACCCGGGTGTCGCCGAACTCGACGAGCACCGAACCCTCGGGGTGCACGCTCCACTGTCGAGTGATCGTCACCGGTCGCAGCTGGTCGGGTCGCCGCCCGTCTGGTCGAGCCATGGGGGCCAGCCTAGGCCGCCTCCAGGTCGGCCCGCGCGCGCCCCGCTGTCACCGCCGCCCGGTGGGCTTGGAGGAACCCCGCGGTCGCCGCCGGCCAACTGAACTCCTCGGCCCGCGCCCGGGCCCGTGACCGGCGCAAACCCTCTTCCAGAGCTAGCAATCCGCGTACGGCGGCCGCCAGTTCCGGCCCGTTGCCAGGCGCCGAAGCACCCGCCGCACCGACCACCTCCGGCAGCGCGCTCGCGGCGTTGACCACCACCGGCGTGCCACAGGCGAGCGCCTCCAGCGCGGCCAGCCCGAACGTCTCCACCGGTCCGGGCGCGATCACCACGTCGGCGCTGGCGAGCAACCCCGCCACGGCGGCCTGGTCGGGCAGGAAGCCGGCGAACGTCACCGGCAACCCGGCCGCCCGCTCCTCCAACGCCGCCCGCCGCGGCCCGTCGCCGAGCACCACGAGCCGAGCCGGCACCCCGGCGCCGACAAGGGTGGCCAGCGCATCGACGGCCAGTTCCGGCTTCTTCTCCGGCGACAGCCGCGTGCAGGTCACCAACAGCACCTCAGACGAGGAAGCGAACCGGGAACGGACCAGCGGATCGTGCCGCCCCGGATGGAACGTCTCGAGGTCGACCCCGAGCGGCGCCCGCCGCACCGGCACCCCGATCCGGACGAACTCCTCGGCCGCCCAGCCGGTCGTGCAGACGATCGTGTCGTAGGCCTCCGCGCTGCGCGCGTTGAGCGCGTCCGCGGCCCGCCGCCCGGCCGCACCGGGCAGCCCCGAGATCCGCAGCAGCCCGGCCAGGCTCTCGTGGGAGACCATCACGCTCGGCACCCCGGCGCCGCGGGCCCATCGCCCGGTCCAGCGCAGCGTCGTCCGGTCGGAGACCTCGAGCCGGTCCGGCGCCAGCCGGTCGAGCAGCCGGGCCAACTGGCGCCGGCCGACCAGCACCCGGTAGCCGCCCGTCAGCGGCACCATCGGCCCGGGCAGCGTGATCACCCGGCCCTGGTCGGTCACCTCGTCGGAGTAGCGCTCGCCCGGCATCACCAGGATCGGCTGGTGCCCGTTGGCGAGATACCCGCTGCCCAGGCTGCGCAGCGCCGTCCGCAGGCCACCGGACCTGGGCATGATGAAGTTCGCGAGCCGCACGATCCGCAGCCCGCCCGCGCCAGAGCTCATGCGGCGACGGCCAGTCGGGGCCGGACCGCCCGCCCGCGGAGCACCGCCGCGTAGTGCGCGATCAACTCGTCGCCGATGGCCGCCCAGGTGCGGCCGGCGACCGCGTCGCGCGCCGCCAGCCCGTAGCGCTGCCGCAGTTCCGGCTCCGCGATGAGTTCCGCGACCGCGTCGGCGATGGCGTGCCCGTCGCCGGGTGGCACCAGCGTCCCGGTCAGGCCGGCGCGGACCAGGTCGAGCGGGCCGCCGGCGGCCGGCGCGACCACCGGGATGCCGCTGGCCATCGCCTCCTGGACGCTCTGGCAGAACGTCTCGTGCGGCCCGGCGTGCACGAACACGTCGAGGCTCGCGTAGATCCGGGCGAGTTGGTCGCCGCCGCGCTGGCCGAGGAACGCCGCGCCGGGCAGCGCCTTCTCCGCCTCCTTGCGGCCCGGGCCGTCGCCAACCACGACCAGCCGCACGCCGGGCAGCCGGGCCGCCGGCGCCAACAGGTCCAGCCGCTTCTCGGCGGCCAGGCGGCCGACGTACCCGATGAGCATTTCGCCGTTGGGTGCGAGAGCGCGACGCACCGCGGCGCTGCGCTTGCCGGGGTCGAACCGGGCCGTGTCGACGCCGCGCCCCCACCGGTGCACTCGATGGATGCCCTGCGCGGCCAGGTCACCGGCCGCCGTCGACGACGGCGCGAGCGTGCGGTCGGCGCCGTTGTGGATCGTGCGGAGCCAGTGCCAGGTGATGTCCTCGCCCCACGCGAGCCGGTAGTTGCGCAGGAACGCCGCGACGTCGGTCTGGTAGACCGCGACGGTCGGCAGGTTGCGCTGGTTGGCCAGCGCGACACCACGGGCACCGAGGAAGAACGGACTCGCCAGGTGTACGACGTCCGGCGCGTGCGCGATCAGCGCGTCGGTGAGCCGGGCGCTGGGCATGCCGAACCGGAAACCGCGGTAGCGGGGCAGCGGAACGCTGGGGATGCGAACCACCGGGTAGTCGCGGGCGCCGGTCACGCCCCGCGCGGATGACGACGGCGCGGGGGCGATCACCATCGGCTGGTGGCCGCGGGCGACGAGGTGCTCGGCGACGCGGACGACGGAGTTCGCTACGCCGTTGACGTCCGGCGGGAAGGACTCCGTGATGAGCGCGATACGCATGGCCACACGGTCTGTGCCGGTGCGGTGCGGGGAGCGACCGCCGGTTGTCGGGCCGGCAAACAGTGACTGAAGGGTCAGATCTCGTAGCGGGCGCCGGGCCGGACGATCTCCACCGGCCCCGCGAAGCGCGCCGAGGCGGCGTCGTAGGTCAATGCCTCACTGCCCCACGCGGTGACCAGGTGGGTCAGCAGCAGCCGGCCGACGCCGGCCTTGGTTGCGATCTCGCCCGCCTCGCCACCGGTCAGGTGGATGTCGGGCGGGTTGTCGGCGCCGTCGAGGTAGCTCGCCTCGCACAGGAACGCGTCGGCGCCGTGCGCCAGGCGCAGCAGCGGCTCGCAGGGCGCGCTGTCGGACGAGTAGGTGAGCACCCGGCCCTGGTGCTCGATCCGCACGGCATAGGTCTCGACCGGGTGGTTGACGCGGTCGACGACGACCTGGAACGGGCCGATCGGGAACGAGCCCGGCTGGAGCCCGTAGAACGTGTAGACGTCGTCGAGCGGGTCGTCCTGCCGCTCGTTGTTGTAGCCGGCGGCGATCCGGGCCGGCGCACCAGCCGGCGCGTAGACCGGGATGGGCGGGTAGGCGCCTTCCGGCGCATAACGCCGGACCACGATGTAGTCGCACGCGTCGGACATGTGGTCGCAATGCAGATGCGTCAGCAGGATCGCGTCGATGCCGTGCAGGCTCGAATAGCGCTGCAACGCGGAAAGCGATCCGGTGCCGAAGTCGAGCAGAAGACGGAAGTCATCGGTCTCGACCAGGTATGCGGAACAGGCCGACTCGGGGCCGGGAAAACTGCCGGCACAGCCGAGAACCGTCAGGCGCATCCGGACGTTCCCGGGACGTGCTGGACAGGCCCGCCGACCGTTCGGAGGCGCAAGATCGGGGTCGACGAGATTGTCACGCTGCGCAGCCTACGCCGTGGCCCGGAGCCGGATGAAAGATCTGATCGAACTTGTCGCGAAGGCGACACCGCAGCGTCGGGACCTTTCCACCATTTCTGGATGATCGCGGTTGGAGATCATGCCGTTACGCGTAGTCACATTTTGACGTTGAACTCGTGGCGGGCCCGTCGGAAGGCGACGGGCCGACGGAGGCGCGGGACGGTGACGTGTGTCGAGCCAGGCAGAGACCCCTTCGACCGACAAATCAGACACGACTACGACAGAGTCGGCGGCACCTCGACACGCGAAGGACTTTGACCTCGCGGGTGGCACCGGCCTGATCGCCGACCCGGCGGCGGACGACAGTGTCCGGATCCTGCCAATCGTCCCGCCGGCCGGACCAAACCCGGCCCCGAACCAGACCAGCACGGGTACGACCGAACGCAGCACCGCGACCCCCGACACCCCGGTGATCACCGGCCTCGACACGATGGCCGGCCCGGAGACGGCTGCACCGGCGCACGCACCCGATCGCACGCCGGCCAGCGAGGGAACCGGTGGCGGTGGCGCTGTCGACGGCGGAACTGGCTCCGGATTTGACGGTGACAGCGGTGGCGTCGCTGGCGACGGCACCGGACCTGGTGGCGCAAACACGACCGGAGGCGGCATCGCGGTCGCAACCGGCACCGCGCCCGCCCCGGCCGACGGCATCGCGGTCGTAACCGGCACCGCGCCCGCCCCGGCCGACGGCATCGCGGTTGTAACCGGCACCGCGCCCGGCCCGGCCGACGGTATCGACCTCGAACGGCCGGCCAGCCCCGGCGACGTCAGCGCCGAACGTCTGCCGACCCGGCTCAGCATCAACAAGGCCAAGCACGCGGCGGCGGCGCAGACCGGCATCTTCCGCCTCGGCGACCTGGTCCACTCGGACGCCCGCCCCACCCCCGAGGGCAGCCACATGCTCGGCATCGTGGCCTGGGGCACCGCGCTGGCCCTGGCCGGCGTCGGCGTCGGCATCCGCGGCCTGGCGGCGATCATCGGCGGCCTCGCACCGGCCTGGTATCAACCGGCCCTGATCGGCGCCGGCCTGCTCGGCGTGCTGCTGACGGTGGCCGCGTTCGTCACCATCCAACGCCGCTACGCACCCTGGCTGATGCTGGCTTTCGCCACCATTCCACTGGCCGTCAGCATCGCCCTGACGATCATCGCCCTATAACGCGAAAATCCCGCGCATCCACCTAGGCGGATTGCCTTTGTGGATGCGCGGGAATTGCTATTCGGCTATGCCCAGAGCTGCCCGTCGAGGGCTTCTTCCGCTTCGGCGAGGGTGCCGCCGTAGGCGCCCGTCGACAGGTATTTCCAGCCGCCGTCGGCCACGACGAACGCGACGTCGGCCCGGATGCCGTCCTTGACCGCCTGGTGCGCGACGGCCAGCGCGGCGTGCAGGATCGCGCCGCTGGAGAAACCGGCGAAAATGCCTTCGACCTCGACAAGCTGTCGGGTACGCAGCACGGCATCGCGGGTGCCGACCGAGAAGCGCCGGGTCAGCACCGAGGCGTCGTAGAGCTCGGGAACGTAGCCCTCGTCGATGTTGCGGAGCCCGTAGACGACCTCGCCATAACGTGGCTCAGCAGCGATGATCTCGATGCCGGGCACCTTCTCGCGCAGATAGCGGCCCGTGCCCATGAGCGTGCCGGTGGTGCCGAGACCGGCGACGAAGTGGGTGATCGTCGGCAGGTCGCGCAGCAGCTCCGGGCCCGTGGTCTCGTAGTGGGCCCGGGCGTTGTCGGGGTTGCCGTATTGGAAGAGCATCACCCAGTCGGGGTGCTCGGCCGCGATCTGCTTGGCCGTCGCCACCGCCTGGTTGGAGCCGCCCGCGGCCGGCGAGAAGATGATCTCCGCGCCATACATCCGGAGCAACTGGGTGCGCTCGGTGGAGACGTTCTCCGGCATCACGCAGACCAGCCGGTAGCCGCGCAGCTTGGCGACCATGGCCAGCGAGATGCCGGTGTTGCCGCTGGTCGGCTCCAGGATCGTGTCGCCCGGGCGGAGCCGGCCGGCGCGTTCGGCCTCGCGGACCATGAACAGCGCCGCCCGGTCCTTGATGCTCCCGGTCGGGTTGCGATCCTCGAGTTTGGCCCACAGCCGCACCGGCGGTGCCCCTTCGGGCACCGACGGCGACAGTCGGGGCAGGCCGACCAGCGGGGTGTCGCCGGCGGCTTCGAGCAGGCTGTCATACCGCGACATGGCGGCGCCCCCTCAACGCGACGTGGAGCGGCCGAGCATCGCTGCCGCGGCGGCGAAGCCGAACGCGCCACCGGCGACGGCCGGCAGGATCGTCACGTTGTCGCCGTCGGACAGCTTGGCGTCGAGCGAGCCGAGGAAGCGGACGTCTTCGTCGTTGACGTAGATGTTGACGAAGCGGTGCAGCCCGCCCTGGTCGGTGATCAGCCGGCCGCGCAGGCCGGAGTGCCGGCTGTCGAGATCGGCGAGCAGCGCGGCGAGCGTGTCACCGGCGCCCTCGACGGTCTTCGCGCCGCCGGTGTAGGTGCGCAGGATGGTGGGGATGCGGACCTCGATAGCCATGATCATTTGCTCCTGGGAAGAACGGCGGTCGGGATTGGGAACGGGTGTTGGACGGCAGCGGGGGTCAGCGGCCGGGCGAACACTCGTAGTCGACCGTCGTCGGGCTCTGCCCGAACATGTATGACTGAACGGCGTGCGGGTCCACGTTGGGCTCAACGATCTGGACCGGCTCCTCGGTTACGACGCCGTCGACGATGCGGTAGGAGCGGATCTCCTCGCCGTCGGGCTCGCGGGTCGACACCAGCAGGTAGTGGGCGCCGGGCTCGCCGGCGAAGGAGACGTCGGTGCGCGACGGGTAGGCCTCGGTCGCGGTGTGCGAGTGGTAGATGACCACCGGCTCCTCGTCGCGGTCGTCCATCTCGCGCCAGACCCTGAGCTGCTCCATCGAGTCGAACTCATAGAAGGTCATCGACCGGGCGGCATTGTCCATCGGGATGTGGCGCACCGGGGTGTCGCTGCCGACCGGGCCCGCGACGACGCCGCACGCCTCGTCGGGATGGTCGCGGCGTGCGTGCGCGATGATCGCGTCGATGATCGACCGGTCGATGCTCAGCACTCGACAAGCTTACCGTCTGGGGCGCATGCGCCGGGACGTGGCAGCGGTCACGCGTCACTCCGTCAACGCGGTGAGCAACGACTCCTGGAGATAGCCGAGGTAGGCGTAGACCGAGAGCTGGAAGACCCGCGACGAGGAGGGGTCGCTCAGCACGGCGTCGTCGAGTTCCTCACCCAGGTCGGTGTCGACGCTGATGTCGAGCCGCACGCCCATCGCCAGCCGGGCGTCGTTGAGCGCCCGCAGCCAGGCCTCGGCCGACTCCACGTCGAGGCGGACCTCGCCGCCGGTGCTGGCGGGCAGCGCGGCCAGGATGGCGCCGGCCTGGTCGATCTTGCCGGTCTTGAGGTCGCCCTCGGTGAACCGGCGGAACTCGGCCGACTCTTCGGCGTTGGTCGGGTAGATGTCGGGGAAGAGCCGGTCGACGACCGGGTCCTTCAGGTCGAAGCCGTCGGTCAGCAGACCGACGACCTCGGTCGCGACCTTGCGCAGCACCCGAACCTCGTCGGGCGCGAAGGTCGCGACACAGTGCTCTCCATAGCGGCGAAACATGGGTCAGTTCTGCTCGACCGTCGCCCATAGGCCGTAGCCATGCAGGCACGAAGCGTCATATTCCATCCGCTCGCGAGCGCCCGCGGAAACCGCCGCGCGGCCTTTGTTGTGCACGTCGAGCATCAGCGCCTGGGCCTTGTCATGGTCGTAGCCGAACTGCTTCTGGAAGACCCAGGTCACATAGGTCATCAAGTTGACCGGATCGTCGTGGACGACAGTGATCCAGGGACGGTCCGTCGCCGGCAGGGTCTCGACGTCCGGCGACTGCACGGGGGTCGTCTGCGGGGCTGCCACACCGCCATCGTACGAGCATTTCGATGCGCCGACGACCGCCACATGCGCCTCACTAGCGCTCATCTGTCGTGGGCGCCGATCAGGCGAGGAGGATCCCGTGATCGACGGCTTCGGCCAGCACCCCGGCCAGGGCCTTGTGGGTCGCGTCGAGCCGGCGGGAGATCTCGCGGAGCAGCTCGAGCTCGACACTGCGGATCGACCGTTGTGCCCACGAGCGGGCCCGGTTGGTGTCGGCGGACCCGGCGAGGCGCCACTGGCCGTAGCAGCCACCGGCCAGCCCGACGCCGACCGACGGGAGGATCGTGCGGCCCGGCTCGACCGCGTAGGCGGCGAGCCCCGCGACCGCACCGGCGCCGGCCACCGTCGCCACGCCGGCGGTGCTGGTGATCAGGAGGACCTTGTCGAGGTCACGGGCGTTGCGGTCGTCGGCGAGGCCGCGCCGCACGCCTGCCGCCACCCGGCGCCGGATGCCCTCGTCGGGCGTGGCGCCCAGGACCTGGGTGGCGGCCCCGGCTAGTAGGCGGTCGACGGCCGCGTCGCACTCGGCCACCGCCCGCAGAGAGAGCGCGTGCATCTCGCGGTCGAGCGTCTCGGGCAGGCCGGCCGGGCCGCTGCCGAACACGATCTCCTGCACGCAGCGGAGGTGGATGTTGGCCAGCTCGATGGAGAGCCGCTGCCGGACGAGGTGGGTCTCGTCGCGCGCGGCCTTCTCTAGTCGCTCGGCCCAGTCGGACTCGTGTGCGCCCTCGGCGACCCGGACGGTGCGCATCGCGTTGGGCGGCACCGGCGGGTTGTCGCTGGCCCGGACCATGCCCTCTTCGGCGGCCCACTCGGTGAGCGCGCGGCGCAGGAACGCGGTGTCGCCGGCACCCGGGTCGACGGCGAACCAGGGCGCGTCGGCCAGCGCCGGCACCGCGGTGGCGATCGCCAGCCGCTGCGCCTCGACCGCGCCGGCGGCCGGGTCGTCGTCGCCGAGGCCGGGCGCGACCTCGCCGAGGTCGAGCAGGTCGAGGTGGCTGGTGGCCAGCGCCGGCGCCTCGGCGAACCAGCCGCCCTCGGGGCGCGGCGTCACGACGAAGAAGACGGCGGCGTTGGTCTGCGCGACCTCGCCGAGAATGTCGAGCTCGAAGCGGCCGGGTAGCTGGCCGGCACTCAGCACATACATCACCGCGCCGCCGCGGGCGACGGCGTCGTGCAGCACCCGGCCGCCGGCGACGTTGAGCGTCTCGGTGTCGGGGGCGTCGACGAGGGTGAAGTGGCGCAGCAGCGGGTCGGGCAGGCTGAGCTCCACCCGGCGGGGCGGGCGGGCCGCGGCGGGCTCGTCGGCCGGCGGGATGACCCGGAACGGGTGTGCCTTGCGGGCGCCGGGCAGGTAGGAACAGACGTCTTTGCCGTGGCCGTGGTTGACCACCAGGTAGCTCGCCGACGGCACGTCGAGCAGCGGACCGACGGACCCGACCAGCGCGGCGACGACCTCGCTGCGGCCGCTGCCCTTGGCGCCGAGCGCGACGACCGCCAACGGCTCGTCGGGGATCGGCTCGAGCTCCGGACCACGCAGCCGGCTGGGGGTCCGCCGCTGATGCGGCAGGGAGATGATGTCTGCCCCGGTCAGCCGATCGAGCGTGTCTGAGCCCATGCCTGCGCCTCCCTGATCTGACCTGCGCGCGGCGATCACCGTCCGCACTTCATCAAGCACCGGAACGCTATGCGAACCGCCACCTAACATGACAGGTGCGCCACTACTCAATGCCGGCCTAGCGCGCTACTCAACTTCAACCCGTTACGGGGAGTACCCATCGCCATTACTCTCTATATGCTGCGGTGATGGGTCCGTGGAGATTTGTCGGCCGTGCCGCAGAGCTCAACCGTCTCATCTCGACCGCCTCGGGCGGAAGGGGAAGAGGACTCATATTTGGTGGCAGTGCCGGCATCGGAAAGAGCCGCCTGTTACGCGAGGGCGTGGCCGCTCTCGACACTGATCGACTCGCGGTCTGGACGGCTTCGGCCAACGTCGCGACCGCCTCGTTGCCGTTCGGCGGGCTGGCCCAGGTGCTGCCCACCGACCAACCGCCCGGCCTGACCGCCGCCGCCCTGTTGCGCTGGGCCGTCGAGGCGCTCAACCAGCAGGCCGCCGGCCGGCCGATCGTGCTCGCGATCGACGACGCGCACCTGCTCGACCCGTCGTCGGCCGCGCTGGTCTACCTGATGGCCCGCGACGAGGGCGCGACGGTGCTCGGCACGCTGCGCAGCGGCGAGCAGTTCCCACACCCGATCGCGGCACTGTGGACCGACGACCTGGTCGAGATGGTCGAGCTCGACCCGATGTCGGTCGACGACGTGAGTGGTCTGTTGACCCAGATGCTCGAGGGCCCGGTCGACCACGCCAGCGCCGAGAAGCTGTGGAAGCTGTCCGAGGGCAACGCGCTGTTCCTCCGCGAGCTGGTCCTGGCCGCAAAGCAGGCCGGCGAGTTCACCAACAAGTTCGGCGTCAACCGGTGGACCGGCAAGCTCGAGCTGGCGCCGAGCCTGACCGACCTGATCGACGCCCGCATCGGCGAGCTCACCCCGGGCGTCCGCACGGTCGTCGAGCTGGCCGCGTTCGGTGAGCCGATCGGCTTCGACCTGCTGATCAAGGCGACCGACCCGGCCGACGTCGAGGTCGCCGAGGAGCGCGGGCTGATCCGGGTGGTCGACAGTGACCGGCGCAAAAACGTCCGGCTGCACCACCCGCTCTACGGCGAGGTGGTCCGCCGGCGCTGCCCGACCGTGCGCACCCGCCGCCTCGAGGCGCAGCTCGCCGACCTGGTCCAGGCGGCCGGCGCCCGGCGCCGCGACGACCTGCTGCGGGTCGCGGTCTGGCGGCTCGACTCGGGCACCGCGCAAGACCCGATGCAGTTGCTGATGGCCGGCGCGCAGGCGTTCGCCGGCTTCGACGTGCCGCTCGCCACCCGGCTCGCCCGGGCCGCACTCGACGCCGGCGGCGGGTTCGACGCGGCCGAGCTGCTCTCGACCATGTTGATGTTCAGCGACCAGCCGCTAGAGGCGATCGCCGTGCTCGACGCGGTCGAGAAGCAGGCCACCTCCAACGACCGCCGGGCCCGCTGGCTGGTGGTCCGCGGCCTGGTCAGCAACTGGGGGCTCAGCCGCGAGTCGACCCCCGACGAGCTGGCCGTCGACGCGAAGGCGCTGATCGACCCGGCCGACCAGTGCCGGGTCCGCTCGTTCGAAGCGATCATGCGGCTGCACCGGCTGGAAAGCGCCGCGGCGCTCAAGATCGCCCGTTCCATCCTCGACCGGCCGGCCGCCTCGGTGGCCGCCCGCGGCCTGGCCCAGTGCACGATCGCCCACCTACAGGCCGCCCAGGGCGAGTCGCGGGCCAGCGAGCGGGCCATCGCGAGTGTCCAGGCCGACGCGCCGTTGTGGCGCGCCGACATGCCCTACCTCCAGCTCGCCCTCGAGCTGGCCCGCGGCACCCGGCTGGCGCTGGTCGGCGACGTGGCCGGCATCGACGCGATCGTCGCCGACGAGTTCGCCGACCTGGCCGACGCGGGCGACTTCCGGCTCGGCTCGGGCTACCTGTCGATCCTGCGCGCCCAGGCCGCCCGGCTGCGCGGCCAGTCCGCCGAGGCCCTGCGCACCAGCGTGCAGGCGTGCGCGGTGCTGGCGACCAGCCGGATCTACGCGGGCCTGGCCCATGCCGAGCGGGCGCAGGCACACGCGATGCGCGGCGAGGTCGACGAGGCCCGTGGCGCGATGGACGACTCCGACGAGGTGCAGGCGCCGATCATGGCGATCCTCTACCCCTGGCGCGAGCAGGCCCGGGCCGCCGTGGTGGCCGCCGCCGGCGACGTGCCGGGCGCGGTCGACATCCTGCGCCGGCTGGTCTGGCGGCTGCGCGCCGACGGCTTCGCCGGACACGAGGTGCTCGCGCTGCACGACCTGGTGCGGCTGGCCCGCGCGACCGAGCGGATCAACTGGCCCGAGGAGCATGACCCGGCGCAGACCGTCGCCGACCGCCTCACCGAGCTGGCCGGCACGCTCGACGGCGACCTGCCGGAAATCATGGCCACTCACGCGCAGGCACACGCCCGCCGGTCCGGCAAAGACCTGCTGATCGCCGCCGACCTCTTCCGGGTCAAAGGGCTCTGGGTCTACGCCGCCGAGGCCGCCACCGGCGCGGCCGCCCGGTTCCGCGAGTCACGCACGGGCGATGCCGCCTCCGCCACCCGCATGGTCGACGAGCTGCTGACCCATTGCGACATGCTGCGTACCCCCGCGCTCGGGTTGTCCAAGCCCGCCCTCACCGAGCGCGAGCGCCAGATCGCCCGGCTCGCCGCGTCCGGCGTCTCCAGCCGGGAGATCGCCGCCCAGCTCTACCTGTCGACCCGCACGATCGAAAACCACCTGCAACGGGTGTACGCGAAACTGGGCATCGCCGGCCGCGGCCAGCTCGGGGGCGCTTTGCGGATGGTTCCCGACGCCTGACCCAGCCAGCCTCTTAGGCTGGGGGGATGACCATGGGCCGCCCCGCCTTATTCACCGACCACTACGAGCTGACGATGGTCAGTGCCGCGCTCAAGGACGGCACCGCCGACCGGCAGTCCGTTTTCGAGGTGTTCGCGCGGCGGCTGCCGCCGGGCCGCCGCTATGGAGTGGTGGCCGGCACGGGCCGGTTGATCGACCTGCTCCGCGAGTTCCGCTTCACCGACGACGAACTCGGCTACCTGCGCGACCGCGGCATCGTCGACGCGACGACGGCCGAATGGCTGGCGGGTTTCCGCTTCCAGGGCGACATCGAGGGGTACGCCGAGGGCGAGCTGTTCTTCCCCGGCTCCCCGATCCTGACGGTCTCCGGGACGTTCGCGGAGTGCGTACTCCTGGAAACGCTCGTGCTCTCGGTCCTCAACCACGACAGCGCGATCGCGGCGGCCGCGGCCCGGATGGTCACCGCCGCCCGCGGCCGCGGCATGATCGAGATGGGCTCGCGGAGGGCGCACGAGGAGGCCGCGGTGGCCGCCACCCGCGCCGCCTACCTGGCCGGCTTCTCCTCCACCTCCAACCTGGCCGCCGGCATGCGCTACGGCATCCCGACCGCGGGCACCGCCGCGCACGCGTTCACGCTGCTGCACGACAGCGAGGCCAACGCGTTCGCCTCACAGGTCGCGACACTCGGCAAGAACACCACGCTGCTCGTCGACACCTATGACATCGCGGAGGGCATCCGCACCGCGATCGCGGTGGCCGGCCCGGAGTTGCGCGCGATCCGGATCGACTCGGGCGACCTGTCGGTGCTCGCCCAACACTCGCGCGAGTTGCTCGACTCGCTGGGCGCCACCGAAACCAAGATCATCGTGTCCGGCGACCTCGACGAATACTCGATCGCGGCGCTGGCCGCCGAGCCGGTCGACATCTACGGCGCCGGCACCTCGGTCGTCACCGGTTCCGGCGCGCCGACCGCGGGGCTGGTCTACAAGCTGGTCGAGGTCGACGGCCGGCCGGTGGTGAAGCGCTCGGAACACAAGGCCACCGTGGGCGGCCGCAAGATCGCGGTGCGCCGGCACAAGCCGACCGGCACGGCGACCGAGGAGATCGTGGTCTCGCAGGGAACGCCCGAGCCCCGCACCGGCGACCGGCTCCTGCAACGCCCGTTCGTGGCCGCCGGCGAGCCGGTCGACCTGCCGTCGCTGACCGAGTCCCGGGAACACCTGCGGCAGGGATTGATCTCGATCCCCTGGGAGGGGCTCAAGCTGTCGGCGGGCGATCCCGCAGTGCCGGTCACTGTCGTACCCGCGCGTTAGGGTTTGAACATGAGTCGCGCCTTGATCATCGTCGACACGCAGATTGACTTCGCCGAGGGCGGCTCGCTGCCCGTCGCCGGCGGCGCCGATGTGGCTTCCGGGATCACGGCGGCGCTGGCCGGCCGGGGCGACCGCTGGGCACACGTCGTGGCGACCAAAGACTTCCACATCGACCCGGGCGGCCACTTCAGCGAGCACCCCGACTTCGTCACCACGTGGCCGGCACACACCGTGGTCGGCACGCCCGGTTCCGACTTCCACCCCAACCTCGAGACCGGCGCGATCGAGGCGATCTTCCACAAGGGCCAGCACGCCGCGGCCTACAGCGGCTTCGAGGGCCGCACCGAAGACGGCGTCGGCCTGGCCACCTGGCTGCGCGACCACGACATCGACGAAGTCGAGGTGGTCGGCCTGACCACCGACCACTGCGTCCAGGCGACCAGCCTCGACGCGGCCCGCCAGGGCTTCAAGACCACCGTCCTGCTCGACCTCACGGCGGGCGTCCTGCCCGACACCACCGAAGAAGCCGTCGAGCGGTTGCGCGAGGCGGGCATCACGCTCGTCGGCAAGCCCATCGTCCGTTCCGCATGAGGCTGGCGCCCTACCGGGCGGTCCTCCGGCTGCCCGGGGTCCGCCCGCTGCTCATCGTCGCCATCCTGGCCCGCGTCCCATCTGTCGCGGCCGGGGTGACACTGACCCTGCACGTGGTCTTCGAGCTACACCGCGGCTACTTCGCCGCCGGCCTGGTCGGCACCGCCTCGACGGTCGGCGCCGCGATCGGCGCGCCGCTGCTGGGCCGCCTCGTCGACCGCCGCGGCCTGCGCCCGGTGCTCGCGATCTGCACGATCGCCGAGGGCGTCTTCTGGTCGGTGGCCGGCTCACTCCCCTACCCGGTGCTGCTGGTGCTCGCCCTGGTCAGCGGCGTGCTGATGCTGCCGGTCTTCTCGGTCGTCCGCCAGTCCCTGGCCGCGCTGGTGCCTGCGGAACACCGCCGCCCGGCCTACGCCCTCGACTCGATGTCGGTCGAGTTGTCCTTCATGGTCGGTCCGGCGCTGGCCGTGCTGCTGGCCACGTCGGTCTCCCCCCACGCGACGATGTTCGCCGTCGGCGCCGGCGTGGTGCTGTCGGGCACGGCCCTGTTCATCTTCAACCCACCGGTGCGGGCCGCTTCAGAGGAGTCGGCTCTCACCGGCCCGACACCGTCGCGGCGGTCGTGGCTCTCGGCCCGCATGGTGGCGATCCTGGCCATCGCGGTGGCCACGACGCTGGTGCTGGGCGGCACCGACGTGACGGTGGTGGCAGTGCTCCGCGAGGCGGGTCAAGTGAGCTGGACCGGTCTGGTGCTTGCCCTATGGGGCGTCTACTCGCTGATCGGCGGTTTCGTCTACGGCTCGCTGCGGCGGGTCCCGTCGCCGCTGATGCTGTTGGCCGTGCTCGCCTTCGGGACGTTGTTGGTGGCCTTGGCCGGGCCGCAGTGGTTCCTGGTCGCGCTGGCGTTGATCCCGGCGGGTGCGCTGTGCGCGCCGGCGCTGGCGGCCGCGGCCGACGCGGTCAGCCATCTGGCTCCGCCGTCGGTGCGGGGCGAGGCTATGGGTCTGCACGGGTCGGCCATCACGGTCGGGCTCGCACTGGGTGCGCCGCTGGCTGGGTGGGTCATCGACATGAGCTCGCCGCGGTGGGGGTTCGTGGCCACCGGTGCCGCCGGGTTGCTGGTCGCCCTGGCCGTGCTGCCGATCTACCTGATCCGGCGGCGGCCACCTGCTGTGCCTGCCACGCCCTCGCAACGCACCACCGAGCCCTCGCTGGCGGTGTCTGACTGACGCCGCGAGCACCGTGGCCGGACGGTCGTGATGCCCGGAAATACCGGAAATACAAGGCACCTCCCTGCCCTCGCCTTGGACCGCCCACCTGCGTGTCAACGGGTGAAATGCGGGGCTGAGCGGATCTCCCCGTCCGCCATCCGGCGGTTCCTGCGCACAGATCGCGGGGCTACAGTTCCGGCGTGCAAGGGCTGCTGAGATGGGTGTCGACGATCGACTCCGCGGCCGAGCGCGCCCTCCGCATCATCGAGTTCTTCGACCAGCTCACCCGCCACGACGCCGACATCGAGGCGGTCACCCGGGCCACCGCAGTGATGGCCGAGGCGACCGCCGGCGCGGAAGACGACCTGCACGATGTCGCCTGCGCGATGACACCGGCCGGGCGGGCGGCCCAGGATGTCGGCGCGAAGACCATCTCCCGGCCCGTGGTACACGGCAATGAAGTCATCGGTCAGGTCTGGCTCGCCCGCCCAGAAGGCGACGCCGAACGCGACTGGGACGACCTCATCATGGAACGGATGGCGTTGGCGGTCGCGGCCGCCCACGCCAGGCGGCGGCCGCCTGAGCGCAGCCCCGTCTCGGGGCCCGCCGACCCGGCCATCGTGCAATACCTGCTCGGCGGCGGCATCTCCGAACTCGACGCCAGCCGCGCGGCCCGGCTGCTCGGGTTTCGCGCCGGCCAGCAGGTCAGGGTCGTCGCCGTGGCCAGCGCCGACCTCTCCGATCGGATGCCGGAGCTGCGGGCGGCCTTCAGCGGGTTCGTCGTGCTCGCCGCCCTCAGCGGGTCCAGCGCCGCGGTCATCGGGTCGGCGCTGCCCGCGTCGATCACCTTGCCGGCCGACACCACCGGGTGCATCGGGCCCGTCGTGCCGGTGGAGCGGGCCGACGCCTCGTGGCGGGCCGCCCACCGCGGCCTGCGGTTCGCCGCCATGTCGTCGACCTGGCCCGCGCTGATCGACACCGCTGAGCTCGGGTGCCTGCTCGCCCTCGACGGGCTCGACCACGACGGGATCCGGAAACTCGCCGACGTGCAGGCGGTAGCGTCGATCGCGGCCGGCCGACGCGGCAAGGAAGACCTCGACCTCCTCGACGTCATCTGCGCGTCGAGTTCGCTGCGCGAGGCGGCCGCCGCCGCGCACATGCACCACAGCAGCGTCAACTACCGGGCGCAGGCGCTCAGCGGACAGCTCGGCATCAGCCTCGCCACCGCCGTCGGGCGCTACCGGGCCCGGACGGCCCTGATCTTCTGGCGCCTGCACTGCCGTTGAGCCATTCCGCCATCTGGCGGAATTGAGGCCGGCGATTTCAGCCAGGTTCCGATGTTGTTACGCGCCCACGATCGCGAGACTCGGATCAACTTCTTCACACCCCCATCCCTAGCCGTACGCGCGGCTGAGAGGATCTTCGATGTCCAGACGAAACCGGGCTCTTCCCCTTGCGACGTGCGCGTTGACGCTGGCGGCCCTGACGGCATGTGCCGCGAACCCCAATGAAGGAAAAGCGGCGCCCGCGGACTCGTCGACGGCCGCGACCACGAGTGCTCCGCTGACATCGGCGGAGTTCGTCAACCCGCTGCCGCAATACCCGGCGTGGCGCACCATCGGCGACTGCATGAAGGAAGCGGCCGGCGCCCGCGGGATCGACTTCACCGAGAGCGGCCCGACCGGCGGCGCGCTCGACGCCACGAAGATGATCCAGCAGATCCAGCAGGCGACCGCCAACAAGAAGGGCGCCATCATCACCTTCCCGGCCAGCGATGCATTCACGCCGGTCCTGCAACAAGCACAAAAAGCCGGAATCATTACCGGCACGTTGTACGGCGAGGGCGGCGACGTCGTGGTCGGACCCAACTACACCGACCTCGGCAAGATGTATGTCGACGCGATCGCCAAGCGGCCCGGGCAGCAGAACCTCGGCCTCATGGCGCAGAGCGACACCGGCCAGGCCAAGCAGTGGGCGGACGGAGTCGCGGCGGCAGCCAAAGCCACGTCGAACGTCAAGGTCGTCGGGACCGTCTACACCAACGACGACGCGGCGAAGGCGCTCGACCAGGCCAACGCGCTGCTGACCGCGCATCCCGAGATCAACGTCATCGCGAGCCACATGGGCTCGGTGACGCCCGGTGTGGTGGCCGCGATCAAGGCGCGGAGCCTGGTCGGCAGGGTCGCCCTCGTGGCGTCGGGCGCCGACAACGGCGGCAAGGAGGCCGTGGCGGACGGCATCGCCTACGGAGCCTGGTTGCAGGGCCTGTGCGAGGAAGGCAAAACCGTCCTGAACGCGGTGGCGGACAAGGCCGAGGGCAAGACGGTCGCGGCGCACATCGACGCCAAGGAGACCATCGGCACCAAGGAAGACCTCACCACGCTGCTCGGACAGGGCTGGGGATGAGCGACCCGGCCCTGCGACTGCGCGGGATCTCGAAGACCTTCGGATCGGTCCAGGCCCTGGAGCATGTCGACTTCGCGGCCTGGCCCGGTGAGATCCACGCGATCGTCGGCGACAACGGCGCCGGCAAGTCGACGATGCTCAAGATCGTCACGGGGATACACCAGGCCGACGCGGGCGAGATCTCCGTCAACGGGCGGGCGGTCGACCTGCGGCACAACGCCACGACGGTGCAGGACCTCGGTGTCGCCGTGGTCTACCAGGATCTCGCCCTGGTCGAGTGCCTCGACATCGCCCAGAACCTGTCGCTCGGCAGCCTGCCCCGCCGTTGGGGCATCGTCCTGGACCGGCAGCGGATGGCCCGCGACGCCGCGAAGGTGCTCAGCGACCTGAAGGTCCGCGTCGGCGACGTGCACACGCCGGTCGGGCTGCTCTCCGGCGGACAGCGGCAGATCATCGCCATCGCGCGCGCCGTCCGGATGGACAAACCGCTCATCCTGCTCGACGAGCCGACCGCGGCCCTCGGCGTCCAGGAGTCCGCGCGGGTGGGGACGATCATGGAGGAACTGCGTACCGCCGGCAAGGCCGTGGTCTGCATCAGCCACGACCTCGAGTTCGTCTTCGCCCATGCCGACCGGATCACCGTGCTGCGGCTGGGCGTGAGCGTCGGCACCCGCAAAACGGCAGAGACCACCCGCGCCGAAATCGTCGGGCTCATCACCGGTGCGTTCCCGGCCGACGAGCGTCCCACCCCAGTCCAGAAGGATGCGGCATGACCGTCACCCAGCCATCCTCGGTCGCCGCCGGCCCGCAGACCCCGGAAGTGCACCGCGGCCTGCTGTCGCGAGTGCTCCTGCGGCAGGAGTTCACGCTCGTCCTCGTCATCGTGGTCATCGGCCTCGTCGCCTTCACTCGCAACCACGCGTTCCTGAGCAGCGACAACGTGCTCGAACTGCTGCGCAGCTCGGTCATCTACTTCGTAATGGCCTGCGGCGCCTCGCTGCTCACCATCGGCGGCGGGCTCGACTTCTCGGTCGGCGGCGTGTTCACGCTCGGTGCCCTGACCACCAGCCTGCTGCTGGTCCGCGACGTGCCGTGGCCGCTGGCCGTGCTGTTCGGTCTCGCGGTCGGTGCCCTGCTCGGGGTCGTCAACCACCTCATCATCACCTACCTGCACGTTCCGCCGATCATCGCGACCCTCGGCACCTTCTTCGTCCTGTTAGGACTCAACGCGGAGGTGTCGCAGGGCGACGACGTGTTGCCGCTGCCGGACTCGTTCACGAAATTGGGACAGGGCGACGTCCTGGGGATTCCCAGCGTGGTGCTCTACGCCGTCGTCGTCGGGGTCATCTGCTGGTTCCTGCTGGAGCGCACCCGGTTCGGGGTGAACATCAGGGCCCTCGGCGGCAACCGCCAGGCCGCGATCCAGAACGGCCTGCGCGTCGTGCGGCTCGACCTCGCGCTCTATGCGATCGCCGGGACCACCGGCGCGCTGGCCGGGATCATCTACACCGCGCGGGTCGGTGCCGGGCAGGTGCAGGCCGGCGGTGCGACGACGACGCTCAACGTCGTGACGGCCGTACTCATCGGCGGTGTCAGTCTCTTCGGCGGCCTCGGCAGCATCACCGGCGTTGCGTGCGGCGCCCTGCTGTTGTCCACGGTGGACAATGCGCTGATCGTCGCCCAGGTGCCGCCGGACTACAACAACATCATCGTCGGCGCGATCCTCATCGGCGCTGTCGCGATCGATCACCTGCGCCGCAAGCGCCTCTACCGGCGGAGCTGACGCGATGACCACGAACTGGACCGTCCAGGCCCGCTACATGGATCCCGAACTCGCCGCGATGCAGGTGCTGTCGCCGCGGATCACGCTCGTCGACCTCGCGGCCGCCCGCGAGCTCGAACAGACACTCGCGACGCAGGCCACCCGCCGGGCCGACGACGTCGAGATCCTCGAGCTGGACGGCGAACGCCGCGACGGCACCCGGCTGCGGATGCGGCTCTACCGGCCCGTGCGCCCGGACCGGTCGGTGCTGCCGGTGCTGCTGTTCATCCACGGCGGCAGCTTCGTCACCGGCGGGCTGCACAGCGAGGACAACCGCTGCATCCATTACGCCCGGGAAGCTCAGGTCGCCGTCGTCGCCGTCGACTACCGGCTCGCGCCCGAGCACCCCTTCCCCGCCGCGATCGAAGACTGCCAGGACGCGCTCGAATGGATCGTCCGGCACGCACCGTCGCTCGGCTGCGATCCGTCGCGAGTCGCCCTCGGCGGGCTCAGCGCCGGCGGTTGCCTCGCAGCGGCGATGGCGCTGTGGACGGCGGAGCACGCCACCATCTCCCCGCTCTTCGTGATGCTGCTCTTCCCGGTGCTCGACGCCCGGCTCGCCACCGGGTCGGTCAACGAGTTCACCGACACCCCGGTGCTCATCTCCGACACCGCCCACCGGTTGTGGGCCCACTACCTGGGCGGTGCGGAGCCGTCCCCGCTCGCGTCTCCGGCGCATGCTCCCGACGTGAGCGGCTTCCCACCGACGCTGATGATCACCGCCCAATACGACCCGCTGCGCGACGAGGGCCTCGCTTTCGCGAGCCGGCTGGCCAGTTCCGGCGTACCCGTAGACCTCCATCATTTTGGTCGCGGCTTCCATTCCTTCGATTCGTTCGATGCCACTCGACTGGGTTTGGAGTGCCTGGACATCCAGGTGCGCGCTCTGCAGCGAGCCCTCGCCCCGTGACCGTGCCTGGAGCCTTCGTGCGTCAACCGAGCCTCGACCCCGCCGCCGCGCTGGTCATCGAGCACCTTTCGCGAAATTTGACCGTCGGTCACGACTCCGAGCCGGACCAGCTACGCAAGGAGTTCGCCGCGACGATCGCGTGGCTGCGGGAACCGGCCGCACCGGCGACCGGCGTGCGCGCCGAAGACCGCACGATCGAATCGGTCCCGGTGCGGGTCTACACACCGCCGGGCGCCGACCGACCGGACGTCGTCGTCTACCTACACGGCGGCGGCTGGGTCGTCGGCGGGCTCGACACCGGCGACGCGATCGCGCGGGCCATCTGCGACATCGTCGACGCGACGGTCGTCTCCGTCGACTACCGGCTCGCTCCGGAGCACCCGTTCCCCGCGGCGCTGACCGACTGCGCGACGGTCGTCCGCTGGGCGGCGGATCGTCGCCCGCGGTGGTTGGGCGTGGCCGGCGACAGCGCGGGCGGAAATCTCGCCGCCGCGTTGGCCAACGAGTTCTCCGCGCTGGTCGGCGGCCAGTTGCTGCTCTACCCGGCCCTGGATCCCCGCCAGGACACGGCGTCCTACCGGACCTTCGCGGAGGGATACCACCTGACCAGCGCGGCGATGGCCTACTACTGGCGCGCTTACGCGATGCCGGGTCCGGTTTCCCACGGCGACCTGGCCGCCCTGCCGGCGGCGGTGATCGCGACGGCCCACTTCGACCCATTACACGACGAGGGCCAGGGGTACGCGGCGCGCCTCGTCGAGGCCGGCGTGCCGACGGTCTACCTGCCTTCGCCGACGTTGCCGCACGGTTGGGCGGACATGACCGACCGCGTACCGGCCGCCGCCCGCGCCCTGTCCTCGGCGGCGACGGCGTTCGCGGAACTGCGCGACCGGGCGGTGCTGCGATGACCGCACTGACCGCGGCCACCGTCGGCCGGCTGGACCCGCGCGTGGCGACCCCCGCCTACGACCGCTCGGCGCTGGAGATCGGCATCGTCCACTTCGGAGTCGGCGGCTTCCACCGCTCCCACCAGCAGGCCTACCTCGACGCGATCGCCGCCACCGGCGAAACCGGCTGGGGTGTCTGCGGTGTAGGCCTGCTGCCGCCGGACGCCGCCGCCCGCGACGCGGCCCACGCCCAGGACGGTCTCTATGTGCTGACGACCAGCGCCCCCGACGGAACCCAGCAGTCCCGGGTGATCGGCACGCTGATCCGATACCTGTTCGCTCCCGACGACCCGGACGCGGTCCTGGCGGTCCTCACCGCGCCGTCGACCCGGATCGTCTCGCTGACCATCACCGAAGGTGGCTACGGCACCGACGATCTCGCTGGCGCCTTCGGCTACCTGACCGAGGCCCTGCGGCGCCGCCGTGCTGACGGTGTCGCGCCGTTCACGGTGCTCTCCTGCGACAACATCGAGGCGAACGGTCAGGTCGCCAAGCAGGCGGTCGTCGCGTCCGCGCTGTCCCGGGACCCAGAGCTTGCCGACTGGATCGACGCCACGGTGAGCTTCCCGTCCTCCATGGTCGATCGGATCACCCCGGTGCCGACTGCCGACACACGCGAGGCGTTGCGCGCCGAACACGGCATCGAGGACCGGTGGGCCGTGCGGTCGGAGAGCTTCACCCAGTGGGTCGTCGAGGACCGTTTCCCGGCGGGCCGGCCGGACCTGGCGTCGGTGGGCGTCCAGCTCGTGCCGGACGTCGAGCCCTACGAGCTGATGAAACTGCGGCTGCTCAACGCTTCGCATCAGGCGATGAGCTGCCTCGGCCTGCTCGACGGTCAGACCTGGGTCCACTACGTGTGCCGCGATCCACTGTTCGTCACTTTCCTGCGGCGCTACATGGCGAACGAGGCCATCCCGACCCTGCGTCCGGTGCCGGGGGTGGACGTGTCGGCGTACTGCGACCAGTTGATCGAACGCTTCGCGAGCGAGGCGGTGCGGGACACCCTGGAGCGCTTGACGGTCGACGCCTCCGACCGGCTGCCGAAGTTCCTGATCCCGGTGCTGCGCCACCAACTCGCGGCCGGCGGCCCGATCGACTGCTGCGTGCTGGTCCTCGCGGCGTGGAGCAGATACCTCGAGGGCGGCACGTTCACCGACCGCCAGGCGCACGAGCTGGTGCCGCTGGTGGCACAGGAGCGGACGCGGCCTGGGGCGTTGCTGGAGTTCGCACCGGTCTTCGGCGACCTCGCCAACAACCCCCGGCTGGTCTCCAGCTATGTCGCGGCCCGCGAAGCGCTGGGAAGCGGCGGGCCACGGTTGGCGATGAAGGGCCTGCTGGTCAGCTAGGCGCGCGTTCCGGGCGCCGGGACACGGCCCGGAACTTGGCCGGCGGCATGCGGAAGCGGGCGACGAACGCCTGCCGGAGGGCCTCGGCCGAACCGAACCCGGATCGGGTGGCCACCTCGGGCATGGGCAGGTCGGTCGAGTCGAGTAGCCGCGCGGCGGCGTCGACTCTGGCGCAGCGGACGTAGCGGGCCGGCGGGTCGCCCAGCTCACGCAGGAACAGCCGGGTGAGGTGGCGGGGGCTGACGCCGACCGCGTCGGCCAGGCGGGCCGTGGACAGGTCGTCGGCCAGGTGGCTGAGGACGTGGTCGACGGCCCGGCGGACGGTGTCGTTGTCGGGGGCGGGCGGAGCGACGTACACACTCATCTGTGCCTGGTTTCCCGGTCTTTGCAGGTAGGTGACCAGGTCCCGGGCGACCTGCCGGGCCAGTTCGGGGCCGTGGTCCTCCTCGACGAACGCCAGCGTCAGGTCGAGGGCGCTGGTGACGCCCGCGGCAGTGGCCAGGCGGCCGTCGCGGATGAAGATCGGCTCGGAGTCGACGCAGACGTCGCGGTATCGGCGGGCCAGGCGCGGCGCGAAACGCCAGTGCGTGGTCGCGCGGCGGCCGTCGAGCAGGCCGGTGGCGGCGAGCACGCTCGCGCCCGTGCAGACCGACGCGACCCGGCGGCTCTCCTTGGCCAGGCGGCGCACGTGTGCGACGACCACCGTGTTGTCCGCCGCCTTCTCGTGGCCGAAGCCGCCGGAGACGATGAGCGTGTCGAGTGGGCCGGTCAGCCGCTCCAGGGCGTGTTCGGCGTGCACGACCAGGCCGCTGTCGCATCTGATCGGGCCGCCGCCGGGCGTCGCCAGCGCCACGCGATAGCCGGGGCTGAGTTGGCCGATCGCGTTGGCCAGCCCGAACGTCGACGTCACGCAGGCGATGTCGAGCAACTCGGCGCCCTCGTAGCCGACCATGACGACCTGGCGCGGGTTCATATCCCCGACCTTAGGCCGTCGATCCCAGGGATTCGGACCTGTCCATGGCCGCGCGTTCCGGCCGGGCGGCCTTCGCGGGCATCGTCGTCGTATGACTTCTTGGGTTGCCCGACGCTGGCCGACGCTACTGGCGATCCCGCTGGTGCTGATCAGCTTGTACGACCTGAACGACGTGCGCGACCTGGCATTCCTGCTGGTCCTCTGCCCGCTCGCCTATCTCATGCCGGCTTCGTTCAACCGGCCCGGCATCACCTGGCCGGCGGTGCTCGTCGGCGCGTTCGCCGTCGGGCCGTTGCGATTCCTGGACCTGAATCCGGCGTACGCGCTGCTGGTCGCGTCCCTGGTTTTTGTGGTCATCGGCACCGTGCGACGGGCGCCGGGCTTCGGCATCCAGGTGGTGGGCGCCGTGCTGTTCGCGGTGCTCGCGGTGATCGCGATCGAGGCCGGCTCGCGCGCCGTCGGCGGGGTGCTGGTCGCGATCGGGCTGCTCGCGCACGCCGGGTGGGACGCCTATCACCATCGGGTCGACCGGGTGGTGCCGCGCTCGTACGCCGAGTGGTGCTTCGTCGTTGACGTGATCCTCGGTGTGGTCGCGATCGTGCTGATCTTCTAAAGCAATCAGGGGCGACGCGATCACGCGCCGCCCCTGATTGCCTTGCGTTACTTGCTGCTTTCGTTTGCTTCCTCGTAGCTGGCCCCGCCGTCGGACTCGCTGCTCAGCGGCTTGGCGCCGCCTTCCGGCGGGCCGGCGACCGACTGGCCGGCGGCGAGGTGCGGGAACTTCAGGTCGAACGCCGGCCGCTCGGAGCGGATCCGCGGCATCTTGTCGAAGTTGCGCAGCGGCGGCGGCGAGGAGGTCGCCCACTCCAGCGAGTTGCCGTAGCCCCACGGGTCGTCGGCCAGGGCCATCGGGCCGGCCTTGTAGGACTTCCAGATGTTGTAGAGGAACGGCAGCGTCGAGATGCCCAGGATGAAGGCGCCGATCGTGGAGATCTCGTTGAGCGTGGTGAAGCCGTCGCTCGGCCGGTAGTCGGCGTAACGCCGCGGCATGCCCTCCGCGCCCAGCCAGTGCTGCACCAGGAACGTGGTGTGGAAGCCGATGAACGTCAGCCAGAAGTGCACCTTGCCGAGGCGCTCGTCGAGCATCCGGCCGAACATCTTCGGGAACCAGAAGTAGATGCCCGAGTAGACCGCGAACACGATCGTGCCGAACAGCACGTAGTGGAAGTGCGCCACCACGAAGTAGGTGTCGGAGACGTGCAGGTCGATCGGCGGGCTGGCGAGCAGGACGCCGGTGAGGCCACCGAAGAGGAACGTCACCAGGAAGCCGATCGCGAACAGCATCGGCGTCTCGAAGCTCAACTGGCCGCGCCACATGGTGCCGATCCAGTTGAAGAACTTCATGCCGGTGGGCACCGCGATCAGGAAGCTCAGGAAGCTGAAGAACGGCAGCAGCACCTGGCCGGTGGCGAACATGTGGTGGGCCCAGACGCTCATCGACAGCGCCGCGATCGCGATGGTCGCGCCGACCAGACCCTTGTAGCCGAAGACCGGCTTGCGGGAGAAGACCGGGATGACCTCGCTGATGATGCCGAAGAACGGCAACGCGACGATATAGACCTCTGGATGGCCGAAGAACCAGAACAAATGCTGCCAGAGCATCGGTCCGCCGGTAGCCGCGTCGTAGACGTGTGCACCGAGGATGCGGTCGGCCGCGAGGGCGAACAGCGCCGCCGCCAGCAGCGGGAAGACCATGATGACCAGCAGGCTGGTGACCAGGATGTTCCAGGTGAAGATCGGCATCCGGAACATCGTCATGCCCGGGGCACGCAGCGTCAGGATCGTCGTGATCATGTTGACGCCACCGAGGATCGTGCCAAGACCCGAGATCGCCAGGCCGACGATCCACATGTTGGCGCCGACACCCGGCGTGTTCGTCACGTCGCTCAGCGGCGAGTAGGCGAACCACCCGAAGTCAGCGGCGCCGCCCGGGGTGATGAACCCGGCGAGGGCGATCGTGCCGCCGAACAGGTAGAGCCAGTAGGCGAAGCTGTTGAGCCGCGGGAACGACACATCCGGCGCGCCGATCTGCAACGGCACGACAAAGTTCGCGAAGGCGAACACGATCGGCGTCGCGAAGAACAGCAGCATGATCGTGCCGTGCATGGTGAACAGCTGGTTGTATTGCTCCGGCGACAGGAACTGCATCCCGGGGCGGGCGAGCTCGGCGCGCATCAGCAGCGCCATCAACCCACCGATAAGGAAGAACACGAAGCTCGTGACCATATACATGATCCCGATTTGCTTCGCGTCGGTCGTGCGCAGGATGCGCGCCAAGGCCGAGCCCTTAACCGGCTGGCGGACCGGCCAGGGCCGGGTCACGATCGGCTTCGGTGCAACGGTGGTCACCACAGGCCTCCGCATCGTCTGTCTGTGTCGGAGGCAGAATAGTCCTCGCATCTCAGGGATCCCGCGCTGGGTGGTGAAAACCTCTCGGAGACCCCGCGCCGGTCGGTAGGGGTCGGCGCTCGGTTAGGACCGGGTGGGAGACGGCCTTGAATCGCTGATCACGCAGCGGGGGCAGAAGATCACAAACCAGATCCCTCGGGTACGTGGGGCGGCGTTTTTCGCGCCGTCGGCGCACGGCCTGGACGAGGCCGCCGCACGGTCATGACGAGGCGAAACGCGGTCTCGCTTGGGCATGGTTCGGGCGCCCGGCTGCGGTCGCGCGGTCGCGCGGCGCGCGGCGTGCGGCGCGCGGCGTGCGGCGTGCGGCGCGCGGCGCGCGGCGTGCGGCGTGCGGCGTGCGGCGTGCGGCGTGCGGCCAGGCCAAACACACACTCACGCAGTCGCGCCGCCGGGCCAGGCCGAACGGGGTCGCACCGCTAGCCGCCAACGCCAGGCCGTGCAGGTTCGCGGCGCCGCATGGTCGGCCGTAGCTGCGCCGGTAGCGGCGGGCGGTCAGGCCGGGTCGACGAGGAGCCGGTAATGCTCGCGGAAGATGCGGTCGCCGCGGCCGCGGAGGAGCGGATCGCGCAGAGCCGGCGTGACGTCGCGGGTGCGGTCGCGGTCACGGGTGCGGTCGAGAACCCACTTGGTGCGCGGGCGGCGGCGGCTCTCGTAGCGGCGGAGCGCCTCCGGCACCGAGCCCACCGCGGTCAGCGCGTCGGCCAGCACCACCGCGTCCTCCAGCGCCATCGCGGCGCCCTCGGACAGGGTCGGTGACGTGGCGTGGGCGGCATCGCCGACGAGCACGGCCGGGCCGCGCGACCAACAGCCGATCTCGACCTCGTCGGTCAGGGCGACCTGCACCTTGACCACCGCGTCGAGCACGTCGGGAGCGGGTGCGCCGAAGCCGCCGAAGACCTCGCGTAGCCGGGCCAGCGGGTCGGGTGGCGCACTGGTGCCCGGCTCGTCGGCGTAGAGGTAAAGGCGTCCGTCGCCCATCGGCATGACGATGAACGCGGAGCGCAGGCCGAGCATGGCGAGCCAGTCGACGATCGGCGGGCCGCCGCTGACCACGCTTCGGTAGACCACCTGGCCGACCGGCCGGGCCGGGCCGCCGAGCGCCGCCAGGGCGCGGACCGCCGACTTGCGGCCGTCGGCACCGACCACCAGGTCGTAGGTCGCCATCGAGCCGTCACCGAACGTAGCCTCGGCAGTGCCGTCGGTTTGCAGGTCGAGGCGGGCCAGCGCGGTCTCGTAGCGGATCTCCCCGTCGAGCGAGGCGAGCAGCGCTTTTTGCAGGTCGGCTCTGGGCAATGCTCGACACTCGCCGACGCCGGACCAGAGCTTGCCGAGGTCGACCTCACACAGCTCGCTGCCGCGTTCGTCGAGGAAACGCTGCCGCTCGACCACGTCACCCAGCGCCCGGACCGACTCGTCGAGCCCCAGCTCACGCAACGCCCGCGCGGCGTTGCCGGGCAGGAAGATGCCGGCGCCGGGCAGCATGCTCGCGGGCAGCTTCTCAATGACCTCGGGGCGGTAACCGGCCAGGCGGAGCGCCCTGGCAACGGCAAGTCCGGCGATGCCGGCCCCGACGACGAGGACGCGCAGCGTTGACGGGAGCATGTGGACGGAGCCTCCGAGGTGGTCGAGGGGCCACGCACTGAAGCCAGAACATTACTCGGTGTCGGTGCCTCTATCCAGCGCCACAAACGTAGCCTAGTGTCGATGGAAGCGCTCCCATCTCCTCCCTCACCATCGGAAGGAGCAGCATGCGCCGACTTGCCCGCGCCGTCGCGACCGCCGTCCTGGTCGTGTCCGGCACGCTCGTCGTTGCGTCGCCGGCCCACGCCGACACGCTGATCTGTGAGCCGTTCGGCTCGACCACCATCCAGGGCCGATACGTCGTGCAGAACAACCGCTGGGGCTCGAGCGCCCAGCAGTGCATCAACGTCACCGACGCCGGCTTCAGCATCACCACGCAGCAGGGTTCGGCGGCCACCAACGGGGCGCCGTTGTCCTACCCGTCGGTCTTCCTGGGCTGCCACTACACCAACTGTTCGCCCGGCACGAACCTGCCGATCCAGGTCAGCCGCATCAGCAGCGCCACCTCGTCGATCAGCTACACCTACACGGGCGGCACTTACGACGCGGCGTATGACATCTGGCTCGACCCCACACCACGCACCGACGGGGTGAACCAGATGGAAATCATGATCTGGTTCAACCGCCAGGGCTCGATCCAGCCGATCGGCGGTGTGGTTGGCACCACTACCGTGGGCGGCCGGACCTGGCAGGTCTGGCAGGGCAGCAACGGGTCCAACAACGTCATCTCGTATGTCGCGCCCTCGGCGATCAGCTCCTGGAACTTCAGCGTGCTGGACTTCATCGCCGACGTGCGAACCCGCGGAGCGATCACCAACTCCTGGTATCTGACCAGCATCCAAGCCGGCTTCGAACCCTGGAGCGGCGGCGTCGGGCTCGGCGTAACCGCGTTCTCGGCCGCGGTGAACAGCGGCGGCACCGGCTCGGACACGCAGGCGCCATCGGTGCCCGGCCAACCGACCGCCGGCGCGGTCACCGCGTCGAGCGTCGCGCTCTCCTGGGCCGCCTCGACCGACAACGTCGGGGTGAGCGGGTATGACGTCTACCGCCAGCAGGGCAGCGGCACGGCCACCCTCGTCGGCAACACCGCCGGCACGTCGTTCACCGCGACCGGCTTGTCCGCCAGCACGGCCTACACCTTCTCGGTGCGGGCTCGCGACGCCGCCGGCAACGTCTCGGCGGCATCCCAGGGCCGGACCGTGACCACCGCCGGCTCCGGCGGTGGCGGCGGGGCCGGCTGCCAGGTGCGATATGTGTCGAATGCCTGGAACAACGGCTTCACCGCGGATGTGACGGTCACGAACACCGGCACGAGCGGCATCAACGGCTGGACGTTGACCTACAACCTCCCCGGCGGACAGGCCATCACCAATAGCTGGAACGCCACCGTGACGACCGCCGGCACGGCGGTCACCGCGCGCAACCTCGCGTGGAACGGAACGCTGGCCGCCGGCGCCAGCACCAGCTTCGGCTATCAGGGCACTCATGGTGGCGGCTACACCTCGCCTTCCGCATTCGCTCTCAACGGCTCGACCTGCACGGTCGGTTGACCGACTGACCGGTCGCGGGTGGCCACCGCGGTGATCGTCACCGCGGTGATCGCCACCCGCGACCAGCACAAACCACGTGCCCGGCGGCGACCTGGCTGACAGGCCGCGACCGGTCAGGCCCCAGAAACGGCCGCGTGCCACGGCGAACCGTGCGCCGAGTTAGGCGGAGGCGGCATGGTAGGCCTCCGTCAGCCAGGCGCGGACTTGCTCATCAACCTGGGATGCACTCGTCAGCGCCACGACATTGGCTACGCGGTCGGCCGACGCGCGAAGGCTCCGGCGCACGCGCGGGTCGTCGATCGCGCGCGGCAGCGTGAACCAGAGGTCGACGGCCCGCGCTCGCGGGCGGATCTCGGCCAGTGTGCGATCGGCCTTGAGGAAGATGCCCACCGAGACCGCGTCGGTGTGGACGGGGCCGAGGTCTTCAACGTGGGCGAGGATCGCGTCGAAGATCAGGCGCCATTCGGGCCGGTGGGGCGCGAACGTCTCGTCGACCGTGCCGGCGGGCACGCAGACGTGCGACTGGTTGGCCCGGCCGAACTCGCGTTCACAGGACGGACACGTCCACCTGGTCATCGCCGCTCACCTCCCGGCGGGCCAAGGCGACCGCGACGCCGTCGAGCATCAGGCGCAGGCCGGACTCGAACACCGCCTCGATGTCGTAGTCGAAGCCCTGCTCGGCCACATATCGCAGGCCCGCGAGGCGCTCCGGCCGCGAGTTCAGGACGGCCTCGATCTCGCCGCCGTGGGAATCGGCCCACTCGTCGTTGGTGACGCCGGTGTCTTCGCGGGCCTGCAACTCCGCGTCGAGGCTGAGCGCGGTCGCTCGCACATGCCCGAACAGAGACAGGTGGATGTGCATCATCTCGTCGGCGTTGAACCCGAGCGCCCGCAGTGAGTCGAGACTCCACTCCGAATAGGACAGCAGATTGGGCAGGAACTGTGGACGGGTCAACGACAGCGATTCGGCGGCCCACGGGTGCGTGGCGAAGGAGCGCCACATGTGGCGAGCGGCTGTCTCGAGCCGGACCCGCCACTGCGGGGGCGGCTCGGCTGGCAACGGGTCGTCGCCGAACACCGCGTCGAGCATCGCCAGGATGAGCTCGTCTTTGCCGGGCACGTGCCGGTAGAGGGACATCGTGGCGACGCCGAGGTCGGCCGCGACCCGGCGCATCGTGAGCATCGACAGGCCTTCGGCGTCGGCGATCGCGATCGCCGACCGGACTATCCGCTCGCGAGTGAGCTCGGTGTCTCCGGATCTGCGCAGCCGTGGGGTCGCCGAGCCGTGGAAGCCGCCCGCACGCGCGGAGATGCCGTGCTCAACCACCGTGTCGACACCGGGGCCGCTCCGCTCGATGACCACGCTCCCCGCGCCCGACCGGGTCTCCACGAGCCCGGCCTCGCGCAGCGTGTTGATCACTTTGGTCGCGGTCGCCATCGCCACGCCCCAGTCGCGGGTGATCTCCCGAGTCGACGGGATGCGATCGCCGGGACCAAGGTCGCCGCGCGCGATCCGCTCTCGGATCTCCGCCGCGATCCGCCGGTAGGGCGCTTCCTGGGCCATCGCTGTCAACACCTCCTTTGCACTAGTGCGGGACGAGCGTAACACGAGCAAAGCTAGTGCGCTATACAACGTACGCGTCTCTGATGTACGTTGTACGCGTCCCACCGCACCCTGGAGGCACACACACCATGAACGTCCTGATCTCTGGAGCCGGCATCGGCGGGCTCGCCCTGGCCCACTGGCTGCACCGGCACGGCATCTCCGCCACCGTCGTCGAGCGAGCGCCCGCCCTCCGCAACGGTGGCCAGGCCATCGACATCCGCGGCGCGGCCCGCACGGTCGTCGAGCGGATGGGCCTTCTCGACGCGATCCGTGCCAGACACACCGGAACCCACGGCATCGTCTACGTCGACCGGCGCGGCGCCCCGATCGCGCGTATGGGCGGCGACGACTTCGGCGACTCCGGCGGGGTGGTGGCCGAGATCGAGATCCTCCGCAACGACCTGGTGCGCATCCTGCACGAGGCGGCGCCCGAGGCCGAATACCTGTTCGACGACCACATCACCGCGCTGCACGAGGGCGCCGACGGCATCACCGCCACGTTCCACCGCGCGCGCTCGCGCACCTTCGACGCGGTCATCGGCGCCGACGGCCTGCGTTCCGGCGTGCGCGCTCTCGCGTTCGGCGCCGACCGCCAATACGTGCGCGACCTGGGGATGTACGGGTCATATTTCGCCGCCCGAAGCTCACTCGACCTCGACGGCTGGGAGGTCATGTACAACCTGCCCGCCGGCAACGGGGTCGGCGGCCGGGTCCTGCTGCTCTACCCCGTCGGCCGCGACGGCGAGGTGCGCGCGATGTTCTCGTGGTCGTCGCCGACCCTCGGCCTCGACCGGCGCGTCACGGCGACGCAGAAGGCGGCGCTGGCGGAGGTGTTCGCCGGCGCCGGCTGGGAGATACCGAGGCTGCTCGACCAGATGTGGCGCACCGACGATTTCTATTTCGCCCGCACCGGCGCCACCCAGCTCGACGGCTGGTCGCGCGGCCGTGCGACGTTGCTCGGCGACGCGGCCTTCGCCGGCTCGCTGGGCATGGGCACGAGCATGGCGCTGGTCGGCGCATACGTGCTCGCCGGCGAGCTCGCCACCACAGCCGACCCGACCTCGGCGTTCCGCGGCTACGAAGCAGGGATGCGCGACTACGTGACCCGCAACCTCAAGCGCCCGCCGGGCAGCGACCACGGCTTCGCACCCGCTTCACGGGCCGGGATCTGGCTGCGCAACCAGGTGGTCCGCACCATGACGAAGCTCCCTGGCAAGAGCGCGATGACCGGCAACCTCCAGGCGGCGGCCAACGCCATCACGCTGAAGGACTACCCGTTGGCGAGCGACGCCGTGACGACGCCTTAGGCACGGACGGGGCCGCCCGCGATCAGCGGCCCATGGCGTCGATGACCGACATCTCGTCGTCGGTGAGTTCGAAGCCGAAGACGTCAGCGTTGGAGCGGATCCGGGCGGGGGTGACCGACTTAGGAATCACGACGATTCCATGTTGGATGTGCCAGCGCACGACGACCTGGGCCGGCGAGACGCTGTGGACGTCGGCGATGTCGGCCAGCACCGGGTCGCCGAGCCGGGTGGTCTTGAAGGGGCTATAGCCCTCAAGGGCCACGCCACGCTCGCGGTGGCCCTCGACCAGTTCCTCGTCATACAGGCGCGGGCCCCACTTGATCTGGTTGACCGCCGGGGCTTCACCGGTCGCGGCGATCAGTTCGTCGATCTGATCGAGCGAATAGTTGCTGACCCCGATCGTGCGGGTGAGGCCCGCGTCGCGGATTTCGATCATTTTGCGCCAGATGTCGACCAGGCCGCCGCGCGACGGTGGCCAGTGGATCAGCCAGAGGTCGAGGTGGTCTACGCCGAGCATGCGCAGGCTTTCGTCGATCGTTCGTTGCTCGCGGCCGACTCGCTCGGCAGGAAGTTTGGTGGTGATGAAAATGTCCTCGCGCGGCACGCCGCTGTCGGCGATCGCCCGACCGACCAGGTCCTCGTTGCCATACGCGGTGGCTGTATCGATCAGGCGATACCCGGCCTCCAGCGCCGCCACGACGGAGCGGTGGGCGCTCTCGCCGTGGGCCTGCCAGGTTCCGAAGCCGAGCAGCGGCATCCTCACGTTGCCCGGGAGCTGCACCGTTGGTTGTGCGGTCGATGAGGTCATGACCTCGCGTACCCCTTCATCACGTCAGCATGCCCGATTGCGCCGATGCACGGCGGGCGCCCATCCCGGACAATATCCTCATGGCCGACCGGCTGGACGAATACCGCCGTAAGCGTGATGCGGCACGCACCCCCGAACCGGTGCCGCAGGACGCGCCCGCGCCGGGCGCCGACAACCGCTTCGTGATCCAGCAGCACCACGCCCGGGCGTTGCACTGGGACCTGCGGCTGGAGCGCGACGGTGTGTTGGTCTCCTGGGCCGTGCCCCGCGGTCTGCCGCGCGACCAGGTGCGCAACCACCTGGCCGTCCACACCGAAGACCACCCGATGGAGTATCTGACCTTCCACGGCGACATCCCGGCGGGTGAATACGGCGGGGGTCGGATGAGCGTGTTCGACACCGGGACCTACGAGACGGAGAAGTGGCGTGCCGACGAGGTCATGGTCACCCTCCACGGCGACCGGGTCGAGGGTCGTTACGTGCTGTTCCGCACCGCGCGGCCCGAGCCGGGCAAGCGCGAAGAGTGGATGGTCCGGCGCATGTCGCCGCCGGCCGACGGATGGGAGCCGCTACCTGACCTGATTCGCCCGTCGCGACCGACGCCCGTCGACGCGCTGCCCGAGCCCGACGACGAGTGGGCCTTCGAGATGCGTTGGGAAGGCACCCGTGCGGTCGCCTACATTTCCGGTGGCCGGGTCCGTCTGATGTCGATGTCCGACCAGGACATCACCAGCAGCTACCCGGCGGTCCGCGACCTCGGGCCGGCTCTCGCGCCCACCGAAGCCGTTCTCGACGGGGAGATCGTCGCCTTCGACCGGCAGGGGCGGGTCCGCCAGGCGCCGACCAGCGTCGCCGGGCGCCGGCTGCCGCCGGGGCTGGTGGTCAGCTACCTGGCCTACGACCTGCTCTGGCTCGAAGGCCGCCGCACGGTCGACCTTCCTTACACCCAGCGGCGCGAACTGCTCGACGGCCTGGCCCTTTCGGGCCCGGCCTGGCAGACGCCGCCGTCATTCCACGGCGGCGGCCAGTTCGCCCTCGATGCCGCGACCGAGCAGGGCCTGCCGGGCGTGATCGCGAAACGGCTCGACTCCGTCTACACGCCCGGTCGCCGCACCAAGGACTGGCTCCGCATCGACGCCTAACCGCCAGGCGGCTAGGTCGACAGCCAGCCGACGGCCAAACCCGCCGGCTGGGCCGTCACCTGAACCGCCAAGACTTGACCGACGGTCAGACCGTCGGCCTGGCCGAGACCTGAACCGACGGCTGGGCCGACGACCGAAGCCGTCGGCTCGGCCGACACCACAGGCCCTCGGCTCGGCCGACGACCAAAGCCGTCGGCTCGGCCGACACCACAGGCCCTCGGCTCGGCCGACACCACAGGCCGTCGGCTAGGTCGACACCCAACCGACGCCCAAACCCCGTCGGCTAGGCCGACACGCAAACCGACAGCCAACCCGACGCCGAAGCCGGCGCCCCAAACCGAGAACCAGCCCAACGCCGAAGCCGGCGCCCAACTCGACAGCAACCCGACGCCAAACCGGCCGTCCAAGCCGACGGCCAACCCGGCGCCCGGATCGACGGCTAGGCAGCGGCCGGCGGTTCGTCCTCGCCGGCCTCCTCGAGGCGGTCGGCCTCCTCCTTCGTCGCGTGGACGGCGTCTGTCGCGTGCTCGGGCGGCCCGTACACCGTGTAGAGCACCAGTGGGTTGGGGCCGGTGTTGACGAAGTTGTGCTTGGTGCCCGCGTGGACAAAGACCAGGTCACCGGGGTTGACCGGCTTCTTCTCCCCACCGACCCGGGCCTCGCCCACGCCGCTGACAAATGTCAGGAGCTGGTCGGTGTTCTCGTGGACCTCCTCGCCGATCTCCCCGTTGGGCGGGATGGTCATGACGACGAGTTGGGTGTATTTGCCGGTCGCGAGTACCCGGCGGAAATCGGGACTGCGGTCGGCCACGGCGGCGATCGTGAAGTGCTCCATGTCCTCTTCCATACCCGGCCGAATACTGGTGCGAACGAGGTTTGGCAGAACCATCCACCGGGCAGTCGAGTCTTTAACCAGGTCCGCATCGATGTACCGCCTACGGGCTGCACCGATGGGAGACGGTCACACTCCCGCAACCGCGGCGCGCATCGGCGCCGCGGTGCGGGAGTTTTAACGTCCGCCGTTCGGCTCATGGACCCTTGTCATTCCCCGCGCGAGACTGCATCGCAGGTGGCGTTGATGCGATGACCAGGGGTAACGAGGTCGGCGTCTGGCCGGCGGGGAGCACCGGCCCGGGCGGCCGGCTCGGCCATGTCATCGAGATCGAGCGCGACAGCGACTGGGAGCCACCCGAGCCGCGTCCGTGGAGCAGGCGCACCCGCCTGATCGCCACGGCGCTGGTCGTCGCGGCCGCGGCGGGCGTCTACTTCGCCGGCGTCGCCCGGCCGTCTTCGCTCGCGCCGATGTTTCTGCGGGTCGGCACCGCCGAGGCGCTGGCGCTCGACGACTCCCGCGCCTATGTCGTCGGCGGAAACATGGTCCGCGCCTACGCGCTCGGTGAGGGCAACCAACTCTGGTCGGTGCGGGTCGTCGGGCTCTCATCGTTAATCGCCCTCGACGGGGACCGGCTGGCGGTCGCCACCGTCGACGTCGGTCAGCGGCCGTCCGTCGAGGTTCTCGATGCCCGCACCGGCGCGGTCGTCTGGCACCGGCAGACCCGCTTCGTGACCGTCGCGGGCGACATCGTGGTGGTCAACGGCCCCGCCGAAGGCGACCAGGTCCCGCTACGTGGCCTGTCGGTGCACGACGGCAGTCCGCGCTGGACGGTCGCGCTCGACCCGACCGTGACGGTCGCCAACAACTCCGGGCCGCCGCGCAGCAGCCAGGTCGAGGTGTGGCCCGGCCATCTTCGGGTACGCGACCTGACCAGCGGCCGCGTCGTGGTCGACACCGTGCAACAGACCACCGGGCCAGCGGAGAGCGCGACCGTCGTCGACGGCACGGCGCTCGTCGTCGACCAGCACAACATGATCTCCGCGTACGACACCGGCGACGGACATCCGCTCTGGCGGGTACCGCTTCCCGTGGTGGGGGTGTATTCCGCGTTCGGTGACTGCGGCCGCCTCATCTGCCACATCAACGACCGTGGCACGGTCGCGCTCGACCGGCTCTCCGGGCAGCAGGTGTGGCGGTCGACCAAGCGCTATCTCTCGGTGCCGGTCGACGAGGAGCACATGTTCGTCGCCGAGACGTTCAACGGCTTCGACGGCCCGGGCACCACGGTCCTCGACCCGCGCACCGGGCAGGTCCGGGCGGATCCGGCCCCGTGGCAGGCGCTCGGCGTGATCAACGGGGCGGAGTTGCTGGTCTGGCGGTACGACGGCCCCCGGCAACAACTGCTCGGCCTCTTCGACGCCCGCTCCGCACACACCCGGATCATCGGCCGAGCCGACGGTTGGATCGTGCCGCCGACGTGCGTGAGCAGCCCGCGGCATGTGCTATGCGCCAACGCCTTCGACTTCGCCGTCTGGCCGCGCTAGCCGAAAGCGGAGCGAGCACAGCGTCCCTCGAAGGAAGGACAATGTGGAGACACTGGATGTCTGCGTGCAATTATCGCATTCCTGTGTCTTTTCCCTCCTGGAGTGTCATGAACAGCCAGTCGCTGGCGGCCGAATTCGCGAACCGTACCTCTGGCTTCTGGTCCTACATGACGCGCGAGGCGCTGGCCGACTGGGTGGTCCGCGCCGACGCCGAACCGCAGCCTTTCGGCGCGCTGCCCTCGGCGGGGCCGCGGCTGCCGGGGCTGATCCGGGCGATCAACGACGCCGACGCGAAGAGCCTTCGTGAGGTGGCGCTCGGCATCGCCGGCATCGTGGTGCGCACCACCGTGCCGGCCGCCGCCGAGACCGCCGGCCAGCACTGGCTGCTGACCCCCTACGCGAACGGCGCCGAGCGCTGGTTTCGACTGACCGTCGGCATGTGCTGGGCGGCGGAGGTCAGCTATTTCGATGACGGCCGGATCACCACCGTCTTCCGGATGGCCGACTCCCCCATCCGCCGCGCCCTTGACGACGGCTCGCTGCGCGCCGACGACCTGATCAAGTTCGGCATCGCCCGCCGCTCCGACGGCCTGCGTACGTTCGCCGAGGACGCCACCGTCTACCACTGCCCCGACATCGACGGCCTGCTGTGGTTCCTGGACCAGCCCGCGGTCGGTGAGGCGATCCGGCTGATGAACGCCCGCCTCGTCGCGAGCGGCCAGTTCGCGTGGCACAAGAGCTACGACCCGGACCTGGCCGAGGAGTCCTGGGCCGCCGCCGAGGCATTGTCATTGCCGGATCCGCTCGACCAGCCCCGGCACCAGGCCGAGCCCCGCCACCGCTGGACCCAGGAGGCCGTCCCCGCGTTCCCCGAGTGGCAGGCCGTCAACGCGGAGGCGCACGAGTCGGCCCGCGACGAGCACGACCGCCTACTGGTGCTGCTGATGACCAAGCTCAACGACATCGACATCAAGCCGTTCCAGCCCACCGAGCCCCGCGCCGACCTGGCCTGGCGCACCCCGGACGGGCGGCTGCACATCGTCGAGGCGAAGAGCCTGCTCGGCCCGACCGAGGCCGACCGCCTCCGGCTGGGCCTGGGCGAAATCCTCGACTACCGCCACCGCTTCAGCAAGAAAGAAGACACGGACGGCGAAGACCCGCAGGCCTACCTCTTGGTGGAACACGTCGACGACCACGCCTGGCACGCCATCTGCCGCGACGTCGGCGTCCGCCTCCTGGTCGCCACCGACAGCGACCTCTGGAAGCTCAACTAGCCAACGCCACGAACGCGAAACAGCGGCGAGACCCGCGAACGGGTCTCGCCGCGTTGGACGCCGAGCGTTACGCGCCAGGCGCGAATTCGCCGCGGTTGGTGGCGTCGACGAAGGACTGCCAGGCTCCGCGGGTGAAGGTCAGGATGGGCCCGGTCTTGTCCTTTGAGTCGCGGACGCCGATCTCGTTGTCGAGCTTTGCCCACTCGACACAGCCGCCGTTGTTTCCGCTGTATGTGGACTTCGTCCAGGTGACCGCTTCGTCACTCATCGTACGTACTCCTCCGCTAGCGCCCGGATTTCGCGACTAGATTCTGCCTCGTTCAAGGCACGGTCGGAAGCACCAATCCAGATCGCCTCGTAAGAGTGAACCTCGCGGGGTTTATCGAGGTAGAGAGCACCGGTTGGGCCGTCGGTGTACACCGTGGACGGTTCTGGCTCGCGGCCGCGCTCCTTGGGGAAGTCAAGGATGGTGAAGCTGCCCGCGGCGACCCAGCGATGGAGGCCAAACTTGAGCGGCAATATACGGACCGTCACATTCGGCAGGTCGTTGGCTTCAGCCAGAAAACGCACCTGACCGACCATCGCCTCGCGATCTTCAAGGGGACGGCGGAGCACCGCCTCGCTGAGGATGACCTCCAGCGTCGGCGCCGGCGGCAGCTTGCGCCTGAGCAGGTTCTGCCGCTCCATCCGCACGGCGAGCCGCCGTTCCTGCTCCTCGGCCGCCAGATCCGGGTCGTCCAACGCGATCACTTCTCGGGTGTACGCCTTTGTCTGCAACAGACCGGGCACCACATCGGACTGTAGATAGCGGATCCGGCTGGCCGCCGCTTCGAGGCCGACGTACAACTCGAACCAGCTCGGTAGCGCGTCTCCATAGGACTGCCACCAGCCCTTCGCTTTCGTCTCCCGGGCCAGCGCCATCAGTGCCTCGGTCAGTTCTGGCGACGCTTCGTAGAGTTCGCACATCGCCTTGACGTCGAGGGCGCGCATGCCTACTGTTCCGTTTTCGATCCGCCAGATCCGCGGCGTCGACCATTCCAGCGCGTCGGCCGCCGCTTTGACCGTGACCTGCGCTTCTTCGCGAGCCCTTCTCAGATATCGGCCGAGTTGCCGCCGCGGAACGGTCGAACCGTGGTCTTCGGTCGGCATGTTCGTTCCTCCCCGAACAGCGATTCTGTAGTGGACACCCGCAGATCGTTGCGTCTTCGTCGCGCGTGGGCGGAATTCTGCTCCGCAACATTGCGTTTGGGAAGGCCCGAGACCAACATTCAACGCATGGGCAGACGGAAGCGCCGAAATCCCCCAGCGAAACCGGCGAAGCCAGCAGACCACAGGCGAGCAGACGGAAGGGGGCAATCATGATCGACGCTGGGAATGTGATCGAGTGCCCGCCGGGCAGTTGGAAGTTCACCGGTGCGCCGCACACCTTGTTCCTCCGCGTGGAAAAGGTGCGCGACGACCTGTCCGGCTTCTATGAAGGTGAGGTCTGGCTCGAAGGCCAGCAACTGGCCCGCGACGGCACACCGCTCGGCCGGCTCCAGGCGCTGGTCACCGTGGAGCGGATCCGGGTAGTCCGGCCATAGCCGGCGTGGCGACGAACACCGCACCGCGGCGGCGCAGCAGCAGCAGCGACAGGCCCGCGGCGCCGATGGCCAGCAGCCCGGCGACATACCAGGCCAGGTTGTAGTTGCCGAGTTGGTCCCGGACCAGCCCCGCCGCCGACGCCGCCACCGCGGCTCCGATCTGGTGCGAGGCGAACACCCAGCCGAAGACCACCGCGCCGCGGTCGCCGAAATACTCGCGGCACAACGCCACGGTCGGCGGCACGGTCGCCACCCAGTCGAGGCCGTAGAACAGGATGAACACCACCATCGACGGCCGCACGGAGTCGCCGAACAGCGCCGGCAGCAGCAACAGCGAGCCGCCGCGCAGCGCGTAGTAGCCGCCGAGCAGCAGGCGGCTGTCGAACCGGTCGGTGAGCCAACCCGACGCGATCGTGCCGGCGATGTCGAACAGGCCGATCAGCGCGAGCAGTGACGCGGCCGTGGTCTCGGCCATGCCGTGGTCGTGCGCGGCCGGGATGAAGTGGGTGCCGACCAGCCCGTTGGTGGTCGCGCCGCAGATCGCGAAGCCGCCGGCGAGCAACCAGAACGCGCGGGTCCGGGACGCGTCGCGCAGCGCGCCGAGCGCCCGCCGGGCCGCACCGCCGGCGGGCGCCGGCGCCGGCACGACCTCGGTTCCGCCATAGGGCGGCAGGCCAAGGTCGCTCGGGTGGTCGCGCAGAAACCACAGCACCAGGGGTACGACGGCCAGCGCCGCCCCGGCGACCACCAGCGACGCGGTGCGCCAACTGCTGCCCTCGACCAGGTAGGCGAGCAGCGGGAGGAAGACCAGTTGACCGGTCGCGCCGGCGGCGGTGAGCACGCCGGTGACCAGGCCGCGGCGCTTGACGAACCAGCGGCCGGTGATCGTCGCGACGAACGCCAGCGCCATCGAGCCCGTGCCGACCCCGACCAGCACGCCCCAGCAGAGGATCAACTCGGCGCTGTTGCGCATGAAGACGGTCAGCCCGCTGCCGAGCGAGACCAGCAACAGCGCGGTCGCGACCACCTGCCGGATGCCGAACCGGTCCATCAGCGCCGCCGCGAACGGCGCGGTCACGCCGAAGAGCAACAGGTTGATCGAGACGGCGGCGGAGATCGTGGCCAGCGGCCAGCCGAACTCCTCGTGCAGCGGGTGGATGAGGACGCTCGGGGTGGCGCGGAACCCGGCCGCACCGATCAGCGCGACGAACGCGACGGCGGCCACGAGCCAGGCAGGGTGAATGAGACGGCGCACGAAAAGAAGCATGAAGCAAAGGGGGTACGGCCACGAGTGGCCCGACAGCCATCATGCGCAATAATCCGGCCATGGCCCATCGCATCGCCGTCCTCGCCCTCGACCACGTGGTCGGCCTCGACCTCGGCACCTCCGCACAGGTCTTCGGCACCGCCCGGGACGCCACCGGGAAGCGGCTCTACCGGGTCGACATGTGCACGCCGGGCGGCCGGCCGGTCCGGGTCACCGCCGGCTTCGCCGCGCACCCCGACCACGACCTGTCGCTGACCGAGACCGCTGACACGGTCATCGTGCCCGGGATCCACGCCGGCCCGCCGATGACCGACGGGACCGTCGACCCCGAGGTCACCACCGCGCTGCGAAACGCGCATGCCCGGGGTGCCCGGGTGATGTCGATCTGCACGGGTTCGTTCGTGCTGGCCGCCGCCGGCCTGCTGGACGGCCGCCGGGCCACCACCCACTGGGCGCACGCCGACGAGTTCCGGCGCTTCCATCCCTCCGTACACCTGGATCCGGGTGTGTTGTTCGTCGACGACGGCGACATCCTCACCTCGGCCGGCGTCGCGGCGGGGATCGACCTGTGCCTGCACGTGATCCGCCGCGACCACGGCGCCGAGGTGGCCAACCACGCCGCCCGGCGCTGTGTCGTGCCGCCCTGGCGCGACGGCGGCCAGGCCCAGTTCATCGAGCGCCCGCTGCCCATCGGTGACGGCGCGGCGTCGACGGCGGCCACCCGGTCCTGGTCGCTGGAACGCCTCGGCGAGCCGTTGACGCTGATCACGATGGCCGGGCACGCCCGGATGAGCGTGCGCACGTTCACCCGGCGGTTCCGCGAGGAGACCGGGGTGAGCCCGGCCCGCTGGCTGTTGCAGCAGCGCACCGACCATGCGCGGCGGCTGCTGGAGACCACCGGGCTCGGCGTCGACCAGGTCGCCCGGCAGGCCGGCTTCGGCACAGCGGCCGCGTTGCGGCAACAGTTGCACGCCGCGATCGGTGTGTCGCCGACCACGTACCGTCGCACGTTCCGCCCTCCCACTGGCGATCGGGTGCCGGGATAGGCGACTATGCCTGCCATGCAACCGCACGAGCGACCGGGTGGGCAGGTTTACGGCGGCGGTCCCACCGGCGGGGGTAGCCCCTACGGCGAACCGACCAGCGGGGGTCCCGGCTACCCCGGGCCGACCAGCGGCGGCGCCGTCTACGGTGGCCCGACCAGCGGCGGGCCGAGCTATGGCGCCCCGACCAGCGGCGCGCCGACCTACGGAGCACCTACCAGCGGCGGCCCGGGCTACGGCGGCGCCGGCCCGGTCTACGGCGACCGGCGCGGCGGCGGAGCCGGTGGTGGCCGGAGCGGAGGCGGCCGCGGCGGAGGCGGCCGCAGCGGCGGGGGCCAGAACCCGCCGCCACCCGGCCGCGACCCACTGATCCTCGGCGCCCTGGCCATCGGCGTCATCGGGATCCTGCTCGGCATCCTGTTCGCGACCGGCGTCTTCGCCCCCGACGACGCACCGCCCGCGACGACGCCGCCGGCCGGCACCGCACCCGCGACCCCACCGGCAACCACCGCCGGCGGCTGACCGGATGTCGGTTGGCCGACAACAGGACTGGGATCCCTGGAGCGAGCGGCGCCGCATGGTCAGGAGCCGGACGTCCTACCGTTTACTCATCCTGTCGGCCCATGTCTCGCAGGCCCCGCTCGCACGCGGCCTGAATGAGCGTAAAGCTCAGCTCAGCGGCATGATCCTCGTGGATTTGCTGACCATGCGCTATGCGGCCCTGGCCCCGCGTCGCCCTCGCCGGGCGCGGATGTAGTCGGACACCACGTAGGCACCGAGGTCGCCGGAAGACGGGGTGAAGACCCGCCCGCCGCTGCGCCGGGCCACCGCGTCGACGAACCGCTTCAACCCCTCGTCCTCGCCGAGCATGAACAGGTTGATCGTGGCGCCGTAGCGGGTCAGCCGGTCGACCTCCTGCACCGTCGCCTGGATCGTCTCCCGGGTCGGCGGCCACATGAACACCGGATAGCCGTCGTCGTCGACGTGTGCGGTCGGCTCGCCGTCGGTGACCACCAGCACGACCGGCTCGGCGCCGGGGTGCTTGCGCAGGTGGCGGCCGGCCTGGCGGAGCGCGTCGTGCAGGTTGGTGCCCTGCTCGTAGTCGGGCTCGACCGCCGCGAGTTCGGCCTGCGACAGCGGCGCCGCCGACCGGCCGAAGCCGATGATCTGCAACGCGTCCTGCGGGAACCGGGTGGCCACGAGGTGCGAGAGCGCCAGCGCGGTCTGCTTCATCGGGCCCCACCGGCCCTCGGCGACCATCGAGTAGGACAGGTCGACGCAGACCGCCACGGCCGCCGAAGCGCGCCGCTCGGTCTCCACCACCTCGAAGTCGTCGACCGACAGCTCGACCGGCACGCCGGCGCCACCGCGGGCCACGGCCCGGGTCAGCGTGCGGACGACGTCGAGCGGCTGCTCGTCGCCGTACTCCCAGGGGCGGGAAGCGCCGGTCACCTCGCCGGCCGCACCGGCGTCGCGCAGGTCGTGCGTCCCCCGCCGGCCGGCGGTGAGGTCGGCGAACACCCGGCGCAGCGCGGTGCCGCCGAGCCGCCGCAGCGCCTTCGGCGAGAGGGTCAGGCCCTCGGCGGTGCGGGTCACCCAGCCCTGCCGGCGCATCTCGCGTTCGAGTTCCTGGAGCCGGCGTACGTCGTCGGCGGCGGACCGGCCGAGGGCCCGCTCGACCGCCTCCACGTCGACGTCGTCGAGGGTCGCGCCGGGGTGCTCCTGGCCGAGCTGGTCGATCAGGTCGTCGAGGTCGCCGATCTCCTCCAGCGCGCCGGTGGCTTCGCCGTACCCGAGCGGTTCCTCGCCCCGCATCCGCTCCCGGCGGTCCCAGCCCAGGTCGGGCCGGAGCGCGCGTAGGTTGTCGGTCAGCGCGCCCATCTCGCGGGCCAGGTCGCCGTTGCCGAGCGCTTGCTGCATCAGCGACGCCAACTCGTCACGCTGCTGTGGCGACAGCGACCGCATCAGCCGCTCACCGGCCGCTGCCCGGCGAGCCAGCGCGTCGACCAGCTCGTCGACGGTCTGGGGCTGCTCCGGGAAATAGTCGCCGTGCCGGCGCATGAACTCGGCGAACTGGTCGGTGGTGTCCTCGCCCCGGGCGTGCTGGGCGAGCAGCGCGTTGAGGTCGCGCATCATCTCGGCGACGGCCTGCTGTGCGGCCGGGTCCTGGAGCGACTCGCGCATGCCACGGAACCGCTGCTCGACCACGTCACGCCGGAGCCCGTCGAGGATCTCCTGGTAGCGCTGCCGGCCCTCCTCGCTGGCCCACTGATAGTCGGACAGCTCCTCGACCGCCCGCGCGGTCGACCGGGGCAGGTTGTCGAGCATCGCCTCGTTGAACCGGGCCGCGTCGTCGTCGCGGCCGGCCAGTTCCTCGCGCTCGGCCGCCAGGGCCTGGTCGAGGAGCTGCTGCGCCCGGGTCACCGCGCCGTCGAGCTGGCCGCGGCGCATCGCGTCGCGGCGCATCCGGCGGGCCCGCGCCTGGAGGTCGTCGAGCCCGCCGCGGTCGCCGGGGCCGCGCCGCAACAGGTTGCGCAGCGCGTCGCGCAACGAGCCGCCGTCGAGCACTTCGGCACCGACGTCGTCGACGGCGCCGCGCACGTCGTATGGCGGGGCGAGCGGGTCCGGCCCGCCCGCCCACGCGCCGTAGCGGTTGCTTTTCATCCCCGGCTGCCATACATCGTGCGGCCGTCGCCGCTGGCCTTCGACATGCGCCGGGTCAGGTGCAGGCCCTCCAGCACGAACTCGACGCCGGCGGCCGCCTCGCCCCGGGTCGGCGCGTCGCCCAGGCCCAGCCGGTCGAGCACCTTGGCCAGACCGGGCAGGGTGCCCACCTGGCGGAGGATCTCGTCGGCCGGGACCAGCTCGCCGGTCTCGATGATGTCGCCCTCGGCGACCAGGTTGACGAAGCTGGACAGGTCGAGGCCGGCCAGCCGGGCGCGGAAGGTCTCGGCGGTCGCCGTACGCAGCAGGTGGGCCAGGATCTCGACCTCGCGCCCCTCTTCGCCGCTCTCGAACTCGACCTTGCCGCGCAGCGTGCTGGTCACCGACTCGGCGTCGCCGATCCGGGCCACCGCCACGTCCTCACCGAGCAGGCCGGAACGGCGCAGCGCGGCGGCGGCGACGGTCTCGGCAGCGGCGATCGGGAACCGGGCGGAGACACCGGAGCGGGCGTCGACCGACGGCGACTCGCGGACCCCACGGGCGAACCGGGCCAGCACCTCGAGCACGTGATCCGGCACCGAGGCAACCAGGTCAGCTTCCTGGCGGACCAGGTCGAGCTCCAGCTCGAGCTCGAGCGGGTAGTGGGTGCGGATCTCGGCGCCGAACCGGTCCTTGAGCGGCGTGATGATCCGCCCGCGGTTGGTGTAGTCCTCCGGGTTGGCGCTGGCCACGAGCAACACGTCGAGCGGCAGCCGGAGCTGGTAGCCGCGGATCTGGATGTCGCGCTCCTCGAGCACGTTGAGCAGGCTGACCTGGATCCGCTCGGCGAGGTCGGGCAGCTCGTTGACGGCGAAGATGCCGCGGTTGGTCCGCGGTACGAGGCCGAAGTGGATGGTCTCGGGGTCGCCGAGGGTGCGGCCCTGCGCGACCCGGATCGGGTCGACGTCGCCGACCAGGTCGCCGACGCTGGTGTCCGGGGTGGCCAGCTTCTCGCCGTAGCGCATCGACCGGTGCAGCCAGGCGACCGGCTGGTCGTCGCCGTTCTCCTCGACGGTCCGGCGGGACGACGGGGTGACGGGGTTGAGCGGGTGTTCGTTGATCTCGGAGCCGGGGATCACCGGGGTCCACTCGTCGAGCAGGCCGACCAGCGACCGGATGAGCCGGGTCTTGCCCTGGCCGCGCTCGCCGAGCAGCACCATGTCGTGACCGGCCAGGATGGCCCGCTCGACCTCGGGCAGGACGGTCTGGTCATAGCCGACGATGCCCGGGAATCGGGGCACACCGGTGCGCATCCGGTCCAGCAGGTTGGCCCGGAGCTCCTCCTTGACGGTGCGATAGGTGTAGCCGGCGGCCCGCAGCTCCCCGACGGTGCGAGGCAGGTTTTCTGTCACCCGACCGACGCTATCTCGCTCTCGGGAACAGCGGGTGGACAGCATGTACTCCTGTAACTACTGTGACTTGCATGAGTCCTTACCTTGACGCGGCCGCGTGGCAGGAAAGTTGGGACCGCCAGCAGGAGGCGTTCCTGCCCGACCGCGAAGCGCGGTTCACCGCGATGCTCGACATCGTCGAGGCCGTCGCCGGCCCGGCGCCCCGGGTGCTCGACCTGGCCGGCGGCACCGGCTCGATCTCGCTGCGCACGCTGCGCCGCTTCCCCCGCGGCACCACCACGCTCGTCGACGTCGACCCGGTGCTGCTGACCATCGCCCGGGCCAGCCTCGACGACCGCACCGCGATCGTCAGCACCGACCTGCGCGCGCCGTCCTGGTCGGCCGACCTGCCGCACGACGACTACGACGCGGTGCTCGCCGCCACCGCCCTGCACTGGCTCGACGGAGACCGACTCGCGGCCCTCTACGGGGAGGTCGGCCGGCTGCTCCGGCCCGGCGGCGTGCTGATCAACGCCGACCACATGCCCGACGAGGGGCTGCCGGGCCTGAGCAAGACCCTGCGCGACCGGGCCCGCGAGCGCCGCAACGCGCGCTACGCCGCCGGCGCCGCGTTCTCCTGGCCGGCCTGGTGGGAGCTGGTCAGCCGGGACGAGACGCTGGCGCCCGCCTGGGAAGAGCGCAAGAAGATCTTCCCCAGCGCCGAGCACAACGACTGGGTCCCGCCGGCCACCTGGCACCAGGCCGCGCTGCGCGACGCCGGCTTCACCGAGGTGGGCCTGGCCTGGCGCGGCGGCACCGACGCCGCGGTGGTCGGGGTCCGCTAGGGCTCGCGGCGGGTGCGCTGCCGGGCGGCCTCGTAGAGCACGATCGTGGCCGCGGCGGCCGCGTTGAGCGACGATGCCGCGCCGCCGATCGGGATGCGCACCATCTCGTCGGCGGCCTGCCGCCAGGCGCTGCTCAGCCCCTGGGTCTCGTTGCCGACCAGGAGCAGCGTCGGACCACGCAGGTCGGCGTCGGCGACATCGGTGGTCGACCGCTCGTCGGTGCCGACCAGCCGCAACGGCGCGGCCCAGTCCAGCACCTCGCTGGCCGCGCCCACCCGCACGACCGGCAGCGCGAAGATCGACCCGGTGCTGGCCCGCACCGACCGCGGGTCATAGGGGTCGGCGGCGTGCCCGCTGACGATCAAGCCCTCGGCACCGAACGCGTCGGCCGACCGGATCAAGGTGCCCACGTTGCCGGGCGAGGAGGGCCGGTCGAAGAGCACGTAGAGCGGCGCACCGGCCCGGTCCGGGACATGGTGGCCGAGCCGGTCGAGCCGGTCCGGCGGCAGCCCGACCACGGCCACCAGCTCGGCGTCTTCCTTCTCACCCAGCTCGGCGTGCAGCTCCGGGTCCATCTCGACGGGCTCGGCGACCTTGTCCAGCAGCCCGGCCGCCCAGGAAGACAGCCGTCGCCCGGCCGGGAAGATCAACTGGTGGATCTCCCAGCCGTGTTCGACCGCGAGGCTGATCGGGCGTACCCCCTGCACCAGGAACTCCCCCGCCCGGTGCCGCTTGCTCCGGTTGGTCAACAGCGCCTGCCACTGCTGAAACGTCGCGTTCCGCGTCGTGATCTTCACCGTGCCACCTCATTCCGCACGGGGGTGTGTCTACCATCGTCGGCAATTGAAGGAGTGTGGTGTGGCTATTCCGCAGCGTGCGCGCGTCGTGGTGATCGGCGGCGGGGTGATCGGCACGTCCGTCGCCTACCATCTGGCCGCCCTCGGCTGGACCGACATCGTGCTCCTCGAACGCGACAAGCTGACCTCGGGCACCACCTGGCACGCCGCCGGTCTCATGGTCACCTTCGGCTCGCTCTCCGAGACCTCGACCGAGATGCGCAAATACACCCGCGACCTCTACGCCCGGCTGGAGGCGGAGACCGGCCAGGCGACCGGGCTCAAGCAGGTCGGCTTCATCGAGGTCGCCGCCGACGCCGACCGGCTCGAGGAATATCGCCGGGTGTCGGCGTTCAACCGCTACTGCGGCATCGACGTCCAGGAGATCGGCCCCGGCGAGATCAAGGAACTGTTCCCGCTCGCCCGCACCGACGACCTGCTGGCCGGCTTCTACGTCGCCGACGACGGGCGGGCCAACCCCGTCGACGTCACGATGGCGCTGGCCAAGGGCGCCCGGCTGCGCGGCGCGACGGTCATCGAGGGCGTTCCGGTCACCGGCATTCTGCGCAAGGGCAAAACCGTCACCGGTGTACGCACGCCGCAGGGCGACATCGAAGCCGAGTACGTCGTCAACTGCGCCGGCATGTGGGCCCGGCAACTCGGCGAGCAGGCCGGGGTGAGCGTGCCGCTCCAGGCCGCCGAGCACTACTACCTGATCACCGAGCCGATCGACGGCGTCTCCGGCGACCTGCCGGTGCTCGAGGACCCGTCCTCCTACGGCTACTACCGCGAGGAGGGCGCCGGCCTGATGGTCGGCCTCTTCGAGGCGGAGTGCGCACCCTGGCACGTCGACCGGGTCCCGGAGGCCTTCTCGTTCGGCACGATCCCTCCCGACTGGGACCGGATGGCGCCCTACCTGGAGAAGGCGATGGCCCGCGTGCCGATCACCGGCGAGGTGGGCGTGCGCACGTTCTTCTGCGGCCCGGAGTCGTTCACGCCCGACCTCTCGCCGGTCGTCGGCGAGGCGCCGGAACTGCGCAACTATTTCGTCGCGGCCGGGCTCAACTCGATCGGCATCCTGACCGGCGGCGGGATCGGCCGCGCGATGGCGCAGTGGATCGTCGACGGCAGGCCCGACGTCGACGTGACCGCGATGAACATCGACCGGCTGGAGCGCTATCAGTCCACACCGGACTATCGCGCGACGCGTACGGTCGAATCGTTGGGCAAGGTCTATGCCACCCACTTCCCCGGCCTCTCGATGAAGACCGCGCGCGGCGCGAAGCTCTCGCCGGTCCATTCGCGCCTCGTCGCCGAACGGGCCTACTTCCGCGACGTGAGCGGTTGGGAAGGCGCCGACTGGTACGCACCGCAGGGCACCGAGCCACGCGTGGAGAAACTCTCCTGGGGCCGGCAGAACTGGTTCCCCTACTGGGAAGCCGAGCACCACGCCGCCCGCGAGGGCGTGATCCTGACGGACATGTCGTTCATGTCCAAATACCTCGTGCGGGGCGACGAGGCGGGTGCCGCGCTCGACCACCTGTCGGCCGGCGCGGTCAACGGTGAGCCCGAACGGATCACCTACACCCAGTGGCTCAACGAGGGCGGCACCCTCGAAGCCGACCTGACCGTCACCAAGCTCGCCGACGACGCGTTCTGGGTGGTCGCCTCCGACACCGTCCACCGGCATGCACTGTCCATGATGGAGCGTGGCTTCGCCGGCCGGCACGCGTTCGTCACCGACGTCACCGGCGGCTACGCCCAGCTCAACATCCAGGGTCCGCGGTCGCGCGCGCTGCTCCAGTCGGTGACCAGCGCCGACCTGTCCGACGAGGCGTTCCCGTTCCGCACCGCGCGCGAGATCGACCTGGGCTTCGCCCGGGTGCTCTGCGTCCGGATCACCTACCTCGGCGAACTCGGCTACGAGCTCTACATCCCGGCCGAGCAGGCGGTGCACGTCTACGACCGGCTGACCGCGGCCGGCGCCGGGTTCGGCCTGCGGCATGCCGGGCTCAAGGCGCTGTCCAGCCTGCGGATGGAGAAGGGCTACCGCGACTACGGGCACGACATCGACAACACCGACTCGGTGCTGGAGGCCGGCCTCGGCTTCGCGGTCGCGCTCGACAAGCCGGGCGGCTTCGTCGGCCGCGACGCGGTGCTGGCCCGCAAGGCCGCCGGGCCGCTGCACCGCCGGCTGGTGCAGGTGCTGTTGACCGACCCCGACCCGTTGCTGTTCCACGGCGAGGTGGTCCGCCGCGACGGCGTCCCGGTCGGCTACGTCCGCGCCGCCTCCTACGGCTTCACCCTGGGCGGTGCGGTGGGCCTGGCGATGCTCGAGCGCCCCGCCGGCGAAGCGCTGGACCAGAAGTGGCTCGACAGTGGTGAGTGGACGGTCGAGGTGGCCGACCGGATCGTCTCGGCCCGCTGCTCGCTGCGCCCGATGTACGACCCGCAGAACGCCCGCATCAGGATGTAGCGCGATAGGTCACGGATAGATCCGGCTGAGATCGTCCGGCACGTCCCGCAACGACGCCCTCCACCTGAAGGAGGTCGCGGATGTGTCGTCGATCGTGGCTGCGCGCCATCCCGCTCGCCGCCCTGACCGCGCTCGCCATCCTCGTCCCGATGTCCGCCTCGGCCGCGCCCAAGCCACCACCTGACCCCGGCCCGAGCCCGACCGCCGAACCAGCCCCGCCACCACCCGGCGCGGTGGCACCCGCCGACCGGGCGAGGGTGCTGCCGCCCGACTGGCGTACCTCCGCCGACCTGGCCTGGACCACCACCGGTGATGCCGCCGGCTTCCACGTGCTGGTCGCCAAGGCCAGCACCGGCTACCAGTGGCGCACCGTCACGACCCTGGTCGAACAGGGTTTCGACAGCGACCAATGGGTCGGCAACGCCTGCCTGACCGCCTCCGGCAACCGCCTCGTCGTGGTCTACGCGCCGCGGACCTTCACCAACCGCGTCGACCTCTTCGACCGGGGCGGCTTCACCGCGGTCGTCGACCTGGCCAGCGGCCGGGTCAAGAAGCTGCCCATCACGTCGACGCTGGCCTACTTCAACCCGGGCTGTGGCGCCGGTGAGCAGGCGGTCGTCACCCAACTCGGCGGTGAGCACGACGAGCGCACGTCGCGCAACCGCTCGCGGCTGACCGAACTCGACGCCGGCGCGACCACCCTGGGCCGGTCGATCGAGGTGGCGACGGAGGTGACCTCGGCCGTGCCGACCGGCACCGGCATCGTCGCCGCGGGCAGCGGCCGGCTGGTCAAGGTGGCGCCGGACGGCCGCCTCAGCACACTCGCCGAGACCCGCGGCACCGCCTTCGACGTGAAAGCCGACGCCGGTGGCGGGGTCGTCTACCTCGATCGCGACCGGGACAACGCGCGGGTGCGGCGGCTCGGCGCCGACGGCAAGGCACGCACGCTGGCCACGGGCGGGCTGAGCCGGGTCGGCGTGGCCGCCGGCGTGCGGGGCCGGGTGTTCCTGACCGGCACGCCGAGCAGCGTCTCCACGCTGCCCGCCGAGGTGACGCGGATCGCCGCGGATCCGCGCGCCGAAGTGTCGTCGCTGGGCCGGCTCGCCATCAACGGAGTCACCAAGCTGTCGGGTCCGGAAGACCCGGCCGCACCACGCCCCGTGCGGATCGAGGCGAAGGTGCTCGGCACGGGTGAGAACGTGGCATTCGGCGTGCTGCCGGCCGCCGCCGGCCAGCCCTCCGGCGTCCAGTCCCGCGCGTCGGCTCCCGACCCGATGGCCGCCGGCAACGCGCTGAGCCCGGCCCTGGCCCTCGGCCGGCCGACCTGGTCACCGGGCTCGCCGAACAACCCGATCGACACCGACGCCTACTGTTCGGTGCAGCGCAACGACCCGCGCAACCAGGTCCTACAGCCCAAGCCGCGGCAGGTCGAGTGGGCGGTCGACCAGGCGATCACCAACACGCCCTACGCGGCCCGCCCGGCCAACTGGAAGAACCTCGACATGCCGGCCTACTCGCCGCTGCAACTGTTCCCGCAGATCCCACTGGCCGGCGGTGGCCGGGTGCCGGCGCAGGTCTTCCTGGGCATCCTGGCCCAGGAGTCCAACCTCTGGCAGGCCTCCAACGTGGCCGTGCCCGGGGTGACCGCCAACCCGCTGATCGGCAACTTCTACGGGCGCGAGATCTACGACACCGACACCGCCAACGACTGGGACATCCACTGGGACAAGGCCGACTGCGGCTACGGCGTCGGGCAGGTCACCGACGGCATGCGCGCGCAGGGCTTCACGAAGCCCGGCGAGGTGGCGCTGCCCTACGACAGCCAGCGGGCGGTCGCACTCGACTTCGCCGCCAACGTCGCGGCCGGCGTGCGGATCCTGCAGGACAAATGGAACCAGACCCGCGGCGCCGGCCTGGTCATCGGCAACGGCGACCCGGCCAAGCCGGAGAACTGGTTCTTCGCCATCTGGGCCTACAACAGCGGCTTCTACCCGGACACCGGCGGTGGCCAGCCGTGGGGCGTGGGTTGGGCCAACAACCCGGTCAACCCGCGATACCCGGCGAACCGCTCCGCGTTCCTGGAGGCCGGCTACGACGACGCCCGGCAACCGCAGCGCTGGCCCTACCCGGAGAAGGTGCTGGGCTTCGCGGGGCACCCGCCGGACCTGTTGGAGGCGCCGGACACCTACGTCTCGGCCTACCGCGCGGCCTGGTGGACCACGGTGCCGAACCGCGCCGCCGTCAAGCCGCCGGTCGACCTGTTCTGCACGGCCAGCAACCAGTGCTTCCCGGGCCAGAAGATCAAGCCGACCGCACCGGACCTGGCCACCGAGCCGGCCGGCCCGTGCGCGCACCAGAACCTGGCCGGCCAGTATGACCTGCGCTGCTGGTGGAACCAGCCGGCGGTGTGGAAGAACCCGGACCAGGGCGGCAACGAAGTGCTCCGGTTCGACCCGGGCTACGCCTATCAGGACGACGCCACGTCGTACGCGCCGCGCTGCTCGCCCAACCTCGGGCTGCCGGTCAACACGCTGGTCATCGACGATGTCGGCGACAACGTGCCGTCGGTGCGGCCCAACTGCCCGCGCGGTTTCACCAACTCGGGCTCGTTGACCTGGGCGTTCGGCAACGACGGCAACCTGTTCCCGTCGAAGGTCGACTTCCACCAGATCGGCGGCGGGTTCGCCGGGCACTTCTACTTCGCACACACCAGGAGCCCGTACAGCAATCAGAAGATGAAGGTCACCGGCAGGTGGACGCTCAACCAGAGCCTCGGCAACACCTGGGCCCGGGTGCTGGTGCACATGCCCGACCAGGGTGCGCACACCCGGCAGGCGAAATACCAGATCAACCTTGGCGGCGGGGGTACGGCGATCGAGCGCTACCTGCCGCAACGTACCCGGGAGCATCGTTGGGTCTCGCTCGGTTCGTTCAAGTTCGAGGGCATTCCGTTCGTTGAACTGTCCAACGAGACATTGGACGGCACGGGCGACGAGGACATCGCCTGGGACGCGATCGCGTTCCAGAAACTGCCGGGCAAGCCACGGCACCAGGTGGTGGCTCTCGGTGACTCCTACACCTCGGGTGAGGGCGCGTCGAGCACCGACGGCGCCGACTACTACCGCGAGTCCGACTACAAGGTCATGGAGTTCACGCCGGACGGCGACGTGACCAAGACGCGCAACGTCTGCCACCGGTCGCGGAACGCGTGGCCCCGGCAGGGCAAGCTCTCCGACAACTCGAAGACCATCGGACAGCGGGCCGACGAGTTCGACCATTCACTCGACTTCTACTTCGGCGCGTGCGCCTGGGCGGAGACGGAGTGGATGCTGCCCTACTACACGGTGCAAGCGAAACCGACGAACGCGTTCAATCAGTTCGGGACCGACAACTGGGGCGAGATGCCACAGCTCGACCAGGGATTCCTGGATGACAACACGACGCTGGTGGTCTTCTCGATCGGCGGCAACGACGCCCGCTTCAGCCCCGTGTTCGAGCAGTGCGTCTACGGAACGTTGCTGCAACTCTGCCAGGACTCGACGCTCGACGGCGACACGAAGAACATGGCCGACGCCGAGCACGAGCTGATCCAGGGCAAGGTCAAGGACTCCATCAAGACGGTCATCGAGGAGATACACAAGAAGGCGAAAAACGCCAAAATCATGCTGATGGGCTATCCCAAGCTGCTCGAGCATCTGGGCAGCTGCATCCCCGGCATCGGCACCTCGGAGGCGCCGTGGCTCAACGGGATGGCCGACGAACTGGCCGGCATGATGGACTCGGTGGTCAACGAGATGAAGGCGGCCCCGCACAACATGCAGATCTGGTTCGCCAACCCGATCAGCGCGTTCGCGGGCAAGGGCATTTGCGGCGACCCGGAAAACATCCACGGCATCGTCACCCAATTGACCAAGGGTGAGAACGGGCCGTTGCCCGACTGGATGCCCGTCGACTGGAACACCCGCGGCGTCTCGCAGCAGTCGTTCCACCCGAAGACGCCCGGAGCGGCGACCTACGGTCAGGTGTTCACCAACACCGCGCAATCCCAGATGGGGCTATGAGCCGACACGTCCAGCAGCACAGCGCCGCGAGTCGCTTCCTCGCGGCGCTGTGCGTCGTGGCCGCCCTGTCCGGCTGCGGCTCGGCCCAGGAGGCGGCGCTCGACCAGGCCTCGCAGCGGGCCCGCACGCGCGCGCAGGCGGCCAACGACAACGTGGTCGCCCTGCTCGGCGGCGCGGACTACCAGCCCGCCGACGACGAGGAGTTACTCGCCGACACGATCGACCGGGTACGCGGCACCGACGCCAACGGCTACGTCTTCGCCAGCCGCACGCCCGGGCCCGGACAGGTCGAGATCGACGCCGGCTTCGACGACAGCGGCGACGCCGGCTTGATCGGCCCACACACGCACGCACTGGTGCGGCTCTGCGTGCGGATCACCGGAACCCGGCCGGGCCCGGTCACGATCAACGACGTGCCATGCCAACCGTTCAACGACCCGGCCCAGCCGGGCGGCCCACGAGAGACGATCAGCCTCGACGGCTGAACGCCGCGAACCGGGCCGCCGCCAACACGGGCCCGCACCAGACGATCAGGCGCGAAGGCTGAGCGCCGCGAGCCGGGCCGCCGCCGGCACGGGCCCGCAGCAAACGACCAGGCCCGAAGACTGCGCGCCGCGAACCGGGCCGCCGCCAACACGGACCCGCACCAGACGATCAGGCCCGAAGGGTGAGCGCCGCCAGCCGGGCGGCAGCCAGCGCGGCGTCGCCCGACAGCTCGCCCTCGCGGCCGATCGCGGCCCGCAGCCGGGCCTGGACCGCCGCGCGCAACTCGGGGACGCCGGTGAGCAGGCCGCCGGCCAGGACCACCGGCCCATCACCCGGGCCGAGGGTGAGCAGCGTGCCGGCCAGTCGATCGGCGCCGTCGGCGACGATCGCAGCCGCCGCGGGATCGCCGGCCCGGGCGGCGTCGAAGAGGAGCGGCGCGAGCGCGGCCATCTTGTCGCGGGCCAGCGCGTAGAACGCGCTCACGAACCCGCCCGGCCCCACCCCGCCAACGGCGGCGTGCACCGCCGACGTCAGGTCGTCGCCGGTGCCGGCGTGCAGCGCCCGCGCGGTGTGCCTGGCCGCCTCGAGACCGAACCAGAAGCCCGACCCCTCGTCGCCCAGCAGCCAGCCAAGACCGTCGACCCGCCGCCCGACCGTCCAGTCGACGATCTCGCACGCGATGGCGCCCGTGCCCGCGATCAGCACCGAGCCCGACGGTGTGTCATGACCGCCCGCGGCGTAGGCCACCACCGCGTCGCCGACCGTGCGCAGCGGCGCCGGCACGCCCGTGGTCCGCCAGGCCGCCGCATAGACCGCCGCACCCGAAGGCGTGTCGAGTCGGCTGTAGCCGGCCACGCCGACCACCACCCCGGCCACCCGGCGCGGGTCGAGGTCTCCGAGCGCCTCGCCGACGGCGCCGACCAGCGCGGCCGCGGCCTCTTCCGGCGGGCGCGCCACCGGGTTGCCGGGACCGCCGTTGCCCCGCCCGACCACCGCACCGTCGAGTGTGGTCACCACGACCCGGGTGCTGGTGCCGCCGCAGTCACCGCCGATCACCAACGCGTCCGTCACGACACACATGCTCCTTCGCGGTCACCCGGCAAAGCAAGAGTTTGCGGCCATCTATGTCAAACATCTTGACGCGGTGGCGGACGCGGCAATAATTTTGTTCACCACCGAACATGACCGAAAGGAATGCCCGCATGGCCGAGACCGGGCTGCTGGGCCGGGTGCGCACGGAACTGCCGACGCTCCCTGACGCACTCCAACGGGTCGCCGAGCAGATCCTCGGCGAGCCCGAGGAGACCGCGCGCACGACGATCGTCGACCTCGCCGAGCGCGCCGGCACGTCGACCGCGACCATCACCCGGTTCTGCCGGTTCTTCGGCTACCGCGGCTATGCCGAGTTGCGGGTGGCCGTGGCCACCGAGACCGGCCGCGCCGCACAGGCCCGCTGGGACACCGACATCGACCATGACATCACCCCCGACGCGCCGCTGGAGCGGGTGCTCGACGTGGTCGCCAGCGCCGACGCCCGGGCCATCCAGGACACCGCCGGCCGGGTCGATCTGGCCGCGGTCGAGCGGGTGTCGGCCGCGGTCGCGACCGCACAGCGGGTCGAGCTGTTCGGCCTGGGCAGTTCCGGCAACGCGGCCCGGGAGATGGCGTTCCGGCTCGAGCGGATCCGGGTGCCCTGCTGGCACCGCTCCGACCCGCACACCGCGCTGACCAACGCCGCGCTCCTCAACGAAGGCGACGTCGCCATCGGGATATCCCACAGTGGCCGGACCCGCGAGGTGATCGAGGTGCTCAGCGAGGCGGCCGACCACGGCGCGCTCACCGTCGCGATCACCTCGTTCCCGCGCTCGCCGCTGGCCGAGGTCGCCGACGTGGTGATGACCACCGCCGTGCAGGAGACCACGTTCCGGCTGGCCGCGCTCTCCGCGCTGCACAGCCAGCTCCTCGTGCTCGACCTGATCTACGTCGCCGTGGCCCAACGCACCTACGAGCGCACCACCGAGGCGTTCGAGGTGACCGCCCGCGCGGTCGACGCGCACCGCCTGCCCAGCAAACGCACGAGAACCCCGGAGGGATCATGACGATCGGCGCGGACAGCTATCTCGCGGCCGTCACGGCCGCGATCGATCAGGTCGCCAGGACCCAGAGCGACGGTGTACGCCGCGCCGCCGACCTGATCACCGCGGCGCTGCGCGCCGGTGGCGTGGTGCAGGCGTTCGGCGCCGGCCACTCCGAGGCGCTCGCCATGGAGATCGCCGGCCGGGCCGGCGGTCTGGTGCCGAGCAACCGCATCGCGCTGCGCGACCTGGTGCTGTTCGGCGGCGCCGACCGGGCGGTGCTCGACGACCCGTTCCTGGAACGCGACCCGTCGGTGGCCCATCGGCTCTACGAGCTCGCACCGGTCAAGCCCGACGACGTGTTCGTGATCGCGTCGAACTCCGGCGTCAACGGCGTCGTGGTCGAGTTGGCCCGGCTCGTCAAGGAAAACGGGCACGGCCTGATCGCCGTCACGTCGCTGGCACACAGCCTCGCTGTGCCCACCAAACACCCGTCCGGCAAACGCCTGGCCGACCTGGCCGACGTGGTGCTCGACAACGGCGCGCCCTACGGCGACGCGGCCCTGCCCCTCGGTCAGGAAGGCGCCGCGGTCGGCGCGATCTCGTCGGTCACCGGTGCGGTGCTCGCACAGCAACTGGTGTGCGAGGTGGTCGCCCGGATCGTCGAGAGCGGCGAGACGCCACCGATCTATATCTCCTACAACGTGCCAGGCGGCGACGACCACAACCGAGAGCTTGAAGCGCGGTACGCCGGGCGCATCCGGCGTACCGCCTAACCGAGAAGGCGAGACCCAACCATGAACCTCTCTTCCCAGCTCAGACGTTACCCCAGCCGGCGAACGGTGCTCGGTGCGGCGGTGGCCGGCGCGGCCCTGCCGATCCTGGGCGGCTGTGTCACCGGCGGCGGCGACGAGACGACCGAGGCGGCCTCGGGCGCGAAGACCACCGACAACCCGCTCGGCGTGCCCGACAAGACCCCACTCGAGGTGGTCATCTTCAAGGGCGGCTACGGCGACGACTACGCGATCAACGCCGAGGCGCTCTACAAGCAGCGGCACCCCGGCGCCACCGTCGACCACAAGGGCATCCAGAAGGTCGGCGAGGCGTTGCAGCCCCGGTTCGTCGCCGACACCCCACCCGACGTGGTCGACAACACCGGCGCCGGCCGGCTCGACCTGGCCACCCTCGTCGGCGCCGGCAAGCTGACCGACCTGGCCGAGCTGCTCGACGCGCCGGCGCTCGACGACCCGGCGAAGAAGGTCCGCGACACGCTGCTGCCCGGCGTGGTCGACGACGGCACCTTCGACGGCAAGGTGCAGGCGCTCAACTTCACGTACACCGTGTGGGGTCTCTGGTATTCCAAGCCTTTGTTCGACAAGCACGGCTGGACCTTCCCGACCACCTGGGACGCGATGCTGGCGCTGTGCGAGCAGATCAAGAAGGCCGGCGTCGCGCCGTGGACCTACCAGGGCAAATATCCGGAATACCTCAACGACCCGCTGCTCGCCATGGCCGCCAAGGCCGGCGGTCCCGACCTGGTCAAGGGCGTCGACAACCTCGAACCCGGCGCGTGGAAGCAGGCGCCGCTGGTCGACGCCGCCACCGCGATCGCCGAGCTGGCCGGCAAGGGCTACATCCTGTCCGGCAGCGAGGCGCTGTCGCACACCGAGGCGCAGGCCGCCTGGTCGCAGAGCCAGGTCGCGATCATCCCTTGTGGATCGTGGCTGGAGGCCGAGCAGAAGGGCGTCACGCCGGCCGGCTTCGACATGGTGATGGCACCGACCCCGGCGCTGACGAGTGGCGACAAGCTGCCGCAGACCGCGTTGCAGGCGGCCAGCAGCGAGTCGTTCATCGTGCCGGCCAAGGCCAAGAACGCCCGCGGCGGCCTCGACTTCCTGCGGATCCTGTTCTCCACCACCGCCGCCAAGCGGTTCGCCGAGCTCAACAGCACGATGCCGAGCGTGGCCGGCGCGCTGGAGGGGCTGACCCTGAGCAGCGGCCTCGGCTCGGTGAAGACGGCGGTCGACGCGGCCGGCGCCAACACCTTCACCTACCGGTTCCGCACCTGGTATGCGCCGCTGGCCAAAGCCGTCGACGACGCCACCGGCGAACTCGCGACCCGGCGGATCACACCGGCGCAGTGGTCGACCCGGGTGCAGAAGGCGGCCGACGCCGTGGCGGCCGACAGCGCGACCAAGAAATACCAGCGGTAGCGATGACACCGACCCGGCACGGCCGGCACCGCTTCCTGGCCGGCGCGATCCTTCCCGCGCTGGCGCTCTACGCGGTGTTCGTGCTCTCCCCCTACGCGCAGGCGTTCTACCTGTCGCTGACCGACTGGACCGGCGTCTCCGGCCAGGTCAACTTCGTCGGTCTCGACAACTTCACCCGCCTCGCACACGACCCGCTGTTCCTGGCGGCGCTGCGCAACAACGGGGTGATGCTCGTCGTCGTGCCGGCGGTCACCATCGGGCTCGGCCTGCTCCTCGCGGTCCTGGTCATGTTCGGCGGGCGTCGCGGTTCGGCGATCCGCGGCGCCACGTCCTACCAGACCGCCTACTTCTTCCCGCAGTTGCTCTCGCTGCCCATCATCGCGCTGCTCTGGCAGTTCGTTTACCACCCCAACGACGGCCTGCTCAACGGCCTGCTCCGCGGCGTCGGGCTGGACAGCCTGGCCCGCACCTGGCTGGGCGACCCGCACCTGGCGCTCTGGGCGGTGATGGCGGTGCTGATCTGGTCGTCGGTCGGCTTCTACATGGTGCTGTTCGCGGCCGCGATGGGCTCCATACCGACGGAGCTCATCGAGGCCGCGACGCTCGACGGGGCCGGCCGGCTGGTCACCCTGTGGCGGATCGTGCTGCCGCTGCTGCGCGACACCGTCCAGGTCGCGTTCGTCTACCTCGGTGTGCTCGCCCTCGACGGCTTCGCGGTCGTGCAGGTGATGACGGTCGGTCCGGGCGGGCCCGACAACGCCACCGAGGTGATCGGGCTCGGCCTCTACCGCAACGCGTTCACGTTCAGCCGGTTCGGCTACGCCGCCGCGATGGGCGTGGCGCTGTTCTTCCTCACCCTGACGCTCGCCGTGATCGCGATGCGGGCCGGTCGCAAGGAACGGGTGGAGCTGGCATGAGACGGGCACACGCGTTCCTCGTCGCCTGGGCGCTGGTCGTCACGCTCCCGCTGCTCTGGGCGGTGGTCAGTTCGCTCAAGACCGACCGGGAGATCCTGACCTCGCCCTGGACGCTGCCGGCGACACCGCACTTCGACAACTGGTCGCGGGCCTGGAACCAGGCCCAGATCGGCCGCTACTTCGGCAACAGTGCGCTGGTGGTCGGCGGTGCGCTGCTGCTCACCATGGCGCTCGGCGCGACCACCGCCTACGCCCTGGCGCGTTACCCGTTCCGCGGCAACCGGCTCATTTACTTCGTGTTCGTCGCCGGCCTGCTGTTCCCGGTGTTCCTCGCGCTCGTGCCGCTGTTCTTCGTGGTCAAGCAACTCGGCCTGCTCGGCACCTACCCGGGGTTGATCCTGGTCTACACGGCGTACGCACTGCCCTTCACCATCTTCTTCCTGCACGCGTTCTTCCGCACGCTGCCGACGGCCCTGGCCGAGGCCGCGTTCCTCGACGGCTGCTCGCACTGGGGCGTGTTCTTCCGGGTGATGCTCCCGCTGGCCCGCCCCGGCCTGGTCACGGTCGCCATCTTCAACTTCCTCGGCCTGTGGAACCAATACCTGCTGCCGCTCGTGCTCAACCCCGACCCCGATCGCTACGTGCTGGCTCAGGGGCTCGCCGCGCTGTCGGTGAGCCAGGGTTACCGCAGCGACTGGAGCGGCCTGTTCGCCGGCCTCACCATCGCGATGCTGCCGGTGCTCGCCGCCTACGTCATCTTCCAACGGCAAATCAGATCCGGCCTGACCGCGGGGGCGGTCAGGTAAACGCCCCGGTTCCACCACGCGCATCGGCGCGCGTACCCCCTTGTTCGCTTCTGTCCTTTGAGGAGGAAGCTCATGTCCCGCATCCCGCAACTGGCGGTCGCCGCCCTGATCGTCGCGGCCGCCGGCGTCGCCGCGGTCAGTGGCGCCGGCCCCGCCGCCGCCGCACCCTGCGGCGCGCTGTTCGACGACTTCGCCTATTCGTCGTCGAGTGACCCGGCCATCGCCGCGCGCAACTGGACCGTCCGCACCAACGCCGGCGGCCCCGGCGTGCCCGGCGCGGCCTGGCCAGCGTCCAATGTGTCCTTCCCGACCGTCGACGGCCAGAAGGTGCTGCAACTGTCCGCGGCCACCGACGGCACCGCCGGCGGCACCTCACACGCCGAAATGCTCCACCAACGAAAGTTCTTCGAGGGTACGTATGCCGCGCGCGTGCGCTTCGCCGACGCACCCGTCTCCGGCACCGACGGCGACCACCTGGTGGAGACGTTCTTCACCATCACGCCGCTGGACCGGCCGCTCGACCCGAACTACGGCGAGATCGACTTCGAGTATCTGCCCAACGGCGGGTGGGGCGAGCAGGGTCCGATCTTCTACCAGACCACCTGGGAGACCTACCAGAACGAGCCGTGGGTCGCCGACAACATCCACGCCGAGCAGCGGCAGAGCTTCAACGGCTGGCACGACCTCCAGTTCACGGTGTCGGGCGGGCACGTCAAGTATTTCGTCGACGGGGTGCAGGTGGCCGACCACGGCGACAAGTACTACCCAGAGACGCCGATGTCGATCAACTTCAACCTCTGGTTCATCGACCTGGCCGCGCACGCCGGTGGCCGCAGCGTCTACAACCAGCAGGTCGACTGGCTCTACTACGCCGGCAGCGAGGCGCTGACGCCGGCGCAGGTCACGTCGCGGGTGTCCGGGCTGCGGTCGGCCGGAACCACGCACACCGACACGGTCGGCGGGTCGAACTGCCCGACGAACCCGACCAACCCGCCGACCCAGCCGCCCACGCAGAATCCCACCCAGCCGCCCACCCAGAACCCGACCAACCCGCCGGCCAACTGCTCCGGCGCACCGGCCTGGAACTGGGGCACGGTCTACCTCGAGGGCCAGCGGGTGCGGCACCCGGACCGTTCCGGCCGGGCGCACCTCTGGCAGGCCAACTGGTGGACGCAGGGCTCGGAGCCCGGCTGGACCGCGCAATGGCGTGACCTGGGCCCCTGCTAGATAGGGAATCATGGCGGTCATGTCGACTGCCACGGTGTACGCGACGTTCGCGGCGGGTGAGGCGCACGGCGTCTCACCCGCCTACGAGCGGCTGTCCTACGCGGTTTCCGAAGATGCCGAACTGATCGCGCTGCTCGACCTGTTGCCGGAAGCCAAACGCCAGCCCAACCTGCTCTTCGGCGTGGTTCGCTGGCTGGACGGCCCGGTCGACGATCCGGCCGAGTTCCGCGCCTTCGTGCTGGCCAACTGGCCGACGATCGAGGCCGCGATGCGCGACCGGGCGACCCAGACCAACGAGGCCGGCCGGTGCGCGGTGCTGCTGCCGGTGCTGGCCGCCCTGCCACAACCGCTGGCGCTGCTGGAGGTGGGCGCCTCGGCCGGGCTGTGCCTCTACCCGGACCGCTACGCCTACCGCTACGGCGATCAGTTCCTCGGCACCGGTGAGCCGTTGTTGGAATGTTCGGCGGTGGGCGTCGCACCACCCACGGCCCGCCCGTCGGTGGTCTGGCGGGCGGGTCTGGACCTCAACCCGCTCGACGTCACCGAGGCCGCCGATGTCGCGTGGCTGGAGGCGCTGATCTGGCCCGAGCACGCGCACCGCCGGGAGCGGCTGCGGGCCGCCGCGGCCATCGCCGCCGCCGAGCCGCCGCTGCTGATCCAAGGCGACCTGGTCGACGACCTGCCGGCACTGGCCGCCCAGGCACCGGCCGGTGCGACGCTGGTGGTCTTCCACACGTCGGTGCTCTACCAGGTGCCATCGCCGCGCCGGGAGGCCTTCGTCGACCTGGTCCAGTCGCTTCCCGGGCACTGGTTGGCCAACGAGGCGGCCGACGTGCTGGCCACCGGCCCGCTGCCGGAACCGCCCGACAGCGGGCTGCACAACGTGCTTTCCCTCGACGGCAAGCCGCTGGCCTACACCCGTTCTCACGGCCAGGCGATCACCTGGTTCACGGGCTGACGCGTACCCCCTGCGCGAAAGCGCCGCTCCTGAGTTCGACCGTGGTGGGCACGGCGGTGGCCGGGATCGACCACACGAGTTGGGCGACCAACCGGTGCCCGGGCACCACCGGTGCGTCGAAGATGTCGCGACCACCATTGGCCACCCGCGTCGCGATCGCGTCGGTGCCGAGGCGGTCGGCGCCCGTGCTGCTGAGCCGTTGCAGGCTGCCGTGCCAGTGTTCGGGCACCGGCCCGAAGTTGGTGATGCCGACGACGGCCGTGCAGCGCTGCCCACCACCGCTCGGTGCGCAGACGAACCGGTAGGTCGTGAACTCGAACGTGCTGTCCCGCAAGGGAACGCCGATCCCACCGCTGGCCGTCGGCCCGTGCCAGCCGCTGGCCGGCATCCGGTGGGTCGCCGCGCCCGCGGCCGCCAGCCGTGGCACGGCCAGCGCGACCGCCAGCACGCCGAGCCCGGTCAGCAGGACGAGCGCGGTGACGACGGCGACGCCGGCACGACCGCGGTCGGTCAGCGCGGCCAGCCGGGCAGCCGCGCGCGGCCAGCCGTAGCGGGCGACCACGACGACCGCGACAGCCAGCAGCACGGTGACCGCCGGCACCCACCACTGTCGCCACCACGGCACGGCCGCGACAGGTGCGACCACGGCGGCGCGTTCCGGTGTCCAGACCGTCGCCGAGCAGTCAACCGGTTGCCCGTTCCAACCGGCGTAGGCGCAGGCCGCGCCGGACAGCGATGCCGTGCCCGACGGTTTGAACGTCGCGGTCACCGTCGTGCTCTCGAACGGCCCGAGCCGAACCGGCCAGACCAACTCGCTCGGCGACCCCGGGCCGGGCGAACCGCCCAGCCCGGGTGCCGGGCTCGTGGAGACCACGCTGGCGCCGTCCGGCACGCTCTGCCGGACCGTCAACTCGGTCGGTGCTTCGGTGCGGTTAGTAACGGCGACGCGGTAAACCGCGTCCTGCTTTCCCGTGCTGGTCACCGCCACGTCAACCTGGCTCGAGTCGGGCTGCTGCGCCGCGACCGGTGCCGCCGCGAAGGGCAGCGCGGGTGCCAGGAGCGCGAGGGACAGGGCAGTTGTGAGCATGGCCGATTCCCCCCACAACCCACCGTAGGAAGATCACCAGGCCCGACCCGGCCGAACCCCGGATCCGGACCCGAACGGCCCGGCCCGGGTTACCCTCGGTCGCTCACAGCACCTTGACGCAGGAGCGCTCGGCGCCGATGGGCTGGTAGCCCAGCCACTCGTTGATCGCGAGCATGGGCTTGTTGGTCTCGTCGTTGCCGGTGTATCCCGCGGTGAACCCGGCGTCCCGCGCCGCGTGGAATGCGACCGATTTGGCGATCTTCGCCAGGCCTCGGCCGCGGAAGGCGCGGCGGGTGCCGGTGCCGGTCGACATGAAGCGGCCCGACTCGCGGTCGGCATAGAGATAGGTCATCGTCGCCGGCTCGCCATCGACCAGCACGACCGTGCTCAGGTCTTTGTCGATGTTGGGATCTTCCCAGACGTCTTCGCGCCAGTCGTCGTATTCAACCTTGTCGAACGGCGTGTCGGACGGCTCGTCGGCCATCGCCTCGGCGTCGACGGCGAACAACGCCTCGGGGCCGATCTCCGCGGCCGTCGCGATGGTCACCCCGGCCGGCAGGGACAACACGGGCGGCAGGTCGGCGAGCAGCAGCCGCTGGTAGCGCGCACTGTGGGTGAGCGTGTAGCCGTGCTTCTCGGCGAACCGCAGGGTGTCGGGGTCGTCGAGCGCGTAGACCACGACCTTGCGGGCGCCGACCGAGCGCAGGTGCTCTTCGGCGGCGGCCAGCAGCGCCGTGCCGATGCCCTTGCCGCGGGCGTCGGGGCGGACGATCGCGGTCGCGCTCGCCGCGCCTTCCTCCGAGGTCCAGATGTTGAGGTCGGCGCGGGCGAAGCCGACCATGCCCCGCTCGTCGTCGACCGCGAACCGCGCGCCCTTGGCGTTGCGGGTCGACAGCTCCCAGCCGTGCCGCAGCCCGGCAACGGTGTTGACCTGCCAGGGAAAGACCTGCGCGCGGATGGCGAGGAGGGATGCCGCGTCGTCGAAGGTGCCCGGTCGTACCGTCGTCATGGGAACTGTCTAACAGCCCCCGCAACCAGGTTTCCGCCAGGTGGCACGATCACCACCATGGACGCCTCCGTTACCCTGCGCCCGGTCGACGCCGACAACTGGCGTGCGGTCGCCGCCTTGACCGTCACCGAGGTGCAGCGCGCCTGGGTCGCCGAACCCGCCTACTACCTGGCGCTCTGCCACTACAGCCCGGTCGGCTGGCGGCCGCTCGCGGTCACCGACGCCGACGGCACCGTGGTCGGCTTCCTGATGTGGGCGGTCGACCCGGAAGACGGCGCGGCCTGGCTCGGCGGCATCACCATCGACGCCACCCAGCAGGGCAAGGGCTTCGGCCGGGCGGCCGTCAGCGCGGCCCTCACCGAACTCGACGCGCCCAGCTTCGCGCTCTCCTACCAGCCCGACAACACCGCGGCCCGCGCCCTCTATGCCAGCCTGGGCTTCGTCGAGACCGGCGAACTGGAAGACGACGAGGTGGTCGCCCGCCGGCCGCGCTAGGTGAGCAGCCGCAGTGCCGCGGCGTGCATGGGGCCGCTGCGCGCGAACAGCGCCGGCCCAGGGCTGGGCCGTGTGTGTCCGTCAAGCCCGCTGAAGCGCCCACCGGCCTCCTCGACGATGACCGACGTCGCCGCGTAGTCCCAGATCTGTCCGCGGACCTGGACTGCGAGGTCCAACTGCCCACACGCGACGAGCAGGGCGGCATGGGTGTCCCACGGCACGACCGACGCGACGGCGCTCAGCGGCGCGAGCATCTCGCGTTCGGCCTGAACGAGTGCATCGTCGGTGGGTATGACGCCGAGCCGACTCCCGCGCAGGATGTCCGGCCTCCCACCGGCAACGGTGATCCGTCGCTGGTCGGTCGGTGTCAGCCCGGAGAAGCCGGCCTGGAACGCGCCGCCGCCCCGCTGGGCCCACCAGAGCTCTCCCTGAGCGGGAACCGCGGCCACCCCGACGATGACCTCGCCAGCCTCTTCCAGCGCGACGAGCACCAACCACCGGTTGTCGCCGGCGACGAAGAGCGCGGTGCCGTCGATCGGGTCGACGATCCAGCGACGGCTGCCCCGACCGGTCTGCCCCGCCTCCTCACCCAGGACCACGTCGTCGGGCCGCGCGTCGGCCAGGACCTTTCGGATGGCGGCTTCGACGGCGCGGTCGGCTTCCGTCACGACGCTGCCGTCCGATTTCCGTTCCCGGGGAAGCCGCGCGACGGTCGCGAAATACCGCAGACCCACCGCCGCACCGGTCAGGGCAGCACCTCGAGCGAGCGCAAGATCGCTTTCCACGAGCTCCCCCTAGCCGTCGCTGGCGTCGTGGGCCAGCAGGGCGAGCTGGATCCGATTGGTGAGGTCGAGCTTGGCCAGCGCGCTGGAGATGTGTGCCTTGACCGTGCCGACGGACATGAACAGCCGCTCCGCGATATCCCCATTGGACAGACCGGCGGCGACGGCGGCGGCCACCTCGCGCTCGCGTTCGGAGAGCGCCGCCAGCCGCTCCCGGGCCCGGTCGCGGCGGGAGTTCCCGGCGCGGTCGCCGCCCGCGGCCACGTGCTCGATCAGCGTCCGGGTGACGCTGGGCGAGAGCACCGGCTCGCCGGCGGCGGCCCGCCGGACCGCCTCGACGATCTGCTCGGGCGGGGTGTGCTTGAGCAGGAAGCCGGCCGCGCCGGCGCGCAACGCCTCGACCACCGTGGCGTCGGCGTCGAAGGTGGTGAGCACGATGACCGCGGTGCCGGCGCCGAGCGCGCGGGTCGCGGCGATGCCGTCGACCACCGGCATCCGCACGTCCATCAGCACGACGTCGGGGCTCGTGTCGCGGACCTGGTCGGGCACCGCCGCGCCGTCGACCGCCTCGCCGACGATCTCGATGTCGGGCGCGCCGCCGAGCATCAGCCGCAGGCCGGCCCGCACCAGCGGGTCGTCGTCGACGAGCAGAACGCGCACCGGCCGGGTCATGCCGGCCACGGTAGCCGGGTGACCAGCCGGAAGCAGCCCCCGGCCGGCCCGTGCTCCAGCGTGCCGCCGTCGAGCGCGACCCGTTCGGCGAGCCCGGCCAGCCCCACGCCGGCGCCCGGGATCGTGCTGACCGGCGGCGTGCCGGCCGGCAGCGGGTTGCACACCGAGGCCACCACGCCGGCGCCGGGCGCGCCGGTCACCGTCACCTCGACCTTCGCGCCGGGCGCGTGCTTGCGGGCGTTGGTCAGTCCTTCCTGGACGGTGCGGTAGACGGTGCGCTGCACGGCGGCCCGCAGCGTCTCGGTCGGCACGCACTCGATGGTGACGGCGACCCGCTGCCCGACCGCCTCGGCGTCGGCCACCAGCCGGGCGAGGTCGCCGATCCCCGGCTGCGGCGCGCCCGGCTCCCCGTCGCCGGCATCGGTGCGCAGCACCTCGAGCACGTCGCCGAGCTCGACCAGGGCCCGCCGGGCGTTGCCGTGGATCACGTCGATCGCGGCGCCGACGTCACCCGCGTCCAGCGGACGCCCGGCGCCCGCCTCGGCCTGGGCCGACCGGTAGGCCAGCGCGCCGGCGTGCACCGAGATCAGCGAGATCCGGTGGGCGAGGGTGTCGTGCATCTCCCGGGCGATCCGCTCGCGCTCGGCCCGGCGGGCGGCGTCGAGCCGCCGTTCATGGTCGCGCGCCGCCCACTCCGCGTCACGGCGCAGGCTGGCCACCACCTGCCGGCGGAACCGCACCGCCATCCCCCAGCCCAGCGGGACCAGGAACATCAGCACGATGATCACGGCCATCGCCTGCCAGGGCAGTTCTGGCGGCGGGTTCTCGGCGATGAACACCAGCGACGGCGTCAGGAATGCCACGACCACCAGAAATGCGGCCAGCCAGCCGCGGTGGATGGCGACGGTGAGCACGGCGATCAGGGCGGCGCCGATCGCGCCGTCACTGAAGAGGTAGGCCACCAGCACGATGCCGGCGACGACCAACGGGAAACGCCGCCGCCACCACAGCACAAGACAGGAGGCGACCGCCAGGAACGGGTCGACGGCATGCATCCACTGTGGAATGGAGGCGCCGTAGTATTGCCCACCGCCGGACTCGACCACCACCACCAGGGCCGCGGCCAGGAACAGCACCGTGTCGGCGATCCAGTCGCGCACGGTGCGCCGCCGGCGCGGCTCGTCGATCGACAGCCCGGCCAGCTCCGCGGGCAGCAGCCACCGCGGCGCACGGTGCGGGTTGGCGGGTGGCGCGGTCATGCCGCGAGGGTACGACGCTCACCGCCCGCCGGCCGACCAGGATTTCTGGCCACCCGGCCAACCCCGGTGGCCGCCCGGCAGATGCGAGGCTTGCGCGGTCCCGCCACGCTGGGTCGATGGGGGATCTGGGACTGCACCCGCCACAGCACCGGGTCGCGAGCCGGGCGGTGCGCTGGTGGACCCTGCGCGCGATGATCGGCGCGGCCGTTCCGATCGGAGCGGGCCTGGTCGCCTACGCCATCGCCGGGTCGTGGCGGCCCTGGCTGGGCCCGCTCCTGGGCGCGGTGACGGTGCTGGCCGTCGCGCACGCCGCCGTGGTGCCCACCTGGCGCTACCGGGTGCACCGCTGGGAAGCGACCGACGACGCGGTGTACGCGCTGTCCGGCTGGCTCGTCCGCGAGTGGCGGGTGGCCCCGCTCTCCCGGGTGCAGACCGTCGACGCCACCCGCGGCCCGCTGCAACGCCTGCTGGGCCTGGCCACGGTCACGGTGACCACCGCGTCGGCGAGCGGCCCGGTGCAACTCGTAGCGCTCGACGACGCCGAGGCGACGGAGGTGGCGGCCCGGCTGACCGCGACCGTCGCGGCGACCCGAGGCGACGCGACGTGACCTGGCTGCGGCTCGACCGCAAGGTGGTGGCCGTCGACCTGGTGCGCGCCGCGGCGTCGCTGATCCCGACCGCCGTCACGGCCGGCGTCCTGGGTCTCGAGCCGGGCGACGCCTGGCCCGCGCTGGCGGTCGCGGTGATCGGGGTGACCCGCGCGGCGGCCGACCTGATCCGCTGGGCCACCACCCGCTACCGGATCACCGACGAGCGGGTCGAGATGCGCGGCGGGCTGTTCGTCCGCGGCGAGCGCTGGATCGCCCGGGACCGGATCCGCAGCGTGTCGAGCGACGCCCGGCTGGCCCACCGGCTGTTCGGGTTGCGCGTGGTGACGGTCGGCGCCGGGTTGACCGGGGTCGCCGGAAGCACCGCGGCGTTGCGCATCGACGCCGTCTCGGTCGAGACCGCGCGGCGGTTGCACCAGATGCTCGACGGAGACACCCATGCCCCCGACACCGGCCAGGTGCTCGCCCGCTTCCAGCCCTCGTGGATCTTCTACAACGTGCTCAGCGTCTGGGCCGTCTTCGCCGGGGCCGCGCTGCTGTGGGGCGGCTACTGGCTGGGCCGGCTGTTCGGCTACGACGCGTTCGAGCACGCCCGCCGGCTGGCCGACGGTGTCGCACCACTATGGATCGTGCTGATCGCCGCGCTCGCCTTCACCATCGTCGGCAGTGCCGGCCTGGTCGTCGGCTTCGTCAGCGCGAACTGGAACTTCCGGCTGACCCGCGTGGCCGGCAACCTGCGCACCACCCAGGGCCTGCTGCGCACCAACACGGTCGACCGCGAGGAGCACCGCGTCCGCGGTATCCAGATCCGCGAGCCGCAGGTCTGGCGCTGGCTGGGCGTGGCCGAGACCTCCCTGATCACCACCGGGGTCAGCCTGTGGAGCGCCACCGGCGGTGCGACGATCCTGCCGCGCGGCCCGGTCACGGTCGCCCGCGCGACGGCCGCGGAGATCCTGGGCAGCGATGTGCTGTCCCGCCCGCTGCGCCGGCCACCCCGGGCGGCGCTGCGCCGCCGCCTGGTGCGGGCGACGGTGCAGGCCGCGGTCGCGACGGTCGGCTGGCTGCCGTTCGGCGGCCCGCTCGACGCGATCTGGCTCTTCCCCGCCCTGCTGGCGGTCACCACGGCCGGCGCCGTCCTCGCCTACCGCAGCCTGGGCCATGCCGTGCACGACGGCTACCTGGTGGTCCGCGCGGGCCCGCTCACCCGGGCAACGGCGGCGGTCCAGCTACGTGCCGTGATCGGCTGGCGGGTGCGCCAGTCGTTCTTCCAGCGCCGCCTCGGCCTGGCCACGGTCACGGCCGCGACGGCCGCCGGCCAGGGCGCCTACACCGCACACGACATCGCGGCCACCGATGTGCAAGGGCTCGTGGCCGCGGCAGGACGAGCCAAATACCGGCCAGCGCCCTCGTGCTCGATGGCTGACCCCGCGAGGCTAGTGCCTGTTGCTCGAGGCTTACCCGAACCTCCCGAATAACACGAACAGCTATGGAACCCTTTGCGTCCGCGAACTGCTTCCGAGAATAGGGCGGTAGCGCGACTAGGCCATAGGCTCGTCGACGTGATCAGCTAACTCGCTCCGACATTGCGCTTTGTCCGCCGACCGACAAACTCGACGTTATCCGCCGCCCGATTCGCGCCCCAAAGCGAATCGGGGCGATCTGGTCAGCCGAGCGACGACGATCCGGGGCGGGTCTCGTTGTCGGAGCCGCACGCCGCTACGACGGTCGAACCCAGGCCGGTGCGTTGGTAGAGGACCCGCCGGCCGCTGCGCCAGCAGGTGACCAGGCCGCCTCGGCGCAGGATCGCCAGGTGGGAGCTGACGGTGGGTGGGGACAGGCCGATCGCGCGGGCCAGGTCGGTGGTCGACCGCGGTAGGCGGAGGGTGACCAGTATTTCGGCGCGGGTCCGGCCCAGGAGTGCGCCGAGTGGGTCCTCGTCCTCCTCGGTGGTCGCGTCGTCCTCCTGCCACAGCGAGCCGACGCCGCGGGCGCCGTAGGTCAGGCTCGGGTCGCCGGCCAGGCCGAACTCGATCCACAGGTGCGGCCAGATGAACACGCACGGCACCAGCGTCAGGCCGCCGCCCTCGACGTCGCCCTCGGTGCGGCTGGTGATGCGGATCGCGTGCTCGTGCAGCTCGATCGAGGGGTGCAGGTCGGCCATGAGCTCCGCGATGCCGCCCCGGGTCAGCTTGCCGACGCGGTAGGCGACGTCGGCGTCGAGCACCGCGCGCAGCTTTGGCCAGTGCGGCTCGACGGCGACCCGCCAATATTGCTCCAGGGCGTGCGCCACCCGCGGCGGGCCGTCGGCGCCCAGGTCGACCAGCCTTCGCGCGGCGGGCGGCAGGCCATGTGGGTGTGCCAGCGCCAACTCACTCGCGAAGTGTTCCACCGGCCAGTTGGCGACGAGCTGGAGCTGCTGCTCGATCGTGGTCGTGGTTGCCGTCGCGCCGACGAACAGGAACTCGGCGATGTGTCCCCCGGGCGGGACGACCGCGCTGAGCAGCTCGCGGTCGACCCGCCCGAGGTTCGGGCGGACACGCTCATACCAGCCGTGATGCAGCGGGTGGATGGTGCCCGAATTGATCATGTAGAGGCTCTTGGCGGTCTCCGCGAGTGGCGAGTAGGCGAATCGCAGACGCGCCAGGATGGCGGAGCTGAGCCGGAACCGGATCATCAGGACAGAGTTTTGCACATGTTCTCTGTGGTGCCCCGGGTCTTGGTGAACTCCCGTGTCCCGTCCGGGTTCGCGACGAGCACGTGCGGGCCCTTGACCAGGTAGATACCCGGAGACTTGCTGCCGGCGAAGATCGGGGCGATGCCGTTGCCGTGGAAGACGAACGTGGTGGTGCCCTGCCCGTCGTGGGTCGCCCGCAGCGTGCCGGAGGCGTCCCGCCGCGCCGACCGTCCAGTCTGGACGTTGGAGAACACGACGCCGAGCGGACCCACCCAGTCCTGCACCTTGGGCGTGCCGTCCGGGAAGGTGCTCACCACCCGGGTGAACTCGTGGTCGTAGACAACCTCGCCGTGCAGCTCGAACGAGCAGGCCTCGCCGGCGGGCACGGTGAACGACGGGGTCTGGTAGGGCGTCCAGCCGGAACCGCCGCGGGGTGCGGCGTCGGCCGCGGCTGCGGGTGCCGCTGCCAGCACGACCGCCGCACCCAGCGCGGCCAGGGTCTTGATCAATGGCTTCATGGCACACAGCCTGTGCGGACCGGTGCGCCACGGCCACGATTAGGTGTGTCTCGAATCGTCGGAGCGGAGGGCGGCGGCGAGGTGGGCGATCCCCTCCTCGATCGCCGGCGGGTCGAGGGTGGCGTAGCCGAAGATGAGGCCCGCCGGCCCGGGCGAGAGGCGGTAGCGGCCGACGCCGTAGACGGCGACGCCCCGGGACAGGCCGGCGGTGACGACCGCCTCCTCGGTGAGTCCCGGCGGCAACCAGGCGACCAGGTGCAGGCCGGCCGCCACACCCGCTGGCCGGAACCCGGGTAGGTGGGCCGCCAGCGCGGCCAGCAGGGCGTCCCGGCGGCGCCGGTAGACCGGGCGCATCCGGCGCAGGTGCCGGTCGAACTCGCCGTGCGCGAGGAAGTCGGCGAGTGCGAGTTGGTCGATCGCCGACGAGCCGCGATCGGCGTCGACCTTGGCCGCCGCCAGGTCGTCGACCCAACCCGGCGGCGCCACCAGCCAGCCCACCCGCAGCCCGGGCGCGAGCGTCTTGCTGGCCGTGCCGGCGTAGATCACCCGGTCCGGGTCGAGGCCCTGCAACGCGCCCACCGGCGCCCGGTCGTAGCGGTGCTCCGCGTCGTAGTCATCTTCGATCACCACCGCTCCGGAGGTACGGGCCCAGCGCAGCACCGCCGACCGGGCCGCGGCCGGCAGCACGCCGCCGGTCGGCCACTGGTGCGACGGGGTCAGCACCAGCGCGTCCGCGGACACGGCTTCGAGGCTGCGCACGTCGACGCCGTCCGGACCAACCGGCACGCCGATCACCTCGAGACCGGCGGCGCGGGCGTGTGCCCTGGCGTCGTCGTCGGGTGACGGGTCCTCGACCGCGATGCGCCGGGCGCCGCGCCGGGCCAGCTGTTGCACCACCAGCGCGATGCCCTGTGCGAAGCCGTTGGTGACAACCACCGTCGACGGCGTGACGACGGTGCCGCGCACCCGGTTGAGATAGTCGGCGAGGGCGAGTCGCAGCTCCGGCACGCCCTGCCCGCTGGCATAGCCGAACCGCTCGTCGGGCGCGTGGGTCAGCACCCGGCGCAGCGACCGCAGCCACGCCGCCCGCGGGAAGTGCGCGACGTCGGCCCGCCCGTAACCGAAGTCGACCACGGCCCCGCTCGCCCGCGCCGGTGGCAGCACCGGCGGGGGTTCGGCCGGGCCGGCCGCGACCCGGGTGTAGCCGCCGGGCCGGCTGCTCAGGTAGCCCTCGGCGACCAGTTGCTGGTAGGCCTCGACCACGATGCCCCGGGAAACGCCGAGGTCGGTCGCGAGCGTGCGGGTCGGCGGCAGCGACGCACCGAGCGGCAACCGCCCGGAGCGAATCCGGTCGCGGATCCCGGCCTCGATCTGCCGGTGCAGCGCAACGCCCGCCGCACGGTCCAGCGGGATCATCAGGTCCGTTGCGGTTGAGGAATTGGTCCAGGAATCCACCACGGAATCGGAGCTTATTCGCTGTACCGATTCTTGGCACCGTAGCTGTCATGACGACGACGCCAGCATCCCTCACCGGACAGGTCCTCTTACCTACCGACGACGGCTACGACGCCGCGCGCTCCGTCTGGAACGCGATGGTCGACCGCCGGCCGCGGCTGATCGTGCGGTGCGGCACGGTCACCGACGTGGTCAACGCCGTCCGCTACGCGCGCGACCACGACCTCGAGATCGGCGTGCGCTGCGGCGGCCACAGCGTGCTCGGGCTCGCCGTACCCGCTGATGGTCTGATGATCGACCTCACCCCGATGGGCGGCGTCACCGTGGATCCGCGCACGAGGCGCGCCGTGGTGCAGGGTGGCGCGCTGCTCGGCGCCCTCGACCGCGCCGCGCAGCGGCACGGCCTGGCCACCACGGCCGGCAACGTCTCACACACCGGCGTCGGCGGCCTCACCCTCGGCGGCGGGATGGGCTGGCTGGCGCGGCAGTACGGGCTGTCCTGCGACAACGTCGAGTCCTACCAGGTGGTGACCGCCGACGGCGCCGTGGTCACGGCCAGCCGGCACGAGCACCCGGAGTTGTTCTGGGGCCTGCGCGGCGGCGGCGGCAACTTCGGCATCGTCACCGCGTTCGAGTTCCGGCTGCATCCGGTCGGCACCCGGGCGCTGCTGGCCAGCTACTCGTTCGATCCGGCCGACGCGGTCGCGGTGCTCGAGGGCTGGCGCGACCTCAGCGCGGCGGCGCCCCGCCAGGCCACGTTCCAGGCCTCGGTCGGCGCCAACGGGCTGGTCGACGTCGGCTTCGTCTGGGTCGGTGACCCCGCGCAGGGGCGCCGGCTGACCCACGACTTCGCCGGGCTGGGCCGGATCCGCGAGCAGCACGTCCGCGAACTGTCCTACCTGGACCTGCAAACGATCGACGACACGACGGACGGGCACTTCTTCCGGCGCTACTGGAAGGGGCTCTACCTCGACCGCTTCCCGGCTGCCGCCGCGGCCGCGTTCGCCGAGCGGGGCGACGCCGACCCGGCCCTGCGCCCGGGAGTGTCGTTGCAGGCCTACGGCGGCGCGATCCAGGACGTGCCCGACGACGAGGCCGCCTACGGCCAGCGCGGCACGCTCTTCGAGTTCGTCGCGGCCGGCCGGTGGGAGGACGCGGCGGAGGACAGCGACCGGATGGCGGCCGCCCGGGCCGCGGCGGCGCCCCTGTCGGCGTACTCCAGTGGCATGTATCTCAACACCCTCAGCGACGAGGGTGCCGCCGGCGTGCGGCGGGCCTTCCCGGCGGCCACGCTGACCCGGCTGATCGCGCTCAAGCGGACCTACGACCCGAACAACATCTTCCACCTGAACCAGAACATCGCTCCCTAAGCGGGTCATGACGGCGGGTCATCACCCGCCACCCCCTTTCAATTCGGGATGACCGTTCAGGGATCGAAGAGGCTAGATTCCCCGGATACTCACGAGGTTCGATGGGGAGGAAGCTGTGACCCGACTACGACGAATGGCGCTGTGCGCCGTCGCCGCGATCGCACTGGTGGCCGGCGGTGGAGCGCTCGCCGGCCCGGCCAATGCGTCGCCGGCGGTCCCGACCGGTCCGCAACCGATCGTCGGCGGCACGACGGCCGCGCAGGGCGAGTTCCCGTGGATGGTCCGGCTGTCGATGGGCTGCGGCGGGGCGATGTATACGACCAGCCTGGTGTTGACCGCGGCACACTGCGTCAACGGCACCGGCACCAACACGTCGATCACCGCGACCTGGGGCTCCGTCGACCTACAGGACCCGTCCCGGACCACCCGGCAGTCCAACTACGTCTACCGCGCACCCGGCTACAACGGCAACGGGAAGGACTGGGCGCTGATCCGCCTGGCCAGCCCGATCAGCAGCCCGCTGCTGCGGATCGCCACCGACACGTCGCTGCACAGCGGCTCGTTCACGGTGGCCGGCTGGGGTGCCGCGGTGCAGGGCGGTGGCCAGCAGCGCTACCTGCGCAAGGCGACCGTGCCGTTCATCAGCGACAGCACCTGCGCGGCACAGGGCGGCGAGTATGCCGGCCTGATCGCCAACGAGGAGATCTGCGCGGGCGTGCTGCCCGGCGGCGGCATCGACACCTGCCAGGGCGACTCCGGCGGCCCGATGTTCAAGCGCGACGCCAGCAACGAGTGGGTGCAGGTCGGCATCACCTCCTGGGGCATCGGCTGCGCCCAGCCCAACGCGCCCGGCGTCTACACCGAGGTGCGCACGTTCGCCGCCGACATCCTGGCGGCCGCGGTCTCGCTCGGCGGCGGCCCCGGCGGTGGCGGCGTCGCGGTGGGCAACCCGGGCAGCCGGACCTCGACGGTCGGCACGGCGGTCTCCGCCACGCACAGCGCCTCCGGTGGCACCGCGCCCTACACCTGGTCGGCGACCGGCCTCCCGCCGGGCCTGTCGATCTCCTCGTCGACCGGCACGGTCAGCGGCACGCCGACCACCGCCGGTTCTTACGGCGTGACGGTGACCGCGACCGCGGCGGCCGGCGGTTCCGGCAGCACCTCCTACACCTGGACGGTCAACGCGGTCGGCGGCTGCGGCGCCATCACCAACGGCACCGACCTGACCATTCCCGACGTGTCCACCGTGGAGAGCACGATCACCGTGTCGGGTTGCTCCGGCAACGCCTCGGCCTCGTCCAGCGTCGAGGTGCACATCGTGCACACCTACCGCGGCGACCTCGTCGTGACCCTGGTCGCGCCGGACGGCAGCCTCTACACGCTGCACAACCGCACGGGCGGCAGCGCCGACAACCTCGACTCGACCTTCACCGTCAACCTGTCGAGCGAGGCCCGCAACGGTGCCTGGAAGCTGCGGGTGCGCGACGCCGCGGCGGCCGACACCGGCTATCTCAACTCGTGGACGCTCACGCTCTGACGCACAAAGCTGGCCGCTACCCGGCCGTCAACTGCCCGGGTAGCGGCTTGTCCAGCTCGTGTACGGCCCGTAGTCGCCGTGCAACTGGTCACGCTGGGTGTATTCCAGCACGAGGTCGTCGGCCACCTCGAGGATCGTGCCCCGGCCCTCCAGGCGAAACACCCAGTCGGCCGGCAGGGCCTCTTCGCCGTGCCACGCGCCGAGCAGGTTGCCGGCGATCGCGGCCGTCGAGTCGCTGTCGCCGGAGTGGTTGACCGCGACCAGCAGCGCGCGCCGCACGTCGGTCGGGTGGGCCAGCGCCGCGTAGACGCCGATCGCCAGCGCCTCCTCGGCCACCCAGCCACCACCGAGCCGCTCGACCAGTTCCGGGGTGGCGGCCCGGTCGAGGCCCAGCGCCGCGCGCAGCGCCGAGGTGACCTCGTCGTGCCTCGGCCGTTGCCGGAGCAGCACCAGCGCACCCTCGACCGCCTCGACCAGCTCCTGGCCGGCGACGAGGCCGTGGGTGATCGCGGCGAACGCGCCGGCCGCGAGATAGCCGGACGGATGCCCGTGCGTCTGCACCGCGCACTCGACCGCCAGGTCGAACGACTGCTCGACAGTCCATCGTGGATGCAGCCCGAACGGGGCCGAGCGCATCACCGCGCCACAGCCCTTGGAGTCGGGGTTCGCCGGGTTTTCCAGGGTGCCCATCCGCCCGGCGGCGAGACCCGAGAGGCAGGCGTTCCCGGGCGCGCGTCGCGCGTAGAGGAAGGACTGGCCGGCGAGCCAGCCGTCGACCTCGGCCGGCGGCGCGGGCAGCCGTTGGGTGTCGAGCCAGCGCAGGTGGGCCCGATGGACGACGGACGCGGGATGGCAGACGCCCCGGTCCCAGCGGACGCTCGCGCGGATCAGCCCCTCGACGGTGAACAGCGTCATCTGGGTGTCGTCGGTGATCAGCGCCGGGTCGCCGAGCAGGTCGGTCAACCCGTCCGGCCCGAATCGCTCCCGGATCCGGTGAGTCGATAGGAATTCCACCGGATTGCCCAGTGCATCCCCAATTGCCCCACCGAGCAGGCAACCTCGTACCCGTGCCCGAAAGCCCTTGTCTGGCATCCGCGCATCGTAGGTTCCGCAGGTAGTTGCCGCGCAGCACGGATTGGTTGCAACGGTGGTACGGTTCGCCCGCTGGCGGCATCCCGGCCCGCCGGCCCGTCCCTGGGGAGGGTATGGATGGGGCTCACCGCGGATGAGAGCGGCCGCCTGCTGGCGCTGCTCGAAACCCACGCCGAGACGCTGACCGCGACCTGGACCGACGCCGTCGCCGCACCCCTGCGCGGCCGTCTGACCAGGGCGGAGCTTCAGAAGCAGGTCCAGGATCTGCAACGCGCCATCGTCGAGGCGCTGGAGGCTGGCGCCTTCGACCTCGGCAACGACGGCGCGGCCAGCCTGCGCGCCACCCTCGTCGACCTGTCCCGCGGGCGCGCCCGGCAGGGGTTCAGCGCCTCTGAGACGGCCGTCACCGTGTTCGGTCTCAAGACCGCGCTGTTCGACACGGTCGACGTGCACGACGGTGACCGGCAGGCGGTCGCCGACGTGATCGCGGCCAGTCGGATGGTCGACGAGCTGGGCCTGTTCACGTTCGAGACCTATGCCAAGACCCGCGAGGAGCTGATCGCCGACCAGGCCGAGCAGCTTCTCGAGCTGGCCACGCCGGTGGTCAAGCTCTGGGAAGGCGTGGTCGCGATCCCGCTGGTCGGCACCCTCGACTCGGCGCGCGCCCAGGTGGTGATGGAGCGGCTGCTGGAGACGCTGGTCGAGACCAGCTCGCCCTACGCGATCATCGACATCACCGGCGTGCCCGCGGTCGACACCCAGGTCGCGCAGCACATCCTCAAGACGGTGGTGGCGGCGCGGCTGATGGGCGCCGAATGCATCATCTCCGGCATCCGACCGCAGATCGCCCAGACGATCGTGGCGCTCGGCATCGAGTTCGGCGACATCGCCACCAAGGCGACGCTGGCCGACGCGCTGCGCCACGCGCTGCGGATGATCGAGGCGAGCCGCAAGGGCCGGAGCAACTGATGGAACGCGTCCCGGTCCTCAAGATCGGTGATCTCCTGCTGGTCTCCATCCAGGTCGACATGCAGGACCAGACCGCGCTGGCTTTGCAGGAAGACCTGGCCGATCGGATCGTCACGACCGGCTGCCACGGGGTGATCATCGACATCACCGGGCTCGACATCGTCGACTCGTTCGTCGGGCGGATGCTCTCCTCGATCGCCTCGATCTCCCGCGTTCTCGACGCGGAGACGGTGGTCGTCGGCATGCGCCCGGCGGTCGCGATCACGCTGGTCGAGCTCGGTCTCTCGCTCGACGGCATCCGCACGGCGCTCAACGTCGAGCTCGGCATGGCGCTGTTGGCCGAGTCGCGCGCCGACCAGACCGTCGAGCTCGACCTCGGCTTCGACCTCGACGGTCACTCCCCGGCAACGTCGTGACCACGGAAGTCGAGCAGCAGGTCGTCACGATCGCCGCCGACCAGGACGTGGTCCGCGTGCGGCAACTGGTGCGGACGGTCGCGGTCGCGGCGAAACTGTCGCTGGTCGACCAGACCAAACTGGTCACGGCCGCGAGCGAACTGGCCCGCAACACTTTGGTGTACGGCGGTGGCGGCGGCGCCGAGGTGACCTTGGTCGACAACGGCCGGCGCAAGGGCATCCGGATCGTGTTCGCCGACGACGGCCCCGGCATCGCCGACCTCGACCTGGCGCTCACCGACGGCTACACCACCGGCGGCGGCCTGGGCCTCGGGCTCAGCGGCGCGCGCCGCCTGGTCGACGAGTTCGACATCGACACGGCGGCGGGTCGGGGCACCCGGATAACCGTCATGAAATGGGCGCGGTAGCGGTGAGCCGCGCCAGCGGCCTCATCGACGGCGGCCTGTGGTTCCGCCTCGACGACGCCAGCGCGGTCAGCGCCGTGCGCCGGGCCGCACAGGACCTCGGCACCGAGGTCGGGCTCGGCACCGGCCCGCTCAGCGGGCTCGCCATCGTCGCCGCCGAACTCGCCAGCAACCTGGTCAAGCACGCCGACGACGGCCGGCTGCTGGTCCGCCGGGTGCGCTCGGGCGACCTGGCCGGCGTGGAACTGCTAGCGGTCGACGCCGGCCCCGGCATGGCCGACGTGGCCCGGTCGTCGCGCGACGGGCACTCGACGACCGGCACGCTGGGCATCGGCCTCGGCGCGATCGTCCGTCAGGCCGGCTGGCTCGACATGAGCTCCGTCGAGGGCCGGGGCACCGTCGCGGTCGCGCAGGTCTGGCCCGGCCAGGCGCCGGAGCCGGCCACGGCGGCCGCGGTCAGCCGGGCGATGAGCGGCGAGGAGGTCTGCGGCGACGGCTACGCGATCCGGCTCGTCGCCGGCCGCACCCAGGTGCTGGTCTCCGACGGTCTCGGCCACGGTCCGCTGGCCGCCGCGGCCGCCGCGGCGACCGTGCAGGCGTTCCAGGCCGCACCGGCCGACTCCCCGGCCGGCGTCGTCGAGCACGTGCACCGTTCGGTGCGCCATACCCGCGGCGCCGCGATCGCGGTCGCCCAACTCGACGAGGATCAGGTCCGGTTCGCCGGCCTGGGCAACATCGCCGGTTTCCTGGTCGACGACACCGCGCGGCGCGGGCTGGTCTCGCTACCCGGCATCGCCGGCCACCAGCGCCGGGCGGTTCGCGAGTTCAGCTATCCGGCGCCGCCGGGGGCGCTGTTGGTCATGCACTCCGACGGCGTGGTCGACCGCTGGCTCCTGGACAACTACCCCGGCCTGCGGGAACGCGCGCCGCAACTGGTCGCGGCGACGTTGCTGCGGGACGCCGGCACCCGGCGCGACGACGCCTGCGTGCTGGTGGCGAGGGCCGGCCGATGACGCGGCTGTTGCACCTGGTGCTGCGTACCGAATCCGATGTGTTCGTGGCCCGGCAACGGGCCCGTGAGGTGGCCGCTGCGGTCGGCCTCGAACGGCAGGACCAGGTGCGGCTGGCGACCGCGCTCAGCGAAGTGGGCCGCACCCTGTTCACCGACCGGGACGGGCCGCCGGCGACCGCCGCCGAAGTGTGGTTCGGCGTCGACGGTGCGACACTTCAGGTCGAGGTTGTGGCGGTCGGGCCCGGGCAGGCGGTGCGGCTGCCGACTCTCGGCCGGCTGGTCGACGACCTCACTGTCCAGGATGGACCGACGACGACGGTGGTGCGGATGAGCCGGCGGATCCCGGTTTCGGCGGGGCTTAACGCTGAAGACCTCGACCGGATCCGCGCCGACCTTGCCGCCCTGGCACCGCGCACCCCGCTCGACGAGATGGCCGAGCAGAACGAGCAGTTGCTCTCCGCGCTCGAGGAGACCCGCGCCCACCGCGACGACCTGGCCCGGCTCAACGCCGAGCTGGAGGAGACCAACCACGGCGTGATGGCGCTCTACACCCAGCTCTCCGGCGAGCTGGAGGAGACCAACCGGGGCGTGGTCGCGCTCTACGCCGAGCTCGACGAGCGGTCGGCCCAGCTACGCGCGGCCAGCGAGGCGAAGACCCGCTTCCTGGCCAACGTCAGCCACGAGCTGCGCGCGCCGGTGACCGCGGTGATCGGGCTGGCCCGGCTGCTCGACGACGCCGAGTCCGACCCGCTGACCGAGCAGCAGGCCCGCGAGGTCGCCCTGATCCGCGGTTCCGCCGGCGACCTGTTGCGCCTGGTCAACGACCTGCTCGACCTGGCCAAGGCCGAGTCCGGCACGATCCAGCCAGACTGGTCCGATGTAGACCTGCGGTTGGTGTTCAGCCAGCTCCGCGGCACCGTGCGGGCGATGGCCACCGGCGCCGTCGAGCTGGTCGTGGTCGACCCGGAGCAGCCGGCGACGATCCGCTCCGACGAGGTGCTGCTGGCCCAGGTGTTGCGCAACCTGCTGCACAACGGGCTCAAGTTCACCGCGGCCGGCTCGGTCCGGATGAGCGCCGCGCGCGATGGCGACGACTGGTTGATCCAGGTCACCGACACCGGCGTCGGCATCGCCGAAGAGCTGCACGAACGGATCTTCGAGGAGTTCTACCAGGTGCCCGGCCGGGCACCGACCGGCGCGACCGGCACCGGCCTCGGCCTGCCCTACGCCCGCCGCCTGGTCACCCTGCTCGGCGGAGCGCTGACGGTGACCAGCGAGCCCGGCGCCGGCAGCACGTTCACGGTGAGGCTGCCGGCGGGCGGCGGCGATGGAGCATCCTGAGTCGGCCACCGTCCTGGTCGTCGACGACAGCGACGCCAAGCGCTACCTGTTGGTGCGCTGGCTGACCCGGGCGGGCCTGACGGTGGTCGAGGCCGACAGCGGCGCCGCCGCCCTCGACCGGGTCGGCCGCGGCGACATCGACCTGGTCGTTCTCGACGTGCGGCTCGGCGACATGAGCGGCTTCGAGGTGGCCGAGCAGATCAAGGCTCACCCGGCACTGGCCGCGACCCCGATCATCCACGTCTCCGCGCACGCGGTCGACGTCGCCGACCGGGCGCAGGGCCTGACCCGCGGCGCCGACGCCTACCTGGCCGAGCCGATCGAGCCCGACGAGCTGATCGCGACCGCCCACGCCGTGCTGCGCTACTACCGGGCCCGGCGGCACGCCGAGACGCTGGCCGCGGGCCTCACCCGGTTGGCCGAGACGACGGTGGCGGTCAACAGCGCGCGTACCCTCGCCGAGTTGCTCACCGCGGCCGCGCTCGGCGCGGCGGAGATCTTCGGCAGCGGCGCGGTGGTGGCCGCCGACACGGTCACCGCGGGCAGCTCGGCCGGCGCCCGGCTGGTGGCGGCCGTCCCCGAGCCGACCGGCACCGCGATGGTCCGCGAATGGCCGGCCTCCGCGGCCGTCGTGCCGGTCGGCGCCCTGGTCCGCGCCGACCCCCGCACCCAGTGGCCACAGCTCGACTGGCCGACCGACGACGTGGCCGTGGGCACCGCCCGGCTGCGCGACGACCGCCCGCCGGTGCACGTGGCGGTGCCCGCCGCGGCGTTACGTGAGCAGGCCGACGTGCTGCGCCTGCTGGTCCAGTCGGTGGCGGCCGCGGTCGAGGCGCAGCGCACCTACGACGAGGAACACCGGATCGCGCTCACCCTCCAGCGCAGCCTGCTGCCGCAACGGATCCCGACGGTCCCCGGCTATGACCTCACGGTCCGCTATGTGCCGGCGAGCGCGCAGACCGAGGTCGGCGGCGACTTCTACGAGCTGACGATGATCGACGGGCAGTTGCTGGCCGCGATCGGCGACGTCACCGGCCACTCCCTCTACGCCGCCACCGTGATGGCCGAGCTGCGGCACGCCGTCCGGGCGTACGCCGTCGAAGGCCACCCGCCCGGTGCCGTGCTCGAGAAGGCCAACCAGTTGCTGCTCACCCTGCTGCCCGGCGAGCTGGCCACGATCTGCCTGCTCACGATCGACCCGGCGACCGGCCGGATCCGGCTGGCCAACGCCGGCCACCTCCCGCCGGTGCTGGTCATCGACGGCGCGGCGACGTTCGTCGACCACCCCGCCCCGCTGCTCGGCATCCACGCACCCCGCCCGGGCGACCTCGACCTGTTCCTCCCGCCCGGCGGCACGCTGGTCCTCTACACCGACGGGCTGGTCGAACGCCGGACCCGGGACATCGACCACGGCCTGGCCGACCTGGCGACGGCCGCCCGGCTGGTCGACGAAGACCTGGAAACCTACGCCGACCGCCTGCTGATGACCCTCGCCGTCCCACCGGTCGGCGACGACATCGCGGTCGTCGCCCTGCGCCGCAATCGCTAGCCCACCGCGCTGCGGATCACTCTGCGCAGGTCTTCCATCGGGTCTTCGGCGCCGGCCGACAGCAGGTTCTTGGTCGCGGCCACGGTCAGCCCGATCTCGGGGAACGCGTAAGCGATGCTGCCGCCGTTGCCGCTGGCGCCGAAGAAGTCTTCCTGGAGTTGGTAGCCGAGCCCACGCGGCGCCGGGAAGCCGACCGCCCAGTCGTTGCCGGTCATCGCCAGGGTGGTGGCCTCGTGGAGCCGCTCCGGCGAGATCAGCCGGACGCCGTCGACCTCGCCGATCAGCGCCGCGAACATCTTCGCCGCCGCGCGGGCGGTGATCGTGCCCACCGCCGGGACCTCCGCGCGCAACACGGCCGGGTCGTTGCCGAGCGCGACATCGGGCCGCACCCCGGGCGGCGCGATCCGATCAAAGTTGACCATGAACTGGCTGGCCGCGGCCATCGCCGCCGCCAGGTTGCGGTCCTCGAGGGTGGCCAACCGGGGCAGATCCGCATCGGGTACGGCGAGAAAGAGCTCACCCGCGACGCCCAGCGGCCCGGCGACGTCGTCGGCCAGCACCTGGGAGAGCGTGCGCCCGGTGGCCCGCCGGACCGTCTCACCCACGAGGAACCCGAACGTCCAGGCGTGATAGCCATAGGCGGTGCCGGGTGTCCACAGTGGCGTGGCGTCGGCCAACAGGGCGCACATCCGGTCCCAGTCGGTCAGGTCGGCCCGGGTGAGGTCGGCCGGCAGCGAGGGCACCCCGGCGCTGTGCGTCAGCGCGTGCCGCAGCGTCGTGCCCTCCTTGCCGTGCCGGGCGTATTCCGGCCAGACGTCGGCGATCCGCAGGTCGTAGTCGAGCTCGCCGCGCTCGGCCAGCACGTGCACCACGGTCGCGGTCAGGCCCTTGCCGGTCGAGAAGCTGAAGATCGGGGTGTCGGCGGTGAGCGGCCGCCCGGTCTGCCGGTCGGCGAGGCCGGCGACCTCGTCGAGCAGCACCTCACCATCGAGGTAGGCGGACACCTGCACACCGGCCTCGAGGCCGTCGGCGATCAGCCCGCCGACGGTTGCGCGTACCTGATCCCGCAGCTCATCCCTCTTGATCACAGAACCACGTTACGACCTGTCGCAACCGGGTTATCCGGTCACTAAGGTCGCGCCATGGCCTACTTCCTCCGCGCCAATGTCACCGAGGTCGCGCCGCTGACCGACCGGATGCGCGCGATCCGCCTCACCGGCGACCACCTGCGCGGGCTGGCCTGGCGACCCGGGCAGCACGTCCGGGTCAACGTCACCCCGCCGAGCCAGTGGTTGCGCAACCCGGGCGACGCTCGCCGCACCTACTCGATCTGGGACCTCGACCCGGCCAACGGGGTGCTCGACCTGGCCGTGCTCGACCACGGCGACGGCCCCGGCAGCGTCTGGGCCCGCACCGCCCGCCCGGGCGACCCCGTCTCCCTCTCCAAGCCGGAGGGGCGGCTCGTGCTCCGCGACGCCGGTCCCCACATCTTCGCCGGCGACGAGACCGCGGCCGTGCCCTTCGCGGCGATGCTCCGCGCACTCCCCGACGACGCCGAGGTCGCCGGCGTGCTCGAAGCCAGCGGGCCGGCGGGCGAGGTCCCGCTGCCACGCAAGCTCACCTGGGTCCACGATGGACAACTGCTGGATGCCGTCCGCGACCTGCCGGCGACGGAAGGCACTGTCTACATCGCCGGCGAGGCCCGCACCTGCCAGGCGATCCGCCAGCACTTCCTGCGCGACCGGCGCTGGCCGCGCGGCGCCATCGTGATCAAGCCCTTCTGGACACCGGGCAAGCGCGGCATGGACTGACCCTGGTAAGGGTTTCCCTACCTCGGATAGGCCCGCTCACGGCAATGACCCCGACCCGCCGCGTGGGAGATCGTGAATCTCGACAAGCGGTCACGAACTCAAAGGGGTAGAGCCATGCAGCGCAGCGACATTTCCCGCCGTGCGGTCCTCGCCGGAGCCGCCGGGCTCGCCGCGGGTGCGGCCGTCGGCGTCGGCCGGGCGACCGCCGCGCCGCGGGTGCGGGCCGCGGCCGACCGGGTCACCGCCATCACCCACGTCACCGTCATCGACGCCACCGGAGCGCCGGCCAAGCGCGACCAGACCGTGCTGCTGCGCGACGGCCGCATCCTCGCCGTCGAGCCGAGCCGCCGGATCGGTGTGCCGCTCGGCGCCGACGTGGTCGACGGTCGCGGCAAGTTCCTCATCCCGGGCCTGGCCAACATGCACAACCATACGTTCGACGGCGAGCAGATCGAGCCGCCGCTGCACCTGGCCAACGGGGTCACCACGGTCCGCGAGATGACCGCCAACAGCGACGTCACCGGTTGGCGGCGCCGGATCGAAGCGGGCACGATGAGCGGCCCGCGCTGGACCATCGGCAGCCCGATCGTCGACGGCTCACCGTCGCTGTGGGAGGGGCTGGGCGCGCCCTACATCGCGGTCGCCACGCCCGAGGAGGGCCGGGCCACGGTGCGGGCCCAGAAAGACGCCGGCGCCGACTTCGTGAAGGTCTACACCCGGCTGTCACGCCCGAGCTTCTTCGCGATCGCCGACGAGGCCCGCCGGCAACGGATCCCGTTCCTCGGCCACCTTTCCGACTTCGTCCAGATGACCGAGGCCAGCGACGCCGGCCTGGCCAGCATCGAACACCTCTTCCAGATCTGGTACGACACCTCCAGCCGCGAGGACGAACTGCGCCGGCAGATCACCGCGGTCCCGATCGCCGGCGGCGAATACAACGGCTGGCTCAACAAGATGCACCCTTACGAGTACGCGGCCGCCCGCAGCTACGACCGGCACAAGGCGGCCGGCGTCTTCGCCCGGCTCGCGCGCAACGGCACCCGGGTCACCCCGACGCTGGTGCTGCACACGTTCACCGACATGCCCGGCGACACACCCATGAACGACCCGCGGTACGCGTACTTCCCGGCCGCGACGCGGGAGTTCTGGCAGTTTGCCCTCGGACTGATCTACCTGGGCGGCCGCACGCCGGCCCAGGACGCCCGCGGCCGCGAGATCTTCGAGCGCCGGCTCCAGTTGGTGCAGGACCTGGACCGCGCCGGTGTCCCGCTGATGGCCGGCACCGACAACGGCACGTCCTACCTGATGCCCGGCTTCAGCCTGCACGACGAACTGGCCCGGCTGTCCCAGGCCGGGTTGTCCAACATGCGCGTTCTCCAGACCGCCACGTTGGAGCCCGCGCGCTACCTGGGCGTCCGCGACCGCGGCACGGTCGAGCGCGGCAACGTCGCCGACCTGGTCCTGCTCGACGCCGACCCGCTGCGCGACATCCGCAACACCACCCGGATCAACTCGGTCGTGTTCCGCGGCCAGGTGATCGACCCGGCCACCCGCGAGCGGATGCTCGACGACGTCAAGAAGGCGGCCGCCGCGATGGTCCCGCCCCCGCAGCCAAGGGCCGCGACCTGCCCCTGCTGACCTGTTCGATCATGGGGTCATCCGACATTCGGATGACCCCATGCTTGTGTGTCCGTGCCATCATCCTGGTGAACATTCATGGGGGTGGTTTCGACCGGTGGGCGACTTCATCGACACGGCGCTGGGCTTTCCGTCCGTGGTCTTCACCGTTCTGCTGGCGGTCGTCGTCTGCTATTGGATCGTCGTCCTGGCGGGTGGGCTCGACACCGACACCGACGGCGGGCTCGACGATGTTCTCGACCGGCTCGGGCTCGGCGGCACGCCGGCCACCGTTGTGTTGTCCATTGTGGTCGCCGTCGCCTGGTTCGTGAGCCTCGTCGGCACGGTCGTGCTGCCCGACAACGCCTTCCTCGACATCGTGGTGCTGGTCGCCAGCCTGGCGGTCGCCTGGGTGGTCGCCAACCAGCTTCGCCGGCCGTTGCGCCGGTTCTTCCCGACCGCGCCCGAGGCGTCGCGGCACGACTTCGTCGGCCGCGAGTGTGTCATCCGGACCGGCCGGGTCGCCATCGACTTCGGCCAGGCCGAAGTGCACGCCGCCGACGGGTCGTCGGCCATCGTGCAGGTCCGGCAGACCGGAGCCGACAGCTTCGTCGCCGGGACCCGCGCGGTCATCTACGAATACGACTCCGCCGGCGAGTTCTTCTGGGTCGTGCCGGCCGACCTCTCGAATCGACCGAAGGACCGTTGATGGACGTCATCTCGCTCGGGTTCCTCGTCCTCCTGCTGGTGCTGCTCCTCGTGGTCCTGGGCATGGTGCTGCTGGTCAGCCGGCTGTTCCGCAAGGTCGAGCAGGGCAAGGCGCTGATCATTTCGAAGACCCGCAAGGTCGACGTCACGTTCACCGGTGCCGTGGTGCTGCCCGTCTTCCACAAGTCCGAGATCATGGACATCTCGGTGAAGACGATCGACATCGAGCGGTTCGGCAACGACGGGCTCATCTGTCAGGACAACATCCGGGCCGACATCAAAATCACCTTCTTCGTACGCGTCAACAAGACCGCCGAAGACGTGGTGAAGGTGGCCCAGGCGATCGGCACCGCCCGCGCCAGCGACCAGCAGACGCTCCAGGAGCTCTTCAGCGCCAAGTTTTCCGAGGCGCTCAAGACGGTCGGCAAGCAACTCGACTTCGTCGACCTCTACACCAAGCGCAACGAGTTCCGGGACCGCATCATCGCCGTGATCGGCACCGACCTCAATGGATATTCGCTCGAAGACGCCGCGATCGACGTGTTGGAGCAGACTCCTCTCGACCAGCTCGACCCGCGCAACATCCTCGACGCGCAGGGCATCCGGAAGATCACCGAACTCACCGCCGCCGAGAACGTGAAGACCAACGAGTTCCGGCGCAACGAGGAGAAGGAGATCACGCGGCAGAACGTCGACGCGAAGGAGGCCATCCTCGAGTTGCAGCGCCGCCAGGCCGACGCGGAGATCAAGCAGAAGCGCGAGATCGACACGATCCGCGCCCGCGAGGAGGCCGAGACCGAGTTGGTCCGGGCCGAGCAGCGACTGCGCTACAACGCCGCCAACCTGCGCACCGACGAGCAGCTCGGCGTCCAACGGGAAAACCAGGCCCGGGAGATCGCGGTCGCGGAGAAGAACCGCGAGCGGGTCATCGCGATCGAGACCGAGCGGATCGAGAAGGACCGGATGCTCGAGGTGATCGGCCGCGAGCGGGAGACCGAGCTGTCGACGATCGCCAAGAACAAAGAGGTCGAGGTCGAGAAGCGGGCGATCGCCGAGGTGGTCCGCGAGCGGATCGCGGTCGAGAAGACGGTCGCCGAGCAAGAAGAGATCATCAAGCGCCTGCGGGTGGTCGAAGAGGCCGAGCGGCTCCGCCAGTCGACGATCATCCAGGCCGAGGCGATGGCCCAGGAAAACCTGGTCAAGGACATCAAGGCCGCCGAGGCGGCCGAGCAGTCGGCCAAGCACCGGGCGCGCGAGACCCTCGTGCTCGCCGAGGCCCGGCAGCAGGCCGCCGAGCTCGACACCCGGGCGATGATCCGGCTGGCCGAAGGCACCCAGGCCGAGGCCGCCGCGGCCGGGCTGGCCGGCGCGCAGGTGCGCGAACGCGACGCCGACGCGATCGAGAAGGTCGGCCGGGCCGAGGCGATCGTCGATCGGGAGAAGGCGCTCGCGGCGGCCGATGGCATGCGCGAGAAGCTCAAGGGCGAGGCCGAGGGCCTCACCGAGAAGGCCGCCGCGATGGGCGCGCTCGACGACGCCACCCGCGAGCACGAGGAATACCGGCTGCGGCTGGAGGCCGAGAAGGAGATCCGGCTGGCCGGCATCGACGTGCAGCGGCAGGTCGCCGAGGCCCAGGCGACGATCATCGGCAAGGGTCTGGAGAAGGCCGACATCGACATCGTCGGCGGCGACAGCATCTTCTTCGACAAGCTGATCGGCGCGATCTCGGCCGGCAAGAGCGTCGACGGCTTCGTCGGCAACTCGACGGTGGCCACCTCGCTGGCCGGGCCGTGGCTCGACGGTTCGTCGAGCTTCGCCGACGATCTGGGCAAGCTGCTCGGCAAGGTCAACACCGCCGACGTCACCAACCTGACGCTGTCGGCCTTCCTCCTCCAGCAGATCAAGGCCGGCGGCACCGACCAGGGCAAGCTGCGCGAGCTGTTGACGGCGGCGGAGAAACTCGGCGTCGCCGACGCACCGCTGGCCGCCCTCAACGCCCGTGGCTGAGGCGACAACCGCGCCCGCCAGTCTGGATGTCGGCACCTATGAGGTGCTGCGCGACCGGCTGGCGGCGCGGGCCGCCGAGTTGGCCCGCCGGGCGGAGGAGCTCAACACCCGGCGGCTGGCCGAGTTCGGCAGCGCCGAACTGCGGCTGGTCGGCACCGACCGGGTGCGCACCGAGCACAACTGCGTGCCGCGCGACATCGTGCCCGCCGCGGGCCTGATGCTGTTCGGCTACAACGTGTTCCTCGGCCTCAAGCCGGAGACCACCGTCGGCGACGTGTTCTCGCTGCACCGGTTCCTGCGCGACGGCGAGGCGTTCCGCTTCGACGACGCCACGGCGGCCGAGGTGCCCGGGCTGCTCGACGACGAGACCTTCCAGCGCGACTTCGCCGAGCTCTACCGCTACTACCGGGAGACCCGGCTCGCCACGCTGCGCGAGGTCGAGGGCAAGCTGCTCGCGGTGTTCCAGACCGGCCCGCGCACCGAAGACATCCGGGTGCTGCGCTGGGCGGTGGCCGTCGACGGCACGGTCGACTACCTCGACAACCGGGGCGAGCGCGACCACACGTTCCCGCCCAGCCACGACTTCGAGTGGGTGGCGACCACCCGCGACGACCATGTGCTGGGCCGCTTCCCGCACATCTCGATCGGCGGCGAGGTGTTCGTCGAGACCGTCGGCGGCGACCTGACGCTCAAGATCGAAGACAACACCGAGTCCGGCGAGGGCATCTATTCGGAGCCAGTCGAGCAGCCGTTGCAGAGCCTCGCCGACGCCGACGTGCAGTGGGCCCGGGTGGGGCCGCTGATCCTGCTGCGCATCCGGCCCTACAAAGAGAATGCCTGGCGTCATCTGGTCTTCAACACCCAGACCAAGGGCGTGGTCCGGCTCGACGGCATCGGGCAGGCCTGCCAGCGGTTGCCCGAAGACCAGGGGATCATCTTCCCGGGCGGGTTCTATCTGACCACCGGCGTGGTGAAGACCTTCGACACCGAGACCGCCGACCTGGTCTTCGAGCGGGTGATCCGGTCACCCAACGGCGAAGACGTGCTCTATGTCTTCCATGCCCTGGCCGACGGGCGCAGCCTGCTGCTGCCCTACAACGTGATCCGCAAGGCGGTCGCGACCCCGCTGTCCTGCCACGGCTACTCGGTCTTCGACGACGGCACCCTGGTGATCTTCCGGGCCACCTCCGACGAGCCGACCCGGGTGCACCCGATGCAGGTCTGGCAGACCCCGTTCGTCTCCGACGCCTACGCCGCGCGCCAGCCGGCCGGCGCCGGTCCGCTGGCCCGGGTGGGCAACGCCGACCTCGTCCGGGGCATCTCCGATGCCCTTTCGGTGTCGCGGATGGTCGGCGAGATGAGCCCGTCGGTGCCGGTCTTCGAGGCGCTGATCGCCGCCTGCGTGCGGGCCTTCGACCACTACCACTGGCTGGGCGAGGCGGAGCTGTGCGACCTGCGCACCCCCCTCGCCGAGGTGCGGGCGACCGCCGAGCAGGTGCTCGACGAATACGAGAAGGTCCAGGCCCTGACCGCCGCGGCGACCGCCGCGCTGGACAAGGCCGCCGCCGACAGTGCGTCGCTGATCCGCCGGGTCAACGGCGAGGCGCCGGCGACCACCGACGGCTGGATCGGTCAGCTCGCCGAACTGCGCCGGGCCCAGGGGCACCTGGAGACCCTGCGCGAACTGCGCTACGTCGACCTGGCCCGGATCGACTCGCTCGGCGCCGAACTCTCCGACCAGCTCGACGGTGCCGCCCGCCGGGCGGTCGAATTCCTCAAGCGCGACGACGCGTTCGCCGGCTACCACGCCGACGTCGAGCGGTTGACCGCCGAGGGCGCCGAGGTGCCGACCGTGGCCGCGGCGGCGCCGGTCAGCGAGCGGCTCACCGAGCAGGGCGACGCGTTGCGCCTGGTGACCGATGTGGTCGGCACCCTCGACATCGCCGACGCGACCGTACGCACCGCCATCCTCGAACGGATCGGCGAGGTGCTCGGCGCCGTCAACCGGGCCCGCGCCACCCTCGACGCCCGCCGGCGCGAGCTGGCCGCGGTCGAGGGGCGGGCCGGCTTCGCCGCCGAGTTCGCGCTGCTCAACCAGGCGGTGACCGGCGCGCTGGCAGCGGCCGGCACCCCCGAGGCGTGCGACGATCAGCTCGGCCGGCTGCTGCTCCAGGTGGAAAACCTGGAGTCCCGCTACGGCGAGTTCGACGACTTCCTGACCGAGCTGTCGACCAAGCGCACCGACGTCTACGAGGCGTTCGCCGCCCGCAAGCAGGCCCTCGTCGACCAACGCTCGCGCCGCGCCGACCGGCTGGTCGACTCGGCCGACCGGATCCTCACCAGCGTCCGCCGCCGGGCGTCCACGATGGACAGCCTCGACGACGTCAACACCTACTTCGCCGCCGACCCGATGGTGGCCAAGCTCCGCTCGGTCGCCGACGAGCTGCGGGCGCTCGGCGACGCCGTCCGCGGCGAGGAGCTCGACGGCCGAGTCAAGGCGGTCCGCCAGGAGGCCGGGCGGGCACTGCGCGACCGGATCGACCTGTTCTCCGACGGCGGCGAGACCATCCAGCTCGGCCGGCACAAGTTCGCCGTCAACACCCAGGCGATCGAGCTGGCCCTGGTGCCACACGACGGCAGGATGGCGGTCGCGGTCACCGGCACCGACTTCCGCGAGCCGGTCGACGACCCCGAGTTCGCCACCACGGCCGAGTTCTGGAACCAGCCGCTGGTCTCCGAGTCGCCGACGGTCAGCCGCGCCGAGTTCCTCGCCACCTCGATCCTGGCCACCGCTGACCTCGACGCGCTGCACGCCGCCACGGCCGGCGGCACGCTCGGCGAGCTGGTCCGGCGGGCCGCCGAGGAGCGCATCGACGAAGGATACGAGCGGGGCATCCACGACGCCGACGCCACCGCCGTCCTCGACGCGCTGCTGCGGCTGCACGCGGCTGCCGGGCTGCTCCGCTATCCCCCGGCGGCGCGGGCGGCGGCCCAGCTCTTCTGGGCCTTCAACGCGAAGGAAGACGAAAAGCCGCTGTGGACCCGGCGGGCCGCCTCGCTGGCCCGGGCCCGCGCGGTGTTCGGCGGCTCCCCCGCGATCGACGACCTGCAAGCCGAGCTCGCCGCCGCGATCACCGCGCACGAGCTGATCGACCACCCGCTGGCCGGCGAATACCTCTTCGAGGAGCTGGCCGCCGGCTCGACCGGTTTCGTCACGAGCGCCGGCGCCAAAGCGCTGGTAGCCGGCTTCCGCAAGGCGCTCGGCCGGCCGCGGGCCCGCGAATACGACGACGACCTGCGCGCGCTCGGCACCGACCTGGCCGCTCGGCACCAACTGGTCGAGGCCTGGCTGACGGCCTACGCGCCCGACCACCCCGATCTCACCGAGGCCGTCGCGATCGAGCTGTGCGGAACCGACCTGCCCCGTTACGACTCCGCGGCCGAGCTGTCCGCGACCGTCGACGGTCTACTGGGGACACACCCGCGGATCGCCGAGCGGCGGCTGACGTTGCGCCTGGACGAGGCTCTGGCCCGTACCCGGGAGTTCCGTGATTCCCGAGTGCCCGCCTACCGCGGCTACCAGAAGCTGCGCGCGCAGGTCGCGGCCCGGGCCGGCGAGCGGCTGCGGCTCGACGAGCACAAGCCCCGGGTGATGTCCGGCTTCGTGCGCAACCGGCTGCTCGACGAGGTCTACCTGCCGCTGATCGCCGACAACCTGGCCCGCCAGGTGGGCGCCGCCGGCGACGCGAAGCGGGTCGACCAGTCCGGCCTGCTGCTGCTGATCTCACCGCCCGGCTACGGCAAGACCACCCTGATGGAATACGTCGCCAGCCGGCTCGGCCTGGTCTTCGTGAAGGTCAACGGCCCGGCCCTGGGCACCGAGGTGACCTCGGTCGACCCGGCGTCGGCGCCCAACGCGACCGCGCGCCAGGAGGTCGAGAAGATCTCGTTCGCGCTGGAGATGGGCAGTAACGTGCTGCTCTACCTCGACGACATCCAGCACACCTCGCCGGAGCTGCTCCAGAAGTTCATCTCGCTGTGTGACGCGCAGCGCCGGATGGAGGGCGTCTGGGAGGGCCGCACCCGCACCTACGACCTGCGCGGCAAGCGGTTCGCGGTGTGCATGGCCGGCAACCCCTACACCGAGTCCGGCAAGCGGTTCCGGGTGCCCGACATGCTGGCCAACCGGGCCGACGTGTGGAACCTGGGCGACGTGCTCTCCGGCCGCGAAGAGCTGTTCGCGCTCAGCTACGTGGAAAACTCCCTTACCGCCAACCCCGTGCTCGCGCCACTGTCCACACGGGAGCGCGGCGACGTCGAGCTGCTGGTGCGGATGGCCCGCGGCGACACCTCGGTGCTGCCCGACCAGCTCGCACACCCCTACCCGCCGGTCGAGCTCAACCAGATCCGGTCGGTGCTCACCAAGCTGCTCCGGGTGCAAGACGTGGTGCTGGCCGTCAACCGGGCCTACATCGCGTCGGCGGGGCAAGACGACGCGGCCCGCACCGAGCCGCCGTTCCTGCTCCAGGGCTCCTACCGCAACATGAACAAGCTGGCCGAGCGGATCCTGCCGGTGATGAACGACGAGGAGCTGGAGGCCGTCCTCGACGACCACTACCTCGGCGAGGCGCAGACACTGGCCGCCGCGGCCGAGGCCAACCTGCTCAAGCTGGCCTCGTTGCGCGGCCGGCTCACGCCCACGCAGACCGCCCGGTGGGAGGTCGTCAAGGCCGCCTACCTGCGCGAGAAGGCACTCGGCGGCAGCGGCGACGACCCGATGAGCCGCGCGGTCGGCGCGCTCGGCCTGGTCGCTGACCGCATCGGCGCGGTCGAAGCGGCGCTGAAGAAGGACTAACGCCAGACCTGTTCCGCGACGCGACGGAAGTTGCCGCCGAGGATGCCGTCGACGGCGTGGGCGGGGTAGCCGCGGTCGAGCAGCGCCTGCTCGACCCGGAGCAGGTCTTCCGGCGGCATGATGGTGATCGGCCCCCACCGGGTGTAGATCTCCGGGAACAGCTCCGGGTTGGCCATCATCTCCCGGTTGAGGTCGTCGAGGTCGAACGAGAAGTCGCTGGAGATGCCGACGTGCTCCGGCCCGATCAGCTCGACCGCGTAGTCGACGTGCCGCACGAACGCGTCCAGGCTGGCGTCGTTGGGCCCGAGGAAGATGCCGACGCCGGTGATGCCGACCACGCCGCCGGTCTCCGCGCAGGCGCGGGCCTGGTCGTCGGTGATGTTGCGCTCGTGCTCCCACACCCCGCGCATGCACGAGTGGCTGTAGACCATCGGCCGCTCCGTGACGGCCGACAGGTCGAGCCCGGTGCGGATGCTGCAATGCGAACCGTCGACGACCATGCCGACCGCGTTCATCTCCCGAACCAGATCCCGCCCGTACGCCGTGAGCCCCTCGTCAACCGCGTCGGTGCACCCGGACCCGGCCGCGTTGCGCACGTTGTAGGTCGGCAGCAGCGTGCGTACACCCAGGTCGTAGAACTCCTTGACCCGCTCCAGCCGGCCACCGAGCGGCCCGGAGTCTTCCAGGTCGAACGCCACGCCGACCTGGCCGGCCCGGGTCGCCGCGTCGATGTCGGCCACGCCGTCGACCAGCGTCAGCTTGTCGTGCTCGGTGACCCCGCGCCGCCACGTGTGCAGCAACTCGAAGACGAGCTCGGTCGAGTGCGGCGAGAAGCCGACGTTGACCGACACGTAGGCGCCGCCCGGCCGGTCGTAGCGGGTCAGCTCGTTGATGTCGGCCGCCGGCACGAGCGGCAGGCAGCAGTGTTGCTCCCAGAGCAGCCGTTGATCCATCTCCGCATCATGCCTCACCCGGCTGAGCGGAACCGGCGCAGCGCCAGCGGCGCGAACACCGCCGTGAGCAGCGCGCACGCCAGCAGCAGCCAGCCGAGGCTCGCGCCGGGTGCGGTGCCGGCCATCAGCGCCCGGACCACGGTGACCAGCCGGCTGACCGGGTTGACGTCGACGAACGCCTGTAGCCAACCGGGCAGCGTCGTGGGCGTGGTGAAGATGTTGCTGAAGAAGGAGAGCGGGTAGAGCACCGCCTGGGTCAGCGCGAGCACGGCACTGGGCGACCTGGTCACCAGCGCCAGCAGCGTCCAGAGCCACGACAGGCTGACCGCGAACAGCAGCACGAGCAGCACCGCGGCCAGCACGCCGGGCACCCCGCCGGCCGGGCGGAAGCCGAGCGCGAGACCGAGCGCGACGACCACGCCGGACGCCAGCGCGTAGCGGACGACGTCGCCGATCAGCGCGCCGACCAGCACCGCGCCGGGGCGGATCGACAGGGTGCGGAACCGGTCGTACACCCCGGTGGTGATGTCGACGCTCAGGGCGGCGCCGGTGGTGCCCGTGGTGACCAGCAAGGTCATGACCAGAATGCCCGGAACCAGATAGCCGATGTAGGCGTCGATCGAGCCGCCGATCGCCCCGCCGAACAGGAAGCTGAAGATCAGCGTGAAGACGACCGGGTGCACGGCGACGTCGAGCAGTTGGATCGGCGTGCGGCGGAACTTCTTGATCGCCCGGCCGCCGAAGACCAGCGCGGTCATGCGACTGTCTCCTTGCTGGTCAGCGCCAGGAACACCTGATCGAGGGTCGGTTGGCCGAGCGCGAACTCGGTGACCTCGACTCCGGCCCAGGAGAGCTCGGCCAGCGCGGTCGCTGCGGCCCCGGCCGCGTCGGGCCGGGCGGTGAGCACGGCCGGATCGGGGTCGAGCGCCAGCGTCTCCCCCAGCACCCGGTGCAACACCTGGCGCGCGGCGTCGCGCTGGGCCGGGTCGTGCAGCCGCACCCGCAGCGTGCCGCCGCCGACGGAGGCCTTGAGCTGACTGCCGGTTCCCTCGGCGACCAGCCGCCCGTGGTCGATGACCGCGATCCGGTCGGCGAGTTGGTCGGCCTCGTCGAGGTATTGCGTGGTCAGCAGCACGGTGGCGCCGTCGGCGACCAGCGCCCGCACCAGGCTCCACACGTCGTTGCGGCCGCGCGGGTCGAGCCCGGTGGTGGGCTCGTCGAGGAAGAGCAGGTCGGGCGCGACGACCAGGCCGGCGGCGATGTCGAGCCGCCGGCGCTGCCCACCCGAGTAGGTGCGGACCAGGCGGTCGGCGGTGTCGGTGAAGCCGAACGTGTCGAGCAGGTCGGCCGCCCGCGCGCCGGCCGCGGCCTTCGACAGGCGGTGCAGCCGGCCGAGCAGCACCAGGTTCTCCCGGCCGGTCAGCGTCTCGTCGACCGACGCGTATTGCCCCGTCAGGCTGATCCGGTCGCGCACCGCCGCGGCCTCCCGGACCACGTCGTGCCCGAACACCCGGGCGCTGCCGGCGTCCGGCCGCAGCAGCGTGGCCAGCATCCGGATCGTGGTGGTCTTGCCGGCGCCGTTGGGCCCGAGGAACCCGTAGACCGAGCCGGCCGGGACGGTCAGGTCGATGCCGTCGACGGCCCGTGTCGCGCCGAAGGCCTTGACCAGCCCCGACGCTTCGACAGCGTGCATGGCGTCCTCTTTCTGACTGTAGTTGGACTCTAGTGTTGCACTACAGCCCTACGGCGAGTCAAGGTGGGAGGGAGAGATGGAGGCACGCCATGCAGGCAGTCGTAGGTGACCGGCTCGTCGTCGAGGGCATCCATGTGGGTGACCCGAGGCGCGACGGCGAGATCCTCGAGGTCCGCCACGCCGACGGGAGCCCGCCATACCTGGTCCGCTGGCCGGACGGCAGCGAGAACCTGGTGTTCCCGGGCAGCGAGGCACACGTGGAGCGCCCGGCCAAGTGATCAGCTAGCGACGGCCGCCGGCGACACTTCGGCGACCGTCGCTCCGCGGTCGAGCTGGCGCCAGGTGCGCCGGAAGACCAGCGGCAACAGGGTGACGGCGAGATAGCAGAACGCCGAGACGAGCAGTCCCGGCGTGCGCCCCAGCGTGGTCAGCGCAAGCCCGCCGAGCAGCCCGCCCAGCGGGACGCCGGCCCACGCCAGCGAGCCGGTGAAGCCGAACACCCGGGCATGCAGGTCCGGCGGCACGCGCTCGAACATAGCGCTGGTGATGATCGGGTTGATCGAGGCCGACATCGCGCCCACCCACAGGCAGATGCCGAGCAGCAGCGGCAGGCTGGTGGTCAACGCCAGGCCGAAGAGCAGCGGCGAGCCGGCCAGCAGCAGGGATACCGCGAACGTCGGGTAGCGGGGCAGCCGCGGCCCGCGCCAGGCGAACAGCAGCGAGCCGAGCACCGCGCCGAGGCCGTAGGTGCCGGCGATCGTGCCCAGCACCGCCGGGTTGCCGACCACCTGGTCGATCCAGGTCGGCACGTACACCGCCATGGTCGCCTGGTCGATCAGGTTCGTGAAGAACAGCAACCCCGCGATGGCCAGCAGCAACCGGTCGGCGCGCACGTAGCGCAGCCCGACCCGCAACGAGTCCAGGTATCCGTCGGCGGCCGCGGCCGACCGTGCCGTCGCCGGCACCGCGACCGCGATCAGCAGCGCGGCGAACAGCGCGGCGGCGGCGTCCAGCAGCAGCACGTTCACCGCGCCCAACCCGGCGATCAGCAGGCCGGCGGCGGGCGTGCCGAGCAGGAACGAGAGCCGCTCGACACCCGCGTAGAGCGAGGTCACCCGCTCCAGCGGCGCGCCGCTGGCCGCCACCAGGTCGGGCACCATCAGCCGTTTCGCGGAGTCGGTGAGGCTCTGCACGGCACCGAGCGCCGCGACGACGCCCACCAGGGCCGGGAACGGCAGCCCGCCCAGGTGGCTGACCAGCGGCGCGGCGGCCAGGATCGCGGCGCTGGCCAGGCCGCCGGCGACCGCGCAGCGCTTACGCCCGAGGCGGTCGATCGCCGGCGATCCGGCCACCTTCACCAGCACGTAGCAGCCGGTCTGCGCGAACGCGACCAGGCCGACCCGGGCCGGCGAACCGGTGGTGGTGAGCACCAGCCACGGCAACGCCAGCATGGTCATCTTGTTGCCGACCAGCGACGCGCCCTCGGCGGTCAGAAACGCCACCAGCGGCCGCCGCCGCACCGTCACCATGGTCAACAGCAGACATCCAAAGATCCAAGTGCGCAACTGGTCAGCTGCTGACCCTCACCTCGTCCGTCGCCGGACGGTCCTCGACCGGGCCGGCCGTGGTTGGCTTGGCCCGGCGGATGACCAGCAACACGACCAGCACGGCGCCGACCGCGCCGAAGACGCCGACCCACGACGTGATGGACATGGCGCCCACGAACGCCTCCCGCGCGACCCGCACCAGTCCGGCGTCGCCGGTCGTCGAGGCCAGCGCGAGCGCGTCGCCGATCGAGTGCTTCGCCTCCGCCGGTGCCGACGCCGGCATCTTGGCGGCGAACGCCGAGGTCAACACCGTGCCCAGCACGGCGACGCTGAGTGCCTGACCGACCTGCTGCACCGTGTCGTTGACCGCGGAGCCCACGCCCGCCCGGTCCTTGGGCAGCGCGGCCAGCAGCGTCGCGACCGCGGCCGGTCCCGCGGTGCCGCTGCCCGCGCCGGTGACCACCAGGGCGAGCACCAGGTGGCCGTAGCCGTCGCCGACCGACGTGGACGCCAGCAACCCGAACCCGGTGCCGAGCAGGACCAGGCCGGTCACGATCGCGGCGCGGGCGCCGAAGCGCTTGTCGACGACCACGCCGACACCGTTGAACACCATCACGGCGGCGATCATCGGTGCGAACGCGAGGCCCGCCTTCAGCGGCGAGAAGCCGAGCACGAACTGGAGGTACTGGGTCAGGGCCAGCAGGATGCCGCCGCCGGCGAACGCGAGCAGCACGAGCGACAGGCTGGCGCCGCTGAAGTTGCGGTCCCGGAACAGTCCCAACGGGAGCATCGGCTCGGCGACCCGCCGCTCCCAGAGCACGAACGCGACGGCGCCGGCGAGCCCGATCGCGAAGGCGGCCAGCACCGGCCCGGACCCCCAGCCGTCGCGGGACGCCTCGATGATGCCCCAGACCACCCCGGTCAGCGCGACCATCGACAGCAGCGCGCCGATCAGGTCGGTGCGGCGGGCCGGGCCGCGTGACTCCGGGATGATCAGCAGCGCGGCGAGGATGCCGAGCGCCGCGACCGGCACGTTGAGCAGGAACACCGAGCCCCACCAGAAGTGCTCCAACATCAGGCCGCCGACCGTGGGGCCGCCCAGCGCGCCGAGCATGAGCACCGAACTCCAGACCGCGATCGCCTTCTTGCGCTCCGCGTCGTCGAAGACGGTGGTGAGGATCGAGAGCGTGCCGGGCATCAGGAAGGCGCCGCCGGCACCCATCGCGGCGCGCGCCGCGATCAGCTGAACAGGTGACTGCGCGAAGGCGGCGGCGAGCGACGCGACGCCGAAGATCACGATGCCGATCACCAGGGCGCGCCGCCGGCCGTAGCGGTCGGAGAGGCTGCCGGCCGTCAACAGCAGGCCCGCGAACACCAGGATGTAGGCGTCGATCATCCACTGGATGTCGGAGCTGCTCGCGCCCAGATCGCTGATCAGGGTGGGTATCGCGACGTTGAGCACGCTGTTGTCGATGACCAGGACCAGCAGGGCGAGGCAGAGCACGGCGAGGATCCACCAGCGCCGTGGCTCGCGTGGAGAGGTGGACATGTATGAACCTCCTCGTACACTGTGCGATTCAATGGAACACCGTACTACTAACTCGTACACTGTGCGAGTCCCGTTACCATGAGCGGATGCCAGACCCGTTCGACAGCTCGGTGTGGACCCGCCCTCCGCGATCCCGCAGTGGCACGCCGGCCCTCAGCCGCGACCAGATCGTCAAGGCGGCGCTCGAGTTGCTCGACGCCGAGGGCATCGACGGGCTGAGCATGCGGCGGCTCGGCGCCAAGCTCGGTTCCGGCGCCACCTCGATCTACTGGCACGTGGCCAACAAGGACGACCTGCTCGACCTGGCCATCGACGCGGTGATGGGCGAGGTCCGGCTCCCGGCCGCCGGCACCGACTGGCGGCCCGCCGCCGCGGCCATGGTCCGCGACCTGCGCGACGTGTTGCTCCGGCATTCCTGGATCGCCAGCCTGTTCGGCGTGCGGCTCAACGTCGGACCCAACTCGATGGCGCTGGCCGAATCGATGATCACGCTGCTGGAGCAGGCCGGCTTCGCGGCCGAGGAGGCGGCGTACGCCGCGTCGGCGCTCAGTTCGCACGCCATCGGCGCGGCCATCACGACCGCGGCCTGGCACACCGCCGTGGCCCGTTCCGGGATGACCGAGGCCGACCTGACCAAGTCGGTGGCGGCCTTCCAGGAGCAGCAGCGCGAGGCCTATCCGCATGTCTCCGGCTGGCAGGAGGCCGCACCGCTCGACCTACCCGCGATGCAGCGGGCCACCTTCGAATACGGGCTGGAGCGCCTGCTGGACGGGCTGGCCGCCCGGCTTTAGTAGTTGACACTGACTATTCAGCGGTGGATAGTTGGAGTCAACTAATGGAGGCGTGTCATGGCGGCGGCGAAGCGGAAGGTCGGCAACCTGCTGGGGTTGGCGGTGCTGTCCTACCTGACGATGGGTCCGAAGCACCCCTATGAGCTGTCCCGCACGTTGCGCGACAACGGCGACGACCGGAGCATCCGGTTCAACCACGGCTCGCTCTACATGGTGATCCAGCAGCTCGCCAAGGCCGGCTTCGTGGCCGAGCAGGAGACCAGCCGGGAAGGGCAACGCCCCGAGCGCACGGTGTACGCGATCACCGACGCCGGCCGCGCCGAGATGCACGACTGGCTGCGCGAGCTGGTCGGCGAGCCCGACCACGAATACCCGCACTTCGTCGCCGCGCTCTCGCTGATCGCCGCCATCCCGCCCGACGAGGCGGTCGCGCTCCTCCAGCAGCGGTCCGGTCGCCTGGCCGAGCAACGGGCCCAGACCCGCACCCTGGTCGACGGCGCGCTGGCCGGCGGCCTGCACCCGCTGTTCCTCGTCGAGGAGGAATACCGGATCAACCAGCTCGACGCCGAGCTCGCGTTCGTCGAGCACTTCATCGGTCAGATCACCGATCCGGAGACCGGCTGGGGTCCACAGTGGGCCGCGTTCCACTCCGGGCAGAGGGGGGACGAATCATGATCCGCACAGCTCTGGTCATCGGCGGCGGCGTCGCCGGCCCGGCGACCGCGATGGCCCTGCACAAGGCCGGCATCGACGCCACGGTCTACGAGGCGTCCACCGCACCCCGCGGCGGCGCGTTCCTGACCCTGGCACCCAACGGCGCCGACGCGCTGCGGGTGCTCGACGCCGACGGCGCGGCCCTGGCGAAGGCGTTCCCGTCGCCGGCCATCACCCTGCGCAGCACGACCGGCAAAGAGTTGGGCACGGTGCACACGCCGGGCGCCGAGAGCTTCACCCTCCGCCGCGCCGACCTCGACCAGGCACTGCGCGCCGAGACGACCGCCCGCGACATCCCGGTGCTGACCGGCAAGCGGCTGGTCACCTTTACCGAGACCGCGACCGGCGTACGCGCGGAGTTCGCCGACGGCACCACCGCCGAGGCCGACGTCCTGGTCGGCGCCGACGGCATCCACTCGGAGGTGCGGCGGGTGCTGGACCCGGCGGCGCCACCGCTGTCCTACGCCGGCCTGGTCGGCAACGGCGGCTTCGCCCCGCCAACCGGCGCGGTCTCCGCACCGCCCGGCCACTACGAGATGATCTTCGGACGACGGGCCTTCTTCGGGTACGTGGTCGCTCCCGGCGGCGAGGTCTGGTGGTTCGCCAACGTGCCCTACCCCCGCGAACCGGCCCGCGGCGAGTTGGCCGCGATCGACTGGCGCCCCCGCCTGATCGACCTCTTCGAGGGCGACGCCGGCCCGGCGATCGAGGTGATCAGCGCGACGCCCGAGTTCGTGCCGATGGACCCGATCCAGTCGGTGTCCGGGCTCCGCTCCTGGCACTCCCGCCGGGTGGTCCTGGTCGGCGACGCCGCACACGCGCCGACGCCAACCTCGGGCCAGGGCGCCTCACTGTCCATCGAGGACGGCCTGGTGCTGGCCAAGTGCCTGCGCGATCACGCGGACCCGGCGGATGCGTTCGCCCGCTACGAGTCGGCCCGCCGCCCCAGGGTCGAGCGCATCATCAAGGCTGCGGCCCGCAACAACAGCAGCAAGGCCGCGGGCCCGGTAGGTCGGGTCATCCGCGACGCGGTCATGCCAACGGTGCTCAAGCTGGCCAGCACCAGCAACGCCCAACGCAAGGTCTTCGACTACCACATCGACTGGGCGGCAACGGCCTAGCTACACCATCGTGGCCAGGAGGTCGCGGCAGGACTGCTCGCAGCTTCGGCAGGCCTCGGCGCAGATGCGGCAGTGTTCGTGCTTCGCGGCGTGGCGCTCACATTCCGCGGCGCAGACCGCGCACGCGGTGGCGCAGGCCTCCAGCATCGCCCGGCCGATCGCCGCGTCGTAGCCGGTCCAGCGGGTCAGCACCCGCGCCGCCGAGGCGCAGACGTCGGCGCAGTCGAGGTTGGTGCGGATGCACATGGTCAGTTCGGCGACGTCGGGCTCGCCGAGACATGCCTCGGCACACGCCGTGCATGCCTCGGCGCAGTCATCCAGGGCGTCGATCGTGGCTGCGAGCTTTCCCCGATCCAGTTCGATCGGATTCGGGTAGTTCTCCAACATCGGCAGCGTGGCGGTCATATCCCCTCCTCGGCCGGGTTTGCGGTCGCTCCCCGCATTCCCGCGAACGCCACACCTATGCTCCCGAGCGCCGCCCGAACGCGGCGACCATGGCCACGACCAGGCCGGCGACCCCGACCAGGATCCCGGCGGCCGCCAGGCCGGCCACCAGCGCCAGCGTGACGCCGCCGACGAGCGCCACCGCCAGCGCGAGCCCGACGGCCACCCACTGGGCGCGGGTGAGCGCGACGGCGCCGGGGCGCAACGAATATCGCGGCTTCATGGCCGTCGATATGCCCGCACGCGGCGGGCGGCAATCACCGGGTCGCCGCGGCCGCCCGCTCCATCAGCAGGGTGCGTTCCTGACGGGTGGGTGCCAGGCCGGCGGCGCGTTCGAGTTCGTCGGCGGCCTCGGCCTGCCGGCCCAGTCTCATGAGCAGGTCGCCGCGGATCGCGCCGAACAGGTGGTAGCGGCCCAGCCTTGGGTCGTCGCGCAGCTCGTCGACCGCATCGAGGGCGGCCTGCGGACCATCCACATGCAACACCGCGACCACCCGGTTGAGCCGGACCACCGGCGACGGGGCGAGGTGGGTCAGCGCGTCGTAGAGGGCGAGGATCGCCGGCCAGTCGGTGTCTGCGAAGCGTGGCGCCCGCGCGTGACAGGCGGCGATCGCGGCCTGCACCGTGTAGGGGCCGAGCGGCTTGCGCAGGCCCCGCGCCCGGGACAGGGCGCCGAGTCCGTGTGCGATCAGGGTGCGGTCCCAGCGCCCGCGGTCCTGGTCTTCGAGCAGCACCGGCTGCCCGTCGCGCCCGATCCGGGCGGCGAATCTCGACGCCTGGAGTTCCATCAGGGCCACCAGGCCGAAGACCTCCGGCTCGGTGGGCATCAGGCCGGCCAGCATCCGGCCGAGGCGCATGGCGCGCTCGGCCAGGTCGCGGCGGATCCAGCGGTCGCCGGAGGTGGCCGAATAGCCCTCCGTGAAGATCAGGTAGACGACCTCCAGGACGGCGTTGAGCCGGGCCGGTAAGGCATCGGGGTCGGGCATCGCGAACGGCACCTCGGCCTCGGTCAGCGTGCGTTTGGCCCGGGAGATCCGTTGCCCCATGGTGGCCGGCGGCACCAGGAACGCGTGGGCGATCTCCTCCGTGCTCAGCCCGCCGACCAGCCGGAGGGTCAGCGCCGCCCGCGACTCCTGGGACAGCACCGGGTGGCAGGCGACAAACACGAGCGACAGGAGTTCGCTGTCGGTGCCGGTGCCGCCCTCGTCGTCGTCGGCCACGGCCAGCAGGGCGTATTTCTCGTCGCGTACCCTCTCGCGCCTGATCATGTCGATCGCCCTGCGCCGGGCCGTGGTCAGCAGCCAGCCGGCCGGCTCGGCGGGGACACCCTCGCGCGGCCACTGCTCCAGCGCCGCGAGATAGGCGTCCTGCGCGAAGTCCTCGGCCAGCCCCACGTCGTGCACCAGCCGAGTGAGGGCGGCGACCAAGCGGGCGGAGTGCATCCGCCACACCGCTTCCACGGTCCGCCGCGCGTCCATCGCCGCTCCCTCCCCGATCGGGTGCTCAGCCGCCCAGCAGGGCCTGCAGGTCGGCCTCTTCCCAGTAGGGCCGGATCTCCAGCAGCCCGCGCCCGACCTTCGGGTCGACCGGGCACTGCCGGGCCCACTCGACCGCTTCTTCCATCGAGCCGACCTGCCAGATCCAGTATCCGGCGATGATCTCCTTGGCCTCGGTGAACGGCCCGTCGACCACCGACGTGGTGCCGCCCTCGAGGACCACCTGCTTGGCCTCGACGCTCGGCCGCAAGCCGGCGGCGTCGAGCAGGATCCCGGCCTTCGAGAGCTTGTCGTTGTATTCGCCCATGGGCGCCAGCATCTCTACGTTGCCCGCGACGATGTCCTCGTCGGTGCCGACCACCTTGATCACTACCAGGACCTTCATGGCCTGTCCTCCTCGTGTCGTCCTTCTGCTACCCGTGGGTCGAACGGGCGCACGCCGGTTTCGACATCGTCCCCAAGAAAATCCGTCTCCCTCCTGGGAGGGAGGCGGCGGGCGGTCGGCGCGTCGGATACTGCCAGCGTGCGGAAGCTGTCGGAGCTCAGGCGCCGGGCCACTGAGGCGGCCTACGCGCTTCCGCCGCTGGTGGTCGACGCGATCATCGCGCTGCTCTGCTATCTGGCGACGATCGCCTCGCCGGTGGTCGACGCCGAAGACAGCACCAGCATGTATCTCTTCGCCGCGTTCAGCTCGCTGCCGCTGGTCTGGCGGCGGCGCTGGCCAGTGCCGGTCACCTTCATCACCGGCATCGCCACCGCGGTGCTCGCGGTCAACGACCTGATCAAAGAGGTGCCCTACGGGCAGCTCGTCGCCACCTACACCTTCGCCGCGCTGGGCAGCCAGCTCTGGCGGTTTGTCGGCATCGCCGGCACCATCGCCGGGCTGAGCGTCTCGCTCACGCCGAAGAGCAACCCGCTGCCGGTGGCCGCCACGCTGATCCTGTTCGGTGCCGCCTACGGCCTCGGCGCCATCGCCCGCTCGCGCCGCGACCTCATCGCCACCCTGGAGGCCCGGGCGCAGCAACTCGCCGCCGACTACGCCGAGGCGGCCTCGCGCGAGCGGCAACGGATCGCCCGCGACATGCACGACACGCTCGCCCACTCGGTCAGCCTGATGGTGGTGCAGGCCGAGGCCGGGCCCGTGGTGGTGCGCCGCGATCCGGCCGCCGCCGAGCGGGCCTTCGACGCGATCGCCGATGCCGGCCGCGACGCGCTCACCCAGCTCCGGCGCACCCTCGGCGTGCTGCGTTCCGAGCCGGCCTCGCGCGCGCCGCAGCCCGGCCTCGACGCGATCGGGCCGCTGGTCGAGCAGGCGCGTGCCGCGGGCCTGGTGGTCAGCTTCGCCGAAGCCGGTGATCGGCGGTCCGTTCCGGCCGACACCGCGGTCGCCGCCTATCGGGTGGTGCAGGAGGCACTGACCAATGTGGTACGTCACGCCCGCGCCGCTCAGGTCGAGGTGCGGCTCGACTGGAACGGGTCGGCGCTGGTGCTGGAGGTGCGCGACGACGGGCGTGGGCCACGCCGCCGGCCGCCGACCCCAGGCGGGCACGGCCTGATCGGCATGCGTGAGCGGGTCACCGCGTGCGGCGGCACGTTGCGCACCGGCGCCGCCACCGACGGCCCCGGATTTGTCGTGCACGCTACGCTCCCCCTCGTGGAGTCGGTGGTTCCCGTGCAGCCGCGTGGTTGACCAGATCCGCGTCCTCGTGGCCGACGACCAGGAGCTGGTCCGGGGCGGGTTCGCGCTGATCCTCGACGCCCAACCCGACATCACGGTGGTCGGTGAGGCCGCCGACGGTGCCGAGGCGATCGCCGCCGCCGAGCGGCTGCGTCCTGACGTGGTGCTGATGGACGTGCGGATGCCCAACGTCGACGGCATCGCGGCCACCGCCCAAATCTGCGCCGCCTCCGCGACCCGGGTGCTCGTGCTGACCACCTTCGACCTCGACGAATACGTCTACGACGCGTTGCGGGCCGGCGCCAGCGGCTTCCTGCTCAAGGACATGCGCCGGGACGACCTGGTCAACGCCGTTCGCGTGGTGGCCGGCGGCGAGGCGCTGCTGGCGCCGACGGTGACCCGCCGGCTGATCGCCGACGTGGTCGCCCGGGCACCGCAGAATCCCGCGATGCCGAAAAACCTCACCACCCTCACCGCCCGGGAGACCGAGACGCTGAAGGCGGTGGCGCGCGGCCTGTCCAACGCGGAGATCGCCGCCGAGCTGTTCGTCACCGAGCACACCGTCAAGACCCACGTCAGCAACCTGCTCACCAAGCTCGACCTGCGCGACCGGGTGCAGGCGGTAGTCCTCGCGTACGAGACCGGACTGGTCGTTCCTCGCTCCGGCGAGTGAGCCGGAGTCCACTCCGGACGGCGATCCGCCGCAGGCCGAAAATGCGTTGGATCGATGGCATGACAACCTCACTGGCACGTTTCTCCGTACGCCGCCCGGTCATCGTTCTGCTGATCTGGCTGGCCGTCGTCGGCGCCGGCTTCACCGTCGGGGTCGGCGTCTTCGAACGGCTCGTCGGCGATGTCGGCGTGGTGCCCGGCAGCGAGTCGGACCGGGCCAGCGACCTCGGCGAGACGCTCGCGCCGGAACCCGAGCGGATCACCGCGGTCGTCAGCGGCATCGACGCCGCCGACCCGGCCGTCACCGCCGCGATCGACCGGGTCAGCGCCGACGTCCGGGCGATGCCCGGGGTGGCCGACGTGAGCCCGCCGGTGCCCGCGCCGGAGACCGGCCGCGCCGTGTTGTTCACCGTCACGATGGACCTCGCCGACGGCGCCGACGAGGTCGCCGGGCAGGCGGCCGAACGCATCCGCGCCGGCACCGGCCTGGCCGGCGGCACGGTCACGGTGTCCGGCGGGTCGCTCAGCGAAGACGAGTTCAGCGAGCAGGCGGCCCGCGACGTGGCCCGCGCCGAGATCTTCAGCACGCCGATCATGTTGCTGCTGCTGCTGATCGTCTTCGGCGGCCTGCTCGCCGCGGGACTGCCGCTGATCATCGCGGTGGTCGGCGTCGGCGGCACCTTCGGCCTGCTCTTCGCGTTCAGCCAGGTCACCGACGTGTCCGTCTACTCGATCCAGATCGTCACGATGCTCGCGGTCGGCCTGGCCGTCGACTACGCCCTGCTGATCGTCTACCGGTTCCGCGAGGAGCGGGCCATCGACCCGGAGGTGGGCGCCGCCGTGCTCCGGACAGCCGGCACCGCCGGCCGTACCGTGCTGTTCTCCGGCCTGACCGTCGCGGTCGCGCTGGCCGGGCTGACCGTCTTCCCGGACCCGTTCCTGCGCTCGATGGGCATCGCTGGCACCGCGGTCGTCCTGCTCGACATGCTGGCCGCGCTGACGCTGCTGCCCGCGCTGCTAGCGCTCTTCGGCAAGCGGATCAAGGCCCGCGCGCCGCGGCCGGCCAGTGCCGGCGTGTTCGCCCGGCTGGCCCGGATCGTGCAGCGCCGGCCGCTGGTGACCGCACTGACCGTGCTGGCCGCGATGCTGTTCATCGCGATCCCGGTGCTCGACATGCGGCTGGCGGCGGGTGACGCCCGACTGCTGCCCGCGACCACCCAGACCCGCGCCCTCTACGACGAGTTGGCCGTCCATTTCCCCGACGAGGTCCGACCCGACGAGGTCTCGGCCATCGTGCCGGACGCGGCGACGGCCACGATGTTGCGGGATCAGATCCAGACCATGCCAGGGGTACGCGAGGTCGAGGTCTCCGCGCTCGGCAACCTGACCCTGGTCCAGGCCGATGTCGACCAGCCCCAGCAGGACGCGGTCGCCCAGGCCGTGCGCGACCTGCCGGGCGACAAGCTGGCCGGCGGCGACGCGGCCCGGTTGATCGACTACCGGGGCATGCTGGCCGAGCGGCTCCCCTGGGCGATCGCGCTGGTCGCGCTCGGCACGCTGGTCCTGCTGTTCCTGTTCACCGGCTCGATCGTGTTGCCCATCAAGGCCGTGCTGACCAACCTGCTCAGCATCGGTGCCGCGCTCGGTGCCGTCGTCTGGGTCTTCCAGCAGGGCCACCTCGGTCTCGCGCCGCTGGACGGCACCAACCTGACCGTCCCGGTCCTCGTCGCGGCCATCGCGTTCGGCCTGTCCGTCGACTACGAGGTGTTCCTGCTGTCCCGGATGCGGGAGCGCTGGCTGGCCGGCGCCCGGCCGGAGGTCGCGGTGGCCGAGGGACTCCAGCTCACCGGCCGGATCGTCACGGCGGCGGCGCTGCTGCTGGCGGTCGTCTTCGCGGGCTTCGTGGCCGGCGGCTTCGTGCCGATCCGCTCGATCGGCCTGGGCCTCGTGCTGGCCGTGCTGCTCGACGCGACGATCGTCCGGATGCTGCTGGTGCCGGCGACCATGACCCTGCTGGGCCGCTACAACTGGTGGGCGCCGGCCTGGCTGGCCCGCATCCACGCTCGGATCGGCCTGACCGAAACCGAGAACGCACCCGCGCCGGAGCTGGTCTCGGTCCGCTGAGGGAGCCGGGGGTGCCCGCCAACGGGGGCGGGCACCCCCGCATTTCCCGGGTGTCCCGGGACCGGTGACTCTGCCGCCCGGGTCACGGTGCGGCGGACGCTGCTGTCCACACCTCCGAAGGAAGGGACACCATCGTGGACACCCGAGCCCTCTCCCGCTTCACCGGCGCCGCTTGCCTGGTGCTCGCGCCGCTGGCGCTGGTCGCCGGCACGCTGACCGAGCCGCACTTCGACGAGGACGCGCCGGCCGCCAGCCAGCTCGCCGACGTGGCCACGCACGCCATCCCGGCCGCGCCGGCGCGTACCCTCGTCTGGCTGTTGATCCTGCTCATGCCCCTCACCGTGCTCTACGCGGCCAGGATGGCCCGGCGTGGCGCTCCCCGGCTCGCGGCCGTCGGCGGCGCGCTGTCGTTCCTGGCCTGGTCGGCCGGGATCGCCAGCATCGGTGGGGTCGAGGCCGCCTACTGGTTCGGCTCCCGGATGGAAGACCGGGACACCGTCGCCGCGCTGCTCGACGCCGTCACCGGTGACGCCGTCTACAACACCCTGCTCATGGTCTTCGTGCTCGGCCACCTCGTCGGCATGCTGGTGCTCGGCATCGGGCTCTGGCGGTCGCGCGCGGTGCCGGCCTGGGTCGGCATCCTCTTCGGCGCCAGCCCGTTCCTGCACGCGGTCGCGATGGGCATCGGGCCGGCGGTCGACGCGATCGCCTACGGGCTGCTCTCCATCGCCACGGTCGCCTGCGCCGTCATCCTGGCCCGCACGCCCGACGCGGAATGGGACCTGCCGGCGCGGATCGCCGCGAAGCCGGTCCCCGAACGTGTGGCGGCTTGAGATGACCGCCGGTCGGGCCGATTCCGCGGCCCGGCCGGCGGCCGCACAATCAGGAATCATGCGTAACGCGGCGATCCGGCTCGGCGTCGCGGTGGCGGTGGCCGCCGCGATCGCCGGCGTGCTGCTGGCCATCCGCGGCCAGGTCTCCGGGCTCGACGCGTGGCTGACCGCGAGCGCGGCGGCCTACCTGCCGGTCGCCGTGGTCGGCGCGGCGATGGCCCGCCGCGAGCCGGCCAACCCGGTCGGCTGGATCTTCCTCGTCTCCGGCGTCACCCTGCCGCTGGCCAACCTGCTGCACCTGATCGGCGGCATCGCCCTCGAGCTGGTGTCCGGTGGGCTGACGGTGCTCGCCGTTCCGCTGGCCGCGCTGTTCGGGGTGCTGCTGTTCCCCGACGGCCGGCTGGGCTCCGGCCGGCGGCGCGCGCTCGCCTGGGCGTACGCCATCGCCCTGGTGTTGCTCCTGATCTATGGGTTGTGTTCGCCGACCCTGATCGACCAGCCCGACGTGCCCAACCCGCTCTCGCTGGGCGGCTGGGTTTCCGCGCTCCTGGTCGTGGTCCTGTTGCTCGGGCCGATGATCGCGCTCGCCGCATGGTCGTTGCTGCGCAAGGCGCGCGCCGCGGGCGGCGACCGAGGCGCGGCGATGCGGCTCGCGGCCTACGCCGGTTTCGGTTGCGCGGCAACGTTCTTCGCGTGCCTCGCCGTCGGCATGACCTCCGGCGACACCGCCCAGATCTCGGTGCTGGAGAACACCGGGCCGGTCGTGCTCGGCGTCGCGGCCTGGGTCGGGATCGTGCGCTACGGGCTGTTCGACACCCGGGTCGTGGTCAGCCGGACGCTGGTCTACGGCGCGCTGACCGCGGTCGTGCTCGCGGTCTACGCCGGAGCGGCCCTCGCGGTCGGCCAGATCGCCGGCGGCGCGATCGCGGCGCTCGCCGCCCTCCCGCTACGCGACGTGCTGCAAAGACAGGTCAACCGGCTGGTGTACGGCCTGCGCGACGAACCGGCCGCCGCCCTGGCCCGGCTCGGTGAACGGCTCGACGCGGCCGGCGCGCCCGACGAAGCACTCGCCGCCGCCGCCGGCACCGTCGCCGACGCCCTTCGTCTGTCCTATGTGGAAGTCGAGGTCGCCGGCTCGGTGGTGGCCACCCACGGCCGGCGCGGCCCGGAGCCGGTCCGCGAACTCCCGCTGCCGTTCGCGGGCGAGACGATCGGGCGGCTGGTGCTGCAGAGCCGGCACGCCGACTTCACCCTCGCCGACGAGGCACTGCTGGCCAACCTGAGCCGGCAGGTGGCCGTCGTCGCACACGCGGTGACCCTGGCCGCCGAGTTGCGGCACTCGCGCGAGCGGCTGGTCACCGCGCGCGAGGAGGAACGCCGCCGGCTGCGCCGCGACCTGCACGACGGCCTCGGCCCGACGCTGGCCGGCATCGCCCTCGGCATCGACACCGTTCGGCGGGCGCTGCCGGCCGGCGCTCAAGCCGACGCCGACCGGCTCGATCTGCTCCGCGGCGAAGCCCAGCGGGCCGTCGCCGACATCCGCCGGATCGTCTACGACCTGCGCCCGCCGGTGCTCGACGAGCTCGGCCTGGCCGGGGCGGTCCGTGAGCAGGCGCTCCGGCTCGGCTGTGCCGACGTCGAGGTCGCCGACCTGCCGCCCCTGCCCGCGGCGGTCGAGGTGGCCGCCTACCGGATCGCGCTGGAGGCGCTGGCCAACGCCAGCCGGCACGCACCCGGCGCCCCGGTCACGGTGACCGTGTCGTCGGCCGGCCGCCTGGTGTTGCGGATCGCCGACGCCGGCGGCGGCATCCCCGACGGCTATCGCGCCGGGGTGGGCATCGCGTCGATGCGCGAGCGGGCGGCCGAGGTGGGCGGCTCGTTCGTGATCGGCCCGGGCCCGTCCGGCGGCACGCTGGTGGTCGCCGACCTACCGCTGACGGCGCCATGACCGTCCGGGTTGTGGTCGCCGACGACCACCCGCTGTTCCGCGAGGGCCTGCGCGCCCTGATCCAGGACGCGCCGGGCGTGACCCTGGTCGGCGTGGCCGGCGACGGCGACGAGGCGGTCGAGGTCACCCTGGCCGAACGCCCCGACGTGGTGGTGATGGACCTGCGGATGCCTGGCCGCAGCGGCGTCGAGGCCACCCGGCACATCCTGCGCACCGCCCCCTCGGTGGCCATCCTGGTGGTGACGATGGTCGACGAAGACGACTCGGTCTTCGCGGCGATGCGGGCGGGCGCCCGCGGCTACGTGCTCAAGGGCGCCGACCCGGCCGAGATCCTCCGCGCGATCCAGGTGGTCGCCAACGGCGAGGCCATCTTCGGCCCCGCGATCGCGGCCCGGCTGACCCGCTTTTTCGCCACCGGCGCCGCGGCTCCGGCCGCGGTCCCGTTCCCGGAGTTGACCACCCGCGAACGCGAGATCCTGACGCTGATGGCCACCGGCGCCGCCAACGCGACGATCGCCGCCCGGCTCGGCCTGACCGAGAAGACGGTCCGCAACAACGTCTCCAACGTCTTCGCGAAGCTCCGGGTGGCCGACCGCGCGGCGGCGGTGGCCCGGGCCCGGGACGCCGGGCTTTAGGTCACTCCACCGCCGCCGACCGCAGCGAGCGATCGGCTCGCTGCCCCCCGTCACGTCACAGCGTGGCGCATACCGCCTACCGGATCGCTTACCACCCGGACTTCCCCACCGTGGTGGGCAGCTATACAGTCGGTCGGCGTGGAGTTCCGCCTGCTCGGTCCGGTCGAAGTCGTCGATGGCGACACCACCCTCGGGATCGGTCGCCGGCAGGAACGCTGCGTCCTCGCCATCCTGCTGCTCGAGCCGGGCCAACTCGTGCCCGTGGGCCGACTGGTCGAGCTGCTCTGGTCGGGCGAGCCGCCGCGCGGGGCGCGGGCCGTCCTACAGACCTACATCTCCCGGCTGCGCGCGCTGCTCGGCGACGGCGCCCGGATCGAGCTGCACAACGGCGCCTACCGCATCCAGGTCGACCCGCGGTCGGTCGACGCCCACCGGTTCAGCGACCTGGTCGCCCGGGCCCGGGAGACCACCGACCCGCTCTCGCGTGGAGACCTGCTCCGCCGGGCGGTGGCCCTCTGGCAGGGTCCGGCCCTCGACGGCATCGGCCCCGGCCGCGAGCGGCTCGGCGCCCGCCTCGAAGAGGCCCGCAAGACCGCCCTCGACCTGCGCATCGTCGCCGACCTCGAGGCCGGCCGGCACGCCGAGCTGATCGGCGAGCTGACCGACCTGTCCGCCGGCGCGCCCCTCGACGAGCGGTTGACCGCCCACCTGATGACGGCGCTGTTCCGCGACGGCCGGCGGGCCGAGGCGCTCGACGTCTACACCAGGGCCCGCGACCGGATCCGCGACGACCTCGGCCTCGACCCCGGCGAGTCACTCCGGCACCTGCACACCGCGATCCTCCGCGACGACCCGGCTCTGCGGCCCGCTGCGGCTGCCCGGCTCTCCCAACTGCCGGCCGCCGTGCCGGATTTCGTCGGCCGCGCCGCGCTGCTCGACCAGCTCGACACGCTCGTCGGCGACGGCCGCACGACGGTGGTCGTCTCCGCGATCGACGGCGCCGGTGGGGTCGGCAAGACCGCGCTCGCCGTCCGCTGGGCGCATCGGGTCGCCGACCGGTTCCCCGACGGGCAGCTGTTCGTCAACCTCCGCGGCTATGAGACCGTCCCGCCGGTGCGCCCGGTCGACGCGCTGGCCCGCTTCCTGCGCGCCCTCGGCCTTCCCGGTGACCGCATCCCCACCGACCTCGACGAAGCCGGCGCCCTCTACCGCAGCGAGCTCGCCGGCCGCCGGGTGCTGATCGTGCTCGACAACGCGGCGACCGCCGAACAGGTCCGCCCGCTGCTGCCCGGCTCACCCTCCTGCGTCGTCGTGGTGACCAGCCGGGCCCAGCTCGGCGGCCTCACCGCCAGCCACGGCGCCCGAAGGCTGACCGTCGACCTGCTCACCGAGCCGGAGGCGGTGCTGCTGCTGCGCACCATCATCGGTGGGTCCCGGGTCGACGCCGAGCCCGACGCCGCCGTGGCCCTGGTGCGCGCCTGCGGCCTGCTGCCGCTCGCCGTGCGGATCGCGGCCGCGCAGCTCGACGCCTCACCGACGGCCACCCTCGACGGCTATGTCCGCGCGCTCGATCAGGGCCCGCTCGACCGGTTGGCGATCGAGGGCGACGAGCTTTCCGGGGTACGGGCCGCCTTCCGCGCTTCCTACGTCCGGCTGTCTCTTGTGGAACGCGACCTGTTCCGCGTGCTGGGTGCCGTGCCGGGCACCGACGTCTCCGCGGCCGGCGCCGCCGCGCTGGCCGGCTCGCCTGTCGATGCCGCCCTGGCGGGCCTGGTGGCCGCCCACCTGGTCACCGTGCCCCGGCCGGGGCGGTTCGGGCTGCATGACCTGCTCCGCGCGTACGCCCGTGAGTTGACCGACCCAGCCGAAGCGAAAGCGGCGGTCGGTCGCCTGCACGCCTACTACCTGGCAACCGCTGACGCCGCCGGCCGGCTGCTCTACCCGCACATGGTCCGCCTACCCCTCGCCGATCTGCCCAAGGTCGACGAGTTCGCCGCCAACCCCGCGGCGCTGGCCTGGCTCGACGCCGAACATCGCAACCTGCTCGCCGCGATCGGGCACGCCGCGACAGCCGGCCCGGCTCGCGGTTCGTGGGAGCTGACCGACGCGCTGCGCGGCTATTTCTGGCAGACCAGCCACACCGTCGACTGGCTCGCCGCGGTCAACGCCAGCCTCGACGCCGCCGAGCGCGAAGGAGACCTGCGGGCGCAGGCGGCGATGCACACCAGCATCGCGCTGGCACAGCAGAGCCAGGGCCATCTGGCGGAGGCGGCGGCCGAGTTCGACACGGCGGCCGACCTGAGCGACCGCGCCGGCTGGTCGCACGGCCAGGCCGCGGCATCCGGCAACCTCGGCGTGGTGCTGAAGAACATGGGCGACTTCGCCGGGGCGGCCCGGCGCAGTGAGCGGGCCCTGGAACTGCACCGCGCCAACGGTTTCCGGCCGGGCGAGGCCAGCACCCTGATCACCCTCGGCGGGCTCTACCACGATCTCGGCGAGCTGCGCCGGGCCGCCGACTACTGCGTGACCGCGCTGGCGATGCACGAGGAGATCGGCTCCCGGGTCGGCCAGATGATCGCGCTCAACAACCTCGCCGCGGTGGAACACCTGCTCGGCGAACCGACCGCCGCCGACCGTTTCCGGGCCGCGATGGAGTTGCAGTCCGACGTCGGCAAGGCCTACTCGCAGGCCCACCTGCTGGGCGGTCTCGCGACCGTGCAGCGCGACCGCGGCGAGCTCACGCTGGCCCTGGCCAACGCGGAGGCCGCGCTGGACAAGGCCCGCGAGGCGGCCGACCCGATGGTCGAGGGCGACATCCTCTCGGTGCTCGCCACCGTCCACCACTGGCTGGGCCGTCCCGACCAGGCCGTCGACGAACACCGTCAGGGCCTGGCCCTGCTGGGCGCCGGCAGCGAGTATGTCCGCACCCGCGCCAACGTCGGTCTGGCGGCCGCCCTGCGTGACACCGGCGACCTGACCCAGGCGGCCACGGTCGCGGCCGCCGCGCTGGCCGACGCGCGCCGGGCGGGCCACCGCATCCCGGCCGGCAACGCCTATCTCCTGCTCGGGAGCATCCACCTACAGACCGGCGACATCGACCGCGCTGTCGAATGTGGACAGCAGGCACTGGTCACCCACCGGGCGACCGGCCACCGGCTGGGCGAGGCCCGGGTTCTTCGTCTGCTTGGCGACATCGCCCGCGCCAACGGCCTCGGCACGATCGCCCGCGAGCAATGGCACGCGTCGCTGGCGCTGCTGTCCGAGGTCGGCAGCGGTGAGGTCGCCGACGTACTCAAGAGAAGCTAGTGCGGGTGAGTCCCTGGGCTTGATGGTGGTGACCCCGACGCCACCGGTGCGGAGAATGTCGCGTCCGTAAGCCGAGCGGATCGTCTTCATGCCTACCTCCGGGAGTCGATGCTTGCGGTTCATGCCGTGAGAATGGTGCTGGTCAGTTCGGCGAGCGTCAGCGGCGGCGCGAGGTGGTAACCCTGCACATAGCACACGCCGAGGCGGGTGAGCGCGGCCAACTGTTCGGCGGTCTCGACGCCTTCGGCCGTCACGTGCAGGCGCAGGCCGTGTGCCATCTCGGTGAGCAGCTTGACGATGGCGTGGTCGCGCGGGTTGGTCAGCATGCCTGAGACGAACTCCTTGTCTATCTTGATGCCGTGCACCGCCAGCCGGGACAGGCAACGCAGGTCGGTCGAACCGGTGCCCATGTCGTCGAGAGCGACACCGACGCCGCGCTCGACCAGGCCCTTGAGGTGCTTCTCCGCGTGCGTCAGCGTGTTGAGGTCGGCGCATTCGGACAGTTCCAGCCGCAGCCGGTGTGCCGCCAGGCCCGTCCGCTCCAGCGCGGTGGTGACCGGCTCGGTGAAGTCGGTCGCCAGCGTCGGCGCGGAAAGGTTGACGTTGACGTGATCCGGCGCCGCCGGGCCCAGGTCGGCCAGGTCCTGGCAGGCGCGGTGCAGGACCCAGCGGTCCAGCAACGGCAGTTGCCCGTCGCGGTCGGCCTTGTGCAGGAACCGGTCGGGGGTCAGCAGGCCGAGTGTCGGGTGCTGCCACCGCACCAGGGCCTCCACGGCCACGACCGCGCCATCAGTGGCGCGCACGATGGGCTGGTAGAACAGCCGCAACTCGTCGTGGGCGATGGCCTGGGCGATGGTGTGGTCGGCTGGGGGGCTGGTCAACACCGGGAAGGCTCCTTGGGCTCGGCTGTCGTGCTTGCCCACCCACTGTCGTTTCGCGCCGCCGGCTTCAGGCCCGTCGTCAACCCGGGTCGCCGGGCCCCGGGGTCGGGTCACGCGTGCACGGGGATCGGGCCGAGGAGCCCCGCACGTGTGCCCGGGTGTCCGTTTCCGGGGAAACCAGCAAGCGTCAGACGGCGGCCATGTGCGCTTCGAGCGGAGTGTCGCGGAGTTCGCGGCGTGAGCTGATGGCGAGCTTCGCGAAGACCTTCCGCAAATGCCATTCGACCGTACGAGGGCTGATGAACAGCTCCGCGCCGATCTCCTGGTTGGTCTGCCCGTCCCGGGCCAGCGACGCGATCAGCGACTCCTGAGGCGTGAGATCGAGCGCGGTGTCCGGGGTGCGCTTGCGCACGGTCTCGCCGGTCGCCAGCAGTTCGTTGCGGGCCCGCTCGGCGAAGGCCGCCGCACCCATGTGCGAGAGCAGGTCGTGCGCCCGCCTCAGCTGGTCGCGGGCATCTGCTCGGCGGTCGTTGCGGCGCAGCCACTCCCCGTACGCCAGGTGCGCGCGGGCCAGGTGCGCCTGCATCCCGCTGTCCCGCAGCCGGTCGATCGACGTGCGGTAGAGATCGTCGGCGTCCGGGCCGCGGCTCAGCAACGCCCGGGCGCGTGCCTCGGTGCCCAGCGCCCAGGACGTTCCGCTCGCCTGGGACCGCTCGGTGAGCGCCGCCAGCGCTTCCGCCCCGACGTCCCACTGCTCCAGCCGCGCCGCCGCCTCCACCAGTTCGGCCTGCACCCACGACCTGGCGACCAGTTGGTCTCCGCCGCTGACCCGCTGTGCGGCGGCCAGCGCCTCGGGATAGCGGCCCAGCCCGTTGTTGAGCACGGCCGAGGCGTACTCCGTCAGCACCAACGCACTGCCTTCACCACGCGGGAACGCGTCCTGGATGCCGACCTCGGTGAGCTTGCCGGTGGCTGGCTGGTCACCGCGCCAAGCCGCCAACATGGTCGGCGTATAGGGCGGCGGCACCACGTGGATGGCGGCGTTGAGAGCGGCCGCCTCTTCGGTCAACGCGGCGGCGGTGGCGAAGTCCCCGGCCTGGACGTAGTAGCTCGCGAGATAGTCCAGCGCCATCGGCAGCAGGCTCAACGTTCCCGTTTCGCGGGCGCCGCGCACGTGCCGACCCAGCAGGTCGAGCCAGGCCGACCCTTCCCACAGTTCCATCGCCACCAGCGACGACGTCAAGCAGATCAAGGTGACGCCGTCCCGGGCCCGGTTGGCGGCCAGCGCTCGCCGCAGTGTCGGTGCCGCGGCCGCGTACCCCTGGGTGAACTGCGCCGACAGGCCGTCGAGAAGAAGTTCCACCAGGTCTTGCGAGCCCGGGTCGGAAGGCAACGACCGAGCCGCTTCGGCGACGGTACGCATCCCCTCGTCGGGCTCCAGTCGGCCGGCACCGGCGAACATCGCCGCCAGCAACGCTTCCAGGTAGGTCTCCCGGGCCATCGGGAGGTCGAGCGGGGTCAGCCGGCGAGCCGCATCGAGCAGCAGCGCCGGTGCGTCGGTGCCCCGGCTACGGGCGAAAACCAGTTCCGCGTGCAGGCGTTCCAGCCGCGCCAGTTGCAGGCCCTTCAGATCAGCCATCTCCGCGGTGGCGAGCAGTTCCTCCGCCGCGTCGGGGGCGCCCGCGACCATGGCCTGCTGCGCGGCCGCCAGGGCCCGTTGCCCGCGGCGGGTCAGATCGGGCGTGAGTTCGGTGGCCCGGCGTAGAAAGATCGCCGCGGCCGCCACCCCGCCGCGGGACCGCGCCCGGTTGGCGGACCGCTCCAGTTCCGCGGCCAGCGCTTCGTCGGGCGCGGTCGCCGCGGCCGCCAGATGCCACACCCGCCGATCGGGGTCGGTGTGCCGATCGGTCACCTCGGCCAGCGCGCGGTGCGCTCGTTGCACGTCGGCGCGGCTGGCGGACTGATGGACTGCCGACCGCACGAGTGGGTGGGCGAACCGGATCCGGGTATCCAGACTGACCAACCCGCTGGCTTCCGCGGGCACGGCGACGTCTTCGTCGAGACCCAACAGCGCCGCGGCCCGCCACAGCACCGTCGGATCGCCAACGGGTTCGGTCGCGGCCAGCAACAGGAATTGCTGTGTCGGTGTCGGCAGTGCGCGGATCCGCCGCTCGTAGCTCTGCTCGATTTGACCGGACCTGCTCTCGCGCTTCGGAAGGCCGTTCCAGGCGCCGAGTTCCATCGAGGTGAGGTCAGCCGGCAGCTCCAGAATGGCCAGTGGATTCCCCCGCGCCTCGGCGAGGATCCGGTCCCGCACCCGCTCATCGCGCAGTCCAGGAGCCGCCGATGCCAGCAGCGCACGCGCGTCCGGGTCGTCGAGCCCGGTCACCACGAGTTCCGGCAGCCCAACCAGCTCGTCGTCGTCGCTGGGGTCGCGCTCGCCGAAGACCAGGGCGACCGGGTCGGCGCCGAGCCGCCGCGCCACGAAGGCCAGTGCCTGCGCCGAGGGAAGGTCGAGCCAGTGGAAGTCGTCGACGATGCAGACCAGCGGCTGGCTGCTCGCCGTCTCCGAGAGCAGGGTCAGCGCCGCCAACCCGACCAGGAACCGATCCGGGGCCGTGCCGGTGCTTTCGATGAGCCCGAACGCGACACAGAGCGCGTCACGTTGCGGATCGGGAAGACTGTCCAGTTGGTGGAGCATCGACACGCAGAGCTGATGCAGGCCCGCATAGGGAAGCTTCATCTCGGACTCGACGCCGGTAACCCGAATCATCCGCGCACCGTCGGCGTTGTCGCCCAGATAGTCGAGGAGGGCGGTCTTGCCCTCACCGGCCTCGCCGCGCAACACCAACACCGCGTGCTCACCGGCGTTAACGTCTGCCAGGACCTGATCGAGCACCGCACACTCGGCCGCCCGACCGAAAAGTCCGTGTTCCGGATCCATCACTTTGAGGGTAATCCGCGCGCATCAGGCGCGGACGCTGCACGGCTTCTTCAGATCAAAGACGGCATTCATCAGATGATCCCGGGCGGGCAGGCACTCCAGATGATCTGGTCAACCCCCGGCATGCCAGTCACTTTCGCGCCGCCCTCGCCGGGATCGAGCTCGACCCGGCGGCGAGATCGGGCGACTGCGCCAGGAACGGTGATCCCGCTACGGTGGACCGGTGAGCGAATCGCCGGTCGTTGAGCGTCCGGTCATGTTTCAGGCCTGGCGGGATCTGACCTTCCTGCACTGGCGCTACCCCGCGCCGGCCGTGCAGGCGTTGCTGCCGGCCGGGCTCACCGTCGAGACGCATGACGGCGACGCCTGGGTCGGGCTCATTCCGTTTGTGATGGCGGGGGTCCGCGCGCCCTACGTGCCCGCGCTGCCCTGGCTGTCGCGCTTCCCCGAGACCAACGTCCGCACCTACGTACGCGGGCCCGACGGGCGTTCCGGGATCTGGTTCTTCTCGCTCGATGCCGACCGCCTGGCGCCCGTGGTCGTGGCGCGCACGACCTACATGCTTCCCTACCACTGGTCGCGCATGTCGGTGGGCATCGACGGCCCGGTGCACAGCTATCGCAGCCACCGGCATGCCGACCGTGACCAACGCTGCGACGCCACCGTCGAGGTCGGGCAGCCGATCGACGAGCCCGCCGCGCTAGACCTGTTCCTCACCGCGCGGTTTCGCCTCTACAGCGTTCGGCGCGGCACGTTGGTGGCCGCCGACGCCCAGCATGGTCCCTGGCCACTGCGGCACGGCACGCTGAAGAGCCTCGATCAGAGCCTGGTCGAAGCGGCCGGGCTGCCCACGCCGGTCGGTGAGCCGCTCGTGCACACCTCCGCCGGCGTGCTGGTGCGGGTCAGCGGCTGGCGGCAGGTCACGGACGGTTCGTGATCTGCTGCACCGTCCACGAGTTGCCGTCGGGGTCGTCGAAGAAGACGAAGCCGTTGTTGTTGAGGTCGTCGCCCTCCTCGCGCGGACGCGGACCGTTCGCGCCGTACACGGTGATCTCGCCGACCTCGACCCCGCGGGCGACCAGCTCGGCGCGGGCCGCCTCCAGGTCGTTGACGACCAGCTGCACGCCCTTGAGCGAGCCGGGAGCCATCCCGTTCTGCACGCCGAGCACGACCGAGCAACCCGAGCCCGGCGGGGTGAGTTGCACGATCCGGAAGCCGGCGCCGGCCGTGTCGTGGTCGACCGCGAAGCCGAGTTGCTCGGCGTAGAACTGCTTGGCCCGATCCACATCGGAGACCGGGACGGTGACGACTTCGAGAGTCCAGTTCATCGGCTCAGGCTAGCCGCCAGCGGTCGACCTCGCCGTCCATCCTGGCCACCGCGCCGAGCCGGGCGAGGTGCGCCAGGTGGGCGTAGGTCTCGCCGACCGCGGACCGCCGGATCATGCCCTGCACCTGCGGCCAGGGGCGCGACCAGGTGAGTTGAGCGGCCAGCTCCCAGGTGGTCGACTCCGGCGCGGCGGCCAGCAGGGTGGTCACCTCGGCCAACCGGGCGGCGTGGTGCTCGTGCAACGCGGTCACCCGATCGGGTAGCCCGGCGAACCGGTATTCGTGCGCCGGCAGCACCTCGTCGACCGGCAGCGAACCGGTGCGGGTCAGCGACTCCAGGAAATCGCCAAGGGGATCCGTGCTCTGTCCGGGGTGGAGGGTGATGTTGGGGCTGATCCGGGGCAGCACGTGATCGCCGGCGAGCAGCAGTCGCTGCCCCTCGTCGAGAAAGCACAGATGCCCGGCGGTGTGTCCCGGCGTCCACACAGCACGGACCGAGCCGGGGCCCAGCGGGAGGTCGCCGTCGTCGATCAGCCGGTCGGGCTCTGCCAGGGCGCGCATGCCACGGGAGTCGGCGACCATCACGACCGTCTCGGTCACGTCGTCGGCGCTACCGCCGCGGGCGCGTACCCACGTGCTGAGGCCCTCGACCCAGGCGCGCCGGTCACCGCCGCCGCGGCCCTTGACCGCCGCGGCGTCGAGCGGGTGCATGCCGACCCACGCACCGGACGCCTCGCGCACCGTGCCAGCCAGGCCGAGATGGTCGGCGTGCCAGTGGGTGATCAGCACCGCCCGCACGTCGGTGATCGCGTATCCACACTCACCCAGGCCGTCGACCAGCGCGGTCCAGGCGTCGTCGGTGGGCCAGCCGGCGTCGACCAGCGCCACCCCATCGGGCAGCGCCAGCGCGTAGACCAGCACGTAGCGCAGCGGGCTGCCGGCCATCGGCACCGGGATCGACCAGAGGCCCGGTCGCACCTGCTCCACCGGCGGCAGCACTTTCTGCTGCCACGCGGCCCGTTGGGCGGTGCCGGTGACCTCGACCATGCACCGATCAGACCGCGTGCGGACGGTTAGGACAATCGCCGGTGACCAATTTCATTCGGTACGTCGCCCGTCGAGCAACGGTCGCGCCGGGTCCCAGACGCCGCCGCCGCGGCGGAACGCGATCGCCGACAGTGCCTCCAGCACGACCCGGTTGGCCAGGAACGCGGTCACCTCGGCCTGGTCGTAGGGCGGCGACACCTCGACCACGTCGACGCCGACGACCGGCAGTTCCAGGCAGACCCGGCGGACCGCGTCGAGCAGTTCACGGGAGGTCAGACCGCCGGGCTCGGGCGTGCCGGTGCCCGGCGCCATGCCCGGGTCGACCACGTCGATGTCGACCGACAGGAAGACACCGTCACACCCGTCGACCGCGATCGCGAACGCCTCGGTCAGGCAGACGTCCAGGCCGCGGGCGACGACCTCGCTCATCTCGTACGCCCGCATGCCCTGCGTCGCCATCCAGTCGAGCGTCTGCGGACCTGGCCAGTAACCGCGCAGCCCGATCTGGAGGAACCGATCGCCGCGCGCCGCGCCCGACTCGATCAGCCGGCGCATCGGCTGGCCGTGGCCGAGCAGCGAGCCGAACTCGCTGTTGCCGGTGTCGGCGTGTGCGTCGAAGTGCACCACCGAGACCCGGCCGAAGCCCTTCACGCGGGCGACGCCGGTGACGTCGGGCAGCGTGATCGTGTGGTCGCCGCCGAGCACGACGGGGATCGCACCGGCGCCGGCGATGGTCGCCACGGCCGCCTCGATCACCCGGACGCTCTTCTCGATGTCGCCCGAGAAGCACTCGACGTCGCCGGCGTCGTACACCCTGATGTCCTTGAGCCCATCGGTCCGCAACGCGAGTGCCGGTCGCGAGCCGTCGTGCGGCAGATAGCAGGCCTTGCGCATCGCTGACGGGCCGAACCGGGTGCCCGGCCGGTGCGAGGTGCCGCCGTCGAACGGCGCGCCCAGGATCACCACGTCGGCATCGGCCCAGGTCGCACGATCATCAAGATCACACGGGGGTACGCCGAGGAAGGTGATGTCGGGCCCATACATCGCGCCGTAGCGACTCATGGATAGCCACGCTAGCGGGTCCGGCGGTGCGGATGGGCCACAAGATCGCGGTGGTACGAACGGGTTCCGCCGTTCCCCTTTACAGCGCGGTGTGAGCGCCGTCACCATCGGTGCAGAGGTCGTATGAGACCAGGAGGTGTGCGGTGGGCGGCACACAACCGATAGTGACCGATGCGGTTTCGCTCCAGGTGGCTCGGCGGCACCGGGCGGCGTTGCTGCGTGACATCCAGATGTTCGAGCAGGCGATCGCGTCGCCGATCGGCGAGCCGGGCTGGCGCGAGCGGGTGAGCACCCGCCTGCACACGCTGCGGGCGGCGTTCGCGGAGCACATCGTGGTGACCGAGGGCGACGACGGGCTCTACGCCGAACTGCTCGAGCACGCGCCGCGGCTGACCCACCGGGTCAAGCTGCTGATCCGCGAGCACGCCGCGATCGCCGTCGCGATGTCGTCGCTGCAGCGGCGGGCCGACCTGGCCGGATCCCGGTCGGGCGACCTGCGCGCGTGCGGCGGGGAGGTGTTGCGGGCGTTGTCCCGCCACCGACAACGCGGGGCCGATCTGGTCTACGACGCGTACGAGACCGACATTGGTGGAGAAACCTGACCTGATCGGGTGATCTCCGGAACCCGTCGGCCCGCGTAACCGTCTGACCACCATGAGTCTTCTGCGGGCGGGTCGTCTCGCCGCCGTTGTCGGTGCTGTTGTCGTCGTGGCGCTGTCGGCGTGCGCCTCGCCCGGCGGGGCCGGCGACGGCGGCGGGCTCGAGCCGCCCGAAACCGACCACCAGGCGGTCGAGCAGTGGGCGACCGAGGTGGCCAACGCCTGGTCTCCGACCGGCGACGCGTGGCAGCGGGGGTACGTGCCGTTGCAGCAACCGACCGCCGTCGACGGCACGCTGGTCGAGGAGGAGAAGCGGGCGCTCGCGGCCGGGTGGTGGGAGTCGACGGCCACGCTGCCGACCACCCGCCCGGCGGCGGGCACCGTGCTCTTCCGCGACGGCACGCTGAAGCTTCCGTTGCTGAGCGCCGCGGAGGCGTACCAAAAAATGGATCAAGGTGATCCGCCGCCCTGCACCGAGCCGAGCGTGCCGCCGGTGCCCGACCCGTCCGGCGGCCCCGACAGTTCGGTGTCCAGCGCGGCCGGCGGCGACTGCGTCGGCCTGACCACGTCGGCGGCGTCGCTGACCACCATGGAGTTGCGCACCAGCCGCGGCGTGGCGACCGTGCCGGCCTGGCGGTTCGAGATCTCCGGCAACCGCGCGGTGCTCCTGGCCGCCGTGGCCGACCCGGCACCGGTCCCATCACCGGCGGCCACCCCGGCCAACCGCGCCGTGCCACCCGACATGGTCAGCACCCAGGGCGTGACCAGCGTCGAGGGATTCACGCTGCGCTACCGGCTCGGCGTCGGCGCCTGCGACCGCGACATCACCCCGATCGTCGTCGAACGCCCCACCGTGGTCGTCGTCGCCGGCGCGGTCACCCACGACAGCGGCGCCTGCACCGACCAACTATTGATCGAGCCGGTGAGCGTCACCTTGACCGAGCCGCTCGGCGACCGGCCGGTGCTCGACGGCCTCAACGGCACGGTTTTGCCGGTGGGCGTGTCCTAGTTTTCGGGGAGCTCGATCGGGAGTTTGAGGCCGTCGAGGGCGTGGCCGCACGGGCAGTCACGGTCGAGCGGGATGGTCGCGAGCGCGTCCATCAGCACGCCGCGCAGCTTCGCCGTGTTCTCCCCGAAGACCCGGAAGACCTCTTCCTGCGTCACACCGTGGTCGCCCTCCACACCGGCGTCGAGGTCGGTGACCAGCGCGATCGTGGAGTAGCAGAGGGCGAGTTCGCGGGCCAGGACGGCTTCCGGGTAGCCGGTCATGTTGACCACGGCGCCGCCGATGCTGGTGAACCACCGCGACTCGGCGCGGGTGGAGAAGCGGGGCCCTTCGACGACGACCATGGTGCCTGTGCGTACGGCTTCGATGTGGTGCTTGTTTGTTGCTTTTGCGATCGTTTCGCGGCCGACCGGGCAGTAGGGGTCGGCGAACGACACGTGCACCGCGCCCTCGTCGTAGTAGGTCTGCACACGGCCGTTGGTGCGGTCGATCAACTGGTCGGGGATCACGAACGTGCCCGGGCCGAGTTCGGGACGCAGGCCACCGACGGCGCAGGGTGCCAGGATCTGGCGTACGCCGAGCGCTCTCAAAGCCCACAGGTTGGCGCGGTAAGGGATGCGGTGCGGCGGAAAACGGTGGTCGCGGCCGTGCCGGGGCAGGAATGCCACGGTCCGATCGCCGACACTGGCCACGGTGATCGGGTCCGACGGCTTCCCATAAGGGGTCTCGACATCGTGCTCGACGGCGTTGTCGAGGAGCGCGTACAAACCCGAACCGCCGATAACCGCAAGCTCCGGACGTGCTGTCACTTTCATCCCTCTCGCCGAGGCTGTCAGCCTTAACCATGGCCGTAGGTCAGGCTAGGGTGCGAGTCATGGCAACGACGGCCCGGACGCGGTGTTGCGCGTGGACGGTCACATTTGGTGTCCTAGTCCCGTGCGGCCGTGCGTTGTCGGCGTCCTCCGGCGGGTTCAGGGGGTAGCGCGTGCACGGCGAAGGTCAGGCGATCGGGGGACGATCGATGGAGTCGATGACCGGTCGACTCCTCGTGGCCACGCCGGCACTCAAAGACCCCAACTTCGACCGCACGGTCGTGATGCTGGTCGCCCACGAGCCCGGCGGCGCCCTGGGCGTCGTCCTCAACCGGGCGACCGAGGTGCCGGTCTCCGACGTGCTCGGCACCTGGGGCACGCTGGCTCGCGACCCGGCAGTGCTCTTCGAGGGCGGCCCGGTCCAGCCCGAGTCAGCGATCTGCCTGGCCCGCATGCGCGCCCAGCGCCCGCGGATGCGCGGCTTCCATCCGGTTTCGGGATCGATCGGCACCCTTGATCTCTCCATCGACCCCGACGCGCTGCGCGAGAAGCTCACCTGCATCCGGGTCTTCGCGGGCTACTCGGGCTGGTCGCCCGGCCAACTCGAGGAAGAGATCGCCAGCGGGTCGTGGTTCGTCTTCGACGCCCTACCGGGTGACGCCTTCGTCGACCGCCCCGACGACCTGTGGCCGATGGTCCTGCGCCGCCAGGGCGGCATCCTGTCGGCGGTCGCCCACTTCCCGGCTGATGTGGCCCTCAACTGACCCACCCTGCAAGATGACCCCGGGGTGGGGCATGTGTAATATTGCGCGAGTGCCCGGGACACCGGGTGCGATTTGGGGCCGTGGCGCAGCTGGTAGCGCACCACACTGGCAGTGTGGGGGTCAGGGGTTCGAGTCCCCTCGGCTCCACAAATGGCTGGCTAGATGCTGTCCGCAAAGACCGCGGACGGGATCTAGCCAGCCATTTGTGTCGCATCTTCCTTTCCGGGGGCGACCCCCGGACCCCACGGTGCGGTGGGCGCGGTCCGCGGGACGCGCGAGGTCGGTGGGGCGATCTTCGTTGATTGATCCACATCGCGTCGGTGGCCGACCACTTCTGCGACGACGTGGCTGGGCGTGGCCGGCTCACCGCGGGCCTCTCGGGCCCATCGCCTCTCCCAGCCTGCGACTGACGCACGCCGGTTGACAGACCCGCGAGCCTGCTCACCGAGGGCGCCTGCCGCCGCGGCGGCGCCCTCTCACCATGCCCACGCGATTTGGACCCCGACTGGCCCTGATCTGCCTACGAGAAAAGGTCCGAATGGCTCAGTGAGTCCCCTTGATGGAGCGTGCGCATGTCATATGTTCAGCAGGCCGCCGTTACGCAGGGTGTCGTCCTTGATCGCGATGAGATTCGCGGAGACGTATGGGATGTTGTGCTTCTGGTGCCATTCGCTCGGGAAGTACGTGACCAGCCGCGACGCCTGGAATCGGCATTTGATTTCCGGCACGAACCGAGAGTAGTTGGCGTCCGTGAAATACCAGAACGAGTTTTCGTTGTAGAACGCCACATGCGTCGGATCCTGGTAGGCGCCCCGACCGTCGGTGCTGGGCGTCAGAGACAACAGCATCCCGTTCGGCGCGAGCAGCCGGTACAGCTCATTGAACAGTGCAATTTTGTTCGGAATGTGTTCCAGGAAATCGACGGCCCGAATGACCCCCACGCTATTATCGGGTAGATCGACTCCCTTCGTCACATCGCAGACGATGTCGACGCCCGCCCCGTCGTGGCAGTCGAGACCGAGATAACCTTCGGGCTTGTTGTGGGCAGCACCCAGATCGAGCGCCAGGAGTCCCTGCCGCCGTGACCAGGCCAGCGCGTTATGTTGGATGTTCCGGTCGTAGATTTCGACCGTACGCTGCTGGATACGGGCGTTGAAATCCGGAATGCGTTGGGTGTTCTTGGCGTGCATGCGCTGCAGGTACAGGCATTTCGGAATGTGATGGAACTCGCTGACCTGGTACATCCGAGCCATGAGATCGGCGTCGTCCGCGACGTCGAGTGACTCGTCGTATCCGCCAACCTTCTCGTAGATCTCCCGGCGGAAGGCTCGCACGTGGTTCGGCGCGTACCAGATGTAGCTCACATTGTGCGGCGTCGGCGGCAACGCCCGGCAGACCAGCACCTCGCGGCCGTCCACCTTCTCGTCGTAGTGCCGCCAGCCGAAGGAGCTCGCGAAACGGTCCTCGCAACGGCCGCCGTCCTCCTGGATCTGCGCGGTGTCGCTGTAGACGAACCCCACCTCCGGATTGGAGTCGAAGGCGTCGACGATTTCTTGCAGGCAGTCGCTGCTGAGCAGATCGTCATCGTCAAGCTCGACCAGAATGTCCCCGGCGGCCCTGGCGCAGGCGTATCCCTTCACAGCCCCAATGCCGTTCAGGTCGTCCTGGACAACGAGCCGGATCCGATCGTCGTTCCGCTCGGGCCGCCAACGAGATCCCTGGTTGAGAATGACCACCCATTCCCAGTCGGTGAAAGTCTGCGCGACGAGCGATCGGAAGCATTCGTCGATGAAGCGGGTGCGGTTGCTCCCGGTGAAAACCGTTACGCGCGGCGTATGCATTGAGCCAATCACCTGTCCGTCGATGCCGAGGACGGAACGGTTTTCACCGCACGGTACTCCGCCGGAACTGCCGAGGCGAGCTCTTTGTCCAGCCGGATCGCCGCGTCGAAGGCGTCCCGCGCTTCCGCGTCGTCACCGGATTTGGATAGCAGTAAGCCTAGTCGGAGGTAGGCGGTTGACGACTTGTTGTCGATTGACACGACCTTGCGGTAGATGTCCATCGACGTCGCGGGGGCCTTGCTCTCCAGCGCGATGGCCTTGTTGTAAAGGGCCGGCTTGTAGGTGGCGTCGGCCTCCAACGCCTTGTTGTAGTTGCTGATCGCCTCGTCGGTCTGGTTGCGCGACTGGGCGATGAATCCCAGATTGAACCAGGCGAACTTGTTGTTGGCCTCGGCGGCCACCACCTTCTCGAAGGTGGTCTTCGCCGCGTCGAAGTCACCCGCCTGGCCCTGGTCGACACCAAGCTTGAGCAGGTCCGCCGGCGCGGTTCCGACGTTCGCATTGTTGCTGTTGCCGGCGTTGCTCGTCTGCGGCTTCTCGGCAGGCTTCTCGCTGCATGCCGCGACTCCGGTCAGCAGGACCGCACCACAGGCGAGTGACCCGAATATCTGACGCATGCTCATTTCTCCTCCTTAGCGGTAGCGGGGCGGCCCGAGTTGCTGTTCGGCCGGCTGGCCTTGCTGCCGTTGGCCGTCGCCCGGCCCGACGGGTTGGCGGGCGCCTGGCCCGATGTGTTTGCCGGCGCCTGGCCCGCCGTGTCGGCCGGAGCGGATCGCGCCACTGGTGCGGTGAGCGAAATGCAGGACACCCAGATGTCGGCACCGCCGCCGGTAAAGGTGAACTGGTAGCCACTGGTCGAGAGCGGCTGAATCAGCACTGGGTTGACGCCGGCGCCAGAGAGTTGATATCCAGTTCCGACGGCGATGTCGCCGGGCTCGCATCCGAAATTGACGGGGGTGTCCGCGATAACGGTCAGCGGGCCCTGAATGTAGGCGGACTGGATGCCGTTGCCCGACACTCCCTGCGGGCCCTGCGCGCCCGTGTTGCCCTGAGCCCCCGTGTTGCCCTGGGCTCCCGTGTTGCCCTGTGGTCCCTGTACGCCTTGCAAGCCGGTTGCACCTTGGGTTCCTTGCGGGCCTTGGAGACCTTGGGCGCCGATGTCGCCCTGTGGTCCTTGTGTGCCCTGCAAGCCTTGGGTCCCTTGCGGCCCCTGGGCGCCGGCGTCGCCCTGCATACCTTGAACGCCTTGTGCGCCCACGTCACCCTGGAACCCCTGGAACCCCTGGAACCCCTGAGTACCTTGCGCGCCTTCGGCACCGGTGTCACCCTGCGTACCCTGCGCACCTTGGACCCCAGTGTTGCCCTGCGGCCCCTGCACACCCGGAGCACCCTGAAATCCCTGGGCGCCGGCGTCACCTTGGGTCCCTTGAGCACCGGCATCTCCCTGGGCGCCTTGCGGCCCTTGGATCCCAGTGCCTCCCTGCGCGCCTTGGACACCCGGAGCACCCTGAAATCCCTGGGCGCCGGTGTCGCCTTGAGCGCCTTGAGCGCCCACGTCGCCCTGGGCACCCTGGACTCCCTGAGTGCCTTGCGCTCCGGTGTTCCCCTGTGAGCCTTGGGCCCCCGTGTCACCCTGCGGACCTTGAACCCCCATGTCACCCTGCGCACCTTGGGCGCCGGTGTCACCCTGCGCACCTTGGGCCCCGGTGTCACCCTGCGCACCTTGAACACCCGGAGCACCTTGGAAACCCTGTGCACCGGCGTTGCCTTGAGCCCCTTGAGCACCGACGTCCCCCTGGACACCCGGGACCCCCTGAGCACCTTGCGTCCCTTGGGAACCGGCATCACCCTGAGCGCCTTGAACCCCGGTGTCACCCTGCGCGCCTGGAGGGCCCTGCACCCCCTGAGTTCCTTGCGGCCCTTGGACCCCGGCGTCCCCCTGCGCGCCTTGAACACCCGGAGCGCCTTGAAATCCCTGGGCACCGGTGTCACCCTGAGCGCCTTGAACCCCGGCGTCCCCCTGGACACCCGGGACCCCCTGAGCACCTTGCGTCCCTTGGGAGCCGGAATCACCCTGAGCGCCTTGAACCCCGGTGTCACCTTGCGCACCTTGGACACCTGGAACACCTTGAAACCCCTGGGCACCGGTGTCACCCTGAGCCCCTTGAGCGCCGACGTCCCCCTGCACACCCGGGACTCCCTGAGCACCTTGCGTCCCTTGGGAACCGGAATCACCCTGAGCGCCTTGGGCCCCGGTATCACCTTGCGCACCTTGGACACCTGGAACACCTTGAAACCCCTGGGCACCGACGTCGCCCTGAGCGCCTTGAGCGCCCACGTCCCCCTGGACACCCGGGACTCCCTGATTCCCCTGCGGACCTTGAGTGCCGGTTTCGCCCTGTGGTCCTGGAATACCGGTGTCGCCCTGGGCACCTTGAGCGCCGATGTCGCCTTGGGCACCTTGAATGCCTTGCAGGCCCTGGACGCCGGTGTCACCTTGAGGGCCCGCGGCGCCCTGAGCGCCCTGGGCGCCTTGATGTCCCTTGGGGCCATGCGAGCCGTCCGGCCGCTCGTCCTTGTCGTGCCCACCGTGCGGACCCTGCCATCCCTGCGGGCCGTAATCCGGTGGCGCCGCGGAGTGTTGGTCCCACGAATCGTCAGATCCGACGCCAGCTGGCCCTGCGGGGTAGTGGTCCCATGAATCGTCAGGTCCGCCGTCGTCTTTCCGGACAGTCGACCAGGACGACGGCCACCCTGCGTGCTGGCCGAGCGGACCAGACGCACCGATGTGCACGCCCTGGGTAGCGGGTTTCGTTTCCACGGGCTGTGCGGCGGCCGCGGGGCCGCCCGTCATCCCTACTGCCAGCAGGGCAGAACTCAGCCCTGAAGCTGCGCGGCCACTCTTCAGCCCTCGCCGCAGCCGTCGGTTGTTGCTCATGCCCCCTCCAGAAAGCCGGTCCGGATACCCCAGGGTTGCTCATAAGTGACTTTCCGGCAGATAGCCGACGATTAGCAGCGTATCCAGACGATCATCCGAACGAGAGATGTTTTACCCGAACTCGGGGAATCTTGTATAAAGCGTATTTTCCTCATGAAGAGCTACATAAGCCCCGGCTGCCATGTACGCCAAGACGCGGCACTGCCCGTACGACCCCAAGAGGACAGTCGCCGGCGTGACCGACCGTGGGCGGGCTGCTCGCCGTGCGGACGGAACTGGCGCTTCGAGGCGCAGAACCGAAGCGGCGTGCTGGCCAGGATGCAGGCCTGCGCGGTGATCATCGCATGGCGGATCCAAGCCGTTATCGAGCAAGCTGCCCAGCGCGGCGGCCGCCCAGCCGGTGACTGACACCGGTGGGCGGGACGCCGGCCGGGACAGAAGCACAAGCGGACGACGCAGAGCGATCTTGATCGATCGGCCCGAATTGTCGTCGCGGATCGATCGCTGTGACGGTCGCCGGTACCGTGTCGCTGTCGACGCAGCGGCGTCGGTGGCGCATCAAACCGAAGGAGTCCCCTTTGCATCTGCGTCGCAGTCTCGCCACCCTGCTCAGCTCCGTCCTGGTCACCGGCGCAGGCCTGGTCGCCTTCGCCTCCCCGGCGCATGCCGGGGTGATCGAGATCGCGTTCGGCAACGGCGGCGACGTGCCACTGTCCGGGGACTTCTTCGGGGACGAGCGGGACGAGCTCGTGCTGTACCGCCCGAGCACCGCGACCTTCTACATCCGGCAGTGGAACGGCACCGTCAACGCGGTGCCCTTCGGCAATGCGGGCGATCTCCCGGTCATCGGCGACTGGGACGGCAACGGCATCGACAACGTCGGCGTCTACCGCCCGTCCAACGGCCGCTTCTACCTGGAGCGCGGCGACGGCAACGCCAACGACCTCCCGTTCGGCAACGGATCCGGCGACCTGCCCGTCGCCGGAAAGTGGTGGAACCTGGGCAGCATGATCAACTACCGGGACATGCCCGGCGTCTTCCGCAAGTCTGAGGGGACCTTCTATCTCCTGAACAGCAACGGATCGGTCGCCGTGGAGTACCCCTACGCCAGCACCGACGTCCCGCTTGCCGGAAAGTGGAAAAGGACTTACAGGGACGAGGACTATGTCGGGGCGTACCGGCCGAGCACCCAACGCTTCTATCTGAAGGACCCGGACACCAATACCACAAGGGTCTGCTTCTTCGGCAATTCCGGCGACAAGCCCGTCGTAGGCCAGTGGGTAGTCGGCGCGTCGGACTCAATCGGTGTGTGGCGTCCGGCCAACCAACGGTTCTATCTGCTCGACTGGGTCCAGGATTGCTGACGTCGGTCGTGTGACGGGGTCGAGTCAGCCTTCGTAAGACGACATGGGATGCGTGAGGGCAGCCGATCCGACCGCATCGAGCGCGGTCATCTCCGATGTGGACGTCGGAGACGAGGCACTGCAGACCCGACCTAGCGAAGGTCGGCCGCGAGGCGAGAGCCAAACTCGACGTCGGCGCCTGGGGGTTCGGGCCTGCGCGGTCCACGCCGGCTACAACCGTCGGGTTCGGACCGGTGAGACGGTGACGAACTGGCCCTGAGCTACGGGAATGCGGTTCGGATGCAGCCATTTGTGTCGCATTTTCCTTTCCGGGGGCGACCCCCGGACCCCACGGTGCGGTGGGCGCTGCCCGCGGGACGCGCGGGGCCGGAGCTAGGCCGATCTTCGTTCTGATCGAGACCGCTCGCCCCAACCCATTTGCCTTCCAAACCCGGTCCAAGCGTGCCTGCACCCCAAATGCGGTCAGCTTCGCAAGTAGGTCAGGACGGCGAGTACCCGGCGGTGGCCGTCGGCCTCGGGGAGGTCGAGTTTGGTGAAGATGTTGCCGATGTGTTTGGCCACCGCGGCGTCGCTGATTCCGAGCGTTCGGGCGATGGACGGGTTGTTGTGGCCTTCGGCCATCTGCCCGAGCACTTCCCGTTCCCGTGTGGTCAACCGGTCGAGTGGGTTGGTCGTTCGTCGCCGGTTCAGCAACTGCCTCACCACGTCGGGGTCGATGACGGTCTCGCCAGCCGCGACCCGCGACACCGCGTCGGAGAAGTCTGCGACCTCGCCGATGCGGTCCTTGAGTAGGTAGCCAACTCCGGCCCGACCGGACGGGCCGAGCAGTTCAGCGGCGTACGCGGTGGCCGCGTACTGCGACAGCACGAGGACCGCCGCGCTCGGGTCGCCGGCGCGGAGTGTCACCGCGGCGCGCAGCCCTTCGTCGGTGTAACTGGGGGGCATGCGGACATCGGTGATGACCAGGTCGGGTCGGTGCTCCCGGGCGGCCGCCAGCATCGAGTCACCGTCGCCGACCGCCGCCGCCACGGTGTGGCCCAGTCCTTCGAGCAGGCTGACGAGGCCGGCCCGCATGAGCGTGGCGTCTTCGGCAAGCACTACTCGTAGCGACACGGCAGGTCGATCCGCACTGTGGTGGGTCCTCCTTGCGGGCTGCTGATCTCCAGGGTGCCGGCGACGACGGCCACTCGGTCGGCCAGCCCCCGCATGCCCGTGCCCAGTGACGGTTCGGCGCCACCCCTGCCGTTATCGACGATTGTCAGCGCCAGCCGTTGCTCAGCGCGTCTGCCACTGATCTGGATACGAGTGGCTGCAGCGTGCCGCACGGCGTTGGTCAGGGCCTCCGAGACCACGAAGTAGGCGGTGGACTCGATCTCGGGCGGCAGCCCTCTGGGCAGGTCGAGGTCGACCTCGACCGGAATCGGACACCGTTCGGCGAGTTCGCGTACCGCCTCGGCCAGCCCGAAATCGGTAAGGATCTGAGGATGGATGCCGCGGATCTGGTCCCGGAGGGTCGTGAGTGCCAGCCGAGCCTGCTCGTGAGCCTCGCCGACGAGTTCACCGGCGCGTCCGTCCGCGTCGGCCAGATGCCGCTCGGCCAGGCCCAGCTTCATCGTCAGGAGCACCAGATGTTGCTGCGCGCCGTCGTGCAGGTCTCGCTCGATCCGACGGCGCTCGGCCTCGAACGAGTCGACCAACCGGCTGCGTGACCGGGCCAGCTCCTCGACCTGACGGTTCATCTCGGTGCCGGTGGGCGCGAGCAGCCACTTGGCGAAGGCGGCCTGGGCACCGCCGAGCACGCTGATTCCGTAGAGGGTGACGATCGTCGCGGGCACCCCGACCAGACCGGCGCGCCGCCGCGCCCACGCCCAGCCGCTCAGGGGCGCGGGTGCGTGCGGGTCGGGGACGCCCGCACCGATGACCCCCAGCAGCGAGGTGGCGGGTTCGAGCGCCGCGAGTACGCTGCCCGCTGTCAGGAGTAGCAGCAGGCAAGCGGTCAGGGCCGTGATGACACCGAGTGTGCTGTGCATGAATCTGACGCGAGTGGCGCTCGGGTCGCTGGCGAAACGCCGCTTCCAGAAATGGGCGCTCGCCAGGCCGGTTGCCACCATCAGGGTGGCGAGAATCGCCGCCGTGACCCACTGGTATCGCTCGGCCTGGCCGAGCAGCGCCGTCAGCGCGGGGGAACCGGCGTGCGGGCTGGTCGATTTCGTCAGTCCTTCGTGCATCTGACTCAAAACCTGTGCGAGTTTTCCGTCGGCGGTTCTACCGGGTAGCAGCCCCAGCAACGGGATCAGAGGTAGGGCCGTCACCTGGATGTTCACCGATAGCACCCATATGACGAACACCGTCGACACCGTTGCGGCTGTGGCAACCGCCGCGTACCAGGCCTGGGCATGCAGGTATTTCTGCCACAGCGCGGTGGTGAGCAGGGCGAGGACAATGACCAACAGCGCGCTGATTGCCACCTTGACCGCATGCCATTGGAACCAGTAGTCGACCAGCGTCGTCAGGTGAACGGGGAGCGCCGGGGTTCCGCTTCGCCAATACTCGACGAGAGCACTCCCGACGGCGTCGTGCAGCTTCGCCTCGCTGTAAGCCCCGAAGGTTGGCATCGGGAGGGCCCTGGGGGCGAGTTCGAATGCTGCCGCCAATGCCGCGCCGGCCGCCAGCAGCAACCCGATCGGTCGAAATCGCATGGGACGACGGTAGAAAAGGGCCGCTCGGAGCGCGATGGCGCATGAGCTACCACAACCGGGCGAGGCTGCGCTACCCGCGCGGTATAGCTGGCTCTACCTCATTCACGGGTAACGCCGCGGAGTAGTAGACGACTAACGGCTTTTCGCGGCCTTTCGAGGCGCCGTCTTCTTGGCCGCCTTGGTCGCGGTCCTGGCTGACTTCCGAGGCGCCGTCTTCTTCGCCGCCTTGGTCGCAGTCCTGGCCGACTTCCGAGGCGCCGTCTTCTTCGCCGCCTTGGTCGCAGTCCCGGTTGACTTCCGAGGCGCCGTCTTCTTCGCCGCCTTGGTCGCAGTCCCGGTTGACTTCCGAGGCGCCGTCTTCTTCGCCGCCCCGGTTGACTTCCGAGGCGCCGTCTTCTTCGCCACCTTGGTCGCAGTCCCGGTTGACTTCCGAGGCGCCGTCTTCTTCGCCGCCCCGGTTGACTTCCGAGGCGCCGTCTTCTTCGCCACCTTGGTCGCAGTCCCGGTTGACTTCCGAGGCGCCGTCTTCTTCGCCACCTCGGTCGCGGTCTTCTTCGCCACCTCGGTTGCGGTCCTCGCTGACTCTCGGGCGGCCGTCTTCTTGGCCACCTTGGTCGCCGTCCTGGCCGACTCCCGGGCGGCCGTCTCCTTGGCCACCTTGGTCGCCGTCCTGGCCGACTCCCGGGCGGCCGTCTCCTTGGCCACCTTGGTCGCCGTCCTGGCCGACTCCCGGGCGGCCGTCTCCTTGGCCACCTTGGTCGCCGTCCTGGCCGACTCCCGGGCGGCCGTCTCCTTGGCCACCTTGGTCGCCGTCCTGGCCGACTCCCGGGCCGCCGTCGTCTTCGCCACCTTGGTCGCCGTCCTGGCCGACTCCCGGGCCGCCGTCGTCTTCGCCACCTCGGTCGCCGTCCTGGCCGACTCCCGGGCCGCCGTCGTCTTCGCCACCTCGGTCGCGGTCGTCGCCGACTCCCGGGCCGCCGTCTCCCTCGCCACCTCGATCGCGGTCGTCGCCGACTCCTTCGCCACCTCGATCGCGGTCCTCGCTGTCTCCTTCGCCACCTCGGTCGCGGTCGTCGCCGACTCCCGGGCCGCCGTCTCCCTCGCCACCTCGATCGCGGTCCTCGCCGACTCCTTCGCCACCTCGGTCGCGGTCCTCGCCGACTCCCGGGCCGCCGACTCCTTCGCCACCTCGGTCGCGGTCTTGGTAGCGACCTTGGCTGGTTCCTCGTCGGGCGACTCGTCTTGCTCGGTCTGGTCGTCCCGAGCTGGCTCGTTCTTGGCCTTCTCACCCGTGGCCTGGCCGCCGTCTTCCGAATCCTGGTCGTCGGCGCGGTCGTCCTGGGAGACCATCTCGCCGTCGCGGATCACGCCGTCGTCCGTAACTGCATTTTCCGGCGAGCTGCCCCCATTGATGGAATCCCCGCCATCGCGGGAACCGCCGTCGCCGCTGGAGGCGTATTCGGTGAGTCTGTCGGTGAGTTCGCCCGCTCGCTCATTCACGGCGGACACAGCATGGTCGGCGAGCGCGTCCGCGAAGTTCCGCAGGCCCGCGAACAACTTGCCGCCGATTGGACCGTTTTCGTTACCGCTCGTACCCTGGCTCACCTGTCGTCCCCTCCGGAACCCCGCATCGACGCCGCCCGTTCGGTGGGGCGGTCACCGCCTGCCTGCGGAGCGCCCGACGTTTACCGCCAGCGCTGTGCTCCCAACAGGAGTCATGACACTTCCGCCCTGGTGGGGCCCACGTTGGCCGGTTACCCGCGGTCGGCGCAGCGAAACGCGGCTTACGAGCCGCTAGCTGGGCAAACGCCACCGGGAAATTCTGCTGGACCTTGACCCTGCGTCAACCGGCAAGACCACGACCGTGCGGATCCTGTCCACCCTGCTGACCGCCGACGGGGGTCAGGCCCGCGTCAACGGCTACGACCTCGCGCAAGAGCCCGACGCGGTGCGGGCCTCGATCGGGGTGACCGGCCAGTTCTCCGCAGTGGACAACCTGCTCACCGCAACCGAGAACCTCGTCCTGATGGCGGATCTGCACCATCTCGGCCGGGCGCCGGGTCGCAGGCGGGCCGCGGAACTGCTCGATCGCTTCGGGCTGAGCAATGTTGCGGCAAGCCTCTGGCCACGTTCTCCGGTGGTATGCGCCGGCGGTTGGACCTGGCCATGACCCTCGTCGGCAAGCCGAAGCTGATTTTCCTGGATGAGCCGACCACCGGCCTGGACCCGCGCAGCCGCCGCGACCTCTGGCAGATCGTGCGTGAACTGGTCGCCGACGGCGTCACCATCTTCCTGACCACCCAGTACCTCGAGGAGGCCGACCAGCTCGCGGACCGGATCGCGGTGCTGGACGGCGGCCGGATCGTCGCCGAAGGCCACTGTTCCTGCCCGCCGAGATCGCCGACTACCTCCGGCAGCTGCGCGACCTCGGGGTGAGCGAACGCGGCGTACGCATGGAGCGCGATGGTTGGATCATGCTGACCGTCAACTATCCGTCGCGGATGACCATCCAGGAGACGGTGTCCAAGGACGAGCAGGCGCTGCTGGCCACTCATGTGAGCGAGTACTCCCCAGCCTGGATCCGGCTCAACGAACTGCTCCGGCAGCGGGTCAGTGTCGTGGTTGACCAGCGAGAGCGCGGTAGCACATTGCCCAGTCGTGGTTGAGCCGCACGCTGTGCGGCCGGATCAGATCCAGCCGCGTCGGCCTGCTTCCAGGCCGGCCTGGAAGCGGCTGCGTGCGTCTAGGCGGTCCATGAATTCCGCGGCCATGCGGCGCACGGTGCGCAGGGAGACGCCGAGCTTGCGGGCCGCCATCTCGTCGGTCTGTCCGTCGGCGAGCAGTTGGATCAGCTGCTTGGCCTGGGGGTCGAGTCCGTTCGCGTCGACGGGGGCGGTCTCGCCGAAGGGCACCGCGCCGGCCCAGATCTGCTCGAACAGCGCGTAGACGGCGGCCACCACGCCGGCGCTGCGGACCTCGACGGCGCCGCGCGTGCTGTCGGTGGGGTCTAGGGGCAGCAGGGCGATTTCCCGGTCGTACACGATGGTGAGCATTGGGATTGTGGAGGCGGTCCGCAGCTTGCCGCCGATGCCGGTGAGCCAGCGCGCGTAGGCGACGAGGGCGGGATCGTTGCGGTAGCTCTCCTGATAGACACAGCGCAGTTGCACGCCACGTTCGATCATCTGCTGGTTCAGGGCGGCACTTGCGGATTTGGCCTGCGGAGTCTGGGCGCTGCGGGGGTTGAGCGACAGGCATTCGGAGCGGACCGTGTCGGCGAGCTGGGCGATGCGGCCGCGGACGGTGTCGACGCCCTCCAGACGCATCGCGTTGTCCCGCTGGGTGTGCCGCTCCTGCTCGAGTGCGATGGCGGCGATGGCCTCGCGGGTCGCCGCGATCTGCCGCTGACGCTCCTGCATCTCGGATTCGGCCTGGGCGAGAAGGGCACTGAGCCCGACCGCCGGGCCGACGGCGCGCAGGGTGCCGTCAGGCTCGTCGTCGGCCAGCAGGGACAGGGCGGCGAGTTGGTCCAGCGCCTGCCGGATCCGCTTCTCCGTGGAGCCGAGGCGCTCCGCGAGCTGCTGGACGCTCAGGGTGTGGTCGCCCAGCATCGCCCGGTAGACGGACTCGGTGAACTCGCTGATTCCCAGTGGCGCCAGCATCTTGCCCCCGTAACTTGATCCGACCGCAGTATCGATCATGGTCAGGGGAGAGGCAACCCCGTCCGATAAAGGCCAGATCGCGGTGAAATATGTCCGCTGCGGGCCGTCGCTCGGTGGCACCAAAGTGCCGCGCAGCTTGCTGCCAATTGCTTTCTGATGACTTTGCCGAGTCGCTCGTACATTCTTGATTTCAGCAAGCCAAAGGGGCTCGAACAAAGACCGAAACGGGGAAAGCAAAAATGAAGCGGACAGCAGGCGTGACCATCATCGCGGCAATTCTTTCTATTTTCGGAATGGCATTGGCGCAGAGCCCTGCCGCCGCTGCTCCCGCTTCGACCATCACCGTCTCGACGCACGGAGGCAACGAATGGGGGTGACATGCACCTGGTCAAGGTAAAGCTGCGCAGCGACGACCTAACTAGTGCGGCGACCAGCGAACCGATAGTGACCGATCTGATCTGGGTTCATGCCGACCCGGACGCAGGAGTGGAACACGTCAGGGTCTGGATACAGCCCGACGCAATGGTGATCGCCCTCTTCATTTGCTCGGCCGCTGAAAGCCGAGCGCAGGACGTTGCCGCCGCACTCATGAAACGCATCCTGAATACCCCCGCCATGCGGGGATGGCACAGCATCTGACTCCCGAACCACCGATGACGCTGCCCGTCGGGCTGCGTCGCGATTCCTCACGCCCTCGAACATGACAAGGAACGAACAAATGCGTACCCACATCCCCATGCGCAGCAGGCTCATCAGCGGAATGCTCGGTCTTGCCGTCGCCGTCGGACTCGGCGTCAGCGCCGGTGTCGCCACCGAGCTGACAACCGCCACCCCGCAGGCCGCCCAGGCCGCCTCCACGGAGGGCGGCTACATCAAGAGGTCCGAGGTACTCGCCCGAGCACAAAACTGGGTAGATCGCGGCATCATCTACGGGACCAACGAGGATGTTGAGCCCCCGATCTTGGAGTTCACGACTGACGCCCAAGGGAAGGACTACCGACAGGACTGCTCGGGACTCGTTTCCATGGCTTGGCATCTCACCTCGTCACCTACAACCGTCGGCTTCGCGGCAGGCAGCGCAAACACTAGTTCGGTGTCAAGCCCGGATGCGATGCTGCCGGCGGACGCAGTGCTCTTCGACGGCCACATCGAACTCTTCGCCGAATGGAAGAACCCGTCCGACCATACGCAGGGCGCTTGGTCATATTCCCTGAACGGCCCGTACCACGCCGACTGGGCGAAGGGGCCGACCGTTAACTCGCACGGGGACACCGGCACGCTCTCGTGGAGTGACATCGTCAACAACAGGCGGTTGAGGTACAACAAGATCCTCGACGACACCGTCTCCGGCACGGCCAACATCTACGGCGTCCTGCCGGACGGCAGGCTGACGTTCAGCACCATCGACGCCGCCAGCGGCAACCGGACGAAGACCGTCGTCTCGACGACCTCGATCGGCTTCACCCCGAAGGCGATGGCCACGTTGAACTTCAACACCATTCTGATGACGGACACGGCGAGCAACCTCTACCGAATCGACGTCATCGCGAACAACACCTCGCTCGTCTACAACGCTCCGGTGAAGTTGGCGAGCGGCTGGACCCACGAACTGCTCACCTACGACGGCAACAGCCACCTGTTCGGCATCAGTAACGGCACTCTGCGCCGCTACACCGTCTCCGTCGCCAAGCCCGCGGCTGCGAACATCAGCACAGGTCAGCTCATCGGCACCGGTTTCGCCCTCAACAACCTGGCCGCCACCGCCTCGAACTGGCTGATCGGCACCACCTCCGCCGGGCGCCTGCTCTCCTACAAGATCGACAGCGCCGGCAACTGGACCGGAAACACCCTCGCCACGGACCACTGGTTCTTCGACGCCTTCCTCTCCCCCGGCGCCGGCGTCTACTACGGCAAGACCCCCGCCGGCGGCATGTACCGCTACCTCGACGCCGACCCCTTCGACAGCACCGGCACCGACATCCAGACCTACACCACCGACCCGGTCGACACGACTGGCTGGACGCAGACCCTGCTCTCCGCCCAGCCCTACACGATCAGCGGTTCCTGACAGACAGCTACGAGTCCCCCCATCGCCGGCCCGGACCGGCGATGGGGGGACTCGCCGTTTCACCACGCCCACCAGCAGAGGCTGGGGGGAGCTTCACAAGCCGAGTGTGACCGGGTCGGCGGGTATCCCGGACGTGAGCAACTCGGTCAATGGTGTGGCGAGGTCGCGGGGCGAGAACAGGTCAGGCCCGGGGTAGTTGGCGATCTCAGCGAGTCCCCACCAGCGAAACCCGGCGAGGTGCTCATCAACGGCGAGTTGGTCGCGGGTGAACTCGCCGCGGGGCTCGAAGTGGGTGGCGCGGATGAAGAAGTAGTCGTTGACCATGCCGTCCAGGCCGGGCGGCGCATCATCTGCGGCAAGGACCTGGTGCCAGACGTGCGGCGGATCGGCGGCAGTCACCAAGCCGGTTTCCTCGCGCAGCTCACGGCGCAGGGCGGACAGCTTGTCCTCACCTGGTTCTACGCCGCCACCAGGAGCAGCCCAGACGGCCGGTGCTCCATTCGGGACCGCCGGGTGAGGAAAGAGGAAGCGGCATAACAAGACCTGATCGGCCTCGTCGAGGACGATCGCGCGGGCAGAGGTTCGAAGGTTCAGCGACACGGCAAGCTCCTGATCTCCTGGGCGCGTGGCACCACAATGATCGAGGTAAGCCGCAAGGTAACCAGATTTGAAGAGAGCCTCGCCCAGATCGGACGAGGCCCTGTCTGTCTTCGGCTGGTCAGGAAGCCAAGCTGAACGCGAAGCCGCCAGAAATCGAGCGGGTCGGGTGGAGGCCGGTGGTTACCGGCAGTGCCCGGTTGCTCGACTGGTGTCCCCCGACGCCAAGTTGACCCCACTGGTTCGAGCCCCACGACATCACGTCGCCGTGGGTGATCGCGAGGCTGTGCCCGCTGTTGCTGGAACCGTCGTAGCCGGCGGCGATGGCCGATACCCCGCTCAGGCCTAGCACGTTGACCGGGATCAGCCGCAGCGTGTTCGTGCCGTCGCCGAGTTGGCCGGACCCGTTGCTGCCCCACGCTTTCATCCGGCCGTTGGTCAGTAGGGCCAGCGTGTGACCGAATCCGCCGTCGACGGACTTGACGCGTACGCCGTTAAGGCCGACCACGGCAACCGGGTTGGGCTGCGGGCTGATGGTGTTGCCGTTCCCGACCTGGCCCGCGATGTTGAGGCCCCAACCGCGGACCGATCCGTCCGCGAGCACCGCCAGGTTGTGGAACAGGCCCGAGCCGATGCTTGTCGCTCGTTGCGGCAGGCGCACCGCGAGCGGAACCGGGTGCGGCCGGCTGTCGGCGCCACCTTGGCCGAGCTGTCCGTCAACGTTGCCGCCCCAGGCGTAGACGGTGCCGTTGGCCAGCAATGCCAGAGCCGAGTTTCCCCCGGCGGCGATCGCTGTCACGCGGCCGGGCAGTCCCTTCACCTGAACCGGAAGGCTGCGGTTCGATGTGGTGCCGTCAGCGAGCTGGCCCAACGAATTCAAGCCCCAGCTCCGAAGAGTGCCGTCCTTGAGGAGGGCGAGGCTGAAAGTGCCGCCGGCGGCGATGGTCTTGACGTCGCGCAGTCCGGCCACGCTGCCAGGGATCGGCCGCGAGATCTCGGTGCCGTCACCGAGCTGCCCGTACTCGTTTTCGCCCCACGCTTTCACCGTGCCGTTGGACAGTAGTGCGAGCCCGAAGCCGTCACCGGCCGAGACCGAGCGGATGGTGTGCGGGCCGGCCACCGTCACGGCCGTGGGCCGGCTCTGGTCGTTCCCGACCGTGCCGATGCCGAGCTCTCCGGCGGAGTTGAGTCCCCACGCTTCAGCCTGGCTGCCGCCCTGGCCGCCGCTACCGCCATGACCGCCACCGCCATGACCGCCACCGCCATGACCGCCACCGCCATGACCGCCGCCACCGCCATGGCTACCGCCGCTGGGTGGCGCCGCCGACGACGGCGCGCCGAACACTGTCGGCAGGGCGATCAACGCCCCGACAATCACGGCGGCGAGCTGTCGCCGCCGTATGAGATTTGCTCGCATATGGATTCCCCCCGTGAATGCGAAAGCGGGCTGACCACGTGAAACCGCAGCTCAGCCACCCTGCGCCACATTACGCACTCACGCCCCTCGTGACCCGTGAATCCTCGTCGTAACGCCTGGGTCGGAACGTTGTCCGACCCAGGCGTTGACGGTTGTGGGTCAGTGCCGGCCGTTGCCGCCGTCACTACGACGGCGTTGGAGGGTGAACTTCTCGAAGACCGACAACTCACCTGTGGGCGTGATGATGTTGTAGTAGGTGACGTAGATGCGGGTCATGTCACCGGGGTGACGGCCCGGGTCGACGCTGAACTCGGCGAACCCGTACGGGTGCTCCGCGTCGCGTACGCCGATCCAGATCGCCGTCTCTTGCTCTTTGACGGAGTTGAACTTGCCGACGTGCTCCATCTGGACGTATGCCGAGTGGTGCCCGTGCCCGTCAGCGTCGTCGGTGGTGAAGCTGTTGTTGGTAATGCCGGACACGCCGCCACCGCCGAGGACCATGTGCGTCGTGCCGTGCGCGCTGTCGATCACGTCGAGTGCGGTCTGGCTCGGGTTGGGTGTGAGGGTGGCGCTGCCGGCGACGACGCCACGCACCGCCAACGAGCGCTCGTAGTCGTGCTCGTGGCCACAGACCACCAGGTCGACGCCGTACTTGTCGAACAGCGGGCCGTAGGCCGCACGCAGCGCGACATCGGCGCCGTTCGCGGCGGTCGCGGAGCTGATCATCACCTGGTGCATGCAGATGACGATCCAGTCGATGTCCTTCGAGGCCCGGGCCGACTTGAGCTCCTTCTCCAGCCAGGCGAGCTGCCGACCGCCGGAGTAGCCGTTGATGTAGATGTCGCCGCCCTCCTGGAGGGCGATGTCGTCGTTCTGAAGGGAGATCACCTTCACGGAGCCGACCGTGAAGGAGTACCAGAGGTTGTCGAGCTCGGGCTGGGTCTCGGCCGAGGGCAGCTCGAAGTAGGTCTGATAGGCGTCGAGACCGAGCTTGCCGTTGCCCAGCTCGATCTCGTGGTTGCCCGCGGCCGGCATCCACGGACGGAATCGCGCTGAGCGGCTGTTGTTGGCAAGGAAGTCGTGCCAGACGCGGATGCGGTCGGGCCCGGTGTTGGCGTAGCAGAGGTCGCCATTGAGGAGATGGAACAGCGGGCCGACCTTCTCGATGCCGGTGACGATGTCGGCAGCGGCGGGCGTCGCGTTGGGCTCGAAGTCCCGGCCTGAGGCGTCGGCCGGGTTCGCACCGGTCTTCCACGTCACGGTGGGCGCACCCTGATCGCCGAAGCTGGTGAAGGTGAACGGAGCTCTGCCGGACGGCGCCGTGTGGAAGGTGCCGGCGTCGGGGGTGGCGCCGTCGTGCTGGGCCGCGTACAGGTAATCGTGATCGGCCTTGAGCTTGGTGATCAGCGCGTGATGGACCCAAACGGTCCGCCCAGAGGTGCCGTCCACGTAGGTCTTCGTCGTCGCGCGCACAGTGGAGCCGAAGCCGCCACTCAGCGTGCCGTAGACGACCCGCGGGTTCTTGACGGCCGCGTCGGTGACCCACGAGACGACCATCTGGCTGCGTGGGTCGGCGCCGAAGGTCAGGTGCAGGCCCTGGACAGGGGTGGTGGCCGAGCCGGTGGTGAGACCGGTGACCGCCGACTTCGCAGGAACTGCCTCGGCGTTTCCGGCGCCGAGGATCAGTGGCCCGGCGGCGGCGCCGGACACTGACGCGCCGAACAGGCCGAGCGCGTTGCGACGAGAGATTCGAGTTTGCTGGGATTCTTCCGACATTCCGGTGCCTTTCGCGTCGTTCGGATGCGGTCGAACACCGACCGGTCGGCAGCGGTTCGAACGACAGCGGACTGCGGCAGGCCAGCGGTGCGCACCCTCACCGGACGCTAGGAAGCACGGACGACCAGCGCGGCGGGACGGGCATGAACACCAGGCGGCCATCAGCGCAATGGACGGCAACTCCCGACGGCCTGGCCCGGCAGCGCGGCCGGCACGAGCCCTCGAACGGGCCCGTTATCACGTAAATGGGTGAGGCGTCGCCGGGTGTCGCCAGAGCACCGTGGTTTTGAAGGGCGCGCCGACCGGTCACCGGGCTGGAGGGCTGGCCGTGGGGCCACCCCGAAGCGGCCGTTCCCGTTCACGAGAGAAGGTAGAACGTGGCCGCGACAGACATCGACGTGACCGACTACACGGCGCAGCGTTTCGTGATTCCCGCCGACGCACCATTCGCTGATCTTCGACAGCGGTACGAGGAGGCCGTGCCGCCGGCTGACCTGTCCGCCTTCGTGGACCTGGCCAACCGCGGTGGGAAATGGGAGGACGTGCTCACGCTGACCGACACCGAGGCTCCCTACGGATTCCTGAACTACGGGGCGGTGGTGGCCCAGCCCGTAATGGGTGTTGCCGGTGACGCGGCGCCCTGCGTGACGTACCTGATGGGTAACCACACGATTGCGCAACGAATGTTTCACCACAACCCGCTGGCGCTGGCCTACGCACCCTTGCGCACCGCCATCGCCGCGGACAGCGACGACGGACCCGCACGGTTCTCCATCGAGCAGCCCAGCAAGGCTTTCGCTTCCTTTGACAACGACCGGATCGCCGCCGTCGGGGTCGAGTTGGACCGCAAGGTCGCGACGCTGCTCGATCACCTCAGGCTTCCCGTCCCGCCCGAACTGACGGCATAACCGTTGCGCCTACCCGGCCGCTGCGCAACGGTCATAAACGACAGTGTGTAGTAGACACGGAAGCTCCTCCTGTGTAGCGTTCGTCAACGACAGCGTGTAGTAGACGACGTGGGGACGGAGTCAGCGATGCGGCGTCGGGCGAAGTCGCTTGCGTCCTTGCCGGGTAGGGCGGGGCGGGAGGTCGAGGATCGGCTCGGTGTCGCGACGCCGCTGCGCGGAATTCTCAACAAGGTTTTCCCGGACCACTGGTCATTTCTGTTGGGCGAGATCGCATTGTTCTCGTTCATCGTCCTGTTGCTGACGGGTACCTTCCTGACGCTGTTCTTCGACCCGTCGATGCGGGAGATCGCGTACGACGGCAGCTATACGCCCCTGCGCGGCGTGCACATGTCCGCCGCGTACGCCTCGTCGCTGGACATCTCCTTCGACGTGCGCGGCGGCCTGATCATGCGGCAGATGCACCACTGGGCGGCACTGCTGTTCTTGGCCGCGATCGTCGTGCACATGCTGCGGATCTTCTTCACCGGCGCGTTCCGCAAGCCACGTGAGCTCAACTGGATCATCGGCTCGTTGCTGTTCTGGATCGGGTTCCTCGCCGGCTTCACCGGCTATTCACTACCGGACGACGCGCTGTCCGGCACGGGCCTGCGAATCGCCTCGGGCATCCTCCTGTCGATTCCGGTGATCGGCACCTGGGTGACGTCGTCGCTGTTCGGCGGCGAGTTCCCCGGCGAAATGATCATCGGCCGATTCTTCATCCTGCACGTACTGCTGATACCGGCCCTGCTGCTGGCCCTGATCGCGGTCCACGTCGGCCTGGTGTTCAAGCAGAAGCACACCCAATGGCCGGGACCCGGACGCACAAACTCCAATGTGGTCGGCGAGCGGATGTTCCCCCGGTACGCGATCAAGCAGGCCGGCTTCTTCGCCACGGTCGCCGGCGTGATCGCCCTGCTCGCCGGGCTGCTGCAGATCAACCCGATCTGGCTGTTCGGCCCGTACGAGTCGGCGGTCGTATCCGCGGCGACCCAGCCGGACTGGTACGTGATGCTGCTCGACGGTGCGATCCGCCTGATGCCGGCGTGGGAGATCACGCTCCCGATCGGTGACGGCTACGTCATCCCGCCCATGTTCTGGCCCGCAATCGTCCTGCCCGGGCTGCTCACGACGTTGCCGATGGCCTATCCGTTCATCGAGGCCCGGCTGCACAAGGACAACCGGTTGCACAACCTGCTGCAGCGTCCGCGTGACGTCCCCGCCCGCACGGCGCTGGGCGCCATGGCCGTCGCCTTCTTCCTGGTGCTGACCCTCTCCGGCGGCAACGACGTGATCGCCGACAAGTTCCAGATCAGCCTCAACGCGCTCACCTGGGCCGGGCGGATCGGGATGCTGATCGCCCCGCCGATCGCCTACTGGGTGACGTACCGGATCTGCCTGGGCCTGCAGCAGCACGATCGCGAGGTGCTGGCCCACGGCGTCGAGACCGGCCTCATCCGGCGTCTCCCGGACGGCCGGTTCGTCGAGGTTCACCAGCCGCTGGTCGAACCGAACGGCAAGGACCATCGTGCCCTGGAGTACGCGGGGTGGGTGGTGCCGAAAAAGATGAACCGCCTCGGCGCCCTCGGGCCAGCCATCAAAGGCTTCTTCCGGCCCCTCGAACGGCCGGCCGAGGCTCCGGTCTCACCAGGCCGCCCACCGGTCGAGTCGCCCGAGGAGCGCCAACAAGTTTCCAGCCGTCCCTAGCCCGGCGAAATCGTGCTGACGTCCCGAGATCACCAAGATTCCGGGACTCGAGCCGGTCGACGACGGTCCTTCGGGGCAGTCAGATCAAGGCGGAGATCGGTATGGTGCGGCCGATGGAGGAGGCCGTCCGTGCCAAAAGTGAAACCGACCGATTCAAAGGAAGCTGGCATGAGCAGCCCACGCGAAACTTTTCTTCGTCTGGTGAACGGTGTCTGCGATGGTCCGTATGAGGACCTGGCCGACCTGTATGCCGAACAGACCCACGTCACGCATCCGTTCCACCCGCTCGACCCGCCGCCGCTGCGTAGCCGTGGTGAGTTGCACGAGCACTTCACCTCAGCGCCTCCGGTCGCCAGAACGCTGAAGCGTAAGCCGGTCGACATCAGGGTTCATGAGACCGCCGACCCGGAGGTGATTGTCGCCGAGTTTGCCTATCAGGGGCGCGTCGAGGAGACCGGCGAGGCGTTCACCGTGCCGTGCGTCTTTGTGATGCGCATCCGCGACGGGCTCATCGTCGAGTCGCGCGACTACATCGACCACATTTCCAGCGCGCGGGCTTGGGGCCAACTCGACAACCTGCTGACCGGACTTCGTCCGCAGGAAAGCACCACCACTGAAGACACAGCCCGGCCCTGATCCGCATCCGACGTCGGTGCGTTGCCGGTCAGAGGCCTTGGCGTTTCAGCCAGGCGAGGGTGTAGTCCGCGATTTCCCGCCAGCCGTGGTCGAAGACCAGCGAATGGCCGCGGTCTGCGAACAACTGGTAGTCGGTGGTGGCGTTGGAACCCGCGTACAGCTTGTATGCGGCCCGGGCGACCTTCTCGGGAACCGTGTGGTCCTCGCCGCCGCCGATGATCAGCAAAGGTGGGCGGTCGTTGAGCTTGGTGTCGACTGCCGCCGGCGAGGCCTTGCTGAAGTTGGCAGTGCTGGCCTCGAACAGCGGCCTGCCGGGACCGGGGATGGCCCAGCGCTCGAACAGGTCGTCCGATTCGCTGGCCGGAATGGCGTTGCCGAAGCCGTAGCGAAACTGCTTGCGGTTGAGCGCGACCGCCTTCTTCCTGTTGCCCGGGCTGGATAGCACGGGCAGGCCCGAGCGGATCTGCGCGATCGGCACCGGCCTGACGCCCTTGATCTGGCCGGGGTCGATCGCGATCGTGGCGGAGGTGTGCCCGCCGGCCAGCAACATCTGCGCGACCGAGCCGCCGAAGGAGTGGCCGATGACGATCGGCTTGGTGTCGAGGCCTTCGATCACCTCGACGTACTTGGCGGTGATCTCATCGAAACCCCGGTTGGCGAGGGCTGCGGCGTTCTGCCGTGTGTCGGCGACCGTGTCCGCGTCGCCCGGCCAGCCCGGAGCGATGGGTTGATATCCGGCCTGGCGGTAGAGATCCATCCAGTTCTGCCAGGCATTCGAGTGGATCCACAGTCCGTGAATGAACAGGACTGGCATCGAAGTCGACATACTCGCCCCCACGCCCGAATACGGGCTGGATCGACTAGCCACTCCGCCCGACGCTAACAGGCCGGTCCGTTGAGCGCGGCGGAACCGAGAACGTGCGCGGCTGCTGGCCGGCCACTCAGGCCACTTCCGACCCGGAAATTCCAGCGCATCGACGGACCGCGAGCCCTAGATTCGGGGGGTGACCCCGGAGGACGACCTTTCGCATCTGGGCGTGCCGGTCAGACCGATGACTCGGGTCCACGGCGGGTTCGCCAACCGGATGCATCGGCTCGACACCGACCAGGGATCGTTCGCGGTGAAGGAGTTGACCGCCGTCGGTCGCCGCCATGTCGGCGACGTGTTCCGGTTCGAGCGGGCGGCCTTCGCTGCCGGCATTCCGATGCCAGAGCCGGTCTCCGCCAGCCAGCACACGCTCGTCCACCGGTGGGTCGACGGAGAGAAGGTGCCGGAAGCGCCGGTGCCAGCGGCGTACGCGTTCGAGATCGGTGAGATTCTCGCCCGCATCCACGCGCTCGACGTCTCGTGGCCCCTCGGGTCGGCCGAAGGGCCGGCGCCGCGGGACTGGCCGGAGCTCGCCGAGCGGGCGGCGGCGACCGGGCAGCCGTGGGCCGACGAGCTCGGCTCCCACGTTGCGACGTTCCTCGCGATCACGCACTTCGTCGACACCTGCGAACGGCCGGGTCCTGTCGTGTTGACACACCGGGACATCCAGCCGTGGAACCTGCTCGCTCGGAACGGTCGGCCGGTGCTGCTCGACTGGGAGCTCTCGGGGATGCTCGACCTGTCCGGTGAGCTCGGTTCGACCGCGCTGAGCATCGCGAAGGGGCCTGGCTTCGACAGCATCGAGCCCGCCATCTTCCGCTCGGTCCTCGACGGGTATGTGGCGGGTGGTGGAGCGCTGCCGCCGGCGGGTCCGAGCTGGTTCGTGTTCATGATCGGCGGCTGGTTGGGGTTCACGCGGTGGAACATCCTGCGCTGCCTCGCCGGTGTCGAGGAGAGCACCGGGCCGGAGCTCACGCTGTCGCAGGAGTCCGCACGCAACGGAATCCGCGGCCTCCCCGACATGTTCGGTCGACTCCCGGAGCTGGAGGCGCTGCTCGCCTGACGGCGACCGGATCAGTGTGCGAAGTGGACGTCGACAATGAAACATGGCTCGGAAATGGTCAGGAATCGTTGCGGATCCTCGCCGTCGGGGGTGACCGTGTCCAGTTGCAGGCCGTCGGCGGTCGCCGAATTCGGGTAGATGAGGAGCCGTTCTCCGATGCGCCCGATTGGTCTCAGCGTCGCGGGGAGCAACGGTCGCGCCGTGCCGGTCTCCAGATCTAGAGCTCGGATCCGGCGCTCACTGGATGGTTCGTCGCGGAGCTCGCAGGCGATGACCGTGTCCGAGATCCACGACTCGTCACCCTTCGGGGCCAGCACCGTGGCGGGGAAACGCTCGACCGCGCCAGTCTCCAGATCTATCACGATGGTGTACGGGTTTGAGCGCCGGTCAGGCGCCGGCTCGTCGTAGGTCGCGACGATGCGGCGCCCGTCGCGGGATAAGCCGATAGAAGTGTCGGCGGTCCGCAGCCCGGGTGTCGACCGCAATGACCGCACCACGGCGGTATTCAGGTCGACGTGACATACCGAGATGGTGTCCGGTTCGACCTCCTCGAGGTCGTCGGTTGGGTCGCGGCGCAGGAAAGCGACCGCGTGCCCGTCCGGGCTCGCGGCGGCGTCGACGCCGATGAAACTGGGGTGGACCAGGGCCCATCGGTAGGTAGCTGTGGGCAGGTGGTAGCCGCCCACGCGGACCTCGCCGTTGTCACCGGTGTCGGACATCAGGACGAACGTGCCGTCCTGCGACAGGCCCAGCAGGCGCCGAGACCTGCCGAGTCCCAGTCCCGTTGCCGTGGTGAAGGAGCCACTGCCGGCAGCCTGGATGGCGACCCATTGCCCGGCCGCGGTCCAGAGGTCAAGGATCGCGGACGCCCGGGACGGCAACCCAGCCGGCATCGTGGCCGGTGCGAACTCAAACGGCTCCGGGGACACGCCAGCACTCTCCCATGGTCCTGCCAGTTCCCACATACGCGCACCGACTGACCAATGTGGGCATAGGCGAATTCATCCGGAACTTCGGTGCACCGGAGGCATCGATGCGGTCGCTCGCGGGCGGCGGAGCATCGCTACGATGACGCTCGTCGGCGTCGATGGAGGCGCCGTAACGGGGAGGAACACATGCACATGAAGCGCTTCAGAGCGGTAATCCCGCTGGCGGTTGCGGCCGTCACGGCCGCTGTGTTGACCACCGGCTCGCCGGCCTCGGCCGCCGAACCGTCCTATGCGCCGCTGTCGAGCTGGGCCTATCTCGACTCGCAGAGCCCGAACGCGAAGTTTGTCGATGCGGCGGTGGCACCGCCGGTCGGCACGTCCCGCGACGACGCCGGCCGCAAGCACACCTACCGCTCCTTCTTCACCTACGACCTGACCAGTTTCAAGGGTACGGTCGTCCACAGCTCATACCTCTACACCAACGAAGACACGGTCGACGACTGCTCGGCGCCCGCGACCATCGAGGTGTGGCGGACCCGCCCGGTCAGGGACAACACGACCTGGCAGCGGCCGCCGGCCGAGCTCGAGAAGCTGCTGAGCACCCAGCGGGGCGCCGGCGCGATCTACTGCCCGAGCTACCTGGGCTTCGACATGGTGCCCACGCTCAACGCGGCGCTGGCCCGGCACGACAAGTCCATCACCATCGAGTTCCGGGTCACCGCAAGCCAGGAAGCCGACGCGCGCACCGGGCGCACCTTCGAGAAGCCCTCGCTCAGTGCGACCGTGAACCATCCCCCGACGGTCACCAACCTCCACCTGGGCTACCCCGACCGGCCGTGCGGCACGCTGGCCAAGCCGTCGCCCGCGGCCCGGAGCGCGGTGTTCTCGGCCACCGCCAACGATGCCGACGAGGGTGACCGCCCGACCGTTCTCTACGCGATCTGGCCGGTGGACCACCCCGATCAGCGTCGCGAGTTCCACGACTACTACGGCACCGACCTCAGCGACTACGCCGACGGCACGCTCCTCGCCTGGCAGGCGCAGGCCAGCGACTACTACGACGCGGGTCCGTGGAGCGCCAACTGCTACCTCCGCATGGACCGCACCGCACCGGCGAATCCGCCGAATGTCTCGTCGCGCACCTATCCCGAGGGCAACACCCCCGGCGGTGGCACCGGCATGGAGGGCACGTTCCGCTTCGACGCGGCCGGCGACCGTGACGTCGTCGCGTTCGCCTGGCGTGACTCCCTGGGCTATTCCGGGCAGGTTGCGGCCAAGCGCCCGGGCGGCAAGGCGATCTTCAAATACACGCCGCGGCTGAGCTACAGCAGTGACCTCTATGTCGCGTCCGTCGACGCGGCGGGCAACCGCGGGCCGGAGAAAGACTACGAGTTCCGGATCGCCGAGACGGCACCCTACGCCGAAGTCACCATGAACGGCGTCGGCCTGCCGAGCACGATCTCGTTCGTCGCGCCGAAGCCCGAGACCACCGCGTTCGGCTTCCAGCTCGAGGGCGGCACGGAGGTCCGCGTCCCGGCGGTCGACGGCAAGGCGACCGGTCACATCACGTTCACCGCGACCGGTGGCGTCGACCTGGCCGTTCGGAGCTACGCCAAGAACAAGCTGATCGGGCAGGACAGCCTGCAGATCTGGGTCACCGACGCCCCCGGCGTCGAGTCGGCCGAGTTCAACTGGGAAACCGACCAGGTCGCGGGCACGACCGGCACGTTCCGGTTCACCCCGCACAACAGCGATGTCGTCGCCTACGAATACAACCTCGACGACGAGTGGAAGACCATTCCGGCGGCAGACGACGACACCGCCGTGCTGACGTGGACGGCGACGCCCGGCTGGCATTCGATGACGGTGCGGTCGGTGAAGGCGGATGGTTCCACGTCGATGGACGCGGACTATCAGTTCTCCATCATCGACACGCGTCCGACCGCCTACTCCAACGACCTCAACAGTTGGCCGCGCCGAGACGGGGTGGGCCTGCCGCTGCGCGTCGAGTTGGGGAGCCAGCTACCCAACCTGACCGGGTTCGCCTTCCGGTTCGACGGCGGCGCCGAGCAGACCGTGCCCAGCGAGGGCAATCCCTACGCTTACATCGATGTGACGCCGACGCACGCCGGCGACAACACGGTGGTCGTTCAGGCGCTTCTGGCCGACGGCACGCGGTCCCCCGCCACCACCTACACGTTCGGCATCTGGTCCGGTCCCGTGGTCACGCACACGCCCGAGGGCAGCGGCACCGTCGGCCGGCCCATGACGTTCACCTTCCACCCGGGTCTGCCGAATGTCGTCTCCTACCGCTACTCGTTGGGCTACGCCGAGGAGGAGACGATCGCGGCGGGTCCCGACGGCACCGCGTCGGTCACCTGGACGCCGAGTTCGTGGGGCTACGACACGGTGCGGGTCACCAGCGTGAGTGCCGACGGCACCGAATCTGACCTGCGGACCGAGCCCCTCGACATCCGGGACAACAGGGTCGACGTTTACAGCACCTACGACTCGTCGCGGTTGGGTATCGGCTGGACCGGCTCCTTCTTCTTCTACACACAGCTGTTCGGCGAGGTGACCGAATACCACTACCGCGTCAATGACGGCCCGGAGCAGGTCCTGCCGGCCAGCACCGAAGGCACGTCGACGCTGGTCGCGGTGCCGTTCGAGCGCAACGGCACCAACACGCTGCACGTCCAGAGCCTGACGGCGAGCGGCGAACTGTCGCCCGTGACCGACTACGACTTCACGGTCGGCACGGCGCCCTACGTCGTGAGCGCTCAGTATCCGAACGGCACCTGGTCGGGCGGTGGCGGCGTTCCCGGCACCTTCGAGTTCAGCGGCGGCACGCCGGGAATCGTGTCCTTCTCCTGGAAGATCGACGATGGCCCGTCGACGGACGTGCCGGCCGACAGCGCCGGGAAGGCGTCGATCACCTACACGCCGGCGGAAGACCACGAGACGCACACCTTGTCGGTGACCGGCCACAAGGGCGACGGCACGGACACCGACACCACCACCTACTCCATCTACGTGTCCACCGGTAGCTGACGACGACCGCGCGGCTCCCTGGTGTCACTGTTCGCGACGCCAGGGAGCCGATCGCCTACACCGCCACGCGGCGCACCGATCCGCGGAACGCCGCGCAGATCTGGGCCGCGCTCGGCGATGCCCAGACCGTGCTCAATGTCGGGGCGTGCACCGGATCCTACGAACCCACCGACCGCGACGTCACGGAACGCGATCGCCGCCCGGATCCAACCGGTGGCCATCCCGTGGGACTGCGCGGACGGCTTCTTCGAGGCCCTACTGGCGCCGGCCCGAGGCATACCTCGACGAGCAGGTCCGTCGAGCAATCGCGACCTCCTCGATCGCGACGCGGCGGAGCTACAAAGCTGTCTACTTGTCGCCTGATCCCGCGCCCTGGGCCAGGCGGGAGATGTGGTGCCATTTCTCGAGTCCGGCCAGGCGGCCGGCATACTCGGTGCGCAGCGCGTCGAATCCGTTGACGCCGAACAGCACTCGCAGGGGCGGGTTCGGGGTGTCGGCCAGTGCCAGGATCGCCTGGGCGGTGGCGGCCGGATCTCCTGGGACGAACCCGGAGCTGGCCGCGCTCGCGTAGAGGGCTTCGCGGGCATGTGCGTACGCCGGATCGGGCGTGGTCTGTGGCGAGGCGGCGGCCAGGCCCGTGGGGAACATGATCGGCTCGATCAGGGTGACGTGGATGCCGAAGGCGGCGACCTCGGCGGCCAGCGCCTGGCTCATCGCCTCGAGTGCCCACTTCGACGCCTGGTAGATGCCCAACGCCGGATAGGCGACCAGCCCCCCGATCGAGGAGACCTGCATGATCCGGCCGCTGCGCCGCCGGCGCATGCCGGGCAGCACGGCCTGGGTGGTCCACAGTGGGCCGAAGTAGTTGACGTCCATCTGCGCGCGGGCCTGATCGGTGCTGACTTCCTCGACCGCGCCGTGCAGCATGTGCCCGGCGTTGTTGACCAGCAGGTCGATGCCGCCGAAGCGTTGCTCGACCTCGTCGACCGCGGCGTTGACGGCAGCGCGGTCGGTGACGTCGAGCCCGAGCGCGAGCACCCGGTCGCCGAAGCGGTCGGTCAACGGCTTCAACGCCGCGGCGTCGCGGGCCGTGGCGGCGAGGTTGTCGCCGCGTTCCAGGATGGCTTCGGCCCAGTGGGCGCCGAGGCCGCGGGACGCGCCGGTGAGGAACCAGGTGGACATGGTGCTGCTCCCAAGATCGGTCAGATCGGTCGTGATCCAGCCTGCTGTCCTCCCGGCGGCCCTGGCAGAGTGAGTTTCACCGTGTCAACCGGCTACGCCCGCGCGTACGCTGCGGAAGGGTGGATGCCCCCCAGCTGGCGGATTTCCTGAAGGCCCGCCGGGACGCGCTCAGCCCCGGCGAGGTCGGCCTCCCGGCGGCCGGCCGCCGACGGACCCCCGGCCTGCGACGCGAAGAGGTCGCCGCGCTGGCCGGGATCTCGACCGACTACTACACCCGGCTCGAGCAGCAGCGCGCGACCGCCGTGCCGTCCGAGCCCGTGCTGCGCGCGCTCACCCGCGCGTTGCGGCTGAGCCAGGACGAGCGTGACCACCTCTACCGGCTCACTGGTCACGGTGTTCCCGAACGCCACACCGACGACCGGCATGTCGCCCCGGCTCTGCTCAGCGTTCTCGACGCGCTGACCGGGATCCCGGCCCAGGTGATGACGGATCTCGGCGAGACCCTCGTGCAGAACAACCTGGCGCGCGCCGTCTTCGGTCCGCCGGAGGCGAGTTTCATTTACCGCTGGTTCCGCGATCCCGCCGCCCGGGCCGGCTACCCCGTCGAGGACCATGGCGCGGAGTCCCGCGCCCTGGTCGCCGATCTGCGGGCCGCGGTGACCCGCCGCGACGATGCCGCCGCGAAGTCGCTGGTCGCCCGCCTCCAGGCCGAGAGTCCCGAGTTCGCCGCGCTCTGGAAGCTGCACGATGTCGCCGCCCTGCGCCGGCGCCACAAGCGGATCCGGCATCCCGAGGTCGGGTTGCTCGAATTCGACTGCCAGTTCCTCGTCGACGAAGCACGCTCGCACCTCCTCGCGATCTTCTCGCCGCTGCCCGGAACGCCCACGGCCGAGCGGCTCACGCTGCTGGCTCTTGCGGCGCCTTACGCGGCATCAGGGCCACGACCGGGAGGCTGAGGGCGGTGACGGCCAGCACGACGACGAGGCTGACCTTCATCGCGTGGTCCAGGCCGGCGGTCGCGGCCCCGAAGAAGATCGAGGTGACCGCCGCCGAGCCGATCGCTGAGGCGAGTTGCTGTAGCGAGCTGAGCGAGCCGCTGGCGCTGCCGGCTTCCTCGGGTTTCGCGTCGCCGAGCGCGACGGCGGGGATCGTGCCGAAGCACAGACCGGTGCCGATGCCGGTGACGAACAATGCCGGCGCCAGCGCCCACAGGCTGACGGACTGGTCCACGAGCGCCAGGAGCCAACCGCAACCGGCCAGGACGACGGCGAGGCCGATGACGACGAGCCGGCGACCGAGCTTGGCGACCAGGCCGGCCATGATGGCGAACGAGGCGACGATGATGCCCACGGTGAGCGGCACCAGGCCGAGCGCGGCGTTCCGCGGGCTGGCGTGCAGCCCCTCCTGCATGAACAGCGACAGCACGAAGATCAGGCCGGTGCCGGCGGCGAAGACGGTCAGGCCCACCAGCATGCCGGAGGTGAAGCCCCGGTTCCGCAGCAGCGAGGGCGTGATGAGTGGGTCGGTCGCGGTGCGCTGCCGGTAGGCGAAGGCAGCGAAGAACAGGACGCCGGCGATGATCGAGGCGACGGGTACGCCGGTCCAGCCGTTGGTGGAACCCTCGATCAGGCCGTAGAGCAGCCCGACCATGGTGGCGGCGAGCAGGCCGGAACCCCAGCCGTCGACAACGGTGGACCGGTCGCCGTCGTCTCGCGGCAGGATCCTGACGGCCACGACCAGCCCGACAATGCCGAGGACGACGTTGGCCAGGAAGATCGGGCGCCACGACAGGCCGAACAGGTCGGCGCTGATGATGAATCCGGCCAGCACCGGGCCGCCGACGCTGGAGACACCCAGCACCGGGCCGAACAGCCCGAACGCCTTGGCGAGCAGGTCGCGGCTGAACGCTTTCATCATGATCGCCATGCCTTGCGGGATGAGCAGCGCCCCGAACGCTCCCTGCGCGACCCGCGCCGCGATGAGCAGCGTCGGGTCGGGCGAGAGCCCGGCGACCGCCGAAGCCAGGGTGAATCCGCTCATGCCGATCAGGAAGAGCCGGCGCTGGCCGAACTTGTCGCCCAGCCGTCCGCCGACCACGAGCAGCACACCCATGGCGAGCAGGTACGCCGTTCCCAACCACTTGATCAGACCCGCACCGCCGTGCAGCTCGTGGGCGATGGTGGGTGCGGCGATGTTGGTGACGGTCCCATCGATGACGTCGAGCGCGTCGGCGAGCAGCACCAGCCCTAGGATCGCCCACATCCGGCGACTGGAGCGGGGTGTCTCGACCGTGCTCGATTCCGTCAACAGAGTCATCTGGAAGGTCCTTCGGTGCCCGGGGCGCCCCTCCTGGGCGGCCGCTCACCCGCACCACGAACACCCCGGGCCCGATCCGACAGCGACCGGAGAGATTTCTTCCGGCGGGGCCGCGCTAGCCCAGTTGGTCGCGGCGGCGGGTCAGGTAGGCGGTCTCGGCGGTGTTGCCCGCCAGCTCGATGGCCTTGTCATACGCCGCGCGCGACTCCTGGCTGCGGCCCAGCCGGCGCAGCAGGTCGGCCCGGGTGGCGTGGTAGGCGTGATAGCCGGCCAACCGGGGCTCCAGACGATCGACGGCCGCCAGTGCCACCTGCGGGCCGTCGAGCTCGGCGAGGGCGATGGCCCGGTTGAGGGCGACGACCGGCGAGCGGTCGAGGCGGACAAGCTGGTCGTAGAGGGCGAGGACCTGCGACCAGTCGGTGTCGCGGATATCGCCGGCGGAGGTGTGCACGGCGTTGATCGCCGCGAGGATCTGGTAGCGACCCGGAGCCACCCCGGCGGCCAGACGCTCGCGCACCAGGCGGTGACCCTCGGCGATCAGCGCCTGGTCCCAGGCACCGCGGTCTTGCTCGTCGAGGGCGACGAGCTCGCCGGTGGCCGAGACCCGGGCGGTGCGGCGGGCCTCGATGAGCAGCATCAGCGCGAGCAGCCCGGCCACCTCGCCGTCGTCGGGCAGGAGGGTGCGGATCAGGCGGGTGAGCCGGATCGCCTCGGCGGTCAGGTCGTGCCGGACCGGATCAGTGTCGGGGCCGGTCGCCAGGTAGCCCTCGTTGAAGACGAGGTAGAGAACGGCGAGCACGCCGGACACGCGGGCCGGGAGATCCTCGGTGGACGGCACGCGATAGGGGATGCGAGCCGCCTTGATCTTGGCCTTGGCGCGGGTGATCCGCTGCCCCATGGCAGCGTCGGCGACCAGGAAGGCGCGGGCGATCTCGGGCATGCTCAGGCCGCCGACCATCCGCAGCGTCAGCGCCAGCCGGGCTTCCATCGCCAGCGCCGGGTGGCAGCAGGTGAAGATCAACCGAAGCCGGTCGTCGTCGATGGCAACGGGAGGCTCGGGCGGGTCGTCGTCGTACACCATGTGAGCCTCCTTGTGTTTGTCTTCGCGCTTGCTCTCGCGGCGGATCCGGTCGATGGCCTTGCGGTTGGCGGTGGTGGTCAGCCAGGCGCCGGGGTTGGGGGGCACGCCGTCGGCCGGCCAACGCTCGACGGCGGTCGCGAACGCCTCGGCGGCCGCCTCCTCGGCGATGTCGAGATCACCGAACCGCCTGGTCAGGGAGGCGACCACCCGGGCCCACTCCGCGCGGTGGGCCCGAGTGATCGCGTCGCTCACTGGAATGGCCGCACCTCGATCTTGCGGTGGCAGGCCTTGGATCCGTCGGCGGCGAGCTTGAGCACCACGTCGAGGTCGGCGGCCTCGATGATCCAGAAGCCGGCGAGGTATTCCTTGGACTCGACAAAGGGCCCGTCGGTGACCAGGGCCTCCTCGCCCCGGTTGTCGATGACGGTGGCGGTTTCGGGCGCGGCGAGGCCGCCGGCGAAGACCCAGTGGCCCTCGGCCCGGAGCCGGTCGTTGAACACGTCGATCGCGGCGTCTTCCTTCGGGGTGGCCGGGCCGGTGCCGTCGTCGATCACGGAAATCAGGTATTGCATCTGAAGATCATCTCCTCTGGTTGTGGACAGCCTCACCCCTGCAACGAACGCGGCCACCCCGATCCGACACCGGGCTACCCCACTCCGGCCAACAGATCACCGAGATCGGAGCGGCGGTAGAGCACGGCCCGGCCGTGTCGGGCGCTGACCAGCAGCCCGCCGGTGCGCAACGCCCGGAGGTGCTGGTTGACGGCCGTCGTGGTGACGCCCAGGCGGGCCGCCAGTTCGGTCGAGGAGGCGGGCGTGCCCAACTGCACGAGCAGACCGGCCCGGGTGGCGCCGAGGAGACCGCTGAGGGCGCGGGGTGCCTGCAAGGGCTGGGGCTCCCAGAGGGTGGCCACTCCCCGCGCGCTGTAGAGGATCATCGGCGGTTCGTCGGCCGAGATGGGGGTCGAGGCGTGGGTCGTCCACAGTGTAGGGACGAGGGTGAGTCCGCCGGTGGTCGTCGTCGTATAGTCGAGCTTCGATCGCAACTCGACTTCGACGGCGTTGCCGACGAGCCGGACCCGGCTCGACAGTTCGGAAAACATCGTCGCCAGCCCGTGCTGGGCGATCTGCCGGCCGCGGAAGGTGACGTCGCCTTCCAGCAGTGCGCGCATCCGCGGCCAATGCGGTTCGAAACAGAGCCGCCAATAGCCGGTGAGGGCGTCGATGATCCGGGAGAGCACGCGTGGGGCCGGGCCACGCAGCGGGTCGGGCAACGGCCCGCCGTGCACCGCTTCCAGGTCTCGCCGGACGACGGCCGGGTCGGTGTCGGCCAGGTCGGCCAACTCGTCGTCGATGCGGGTCAGCGGCGAGTAGGGGCGCGGGTTGAGGAAGTCGGGCGTCCAGAGCCGGGCGTTGGTCAGCGCGAGCAGCATGGCACCGTCGAGGCTGCCGCGAACCTCTTCCAACGCGTGCATCCACCGCAGGTGCAGCGGATAGCGGCCGGGATCGCGCCAGGCTCGCAGGGACAGCACCAACTCGTTCAGCGGTGACACGGCGAACCGGATGTCAGCCAGGTCCAGCCCGACCAACTCATACCTGACCATGAAGCAAAATGCTACATCAATGGTGTACGGCTTCAGCCGCTGCGAGAACTGTTGGCATGTACCTGGTCGCAAAGCACCCTGACCCCGTCGCCCGCGCGCTGACCTTGGCGACGGTGGCCGCCTCGCTGTCCAAGGGCGTCTTCTTCAGCGTCAGCGTGCTGTTCTTCACCAAGGTCGCCGGGTTCACCGCGACCACGGTCGGCTTCGGCTTGACGATCGCCGGCGCCACCGCCGTCGGCGCCGCGCTGGGTGCGGGCTACCTGGCCCGTACCTTCGGCGCTCGCAAGGTTCTGTTGGTCGTGACCGTCGGCCAGAGTCTGGCGCTCGCTTCCTATCTCGTGGTCCGCACGCCGTCCGCCTTCGTGATCGTCGCGTGCGCCGCGGTCGGCCAGCAGGCCATGCAGCGCACCGCGCTGGCGACGATGATCGCGGAGTCGTTCACCGGGCGGGACCGCGTCGAGATCCGCGCCCGGCTGCGGGTGGTCACCAACGTCTCCATCGCCGCGGGAACCGCCCTGGCGGCCGTCGCGCTCGCGGTCGGCACGAGATCGGCCTACCTACTCGCGATGCTCGCCACCGCCGCGCTGCTGCTCGTTTCCGCGCTCCCGCTGAGCCGGATCCGCGGCACGGCCGGGCAGGTCGACCGCCCCGAGCGGCGGGCTCGGGGCCGGTCGCCGTTCCTCGACCGCACCTATCTGGCGGCCACCTGCCTCTATGCCGTCATGACCATGCAGTTCGGCATGTTGACGGTGGGGGTGCCGCTCTGGGTCGCCGGTTGGACGAAGGCGCCGGCGGTGACCGTGCCGGCGTTGCTGGCGTTGAACACCGTCATCGTTTCGCTGCTCCAGGTCTGGGCGGCGCGCGGTGCGACCACCCTCCACTCGGCCGGCCGGGCGGTCGCACAGGCGGGCCTGTTGCTCGCGGTGGCCTGCGGGTTCTATGCCTCGGCCGCGCATGGCGTCGTCGCCGCCATGGTGGTGGCGCTGACGCTCGCGACCGTCGCCCACAGCTTCGCCGAGATCCTCTCCGAGGCCGGCGGGTGGACGCTCGCCTTCGAACTCGCCGACCCGGCCAACGCCGGCGCCTACCAGGGCGTCAACCAGACCGGGATGGCCATCGGCACCATGCTCGCACCGCTGGTCGTCACCACGACCGCGATCGAGCGCGGAACGGCCGGCTGGGTCGCGCTGGCCGCACTATTTCTGATCACGGGACTGTTGACCCTGAGGCTCGTCCGGCACGCTGTTCCGAAGATCGGTCAATCCGAACCAATCACCTCTCGGGTACGTAGCGCGAACTGAGACATCGATACTCTTCCACTCATGAATTCACGCTCAATGAGTGGTTGGGGGCCGTCTTGGTAGTGAGTTCCATGTCCGTAACGCGTTTGCGGCGCAGTCTGGTCATCACGACCGTCGCGATCGTGACGCTCGCCGGCGTCGCGATGCCGGCTTCGGCCGCGCCCAAGCCAGGGCCCGGTGGTGGCGCCGTCGACGAGCTCCAGGTCCGTCAACGGCCGTTGGTCGACGCGGCCGCGCGCATCCGCGCGGTGGTCGACGAAGACCGTTCCAACTTCGCCGGCATCGAGCTCGTCAGCTCGACCGAGCTCCGCCTCTTCTGGAAGGGCACGCCGCCCGCCGCGGTGGCCAAGGTTGTCGGGCAACTGCGGCAGAGCGTGCCGATCAAGGTCATTCCAGCGGCGTACGCGTTGCGCGAGCTCAAGTCCGAAGCCTCGCGGCTCGTCAAGCAAAGCACCGCGACCGGCGTCGTCCTGGCCGCACCGCTCCCCGATGGCAGTGGCCTTCGGGTCCGGGTCGCCGGATCCGCCACGATGCGGGCGGCGCAGTCGCTGACCACGGTTCCGACGTCGGTGGAGGTCGGCGACGCGCCGACGCCGACCGGCCGGTGGGCCGACACCGTGCCGTTCTGGGGTGGATCGACCATCCAGCGACCCGTCAGCGGCAACATCGTCGCGCGCTGCACGACCGCGTTCGCGGGCCGGCGCAACAACCAGGATGTGCTGCTCACCGCCGGGCACTGTGGCTCGACGGGTCAGACGTGGACCACCCCGAGCGGCACCTACTTCCCGCCGATCACGGTCGGCACGGCCAACTACAAAGCGGCCGACCTCGAGGCGATGTTCATCCCGGTGTCGAGTCACCGCGGCCGGATCTACGACGGCGGCGTCGACCCGACCGGCCAGGGCATCGGCGAGTTCTCCAAGGCGGTCGCCGGCTGGGCGCCGCCGGAGGTCGGTCAATACATCTGCCAGTCCGGCAGCTACTCCGGCGTCCGGTGCAGCATCCGGATCACGCTGAAGTGGGTCATGTATGCCATCGACGACGGCACCATCGTCACCAACGGCGTCGAGGCACAGCGCGACGACAAGGCCAACGCGGTCGGCAAGGGCGACAGCGGCGGCCCCATCTTCCGGCTGTCCAGTGACCCCAACCGGGTCATCGCCCTGGGCGTGCAGTCGGCGGCCGACGGCACGAAGCCGGCCACCTGCACCGGCATCGCGACCCAGTGCTACTGGCGGCTCTACTTCGCCGACCTGACGCAGATCGTCGGCCACACCGGGTTCACCATCACCGTCGGCTGACACCGTTGTTCCGGCGGAGCGACCCGCTCCGCCGGAACCTCAGTCAATCTGCACCGAGCCGGAGATCGTTTCGACCAGCGCCGGGTCGGCCGAGACGACCTCGACCACGATGTCGCGATCCGGCACCACCGCCAGCCACCGGGTGCGCCCGTCCGGCAGGCTCCCTTCGGTGGTGCGCACGTCGACACCGCCGATCTGGCCGGCCGTCGTGGCCGCACTGTTCGCGGGGTCCGCGGACAGGTCCGACTCGCGCAGCGCCACATAGCTGACTTTCGGCTCCGGGCTCAGCGCACAGGTCGGTACCTTGCCGGGATCGAGCACGTAGGTGTCGGCCACCGGGGTGCCGCATTGCAACGCATTCTTCGGCCAGGCCTCGGGCACCACCACGCTGACGCCGGCCTTGCGGATCTCCCGGCCCGCGGGGGTAAGCCGCTCACCGGAACCCGACCCGGCCCGCACCCACCACACCAGACCGACGACGAGCACCACGGCAACGGCCGCCGCGCCCCAGATCCAGAAAGTGCGCCTGCTCATCCCACCCAGCCCGGCATCGACGGATTCTGATTGGACGTCGAACGCACCGTAGCGGTTGCGCGATTGTCAGGGGTTCACTGGCTGCGGCCGGCGCCGGACTTTGATCAGCAGGTCGACCAGGCTCACGGCGACGATGACGGCGATGGCGAACTTGACGATCTGGTTGGCCTCAGTGCTGAGGTAGACCGGGCCGGCGAACAGCACGCCGATCAGCGCGGCGCAGGTGAGAAGCCCGAGCGCCACGTCGATGTCGCGGGTCACCGGCCGCCAGCGGCCGTGGATGGTCACCGTCAGGTGGTGGGCAAGCTCGGCGACCAGGAGCGCGAGCACGAGCGGGCCCGGGAAACGGGCGAAGTCAGGGTCGAACGTGAGCGCCTGCACCGCCTGTGGCGCGGCCCCGAGCCTTTCCAGCAGCCAGGCCGCGCTGACCAGCACGACGGCGCCGGCGGTCCAGAAGGCGAAGGCGGCGATCCGCCCCGGTCGGTTGACGAAGCCGGCAGTCGACTTGCGCGGCCGCCAGAGGAAGCGGGCGGGCCAGCGGCGCCGGGCCCAGCCGGTGAGGCCGAAGGCCACGACGAGGAAGCCGGGCCACCACAGGGCCGCTATCCCGTAGGCCTGATACCAGTCGACAACGCCGTCGGCGGAGATGGCGCCGAGCAGCCAGATCACCACGACGCCGATCACGGTCAACCGCACGAAACGGCGCCCGTCGGCCGGGTCGACGACGGTCGACGGTTGCCCGTATCGGGCGGCCACGTCGCCCGGGCGACCGAAGGCCCGCAGCCTGGCCAGGGGGTCGTCGCTGCCCGCCAACTCCTCGCGGAGCAACGCCCGCAACTCGGCGGCGACATCCTCGCGTTGGCTGCGCGGCAGCAGCCGCGCCACGTCGGCGACGTATGCATCGATGAGCTCTTCGGTGGTGAGCATCTAGTCGTCACCTTCCGTCAGTCGTCGCACGGCCTCGTTGAGGCCGCTCCACGAATCGCGCAGTCGCGCGTAAAGCTCTTTCCCGGCGGGGCTGAGCCGGTAGTAGCGCCGCGGCTGCCCGTCGGTGCGCCACTCGCTGCTCAGCACGCCCTGACCCTCCAGCCGCCGCAACAGCGGATAGAGGGTGCCCTCCTCGATCGGAAGACCGTTGTCGGTCAGCACCCGCCGCAGTTCGTAGCCGTAGCGGAACTCGCCGAGCTGAGAAAGCACCGCGAGCGCGACGACGCCACGGCGCAACTCGAGCTCGAGCTGATCGCCAACCATGCGGCACACAGTACTGTGCGCCGCACAGCCCTGTCCAGATCGACCTGGCGGCGGGCCTTCGACTCGTTCGCCGACGCACGTGACCAGGCCGGGGTGCAACAGCACCGCGTCCTGCGGCCGGTCGACGATCCGCGGTATGTCACCGTCGACCTCGACTTCGCCATGGCCTTTGCGGTGCTTTCCCTGATTCGGGCGGCAATCAGGGCCGAGCTGATCGAGTCGCCGGAGTGGCTGCCCGTCACCGCGCTGTCGTTCGCCACGCCGTTGGCTCTAATCGTGTCCATTGTGGTCTGGATGAACCTCACCAAAGGTGTCGTCGAGGGCCACGGCGGCCGGGTCACCGTGCTGCGAAACTGGGCGTTGTCCTGGGGATCGCTCATCCTCTTCCTGTCCTACCTGCTGCCGGCGAAGACCCCGACGGCGTTCCACGTCGCCCGGGCCGGTGCCGCGACGCTGCTGGTCGCCGGTCTCTTGATCAGCCGCACCAAGCTGCACCGCTGGCTGGCCGAGCCCGCGCCGGCCGCCGACATGGCCAGCCACACCCACCTTCCGCAGGAGCGGGTGCCACAGCGGTTGCGGAGCGGTCCGCCCCCCGGCACGCCGATCGCGCGGCTGCTTCCGCCCGCTGTCGAGGTCCCATCGCGGGACTGGGACGCCTCTTCCTGGGACCCCGAGATCCAGGCCGACATCGAGCGGAGGCGCCGCAGGGGCGAACCACCGCGCTAGGTCACCGCGCGGCGGGGATCAGTTGCGTGATGACCATGGCCGTCTCCTGGTCGGGCGCGATATAGGCGGAGCGGACCTGGTAGGTGCCAGGAGCGACGGTGATGGCCAGTCGTGGCTCTTCGGTGCCGGCAAGCGCGGAGTCAAGCATCTCGACCGGCTCCGTGACGACCCATTCGCCGACCGGCTCCCAGGCCGCCGCTTCGATGGCCTGCGGGACGAGTCCGATCAGCTCCTCTTCGGATCGGGCGTGAATCCAACGGACGAAGGCGCGGCGGTCTGCCAGGTAGGTGGTGGCCGCCGGCTCGTCGGCCAGCACCAGCGCCTGGACGTCACCGACCGGGATCAGGCCCGCGTAGCCGTTCACGGCGCAGGCGCGGCCGTAGTCACCCCAGTCGTCCGAATCGGAGTTCGCCAGGAAGTAAGCACCAGTGCCGCGCCACTGCGGAAGCACCGATGTGGGCACGACGACGAGCGGGCCGCCGGTCGAATCGATCCAGGGCAGGGCGTGCCGGCGGGTGGTGGCGATGGCGCGGGCGAGTTGGTCCATCGCGTCGATCACCACGTGTGCGCCGGACCCAGCCAGCATCTCGGCCAGGCCGGGCCGGCGCGCATAGCCGACGGCGGCGATCCCGCCCTGCCGGGCCGCGGCGATGCCGGTGGCCGTGGCACCTACGAACAGACACTCGGCCGGGTCCGCACCCAACGCCTGCACGGCCCGGGTCAGCCGGTGCGCGCTGGCCGCCGGCTGGACGGGATCGGCACCGTCGCGCCCGATGACGGCGGCGAAATGCCGCACCCGATCACGGCGGCGCAGGTAGGCGTGGATCGCGTCGACCGACGTCTCACTCACGATCGCGAGCCGGCGTTCGGTGTCGACGCATGCGCGTACGACATCGAACACGCCAAGGGTCGTCTCGGCACTGGCCGCCGCCTCGATCTCGGCGACCCGCAGCGCGGCCTCGACGTCTCCGGTCAGGTGCGGCGCGAGCCGCGCGGTCGCCTGGAGAACGGCGAGCGGACCCGCCGCACCGATCTCCTCAGCGACGTCGACGCCATGACCGGCGAGCATCCCCCGCAGGTCGGAGACGACCCGCACCGCCGACCTGGTGTCGAAGAGGGTGCAGACCGGCCCGTCGCAATCCAGCAGCAGGACCTTTGCCCGCTCTGCGAGGACAGCCAGCCGACCGGTCATGCGCGGCAAGCTATCACCAGGGCACGGGGGTCTCGTCCCAGGAGTGGAACTCGCCGGTCGGGCCGTCGTCCGGCAGCAGGGCGAGTCGCACGGCGGCCGCCGCGGCTTCGGCCGGGTCTCCCTCGCTGGCGGCGGCGGTCGCGTTGAGGTCGGTTCGGCGCAGCCCGGGTGCGAGCGCGTTGACCTTGAAGCCGGCCAGCGCCTGGGCATAGAAGACGGTCAAGGCGTTGAGTGCCGTTTTCGACGACCGGTAGGCGGCCAGCGAGCCTGTAGCCGGGAAGCGCGCCTCCCGGCCCGTGCTCCAGCCCAGCGATCCGGTGCCGCTGGAGATGTTGACGATCCTGGGGCGGGCCGAGCGGCGCAACGCCGGCAGGAACGCGTTGGTCACCGCGACGACCCCGAACACATTCGTTTCATAGGTACGCCGGAAGCTGTCGACCGGCGTCGACGTCAGCGGGCTCAGGTCGACCGAGATTCCGGCGTTGTTGATCAGAATGTCGAGGTTTTCGACCTGACGGGCGGCTTCGGCAACGCTTTGCTCGTCGGTGACGTCGAGGACCAGCAGCCGGGCGCTGCCGCCGAGCTCGTCGACGGCCCGCTGGCCCAGCGCCGGGTCGCGGGAGCCGAGATAAACCGTGACGCCGGCGGCCACCAGCTGCCGGGCGATCTCCTTGCCGATGCCCTTGTTGGCACCGGTGACCAGCGCCGTGGAATTGTTCATGTAGTCAACGGTGCCGGCACCAGCCCGGCCGATCCAGGGACAACCGATACCAGGCAGGTGACCCATGGCCAGACAAGAGCTGGCGCGGTTCCTGCGCCAACGGCGCGAAGTAATAGGCCCGGCCGACGTCGGCCTGACCGCCGGCGGACGGCGCCGCACCCCGGGGCTGCGCCGTGAAGAGGTCGCCGGGCTGGCCCACATGTCCGTCGACTACTACACCCGGCTCGAACAGGCCCGCGGCCCACACCCGTCGCCACGCATCCTGGACGCCCTGACCTCGGCGCTGCGGCTGTCGCCGGCCGAGCGCGTCCACCTGTTCCGGCTGGCCGGCGCGAGCCCGACGCCACCCGCCGGTCCCGTGCGCCAGGTGCGCCCCTACGTCGCCAATCTGCTGCGCCGCATCCCCGAGGCGGCGGCCGTCGTCACCGACGTCACCTACGACGTGATCGCGTTCAACCCGCTCGCCGACGCCCTGCTCGGCGATCTCCGCACGGAGCCCAACCTGGCCCGCCGGCGGTTTATGCGGGTCGGCGGCTACGAGAGCTCCAGCGCGGAGGAGTTCGGGCACATCGCGGTGGCCCGGCTGCGTGCCGCCGCCGACCGCTATCCCCGCGACGAGCCGCTCGCCAACCTCCTGGCCGAGTTGCGCGCCGGCAGCGCCGAGTTCACCGAGATCTGGAAAACCAACCCGGTGCGCTCCCCCGGCCACCGCACCAAGACCATCAGCCATCCGCAGGCCGGCCCGCTGCGGGTCAACTGCGACGTGCTCACCATCCCCGACGACGACCAGCAAGTCGTCTTCCTCACCGCCGACCCCGGCACCCCCACCGCTCACGCCCTGCGCCACCTGGCCGCCACCGGCTGACAAGGGCCGTTTGCGCCCGGCCGAAACCGGAAACCCGGCTCTCATGACAGAGCCCGATTTCCCGGCACCCACCGAAGGCATTCTGGCCACGCTGTTCATCACGGTGCGCAAGGTGGCGCGGTCACGCGACTTCTACTCGCGCGTGCTGGGCGGCACCGTCGTGGTCGACGAGAACCCGTGCATCGTCAAGCTCGCCAACTCATGGATTCTGATGAATCCCGGCGGTCCGCCGACCCCCGACAAGCCTGAGATCACGGTGGTCGACTACGAGCCCGGCGACACGACATCGATCTTCCTCAACCTGCGGGTCGCCGACATCCACGCCTGTTACGAAGACTGGAAGGCGAAGGGAGCCGAGTTCCTGACGCCGCCGATGGACCGCGGTGCCGAGATCCGCTGCTACCTGCGTGACCCGGACGGCTACCTCATCGAGGTCGGCCAGGCGACCGGGCTGCTGCACGGCCAACATGCCGCGAAGCGCCCCGAAGACCTACCTGGCTAGACCCGGCTCAGGGATCGGGTCAGCGCGGCGGCAACGGCCGTGAACAAGATCCAACCCATGGCGGTCAGGATGTACGCCAGCCACTGCGCCGACCCGCCGATCCCGAACGCCTTCTCCTGTCCGAAGTCGACGATCGGGATCAGCAGATCGAGGGTGTAGACCGGCGCGTTGAACGCCACCCGGCTGGCCGCGGCCGCGGGCGGCGGCCAGAGGCTGAACGCGGTGGTGCCGAGCGCGACCAGCATCAGCAGCCACAACCCGGCCCGGCCCGGGCGGTAGCCGTAGCCGACCAGCCCGTCCTGGAGCAGGCCCCAAGCCGCACCGGCCGGGGCTGACTGCCGTCGGCGGCGGCGTTGCTTGGCCAACAGCACGCTGCGCGCGTCGGCCTCGTTCCCGATCTGGCGGTAGGTCGTGGCGAGCTGTTCGTAGGGCTGCGGGCGGTAGCCATCCGGGTCCCGATCGAGCCAGGGCAGCCGTTCGCGGGCGGTGCGGGCCGGTTCCAGCGCGGTATACCGGGCACCATCGAGCCGCAGCACCGCCGGCCAGTGGTCCGGATCGTCGTGCAGCACCTCGAGCCGGGCGTGCCGCAGGTCGACCGTGCCCTCGACGCGGGCGGGCGACAGGGATAGCTGCCCGGCCCGCAGGCCCCACCCGTCGAGGGCGACGCCGCCGGAGTTGATCAGCACCGCGTCGGTCAGGTTGAGGTCGCCGGTGACCTCGGCCCGGCGGAGGCGGAGTTCCCCCTCGACCCGCAACCCCTGGTGGGCATACACCCCGCCGCCGACGCGCATGCCGGTCAGCTCGAGGTTTCCGGCGGCCGCCGTGCCCTGTAGGTAGAGGTGCCGGCCGACCTGGATCCCCTCGCCGAACACGGCCGCTACGCGATCCCCGAAGACTTCCTCCGCGCGCCCGTCGGCGGCCAGCCGGGCCCAGTCGAAGTCGAGGTCGCCGGTGACCCGCAGGCCATAGACGACGATGGCGCCGGTGAGGGTGCACTTCACGAAGCTCAGGTTGCCCTGGACCGTCGCACCGAAAGCGTCGAGGCCCGGCAGGGTGCTGCCCTCGAAGGTGACACCGCGAAGCTGGGCGAAGGACAGCTCCGGCGCCATGTCGAAATGGCAGTCCATGAACTCGATCGCATGGTCGACCTCGACCTGGTAGAGGTCGAGGACGCCGACCACGTCGGCGCCGTGCAGGCGCAGCGCGGCTTGCTCGCCGGGCTCGGCCGGGAGCGCGCCGAGGAGCAACAACCGGATGACCCCGGCGCGTACGGTGCGCGGCTCCTCCGCGCGAAGCGTCACCTCCGCGCCGCGCGGGAAGGCGTCCCACAGGCACTGCTCCGCCGCGGACAAGGCGCCGAGCTCGACCGGAACCATGCCCGGAACTCTGCCGCGCAGGGCCGGCCCGGGGCAAGAGCTAGCGGGGCGCGGTCACGCCGCGAAGCACCCGCGGCAACAGTCCACCGGGCGCGGCCCAGACTTGACGGTCGACATAGGACCATGCGTAGATCGGGTTGCCGTCGCGCACGAGGCCGCACAACTCCGGGGAGTCGAGTTCGCGGGCGGACCACTCGTACAACCGCTGAAGTTTGGGTTGGATCACGCCGTAGTCGAGCAGTCGCCCCAACGGGTTCTCCCGCGCGAGGTCGGCCGGCAGCTCGCCGACCGGCGGGTAGCGGTCAGGGAGAACGCGGCGCAGCGACAGGAACAGGCCCGCCGTGCCCAGCCGCGGGTCGCCCAACAGCCGGCCCAGCGGGGCAAACCGGCCCAGCGCGAGCCGCGGCGCGGCGACCAGGGCGTGCGTGTAGAGCACCCGGAGCAGCACCACGTTGAGGAAGAACCGCTCGTAGCTGGGCTCGCGCTCGGCAAGCTCCGAGTGGTCGAGATAGCCGGCGACGATGCTGGCGTTGTGTGCGCGATACCAGTTGCCGGCGGTCGGGTCGTCGATGAACGCCGTCCACAGGTCGACGGCCGGTGCGGAGACCGCGCCGCCCATTCCGCCCAAGCGGGCCATCGCCTCGCAGCCGTCGCGCAGCAGCCGGTCGTTGACGGCCCGCCACCAGGGGCTGCCCGGTGACGCCGCGGCCGGCGGGTTGAGCACGCCCCGGTCGGCCTGCCAGCGCATGAACGACACGGCGGCCCGCCGGAACGGCAGGTGCTTGGGTGCCCGGCCGAACGGCCCGTGGTAGGTGCGCGCCAGCAGCGCGACGCGCTGGCGTGGGTCGTCGCGCACCGCCGCGACCTGAGCGGCGGCCCAACTCGCGGCGTCCTCGTCAGTCGCCGACACCGAGCACCAGCAGATCGGTGTCCATAGTGGCCGGTCTCGCGGTGACTTCGGCCTCGACGGCCCGGTCCAGCGCGGCGAAGCCCTGCTCGATCTCCTCCTCCGTCAGGTGCTCGAAGATGGAGATGGCCCGCAGCCGCAAGCGATCCGCGTAGGCGGCGAGGCTGGGCGCCACCGGCACCGTCACCCGCTCGACGCCGAGGACCCTCATCCCGAACAGTTCCGTCACCTCGGCCAGGGTGGGGAACACCTGCTGCTCGACCCGCTTCGCGGCCGGGAAGTAGCGATGCCAGAGCAGGTCGGGTAGCTGGTCGGAGAACATGCCGCAGAGCAGGATCCGGCCACCAGGGCGCAGCACCCGGCGGAGCTCCGCCGCCGCGGCCTGGCGGTCGACGACGTGGTGCAGCACGAGGAACATCAGCACGAGATCGCAGGACCGGTCGGGCAGCGGGATCGCCTCCGCGCCGCCTTCCAGGTAGCGCACGTTCGGGTGCGCCGCGGTCTCGACGGCCACCTGCCGCATCCGCTGTGACGGCTCGACGCCGCACACCGGGCCGCCGAAGATCTCCGCCAGCATCGGCGTGAATCGGCCCGTGCCCGATCCGAGGTCCAACACCGCCTGTGGCCGAAGCGCGCCCGCCCACTGCGCGAACACGCTCGCCCAGAGTTGCGCCGCGTCGTCGGACAGGGCGCGCCCGGCCGGATAGACCGCGTATTGCCGCTCGTCGTAGTCGATCCGCTTCACCGGTCGATCGTAACGAGTCGATCGCTTGCGCAGAGCAGGTTTTGTCTGGTCGGCCCGCTGACGGGAACGGGCCCGGCCGCAAGCGGCCGGGCCCTACCGAGGGTCAGTAGTAGAGCTCGAGGAGCGACTCGTCGTCCGCGTTCGGGTACTTCGACCGGCCGGAGACGCGCTGCCAGTAGAGGCAGCTTCCGGTCGAGTCGTTGTGGTCGAGGCCGAGCACGTGGCCGAGTTCGTGGCAGGCGGTGCTCCACTTCTCGGTCTCGGTGCCGCTGTAGTAGTCGTTGAGCTGCACCGCCGCCGAGGCGTAGTAGGTGTGCGCGGCGTTGTAGGTGCGGGTGGTCTGGCCCAGCCAGCCGGCGCCGTAGTTGCCGCTGCGCACGGTGACGCAGTGTGCCGGCGTGCCGTCACAACCCGAGCTCGACGGGCGGTAGATCGAGTCGATCCCGGAGACCTGGTTCCACCTGGTCACCGCCCGGCCGACCGGCCAGCTCGCACCCGAGTAGTCGACGAAGTCGATGACCGGACGCACCGCGCCGGCGTAGGCCCAGCGGACGAAGCACGTCGTGTCGCTCGCCCAGGCGTTGGCGGTGCCGTAGCCGCAGGGTGCGACCGCGGCCGCGGCGGCTTCCTTCTCGACCTTCGCGACGACGCCGCGGCCCTTGAGGAGCGCGGCCAACTGCGTGGGCGTCACGCCCGGAGCCGGGGTGTAGATGGTCTCCGTCACACTTCCGTCCGGGTTCGTCACCCGGGTGACCACCGTCTGGTCGGCGGATCCACTGGCCATCGCCTGGCCCGGCGCGAGGCCGATGACCAGCATCAACGCGGCCGACGCCAGGGTCGCCAGAGTGGCCATCCGCTTCCTGCCAACTCGCACAGGTACTCCCATTTTTCGAAGGGCTTGGATGGCTACAGTGGCGGCTGGCGCTGGTGCAAACCTGTACGAAAGCTGGACGTCGTGTTTGTTCGCTCGCTCGGCCCGCTTGAACTGGTCGTTTGTGGAGACGCGGTTCCGATAGGCACGCCGCGGACCCGAAGCGTGCTGGCGATGTTGCTGGCCCGCCGGGGTGGCCTGGTCACCGTTGACCAGCTCATCGACGAACTCTGGCCCGACGGCCCGCCGGCCGATCCGCGCATGTTGGTGCACGGCCAGGTGTCCCGGTTGCGCCGGGTGCTCGGCCAGGACCGCGACCGGTTGGTCACTCGCAAACCGGGCTATATGTTGCACGTCGGCGAACAGGAATGGGACGTCCTCCTCTTCGAGCAGTCCATTGCCGACGCCCGCGCGGCGCGGGCCGCCGGCCAGCCGGAGCGCGGCAGCAAGCTGTTCGGCGAGGCCCAGCGGGTGTGGACCGGTGAGCCGTTCGCCGATGTGCCACCCACCCCGACCATCGCCGCCACCGCGACCGACCTGCACGAACTGCGGTTGGCCGGGCTGGCCGAGTGGTTCGAGCTGCGGCTCGAAGCCGGCGGCGACCCGGAGCTGGTGGCCGAGCTCACGCACCACGTCGCGGAGCATCCGTTGCGCGAGCAACTGGTCGCCCAGTTGATGCTGGCGTTGCACCGGTCCGGGCGGCAGGCCGACGCGCTGGCCACCTATCGGTCCACAAGGGAACGGTTGGTCCGCGAGCTCGGTGCGGAGCCGGGCGCCGAGTTGCAGCACCTGCACAAGGAGCTGTTGCGCACCGCGGAACCCCTGCCCCAGAAGGCATCGCAGTTGCCCTTGGGTGTGCGCGGGTTCGTCGGGCGCCGGGCCGAGCTCGCCTCCCTCGACGCGGCCACGGCCCTGGCCACCATCACCGGCACGGCGGGAGTCGGCAAATCGGCGCTGGCCGTGCACTGGGCGCATCGGGCGCAGGACCGGTTCCCCGACGGTCAGCTCTTCGTCAACCTGCGCGGCTTCGATCCTCGGCGGTCGGCGCTCGACCCCGGCGAGGTGCTGTTCGGCTTCCTGCAAGCGCTGGGCGTCTCAACCGAAAGAATCCCATCGAGTACGGAGAGCCGCGCGGCCCTCTATCGCAGCGCGCTGGCCGGCAAACGGGTGCTGGTGGTGCTCGACAACGCGCGCGACATCGAACAGGTGCGGCCGTTGCTGCCCGGCTCGACGGGGAGCCTGGCCCTGGTCACCAGCCGCGACCAGCTGACCGGCCTCGTCGCGGTCGAGGGTGCCCACCCGGTCAGCCTCGACGTGCTGACCGACGCCGAAGCCGCCGATCTGCTCAGCGCGCGGCTGGGCCAGCAGGTGCGCGGCGGCGAGGCCTTCGACCGGATCGTCCGGCGCTGCGCCGGGTTGCCGCTGGCGCTGGCCGTCGTGGCGGCGAGTTCGGCCGTGCAGCCCGGCCTCTCGCTCGCGGCCATCGCGTCGGACCTCGAAACCGGTGCGCTCGACGCCTTCGGCGGCGGTGACCCGCAGGCCGACCTGCGATCGGTGTTCTCCTGGTCCTACCGGGTGCTGACCGCCGACGCCGCCCGGCTGTTCCGGTTGCTGGGGCTGCATCCCGGCCCCGACATCTCGATCGCGGCGGCGGCGAGTTTGTGCGGTGCACCCTCCCCCGTGGCAAGAAGGTTGTTGTCGGAGTTGAACCGGGCGCACCTGGTCGTGCAGCACCACCAGGGCCGGTTCTCGTCGCACGACCTGCTGCGGGCCTATGCCGGCGAGCTGGCCGAGACCCTCGACCCGACGCACCGGGAAGCGGCGCTGGCCCGGCTCCTCGACCACTACCTGCACACCGCACACGGCGCCGCCCGCCGGCTCGACCCGCACCGCGAGCCGATCACCCTGGACGCCGCCGCACCCGGAGCGGTCCCGGTCGCGCTGTCGAGCTACGGCGAGGCGATGGCCTGGTTCGAGGCCGAACACACGCTGCTGGTCGGCCTCGTCGACCGGGCCGGCGACGACCGCCGCATCTGGAAGCTCGCCTGGACGCTCAACACCTACCTGCGGTGGCGCGGCTACGGACAGGACTGGATCCGCAGCCAGCGAGCCGGGTTGGCCGCCGCGGTGCGCGTCGACGACCTCGTCGGGCAGGCCAACTCCGCCTTCGGCCTGGCCATGGCCGAGTTCCGGCACGGCGGCCGGGCGGCCGCCGACACCGCGCTGTCCCTGGCCGACGAGCATTTCCGCTCGCTGGGCGACCACTACGGAATGGCGAGCGTGTGCCACCAGCGCTGCCTGATCAGCGAGTCCGACGGCGACCACGGCGCGGCGTTCGAGCACGCCTTCGCCGGGCTCGGCCACTACCGGCTCGCCGGGCACGCGGCGGGACAGGGCCGCGCACTCGGCGCGATGGGCTGGTTCCAGGCCAAGCAGGGAAACCTGCGGCAGGGCCTCGACTACAACCAGGCGGCGCTGGCGCTGTCCCAGGCCGCGAAGGATCTGCTGGGCGAGGCCAACACCTGGGACAGCATCGGCCACATCCAGCGGGAGCTGGGCGAGTTCGACGAGGCCGAGACGGCTTATCGACGGTCGATCGCGATCTACCGCGGGCTGGGCGAGCGCTTCAACGTCGTGTCCACCATCATCGGCCTCGGCGACACCCAGGCCGCCCGCGGCGCCACCGGCCGGGCGAAGGACACGTGGCGCGAAGCCCGCACCATCGCCACCGACCTCGACCACCCGGCCCTCGAACTGGTCAAGGCCCGGCTCGCCTAGCGCCGGCGAAGTCGGTGGTGGGCATACCCGCAGAGCAGCGCCGTGAGCACCAGGAACAGCGCCAGTTCCCACCACTGGAACGTCCAGTATCGGTCGCCGGGCTGGTAGGTGATGACCTCGTGGTGGTGGGCGCCGATCCGCGCGACGCAGTCGTGCATCTGCTGGCGGACGGCCTCCGGCACCGGGCCGGCCGGACCGCCGCCGTGCCCTTGGCCGAGCGTGGGGCAGGTCGCGTGCAGCGTCTGGTCGTTGAGCGGCGTTCCGGCGGCATCGACCACGTCGACAGACTGGATCCAGGCGTTCGGGATGTCGGGCGGCTCGGGTCGCAGCGTGCTCGGTCCGACGCCGAGCAGGATGTTGCCGGCCGCGCCGTACCCCGTCGTGTTCGGGTCGAGCGGCATCGACTCCACCCGCGGCGCGGCCACGAGCGGCCGGAACCACTCGGTCACCGCGATCCGGACCGCGAGCAGGACTCCCAGGGTCAGTGCCATGGCCGGCAGCGTCCGGCGGATGGTCAGGCCCGCCGCCACCCCGAACGCGAAAGCGAAGAGGGCATAGCCGACGGGCACGATGTCGCGCTGGTCGAAGGTGCCGTAGACGGCCGCGGCCGCCTGGTCGAGCGGTGCGGCCCACCACGTGACGAGCGCGCTGAGCAGTGCGGTCGCCACGACCGTCGCGGCGCCGACGACCGCCAGCTTGACGGCCAGCCAGCGGGTCGGGCTGAGCCGCTGCACCCAGACCAGCCGATGGGTGCCGGCCTCGAACTCGCGGGCGACCAGCGGCGCGCCCCAGAACGCGCCAATCAGCGCGGGTGCCAGGAGCACGGCAAACCCGACGGCGGTACGCGCGGGGAACTGGTCGAGTGCGAAGGCGGTGAGCGCTGGGCAGTGCGGGTCCGCGCCGCACGCGCGCCGGGCGGCCGCGGCGGCGGCGGCGAAGTGCGGCCGGGTCAGCAGGACGGCCGCGGCGACCAGCACGAGACCGGCCGCGGCGGTCCAGGCCGACGTGCGCAACTGGCGGAGCGCGAGCCGGATCATGCGATCTCCTCCGCGCGGCCGAGTTCGTCGAGGACCACGCGCTCCAACCCGGCCGGGTCGGTGATCGGTTCCGCGAGGCGGATCCGGCCCGAGGCGACGACCACCAGGTGCGTGCAGGTGTACGCCACGTCGGCGACCAGGTGCGTGGACAGCAGCGCCGCGGTGCCGGTGGCGGTGGTGGCCGCGACCGTCTCGTCGAGGAACGCGCGGCGCGCCAGCGGATCGAGGCTGGCCGCGGGCTCGTCGAGGACCAGCAGATCGGGGCGTTTCGACAGGGCGATGGTGAGCGCCAACTGGGCCCGCTGGCCGCCCGAGAGCCGGCCGGCCCGCTGGCCGGGCGGCAGGCCGAGCCGGTCCACCCGCTGCCGCGCCGCGGCCGCGTCCCAGCGGCGCGGGTTGAGGCCCGCTCCCAGCCGCAGGTGGTCGGCGACGGTGAGGCCGGCGTAGGTCGGTGCGTCCTGCGCGACGAACCCGACCCGGCCGGAGCGCATCGCCGCGTCCGGGGTGCCGCCGAGCACCCGGACCGCACCCGCCGTCGGCGGCAGCAGGCCCACGATCAGGTGCAGCAGGGTGGTCTTGCCGGCGCCGTTCGGGCCGACCAGGCCGACGATCGCGCCGTCGGGCACGGCCAGGGTGCAGTCGCGCAACGCCCACCGGCGCCGGTATCGCTTCGCGAGCGCTTCGGTCTCCAGGATCATGCCGCCGATTTCTACGCCGGCGGCGGTGACAGCCCGGTCACAAACGGCCGTCACCGCACTGTGACCAGGGCGCTGGCATGCTGGGCCGATGCGGGTGCTGGTGGTCGAGGATCACGCGCTGCTCGCCCTGACGATCGGGGCCGGGCTGCGCCGGGAGGGAATCGCCGTCGACGTCGTCACCGACGGGGGCGCGGCGCTGGAACGGCTGGACCTGACGCCCTACGACGTGCTGGTGCTCGATCGCGACCTGCCGACCGTCTCCGGCGACGACGTGTGCCGGGGCGTCGGCGAGCGCGGCCTGCCCACCCGGGTCCTGATGCTCACCGCCGCGGGGTCGCTCGCCGACCGGGTCGACGGTCTCGATCTCGGCGCCGACGACTACCTGACGAAGCCGTTCGACTTTCCCGAGCTCGTCGCGCGGGTGCGGGCACTGGCCCGCCGGTCCGGCCCGCCGGTGCCACCGGTGCTGCGCTACGCCGACGTCGAACTCGACCCGGCCCGCCGGACCGTCACCCGCGCCGGGCGGCCGGTGGCGCTGAGCCCGAAGGAGTTCGCGGTGCTGGCGCACCTGCTGGCCCGGCCCGGCGTCGTGGTGTCCGCCGAGGAACTGCTCGACCATGTCTGGGACGAGGCCGCCAACCCGTTCACCACCACGGTCAAGACGACGCTCGGCCGGCTCCGGGCGAAGCTGGGCGAGCCGCCGATCATCACGACCGTACGCGAGGGCGGCTACCGTGCCGGCGGCTGAGCGGCCGCGGCTGCGTACCCGACTCGCCCTGGTCTATGCCGCCGCGGCGGTCGTCCTGGGCGCGGTCCCGGTGGCCGTCGTCGGCCTCGGCGCGTGGACCGCGCGGTCCACCCAGGCGGTCGGCGACCCGGCCGGCCCGGGCACCGCGAGCAACACCGGGTCCGTGCTGCTGGCGGTCGTCGCGGGGCTGATCGTGGTGGCGCTCGTGGCCGCTCCGATCGGGTGGGCGCTCGCCGGACGGGCGTTGCGACCGCTGCGGGAACTCACCGCCGCGGCCGAGGGCGCCACCGCCGACCGGTTGCCCGCACACGGCGAACTCGGCCGCTACGAGGAGTTCGCCGACCTGTCCGCCACGCTGGCGGGGCTCTACACCCGGCTCGACGTGGTCTATGCCGCACAGCGCCGCTTCGTCGCCGACGCCTCGCACGAACTGCGTACCCCGTTGACCGTCCAGCGGACGCTGATCCAGGTCACGCTCGCCGACCCGGACGCCGACGCGAGGGTGTTGCGGGCCGGCTATGCGGAACTGCTGCGCATCGGGGAGCAGCAGGAGCGGCTGGTGGCCGCGCTGCTGGCGTTGGCGCAGGGCCAGCAGGGCCCGGTGGCGACCGAACCGGTCGACCTGGCCGCGCTGGCCGGCGAAGCGGTGGCCACGCGCCCGGGCTGCACCACCGATCTCCGCCCGGCCCTGGTGGCCGGCGCCGACCAGACGCTGCTCGCCAGCCTGATCGGCAACCTGCTCGACAACGCGGTCCGCTTCAACCACGAGGGCGGGCGGGTCGAGGTTTTCACCGCGACTCGCGGGACGCGGGCCGTGCTGACGATCAGCAACACCGGGCCGGTGGTGCCGGAAGACGCGGTCGACCGGATCCTGCGACCGTTCCAGCGCCTCACCACTCCCCGGACGCAGAGCGGGGGCAGCGGGCTGGGGTTGGCGATCGTGCGCGCCATCGCCGAGAGCCACGGTGCCGACCTGCGGGTGGTGCCGAACCCGGGCGGCGGCCTCACCGTCACGGTCGCGTTTCCCACCGTGCCCTGATCGCGACGCTGCCCAGCCAGCCGACGACCACCTCGTTGACCCGGTCCCACACGTTCTGCGCGCCCAGCGAGGTGTGCGACACGGCGCCGGCGAGAGGAGCGAGCCGGTCGAACAGCTCCGCGGCGTCCTTCAGCGCCTCATCCCGCGTATGGACCACCCGCTTGGTGTGCGCGGTGATGTCGACGAACTCCGAGTCGACACGGACCTCCCAACTCCACTTCGGACTGTCGACCTGATGACCGACACCGTCGAGGTCCTGGTGATCGGCGTGGCTGAAGGCACCGTCGCGCAGGACCGCGGCGAGTTGATCCGAGAGCAACGTCATCGGCCAACGATGGGCCAGCGGCGCTCTCGATCACAATGCCATTGTCGCAAACTTGGTGCTGGCGGAAATTGGTTTGTTATGGAAACCTGTTGGCATGACCACTGATTCGGTAAGCGCCGGCGGCGATCCACACCGGCTGCTGTCGGACGTTCGCGCCCTGGCTCACCGGGTGCGCCTTGACCAGCGGGTGACCTGGGTCGCGCTGCTGATCTTGGCCGCGGTGTCCTACGTGGCGATCCCGATCCACTGGCTCGCCCTGCGCGCCGACTGCTGGCAGGCGGTCGCCGACGGCGCCCCGGCGTGCCGCCTACAGGGCCTCGACCGGGGCTACTACTGGCTGCCAGCGCTGCTGCTGGCCTACACAGCGATCGCGGTGTACGCGGTGCGCGTCACCCGGGCCCGCGGGCTGGGCGCCCGCGTGCTGCCGTACGTCCTGACCGGGGTCGCCCTGGCCCTCCTGTCCGCCTCCGCCTGGCTGACCGCGTTCCTCTACTGGAGCAACCACGAACCGCCGACCGAGCCGCTGCCGGCCTGGGTGATGGTGTTCGACCGGCTGATCGCACCGGCCGGCACGATCGGGGTCGCGCTGCTGGTCCTGTCCTGGCTGGAGCGACACGTCGCGCTGCTGGTGTTCGCCCTCGCCTACCTGACGGTGGTGCTGGTGCCGCTCACCTTCGGCTGGGGCGCCCACTGGGGCGGCGAGACCGACTACATGCCGCAGATGGCCATCAACAGCACGGTGCTGCTGCTCGGTGCGGTCGGGTTCCATCTCGCTCGCCGGTGGCAACGGTGACCGCCGAGACCCCCGACCCGCACGCGCCGCCGGCCCACCCGGTCAACGGCCTCGACGACGTGGTGCACCAGCGGGTCCGGCTGGGCATCCTCACCATCGCGCACGAGGCCCGGCGGGTCGAGTTCGGCTACCTGCGCAGCCAGTTGCAGCTCACCGCCGGCAACCTCTCCCAGCACCTCGGGGTGCTGGAGAACGCCGAGCTGATCGAGGTGGAGAAGGGCTACGAGGGCAAGCGCGGCCGCACCTGGGTCACGCTGACCGCCGCCGGCAACAGTGCCCTGGCCGAAGAGATCGGGCGGTTGAAGCTGCTCATCGCCCGGGTCGAGACCACTCAGGAGGACCGATGACCCGCACAGTCAGCCGCCGGCGGCTGCTCGCCGGCGCCCTCGCCGCCGGGATCGCCGTGCCGTTCGGCGCCGGCCGAGCGTGGGCGGCCCAGAGCGGCCGGCTCGCGCTGCCGCGGCCCACCGGGCCGCACCGGATCGGCATCGTCGACCTGCACCTCGTCGACCGGTCCCGGTCGGACCCGGTTGCCGGTCCTGGGCACCACCGCGAACTCATGGCCAGCGTCTGGTATCCCGCCATCACGCGCGCCGGTTCGCCGGCGCCGTGGATGCCCGTGGCGCCCTATCGCGCGCTGCTCGAGTCGGCCGGCTTCGACCCCGATGCCGCCGCCGCACCGCTGACGGCGGCACATGCCGGCGCACCGGCACTGGCGGGGCGGCGGCCGGTGATCCTCTTCTCGCACGGCGCCGGGGGTCACCGGTCCGAGGCCACCATCGTGGTGCAGGAACTCGCGAGCCAGGGCTATGTCGTGGTGACGGTGGACCACACCTACGACGCGTTCACCGAGTTTCCCGGCGGCCTGCTCTCCGTCGACCGCGACGACGTGTCCTTCACACCGTGGGACTCCACCGCCGACATGCTGTTCGTCCTCGACCGCATCGAAGACCTGGCCGCCGGCCGCAATCCCGACGCCGAGCGGCGGCGGTTGCCGGCCGGTCTGGGCGACGCGCTGGACCTGCGGCGGATCGGCATGTTCGGCTGGTCGAAGGGCGCGACGGCCACCGCGCTGGTGATGAACGAGGACCGGCGCGTCCGGGCCGGGCTCAGCTTCGACGGCCCGATGGAGTCACAACCCCGGCCCGCCGCGATCGACCGGCCGTTCATGCTGATGACCGCGGAGTTCAGCCGGGCGGATGCGGAGGCCGTCGCGGAGTTCTGGGCCCTCCTGGGCGGCTGGCGGCTCAACGTGCAGGCCGCCGGCGCCGTCCATTCGTCCTATGTCGACCATCAGTGGCTGATCCCGCAACTCGGCCTGACCGGTGACGAGCTCGAGAGCTACATCGGCACCCTCGACCCGGGCCGCGCGGTGCGGATCCAGCAGGCCTACCCGCTCGCGTTCTTCGACCTGCACCTCCGCGGCCGCCGGGGCCGGCTCCTCACCGGCCCGACCCCGGCGTTCCCGGAGGTTCGCTACGTGACCTAGAAGGTCCGGATGGCGGTCTCGGCCGGCGCGGCCAGGCCCTTGACGATCTCGTCGTCGAGCTTGACGAGGGTCAGGGACGCGCCGGCCATGTCGAGCGAGGTGCAGTATTCGCCGACGTAGTTGCGCTGCACGTGCATGCCGCGGGCCTCGAGCTGCTCGTGCGCGTGGCCGTAGAGCAGGTAGAGCTCGCTGATCGGGGTGCCGCCCAGCCCGTTGATCATCAGGGCGACGTTGTCACCCTTCTCGTAGGGCAGGTCGGGCACGACCGCGTCGAGCAACTCGTCGACGATCTCGTTGGCGTTGTGCAGCTTCTCGCGGCGCCGACCCGGCTCGCCGTGGATGCCGACGCCCATCTCCATCTCGTCGTCGCCGAGATCGAACAGCGGCGAGCCCTTCGCGGGCGGCGTGCACGACGTGAGCGCCATGCCCATCGTGCGGGTGACGGAATTGACCTTGTTGCCCAGTCGCACCAGCTCGTCGATGTCGGCGCCCTGCTCGGCGGCCGCGCCGACGACCTTCATGACGAAGAAGTTGCCCGCCACACCACGACGACCCACGGTGTACGTGGAATCGGAAACCGCGACATCGTCGTCGACCAGGACCGTCTCGATCCGTACGCCTTCGGCCTCGGCCATCTCCTTGCCCATGTCGAAGGCCATCCGGTCACCGGTGTAGTTGTTGATCAGGTGCAGCACGCCCTTCGGCGAGGCGAGCATCTTGCTCGACTCCAGCACGTAGTCCATCGGCGGCGCAGAGAACACGTCGCCGGGACAGGCGGCGTCGAGCATGCCCTTGCCGACGCTCATCACGTGGGCGGGTTCGTGGCCGGAGCCGGAGCCCTGGATGATCGAGACCTTGTTGTCGTTGGGTGCGTCGGTCCGCATGATCAGGTTGTAGTCGGGCACGTAGCGAAGGGTGTCCGGGTTGGCCAACGCGATGCCGGTGAGCATCTCGGCGACATACTGGTTCGGGTCGTTGACGAACTTCTTCATAGCGGTTCCCTTTCAGGATGCGGCGGGCCACTTGTCGGCCAGGGCTTCAAGGTTCACTGCGACGGCGACGGCTCCCGGGTCGACGCTGCCGATGCTCCGCTCGCCGGTGTAGGCGGCGCGGCCGCGGCGGGCCTCGAGCTTGGCGGTCTCGTCGGCGCTGGCGCGGGCCACGGTCGCGGCGGCCCGGACGGTGGTCGGCCCGTCGCTGCCGAGGCCGACCTGGCGCTCGATCTCGTCGGTGGCCGGGACCAGCGCGTCGAGCAGGGTCTTGTCGCCGAGGCTGGCGTTGCCGCGGGCCTGGATGCCCTCGATCGCGGCGCGCAGCATGGCGACGACCGTCGCACCGTCCAGTTCGGACTTTCCGGTGGCCGCGGTCGCGGCACGCAGGAACGCGGTGCCCCACAACGGTCCGGAGGTGCCACCGATCCGGCTGGTGATGACGACCGCGACCTTGCGCAGGAAGGTGGCGGCGTCGGTGCGGTCGAAGCTGTCCCAGTCGCGGATGACGAGTTCGAAACCGCGGGCGAGCGAATAGCCGAAGTCGCCGTCGCCGACGACCGCGTCGAGGTCGCCGAAATACTTCTCGTTCGCGATGGCGGTCTCCGCGATCGTCCGCACCACGAACTCGACCGCGGGCACTGGTTTGTCGGTCATCGCCTGTCCCTTTCGCCGAAGACGGCCGCGAGGTCGGCCAGCGTGACAAAGCTGCCGGGTGTCGCCGGGCTGTCGTTGGCGAGCACCGTGATCGGGTCGGCGCCGGGCTCGCCGAGCGAGTCGACGACGAACGCGGCGCCGGTGAAGTCCTCGTCGGCGGTGTAGCCGTTGACCGTGACGACACAGGCGATTTCGGCCGCGCGGGCCGCGACCAGGCCGTTGTGCGAGTCCTCGACGACGACCGCCTCGCCCGGCGCGATGTCGAGCCGGTCGAGGGCGAGCAGGTAGATGTCGGGCGCCGGCTTCTTCTTCGGCACGATGTCGCCGGCCAGCACGGTGAAGTCGCGCGCCCGGTCGGCACCGACGGCGTGTTCCAGGACCGCCCGCACCGACGGTTCGGCCGAGGTCGAGGCGACGGCGAGCAGCCAGCCGGCGGCGTACGCCTCCTCGGTGATCCTGGCAATTCCGGGTCGGGCCGGCAGCTTGCCTGCGGCGACCATCGAGGTGTAGATCTCGGTCTTCCGGCGGTGCCAGGCGGCCAGCGCTTCGGCCTGTCCCTCGGGGTCGGTCGGCAGTCCCGCGGCGGCGACGAAGTCGGGCGTCAGCAGGCTCCGCATACGCTCCTTGCCGCCACCGATCGCGAGCTTGCGGCCGTATTCCTCCTCGGTCCACCGCACCGGCAGGCCGAACTCCTCGAACGTCTGGTTGAACGCCGGCAGGTGCCCGTGGCGTTCGGTGTCGGCCAGGACGCCGTCGCAGTCGAAGATGAGCGCGGTCACCAGGCCCGCCCCGCGCTGCCGAAGCGGTCGATGTAGCCGGCCGCCATCGCGGTGACGTCCGCCGCGACATGCTTGAACAGCGAAGGGGGGTCCCACGTCCCGCGCTCTTCGGTCTCGCGCAGGAACGCCAGGTTCGACTGCATAAAGGTGACCTTGAGCGCGGTCGACACGTTGACCTTCGCGCAGCCCCGCGCGATCAGGTCGGTGAACTGCTCGTCGCTCATGCCGGTGCCGCCGTGCAGCGCGATCGGGATGCCGGTCGCCGCGACGATGTCGCTGACCCGCTGGCCGTCGAGATGCGGCGTGGCCGAATAGACGCCGTGCGCGTTGCCGATCGACGGTGCGAACACGTCGACACCAGAGGTCTCCACGAAGTTGACCGAGACCTCCAGCGACTCGCGCTTGGACGCCTCGTCGCTGCCGACGTCGTCCTCGACACCCTTGATCGCTTCGATCTCGCCCTCGACGTGCGCGCCGTGCTTGCGGGCCTCGGCGACGACCTCGATGGTCTGGCGGAGGTTCTCCTCGACCGGCATCGTCGAGGCGTCGAACAGCACCGAGTTCCAGCCCTTGTCGAGGCACTCGGTGATCACCGCGCGTTCCGGGCAATGGTCGAGGTGGAGGCTCACCGGCACCTCGATGCCGGCCGTCATCGACCGCCACATCGCCATCAGCACGTCCGACCCGATCGACTTCACCGTCTTCACCGAGGTCTGCACGATGATCGGTGAGCGCCGTTCGACCGCGCCGGCCAGCACGCTCTCCAGCGTCAGGTCGTTGACGATGTTGATCGCGGCGACGCCGTACCGGTCCTGCTTGGCGTGGTCGACGATCTCCTTGAGCGACACGACACCCATAGGTCGAACGCTAGGAGGGCCGCTACGCGCGCGGCATCAGGGAAAACACCCGCACGGCATGGGTGACGTCCCTACCGCGCGGGCCGGCTGCGGGCGATCAATTCGGCCCGGCCCCGGGATCCGGTCTTCCGGAGCACGGCGCCCACGTGTTTCTCTACGGTCTTCACCGCGATCGACAGCCGGGCGGCGATCATCTTGTCGGACAGCCCCTGGCTGACCAGCGCGTGCACCTCGAGTTCGCGGGCGGTCAGGCCGGCCGGGTTGGCATCGCTGGTGAGCCGCCCCGCCCACACCCCACTATCCGGCACCAGCGACTCGCCCCGCGAGGCGGCCACCACCGCCCGGGCCAGCGTCGGCCCGTCAGCGGTGGTCTCGACGCACCCGTGCGTGCCGGCGAGCAACGCCTCGGCGACCGCCTGGTGATCGCCGGCGACGCACATCGCCACGACGGCGGTGCCGCCCTCCGCGCCGGTCGCGATGATCCGGGTGATCAGGTCGGCCTGGTCGGCCAGGTCCGGACCCACCACGACGACCGCCGGCCGGACGGAGGCGGTCGCGGTGAGCGCGTCGGCTCCGCTCTCGGACTCGCCGACCACGGCCAGCGGTGTCTCGCCCGACCAGGCCAGCAGGCGGGATATGCCGGCGCGCATCAGCGGGTTGGCCGCTACCACCAGCACGTCGATGCGCTCCAGATCGGCGCCGGCCGCGCGCTGGTAGGGGAACCAGGCCCGCACGCTCGTGCCCCAGCCCGGAACCGACTCGACGGTGGCCGAGCCGCCGACGCTGCTGGTCAACTCGACCATCCGGCGCAGCCCGACACCTTCGCGCTGGTCGTCGGGGTCGAGGTCAAAACCTTGACCGTCATCTTGTACGAGCAAGGCCAGCGCCGCCGAGTTGTAGACCAGCCCCAGCCGGATCGTCGACGCGCCGGAGTGCCGGACGATGTTGGATACCGCCTCCTGCGCCACGCTCAGCACGTGTTCGGCCAGCGCCCGACCCAGCGGCACCGGCGCGCCGGCGACCACCAGGCGCACGTTGGCGCCCCGGGCCCGCTGCGCCCACCCGAGTTCGGCGCGCAACGCGTCTTCGAGCGACCGGTCCTCCAGTGGCGAGTGACCGACGGCGCCCAACGACTGGCGGACAGCGGCCATCGTGCTCTCCGCCTCCGCCCGGGCCCGCCGCAGATATCCGGTGACCGTGGCCGGCGCGAACCGCTCGGCCTGGTCGAGTTCGGCGACCAGATCGACCAGGCCCTTGTCGAGCAGCCCCTGCACCTCGACGAGGAGGCGCTCGCGTTCGGCACCGGCGGCCTGGAGCCGGGCCCGCTCCTCGGCGGCCTCGTGCGAGTTGGCGTTGACCAGCGCCACGGCCGCGTGCCGAGCGAACATCCGCAGCAGGTCGGCATCGTCGGCGGTGAAGACCCGCTCGTCGTCGCGGCTGAACACGACACACGCGCCGATGATCCGGCCGCGCCATTCGATCGGCACCCCGATGACGGCGCGCAGGGTCACCCGGTCGGCGTCGCTGAGGTGGCCACCCACCACGTCGTCGTAGCGGTCGAACCAGACCGGCCCCCGCCGCCGCACCACCTCGCCGGTCATCCCGTCGGCCAGCGGAAACTCCCGGCCGGACTGGCATTTGACGCCGATCTCGGCTTCCTTGCGATAGGTGCCGGCCGCCTCGTCGACGCTCGAGATGGATCCCGCGTCGCAGCCGAGCAATTCGGTGCCACACCTCAGGATGCGCTCCAGCAACGGCCGCAACAGCAACTCGCCCGCCAGGTCTTCGGCCAGCCCGTCGACGCTGGTCGGCCCGGCCATCACGCCTCTCCAGTAACGATCGGCACTCTGGTCATGGCTTACCTCCAGCGGATTCGGGCCCGCACTTCGATCGTCTTCCCGGACCACGGCCGGGTCAACCGAAACAGCGCAGCCCGCCCCTGTCCCCTGCGGTCCCGCTCATCCGTCGAGTGGGTGTCACCATCGCCAACGGCACAGGAGTGGAACCATGGATCCTCGTCTCAACCTCTTCGAGAACCCGGTCGCGGGCAAGTTCCTGAAATACGTCATCTCGGCCGGCAAGGCGATCGAGAGCTCGACGCTGTCGGCCACGACGCGGGAACTGGTGCTGCTGCGCGCGAGCCAGATCAACGGTTGCAGCGTCTGCGTCGACATGCACACGAAGGACGCCGCCGAGCATGGTGAGACCGCGGTGCGCCTGCACCTGGTCGCCGCCTGGCGGGAGGCCACCGTCTTCACCGAGGCCGAGCGCGCCGCGCTGGAGTTGGCGGAGCAGGGCACCCGCACCGCCGACGGCAACGGTGGCGTGCCGGACGAGGTGTGGGCCAACGCGGCCAAGCACTACGACGAGGACGAACTCGCCGCCCTGGTGGGCACGATCGCCGTGATCAACGCCTTCAACCGGATCAACATCATGACCCAGCAGCCGGCGGGCGACTACGTGCCCGGCATGTTCGGCTGACCTTCTTGCTGGACCCCGGGTTTGGCTCCGGGTTCTTGTCGGACCCGGGGCCTAGCCTTTGTTGTATGCCTGCTGACGTCGCCACGCTGTCCACCGTTCTCGACAAGACGACGACGCTCATCACCGGGGTCGCGCCGGAGCAACGGGGGCTGCCGACGCCCTGCCCCGACCTTGACGTGGCGGCGCTCACCGACCATCTGGTCGGCTGGCTGCGGATGTTCGCCGACCGGGCGGCGGGCGTCGAGCACCAGGCCGACCCCAACCAATACCGGTCGGGCGCCGATCCGGCCGCCGAGTTCGCCGCCGCGGGCCGGCGGGCGCTCGCCGCGCTGGGTGCCGAGGCCGGCCCGCTGCTCGGGGTGATGCTGATCGAATACATCGGCCACGGTTGGGACCTGGCGGTCGCAACGGGCCAGCCGGTCCCCTTCACCGACGCCGAGGCGCAGGTGGCCCTCGACGCGGCCCGCGGCATGTTGCAGCCCGGCTACCGAGGCCCGGGAAAGACGTTCGGCTACGAGGTCGAGGTCAGCGCCGACGCGCCCACGGTGGCGAAGCTGGTCGCTTTCATCGGCCGCGACCCGGTGGCGGCGCGATGATGACACCGCTCAGCCCCGACGAAGAGGCCGTCGTCCGGGCGCTCAACCGGGTGATCTACGTGCTGCCCCGGGCCATCGACGCCGACATGGTCCGCGAGCAGGGCATGCCGATCTCCGAATACCTGTGCCTGATGCACCTCTCCGAGGCCCCCGACCGGCAACTGCGGATGAGCGAGCTGGCGGCCGCCTGCGAGATGTCACTCAGCGGCGTGAGCCGCATCGTGCACAAACTCGAGCGGGCGGGCTTCGTGCGGCGCGTCCAATATGAGCAAGACGGTCGATGGTGGCACGCCGTCCTCACCGACGCCGGCCTCGCCCGCCTGGAGGAAGCCTGGCCGAGCAACCTGGGCGCCGTGCGCCGGCATTTCCTCGACCACCTGGCCGGCATCGACCTCAAGACCCTGGCCGCGGCCCTTCAGCGCGTCGCCACCTGAGCCTCATCTGTCCACAAAGCCGATCGACAGTCATCGTCGCCGTTGCTAGTTTTCCCGGCACCATTCTCGTCGCGTCACGGGGGGCCAGCCGAGATGAACGGTCGATTCTGGGCGGTGCCGCTGGGTGTCGTGGCCGGCGCCCTGCTGTTCGCGCCCACCCCCGCCGCCGCGGCGCCCGATGCCTGCGCGATCACCGGCTACAGCGCTCCAGCGCCAGACGCCGCCGCGGCCCTGGCGCTGGAGCGCCCCGAGGTCGCGCCGGCCGGCACACCGCTGCATCACGGCGCGACCTGGCTGATTCCCCGGGGCAAGACGCCGGTCGTGGTCATCCGCGGCGGCACGCTCGGCGACGGGTCACGCGCCGACATCGTGGTCGCGGGCGTGGCCCGACACATGACCACGGGCGGCACCCGCGACGCGCTTTACGCGGTCGCCGACAGCGGGTTCGGCACGGTGACCCGCGAGGCCGGCGTCGATCTCCGGATCGGCTCCTGCGTGGCACGCTTCACGGTGGTCGCCGACCGCCCGATCTACCAAACCGGCGCCGGCATCCTGGGCGGCGCGGCACTGCTGATCGGCGTCGTCGGGGCGGTGCTGCTGCTCCGCTGGCGCCGCGTGCGAATCGTCTGGCGGGGGTTGCTCGCGGCGCCGTTCGCGGTGGTCGCCGGGATCGGCGAGGCCGCGCTGCTACACGAGTCCGGCGCCGCCAGCCCGTTCGACCGGTGGATCTGGTTTGTGCCGGTGGGGTCCTTCGTGCTGCTCTTGGTGGCCATGCTGTGGCTGGGCCTGGTCCAGAAAGGACGCCGGTCGGTGGCCGTGTCGGCTCCGTCGCTCGGGCCGGCTGCGGCTGCGCCGGCACCGGAGGCCGCGGCGGTCACGCGACCGCTCGATGCCCTGCCGTCTACGGACGCCGCGGCGACGCAAGCGACTATGCCGGGCGAAACCCCGCCAGCGGCGGAGACCTTGGCAACGCAAGCCGCGAGCCGGCCGCCCAACTCCGCGCGCGAAGCGGACACGGCGGCGGCGCAAGCCGCGAGCCCGTTGCCCAACCCCGCGCTCGAAGCAGACACGGCGGCGGCGCAAGCCGCGAGCCCGTTGCCCAACCCCGCGCTCGAAGCAGACACGGCGGCAACGCAACCCCCGAGCCCACCGCCCAACCCCGCACTCGAAGCGGAGGTAGCGGCGACGCAGGGCGCGAACCTATTCCCCAACGCCGCTGTCGAACCGGAGACGGCGGCGCAGGCCGCCAGCCCCTCTAATGCCGCCCTGGAAGCGGAGATGGCGGCCACGCAAGCTGCGAGCACACCGTCCAACGCCGCGCCGGAAGCGCAGACGGCCGCGGCGCAGGGCGCGATCCCGCGTGACGCGCTGCCGGCAGCGGGCGCTGCGCCAGCCGAGCCCACGATCCCGCGCCAAGCCGCGCCTGCCGCGGACGCGGCGCCGACGCCAGCCGCCATCCCCCGCGACGCCCTGGCGTCAGCGGACCTCATAGCAACGCCAACCGCCAGCCCGGCCGAAACCCAGCCGTCAGCGGACGCCGCACCAACACAAGCCACCAACCCGCCTGCCGCCTACCCGGCACCGGGGCTGGTCGTCCCCGTGCCGGCCGGCGAGCCGGCGTCCAAACGGCGGGCCGGGGCATTCGTCCCGGTGGTCGCCGTCGTCGTGTTGCTCGCGGCGGCGTTCGCCGTCGCCTGGCCGCGGCAACCTGCCGCCGCGGTCCAGGCGGAGACCGTCGACCCGGCCGCCGCCCGCATCGTCTTCACCAGCGTCTGGAGCGAGGGCCGGGCGGGCCGCTTCGATCGTTTCGAGCAGCCCGCCACGATCTTCGTCAGCGGGCTGCTCGAAAGCTACAGCGGTCTGCGCACCAACGAGATCACCAACCTCGAGGTCGGTTTGCCGCGCGGTCAGAACGGCTACCCCGCCTACTTCGTCGCGACCGCGCGCAGTGCGATGGGTGACGGCCGCACCGGGTTCATCTACGCGCTGATGACCCGCGACGGCCCGACGGCGCCGTGGACGATGCGGGACTTCCGGATGAGCACGGCGGAGTCCTACTCGGTCCGGCCGAAGATGTCCGACGGCTACCTCGCGCCGTTGCCGCCGGTCGCCGACCTTGCCTTCGATCCGGCCACCAGCGCGCAGCGGTTCGCCGACTGGGTGAACCGGTCGGCTAAGGCCGGCAAGGTCGTCTCCGACGAGGTCCTGGCCCTCGACGGCATCGGCGACGACGGCATCACCGACATCGCGACCAAGTTCGCCGGCGCGCGCGGCCCGAGCGTCTACCGGGCCTACACGGTCACGCCGGGCGAGGTGCGGCCCGAACTCGTCCCGCTGGTCGACGGGACCGTGCAGGTCTCGTTCGCGGTCGATGTGCGGATCGAGGTCTTCAACAACAACCGGCCGGCGCCGCGGTCGTGCGCGACGAGTTGGTTGTTGCTCAACGACACCGACCGGACGCACTACCAGACGCTCACGTTGCAACGGCGCAAGCATCCGGTCGTCGCCGTGCCGCTCAAGGGCGGCGCCAAGGCCATTCTGAAGGACAACGTCGAGCGGGAGATCAGCGCTACCGGGAAGCGGTGCTGATCGCGGGACGCAGCCGCACGACCGCGACACCTCGCGCCAACGCGGCCCGCAGATCGCCCGCGTCAGGAGTGCCGTCGGGCTCGTGCCGGATCTGCGCATACCGTCCGTGCACCGGATTCCCGGCCAGGATCGTGCGGTAGAGCGGCGTGATGGCCGACTCGTCGGTGACCACCTCGGCGGTCATCGTGCGGCGCCGCCGCGCCACGGTGACCTTGACCTGCTCGCCGGGTCGCAGGTTGCGCCGCCAGCGCCCGCCGGTGCCGACCAGCAGCTCGCCGTCGCCCCGCACGTAGCCGACCGGAAACCGGTAGCGGCGACCGGTTCGCCGGCCGACGACGTCGATCACCAGCACCCGGCCGCTGACCGCCCGGTGCAGCAACGGTGTCGCCAGCACTAGGCGCATGACGGCGTTGAGCGCCGCCTGGGTCCGCTTGGACATAAGCACTTCTCCAATCAAGTGATTGATTGGAGAGTACGCCCAAGAAGGGGTACGGTCGCAAGATGCGAGCCGGAACCGACGCGAGGCGGGCGGAGATCGTCGACGCCGCCTACCGCTGTGTGGCCGAGAAGGGCCTACCCGGCCTGCGGATGCGCGACGTGGCCGCGGCGGCCGGGGTCAACATCGCGACCGTGCACTACCACCTGACCAGCAAGGAGGAGCTGATCCGCGCGGTGGTTGACCGGGCGCACGAGCTGTTCGCCCGCAACGCCACGCCGCCGCCCAGCACCGACCCGCGCACCCGGGTGGCCGCTCACCTGCGCCGGCTCTTCACGTTGCTCGAACGCGACCCGCGGCTCGGCCACGTGCTGACCGAACTCGCCCTACAGGGCGAACGCGACCCGGTGGTGGCGGAAGTCGTCGCCGCCTCGGAAGCCCGCTGGCGCACCAACCTCCAGGCGATGCTGGCCCCGCTGCCCAAACCCCGCGCCGCGGCGCTCGCCTCGCTCATCATCATGACGGTCAAGGGCGCCTGCCTGCCGCCGCACAACCCCACCGCGCTGCGCGCCGTTCGCCGCGAACTGATCCACCACGTCGAAGCCGAGGAGGCGAACCGAGCGGAGGACGCGGAGGTCAGCGGCGCCGGGCCCGGCGGATCGCCAGCACCACGAAGCTGAGCAGGAAGAGCGCCCCACTGACCCATAACCAGCGGATGGCGTACGAGACGCGGTGTTGTCCCGTGGCCGCCTCGTAGGTGCCGCCGCGGAGGTCGAGGATGCCCGGCAGGAAGACCAGGAACAGCAGCGCCGCACCCAACGCCGGCACCCGGATGTGGTTGAGCACCGCGATCCGGTCGGGGCGGTCGGCCCGGGTCGCGCGGCGCAACAGCCGGTCGACGCCCGCGTAGATCGGGAAGAGCACCCAGTCGTGGGCCACGGCCGACCCGACGAACCACACCCCCATCCGCCACAGGCTGGCCTGGCCGGAGGCGAAGAACGCCGCCCAGCCGGCGATCGTGAAGCAGCCCAGCAGGAGCACCGCGTGCGGTGCGCCGGCGCCGTAGCTCAGGCGCCGCTCAGCCATCGGTGCCGGTCCGGAAGTCGATGGTCGCGACCCACTTCGTGCAGTGCACGCCGGGCAGGGCCGGCACGATGACGCGCGCCGGGAAGCCGTGGTCGGCTGACAGGTCGGCCCCGTTGACCCGCAGCGCGAGCAGCGAGTCGCGGTCGGCGACCTGGTTGGCCTGGAGCGTGGCCTGCCGGAACAGCCCGCCCCGCTCGAGCGACGTGACGTGGGCGGAGCCCGGGTCGGGCACACCGGCGAGCGCCGCGAGGTCGGCCAGGCGTACCCCCGTCCAGGTCTGCATCGTCGACCACCCCTCGACGCACGCGATCGGCAGCCGCGCGGTGTGCTGAGCCATCGCCAGCAGCGCGGGCCGGTCGAGCAGCACGGTGCGGCCGCCACCGGTCAGCGTCAGCTGCCATGCGGACCCGGTCTCGGCCGGCTGGATGCCGGCCGCCGCGGCGCTGCGGTTGACCTGGAAGCCGTTGGGGCCGTTGCCAGGGTTGCGGCCCCGCGGCAACAGCAGGGCGGTGCGGCGCAATGGGCCGTCGATGGTCTGTCCGAAGGTCAACACGGCCAGCAGCAGCGAGCCGCCACCGATCAGCGCGAGCGCGGCGCGGCGGCTCATCGTCGACGGCCCCGGGCGCTCGGCGACGAGGTCATCCGGGACAGGCGGCCGACGCCGCAGGGTCGAGACCACGGTCGGCAGCTTCAGCGCGACGTGTGCGAGAAAGGCGCCGATGAACACCCACGCGCCGAAGTAGTGGGCGGTGTAGAAATCGAAGCCGAAGAGGTACGCGTACTGGATGTCGAGCAGGCCCGTCGCGATCTCGAACAGGATGCCGCCCACGAGCAGCAGCAGCGACAGGCGCTCCAACACCTGGGCCACCGAGCGGGCCGGCGGCCAGACGAACAGCTTGGGCATCACCGACCAGAGCTTGGCCAGCACCACCGGGACCAGCACGATCCCGAGGCCGACGTGCAGCCCCTGGGTGAGCCGGAACAGCCAGGGCGGCCGGGTCGGCCAGTCGAAGAGCGGCAGCCGCATCCAGCTCACGTGCAGCGGGAAGGCCTGACCGAACCGCGGCCCGTAGGCGATGAAGTCGAGCAGCCCGGTGACGATCACCAGCGGAAGGGTGACCAGCAGCGCGAGGCCGAGGACCGAGGTGAGCCAGGTACCGCGCAGCGGGCTGCGGAAGGCCCGCCGGACGGCCTCGACACCCGGCGGTCCGTTGCGGGCAGACACCGACAGCCTCCTGGACTTCCGCACGTGCTCCTCTGCGGCAGGCTAGACGTGTATAGCCGTCAACACCCGCATTTGCGGCATTTGTGGGTACGGCGCTAGCGCGGGGCGGTCACCAGGGCGGCCAGCCAGGTGGTCACCGGCACCGCCGCGATCAGGCCGATCGTGCCGACCACGCTGCGCACGATCTCGTCGACGATGAACTCGCTGGTGAGCACCGTCGACGCCGACTGCCCGCCGAGGATCACGAGCAGGAGCAACGGGAGCGACGCGCCGGCGTACGCCAGGACAATGGTGTTGACCGTCGACGCGATGTGCGCCCGGCCGATCCGGGTGGCGGAGCGGTAGAGGGCGCGGGCGCCCATGGCCGGGTTCGCCTCGGCCAGTTCGCCGACGGTGGCGGCCTGGGTGACCGTGACGTCGTCGAGCACGCCGAGCGTGCCGATCACGATCCCGGCCAGCAGCAGCCCGCGCGGGTCGACCTGGCCGAGGAAGACGGCGAGCAGGCCCGTGTCCTCGCTGCCGAAGCCGGTCAGGTGCAGCGCCGAGGTGGCGGCCACCGCCAGCCCGCCGGTCAGGGCCAGGCTGACCAGCGTGCCGAGCACGGCCACCGACGTCTGCACGCTGAAGCCGTGGGTCAGGTAGAGGACCGCGAACATGATCGCCGACGCGCCGACGATGGCGATCAGCAGCGGCGGCTTGCCGACGGCGATCGCGGGCAGGATGAACGCGAGGAGGATCGCGAAGCTGACCGCCAGCCCCGCCAGGGCCGCGAGCCCCTGCCAGCGACCGAACGCGATGGTCACCAGCGCGAACAGGCCGACCAGCACCGCCAGTTGCAGCCCGCGCTGATGGTCGAGCACGGCGTACTGCGTCGGTCCGCCCGGCGTTTGGCTCTCCGCCACGATGATCTTGTCGCCGGTCGACACCACGGGCGACCCCGGCCCTTCCGGGATCGTCGCGGTCACCGTCTGCCCGGACTGCGGCCCGCTGGTCAGCCGCACGGTCACCGACCCGCACTGCCGCGACGCCCGCTGCGTGCACGGCTCCGGATGCACCGCGGTCACGGTCGCCTCGCGCCGCGGCGGCTGGTCCGTGGCGATCAGCTGCGGCCCGCTGTAGGGCCACAACACCGCAAGCCCGATAGCGGTGAGCAAGGCGAGCGGAATCAAGATCGCAGCCATCACCACTCGGGTACGCCGCGGCGCCGGCCCCACCGACCCGTGCCCGTGCGCATGCGCCATGCCGTCGACGCTAGAGCCGCCCAGTCCACTCTGTCCGCTCTATCCGGCTACCAGCACAGAGCGCAGGACATTGACGGGGATATATCCATCGTGACACGCTGAGCCCGCCGCGGGAGCAACGCAGCGAACGGAAGCGAGGGGCGGCTTCCGTCACCAACCCGTGGAGCTCTCATGCGTTTCGCCCGACTCCTGGCGGCCCCGCTCATCGCACTGGCCGCCGTCATCGTCGTCCTCCTGCCCACCACGCCGGCCTCCGCACACGGCAGCGTGGTCAACCCGGCATCCCGCAACTACGGCTGCTGGGACCGCTGGGGTTCCCGCTTCCAGGACCCAGCAATGGCCACGGAAGACCCCATGTGCTGGCAGGCCTGGCAGGCAAACCCGAACGCCATGTGGAACTGGAACGGCCTCTACCGCGAGGGTCTGGCCGGAAACCACCAGGCCAACATCCCCGACGGCCAACTCTGCAGCGGCGGCCACGCCGAGGGCGGCCGCTACAACGCCATGGACACAGTAGGCAACTGGAAACCAGCAACGGTAAGCACATCGTTCGCCTTACGCCTACAAGACCAGGCAAGCCACGGAGCCGACTACATCCGGGTCTACGTAACAAGGCCAGGCTACGACCCCACAACCCAACCGCTGCGCTGGTCAGACCTACAGCTGGTAAACCAAATCGGCTACACCCCAGCATCCCAGTGGCAACCAGCAAGCCAGGGCGTCCAAATCGACATCCCAGTCTCAGTGCCCGGCCGCACGGGCAGGGCCATGTTCTACACAATCTGGCAAGCCAGCCACATGGACCAGTCCTACTACTTCTGCAGCGACGTAAATTTCGGCGGCACCGGCAACCCCACTAACCCGCCCACCAACCCGCCCACGAACCCACCGACGAGTCCGCCAGCCACACCACCGACAACCCCACCGACTGGTCCGGGAGGATGCACAGCGTCCTACGCCTTGGTCGGCAACTGGACGGGCGGCTTCCAAGCAGACGTAAGGGTGACGGCAGGCTCAAGCCCAATCACCGGCTGGCTGGTAACACTGACCTACCCCAACGGCCAACAGGTAGCCCAAGTCTGGAACGGCACCGCAACGACCAGCGGCTCAACAACAACAATCCGCAACGCCACCTACAACGGCGCCTTGGCAGCCGGAGCCAGCACAACCTTCGGCTTACTGGGCTCAACACAAGGAACAAACAGCGCACCCACAGTGACCTGCGCAACCACATAAGCGGCGAGCAACCACCGCACCGCGGGGTGTCCGGGGGCTCGGCCCCCGGAGCGGAATGACGGGTGGGCGGGGTCCGCGTTCTGTGCGGACACACCCGCCCACCCAACCGTGGAGGTGCCGGGAATCGAACCCGGGTCCTTCGGCGTCTTGTCAGGGCTTCTCCGAGCGCAGCTCGCTATGTCCTTACTCGGCCCCACCAATCACGCGAGCGAGTTGGTGAGACGGGCCCAGTCGCAGATTAATCTCGCCGCGCGGCCCCCGCGACCGGGGCCGATTGGCCAGCCTCCTAGCTGATGCCGGCTAACTGGGTCGAAGGCAATCCCAGGCCGACAAGTTCGCTAACCCGCCGTCAGGCGGCGAGGGCGAACTGAGCGCGATTCTGCTTGGCGCTTATTAGTTTCCAACGACCGATTTTCGAGACGACGTTGGCTTCCTCGGCTCGCTTCCCCTGTCGCAACGGACGAAGTCGAAACCAGTCACCCCCTCGCGCTGCGTCTCTCGCAGCCACTACAGCCTAACGTGCCCCGCCACCCGTTTCTTCCCGAGGCTGGAACCGCCCACCGGGGGACGAATCACTCCATGCCCTTGCTGCGCCGGCCGGCGACCTTCTGGATCTCCCGCTCGGCGTCGCGCTTGGCCAGGTCTTGCCGCTTGTCGTAGGACTTCTTGCCGCGCGCCAACCCGATCTCGACCTTGGCCCAGCCGTCGTTGAAGTAGACCGACAGCGGCACCAGCGTCAGCCCGCTCTCCTTGAGCTTGCCCTGGAGGCGGTCGATCTCGATCTTGTTGAGCAGCAGCTTGCGGGTGCGGCGCGGCTCGTGGTTGGTCCACGTGCCCTGGCTGTATTCGGGAATGTGCATCCCGTAGAGGTAGAACTCGCCGCCGCGCTCCTGTGCGAACGCGTCGACCAGTGACGCCCGGCCCATCCGCAGTGACTTGACCTCGGTGCCGGTCAACGCCATCCCGGCCTCGTAGGTGTCGAGGATGGCGTAGTCATGCCAGGCCTTGCGGTTGGAGGTGACGACCTTGCGGCCTTTTTCCCGCGGCACGACTTCGACCTCTTTCGCTCGGACAACTGTGCAATGTTACCCGCCACGCACGTGATCGACATCCGGGTTACACGCGGAGCGGCCCGCGCCACCAGGGCGCGGGCCGCGACTAGCGGAAAGAGCTAGCAGAGGCAGGGTGCCAGGAAGGTCAGCGGTTGCACCGGCTCACCGTCGAGGCGCACCTCGAAGTGCAGGTGGTCGCCGGTCGAGGCGCCGGTCGTGCCGACCCGGCCGATCAGTTCACCGCGCTTCACCTGCTGTCCCTCATGGACCAGGATCTTGGACTGGTGCCCGTAGCAGGTCGACAGCGACTTGCCATGGTATTTGCCGTGGCTGATGCAGGTGTAGTTGCCGTAGCCACCGTTCCAGCCCGCCATGATCACCTTGCCCGCGGCGGCGGCGTGGATCGGTGTGCCGCCGTCGGCCGCCAGGTCCACCCCGGCGTGCAACTGCCAGACTCCGTAGTAGGGATCGAACCGGTTGCCGAAGTCGCTCGACTTCTCCCCGTGCACCGGTGTCAGCAACCGGCCGGCGGAGAGCTTGGCCTCGGCCGCCGCCTTCTGCTTGGCTTCCCAGGCCTTCAGGGCCGCCGTGATCCTGGCCGACTCCTCCTTGGCGTCCTTGTATTTCTGGAGGCTCGCGGCCCGCTCCTCCTGTGCGGCGGTGAGGGCCTCCTCCTTCAGCCGGACCAGTTCGGCGACCTCGCGCACCGCGTCTTCGGCCCGGTCCTCGGCGACTGAGGCGTTGTCGACGGCCGTGTCGACCGTGAGCACCGCCTCGTCGGCCCTGGCCCGGGCCAGCGTCGCGTCGTTCTCCTCGCGGCGGGCGACGGCGAGCGCGTCGAGGTAGCTGGTGACGGTCCGCTGCTGGTCGGCCATGACCCGGTCGACATAGCCGAAGCGGTAGATCGCCTCGGTCGGGCTGTCCGCCTGCATGAGCATGTTGAGGTTGGCGATCCCGCTGCCCTTGTAGGCCGCGGCGGCCAACTCGCCGATCCGCTGCTGGCCTTCCCGGCGTTCCTTGTCGGCCGCCGCGAACCGCTTCTGGGCGCCGGCGACCTCGGCCTGGGCGAGTTCGGCCTTGCGCTGCGCCGTCTCCGCCCGCACCTGGGCGGCGACCACCTGACCCTTGCTCTCGATCACCATCTCCTGGGCGGCGGGCAGCTTCCCGCTGGCCGAGATGAGTTGGCGGGCCGCCTCCTGAGCGCGCTCCGTGGCGCCCTCCAGGATCGATGACGCCCGGGCGACCTCGGCGTCGATCCGTTTCTTGTCGTCTCTCGGGTCGGCCTGTGCCGCCCCCGCCGGGAGCGCGGTCACCATGACCACGGCTGCCAGCAGCCCCACTAGTATCGGACTTTTCCTGCGATAGGAGTACATCACGCACCCTTCACCCGCACGTGAGCTTGACGCTACCTACGGCGCAGAGGGCGCAAAGGCGAAACGGAATAACAAGCGGCACATAGACCGCGCCCGCCACGCCGCTCTCGCGACGTGACGGGCGCATCGGTGCTCGGCGCCTCGGGGAGCTAGACCCGCAGGTAGAAGCGGAGGGTGACCCAGGCGGTGACCGAGCTGATCAAGCTTCCGGCCAGGGCCATCAGCGGCAGCATGATCAGCACCTTGCTCCAGGACAGCGGTGTCAGCAGGTCGGTCAGCTCCTGCAACGAGCCGTCGAGCAGGACTATCTTGCCGACCGCTAGTAAGCCGAAGCCGATGATCGAACCCAACAAGCCGGCGACCACCGCCTCCAGCACGAAGGGCGCCTGTATGAACCAGTTGGACGCGCCGACGAGCTTCATCACCGCGACTTCTCGGCGTTTGCTGTAGGCCGCGACCTGGATCGTGTTGCCGACCAGCAACAGGGCCGCGATGGCCATCACGCTGGCTGCTACCAGCGCCCCCGTCTGCACGGAGCCGAGGATATTGAAGATCTTTTCGAGCAGGTTGCGTTGGTCGATGATCTGGTCGACCCCGTCCTTGCCCACATAGGCCTCGCGGACCTGTTGATATTGCTCGGGATTCTTCAGGCCGACCCGGAACGACTCCGGCAACTGGCCCGGCTTGACCGCGTCGACGACCGCGGGCACGTCCGAGAACATCGTCTGGAACTTCTTGAACGCCTCGTCCTTGGACTCGTAGATGACCTCACGAACCAGGGGGTCGGCCTTCAGCGCGCCTTCGAGACTGGCCCGCTGGTCGTCGCTGATGTCGGGCTTCAGGAAGATGGCGACTTCGATCTTGTCGTAGTAGTACGCCTTCATGTCCTTGACCTGCGTGTAGATCAGGCCACTGGCGCCCAGCATCAACAACGAAACTGCCATCGTGATGACCATGGCGATGGTCATCGTCACGTTGCGCCAGAGTCCGACCATCACCTCGGACATAACGTACTTCAACCGCATCGGGGGGATTCCTTCCGGAGCTCCGCTGGACTAACCGAATTGCCGGGTGGCGAGATATGCGCGGTGGGGGAACCGCACCTCAGCCGTAGACGCCGCGAGCCTGGTCGCGAACGATGCGACCACTCTCGATCTCGACGACGCGCCGGCGCATCTGGTTGACGATGTTGGAGTCGTGGGTGACCATCACGACCGTGGTGCCGGTCCGGTTGATCCGGTCGAGCAACCGCATGATCTCGATCGACGTGTCGGGGTCGAGGTTTCCGGTCGGCTCGTCGGCCAGCAGGATGAGCGGCCGGTTGACGAACGCGCGCGCCACGGCGACCCGCTGCTGCTCACCACCGGATAGCTCGTGGGGGTAGCGGTGCTCCTTGCCGCCCAGGCCCACCAACTCGAGAACCTCGGGGACCACCCGCCGGGCGACGGCCTTGGTCTTGCCGATCACCTCGAGGGCGAACGCCACGTTCTCGTAGGCGGTGCGGTTGGGTAGCAGGCGGAAGTCCTGGAACACGCAGCCGATCTGCCGACGGAAGGCCGGGATCTTCCACGACCGCATCGCCGTCACGTCGCGTCCGTTGACGTGCACCTTGCCGCGGTTGGGGGTGACCTCGTGCAGCAGCAGCTTGATGATCGTCGACTTGCCGGATCCGGACGGGCCGATGAAGAAGACGAACTCGCCCTTCTCGATCCCGACGTTGACCTCGTCAAGCGAGGGCCGCGACGCCTTCGGGTAAGTCTTGGTCACGTGCTCGAGCTGAATCACGGGTCGTGAGTCTACGCGGTGTAACGAAAACTCCAAGCCTCCCGGCATCCATCGTGACCGTATTGCCGGAAAGGCCGAAATTTATTCCACACAATCGGTAGAGGCGTGCACGCAGAGTCACTGAGAATAACGGGCTATGCAGGGTCTACTTCGACCTCACGCTGCTTGCGCCAACGGATCCCGGCCTCGATGAACTCGTCGATCTCGCCGTCGAACACCGCCGAGGGGTTGCCCGTCTCCTCCTCAGTTCGTAGGTCTTTCACCATCTGATAAGGGTGGAGCACATAGGAGCGCATCTGGTCGCCCCACGAGCCGGCGGCGTCGGTCTTGAGGCCGTCGAGCTTGGTCTGCTCCTCCTGGCGCTTGCGCTCGAGCAGCCGGCTCTGGAGCACCCGAAGCGCCGAGGCCTTGTTCTGGAGCTGCGACTTCTCGTTCTGGCAAGTGACCACGATGCCGGTCGGGATGTGGGTGATCCGGACGGCGGAGTCGGTCGTGTTGACGCTCTGGCCACCCGGGCCCGACGACCGGTAGACGTCGACCCGGATGTCGTTCTCCGGGATGTCGATGTGGTCGGTCTGCTCGGTCACCGGCAGCACCTCGACGCCGGCGAAACTGGTCTGCCGCCGCCCCTGGTTGTCGAACGGGCTGATCCGGACCAGCCGGTGAGTGCCCGACTCGACACTGAGCGTGCCGTAGGCATAAGGCGCCTTCACCGCGAAGGTCGCTGACTTCAAACCCGCTTCTTCCGCGTACGAGGTGTCGTAGACCTCGGTCGCGTAGTTGTGCCGCTCGGCCCAGCGCAGATACATCCGCAGCAGCATCTCGGCGAAGTCGGCCGCGTCGACCCCACCCGCGCCGGCGCGGATCGCGACCAGCGCCTCCCGCGAGTCGTATTCACCGGCGAGGAGGGTGCGGACCTCCATCTCCTCGATCGCCTTGTGCAGGGCGGTGATCTCCGAGCCGACCTCGGCCAGGGTGCCCGGGTCGGACTCGCCCTCGGCGAGCTCGAGCAGCACGTTGGCGTCGTCGAGCCGGGCGCGCAGGGCACCGAGCCGCTCGATCTCGGAGTTGACGTGAGAGAGCTTGGAGGTGACCACCTGCGCCCGGGCCTGGTCGTCCCACAGGTCGGGGGCCGAAGCCTGCTCTTCCAGGGCGGCCTTGTCCCGGCGCAGCTTATCGACGTCGAGGACGGCCTCGATGTTGCGCAAGGTGGCGTCGAGGGTTTTGAGCTGGTCGGAGTAATCGGCAGCGGTCACAACAGTAAAGAGTAACCGGGACGCTGGGCAGTCAGCATTTCGCTCGGCTGCCCGGCGTCCCGGTGCTGATCTTGTGTTACTTGGCCGGGGCTGCCTTGAGCCAGCTCAGGGCCGCCTTGTGGTAGTTGATCGCGAAGTCGAGCGCCGCGGCACCGTAGGAATCGCCCTCGCGCTTGGCCTCCTTGGCCTGCTCGCGGGCCGACGCCAGCGCCTCGCTGTGGTAGGCGTTGGCGTTGGCGTAGAGCTCCTTGAGCTGGCCGCCGGAGTGCTGCTGGCCGAACGCCACGCGAAGGGCCGTCGGGTTGCGCACGGCGTCGCGGCCGGGCGTCTCGCTGAGCCAGCGGGAGAATGCCCGCTTGCCCGACGCGGTGATCGCGTAGGGCTGGCTGGACCGGGGACCCGGCTTGCCGAGACGTACGTAGCCCTGCTCGGCCAGCGCCGGCAGCTCGCGGTAGACCTGGCTGCGGGTCATCGACCAGTAAGGGCCGAGCCGACGCTCGGCGGACGCCATCAGCTGCCCGCCGGTCATCGGTCCTTCGTGGAGCAGACCGAGCAGTGCGGCCGCCGTTGGGTTGATGTCAGTTTCCGCCATAACTCAAAGGTCGCACCTCGACGGCCCGTCGTCCAGGATTTCGACTGATCAAATACTGGGCGTCTCCACAATGCACTGTCTGGCACAGACTGTCTGCTAAGGACAATGAAGCCAGGCGGGCGGTATCGGCAGCAAAAGCCTTGATCATGTCGTCGGAGGCATGGAAGGCATGAGTTCCCCGATACCGGGCAGAGGCCCCAGGTCGGTGGGGACGACCGCGTCGCCGATGCCCGACGGCGAGGTTCCGTTGCTGGTGGGAGCGCTGGGGCCACTGGGGACCGTGGTTCGCGCCACAGTGGTTGGCGAGCCCGCTTCGGGTTGTCCTCCCGGCCCCTTACCCGGTCCGGCGGGGCCGGAACCGCTCAACAGCACCGCCGTGGCCGCCGCCGCGAGGGTGACCGCCGCCACGCCACCACCGAACAAAGCGACACGCCGATGCCTGCCCGGATGGGGCTTGTGGGCCACGAACGTGTGCGACTCCACAGGGGCCGGTCCCGCGGCGGGGAGTCCGGCAAGCGGAATGGCGACCATCCCACCGGCGTACGCCGACGCGGGCGAGACCGGCGCGGCGCGCAGCGGCACCCACGCGACCGGCGCCCGCGCCACCGTCGGCCGGCCCGGTCGGGGCCACCAGGTGACCTGTTCGCCGCCGAGCCGCGCGAGCGTGGGCGCGCCGTCGAGTGCGGACTCCAGCCCGCGCAGGCGGGCGGCGAGCAGCCGGGCCGGCGGGCGCCGCTCGGGCTCGGCCGCGAGGCAGTCCTCGATCACCGGCCAGACGACGGCCGGCAGCCCTGGCGGTGGGACGGGTGTGCAGGTCGTGTGCCGGGCCAGCACCTGGGTCGGCTGGCCACCACGGTAGGGGCTGCGACCGGTGAGCAGTTCGTAGAGGACGATGCCGAGGGCGTAGACGTCGGCCGCCGGTCCGGCCGGTTCGCCGGCGACCACTTCGGGCGCGACGTACTCCGGTGTGGCGTGGATGACCTCCGGCTGGCCCTGCGCGACCCGGCGGGCGACGCCGAAGTCGGTCACCCGCACCCGCCCCCCGTCGGCGGGCACGAGCAGGTTGGCCGGTTTGATGTCGCCGTGCACGACGCCCCGCCCGTGCAGATAGGCCAGTGCGTCGGCCACCTGTGCCGCGATGTGCGCGGCGATCGCCGGCGGCACCGGGCCGTCGCGCCGCACCCGGCGGCGCAGGTCGGCGCCCTCGACCAGGTCGAGCACGAGCGCCCGGGCACCGTCGACCGTGGTCACGTCGCGCAGGCCGACGATGCCGGGATGGTCGAGCCCGGAAAGGATCTCCGCCTCGGCCGCGAAGCCGGCGACGAGATCGGGCTCCGCGGCCGCCTCCGGCCGCAGCACCTTGATCGCCACCTGCTCGCCGCGCTCCCGGTCGACCGCCCGCCACACGGTCCCAACCGCGCCGCGGGCGATCTCGTCGCCGCACTCGTACCGGTCCATCACCCCGACCTCCCCGCCGCCGAAATTAGGCGCGCGGGACCGGCCTCGGGCCGACCCGATCGGGTGATGGCACGAACTCGCGACTAGAGCCGCGAACGCATCTCCCAGAGCTCGGGATAGAAACGCATTTCGATGCGGGAGCGCAGGTAGGCGCCGCCGGCCGAGCCGCCGGTGCCGGGCTTGGTGCCGATCTGCCGCTCGGCCATCAGCACGTGCCGGGCCCGCCACAGCGAGAACGCCTGGTCGTGCGCGACGAGCGCCTCGGCCAGGTCCCAGAGCGCGCCGAAGCGCTCGCGGTCGCTGGCGATCCGGACGTACGCCGCGAACCGCGCGTCGTCGTCGGACACGTCGAAGCCGGCCTTGGCCAGCACCGCGAGGAAGCCGTCCCACAGGCTCGGCTCGTCGAGCCGCGCCTGGAGCCGGGCCCGGTCGTCGTCGGCCAGCCCCTTGAACCGCCGCAGGTAGCCCGGGTCCTTGGCGCCGGAGAGGAACTCGATCTCGCGGAACTGCGCCGACTGGAAGCCCGAGGCCGGGGCCAGCTTGTTGCGGAACGCGAGGAAATCCTGCGGTGTCATCGTGTCGATCACGTCCACCTGGTTCACCAGCACCCGCTCCACCACCAGGCAGCGCTCCAGCCGCACCCGGGGCAGGTAGCTCTCCCCGGCCAGCATCCGGTCGCGGGCATCGGTCAACTCGGCGAGCAGCAGCTTGAACCACAGCTCGTACACCTGATGAATGGTGATGAAAAGCAGTTCGTCATGGGCCGGCGGTGACGACTCCGGCACCTGCTGGTCGAGCAGGTCGGGCAGTCGCAGGTAAGCGCCATAGGTGAGGCGGCCACCCTGCTCACCGAAATGGGCGTCGTGAAGGATCTCTTCGGTCACCCTCCGCACGTTAAACCCCTGCGTGTTTGACCTGCACCGGCGGGTGGAGCAGGCTGCTGGCCGTGGCGTCCGCGTTGCTGAGCTGGCTGGGTCTCCGCTCGCCCGAGGAGCTCGCCGCGATCATGTCCCGGCGGCGCGACACGGTCGCCGGCACGCCACTGAGCGACCTCGATACGCTCGCGGCCCGGCTGGAGCGCGACGGCTCGGTGGCCGCCGCCCTGTCCACTGTGCCGCTTCCCCGGGCGCAGGTGGTCGAGGCGCTGGCCGGCCTCGGCGGGCCCGGCGTCGGGCTCGACCGGCTCGCGCGCGTGCTCAGCCGCGACCCGCACGATCCCGACCTGGCCGACGCGCTGGCCGATCTCGCCGAGCTGGCCCTGGTCTGGCCGGACGACACCGGAACGCTGCGGATGGCCACGCCGCTCTGGACCTACACGGAGTTCCCACTCGGTCTCGGGCCGCCGGCCGCCACCCTGCTGGAGGCGGTCGACCGGGAAAAGCTGGCCGGCATCGCGGCTGCCTGGGGGTTGCGCCTCGACCGGCCGCGGCCGGCGATCGCGGCGCTGCTCGCCGACCCGGAGCGGGTCCGCGCGACGGTCGACGCCGGGCCCGAGGAGGCCCGCGCACTGCTCGCCGAGCTGGCGCTGCACGGCCCCGCGGTGGAACTGGTGACGGTGCGGCCCGATCCGGCGGTGGGCTGGGCCCTCGACCGCGGTCTGCTGATCGCCGACGGCTGGCGGCGCGCGACGATGCCCGGCGAGGTCGTGTCGGCGCTGCGCGGTGCCGGCTGGCGTGCGCCGTTCGACCCGCGCCCGCCGGTGCTCGCGGTCCAACTCGCGCCGGCCGCGGCGGTCGACCGCGAGGCCGTTGCCGCCGGCACGGTCGCGGTGCGACTGGTCGGCGCGCTGCTCGACACCGCCGAGCGCACTCCCTTCGCGTTCCTCAAGTCCGGCGGGGTGGGCGCCCGCGAACTGCGCCGGGTGGCGAAGCTGATCGAGGCCGACGAGACCGAGGCCCGGCTCTGGCTCGAGGTGGCCTACGCGGCGGGGCTGCTCGGGCTGGTCGACGAGACGGTGGCGCCGACCCCGGCGTACGACGAGTGGCGCGGCACCACCCCCGGCGAACGGCTGGCGACCCTGGCGAGTGCCTGGTGGACGCTGCCGAACGTGCCCACCGCGACCGCGCGGCCCGGCGGCGGGCCGCCACTACCCACCCTGCTGCCCGACCTGGCCTGGGCGCCGGTGCTCGACGCCCGCCCGGGCCTGCTGCGGTTGCTCGGCGAGCTGCCACCCGGCCGGGGCGCGGCGGCCGCCGACAGCACCCTCGCCGACGCCGACGCGATCCTCGACGCGCTGCACTGGCGGCTGCCGCTGCTGGAGTCGGCCGACGCGCTGCTCGACGGCACGCTGCGGGAGGCCCGGCTGCTCGGCCTGGTCGCGCACGGAGCCCTCACCACGCTCGGCCGGGCGCTGGTCGACGCGCCGGGCACGCTCGCGGCGGTGTCCGGTGAGTTGCTGCCCGACGCGGTTGCCGAGGCGATCTTCGAGGCCGACCTGACCGCGCTGGTGCCCGGCCTACCGGCGGCGCCGCTGGCGACCCTGCTCGACGCGGCCGCCGAGCGCGACGGGTTCCGCTGGCGGTTCACGGCCCGGTCGGTGCGGGCCGCCCTGGACGCCGGGTTCACCGGCGCGACGCTGCTCGAGGCGCTGCGCATCGTCGCCGCCGACGGCGCGCTGCCGCAGGTGCTGGAATACCTGATCGACGACGCCGGCCGGCAGCACGGCCAGGTGCGGGTGCGCGCGGTCGGCTGCGTGCTGCACACCGAGTCGGCCGGGCTGGCCGCCGAGTTGCTCAGCGCCCGGCCGTTGCGCGGGCTCGGGCTGGCCGCGCTCGCGCCGACGATCCTGACCAGCCCGCGGGCCGCCGACGAGACGCTCGACCTGTTGCGCGGCGCGGGCTACTCCCCCGCGGGTGAGGACGCGACCGGAGCGCCGACCGTACGCCGGTCGCCTCGGATCCGTGCCACACCCCGGCGACGGGGCGGGCACGTCCCGGCAGCGCGGTCGGTGCCCACCGGGGATCTGGTCGAACTCGCCGAGCGGTTGCTCGAGGCCGGCCCGGCGCCGGCCGTGCTCGCCCTGGTGGCCGCCGCCGACGATCCGGCGCCGGCCGACAAGCCCAGCGAACGGCCGATGCTCTGGCTGGTGCCCGAGGTCGGCGACGAGCCCGACGACGATCCCACCGCCGAGGTGGCCGCCGTTGTCCGGCGGCACACCCCACAACTCGACCAGCGCGAGCGCGACCTGCTGGTCTATGCGATCGCGGTCGGCGGCCAGGCCATCACGATCGACTACCGCACGGCCGGCGGCGACTTCTCCAGCCGGGTCGTCGAGCCCTTGGAACTCGACGGCAAGCGGATGGTCGCCTGGTGCCATCTGCGCGAAGACGAACGCGTCTTCGGCCTCAACCGCATCGAGCGGGTGCGACCCGCTTAGCCCATGTGCGGGTAGCGGTGATCCGTCGGCGGCACGAAGGTCTCCTTGATCGTGCGGGGGCTGGTCCACCGGATCAGGTTGTGCCAGGAGCCGGCCTTGTCGTTGGTGCCGCTGGCCCGCGCGCCACCGAACGGCTGCTGGCCGACCACGGCGCCGGTCGGCTTGTCGTTGATGTAGAAGTTGCCGGCCGCGTAGCGGAGCACCTCGCCGACCTGGTCGACGACCCGGCGGTCATTGGCGAAGATCGAGCCCGTCAACGCGTAGGGTGCGGCGCTCTCCGCCTGTCGCACCACCTCGTCGAAGCGGGCGTCGTCGAAGACGTGCACGCCGAGGATCGGCCCGAAGTATTCGGTGGTGAACACCTCGTTGGTCGGGTCGGAGCACTCGACCACGGTCGGCCGCACGAACCAGCCCTCGCTGTCGTCGGCGGTGCCACCGGCGAGCACGGTGCTGGTCGCCGAGTTCTTGATCCGGTCGAGCGCGCCGGCGTGCTTGGCGAACGCCCGGGCGTCGATCACCGCGCCGCCGAAGTTGCGGAAGTCGCTCACGTCGCCGTAGGTCAGGCTGTCGGCGGTCGCGGCCAGCCGGTCGCGCAGGCCGCCTTCCCAGATCGACCGCGGGATGTAGGCGCGGGACGCCGCCGAGCACTTCTGGCCCTGATATTCGAAGGCACCCCGGATCAGGGCGGTGTGCAGCGCATCGACGTCGGCGCTTCCGTGCGCGACGACGAAGTCCTTGCCACCGGTCTCGCCGACCAGCCGCGGGTAGCCCCGGTAGCGGTCGAGGTTGGTGCCCACCTCGTGCCAGAGGTGCCGGAAGGTCGGAGTCGAACCGGTGAAGTGGATGCCGGCCAGGTCGGGGTCGGTCAGCGCGACCTCGGAGACGGCCAGGCCGTCGCCGGTCACCATGTTGATCACGCCGGGCGGCAGGCCGGCGGCCTCGAACAGGCGCATCGTGAAGTGCGCCGCGAACTGCTGGGTCGGCGACGGCTTCCAGATCACCGTGTTGCCCATCAGCGCCGGTGCGCTGGGCAGGTTGCCGGCGATCGCGGTGAAGTTGAACGGCGTGATCGCGTAGACGAAGCCCTCCAGCGGGCGGTGGTCGAACCGGTTCCACACGCCGTTGGCCGACCGCGGCTGGTCGGCCAAGAGGTCGTGGCCGAACTTTACGTTGAAGCGAAGGAAGTCGATCAGCTCACAGGCCGCGTCGATCTCCGCCTGGTAGGCGGTCTTCGACTGGCCGAGCATGGTCGCCGCGTTGAGCGTGTCGCGCCAGGGGCCGGCCAGCAGATCGGCTGCCCGGAGGAAGATGGCCGACCGGTCCTCGTAGGAAAGGCTCCGCCACATGGGTGCCGCCGCCTTCGCGGCCGTCACCGCCGCCTGCGCGTCAGCGTTGGACGCGTTGTGGGTGACCCCCAGCACATGCCGGTGATGGTGTGGCTGGACGACGTCGATGGCGTCGCCGGCGCCCATGCGCTGCTCGCCGTCGATCGTCATGGTCAGCTCGGCCCGCTCGCCCGCCAGTTCGGCGAGGCGGCGCTGGAGGCTGTCACGCTCGGCGCTGCCGGGCGCGTAGTCGCGCACCGGCTCGTTGCGCGGCTCGGGGGTGGTGAACACGGCGTCCATCTACGGCTCCTGACCGATCTCGACGGCTTTGGCGACATCCGGCCCGCCGGCGCCGGGCGGTCAACCGGGCGCGCGGCCGCGGTGACCGGCGGGTGCCGGCGCCACGGCGGTGGGACCTCAAGCCATATTCGCACGTCCGACCGCACGGGTACGGGTCTGCGCCCGCGCCCGGGCGGTGTCAGAGGGCCCGCGTACGCTGGGGCGTCGAGCGGACCGGGGTCATACGGACCGAAGGGGAGACGATGAGCGAGCGCACCGGGGCTGTGGGCACCGAACCCGACTCGCCACCTGACGGAGCTCCGGTTGTGGTGGAGCAGCGGACGCGGGCGGGCGACCCGGCACCCGCCGCTGTCGAGGCCGCCGAGAGCGCCGATCTGGTCGCCGAAACTGACACGGTCGCCGACACCGAGACGGTCCCCGACCCTGAGCCGGTCGGCGACGCTGAGCCGGTCGCCGACGCTGAGCCGGCCGACCCTGAGCCGGCCGACCCTGAGCCGGCCGATGGAGCCGGTGACAGCGCTCCGGTGCGGATCTCGTCGCGGCCGACCGGCCGTACCCCCGGAATGGTTCCTGGTCCTGGCGCCGGGATCTTGGCTCTGCTCGCGTTGGCCTGGTTCGGCACCACGCTGTGGGTGCTCCAGCGGGAGATCTCGACCTCGGTGACCGACGCGGTGGCGATCGCCTCGGCGGCCATCTCGCTGCCGACGGTCGTCTCGGCGAGCCTGGTCGCGGGCGCCGCGTCGGCCCTGGTCGCGGTCAACCTGATCGCCCGCGCGGGCTGGACGCCGGCGGCATCGACCCGGTGGGCGGGCGCGCTGGTCACCAGCATCGCCGTCGGTCTGTTGGGCGCGCTCGGCGTGATCGTCGGCTACGACGGGCCCGGCAGCCGGGTCCTCGCCGCGACGGTCGCGGCGGCTGCGGTGGTCGGCGGCGCGCTCGCCGGCCTGCGCCCGACCTCGGTGGTGGCGGCGGTGCTGTCCGGAGCGCTCGCGGTGTTCGCGGTGCAGTTCGTGCTCAACTACCTCGGCGCCGACTCGATCTCCGGCTCCAGCAACCTGGCCGCGATCGTGGCCGGCGTGGTCGCGGGCCTGGTTCCGTTCTTCTACCTGCGCCGGGTGACCCGGCGGGAGACCACCGAGGGCGGCGCGCTGCGCTGGCCGTTCTACATGCTGACCGGTGCCGGTGTCGGCGTCGCCCTGCTAATCACCGAGGTGGTCACCCGGGTCGGTGGCGCGCAGGTGCTCGACGCGGTGGCGTCGCTGAGCGACCTCGACCGCGCCTACCGCGCCGAGGTCGACGGCAAGCGCCTGGTCTACGCGCTGATCGTGCTGTTCGTCGGCGCGCTGGCGGCCACGATCGCGTTCGGCCGCACGCTGCCGTCAAAGAAGCGTGTCTAGCTCCGACACGTCAAACCACTCCAGCTCGTGGTCTTCGGCGCTGTCGACGGTGAACTGCGCGTCGGGGTCGCCGGCCAGGGCCTCTTCGACCTGATCGGCGGCCGCGGCGACGTCTTGCGCCGCATCAGCGCTGTCCACGTGGATGGCGGCGACCGACTGCACCGGCACCGGCCCGGTCAGCTTGACCATGCTCGACCCGAGCTCGGCGTCGACCCGCTGGACGGCCGTGCGGGCCAGGTCGGCGGAGACCACGACCCGCCGGCGCGGTGCGTCGGGATCGCGGCGGAGCAGGCGCAGGGCGCTCTGTGCGGCGCGGGTGAAGGCGACGTATTCGAGCTCTTCCTCGTCGCCTTCCGCGTACCACTCGCGTAGGTCGGCGGTCACCGCGTGCGCGGCGGCGGCGGTCAGGCCCTCGTTGCGGAGGGCGGCGAGCATGGGCAGCGTCGCCGGCAGGTAGACCCGGATCAGAGCGTCTGGCACCGCACGTTCATACACTGCCCGCGGGTGTGGCCGCCAGCGGCGCGGTCAACGGGTCTGCCGGTCGGGTGACCAGCCCGTCGGCGGTGCTGACCGGGAAACCCTCGCGGATCCAGTATTCGATGCCGCCGATCATCTCCCGCACCTGATAACCGCGGCGCGCCAGCTCGTGGGCGGCCTTGGTGGCGCCGTCGCACCCCGGGCCCCAGCAGTAGACGACGACGGGCTTCGTCTTGTCCGGCAGCTTCCTGCTGGCGTGCAGGGGGATCGTCTTTCGGGGCAGATGGATGGCGTACGGGATGTGCCCCTGGCGCCAGGAGGCCAGGTCACGGGTGTCGACGAGGGTGAAGGGCGGGTCGTCGCCCGCGGCGCGTACATCTGAGACGTCGGTCTGAAAGGCCAGCTTGGCGGCGAAGAACTCCTCGGCGTTCATGGTTGTTGACGCTATTGGCGTTTCGTTCGTGGCTGAAGTGGCGATTCCCGGTGCTTGGCTGGTTCTGCCGGTGATTCGCCGGTAGTTTGCTCTCGTGGCCGCTGATTCCCCTCTTCTCGATGCGACGGACTGGAAGCTGTTGTCGGCGCTCCAGCAGGACGGGCGGGCGTCGTTCGCCGAGTTGGCCCGGTCGGTGGCGATGTCGCCGAGCGCGGTGACCGAGCGGGTGCGCCGGCTGGAGGAGGCCGGGGTGCTGGCCGGCTACCGCGCGGTCGTGGCGCCGTCTGCCGTCGGCCTGGGCATCATGGCGTTCGTCCGGTTGCGCTATCCGACCGGCAACTACAAGCCGTTCTACGCGCTGCTCGACACCACGCCCGAGATCATCGAGGCACACCACGTCACTGGCGAAGACTGCTTCGTGCTCAAGGTGATGGCCCGCTCGATGCGCCACCTGGAGACGGTGGCCGGCCGGATCGCGGGCCTGGGCTCGGTCACGACGAGCGTGGTCTACTCCAGCCCGCTACCCGGCCGGGAGGTGTCCGCGGGTGCCGCGCTGCCGGCTGGCCCCGGGGCCGAGGCATAGGTGCTGCCGCGAGGCAGTCGGTGGCAAACTGAGCCAACCGAGCAAACATTGGGGTGACACGGTGGAGTCGAGGTTCCTGCAACTGTCCGAGGTGGCCGAGGAACTGGCCGTCTCGGACTCGCAGGTCTACCACATGGTCCGCAGCGGCGAACTCCCCGCAATCAAAATCGGCGGCCGCGGCCAGTGGCGGGTCGAGCGGGTCAAGCTCGAGGAATACATAGCCCGTAAATACACCGAGACCGCGGAGTGGGTGCAGGGCAACCCGCTGGTCGACAAGTAGCCCGTTTCCTGGTTATCGGGGTGTCCGCTGAGGCGGACACCCCGTTTTCGTGGCACGACATTGACGGTGGCCAAGGTCTGCGGCCAGAATGAGGCAGTCGGAGGCAAACGAAGGCAAACGCAAGATTCTTTGTTTCGACCAGCCACCCGGGGAGGCTGCCCGATGTCCATCGCCACCCAAGCCACACCCGTGCGACCGGAACCCCACCCGGCCCCGCGCGGCTCGATCAGCCGGCGCCCCACACCGGCGCCCTACCGGGTCGCCCACGACGGCGGCGCGTCGCTGATCCGCCGATCACCACATCAGAAGCGCACGGTGACCCGCGGCTACTGGCCACCGATCCCGGTCCGTCCCGCACCCACGTTCGAGCCGCCCTATGTCGACGAGCCCGGCGCCAACGACTGGTACCGCGAGGCCGCCGGCCAGCTGGCCTTCGACTTCGCGTCGTTGTTCCGCCAACGCGAGCCAGCTCTACCCGTCGTTCCTGCGCCAACCGCACCGCCGCCGATCGTCTCGGCTTCCCTCGAGGCCCAATCGGCGGCGCGCCGCTTCACCCGGGCGTGCCTGGAGATCCTCAACGGCTACCGGCCGGCGGCGCACGTCCGCTCACTAGCCCAACCGAGCACCGCACACACCCTGATCGACCAACTGGTCGACGCCCTACGCCGAATGCCGGGCCCGCCAGCCGCGTCCCGCCGCGCCGCCCAGCCGGAGTTGGTGAAGCTCCGCCGCCTGCGAGTCAGCGAGCCGATGCCAGGCGTGGTGGAGGCGGCTGCGGCGTTAGGCACCGACAGCCGCACCTGGGCAATGGCCTTCCGTCTGGAACACAAGAGCACCGCCTGGCTAGGCACCGTCCTCCAGGTCATCTGACCCCCGGAGCGCCCACTGGCCCGGGCACGCCGGTGGGCGCTCTGGGCTCCATCCGTCCATAGCCCCCTGCAGCCCACAGCTTCGCCCGAAGTAGGCCGAGTCCTCTGGACGCCGCAGTGGCCGCAGGTGCCGCAGGGACCGCGACCACCGCGGGGTCAAGACACCGCGGCGGCCGCGGTCACCGCTGGGACAGCACCACCACAGGCTCAAGGCCCTACGGCGGCTGCAGTCACCGCTGGAACCGCGATCGCCGCGGCCTCAACGCACCGCAGTGGGCGCCAGCAGTGCTGGGGCCGCGACCGCCGCAGGCTCAAGGCCCTACGGCGGCCGCGGTCACCGCTGGAACCGCGACCGCCGCGGCCTCAACGCACCGCAGTGGGCGCCAGCAGCGCTGGGACCGCGACCGCCGCGGGCTCAACGCACAGCGGCGCTTGCGGTCACCGCTGGAACCGCGACCGCCGCGGGCTCAACGCACAGCGGCGCTTGCAGTCACCGCTGGAACCGCGACCGCCGCGGGCTCAACGCACAGCGGCGCCTGCGGTCACCGCTGGAACCGCGACCGCCGCGGGCTCAACGCACAGCGGCGCCTGCGGTCACCGCTGGAACCGCGACCGCCGCGGTCTCAAAGCACCGCAGCCGCAACGGGCACTGCCGGACCGGTACCGGCAGGCGCAAGACACCGCGGTGGCCGCGGGCACCCCCCACCGCGGCCACCGCGGGCTCAGCCCGCTGCCGCCCAGCGGGCACGGCCGGGACCTCGGCACCGGCGGGCTAAGGCCGCCGTGTCGTAGCCCTGCCGGTCCGGTCGCAGCAGGCACCGCCGGGACCGATACCGGCAGGTGCAGACACCGCTGTGGCCGCGGGCACCCCCCACCGCGGCCACAGCGGGCTCAGCCCGGCCAACGGACGCAGCGGGCGACGGCGGCCAGCCGCCCGGGGGGCGGATCGGCGCCGGCGCGACCTGATCTGGGGCGTTTGATATGGGGTTGGCTCGGCGTTTCCCGCTCGCCAGCCACCCCAGATCAGATCGAAGACCGACGCCGGAGCCCGGCGATCCCACCGACGCTTTGCTCTGCTGCCATCTAGGCCCCACCGCTCAGGGTGCCGGGGCGTATCTGGCAGCAGAGCAAAGTCTCCTGACCCCTTTGCTCTGCACCCCTGTAGGCAGCACCCACGAGGGCCTGCGCTTCCCACAAGGGTGCAGAGCAAAGCCGGCTGACGCGGCGGCCGGGGCCGCGGCGGCCGTCGCTGGGACCGGCCACCGCGACCGCCGCCGAGCCAGGCCGCGGCTGTCAGCGTCGCCTCGGGCCACGCCGTCAGCCCAAGCCACCGCGGGCGCCACCGGCCCAGACCACCGCGACCGCGGGCGCGTCCGGCCCAGGCCACCGCGGGCGCCGCCGCGACCGCGACGACCAAGCCGATCAATGACGCCGCAGCCACCGCAAGCGCCGCAGGGACCGCGGTGGGTGGGTGCGGACGGGGCGGGCAGCGATGGGGAATGCCAGCCTGAAAGGAGAGCCGGCGGCCCGCCCCGGGAAACGGAAAAGCCCGCCTCCAGCGCGGAGGCGGGCTTTTCCTAAGGCGTGTCAGTTCCCCGTCGGGGATCCGTGGCAGCGCTTGTATTTCTTGCCTGAACCGCACGGGCAGGGCGCGTTGCGGGACGGGCCGTTGCTCGGCGCGGCGGCCTTGCCGGGCGACGGGCGGCGGCCCGGCGTCGGGCGCGGGCGATCGCCGTCGCCGGCAGGGGCCGGGCCACCCACGCCCAGGGCCGGTGCGTGCTGCATCGGCGGCTGGGGCTGGACCTGCTGCACTGCGACCCCGCCGCCGCCGGCGGCGCCGTCGATGGTGGGCGCTGAGTATTGCAGGCCCTGGGGGCGCGAGGAGCGGCCCAGGCCCTTGGCCTTGATCTCGATGGTCGCGTCGTCGGGCATTGGGAGGCCGCCGCGGGCTGCCGGTTCGGCCGCCGCCTCGGGGGTTGGGGTTTCCTCGACCTGGACTTCCAGGTTGTAGAGGAAGCCGACCGTCTCCTCCTTGATGCCGTCCATCATCGTGGCGAACATCTCGAAGCCCTCGCGCTGGTATTCGACCACCGGGTCGCGCTGGGCGTAGGCCCGCAGGCTGATGCCTTCCTGCAGGTAGTCCATCTCGTAGAGGTGCTCGCGCCACTTGCGGTCGATGACCTGGAGCAGCACCATGCGCTCGAGTTGGCGGGTCGCCTCGACGCCGAGTTCTTCCTCGCGGGTGTCGTAGGCGTTGTGGGCGTCGTCCTTCATCCGGGCGAGCAGGAAGTCGGCGTCGATGCTGTTGCGCTCGCCACCTGCTTCGTCTTCAACGTCTTCGACGGTCACGCCGACCGGGTAGAGCTGCTTCAGGCTCGACCAGAGCTGGTCGAGATCCCAGTCTTCGGCGTAGCCGTCGGCGGTGGCGCCCTGCACGTAGGCCTCGACCGTGTCGTCGATCATGTGGCGCACCTGGTCGTGCAGGTCTTCGCCGTCGAGCACGCGCTTGCGCTCGGCGTAGATGACCTGGCGCTGGCGGTTGAGCACCTCGTCGTATTTCAGAACGTTCTTGCGGATCTCGGCGTTTTGGCCCTCGATCTGGGCCTGGGCGCTGCGGATCTGCCGGGTCACCATCTTGGACTCGATCGGCACATCCTCGGGGATGTTGAACCGCTCCATGACGGCCTCGACCGCACCCGCGCGGAAGCGGCGCATCAGCTCGTCCTGGAGCGACAGGTAGAACCGGGACTCGCCCGGGTCGCCCTGCCGGCCGGAACGGCCGCGGAGCTGGTTGTCGATCCGGCGGGACTCGTGTCGCTCGGTGCCCAGCACGTAGAGACCGCCGGCCTCGATGACCTCGTCGGCCTCGGCCTCGCAGTGCTGCTTCCAGCGGGGCAGGATCTCCTCGAACGCCTTGGCGTAGTCGTCTTCGTGCTCGACCGGGTCGAGACCGCGCTGGTGCAGCTCGGCCGCCGCCAGGTTGTCGGCGCTGCCGCCGAGCAGGATGTCGGTGCCTCGACCGGCCATGTTGGTCGCGACGGTCACCGCGCCACGCCGGCCGGCCTGCGCGATGATCTCCGCCTCCTGGGCGTGGTATTTCGCGTTGAGGACCGAGTGCGTGATGCCGCGGCGGCGCAGCAACTGGGAGAGGATCTCGGAGTTTTGCACCGAGACCGTGCCGACCAGGATCGGCTGGCCCAGGGCGTGCCGCTCGGCGATGTCTTCGATGACCGCGTTGAACTTGGCCTTCTCGGTCTTGTAGATGACGTCGGGGCGGTCGATGCGGACCATCGGGCGGTGGGTCGGGATCGAGACCACGCCGACGTTGTAGACCTTGTTGAACTCGCCGGCCTCGGTCTGCGCCGTGCCGGTCATGCCGGCCAGCTTCTCGTACAAGCGGAAGTAGTTCTGCAGTGTGATCGTCGCAAGAGTCTGGTTCTCCTGCTTGATCTCGACGCCTTCCTTGGCCTCGATCGCCTGGTGCATGCCCTCGTTGTAGCGGCGGCCGTGCAGGATGCGGCCGGTGAACTCGTCGACGATCAGCACCTCACCGTCGTTGACGATGTAGTCCTTGTCGCGCTTGTAGAGCTCTTTGGCCTTGATCGCGTTGTTGAGGTAGCCGACGAGCGGCGTGTTGACCGACTCGTAGAGGTTGTCGATGCCGAGCCGGTCTTCGACCTTGGCGACACCGCGCTCGGTGATCGCGATCGTGCGCTTGGCGTAGTCGACCTCGTAGTCGCCCTCGCCGTCCTTGCCGACCTGGAGCCGGGCGACGACGCCGGAGAACTCCGTATACCACCGGGCTGAGTGCTCGGCCGGGCCGGAGATGATCAGCGGGGTGCGCGCCTCGTCGATGAGGATCGAGTCGACCTCGTCGACGATCGCGAAGTTGTGACCGCGCTGCACCAACTCGTCCTTCGACCACGCCATGTTGTCGCGCAGGTAGTCGAAGCCGAACTCGTTGTTGGTGCCGTAGGTGATGTCGCACTCGTAGGCGGCGCGGTGCTCGACCGCCGGCCGGTTGGGCAGCACGACACCGACGGTGAGCCCGAGGAACTGGTGCACCCGCCCGACCCACTCGGCGTCACGTTGCGCCAGGTAGTCGTTGACGGTGATGACGTGCACGCCCTTGCCCGAGAGGCCGTTGAGATAGGCGGGGAAGACACCGGTCAGGGTCTTGCCCTCACCGGTCTTCATCTCCGAGATGTTGCCGAAGTGCAACGCCGCGCCGCCCATGAGCTGCACGTCGTAGGCCCGCTGGCCAAGCACCCGGGCGGCCGCCTCGCGGGCGGTCGCGAACGCTTCCGGCAGCAGGTCGTCGAGGGTCTCACCCTCGGCCAGCCGCTCCCGGTATTGGAAAGTTAAATCACGGAGTTCTTCGTCGGTGAGGTTGACGTAGTCGTCCTCGATCGAGTTGATCGCAGCTGCGATGGCCTTGAGCCGGCGCAACATGCGTCCTTCGCCCGCACGAAGGAACTTTTCCAGAATCGACACGGATCAACGCTCCCCTAGACGGTCTGCCGAACTATGGTAGGCGCTCCTACGGGGTGACTGTCAGGGGCGGTTCCCGACGAGCAGGTTATAACGGACATAATGAAGCTAACGCCGGGAGAAATCCGGTTATGCCCCGGGGGAACCGTCCGGCAGGATGACCGCGTGGAGCCCCCGAAGATCATCAAAGATGGTTTGGTCATACGCGCGTGGCGTGCGGATGACGCGGCGTCGGTCGAGCGGGCCTGCCAGGATCCGGACATTCAGCGCTGGACCTCCGTCCCGGTTCCCTACCGCCGCGAGCACGCCGACTATTTCGTCGGCCAACTCTCCCCCACAGCCTGGCATGCCGGCACCGGCGCCCCCCTCGGGGTCTTCGACGAGGCCACCGGCGAGTTGCTCGGCTCCTCCGGGCTGATCTCGCTGAGCGCCGACCGCACCGTTGGTGAGATCGGTTACTGGACCGCGCCGTGGGCACGCGGTCGGGGCGCCGCCACCGCCGCCGCCCGCGCGGTTGCGCAGTGGGCAATTGATCTTGGGGTACGGCGGCTCGTCTGGCGCGCCGAGGTCGGCAACCACCTGTCCCGCCTGGTCGCGCTGCGGGCCGGCTTCACGATGGAGGGCATCGCCCGGCACGACCTCGAGGACCGCAGTGGCGAGCGGCGCGACGCCTGGGTCGGCTCCCTGCTGCCCGGCGACCCGACCGACCCCGACGTCGCCGGGCCGGGCTCGCCCGAGGCACGCCGCGCGGTCGCGTTCAGCCGGCCGCAGCCCGACCTCTTCGCGGCAACCCGCGGCGGGGAGCTCAAGCTGCGCCCGCTGGAGGAGCGCGACATCGACGCCATCACCGAAAGCTCGAACGACCCGGAAACAGTTCGCTGGACCACGATCCCGCACCCCTACCGCCGCGAGCACGGCGAGTTCTTCGTCCGCGACTACTGCGCCGGGGTCTGGCTCCGCGGCACGGGAGCGGTGTTCGGCATCAGCGATCCGGAAACTGACGCCTACGCCGGGATCATGGAACTGCGCCTGCACCCCACCCGCCCGGCGCTCGCCGACGTCGGTTTCGTGGTCCCGCCGCAGGCGCGCGGTCGCGGTTTCGCGCCGGCGGCCCTGTCGGCGGTCTGCGCCTGGGGTTTCACCGCGCTCGGCGTCGAGCGGATCGGTTGGTGGGCCAACGCCGGCAACGAGGCGTCGCGGCGGGTCGCCGACAAGGCCGGCTTCACGTTCGAGGGCACCAACCGCGGCTACCTCGAGCACCGCGGCGAGCGGGTCGACGGGTGGGCGGGGGCGCTGTTAGCGTCCGATGAGCCGTTCAACGGGAGGGCACAGGCATGAAGCCCGAAACCATCGAGGCGCCGGGTGTACGGCTGCGCCTGGTTCGCGACAACGACGCGGCCGACATCGAGACCGCTTGCAACGACGGCGACGTCCGCCGGTTCCTGCCGAGCCTGCCCCAGCCCTATACCCGCGACGACGCGCAGCGGTTCGTCCGCGACGGCGCCACCGAGGCGTGGGCGACCGGTGGCGGCATCTACGCGATCGCCGACCCGGCCACCGACCGGTTGCTCGGCACGATCGGCGTGCACCACGTCGACAATGACCGCGCGCAGGGCGAGATCGGCTACTGGGTGGCGCCGTGGGCCCGCGGGAAGCGGGTCGCGACGACGGCGACCAAGGCCCTCGCCGCGCACGCGTTCGCCGAGGGTTTCGACCGGCTCGAGCTGCTGACCGCCTGGGAAAACGCGAAGAGCGTCCGGGTCGCGCTGGCGGCCGGTTTCCAGTCCGAGGGCGCCCGCCGCGGCGCGGCGCGTAACGCCGACGGCACGCGGCGCGAGGTCGCGGTCTTCGCCCGGCTGGTCGGTGACCCCGGCGAGCCGGTCAAACGGCTGCTGCCCGACCTGCCCGGCGGCCAGCTCACCGACGGCGTGCTGACCCTGCGGCCGGTCGCGCCGGCTGACGCCGACTTCTACTTCGACCTGCTCAGCACTCCCGACATCATCGCGTCGCACGTGCCGCCGGTCGCACCCGACCGCGAGGAGATCCAGCTCCGCTGCGAGCGGGCGCAAACCCGCTGGCTGCTGGGTGAGCGCGCCGACCTCGTGATGGTCGACGCCGCGACGGGTGCCCCGGCCGGTGACATCGGCCTCTACTACCAGGAGCCGATGACCGGGCAGGCGATGATCGGCTACTGCGTGCACCCGGCGTTCCGCGGCCGGCGCTTCGCGACCCGGGCAAGCGTGCTGCTGGGCCGGTGGGTGTTCGCCAACACCGGCATCGGCCGGCTGATCGCCGGCACCAACCCGAGCAACGCCGGCTCGCAGAAGGTGCTCGAGGCGGCCGGCTTCCTCCGCGAGGGCTACCAGCGCAGCCGGCTGCCCGGTCTGGCCGGCGGCCGCATCGACGACATCCTCTGGGCCGTGCTGCCCGGTGATCTCCGCGAGACGACCTGAACGGTCATCGCCCGTGGTTGCGCTCGTCGATTAAGGTGAGCCCACTTGCAGCGGGACCTGGGAGATGAGATGACTGTTCGGCGGCGCAGCACTGCGCGCGTCGTTCTGGGCGCCGCGTTCCTCGGCCTGGCGGCTGGTGGGGTGGCGGCCTGCGACTCGGCCGATGACGACCACACCTTCTACTGCGTCGACCAGAACGACACGATCGTCAACGAAGACGACTGCGACGACGACGGCAACGGGCACGGCGGCTTCTTCTTCTGGGCACACTCGCCGCGCTACAAGAAGGGCCTCAAGGCCGGCGCCAAGCTGCCCTCGGGCGGGTCGAAGTTCGCCTACAACGATGCCGCCCAGCGCACCGCCTGGGGCCTCCCGGCGACCGGCCGGGTCAGCAACGGCACGGTCAAGTCGAGCGTGGTCGGCAAGGGCGGCAGCAGCGGAGGCGGCAGCAGCAAGTCGTCCGGCGGCTGAGGTGCGTCGGGTCGCACACGGTGTGCAACGAGAGGCTTGGGAGCGGGCCAACGCCGCCCTCGGGCTGACCTACAACGACACTCCGCTGCCCGACGGGCGGGTCGTCTCCTACTGGCGCGAGGGCCCGTTCTACGACTTCGACCTCGACGAGGTGCTGGCGCTCGAGCAGGCGGCGAGCACCCTGCACCGGATGTGTGTGGAGGCGGGCGACCATATCGTTTCCCGTTGCCCGCGGCGCGACCGCGCGGTGCGCCGGGAGGCCTACCTGTCCGCCGAGTGCTGGCCCGACACGTGCCTGATGTCGAAGATCGGCATCCCGGAATACGTGCACGAGCAGGTGATCCGCACCTGGTTCGACGGTGACAAGGACGCCTGGACCCACGCCGACAAGGACCTGTTCGGCGCGCACACGCACGCGCCGCAGGGCCCCGACTACTCGCCGAGCGTCTACGGCCGGTTCGACCTCTGGTATGCCGGCAAGGGCAGCACGCCCAAGCTGCTGGAGTTCAACGCGCAGACGCCGACCGCCCTGCTGGAGAGCGCGGTGATCCAGTGGGCCTGGCTGGAGCAGACCGGCCAGACCAACGACCCCGAGCGGCAGTGGAACGCGTTGCACGAGCGGCTGGTCGAGGCGTGGCGGCGCAACATGGCGGAGTTGCGCGCGGCGCGCCCGTGGCTGCCCGAGCGGCCGACGATCTACTTCGCCTACGAGACCAGCGAGACCTCGGGCGAAGACCGGATGAACGTGGCCTACCTGATGGAAACCGCGACACAGGCGGGTTTCCCGACCGAGCTGATCGCGATGAGCCAGATCGGTGTCGACGAGGCCGACGGCAGTGTCCGGTTCCAGCGCAACCAGTTCGACGTCGGCCCGCAGATCGACGTGATCTTCATTCTCTACCCGTGGGAATGGCTCTGGCACGAGGAGGGCGGCCGGCCGATCTTCCGCAACATGGCCGACCCCACCAAGCGCGGCACGGTCTGGATCGAGCCGCCGTGGACCGCCGCGCTGTGGTCCAACAAGGGGCTGCTGCCCGTGCTCTGGGAGCTGTTCGGTGACAAGCCCGAGGGCGAGCTGTTGCTACCGGCCTACTTCGCCACGGACCGACCGGCGACCATGACGTCGTACGCGAAGAAGCCCATCTGGTCCCGTGAGGGTGCCAACATCGAGCTTGTCCGCGACAACGTGCCGTTGGTCGCCAACCGCCAGGGCGACTATGGCGCCGAGGGCTTCGTCTACCAGGAGTTGCGCGAGCTGCCGTCGTTCACCGGTCTGGAGGGGGTCTGCCACCCGGTGCTCGGCGTGTGGATGATCGACGGCGAGCCGGCCGGTCTGGGCATCCGGGAAGGAGTGGGCGTCGACGGGCTGATCACCCGCAACGACGCCCACTTCGTCCCGCACACGATCAACTCACACCTGTAGCGAGATGATCCCGTAGTCGTATCCCTTGCGGCGGTAGACCACGCTCGGCTGGCCGCTTTCCTTGTCGTTGAACAGATAGAAGTCGTGTCCGACGAGCTCCATCTGGAAGAGCGCGTCGTCGACGGTCATCGGCTCGCCCGGGTGCTCCTTGACCCGCGCGACATGCCACGGCTGGTCGTCTTGCTCGTCTTCGGCCACGGCGTAACGGTCGGCCGGGTCGTCGAGCACCGCGGTCGCGGTGTTCTTGGCCCGCCGCGCCGCCGGAACCACCGGCTCCGCCGCCTGTAGGCCGGCCGTGTGCTCGGCCACCGAAACGGGGGTACGCCCACGGCTCACCCGCCGCCGGTCGGCCGCACGACGCAGCCTGCTGTCGAGCCGGGTGATCGCCGCGTCCAGGGCGGCATAGAAGTCGGAGGCGCAAGCCTCGGCGCGGACGACCGGCCCACGGGACGCGCAGGTGATCTCCACGCGCTGACAGTGGTCGGACTGGCGCGGGTTGCGCTCGTGGAATAACTCGACGTCGACCCGGATCAACTTCTGGTCGTAACGTTCGACCTTCGCCAGTTTGTCGGCGACGTGAATCCGGAAATGCTCGGGCACCTCAACGTTTCGGCCCTTGACGACGATGTCCACGCGTTACCTCCCACAACGATCTGTGCTGATGCGGTGGTGATGATGGAAGGCCGGCTACGCCGCATGATCTGACCCAGGGCGTCGACCGACCGGACGGTGCGCCTCCTTTCGGATGCGGGTCCCCTCGGGGCTTGGACCACAGTCCTACCCCGGTGAACTTCACGCTAACGCCGGTTGGCGCCGCAGTCACCCCCTGTCAACCCGAGGGTTCGGAGAAGTTTCGCCCAGTGGGCGCGATCGGGTGAAAACGGATCTACTGAGGGTGACGTTTGCGTGTCGCTGCGAGTATGGCGGCCGAATCGACGGGAACCTCGGCCCGAATCAGCAGCGCGGTCAACGCGGCGAGGGTGGCGCCGGTCGTCACGATGTCGTCGACGACGACCACCGCGCGACCGTTCGCGGCCCGCCGGGCGCGGTCCATGGCTTTCGCGCGGGGCCGGAACGCTGCCGCGGCGGCAATTGCCCGTTGCGCACTGTCGAGGTGGGTCGCGTCGGGCTTCGGCAGCGCCCGCAGCGGTTGCGCCACCTCGGTCGGCCAACCCGCGCGCCGCAACGTCTTGGCGGCCCGGTCGGCGAGGCGGCGAACGTGGTCGCCGTGCCGTTCGCGCACCGCTTTGGCGGTCGAAGGAACCGGAAGCAGCAAAACCGGCCGTGGTACGCCGCCGGCGGCAGCGGCCACCGCTTCGGCGAGCAGCACGCCGAGCGGGGTGGCGAGCGAGACGCGGCCGCGCTCCTTGTAGGCCAGGAGCGACTCGCGCAGTGGGCCGGCGTACTCCCCGACGGCGACGCAGGGTGGGAGGCCGGGCGGTGCGGGCCGCGGACGGACCGATGCGGGGCGCAGGGCGGTCAGGGCAGCGGCGCAGTCGGCGCAGGCGCCATGGCGGAGGGGCACATGCGGGGTGCGGCAGCCGGCGCACTCGGCCGGCAGCACCAGGTCGGCGAGCGCGGCGAGCAGCACGGTCAGTAGACGAAGAAGGGGGAAACGGGTTGGCTCTGCTCGTCGGGCGGCGGCGACGCGTTCGTCGGCTCACCGGGGAGGGACGAGCGGCCCAGTTCGGTCGGCAACCCGCCGCGGGCCATCCACGACCGATTGTCGGCCTGGTAGAGCACCACGCTGTCGCGACCGAGCGGGAAGTTCTCCGGGTAGACGGCGATCATCGCGATCTCGGCTTCGACGTTGTTGATGCGCGGGGTCTGGCTGCCGCCGTCGACAGTCACGTCGACGATCGAATGCTTGGCGGTCTCGGGATCGGTGCCGCCGACGGAAAGCCGGGTCTCGGCGGTCCAGGCAACCGCCGTCAAGCTGGTCAGGCCCGTGAACAGCGGTCGCGACCCATACAAGGTCACGACACCATTGACGACCGAGACCGGCACGAAGTAGACCTGCCCGCCGGCGAGGACGGCGAGCCGCTGGCCGTCGGGCGCGGTCGCCACCGCGGTGAGCTTGCCCGGGATCTCACCAGAGTCGATTTTTCTGCGCTTGCCGGTGGCGTCGAACTGCCAGAGCCCGCTGTCAGTGACGGCCAGGCCGAGGCCCGAGCGGGGCAGCCAGACGGGCGCCGAGGTCGGCTGGATTCCTTGCACCGCGACCACCGTGCTGACCGCGCTGCCGGGGGCGGTCGTGCCCACCCGCAGCAACGCCTTGTCGTCTCTGGCGACGGTCGCCGCGGCGAGGGCATCACCGCTGCGGTCGAACGCCGCCCAGCGCAGATTCTGGTCGGCGGCGCCGGTCAACGGGTCGGGTCCCGGCGTGCCGGCCGGGCTGCCGATCGCCCGCACCTTGCCGTCGAGGATCGCGTAGGGGTGCACCTCGGCGCCGATCGGGTAGGACGTCTTTTCCAACAGGTCGCTCTCGACGTCGTACTCGCTGACGATCTGACCATTGATCTTGAGGATCAGCTTGTCCGGTGTGAGATCGGTGCCGCGCACGGTCCACGCCACCTGCTTTGCCAAAAGCTCCTGATAGTCGTCCTTGGTGGCGTCTGACGACCAGTTCATGGTGAGCACTTCGTCGTCGATGAGCGCGTTGCCCAACAACTTGCTGCTGCCGGGCACTGCCATTGCCACGTCGGCGATCGCCGACGGGCCGGCCGCGATCATCTTCAGCAGCTCGGTGGGCACCCGGGAGGTGCCCACCTCGGACGGCAGCCAACGCAGGTCGGGCACCATCGCGGTCTTCTCCTTGTTCCAGAAGTAGACCGGGCGCTCGCGGTAGTAGGTCTTCAACGCCTCGACGTCGAGCAACGGCATTCCCGGCGGCACCTCGGCCAGGTGCCAGCCGATGCCGGCCGAGTCGGGCACGACCGTCAGCCGGTAAGTCGCGCTCTTGGGGGCGCCCTCGGGCAGGGTGAGGATCTCGCCTTCGTTGTTGAGCACACCGAGCTTCATGACGCGGAGCGTGAAGTCGCGGTCGTTCTTGGTGTCGAGGCTTTCCACCTTCACCACCGTGACGCCGTCCTTGAGCGGGTCGGCGCCCAACGCGCCGCCGGCCACGTAGGCCTCGAGGCGGTCGGTGGTCTCCTTCACGTCGAACTCACCGGCGGCGGCGGCGAGAAAGTTGGTGACGAACTCCTTGGTGTTGGTCGCGTCGATTGGCTTCTTGGGCTGCGGCGCGATGTTGGGCTGCGGGCCGGAGCCGGACTGCGGGCCCACTCCTTCGACCTCGACCTCGGTGTGGTCGGGGATGCCGCAACCGGCCATCAGACCGGCGCTCAGGCCGACCGCGAGCGCCGCCGCGGCGAGCCGGCGCCTCATAGCGGCAACTCCGCCGGCGTCTGGGTGATCGCGCGTGGCTGCACGGGCGGGGTCACCGCGGCCAACTCGATGTCTTCGGGCACCAACCGCAGCGGCGACCCGCTGAGCCGGTCTCCGGCCCGCACGGGCAGGGTCAGCCGGAACTGGGCGCCCTGACCGGGCGCGCCCCACGCTTCCAGCCAGCCGCCGTGCAGCCGGGCGTCTTCGAGGCTGATCGACAGACCGAGCCCGGTGCCGCCGGTCTGCCGGGCCCGCGACGGGTCGGCCCGCCAGAACCGGTTGAAGACCAGCTTCTCCTCGCCGGGCTTGAGCCCGAGGCCGTGATCGCGGACGGCCACGGCCGCCGCCACTCCGTCGGACACGAGGCGGATCACCACCGGCTTGCCCTCCGCGTGCTCGACGGCGTTGCCGACCAGGTTGCGCAGGATCCGCTCGACCCGGCGCGGGTCGGCCTCGACGATCACCGGGTCGGCCGGCACGTCGACCTCGAGCGGCACGCCGCAGCGCTCGGCCAGGCCGCGCAGCGGCTCGACGGCGCGGTGCACGATCGGCACGAGGTCAGTGGGCTCGGCGTCGAGCATGGCGAAGCCGGCGTCGTAGCGGCTGATCTCCAGCAGGTCGGTGAGCAGGCTCTCGAAACGGTCGAGCTCGGTTTGCAGGATCTCCGCTGTGCGGGTGACGTCGGCGGGGAACCGCTCGCGCTCGGCGAAGATCAGGTCGGCGGCCATCCGGACCGTGGTGAGCGGCGTGCGCAGCTCGTGTGACACGTCGGAGGTGAACCGCCGCTGCAACCGCGACATGTCTTCCAGCCGGACGATCTGTCTTTGCAGGTTGGCGGCCATCTGGTTGAACGACGCGGCAAGCAGGGCGAGATCATCTTCGCCGGTCACCGCCATCCGCTGGTCGAGCAGGCCGGCCGACAGCCGCTGCGCGGTGCGTGCCGCGACCCGGACCGGGCGCACCACCAACCGGGTGACCAGCGCCGACAGCAGTCCCAGGAGAAGCACCAGGGTGGCGCCGGTCGCGAGCACGGTGGTGCGGATCTGGGTCGCCGCCGAATCCTGGGTGGTCAGCGGCTCGATGTAGTAGAGCTCGATCTGGCCGAAATTGGTCTTCACCGGGGTGCCCTCGACCAGGTATTTGACCATGCCGGTGCGGTCGAGGTCGGCGGACCGGATCGCGGTCGCCTTCTGCCCGTGGCTGACCACACCGGTGATGTCGGTCGTGAGCAGGCCGGTGATGTCGCCCTTGCGGGACGGCACGGCGCTGAGCTCGTTGACGTTGTCGGCCCGGACCACGACCAGCCCCGCGCTCGGGTCCTGCGAGTCGCCACCGCCGAGGTAGAAGACGATGTCCTGGAGGGTGCCCTGGACGTTGGGCTCGAAGGGCTTGCCGAAGATCTTGAGCTGTAGTTCGGTGTAGGACCGGCCGTAGTCGAGCTGGGCGGAGACGCTGTCTTTGGCCCGGTTGAGCAGGATCGTCGAGCTGCGGTAGGCGACCACGTAGGCGAAGACGGCGACCAGCAGGCTCGACACGACCAGGGTCAGGGTGACCACCCGGACCTGGAGCGAGCGCCGCCAGGTGTGTTCGGCCGTGGCCAAAAAGAGCTTGAGCTGTCGGAAGGCGCGACCCCAGACGGCCCGGGCGCGCGCCCAGGCCGTTTTGAGGACTTCGTCTAGTGACGCTCCGCTCACGATGACGCCAGATTATCCAGTGCCGGCCTTGTAGCCGACACCACGCACAGTGAGGATGATCTCCGGCCGTTCCGGATCTGGCTCGATCTTGGCGCGCAAGCGCTGGACGTGCACGTTGACCAGGCGGGTGTCGGCCGCGTGCCGGTAGCCCCAGACCTGCTCGAGCAGCACCTCGCGGGTGAACACCTGGCGGGGCTTGCGAGCCAGGGCGACCAGCAGGTCGAACTCGAGCGGGGTGAGCTTGACCTCCTCGCCGTCGCGGGTGACCGTGTGCGCCGGCACGTCGATGGTGATCTGGTTGCCGGGCGGCCCGATGGTCAACATCTCCGGCGCCGCGTCTTCGCCCCGGCGCAGCCGGGCCCGCATCCGGGCGACCAGCTCCTTGGGCTTGAACGGCTTGACCACGTAGTCGTCGGCGCCGGACTCGAGCCCGAGCACCACGTCGACGGTGTCGCTCTTGGCGGTCAGCATGACGATCGGGACGCCGGACTCCGACCGGATCGACCGGGCCACATCGATGCCGCTCATGCCGGGCAGCATCAGATCAAGCAGGACGATGTCGGGCCGGTTGTCACGGAACGCCGACAGGGCACGCTCGCCGTCGGCCACGAACGAGGGCAGGAACCCCTCGCTGCGCAGCACGATGCCGAGCATCTCCGCCAACGCGGGATCGTCGTCCACCACCAGAACCCGGGCTCTCATGGGACCAATATTCCATCCGCGTTCATCGCGGTGTGACCGGCCGGCCGGCGGAATCTTGACAACGACCCGGCGGACGGTCTCCACAATTCGGTCTTTCAGCGTTGATCCGGGCCGGCTGGTGCGCAATCTCCCCCACTCCGGTCCCCGAGGGTGACGTGCGCCATGCCACGATGACCGCTATCCCACGCAGCCTCCGGAGCCGACCCTGGACACGTCAGCACTACCCCGGCGCCCCCTCACGGTGGGCGAGCTGCTTGACGCCGCCCTCCTGCTGCTGCGCGTCCACGCGGCGGCGCTGCTCCCGGTGGCGGGCGCGCTGGCGGTCACCGAGCAGCTTGTGCTGGCCCCGCTGCTCGACTGGTCCGAGGTGCTGCTCAACGACCCCGTCCGGGCATTCGAGGAAGAGTTCGACCGGATCTGGGTGGTGCTCTGCGTCGGCGCCGGCTGCGAAGCGGTGATCATCGCGCTGCTGGCCGCGCCGGCTTCCCGGGCGGCCGGCGCGCTGCTCCTCGACCGCCGGCTGAGCAACCGGGCCGTGCTCGCCCCGCGCGGGCTGCGCCCGGTGGCGACGGTCGCGCTCGCGCTCTTCGCCGGGGTGTTCGTAACGGCCGGGTCGTTCGCCGGCCCGTTCTGGGCGGTGGGCTTCGGCTTCTCCGCCCTGGCCGTGCCGGCCCTGATCGTCGACCGGGTCAACCCGCTGCGGGCGATCGGCCGGGGCTTCGGGCTGGCCAGCCGCTCCGGTGGCCGCGGGCTGTGGATCCTGCTGCTCGGCTATCTCACCTGGTGGCTGATCCGGATGCTGGTCGGCACCGCCGGCGGCTTGCTGTTGGCCCAACTCGTGCCGATCGACCGCGACTCGGCGGCCGTGCTGCTCACCGGGATGCGGGCGGCGGTCAACACGCTGGCCTACGCGTCCCTCGCCTGCCTGGCCGCGACCCTGCACCTGGAGACCCGGTTCCGCACCGAGGGGCTGGACATCGCGCTCGGCCGGGGCCACGTCGCCGGCGCCGACCCGCTGGCGGTGCGCCGGTGACGGGCTTCGCACGCTGGTGGACCGAGGCGGTGGCGGCGATCGGCGACCACCTCGCGCTGCACTGGGTCGTGCTCATCCTGCTGCTGCTCGCCGCCACGGTGGCGGTCCTGTGGTCCAACTGGGCCCGGTTGCGCCGGGTCCGCTGGCGCTGGCCCGGGTTCAGCCTGAGCTGGCGGCGGCGCAAGCCCGTCGCCAAGCCGGCCGAGCCCGACGATCAAGAGGTCGACGCGCTCGAGCCCGACGCGCTGCCCGACCTGCCGGCCGCCACCTTCGTTTCCCGGGCCGACCGCTTCGCGGCGGAGGGCCGGTGGGCCGAGGCGGTGCGCGAGCGGCTGCGCGCGGTGGTCCGGCAGCTGGTCGACCGCCGGGTGATCGAACACCATCCAGGGTGGACTGTCACCGAGCTGGCGTCGGCCGCCGGCCGCAGCGCGCCGGCCACCGACCGGCCGCTCGGCGCCGCGGGCACCATCTTCTCCGACATCTGGTACGGCGAGAAGCCGGCCACCTCCGACGACGACGCGGAGATGAAGCAGCTGGCGTCCGATGTGGACCAAGCGGTGACCGGCGCCCGGGTGCCGGCGAGCCGGCGGGCGGAGCCGTGACGACGACCGCGACCGGCAACCGGCGGGCCGCGCTGCGCCAGGGCTGGCGCGCCGGCAAGCGCACGATCATCCCGTTCGGTGTGGTCGTCCTGCTGCTGGTCGGCTCGCTGGTCACCCACGCCGTCGACACCCCCGACACCGACGACGCCGACTTCCTCTCCCCGACCAGCAGCGCGCCGATCGGCTCGGCCCGACTCGCCGACGCGCTGCGCCAACGGGGAATCACCGTGACCCGGCAGACCGACCCGCACGCCGCGCTCGCCGACGTGGGTGCCGGCGGCACGCTGTTCGTCCCGGCGGCCGAGTTCCTCGACCCGCTGACCACCAGCCAGCTCGCGTCGTTACCGCGCAGCACCCGGGTCGTGCTGGTCGACCCGCCGGCCCGCACGCTGGAGACCCTCCGGGCGCCGGTGCAGCGCGGCCAGCGGCGCTGGGCGACCGCGGTCGAATCGGCCGGCGACTGCGCCATCGCCGGCGTCGACACCGCCGGCCGGGCAGCGGCCCGGCGGCAGAGCTACCAGGTCGCCGGTCCGCACGACCGTTGCTACGGCGGTGGCGTGGTGCACCTCGGCCACCCCAACGACCTCGTCGTGGTCGGTGCCGCCGACCCGTTCCGCAACGACCGCCTCGACGAGCACGACAACAGCGCGTTCGCCGCCGGCCTGCTGTCGGCCCGGCCCAAGCTGGTCTGGCTCGACCTGCACGAGCGTTACGAGCCGCCGGCGGCGCCCCGGCCGACCTACACGCTCGACCCCGAGCAGGACGAGAGCTACCTTCCGCCGCCCGACGAGACGAGCCCGCCCGTCGAGGAACCCGGTGACGGCGGCCAGCCGGGCCCCGGTCGGGCCGACGGGCCCGGCGACCGGGAAAACCCGCTGGGTCAGGCGTTCCCGCCCTGGCTCTGGGCGATGCTCGCCACCCTCGGCGCCGCCCTGCTGCTGCTGATCCTGTGGGCCGGGCGGCGACTCGGTCCAGCGGTCAGCGAGCCACTGCCGGTCGAGGTGCGCTCCGGCGAGACCGTGCTCGGCCGTGGCCGGCTCTACCGGCGGGCCAAGGCGCGCGGCCCGGTCGCCGAGGTGCTGCGCCGGGCGGCCCTGCGGCGGATCGAGCCGGCGCTCGGCCTCGAACCCACGCGTACCCCGGCCGAGGTGGTCGACGCCGTCGCGGTGCGCACCGGGCGCCGCCCGTACGACATCGATGGTCTGCTCTTCGGTCCTGAGCCGGCGCACGACGACGAGCTGCTCGACCTCGCCCGCGGCCTCGACACCCTGGCCGACGAGATCACCGCGGGCGCACCCCGCGCCGACACCCCGCCCGGCACCACCGGGCCCGACCAAGGAGAACCACGGTGACCCTCGCCGCCGAACCCACCGCCGAGACCGATCCCCGGGTGGCCCTGCACCGGCTGCGGGCCGAGGTCGCCAAGGCGGTGGTCGGCCAGGACGCGACCGTCACCGGGTTGCTGATCGGTCTGCTCTGCCGCGGCCACGTGCTGCTCGAAGGCGTGCCCGGGGTGGCCAAGACGCTGCTGGTGCGGGCCTTCGCCGCGGCGCTCGACCTCGACATGAAACGCCTCCAGTTCACCCCCGACCTGATGCCCGGCGACGTGACCGGCTCGCTGGTCTACGACCCGCACGGCGCGGCCTTCACGTTCCGCCAGGGCCCGGTCTTCACCAACCTGCTGCTCGCCGACGAGATCAACCGGACGCCGCCGAAGACCCAGTCGGCGCTGCTCGAGGTGATGGAGGAGCGCCAGGTGTCGGTCGAGGGGCTGCCGCGCCCATTGCCCGAGCCGTTCCTGGTGATCGCGACCCAGAACCCCATCGAATACGAGGGCACCTACCCGCTGCCCGAGGCCCAACTCGACCGTTTCCTGCTCAAGCTCGCCGTCCCGCTGCCCTCCCGCGACGAGGAACTCGGCGTGCTGCGCGCACACCACCAGGGCTTCAACCCGCGCGACCTGGCCGGCGCCGGGATCCGGCCGGTGGCCACCGCGGCCGACCTGGCCGCCGGGCGCGAGGCGGTCGGCCGGATCGGCGTGGTCGACATGGTGATGGGCTACGTCGTCGACGTCTGCCGCGCGACCCGCATCTCGCCGTCGCTGGAGCTGGGCGCCTCCCCCCGCGGCGCCACCGCCCTGCTCGGCGCGTCGAAGGCCTGGGCGTGGATGTCGGGCCGCGAATACGTGACACCCGACGACGTCAAGGCCGTGGCCCGGGCGACCCTGCGCCACCGGGTGCGGCTGCGCCCGGAGGCCGAGCTCGAGGGCGTGACCGTCGACCAGATCCTCGACGCGGTGCTCGGCACCGTCCCGACCCCGCGCTGACCGTGGTCACCTGGCGGGCCGCCCTGCTGCTCGGCATCGCGGCGCTCACCCTGCCCCTGTTTCCGTCTCCCTGGTGGGCCGCGGCGGCGCTCGGGCTCGCCGTACTCGTGGCGTCCATTGTGGATTTCGCTCTGGCCGCACCGCTGCGCGACCTGGCGCTGTCCCGGCGCGGCGACTCCTCGGTCCGGCTCGGCCAGACGGCGACGGTGCGGCTGCGGGTCCACAATGGTGGCCGGCGCACGCTGCACGGCGAGATCCGCGACGCGTGGGTGCCCTCGGCGGGCGCGGTCACACCGTCGGGCCGGGTCATCGTCCCGCCGGGCACGACCGTCACGCTGGAGGCGACCCTCACCCCGACCCGGCGGGGCGACCGCCCGGCCCTACGCGTGACGGTGCGCTCGCACGGCCCGCTGGGCCTGGCGTTCCGGCAGCGGTCCGGCCGCCCCGCGACGCCGCCGTGGCGGGTCCGGGTGCTGCCCCGCTTCGCGTCCCGCCAGTTGCTGCCCGAAAAGACGGCGCGGCTGCGGGTCCTCGACGGCACGATCGTCACCCGCGGCCGCGGCCAGGGCACGGAGTTCGACGCCCTGCGCGAGTACGTGATCGGCGACGACGTCCGCTCGATCGACTGGCGGGCCAGCGCCCGCCGCTCCGACGTCATGGTGCGCACCTGGCGGCCGGAACGCGACCGCCGGGTGGTCTGCGTGCTCGACACCGGCCGCACCTCGGCGGTCCGGATCGGCGACGAGCCCCGCCTGGACGCCGCGATGGACGCCGCCCTGTTGCTGGCCACATTGGCGGCACGGGCCGGCGACCAGGTCGACCTGCTGGCCGTCGACACCGCCGTCCGCGCCTCGGTCTCCGGCGCCGGCCGCCAGGTGCTGCTGGCCCGGCTGGTCAACGCGCTCGCGCCGCTGCAACCGGCCCTGGTCGAAACCGACTTCGAGCTCGTCGTCGGCGAGGTGCTCCGCCGCGAACGCAAGCGGGCGCTGATCGTGCTGTTCACCGCGCTGGAGCCGGGCGCGCTGGGCGAGGGCCTGCTGCCGGTGCTCCCCCGGCTGGTCGCCCGCCACAAGGTCGTGGTCGCGGCGACCCACGACCCCGTCCTGCGCGACCTGACCACCCGCAAGCCGCAGACCGCCGCCGACGTCTACGCGGCCGCGGCCGGCCACCGCGCCCTGGCCGAACGCGACCGGGTCGCCTCGGCCCTGCGCCGCGGCGGCGTCGAGGTGGTCGACGCGCCGGCAACCGAGTTCGCCGGCGCGGTGGCCGATGCCTACCTCACGCTGAAGGCGCTGGCCCGCCTCTAGTCCCGGTGATCGGCCACGCGAGCGGCGGCGTCACCTCCTCGGAGTAGGGCGCGCCGGGCCGCACCAGCACCGGTGCCGACGCGGGCTCGATCCGGGTGGGCTCGGCGGCCGGCTTGGCGACCAACTCCGGCCAGATCGCCGCCGACACCGCGCGGGCCCGCGCGAGGCGGACCCGGGCGCGCCGGTGCCGCTCGGCGACCACCGCGGCCAGGTAGGCCCAGCCCGGCACGTCGGGCGGCGCCGGCGGGGTGGTGACGGCCGCGAGCTCGGCGGCCAGCGCCCGGCCGAGGTTGCTGCGAGCCGGCTCGCGCAGATCGCGCCCGCGGGCCAGGAAGTGCCGCACCGCGAGCGCCAGATCATCGGAAACGCCGGTCAGGTCAAGGGTCACCGCCCATCCCGCGAGCCGCGGCGGCATGCCGGGCACCCAGCCCCAGCTCGCCGGCGTCCGCTCATGGATCACCATGGTGCCGGCGACCAGGTCGCCGAGGCGCTTGCCGCGCGGGTTGCCCAACATCGTGGCCAGCGCGGCGATCCAGGTGACCGGCGGCAACAGCACGCCGGGCCATTCGGTGGCCACGCCGACCAGACTGCGGGTCAACGCGTGCCGCAGCCGCACCGGGCCGCCGTCGTCGCGGACCACCCGCAGGCCGAGCGCCGCCTTGCCGAGCGTGCGGCCGCGGAAGAGGGTCTCGCAGCTCACCGGGTAGCCGACCAGCAACAACACGGTCATGACTACCGTGATGCCCTGCCAGGTGGCGTCGTCGAAGTGCACCGAGACGGTGCTGACGATGATCGAGGCGATCGCGAACACGACCAGCGCGATGACGACGATCACGATCAGGTCGAGCAGCAGCGCGGTGACCCGCGAACCGGCCCGGGCCGCGCGCACCTCAAGCTCGACGGCTTCGCCGGTGACGACCCGGTCGGAGGGGAGAGGTTGCGCGCTCACCCGCACAGTGAACACTATGAACGCGTGGATCTCGACGCGTACGTCGCCGAACACGACGCCGAGTGGCGTCGGCTGGAACACCTGTCGAGCAAACGTCGCCTCGCCGCATCAGAGGTCGACGAGCTCGTCACGCTCTACCAGCGATCGGCGACGCACCTGTCGGTGGTTCGCAGCCGCACCCCCGACCCCGCATTGATCGCCCGCCTGTCCCGGCTGGTGCTGGCCAGCCGCGCGGCGATCTCCCCGGGCCGCCGGATGGGGCTGGCCGACATCGGCCGCTTCTTCACCACCGGCTTCCCGCTGGCGGCCTATCGCGCCTGGCCATGGTGGTGCGCGGTGTCGACGGTCTTCACGGTGCTCAGTTTCTTCCTGATGTTCTACACAGCCGAACACCCGGAAGTGGCCCGCACCCTGATCGGCGACGCCGCGGCTCAGCGGCTGGTCGACACGGAATTCGCGGCCTACTACTCCGAATACTCGCCGCACACGTTCGCGTTCTCACTGTGGACACACAACGCCTGGCTCTCCGTGCAATGCCTGGCGTCGGGTGTGCTGATCGTGCCCGTTCTCTGGCTACTGTGGAACAACGCGCTCAACGTCGGCCTGAGCGGCGGCGTGATGATCCAATACGGCGAGGCCGAGCAGTTCTTCAGCCTGATCACCCCGCACGGTCTCCTGGAGCTGATGGGCGTCTACGTGGCGGCCGGGGTGGGCCTGCGCATCGCCGGGGCCTGGATCCGTCCGCCGCGCCACCTGACCCGGACGCGTTCGGTCGCCGCCGCGGGGCGCGAGGGTCTGCTCGTGGCCGTCGGCCTCGTCTTCCTGTTCGCGGTCTCGGGCGTGATCGAGGCGTTCGTGACACCGTCGCCGCTGCCGCCAGCCCTGAAGATTGTCATTGGGGCGGTTGCTTGGCTGGGGTTCCTGGCCTATGTGGTGGTGTTCGGCTCGGCCGCGCACCAGGCGGCCAAGGCGCGGGCGGCGGCTGAGGCGGAGGCGGCGCGGGCGGTGGCGCTGGCGGGTCCGGACCATTTCGGGAGCACGATCGACTCGGGTCCGTCGGGGGCACGACCGATGCTCCCGCCAGAGACCGTGCCGGGCCCGAGGGGGCCCGTCACTGCCACGTCCGCGGCGGCAAGCCCGAACTGAGGCCCTCTGTGGTGTGGTCAGGAGGCCAGGCTGAATGCGAGGCCGCCGGAGATCGAGCGCGTCGGTTGGAGGCCAGTGGTTACCGCCTGAGCCCGGTTGACCGACCCGGATCCCCCGATGCCGAGTTGCCCCCTGTTGTTCTGGCCCCACGCCATCACGTTGCCACGGGTGATCGCGAGGCTGTGCCCGCTGGCGGCGGAGCCGTCTTCACCTGCGGAGACAGCTGTCACCCCGCTCAGACCGAGCACGTCAACCGGGACCAACTGCCGCGTGTTCGTGCCGTCGCCCAGCTGGCCAGCCTCGTTGCTGCCCCAAGCCTTGACCCGGCCGTTGGTCAGCAGAGCCAGGGTGTGGCCGAATCCGCCGTCTACGGACTTGACGCGTACGCCGGTCAGGCCGACCACGGCGACCGGGCTGGGCTGCGGGCTGACCCTGTCACCGATTCCCAACTGACCCGAAACGTTCAAGCCCCAACCACGGACGGAACCATCCGCCAACACCGCCAAGCTGTGGAACGCGCCCGCGCCGATGCTCGTCGGTCGCTGCGGCAGGCGCACCGCGAGCGGGACCGGGTGCGGCTGGCTATCGGCTTGGCCCTGGCCGAGCTGTCCATCAAAATTGTCGCCCCAGGCCACGACGGTGCCGTTGGCCAGCAACGCGAGAACGAAGTTCGCTCCGGCGGCGATCGCAGTCACCCGGCCGGGCAGCCCCTCCACCCGAACCGGAAGGCTCCGGTTCGCTGTGGTTCCGTCGCCCAGCTCGCCGGAGAAATTGAAGCCCCACGCTCGGAGCGTGCCGTCGTGCAGCAGAGCGACGCTGAAATCGCCGCCGGCGGCGACTGCTTTGACGTCGCTCAGTCCTGCCACGCTGCCAGGGATCGGCCGCGAGGTTTCGGTGCCGTCGCCGAGCTGTCCATACTCGTTGGATCCCCACGCTTTGACCGTGCCGTTGGACAGCAGTGCCAGGCCATGGCTGAAACCTGCTGAGACCGAACGCACGGTATGCGGGGCCGCCACCGTCACGGCCGTCGGCCACGTCGCCGTTTCCCCGAGCGTCCCGATGCCGAGCTGTCCCACAGCGTTGGTTCCCCAGGCTTCGGCCTGGCTGGTGGGCTGACCAGCACTGCTCTTGGTTGATGCTGCCATCGATGGCGTGCCGAACACACTCGGCAGGGCGATCAGCGCCCCGACCACGACGACGGCAAGTTGTCGCCGCCGGATGAACCTTGCTCGCATGTGGATCCCCCCGCGCATCCGAACGCCGGCTGCCCGCGTGAAAGCGCAGGTCAGCCGCCCTGCGTCACATTACGCACTCAGGCACCTCCCGACTCATGAAACTCATCGCCCGTTGACTAGAGTCGAGCACTAGCGTAGAACTTTAGCGAGTTAGTTCGGAGTTGCCGCTCGTCAAGGGGGAAGACGACAAAATGGACGTTCAAGAAGCCGCCGCGGTCGGGCACCGCGATGCTGGCGCGAATGGCATCCGCCGGCGCTTGCGTACCGTCGCCAAATGGGCGGCCTATGTCGGAGGCCCGCTGTTCCTGATCGGAACGATCCTGCATCCGGCTCGCGACGGCTGGGGCATGGCCAAGGTCGGCGAGCGCTACGGACTCACGCACGACATCCAGGCCGCGGGCCTGTTGTTGCTGGTGGTCAGCCTCGCCAGCATGCTCGCGCTCGGCGTGGGCGTCCGGTCCCGCCGGGATCTACCCGGGTGGTACGCCAGCCTGGTCGGCACCCTGCTCTGGTTCGCCCTGATCGTCTTCGACGGCGCGCACAATCCGGTCCGGGCGCACTATGAACCGAGCCTGGTGCACACCCCGAGCGATGTCGACGCGGGCTCGGCACTCATCGTCTTCCCGGCGCTGCTCATCTTCCCGGCCGGCTACGCGGTGCTCGCCCTGGTGCTCAACCGCGCCGGCATGAAGCTGGTGGCACTGCTGCTCAGCATCGGCTCGCTCGTCTACACCATCGGCGGGCTGTTCATCTTCACGTCGGGGCCGGGCTTCCCGCTCATCCAGATCTTCGAGGTCGCCGGCGCCGCCGTGTTCGCTCTCGGATACGTCCTGCTGGGTCGGGCGACACCGTCGAGCTAGGCGAACAGCGCCTGGCCCCAGAAGTCGCCGCCGTCCTTGACGCCCGGCGGGCAGGCGAACAGGGCGCTGGAGACGTGCCGGATGTATTCGTTCATCACGTCGTGGCGTGCCAGCTGGAGTTGGATCGGCACGAACTGCTTGTGCGGGTCGCGCTGGAACGAGATGAAGAACAGGCCCGCGTTGAGCCGGCCCAAGCCGTCGGAACCGTCGACGAAGTTGTAGCCGCGGCGCAGGATGCGTACGCCACCGTTCTGGCTGTGGTGTGCCAGCTTCACGTGGGCGACGTCGGCGATCGCGGGCTTGCCGTCGGGGCCCTTGATGGCGAAGTCCAACTCGTCGAACTCGTTCTGGTGGCCGAGCGGCGCGCCACTGCCCTTGGCCCGGCCGACGATCTCCTCCTGCTCGCCGAGCGAGGTGCGGTCCCAGGTCTCGATGATCATCCGGATCTTCCGGGCGACCAGGTAGGAACCACCGTCCATCCAGGACTGACCGTCGGCGCCGCGGGACCAGAGATAGTCATCGAGCAGCGCGGTGTCTTCGGCCTTCAGGTTGGCCGTGCCGTCCTTGAAACCGAAGAGGTTGCGCGGCGTGGCCTGGTCGCGCGACGTCGACGAAGTGCGGCCGAAGCCGAGTTGCGACCAGCGCACGCTGACCACGCCCATGCCGATCCGGGCCAGGTTGCGGATCGCGTGCACAGCCACCTGCGGGTCGTTGGCGCACGCCTGCACGCACAGGTCGCCGCCGGAGATCTCGGGCTGGAGCGCGTCGCCGGGGAACTTCGGGAGGTCGGCCAGTGCGGCCGGCCGCTTGGCGGCCAGGCCGAAGCGGTCGACGCCGGTCGCGTCGCGGAACAGCGTCGGGCCGAAGCCGACGGTCAGCGTCAAGCCGGCCGGCGGCAGGTCGAGCGCCTCGCCGGTGTCGTCGGGCGGCGCCTCCGGGATGCCGTTGACCGCGCCGATCGTGCCGGCGTCCTGGCCGTTGGTCATCCGGGCCGCGGCCGCCGACCAGTCTTGCAACATCGTGACCAAGCGGTCGCGGTCTTTGGTGATGACGTCGAACGCGACGAAGTGCAGCCGGTCCTGTGCCGAGGTGATGATGCCTGCCTGGTGGTCGCCGTAGAACGGGACAGCGCCACTGGCCGCCGACGACGGAGCCGCGGGCTCCGAGTCAGCGGCCAGCACGGCCGTCGCGCCGGCGGCGGCGCCCGCGATGCCGGCCACGCCGACACCTGCGAGCGTCATCGCCTGACGACGGGTGATTGCCATCTGTTTACCTACCCCGCCACCACCGCGGCGACCTTGCTGATCGGCTCGGCCAGCGCGTTGATCACGTCGGAGAGCCCCTTCAGGTCGGCCTGCGACAGTTCGTTGTGGAATTTCCAGCCGTCGCCGTTGCGGTGCTTCGCCAGCTCCGCGTCGACGTTGGCGAACTCGGTGTCGAGCTGCTTGACCAGGTCGCCGTTGCGCTGCTCGAGCGCCGGCCGGAGCGCGGCGATCGCGGCTTTGGAGCCTTCGACGTTGGCGTTGAAGTCCCACAGGTCGGTGTGCGAGTAGCGGTCTTCCTCACCGGTGATCTTGCCGGTGGCGACCTCGTCGAGGAGCTCCTTGGCGCCGTTGGCGAGCTGGAGCGGCGAGAGCTGCTCGGCCTGCGACTTGGCGACGATCTCCTTGACGTTGACCATCAGCTCGTCGGCCATCGGGCCCGACTTGGAGATGTCGCCGGTCTTCCACAGATCGCGCTCGATCGCGTGGAACCCGGTGAACTTCATGCCCTCTTCGACGACCTCTTCGCGACCGTCGATCTTCGGGTCGAGGTCACCGAAGATCTCGGCCACCGGCTCGATCCGCTCCCAGTAGGTGCGGGCGACCGGGAACAGCGCCTTGGACTTCGCGATGTCGCCGGCCTTGACCGCGTCGACGAACTCCTGGGTCTTGGTCAGCAGCGCGTCGGTCTGGCTCTTGACGTAGCGCGAGTAGCTGTCGGTGGCGTCCTTGAGGGCGGCGTCCTCGGTGAGCGGCGCGGCCGAGCCGTTGACCTTGAGCGGGTTGCGGATGCCCTTGCCGATCATGCCGGGCTTGCAGGCCGTCTCGTAGGTGCCGGCGGCCAGCTCGACGTGCAGCTCCCGGCTCAGCCCCGGCGCGATGTTCTCGACCTCGCCCATCACGCGGTCGCCGGCGGCGTACACGTAAAACTCGGTGACCTTGCCACCCTTGTTGGTGACCTTGAATTGCAGAGTGCCGGCGTCGACGTCGGTGACCCCGACCTCGCAGGCGGTGTCGCTGGCGTTGACCGTGATCGGCCCGCCCGCGGCGTCAGCGCCCGAGCCGGCGGAGTCGTCGCTGCTGGAGCAGGCGGCGAGGCCACCAGCCAACAGGGCGACCGCGACGGTCGCGAGGTATCTGCTGCGCATTCAAGAACTCCCGATCAGGACTTCTGCGTGGTGGACGCAGGGGTGGTGGTTGTTTCAACGGGTGCCGCGGCGGGCGCCGGCTTGCGCTTGGCCGGGCGAAGGAAAATCGCCAGGACCGGGATGCCGTACGCGACCCAGGCGATCGTTTCCAGCACCGTCGGCGCCGGGGTGATGTTGAACATTCCGGCGAGCACGCTGCCGTACCAGGAACTGGGGTCGAGCGTGCCGCTGATGTCGAACGCGAGCGTGTTGAGGCCCGGCAGCACGCCGGATTCCTGGAAGTCGTGCACGGCGTATTTGAGGATGCCGGCGGCGACCAGGATCAGCAGCGCGCCGGTCCAGGTGAAGAACTTGCCGAGGTTGATCCGCACCGCCGTGCCGTAGAGCAGGATGCCGATCACGATGGCGGACGCGACACCGCCGATCAGCGAGTAGAGCGGGCCGCCGTCGGTCCGCACGCCCTGGACCGCGGAGTAGAAGATGAGCGCGGTCTCCAGCCCTTCGCGCACGACGGCGAGAAAGGCCATCACCGCGACAGCGATCGAGCCGACCGCGAGCGCGTCGGTGAGCCTGGTGCGCAACTCGCCGGCGATCGAGCGGGCGGCTTTGCGCATCCAGAAAATCATCCAGGTGACGAACACGACCGCGGCGAGCGAGGTGATCGCCTCGAACAGCTCGCGGTCTTTGTAGTCGGCAAGCAGCGTGGTGCTCGTGTAGGTGAGCATCCAGCCGAAGAGGACGGACAGGACGACCGCGAGCGCGACGCCGGCCCAGACCTGGACCAGCCGGTCCTTGCGCTGCGACTTGACGAGGAAGGCAACGAGGATGCTGACCACGAGGGTCGCTTCCAGGCCTTCGCGCAGGCCGATCAGGTAGGTGGCGAACATGTCGGTGAGGACTCCGGTCACGCTCGGTAATAGGCCGCCCTTACTTAGGGCAGCCATACCTTCTCTCCGGTTGAGCGCGAAGTCAAGTTAGGTGTGTAACGTCTCGGCATGTGAAGGCGTTCGTGCCATGGCTGACCGTGCTCGCGCTGGTCTACGTGCTCAACCTGGTGCACCTACGGCCGGTCGCCACAGCGCTCGCGGTGGGCTGGCTCGTCTATTGCGTGTGGACCTGGGTGCGCCCAAAACGCCGCCAAAACACCACCAACTAGAGCGGATTCGACAGCTGGCGCCATTCGTCGCTGGTGCGGCCCAGTGAGTTCGACCACCGGCACCGGCGCGCGGCCCAGCACGGCCCGGAACCGACCGGTCATCCACTCCCGAACGTGCTCGCCGTCGCGCAGCCGTCCTGCTCGAACGCGACATCGGCGTGATCGGTCGAGAGTTACAGATCGGGCCACCGCGCGGCCGCGCGGCCTCGGCGGCCGCCTCTCGTGCCCGGGCCACCTTCACGAAGAAGGTGTCGCCGAGGGTGAACGTGGCGGCGGTGAGCGCGTGCTCCGAGATTGGCGAAGGCCCCCCGCCGGGCACACCGGCGAAGGGCCATCGTCCTTGATTTTGATTGTTCGGTAGTGCTGGACACCCGCGGACGTGGCAGGGCGAGGGCCCGCTCTTGGCCCTCGCCCGGTCCCCGGCGGGAGCAACGGTCGTGCCAACGACGAACCCGGGATCGGATCCGTTTGGGTTTTAGTAGCGGTAGTGCTCCGGCTTGTAGGGGCCCTCGACCGCGATGCCGAGGTAGCCGGCCTGCTCCTTGCTCAGCTCGGTCAGGTGCACGCCGAGCGCGTCGAGGTGGAGCCGCGCGACCTTCTCGTCGAGGTGCTTCGGCAGGGTGTAGACGCCGACCGGGTATTGGTCGAGCTTGGTGAACAGCTCGATCTGGGCGATCGTCTGGTTGCTGAAGCTGTTGGACATCACGAAGCTCGGGTGGCCGGTCGCGTTGCCCAGGTTGAGCAGGCGGCCCTCGGACAGCACGATGACCGAGTGGCCGTCGTCGAAGCGCCACTCGTCGACCTGCGGCTTGATGTTGATCCGCGTGGTGTCGGCGCGCTTGGTCAGGCCGGCCATGTCGATCTCGTTGTCGAAGTGGCCGATGTTGCCGACGATCGCCTGGTGCTTCATCCGCGCCATGTGCTCGTTGGTGATCACGTTGAAGCAGCCGGTCGCGGTCACGAAGATGTCGGCGGTCTCGACGACGTCTTCGAGGGTGGCGACCTGGTAGCCGTCCATCGCCGCCTGGAGCGCGCAGATCGGGTCGATCTCGGTCACGATGACCCGGGCGCCCTGGCCGCGGAGGCTCTCGGCGCAGCCCTTGCCGACGTCGCCGTAGCCGGCCACGACCGCGACCTTGCCGCCGATCAGCACGTCGGTCGCCCGGTTGATGCCGTCGATCAGCGAGTGGCGGCAGCCGTATTTGTTGTCGAACTTCGACTTGGTGACCGAGTCGTTGACGTTGATCGCCGGGAAGAGCAGGCTGCCCGTCTGCTGCATCTCGTAGAGGCGGTGCACGCCGGTGGTGGTCTCCTCGGTGACGCCCTTGATGCCGGCGGCGACCCGGGTCCAGCGGCGGTTGTCCTCCTGGAGCGAGCGGTTGAGCACGCCGAGGATGACCGCGTATTCCTCCGAGTCGGCGCTGTCGACACCCGGCACGGCGCCAAGACCTTCGAATTCAGCGCCCTTGTGTACGAGCAGAGTGGCGTCGCCACCGTCGTCGAGGATCATGTTGGGGCCCTGGCCGTCGGGCCACAGCAGCACCTGCTCGGTGCACCACCAGTATTCCTCGAGGGTCTCGCCCTTCCAGGCGTAGACCGGGACACCAGCGGGCGCCTCGGGCGTGCCGGCCGGGCCGACGACGATCGCGGCCGCGGCGTGGTCCTGGGTCGAGAAGATGTTGCAGGACGCCCAGCGGACCTGCGCGCCGAGCGAGGTCAGGGTCTCGATGAGCACCGCGGTCTGGATGGTCATGTGCAGCGACCCGGTGATGCGGGCGCCCTTCAGCGGCTGCGCCGCGGCGAACTCGCGCCGAAGCGACATCAGACCGGGCATCTCGTGCTCGGCGAGCTGGATCTCCTTGCGACCGAACGCGTGCAGCGAAAGGTCGGCCACCTTGAAGTCGCCCTCGGCAAGGGTGCGCGGACGGTCACCGGTCGACGCGTCGTGCGCCGGAAGGGTGCTGGTCATGAAGGCTCCTAATCGGTCGCGTCTGTGCTGTGCTCTGCGCCTGATCGCGACCATCGAGCTTACGCGGACGGCACATGCGAAGCAGCGTTACCCCGTGCCGCCACAGTCCCTCGGTTGGCCCGCTGGCTGGATTGGCCGGTCCTCGTCTCTTCGCGGGGTCAAGCCGGGAGCCCCCGTCCGCACATAGCGCACGGGGCGGTGGGTGGTCGGCGGATAAACCGCTCAACCCCACACCGCCCCGTGCATCCCCCCGGTTTGGTTCCCCCGCGCGTGACTCGGACCTTCGTCGCGATAACGCTGCGTGGTTATAGAGTCACACGGCGCAGTCTTCTCCGTCAAGAGAATCCGGATATTTCCTGATCTGTTCCGTCGGGAGTTTTTCCTGGTCGCGGCGGGTGGCGTTTGGTCGGCTTCGGGCACTCCATGCCGCGTTGGACGGCTTCCTAGTGACTCAACGACCCAGCGAGGCTACGTAGACCTCACCCGCACCGGCGATCATGAGCGGGCCGGCGCCGGCCGGGCCGACCGCGGCACGCCCTGGAGTGAGCGAGACCACACCCGTAGCGTCTCCGATCGTCACCTCGCCCGCCGTGCAGAGCGCCAGGACAGGGCCGTTGAGCCGCAACTCGGTGGGACGGGTGACACGGTGGAGGGAGAAGTCGTCGATCGGGACGGGCCAGGTGACCACGCCGTCGGCGATCTCGACCGGCTTGACCACCGGGTCGCGGAGCACGTCGAAGCGGAGGACCTGGAGCAACTCGCCTACGTCGACGCGCTTGGGGGTCAGGCCGCCACGGAGGACGTTGTCGCTGGCCGCCATGATCTCGACCCCGGCGCCGCCGAGGTAGGAGTGCAGATTGCCGGCCGGCATCCAGACCGCGTCACCAGGCTCCAGGTGGACGGGGTTGAGCAGCAGGGCCACGAGGACGCCGGGGTCGCTTGGGTAGTGACTCGCCAGTCGCCGCACGAGGGCAAGGTCGTCGTCGGTCGCCTGCCCGCCACCCGCGGTCCCCGGGGCAAGGTCGTCGGCGGGCGCACCCGCGGTCGCCGGGGCAGGGTCGTCTGCCTGCGCTTGTCCCCCACCCGGGGCAGGATCGTCCGCTGGCGCCTGGTCCTGACCCGCGGTCGCAGAGGCGATGTCGTCCGCAGGCGCTTGCTCCCCGCCCGCGGTCACCAGGGCGACCAGGTCGGCGCGGTTGCCGGGCCAGGTCAGCAGTAGCTCGACCGCGTCGGCGAGTTCGCCACGGCGTAGGTGGGCGACCACCGGGGCGAGGGTCGCGCCGCCCAGGGCTTCCAGCGCGTCGGCGGAGCGGTGCGGGTCGCGGAAACCGCACAGCGCGTCGAAGGGCTCGATCGCGACGAGGAGTTCGGGCTTGTGGTTGGCGTCGACGTAGTTAGGGTCGCCGGCCGCGAACCGCTCCCGGGCGTGCTCGAGGTCGGGATGGGCCTGCAACGACAGCGGGGCGTCGGCCGCGAGCACCTTCATCAGGAACGGCAGGCGGGGCCCGAAGCGGGTCACCGTTTCCGCGCCGAGCCAGCCCGTCGGCGCGGCCGCGATGGCGTCGGCCAGGCTGACCGGGCCGTCTTCGCCGTCTAATGTTGACGGTGCGCCGGGGTGGGCGCCGATCCAGAGCTCGGCTTCCGGGCCGGCACTGGGCGCCGGGCGGCCCTGTAGCCGGGCAAGCACGGTGCGCGAACCCCACGCGTAGTCGCGGATTGGGCTATCGAGTGATTCCACTGTGGCCGGTCCCTCGGTGTGCGGTGTCGCGCGGATCGTGCTGCTGCTCAGCGTCCGGGCGCACGCGGAGGTCGGCCGGAGGCCGCGGTGGCAGCCCAGCGATCATCGCGCGCGGCCGGGCGGCTTCCGCCCGCGGCGGAGTGCTCCGGTGACTCACGCGACACCCCCTCGATCCCGTTCGGCGGGCGGATCCGGCCTGTGCTGTAGCCAGCCCGACGCCGACTTGCGCGGCGACCAGCCCGGGAAGAGCTGGTCGCGAGACCAGCCCAGGAGGGGCCGACTCGTTGCCGTGATTTACCCGCTTGGGCTCAGTGGGTGGTGATGCCTTCGGCGGTTTCGGCGGCGGCGCCGTCGCCGGCCTTGGCCGCCCGGTTGCTGAAGATGTCTGGCTCCAGGTAGATCACCCGGGCGATCGGCACCGCTTCGCGGATGCGCGCTTCGGCGGCGTTGATCGCTCTGGCCAGGTCTTCGGCCGTCTCGTTGGGTGTCACCGCGATCTTCGCGGCGACCAGTAGCTCTTCCGGACCCAGGTGCAGGGTCTTCATGTGGATGATCCGCTCGATCCCGGGACCGCCGACCAGCGCTTTCTCGATCGCCTGGAGGTTTTCCGGGCTGGCGCCCTCGCCGAGCAGAAGGCTCTTGGTCTCGATCGCCAGCACGATCGCGATGGCGACGAGGAGCAGGCCGATCATCGCGGTGCCGGCGGCGTCCCACTTGCCGTTGTGGGTGGCCAGCGTCATCGAGACGCCGAACAGGGCGAAGACCAGACCGAACAGCGCGCCGACGTCTTCGAGGAGCACGACCGGCAACTCTGGGGCCTTAGCCCGGCGGACGAACGCGACCCACGACGCCTTGCCGCGGACGTGGTTGGACTCCTTCACCGCGGTGCGCAACGAGTAGGACTCGAGGCAGATCGCGACGATCAGCACGAGGATCGGGACCCACTGCCACGAGTCGAAGCCGTGCGGGTCCTGCCATTTGTGCCAGGCCTCGTAGAGGGCGAACAGGCCACCGACGCTGAACAGGATGATCGAGACGATGAAGGCGTAGATGTAGCGCTCTCGCCCGTACCCGAAGGGGTGTTCGGGTGTTGCCTTGCGGGTCGAGCGCCGGCCGCCGAGGAGCAGCAGTGCCTGGTTGCCCGAGTCGGCGACCGAGTGGATCGCCTCCGCGAGCATCGACGACGAGCCGGTTAGCACAAATGCCACGAACTTGGTGACCGCGATGCCGAGGTTGGCCGCAAGCGCCGCGATGATCGCCCGGGTGCCGCCGCCAGCACTCATAGCACTGCGCTCATGGGTTGGAAAGCTCCTTCATCTCGGAAACGGCCGGGACCGCCATCGGGTCGAGACCGTGTGCGAGAGCAAGATAAACCGAAGCGAAGTCGGGTACGGCAACCAGGGATGCCAACCGCTCCAGCGACGACCCGCCCTCGGCGGTGAGCACGTCGCAGCGCACGCCCCGCCGCTCGGCCAGCGTCTGGATCGCGTCGGCGCGCCGTTCTTCGACCGCGAACGGCTCGTCGGTGTCGTCGTCGGCGTTGAGGCCGCCGTCGCGCAGCAGGACCACACGCAGCCGGCTGGACTGCTGGCCGTCTTCGTCGTCGCCGAACGGGTCGGCGAAGATGTCGCGGTCGGACTCGACCAGGCCGCCGAAGACACCGTCGAGCAGGCCGACCCGGCCACGCCCGGCCTCGCCGAGTGCGCCGGCCACCACCGGGTAGCGCGCGTTGGCCGACAGCGTGTCGGCGAACCGCCGGGCCGCGGCCGTCGCGAGCGGCGACGAACCCCAGACGATCGGCACCGAGCCGGCCAGGCCGAGGGCCAGCGACTTCGCCGGGTTGACGAACGACTCGGCGCTCGGCCGGCACCGCTCGGCGTCAGCGTCGAGCCGGGTCGCCGTCTCCGCGAAGTCGGCCTCGTTGACCTTCACCAGCCCCAGGGTGCGGGCGGCGAGCAGCACCGGGACCGTCAGCGCCCACAGGCTGGCGCGGGCCGGCGCACGGCGCGGAACCGCGATGAACGGGGCACGGGCCCGCTCGACGACCGACTGGAGCTCGGAGTCGGGCGCGCCGATGCCGACCAGGCGGGCACCGCGACGGGCCGCGGCGTCGGCGGCCGCGAGCGCCTCGGGGCTGTGGCCCGACGCGCTGATCGCGATCACTACGTCGGCCGCGCCGACCCAGCCGGGCACGCCGGCGCTGCGGTGGACGATGACAGGAGCGCGGGACCGCGGGCCGGCGACCATCGACAGGATCTCGCCGGTGCGGGCCGCGGTGCCGGCGCCGGCGATCACCACGGCGCGGGGCAGGCCGTCGTCTTCGAGCGCGCTGAGGTTGGACTCGGCGGCCAGGGCCGCGGACTCCCGGACCTGCGCGCCGGCCGAAGCCGTCATCCGCAGCATGCCGCCCGGGTCGTTTTCCGCCATCGCGTCCTGGTTGTCCAGCAGGGCCTCATCAGCGACCCGCTGGCCCCGCAGGCCGGCAGCGCCGCCTACCGGAGTGTCCATCAGCTGGCCTGCCCACTCCCCTGCGCCGGCGGGGCCTGGCGGGCCTCGTCGAGCAGGAGGATCGGGATGTCGTCGCGCACCTCGAAGATCCGACCGCACTCGGTGCAGGTCAGGGTCTGCGCACCCGCGTCGTAGGTGAGCGGTGCGTGGTGCGTGTCCGGACACGCGAGTATGTCCAGCAACTGCTGATCCAGGGCCATCGTGCGGCTCCTTCCAGACGTGGGCGGCGGGCCGTCCGGCGACGATCTTAACTGCGGATGAGACCGAGCACTTCGTCGCGCAGTTCTGCCATGCGCGTAGCGGTGTGTGCCTCGACGTTGAGTCGGAGCAACGGCTCGGTGTTGGAGGCGCGGAGGTTGAGCCAGGCGCCGTCGGGGAAGGTCAGCGTCAGCCCGTCGAGCTCGTCGACCTCGGCGTCGGCATAAGCGGCGCGTACGTCCTGCTGCTTGGCCTTCTGGTCGTGCACCGTCGAGTTGATCTCGCCGGACGCGACGTAGCGCTCGAAGGCGCCGCCCAGAACCGACAGCGGCTCCGGCTGGCCGCCGAGGGCGGCGAGCACGTGCATGGCGGCGAGCATGCCGGTGTCGGCGAACCAGAACTCGCGGAAGTAATAGTGCGCCGAGTGCTCACCGCCGAAGACCGCGTTGGTGCGCGCCATCTCCGCCTTGATGAACGAGTGCCCGACCCGGGCGCGCACCGGAGTGCCCCCGTTTTCCTTGATGATCTCGGGTACGGCGCTCGACGTGATCAGGTTGTGGATAACGGTGTCGCCGGGGTGCTTGGCGAGCTCACGGGCGGCGACCAGCGCGGTGATCGCGCTCGGGCTGACCGGCTCGCCGCGCTCGTCGATCACGAAGCACCGGTCGGCGTCGCCGTCGAACGCCAGCCCGAGGTCGGCGCCGTGCTGCACGACGGCGTGCTGGAGGTCGATCAGGTTCTTGGGCTCGAGCGGGTTGGCCTCGTGGTTGGGGAACGACCCATCGAGCTCGAAATAGAGCGGCACGATCGTCAGCGGCAGCGCGCCGAGGACCTGCTCACCGAGCACCGCCGGAACCGTGTAGCCACCCATGCCGTTGCCGGCGTCGACGACCACCTTGAGCGGCCGGATCTGCGAGAGGTCGACGAGATCGCGCAGGTAGCGCGCGTAATCGGCCAGCACATCGTGTTGCTCCGGCCGCGCGCCGGTCGGAGCCGGGATCGTGCCGCCCGCGTCGAGGATGCGCTGCGCGTTGTCGCGGATCTCCCGCAGGCCGGACTCCTGACCGACCGGCTTGGCGCCCGCGAGGCACAGCTTGATGCCGTTGTATTTGGCCGGATTGTGACTCGCGGTGAACATCGCACCCGGCAAGCCCAGCGAGCCCGCCGCGAAATAGAGCATGTCGGTCGAGCCGAGACCCGCCTCGACCACGCCCAACCCCTCGCTGAGCACGCCGCGCGCGAACGCCGAGGCCAGCCCCGGCGACGAGGCGCGCATGTCGTGGGCGATGACCACGCTCGTGCTGCCCGGGTGGTTGGACCTGAGGAACTGTGCGAAGCCGGCACCGAGCGCGGCTGCGGCCCGCTCGTCCCATTGGTCCGGGACGACACCACGGATGTCGTAGGCCTTCACGATCTGGGACAGGTCGGACAACGCACTCGCTCCTTGGACGATGCCAGCGTATCGCCGCTGAGCGTAACGGAGCGCTCCGGTTGGGGCCGGGAAGGCTCTCGCGGGGCTGTGGATAACGGCGAGGCTGTGGATAACCCCGCTGTCAGTCTTCGATACGCGGGAAGATCACCGTCGGCTGGTCTCCCCCAGGCCCAGCCGCCCGGCGCATCGGCGGAAGGAAAATGGTCCCCGACTCGGGCAGCGGCGCCGTGCGGCCGTCCCCGCCGGAGTGCCGACCGCCGTCCGGCGCGAGCCGGTTGCCGGCCCGGTCGGCGCGCAGCGAGCGCACCAGGAAGACGATCAGCCCGACACCCACCAGGACCAGCACCAGACCGCCGGTCATGACCAGCCCGCTCATCCCGAGGAAGCCACCCTCGCCGGGATCTTTCGGCGGAATCGGCACGGCGACCGCGGCCTGGGTCTTGGCGGGATCGTCGAACGGCTCGACCGTCGGCGGCTCCTCCGTCGGCTGCGCCGGGGTGGGCGTGGCGCGCTTGGGCGGCTTGGTGGGCGACTTGGTCGGCGCGACCTTGACACCGTTGACCCGCGCCGCGGCCGACTCATTTCCGATCGGCTCGCCCCGGCCGTTGAACGCTTCACCGATGATCGTGATGCTGCCGCTCGGCGTACCCGATGCGAAGGCGATCCGATAACGCGCGGTCGCGGTCTGCCGCTCGCAGATCTGCGCCCGGTCGGGTGCGGTCCGCTCCGTCGCCACCGCGCCGCCACCGGCGTCGGACACGATGAGTGGCCGCCACTGACCGTGACTGAGCGTCTCGACGCGCACCTGGTTGGCGCTCATCCCGTTGGCGAGGCGAATGCCCAGCCCGGTGCGCACCGAGATGCAGCCCCGATCGCGCCGGGTGACGCTGACGGACGCGTTGCCCGCCCCGCCGCCTGCCGAGAAGGTGCGCGCGGTCCGCAGGTCAAACCGGTCGTCAGCGGCGCTGGCGGTGCCGGCGGAGACAACGATGCCGACGCCGATCGCGCTGACCAGACCCACACCGATCGCCAACCACGCCGCCATGCGACGCCCACCGCGCCGACCCGCCATCATCACCATCTCCCGCGCCTAGTTCCGTCGCTCGGGCGACACGCTACCTGTTGCCCCTTGACAGCAAGACCCGAGAAGCCTTCGAGATCGACTGTACGTAGTGGAACGGCAACAACCTGCACTGTCATCTTCCTGACGCCACTCTCAGTCACCCTGCGGCGGCCGCCCCTCCCACCGAAATACCCAGGCAATCGTGTCTTCATCAGGCAACCGCTCACCGCCAGTAATGCCCGGCGTGATCCGTTCCGCCGTGTCGCGATCGATCGTCTCCTGGCGGTCTTCGTTGCGAATGTCGTCGAGGAATCGGACGACCAGGCCGGGGTCATAGACCCATGCCCGCGCCCAGTGATCCCAGAGCATGGCGTGGCCGCCAGCGACATCCATGACGAAGATCCCGGCAGGCGTGCCCCGGGCAGCAGTCTTATATGTCGCGTAATAGTGGTACATCAAGCAGTCCCGTCACTGTCAGCGAGGTCGCGGCCATCGAGTTCGAATTCAGCCACGACCTGGGCGAAGGTCATGCCGTTGGCAGCGAGCCAAGCTTGATATTCAACCCACACCTCAGGCTTCTGTCTGACCCACTTGCTGAAGCTCGCATCGTGCGCCGGCGCCAACACGTCGCTGCCAGCCGGAGCGCTCGCGTCGACGCCGACTTCCTTGTTGATCACGAGCATCCGCAAGAATGCGTGCACCCGGCGAACCGGCGGCTCGATCACACCGGTGGACCCATCGTGACGGACAACGCTGTAGAGATCGTGGGTGAGCCTGCCCGCGCGCCATGACAGGTTAGTCGGAAACTGGATTTCGAACTTCTGATCGTCTGGTGAGGTCAACTCCACATTGAGGCCGTAGAAGCGATTTGCCTGCCGCCAGTAGTTCTTGGTGCGCCCGATCCGGTAGCCGCGGTTCTCAAGCTGCGCCAAGACGCTCCCCACCGTCGCCGCGTAGGCGTCACCGTCGGGCATCAGGAGTGAGAAACGTAAGACGTCTTTGGTATCCGCCAGGAACTCGGCCACGGACATCTGGTTCGCACGGCCTTCATCGGCGTACTTGCGAGCCAGGGAGTCGAGGGTTTTGAGCCGATGGGTCAGACCCTTCAGCTCCAGGCGATGACCGAACTCAAGATCGGCGGACACTGCTCGAGCGGCATCCTCGATGTCCGCCTGCACCGCGTCCGCCACGACCTCGATCGTTCGACGGGCCGCCTCCAGCTCTTCCAGATGTTCTGTGCTGGGGCTTCTCACAACCTGATCGGGCAGCTTCATGACGACCGGGGTAGCGGTTGTCCCGAAGAGGTCGACCGGCAGAAGGCTGCGTTGGTGGGCGGCGCGGAACAGGGCCGCTTCGGCGAAGGTCTGCGGGAGGGTGCCGCGGTCATAGCGGATGGTGCCTTCGTCGCCGCCCACCTTCCACGTGCCGTCGGGGAGTTCGCGGATCTGGTCGGTCAGCGCGTTGCGAGCGATTCGGTCCGGAGGCCACTCGTCGGGCCAATCAGATAGCCGTTCGGATGGGGTGTGGATCAGGGAGGGCACCCGTTCGAGTCCTGCCTCGCCGGCCGATCGCGGGCGGCGGTTGTCGAGGGTGGCGTAACTGCCGTCGGCCCAGCGGACGCAGTCGATTGGGCCGCCGCGCCAGCCGTTGTCGTGCAGCTGGGCGGCGAGGTCGTCCAGCCGCGTCCCGTCGCGGGTGGTTGGGCTGACGCTGCGTTGAGTGAAGCGGAGCTGGCCCAGCGGCAGCATGGCGACCAGCGGCAGCACCCGGTCATAGCGGGCTCGTTCCGCCGCGCTCAGGGCGCTCGGGTCAAGTCCGAGGTCCGCATAGGTCGCCCTGCCGACGCCGACCGACCGCAACTCCTCCGGAGTCGGGTCGTGCAGCATCTCGCTGGCAACGGGTGAGCGACCGCCGCCAGGCCGCGGTCCCCGCGTCTCACCGACGACCGGGGTGGCCACCGCCAGCGGCGCGTGACCGCCGACGACGCTCGCCGCGGCGACATCGCTCAGCCGCATCGCATCCGCTGCCGGGTGTCGGGGAGCTCCCTCGCGACCGACCGGTTCGATGCCCGATGGGGCGACGCCGACTCCACCGGTGGGGTCGGCAACAGTCGGCGCGGTCAAGGGCGCAGGCCGAAAGTGAGCCGCTGTCGGTTCGGCGACCTCACGACCAGGTGCGACGTCAGCGCGACCTAGACCATCGCGGCCTCCGGTTCCATCTGTCGAGGCACCAAGAACACGCAGATGTCCGTCGCCGCCGTCGACCCGCCGAGGTGAAGCGCCCACAGCGGCATCGCCGTGCAGCGAGTCCGCGCGGACTGGACTCTCGCTGCCCTCGACACGCTCTGGTGAGGCACGGGAAGCGCCGCCCACTCCGGCATCACCGTGCTGCGGGTCCCTGCGGCCGGCACTGTCCAGACCTTCAAGCCGCCCGGGTGAAGCACCATCGGACCGGCCCGGATTATCGCCACCTTCGACGCGCTCTGTCGGGGCGTCGACAACAGCTCCACCACGCGGTGAGTCCGCTCCTTCCAGACCGGCGCCATAGCCGGCGGCCGCGACCGGTTCCGACGACGCGCCGGTCGGGACATCGCCCGGACGACCTGACCCATGCCCAAGAGCACCTGCCGCGGCCGCGACAGCGGCCCAACCACCACCGTGATGGTGACCGGCCGCGTTCGAATGGCCCCGATCCAGAAAGCCATCAACGCCACCGGAGGTCGCCGAACGGGCCGCGTCGTCGAGGCCTGGTATGCCCTGACCAGTCGCCAGGCTCGCCGCCGTCTCGGCCAGAACGTCCGACGCCGCCGAGCGGACCGAATGAGAGACCACCCCTGACGACAAGCCAGGCACGATGGCCGACCCGGCGACACCCCCGGCGAATCCACCGACCGCCGACATCCCCAGCGATCGGAAGTCGAAGCCCGACCGGTGATCGCTCAACACCTGATAGGACTGCGTGCCGGCATCAGCGCCAACCTCCTGCGCCGCCTCCGCCGACCCAGCCACCAGGGCCCGGCGGGTGATCCGTTGAAGCAGCGTCGCGTCGGCCTGTTGAGCGAGCTTCACGACCAGGCGGCCGAAGATGCGTTGGATCGCCACGCGGGTGGCGCCGGCCGCCGCCGTTGCCGCCGGGGTTGCGGCTCCGGCTGACAGCGCCATTGCCACCACCAAAGCCAGCAGTTCGATGACGAGCAGGCCGACCTCGATCCAGACCTCGATCTTCGCCGCCTCGATCTCGGCAGCGCACGACGAGACCAAAGAGCCCAGCTCGGCGAAGCCCGCCGGCAGCGCACCCAACGCGTCGGCGTCGAAGGCCTGCCACGCCTCGGCGAACGCGTCAGACGCCGGACCCGCGTATCCGGCCGTCACCGTCTGGGCCGCGACGACAGCCTCCGAACGCGTGCCGGCCAAGCCCGATCCGGCGGCGAACCACGCGTCGGCCAGGTCCCAGACCGCGCGCTCGTCGCCCGCCGGCCACTCGATGCCGATCACCCATTCGAGGCACTCGTAGGCCCATCCCGGCACGTCCCACGGCAGCGCCTCGAGCGGATGCGGGATCGGGCTCGGCAGCACCGTCACGACGGGCGGCCGAAGCGACGGGCCGAGCCGTCGTCGGCGTCCGAAATGGACGATGCGGCTATCCACACGTCGCCCCCGAGACGGGACAGCGCCACGCCTACCGAGGACCATGCCGCGAGCGCCGCGGCGGAAAGCGGCTCGTAGACCCGGGAGAACGCCGCACCAGCCTCGTCTGAACCCCACGGCTGCCCATCCGGCACACCGGCCTGGGCCGAAGAAGACACCGACGCGCCGACCGCGGACAGGTCGCGGGCCGCCCGGGCCACCGCGGCAGGATCGAGGAACACCTCAGCCATGGCGGCGCAGCAGCGCGTCGAGCTGCCCGGACCGCACATAGTCGGCCACTCCGGAACCCGGCGGCAGATAGCCCGCCACCAGCTCGTGGACCGCCGCGGCCGCCGACGACACGGCCGATCGGACCGTTGTCGTCGCCACCGCGGCTAGTTGCTCCGGGCGGTGTGCGTGGTAGGCACGCGGGTCGAACACCAGCCGGACGAGTTGCCCCCGGGCGTCGACCGTCGCGATCACCAGGCCGTCGGATGATGACGCTGTCGTCGAGAACGCGGCCAAGCGTTCCTGCAGCTCAGCCATGCCGGCCCGGATGCGTTCGTATTGGCCGAGGACCTCGTCGACTCGCCCGCGGAGGGCGTTGTTGACGGCGCGGTCCGCGCGCTCCTGCATTGCCGATTCTCCCAACCCCGCAGGCAGAGATCACCGTAAGTCACGCCGACGATACCGGGAGACATAGATCGATGTGACCCCGTAGACACGAACTTTCCGGCGGTCGGCCATGTCCCGGGGCCACCGACACGCGTTGAGGAAGAGGCCAGCACACGCTGATGGGTGAAAGCCCAGGTCAAGCCCGCGTACGGGGTCTTGGCGTGCCCATGTGCGCACTGATCTTATGTGCCCATCCGGCCGCCGGCGCCGAACCTGTGCAGATTGGACGGTGCATGCCATGACTGTCACCCTGGGCAACCGGTCCGCGATCCCGGCACCGCGCCGTGGGTCGGGTGTCTTCGAGCGCGCCCGCACGGTCACCGAGCCGGCCCTGCGCGCTGCCGTCGACAGTCTGCCGCCGAGCACCCGGCGTGTCGTCGGCTACCACTTCGGGTGGTGGGACAGCAAAGGCAATGATCGCCACGGTACGCCCGGAAAAGCGCTCCGCCCCGCCCTCGTGCTCGTGGCGGCCGAGGCGGTCGGCGGCACCCCGGTCGGCATGGCGGCCGTCTCGGCGGTGCCCGCCGCGATCCCCGCCGCCGTCGCGGTCGAACTGGTGCACAACTTCTCGTTGCTGCACGACGACGCGCTCGACGGCGACGGGATGCGCCGGAGCCAGCGGTCGGCGTCTATCGAGTTCGGCACCAGCGCAGCCATTCTCGCCGGCGACGCCCTGCTCGCACTGGCCTTCGACGTGCTCGCCGCGACCGCTCACCCAGCCGCCGCCACCGCCCACCCCGGCGCCACCGCCCACCCGGGCGCCGCCACTGCCGCCCGGATGCTCGGCGCCACGGTCGCCCAGCTCGTCGAGGGGCAGGCCGATGAGCGCCGCGCGGACGTACACCTGGATGATTGCTTCCGGATTGCCCACCGCAGGACCGGCGCGCTGCTGGAATGCAGCGCGGGGCTGGGCGGCCTGTTCGGCGGCGGCACACCCGCCCAGATCGCGGCCCTGCGCGGCTTCGGAGCCGAGCTCGGCCTCGCAGCCCAGCTCACCGACGACCGGCTCCGGATCTGGGGCGGCGCCGAAACGGCACACTCGGACCTGCGGCGCCGCCGGCGTTCGCTGCCGGTGGTCGCAGCGCTGGCGGCGGATTCCCCGAGCGCAGAACGAGTCGCCGAGGCATATGGAGCGACCGCCAAGTTGTCCGATGTAGACACCAGTGAGTTGGCCGCCGCGCTCGAAGCGGACGGCTGGCGCGACTGGTGCGGCACGGAATCCGACCGGCACCTGCGCGCGGCCCTCGACCAGCTCGATCCCGGCATCCCCGCGGAGTGGCGGCACGACCTGCGCGCGATCGCCCGGCTGGTCGGCGACCGGGACCGGTGAGCCAGCGCGTGCAACGGTTCGTCGCCGCCGCGGCCTGCGCTGCCGCGGCCTTTCTCGGCGCCACCCCGCCCGCCGCCGCGAGCGCCCCAACACCGGCCTGCTTCAACGGCAGCTATCTGGTCCAGGACGGCAACCTGCTGCGGTTCGACGACCGCGCGGCGACACCGGTCGCCCGGTTCGACGCGCCGCTCGACGCGGTCGCCTACGTGCCCGCAAGCGGGGCGTTCTGGGCGGTCAGCGGTGACGAGGTGGTGAGCTTCGACGTGACCGGGCGGGTCACCCGGCGGGCCGCGTTGCCCGACGCGCTCCGCGCCACCGACCCGATCGCGGTGGCCAGTGGCAGCACCAGCGCCGGGGCCGGCACCGGCGACCGCTGGATCGTGCGCACGGGCCGCGAGGTCGTCACCTATCGCGTGCCAGCGCTCAAGGAGCTCGAACGGCACGCCTTGAACGGCCCCGGTGCCGACATCCTCCTGCGACCCCGGATCGCCGACTGGGATCTCAACTCGGCCGACGGGCGCCTTTACACGATCGTGTCCGGTCCGCCGGCCCAACTGCTCCGGATCGATCCGCACACTGGTACGGCGACCCCGATCGCCACGCCCCGCGGCCTTCCGGCGACCGGCAGTTTCGGTGCGCTGACCGTCGATCCACAAGGGACGCTGCGCGCGCTGCACGATCCGACCGGTCGCCTCTTCGACGTGGACCTCCGGCAGCCGGCCAAAGCCACCGCCGTAGACACCGGCCCGTCGACCCGGACCCGCTCGGACGCCGCCGGTTGCCCCGAGGGATGGGACTACGGCGACGCGCCGGCGCCCTATCCGACCCGCCGCACCGCCGACGGCCCACGGCACCGGGTCACCGACGGGCTCACCCTCGGCACCACCGTCGACGCCGAGCCGGACGCCCGCACGGCCGACAAGGACGACGCCCGCCCCAGGATCACCAAGCGCGGCGACCGCCTCACCGTCGAAATCACCGTGCGCAACACGACGGGGCGCAACGGCCTGCTCGCCGGCTGGCACGACCTCGACGGCAACGGCCGGTTCGACGAGCGCGACCTGGCCACCGCGACCGTCAGGCCCGGCGCCCGCTCCGCCACGCTGACCTGGGCGAAGCCGCGCATCAAAACCACCCGGTCGACGTTGCGCCTCCGCCTCTTCGGCGGCCCGCGCGGCTATGACTCACCGGCCCCGAAACCCGTTGGCCCCGCGGACAGCGGCGAGATCGAGGATCACCCGATCACGGTGCCGGCTCCCGCACCGGGCAAAGCACCGCTGGACATCAAGAATCTCGCCGGACCGACCGTACCCGATGCCGGTCTTGTGGTTCCGGATCCTGGCAGCCCGCCGTCGCCGCTGCCGCCGGAGAGCCGGCGCCGGCACGTCGTCGCGACCACCGCGCCGCGCGAACCTGACGGCATCCCGCTGACCTGGTCGGTTTTCCTCGGGCTGCTCGTGCCCGCCGCCTCCGTCGCCGCGCGGGCGGCGGCCAAGAGAGGAACTCGATGAACGTCCTGCTCGCCGGCATCGCCGTGGTGCTCGCCGCCGCGCTCGCGTCGATGGTCGGGTTCGCCATGGTGTCCCGCTATGTGCCGCGCCGCTGGCGGGTCGCCGACGGTGATGCAGCAGGCACTGTGTATTCGACAATAGGCATGGTGTACGCGATCCTGATCGCGATCGCCGCCATCGCGGTGTGGGAACCGCGCGCCGACGTCGCCAGCAACACCGAGGCGGAGGCGAGCAGCCTGGTCGAGGCCTACTGGTCGGCCAATCGGCTGTCGGGTGCCGACAAAGACGACGTGCAGCGGCTGATCGTCACCTATCTCCAGGTTGCCGGCGGCTCCGAGTGGGAGCACCTGCGCACGGCGCACTCCGGCACGATGACGGGCGAGGACCTGTCGACCGAGCTACGCGAGCGGGTGGACGCGATCCGCCCCGAGGCCGACGCCGAGCAGGCCGCGCACCAGATGCTGGTCGGCCAGGTGAGCACCGCGGCGACGGCCCGGCGGGCCCGGATCGGCGACGCCGACTCGCGGATGCCGGCGCCGCTGTGGCCGATCCTGCTCGGCGGCGCCATGGTCAGCGTCGGCTTCCTCTATCTCTTCGGGCTCCGTCGGACAGTCCCCAATGGACTTATGTTCGCCGCGCTCGGGGGAATGGTGGCGCTGATGCTCTTCGTGCTCTATCAGGTGGAGCTGCCCTACAGCCGCGGTTTCGCGGTCGATCCGGGCTCACTCCGTGCCGCGCTGGAAACGCTACGCGGCACGGAAGGCCTGTAGCGGCCCGGCGAGTGCGCAGCCTGGTTGGCGCGGCCCCGCGCGGGTCGGCCTCGACGGCGACACGCCGCCGGGCTTGACGCCGGCCCCGCGCGGATCGGCCTAGACAGCGGCGAAAGCGGCCACCAGCGTGTCCAATCCCCGCTCGAGCGTGCGGTCGTCAATCACCAGCGGCGGCAGGAAGCGCAACACATTGCCATAGGTCCCGCATGTCAGCGTCAACAGCCCGCGCCGATGGCACTCGGCCGACACCGCGCTGGTGGTCGCGGGATCCGGGGTGAGCGTCCCCGGCTGCGTGATTTCGACGGCCAGCATCGCGCCGCGGCCGCGTACCTCCGCGATTCGTGGATCTGCCGCCGCCAGGTCGCGGAGCCGGCCGCCCATCGTCAGGTCGATCCGCCGCGCCGCCGTGACCAGGTCGAGTTCGCGCATCGTTTCGACCGAGGCCAGAGCCGCCGCGCAGGCCAGTGGGTTGCCGCCGTAGGTGCCGCCGAGACCGCCCGGGTGCACCGCGTCCATGATGTCGGCGCGACCGGTCACCGCGCCCAGTGGCAGCCCGCCGGCGATGCCCTTGGCCAGGGTCATCAGGTCGGGCACGACGCCCTCGTGGGATGAGGCGAACCAGTCGCCCGTGCGGCAGAAGCCGGTTTGGATCTCGTCGGCGATGAAGACCGCGCCGGCCTCGCTGGCCCACGCGGACAGAGCCGGCAGGAAGCCGGGCGCCGGCACGACGAAGCCGCCCTCGCCCTGGATCGGCTCGACCAGGATCGCCGCTACGTTGGTCGCGCCGATCTGCGACGAGACGATGTCGAGCGCGCGGGCGGCGGCCTCGGCGCCGGACAGGCCGCCGTCGCGCAGCGGGTAGGACATAGGCACCCGGTAGACCTCGCCGGCGAACGGGCCGAAGCGGTGCTTGTAGGGCATGTTCTTCGCGGTCAGCGCCATCGTCAGGTTGGTGCGGCCGTGGTAGGCGTGGTCGAACACCACGACCGCCGTGCGACCGGTCGCGTGCCGGGCGATCTTCACCGCGTTTTCCACCGCCTCGGCGCCGGAGTTGACCAGCATCGAGCGCTTGTCGAAGTCGCCCGGGGTCAGCGCGTTGAGCATCTCGCAGACGGCGACGTACTGCTCGTAGGGCGTCACCATGAAGCAGGTGTGGGTGAACCGCTCGACCTGCGCGCGCACGGCGGCGACCACCTTGGGCGCCGCGTTGCCGACCGAGGTCACCGCGATCCCCGAAGCGAAGTCGATCCACTCGTTGCCGTCGACGTCGGTCAGCGTGCCGCCGCCGGCGTGGTCCACATAGGAGTCGATGACCGAGCTGACGCCGCGCGCCACCGCGGCACCCCGGCGCTTGTGCAGGTCGAGCGACGTCATCAGGACCCCAGGTTGTGCATCACGTGCTTCACCCGGGTGTAGTCCTCGAGGCTGTAGACCGACAGGTCCTTGCCGTGACCCGAGTGCTTGAACCCGCCGTGTGGCATCTCCGACACGAACGGGATGTGCGTGTTGACCCAGACGCAGCCGAAGTCGAGCCGCCGGGTCATCCGCATCGCCCGGCCGTGGTCACGGGTCCAGACCGAGGCGGACAGGCCGTATTCGACGCCGTTGGCCCAGCGGACCGCCTCGTCTTCGTCGGTGAACCGCTGCACCGTGATCACCGGGCCGAAGACCTCGTCCTGGATGATCTCGTCCTGCTGCCGGACGCCGGAGACCACGGTCGGCGCGTAGAAGAAGCCGCGCTCGCCGACCCGCGCGCCACCGACCTCGAGCGCGGCGTGGTCGGGCAGCCGGTCGACGAAGCCGGCGACCCGGCCGAGCTGGTTGGCGTTGTTGAGCGGGCCGTAGAGCACGTCTTCCTCGTCGGGCCCGCCGGTCTTGGTGCCGCGGGCCTGCTCGACCAGCGCGGCGAGGAACTCGTCGTGGATGCGGGGGCCGGCGAGTACCCGGGTCGCGGCGGTGCAGTCCTGGCCCGCGTTGAAGTAGCCACCGACCGCGATCGCCTCGGCCGCCGCGGCAACGTCGGCGTCGTCGAACAGCACGACCGGCGCCTTGCCGCCCAATTCGAGGTGGGTGCGCTTGAGGTCGGGCGCGGCCGCCGCGGCGACCTCGCGGCCGGCGCGGGTCGAACCGGTGATCGAGACGAGTTGGGGCACCGGGTGGGACACGACCGCGCGGCCGGTGTCGCGATCGCCGGTGACGACGTTGAAGACGCCGGCCGGGAAGAACTCGGACGCGATCTCGGCGAGCATCAGCGTGCTGACCGGCGTGGTGTCGCTCGGCTTGAGCACCACGCAGTTGCCGGCCGCGAGCGCGGGGGCAATCTTCCAGATGGCCATCATCAGCGGGTAGTTCCACGGCGTCACCTGGCCGACGACACCGAGCGGCTCGCGGCGTACGTAAGAGGTGTGGCCCGCCAGGTATTCGCCCGCCGACCGCCCTTCGAGCATCCGCGCGGCGCCGGCGAAGAAGCGCAGCTCGTCGACGGCCGGCGGCAGCTCCTCGTCGGTGGTGAGCTGGCGGGGCTTGCCGGTGTTGCGCACCTCGGCGTCGACCAGCTCGGCGGCCCGCGACTCGACCGCGTCGGCGAACTTGAGCAGCGCGAGCTGCCGTTGCGCCGGGGTCACGTCGCGCCAGCTCTCGAACGCCGTCGCGGCCGCGGTCATCGCCCGATCCACATCGGCTGGGCCGGAGACCGGCGCCTGCGCGAAGACCTCGCCGGTGCACGGGTCGACAAGGTCGCTGAAGTTGCCGTCGACCGGGTCGACGTAGTCACCGTTGACGAAATTGCGCAACTGTTGCTTGTCGCTCATCGTGGCGTCTCCAGGCTGGAAGCGGGCCATCGGAAGGGCTGCCGATCATGTCGTATTCGCAACCCACATGCCATCCTCGCGACTGAATCCGTTGCTGACAAGGCCTGTCGCCACCGTTTCCGCGAACCTGACCTGCTGAGCTAGGCTGCCGCCGTGGACCCAGTCGCGTTCTACGTCGCCGGCCGCCCTGAGCACGGAGCCGACCCGGTGACCGTCCGGCATCCCTACGACGGCCATGCGGTCGGTGCGACCACCAACGCCACCCCTGAACAGGTCGAACGCGCGATCGCCGCGGCGCACTCCGTCTCGGCGGAAGCCGCCGCGCTCCCCGCACACGCCCGCGCGGCCGCTCTCGATCACGTTTCCCGGCGCCTGGCCGAACGCGCCGACGAGATCGCCCAACTGATCACCGCCGAGAACGGCAAGCCGCTCAAGTGGGCGCGGGCCGAGGCGGCCCGGGCGGTGTCGACGTTCCGCTGGGCGGCCGAGGAGGCCCGCCGCTTCGCCGGCGACCTGCAACGCCTCGACACGGACCCGGCGGCGACGGGACGGCTGGCGGTCGTACGCCGCTTCCCGCGCGGTCCGGTCCTCGGCATCTCGCCGTTCAACTTCCCGCTCAACCTGGTCGCCCACAAGGTCGCCCCGGCGATCGCGGCCGGCGCGCCGATCGTGGTCAAGCCGGCGCCGGCCACGCCGCTGAGCGCGCTGCTGCTCGGCGAGATCCTGGCCGAGACCGACCTCCCGGAGGGCATGTTCTCGGTGCTGCCGCTGCCCAACGACCGCGCGGCCGGCCTGGTCTCGGACCCCCGCCTGCCGGTGGTCAGCTTCACGGGCTCGGGCCCGGTCGGCGCGTCGATCCGCCGTTCGGTGCCTGGCAAGCACGTGACGCTGGAACTGGGCGGCAACGCGGCGGTGCTGCTGTGCGCCGACTGGACAGCCGACGCCGACTTGACCTGGGCGGCTTCGCGGATCGCGACGTTCTCCAACTACCAGGCAGGGCAGAGTTGCATCGCGGTGCAGCGGGTATTCGTACACGAGTGGATTTATGACGGTTTTCTGCCCCGGCTCGTGGCCGCGGTTTCCGCTCTGCAGACCGGCGACCCGTTCTCCGACGCCACCGATGTTGGTCCGCTGATCACCGAGGCGGCGGCTGAGCGGGTGGAGTCGTGGGTGGACGAGGCGGTCGCGGCGGGGGCGACCCTGGAGGTCGGCGGGCTGCGGGCGGGTGCGACCTATCCGCCTACGGTGCTGTCGCGGGCGCCGAAATCCGCGAAGGTCAGCCAGGAAGAGGTCTTCGGGCCGGTGCTGGTGGTCTCGCCGGTCACCGACGACGAGGCCGGCTTCGCGGCGATCAACGATTCGGCGTTTGGGCTACAGGCGGGCGTGTTCACCCGCAACCTGCAGACGGCGTTCGCGGCCCACCGCACCCTCCAGGTCGGCGGCGTGATCGTCGGCGATGTCCCGTCCTACCGGGCCGACCAGATGCCTTACGGCGGGGTCAAGGGATCGGGCGTCGGGCGCGAGGGGTTGCGAAGCGCCATCGACGACTACACCGAGCCGCGGGTGATGGTGTTGACGGGGTTGGATCTTTAAGGGCGTTCGATCGGTTGCGCGGGTTCGCGGTGGGCGCGACCGTTCGCTCCCGCGCGCAACGGGCCGGTCCCTGGCGGGCCCGTCCCTGCCAGGCCCGCGGTCGGTCAAGCCAGTGCCTACCGCCGTCCCGCGCAGGCGCCCGCCGGCGGGCGCCTTCGGATCGCAGCGCATCGCGCCGGCCGATCGCGGATCGTCCTCGCGCCAGGGTGAATAGCGATCGCGAATCGCCGGTCGAATCGCGTCCGTGGATCGCACCCGCGGACCGCCGGCTCGTGGACCGCCGCCGTGGCCGCATCCGTGGACCGAATACGTAGACCACGCCCGCCACCGTCCGCACCCCCGCGGACCGCCGTCGCAGGTCGCCCTCGGGGTCGCTCCGCAGACCGCGCCCGCCGCCGTCCGCACCCGCGCGGCCCCGCGCGGACCGCATCCGTGGATCTCGCACGAGATCTAGGTAAATAGATGTAGCTATAGCTACATCTATTTACCTAGATCTCCAGGCAGCATCCAAGATTCGCACGCAAAGCGGCCGGGCCTGCACGGATCGCAAACACAACGGGCGCTGCCGCGCACAACGCGGCCAGCCCAGGCTGGCTCGGCCGTAGGGGGTTGGCCTCGCGTGAATCCAGGTTGGGAACCGCGGCAACAGCCGCAATTCCCAACCTGGATTGCCCCGCGAACGTCGGGGTCAGGCTTCGCCGACCTCCGGGCCGCGGCGGCGCAGCTCGTCTACCGCACCCATCGCGTCGCGGAGTTCGGTCAGCCACTGGTCGGCGTGTTCGCCAACCAGGCGGACGCACCAGGCCAACGCCTCGGAGCGGCTCCGCGCCACGCCCGCGTCGATCAGGGTGTCGAGGACCTGGCGGTCGTTGAGCCGTAGCCGAGTCATCACCGGCGCCGAGAACGTGGTGAAGAGCGCCTCGGTGCCGCCGGTGGCGGCGCCCCAGCTGACCTTGCGGCGCCAGCGGTGTTCGACCTGCTGAGCGATCTTGATGCGCTGCTCCCGGGTGTCTTCCCGGTGCTGGGCGATGCGGCCCTGCTCTGCCGACCCGCGGTCGGCGTCGGTCGCGTCGGCGCCGAGCTGCGGCTCCGGCAACCGACCAATGATCATGACCTCGTCACGGTCGATGGTGACCTTCGGCGGCTCGGTGAACCAGCCGTCCGGCACCGCGCCGGTGATCCAGGCGGCCAGTCCCTCGGCCGGTGGCGGCTCCGCCCGCCCGCCGCGCTGTCCTTGTTCCCATGGGCCCCGAAAACCCCTCATGGCGCACCTCCCGCGTTGCTGCTTACTTGATTACAGCATTACACCGTTGCAGGTGCGCGGACAGTGGCCAGCGGTTCGCTCTGAGCGGAAACCCTCGCGGCGGGCGGGCGCAGCCGACGGCTAGTAGTTGGCGGTCTGTGGAGCACCGGGCTGTAGTTCCCATCCCACTCCCCGCCCAGGTCTTCGCCACTGCGACGGTCTGCGTGGGCGTGGTGTTCCGGCAGACGCTGTTGTATTGGCCCTGATAGCTGGGCACCCAACCGTCGCATAGGGACTTGTCGCCCGTGCGCACCCACGAGCAGGGCGGGCCGCGGCCTGGTTCGACAGGCGGGATGGCTTGCGCCGCCGTGGAGTTGACGGCGAGACCGGCCAGCACGGTCAACAGGCTCACGGATGCCGCGCTCAATCGTCGTGCCAGGTCCAGTTTCAACTGGCTCCTCCTTGGTCGAGGGATTGGGGCCAGTGCCGAAAGGGACGACGATGTGAACCAGGTCAGCGCATCGCCCACGGGGAGCCGTAGGCCACCAGCAGATCCAGGAACGGGCGCGGCGGGAAGGCCTCCGGGCCCAGGACGCCGGCACCCGACCAGGCGCCGGCTGACAGGAGTTCCAGTGCCACCACCGGGTTGACCGCCGTCTGCCATACGACCGCCTGGTGGCCGTATTCGCGCATCGACCACTCGTTGTCGACCACGTGGTAGAGGTAGACCTCGCGCGGCGACCCGTCGATGCCGATCCCGCGCACCCAGGTGCCCGCGCAGGTTTTGCCGCGCATCCGTGGGCCCAGTGACGCCGGGTCCGGCAGGCAGGCCGCCACCACGTCGCGGGGTGCTACCGAGACGTCACCGACGCGGACCGGTGCGGCCGAGTCGAGGCCCAGGACGTGCAGGGTGCGCAGCACCGAGATGAACTCCGCGCCCAGGCCGTATTTGAATGTGACCCGCCCCGCGTCGACCCAGCGCGGGATCAGCAGCACCTCTTCGTGCTCGACGTTGACGCACTCGACCGGGCCGATGCCCTCCGGGAAGTCGAAGACCTCCGGCTCGGAGAACGGCTCCGTGGTGTACCAGCCGCGCGACTTCTCGTAGATCACCGGCGGGTTGAGGCACTCCTCGATCGTCGTCCAGATCGAGAACGACGGTGCGAACGCGTAGCCGTCGACCTCCAGGTTGGCGCCGTCGCGCACGCCGATCTCGGAGATCGAGCTGAACAACTCGTCGGCCGCATAGCGCGCGAAAATGTCCGACAGGCCCGGCTCGACCCCGATGCCGACCAGGGCCAGCCGCCCGGCCTCCTGCCACAGCGATTCGGTCGCGAACTGCGCCGCCCCGAGCACCACCCCCGTCGACGAATAGGGCGACGTCGGATGCGGCTCCGACAGCGACATCGCCATGTCCAGGTAATCAGCCCCGGCCGCGAACGCACCGTCGAAAATGGACATCACGAACCGCGGGTCGACCGCATTGAAAACATGGGTCGCGCCGGCGGCCAGGTCGCGCACCTCCGTCGCCGACGACGCGTCGACCTGGGCGGCCACGAAGCGGGGGTCGTCAACCGCCGCGACCACCCGTGAGGCCCGCGAAAGCGAATAGTCGGCCACCGTCCAGGATTCGAAGAAGCCCCGGCGGGCGGCGATGGCGGCGGCCGCGGCGCCGACGCCGCCGGCTCCGATTTGCAGGACACGCATCAGGAATCGAACCCCAAACCGAATCTGTCGAGGGTACGCAGCCACAGGTTGCGCCGGCCCTGATGGGAATCAGCGTGCGCCATCGACCAGCGCGTCGCGTTGATGACCAGGGCGCGCAACGGTTCCGGCGGGAACGGGATCGGGCGGCTGCGTACAAAGTCTAATGTGGTCAATGGGGTGTCAGCCCCGGAAAGCAGGTCGAGCGCAACCCGCGCGCCGAACCGGCTGGCACCGACGCCCAGACCGGTGAAGCCGGTCGCGTAGGCCAGCCGGCCACCGAACGCGGTGCCGAAGAAGGCGCAGAAGCGGGCACAGGTGTCAACCACGCCGCCCCAGCGGTGGGTGAACGTGACATCGGACAACTGCGGGAACGTCTCGAAGAAATGTCGGGCGAGAGTCGCGTAGGTCGGCGCCTCGCGTGAGAGCGACGGCGCCATCCGGTTGCCGAAGTGGTAGACCGCGTCGTAGCCGCCGAACAGGATCCGGTTGTCGGCGGTCAACCGGTAGTAGTGGAACTGGTTGCCCGAGTCGGCCAGGCCCTGCCGGTGCCGCCAGCCGATCGATGCCAGCTCGCCCTCCGACAGCGGGCGGGTGACCAGTGCATAGTCGTAGACGGGAACAACATAGGCGCGCAGCCGGCGCAGCAGCGGCGGGAACGCGTTGGCGGCGAGCACGACGCCGCCGGCCCGCACCGAGCCAACCGGGGACCACGCCAGCACCCCGGCCCCGGCCCGCGCCAGCCCGGTGACCCGGGTGTGCTCGAAGATCCGTACCCCCAATGACAGGCAGGCATCCCGCAACCCCCAGGCCAACCGGGCCGGGTCGAGCATGACCGTGCGGTCGCGGTGCCAGACGCCGCCCAGGTAAGTGGGCGAGTCGACCTCGGCCCGCACCTCGTCGCGGCCGAGCACCAGCACGTCGTGACCGTGGCTGCGGGCCAACGCGGCACCCGAAGCGAGGTCGGCGACATGATGCGGCGCGGTGGCCAGCTCGATCTCACCCGTACGTTCGACGTCGCAGCGGATGTCGAACAGCGCGATCGTGGCCAGCAGCGCCTCGAGGTTGGCCTGGCCGAGGGTCTCCAGCGTGGCTATCTCGGCCGGGAACCGGGCCGCTCCGTTGGCCAGGCCGTGGGTCAGTGAGGCCGCACAGAAACCGCCGTTGCGACCCGACGCCGCCCAGCCGCAGGTGCCGGCCTCGAGCAGCACCACGTCGCGGCCGGGATCGTCCTGCTTGGCCTGGAGCGCGGCCCAGAGTCCCGAATAGCCGCCGCCGACCACGAGCAGGTCGGCCGAGATGTCGGCGGAAAGTGGTGGCAGCGGGTCAGGGCGCTCGGGACGGTCGAGCCAGAAGACCCGGGGCTGCGCGTCCGCGAGCGCCCGACCGACGTTCATGCCACCCGCGCTCCCCGCCGCCGTCGCACGTTGGTCGCCAGCACCAGCAGCAGTGCTATCGCGAACATCGCCGTGCCGACGACGTTGACCTGCGGCGGGATGCCGCGCTGGTTGGCTCCCCAAACGTACATCGGGAAGGTCACCGTGTTGCCGGAGTTGAAGTTCGTGATGATGAAGTCGTCGAAGGACAGCGAGAACGCGAGCAGCGCCGCGGCGACGATTCCGGGCAGCACGAGTGGCAGGGTGACCCGCCGGAAGGTCTGGAACGGCGTGGCGTAGAGGTCCATCGCCGCCTCTTCCAACCGGGAGTCCATGCCGGCGAGCCGCGCCTTGACCGTGACCACCACGAACGAGACGCAGAACATGATGTGCGCGATCAGGATCGTCCAGAAGCCGAGCTGGATCCCGCCGGCCGTGAACAGCGCCAGCAGCGAGGTGCCCATCACCAGCTCGGGCGTCGCCATCGGCAGGAAGATCAGCAGGTTGGTCGTGCCCCGGCCGCGGAACTGGTGGCGGGCCAACGCGAACGCCATCAGCGTGCCGAGCAGGGTCGAGCCGACCGTCGCCAGCAGGCCGATCCAGGCCGACCGTTGCAGCGCGTCGCACAGGTCGGGCGGGCCGCACAGGTTGGTCCAGTTGTCGGTGGTGAAGGCGTTGAAGTCGTAGGAGAGCCGGCTCGACGGGCGGTTGAAGGACAGCCCGGCGACGACGGCGATCGGCAGGAACAGGTAGAGCAGCACCATCAGGCCGACGGTCAGCACCCAGTGGTCGGCGATCCAGCGCCCGACTCGGTAAGCCATGCTGGCTTGGGTCCTCCGAACCCGGGCCGCTGGCGCGGCCCCGCTTCGTCCGGTCATTCAAACCACCTCGTCAGTGCCGGCGCGGCGTACGTAGGTGAAGACGATCGCCAGGATCAGTGCCATCAGCAGGAACGAGAGCGCGGCGCCCTGGGGTGGCTGCTGGCGCGACAGGAACGCCGAGTTGACCACGTTGCCGACCATCGCGGTGTTGGTGTTGCCGAGCAGCGCGGCGTTGATGTAGTCGCCGACCGCGGGGATGAAGAACAGCAGCGTGCCGGCGACCAGGCCGGGCATCGACAGCGGCAGGGTCACCTTGACGAAGGTGCGGGCCGGGCTGGCGTAGAGGTCGCCGGACGCCTCCAGCAGCCGGGTGTCGAGCCGCTCCAGGCTGGCGTAGAGCGGCAGCACCAGGAACGGCAGGAAGTTGTAGGTCAGGCCGAGCACCACGGCGACCGGCGTGGCCAGCAACCGCCCGTCGGCGCCGAGCAGGCCGACCTCGCGCAGCACGTGCACGAGCCAGCCGTTGTCCGACAGGATCGTCTTCCAGGCCAGCGTGCGCACCAGGAAGCTGGTGAACATCGGCGCGACCACGCAGACGAGCAGCAGGTTCTTCCAGCGGCCGGCCTTCTGCGCGATGGCGTAGGCCAGCGGGTAGCCGATCACGATCCCGATCACCGTGGCGATGCCGGCATAGGCGAAGGACCGCACAACCTGCGGCCAGGCGTACGCGAGCGCGTCGGGGTAGTTGCCGAACTCCCACGTCATCGCGTAGCCGGCGGTCACCGAGCCGGAGGGGTCGTAGAGGCTGGTCGCGCCGAGTTGCAGGGTCGGCACGACGAAGAACAGCACGAGCCAGGCGAAGCCGGGGAGCAGCAGGAGGTAGGGCAGCCAACGCCGGCGGCCACGCGACGGCTCGGGGGTGGCCGTCGGCGTTTCGACCGGGCGGGCGCCGACCCCCGTCAGCAGGCTCACGACTCGACCACGCTTCGGGCGGTCGGGCGTTCGCCCGGGCTACTGAGCCGACTGGTTCGCTCGCTGCGCTCGCTCACGAGACGGCTCCGACCGCGTCGGGCGTGTCGAGCTCCGGCGTGGTGCGGTCCCCCTCGCCCGGCTCGCGGTGCAGCAGGAACGCGTGCTCCGGGCTCCAGTGCGCGATCACCTGGCCGCCGACCGGCAACGGTGCGGCCGCGGCCGAACCGCCGTTGGGCGCGAACACGGCCAGCTCGGTGCCCCAGCCGGTGCGCACCAGGTATTGCGTGCTGACGCCCACATAGGACGAGTCGGTGATCACGCCGGTGACCGACTGGTGGCCGGCGGGAACTTCGCCATTCGAAACGACCAGAGCCAACTTCTCCGGGCGTACGCCGAGGAAGACCGGCCCACGTTCGGCGCGGGCGCGCACGGCCGGCACGGCGAACCGCTGCCCGTAGGCCTCGACCAGGACGTCGCCGCCCGACTGGCCCTCGGCGTCACCGGCGAGCAGGTTGGACTGGCCGAGGAAGTTGGCGACGAACGCGGTCGCCGGGTATTCGTAGATCTCCGCCGGCCGGCCGAGCTGCTCGATCCGCCCGGCGTTCATCACCGCGACCGTGTCGGCCATCGTCATGGCCTCCTCCTGGTCGTGGGTGACGTGCACGAAGGTGATGCCGACCTCGGTCTGGATCCGCTTGAGCTCGATCTGCATCTGCCGCCGCAGCTTCAGGTCGAGGGCGCCGAGCGGCTCGTCGAGCAGCAGCACCTGCGGGTGGTTGATCAGGGCCCGGGCCAGCGCGACCCGCTGCTGCTGGCCGCCGGACAGCTCGGCCGGGCGGCGCTTGGTGAAGCCCTCGAGCTGGACGAGCGAGAGCATCTGCTCGACCTGCCCGGCGATCTCGCGCACCTTGCGCCGGCGCAGCCCGAAGGCCACGTTCTCGAAGACGTCGAGGTGCGGGAAGAGCGCGTAGCTCTGGAACACCGTGTTGACCGGGCGCTGGTAGGGCCGCAGCCGGGTGATGTCGCGCTCGCCGAGCCGCACCTCGCCTGCGGTCGGCTCCTCCAGCCCGGCCACCATTCGCAGCGTGGTGGTCTTGCCGCAGCCGGAAGCGCCGAGCAGCGCGAAGAACGAGCCCTGTGGCACGGTCAGGCTCAGGTCGTCGACCGCGGTGAACGGGCCGAACCGCTTGGTGACGTTGGTGATGCGCAGGTCGCCGGCCTCGGACGGGGTCGCCATGTCAGGCTCCGATGACCTTCTGGAACGCGGACTCGTACTCGCGCTCCTCGGCTTCGGTCAGTGCCTTGAAGACCTTCGCCTTCTTCAGCAGTGCGTCGTCGGGGAAGATCAGCGGGTTTGCTGCCAGATCGGGGTCGATCTTCTCCATGGCTTCCTTGGCGCCGCTGACCGGGCAGATGTAGTTGACGTAGGCCGCGACCTGAGCCGCCACTGTCGGGTCGTAGTAGTAGTCGAGGAACTGCTCGGCGTTGGCCTTGTGCGCGGCCTTGTTGGGCACCGAGGAGTTGTCGGAGTAGAGCATCACGCCGGCGTCGGGCGCGACGAACTCGACCTTGGGGTCTTCGAGGCCGAGCTGGATGATGTCGCCGGACCAGCCGATGCACGCGGCGATGTCGCCCTTGGCCAGCTCCGGCGCGTAGTCGTTGCCGGTGAACCGGCGGATCTGCCCGGCGTCGACCGCCTTCTGGAGCTTGTTGATCGCGTCGTCGAACTGCGCCTTGGTGAAGTCGGACGGGTCGTGGCCGTTGGATGCCAGGATCAGGCCCATGGTGTCGCGCATCTCGGTCAGCGCGGTCACCTTGCCCTTGAGGTCGGGGCGGGTGAGCAACTCGTCGACCGTACGCACCGGCTTGGTGACCTTGCCGTTGAACGCGAGGCCGGCCAGGCCCGACTGCCAGGGAACGGCGTACTCGTTGTTCTTGTCGAATGGTCGGCCCTTGAGCGAGGGCAGCAGGTTCTTGGTGAAGTTGGGCATCTTCGCGGTGTCGAGCTTCTGCATCCAGCCCAGCCGGATCATCCGCGCGGTCATCCAGTCGGTGAGCACGATGACGTCGCGGTCGGTCGGCTGGCATGCGGTCAGCTGGTTCTGCACCTTGCCGAAGAACTCGTTGTTGTCGTTGATGTCTTCCGTGTAGCTGACCGAGATGCCGGTCTTCGCTTCGAATGCGACCAGCGTCGGGCGCTTCGATTCGTCTTTCTCATCGACGTCGATATATTGCGGCCAGTTCGAGACGATCAGCGTCTTGTCCGTGGCGGAACTGTCGTCGCTGACGCAGCTCGCCTCGGTCTGCTGTGCGCCTTTTGTGCCGCAGGCGGCGAGGGCGCCACCGGTCACGGCCAGGCTGCCGGCAGCGAACGCGCCGCGCATCAGGGTGCGACGGGAAAGGGAGGAGCGCGTGAACGAAAGCAATGCCGCTGCCTCGGGCGACAGCGGCGGGCGCGAGCGGTTGCGCATCGGGGGCTCCCGGTTCGGTCTAGTCGGGGGGATAGCTAGACGACGACCGATCCTGACATGCGATTACCCTTGTCACAAGGGATTCCGTTGTGGCTCTCGTAGTTGACGACGAAATACGGAAGACTTGCGGCCGTAACGCTGAGCCATTAATGAGGAGGACCGTAGATGGGCATGTCGGGCAACGGGGCCGGTCCCGGTTCGGCTTCGGCTTCGGGGGTGCGTCGCGCGGTGGTTCGCGACGGGGCCAGCCACGCGCTGCTCGACGATGTCGCCAAACAGATCATCGAGCAACTACAGGAAGACGGGCGGCGTCCGTACGCGACGATCGGCAAGGCGGTCGGGCTCTCCGAGGCGGCCGTCCGGCAGCGGGTGCAGCGACTGCTCGACGCCGGGGTGATGCAGATCGTCGCCGTCACCGACCCCCTCCAACTGGGCTTCCCGCGCCAGGCCATGATCGGGCTGCGCATCTCCGGCGACCTGGAGCAGGTCGCCGACCGGCTGGCCGAGTTGCACGAGGTCGACTACGTGGTGATCACCGCGGGCTCGTTCGACCTGCTCTGCGAGGTGGTCTGCCGCGACGACGACCACCTGCTGGAGATCCTCAAACGCCTCCGCGCGGTCGAGGGCGTCGTCTCGACCGAAGCGTTCGTCTACCTCAAACTGCGCAAACAGACCTACACCTGGGGTACGGCCTAGCTTCGGATTTCGTCGCATCTCGCGGTGTCGACTGATGAAAACCCTTGCGAGTACGCGGGATCTCGTGCGATAACCGTCGTAGGTGCTGCGGGCCCACCAAGGTCCGCACGACGACGCGATGGGGAATCCGATGGCCAACGCCACCGACCACCTGTGGATGCACTTCACCCGGATGTCCAGCTATCGCGACGGGGAGGTGCCCACGATCGTCCGCGGCGACGGTGCCTACGTGTGGGACTCCCAGGGCCGCCGCTACCTCGACGGCCTCGCCGGCCTGTTCGTGGTCAACGCGGGCCACGGGCGCACCGAGTTGGCCGAGGCCGCCGCCAAGCAGGCCGCGGAGCTGGCCTACTTCCCGCTGTGGTCCTACGCCCACCCGACCGCGGTCGAGTTGGCGTCGCGGATCGCGTCGCTGGCGCCCGGCGATCTCAACCGGGTGTTCTTCACGACCGGCGGTTCCGAGGCGGTCGAGGCGGCGTGGAAGCTGGCCCGGGCCTACTACAAGCGGGTCGGCAAGCCCAACAAGCACAAGGTGGTCAGCCGGCACATCGCCTACCACGGCACGTCGATGGGCGCCCTGTCGATCACCGGCCTGCCCGGCATCAAGGCCGACTTCGAGCCGCTCGTGCCGGGCGGGATCAAGGTGCCCAACACCAACTTCTACCGGGCGCCGGAGCACGGCGACTCGCTGCTCGACTTCGGGCGCTGGGCGGCCGAGGAGATCGGGCGGGCGATCGAGCGCGAGGGTCCGGAGACGGTCGCGGCGGTGTTCCTGGAGCCGGTGCAGAACTCGGGCGGGTGCTTCCCGCCGCCGCCCGGCTACTTCGAGCGGGTGCGGGAGATCTGCGACGCGTACGACGTGTTGCTGGTTTCTGATGAAGTGATCTGCGCCTGGGGCCGGCTCGGTTATTACTTCGGCGCCGAACGATACGGCTACCAACCGGACATCATCACCACGGCGAAGGGCCTGACCTCGGGGTACGCGCCACTGGGCGCGATGATCGCGAGCGACAAGCTGATGGAGCCGTTCCTGTCCGACTCATCGATGTTCGCGCACGGTGTGACCTTCGGTGGGCACCCGGTGTCGTGCGCGGTGGCGCTGGCCAACCTCGACGTGTTCGCGCGGGAAGACCTGACCGGGCACGTGCGCTCGCTGGAGGGCGCGTTCAGGTCCACTTTGGAGCGCTTGCTGGACCTGCCGATCGTGGGTGACGTCCGCGGCGACGGTTTCTTCTACGGGATCGAGCTGGTCAAGGACAAGACGACGCGGGAGACGTTCAACGAGGACGAGTCGGAGCGGCTGCTGCGCGGCTTCCTCTCCACGGCACTGTTCCAGGCGGGCCTCTACTGCCGAGCCGACGACCGCGGCGACCCGGTGGTGCAGTTGGCGCCGCCACTGATCTGCGAGCAGCAGCAGTTCGACGAGATGGAGCAGATCCTGCGCGCGGTGCTGACGGAGGCGTGGCAGCGCTTGTGATCTCGTTCTGGATGGGCGAGACGCCGGCGTTGCGCCCGTCGCTGCCGGGTTCTTCGTCGGTCGACGTCGCCATCGTGGGTGCCGGTTATACCGGTTTGTGGACGGCCTACTACCTGATCACGGCGGACCCGTCGTTGCGGGTGGCGGTGCTGGAACAGTCCTACGCCGGGTTCGGCGCGTCCGGTCGCAACGGCGGCTGGTGCTCGGCGCTGCTGCCGTCGTCGTTGCCGTCGCTGGCCCGCCGCCATGGTCGGGCTGCGGCGGTGGCGCTGCAACGCGTTATGAATTCGACAGTCGACGAGGTCGGTCGGGTGTGCGTGGTCGAGGGGATCTCCTGCGACTTCCACAAGGGCGGGACGGTGACCGTGGCACGGTCGCCGGCACAACTGGCGCGCGCGGAGGCCGAGGTCTCGACGGCTGCGTCGTTCGGGTTTCCCGAGGTGACCATGCTGTCCGCTTCATTGGCGTCGGCCCGTCTCGGTGCGACGTCGGTGCTGGGCGGGGTGTTCACGCCGCATTGCGCGGCCATCCAGCCGGCGAAGCTGGTGCGGGGGCTGGCGTCGGTGGTCGAGGCGCGCGGTGTCGCGGTGTATGAGGGGACGCCGGTTACGGCGCTGCGGCCGGGCGTGGTGTCAACGCCGTTCGGGACGGTGCGCGCGCCGGTGGTGGTGCGGGCGACGGAGGGATATACGGCTGGGCTGCCCGGGTATGGGCGTTCGGTGGCGCCGCTCTACTCGCTGATGGTGGCGACACCGCCGCTGCCGGCGGTTGTGTGGGACACCATCGGCCTGGCCGACCGGGAGACGTTCAGCGACTTCCGGCACCTGATCATCTATGGCCAGCGGACGGCAGACGGGCGGTTGGCGTTCGGTGGGCGCGGGGCGCCGTACCATTTCCGCTCCTCGGTGTCCCCGTCGTTCGACCAGGAACCGTCGGTCTTCGCGGGGTTGCGCCAGACGTTAGGGGCGCTGTTCCCGGTGCTGGGGCCCGATGCGGAGATCTCGCACGCCTGGGGCGGCCCACTGGGCGTGACCCGCGACTGGACGGCGTCGGTGGGCCTTGACCGGTCGACGGGTTTGGCCTGGGCCGGCGGCTACGTCGGCGACGGCGTCGGAACGAGCAACCTGGCTGGCCGCACCCTTGCTGACCTGATCTTGGAGCGGCCGTCGGAGTTGGTTTCGCTGCCGTGGGTGGGGCATCGGTCGCCCCGCTGGGAGCCGGAGCCGTTGCGCTGGCTGGGCATCAACGCGGCCCTGCGGGCGACCGCGTCGGCCGACGCCGCCGAGGCCCGCACCGGCCGCGCGTCCCGCCGGGCCGCCGTGATCGACCGCCTTATCGGCCACTGACGGCCTCGCGCCCGCGCCCCCGTGGCTACTGTGATCCGCGGGGCTTGCCCGCCGGTGTGGCCTTTGCCAATCGCTGTCTCAGCTTGCTGTGCGGTAGTTCGGGGCTTGTCCAGGACTCGTGGCTGGAGGCCTGTTCGTCGCCGTTGAAGCGCGAGCATGCGCGATCAGGTCGACGGTGGGTCGATGATCGTTTGCAGCTGGTCGACACCCGCAGGCCAGGCGTGCTTGATCATGTGCGGCTCATCAAGACCCAGCCCGGCGTGTCGTGCAGACCCGGCACACATGATCACGCCGCAGAGCGGAAATCACGCAGATCCACTGCAAACGATCACGAATCCGAAGCCCAGGCCCGGCCGGCGCGGCCTTTGCGGTACCGCCATCTGACGAGGTAGCAGATCTAGGTGAATAAATGTAGCTATAGCAGCAATTTCTTTCCTAGATCGCCCTACGGGTCGGTCCCGACCGGCGTGGCGGCGTCAACACGCCGGGCTCCCGCGCCACTCCGGGGCCCGCGCCGCTCGGAGTCCGGCGCCGTTCGGGGCCTACGCCGCCCGGGGCCGCGCCGCTCGGGGGCCGCGCTCGGGGGCCGCGCTCGGGGGCCGCGCTGCTCAGGGCCGCGCCGCTCACGGGCCTCGCCGCTCACGGGCCTCGCCGCTCGGAATCCGGCACCGTTCGGAGCCTCGCCGCTCGGGGGCCGCGCCGCTCGGGGGCGGCGCCGCACGCGGGCGCGCCGCTCGGGGGCCGCGCCGCTCGGGGGCCGCGCCGCTCGGGGGCCGCGCCGCTCACGGGCCGCGTCGCTCACGGGCCGCGCCGCTCGCGGGCCTCGCCGCTCGCGGGCCTCGCCGCTCGGGGGCCCCGCCGCTCGGGGGCCCCGCCGCTCGGGGCCGCGCCGCTCACGGGCCGCGTCGCTCACGGGCCTCGCCGCTCGGGGGCCGCCCCGCTCGGGGGCCTCGCCGCACGCGGGCGCGCCGCTCGGAATCCGGCACCGTTCGGAGCCTCACCGCTCGGGGGCCGCGCCGCTCGGGGGCCGCGCCGCTCGGGGGCCGCGCCGCACGCGGGCGCGCCGCACGCGGGCCGCGTCGCTCGGGGGCCGCCCCGCTCGGGGGCCTCGCCGCACGCGGGCGCGCCGCTCGGGGGCCGCCCCGCACGCGGGCGCGCCGCTCGGGGGCCGCGCCGCACGCGGGCGCGCCGCTCGGGGGCCGCGCCGCACGCGGGCGCGCCGCTCGGAATCCGGCACCGTTCGGGGCCTCGCCGCTCGGGGGCCGCGCCGTTCGGCGGCCCGCGCCGCTCGGAGCCCAGGCCGCACGGCGGCCCACGCCCTTCGGAGCCCGCGCCGCTCGGAGCCCACGCCCCTCGGTCTGCGCCCTCAGCGCCGGGCCAATGCGGGCCGCGCTCACGGCAAGCAACGTCAACGGATACCCACCCCCAACCGCAACCTAGGGCGGATCTCCTCGTCGGGCGTAGCCCAACGACCAGGATCTCCGGATGGGGACAAGGTGGAGCGCCCGACTGGACGAACGACCTTGTCCCCAACCGGAGATCCTGGTGCCCTAAGCGAAGCCCGACGAGGAGATCCGCCCCACGACCGCTGGCATCTCTTTAGAGCGGCCGGGGCCGGGGCAGCGCCCCGGTGGGGTCCGGGGCAAAGCCCCGAAAGGGGCAGAGCCCCAAACCCAACCGCGGACCTGGCAAGCGCAGCGAAGGCGGAGCGATCCCCGGCGGGAGCGACGGTCGCGCCCCCGACGGACCCGGGAACAGATCTTGGAACTAAATGTCCGGATCGCGGGGTGGAGGGTGTCTATTGGCTGGGTGGGATGACGCGGAGGTGGCCGCGGCGGCCTTGTTGGTGGCCTGCGTGGGGCATGTCGTCGAAGTCGTCGTAGCGACCCGGGCGGGCGGCTTCGCGGACCGCGTCGGCTAGGGCTACCAGGTCGTCCGTCGTCGGTGGGGGTGGGTCGAAGGCGCCTTCGTGGCGGACCACTTCCCAGCCGCGGGGGGCGGTCAGGGAGCGGGCGTGGGTCTCGCAGAGGTCGTAAGTGTGCGGCTCGGCGAATTGGGCGAGCGGCCCGACCACGGCGGTGGACTCGTGGTAAACGTAGGTCAGCGTGGCGACAGCCGGCCGGGGGCAGCCGTTTCTGGAGCAACGCCGTGGAGACCTCACGGCCGCACGTTATCTCTCCCGCCCCGGCGTTGCGCTGCCTTGCGCCGCGACACGCCGATCGCAGGGCTAGGCTGATGCTGCTTTCCCCAGGAGGTGCGCCATGACCAGCCCGGCCAACCGCCGCCCGCCATCCGGCCGGCGCCGCGATCGCCATGGTCGCGGGCTGCGGGGGCGACTGGTCCCCGCGACGGTGCCCCTGGCCCGCACCAAGGCGGAGATCTTTGATGATCTTGTCCTGGATACGGTCGAGAGCCTTGAGCATCGGTTTGCCAAGGAGCTCGCCGGGGTGGAGTTCGCGGTCGAAGACGTGCCGCCGGACCTGAATGTCTATGACACCGACGTGCTCGAAGACGGTGAGGTTCCGCTGGCACGGCTGCTGCCTGGGCGCCCGGGCCGGGCCGACATGGCGCCGCGGATCGTTCTTTACCGTCGGCCGTTGGAGTTTCGGGCCATGGACCACGATGACCTGGCCGATCTGGTGCACGACGTGATCATCGAGCAGGTTGCCAACCTGCTGGGGTTGGATCCTGACGAGCTGAGCTGAACCTGGCCCGGATGCGGTCGAGGGCCCGCATCGATGTGATGGTGGCCCTCGGTCCCGATATTGGTCTTGTGTGTTGCCGCTCCTCGCGGGTTCCCCCTCCGCCCCGGTGCGGCGCGGTGGGTCAGGCTACGACGCGGCGCTTCAGCTTGCGGCGCTCCCGCTCGGACAGGCCACCCCAGATGCCGAACCGCTCATCGTGACCGAGTGCGTATTCGAGGCACTCGGCCTTGACGTCGCAGCGCGAGCAGATGCGCTTGGCCTCGCGGGTCGAACCGCCCTTCTCGGGAAAGAACGCTTCCGGGTCGGTCTGCGAGCACAGCGCCCGCTCCTGCCACTCCGGCGCGTTGCCGAGCAGGTCGGCGCCCTCGACACGGCCATCCATTACGTTTGCCTCCTTTCGCACGCCGGCCCGCGGCCGACGTAACCCCCTCGCGGAAGGCCCTACTTTTTCGCCCGTACGGTCCTATTTGTCATGTCCCGTTCGAACGACCCCAGTGAAATTACACGCGTGTAATGCGTGCGTCGTCAAGCGGAACCTGATAAATAGGCCCACTCACCGGCGTGCCGTGTACGACTCGCGGGATGGCACCGTGGCCCTTTGGCTCCCTACCGATCCAGCCCCCAGCCGGGTAACGCTCGATCACCGAGATTCCCACCAGGCCCGATCCCCGCAACCGCACATAACGAATCAAACCATGACACCCCTACCTTGATCCACCCGGCCTCCGCTAGTCCCCCGGTCGGGGGCCCCGTCGCTGACACCAGAGTGGACCTTGACGGCAAGGTGGAGGCTGTGTACCCGCGGTGGGTTCGCTGGCAAACCGCACATACGCTGCCGCGCATGGCGATCTCGGATTATGTGGCCGGCCTGCGGCGTCTGGTTGGCACGGAGATGTTGATGCTGCCGAGCGCCTGCGCTGTGGTCGTCGATGATCGGGGACGGGTGCTGTTGGAGCGGCGGGCCGACACCGGCACGTGGTCGCTGCCTGCCGGTGCCATCGATCCTGGTGAGCAGCCGGCCGAGGCGGCGGTCCGTGAGGTGTTCGAAGAGACCGGGGTGCGGGTCGCCGTTGAGCGGCTGGCTGGAGTCGCACTTCGCGGGGTGACGTATCCGAATGGGGATGTGTGCCAGTACCTCACTGTGTGGTTCCGGTGCCGGCCGGTCGGGGGGCGGGCCGTCGTCAACGATGAGGAGTCGACGGCTGTGGACTGGTTTTCGGTGTCGGCGTTGCCGGAGCTTGACTCGGTCGACCGGCTGCGCATCGAGACTGCTCTCGATGACGCGGGGCCGGCGTGGTTTGCCGTGCCGGGGCAGGACTATGACTGGCTCCCGGCCAGAGCCTGACCGCTGCCCGGCCGGAGCCGGGCAATCCGGGCAGCGCCGGACCGCCCGCGCGGCCAGAGCTTGGCCGCGCGGCCAGAGCCGGACCGCCCGGTCAGATGCCGGGCGGGCCGGCACCGGCCGCAATTCGCTCGAGCGGCTAGTGCAGGCCGTAGGCCGTGGTGCGTTCGCGTGCCGGCCGGCCGGCCGCCGTGGCGATGGCCTTGAGCTGCTCGACCGTGCGGGCCGAGCCGTTGGCGGAGCCGGCCATCCGGGAGATGGTCTCCTCCATCAGGGTGCCGCCGAGGTCGTTGCAGCCGCCGTTGAGCATCGCGACCGTGCCCTCGTCGCCGAGTTTGACCCAGGAGCACTGGATGTTGTCGATGCGGCCGTGCAGGAGCAGGCGGGCCATCGCGTGGACGACCCGGTTTTCCCGCCAGGTCGGGCCCGGCCGGGCGATGCCGGCCAGGTAGATCGGCGCGTTGGTGTGCACGAACGGCAGGGCCACGAACTCGGTGAAGCCGCCCGTGCGGTCCTGCACCGACGCCAGGACGCGGAAGTGGCCGAGCCACTGGCGGGGGTGGTCGACATGGCCGTACATCATCGTGGAACTTGATCGGATGCCCAGCTCATGGGCGGTCGAGACGACCTCGACCCAGGTGGCGGCCGGCAGTTTGCCCTTGGTCAGCACCCATCGGACGTCGTCGTCGAGGATCTCCGCGGCGGTGCCCGGGATGGTGTCGAGGCCGGCGTCGCGGAGGCTCTCCAGCCAGTCGCGGACCGACATGCCGCCCTTCGCCGCGCCGGTCACGATCTCCATCGGGGAGAACGCGTGGACGTGCATGCCGGGCACCCGCTGCTTGATCGCGCGGACCATTTCGGCGTAGGCCGTGACCGGCAGTTTCGGGTCGATTCCGCCCTGCATGCAGACCTCGGTGGCGCCGGCGGCCCAGGCCTCCTCGGCGCGGTCGGCGACCTGCTCGACGGACAGGCGGTAGGCGTCGGCGTCGCGCTCACGCTGTGCGAAGGCGCAGAACCGGCAGCCGACGTAGCAGACGTTGGAGAAGTTGATGTTGCGGTTGACCACGTAGGTCACGTCGTCGCCCACCGTGTCGCGGCGGACGTCGTCGGCGATCCGGCACAGCTCGTCGAGCGCGGTGCCGTCGGCGTTGAACAGCGCCATCGTCGCCGCCTCGTGTCGCTCTTCGAGCAGCGCCGCGGGGTCGGCCGCGGCGAGCCGCAGGCCGGCCAACACGTCGGACGGGGCGCGCTCGACGCTCCCGGCCGTGCCCAGCTGGACCGCCTCGGGTGAGATGCGGCCGGCGATCTCGGACCAGTCGCCGTAGACCGAGTCGAAGTCGCCACGCCGGTCGCCCGTGCGGCCGGTGGTGTCGATCGTGGCGTGCAGGTCGGTGCGGCCGCCGGGGACGAACGCCTCGTCGGGCTCCTGCCAGGCGCGGCCGACCGGCAGCGCACCCTCGACGGCCAGACCCGTGTCGGGGTCGGCGAGTGCTCCGACGTGCGCGGACAGCCGCGGGTCGAGCCACGGGTCGCCGCGCCGGACGTATTCCGGATAGATGGTCAGTCGCTCCCGCAGGGTGAAACCGGACGCGGCCGAGCGGGCGGCGAGCTCGTCGATCATCGGCCAGGGCCGCTCGGGGTTGACGTGGTCGGGGGTGACCGGCGAGACGCCGCCCCAGTCGTCGATGCCGGCGCGCAGCAACAGGTCGTATTCGCCCTCGATCAGGTTGGGCGGCGCCTGGATGCGGGCGCCCGGACCGAGGATGATCCGGCCGACGGCCATCGTCGCGGCGAGGTCGAGCAGCTCCGCGTCGGGCATGCCGCGCATGGCCGTGTCGGGCTTGGCGCGGAAGTTCTGGATGATCGTTTCCTGGATGTGGCCGTATTCGCGGGCCGTTCGGCGGATCGCGAACAGCGCGTCGGCCCGCTCGACCAGGTTTTCACCGATGCCGATCAGGATGCCGGTGGTGAACGGCACGCCGACCCGGCCGGCGTCTTCGAGCACCCGGAGCCGGACCGCGGGCTCCTTGTCGGGCGAGCCGAAATGCGGCCCGGTCTTGTCGGACCACAGGCGCGTGGCGGTGGTCTCCAGCATCATGCCCATGCTCGGCGCGACCGGCTTGAGCCGCTGCAACTCGGCCCAGCTCAGCACTCCCGGGTTGAGGTGCGGCAGCAGGCCGGTCTCTTCGAGCACGGCGATCGCGCTGGCCCGCACGTAGTCGAGCGTCGAGTCATAGCCGCGCGCGTCGAGCCATTCCCGCGCCGCCGGCCAGCGCTCCTCGGGCCGGTCGCCGAGCGTGAACAGCGCCTCCTTGCAGCCCTGCGCGGCACCCTCGCGGGCGATGGCGACGACCTCGTCGCGATCGAGGAACGCTGCCGGCAGCCGGTGGGGCACGGTGGCGAAGGTGCAGTAATGACAGCGGTCACGGCAGAGGCGGGTCAACGGAATGAAGACCTTGCGGGAGTACGTCACGACGCCCGGCCGGCCCGCCTCCCGCAGGCCCGCGTCGCGGATGCCGCCGGCGATGCGGAGCAGGTCGTCGAGTGGCTCGCCGCGCGCGGCCATCAGGTCGGCCGCCTCGCCCGGATCGAGCGCCTTGCCGTCGGCGGCACGGGCCAGCGCCCGCCGAATGCTCGCGGCAGTGGGCGGCGGAGGCGAGGTCGGGATCAGATCAGCCACCGTTGAAGCGTAGGCCGTGGCACCGACAGCTTTCCGTGGTGACTGTCACTTGGATCGCGTCGATAAATCTTGGCCCGCCGTGAACCGGCCGACGGCGCCGATCCGATGAAGAGGTATGAGCGGAACGCAGCCGGCGCCTCAGCCGACAGTCACCACGACATATGGAGCATTGCCGTCCTCCGCGACCTCCATCGTGGAGCCAAGTCCTTCGGCGGCAAGCGCCGCACGCAGCCGGTGCACGTCGGAGCCCAGGGAGACGAGGGCGGCCGGTCCGCCCGGTGTTGCCGCCGGGCGACAGCAGACGCGATAGCCGTTGGCCGCGACGCCACCGGCTGCGGCCTGCGCGGCGGTGCCGCCCGTGGCGGCCGAGGCAGTCGCGCCCGCGGGCGCGGCGGTCGTCAGGGCTTGCGCGGCCTCGCCTGGCTCCTCGGTGTCGTCGACGTCGGGCCGTGCGCGTGCGGCGACGACCTCGAAGGTCGTCGCGGCGGTGCCGGCGATCGTGGCCAGTGCGCGGTGGACAGACCTGGCCAGGTCCGTCTCCTCGAGCTGGGCGAATGGCGCTTGGCCGTTGTCCGCGAGCCGAGCCGCTGCGCGGAGGCCCTCGGCGCGGGCCTCGGCTGTGCCGAGGGAGAAGAGGTCCTGGTCGGCGCCGCGGACCAGGACGGCGGCGCCGTCACCGTCGGCGATCGGTAGGGGCGCGTCGAGATAGCCGCGGACGACCGCTACCGGCACCTGGGCGCACTTGCCCTTGACCAGCTCGCCGGCCGCGGCCAGTTCGTCGATCACGGCCATCTGGGTGATGGAGAGCTCGTTGCCATACGGGTCGACCTCGCCGCGGTGGTCGCGGATCGCCGGAACGCCGGCGGAACCGAGGGCGACGTCGGTCAGGCCGTTGCGCCATGGGCGGCCCATCGTGTCGGAGATCACTACGGCGACGTCGAGCCCGTGCCGTTCGCGCAGCGTCGCGCGGAGGGCGCGGGCGGAGGCGTCCGGATCCTTGGGGAGGAGCACAAGATGGGCGCGATCGACGTTGGACGCGTCGATGCCGGCCGACGCCATCACGAAGCCGTGGTGGGTCTGCACGATCCGGGTCTGGCCGCGGCGGGCTACCGGGCGGGCGGTCTCCGCGCGGAGCACCTCTTCGCGGGCCACGGTGCGCTCGTCGCCGTCGACCGGGACGTCGACCAGGCTGCCTTCCGCCTTTGACACGATCTTGCTGGTGACGACCAGCACGTCACCCGCGCGCAGCCACGGGGCGGCGGCGGTGATCGCCTCCGCCAGGTCGTCGCCGGGTCGCACGTCGCCGATGCCCTCGACCGGCAACACCTCGAGCCGCATACCCACTCCCCCGCCAGCCGCTGCCGCGTTCGCCGCCGTCATATCAGTTTCGGCAGTCATACCAGGTCGACGGCGGCGCGGACCATCTCCGCCGTTGTCTGTTCGTTGGTCATCCAGAGTGGAACCGCCTTGACCGTCACGCCGGGCACCTCGGCGCCCGCGTCGGTGGTGTCGACCAGCCAGCCGTCGAGGATGCCATTGGCGCCTCGGGCGCCGTAGATGTCGCCGACCGCAGCGGCGGTGCAGGGGACGCCCAGCACGGCGAGGCACTTGTCGGCCATGCCGCGTACCGGGCTGCCGCCGATGATCGGTGACACGCCGATCACGGGTGCGGTGCCCCCGGCCAGGGCGTCGCGCAGGCCGGGCACGCCGAGGATCGGGCCGATGCTGACCACCGGGTTGCTCGGCGCGACCAGCACGACGTCGGCGGTGGCGAGGGCTTCCAGCACGCCGGCGGCCGGCTTGGCGGTCTCGGCGCCGACGAAGACGAAGCGGCGGGTTGGCACGTCGCCGCGGTGGCGTACCCACCATTCCTGGAAGTGGATCGCTTTTTTCGCCGTCGAGATCGACCACGACGTGGGTTTCGACCCGGTCGTCGGTGGCTGGCAGCAAACGCACACCGGGTTGCCAGCGTTGGCACAGCGCTTCGGTCACGGCCGAGAGGGGATAGCCGGCATTGAGCATCTGACTGCGCACCAGATGGGTGGCGATGTCCTTGTCGCCCAGACCGAACCAGGTCGGCTCGGCGGCGTAGGCGGCGAGTTCAGCCTTCACCGCCCAGGTCTCACCGACCCGGCCCCAACCGCGTTCTGGGTCTGCGGCGCCACTCAGGGTATACATGACGCTGTCGAGGTCCGGACAAATCCGCAGGCCGTGCATGGTCACGTCATCGCCGACGTTGACCACAGCGGTCACCTCGGCGCCGATGTCGCGGGCATAGGCCCGGACGCCGGTTAAAAACCGCGCCCCGCCGATACCTCCAGCCAAAACGACGATGTGCATATCGCAATCCTTACCTACACTGCCGGCTTTGCGGCGCTCGGGCGACTACGCTCACGAAAGCCATCTTCCGTCATCGCCCCAGGGGGAGCCGTGACCACCCAACCCGAGGCCGGGCCAAACGAACAGACCTCGGCCAATCAGATCACCAAGCCTTGGCGCGAGCTGATCGCGCTGGTCCTGGTCGGCGCCAACGCCGTCCTGCTCTTCGTGGGCCTGATAGACCTGCTAGTGCCCTATTCAGCGAATGTCGGGTTCTCCAGCCGGGCCGGCGGAAGCTTCTTCGACTTCGTGGGCATCGAGGCGATCGTTCTGCCGCTGCTCGCTGTGCTCTTGGCCACACACCTCAAGCCTGCGGTGCCGCGGGCGAAGCTGGTGACCCAGGTCGCGCTCGCCGAATACGCCGTCTCCGCGGTCTTCGGCGTGATCGCGCTGCTGGCGTGGCTGTTCGGCTCGCTGGTCGACGGCGAGGTCCGCGCCGCCTTCACGGGGCTGCTGGTCCGCATCGCCTACGCGGGCATCTTCGCTGCCGCCAGCTTCCTGATCTACAAGATCTGGCGGACGCTCTACTACGTGCCGCGGCCGAAGGCGCAGCCCGGCATGTATGGCACTCCGGGCGCTCCCGGCGGCTACCCGCCGGCCGGTCCCGGCCCGATGGGCCAGGGACAGCAGGGCCCGGGTCAGCCTGGGTACGGCGCACCGACCGCTTACGGCCAGCCCGGCTACCCGCCGCCGCCGGCCTACCCGGGTTCGACTCAGTCCGCTCCGCCGACCTTTGGCGGTCCGGCCAGCCAGACCTCGCCGGGTGCCACCGGCGCACCGGGTCAGCCTGGCGCCTACCCGCCGCCCGGCGGCTCGACCCCGACGGCATCCGGGCCGGCAGCATCGACACCCCCGGCCCCGACAGCGTCGACACCCCCGGCTCCGGCCGCACCGGCGCCCACGGCCGAGCCGGCCACCTGGCCGCCGGTCCCAGGCCCTGGCGCGTCCGAGCCGGCCGCGGCGCAGGCCACTCAGACGATCACCGCTCCGGCTACGGGCGCTCCGGCTCCCGCACGGCCGATCCCCGACCCGCCGACGGCGCCGATCCCGACGGCCGACGGCGAGCGCACCCAGGTGATCAACCCGGCCAGCCAGCAGCCGAGTGCCGGCTCAGCCCCGCCGCCAGCCTCGGCTGACAACGAGCCCACCCGGCCCGACATGCACTGACACCAGCGGGATCGCACGGCGTCCATCCCCACCGAAGGTAGAGGTGGCACCGCAGAGACCGCCAAGTCGGCGATGACCGGCGAAGCCGCAAAACTGATCGGGGGCAGCAGTCCTGGCGCAAGCCGGACCGCTGCCCCCGACCTCGTTTTGGATACGCCGCAGAACCGATCAACGTGCGGCGGCGCACGACCGTTACACCGAACCGCAGAAATGATCGAGGGCAGGCGCCGTAGCGCAAGCCGCATCGCTGCCTCCGGGCCACCTTTCAAACACGGCAGCGCGCAAACCGACCGAAACACCCAGGCCTCGGAGATGATCGAGGGCAGCCGCAGTGGTCCAAGCCGCACCGCTGCCGCCAGGCCACCTTTCAAACACGGCAGCGCGCAAACCGACCGAAACACCCAGGCCTCGGAGATGATCGAGGGCAGCCGCCGTGGCCCAAGCCGCGCCGCTGAAGCCAGGCCACCTTTCAAACACGGCAGCGCGCAAACCCGACTGAGACACCGAGCCCCAGAAATGATCGAGGGCGGCGGCCCTGGTGCGTGCAAGCCGCAGCGCTGCCCCAAGGCCAGCCCTCCAGCACAGCGGCGCGTAAACCCGACCGCCGCCGCGAGCCGCACAAACCGATCGGGGGCAGCAGTCCTGGCGTAAAGCCGGACCGCTGCCCCCGATCAGTTTGGACACGGCAGGTGGGCAACGGGACCGGCACCACCCGCCGTGCCCCCACGTCGCGGCGGGTGGTGCCGGAAAGCGACCGCCTGGGGAGAGGCAATCGCGCAAGAACGTCCGGCCGCCACCTCCACGACGCGTGGTCGCGGGCCCTCGTTGATGGCTGGCCGGACGGCAATGCCGCCCAACGGGATGTGGGCGCTAACACGAGCATGGCCAAGCCGCACGTCGAGCGCGAGGAGTTTCAGGCTGGGCTGAAACATGGAGGTCAGCCGGTAGGCTGAGGGCCCCCGACCGCCAGCTGCTACCCACGGAGTCCTCGAGACCGTGCTGCGGATCTTCTTCTCCCGTGATGATGTCGCGCGCACGCGGGTCGCGTCGGGGGCCGATCCGGTGTGGGAAACGGTTCTCAGCCTGCAATTCATCCAGGCCCGAAGGCGTGACCGCGATCCGATGCTGGGCGGTTGGCGGCGCGACGTGGCGAGCGAGCTGCGCGACCGGGAGCGGGCCGAATACCTTCGGACGCTCTTCGCGCTCAACCCGCCTAAGGGCTATTTCCCCGACTTCCTCACGCCGTTCGCCAGCCGGGCGGGGCTTGGCGCCGGCCTCGACGCCATTCGGTCGACGCCGGCCAGCCATCTGCGGCGCGACCTGACGCTGCTCTCGGCCGGCAACCGGCTGCCGGCCAGTGTCTCGGGGCTGGCCCGGGGAGAGACCGCCGCGCTGCGTCATCTCACCGACTCGATGGAGACCTACCGCTCGCTGGCGATCGCTCCCTATTGGAGCCGGATCGAGAGTGCGGTCGAAGCCGACCGTGGCCTGCGGGCCCGGGCCATGCTCGCCGACGGCGCCGACGGGTTGCTGGCCAGTTTGCGGCCGGCCATGCGGTGGGACGGGCGCGTGCTGGAGGTACGCCACTACCCGGTCAGCCGGGAACTGCACCTCGACGGGCGCGGGCTGCTGCTGGTGCCGGCGTTCTTCTGTGCGCGTACCCCGGTGACGCTCGTCGATCCGGATCTTCCTCCGGTTCTGGTCTATCCCGTCGAGCGGCTCGGTGGGCTCGACCAGCCGCCCGAACCCGGCCGCCAGCGGGCGCTAGCCGCACTGCTCGGCCGCACCCGGGCCCGCGTGCTGGAAGTGGTCGGCGACGGCTGCTCGACCAGCGAGATCGCCCGCCGGCTCGACATCTCCCTCGCCGCCGCCAGCCAGCACACCGCCGTGCTCCGCGACGCCAACCTGCTGGCCAGCCGCCGCGACGGCAACACCATGCTGCACACCCTCACGCCGCTAGGCCGGGCAATGCTCGAATAGCTAGTCGTGCCACAGGGCGATGCGGTGGTCCTCGTCAGTCACGTAGGTGCGTTCGCCATCCACCACCGCGAGGCCCTCGACGTTGTGGAACGGCGCCAGGTCGTCGACGACCTCGCCGGCGACCGCCGCATCGGGGCCCAGCGTGAAGCGCACGTGGGTGCAGGTGACCTCGCCGCCGGTCGGGTGGTCGTCGAGCAGCACCGAGCCCTTGCCTAGCGCGTCGATGGACCCCACGACCGCCTCGAAACCGGACGGGGTTGCGGTCAGCGCGCGGAAGCCAGTGAGCGAGCCGGGCGGGGTGACGCCGGTCAGGGCGTACGCGCGGACGACCGACGGCCAGGTTCGCGGGTCGGCGTCGAACATGCCCTCGACGCCCTCGATCTCGACCATGATCGGCTCGCCGGCCGTGGTCACCGGGAAGCGCAGGCCGAGCAGCAGCGTCCCAGCGGGCGTGAATGCCGCGGCCTCGACGTTGAGCGGCAGGTCACCGGCTAGGAGACGGGAAACCCAGCCCTTCGCCTTCTCCGTGCCGCGGGTCTGGGTTTCCAGGATGAAGCGCTGGTGCACCCGCTCGCCCGGCGGCAGCGGGTCGATGTCGGCCGCCGCCAGCGCGTCGTTGATCGCCCGGTGCAGCCGGAACTGGTTGCGCACCACGTTGAGCTTGACCACGCCGTGGGCGGCGTCGGCCTCGCGGAATCGGGCGAAGAACGCGCGCTTGGGGCGCAGCGGGCCCCCTTTGGAGCCGAAGTGGGAGCCGATCACGTAGACCCAGCCGTCGCGGTGTGCGAGCGCCTCGCCGTCTTCGGTCCGGCCGGCCTCGTGGCCGGCGTCGAAGCCCTGGTGGTGCGCCGCCCAACTGCCGTCGTTCAACTGCACGAGCAGCGCCACGCAGGCCTCGACCGGGCCCTCGTCGAGCACCGTCCACAACCCACGCCGGGCGCCGTGCGCCGCCAGCAGGTCGGGCGAGAGGACGGGCAGCAGGTCGCTCGCCTCGTTGCCGGCGACGGTCAGCTCCACATGGCGCAGCGGTGCGGTCATGCGATCAGCCTAGGGACAACGCTCCAGTCAGCAGAAGCCTTCGTCGCCACGGGCCTTGAGGTCGTCTACCAGCGCTTTGACCTCTTGGGAGCGTTCGCGGGAGCAGACCAGCACCACGTCGGGCGTGTCGACGATCACCAGGTCGCTGACGCCGAGCGCGGCCACCAGGCGGCCCGAGTTGGGCACGACGACCAGGCGGTCGGTGTCGCGGAGCAGCACGCCGGGCTTCTCGCCGGGGTGGTCGTCGTTGCCGCCGAGCACCACGTTGCCGCGCGCGTCGCCGGGCAGCACCTCGCCCAGGGTCTGGAAGTCGCCGACGTCGGTCCAGCCGAAGTCGCCAGGGACGGTGCCGACCCGGCCGGCCGCGGCCGCGCCTTCCATCACCGCGTAGTCGACCGAGATCTTGGTCAGCGTCGGCCAGGTGACCGTCAGGACCTCGTCGCGGGACGGAGAATCCCACGCGGCGGCGACCCGGCACAGGCCCTCGTGCAATGCGGGCTGCTGACGCGAGAGCTCGGCGAGGAACGCGTCGACCCGCCAGACGAACATGCCGGCGTTCCACAGGTAGTCGCCGGACTCCACATACTGCTTGGCCAACTCGTAGGCCGGCTTCTCGGCGAACGCCTCGACCATCCGCACCGGGCCGGGACCAACCGAGTCGCCGCAGCGGAGGTAGCCGTAGCCGGTCTCCGGCCGGGTCGGCGTGATCGCGATGGTCATCAGGAGCCCCTGCGACGCACCGGCAACCGCTGAGCGCACCACGTCGACGAAGCGCGCCGGGTTGGTGATCAGGTGATCGGCCGCGAAGGCGCCCATGATCGCTGTCGGGTCGTGCCGGGCGATCAGGGCCGCCGCCAAGCCGATCGCCGCGCACGAGTCGCGGGCCGAGGGCTCGACCAGGATGTTTTCCTCGGGCAGCGCGGTCAGTTGCCGGGCCACGGCGGCCGCGTGGGCGGCGCCGGTCACCACCATCGTGTGCTCGGGGCCGGCCAGTGGCGCGACCCGCTCGACCGTCGCCTGGAGCAGCGACAACGGGCTGCCGGACAGCGGATGGAGGAACTTCGGCTGGTGGAGCCGGGACAACGGCCACAGTCGGGTGCCGCTGCCGCCGGCCAGGATGACGGCGCGCATCGCGACATCATGCCGGACGTCGGGTGAGGCCTCGGTCATGCCCGGGCCCGCTGCCAGGCCGCGATGTGCACCTCGGCACTCGACTCCCAGGTGAACTCCTTCGCCCGGTCGAAGCCGGCCTTGGCCAACGCCTCGCGGCGGGGCTCGTCATCGAGGAGTGCGGCGAGGTCGATCGCGATCTGGTCGGGGTCTTCGCTGGTGTAGGCGACCGCGTCGCCACCCACCTCGGGCAGCGACAGCCGCGGCGTGGTGAGCACCGGCACCGCGCACGCCATCGCCTCGAGGATCGGCAGGCCGAAGCCCTCGCCGAAGGACGGGTAGGCGGCCACCAGCGCGCCGCCGAGGAAGCCGGGCAGGTCGGCGTAGCGCAGGTAGCCCGGGCGCAGCAGGCGCAGGTGGCCCGGCACGTCGGCGACCGCGCGGTCGATGTCGTCGTCGTGGCCCTGGCCGCCGGCGATCACCAGCGCGGGCGGGTTGGGCCGGTCGTGCACCGCCTTGACCCAGCCGCGGATCAGGCTCGGCACATTTTTGCGCGGCTCCTTGGCGCCGAGGAAGGCGATGTAGTTGGTGCCGGCGAGGCCCAGCCGGGCTGCCACCCGGGCCTTCTCGTCGGGCGTCGGCGGGTGGAACGCGATCGGGTCGACGCCGTGGTAGGCCACGTCGACGCGGGTCGGGTCGGCGTCGAGCAGGCGGATCAGCTCGTCGCGGGTGGCCTTGCTCGGCACGATCACCCGGTGGGCGCGGCGCAGCGAGGTCTTGATCGCACTGCGGAAGAACGTGCGGCGCGACTTGTCGTAGTGCTCGGGCTCGGTGAAGAACGTGGCGTCGTGGACGGTCACCGTCACCGGGCAGCCGGCCCGCAGCGGGCAGGTGTAGAACGGCGAGTGCAGCACGTCGGCGCCGACCTGCTGGGCCAGCAGCGGCAGGCCGGTCTGCTCCCAGGCGAGGCGGGCGGGCCGGTGCGCGACGGCGGCCGGCGCGGCGACCACCTCGGCCGCCGGCAGCATCCGGGTGTAACGCTCCGCATCCGTCCGTAGGCCCACGACGGCCAGCTCCACCTCGGTGCCGATGACCTTGCCGAGCGCTCCTAGCAGTCCGTCGACGTAGCGGCCTACTCCGCCGCGGTCGGCGGGCACGCTGGTGGCGTCGACGAGTACGCGGGGCGGACCGGAAGTCACGGTGCGGGCTCCTCAAGGGTGCGGTGTGTGCCAGGCCACTATGGCGCAAGCCTACGCTGGGCCTGCGACGGCCCGGAGCCGGTGACACCGTCACGACACGGCAAACGATCGATGGCTAGTGGGTAAGGTGCGAACAATGCCAGAGGAAAATGCGGTGCCCAGCGGGGGCGAGATCGCCAGGATGTTCGCCGCCGCTGTCCGGCGAGATCCGACAAGACCGCTTTTGACCTGGTACGACGACGCGTCCGGTGACCGCACCGAGCTGTCCGGCACCACGCTGAACAACTGGGTCGAAAAGACCGCCAACCTGCTGGTCGACGGCTCCGGACTGGGCGAGGGCGACCGGGCCGGGGTGCTACTCCCGCCACATTGGCAGAGCGCCGCCGTGCTGCTCGGCTGCTGGGCGGCCGGCGTCGAGGTGGCCACCTCGCCGGAGCCGGTCGACGTGCTGTTCGCCGCGACGGGCCGGGTCGCCGAGGCGGAAGGCTGGCCGGCCGGCGACCGCTACGCGCTGGGGCTGGCCCCGCTCGCCCTGCCGCTGCGTAACGTGCCGCCCGGTTGGCAGGACTACGTGATCGCGGTCCGCGCGTTCGGCGACGTCTTCGGCGGGTATCCAAGAGGTGCCGCCAACGAGACCGTCGAAGACCCTTTTGACCTCAAGCCCGGCGACCGGGTGCTGATCGACACCGCCACCCGGCCCGACCCGCGCGAGTGGCTGCTCGCCCCGCTGGCCGCCGGCGCCAGCATCGTGCTGTGCGGCAACCTCGACCGGGCGAAGCTGCCCGGCCGGATCGAGAGCGAGCAGGTCACCCGCGACCTCAGCTGACACCCTCGCGGGCCAGCTTCTCGAACGCGGCCAGCGTTTCCGGGTTGGCTAGCGCGCCCCTGGCGGCGGCGTCGTCGACGGCTGAACCGGTCAGGATCTTCTTGACCGGCACCTCGAGCTTCTTGCCGCTGAGCGTGCGCGGCACGCCCGGGACGCGGTAGACGGAGTCGGGCACGTGCCGCGGCGACAGGGCGGTGCGCAGCTCCTTGGCGATCTTGGCCGTCAGGTCGCCGTCGAGATCGCGCCCGTCGGTGGTGACCACGAAGAGCAGCAGCTCACCGGCGCCGCCTTCAGAATCTTCGAGGTGGACGACCAGCGAGTCGGCGATCTCCGGCAGCGACTCGACAACCGAATAGAATTCGGACGTTCCCAGGCGTACGCCACCGCGGTTGAGCGTCGCGTCGGAGCGCCCGGTGATCACGCAGCCGCCGTGGCCGTTGATGGTGATCCAGTCGCCGTGTCGCCAGACGCCCGGGTAAACGTCGAAGTAGGCCTCGCGATAGCGGCTGCCGTCGGGGTCGTTCCAGAAGCTGACCGGCATGCTCGGCATCGGCTCGGTGATCACCAACTCGCCGAGTTGGTTGACCACCGGGATTCCTTCGGGACCGAAGGATTCGACCGCCGCGCCGAGCGCCCGGCAGGCGATCTCACCGGAGCGCACCGGGAGCAGCGGAACGCCGCCCACGAAGCCGGTGCAGACGTCGGTGCCACCGGACAGTGACTGGAGTTGCAGGGTGTCGCTGACGGCCGCGTACACCCAGGCGAAGCCCTCTGGTGGCAGTGGCGCACCGGTCGAGCCGAGCCCGCGCAGGGCGCTCAGGTCGTGGTCGGCGCGGGGCAGCAGGCCGCCGTTGCGACAAGCCAGCAGGAACGGCGCAGAAGTGCCGAAATACGTCATTCGGGTGTCTTCCGCGAGCGCCCACAGCGTGTCGAGGCTCGGTGCCGCCGGGTTGCCGTCGAACAGCACGATCGTCGCGCCCACCGCCGGGCCCGAGACGAGGAAGTTCCACATCATCCAGCCGGTCGTGGTGAACCAGAAGAACCGGTCGGCCGGGCCGAGGTCGTGGTGCAGCGCCAGCATCTTGAGGTGCTCGAGCAGGATGCCGCCGTGCCCGTGCACGATCGGCTTGGGCAGGCCGGTGGTGCCCGACGAGTAGAGCACGTAGAGCGGGTGGTCGAACGGCAGCGCCGCGAAGGTCAGCGGCTCGTCGGTGGGCGCGGTGAGGTCGGCCCAGCCCGACTCGCTGCCCGGCTCCAGATAGTCGATCAGCACCAGGTGCTCGACCGACGGCAGCGCGTCGCGGATCGCCTTGACCTCGGCGCGGCGGTCGACCGGCTTGTCGCCGTAGCGATAACCGTCGACCGCGACCAGGACCTTGGGCTCGATCTGCTGCCAGCGGTCGCACACGCTGCGAGTGCCGAACTCCGGCGCGCACGACGAGAACACGGCACCCAGGCTGGCGGTGGCCAGCATCAGCACGTAGGTCTCGGGGATGTTCGGCGCGTATGCCGCGACCCGGTCACCCTGCCCGACACCGAGCCGGCGCAGTCCCGCGGCGCAGCGGCGTACAGCGTCACGAAGTTGATCTTTGGTCAGGGTCTGTGGCGCACGCGTCTGGCCGTGCGCGATCACCGCGGGGTCGTCGCCGGCCCGGCCGGGCATCCGCAGCACGTTCTCGGCGTAGTTGAGCGTGGCGCCGGGGAACCAGCGGGTGCCGGGCATCTTACGTTCGGTGAGCGTGGCGGTCGGCGGGGTGTGGCTGACCACCTCGAAGTAGTCCCAGATCGAACCCCAGAAAGCGGGCAGATCCCGGACCGACCACTGCCGGAGCGCCTCGTAGTCGGCGAAGGTCAGCCCGCGCTCGCGTTCGAGCCAGCGCAGGTAGTGACCGATCCGGCTGGTCTCGCGTACGTCGGACGGCGGCGTCCACAAAACCTCGTTGCTCATCCCGCCATCCTCCCCCATCCGGGGCGGCGGGCATGTGGGTGCCGCGCACACATTCACGGTCCGCAACCCCCTCCGGTACGGTGCTCGCGTGCGTCATCTCTGGAGCCTGCTCGCCGGCATCGTCGCCGCACCGCTGGTCTGGATCCTGCTCGCGCTCGGCCAGGACGGATCGACCTCGACGATCACCACGTGGGCGGATACGTCCACGTTCAACACGGCCCGGCTCATCGAGCCCGCGGTCTACCTCGGTGCCGCCGGCATCGCCCTCGGCGTGCTCGCCACCCTGCGCTGGTCGCCGCTCGGGCCACTGGTCGCCGGGCTGCTGCTGATGGCGCCCTACGTCGGCATGTTCATCGCACCGCTGCGGGTCCGGTCGGCGGTGCCGGGTGGCTGGCGGCTGTTCGGCGACCCGCTGCCGCTGCGCCTGCCGCTCGACAACGGCACGCTGTTCTTCCTCGGCCTGCTGCTCGCGATGGCGGCGTTCAGCCTGCAACGCTGGCGGCGCTGGCCGGTCGCGTTCGCCGGCACGCGCGGCGGGTCCGGTTTGGACGACACCGACCCCGACCTGTTCACCGGGCTGCCGGCCGACCCCGACACCCGGCCGCCGACGCTGGCCTACCCGCCCGCCGAACCGCCGGCATCCTTCGGCAGTCCACGCCCTGGTGACGTGCCGACCGCCGGACAGTCACCGTGGTCGTCACCGCCGGCTCCCTACCGGCCGGACGGTACGGCCGAATAGGCGACAGAGTTCGGAACTCTCCCGGGGTACGGTGCGGATCACCTACCCCGTAGGGAGGCCCGATGCGTCATCTCGGATCACTGGTCCTGTCGCTCGTCCTCGCACCGGCCATCTGGGTCCTGTCCGGCTACGGGACGAGCGAGGTCGGCCGCGGCGTCGGCGATGTCGGCCTGCGGCTGCTCGGCGGGTTCGCGGCGCTGGCCGCCGCCGGCGTGCTGCTCACCCTGCTCGTGCTGACCCGGCTGTCGCCGGTCGGGCCGGGCGTCGCCGGGCTGGCCTTCATCGGCCTCAGCGTGTGGGCGGCGCTCGACCAGGGCTTGTTCGCCGACCTGCTCGGGGTCAACGTCTTCGACCGCTCGGCCGGGCTGGTCAACCCGATCCTCGCGGTCGGGCCGGTGGTCGGCACGCTGCTGCTGCTGACGGTGACCAGTCCACGGCGGTGGCGGCGATATCCCACGCCGGTGCCGGTGCCACATCAGGTGGTTTATCCGGGTGCTCCGGTCGGGCCGCCGGCGGCATATCAGCCGGCGCATTCCGCCTATCCGACCTCACCCGGCTTCGGCGCGGCGCCGGGCTCGCCGGCGGCGCCGTTCGCGCCGCCCGGGCTTTATGGGCAGGGGTACGGGTCGCCGGTCGCGCCCACGTCCGGGACGCCAGCAGCGCCGACGTCAGGGATGCCCGCAGCGCCCACGTCGGGGATGCCGGCCTCGCCGCCCATCGCCCATCCGGGGCCGCCGGCGCCGATCGCGCAGAGCGGGTCACCGCCCAACGCGCCGTTCACGCCGCCGCCGGTCGGGCAGACCTGGCCGCCGCCAGGCCCGGCGTTCACCCCGCCGCCCATCGCGCAGAGCGAGCCGCCGCCCAACGCGCCGTTCACGCCGCCGCCCACCGCGCAGACCGGGCCTCCGCCTGGACCGGCGTCCGCACCGCAGCCCGGGATGAGCCTGTCCAGTCCACCGGTGCCACCGCCCCGCGCGGGCGCGCCTGGTACGCCTCCGCCTCCGCCGCAGTTCACCCCGCACGTGCCGCGCCAGCCGGACGCCAGCGAGGCGGCCGACGCCACGACCCGGCTCTCGCCAGCGCCGGCGACCGACGAGACGACCCGGCTCGCGCCACCACCGCCGAAACCGACCGCGACCGGCGACGAGACCACCCGGCTCGCGCCACCGCCGCCGAAACCGACCGCGGCCGCGGCCGGCGACGAGACCACCCGGCTCGCGTCGCCACCGCCGGAGCCGACCGCGGCGCCGGCCCCGACCGGCGACGAGACTACGCGGCTGACTGCCGGCGACGAGGAGACCACGCTGCTGAGCCCGCGCGAGGACGAAGGCGACGAGGAGACCACCGTGCTGCGCGACCGATCCGACGACAACGACGGCGCGACCCGGTCGCTGAGGGGCTCGCCGCCACCACCGGCGGCCTACCCGCCACCCGGGCACAGCACGCCGACCACGCCGCCCACCGACCCCGACGCGACCCGCCGGCTGTAGCGCCGGCGGGACGCGGCCAGATCGCGGCTAGATGACGCCCTTGAGGAGTTGGCGCGCCAGGACGATGCGCTGCACCTGGTTCGTACCCTCGTAGATCTGGGTGATTTTGGCGTCGCGCATCATCCGCTCTAGCGGGTAGTCGCGGGTGTAGCCGTAACCGCCCAGGAGTTGGACCGCGTCGGTGGTGATCGCCATGGCGGCGTCGGAGGCGAAGCACTTGGCCGCGGCACCGAAGTAGGTCAGGTCGGCGTCACCGCGCTCCGAGCGACCGGCGGCGGCGTAGGTGAGCTCGCGCGCCGCGGTCAGCTTCATGCCCATGTCGGCGAGCATGAACTGCACGCCCTGGAAGTCGGCGATCGGCTGGCCGAACTGGTGGCGCTCCTTGACGTAACCGAGGGCGTAGTCGAGAGCACCCTGCGCGATGCCGACGGCCTGGGCGGCGATGGTGACGCGGGTGTGGTCGAGGGTGCGCATCGCGGTGGCGAAGCCCGTGCCCGGCTCGCCAATAAGGCGCGAATCCGGAATATGCACATTGTCGAAGTAAACTTCGCGAGTCGGGGAGCCCTTGATTCCGAGCTTCTTTTCCGGCGCGCCGAACGAGACGCCGGCATCCGACTTGGACACCACGAAGGCGGAGATGCCGCGGGAGCGCGCGGTCGGTTCGGTGACCGCGAAGACCGTGTAGAACTCCGACACGCCGGCGTTGGTGATCCAGCGCTTGACGCCGTTGAGCACCCAGCCGGTCGCCGTGCGTTCGGCCCGGGTTGTCATCGACGCGGCGTCGCTGCCCGCCTCGGGCTCGGAAAGGCAGTAGGAGAACATCGCCTCGCCGCGGGCGACCGGCGGCAGGAACTCGGCCTTGACCGCGTCGGAACCGGCCAGCAGCAACGGCATCGTGCCCAGCTTGTTGACCGCGGGGATCAGCGATGACGCCGCGCAGGCGCGGGCCACCTCCTCGATGACGATCGCGGTGGCGAGGGCGTCGGCGCCGGCACCGCCGTATTCGACCGGAATGTGCGGCGCGTGGAAGTCGGCGGCGCGCAACGCTTCGTAGGACGCTTTGGGAAACTCGCCGGTTTCGTCCGCGTCAGCCGCGTTGGGCGCCACCTTGGCGTCGCACACTTCGCGTACCGCTGCCCGGATGATCCCGTGCTCTTCGGGTATTTGGTAAACATCGAACGAAGTGTCTGTCATGATTGCGGCCCTCCCCTTGGCCGGCGGTGAGCGCCACCGGTAGCGTGCGTCGGGCATGTGACTATCCGGCCCAGCCTTGAGAATACCGGCCGGTAACCTTGGCTCGGATGCACGGTGGGTAGGCTCACGCACTATCCTCGCCTGCGCATGCAGGCGAGCCCGCTCCGGCGGGCGACAAGAACAGATGTCCTAACTGACGCGCCACGCTGGCGCGACCAGCCCCGACAACGACGTGGCGCACAGTAGCGCCGCCGAGCGTGAGCGGAGAACCAAGGCGTGACGATCCCGTACCCGAACACCCAGCCCATGCCGGCGATCGCGGCGGTGACGCCCCCGTCCGGAGCCGCCCGCCCGCGGCTGACCTTCCTCGGCACCGGTTACCTGGGTGCGACGTACGCCATCTGCTACGCGGAGCTCGGCTACGAGGTGCTCGGCTTCGACGTCGACGAGGCGAAGATCGCCGGCCTGTCCGCCGGCGTCGTCCCGTTCCACGAGCCCGGCCTCGACGAGCTGCTCCGGCGCAACATCGCCGCCGGTCGGCTGCGCTTCTCCACCGACTACAAGGAAGCCGCCGACTTCGGCGACGTCCACTTCATCTGCGTCGGCACCCCGCAGCGGGCCGACGGCATGGGCGCCGACCTGACCTACGTCGAGACCTCGGTCGTCGGCCTGGCCCAGCACCTGAGCCGCAAGGCGCTGATCGTGGGCAAGTCGACCGTGCCGGTGGGCACCGCCGAGTGGATCGAGCAGCTCGTCGGCAAGCACGTCGCGCCGGAGTTGGGTGTCGAGGTCGCCTGGAGCCCCGAGTTCCTGCAGGAGGGGTTCGCCGTCGAAGACGTGCTGCGCCCCAACCGCATCGTCGTCGGTGTGAAGAGCGATTGGTCAAACGGCCTGTTGTACGCCGCGCACAAGGGCGTTTTCGACCTCGCCGCCACCGAGGACCGCGAGGTCCCGCTGGTGATCACCGACTTCGCGACCGCTGAGCTCGTCAAGGTCGCCGCCAACGCGTTCCTGGCCACCAAGATCTCGTTCATCAACGCGATGGCCGAGGTCTGCGAGGTCGCCGGCGGCGACGTCACCCAGCTCGCCCGGGCGATCGGCTACGACCCGCGGATCGGCAACCGGTTCCTCCAGGCCGGTGTCGGCTTCGGCGGCGGCTGCCTGCCCAAGGACATCCGCGCCTTCCAGGCCCGGGCCCAGGAGCTGGGCGCCGGCGAGGCGCTGCGCTTCCTGCACGAGGTCGACCTGATCAACCTGCGCCGCCGCACCCGGGTGCTGACCCTGGCCGCCGACCTGCTCGGCCGCCGCTCCGGCCCGGCCGGCCCCGACCTGTCCGGCGCCAAGATCGCGGTGCTGGGCGCGACCTTCAAGCCCAACTCCGACGACATCCGCGACGCGCCGTCGCTGGCCGTCGCCGGGCTGCTCCAGAAGGCCGGCGCCGACGTGCGGGTCTACGACCCGGAGGGCATGGACAACGCGAAGAAGGCGTCGCCCGACCTGACCTACGAGCCGAGCCTCAACGACGCCGTCACCGGCGCCGACCTGGTCTGCGTGCTGACCGAGTGGGCCGACTTCCGCAACGCCGACCCGGTCGCCCTCGGCGAGCTGGTCGCCGGCAAGAAGGTCATCGACGGCCGCAACTGCCTCGACGCCACCCTGTGGAGCCAGGCCGGCTGGGTCTACCGCGGGATGGGTCGCCCGTAAGGCGTCTTTTCTGCCGAAGGGCGCTCCGGGGGTTCCATTCCCCGGGGCGCCCTTTCACATTGGAGGGACGTCACCGATTTCGGGTGTCGCGTCCGGACACGCCCAAAGGGACTGTTCAATCGACGTCCGCTATGGGCATGCTTCGGTATAGGCGTCACTGTCCTGCCGCGGAGAGGTGCGATGGAAAGGTATCCGTGTCCCTCCTGCGGCCGGGAGATAGATCCCGCGCCCCGCTGCCCCTACTGCAACGCTGAGCAGGGCAGATGGGCCGACGAGGTGGCCCGCATCGAGCGCGAGATCGCCGAGATCCGCAAGCAGGACATCCAGGTCGCCCGCGAGCAGCGGCTGCTCGCGCAGCGCATGCAGGCCGCACAGTTCCAGCGCGACATCCTCAACGCCGCCAACCAGGAACGGCTCAAGCAACAAATCGGCAAGCCGCGCCGGGTGCTACGCCGCCGGGTTTTCCGCCGGCCACCCACCGCTGGTGCCGAGACCGGCGTCCCGCCCACCGCCGCACCGCGCGGCCCACGCGGCCCGGGCGGCCCGGGCGGTTCGCGCATCCCGCGGCAGCAGGCCGGCGCGGCCGCGCCGCCGGAGCCGCCCCCGCCACCCCGGGTGATGGACCTCGACGACGACGGGCCGCCCCCAGAGGCGTCCACGCGCGAGATCCAGAACGTCTACCTCGGCCTCGGCGCCCTCCTCCTCGGCGCCGCGGCCGTCGTCTTCGCGGGCGTCACCGAGGGCGCGATCAGCCGGCTCGCGATCCTGATCGGCGCCACCGGCCTGATGCTGGGCGTCGCACCGTTCATCGGCGCCCGCCGGCTGAGCTCCACCGCCGAGACCATCTCCGCGGTCGGCCTCATGCTGGTGCCGCTGATCGGCTACGCGTTCTACCTGGTGCCCGACGTGCGCCACGGCCCGGTGCCCGGCGAGGTGTTCGCCGGCATCGTGTTCGCGGCGACGGCCGCGGTCGCCGCGGTCTACGCCGGCGCCACCGGGCTCAGCGTGCCCCGCTACGCCACGGTGCTGGCGCTCCAACCGGTGATACCGCTGCTCACCCACGGCTGGATCACCGGGTCGACGGGGTGGGCATTCTCGCTCGCGGCCGTGGCCGCCCTCGACGTCTGGCTGGCGCGGCAATACGCGGCCTTCGGCGCCCTGGTCCCGCCGGCCTGGTCGGGCCGCCTGGTGACACCGCCGCTCGCCGACGACCCACCCACCGACCGGCCGGGCGCGTTCAACCGGCCTGGGCTGTTCAACCGGTCAGCCACCTCAAGCAGGTCTGGCGGCATGGCAGGGCCGCGCGATGCGGCCGCTTCCGACCGCGCGGCCGGCGCCGGCGGGGCCGCAGGCCCGCGTGGCACTGACGCGCCCGGCGGCGCGGCCGGGCCGAGCGGCGCAGCAGGGCCCGGCGGGACGGCAGGGTCGGCCGGCACAGCCGCTTCCGGAGGATCTGAGGGCGCCGGCGACCCGGCGGGGTCCGGCAGCCCGACAGCCGCCGGTGGCCGAGCGGCGGGCGGCACGGCAGCGCAAGGAGACGACGAGTCCGAGGCCATTGCGACGGACACCGACGAGAGCGGCTTCGGCGTGGGCTCGCGCTCGGGTGCGGTGCCGGCCAGCGGCGGACCGAAGGTCGCCCGGATCGTCTCGACGCCGATCCCGCCACACCAGCGCACCGACGACGACCCGGGCCCGAGCCCCCGCCCCGAGGCCGCGGCCGAGGAAGCGGAAGTGCTGCTCGACTCCGGGCCGGCCGACGCCCCCGTCTCCGGCCCCCCGCCGCAGACTGCCGTCACCGCCCGCTGGCTCCGCGAGATGTCGTGGGTGCTGTTCGGCATCGCCATCGGTGCCGCGCTCATCTACGCCGTCGCCGGGCTGGTCGACGCGCGTACCGTGCCGACCGCGACCGTCGCCGGTCTCGGCCTGGTGGTCGCCGCCGCCGTTGGCCTGATCGGTTCGCTGTCGCTGCGTCGCCGGCCGTTGCCCGACGTCGCCGGCGGGATCATGACGCTGGCCATCATCGGTGCCGCCGGTCGGGTCGCCTCGGTCGCGCTGCCCGGGCACGCGCTGGTCGTGGTCGCCACGATCATCGCGCTGATCGGCCTGGCGGTCCGGGCGCTGCCCGACGACTCGCGCCGCGGGCCGCAGCTCGCCTCCACGGCGGCGCTGCTGGTGATCGGCATGGTGATCGCCGGCAACACGCTGCGCGCGGCGCTGGCGCCGATCGACGCCGCGCTGCCGATGTGGCGGGCGGATCTCACCGGGTACGAGGCCCGCCTCGACGCCGCCATCGGCAGCGCGCAGTGGCAACTCGCCGTCGCCGCCGCCCTGCTGACCATCGGGGCCGTGCTGGCCGCGCCGCACGAGATCCGGCGCGAGCTCGCGGTTGCCGGCGCGGCGCTGACCGCCCTGGCCGCACCCGCCTCCTTCGACCTCAACTGGGCCGCCGCGCCGTGGCCCGCCGCCATCGCCGCCATCGCCATCGCCGTCGCCGGGCTGTGGGCCCGCACCCCGCGGGCCGGCATCGCGCACGCGGTCGGCGCCGCCCTGGTCGGGTTGGCCGCCGCCGGGGCCTCCGCCGCCCGGCCCTCGCTCAGCGCCGCGGTGCTGTTCGTGATCGCCGCGAGCGGTGCGCTGATCGCGGGCGCCGCCCGCACCACCACCCTGCGCGCCAACGCCGGCGCGGAGCCGGTCGGCGAGTGGGCGGCCGGCGGTGCCGCGTTCGCCTTCCCGGGCGCGGTGGCCAGCTTCGTGGCCGCGACGGTGCCGAGCGCCACCGCGACCGTGCCGATCCTCGCCACCGCCTTCCTCGCGGTCTGCGCGACGCTCAGCTTCGCCGCGCTCAACCGGGTCGCCGAGCGCCACCTGAGCGTCCCGCTGACCGTGGGCACGGTGCTGGGCACGATGGGCGTGTCCGCCGCCGCGTTCGCCGCCGGGCAGGCGACCGTCGCCGACAAGCTGGTCGGCGCGCTGATGCTGGTCGCGGCCGTGCTGCTGTTCCTGGCTCCGTCGATCGACCACGGCCGCCGGGCCGACCGGGTGCTCGACGGCGCCGACTACGCGTCGGCGGCGGCCACCACCGCACTGATCGGCGCGCTGGCCCGGATCGCCGCGATCCTCGCGCCGGGCGGCGAGATCGCCACGGTGGCCGCGCTGATCCTGGTGGTCGCGATCGGCGTACGCGCGCTCCCCGAAGACTGGCGGCGCGGTCCGGCGCTGGGCATCGCGGTGGGCGGCGGGGTCATCGCCGCGATCGCCGGCTACCAGTCGCTCGCCGGCGGCCTGAAGATCCTCGCGACGCCGGGCGCCCTGTGGGACGCCGACCTGACCCGCTGGCCGGGCAGCGTCGACGCGGGCAGTTCCTGGCAGGCACCGGTCGCACTCGTGCTGCTCGCCGGCGCGGCCGCGATCGTGTTGCCCCGACCCTGGTCCTACGACGTCGCCGGGGTGTTCGTCGGCCTGGCCACGATCGGCGCGCCGGCGGCCCTCGGCCTGCCCTGGTACTCCCCGATCGTGGTCGGCGGCGCGGTGGCCACGATCTACGGCGTCGCCGCGGTGATGGCCGCCGACCCGCGGGCCGGCCTGGCCCGGATCTGGGTGGCGGCCGCCGTCGCCCTGCACGCGGTCGGCGCGAGCGTGGTCCGCCCGTGGACCACGGCGGCGGCACTCGGCATCATCGTGCTGATCGGCGCCGTGGTCGCCGCGCTCGCCTCGACGATCGTGGCCGGCCCCGACGGCGGGCCCGCGACCGCGGGCTGGCGCAACCCGCTCTCCCCGCGCACCGACGGCGAGCCTCCGAGAGAAGCACCAAGCGGAGAACAGGCCGACGTCGGTGCGCCGACCGGCGGCGGCACCGCCACCGCGACGATGACCCGGCCGCGGGTGACCCGGGTGACCGCGCCGGTCGAGTCGTTGGCCGACGTGGCCGCGCCGCCACACCTCAGCACGATTGGCGGGCTCGCCCTCGGCGGCGCACTTCTCGCCCTGCCGGGCGCGCTGGCCGGCTTCTCCGCCTCCGTGGGCAGTTCGGCACCGGTGGTGCTGACCGCCGCCCTGGCCGGCTCGAGCCTGGGGATGGCGGTGCTCGCGCTGGCGCGTACCCGGATGGCGCCCTTCCTGCCCTATGCCACCGTCGGCCTCGCCGGCGGTGCCACGGTGACCGCCGGCACCGCGCTGGCCACCGGAGTCTCACCCGGTGTGTACGCGGCCGCGGCCGCCATGCTCGGCATCCTCGCCGAGTTGCTCCGGGCCACCGTCTCCCCGGGCGGCGAGGCCGAGCGGGTCCGCCGGTGGAGCACGTTCGGCGGCACGCCGTGGCGCCGGAGCCCGGGGCTGTCCGGCCGGCGGTGGTCGGTCGAGCCGGCGATGGGCGCGCTGCTGGTCGCCGTACCCGGGACGCTCTTCGCGCTCTATGCCCTTGGTCCGGCCCTGGTCGAAGCGTTGTTCGCGCCGCTCCAAGTGGTCAACCACATCTGGGCCGGCCCGCCGGAGGCGCTGCTCTCGCCGCCACCCGACGCGGTCGAGCCGTCCAATGTGCTCTCCGCGCTGCTGCTGACCAGCGCGGCCGGCCTCGCGGCGCTGGCGTTCTCCCGCGGCCGGCCGCTGCGGGCGATCCCGGTCGTGCTGCCCGGCATCGCGGTGACCATCCTGATCACGCCGGTGTCGCTCGGCTTCGGCTGGCCCAACAGCATCCGGGCGGCGCTCGCGGTGTTCGCGGTCGCCATGATCGGCCTCGCGCTGACCCCGCCGCCGCCGGAGTCGGAGCTCGCGCAGTCGCTGCGGTCGGCCCGGATCGCGACGTTCGTGATCGGCCTGGCCGCCGGCAACGCCGGGCTGTCCGGCAGCCTCGCCACCCGGCCGATGACGCTGCTGACGCTCGGCAGCGCGGTCCTGGTCGGCGCGGTCGCCGCGTTGTACGGGCGGACCCAGCGCGCCCGCATCCTCGGCTGGCTGTTCGCCGCGATCATGGCGCAGGCGTTCGTGCTGACCGTCGGCCTGGTCGCCGGCCTGCCCCGCACCACGTCGGCGTTCGGCGTGCTGGCGGTCGGCGCGGCCCTGCTGGTCGGCGCCGCGCTGGTGCCCCGGCTGCGCCGCCCCGAGGCGCTGCAAGAAGCGACCACAGTGGAGTGGAGTGGCTACGCCGCCGGCCTGATCGCGTTCGCTCTCGCCTTCGACTCGCTGCCGCACCTGGCCGGCCTGCTCGCCGCCTGGGGCGCGGTGCTCGGCATCGCCGCCGGCCGCCCGGGCCGCCGCGCGTCGCGCCGCCGGGTCATCTTCTACACGGCGCTGAGCTGCGAGGTCGTCGCCTGGTGGCTGCTGATGAACCTGGTCGACGTGCGGCTGTTGGAGGCCTACACGCTGCCGTTCGCGGCGGTGGCGCTGCTGGCCGGCATGATCGAGCTGCGGCAGCGGCCGTCGCTGGGCAGTTGGCTGGCCTACGGCCCGGCGCTGGTGGCGGCGTTCCTGCCGACCACCGTGCTGGTGCTCACCCGCGACACCACCGACACCCGCGAGTTGCTGCTGCTGGTCGGCGCGGCCGCGACGCTCATCTTCGGCGCGATGGTCAAGCAGCAGGCGCCGGTCATCGTGGGCGCGGTGGTCACCGGCATCTCCGCGATCCACTTCACGGTGACCCGGGTCGGCCCCTACTACGTGGTGCTGCCGATCGGCCTCATCCTGATCGTCCTCGGCGCCAACAACGAAAACCGCCGCCGCGCCCAGGAACGCATCCGCAGCCTGCGCGGCATGCGCTAGCCGGCCCGGCCGGCAACGCCGGAGGAGGACGCACCCGGGACCGACGCGCGTCAGCCGCCGAGCCGGTAGTGGCGCAGGGTGACCGGCCCGCCATCAGGCCCGGTCCAGTCGGCCGGCTCGGTGTGCGTGTGCCGCCACCCGGTGGCCTCGTAGAAGGCGACAGCGGCCGACCGCTTCTCGTCGGTGACGTTGAGCGTCAGCGGGAGGTCGCGCGCGGCGGCCCACGCGGTCGCTTCGGCAACCAGGTCCCGGCCGACCGACCGGCGCCGAGCCGCAGGCGTCACGAACAACCGGCACAACTCCCCGGGCTGCTGGACCGCGAGATGACCGGCGATCGCGCCATCGGAGTCCACGTGGACCCAGGCCGCCAACAGCCCCGCCGGATTCAGCCAGGAGCCAGGATCGGAGGGCCAGTTCAGCGGGTACGCATCAGCCTCGTGCACCGCCCGCAGCGCCGCGACGCAGCCGTCGAGGTCGGCCGCCTGCCGGAACCGGATCACGGAGCCGGGCGCAGCGACGCTTTGAGGGCGGCTTCCTTCTCGGCGACCAGCACTTCGAGGCCGGCCTGAAACTCGATCATCTTTTGCCGCAAGGCCGGATCCGCGGCGGCCAGGATGCGCACCGCGAGCAGGCCGGCGTTGCGCGCGCCGCCGATCGACACCGTCGCCACCGGCACGCCGGCCGGCATCTGCACGATCGAGAGCAACGAGTCCATGCCGTCGAGGTATTTGAGCGGAACCGGCACCCCGATCACCGGCAGCGGGGTGGCCGACGCGACCATGCCGGGCAGGTGGGCGGCGCCGCCCGCCCCAGCGATAATCACCTGGAGGCCGCGCTCGGCGGCGGTCCGGGCGTACGCGATCATCTTGTCGGGTGTGCGGTGTGCGGAGACGACACCGACCTCATAGCCGACGCCGAACTCGTCGAGGGCCTCCGCCGCGGCGCGCATCGTCGCCCAGTCGGAGTCGCTGCCCATGATCACGCCGACGGCCGTCACGGATGTGTCCCTTCGCGGAGCCACCAGGCCGCGCGCGCCGCACGGGCGCGGACGGAAACCAGGTCGTCACCCAACACCGTCACATGCCCGATCTTGCGGCCGGGCCGGGACTGCTTGCCATAGAGATGCACCCGCGCGCCCGGATCCTCGGCGAAGAGGTGGTGCAGGCGCTCGTCGGTGGACATGCCGCCGGCCGGGCCACCGAGCACGTTGGCCATCACCACCACCGGCGCGGCCAGCGCCGTGTCGCCGAGCGGATAGTCGAGCACGGCTCGCAGGTGCTGCTCGAACTGCGACGTGCGGGCGCCCTCGATGGTCCAGTGCCCCGAGTTGTGCGGGCGCATCGCGAGCTCGTTGACGACCAGGCCGCCGGGCGTCTCGAACAGCTCGACGGCGAGCAGGCCGACCACGTCGAGCGCGGTGGCCAGGTCGATCGCCAGCTTCTGCGCCTCGACCGCGAAATCCTCGGGCAGCAGCGGCGCCGGCGCCAGCACCTCGACGTTGATGCCGTCGCGCTGCACGGTCTCGACGACGGGGTAGACCGCGACCTGGCCGAACGGCGAGCGCGCCACCTGCACGGCCAGCTCGCGGCGCAGCTCGACCAGCTCCTCGCCGATCAGCTCCGTGCCGCTGGCCAGCACCTCGGCGGCCGCCTCGGGCGAGTCGACGACCCAGACGCCGCGCCCGTCGTAGCCGCCGCGGGTCGCCTTGAGCACCAGCGGCCAGCCGACCCGCTCGCCGAACGCGGCCAGCTCGTCGGCCGAGGCCACCGGCTGCCAGCGCGGCACGGGCGCGCCGAGCTCAGTGAGACGTTCCCGCATGCGCCGCTTGTCCTGCGCGAAGACCAGCGCGTCGGCGGACGGGAAGACCTTCACGCCCTCGGCGGCCAGCGCGCGGATGTGTTCCTGCGGCACGTGTTCGTGGTCGAAGGTGACCACGTCGCAGCCCTTGGCGAAGGTGCGCAACGCGGTCAGGTCAGTGTGCTCGCCGATCTGCACGTCGGCGGCGACCATGGCCGCGCCGTCGTCGGGATGGGCCGCGAGCACGTGCAGCGACTGGCCGAGGGCGATGGCGGCCTGGTGGGTCATGCGGGCCAACTGGCCAGCGCCCACCATGCCGACGACAGGCAGTCCGGTCCGGGAATCCATGGCGCGAAAAGCCTATCCCGGCCTCATCGGCGGGTGAGCTGCGCGGTGAGGTCTGCCACCGCCGTCGTCGGACGATCACAGACGAAACCGCGGCAGACGTACGCCGTGGGCGCGCCGTCGAGCAACGGGCGATCAGCCAGCAGGGGTACGCCCGGCGCGTCCGGCGCACCGACCAGCACGACGGCGCCGGGCGGGGCCAACTCGTAGGCGGTCGAGACCAGCGGGTCGCCGGTCGGGTCGGTCTGCGTGGCGATCACGATCTCGTAGGGGCCGGAGAGCAGGGCCTCGCCGGTCGCGGCCGCGTACCCGCTGAATCTCGGGTGTTGACCGACGATCGGGCCGACCGTGCCGAGCGCCGCCTCCGCCGCCTCGCGATAGCGGGGCTCGCCACGCAGCGCGGTGTAGCTGGTCAGCGCCGCCGCCAGCGCGGAGAGCCCGCTCGGCGTCGCGTTGTCGGTCGGGTCGGCCGGCCGGGTGACCAGCCGCTCGGCGTCGTCGGCGGTGTCGTAGTAGCCGCCGCTGCCGGTCGGGAAGTGCGCCAGGGCCGCGTCGAGCAGGGTGCCGGCGAGGTCGAGCCAGCGCCCGTCGAGGGTGGCCTGGTGCACGGCGCAGAACGCCTCCGCCACCGCGCCGTAGTCGTCGAGCACCCCGGCCGGGTCGCCGACCACGCCGTCGCGGGACACCCGGCGCAACCGCCCGTCGACCACGTGCAGGTCGGCCAGCAGCGTCGCCGCCCGCACGGCCGCGTCGAGCGACTCGGCGCCGCCGGTGGCGAAGTAGTGCTCGACCAGCCCGGTGATCGCCAGCCCGTTCCAGGAGGCGACCACCTTGTCGTCGCGGGCCGGCTGGGGCCGCTCGTTTCGCTTGGTGAGCAGCCGATCGCGCACGTCGGACCAGCGGTCGACGACCGGCGGGTTGGCGTCGTCGATGTCGCGGGCCAGCCGCAGGACGCTCGCGCCCTTCTCGAACGTGCCGGCCGCGGTCACCTCGAACACGCCGGCGGCGTAGGCGCCGTCTTCCTGGCCGAGGGCGTCGACGAGTTGGGCCGGCGTCCACGAGTAGGTCAGCCCCTCGACCCCGTCGGTGTCAGCGTCCAATGCGGACGCGAAGCCGCCCTCCGGCGTGCCGAGGTCGCGGACGATGAACTGCGCGGTCTCGTCGGCGATCCGGCGGGCCAGCGGGTCACCGGTCAGCCGCCACAGGTGGGTATAGACGCGCAGGAGCAGGCCGTTGTCGTACAACATCTTCTCGAAATGCGGCACGATCCAGCGCGCGTCGACCGAGTAGCGCGCGAAGCCGCCGGCGAGCTGGTCGTAGATGCCGCCGCGGGCCATCGCCTCGCAGGTGTGCCGCACGATCTCCAGCGCCTGCGGGTTGCCGGTGCGCTGATATTGGCGGAGCAGGAAGAGCAGGTTCATCTGTGGCGGAAACTTGGGCGCGCCACCGAAGCCGCCGTTCTCGCCGTCGTAGTCGGTTGCCAATTGTGCGGCGGCGGCGTCGAGCAACTCCGCGGTGAGCGGTGCGCTGACCCCGCCGAGGGCCTGTGCCCCACCGATCGCCTCGACGACGGCGGCGCCCTGCCGCAACACGCCGTCGCGCTGCTCGGCCCAGGCCGTGGTGACCGACTGCAACAGGCGGGTGAAGTTGGCCTTCGGGAAGTAGGTGCCGCAGAAGAACGGCGTGCCGTCGGGCGCGGCGAACACCGTCATCGGCCAGCCGCCCTGCCCGGTCATCGCCTGCGTCGCGGTCATGTAGACGGCGTCGACGTCGGGCCGTTCCTCACGGTCGACCTTGATGCTGACGAAGTTGTCGTTCATCAGCCGCGCCACACCGGCATCTTCGAAAGACTCGTGCGCCATCACGTGACACCAGTGACAGGCCGCATAGCCCACCGAGATCAACACCGGCACGTCACGGCGTTTGGCCTCGTCGAAGGCGGCGCTGCTCCACTGCCACCAATCAACCGGGTTGTTGGCGTGTTGCAGCAGGTAGGGCGAGGTGGCGTCGCCGAGCCGGTTCACCCTGCCAGCCTTTCACACGCGTGCGCCCACGGCCGCGAACGCCTTGGCGATGTTCCACTCGGCCAGGTCGAGCATCCATTGCCGATCGGGAAAGTCGGTGGTTGCGATCCGCAGCGGCCCCTCGATCAGTGAGAGCACCTGGGCGTAGCGGTAGAACTCGAGCCGGTCTTGGTCGCACTCGACGGGGTTGAGCCGCTGGTAGTGCTGCTCGCCGAAGCGCATCTCGAGCCAGGCGTGGTCCCACTCGATGTCGAAGTAGGCCAGGCCCTCGAAGTCGATCATCACGGGCTCGTTGTCCTTCGTCACGAGCACGTGGTCGGGGCCGAGTTCGCCGTGCACCAGCGCGTAGGTCTGCCGTGGTTTTATCGCCGCCCAGAGGCGGTCGACGTGGGTGACGATCTGGTCTCTCGCCCTGGCCAGCCTGGGGTCGCGCTCAGCGGCCGCGTCGAGGTCGGCCAGGGCGCGGTCACGGATGATGTCCTCGGTGCGGCGGGTCTGGATCGCTGGTTCGGTGGCTTTGGCGGCCAGCTTGCCGTAGTGCGGGCTTTCGGTGGTGTGCATCCTGCGCAGGGCGTCGCCGAGCTCGGCCAGGGGTGGGTGGTCGCTGTCGAGCAGGTCTTCCAGCTTGGTCTCGCCGGCGTCTTCGACCAGGGCCACGTCGGCGTCGAGGTGCTGCCGGCTGCGGTCGAGGAGGATCAACTCCGGCACGCGTACGCCGGCGGCGGTGAGCGCGGCATGGTTGACGGCGAAGAGGTCGGCGCCGGTGGCGTCGGTGAACGGGTCGTCCGGCACGGTGGCCGCTGGCGGCCAGTAGTTTTCGGTCTCTGCCCAGACGTAGCCGATGACGGTGGTGCCGTCGTCGAGCCCGAGCCGGTAGACGCCCTTCTTGGTGCCGCCGGTCAGCCTTTGGAGCGTCGTGAGCCGTCTTTCGCTCCCGAACTTTTCGGCCACGAAATAACGCAGGTCGTCAGCTTGCAGAAAGGTCCGCACCACGCGCGCCATGCTTCGCCGGTGCGGCTGTGCCCGCAAACGAGTTAGTAGCTGACCTTGGTCAGCTCCTCGGAGCCGTCCCAAAGGCGTTTCCGCACGGCGGGGTCGAGCGCGGCGGCGGGGACTTTGGCTGGTCCAGGCAGGCCGCGGCCTTCGAAGGGCCCGGTGGGGGCGTAGTAGCCGCCGCTCTGGACGTCTGCGTCGGTGGCCGCGTAGAGCGATGGCCGCGCGGCGTCCTCGACCGACTGCCCGATGAGCCCGATGAGCCGCTCGGCGAAGAACCGGACCACCGGAGTGACGTGCCGCTGAATCCCGGTGGTGGCGGTGCCCGGGTGCACGGCGACGCTGCGCACCTGCTCGTAGCGCGCCGCCAACTCGATGGCGAAGGCGACGTTGGCCAGCTTGGCGGCGCTGTAGGCCCGCATCGGCCGGTAGTCGCGGTGCTGGTCGAGGTTGTCGAACTCGAGGCGGCCACGCCTGGCGATGGCGGCGCTGACGGTGACCACCGGGGGCGCGTCGGCGGCGAGCAGCGCCGGCAGCAGCAGCCCGGTGAGCGCGAAATGCCCGAGATGATTGGTGCCAAAGGTCACCTCGAACCCATCGACGGTCAACCGCCGCTCCGGCACAGCCATCACCCCGGCGTTGTTGATCAGCAGATCAACCCGGGGGTGTTCGCCCTTGATCCTTTCGGCGAAGTCCCGCACCGAGCCCAGCTCAGCAAGATCTAACTCTCGGGTCGAAACGCTGCAGCCCGGCCGTGCGGCCCGAATCCTTCTGGCGGCGTCGTCGAGCGCGGCGGCTCGCCGTCCAGTGATGATCACGTGCCGCCCGGTGCCGGCCAGTGCTTCTGCCGTTTGGTAGCCGATCCCGCCACTGCCCCCGGTAACGATCGCGATCTCCATGACGGGGCCTCCGTTCTGGTTGACTAACTAGATAGTTAACTCCGGTTCTGCTGGGTCGTCAACTAACCGGTTAGTCAAGTAGCCTGAAACACATGCCGCCCGGAGACGCCCAGGAAACCCGCCGCCGCCTGATCGAGGCCGCCCACGAGGAATTCGCGGCGCATGGCATAGCCGGCGCCCGGGTAGACCGCGTAGCGGCCACGGCAGGCATCAACAAGGCGCTGATCTACTTCCACTTCGGCAACAAGGAAGGCTTGTTCGAGGCCGTCTTCAACCGCATCGTGGCCGAGACGCTGGCGGCAGCGCCGCTGGACGCGACAAACCTCCCGGACTACGCGGGCCGCCTCTTCGACGCAGGCCAAGCCCACCCGGAAGTCCTCCGCCTGGTCACCTGGCACCGCTTAGAACGCGCCGACAGCGAGCCCCCACTGAAAACGGTCCTGACCGCCAACCAGTCGAAAGTCGACGCCATAGCCGCAGCCCAAGCCGCCGGCCAGGTAACGACCCGCTTCACCGCGGCAGAGATCCTCGCGCTGATCCTAACGATCGCGAACATGTGGACAGTCATGTCCCCGGAGGCCCACCTGTCCGCGCCCCAAGACCCAGCCACCCGCCGAGCCCTGGTCGTCGCCGCAGTAGCCACCCTCGTCAAGCCCTAGCCCCACGCACCCCGACCCAATCGCCGGCCACGCTTCACCCAGACCCTGGAGCGCCCCGGCCCAGTTCCTCAGCGACCAGCAGGTCGCCTCGTCGCCTTTGACTCAGCTCCGCAGCAAGCCGTCGCGCGAGCTTTCACTCCACGAAACCGCCCAACACCGGCGCCTCTTCAGCGACCAGCAAATCGCCGCGTCACGCCTGACCCGGCACCCCGCGACACCGCCCCACACCGGCCCTCCCCCGGGCGAACAGCAGATCACCTCGCCCAGCCTTCACCCAAGACCCCACGACACCGCCCCACACCGGCCACTCCCCGGGCGAACAGCAGATCACCCGCCAGCCTTCACCCAAGAACCCGCGACACCGCCCCACACCGGCCACCCCCGGGCGAACAGCAGATCACCCGCCAGCCTTCACCCAAGAACCCGCGACACCGCCCCACACCGGCCACCCCCGGGCGAACAGCAAATCGCCGCGCCAGGCTTCACCCAAGACCCTGGGGCGCTGCCCCAGACCCCGGCCGCTCGAAGAAGATGCCGGGAAGGGCGGATCTCCTCGTCGGGCTTCGCTTAGGGCACCAGGATCTCCGGATGGGGACAAGGTCGTTCGTCCAGTAGGGCGCTCCACCTTGTCCCCATCCGGAGATCCTGGTTTGTGGGCTACGCCCGACGAGGAGATCCGCCCTTAGGTTGCGGTTGGCTAGTGGGCGCTGCCACTGCCGCAAGAGAAGATCGCCGGGCCTACTGCAGGGCAGGCAAGATTCGGCCGACGCGGCGAGCCGCGTCCGGCGGCCGCGCGGGCAGGCGCCTCGGGCGGATCTAGGAAAAAGGATGTCGCTATAGCTACATCGGTTTACCTAGATCTCTCAGCCACGGGTGCCGGCGGTTTGATTCGCCAGTTTTGCAGGGATTTGGCCGGCGCAAGTGCGGTGCCAGCCAGGAGCAGCCGCTCACAGATCGATCTACACCCGGCAGGCCCGCGTCGCCGCGGCCGAGGGCCGCTGACAGGACGCACGCACCACAGAAACCCGGGCCAACCCAGGCGAGCAATGGTCAACCGGCCCACCCACGCAGCGCAGCGCAGCCCGGCGATCAGCCCCGGCGACTCGGTCTCGGCCCACGGCGACAGCCGTTCTCCGACCGACCAGCCGCAGCGCGCCCCCATAGGCAGACTGCGACCGCACAGCGGAGATCAACCAATGGACTGTGGCCCGGCGACCTGGCATCGGAGTCGATCGACGCCGCGCTGGGTCAGGGCGGGGAGGATTTTGTGCGAAAAGCCATAAGAGGCGCGCTTTTTGCGACTAGGCCCTCGCGCAAAATCCTCCCCGCCCCGGACCGCAACCAATGTGCGAAGCGACATCCTGATCAGCGACGAGCGCCCGATCGTGGGACGGCCGCTTGAAAGCCGCCGCCGACCCACCAGCCCAGCCACCCACAAAGGCCAACAGCGGGAGATCAACCATTGGACTGTGACCCACGAGCCGGAACGGAAGTCACCCAACGCCGCGCTGGGGAAGGGCGGGGGCGGGTGTGGTGTGCCCTGCCGTAAGAGGCGCGCTCTTTGCGACTAGGCAGGGCACACCACACCCGCCCCCGCCCTAGACCGCAACCGACCCACGACCGGAAATCAACCGATCAGGCTGACCCATCAGCCCGAAGAGGAAAGACCTGAGCCCGAGCCGAGTCAGTGAGCTGACTAAGCACGGCCACGATCTTGTCGGCAGGCATCGGCTTGAAGAAGTGATAACCCTGCGCCGCCCCGCACCCGAGAGTCTCAAGAGCAGCCCGCTGCGCGGCCGTCTCGACGCCCTCGGCGACGACCCGCAGCCCAAGCTCTTGCCCCAGCCCGATCGTGAACCGCACGATCGCGGCCGCCTGGGGAGACTCGGCCATGCGCATCACGAAGGAGCGGTCGACCTTGACCTCGTCGACCGGCACGCGGGCCAGGAAGGCCAGCGACGAGTAGCCGGTGCCGAAGTCGTCCAGGGCGATCCGCACGCCCATCGACCGCAGCCCGGCCAGGACCTCGTCGATGACGTCCTGCTCGCTCATCACGACGGTCTCGGTGATCTCCATGACCAGCCGGTCGGGGGTGACGTTGTGCTGGCGGAGCAACTCGGCGACGGCGTTGGGCAAGTGCTGGTCGAGCAGGTTGTGCGCGGACAGGTTGACCGCGATCGGCACGTCCATGCCGTGGGCGGCCACGTCGGCGGCGACTTGCAGGGCCTTGTCGATCACATACAGAGTGAAGGCGCCCAGCAGGTCGCTCTCCTCGGCGGCCCGTACGAAATCGCCGGGCTTCAAAACGCCTCGCCGGGGGTGCTTCCAGCGGATCAGGGCTTCGACGCCGGTCGGTGCGCCGGTCGTCAGGTCTACCGCCGGTTGCAGCGCCAGGACGAGCTGGTCGTCGACCAGCAACGCCTCGCGCAACTCGGCCAGCAGGGTGAGTTGGTCGGTGCTGCTCTCGTCGCGGCTGGGGTCGTAGCAGGCGGTGTTGCCGCCGCCGCCCTCCTTGGCCTGGCGCAGCGCGATGTCGGCGCGCCTGAGCAACTCGGGCACGTTGGCGCTGCCCGCGGCCGAGACCACGACGCCCGCCGAGGCGTCGACGGCCACCTGGATGCCCTGGACCTCGGTCGGTGCGGCCACCGCGTCGGCCAGCTCGGCCGCCCGGTCCAGGGCGCGGGAGGTGCTCATCCGCTCGACCCCGGCGATCAGGAGCGCGAACTGGTCGACGCCGAGGCGGCCGAGTAGCTCGCCTGGGCCGGTCAGCGTGTTCATCCTGCTCGCCGCCGCCGCCAGCAGTTCGTCGCCCGCCGCGTGGCCCAGGGTGTCGTTGACCGTGCGGAAGCGGTTGATGTCGACGACCACCAGCGCGACCGGGTGGTCGCGGCCGAGGCGGCGCAGCGCGGCGTCGCCCTGTGTGATCACCGCGGCCCGGTTGAGCAGGCCGGTGGGTGCGTCGTGGACCGCGTCGTAGGACGAGCGTTCGCGCAGCAGCGACCAGGCGCGGTGGGTGACGGCGTCGTGCAGGGCGACCGCCAGGGTGTCGCCGAAGGAGCGCAGCGCGAACTCGTCGCGGGCCGATGGCAGCGTCGGGCGCGGGAGCGCGACGCGGATCTGGCCGACCAACTGGCCGCGCACGGTCAGCTCGCGGACCAAGGTCGACTCGCCGCCCTCGGTGGCCGGGCGCTCGTCGAGGTCGGCGACGCCCTCACCGCCGTCGGCGTCGCCGTGGTAGCGGCGCCAGCCGCCGTCCATCCTCACCACGTCGAGGTCGACGCGCTCGGCGACCAGCAGGCGCAGCGCGCCCGCTACGCCGGCCGTGGCCACCTCGTCTTCGTCGAGCTTCTTGAGTGCGCTGGTCGCGCCGGCGAACTCTTCCCAGGCGCGGCGTTCGTCGGCGGCGCGCAGCCGCTGGCCGTAGGTCTGCTGGAGCAGCCACAGCGCCGGCGGGAGGAGCAGCAGCCAGCGCGGGTCCTGGTGGACCATCGCGACCACGGCCAGGCCCACGACCACGTTGCCGACGAACATCAGCAGTTTGTCGTTGAGCGCGCGGAGCAGGGTGGCGAACAGCGGCACGCCGTGCACGAGGCGCAGCGTCACGACCGCGAGCAACGCGCCGACCAGCAGGTAGGTGAGTGCGCCGAGGATCAGTGCGAAGGCCAGCGGCGGGGTGAGCGGCGAGCCGATCGGGTCGGCCAGGCGGCACGCGACCGTGACCGCGGCGGCGACCGCGACCGTCTGGCACGCCGCGATGTGGACGACCTCGAGCGGCGTGCGGAGCTTCGCGAAGATGGAGAGCAGGAGCCAGGCGGCGCCGGCGCCGGCGAAGGTCGCAGCGGGCAGCCAGCCCGAGGGTGCGGTGTAGAGGCCGATGATCAGCGCGGCCTCGCCCCAGTTGACGGAGAGTCGACCGGAGCCGATGCGTAGTCGGAGGCTGGCGAGCTGGGCCAGGGCCATCACGCCGCAGGCGATCCCAAACCGGGCGACGGCGGGCACCTGGTCGTCGCTGGGGACGGTCGCGGGCAGCAACAGGCCGGCGGTCGTGGCGACGACCGCGAGCACGATCAGGATGCCGGTGTAGGCGTGTGCCCGCGCGGGCACCTCGGTGGCCCCGGAACCTCGGGCCACCCGCCCCAGACCGGCACGCAGCGCGCTCACCGCCGACTCCCGCCCACGGGACGGTCGGCGGGACCTCGGCAATGATCGCCAAACGACAGATCGCGCCGGGAGCGGCCGGCGATCGTCATCGGCGGCCCCCTTCCGCGCACGCCACGGAAACCCATGTGGGTCCCCACGGCGGAAGGCTAAGCCAAACGGAGTGGGCGCAACAGGGGGCAGACGTCTGGTTTGACCGTCAATGAATGGTGTCGTGCCTGGTCAACACCGGAATGACCAGTCTGGAACGAATCCAGTGCTGGTCAGGAACGGTCAATCGGCTCGGCGGGTTTCGCCGTGACAGATTTCGCGACGGTCGGATCCACGACACTGTCATCCTGACCGGGGAACCGCTCCGGCAGCCGCTTGAGGCGCTTGTTCATGTTGCGGATCAACAGGACCGTCGCGGTGCCCAGCAGGATGATGAGGAACAGCCCGGTCGGACCGGCCAGGCCGCCCTCCCTGGTGTCGCCGAAGTTGTTGACCGCGAGCACGCCGGCAACCGACAACATGGCGACACTCCTTCGAACGGGGGGAACCCCACGCTACGCCCGCGCGCTCAGGCGGCGCGCACCGCCTCCCGGATGCCCGCGAACAGGTCGGATTCGGGCAGCGGGCTGTCGACCAGCGACTTGACCAGCTCGAAGTCTTCGGTCGGCCAGACCTTGCGCTGGATCTCGAGCGGAACCCGGAACCAGAAGCCGTCGGGGTCGACCTGAGTGGCGTGCGCCCGCAGGGCGTCGTCGCGCACCTCGAAGTATTCGCCGCACTCGACCCGGGTGGTGACCCGGTCGCCCTTGTCTTCGCGGGTGTCCCACTCCTTGAGCCAGTCGGTGTAGGGCGACTCGAGCCCGGCCGCCAGCATCGCCTCGTGCATCGCGAGCACCTTGGACTTGCTGAAACCGAGGTTGTAGTAGAGCTTGAGCGGCTGCCAGGGCTCGCCGAGCTCGGGGTAGCGCTCCGGATCGCCGGCGGCCTCGAACGCGGCCACGCTGATCTTGTGGCACATGATGTGGTCGGGGTGCGGGTAGCCACCGTTTTCGTCATAGGTGGTGACGACGTGCGGCCGGAACTCGCGAATCAGCCGCACCAGTGGTGCCGCGGCCTCCTCGACGGACTGGAGGGCGAAACAGCCCTCGGGCAACGGCGGCAGCGGGTCGCCCTCGGGCAGGCCCGAGTCGACGAAGCCTAGCCAGGCCTGCTTGACACCGAGGATCGCGCGGGCCGCGTCCATCTCCGCCCGGCGGATCTCGCTGATGTTCTCCCAGACGTCGGGTCGGTCGAGCTTGGGGTTGAGGACACTGCCGCGCTCACCGCCGGTGCAGGTCGCGACCAGGACGTCGACCCCCTCGGCCACGTAACGCGCGGACGCCGCCGCGCCCTTGCTCGACTCGTCGTCGGGATGTGCGTGCACCGCCATCAGACGCAACTGCTCAGCCACGAACCTGCTCCCCCTCATACCTGCCGTGGGCCTGGTCATCCTCGGCTGCGAGGATGGAACCCTGCCATTCTGGCCGATCGCACCGACAAGAAATCGTCGGGCCAGCCTGAGGGGTGCCCCCGTTGACCGAGACGCATTCAGCAACCACGCCGGCCGCTCCGGTGTTCCCGCCCGGCCGATATGGCCGCCGGCGTGGACCGCAGCGTCGCCGACCGTGGCTGGTGGCCGGGCTTGCCCTGGTCACCCTGATCGTCGGCGGGCTGGTCGCGGTCCGGCTATATAAAAACTACGGCGACCCGGCGTACGACGCACAGGTAGTGACCTATACGGACATCGACGACACCGGCCTCACGCTGGTGTTCCGGGTGACCGTCCCAGAAGGTGGGCAGGCGACCTGCGTGCTGCGGGCCCGCTCCCGCGATGGCGCCACGGTCGGCACCCGGGACGTGCTGGTCAGGGACGAGCCCGGCGACGGGACCACGCAGGTCACAGAGCGGATGACGACGACCGGCAAGGCCATGATCGGCGAAGTGCTGCGCTGCGTACCGGCTCAATAAACGGGTGTTTCGGGCGCGACACCTGTTCGTCGATCGCTGGTAAGTTGGAAGTTCGTACTTGTCACCCGCCACCCAAGGAGATCGTCTGTGTCCACGACCGACCGCGGGGCTCCCGTCACATGGTTGTCCCAGGACGCGCATGACCGGCTCCAGGCGGAGCTCGACGAGCTGATCGCGGCCCGGCCGGTGATCGCCGCCGAGATCAATGCCCGCCGCGAGGAAGGCGACCTGCGCGAAAACGGTGGCTACCACGCCGCCCGTGAAGAGCAGGGCAAGCAAGAACACCGGATCAGCTACCTCAAGGAGCTGTTGCGCACCGCGCAGGTCGGCGACCGGCCGAGCGCTGACGCGGTCGCGCCCGGCACGGTGGTGACCATCCACTTCGACGACGACGCCGCTGACACCGAGACGTTCCTGCTCGGTTCGCGCGAGATCGCCGCGACCACCGACCTGACCGTCTACAGCCCCGAGTCGGCGCTCGGCAAGGCCATCCTGGGCGCGCACAACGGCGACACCGTGACCTACACGGCCCCGAGCGGCGCCGACATCAAGGTCACCGTGGTCACGTTCGCGCCGTTCGAAGGCTAGGCGAAAGACACCACATAACCGTTGGCCCGCAGCGCACCGACCACCAGGTCCGAGTGCTCCGCGCCGCGGGTCTCGACCGACAGCGCGACCTCGACTTCGCCGAGCCGCAGGTGCGGGTTCTGCCGCTGGTGCACCACGTCGACCACGTTGGCCTGCTGGTCGGCGATCTGCCCCAGCAGGTTGGCGAGCTGGCCGGGCCGGTCGGTGCAACGCACCGTGATCTGCAGGAAGCGGCCGGCCGCCGCGAGGCCGTGCTCGATCACCCGCCGCAGCAGCATCGGATCGATGTTGCCGCCGGAGAGCACCGCCACCGTCGGCGGCTCGGCCTCGACCACGCCGGCGAGCAGGGCCGCGACGCCCGCCGCGCCGGCCGGCTCGACCACCAGCTTGCCGCGCTCGAGCAGCATCAGCAGCGCCCGGGAGATGTCTTCCTCGGTGACCGTGACGATCTCGTCGACCAGCTTCTCGACGTGGGCGAAGGTGATCTCGCCCGGGCAGCCGACCGCGATGCCGTCGGCGATCGTCGAGAAGCTCGGCAACCGGGTCGGCTCGCCCGCGGCCAGCGAGGCCGGGAAAGCGGCGGCGTTGGCGGCCTGCACACCGATCACCCGCAGGTGGGGGTTGATCGCCTTGGCGGCCACCGCGATCCCGGAGACCAGCCCGCCGCCGCCGACGGCGGTCACGATGGTGCGCACCTGTGGGCACTGCTCGAGGATCTCCAGCGCGACAGTGCCCTGGCCGGCGATCACGTCGGGGTGGTCGAACGGGTGGATGAACACGGCGCCCGTGCGGTCGGCGAACTCCTTGGCCGCGACCAGCGACTCGTCGACCGTGGCGCCGACCAGCTCGACCGCGGCGCCGTAGCCCTTGGTGGCGGCGACCTTCGGCAGCGGTGCGCCCTCGGGCATGAAGACGGTCGAGCTCGTGCCGAGCATCTCGGCGGCCAGCGCGACGCCCTGCGCGTGGTTGCCGGCGCTGGCCGCGACCACGCCGCGGGCGCGCTCGGCGTCGGTCAGCCGGGCGATCCGGACATAGGCACCCCGCACTTTGTACGAGCCGGCGCGTTGCAGGTTTTCGCACTTGAGCCAGCCCGGCCCGCCGAGCTGCGCGCTCAGCGGGCGGGACGGTTCGAGGGGGGTGGTGCGCACGACGCCGGCCAGGAGTTGCCGCGCCGCCTCGACGTCGGCGAGGCCGACCAGGTCCGTCATGCCCCGATCGTCGCACTCCTGGCAGCCCCTGGCGCGGCGGGCCGGGTTGTAACCCGCGTCACCCGCCGATAACCGGGCTCGGGTCGACGGGCGGCGGGGGCGTGCCGAGGGCGCGGTTCTGCGCCTCGTACCAGCCTCGGTGCATCCGCTCCTCCTGCGCCGCCGACACCCGCGGCACGACCAGGGCGAAGGCGGTCGCGGCCAGGACGGCCGCGACGGCGGAGACGGTCTGCGTGACGGCGACGCTCTGGTAGTGGTCGACCAGTGAGTCGAGGTCCGTCGCCACGGACTGGTTGTCGACCAGCACGCCGGCCAACTGGTCGGCCAGGTTGGCGGCCAGGAGCGCGATCCACCAGACGACGGCGAGGGCGCTGACCCACCGCTCGCGGCTGCTCTGCCGCGCCACGTTGGCCATCAACCTGCCGGGGATGACGGCGTTGGCGAACGGTAGGAACCAGCCGCCGATGGCCCAGCCGGGGCTGAGCACGGGTTGGGTGTCCGGGAAGGCGTCGAGGTTCTTCCGGGCGCGCCAGAGCCAGATGATCGTCAGCACCAGCGCGCCGATCTGGACGCCCGCCACCACGAACGAAAACGCCGGCGTCAGGTCTTCCAGGGCGATCGCGTCGTCGAGGTCGTTCAGGCCGGCCGCCGCCGCGACGCTGGCCCGGATCGCCCACACCAACGCGGCGAAGGCCACGTAGGCCAACGCCGCCAGCGCGACCATCGCGACCGCGGCGATGCCGACGCCGCGTACCCGATATGTCTTATGCCCTTCGTAGACCGCCTGGCTCATGGCTCTCTCCCCGCTTGGTTGATCTTGGACCGGATGATTCTGCGGTCCGCGCCCGAGCGGGGAGGTCAACCATGCGGCTCGATATCGACGCCGATCAGGGGGTGCCGGCGGGGTCACCGACCCGCGGCCAGGAGGTGGCGTGCCGGGGCCAGGGCGCGGCAATTTCGAACTGGCCGGCGACGGCGAGCAGCAGCATCTCGCTGCCGGGCGGGCCGACGAGCTGCACGCCCAGCGGCAGGCCGTCGGGGCGGATGCCGACCGGCACGACCAGCGCGGGCAGGCCGGCCAGGTTCCACGGCGCGGCGTAGGGCGCGTAGCGCAGGCTGGTCATCGCGTTGGCCCGCCAGGAGCGCGCCGACCACCGCTCGGCCGCCGGCGGTGCCGCCGCCAACGCGGGGGTGATCAGCACGTCGACGCCGTGGTCGGTGAAGAAGTCGACGGAGCGCTGGCGCCAGGCGTCGCGGTCATCCTGGCGCACGTAGCCGCGGCGGGTGACCCAGTCACCGAGCGCGGCGTGCCGGCGCGTGCGCGGCTGGAGCGTGCCCCGGTCGAGCGCGTCGAAGTCGGCGTCGCTCGCGGCCGCGGCGAACCAGTGCGCCATCCCCTTGAGGCCCAGCGACATCGGATAGACCGGGTCGATGCCGGCGACGTCATGCCCGGCGTTGACCAGCAGCTTCGACGCCGTAGTGATCGCATCCCGGTTGGGCGCGTCGGGGCGGATGCCGGCCACCGGGGAGCGGGTCGACACCGCGAACCGCAGCCGGGCCGGCTCGACCAGCTTCTCCGGGCGGCGACCGGCGAGCACCGCGAAGACCAGCGCGGCGTCGGACACGCTGGTGGCGAACACGCCGTGCTCGCTGAGCCCGAACCAGCCGTCGGCGCCCAGCTCGCGGGGCACCACGTCGCGGCCGGGCTTGAGCCCGACCAACCCGCAGCACGCCGCCGGGATGCGCACCGAGCCCAGGCCGTCGGTGCCGTGCGCGACGGGCACCATGCCGCTGGCGACCGCGGCTGCCGCACCGCCCGACGAGCCGCCCGGGGTGCGGTCGGTGCGCCACGGGTTGCGGGTCACGGCGGTCTCGTCGTCGGTCATCGCGAACAGCGCCAGCTCCGGCATCCGGGTGATGCCGACGGCGACCGCACCGGCACCGCGCAGCCGGCGGACCACCTCGTGGTCTTCGGCCGCGACCGGCGCCCGGGCGGCGGCCGAGCCGTTCCAGATCGGCGCGCCGGCGATGGCGGTGTTCTCCTTGATCGCCACCGGGACGCCGGCCAGCGGGAGGCTGGACAGGTCTTCCAGGACGTCGACCTCTTCGGCCTCGACGATCGCCGCGCCGGCCCGGATGGTCCGGAACGCGGACACGACCGGGTCGGCGGCGGCGATGTGGTCGAGATGATCGGCGACGACGCGCGTGGCGGTGGTGTCACCACGACGCACGGCGCGCGCGATCTGGCGCGCGGTCGCGCCGACCCAGCTCGGCACAGTCTCTGGCACGGGCCACCCTCCCCATCGGGCCTACGCACCGCATCGTCTCAAGTGGTCAGCCGAGCGCGCGCTCCAGGTCGGCCAACAGATCGTCAGCGGTTTCGATGCCGACCGACAGTCGCACAAGATCCGCTGGAACTTCAAGCGGGGACCCGGCCGCGCTGAGGTGCGTCATCCGGCCGGGGTGCTCGATCAAGGACTCGACCCCGCCCAGCGACTCGGCCAGGATGAACAGCTTCGTGCTCTCGCAGATGCGTACGGCCGCCTCTTCGCCGCCGGCGGCGCGGAACGAGACCATCCCGCCGAACCGCTTCATCTGCTTGGCGGCCGTCTCGTGCCCCGGGTGGCTGGCCATGCCCGGGTAGAGCACCTCGGCGACCGCCTTGTGCTGACGCAGGTAGTCGACCACCCGCTCGGCGTTGTCGCAGTGCCGATCCATCCGCACGCCGAGCGTCCGGATGCCCCGCAGCGTCAGCCAGGCATCGAACGGCCCGTTGACCGAACCCATCGCATTCTGGTTGTAGGCGAGCCGCTCACCGAGCTCGTCGTCGGAGACGATCAGCGCGCCGCCGACCACATCGGAGTGCCCGCCGATGTATTTCGTCGTCGAATGAACCACCACGTCGGCGCCCAGGCTCAGCGGCTGCTGGAGGTAGGGCGACGCGAACGTGTTGTCGACGACCAGCAGCGCGCCGGCGTCGCGGGCCAGCGCGGCGGTGGCGGCGATGTCGTTGATGCCGAGCAGCGGGTTCGACGGCGTCTCGATCCAGATGACCTTCGTCTGACCCGGCCGGATCGCGGCCCGCATCGTGTCGATGTGGTGGATGCTCGCGGCGGTCCAGGACAGCCCCCAGCGCTCGGCCACCTTCGAGAAGAGCCGGAACGTGCCGCCGTACGCGTCGTCCGGGATCACCACGTGGTCGCCCGGCTGGCAGACGGTGCGCAGCAGGGTGTCTTCGGCCGCGAGCCCGCTCGCGAACGCCAGGCCGCGGCGGCCACCCTCGAGCGCGCGCAGGCACTCCTGGAGGGCGTCGCGGGTGGGGTTGCTGGAGCGGCTGTATTCATAGCCCTCGCGGGGCACACCGACGCCGTCCTGGGCATACGTGCTGGTCTGGAAGATCGGTGGCACGACCGACCCGGTGCGCGCCTCCGGATCCTGGCCGGCGTGGATGGCGAGCGTCTCGAAACCGTAGGTCATTGGATGGAGGCTAGTCTTCGTCGGTGGCGGACTGCGTGTTCTGTGGCATCGTGGCGGGTGAGGTGCCCGCGTTCGGGGTCGGATCGACCGACGATTGCGTAGCGTTCCTCGACACCCGGCCGGTGTTCAAAGGCCACACGCTGGTCATACCCCGTCAGCATTTAGTGGTTTTGTCTGATTTGCCAGCTTCTGCTTTGCCGGGTTATTTCGGATTCGTGCAGGCCGTCGACCGCGCCGTGCAGTCCGCGCTCGAAGCCGGCGGCTCGTTCGTGGCGATCAACAACCGGGTGTCACAGTCGGTGGCGCACCTGCACACGCATGTCGTGCCGCGTACCAAGGGTGACGGTTTGCGCGGTTTCTTCTGGCCACGGACCAAATACGCGTCCGACGACGAGGCCCGGGACTACGCCAAACGTGTCGGTGCCGCGCTGTAGGTTCTGCGGACATGACAACACGCGTCGTCGTCACCGGCGGCAGCGGCAAACTGGGCCGCGCCGTCGTGCGAGAACTGATCGAGCACGGCTACGAGGTGCACAACATCGACCGGGTGCCGTCGCCTGATCCGGTGGCCCCGTTCACCCGCATCGACCTGGGCGACTACGGGCAGGTCGTCGAGGCGCTGGCCGGCATCGAAGACCGCTACGCGTCGATCGACGCGGTCGTCCACCTGGGCGCGATCCCGGCCCCGGGCCTCACCGCCAACGCGGCGACGTTCACCCACAACATCACCGCGACACACCACGTCTTCGCCGCGGCCCGGGCGGCCGGGATCACCAACGTCGTGTGGGCGAGCAGCGAGACACTGCTGGGCCTGCCGTTCGGCGAGGTCCCGCCGCCCTACCTGCCGGTCGACGAGGAATACCCGGCGCGCCCGCAGTCGTCCTACGCGCTGGCGAAGCATCTGGAAGAACAGATGGCGGCGCAGTTCTGCCGGTGGAACCCCGCGCTGAAGATGATCGGCCTGCGGTTCTCCAACGTGATGGAGCCGGCGGACTATGCGGCGTTCCCGTCCTACGCGGCGGACCCGCTGCTAAGAAGCTGGAACGCCTGGTCCTACATCGACGCCCGCGACGGCGCCCAGGCGGTGCGGTTGTCACTTGAGCTCGACGCGACCGGCATGGACATCTTCATCATCGCCAACGCCGACTCGGTGATGCCGCAGAAGTCGGCCGACCTGGCGGCGGAGGTCTTCCCCGACATCCCGGTCACCCGCGACGTCGGCGACCACGGCACGTTCCTGTCGATCGAAAAGGCCCGCCGGGTGCTCGGCTACGAACCCCGACACACCTGGCGCTGATCGTCGTGACGGTTGAGCAGGAGGCCCAGGGTGAATGGCTCGAGCGGGCAGCAACGGAGCCGGAGCAGCAGCGGGAGTGGATCCGGCAGAACAACCTGATCTACGGCGGCCTGACCGCGATCGCCTTGGTGTTCGTGCAGCCGTTCCTTTCAGAAGCGACCCTTGACTGGTCGGCGAGGGTCTGTGTGCTCGCCTTCTCGGTGGCGATCCCGCTGCTGGCAGCCCTGCTTCTGGTCAACAGCCAGGAGAGCTTCCGTCGGCGGGCGACGGACTCCCGGGTGGTGCGGGTGAGCCAGTCGATCGCACTGCTGCTCGCGTTCGTCGGCGTGGTCGCCGGCTTCTGGCACATCATGTGGATCGCCGGGGCCGCGATGCTGGTCAGCGGCTTCGCGGCGATGATGGTCCACTCCGCCGGCTATTTCCGGCTGGAGCGTGCCGCCAAGGCCACGGAAACCCCGTGATCAGTGGTGGGGCCCGTGCCGCCCGAGGGTCGTCACCGGGCCCGCGCCCGGGCGGGTCCACTCGGCCGTCGGGCGACCGGTTTCACCCCAGGTCGAGTTGCCGTCGGCGTCGGTGCGCCAATACCAACAGGCGTGCTGGCCCTCGGGCCAGCCCTCCGGGTTGTCTTCCCAGGCTTCGCCGCGGCCGTAGACGGTCCGATCCAGCAGGCCGAAGGACCCGTTGATCGGCTCGTTGCCGCGGCCTGTGGTGCGGTAGGTCAGAAACGCGCGGTCGCCGTCGCGCAAGTAGCTGGTGAGGTAGCCCATCTCGCCACCGATCGGCTCCGGGACGTCGCGCACCGAATACCAGGGCAGGGTGTAGCCCATGAAGCCGACGAAGTCGGCCACCTCCGGCCACACGCCGGTGGTCAGGAAGGCGAACGAGACCCCGCGGGCGTTGAGGTAGGAAGCGTCCTTCAGGTTCCACGCCGTGAAGGTGCAGCCCTCGCACTGGCCCTGGTGGGGTGTGTCGTCATACCACATGTGCTTGTAGACGACGAGCTCGTCGTGGCCCTGGAACAGGCTCAGGAACGGCACCGGACCGTCGGGCCCGACCACCTCGACCGTGCCGTCGAACTCGACCATCGGCAGCCGGCGACGCGCCGCGGCGAGGGCGTCGCCTTCGCGGGTGTGCGCCTTCTCCCGGACCAGCAGCTCGTCGCGAGCGGCCTGCCAGGTGGCCAGGTCGACGATGGGCGGGCGCGCGTCGCTGCTCATACCGTCCAGTCTGGCGCGGATCCGTGGACCCACGCCAGCGCCACGGCGAGGTCATCCGCCGATCTCGGGCCGCCGCGGTCAAACGCCAAGGCCGCCGGGGTGTGATCGGTACGTCCGCCGTGGGCGATTGACGGGCCGGACCGGCCTGGCAAGACTGGTGTGGTGATCAAGACGTTAGGTCCGGACGCCGCGCCGCTCGTGGCCTGAGGACCGGGTTGTGGACGCGCGTAGGCACGCGGACCGGTGGCTCGCCGCCTGGAACGCGCATGACCTGGACGCCATCATCGCCTGCTACGCGGAGGACGTGGATTTCGCGGCCCCGACGGTGGTCCGCCGGTGGGGGCGGCCGGACGGCCGGCTGGCGGGCCGGGCCGAGCTCCGCGAACACTTCTCCCGTGGCCTCGCCCTGGCGCCGGGGCTGCGGTTCGACGAGGAGACGCTGCTGACCTCGCCGGGCGGCTACGCCCTGCTCTACCGGCGGGAGAACGGCAACCGCGTGCTCGACGTCGTCGAGCTGGACGATCGTGGCGAGGCCGCCCGCGTTCGCGCCTTCTACGCCGCCGAGCAGCCGTAACCGCTGCGCGGCAGACGAACGCCCTGGCACGGATCCCGGGGACCCGCGCCAGCGCTGTCTCGAGGGTCAGGCCGTCTTCGCCACGCCCACCGGGCAGGTCATGCCGTTGGGGCCGTGGTTGCAGTAGCCGTAGGGGTTCTTCGAATCCGACAGGTACTGCTGGTGGTAGTCCTCGGCGTAGTAGAAGGTGTCCAGCTTGCCGATCTCCGTGGTGATGTCGCGGTGGCCGGCGGCCTTCACGATCGGGGCGAACGCCTCGCGGGACGACTCCGCCACCGCCAACTGCTCGTCGGTGGTCACGTAGATCGTCGAGCGGTACTGGGTGCCCACGTCGTTGCCCTGGCGCATGCCCTGGGTCGGGTCGTGGTTCTCCCAGAAGACCTTCAACAAATCCTCGTACGCGATCTTGCTCGGGTCGTAGACCACCTGGACGGCCTCGGTGTGGCCCGTGCGGCCGGAGCAGACCTCCTCGTAGGTCGGGTTCGCGGTCTGACCGCCCGCGTAGCCGACCGCCGTCGAGATCACGCCGGGCAGCGTCCAGAACAGGCGCTCAGCACCCCAGAAACAGCCCATGCCGAAGACGGCGACCTGCGCACCCTCCGGCCACGGGCCGACCATCGGCGTGCCGAGCACGACGTGCCGGTCGGCGACGGGCATCCCCAGCGGGCGGCCCGGCAGGGCCTGCCCCGGGGCGGGCAGATCGGACTTCATTCGACGCAGGAACACGTGGAACTCCTCTCGTTCTGCCAGATGTAACACCGACGGAACGACAACCCTTACCGCACGGGGGCAGAACGAAGGGGCCCACCCAGGACGGAAATGGGCCCCTTCGTCAGAAGCGGTCGGGCGGGCAGCGTCTAGCTGCGCGACCACTTCTGGTTGGCACCGCCGCCGCAGTCCCAGATCTGCAGTCGGGTGCCGTTCGCTGAGCTGTTGCCGGTGGCGTCCATGCACTTGTTGGACTGCGGGTTGACGATGTCGTTGGCCCCGCTGAACGTCCACCGCTGCGCACCACTGCCGTTGCAGTCCCACAACTGGAGCTTGGCGCCGTTGGCGGTCGAACCGGACGGCACGTCCAGGCACTTGCCGAGCGCCCGCACCGAGCCGTCGCCGGCCCAGGTCCACTGCTGCGCGGTCGTGCCGTTGCAGTCCCAGAGCTGCACCGCGGTGCCGTTTGCCGGGTTCGCGCCGGCGACGTCGACGCACTTGCCGCCGATGCCGGTGATCCGGCCACCGCCGCCGGTCGGTGGCGGGGTGGTGCCGCCGGGCTGGGCGTACGCGCGGACGTAGTCGACCGTCATCGTCTGCGGGTAGGTGCTCGAACCGTCGGGGTAGCCCGGCCAGTAGCCGCCGACCGCCACGTTCATGATCATGAAGAACGGGTGGTCGAAGACCCAGCGGTCGCCGCCGAGGTCGGCGGGCGTGCGGCGCTGGTATTCATTGCCGTCGACATACCAGATGAGCAGGTTGGGCGACCAGTCGACGGCGAAGGTGTGGAAGCCGTCGGCGAACGGCTGGCCGATGGAATAGCCGGCGCCGATGCCTTCCGCGCCCGAGTAGCCGGGGCCGTGGATGGTGCCGTGCACCTGGTTGGGCTCGCGGCCGATGTTCTCCATGATGTCGATCTCGCCGCTGGTCGGCCAGTTGACCGGCGTGCCCAGCATCCAGAACGCCGGCCAGATGCCCTGGCCGCGGGGGATCTTCATGCGTGCCTCGAACCGGCCGTACGTGCGGGTGAACGTCGCCGCCGTGAGCAGCCGGGCCGACGTGTATTGGCAGGTGCCGTAGTGGCACTGGTAGTTGGCCGGGTTCTCCCGGCGCGCGGTGATCACCAGGTTGCCCGCACCGTCCATGGCGGCGTTGCGGGTGCTGTTGGTGTAGTACTGCTGCTCGTTGTTGCCCCACCCGCTGCCGCCGATGTCGAAGCGCCACTTCGACTGGTCGACGGCGCTGCCGGAAGGTCCGTTGAACTCGTCGGACCAGACCAGTGGCCCGGGTGCTGGTGCCGCGCTCGCGGGGCCGGCGAAGAGTGGCACGGTCAACGCCGTTGCCACTAACGCGGCGGCCGCCGCGGCCGCGATCAAGGTGCGGGGACGGAGCACGACGATCACCTCATCAGGCGATAGATAGAGACAGACGTAACTGTCTGGAAACCTGTCAGATAGATGAACGTCGTGTCAAGAGAGCGCTCTCAGAGATTGCCAGAATATTTCGGACCCAGACCCGAGCTTCGGGGGTACGGCTCAGCCGTGCAGGCCGCCGGCCGCGACGTGGATGAAGACCGCCGACACCTCATCGGCCGTCGACAATGTGTCGACGTAGCCCTGCGCCGGCTCGAGGGCCTTCTCCAGCTTGGCCGAAGATTCCTTGGTGGACTCGCCCGCGCCGAAGACGACCACGCTCAGGCTGACCGGGCGCGTCTCGTCGGCGGTCGACTTCAGCGCGGCGGACAGGCCGTCGAGGGTCAGTTTCGAGCCCTTGTCGTCGTTGCGGCCGTCGGTGAACAGCAGCACCCGGTTGGGCACGTCCTTGCGGGCGTTGTCCTGCGCGCTCTTGTAGGCGGCCAGGATCGTCTCGTACAAACCGGTGCCGCTGGAATGGGTGTTGAGCTTCTTGCACGCCTCGAGCGTCGCGTCCCGGTGCGACGGGGTGAGCGACTCCGCCGGCAGCAACTCGTGGTAGTCGCGCGGCGGGTCGAGTTGGGTGCCGAACTCCCAGAGGCCGAGCCGGCTGTCGTCGGGGAGCAGGCCCTCCAGCGACTGGCAGCCCTCGGCGACCAGCTTGATCAACGGTTGCTTCGAGCCCGGTGCCGGGTCACCCATCGAGCCGGACACGTCGACCACCACGAGCAGGTCGGTCTGGCGGTCCTCGGCATACCAGGTGGCCAGCACGTGGTCGACGTGGTGCGCGCCGAGGAAGGGCATCGGCCGGCTCGCCAGCGTCGGGAGTTCCTCGGCCCCCGGCGGCGGCTCGTCGGGCTCGGCGGAACGCGGCGCGCGCAGCCCGGCGGCGGTGATCGCCTCGGTGCCGTCGGCCGAACCCAGCGCCTCGAGCAGCCGGGCCAGCGCGGCGGCCCGGTCGTCGTCGGCGAGGGCCGCGGTGGTCGGGAACCAGGTGTAGCGCAGCGCCACCCGCCAGTCCTTGCCGGCGAGCACCGCGCCGCCGGCGGCGACCTTGGTGAGCTGTGGCACCAGCGAGTATTCGGCGACCAGGCCGACCTCGCCGGGCAGCCGGGGCAGCGCGAGGTCGCCGCCGCGCACCGTGCGGGTCTTCTTGAACGCCCGGGACAGCACCTGCGCGGAGGCGTCCATGCCCTGCCCGGTCCAGATCGTCTCGGCCATCGACCCGGCGCCGACCATGCCGTCGCCCGAGGTGCCGGGCTCGCGGACGGCCAGCCGTACGGTCGGATCCTTGTCGAGAAGGGTGGCCAGCGCGAGCCAGGAGTCGCCGGCGGTGCGCAACTTCGCCGCGGTCGGTGCGTCGGTGACCATGTAGATCGGGCTGTCCGCGAGCACGGTGCCGGCGCCGCCGGTGCCGATCGTGTTGTCGGGGCCGAGCCGGGCCAGGCCCAGGTCGGGCGCGGTGCCGACCCACGAGGTGTCGTCGGGGATCCAGAGGTCGGCGCCGGTCTGCCGGACGGTGTCGGGTGCGGCCCGGCCGTCGGCGACCACGATGTCCATCCGGACGCAGCTGTCGGTCTTGGCGAGCCGCGCCGACAGGGCGGACAGCACCGGGGCGAACGACGACGCGGTGACCACCTTGAGCTTGCGGTCGCACGCCGAGTTGCCCGGCGACAGAGCCGACCACCCATCGCCGCGCACCACGATCAGGCCGGCGGCGACCAGCGCCGGCAGCCCGAGCAGCAGAAGCGCGAGCACGGTCCAGCGAGCCACCCCGATGCGGGCCGCGTGCTTCCCCATCACGTCGTCCTATCCCCCTCGACGCGGCACGACCGTCCCCCAAAACCGGTCACATCGGCCGCAGTCCCGTGATTGCTAGCAAAATTCGATCTCTGTGCTGGCGCCAAAAGTGGCATATGACCCAGAAAAAACCGTTGCTCGGCACCTCGCTGCGTGGATAGCGTGGCCATACACGGGAAAGGAGGTGGTCCAGCTTTGTATAGCACTGGGACTCGTGAGGTGGCTGCCCGCTAGCCGCTGTCCTTGACAGTTTCCGATCGTCGAGACCGTGTGGCAGCGGTGCGGCGAAACCGAAGCAGCCACCCGGCCCCCGAGGTTCCGGCCCAGTCCAGCCGGTCCGTGCAAGCACGGAAGCCTCGGGGGTCGCTGCTATTCCGGGGCATAATCACGAAGATCTAACGTGATCCGTACGTACGACCAACTTCGATCCGATCAGTCAATCGGCTGACAGCCGTTCTGGAGCCATTTCCGTGACGCTCTCACTACGACCCGCAGTTGCCGATGACATCGAGGCCATTGGTCGCCTCCATTACGACTCGCGCATTGCCGCCTACCGCGATTTCGTGCCGATGGCCGGGCTGAGCGCCCTCTCGCCGGAGTCGCTCAGTGCCTGGTGGCGGGAACGGTTCGCCTACGAGGCCGACACCCATCGGCTGACCGTCGCCGTCGACGACGGGGCGGCGGTGGGCTTCAGCTACGTCGGTCCCGAGGAGGAGTTCACCCCTTCGACGGGCCAGCTCTACGCGATCCACCTCGACCCGGCGGCGCAGGGCCGGGGCATCGGCCGGGCGCTGATGCGCGACGCGCTCGCCACGATGAGCGGCAGGGGCTGGCGCCAGGCGGTGCTCTGGGTGCTCGACGGCAACGCGCACGCCCGGCGCTTCTACGAGCGGGGCGGCTGGCTTCCCGATGGCCGGGAGCGCGAGGAACTCATGGGTGCGGCGCCCACCCGCCAGCTGCGCTATTCGCGAAGCTGGCTGGGCGAGAGTGCGTGACCTAGATATGCGGGGGAACCGATTGGTCACGCACCCTCGCCCGCCGTACCCAACCGCTGCCCGGTAACGCCTGGCCGGAGGCGTCGTGACCGGCGGAGGCTAGCCGGTCCGGACCGCAGGTGGGTGTTTGCGGGAATGTCGCAGTGCTGGCGGAGCACGCGACGGTCACCGCGGGTGCGGTTGTCTTCAGTTAGCTCACGGCGACCCGGCGTCGGTCGGCGCGAGCGACCACGCGCACGCTGTTGAGGTCGTGCCGGGCCGTCCAGCCTTCACGCCAGGGGCGACGGGATGCCGCCAGGGCGTGCTCGGCGGCGCGCCGGGAGTGGCAGGGCCAGGCCCCACCGCACCAGTCGCAGCCACCGTCGCGGCCGGGTCGTGCGTGTCGCCCGAGAATCTCCCGGGCGTGTTGCCAGAGGAGCCGGTCGACAACGTCTTCCGGCGCGGTTTCGCGGCCCGATGTGGCCCGCACGGTATGGTCGACGCTGACCATCGGTCCCCCTCGTTCGCGGCGGCCCGCCGGCCGCCGTACGCATATGGAACCGTCTCTCGGTCGCCCGCAATCGGACAGTCTGTGCGACTTCCCGGATTAATCCGGTTTGTTGGGCTCTGGGGTGCCGCCGGGGCGGGTCCCTGACAATCCCAACCGCAAACCCGTGCCGCGCTCGCATAATGAGCCATGAGCAGGGCAGTGCCGCCTATGCCGCCGGGACCTCCGGTCGGCGCAAGACCCGATGACGGGGATGAGCCGCCGCTGCTGCGCCTGATCCGCGAGGGCGTCATCGGCGATGACCAGGTGATGTGGGGTCCCTACGGGCCCCGCCGGGTGACCTACGCCGACTACACCGCGTCCGGCCGGTCGCTGAGCTTCGTCGAAGACTTCATCCGCGACGAGGTGCTTCCCCGCTACGCCAACACGCACACAGAGTCGTCCGGGACCGGGCGGCAGACCACCCGGCTGCGCGAAGACGCCCGCGCGGTGATCCGGGACGCGGTCGGCGGCGACGACGACACCGTGGTGATCTTCGCGGGCTCCGGCGCCACCGGCGCGATCGACAAGCTGGTCCGGATCCTCGGCATCCGCATCCCGGCCGAGCTCGACGACGGCTACGACCTGCGCTCACTGATCCCGCTCGAGCACCGCCCGGTGGTCTTCATCGGTCCCTACGAGCACCACTCCAACGAGCTGCCCTGGCGCGAGACGATCGCCGACGTCGTGGTCGTGCCGGAAGACGCCGACGGCCACGTCGACCGCGCGGCCCTGGCGTCAGCGCTGGCCAGCTATGCCAACCGGACACTCAAGATCGGCTCGTTCTCGGCCGCCTCCAACGTCACCGGGATCATCACCGACACCGCGGCGATCTCCGCGCTGCTCCACGAGCACGGCGCGCTGGCCTGCTGGGACTACGCCGCGGCCGGCCCCTACGTCGACATCGACATGGCCGGCAAGGACGCGATCTTCCTGTCCCCGCACAAGTTCGTCGGCGGCCCCGGCACGCCCGGCGTCCTGGTGGTCCGCCGCCACCTGCTGCGCAACCGGGTCCCGACGGTGCCCGGCGGCGGCACGGTCGACTACGTCAACGGCTTCATGCACCACTACATGACCGACCCCGCACACCGCGAGGAGGGCGGCACGCCGGCGATCGTCGAGTCGATCCGCGCCGGCCTGGTGTTCGCCCTCAAGCAGGCCGTCGGCACCGCCGTGATCGGCGAGCGCGAGGAGCGGTTCCGCCGGATCGCGATGGACACCTGGGCCGCCAACCCGGCGATCGAGGTGCTCGGCAACCCGCACGCCGACCGGCTCTCCATCCTGTCCTTCGTCGTCCGCCGCCCGAACGGCCGCTACCTGCACCACAACTTCGTCGTGGCGCTGCTCAACGACCTCTTCGGCATCCAGTCCCGGGGCGGCTGCTCGTGCGCCGGCCCCTATGGGCACCGCTTACTCGGCATCGACCTCGATCACTCCCTGCGGTTCGAGCAGGAGGTGATGTCCGGCTGCGCCGGGATCAAGCCCGGCTGGGCCCGGGTCAGCTTCAACTACTTCCTGTCCGAGGCGGTCTGCCGCTACATCGTCGAGGCCGTCGACCTGATCGCCCGCGACGGCTGGAAACTGCTGCCCGACTATCGCTTCGACCCCTATTCCGGGCTGTGGCGGCACCACCGCGGCCTCGCTGAGCCGGCGCTGCGGCTGACCGAGGTCACCTTCGACAGCGGCGGGGTGCGCTGGGCCGGGGCGGTGCCGGCCGACCGGGCGCCCGAGGCCGCGCTGCCGGGCTATCTGGCGGAGGCCCAAACGATCTTCGACGCCTACGACGGGAGCGGCTGCGCCGAGACCACCGGCGACAACGCGCTGTCACCCGGTTTCGAGGGGCTCCGCTGGTTCGACCTGCCCGCTGTCTGCCTGAGTCCCGCGGAGCCGCTTCCGCTCTGAGCGAACCCCGCCGAAGGCCGGCATTCCCGGCGGGGGCGGCGTGTTGTGGGTGACGTGGATACCGAACGGACCCGACCGGAGCGCGACGAGACCGCCGCGCTCGACGCGTACTCGCGGATCGTCACGACGGTCGCCGCGCAGATCCTGCCCAGCGTGGCCGCGGTGTCGGTGCGCACCGGCCGGGGTGCCGGCGCGGGCTCCGCCGTGACCTTCACCGACGACGGCTTTCTGCTCACCAGCGCCCACGTGGTCGAGGGCGCGCAGGGTGGCACGGCCACCTTCGGCGACGGCGCCGAGGCCGGCTTCGACGTGGTCGGCCGCGACGCCCTTTCTGACCTGGCGGTCCTGCGGGTCCGCGACGCCGGCGCCCGCCCGGCCCCGCTGGGCGACGCCGACCGACTCAAGATCGGGCAACTCGTGGTCGCGGTCGGCAACCCGATGGGGCTGGCCGGCTCGGTCACCGCCGGGGTGGTCTCCGGGCTCGGCCGGTCGCTGCCGGCCCGCGAGGGGCGCGCCCTCCGGTTGATCGACGACGTGATCCAGACCGACGCGGCGCTCAACCCGGGCAACTCCGGCGGCGCCCTGGTCGACTCGTCCGGCCAGGTGATCGGGGTCAACACCGCGGTCGCCGGCTACGGGCTCGGCCTCGCGGTGCCGATCAACCGCAACACCCGCCAGATCATCGGCGACCTGATCAAGGACGGCCGGGTACGCCGCGCCTGGCTCGGCGTCGCCGGCGTCCCGGTGCCGTTGCCGCCGCCGGTCGCCGAACGCGCCGGCCAGCGCTCCGGGCTGCGGGTGGTCGAGGTCGTGCCGGGCAGCCCAGCCGGGGTCGCCGGCATCTACCTCGGCGACATCCTGCTGACCGCGGGCGGGCAGCAGGTGCAAAACGTGCAGTCGCTGCAACGCCTGATGCTCGGCCCGGCGATCGGCACCCGCATGTCGGTGACCCTGCTGCGTCGCGGCGCCTACGTCGACGTGGTCACGGTGCCGGCCGAGCTACGAACGTGACCGAGCGGGCCGTGATGCGCCGAGCGGGCTGACCTGCGAACGTGAACGAGCCGCCCGGGCTGCGAACGTGGCCGAGCCGGCTCCCTCTGCCGAAGGGAGCCGGCTCGGCCTTTTGGTGCCGGGTCAGTAGATGCTCAGTGCGCGGCCAGGTGGCGGCGGCGGCGCCGGCGGCCGAGCAGCAGCAACGTGCCGCTGACGACCAGGATGGACAGCGCCGCGATCAGCAGTCGGGAGGTCGGCGGCCGGCTGGAGACCAGCTCACCGGGGCCGGCACCACCCTGGCCGGGCAGCGGGCCGTAGTTGGCGACGACCGCGGGCTCGCTGCTGGCCGACGCGACGGCCGACAGCGTCACCGACGGGCTCGCCGACGGTGTCGTGGGCCAGAACTGGATCGTGTCGTCGTCGCCGGGCAGTTCGGCCGCTGGATCCCCGTCGGCCGGCGGCTCCTCCGCGACCGCGGCGCCACTCGGGTCGACGGCCGGCGCGTTGGTCGGATCAGCACCCGGCGCGTCGGTCTGGTCGAAGATCGGTAGGTCGGTTGCCGGCGCCGACGGCGGCTGCTCGGTCATCCAGGCCCAGGGCAGGTTGGAGTCGAGCGGGGCCGGGTCGGTCGTCGGCCACATCGGGGGTGCGACCACGCCGGGCACCTCGGTAGTCGTCGGCTCCGGCGTGCCCAGGTCGGGCCGCACGGTCGCCGTCGCCGGCTCGGTGGCGGCGTCCAGGGTCGCGGTCACGGCCGGGATCTCGGTCGTCGTGCCGGTCGCCGGTGGCGCCGCGACCGGGGTGCTGTCCGGTGCCGCGCCACATTGGATCGTCGTGTTGAACGGCAGGTCGTGTGTCTCACCGCCGTTGGTGGCCGCGGTGCCGTGCGTGTAGCTCTTCACGACCAGGTTCCCCTCGTTGTTGGCGGTGTTGACGTCGGTGAAGTCCGCGTTCGGGGCGTAGATCGTGCCCTCGGCGGTGTCGGCACCGACCTGCGTGATCGCGGTGGTGTCCGGGAAGTTCATCAGGATGTACGGCGCCTGGTTGTCGCTGATCCCGGCGAAGTTGGCGGTCCGCCACTCGTAGGAGTCGCTGGTCCGCACGTTGACCAGCAGCGGCGTCGCGGCGCCGGGCTGCGTGTTGAAGGTCAGGTCGGACAGGTTGTTGAACTCGTCGCCGCTCAGGTTGAGCACGTTGGTCTGGTTGGGCGTCAGCGAGACGTAGGCCTTGGTTCCGGCCTCCCGCAGGGGCCGGGCCAACTCCCGGCCGTCGGAGCTGCGCAACGTCGCCGTCTCGCCGCAGGTCCCGAACTGCTGCGACCGCTCGCGGAAGGTGGCGAACACGCCGGCGAAGTCGAGCGCGTCCTGCTCGGCGAGGCTGGCCTTGCGGGCGCCGGCACCGGATTCGCGCGGCGGATCGGTGGCCCGGAGCAGCACGCCCAGTCCCCCGTCCGCACCGGCCGCGGCTCCGACCCCGTCGCCGTCCGCCGCGGTTTCGCCGGCGTCGAGCACCGTGGCGTCGACCACCGGAGGTGCGCCGAGCAGCGCCCGGCCGCCGATGATCAGCGGGCTCTCGCCGTCGCCGAGGCGTACGCCGCGTTCGGCCGCGATCCGGTAGTCGCCACCGAAGGTCAGGTCACCGCCGACCGCGACCGGGCCTTCGCTCTCGGAGCCGGTCAGCGTCGCGTTGCCCTCGACGAGCACGAGGAAGCCGAGCCCGCCCTCGACCGGATTGACCGGCCCGGTCGCCGACGCCGGCGTCAACACCCACAGCGACGCGGCAGCGGCGACGGCTCCCACCGCCGCCGCGGCCGCCCATCTCGCTTTCCTGGCCATGCGAAAACCGCCCCCCGAAGCGAATAAACCTCCAAGGAGCAGTATTCACCGCGAATGGGACAGAGTTCGCGTTTTAGGTTAAGTGGGTCGGATCATCGCGAACCGAGGTGCGCCAGCAGGTCTTGCCTGGTGATCACGCCCTTGGGCTTGCCGTCGATCAGCACCAGCGCCGCGTCGGACTTCTCGAGCAGCGCGACCGCCTCGCTGACCGGCTGGCCGCCGCCGATCATCGGCAACGGCGAGTGCATGTGCTTCTCCACCATGTCGTGCAGGTGTGCCTGACCGGTGAACAGCGCGTCGAGCAGTTCCTTCTCCACGATGGAGCCGGCGACCTCGCCGGTCACCACGGGCGGCTCCGCCTTGAGGACGGGCACCTGCGACACCCCGTACTCCCGCATCCGGTCGATCGCCTCGCGGACCGGATCGGTCGGGTGCACGTGGACGAGTTCGGGCATCTGACCGCTCTTGCCGGCGAGCACGTCGCGCACCGTCGGCTCCTCGCCGCCGGTCGACAGGAAGCCGTAGCGGGCCATCCAGTCGTCGTTGAAGATCTTCGACAGGTAGCCGCGGCCGCCGTCGGGCAGCAGCACGACGATCACGTCGTCGGGGCCGGCGCGGTGCGCCACCTCGAGCGCGGCGGCGACCGCCATCCCGCACGATCCGCCGACCAGCAGGCCCTCTTCGCGGGCCAGCCGCCGGGTGATGTCGAACGAGGTCTTGTCGGAGACCTCCACGATCTCGTCGCAGATCTCGCGGTCGTAGGTCTCGGGCCAGAAGTCTTCACCGACACCCTCGACCAGGTAGGGCCGGCCGGTGCCACCGGAGTAGACGGAGCCCTCCGGGTCGGCGCCGATCACCTTGACCCCGCCGCCGGACTGCTCCTTGAGGTAGCGGCCGACGCCGGAGATCGTGCCGCCGGTGCCGACGCCCGCGACGAAGTGGGTGATCCGGCCGCCGGTCTGCTCCCAGATCTCCGGGCCCGTCGTCTCGTAGTGCGAGCGCGGGTTCTCCGGGTTGGCGTACTGGTTGGGCTTCCAGGCGCCGGGGATCTCGCGGCTGAGCCGGTCCGACACGCTGTAGTAGGAACGCGGGTCCTCGGGCGCGACGGCGGTCGGGCAGACCACCACCTCGGCGCCGTAGGCACGCAGCACGTTGCGCTTGTCCTCGCTGACCTTGTCAGGGCAGATGAAGACACAGCGGTAGCCCTTGAGCTGGGCCACCAGCGCCAGCCCGACCCCGGTGTTGCCGCTCGTCGGCTCGACGATCGTGCCGCCGGCCTGAAGCAGGCCGGACTTCTCGGCCGCCTCGACCATCCGCAGCGCGATGCGGTCCTTGACCGAGCCACCGGGGTTGAAATATTCGACCTTGGCCAGCACCGTCGCGTCGATGCCGGTGGCGACGTTGCGCAGCCGGACGAGCGGCGTGTTACCGATGAGGTCGACGACGTTGTCGTAGTAGCGCACGGCGTTGTGCCCTTCTGGTCCGCCCCGCCGGGCCGGCGGGTCGAATCCCAGCCTACGTGCGCAGGTCAGGACAGCACGGTGCCGGGTATTGTCGCCCTCCGCTTGGCCTCCCAGGCCAGGAACCGGTCGGTTTCGGCCAGCACGCTGCCGGCCAGCCAGGTCACCATCACCAGGTCGTCGACCAGCCCAAAGACCGCCAGGAACATTTCGGGTACGAAGTCCAGCGGCGAAACCACGTAGATCGTCGCGGCGGTCATCAGGGCCAGTCGCATGCCACCGTCGTACTCACCGCTGGCCGATGCCTTGATCATTCGAGGCAGGGCACCCAGCCGCGCGCCGAGACCCGGGCCGCCCCGGGCACCGGCGGTCAACGCCCGGCCCAGTGCGACGAATGCCGCGGTGCGTTTCAAGGTTCTCGCCATCGGCTTTCCACCTCCTGGGCACCATGATGCCCAGAACGCGCCACCCTGAACCGTCGCGAGGTTTGTTCCCCGGAACACCTACGGCGGCGTGAAGCACCTTTTCGACGCCAACGGAGTTAGCCTCGTAGCCGTACATCACGCATGGGGGGCACAGCCAATGGGGGCAGCCGAGGCAGCGGCCTGGCGCACCGCCGCCCGGACGGTCGCACGGTTCACGGCGGTCGGCGCGGGCGTCACAGCGTTCGGAGCGGTGGCGGGGGCCGCGCTCATCGTCGGCCAGGCCGAGCAGGCCCGCCGGCGGATCCCGCAGGCACAGGAGCCGCCGCCGCGCGGTGACGGCGTCTACGGCACCCGGTTCCCGGGCGAGCCGATCGAGATGGTGGTGGTCGGCGACTCGTCGGCGGCCGGCTACGGCGTCCACAAGCCTCGGGAGACCCCCGGCGCGCTGCTCGCGACCGGCGTGTCCCGCCGGCTCCAGCGCCCGGTCCGGCTGCACCGGCACGCGGTGGTCGGCGCCCTGTCCGCGGGCCTGCCACACCAGGTCGAGGCCGCGCTCGAGCGCACGCCACACCCCGCTCTCGCCGTGATCATCATCGGCGGCAACGACGTCACCCACCGCACCAGCACCCACATCGCCGTGCGCCACCTGGTCAACGCGGTCCGCAAGTTCCGCGCCGCCGGTGCCCGGGTGATCGTCGGCACCTGCCCCGACCTCGGCACGATCCAGCCGATCCAGCCGCCGCTGCGCTGGCTCGCCGGCCGCTGGAGCCGCCAACTCGCCGCCGCGCAGACCGTCGCCAGCGTCGAGGCCGGCGCCTGGACGGTCTCCCTCGGCGACCTGCTCGGCCCCCGCTTCGCGGCCGAGCCGGCCCGGATGTTCAGCCTCGACCGCTTCCACCCCTCCGCCGACGGCTACGCACTGGCCGCGGCGGCGATGTTGCCCTCCGTGCTGGCCGCGCTCGGCGCGCCCGAGGAGCCGGTGGCGCTGTCGGCCGGCGAGGGCGTCCGCTCGCTGCCCCAGGCCGCGCAGGAAGCCGCCCGCCAGCCCGGCACCGAGGTCAGCGGCACCCAGGTCGCGGGCCGCGACCGGGGCCCGGCGGGCCGCTGGGCCACGCTGCGCCGTCGCCCGACCGCGTGGTTCACCCCCGGCCCGGGTGGCGCTCGTCGCCTGTTCGGGAACCTGCGCGGAGCGGCGCCGACGTTACCCTTGGAACCGGAGCGCGAAGACGCGCATCCGTCCACGGTGGAGGAGTTGGCATGACGTCACGCGGTCTGGTCGGCTGGGTTGGCCGAACGGCCGCGATGACCCTGGCCGCCGGCACCCTCGGTGGTGCGGCCCTGCTGGCCGGCGAGTTCATGGCCGCCCGCAACCGCCGCTACGCCCAGCCGCAACTTGGCCTGGCCCTGCGCACGAGCGTCGGCCGCGAGGGCGCCCCCGAGGTCCGCCTGGTGCTGCTCGGCGACTCCACCTCGCTCGGCGTGGGCGTCGACGACGTCAACGACACGGTCGGCGGCCAACTCGCCCGCCTGCTCGCCGAGGAGGGCGGCCTGCGGGTGCACCTCTCGTCGGTCGGCGTCTCCGGCTCCCGCTCGACCGACCTGGCCACCCAGGTCGCCCGCGCGCTGCTCGGCGAACGCCCCGACCTGGCGGTGATCCTGATCGGCGCCAACGACGCGACGGCGCTGCGCCGGCCAGGCGAGTCCGCGGCCTATTTGGCGGCCGCGGTGCGCCGGCTGCGCGACGCCGGTGTCGAGGTCGTCGTCGGCACCTGTCCCGACCTCGGTGCGGCGCGCGCCATCGACCAGCCGTTGCGCGAGATCGCCGGCTGGTGGGGCCGGCAGACGGCGGCCGCGCAGGGCCGGGCCGTGCACGCCGCCGGCGGCGCCGTGGTCGACCTGGCGGCGGAGACAGGCGCGGTCTTCCGGGCCGACGCCGGCACGCTGTGTTTCGACGGCTTCCACCCGTCGGCCGACGGCTACCGGGTGTGGGCGCATGCCCTGCTGCCCGCCGTCTCGGCCCTGGCCGGACTGGGCCGTTCCCCCGCGTCCTAGCTGCCTCTCGGATTGAGAGGAATCGCATCCTCGCGGTCGGCGGGTCGCGGGTTAACGTGGGATATGGCCATCCAGTCGGACCGCGACGCCGTCATTGTCGCTACCGCTCGTTCCCCCATCGGTCGGGCTGTCAAAGGGTCGCTGCGGGAGCTGCGGGCCGACGACCTGACCGCCACCATCGTGCGCGCCGCTTTGGACAAGGTCCCCGCGCTGGATCCCACGACGATCGACGACCTCTACCTCGGTTGCGGCCTCCCGGGCGGCGAGCAGGGCTTCAACATGGCCCGCGTGGTCGCGACGATGCTCGACCTCGACGGCCTGCCGGGCGCGACGATCACGCGCTACTGCTCGTCGTCCCTCCAGACCACCCGCATGGCATTCCACGCGATCCGGGCCGGCGAGGGCGACGTCTTCATCTCGGCGGGCGTCGAGTGCGTGTCCCGCTTCGCGCGCGGCTCGTCCGACGGGCTGCCCAGCGAGGCGCAGGAACTCGTCGGCGGCTCGTGGGACAACCCCCGGTTCTCTTCGGCGCGGTCCCGCTCCAAGCAGGCCGCCGCAGGCGGCGGCGAGGTGTGGCACGACCCGCGCACCGACGGCGAGCTGCCGGATGTCTACCTGGCGATGGGTCAGACCGCGGAAAACCTGGCCCAGGTCAAGGGCGTGAGCCGGGAAGAGATGGACGAGTTCGGCGTACGCAGCCAGAACCTCGCCGAGAAAGCCATCGCCGACGGTTTCTGGGCCCGCGAGATCACACCGGTGACAACGCCCAGTGGTGCCGTGGTCTCCCAGGACGACGGGCCGCGTGCGGGTGTGACCCTCGAAGGGGTCGCGGGGCTCAAGCCGGTCTTCCGCCCCGATGGCCGGGTGACGGCCGGCAACTGCTGCCCGCTCAACGACGGTGCGGCGGCCGTGATCGTGATGAGCGCGGGGCGGGCCCGCGATCTGGGCATCACGCCGCTGGCCCGGATCGTGTCGACGGGTGTTACCGCGCTGTCGCCGGAGATCATGGGTCTCGGACCGGTCGGGGCGTCGTTGCAGGCGCTGAAGCGGGCCGGGATGACCATCGACGACGTCGACCTGGTCGAGATCAACGAGGCGTTCGCCGCTCAGGTGATCCCGTCCTACCAGGACCTAGGCGTTCCGATCGACAAGCTCAACGTGATGGGCGGAGCGATCGCGGTCGGCCACCCGTTCGGCATGACCGGCGCCCGCATCACCGGCACGCTGATCAACTCCCTGGACTGGAACGACAAGACCATCGGCCTCGAGACAATGTGCGTCGGCGGTGGCCAGGGGATGGCGATGGTCCTGGAGCGGCTTAGCTGAGGGTGTTTCGGGGCCTTTGCCCCGGACCCCGCCGGGGCGCTGCCCCGGCCCTGGCCGCTCAAAGAAGATGCCAGCCCGTGGGGGCGGATCTCCACGTCGGGCTTCGCTTAGGGCACCAGGATCTCCGGATGGGGACAAGGTCGTTCGTCCAGTAGGGCGCTCCACCTTGTCTCCATCCGGAGATCCTGGTCGTTGGGCTACGCCCGACGAGGAGATCCGCCCATTCCTGCGGGAGGGGTGTGGTTCTGCTCAGCCCCGCAGGGAGATCCGCACCGATCCGCGGTGTCCGAGCCGGTGGGCAGCGACCGCCGCCGTCCTGGATGGACGCGAACACCAGTCGGGCGCCGACTCGCCTTAGGGTCCTCGGTCGCCGCAGTCAGCGCGGTCGCCACGGTCACCCCTGGCGGAGCGGGCAGCGCGGTCGCCGCGGGGCGGAGCGATCAGCCCGGCCAGCGCGGGCGGCGCGGCCAGCGCGGGCGGCGCGGCCAGCGCGGCCAGCGCGGGCGGCGCGGTCGCCGCGGGGCGGCGCGGCCAGCGCGGTCAGCGCGGCCAGCGCGGTCGCCGCAGGGCGGAGCGGTCAGCCCGGCGAGCGCGGCCAGCGCGGCCAGTGCGGGCGGCGCGGCCAGTGCGGGCGGCGCGGTCGCCGCAGGGCGGAGCGGTAGCCGCAGGGCGGAGCGATCAGCCCGGCCAGCGCGGCCAGCGCGGCCAGCGCGGGCGGCGCGGTCGCCGCGGGGCGGCGCGGCCAGCGCGGTCAGCGCGGCCAGCGCGGTCGCCGCAGGGCGGAGCGGTCAGCCCGGCCAGCGCGGCCAGCGCGGCCAGCGCGGCCAGTGCGGGCGGCGCGGCCAGTGCGGGCGGCGCGGTCGCCGCAGGGCGGAGCGGTCGCCGCAGGGCGGAGCGGTCAGCCCGGCCAGCGCGGCCAGCGCGGCCAGCGCGGCCTGCGCGGGCGGCGCGGTCGCCGCGGGGCGGCGCGGCCAGCGCGGTCAGCGCGGTCGCCGCGGGGCGGAGCGGTCAGCCCGGCCAGCGCGGCCAGCGCGGGCGGCGCGTCAGCGCGGCCAGCGCGGGCGGCGCGGTCAGCCCGGCCAGCGCGGCCAGCGCGGGCGGCGCGGCCAGCGCGGGCGGCGCGGCCAGCACGGACGGCGCGGTCGCTGCGGTCGCCGCGGGCGGCATTCGCGGCGTGCCTGCGCGGACGATGCAGCGCGCGATGCGCCGAGCGGCGGCATCGGCCGGGCGAACAGGTGCCCCGGGACGGGCGGTCCCATGATCGTGTGCACCAGGTCAGGAGGAAACGAGGGCCCCACCATGATCATGTGTGTCGGGTCTGCATGACACGCCGCGCTGGTTGTTGATGAGGTGCACACGATCAAGCAGGCGGGCCTCGCCTGTGTCGACCAGCCGCACATGATCACCGCCTCTGCCGTCGGCGCGGAAGCGCTCACCCCCCCCATGCCTTGCCGACGGACAGATTGACCCTGTCCCAACGAACTCGCCCAGGGCAGAGTCGACCCACTCGACGCCGCGTCCCAGGCCTAACCCCATTCGCACCCGTCCTCCCCGCGGGCCCCCCGGTCTTCCTCCGCTTTGCTCTGCACCCCTGTAGGCAGCACCCGAGCCGTGGGGTGCTGCCTACAGGGGTGCAGAGCAAAGCCTCCGAGAAGGAGGCAAGGGCAGACGCGTCTAGGCCCTAGTGGTCGGGAAGCTGCCGCGACGGCCGTGGACGACCTCAGCGGCGAGAGGCACCCGGCACTGAGGACGGCGGGGGTCAGGCGACGCGTGCGACGTGGTTCGTGGGCGGGTGTGGCGTCGTGTCGGGGTGCAGGATCGCGGCCAGGGCTTCGACGCCATCGATTAGGCGGGGGCCCGGGCGGACGATCAAGGAGTCGGCGTCGATTGCCCAGACCGGGAGTGACGGGAAGTGGGGCTGCACCGTGCGGGCTTGGTCGATGGCGCCGGGCAGGTCGTAGCCGCACGGTGCCACGACCACAAGATCCGGCGACTCCGCCTGGAAGGCCGACCACGTAGTCGCCGATGAACGCGCGCCCGGATGGGCGGCCACCGGGGTGCCGCCGGCGGCCGTGATCAGGTCCGGGATCCAGTGGCCGGCGCCGAAGGGCGGGTCGACCCACTCGACCACCGCTACCCGGGGGCGGGGCCGGCCTGAGACCGCCGCAGCGACCGCCGAGAGACGAGCGCGCAAGGACGCCACCAGGTTGACGGCGGTCGCCGACGCGCCGGCTTGGTTGCCGACCGCGAGGATTGAGTCGAGGACGTCTTCCAGCGTGTGTGGGTCGAGGGTTAGCACGTCGGCCTGGCAGCCCAGGTGGTTCAGGGCATCGGCTACCCGGCCTGCCGGCAGGGCGCAGACTCGGCACAGGTCCTGGGTCAGGATCAGGTCGGGGTCCAGGCCGGCCAGGGCGTCGGCGTGCAGTGTGTAGAGGTCGGTGCCGCTCGCGGCGGCCGCACGGACATAAGCGTCGATCTCGCCCGGTGTCAGGTTGTGCGTGTCGCGGCCGCCGACTACCACCGCCGGCGAAGAGCCGGGGCGGATCGTGCATTCGAAGGTCACGCCGACCAGGCTGTCGCCTAGGCCCAAGGCGTAGACGATCTCCGTCGCGGACGGGAGCAGTGAGACGAGGCGCAGGTTAGCCGACCTTCCAGGTGGTCACGTCGGCGATGCGTTTGCCTGGGCCGAGCAGTTGCTCAAGCGTGGTGCGCAGGGTGGCCTCGTTGAACGTGCCGTCGGCCAGGACTACGCACTGGGCCTTCCAGAACGCGAAGTCGGCCCTGGCCTGGGCGCGTTGGAAGTCGCCGATGCCTGGGACGATGCCCTCCGTCGCGGCCTGGGTGAAGAGTTGCGATGTGGGCTGCTTGAAGGTGCCCATTGACGCCTTGCCGTCGGCGCCGTAAGGAGCGATGAAGAAGCCCTCAGGGATCGCGAAGCCGGCGTCGGCCGCGGCCGCCCAGCGCATCGGGCCCGGCTCGCGTGGGTTGGCCGCCGGGACCGGGATCATCACGCCGCCTGGGGAGACGCACTCGCGCCAGAGGCCGCTGCTGATGAACTCGGGGACCGGGGCGCGGTCGATGACCGGCAACGGCTTGGGGAAGATCGGCACCAACGCGAGGGCGACCACGACCGGGACCAACAGGCGGCCCGGCTGCCAGCTCATCTTGATCGCCGTGTCGACCGCGACGACCAGGATGGTCGCGATCAGCGGGATGAGGGCCAGCGCGAAGCGCATCGGCAGGGCGCCGTCGACGACCGGCAGGCCGAGCAGCAGGCGGTAGGGGCCCCAGAGCTCGGTGCGGGTGCCGTTGACGACCAGCTCGGGGCCGAGCGACAGCGCCGCCATCACGACCGCCGCGATGGTGCATGCCAGCACCACCGGGCGGCGGATCAGCCAGATCGCGCAGGCGATGGCGACCAGCAGCAGCGGCCAGCCGAGGAACGTGTTGTATTCGGCGGCGCCGGTGCTCAACCGGGCGTTTTCGTCTTTGCCGAGCAGTGACAGCGGCGAGATGGTGGTGAAGCTGGCCAGGTCGGCGGAGAAGAAGTGCGGGCTGAACACGCCGTTGGGCACGCTCTGCGGGCCCTTGAACTGGAACCACAGCGGGTAGAGCAGCACTGCCAGGGAGATCGCGAACGCCACCGCCAGGCCGCCGGCCGCGCCGGCCAGCACGCGGCGGCTGAAGTGTGGCCGGGCGCCCAGGTAGACCAGCGTCATGATCACCAGGGTGAGTGCACTGAGGAACAGCACCTCTTCGCCGATGAAGACCTGGATCGCGACGGTGATCGCGAGCAGCACGCCGAAGCCGATGATGCGGCGCCAGTTGCGGCCGCCGGGGCGGTCGGCGTTGGCCGGGTGTCGCGGGTCGGCGGCGCGCAGGATGCTGACCACCGCCCAGACCAGCACCGGGACCAGCCAGAGCGCGGTCATGTGCAGGTGGCTGTTGTTTTGCGAGATCATGCCGGGCGCGAAGCCGCAGAACCCGCCGCCGAGCCCCGCGGCCAGCCGGTGTGCGCCGAGCACCCGGCGGAACAGCAGGTAGAACGCGACCGCGGTGAGCCCCAGGGTCAAGGTGGCCAGCAGCGCGAACGTGACCGGGGCGCCGAAGAGCAGGGTGATCGGCGAGAACAGGGCGCCCAGCGCGATGACCGTGGTGTTGGCCATCAGGTTGACCCCGTCGGGCGCGTTGAGCCGGTCGGTGACCAGGGAGAAGTCGCCGTGCAGCACCCGCGAGTCGACGGCCAGGAACCACTCGTAGAGCGTCTGGTCTTCGGGGTTGAGGCCCAGCGCCCGGTTGGTCGGCGACGGCCAGAGCCCGTGCATGATCCACAGCGCCAGCAGCAGGTAGGCGAGGCAGATGCCGAGGCCGGGCAAGTGGCTCCGGAACCGGGCGGCGGACCAGCGCGAGGCCCGGGCCGGCACCGGCGTCGGGTCGGCGGGGTCGGCCTGCTGCGCGGCGCGGGCAGTGCTGGTCACGCGCTAGACCCTAGTATGCGCGGCGGCGTGGTAGGTGCCGCCTCCACCGTAGCTGTGGATAACCGGTTACCGTGACAGCAATATGCCCGGGTGGTGGAACGGCAGACACGGCTGCCTTAAAAGCGGCTGCCGAAAGGCGTGCGGGTTCGAGTCCCGCCCCGGGCACCTCAGACGAAGAGCGCGTTGGGCGGCAGCCCGAGCCGGGTGCGACCGGCCAACTCATAATGCGCCGCCGACAAGTTGGCATGCTGCGCCGCGGCCTGACCGTCCCGCACGATCCGGCCGAGCCGGCTCGACTCATACAGCGGGTCGGAGCTGCCGGCCTCGTACATCGTCCGCAGCACCTCTCTGGAGCTCTCCGCCGCGAAGCTGATCGCGCCGCGCAGCAACCCGCGCTGTGCGTCGGTGGCCTCCCGGCCGGCGGTCGCCGTGCGATCGAGTTCGCGTGCGGCGTCGAGCAGGAGCAGCCGCGCCGCACCGACCTGCGCAGTCGCCCGACCCACCGCCGCCTGGAGCCGCGGTTGCCCGGTCAGCGGCGCGCCGTCCATCCCGACCTTGCCCGCCGCGAGCGCCGCGACCTCGTCGACCGCGGCCTGCGCCATTCCGAGCAGCACCGCCGCACAACCCGGAAAAACCAGATGAATCAGGGGTACGCGGTAGGCCGGCCGATCGATGTGCGGCGTCACGGTGAACGGCACGACCAGGTCGGCGGGCACCGGTACGTCCTCGGCGACGACCGTGTTGCTGTTGGTGCCCCGCATGCCGGTCACCTGCCAGGTGTCGAGCACCGTCACGTCGGCGCGCGGCACCCAGCAGATCCGGACGTCGGGCCCGGCCGGGGTCATCCGGGGCTGGTCACCGTCGAAGACGATCGACAGCAGCGCGACCCAGTCGGCCGACTCGATGCCGCTGACGATCTTCCAGCGCCCGGACAGGCGATAGCCGGGACCGTCGGCCACCAGCCGACCGGGCTGGCCGGAGTTGGCGATCAGGGCGTCGGGCCCGATCCGCCGCATCCCGGATTCGGGCAGGATGGCCGCGCTGAAACCCCAGTTGAGGTTCCACACGACCCACGCCACCGGGCCGTCGATCCGGCCGAGCCGGTCGAGCACGTCGAGCACGGACGCGAGCGGCAGCTCGAAGCCGCCGAGCTCGCGCGGTGTGGTGAGCCGGAACGCGCCGGCCGAGCGCAACTGGTCGAGCAGTTCCGCCGGGATCCGGCGGGTCTCGGCGGCCTCGTCGCGGTATTTCTCGATCGCCGGCCGGAGCGCCTCCGGCAGGTCGTCGACGGTCAGGTCAGACATCTTGTTCCCCCATGGATTCGTGGTGCCAGCGCCAGTTCTGCCGGGCATATCGCACCCGCAGGCCGGCGCGCTCGAGGTTGTCAAGGGACGGGTTGGTGCTGCCCGCGGCCGGTTCGCCGGTCTCGGCGACCACCCACCGGCAGCCGGCTGCCCGGGCCGCCTCGACCCGGGCGGCGATCAATGCGGACTGCGCGCCCCGGTTGCGGTGACCGGGCAGGATCGCCGCGCCGTTGAGCGCGGCGACCGGGCCGTGCACGAAGAGATTTCCGCCGCCGACCAGGTCGGCGCCGTCCCAGACGCCAAAGGGCCGGAAGGCCGGGTTGGAGACCGCGGCACCGAGCATCTCGCCGAGCCCTTCGGTGGGCATCCCGAAACCGCGGAGCAACACGTCGGCCCACGCCGCCGCGTCACCCGGCGAGATCGGGGCGATCCGCAACGACGACGATGCGGACGCGCGGACGTCCGTGATCGGGACGGCCAGCTTCACCCACGGCGGGCCCGCCCGCAGCCCGTACGCCGAGCAGATCTCGTCCCAATCCGGCGGCAACACCGACGGCGCGATCTGGATGGTCGCGGCCGGCGTGCCCGCGGACCGGTAGAAGTCGACGATCCGGCCCACCAGCCGGTGGGTGACCGGCTCGTCGAAGCCGAACCCAAGGGCCTTGCTCCAGTAGCCGGTCGGGTCGTTGCGCACCGACAGCGCGACACCGCCGCCGATCCGCGCCGCGGCCGCACCCAGCGCCGGCGGTGCCTGCGTCTCGTAAGCGAACATCGATTCCGCCTCGGCCAACTCGGCCAGGGCGGTCAACTCCATCGTCACACCGGCAGGATGCCGCCCGGCGGGAGAAAGTTCGGGACCTCGGCTGTGTCGCCGGTCACGCGGCGAGCGCGATGGCCGGCGCCGGCCGGCGGGCGTGCACGAGCCGGAACCGCTGCACCCGATCGCCCGCCAGGTGCTGCACCCAGACCGCGCCGGGCGGGCAGTGCTCCGGGTCGTCCGGCGGGCTGAGCAGGTCGACCTCCCAGAGGGTCAGGTCGCGGCTGGCCACCACGTTGGTCAGCCGCTGCCGCACGCCGGCGGTCAGGTCGCGCTCCATGCCCCGCAGCAGGGTGTCGCAGCCGGTGGTCCGGTTGCCCTGCGGCCAGACGGACTCGACGGTCGGCGACCAGTGCGCGGCCAGCACCGACTCGAAGTCGCCGTGTACCGAGGCGGCCAGCGTCTCCTCCGCGACCCGCCGCCGCGCCGCGGTCAGCGCCGCCGCGTCGTCGTGTGCCGCGTCAGCCGTGGCCAGCAGCGCGGCGGCCAGCTTGCGGCGGGCCTCGCTGAGCCGGCTGCGGACCGTGCCGACCGGCACGCCTAAGGCCGCCGCGATGTCGGCATAGGCCGTGATGCCGGTGAAGTGGCGCAGCATGACGACCAGCCGCAGCGAGGGCGACAGGTCGTCGAGGGCGTGCCAGACCCAGTCCCGGGCGGCGTGCTGGTCGAGCAGCGCAGCCGGGTCGGGCTCGGAAGACGGCAGCCGCTGCGCCAGCGAGTCGTCCAGAGGCGCGGTTTCGGGAGCCCGCAACCGCATCCGGCAGGCGTTGCGAACCACCATCCGCAACCACGGCCCGACGGCTTCCGGATCGCGCAGGTCGCCGATGCGGCGCAGGGCCGTCACGGCCGCCTCCTGCACGGCGTCTTCGGCGTCGGGCCCGTAGCCGAGGATGCTGTAGGCCACCGCGAGCTGGCCGGGACGGTGCCGGGTGAGCAGCGAACCGAGGGAGCTGACGTCGCCGGCCTGGGCCGCGCGTACCAGATCGGTGTCGGTGATTGCCATTTGCCCCAATATACGCGGCTATCGGGGGCGCCGACATTCTCCACTTAGGGGCGCCTGACCAGTACCCTTTGGGCACCGAATTTTTCCTCAGGGAGGCCGTAACTGTGAAGACGTCCAACCCCGTGCTCGCAGGGCTGGGCCAGGCGGCGGAGCGCGAACGCGCAGCCGGCCAGCCGGGGTACGCCCAGCCGTACCCGGTGGGCACGGGTGCCTATCCCGCCGCGCCGCCCGCGGTGCGACCGATGTCGATCGATGACGTCGTCATCAAGACCGTCGCTCTCCTCGCGATCGTCGGCGTCGCCGGCGCCGTCGCGTGGAACGTGGTCCCGATTTCCTCCACCCGTCCCATCGCGATCGCCGCCGCGCTGGTCGGCCTGGTCCTCGGCCTGGTCATCTCGTTCATGCGGATGGCCAACCCGGCCCTGATCGTCACCTACGCGCTCGTCGAAGGCGTCTTCGTCGGGTTGATCAGCAAGTCCTACCAGGTGATCGCCGGCTACCACGGCATCGTCCTCCAGGCCGTGACCGCCACCTTCGGCGTCTTCTTCCTGATGGCGATCCTCTACAAGACCAAGGTCATCCGGGCCACGCCGCGGTTCATCCGGTTCATGGTGGCGGCCCTGGCCGGCGTCGTCGCCGTCATCCTGATCAACCTGGTGCTGTCGCTGTTCGGCTTCGACACCGGCCTGCGCGACAACGGCGCGCTGGGCATCGGCTTCAGCCTCGTCTGCATCGTGATCGCGTCGCTGAGCTTCGTGCTCAGCTTCCACGAGGTCGAAGAGGGCGTCCGGATGGGCCTGCCCGAGCGCTACTCCTGGGTCGCCGCGTTCGGCATCCTGGTCAGCCTGATCTGGCTCTACCTCGAGGTGCTGCGCCTGCTCAGCTTCCTACAGGGCGACGACTGATCCGAGATCGACCGGAATGCGCCCCCGCGTCTCACGACGTCGGGGGCGCACTCTTTTGGTCTTGGGCTAGCAGGGTCCCGGGTTAAAGTCGATCCGGGGGTACGCGATGCGAAGTTCGAACCCGGTCCTCACCCAGCTCGACAACACCGCCCGGACCGAGCGCCAGGTGCTCGGCCAGGCACCGGCCAACCAGGCGATGACCATCGACGACGTGGTCATCCGCACGGTCGCGCTGCTGCTGCTGACCACCGCCGTTGCCGCCGTCTCCTGGTTCACCATCCACGGCGGTGCGGCACTGCGCTTCGGCATCATCGGCGGCTCGATCGGCGGCCTCGTCCTCGTGCTGGTGATCAGCTTCAAGCGGATCACCAATCCGTGGGTGATCAGCCTCTACGCGATCCTCCAGGGCGTGCTGCTCGGCGTGGCCAGCCGCGGTTTCGAGGAGCTCTATCCCGGCATCGTGATCCAGGCGGTGATCGGCACGCTCGGGGTGTTCCTCGGCATGGCGGTGCTCTACCGGCTGCGGATCATCCGGGCCACCCCGCGGTTCACCCGCTTCGTGATCGGCGCGTTGATCGGCGTGGTCGTCCTCGGCTTCGCCAACCTGATCGTGTTCTGGGTCAGCGGCCGGCAGGGGCTCGAGGTCTACACCCAGACCGGCCACGTGAGCTGGGTGCCCTATGTGTTCGCCATCGTCTGCATCGGCGTCGGCGCGCTGACCTTCATCCTCGACTTCGCCGCCGTCGAGCAGGGCATCCGCTACGGCCTGCCGCGCCGCTACGCCTGGTATTGCGCGTTCGGCATGCTGGTCGGCCTGATCTACCTCTACTGGCAGATCCTCCGCCTGCTCAGCTACATCCGGCGCTAGATTCTCCGGGTGACTGACGAGGATCTCGGGCGGACCGTCGACCTGCTCACCCGGCAGGTTTCGCACTGGGAAGCGCCGCGCTGGGCCGCGCCCGCGGCGGCCGGCGAGGGCACCCGCGGCGACGCCGTCTACCGCCTGGTGCAGCGCCTCGCCGACCTGGCCGCCGATGTGGAGGGCCGGGTCCGCCAGGAGGTGCCGCGGCTCGCCAACGACACGGCTCTCCCCGACCAGCTTCGGGTGATGGCCGCCGATCTGATCGCCGCCCACCCCGCGCCGGAGTTGCTGGTGGTCGCCGCGACCGACGTGGCCGCCGTGCGCACCTTGCTCTAGACCTTGCGATAGCCGCCGTTCCACCAGGTGGTGACCAGGTCGGCGTAGGTGGACGGGGCCTCTTCCCAGGCGAAGTGCGCCGCGTCGATCACGTCGAGCTTGCTGTGCGGCAGCCGGTCGTGCAGGAACTCGGCATTCGACGGTGGCACGGCGCTGTCGTCACGGCCGGCGATGATCTCCACGGGCGTCGCCAGGCCAGGCAGCTTGTCGCGCAACACCGGCAGATCTTCCGGGTACGCCCGCGCGTAGCTCATCGACTCGACGAACCGGTCACCCTCGTACGACGAGAGGTAGTCCTCGCGGATCTCGCCGGGTAGGTCGTACCCCTGGATGGTTCCGAGGGCCGCACTGACGATCTCGCGCCCGTCGACCTTGCGGTATTCGTCGACGCTCTCGCTGAGCACCCAGTCGCGTAGCGGTCCTTCGAGGGTGATCGGCACGCTGCTCGCCCCGCTGCCGACGACCAGGCTGCGCAGCCGGCCCGGATGGTCGGCCGCGGCGAACAGCGCGGTCCCGGTGCCCACGTCGGGGCCGACCACGTGCGGCTGGTCGAGCCCGAACTCGTCGGCGACGTGCACGATGAACTCGCCCATCGCGTGCGGCGACATCATCTCGTCGCGGCGCTGCGACATCCCGAATCCAGGCAGGTCGATGGCGACGAGGTGGGTGTCGGCACTGAGCTGCGGCCACATCTGGTCGAACGCGTAGACGCTCTCCGGCCAGGGACTCAGCAGCAAGGCGTCGGCGTCGCGCGGCGCGCTCTCCGCATACCGGACGTTGAGCCCGTCGATGGTCCTAAACCGCGGTGTGATCTGTTGGGTTTTGGCCATTTATCGACTTTACGCGGATATGCCGCAGTCGCCCAGCGGGCTATGCCGTTCTTGACACTACCTCGCAATGCGGAGTAGTTTCCTCCACCGTGGACACCACCCAACTGCTCAAGGGGGTGCTCGACCTCGCTGTGCTGGCCGTGCTCAAGGACGAAGACGGTTACGGCTACGACATCCTGCGCCGGCTGCGCACAGCCGGCCTCGACGAGGTCGGCGACGCCTCCGTCTACGGCACCTTGCGCCGGCTCTTCCAGGCCGGGCTCCTGACCACCTATGTCGTGCCGAGCGAGGAGGGGCCGCACCGCAAGTACTACGGCCTCAACGCCGCCGGCCGCGACCAGCTCCACCGCGCCGGCAAGACCTGGCGCACGTTCGCGTCCACGATGGACGGCCTGCTCGACGAACGGGGGGTGGCGGCATGACGGTCGCGACTGAGCAGGAGGCCTATCTCGACGCGGTCCGGCGGGCGCTGGGCGACCTCGACCCGACGACCCGCGACGAGTTGCTCGAGGACCTGCCCGAGCACCTCGCCGAGGTGGCCGCCGAGGGCGAGGGTCCGCTGGTCGAGCGGCTCGGCCCGCCCGAGGCCTACGCGGCCGAGCTGCGGGCCGCCGCCGGCATCGCCGAACCGACCTCGCCGGCCCGCGGGCTCGACGACCGGGTCGCCACGGCGGTGCGCCGGGTGCGCGGCACGCTCGGCGCCGCCGACCGCAAGGCCGGACCGCTCTTCGGGTACGGGCGGGCCAGCGAATTCCTGCGGATGCTGCTGCCGGCCTGGTGGGTGCTCCGCGGCTACCTGGTCGCGATGCTGATCACGGTGGCCACCACGGGCGGCGGCTTCGGCCTGCTGCCCCGGCTCGGCGGCAGCACGCTCGCCGCGGCGCTGCTGCTCATCGTCTGCGTGCTGGCGTCGATCTGGCTCGGCCGGCGCGAGGGCAACCTGCGGCCGGTGCCCAAGGCCGTGGTCGTCATCGCCGGCGTGCTGCTGTTCTTCTTCGGCCTGGTCGGCTTCGACAAGGCCGACGGCTGGGACGGCCGCTGGGACCTCAACCTGCCGCAGAGCGTCTCGAACGACCCTTACGGCTATGTGCAGGACGTCTACGTCTACGACCAGAACGGCAACCCGCTGACCGACGTCAGCCTCTTCGACCAGGACGGCAACCCGATCCGGTTGGGCGACCCCTACCGGTGCGGCACGTCCTACGCCTACCAGGTGAACGCCGGGCCGGACTATCCCGCCTATCCCTACTGCCCGAACCAGCCGCCCTACCAGATCGCACCGCGCAACGGAGTGGCGTCGACGCCCGACCCCGGCGAGCCGGTCGCGGTCACGCCGACACCGACCGAGGTCGACCCGTCGCTCGCGCCGACCGGCACACCGGAGCCCGCTCTGACCACACCGGTGCCCACTCCGACGAACTGATCATCGTATTCACCGTCATCGACAGCGACGCGGCGTGCACCGAGCGCGAAAATCGAGGTGTATGCCACGTCGTTGTCGTCTTTCGTTCGCCCGTACGGCATGGCAAGGTTTTGGCACCGCTACCCGCGGACCGCAAGCGGCAGCCGACGATGTCTGACCCGACAGGAGGACGGCCCATGGGTACCAAGGTCACCTACCCGAGTGCCGGGGGCACCACCGACGGCTATCTCGCCGTGCCGGATGGTGCCGACCGGGGCGCGCCCGGTGTGATCGTGCTCCATGAGTGGTGGGGCCTGGTGCCACACGTCACCGGGATCGCCGACCGGTTCGCTGACGCCGGCTTCGTCGCGCTCGCGCCCGACCTCTTCCGCGGCCGCGCGACGACCGAGCGGGAGATCGCCCGCCAGCTTGTCGCCGACCTGCCGCTGGAGCAGGCCGCCGCCGACATCGCCGGCGCCGCCGAGTTCCTCGCCGGGCGACCCGAGGTGGCCGGCGAGATCGGCGCGGTCGGGTTCAGCACCGGTGGCAGCCTGGCGCTCTGGGCGCCGACGCTCTCCGAACGGGTGACCGCCGGTGTCGGCTTCTACCCGTCGCTGCCCTGGGAGTCGCTCAACCCCGACTGGTCCGGCTATGCCGGCAAGCACGCGGTCATCCACTGCAGCGAGGAAGACGGCACCTCCACCGCCGCCGCGGTGCGCGCGGCGGCCGGCGCGATCGAAGCGGCCGGCGGCACCGTCAAGCTCTACGACTACCCGGGCAGCCGGCACTCGTTCTTCAACGACGACAGTCCGGGCAGCTACGACCGGGTCGACGCGGTGACCGCGTGGGCCCGCACGATCGAGACCGTGCGGAGGCTCGCGCCCACGGTGGTGTAGGAACAAACGGTGGTGCACACTCCCGCCGAGGTCGTCGCGCGCGCTGCCGGATCCGCGGATCTGGCGGCGCTCGACGCCGCCGAGGTCGACTGTTTCGCCTGCCCACGGCTGGTCGCCTGGCGGGAAGAGGTCGCCGTGACCCGGCGGGCGTCGTTCCGCGACCAGGTCTACTGGGGACGGCCGGTGCCCGGCTTCGGCGTCACCGACCCGCGGATCGCGATCCTCGGGCTCGCGCCGGCGGCGCACGGCGGCAACCGCACCGGGCGGATCTTCACCGGCGACCGCTCCGGCGACGTGCTGTTCGCCGCCCTGCACCGCGCGGGCCTGGCCAATCAGCCGACCAGCGTGTCCGCCGACGACGGCCTCGCCCTGCACGACCTGCGGGTGTTCGCGTCGGTTCGGTGCGCGCCGCCCGACAACAAGCCCACCCCGGTCGAGCGCGACACGTGCGCGCCCTGGCTCTGGCGCGAGCTCGAACTGATAAAACCGACAGTGCGCGTTGTGATCGCGTTGGGCGCGTTCGCGTGGGCAGCATGGTGGCCGGCCATGAGCAGGGTCTACGGCGGCAGACCGCCCAGTCCGCGCCCGGCGTTCGGTCATGGGGCACACTGGACGAGCCCGGACGGTGGATATCCCCACCTGCTCGGGTGTTATCACGTCAGCCAGCAGAACACCTTCACCGGTCGGCTGACGCCCGCGATGCTCGACGAGGTCTTCGCTCGGGCCAAGGAGTTGGCCGAGGGGGCATAGGCATGGATCTGGCGTCCCTGCGCCGCTGGTGGCCGCTCGCGCTGGTGATCGGCCTGCTCGGCCTCGCCGCGCTGTCCGCCGGCCACTCGTCGCTCCAGATCGGCCAGGTCGAGTCCGGCACGGCCGCGCCGCCGCCCGCCGCGCAGGAAGACTTCAGCACCCCGGTCACGCCGACGTTCGAGCCGACGCCCGACGAGGTCGCCGCGGCCGAGCCCGACGAGCTGCCCGGCTGGCTCGCACCGGCGGCCGCGGTGCTCTGCGGCGTGGTCGTGCTCGCCGTCATCGTGCTGGTGGTCTGGCTGCTGGTCCGCGACGGGCTGCGCCGGTTGCGCCGCCGCCCGGTCCGCTACACCGAGGAGAGACAGCCCGCGCCCAACGCCGACCAGGTGGTCGCCGCCGTCGACGCGGGCCTGACCGATCTCTCCGACACCGACGGTGATCCACGCCGGGCGGTGATCGCGTGCTGGCTGCGGCTGGAGCAGGCGGCCGCCGCGGCCGGCACACCGCGGCAGGTCGGCGACAGCCCGACCGACCTGGTCGCCCGGCTGCTGGGCGCACACCAGATCAGCGCCGACGTGCTGGCCGCACTGGCCAACGTCTACCGCGAGGCGCGCTACGCCACCCACTCCGTCGACGACCGGATGCGCAACCAGGCCCGCTCGGCATTGCAGCGGATTCGCACCGAGCTGACCGCCGAGGTGCCGGTATGACGCACCCCGCCACCGCCGACTACGACGACGATCTCGACCGGGTCGACGACGAGACGCTGATCGACGACCTCTTCACGTTCGAGGCCGACGAGGAGCCCGGCCCGCTGGCCGACCGCTCCGGCACCGGGCTGCGCTGGTGGATCAAGGCCGTGTTCGTGGCCGCCGCGCTGGCCGCGGTCGCCGTGTTCGGCTTGCGGCTGTTCGGCTACACCGTGCCGGCGCCGGCGGTGGTCGGCGTGATCGTCGCGCTGATCGCGCTGCGCCGGGTCACCACCTCGCTGGTGCCGCCGCAGCTCACCCGCAACCGCCGGCGGTCTGCCGTGAGCGCCGAAGACGGCACCTACAACTTCACCGACCGCGACGCGCTGCGCACGGTGGTCGGCCGCTGGGAACGGCTGCTGCACCGGGCCGGCTCCGACAACGGCTCCGCCCGGGCAGTCCAGCGCACCCTCGCCGACCTGGTCGACGAGCGGCTCCGGCAGAAGCACGGGCTGACCCGCGCCGGCGACCCGGAGCGGGCCCGCACGCTGCTCGGCGAACAGCTCTGGGCGTTCCTCGCCACCCCGCCCACCCGCAACCTGGCGCCGCGCGACGCGGCGGCGTACATCCAGTCATTGGAGAGGTTATGAAGGACCTGGTCCCCGTGCCCGTCTACGAGGTCGGCCGGCTGGCGCGGGCGGTGCTCGACTCGGTCGGCACCGTGGTGGTGGGCAAGCGTGACTCGCTGGAGCTGGTGCTGGCCGGCATCCTGGCCGGCGGTCACGTGCTGCTCGAAGACCTGCCGGGTCTGGGCAAGACGCTGACCGCGCGCTCGTTCGCGCAGGCGCTCGGGCTCGACTTCCGCCGGTTGCAGTTCACCCCCGACCTGCTGCCCGCCGACGTGACCGGCTCGTTCCTCTACGACCAGCGGCGGGCCGACTTCAGCTTCCGGGCCGGGCCGGTGTTCACCAACCTGCTGCTCGCCGACGAGATCAACCGGACGCCGCCGAAGACCCAGTCGGCGCTGCTCGAGGCCATGCAGGAGAAGCAGGTCTCGGTCGAGGGCGTGACCTACCGGCTCGACCCGCCGTTCCACGTGCTGGCGACCGCCAACCCGATCGAATACGAGGGCACCTACCCGCTGCCCGAGGCCCAGCTCGACCGGTTCCTGCTGCGGGTCTCGTTCGGCTATCCCAACCGCGACGAGGAGTGGATCGTCCTACAGCGCCGGATGTCGCGCCGGCAGGAAGAGGCCGAGCTCCAGCCGGTCGTCGACGCCGGCACGCTGCGCGGCATGCAGGCGGCGATCGAAGACGTCGCGGTCGAAGACTCGATCGGCCGCTACATCGTCGAGCTGACCGCCGCGACCCGCGAGCACGCGTCGGTGCTGGTCGGCGCCTCGCCGCGTGGCTCGCTGGCGCTGCTGCTGCTGGCCCGGGCCAAGGCGGTGCTCGCCGGCCGCGACTTCGTGGTGCCCGAAGACGTCAAGGAGGTGGCGCTGCCGGCGCTCGCCCACCGGATCACGCTGCGGCCGGAGATGTGGCTCCGCCGGGTCGACCCGTCGTTCGTCGTCGCCGAGGTGCTGGAGCAGACACCGGCACCGGCCAGTGGCGCCCTGCCGAGCTACAACGCGACCAACGGCGGCGTACGCCTGGCCGAGGTCCCGGCGCCGTCCCGGCACGCTTCGCAATGAGCCTGCTCGCGGAGGTCGAGGCTGCGCCGGCTCCAGCGGAGGCGGCGTCAGACGAGCCGCAGTGGGTGCCGACCCGCGCGCTCGGCCGGGCCGTGCTGCTCACCGGCCTGCTGCTGATCGCCGGTGTGCTGCTCGGCCGGGTCGATCTGGTGGTGATCGCGGCGCCGTTCGCGATCGGCACCGCCTTCGCCATGCGGCGCCGTCCGGGCGCGATGCCCAAGGTCCGGCTCGGCACCGACGACAACCACCACGTCGAGGGCGCCGCGCTGACCGCCGGCGTCCAGGTGGTCAACCGCGACACCGTCGGCTACGACCTGGTCGTCGTGCGTACCCTCGTCTCGCCCTGGCTCAAGGTCGAGAAGGCCGACCGGCCCCACGTGATCACCGTCGCCCGCGGTGGATCCAAGGAGATCGAGCTCGACGGCGAGGCGCAGCGCTGGGGCCGGCACCCGCTCGGCCCGGCCTCGGCCCGGATCACCGCCTGCGACGGGCTGATCGCCGGCCGGCCGGTGGTCAGCGGCGCCCGCAACGTGCGGGTCTACCCGATGACCGAGCCGTTCGACGCCGACGAGGCGATGCCGAGAGCCGCCGGCCTGGTCGGTGGCCACCGCTCCCGCCGGCCGGGCGAGGGCGGCGAGCTGGCCGGCGTGCGGATCTTCGGCCCCGGCGACCGGCTGCGCCGGATCGACTGGCGGGTCTCGCTGCGCACCGAGCGGCTGCACGTCGCCGCCACCCTCTCCGACCGTGACGCCGAGGTCGTGCTGCTGCTCGACGTGCTCAACGAGGCCGGCCGCTCCGGCGGGGTCAACGGCTCCGCCTCGGTGATCGACACGACGGTCCGGTCGGCCGCCGCGATCGCCGAGCACTACCTGCACCGCGGCGACCGGGTCTCGCTGCTCGAATACGGCCCGATCGCGCGCCGGCTCCGCCCGGCCACCGGCCGCCGCCAATACCTGACGGTGCTGGAGTGGCTGCTCGACGTGAAGGTCTACCCGGCCGACTTCCAGCCCTATGACACCGTGTTCGGCTCGCAGGTGCTCTCGCACAACGCGCTGGTCGTGGTGCTCACCCCGCTGATCGACACCCGCTCGGCGGAGATGCTGGCCCAGCTCTCCCGCTCCGGCCGCTACGTGGTGGCCGTCGACACCCTGCCCGACCAGGCCGCACCGCCGGTCCGGAGCCCGTGGACCGAGATCGCCACCCGGATCTGGCGGCTCGAACGCGACAACATGATCGGCCAGCTCCGCGAGCACGGCGTGCCGGTGGTGTCCTGGGCCGGCGCCGGCAGCCTCGACGCCGTCCTGCGCGACGTCGCCCGGCTGGCCTCGGGCCCGAAGGCGGTGGGTCGATGATCGGGGCACTCACCGGCCGGTTCCGCGCGGCGCAGCGCACCGTCACCCGGGCCACGCTGGTCCCCCTGCTGGTCCGCAGCGGCGTGTTCGTGGCGTTCCTGGCGGCGATGGGCTTCGCCTTCCCGCCGGCGGTCTTCTTCGCGCGTACCCTCGCCGCTCTCGTGATCCTGGCCGCCATCCCGGCCCTCGCGCCGCGCGGGGTGACCACCACGCTCCTGATCATCGCCATCGTGGTCGCCTGGGTGGTGGTCACCGCCCAGGTGACCGACGGCATCCAGCTCTGGCGGCTGCTCGGCCTGTCGACGACGCTCTACCTGGGTCACACGCTGGCCGCGCTGGCGGCGGTGCTGCCGAGCGACGCGGCGGTCGCGCCCGAAGTGCTGGCCCGCTGGGTGGCCCGGGCGGCGGCGGTGGTGCTGGCCGCGGCGGTCTGCGGCGTGCTGCTGCTCTCGATCGCCGGGATCGGCGACGGCCAGGTGCTCACGGTGGCCGGGCTCGCCGGCCTTGTGGTGGCCGTCACGGTCGCAGCAGTGCTCGGGTGGCTAGTCAAGCGTCGAACCTGAACAGTAATGGAGGTCACGTTGTTGTCCTCCATCACAAACGGCCCTTTGGATGCGAAATCCGGAGCCCGAAAGGGGATCGTTGATGTCGTGAGACGTCAACGGATTCTCGTGGTCGGTGCCGGGCACGTCGGGCTGTACGCCGCTCTTCGCATGGAGAAGAAGCTGCGCTCCCGCGAGGCCGAGGTAATCGTCGTCGATCCCCAGCCGCACATGACCTACCAGCCGTTCCTGCCGGAGGCCTCGGCGGGCAACATCTCCCCGCGCCACTCCGTGGTGCCGCTGCGCCGGGAGCTGAAGAACTGCACCGTCGTCGCGGGAACCGTCACCAACGTCGCCCACGACCGCAAGGTCGCCACCGTGCAGCCGATCGTCGGGCCGCCGCGCGAGATCGAATACGACCACATCATCGTGGCGCCGGGCTCCGTCTCCCGCACGCTGCCGATCCCCGGCCTACGCGAGCACGGCATCGGCTTCAAGACCATCGGCGAGGCCATCTACCTGCGCAACCACGTGCTCGACCAGCTCGACGTGGCCGCCGCGACCACCGACCCGGCGGTCCGTGAGCGGGCGCTGACCTTCGTCTTCGTCGGCGGCGGCTACGCCGGCATCGAGGCGCTGGCCGAGATGGAAGACATGGCGCACGACGCGGTGCGGCGCTACTACCCGGAGCTGTCGACCGACGAGATGCACTGGGTGCTCGTCGAGGCGACCAACCGGGTGCTGCCCGAGGTCGACCGCGACATGGGCGCCTACACCGTGCAGGTGCTGCTCAAGCGCAAGCTCGACATCCGCCTCGGCACCCGCCTGGAGTCGTGCGTCGACGGCGTGGTCAAGCTCTCCGACGGCGACAGCATGCCGGCCGACACGATCGTCTGGACCGCCGGCGTGAAGCCGTCGCCGATGCTCGACGGGGTCGACCTGCCCCGCGACGAGCGCGGCCGGCTGACCGCCAACGCGTCGCTCCAGGTCGTCGACGGCGACCAGGTCGTCGAGGGCGCCTGGACGGCCGGCGACTGCGCCGCCGTCCCCGACCTCACGGGTGCGCCGGGCGCGCTCTGCTCGCCGAGCGCCCAGCACGCGGTGCGCCAGGCCAAGCAGCTAGCCGACAACATCCGCCGGGTGATCCGCGGCCACCAGCCGGTCGACTACAAGCACAAGCACGTCGGCAGCGTGGCCAGCCTGGGCCTGCACAAGGGCGTGGCCCAGGTCTACGGCATCAAGCTGACCGGCATCGTGGCCTGGCTGATGCACCGCGCCTACCACCTGAGCCGGATCCCGTCGACGAACCGCAAGGCCCGGGTTCTGGTCGACTGGACCCTGGCGCTGTTCCTGCGCCGCGAGGTGGTCTCGCTCGGCCAGTTGCACGCGCCCAAGGAGGAGTTCACCGACGTGACTCCGCACATCGATCCGCCGCCGGCGGTGGTGCCCGAGCGGGTGCCGGTCGGCGCCGGTCGCAGATAAAGCTACGGGGCGTCCCTCACGAGGGGACGCCCCGTTTTTGTTTGCGCTAGGCCAGGCTGTAGGCGATGCCGTCGAGGATGTCGTGTTCTGAGGCGATCACCGAGGACATGCCGGCGCGTTCCATGATGATCCGCAGGACCAGGGCGCCGGCGCCGATCACGTCCGCCCGGCCCGGGTGCATGATCGGGTTTTCCAGGCGTTCGGCCGGGGTCTTCGAGAGCAGGTCGGCGGTCACCTTGGCCACGTCGTCGTAGCTGACCCGGGCGTGGTGGATCCGCCCCGGGTCGTAGCCCGGCAGGTCCAGCGCGATGCCCACCACCGTGGTGACCGAGCCGGCCAGGCCGACCAGCGTCGCCGCGTCGCGGCCCGGCACCGCCGCCAGCGCCCGGTCGACGGCCGCCGCGATATCGGCCTCCGCCGCCGCCACCTCGGCCGCCGTGGGTGGGGTGCTGTGCAGGTGCCGCTCGGTCATCCGGACGCAGCCGATGTCGACCGAGATCGCCGCGTCGGGGCCGGCGTCGGACGAGCCGGTGACGAACTCGGTCGAGCCGCCGCCGATGTCGACGATCAGGAACGGGGTCGGCTCGACCAGGCCGCGCACCGCGCCCGTGTAGGACAGCCGGGCCTCCTCGTCGCCGGTGACCACCTCGGGGGCCACGCCGAGCGTGGTCAGCACCATGTCGGTGAAGTCGACCGCGTTGGCCGCGTCGCGCGACGCCGAGGTCGCGCACATCCGCACCCGCGAGGCGCCCAGCGCCCTCAGTTGCGCGGTGTAGTCGGCCAGCGCGACCCGGGTCCGCTCGATCGCCTCCGGTGCCAGCCGGCCGGTCTGGTCGACGCCCTGGCCGAGCCGGACGATCTCCATCCGGCGGGTCACGTCGACCAGGTGCCCGTCGGGGCCCACGTCGGCGACGAGCAGGCGGATGGAGTTGGTCCCACAGTCGATGGCAGCTACCCGGGTCACAAGGTCGACACTACGAGAGGTGGAGCAGCATCCGGGTGTTGCCCAGGGTGTTCGGCTTGACGCGTTCGAGGTCGAGGAACTCCGCGACACCTTCGTCGTACGAGCGCAGGAGCTGCTCATACACCGTTGGTGGCACCGGGGCCCCGTCGATCTCGCGGAAACCGAAGCGGCCGAAGAACTCGGTCTCGAATGTGAGCACGAACACCCGGCGGACGCCGACGTCGCGCGCGGCGGCGATCAGGGCGGTCACTAGCTCGTACCCAATTTTGCGGCCCTGGTGTCCGGCGTCGACCGCGACCGTGCGGATCTCGGCCAGGTCTTCCCACATGACGTGCAGTGCGCCGCAGCCGACGACGGTCTCGCCGTCGACGGCGACCCAGAACTCGAGCACGTCTTCGTATAGCGTGACGGTCGCCTTGCTGAGCAGCCGGCCGCCGGTGCTGAACGTGTCGATCAGGCGGCGGATGGCCCGCACGTCGCCGGTGCGGGCGCGGCGGATGACGATCTCGGCCATGGGCTAGTCGGCCACCTCGACGCAGGGGCCGGCTTCCCACCAGGGCCCGATCTCGGCGAGCGCCTCGTCGCCCAGCGGGTTGACCCCTTCGCCGACCGCGAGGGCGTGGCCGACCAGCACGTGCAGGCACTTGACCCGGCCGGGCATGCCGCCGGCCGAGATGCCGTCGATCTCCTCGACGTGCTCGATCGACTCGCGCCGGCTCAGGTAATCCTCGTGTGCGGCCCGGTAGTGCGCCGCCAGCTCGGGGTCTTCCGCGAGGCGCGCGGCCATCTCCTTCATCAGCCCGGCCGACTCCAGCCGGCTGCACGCCGCCGTGGCCCGCTGGCAGGTCAGGTAGAACAGGGTCGGAAACGGGGTGCCGTCGGCGAGCCGCGGCGTCGTCTCCACCACGTCGGGCAGCCCGCACGGGCAGCGGTGTGCGACCGCGCGGATCGCCCGTGGCGGCCGGCCGAGCTGCTCGGCGACGGCGGCCCGGTCGTGCTCGGACGCCTGCTCGCGCACCGGGGGCGGGATCATTTGGCCGCTCCCGCGTTGGCGGCACCGATGCTCGACCAGAGCGTGTCATACCAGGGGTCGGGCTCGGGTGGCGTCGCGCCCGGCGGCGGCAGGCCCGCGTCGCGGGCGGCACCGTCCGGGTCGGAGAGCAGGATCAACAGCTCTTCGCCGGGGAGGACCATGAAGAAGCGGCTCCTCGCCTGGGTCTTGATGTAGTTGGGGTCTTTCCAGAGCGCCGCCTGGTCCTGCAGCTCTTTGATTTTCTCGCGCTGCACGGCCTGTGCCGACTCCATCTCCGCGATGTCGGACTGCTGGTTGAGGTAGACCCGGATCGGGTAGGTGTAGGCCAGCGCGAGCGCGATCAGCACCGCCACCAGCACCGTCGCCCGGCCGGTGAGCCGGCGCGGCTGTGGTGCCGCGGTGCGGCGGGCAGCAGCGGTCGCGCCCGCACCCGTGCGACGGGCGGCGGCCGGCCGGTTGGCCGACCGCGGCGTGGTCGCGACGACGGCCTCCCGCGCGCTGGACCGGGCGACCGCCGACCGGCCGGAAGCGCGGCCGGCGTTGCTGCTGGAGCGACGGGAGGGCCCTTGCCCGCTGGGCATGCGGCGCTGCGTCACAACCCGACACCCCCTCCCCCGAGGTCCCGGCGCGCCGGAGCCTCCACGGAGGCCCCGGCACACGCGGGGTCAGCTAGCCGAACGGTACCTCGGGAACGCGCCCGCGCCGGCGTAGCGCGCCGCGTCCGCGAGCTCCTCTTCGATCCGGAGGAGCTGGTTGTATTTGGCGACCCGGTCGGATCGGGCCGGCGCACCGGTCTTGATCTGGCCGGAGCCGACCGCGACGGCCAGGTCGGCGATCGTGGTGTCCTCGGTCTCGCCGGAACGGTGGCTCATCATCGTCGAGAAGCCGGCGCGGTGAGCCAGGTCGACCGCGTCGAACGTCTCGGTCAGCGAGCCGATCTGGTTGACCTTGACCAGCACCGCGTTGGCCGACCGCTCGGCGATGCCGCGGGCGATCCGCTGCGGGTTGGTGACGAACAGGTCGTCGCCGACGATCTGCACCCGGTCGCCGACGCTCGCGGTGAACGCGGCCCAGCCGGCCCAGTCGTCTTCGGCCAGCGGGTCTTCGATCGACACGATCGGGTAGTCGGCGACGAGCTTCTCGTAGTAGGCGCTCATCTCGTCGGAGCTGCGCTTCTCGCCCTCGAACGTGTAGACGCCGTCGGCGAAGAACTCGGTCGCGGCCACGTCGAGCGCGAGCACGATGTCGGTGCCCAGCCGGTAGCCGGTCTTCTCGACCGCCTCCGCGATCAGGTCGAGCGCGGCGGCGTTGGTCGGCAGGTTGGGCGCGAAGCCGCCCTCGTCGCCGAGGCCGGTGGACAGGCCCTTGGTCTTCAGCACGGCCTTGAGGGCGTGGTAGACCTCGGCGCCACTGCGGAGCGCCTCGCGGAACGTCGGCGCGCCGATCGGAGCGATCATGAACTCCTGCACGTCGACATTGGAGTCGGCGTGCGCGCCACCGTTGAGGATGTTCATCATCGGCACCGGCAGCAGGTGGGCGTTGGGGCCACCCAGGTAGCGGAACAGGCTCAGCTCCGACGCCCCGGCGGCGGCCTTGGCCACGGCCAGCGAGACGCCCAGGATGGCGTTGGCGCCGAGCTGCGACTTGTCAGGGGTGCCGTCGATGTCGAGCATCTTCTGGTCGATCAGCCGCTGCTCGCTGGCTTCGAAGCCGACGAGCTGGTCGACGATCCGGTCTTCGATGTTGGCGACGGCCTTCTCGACGCCCTTGCCGCCGTAACGGCCCTTGTCTCCGTCGCGCAGTTCGATCGCCTCGAACGCCCCGGTCGACGCACCCGACGGCACCGCGGCCCGCGCGATCGTGCCGTCGTCGAGCCCGACCTCGACCTCGACGGTGGGGTTGCCGCGCGAGTCCAGGATCTCCCGGGCGACGATTCCCTCAATGGTGGCCACTGTTCCGACTCCTCAGTGTGTTGATGTCGTGGTCTCGCGGCCGCGACGCTGCGTCCCGGAAGAGCCTATCGGGGGCTACGGTGGCCTCTGTGAGCCGGTTCGTGCCCGACGCGGTCGCCACCACCCCGCCCGGCCCCGCTGACCACTGCGTGCTGGTCGCCGGGCGCCGTTTGTTGACGCCCTTCCCCCGCCGTGGCGACCTTGACGGCGTGGTCGACGACCACGCGTGGGTGCCGCTCGGAGCGCTGGACGGTGTCCGGGTCTGGGCCGCCGGTCTACCCGAGCGGATCGACACGCTGGGTGACTGGCAGGGCTGGCCGTCGGTCGCGGCGGCCCTCGACGAGCCGCTGGCCGCCCTTGCCGGTCGGGCGCTACAGATAGTCACCTGGCGGCGCAGCCATCGCTATTGCGGCGCCTGCGCGACCGAACTCGCCGACGTGCCGGGCGAACACGCCCGCCGCTGCCCCGGTTGCGACCTCTACGTCCCGATGCAGCTCTCCCCGGCCGTGCTGACGGCGATCCGCCGCGGTGACGAGATCCTGCTGGTCCGACACACCTACGGCCCGACCGAGCTGTGGGCGCTGGTCGCCGGCTTCGTCGAGGCCGGCGAGTCGCTGGAGGAAGCGGTGCACCGCGAGGTCGCCGAGGAGGTCGGCCTCACGGTCAGCGGCCTGCGCTATTTCGGCAGCCAACCGTGGGCGATGTCGGGCCCCGGCGTGGTGCTGACCGGCTTCCTGTCCAGCGCCGCGCCCGACGCCGAGCCGGTGGTCGACGGCAAGGAGCTGGCCGAGGCCCGCTGGTGGCCGCTGCGCGACCTGCCCGATGCCCTGCCGCCGGCGTACTCCATCTCCCGTTGGTTGATCGACGCGACGGTGGCCGAGTTGACCTAGCTCAGGAGGCGGAACCGTTGGGCGACGACCTGGGTGTCGTCGTCGATGACGAACTCGTCGCCGAGTTCCGCCCGCACCTCGGGGCTGTTCCAGAATTCCTCGTGGCCGGCCCGCCATTGGGCCACGGTGCGGTCGCCCTCACCCTCGTCGATCGCGTGCTGGAGGTCGACATCGGCGAGGCGCAGGACGCGCACCTCGGTGATCTCGATCGCGGCGACCCGGCGGTCGTCCGAGTCGACCACCGCCGAGACCTCGCCGACAACCGGCAGCGGCTCGTCGATGTAAAGGGCCTCCAGCGCCGTCGTCGAGGTCTTTGCGCGGGAGAGAATCGCGGCGACGAGCTTGTCGCGCAGCGGGCCAGGAAAGCCGAACAGGGTCAATGGGAGTTCTTCGAGGATCACGGTCGTGGCTCCAAACCAAGCAGGAGGGGCAGGTGGCGGGGCGGTGGCGAGCCGTGGCCGATCATCGCGTCGTGCCAGGCCCGGGTTGAGCTGCCGGCCGGGCGACGCAGCGCGGTGTCGAGGATCTCGGTGTAGCCGACGAAGTAGGTCGAGAGTTGCGTCGAGGTGAGCAGCGCCCGCCGCCACTTGCCGGCCGCCTCGCCCTCCTCCTGGAAGCCGGGTCCGGTCATCAGCGCCATCGCCTCTTCCTCGGTCATGCCGTCGCAGTGCACGGCCTGGTCGAGGATCGCGTTGATGGTCATCCGGAGCTGCATCTTGAGCTGCTGGAGGCGGATCGGCAGGCCGCCGAAACGCAGCCCGGCCATCACCTCTTCCGCGTAGACGGCCCAGCCCTCGGCGAACGGGCCCGAGACGCCGAGCTTGCGCACCCGGGTCGTGCCCTGGAACCGGCGCGAGTGGGCGAGCTGGAGGTAGTGGCCGGGCATCGCCTCGTGCACGGTCAGGTTGCGGATCATGTGGTTGTTGTATTCGCGGTAGAACGACTCCACCCGCGCCGGCGACCAGTCGGCCGGCGTCGGCGAGATGCAGTAGAACGTCGGCAGCTCCGCGGTCTCGAGCTGGCCGGGAGAGTCGCAGTAGGCCACGGCCACGCCCCGGGCGAACTCGGGCATCTCCTGGATCACGCACGGGTCGTCGACCAACGAGACCAGATCATGCTCGCGTACGAAGTCAGTGGTCTCGACCAGCGTCTGCTTGGCCAGGTCGACGATAGTGTCGTTGGCGGGGTGCTCGGCGCCCAGCCGGCCCAGCGCGTCCCGCACGGTGTCGTCGGTCGCCGGGCCGCCGGTCATCTCGGCCGCCGCGCGGCGCAGGTCCTCGCCGATCCGGTCGAGGTTCTCCCGGGCCTTGGCGAGCACCTGGCCGGCGGTCAACTCGGTGTCGAGGGTGTGCCAGAGCCGCGCCTCCCAGAGCCGCCGACCCAGCCGCGGGTCACGCTCGGCCGTGGGCAACTGCTCGCGCAGCCAGCCGGCGAACTCGTCGAGGGCGGCGACCGCGGCGTCGGCGGCCGGCTGCACGGTGCCCCGCATCGGCGGCGCCTGCTCCAACATCGCCGGCACCTCGTCACGCACCAGCGCGGCGGTGCCGGCGAACTGCCCGATCGCGGTCTCGATGTGGATCCGCGGCATGTCCCGCAGCGTGCTGCGCGCGATGGCCAGCGCGTCGGGCACGGCTTCCAACCGCTGGGTGAGGCTTTCCAGGCGCACGTCGACGGGCGCGAACGGCCGCGCGATCAGCTCGTGGATCAGGTCGCCCGGGTTGTGCGCGAGCGGGTTCCAGGTGTGCTCGCGCACTTCGGACAGCTCGAACATGCCCCGCTCGACCCGGGCGTTGAGGATCGCGTGGTCGACCTGCTCCTGCGGGTCGAGCGCGTCGCTGTCCACCTCGGCCAGCGCGCCGCTGGCGTCGCGCAACATCGCGAACCGGGCCATGACCCCGTCGGGCGACAGGTCGGGCAACTCGCCGTCGAGGCGGTGGTCACCGGCCGACGCGGCGAGGTGCGGGTCGTTGTCGAGCAGCGCGTCAACGATCCGCTCAGCGAGGGGCACGAACTCGGGCATGGGGTCCAACCTAGACGATCCGCTCAGATCAGCTCGCTCAGCCGCCGGATGCTCGCCGCGATCCGGTCGGGCGTCTGGCCGGCGTACCCGATGACCAGCCCTGGTGGGCCGCCCGGCGTGAGTCTGGTCGCGCTGAGGGGCACAGGTCCAAGGCCTTTGGTGTACGCCTTCGCGGCGACCGCGGCGTCGTCGGTGCCCGGCGGCAACTCCACGACCAGGTGGAGACCGGCTGCGACCCCATGCACCCGGCAGCCCGGAAGGTTGGTTGCCAGCGCGGCGACCAGCGCGTCCCGGCGGAGCCGGTGCGCGCGGCGGGCCTGCCGCAGGTGGCGGTCGTAGCCGCCGCTGGCCAGCAGTTGGGCGAAGGCGAGTTGCTCCAGCGTCGGCCCGCCGTAGTCGGCCGCGGCCTTGGCCGCCCGCACCGACGCGGCGCGGTCCTTGGGCGGGCAGAGCCAGCCGAGCCGGAGCGCCGGCGCGAGCGCCTTGCTCGCCGAGCCGAGGTGCGCGACCACATCCGGCGCGAGCCCTTGCAGACAGCCGACGGGTTCCCGGTCATAGCGAAACTCGGCGTCGTAGTCATCCTCGATGATCAGTTTGCCGGTCGCGCGGGCCCAGGCGATCAGCGCGGCCCGTCTTTGTGGCGCGAGGACGACTCCCGTCGGGTACTGGTGGGCGGGCGTGACCAGCACGGCCGGCACGTCGCTTTCTTGGAGGGTTTTGACGTCGAGGCCGTCGTCGTCGACGGGGATCGGCACCAGCCGCAGGCCCTGCGCTTCGAGGTGGACACGGATGCCCGGGCTGCCGGGCTCCTCGATCCCGATCCGATCCGCGCCGGTGCTTCTGAGGTGGTGGGCGATCAGCGAGAACGCCTGGGCGGCGCCGGTCGTGACGACGACGTCGTCGGCGGTGAGCCGGGCGGCGCGAACCCGGCCGAGGTAGTCGGCAAGGGTCTGGCGCAGGCGGGGAGCCCCGGTGGCGTCGGAGTAGCCAAGGTCTTTGGGCGTGGCGGCGGCCAGCACCTGCTCGTAGGCCCGGCGCCAGGCCGCGCGGGGGAAGGCGGTCAGATCCGGTTGGCCGGGGCGAAGGTCGGCGGGAAGGTTGCCGCCGAAAGCCCCGGTGTGGGCGCTGTTCTGGAGACTTTGCTCTGCACCCGTATACGCAGCAACCGAGCGCTTGGTTGCTGCGTATACGGGTGCAGAGCAAGGAAACGACGGCGTGTTGGGGGGAAACGCCGGCGTGGGGGCGACCGACGTGCCGGCGCCGCGCTGTGACAGGAGGCGGCCTTCGGCGACCAGTTGCTCGTAGGCGCCGACTACGACGCCCCGGGAGACGCGTAGGTCGGTCGCGAGTTGGCGGCTCGACGGCAGGCGGGTGCCGGGTGCCAGGCGGCCGTCGGCGATCGCGGCCCGCAGTGCCGACGTCAGTTGGTCGCCGAGCCCGGGCCGGGAACGGTCGAGGTCGAGCAGCGCCTCCATCTTGGTCTCCTCAACCGAGCTGCGAGTGGACCTGTTGACCGGACCATTGTGCTCTTAGCGTCGGCCTATGGTCATCTCCAAGGGCACCGCCGTGGCGTTCTGCGTGCTCGGCATGACGTTGGTGGGCAGCTCGGTCGCGGTCAGCCAGCTCCTGCTCGACTATCCGACCCTCACCGCGCAGGCGGTCCGCTACGCCGCTGCCGCCGCCGTGCTGTTCCTGATCGCGCGGCGGTTTCCACGGCTCGGTGGCGCTCGGCCCGGGATCAGGCCGACCCGCCGCGAGCTGGGCATCCTGCTGATCCTGGCGGCGACCGGAATGGCGGGCTTCAACGCCTGCATCATGCTGGCGCTGCACCACGACACCGAGCCGGCCGTGGTCGGCACCGTCATCGGGGCGGCGCCGCTCGGGCTGGCACTGCTCGGGCCGCTGGTCGCCGGCCGGCGCGCGCGGCCGAGCGTGCGGATCGTGGCCGCGGCCGCGGTCGTCGTGGCCGGCACCGCGCTGGTCGAGGGCACCGGGCGGGCGACGCCGGTCGGTCTGCTCGGCACCGCGGGCGCGCTGGTCGGCGAAATCCTTTTCTCGCTACTCGCCGCGGTCGTGCTGCCCCGGCTCGGTGCGGTGCGGGTGGCGGCCTATAGCTGTGCGCTGGCCGTACCCCTGCTGGTGGTGGGTGCGCTCGTGGCCGGGGAACCGGCGGCCTGGCGGCTGCCGACGGCGACCGAGGCCGGCGCCCTGGCCTATCTCGCCGGGCTGATGACGGTCGCGGCGTTCGTGGTGTGGTTCATCGGGCTGGAGCGCCTCGGCGTCGAGCGCGCCGGCATGCTGGTCGGCCTGATGCCGGTCGCGACGCTGGCCACCGCGGCGGTAATGGCCACGGCGTTGCCGGGGGTCGGCCCGGCGGTTGGTGTGCTGACGGTGGCGGCGGGGCTGGCGTTCGGCCTCACCGGCCCGACACCGATCCGACAGGAACCCGGCGCGGCATCGGCTCACCCGGAGCCCGGCCCGCTGGGGCTGGTCAGCCCAGAAACGATCGCGGAGCCGACACCCGCGTCGGCCTGACCGGAACGCGTGCCCGGGGCCCGGCCTGGCTCGCCCAAACCGGCCGAGGGCCGGCCTGCCCAAACTGTTCCGGAGGCCAGCCCACCCAAACCGGCCCAGAGGCCAGCCCACCCAAACCGGCCCAGAGGCCAGCCCGCCCCAAACCGGCCCGGAGGCCAGCCCGCCCAAACTGTTCCGGAGGCCAGCCCGCCCAAACCGGCGCGGAGGCCAGCCCACCCAAACCCGGCCCGGAGGCCAACTCGCCCAAACTGTTCCGGAGGCCAGCCCACCCAAACCGGCGCGGAGGCCAGCCCATCCAAAACGGGCCCGGAGGCCAGCCGCCCAAAACCGGCCCGGAGGCCAGCCCACCCAAACCGGCCCGGAGGCCAGCCCATCCAAAACGGGCCCGGAGGCCAGCCGCCCAAAACCGGCGCGGAGGCCAGCCCACCCAAACCGGCGCGGAGGCCAGCCCATCCAAAACGGGCCCGGAGGCCAGCCGCCCAAAACCGGCCCGGAGGCCAGCCCACCCAAACCGGCCCGGAGGCCAGCCCATCCAAAACGGGCCCGGAGGCCAGCCGCCCAAAACCGGCGCGGAGGCCAGCCCACCCAAACCGGCGCGGAGGCCAGCCCATCCAAAACGGGCCCGGAGGCCAGCCGCCCAAAACCGGCCCGGAGGCCAGCCCACCCAAACCGGCGCGGAGGCCAGCCCGCCCTGAACTGGTCCGCGCAAACCGGTCGGAGGCCGACCCGCCTAAACCAGTCGGAGGCCGGCCCGCCCGGAGCGCGGCCAAGAGCCGCCACGGGCACCGGCGAAGCCGGGCCAAGGACCGGCAAGCTCAGGACTGGCGCTCAGCCGCCCTGACCGCGTCGGCGTAGCGGAGGGCGGCCGACCTAAGCGCCGCCTCCGGATCCTCGCCGGCCGCGCGGGCGGCCGCGACCAGCCGCAGCAGCCGAGCCCCAAGGTCGTCCCCGCCCGGAAGCTCGACCGAGAGCCCAGCCCGCTCCACCCGCTGCAGGAACTTGGCCGCCAGCGCGAGCGCCGGCTGGGCCAATGCGACCCCGTCCAGGACCGAATCGCGGGACTTCTCCGCCTTCTTGATCTGCTCCCAGTTTTGGATGATCTCGTCGATCGAGCCGACCTCGGTGCCCGCGAATACGTGTGGGTTGCGGCGGATCATCTTGTCCACCAGGCCCGCCGCCACGTCGTCGACCGACCAGCGCTGGCCCTCGGGCAGGTCCTCGGCCAACCGGGCGTGCAGCACCACCTGGAGCAGCACGTCGCCCAGCTCTTCGCGCAAGCCCGTCAGGTCTTCGGCCTCGATCGCGTCGTAGGCCTCGTACGCCTCTTCCAGCAGGAACTGGGCCAGCGACTGGTGGGTCTGGGCCCGCTTCCACGGGTCGCCGCCGGGTGAGTAGAGGCGGTCCATCACCGCGACCGCGTCCAGTAGGCGGGCGCCGGCCGGGTCCCATGATCCGTAGGTCACCTCGAGCTCGGCCAGGCCCGGCTCGCGAGCCAGCCGCAGGCCCAACTCGCGGGCCAAATCCGGGTCGCCGGTCGGGCCGGCCAGCCAGACCACGTCGCCGGCGCGGGCATGTTCCAACAGGGTGTCGACCCTCGGTGCGACCACGGTCACCGTGCCGCCCGCCTCCCGCACCGCAGCGGTCAGCGGGGTCTCGGCGGCGGTCAGGACCGGCTGGGCACGCACGGCGTCCCACGCGGCGGCGGTCAGCAGGCCGGCCGGCAGCCGGGGCGAGGTGACCAGCAGCAGGATGCGAGGCACGGACTCAGGCGCGGTCGGAAACCGTGTCGCTGCCTTCGAGGTAGGGCAGGTCGTAGAAGACCGCGCCGCTCTGGGAGGACACCACCATCGGCGCCGACAGGGGCAGGTAGCGCGGGTTGACCGAGGTGTTGCTGGCCGACGCCGCCTTGTCGAGCAGCGCGGTCAGCTGGAAGGCCGCCGCCACGAACTCGCCGTCGCCGAAGGCCTGCTTGATCTGCGCGAGGTCGAAGCCCGGTTCGATGGCCTTGACCTTGACCAGGGCGTCGTACACGCTGCGCAGTTGATCGTCGGTGGCCTTGCCGGGGTTGGCACTGATCTTGGCGAAGATGCCCTGCGAGAGGTTGACCCACTCGGTGTAGTCCTTGGCGTAGGTGCTGTCCACCGGCACGCCGAGCTCGGAGGCGACCTGGTCGACCGTCACCGCGTTGATCTGCTGCACGCCCTGTTCCTTGGCGACCTGGCGGCCGAGGTCGAGGCTGACCTCTAGGTCGACGACCTGCTGACGGCTCACGGCCGGGCCCGGGACCGGGGCCCCGCTCGCGGGCGGGGAGGCCGGGTCGGCGGCCGGCGTCGCGGTGGTCTTGGCGCCGTCGAAGATCTGCGTGACCTGGGCGTCGGTCACCTTCCGGTCGCCCAGGTAGGCGGCGACCGTGGGCTCGGACCGGCAGGCGGCCAGGCCGCCGAGACCGAGGGCGGCGACGACGACAATCGACGCGAGACGGCGGGCACGAAGCATGGTCGACACTCTCTCACGCCCGCGCGCGCCGCCTCCCACGACCCCTTACCCGAGGATGTCCTTCACCAACTGCTCGCACCACTCCAGCAGGGCCTGGTCGCGCAGTGGATCGCCGCCGACCCGGCGGGTGGTCGGCCGGGGCACGCTGACCTGGTCGGTCGCCGACTTGTAGACCGCGTCCGGGTGGTAGCGCTTGAGCCGCAACTGCTTGGAATCGGGCAGCGGCATCGGCGAGAACCGCAGGTGTTTGCCCTGCACCGAGACGTCGGTGATCCCGTGGGAGCGCATCACCAGCCGGAACCGGGCGATCGCCACCAGGTTGCGGACCGGCTCCGGCGGCTCGCCGTAGCGGTCGGTCAGCTCGGCGACGATCTCGTCGAGCTTCTCGGTGGAGCGGGCCTCGGCCAGCTTGCGGTACATCTCCAGGCGCAGCCGCTCGACCGCGATGTAGTCGTGTGGCAGGTTGGCGTCGATCGGGAGGTCGATCTTGAAGTCGAACTCCTCCTCGGGCTTCTCGCCCTTGAACGCCGACACGGCCTCGCCGACCATCCGCACGTAGAGGTCGAAACCGACCCCCTCGATGTGGCCGGACTGCTCGCCGCCGAGCAGGTTGCCGGCGCCGCGGATCTCCAGGTCCTTCATCGCGACATACATGCCGGCGCCGAGCTCGGTGTGCTGGGCGATGGTCGCCAGCCGCTCGTGCGCGTGCTCGGTCAGCGGCTTGTCGGGCGGGTAGAGGAAGTAGGCGTAGGCCCGCTCCCGGCCCCGGCCCACCCGGCCACGGATCTGGTGGAGCTGTGCCAGCCCGAGCAGGTCGGCCCGCTCGACGATCAGCGTGTTGGCGTTGGGGATGTCGATGCCGGACTCGACGATCGTGGTGCAGACCAGAACGTCGTATTCCTTCTCCCAGAAGCCGACCATGACCTTCTCGAGGGCGTCTTCGCCCATCTGGCCGTGTGCGACCGCGATCCGTGCCTCGGGCACCAGCTCACGCAGCCGGCGCGCCGCCCGGTCGATCGACTCGACCCGGTTGTGCAGGTAGAAGACCTGGCCGTCGCGAAGCAGCTCGCGGTGGATGGTCGCGGCGACCTGCCGGTCGTCTTGCGCGCCGACGAAGGTCAACACCGGATGCCGCTCTTCGGGCGGGGTCGCGATCGTCGACATCTCGCGGATTCCGGTGATGGCCATTTCGAGGGTACGAGGAATCGGCGTCGCCGACATCGTCAGCACATCGACCGAGGTGCGCAGCGACTTGAGCCGCTCCTTGTGCTCGACACCGAAGCGCTGCTCCTCGTCGACCACGATCATGCCGAGGTTCTTGAACCGGGTCGCCGACTGGAGCAGCCGGTGCGTGCCGATCACGATGTCGGCCGTGCCGGCGGCGGCCATGTCGAGCGTCTGCTCGGCCTCCTTCGGCGTCTGGAACCGGGACAGCTGCCGGATCTCCACCGGGAACTGGTTCATCCGCTCGGAGAACGTGTTGTAGTGCTGCTGCGCGAGCAGCGTGGTCGGCACCAGCACCGCGACCTGCTTGCCGTCTTGCACGGCCTTGAACGCGGCGCGGACGGCGATCTCGGTCTTGCCGTAGCCCACGTCGCCACAGATCAGCCGGTCCATCGGGATCGCCTGTTCCATGTCGTGCTTGACCTCGTCGATCGCCGAGAGCTGGTCGGGCGTCTCGGTCCACGGGAACGCGTCTTCGAGCTCGCGCTGCCAGGGCGTGTCAGGGCCGAAGGAGTGGCCCTTGGACGCCTTGCGGGCGGCGTACAACTGGATCAATTGGGCGGCGATCTCGCGGACGGCCTTGCGCGCGCGGGTCTTGGCCTTCTGCCACTCGGAACCGCCCATCTTGTGCAGGGCCGGCGTCTCGCCACCGACGTAGCGGGACAACTGGTCGAGCTGGTCGGTCGGCACGTAGAGCCGGTCGCCGGGCTGGCCGCGCTTGGAGGCGGCGTATTCGATGACCAGGTATTCCCGGCTCGCGCCGTTGACCACCCGCTGCACCAGCTCGACGTATTTGCCGATGCCGTGCTGCTCGTGCACGACGAAGTCGCCGTTGCGCAACTCGAGCGGGTCGATCGTGTTGCGCCGCCGGCTGGGCATCTTGCGCATGTCACGGGTGGTCGCGCCGCGCCCGCCGGTCACGTCGTTGCCGGTCAGCACGACCAGCTTGGACGCCTCGTCGACGAACCCGTGGTTGAGCCCGCCGCAGGTGACCAGCACGTCGCCTCTTGCCGGTGGCGTGTCGATGCGCTCGGTGAGCACCGCGCCGAGGCCGGCGTCACGCAGCACCTCGACCGCCCGCTGCGCGGGCCCGTGCCCCTCGAAGACCAGGGCGACCGCCCAGCCGTCGCTGCGCCACTGCTCGACGTCTTTGATCACCCGGGCCGTCTCGCCGTGGTAGAGCGTGGTCGGCTGGGCGCTGAGCGCGATCGCGTCACCCGTGTCGGGAGTGACGGTGACCGCGTCGACCGGGTCTTCCCAGGGCTGCGGCTCGGCCTCGACGGCGCTCTCGACCAGCCCGAACGGCGACACCGACCACCAGGGCTGGCGCAACTCCTGCGCGGCGTGCCGAACCTCGCCCAGGGTCTTGAAGGCGGCGGCACCGAGGTCGATCGGCGCCTGCCCACCGACCGCGGCCGCGGCCCAAGAAGCCTGAAGGAACTCCTCACTGGTGCGCACGAGGTCGTGCGCCCGGGTGCGGATGCGCTCGGGGTCGCAGAGCAGCACGTGGGTGCCCGCGGGCATGCAGTGCACCAGCAACTCGAGCTTGTCGGCGCCGACCAACGCCGGAGCCAGCGACTCCATCCCCTCGACCGGGATGCCCTCGGCCAGCTTGTCGAGGATCTCCAACAGCTCGGGATGCGTCTCGCTGAGCGCCCTGGCCTTGGCCCTGACGTCGTCGGTGAGCAACAGTTCGCGACACGGCGGCGCGAACATCGTGTCGACCTTGTCGATGGTCCGCTGGTCGGCGACGGCGAAGGTGCGGATCTCCTCGACCTGGTCGCCCCAGAACTCGACCCGCGACGGATGCTCGTCGGTGGGTGGGAAGACATCGAGAATCCCGCCGCGTACGGCGAACTCGCCGCGCTTGGTGACCAGGTCGACGCGGGCGTAGGCCATGTCGTTGAGCCGGTGCGCGACCTCGTCGAGATCGGCGTCTTCCCCGGCCCGCAACTCGACGGGCTCGAGGTCGCCAAGCCGCTTGAGCTGCGGCTGAAGCATGCTCCGCACGGGGGCGACAACGACCCGGACAGGGTGGTCACCGGGGTGGGCCAGCCGCCGAAGGACGGCAAGCCGCCGCCCGACGGTGTCGGAACGTGGCGAAAGCCGCTCGTGGGGCAGCGTCTCCCAGGCGGGGTAGCTGACGATTTGATCTTCGGGCAGCAGGCTGGCCAGCGCCGCGGTGAGATCGTCGGCTTCACGGCTGGTGGCGGTGACGGCAAGCACCGGCCGCCCGGCACCGTCACTCTCGGCAGCGACGGCGGCAACGACGAAGGGACGCAGGGCGGCGGGCGCGGTGAGATCGAGCCCGTCAGCGTCGGGGAAACCTGCGCGGGCGAGGTCGCGCGCACGGGCCAACCCCGCGTCACCCAGGGCCGCGGCAAGCAGACCTTGAAGCATGGATGATCCTTTCGGGCACGCAGGACGGCCCCCCGCCGGCAAGGACGGGGGGGTGCGACGTGCGGATTCCAGACTACGCCGGGCGTACGACAACCCGCCTGCGCGTTATGTCGCCGGCCGCGGGGCCGACGACGGCGCCGACCGGGTTGGACCGGCGCGATATCGCGAATAGCCATACGGCAATTCCCGGTATAGATTGTTCGGAGCGCGCCCACGGCAGGTTCCGCAATTGCGTTGTGCCAGATGGCAGATAGCGGGACAGCGACCTGCTTCACACCTTTTGGCGACCCGTCAATTGGTCATTCACTCACGGGCGCGGGTGTTCATGCTCTAGCGCTGCTCGCGTTGCAATGCCAACATCTAGGTATGGCGATCCTGAGGAAGCCGTAAGGGTTCGTTCTGATCGCGCTCACCTACCCTGTCAGGCGGCGACCATGAGCGAACCAATGATCGGCGAAAGGGCGTTCAGTCGGGCACGGCGACTACTGTCGTGGACCATTCTTCTCCTCGCCGGTGTCTCCGTCGCGCTTCTTGCCGGCCTCGCCGCCTCCGGGATGATCGCCGGCACGGCCCCTGATGAGACGTGGGCGGTCCGGGCGAATGTCGGTGAGACGTTCGGAGTTCTCAATGCCATCTTCTCTGGGCTGGCGCTCGCGGCCGTGGTCGTGACCTTCTGGATGCAATTCACTGAACTACGGTCACAACGGGCTGAACTCGCCCTCCAGCGCGATTCATTGATCCAGACCAAGGCCGAACTACACCGAAGCGCCGAGGCAGACCTGCGCCACCTACATTTCGATCTCGTGCAATTGTCGATCGCCGATCCCGAACTTGCCCAGGTCTGGCCGCAGGTGGTTGGCTCTCCAGCGCGACACCGGCAGTATCAGTATGCGAACTTGATAATTCAGCACAGCTGGCTTCAGCTGAAGATCAGTGACTACACCGAAGCCGAGCTTCAAAGCATGCTGCGTTACCTTTTTTCGAGCCCGATCATCAGGGAATACTGGACCACAACCAAGGAGTTCCGGCAGCGGATCTTGGTGACAGACTCTTTCGAACACCGCATGACAGCGGTGGCCGACGAGGTCTGCTCGGAGTATGAGCACCTGCTGCGGACGCATCGTCCCGACCCGGCCACGCCCGCCTGGAACGGGACCGCAGAGGTCGCCGAAGCGGCCTAGTCGCCGGCGTTGAGCTGTTTCACGTCCCGCAGAGCGGCCAACATGACCTCGCGCGGCAGAACGACGATGCGCTCCTCCGCAGCGCGCCCGGCCTGAACCTCGGCAAGTTGGCCGTCGAGTTCGACCGTCGCATCGAGGCCCACGACCGCGAAGCGACCGTCGGTCAGCTCAAAGATGTCGGGACACGTCACGTTGGTGTTGCAGCGTTCGCGCGGCGCCGAACCGTGCCGACGGAGGATCTTCAACGGTCCACCCGCAGTTCCCCCGCCACGAACCTCACGCCCCATCTGCCCCATAACGACCATTTCGGACAAGCCGATGATCTCACGACCCGCGCTCCGCGCATCGCAGATCGCTGCGTGTCCCGCGAATAGTTGACGATGGTAACCATGTTCGGGAGGGGCGGCAAGACCCTCTAATCGGGTCAGCCGATGGACCGATGGGCGACCCTCAGCGCTTGGGTTCGACCCAGCCCGTCTCGGTCAGGTGGTGCAGAACCGCGCCCACTGCCTCGTCGACGCTCAGCTCGCTCGTGTCGAGCGTCAGCTCCGCGTCGAGCGGCGCCTCATACGGGTCGTCGATCCCGGTCATGCCCTTGATCAGGCCGGCCCGAGCCTTCGCATACAACCCCTTGCGATCACGCCGCTCGCACACCTCGAGCGGCGTAGCGACGTGGACCAGCACGAACCCCGCCCCCGCCAGCGTCGCCATCTCGCGCGCGGTGCGCCGCGCAGCGGCGTAAGGCGCGATCGGGCAGCAGATCGCCATCCCCCGATGCCGAGCCACCTCGGCGGCGACCCAGCCAATCCGGCGGATATTGAGGTCGCGATCTTCCTTGCTGAAGCCCAGCCCCGCGGACAGCTCCCGCCGCACCACGTCACCATCGAGCAGCGTCACCGTGCGATCGCCGGTCTCGCGGAGATGATCAGCCACCCCGCGCGCGACCGTCGACTTCCCCGAACCGGACAACCCCGTCAGGAACACCACCAGGCCGCGCTGGCGGCGGGGTGGCCGTGCTCGGGCCAACTCCTTCGCCACCGCCGGCGGTGTGTGCCACTCCGGCAGCGGGAAGCCCCGATCAAGGAGATCGTCGATCTCGTCGGTGCGCAGCGCCAGCCGGCGGTTCCGTGGCGGGATGTCGTCGCGCCACCGCCACTGACCGTCACGGTTGTCGTAGGCCAACTCCCGCGGCACCAGCACCCGCGGTCCACCCCCGGAGAGCATCTCGCCGGTGGACAGCAGATGCGTCACCCCGTAAGCGGCCGCCACCTTGGCGCGCAGCAGCGCGTCGCGGATCTCGTCGCCGCGCCGGACCAGGGGCACCGCGACCAGCGTCGCCGGGGGCATCCGGTCGCGCGCCGCGAACACCGTGCGGACCAGCACCTCGGGTGACAGGCCGCCGGGGCCGGCCTCGCCGACCGGGATCAACACCAGGAGATGAGCGGCGAGGGTACGCGCCGCGTGTGCGATCTGCGCCAGTTGCGGGCGGTGCAGCGGGCGGTCGGCGACCACGCCGAGCACCCGGCCCGGTGGCAGCAGCTCGCGGACCTCGGCGGGAGTGCGGCGCAGCCGCTGGAACGGGCCGTGCCGGCCGTCGCCGATCTGCCGGACCGTGCCGCCGACGCCGTAGCGGCCGTCGCGGCTCGGCCAGGTGTCGTTGACCTCGACCGCGGCGATCGGGGCGCCCTCCTGGTCGGTGAGCACGATCGATCGCAGCGCCGGGTCGTCGAGATCGAGACCCAGGGCCAGCGGCTCGGGGACCTCCAGGGTCACCGGCAGCGGCCACGGCGTCCCGTCGGCGAGCCGGCCGCGCCTCTGGAGCGCGGTCAGGTCGGCGCGGCCGAGGAAACCGGTCAGTGGCGCGTAGGCGCCGGTGAGCAGCAGCTCCAGGTCGGCGAGCTCGCCCGCACGCGGGCTGTATGCCGGCGCGTCGCGCAGCAACTCGTCGGGCATCAGCCACCCGCGCTCGCTCAAACCAACCCCCTCGGTCTATTCGCGCCCAAGTGTCTCAGTCCGCGACCGTCAGGGTCGAGCGGGACCCACGCAACGCGACCCTTAATGGCTAGATCCGGGGTGCGCCGGATCCACGACGGTGACGCTGGGTCATACGCTGTGCCCCGTGACACTCATCGCGACCGAGTCGCTCACCAAGACGTACGGCGGCCGGGTAACCGCGCTGTCCGACCTTACGGTCAGCGTCGAGCCGGGGATCATCGGGCTGGTCGGCGCCAACGGCGCGGGCAAGTCGACGCTGATCAAGATCCTGCTCGGGCTGCTGCCACCCACTTCGGGGCGGGTCCAGGTGCTGGGGCTGGATCCGACCGTCGACCCGATGGGCGTCCGGGCCCGGGTCGGCTACATGCCCGAGCACGACAGCCTCCCACCCGATCTCAGCGCCGCCGAGCTGGTGACGCACCTCGGTCGCATCAGCGGGCTGCCGAAGACCAGTGCCCGGGAGCGCGCGTCCGAGGCGCTCCGCCACGTGGGCCTCTACGAGGAGCGCTACCGGCAGGTCGGCGGTTACTCGACCGGCATGAAGCAGCGGGTCAAGCTGGCGCAGGCGCTCGTACACGATCCAGATCTGTTGCTTCTCGACGAGCCGACCAACGGTCTCGATCCGGCCGGCCGCGACGCGATGCTCGCCCTGGTCCAGCGGATCGGCACCGAGTTCGGCATCTCGGTCGTGGTCTGCTCGCACCTGCTCGGCGAGGTCGAGCGGATCTGCGACCACCTGATCGCGATCGACGGCGGCAAGCTGCTGCGTTCCGACAACGTGTCCGCGATGACCACCTCGACCGACGTGCTCGTGGTCGAGGTCAGCGAGGGCGGCGACGAGTTGGAGCGGCGGCTGCTGGAGATGCGGCTGCCGGTGACCAAGGACGGGCACGCGCTGCTCGTACCCCTGGAAGATGATCAGACCTATGACCGGATCCTGACCGCGGTGGCCGATCTCGACCTGCCGCTGCATCGTCTCGACCAGCGCCGCCACCGGGTGGCTGAGCTCTTCGCCGACCGGGAGGCCGCGCATGTCTAGCCCCGCGGGTGTCATTCACGACATTGGATATCAGCGGTACGCCGGTGCGCGGCTCGGCCGCCGCGACGTGGTGCTGGCGCTCTACACGCAGAGCCTGCGCACCGTGTTCGGGCTGGGCCGCAGCTTCAAGGCCAAGATCTTCCCGTGGTTCGTGGTCGGCGTGGCCGCGATCGTGGCGATCGTCGTCATGGCCATCCGGGCCCAGACCGGCGAGGTCGTCATCAAGTACGCCGATTATCCGCAGGTGCTCGGCCTGCTGATGATCCTGTTCGTGGCGATCGCCGCGCCCGAGCTGGTCTCCCGCGACCTGCACAGCGGGGTGCTGCCGCTCTACTTCTCCCGGCCGTTGCGGCCCGGCGACTACGCGCTCGCGAAGCTGGCCGCGCTGGTCAGCGGCGTGATGCTGGTCTTCGGCGGTGGCCAGCTGCTGATCTTCATCGGCGCGGCGTTCTCGGTGAAGGGCTTCAGCAACGTGATGAACGAGCTGGGCGACGTCGGCCTCGCGTTGATCTACACGGCGCTCTACGGGCTCGTCTTCGGCAGCATGGCCGTGCTGGTCGCCTCGCTGCTGAAGCGGCGGGCGGTGGCGGCCGCCGCGATCGTCGGCACGTTCATCGTCACCGCGCCGATCGTGGCGGTGCTCGCCACCCTGCCGTCGGAGCGGGCACACCAGCTGGCCCAGATCGTCAACCCGGTCAGCCTGGTCGGCGGCGTCGGTGACTGGCTCTTCGAGCCGACCAGTTCCTCGGAAGAATTGGGCATCGGCCCGTTCGGCCCGCTCTACGCGCTGGTCACCGTCCTCCTGGTCGCGCTGTGCGTGACGCTGTTGATCGGCCGCTACCGGAAGGTGTCGAAGTCGTGACTGTCGAGATTGACGGGGTTTCCCGCTGGTACGGCAACGTGGTGGCCGTCAACGACGTCACCATGACGCTCGGCCCCGGCGTGACCGGGCTGCTCGGGCCCAACGGCGCGGGCAAGACCACGCTGCTGCACATGATGGCCGGGTTCCTGCCGGCGTCGCGCGGCACGCTGACCGTCGACGGGGAGCCTGCCTGGCGCAACCCGGCCGTCTACCGCAAGCTCGGCCTGGTCAGCGAGCGCGAGTCGGTGCACGCCTACCTCACGGCCTACGAGTTCGTGCTGGTCAGCGCGAAGCTGCACGGCCTGCCCGACCCGGCCGCCGCGACCGCCCGGGCCCTCGACCTGGTCGAGATGGGCGAGTTCAAGGACCGCCGGATCGGCACCTACTCCAAGGGCATGCGGCAGCGCACCCGGGTCGCCGCGGCGCTCGTGCACGAGCCCGACGTGCTGCTGCTCGACGAGCCGTTCAACGGCATGGACCCGCGGCAGCGGATGCACATGATGGACCTGCTGCACCGGCTCGGCGCCGCCGGCCGGACGATCCTGTTCAGCTCGCACATCCTCGAAGAGGTCGAGCAGCTCTCCGGGACCGTCCAGGTGATGGTCTCCGGCCGGCTCGCGGCGTCCGGTGACTTCCGCACGATCCGCCGGCTGATGACCAACCGGCCGCACGTGTTCGCCGTGCAGTCGACCGACGACCGGCGGCTCGCGGTCGCGCTGATGCACCAGCCCTCGGTCAACGGCGTCGACCTGGGCCGCGAAGGGCTGACCGTGCGCGCCGGCGACTACGGCAGCTTCACCCGGGCGCTGCCCCGGATCGCACTCAAGGAAGGCATCCGGGTCCGCCGGTTGCTGCCCTCCGACGAGTCGCTGGAAAGCGTCTTCTCTTACCTGGTGGAGGCCTGATGTCCACGGTCGCCTGGATCACCACCCGCGGCCTGCTCGGCCGCCGGCGGTTCCTGCTGCTCCTGCCGCTGCCGCTGCTGATGGTCGGCATCGCGCTCATCCCGCGGCTCTCCGGCATCAGCCCGTCGGACTGGGCCCAGCCGGTGATCGTCGCGCTCGGCTTCACCACCCTGCTGCCGATCGTCTCGTTGATCGTCGGCACCGGCGTGCTCGGCGCTGAGATCGACGACGGCACCATCACCCACATCCTGTCGAAGCCGATCGCGCGCTGGCGGATCGTCCTGCCGAAGCTGCTGGTCTCGATCGCGGTCACCGGTGCCACCGCGGCCGTGCCGTTCTACATCGTCGGCGCGCTGGCCGACGGTCCGCGGCTGGGCCTGGGCCTGGTGGTCGGCGCGTTCGCGGGTGCGGTGCTCTACTCGGCGATCTTCGTCGCGCTGAGCCTGATCTCCCGCCGGCCGGTGCTGCTCGGCCTGGTCTACGTGATCGTCTGGGAGGGGCTGCTGTCCAACCTGGTCAGCGGCACCCGGGTGCTGTCGGTGCAGCAGTATGTGCTGACCATCTCCGACAAGGCCGCGAGCTCCGACCTGCTCCACCCCAACGTCTCGTTCCCGGTCGCGGTGGTGATGAGCATCGTGGTGACCGTCCTGTTCACGGCGCTGGCGATCCGGCGGCTCTCGTCGTTCTCGGTGACCGGCGAAACCAGCTGATCGTTACGGCAGCGCGCTCGGCACCAGCCATTCCGGAAAAGCGCGCAGCAGCGCGACCAGGAGCGAGAGCACGATCCCGCAGAGGATCATGAGCAACAGACCGGTCAGCCCGTCGTAACGCTTGGGCTGGCCGGTCTTCCTGTCGGGGGCCGGCGGCTCGGGTTCGGCCCACGGGCGTTCGGCGCGCAACCACAGCAGCACCCCGAGCCCGAACGGGATCCCGCCCAGCCAAAACCAGAACCACCGGGTGCCGAGCCCCGGCGCCGGTCCCCAGACCAGGATCAGCAGGCTGATCAGGGCGATGATCGTGGCCAGCACCGGCGCGAGCGGTGGAATCGAAGTGCCCTCGGCATTCGCCGGGAACGACGGCAGCAGCATTTCGAACTCGGTCCACCCGCCGGTTCCCGAGGGGTCGATCGAGGTCACCTGCGTGTAGTGCACGCGGCCGAAGCCGGTACGCCAGACGAGCACGCTGTCGGCCATCTGGCTGGTCGAGGTGACCTCGACCGGCGTGAACCAGATAGAGACGGTGTCCGCGTCGTCGAACGACGAGGCAAACTCGAAGGCCACGACCCGGCCCGCCGCCGCGTCAGCGCGGGCCTGGTCGATGGTGGCGGTCCGCGGTGCCGTCCACCAAGCCGTGAGCGCCCAGGCCACCCAGAGCCCGAGCAGCACCAGCCGCAGCACCGGGAACACCCGGGACCGGGCTCCGGCCCCGGGCAACGCATCGACCCCCGCCATGGCGTTGATGGTGGCAGGCGGGGGCGACCCCGGGCAATCAGCCGGTGTTGCGCATTCCCGCCGCGATGCCGTTGACGGTGGTCAGCAGCGCCCGCTCGAGCGCCGCTCCGTCACCGGGAGCGCGCCGCCCGCCCGGCGCCGTCGCCACTGTGCGACCGGCCGCACCCGAGTCGCGGTATTGCCGCAACAGCGCGACCTGGAGGTGGTGCAGCGGCTCCAGGTAGCTGTCGCGCACGGCCAGCGTGCGCTGGAGCACGGCGTTGTTCTCCAGCAGCGCGGGCGAGCCGGTGATCGCGAGGACTTCGCGCTTCGTCAGCTCGTACTCCTGCTCGATGATCTCGAAGATCCGCTGCAGCGGGCCCGGCACCAGCGTCTCCACATAACGGCGCGAGATCGACAGGTCGGTCTTGGTCAGCATCATCTCCACGTTGGACAGGAACGTGCGGAAGAAGTGCCAGTCGCCGTGCATCTCCTCGAGCACCGGCGCGAGGCCGGCCGCGCGGGCCGCTTGCAGGCCCGAGCCGACGCCGAACCAGCCGGGCACGATCTGCCGCGACTGGGTCCAGCCGAACACCCACGGGATAGCCCGCAGCCCGCCGAGACCGGCGTTGGCGTTGGGGCGCTTGGCCGGACGGGAGCCGATGTTGAGCGCGCCGAGCAGCTCGGTCGGCGTCGACGCCCAGAAATAATCGGGCAGATCAGGATCTTCGACCAGGCCACGGTACGCGGAGAAGGCCGCACCGGACACGACGTCCATCGCGTCGTCCCACTTGGAGAGCATCTCCAGCGGCTGGCGCGGCTCGGTGTGCAGCAGCGTCGCCTGGAGCACGGCCGCCACGGTCAGCTCGAGGTTTTCCCGGGCCAGCGCGGGCAGCGTGTATTTGTCGGAGATGACCTCGCCCTGCTCGGTGACCTTGATCGACCCGTCGAGCGTGCCGTAGGGCTGGGCCAGGATCGCCTCGTGGGTCGGGCCGCCACCGCGACCGACGGTGCCGCCACGACCATGGAACAGCGTCAGGCGTACGCCGTGGCGGGCGGCGACATCGCGCAGCGCGCGCTGGGCCCGGTGGATCGACCACTGGCTCGTCGTGATGCCGGCTTCCTTGTTGGAGTCGGAGTAGCCGAGCATGACCTCCTGCACGTCACCGCGGGCCCGCACCAGCGCGCGGTAGGCCGGCAGCGACAGCAGCTCGTCGAGGATCTCGCCGCCGGCGGTGAGCTCAGCCGGCGTCTCCAGCAGCGGCACGAAGCCGACGTCGGCGCGGTTGCCGTGCACGTCGACCAGGCCGGCCTCGCGGGCCAGCACGGCCGCGGCCAGCACGTCGTCGACGCCGAGCGTCATCGAGATGATGTAGGACTCGATGACCTCCGGGCCGAACCGGTCCTGCGCCTCGCGGATCGCGGTGAACACGTCGAACGTCTTGCGCGCCGCGTCGGTCAGGGCGGTGCCCACCCCGGCCAGCGGGCGGCGCCCGGCCAGCTCGGTGGCCAGGAGCTTGGTGCGCTCGTCGCGGGGCAGGTTGCGATAGTCGGAGACCTCGCCGACGTGGCCGTAGAGCTGGGCCAGCACCGCGTGGTGTGCCTCGGCGTGCTCGCGGATGTCCATCGTCGCCAGGTGCAGGCCGAACGCCGACATCGTGCGGATCGCACTGGCCAGCTTGCCGACGGCCGTGAGCTGGCCGGCGTTGCGGGCCAGCGAGGCCCGCATCAGCTCGAGGTCGGCGAGCAGCTCGGCCGAGCCGCGGTAGTCGCGACCCGCCACGTGCGCGGTGCCCCGGGCGAGCCGCAGCCGGGTGTTGGCCAGCTTGGCCTTCACACAGCGGGCCTTGAGCCGGTAGGGCTCCTCGGCGTTGACCCGGCGGAACCGCTCGGCGACCTCGGGCAGGTTGTCGAGGTCGCGGGCCAGGCTGGCGGACAGGTCGAGGGAGACACCGCGCAGCCGGCGGGACACCGAGACCTCGTTTATGAGGTCGTCGAGCGCCTGCTCCGTGGCCTGGATGCCGTGCTCGTATTGGATCAACAGCACGTCGCGGGTCACCCTCGGGGTGACGAACGGGTTGCCGTCGCGGTCGCCGCCGATCCAGGTGCCGAAGGTCAGCGGGCGCGACGTCGGTGAGGTCTCGATGCCCAGCCCGCGCAGCGTGTCGGCGAGGTCGTCGAGCACCTGCGGCGCGGCGTCGGCGTAGAGGTCGCGCAGGTAGTAGATCGCGTTGCGGGCCTCGTCGGTCGGGTCGGGCCGGTCGAGGCGCAGCTCGTCGGTCTGCCAGAGCAGGTCGAGCAGCTCGGCGAGGCGACGGTCGTCGGCGTGCGGCGGCGCGCCGTAGAGCACGCTCTCGGCGGCTTCGGCGTCGAGCTCGTCGGCGACGGCACGCAGCTTCGACAGGATCGACCGGCGGGCGGCCTCGGTCGGGTGGGCGGTGAAGACGGGCCGCACCGCGAGCCGGCGGCCGGCGGCGGCGATCTCCTCGGCCGGCACCCCGCGCTCGGCGATCCGCTTGGCGGCCTGGTCGAGCCAGCCACCGGTGGTCGCCCGCAGCCGCCGCAACTCCCGGGCGCGGTGCACCTGCTCGGTGATGTTGGCCAGGTGGAAATAAGTCGAGAAGGCGCGGGCCAGCTTGGTGCCGGTGGTGACGTCCATGGCCGAGAGGCGGGTGGCGGCCGCCTCGGCGTCGCTGCGGACCAGGGCCCGGATCTCCTCGACGAGGTCGAGCAGCGGCCGGCCTTCCTGGCGGGCCAGCGTGTGCCCGAGCAGCGTGCCGAGCCGGCGGATATCGGCCCGCAGTGCGGCGTCGGGGTCGTCTGGGTTGGTCGGACCGGTGGGGTCGGACACGGGTGCGCTCCTTACGGCGGTGCAGGGCGGACAGCGCTGTCCCGTGCATGATGATGCTACCTGCGCCGGCTGGGCACGCGGGTGGACCAGCCCCTGTGAAATGTGCTGTTAATCCCGTTTGCGGCGGTGGCTAGCTTGGCACCATGCGCTACCCAACCAAGCCGCGGCCTGGATCGCGCGTCGCGGTGATCTCCCCGTCCGCCGGCCTGCCAGCCATCCACCCCGCGCCCTACGAGCTGGGCCTGCGCCGCCTCCGCGAGGAGTTCAAGCTGGAGCCGGTCGAATACCCGACGACTCGCATCATGAATGCCCCACCGGCCGACCGAGCCCGCGACGTCATGGCGGCCTTCGCCGACCCGACGATCGACGCGGTGCTGTCCTCCATTGGCGGCGACGACCAGCTCCGGATCCTGCGCCACCTCGACCCGGCGGTGCTGAGCGCCAACCCGAAGCCGTTCTTCGGCTACTCCGACAACACCACCCTGCTCAACTACCTCTACGGCCTCGGCATCGTCGGCTATCACGGCGGCTCGGTCATGGTCCAACTCGGCCGGGCCGGCGACCTCCACCCGCTGACCCGCGAGTCGCTGAACGCCGCGCTGTTCGGGTCGGACTGGTTCGAGCTGACGCCGTCAGCCGACTACACCGACGAGCCGGTCGACTGGCTCACGCCCGACTACCCGTCGGCCTCGGAGCGGATGTTTCCGTCTTCCGGGTGGACGTGGCACGGCGCCGTGGCCGCGGTGACCGGCCCGCTGTGGGGCGGCAACATCGAGGTGCTGACCTGGCTGCTGGCCGCCGACAAGGTCGCCGCGCCGCCACCCGGTGCGATCTTCTTCGCCGAGACCTCCGAAGACATGCCGCCGGCGACCGAGGTCTATTACATGCTCCGCAACCTCGGCGAACGCGGCTGGCTGGCGGATGTCCCGGCCATCCTGATGGGCCGCCCCAAGTGCTGGGAGCGCACCAACCCCCTGTCGCCGGCGGCCAAGCAGGCGTACGCCGACGACCAGCGGGCGGCGGTCCTGCGCGCGGCGGCCGAATACGCCCCGGACGCGGTGCTCGTGCTCGACCTCGACATCGGCCACACCGACCCGCAGCAGGTCCTCCCCTACGGCGGCGAGGCCCGCGTCGACGCGCAGGCCCGCCGCATCTCGGTGCGTTACTGAGCGCCGTCAGATGAAGGCGTCAGGCCATCTCGCGTAGGCGAGCGCGGTGGCGCCAACCGCGATGCAGTAGCCAACGATGGTCGCCGACCACAGGCTGCGGCTCGCGTTGCCCAGCAGGATGAGTTTCACCGCGTTGTGCCGTCGGAGGCGCAGAGTCCAGAGGAACGCGTTCAGCGACAAGAACACGGCCGGCGGCACGAACGCGATCCCGTACCCCAAGATCGCTTGAAGCCAGTTGGGTCCGCCGAGGTGGGTCACGGTCCACGACACCACGATTCCGGCAAGCACGGATGCCGGCACGAGCAGGAACATCGACGGATAGGCGAGCCTCGCGACGCGGCGGGAAGCCGCCCGCGGCGACAGCCGCTGGGACTCCTTTGCGAGGAGTCGCCGATCGTTGACCGAGGGGTCGTGCCTGGCGCCGGCGCGAATCATCGTCTCGGCCAGATTCAACCGCTCCAACAGCGCGAACACCTCCTCGGTCGCGCACACCTTGACACGCGCGGCCGTGAGGAGCATATTCAACCTAGCGGTTAATTAACTGGCAGGTTGAGGAAGGCGGCCGTGGTGGATCGGTTGAGTGAGGTTTTCAGTGCGCTCGCCGATCCGACGCGGCGGGCGATCCTGGCTCGGCTGGCGGAGGGCGAGGCGACCGTGAACCAGATCGCCGAGCCGTTCCCGATCAGCCTTCAGGCGATCTCCAAGCATCTGAAGGTGCTGGAGCGAGCCGGCCTGATCACCCGCGGCCGCGACGCGCAGTGGCGGCCCTGCCGGCTCGACGCGGCGCCGTTGCGTGAGGTTGCCGTGTGGGTGACGGAATACCGGCGCTTCTGGGAGGAGCGCTACGACGAGCTGGGCGAATACCTGAAACGAATCCAGAAGGAGAACTGAGATGGCCGAGAACCTGACCGTGACCACCCCGTCCGACCTGGAGATCAAGATGGTTCGCGTGTTCGACGCGCCCCGGGCGTTGGTCTTCGCGGCGCACTCGAGCTGTGAGCACGTCAAGCACTGGTGGGGCCGGGGCAACCCGCTCGACTGCGAGATGGACTTCCGCCCGGGCGGCGGTTACCGGTTCGTCGAGCACGCGCCCGACGGCGAGTGGGCGTTCCGGGGTGAATACCGCGAGATCGAGGAGCCGGAGCGGATCGTGCAGACCTTCGAGTTCGAAGGGATGCCCGGGCAGATCTGCGTGGAGACGCTGGAGCTGACCGAAGAGAGCGGCAAGACGACCGTCACCAGCGTCACCCGCTTCGACACCAAGGAACAGCGCGACGGGATGATCGCCTCCGGCATGTCCGAGGGCGCCGGGCAGTCCTACGACGCCCTGGCCAGCTACCTGGCCAAGCTGAACTGAGCTGAGCGAGAACCGTGGCGGCCTCCCGATGGAGGCCGCCACGCCCTCATCCCCTTGACGTCAGGTCCACCTGGAAGGTCGGGTCCAGGCCCAGGCGGCGGTAGGCGGCCAGGCCGGACGATGTCCGGGTGACGCGGGAGTCCTTGCCCGACTGGTCCGACGGGGTGTCGAAGTAGACCATCGCCTTCAGGCGCGGGAACATCGAGATCTGCTTGGCCACCGAGTCGAAGAAGTCGGCCATGTGGCCCGGGTCGCGAGACGAATACCAGACGCCCCACTCGCCCAGCATGAACGGCTTGTCCGGGTGTTTCGCCGCCGCGTAGTTGTAGAAGCCCTGCCACGCCGGGGCGCTGCTGGATTTGCGGTTCATCAGCTCAGCGAAGTCGCCGTAACCGTATTGGCCCGGGTCGCTGTGTGCGTAGACGTCCCAGCCCAGCCAGTCGACCACGTCGTCGCCGGGGTAGAGCTGCTCCCACCACGACTGGGTGAGCCACGGGATGTAGGCCATGTGCACCATCACCGAGACCAGGTTGGACACGCCCTCGGCGCGGAGGCGGTTGATCACGTAGCGGTACATGTTGCGGAAGTCCGTGGCCGTGTAGCCGGAGCCGCTCGCCGGCTTCACGTCGTTTTCCGGCTCGTGGTGCACGGTGAAGAAGAACGGCTCGGTGAACGTGTCCCGGATGTGCTCGGCCAGCCGGTCCAGGTAGTTGTCGGTGGCCTCGTCACCGCGGGCGATCTGGGCCCAGCTCGCGCCCGTCGGTTTCCAGTTGAGGAACAGCAGGCGGGGCTTCGCCGGGTCGCGGGCGATGCTCATCTCCTGCGCGGTCGGGAAGATCTCCGTGCCGCGGTGATAGGCGTGGTAGATCGCCTGGGTTCGGCCCGTGTCCGACTCGAACTGCGCCAGCGCCTGGTCGCGTGACTGGTCGGTGTGCGCGCCAGGAGCAACACCCCAGAGCACCCCACACGTGGGTACGAGCTTCGCGCCCAGCGTGCAGCGCCCGTCACCGGGCGGCTGGGTCGGGCTGGTGGTCGGCGTCGGCGACGTCGGCCCGGTGGTCGGGGTCGGCCCCGAAGTCGGTCCCGCCGTCGGCGTCGAAGTCGGTCCCGCCGTCGGCGTCGAAGTCGGTCCCGCCGTCGGCGTCGAAGTCGGTCCCGCCGTCGGCGTCGAAGTCGGTCCCGCCGTCGGCGTCGAAGTCGGTCCCGCCGTCGGCGTCGAAGTCGGTCCCGCCGTCGGAGTCGACGTCGGGTTGGCCGTCGGAGTAGCGGATGGAGTCGGGCTCGCGGTCGGCGTCGGGTCGTCGGTCGGCGTGGTCGTCGGCGTCGGGAGGTCCGGCAGATCGGGAAGATCCGGCAGGTCCGGGAGGTCCGGCAGGCCCGGCCCACCCGGAAGATCGGGCAGGTCAGGCAGATCCGGAACACTCGGCAACCCCGGCAGGCCCGGAACACCCGGTAGCCCAGGCAGACCCGGCAGGTCCGGCCCACCCGGAAGATCCGGCAGGTCAGGGAGGTTCGGCAGGTTCGGGAGGTTCGGGCGACCCGGAAGATCAGGCAGGTTGGGCAGCTTCGGCGGCCGGGGCCGGCTCGGCCGGTCGTTGCCGATCTGCGGCAGCCCGGGCACGTTCCCGACGTAGGGCCGCACCGCGTCCTGCCACGACACCTTCAGCGTCGGCTCGATCTTGCCCTGCGCCGGCCGTACCCCGTCAGCGTCGAAGAAGTCGGCCAGGCCGCCGCCGGGCGCGGTCACCGCGAACGCGTACGTCCCGCGCCCCTTGATCGCTTTTGAGACGTCGAACCGGACCGACTTGTCGGACCGCCCGGGGCGCGCCGAAGCGATCACCGAGCCCAGCCGCGGCGCCGTCCGCCGGTCGAGTTTGTCTTCCCGCCACGAGGTGCCGGGCACCTTGCTGAGCTCGAGCAGCGGTGGCAGCGCGCCGGCCCGGCGGGTCAAGGTCACCGACGCACTGGTCGGCGTGCGGGCCGCCCGCCTGCTGTTCACGTCGAACTTCAAATAGGTGATCGCCGCACCGCCGTCGAGGCCGCCGGCGACGAGTTCGATCCGGTTGCCCGAGAAGCCGTCGCCGGTCGTGGTGGCGTAGCCATCCGCGCTGACCGCCAGTTGGAGGTCGGGATTGGACCCGAGGGCGCCACCGACGACACCCAGCAGGACGGCGAAGCCGGTGAGACCGGCTGCTACCGCGGTGCGGACTCCGAGTGGTCTGGCCATCAGGTTTCCCTCCATCGTGACGCCTGTCTACCGGCGTGGCTGATGGTGCTCATGACCGACTTTATCCAAAATCGGGTAGTTAGGAGCATTAGCCGTTTTTCTGGGTAACGGTCTCGTCAGTCGTATGTACCATTTCGTCCCCCCACGGGCGAGTTACGCGAGACCCGGCCCGCCCGTTGAACCCCCCGTGGAAACCACCGGCCCTACCGCGCCCGATCTTTCCGACTACCTCGGCCTGCTCCGCCGGCAGTGGTGGCTGGTGGTGCTGGGGTGCGTGCTCGGCGTCGGCGGCGGATTCGGCGCCAACCAGGTGATGGCGAAGACCTACGAGTCGGTCACCTCGGTGCTCGTGCAACCGGCCGGCCAGGACACGAACGTGGCGGGCGGCCGGACCAAGGGCGACATCAACCTCGACACCGAGGCGCAACTCGTCGGCTCGACCCAGATCGCGGTCGGCGCCGCCGACCTGCTCCGCTCCGGCGACGCACCCGACATCCTGGCCAAGGGCGTCTCGGTCACCGTGCCGCCGAACACCGCGGTGCTGGAGATCGCCTACAAGGCCGCCGACCCCGCCCGGGCCCAGGCCGGCTCGCACGCGTTCGCCGAGGCCTACCTGCGCAACCGCGAGGCCAGCGCGCAGGCCGGGATCGACGCCCAGATCTCCGCGCTGACCAACAAGGTGAAACAGCTCAACGCGAACCTGGCCAACATCAACACCAAGCTGGCCGCGCTGACCCAGGACGCCGCCTCGCGGCCCAGCCTGGAGAGCCAGCGCAGCACCAACCAGAGCCAGCTCAACTCGATCAGCGGCAAGCTCAACGACCTGACCACCGAGACGGTCAGCGCCGGCAAGATCATTAGCGACGCGCAACTGCCGAGCGAGCCGAGCAAGCCGAATCGCAAGCTCAACCTGGCCACCGGCGCGATGCTCGGGCTGCTGCTCGGCCTGTCTGTCGCGGTGGTCCGGGAGCGCCTCGACCGCCGAGTGCGCGGCGCCGCCGACGTCGAGCGGGTCGCCCGGGTGCCGGTGCTCGCGGAGCTCACCGAAGCCACCGGGCCACAGCTTGACGAGATCTTCCAGCCGTACGCGACAGGCGGCCGGACCTTCAACCGCCTGCGCAACGAGGTGCTGGCCAGCCTGCGCGCCGAGGACCGGGTGGTGGTCGTCGCCGGTGCGAGCCGGGGCGTCGCGTCCACCCTGGTCGCCGCCAACCTGGCCGCGGCCATGGCGCGCAGCGGCAGCGAGGTGGTGCTGGTCGGCGCCCACCTGCCGGACAGCCTGGTCGACGCCGCGCCGCTGGCCCGACTGTTCGGCGTCGGCGCCACTCCCGGCCTCGGTGACGTGCTGACCGGCAAGGTCGGGCTGCGCGCCGCGGTGCAGCGGGCGCCCCGGGTGCCCTCGCTGCGGGTGATCACCACCGGCGGCACGGCCAGCGCCGGCGGGCTGCTCCAGTCGCAGGCGCTGCGTCAGGTGCTGGCCCAGCTCCGCCGCCGCGACTGGTATGTCGTGATCGAGGCGCCGTCGACCGCCAGCAGCGCCGACGCGCAGAGCCTGGCCCGGATGGCCGACGCCGCGATCCTCACCGTCGAGTTGCGCCGCACCCGCCGCCCGGAGGTGGTCGACGCGGTCGCCCAGCTCACCCGGGTCGGCACCCCGCTGCTCGGCACGGTGGTGATCCCGCGGCTGGCACCGAGCGCCGAGAGCCAGTCCGACAACGACACCGAGTTCAGCCACGACGAGGACACCCCGGACTTCGACGACCTGCGCGACCTCGACGCCTCCGGCGACGTGTTGCGCGAGGTGCCGCGGTCCCGGCCGCCGGCGACCGCCGACGAGAACTCCGGCGACCTGACCGTTGCCGGCGTCACCCTGCCGGGCGGGCTGCGCAACAGGCAGCCGAGCAACCGCCGCCCCGCCCGCGCCAAGTCGGAAACCGACCCCGACACCGCGGTGCTGCGCCGGCTCGACTCCGAGACGCTGCGCGACATGGATCGCGCCGCCAACAATGGTCAGCACACCGCTTCGTGAACGCGGCCGCCACGCGAAGTCGTGGCGACCGTCGCGCCCTGACATCTGGCTGCCGGCCTGGCCGCTCGCCGGGCTGCTGGTGCTGTATCCGGTGTGGTGGGCGCTCGGCCTGGGGGTGCTGATCTTCCCGCTGGCCGCGGTGCCGATGGCCTGGTTCCTCGTCAAGGCCCAATACGCGGGGCGCAGCGTACGCCTGCCACCGGGTTTCGCGTTTTGGCTTGTCTTCCTGGTGGTGCTGGTCGTCGGGGTGGCCGTGCTCGGCGCCGACCCCGTCGGCACGGTGCCCGAGCGTGGCCTGGCCCGGATCCCGGGGGTGCTGTTCCGGCTCGGCGAGTATGCCGCGCTGACCGTGCTGCTGCTCTACGCCGGCAACCTGACCGAGCGGGAGCTGCCCAAGGCCCGGCTGGTCCGGCAGCTCGGCTGGCTCTTCGCGATCACCGTGGCCGGCGGGCTGCTCGGCGTGTTCGCGGGCACGTTCGAGTTCACCTCGCCGATCGAGTTGCTGCTGCCCGAGCACGTCCGGGACAAGGGCTTCATCCGGAGCCTGGTGCACCCGTACGCGGCCCAGATCCACGACATCCTCGGCGACGACCGGCCCCGCCCGGCAGCGCCCTGGGGCTACACCAACACCTGGGGCAACAACTTCCTGCTGCTGATGGTCTGGTTCTGCGCGGCGCTGTTCGGCGCCGCGGCCAGCCGCCGAGCCCGGGTGCTGGCGGTCCTGTGCCTGGCCGTCTCGGTCATCCCCGTGGTCATCTCGCTGAACCGGGGCCTGTGGATCGGCCTCGGCGTCGCGGCGCTCTACGCCGCCGTCCGGCTGGCGTTCGCCGGCCGGGTCTGGGTGATCGGCGTGCTGGTCGCGGCCCTAGCAGCGATCGGCGCGGCGCTGGTCGTGACGCCGCTTGGCGACGTGGTGGCGGCCCGGCTCGACAACGGCAAGTCCAACGGCGTGCGGTCCTACCTGGTCGAGCGGGCGGTGACCGGGTGGGTCGAGTCGCCGCTGATCGGCTTCGGCTCGACCCGGACCACGATCGGCGGCCGCAACTCGATCACCGTCGGCGAGAGCCACGACTGCGAACGGTGCGGCAACTTCACGATCGGCGGCAACGGCCAGTTCTGGCAGTTGATCTTCGCGCACGGCGCCCTGGGCACGCTGGCCTACCTGGGCTTCTTCGGCTACGGGCTGTGGCGGTTCCGGCGCGACCGCAGCGCGATCGGCATCGCCGGCGGCTGCGCGCTGATCGGCTCGTTCGTGTCGATGTTCTGGTACAACACGCTGGTCACGCCGCTGGCGTTCATGTTTCTCGGCTACGCGTTGCTCTGGCGCAACGCGGCCAATGCCGCGGAATCCACCATCACGCGAAGTGGAGTGACACATTGAGTCCCGTTGCCACGGCGCCGGCACACCTGCGGGTGCGGGACGCCCAGCTACGCGCGGCCTACCTGCGCGAGGTGCTCGACCTGCTGTATCCACCCCCCTGTTTCACCGACGGGGCGCCCGGTGACGACACCGACGGCCGGGTCGTCGGGGCACCGGTGGCGGACTATCTGGTGGTGCCCGACCTGCGCCGGCCGCGGCTGCTGGTGCCGGCGCGGTCGCGGCGGATCGCGGCCGCCGCCGTGCGCCGGTATGCCGAGCCGCAGGGCCGGCTCGCCCGGCTCAAGCGCGACGCGGTGGTCACCGCGCTGCGCAGCGGGGCGAGCGGGCTGCTGCTGCGCGACCGGGTCCGGGTGTATGGCCCGGCCGCCGAGACCATCGACGGCTATCTGCGGCGGGTGCTCGGTGCCGAGGTGGCGCTGAGCATCCACATCGGACCGGCGCGGGCCAACCGCAAGCCGGTGCTCCAGCTCATCGCCCGCGACGGCCGCACGGTCGGGTTCGGCAAGCTGGGCACGGGGCCGCTGACCCGCCGGCTGGTGCGGGCCGAGACCTCGGCGCTCAACGCGCTCGCGCACGCCGTTGTCGACGACGTCACCATTCCCCGCGTGCTGCACAGCGGCGAGTGGCGGGGCAACCAGGTGCTGGTGCAGAGCGCGCTGCCGGTCTGGCAACCCCGGGCGCCGCTGGCCGCCGAGCGGCTGGGCGCGGCGATGCGCGCGGTCGCCCTGTGTTGCGGCACCTCGAAGGGCTGGCTGTCGACCAGCCCCTACTGGACCGAGTTGCGGGAGCGGCTGTCGACGGTGACCGACCGGCCGGACGGTGCCGCGCTGGCCAACGCCGCCCGCGACCTGGCCGCGCGGGCCGGCGACACCGACCTGCGTTACGGGGCCTGGCACGGCGACTGGGCGCCGTGGAACATGGCGTCGCTGGCGAACTCGCTGCTGGTCTGGGACTGGGAACGGTTCACCCTCGGCGTCCCGCTCGGCTTCGACGCGCTGCACTACGAGTTGCAGCGCCGGATCCAGACCGACCCCGACGCGGCAGCCGCGGTGGAACGCATGGTCACCCGGGCGCCGCTGCTGCTCGCCCCGTTCGAGGTGCCGCGCGCCGCGGCCGAACTGACGGCCCTGCTCTACCTGATCGACCTGGCCGCCCGGTATCTCGCCGACCGGCAGGCCGAGGCCGGTGCCCGGCTCGGCGTGCTCGGCACCTGGCTGCTGCCCGTACTCGTCCGTCGCGTGGAGGCCTTCCGGTGAAGTCGTCGCATGTTCCCAGCCCGGTCAAACGGGTCGTCCACTTCGGATCGCGCTCCTACGGCCGGATCACCGCGCCGGCCCGGATGCTGCCGTCGTTCCTGATCTGCGGCGGCCAGCGGTGCGGCACCACCTCGCTCTACCGCGCCCTGGCCGCGCACCCGGCCGTGCTCAAGGCCGTGCTGCACAAGGGGGTGCACTATTTCGACACTTCCTACCACCACGGCATGGCCTGGTATCGCGGGCACTTCCCGCTGCAACGCACCGCGGCCAAGGTGGTCGAGCAGTTCGGGGTGCCGGCGCAGACGTTCGAGTCGAGCCCCTACTACATGTATCACCCGCACGCGGTCGCCCGGATCGCCCGCGACCTGCCCGACGTCAAGCTGGTCACGCTGGTCCGCGACCCGGTCGAACGGGCCTACTCGCAGCACGCGCACGAGTTGGCCCGTGGTTTCGAGTCGGAACCGTCGTTCGCCCGCGCACTCGCGCTCGAGCCGGGCCGGCTGCACGGCCAGGAGGAACGGCTCGCCGACGACCCGACCTACTACAGCTTCGGACACCAGCACCACGCCTACCGGGCCCGCGGCGAGTACGCGACCTACCTGTCGGCGATGGCCGGCCGGATCGGCCGGGACCGGATCCTGGTCGTGGAGAGCGAGCGGTTCTTCACCACGCCGGAAGAGGTATACGACGAGGTGCTCGAGTTCCTCGGCCTGCCCGACCTCGGCTACCCGCCCTTCGAACGGCACAACGCCCGGCCGCGCGAGTCCGCGATGGACGAGCAGACCCGGCGCGACCTGACCGCACACTTCGCGGCGCACGACGACCGCCTCACCGAGTGGCTCGGGCGCGACCCGGTCTGGCGCCGATGACCACGAACCTCGCGGACCTTGCCAAGGACGATGCCGCCGCCGCGACGAAGAAGGCGATCGGCAACGTCGCGCGGGGTGGTGCCGCGGGGATCGTCGGCGCGGGCGTGGCCGGGTTGGCCGGGCTCGCGGTCACCTGGCTGGTCGCGCACCGGCTCGGCCCGGAGCACGCGGGCGCGTTCTTCGCCGCCACGGCCGCGTTCGTGCTCACCTCGACGCTGGCGAAGTTGGGCACGCAGACCGGGCTGGTCTACTGGCCGGCCCGGTTGCGCGCGCGCGGCCACGGTTTCCTACTCGGTGCCTGCCTGCGCACCGCGTTCGCGCCGGTGGTCTGCGCGGCTCTCGGTGTCGGCGTGCTGCTGTTCGTCGACGCGCCGGCACTGGCGCGGTTGACCGCCGGCGACGCGTCGCCCGCCGTACGCGCCGAGTTGGTCACCCAGATCCGGCTGCTGGCCGCGTTCGTGCCGCTGGCGGTGCTGTCCGACACGCTGCTCGCGGCGACCCGCGGCTACCGGCTGATCCGGCCGACCGTGCTGCTCGACAAGCTGGTCCGGCCGGGGCTACAGACGGTCGGCGTCGCGGCGGTCGCGGTCAGCGGTTCGGCCGGGCCGAGCCTGTTCGCGCTCGCCTGGGCGCTGCCCTACGTGCCGACGGCCGTTTTCGCCGGCTACGCGCTGCACCGGGCACACACCCAGACCATGGCCGACATCGTGCCGACCCGGGTGAAGCGCTCGCACCGGGCCAGCATGCGGCGGGCGTTCTGGCGGTTCACCGGCCCGCGCTCGGTCGCGTCGGTTGCCCAACTCGCGTTGCAGCGGGTCGACGTGCTGCTGGTGGCCGCGCTTGCCGGGCTCGGCGCCGCCGGGCTCTACGCGGTCGCCGGCCGGTTCGTGGTGTTGGGGCAGTTCGCCAACCAGGGCATCTCGCAGGCCGTGCAGCCGCGGCTGGCCGAGGCGCTCGCCGTCAAGGACCGCACCGCCGCCAACGCGCTCTACCAGACCGCGACCGGCTGGCTGGTGCTGCTGACCTGGCCGCTCTACCTGCTGGTGATGACCTACGCGCCGGCCTACCTGAGCATCTTCGGCTCCGCCTACCGCGACGCCGCGCCGATCGTGCTGGTGCTGGCCGGCGCGATGCTGGTCGCCACCGGCTGCGGGATGGTCGACATCGTGCTGTCGATGGCCGGCCGCACCGCCTGGAACCTCGGCAACGTGCTGGTCGCGCTCGGCCTGACGATCGCCCTCGACCTCACGCTGATCCCGCGCATCGGCGCGCTGGGCGCCGCGATCGGCCTGGCCGCGGCCGTGGTGGCCAACAACGTGCTGCCGCTCGCCCAGGTCGGCCTGGGGCTGCGGCTGCATCCGTTCGGCGCCGGTTGGCTGTCGGCCGCCGGGGTCACGCTGCTCAGCTTCGGCCTCGCGCCGTGGCTGGTCGGCTCCCTGCTGGGGGGCGGCGGTGCCGCCACCGTGACCGCGCTCGGTGTCGCGGTCGCCACGTATCTGGCCGGAGTGCGCCTCCTGCGCGGGCCACTCGCGTTGGACGCGTTGAAGGCGTTACGCCCGCGGCGCCGGTGACCGGCCGCGCCGGGTTACGGTCCGTCCGACGAAAGAGGAGAACGTGGTCGTGCGTATCCCTGCTGCCGTTGTGTCTGTCGCTCTGGTGGCCGTGCTGGCTGCCTGCACCGCGACCACCCCCGAGCCGGCGCCGGCGGCCGATCTCGGCCGCCGGCCGGCCGGCGTCGCGACGAACACCGGACCGTTCCAGAGCGGGCCGGTGAAGGCGCCGGCGGACCGGGTCTGGGTCGGCGCGTGGGTCAAGCCCGACGTGTGGGGGCAGGAGGGGCGGCGGGACGCGGTCAGCGAGGTCGAGAAGAAGCTCGACCGCCGGTTCGACGTGATCAACACCTACCGGACCTTCGACGAGAAATTCTGGACCGACACCGACAAGGAGTACGTGAAGCGCGGCAGCATCGTGATGATCAGCTGGGCCTCCGGCGACACGCGGTCGATGTTGGACGGTGTGCACGACGACCTGATCCGGGAACAGGCGCGCAAGGTGGCCAAGGCGAAGAAGCCGGTGATGATGCGGTTCCGCTGGGAGATGGACCGGCCCAACCTGCGGCCGACGATGTGGTCCCCGGAGGACTACATCGCGGCGTGGAAATACACCCGGAAGATCTTCAAGGAGGAGGGCGCGACCAACGCCTCGTGGGTCTGGTGCCCGACCGAGGAGGGGTTCGACCGGGGCGAGGCGCCCGATTTCTACCCGGGCGACGACCAGGTCGACTGGACCTGCGTCGACGTCTACGCGACCAGCGAGTATGTGCTGCTCGACCAGCTCATGGGTACGTTCCTGAAATGGGCCGCCGAGCGACCGAAGCCCATCATCGTTGGCGAGTTCGGGGTGTCCAAGGCGTGGTCGTCGGAGCAGCGCGCGGCCTGGATCCGCGACGCGGCCGGCGTGATCAAGGCCAACCCGCAGATCCGGGCGGTCGCCTATTTCGACTCGGATCCCGACGACCGGACGACGGCGATGCAATTCAAGATCTCTGACGACAAGCCCGCGTTCGACGCGTTCCGGGATCTCGACGACGAGTTGTCAGGCGTAAAGCGCGGCTAGCTTCTTGGCGGTGTCGGCCAGCCGGTCACGCAGTTCCGGTGGGTCGAGCACCTCGACCTCCGCGCCGAGGCGGAGCAGCTCGCCGCACGCGTGGTCGATCGACTCGATCGGGATGATGGCGGTGACCCAGCCGTCGTCGCCCGGCGTGGCCTTTTCGACCCGCCAGCGCTCGCGGCCTGCGGGCGAGAGCCGGATCGTCGCCTCGCCGGTCACCAGCCGGGCCCGGAACTCGGTCACCTGGCCCTGCCAGTGTTTCGCGAGATCGAAGCTTTCCGGTCTGCGGAACGTCTCGCCCGTCTCGGCCAGCGCCATGATCTGGTTGACCCGGTAGGTGGCCGGGCGCGTGCCGCCGGCGCGGACCGCGATGACATACCACCGGCCGCCCTTGAGCACGAGGCCGTAGGGCTCTACGGTGCGCTCGACCTCGCGTTCCCACCCTCGATAGTGGATGGTGACCCGGCGCTGCTCCCAGACCGCCGCGGCGACGGCGGCCAGGTGTGGCGACTGGTCGCCGTCGGCATACCAGTTGGAGGCGTCGAGGTGGAACCGTTGGGCGGCCGACTGGGCGCGTTCGCGGAGCGCCGCCGGCAGCGACGCTTCGAGCTTGAGCCTGGTCGCCTCGACCAGCGCGGTCAGGCCGAGCTCCGCGGCCGGGCCGGGCAGGCCGTGCAGGGCGAGCGCTTCGGCTTCGGGCCCGGTCAGGCCGGTCAGCCGGGTGCGATAGCCGTCGAGGAGCTGATAGCCGCCGGCGTGGCCCGCCTCGCCGTAGAGCGGGATGCCGGCGGCGTGCAGCGCGTCGACGTCGCGGTAGACGGTGCGGGTGGAGACCTCGAGCTCGGCGGCGAGCTGGCCGGCGGTCAGCCGGCCACGGTTCTGCAGAAGAAGGAGGAGGGAGACGAGTCGACTGGCGCGCACTTCACTGACACTACGTGTCAGTGGTCGGGGTCTACCGTCTCGATCATGAATGACTTCGAATTTCTCGTCGGCGGTACCTGGGATGTCGTCAACCGTCGGCTCCTGGAGCGGCACACCGGCAGCGATAAGTGGGACGAGTTTCCGGGCGTGACGGTGGCGCACTCGTTCTTCGGCGGGAACGGCAGCTTCGACGAGATCACCTTTCCGACGCTGGGCACCGCCGGCGCGACGGTGCGTGCGTTCGACCCGGCCAAGGAGGAGTGGTCGATCTGGTGGATCAGCAGCCGGGACGGGCAGCTCACCCCACCGGTGGTCGGCCGCTGGACCGACGGCGTCGGCCTGTTCTACGGCGACGACGTCGACGGTGACCTGCCGGTCCGCTGCCGCTTCACCTGGACCCGGGAGGGTGCTGACCGGGCCCGGTGGGAGCAGGCGTTCTCGACGGACGGCGAGCAGACCTGGGAGACCAACTGGGTGATGGAGATGACCCGCCGGGCCGGCTAGCGCATGTGTCACGTGGACCGGTGGAAGTCAGCGGTTTCGTAGATGGTCCGCTGGGCGAGCAGGTCGGACTCGCCGCAGTCGTCATCGACGACATGTATCCGCAGCGTGGTGGTCGAGGCGGCGATGTCGAAGACCACATCGCACTGGTGGCTCGCTTCGCGTACCCGTACCGTCGATTCTTCGATCGTGTAGGTCCCCTGGAAGCCCGGCTCGGGCGCAGCGCTGTCCGCGCGGACGAACGAAGCCCATTGGGTGGTGGTGATGCGGAGGATGATCCGGTGTTCCTGTGCTGGTCCGCCCATGGGTGGGCCGAGGAACGCCCGCGCGGCAGCGTCGCTTCCCCCGGCCCGCCGATAGCTGGCCGCCCAATCAGTTGCCGGCAGAGACCGGGTCTCCCAACTGCCGGTCAGTGCGTCCGACGACAGGGTCGCCGGGGTCTGCCGCCCAGCCGGCAGCACGAGGACGCCGACCGAGGCGAGTGCCGCCAGCACCGCGGTCAGCAACGCGGCCCGCTGGAGTCGGCGGCGCCGCCGCCCGCGTGCGGTCGCCCGCGGCAGCAGTTCCGCGACAGGAGGATCGACGGCGTCGGCGGCGCGGGTCAGTGCGGAGCGCAGCCGGCCCTCCAGGCCCGGATCACCGGACATCGTCCACCTCTTCGTCCCCGAGTACCGCTGCAAGTGTGCGACGAGCCCGGTGGAGCAGCACCTTCGCCGCGGAGATCGAGCAGTCGAGCAGGGCCGCGACCTCGGCGGTCGGTCGGTCTTCGTAGTAGTAGAGGACGATCGCAGCGCGCTGCTGCGGCGGCAGTGCGGCGGTGGCGCGGAGCAGGTCGAGATCGATCGGCTCGGGGCCGGCTGCCAACGGTTCGATGACGAGCCGGGACAGGACCTGCCGCCGCCGTTCCCGCTCGGCTGCCCGGACCGCCATGCGGATGGCGATCCGGCGTACCCATGCGTGGGGTGCGTCGTATCGGGAGACTTTGGACCAGTGCAGGTAGAGCTGGACGAAAGCGTCCTGGGTGACGTCTTCGGCCTGCTCACGGTCGTAGAGGATCAAGTAGGCCGTCCGGACGACCGGCCGGAACTGCGCGACGTAGAACGCCGCGTAGTCCGGCTGGCGGTCGGCCGTCACCGACACCCCCTCCCGACGGCTCAGCCGGCCAGGAAGGACGGCGCCGACGGCAACGTATTCGGCCATGCCCGATCACCCCCTGCCTAGATACAGGCCGAGGGCCCATGCCGGGTTACCGCCGAGGCGTAACCTTCTCGGTCGGCGGTGGCTGTCTCCCGGTATGAGGACGACATCGCGGCCCGCGTCAATGGCCGCTTTCTGCACTGCCGCCATCATTCTGCTCGCGGCCTGTGATTCGGGACAGGGCGCTCCGATTCCCACCGCGCAGCCGCCGCCACAAGCGGCGGAATCCGCCTCTCCCGCCGCTGGCTGTGCTCCTCAGGGCGGCACGTGCCGTGGCGACCTCGCTGCCGGGACCTACACCACGACGACCTTCCGCCCAGCGATCACCTACACGGTGCCGGATGGCTGGATCAATGGGCTGGACCTGCCGGGCAACTTCCTGCTGTCCCGGACGGTCGACCCGGACGAGAACTTCTACGGCTCCAACGGCATCAACCTCATGGCCGATGTCGCGCCGGCGGCGCAAGACTGCGCGGAGGCGGCCGAGCCCGCCGTCGGCCGAACCGCCCAAGAGATCACCCGATGGCTTGCCGGGCTGCCTGGGCTGAAGTCCACGACGCCGCGCTCGACTTCGATCGGTGGATGGAGCGGATTCACGGTGGACCTCACGCTCGCCGACACCTGGAAGCGGTCGTGCCCGTTCGCCGACGAGCCGGTGCTCCCCCTGACGATCAGCGGTGACCCGGCGCAGTTCCACCTGACCCGCACGATCGCGGTGAAGGGTTTGTCGCAACGGGCGTACGTCCTGGACCGCCCCGACGGAAAGAACCTGTTGATCCTTGTGCTCGACATCCCCGGCGGCGTGGCGTTCGACGATTACCTGAAAATCGCCGCCCCAGTCGTCGAGTCGCTTCGCTTCGCGCCGTGAAAAGGGAGGATCTCCGATGACGATGACCGATCAACTGTGGCGACCTTCCCGCGCGGTGGCCGCGATCGCGGCACTCGGCCTTGCGTTCGTGGCGGGCGTGGCCACACCCGCGACAGCTACGACGCCCGGAGTCAACGGCCGGATCGCTTTCAAGGGATACCTCGATGCGGACAGGTCGACCGGGGCGATCTTCACGATCCGGCCCGATGGCACATCCGTGCGCCAGGTCACCTGGCCCGCACCCGGCACCGTCGACGACCAGCCCGACTGGGCTCCGGACGGATCCCTGATCGCTTTCAGACGCTGCGTGCCCGACACGGTGTGCGCGATCTACACCGTCCGGCCCGACGGAACAAGGTTGCACAGGCTCAGCCCGCCCTGCCATGCGACGCCGCCGGACCTCGAAACCATGTGCGCCGACGAGTCGGAAGTCGCGTTCATGCCTGACGGCCGCCGCGTCGTCTTCACTCGCGCCAGCGGCACGATACGCGAGTTCCCCAACGGAGAGGGCTGGATCGAGCACTCGGACCTCGTGATCCGCGATCTCACGGGCAGGAACACGCGGGTGGTCTTGCGCTCCCGGCCGTTCGCCACCGAAAGCACCGAGGCAGTCGTCTCGCCCGACGGCCGGCAGATCGCCTTCCAAAGGATGAACTCGCCACTGACCGAACCACCCGGTGGAATCGCTGTCTTCGTCATCGGCAGCGACGGCACCCACCCGCGGCGCGTCACTCCCTGGTCGCTGCGAGCGGGTGACCATCCTGACTGGTCGCCCGACGGGCGCCGAATCCTGTTCCGGTCCAACGTGGACGGAGGGTTCCTCAACTCCCAGCTCTACCTTGTCCATCCGGACGGACGCCGCCTGCGCCAACTGACCACCGTCAGCCCCGACACGATGCTCCTTTCCAGCTCCTTCTCGCCCGACGGCACAAAGATCGTCTACGCACAGACCGGCGTGGCCCAAGAGCCGGACATCTTCACGGCCGACCTCGACGGCACCCACGTTCAACAGATAACCCGCACCTCCCGATGGGAAAGCGCCCCGGACTGGGGCTAGGGCGTGTCTCGTGGATCAAGGTGGTGCTCCGGCGAGGTGCGGTCGGTCGTCGTCTGGGCCCGGCGGAGTGCCGCCTTGATCCACGAGACACGCCCTAACGGCGGGCAGCTGTTGCCGCGAGGAGGCGCAACGCATAAGGAGCGTCGTGGCGGAGGTAGCGGCGGGCGAGCCTTCTCGGTTCGGTCTTGAGCCGGTGTGCCCATTCCAGCCCGGCGCGCTGCATCCACACGGGCGCCCGGTGCTGGCGGCCGGCGACGAAGTTGACGGCCATCCCGCAGCCGAGGAACCAGGAGTCCGGCAGGTCGGCGCGCAGCCGGTCGATCAGCCGCTCCTGGCGCGGGAAGCCGAGGCCGACGAAGACCAGGTCCGGCGCGGCCTTGACGACCGTGTCGACGGCGGCGTCGACCGCGTCGGGGTCCTGGTCGAAGCCGAACGGCGGCGACAGGTGGCCGGCGATCGCCAGGCCGGGAAAGCGGGTGGTGAGCCGGTCTGCGGCCTGCTCGGCGAGTTCCGGCGAGTCGCCGCCGAGCACGAAGACCGAGCGGGCGTCGGCGGCCAGCCCGGAGGAGAGCGACCAGATCAGACTCGAACCGGTGACCCGCTCGGGCAACGGATTGTTGGCCAGCCGGCTGGCCCAGACCAGCGGCATCCCGTCGGCGACGACCAGCGTCGCGTCGTCCAGGAACGCGCGGACCTCGGGGTTTACTCTGGCTTGGCGCACGATGTCGACGTTGGGCGTGAGGATCCGGCCGCCGTGCCCACGCGCCAGCGCCTGCCGCACGACCGTGACCACCCGGCGCTCGGTGATCATGTGGACCCGCGAGCCATCCAGGTGAACTCGGGCAAATCCGTAATGAAGCGACACTTCGGCTCTCCCGCTCGTTATGTGTGTGAAACGAGCGAAGGTGGGTAAAAGTGGCACGGCTACTCTTCGTCGGCGGGCTGGGCCGCAGCGGCACCACGCTGGTCGAACGGCTGCTCGGTGAGCTGCCCGGGGTCTGCGCGCTCGGGGAGGTCGTGCACCTCTGGCAACGCGACATCCGCTCCGACGAACGCTGCGGCTGCGGCACCCGGTTCTCGGCGTGCGCGTTCTGGGAGCGGGTCGGTCAGCTCGCCTTCGGCGGTTGGGACAACGTCGACGTCTACCGGGTGCTCGCGCTGCAGGCCGCGGTCGAACGGACCCGGCACATCCCGCGGCTCGCCTCACCCCGGCTCCCCGACGACTACCGCGAGCAGGTCCAGGAGTACGCCGGTTACTACGCGGCCGTCTACCGTGCGGCGGCCGAGGTGACCGGCGCCTCCGTGCTCGTGGACTCGTCGAAGCACAGCGCGCTGGCGCACTGCCTGCGCTGGGCCCCCGACCTCGACCTGCGGGTGGCGCACGTGGTGCGCGACCCGCGCGGCGTCGCGCACAGTTGGACCAAGGTGGTCGCCCGGCCGGAGACCGACGGCGAGAGCGAGATGACCCGCTACTCCCCTGGCCGCTCGGCGCTGCTGTGGAACGCGCACAACGCCGCGTTCGGTCTGCTCGCGCGCCGGGGCGTGCCGCTGCTGCGGGTGCGCTACGAGCAGTTCGTCGCCGACCCGCGGGCCGGGCTGGGCGCGCTCGCCGGCTTCGCCGGGCTCAGCCTGGGAGCGTCCGATCTGGACTTCCTCACCGAGTCGCACGCCGACCTGACCGTCGGGCACAGCGCGGCCGGCAACCCGATGCGCTTCTCGGTCGGGCGGATACCACTGCGCCGCGACGACGGCTGGCTGCGCGGCCTGCCGGCCACCGACCGCCGCCTGGTCGGTGCGGTCTGCGCGCCGCTGCTGCGCGCCTACGGATATCCGGTCATGGTCGCCCGCGGGGGTACCCGATGAACGAGTGGCCGTCGGTCGGCGTGGTGATCCCGACCCGGAACCGGCCGGAGTTGCTCCGCGCCGCGCTGGCGGCCGTACGCCGGCAGGACTATCCCGGTCAGTTGCGGGTGGTGGTGGCGTTCGACCAGTCAGAGCCGGACCTGCTCCTGGCGACCACGGACGGCGTACCCGTGATGGTCATTTCGAATTGGCGCACCCCCGGGTTGGCCGGCACCCGCAACAGCGGAATCCTCGCCCTGGACACCGACCTGGTCGCGTTCTGCGATGACGACGACGAGTGGGCGCCCGACAAGCTGCGCGTCCAGGTGCCGGCGCTGATGGCCTCGTCGGCCGAGTTCGCGACCTGCGCGATCGCGGTGTCGTTCCAGGGCCGGGTGACACCGCGGCTGGCCGGGATGGCGTCGGTCGGGGTGGCCGAGTTGGCGCGGTCGCGGATGGCGATGCTGCACTCGTCGACGTTTCTGATGTCGCGGACCGCACTGGTCGAGTCGGACCGGATCGGGCTAGTCGCCGAGGACGCGCCCGGTTCGCAGAACGAAGACTGGGACCTGCTGTTGCGGGCCGCGCGCCGGCATCCGATCGTGCACGTCGACGAGCCGCTGGTGCAGGTGCTCTGGGGGCGAAGTTCGCTTTACGCGTACGAGTACCAGACGAAGATCTCGTCGCTGCGCTGGATGATGGAGCGGCATCCGGAGATCCGTGGCTGCCCGCCCGGTGCCGCCCGGGTGTATGGGCAGCTCGCGTGCTGGGAGGCGGCGACCGGCAACCGGGCCGCGGCGTGGAAGTGGACCCGGCAGGCGGTGCGGGCCAACTGGCGCGAACCCCGCACGGCGATCGCGGTGGCCGCCCTGACCGGCGCGGTAAAGGTGGAGAACGTGTTGTCGACGCTGCATCGGCACGGCCGCGGCATCTGATTTTGTCGGGGGGTGTCGTTACATTCGTCGGCGTGAAGGTGACTGTCGCCGACGGCGTGGCGCTCAACGTGCGGCACACGGCGGGTTCGTCGGCGCCCGCGTTTCTGCTCGTGCACGGCCTGGCGTCCAACGCCCGGCTGTGGGATCTCGTGGCTGGTTTCCTTTCGGCGGCGGGTCACCCGAGCTATGCGGTCGACCTGCGTGGCCACGGCGAGTCCGACCTGCCCTCGTCGGGGTTCTCCACGGCGGCCGCCGCCGCTGACCTGGCCGAGGTGATCTCGTCGCTGGGCCTGCCTCCTGTGGTGGTCGCGGGTCAGTCGTGGGGCGGCAACGTGGTGGTGGAGTTGGCCGCCCGGCATCCGTCGCTGGTGCGAGCGCTGGCCCTGGTCGACGGCGGCTGGATCGACCTGCCGGCCCAGTTCGGCTCGTGGTCGGCGTGCGAGGCGGCGCTGCGACCGCCCGATCTCGACGGGATGCGCGCCGACGACCTGCTGGCGCGGCTGCGGGCCGGGCATCCCGACTGGTCTTCCGCCGCCGTCGAGGCGACGCTGGCCAACCTGCGGGTTGACGCCGACGGGCGGTTGTCTCGGCGGTTGCCGGTCGACCGGCATATGGAGATCGTGCGGAGCATGTATGACCATCCGCCGGGGCGCTTCTTCTCCGCGTTGACCATGCCGGTGTTGCTGATGCCGGCCGGGCGGTCGGTTGCGCGTGCTCGGGCCGCCGCGGCCGACATGCCGTCGGCGACCGTCCACGAATACCCGGGCGGCGACCACGACCTGCACGCGCAGTCGCCCGCCGCGGTGGCCGCCGACCTGCTCTCGCTGGTGGGTGTGCCATGACCCGGCTGCTGGTGGTGATGGGCTCGGGCGAGACGGCGCCGACGATGGTCAAGCCACACCGGGCGGTGTTCGAACGGGTGACCGGCCCGGCGGTGCTGCTCGACACGCCCTACGGCTTCCAGTCCAACGCCGACGACATCTCGGCGCGGGCGGTGCGCTATTTCGACCAGAGCGTCGGCCGCGCGGTCGACGTGGTCTCGTGGCGGCAGGCGCCGGCTGACCCGGTCGCGCGGGAACGCTGCCTGGCCGCGCTGCGTGGTGCCGGTTGGGTCTTCGCGGGGCCGGGCAGCCCGACCTACACGCTGCGCGCGTGGCGGGAGACGGCGATCCCTGATCTGCTGGCCGACAAACTGAGCCGCGACGGGGTGGTCCTGTTCGCCAGCGCGGCGGCGTTGACGCTGGGCAGCCACACGGTGCCGGTCTACGAGATCTACAAGGCCGGCATCGAGCCACATTGGGCGCAGGGCCTCAACCTGCTCGAGGCGGCGCTGGGCTTTCCGGCGGTGCTCATCCCGCACTACGACAATGCCGAGGGCGGCAATCACGACACGCGATTCTGCTATCTGGGCGAGGCGCGGCTGTCGCTGTTGGAGGCCGAGCTCCCGCCGGACCGCCTGATCATCGGGGTCGACGAGCACACCGCCGTGGTCTTCGACCTCGACGCCAAGACGGCGACGGTGTCCGGCAACGGGTTGTTGACGCTGCGCCGGGCCGGCGTAAGCACGGCGTTCCCGGCCGGGAGCGTGTTGTCCTTCGCTGATCTCGCGGCGGGGCCGGCCGCGGGCCTGGCGACGGGCGCGGGCCGGGCGACGGGCGCGGGCCGGGCGACGGGCGCGGGCCGGTCGACGGGCGCGGGTCCGGCGATGGGTCCGGCCGCGGGCGTGCCGACGGGCGCGGGCCTGCCTGCGGGTTCCGGCGCTGGCCTGGCGGAGTCCGGCCGGCCGGGCTGGGTGGCCGGCGCGCCGCCGGTGTCCCAGCCGTCGTTGCGGGGGGTGGCCGACGACCTCGACGCCCGGTTCGCGACCGCGCTGGCGGCGCGCGACGTGGACGCGTGCGTCGCGGCGCTGCTCGAGATGGAACAGGCCATCGTCGACTGGTCCGGCGACACGGAAACCAACGACGGTGCCGACTACCCGCGGTCAATCCTGCGCGGCATGGTGGTCCGGCTGGGCGAGTTGGCCCGACGCGGCGCGACCGATCCGGCGGAAACGGTCGGGCCATTCGTCGACGCTCTGGTCGAGCTGCGCGGGCGAGCCCGGCTCAACCGCGACTACCCGACATCCGACACGGTGCGCGACCGGCTGGCGGCGGCCGGCGTCGAACTCCGCGACTCCCCCGACGGCACCTCCTGGCGGCTCGTCGCCGATTGACGCGTCGGGCCGTGCAACCTCGTCGGCCGTAGCGACCGTCTTGCTCCCGACGGAAGGAGCAGAGCGGCGTGCAGCCACTTGATGAGGAGGAGTTTCGTGAGTTCGTCACCAACGCCCGCGACACGTTGCGCGGTCTCGCCTATCTGACCTGCGGAAGCTGGGCGATGGCCGACGACGCCGTCGCCGCGGCACTGAGCAAGCTCTACGTGCGCTGGAAGCGGGTCGCGGCGCCCTACCCCTACGCCCGGCGCATGGTCGTGCTCGCCGCCATCGACGAGACCCGCCGGCCGTGGCGACGGCGGGAGCGATCCGCCAGCGACTTCATGCCGGAGCGACCGGAGCCAGACCGGCTCGGCGCCATCGACGACCAACTGCACGTGCGGGCCGCACTCGCGCAGGTCCCGCCGGGGCAGCGCGCGGTGCTGGTGCTGCGTTTCTACGAACAGCTCAGCGTCGAGGAGACGGCCGAGGCGCTCGGTCGCAGTCAGGGCACGGTCAAGAGCCAGACCGCGCGCGGTTTGGCCGCGCTGCGCGCCGCCCTCGGCGACGAATCGGACCTACGCCTCACGGCGTCCGCTCAGGGAGAGCAATGAACAACATTCGCCAGCTTCTCGAAGAAGCCAGGACCGACGCACCGCCGTCGGCGGTCACCGTCGACGACATCGTGCGGGCGGGCCGCAAGCGGCTCCGCCGATCACGGTCGGGCAAACTCGCCGGCGCCGCCCTCGGCATCGGCGCGGCCGTGACCGCTCTGACCATCGCGACCTCGTCGCTTGCGGGAAGCCCACCGGCCCCGCCTGCCGCGCCCCCCATTGTCGCCCCGACCGGCTTCACCGTGACGTTCGCCGGCTACCAGGTCGGCGACTTCCGGGTGGCCGACCCGGCCCAGATCACGCCCGGCTATCAGCGCTCGGTCATCAAGCGGGCCAACGTCGACCTCGGCGGCGGCTCGCGCACCACGTTGGACGCGGGAACCCTGACCGTCTACGCGCCGGGCGTCTTCCGCCCGGACCGCTACGACGACGGCACGGCGATCGTGGTCGGTGGCCGGCCCGGCTACGCGACCACGCTCGACCGCCGCTTCATCGTCGGCGAGCCGGGCAGCAACCGCCGGTCAACGAGGACCGAGGTGCTCCCGCTGCCCGCGGTGGCCTGGCAATACGCCACCGGGTCCTGGGCGACGCTCGAATCGGAGGATGTCGGCGCCCGGGGCGTCCCGGCCGACGCGCTGCGCCAACTGGCCGAGGCGTTCGCCCCGGCGGCGTCGCCCCGGCCGGCGACGACGGCGTTCCGGGCCCGCTATGTCCCGGCCGGCTGGACGCTGGCGAGCGCGGGAAGCGCCCTGGTAACCGGCGACGACGACCTGTCGACGGCCCACTGGGTACGCGGCGGCGCCCGCTTCGACTCCCTCGCCGAGCCGGTCGATCTGGAGGGATCGCTGGTGGTGCGGGTCGCCCCGGTGCAGACGGAAGGGCCCCACGCACACCCGGTCACGCCACCCTGCCCGGCCGGCCAACACATCTGCGATGTCCGAATCAACGACCACTACTACGCGCAGGTGCACGACAGCTCGGGCACCCTCCCGACCGCCGAACTCCGCGCGATCGCCGACGGCCTCGAGTTCGCAACGATCGACCGCCCGGAGAGCTGGTTCCCGGTGCAGCCCTGACCGCTTTGGCCGGGGCCGGACCACCGGCCCCGGCCCCGCATCAGCGCCGGCGAGTAGGTGACCCATCGGGCTCGAATCGACGCGGGAGCGAGAACGCCCTCGGCGACCAGAGTGCGGTACTCGGCTGCGGCGTTGGCAGGAACCACTCGACCGCCGCCATGCACCCCGCGACGTTGACCTGGGCCAGCAGCACGCACTCATCGTAGGTCCCACCCGGTGAGGAGCGCCGTTCCGGTGAAGGCATCATGATCATGTGTGGCGCAAACGTAAACGTGGCCTCGACTCGGTTCTGCCTTACCTGAAGGCGACGCTTGACGTCTCCGACGGTTCAGGCATCGCCGAACCATCCGCTACGCCGGTCACCCGCCCGTTCGTGGGGTCATTGCTCACTACGTATGTGCTGGACGAGGAAAGTCGCTTCCGGTTTGTCACCGAGGCCGACGCCGCCGAAGCGGGACGGACCGTCGACCAGCTCCACCAGCGGGCAATCGCGAACCTCGCGGCCCTGGTCGCCCAGCAGGAGCTCCGGACGCCGAAGTTCCACGCGATCACGCCCGTCATATTCGACGGCAATCTCGAGGTGAGCTTCATGCTCTTCGACGAGCTGTGGACGTCGTTCGAAGAGCGCTTCGGCGAGCCCGAGATCCTCGCCGTCGCGCCGGCCCGCGACATCCTCGCCTTCTGCCCTGCCAGCAGCGACGAGGGCCGCAAACAACTCGGCGAGCTCGTCGACCGGATCTGGCCCGGCGGGGATCACCTGCTCACCCGCGATTTCTACCGCCGGGTCGACGGAGCATGGCAGCTAGACGAGGCGTAGCGAGGTCTATGCCTCGATGAAGCCGCCGTCAAGGAGGATGGCCTCGATGCGGGCGTGGTGCGACCGCTCCCAGTCGTCGAGTGACTCGGCCGCCTCCTTGGCCAGCCTCGCTTTGGCGTCGCGGAGGATCTGCTCTCGTCGGGCTTGCGGCACGACCACGACGCCTTCCTCATCCGCGACCACCGTGTCGCCAGGGTGAACGAGGGCGCCGCCGCACCGGACGGCGGTGTTCAGCGGAGCCACCGCCGCCTTCGTGCCCGGGATCGGGATCACGCCGCGGGCGAAGACCGGAAAGCCCATCTCACGAACCTCGGCCACGTCGCGGATCACGCCGTCGATGACGAAGCCCGCGATGCCGCGCCGCTGGGCCACGGCGCAGACGTTGCCGCCCGCCACCGCGTAGTCGACGTCGCCCGCCTCGACCACGACGACCGAGCCGGGCGCCGCCCGATAGATCGCGGCGTGCAGCATCAAGTTGTCGCCCGCCGGGCAGCGCACCGTGAACGCCGGCCCGGCGAGCTGCGGCATCGACGTCCATAGTGGCCGGATGCCGATGTCGAGCACCTGTTCGCGGCTCAGCAGGTCAGCGAGCGTGGTCGTCGGGATGGCGGCGAAGTCGGTCAACGCGGATCCTCCGATGTTCAAGCGGCTACCAGCGGGGGCGTTTCAACAAGTGCCGGGCGGCGGCGCAACGCCCAGCGGACGATCGACGGATAGACCAGCCCGGCGCCAGCGAAGATCGATGCCAGGGCCAGCCAGCCGGGCTCGCCCAAGCCTATTACCAGGGCCGTGAGCAGCGGCGGAGCCACCATGTCGCCGAGCTGCCGGCCGGTCTGGAGCGCGCCCTGATACTGGCCCTGGGCCCAGTCCGGGGCCAGGTCGAAGACCACCGCGAACGTCCCGGCCGACAGCCACAGCTCGCCGATCACGTGCACCACCGCGGCCGCCAGCACCAGCGCGCCGACCAGGCGGGCCGAGCGGCCGGCCGTCAGTCCGAAGAGGACGCAGGACGCGCCGACCAGCAGGGCGCCGCGCCGGCTGACCGGGACGGCGTCGACGGCCGTGTGCGTGCCACGCGAGATCCACACCTGAAGGGTGACGCAGCCGATGGTGTTGACCAGCAGGGCCGCCGAGACGAGATAGGCCGGCGCGTGCGTGTAGGCCAGCAGGAACAGCGGCAGCGCCAGGCTCAGCAACGCGTTGTAGAGCGACGCGACCAGGCCGTCGACCAGCACGAAAGCCACGAACGGGCGGTCTCGGAGGACGGCCAGCCGGGAGACGCCGGCCGGGCGCGCCACCCGATCGACCGCGTCGGCCCGGCCCACCACGGCGGCCGCGACCAGGAACGTCGCCGTGTTGGCGAGCAGCACGGCCAGGTAGCCGGCGCGGCTGTCGAGCAGCAGAGGCACGGCGCCCAGCGCGGTGCCGAGCCCCAGGCCAGCGTTGTTGGTCGAACGGATGAACGCCCGGGTGCGTACCCGCTCCGCCGGCGGCACCGCGCCCGCGATCATCGCGCCGGTCGAGGCCTTCACCGTCGCGTTGGCGACCGCGATGACGGACGCGACCACGGCGTACGACCAGAGGTGGTGCACCTGGGTCAACCCGGCGAAGCAGGCCGCCAGCACCAGCAGCGCCACGATCTGCACCTGCTTCGGGCCGCGCCGGTCGGCGACCGCGCCCATCGGCGTGGTCAGCACGATCCCGGCGAGCGCCGCGAGGCTGAGGCCGGCCGCGACCTGGCCCGGGGTCAGGCCGACCGAGCGGGTGAGGAAGAGCGCGCTGGTCGCCAGGTAGGCGCCGTTGCCCAGGGTGTTCACCAGGGTCGCGAACATCAGCACGCGCGGCGTGCCCGGGGCAGGAAGGATCACGCCCCTGATCTAACAATACGTACGTACGGTTTGCAACCTCAGCGAGCGAGGGCCCGCTCCAACTGCGCCTTGGTCATCGTCGAGCGGCCCTTGAGGTTGCGCTGCTTGGCCTCGTTGTAGAGCTGCGCCTTGGTGCGACCCTGCGCCCCGGTGTGCGACCGCTTGCCGCCCCGGTGCCCGGACGAAACGTCCTGTGTGGAGGATCGGCTCGCCGTGCGCGCTTCACCGGACCGGGCCCGCTCCTTGTTGACCGTCCGGGCGGCGATCTCCTCGGCCACCCCGGTCGACACGCCGCGCTTCTTCGCGCTGGCCTTGATGTGCTCGTACTGCCTCTCGCGTTTCGGGCTTGATCCCGCCGGCATCGCGGCCTCCTTCCGTCGCTGGCGACGAAGGAAATTCCCGACCGGAAGACAATCAAACGCCGGGGGTACGCGCGACCCGGAACCCCAGGTCTTCGACCTGGAACGTCGGATGGCTGCGGCGCCGCACGGAGGCCCGGCAGCTCCACTGCTCGTCGCACCAACCACCGCCGCGCAGCACCCGGTAGGTGCCGTAGACCTCCGCGTCGTAGATGTCCCAGCACCAGTCCCACACGTTGCCGAGCATGTCGTGGAAGCCCCACGCGTTGGGTCGCCGGCCACCGACCTCGTGGATCCGTTCGCCGGAGTTGCCGCGATACCAGGCGATCTCGTCGAGCGGCCCGTAACGGGGACCGGTGGTGCCGGCTCGGCACGCGTATTCCCACTCGGCCTCGGTCGGCAGCCGGTAGCCGGAGGCGGACCGGTCCCACTCGACCTCTTCGCCGTCGACCCGGTAGGGCGGCGTCAGGCCTTCCTGTTCCGAGAGCGCGTTGCAGAACCGGACCGCGTCCCACCACGAGACGCTCTCGACCGGCAGGTTTTCCCCGCGGGCCGCGCTGGGCCGCTCACCGGTGACCGACGCGTAACCAGCCTGGGTGACGGGGACCGCGGCCAGCAGGTAGGGCTCGACCTCGACGTCCCACGTGCGCTGGGTGCGCCGGTCCGACAGGGTCACCCGGCCGCGCGGCACGGCGATGAGAGATTCCACGAGAAGACGATCGTAGCCAGGTTGTCGATCAACGGTCGGCGCGCTTCCAGAAGTCGGTGATCACATCCGCGGTGGCCGGGTCGAAGAGCGGCGCCAGGTGGCCGGCACCGGGCAGCACGAGGTCGCGGCCGGCCGGCATCCGGGCGACCCAGCCGGCGACATCGGCCGGCGGGCACATGGGATCGTCGGCGCCGGTCGCCATCAGGGTCGGCGCGCTGATCTCGGTGAGCCGGTCGGTGGCGTCGGGCCGGTCGAGGCTGATCGAGCCGATGGCCTGCCGCATGCCGGCCCGGTCGGCGCGGATGAACGACGACCGGACGACGGCCGCGGCGGCCGGGTCCTGGCGGCGGAGCGCCTTGCCCAGCAGGACGTCGGCCGGGATGCCGGCCACCGGGCGCGGCCCGACCAGCCGGTGCAGCGTCCGCAGCAACTGGACCGACCGGCGGTCGGCGGGCGCCAGCGCGTTGATGGGCGAGGCGATGGTGACCAGGCTGCGGCAGGCGGCCGGGTGCTCGGCGGCGAAGAAGACGCCGACATGGCCGCCCCAGGCGTTGCCGAGCCAGTCGACCGGCCCGCTGACATCGAGCGCGGCGAGGATCTCAACGACCGCAAGAGCACAGTCCGAGAGGGTGTACGGGCCCGGCGCCGCGCTGCTGCGGCCGTGGCCCGGGCCGTCGATCAGGATGAGCGTGCGCACCGAAGCCAGGGCCGGACGCAACCGACCCCACGTCGTCGCGTCGACGAACAGGCTGTGCCAGACGACGGCCGGCGGGCCGGAGCCCTCGATCTCCACGTGTAGCTGACCCACCCGGGTCGACACGGTCGGCATCGCGCCGCCTCCAAATTTACTTCGGTTACCAAAGCTTCGGTTTCCGAAGTATTATCCTGCTGTCATGCCGACGTCAAGCGACCTGCCGACCGACCGCGCCGCCATCGGGCAGCTCCTGGTCCGCCTGCTCCGCGAGTTCCGCGCCGAGATGTTCGAGCCGGCGGCGGCGTCGGGCTACGACGACCTGCGCGAGCCGCACCTCCAGATCTTCGGCAACATCTACGGCGGCGCGCGGCTCACCGACCTGGCCGCCAGGGCCCAACTCAGCCTCGCCGCGACCTCGGAACTGGTGAACGACCTGCAACGGCTCGGCTATCTCGAACGGCAGCCCGACCCGCAGGACGGCCGGGCCAAGCTGATCATCCCGACCGAACGGGGCCGCGCCGCGCTGGCCGACGCCGGCGACCGGGTGGCCGAGATCGAGCAGCACTGGGGCGAACTCATCGGCCAGGCGCGGTTCGCCGAGACCTGCCGTGCGCTCCAGGACCTGCTGGACTCTCTCGACGCGGGTTAGGGGACAGCACGGGCCAAGATGATCATCTATTCTCCGCTCGTGCGCACACACCGTTGGATCGCCGCGCTGGTCGGGGCTCTCGCCACCGCCAGCATCACCGTCGTGGGCTCGCCGGCCACAGCGGCTCCGGCACCGGGCCCGGCCGCGACCATCACCGGCACCGCCGCCTGCGACGCCGACGCCAGCGACTGGGTCATCACGTGGACGATCACCAACAGCGCCGACGTGCCGCTCACGGTGCGGAGCGTCAGTGGCCTGCCGACGGCGCCGACGCACGTGGTGACCGGCATCGCCATCGGTGACGTCGTGCCGGTCGGCCCGGCCACGGTGACCGCGACCTCCACCTTGCACAGCTATCTGCCCGACACGACCGTCACCCTCGGGCTGGGATTCCTCCAGCCCGACGGCACGCCGAGGGTCGGCAGTCCGGGCCAGCTGAAGCTGCCCGCCGTCTGCGGCGAACCGGTCATGCCGGTCGCCGAGTTCGCGTCGACCTGCGACGGCCTGGTGGTCAACGTCGCGATGCCGGCCGGCGGCTACCCCGTGTCGGTCGAGGTCTCGGCCCAGCTCGCGGCGGGTTGGGTCACACTCGCGGGCTTCCAGGTCGAGCCCGGCGCCCCGGCGAAGGCGACGACGGTGATCCCGGCTCAGGCGGCGTCCGTGCGGGTCGGCATCGCGCGCGTCCCCGGCTATTTCGCGGCCGGCAACTGGGTCCAACCGAGAAACTGCCGGCCGCCGTCGATCGGCACGACGCAGCTCCTCGCCAGCGCCAACCTCAACTATGTGACCGCGTTCTACCCACCGACGCTCGCCGCCTGGACCATCGACAACGACGGCCCGGGCAACGATTTCGAGTTCTACGACGCCGGCGCCGGTGACGTCGCGATCCGGTCGGTCTTCGCAGACCAGTTCCTCACCGTCAACGCGGCCACCGGGCTGATCGAGGCCAACACCGGCCGGATCCTCGGCGACGCGCAGAAGTTCCATCTGGTCACGAACGCGGACGGCACGATCAGCCTGCGCGCGAAGATCAACGACCGTTACGTCACGGCCGAGGCGGCCGGAAAAGAGCCGCTGGTCGCCAACCGCACTGCGGTCGGTCCGTGGGAGAAGTTCAGCCGGTACGCACCCGGCACCGGTCCCGAGCCGATCATCGCGCAGGTCAACAACGCCTTCGTGACCGCCGAGTCGGCCGGCAAGAAGCCGCTGATCGCCAACCGGGGCAACCTCGGCCTGTGGGAGAGGTTCTCGATCGAAGACCTCGGCAACGGCGACGTGGCGATCAAGTCGCTGGTCAACGGCAAATACGTGTGCGCCGAGTCGGCCGGCCGCAACCCGCTGATCGCCAACCGTGCCGCGGTCGGACCCTGGGAGACGTTCCGGATCGTCGAGAACGCCGACTACACCATCAGCTTCCAGGCGAAGATCAACGGCCGTTATGTCACCGCCGAGTCGGCCGACAGGAAGCCGTTGATCGCCAACCGCACCGCGATCGGCCCGTGGGAGAAGTTCGCCACCACCTAGCCGGCGGCGATCAACTGGACCTCGATCGGCGCGGCGACCGCGCCGGACGGGTCGACGAACGGTGCCAGCGCGCGCCGGCTGTCGTCGAGGATGGCGGCGCGTACGCCATCGTCGATCGTCTCGAGAATCGGCAGCAGTTCGGCGGCGAGGAACGTGTCCAGCGATGCCGACCTGGTGGCGCCCATCCAGGTCTCGAACTGGTCGATGCGCAACCCGGCCCGCTCGAACAACTCCTTGAGAAGCGCGGGCTCGCCCACGTTGAAATAGGCGCCGAGCAGGTCGCGTGCCGCGGGACCGGCCCGGCGCGCGATCACCTCGGCCAGCGCCTCGTAGCCGGGACTCGCCGCCAGCCGCCCGGGCACCTGGATCACGACCCGGCCGGCCACCCGGCGCATTTCCCGCAGGACGGCCACCCGGTCGCCGAAGAACATCAGCGCGGCCTGGGAGATCGCGGCGTCGAAGGAGTCGTCGTCGAACGGCAGGTCGTGTGCGTCGCCCGGCACCCACCGCAGGTCCGGACGCAGTCGCCGGGCGACGGCGAGCATCGCCTCGTTGGCGTCGAGCCCGACGACCGTGCCGGACGGGCCGACCCGGTCGGCCGCCGCGCGGGCCACCACGCCGGTGCCGCAGGCCACGTCGAGGACCCGCTGACCCACGCCCACCCCGGCGGCCGAGACCGCCCGCGGCGCCCAGGGGGCGAACAGCGCCGGCACCATCGTCGTCTCGTAGAACTCGGCGGCCCGCATCGACAGCGAATAGTCGGACATGGCTCCAGCCAACTCCGGACCGGGCCGCCGCGAAAGCCCCCTCAGGCCTCGACGATGGCGCCGTAGTTGGCGGCCACAAGGGCCGCCTGGGCGAGGTCGATCTTGACCCCGGTCAGGTCGACCTCGTTGAGCCGGACGCCGCTGAGGTCGGCGCCGCGTAGGTCGGCGCCCTTCAGCGCGGTCTGCCGGAGCTGGGCGCCGGCCAGATCGGCACCGCGCAGGTCGCACTTGGTCAGGTCGGCGTCGCTGAGGTCGGCGTCGCGCATCCGGACCCCGGCGAACGAGACGCCGCCGAGCTTGGCGCCGCGGGCGACCACGAACGACCAGTCGCCTGCGGTGACGGTCAGCGGGCGCAGATCGCAGTCGTCGAACGTCGTACCCGTCAGCTTGCAGTCATCGAGCGAAGCGTTGAAGAACGCGGACTTGCGGATCGTGCAGCGCAACAGCGCGCACCGGGTGAGCACCGCGCTGCTGAACTTGACCCGGGACAGGTCGCATTCGACGAACTGGCACCCGGTCAGCTCGGCCTCGGTGAGATCGACCTCGTCGAACGCGCACCCGGTGAACGTGAGCCGATCCAGCGACTCGAGTGCCCAGTCTTCGACCGCGAACCGCTCGCCAGTGAACGTCGACCCCGACTCCATGCGGCCCAGCATGCCAAGAGGCCCACCCGCGCGCAGCGTGGGTGGGCCTCCGAAGACCAAAACTCAGCCGATCTTGCGGGCCAGGTTCTCGTCGAGCGCGTTCATGAACTCATCGGTGGTCAGCCACGGGGCGTCGCGGGAGATGAGCAGGGCCAGGTCCTTGGTCATCTGACCGCCCTCGACGGTGTCGATGCAGACCCGCTCGAGCTTGTTGGCGAAGTCGGTGACCGCCGGGGTGTTGTCGACCTTGCCCCGGTGTGCGAGGCCACGGGTCCAGGCGAAGATCGACGCGATCGGGTTGGTCGACGTCTTCTCGCCCTTCTGCCACTGGCGGTAGTGCCGGGTGACCGTGCCGTGCGCGGCCTCGGCCTCGACGGTCTGGCCGTCGGGGGTCATCAGCACCGAGGTCATCAGGCCCAGCGAGCCGAAGCCCTGCGCCACGGTGTCCGACTGCACGTCGCCGTCGTAGTTCTTGGCGGCCCAGACGAAGCCGCCCTCCCACTTGAGCGCCGCCGCGACCATGTCGTCGATCAGCCGGTGCTCGTAGGTGATGCCGGCCGCCGCGAAGGCTTCCTTGAACTCGGCGTCGAACACCTCCTGGAACAGGTCCTTGAAGCGGCCGTCGTAGGCCTTCAGGATCGTGTTCTTGGTGGAGAGGTAGACCGGGTAGGTGCGCTCCAGGCCATACCGGAACGACGCCCGCGCGAAGTCGCGGATCGAGTCGTCGAAGTTGTACATGCCCATCGCGACACCGCCGCCGGCGAAGTCGGCGATCTCGAACTCCATCGGCGCGGAGCCGTCGGTGGGGGTGTAGGTCATGGTGACGCGACCCGGGCCGGGGACCACGAAGTCGGTCGCCTTGTATTGGTCACCGTGTGCGTGACGGCCGATGACGATCGGCTTGGTCCAACCGGGGACCAGCCGCGGCACGTTGGACATCACGATCGGCTCGCGGAACACGACGCCGCCGAGGATGTTGCGGATGGTGCCGTTGGGCGAGCGCCACATCTTCTTCAGGCCGAACTCTTCGACCCGCGCCTCGTCGGGCGTGATGGTCGCGCACTTGACGCCCACCCCGTGCCGCTTGATGGCGTTGGCCGCGTCGACGGTCACCTGGTCGTCGGTCGCGTCGCGGTGCTGGATCGACAGGTCGTAGTACTCGAGGTCGACGTCGAGGTACGGCTGCACCAGCTGCTCGCGGATCTGCTTCCAGATGATCCGGGTCATCTCGTCGCCGTCGAGCTCGACGACCGGATTCGCTACCTTGATCTTGGCCATCGGCCGGCGCTCCTCTCGGACTTCTCGTTAGCAGTACGAGCGTACTGCATACCGAAGACCAGCCGAGGAGGGGGCCTCGTCGCCGCCCTCAGCGTGGGACCATCAGGCGATGCCCCTCCAGCGCCAGGTCGGAGAAGCCACGATCGTCGCCCTATCCGACGGCGAAGGTCCCTTTTTCGAGTCCCGAACGAAGGCATTCCCCACCGCAACACCGGATGATTGGCGCAAAGCCGACGAAACCGATCCGGCAAGCGTGACCGCGGGCGGCGGCTGGCTGCTGCGCTTCCGCTGCTTCGCGATCCGCCTCGGCAACCGCACCGTGATCGTCGACACCGGCATCGGCCCGGCCGACGCACCCGCCGCGTCCTGGGCGCCGGTTCCCGGCCGGCTGCCCGCCGCGCTCGACGAGGCCGGCATCCACCCCGACGAGGTCGACACCGTGGTGCTGACCCACCTGCACACCGACCACATCGGCTGGGCCGTCCAGGCCGGCAAGCCGTTCTTCGCCAACGCGCGCTACCTCATGCAGCAGACCGAGATCAAAGCCATCGAGGAATACGCGTCTCCGGCCGGCCCTTACGCGCTGGACCCGCTGCGGGCCGCAGGTCAACTCGACGCGGTCGACGGCGAGCACCGGCTCGCGCCGGGGTTACGCGTGATCCACACCCCGGGGCACACCCCCGGCCACCAGTCGGTGCTGGTCGAAAGCGACTCCGGCGCCCTGCTGGTCACCGGCGACCTGCTGGTGCACGCCGTGCAGTTGGTCGCGCCGGAGACGGCCTACACGCATGAAATGGACTCTGACCTGGCCCGCACGACGCGGGTGGCGCTGCTGCGCGACCTGGCCGGCCGCGAAGGAGGGGCCACCCTGGCGGTTCCCCACCTGGGTGACCCCTTCGTCGATCTTTAACGATCAGAGGTTCGCGACGTCGCCCTGCTTGGCGCGGACCGCCTCGGCGGCCTCGCCCAGGGCGGCCCGCTCGGACTCGGTGAGCTCGGTCTCGACGACCCGCTTCACGCCGCCGGCACCGATCTCGGCCTCGACACCCAGGTAGACGCCGGAGATGCCGTATTCGCCGTCGACCCAGGCGCAGACCGGCAGCACGACGCCGCTGTCCTCGGCGACCGCGCGGGCCATCTTGGCGGCGGCGGCCGACGGTGCGAAGTAGGCCGAACCGGTCTTGAGCAGCGCGACCACCTCGGCACCACCGTTGCGGGTGCGGGTGACCAGCTCGTCGATCTTCTCGGCCGGGAGCAGCTCGCCCAGCGGCTTGCCGTTGACCGTGCACTGCGACGGCACCGGCACCATGGTGTCGCCGTGCGAGCCGAGGGTCAGCGTCTTGACCGCGCCGACCGGCACGGCCAGCGTCTCGGCGACGAAGTTGCTGAACCGGGCGGTGTCGAGCATGCCGGCCTGGCCGAGCACCTGGTTCTTCGGGAAGCCGGTGGCGAGCTGGGCCAGCGCGGTCATCTCGTCGAGCGGGTTGGAGACGACGATCACCACGGCGTCCGGCGCGTGGCGGGCGACCTGCTCGGCGACGCCCCGAACGATCTTGGCGTTGGTCTCCAGGAGGTCCATCCGGCTCATGCCCGGCTTGCGCGGCAGGCCAGCCGTGATGACGACGATGTCGGAGCCGGCGATCTTCTCGTAGCCGGAGCCGTCGGTGCCGGTGGTGACGCCGACGACCTGGGTCTCGAAGCCCTCGATCGGCCGCGACTGGTTGATGTCGAGGGCCAGGCCCTCGGGCTTACCGTCGATGATGTCGGTGAGTACGACCGTGTCGAAGACGTCGTATTCAGCCAGCCGCTGCGCCGTCGTCGAGCCGTAGAAACCGGCACCGACGACGGTGACCTTCTTGCCCATGGTCGTCTCAACTCCCTGTTACCGGCAGATTTCCCGCACCGTATCAGCGCCGGCCAGGGGTTTCAGGGTAGGGGTCTGTCCTGGTGATCAGTGCGATCCGAGACGGAGTCCAGGCGTCGTCTGGTGGTGGCCCGGGATTGCCGGGATACCGGTGTTGTATCTCGGTGATCCCGGGACGCCGCCAGGCGGCGCCTGGGCCCGTCGCAGGACGCGCTGATTGCCAGGACAGACCCCTAGGGGCACCAGCCGTTGACCGGGTCACTGCGGCCGGTCCAGAGGAACGCGTCGCTGATCCAGGAGCCGTCGGTGAGCTTGTTCCACATCTTCGTGGTGTAGCCGTAGCGCCCGGTCTGCGCGGTGCCGTTGGCCGAGCAGGCGATATCGACGGTCGCGCCGTCGGCGGTCGTGCCGGCGACGGCGTACCCGGTGCCGGGGCCTTTCCGCCGGTTGAGCTTGGTGCCGCCGTTGGTGTCGACGATGCCCTGCCGGAAGCCCAGCTTGCCGTAGTTGTAGAGGCCACCGCCGACATTGACCCGGGTCGAACCGTGCAGCGCGTAGCCGCCGTAGGCCGCGCCCTCCTGCCGGATCGTCCACTTGCCGACCCCGTAGCGGTCGATGGGCACGTATTTGTTGTTGTAGCGCAGCGAGAAGTGCACGTGCGCGCCGGTCGACGAGCCGCCGCAGGTGACGTCGTTGCCGATGTTGCCGAGGAAGTCGCCCTCCTGGACCTGCTTGCCGCTGGCCTTGATGTTGCCGGAGAGGTGGTAGTAGTCGGTCGCGTACCCGCGGTCGTGAATCACCCGCATCCACCCCGTGCCCGACGAGCACATCGTGTACGCGAGCCCGCCGCGCGCCGCGAGCACCCGCCCGTCGCCGCCGGACAGGTCGATCGAACTCAGCGGGCCGCCGCTCATCGGGTGCGGTCCGCCGGTCAGCCGCCAGGTCTGGCCGAGCGCCCACGGCAACCGCAGGCCGGTGCGCCGGTCGAGACCAGCCTCGGTGCGGCTCCGGTCGACACCGAAGACCCGCCGTTCCTCGCCGCTGAGGATGCTCGCCTTGCTGGCCATGTTGGCGAACGCGGACTCACCCTCGAACGCGGCGGTCCAGACACCCTTGGTGCGGCGGGCGACGAAGAGCCAACCCTCCGGGTAGGCGCCGGCGCTCTCCCGGGCCGGCAGCACGGCCGTGCCGAAGCCCCAGGTGCGATTGGTCCGCTTCGCGACGGTCACCTGCGGGTCGGGCGCCGCGGCGGTGGTCGTCTTACTGCGCGAGATCAGCAGTTGCCGCACCACGTCGACGAGGTCATCCTTGGGACCGGCATGAGCCTGGGCGACTCCGGCAGATCCGATCAGTGTGGTTAGGACAGCAGATACGGCAATTGCGATACGGAGTCGCATACCCCGATGATCGGGAATTCGGGCATCTCGGTCACGTCGCCACGCCGACGGGTGTGTTCGTCAACTTCGCCCGGCCCGGGCGACCGACCTGGGCCGCCGAGCCAGGGTCGCGGCGCAGCCAAAAAGTGCGGCGGTTCCCCATAGACCAGCCCATCTCGGGCACCGGTCACAGTGGGTAGTCGAACGCTCGCCGGAACCCGTCCTTTCTTTCCGACATATCGGTCTTGGGTACGGGCTCATTCGACCCAAATCCTGAGGCATAATTTCCCCCGGCCCACTCGTGACCTTGCGGAGTGTGCCCGTTCCACAACAGACGAAGAGCTTGATCCGCAATATCTGGCGGCCCGCGTCGTGACCTCGTCGTGATCCTCCGGTTTGGGCTGGGGCAGTCGATTGACTTACCTTTGCCGACGTTGCACTGCGTCACCCGACCGGTGGCGCGTCGACCCGCGCGCGAGCACGTGCCATCAAGGAGGCTCCATGCAGGTTCGCAGGCTGATCGCCCGAGCCGTCGTCCCCCTCGTCGCCACCGCTGGTCTGGTCGCCTGCAACAGCGGTGATTCGGCGAAGGTCGACCCGGCCGGGGTCGTCAGCATCCAGATCGCCGAACCGCAGCACCTCCTGCCGACCAACACCAACGACGCGAGCGGTGTCCAGGTGATCACCGCGCTGTTCGAACCGCTGGTCAACTACGACGCCGAGTTCAAGCCGGTGCCGGACGCCGCCGAGTCGATCGAGTCCAAAGACCACAAGGTCTGGACGATCAAGCTCAAGCCCGGCTACACGTTCCACAACGGCGAGAAGGTCACCGTCGACAACTACATCGACGCGTGGAACTACGGCGCCTACGGCCCCAATGGCCAGAACAACGGCTACTTCTTCAGCCGGATCGACGGCTACGCCGACACCCAGAGCGAGAAGGACCCCGACGGCGACGGCCCGGAGAAGGCGCCGGCGCCGAAGGCGAAGACGATGAGCGGCCTCAAGAAGATCGACGACCTGACCATGCAGGTCACGCTCTCCGAGCCGTTCACCGAGTTCGAGACGATCCTCGGCTACACCGCGTTCGTCCCGTTGCCGAAGGCCGCGTTCTCGTCACCCGGCGTGATCAACGAAGACTACGAGAGCGCGCCGATCGGCCAGGGCCCGTTCCAGATGAACGGCAAGTGGGAGCACGACGCCAAGGTCGAGGTCGCGAAGTACGACGCGTTCCCGGGCACCAAGCCCAAGGTGGGCGGCGTCGAGTTCCGGATCTACCTCCAGCCCAGCGCCGCGTACGCCGATGTGCTGTCGGACAACCTCGACGTGATCCCGCAGATCCCGACCGAGAGCATCGCCACCGCCAGCGACGACCTCGGTGACCGGTTCGAGCGCAGTTCGGCGTCGCAGTTCCAGTTCCTGGCGTTCCCGACCTACGACCCCGAGTTCAAGAGCCCCGAGGTGCGCAAGGCGATCTCGATGGCGATCGACCGCGACGAGATCGTCCGGTCGGTGTTCAAGGGCTCGCAGCAGTCGGCCCGGTCGTTCGTCTCGCCGGTCGTCGCCGGTTACCGCGAGAACACCTGCGGTGAGGCCTGCGAATACAACCCGGGCAAGGCCAAGACGCTCTACACGTCTAACAACGGCCCGGCGAAGCTGGAGCTGTCCTACAACGCCGACGGTCCGCACAAGGACTGGATCGACGCGACCTGCAACCAGCTCCAGGCCAACCTGGGTGTGGAGTGCACGACGGTGCCCGAGGCCAAGATCGCCGACCTGCTGACCAAGGTGCAGAAGCACGACAAGGTCGGCATCTTCCGGCTCGGCTGGACCATGGACTACCCGTCGATGGAGAGCTACCTCGGCCCGCTCTACGCGACCACCGGCTCGTCGAACTACTACGGCTACAGCAACCCCGCGTTCGACAAGCTGGTCAAGGAGGGCTCGGCCGCGGCGACCCCGGAAGAGTCGATCAAGAAGTACCAGGACGCCGAGGACATCCTCGCGAAGGACCTTCCGGTCATCCCGCTGCGGTTCGCCCAGAACAACTACGGCTACTCGACCCGGGTGCGCAACGTGGTGGTCAACCTGTTCAGCCAGATCGACCTCAACCAGATCGAAGTGCTCAGCTGACCACAGGCACGGTGACCGCCGGTCCCTTTCCAGGGGCCGGCGGTCTTCGCCTGTTGGGGAACGCGGGGTAAGTTCACGTTCCTGCTCCTGCCCTGACACACGCACAGAGACTGGCTCGCATGGCTCGCTACATCATCAGGCGTCTACTCCAGATGGTCGTCACCTTCATCGGGACGACCTTCGTGGTGTATGCGCTGATGTTCGCGAACCAGAACGACCCGATCCAGGCGCTCGCGGGTGACCGGCCGGTCAGCGACAACGTCCGGCAGGTGCTGACCGAGCAATACCACCTCAACGACCCGTTCCTGGTGCAATACGGCTACTACATGCGCGGCCTGCTCACCGGCGATTTCGGGAAGACGCTCACCGGCCGGCCGATCGGCGACATCATGGTCGACGCCTGGCCCAACACCATCAAGCTGGCATTGCTCGCGCTGCTCTTCGCCACCCTGTTCGGCATCACCGCGGGCCTGGTCGCCGGGCTGCGCCGGGGCACCGTCTTCGACAACTCCACGCTGGCGCTCACGCTGCTGGTCGTCGGCCTGCCGATCATCGTGCTGGCGCCGGTCGCCCAGCTCATCTTCGGCGTCAAGCTCGGCTGGTTCCCCACCACCGCCGGCGCCAGACCCAGCCTCTACGGGCTGATCCTGCCGGCGCTGGTGCTGGGCGCCGCGTCGACCGCGACCGTGCTGCGGCTGACCCGCGCGTCGGTCGCTGAGAACGTGCGCGCCGACTACGTGCGCACCGCCCGTGCCAAGGGGCTCTCCGCCCGCCGGGTGGTCGCCGTGCACGTGCTGCGCAACTCGATGATCCCGGTGATCACCCTGATCGGCGTCGACCTCGGCAACCTGATGGCCGGCGCGATCGTCACCGAGGGCGTGTTCAACATCCCCGGCGTCGGCTCCAAGCTGTTGCAGGGCATCCAGACCGAAGACGGGCCGCTGGTCGTCGGCTTCGTCAGCGTCCTGGTCGTCGTCTTCCTGGTCACGAACCTGCTCGTCGACCTGCTCTACGCCGTACTCGACCCGAGGATCCGGTATGAGTGACCTGGAGATGGCCGCGACCAGCGAGCTGGGCGTCCGGCCGCTGGCCGACCCCGGCAAACCACCGGACCCGGCGGCGAACGCGCGAACCCGCAGCCTGGCCGGCGACGCCTGGTATGACCTGCGGCGCAACTGGATCTTCTGGGTGGCGGCCGCCCTGGTCGTGCTGGTCATCCTGATGGCGGTCGCGCCCGGCCTGTTCAGCTCCGCCGACCCCAACGCCTGCAACACCCGGCGCCAGTTCGCCGGCCCGTCCGGCGGTGCGTTCTTCGGCTACGACTTCCAGGGCTGCGACGTCTTCTCCCGCACCGTGCACGGCGCCCGCGCCTCGGTCCTGGTCGGCGTCTTCGCCGTACTCATGACAGGTGTTATCGGTCTGGTCTTCGGCATGCTGGCCGGTTACTTCGGCGGCTGGCTCGACGCGCTGCTCTCCCGGGTGGTCGACGTCGTGCTCGGCATCCCGCTGCTGCTGGCGGCCATCGTGCTGAGCAAGCGCCTCAGCGCCGACCGCCAGGGCTCCGGCATCGTGACCGTGGTGATCGTGCTCGGCATCCTGGGCTGGACCACGGCGGCCCGGGTGATGCGCTCGTCGGTGCTCGCCGCCCGCAGCCAGGATTATGTGGCCGCGGCCAGGATGCTCGGCGCCGGCCCGCTGCGGATCATGTGGCGGCACATCCTGCCCAACGCCCTCGCGCCGTTCATCGTGGTGCTCACGATCGCGCTCGGCACGTTCATCGCCACCGAGGCCACCCTGTCGTTCCTCAACATCGGGCTGCGCCCACCGGCGATCTCGTGGGGCATCGACATCTCCACCGCCGGCAAGCACGTCCGGGAGGCGGCCATGCCACTGATCGCGCCCTCGCTCTTCCTCACCCTGACGGTGCTCGCGTTCATCATGCTCGGCGACGCCATCCGGGACGCCTTCGATCCGAAGCTGCGCTGATGAGCTACTCGCCGTACCCCCCACACGACCAGCGCTATCCCGCGGCTGACGCTCCGGTGGTGGCGGGCGGCTCCTCCTGGGATCCCGGCGGCGCCTCCTGGGACACCCCGACCGCGGCGTGGACGACCGCGCCGGCCCGGGTCACGGTCACCCCGCCGCGCTCCGGCGAACACCTGCTCGACGTGCGCGACCTGCGGATCGAGTTCAACAGCCGCGACGGCGTGGCCCGGGTGGTCAACGGCATCTCGTTCCACGTCGACCCGGGCGAGACGCTCGCGATCCTGGGCGAGTCCGGTTCCGGCAAATCGGTCACGGCCCAGGCCGTCATGGGCATTCTCGACACACCCCCAGCGGTCGTACGCGGCGGCCAGGTGCTCTTCGCCGGCGAAGACCTGCTGACCGTGGCGCCGGAACGCCGCCGCCAGGTGCGCGGCCAGGAGATCGCGATGGTCTTCCAGGACGCCCTGTCGGCGCTCAACCCGGTCTTCCCGGTCGGCTGGCAGATCACCGAGGCGCTCCGCTCCCGCCGCGGCATCGGCAAGGCCGACGCCCGCCGCCGCGCGGTCGAACTGATGGACATGGTCCAGATCCCGGCGGCGTCGCAACGCGTCGACGACTACCCGCACCAGTTCTCCGGCGGCATGCGCCAACGCGTCATGATCGCGATGGCCCTGGCGATGCGCCCGAAGGTGCTGATCGCCGACGAGCCCACCACCGCCCTCGACGTGACGGTCCAGGCCCAGATCATGGACCTACTGGCGACGCTGCGCGCCGAGCTCGAGATGGCGCTGATCCTGATCACCCACGACCTGGGCGTGGTGGCCGACGTGGCCGACCGCATCACGGTCATGTACGCGGGCCGGGTGGTCGAGCACGCCGACGTGCACACGCTGTATGCGGCGCCGGCTCACCCGTACACCCGTGGTCTGTTGGCTTCGGTCCCCCGCCTGGACCACCGCGGCCATGGCCTGCACTCGATCGCCGGCACCCCACCCAACCCGACAGCGGTCCCCGACGGTTGCCCGTTCCACCCGCGCTGCCCCTACGCGCAGCAGATGTGCCGCATGACCGAGCCGGCGCTGATGCGCATCGGCCGCCTGGACCGGGCGAGCGCCTGCCACTTCCCGCCGGAGGCGCTCGATGCCCGTATTGCCTGAACCGATCCTGCGGGTCGAGAACGCGGTCAAGCACTACCCGATCACGCGGGGCGTGGTGCTGCCGAAGAAGGTCGGCGCGGTCAAGGCCGTCGACGGCGTGAGCTTCGAACTCCGTCCCGGGGAGACGCTCGGCCTGGTCGGCGAGTCGGGGTGCGGCAAGTCGACGCTGGCGAAGCTGCTGATGCGCCTGGAGTCACCGACGGCCGGCCGGGCGTATCTCAAGGGACACGACCTGTTCCGGATGCGGGCGGGCGACCTGCGCCGCCTCCGGCGGTCGATGCAGATGGTGATGCAGGACCCCTACACGTCGCTGAACCCGCGGATGACGGTGGCCGACATCGTCGGCGAGCCGTTCGACATCCACCCGGAGGCTGCTCCGAAGGGCAACCGCGACGCTGCCGTTCGGGAGTTGTTGGCGCAGGTCGGCTTGTCGCCGGAGCACGCCAACCGTTATCCACACCAGTTCTCCGGCGGTCAGCGGCAGCGGATCGGCATCGCCCGGGCCCTGGCGCTGCGCCCCGAGGTCATCATCTGCGACGAGCCGGTGTCGGCGCTGGACGTGTCGGTCCAGGCGCAGGTGGTCAACCTGCTGGAGCGGCTACAGGACGAGTTGGGGCTGGCCTACATCTTCATCGCCCACGACCTGTCGGTGGTCCGCCACATCAGCGACCGGATCGCGGTGATGTATCTCGGTCGGATCGTCGAGACGGGGACGTCGGACCAGGTGTATCTGCGGCCGACGCATCCCTATACGCAGGCGTTGCTGAGTGCCGTGCCGGTGCCGGACCCGACCGCGCGCAGCCGGCGGCAGATCATCCGGCTGGTCGGGGACGTGCCGTCGCCGGCGGATCCGCCGAGCGGATGCCGGTTCCGCACGCGGTGCTGGAAGGCTCAGCCACGCTGTGCGGCCGAAGAGCCGCCACTGTCCCAGCGGGCAGTAGACCCCCACCCGTCGGCGTGCCACTACGCCGAACTGCACCGCGTCATCGCCTAGCCCGAGCGGGGGTCGGCGGGGCTCTCCATCCATCGTGGAACATCGACACCCTGGCCTGCCGTCGTTATGGTGCTGCGATGGCTAAGCGACTGAGTGGCGTGTCTTTTCCGTGGGGCGGTATCCAGTGGGAGACCGTCGACGGCGACAAGGATGTCGCCCGACGAGTGATCAACTTCCTGGAGGATCGTCGTTTGCTGTTCGGCGATCGCCATATGGAGGACTCGATGCACTGCATCAGGTCGGCCATCGAAATCCGACAGATGTTGACGCGAGAGATGAACGCCTCCAAGCCGGGCGAGACGCTTGAACATAGCTTAAGAGCGATGCGAGCCGCCTGCCGCAAATTCGTTGACGCCGCCGGCCCAGACGCCGAGAACTTCACCAGGCGCCTACTCCCTCAGGAAGCAGGCAACTTTGGTCTTGCCCTTGGCGATCTCCGGACTTCCATCGGCGTCCAGATCGCGTTGATCGCCGAGCAGTTCGGCCTCTCGGTGGATGAGTATCTAGCGACCATTCTTCCGCCGAGCGATGACGACGATGCCTCGTGGGTGCCTGGCTTCCCGGTGCGGTACGACTACGAATAGGCGAGAGAGTCGCCGATCACTTCTCCGGTGCGGTGTGCGAAAAGGTGCCCAACGTCAAGGATTACTGCACGTCCGTGGATCTACATCTGATCATGTCGTTGGACCGTCAGGCGGGCGGCGCGAACCAGGTCCGCACGGCGGTCGTCTCGTCGTCGGTGAGGCTGACATCTGCCGCGTCGGCGCGGCTGAGCACGTTGTTGACGAAGGCGTCCCGGATTTCCTGGTCGTTGGGAGGTGGCTGCCGGTAGAGAGGGCACCCGCCGAACGTCGCGCCGCGGACGACGAACGCAAGCGCGTTGCGCCTCACATCCACGCCCTCCGCGGCTAGCCGGTCGCGTGACCATCGAGTGGCCTCGGTGAGGTTGAACCGGTGATTCGAGGCGTATTCGGCCAGCACCGGATAGATCGAAGACCACGTTTCCGAGCTCAGTCGGGGAATTCCGAGCAGCTTGGACAAGCGGGCCACCGGCTCGGGCAGGTCGACTCCGGGCCCGGCCGCCTGCGCGGAGGCCGGCGCGACGTGTCGGTCGGCGTGCCAGAGGAAATGCTGGGAGAACATCGCCCCGGGCAGGTCGAGGCTCTCCAGCGTGCGGACGAAGCCGCCATGACCGAACCAGTTTGTCTCGTCCACTATGGAGCCGAGCGTGCGGCGCAGTTCGGCGGCAAATCCGGCCAGGTTGATCGGGGCGGTCGTCGCGGCGTATCGGCCCGAAACGATGTCGGCGAATCGTCGCATCGCTTCGTCTGCCTCGAGGCTCGGCTTCTCCGCGTCGACGGGTGCCAGGCCGGCGTGGTCGGTAGGTTCTGGCGCCGAGGCGTCATCGTCGGCCTCGACCGGCTCGCCCTGGATCAGTTCCAACAGTTGCTCGCTGCCGATCAACCGGTCCGCGACCGAGGTGAACGCTTCGGCGGCGTCCAGCGGCGACACCACGGTGGTGCGCCGATCGGCGCGCCGCAGGCGCACCAACAGCGGAGTCATGTCCGAGTCGCCGGAGAGGATGACGAACTCGTCGCACGCGGTGTCGTGCAACGCGTCGAGCGCGTCCACCACGATGCGGATATCGGCGGCGTTCTTGGTGTGCGTCAACCGCGGGCAGTCGATCACCTCGAAGCCCGCGTTCGTGAAGAACGGCCGGAACTTCGAGAAATACAACCGCGGCGTGCCGGAGTCGGCATCGGGATGCGGCACCCAGCCGGACGGGTTCATATAGCACCGCAGGATGAGCCAGCGGCGCGGACCGTTGACCGGCAGCGCGGTGGCCAACTGCGACGCCCAGCCGCCCGGATCCTCCGCGAACTGCATCGCGACGTCTGGATCCTGCCGAATCAGCCCGGTGAAGACGTTGTCGAAATCCAGATAGAGCGCCGCCCGCACGCGATCCAGGCCACCCGCCGCGCTCATCGCTGATTCCGCCCGTCTCGGGCTGACCTGACGTCAAGGCTGGCCGGTGCCGCACCTTCCACCCGGTCGGCGGCGTTCCAATGCGGCACCGCGGCGGCGGGCCTTTCGGCTGAGAGCATGCCCCTAGTCTGGACGCTCGCGAGCCCGCGGTCGTCAGCCGACCGGCGCGTCGCCGAGCCCGTGCACTTGACCGGAAGCTGGTGCGATGTCAGAGGCGCTCCGCGACTGACTCCGGGGATGCGGTGGCACGGACGAGGCGGTCGCCGTCGGGCGTGCGGTAGTAGAGAACCGAGCGGCCGGCCCGGCGGCGGCGGACGAGTTGCGAGTCCAGCAGGATCTTGAGGTGGTTGCCCACGGAGCCGAGGGCGAAACCGCTCACGGATACGAGCTGGGTGGTGCTCATCGGGCTGTCGAGCAGGCTCAGCAGCGTCGCCCGGGCCGGGCCGATCAGGCGGCGCAGGGCGCCCGGTGCGGTCTGCCCACCCGCGGCGAGCAGGCCGGCGCAGGGGTAGACCACGGAGTAGCGGCTCGGCCGACGCCAGCCGACCCAGCCGCGCTCGCTGGTGCTGGGGATGAACAGCAGCTGTCCGTCGGTCAGGTCGTGCGGCGGATAGTCGTACGCGTTGATCTGTAGTCGCCCCTCGCCCAGCCACCGCATGCCGGGCCGCATGTCGTCGAGCGCCGACGCCCAGCCGCTCGTGCTCAACCGGCGGGTCCGGGCGATGATGTCGGCCTCGAACGCCCGCTGGCGGCGCTCCCAGTCTGGTGCGACCACCTCGGCCCAGACCCAGTCGAGCACGGCCGCGATCCGATCCGGCAGGTCCGGCACGTGCAGGACGGGGTCGTCGCCGGCCAGATCGGCGCGCAGCGACTCGGGCGACGCCGTGCGGATGCGGCGCATCTCATCGTCGAAGGTGTGCTCGTCGTCGTCGGGCGGCGGGCAGAGGATGTCGGTCAGCCAGTTGGGCCGCAGCGCGCCCCGCACGAACGCCTGGCCGACCGGGTCGCCGGCCAGGCGGGCCCGGAACGCCGCCCGCTGTTGTGCCGGCCGGGCGAGTTGGCCGGGTCGCAGGGGGCGCCGCTCCGCCAGCACGCCGAGGGTCGCCACGGTCTCGACCAGCGCCGAGGTGCGGAACCGGCTGCCGGCGAGGACGTCGGCGTCGATCAGCCAGATTCCCACGTTTCGCCTCCGCGCGAAACTTTACCGGTGCCGGCATCCCGTTGCCGAGACTGTAAGCATGATCGAGCGAATGGACCACGTGAGCGTCGTCGTTGACGACCTCGAGGCGGCTAAGGCGTTCTTCGTCGAACTTGGTATGGAGCTGGAGGGCGAGGCGCCGATCGCGGGGCCATCGGTCGACGCGGTCAACGCGCTCGACGACGTGCGGGTCGACATCGCGATGATGCGGACCCCGGACGGTCACGGCCGGCTCGAGCTGACGAAGTTCCACCACCCGGCGGTGATCGACCCCGAACCGCGGCACGCGCTGGGCAACACACTGGGCCTGCGTAGCGTCATGTTCGCCGTCGACGACATCGACGCGACCCTGGCCGGCCTGCGCGCCCACGGCGCGGAACTGGTCGGCGAGCTGGTGCAGTATGAGAACAGCTACCGGCTCTGTTACGTCCGCGGGCCCGCGGGGATCATCGTCGCCCTCGCCCAGCAGCTCCAGGAGGCCTGACCATGCGACCGGACGAGATCACCGAGGTGCTCAACCGACCGCTCAGCCGGGAACTGCTGGCCCGCGACCTGACCCGGCTGGCCTACGTCGCCAAGGACGGCACGCCGCGCAACGTGCCGATCGGGTTCAGCTGGAACGGCTCCGAGATCGTGATGTGCACGGCGTTGAACGCCCCGAAGCTTCCGGCGCTGCGCAAGAACCCGGCGGTGGCGCTGACCATCGACACCGAGGTGCACCCGCCCAAGATCCTGCTCATCCGCGGCCAGGCCGAGCTCGACGTCGTCGACGGCATCCCCGACGAATATCTGGAGATGAACACCACCTACGAGATGACGCCCGAGCAGCGGGTCGAGTGGGAGGCGGGGGTGCGGGAGCTCTACGACGGCATGGTCCGGATCGTGGTGACGCCGACCTGGGCGAAGCTCATCGACTTCGAGACGACGCTGCCGAGCGCGGTCGAGGAACTGATCCGTCGGCGCGCGCAACGGTAAATCGCGTGCGGTGGTGTCGGGGGCGTTCGACCTCCTCCAACAGCGGCAGAGCGAGGTCCTCGCAGGAGATCGTGGAGAGGCCCGATGAATCGACCAGCAGCTCGTCGGTGCCGATCCGGTAGGAACCGGTGCGCTCGCCCGGCTCCAGGATCGCCGGCGGGCTGAGATAGCTGCAGTCCACATCGGTGCTGGTGCGGAACGCGGCGAGTTGGTCGTTGCCCGCACGTGCGATCGCCCTCCAGGCCGGTGCTACGTGGGCCGGGTCGTCCACCGCGAGGGTGCCGCCCGAGCCCGGCACGAGGAGGCTGCCGGCGCCACCGACGGCGACCAGCCGCACGCCGGCGCCGCGGAGCCCGGCGAGCAGCGCCTTCGCGGTGGTGAGCCGGGAAACCGACCCCAGCAACCGCCGCAGCGTCCTGATCACGCTGACCGATCTCGGCTACGAAACCGTCGACAACGCGATGTCCGACCACGTCGCCAATGAGGCGCGGATGCTCGCCGCACTCGGCCCCGACGAGCGGGAACAACTCGCAAATCTGTTGCGTACGATGCTGACCGCGCTCGGCGATGTCCCGCGGTCGGGTTGAGCACACGACGGCGTGCCACGGCCGGACGCCGTGGCACGCCGCGGTGTCAGGCGGCGTCAAGCGCCTTGGTGATCTTGCCGATCAGGTCCGTCACGACCGGGCTCGGCTTGGCGTTCTGGGTGGCCGACTCGATCGCCAGCAGGACCGCGCCGCGGAAGTTGTCGGCCTCGTCCGGCGCCTGTGCCGTGAGCAGCGCCATGGCCTCGGTCAGCGCCGGCAGCACCCGGTCGGCGATCTCGGCCACCGACTTGCCGTTGATCTCCTTACCCTTCGGGTATTCGGCGAGCACGTGCCCGACCAGGCCGGTGCCCGAACCCAAGGCGATGCTGCCGTTGGTGGCGATCTTGTGCGGCGAACCACCCGCGACACCAGCCGCGGACAGCAACGCCACGGCACCGTACGCCGCGACCCGCATGGTGTTCTTGTCCTGGTCGGAAAGGGTGATAGCCATGGTGACGCACTCCTTAGAAGGCCGCCGAAGGGATGTCCTCCGTCGTGCGATCACCATCGCGGCCCGGCCTGACGCGGCCCTGACACGCCCCTGACACGGGCGGCGCGGGCGCCTCGCATCAGTCGCGAGGGGCCAGCCGACGGGCGTTGCAGCATCCGCTGTCTGCGGTCGACGAGGATGAACTTGAACGGGTAGCGCGGCTCGGCCGTCTCGAGGATGACGTTGGTGCGGCCGGCATCGCGCAGGTTGACCATCGACTTGAAGTGCGCCTCGTAAGCGGGGCTGGCCGACGACAACGCCTCGGGGCGCTTCAGCTGGATGATGCGGTAGTAGGCCAGGTCCGGTTCCGACTCGACCTTCGCGGCCAGGGCCTCGAGGAAGCCGGCCAAGAGCGGATCGTCCATTGCGGACGCTGGGTGGTCGCCCGACCGGTCGAGCTGTTGGCCGAGTCGATGGCCCGGCTGTGTTGGTCGGCGGATGCCTCGACGGTTCGCTCGATGACGCTCGCGTGCCGCTCGAACGCGCGCACCAGCAGTTGCATCACCGCCGCGAAAACGCCGATCGCCAGCGCCGCCGCGATCGCGGTGGTGCTGGCGATGCCCAGCGATCCGCCCGCGAGGTCGTCGGCGACGGCGCCGAGGACGGCGCCGGCGATGAGTCCCGCGAGGGCGACGGAGACCGAGGAGATCGTCGTGAGCCGGCGGTGAGTCGTCATCGGTCAAGGTTCAGGCGTGGCCGCACCGCCACGATCGAAGCGATCGCCTCCAACGGACTGTGCTGCCCGATCACCTTCGCCGTCAGCCAGCCACCGAGATGATCGTTTTGCCAGGTGTACGACGATCGCGCGCGAACGCCGACGCCGTCTCGGAAAGCGGTCGCACCTCGCCGACGATGGGCTTGAGCCGGCCGGCCCGCACAAGGCGAATCAGGTCGGCCAGCCGGACGCGATCCGGCTCGACGACGAAGAACAGGGCCCGCCCGTCCTTGGGCCGCACGGTCGGCGGCGCGGCGATGGTGACGACGGTGCCACCCGGGCGCACCAGCTCGGTCGATCGCTCGAGCACGTCGCCGCCGATGACGTCGAACAGCACGTCCACCTCACCGGCCGGCCGCGGATCGGAGACGTCGACGAAGCTGTGCGCACCGAGCCCGAGCACGACATCGCGGTCGTCGGCCCGGCCCACGCCGATCACCCGGGCGCCCGCGTCGCGCGCGAGTTGGACGGCGATCGAGCCGACGCCGCCAGCGGCGCCGTTGACGAGGACCGTCTGGCCGGTCGTGAGCTGGGCGTGTTCGAAGAGTCCCTGCCACGCGGTCAGCCCGGAGATGGGCAGCGCGGCCGCGACGGTGTGGTCGACGTCGGCCGCGAGGGGCGCGAGGTTGCGCGCCTCCACCGCGGTGAATTCGGCCAGGGAACCGTTGCGGGTCCAGTCGGTCAGCCCGAACACCCGCTGGCCCACGGTCAGGCCGGTGGTGCCATAGCCGAGTTCGGCCACGGTCCCGGACAGCTCGTGCCCCGGGGTGGTCGGCGTCCGGTCGCGGCCGGCGCGGTCGGTCCACGTGCCCGGCCAGTCGAGCTCTCCGGGGGTGAAGCCGGCAGCGTGCACGCGGACGATGACGTCGTTTTCCGCGGCGTGCGGGTAGGGCATGTCGGTCAGGGTGAGGCCGGCGACACCCGCGGCCCGGTCGCGGGCGGTGATCGCGCGCATCAGCTCGGCCAGGGCGAAGCGACGACGCGCTCGACCATTGTCGTGCGCGGGAAACCGGGACTGAAATGCTCGAGCACGTCGGAGTTCATCGTGCCGTTCGTGGTTTCCGGGCGGTTCTTCTGCCCGTCGAACTGGGCCCGCAGAAACTCGTTCTTGAAGTCTCCGCGCGGGTGGGCGGCAAGAATTTCGGCGACCTGGTCGCGGTCGATTCCGTCCAGACCCAGGCCGAGCACGTCGGTCACCACGCCGAGTTGGGTCAGCGCGACTTCCGGTGCCATCCGGCCGGGGATGCCCGGCGTGGTGTGCAACGCGACCGCCTCCCAGACGGTCTCGGCCGCGGCCGGTGAGAAGCCCCGGTCGAGGAGAAACTTGCGGGCGTGGTCGGCGCCGTCGACTTCGAATCGCTGCTCCGCCTCGGAAAACGGGGTCATCAGCCCGAGGTCGTGGAACAGGGCCGCGACATAGAGCAGTTCCGGGTCCGGTTTCAGCGAAAGCCGCTGTGCGTGGATCAGACCGAACAGGAAGACCCGCCGCGAGTGGTGATAGATGAGCGGGCTGGTCGACTCTTCGATGAATCCGGTCGCTTCTGTCTCAGGAATCTCAAATCCCGCGATGACCTCAGACATAACCTCTGACTTCCTGTTTGGGCTCAACCTCCATGCTGCCCACCGCGCGGCCCGCGGCGCCGCAACGGTCCAGCCAGGAATCCCTCGTATCCAGACATGGCGGGGTGCTAACAATGAACCGTGCCCAGGCCCGCCGTCGCCTTCTTCGTCTACGACGGGGTGACGCTGCTGGACGTCGCCGGTCCTGCCGAGGTGTTCAAGGAGGCCAACCGGCTCGGCGCCGACTACCGGATCGTGCTGCTGTCACCGACCGGTGCCGACGTCACGTCAAACCTCGGAGTCCGGATCGCGGTCGACCGCGCCGTGGCCGGTGAGCCGGCGTTCGACACGTTCCTGGTGCCCGGGTCCGACCGCTATCCGCGCGGCCCGGTACCCGCCGACCTGGCCGACGCCGTGCGGGCACCCGCGGCGACGGCTGGCCGGGTCGCGTCGGTCTGCACGGGGGCGTTCCTCCTGGCCGCCGCCGGCCTGCTCGACGGCAAGCGCGCCACCACGCACTGGCGGGCGGCGCACGAACTCGCCGCGCGCTGCCCGACGTGCCGGGTCGAGCCCGACGCGATCTACGTGCGCGACGGCACGACGTACACCTCCGCAGGGGTGACCGCCGGAATCGACCTGGCGCTTGCCCTCGTCGAAGAGGACCACGGCCCCGACCTGGCCCGCGACGTGGCCCGTGCGCTGGTGGTCTACATGCAGCGCGCGGGCGGCCAGTCGCAGTTTTCCGCGCCGCTGCAAGGACCGCCGCCCCGCTCGGCGACGCTGCGCTCCGTCACCGACCTGGTGACGGCGAACCCGCGCGGGGAACACTCGCTCGGCGAACTCGCGAAGCACCTCAACGTGAGCACCCGGCAGCTCAGCCGGCTCTTCCACGACGAGTTGTCGACGACACCGGCCCGCTACGTGGAAAGCATCCGCTTCGACCTGGCCCGCGCGCTGCTCGACCAGGGACACACCGCGACGCAGGCCGCGACCCAGGCCGGCTTCCCCAGCTACGAGAGCATGCGCCGGGTCTTCGCCCGGAAGCTGTCGATCAGCCCCGCCGCCTACCAACGCCGGTTCAGCACGACCCGCCGCTAGTGCGCTGAGCGCCAGCCCTGCTGGCGCAGGTCGTCGATGCCGTTCAGCAACAGGTCCAGCGCGAACTCGAACTCGAACTGGTCGTCGCAGCCGTCACCGACGACCGACGCGTCGTCGTGTGAGGCGGCCGTCGCGATCGCCGCCAGGTGTGGGAAGCGGGCCGCCGCCTCGGGCGGAAAGGCCGCCGGTGGCTCGGGTTCGGCCGCGCCGGACCGGCCCGCGCGCCGCGAGGCGTCGAACAACTCCTGGCTGAAGCCCAGCATCCGGCTGCCCATCGCGTGCATCACGTGGTGGGCCAGGTCGGTGGAGAAGCCGCCGTCGCGGAGGATCCCGACCATCGTGTTGAGGTAGTCGAGGATGGCCGGCGTCGCGTCGTTGCGCGACTCGATCGCGAGTGGCGCCCACGGGTGGCGCAGCAGCACGTCGCGTGCCGACAGGATGCGCGCGCGGATGACGCGCTTCCAGTCAGGGTCGGGCACCGGCGGGTCGATCTCGCCGACCACCACGTCGATCATGCCGCCGAGCAGCTCGTCTTTGTTGGCCACGTGCTTGTAGAGGGCCATCGGCACGACGCCCAGCTCGACGGCCAGGTTGCGCATGCTGAGCGACTCGATGCCGGACTCGTCGGCGAGCGCGACGGCGGCCCGCAGGACCCGATCCTTGCTCAGCGGGGTCCGGCGCAGCGTCCCAGTCTGCTCAGCCATCACGACAAAACCCTAACCGCCTTGACAGGTGTACGCCGTACACCTACCGTGATTTCTCAGCAGGTGTACGCCGTACACCTAGGAGGGACAGCGATGAAGGCAATCGTTCAAGACCAATACGGCCCGCCGGAGATGCTCAGGCTCGCCGACGTCGAGAAGCCCACACCCGGTCCCGGCGAGGTGCTCGTGCGCGTCGAGGCCGCGGCGCTCAACGCGCACGACTGGCACATCATGCGGGGCGACCCACGGCTGGCGCGGCTGTCCATCGGCCGGTCAGCGCCGCGGGCCCGGATCCGCGGCCGCGACTTCGCCGGCCGGGTCGAGGCCGTCGGCACCGACACCGGGCAGGTGCGGCCGGTCGAGGCCGTCGGCACCGACACCGGGCAGGTGCGGCCGGTCGAGGCCGTCGGCACCGACACCGGGCAGGTGCGGCCGGTCGAGGCCGTCGGCACCGACACCGGGCAGGTGCGGCCGGTCGAGGCCGTCGGCACCGACACCGGGCAGGTGCGACCGGGCGAGGCCGTCGGCGGGCGGGTGCAGCCGGGCGACGCCGTCTTCGGCGACCTCGGCAACGCCGACGGTGCGTTCGCCGAATACGTGTGCCTGCCGGAGACCCTGGTCGCGCGCCAGCCCGCGAACCTCACGCCACAGCAGGCGGCCGCCCTGCCGTTGGCCGGGATCACCGCGCTCATGGGCCTGTGCGACGTCGGCCAGGTCGAAGCCGGCCAACGCGTCCTGATCAACGGCGCGTCCGGCGGCGTCGGCACCCTGGCCGTCCAACTCGCCAAGGCGCTCGGCGCGACCGTGACCGGCGTGTGCAGCACCCGCAACGTGGACCTGGTCCGCAAACTCGGCGCCGACCAGGTCGTCGACTACACCCGCGCCGACTTCACCCACGCCACCGGCCGCCACGAGCTGGTGCTCGACCTGGTCGGCAACCGATCGCTGAGCGCGCTCCGGCGAGCGACGACCCCGACCGGCACGCTCGTGCTCTCCGGTGGTGGCGTCTACGCCGGCGGCAGCCTCCTCGGGCCGGTCTGGCTGATCGCGCGCGGGCAACTGCTGTCACCGTTCGTCCGGCAGCGCATCCTCCCGCTGCCCACCGCGCCCAGCCGGCAGCACCTCGAGACGCTCCGCGAGCACGTCGAGGCCGGCCGCCTCACGCCGGTCATCGACCGGACCTATCCGCTGCACGAGGTGCCCGAGGCCATGCGCTACCTGGAGAGCGACCACGCGCGGGCGAAGGTGGTGATCACGATATGACCCGGGACTGGAGGCTGCCTGCGGCGCTGGTGCTGCTCACCCTCGTGCCGGTCGTCGCCGGCTCGCTGCGGCTCATCGAGGTCGCCGGCGGCCCGCAGGTGCTGTCGACCAACCCGCGGGTCGACGCCTCCCCCGCACCCGTCGTCGTGCACGTGCTGGCCGCGGCCCTCTACGCCTTCGTCGGCGCGTTCCAGTTCGCGGCCAGGCTGCGCCGCCGCCGGCCGCAGTGGCACCGCCGGGCCGGCCGGGTCCTGGTCGCGGCCGGTCTGATCGTGGCCGGTTCAGCGCTCTGGATGACGCTGTTCTACCCCGGCGCACCGGGCGGCGACCTGCTGTGGGGCATCCGGCTCGTGGTCGGATCGGCGATGGCCGGCGCCATCGTGCTGGGGTTCGCCGCGATCCGCCGCCGCGACATCGCCGCCCATCGAGCCTGGATGATCCGGGCCTACGCACTCGCCGTCGGCGCCGGAACCCAGGTGTTGACCGCCGGCATCGGTGAACCCCTGCTCGGCACCAGCGACCTGAGCACCGCCATCTCCGTCGGGTCCGGCTGGGTCATCAACGCGATCGTCGCCGAATGGGCCATCCGGCGCGCCGGGGCCTACAGGCCGACCGCGCGCCTGGTGTAGCTCAGGCACGTCGACTGAACGGTCTTCCAACTCGCGCCCAACGCGGTCGGCGCGGCGTCGGCACCACTGGCGTCGTGCCGCACCAGCGCGTCGACCAGCGCCATCAGCTTCTTACGCCCGTATTTCTCGTCGATGCACCGGGTCGCGTAGTAGGCGATGCCGTATTTGGCGCTGATCACGTCGTCGGTGGCCTTCTCGCTCGGCCAGGCGGTTGCCAGATCACCCTTGTAGCTGTTCTTGCCCAGGTAGCGGCGGACGTCCTCGCGCCGGCCGTAGTCGCCCAACGCCGCGCCGTTCTCCCCGGCCAGTTCGGCCAGCCCCTCGTTGAGCCACCAGGCCGAACCGTCGTAGTCGCTGAGCGCCGCGTTGGCACCCGAGGCCACGTGGGTCATCTCGTGCCGGAGCAGCATGCCGGTCTCGCCGATCGGGGAAGCCTTCAGCCGCAGCACCAGGTCGGTGCCCTCGATCCGGCGGGGCACCGCGAAACCGATGTAGGAGTCGTCGAAGCTGGTGTTGTCATACCAGGCCTTCCACTCCTTCTGGCCTGCCAGATAGACGACGTAGCGGTAGGGCTTGGTCTCGCCGAGCGAGAACTTGTCGGCCACGGTGGCGGCCGCGTCGGCCAGCCGCAGCGCGGTAGGCAGATCCTTGGCGTAGGGCTTGGTGGTCGCGACCACGACCCGCTTGCCGAAGCGCACGACCAGATCGCTGACCTCCCACGGCCGCGGCCCGTCGGTCGTCTGGTCGAGGTCGGCGATCCGGAACCCGGCCGGCGTCCGCACGAACGCGGTCGAGCTGATCGGGCCGACAGACTTACAACCAGGAGCGCCGAGGCAGTACGCCATGCCGATCTCGGTGCTCCAGCGGTCGGGCTCGCCACCCGGCGAGGGCCCGACGGCGATGGTCTGCCGCACGTCGGAAACCCGCAGCGCGCGCAGTGCGGTGAACCGCTGCTTGAGCACCTTCTCGACCGCGGGATAGCCGGCCGCCGGCGCCAGGTAGGCGGCCAGGTCGCCCTTGACCAACGCCGCGCTCTGCGCCTCGAGAATCCCCTCGATCGCTGCCTGCGCCTCGGCGGCCGGCGCGTTCTTGTCGGGACTGGCCGAGACCGAGCCGGCCGGCGATGGTGCCGGGCCGGCCGCCGAGCTCGGGCTGGTGCAGGCGGCCGCGCCCCCGACGGCGAGCGCGGCCACGACCGCGCAGACGAACCGACGACCCCGTGTGTTGATCACGATCGTCGAACATACGGCCTGCCGCGCTCCGCGTGATCATCCGTTCGGCCTGCTCAGAAACAGTAGGTGCGGACCCGGATCACCTTCACCGGCAACGCCGGAAGCGCGGCCGCGAACGCCTCGGCGTCGGCCTCGCTCGCGAAGTAGACCGCCGTGTAGTAGTTGCCCAACCCGGTCAGCCCGAGCGCGCTGTCGGCGCCTTCGTCGCAGACCGTCGGCACGACAGCGGCGTGGTAGCCCAACTCGGCCGCGGCCGCGACGGTCTCACCGGGAAGTTGTGGCCGGTCGGTCACCTTGAGCACGCCGACGGCCGCGACCCACGCCTGTTCGCCATCGGCGATCACCGACTGCGTCGCCGGCAGGCCAGCACGGGGTGCGCAGTCGAGGTCGTAGAAACACAGCCGGCCCGCGATGGCCCGCGCGTCCTGGTCGATCTGCGCGACCTCGGGGTAGCCCGTGATCTCGACGATCGCCCCGCCGACCCGAACCACGTCGTAGCGCACCCGGGCGCCGGTGTGCTCGCCGGCACCGTCGGCCGGCTTGGCGAGCGTGATGGTCGCCGCTTCGTCGCCCCAGGCCGGGCTCGCGGGCGGATCGAGCACCGTGGCGCCCCCGAACCCGCTGCAGGTCGCCAGCTTCGTTCGAAGCTTGCCCAGCACCGACCTGGCCGTGTTCTCGTCGGCGTAGACGTAGAGGCTCTGGGTGACGCCGACCTCGCCGGGACCGACCGACAGCCGGCCGGACCGGTGCATCATCGGCTCGCCGAAACACTCGGGCGAGACCTGGAAGTCGTCGCTCACGTCGGTCATCTCCCGCTCGTGCAGCAGGAAGCCATCCGGGATCTTGGTGGCTGCCACGCGCGAGCCGCTCGGCGTCACTTTGGCCGGAGCCGGCGCGGCGGGCGGGCCGCCCACGGCGACGCAGCCGCCGGCGAGCATCGCGAGCACCGCGACCCCGGCGAGCGTGACGGGTGCGGCAAGGCGCGGGGATCTCGTTCCAGCCATGCCTGATAGACGTCTATGTCCCGCCGTGCGTTGCGCGACGGGACATAGACGTTTCCGCGAGAGCTAGGCGGCCGAGACGACCACCGGAACGGGGCGCAGGATGACCCGCACGGCGGTGCCCGGCGGCAGTTCCGGGAGCCGGGCGCTGGCCATCTGGGCGACCACGATCGCGTCGTCGGGCAGGGCCACGGTGACCCGGGCCGTCGGCCCGAGGAAGCTCACCGCCACGACCCGGCCCGTTCCCGTCGGGTCGGCCGTCACGTCGACCGACTCGGGGCGGACCAACGCGGTGGCCGGGCCATTGTGGACGCTCGCGGCGTCGACCAACGGCAGCTTGGTGTCGAGCACCTCGACCACGTCGTCGGTGACGCGACCGGCGAGCCGGTTGCTCAGGCCGACGAACTCGGCGACGAACGGCGTTGCCGGGCTGCGGTAGATGTCTTCCGGCGAACCGATCTGCTCGAGCCGGCCGGAGCGCATCACGCCGACGCGGTCGGCGATGGCCAGCGCCTCTTCCTGGTCGTGCGTCACGAACAGGGTGGTGGTGCCGACCTCGAGCTGGATCCGGCGGATCTCCTCGCGGAGCTGGACCCGGACCTTCGCGTCGAGAGCCGAGAGCGGCTCGTCGAGCAGCAGCACCTGGGGCTGGAACGCGAGCGCCCGCGCCAACGCCACGCGCTGCTGCTGGCCACCGGACATCTGCTGCGGGTAGCGGTCGGCGTGCGTGCCGATGCCGACCAGCTCGAGCATCTCGCGGGCCCGCTTGCGCCGGTCGACCGCGTTCTGGCGACGCAGGCGCAGCCCGAACTCGACGTTCTCCGCCGCGGTCAGGTGCGGGAAAAGGCTGTAGGCCTGGAACACCATGCCCATGTCGCGGCGGTTGGCCGGCACGTTCGCGACGTCCTTGCCACCGACGACGATCCGGCCCGAGTCGGCGTCTTCCAGCCCGGCCAGGATGCGCAGTGCCGTGGTCTTGCCGCAGCCGGAGGGCCCGAGCAGGGCCACCAGCTCGCCCGGCGCCATGTCGAGGTCGAGCCCGTCGAGCGCGGCCACGTTTCCGAATTGGCGACGCAGGCCGTCGAGGCGGACCCCCACGCTGACAGTCACGATGTCTTCCTTTCCCGATAGCGCCTGCGACCGGCGAAGGAGAGCAGGAACAGCAATACGAACGCGAGCACCAGCGCGGCGAGCGAGACCGCGACGGACATCGTTGCGCTGCTCTTGCCGAGCTGGTTGACGGCGACCTGGATGTTGTCGCGGTTGAGCAGGGACGCGATGGTGAACTCGCCGAGCACCAGGGCGACGGTCAGGAACGCGGCGGAGAGCACGGCGGAGCGGATGTTCGGCAGCACCACCCGCCACATCACCGTCGCCCAGCTCGAGCCCAGGCTGCGGGCCGCCTCCGACAACGTCCGCACGTCGATCGCCGACAGCCCGGCGTCGATGGCGCGATAGGCGAAGGGCAGGGCGAGAATGGTGTACGCGAAGAAGAGCGTCACCGACGAGCCACCGATGAAGTAGACGACCCACGCGTATACCGGTGCCAGGCCGACCACGAGCACGATGGCCGGGATCGTCAACGGCAGCAGGCTGATGAACTCGACCAAGCGCCGCAGGCGGGGCAGCCGCAGGCGCACCCAGACGACGGTCGGCACGAGCAGCACCAGGGTGAGCGTCACCGACAGCAGCACGAGCCAGAACGAGGCCTTCATGCCCGTCCAGAGGATCGGATAGGTCTCCGCCAGCGTGCCCCAGTCGAAGAAGACCCGCCAGGTCTCCCACGTGAAGCTGTCGCCGGCGCCCCGGGTGGTGAACTCGAACATCGCGTAGAGGGGCAGCAGGACCAGCACCGCGAACAGGGTGACGACGATCCAGCGCAGGGTGCGTTGCCGGCGGGCCCGGCGCTGCCTCAGTCCAGCCATCGTGTCGTCCTTCGCTGTAGCAGGCCGTAGAGCCACATGACCAGCGCCACGACGACGACCATGCCCAGCGCCATCGCCTTGCCCAGGTTCTCGCGGCCGAGGAGCACCTCGCTGGTCAGCGCGGAGCGGATCTGCAGCGGCACGATCGGGCTGCCCTGGCTGACCAGTGCGGCCGCGGTCGCGTACGCCGAGAAAGCGTTGGCGAACAGCAGCAGGGTGGAGCCGAGGAACGCCGGTGCCAGCAACGGGCCCGCGACGTGTCGCCAGTAATACCAGGTCGACCCGCCGAGGCTCTCGGTCGCGTCGCGCCACTGTGGACGGATGCCGTCGAGCGCGGGCAGGAACACGATGACCATCAAGGGAATCTGGAAGTAGGTGTAGACGAGCACCAGACCGGGCAGGTCGAAGAGCCAGACCCCGCCGGCGAAGATGTCGATGCCGAGGTGGTCGTGCAGGAACACCGTGACGAAGCCGCTGAGCCCGATCGTGGCGATGAACGCGAACGCCAGCGTGACACCGCCGAACTGGGCCAGCACGCCACACGCGGACGTGACGATCCGGCGGACGAGACTGTCCGGCCCTGCGGTCACGACGGCGTAGCCGACCAGCGCGCCGATCGCCGCGCCGAGGACCGCCGTCACCGCCGACAGCGTGATGCTGCGAACGAACGCGTCGACGATGTAGCCGTCGGCCAGTGCCGAGATGTTGTCGAGCGTGGGCCGGCCGTCGTCACCGGCGAACGCGCCGATGATGACGACGAGCGTCGGTATGAACAGGAAGATGGCGACGAAGACGAAGAACGGCAGGACACCCAGCAGGTCGCGGCGCAGCCACCGGCGGCGCCAGGACGGGCGCCGACCACCCCGTACACCGGTGGTGGTCGGCGCCTTGACCTGGTCCAGCGTCCCCGTTGTGGGGGCGGTCATCGGCGGTTAACCGATGGCCTTCGCCCAGTTGGCGGCGAGATAGTCGTTGGCGGACTTGGTCTGCGCGTCGGTCAGGAAGACCGGCGTGCCGCTGACCGCGGGCAGCGCCTGGAACAGCGCGTTATCGAGCGTGCCGGCCGTCTTCATCGCGTCGGCGCGAACCGGGCGGGCACCGCCCTTGAGCCACAGGTTCTGGCCCTCGTCGCTGTAGAGGAACTCCTGCCACAACCGGGCGGCCGCGGGGTGCGGCGCGTCGGCGTTGATGGCCTGGACGTAGTAGGAGCCGAGGACCGCGTTCGCGGGTACGACGGTCTTCCAGTCGACCTTGCCCTTGAGCTTGGCGCCCTGCGCGACGTTGAGATAGTCCCAGTCGAAGACGACCGGGGTCTGGCCCGACTCGATCGTCGCCGGGGTCGGGTCGACGGGCAGGAAGTTGCCCGACTTCTTGAGCTGGCCGAAGAAGTCGACGCCCTTGGAGATGTCGTCGGCCGAGCCGCCGTTGCCCAGCGAGGCCGCGACGACGCCGTTGAACGCCGCGCCGGCCTGGGTCGGGTCACCGTTGAGGGCGACCTTGCCCTTGTATTCCGGCTTGAGCAGGTCGGCGATGCTGGTCGGAGCGGGCACCTTCGACGAGTCGTACCCGATCGACATGTAGCCGCCGTAGTCGTTGACCCACGTGCCGCTGGCGTCCTTCAGCGCGGCCGGGATGTCGTTCCAGGTCGTGACCTGGTAAGGCGCGAACGTGGCCGTGTTGGCCAGCGCCACCGAGGCGCCGAGGTCGAACACGTCCGGCGCGCCACCCTGGCCCTTGAGCTGCTTGGCGGCGTTGATCTCGTCCTGGCTGGAAGCGTCGGGCTGCGCGGAGTTGACGGTGATGCCGTACTTCGCGGTGAAAGCCTTGGTGATCTCGCCGTAGTTGGCCCAGTCCGGCGGCAACGCGATGACGTTGAGCGCGCCTTCCTTCTTGGCGGCCTCGACCAGCTTGTCGATCCCACCGAGGGCGGCGGCGTTGGTGGCCTTGGCCGCGTCACTCGCGGCGGCCTCGTTGTTGCTCGACGGCGGGGAGCAGGCGGAAAGGCCCACCATCGCAGCGGTAACCGCGACCAGGGCGGTCCCGCGGGCAATCGAGAATCGCACGGATCCTCCCTTCTCGCGCCGACCCTTGGACCGGCCGGCGTCATAGGTCCTATGCCGGCCTTGGCCGGTCGGTGATCATCATGGGGTCGGCCGGACAGCCCGCCGGGCAACGCCGGAAGGCGACTCCGTGGCGATTGGTCGACGCGACGATGACCAGGCAGCAGGCCGCGCGGCACGATGGGCGCCAACGTCCGGATCATGCCTCGGCATCACTTCTGAGCGTCGCGGCCGGGCGTAGCGTCGAGTAACGAGACCCCAACCGCAGAGGCAAGGTCATGACGCAGCTGACATCACCTACGCGCACGGTCGAAGCCGACAACGGCACCACGTTCGCCTACCGGCGCTTCGGGAAGCAGTCCGACGTACCCCTGCTGCTCCTGCAATGTTTCCGGGGCAACATCGACCTCTGGGACCCGATCATGGTCGACACGATCGCCGCCGAACGCGAGGTGATCACCGTCGACGCGAGCGGCGTCGGCCGTTCGACGGGCAGCACGCCACACAACGTGCCTGACTACGCCCGCGACATCATCTCGTTCGTCGACGCGCTCGGCCTGCACAACATCGACCTGCTCGGCTTCTCGATGGGCGGCTTCGTCGCGCAGGAACTGACGCTGATGCGCCCCTACCTGATCCGCCAACTCGTGCTGGCCGGCACCGGCCCCGAGGGTGGCCGCGGCTTCCACAAATGGGCCGACGAGCTGCAAAGCCACGCCTTCAAGGAAGAGCAGGACGCCGAAGACCTGCTCTACCTGTTCTTCACGCCGTCGGAGGCCAGCCGGGCCAAGGGCATGGACTACCTCGGCCGCATCTTCAGCCGGGAGAGCGACCAGGACGCGGTGACGTCGCTGGAGACCCGCGACGCTCAGATCGACGCGATCGCCGACTGGGGCATCCCGGACCCCAGCAAGTTTTCGCGCCTGGCCGGCCTGCGCCAGCCAACGCTGGTCGTCAACGGCGACCGCGACATCATGGTGCCGACCCCGAACACCTTCCTACTGGCCGGCCATCTCCCCAACGCCGAGTTGGTCCTCTACCCCGACGCGGCACACGGCGCGCTGTTCCAATACCCGGAAGACTTCGGCAACCGGGTCAACGAGTTCCTCGAGGCCGCGGAAGACCCGGCCTGGTAGGGAGTTTGCGAACATGGACATCGACCGCCAGGCACCGGCCATCGTCGAGGTCTCCCGAATCATCCGGGCGCCGTTGATGACGCTCTGGCTTTTGCACGTCGACATCGACGCCTGGCCACGCTGGAACCGACACATTTCCAGCGCGGCCCTGCGCGGCCCGATCGGCGTCGACGCGACGTTCGACTGGGAAACCGAGGGCTTGAAAATCACGTCGACCATCACGGAGTACGACCCGATGCGGCGGATCGCCTGGACCGGCACGGCCAGCGGCATCGAGGCTCGACACGTCTGGACCTTCGCGCCGCGCACGGAGCAGGCGGCACAGGTGCAGACCGTCGAGTCGTGGGCCGGCGACCCGGTGCGCGCCGACCCCGCGGCGATGCGGGCGGCCCTGGACGGCAGCTTGCAGGGTTGGCTGACCGCCCTGGAAAGCGAAAGCGAACGCGTCACCCACTAGCCAGGGTGATCCAGTAGCGGCGCACCGGGCCGTGGTCGGTGTCGCGGACGCCCTCCAGCACGCCGCCGTTGCGTTCGATCGTGCGGGCCGAGGCGAGGTTGTCCCGCAGGCAGGGAATGAGGATGCGGTCCAGGCCCAGCACGGCGCGGGCCTCCACGAGCATCTCCCCCAACGCCCAACTGGCCAGACCACGGCGGCGCGCCGAAGGACGTACCCCATAGCCGATCTGGCCCAGGTCGTCGTCGAACTTGTGCCGCAGCGCGATCCCGCCGAGCACCTGGCCGTTTTCGACGATCCACCGCGGCGAGGCGTGCCGCTCGTCGGGACACGGTTCGCCGGCCGCGTGGGTCAGGTAGAGGCGCTGGCGCACCCAGGTGGCGAAGCCGTCCGGCGAGCGCACATCGTCGTCGGCGCCCAGGCCGAAGCCGTCTTCGTGTAGCCCCGGACCCCAGTCGTCGCAGCACTCCACGAAGGCGGCGTGCAGGCGGGTGGTTGGCACGATGAGTTCAGGCATGCGCGCCACGCTAGGCGCGGACCGGCCCCGTGACGACCCGCTCCAAACCCGATCAGCGGGCCAACACAACCAAAAGAGCCCAATCCTTCAGGGGAGTACGCCGCCCGCGCCAGCAACGGCTTGACGGCTAGCTCACAGTCCCCAAAGGAGGTTCGGCGAGAAGTCGGCGCAGGCTCGGTCACGGCTCGGGTTGTGATCTGCGCCACAATCCGTGCTGGACCCGCTGGCCCAGGTGCGGCGGGGGTTTGGCAGGCTGCTGGACATGGCAGCCGAAAGGATCTCCGAGCGGGTGCTCAACCGGGCTTTGCTGGAGCGGCAGTTTCTGCTCGCCCGCACCGGGCGCGGCCCGCTCGAGGTGATCAGACGGCTGGTGGCCGTGCAGGCGCAGGAGCCCAACTGGGCCTTTGTCGGGCTGTGGACCAGGATCGACGGGTTCCGGCAGGCCGCGCTTACCGCGTTGCTCGAAGACGGGCAGGTGGTTCGGTCCGGTCTGCTGCGCAGCACCCAGCATCTCGCCGCCAGCGCCGACTTCCGGCGGTTGCGGCCCTTGCTCCAGCCGGTGCTCGACCGCACCGCGAGCACGCCGCACTTCGCCCGCAACCGGGCCGGGCTGGGCACCGAGGAGTTGCTCGCCAGCGGGCGTGAGGTGCTCGCCGGCGGCACGGTGACACGCAAGGAACTCGCGCGGCGGCTGGCCGAACGGCACCCTGGGCGCGATGGCAAGCTGCTGGCCGGTGAGGTCGAGTTGCGCGTCCCGCTGGTGCACGGGCCGGCCACCGGCGGGTGGGGCGCGTGGGGCAACCGTTCCGCGGTCTCCGTCACGCCCGCCGAGCCCCAGGGGCGGCCGATGACCGTCGAAGAGCTCATCCGGCGCTATCTGGCCGGCTTCGGGCCGGCGGGCGTACGCGACGTGCAGGCCTGGTGCGGGTTGACCCGGCTGTCCGAAGTGGTCGATCGGATGCGCGGCGAGCTGCGCGGCTATCTCGACGCCGAAGGGAAAGAACTGTTCGATCTCGCCGATGCCGAGTTGCCCGATGCCGACTGCCCCGCACCCGTGCGGCTGCTGCCGGCCTTCGACAACGCCCTGCTCGGCCATGCCGACCGGACCCGGATCATCAGCGACCAGGACCGAAGCGCGGTGATGCCCGGTCAGGCCCGCGTGCGACCGACGTTCCTGGTCGACGGCCGGGTGCACGGGACCTGGGCGCTGCGCGACGGGACGGTGGAGGTCAACCCGTTCCGGCCACTCGGCGCCGACGACCAGGCGAGCCTGGAAGCGGAAGCCGATCGGCTGCTGTCGTTCACCGGCGACAGCGGGGGCACCGGACCGGTGCCCCCGCACGTCCCAGGTCAGCCGATCGGCGACCGGGGCCAGGTTGTGGGGTCGTCCGGGTCGCCGGCCGGCACCAGCCCGGCCACGACCGCCGATGCCTCGGTCTCGCCGCCCGGTTGGTAAGCGACCCAGGCACCCATTCCCGGACCTAGCTTCCGCACCGGGGTCTGGTCGGTCGACGTCAGCCGGCCGCTCTCCTCCGTCGCGGTGACGCCCGTCGGCACCGGCGGCTGCACCGTGGGGTCGACGAGCGGACTCGGTGAGTTCGGCGAGCCAGGCGAACCCGATGACGTCGGATCGGTCGTGGCCGGCGCCGTCGGGATCGGGTCGGGCGAATCGGTTGCCGGCTCCGCCGTCTCCGCGGGGTCGCCGGTCAGGGTGCGGTAGTCGACCTCGACCAGCCGGGTCCCGTTGGAGAACAGCAGCGAGCCGTTGCGGATCCCATGTCCCGGCCCGACCGCCATCACGCTGCCGGAGCAGTTGAGCAGCTGCCCGCCGCTCGGCACGACCGATAGCCGGAACGGCGCCGAGCAGGCCGTCGTCGTGTCGAGCCGGACGGCACTGGCGAAGGCCTTCAGCTCGTCGACCCCGACCACTGTCGCCTGGGTGGAGGTGCCGTCGACCGACCCCACGAAGCCCGACGCGACCAGGCTGACCTCGACGGTCACGTCCTCGGCCGGATGCCAGCTGAGCCACTGGTTCGGACCCCAGTCGAACTGCTCCTGCTCCAGGTTGGCCGGATGACCGTCGATCTCGACCGTCGAACTCTTGTTGGGCACGGACGCGTTGTCGGACTGGCCCCGGTCGGCGCCCCGCCACATCGACACCCGGCCGCTGACCTGCACGTCGCCCGACATCATCTGGACGTCGATCTGCTCGACCCCGTCGTGGCTGGTCCAGCCCACCGCCTGCACCGGCAGCGGCGCCCACGGCACCGCGAACCGCAATACCGTGGGATCCTCGCCGACCAGGTCAGGGCGGGCCGCGGCGCCCAGCTCACCGTAAACCGCCGGCAAGACCGGCACCGTGTCCCAGCTTGTCGGCCCGTTGCCAGAGCCGTCACCGGTCACCACCGCCGGGCCGCCGCCGCCCGTGTTGACCAGCAATGATGCCGCGACCACGCCGGCCACCCCGGCACTGACCACCGCGTAGGCGGCGTGCCGGCGGCGCTTGCGGGCCCGGCCGGCGGCGAGCGCGCCGGCGAGCAGGGCGTCGGCGTCGACGGGCCGGTCCGCACGCTCGTGCATCAGCCCGGAGAGCTTGTCCTCGATCATCATGGCTTGCTCCTCATCGGGAGAGCGGAGGGAAAACCGGCGGGACCGACCTTCGCGCGCAGCGCGGCGATCCCGCGCATCACGTGTGTCCGGACCGTGACGGCCGAACAGCCCAGGATCTCCGCGATCGCCGCGTCGTCGAGATCCTCGTAGTAGCGCAGCACGAGGGCCGCCCGCTGCCGCGCCGGAAGCGCGGCCACCAGTTGCCACAACGCGTCGCGGTCGGCACTGTCCACACCGGAGGGAGACGCGGGCAGGGCGTCGACGCCGGCCAGCGATATCTCCCGCCGCCGCACCGCCCGCCGCCACCACGAGTTGCGCGCGTTGACCAGCATCCGACGCACGTAGCGGTCGGGATCGTCGGCGCGGGCGATCCGGGCCCAGCGGGGATAGGCCTTGGCCAGGACCTCCTGCACCAGGTCATCGGCGCGGTGGTCGTCGGCCAGCAGCAACCGCGCCAGGCGGACCAGGGCGGGGCCCCGGGTGAGCACGTACTCCTCGAACGTCACGCCCAACAGACGCCAAGCGCAGCCGCCGCGTTGACATCAACGCCCGGAAACCTTGCCCAACCGCCACGGCTAGGCCGTGGCCTGAACAACTAGTGGAAGAAGTGCCGGGCCCCGGTCAGATACATGGTCACGCCCGCCGCCGAAGCGGCCGCGATCACCTCGTCGTCACGGATCGAGCCACCCGGCTGCACGACCGCCCGCACCCCGGCGTCGGCCAGGATCTGGAAGCCGTCCGGGAACGGGAAGAACGCGTCGGACGCGGCGACCGAGCCCGCGGCCCGGTCGGCACCGGCCCGCGACACCGCCAACCGCGCCGAGTCGACCCGGTTGACCTGGCCCATGCCGACCCCGACCGACGCGCCGTCGTGGGCGAGCAGGATCGCGTTGGACTTCACCGACCGGACGGCCCGCCACGCGAACGCCAGGTCGGCCAGCACGTCGGCCTCGGCCGGGGTGCCCGCGACCAGGCGCCAGGCGGCCGGGTCGTCGCCCGGCGCGTCGATCGCGTCGCGCATCTGCACCAGGACGCCGCCGGTGATCGGCTTCCACTCGGCCGGCAGCGGCGCGAACACCGGCGCCTTCAGCAGGCGGATGCTCTTCTTGCGGCTCAGGATGTCGAGCGCACCATCGGCGAAGGCCGGCGCGACCAGCACCTCGGTGAAGATGTCGGCCACCTGGGTCGCCATCTCCACGCTCACCTCGCGGTTGACCGCGATCACGCCGCCGTAGGCCGACACCGGGTCACAGGCGTGCGCCTTGCGGTGCGCCTCGGCCACGTCGTCGCCGACCGCGATGCCACACGGGTTGGCGTGCTTGATGATCGCCACCGCGGGCGCGTCGAAGTCGTGCGCGGATCGCCAGGCCGCGTCGGCGTCGACGTAGTTGTTGTAGGACATCTCCTTGCCGTGCAACTGCTCGGCCTGGGCGAGCCCGGCCGGCGCCGCCGGGTTGGCGTAGAGCGCGGCCTGCTGGTGCGGGTTCTCGCCGTAGCGCAGCGGCGTCTCGACGTGCAGGGTGAGCCCGGCGAACGTCGGCCAGTCGGCCGGCGCCACGGTGGTCGCGAAGAACTCCGCCACCGCCACGTCGTAGTCGGCGATGTCGGCGAACGCCCGGGCCGCCAGCGCGCGCCGCTCGGCCAGCGTGAAACCGCCAACGGCCAGAGCATTCACGATGCCGGGGTACGCCGCGGGCGAGGTCACCACGGCCACCGAGGCGTGGTTCTTGGCGGCCGCGCGTACCATCGCCGGTCCGCCGATGTCGATCTGTTCGATGCACTCGTCGACCGTCGCGCCCGACGCGACCGTCTCCTGGAACGGGTAGAGATTGGACACCAGCAGCTCGAACGGTGCGATATCCAGATCGGACAGTGCCGCGACGTGGCTCTCCAGCCGCGTGTCGGCGAGCAGCCCGGCGTGCACCCGGGGGTGCAGGGTCTTGACCCGCCCGTCGAGCACCTCGGGGAAGCCGGTCAGGTCTTCCACCCGGGTGACCGGCACACCGGCGGCCGCGATGGCCGCGGCCGTCGAGCCGGTCGACACGATCTCCACGCCGCCGGCGTGCAGGGCGGTCGCGAGCTCCGCCAGCCCGGTCTTGTCGTAAACGCTGACCAGGGCTCGCCGCAGCGGACGCCGCGCTTCGTCGTTCACGGGATGGTGACCTTTCTTCCGGTGATGGTCCAGCCCTCGCGGACCAGGCGGCCGACGTTGTCGACGAGCTGGCGCCGTTCGGCGACCTTGATCCGCTCGGTGAGCGTGTCCTCGGTGTCGTCGTCGAGGACCGGCACGGCGACCTGGGCGACGATCGGTCCGGTGTCGACACCCGCGTCGACGAAGAACAGCGTCGCGCCGGCCAGCTTGACCCCGTAGTCGAGCGCGTCGCGCGGCCCGTGGATGCCGGGGAACGCGGGCAGCAACGCGTTGTGGGTGTTGAGGTAGCGGTCGCCGAACGCGGTGAGGAAATGGGTGCCGACCAGCTTGAGGAAGCCGGCGGAGACGACCAGGTCGGGCTTGTGCTGGGCGACCCGGTGGGTCAGCGCGACATCCCAGGCGTCCCTGGTGGGGTGGTCTTTCACCCGTTCGACGAAGGTCGGCAGCCCGGCGGCGGCCGCACGCTCCAGCCCGGCGATGTCGTCGCGGTCGGCGCCGACGGCCACCACCGCCGCGCCGTAGCCGGGATCGGCGCAGGCATCGAGCAGGGCAGCCAGGTTGCTGCCGGAACCGGAGATCAGGACCACGATGCGAGCGGGCGCGGGCACGTAGGTAGACACTACCGGCCGGCCGGTCCACCCCCTGCCACCGGCCTTGACGCAGTGATGATCTTCCAGGAATATCTGCTGGCCAACTACCCTGGAAGGACTCCTTCGTGAGCAACCCCTACCCGCCGGAGGGCTACGGGCCGCCCGGTTATGGCCCGCCCGCCCAGCCGCAGAACACGCTCGGGCTCGTGTCGATGATCCTCGGCATCATCTCGATCCCGCTGTCCTGCTGCCGCGGCATCGGCCTGGTCTTCGGCATCGCCGCCATCGTGCTCGGTTATCTGGGCAAGCAGAAGGTGGCGCAGGGCCTGGCCAACAACGGCAGCCAGGCGCAGGCCGGTTTCATCTGCGGCATCGTCGTTGCCGGCCTCGGCCTCCTGCTGATCATCCTGACGGTCGTCCTCAACGTCGCCCTGCCCGGCAACTGATCCAGCGTTCCGGGTCCTCGCGAGGCAGGCCGAAGGCCTGCCTCGTGGATCACGGTGGTGCTCCGGCGAGGTCCAGGCGGCGTCCGGGCGTGCGCGGAGAGTGGTCGGATACCGGTGTTGTATCTGGCCGGTCTTCGCGTGCGGTCGGACGTCGTCTGGGCCCGGCGGAGTGCCGCCTTGGTCCACGAGGCAGGCCTTAAGGGCCGGCGAGGGCCCGGGTCGCGGCGGCGCCGACCGTGGCGCCGATCGTCACGACGATCGTGCCGGCCAGCGCGACCTGCCAGGCCACGGGTCCCATGTCGACCAGCAGCGGCCCGCCGACCGAGCCGCGGGAGACCTGCGCGGCCAGGCCGAGCAGCAGCCCGGCGACCGGCCCGCCGACCGCGGCGGCACCGACCAGGGCACCCCACGAGCGGTCGCGGCCGTAGCGGTCGCCGGCCCGCAACCGGAGCACCCGGCGGGCCAGCAGCCAGCCGGCGATCATGCCGGCCAGCAGCGGCAGCGCGAGCAGCAACGCGCCCAGGCCGCCGACCGGACCTTGCGGAATCCCGGCGGCCAGCGGCACCGGCAGCAGCGAACCGACGTCGACCTCGGTGGTCCGCACGGTGGTGTCGACACCCACCGCGAAGCCGGGACCGAGCAGGTAGGCGGCGGCCCAGACGGCGGCGTTCGGCGCGTAGGCCAGGCAGATCAGCGTGATGCCCACCTGGCCGGCGACCCCGGTGCGGTAGGCGCCGAGCACGTCGGCGGCGTCACCACCGCTGAGCGCGACCGAAAGCCCGGCCATCGCGGCACCGGCGCCGAGCACCAGGACCGCGCCGACCACGCCGGTGCGGATCCCGTCGCGCAGCACCGGCCGCATCCGGACCGCGGTGACCCGCAGGGCTCCGGTCACCCGCAGCGCACCGACCAGTGCCGCGACCGTGCCGAAGACGGTCAGGTTGAGGAACGCCCGCAGCGCGGAGACCTGCATCCCGGGCTGGTCGACGAGCAGCGCGGCGGCCGTGCCGACCACGCCGTAGCCGAGTCCGACGGTGAGCGCCACGGTCGCGGCCTGCAACGGTGACCCGCGCTGGGCGATGCCGTAGGCGCGGCTGGTGTGCACCCCGGCGCGGGCCACCCGCCAGGCGGCGAAGACGGCGACGGCGAGGGGCGGAAGACCGAGCGGACCCAGAGACGTGCCCAGGGGTACGCCGTGCGCGAGCAGCCAGCCGGCCAGCCCGGCGCGGGTGGCCCCGCCGAGTTCGCTGACCCCCGCGGTGAGCTGGGCCAGGGTGAGCGCGACGGCGACCGGCAGGAACGAGACGGTCGCGGCGAACAGGGCGGCGACCGAGCCGGCGATCAGCAGCGGCGCCCGGCCGGCGTCGCGCGGCGCCGGTCGCTGGCGGGGCAGCCGGACCGTCTCGCGGTTGCCCACGTCGATCCGCTCGGTGATCCGGTTGTCCGGCTCCGGCTGGAGATCAGGTTCGGGCTCCGGTGCGCGGCGCAACGGCGGGTCGTCGTGGCGCGGCAGGTCGAAACCGATCGCCGATTGGTCCGTGCCCATGCCGGGGATCGGGCCCGCCGGCGGGTCCCGCTGGTCGTCGGCGGCCGGGGACTGGCCGTCGGGGGTCGGACTGCGCATCGCCGCCTACTTTTTCACGCCTGCCCCACCGGCCCGGCGCGACACCACGGACATCGATCATCGCGTCAAGCGGCGAAAGCGGACAACCTTCGTAAAGTAGGGGATAACATACGGCGAACCATGTAATCGGTCCGAACGACCGGGAGGCGTCGTATGACCGCCGAGTATCCGCCCCGCGGGCAGGAGCCGGACGAGCCGCAGCACGGCTCGACACCGCCCGGCGCCGCCGGCTCCGGGCCGCCCGGGCCGCCGTCGGATCCCACCTACGGGCCGAGCGGACCGACCGGGCCGTCATACCCACCCGGCGGCCCGGTGACGCCGGGCACCCAGCCGGACCCACCGGGTGCCTACCCCTCGCCGCCCGGCAGTCCCGCGGGCTACCCGGGCGAGCCGGCCAACTACCCCGGCCAGGAGGCCGGCTACCCGTCCTACCCGCCACCGGGTCAGGAGCCGCCGCCGGGCGGTGGCTATCCGCCTCCCGCGGGCTACCCGCCGGGTCAGGAGCCGCCCTACGGCCCACCCGGCGGCTATCCACCGGGCCAGCAGCCGCCACCCGGCTACGGGCCGCCGGGATACCCGCCACCGGGCGGCGGCGGAGGCGGTCCGGGAGGTCCACGGGGGCCGGGTGGGTTCGGTGGGCGTTACGGCCGCTCCGGCTGGGGCGCGCAGGACCACACCACGTTCTGGGGCGCGCTCGGCATCGTGATCGGCCTGATCTGCTGCGGCGTCCTGGGCATCATCTTCGGCATCCTGTCGCTGCGCGATGCCCGCCGGTTCGGCAAGTCGCAGCTGCTCGGCTGGCTGGCGATCGGGCTCAGCGTGGTCAACATCGTGGCCAGCCTGGTGCTCAACTTCACCCGGCAGTACCCGGGCGTCTACTACCACTGACAGCAGTACGGGGGACGGCAGTGCGCCGTCCCCCGTACTCCATCGTGGTCTTAGCCGTTCTGGATGACGTCGCGCATCAGTCGCGCGGTCTCGCTCGGCGTCTTGCCGACCCGCACCCCGGCCGCCTCCAGCGCCACCTTCTTGGCGTCGGCGGTGCCGGACGAGCCCGAGATGATCGCGCCCGCGTGGCCCATGGTCTTGCCGGGCGGGGCGGTGAAGCCGGCGATGTAGGCGACCACCGGCTTGGTCACGTTCTCCTTGATGAACGCGGCCGCCCGCTCCTCGGCGTCGCCACCGATCTCACCGATCATGACGATCGCGTCGGTGTCGGGGTCGTCCTGGAAGGCGGCCAGCGCGTCGATGTGCGTCGTGCCGATCACCGGGTCGCCGCCGATGCCCACGCTGGTCGAGAAGCCGATGTCGCGCAGCTCGTACATGAGCTGGTAGGTCAGCGTGCCGCTCTTGCTGACCAGGCCGATCCGGCCGGCGGGGGTGATGTCGGCGGGGATGATGCCCGCGTTGGACGCGCCGGGCGAGGCGATGCCGGGGCAGTTGGGCCCGATGATCCGGGTCTTCTGGCCCTTCTCGACGTTGTAGGCCCAGAACGCGGCGGTGTCGTGCACCGGCACGCCCTCGGTGATCACCACGGCCAGCGGGATCTCGGCGTCGATCGCCTCGACCACGGCGGCCTTGGTGAACTGCGGCGGCACGAAGATGACCGACACGTCGGCGCCGGTCTCCTTGATCGCGTCGGCGACCGACGCGAAGACCGGCAGCGAGGTGCCGTCGAAGTCGACGGTCGTGCCCGCCTTACGCGGGTTGACGCCGCCGACGACGTGGGTGCCCGCGGCCAGCATGCGCCGGGTGTGCTTGGAACCCTCGGAGCCGGTCATCCCTTGCACGATGACCTTCGAGTCCTTGGTCAGCCAGATTGCCATCTTCAGACCCCCGCAGCCGCGAGTTCGGCGGCGCGCTCGGCCGCACCATCCATTGTGTCTACCCGCTCGACGAGCGGGTTGGCCGCGCCGCCGAGGATCGCGCGACCGGCCTCGGCGTTGTTGCCGTCCAGGCGGACGACCAGCGGCTTGGTGACCGCCTCGCCGCGCTGCTCGAGCAGCGCCAGCGCCTGGATGATGCCGTTGGCGACCTCGTCGCAGGCGGTGATCCCGCCGAAGACGTTGACGAAGACGCTCTTCACGCTCGGGTCGGAGAGCACGATCTCCAGGCCGTTGGCCATCACGGCCGCGCTCGCGCCGCCGCCGATGTCGAGGAAGTTGGCCGGCTTGACGCCGCCGTGCCCCTCGCCCGCGTAGGCGACCACGTCGAGGGTCGACATGACCAGCCCAGCACCGTTGCCGATGATGCCGACCTCACCGTCGAGCTTGACGTAGTTGAGGTCCTTGGCCTTGGCGGCCTGCTCGATCGGGTCGACCGCGCTCTGGTCGACCAGCGCCTCGTGGTCGGGGTGCCGGAAACCGGCGTTCTCGTCCAGGGTGATCTTGGCGTCGAGGCAGAGCACCCGGCCGCTGGCCACCTTCGCCAGGGGGTTGACCTCGACCAGCGTGGCGTCTTCGGCGACGAACGCCCGCCACAGCTTGATCGCGATCTCGATGATCTCGTCGGCAACCTCGGCCGGGAACTGCGCCTTGGTGACGATCTCCCGCGCGGTCGCGACGTCGACGCCCTTGTTGGGGTCGATGGCGACCTTGGCGACCTTGTCGGGGGTCTCCACGGCGACCTGCTCGATGTCCATGCCGCCGGCCACGCTCGCGATGCACAGGAACGTGCGGTTGGCGCGGTCGAGCAGGTAGGAAAAGTAGTATTCCTCGACGATGTCGGCGGTCTCGGCCAGCATCACCTTGTGGACCGTGTGGCCCTTGATATCCATCCCGAGGATGTCGGTCGCCCGGGCAACCGTCTCCTCCGGCCCCTCGGCCAGCTTGACGCCGCCGGCCTTGCCGCGGCCGCCGACCTTGACCTGAGCCTTAACGACCACGCGGCCACCGAGCCGTTCGGCGATCGCGCGGGCCTCCTCGGGGGTCTCGGCGACACCGCCGGCGAGCACGGGGAGCCCGTGTCGCTCGAAGAGATCGCGCCCCTGGTACTCGTACAGGTCCACGTTTACGCGTCCCGTCCTCGTCTCCGCGGCGCACCCTTGCGCCGCGCCCATTCTGGTGTTTGACAGGAGCCTATCCACGCCGGCGGCGGCGGCAACCCGGCCGGGTCGCGGGTGTGCGGCACTCCACAGGGGGCCCGGGTCCGGAAATTTCTGAGATGGCGCGTAACCGCCGGATAAGGGCGTCGTTGACTTCAGTGTCGGCACGCAAGCGACAAAGCCGGCGAAGACGGCCGATGCCCTGTCGGTCGAGGGGTGGCGGCGGGGCATCGTGCATAGAGAGGCCGGGCGTGTGAGGGGTGCGTCCGGCCTCTCCCTTAACTAACTGACTGGTTGAGCGACGTTTTCCCGCACCCAGTCGACGATGGTCTGGGTGGCCGCGCCCGGCGTGAAGATCTTTGCCACGCCTATCCGCTTAAGCTCGGGAATGTCGGCTTCGGGAATGATGCCGCCACCGAACACCACGATATCGGCGGCGCCGCGGGATTCGAGTAGTTCGAGAACCCGCTTGAACAGCGTCATATGCGCGCCGGACAGCACCGATAGGCCGACCGCGTCGGCATCTTCCTGGATGGCGGTCTCGACAATCTGCTCCGGTGTCTGGTGCAGACCGGTGTAGACGACCTCCATGCCCGCGTCACGCAACGCGCGCGCGACAATCTTGGCGCCACGGTCGTGCCCGTCCAGGCCGGGCTTGGCGACCACCACCCGCACACGTGAGCTCATCGGTCCTCCACAGGGCTTCATTGCCTGAACGAACGGTAACCCGGTCAAGCCCTTAGGGGCGACACCGGGCTCGGCGTGCCACATAACAATAAGTAATGCTCAATGTGACAGAGAGCTATTAACGAGGCTCCCCACAAAAGGTTACGAAATCAGGCATTCCCGTGCGGGCGGTCGGACTTAATGTCCGCGAAACGCTCGTCCAACTTGAGAGTCGCTTAAGGGTTGGTTACCGTGTCCCACGGCTGCCAATCCGTTCCCCCCGGAAAGGCACTGCGGATCACCGGCGTTCACCCCCCGTGACAAACGCCATGACCGCCCAAGCTGTTCCGACAACGGAGGGTGTGCGTGCGCCAGCGCTTGTCGTCTGAGAAGGACCGATATCGCGGTCGGCGACGCGTCCCTACCCCGCCTCGCAGCCGTTACGCGATCGTCGTCACCGGTGCGTTCGTCGGAGCGGGCGTGGTCGCCCTCGGCGCCAGCGCGATGCCCGACGCCAAGACTGTCGACCCCCAGGTCCTCGCCGGCCTGCACGAAACCGGTGTCGACAACGCTCTGCACGAGCGCGCACAAGACGCCACCAAGGCCTCGCGGTCCGAGCGCTCGCCGAAGCTGGAGACCTCGCTCGCCGAGTCTCCCGACGTCTGGCAGCTCCCGCTCTCCGGCTACACCTTCACCACCCCCTATGGCATGCAGGGCGACGAGCTGCACGCCGGCATCGACCTGGTCGCGCCCGAGGGTGCGCCGTTCTCCGCCGTGCACGCCGGCGTCGTCAAGGAAGCCGGCTGGATCGGTGGCTACGGCATGGCCGTGATCATCGACAACGGCGACGGCAGCGAGGTCATCTACGCCCACGCGCGCCAGCTCCTCGTGCAGAAGGGCCAGCAGGTCAAGGCCGGCGACATGATCGGCCTGGTCGGCAGCACCGGCCACTCGCGCGGGCCGCAGCTGACCATCGAAACGCAGGTCAATGGCGAGTCCACCGACCCGATCCCGTTCTTCAAGGAGCGCGGAGTGGACATCCAGCTACAAGTGGACTCAATCTACGGCTGAGTAGCCGCCCCTGCACCCAGGGTGCTGTCCACCGAACCGCCCGTCGCCAACGCGATGGGCGGTTTTTTGGTGCCCCTGACCAGGCAAAGTTTCCTGCGCCACAGCCGCCGGTGTGACGGCGGCCACTCCGCTGGGCGGAACCCGTACCGGTGTGTAGCGGGCCAGATCGGGACATAGCCGCCCTCACTCAGCGTGGCCATCACCACGGCGTACGCATGGCCGTCGCTGGGCTGAATGCGGCTCGTACCAACATTTGCCGGTCCGTGCCGCACAACCACGGAGGTTCCCCCTCGTGCAATCGAACTACCCGTACGACCCGCAGCACCGCGAGCCCGAGTCCCAAGCTCAGGACGCGTTTACCGAGCCGACGCCCCGGTCGCCGCTCGGCCTGCGCGACCGAGTGCTCTCGAGCTTCGCCGGGCGCGGTCGCGTGGTCGCGCTGGCCGCCGTGGGCCTGCTCAGCCTCGGCATAGCGGGTGGCGCCATCGCTACTGTCGGTAACGACAAGTCGGAAACCCCCGATACGATCGCCGTGGCCGACCAGCAGGCCCGGGTCGACGCGCTCAGCCGAGCCGACCGCTCCGCCCGCTCCCCCCTCGCGGTTCCCACCGTGAACCCCACCACCGCGAGCGCCACCCCCAAGGCCTCGCTGAAGCTCGCACCGCCCAAGGCGGTGGCCAAGCCCCCCGCGGTCAAGAAGGTCGCGCCCAAGGCGACGAAGAAGGCCGCTCCGAAGAAGGCCGGCCCAGTCATTTCCAACGCCGGCTGGACCTCCCCGATGCCGGGCTCCGACGTCACGTCGTGCTTCGGCATCCGCTGGGGCGTCCCGCACCAGGGCATCGACTTCGCGATGCCGGAGAACACGCCTGAGCTCGCCGCCGCCGCGGGCACCGTGTTCGCCGCCGGCTGGAACTACACCGGCTACGGCCTGTCCGTCGTGATCGACCACGGCGACGGCATCTTCACGCACTACGCACACATGAACGCCGCCGCCGTCGAGGTCGGCCAGACCGTCAAGGCCGGTCAGGTCATCGGCTACGAAGGCTCGACCGGCGACTCGACCGGCCCGCACCTGCACTTCGAGGTGCACCAGGGCATGTGGAACCAGATCGACCCGGCGCCGTTCCTGAAGGCCAAGGGCGTGCCGATCGTCGGCTGCTGAACTGCCATCCCCCCGGTAGATGGTGGGCCCGGTCCGTTAATCGGACCGGGCCCCCGTCAGTTTCAGAGCTTTTCGACCGGGGCGTGCCGGAGGACCAGCCACATGGTCTGGTCGCCGAAGTCGATCTGGGCCCGCGCGTTGGGGCCCTGACCTTCGACGGCCAGGACCCGGCCGAGGCCGTAGCGCTGGTGGTTGACCCGGTCGCCGACCGCCACCTTGGGCGCCTGGCGCAGCTCGCTGGCCGTCGAGAGCTTGCTGGCGTCGATGCCGAGCCGCTGAGCCAGGGCCGCGGCCTTCGGGGTGCCACCCGAGAAGCCGCCACCGCGGGCCGCGCCGCCGCTCGGTGACGTGGTCGACCGGCCGCCCACGCCGCCGCCGCTGCCGGACCACGACGTGTAGGCGCCTTCGGTGCGCTCCCAGCGGACCAGCTCTTCGGGCAGCTCGGCGACGAACCGGGAGGTCGGGTTGTAAGACGGCGCACCCCAGGCCGAGCGGGTGACCGCACGGGAAAGGTAGAGCCGCTGGCGGGCCCGGGTGATGCCGACGTAGGCCAGCCGGCGCTCTTCTTCGAGCTCGGTGTTGTCGCCGAGCGCGCGCATGTGCGGGAAGACGCCGTCTTCGAGGCCGGTCAGGAAGACGATCGGAAACTCGAGGCCCTTGGCGGTGTGCAGCGTCATCAGGGTGACCACGCCCTGGTGGTCGGGGTCGTCGGAGGGCACCTGGTCGGCGTCGGCGACCAGCGCGACCTGCTCAAGGAAGCCGGCCAGGCTGGCCTGCTCGTCGTTGCCCTCGACCCGCTCGGTGAACTCGCGGGCGACGCTGACCAGCTCCTGAAGGTTTTCCACCCGGCCGGCGTCTTGCGGGTCGGTGCTCTCCTCGAGCTCGGCGAGGTAGCCGGATCGGGTCAGCGCCGCCTCGAGCACCTCTTCGGGCGGGGCCGTGTCGGACAGCTCGCGCAGGCCCTCGAGCAGGCCGACGAAGTCGCCGATGCCGTTGAGCGCCCGGCTGGAGATGCCCGGCGCGTCGCTGGCCCGGCGCATCGCGGCGCCGAACGAGATGCGGTCGCGGGTGGACAGCGCCTCGATCGCGCCCTCGGCCCGGTCGCCGATGCCGCGCCGCGGCGTGTTCATCACGCGGCGGATGCTGACCGTGTCGTCGTCGTTGACGATCGCGCGGAGGTAGGCCAACGCGTCGCGGACCTCGCGCCGCTCGTAGAAGCGGACGCCGCCGACCACCTTGTAGGGCAGGCCGACCCGGATGAAGACCTCTTCGAAGACCCGGGACTGCGCGTTGGTGCGGTAGAACACGGCCACGTCGCCGGGGCGGGCCTCGGTGTCGTCGGTCAGCCGGTCGATCTCGCGGGCCACCCAGTCGGCCTCGGCGTGCTCGGTGTCGGCCACGTAGCCGACGATGCTCTCGCCGGGGCCCTGATCGCTCCACAGGCGCTTGGGCTTGCGCGACGGGTTGCGGGAGATCACCGCATTGGCGGCGTTGAGGATGGTCTGGGTGGAGCGGTAATTCTGCTCCAGCAGGATCGTGCGGGCGTTGGTGTAGTCGCGCTCGAACTCGAGGATGTTGCGGATCGTCGCGCCGCGGAACGCGTAGATCGACTGGTCGGCGTCGCCGACCACGCACAGCTCGGCCGGCTCGACGCCCTCGGTGCCGGAGACCAGCTCCTTGATGAGCTGGTATTGCGCGTGGTTGGTGTCCTGGTATTCGTCGACCAGCACGTGCCGGAAGCGCCGCCGGTAGGTCTCGGCGACGTGTGGGTGCGACTGGAACAGGTGCACCGTCGTCATGATCAGGTCATCGAAGTCGAGCGCGTGTGCCTCTTTGAGGCGGCGCTGGTAGAGCGTGTAGGCCTCGGCGACGGCGCGCTCCATCGGGCCCTTGGCCCGGTCGGCGAAGGTCTCCGGGTCGACCAGCTCGTTTTTCAGGTTGGACACCTGCGCGGCCAGGCCGCGAGCCGGGTGGCGCTTGGGGTCGAGGTCGAGCTCGCGCGCGACGAGCTGCATCAGCCGGCGCGAGTCGTCGGCGTCGTAGATCGAGAACGTCGACTTGAGACCGGCGTGGTCGTGCTCGGCCCGCAGGATGCGCACGCAGGCCGAGTGGAACGTGGACACCCACATCAGCCGGGCGCGCGGGCCGACCAGCGCCGCCACCCGCTCCTTCATCTCGCCGGCGGCCTTGTTGGTGAACGTGATCGCGATGACCTGGCCGGGATGCACGTCGCGGGCCGCGAGCAGGTAGGCGATGCGGTGGGTCAGGACCCGGGTCTTGCCCGAGCCGGCGCCGGCCACGATCAGCAGCGGTGACCCGGCATGGGTCACCGCGTCGCGCTGTGGGCCGTTGAGGCCGGACAGCAGCGCCTCGGGGTCGAGTTTGGGGCGCGCGGGCCGGCGCGGCTGGTCGCCGTCGGGCGCGGGCACCGCGGCTTCGCCGCCGTCGGACATCGGGATTTCGAAGAGAGCACGCATCGCACCGCGAAGTCTATTCCGACCGTCCGACAACTTCCCGGCTCCCCAACGGCAGGTCCGTGCGCCTATCCGACACCGTGTTGTCATCGATGGACCTCTGGTGTCTTGTCGACCGAAAGAGAACGATGACCTTGTCGCGTCCCCTCGTCCGGGTGACGCCCCCCTCGATCACACAGGAAGTGACATGCCGATCACGAGTCGACCTGGCCGCTTGCTGCGCTACCTCGCAGCCCCGGCCCTCGCCCTGGGGGTGATCGTCGCCCTGCCCGGTGCGGGCGCCTCCCCCGCGGCGGCCGCACCCGCGCTGACGCCCGTCTCCGTGACGTTCGGGAACTCGCACGGTGCCAAGCTCGCACAGGGCAACCTGCTCGCCTTCAACGACTTCCACGGCTCCATCGACCCGCCCACCGGGTCGGGTGCCGCGGTCAACGGGGTCCCGGCCGGTGGCTCCGAATATCTGACCACCGCGGTCAAGCGGCTGCGCGCCGAGGCCAAGGGCGAACACCGCCTGAGCACCACGGTCGGCGCCGGCGACATGGTCGGCGCGTCGCCGCTGGTCAGCGCCGCGTTCCACGACGAGCCCACGATCGAGATGCTCAACGTGCTGGGCATGGAGATCACCTCGGTCGGCAACCACGAGTTCGACGAGGGCACCGACGAGCTCCAGCGCCTCCAGTTCGGCGGCTGCCACCCGGTCGACGGCTGCCAGGACGGCGACCCGTTCTACGGCGCCGACTTCACCTACCTCGCCGCCAACGTGGTGACCAAGCGGCTCAACCTGCCGCTGCTGCTGCCGTTCAACATCCGGATCGTCGACGGCGTGCCGGTCGGCTTCGTGGGCATGACTCTCGAAGGCACCCCGGGCATCGTCAACCCGGCCGGCATCACCTCGGTCACCTTCAAGGACGAGATCGAGACCGCCAACAAATACGCGACCCTGCTGCGGCTGCTCGGCGTCAAGTCGATGGTGCTGCTGCTGCACGAGGGCGGCGCGCAGTCCGGCACGCCGCAGACGGTCGACAGCTGCACCAACTTCAGCGGGCCGGTCGTCGACATCGTCAAGGGCCTGCGGCCCGAATACGGCATCGTCGTCTCCGGGCACACCCACCGCTTCTACTCGTGCAAGCTGCCCAACTCGGCGGGCAACGACGTGGTGGTCACCAGCGCCGGCACCAACGGCCAGATCGTCACCGACATCGACTACTCGCTCGACAAGAAGACCGGCAAGTTCGCCGAGATCACCGCACGCAACGTGGTCGCCGAAAACGGCGTCCGCAACGAGAACGGCACCTACCAGACCAACCCCGACGGCACGTTCGTCCGCAACCCGGCGCTGGTCGACCCGGCCGCGAAGCAGCTGGCCGACAAATACCGCGCCGCGGTCGCGCCGATCAGCAACCGGATCGTCGGCTCGATCACCAAGGACATCGTCCGCGACACCGGGACCAACCAGGAAAGCCCGCTCGGTGACGTGATCGCCGACGCGCAGCTCGCCTGGACGCAGGCCGACGGCGCCCAGATCGCGTTCATGAACCCGGGCGGCATCCGGGCCTCGCTCCCGTTCGCCAACTCACCCGGCGGCGAGGCACCCGGCCAGGTCACCTACGGCGAGGCGTTCACCGTCCAGCCGTTCAACAACCTGGTGGTCACCCAGACCGTGACGGGCGCGCAGCTCAAGGACGTGCTCGAGCAGCAGTTCCCGGGCTTCGCCGGGCAGACCACCCAGCGGGTGTTGCAGGTGTCGGGTGGCTTCACCTACACCTACGACACGCGGCTGGCGGCGGGCTCGCGGGTGTCCAACCTCGCGCTCAACGGCACGCCGATCGACCCGGCCGCCACCTACCGGCTCACCACCAACGACTTCCTGGCCAACGGTGGCGACGGTTTCACCAACCTGACCGCGGGCACCAACCGCACCACGGCGCCCGGTTTCGACGTCGACGCGCTGGTCGGCTATCTGGGCGCCAACGCCCCGGTGGCACCCGGCCCGGCCAACCGGATCACCCGGCTCGGCTGACCCGGTGGTGTGGCGCCGACCACGAGAGCGGTGGGCGCCACACCCCGGTCGCTCTTGCGCCGGTTTGGGCACGCGGGCATACTTGCGAACGTGATCCAGAGGTCGCGATTTTACTTTTACTACGGCACCGGGAGTCCGGCAGCCGTAGGTCGCGCCTGAGAGCACAAGACCTGCGAGAAGCCCCGGGCTCCTGGAGCCCGGGGCTTTTCTCGCCTCGGGGTCCAGGCGGCCCGACCAGCCAAGAGAATCAGTGAGATGGCCCCCGAGGAGCACGAAATGAGCACCAACATCGTCGCCCAGCCGAGCACCGGGACCGAAGACGCCGACGCGGCAAAACGCATCCGCGGTATGCGTGAACGCATCGACGAGATCGACGCCGCCATGATCGAGCTGTGGCAGGAGCGCGCGGCGCTGTCCCAGCAGGTCGGCGCCACCCGCGTGGCGTCCGGCGGCACCCGCCTCGTGCTCTCCCGCGAGCGGGAGATCCTGGAGAAGTTCCGCACCGCCCTGGGCGCCGACGGCACCCAACTCGCGCTGCTGATCCTCCGGGCCGGCCGCGGCGCACTCTGACTCGCCGGTTCGGCCGCGCGGCCCAGGGCCGCGGGCGCAGCATGGGGATATGCCCATCTACGACCGGACGAGCATCCCCGCGTCAGTAGGCCGGGGCACCCTCGACCCCGAACTCGCCGAATGGCTGCCGCACGGCCCGACCCTCGGCGCCGACGTCTCGATCGCGGAGGGGCGGCGTGACCACGAGATGCTGGGCGAGGGCCCGTGGCCCGAGATCGGCGCGATGGACACGCTCGTCCTGCCGGGCCCGCACGGTTCGCTGACGGTGCGCCGGCACACGCCGGCGCGGCAGCCCCGGGCCCCGGCGGGCGCGCTGGTCTACGTGCACGGCGGCGGCTTCACCTACGGCACCCTCGACGAGTTCGAAGTGCCGATGCGGCTGATCGCGCAGCGGGCCGGGATCCTCACCTACGCGCTCGACTACCAGTTGGCGCCGGAGGCGAAGTTCCCGGTCCAGATCGACGAGATCGAATATTTTGTACGTTGGCTCTTCGACAACGCCGACGACGAGGGCGTCGACCCCGCCCGGATCGCCCTCGGCGGCGACTCGGCCGGCGGCAACATGACCTGCGTGGTCGCGCTCAAGCTGCGCGACGAGGCCGGTCCGGTGCTGGCGTTGCAGGTGCCGCTGTTCCCCGAGGCGGCGTTCCCGGGTGACACGCCGGCGGGCAGCGAGAACCGCTCCGGGCTCTACCTGGAGACCAACGGCATCTACGAGATGGTCCGCAACTACCTGAAGAACACCGATGACGGCCGGCATCCCTACGTGACGCCGATGAACGCGGCGTCGCACGCCGACCTGCCGCCCGCGATCCTGGTCACCAACGGGTTCGACCCGCTCCGCGACGTCGGCCACGAGTACGCGCTCCGGCTGGCCGCTGCCGGCAACGACCTGACCTACGTACACAATCCGGATCTGACCCACGGGTTTCCGCAGTTCACCCGCCACTCCGCCGCCTGTCACGAGGCGACGATGCTGCTGGCCGACCTGATCGGCGAGCAGATCGGCTAGGCCGGCAGGAACACGGCCCAGGTCTGCGCGGTCCGGAAGCCCATCGACTCGTAGAGCGGCACGCCGAGCGGGGTGGCGTGCAGGAAGGCGTGGCGCGCACCGGCCGCATACCGTCGCGGAGCACCGCCGCGGTGGCCGCCCGGCCGTAGCCGCGCCGCCGGTGCTCCGGCGGGACGGAGATGTTGAAGACGCCGACCTGGTCGTCGATCAGCACGCCGAACGACGTGGCCACCACCGTGCCGGCGACCTCGACGACATAGCCGCGCATCGCCGGGTGATCGAGCAGGGCGGGCCGGCTGAACCCGTCGAAGATCGACTCAGGGCCTTCGTAGCCGTCGGCGAGCGCCTTGCGGTAGAGGTCGCCGTCGGCACCGGTCACCCGGCGAACACCCGGACCGGCGTCGACCGGCCCGGTGAGTTCCTTGAGCATGAACGGCAGCGGTAGCCGCTGGGTCAGGCCGTGCCCCGCCGCGAGCGCCGCGACCCGCTCGGCGTCGTCACCGCCGCGCACCTGGACGCTCCAGGGCAACTCGGAAAGCCGCGGCGAGTCGGCGAACGCCGACACCTCGTCGACGTCGACCGGGCCGGTGACGGCGAGCACCCCGTTGAGCGTCGGCACCGGAATGCCGGTGATCATCTCGGTGGTGCCGCGCGGCCCGGTTTGATGAAAGCCGCCGGGCAGCGCCTCCACGCACAGTGCGATCGCCCGCACCCACGCCCGCGCCGCGGCGGTTACCTGTTCCCCCATGCGGCCACCGTAGCCAACGGGGTTGCATCTCCACCTGGTGGAGGTCGCAGAGTTGTCGGCATGCGGGAGCACTACTCGATCGGTGACCTGGCGCGCCGCACCGGGCTGCCGGTGCGCACGATCCGGTTCTACTCCGACGCGGGCCTGCTGCCGCCGACCGACCGCAGCACCGCCAACCACCGCCGCTACGACCTCGAAGCGGTCGCCCGCCTCGACCTCATCCGCACGCTGCGCGAACTTGGCCTGGACCTGGCCACGATCCGTGGGGTGCTGGCCGAGGAGCTTTCGGTGGCGCAGGCCGCCGCGCGGCACGCCGACGCGCTCGACGTGCAGATCCGCATCCTGCGGCTGCGCCGCGGGGTGCTGCGCGCGGTCGCGAGGCGGGGCTCAGACCCGAAGGAGATGGAGCTCATGCACCGCGTCGTCCAACTGTCCGAAGACGAGCGACACCGGCTGATCAACGATTTCATCGACCGCACGTTCGGCGACCTCGACGCCAACGAGGATTTCGTCGCGCTACTCCGGTCGATGCGGCCCTACCTGCCCGACGAGCCGACCACCGAACAGGTCGACGCCTGGATCGAGCTGGCCGAGTTGGTGCGCGACCCCGACTTCATCGCCAGCGTCCGGCGGATGGCCGAGCACCAGGCGGCCGAACGCGCCGACGGCGGCCGGATGGGCCTGCACCACCAGCTGACGATGAAGGTGCGCGATCGGGTCACGTCGGCGATGGAGGCGGGCATCGAGCCCGCCTCGCCGGCCGCGGCCGCGGTGCTCGACGAGATCGTGGCGAGCTACGCGGAGACGTTCGAGACCACCGACACCGCCGCCTACCGGGCCAAGCTGCTGACCCGGCTGCGGACCGCGAACGAGCCACGGACCGAGCGCTATGTGCACCTGATCGACATCATCAACGACACGCCGGTGGCGGCGCCGCTAGGGCCGGTCTTCGACTGGCTCATAGCGGCGCTCGAACACCACCCGGCTGCTATTTGATGGTGCCGTCTTCCGGGAAGTGGCAGGCGGCGAGCGATCCGTTGGGCTTGATGCTCAGCGGCGGCTCCTGGGTGGCGCAGATTTCCTGCGCCTTCCAGCAGCGCGTGCGGAAGCGGCAGCCCGACGGCGGGTTGAGCGGCGTCGGCACGTCGCCTTCCAGCCGGATCCGGCCGGAGGCGCCCATCTTCGTCACGTCGGGCACCGCCGAGAGCAGCGCGCGGGTGTAGGGGTGCGCCGGGCGCTCGTAGATCATGTTGCGGTCGCCGACCTCGACCATCTTGCCGAGGTACATCACCGCGATCCGCTGGCAGAAGTGGCGGACCACGGCCAGGTCGTGCGCGATGAAGACGAACGCCAGGTCGAGCTCGCGCTGCAACTCGCGCAGCAGGTTGATGACCTGGGCCTGGATCGACACGTCGAGCGCGGAGACCGGCTCGTCGGCGACGATGATCTTCGGGCGCAGCGCGAGCGCGCGCGCCACACCGATGCGCTGCCGCTGGCCGCCGGAGAACTCGTGCGGGTAGCGGTTGTAGTGCTCGGGGTTGAGGCCGACCAGCTCCAGCAGCTCCTGGACGCGCTTCTTCACGCCACCCGGCGGCTTGATGCCGTTGACCTGGAGCGGCATCGCGACGATCCGGCCGACCGTGTGGCGCGGGTTGAGCGACGCGTAGGGGTCCTGGAAAATGATCTGCATGTCCTGCCGGAGCTGACGCAGCCCGGAGCCCTTCGCGTGGCTGATGTCCTTGCCCTCGAAGGTGATCTTTCCGCTGGTCGGCTCGAGCAGGCGGACCAGCATCCGGCCCGTCGTGGTCTTGCCGCAGCCGGACTCGCCGACGAGACCGAGGGTCTCGCCCGCGTCGACCGAGAAGCTGACGCCGTCGACGGCACGCACCAGCGCGGACCGGCCGAACATCCCCGACCGCACCGGGAAGTGCTTGGTCAGGTCGTCGACGACCAGCAGCGGCTCGGCCCGGCGGCGGGACGGCTCGACCGGCGCGGCGCCGGGCTCCTGAACCAGGGTCTCGGTCATTGCGCGACTCCAGCGGACGGTGCGATGTCTTCGGCGTAGAACCTCTTGCGGTCGGCCTCGGACAGATGACAGGCGACCAGGTGGCCACGCTCCTGGACCTGGTGCAGCTCGGGCACCTCGGTGAACGAGCGGTCGCCGTTGCGGCCGGCGTAGCGACAGCGCGGGTGGAACGCGCAGCCGGTCGGCAGGTTGATCAGCGAGGGCGGGTTGCCCTTGATCGGCACCAGCTCGGCGTCGGCGTCGCCGTGCAGCGACGGGACGCTGGCCAGCAGGCCCCAGGTGTAGGGGTGCTGCGGGCGGCGCATGACCTGCTCGACGCTGCCGAACTCGACCTGGCGGCCGCCATACATCACGAGGACGTCGTCGGCGACCTGGGCGACCACGCCGAGGTCGTGGGTGATCATGATGATCGCCGAGTTGAACTCACTCTGGAGGTCTTCGAGCAGGTCGAGGATCTGCGCCTGCACGGTCACGTCGAGCGCGGTGGTCGGCTCGTCGGCGATCAGCAGGTCGGGGTCGTTGACCAGGGCCATCGCGATCATCGCGCGTTGCCGCATACCGCCGGAGAACTCGTGCGGGTATTGGTCGGCGCGGCGCGCGGGCTGCGGGATGCCGACCCGGCCGAGCATGTCGACGGCGTGCTTGCGCGCTTCGCTCTTCGAGGCCTTCGGGTGGTGCACCTGGTAGGCCTCGGCGATCTGCGAACCCACCTTGAAATAGGGGTGCAGCGCCGACAGCGGGTCCTGGAAGATCATCGACATGTCGCGGCCACGCAGGCGGCGGGTCTGCTCTTCGGACATGCCGACCACGTTGCGACCACCGACCAGGATCTCTCCCGAGATCCGGGCCCGCTTGGTGTTGTGCAGGCCCATGATGGTCAGCGACGTGACGCTCTTGCCCGACCCGGACTCGCCGACGATGCCCAGCGTCTTGCCGCGCTCGACCGAGAACGACACGCCTTCGACGGCCTTGACGACGCCGTCTTCGGTGGGGAAGTGCACTCGCAGGTCGTTGACCCGCAGGTAGGCACCCGTGTCGGCGGTTGCCGAGCTCTGTGGCGCCGAGGTTGGTGCGGTCACTGTTGTTCTCCCTCGCGCTTCAGCTCAGCCGGACCCGTGGGTCGATCACGGCGTAGAGCACGTCGACGATGAGGTTCGCGACGATGATGAACACTGCGGCCAGCAGGACCGTCGCGACGACGATCGGCAGGTTGAGGAAGTTGACCGCGTCGACGGTCTCCTTGCCCAGCCCGCGGAAACCGAAGATCGTTTCGGTGATGAACGTGCCACCCAGCGACGCGCCGATGTCGAGGCCGGCGATCGTGACGATGGGCGTGATGGCGGCCCGCAGCGCGTGCTTGGTGTAGACCCGGCGCAGCGGCAGCCCCTTGGCGCGGGCGGTGCGCACGTAGTCTTCGGAGAGCGTCTCCAGCATCTGGGCACGCGAGAGCCGGGCGTAGATCGCCGAGTTGAGGAAGCCCAGCGTCAGCCAGGGCAACAGCAGGCCGACCGCCCACTGGCCCGGATTCTGCGTCAACGGCGTATAGGACGGGAATGGTAAGAGGCCGGTCAGGTAGACCAGGATGTAGAGCAGGATCAGGCCGAAGAAGTAGACCTGCATCGACGCGCCGGTCAGCGAGATGCCGATGGCGACCTTGTCGAAGACCGTGCCTCTGCGCAGCGCGGAGATCATGCCCAACGAGATGCCGATCAGCAGCCAGACGATGGCGGCGCCGGTGACGATGCTGATCGTGACCGGCACGGTGCGGCCGAGGATGGCGGTCACCGGCTCGTTGTTGCGGAACGAGTAACCGAGGCAGGGCGCATCGCAGCGCTGCTCGAAGTCGGTGCCCTTGGCGTAGGTGCGGCCGACGAAGATGCCACTCATGAACTTGGTGTATTGCGTTGTGATCGGCTCACGAAGGCCGAGTCGGGTCTCCACCACGGCGATCTGCGCCGGGTCGCAGTTCTTGCCACACATCACCTTCGCCGGGGACGAAGGCACAGCGAAGAACAGCCCGAAGACGATGATGCTGATCGCGATGAGCGTGACGACGCCGACGAGCACGCGACGGGTGATGAACCGGGCCATGGGATGCACCTATCCGATGGAGACTGCCGCGCCGGGTGCGGGTGGCCTCCTTGTAGGAGAACCACCCGCACCCACCTAACGGCGTTGCGAGGTTACTGAGCTACTGCTTGACGAAAATCTTGTTGAGCTGCAGGAGGCCGAACGCGTCACTGAGGTACGCGTTGCCGACCTTCGAGCCGTGGAGCACGTACGTGGCGTCGTAGTAGGCCGGGATCTCGGGCACGAAGTCCGTCATGAGCTTCTTGTCGAGAGCCATCCATGCCGCGTCCTGCTCGGCCGCGGGCAGCTTCTTGACCCGGTCGATCTCGGCGCTGATGGTCGGGTCGTTGAAGTACGACAGGTTGTTGTTGCCCTCAGGCCTGAGCTCACGACCGTCGTAGAGCGGCGGGATGATCGTCGAGCCGGTCGGCCAGTCCGAACCCCAACCGTGCAGGTAGAGGTCGTACGGGTTGTTCTTGCGACCGATCTCGTCGTAGTAGCTGGTCGACTCGATCGGCTTCAAGGTGACCTTGAACCCGGACTTCTCCAGGCCTTCCTTGATCGCGGCGGCCTGCGCGGTGCGGAGCGGGGTGTTGCTGTGCGCGAGAACCAGCGCCGGCGGCGTGGTGCTGCCGAGGATCTCCTTGACCTTCGCCGGGTCACCGGTGGCCGGGGCGTTGTAGGCGTCGTAGGCCTCGAAGCCCGCGGTGGTCGGCGACATCAGCGTGCTGGCCGGCGAGCCGGCGGAGGTGCCACCGATCGCCTTGAGCGCGCCGTCACGGTCCAGGCCGTAGTAGAGCGCCTCGCGGACCTTCTTGTCGGTGATCCGCTGGTTGTTGATGCCCACGTACCAGACGTATTGCGTGGGGCCCTTGACGACGCGCGGCGCGACGGCCGGGTCGGTCGTGCGGGGAAGCACGGCCGGGGGAACGTCGGTCCAGGTCAGACCGGTCTGGTCGGCCGGCGCGTCAGCGACCAGCCGCTCAGCGATCTGCTCGGCCTCAAGGGTGAACGTGAACTTCACGTTGTCCGGGTAGGCGTTGCGGATCGGGTCGGTGTTGGGGTCCCAGTTGGTGTTGCGCTCGAGCTCGAGCGTGTTGTCCCGGGTGTAGGACTTCACCTTGTAGGGGCCGGACGAGAACGGACGCAGGTCGTACTGCGCGCGGGTGTCCTTGGCCTGCGGAACCGGCGCGGACGTCGGCAGCGCGGCCGCGTACGGCATGTCGCAGTGGGGGTCCGCGAACGTGAACCTGATCGTCTTGTCATCCGGGGTCTCGACGCCCTGCGGAGTCGGCGCACCACCGTTGTAGGGGCCCTTGTAGGTGGCGCCGCCCGGGTAGAGCCACTGCTGGATGTATTGCGGACCCTCGTTGAGCTCGTCGGCGAAGCTACGGGCGATGCCGTAGGCGACGTCCTTCGAGGTGATCGCCGAGCCGTCCTCGTACTTCAGGCCGTCGCGGAGCTTGAACTCCCAGACCTTGCAGTCCTTGTTGACGTCGGTGCCCGGGTTGGTCGCCAGGTCGCCGACCAGTTTCATCTGGCCGGAGCCGTTCTCCTGGTAGCCGTTGAGCGACCGGTAGATCAGGTTGGCGGTAACCTGCTGCGTGTTGACGTAGTTACGGGCCGGGTCCAGGTGCTCGAAGTCGCCCACCTGGAACACGTTGATGGTGCCGCCCTTGGTGGCACCGTCGACCGCCTTGGCCGGGCCGGTGTTGTCGGCGGCGTCGTATGAGATCGCACCGCTCTGGGTCTTGGCGGGCTCGTTGGAGCTGCCGTCATTCTGGGTGGTTTCACTGCAAGCCGAGGCGCTGAGCGCCACGGCAAGAGCGCCGACGATCAGCGCTCCTCCTTTAAATCGCACGATCTTCTCCCTTCCCGCCCGGCTGGGGCCACCTAAGCTCCCGAGACGACCGAACGAAACGTGCGTGTTGCGAAAGTCTTGGCTTCCCCGGCTATCGCGTGGACTTGGGGTCCAGGGCGTCGCGCAGCGAGTCACCCAGCAGGTTGAACGCGAGCACGAGGATGAAGATCGTCAAGCCCGGCCAGAGGGTGTAGAACGGATCGGTCGCGACGTATTTGATCGAGTTGAAGATCATGCGGCCGAGGTCTGGCGTCGGCTCGATCACGCCGATGTTGAGGAACGCGAGCGCCGCTTCGGTGGTGATGAAGGCGGGCACGTTGAGCGACAGCGTGACCAGGATGGGCGCCCAGATGTTGGGCAGCAGCTGCCGGAAGAGGATGTGCCAGGTGCTGGCGCCGGCCGCGCGGGCCGCCTCGACGAACTCGCGTTCGCGGAGCGTGATCACCTGACCGCGGACCAGCCGGGCCGTGTAGGTCCAACTGAAGAGCGCGAATGTCGAGATGATCAGGATGACCCGGAAACTGGCCGGGATCGCGTCGCGGTCGCCGTAGAAGCGGTCTTCGAGAATCGGGATGATCGCGAGCGCGAAGATCAGGAACGGGAACGCCAGCGTCAGGTCGATGAACCAGTTGATCCCGGTGTCGAGCCAGCCGCGGGCGTAACCGGCGACGATTCCGATCACGACACCGATAGCGGAGGCCACGATCGCGGAGGCGAATGCGATCAGCAACGACGTGCGCATGCCGTAGACCAACTGCGCGAGGATGTCGCGGCCGAGTTGCGGCTCGAGACCGAGCCAGTGCGTGCCGTTCATGCCGCCCGCGTAGCCCAGCGGGATGGCGCTGAAGTCGTTGAGCTTGTCGTTGAACTGCTCGGTCGGCGTGATTCCCCGAACCGCGGTGATCACCGGCGAGAGCAACGCGATGATGCCGAGCACCACAAGCGTGACGGCACTGACCGAGGCGGTGCGATCGCGCTTCAGCCGCAACCAGGCGAGCTGGCCGGGCGACCGCCCGACGAACTCCTTTTTGGGCTGTTGATCTGCGGGCACATCGGCCGGGGAGTTGACCTCCAACGCAACGTTGCCACTCATGCCGTCGGGAACGGCTACAGGGGCGTCAGGCGCCGAGTCGGTCGTACTCATGGACGGGGGCCTCCTAGATCGGACGAAGGGTCGCTCCGCCTGTTCGGCAAAAACTAGCTGTCGTGAAGCGACTTCGGAATAGTCGAATGCATCGTTCAGATAACAGTGATGTCTCCGAACGAGCAGTCAGGTGTAACAGTCAGCCGACTGTGCACATCAGACGGAAGGCAGCGCAAATCGGGCCAAATCGAATCGCCGTTAAGCGATCGATTGGGACCGTTTTGCGCCGTTCTATCGATGAGCGCAGCAGCCAACCGCCATCGTTCCGACACGCTCCGTGCAGATGACGAGACGCGTCGGCGGAGATTTTAGGTTGCACTGGCGGGGGAAGATTGTCGTGGAGACTTGCGGGCACACGGCGGGTTGTGCGTGCTCGCGCCACGGTCAGTTGCGGGCCGCGGCGGGATCACCGCCCGCGGCGGTCCTCCTGCGGACCGCCGACATGGTATGCACGCCATCCCGCACCTACCGAACTCCCACGCGCCTTACCCGCGGCGGGGCAGCCGCCGCGGCCCAGGGTCGCGATGTTGATCCAAATCGGGTGCCCGTCGGGTGTTTGCGGAGCGAACCGGGTCTACACGGCAGCGGGCACGCTGCCTAGATCAACACAATTCGGTGCCTCGCACAAGAGTTTGGCCAAACCAACCGCGGACCTGGCAGCGAAGCAAAGCGAGCGCTCTCTGGCGGGAGCGAAGGTCCGGACCACCGCGGATCCGAGTAAATATGTTTATATCCGAACATTCACACTAGACGGCGGTCTGCCGCCCAACGCGAGAGCTCGTAGCGGTTCGACATCTGGAGCTTGCGCAACACGTTGGACACATGCGTCTCCACCGTCTTGATGGAGATGAACAGCTCCTTCGCGATCTCCTTGTAGGCGTAGCCGCGGGCCAGCAGCCGGAGCACCTCGCGCTCGCGGTTGGTGAGCTGGTCGAGCTCCGGGTCGGCGACCGCCGTGTCGGAGCGGCTCGCGAACGCGTCGAGGACGAAGCCGGCCAGGCGGGGGCTGAAGACCGCGTCGCCTTCGGCCACCCGCCGGATCGCGGCGGCGAGCTCGTCGGAGGAGATGGTCTTGGTGACGTAGCCGCGGGCGCCGGCGCGGATCAGGCCGATCACGTCTTCGGCGGCGTCGGAGACGCTCAGCGCCAGGAAGCGGACCTGCGGGTGGGTCCGGCGGACCACCTCGAGCACCGCGCGGCCGCCACCGTCGGGCATGTGCACGTCGAGCAGGACGACGTCGGGCTCCAGGGCGCCGATCCGGCTGACCGCCTCGGCCACCGAGCTGGCCTCGCCGATCACGTCGACCCGCCCGGCGAGCTCGGCGCGGACGCCGGCCCGGAACATGGCGTGGTCGTCGACGACGAACACCCGCAGCGCCTGGGGTGCCTCGGTCGGCGTCGGGTTGTCGGTCATCGCAGCTCACCTGTCCTTGCTGGCATTTAGCTCGGGCGGGCCGGGGCGGCCGCGGCCGTGGCCCGGGAGATCGGGAGGAACAATCGAACCTCGGTGCCGGTGCCCGGCTCGCTGCGGATCTCCGCCCGGCCACCGTGTCGGGTCATGCGGCCGATGATCGAGCCGCGCACCCCGTGCCGGGTCTCTTCCACTGTAGATGGGTCGAAGCCCGCACCGCGATCGCGGACGAAGACGCTCAACTGGTCGGGCTCGGCCTCGGCGTAGAGGGAGACGGTCTGCACCTTGGCGTGCCGGGCGGCGTTGACCATGGCCTCCCGGGCGGCCGCGACCAGCGCGCCGACCCGCTCGTCGGTGTCGCGGTCGCCGACCACGACGGTCTCGACGGTGATCGCGAAGGTGTCTTCGACCTCGGCCGCCGCCTGCTCCAGGGCCGCGGCGAACCGCTCGGTCGGCGAGGCGGTGGGCTTGTAGAGCCAGTTGCGCAACGAGCGCTCCTGGCCACGGGCGAGCCGCTGCACGACCTTGACGTCGCCGGCGTTGCGCTGGATCAGGGCGAGCGTGTGCAGCACCTGGTCGTGCACCATGGCGGCGACCTCGGCGCGCTCGGTCTCCCGGATCCGGCCCTCGCGCTCGGCGCGGAGCTGGTTGAACGTGCGCCACAGGGCCGGGCCGGCGACCACCGCGACGCCGAACAGGCCGACCAGCGCGAAGATCACGCCGTTGACGACGGCGCCGATGTCACCGGACGGTGCGTAGACCGCGACCACGCCGATGATGCCGGTCGCGACCAGCACGCCGCCGCCGATGAAGCGGAGCAGGAAGGCCCGGCGGTCACTCTCGTCGACCACCGCCGCGAGCCAGGGCATCTGGGGCAGCGTCTCGCTCCACTGCCGGCGCCGCTCCGGGTCGGACTGGTGCCAGATCACGCCGGCGCCGACCGCCACGAGCGCGATCAGCCAGCCACCGGTGGCCGCGGCGCCCACCGAGTCGAACAGGATGCCCTGGGTGATCAGCACCGCGACACCGATCACCAGGAACGGCAGGATCTGGGCGAAGCTGCGGCGGGTGGCGTCTTCGGAGGTGCGCGCCCGTTGCGGCAACACCGCCCAGAAGGCGGCGTAGAGGAGCAGGCCCAGCCCGCTGAACCCCAGCAGCAACACGAACGCCACGCGTACCCGGGTGGCCGGGATGCCGAGATGGTCGGCCAGACCGGCGGCCACGCCGGCGACCATGCGGCGGTCGCGGGCGCGGTAGAGGCGCGGGGCAGTCGGTGCGGTGATGACGGGCTCCTTCCGGGTGGTTTCGATCGTCACACGCATCGCCACCCGGTGACCACGGGGAGGCCCCTTAACCTGGGCGCTCGATATCTCAGGGTGGCGTCAGGGTCCGTTCCTGAGGCCGCTCGGGCACCCGCACCGCCAGTATCGACGTTATGACCGACACCCCCGAGCCAACGGCCGGCGAGCGCCCGGCGGACGAGGCCGCCGCGCCGCCGCCCGGACCACCGCCGCCCCCGCCGCCGGGTGCCGGCGCCACGACCGCAACCGGCGGATTCACCACGCGGTACGGGCTGGTGCGCCCGTACAACGGCCGATACCTCGCCGGGGTCTGCGCCAGCATCGGGCGGGCCACCAACACCGACCCGATCCTGTGGCGCGTGCTCTTCGCCGTGCTCACCGTGTTCTTCGCGGTCGGCGTGCTGATCTACGTGACCGCGTGGCTGCTGATCCCGGCCGAGGGCGACAGCGCGTCGCCGATCGAGTCGGTGCTCGGCAAGGGCCGGTCCAGCATGTCGCCGGTCACCGCGATCATCCTCGGCGTCGGGTGCGCGGTGCTGTTCGGCTTCCTCGTCACCGACGCGTTCCGGGCCGTCCTGCTCGGCGCGGCCATTCTGATTGGAGGCGCGTTGCTGCTCAACCGCAACCAGCGCGGCCCGCAGCCGGTGCCGTCCGGCGCCGCGGCGGGCGGCGGTTTCAGCTGGTCGACCGTGTCACCGTGGGCCGGCACCGCGCCCTGGCGGTCGGCGCCGGAGCAGCCGACCGGCCCGGTCGCGGCACCTGCCGCTCCGCCGATGCCGCCACCGGTCGCGGTCGACGAGCCCACCCGGGCCTACGAGGCACCGACGCCGACCGCGCAGTTCCCGCCGGCCACCGGCCCCTACCCGCCCCGCCAGCAACAGGGCTACCAGCCGCCGTTCGCGCCCTATGGGCCCTACGGTGGGCCGCCGCCACCGCCACCCCCCGCGCCGGCCCGGCCGGCCAAGCCACCGAAGCCGCCGAAGGAGCGCTCCGCGCTCGGCGCCGCCACCTTCTCGATGATCTTCGTGGCGATGGGCGTCGTGGCGATGCTCGACCTGCTCAACGTGATCCGGGTGCGGCCGACCACCTATTTCGCCGCCGCGCTGCTCACCATCGCGCTCGGCCTGCTGGTCGGCACCTGGTTGGGCCGGGCCCGCTGGCTGATCGCGCTCGGTGTCGCCGCCGCGGCCGCGCTGGGCATCTCCTCGATCGCCGAATACCAATACGACCACGACCAGCACGGCATCACCAAGGACGCCGTGTGGGAGCCGCTCTCGATGGCGGAGCTGCGGCCCACCTACCGGCTGCCGTTCGGCGACGCCCGGCTCGACCTGACCAACCTCGACTTCGCCGGCCAGAGCAAGGAGGTCGACATCTCGCTCAACGCGGGCCAGCTCGACGTGCGGGTGCCCGACAACGTCGACGTGATCGCCGACGTCAACGTCGACGCGGGCGACGCACAGATCTTCGACCGGTCCACCAGCGGGCTGGGCCAGTCGATGACGGTCGCCGACAACGGCGAAGACGGCGTCGGCGGCGGCACGCTGCGGCTGACGATCCACGTCAACACCGGTCAAGTGGAGGTGTCCCGATGAAGCCGCACCGCACAGACCTGCTCTCGCTGGCCTTCGCGATCATCTTCCTGGCGATCTTCGGCTGGTGGGTGTTCGCCCAGGTGGTCAACGTCGACGTGCCGGCGCCCGGCTGGTGGGTCGCGTTCGGCCTGATCCTGCTGGGGCTGCTGGGGCTGATCGGCGCGATCCGGTCGACCCGCAACGCCGGCACGGCGCAGCGCTCGGCGGTGCCGGCCGTCGATCCGGTGTCGCCGGTCCAACCCCTGTCGCCGGCCCAACCCCTGTCGCCGGTCAACCTGGAGCCGGCGACCGCCGGCGAGCCCACCGCCGACCTCGGCGACCCGGTCTCCGCTCCGCCGCGTGGTCAAAGCCGCGACTAGCGTCCCGCGCCACCTATGCTGGCCGGTGGAGGTTTTCGCCTCCGCCGGCCAGCCGCCTGTTCGCTCGTGCCGCCGGCCTTACGATCCCGACCGCTGAGGAGCCAGCCCGATATGACCGCCTCCCCCGCGCACCCCGCCGACAAGGGCCGCGACAACGTCGGCGAGCGCGCCGCGCGCACGCTCACCGCCGAGCTGGCCCGCCACGCCGGCCCGAAGTCCGCCCTGGTGGTCGGTGCCGTGCCCGGGTCGGCGGTGCTCCAGTCCGCGATCGACACGCTGTTGCCCGGCGACAGCCTGGTGGTGACGCCCGGCGTGGGCACCACCACCGCCGCCCTGCGCGCCCACGTCCACCAGCAGGGCCAGTGGGTCGCTGACCGGGTCCGGGTGGCCGAGTCGGTCGGCGAGTCCGACGCGGCGCAGATCGTGATCGTCGCCGAGCCGCTCCGCGGTTCGGCCGAAGACGCCCGGGCTACCATCGACGGGCTGGCGAAATACCTGGCCGACGGCGGTGTGCTGAGCATCGCGGCGCCGGCCCTGCCCGGGCTGACCGGTGGCGCGGCCGCCGAACTCGACCGGCAGGCGGCGCTCTTCGGCGTCGGCTCCGACCTGGTGCTGGCCAACCGGCCGCCGGTCCGGGTGCACCGGCTGCGCTTCTCCCCCGCCGACGCCGCCGCGGCCGAGCGACTCGCGCCGGCCTACCGGCCGTCGAGCGTCCCGGTGACCCGCGGCATGCACATCGACTCCAATGGCGTGGCCGCCGCCGGCATCGCGTTCGGCCTGGCCGCGCTGGCTCGCCGGGCCCGCCCGGCGTCGAAGCTCTGGCTGGTGCCGGCGATCGCCGCGCTCCCGGTGGCCGCGTTCTTCCGCGACCCCGAGCGCGACGTGCCGGAAGACCCGTCGGCCGTGGTGGCCGCCTCCGACGGCAAGGTCCTGTCGGTCGAGCGGCTGACCGACGACCGCTTCGGCGACGGCGAGTTCCTCCGCATCGCGGTGTTCCTCTCCGTGCTCGACGTGCACGTCAACCGCGCACCGGTGGCCGGCAAAGTGGTCGACTACTTCGTCACCGACGGCGGCTACGCGGCGGCGATGAAGCCGGCGGCCGAGCACAACGTGGCGGCCTACACGGTGCTCGACACCCCGCGCGGCACGGTCGTGGTCGCGCAGCGCACCGGCCTGATCGCCCGCCGGATCGTGCAGCGGGCACCGGTCGGCGCCCTGCTGGCCCGGGGCGAGCGCTTCGGCCTCATCCGCTTCGGCTCCCGCACCGACATCTACCTGCCGGCCGGCACCGCCGACGCCCTGGTGGCCCCGGGCGACCGGGTGCTGGGCGGCGCCTCGGTCGTGGCGCGCTGGCGTTAGTCGACGCCACGCGCCGTGAGCGCGTCGGCCAGGTCGTCGGCGTGCTTGAGGGCCATCACCAGCAAAGGCACGACAAAGGCGAGCGGTGCCAGGGGTACGCCACGGGCGCGCTGTGCCTCGCGGATCTGTGCGGCGTACCCGGCGATGACCGGGATCGTGGTGATGGTCATCGAGAGCATCAGCGCGACCCGGCCGGGGTTGACCCGCAGGTGCCGCAACGGTGCCAAGGCCCGCTCGATGGCGTCGACCAGATCCTCGGTGCGGGTGGTGAGGGTGACCAGGTTGGCCAGCAGGATCACCGCGACCACCCGCACGATGTTGGCCGCGACCGTGCGCCCGGGCAGGAAGAACACCTGGCTGACCAGCATCACCAGCACCAGCCAGCGCAGGATCCAGACCTGCCGGCCGGGCTCAGCCATGCCGAGCCCGGCGAGCAGGTAGCCGCCGGCCACCACGACCACCGACCCGGCCAGCAGCCACGGGTTGGCCGGCGCGAGCGAGACCGCCAACGCCAGCGCCATCACGCCGAGCAGCTTCGGGCCGGCCGGCAACCGGTGCAGGGCGCTGTCGCCGGGGCGGAAGAGCGAGATCACGCCAGGTCCTGGTCGCGTTCGTAGCGGGCGATCACCGGGCCCGGCTCGCCCTGGTCGACCAGGCGGCCACCGTCGAACCGCACCGCGACGTCGCACCGGGCGGCGAGCCGAAGGTCGTGGGTGACCAGCACCAGTTGCTGCGGCATCTGGTCGAGCAGGAAGCCCGCGATCCGCCGGCTGTTGACCCCGTCGAGGTAGGCGGTCGGCTCGTCGGCGACCACCAGGCTCGGCTCGCCGATCAGCACCGCGCACAGTGCCAGGAGTTGCTTCTCCCCGCCGGAGAGCGAGTGGGCCGGCGAGTCGGCGTAGCCGGTCAGGCCGACCCGGTCGAGCGCGGCGGCGACCCGGTCGGCGATCTCGGCCCGGGACAGACCGCGGCGGCGCAGCGAGAACGCGGCGTCCTCGGCGACGGTCGGCATGATGATCTGGGTGTCCGGGTTGCTGAACACGAACCCGACCCGGCGGCGCAGTTCCTTGGCCTGGCGGACCGGGTCCAGCCCGTGTACGCGTACCGCACCGATGGTGGGCGTGATCAGGCCGTTGAGCGTGCGCGCGAACGTCGACTTGCCCGAGCCGTTGGAGCCGATGACCGCGATCCGCCGCTCGGTCAGCCGCACCGACAACTCGCTTACCGCCGTGCGTCCGCCGGGGTATTCGACGGTGACGTTGTCGAGCACGATGTCGCTCATCGCACGACCTCGAACAGGGCAGCGACGCCGAGGCCGCCGCCGACCGCCGCCGTTGCCAGGCCGAGCGTGCCGGCCGGGGCGCCGGCGCGGACCAACCGGCTGAACAGCCGGACCACGCTCACCGCCGCGCTCGCTCCCCAGGGGTGACCGAGCGCCAGCGCACCGCCGTCGGCGCACACCCTTGGGTCGACATCGTCGTCGGCGGCCAGGCCCAGGCGGGTCAACGACGCCAGCGCTTGTGCGGCGAACGCCTCGACGAGTTCGATGGCGGCGACCTCGGCCAGGTCGCGGCCGGCATTCTTCAGCAGGGTCTCGACGGCGGCGACCGGGCCGAGACCGGGTAGCGCCGGGTCGCAGCCCACCGTGGCCGTCGCGATGATCGCGAGGCCGGGCACGCCGGCGGGGACGATCGCGACCGCTGCGGCGCCGTCGCTGTCGCGGCAGGAGTTGCCGGCGGTCAGCGTGCCGCCGGCGTCCGGGAACAGCGGCGGAAACCGGTCGAGCAGCGCCGGAACGCGCGCCCTCGGTCCACTATCGACGGTGACACCGGCCACCGGCACGATCTCGCCGGCGAATCCGCCGCGCTCGCGGGTGGCGACGGCGAGCCGGTGACTGCGCGCGGCGTACGCGTCCTGCCGCTCCCGCCCGATCCCGTCGAGCACGGCCAGATCCTGCGCGGCGCGAACCATGTCGGGGTCGGCATGCCCGGGCGGCGCGAACGGTGCCCGGCGGTAGGCGACGCCGTCGGCGATCCGGGTCGGCGCGGTCGAGCAGCTCTCCACTCCGCCGGCGATCCGCAGCCGGCCGTCGCCCGCCCGGACCGCCTCGGCGGCGGTGATGATCGCCGCCAGGCCGCTGCCGCACTGCCGGTCGATGGTCATCCCCGGCACCTCGACGCCGAGCCCCGCGGCCAGGGCCGCCACCCGCGCGATGTTGCCGCCCGGTCCCATGGTGTTGCCCAGCACGACATCGCCGACCGGCCCGGCCGACCCGGCGTCGTCGAGACAGGCCCGGATGACCGGCGCGGCGAGCTCGGCGGCGGTGCGGTGGGCGAGCCCACCGCCTTTGACCGTGATGGGGGTACGCCGGGCCGCCACCACGACGGGAAACTCAGACAACCCGGGCCACCCGACCCTCGATCGCGTCCAGCCGGATCTGCTCCCGGGCCGGCTTGCCCGCGGCCGTCCGCGGCAGCCGGTCGACCCAATACCAGCGGCGCGGCCGGTGGGTGCCGGTCAGCAGCGTGCCCGCCCGGGCCCGCAACTCACCGGCCGTCGGCGGCCGCCGCCCGGGTGCGGGCTCGATCACCGCGGCGACGAGGTCGCCGGCCCGCTCGTGCGGCAACGCGAACACCACGGCGTCGGCGATCCCCTCGATCCCGAGCAGCGCCGCCTCGACGTCTTCGGGCACGACGGTCGCGGCCGCGGTCAGGATCGCGCCGTCGCTGCGCCCCAACAACCGCAGCGGGTCGACCTCGGCCAGGTCGCCGACCGTGCCCCATCCGTCGGCGGTGCGGCGGAACGGCCCGTCGACCGCGCCGAGGTAGCCACCCGCGAAGTAGCCCGAGCGCACCCACAGCGCGCCGTCGTCGACCCGCACCTCGACGCCGTCGAACGGCCGCAGGCCCTGCCCGTCGGGGTCGGCCGCCACAAAGGACAGTTCGGCGGCGCCGTAGTAGCTGACCACCGCGATCCCGGCGGCCTCGGCCCGCTCGCGCAGCCGCGGGTCGAGCCGCGCACCGCCGATGAGAGCCACCCGCAGCCGGTGTGCGGCGCCGGACTCGAGGATGTCGCGCAGCGCGTAGGGCGTGCCGTGCAGCACCGTCGCGTCGGCGAGGTCTTGAGCCGAGACGGTGTGCGTGCGCGGTAGCACGACGGTGGCGCCGAGCGCGCGAGCATGTGCGACGGAGAACATCGTCACCGAGGACACCAGCGGCGACGGGAGGTAGACCACGTCGTCGGCGGTCAGCCCGGTCAGCCGCTCGACGCCCGGAAACGACGCCGCCCAGGACTCTTCGGTGCGCACCACCACCCGCGGCGTACCGGTGCTGCCGCTCGTGAAGGTCCCCCACGCCATGCCGGGTGCCGGCGCCGCCGCGTTCACCCGGTCGCGCAGGCCGGCCCAATAGCCGGGGTCCCAGCGGTCGTCGCCGATCAGCGGCAGGCCGCCTGCGGCGCGCACGGCGAGCGCGGTGACCAACGCGTCGACCCGGTTCTTGTCGCGGATCGGCACGGCGCGGCCTGGCAGGTCGACACCCGCCTTGCCGGCGGCGGCGATCCGGTCGCGCAGCTCCGCTTCGGTGAGGACGGCGTCACCGCAGACGAGCCCGGTCACGCGGCGACCCGGCGGGTCGGGTTGCCGAACGCGCGCGGGTAGGCCCGCCACAACGCCATCGTGATGATCGTCGCGACCACGGCCTTGAGCAGGTCACCGGGCAGGAAGGCGGCGGTGGTCACGATGGTCTTGCTGAGCGGCAGCCGGGTGACCAGCGACTGCACCGGCACGCCGATGACGTACACGATCAATGCCCCGCCGATGAAGCACCCGAGCGCGGTGCGCCACCAGACCGGGGGCCGTGCCCCGAACCGCACGATCGCGCCGACGACGAGCGCCCCGAAGATCCAGCCGATCAGGAAGCCGGCCGACGGTCCGACGAACACGCCGGCCCCGCCGCGACCGCCGGACAGCAGCGGCAGCCCCGCGAGAACGAGCAGAAGGAAGATCAGGACCGCGCTCGCGCCGCGCCACGGGCCGAGCACCGCGCCGGCGAGCATGACGCCCAGGGTCTGCGCCGTGATCGGCACCGCTCCGCCGGGCACGGTGATCGCACCCGGAATCCCCAGCACGGCGATGATGGCGGCAAAGACCACGATCCGCGTGAGGTCTCGCATCTCGAACTGCTGCTGCACAGCTCTTCCTCTCCCGAACGCCGTTCACCTGAACATCGTTCTCCTGAACGGCGTTCACTATAGTGGTGGGATGCCGAGATCGGACAGCGCCGGGTACGCCCGCAACAGCCGCGACGACGTCATCGACGCGGCGCTGCGCATTCTGGACCAGCAGGGCCTACCCGACCTGACGATGCGCCATCTGGCCGCCACGCTGGGCGTCGCGCCGAGCGCGCTCTACTGGCACTTCCCCAACAAGCAGTCGCTGCTGGCGGCGGTCTCCGACCGCATCATCGCCGGAGCGCGCCCACTGGCCGCGGATTCGGGCGATTGGCAGATTGGCGTACGCACGGAGGCGGCGGCCCTGCACGACGCGCTGCTGGCCTACAAGGACGGCGCCGAGGTCGTGTCGAGCACGCTCGCACTCGGCCTGGGCGCCGGCGACCTGCAACGGCGGCTGTCGGCCGCGATCGGGGTGGGCGGCTTCGACAAGCAGACGACGTCACTGGCGGCCGAGACCATGGTCCACTTCATCGTCGGCCACGCGTTCCACCGCCAGCAGCGCATACAGGCCGACAGCCTCGGTGCGGTGGCCCAGGAACACTCCCTCGACCGCGAAGACCCGGCCGTCGACCACCGCGAGCCGCGGGCCTTCGAACTGGGCATCACCCTGCTCGTCGCCGGCCTCGACGCGCAGTCCCGCGCGGCCGCCGACCGCTAGGGCTTGGCCGCCTTGGCAGCCCGCTCGATCTCCGTGCGCCGGGCGGCCCAGAACGCCGCGTCGGCCTGACTCGCGTATTCGGCCCTCGTGCCGGTCACGCCGTCGAGTTGCTCGCGCAGGATGTCGGCGTGCCCGGCATGCCGGCTGGTCTCGGCGAGGCTGTGCACCAGGATGTTGAACAGCTTCACGTCGGGCCGCGGCCACCAGGGCACGTGGCCCGGAGCGTCGATCGGCAACGCGGTGATCGTCACGTCCGCGTGGTCGCACACCCGCTGATAGCGAGCGACGATCTCGTCGCGCATCTCGTGCTCGGTCGCCCACATGTCGGGGCCGTCCGCCGCAGGGTCATCCCACCTCGGGAGGGGCTCGGGAAACGGCCGGTCGAAGACCTCACCGAAATACTTCGACTGCCAGAGCGACAGGTGCTTGACCAGGCCGAGCAGGTTGGTGCCGGTCAGCGTCAACGGGCGCCGGATGTCGTAGTCGGAGAGCCCGTCGAGTTTCCATAACAGCGCCTTGCGAAGCTCGCGCAGGTCGTGGTGCAGGTAGTCCTTCGCGAACTCATCGATCATGGGCCACGAGCCTGCCATGCCCCGCCGGTGCGCTCAACCGCTGCCGGCGGGGTTCGGTGTCGTCAGACCGTGTGGCGCTGGCGGAGCCAGAGCAGCGGGCCGCTGGCCAGGTAGGCCACGACGATCGCGACGAAGGTGACGCGGACGTCGAGCAGGGCGCCGACCACTGGGAGCACCAGGAGCCACGGTGGGAGCTTCACCAGGCGGGCGAGCTTCGCGTAGGGGAAGCTCGACACCATCGCGAAGGCCAGGATCGCGACGCCGGCCACGACGAAGGCGCCCGAGACCGGGAGGCCGATCAGGACGGCCAGGGCGAGCACGGCCGCGGCCATCGTGGTCGGGACGCCGCAGAAGAAGCGGCCGTCCTTCGGCGAGACGTTGAAGCGGGCCAGCCGGATGGCCGCGCAACCGGCGACCAGGGCGCAGGCTATCGCCGCGGCCGCGGTCGACACGGTGCCGGCCAGCGAGGCGTAGACGACGACCGGCGCGGCCAGGCCGAACGAGCACATGTCGGCCAGCGAGTCCATCTGGGCGCCGAACGGGCTGGCCACGCCGAGGCGGCGGGCCAGGATGCCGTCGAGGCCATCGAAGATCACGCAGGCGACCAGCAAGATCGCGGCGAGGCGGACCTCCGACTGCATGGCCATGAAGATCGCCAGCAGGCCCAGGCTGAGGCTGGCCAGCGTGCAGGCGTTGACCACGGCAAACTTGGCGCGGCGGGCCAACGTGCGCTCGCCGGGGAGCAGCGGGATCGACATGCCGATCGTGGGCGCGGCCTCACTAGGGCCCATCGCCGGGCTGACCGGCGCGATCGACTGGATCTCGCGGATCACCAGGGGGTCGACGGCGTGGCTGTCGGGGTGCACCACGGTCATCCGGGAGCGCCGACCGACCCGCACCCGCAGGACCTGCCGGGCGAGAGTGGTGCCGCCGCGACGCAGGCCGTACCACCGGCGACCGCCAGGGCGCGGGCTGTCGAAAGCTATGCGCGGACTATCGGTGGCAATACGCCGACGCCAAGGGGCTCTCGGCACGTGGTTCCTCCAGGTCCGGATCGGAGCTCCGCCGCCAGTCGAGCGACCGCCCGATCTTGCGGTCTACACCATCGCACAGATGGTGCCGGTTGGCGAGACTCGTACACCGCTTTATCGGGTGAACGAGCACAAACGCGACAGAATTCACTTACGTGTCATAGCCGGCGATACAAGCTCTTGGCCCAACCAACGATTATACCGTCTAGGCGACAACATTGGTGATTTGTGACGTCTGGGCAGCTCAGGGGGCCCACGCCGGGATCGCCGCGGCCGCCACATCGGTGAGCGTCAGCCCCCGCACCTCGTCGCGAGTGAACCAGCGCGCATCGGCTGTCGATCCGCTCACCTCGGTCACCCGTGGCTCCGTCGGCGCCGTCACGGTGACCCGATAGATCACCCGCACGGCGTGCCAGTCCATCGGATAGCCCTCCGGGCCGAGCGCCCGCGGGTTGCGATGATCCGACACCGCGAGCAGTTCGACGACCTCGCCGACCTGCGCGGATTCCTCCGCGAGCTCGCGCAGCAGCCCGGCGGCCGGCTGCTCGCCGAAGTCGGTCCCGCCGCCCGGCAGGTGCCACTTGCCCGCACCGGGAAAACCTTGCGAGATCAGCGTCAGGAGTACGCCGCGCGGCGAGGTCACCAGGCCGTAGGAGGCGAACCGCTGACCCTGGTCTTTCTTCCGGGGCGGTGGCGGCTGGCGGCGGCCGAGCGGGTGGGGCGCGGCGAAGTCGAGCGGGACCACCGGCTGGCCGAGCAACTCGGCGGTGAACGGCATCAGCCGCAGGTCGGGCAGGTCGCGCTCCGGCACCCAGGCGACGTCGTCACTGGTGCCGGCCACTTCTCGGCGGAGGGTGCCACTGCGCACCTCGACCTCGTACACGATCAGGTCGAAATGCCAGGCCAGGTCGATGTCCCAGAGCTCGCGCACGGAGGCCAGCGCGGTCAATGGCCGGCGGATCGCGATCTCCAGGCCGGTCTCCTCGCGGTATTCGCGAACGAGCGCGTGCTCGGGCGACTCGCCGTGCTCGAGCCCGCCGCCGGGGATCTGCCAGACGCCCGGGAAGTCGGACTTATCGGACGAGCGGGCGAGCAACACCCGATCGCCGTCACGGCACAGCCCGTACGCGCCGATCCGTCGCCGTTGCTCCATGAACAAATGATCTTAGATCTTCGTCAGTCGCCCTGCTCAGGGAAGGCGGCGCGGACAGCGTCGGCGGTGACCTCGGTGATGCTCGCGGGAGGCAGCGCGCGGAGCTCGTCGGCCGGGAACCAGCGGGCTTCGTCGGTCGATCCGCCGACGTCGCCGACCCGAGGGTCAGCGGGGTCGTCGACGGCGACGCGGTAGAAGGCGCGGACGCCGTGCCAGTCGATCGGGTAGCCCTCGGGCCCGAGCGAGGCCGCGTCACGGTGACTGGCGACGCCCAGCAGTGCGACCAATCGCCCGGTCTGACCGGTTTCCTCGACCAACTCGCGCAGCAGGGCCTCGCCCGGCTGCTCGCCGAAGTCGGTGCCGCCGCCGGGGAGATGCCAGCAGCCGGCGCCCGGGTAGCCGGGTGCGACCCGGGTCATCAGCATGCGGCCGGCCGGGTCGGTGGCCACCGCATAGGCGGCGAAGCGCTGGGCCCGGTGCAGCCCGTCGGGCCCCGGCGCGGCGTAGAACGACGGAAAGTCAGGAGTCTCGTCGGGCCGCAGGTCGATCGAGCCGGGCGGAAGGCCGAGCGCGGTGGCGGTGAACGGCCGCAGCGGCAGGCCCTTGGCCTCGTCGAGGGTGTGCCAGCGGGCCAGGTCAGTCGGTTGCCCGACGCGGTCGAGCAGGGTGCCGCCCCGCACCGACGCGGCGTAGATGAGGCGGTCGGTGTGGATGGTGACACCGCGGTGCGGGAGGGCGCGCATGTCGGCGAGGACGTCGTGGAGGCCGGTCACGGTGATCGACAGCCCGGTCTCGGCCGCGCTCTCCCGGACAACGGTGTGGTTGGGGTCTTCGCCATGGTCGACAGCGCCACCGGGTAGCGACCAGGCACCGGGGGTGCCGGAGCGCGTCGAGGCCCGGACGAGCAGCACGCGACCACTGCCGTCGGTGCAGACGGCATAGGCCGCGATGCGGCGGAGGGGTTCGAGCGCAGGGGTCACAGAGGGAGATTCTTCCCGAATCACACGACACCTCCGGGGGCGGAGTCGGATTGCTGACAGCTGATCACCCGCAGGGGTCAGGATTCAGGGTACGGGTCCGGGCGGTACCCGAGGTAGGACCGTCCTGTCGGGTGGACTGTAGAAGCATGACGACGAGCGCGAACCCACCGTACAAACAACTCCGCCGCACCACCGACGACAAGATCATCGCAGGCGTCTGCGGTGGCCTAGGCCGCTACTTCGGCGTCGACCCAGTACTGATGCGCGTGATCTTCGCGGTCACCGTGGTCCTGACGGGCGGCCTGGCCCTGTTCGCCTACCCGGTGCTGTGGTTCCTGATGCCGGAGGACCGCCCGATGGCCCCGATGGCCGTACCGCCGTGGCAGGGTGGCGGCGCATCGGCAAGCTGGCAGGCCGCAACGCACGGCAACAGCCACTACCAGCCGCCGACCTACCAGCCACCGTCCAACCCGGACCCCGCGCCCTACCAGGCGCCGGCGGACCACTCGCCCTACGACACCCCGTCGGACCAGCCGCCGGCCGGTGGCGAGGGCGACTCCACGCCGCCTCGAGCGTGACGGGCTCGGGCCGAGGTCACCGTCCGCGGCGCGACCGACCTGCGCCGCGGGCCGTGACGGCCTCGGCTTGAGACGGGCCGCCCGGGCGGGCGACCCAACCGCAACGCAAGTCCGACGTTGCGGGAGCGACGACCTAGACCAGAGGCCGGTCCCGGCGGCGGCCCAGGCCTGACCGCAACCCACGACCCACGCCGCGGAAATGACGGCCCAGAGCAGAGGCCGCTCCCGGCGGCGGCCCGGGCCTGACCACAACCCACGCCACGGAAACGACGGCCCAGACCAGAGGCCGGTCCCGGCGGCGGCCCAGGCCTGACCGCAACCCACGACCCACGCCGCGGAAATGACGGCCCAGACCAGAGGCCGCTCCCGGCGGTGGCCCAGGCCTGACCACAACCCACGCCACGGGAACGACGGCCCAGACCAGAGGCCTCTCCCGGCGGCGGCCAGCCAAAGCCTGACCGCAGCCCACGACCCCCGCCGCAGCGACGACTTGGCGTGAAAGGTCGAGTCGCGGGCGGCGACCTGCGCCGCAAGGACGTCGGCCACAGTGGTCACTCCCGGCGGCGAGCGAGCCCGACCGCAGGCCGCGGCTTGCGCCAAGCGGACGACGGGCTCCGACCAGAAATCATTCAGCGGCGTGGCCGCCGAACTCAGCCTCGGGCCGCAACCCACGACGGGGAGTGAGTGGGGTGACCGCCGGTTACTCCCACTCGATGGTGCCCGGGGGCTTGCTGGTGATGTCGAGGACGACGCGGTTGACTTCGGGGACCTCGTTGGTGATGCGGGTGGAGATTCGGGCCAGCAGCTCGTAGGGCAGCCTTGACCAGTCGGCGGTCATCGCGTCTTCGCTGGACACCGGGCGCAGGACCACCGGGTGGCCGTAGGTGCGGCCGTCGCCCTGGACCCCGACGCTGCGGACGTCGGCCAGCAGGACCACCGGGAACTGCCAGACGTCGCGGTCGAGGCCCGCCGCGGTCAGTTCTTCGCGGGCGATCTGGTCCGCCGCGCGGAGCACCTCTAGCCGGTCGTGGCTGACCGCGCCGATGATGCGGATCGCCAGGCCCGGGCCCGGGAACGGGTGTCGCCAGACCATCGGGTCGGGCAGGCCCAGGGCCGTGCCCAGCGCGCGGACCTCGTCTTTGAAGAGCGTGCGGAGCGGCTCGACCAGCGAGAACTTGAGGTCTTCGGGCAGGCCGCCGACGTTGTGGTGTGACTTGATGTTGGCGGTGCCGGTGCCGCCGCCGGACTCGACCACGTCGGGGTAGAGCGTGCCCTGCACCAGGAACTCGACGTCGCCTTCTGCGGCGATCTCGCGGGCGGCCTGCTCGAACACGCGGATGAACTCGCGGCCGATGATTTTGCGCTTCTGCTCGGGGTCGGTGACGCCGTCGAGCGCGGTCAGGAAGCGGTCGGCCGCGTCGACGACCTTGAGCTTGACCCCGGTCGCCGCCACGTAGTCTTCCTCGACCTGCTCGGCCTCGCCGGCCCGGAGCAGGCCGTGGTCGACGAACACGCAGGTGAGCTGGTCGCCAACTGCCTTGTGGACGAGCGCCGCGGCCACTGCCGAGTCGACGCCGCCGGACAGGCCGCAGATGACCTCCTTGTCGCCGACCTGCGCGCGGATCGCGGCGACCTGGTCGTCGATGATGTTGTCGGAGGTCCAGCTCGGCGCGATGCCGGCGATGTCGTAGAGGAACCTGGTGAGCATGTCCTGCCCGTGGGCGGTGTGCCCGACCTCCGGGTGGAACTGGGTGCCGGCCCGCCGCCCGGCCAGGTCTTCGAACGCGGCCACCTCGGCGCCGGGCGTGGCGGCGGTGACGGTGAAGCCGGCCGGCGCCTCGGTCACGCTGTCGCCGTGGCTCATCCACACCGGCAGCGACGCCGGGAGGTCACGCAGCAGCACACCCGCCTCGGGCGCCACGCGCAGCTCGGTGCCACCGAACTCACGCCGCCCGGTGTGGGCGACCGTGCCGCCGAGCGCCTTGGCCATCGCCTGGAAGCCGTAGCAGATGCCGAACACCGGGACACCGGTCTCGAACAGGTCGCTCTCGACCTGCGGGGCCCCCGCCTCGTAGACGCTGGACGGCCCGCCGGACAGGATGATCGCGACCGGATCCTTGGCCAGCATCTCCTTGACCGGCATCGTGTGCGGCACGATCTCGGAGTAGACCTTCGCCTCCCGCACCCGGCGCGCGATCAGCTGTGCGTATTGCGCGCCGTAGTCGACGACGAGTACCGGGCGAGGCATGGTCATGCGTCCGGAGTTTACCGACCGTGTTGGCCGACCCCCACCGCGCTCACCCCCTCCCCGACCTCCGCCGGCGCCTCCGCGCGGCGGGCGACGACCCGGCGGGTGATCAGCAGCAGCACCACGGCGGTGAGCGCGAACACGGCGTTGCCCGCATAGCGGACCCCGTCGCTCGGCGCGAAGAGCAGCGTCAGCACGAAGCCCAGCCAGGCATAGGTGAGCAACGCGCCCGCCAGCAGCCCCACAAGGTGCCGGTCGGACCAGCCCGGCCGGCGGGCCAGCCAGGCGACCGCGGCCGCAGCGGCCGAGACGATCGCGACATCCAGCCAGAACCCGAGCCAGCTCTCCGGCACCAGCGCGTGCGAGCCGGCCGTAACGAACGTCACCACACCGAGCAGCCAGGGCCGGGGCAGCCAGCCAGGCGTGCGCGGCGGTGACAGATGGGGGGAGCTCGCGGCGGCCGGATCCCGCCGTGGCAACAGGAAACCCACGATGATCAGCGCGATCGCGGTCACCGCGGCCACCACCAGTTGGTGCGGCGCCGCCAGGAAGCCTTCCTGGTCGCGGAGGTCCTTGAAGATCAGCCAGCAGCCGAGCAGATAGAACACGAACGTGACGCATAGCCCGGGCCGGCCCAGCCACGGGTCGGTGCGCCGGGCGGGGAACCACAGCTCGACGAGGGCGATCGGCACGCCGATGCTCCACACCGTGTGGCCGACCAGGAACGCGGCCGCGTTGTAGGCGCTCAACCCCAGCCACGGCACCGGTGTCACGCCGCGCTGGTCGAGCCCTTCGAACGTCGCGTTGAACAGCGACTGGTCGACCAGGCCCGCCTCGATCACCCCATAAGCGGTGGCCAGCAGGAAGATCGTCGGCCAGCCCCGGCCGGTGCGCCGCGCCAGCTCGCGGACCAGCAGCGCGCCGCAACCGTAGAGCGGGACCAGGACCGGAAGCAGCGGAAACCGTTGGACGGGGACGTTGCCCAGCAGGTATTCGCCCACCCACGGGGCGAGCACCAACAGCACGAGCACGGGCCAGAAGCGACGCATGTGAATAGCGTGGCGGGGGACGGTGAGGTGGGGGTGAGGGCGGATTAAGAGTTCGATGAGAGGGGCAGCGTCACCGTGAACACCGCCCCGGCGACGGAGATTGTGCCGCCGTGCGTGGTCACTACCGATCGGGCGATCGCCAGGCCCAGGCCCACGCCGCCGCCCGGCCCGCGCGCCGGGTCGCCCCGGAAGAAGCGCTCGAAGACGGCGTCCGTCAGATCGGCCGGCACACCCGGACCCTCGTCGGCCACGGTCAGCCGCGCGCCGGAGTCCGATCGGGACACCTCGACCGTCACCGCTCCCGCGCCGTGCCGCAGCGCATTGTCGACCAGAATCCACACCAGCCGCCGCAGCGCGTCCGGATCACCGGCCACCACCACCCGGGCGGCCGGATCACCGACCACCACCGCCGAGACGGCCGGCTCACTGCCCACCACCGCCGAGGCGGCCGGCTGACTGCCCACCACAACCCGGGGATCGCGATCACCGGCCACCACCGCCGAAGCGCTCGGATCACTGCCCTCCGAAGCCCGGGCATCCCGATCACCGGCCACCACCGCCGAAGCGGCCGGATCACCGCCTTCCAAAGCCCGGGCATCCCGATCACCGGCCACCACCGCCGAAGCGGCAGGATCACCGCCCTCCAAAACCCGGGCATCCCGATCGCCGGCCACCACCACGGAGGCGCCGGAGGACGACGCCGACGCCTGACGGCATACCGACGTGGCCACCTCGAGGAGATCCACGGGAGAGGTCGACAGCGCCACGCCGCCGTCTGAGCGGGCCAGCAGCAGGAGGTCGTCGAGCAGGCGGGCCATGCGCGCGCTCTCGGCCACCAGGTCGTCGAGTGCCGCTTCGCGGTCGTCGGGGCGGGCCGCCGGGTGTGTCCGCAGGAAGCCCACGTTGCCGCGAATCGTGGTCAACGGCGTGCGCAACTCGTGCGACGCGTCCGCCGTGAAGCGGCGCTGCGCGGAAAGAGCCGACTCCATCCGCCGGTACGCCGATTCGAGCCGGCCCATCATCGTGTTGAAGCTGGTCGTCAGCCGGCCCAGGTCGTCGCGTTGCCGTACCGCCGGCAGCCGCCGGGTCAGGTCCTCCGAGCCGCCCACCGAGTCGGCCAGCGAAGCCAGCACCCGCAGTGGCCGCAGGGCCCGGCCGACCGCGAACCAGGTCGCCGCGAACGCCGCCACCAGGCCGAGGAATCCCACGGCCGCCAGTACGACGATCATCCCGCGGCTCTGCACCTGGATCGCCCGGATCGGCTGGGCCGCGACGACGTAGCCGGCGCGCCCGAGATCCGGGCGCGACCAGGGCACGACCCGGACCCGGGTGTCGACCCCGGACACCGGCACGGTGGCCACGACGAACCCGGCCCGGGACGCCGCCGCCAACAACGTAGGCGGCACACCCGGCGGCCCCGCGCCGATGTGGCCGGTCGAAGAGAGCACCGCTCCCGCGCCGTCGAGCACCACCACGACCGCTTCGCCGGTCGCCACCGCGTCGACCGGAGTCAACGGCGGGCGGGCCACGAGCGCGTCGCCGGGTAGCTCGGCGAGCCCGGACACCGCCGCGCTGGCCCGCTCGGCCAACAGCTGATCCTGGTCCTCGGCGAAACCGTAGGAGAGCAGAAGATAGATCAGCACGGCGACCACCGTGTAGATCACGGCGACTACCGCGACGCCGAACAGGGTGACCCGGGCCCGGATCGACATCAGGCGTCGCTTCGCAGCACGTAGCCCACGCCCCGCACGGTCTGCACCAGCCGCGGCTCGCCGCCGGCCTCCAGCTTGGCCCGCAGATATCCGATGTAGACGTCGACGACGTTGCTGGCCACCGGTTCGCCGCCCCACACCGCGGTCAACAGGTGGGGCCGGCTGAACACCTGCCGCGGATGCCGCGCGAGGTGCGCAAGCAGGTCGAACTCCAGGGCGGTCAGCGCGATCGACCGCGCGCCGCGGCGCACCTCGCGGGTCGCCGGGTCGACCACCAGGTCGGCGAAGCGCAGCACGCCGGCCGGCCCGGACGCCGGCGCCCGGCGGAGCAGCGCCCGCACCCGGGCCAGCAACTCCTCGGGCGCGAACGGCTTGACCAGGTAGTCGTCGGCGCCGGCGTCGAGCCCGTCGACCCGGTCGGCGGTCGCGTCCCGGGCGGTCAGCATCAGCACCAACGCGGTGCCGCCGGACGCCCGCAGCGCCCGGCAGACGCCGAAGCCGTCGAGCCCGGGCAGGTTGACGTCGAGCACCACGAGGTCGGGCGCGTCGCGGATCGCCGCCGCCAGCCCGGACGGTCCGTCGGCGGCCAGCACAACCGGATAACCCGCGTATTCCAGCGATCGCCGCAGCGCGGCGGCGACCCGCGCATCGTCTTCGACCACCAGCACCCGCGCCGCCATGGCCGGCACGCTAGCGCAGCACCGCCCACCACCGCAGGACTGCTCACCACCGCAGGACCGCAAGCAAGAAGGGCAATACATGTTCTTTCATGTACGCACGTAAAAGAACATGTGCGCCCTGAGAGACCTACCGCAAGGCGCCGGGTGCCGACGTCGGCACAGCCGGGCGGGCCGGCCAGACACGGGAGACGGGTGCGTAGGCGGACCCCAGCGGCGGCCGCGGATCGGCGGCGCCCTTGTTGGGCCAGAACGACAGCGCCCGCTCCGCCAGCGCGGTGATGGTCAGCGACGGATTGACGCCAAGATTCGCCGGCACCGCCGCGCCGTCGACGACGTGCAGGCCGGGATGCCCGTACACCCGCTGATAGCCGTCGACCACCCCCGCGGCCGGCGCCGCGCCGATTGCCGCGCCGCCCAGGATGTGTGCGGTGAGTGGGATGTCGAACGCCTCGGTCAGCGAGCCGCCGGGCACCCCGCCGATCTCCTCGGCGAGCAGCCGGGCCGCCGTGTTGCCGGCCGGCACCCAGGTCGGGTTGGGCGCGCCGTGGCCGGGCATGCTGACCAGCCGCCCGCGCCGCCAGCCGAGCGTCAGCGAGTTGTCGACCGACTGCATCACCAGCGCGATCACCGTGCGCCGAGACCAGTCGCGCACCGACAACGCGCGCAGGTAGGTCAGTGGCGACGAGACCAGCGTCGCCAGCAGCCGCCGGACCCGGTGCGGGCCACCGTCGACCAGCGCCGACTGGAGCAGGCCCATCGAGTTGGAGCCGCGCCCGTAGCGGACCGGTTCGATGTGCGTACGCGAATCGGGGTGAAAAGAACTGGTGATCGCCGCACCTTCGGAGTAGTCGACCGCCGACCGGCCGGGCACCGTCGCGCCGAGGATCGCCTCCGAGTTGGTCCGCACCAACGCCCCGACCCGGTCTGACAAGGACGGCAAGGAACCGGCAGAGCGCATCCGATGCAACAGCTCCACCGTCCCGAGCGCCCCGGCGGCGAACACCACCTGGCCGGCGTGCACGGTCGACCGGCCCCCGAACCAGCTACCGGTCCGCCTGGTGGAGACGACATAACCGCCGGCAGGAGCAGGCCGCACCCCCGTCACCGTGGTCAGCGGTCGAACCGTCGCACCCAACCCCTCGGCCAGGTGCAGATAGTTCTTGACCAGGCTGTTCTTCGCGCCGTGCCGGCAACCGGTCATGCAGGCGCCGCAGTGCAGGCAACCGGTGCGGGACGGCCCGGCCCCGCCGAAGTAGGGATCGTCGACCGTCTCTCCCGGCCGGCCGAAGTGAATGCCGACCGGCGTCGGGTGGAACGTGTCGGCGACGCCCATCCGGGTCGCCACCGCGTGCATCGCCCGGTCGGCGGCGGTGGTCTTCGGATAGGTCGCCACCCCCAGCATCCGCTTGGCCTGGTCGAAGTGCGGCGCCAGCTCGGCCCGCCAGTCGGCGATGCCCTGCCACTGCGGGTCGGCGTAGAAGTCGGGCAGCGGCTCGTAGAGCGTGTTGGCGTAGACCAGCGACCCGCCGCCGACCCCGGCGCCGGAGAGCACCAGCACCTTGTCGCCGGGCGCGCTGCGGCCGGCCGGGCGCAGCATGCTGATCCGCTGGATGCCGAAACAGCCGAGTTTGGGCGCCCAGAGGAAGCGGCGCAGCCGCCAGGAGGTCGCCGGCAGTTCCGCGTCGGTGAACCGCCGGCCGGCTTCCAGCACGAGCACCGAATAGCCCTTCTCCACCAGGCGTAACGCGGCGACGCTGCCTCCGAAACCGGAGCCGATGACGACCACGTCGTAACCCATGCCCTCATCATTACCGGCGGGTAGCTGTTGCGCCATCGCGAACTTCAGTCATCATTTCCGGCGTGACTGGCTGGGGAAGCGCACGCTGGCAGCGGCTCCGCGGGCGCAGGCCCGTCCTCTGGGTCGCGGCGGCGGTGATCGCGGTGCTGCTCATCGGTGGTGCGGTGTTCGCGGTGACCGCAAGCGGCGATGGACCGAAGCCGTCCGTGGCGGCCAGCGCACCGCCGAGCCAGGCCGCGCCGACCGAGGCCGCACCCACGCCCAGCCCCACGGTCCAGCCCGGCGCCGACATCCGCGGCCCGCTCGACCTGCTGCTCGTCGGCGTCGACACCCGGGTCTCCATCCCGAGCTGGGAGCCGCACGCCGACGCGGTGCTGATCCTGCACGTCAACGCCGGCCTCGACAGCGGCTATCTGTTTTCGCTGCCGCGTGACCTGGTCGTCGACATCCCCCGGTTCCCGAAGTCGGGCTACGGCGGTGGGCGGACCAAGCTGACCCACGCGATGAGCTACGGCAGCAAGCGCGGCAAGGGCAAGCCCTCGGCGGCGCAGGGTTTCCAGCTGCTCAGCCAGACGGTCAGCCGGTACACCGGGATCAAGAAGTTCCAGGCCGGCGCGATCCTCAACTTCGGCGGCTTCCAGAAGCTCGTCGACGAGCTCGGCGGCGTCGACATGTATGTCGACCAGAAGGTGGTCTCGAAGCACCGCCAGCCCAACGGGCACGGGCGCACCCTCCGGGGCGGCGACTACGTCGGACCGCAGGCGACCTACAACCCTGGCAAGCGGCACTTCGTCGGCTGGCAGGCGATCGACTACGCGCGGCAGCGCTACACCGCGGGCGGCGACTATGCCCGCCAGCGCCACCAGCAGCAACTGATCAAGGCGATCCTCACCAAGGCGTTGTCCACCGGGTTGCCGACCGACGCGGCCGCACTCAACCGGCTGCTCAAGGCCCTGGGCGGCTCGGTCGACGTGATCACAGGCGAGCGCACCCCCATCGAGTACGCGTTCGCGCTGCACCAGTTGGCCCCACAGAACCTGAAGCTGGTCTCGCTGCCCGGCAGTGGCGTCGGCTCGGGCAGCGGCTATCGGGGCGAGCAGCTCACCTCGGTCGGCCGTGGCTTCATCACTCAACTCCGGGCGGGCAAGGCCGACGCCTACCTCAAGGCCCACCCGACGCTGCTGGTCAAACGCTAAGAGCCGGGTTTGGGCGGTGCGGTCTTCGAGGTCAGCCAGGCCAGCAGGAACTCGCGCAGCGGCTTGCCGGCGACCCGCTCGGCCAGCGCGATGAAGTCTTCGGTGGTCGCGGAGGCGTTGCGCTTCTGGGTCGTCCACTCCTTTAGGATCTTGAAGAACGCGTCGTCGCCGACCTCGAGCCGCAGGGCGTGCACGGTCAGGCCGCCGCGGGTGTAGACGCCGTTGCCGAACAGCCCCGCCCGGCCCGGGTCGTAGGCCGGTTCGGCCCAGTTCATCCCCTCGTACTGCCGGTCGAAGGAGGCATTCACCGACGGCCCGCCCTCGTGCTCGGTCCACAGCCACTCGGCGTAGGTCGCGAAGCCCTCGTTGAGCCAGATGTCCTTCCACTGTGCGATCGACACGCTGTCGCCGAACCACTGGTGTGCCAACTCGTGCGCGACCACCCACTCACTGGTCGACGACGCGAAGAAGGCGTCGCCGTACACCGGGCGGGACTGGGTCTCCAGCGCGTAGCGGATCCGGTTGTCGTCGACCACGACTCCCCCGTACGCGTCGAAGGGGTATGGCCCGAACTGGGTTTCCAGGAAGTCGGCGATCTCGCCGGTGCGGGCCATCGCCTTGTCGGCGTTGCCGCCACGGCCCAGCGTGTTGTCGACCGCGGTGATCAGCGGCTTGCCGTTGTGTGAGCCCGTGCTGACCCGGAAGTCGCCGATCACCACGGTGGACAGATAGCTGGCCATCGGCTCCGACTCGGTCCACCGCCAGGTGGTCCAGCCGGCCTGGTCGGTCTTCTCGCCGAGCACCCCGTTGCTCAGCACCGAGATGCCGGCCGGCACGGTCATCTCCAGCGCGAAGGTGGCCTTGTCGCTCGGATGGTCGTTGACCGGGTACCAACTGCTCGCCGACTCGGGCTGGCCGAGCGCGATCGCGCCCTTGGGCGTCGACAGCCAGCCACCGGTGCCGAGTTCCGGGCTGGTGATCGGCTGCGGCACACCGGCGTAGGTCACCACCGTGGTGAACGTGCTGTCCTTGTGCAGCCCTGATTTCGGCGTGACGACCAGCTCGTCGGCCTGGCGTTGCTGCTGCGCGGCCGCACCATCCACGGTGACCGCCGAGACCTCGGGGCCGCGATAGTCCAGGTTGAACCGGGACAGGTTCTGGGTCGCCTTCGCGGTGATCTTGGCGGTGCCTTCGAGCTTGTCGGTGGCCGGGTCGTAGCGCAGTGTCAGCGCATATCCGGCGACGTCGTAGCCACCGTTGCCGTAGGTCGGGAAGTAGGCGTCGCCGACGCCGTCGGCGCCGGGGACGAATCCCTCGTCGGCGTTGCTGGACTTGGTGCAGGCGGCCGCGCCGCCGATGGTCAGGACCGCCAGGACAGCGAGCGCCGATCGCCTGATCATCATCACGAGAGCCTATCTTCCGGAGTCACGGGTGAGCCTGCGGACGCGTTTGGCGAAAGGGTTGGTCCTTCTGCGCGGTGAACCGCTGCACGACCCCGAGCAGGATCAGCGAGAAGAGGCCCGCGTTGCGGTTGAACAGCGACAGCAGGATGGCCAGCCCGAAGATCGCAGTGCTGCCCAGTGCGGGCAGGATCTGGTCGCGCAGCGACCGCGTGTCACTGGGGCGGCGCAGCCAGGGATGCCGGGCGATATACCAGGCTTCCAGCAGCATCAGCAGGCCGATGCCGAACAGCACGAGCAGGTAGAAGATCGCCGCGTCGGGGTGCGACGCGTCCTCGGCGAACAGCCGGGCGGTCGGGTATGGCAGGAACACCACGAGCAGCAGCCACAGCGCGTTGAGGAAGAGCAGCCGCTCGTCGTAGTCGTCGAGGCGTTCCCACAGCCGCCGGTGCGCACCCCAGAACTGCGAGATCACCAGGAACGAGACGGCGAAGCCGCCGAACTGCGGCGCGATCCGGTCGAGCTGGGTGCGGATCGGCTCGTCCGGGCTGTCGGTGGCGAGGTCGACCAGCGGCAGGACGAGCAGCGTGAGCGCGATCGACATCACCGCGTCACTGAACGAGATGGCGCGGTCGAGACTTCGACCGCGCCGCTCGCGTATGTCAGCCAGCTCGTCCGGATCGGACATAGGCCTCAGTATGGCGCCTACCGGTCGATGACCAGGCCGACCTTCTGGAACTCCTTGAGGTCGCGGTAGCCGCACTTGGCCATCGCCCGCTTGAGCCCGCCGAACAGGTTGAGCTGCCCGTCGGGGTCGTCGGCCGGGCCGTAGAGGAGCTGCTCCAGGCTGCCCAGCGGCGGGCCGGCCACGCCGAACGCGCCACGAGGCAGCTTCGGGTGGCTGGACACCGAGTGCCACCAGGCACCGCTGGCCGGAGCCTCGGCGGCCTGGGTCAGCGACTCGCCCAACATCACCGCGTCGGCACCACAGCCCAGCGCCTTGGCGATGTCGCCGGAGGTCTGCACGTCGCCGTCGGCGATCAGGTGCACGTAGCGGCCGCCGGTCTCGTCGAGGTAGTCGCGGCGGGCCGCGGCGGCGTCGGCGATCGCGGTGGCCATCGGCACCCGGATGCCCAGCACGGTGTCGGTGGTCGACCACTCGTCGGCACCCACCCCGACGATCACGCCGGCGGCGCCGGTGCGCATCAGGTGCAGGGCGGTCTTGTAGTCGGTGCAGCCACCGACGATCACCGGCAGGTCGAGGTCGGCGATGAACTCTTTGAGGTTGAGCGGCTCGTCGGTGGTCGAGACGTGCTCGGCCGAGACCAGCGTGCCCTGGATGACCAGGATGTCGACGCCCGCGTCGAGGATCACCGGTGCCAGCGCGAGGGTGTGCTGCGGCGAGACCCGGACCGCGACGGTGACGCCGCCCTCGCGGATCTCGCGGACCCGCTCGGCGATCAGCTCGGGGCGGATCGGCTCGGCGTAGACCTCTTGCAGCCGGCGGGTGGCCGGAGCGTCCTCGTCGAGGGAGGCGAGCTCGTCGAGGATCTTGCGCGGGTCCTCGTAGCGGGTCCACAGGCCCTCGACGTTGAGCACGCCGAGCCCGCCGAGCTGGCCCAGGGCCACCGCCGAGGCCGGGCTCATCGTGGCGTCACTCGGGTGCCCGACGCAGGGGATCTTGAACGGGTAGGCGTCGAGCTGCCACTGAGTCGACACGTCGTCGACATCGCGGGTGCGGCGGCTCGGCACGATCGCGATGTCGTCAAGGTGATAGCCGCGCAACGCGGTCTTTCCCATGCCGATCTCGACCACGTCACGCACTTGGGCGCTCCTATCGGGAGTGGTAGTTGGGTGCCTCGACGGTCATCTGGATGTCGTGCGGGTGGCTCTCCTTGAGCCCCGCCGCGGTGATCCGGATGAGCTGGCCGCGCTGGTGCATCCCGGTGATGTCGGGAGCGCCGACGTAGCCCATCGCCGCGCGCAGGCCGCCGATGAGCTGGTGGGCCACCTGGGACAGCGGGCCGCGGTAGGGCACCTGGCCCTCGACGCCCTCGGGCACCAGCTTGTCCTCGCTGAGCACGTCGTCCTGGAAGTAGCGGTCCTTGGAGTAGGACCGGCCCTGCCCGCGCGACTGCATCGCACCGAGCGAGCCCATCCCGCGGTAGGACTTGAACTGCTTGCCGTTGATGAAGATCAGCTCGCCGGGGCTCTCCTCGCAACCGGCCAGCAGGCTGCCCAGCATCACCGAGTGGGCGCCGGCCACGATCGCCTTGGCGATGTCGCCGGAGAACTGGATGCCGCCGTCGGCGATGACCGGGACGCCGGCCGGGCCGGCCGCGCGGGTGGCCTCCATGATCGCGGTGATCTGCGGCACGCCGACCCCGGCGACGACCCGGGTGGTGCAGATCGCGCCCGGACCGATGCCGACCTTGACCGCGTCGGCGCCGGCCTCGACGTGTGCCTTCGCGCCGGCGTAGGTGGCGACGTTGCCGCCGACGACCTCGACCTGGGTCTCGCGCTTGAGCCGGGCGACCATCTCCAGCACGTTGCGGCTGTGCCCGTGTGAGCTGTCGACCATCAGCACGTCGACACCGGCGTCGATGAGCAGGCGGGCCCGCTTGTAGGCCTCGTCACCCACGCCGACCGCCGCGGCGACCCGGAGCCGGCCGGCGTCGTCTTTGGTCGCGTTGGGGAACTGCTCGCTCTTGGTGAAGTCTTTGACGGTGATCAGGCCGCGCAGCCGGCCGCTCTCGTCGACCAGCGGCAGCTTCTCGATCTTGTGCTGGCGCAGCAGCCCGAGGGCCTCGGCCTTGGTCACCCCGACGCCTGCGGTGACCAGCGGCATCCGGGTCATGATCTCGTGCACCGGGGTGTTGCCGTTGGTGACGAAGCGCATATCGCGGTTGGTCACTATGCCGACCAGCGCACCGCCGTTGTCGACCACCGGGACACCGGAAATGCGGTAACGACCGCAGAGGGCGTCGACGTCGCGCACGGTGTCATCGGGGCTGCAGGTGACCGGGTTGGTGATCATGCCGGCCTCGGAGCGCTTGACCAGGTCGACCTGAAGGGCCTGGTCTTCCATCGACAGGTTGCGGTGCAGCACGCCGATGCCGCCGTTGCGGGCCATCGCGATCGCCATCCGGGCCTCGGTCACCGTGTCCATGGCGCTGGACATGAGCGGAATGCCGAGACGCACGTTGCGGGTGAGGAAGGTGCCGGTCTCGACCTGGCTCGGCACGACGTCGCTCTCACCCGGTTGGAGGAGCACGTCGTCGAACGTGAGACCGAGCGGCACGGTCGCCGCGGAGCCGGCTCCCGGGTCTACGAAGGTGCCGACCGGCAGGTCGTTGACGGGCTTGTTGTCCATGGTTAGTCCCCTCAGCGGCGCGATACGTCATGCTACCCGCGCGGGCGCGCGGACCGGCCGGCGCGGCCCCGCTCTGGGCAGGCGCGACAGGCCCGAAAACGACTACGGTGGGAGGGTGAACGACGAGCCCATCGATCCGTTCAAGGACGACCCCTCCGCGGGGCTCTCCGACGACGCGGGCGACGACGACCCGACCCTCGACCCGTTGACCGAGGTCGAGCGGCAGGACGTGCTCGAGGACCTCGCCGACCTCGAGGTTTACCAGGCCCTGCTGGGCCCGGTCGGGATTCGTGGGCTGGTCATCGAGTGTGAAGACTGCCACGAACCCCACTATTTCGACTGGGACCTGCTCCGCGGCAACCTGCGTCACCTGCTGAGCTCCGGTCGGCCCCGGGTGCACGAGCCGGCCTATGACCCTGATCCCGATCACTATGTGACCTGGGAATACGCCAAGGGTTACGCCGACGGCGTGCACGACACCCTGGCGGATGAAGCCGACGATCCCGAGCTGCCCGGCAAACCGGACAGCCCGGGATCATGATCGTCACACCCTGACCGGCAAGGAGAGGGGTGGGCCGGTCAGTGCGTGTTTCAGGCCACCAGGCCTGAGCGGAAGCCCGCGGCCACCGCGTGCGCGCGGTCACGCGCGCCCAGTTTCCGGAACAGACGCCGGGCGTGGGTCTTCACGGTGTCTTCCGACACGAAGAGCTCGCGCCCGATCTCGGCGTTGCTCTTCCCGTCGGCCATGCCGCGAAGCACCTGCAGTTCCCGTTCGGTGAGCGCGGCGCGCCGGGCAACCGGCTCCTCACGCCCCCCGTAGCGGTTGACCGGATCGGCCTGGCCTCCGAAATAACGCCCTTCTTCGGCGTTGTCCCGGATGTCCATGCCAGGCCCGGCGTCGCCGCGCTGCACCGGGACGACGGCAGACGTCGACTCGGCCAGCCCGATCTGGGGGTGTCCGGCCCCCACACCGGCCTGCATCCGCATCGGCCCCGCGTTGCGGCTGGCAGCCGCGCCGGCGAGACCGCCGACGGCGGCCGGCACCCGGCCGGCGACGCAGAGCAGCAGCACTGCCTTGGCCACGACGCTGACCAGATCCTGGTCGCCGCCCTGGATCAGGGCCCGGGCTCCGGCGTTGACCGCGGCGGCCGCGATCCGCGGGTCTTCCGACCCGAAGAGCACGATCGTCGCGCCCGGCGCCCGACCCAACACCCGCTGGGTGAATCCCACAGTGTCCGGTCTGGTCACAGCTGTGTCCGCGAGCACCACGTCGGCGGGACGCTCGGCTAGACGGAGCAATACCTCGGGCTCGGATACCGCAGTTCGCACGGCGCCGGCTACTCCGAGCCGGGCCGCGGCCGCATTGACATTCTGAGCGGCCTGCGATGTCCGAACGCAAACGAGGACAGTTCGCACGGTGGTCCTCCTCTCCTCATAGAAGAGGACCACGGAGCACTGAGATCATTACGGCGTTTCAGCTGAAAGAACAGGAAAGTTCCGGACAGTTCGCCACGCCGAGGTGGTAGGTGCGTGCAACCAATCGATCAGGCACGTGTGAGTGGACAGCGCTTGGGGTAGTGACACCGCTAGTCCAGTACGGCGCGGAGGCGCGCGAGAAAGGAGGGGTGCCGATGTCCAACGTACGCAGGCTGCCCGGACCCATCGACGAGCGTTGGGATTGGCAACGGCTCGGCGCGTGCCGTGGCCGCGACAGTGCCCAGTTCTTCCATCCCGACGGGGAGCGCGGATCGTCGCGCAACCGGCGCGAGATGAAAGCCAAGTCAGTATGCGGCACCTGTCCGGTGCGCGCACAGTGCGCCGCGCACGCCCTCTCGGTGCGCGAGCCCTACGGCGTCTGGGGCGGCTTCAGCGAATCCGAACGGCTCCGCCTGCTGGCCACCGGCTGGGAAGACCTGGCCGACCGCCGGCACACCACAGTCGACGTCGAGCGCCTCGAGTCGCGACTCGGCCGGCCACACAAGTCAACGGTCCCGGCCGCGATCCGGCCCCTCCCAGTGCCGGCACAGCGCCGCGCGAGCTGACACCTCTATCTTCCGGTCCGGGGCCCGACGGGGCCCCGGACCGCCGTTCATCCGACGCTGACCGACACGTTGTGATAGCCGCTCGCGCCGTCGGGCGCCGGGTCGGCCGGCTGCGAGGTCTGCGTCTGCCCGGTCTTGTCGGTGGCCCGCACCCGCAGCACGTGATCGCCGTTGGTCGCCTCCCAGGTCCACGACCACTGGATCCAGGTGTCGTCGGAGACCGCCCGGGCCAGCATCGCCTCCTGCCACGGGCCGTTGTCGACCTGCACCTCGACCTTGGAAATGCCGCGGTGCTGTGCCCAAGCCACGCCGGCGACGGTGACCGGGCCGGCCTTCAGCGAGTTGCGCCCGCGCGGGGTGTCGATCCGCGACTCGGTTTTGATCGGCCCCTGCTGCGACCAGCCGCGCGGCACCCAGTAGGCGTCGTAATCGGCGAAGCTGGTCACCTCGAGCTCGACCACCCACTTGGTCGCCGAGACATAGCCATACAGACCCGGCACGACCACGCGTACGGGAAAGCCATGTTCGATCGGCAGCGGAGCACCGTTCATGCCGACGGCGAGCATCGCGTCGCGGCCGTCGCGCATGATCGCCGTAGGCGTGCCGCAGGTCCAGCCGTCGGCCGAGCGGCCAACCACCTGGTCGGCGCCATCCAGCGGCTGGGCCTGGTCAAGAAGCGGTTTCAGGGGTACGCCGAGCCAGCGCGCGTTGCCGATCAGGTCGCCGCCGACCTCGTTGGACACGCAGGCCAGCGTGACGTAACGCTCGATCATCGGCCGGGCCAGCAGGTCGGCGTAGGTCAGCTCGATCTCGTTGCGCACCCGGCCGTGGATCCGCAGCTTCCACTCCGCCGGGTCGACCTGGGGCACCACCAACGCGGTGTCGATCCGGTAGAAATCGTCGTTCGGGGTCACATAGGACGACAGCTCGGGCAGCCGCAGGTCGGAGCCGGCCGGCACCTCGGGCGCTGGTGTCGCGGGCGGGGGCAGCCGCACCTCGGCGCGGGCCGTGGAGACGCTGCGCCGGGTCGACAGCCAGCGCCCGGCGAAGCCCACCGCGACCGCGCCCAGGACGATCAGCCCGCTGCTCTTCAGGAACCGGCGTCGCCCCTCGACCGCCTCTTCCTCCTCGTGCACCGACGGCGCGACCAGTTCGGTGACCTCGGCGGGCGCGAGCGGGCCGACGACGAGCAGCCAGAGCGTCGCGCCGGCAGCGGCCGCGCCGAGCAGAGCCGGCAGGGCCGCCGAAGGGCCGGCGTTGGGTCGGGTCAGGGCGGCGGCGACGCCGACCGCGGCGAACAGCCCGATGCCGGCGAAGCCGACGGCGAGCCAGCGCACCGACAACGCGCCGATCACGGCGGCGAAGAGGGCGAGCAGCACGGCGGTGCCGACCAGCAGGGCGGTCTTGTCGTGCACGCCGAACATGGTGATCGCGAACTGCTTGAGACTCTCCGGCACGTGGTCGACCACCACGCCGCCGACGGCGACCAGCGGCGCACTGCGCGACCCGGTCACGACGGCGATGAGCTCGGCGAGACCGAGGGCGACTGCGGCGGCCGCGACGCCCGCGAGCGCGCCGAACCGCCAAGACTTCCGTGTCACGGCAGCAAGTGTGATCCCTGCCGGGCGCGAACGGGTAACCGCGGGCTGTGAACGTAATGAAACGACAAGATCCGCGCGACCCTGCGGGGTCGCGCGGATCTTGTCTGTTGCTAAATCAGGCTCAGAAGCCCGGGCCGTGCTGGTGGCCGTGGCCGTGGCCACCGCCCTCGGCCGGCGCGGCCTTCTCCGGCTTCTCGACCACCAGGCTCTCGGTGGTGAGCAGCAGCCCGGCGATCGACGCGGCGTTGAGCACCGCGTTGCGGGTCACCTTCACCGGGTCGATGATGCCGGCCTTGGCCAGGTCGACGAAGGCGTCGGTAGCCGCGTTGAGGCCGTGGCCCCAGCCGAGCTCGCGCACCTTCTCCACCACGACGTAGCCGTCGTGGCCGGCGTTCTCGGCGATCCAGCGCAGCGGCTCGTTGAGCGCCTTGCGGACGATCGAGACACCGGTCTTCTGGTCACCGGTCAGGCCCAGGTCGCCGTCGAGCACCGTGGCGATCTGCACCAGAGCGGCGCCGCCACCGGGGACGGTGCCCTCTTCGACCGCGGCCTTGGTCGCGGCGATGGCGTCTTCGATGCGGTGCTTGCGCTCCTTGAGCTCCACCTCGGTGGCGCCGCCGGCCTTGATCACCGCGATGCCGCCGGACAGCTTCGCGAGCCGCTCGGCGAGCTTCTCCTTGTCCCAGTCGGAGTCGGACGCCTCGATCTCCTTGCGGAGCTGCGACACCCGCTCGGCGACCTCGGTGGCGTTGCCGCCGCCGTCGACGACCGTGGTGTTGTCCTTGTCGATGACGATCCGGCGGGCCGAACCGAGCTGGTCGAGGCCGACCTGGTCGAGCTTGTAGCCGAGCTCGGGGGCGATCACCTCGCCGCCGGTGAGGATCGCGATGTCCTGGAGCATCTGCTTGCGGCGGTCGCCGAAGCCCGGCGCCTTGACGGCGGCGATCTTCAGCGTCTTGCGCACCGCGTTGACCGCCAGCGTCGCGAGGGCCTGGCCCTCGACGTCTTCGGCGATCAGCAGCAGCGGCTTGCCGGCCTGGACGACCTTCTCGAGCAGCGGGAGCAGCTCTTCGACGGCCGAGATCTTCTGCGTGGTGATCAGGATGTAGGGCTCGTCGAGGACGGCTTCCTGCGACTCCGCGTCAGTCACGAAGTGCGGGGAGATGTAGCCCTTGTCGAACTGGAGGCCCTCGGTGATCTCGAGCTCGGTCGCCAGCGTCGAGCCTTCCTCGACGGTGATGACACCGTCGCGGCCGACCTTCTCCATCGCCTCGGAGATCAGTTCGCCGATCGTGGCGTCCTGCGCCGAGATGGTGGCGACGTTGGCGATGGAGCCCTTGGTGTCGACATCGGCGGCCTTGCCGAGCAGCGCCTCGGACACGGCGTTGGCGGCCGCGTCGATGCCGCGCTTGAGGTCGCTCGGGCTGGCGCCCGCGGCGACGTTGCGCAGGCCCTCGCGGACCATCGCCTGGGCCAGGACCGTCGCCGTGGTGGTGCCGTCACCAGCCACGTCGTTGGTCTTGGTCGCCACCTCCTTGACGAGCTGGGCGCCCAGGTTCTCGTAGGGGTTGGTGAGCTCGATCTCCTTGGCGATGGTCACGCCATCGTTGGTGATCGTCGGAGCGCCGAACTTCTTGTCGAGGACGACGTTGCGCCCGCGGGGGCCGAGAGTGACCTTGACCGTGTCCGCGAGGGCGTTGACGCCGTGCTCGAGAAGGTGCCGGGCGTCGTCCGAGAAGCTCAGGATCTTCGCCATTTAAGTCCCTTCAAAGACACGACGCCCCGGCCCGGGATGAATCCGGTCCGGGGCATCGCGCACTTCAGCTTGATCAGTTACTTCTCGATGACCGCGAGGACGTCGCGGGCGGAGAGCACCAGGTACTCCTCGCCGGCGTACTTGACCTCGGTGCCGCCGTACTTCGAGTAGATCACCGTGTCGCCGACCTTGACGTCAACCGGAACGCGGTTGCCGTTGTCGTCGATCCGGCCGGGGCCGACGGCGATGACGGTGCCCTCTTGCGGCTTCTCCTTGGCGGTGTCGGGGATCACGATGCCCGACGCCGTGGTCGTCTCAGCCTCGTTGGCCTGGACGAGAATCCGGTCCTCGAGAGGCTTGATCGCAACCTTGGTCGCGGTAGTCACGGGCATACCCTCCTGGGGTATCAGGTTCGTAGCCGGCCGACTTTCCGGCCGGCGCCAATTTGCCTCATGCCACCAGGGCGGGACCGTCGTCGCGGGTGCCGGACCTGCCTGGCGTTGTTGGCACCCTCAGACCGAGAGTGCTAATCGCAGGTTATGCCGCGACTAGCACTCCGTCAAGGAGAGTGCCAGCGAGCCCCCACGGAAGAATGGGTCCCGTGGACCTAGCCGCGCTGCGTACCCCCGCCGGTGTTGCCGCTCTCACCGCGGCGACCGACCTGGCCGGCGGCGACCCGCTCGCCGCGGCGGCCGCGCTGCGGTCCGCCGGCGTCCCGCCGGAGCTGGCCGCCGCCGCGCTCACCCAGGCGACCCTGCGCCGCCAGGCGGCCGGCAAGTTCGGCACCGACGCCGCCGGCATGTTCTTCACCCGGGCCGGCCTGGAGCAGGCGACCCGGGCGGTGGTGGCCGGGCGGCGGGCCCGCCGGCTGGTCGCGGCCGGCGTGCGCACCCTGGCCGACCTCGGCTGCGGCATCGGCGCCGACGCGATCGCGGCCGCCCGGGAGGGGATCGAGGTGGTCGGTGTCGAGATCGACGCGACCACCGCGGCGGTCGCCGCCGCCAACGCCGAAGCGGCCGGGGTCGCCGACCGCTTCCGGGTCGTACGCGGCGACGCGACCGAATTCGACACCAGCGGCTTCGACGCGGTGTTCTGCGATCCGGCCCGGCGGTCGACCGGTGGCCGCCGGGTCTTCGACCCGTCGGCCTATTCGCCGTCGTGGGACTTCGTGGCCGCACTGGCGGCCCGCGGCGAACGGCTGGCGGTGAAGGTCGCTCCCGGGTTCGATCACGCGCTGGCGCCCGACGGCGCGGAAACCGAGGTGGTCAGCGTCGACCGGGACGTGGTCGAGGCCACCCTGTGGTGCGGCGCGCTGGCGGCGGTGCCGCGCCGGGCGACCGTGCTGCGAGCCGGCGTCGCGGCCGAGCTGACCGGGTCGGGGACGGTCCTGGCACCGGTCGGTCCGGTCGGCGGCTATCTCTACGACCCCGACGGCGCGGTGGTCCGGGCCGGGCTGGTGGCCGAGTTCGCCACCACGGTCGACGGGCGGCTGGGCGATCAGACGATCGCCTACGTGTGGGCCGACGAGCCCCGGCCGAACACCTTCGGCCGCTGTTTCGCGGTCACCGACGTGCTGCCGTTCTCGCTCAAGCGGTTGCGGGCGGAGTTGCGTACCCGTGGAGTGGGCACGGTCGAGATCCTCAAGCGCGGCTCCGCGCTTGACCCGGCGCAGTTCCGGCGCGACCTGCGGCTGTCCGGCCGGGCCTCGACCTCGCTGTTGCTGACCCGGGTGGCCGGTGCGCAGGTAGCCGTCCTGGCCCAACCGGTGGCCCGATAGCCTCTAGAGGTGGCCAAGCGAGCCCAGGGAACGCCCGCGACGGTGGTGCTGACCCGCGAGAAGGTCCCGTTCACGACACATCCCTACGACGTCGACCCGAAGACACCCGCCTACGGCGAGGCCGTGGCGGCGGCGCTCGGCATCGACCCGCCCCGGGTCTTCAAGACCCTGGTCGCGACCGTCGACGGCCAGCTCGGCGTCGGCATCGTCCCGGTCGCCCGCTCGCTCGACCTGAAGGCGCTCGCCGCGACGCTGGGTGCGAAGCGGGCCGCGATGGCCGAGCCGACGGCGGCCGAACGCGCGACCGGCTATGTCACCGGCGGGATCTCCCCGCTCGGGCAGCGCACCCGGCTGCCGGTCGTGCTCGACGACTCGGCCCTGGGGTTCGAGACCATCTTCGTCTCGGCCGGCAAGCGCGGCCTGCAACTGGAGCTCTCCCCGGCCGACCTCGTGCACCTCACCGACGCCGCCGTCGCCCGCATCGCCACCTGACGAAGGAAGGGCCCCTTGTCAACAGGCAGGGCCCGGCAGCCGAAGCCGCCGGGCCCTTGACTTGCGCGTGTGATCAGACGCGGCCCGTGGCGCGGGCCTTCCGGCGCGAGATCGCGTCGACGCTCGCCGCGACGAGCAGGACCAGGCCGGTCACCATGTAGACGACACTCGAGGGCTGGTTGAGCAGGCCCATGCCGTTGATGATGATCGCGATCACGAAGCCACCGAGGATGGCGTCGACGATCCGGCCCTTACCGCCGAAGAGGCTGGTGCCACCGATGACGGCCGCACCCACCGCGTAGAGCAGGGTTGACGCGCCGCCCGTGGACGGCGAGATGGAGTTGTCGCGGCTGGCGAGCATGATGCCGCCGACCGCCGCCAACGTTGAGGCGATCATGAAGCAGGCCAGCTTGACCAGGCCCACGTTGATGCCGGCGCGGCGGGCCGCCTCCGGGTTGCCACCGGTCGCGTAGACGTGGCGGCCGAACGACGTGCGGGTGAGCAGGAAGGTCAGGCCGACCAGCAGGATCAGCAGGATCGCCACCACGATCGGCACGCCCTTGATCGACGTCACCAGGGGGTTGCGACTGCGCTCGACGCTCAGCCAGTAGGTCATCAGACCGAGCAGCACGGCCAACGCGACAATCTTGGCGAGGGTCACCTGGATCGCCTCGTAGGTCAGGCCGCCGGCCCGCCGCTTGGCACCGCGGCGCAGCACGATGAACGCGTAGCCGCCGACCACCAACGCGAACAGCACCCAACCCAGCCAGATCGGCATGTCGTTGTTGTTGATCGCCAGCAGCGTGTCGTCGCGGATCGCGATCGTGCCGCCCTCGCCGATCAACTGGAGCAGCACGCCCTGTAGGGCGAGGAACGCCGCCAGCGTCACGACGAACGACGGGATGCCCAGCTTGGCCACGAGCAGGCCGATCACCAGGCCGACGACGGCGCCGGTGACCAGACAGGCCAGCAGGCCGAGCGGCCAGGACCAACCCCAGCGGGTCACGACGACGCCCATCACGGCCGCTGCCGTGCCGGCCGTATAACCGGCGGACAGGTCGATCTCGCCGAGCAGCAGGACGAAGACCAGGCCCATCGCGATGACGATGACGGCCGCCGCCTGGTGGATCAGGTTGGCGAAGTTGAACGCGTTGGTGAACGTCGTGGGGCGCAGCGACGCGAACACGATCACCAGCGCGATGATGCCGAGCAGCGCCGGCAGGGAACCGGCGTCACCGCCGCGAACCCGGGCCCACCAGTTGCCGACCGCGGCGACCAACGGGTTGGCCGGCGTGGTCTCCTCGACGGGCTGTTCGGTCGTCTCGACCTTCGTCGGGGTGCTCATTTCAACTCCCCGTTGCCGTTGGTGATGCCACCGATGGCATCCGACCGACCGGTCGTGATGATCTCGACGACCTGGTTGCTCTTCACGTCTTTGGTCTTCATCTGTGCCGCCAGCCGGCCCAGGTAGAGGACCGAGATCCGGTCGGCCACCTGGAACACGTCGTTGAGGTTGTGGCTGATCAGCACGACCGCGAGCCCGTTGTCGGCCAACTGGCGCACCAGCCGCAGCACCTGCTCGGTCTGCGCGACGCCGAGTGCGGCGGTCGGCTCGTCGAGCACCACGAGCTTGGAGTTCCAGATCACCGCGCGGGCGATCGCGACCGTCTGGCGCTGGCCACCGGAAAGGCTGGCGACGACCTGACGGATCGACTTGACCGTGCGGACCGACAGGCCGGCCAGCGTCTCCTGGGCCCGGCGCTCCATGGTCGCCTCGTCGAGGATGCCGTTCTTCGTGACCTCGCGGCCAAGGAACAGGTTGTCGACGATGTCCAGGTTGTCGCAGAGCGCCAGATCCTGGTAGACGACCTCGATGCCGAGTTCGTTGGCGTGCTTGGGGTTCGTCACCGAGACCGACCGGCCTTCGAAGAGGAACTCCCCGGAATCGAACGGCTGACTGCCGGCGATCCCTTTGATCAGGGTGCTTTTGCCCGCGCCGTTGTCGCCGACGAGCGCGGTCACCTGTCCCGCATATGCATCGAAATCCACGTCCTGTAGGACGTGGACCGCACCGAAGCTCTTGTTGATCCCGCGCAGCGACAGCAGCGGCGCGGCGTCCTCCGTCGCCGTCACCGCCCCCGCAGCACCCTCCGGCACCGTCATGGTCACCTCACTAGTTGTTTCCCGGCCCGGCAGTAACCGTGGCCGTAAGCGCCCAGAAGGCCCGGCAGGTCTCGCCTGCCGGGCCTCTTGGCGTCACTTAGCTAACGCCTGCCTTGGTGCAGAGCTCGGCGTACTGGCCGGTGCAGATGTCGCTGGCCTTCCAGAAGCCGTCCGCGATGACGTCCTTGACGGAGTCCTTGTAGATGGCCTTCGGGGTCGCGAGCGCGGAGGGGACGTCCTTGTTGAGGACGGTGTCCTTGACCGCGCCGTTGACCAGGTCGCTGCCCGGGGTCTGGCCGTTGATCAGCGCGATGGCCAGCTTCGAGGCGGTGTCGGCCTCGACCTTGATCGCCTTGTAGACGGTCATGCACTGGTTGCCGGCGAGGATGGCCTGGAGGCCTTCCTTGCTCGCGTCCTGGCCGGTCACCGGGACCTTGCCCTGGAGGCCGTTGGCGGTGAGCCGGGCGATGATGCCCTGGGCCATGGTGTCGTTGGCGGAGATGATGCCGTCGACCTTGCCGCCGTTCTGGGTGTAGAGCTGCTCGAACGCGGTGCCCGCCACGGTGGCGTCCCACTTACCGGTCTGGTCACCGACGATCTTGTAGTCGCCGCTGTCCACCTTCGGCTTCAGCGCCTCGACGTAGCCCTGCTTGAACAGCGAGGCGTTGTTGTCGGTCGGGTCACCGTTGATCTGAACGATGTTGGCCTTGGTCTTGCCAGCGTCGGTCAGGCACTTGGTGAGGCCCTCGCCCATCAGCTTGCCGACCTGCACGTTGTCGAAGGAGACGTAGTAGGACGCGCCTCCACCCGGGGTCAGGCGGTCGTAGTCGATGGTCTTGATGCCAGCGGCCTGGGCCTTCTTCAGGCAGGCGCTGCCGGAGTCGGGGTCCAGGTTGACGATCAGGAGGACGTTGACGCCCGACGTGATCATGCCATCACAGAGGGTGCCGAACTTCGCCTTGTCACCATCGGCGTTCTGAATGTCGGCCGTGATGCCCGCGCCGTCAAACGCGGCCTTGAGCAGCGGTCGGTCGTTGGCCTCCCAGCGCGGCGAGGTGGCGGCGTCGGGGAGGATCACGCCGACCTTCTTGGCGGCAGCGGTGCCCCCGCCACTGTCTCCGCCCGAGTCGTCTGACCCACACCCCGCAAGTGCCAGCGCGCCGACCGCCATAGTGGCGACGGCGACCGACAGAAATCGGTTACGCATAACCTTTGACTCCTTCATGGCCGTTGAGCGGACCGCGTGGCCAGGGTGGCGCCATTGGCCTCCGCCAACCAGCGATCCGAAACACAAAATACTCGCGCATTTGGCGCCCAACCTCGCGCGGTCGACACGCTGCCGTAACGATCCGGTCACGGCACTGGAACCGGCTTCGATGCGTTCGGGCGAGCCGAGAAAGCGCTCTCAGAGCGTACGCTTTCGCCCGCGGAGAGGGGATAGGTTGACTTTGGATACTCGTGCGTCAGACGCCGACCGACAGCGCGTAGTCGAGTTGTTACAAAGCCATACCGCGGTCGGTCGCTTGACTCTTGACGAGTTCACCGACCGTGTTGGCGTGGTCTACAACGCCGATACTTTGGCCGATCTAGCTCGGGTGACCAGCGATCTTCCGGCCCTGCCGGAGAAGCCGGGCGCGGTCCGCCGAGACCTCCTTGCAATGTTCGGGATCGCCGCCGTGACCTTGTTGTTACTCGCGCTCTACATGGCCGTTACCCGTTAAGGACGCCAAGTTACGCCACTGTCGAATAAGGACTTTCGCGCCGTTTGGGGTCGGAACCGGCTTCGGCAGCCGCGGGCTCGTCGTCGCCGTGCCAGGAACGCCACAGCGCCGCGTAGGAACCGCCGGCCGCGACCAGCTCGGCGTGCGAGCCGAGTTCGGTGATCCGCCCGTCTTCGACCACCGCGACCCGGTCGGCGTCGTGCGCCGAGAAGAGCCGGTGCGCGATGGCGATGACGGTGCGTCCCTGAAGCACTGCGGCCAGTGACCGCTCCAGGTGGCGGGCGGCCCGCGGGTCGATCAGCGAGGTCGCCTCGTCGAGCACCAGCGTGTGCGGGTCGGCCAGCACCAGCCGGGCCAGCGCGAGCTGCTGCGCCTGCGCCGGCGGGATGGGGTGGCCACCGGTGCCGACCACCGTGTCCAAGGTGGACGGCAGGGCGTCGACCCAGTCGAGCGCGTCGACGGCCGACAGGGCCGAGCGCACCTCGTCGTCGGTCGCGCCGGGCCGGGCCATCACCAGGTTGTCGCGCACCGTGCCGATGAACACGTGGTGCTCCTGGGTGACCAGGGCGACGTGCGAGCGCAACTGGTCGAACGGCAGCGCGGCCAAGGGGACGCCGCCGACGGTGACCGCGCCGGCGGTGGGCGCGTGGATGCCGGCCAGCAGCCTGCCCAGCGTCGACTTGCCGGCGCCCGACGGGCCGACCATCGCCAGCCGCTCCCCCGGCTCGATCGTCAGGTCGATGCCGTGCAGGACATCGCGACCCTCCACATAGGCGTAGCGGACCCCGCTGGCCACCAGCCGCTCGCCGCGCGGTGCCGCGGCGGCCGAGTCGGCCGGCGCGGGACGGCCGGCGACCCCGAGCAGGCGGGCCAGCGAGGCGCCACCGACCTGAAGCTCGTCGAGCCAGGACAGCAGGCGGTCGATCGGGTCGGTCAGCGCCTGCACGTAGAGCGTCGCGGCGGTCACCTGGCCCAGCGTCACCCAGCCCTCGAGGTAGAACCAGCCGCCGATGAGCAGGGTCGCCACGACCGGCACCACATAGCTGATCTCGACGACGGGGAACCAGACCGTGCGGAGCCACAGTGTGTAGCGCTCGGCCGAGTAGGAGCGGCGGATGTCGTCGTCGGTGCGCTCCCGGCGGCGGTCCTGAAGGCGCAGCGCCTCGGTGGTGCGGGAGCCCTCGACGGTCTCGCTGATGCCGTCGGTGATGTCGGAGTATGCGGCGTTCTCGCGCAGGTAGCCGGCGGGGGCGCGACGCAAATACCACCGGGTGCCGGCCCACAGCAGCGGCACCACGATCAGGCAGGGCAGCGCCAGCAGCGGGCCGGTGAGCACGATGGCGCCGACCACGAACCCGCAGGTGACGATCGCGATCAGCGTCTCCGGCACCGCGAAGCGCACCGTGTGCGAGAGCGCGGAGACGTCGCGCGAGGTGCGGGTGAGCAGGTCGCCGGTGCCGGCGCGTTCCACCGTGGACAGTGGGATCGCCAGGATCCGGTCGACGAACTCCTCGCGCAGCTCGGCCAGCACCCGCTCGCCGAGGCGGGCCGAGCAGAAGGCGGCGAACCTGGTCAGCACCGCCTGGGTCACCACGAAGGCCGCGATGGCCAACGCGATCCGGTCGATCGCCCGGGTCGTGGTGCCGGTCGACAGCCCTTCGACCAGCTTGCCCAGCAGGCGGGGCGCGACCAGGCCGGCGACGGCGGCCAGGCCGTGCAGGCCGAGCGCGACCGCGAGGCTGCCGGGATGGCGGCGCATCAGCCGGCGGGCGTATTTGCGCACCTCGGCCGCGTCGGCGACGGGGAGTTGTTGACTCATTGGTCTTCCTCCCTGGTTACGGTCGCGCGGTAGTCGGGGTGGCGGCGCAGAAGGTCGCGGTGAGTGCCGGCCGCGACCACCAGGCCGTCGGCGACGAAGGCCACCTCGTCGGCCCGGTCGAGCACCAGCGGGCTGGTGGTGCAGACGACCGTGGTGCGGCCGGCCCGGGCGGCGCCGAGCCGGGCGGCGATGCGGGCCTCGGTGTGCGCGTCGACCGCGCTGGTCGGCTCGACCAACACCAGCGTCTCCGGGTCGGCGACCAGCGCCCGGGCCAGCCGCAGCCGTTGCTGCTGGCCGCCGGAGAACTCGCGGCCGCGCTCGGCGACCGCGGTGTCGAGCCCGGCGGGGAGCGCGTCGACGACATCGACGGCGCTGGCCGTGTCGAGGGCCGCCGCGATCGCGCCGTCGCCGCTGCCCCGCGGGTCGAGCTCGGCCCGCAGCGGCCCGGAGAACAGGCGGGCGTCGTTGTCGGCCACCAGGATCCGCTCGCGCACCGTAGTCAGGTCGAGCTCGGCCAGGGAGACGCCGGACAGGGTCACCGTGCCCTCGGCGAACCGGCCGAGCCGGTCGGCGATCGCCGCCGCGTCGACCGGATCGCGGGCCGCGATGGCGGTGAACCGCCCGGGCCGGACGGTCAGCCCGGACTCGGCGTCGACAAGCGGGCCGGCCGGGGTGGTCACCGGAGCGGCCGGGGAGGTGAACTCCGGCTCGAGCGTGAACATCCGCACCACCCGGCGGGCCGCCACGTGCCCGCGGGTCAGCCGATCGATCGCCTCGGTGAGCTGGCGCAGCGGGCTGACCAGGAACGCGGCGTAGCCGTAGAGGGCGACCAGCTCGCCGACGCTGATCTCGCCGCGCAGCGCGAACCGGGCGCCGAGCCAGGTGACCAGCACCAAGAACATGCCGGGCAGCAGGATCTCCGAAGCCGCGAGAAGGGACTCGATGCGGGCGACGCGGACGCCGGCGGACCGGAGTTCCTGCGACTCGGTGCGGTAGCGGCCGGCGAAGGTCGACTCGCCACCGACGCCGCGCAGCACCCGCAGGCCGGCGACGATGTCGCCGGCCCGGGTGGTCAGCTTGCCCTCCTGGTCGCGGTAGACCTGCTGGCGACGTTGCAGCGGCTTGATCAGGCTGGCGGCGATCAGCATCATCACCGGCACGCCGACCACGACGATCAGCCCGAGCGGCACCGAGGTGCGCAGCAGGATGACGCCGACGGCGACCACCGCCACCAGCGAGCCGGTGCCGCGGGCGGTGATGTCGAGCGCGCCGCCGATGTGGTTGATGTCGGACGTGCCGATGCTGACCACCTCGCCGGTCGCCAGCCGTTTGGGCAGCGTGGCGCCGACCCGGTTGGCCTGCCGCACGGTGAGCTGGATCGTGCGGTAGGCGGCGGAGAGCCAGTTGAACGCGGCCATCCGGTGGCGCAGGATGCCGGTCACCCCGGTGACCAGGCCGAGGCCGAACAGCACGGCGCCCCAGCGCAGCAGGCTGTCGGCATCACGGTCGGTGAGCCCGGCGTCGATGGCCCGGCCGACGGTCGCGGGGATCAGCGCCTGGCTGAGCATCCAGATGATGGCGAAGGAGATCGCGGCCAGCATCGACGGCCAGGTGCGGGCCGCCAGCCACACGAGGTAGCGGGTGGCCGACCTGACGTCGGGGTCGCCGGGATCACCGACGGGTAAGGGCCGCATAACAGGACGAAGCTAAATGATCAACTCCGTGCGGCGCCACCGATTAACGGTCGACGAGGGTGAAGTCCCATTCGTGCGGTGGCCTGGCCACCAGCAGCGGTGGCGCGGCCGGCAACGGCTCCGGATCACTGCGCCATCTGGAAATCACGACGCAGCGGTCGTCGGACGACGAGAACACCTCGCTCGCGATGTGCAGCGGGTTGACCTCGATCCGCGGCAGGGCCGTGTCGCAGACCCAGTGGACGAGGTCGGGCAGGCGGCCGGGCTCGGCACGGGCCTCCCACATGCGAGCGATCACGGGGCCGGACATTACACACTCACGAGCGTCAACGGCATCGCAGAGTCGGCCGGAAGATCCAGCCGGCTGGGGCGGACGCCGGCCGCGACCAGGTGCGAGCCCAGCGCGGCGACCATCGCGCCGTTGTCGGTGCAGAGCTTCGGGCGCGGCACCCGCACGGTGATGCCGACCTTCGCCGCCCGCTCCTCGGCCATCGCCCGCAGCCGCGAGTTGGCGGCCACCCCGCCACCGATCACCAGCGTGTCGACGCCGTGCTGGCGGCACGCGGCGATCGCCTTGGCGGTCAGCACGTCGCAGACCGCGTCCTGAAAGGACGCCGCCACGTCGTCGACCGGCACCGGCTCGCCGGCCCGCTCGCGGGCCTCGACCCAGCGGGCGACGGCGGTCTTAAGGCCGGAGAACGAGAAGTCGAACCGGTGTGCGGCCTGGTCCTTGGCCGCGGTCAGGCCGCGCGGGAACTGGATCGTGACCTGCCCGGAGCGGGCCGCCCGGTCGATCGGCGGGCCGCCCGGGAACGGCATGCCGAGCAGCCGGGCCACCTTGTCGAACGCCTCGCCGGCCGCGTCGTCGATGGTCGAACCGAGCGGGGTCACCCCGCCGGCCAGGTCGTCGACCAGCAGCAGCGACGAGTGACCACCGGAGACCAGCAACGCGATCGCCGGCGCCGGCAGCGGGCCGTGTTCCAGGGTGTCGACGGCGACGTGTGCGGCCAGGTGGTTGACGCCGTAGACGGGCTTCTCGGCGGCCATCGCGTAGCCCTTCGCGGCGGCCACGCCGACCAGCAGCGCGCCGGCCAGGCCGGGGCCGGCGGTGACCGCGATCGCGTCGATGTCGGCCAGCGTCACGCCGGCCTCGTCGAGCGCCCGCTGCATCGTCGGCACCATCGCTTCCAGGTGTGCCCGGCTGGCCACCTCGGGCACCACACCACCGAACCGCGCATGCAGGTCCACACTGGACGCGAGCGCGTCGGCGAGCAGCGTGGTGCCGCGGACGATGCCAACGCCCGTCTCGTCGCAAGAGGTCTCGATGCCGAGGACCAGGGGTTCGTCAGTCACGTCTCATCACCAGTGCGTCTGTGTTGCTTGGTTGGTAATAACCACGGCGTACGCCGATCGGCTCGAAACCGTAGGTGGCGTAGAGCTTCTGGGCCGGTGCGTTGTCGATCGCCACCTCCAGCAGCACGGCGGGTGCCTTCTGCCGGGCGGCCTCGGCGAGCAACGCCTCCAGCATCATCCGACCGATGCCCTGGCGTTGCGCGTCGCGCCGGACCGCGATGTTCTGGATCCACGCCTCGTCGCCGTTGACCGCCAGGCCGCCGTACCCCTGGATGCGCTCCTGCTCGTCTTCGGCGACCAGGTAGTAGTGGCCGCTGGACAGCTCGTTCCAGAACATGCCGGCCGACCACTTCTCGGCGCCGAACAGGTCTTCCTCGATCGGCAGCAGGGCGGCGATGTGCCACCAGCGCAGCCGGGTGAGCGTGACGATCACGGCAGCACCGGCTTGTGCCCTCCCGCCGCGACGGCGTCGGGCCGGCGGAGGTAGAGCGGGATGAGTTGCTCGCTCGGCGCACCGGCGCGGATCCGCTCGGCGGCGTGGGCGGCGAACCCTTCGACCGTGGGGTAGCGCGGCTCGTCGAGCACCTTGAGATCCAGCCGGTCGGCGTAGAGCAGGGCGCCGTCGCCGAGCGCCACGGTCGCGTCCGCGGCCAGTTCGGCGACGCGGGCCGGCTGGTCGACGTGTGGGCCTTCGCGCCGGGAGCCGTCCTGGTCGTAGATCGCCCAGTAGACCTCGCGCCGGCGCGCGTCGGTCGCGACCAGCGTCACCTGCCCGGGCGCGCCGCCGATCGCGTCGAGGGAGCACACCCCGTAGGTCGGAATGCCCAGCGTCTGGCCCATGCTGGCCGCCGTGACCAGACCCACTCGGAGGCCGGTGAACGGGCCGGGGCCGGTGCCGGCCACGATCGCGCCCAGGTCGCGGACGGTGGCACCGGCCTGCGAGAGCGCGAGCTCGACCAGCGGAGCCATCCGCTCGCCGTGCTGCGGGCGCTGGTCGACCGTGCGGTGTTGGGAGCGCACGGCGAAACCGGTCGCGGTGACCTCGACCACGGCGGCCAGGACGGCCTGGGTGGAGGTGTCGACGACGAGAGCAAGCACGATATGCACCTTATCCGGGTGGTCAGGCGGGCGCCGAACGGCTCCAGTCGATCGTGGGCTGGCCGGCGTCGGCGAGGGCCTTGTTGGCGGCGCTGAACGGGCGGCTGCCCAGGAACCCGCGCGGGTTGAGCGGGCTCGGGTGGCCGGCCTCGATGACCACGTGGGCGGGGTTGCTGACCAGGGCCGCCTTCTTGCGGGCGTAGCTGCCCCAGAGCAGGAAGACCACCCGGTCGGGCTCGTCTTCGAGCGCCCGGATGGTGGCGTCGGTGAACGCCTCCCAACCCTTGTTGGCGTGTGACCCCGCGGCTCCCTCGCGCACCGTGAGCACCGCGTTGAGCAGCAGCACCCCCTGGGTGGCCCAGCCACGGAGGTCACCACCGTCGGGAGCGGCGGAGCCGAGGTCGGCGGCCAACTCCTTGTAGACGTTGCGCAGCGATGGCGGGACCCGGACGCCGGCCTGGACGCTGAAGCTGAGCCCGTGTGCCTGCCCGGCCTTGTGGTAGGGGTCCTGGCCGAGGATCACCACCCGGGTGTCGGCCGGCTTGCACAGCCGGTAGGCGGTGAACAGGTCGGGTAACGGCGGGAAGACCGTGGTCGCGGCGTATTCGGCCGCCACGAAGGCGCTCAGGTCGGCGGTCGCGGCCGGGTCGAGGTGTGGCGCCAGCGCGGTCTGCCACTCGCTCGGCAGCAGGTCGGTGAGGTTCATCGGGCGTCCTCGGTCAGCGCGGCCACCCGGCTGGCCCAGTCGCCGCCGGCCGGCTCCAGGGTGATCACCCGGGTGTCGTCGTCGCGCCGGTCGATGCGTACGCCCAGATGGTCGTCACGCAGTTGCTCCACGATGCCTTCGCCCCACTCGACCACGGTGACCGCGTCGTCCATCGAGGCGTCGAGGTCGAGCCCGTCGATCTCGGCGAGCGGGTCGGCGGCCGCACCGATCCGGTAGGCGTCGGCGTGCACGAGCGCGACCGTGCCGCCGCGGGCCGGATCGGGCCGGTGCACCCGGGCGATCACGAAGGTCGGCGAGGTGACGTCGCCCTGCACCCGCAGCCCGGCGCCGATGCCCTGCACCAGCGCGGTCTTGCCAGCGCCCAGCGGGCCGGTGAGCACGACCAGGTCGCCGGGGCGCAGCAGCGCGGCCAGCCGGGCACCGAACGCCCGGGTGTCGTCCACAGTGGTCAGCTCGATCATGCTGAGGTCTTCTCCAGAAAGGCGATGAGCGTCGCGTTGACTTCGTCGGCGTGTTCGAGCATGACGACGTGGCCGCTGTCGTTGACCTTCACGAACTCGGCGTCGGGCAGGTGCCGCAGGATCTCTTCGGAGTGCGCGACCGGCGTGATCATGTCTTTGTCGCCGACGATTATCACCGTGGGCGTGCGTTCGAGCGCGGCCAGGGCCGGGTAGCGGGCGTGCGTGTAGAGGGTGCGCAGATAACGGGCGACCGTGTCGACCGAGGTGCGCGAGTTCATCTTCTCCACATAGGACACCAGCGACGGGCTGGGCCGGGACTCGCCGAAGCCGTAGCGGCGGGTGAGCAGCCAGGCCAGGTCGGAGGCCGCGGTGCGGGCCCGGTCGATGGTCGGGCCGGTGAGCCGGGTGGCGCTGTTGACGAGCGGGAGCAGCGGGCCGCCGACCCGGCCGATCACGGCGGGCAGCCCCAGCCGGGTCTCGTCGATCAGACCACCCGAGGTGGCCATCAGCACGCAGCCCTTGACCCGGTCGTCGAAGAACTCGGGGTAGAGCTCGGCGAACGCCATGATGGTCATGCCGCCCATCGAGTGGCCGATCAGGATCATCGGGCCCTCGGGGACGGTCTCCTGCAGCACCGCGTGCAGCGTCTCGCCGAGCGCGGGCAGCTCGTATTCGCCGGTCTCGAGCTTGCCGGAGCGGCCGTGGCCGGGCTGGTCGTAGAAGACCATCCGGTGCTCGCCGCGCGCGGTCAGGGCGCTGCGCTGGAAGTGGAAGGTGCCCATGTCGAGGCAGAAGCCGTGGACGAAGACCAGCGTCGGCTTGGCCGTGACGGCCGCCGTCGGCTCGACCACCTCGACGCGGATGTCGGTGCCGTCAGCGGTGGTGACGGTCACCAACTCGTCGTAGGGCAGGCGGTCGAAGGGCTCGTCCACGTAGGGGTCAGCCACGCCGCGCTTCGAGCGGCGGACGACCGCGCGCTCGACCGCGATCCCGGTGGCGATCCCGGCTGCGGCGAGACCGACCACCGCGCCGAGAATTCCCGCGCGGCGTCGGGTGCTCATTCACCGGCCTCGCTCTCGCTGTGGTAGACGCGTGGAACGCGAGTGCTGCCGAATCGGGTGACGATCTCGTAGTTGATCGTGTCGATCGCCGCGGCCCAGTCGTCGGCGCTAGGACCGCCGTTGCCGAACAGCGTTGCCACGTCGCCGGGCGCCACCGGCTGGTCACCGACGTCGAGCACGATTTGATCCATGCAGACCCGGCCGGCGATCGTGTGCCGGACGCCGTCGATCGAGACCGGCCCGATGTTGGAGGCGTGCCGCGGGACGCCGTCGGCGTAGCCGAGCGGCACGACGGCGAGCGTGGTCTCCCGCGTCGTCGTGTAGGTGTGGCCGTAGGAGACGCCGGTGCCGGCCGGCACCCGCTTGGTCAGCATCACCCGGGCCCGGGCGGTCATCGCCGGACGCAGCCCGAACTGCACGCCCGGGATCGGCGACAGGCCGTAGACCGCGATGCCGGGGCGGACCAGGTCGAAGTGGGCGTCGGGGCGGGTCAGCGTGGCGGCCGAGTTGGCGATGTGGCGGAGCTGTGGCCGGACGCCGAGCCGCTCGGCCACCGCCAGCGCGTTGCGGAACTGGTCGAGCTGGTGGTCGATCGTCTCGTGGCCGGGAGCGTCGGCATAGACGAAGTGGCTCCACACCCCGATGATCTCGATGGCGCCGTCGGCCTGGGCCTTGGCGGCGGCCTCGACCAGGGCTGGCCAGTCGTCAGCGGTGGCGCCGCCCCGGGACAGGCCCGTGTCGATCTTGAGGTGGACCCGGGTGGGACGCTGCGCCCGCTCGCCGGCAGCGACCATCTCGTCGAGTTGACCCAGGCTGGCCGCGCTGAGGTCGATGTCGTTGGCGACACCTTCGTGCAGCGGCAGCCCCGGCGACAGCAGCCAGGCCAGCACGGGCGCGGTGATGCCGGCCCGGCGCAGGCCGAGCGCCTCGTCGAGGGTGCAGACGCCGAGCCAGGTCGCACCGCCGGCCAGGGCGGCCCGGGCGGCGGGAACCATGCCGTGGCCATAGCCGTCGCCCTTGACGACCGCCATCACCGCGGCGCTGGTGCCGGCACGCAGCCGGGCCACGTTGTCGCGGATGGCGTCAAGGTCGACGCTGACTTCGGCTTGCCACATAGAGCCCAGACTACTGGGCGGTAGTGACGTTTTCCGGCTCACCCGGTCAGGGCGGCTTGGACCGGTCGGAGGGCGGCCGCCACGTCCGGCGCGGTGACCGGGCCGTGCCGGGCCGCCTCCCGCCCCGCGAGTCCGTGCAGGTAGGCGGCTGTGATGGCGGCCACTTCCGGGCGCAGGCCGCCGGCCAGCAGGGAGCCGAGCAGGCCGGCGAGCACGTCGCCGGTGCCGCCGGTGGCGAGCGCGGCGGTGCCGGTCGGGTTCGCGTAGGTCAGTCCGTTGGGTGTCGCCACGATCGTGCGATCACCCTTGAGCAGGACGACCGCGTTGGTGTGCGCGGCCAGTCGCAACGCGGCACCGACCCGGTCAGCGCCCGGCTCCTCGCCGGCCAGCCGGGCGAACTCGCGGTCGTGCGGGGTGAGCACCATCGGCGCGCTGCGCCCCCGCATCAGGTCGGCCATCGCGCCGTCGACCAGCAGGTTGAGCGCGTCGGCGTCGAGGACCACCGGGAGGCTGGTGGCGAGCACCATCCGGACGGCGGTCGCGGCCGCGTCGTCGGTGCCCAGGCCGCTGCCGACCACCCAGGCCTGCACGCGGCCGGCGTCGGCGAGCCGGTCGGTGGCGATCACGCTGGGGTGCGCCTGCACCACCGCCTCCCGAGCGCTGCCGGCGTAACGGACCAGGCCCGCCGGCCCGGCCAGCGCGCCCCAGGTGGACAGGATCGCCGCGCCCGGGTAGGTCGCCGATCCGGTCGCGATGCCGACCACGCCGCGGGTGTATTTCTCGTCGCCCGGGCCGTGCTTCGGCAATGCCCGCGCGATGTCGGCGCGATCGGGCACCAGGATGGCCGGATCGGTCCGCAGCCAGGGGCGCAGGCCGATGTCGACCAACTCGAGCTCGCCGGCCAGCGGCGCCGCCGGGCCGACGACGTGTGCGGGCTTGAGGCAGCCGAAGGTGACGGTGACGTCGGCACGCACGGCCACACCCTCGACGTTGCCGGTGTCGACGTCGACGCCGCTGGGCACGTCGACCGCGACCACGACGGGGCGTTGCCCGCGCCGGCCCCTTCTTTCCAGCGTGCGGTGCAGCGCCGTGGCGGCGCCGCTGCGCAGGCCACCCTTGGCACCGATGCCGACGATCCCGTCGACAATCAGGTCCACAGTGGCCGGTGGAGTCGCGGCGGCGCGGCCACCGGCTGCTCGCAGAGCCTTCAACCCAGCTTGGTGTACGCGTTCCGGGTCGAGCACCACGGCCGTGACCGAGGCGCCGCGGCGGGCCAGCATCGCGCCGGCGTAGAGCGCGTCGCCGCCGTTGTTGCCGGGGCCGACGAGGAGGGTGACGCCGGCGCCGTACACCCGTTGATCGAGCATCAGGGCACAGCGGCGGGCCAGTCCCGCGGCGGCGCGTTGCATCAGGGTGCCCGCCGGGAGGTGGGCCATCAGCGCTTCTTCGGCCGACCGGACGTCGGCGACCCGCCAGGCTTGTCTCACTGTTCTGCCACCACCATCGCGGACGCGATGCCGCCGTCGTGTGAAAGCGAAAGGTGCCAACGGTTGACCCCCCGCTCGGTCGCGGCGGCGGCGACCGTGCCGCTCACCGTCAGCCAGGGTCTGCCATCCGGGTCGGTGACGATCTCGCAGTCGTGCCAGTGCAGGCCGGCGGGGGCGCCGAGGGCCTTGGCCACCGCCTCCTTGGCCGCGAACCGGGCAGCGAGTGATTCCGGTGCCCGCGGGTTGCCGGAGCCGGTGAAACGCTCGGCCTCGGTGAAGAGGCGGTCGCCGAGCAGTGGGGTGCGGGCGAGCGCGCTTGTGAAGCGTTCGACGAGAACCACGTCGATGCCGACAGCGACGATCATCAGCACAGCCTATTAGCACCCGGCGTACGCCGTGGGCAAGGCATGTGGACAGCGGCGCCGCCTGCCTTGTCTTCGTTGTCCACAGGCCCGTTTTCGCTGCTCGCCCCGCCCTAACGTCTGTGCTCTCTTCGCTGGGAGGTTTGACATGGACGGTGACCTGCGGGTTGATCCCGACCTGTTGCGCGACCGGGCGGCCGAGTTGTCGCTGGTGGCCCGCGCGCTGGCGACGGGTGGGTTCGGGCTGGGCGTCGACGCGCCGGACTGGTCGGCCGGGGTGGCCCTGGCCGCCCTGGCGTCGACGGTGTCGTCAACGCTGGGCTCTGCGGCGGCGCGGGTGGCCCACTCGGGTGACCTGCTGCGTTCGGCGGCCGCCGGCTACGAAGACGCCGACCGACGGGCCGCGGTCCGCCTACACCGGGTCGGGTGACCCGCCATGGTGACGCCCTCGCACCCGGACCGCTCGGCTGACCGCCGTTCGGTCACCGATCTCGGCTTGGCGGGGCCCTCGCACCCGAACCGGCCGGGTGACCGGCATGCGGTGACCGACCTTCGCTTGGCGGCGCCCTCACACCCGAACCGGCCGGGTGACCGGCATGCGGTGACCGACCTCCGCTTCGCGGCGCCCTCACACCCGAACCGGCCGGGTGACCGGCATGCGGTGACCGACCTCCGCTTCGCGGCGCCCTCACACCCGAACCGGCCGGGTGACCGGCATGCGGTGACCGACCTTCGCTTGGCGGGGTCATCGGAGCCGCGCTGGTCGACTGACCTGCCTTCGGTGGCCGACCTCCGCTGGCCCGGTGAGCTCTCGTGGTGACCTACTTGCAGCTCTGGCGGGCTGATCCAGCCGCCTGGCGGGCGGCCGGCGCGGCCTGGAACCAGTTGGCGGTCGGCGTCGGCCAGCGGGCCGCTGAGCTGGGCACGGTAGCGTCGCGGGTCGCCGACGGGTGGCGCGGTTCCGCCGGTTCGGCCGCCCGCGGTCATGTTCGGGCGCTGCGCGACCCGCTCGACGCGGCCCGGCTGGCGTTCATCGAGACCGACCAGGTGCTGTCCGACTTCGCATCCGCGCTGGCCCGGGCCCGGGCCATGCTCGCGGCAGCGGTGGCCGCGGCGGCGCCGGCACACGTGGAGATCGACCGCGCCGGGCGCACCGCGCCAGACGTCACGGTCACGGGGATCGACCGGGCCGCCGCCCTGCACGCGGCCGGCCGGGTCGGGGCCGCGATCGGCGCGGCGCTCGACGCGGCGGCGGCCGCCGACCGGGCCACGGCCGAGCACCTGGGCCGGCTCGGTGCGGCGGCCGCCGAGGGCTGGCCAACTTCGCCACCCCGCTCGGGCCTGCCGGTCGGCGCGCCGCCAGTCGTGGTCCGGCGCTGGTGGGCTGGCCTTTCGGAGGCCGAGCGGCGCTGGCTGATCGTCCACCAGCCGGCCTATGTCGGCCGCCTCGACGGCGTTCCGGTGGCGGCCCGCGACCAGGCCAACCGCTCGCTCCTCGCCGCGCAGCGGGCCGCACTGGTGCGGGAGCGGGCGGCCGCGGTGCGCACGGCGATGCCGCGCAACGCCGCGGTGTCCGCCAGCATCCGGCTGGTCGGCCTGATGTCGGGCATCGACGCGGTCGACGCCCGGCTGTCCACGCCGTCGGGCGAGCGGGCCTACCTGCTGAGCCTGGTCCCCGACGGCGACGGCCGGGTGGTGCTCGCCGTCGGCGACCCCGACCGGGCCGACAACGTGCTGACCTATGTGCCGGGGATGACGGCCGACCTGGGCGCGGTCCGCGATGACCTCGGCCGCACCGAGGCGCTGGCCGCGCGGGCGGCGGCGCTCGACCCGACCCAGCGCACGTCGACGGTGCTCTGGCTCGACTACGACGCGCCGTCCTTTCTCAACGAGGCGATGTTCGCGTCCCGGGCGCACGAGGCCGGCCCGGCCCTGCACCGCTTCGCCGAGGGCCTGCGCGCCACCCACGACGGCCCGCCCGCACAGCAGGTCGTGCTCGGCCACAGCTACGGCGCGCTGACGGTGGGCACGACCGCCCGCGAGCAGGGCCTGGCCGCCGACGACCTGATCTTCGTCGGCGCACCCGGCGTCGGCACCGACCACGCCGCGACGCTGGGCCTGCCACCGGCGCACGTGTGGTCGAGCACCGCGGCCAACGACCCGATCGCCTACCTGGCGCCGAGTTGGAAGTCGTCATTGGCCGACATGCGCGACCACCCGTTCCAGATCCACGCACACGAGCACCTCTGGTTCGGCCGCAATCCCACCCACCCAGATTTCGGCGGCCAGGTCTTCACCGGCGCGGCCGGCGGCCACAGCGGCTACTGGCGTTCGGGCAACGATGCCCTCGACGACATGGCCCGGATCGCCCTCGGCCCGGAACACTTCGGGGAGGTCCGATGAAGCATTGACGCGACAGAGTGCCGGCACCGCAACGGGGTAGCGTCGTGACCATGGAGACGCGTGCGGCGGTGGGTCGGATCGGGATCTGGAGCCGGGAGTTCCGCAACGAGGATCCGGCGGTCGCCGGTGTCCTGCGGGACGCGGCGGCCGAGCTGGAGTCGCTCGGTTACGGCGCGGTCTGGATCGGTGGCGGGCCAGGCGTGGCGATCGCGCGGCCGGTCCTCGACGCGACCACCCGGATGATCGTCGCGACCGGCATCCTGAGCGTCTGGGAGCACGACGCCGCCGAGGTGGCGGCCGGGGCCGCGCGGCTCAACGCCGAATACGCCGACCGCTTCCTGCTCGGGCTCGGCGTCAGCCACGGCCACATGGTCACTGGATACGAGAAGCCCTACGCGAAGATGGTCGACTACCTGGACGCGCTGGATGCAGCGGAGCCGTCGGTCAAGCCCGAGCGGCGGGTGCTGGCCGCCCTCGGGCCGAAGATGCTGCGCCTCTCCGCGGAGCGCGCGGCCGGCGCCCACCCCTACATGGCGCCGCTGGCGCACACCGTCAGCGCGCGCGAGACGCTCGGCCCCGGGCCGCTGTTGGCGCCGGAGATCAACGTCGTCCTCGAGCGCGAGCCCGAGGTCGCCCGGGCCGCGGCCCGCGCACACGTGCGGCCCTACCTGGAGCTGATGCCCAACTACACCAACAACATGCGGCGCTACGGCTTCACCGACGACGACATCCAGGGCGGAGGGAGTGATCGGTTGATCGACAGCCTCTACCTCTGGGGCGACGAAGACCGCATCCGCGAACGGGTCGCGGAATTCCACGCCGCCGGCGCCGACCACCTCGCGATCCAGGTCGTGCGGGCGGCACCGGACACCAACCCGCCGATGTCCGAATACCGCCGGCTCGCCGCCGCGTTGATCGGCTGAGCTATTCGACCGTGACCGACTTCGCCAGGTTGCGGGGCTGGTCGACGTCGTGGCCGCGGGCCGCCGCGATCTCGCACGCCAGCACCTGGAGCGGCACCGTCGTCACCAGCGGGGCCAGCAGCGTCGGGGTGCGGGGCACCGAGATCAGGTGGTCGGCGTAGGGCAGCACCGCCTCGTCGCCGTCCTCGGCGATGACGATGGTGCGGGCGCCGCGGGCGCGTACCTCCTGGATGTTCGAAACGATCTTGTCGTGCAGCATCCCGCGGCCGGCCGGGGACGGGACCACGCAGACGACCGGGGTGCCCTGGTCGATCAGCGCGATCGGGCCGTGCTTGAGCTCACCCGCCGCGAAGCCCTCCGCGTGCATGTAGGCCAGTTCCTTGAGCTTGAGCGCGCCCTCCAGGGCGACCGGGTAACCCACGTGACGGCCGATGAACAGCACCGTGTTGGAGCTGGCCAGGTCGCGGGCCAGCTCGCGCACCGGGCCCATCCGGTCGAGCAGCGTGCGCAGCTTGTCGGGCATCTCCTGGAGCTGTGCCACGACGGCGCCCACCTCGTCGGCGTATTTGATGCCGCGCACCTGGGCCAGGTGCAGGCCGATCAAATAGCAGGCGACGAGCTGGGTGAGGAACGCCTTCGTCGACGCGACCGCGATCTCGGGGCCGCCGTGGGTGTAGAGGACGGCGTCGGACTCGCGCGGGATCGTCGAGCCGTTGGTGTTGCAGATGGCCAGGACGCGAGCCTTCTGGTCTTTGGCGTGGCGCAGCGCCATCAGGGTGTCCATGGTCTCGCCCGACTGGGAGATCGTGACGACCAGAGTGGACCGGTCGAGCACCGGGTCGCGGTAGCGGAACTCGCTGGCCAGCTCGACCTCGCACGGGATGCGGGTCCAGTGCTCGATCGCGTATTTGGCGACCATGCCCGTGTGGAAGGACGTGCCGCACGCGACGATGAAGATCTTGTCGACATCGCGGAGGTCCTGGTCGGTCAGGCGGACCTCGTCGAGGCGGATCTCGCCCTGCTCGGTCAGCCGGCCGAGCAGCGTCTCCGCGATCGCCTGGGGCTGCTCGGCGATCTCCTTCAGCATGAAGTAGTCGTAGCCGCCCTTTTCGGCCGCCGAGACGTCCCAGTCGATGTGGAAGTCGCGGCCGGTGGCCGGCGCGCCGTTGAAGTCGAAGATCTCGATGGCCTCGGGCGTGATCAGCACGACCTGGTCCTGGCCGAGCTCGATCGCCTCGCGGGTGTGCTCGATGAACGCCGCGACATCGCTGGCCAGGAAGTTCTCGCCGGCGCCGCGACCGACCACGAGCGGTGAGTTGCGACGGGCGGCGGCCACCGCGCCGGGCGTGCCGGCGTCGGTCGCGAGCAGGGTGAAGGCGCCTTCCAACCGCCGGCACACGCGGCGCATCGCCTCCGCGAGCGCCTGCGGGCCATCGAGGTCGGGATTTTCCAGGTGTACGGCAGCCAGGGCGATTTCCATCAGATGCGCCGCGCACTCGGTGTCGGTGTCGCTGGCGAACTCGATGCCGGTCGCCTCCAACTCGGCCCGCAGCGTCGCGAAATTCTCGATGATGCCGTTATGGATGACGGCGACCCGACCGTTGCGCGACAGGTGTGGGTGGGCGTTGCGGTCCGTCGGGCCGCCGTGGGTCGCCCAGCGGGTGTGGCCGATGGCGGTGGTCCCGGTGCCGATGTGGGCCTCGGCGGTGTCGATCGGCCGCTCGGCGAGGGCCTTCTCGAGGTTGGCCAGCTTGCCGGCGCGCTTCTCGGTCAGCAGGCAGTCGGCGCCGACGACGGCCACGCCAGCCGAGTCGTAGCCCCGGTATTCCAGGCGCCGCAGCCCGTCGAGCACGATGCCGAGCGCCGGCCGGGCGCCCACGTAACCCACGATTCCACACATGAGCCAGACTCTAGCCGAAAATCGCTCATGGCGCGTGCTCGAAAGTGTGCCTATCAATCATCTGACATGAGCGATCTATCGAGTACGCTCCGTGCTCGCCAACGCCTCCCGCGACGCCGGGCGGCACCGCCCGGTGTGGACGCCAACCGGTACTGTCGGCCCGTATCGCCGCGACTGCCCAGATCGCCTGGTTGACGGGTTTCTGCTTGCTCGCGGCAACGGTTTCGGGGACGCTCGACGGCGTCCCGCGCCGTGGGTGGCCGCCCGCGGCCGCCCCTCGCTTGGAGCGCAGATGAGCCGACCCACCCCTCCCGAGCCCGACGATTCGGGAGGCGGCGAGCGCACGCCCGATCCGACCCAGGCCTATCCGCCTCCGCCACCCTTCCCGGCGACGGAAGCGGCACCGCCGCGGCCGGCCACCGAGGCGAGCCCGACCGAGCCCTTGAGCCCGGCCGCGCCGCCGGCCAGCTATGCGCCACCCGCTCCGTCGGCTCCACCGGTGACCTCGGCACCCCCGGCGCCCACGGCCCCGCCGGTCAACCTAGCGCCACCGATTCCCGCGGCCCCGGTGGTCAGCTCAGCCCCGCCGGCTAGCTACGTGCCCCCGGTCAGCTCCGCGCCGCCAGTCAGCTCGGCACCGCCGGCCAGTTCGACGCCGCCGCCCAGCTCGACGCCCCCGGTCAGCTCCGCGCCACCGGCCAGCTACCCGCCCCCGGTCAGCTCGACGCCGCCGGCCAGCTCCGCACCCCCGGCCAGCTACGGGCCGCCAGTCAGCTCGACACCGCCGGCCAGCTACGCGCCGCCGGTCAGCTCCGCGCCACCGGCCAGCTACGCGCCGCCAGTTAGCTCGGCACCGCCGGCCAGCTCGACGCCCCCGGTCAGCTCCGCGCCGCCCGCCAGCTACCCGCCCCCGGTGAGCTCGACGCCCGCGGCCAGCTACCCGCCGCCCGCCAGCGGGCCGACCGAGCCCTTCACCGTCGCCCCGCCGAGCGTCCCGGCGCCGGCACCCGGCGCCCCGCTGTGGCCGGCCGCGACCCCGCCGGTGACCGCACCGGCCGCCGACAGCGGCCCGGACCAGACCGCGGCCCTCCCATCGGTCACCCCGGGCCCGGCGCAGACCGCTCCGCTGCCGCCACCCACCTCGGCGCCAACCGCGCCCCCGGCGGCATCGGCACCGACCACCCCGCTGTCCCCGGCGACCCCGGGCCGCGGCGGCACGCCGACGTTCACCCCGGGCTCAGCCCCGGTCTACCCCAGCGCGCCGCCGCCGACCGGCAGCCCGGTCGGCTACCCGGCGAGCGCCCCGCCCGGCTACTCCATCGACACCCCGCCGGGCGGCGACCGGGCCTACCCGAAGACCTCGGCGCTGCCACCGGGCGAGGGCGGCCCCGCGGACCCTTACAACCCCTACGCGCGCCCGCCGGGCACCGCGCCGGACGCACCGTTCGCTCCCCCGGACCCGGCCCAGCCGACCAGCCCCTACGCGTCCGGTGCGCCGAGCAACCCCTACGCGCCACCGCCGGCCAACCCCTACTCGGCACCGCCGATGCAGGCTGGGTCCTACCCCTACCCACCCCAGAACGCCGGCGGTGCGCCGCCGCCCTACGGCCCCTACAACGCGGCCCCGGCCTATGACCAGCCGGCCAAGCGCCGCCGTGGCAACGGCTGGATCATCGCGATCGTCGTCGTTCTCGCGGTGCTCTTCTGCGGTGGCGCCGCCACCGCCGGTGTGCTGCTGATCGCCAACCGCGACGACAACCCGGTCGTGACCGAGCCCGACGTGCCGAGTTTCCCCGACCCGGTCGACCCGGCGCCGACGTTCGACGTGCCGGACTCGCCCGACGACCCCTCGACCGCCCTGCCGGGCCTGCCGGGGGTCGCTGGGAAGGCCGTCGTCTACGAGGTCACCGGCTCGGGGCGGGCTGACATCAACTACGTCGACGATCTCGCGGGCGAGCCACGCGAGCTCAAGAACCAGAAGCTGCCCTGGAAGCACGAGTTCACCAGCACCGAGGGCTCGCTGCTGCTGACCTTGAGCGCGACCAGCAGCAGCGGCGACAACGACGGGATCGGGTGCCGGATCACGGTCGACGGCAAGGAGTCGGCCGCCAACGAAGGCAGCATCATCGGCGCCTTCTGCATCGGCACGATTTTCGACTAGAAGACAGAGACGTCAGGCGGTGCGGCGCTGGAACAGCAGCGCCGCCCAGCCGAACGCCACCACGGTGATGCCGCCGAACCAGATCAGTGCGATCCACCAGCTCGAGCCGATCGGGGTGCCCATCAACAGGCCGCGGGTGGTCTCCACGATCGGCGTGATCGGCTGGTGTTCGGCTACGCCGCGCAGCCAGGTGGGCAGCGTGTCCACCGGCACAAAAGCGCTGCTCACATAGGGCAGGAAGGTGATCGCGAAGGTCGCGCCGCCGGCCGCGTCGACGCTGCGCACCAGCAGGCCCAGGCAGGCCGCCAGCCACGAGATCGACAGCATGAACAGGGCCAGGAAGCCGATCGCCGCGAGCCAGTCGGCGAAACCGGCCGCCGGGCGCCAGCCGACCAGCAGGCCGACACCAATGACCAACGCCATCGCGACCAGGTTGCGGGCCACGCTGGCGACCACGTGTCCGGTGAGGACGGCCGAGCTGACCACCGGCATCGAGCGGATCCGGTCGATGATGCCGCCGACCATGTCGTGCGTGACGCTGACCGCGGTGGTCGACGCGCCGAACCCGGCACACAGGATGATGATTCCGGGTACGACGTAGTTGACGTACTCCGTACCCGAGTTGATCGCTCCGCCGAAGACGAATACGAAGATCAGCATCAGCATGATCGGCAGCATGACCGCCATCAGCAACGCCTCGATGTTGCGTGCCGATATGCGCAGGCTCCGCCCGATCAGCGCGAACGAGTTGTCGACGGCCCAGTAGGCGCTGGTCATCGCGGGTTACCTCCGGTCAGGGCGAAGAACACGTCGTCGAGCGTGGGACGGTGGATGGCGACCTTGTCGACGGTCGCGCCGAGCTTCTCCATCCGGTCGAGCAGCTCGCGGACCTCGGCCGCGCTGCCGGTCGTCGCGACCGTCACCGACAGATCGGTCGACGCCACGACCGCCGCGTCCAGGTCGGCCGCCGCCAGCACGCGGTCGGCCGCGGACCCGAACGCGAGCTCGACCCGCTCGCCGCCGATCCGCACCTTGAGCTCGTCGGCGGTGCCCTCGGCGACCGCGATGCCGTGGTCGATCAGCATGATCTGATCGGCGAGCTGGTCGGCCTCCTCCAGATATTGCGTGGTCAGGAAGATGGTGCTGCCGGCGTCGCGCAGCTCCCGGACGAACGACCACATCTGCTGCCGGCTGCGCGGGTCGAGCCCGGTGGTCGGCTCGTCCAGGAAGATCACTGGCGGGTTGGTCACCAGGCTCATCGCCAGGTCGAGCCGGCGCCGCATGCCGCCGGAGTAGGTCTTGACCAGCTTGCGACCCGCGTCGGCGAGGTCGAAGCGGTCCAGCAACTCGGTGGCCCGCCGCTTGGCGCCCGCGCGGCCCAGCCGGCGGAGCCGCCCGACCATCGTCAGGTTCTCCAGCCCGGTCTGTAGCTCGTCGACCGCGGCGAACTGCCCGGTGAGACTGATCTTCTGACGGACCTCGAAGGGCTCTGCCAGCACGTCGTGCCCGGCGACCTCGGCGCGCCCGGCGTCGGGCCGGACCAGTGTCGCGAGGATCCGCACGAGCGTCGTCTTGCCCGCGCCATTGGGCCCCAGCAGCCCGAACACCGAGCCGGCCGGCACGGCCAGGTCGATACCGGTGAGCACCCGCTGGCCGCCGTAAGCCTTCTCGATTCCTGAAACGCGGATCGCGTCCACGCCTCGCCCCCCAACTGTTTATGCCCTACACGATTTGGTTTAGGCTATACGCAGTTTTAGGATGAAGCAATGCCCGACCTACCACCCGGCGTTGACGTGCTGTGGGGACAGCGCGAGCCCGCCAAGCGCGGCCCGCGTCCCAACCTCAGCATCGAGCAGATCGTCGACGCCGCCATCGAGATCGCCTCCGCCGAGGGGCTCGGCCCCCTCTCGATGACCCGCGTCGCGGAGAAGCTCGGTAAGTCGGCGATGTCGCTCTACCGCTACGTCCGCACCAAAGACGAGCTGCTCCAGCTCATGACAGACGTCAGCGCGGTCAAGGCGCCGCCACCCGAACCCGACGACACGGTGGGCTGGCGAGAAAATCTCGAGCGTTGGACGTACGCGCTGGTCAAGCTCTATCAGCAGTTCCCCTGGGTCCTCCACGTGCCACTCGGCCCGACGCCGCCGGTCGGCCCCGGCCAGCTCAGTTGGCTCGACCGGGGGCTGGCCTGTTTGCGGAAGACACACCTGCCCGCCGAGATCCGGCTCGGCGTGATGATGCTGCTGCTGATCTTCGTTCGCGGCCAGGTACGCATGGCGCAGGAGGTCAACCAGGGCGCGGCCGGCGCGGCGCTGGGCTATCCCGCGTACGGCGAGATGCTCCGCCTGGTCGTCGACAAGGACCAACTGCCCGAGCTGGCCAAACTCGTCGACCATGGCATCTTCGACGACCCCGATGAGGGGATGAGCGATCAGGAGTTCGACATGGAGGTCCGGTTCGGCCTCACTATGATTTTCGACGGCATCGACCGCCTGGTCACCGCCCACGAGGAGGAGCAGTGACCGATCCACTGGTCGCCCGGATGCGCCCGTTCGGCACCACGATCTTCGCCGAGATGTCGGCGCTCGCCGTCCGGACCGGCGCCGTCAACCTCGGTCAGGGCTTCCCCGACACCGACGGTCCGAAGGAGATGCTCGACGCCGCCGTCGATGCGATCCACGGTGGACAGAACCAATACCCGCCGGGGCCGGGCATTCCGGCGCTGCGGGCGGCGATCAGCGCGCACCAGAAGCGGTTCTGGGGCCTCGACTACGACCCCGACGGCGAGGTGCTGGTCACCGCCGGCGCGACCGAAGCGGTGGCCGCGGCGATCCTGGCGCTCTGCGAGCCCGGCGACGAGGTGGTCTGCTTCGAGCCCTACTACGACTCCTACGCGGCGTCGATCGCGCTCGCCGGTGCGGTGCGCCGGCCGGTGACGTTGCGGCCGGGCGCCGACGGGCGTTACGCGGTCGATCCCGACGAGTTGCGCGGCGCGTTCGGGCCGCGTACCCGGATGGTGTTGTTGAACTCCCCGCACAACCCGACCGGCAAGGTCTTCACCCGCGCGGAGTTGGCCCTGGTGGCGGAGCTGTGCCAGGCCCACGATGTCTACGCGGTCACCGACGAGGTCTACGAGCACCTGGTCTTCACCGACGCCACGACACCGCACGTGCCGCTCGCGACGTTGCCCGGCATGCGCGAGCGCACGCTGCGGATCTCGTCGGCCGGCAAGACCTTCTCCTGCACCGGCTGGAAGATCGGCTGGGCCAGCGGCCCGCGCGACCTCGTGTCGGCGGCGCTGCGGGTCAAGCAATTCCTGACGTTTGTCAACGGCTCGCCGTTCCAGCCGGCCATCGCCATCGCGCTCGGCCTGCCCGACTCCTATTTCGACGAGTTCCGCGCGGGCCTGGAGGCGCAGCGTGACCTGCTGGTCGCGGGCCTGCGCGACGCCGGGTTCGGGGTGTTGATCCCGGAGGGCACCTACTTCGTCACCGCCGACATCACGCCGCTCGGCGGCACCGACGGCGTCGAGTTCTGCCGCGCGCTGCCCGAACGCTCCGGCGTGGTGGCGGTGCCGACCCAGGTGTTCTACGACCATGAGGACGCCGGCCGCCGCCTGGTGCGGTTCGCGTTCTGCAAGCGGCCGGCGGTCCTCAACGAGGCGGTCGCCCGCCTAAGAAAAAACTAGAAGGAGTAGGGGCCGAAGCGGCCCCACGCCACCACGGCCGCCAGCACCAGCAGGACCAGGTTGGCGATCACCATCGGCGTCTCCCGCCGGCGGCCGTGCACGACCACCGCGCCGATCATCAGGAGCACGATGCCGACGGCGGCGAGCGGCACGAGGACCTCGGCGACGCCGACGGCGGCCGGGAGGATCAGGCCAACGCCGGCCAGGAGGTCGAGCGCACCGATGATCTTGACGTGCCCGGGCGCGAAGGTCTCGACCCAGCCCAGCCCGGTCTCGATCAGCTTCTCCTTCGGCTGCAGGATCTTCATCAGACCGGCAGCGATGAAGGCGAGGCCGAGCAGGATCGCGATGATCCATAACACGACGTTCATGAGGGGTCCGTTCCGCTAAAAGTTGAATCGTCAACTAATAGACAGTAGGGCCCATTGATCAAACGTCAAGAGATCTTCAGACCGGTGATGCGGTACGAACGACCGCCGCCAGCCGCTCCGCGACCTCCTGTGCGGTCTCGGCCGTCGCCGCCTCGACCATCACCCGGACCAGCTGCTCGGTGCCCGACGGGCGGAGCAGCACCCGGCCGGTGTCGCCCAGCTCGGCCTCGGCCGCGGCCGCCGCGTCGCGCACGGCCGGCTGCTGCGCGGCGGTGGTGCGGTCACCGACCGGCACGTTGATCAGCACCTGCGGCAGCTTGGTGACCACGGCGGCCAGCTCGGCCAGCGACTTCCCGGTCGCGGCGATGCGAGCCAGCAGGTGCAGGCCGGCGAGCACGCCGTCACCCGTGGTCGCGTACGCCGGCATGATGATGTGTCCGCTCTGCTCCCCGCCCAGCGCGAGGCCGGAGGCGCGCAGCTCGTCGAGCACGTAGCGGTCGCCGACCTTGGTCTCGACCAGCCCGACGCCTTCCTGCTTCATGGCGATCTTCAGGCCCAGATTGCTCATCACGGTGGTGACGAACGTGTCGCTGGTCAGCGTGCCGGCCTCGCGCATGGCGAGCGCCAGGATGGCCATGATCTGGTCGCCGTCGACCTCGGTGCCGTCGGCGGTCACCGCGAGGCAGCGGTCGGCGTCGCCGTCGAGCGCGATGCCCAGGTCGGCGCCGTGCTCGACGACCGCGGCCCGGACCGCGTCGAGGTGGGTCGAGCCGCACCCGTCGTTGATGTTGAGGCCGTCGGGCTCGGCGTGGATCGCGATCACCTCGGCGCCCGCCTCGCGGTAGACGACCGGTGCGATGTCGGCGGCCGCGCCGTTGGCGCAGTCGACGACGACCTTGAGCCCGGCAAGCGGCTGGCTGTTGGAGCCGACCAGGTGCTGCACGTAGTGGTCGGCGCCGTCGAGCAGGTCGTGCACGCGGCCCACGGCGGCGCCGGTCGGCCGGGTCCAGCCGTCGGTGCCGGCCTCGATCGCCGCTTCGATCCGGTGCTCGATGTCGTCGGGCAGCTTGTGCCCGCCGGCCGCGAAGATCTTGATGCCGTTGTCGGGCATCGGGTTGTGCGAGGCCGAGAGCATGACGCCGAAGTCGGCCTTGGTCTCGCCGACCAGGTAGGCGACCGCCGGGGTGGGCAGCACGCCGACCCGCAACACGTTGGCGCCGGCGCTGGTCAGGCCCGCGACGGTGGCCGCTTCGAGCATCTCGCCGGACGCCCGGGGATCACGGCCGACAACGGCCAGCGGCGGGTGGGACCGATCGACTTCGGCGAGGGTACGGGCGGCCGCGACCGCCACGGCGAGCGCGAGCTCGGGGGTGAGGTCGACGTTGGCCTTGCCACGTACCCCATCGGTGCCGAAGAGACGGCCCATCTGAACCTCCGCTGTGGATTGATCGCGGGAATGCCAACGGCCGGGCTGCCGCCGCCCGTGGCGATGGCAATCCCGGCCGTATGGTCAGTGAATCAACGCTTGGAGTACTGCGGAGCCTTACGGGCCTTCTTGAGACCGTATTTCTTGCTCTCCTTGACGCGAGCGTCACGGGTGAGGAAGCCGGCCTTCTTGAGCGCCGGGCGGTCATCGGGTTCGTTGGTGATCAGCGCACGGGCGATGCCGAGGCGCAGCGCGCCGGCCTGACCCGTGATGCCGCCGCCACGCAGGTTGGCGACGACGTCGAACGCCTCGGCCTTCTCGACGGTGCCGAGCGGCTCACGGATGAGCTGCTGGTGCACCTTGCTCGGGAAGTATTCCTCGAGCTCGCGGCCGTTGCAGGTGATCTTGCCGGTGCCCGGCACGATGCGCACCCGGACGATGGCTTCCTTGCGCCGCCCGACGGTCTGGATCGGACGGTCGCCGCGCGGTGCGCGGGTAGCGGGCGCGGGTGCCGGAGCGGTGGCCTCGGCGACGGCGACCGGAGTGGGCGCGCTGATGTCGGTCATCTCTGTGGCTTCCTCGTCCGCGCTCACTGCGCGATCTGCTTGATCTCGAAAGGCACCGGCTGCTGGGCGGCGTGCGGGTGCTCGGCGCCGGGGTAGACCTTCAGCTTCTTGATGAGCTGACGGCTGAGCTTGTTGTGCGGGAGCATGCCCTTGACGGCAAGCTCGACCGCGTGCTCGGGGCGCTTTTCCAGCAGCTCGGAGTAGGCGACCTGCTTGAGCCCGCCCGGGTAGCCGGAGTGCCGGTAGGCCACCTTGGTCTCACGCTTGTTGCCCGTCAGCGCGACCTTGCCAGCGTTGATGATCACAACGAAGTCACCGGTGTCAACGTGGGGGGCGAAAGTGGGCTTGTGCTTGCCGCGCAGCAACGTGGCCGCGTGGGTGGCCAACCGGCCCAGCACGACGTCAGACGCGTCGATGATGAGCCACTGACGCTCGATCTCACCCGGCTTCGGGCTGTACGTACGCACAGGTTTACCTTGTCTCGTCGTCGGTCTGGGGTCGCACGCCAGAAATGTTCGCGTCGCGCACAACAGCAGACAACGATACCTGCTGCGAGCAGGCAGGGTCAAAACGAGGTTGTGCTCTAGCGCGGCGTCAGTCTACCGCGAGGCGGTAGCCGCGTTTCACCACGGTCTGCACCACTCTAGGGATGCCCAATCCGGCACGCAGCCTGGCCACCGCCATTTCGACCGCGTGCTCGTCGGCGCCGCGCGGCAGGGTGCGCAGCAGGGCGGCCCGGGGGAAGACCCGGCCGGGCTCGGCGGCCAGCGCGCGGAGCACCGCCATCGGCCCCGGCGCGAGCGGCCGGAGCACCCCGTCGACCACGGCGGCGTGGCCACGCAGGGTCAGGTCGTGGCCGCCCGCGCGCACGCTGACCGCCCGGGGTGGCAGCTCCTTGATGATCGTCCTCACCAGCGCGCCGACCCGGGCCCGGCGCGGCGCGACCACCGGCACGCCGTGGCGGCGCAGCGGTGCCGCGGTGACCGGGCCCACACAGGCGGCCAGCACGTCGGAGCGCAGCGCGTCGAGGACGTCTTCGCTGCTCGGGCCGGCCGCGCGGAGCAGGGCGTTGACGGCTGGGGCGGAAGTGAACGTGACCGCGTCGACCAGCCGGCCGGTGACCAGGTCGACCATTCGGTGCAGTGGCGCCGGGTCGAGCGGTGGCGCCCAGCGATAGACCGGTATCTCGATGACAGTGGCGCCGGCCGCCTCCAGCGCCGCGGTCCACTCCGGCTGGCGCTCACCGGGCAACTGCATGGCCACCACCTGTCCGCGTACGCCGCGGTGGCGCAGGTGGTCGATCACCTCTGCGTAGCTCTCCTCGACGGGCGTGGCGTGCTCCGGCCCGCCGCGTACCCGGGGATCGCGGGTGACCAGGTAGGCCTCGGCCAGCACGCCGCGCAACGGTTCGGCCAGGCCCCAGCCGTCAGCGGCCTCCAGCCAGCCGCGCATGCCGATCGAGGTGTTGGCCACCACTATGTCGGGCGGGCGGTCGAGGCAGGCCCTGGTCGCCGCGCGCAGCTCGGTGTCGTCGGCCAGCGGGACGATCCGCAGGGCCGGCGCGAGCACGACCCGGGCGCCATGCCCCTCCAGCAGGGTGGCCAGCGCGTCACGGCTCCGGTCGGCCGTGACGCCGACGGTGAAACCGGTCAGCTCGGCGGACACCGGGCGGCCCATCAAGGAGTCCGAGCCGACCGCTGGTGCATGTCCGGAAGCGTGCAGGTGTCCCGTTTCGGTCGGGCGTCCCGTTTGTTTCGAAAGTGCTAAGAGCCGCGCACCGTACGCTCAGCCGTACCCCTGGGATGCTTCTTGGTATGGTCTTTGGTATGACCGCCAAGGTGACTCTCTCGTTTTCCGACGAGACCATCGAAGAGGCCCGCCGGTTCGCCAAGCGCGAGGGGCTGTCCCTGTCCGCGTGGATGGACCAGGCCGCCCGCGAGAAGGCGGTCCGCGAGCTGTTCACCGCACACGCCGCCGCGGTCGGCCGGGCCGGCGTCGATCTCGAGGCCGCCGCCCTGGCCGACGAGCACGAGGTCGCGATGGTCGACGACGCGCTGTTCGGAGGCGACGGGCGTGCAGCGTAGGGGCGAGATCTGGCGCATCAACGGCGCCCGTGAACGCCTCGGCCTGGTGATCAGCTCAGACCTCTACAACAGCACCGACGTGCCGATCCTGATCGTGGCCGAAGTGGTCGAGTCCGATCTGCTGCGCGACTCACCGCTGGCGGTGCCGATGGGCTCCTATGTGGTCATGCCCGACCGGCTGTCCTCGCCGATGAAGAAGTGGTTCACCGAGGTGGTCGAAGTCGCCGACAGCGACACCATGTTCCGGGTCTCGCGGGCCCTGCGTATCCTCCAGAACCTCTGACACTGAGTAGTTATCCACAGTCTCCGATTGGCGGGTGGCGGTCCGCGATGCGGCGCCGTACCGTGCCCGCATGGCCTATCGGACCTGGGGCAGGGTGTTGCTCGCGGCGCTTGTCGTCGGCCTGCTCGCCGGTGCCGGCCAGCTCGGCTTCGCCTACGGGCTGGGCGTGGTGCGGTTCTCCCGTGACTTTGAGCAGTTGTCCGGGCAGTGGACCGCACACCTCGCCTGGGTGGCGTGGTTCGCGATGTTGGCCGCCGTCGCCGGCGGCCTCGCGGGCAACTGGCTGGCCCGCCGCGACGGCCTGCCGGCCACGATCGGCGAGCGGGTGGCGGTGGCGGTCGCCGGCGGCGTCGGCGCACTGGCGGTCGCACCCTTGGCGATGCTCCCGGCCCGGGCGGCCACGACCGGCGACGGCAACCCGGTCGCGATCGCCGGCCTGTCGGCCGCGTTGGGCGCCCTGGTCGGCGTGTTCGCGGCCCTGGCCGTCTTGTCACAGCGCGTGGCCGGCCTCAACCTCGGCGCGGTCACCCTGGTGGTCTGGCTGGTCGCGCTCCTCTCGGTGGCGCCGTCGTTGGGCCCCGACGACCCATTGCCAGAAGTACGCCTGGGCGTGCTCGACGCGACCTGGCTCGGCGACAGTCTGGCGCAGCGGCTGGCCGTGATCGTGATGCCGGCGATAGCGCTGGCCGTCGGCGCCGGCATCGGCGCCCTGGCCCGCTGGCGCGGCCTCCCGATGATCCCCGTGGCGGTGTCCGGTGTGGTGGGTCCGGCCCTGCTGGCGCTGGCCTACCTGATCGCCGGCCCGGGCAACGACGCCGACCGCTACCAGGCGGCGCCCTACTGGGGCGCACTGATCGCGGTGGCGGCGGGCGGGCTGGGCTCGGTGCTGGCCTCGGTGGCCCGGCAACTCACCGCCGGCGGCGGCGCGGCCGCACCGGCAGCCGGTCCCGGCCCCCGACACGGCGGCGACCACACGGCGGAGGTCTTCCCCAGCTACGGCGGCTCGGCGTCCGAGTCCTGGAGCAGCGAGAAGCCGGATAGTGCGACCGGCTCATTCGGGCGCGAGCCCGACAAGGACCTGTTCGGAAACCCGCGCCACGAGCAGCGCGAACCGGGCGACGCCTCGTTCACCGGCTTCGGCCGGGCCGGGTCGCCGAGCGATCCGGACAGCGACCGGATCGACGAGCGCGACCCCCTGGGCGGCGGCGCCTCCTTCACCGGCTTCGGCAGCGGACCGGCCCGCGGGTCAGACCGCGACGCGCTCGGCAGCCCCGAGAGTGACGCCTCCTTCGGCGGCGCCAAGCGCGACGCCCTCGGCAGCGCTGAGAGCGGCGCGTCCTTCACGAGCTTTGGCGGCACCAAGCGCGACCCACTCGGCAGCGCCGAGCGCGACGCCTCGTTCACCAGCTTTGGCGGCGCCAAGCGCGACCCACTCGGCAGCGCCGAGCGCGACGCGTCCTTCACGAGCTTTGGCGACGCCGAGCGCGACCCACTCGGCAGCGCCGAGGGCGACGCGTCCTTCGGCAGCTTTGGCGGCGCCAAACGCGACCCACTCGGCAGCGCCGAAGGCGACGCCTCGTTCACCAGCTTTGGCGGCGCCAAACGCGACCCACTCGGCAGCGCCGAAGGCGACGCGTCCTTCACGAGCTTCGGTGGCGGCGAGCGCGAGCCGCTCGGCAGCGCCGAGGGCGATGCCTCCTTCGGCGGCGCCAGGAGCGAACCGCTCGGCAGCGCCGAGCGCGACGCGTCGTCCACGAGCTTTGGCGGCGCCAAGCGCGACCCGCTCGGCAGCGCCGAGGGCGATGCCTCCTTCGCGAGCTTCGGCGGCGGCGAGCGCGAGCCGCGCGGCGGTGAACGCGACCGGCTCACCGGCGCCGCGAGCGGCGGGTTCGGCAGTGGCGAGGGTGATCCACTCGGCATGTCCGGGAGTGCTGGGCGTGACCCGCTCGGCGCGGCCGGAGGCGGCGGGCCCGGTGCCGGCCGTGGCCGGTCCGGTGCCGAGCCGCGCGGTGGCACCGGCGCCCGGTCCGAGGGCGTTGCTGCGCCGAGCAGCGAGTCCGCCGCCGCCAGGCGGGCGCGTGACCTGAGCGACATGGAGCGGTCGACCGCGCCGCGGGTGGGTGACGGAAAGTCGCCGTCCGCGCCGGCGCGGGCGTCGTTGTTCAACCCGCCCACGCCGGTGGCGCCGCCGCGCCAACCCGAGGTGGTCTCGCCGCCGCCGGGTCCGGAGCCGACGCCGATCCGGCCCTTCGAGCGGCAGAGCACCCCTGGTCCAGGCGACTGGCGCACCGACAGAACCTCGACGTTCCCGGCGTCGTCCGTGCCCGTCGTGCCGGCTTCGCCGGCGAGCGGGTCCGAGCGGCGCGACGACGGCGACCTCCACTCGCGGCCGACATCGATCCGGCCGCAGCCACCGGCGCCGGGCGCGATCCCGCGCCAGCCGGGGCGCGGCGAGCCCGAGCAGGCTGGCCAGGCGGCCGGCACGAGTTGGGCCAGCCGCGCCGATCAAGGCGCCAGCCAACCCGGCGGCGAGATGCCCGACTGGCGGCTCGCGCCGCCGGCGTGGACGCCGCCGCCACCGGTGACGCCGGGCAGCGATCCAGCGGCCGGACCCAGCGCGCCACCGGTCCCGGCCCGAGACGCGGCCCCGGCCGCCGAGGCCGCGCCGGCCAAGGCACCGGAGCAGAAGCGGCGCGGCCTGTTCCGCCGCAAGAACAAGTCCGAGCCGACGCCGGTGGCGGAGGCCGCCGACAGTGGCTGGGTCGATGTTCCATCCGCCGGCGGACCCGGATCCGGGTCCGAGCAGCCGACCACCGGCGACCCAACCCCGAGCGGCCCCCGCGGCTTCGGCTTCGGCGGCCTGGTCACCAGCCGCTTCGGCGGCGGCGACGACCGGTCCGACCGCGACCCGACCGACAGCGGCTCCGACCTGGGTCGGCGCGGGGACGCCTTTGGCCGGCCTCACGACGCGGACGGCCTCGGGTCCCGCGACAGCAGCGCCCCCGACAGCGGCGGCCGCGACAGCGGCGGCCGCGACAGCGGCGGCCGCGACCGGCAAGGCCAGGGCTCCAGCGCGGACGGCTTCGCCGGCCGCGACAGCGGCGCCCGCGGTCGCGACACGGACAGCCTCGCGGCCCGCGACAGCGGCGCCCACGACCTGGGCGCCCGGGACTCCGGCGCTCGGGACCGCGGAGCCGGCCTCGGGACCAGCGGCCTCGGCGCCGCCAACCGGAGCCGCAACTCCTGGGACACCGCAGACGACACCGACCGGCCTCCGGCCGACCCCGCCACGACCGGCCGCGGCGCCAGCCGAAGCCGCCCCTCGTGGGACCCGGCAGCCACCAGCGAGCAGGACCAGGGTCCGACGGCCGCCCGAAGCCGCACCTCCTGGGACACCAACGGCCCAGGCCGGCAGGACACCGGCACACCCAGCGCCGGCCGCGGTTCCTGGGACCCCGCCGGCCAAAACCAGCCGGCCCCGGCCGACGACGACCGCGGCACCGGCCGGAAGGCGGGCCGAGCCCAGCGCCACCTGCACAGCGTCGACCTGGGCAGCGACGACGGCAGCTGGGACATCGACGACGCCCCGGCCCGCAGCACCCCGACCAACGACGACAACGACAAGGCCGACGAAGCAGACAGCGCCGAGACGGCGAGCCCGTCCCGCGGCCTCTTCCGCCGCAACCGCAACAACACCGCGGAGAGCACCGACCCGGCCCCCGACGCTCCGGCCGACCAACCCCGCGGCAAGCGCGGCAAGGGCGACAAGCCGATCCGCGAGCGCGACGAGGAATACGTTGACTGGGTCACCGGCCTCAGCGCACCGGAGCCGGTCAACGAGCGCCGCCGCGACGAAACGCCGCGCCGCTCGCTGCGCTCGACGACCCGGCAGAAAGACGAGTAGCGCGGCCGGCTCGGCCTAGGCGGAGAAAGCCGCGAAGCTGGGCCAGCCGAAGTGGTTGAGCGGACCGCTGCCGTTGCCCAGCTTCCAGTCGCGCGCGCCGACCAGGCCGCGGGCCACGTATTCCTTCGCCGCGACCAGGGCTTCGAGCACGTCGTCGCCCTGGGCCAGGCGGGCCGTGATCGCCGCCGAGAAGGTGCAACCGGTGCCGCGGCTGTTGCGGGTCTGCACCCGTGGGTAGCGCAGGAAGCGCGCCCCCGCGTCGGTCCAGACCGCGTCGACCGCCTCTTCGCCCGCGACCATGTCGCCGCCGGTCACCACGACGTAGGTCGGGCCGTTGGAGGCGATCTGGGCCGCCGCTCCGGCCATGTCGGCCGGTGTCGAGACCTGCCAGCCGACCAGCGCTGACGCCTCTTCGCGGTTGGGTGTCGCGACCGCCGCGTAGGGCAGCAGCCGCTCCAACGCGGTGATCACACCGCGCCGCCGCCCGGCCGCCGACTCGAGCACCGGGTCGACGACCAGCTTGGGCAACACGCCCGCCCGGGCCTTGGCGGTCACCGCCGCGGCGGCCTCGGCGGTGGCCAGCATGCCGACCTTCACCGCCGCGATCGGCATGTCGTCGAGCACAGCCGAGAGCTGTGCCGAGACCACGTTGCCGGGTAGTTCGAAGACGTCCTGGACGCCTCGGGTGTTCTGTGCGGTCACGGATGTCGCCACGAACGCGCCATAGAGCCGCATCGCCGCGAACACCTTCAGGTCGGCCTGCAACCCGGATCCCCCGCTGGAGTCCGAACCGCCGATCGCGAGCACCGCGAGTGGTGTCATTGGTTCCTCCCGCCTCTCGTACTACACGGGTAGCACGAGAGGCGGGCCGGACGACGGACTAAATCGCACTAACGATCGACAGTGGGGTCACCCCAGGGCGCGCAGCGCCGCGAGATCCTCGGCCGACGGCTGCCAGGCGGCGGCCGCCGCGTTGGCCCGGATCTGGTCGGGCGTCGTCGCACCGGCGATCACCGAGACGACGGCCGGCGCCGCCGCCAGGCCGCCGATGGCGACAGTGAGCATGGACAGGCCGCGCTCGTCCGCGTACTCCTGATAAGCCTCGATGCGATCCCACGGCGCTTCCGCCAGCCGCCGTGCGAACCGCTCCTTGGTCAGCCGGGTGCCCGCGGGCGCCGCCTGGCCGCGCCGGTATTTCCCGGTCAGCAGGCCGCTCTCCAGCGGGAAGAACGGCAGCACGCCCAGCCCGAACTTCTCGCAGGCGGGCACGAGCTCGGCCTCCACACCTCGGTGCAGCAGGCTGTAGTGGTTCTGGGCGCTGATGAACGGCGCCCAACCGCGGGTCTTCGACACCCAGGCCGCGTCGGCGACCTCCCAGGCGGCGAAGTTGGAGCAGCCGATGTAGCGCACCTTCCCCGCGGTCACCAGATCGTCGAGCGCCGACAGGGTCTCCTCGATCGGCGTCGACCGGTCCGGCTCGTGCATCTGGTAGAGGTCGATGTAGTCCGTCTCCAGCCGGCGCAGCGAACCCTCGACCGCCCGCATGATGTAGCGGCGGGCGCCGCGCGCACCCCGGTCCGGGCCGTTGATCCCCGACATCGACATGCCGAACTTGGTCGCCACCACCACGTCGTCGCGGCGGCCCTTGAGCGCCGCGCCGAGGAACCGCTCGGACGCCTCGTGGCGGGGGCCGCCATAGGTGTCGGAGGTGTCGAAGAAATTGATCCCGACCTCCAGCGCGGCATCGACGACATCGTGCGCGCCGTGCGCGTCGATATCGCGGCCGAAGGTGTTGCAACCGACTCCGGCAACGGACACGACCAGTCCCGAATTGCCGAGCCGGCGATAGATCATCGCGCTCACGCCGTACTCCAGAAAAGAAGGGGATGTCACACCGTGCGCCCGTTTCCGCACCGCGGGCGACGGTGTCGGCCGATAGCCCACGCCGCAACGCGTGGCACTATCCTTTGCGCGGGCATTGCTAGAGTCTGACACCTTGTGGCGGCCACCTATTTCGGTCGCCCCCCGATGGGAGCGTGGACCGGAAATGACGGCAACCAACAGGTTCCAGCAGCGGTCCGCCGCAGCGGAGCCAGCCGACGTCGCGGCGCCGGAGCGGCTGGACGTGACGGTCGTGCTGCCGTGCTACAACGAGCAGGATCACGTGCTGCTGGAGATCGAGCGGATCTCCGCCGCCATGGACCGCAGCGGCTACAGCTATGAACTGCTGGCCATCGACGACTGCTCGACCGATAACACCCTCTCCGTCCTGCGCGACGCCGAGCTGCGCTTCCCGAATCTGCGTGTGATGCCGTTCCACCGCAACGGCGGCTCGGGCACGGCACGCCGGATCGGCACCCGGGAGGCGCGCGGCGAAATCGTCGTGTGGACCGACGCCGACATGACCTATCCCAATGAGCGCATCCCCGAGTTGGTGCAGCTCCTGGAGAAAGACCAGAACATCGACCAGGTGGTCGGTGCGCGCACCAGCGAGCAGGGCACCCACAAGCTGCTCCGGGTGCCGGCCAAGTGGGTCATCCGCAAGATCGCCGAGCGGCTCGCCGGCCAGAAGATCCCCGACCTCAACTCGGGCCTGCGGGCGTTCCGCCGCGAGGTGTCACTGCCCTACCTGCGGCTGCTCCCGCCCGGGTTCTCCTGTGTGACGACGATCACGATGGCGTTCCTGCACAACCAGCACGACGTGCGTTACGTCTCGATCGACTACGCGAAGCGCGCCGGCTCGTCGAAGTTCCACTTCGTCCGCGACGCCTACCGCTACATCCTCCAGGTCGTCCGCATGGTGATGTACTTCAACCCACTCAAGGTGCTGATGCCCCCGGCGCTGTGGCTGATCGGCATCGGCATCGTGAAGGTCATCTACGACGTCATCGCCCACCCGGTCCGGGTCGCCAACAACACCGTCATGCTCCTGATGGCCGGGCTGATAATCGCGGCCGTGGCGCTGCTGGCCGACCTCATCGTGCGGTCCCGCGCGGAATAGCGCCATGACCGTCACCGACGTCGCGCCGGCGCAGGCCGCAGAACAGCCACCCCGTCCCACGCCTTCCAAGGAAGACCGCTGGGGCTGGACAGGCGTCGGCGCGATCACCCTCGTGCTGGCCGTCTCCTTCATCCCGCGGCTCAACCTGCCGTTCGGCGACAACCACATGGGCCGGATCATCAGCCGCTATGCGCTGCATCTGGCCAACCTGCACGAAAAGGGCATCGTCGGCTCCGACTTCAGCGCCGACTGGGAGCCCTACAGCAACGCCGCCTACGCGCACCACCCGCCGCTGCTCAACATCCTGACCGCGCTGTTCGGCTCGTTCCCCGGCGACCAGCCCGTAGAGGTGTGGATCGCGCCCTACCTGCTCGCCCTGCTGGTCGTCCCGGCCGGCGCGGCCCTGCTGCGCGGTTTCGGCCTGCGCTGGACGGCCACCCTGCTCGCGGTCGGCCTGATGGCGTCGACGACGTTCTTCTGGGTCTACAGCCCGATCATGTTCGACCTGGGCCCGATCCTGCTGATCTCCGCGGTCGTCGTGGTGCTGCGCCGCAAGGACTACCAGCCGCCCCGCTGGCTGCTGGTGATCGCCTGCATCGCGGCCCTGCTGGCCACGATGGTCTCCTGGCCCGGCATCGGCTTCGCCGGCGCGATGGGCCTATGGCTACTCCTCGGCCGCCGCAAGATCGACCGAGTCGTCCTCTGGGTCGGCGGCGCGATGGTCGTCGGCCTGCTGATCAGCCTGACCTTCATCGTCGGCGTCAGCGGCATCGCCGACCTGACCCACCAGGCCGAGTTCCGCACGCAGGGCGGCACCTTCACCGCCGAACAGTTCGTCCGCCGCCAGGGCCGCAACCTCGACGCCCTGCTGCCGATCTGGTATCTGGTGCTGCTCGGCCTCGGCACCCTGGCCGGCCTGTGGGACAAACGCACCCGCCTCTACATGGCGTTCGCGCTGCTGTTCAACATCTTCTGGACCGTCGGCCTCAACAACGGCGCCTACATCCACGACTACTGGGACTACCCGGTCATGATCCTCGGCCTGGTCGGCATGGGCGTGCTGATCGACCGCGTGATCGCCTTCCTGCCCGGCAAGCTAACCCTGGCCGGTGCGAGCGCGGCCGGCCTGCTCATGGTCGCGTGGCTGGGCTTCATCGTGCTGGGCCGGATCGACCACAACTACGTCGAGACCCCGACCGACGCCGGCACGCTCGTCTCGGAGCACGACCCGGCCCCCAACCAGACGGTCGCCTGGGTAGCCGGCGGCGGCCTGTCCACCCCGCGCTGGTTCGCCTATTACTGGAACATGGCGCCGAAGGGTGTCACGCCCGCGGTGCTCGCCAGCAACGAGGCCAACCCCACCGACCTGGTCCTGATGGACCTCCGCAAGGTCCCCACCTGGCTGCCGAAGACGATCGGCGACCGCGCGGTGGCGGAGGAGGGCCATTACGCCCTGATCCGGATCTCCGACCTGAAGGCCGCCGAGATCACCCCATAGCCGAAATAGCTGAAGCCGCCGCCTCGACCACGTCGGGGCGGCAGCTTTGTTTTGACTCGGGTCCGCGGTGGGCACGACCGTCGCTCCCGCCAGAGACCGCTTCGCTGCCAGATCCGCGCCCGGTCACCGGCCACCCCAACCCGAGGCCCGCGCGCCGGCTCCGAGCGCGGGTTCAGCCGAGATCTAGGTAAATAGATGCTCCGATAGGCGGGGTCAACCAGTGGTTGCAACACCGAGTAGTTGGGCCATCTTCTCACTCGGCTTGGCCCACCCCAGGGTCATCCGGGGTCGGTCGTTGAGCTCGTCAGCGACAGCGTCCAGACCGGCCTGGTCGATGGTGGTGAAGTCGAAGATCCCTTTCGGGAAGTACTGCCGCAGCAGACCATTGGTGTTCTCGTTGCTACCGCGCTGCCAGGGGCTGTGCGGGTCGCAGAAGTAGACCGGGCAACCCGTCGCGACGCTGAACCGGGCGTGTAACGCCATTTCGCTGCCCTGGTCCCAGGTCAACGAGGCCCGGAGCCGTTCCGGGAGCCAGCCCATCGCCGCGGTCAGCCGGGCCACGACATGCTCGGAGACCTTCCCATCCGGCAGGCCGACCAGGATCACAAACCGGGTATGCCGCTCCACCAACGTCGCGATCGCCGACCCACCCGACCCGCGCCGGCGGGTCCCCTCAAGCAGGTCACCCTCCCAATGGCCGGGCACCGCCCGGTCCGCAACCTCCGCCGGACGGGCGGAGATGTTCAACCCCAGCCACGCCCGGTTCGACCGCACCGCCCCACCCGCAACCGGACGCGGCCGACGAGCCGCCCGACCCGACCGCAACGCCATCTGCCGGGTCAGCTCCGCCCGCAGGTTCCCGCGGGCCTGCAGATAGATCGCCTGATAGATCGTCTCGTGAGACACCCACATCTCCGACCGGTTCGGATAGTCGACCCACAGCCGGGCCGCCAACTGCCGCGGCGAGTACCGCCGCCGCAACCCTGCGAGCACCGCGGCCCGCAGCTCGGTGTTGACGACCAGCTTCGCAGGCCGCTTCGGCCGCCGATGCCGCAACCACGCCGCATAATCGGCCACCGACGGCAGATACCGCTGCCCATACCGCTCGAACCGGCCCGCCTCCCGCAAGACCGTCGACGGCGCCCGACCCAACCGACGAGCGATCGAGCGAATCGACTCACGCCCGACCCAACCCGATCTGCTCCCGCTCCGCCATAGACAACCGCGATGCCATACCCACCTCCACCAACACAACGAGGTGGTGTTGCAACCAGCAGTTGACTACGCCATAACGACAACCGATTACCTAGATTCACTGGTGGGGACGCGAGTGCACGTCGTGTCGCGCGACGCCTGCGGCGTGTCACGGCGCAGGCGCGACGGAGCGCGGCGGTGCTGACCGCGGGCCGTCAAAGCGACCCCTGCGAAGCGCAGGATGTGGCAGTCCGCAGGGCTGCCACAAGGTCCTTCCCGCCAGCGGCCGCTTCGCTGCCAGGTCCGCCGTGGCCGGGCCCAAAGACCGCCGACTCAGGCGGTCGCGGCGACCACTCAGAACACGAAGGCCAGGCCGCTGCGGCGACGGCTCAGCCGCGAGCGCCAGGCCCGTCGCGGCAACCGCTCAACCCTCAGCGCCAGGCCATCGCGGCGACACCTCAGCCCCAAAGGCCAGGCATCGCGGCAACACCCCAGCCCCAAAGGCCAGGCATCGCGGCAACACCTCAGCCTCGAAGGCCAGGCCACCGCGACGGCCACTCAGAGCACCCGGGCCAGGCCGCTGCGGCGACACCTCAGCCCTAAGGCCAGGCAGTCCCGGCAACCGCCCAACCCCGAAAACCAAGACGTCCCGGCAACCGCCCAACCCCGACAGCCAGGCCGTCCCGGCAACCGCTCAACCCCGAAGCCAGGCCGTCCCGGGAACCGCCCAACCCCGAAAACCAAGCCGTCCCGGCGACCACTCAACCCCGAAAAGGCCAGGCGGTCGCGGCAACCGCCCAACCCCGAGAAGGCCAGGCCGTCCCGGCAACCGCTCAACCCCGAAGAGGCCAGGCCGGCGCGGCAACCGCGCCGAGATGGACGTCAGGCCGGGCGTTGCGCGACGGCGACCAGGCCTGGGCCCTTACCAGTGCGCATGCGCTGGAGGCCGATGAAGGGTGACACAGCGAGCTTGATCGCGGCGCCAGCCGCGGCGCCGCTCGGCTGGAGGATGCGGCCCGAGCCCGAGGTGCGCTCCTCGGCCGTGTCGCCCTCGGCGGTCTTGCCGCCGGCCAGCCGGTCGCGGACCGAGTCGAGCAGATAGCCCAGCGGCCAGCCGTAGTGGATCATCTTGATGTCGACCGCGCCGGCTTCGGTCAAGCGGGCGGTCAGCCCGGCAGCGTCGTAGCGGCGGTAGTGGCCGACCAGCTCGTCCCACGGGCCGAAGCGGTGCGGCTCCGACGGGACCGACAGCACCAGGTGCCCGCCGGGCTTGACCAGCGGCAGCCAGCCGGCCAGCGCGGCCGCGTCGTCGGCGATGTGCTCGAGGACCTCGAAGGCGCACACCACGTCGTACGTCGAGCCCTCGGGGATCTTGTTGTGGTCGCCGTGGATGACCGTGCCGCCCAGCGGCGTGATCCGGGCCTGCGCGGTCTCGAAGCTCTTGTCGTCGGGCTCCGCCGCCAGGTAGGTGCCCATCCGCGCCAGCCGGGTGCCCATCGCGCCCTGCCCGCAGCCGAGCTCGAGGATGGTCGTCGGGCGCAGGCCGGAAACTACCCGGCTCACGACGTTCCAGCGCAGCGCGGCCCGGGGGGCGAGGGGCGGGGTCTGCGGCGTTGTCATCGGGTCTCCTGCATAGCGGGGGGTATGGGGGACGTGCGGGCGACTTTCGCGCGGATCGGCTCGACAACCGTGGCGGCGGCGAACTCCGCGGCCGCGCGCGCCGCGGCTTTACGCTGGTAGGCCGCGAGCAGCGCCGGGTCGTCGGCGAGCGCACGCAGCGTCGCGGTCAGGGCAGGAGCATCACCCGGGGGTACGAACAGCGCGTCGTCGCCGAGGGTGCGGCGCTGCGGCGCGGTGTCGGAGGTGACGATCGCGCACGCGGCCGCGGCGCCCTGGAAGACCTTGGTCGGCACCACGTTCTGGGCCTTCTCGGTGGTGCCGAAGATGCCGAGCGAGACGTCGTGCGCGGCGACCAGCGCGGGCAATTCGGCGGCGGTGACCCAGTCGACCCAGGTGACCCGGGGGTTTGCGGCGGCGGCCGCGCGGCAGGCGTCGTAGTCCTGGCCCTTGCCGACCATCGTCACTTCGATGCGGTCGTCGGCGGCCAGGTCGGCCAGCGCGGCGCCGAGATATTCGGTGCCGTGCAGCGGCGTGAACAGCCCGACGAAGACCACCTTGAGCGGGCCGTCGGGCCGGGTGGCGGGCCGCGCGGCGCCGGCCGCGAACCACTGCTGGCCCGCGCCGACCAGGGCGACCACCCCGCGCGGCGCGGCGTCGGCGGGCAGCGCCGCCAGGTGCTCGTCGGTGTCGACCACGACCACATCGGCGGAGCGCAGCGCGCCCCGGTCGATCCAGCGCATCAGCTTCGACTTGAGCCCGCCGCCGCCCGCGGTCAGGCTGCGGTCGCGAGCGGTGCCGGCCGCGGAGACCAGGTGGTCGAGCACGATCGGCGTGCGGCTGCGGAACAGCCGGCGGGCCAGGCGCACGTCGAAATGCCCGAGATAGCCGACCAGGACCGCGTCCGCGGCGCCGGCCCGGCGGGACCGCACCGCGAGCAGGGTCCAGCAGCGCGCCAGCAGCCAGGCCAGCTTGGGCAGCCGCCAGGGTTGGCGCAGCATGGCGACGCGTCCCGCCGTGTCGAGCTCGAGCGGGACGTTAACCTCGACCACTTCGTCACCGGCGGCCCGGAGGCCCTCGATCAGGACGCCCACCCGGGGGTGTCGGTGCACGTCGTAGGTTCCGAAAGCGAGCCAACGCACCGCGGTAGCGTAACGGACCCGCGCCGAACCGGACGATCAGGGCAGCGGCGGTGGTGCTATTCGCTCGCGACCGCGGTCGATGCCGCCGGCGTGGGGTCGGGCACCGTGTCGATGTCGGGCGCGTTGACGATCGGCCGCTTACGCTTGCGGTCGGTGAGCAGTGCGATCGCCGGCCAGGCGAGGTCGGCGACGGTCATCAGCAGCCGCGAGACGAGCGCGGCGACCAGCGCGACCGGCTCGCTCACCGAACCGGCCAGGAGCACTACCAGCGCGGTCTCGCGGGGGCCGAGGCCGGCCGGGGCGATCGCCAGCAGGAAGCCGATCGACCAGGCACCGGCGAACGCGGCCACCGAGCGGATGATCAGATCGGAGCCGCCGGCGCCGAAGTCGAGCAGCAGCGCCCACAGGTGTGCGCCGTAGCAGAGCCAGGTGGCGATCGCCCAGAAGACCGCCAGGCCGATCCCCTTGGCCGACAGCGGCTTGGGCATCGCCTCCCGGCGGGCCAGCCGCATGGCCAGCGCCAGCAGCCGGTTGAGCACCGGTGGCAGCAGCACCACGAGGGCGATCGGCACGGTGAACAGCGTCCACCAGTATTTGTGCCAGGCCTCGCCGCCGAGCAGCGGCAGCACCACCGCGGTCAGCAGTAGGCCGGTGCCGAGCGTGATGAACATGGTGATCAGCACAGCGGCGGCCGACGACCGGCCGGGCACCTGGTAGGCCTTGCCGAGCCGCATCTGGGTCAGCACCGGCCAGACCTTGCCGGGCAGGTATTTGCCGAGCTGGCCGACGAAGAAGATCCGCATCGCGCCGGTGAGCGGCACGTGGCTGCCGAAGTCGGCGAGCAGCACCCGCCAGCCCAGGAACGAGCACCAGACCGCGGCCAGGGAGCCGACCAGGGAGAGCGCGATCGCCGATACAGACAGGTCGCCGATCACGCCCTGCACCTCGGACCAGCGCTTGCTCACCGACCAGGCCACGTAGCCGACGAACGCCACCGTGATGACGATCTCGGCAACCCGGCGCAGCACCGACTTGCGCTTCTTCGCCCGGGGCGGCGCTAGGGGCGGCGCCGGGGGCGACGCGGGAGCTGACACACGAGCACGATACCCACTCTTACTCATCGCCCCAGACCGGCTCCGGGGTCTCGGTGACCTCGCCATCGCCGGCGAACCGGATGAACCGGTCGAACGACCTGGTGAACCAGCGGTCGTGGGTGACCGCGATGACGGTGCCCTCGAAGGCCGCCAGGCCCTGCTCCAGCGCCTCGGCCGAGGCCAGGTCGAGGTTGTCGGTCGGCTCGTCGAGCAGCAGCAGCGTGCAGCCGGACAGCTCCAGCAGCACCACCAGGAAGCGGGCCTGCTGGCCGCCGGAGAGGGTGCCGAACTTCTGGTCGCCCTGGCCGGCCAGCTCGTAGCGGCCCAGCACCTTCATCGCCTGGTGCCGGTCCATCCCGGTGCGGTGCTCGTCGCCGCGCCAGAGGATCTCGACCAGAGTGCGCCCCATCAGCTCGGGCCGGTCGTGAGTCTGTGAGAAGTGCCCGGGCCGGACCCGGGCGCCGAGCCGGGCGACGCCGCTGTGCGCGACCGCCGCCAGCTTCTCGCCGCCGTCGACCGGCAGATTGGCCGGGTCGGGGTCGGTGCCGCCGCGGGCCAGCAGCCGCAGGAAGTGTGACTTGCCGGTGCCGTTGGCGCCGAGCACGGCGAGCCGGTCGCCATACCAGAGCTCCAGGTCGAACGGGAAGGTCAGCCCGTCCATCTCCAGCGCCTCGCAGATCACCGCCCGCTTGCCGGTGCGCCCGCCGGCCAGCCGCATCCGGATGTCCTGGTCGCGCGGCGGGGTCGGCGGCGGGCCGGCCTCTTCGAACTTGCGCAGCCGGGTCTGCGCCGCCCGGTAGCGCGATGCCATGTCGGAGTTGTAAGCGGCCTTCTGCTTATACATCAGCATCTGCTCGCGCAGCTTCTGATGTTCTTCCTCCCAGCGCCGGCCGTCTTCCTCGAGCTTCTCGTGCCGGGTCACCCGGGCCTCGTGCCACGACGCGAAGCCGCCCGGATGGATCCAGGCACTGCCGCCCTCGACCGCGACCACCCGGCCGGCGGTCTGTGCGAGCAGCTCGCGGTCGTGGGAGACGTAGAGCACCGACTTGTCGGACTCGCGCAGCCGCGACTCCAGCCAGCGCTTGCCGGGCACGTCGAGGAAGTTGTCGGGCTCGTCGAGCAGCAGCACCTCGTCGGCGCCGCGGAGCAGCAGCTCCAGCGCGACCCGTTTCTGCTGGCCGCCGGAGAGCGTGCGCACCGGCCGGTGCTTGCTCGCTTCCCACGTCTTGCCCAGCACGATCGTCGTGACGGTGTCGAACAGCACCTCTGCGTCATAGCCGCCGGCCTCGCCCCAGGCGGCGAGCGCGTCGGCGTAGGCCACCTGAGCCTTGCCGGCCGCGGTGCTGTATTTGCCGCGTATCTCCGCGGTGTGCATGGCCGCCTCGGCGGTGGTCAGCCGCTCACCCGCGGCCCGCAGCGGCGGCGCGGCGAGCGAGAGCACCAGCTCCTGGAGCGTGGTCTCGTCACCGACCATGCCGATGAACTGGCGCATGACGCCGAGCCCACCGGACCGGGCGACCACCCCGGTGCGCACCGGCAGGTCGCCGGCGATCATCCGCAGCAGAGTGGTCTTGCCGGCGCCGTTGGGCCCGACGAGCGCCACCTTGGCGCCCTCGCCGACCCGGAACGAGACGTCGGCGAACAGCTCACGGCCGTCCGGCAGGACATGCGCCACGCCCGCCACATCGATGTAACCCACGCACGAATGGTGCCCGACGGATGCCGCCGCCGTCGCCTCAATTCCGAGCGACCCGCAGCACCCGGAAGCCCTTCTGGCTGGCGCGCCGTTCGACCTGCCAACCCTCGTCGACCAACCAGCGGTGCAACGAGTCGCCGCCGAGGTGCTTGCCGGCGACCAGCCAGGCCACGCCGTCCGGCGCCAACCGGGGCAGCCAGAGCGCGAGCAGCGCGTGCAACTCGCTCTTGCCGATCCGGATCGGCGGGTTGGACCAGATCTCGTCGAACCGGACGGCCTGGTCGACCTCGTCGGGCGCGCTCACCCGGACGCCGAGCGCCGCGGTGTTGGCCGCCGTCAGCGCGCGGGCCCGGGCGTTCACGTCGACCGCGTACACCGTCGCCCGCGGCGCCACGGTGGCCAGCACGCTCGCGATCGGCCCGTAGCCGCAGCCGAGGTCGAGGAGGTTGCCCGCCGATGCCGGGCCGGGCAGGTCGGCCTTGCGCAGCAGCACGCCGGTGCCCGGGTCGAGCCGGTAGGCGGAGAACACCCCGCCCGTGACGCGAAGGCTGAACTCGTGTCCCCCGGCGGCGAACTCGACGATGCGCTCGGCGCCGGCGGTGGCCGCGTCGGGCTCGGCGGTGAAGTAATGGTCCCCGGTCACGCCCCGCATTCTCGCCCACCGCCAGCGCGGTCACCCGAACGGGCGCCACCCTTTCGGCGGGCCGGCCACGAATCCGCGGTCTGTCGCCATCGCCAGGGCCTAGCGTGGCCGGCGTGCTACTGCGGCGGGTGCTCGCGACCTGGTGGTCACCGACCTGGCGACCGTCCCGGCGCTGGCGGCCGGCCTGGGCGCTGGCGGCGTTCGCGGTGCTCACGCTCGCCGGCTACGGCACCTACCTCGTGTCCGCCGGAGGCCAGCAAGGCGTCGCGGCGGCCGAACAACCCGCGGCCGCGATCGTGCTGCGCGAGCTGACCTCGCGGGCCGACGACCCGCGCCCGCTGACAGCGGCCGAGGTCTTCCCCGGACCGGTGGTGGTCGCCGGGCCGGAGGGCCACACCTACCGGGTGCTCCGGGTGCAGGCGCTGGACCGGTGCGCGGTGGCGGCCGACGGCGGCGTCGTGGTGCTGCTCGAGGCGGCCGGGTGCAGCCAGGTGGTGCGCGCGACGCTGCGCTCCCCCGACGGCTTCTACGTGGTCACCGCGGGTCTGCTCAACCTCGCCGACGCGGCCGGCGCCCAGGCGGTGCACGGCGGCATCAGGTCGGTGCTCGACGCGGGCAACGGTCGGCTGCGCGGCCTGCCCGCGGGCCCCGGCACCGGCGCGCTCGCCCGGGACAAGACGCAACTCGGCTGGCACGTCCGCGGCCATTTCCTGGCGTACGCGGTGATCGCCCGCAGCGACGGCGGCAAGATCTATCCGGAGGACCCGGACGCCCGCCAGATCCTCTCCGACCTGATCGAGCAGTATCTGCACACCCGCGTGCTGGACCGCCGCGCCGCTAGCTAGCCGGCGCCCGCAGGCGGCGGGTCGCCGCGGCCCGCGCGGCCAGCGCACCCGACGACTCCGGATAGCCGACCGCGACCAGCGTCAGCCCGTGCGCCGGCGCCACCGTCACGGCACTGCTGCGCTCCCGGCGGGTGAGCTGCGCAGCCGGCCACGACGTGTCTCGGCGACCGTCGCCGGCGACCAACATCGCACCGACCAGGCTGCGCACCATCGCCTGGCAGAACGCGTCGGCCTGCACCGTCGCCTCCAGCACCCCGGAGGCGTCCCGGCGCCAGTCGAGCCGGGTCACCTCGCGCACCGTGGTGGCGTTCTCCTTGCGCTTGCAGAACGCGGCGAAGTCGTGCTCGCCGTGCAGGCCCACAGCGGCCTCGTTGAGGCGGTCCAGGTCGAGCGTGCGGGGCCAGGCCAGCGTGTCCAGCCGGCGCAGCGGGTTGGCACCCCAGGGCGCGTCAGTGACCCGGTAGACGTAGCGGCGGAACAGCGCCGAGAAGCGGGCGTCGAACTCGGCCGGCGCCTCGGTCAGCGCGGTCACCCGCACGTCACCGGGCAGCAGGCCGGCCAGCCGGCGCAACAGCGTCGGACCGGTCGCCGCCCAGACCGGATCGGGCAGGTCGACGTGCGCGACCTGGCCGGTGGCGTGCACTCCGGCGTCGGTGCGCCCGGCCACGGTCAACCCGGTCGCCACGTCGGCGCCGAGCACCTGTTCCAGGACCGAAACCAACGAGCCGGCGACGGTACGCCGTCCAGGTTGCACCGCCCAGCCGGAGAAGTCGGTGCCGTCGTAGGCGATGTCCAGTCGCGCGCGCACGTCGTACCCCCTGATGAGACGAAGAAGGCGCCCCGCGAAGGGCGCCTTCATCGTCGTGCGGTGCTGCTTAGTTGTCGTCGTCCTTAGCTTCGGTCGTGACCGGAGCCGAAGTCGACGTGGCGGCCGGGGGCTGCTCGTCCTCGCGGGTGAGCGCCTCGACCTTGTCCCGCTGCGCGGCGGCCTTGCGGGCCGCCTTCTTCGCCGGCGCGGCCGGAGCCTCGACCAGCTCTTCGACCAGCTCGATGATCGCCATCGGAGCGTTGTCGCCCTTGCGGGGAACGGTCTTGATGATCCGCGTGTAGCCACCGTTGCGGCTGGCGTAGCGCGGGGCGATCTCGTCGAACAGGGCGAAGACCACGTCCTTGTCCCGGACGACGGTCAGCACCCGGCGCCGGGCGTGCAGGTCACCGCGCTTGGCCTTGGTGATCAGCTGCTCGGCGAGCGGACGCAGGCGCTTGGCCTTCGTCTCCGTCGTGGTGATCTTCCCGTGACGGAACAGCGCGGTGGCCAGGTTGGCCAGCAGCAGCCGTTCGTGCGCCGGGCTACCGCCGAGGCGGGGGCCCTTGGTGGGCGTGGGCATCGTTGGTGCTCCTCAGGTGTCGCAGCGGGGTGTCAGAGCTGCTCGGTCTCGCGGTAGTCGTCGGTGTCGTAGTCAACCTCGCCGAAGGAGTCCACGACGTGCGCGGGGTCGAAGTTGGGCGCCGAGTCCTTCAGGCCCAGACCCATGCCGGCGAGCTTCATCTTGACCTCGTCGATCGACTTCTGACCGAAATTCCTTATATCGAGGAGGTCGGCCTCCGTGCGCCCGATGAGCTCACCGACGGTGTTGATGCCCTCGCGCTTGAGGCAGTTGTAGGAACGGACGGTCAGGTCCAGCTCCTCGATCGGCAGCGCCAGGTCGGCAGCGAGCTGCGCGTCCTGCGGCGACGGGCCGATGTCGATGCCCTCGGCGGTCTCGTCGAGTTCGCGGGCCAGGCCGAAGAGCTCGACCAGGGTGGAGCCGGCGGACGCCAGGGCGGTGCGCGGGCCGATCGACGCCTTGGTCTCGACGTCGATGATCAGCCGGTCGAAGTCGGTGCGCTGCTCGACACGGGTCGCCTCGACCTTGTAGGTGACCTTCAGCACCGGCGAGTAGATCGAGTCGACCGGAATCCGGCCGATCTCGGCACCCGCGCTCTTGTTCTGGTTCGCGGTCACGTAGCCGCGGCCCCGCTCAACGGTCAGCTCCATGTCGAGCCGGCCCTTGCTGTTGAGCGTCGCCAGCTTCAGGTCGGCGTTGTGCACCGAGACGCCGGCCGGGGGCTGGATGTCGCCCGCGGTGACGTCGCCGGGGCCCTGCTTGCGCAGGTACATGCTGACCGGCTCGTCGTGCTCGGAGCTGACGCACAGCTCCTTGACGTTCATGACCAGCTCGACGACGTCTTCCTTGACGCCCGGGATGGTGGTGAACTCGTGCAGCACGCCGTCGACCTTGATGCTGGTGACAGCCGCGCCCGGGATCGAGCTGAGCAGGGTCCGGCGCAGCGAGTTGCCGAGCGTGTAGCCGAAGCCGGGCTCGAGCGGCTCGATGGTGAACCGGGAACGGGTTTCGCTGATCGACTCCTCGGAGAGGGTCGGCCGCTGGGTGATGAGCACTTCGTTTCTTCCTTCGTTCGGGACCGCCCACTATTTGACGGTCGCCTTGATGTGGGGGGTCCCGCACCGCGGAACGGCGCGGGAACCCCCGCGAGCTGCTACTTGGAGTAGAGCTCGACGATCAGCTGCTCCTGGACCTGGGTGTCGATCACCTGGCGGGCCGGGAGGGTGTGCACCAGCACCTTGTGCTGGGTGGGGATGGCCTCGAGCCACGCCGGGACGGTCTTCGAACCCGCCTCGGCCTGCGCGATGATGAAGGGCGTCATGTCCTGCGACTTCTCGCGCACCTGCACGATGTCGTGTTCCTTGACGCGGTAGGACGGGATGTCCACCTTCTTGCCGTTGACCACGAAGTGGCCGTGCTTCACGAGCTGACGAGCGTGGTCACGGGACTTGGCGAGGCCGGCCCGGTAGACCACGTTGTCGAGGCGCGACTCGAGGATCTGGAGCAGGACCTCACCGGTCTTGCCCTTCTTCGAGACGGCTTCCTCGTAGTAACCGCGGAACTGCTTCTCCAGCACGCCGTAAACGCGGCGGGCCTTCTGCTTCTCACGAAGCTGGAGCAGGTATTCGGTCTCCTTGGTGCGGCCGCGGCCGTGCTGTCCGGGCGGGAAAGGCCGGGACTCGAACGGGCACTTCGGACCGTCGCACTTGCTGCCCTTGAGGAACAGCTTCATCTTCTCCCGCCGGCAGCGGCGGCAGTCTGGACCGGTGTAACGAGCCATCTCTCTCTAACCTCTCAGACCCGACGACGCTTCGGAGGACGGCAACCGTTGTGCGGCTGGGGGGTGACGTCGGCGATCTGGCCGACCTCGAGGCCCACGGCCTGCAGCGAACGGATCGCGGTCTCCCGGCCGGAACCGGGACCCTTGACGAAGACGTCGACCTTGCGCATGCCGTGCTCCATCGCGCGGCGCGCGGCGGCCTCGGCGGCGAGCTGCGCGGCGAACGGAGTCGACTTGCGGGAGCCCTTGAACCCAACCTGGCCCGCGGAGGCCCAGGAGATGACCGCACCAGTCGGGTCGGTGATCGACACGATGGTGTTGTTGAACGTGCTCTTGATGTGCGCCTGCCCGTGGGCGACGTTCTTGCGTTCCTTGCGCCGGACCTTCTTTACAGCGGCCCCGGCACGAGCCTTCGGTGGCATAAGTCTTCTGCGCTCCTAATTACTTCTTGCCGGGCTTCTTCTTGCCGGCGACGGTCCGCTTCGGGCCCTTACGGGTGCGCGCGTTGGTGCGCGTGCGCTGCCCGCGGACGGGCAGGCCACGGCGGTGCCGGATGCCCTCGTAGCAGCCGATCTCGACCTTGCGGCGGATGTCAGCGGCGACCTCGCGGCGCAGGTCGCCTTCTACCTTGAAGTTGGCCTCGATGTAGTCGCGGAGCTGCACGAGCTCCTCGTCCGAGAGGTCCTTTGCACGCTTGTCCAGGGAAACGCCGGTAGCGCCAAGGGCTTCCTTGGCGCGGGTCCGACCGACCCCGTAAATGTAGGTGAGCGCGATCTCCATGCGCTTGTCGCGCGGGAGGTCGACGCCGGCTAGACGTGCCATGTGCGGGCGTACTCCTCGGGTGTTCGCGGAGGTCTGTGCCCATCCCGCCCCGCGTGCCCACGCGGGCCCTGGCCTCCGACCAGGGGTGTGCCACGAGTTCGCCTTGCTCCCGCGGCTGGGACGAGCTTGTGAAATTACGGCGATGCCGCCCGGGACCTAGCCCTGGCGCTGCTTGTGGCGCGGGTCGTCACAGATGACCATGACCCGGCCGTGCCGGCGGATAACGCGGCACTTGTTGCAGATTCGCTTGACGCTCGGCTTGACCTTCACGGTTTGCCTTTACTTCCCATCAACGCCCGGCGGCGCCGCATGGCATGCCGGACCGTCGTCACGGACGGGGACTGGTGTCGCTCCCCGGAGCCGTCAGTCAGGACGTGTTACTTGTAGCGGTAGACGATGCGCCCACGGGTCAGGTCGTAAGGCGAGAGTTCCACCACGACCCGGTCCTCGGGCAGGATGCGGATGTAGTGCTGCCGCATCTTGCCACTGATGTGAGCCAGAACCCTGTGGCCGTTGGCGAGCTCCACCCTGAACATGGCGTTCGGCAATGGCTCGATGACTCGACCCTCGATCTCGATGGCCCCGTCTTTTTTCGGCATATCCTCCGCTGTCCTGACGTCGGTGTTCCGGGTCGGTGCACAGAATCTCCCGAGCGAGGGATCACCCAGGCCAGCCGCGGGCCCTGTCGACCGCCGGAAGCGCGTGGCGGGCATGACAGAGCGGACGCTGTGCGCCGAAAGACCATACTACGCGGGGGTACGCATCGACGCCAAACCGGCGCCGACCTGGGTGCGCCAGCGGTCAGTCGTCTTCGTTTTCAGCGTCTTCGGCAGCCCTTTTGTTCCGTTTCCGCTGTTCTTGCCGGGCCCGGTCGGCCGCCCACTTCTGCGGTTCACCGCTGGCCAGCCCGCCGATCGTCGAGACCAGCAGGACCGCGCCCCAGGGACCGGCGACCCAGGCCGGCCAGAAGTAGAGCCACTGCGCCGTCATCAGGCAGATGACCGCCCAGATGGCCACGACGATCGTGACCGTGGCGAAGTAGCTGTCCCAGGTGTGCGACAGCCAGCGCGCGGTGGCGTTGGGGAACCGCCCGTCCGGCCCCGGCACGAGGGCGTCGTTGCGGATGGGAACCATGAGTTGCGCGCCAGCGGTGGGTGGCATGGTGTCCGGGAGGTCGTCGAGGAGCCCGTCCAGGTCGCCGAACGTCTTCGCCGCATAGGTCCGGCTGAGCCGTTCGTCGTATTCGGTGAGGTCGAGGCGGCCCAGTTCGAGGGCTGCGCGGAGTTGGTCGGCCACCTGCTGCCGCTCCGCGTCGCCCGCCCGCATCTGACGCCGGTCCATACAACTGAGGATGCCACCGGTTGGCCAGCTACCGTGCGGGGTCATGAATGTCTCCGCGAATTACGAAACAGATCAGCATCTCAAGACCAGGCAGAGCATCTGGGCGTACGGTGCGGCCGGTCCCCTACCCGCCCGAGTGCTCGACCTGGTCGCGGTTCCGGAGACAGCGCTGGTCGTGGACGTGGGCTGCGGAAACGGCAACTACCTCGGCGAGCTGCGCCGGCGCGGCCATCGCGGCCCGATGCTGGGCCTGGACCTCTCGCCGGGCATGGCCGCCGCCGCGGCGACGGCCTCGGGCGCGTCGACGGCTGTCGCGGACGCCCAGTTCCTTCCCGTCCGCACCGCCGTCGGGCGGCTGACCCTCGCGCCGCACATGCTCTACCACGTCCCGGACATCCCGCTGGCCCTGGCGGAGATCCGGCGCATCACGGCACCCGGCGGGCGCGCCGCCATCGTGCTCAACAGCCTTCAACACACGCACGAGATCGACGCGCTGCTCGCCGCGGTCACGACCGACCTGCTGGGCCGCCCGGTCACCATGGTCTGGGAAGGCAAGCGGTTCCGCAGCGACCGCGCCGACGAGCTGCTGCCGACCGTGTTCGACGACGTCGAGAAGCACGACCTGGGCTGGGTCGCCACGGTCACGTCGGCGGCCGCGGTGCGCGGCTATGTCGAGAGCATCCCGGCGAGCGGGTTTGCCGTGCCCGACGACCGCCGCGCCGAGGTGCTGACCGAGTTCGAACGCCGCGTGGCGGCCCACATCGCCGCCGCCGGCAGCTTCCCGGTGACCAGCGGAGCCGTCGCCTACGTCTGCGGCTGAAGCGCGTCGCGCAGGAAGTCGAGCTCGGCGACCAGGAGGTGGGCGGCGACGTCACCGCCGACCATGTGGCTGCCGGTCGGCACGGGCAGCACCTGGTGCGGCCGGCCGGCGGCCAGCAGCGCCGCGGAGAGCTTGAGCGTGTGTGCGACGTGGACGTTGTCGTCCTGGAGCCCGTGCATCAACAGCAGCGGGCGCCGCAGGTCGGGCGCGTAGCGCAGCAGCGAGTCCCGCTCGTACACGTCGGCGTTGTCGTCGGGGTGCCCGAGGAACCGCTCCTGCCAATGGGTGTCGTAGAGCCACTGGTCGGTGACGGGCGCACCGGCGACCGCCGCGTGGAAGACGTCGGGGCGTTGCAGCACCGCCCGCGCCGCGAGATAGCCGCCATAGGACCAGCCCCGCATGGCCACCCGGGTCAGGTCGAGGTCCGGGTGCCGCCGCGCTGCCGCCGCCAACCCGCTGATCTGGTCTTCCAGCGCCGCCGCACCGAAGTCGAGGTGCACGGTGCGTTCCCAGCGCGGCCCGCGGCCCGGCGTGCCCCGGCCGTCGATGACCACCACCGCGAAACCCTGGTCGGCGAACCACTGCGAGGTGAAGAAGGCCGACTGCGCGGCGAGCACGCGCTGGGCCGCCGGGCCGCCGTAGGGGTCGAGGAGCACCGGCAGCGGGCCGTCGCCGGGGCGGTGGCCGGTCGGCAGCAACACGGCGGTCCACAGCCCGCCGGCCTGGAACAGGTCGACTCGTGGTGTCAGTGGTGGGCGCTCGGCGTGGCTGCGGATCGTGGCCGCCGGTGCGTCGCCCCGGTGGATCGCGATGCGCGTCGCTGGGTCGTCGAGCCCGCGGCTGACCAGAACGGTGGTGCCACCCGAGCGCTGTCCATCGTGGACGCCCGCACCGGTCAACCGGGCCAGCCCGGCCGGCGCGGACCAGGTCCATACGTGCTGCTCGGTCGGCTCGGCCGACGCGCTGAACAGCACCGTGTCTTCGTCGACGCCGAGCACCTCGCGCACCTGGAGCCCGGCCGGCGTGACCGGCTCGCCGCCGATCAGCAGGTGCCGGGTCTCGTCGACGTCGGAGGTCCACACCAGCGCGCCGCCGGCCGTCCGGGTCGGGGTGCCCGGCACCAGGGACACCCAGGCCGCGTCCCGCTGCTCGTGTTCGACCTCACTGGCGCCGCTGTCGGGGTCGACCCGGAGCACGCGTACGCAGGTCTGCGCCCGGTTCTGCACCGCGATGGTCAGGCCGCGGTGGTCCCAGGTCACGCCGGTGAGGTATTCGAAGCCGGTCCGGTCCCAGTCCACCGTGACCCGGCTGCCGGCGAGACCGAGGATGACCAGCCCGACATCGGCGTTGGTCGTGCCCGCCTCCGGGTAGCGCAGCGCGGTCGGCGGCGCAGCCGGATCGGACAGGTCAGCGATCCACCACACCTTCACCCGGCTCTCGTCGACCCGGGCGGCCACCAGCCGCTGGCCGTCGGGCGCCCACCAATAGCCGCGCAGGCGGTGCATCGACTCGCCGGCCACATGCTCGGCCAGCCCGTAGCGGACCTCCGGCGCCTCGGGTGCCGCGAGCGTCCGCCGGCCCGTGCCGTCGGCGCCGACGACGTGCAGGGCACCGGCGCTGACATAGCCGACCAACGCGCCGGTCGGGTCCGGTCGCGGGTCGACCACGCCGCCGCCGGTCGGCAGCGTCCGGACCGCACCGGAAGCGGGCTCGACCACCACGAGTTCGCCGCCGAGCGCCAGCGCCGCGACGGACTGGGCGCCGTCGCAGGCATACCCGGCGACGCCGCCGCCGGCCTCGCGGGCCCGCTCGCGCCGCCGGATCTCGGCTTCCGGCAGCGTGCTCTCGTCGAGCCCGAGGTCGCGCGGGTCGAGCAGCAACCGCTCGGCGTCGCCGGCGACGTCGTAGGCCCAGAGGCAGGAGATCGGGTCGACGCCGGAGTCGCTGCGGGTGAACAGCACCTGCTGCCCGTCGCCGCGGACCTGGAAGCGCGCCGGTGCGCCGAGGGTGAAGCCGCGGCTGCGGGCCCGGGCAACCGGGAAGCCCGACGCCGGCGTGGTCAGGACGGTGCCGAGGTCGACGCCGTGGCGCGCGCGGTGAGCAGGTCGCCGAGCCGGGCCCGGCCGCCGTCGGCGGCGGTGAGCACCCAGGCGCCGTCGGCGAGCAGGGCGATCGAGTGCTCGACGTGTGCGGCGACCGAGTTGTCGCGGGTGATCACGGTCCAGCCGTCGTCGAGCTCGACCGTGCGCGGCGAGCCCATCGTGATCATCGGCTCGATGGCCAGGCAGAGGCCGGGCACGAGCTTGATGCCGCGGCCCGGTCGGCCGTGGTTGAGCACGTGCGGGTCCTGGTGCATCTCGGTGCCGATGCCGTGGCCGCCGTAGCCGTCGACGACGCCGTAGCGGCCGCCGGCGCGGACCGCGGTCTCGACCGCGTGGCCGATGTCGGTCAGCCGGCCGCGGCCGGAGATGGTGCCCCGGGCGGCGGTGGCGATGCCGGCCCACATGGCGTCTTCGGCCACCTCGGCCATCCGCACCAGCTTCGGGTCGACGTCGCCGACCGGGACGGTGATGGCCGCGTCGCCGTGCCAGCCGTCGAGAACGGCACCGCAGTCGATGGAGATGAGGTCGCCGGCCTTGAGGACCTGCTTAGGCGAGGGGATGGCGTGCACGATCTGCTCGTTGACCGAGGAGCAGATCGATCCCGGGTAGCCGTGGTAGCCCTTGAACGACGGGACGCCGCCGGCGTCGCGGATGATGCCCTCGGCGATCGCGTCAAGATCGGCGGTGGTGACGCCCGGCGCAACGGCGGCGCGCATCGCGGCCAGGGCGTTGGCCACGACGAGGCCGGCCCGGCGCATCAGGTCGATCTGCTCAGGTGTCTTCAGCTGAACGTTCAGCTGGTGTCGGCGCATCAATCGAGACTACCTAACGCCCTCGGGCGTCAGCCGCCGTAGGAACGGAGTGCGTCGATCGCCCGGACCGTGACGTCTTCCACCGGCCCGGTCGCGTCGATGCCGACCAGCTTGCCCTGCGCGCCGTAGTAGTCGACCAGCGGCGCGGTCTTCTCGGAGTATTCGACCAGCCGCTTGGCGATCGTCTCGGCCTTGTCGTCGTCGCGCTGGAACAGCTCCGAACCGCAGCGGTCGCAGATGCCCTCACGGGACGTCGCGTCGAACTCGACATGCCAGATCTTGCCGCAGCCGCGGCAGGTCCGGCGGCCGGACAGCCGCCGGATCACCTCGTCGTCGTCGACCACGAGTTCCATCACGAGGTCGAGCGCGGTGCCCAGGTCGGCCAGCAACTTGTCGAGCGCGGCCGCCTGGGGCGTGGTGCGCGGGAAGCCGTCGAGCAGGAAGCCCTCGCCGGCGTCGGGCTCGGCGAGCCGCTCACGCACCATGTTGATGGTCACCTCGTCGGGCACGAGCTTGCCGGCGTCCATGTAACGCCGGGCCTCGACGCCCAACGGGGTGCCCTGGGAAACGTTGGCGCGGAAGATGTCCCCGGTCGAGATCTTGGGCACGGCCAGGTGCGCGGCGATGAACTCGGCCTGCGTCCCCTTTCCCGCGCCCGGAGGACCCACGAGAACAATTCGCACTAGCGGAGGAACCCTTCGTAGTTCCGCTGCATGAGCTGGCTCTCGATCTGCTTAACCGTCTCCAGCCCGACGCCGACCATGATCAGCACCGCCGTGCCGCCGAACGGGAAGTTCATGTATTGCTGACGGTCGAGCCAGATGAAGAAGAAGCTCGGCAGGATCGAGATGATGCCAAGGTAGAGAGCGCCGGGAAGGGTGATCCGGCTCAGGATGAAGTCGAGGTATTCGGCGGTCGGCTTGCCCGGCCGGATGCCGGGCACGAAGCCACCGTACTTCTTCATGTTGTCGGCAACCTCGGTCGGGTTGAACGTGATCGACACGTAGAAGTAGGTGAAGAAGATGATCAGCAAGAAGTAAAGGGTGATGTAGACCCAGCTGGTCGGCGTGACCAGGTTGTTCTGGATCCAGGCCTGCCAGTTGTTGAGGTTGTTGCGGTCGTAGAACTGCAACAGCAGGGCAGGCAGGTAGAGCAGGGACGACGCGAAGATCACGGGGATGACGCCGGCCTGGTTGACCTTGAGCGGTATGTAGGTGGACGTGCCGCCGTACATCCGGCGCCCGATCATCCGCTTCGCATATTGCACCGGAATTCGGCGCTGGGCCTGTTCGATGAAGACCACGAAGAAGATGATGAGCAGCACCAAGGCGATGACCAGGAAGAACTTCCACCAGCCCTGCGCGATCTTGATCTGCCAGCCCTCGCTGGGGAGGCGGGCCATGATCGAGGTGAAGATCAGGACCGACATGCCGTTGCCGACGCCGCGGTCGGTGATCAGCTCGCCCAGCCACATGACCACGCCGGTGCCGGCGGTCATCGTGATGACGAGCGACACCAGGGTGATCCAGCTCGGCAGCCCGGTGCCGTCCGGCACGATCGGGAACTGGTCGCACATGTTGTTGAACAGCTGCCCGGAGCGGGCCAGCGCGACGAACGCCGAGGCCTGGAGGATGCCGAGACCCAGGGTCAGGTAGCGCGTGTATTGCGTGATCTTCGCCTGACCGGCCTGACCCTCCTTGCGTAGCTGCTCCAGTCGCGGGATCACGACGGTCAGCAGCTGCAGGATGATCGACGCTGTGATGTAGGGCATGATGCCCAGCGCGAAGACCGACAGCGACAGCAACGCGCCACCGGAGAACAGGTTGAGCAGGTTGAACACGCCGCCTGCGTTGTTCGTCTGCATCAGGTCCATGCACTTCTGCACGTTTCCGTAGGAAACGCCCGGACTGGGCAAAGTGGCACCCAACCGGTAGACCGCGATGATCGCGACCGTGAACAACAGTTTCTTGCGCAGGTCAGGCGTGCGGAACGCACTGATAAATGCGGAGAGCAACGTCTTCCTCCTGCGCGGGCGGACCGCCGGGGTCGTGGCGGTTCGAGGTGGCTGTCGGTAGTGACTCGACACCCTGTCGGGAACGGACTCTAACTTATCTGGCTCGGAAGAGAACCGGCACGCCGGACCCATCCATCCGGAACGATATCCGTGCGCATCGCTCCAGATCAACGCTGGAAGGGCGCGGCTCCTGACGGTCGCCTGACCGTTGGAGCCGCGCCCTCGCCAACGTTACAGCTCTGTGGTGGCGCCACCAGCGGCTGCGATCTTCTCCTTGGCGGACGCGCTGAACGCGTGCGCCGAGATGCGGAGAGATACGCCACCGAGATCGCCCGTGCCGAGCACCTTGACCGGCTGGTTCTTGCGAACCGCGCCCGACTCGACGAGCTCGACCGGGCCGATCTCGCCGCCGTTCGGGAACAGCTCGGCCAGCTTGTCCAGGTTGACGACCTGGAAGACGACCTTGTTCTGGTTGCGGAAGCCCTTCATCTTCGGCAGCCGCATGTGGATGGGCATCTGCCCGCCCTCGAACGACGCCGGGACGTTCTTGCGGGCCTTGGAGCCCTTCGTGCCGCGACCGGCGGTCTTGCCCTTGGAGCCTTCACCGCGACCCACACGGGTCTTGTCGGTCTTGGCACCCGGGGCGGGACGCAGGTGGTGAACCTTGATCGTCATTATTCGACCTCCTCGACCTTCACGAGGTGGTTGACGGTGAAGATCATGCCCCGAATCTCGGGGCGGTCCTCCTTGACCACCACGTCGTTGATCCGCTTCAGGCCGAGCGACCGCAGGGACTCCCGCTGGTTGTGCTTCGACCCGATGTGGGACCGGACCTGAGTGACCTTGAGCCGTGCCATCAGACACTCACCCCAGCCCGGCTCGCCAGCATCGCGGCCGGCGCCACGTCTTCGACGGGCAGGCCACGACGGGCGGCAACAGCCTCCGGCGACTCGAGCGCCTTGAGGGCCGCCACGGTCGCGTGGACGATGTTGATCGGGTTCGACGAGCCGAGGCTCTTCGAGAGCACGTCGTGGATGCCCGCGCACTCGAGCACGGCGCGGACCGGCCCGCCGGCGATGACGCCCGTACCGGCCGAGGCCGGCTTGAGCAGCACCACACCAGCGGCGTCTTCGCCCTGCACCGGGTGCGGGATCGACTGTGCGATCCGGGGCACCTTGAAGAAGTGCTTCTTGGCCTCTTCGACACCCTTGGCGATCGCCGCGGGCACCTCCTTGGCCTTGCCGTACCCGACTCCGACCGTGCCGTCGCCGTCGCCGACGATCACCAGAGCGGTGAAGCTGAACCGCCGACCGCCCTTGACGACCTTGGCAACCCGGTTGATCGCGACGACCCGCTCGAGGTGCGGGGTCTTCTCGACGGGCGCGTTTCCGCGGCCGCCCTCGCGGCGGTTATCGCGGCGACCACCTTCGTTGCCACCGGACCCGCCGCCACGGCGCTGTTGACCTGGCATCAGCAGCCTTCCTTTCTCAGATGTGACGGGGTCAGAACTCGAGCCCGGCTTCGCGCGCGGCCTTGGCCAACGCGGCGATGCGACCCGCATATTTGCTGCCACCGCGGTCGAAGACGACCTTCGACACGCCGGCGGCCTTGGCCCGCTCGGCGAGGAGCGCGCCGACCTTGCCGGCCATCGCGCTCTTGTCGCCGTCGGTGCCTCGGATCGAGGCGTCCATGGTCGACGCCGATGCCAGGGTGTGACCCTTGGCGTCGTCGACGATCTGGGCGTTGATGTGCCGCAGCGACCGGGTGACGACCAGGCGCGGACGCTCGGCCGAACCCACCAGGTTCTTGCGGACCCGGAAGTGCCGACGCGCCCGGCCGATGGCCCGCTTCGCGGCAACGCCGCGACGGCGCTTGAGTAGCGTGGCGGTCACTTCTTACCTGCCTTTCCAGCCTTGCGGCGGACGACCTCACCCTGGTAGCGGACGCCCTTGCCCTTGTAGGGCTCCGGCGGACGGATCTTCCGGATGTTGGCGGCCACCTCACCGACCTGCTGCTTGTCGATGCCGGCGATGTGGAACAGCGTCGGGCGCTCAACCGTGAAGGTGATGCCGTCCGGCGCCGGAACCACGACCGGGTGCGAGAAGCCGAGCGCGAACTCGAGATCCTTGCCCTTCGCGGTCACCCGGTAGCCGGTGCCGGCGATCTCGAGCGTCTTGCGGTAACCGTCGGTCACCCCGACGACCATGTTCGCCACCAGCGTACGCGAGAGGCCGTGCAGCTCCTTGGCCTTGCGCTCGTCGTTGGGGCGCTTGACCACGAGCTCGTTCTCTTCGCGCTCGATCGTGATCGGCTCGGCCAGCACGTGGCTCAGCTGACCCTTCGGGCCCTTCACCTGAACGGTCTGGCCGTTGATCGTGATATCGACGCCCGTCGGGACCGGGATCGTCTTACGTCCAATTCGCGACATTTCTTTAAACTCCCCGGTTACCAGACGAAGGCGAGGACTTCCCCGCCCACGCTCCGCTTGCGGGCCTGCCGGTCGGTCAGCAGTCCCTGGGACGTCGAAATGATCGCCACGCCCAAACCGCCGAGCACCCGCGGGAGCCCATCCGACTTGGCGTAAACCCGCAGACCGGGCTTGGACACGCGCTTGATCCCAGCCAGGCTCCGCTCGCGGTTCTGGCCGTATTTGAGCTCGACCACCAGTCGCTTGCCGACGACGCCCTCGGCGGGCTCCTCGACCGCCCAGGTGGCGATGTAGCCCTCGCTCTTGAGGACCTCGGCGATGTTCGCCTTGATCTTCGAGTAGGGCATCGTCACCCGGTCGTGGTAGGCCTGGTTGGCGTTGCGCAGACGGGTGAGCATGTCTGCGATCGGGTCGGTCATCGTCATGAGTTCTCGTCAACCTTTCTCGCCGTGGTTCCCCGCGCGGGGCCTACGGCGAAGCGGTATTTCGGGTGGTGGCTTACCACGAGGCCTTCGACACACCGGGGAGCTCACCACGGTGAGCCATCTCCCGGATGCAGACCCGGCAGAGACCGAACTTGCGGTAGACCGCCTTGGGACGCCCGCAACGCTGGCAACGGGTGTAGGCACGAACCGCGAACTTCGGCTTCGCGGCAGCCTTGATGATCAGCGCCTTCTTAGCCATGTGCTCAGTTCTCCTTGAACGGGAAGCCCAGGAGCTTGAGCAGCGCCCGGCCCTCGGCGTCAGTCGTCGCGGTCGTGACCACCGTGATGTCCATGCCCCGTACGCGGTCGATCCGGTCCTGGTCGATCTCGTGGAACACCGACTGCTCGGTCAGCCCGAACGTGTAGTTGCCGTTGCCGTCGAGCTTGCGGGCATCGAGGCCGCGGAAGTCACGGATACGCGGGAGGGCGATCGACAGCAGCCGGTCGAGGAACTCCCACATCCGGTCGCCGCGCAGCGTCACCTTGGCGCCGATCGGCATGCCCTCGCGCAGCTTGAACTGCGCGATGGACTTGGTCGCCCGGCGGACCAACGGCTTCTGGCCGGTGATCGTGGCCAGGTCGCGGACCGCGCCGTCGATCAGCTTCGCGTCGCGGGCCGCCTCGCCGACGCCCATGTTGACGACGATCTTGACGAGGCCCGGCGTCTGCATCGGGTTGCTGTAGGTGAACTGCTCGCGCAGCTGCCCAACAACCTCTTCGCGGTAGCGCTGCTTCAGGCGCGGCAGCGTGGGGGCTGTCGTGGTCATCAGAGTTCCTTACCGGTGCTGCGTGCGATGCGCACCTTGATGCCGTCGTCGCCGACGCGGTAGCCGACGCGGGTCGGCTTGCCGTCGGAGTCCACGACCATCACGTTCGAGACGTGAATGGGTGCCTCCTGCGTGACGATGCCGCCGGTCTTGGCGCCGCGCTGGGTCGTGCGAATGCGTTCGTGCTTCTTGACCCGGTTGACGCCCTCGACAATGACCTTGTCCTGGCGCGGCAGGGCCGAGATGACCTTGCCCTTGGCGCCCTTGTCCTTGCCGGCGATGACGACGACCGTGTCGCCCTTCTTCACCTTCATGGCTAGAGCACCTCCGGTGCCAACGAAATGATCTTCATGAAACGCTTGTCCCGGAGCTCCCGGCCAACCGGACCGAAGATACGGGTGCCACGCGGGTCACCGCCATCTTTGATGATCACGGCCGCGTTCTCGTCGAAGCGGATGTAGGAACCGTCCGGACGCCGCTTCTCCTTCGCGGTGCGAACGATGACCGCCTTGACGACGTCACCCTTCTTCACACCGGCGCCGGGGATGGCGTCCTTGACGGTGGCGACGATCACGTCGCCAATGCCCGCGTAGCGCCGACCCGAGCCGCCGAGGACCCGGATGCACAGGATCTCCCGCGCACCCGTGTTGTCGGCGACACGCAGTCGCGACTCTTGCTGAATCACGTCTATCTCCTCTGTCTGCCAGTCCTCCGGCGCTGCCGGAGCTTGGAAGAACCGGTCGGCTTATTACTTCGCGCGCTCGAGGATCTCCACGACGCGCCAGCGCTTGGTGGCGGACAGCGGACGGGTCTCCATGATCAGGACCCGGTCGCCGGTGCCACAGGCGTTCTGCTCGTCGTGGACCTTGAGCTTCCTCGTACGCCGCAGAACCTTGCCGTAGAGCGGGTGCTTGACCCGGTCCTCGACCTCGACCACGACGGTCTTGTCCATCTTGTCGCTCACCACGAGACCCTCACGGGTCTTGCGGGTGGCCCGCTCGGGAGCGGCGGTGGTGTTCTCAGTCATCACGCAGTCACCTCAGTTGGCGCGGCCGAGAGCCCCAGCTCACGCTCACGCATGATCGTGTAGATCCGGGCGATCTCCTTGCGGATGACCTGCAGCCGACGGTTGTTGTCGAGCTGGCCCGTCGCGGACTGCACGCGGAGGTTGAACAGCTCCGCCTTGGCCTCGCGCAGCAGCGAGATCAGCTCCTCTTCGGGGAGCTCTCGCAGCTCGGAGGCCTTGGTGCCCGCTGCCATCAGGATTCACCCACTTCGCGTGTCACGATGCGGCACTTCATCGGAAGCTTGTGGATCGCGCGACGCATCGCCTCTCGCGCAATCTGCTCGTTGGGGAACGACATCTCGAACAGGACGCGACCCGGCTTGATGTTGGCCACCCACCACTCGGGCGAACCCTTGCCGGAACCCATGCGGGTTTCGGCCGGCTTCTTGGTCAGGGCCTGGTCCGGGAAGACCGTGATCCAGACCTTGCCACCACGCTTGATGTGGCGGGTCATCGCGATACGGGCGGCCTCGATCTGCCGGTTGGTCAGGTAGGCCGACTCGATCGCCTGGATACCGAACTCGCCGAAGACCACCCGGTTGCCGCCCTTGGACGAACCATGACGGTCCGGGTGGTGCGGCTTGCGGAAGCCCTTCGGGGGCTTACGTGGCATGAGCATCGGGATCAGCCCTCCTGCGCTGAGCTGTCTTGGCCGGCGTCCGGCGCCGGCGTTGCTGCCGGAGCAGCACTCTCGGTCGGGGCCGCCGCGGCGGGCGCGGCCGGCGGACCACCGGCGAGCTCGGCCTGGGCCGCGCGGCCCGCCTCGGTGCCGCCCGCGGTCGTGCCGGACGAACCGGAACGGCCACGACGCGGACGCTCGGGACGGTCGCCCCGCTCGCGACGGGGACGCGGCGCGCCGGCGTCGGCCGGAGCCTCGCGACCCGGAACGGCGTCGCCCTTGTAGATCCAGACCTTCACGCCGATGCGGCCGAACGTCGTGCGGGCCTCGAAGAAGCCGTATTCGATGTTGGCCCGCAGCGTGTGCAGCGGAACGCGACCCTCGCGGTAGAACTCGGTGCGGCTCATCTCGGCGCCGCCGAGGCGGCCGGAGACCTGCACCCGGATGCCCTTGACGATCGGGTTCTTCATCGCCGACTGCATGGCCTTGCGCATCGCCCGGCGGAAGCTGACCCGGCTCGACAGCTGCTCGGCCACGCCCTGCGCGACGAGCTGAGCGTCGGACTCGGGGTTCTTCACCTCGAGGATGTTGAGCTGCACCTGCTTGCCGGTGAGCTTCTCGAGCTCGCCGCGGATCCGGTCAGCCTCCGCACCCTTACGGCCGATGACGATGCCCGGCCGGGCGGTGTGGATGTCGACCCGGACCCGGTCGCGGGTGCGCTCGATGTCGACCTTGGAAATGCCGGCGCGCTCAAGACCCTTGGACATCATCCGGCGGATCTTGACGTCTTCGCCGATGTAGTCCTTGTAGAGCTTGTCCGCGAACCAGCGCGACTTCCAATCGGTCGAGATGCCGAGCCGGAACCCGTGCGGGTGAACCTTCTGACCCATTACTCGGTCCCCTCCTCGGCGGTCTCGTCCGCCTTGGTCTCCGTCGCCTTGCTTTCGGTCGCCTTCTTGGCGGCCTTCTTCGCCGGCGCCTTCTTGGCTGGCGTCGGCTCGGCGGCGGTCGCCTCGGTCGGCGTTTCCGTCTCCTGCACCGCGGTCGCGGGTGCGGCCTTGGCGGCCTTCGCCGGCGCGGCCTTACGCGTCGAACGCTGAGCCGGAGCCACTGCCTCGACGGCCACTGTGATGTGGCACGTCCGCTTGCGGATCCGGTAGGCCCGACCCTGTGCGCGCGGCCGGAACCGCTTCATGGTCGGACCCTCGTCGACGAACGCCTCGCTGACGAGCAACGCGTCGGGGTCCAGCCGCTCGTTGTTCTCCGCGTTGGCGATCGCGCTGGCGAGCACCTTGTAGACCTGCTCGCTCGCCGACTGCGGCGCGAACTGGAGCACCGTGAGCGCCTCCTTCGCGGGCAGACCGCGGACGAGGTTGACCACCCGGCGCGCCTTGTTCGGCGAGATGCGCACGTGGCGCGCAACCGCCCGTGCGCCCGGAAGCGCCGGAGCGTCGCCCTTGACTGGCATCGCTGTAACCCCTCTGATCCTCTATCTGCACCGCGTCAGCGGCGGCGGCTCTTCCGGTCGTCCTTCTCGTGACCCTTGAACGTGCGGGTCAACGCGAACTCGCCGAGCTTGTGCCCGACCATGGCCTCGGTGACGAACACCGGGACGTGCTTGCGACCGTCGTGCACGGCGATCGTGTGCCCGAGCATCTCGGGGATGATCGTCGAACGGCGCGACCACGTCTTGATGACGTTCTTCGAGCCCTTGTCGTTCTGCGTCTCCACCTTCTTGATCAGGTGGTCGTCGACGAACGGGCCCTTCTTCAGGCTGCGTGGCATCTCGGGTTATCCCCGCTTCCGGTTGGCGTAACGACGGCGGACGATCAGCCGGTCGCTCGGCTGGCCCTTGCGGCGGGTTCGGCCCTCAGGCTTACCCTGCGGGTTGACCGGGTGGCGACCGCCGGACGTCTTGCCCTCACCACCACCGTGCGGGTGGTCGATCGGGTTCATGGCGACACCACGGACGGAGGGGCGCTTGCCCTTCCAGCGCATCCGGCCGGCCTTGCCCCAGTTGATGTTCGACTGGTCGGCGTTGCCGATCTCGCCCACGGTCGCGCGGCACCGCACGTCGACCCGCCGGATCTCGCCCGAGGGCATCCGGAGCGTCGCGTACTGGCCTTCGCGGCCGAGCAACTGGATGCCGACACCGGCCGAGCGGGCCAGCTTGGCACCGCCGCCCGGGCGCAGTTCCACGCCGTGCACCTGGGTGCCGACGGGGATGTTGCGCAGCGGCAGGTTGTTGCCGGGCTTGATGTCGGCGCCCGGACCGGACTCGACGGCGTCGCCCTGCTTCAGGTCCTTCGGCGCGATGATGTATCGCTTCTCGCCGTCGGCGTAGTGCAGCAGCGCGATGCGCGCGGTGCGGTTCGGGTCGTATTCGATGTGCGCGACCTTGGCCGGCACGCCGTCCTTGTCGACCCGCTTGAAGTCGATGATGCGGTATTGCCGCTTGTGGCCGCCGCCCTGGTGCCGGGTGGTGATCCGGCCGTGGGCGTTGCGCCCACCCTTCTTCGGCAGCGGAGCCAGCAGCGACTTCTCCGGCGTCGACCGGGTGATCTCAGCGAAGTCAGCAACGCTGGAACCACGCCGGCCCGGCGTCGTCGGCTTGTACTTACGGATAGCCATTGTTGTCTACACCCCTCAGCTGACCGGGCCGCCGAAGGCCTCGATGCGGTCGCCCTCAGCCAGCTTCACCATCGCGCGCTTGGTGTCCTTGCGCTTGCCCCAGCCGGTGCGGGTGCGCTTGCGCTTGCCCTCACGGTTGAGCGTGTTGACGGTCAGGACGCGGACGTTGAAGATCTGCTGAATCGCGATCTTGATCTGCGTCTTGTTCGCATCCGGGGCCACGAGGAACGTGTACCAGTTGCGGTTCAGCTCGCTGTAGCTCTTCTCCGAGACGATCGGCGCGACGATGATGTCGCGCGGATCCGCGATGGTCGGCATCAGTTCTCCTCTTGCGCGGCTTCGGCCGGCACACCGAGGAACTCGTCCAGGGCGTCCTTGGTGAAGACCACGTCGTCGGCGACCAGCACGTCGTACGTGTTGAGCTGGCCGGCCTCGATCAGGTGCACCCGCGGCTCGTTGCGCAGCGAGAGCCAGTTGATCTCGTCGGTCGCGGTCAGCACCACGAGCACCCGCTTGGCCTGCGTCACCTTGGTGAGCGTGCCGAGCGCTGCCTTCGTGGAGGGCGCCTCGCCGGAGACGAACGCCTCGACCACGTGGACGTGACCGCTGCGGGCCCGGTCGGAGAGGGCACCGCGGAGCGCGGCGGCCTTCATCTTCTTGGGCGTCCGCTGGCTGTAGTCACGCGGAACCGGACCGTGGACAACGCCACCGCCGGTGAACTGCGGCGCCCGCAGTGAGCCCTGCCGGGCGCGGCCGGTGCCCTTCTGCTTGTAGGGCTTCTTGCCGCCGCCCCGGACCTCGCCGCGGGACTTGGCCTTGTGCGTGCCCTGGCGCGCGGCGGCCAGCTGGGCCACCACGACCTGGTGCATCAGCGGAATGTTGGCCTGCGCGTCGAAGATGTCAGCGGGCAGCTCCACAGAGCCGCTCTTGCCACCGTCGACGGTGATCACGTCGACCGCAGTCATCACGCACCACCCTTCGTGGCCAGCACCTTCGCCGCCGAGCGGACCAGGATCAGCGCGCCCTTGGGGCCGGGAATGGCGCCCTTGACGAGCAGCAGGTTGTTCTCGGTGTCGACCGCCTGGATCGTCAGGTTCTGCACCGTGTAGCGGCGACCGCCCATGCGACCGGCCATCCGGACACCCTTGAACACGCGACCCGGGGTCGCGCAGGCGCCGATGGAGCCGGGCGAGCGGTGCTTGCGCTCGACGCCGTGGCTGGCCTTGAGGCCGTGGAAGCCGTGCCGCTTCATGACGCCGGCGAAGCCCTTGCCCTTGGTGCGGCCGGTCACGTCGATCGACGCGCCGGGCGCGAACGCCTCGACGGTGACCTCCTGGCCGAGCTCGTAGTCGCCGGCGTCGTTGGTACGCAGCTCGACGATGTGGCGCCGAGGTGCGACGCCCGCCTTCGCGTAGTGGCCGGACTTCGGCTTGTTGACCTTGCGCGGGTCGATCGCGCCGTAGGCCAGCTGGACGGCCGCGTAGCCGTCGTTGTCACCGGTGCGGACCTGGGTCACGACGCAGGGGCCGGCCTGGACCACGGTGACCGGAACAACACGGTTGTTGTCCCAGACCTGGGTCATGCCGAGCTTGGCGCCCAGGATGCCCTTCACTTGCCTGTCCATGAGTTCGCAGTCCCTACAGCTTGATCTCGATGTCGACACCGGCCGGCAGGTCGAGGCGCATCAGCGAGTCGACCGTCTTCGGCGTCGGGTCGATGATGTCGATCAGCCGCTTGTGCGTGCGCATCTCGAAGTGCTCGCGCGAGTCCTTGTATTTGTGCGGCGAGCGGATGACGCAGAAACGGTTGATCTCCGTGGGCAGCGGCACCGGGCCCGCGACCTGCGCCCCGGTGCGGGTCACCGTCTCGACGATCTTGCGCGCCGACGAGTCGACGACCTCGTGGTCGTAGGCCTTGAGCCGGATGCGGATCTTCTGTCCCGCCATGGTGGCTTCTGTTCCTTCTCTCGATGCCGCTCTTGTCGTGGGTTTGACCCCACTCCTCCGACCCCCGCGGTCGGGCGTGTCGTGCCCTGTGACCAGGCTCCGCCGCAAAGCGGCGGTGTCTTTCGGGGTCGGACGCCTCTGAAGGAGGCGCCACGCGCGAGGTGGCTGCTGAGCCATTTGTCGCCCCTCTCGGCGCCAAATGGCGCAGAGAGCGGACCGCCTAGGGGCCAGCAGCCACCGTCGCGTACGCAACCTGACTAGTATGCCGGATCCAGCCCGGCAGACCTAATCGGGGTTACCTGTTTACTTGATGATCTTCGTGACGCGACCAGCGCCGACCGTGCGACCACCCTCGCGAATCGCGAACTTGAGGTTTTCCTCCATCGCGATGGGCTGGATGAGCTTGACCGACATCGTGGTGTTGTCGCCCGGCATGACCATCTCGGTGCCCTCGGGCAGCGTGACGACGCCGGTAACGTCCGTGGTGCGGAAGTAGAACTGCGGACGGTAGTTCTGGAAGAACGGGGTGTGCCGGCCACCCTCCTCCTTGGAGAGGATGTAGACGGTCGCCTCGAACTCGGTGTGCGGGGTGTTCGTGCCCGGCTTCACCACGACCATGCCGCGCTCGACCTCGTCGCGCTTGGTGCCGCGCAGCAGAAGGCCGACGTTCTCACCGGCGCGAGCGTCCTCAAGGGTCTTGCGGAACATCTCGATCGCGGTGACCTTGGTCTTGAAGCCCTTCTCCTTGATGCCAAGGAGCTCGACGTCCTCGTTCGGCAGGAGCACACCGCGCTCCACCCGACCGGTGACGACGGTGCCACGACCGGTGATCGTGAAGACGTCCTCGACGGGCATGAGGAACGGCTTCTCGATCTCGCGCTCGGGCTGCGGGATCGAGGTGTCGACCGCGTTCATCAGCTCCATGAGCTTGTCGGTCCACTCGGGGTCACCCTCGAGGGCCTTGAGCGCCGAGACACGCACGACCGGCAGGTCGTCGCCCGGGTATTCCTGCGCCGACAGCAGCTCGCGGACCTCGAGCTCGACGAGCTCGAGCAGCTCCTCGTCATCGACCATGTCGCTCTTGTTGAGCGCCACGACGATGTAGGGAACGCCGACCTGGCGAGCCAGCAGCACGTGCTCGCGGGTCTGCGGCATCGGGCCGTCGGTCGCCGCGACCACCAGGATCGCGCCGTCCATCTGCGCGGCACCGGTGATCATGTTCTTGATGTAGTCGGCGTGACCGGGGCAGTCGACGTGTGCGTAGTGCCGCGCCTCGGTCTGGTACTCGACGTGCGCGATCGAGATCGTGATGCCGCGGGCCTTCTCCTCCGGCGCCTTGTCGATCTCGTCGAACGGCGTGTAGGGGTTCAGGTCCGGCATCTTGTCGTGCAGGACCTTGGTGATGGCCGCGGTCAGCGTCGTCTTCCCGTGGTCGATGTGACCAATGGTGCCGATGTTGACGTGCGGCTTAGTCCGCTCGAACTTCGCCTTCGCCACTGGTGTCCTCCTCAAGGACTTCTTGTTCCGTACGTCCTCGGCACCCTATGGCACCGACGACACTGTCCACTTGGTGGGTGCTGGGACGATGAAGCCCCAGCACCCTCACACAGCTATTCGCCAGTTGCCTTGGCGATGATCTCCTTCGCGACGTTCTGCGGAACCTCGGCGTAGGAGTCGAACTGCATGCTGTAGCTAGCCCGGCCCTGGGTCTTCGACCGCAGGTCACCGACGTAGCCGAACATCTCCGACAGCGGCACCAGGGCCCGGACGACGCGAGCGCCGCTGCGCTCCTCCATCGCCTGGATGATGCCCCGCCGGGAGTTGAGGTCGCCGATCACGTCGCCCATGTTTTCCTCGGGCGTGGTGACCTCGACCGCCATCATCGGCTCGAGCAGTGCCGGGTCGGCCTTGCGGGCCGCCTCCTTCAGCACCATCGAACCGGCGATCTTGAACGCCATTTCCGACGAGTCGACCTCGTGGTATTGACCGTCGAGCAGGGTCAGCTTGAGGCCCACCAACGGGTAGCCGGCGAGGATGCCGTATTGCATGGCGTCCTGCGCGCCCGCGTCCACGGACGGGATGAACTCCCGCGGGATGCGGCCGCCGCTGACGGCGTTGGCGAACTCGTAGGTCGGTGCGTCGTTGTCGAGCGGCAACGGCTCGAGGCTGACGATGACCCGCGCGTATTGGCCGGAGCCACCCGTCTGCTTCTTGTGGGTGTATTCGACCTTCTCCACTTTGCGGCGGATGGTCTCGCGGTAGGCCACCTGCGGCTTGCCGACGTTGGCCTCGACGTTGAACTCACGCCGCATCCGGTCGACCAGGATGTCGAGGTGAAGCTCGCCCATCCCGGAGATGACCGTCTGACCGGTCTCCTCGTCGTTGCGGACCCGGAAGGTCGGGTCTTCCTCGGCGAGGCGCTGGATCGCGGTGCCCAGCTTCTCCTGGTCGGACTTGGTCTTCGGCTCGATCGCCACCGAGATGACCGGCTCCGGGAACGTCATCGACTCCAGAATGACCGGGTTGGCCGGGTCGCAGAGGGTGTCACCGGTGGTGGTCTGCTTGAGACCCTGCACGGCGATGATGTCACCCGCCTGCGCGGTTGGCCGCTCCTCACGCTTGTTGGCGTGCATCTGGTAGATCTTGCCGATGCGCTCCTTGCGGTCCTTGGTCGAGTTTATGACCGGAGAACCCGAGTCGAGCGTGCCGGAGTAGACCCGGACGTAGGTGAGCTTGCCCAGGTGCTTGTCCGTCTGGATCTTGAACGCGAGGCCCGCGAAGGGCTCCGAGTTCGACGGCTTGCGCAGCAGCGGGGTCTCACCGTCGGTGGCCACGCCCTCGATCGCCGGAACGTCCAGCGGCGAGGGAAGGAAGTCGACGACCGCGTCGAGCATGGGCTGGACGCCCTTGTTCTTGAAGGCCGAACCGGTCAGGACCGGGTTGCCCTTGCCCGCGATCGTGGCACGGCGGATGCCGGCCTTCAGGTCGTCGACGGTGAGCTCGACACCCTCGAGGTATTTCTCGGTGATCTCGTCGTCGACGTCGGCGAGAGTCTCGATGAGCTTCTCGCGCCACTCGGCGGCCTGGTCGGCGAGCTCGGCCGGGATCTCCTCGATCGCGTAGTCGTCGCCCTTCTGGGTCTCGCCACGCCAGGTGAGGGCGCGCATCCCGAGCAGGTCGACGACGCCGATGAAGTCAGCCTCGTTGCCGATCGGGATCTGGAGGACCAGCGGGGTCGCGTTGAGCCGGTCGATCATCATCTGCACGCAGCGGAAGAAGTCGGCACCGGTGCGGTCGAGCTTGTTGACGAAGCACATCCGCGGGACGTTGTATTTGTCGGCCTGGCGCCAGACGTTCTCGGTCTGGGGCTCCACACCGGCGACGCCGTCGTAAACCGCAACCGCGCCGTCGAGGACCCGCAGCGACCGCTCGACCTCGACCGTGAAGTCGACGTGGCCGGGCGTGTCGATGATCTGGATCGTGTGGCCCTTCCACTCGCACTTCGTGGCAGCGGAAGTGATCGTGATGCCCCGCTCCTGCTCCTGCTCCATCCAGTCCATGACGGCAGCGCCCTCGTGGACTTCACCGATCTTGTAGGTGATGCCGGTGTAGAACAGGATCCGCTCGGTGGTCGTGGTCTTACCAGCGTCGATGTGCGCCATGATGCCAATGTTGCGAGTCTTGGCGAGCGCGTCTGCGGCGGCCACTTCAATCCCTCTTCGTCGTCGTCGTTCGGCGGTGTGTTACCACCGGTAGTGAGCGAAGGCCTTGTTGGACTCCGCCATCTTGTGCGTGTCCTCGCGCCGCTTCACGGCGGCACCGAGACCGTTGCTGGCGTCGAGCAACTCGTTCATCAGCCGCTCGATCATGGTCTTCTCCCGGCGGGCCTTCGAGTACTGCACCAGCCAGCGCAGACCAAGGGTGGTCTGGCGCGGGGTGCGCACCTCGATCGGCACCTGGTAGGTGGCGCCACCGACGCGGCGGCTCTTCACCTCGATGGCCGGCTTCACGTTGTCCATCGCGCGCTTGAGGATGACGACGGGATCGGTGCCGCCGCTCTTCTCACGGGCGCCTTCGAGAGCGCCGTACACGATGCGCTCGGCGAGCTGACGCTTGCCGCGCATCAGGATCTTGTTGACCAGCTGGGTGACCAGCGGCGAGTTGTAAACCGGGTCCGCGACCAGCGGACGGCGCGGAGCGGGGCCCTTACGCGGCATGTCAGCTCTTCTCCTTCTTGGCGCCGTAACGGCTGCGGGCCTGCTTGCGGTTGCGGACACCCTGGGTGTCGAGCGAGCCACGCACGATCTTGTAACGAACGCCGGGAAGGTCCTTCACGCGGCCGCCACGCACGAGCACGATCGAGTGCTCCTGGAGGTTGTGGCCGACGCCAGGGATGTAGGCGGTCACTTCGATCTGGCTGCTCAGCTTGACGCGAGCGACCTTGCGAAGAGCCGAGTTGGGCTTCTTCGGGGTGGTGGTGTAGACGCGAGTGCAGACGCCCCGCCGCTGCGGGCTGCCCTTGAGCGCGGGTGTCTTGGTTTTGGTCGTCTTTGCCTGCCGGCCCTTGCGGACCAGCTGCTGAATCGTGGGCACCGGGTTTTCCGCTCCCTTCGGCCGCTTCCTAGCAGCCGCGCCGTCGCCATAACCGCCCGAATGAACGGTTCTCTTACAACTCCCACCGGGCCACGTGCTCCCGGTACCCGCGGTCGGGCGTGTCGGCCTCTCCACGGTCCCCGTGCGCGCTGACGCGAGCCCGGGTTTTCTGCCATTGTCGTGCTCGCGCACTCGGCGGCTTGTCGCTGCCTGGCCAGAACGGTGCGCGCACGCACGGATTGCCCGGGCGAGCCCGGGCACGAAAGGAAAGAGTACCGATCGTCAGCGCACAGGTCAAAACCCCCTGTGCCACCCGCGATCAGGCCCTACCGCAGTCAATTGTAGCGACTGCTCCGGGAGACTGCCGAGCCAGGCGTCGTGCCCGGTTACGCGGCAAGTTGCAGGGCGAGCGCGGCCACGAACGCGACCACCGCGATGACCAACCCGGCGATGCCGCAGATGAACCCGGCCGACGCCAGTCCCTGCCCCTGGAACCGCATCGAGGCGGCCGGACCTACCCGCCGGATCTGCCGCCGGGCCAACACGCCGAGCGCCACCCCCGCGGTTCCCGCCGCCACCGCCAGCACCGTGAACGCTCCCGCGGCCCAGGCGCCCCACCCGGCGTCGGCACCGACCAGCCCGAAGCAGAGCACCACGAAGGCCACGACGATCGCGGCGATGCCCGCGACCAGGGCTCCGATGGCCAGCCCCGAGGTCGCCGGCGCCACCTCGAGATGCACGACACCGAAGACGGTGCCCGGAACAGAATCGACGCGGCGGGTGCGTTGCTGCGCGTCAGTCGGCGGCGGCGGCACCGAAAGAGGTCGCGGTTGATTCACCGGGTAAGACGGTCCGCCCTGCTGCGCCACCCAACGAGCATGCCATGCCGGCCGGTCAGTCGACGCCGGGCGCGTAGTCCTGGACGCCACCGGTCCAGTGCAGGACCCCGATCACGATCGCGACGACCACGGTGACCAGGCACAGCATGATGCCGGTCCAGGCCAGCCGCTCGCCGCGGCGGATCCAGTCGCTCCCGGTCAGATAGCCGCCGGAGGCGAAGGCCTCCCGGCGCGCCTGCCGAGCCAGCAACAGGGCGATGGTGGCGGGCACGATCCCACCGACGAGCAACCCGGCGATGGCACCGGCCAGCCCGAGCCCGAAGACCGCGCCGGCCTTGGTGGACCGGATCGGATCCGGATCGAGCGGATGCCGCGTCACCTGCGTCGGTTGCACGAACCCGACCCTATCCGCCCGGGACGGCCACCAGCATCATGATCGGGTGACCGACTGGCTCCCCGTGTCGACGGGCAAGTCCGGCGCCCGCGTCTGGCGCGGCGATGGCCACTACCGCAAGGAAGGCCCGCCGGCCGAGATCGCCGCGGAGGCCGACCGCCTGACCTGGCTCGGCGGCCAGGGCTTCCCCTGCCCGTCGGTCGTCGACCATTCGCCGGGGCGCCTCATCACCACGGCCCTTCCGGGCCGCGCCGGCGACGACCCCGGTTGGCCGGACTGGATGCGCCCCCGGCTGGCCGCCGGCCTCGGCGAACTGCTCCGCAGGTTGCACGCCCTCCCGGTGTCGGAGTGCCCGTTCGACCACACGCTGGCCCGGACGATCCCCGAGGCCGAGACCGCCGAGGTCGACCTGACCGACCTCGACCCGAACCACGCCGGCTGGTCCGGTGACCGCCTGCTGCGGGAGTTGCACGCGACCCGCCCGGCAACCCCGGAAGACCTGGTCGTCGGCCACGGCGACCCGACCCGGGCCAACGTCCTCTTCGCCGCCGACGGCACACCCACCGGCATGGTCGACGTCTCCCGCCTGGGCGTGGCCGACCGCCACAACGACCTGGCGATCGCCACCCGAAGCTTCACCGCCTGGTCACCGAACCTTCTTGCCGCCTACGGTGTCCCCGACCCCGACCCGGCGAAGATCACCTTCTACCGCCTGCTCGACGAGTTCTGCTGACCGTCGACGAAGTCGACCACCGCGCCGAGGTCGGGCTGATAGCCGTCGGTCGTGTCCACATCGAGCTCCGGCACGGGCAGCGCGATCCGCTCGAAGCCGGGCACGCTCCACTGCCCGTCGGCATGCGCCGGCCGCCGCCGCTCACCCATCCGCCGGGCCGCGACCGCGGGATCGACGTGACATTGGATGACCCGGAGCTGCGCCAGGGGCCTTAGCGGCTCCAGCCCCGGCCGCCACAGCCGGTCCTGAAAGGCGGCCTCGGCGACCGTCGTCACGCCGGCGCTGAGCAGCAGCCGCAGCAGGTCGAAGAAGACCGGCAGGGTCCGCATCGTCAGCGGGTCGCTGGGTGCGGCGACGAAGCCGGGCGTCGCGTGCGCCATCCCCTCCTTGATCTCGTCCCGGGAGACAACGGGACACCCGACCGCGCGACCGATCGCGTGGGCCAGCGTGGTCTTGCCGCTCCCCGGCGGTCCGCTGACAACAACAAGCGTGGGTAGACCCGTCACTGCTCGGTTATATCCCGCATGGCCTTCCAGGGTTTGGCCGTGACCAGCGGCGGAGGTGGCAGGGACGGGCCCCTCGGGCCCGGCCCGGTCTCCGGCGGGAGCAACGGTCCGGACCGGACGCGGACCCGGGCAACGCAAAAGGCGCCCTCCCCCGAAGGGGAGAGCGCCCTGAGCGTCAGACCTGACTAGCGGTAGGAACCGAAGTCGAAGTCGTCGAGCGGCACTGCCTGCCCGCCGGCCGGGCCGAAACCGTAGTCGGTCTCGGGGTAGCCGGTCATCGAGTAGACCTTGGCCTTCGCCTCCTCGGTGGGCTCGACCCGGACGTTGCGGTACTTGCTGATGCCGGTACCCGCCGGGATGAGCTTGCCGATGATCACGTTTTCCTTCAGGCCGATCAGCGAGTCGCTGCGGGCGTGGATCGCCGCGTCCGTCAGCACTCGGGTGGTCTCCTGGAAGGAGGCCGCCGACAACCAGGAATCCGTGGCCAGCGAGGCCTTGGTGATGCCCATCAGGACCGGACGACCGGCGGCGGGCTCGCCGCCCTCGCCGACGAGCCGGCGGTTCTCCGACTCGAACAGCGCCCGGTCGACCAGCACGCCCGGCAGGAACTCGGTCGAGCCGGAGTCGATGACCGTCACCCGCTTGAGCATCTGGCGGATGATGATCTCGATGTGCTTGTCGTGGATGAGCACGCCCTGCGAGCGGTAGACCTCCTGGACCTCGTGGGTCAGGTGGACCTGGACCGCGCGCGGACCGAGGATGCGCAGCAACTCGTGCGGGTCGATGGTGCCCTCGGTGAGCTTCTCGCCGACCTCGACGTGGTCGCCGTCGCCCGCCCGGAGCTTGACCCGGCGCGACACCTTGTCGTGGACGATCTCGTCGCTGCCGTCATCCGGCACGATGATGATCTTCCGCGAGCGCTCGCCGTCTTCGATCCGGATGCGACCCGGAGACTCCGCGATCGGCGCCTTGCCCTTGGGGACACGGGCCTCGAAGATCTCCTGGACACGGGGCAGACCCTGGGTGATGTCCTCACCCGCGACGCCACCGGTGTGGAAGGTACGCATCGTCAGCTGCGTGCCAGGCTCACCGATCGACTGGGCGGCGATGATGCCGACCGCCTCGCCGACGTCGACGGTCTTGCCGGTCGGCAGCGAGCGGCCGTAGCACGCCGCGCAGACGCCCAGCTTCGACTCGCAGGTCAGCACGCTGCGCACCCGCACGGTGTCGACACCGGCGGCCACGAGCTTGTCGACCAGGATCGAGTTGAGGTCGGCGCCCCGCTCGACGACGAGCGAACCGTCGGCACCCTTGATGTCGTCGGCCAGCGTCCGGGCGTGCACACCGGTCTCGGCGTGCTCGTGGACCATCAGCTTGCCTTCGGCGCCGTTGGTGCCCACCTGCATGGTGATCGCCCGGTCGGTGCCGCAGTCTTCCTCGCGGATGATGACGTCCTGCGAGACGTCGACCAGACGACGGGTCAGGTAACCCGAGTCAGCGGTACGCAGAGCGGTGTCAGCCAGACCCTTACGGGCACCGTGCGTGGAAATGAAGTATTCCAGTACGGACAGACCCTCCCGGTAAGAGGCCTTGATCGGCCGCGGGATGATCTCGCCCTTCGGGTTGGCCACCAGGCCGCGGATCGCGGCGATCTGGCGGAGCTGGAGCAGGTTACCGCGAGCACCCGAGTTGATCATCTTCCACAACGGGTTTTCCTGCGGCAGCGCGACTTCCATCTCCTTGGCGACCTCGTTGGTCGCCTTGGTCCAGATCTCGATGAGCTCGCCGCGACGTTCCTCGGCGGTCATCAGACCACGCTGGTATTGCTTGTCGATCCGCTCCGCCTCGCGCTCGTAACGCTCGAGGATCTCCCACTTGCGCGGCGGCTGGATGACGTCTTCCATGCCGATGGTCACGCCGGACCAGGTGGCCCAGTGGAAACCGGCCTCCTTGAGCCCGTCGAGGGTCGCGGCCAGCGCCACCTTCGGGAACCGCTCGGCGAGGTCGTTGACGATCGCCGAGAGCTGGCCCCGCCGGATCTCGTAGTTCACGAAGCGGTAGCCCGGGGGCAGCGTCTCGTTGAACAGGATCCGGCCCAGGGTGGTGTCAACCGTGAGCTGCTGACCCGACACCCACTCCTCGGGCGCCTCCCACTTGGGCTGGCCGGCGCCGTTGTCGACCTCGATCACGTTGTTGAGACGGACCTTGATCGGTGCCTGGAGGTGCAGCTCGCCGTTGTCGAACGCCATCCGCGCCTCGGCGTCGGAGCTGAACGCCCGACCCGCACCCTTCTCCTCTGGCGAGAAGTGGGTGAGGTGGTAGAGGCCGATGACCATGTCCTGGGTAGGCATGGTGACCGGCTTGCCGTCGGCCGGCTTGAGGATGTTGTTGGACGAGAGCATCAGGATCCGCGCCTCGGCCTGCGCCTCGGCGGACAGCGGCACGTGCACCGCCATCTGGTCACCGTCGAAGTCTGCGTTGAACGCGGTGCAGACCAGCGGGTGGATCTGGATCGCCTTGCCCTCGACCAGCTGCGGCTCGAAGGCCTGGATGCCCAGGCGGTGCAGCGTCGGTGCGCGGTTGAGCAGCACCGGGTGCTCGCCGATGACCTCTTCCAGCACGTCCCACACGACCGGGCGCTGACGCTCGACCATCCGCTTGGCGGACTTGATGTTCTGTGCGTGGTTGAGGTCGACCAGGCGCTTCATCACGAACGGCTTGAACAGCTCGAGCGCCATCTGCTTGGGCAGGCCGCACTGGTGGAGCTTGAGCTGCGGGCCGACGACGATGACCGAACGGCCGGAGTAGTCGACGCGCTTGCCGAGCAGGTTCTGGCGGAACCGGCCCTGCTTGCCCTTGAGCATGTCGGACAGCGACTTCAGCGGGCGGTTACCCGGGCCGGTGACCGGCCGGCCGCGGCGGCCGTTGTCGAACAGCGCGTCGACGGCCTCCTGCAGCATCCGCTTCTCGTTGTTGACGATGATCTCGGGCGCGCCCAGGTCGATCAGCCGCTTGAGCCGGTTGTTCCGGTTGATCACGCGGCGGTAGAGGTCGTTGAGGTCGCTGGTCGCGAACCGGCCACCGTCGAGCTGGACCATCGGCCGCAGGTCCGGCGGGATCACCGGAACGCAGTCGAGGACCATGCCGAGCGGCGAGTTGCGGGTGTTGAGGAACGCCGCGACGACCTTGAGCCGCTTGAGCGCACGGATCTTGCGCTGACCCTTGCCGGACCGGATGATCTCGCGGAGCAGGTTGGCCTCGGCGTCGAGGTCCATGTTCTCCAGCAGCGACTTGATCGCCTCGGCACCCATACCGCCGGTGAAGTATTCGCCGAAGCGGTCGCGCAGCTCGCGGTAGAGCAGCTCGTCGGTGACCAGCTGCTTGGAGTCGAGCTTGCGGAAGGTGTCGAGCACCTCGTCGAGACGGTCGATCTCGCGCTGCGCCCGGTCGCGGATCTGGCGCATCTCGCGCTCTCCGCCTTCCTTGACCTTGCGGCGCACGTCGGCCTTGGCGCCCTCGGCCTCGAGCTCGGCGAGGTCGGCCTCGAGCTTGGCAGCGCGACCCTCGACCGCGGAGTCGCGGCTGTTCTCGCTCTGCCGCTTCTCGGCCAGGATCTCGTTCTCGATCGTGGAGAGGTCGCGGTGCCGGGCCTCGGCGTCCACGCTGGTGACAACGTAGGACGCGAAGTAAATGATCTTCTCGAGGTCCTTCGGGGCGAGGTCAAGCAGGTAGCCGAGGCGGCTCGGCACGCCCTTGAAGTACCAGATGTGCGTCACGGAAGCGGCCAGCTCGATGTGACCCATCCGCTCACGCCGGACCTTGGACCGGGTTACCTCGACACCGCAGCGCTCGCAGATGATGCCCTTGAAGCGGACGCGCTTGTACTTACCGCAGTAGCACTCCCAGTCGCGCTGAGGACCGAAGATCTTCTCGCAGAAGAGCCCGTCCTTTTCCGGCTTCAGGGTGCGGTAGTTGATCGTCTCGGGCTTCTTGACCTCACCGTGCGACCACTGACGGATGTCGTCAGCCGTCGCCAGGCCAATGCGCAGCTCGTCGAAGAAGTTGACGTCGAGCAATTTATGTCCCTCGAGTCTGTCGTTGCACTTTATCTACCGGGCGGGGGGAGCCGGGGCCTGTCGGCCCCGGCTCCGACTCACACTTCCTCGACGCTGCTCGGCTCGCGCCGAGACAGGTCGATGCCGAGTTCCTCCGCGGCGCGGAACACCTCGTCGTCGGTCTCGCGCATCTCAAGGGCAACACCGTCGCTGGAGAGCACCTCTACGTTGAGGCACAGCGACTGGAGCTCCTTGAGCAGCACCTTGAACGACTCCGGGATGCCCGGTTCTGGGATGTTCTCGCCCTTGACGATCGCCTCGTAGACCTTGACTCGGCCCAGGACGTCGTCGGACTTGATCGTGAGCAGCTCCTGCAGCGCGTAAGCCGCGCCGTAGGCCTGCATCGCCCAGCACTCCATTTCACCGAACCGCTGGCCACCGAACTGCGCCTTACCACCCAGCGGCTGCTGCGTGATCATCGAGTAGGGGCCGGTCGACCGAGCGTGGATCTTGTCGTCGACCAGGTGGTTCAGCTTGAGGATGTAGATGTAGCCGACCGCGATCGGGTCGGGCAGCGGCTCTCCGGAACGACCGTCGAACAGCTGCGCCTTGCCCGAACCGCCGACCAGCTGCACCCCGTCGCGGTTGGGCAGGGTGCTGCTGAGCAGGCCGGTGATCTCTTCTTCCTTGGCACCGTCGAAGACCGGCGTAGCCACGTTGGTGTCCGGCACGGACTCGCCGGCACCAATCGACTTGAGCGCGGTCTTCCACTTGGCGTCGTCACCGTCGATCTTCCAGCCGGTCTTGGCGACCCACCCGAGGTGGGTCTCCAGAACCTGGCCGATGTTCATCCGGCTCGGCACGCCGAGCGGGTTGAGCACGATGTCGACCGGGGTGCCGTCCTCCAGGAACGGCATGTCCTCGACCGGCAGGATCTTCGAGATGACGCCCTTGTTGCCGTGGCGGCCGGCGAGCTTGTCGCCGTCCTGGATCTTGCGCTTCTGTGCCACGTAGACGCGGACCAGCTCGTTGACACCCGGAGGCAGCTCGTCGCCGTCTTCCCGGGAGAACGTGCGGACGCCGATGACCGTGCCGGTCTCGCCGTGCGGCACCTTCAGCGAGGTGTCCCGGACCTCACGCGCCTTCTCACCGAAGATCGCGCGGAGCAGTCGCTCCTCCGGGGTCAGCTCGGTCTCGCCCTTGGGCGTGACCTTGCCGACCAGGATGTCACCGGTGACCACTTCGGCGCCGATCCGGATGATTCCCCGCTCGTCGAGGTCAGCGAGCATTTCCTCGCTGACGTTCGGGATGTCGCGGGTGATCTCCTCCGGCCCCAGCTTGGTGTCGCGGGCGTCAACCTCGTGCTCCTCGATGTGGATCGAGGTGAGGGTGTCCTGCTGCACCAGCTTCTGGGACAGGATGATCGCGTCTTCGTAGTTGTGACCCTCCCAGGGCATGAACGCCACGAGCAGGTTGCGCCCGAGCGCCATCTCGCCCTCGTCGGTGCACGGACCGTCGGCGACGACCTGGCCAGCCTCGACCCGGTCGCCTTCGAAGACGACCGGCTTCTGGTTGACGCAGGAGCCGGAGTTGGACCGACGGAACTTGTGCAGCAGGTAGGTGCGACGGTGGCCGTCGTCCTGGTGCACCGTCACGTAGTCGGCGCACAGGTCTTCGACCACGCCACCGACCTCGGCCACGACCACGTCGCCGGCGTCGACCGCGGCACGGTATTCCATGCCGGTGCCGACGAACGGGGACTCGGCCTTGACCAGCGGCACGGCCTGGCGCTGCATGTTGGCGCCCATGAGCGCGCGGTTGGCGTCGTCGTGCTCGAGGAACGGGATCATCGCGGTCGCGACCGAGACCATCTGGCGCGGCGAGACGTCCATGTAGTCAACGGCGGTGCCGGTGACGAAGTCGACCTCACCGCCCTTCCGGCGAACCAGAACGCGGTCGTCGGCGAAGGTGCCGTCGCTGTTGAGAACAGCGTTGGCCTGCGCCTTGACGTAGCGGTCTTCCTCGTCAGCCGTCAGGTAGTCGATCTGGTCGGTGACCACACCGTTGTCGACCTTGCGGTAGGGCGTCTCGATGAAGCCGAACGGGTTGACCCGCCCGAACGTCGAGAGCGCACCGATCAGGCCGATGTTGGGGCCTTCCGGCGTCTCGATCGGGCACATCCGGCCGTAGTGGGACGGGTGCACGTCGCGAACCTCGAAGCCCGCCCGCTCACGGGACAGACCGCCCGGGCCGAGCGCGCTCAGCCGGCGCCGGTGGGTGAGACCCGCCAGCGGGTTGGTCTGGTCCATGAACTGCGAGAGCTGCGAAGTGCCGAAGAACTCCTTGATCGCCGCCACCACGGGGCGGATGTTGATCAGGGTCTGCGGCGTGATCGCCTCGACGTCTTGAGTCGTCATCCGCTCGCGGACGACGCGCTCCATGCGGGACAGGCCGACCCGAACCTGGTTCTGGATCAGCTCGCCAACCGTCCGCAGACGCCGGTTGCCGAAGTGGTCGATGTCGTCGGCCTCGTAGCCTTCCTCACCGGCGTGCAGCCGGCAGAGGTATTCCACGGTGGCGACGACGTCGTCCTCGGTCAGCGTCCCCTTGTTGATCGGAACGTCGACCTCGAGCTTCTTGTTGAACTTGTATCGACCGACCTTGGCGACGTCGTACCTCTTCGGGTTGAAGAAGAGGTTGTCGAGCAGGGTCTGCGCGTTCTCCCGCGTCGGCGGCTCGCCAGGGCGGAGCTTGCGGTAGATGTCGAGCAGCGCCTCGTCCTGACCGGCGATGTGGTCCTTTTCGAGCGTGGTCATCATCAGCTCGGACCAGCCGAAGCGCTCGCGGATCTGCTCCGCGCTCCAACCGATCGCCTTGAGCAGAACGGTGACCGCCTGGCGACGCTTGCGGTCGATGCGGACACCGACGGTGTCGCGCTTGTCGATGTCGAACTCCAGCCAGGCACCCCGGCTCGGGATGACCTTGACACTGGAGAGGTCGCGGTCGGAGGTCTTGTCCGGCTGCTTGTCGAAGTAGACGCCCGGAGACCGGACGAGCTGGCTGACCACGACGCGCTCGGTGCCGTTGATGATGAAGGTGCCCTTGGGCGTCATCATCGGGAAGTCACCCATGAACACGGTCTGGCTCTTGATCTCACCAGTCGTGTTGTTGGTGAACTCCGCGGTCACGAAGAGCGGGGCGCAGTAGGTCAGGTCCTTCTCCTTGCACTCTTCGATCGAGGCCTTGACCTCGTCGAAGCGGGGCGCGGAGAAGGAAAGGGACATGGTGCCAGAGAAGTCCTCAATTGGACTGATCTCTTCGAGAATCTCTGCAAGACCCGAGCGGGCGTGCGGATCATCAGCCGACCGGCCCTGCCAAGACTCGTTGCCGACCAGCCAGTCAAAAGACTCGGTCTGGATGGCGAGGAGGTTGGGGACCTCGAGGTGTTCGGTGATCCGGCCGAATGAAATTCGGCGGGGAGCGAAAGCGCTCGACGTGCGACTGGTCTTCGCAGGGCGGGAAGCTGCCAAGATGCGTCCTTCCGAGGACCGGTGGTGCTAAACGGCCGTTGTTCGTGCAGTCCGACGGGCCCTCCCCGCAAACGTCCAGATGGACATTACGGACAGGGTCAAAGACGGAAGACACGGCAAACTAGCAGTGTAGCCGAACGGCTAACCGCTGTCCAGCCCACAGCGCAGCAGGCCGCGGAGCGTGTCTTCGGGGCGCTTATCGCGCCTCCCTGGCCGCTCAGAACGCGTCTTCTGCACCTCGATGGGGTGTGGTGTCCCATACCCAACCGGTGGCTGTTGCAAGCGCGGAAGGTCTTGCTGATAGCAGCGTGCCTGTAAGCACACTCCGCGTCAAGGGTTCTGACGCGGGTCGGACCAGGTCTTTGAACTTGATCCGATTCCAGCCTACGCCGACGGGCGGCGGCCCATGACCGGAAGCCGTCGTGCCGCTCCAGGTCTGGACCACCGCCCGTCGTAGGCGGGTGGAACCTACTTCATGGTGACCTTGGCGCCCTCGGCCTCGAGCTTGGCCTTGGCCTTCTCCGCGGTCTCCTTGTTGGCCTTCTCCAGGACGGCCTTCGGCGCGGCCTCGACCAGGTCCTTGGCCTCCTTGAGGCCCAGACCGGTCAGCTCACGCACGACCTTGATGACCTGGATCTTCTTGCCGCCGTCGGCGTCGAGGATGACGTCGAACTCGTCCTGCTCCACGGCCTCTTCGGCAGCGGCGCCGCCGCCGGCCGGGCCCGCGGCGACCGCAACCGGGGCGGCGGCCTTGACGTCGAAGGTGTCCTCGAACTGCTTCACGAACTCGGAGAGCTCGATCAGCGTCATCTCCTTGAACGCGTCGAGCAGCTCGTCGGTGCTGAGCTTCGCCATGTTTCCTTACCTCTTCTGGTAGATCGTGGGTCGGTGGTGCGCTCAGGCCGCTTCCGCGGCCGGTGCGCCTTCCTGCTCGCGCTTGTCCTGCAGAGCGGCGACCGTGCGAACGGTCTTCGACAACGGCGCCTGGAACAGGGCCGCGGCCTTGGCCAGGTTGGCCTTCATCCCACCGGCCAGCTTGGCCAGCAGCACCTCTCGGGACTCGAGATCGGCGAGACGGTTGACCTCAGCGGCCGTGATCGTCTTGCCCTCGAAAACTCCGCCCTTGATGATCAGAAGCGGGTTGGCCTTCGCGAACTCGCGCAGACCCTTCGCCGCTTCAACGACATCGCCGGAGACGAAGGTGAGCGCGGTAGGACCGGTGAACAACGCCTCGAGGCCGTCAATCCCTGCCTCCGACGCCGCCCGCTTGGCCAAGGTGTTCTTGGCAACCGAGTAGGTAGCGTCCTTGCCCAGTGAGCGCCGCAGCGTAGTCAGCTGCGAGACCGTCAGACCGCGGTACTCGGTCAGCACGGTGGCGCCCGAGCTACGGAACCGCTCGGTGAGCTCGGCGACGGCAGTGGCCTTGTCGGCCCGAACCGGCTTGTCCGCCATGTCCCTCCTTCCAAATGCTCGAAGCTGGTTGGCTCCGGCAAACGAAAACGCCCCGGCGCAGGGCGCACGGGGCGGGAGGCGACTTGGGGCCGCTGACTCACGAACCGTCCAGCCTGCGCGGGCCGCCCACGATTTGCGGGGCCTTCGATCGCGCCTGACGGCACGATGACCAGCGGTCTCTGGTGGAACTTCGTGTTGAAGGTTAGAGGCTAAAACTCAAAAACGCTAATCAGCTCCTGGTACGACGCAGAAAGGCGTAAAAAGCCGTAACCACGGCCGACCAAGTTATGGCGTGAACGGAAAGGCCGAGAACGGACCCACTGCCGGGCTGGTCCGCCAGGGTACGCGCGGCGGCCATCAGCGGCGGTGCGAGCCAGGGTGCCACGGAGCCGTTGAGGCCGAGCACGATCGCCAAGACGGAGCCGGTGACCAGCACGGCTATCCCGTACAACGTCGATCTTGTGACCGGCCGACTGGCCAGCGCGCCCAGCCCGACGGCCGCGACCAGGCTCGCGGCATGCGCCCAGGAGCCGAGCGTGAGCCCGCGGCCCACGGGCCCTTCGATCCCGCCCATCAGCCAGGGCAGCCCCATCGCGAAGATCACCGTGGCGAGGCCGACGACGCCGGCGGCGAGCAGCCCGGCGACCACCTCCCGGCGCAACCCCACGGCGGTCACGGCCAGCCGGCGCTGCACGTCGGGCTCGGTATCGAGGATCAGTTTGGCCTGCCAGGCGATCACCGGGAAGAGCGCGACGGCGGAGAACCCGTAGGCCTCGGCGGCCTCGGACTTGCCGCCGCCGTAGATGATGGCGACCACGACCAGGGTGCCGAGCAGGCCGGGCAGCACCCGGCCGCTGCGCAGGAACCCGGTGAGCCGCATCCGGACCAACGCGCCCATCTCAGACCGTCGCCTTCGGTGCCGCGGCGCGCACACCGACCACGTCATGGCCGGCCTCGCGGAGGGCGGCGGCCGTCTGTGCCGCGGCGCCGGCTGCGACGGCTATCTCGATGATGGCGGTGCCCTCCTCGTCGGCGGCCGCGCCTTGTGCCACGGTGCCCTCGGCGACCGTCCAGGTGATGGCGCCGGGCAGCCGCCCGGTCTCGCCGCGGTGGTCGCTGACCAGAACGATGCCGCCCCGCTCCACGATCTCGGCGACGATGCCGGGCACCAGGTCACGCGCGGCGGCGTCGAGGCCCTCCCAGGGCTCGTCGAGCACCAGCAGCTTCGGATCCGGTGCCAGCGCCTGGGCGAGCCCGACCTTCTGGGCGGTGCCCTTGGACAGCTCGGCCAGCCGGGTGCCGCGATAGGGCGTGAGGCCCAGCCGCTCGACCCAGGTGTCGACCGCGGCGGCCGGATCGCCGACGCCGTGCAGCCGGGCCATCGAGGTGAGATAGCCGTCGACGGTGAACGGCTGGTCGGCCGGAAACCGCTCGGGCACCCATCCGACGGGCCGTGGCCGCTCGCTGACCACGCCCCGGCTGGGCTTCAACACACCGGCCGCGAGCTGGAGCAAGGTGGACTTGCCGGCCCCGTTGCGGCCGAGCACCACGATCGTGGCGCCAGGCGGCAGGTCAACGGAGACTTCGCGCAGGATCCACCGGCCAGCCCGCCCATAGCGGTAGGAAACGCCATCGAGACGCACGCCGGTGACTCTCCCACGCGAAGCTGAGAAACGAAACCCCTTGCATCAAGGCCTTGATACAAGTCGCGTCGAGTTGTCACAATCTCCTGACACAAACGAGGAGGATCGATGGCAAGTCTTCTGCGCCTGGCCGGGGTGGCCGGCGGCCTGCTGGCCGCGGTTCTGCTGACACTCGGCCGCGAGCCGGGCCTCCGGGCGGTCTTCGCGGTGCCGGCGCTGGCTTTCTTTGTGGCGGCCGGGCTGCTGGCGGCCGACCGAACGGTGCCCCGCCCACCCGGGACGGGCATCCGCACGGCCCGCCTGGCCCGCCGCCGGCTGCTCGACTACGTGCCCGTGGCTTCGACGGGCGGCGTGGTCCTGCTGACCGGCACCCTCACCGCCCTACTGGTGGCGACCAGCGCGGCGTCGACGCCGCACACATCCGCCACCACGACGGCGCCCTACGCCAACGACGGCCAACACATCGGCTGCCTGACGGGCGGCGTGCCGCAGTCCGGCCCATGGCCCGGCTGGTATTACGCCATCCCGATCGCCATCACGGTCTTCTTGGCGGCGGCGGCCGCGGTCGTGGCCCTCAGGCGGCTCGTCACCCGCCCGATCGAGGAGCCATACCGGCAAACCACCGCCCGCTCAGTGGTCGCGGGCCTGGGCCTGGTGGTCGCGGCACCATTGACCGGCGCGGCCTATTTCACCTATTCGATCCTCGGCCAGCCCCTGGTCTGCGAGTCGCCGGCGATGCCCGAGGCCCGTCCGTGGCTGTTGACGCTCACCGTGCTGGCCCTGGCGGCGACCATCGCTTACGCGGCGCGCCTGGTCGTACCCGGCACCGTCAACCCTGATCCACACCCGACACTCGCGACCGTCCGATGAGCACACCGCCGCTGATCACCATCGACCCAACCCAGCCGGTCCCGCCGTACGTGCAGATCCGCGACCAGATAGCCGACCTGATCGGCACCGGCGAACTGCCGGAAGGCACCCGCCTACCTCCGGTCCGCCAACTGGCCGCAGACCTTGGCCTGGCGACTGGAACGGTGGCGAGGGCTTACCAGGAGTTGGAGGCCACGGCGCATTTGACGACCCGGCGGGGCGGCGGCACCCGCGTTGCTCCTCAGCCCGGCGGGAGCCGCGACGCGATCGTCCGCCAACACGCGGCCGAGTTCGCGGCGACCATGCGCCGCCTGGGCGTCACGCAGGCCGAAGCCACAGCGGCGGTCGAGGCCGCCTTCACACGTCGGGCCGAGGCTTAGGCCTTCATGGACGGTGACCCGGGTGGTGGGTCGCGCTGTTTCGACGGGTCGACGGGCTGCGGCCCACCCTCGGGCGGCCTACAAGGCCGAGGAGCAAGCACCTCGGATCCGGTGGTCGATGATCGTTTGCAGCGGGCCTGCACCGAACGGCCGGCTGTGCATGATCATGTGCAGCTCATCAACACCTGGTGCGGCGTGTCGTGCAGCTCCGGCACACATGATCACGCCGCAGGGTCGGAATCATGCAGATCCGCTACAAACGATCACGCATTCGACGCCTGACGCCGGCCGCCGCTCCGTCCCGCAGCGCCGCCGCTCCCCCGCCAAGCAGATCTAGGTAAACAAATGTAGCTATAGGCGTAGTCAATTGCTGGTTGCAACACCACCTCGTTGTTGTGTGTGGAGGTGGGTATGGCATCACGGTTGTCTATGGCGGAGCGGGAAGAGATCGGGTTGGGTCGGGCCGGGGGTGAGTCGATTCGGTCGATCGCCCGGCGTCTTGGCAGGCAGCCTTCGACGGTGTCGCGTGAGGTGGGCCGGTTCGAGCGGTACGGGGAGCCGTATAAGCCGCGGGCGGCGGATTGGGCGGCGTGGCTGCGCCATCGCCGGCCGCGGCGGCCTGCCAAGCTGGTCATCAACGCTGAGCTGCGGTCGGTGGTGGTGGCGGGGTTGCGGCGGCGGTACTCGCCGCGGCAGCTGGCCGCCCGGCTGCGGATCGATCATCCCGACCGGTCGGAGATGTGGGTGTCGCACGAGACGATCTATCAGGCGATCTATCTGCAGGCCCGCGGGAACCTACGCGCGGACCTGTCCCGGCAGGTCGCGCTGCGGTCCGGTCGAGCCGCCCGCCGACCCCGGGCGGTCGCGGGTGGGGCGGTGCGGTCGAGTCGGGCCTGGCTGGGGTTGAACATTGCGGCCCGCCCCGCGGAGGTCGCGGATCGGGCGGTGCCCGGGCATTGGGAGGGTGACCTTTTGGAGGGGACCCGCCGCCGCGGGTCGGGTGGCTCGGCGATCGCGACCCTGGTGGAGCGGCATACCCGGTTCGTGATCCTGGTCGCCCTGCCCGACGGGAAGGTCTCCGAGCATGTCGTGGCCCGCCTGGCGACCGCGATGGCCTGGCTCCCGGAGCGGCTGCGCGCGTCGCTGACCTGGGACCAGGGCAGCGAAATGGCGCTACACGCCCGGTTCAGCATCGCGACGGGCTGCCCGGTCTACTTCTGCGACCCACACAGCCCCTGGCAACGCGGCAGCAACGAGAACACCAACGGCCTGCTCCGCCAGTACTTCCCGAAAGGGATCTTCGACTTCACCACCATCGACCAGACCGGCCTGGACGCCGTCGCCGACGAACTCAACGACCGACCCCGCATGACCCTGGGCTGGGCCAAGCCGAGTGAGAAGATGGCCCAACTACTCGGTGTTGCAACCACCAGTTGACCCCGCCATAGCAGCAATTTCTTTCCTAGATCTCCCCGCGGATCGGTCCGACCGGCGTGGCGGCCCCGACACGCCGAGGCGGCGGCGCCACCCGGCGCGGTTTTTCGAGGCCGCACCGCTCAAGGCCCCGCCGCGCGGAGGCGACGGCATAACGAGCGGGTGATGGTGGCTGGGAGAACGTGACGGCGAAGCCGCGCAATCGCCGCACACCGCAAGCACCGTCAAACAGAAACCACACCGCAGCCGCAACCTAGGGGCGGATCTCCTCGTCGGGCGTAGCCCACAAACCAGGATCTCCGGATGGGGACAAGGTGGAGCGCCCCACCGGACGAACGACCTTGTCCCCATCCGGAGATCCTGGTGCCCTAAGCGAAGCCCGACGAGGAGATCCGCCCTTCCCGGCATCTTCTTCGAGCGGCCGGGGCCGGGGCAGCGCCCCGGTGGGGTCCGGGGCAAAGCCCCGGGGTCCCGTCGCAGCGCACCGTCGGGGGTGCGGGGCAAAGCCCGGGCGGTCCGGGGCAGCACCCCTGTGGGGTTGGCAGCGCACCCGATGGGGCCGGCGCCGCGCCCCGGCGGGGGTGCGGGGCAAGCCCGGGCGGTCCAGGCGCAGCTCCCCGGTGGGGTTGGCGCAGCTCCCCGGTGGGGTTGGCGCAGCGCCTCGGTGGGTCCGGGGCAAAGCCCCGGAAAGGGGCAAGGGGCAAGGCCCCAAGAACCAACCGCGGACCAGGCAAGCGAAGCGAAGGCGGAGCGATCCCCGGCGGGAGCGACGGTCGCACCCACGACGACCCGGGAAAACAAAAAAGCCCGCCACCCCCGAAGGGGTGACGGGCTTTCGAGAAAAGAGCTCAGCCCTCAGTCTCGCGGAAGTTCTTCACGATGTTGGGGTCGACCGGAACGCCCGGCCCCATGGTGGTCGTGAAGACGACCTTGCGGAGGTATTTGCCCTTGGCCGCCGACGGCTTGGCGCGCAGGACCTCGTCGAGGACCGCGGCGTAGTTGTCGACCAGCTGCTCCTCGGAGAACGAGGCCTTGCCGATGATCAGGTGCAGGTTGGAGTGCTTGTCGACGCGGAAGGTGATCTTTCCGCCCTTGATGTCGGAGACGGCCTTGGTCACGTCCATGGTGACCGTGCCGGTCTTCGGGTTCGGCATGAGGCCGCGCGGGCCCAGGATCCGCGCGATCCGGCCGATCTTGGCCATCTGGTCCGGCGTGGCGATCGCCGCGTCGAAGTCGAGCCAGCCCTCTTGGATGCGGGCGACCAGTTCGTCGGAGCCGACCTCGTCGGCGCCGGCGGCGACGGCCTCGTCGGCCTTGGCGCCGGCCGCGAACACGATCACGCGGGCGGTCTTGCCGGTGCCGTGCGGCAGGTTGACCGTGCCGCGGACCATCTGGTCAGCCTTGCGGGGGTCGACGCCGAGGCGCATCGCGACCTCGACGGTCGGGTCGAACTTGACCGTGGTGGAGCCCTTGGTGAGCTTGACGGCCTCCGACGGGGTGTAGAGCTTGTCCCGGTCGATCTGCTCAGCCGCCTTGCGGTAGCTCTTGCTGCGCTGTGCCATATCTGTCTATCTCCTGTGGTAGTTGGCGGGCCCCGTCACCGGCGGCCCTCCCACGAACTAAGTCAGTCGCGGACCGTGATGCCCATCGACCGGGCGGTGCCGGCGATGATCCGCTGGGCCTGCTCGATGTCGTTGGCGTTGAGGTCCGACATCTTGCGCTCGGCGATCTCACGGAGCTGGTCGCGGGTTACCGAGCCGACCTTCGCCGACTGCGGGGTGCCCGAGCCCTTGGCCACGCCAGCGGCCTTGATCAGCAGGCGGGCGGCGGGCGGGGTCTTCAGCACGAAGGTGAAGGTGCGGTCTTCGTAGACGCTGATCTCCGCCGGCACGATGTCGCCGCGCTGGGCTTCGGTCTCCTTGTTGTATTGCTTGCAGAACTCCATGATGTTGACGCCGTGCTGACCCAGCGCGGGGCCAACCGGCGGCGCGGGGGTCGCCTGACCCGCCGGCAGCTGCAGCGTGAAGGTCTTGACGAGCTTCTTCTTCGGAGGCATGTCTCTTCCTGGGCTTGATGGACTCTCGGCCGGGGATGTGCCACGGCACGCGCACGGTCAAGCGCGGCCCCGGCGGGCCGACGTACAAGCGTAACTCAGCGGTTTTAGATCTTCGCGACCTGGTTGAAGTTGAGCTCCACCGGCGTCTCCCGACCGAAGATCGAGACGAGCACCTTGAGCTTCTGCTGGTCAGCGTTGATCTCGCTGATCGTTGCCGGCAGCGACGCGAACGCGCCGTCGGTGACCGTGACCGAGTCGCCGACCTCGAAGTCGAGGACCTTGATCTCGACCTTGGCCTTCTTGGTCTGCTCGGTCTCGACAGCCGGCGCCAACCACTTGAGCACCTCGTCGAGCGACAGCGGTGCGGGGCGGTCGGCCCGGTCGGTGGCGCCGACGAAGCCGGTGACCCCAGGCGTGTTGCGCACGCAGGAGTAGGACTCCGGCGTCAGCTCCAACCGGACCAGGATGTAGCCCGGGAAGACCTTGTTCTGCACCTGGAGGCGCTTGCCGTTCTTGACCTCGACCTCTTCGCGGGTCGGCACTTCGACCTGGAAGATGAACTCCTCCATGTCGAGGCTGGTGATCCGGGTCTCGAGGTTGGTCTTGACCTTGTTTTCGTAGCCGGCGTAGGAGTGCACGACATACCAGTCGCCGGGCGCGTAGCGCAGCTTCTGCCGCAGCTCGGCAACCGGGTCGTAGTCGTCGTCGGGCTCGACCAGCGCGGTCTCGTCGCCGGCCTCGCCGGTCTCGCTGTCACTGGTCTCGGTGTCGCCGGTCGCGGCCTCGATCGAACCGTCGGTGTCCGCCGTGGCCACCGACGACTGCTCGTCGATGATCTCGCCGGTCTCGTCGTACTCAGGCACGCTCATTCACTTCCGTCTGTTTGTGGCCGGGACCGCCGGCCAATGCCGCTTGTCGCCTCAGTTGCCGAAGACCGCGAGAACGCCCTTGGCGAACCCGTAGTCGAGGACGGCCACGATCGACAGCATCACCGCGACGAACACGACGACGACCGCGGTGTAGGTCAGCAGTTCCTTGCGGGTCGGCCAGATGACCTTACGCAGCTCTGCGACCACCTCGCGGAAGAACCGGGCGATCCGCCCAAAGAACCCCACGCGGCCGGTTTCGGTGCGCTTGCTCGTGCTCTCACCGGTCTTGGCGACGCGGGAGCGCGTTGCGGTGCCGCCCCGGGATACCGGCTCGTCTTCGTCGTCGGTGGCGTCGTCGTCGACAGCGTCGTCGAACGCCTCGTCGTCAAGGCGTTCGTCGGCGAACTCGTCGTCGCGCCGATTTTTTTCGGCCACTTCGCCCTCCGTCGCGGTCGTGGAACTTCGGTCACGCCGACCTTCGCGGCTCCGTGGGGCCGGGCATCGCCGGTGGGCGCTGCTCGGCCGTGCCATTCTCGGAGCCGGTCAGGCCATAGGCGCAGGGGTGACAGGACTTGAACCTGCAGCCTGCGGTTTTGGAGACCGCTGCTCTGCCAATTGAGCTACACCCCTTTGCGGAGTGCAACCCTACGAGCGCAAGCAGCGTCGTAGGAGTCACGGACCCCACGGCGGACCAGTGTACGGGTAGCCGACCTACTTTCCCAACCGGGTGGTTCGGACTGTAGCTCGCGCCTGGGACAGCACTTTCTCCCCCGCACAGACCGCCGTGATGGCCAGCACGGTGTGACCCTCGTCAGTGACGCTCTTGACCTCGGCAGAGACCTCGATCTCCGTGCCGGTCTCGTCGTCGGGCACCGGCACCGGCCGGCTGAACCGGACGGAATAGTCGAGAACGGCGTCGGGCGCACCGGCCCAGTCGGTGACCGCGCGGCCGACGAGAGCCATGGTGAGCATGCCGTGGGCGATCACCCCGGGCAGGCCGACCTTGGTCGCGAACCGCTCGCTCCAGTGGATCGGGTTGAAGTCGCCGGAAGCGCCGGCATAGCGGACCAGATCGGCCCGGGTCACGGTGAACTTCTTCGTGGGCAGGTCCATCGGTCAGCCCTCCCCGCGGATGACGAGCTTCGACCAGGCGACGGCGACGGGCTCGCCGGCGGCGTCGGTGATGTCGGTGCGCGTGGTGATGAAATCGTGGCCACCGCGCGAGATGATCTCGGCGATCACCTGGCGGCCGACGAGCTCGTCGCCGGCCACGATCGGCCGCGTGTATTGGAAGCGCTGGTCGCCGTGCACCACGCGGGAGTAGTCGATCGCCAGATCCGGGTCGTCGACGACCGCGTTGTTGGACGCGAACGACACGACGGTCGGGAACGTGGGCGGCGCGATAACGTCGGCGTAGCCGAGCGCCTGGGCCGCCTCAGGGTCGTGGTGGGCCGGATCGGTGGCACCGATCGCCTTCGCGAACTCGCGGATCTTCTCGCGGCCGACCAGGTAGGGCGGGGTCGGCGGGTAGCTGCGGCCGACGGCCGACGGGTCCAGGGGCATGGAGGAATCGTAGAACGCGGCGGGCCCGGCGCGGTGTAGGCGGGGGTGTTGACAGCGCAACGGCCGGCTCCGCCAATGGCGGGCCGGCCGGAAAGCTTTAGGTCAGCGTCAGCGCGTTTCGCGGTGCACGGTGTGGCGCCCATCGCGCGAGCAGAACTTCTTCAGCTCGATGCGGTCCGGGTCGTTGCGCCGGTTCTTCCGCGTGATGTAGTTGCGCTCCTTGCACTCCGTGCACGCCAAAGTGATCTTGGGACGGACGTCGGTCGCCTTGGCCACGGCGGGGTGCCTTCCTCGTAACGGGTGTCGAACCTACCGGCCCTCCAGGTTACCTGGTGGCGCGGGCATCCAGCAAAACGGGCGCGAGCGGCGCCCGGATCACAAGTAGCGGTGGCCGGACTTGAACCGGCGACACAGCGATTATGAGCCGCTTGCTCTGCCATCTGAGCTACACCGCCGCGGGTGGAACAGAGCCCCCTTACGGAATCGAACCGTAGACCTTCTCCTTACCATGGAGACGCTCTGCCGACTGAGCTAAGGGGGCGCGCACGATCAAACTCGCTGACGCGCAGGGGTAAGAGTACACGGCTGTTGTCAGGCCACGAAATCGGGATACCGGTGTCGTGGGGCGGGTTTCACGGCACCGCGCGTAGCCGCCGCACCTCGCCCGCGGCGGTCGATTCGGCCTCGGTCTGTGCCGAGAACCAGGCCTCCAGGCGCTCGTAGGGCAGCGGCCGGCTGAACAGGAAGCCCTGCCCGACCTCGCAGCCGATGTCTTGCAGGAGCTCGAGGGTCAGCTCGCTCTCCACGCCCTCGGCGACCACGGTCAGCCCGAACTGCTGCGAGAGCGTGACGACCGCGTTGACGATCGCCAGGTCGGCCGGGTCGGTCGCCATGCCCTGCACGAAGGATCGGTCCACCTTGACCTCGTGGACCGGCAGCCGGCGCAGGTAGGACAGCGACGAGTAGCCGGTGCCGAAGTCGTCGACCGACAACCGGACGCCGATGTCGCGCAGCCGGCGCAGGGTGGGCATCGGACGGTCGGTGCCGTCGAGGACGCCCTCCTCCTTGATCTCGAAGGTCAGCCGGTGCGGGGCCACGCCGTATTCGCCGAGCAACTCCTGCACGCGGGTCGGGAAGTCGGCGTCGATCAGCGTGCGGGCGGCGAGGTTGACCGAGATCGACAGCGGGTGGTCGGTGGCCTCCCAGTCTCGGCAGCGCTTCAGGCCCTCTTTGAGCACCGCCTCGGTCAGCTTGGCGAGCTGCCCGGTGTGCTCGGCGACCGCGACGAAGTCTTCCGGCGGCACGGCGCCGTGCACCGGGTGCTCCCAGCGGGCCAGGCACTCGACCCCGAGCAGCCGGCGGTCGGTCAGCGTCACCTTCGGCTGGAAGTAGACCTCGAGCTCGTCGTTGTCGATCGCGCGCCGAAGGTCGTCGGCGAGGGCCAGCCGGTGCACCGAACGCGACTCCATGCCCGCGCTGAAGAGTTGGATGCTGCCGGGCACGGTCTTGGCCGCAGTCACGGCCAGGTCGGCCCGCTGCAGCAGGGTGGCGGCATCGCTGCCGTGATCCGGATACACGACGATGCCGACTGCGGTTTCGACGTCGAGCGTGAGTGTTCCGAAGACCATCTGGTCGCGGATCTCCTCGCGCAGTTGAGTGGCCAGCGCCTGTGCGGCTTCGGCGCTCTCGACCCGCAGCGTGACCGCGAACTCGTCGCTGCCGGGGCGGCCGACCAGGGCGCCGCTGGGCGCGGAGGCCCGCAGCCGGCGCGCGACTTCGACCAGCACCTTGTCGCCGGCACCGTGCCCAAGCGACTCGTTGACCTGGCGCAGGCCGTCGACGTCGAAGAGCAACACCGCGACCTGCTCGCCGGGCGCGCGTACGCCCACCGATTCGTCGATCGCGGCCGTGATCCGCCTGCGGTTGGCCAGGCTGGTCAACCCATCGGTCTGCGCGTCGTGCCGCAGCCGCTCCACCAGCCGGGAGTTCTCGACCGCCACCGCCGCGTGGGCGGCGATGGTCTCCAGCAGCCGCGCGTCGTCGGGACCGAGGGTCGTGGCGTCAGCCACCCGGTTGGCCACCTCCAAGGTGCCAATCACGGCGGACCCGGCGCGCAGACCGACGACGATCGCGTCCTTGGAACCGGTGCTGGCCAGTTCGGCGCGCAACTCGTCGTGACCGAGCCTGGGGCCGACCGCCACCGTCTCGCCGGTCTCCCGGACCCGCTGCCGGATCGACTCCGGAACACCGGTCAGGTCGACGAGTCCGGAGTCGTCGAGCCGCGCACTGAGCAGCACCTCGGGAAAACGGCGCAACGCCGGTAGCCAGAGGGTGGCGTATTCGACCTGCAGAAGTGCCCGCACCTTGTGCAGCAGGACGTCCGTGAGCGTGCCGTCATGCGGCGTGTCGGCGATGGCCCTGGTGAGGTCGTAGATCTCGCTCAACGTGCGGTGTTGGCGGACGAACTGGGTGTAGGAGCGGTAGGCCACCGCGAAACAGCTGGCGAGGGCGATGAGCAGCAGCACCGCCCAAGGCCCCTGCTGGAGGACCACCAGGGTGATCAAGCCGATGGTGATGTTGATGCCGGCGACCGCGTGACCCGGTATCGCAATCTTCAACAGGTCGCGGCTGGAGATCCGCCCCTGGACCATGGTGATGACGCCGACCACGGCGGCGAGCGAAAACGTCGTGAAGCCGGCGACCGCGATCGCGAGCACGGCCCACTCGTAGGGGCCGGCTTCGGCCGGCATGTCGGGACCGCTGCGGCCGAAAGCGAAGACGATCAACGCGGCGAACGCCGTGGATGCCGCGTTGCTGGCGATATTGAACCAGAGCTTCACCGGCGGAATGCGGCGGAAGAGTTGCGACGCGAGGATCGCCGCCACACGCGCCAGGATCAGCGGTATCGGCGGCAACCAGTAAAGCGCGAGAACCAGCGGGATCTCGGCTAGGACGATCTTGAAGGCTTGCCGACGCAGGTGGAAGATCAGCGGTGCCAGGTCGACGGTCAGGAACGCGGCGAAGAAGACCAGGCCGAGCAGCCACCGGCTGGACGGGCCGGCGTCGTCGTTGAGACTGACGCCCAGTGCCACTAAGACCGCGAAAAGCCCCATCGGGCCGGTGATCAACCAGGCCAGATCCTGTGAGCGCCGAGCGCTGCTACGAGCGTTGGCCACGGGTCGATACCTTCACGATGGGCGCCTGGCGCCGGTTATGTCACGACCAGTCGTAGCTGAGGGCGACCATGAGGCCCTCAGTAGCGACGCCGGACAAATCCGTCCCGGGCGAGTTGGTTTCCACGTTGGACACATAGGCCGTTGCGGACGCGACACCACCGACGACCACGACACCGAGGCCGAGGACGGCGAAGACGGCAGCCCGACCGACCCAACGGCCGAACAAGCGTGCGCGCATCTGACTGCTCCTGTCGCATGGTGTGGCTTGGTGAGTAAGGAGATGGTGCCACATCATGCATGGCGTCGCACAGAGCATCGCGCTGGGCCCGAACCATCGGCAGATGCAAACCCAACCAATCGTATGAGTCCAACCTTAACCATCGCTTTGGTCGGTCGCATTTGTCCACTGGAACCTGACCGTTTCGGCGTGCAAGTGCAGCTATCCGAGGATGATCGGACGACCCCGGAGGGTGGTCGCGGGGCCGCGCGGACACGGGTCGTGGTCGACCTCGCACGGCCCGGTCATCGATGGCCGCGCTGCCTTGTGACCGGCGCGAACGGCCCGCACGCGGCCGAGAGCACGATGCACGGTGGTCCGGCCGGATCGTGGCCGCTCGATCCCCCTGACGCTCAAAGGAGATCTTCGTGCTGGCAGCGGGTTCGCACCGGGCGTGCGGTCGGCGTCGGATGACCGCCGGTAATCGACAAATGCACGCGCATTTGCACGAACGCGAGTGTGCACTCGGAGACGGCCGCCGCGGTATTAGCCCGGATCCAGTCGACTACAGATTAGTGACCGTGACTATTTGCGACGATCCAATCCCAGGGCCCGCGCCACCGTGCGGTTGGCCGCATTGACCGTAGCGGCAGCGTAACCACCCACCCGGCTGAGTTTGATCTAGAAGATGCGGACATGCATGTTCTTACGGATGGCGCACACACCACCATCCTCCCCCGCAGCCGTTGGCTAGGCGTTGGGCGCCGCCCGCGGTGGCCAGTGCCGGTGCGCGTCGTCGTGCGGGCTCATCAGCCCGATCTGGTGCCCGTCAGGATCCGCGACGATCGCGTAGCGCGACCCCCAGAACGCGTCGAAGGGCACCTGGCGGCTCTCGTACCCGGCCTCGACGATCTTCCGCCAGAGCGTGTCGACCTCGTCGCGACTCGCGACCCCGAGGCTGATCACCGCGCTGCCGGCCTGGGCGGGTGGCGAGCCGCTGTTCCAGAGCCGAACCGACTCGACCTCGTCGAGCTCGACGCTCAGCCCGTTGGGAAACGCGAACTCGGCATGCGGCCCGGTCGGCGTGGCGTCCCACCCCAGCAACCGGTAGAAGGCGAGACTCGCCGCCAGATCGCCCACGACAAGGTTGACCTGACCGGGCATAGGACCATTCATGCCTATCAGCCTGGCACGGCACCGCCTAGTCGGGGCCTTATCAGCGACCGAGTACGCGGTCAGTGATCCGCCAGCCTCCGGTTAGCGAGCGCTTGGATGAACGTGTGCCCCCACGTGGCCATCGCTGGCATCGAGTCTCGCTCGTCGTCGCTGGCGGCCCGCAGACGGGATAGACCCTCGTAGAGGTGGACCGTGCCTCCGCCGCGATGGGTCACCCAGGTGAAAGGGCGAAGTTGGTCGTCTTCCAGCGGTCGATGACCCAGGATGGCGCCGCCGGTAGCTGTGACGGTCTTGACGTGCGCCTTTCCCTGGTCCAACAATCCAGCCCCTGCGATGGCCTCACCGGTGGGTCTTTCGTCGCCCGACCAGTCGAGCAGCCCGGCGAGGAAGACCCGCGAGGTGTTCGGCACGTATTCGTCTTGCTCCACGGCGATCTGGAGCACGCGGCCACACGCGAATCGGCCATCTCGAAGTCGAACGGCCCAGAACTGGCCCGGCGTGAGCGACACCGTCGAGCGGGGCGCAAACGGGTAGACGAGCTCTGAACGTTGGGTCGGCATGGTGGGATTTTGCAACACCCAATGCGCTACTCGTGCGCTCGGCCAGTTCGCAGGATGACGCCTGACGGCCCGCCTCCGTCGGGCCAGGGCCTCCGGCCCGACGCCCCCGTAGATGGCCTTCGCCGGCCGGGCTACTCGCCCGTGGACCCTCGGCGACTCTGGGACGGCCAGCGGATCACCGGCGCCCGGCGCACACCACAGGCAGCCAGACCGCGTGTGCCTGCGCGACGGATGGCGCCCCAACGAATACGAGGCATCGGTCCTCGAAAGGACCCGGGTAAGCAGCCAAACCACGAATGCGAATAGCCAACCCGAGCGGCCCACAATGCGCCCACTGCCCGCTGTAGTCGGCCAGTGCGGGCCGGACTCCGCTTGACCAAGACGAAGACAGCCCCTGACCACGTTGCTGCTGGTCAAGGGCTGTTCTCGCACCTGTGGCGGGTAGAGGATTCGAACCTCTGAAGCTTTCGCGACGGATTTACAGTCCGCTCCCATTGGCCGCTCGGGCAACCCGCCAGGGCGTGCCGCCGCACTGGATGCGGCAGCGGAAGCAAGGATAGCGGTAGCACCGGCCCGGAACGCAACCGGGTACGGTCGGCATGTTCGCGCCGCCGTGGAGGCCGTGAACATCGCCAGAACACCGCACCGAGCAGGAGCATGATCATGGCAGCGAACCCGTCCTTCGATGTCGTCAGCAAGGTCGACCAGCAGGAGGTCGACAACGCCGTCCGGCAGACGGAGAAGGAGCTTGCGACGCGCTTCGACTTCCGCGGCACCGGGGCGGAGATCTCCTGGGCCGGCGGCGAAAGCGCCGTCAACCTCAGCGCCGAGACCGAAGAGCGGGTGAAAGCCGCGCTCGACGTGTTCAAGGAGAAGCTGATCAAGCGCAACATCTCGCTGAAGTCGCTCGACGCCGGCGAGCCGCACGCCTCGGGCAAGACCTTCAAGATCGACGCCAAGATCGTCCAGGGCATCGACTCCGACAAGGCGAAGGCGATCAGCAAGAAGATCCGCGAGGAGGGCCCGAAGGGCGTCCAGGCGCAGATCCAGGGCGACCAACTCCGGGTCACCGGCAAGAAGAAAGACGACCTCCAGGCCGTCATCACGCTGCTCAAGGGCGGCGACTTCGGCCTCGCCCTCCAATTCACGAACTACCGATAGACCAGATTTGCCCGGGTCCGGCGGGGGCACGACCGTTGCTCCCGCCGGGGACCGGCCCGGGCCCCAGGGGGCCCGTGCCTGCCACGCCCGCGGCTGGTCACGGCTAGACCCGAAAAGCCGCACCCAACTCGACCGCGCAGGCGGAGTGGGTGCGCTTGCTAATGCAGTGGCCGAACCAACGTGCGGCCCGCCGATATCGCGAGAGGGCCCCGGCCCTAGGCCCGGGCGGTGGCGGTGGCGTGGGGGCTGGTCTAGCGCGTCGCGGCCGTGGCCCCCCACGGTCGACACCGTGTCTGAGTCCGGCGCTGCAGGTCGCCGCCGGCGGCCCAACGGTCAACACCGTGTCGGGGCGCGGCGTTGCGGGTCGTCAAGGTCGCACCCACCCCACCGTCTACACCGTGTCCGGCCCCCGGCGCTGCGGATCGACGCCGTCGCCCACCGGCCGACACCGTGTCCCGGCCTGACGCTGCGGATCGACGCCGTTGCCCCAACGGTCGACACCGCATCCGGGGCTGGAGTCGCGGGTCGCCGCCGCCCGCTACACCGTGTCTGGGGTTAGGGCGCTTTCGAGTCGTACGGCCGCCGCCCTCTCCGATCGGGCGAGCGGGCCACCCGCCGGTGCCGCGACCAGGGCGGCCGCCGCAACGGCGACTCCCGCGAACACGAACGCCCATGGGACCCCGGCGCGGTCGACCAGCATGCCGGCGACGGCGCCGCCGAAGGCGGACGCGCCGACCGACACGGTGACCACCCAGGTGTAGGCCTCGTTGAGCATCGCGCCCGGGGCGATCCGGCCCACCATCGTGTTTTCCAGCGTCAGCGCCGGCGCGATCACCACGCCGCCGAAGATCAATGCGATGCCCAGCGCGATCGCGGTCGGCATCAACGCGAAGACCGCGAACGTCGCCGCGAGCACGCCCAGCAGGATCGCGAACTGGCGGGTCAGGTTGTCGCGCAACCGCCGCGTGCCGAACCAGAAACCGCCGGTCGCGCTGCCGACCGCCCAGACCGCCAGCAGCACGCCCGCCAGACTGTCGGGGTCGGCCACCCCTTCCGCTGACGCGAACGCGGGCACGGTGACGCCGGTCGCGCCGAACGCGGTGCCCAGCCCGAACACGCAGAACAGCAGCGACGGGAAGCCCGCGATCCGCAACGGCCCGAGGCCCTTGGCGTGCGCTGACTTCGGGTGGGGCTGCCAACCGCGCATCACCCGGCCGAGCGCCACCACGACCGTGCCGACGAGGGTGACGACGCCCGCGCCGGCCAGGGCGGCGGTCGCGTCGGCGATCAGCACGAAGCCCGCGACGAGCAGCGGGCCCACGACGAAGACGAGTTCGAACAGCGCGGTCTCGGCGGCGAGGGCGATGTTGCGCAACGCGTAACGGCCGGTCGACGGCGCGGTCACGTCGTTCCACGCGCCGCGTAGCGCGGCGCTCATCGGTGGGTAGGTCGCGCCGGCCACCGCGGTCGCGCCGTAGATCACTGCCAGGCCGTGGCCGTGTGCGAGCAGCAGCGCCAGCAGGGCAAGGGGGTGGGCGACGGCGGTGACCAGCAGGACCGGGGTTGGGCCGACCCGGTCGGCGATCCGGCCGGCCAGTGGGCTGAGCACGGCGCCGGCGACCGCGTAGATGCCGCCGGCCACGCCGGCCAGTGAGTAGCTGCCGGTGACGTCTTCGACGACCAGCAGCAGCGCGAGCGGGGTCATGCCGATGCCGAGGCGGCCGATGATGCCGAAGATGAACAGCGTCGGGGCGCCCGGGATCCTCCAGACCACCAGGTATTGCCGGAGCGCTGCCACCGTGAACCACCCTTGTAACGACCGGAAGACCAGCCGAACCTAACGGTCGACTGGTCTTCCGGCCTACTTGTTTACGGGGTGACGCGGGTTACTGGAACTGCACCGGCCCGACCTCGCGGTTGGCCATCTCCTCCAGGCGGCGGATCCGCTCGGCCATCGGCGGGTGGGTGGAGAACAGCTTCGCCACGCCGGCGGCGCTGAGCGGGTTGGCGATCATGAGGTGCGCCGTGGTGGTGAACTGGTTGTCGGCCGGCAGCGGGAGCTGCCGGGCGCCCCGGTCGATCTTGCGGAGCGCGCTGGCCAGGGCCAGTGGGTCGTGGCTGAGCGCGGCACCGGAGGCGTCGGCCTGGAACTCGCGGTTGCGGCTGATCGCGAGCTGGATGATGCTCGCGGCCAGCGGGCCGAGGATCAGCATCGCGAAGAACACGGCCGGGTTCGGACCGTCGTCGTCGTCACCGCCGCCGATCGGCACGAACCACGCCAGGTAGGCGAGGAACGTGATGATGCTGCCGAGCGCCGCGGCCACGCTGGAGATCAGGATGTCGCGGTTGTAGACGTGTGACAGCTCGTGGCCGATCACCGCCCGCAGCTCGCGGTAGTCGAGGATCTGGGTGATGCCCGTGGTGACGGCCACCGCCGCGTGCGCCGGGTTGCGCCCCGTGGCGAACGCGTTGGGCTGCTGGGTCGGGCTCACATAGAGCCGGGGCATCGGCTGCCGGGCGTCGGCGGCGAGTTCGCGCACCATCTGGTAGAGCGCGGGGAACTCCGCCTCGCTGACCGGTCGGGCCCGCATCGACCGCAGCGCGATCTTGTCGGACCAGAAGTAGCTGCCGGCGTTGACGGCGACCGAGATGATCGCGGCGATGATCAGGCCGGAGCCGCCACCTACGCCTACGCCGATGCCGAGAATGAGCGCTGTGAGCAGGCCAAGTAGTGCGGCCGTCTTGAGGCCGTTGTAATGCCTGTGCAACGCGTCCCTCCTTCAGAACGCGGGTGGGTGAACCCGCTGTCGAGTCCAACACCCTGTTCCCCATCGACGATGCCCGCGATCGCTGAGAATTCGCTGATAGCCGGCTGCCACCCGCGACATTCCAACCCTAAAACCCGATTTTTCGGGTACGTCAGCGCGCAGCGCGGCCGAGCACGTGCGGCGCGGCCGGCATGGTCGGCCCGCTCGGCGGGAACCGGAACCGGCTCAGCTCGGTGATCTCGAAGCCGGCCGCGGTGATCGCCGCCGGGGTGTCGCGTCCGGTGTGACAGCCGGCACAGATCAGCGGCCACACGGTGGCATCGGCGACCCGCTGGACCCGGCGGAGCGCCCCGTCGCCCCGCACATGCTCGAAGAACCGGAGTTCGCCGCCCGGCCGCAGCACGCGATGCACCTCGGCCAGCGCGGTCGGCTGGTGCGGGACCGAGCAGAGCACCAGCGAGGCGACCGCCGCGTCGAAGGTGCCGTCAGCCGCGGGCAGCGACTCGGCGACGCCCTCGACCACCTCGATCGGCACCGGGGCGTCGCGCGCCGCCGCCAGGGCCGACGCCCGCAGCCGCGGTTCGGGCTCGACGGCGACGACCGCGGTCACCGAGGCCGGGTAGTGGAGGAACATCCGGCCGTTGCCGGCGCCGATCTCGATCACCCGGCCGGCCAGGCCCGCGACCAGCGCCCGCCGGTGTGCGAAGCCGCCCGCCTCGTCCATCGCCACGCTCGCGCGCTCGTAGACCCGGGCGAACCACGGATGCCCGCGTCGCCTCACCGGCCGGCCCAGTCGAGGACGAACTGCGGCGCGAAGCCGACCACCAGCGCGACGCCCGTCGCCACCAGCAGGACCCCCGCCACCGGCCAGGGGACGGCGCGGGCCGGGCGGGCCAGCGGGTCGGGTGCGTAGAGGATCGCGGCCACCCGCACGTAGTAGGCCAGGCCGATCACCGCGTTGACGGCGACCACCACCGCGAGCCAGCCGGACGAGCCGGTCAGCAGCGAGCGGACCACCGCGACCTTCGCGAACAGGCCGGCCAGGCCCGGCGGAAGGCCGGCCAGGCCGATCAGCGCCAACGCCAACACCGTGCCGACCCAGCGGTGCCGGCGCGCGGCGCCGTAGTAGGAGTCGATCCGGCCGCCGTCGGCCGACGGCTCGCGCAGGGCGACCACGGCCGCGAACGCGCCGAGCTCGAGGACCACGAAGAAGATCGCGTAGGCCACCGAAGCCGTCACGGCGGTCGAAATGTCGGGGCCGTCGGCGACCGCCAAAGCACCCAGCGGCGCGAGGATGTAGCCCGCCTGCGCGACCGACGACCAGGCCAGCAACCGGGTCATCCGGATCTGCCGGAGGGCCACCAGGTTGCCGACCGTCATGGTCAGCACCGCGAGCGTGGCCAGCAGCGGCCCGGTGACGCCCGGCGGCAGGGCGACGGTCACCACGGCCAGGATCGCGACGACGCCGCCCAGCTTCGACGCCGTCGAGAGGTAGGCCGCCACAGGCAGCGGCGCGCCGTCGTAGGTCGGTGGTGCCCAGGCGTGGAACGGCACGGCCGCCACCTTGAACGCCAGGCCGAGCAGCAGCAGGGCGATGCCGACCGAGGTCAGTGGCAGGTCGAGGGCGCGGACGGGGTCGTTGCCGGCCAGCGACACGTCGCCGGTCAGCGCCGGCGCCAGCAGGGTGAGGTGCAGACGGCCGGTCACCGCGTAGAGCAGCGCGGCACCGAGCAGAGAGACCGCCGTGGCCACCACGCTGACCACGAAGAAGGTGACCGCGGCGGCCGCGCTCTCCATCGTCTGCCGGCGCAGGCCGACCAGTACGTACAGCGGCAGGGTCAGGGTTTCCAGCGCGACGATCAGCGTGATCAGGTCGCCGGCGGCGCCGAGCACGACACCGCCGGTCATCGAGCACGCCAGCAGGAAGCAGTATTCGCCGGCCGGCGCGACACCGGCCCGCAGCAGCGGCACCGAGAGCGCGACCACGCCGGCCGTCAGGAACGCGAACACCGCCGCCATCAGGGCCGCCCGGCCGTTGGCGACATAGGAGCAGGCGTCGGACACGCAGAACGTCGAGCGGGACGGGCCGGCGCCGACGACGATCGCGACCACCCCGGTCGCGACCGCACCCGCTACGGCGGTCGCGACCGGGGCGCCGCGCCGCCCCACGAACAGGTCGACCAGCAGCACCAGCACCGCGGTGCCGGCGGCCAGGTAGGCCGACAGCAACGCCACGTGGTCGACCGACTGGGTCACCGGATCACCGCCTCGACCAGCGACTGCACCGGAACGTTGGAAAGGCCGAGGACCAGCGCCGGCACCAGCCCGACCAGCAGCGCCAGGATCACCAGCGGCGACCAGGCGACCAGCTCCATGCCGCTGATCCGCAGAGCCGGCGCCGCCGCCGCGGCGACCGCGGGTGACGCGGGGCCGTGGGTGACCCGGCGGAGCAGGCGCAGGAAGTAGGCCGCGGTCAGCGCGCCGCCGATCGCGGCCAGGACGCCCAGCGTCACCCAGCCGCCGCCACCCCGCTCGAACGCCGCGACGACCGCGAACGCCTCACCCCAGAAGCCGGCCAGGCCGGGCAGGCCCAGCGAGGCGATCGCGGCGAAGGCCAGCAGCCCGGACAGCCACGGCGACCGCTCGCGCAGCCCACCGAGCACCGCCAGGTCGCCGGTGTGGAACCGGTCCTTGACCGCGCCGGCGAGGAAGAACAGCAGGCCGGTGATGATGCCGTGTGCGACGTTGCCGATCAGCGCGGCCTGGATGCCGGTGGCCGTCAGGGTCGCGACGCCGAGCAGCACGAAGCCCATGTGGCCGACGCTCGAGTAGGCGATCAGCCGTTTGAGCTCGGTCTGCGCGAGGCAGACCAGGCAACCGACCATGATCGCCGCGACCGCCAGCGCGCCGAGCAGCGGTGCCGCCCAGCGGGCGCCCTCGGGTGCCACGCCGACCGCGACCCGGATCAGCCCGTAGGTGCCCATCTTCAGCAGCACCCCGGCCAGCAGCACGCTGCCGACCGTGGGTGCCTGGGTGTGCGCGTCGGGCAGCCAGGTGTGCAGCGGCCAGAGTGGACTCTTCACCGCGAACGCGATGGCGAACAGGGTGAACGCCGCGAGTTGGGTGGTGCGCGACAGGGTGGCCGCGCCCGAGGTCAGCGTGACCAGGTCGGCGGTGCCGGCGGCGGCCACCACGGTGAACACGCCGACCAGCAGCAGCACCGAGCCGAAGAGCGTGTAGAGAGCGAACTTGCGCGCCGCGTGCCGGCGCTCGTCACCGCCCCAGCCGGCGATGATCGCGTACATCGGCAGCAGCACGACCTCGAAGAACACGAAGAAGAGCACCAGGTCGAGCGCGAGGAAGGTGCCGAGCATGCCGACCTCGACGACCAGCAGCAGCGCGACCAGGGTGCCGCCACGGCCGCCGCCCGCGGGCACGTGCCAGATCGTGTAGAGGCAGCAGAGCAGGGTCAACAGCGTGGTCAACACCACGAGGGGGTAGGACACTCCGTCGACCCCGAAGTGCAGCCGCAGGTCGAGCCCCGGCACCCAGGACACGTCGACCGAGGTCCATGGCACGATCGGCGGCGCACCTGAGGGGGCCGGCTGGTAGGAGAACCAGCCGCCGGTGTGTGCCGCGAAGCCGAGCAGCACGCTGGCGACGAAGGCCAGCGCGGCGAACGCGGTGCCGGCCAGCTGCGCGGCCCGGTCGGGCAGCAGCGCGGCGAAGACGGCGCCCAGCGCCGGCAGGGCGAGCACGGCGACCAGGGCTGACTGGCTCATGTCGCGCTCCCGTAGAGGGCCGCGGCCAGGCCGAGCAGCAGCACGCCGGCCAGCAATGCCGTGGCCGCCCGAGGGAGCCCGGCGCGGTGCCAGGCCGCCAGCCGGTCGCCCGCGTCGGCGGCGCCCTGGCCGGTGCTTTCGACCGCGCCGTCGACCACCCGCTGATCGGCGAGCGCGACCCGGCGGGCCAGCGCCACCACTGGCCGTACGACGAGACGGTTTTGCACGGTGTCGAGCCAGAACGCGTTGTCGAAGGCCGGCCGCAGCGGGCCAAGGAAGCGGGCCGGGTCGAGTGCGGTGTCGCGCCGCCACAGCGCCCAGACCAGCACCAACCCGAGCAGCAGCGCGATCAGCGGCACAGCCGTCTCGGCGCCGAGGTGGGCCAACTCGACCTCGGGCAGGTCGACCGCGAACGGCGTCAGCCGCTCGCCGAAGCCGTCGGCGAACGCCAGCAACCCGAGCAGCGCGCTCGGCACGGCCAGGACGAGCACCGGCACCGCCATCGGCCAGGGCGGCTCGTGTGCCGTCTCGGCACCCGGCGAGCGGGCGGCACCGAAGAAGGTGCGCAGCCAGAGGCGGCCCGCATACCAGGCGGTGACCAGCACGCCGGCAGCGCCGACGCCGTAGACCAGCCAAGGCAGCCAGCCGGCGTCGGCCGTCGCGGCCGCGTGCAGCACGGCGTCTTTGCTCCAGAAGCCGGCCAGTGGCGGCAGCCCGATGAGCGCGCCGAGCCCGATCGTCATCGACCAGAAGGTGGCCGGCATCCGCCGGCGCAGCCCGCCCATCTCTGACATCGAGTTGCTGCCCACCCCGTGGATCACCGAGCCGGCGCCGAGGAACAGCAGCGCCTTGAAGGCCGCGTGGGTGAGCAGGTGGAACAGCGCGACCGCGGGGGCACCGACCGCCAGCGCGGCGGCCATGTAGCCGATCTGGGACACGGTCGACCAGGCGAGCACCCGCTTGATGTCGTCTTGCGCGGTCGCGGCGAGCGCGCCGAGCAGGACGGTGATCGCCGCGAGCACGCCGAGCACGACCAGCGACGGCTCGCCGAGCACGAACACCGGGTAGAGCCGGGTCACCACGTAGATGCCGGCCGCGACCATGGTGGCCGCGTGGATCAGCGCGGAGATCGGGGTCGGGCCGGCCATCGCGTCGGGCAACCAGGTGTGCAGCGGGAACTGCGCGCTCTTCCCGGCGACGCCGCCGAGCAGCAGCAGGGCCGCCGCGGTCACGGTGGCGGCCGGCAGGGCGGGCAGCCCGGCCAGCACCTGGGTGATCCAGAAGCTGCCCGAGTTGACGCCCAGCAGCACGATGCCGAGCAGGAAGCCGACGTCGCCGACCCGGGTCACCAGGAACGCCTTGACCGCGGCGGCGGGCGCGCCGGGCAGCGTGCGGTCGTGGCCGATCAGCAGGTAGGAGCAGATGCCCATGACCTCCCAGCCGACCAGCAGCAGGATCAGGTCGCCGGAGACCACGACGAGCAGCATCGCGGCCGTGAACAGGCTGATCTGGGCCGCGTAGGGCGGGTAGCGGTCGTCGTCGTGCAGGTAGGCCGTCGAGTAGACCTGGACCGCCAGCGCGACCACGCCGACCGCCACGGCCACCAGCGTCGCGGCCTGGTCGATCCGCACGCCGGCGGTGACCGACAGGTCGCCGAACTGGGCCCACTCGGCGACCGTCTCGAACGGCTCGTCGACCCGGACGGCGAGCACGATCGCGACCACCAGCGCACCGGCCGCGCCCGCGATGCCGAGGGACGCCGCCGCGGTGCGGGACCGCAGCGGAAGGACGAAACCCGAAAGGGCCGCGGCCAGCGGCACGAGCGGCAGCAGCGGCCCGAGGACGTCGAGGCTCATGACGGCACCCGCGGCTCGTCGAGCTCACTGGCCGGTGCCGCGTCGAGCCGCACGGTGTCGACCGCCACGCTGGCCCGCAGCCGGTAGAGCTGGAGCACGATGGCCAGGCCCACGCCGACCTCGGCTGCGGCGAGCACGATGACGAACAGCGCGAAGACCTGGCCGCCGTGCGGCAGCGTGGCGCGGACCGTGGTGTCGGCGGTGACCAGGATCAGGTTGACCGCGTTGAGCATCAGCTCGACCGCCATCAGCACCAGCACCGCGTTGCGCCGGCGGAGCACGCCGTAGACGCCGGCGCCGAACAGCAGCGCCGCGGTGACGTAGGGGATGACCGGTCTCACGGCCGGCTCCCGATGTCGGGGCGGGAGACGATGATCGCGCCCACCAGGGCCGCGAGCAGCAGCACGGAGAGCACCTCGAAAGGCAGCACCCAGGTGCCGAACAGCTCGGTGCCGAGGCTCTGCGCCGTGCCGGGTGCCGGCAGGTCGACCGCCGACCAGCGGAAGGCGTCGGCGAACAGCGCCGCGAGGCCGAGGCCGGCGCCGCCACCGATCAGCGCCGCGGGCAGGCCTCGCCGGTTGAGGTCGGGCGAGGGGCCGATCGGCGCGCGGGTCAGCATCACCGCGAACAGGAGCAGCACCACGACCGCGCCCACGTAGATCAGCACCTGGACCCAGGCGACCAGCTCGGCCGTGAGGATCAGGTAGAGACCGGCGACCGCGCCCAGGCAGACGACCAGGTAGAGGCCGGCCCGGACGAGCTGGTCGGTGGTCACCACGAGCACGCCGGAGCCGACCGCCACCGCCCCGAGGGCCAGCAGCAGCAGGTCGGCGCCGGTCACCGGGGCGCCCTCGGTTCACCGTCGGCGCGCTTGGCCGCGGTCGCCTCCTCCTTGGCCGGCTCGCCGTTGGGGTCGTGGGCCGGCGGCGCCGGGACGGTCGCCATCCATTCGCCGAGATGCTCCTTGTCGTGGAGCAGGTTGCGGATGTCGTATTCGGCGTATTCGAACTCGGGCGACCAGAAGAGCGCGTCGAACGGGCACGCCTCGATGCAGATCCCGCAATACATGCACAACGAGAAGTCGATGTCGAAGCGGTCGAGCACGTTGCGCTGGCGGGGGCGCGCCGCGCCGGGCACGACGACCTCTTCCTTGTGCGAGTCGATGTAGATGCACCAGTCGGGACACTCGCGCGCGCAGAGCATGCACACCGTGCAGTTTTCGGCCAGCAACGCGATCACGCCCCGCGACCGCGGCGGCAGGTCAGGGGCCACGTCTGGATATTGGTGGGTGTGCGAACGGCGGGTCATCGTCTTCAGCGTGACGGCCAGCCCTTTCGCCAGCCCTTCGCCCGGCACTCCCATGCCTGACATCCTGCCGCTAACCGGCCGCGAGCGCGAGGGCGGATCGATCTACCTGTGGATAAGACGCGAACAGGGCGCCCCCTGAGGGGACGCCCTGTTCGCCGGGGAGGGTGGAGATAACCGACGGCCTAAGCGGGGCCGTCGCCAGCGAGGCCCCACGATTGCTGGACCGGGGCCGGGTGGTAATAGTCGTCGCGGTTGACGAACTCGACCGGCAGCCCGCCCGGAAGGGAGACGCCGCGCTGCGGGTCGGTGAGCTCGTCGAGCAACAGGGCCGTGCCGGCGCGCAGTTGCAGCGCGTCGCGGTCGCGCGGCGACAGCTCGACGATGTCGGGGTTGGTCAGCCGGAAGCGGGAGATCGTCCGGCGGACGGTCAGCGCCAGTTCGCGGCCGTCGCCGGCGACGCCACCGGAGAGCATCAGCGCCGGCCGGCGGTTGGAGCGCATCGAGTCGCACACGATCAGCACGCCCTGCGGACCGGGCGCGGGGAGCAGGTGCAGCCGCCACGGCCACTGCCAGAGGATCTGGCCGGTGGCCACCCGGGTGCCGCCGCCGAGCGCGGGCCGGCGCCGGGGACGGGGCGCGCCGATGACCGAGACCGAGCGGTGTCGCGGGCCACCGACCCGGGCCAGATCCCAGTCGTCGCAGACGTACGCCAGCCGGCGATCGGTGATCGTGACGTCGGCGCACCGGGGCAGGGTCCAGCGTCGCTCGGGCTGCCCGCCCGGCTGGCCGGTCAGGTAACCGGCGACGGTGACCCGGCCACGCCAGAGCACCTCTTCGCCCTGGTCGAGGACGATCGCGCGGTGCCGGTCGAGGGTCGGGCCGGTGTCATCGGGGTTCGGGTCGTCGAACCTGTATGGCTGAATGAAGAAGGGTGCGGCGCTCATTGGGACGGGGCCTCCAAGCTGAGGAACCTGTCACCATGTTGGCGCTAACGCCACGCTGTGTCATGACAGTCAACCGGGGGTCGGTCGATCGGCCGGCTAGGGCAATGGCCGATCGGGTGACGCGTATGACCGGTAAGTCCCGATCTCCTCGGGCCGGATCAACCCGTCTTCGATCGCCCGCGCCAACAGGGCCGATTTGGTCGCCGCCGGCCGCCCCGCACGGGCGTATTTGATCCGCGCGCGGTCGACGTATTGCTTCACGGTGTGCTCGCTGATCTGCATCCGCTTGGCCACCGACGCCTTCGACATCGACTGGAACCACAGCAGCAGCGCCTCGCGCTCCTTCTCGGACAGTGCCGGCCGGCTGCTGCGCCGGTCGCCGACCATCGCGCCGGCCAGCGACGGCGGCACGTAGGGCCGGTCGGCCGCCGCGGCCAGCACGGTCTCGACGCAGTGGTCGCGCCCCTCGTGCTTGGCCAGGAACGCCACCGCGCCCGCGTCGAGCACGGCCAGGATCGTGTTGGGCTCGTGGTGCTCGGAGTAGACCACCACCCGCTGCCCGGCCGCGCTCAGCTCGCTCACCTCGTCGACCGCCATCCGGCCGTGCAGCCGCAGGTCGAGCAGGATCACGTCGGCCCGGGCGGCGGAGCGCACCGCCTCGACGTTGTCGCCGGTCGCGACGACCTCCAGCCGCGGGTCGGCCGACAGCCACGAGCGCACTCCCTCGAGCACCACGGGATGGTCGTCGACGATCGCCACCGACACCCGTGCCGCCCCCGACCCGTACGTCATGCCGCCCGCCATCGTGTCTGCGTCCATACCAGTTCCTCGTCCCGCTCGTACCAGTAGTCCACTACGCCGTCCATGGGCCAGGAGTAGGACTCCGAGGCCGGTCCCGCCGTCGCCGGTGTGGTCAGGCTGACCACCACCTCGTCGGGCTGCGCTACCACCGTCACCCGCGCCCAGTGCCGCGCCGTTGCCAGCGTCGCCGCGAGCGGCTCGGCCAGCCGGCGCCGGATGGCGACGTCGAGGGTGGGCAGCTCACCGACCGCGATGAGGTCGACCGGGACGCCCTGCCGCTCGGCCACGTCGACGCAGGCGCGCAGCTCGTGCAGCAGCGGGTCGGGGACGTCGTCGGACTCGGCGATCAACCGGCGCAGCCGGCCGGCGGCCAGCGCACAGGCCCGCTGCACGTCGAGGTCGGCGGGGTCGGCGCGGCCGGTGGCGAGATCGTGCAGCAGCGCACCGGCGGCCTCGGAGACGATGCCGAGCCGGTCCTGGCGCTCGCGCTGGGCGTGCACCGCGCCGAGCCGCTCGGACTCCAGCGCCGCGCGGGCGGCCTCGGTGGCCGCGGCCTTTTCGGCCGTGTCGCGCAGCACGCCCATCGCCGCCATCAGCGCGATCGGCAGCACGCCGGTGCCGTAGATATACATGACGAAACGGCTCAGGTCGGCCGCGCCCTGCGCCTCGGTGCTGGCGGCGACGACTCCGACCAGGCCGAAGAGGGCGTTCAGCGCGAGCACGGTCACCAGCGCGACCATGCCCCGGTCATAGAGCAGCAGCAGCGCGAACCAGCCGATCGTGCCCCAGGCCCAGTTGGGGGTGTCGAACATGTGGCCGTCGGGGGTGACCGCGATGACCAGGACGTCGACGATCAGCAGGACGGTCAGCAGCGGGATGACCGGCACGGCGAAGCCGTAGAACAGCCGCGCGGTGGCGAGCACGCCGACGACGGTGAACAGCACCCAGCCGGCGGCCGAGGCCCACGGCACCCGGTAGTCGGTCCAGCCGCTGGCGATGCCGGGCACGTTGACCGCGAAGTGCCAGCCGAACGCGATGCCGACGGCGGCGATCCGGCCACCCCGGTCGGCGGTGGCCACCACGGCGGTGCCGGCTCGCAGCAGGCGTTCAGCCGACATTGGCCCACTCCAGGTGGATGCGCGTGCCGTTGCCGGGCGCGGTGTCGATCCGGACGGTGGCATCCACCGCCGCCATCCGGGCCATGATCGACTCGCGGATGCCGTAGCGGTAGGACGGGATCGTGGCCATGTCGAAGCCGGGACCGACGTCGATCACCTCGACCACGACGGCCTCGCGGGTCTGGTGCAGGCGCAGCCAGGCGACCGAGCCCTCGCCGTGCCGCACCACATTGGACAGCGCGGCGTCGGCGCTCTCGGCGATCGCGTCGGCCACGGCCGACGGCACCAGGCACGGCTCGAGTGCGGCCGTCAGGGGGTAGCCCTCGTAGCGCTCGACGATCAACCGGAGCCGCTCGTCGAGGGAGACCTTCGCGGCCGGGTCGAGCACCGGCCGGCGGACCGGGTCGAAGAGGGTCCGCAGGTCGGAAGAGGCCCGGGCGCGCAGCATCGGCGACTGCGCCGCGACACCGCCCAGGCCGACCATGGTCAGCGTGGACAGCACGGTGTCGTGCAGGTCGCGGTTTTGCTTGCGCTCGGCCTCGCGGGCGGCGCGCGCGATCACCGACTCGCGGTGGGTGCGCTGGTAGGCGGCGAACACGCCGTCGGCCGCCCGGGTGCTGCGCCGGGTCAGGTAGACCAGCCCGATCGCCAGGAAGGTCTGCACGACCAGCACCGCCGAGTGGCTGATCGCCTCCTCCTGCTGGCCCGCGATGAGCGCGCCGGCGCAGTAGGCGGCCGCGATGGTCAGGCCGACCAGGATGCCGTGCGCCATCCGCAGCGCGAACGGCGCGGTGATGATCGATGTGCTGGCCAGCACGGCGACCCAGCTCACGCCGCCGGGCATCACGGTGCGCGCGACCAGCACCCCCATCGCCAGGCAGGCGACGATGGTCAGCGCGCTGTCGACCAGCACGACCCAGGCCCGGATGCCGTTGTCGACGGCCTGGCGGTAGAACACGTAGGACCAGATGGTCAGCGCGACGACGGCGAGCGCGAGCGGCACGGCCTGCACCGGCGGCGTCCGCACCGCGAGGGCCACGACCGCGACGGCGACACCACAGCTCAGCCGGATCGCGGCCGGGAACAGGGCATAGACCCGGGCCAGCGCGACACTCGCGGGGTTGGCGGTCGGCTCCGCGTCGGGCGGCTCGGGCACCGGCGCCAGGGAGATCGGCTCGGGCCGCAGCCACGGGCGATCGGGCGGCCCGGAATGCGGTCGCCGGAGACTGTGGTTGGGCACCGACGCACCCAGACGCGTGTCGATGCGGGCATTTAACCACGCATTGCGAGCGTACGGTCGCCGCAGGGTTGGCTATTGTCAGGCCTTCCCCAAGATTTCGCCTGTCAGGCGGGTGGCAACATCTCCACGCCAAGTTGCTGGAGCAGTTGGAACAGTTCGTTGACGCTCCACACGTCGGCGATCCGCCCCTCGGCATCGAAGCGTAAGAACGTCGCGCCGGAGTAGCTGACCACCGTGCCGGTCGGCGCGACCGGACCGAACTGGCCCATCTGGGTGCCCGCGGCGCGCCAGTGCACCGCCGCCCGGTCACCGGCGACGATCAGGTCGACAACCTTGTAGCGCAGGTCCGGAAAGGACACCCGGCGCTCCTGGTGCCACGCGAGCACCCCGTCGGGGCCGCTTCCACCCAGGCCCGGGCAGTCGGGCGCGATCACCTCGTGTGCGGTGGCCTCGCGGGCGCCGTTCCAGACATCGGCGATCAGCCGGCGCACCAGCGCCTCGCGGTCGGCGGCGGTCACAGGGCCACCCGCACCGCGGCGGTCAGCACGAGCTGGCCCAGCGACACCGGCACCAGGACCAGCCAGCACAGCCGCTGGAGCTGGTCTTCGCGCAGGCGCGGGTAGGCGACCCGGAACCAGATCACCACGAAGGCGACCGCGAAGATCTTGACGAGGGTCCACAGCCAGCCGAGCTGGCCGTCGAGCGGCCCCTTCCACCCGCCGAGGAACAGCGTGGTGGTCAGCGCCGCTATCACCACGATGCCGACGTATTCGGCGAGCAGGAAGAACGCGAACCGCAGGCCGGTGTATTCGGTCAGGTAGCCGAACACCAGCTCGGAGTCGGCGATCGGCATGTCGAACGGCGGCCGGCGGATCTCGGCGAGGCCGGCGACGAAGAAGACCAGCAGCGCCGGGAGCTGCCAGAGCAGCCACCACGGCCGCCACGCCTCGACGATGCCGGTCAGGCTCAGCGTGCCGGCCGCCATCGCGACGCTGGCCGCGGCGAGCACCATCGGCAGCTCGTAGCCGAGGAGCTGTGCGGCGCCGCGCAGGCCACCGAGCAGGCTGTATTTGTTGGCCGAGGCCCAGGCCGACATGAGCACGGCGACCACGCCGACGCCGAGCACGGCCAGGACGAAGAACAGGCCGACGTCGAGATTTTGCCCGACCAGGTCGCCCGGGCCGAGCGGCACCACGAGCAGCACCAGCAGGTAGGGCACCAGGGCGACCATCGGTGCCAGCCGGAACACCGCCCGGTCGGCCGCGGCCGGCGTGACGTCTTCCTTCTGCACGAACTTGATGCCGTCGGCGATGAGCTGGGCCCAGCCGTGGAAGGCGCCGGCATACATCGGGCCGAGCCGGCCCTGCATGTGTGCCATCACCTTGTGCTCGGTCTGGCCGACGACCAGCGGGAGGATCAGGAAGGCGGCGACGACGCCGACCACGCGGATGAGGACCTCCAGCCAGAGCGGCATCAGGCCGGCCCCCATTCGCCCGGCGCGGGCACGCCCGGCGGCCGCATCGGCGCGCGCTTGCTGGTGCCGGCCTCGCTCTCCCCCGGCTCCTTGGCGCCCGGCCACGCCTTGGCGACCCGGGAGGCCAGGACGAACTCTTTGCGCAGCGGGTGGCCCTCGAACTCGGGTGGCAGCAGCAGCGGCTTGAGGTCGGGGTGGCCGGCGAAGTCGATGCCGAACATCTCGTGGGTCTCGCGCTCGTGCCAGGCCGCGCCCGGGAAGATCGACACGATCGTGTCGACCACCGGCTCGGCGCGCGGCACGCGGGTGCGCAGCAGCAGGCCGTGCCGGTGACCGGTCGACCAGAGGTGTGCGACCACCGCGAAGCCGTCGTCGAGCTCGTCGACGGCGGAGAGCCAGTCGAAGAAGTCGCAGGCGAGCTCCGCGTCGTCGCGGGCGGCCCGGATCGCCTCGGCCCAGTCGCCGGGCGGCACGTCGACCGTCGCCCGGGAGTGTGCGTTGCCGCCCGAGACGGAGGCGTCGCCGGCGACCAGCTCGACCAGCCGCGTTCCGATCTCCTCCGGGGTCATGTCGAGATCCTAGGCTTTCGGCATGACACAGACGAGGCTGCCGGTGATCGATGTCGAGCCGCTGCGGACCGGCGGCGACGCCGCGACGGTGGCCCGGGAGATCGAGTCGGCCTGCCGGGACACCGGATTCTTCTACGTCGCCGGGCACGGTGTGCCGGCCGGCCTGGTCGAGCGGCTCGACGCGGCGGCCCGGACGTTCTTCGCCCGGCCCGACGGCGAGAAGCTGGCGATCGCGATGCGGCACGCCGGGCCGGCCTGGCGGGGCTACTTCCCGCTCGGCGGCGAGCTGACCGCCGGCCGGCCGGACCGCAAGGAAGGCCTCTACTTCGGCGAGGAGTTGACCGACGGCGATCCGCGCGCCGGCCTGCCGCTGCACGGCCGCAACCTGTTTCCGCCGGAGGTGCCCGAGTTGCGGGCCGCGGTACTCGACTATCTGGCCGCGCTGACGGCGGTGGCCCAGGACGTCTTGCGCGGCGTCGCGCTGAGCCTTGACCTGCCGGCCGACTATTTCGCGGCCGGCTACACCCGGGTGCCCACGGTGCTGTTCCGGATCTTCCACTACCCGCCGCAGGCGCCCGAGGCCGACGACTGGGGCGTCGGCGAGCACACCGACTATGGCCTGCTGACCCTCCTGGCCCAGGACCAGAACGGCGGCCTTTCGGTGCGTACGCCGAGCGGCTGGGTCGACGCGCCGCCGCTACCGGGCACGTTCGTCTGCAACATCGGCGACATGCTCGAACGGCTCACCGGCGGGTGGTATCGCTCCACCCTGCACCGGGTGCGCAACGTGAGCGGCAACGAGCGGCTCTCGTACCCCTTCTTCTTCGATCCGGATTTTCGCGCGGAGGTGCCGCCGCTGCCCGGCCGGGCGCGCACGACGGCGACCGGTGAGCCGCGCTGGGACGGCGCGGACCCGGTGGCGTTCACCGGCACCTATGGCGACTATCTGACAGCCAAGGTGGCCAAGGTGTTCCCGGACCTCTTCGCGGCGGCGAAGAAACCCGGCTAGTCGGTCTCGGGGCGCTCGTCGAGGCGGTGCTTGCGATCCGGCAGCGGACCGGATCGGCGCAGCGTGTCGGCCCGCGAGGGGTCGCCGTAGCAGCTGGGGCAGCTCTCGTCGTCGCACGGGTCCTGGACCAGTCGACGGGATTGCGAGCCGTTGATTTGTCGCGACCGCGTCATGGCTCTCAGTTTCACCCACCGGCGGCCCGGCGTCGGCCGAATTACCACAATGAGCACTGCGGCATCGACCAGCTAATCTGTGAGTGCCGTCGACCACGGGGGTGTCGTGCCCGACAAGCCCGACTTCGCGGAGTTCTATGCCGCGTGGTTCCGCCCACTCACGCATCAGCTGTTCGCCCACACGGGCGACCTGGCTGAGGCGCAGGACGTGGTGCAGGAAGCGTTCTGCAAGGCCTGGCCGCGGTGGTCCACACTGGATGATCCGGGCGCCTGGGTGCGCCGGGTGGCGTGGAACCTCGCGACCAGCCGCTGGCGGCGGGCCCGGCGGTTGCTCCACCTGACCAGAGGCGCCCGCGAGGAGCACTCCCCCGGGCCCGGGCCCGACCGGGTGGCCCTGCGAGCGGCGCTGGCCAGCCTGCCCGAGCGGCAGCGCCAGGCGGTGGTGCTGTTCTACCTGGCCGATGTCTCGATCGCCGAGATCGCCGAGCTGACCGGCGCGGCCGAGGGCACGGTCAAGTCCTGGCTGCACCGCGGCCGCGCGGCGCTCGCGCTGCGGCTGACCGACGACGACGTCACGGCGAGCCAGGAGGTGCGCAGTGCTTGACCTGCCGCCCACCGACGACCGGGTCCGGGACGCGTTCGCGGAGCTGACCGGGTCGGTCGACCACCTGCTCCGGCCGCCCGGCGTCGGGTCGGTGCGGGAGACCGTCCGGCGGCGCCGGCAGCGCCGGCTCGGTGCCACGGCGGCGGCCGCGGTCGCGGTCGCCGGTGTGCTCGGGCTGGCTCAACTCCCGGCGCTCGACCGGCCGGCCGTCGACGTCGCCGATCCGCCGCCCGTGACCACCACGGTCTCCCCGAGCGCGCTGCCGCTGCCGGGCCCGCCGCTACCCGCTTCCGGCCAGTCACACGCGACCGCCACCCCGACGCAGACCGGCGTCGACGAACGCGCCCACAGCGCCCCGCCGCCGACCCAGCAGGTCACCACGCCCGTGCCGCCTCCGCCCTGCACCTCGACGGTGAAGGCGTCGGCAAACGGCACCGATCTGGTGATCGTCGCGGGGCCGGTCTGCTCGGGCGACGAGATCGCGATCTCCTGGGTCACCTATGAGACGCAACGCGACGGCTCGCAGAAGCTCTTCGCCTCCGACCGGCTGACGCTGACCGCCGGCCGGCCCCGGGCGACCGCCACCCTGCGCGAGTCACCGACGTGCGTCGGCCCTTGGTATGTGCTCCGGGCCGACCCGCCGATCCCGTCGACCCTGCCGGCCGACGTCGTCGAGCCGTTCCCCAGCGGCGCGATCGTGGCCAGCGAAGACGGCGAGCTCTGCCTCAGTTGAGGTCCATCGCCCACACCTCGTCGACCAGGTCGGCACCGAACTCGTGCACCGGGCGCGCGGAGGCGAGGCGGAAGCCGACCCGCTCGTAGATCCGGCGTGCCTCGGCCATCGCGTCGTAGGTGCTCAGCACGATCCGGCGGTAGCCGGCCTGGCGCGCGAACCGCAGGCACTCGTGGACCAGCCGGCGGCCCAGCCCGATGCCCCGGACGGCCGGCTCGACCAGCAGGATCCGCAACCGCGCGGTCTCGTCGTCATCGCGCGCGCACATGATCGAGCCGACCGGGGCGCCGTCGATCTCGGCGATCCAGAGTGCCTCGCGGGGGCCGGCGCCGAACGCGCCCAGAATTCTCGCGACGTAGGCCTCGAACCCGGCGTCCCAGCCGTGTGCGGTGGCGTAGAGCTCGCCGTGCCGCCGGACGATCCAACCCAGGTCGCCGGCGACCGGCGGACGGAGCACCACCAGGCTCGACCGGGGCGCCGGCCCCAACACGTCCTGGATCGCGTCCATCGCGCCGAGCAGCCGCCGGCGCTGGCCCTCTTCGAGCGGCTCGAGCAGGGTGCCGACCTCGGTGCGCGACCGCGCGTCGATGTCGCGGGCGGCGGCCCGGCCGGCCTCGGTGAGCGCCACGACCTGCCGTCGGCCGTCGGCGGCCGAGCGGGAGCGGTCGAGCAAACCGTCGGTCTCGAACCGGGTCAGCACGCGGCTGAGGTAGCCGGCGTCGAGGCCGAGCCCGCGGCGCAGGTCGACCACCTCGACGGCGTCGGCCTGGGCCAGCTCGAAGAGCACCCGCGCCTCGCTGAGCGAGTAGCTGGTGTCGAGCAGGCCTTCGCCGAGGACACCGATCACGCGGGTGTAGAAGCGGTTGAAGGCGCGGACCCGCGCCACCGGCTCGACGGTCATTGCCCACCTCAACTGATTCGTTGACTCAGGCAAAGGTTAGGCGGGTGGGGTTTCCGTGCGCAAGGGGGCGCGGGACAGCAAGATGGTCCTATGCGGGCACTGACCGTGACACCCGGCAAGAAGGACTCGCTGCGGCTGAGCCAGGACTTCAGCGAGCCCGACGAGCGCGAGGGCGCGCTGCTGGTCGAGGCCGTCGCGGTCGGCGTGTGCGGCACCGACCGGGAGATCATCGCGGCCGACTACGGCGAGGCCCCGCCCGGCGAAGAGGTGCTGGTCATCGGGCACGAGTCGCTCGGCCGGGTGATCGAGGACCCGACCGGGACGCTGGAGTTCGGCGACCTGGTCGCCGGCATCGTCCGCCATCCCGACCCGGTGCCGTGCCCCAACTGCGCGGCCGGCGAGTGGGACATGTGCCGCAACGGCCAATACACCGAGCACGGCATCAAGGGCCTCGACGGGTTCGCCCGCGACCGCTGGCGGATCGAGCCCGGGCACGCGGTCAAGCTCGACCGGTCGCTCGGCATCCTGGGTGTGCTGCTGGAGCCGACCAGCGTGGTCGCCAAGGCCTGGGAGCTGATCGACCGGTTCACCGAGCGCGACCCCTGGGAGCCGGCGAACGTGCTGGTCACCGGTGCCGGCCCGATCGGCCTGCTGGCCGCCCTGCTGGGCCGGCAGCGCGGCCTCGAGGTGCACGTGCTCGACCTGGCCACCGACGGGCCCAAGCCGCAGCTCACCCACGACCTTGGCGCGACCTACCACAGCCGGCCGCTGAGCGACCTCGGCTTCACGCCCGACCTGGTGCTGGAGTGCACCGGCGCGGCCTCGCTGGTGTTCGGCGCGATGGACGTGGTCGGCCCGTGCGGCGTGGTCTGCCTGACCGGCGTGTCCACCGGCGGCCACCAGATCCCGGTCGACGCCGGCGCGCTCAACCGGGCGCTGGTGCTGGAGAACAACGTCGTCTTCGGCTCGGTCAACGCCAACGCCCGGCACTGGAAGGCGGGCGCCGACGCGCTGGCCGACGCCAACAAGAAGTGGCTGAGCCGGCTGATCACCCGCCGGGTGCCGGTCGAAGACTACGCCGAGGCGTACGCCATCCACGACGGCGACATCAAGGTCGTCGTGGAGTTCAGCACCAGCTAGCCGCGTAGTTGGCCGTCGCCGGTCACCACGTATTTCGTGGAGGTCAGCTCGGGCAGGCCCATCGGGCCGCGGGCGTGCAGCTTCTGCGTCGAGATGCCGATCTCGGCGCCGAAGCCGAACTCGCCGCCGTCGGTGAACCGGGTCGACGCGTTGACCATCACCGCGGCCGCGTCGACCGAGGCGACGAACTCGCGCGCCGCGCCCAGCGACTCGGTCACGATCGCCTCCGTGTGCTGGGTGCCGTAGCGGCGGATGTGGTCGACCGCGGCGGCCAGCGACGGCACCACCGCGGCGGAGATGTCGGCCGAGAGGTATTCGGTCGCGAAGTCGTCGTCGGTTGCCGGCACCACGTCGGCGGAGTGTGCGGCCACCTCGGGCGAGCCGTGCACGGTCACCCCGGCCTCCGCGAACGCGGCCAACATCCGGGGCAGGAACGCGTCGGCCACGTCGGCGTGCACCAGCAGCGACTCGGCGGTGTTGCAGGTGGACAGTCGCTGGGTCTTGGAGTTGAGCGCGATCGCCACCGCCTTGTCGAGGTCGGCGGCCGCGTCGACGTAGACGTGGCAGTTGCCCACCCCCGTCTCGATCACCGGCACCGTCGACTCTTCGACCACGGCCCGGATCAACGACGCACCGCCGCGCGGGATCAGCACGTCGACCAGGCCGCGGGCGCGCATCAGCTCCTTGACCGAGTCGCGGGTCGACGAGTCGAGCAACTGCACCGCGTCGGCCGGCAGCCCGGCCACCTCGAGCGCCTCGCGCAGGATGGTCACCAGGGCGGCGTTGGAGTTGGCGGCCGACGACGAGCCGCGCAGCAGGGCCGCGTTGCCCGACTTGAGGCAGATGCCGGCGGCGTCGACGGTCACGTTGGGGCGGCCCTCGTAGATCATGCCGACCACACCGAACGGCACCCGGATCTGGCGCAGCTCGAGCCCGTTGGGCAGCGTCGAGCCGCGCACCACCTCGCCGACCGGGTCGGGCAGCGCGGCCATCTCGCGCAGCGCGCCGGCGATCGCGACGACCCGCGCCTGGGTCAGCCCGAGCCGGTCGAGGATCGCGTCGGAGAGCCCGGCTTCGCGGCCGGCGGCCAGGTCGGCGGCGTTGGCTTCGAGGATCTCCGGCGCGCGGGCGACCAGCGCGTCGGCCATCCCGAGCAGGGCGCGGTCCTTGACCGCCCGCGGCGTGGCCGCGAGGGTGACCGCCGCCACCCGGGCCCGCTCCGCCAACTCCCGGACGCTCATCCGATCCTCCATTTCACAACAGTACGAGGTCGTCGCGGTGCACGACCTCACGCTCGTAGCCGGGGCCCAGCTCGGCGGCCAGGTCGCCGGTCGACCGGCCGAGCAGCGCCGGCAACTCGACCGCGTCGTAGTTGACCAGACCGCGGGCGACCGGCGCGCCCGACACGTCGACCAGGTCGACCGGATCGCCGGCGGTGAACACCCCGTCGACCGCGGTGATGCCGGCCGGCAGCAGCGACTTGCGGCGGGTGACCACCGCCTGCACCGCGCCCGGGTCGAGGTGGAGCCGGCCGCGCGGCGAGGTCGCATGGGCCAGCCAGAAGAGTCGGGCCGTCGGGCGTTGCCGCCCGGCGTGGAAGAAGGTGCCGACCGGCTCGCCGGACAGCGCGGCGGCGGCGTGCGGCGCGGCGGTCAGCACCACCGGGATGCCGAAGCCGGTCGCGATCCGGGCCGCCTCGACCTTGGTCACCATGCCGCCGGTGCCGATGCCGGCCCGCCCGGCGCCGCCGACTGTGACACCGGTCAGGTCGTCTTCGCCGCGCACCTCGTCGATCCGGCGCGAGCCGGGCTTGCGCGGGTCGCCGGTGTAGAGCGCGTCGACGTCGGAGAGCAGCACCAGCAACTCGGCGTCGATCAGGGCGGCCACCAGGGCGGCCAACCGGTCGTTGTCGCCGAACCGGATCTCGTCGGTGGCCACCGTGTCGTTTTCGTTGACGATCGGCACGGCGCCGAAGTCGAGCAGCTTGCGCAGGGTGCGGTAAGCGTTGCGGTAATGCGCCCGCCGGGTCACGTCGTCGGCGGTCAGCAGCACCTGGCCGACGGTCAGCCCGTGCCGGGCGAAGCCTGCCGCGTAGCGGCCGATCAGCAGGCCCTGGCCCACCGACGCGGCGGCCTGCTGGGTGGCCAGGTCGCGCGGCCGGCGCGGGATGCCGAGCGGGGCGAGGCCGGCGGCGATCGCGCCGGACGACACCAGCACCACCTCGCGGCCCGCACCGGCGGCCGCGGCCAGCACGTCGACCAGGGCGTCGACCCGGTGTGCGTCGAGCCCACCGTCGGCCGTGGTCAGCGACGACGAGCCGATCTTGACGACGACGCGGCGTGCCGCCGTGACTGCTTCACGCACGCGTCCATTCTGCGCGGTAGGCCAGGCGCGACCACGCCGAGATCCCATAGTGTGGCCTGCGTGGAGCCGGAGGAGTACGTGGAAGCAGTGCTCGCGGTGGTCGAACGCATCCCGTCCGGGCGGGCGATGTCCTACGGTGCGATCGCCGACTATCTCTCCGAGGCGTCGGGCCGCTCCTCGGCCCGGCTGGTCGGGTCGATCATGGCCAAACACGGCGGCAGCGCGCCCTGGCACCGGGTGGTGGCCGCCAACGGCCGCGTCGTGCCCGGCCACGAGGGTGAGGCGCTGGCCCGGCTGGTCGGCGAGGCGACGCCGATGAAGGGCGACCGGGTGGATCTCTCCCGAGCCGCCTGGTGGCCCGATCAGAGCAGCTGACCGGTCCCGCCGCGGCGCGGGTCACCGCCGGCACCGGCGACGCCGACCGCGCTGACGCCGCCGAAGAAGTGGTTGAGCTCTTCCCACTGCACGATCGTGTAACCGGCGCGGGCCAACTCGGCCAACTCGTCCTCCGGATAACCCAATTCCGCGTGTACGGCGTTGTCGACGACGTGGAACCGGGGCCGGGCCACGGCGGTCTCGGTGTCGAGGCCGTCGACAAGCACGCCGAGCAGCGTGTCGATCAGCGCGGTGCGGATCCGCGAAGCACCGGCCGAACCGGCGGCCAGCACCAGGTCGCCGTCGTCGCCGATCACCACGAGCGGGCACATCATCGACTGCATCCGCTGGCCGGGCGCCATGTCTTCGGTGATCAGCTCGCCCTCGCCGAGCATCGAGTTGAGGTTGATGCCCAGCCCCGGTAGCCACACGCCCGCGCCGATGCCGAGCGTCGTGGTGATCACGCAGGCGTTGCCCTCCTCGTCGACCACCGACACGTTCGTGGTGTCGCCGATCCGGGGACGACCGAACTCGCGGAGCGCGTCGGCCACCGCCACCGCCCGGCGCGGCCGGGGCAGCGCCTGGATCGGGTCGGGCAGCGCGCTGATCGTCGCGATGGTGCCGTTGAGGTCGGTGCGGGCGTAGACGTGCCGGCCGGCCAGCCGGGCATGCGCGACCGGTAGCTCCAACACCTCGTAGGCGGCCAGGTCGGCGGGGCCGATCGCACCGCCGGTCGAGCGGACCGCGTCGACCAGGGCGTCGCCGTAACGGCCGGTGTAGAAGATCGACGGACCTTCGTCGGCCAGTCCGTCGAGCGCCTTGTCGAGGCCCGGGTGGTGCAGCGTCTCGCCGCCGCGCAGCAACCGGCCGCCCGGCGCGTAGATCTCGCCGCCGTCGCCCGGAGTCAGCGCCGGCGCGACGCTGACCAGCGTGCGGGCCTGCGCCTCGGGCAGCGCCACACCGGCCCGGGCCAGCAGGATCGCCGGCTCGACGACCTCGTGCCAGGGCATCCGGCCCCAGCGGCGGTGCACCTCGCCGCAGCCGGCCGGCACCCCGGGGATGCCGACGCTGGGCCCGCCGATCGAGTAGGGCATCGGCACGCCACCGAAGGTCACCTCTATCGGCAGCATCGGCTGTGGCTTGACGTCGCCGTCGAGCCCCGGGATCGAGCAGAAGAAGTCGAGACAGGTGACCGTGCGGTGGGCGGCGTCGTAGAAGGTGGCGAAGCCGCCGCCGCCGATCCCGGTCAGCACGCTCTCCGAAGCCGAGCACGCGAGCACCGCGGCCACCGCCGCGTCGGCCGCGGAACCGCCCGCGGCCAGGATCCGCAGGCCGACCTCGGTGGTTGCCGGATGCCCGGCCGCTACACCGGCTTTCACCGGCACCACCCCCTTCTGTCCCAATCGTCGCGCTCGCGCCGCAGCGTAAAGTAAATCCCCCGCGAGGGCCGGTGGATGGTTAACATCCCGCCTCATGGACGCGCAGCCACCCCAACCGGCGATCACCCATTCGGGTACCCCGCTTCCGCGCCGGGTGCACGCCGGGTACGCGCTCGGTTCGCTGGTGACCGGCGCGTTCGGCACCGTGCCGGGGTTGCTGCTGGCGCCCTACCTGACCGACACGCTGGGCGTGGCGGCCTGGTTGGCCGGCGTGTTGGTGTGGGCCCCGAAGGCCTGGGACGTGCTGGTCAACCCGGTCGCCGGGCGGATCTCCGACCGCACCCGGGGCCGGTGGGGCGCGCGCCGCCCGTACCTCCTGGTGGGTGGTCTGGTCCTGGCCGTGCTGTTCGCGGCGATCTTCGCGGCGCCGTTCGGCTCCGGGCGCGGTGGCTATGTGGCGTTGGCCTTCCTGCTGGCCGCGACGGCGTACGCCTTCTTCCAGGTGCCCTATGTGGCGATGCCGGCTGAGCTGACCGACTCCTACAGCGAGCGGACCCGGCTGTTGACCTGGCGGGTCGCGGTGCTGGCGGTGGCCATCCTGGTCTCCGGCGCGATCGCCCCGCTGGTGGTCAACATGGGTGGCGACGGGATCCCCGGCTATCGCTGGATGGGCCTGTTCGTGGCCGCGCTGATCGTGGTCGGCACGATCGCGGTCTTCGTCGGCACGTCGGGCGCGCCGACCGGCACGGTCCGGGAGAGCGAACCGTCGCTGCGGGCCCAACTCGCGGTGGCGTCCCGCAACCGGCCCTTCCGGCTGCTGCTGATCTGCTTCGTGATCCAGGCGGCCGGGATCGCGATGATCCTGGCCGGCGTGCAATATTTCGCCGACCACGTGCTCTACTCCCCCGACACCGGGCCGACCGTCCTGTTCGCCTGCTTCGTCGGCCCGGCCCTGCTGGTGATGCCGATCTGGACCCGGGTCGGCGCCCGGGTCGGCAAGGCGCGGGCGTTCGTGCGGGCGTCCCTGCTGTTCGCCGCCGGCGCCATCCTGCTGGTGCTCGCGCCGGTGCTGCCCGCGGTGGCCGTCTACGTGATCGTCGGGGTGCTCGGCATGGCCTATGCCGGGCAGCAGGTCTTCGGCCTGGCGATGCTGCCGGACTGCATCGCCTACGACACCGCCCGCACCGGCAAGCGGCAGGCCGGCGTGTTCACCGGCCTGTGGACCGCGGGCGAGACGTTCGGCCTCGCGCTCGGCCCGGGCATCTACCTGCTGGTGCTCCAGATCTTCGGCTACGTCTCGTCGACCTCGGGCAACGCCGCGCCGCAGGACAGCACCGCCCGGCTGGGCGTGTTGCTCGGCTTCACGGTGCTGCCCGGGGTGCTGGTCGGGCTGGCGGTGCTGCTGATGCGCGGCTACGACCTGACCGAGGCCAAGTTGCGTGCGACGGTCGGTGCGTCGGTTGGTGCCACGGTCAACTAGCGTTTCCACCATGGCCGACGCGTTGCCGGAGCAGGGTGTGCCGGCGCAGGAGATCCTCGACGAGTTGTGCGCGCTGCGCCGCGCCGACCAGCCGACCCACGGCGGACGGCTGTTCGCCTACGTCTACGACCCCGGGCTGGCCGGGCTCGACGACCTGGCCAACGCGGCTCACGCGATCTCGGCGCCGGTCAACGGCCTCGACCCGACCGCGTTCCCGTCGCTGCTGGCGATGGAGAACGCGCTGGTCGGTGCGGCCGCCAAGCTCCTCGGTGGCGGTCCCGGGAGCAGCGCACCGGACGTGGTGGGCAACGTCACCAGCGGCGGCACCGAGTCGCTGATCCTCGCGGTGAAGGCCGCCCGCGACGCGCACCCGTCGATCGTCGCGCCGCGCATCGTCGTGCCGGTCACCGGGCACGCGGCGTTCGCGAAGGCGGCGCACTACCTGGGCGTACGGCTCGACGCGGTGCCGGTGGACCCGGTGACGCTGCGGCCCTCGGCTGCCGATGTCGCGGCCGCGATCACCGCCGACACGGTGCTGGTGGCGTGTTCGGCACCTTCCTACGCCCATGGTGTCGTCGATCCGGTCGAAGAGATCGCCAAGGTCGCCACCGCGGCCGGGGTGCGCTGCCACGTCGACGCCTGCTTCGGCGGCTGGGTGCTGCCCTACCTGCGCCGGCTCGGGGCCGACCTGCCGCCGTTCGACTTTTCCGTGCCCGGCGTCACGTCTATCTCGGTCGACCTGCACAAATACGCGTACGCGCCGAAAGGCACTTCGATCCTGCTGCACCGCGACCCGGCGCTGCGCGCGCCGCAGTATTTCGCGTTCGGCGACTGGCCGGGCTACACGATGATCAACCCGGGTGTCTCGTCGACCCGCTCCGGCGGCCCGATCGCGGCGGCCTACGCCACCCTGCGCCGGATCGGCGACGACGGTTACCTGCGGCTGGCCGCGACCACCCGGGAGGCCGTGCAGGGCCTGGCCGCCGCGGTCGAGGCGGTCGATGGGCTGCGCCTGATGGCACCGGCTTCCTCGACCGTCGTCTGCATGACCGCCGAGCCCGGCGGCCCGGACCTGTTCGTGCTGGCCGACGAACTCACCGCGCGCGGCTTCCACACCCAGCCCCAGATGCACTACGGCGACCTGCCAGCGAGCATCCACCTCACGGTCACCGCGGCCGTCGCGCCGCACGTGGCCGAGTTCGCGACCGCGCTGGCCGACGCCGTCGCGGCGGCCCGCCCGCTCGGCCCGGTCCAGCTACCGGCCGAGGTGCTCGCGACGGTGACCGGCCTCGACCCGGCGCAGCTGACCGGCGACGTGGTGGCGGCGCTGGCCGGTGCGCTGGGCATGGGCGGCGAGGGCGGCCCCCTGCCCGAGCGGATGGCCGTGGTCAACGCCCTGCTCGACGCCGCGCCGGTCGCCGTGCGTGAGCGGCTGCTCGTCGAGTTCCTGGGCCTGCTGCAACGCCCGGCATTCGATTAGGGCCTCTGCGGTGGATCATGGCAGCGCCCCGCCGGGCCCAGACGGCGTCCGGCCGCACGCGGAGGCCAGCCAGATACAACACCGGTATCCGACCGACCTCCGCGCGCACCCGGACGCCGTCTGGACCTCGCCGGGTCACTACCCTGATCCACCGCAGAGGCCCTAACCTGGGAATCGTGGAACTGCCCGCGGTCCTCGGAGAGCCGATCCGGTTCGTGCTCAACTGGGGCCGGCGCTACTCGCTCTGGGTCTTCAACTTCGGCCTGGCCTGCTGCGCCATCGAGTTCATCGCCAGCAGCATGGGCCGGCACGACTTCATGCGGCTCGGGGTGATCCCGTTCGCACACGGGCCGCGCCAGGCCGACCTGATGGTCGTCTCCGGCACGGTGACCGACAAGATGGCGCCGGCGATCAAGCGGCTCTACGACCAGATGCCCGAGCCGAAATACGTCATCTCGTTCGGTGCCTGCTCCAACTGCGGCGGCCCCTACTGGGACTCCTACTCGGTCACCAAGGGCGTCGACCAGATCATCCCCGTCGACGTGTATGTCCCCGGGTGCCCACCCCGGCCCGAGGCGCTGATGCACGGCATCCTGCGCCTCCAGGACAAGATCGCAGGAGAGCCCGCCGGCCCGGGTGGCACCCCGCGCCCTGATCCGCTGGCCGCGCGCGAGGCGCTGACCGCCCCGCTCGTGCCGCCGCCCGCCGGCGCCCGCACGCAGGTCGTGTTGCCCGAGGGCGTCAACTGGACCCACCCGCAGCCGTTGCCACTGGCCGCGCCGCTCGGTCCCGACGGGACGCTGCCGGTGCGCGAGTTCACCGGCAACCGGGCCGGCGCCTCGGCACCGTTCGGCGACGACGCGGTGCCGCTGGCTTCGGACACGGTCGACTATCACCACCCTTCCGGCGAGGACCGCGACTGAATGGCACGGATCCTCATCACCGGCGCGTCCGATGGGCTTGGGCGCGCGCTGGCATTGGCGTTGTCTTCCCAGGGGCATGATCTGCTGCTGCACGGCCGGCACGCGGAACGGCTCGAAGCCGTCGCGCGCGAGACCGGTGGCGTGCCGTTGCGGGCCGACCTCTCCGACCGCACCGCGGTCCGTGGTTTGGCGGCCGCCGTGGCAGACCACGTCGACGGGCTCGACGTGCTCGTCAACAACGCCGGCGTTGGCTTCGGCGCGCCGGGCGCGGCACGCGAGCTGACCAGCGATGGCATCGAGTTGCGACTGGCCGTCAACTACCTGGCCCCCTACCTCCTCTCCCGGTTGCTCTTGCCCTTGCTGCGAAAGCCAGCGCGGGCCCGGATCGTCAACGTCGCGTCGGTCGGCCAGGCCGACATCGACCTCGACGATCTGATGATGGCGCACGGGTACGACGGAATTCGGGCCTACCGTCGGGCGAAGCTGGCGATGATCTGCGACACGTTCGACCTCGCCGAGCAACTCGCCGGCACCGGCATCACGGTCAACTGCCTGCACCCGGCGACGCTGATGCCGACCACCCTGGTGAAGGTCGCGGAGTTCGCCCCGCGGGACAGCCTCGAGCAGGGGCTACGCGCGACGCTGCGGCTGGTCGAGGATCCGGCGCTCGACGGCGTCACCGGCCGCTACTTCGACGGCCTGCGCGAGGAGCGGGTCCGGCCGCAGGCCTACGACCCGGCGTTCCGGGCCGCGCTCGCCGCCCGCGCGGCCGAGTTGACGGAATCCTGACATGACCGGGGTGGCGGGCGAGGTCTAGCGTTCGGCGCATGACCAACGAACGGCGTTCCACCCAATTGGTGGACGTGTTGACCACCGAGTTCGGCCAGTTGATGGCCCTCGACCCGGCCGCCTTCCGGCGCAAGTTCCGCAAGATGGCGGCTTCGCCGTTCGCGTTCTACCGGGGCAGTGCCGCGGTGTTCTACGCCGACCTGATCGGCGAGTTCGCCGACGACCGCTTCCTCGACGAGCGCACCAGCCGGGTGTGGATCCACGGCGACCTGCACGCGGAAAACTTCGGCACCTACATGAACGGCTCGGGCGAGCTGGTCTTCAACGTCAACGACTTCGACGAGGCCTACGTCGGCCCGTTCTCCTGGGACCTCAAGCGCTTCGCGGCCAGCATCGCGCTGATCGGCTACGCCAAGGCGCTCTCCGACGACGCGATCAGCGAGCTGGTCGGCCGGTTCGCCGACGCCTACCTGACCGAGCTGCGGGCGATCGCGGCCGGCGGCGACGACGCGATCGGCTCGATCACCCTGGCCAACGCCGACGGCGTGCTGCGCACCGTGCTCCAGCAGGCCCGGCTGAGCACCCGGGTGGCGATGCTCGACCAGCAGACCACGATCGACAACTACGAGCGCCGGTTCGCGCTCGTCGACGGCGTCTTCGAGATCGACGACGCGCGGCGCGAGGCGGTGTGCGCGGCGTTCGACGGCTACCTCGCCACGTTGCCGACGCAGCGGTCGGTGGCCACCCGGATCAAGGACGTGGTGCTGCGCAAGGGCGTCGGGATCGGCTCGGCCGGCCTGCCGTCCTACAACCTGCTGCTCGAGGGGCACACCCAGGCGCTCGAGAACGACGTCGTCATCTACATGAAGCAGGCCCAGGTGCCGGCCGTGGCCCGGCACATCACCGACGGCCGGGTCAGCGGCTACTTCCGCCACCAGGGCCACCGGACGGCCGAGTCGCAGCGGGCGTTGCAGGCGCACGCCGACTCGTGGCTGGGCTACACCGAGCTCGACGGCATCGGGCAGCTCGTCGCCGAGGTCTCGCCCTACGCCGCCGACCTCGACTGGTCCGACGTCAACGAGCCCGACGAGCTGGCCGGCGTGGTCGCCGACCTGGGCCGGGCGGTGGCCCGGATGCACTCGGTCGCCGACGACGAGTCGAGCCACGACCTGGTCGACTTCTCCACCGAGGAGGCGATCGTGGCGGCGGTCGACAAGGACGAGCGCGGGTTCGTCGCGCATCTGGTCGAATTCGCGCACAGCTATGGCGTACGCGCCCGCGAAGACCACCAGATCTTCGTCGACCTGTTCCGCAACGGCCGGGTGCCGGGCCTTACCTGAACGCCCTGAACGCTGCCAGCGTGGTGTGCACGTTGAACGCCTCGCCGTCGTCGCTGGCCCACCCGCCGTCGCTGCGCTGTGTCTCGGCCAGCCGGCGGCGGGCGGCGGTGAGCAGCGTGTCGTCGGTCGAGAGGCCGACCCGGCGCAGCGCCGACGCCATCGCCGTGACGTCGGAGGGGGTCATCTCGCGAACCCGGTCGGTCAGCATGACCTGGATCCGGGCCGACTCGTAGTAGAGCTCCTGGCGGTAGAGCACGGCGGCGCCGAGCCAGCTGGTGGCCAGGAACGAGGCCCAGCTCCCGTCGGGGTTGACGGCCGCGACCAGCGCCTGGGCCGCGCCGTGCACGACACCGGCGTAGACGCCGCCCGGCCGGTGGTCGAGCGGGCCCGCCGGGCGCGCGTCGTGGCCGGCGACGGTGAGCCAGAACCCGGCGTTGGCGGTCAGGTAGAGGCGGGCCTCCGGGTCACCGGGGGTGGCCCAGGGTGGTGCCCAACCGCTCAGCGACTCGTCTTCCTCCCAGCTCCCGTCGGGGCGCTGGCAGGTGGCGAGCCAGTCGAGGGCGCGGCGGGCCGCCGGGCGGCCAAGCGCACCGAGGTCGTCGAGCTCGGCTAGGCGGAAGCAGGTCGCGTCGACCGACGCCACGTCGCCGCCCCAGATCGCCGGCCAGCCGCCGTCGGGCGCCTGGCCGACCTCGGCGTCGTCGAGGATCGCCGGTTGGGGCGGTGCGCCGACCCGCAGCCAGGACAGGCGGGCACGGTCGACCGCGTCGCCATGGGCGACGATGAAGCCGATAGCCGCGTCCAGATCCACCACGGCCGAAACGGTACCGCCGGAAATGCGATTCCGCTTCAAGCGGTTGGCCAAGGTCAACGACCCGTCGGACTGGTTTGAAACCCAGAAAAGGCGAAATCCCGGCACCGCGGCGCCGGGATTTCGCTCTGGCTGTCGGTCAGTAGGCCGGCAGGCTCGGGTCGATCTGCTTGATCCAGGAGAGCACGCCGCCCTGTAGGTGCACGGCGTCCTTGAAGCCGGCCGCCTTCACCGCCGCCAGCGCCTCGGCGGACCGGACGCCCGACTTGCAGTGGAGCACGATCTGGCGGTCCTGCGGCAACTGCGCGAGCGCCTCGCCGTTGAGGATGTCGCCCTTGGGGATCAGGGTCGAGCCCGGGATCCGGACGATCTCGAACTCGGCGGGCTCACGGACGTCGACGAGGAAGAAGTCCTTGCCGGCGTCTTGCCACTCCTTGAGCTCCCGCGCGGTGATCGTCGAGTCGACGGTCGCCTCCTGTGCCTCGACGGAGACCGCGCCGCAGAAGTCGTCGTAATCTTCCATCAGGTCGGTCAGCGTCGGGTTCTCGCCGCAGAGCACGCAGTCCGGGTCCTTCCGAACCTTGATCTTGCGGTAAGACATCTCCAGGGCGTCGTAGACCGTCAGGCCACCGACCAGCGGCTCGCCGATGCCGGTGAGCAGCTTGATCGCCTCGGTCACCTGGATCGCGCCGATCGAGCCGCAGAGCACACCGAGCACGCCACCCTCGGCGCACGACGGGACCATGCCGGGCGGCGGCGGCTCGGGGTAGAGGCAGCGGTAGCAGGGGCCGTGCTCGGCCCAGAACACCGACGCCTGGCCGTCGAAGCGGTAGATCGAGCCCCACACGTAGGGCTTGCCGAGCAGCACGGCGGCGTCGTTGACCATGTAGCGGGTGGCGAAGTTGTCGGTGCCGTCGACGATCAGGTCGTAGTCGGCGAAGATCTCCTTGACGTTGTCGCGGTCGAGCGCCGTGTTGTGGATGACCACGTTGACGTAGGGGTTGATCTCCTTGACCGTCGCGGCGGCGGACTCGGCCTTGGACCGGCCGATGTCGGACTGGCCGTGGATGATCTGCCGCTGGAGGTTGCTCTCGTCGACGGTGTCGAAGTCGACGATGCCGAGCGTGCCGACCCCGGCCGCGGCCAGATACATCAGCGCCGGCGAGCCGAGACCGCCGGCGCCGACACAGAGCACCCGGGCGTTCTTGAGCCGCTTCTGCCCGGTCACCCCGACGTCGGGGATGATCAGGTGACGCGAGTAGCGGCGGATCTCGTCGACGGTGAGCTCGGCGGCGGGCTCGACGAGCGGGGGCAATGACACGGTGAGTCTCCCCGGGAATCTGATCGGATCGATGTGGTGGTGCCGAGCAATTGTTGCTCGCGACACGCTCGCCTGCCATGACACGCGCCACGCACCCACCATCCGGGATCAGGGAATAGGCGGGCCGGTCTGCCGGCGACCGTTCACGTAGGGCCAACCGTTGGGCAGGCAGCCCTGCATGCCGAGGGTCTGCTGCTGCATGACCGGGGCGGCGGCGCCGGGTGACGGGCAGGCCTCGTGCTGATGGCCGAGCTGATGACCAACTTCATGATTGATGGCGTACGCCTGGTAGGCGGCCAGTGGTGCCTCGAAGTAGGGCACGGCACCGAGCCAGCGATCGGCGTTGATGATCACTTCGCCGCCGAGCTGGCACGAGGTGAAGGCGTCGGTGTCCAGCCCGCCCTCCGCGCACATCGCTTCCGACGTGCCGGCGCTGGCCAGGTAGATCGTGAAGTCGGCCGGCTCGTCGGCGCCGACCCGTTGCAGGCGCAGGCGGCCGTCGGCGATCCAGCTCCGCGGGTCGCCGAGGATCGCGTCGACCGAGGCCGCGAACGGCGCGAGGTCGAGGCCGATGCCCTTCTCGACGGCGACGTGGAAGTGCTGGGTCTGCTTGCCGCGGCCGAGCGGCAGGCCGCCGGCGCGGTCGGTGCTGAAGGTGCCCTGGCCCTTGTGCGGCGCGGTCTGCCTCGGTGCCGGGGTCGGCGGCTCCGGTGCCGGTTGCCGTGCGGCCGGTGCGCTGGTCGCCGGCGTCGCCAGGTGCTGGTCGGCGGCGGGCTGGCTGACCAGGTCGACGGCCACGATGGCGCCGGTCGCGATCAGGGCGACGGCCAGGGCGGGGAGGCGCCAGGAGGGCGGGCGCTTGGTGCCGCCCGGCTTCTTCGGGCCCGGCTGGTCGGCGCCCGGCTGGTCGGCGCCCGGCTGGTCGGCGCTCGGCTTGTTGCCGCCGGGCCTGTCGTCGGGTTCGTTGTCGCGGAGCTGGGTGCCTGGGATCGGCGTGGCCATGACCAGACACGATGCCAGGCAATCCTGACAATGAGGCCTTATTTGCTCAAAGTGGCGGACCTGTGTTGAGTTTTCCGTTCACGTACGGATATGGGTTCGGCTTGCAGCCGTTGAGGAAGAGCGTCTGCTGCATCATCACCGGCGCCGGCTTGCCGGCACCCGGACACCGCACATGCGAGTGCCCGAGTTCGTGGCCGGTCTCGTGGTTGGCGACGTAGGTGCGGTAGACCGACAGCGGGATCTTCGCGCTGATGAAGTGCGGCACCGACATGTCCCACCGGTCGAGGTTGATGATGACCTTGCCGGGCGTACGACAGGATGTGTATGGCTCGCCGTTGTTGTTGGTGTTGGTGCCGCCGCGCGCGCACATGTCATGCGAGGTGCGCATCGTCGCGAGGTAGACGGTGAAGCTGTAGGACTCGCCCTCGGCGACCCGTTGCAGGCGCAGGTCGCCGCTCGCGATCCAGCTGCGCGGGTCGCTCAGTGCCGCGTCGACCTGGTCACCGAACTTTTCGATGTCCTCGCCGGACCCGTTCTCGACCGCGATCCGATAACGGCGCAGCGGGCCACCCGTACCCGCGATCTTCCCGGTCGTTTTTCCGTATTTGAAGGTGTTGTCGCCCCGCTCCGGCGGTGTGCCGGCGAGGCGGTAGACCGGCTTGGGCGGCTTGGTCGCCGCGACCGTTGGCGGGGCGGTCTCGGTCGCGTCCGGCGTCGCGCTCGCGGCGGCGACCTCGTTCCGCGGCTGCCGGGCATCGCCCGGGCGCAGGCCGAAGACCAGCAACCCGATTCCGACCAGGAGCGACACGGCGGCGACGGTGAGTACGCGGGCGGGGCCTCGTCGGCCACGCGACCGACGGGATCGGCCACGAGGTGGGGACTGCCTCGCGTTGATCATGCTGCGCACACCCTGCCACAGCCGGGCAGGTCGCGTCGACCCTGGTCAGACTCTTGTGCGTTCCCGCTCGTATTCGTCTAGCAGGGCCACGACCCCGCGCGCCACGATGCGTGGCACCTCCATCTGCGCGACGTGACCAACGCCGTCGAGGATCAGCAGGCGGCTGTCGGGGATCGCCTTGGCCACCTGCGGCGCCACCCGGATGTCGACCAACCGGTCCTGCCGCCCGCCGATGACCAGCGTCGGCGCGGTGATCTGCGCGGCGATCTTCCACATCGAATTCGCGCCGGGCAGGTAGGCCCGCAGGAAGCTGCTCACCAGGCCGCGCAGCGAGCGCACGTAGGCGTCGGCGTAGTGGGTCGCCGTGTAGCGGACCCGGATCTCCTCGATCGCCTCCCGGCGGCGCTGCTCGCTGACCCGGGTCACGTCGTTGAAGCAGGCGGCGATGACCTGCTCGGCCATCTCCTCCGGGGCGAGCCGGCCCATCATCCAGGCCGCGACCCGGTCGGCACGGGGCAGCGCGAGGAGCGGGACCACCGGACCTTGCAGCGAGCGGCGCGGGTCGAGGAACGGCATGGCCGGCGACACCAGGGTCAGCGTGCGGACCAGGTCGGGCCGCAGCCCCGCGACCCGCACCGCGACGGCACCGCCCAGCGAGTTGCCGAACAGGTGCACCGGCCCGCGGTCGCCGACCTCGATGAACCTGATCATGCGGTCGGCGAACGCCTTGAGCGTGTATTGCTTCGTCGGGTCGCTGCGCCCGAAGCCCGGCAGGTCGATCGCCTGCCCGTCGAGCCGGTCGGCCAGCAGCCCGGAGAGGTCTGTCCAGTTATGCGAGGATCCGCCTAGCCCGTGCACATAAAGCGCCGGCTCAGCGTCGGGCCGGGTCGCGGGGGTGTCACGCACGAAGATCTGCTCGCCGTCGATGACAGCCATCCGGCCCGGCCACGGTGGCGGCACCCGGTCGGGCCCGAAGGCCTCGTCGGCGCCGAGCAGAGCGCGCTTCATAAATTGATTGTGCCCGGCGTTGTCGCCCTAGTCAGTCGGAGAGCAGCGCTTCCAGACGGCGATTTACGGCCGCAAGTGTCGCACGGACGACAGCTTGCCGCGGATCCCCTGAAACGAGGGCAGACCCGGCAAGCTGCTCAACCCACCCACCGCACACAAGCAACACGACGACGACCGCAACCTCACAATTCCCGAAGGGTACGACCGCCGCGTGCTCGACAAAGCAACGCCCACGGTCGTCGTCGCGCGGTGCGGTGCGCAGCAACTCGTCGATCGCCGCGGCGGCCGAGACCGCGCAGAGCCGCAGCACGTAGCCGTCGACCGCGGGCCCGGTAGCCAGCCCGTTGGCGAGCCGCTTGCCAGCGGCCAGCCGGGTCTCGACGGTGGCGTCCAACCCGAACGTGCTGACCTGCACATGGTCGATCACCACCCGCGGCCCCGGATTGGCACCCGGATTGAGCGGCCGCGACGGCGCCGACTCGGTGGTGCTGATCTGCCCACCCGAGTAGGCGGTGGCGCCGGCCAGCACCGGATGCCCTCCGATGCTGCCGATGATCCCGGCGGCGCTGCCCAGGTCGGGGAACGAGCCGGGCACGGGCTGGCCAGGCGGGTCGGAGGCGACCCGGCGGCTGCGGCTGGCCTCGCGCTGACCGCCGTAGACGTGGCCGCGCTCAGGATCGTCGGCGGAGCCCAGGTCTGTCTGCTGCGGTGCCCCGTAGACCGGCGCGGACGCGGCCGCGGCGGCCCGGTCGGCCAGGTCGCGGGTATCCACACCGGACTGTCCGCCAACCTGCGCTCGGCCGCGGGGGGAGCCGGCCGGCCGCTGGCTCGGGTCGGTCGACGGCTCGAAGCCCGGCGGCTGCGCCGGTCGGCCCGAGGCCGGGTCGGTCGCTTGCGAAGCCGATCTCGCGTCGGTCGGCGATGGCGCTGACCTCGCGGTGTCGGCGTCGGCCGGGTGCGGCGCCGATCGCGCGGTTGTCGCGTCAGCCGGGCGCGCTGCCGATCTCGCGTCGGCTGGTGCCGTCGATCTCGCGCTTGTCTGGTCGGTCGGTCGTGACGCGGATCGCACCGTTGTCGCGTCAGCGGGTCGCGACGCGGATCTCGCGGCGGCCGCGTCACTCGGTCGACGGGCGGGCGGTGCGGGTGGCGGCGGGACGTACCCACCGTTGCGGGTGAACCCGGTCGGCGGGGTGTCACCACCGAGCGGCGACTCGGCCGGCATCATCCCGGGCAGATTCTGCGGCGCGGCCGCGAGCCCCATCCGCTCCTGTAGGAGGCGGGCCACGTGCCGGCTGACGTCGGCCGCGTCGGCGCCGTCGGACAGATCGAGGCGAAGACTGTGTGCCCCCGCCGGCGTGGTCCGCAGCCGAGCATCCTTCACCCCCGCGACCCCACGCACGGCGGCGAGGATGGCGTCGACATCGAACCCGTCCGGCCGCTCCTGCTCGACAACGGGCGAATCAGGCCGGCGCAGATGGGTGGCGATCCGCGCGAGCTGCGGCGGGTCGGCCGGCGTGTCCGAGGGCGGTTCCGGAACGGTCGGCACATCCGGCTCGGCCGGCACCCGCTGCGGCAGCCCCGACAACTCGTCGAGCATGTCGTCGACTACGGATCGTGGCTCACCGGGCGGCCGACTCGGCGGCTCGCTTCCAAAGCCGCCGCCGGCTCCTTCGGCGGCGAACCCCGTGGCCTCCGGAGCAAATCCGCCAGTTGCCGGGTCTACGTTGGACGGGCCGTAGCCGTTTGGCCCAGGCTCCGCCGCAAACCCGGGCGTGACCTCACGGCCAGCGGACTGGCCGGATCGCGCGCGACCGCCCCTCGGCTCGTCGCCGCCGGCGCTCGCGGGGTCGTCGTCGCGGCGGTCCAACCGAAGCGGCGGCCGGGAAGGCGACTCGTCCTGAGCCGGCTCGCCGGCGCGGCCGGCTGCGGCCGGCGGCGCCCCCATGGCGGCGCGGCGGCCCGGGAGGTCTATCGGCCGGTCGGCGCCGGTCGGCGGTTCCACGGCCGGCACGCGGTCGCCGCCGCCCGGGAACGCGCCGGTCAGCGGCGTGGTCTCGGGTGCGACCGGGTCGTCGCCGCCCGGGAAGGCCCGGGTCAACCGGCTCGGGGTGGCCGGCTGTTCGCTCGGGGCGTTGGGCGGAAAGCTGCGGGTGAGACCGGCGGAGCGCCGGTCGATCACCGGGAAGCTGCCCGAAGCGGTGCGCTCGACACGGTCGTCGGTCTCTTCCGACCTGGGCTCCGAAGGCACGGCCTGCAGGCCAGGGTGTCCGCCGGCGAGAGTGGGATGGCTACCGGTCAGGAACCGACCCTCATCACCGGACGGCCCGGCACCGCCGCGGATGTAGCCAGGCAGCGTGTTGCGCGTCGGCGGCTGATTGGCCGTCTGGAACGCCCGCCGGTTGGGTAGCGCGCCTTCATCGCCAGCAACCGGCGGCGACGCGGCATTAGACCCACCGATTGGCCGCAGACCGGCCGAGCCCGGATCCCCGGGACCGCTGACCGGCCGAAGCCCAGGCGGAGTCTGATCTCCCGGACCGCCGACTGGCCGGTAGCCGGGCGCAGTCGAATCCCCCGGACCCCCGCTCACCGGCCGAAGCCCGGACGGAGTCGAATCCCCCGCACCGTCTACCGGCCCGTAGCCAGGCGCAGCCGAATTCCCCGGGCCACTAACCGGCCGAAGCCCAGGCGGAAGCGAATCTCCCGGACCGCCGACGGGCCGATAGCCGGGCGAAGTCGAACCCCCCGGGCCACTAACTGGCCGAAGACCGGGCGAAGTCTGGTCTCCGGCACCGCCGACGGGCCGATGGCCGGAGGAGGTCGAACCCCCCGCACCACTGACCGGCCGAAGCCCAGACGGAGCCGAATCCCCCGCACCGCCGACCGGCCCATAGCCAGGCGAGGACGAACCCCCCGCACCACTCACTGGCCGAAGCCCAGACGGAGCCGAATCCCCCGCACCGCCGACCGGCCCATAGCCAGGCGAGGACGAACCCCCCGCACCACTCACTGGCCGAAGCCCAGACGGAGCCGAATCCCCCGCACCGCTCACCGGACGCACGGCGGATGACGTTGCCGTGCCAGAACCACTGACCGGCCTAGTCGCGAGGGGTGGAGCAGCGCCAGGAGCGCTGACCGGCCGCACGTCGGCCGGCGTGGCCGCGCCCGGACCGCTGACCGGTCGCACGGCCGGTGGCTGACCTGCGCCGCCACCGCTGACCGGACCGGCAGCGGGTGGCGAAGCGGCGGCGGGACCGCTGACCGGCCGGCCTACGCCGGGCGGCAACGACGGATCGGCCGGTTGCTCGGGCGACGTCGGCCGAGGTGCGGGCACCTGGATCCGCCCGGTCGGGTAGGAGGTGGTCGGTGCGGGCGGCGGCGCCGCGGACCAGGGCCACTCCGGTGCCCAGTCCGGGCCGGGCCGCCGTGGCGGCGCCCCGGCGTAGGGATCAGCCTCGGTGGGCGTGCCGTGCGGCACGGTTTCGGTGGGTGCCCCGGCAGCGACCGCGCCGATCGGCGGGAAACCGCCGCTGGACGGATCGGGATCGCCCGGGCGCTGACCGACCGGCCGCCCGTCGCCGGACGCGAAGCCTCCGGCCGGCCGGGCATCACCGCTCGTCCAACCATCAGGAGCCGCCGCGGGCTGGCGCACCTCACCACTCGCCCACCCCTCGGGAGGGGCGGCGGGCTGGCGGACATCACCGCTAGTCCAACCGTCGGGAGCCGCCCCAGGCTGGCGGACATCACCGCTGGTCCAACCTTCAGGAGGCGTCCCCGGCTGCCGGACTTCATCGCCCACCCAACCCTCGGGAGCCGCCCCAGGCTGGCGGACATCACCGCCCGCCCAACCCTCAGGAGGCGTCCCCGGCTGCCGGACATCATCGCCCACCCAACCCTCGGGAGCCGCCCCAGGCTGGCGGACATCACCGCCCGCCCAACCCTCAGGAGGCGTCCCCGGCTGCCGGACATCACCGGTCGCCCACCCCTCGGGAGCCGCCCCGGGCTGGCGGGCGTCACCGCTCGTCCAACCGTCGGGAGCCGCCGCAGGCTGCCGGACATCACCGCCCACCCAACCCTCAGGAGGCGTCCCAGGCTGCCGGACATCGCCGGGCGCCCAGCCTTCGGGAGGCGGCCCCGGCTGGCGGGCGTCGCCAGTGGAATCGGTCGGTGGGTCGTGGCGGGGGCGGAAGCGGACCGGGGGCGGTGGTGCGGGCTCGTTGAAGCGCGGCGGTGCCGGTGGGAACGCGGCGGCGAAGGGGCCGGGTGACTCTTCGGGCGTACCCGATGATGGGTTGGATCCCCAGCCCGGCGCCCATGGTGACGGCGGCTCGGGCAATGGCTCGTCGGTGGGCGGTGGACCCCAGCCGCCGGCTGCCGCGTGTGGCCACGGTGCGGGCTCGTCGCCGCTGGTCTGGCTCGGGATCGGCGGGTGCCCGGCGTCTTCTAGATCGCCTTCGTAGGGGTAGGGCGGTGCGCTGGCCGAATGCAGCTCGGCGGAGCCGTTGACGTGCTGCCGGGGCTGCCGCGACGCGGGAACGATGGGCGTCAGCAGCTTGGCGTAGCGCGACCGGTGCCACGCGGACTGCGAGCCGGAGTCGCGGTCGCGGTCGGCCCAGGCGTCGCCGTCGCGGGCGGGAGGCGGGTTGCCGCCACCGCCCGGTGCGTCGCCGGGTTGACCTGAATCATCCACCGTGCACTCCTCGGTCGCCCTCGCTGAGGCTACCGTGTGGGCACGGTCGCGATAAGTTGCAATCGCGGTCCAATTCGGCGACCGATGCGATAGGCACCGATCGGATCCGCGCTCGGATGGGTGCCAGACGGCAGTCGACGGTCGATGTGATGCGGGATTTTCGGAGGTAACGATGGTGGCGGCTTCGGGCGATGGACAGCCGGACGGACGGCCTACCCGGCTGCCCCGGTCTGCGCGCCGCAAGCAGCTGCTCGCGGCGGCCCAGGAGGTGTTCGTCGCGCAGGGCTACCACGCCGCCGCGATGGACGACATCGCCGAGCGGGCCGGTGTCTCCAAGCCGGTGCTCTACCAGCACTTTCCCGGCAAGCTCGAGCTCTACCTGGCCCTCCTCGACAAGCACTGCGACGCGATAGTCGCGAAGGTGCAGGCGGCGATGGAGGCGACGAACGACAACAAGGAACGCGTACGCGGTGCGGTCGAGGCTTATTTTGACTTCGTCGACCACGAAAGTGAGGCGTTCCGGCTGGTCTTCGAGTCTGACCTGCGCAACGAGCCGGCCGTCCGGGAGCGCGTCGAGCGGGTCGAGCGCGGCTGCATCGCGGCGATCACCGACACGATCATCTCCGACACGGGCGTGAGCAAGTCGCGGGCCGAGCTGCTCGCCTCGGGCCTGGTCGGCGCCGCCGAGACCGCGGCCCAGTTCTGGCTCGCGGGCGGTCGCCAGGTGCCCAAGGCCGAGGCCGAGGCCCTGCTGGCCGGGCTCTCCTGGCGGGGCATCGCGAGCTTCCCCCTCCAGGGTGACCCCCAGGAAGGCGCCTGGACCGAGGGCGAACCAGCCTGACACGCAAGCCGCCTTCGTCGTTCGCCCCACGAATCGGATAGCCTTCCCAGCGGCGGCGGTATCGACCGCACGCCGCGACGAGGAGGGCTTTCGTGGAGGTCAAGATCGGCGTGCAATACGCGCCGCGCGAGCTGGTCATCGAGAGCTCGCAGTCGTCCGCCGAGGTGGAGAAGAGCGTCACCGAGGCGATCGCGAACGAGGGCACGCTCTCGCTGGTCGACGAGAAGGGCCGCCGGCTGATCATTCCGGTCAGCAAGCTGGCCTACGTCGAGATCGCGGAGTCGTCACCCCGCTCGGTCGGCTTCACCGCCCGCTGACCAGCTAGTTGTTGAGGCCCAACGCCGACATGCGCGCGCTGTGCGCGATCGTCATGCGGCGGAAGAGGGCCTGCACAGCCGCCTGATCGCCACCGCTCGTGACGATCAGGGTGGTCAGGGCCGCGCGCTGGCCGGCCACCCGGGTCGCTTGTGAGAGCACCTCGCCGACCAGGCGGCGGGCCCACATCGAGAGCCGGTTGCGGGTCTTCGGGTCGGCCTCGATGGCCGCGCGGATCTCGGCGACCGCGAACTCGTCGTAGCGCTTGTCGTGGATCACGTCGAGCACCAGCTGGCGGTCGGGTTCGTCGATCAGCTTGGCCATCTCGTGGAAGAAGTCGTCGGCCACCCCGTCGCCGACGTAGGCCTTGGTCAGCGCCTCCAGCCAGTCTTTCGGCTCCGTCGAGTCGTGGTAGGCCTGCAAAACGCCCACGTAGGGGGTCATCGCCACTTCCGGGTCGGCGCCCAGGTCGGTCAGGCGGGCGGCCACCCGGCCGTAGTTGGCGATCTCCATAGCGGCCATCTCGCTCAACGCGGCACGGCGGCGCAGGTCAGGGGCTAGCCGGGCATCGGCCGCCATCCGCTCGAAAGCGGACAGCTCGCCATAAGCCACCATGCCGAGCAGGTCGACCAGGGCCTCGGCCGCGGTGGTGGAAGCCGGTGCGGCAGCGGATCCAGTCACGACCGCAGGCTACTCCCGCGGCCCTGGTGGCGAGAGGTGCGCCACACGCCAGGCCCCTTCTGACGCATCCGCCTCACGTTCGGCACCGATGCCTTGCCAATCCGGTAACATGGTCACGTTAGCCGTGGGCGTCGCGCGGTCCCGCTCAGCGGGGCGTAGTCAACCCGAGACCCACGGCACGCGTGTGCGGCCCGCGACTCACGTCGCGTGTGGCCCGCGCGATATCCAATATCGCGCCCTACGACACGACGGGGCGCACCACGAGAGGGCACCCCGAAAACCACATGAGTGACTTGATCGAACCCACCGGAGACGCACTAGTCCCGGACGCACCCGTCAAACCCGACTCCCCCACCTTCGCCCAGCTCGGCGCCCGCCCCGAGACCGTTGAGGCGCTCGCCGCCGCCGGCATCACCAACTCGTTCGCGATCCAGGAATACGCGATCCCGATCGCGCTGCGCGGCACCGACCTGATCGGCCAGGCGCCGACGGGCACCGGCAAGACGCTCGGCTTCGGCGTCCCGCTGCTCGAGCGCGTCTTCGCGCCCGGCGAGGGCTCCGACGGCGTCCCGCAGGCACTGGTCGTCGTACCCACCCGCGAACTCGGCCTCCAGGTGGCCAAGGACATCGCCGCCGCAGGTCGTACCCGTGGCATCAGGGTCCTGCCGATCTATGGCGGTGTCGCCTACGAGCCGCAGGTCGAGGCGCTGCGCACCGGCGTGGAGATCCTCGTCGGCACCCCGGGCCGCCTCCTCGACCTGGCCAAGCAGAAGCAGATCCGGCTCGACCGGGTGCACGCGCTGGTGCTCGACGAGGCCGACCGGATGCTCGACCTGGGCTTCCTCGACGACGTCGAGAAGATCCTCGCGATGCTCCCCGAAGACCGGCAGACGATGCTGTTCTCGGCGACCATGCCGGACCCGATCGTGACGCTGTCGCGGCGCTTCCTGCGCCACCCGGTCACGATCCACGCCGGGCACACCGCCGAGACCGGGCCGTCGCCGCAGACGCAGCAACTCGTCTACCGCACCCACTCGCTCAACAAGGTCGAGGTCGTCGCCCGCATCCTGCAGGCGCAGAACCGCAGCCTGACCATGATCTTCACCCGCACCAAGCGCGCCGCCGACCGGCTCGCCGAAGACCTCGACTTCCGCGGTTTCGCGGTGGCCGCGGTGCACGGCGACCTCGGCCAGGGCGCCCGCGAGCGGGCCCTGCGCGCCTTCCGCGCCGGAAAGATCGACATCCTGGTCGCCACCGACGTAGCGGCCCGCGGCCTCGACGTCTCGGGCGTCACGCACGTGATCAACTACGACTGCCCGGAAGACCAGGACACCTACACCCACCGCATCGGCCGCACCGGCCGCGCGGGCGCCACCGGCGTCGCGGTCACGTTCGTCGACTGGGACGACATGCCGCGCTGGCGGATCATCGACAAGACGCTCGGCCTGGACATGCCGGAACCGCCGGAGACCTACCACACCTCCGAGTGGCTCTACTCCGACCTGGACATCCCGACCGACATCACCGGCACGCTGCCGTCCGCCGAACGCACCCGCGCCGGCCTGTCGGCCGAAAAAGAAGAAGACCTTGGCGGCGGCCGCCGTCGCGGCCCGGCCACGCGCGCCGAGCGCCCGGCCCGCACCCGGTCCCGCCGACGCAGCGGGGATACGCGCGACGGTGCGGAGCCGGCAACCTCGGACGCGGACGCGCCCGGCGTGGCCGACACCGCCGAGCCGACAGCCGAACGCCGCCCCCGCCGCCGTCGCCGGGCCGGCGAAGTGATCACCACCGACACGACCGACGCCGAGTCGGCCACAGTCGCGGTGGCCGACCCCGACGGTGAGGCACCGGCCAAGCCGCGCAGCCGCCGCCGGCGTCGTTCCCGTGGCAGCGGCGGCGCGGCCGCGGCGGCCAGCACCGACGCCTGATCGACCAGATCGCTAGCGAGGCACGGCCAATTGGCCGTGCCTCGCTTGTTTGTGTCGATCACCGCTTGCTCTGCACCCCTGTGGGGTGCGCGTCTAACGGTTAGATGTTGCCTACAGGGGTGCAGAGCAAAGTCGGAAAACACCGGTAGTCGCCCTACCGGTGTTGCGTATATGGGAGCAGAGCAAGGCCGGCCGCCGGGTGGGGCGGATCCGGCAGCAGAGCAAGGCCCGGCGCAGGTGGGGCGTATCCGGCAGCAGAGCAAAGCGGCGCTACACCCCCTCGGCCGCCTGGCCATGCCCAGGTCGGTCTGCGCAGGGCAGGCTTGGCTGCAAGGGCAGGCGAGATTCGCTGACCCGGCGTGCCGCGTTCGACACGCCGTGCGGGCGGGCGCCGGGGTGAATCTAGGTAAATGGATGTCGCTATAGCTACATCCATTTACCTAGATCTCGTAGTGGCGGGTATTTCGATCGCGGCGGGCTAGGCGGGCTAGGCGGGTTAGGCGGCCTCGGCCGGGCGCCGGGTTGCCAGGGCCTCGAAGACGCGGCGGTTGAGGGCGAACGCCTGCCGGACCTCGTCGATGAAGCGGTCCTGCTCGGTCGCTGACCACGGTGCCGCGTCGAGGAGTTCGCGATAGCGGCGTTTGACCGCCCCGACCGCCACCCCGGGGAACTCGTAGAAACGGGTGCCATCGGCTCCCAGGTCGTACTCCCGTTGCAAGGCTTTTCGCACCAATTGCCCGCCGGACAGGTCGCCCAGATAGCGGGTGTAGTGGTGTGCGACGAACGACGGCGGGTCAGTGGCAGCAGCAAGGCGGGCCAGGTAGTCGCGGGTTGCCGGCAGCGGGGTGATCTCCGCGCGCCATGACGGGCCGACCAGGTGCTCCAAATCGGCCGCGATCGACGGCAACCGCTCCAGGCCGAACGCGACGAAGTCGCCGGCCACCGGGTCGGTGCGCAGCGCGTCGCCGCCGCGCTCCAGCGCCTCGTAGATGAAATAGTGCTGGCTCGCCAGCCCGGCATAGGCCGCGACGTCGAGCCGCCCGGCCATCAGGTCGGTGACGAACGATGTGGTTTCCGCCGCCTCGTGGTCGGCCCGGGTCAGTGCCCGGACGCGCGCGGCCAGGCCCAACTCCGTGTCTGCGACGTGCACCATGTCCAGAGCTTAGGGGAACCTAACCTAACGGTCCAGGGGCGCCACGCGAAGGGGGCCGCGTGGAGCGGGGACAATAGAGCAATGCCCGAAGATCTGTCCGCTGCGCTTGCCGAGGTACGTGACCTGCTGCTCGACCCTGGCCTCACCCGGGCCGTGGCTGCCGGGCGGCGGCGGGGCGCCGAGCCGTCGGTGGTCCGGGCCGAACTGCGGCCGGTCGCGCTCAAGGCCGGCCGCCGGCTGCAGATCGTCACCAACGACGGCGCCCGCCCGCACACCCGCAACGTCGCGCCCGGCGCCGAAGCCGAGGCGGCGATCGACGCGCTGCTCACCGAGCCGTTCGGCAACTGGCACGTGGAGAGCGCCGGGTCGACCGTGCAGCTGAGGGTGACCAAGAAGGGCGACGCCCAGGTGCACCGGCAGGACAGCACCGATGATGGCGACCCGGCCCCGCGACAGCACGACCGGGTCCGGGAGCACCTGCTCGATCCCGGCGACCCGCTGTTCGAGGTGATCGGCGGCAGCGCCGCCAAGCGGCGGCAGGTCGACGCGTTCCTGCGGGCGTTGGCCGCGACGCTCCCCGCCGAGGGGCTATCGACGCCGTTGCGGGTCGTCGACCTGGGTTGCGGCAACGCCTATTTGACCTTCGCGGCCTTCCGCTATCTCACCGCTCCGGTCGACGCCGGCGGCCGCGGGCTCGACGTCGAGATGGTCGGTGTCGACGTGCGCGAGGACCAGCGGGACCGGAACACCGGGCTGGCCGAGCGGTTGGGCTACACCGACCGGTTGCGGTTCGCGGCCGGCACGATCCTGGACGCGGCTGTCGAGCCGGCGCCGCACCTGGTGCTCGCCCTGCACGCCTGCGACACCGCGACCGACGAAGCCCTGCATCGGGCGGTGGGCTGGGGTGTCGAGTGGATCCTGGCCGCGCCCTGCTGCCACCACGACATCGCCGCGCAGTTGCGGGAGCGGCCGGCGCCCGGTCCGTACCAGTTGATCACCGCGCAGGGGATTCTGCGTGAGCGCTTCGCGGATGTGTTGACCGACTCGCTGCGCGCTGCCCTGCTGCGCGGCGAGGGCTACCGGGTCGATGTGACGGAGTTCATCGACTCGGCCCACACGCCCCGCAACCTGCTGCTGCGGGCCCGGCGGACGGGCACACCGACACCCCGCACGGAGTACGACGAGCTGGTCACCACCTGGCAGGTGGAGCCGAGGCTGGCGGCGCTGCTGAAGGGCTAGCGCCGGCGGTCGCCGCCCTCGCGGGTCGTCCAGCCGCCCGAATCGTCGGGCACCGCGCTCGGAAAGTGCAGCACGTTGTCGGAGTCGTCGGCACCCTGCGCGGCGAACGCGGTCCAGGAGATCTCGACGAGCATCTTTTTCACTTCGGCATGGCGGTCGGCCGCATTGGCCTGCAACGCCAATCGAATGGCGAGGACCACCCCGACCAGAGTGGTGGTGATCGCGCCGGCCGCGGCGAACAGATGCCAGCCGCTGACCTGGCCACCCTGGATGGCGAGCACCAGCAGCCAGATCCAGAAGGCCAGCGCGAATATCCCGGCCTTCACGACGAAGAACAGGCTTATCGCGCCGGGTCGATAGGGAACCGGGCGGTCTTCTGGTGTGGCCATAGTCGCATCCCGTCGTTCTCACTCTCGCGGCGTGAGCATAGACGACAGAAAACACCCTCGTAAGACGGTGAAATGGGGGACGCCCGCGGTGTGGTGTCTCGCCGACCCCCCGCCGGCGGGACACCACACCGACGCCACGAACAGCCAGCTCGCGGCCACAGCGCCGGACCAGGCGGGGCGGGACGCCATGAGCGGGTCCCACGCACGGGGCCAGGTCCGGTCTTCGGTGACTCTAGAACAGTCCCATCCGTGGGACTAATCGGCCGAACGGCCCGTTGCAATCTGAGCCGTGCGGGTTACCCTTTCCGGTGACGATTCTCGACCGCGGGGAGGGCGACAGGCCGATGGCCACAGATGACTCGCCGCAGGCAGCGTTCGCACGCTTCGTCCGGCGGGCCGTCGACGATGCCAAGAACGCCCGCGGTTGGACGGTCAACGACCTGGCTTCCGAGACAGGTGTCGGTCGATCGACGCTATTCCGCTGGTTGGCCGGCGACTGGCACGACTATCCCGAGCTCGCCAAGGTGCAAAACTTCTGCTCCGCACTCGACGTGCCGGTGTCGGCGGCGTTCCGGGCGCTCAACATGCCGGGCCGCAGCCCGGGCATGACCGCCCGGCCCAGCCGGGTCGACAAGGACCTCCAGGTCATTCTCGACCGGCTGACCGATCCGACGGTTTCCACGGCGGAGAAGCGGCACATCCGCGAAGCGTTGCGCCGCCTGGCCACGAGGCCCATCCGCAAGACCGCCTAAGACACCCGCACGGTGAACTGGGCAGTGTGCACCTTGCCGGCCACCTGGAAGTCGAAGAACGCCCGATAGGCACCGGGGCTCGGCGCGGCCATCCAGAACTTGACCGTGCCCGGCACCCGCTGCTCGTCGGGGTGCACGTGCAGATAGCCGAGGTCGCCCTGGCGGAGCACGACCAGGTGCCCGTAGGAGCCGAGGTAGGGCTCCAACTCGGCGACCGGGGTGCCATTGCGGAACACCCGGAACTGGAGCGGCTGGGTCGCGCCGACGGTCGGGGTGCCCTCGAAGGTGACGGTGAACTCGCCCGCGGTCGCCTCGCGCGCCGCCGCCGGCAGCGCCACCGGCGCGTAGTCGCCGGCCACCACCAGGTCGGTGCCGAGCGTCGCGGCGATCTGCGCACCGGTCGCGTCGACCACGGTGAAGTCGGCGAACGCCCGCCACAGGCCCGGGGCGCCCAACGTCAGCGGGATGCTCCACGTGCCGTCGGACGCCATCGTCGGGTGCAGGTGCTGATAGCCGGAGAGGTCACGGCGGGCCACCACCAGGTGCATCTGCTTCTCGTGGACGACCGCGAACTGCTTGACCGGCTGCCGGTCGGGGCCCTGCACGGTGAACCGGAAGGGTGCCGCCTTGCCCGCGGCGAAGTCGGTGCCGGCCGGCACCAGCGTGTAGCCGCTCGCGCTCAGGCTCAGCCCGCCGAGCTCGGCGCCGGCCGTCGCGGTCATCCCGCCGGTGGCGCTGTGGTCGTGGGGCGCGGTGCCGGGTGCGTGCGTGTGGTTGGCCGGATCCATCGTCATCCCGCCCGCCGCCTGCGCACCGTCGGCCGGGGTCGAGGAGCCGTCGCTGGTCAGCTTGCCCAGGCCGAACCCGCCGACCAGGGCGAAGACCAGCCCCGCGACGAACAGGCCGACCCGCAGCCCGGACCGGTCCGGACCGTCGGCAGGCGGCGGCGCCGCGGCGCCGCGGGTCTTGGTCGACGCCGTCTCAGGCATCGACGGTGGCCAGCTCGTAGCCGGCCTCGTCGACCGCGGCCCGCACGTCGGTCATGGCCAGCGGTGCGTCGCTGGTGACCGCGACGGAGCCGGTCGCCAGGTCGATCCGCACGTCGGTGACGCCCGGCAGGGCGGTCAGCTCACCGGTCACGGCGCCGACGCAGTGCGAGCAGGTCATGCCGGACACGGTGTAGGTGGCGGTGCTGGACATCTGGGTGCCTCCGGGCGGGGTCAGGAACGGACGAGCCGGGCGATCGCGTCGGACGCCTCTTTGACTTTGGCGGACGGGTCGGTGCCGTTCTCGGCCGCCTCCATCACGCAGTGGGCGATGTGCCCTTCGAGCAGGCCGACGGCCACGGCCTGGAGGGCCTTGGTCGCCGCCGAGATCTGGGTGAGAACGTCGATGCAGTAGGTGTCCTCTTCGACCATCCGATGAACGCCGCGGACCTGGCCCTCGATCCGCTTCAGGCGACCCAGCAGGGCACCCTTGTCGGCGGCATACCAGTAGGGACCGGACGCGGAGGTCTCGTCGTTCGTGGTCATGCGCCCGAATATACCCCCCGGGCGTATCCGTGGCTAGCCCGATATGCCCGCATCGTGGCTTCTGCCCGGGCCGACTCGTTAACCGAAGGTGCCGATCATCACACGAGGCGGACGCCGCGCATTGACCACGGCCGCCGCCCTGCTGGCCCTGCTCGGTCCGCTGGCCGCGCCCGCCGCCGCCGACCCGACCGCCGAGCAGCTCAAGAAGCGCCTGAAGACCGCCAGCCAGCAACTCGAAGGGGTTGTCGAGCAATACAACGACCTGCGTCTGGAGGTCAAGCGCGGGCGGGCCGAGGCGGAGCGCGTGCGCGCCCGGGTCGCGCCTCTGGAGCAGACCGCGCAGGCCCGCAGCACCGAGGTGGGCACGATGGCCGCGGCCGCCTACCGGGCCGGCCGGGCGGCGAACGTGATCGGGCTGCTGGAGGCCGGCTCGCCGCAGGAGTTGGGCGGCCGGCTGGCCCTGCTGGAGGCGCTGGGCACCCAACGCACCCGGGCGATCGAGTCGCTCGCCGCGGCCAACCGCGACGTCACCGCCGCGCAGGAGACGCTCAACACGCTCGCCGCCAAGGAGCAGGTCCAGGGCAACAAGCTGCTGGCCAAGAAGCGGCAGATCGAGAGCGAGATCGCCCGGCTCGACGAGATGCGCTTCGACCTCGGCATCACCGACCCGGGCCCGATCCTGGCCAACCCGCCGCCGCTGCCGCCGGGTGCATCGAGCACCGCGGTGCGGTTCGTCTACGCGCAGCTCGGCAAGCCCTATATCTGGGGCTCGTCCGGCCCCGAGGGCTATGACTGCTCCGGGCTCACCGCGGCCGCCTGGGCCGCCGCCGGGATCAGCCTCCCGCACAACGCGCGCGCACAATACGGCGCCGTGAGCCACATCGGCCGCGGCCAACTGCGCCCCGGCGACCTGGTCTTCTATTACGGCAACATCCAGCACGTCGGGATGTATGTCGGCGGTGGCCGGATCATCCACGCACCGCAGCAGGGCGAGCGGATCCGCTTCGACCAGGTCGACTACCAACCCGTCCACGGGTACGGGCGACCCGGCAAAAGCCGCTAGCCCGCGACCGCCAGGGCGAACGGGAGCACGGCCGGCGCACCGGCGGCACGCAGCGCGCGACTGACCAGCGTCATCGTCCAGCCGGAGTCGACCAGGTCGTCGACCAGCAGCACCGGACCGTCCACGGCGGACAGTGCCGCGGCCAGCTCCGGCCCGATCTCGAACGCGTCGTGCAGGGCGCGGACCCGTTGCGCGCTGTTGCCGCGGGCGCCACCACCGGAAGGCGGCGCCTGCGGCCCCGGCTCGACCAGCCCGAGCATCCGCAGCCGGCCGATCTCGGCGATCCGGGCGGCCAGCGAGCCGACCAGCGCGGGCCGGCGCCGGGACGCGATGCCGACCACTGCGACCGGGCGCTGCGCCCACGGGTCGGAACCGCGCGACCAGTCCTTGAGCACCTCGACCACGGCGCCGGTGATGTCGTCGGGCACCGGCCCGTCGGGTGCGTCGGTGCCGACCAACTCGCGCAGCCGGCCGCCCCAGCCGAGGTCGGAGAGGCGCCCGACGGCTCGGCCCGGCGCTGCCTGGTCGTCGGCCGAGATCTTGCCGCGCACCTCGTCGAGCCCCGTCGGCCAGAGCTTCTTCGGTGCGATGTCGACCCCGGCCCGGCCGAGGAACGCGTTGGCCGCGGCCAGCGCCGGCGCCGACACCTCGGCGGTGACGAACGCGCCGGCGCAGCCGTCACAGCGCCCGCACGGCTCGGCACCGGGGTCGTCGAGGCTGCGGCGCAGGAACTCCATCCGGCAGCCGGTCGTCGCGACGTACTCCCGCATGCTGTCCTGCTCTTTTTCCCGCGCCGCGGCGACCCGACGCAACCGCGCGGTGTCGTAGACCCACGGCTCGCCGGTGGCCACCCAGCCGCCGCGCACCCGGCGGACCGCGCCGTCGACGTCGAGCACCTTGAGCATCATCTCGAGGCGGGTGCGGCGCAGGTCGACCATCGGCTCCAAAGCCTGCGTCGACAGTGGACGCCCGGCGGCGTCGAGCGCGTGCAGCACCTCGCGCACCTGCTGCTCGGGCGGGAACGCCAGCGAGGCGAAGTAGCGCCAGATCGCCGCGTCTTCCCGCCCCGGCAGCAGCAGCACCTCGGCGTTCTTCACGGCCCGGCCGGCCCGACCGACCTGCTGGTAGTAGGCGATCGGCGAGGGTGGCGCGCCGAGGTGCACGACGAAGCCGAGGTCGGGCTTGTCGAAGCCCATGCCCAGCGCCGACGTGGCGACCAGCGCCTTGAGCTTGTTGTCGAGCAGGTCCTGCTCGGCCTGCTGGCGCGCGGCGTCGTCGGCCTGGCCCGAATAGCTGGCCACCGAATAGCCGCGCTGGCGGAGGAACTCGGCGGTCTCGGTCGCGGCCGCGACGGTCAGCGTGTAGACGATCCCGGAGCCGGGCAGCGTGTCGAGGTGCTCGCCCAGCCAGGCGAGCCGGGCCGCGGGCGACTCCAGCGACAGCACGCCGAGCCGCAGCGAGTCGCGCTCCAGCGTGCCGCGCAGCACCAGCGCGTCGCCCAACTGCTCGGCCACGTCGTCGGTGACCCGCTGGTTGGCGGTCGCGGTGGTCGCCAGCACCGGGGTGCCGGGCGGCAACTCGGCGAGGAAGGTGCGCAGCCGGCGGTAGTCGGGCCGGAAGTCGTGGCCCCAGTCGGAGACGCAGTGCGCCTCGTCGACGACCAGCAGCCCGGTGGTGGACGCCAGCTTGGGCAGCACGTTGTCGCGGAAGTCGGGGTTGTTGAGCCGCTCCGGGCTGATCAGCAGCACGTCTACGTCGCCGGCGGCGATGTCGGCGTGGATCGCGTCCCAGTCGTCGAGGTTGGCCGAGTTGATCGTGCGGGCCTTGATGCCGGCCCGCTCGGCCGCCTCGACCTGGTTGCGCATGAGGGCGAGCAGCGGCGAGACGATCACGGTGGGCCCGGTCGAGCCCTGCGCGCGCAGCAGCGCGGTCGCGACAAAATAGACGGCGGACTTTCCCCAACCGGTGCGCTGGACGCACAGCACCCGGCGTTTCTCCTCGACCAGGGCCGAAATCGCCCGCCATTGGTCTTCGCGCAGCCTCGCGTGGTGGCCCGCGAGCCGGCGCAGGATCTCTTCAGCCCGCTCCCTCACCCGCACAGTTCTACCAGGGGTGAGGGAGCGGCCGCTCAGATCAATACGGCGCTCGCGCGCCGGTGAACCAGCGCAGCGCCCCCGCGAAGTCGCGGGCATGCTCCATCAACGTGTAGTCCTGCCGCACGGCCGACTCGCGGATCGCGGCATCCAGATCGTTGTTGCATTTCATCAGGACGTGGTCGAAGTCTCGCCGGATCGGTTCGAGCAGGCCGTACCCGAAGGAATGGTGCACCCGGGCGTAACGGGCCTTGTAGAGCCGCGCCCGCTCGTGCAGGCCCGACGAGTAGGACATCGGGTTCTTCGGCCGTTGCCGGATGTAGTCGGGCAGGATGTCGGCGAACGCCTCCCGCACGATCCACTTCTCCTTGCCGCTGCGCATCTTCAGCGACAACGGCATCCGCATTGCGAGTTCCACGAGGGCCAGGTCGAGGAACGGCACCCGGGCCTCGACACCCTGTCCCATGCTGGTGCGGTCGACGCGCTGCAACTCCGTACGACAGAGGTTGCGGATCTTGTGTAAGAAGAGGCGGCGGGCCGCTGCCGGGCCGACCTCGTGATACATCGGGTAGCCGCCGAACAGCTCGTCGGAGCCGTCGCCGGTGAGCACCACCTTGACGCCGGTCTCGTGCACCCGGCGGAACAGCGGCACCGAGACGACGGCGTTGATGATGTCGCCGTACTCGGAAAGCTCGCCCATCCGGATCGCTTCCCGGATCTCACCCATCCGCACGTCGCGCGGCCGGAGCTCGACCACCTCGTGATGCACACCGAGGTCGCGGCAGAGCCGCTTGGCGTAGTCGAGGTCCGGGCTGCCCGGCGCGCCGACGGTGAAGGCGACGCAGTCCGGGTGCATCTCGCGCACCTGGAGCAGCGTCAGCGAGCTGTCCAGCCCACCGGAGAGCACCACGCCGACGGTGAGGTCGGTGTCGACGCGTACCCGGATGCTGTCCTGCAACGCGGCGCGGACCAGCTTCGCCGCCTCGTCCGGGTCCTCGATCGGCACCTGGTCTTCGCCGAGCCGAAGCAGGTCGACGTAAGGCGTCAGGCGCGGCCCGGTGACCGGCGTCGCCCAGCCGTGGTGGCCGGGCGGCACCTCGGTGATCCGCGCACCGACCGGCACCAACGCCTTCACTTCCGACGCGATGTGGATCCGCCCGCCGCGCCGCGACCAGTAGAGCGGCTTCACGCCGAGCGGGTCACGGGCGATGAAGACCCGCCCCGTGGCCCGCTCGACGATCGCGAACGCGAACTCGCCGCGCAGCTTGCCGACCGCCGCCTCGCCCCACTCGAGGAACGCTTCGAGCACGACCTCGGTGTCGCTCTCGCTGCGCAACTCCCGCCCGGCGGCGATCAGCTCGGCCCGCAGCTCGCGATAGTTGAAGACCTCGCCGTTGTAACAGAGCACCCAGGCCTCGTCGGGCGAGACCCAGGGCTGCACCGCCCGGTCGCGGTCGACGATCCGCAGCCGCTGGGTGCCGGCGAGCAACCCCGTCGCCGGCCCCCCACCGATCGTTCGCAGATCATCCGGCAGCTCTTCCTGAATGTCGCCGCGCGGCGTCAGGGATTCGAGCATCCGCCGGAAGAGCGCGGGGTCGGCATCGTTGCCGACGATGAGCGCGATACCGCACAAAGTCTCGGGTCACCTTCTCCCGGTTTCGTAGTGGGTGGCGAACTCGCGCCGCAGTTCGGCGACCGCGACCGGGCTGACGCAGACGTGCCAGGCCTGCCCCTCGTCGATCACGTTGACATCGCCGGCGGCCTGCCGGTCGAGCAGCACCTTCTCCAACGCGGCACGCGCGGAGAACCGCTCGAACCAGGCCATCTCCACGTCGACCGCCCAGCCGACACAGTGCGCGCTGGGCGACATCGCGGCGTACCCGAGATCACGCAGGTGCTGCTGGTGCCGCACGCTGCGGGTCATGCTGGTCACCCAGAGCGCCGGCGTCCCATAAGGCGCCTGCTTCTGGAAGTCGGCCGCGACCTGCCCGAGCAGCGCGATCGTCTCCGGCCGGCTGTAGGTGAACCGCAGCCCCGCCGTCCGCGGCCAGCGATCCGGCGCGACCCGCCGGGCCACCGCCCGCACCGCCCGGGTGGCGAACGTCTTGGGCTGCCGCCGGTAGCGGAACGGCAGCAGGCCGGCCCGCCGCAGCTTCTCGATGTCGACCAGATCCGGCGACGTGAGCACGTCGGTCGTGGTGGCGAACGGCGTGGTCTGCCCCCACCACATCGCCTCGACCTGCGCGAGCAGGAAGATCCGCACCTGGGCCGCCAGGTCGATCGCGGAGCTGCGGGTGCTGGGCTTGTAGTTGCGGACCTCTTTGAGCAGCCATTCCACCGTTCCGGTGAGCCCGCGGGGCGTCACCGAGAGCACGGCGGTGAAGTTAGGCTCCACGAGCCTTTCGATCAGGATGGTCTCGGCTTTCACCGTGTCGCCCGGGTCGCTGTGCCCGGCGAGTTCGATGAGCAGGTTCTCCACCGCGTCCCGATAGGCGACGAGGTCGGGCCCGGTAGCCGCCGGTCGCGGCGTAGGCAACCGTTTTCGCTGCTCGTTCCTAACCGCGTTTCCGGGTATTCGAGTTGTCATCTGGGCCCCCCGTCCTTCCCCCGTAACAGGCGGGTATTCCGGAACCGAGCCTAATGACATCTTTCGCCCCCGTGAGGACGAATGCCGGTTGTGAGCCGTTTTCACCCTTTTTAAGACATTTAAGATCAAAATCCAGATCGGATCCCGGGCCCGCGTGGGGCACGACCGTCGCTCCCGCCGGAGACCGCTCCGCTCGCCAGGACCGGCGCCAACATCGGCGAGACGGGCCGATTTAAGATCAAATTCGAATCGGCTCCCGGGTCCGCCTGGGGCACGACCGTCGCTCCCGCCGGGGACCGCTCCGCCTCCGCTCCGCTTGCCAGGTCCGCGGTTGGGTTCCGGGGCTACGCCCCTTTCGGCCGGCGGGGGGCCGCCGCCCGACCGAAGCGGCCCGCACAAAGGGCCGCTCGGCCCAAGCGGGCTCCGCCAGCCCGAGGCGGCATTACCCACCCCAAGCAGTCGCCCGGCAAGCGGCTCCGCCAGCGGGAGCGGCATTACCCACCCCAAGCGGCGGCCCGGCAAGCGGCTCCGCGAGCGGGAGCGGCATTACCCACCCCAAGCAGTCGTCCAGCAAGCGGCTCCGCTAGCCCGAAGCGGCACTACCCACCCAAGCGGTCGCCCGGCACAAACGTCACCAGCAACCGCAAGCGCCAGACCCAAGCGGCCGCCCGGCCCAAGCGGCTCCGCCCTGCCCCGGCGTCGCGGGCTCGCCGGCGTGGCTACGTCGACACGCCGTAGCGACCCAATCCGCGCGAGATCTGGGTAAATAGATGTAGCTATAGCTACATCTATTTACCTAGATCTGCTGGATCAGCAGGCGCGGCAGCGCCGGGCGCGGATTAGACAACGAAATGTCTTGATCGTTTGCGGCGGATCTGCACGATTCTGGCCTTGCGGCATGATCATGTGTGTCAGATCGGCACGACGCGCCGCACCAGGTGTCGATGGGCTGCAGACGATCACGCAAACCTGACCTGCCGGTGCCGGCCAGCCGCAAACGATCACCGACTCGGGCGGCCAGACTCGGCACGCTCACACCTCGGCGCCAACTCGCCGACCCGCCGACTCGCTGCCAAGTCGGCCGCAGGCCTTCTTGGGCGGTTGACCTTGACTACGCTGTCGACCCTTTCCTCTCTCGTGAATGGCCGGTCGCATGTCGTCTGGCAGCACGCATCGCACGCCGGCCGTGGTCGGCGCCGTCCCGACGGTGCTCTTTGCCGCTGGCTAGGCGTCTACTGTGGATGCTCTGCCCACGGCGCCCACGCCCACGCGGCCCACCCGCCCACGCGACCCATGCCACGCACCGAGGTGACCTGTTGAGGCGTGCGGGAGACCACAGACCTGCTGGTCACCCCTGACCGGGCGCCGCCTCAGCTGCGCGTTCGGGGTTGCCGTCGGGTGAAGGCCGCGCGGATTGGGCCGACGCGGGTGGCCAGGCTGGCCAGGCCGCCCGGGAAGAAATACACCGCAAGGATGAAGATGGCGCCCAGTACGAACAGTGGTTGGGAGAGTGGGCCCGGTAGGTCGGTGGCCAGGTTGGTCAGGCGGTTGTCCAGATACATGTACAAGATGCCGCCGATGACTGGGCCCCAGCGCGTGCCGGGGCCGCCGAGCACGACCATCACCAGCAGCGACAGGGTCAGCTCCGAGCTGGTCACGTGTGGCGACGCGCCGCCGACGACCAGCACGTAGACGATGCCGCCCAAAGCGGCCAGCCCACCCGCGAGGGTGAACGCCACCAGCTTGTAGCGGTAGGGGTCCAGCCCCAGTACGCCCACCCGGCGCTCGTCGTCGCGCAGGCCCGCGAGCACCCGGCCCGTCGGCGAACCCGCCACCCGGGCCACCACGAAGACGACCACCGCGACGTACGCCAGGGCCAGCCAGTAGAGGTTGACCGTGTTGGCCACGCCGACCAAGAAGTCGGGCAGGCCCGCGCCGCCGATTGGGAGGCCTTCCTCGCCGCCGGTCAGGCCGCCGAAGTCGCGGGCCACCAGGATCGCGCCGACCTGGGCGAACGCCAGCGTCACCATCGCGAACGCGATGCCGGCCGTGCGCAGCGCGATCGCGCCGAGCAGAGCGGCCAGAGTCGTGCTGCCGACCAGGGCGAACACCGCCGCCTGCCACAGCGGCAAGCCGGCGCGGGTGACCAGCACGTCGGTGCCGTAGATGCCGGCCGCGAAATAGAGCGCGTGCCCGAACGAGAGTAGGCCCGTGCGGCCGAAGAGCAGGTCGTAGCTCGCGGCCAGGCCACCGAAGACCAGGCAGGTGGCCAGCAACTGGAGGTTGCCGGGCGAGTTGAAGACGCCGTCGAGGATGCCGGGCAGGGGCAGCCTGAAGTAGGGCAGCACGGCGGCCACCACCAGCGCGAGCAGCGGTCCGAGGCCCAGAAGCCAACGCAACCGCCGAGCAGGCGCGAGTTCCGGCGGCGTCGCCGCGGGCGGCGCCTCGGCGCTCACCGGGACAGCCTGGGTCATGCCGTGACCGCCCTTCCGGCGATGCCTTGCGGCCGGACCAGCAGCACGATCGCCAGCAGCGCGACCACGCAGATGTCGCCGAGCCCGGCGGTGCCGTAGTAGTTGACGAACTGCTGGAGAAGACCGACCGCGACCGCGGCGTACGCGGAGCCGACCACCGAGCCCATCCCGCCGATCACGACGACGATGAACGCGAAGATCAGCAGAGAGCCGCCCTGCGCCGGTGAGACGGATCCGAAGTAGACCCCGCCCAGCGCACCGGCCAGCGCCGCCGCCGCGCCGCCGATCGCGAAAACCAGCGTGAACGCCTTGCGCACGTCGATGCCCAGCGCGGTCACCATCTCGCGGTTCTCCACGCCCGCCCGGATCACCAGGCCGACCCGGGTGAACCGGAGGAAGAGCAGGAGCAACGCGAGTACGGCGGCCGCCGCCAACACCAGCAGCAGCGACGCGTTCGGGATGTGCGCGTCGCCGATCGCGGTCACCCGGCGGGTCCACTCAGGGCGCGGGAACGGCCGCGGGTCGGCGCCCCAGGTTGCCTGGAGCAGCGCCACCCCGGCCAGCGACAGGCCGACCGTGACCAGCACCTGCTCGATCGTCCGGCTGTAGAGCGGCCGGATCAGCACGAGTTCGACCAGCGCCGCGACGACCGCGCCGCAGACCACGCCGAACGCGGCGGCCAGCACGAAGCCGAAGCCCGTCGGGCCGGCACCCGGCAGGTGGTCGGCGGCCCACCAGGTCGCGTACGCGCCGACCGACAGGAACAGCCCGTGCGCGAAGTTGAGCACGTCGGCCAGGCCGAAGACCAGCGACAGCCCGGAGGCGACCAGGAAGTAGAGCGCGGCCAGGCCGAGCCCGGTCAGCGTCAACAGGATGAACGTCGACATCAGGCCGGCACCCCCGCCGAGCCGACGCCGAGCAGCGCACGGGTCAGGTCCGGCTCGCCGAGCAACCGGTCGGCCGCGCCGGTCCAGGCGACGCGACCGGCGGCCAGGACGACCGCGTCCCGCGCCAACCGGCGTACAACGGCGAGGTTCTGCTCCACCAACAACACCGGCACGTGCTCGGCGACCGCTTCGAGCGCCTCCGCCACCTCCGTCACCACCTTCGGGGCCAGACCCTTCGTCGGCTCGTCGACCAGCAGGAGGCGGTTGTCCGCGAGCAGCACCCGACCGATCGCCAGCATCTGCTGCTGCCCGCCGGAGAGCGTGCCGGCCCGCTGCTTGGCGCGTTTCGACAGCTCGGGAAAAAGCGCATAGACGCGGTCGTACGCCGGTGCCGCGCCCTTGCGTTCGGCCAGCCGCAGGTTCTCCGCGACGGTGAGCCCGGCGAACACGCAGCGGTCCTCGGGCACGTAGCCGAGCCCGCCGCGGACCAGCCGGTGCGTCGGGGTGTGCAGCGCGTCGACGGCGCCGATCCGGGCCGAACCGGTGACCTCACCACCGCGTGGTGTCAGGCCGACCAGCGCCCGCAACGTCGTGGTCTTGCCGACGCCGTTGCGGCCGACCAGCGCGGTCACCCCCGAAGGCGCGACGGTGAACGAGACACCCTGGAGGATGTGCAGCCCGGCGATGCGGACGCTGAGGTCATCGACGCGCAGGATCGGCTCGGTCATAGCCCCTCACCCAGGTAGGCCTCCTGCACGCCCCGGTGTGCCATCACGGCCTCGGGGGTGTCGCAGGCGAGCAGCGCGCCGTGGTGCATCACGGCGATGCGGTCGGCCAGCTCCAGGATCACGTCCATGTGGTGCTCCACCATGAGGACCGACCGGCCAGTGGCGTCGGCACCCCGGGTCAGGCCGCGGATGACCGCGACCAACTCGGGCACGTCTTCGGCGCTGACACCGGCCATCGGCTCGTCGAGCAGCAGCACGGTCGGCTCGCCGGCGAGCAGCAGGGCGATCTCCAGCTTGCGCTTCTCGCCGTGCGCCAAGGTGCCGGCCAACACGTCGCCCCGGTGGCCAAGGCCGACGGTCTCCAGCACCCCGTCGGCCGCCGAAGCAACGTCCTTGAACGACGCGGCCCGCCGCCACAGGGCCATCGAGCCGCCACGGTGGGCCTGGACGGCCAGCCGGACGTTCTCGCGTACCGGAAGCGAACCGAAGACCGACGACGACTGGAAGGTCCGCCCGAGACCGCGCCGCGCGCGGCGGTGGGGCGGTAGGGCGGTGACGTCGTCATCGCCCAGCCAGACCGTGCCCGCGGTCGGCTTACGCAGCCCGCTGACCAGGTTGAACAGCGAGGTCTTGCCGGCGCCGTTGGGCCCGATGACGCCGAGGAACTCGCCGGGGGCGAGGGCGATGTCGACACCGTCGACGATCGCTACCTCGCCCACCCGCCAGGTCAGCCCCTGTGTGCGGAGCACGGCCAACTCGCTCAGCCCTTCATCGCGGCCGCCGGTGGGGCGACCTCCTCGGGGGTGAGCGCCTTCTCGAGCTTGGCCGTGGTGCCGGTGAGGGTGGCCTGATACATCGGCTGGAGCAGGGCGTGGTCCTCGGCCCGGATAGTCAGCTTGCCCTTGACGCCGTCGAAGCTGTAGCCCTCGAGCGCGCTGACCATCTTGTCGACGTCGTCGCCACCCTCCTGGACCGCACGGACGATCATCTGTGCCGCCGTGAAGCCATCGGGGTTGAACAGGTCGAGCGTGCCGCCGACCGCGCTGCGGGCCGCCTGCGCGGCCGGGTTGTCGCTGGCGCCGTCGAAGTAGTGCGACAGGAACGAGATCTTCGCCCCGGCCGCGCCGAAGGTCGGCCAGGAGGCCCGGATGTCGAGGCCGGTGACCACCGTGGTGCTGGCCAGGATGCCCTGCTGGTCGAGGGTCTGCCACATCGCCGGGGCGGTGGTGCCCGCCCAGGCCACGAACAGCAGGTCCGGCTTCGCCGCCTTGAGCTGGCTGGCGAACGGGGTGAACTCGGTCGCGCTGGCCGGGGCGAGCACGCTGGTCACGGTCGCGCCGGCACCCCCGATGACCGCCTTGACCGCGGCCTCGTTGCTCTTGCCGAACGCGCTGTCCTGCCCGAAGACCACGACCTTCTTGCCGGCCGCGTCGCCGATGAACGACTTGGCCGTCATCACGTCCTGGTAGGACTGCCGTCCGGAGCGGAACGTGTATTTGTTGACCCCGGTGATCGCGTCGGTCGCGGCCGGGCCGGAGATGAACAGCACCTTGTTCTGCGCGGCCAGGGGCGCGACCTGCAGCGCGACGCCGGAGGCTGTCGAGCCGGCAATGATCTTCGTGCCCTTGCCGATCAGGTCCTTGACCGCGGCGACCGCCTTGGCCGGATCACCGGCGTCGTCGACCTCGGTCACCTCGATCGCCCGGTCGCCCACCTTGTTGGTGCCGTTGGTGGCGTACGCGAGCCCGGCCTTGAATCCGTCGATGTATTGCTTGCCGTAGGAGGCCAGCGCCCCTGTCTGGGAGTGGACGATGCCGACCTTGACCGGGGCCGTGCTGGCGCCGCCACCCCCGGTTGCCGTTTCCTGCGGGCTGCCGCAGCCCGTGGCGGATACCGCCACCGCTATCACTGTCGCGGCGGTGACGAACGCCCGCCGCATCGCCTTTACCGTCATGGCGACACACGGTAGGGGTCACAGTGTGACCCCTACCATGTGGCGTGCGCCTATATATACGCCGATGAGATGTGCGGGACGCTTAGCGGTGCGTCGATGCGGGCAGCGCGGCGCGGGCGGCCACGGCAGTGTCCGGCTGGTCGGCGAACACGCCGTCGAGGCCGAGCGAGAAGAAGAGTTCGTACTCGGACGTGATGTCGCCGCGCGCGTTGGGGTCGGTGCCGATCCGATGGTCGACCGCGAGGAACTGGTTCTCCGCCCGGAACGTCCAGGCGTGCACGATCAGCCCGTAGCGGTGCGCGTCGCGGATCACCGCGGTCGGCGCGAGCAGCTTGCCGGTGGCGTCCCGGGGCACCAGCAGGTTCTTGTTGGCGCCGATGCCGTCGGCGTAGCCCGAGATCCACCGCAGGTTGGCCGGCGAGACCAGGTCCTGGTAGGTGCGCGGGTCGCCGGCGACGACGAAGTCGTAGGGCCGGCCGGCGGCGTCGATCAACTGGGCCAGCCGCACGTCGGTCATCCGGGCCAGCTTGCGCAGGTTGGCCGTCTCGAACGACTGGACGATCACCGGCGAGCTCTTCCGGGTCAGGTCGTTGGCACGCAGGACGCGCACCAGCGGCTCCTCCAGCGCGAGCCCGATCGACTGGAAGTAGGTCGGGTGCTTGGTCTCCGGGTAGATGCCGATCGTCCGGCCGAGCCGCTTGCTCTCGGCCCGGGCCAGGTCGATGACCTCCTGGAGGGTCGGGATCGGCAACTGGCCGTCGAAGGCGGTGTTGGCCACCCGCACCTGCGGCAGCCGCTCCTTTGCCCGCAGCGTCTTGAGCTCGGCCAGGGTGAAGTCTTCGGTGAACCAGCCGGTGACGGCGATCCCGTCGATGGTCTTGGTGGTCTTGCGCGCCGCGAACTCCGGGTGGTCGGCGACGTTGGTGGTGCCCGAGATCTCGTTCTCGTGCCGGGCCACCAGCTTGCCGTCCTTGGTGGACACCAGGTCGGGCTCGATGAAGTCGGCGCCCAGCCGGATGGCCAGCCGGTAGGACTCGAGCGTGTGTTCGGGCCGGTAGCCGCTGGCGCCGCGGTGGCCGATGACCAGCGGCTCGTCGTGGTCCTGGCGCTGGCTGGCCACTGCGGCGGCGGGCGCGATGCCGGTCGCCGCGATGCCGGCGCCGGCCAGGGTGAGGGATAGAGCAGTACGTCGTCGCATGGGCCGCAGTCAATCGATCTCGGGCGACCGGGGCTTGACACGGCGGTGAACGTGGTAAGAAATGCCTGATGCGCCGCACCCTGCAACACCCCGCCCGGCTTGTGCCGTTGGCGTTTCTCGGCGCCGTCGTGGTCGGGACGCTGCTGATGATGCTGCCCGGGGCCCGCGTCGAGCCGGGCGGCACGCCGTTCGTCACCGCCCTGTTCACGGCCACCTCCGCGGTCTGCGTGACCGGCCTGTCGGTGGTCGACACGGCGACCTACTGGACCGGCTTCGGCCAGGTGCTGCTGACCGTGCTCACCCAGATCGGCGGTTTCGGCATCATGGCGCTGGCGACGCTGCTCGCGCTGCTGGTCTCACAGCGGCTGGGGCTGCGCAGCCGGCTGATGGCCCAGGCCGAGGACTCGTCGCTGAAACTCGGCGACGTGCGCTGGGTGTTGGGGCGGATCGCGCTGACCCAGGCGGCCTTCGAGATCGTCATCGCGGTGATCGTCGGCGGCCGGTTCTGGCTGGGGTACGACTTCCCGCTCGGCAAGGCCGCCTGGTACGGCGTGTTCCACGCGGTGCAGGCGTTCAACAACGCCGGCTTCGCGCTGTTCAGCAACTCGCTGGTCGGGTTCGTCGACGACGCGTGGATCTGCGTGCCGCTGACCATCGGGGTGATCGCCGGCGGCATCGGCTACCCGGTGCTGTTCGAGTTGTTCCGCGAGATCGGCAAGCCGTCGAAGTGGTCGACGCACACCCGGCTGACCGTCTTCGGCGGCATCGTGCTGCTGGTCTTCGGCTTCCTCACGATCCTCGGCCTGGAGTGGAACAACCCCGGAACGCTCGGCCCGCTCGGCGTCGGCGAGAAGGTGCTGGCCGCCTTCTTCCAGGACGCGATGACCCGCTCCGGCGGGTTCAACACGGTCGACGTGGGTGCCTTCCACAGCGAGACGCTCGCGGTGTCGACCGGCTTGATGTTCATCGGCGGCGGCAGCGCCAGCACCGCCGGCGGCATCAAGCTGACCACGTTCTTCCTGCTCGCCTTCGTGATCCTGGCCGAACTGCGGGGCGAGCCCGACGTGGTGATCGGCAAGCGGCGGATAGCGGAGAGCACCCAGCGCCAGGCGATCACCGTCGCGCTGCTCGGCGTGGGGCTGGTCGCGGCCGGCACGTTCGGGCTGCTGGAGGCGACCGACGGCGTCGCCTTCGACGCGGCGCTCTTCGAGGTGACCTCGGCGTTCGCCACGGTCGGGCTGAGCACCGGGATCACCCCGACCCTGCCCAATTCCGGGCAGATCATCCTGGTCGTGCTGATGTTCATCGGCCGGGTGGGCACAATCGCGGTAGGGTCGGCGATCGCCCTCAACACCCAGCGCCGGCTCTACCGATACGCGGAGGAGCGACCCATCGTTGGCTGACATCGGAGACGACGACAACGTCGTGGTGATCGGGCTCGGCCGCTTCGGCGGCGCGGTCGCCGGTACCCTACAGAAGCTCGGCCACGAGGTGCTCGGCATCGACAGTGACCCCAAGCTGGTGCAGGAGTGGTCGGAGCGGCTCACCCATGTGGCCGAGGCCGACGCGACCGACGAGGAAGCCCTGCGCCAACTGGGCGTCGCCGACTTCACCCACGCGGTGGTCGGCATCGGCACCCACATGGAGCAGAGCGTGCTGACCGTGCTGGCGCTGGTCGAGATCGGCGTGCCGCACATCTGGGCCAAGGCGATCTCGGCGAAGCACGGCAAGATCCTGTCCTCGGTCGGCGCGACGAAGGTGATCTACCCGGAGTCGGCGATGGGCGACCGGGTCGCCCACCTGATCACCAGCCGCATGATCGACTTCATCGAGTTCGACGACGACTTCGCGATCGCCAAGACCCGCGTGCCGAGCGCGAAGGTCGGCCAGACGCTGGCCGACCTGCACCTGCGCACCAAACACGGCGTCACGGTCGTCGGGGTGAAGGAGCCGGGCAAGCCGTTCGCGTTCGCGAACCCCGACACCGTCATCCCGGAGAACGCCACGCTGATCGTCTCCGGTCCCGCCGCCAAGGTGCAGAAGTTCGCGGCGACGACCTAACCCTTGCCGGGCTTCTTCGGTTTGTCGTTCTTGGGCCCGGGGCCCTTGCCGCTCGAGTCCTTCTTCGGCTTGGCCGGCGGTTGTGGTGGCTGGGCCTGTTGCCGGACCGTCGTCGTGGTCTTGGTGGGCGCGGTGGTCGCGGTGGTCGCCGTCGACAGCTTCGGGGTGCAGAAGGCACCGTCCAACCGGAACTCGACCGGGAAGGCGTTGGACCGCGCGTAGCTGCCGGTCAGCCGCATCCCCTTCGAGCCACCGGCCGGCACGGCCGCCGACCCGCCGGTCGGGCGCAGCACCACCGTGCTGCCCTTCTGCTCGACCTTGGCCGACGCGGCCCGGGTCAGCTTCTGATCGCCCGGGAAGGTGAACGCCAGCGACCAGTCGGTCACCGGCGTCTTGCCGGCGTTGACGACCGTCACGTCGGCGTCGAAGGCCCGCCCCGAGTCGCGCCGCAGCGCGTAGCGGACCTCGCATGCCGGCCGCTCGGGGCCGAGGGTGGCGGGTGCGGCGACTGTCTCGACGGCGGCCGCGCTCGGTGCGCCCTCGCGGGTCGCGGCGAGCAGCATGCCGCCGGCGCCGAGCACGACCACGGCCGCCGCGGCGGACAGCACCAGCCGGCGCCGGCCGGCCAGCAGTTGGCGCACCGACGGCCGGGCTCCGGGCGTGATGCCGGCGGCCGGCACGAACCCCCGGGCCGCCTCGGCGGTGGGGTCCTCCGTGCGGGGCAGGATCGTCGTGCCGCCGGTGACCATGGCCGCACCCGGTGCCGGCGATACCGGCCGCGGCACGTGACCACCCGCGGCGGCGAGCGCTTCGACCACCTCGGCGCTGGTCGGCCGCTCGTCGGGCGCCTTGGCCAGGCAGCTCAGGCAGAGCGCGGCCACCGCGGGCGGCAGGTCCTCGATCTCGGGCAGCGGGGCCGGCTCGGCGTGCAGATGCGACCGGAGCAACTCCGTGCGGGACGTGGCCGGCCACGGCAGCCGGCCGGCAAGGCAGCGGTAGAGCAGCAGACCGAGGCCGTAGACGTCGGCGGCCGCCGAGACCTGACCGCCGTCGAGCCGCTCCGGCGCGATGTAGGCCGGGGTGCCGAGCAGCGAGCCGTCCGGGCCGACCTCCTGCTCGCCGATGACGGCCGAGATGCCGAAGTCGAGCACCTTGGCGCCGACCGCGGTCAGCATCACGTTGCTGGGCGTCACGTCGCGGTGCACGACCCCGCGCGAGTGAGCGGCGGCCAGCGCTGAGGCGATCTCGATGCAGATCGCGACGGCGTCGGGCCACGGCATCGGCGTCGTGACGGCGGCCAGCGGCACGCCGTCGACCAACTCCATCACCACATAGGGCACACCGCTGGACTCGCCGTAGTCGTACACGTTGGTGATGTGTGGGTGGCTCAGCCGCGCGGCGGCCTGAGCCTCGGTGCGGATCCGCTGGCGGAAGGCGGGGTCGGCGGCGAGCGACGACGCGAGCACCTTGACCGCGACCTGGCGGCCGAGCACCTCGTCGTAGCCGCGCCAGACCACGGACATCCCGCCCGCGCCGAGCCGCTCGACCAGCCGATAGCGGCCACCCACCCCATCCATGACCCAACTGTTGCCCGCTGCTCCGCGGATCGAACCTAGAAGGTCACTATCGGTCAGCCGGTGTGAAGGCCGCGGCGTTGGCGCGGGCGAACTCGCCGATGCCGCGCGCCGGGTGACCGGTGATCGCCGCCACGTCGCCGGTGACCCGTGCGAACCCGCCGTCGCGGATGAGGCCGAAGACCCCGGCGAGGTGCTCGGCGAGCCAGTCGGGGAGGCCGGCGCCTTCGAAGCGGGGCCGGGCGGCCTCCTCGGTCAGGTCGATGTAGTCGACCCAGCGGCCGGTGGCCGCGGCGAGCGCGACGGCCACCTCGGAGAACGTCACCGCGGCGGGCCCGGTGAGCTCGTAGGTCCGCTTCGCGTGCCCGTCGGTGGTCAGCGTCACGGCCGCGACGGCGGCGACGTCGGCGATGTCGACCATCGCGACCGGGCGTCCGGCGGTCGGCGCGTAGAGGGTGCCCGCGTGGGCCACCCCTTCGGCCACCATCAGCAGGTTGGTCATGAAGAAGGCCGGCCGCAGCACCACGGCGGGCACGCCCGAGCGCTCCAGGTGCGCCTCGACTTCGCCGTGCCAGCGGAACGCGGGCAGCCGCGACGCGGGATCGGCGTGCATGGCCGACAGCTTGACGATTTGGTCGACGCCGGCTTCGGCGGCGGCGTCGATCATCGCGGTTTCGAGGGCCACCTTGCGCGGCCCGTCGGCGGCGCTCAGATAGACCCGGTCGACGCCGGCCAACGCCCGCCGCAGCGAGGCCGGGTCTCCGAGGTCGCCGACGACCAGGTCGACGTCGCCCAGTCTGGCCGCGGCCGCCCGTGGGTCGCGGACCAGGGCCCGGACGGTCGCCGCGCGGGCACGCAGCTCACGAACCACGTGCGCGCCGACGTTGCCGGTCGCTCCGGTGACGAGAATGGTGGTCATCGCAATGCCTTTCCGTTGCTGTCCGCTGGCGGGATGTTGTGGTTGAGGTGGAAGACGTTGTCCGGGTCCCAGACGCGCTTGAGCGCGCGGAGCCGGGTCCAGTTGGCGTCGGTGAAGGCGCTGCGGGTGCGGGTGGGATCGGTCAGCAGGGTGAGGAACGTTCCGCCCGTCGCGTGCGGCGCGAGCCGGTCGCGCAGCCGGTCGAGATGGGCGTCGACAACCGAGCGATCCGCATTCGGGTACGGGCCGACGGCCATCACGGAGAACGGCACGTCGCGGTGTCCGGCCGGGCCGGCGCCCGGTGCCGGGTGGGCCATCGCACCGCCCCAGTGCCGCACCTCCACAAAGGCCAGTGGCGAGTCGTCCGCTCCGGCCTCGACAATCGCGTCGAGCGCGTCGCCGGGCAGGTCGTGGAACATCTCGAACTCCTGCCGGTTGGCCATCGGCGGCGCGTCGGGGCCGTTCGTCGCGATGGCGGCGTCGGCGAAGGTGCGCGGCGCGAACGCGTCCACCAGGGGCGGGCCCGCCGCGGCCAGCAGGGGCCCGAGCGCCGGCCGGCCGTCGTCGCCGTGGTGGAACGCCCGGATGGCCAGCACCCGCCGGCCGCGAAGATGCTCCGGCACGACCGGGGCCGGCGGCAGGCGCAGGAGCAGCACGGCCGTGTTCATTTGCCAGGGCTCGTCGGGTGCCCACTGCCGGTAGGCGTCGAGCACGGCCCGAGCGCGTTCCAGCGGGTAGAACGACATGCCCGCGTAGACGCGGCCGGCCGGGTAGAGCCCGAACTCGAGCGACGTGACGACGCCGAAGTTCCCGCCGCCCCCGCGCAGCGCCCAGAACAGGTCGGGATGCTCGCGCGCGCTGGCGGTCAGCATGGTGCCGTCGGCGGTGACCACCTCGGCGCTGACCATGCTGTCGGCGGCGAAGCCGAACGTCCGGGACAGCCAGGACTGGCCGCCGCCGAGCGTGTAGCCGGTCACCCCGACCGTCCCGCACCGGCCGGCGAGCCCGGCTAGGCCAAACCGCCCGGCGGCCCGGTTGACGTCGGTCCAGATCGCGCCGGGGCCGACGCGGGCGACACCGCGGGTCGGGTCGATCTCGATGTCGGCCATCGCCGAGGTCTTGAGCAGCAGCGCGCCGTCGGCGCCGGCCACGGTGCCGTGGCCGGTCGCCTGCACGGCCAGGGGCAGGTCGCGGGTGCGGGCGGCCAGCACGGCCGCCCGCACGTCGGACGGCCGTTCGGCGACGGCCACGACCGCCGGCCGCAGGTCGATGGTGCGGTTCCAGCCGAGCCGGTGGTCGTCGTAGCCGGGATCGCCCGGGCGGAACGTCCGCAGCGCCGGGATCTCGATCGTTGTCATGTGGCCGAAGTTAGGCAATGACCGGCCTGGGACGGATGTGTCGTGGATGTGGTCCGGATGCGGTCCTACCCTGAGGCGGTGATCGTGCAGGTGCTCGGTACGGCCACCGTCAACGCTTCGCCCCCCGTGCGCCTGGAGCGCAAGGCGCGCGAAGCGCTGAGCGTGCTGACCGTGTTTGCCCCGGCCGCGCCCACTCTCGACGAGCTCGCCCGGCTGCTGTGGGACGACCCGCCACCGTCGGCCGTCAAGACGCTGCGCGCGCACCTGTCGCGGATCCGGGCCGCGCTGCGGGCGGCGGGCGCCGACCCCGGCATCGAACGCGTCGGCCGCGACGGCTACCGGCTGGCGATCGATCTCGCGGAGACCGACCTCGGTCTCGTGGCCGACGCCCGCGCCCGGGCCCGCCGGCTGCGGGCCGACGGGCGCCCCGACAGTGCCGCCGCCGTGCTCGCCGAGGCCCGCGCCCGGTGGCGGGGCGACCCGGAGCTGCCGGACACGACCGCCGCCGCCGCGCTGGCACAGGGCTGGCGCCGGGAACGCCGGCTCCTGGTGCAGGAACACCTGGCCTGCCTGGTCGACGGCCACGACCCGGCCCAGGCGATCAGCGAGCTGGAGCGGCTCACCGCCGAAGACCCGCTCGACGAGCCACTGTGGGTGCATTACGTCCGAGCGCTGCACCGGGCCGGCCGCCAGAACGAGGCGCTGCGGGCCGCGGCGGCCGCGCGGGCGGCACTTGTCGAGGTCGGGCTCGACCCCACGAGCGCGCTGCGCGACGCCCAGGCCGAGGTCTTCGCGCCACAAGCGCCACCCGCGCCGCCGGCGCCGCCCGCCCCGACCGCCGCGGCGGCGGTCACCATCGCCTATGCCACGGGGGATGACGGCGCGACCGCGTACACCCGGCTGTCCTCTTCGGGTCGTGACCTGGTCGTGCTGAACCCCGCGATGCTCACCATCGACGGCCTGCTCGACGAGCAGCACGCCCGGAGCGCCCTCGCCCACCTCGCACGGCACGCCGCCGTCAGCTGCTTCGACCGGCGCGGCATCGGGCTGTCCGACCCGCTCGACGAGCGGCGCTCCCCGCTGGACCAGTGGGTCGCCGATCTGCGGCAGGTGCTGGACGCGCTGGCCGTCGACCGGGCCGACCTGTTCGCCAACTTCGACACCGGGCTGATCGCCCTGGAGTTCGCCGCCCGCTATCCGCAGCGGGTGCGCTCACTCGTCCTCACCCAGTGCTATCCGACCTACCTACGCACGGCGGACTACCCCTACGGCCTGGACCCGGCCACGACCGAGGGGCTCATCCGCGACTCGGTCGCGCCCGGCGATCCCGCGCGCCGCATCGACACCGTCGCGCAGGCCGCACCCAGCGTCGCCGGCGACGAGGCGTTCCGCAGCTGGTGGAACCGCATCGGCCAGCGGGCCGCCGGGCCGACGGTGGCCACCGCCATCCGCACCGTCGCCACCCGCACCGACCTGCGCCACCGGCTCGCCGCGGTCACCGCGCCGACGCTCGTGCTGCACCGCCGCAACTGTGTCAACGTCGACGTCGGGCATGCCCGCTATCTCGCGGAGCACCTGCCCGACGCCCGGCTGCGGCTCACCGCCGGCACCGACGCCCTGTGGTTGACCGACAGCACCGACCAGCTCGACCACGCCGTGGAGTTCCTGGCCGAGCCGCGACGGTGAGCCGGCTCAGCCGCCGTTGGCGAGGAGCTGGTCGACCGGGGCGTATTCGTCGGTGAGCGGCTCGGCGTCGCCGACGAACGCGGCCAGTTCGGCGCCGGTGACGATCGTGGCGTGACCGCCGTCGTCGTCGGCGCTGATCCCGGTCGCGAGCTGGTCCATTGGCAGCGGCGCGGGTGACGCCACGATGACGAAGTTGGAGCCCTGCTCGCCGGCCAGCGACCGGGCCGGCGCGATCAGCGCGACGTGCGGGAACTCGGCGGCGACGGTGGCGACCTCGGCCTTGATGAAGCGCAGCGGTGGATAGTCGATGACGTTCTGCGCGTAGATGCCGTCCGGCCGGACGACCCGGCGGATGTCGGCGGCCATCTCCCGGGTGGCCAGGTGCCAGGGCACCACGAGATGGCCGAACGCGTCGCCGATCACCAGGTCGGTGCTGGCCGACGCGCGCTTCGCGAGCAGCATCCGGGCGTCGCCGACCTTCGTCGTCAGGTCGGCGCCCTGGCGCACCCCGAGCTCGCGTTCGTCGAGCTTGACCAGCGCGCCGTCCAGCTCGTACACCTCGTTGCTGGTTCCGGGTCGGGTCGCGGTGAGATAGCGCGGCATCGTGAAGCCGCCGCCGCCGAGGTGCACGGCGTCGATCCGCTGGCCGGGCGGCTTGACGGCGCCGGCGACCGCACCGAGCCAGCGCGTGTAGGCGAACTCCAGATAGGTCGGGTCGTCGAGGTCGACGAAGGAGTGCCGGGCCGAGTTGAGGAACAGCGTCCGGCCGCCCTCGCGCGCCGGGTCCGGCACGACCGCGGCGCAGTGGTAGGCGGTCTCGATGTCGCACGGCGTCGGCGCGGCCGCGGAGAGCCCGGCGCCGGCCAGGCCGATGACCGCGAGCACCGCGCCGGCCCGGCTGGTGCCGGCCAGCGGCAGCTTGTCGGTGCGGCGCAGGTAGACGCCGATGGCCAGGCCCGCGATGCCGAGGGCGACGGCGAGCCCGATCAGGATGACCGACGTGGGCAGCGCCGCGACCAGGATGAAGCCGGTGACCAGCGTGGCCGTGACCGCGCCGAGGGTGCCCACGCTGGACAGCTTGCCGACCACCTGGCCGGTGTTGCGCAGGTCGCTGAGCTGGAGCTTGACCACCAGCGGCGTGACGGCGGAGAGCAGGAACGCGGGGATGAAGATCGCCAGCGCGGTGAGCAGCAGGATGCCGCTGACCGCGTTGCCGCGCAGTGCCTCGCCGGCGTAGCGGACCACCGGCAGCGTCACCGCGGTCGCGATGCCGGCCAGCACCAGCGCCCCGGGCAGCAGCGTGCGCGGGTTGTGCTTGTCGGCGAGCCGGCCGCCGGTCCAGGCGCCGTAGGCGATCGCGGCCAGCGCTATCCCGATCACCGAGCTGGTCACCTGGAGCGTGACGCCGAGGTAGGGGCCGACGAGTCGCAACGCGACGGTCTCCAGCACGAGGACCGCGCCGCTGGCGAAGAACACGAGGAAGGCGGCCAGCCCGCCGGGAAGCGGGCGGCGCTCAGACGTCTCGACCGCGGCCGCGGTGCTCTGATCCATTTTGTCAGGGTACGGGGACGGCCCGTTACAGCATGGATAGGTGCACGTGGTTGGTGTGGTTGGCGGCCGGATCGCTGCCGCCGTTGTAGGACTTCCAACCCGTGCCCGGCATCCAGATCCTTCGATACCAGATGACGTAGAGCACGCCGAGCGCGTCGGCGTTCTTGATGAAGTAGGCGGCCAGGTTGTCGCCGTAGGTCTTGTCGCCGCCGGTCGCGCTCTTGTTCTGGAAGCCGCCGGCCGCCGCCGAGAAGTCGCAGGCCCGGCCCTTGGGGTGCTCGCCGCCGCCGCCGGAGCGGTGGCAGGAGACGTAGCGCTTGAACCCGTCGGCCTGCGCCTCGCGCAACGCGTGCAGGGTGCGCGGAGTGATGCAGCCGCTCGCCGGCGTCGGGTCGTCGACCGAGCACGACTCGCTCGGCCAGGAGCCGTCGGAGTTGCGCTTGGCCGGCTGGGCCGCCGGTGAGTTGGGGTTGATGTAGCCGGCGCTGGTGGTGCCGCCGCCGACACTGCGCAGCGCGCGCTCGGCGTCGGCCTTGCGCTGGGCCAGCGTCGCGACCTGCTTCTTCTGCTCCTGCACTTCGGCGTCGAGTTGGGCCTTGGCCTGCTGCGCGGCCTCGTGCGCCTCCTGGTAGCCGCGCAGCGCGCCCGCGTCGCGCTGCGCCATCATCTCGAGGCTGCCGGCGCGGCGCAGGAAGTCATCTGGCGAGGCGCTGTTGAGCAGGGCGGACAGCGGGGTGAGCCGGCCCGTGCGGTAGGACTCGAGGGCCATCGCGCCGACCTGGGTGCGCATCACGTCGACCTGGGTGTCGAGCGCGGCCACCTCTTTGTTGAGCCGGAAGGCCCGCCGCTTGGCGTCGTCGAGCTTGCGCTGCGCCTCGATCTGCCCCTTGGCCGCGGCCTCGAGGTTGTCACGCAGTTTCTTCTCGTCGTTTTCCTTGGGCGCGGGGTTGGGCGCGGCGATCGCGCCCGTCTGTGGCGCACCGACCCCGACGACCACGGTCGCGAGCAGCAGGGCGAGCAGGGATACCCACCGGCGCCGCGTCACCGTCCGAGGCACTGCGATTCCCTTCCGTCACAATCGATCCCCCGCTGGCCGCCGGACAGAGTACCCGATCAGGAGCGGTCCGGCGCTCCCCGAAAATCGGCCGGCGCCGATCAGGGGATCAACGCACCGGCCACGGCCTGCCAGGTCTGCTCGTCGGCGGCGGCCAGCAATCCCTCGCCCGGGTCCGGGGAGATCGCGTAGTCGGCGCCGTCGAGCCGGCGGACGACACCACCCGCTTCGCGCACCAACAGCGCGCCCGGCGCGTGGTCCCAGGGCCACGTCCGCCAGAACATCGTGAACTGCTGCCGGCGGGAGATCAGGTCGAGGTATTCGCGCCCGGCGCAGTGCTGGCCACCAGTCACCTCACCCAACCGGCTCTTCCCGTTTGTCACCTTCGCCCGCAGATCGGCGGGGTAGTAGGTGGCCGGCGCGATGCCCCGGATCTGCTCCACCGGCAGCGGCGTGGCCGGCTCGACCCGCACGTCGTTGAGGAACGCGCCACCGCCGTCGAGAGCGTGGCCCATCAGGTCGTCGATCGGGTCGTAGATCCAGGCGCCGACCGGGCGGCCGGCCTCCAGCAGCGCGACCATCACGCAGAACGGTGAACGGCCGGAGGCGTAGTTGGCGGTGCCGTCGATCGGGTCGACGATCCACGCGGGCGCGTCGCCGGCCAACTGGCGGAGCACCGCCGGATCGGCGGAAACCGCTTCCTCGCCGACCACGACGGACCCGGGTAGCAGGTCGAGCAGGCCGGCGGTGAGCACCTCCTCGGACCGGCGGTCGGCGACGGTGACCACCTCGCCCGGGCCCTTCTCGCTGATCTCGGAGGCTTGCAGGTGCTGATATGACGGGAGGACGACGGTCGCGGCGGTGTGCCGCACGAGCGCGCCGACCTGGCCGCTGAGCTGAGCGTTGATCACACTGTCCTTTGGAGCTTAGTTTCGCGGTGGGAGCTTGACGACGCTGACGAAGAACTCGTCGATCTGGCGTACGACCGAGATGAATTGCTCGAAGTCAACGGGCTTGGTGACATAGGCGTTGGCGTGGAGTTGATAGCTGCGCAGGATGTCTTCGTCGGCGGCCGAGGTGGTCAGCACCACGACCGGGATCTGGCAGAGTTCCTGATCTTTCTTGATCTCCTCCAGCACCTCGCGGCCGTCGCGGCGGGGCAGGTTGAGGTCGAGCAGGATCAGGTCGGGCGCCACGGCGTCCGCGTAGCGCCCCTCGCGGCGCAGGTAGGCCAGCGCCTCCGCGCCGTCGGAGACGACCGTCAGCCGGTTGCGCAGCTTGTGCTCCTCGAACGCCTCCTGCGTCATGAGCACGTCGCCCGGGTCGTCTTCGACGAGGAGCACCTCGATAGGGCTCTTGCCGTCGGCTGGTGCGGTCATGCCAACGCCTCTCTCATGCCAGTTGAGCCTTCATGTCGGTCGAGTCGTGAGTGGGTTCGGCCTGCGCGGGTGGCTGCTCCGCAGGCGCGTCGTCGTCGGAGGGATCCACGGCCAGCACCGGGAGGGTGAACCGGATGACGGTGCCCTCGGCGACCTCGGCGTCGACCCAGATCCGGCCGCCGTGGTATTCGACGATCTTCTTGGCGATGGCCAGCCCGATCCCGGTGCCGGGATAGGCGTCCTTGGAGTGCAAGCGCTGGAAGATCACGAAGATCTTGTCGGCGAACTCGGGCTCCACGCCGATGCCGTTGTCGGCGCAACTGATCTCCCATTCGTCGCCGATCCGGCGCGCGGAGACCTCGACCCGGGGCGGCACGCCCGGCCGGCGGAACTTGAACGAGTTGCTGACCAGGTTGGTGAGCAGGTTGGTCAGCAGCGCGTCTTCGCCGAGCACGGTCGGCAGGTCGTGCCAGACCAACTCGCCACCGGCGTAATCCCGGGCGCTCTCGGTCTGGCTGCCCACGACGGTCATCACCTTGTCGAGGTCGACCTCGGTGAAGCCGGCGGTGGCCCGGCCGATCCGGGAGAACGCCAGCAGGTCGTTGATCAACCGCTGCATCCGCTGCGCGCCGTCGACGGCGAACGCGATGTATTGGTCGGCCCGCTCGTCGAGCTGCCCGGCGTAGCGGCGCTGGAGGAGCTGGCAGAAGCTGGCCACCTTGCGCAGCGGCTCCTGGAGGTCGTGCGACGCGACGTAGGCGAACTGCTCCAGGTCACGGTTGGACCGGATCAGCTCCTCGGCCTGCCGCTGTAGCTGGCCGTTGACCCACTCGATCCGCTCCCGCGCGGCACCGACCTCCGCCAGGTCGTCGGCGATCTGCTGGCGCATCGAGTCGATGTCGGCGGCGAGCCGGCTCAGCTCCGGCGGACCGGTGCCGGTGATCTTCCGCGAGTAGTCGCCCGCGCGCACGTCGCGCACCTGGTCGGCGAGATCGGTCACCGGGCCGATCACCACCCGGTTGAGCGACAGGAGCAGCGCGACGCCGGCGACGATGATCACCGCAGCCGCGACGATCAGCAGGAAGACCAGCGTGTTGCCGGTGTTGCGAGCCTTGGCGGCGGCGTCGTCGCGCAGTTTCAGCATCTGCTGCTGCAACTCGTCGACGGAGGCCCGAATCTCGTCGAAGCGCGTGCGGGCCGCATCGGTGACGAAGGTGCGGGCGGTGGTCACGTCGGGCGCGGCGACGACCGGCTCGGCGACGCTGGAGCGCCACGCGGCCGCCTGCTGCTCGACCCGGTCGAGTTGGTGCGCGATGTCGGGATGATCGGTGAGCAGCGGGCGCATCACGGCGATCAGCTCGCGCTCGTTGGCGAGGCCGGCGGTGTAGGGGCCGAGGTCGGACCGGTCGCCGCTGACCGCGTACCCCCGGATGCCGGTTTCCTGGTTGACGAGCGCCGTTTGCAGCGCGGCGGTGCTGGTGCGCAACGGACCGGTCTTGTCGAGCAGCGTGTCGAGATGGTTGCGGTTCTGCGCGGCGACCGCGGCGGCGACGACCGCGATCAGCACCAGCAGCACGCCGACCACGGCGGTGAGGACACCCACCCGACGGCGCAAGGTCCACGTTCTCATCGGCCACCCCCGGCGCTGACCAGCAACATTGCGACATCATCGGCGAGCGCGCCGCCGTTGGCGTCTTCGGCCCGCCCGACCAGCCAGCCGGGCAGGTCGGCGAGCGCGACTCCCTTGGCCGCGGCGACCAGGTCGACCAGCCCGGTCACGTCGAGCCGCTCGTCGCCGCCGCCGACCCGACCCTCGATCAGGCCGTCGGTATACATCAGCAGCGACCAGTCGTCGCTGTCGAACTCGAGGTCGTAGGCCTGGGGTGGGCGCGGTGCCACCCCGAGCAGGAGCCCGTTGGGCGCGGGCACGGGTGCGACCCGACCGCCGCGCAGCAGCAACGGGGACGGATGGCCGGCGAGCCGCACGGTCGCGCGGTTGGCCGCCAGGTCGATCCGGGCCGTGGCGACGGTGGTGAACGTCTCGCGCAGCCGGCGCTCGCTGATCAACACCTGCTCCAGGGCGGGCAGCACCGCGTCGTCGGGCACCCCGGCCAGCACCAGCGCGCGCCAGGCGACCCGGAGCATCACGCCGAGCGCGGCCTCGTCGGCGCCGTGGCCGCAGACGTCGCCGACGATCAGGTCGACCCGGTCGGGCGTGCTCTGCACCACGTCGTAGAAGTCGCCGCCGATCAGCGCCGCGTGCCGGCCCGGGCGGTAGAACGGGTGCACCCGGATCCGTTCGGTCTCCATCAGCGGGCGGGGCAGCAGGCCACGCTCCAGCCGGGCCGACTCGGCCTGGCGCAACTCGACCTCGCGGAGCCGCAGGGAATCTTCGTCGGCGCGCTTGCGCTCGACGGCGTAGCGCAGGGCGCGGGTCAGCAGGACCCCGTCGACCTGTCCCTTGACCAGGTAGTCCTGGGCGCCCTCGGCGACCGCGACGACACCGAGGTGCTCGTCTTGGCGGCCGGTGAGCACGCAGACCGCGGCGCCGCCCGACAGCGCCAGCACCTGCCGGAGCCCGTCGAGCCCCTGCGCGTCGGGCAGGCCCAGGTCGAGCAGCACGCAGTCGGCGCTGGCCATCAGCGGGCGCGCTTCGGCCAGGCTCTTCGCGTTGACCAGGTCGACCGCCGCCTCGGCCTCGTCGAGCAACTCGCTCACCAGGAAGGCGTCGGCGTCGTCGTCTTCGATGAGCAGCACGCGCAGGCGCTGCCCGGCGGACCGCTGGCGGCCCCCCTGGGGCGGCACCGCGACCGCCGCCAACCGCTGCTCGCTCACGTCACCAGCCTCTCGTATGGAAGCTTGCCCCCACTCAACTGACCCCGCGGTAGGCAACCGTATGGCACCGTGCACCCACCGTGCCAGGCGGACCCGCCCGTCGTTCACGCCCTGGTTCTAAGGTGTTCTCACTTTGCGCGAAGGAGGCGTGGTGTCCGCTGAAGTCAAGGAGCCGACCGCACCGGTTCAGGCCCCGGCCGAGCGGGCATTCGCCCGCCCCGGACGCCGGGCCTGGACGGCTCTCGTGGCCCTCGTGGTCCTGGGCGCCATCGGCGCGATCTCGTTGCTCGACATCCGCCCACCCGCCCCGAAGCCGGCATCCGCGCCGGCCACCGAGTTCAGCGCCGGCCGGGCCGCCGACCACATCGCGACCGTCGGAGCGCGCACGCACGTGGCCGGAAGCGCGGCCAACGACACGGTGCGTGACTACCTGGTTACTACGCTGTCGGGTTTCGGACTGAAGACCTCGGTGCAGGACACCGTCGGGGGCGAGGCCGGCGACTTGAGCGGCAGTTCCGGGGCCGCAGCCGTCGCACACGTCCGCAACGTGGTCGCGGAACTGCCCGGCACCGACCCGACCGGCACCGTGTTCCTCGTCGCACACTACGACTCGGTCCAGGTCGGGCCCGGCGGCAACGACGACGGAGCGGGCACGTCGTCGGTGCTCGAGGTGGCCCGCGCCCTGGCACAGGGCGCCAAGCCGCGCAACAACGTGGTGTTCGTGCTGACCGACGCCGAGGAGGCCTGCCTCTGCGGCGCGCTCGCGTTCGCGTCGGCACATCCGCTGGCCAAGGACGGCGGCGTCGCGCTCAACCTCGAGGCGCGCGGCAGCACCGGCCCGGTCATCATGTTCGAGACCTCGCGCGACAACGCGAAGCTGGTCTCCCTCTTCCGCAGCGCGGCGCCGCACCCGGTGGGCACCTCGTTCGCCGTCGAGGTCTACCGGCTGCTCCCCAACGACACCGACTTCACCGCGTTCCTCGGCAACAACTTCGTCGGCCTCAACTCGGCCTACATCGACGGCGGTGCGGTCTACCACACCCCGCTCGACACCCCGGCCTCCGTCGACCGGCGCACCCTCCAGCAGCACGGCGAGAACGCGCTCGGCCTGGTCCGGGCGTTCGGCGCGACCGACTTGGCCGACCTGCGGGCCAGCGGCGACGCCACCTACTTCCCCGTGCCCGGCACGCTGGTCACCTATCCGGGCTGGCTCACCTGGCCGCTGGCCGGCCTCGCGCTGCTCGCGGTCATCGCGCTGGCGGTGCTGACGGTCCGCTCGGGGCGGGCGAGCTGGGGCAAGGTAGCGAGCGGCTTCGGCCTCGGCCTCGTGCCGATCGTCGCGGCACCGCTGGCCGCACAGCTCCTCTGGATCCTGGTCACCGCGATTCGCCCCGGGTACGCGTCGCTGCTCGACCCCTACCGGCCCCTGCTGTGGCGACTCACCGTCATCCTGCTCGCCGCGACCGTCCTGCTCACCTGGTATGCCCTGCTCCGCCGCCGGATCGGCCCGGCCGCGCTGGCGGTCGGTGGCCTGGGCTGGCTGGCCGTGCTCGGCCTGGTGCTCGCGGCGGCCACGCCCGGCGGCTCCTACCTGGCCGCGCTGCCGGCGTTGGCCAGCGCGATCGGCGGCATCGTGGCGCTGCGGCTGCGCGGCACCTGGACGGCCGTGCCGCTCACGGTCGGCGCCGCGGTCGGCGTGGTCATCCTGGTGCCCACGGTGGTGCTGCTCTTCCCGGCGCTCGGCATGGCGATGGGCGGGGTCGGCGCGCTGTTCGCGACCCTGCTCGGCCTGGCCGCGCTGCCGATCATCGACCTGCTGCTGCCACCGGCCGGCGGGCAACGCGGCACGGTGGCCCGGCGGGACAGGCGGATCGGGCTCGGCGTGCCGGTGCTGGCCCTGGTGGCGACGCTGGCCCTGGCCGGCTCGGCGTTCGCGGTCGACCGCTTCGACCCGACACACCCGATCCCGACCCACTTGATGTACGCGCTCGACGCCGACAACGGCCAGGCGCGCTGGGTCAGCTACGAGTCATCGCCGCAAGCGTGGACGGCCGGCTATCTGAAATCCAAGGAGAACCTGGGCGCGCAGTTCCCGGAGATCGGCGACTCGACGATCCGGACCGGGCCGGCGCAGGCGGCCACGCTGCCGCCGGCCGCGCTGACCGTGGTGTCCGACTCGACGGCGGGCGGCGTACGCACGCTGCGCTTGAAGCTCGCACCACAGCGCCAGGTGCGCCTGGCGGCCCTGCACGTCGACGGCGCGACGGCCACAGTGGACAAGGCAAGCGTCGACGGCTTCGAGGTGCCGGTCGACCGCACCGGGCCGTGGTCGTTCGGCCTCATCTTCCACGCGCCACCGGCGGGCGGGTTCGAGGTCTCGCTGACCCTCCGCCCGACCGGCGCGGGCCCGGTCCGCTTCCGCGTCGAAGACGGCAGCGACGGGCTGGAAGGTCTGCCCGGCTTCAAGCCCCGGCCGGCCGGCGTCGGCGTGATGGGCAGCCACAGCTCGGAGCTGGTCCTGGTGGCGAAGAGCTACACGCTTTGAGACTTTGCTCTGCACCCTTGTAGGCACCACCCGAGCGTTCGGATGGTGCCTACAGGGGTGCAGAGCAAGGAGGTCAGGCGGCCCGGTGGCGGCCGATCAACCTCGGGCGGCCGCGGCGCCGCCGGCGGATCAAGGCCATGCCGACCCCCGCGAGCACGAAGACGAGCAGGACACCGGCCAGGCGCAGGACGTTCGCGTTGCCGACCAGGCGGTTGTCGTCGGAGCGCAGGGTGACCGCCGCGGGTGCGGCGCTGCCGGTCGCGGCCGGCGTCGTGGCCGGGTTGCCACCGTCCACGTCGCTGGGCTGGTTGTCGACCTCGGCCGAGGTGGCCGAGCCGGCGCCGCTCACGTTGATGCCGGTCGTCGACGCGGTCGCCGCGGCGATCGGGTTGCCCGACGGGGTGTCGCCGGTCGGCTCGTTGACGAGGTCGCCGGCATCGCCCATCGCGCCGCCCTGGTCACCCCCGAAGGAGCCGACCGAGCCGCCGCCGTCGCTGAACGACCCGCCGCCGTCGGAGAACGATCCGCTGCCGCCGGAGAACGAGCCGTTGCCGCCGAACGACGTACCGGGGTCGCCGCCGAGCACGGCGCCCGGGTCGGCCGGGATGCCGCCGTTGTCGATGACCCCGCCGTTGTCGACGTATCCGCCGAACTCGCTGCCGGGGACGACACCGCCGTTGGGGTAGACGCCGCCGTCGCTGAACGCCGTGTCGGGCACGATGCCGGGCACGCCGGCGCCGTCGGAGTAGTAGCCGGTGGTGTCGACCTGGCCGGGGTCGGTCACGGCCGGCGGCACCACCGGAGCCGGCGCCGGGACAGGGTCCGCGTCGGGCTCGGTCAGGTCGACCGATCCGTGCGGCAGATCAGCGAGCCCGAGCGTAGGAGTAGCGGTCGGCGTCGGCGTGGGCCGCGCAGTCGGCGTCACGGTCGGCGTCGGAGTGGGAGTAGGCGTCGGGGTCGCCCGCCCCGCCACCGGATCGAGCATCGGCGCGACGACGGCCTCGCCGAACACCGCCGGTTCGGTCGGGCTGGCCTGCGGCGACGACTCCGCGGGGCAGGTCTGTGCGATCGCGAGGTTGCGGACCGTACCCGTGATGGCCGCTGTCGCGGCCGTCAGCCGGCCGCCCTTGTCGACCACCAGCCAGGCCCGGGTGTCCGCGATCCCAGCGCCGTCACCCGGCGCCTTCCGCGACACCTCCTGCCCGTCGGGCGTCGTGAAGGTGGCGCTCAGGGCGACGATGTCACCGGTGCGGACGCGGTCGCCGGGCAGTTGGAAGAGCCACACATCCCGATCCGGGTAGGGGCCACCGCCCAGCCTGGCCTCGCAGGCGTGCTTGCCGACCTCCGCGGCCGTCGCGGGCACGCTGGTCGGCAGCACGTCGACGTACATCTCGGCACTGGCCACCGTCGGCACGGCGACACCCAGCCCGCCACCAATTGCCGCCGCGGCCAAGGCCGCACCCAGCGATCGTCCTCTCATCCCGCTCCCCCGAATCAGACATGAGACGCACCCAGGTGCGATCGTGCCCGATTGGCGGATGAAATGTGGGGAATTGTCTAATTCACCTTATTTATGCCTGAAGTGTACGAAGACCCGGCCGAAGTTCTTCGAGTCCTTCTCCACCCGGTGGTAGAGCTGCTTGACGTCCTTCTGGTCGAGGAAGCGCAGCACCTTCTTCTTCAGCGCGCCCGAACCCTTGCCGGGGATGATCTCGACGAGGGTGGCCTTCTTGGCCACGGCCTCGTCGATGATCCCGCGGAGCGCCCGATCGATGTCGTGCCCGCGGTTGTAGATCTCGTGCAGGTCGAGCTTGAGCTTCACCGGGGCTTGACCTTGGATTCGACCCGCTGGAGCGCCTGCGCGTAGTCACGGTGGTCGGCGTGCATCGCCACCGCGATCCGCAGGTGGGTCAGCGCCTCCGAGTCGCGACCCTGCCGTTCGAGGGTGCGGCCCAGCACGTGGTGCGCGTAGTGGTCGCTCGGGTCCTTGTCGACGAGCGCCCGCAACTGCTCCTCCGCGCGGCCGAGTTGGGCCGACTGGAAGTAGGCGCGGGCCAGCAACTGGCGGACGGACGCGTTGTCAGGCTCGACCGCCACGATCGGCTCGAGCAACCGCGCCGCGCCGCTCGGGTCGCCGGCTTCGAAGAACAGGTTCGCCCGGCGGTATTCCTCCAGGAGATCCATTTGCCACCTCCACCTCTCTCAGGGCCGCCTCAGCGACCACGCCCGCACACCACCGAGGATGCCGGCGGTGTTCGGCACCACGACCACGTCGTCACCCATCCGGGTCAGCTGCTCGGGCCGGACCAGCCGGGAGTTGCCCCCGCCGAGGTAGAGCCGGTCCCAGAGGAAGACCGGCCGCAGCCCGTCGACCACCGTGCGGACCCGCCTCGACCAGAACGCGTCGCCCAACCGGCGCCGCTCGTGCTCACCGATGTACGTGTCGTAACTCATCCCCCAACGCACGGGTGCCTGGGAGAATTCCAGGTGCGGTGCGAGCTGCCCGCCGTCGAAGAGCGCGCAGCCCAGGCCGGTGCCGAGCGTGATCACCAGCTCCAGCCCGGCCCCGGCGACCACACCCGCACCGTGCACCTCGGCATCGTTGAGCACCAGCACCGGCGTGCCGAACGCCTCGGCCAGCGCCGCCTGCGCGTCGAACCCGCTCCAGTCGGTGACCAACTCGGGGTCGACCTTCGTCCGCGGGCCCGACCGGGTCACGTAGTGCGGGGTCGCCACCACCACCCCGTGCCTGATCATGCCCGGCATGCCCACCGTGACCCGGTCGGCCGTCGGCAACCGGGCGGCAAGGTCGATGAGGGTCTTCACGAAGAGCGAGGTCGGCAGGGGGTACGGCGTCGGCACCCGCAACGGCCGGGCCCGCATCGTGCCCGCCTCGTCAAGGACCGAGGCCTTGATCCCACCGCCCCCACAGTCGATGGCCAACGTCGTCACCACACGATCAGTCTGCCGTCCCCCGCCGCGTCACGGGAAACGGAGCGGAAGATCGCCTGGTTCTCCAGATACCATCGGCGACGCTATGACGACGCTGATCGCCAAGGACCTCGCCGCCGGACACGGCGACAAGATCCTTTTCGCCGACCTGGAGCTGGTCGTCGCCCCCGGCGACGTGATCGGCCTGGTCGGCCCCAACGGTGCCGGCAAGTCGACCTTGCTCCGGACGCTCGCCGGGGTCATCCCGGCCGAACAGGGCAGCATCGCGCTCAATCCGCCCACCGCGACCGTCGGCTACCTCCCGCAGGAGCCCGACCGGCGCCCGGGCGAGACGGTGCGGGCGTTCCTCGGCCGGCGCACCGGTGTCACGGCCGCCCAAGCTGATCTCGACGCGGCGACCGAGGCGCTCACCGAGGGCCGGGTGGGCGCCGACGAGGCGTACGCCATCGGTCTGGATCGTTGGCTCGCGCTCGGCGGGGCGGATCTTGACGAGCGGCTCGACGACGTCAAGCTCGGCTTCTCGCCCGACCTGGCGATGACGGCACTCTCCGGCGGTCAGGCGGCTCGGGCCGGGCTGGCGTCGCTGCTGCTCAGCCGCTACGACATCTTCCTGCTCGACGAGCCGACCAACGACCTCGACCTCGACGGCCTGGCCCGGCTCGAGGAGTTCGTCACCGGCCTGCGCGCCGGCACGGTGCTGGTCAGTCACGACCGCGAGTTCCTGGCCCGCACGGTGACCCGGGTCCTCGAACTCGACCTGCACCAGCAGCAGATCAACCACTTCGGCGGCGGCTACCAGTCCTATCTCGACGAGCGCGAGGTGGCCCGCCAGCACGCCCGCGACGACTACGAGGAATACGCGCAGACGCGGTCCAACCTGGAGGCGCGGGCGCGCACTCAGCGCAACTGGATGGAGACCGGCGTCCGCAACGCCCGCCGCAAGGCGAAGGACAACGACAAGATCGGCCGCAAGTTCCGCGCCGAGGCGACGGAGAAGCAGGCCGCCAAGGCCCGCCAGACCGAGCGGCTGATCGAGCGCCTGGAGGTGGTCGACGAGCCGCGCAAGGAGTGGGAGCTGCGGATGACCATCGCCGCGGCACCGCGCGCCGGCGCGATCGTGGCCACCCTGCGCGCGGCCACCGTGCAGCGGGGCGGCTTCACGCTCGGGCCGGTCGACCTCCAGATCGACTGGGCCGACCGGGTGGCGATCACCGGTCCCAACGGCTCAGGCAAGTCGACCTTGCTGGCCGCGCTGCTCGGCCGGCTGCCAGTAGACAGTGGTTCAGCGCATCTGGGCCCGGGCGTGGTGGTCGGCGAGGTCGACCAAGCGCGCCGCGCGTTCGACGGCGACGAGCCGATCGTCGACGCGTTCCGGGCCGCCGTGCCCGGGATGCCGCCGGAGGAGTCGCGCACGCTGCTGGCCAAGTTCGGGCTGCGCAGTGATCACGTCGTGCGCCCCGCCACGACCCTGTCGCCGGGCGAACGCACCCGGGCCGGGCTCGCCCTGCTCCAGGCCCGCGGCGTCAACCTGCTCGTCCTCGACGAGCCGACCAACCACCTCGACCTGCCCGCGATCGAGCAACTCGAGTCGGCGCTGGCCGGCTACCCGGGCACGTTGCTGCTGGTCACCCACGACCGCCGGATGCTCGACGCGGTCAGCGTCAACCGCCGGCTGGCCGTCTCGGGCGGGCGCGTGTCCGAGCTTTAGGCTTGACTTATATAAAAGGCTGCTAGACAGTCGAGACGTGCACGCGTTCGACGTCCTCGGCGACCCGGTCCGGCGCCGGATCCTCGAGTTGCTGGCCGACGGCGAGCTCGCGGCCGGCGAGATCGGCGCCGTGATCCAGGCCGAGTTCGGCATCTCGCAACCGGCCGTGTCGCAACACCTGCGGGTGCTCCGCGACAACGGCTTCACCACCGTCCGCGCGGCCGGCACCCGGCGGCTCTACGCGGTCGACGCCACCCCGTTGCAAGCGGTCGACGCCTGGTTGGACCGCTACCGCCGGTTCTGGAGCCAGTCGCTCGACGCGCTGGAGACCGAGCTGGCCCGCGGCCGGCGCGCCCGCCGCGACCCCCGCTAGATCGGATCTAGCGAGGCGTCTCGCGCCTTCCCAGTGAGAGGGGAGGTGGTCACCATGACCGAGACGCCGTTGCGGTTGGCGGTGATCATCGGAAGCACCCGCGAGGGCCGGGTCGGCGACCGGATCGCACACTGGTTCGTCGCACAGGCCGGCGGGCGTCCCGACCTCACGGTCGCGATCGTCGACCTCGCCGAGTTCGCGTTCCCGGCCGGCTACCCGGCCCGGCCGACACCGCAGATGTCGGCGTTCGCCGCCGAGATCGGCCGCGCGGACGCGTTCGTCCTGGTCACCCCCGAGTACAACCACAGCTTCCCGGCCTCGCTCAAGCAGGCGATCGACTTCGCCTACGACGAGTGGCACGCCAAGCCGGTCGGCTTCGTCTCCTACGGCTGCCGGTCGGCCGGGCAACACGCGGTCGATCAGCTCCGCACGGTCTTCACCGCCCTGCACGCGGTCACCGTCCGCGACGGGGTCGGCGTCGACCTGCTCGACGGCTGCGCCGACCTCGACTCCCGGCTGGCCGACTATCTCCCGGTGCAGGCCGCCCAGGTGCTGCTCGACCAGCTCTGCTGGTGGGGCCGCACGCTGCGGGCCGGCCGCGCCGCACACCCCTATGTCTCGTGAGTCTTTTGTCAACGGAGGGAACGATCATGAGTGACCGCCCAACCGGCCCCGCGATCGAGGCGACGGGCCTGGTCAAAACGTTCGGCGACACCCGCGCACTCGACGGCATCGACCTGGAGGTCCCGGCCGGCAGCGTCTACGGCCTGCTCGGCCCCAACGGCGCCGGCAAGACCACCGCGGTGCGGGTGCTGGCCACGCTGTCACGCCCCGACGGCGGCACGGCGCGGGTCTTCGGGCACGACGTGGTGCGCGACGCCAACGCCGTGCGCGGCAAGGTGAGCATGACCGGCCAGTACGCGTCGGTCGACGAAGACCTCACCGGCGTCGAGAACCTGATGCTGCTCGCCCGCCTGCTCGGGCACCGCAAGCCGGCGGCGCGAGCGCGGGCGGAGGAGTTGCTCGCGGCGTTCGGCCTGACCGACGCCAGCGACCGGCAGGTGAAGAAATACTCCGGAGGCATGCGCCGCCGGATCGACATCGCGGCGAGCATCCTCAACACACCGGAGTTGCTCTTCCTGGACGAGCCGACGACGGGCCTCGACCCGCGCAGCCGCAGCCAGGTCTGGGAGATCATCCGCTCGGTCGTCGCGCACGGCACGACGGTCCTGCTGACCACCCAATATCTCGACGAGGCCGACCGCCTGGCCTCCCGGATCGCGGTGGTCGACCGCGGCAAGGTGATCGCCGAGGGCACGCCCGGCGAGCTCAAGTCGTCGATCGGCTCGGGCACCATCCACGTGCGACTCCGCGACGCCGCCGCCCGCGCCAAGGCGCAGGAGGTGCTGGCCCGCGCGCTCGGGGCCGCGGTCGAGCCCGAGGCCGACCCGGTCTCGCTCAGCGCCCGGGTCGACGGTTCCGACTTCGAGGCGAGCACGCAGGCGGCGCGGGCACTCTCCGAGTTGGCCGCCGCCGGCATCGTCGTCGACGACTTCTCGCTCGGCCAGCCGAGCCTCGACGAGGTGTTCCTGGCCCTGACCGACCACGCCGCTACCGACACCGAGATGGAGACCGTCCAATGAGCACCGCCACCGATGTCCCGACCGTCTTCGTGCCCTCTCCCGAGACGCTGAGCGCCGTCCTCGCGCCCGGTGCCCGACCGCCAAGGCCGAGCGCCTGGTCGGCCTCGGTCACCTTCGGCTGGCGCGCGATGCTGAAAATCAAGCACGTCCCGGAACAACTCTTCGACGTGACGGCCTTCCCGATCATCATGACCCTGATGTTCACCTACCTCTTCGGTGGTGCGATCAAGGGCAGCACCGGCGCCTACCTACAGTTCTTCCTACCCGGCATCATGGTCACCAGCGTCGTAATGATCACCATGTACACCGGCGTCGGCCTCAACACCGACATCGAGAAAGGCGTCTTCGACCGCTTCCGTACCCTCCCGGTCTGGCGCCCTTCCGCTCTGGTCGGCATGATCTTCGGCGACGTGCTCCGCTACATCCTGGCCGCCCTGGTCATCCTCAGCGTCGGCCTGATCCTGGGCTTCCGCCCCGACGGCGGCCCGATGGGCGTCCTGGCCGGAATCGGCCTACTGGTCGTCTTCTCGTTCGCGTTCTCCTGGGTCTGGACCATGTTCGGCCTGGTGCTCCGCAGCGAGAAATCGGTGATGGGCGTGAGCATGCTGGTCCTGTTCCCGCTGACCTTCCTGAGCAACGTCTTCGTCGAACCCATCACGATGCCCGGCTGGCTACAGGCCTTCGTCAAGGTCAACCCGATCACCCACCTGGTCGACGCCATCCGCTCAGTGATGGCCGGCACCCCCGACGGCATGAGCATCATGTGGACCCTGCTCTGGAGCGCCGGCTTCGTCGTGGTCTTCGGCTTCCTCACCATGTACCGCTACAACCGCAGATGACCTTAGGTAGGTCCAACGACGCGGCCCCCGCGCATTCAGCGCGGGGGCCGTGCCTGCTGCCTTGCTGGATTTCAATTATGAATGGTGGCACATATCGTGCCGAAACCACTGTAGGTGCCGTCGATTTTGCGCCAGAACCTCGTGCAGATCTTTGACTGATCCGGGAAGCTCCTGTTCAGGGAAATCTTCAGCCACGACGCCTGGGACGACGGTAGAGTCGCACTGGCGTTTTGGAACCATCGATCCGGTGAATCGAAGTGGAAGCCCGGTCCCCATACCTCCGAGTGTCCGTAGTATTTGTAGAGCGGGGCCAAATTCACATAAGGGGTTAGAAAACGGAAGCCACAACAAGCGCCAGCAACATTCCCGCGAGCTTGCGCATTCGTCCTCCAATCGGGTTCGGTCCCTATCGAGGAAGTTAGTCCGCACGCACCAATAGCGGAATGACTGGCAGCACGCAGATCTAGGAAAAGCGATGTAGCTATAGCTACATTTCTTTTCCTAGATCTCGCGCGGGTTGGCCGTGACCGGCGTGGCGACATCGACACGCCGGCCGCACGGCGTCGCTCGAGCGGGCGGGACCGCAACCCTTTGACACACAGGGCACTCCCGCCGGTGAACGGGCCGGGCCCCCACACAGGGCACTCCCGCCGGTGAACGGGCCGGGCCCCGGCTTGCGCTACAAGCGCCAGGTGATCGGGTCGGTCGGGGCGTAGCGGCAGGTGGCTCCCGTCGAGACGGCGTCACGGAGGTGCGTCGCGAGGTGTGGGTGGCGGTCGTCGAGTTTGCGGAGGGTGTCGCGGATGCGGGCCGTCACCGTTTTGCGGGCCCGCTCCGCCTCGTCGCCCAGCAGGCGGGTGCGACCGCCCAGGCCGGCCGCGGTGCGGAGTTCGTCGATCAGGGCCCGCCGTTCGGAGTCGAGCACCTCGACCTTGCCGTGGTCGCCGCGGTTGGCGGCTCTGTCGATCGCCTCGTCGAGTTGGCTCAAGCGGCGCTTGTAGCGGTCTTTCGCCTCGTCGTCGAGGATCGGGTCGCCGCCCATCCGGCGGGCGGCCAGCAGCTCCGGCCCGGCGGCCGGATCGAGCAGCACGACCGCCGCGATGTCGTCGCCGGGATGGCTGAGCAACTCGTGCAGGTCGCGCAACCCCTTGGCATCGGGGAGATGCACGACCAGACCAGCGAAGCCGAGCCGCCACACATCGCCGTCGCGGCGAAACTCCGCCGGCACCGCTACGTCGACCTCCCGAGCGGCGTCGCGGCCGCCTCGATCGCTCTCGCTTCCCCTTCTGTCGCGGGCCGCAGGCGCCGATCGATCGGCCAGACCGTCGCCGCCGTGGCCACGACCGCCTGGCGGACCCACCGACCGATCGCCCAGACCGTCGCCGCCATGGCCAACACCGCCGGCCGCACCCGCTGACCATTCGCCCAGACCCTCGCTGCCGCGGCGACCGACACCGCCCGGCGAGGTGCGCTCGTTGGCGGACCCCGACTGGTGGGGTGCGCGGCGCACAGCAGAACGCAGGTCGGCATCCGCCGTCGACGTAGTGAAGGAACCCTCCGGCGCGGAGAGGCCCCGCCGGGCTGCCAACCGGCTGGCCAGGGCGCGCGCTTCTTCCGCCACATGTGGCATGTCGAGGGCGTCAGCGTCACGTTCCACTTCGGACAGCAACCCGGTCGGCGACTCACCCTGGGCGAGCAGCGCGGACGCCAGCCCGACTCGGGCCAGGACCGACCACGGCCGCGCGCCCAGGCGGTCAGCCGCCACGTGGGCACGGCTGAAGGCTGCCGCCGCCTCCGCCCAGTGACCTTCGGCCGCGGCCAGGCGGGCCAGCCAGAGCTCGACCGGGCCGCTGATGTCGCAGCCGTAGAGGGAGACCAGCCAGTCGGTCGCGTGCGGCTCGAACGCGGCGCGGGCCCGGGCGCACAGGTCTGGGTCGCGGGTGAGCACGGCGAGCTCTGCTGTCAGGCGCAACAGCAGCGGCTCCATCCACTGCGGGTAGGTGCGGTCGGACGCGTCGACTTCGGCCAGGTGCGTCAGCCCGGGGCCCGGGTCGCCCTGCGCGACGGCGGTGAGGGCGGTCACCAGCGGGTAGTAAGGCGCGTGCGCCTTGGCCCGGCGTTCGATCACCCGCGCGGCCTCGGCGAACCGGCCGCGCAGCATCAGCAGCGCCCACTGGACGTGTTGGCCCATGTAGGCGTTTTCGTCGTGGTCGCCGTCGATGAAACCGGCCGTTTCGCGTTGCAGCGCCGCGGCCTCGGTGAATTCGCCGCGCAGGGTCGCGATGATGCTGCGGTCGACCGACGACATCATTCGGGCCATCGCGACATCGGTCTGCTCTGTCATCGCGTGCAGCGCCTGGAGCTGCTCGTAGTAGGCCGGGTCGCCCAGCTCGAGCAGCGCCACCCAGCGCAACGACACGGCGAACGTCGCCGACTGCCAGTCGCCGGCGCGGCGGGCCACCGTCTCCATCTCGACCATCAGCGCCGCGCGTTCGCGGGCCGAGCCCAGGCCCCAGATGGCGTCGTGGCGGCTCCACAGGCTGAAAGCCAGCGCCTCGTCGTCACCGTCGGCGCGGGCCAGCAGCTCGGTGCGGGCGATCAGGTCACCGACGAGCCGTTGGCGGGACAGTCCCTCGGCCGGGCCGCCGACGAAGCGTGCGTGTGCCTCACGGAGCAGCGCCTCGATCGCCGGGGCCTTGCTGCTATTGGGACCACGATGCCGCTCGGCCACCAGCGCGACCCGGGCCAGCACCGCGGGCTCGTCGAGCGGGCGGGCCAGCGCGGCCGCGGCCTGGACCTCGGCCCACGCGTTGTCGCGGGAGCTGCCGTGGGACAGCGTCGTCGCCAGGTCGAGGTGGATGATCGCACGGCGGGCCGGGTCTTCGGCCCGCTCGGCCGCGCGGCGGAAGTGGTTGGTCGCCTCTTCCGGCGCGAGCCGGTCGGACGCGTCGCGGGCCGCGGCGACCAGGTGCTCGACCGCCACCGTCCACTCGACGCAGTCGCCGGCCGCGTAGGCGTGTCGGGCCAGGTCGGCCGGGAACAACCGGCCGCGTAGCGCGGGGGTGTCGCCGACCGCGGTCACCACCGCCGTGTGCAACCGGCGCCGGCCGTCGTCGGACAGCTCGGCATAGAGCGTCTCGCGGACCAGGTCGTGGCCGAACGCGAACTGGCCGCCCCCGCGCCCGACCACCAGCCGGGCCGCGATCGCCTCGTCGAGCAGGCGGTCGACCTGTGGCACCGGTGCCGCGACGACGGCGGCCAGCAGTTGGCGGTGGAACTCGTGGCCGAGCACCGACGCCGCGGTCAGCAGGGCGACCAACTCGGCCGGCAGCAGGTCGACCCGGCGGCGCACCGCGTCGCGGACACCCGGCGCGATCGTCGTCAGCGAGCCGTCGGCCCGCCACAGCCGGGCGGTCTGCTCGACGAAGAACGGGTTTCCGCCAGTGCGCCGGTGCACCTCGGCCACCAGGTCGGCGCCGGCCGCCCGGCCCGCCGCGCGCTCGATCAGGGCGCCCACCTCGGCCGGCTCGAGGCCGGTCAGTGTCACGGTGGTCGCCTTGGCCTGCAACGGCAGCAGCACCGGCCGCAGCGGGTGCCCGGCCGCCTCGACCTCGACGTCGCGGTAGGTGCCGATCAGCAGCAGCCGCTCGAACCAGGTGTGTTGCGTGGCGAACTCGAGCAGGCGCAGCGAGGCCGGGTCGGCCCAGTGCAGGTCGTCGAACACGACCATGACGGGCGCGTGTTGCGCGGCGGCGACCAGGGCGGCGGTCACCCCGTCGTAGAGGGTGAACTCGTCGCCCTCGGTCGCCTGGCCGAGCAGCACCGCGAGCCCGTTGCCGCCGGCCTCTTCGATCGCCGACCACTCGTCATGGCCGGACTGCCGGCGCAGCCCGCGCAGCGCCTGCACCCACGGCCAGTAACCGGGTGCGCTCTCCGAATCCCAGCAGCGCCCACCGATCACGGTCACCCCGCGACCGCGCGCCTCCTCGACGGCACCGGTCACCAGCGTGGTCTTGCCGATCCCGGCCTCGCCGGTGACCAGCACGAACCCGCCGTGGCTGCCGGTCAGCCGGTCGATCTCGGCGCGCAGCACCGCGGCGGGGTGCTCCCGCCCGATGACCGTCTCCCCCACCCGGGTGCCCATGACCCATAGACGGTATCGGAACCCCCCGACACAATCCGCTACCCGAGCTGACCCGGGTAGAGCAGCGCCAGCTCCCGCGGATAGGTCGCGATCAGCCGCAACTCGTCATCGGTGAGCGGCCGTCCGGTCGCCGCGTTGCAGAGCTGCACCAGCTTGAAGGTCAGCTCCGGCTCCACCACCGGGATCCCAAGCCCCTCCATGACGTGCCGGAAGCCGGCCATCCCGCCGTATTCACCGGTCAACACCACCCGGCCGGCGCGCGCGTGCCAGTCGGCCGGGTCGGGACCGAGCAGCTCCTCGTCGTACAACTCATAGTTTCGATGGTCTTTGAGCGCCCCGTCGGCGTGAATGCCGGACTCGTGCGCGAACGCGTTGCGCCCCACCCCGGGCTGGTTGATCGGCAACGGCTGCCCGAATGCGTAGGAAGCCCACGCCGCGAACCGCCGCGCCCACGTCAGGTCCAGCGGGTCACCGATCGACACCTCATCAGAGATGCCGAACCCGTTGCGCAGCGCCAGGATCGTCGACACCAGATCGGCGTTGCCGGAGCGCTCGCCGATCCCGTTGACACACGTGTTGATCCAGGCGTCCTGGCCGGCTTCGAGGTCACCGAGCGCGCCGGCCACCGAGTTGGCCACCGCCATGCCCAGGTCGTTGTGGCAGTGCGTCTCGATCGGCATGCCGACCGCGCTGGCCAGCTTGGCGAAGCGCTCGCCGATGTGCCCGGGCGTCTCGCCGCCGATCGTGTCGCAGTAGCGCACCCGGTCGGCACCGGCCTCCTTGGCCGCCAGCGCGAACTCGGTCAGGAACGTGAAGTCGGTGCGCGAACCGTCTTCCGCGTTGACGCCCACGGTCGCGACGCCGGCCTCCTTGGCCGCCCGCACCGCGCCCACCATCTCGGCGATCACGGCCGCGCGGTCGAACTTGCCGCGGAATTTGTTGCGCAACATCTGGTCACTGGTCGAGATCGAGAGGTTGTAGTGCTTGAGCCCCAGCGGCGCCGACGCGACCACGTCACCGGCGACCGCGCGACACCAGCCGGACAGCCGCAGGTCGCCGAACGCGCCGGCCTCGGCGAGCGCGACCTGCGCCCGCACATAGGGCACCTCGTGGAAGAGGAACGGAAAGCCGATCTCGGACTGCGCGACGCCCAGCCGGCCCAGGTAGAAGTTGACCATCGTCTTGCCGAACTTCGACAGCCCGGTCCGGGCGGTCTGCACGCCGTCGCGGTTGGTGACGTCGAGGAAATGGATGCGTGGCATAACCTCAGGTTGACACCAGGTGTTGCGCGCAGTCAATGTTGACTAAAGTCAACCCAGTCGAGGGTACGGAGGAACGATGCAGCAGCTCACGGGCTGGTTGACGGCGGCCGAGGCGGCCGAGCGGCTCGGTGTGAAGCCAGCCACCCTCTATGCCTACGTCAGCCGGGGCGTGCTGGCCCGCCGCCGCGCGCCGGAGGGGCAGAGCCTCTTCGACCCCGCCGAGGTCGAGCGCCTCGCGCGGCGCGGCCGGCCCCGGCGCGCGACCGGCTCGTCCGAGGTGGTGATCGAGTCCCGGATCACCTCGCTCGGCGCGGACCGCCCGTTCTACCGGGGTCATGACGCCCTCGACCTGGCCGCCGGGGCATCCTTCGAGGAGGTCGCCGAGGGGCTGTGGACCGGCGAGTTCACCCCCGGCGAGCGCGACTGGCGGGCCGGCGAGACCGGGCTGGCCGTCGGGCGCGCGGCCGGTGCGGCGTTGCCGGGCAACGTGTTGCTGCTCGACCGGATCCAGGCGATCGTGCCGGCCCTGGCCGTGACCGACCCGCTGCGCGGCAACCTCGACCCGGCGGCGGTGGTCGATGTCGGCCGGGCGCTGATCGCCGGCATCGTCGACTGCCTGCCCGAGCGGGGCGCGGCGACCGGCACCGGCATCGCGGCCCGGCTCGCCGCCCGGTTGGGTGCGGAAATGCCCTTCATCGATGGCGTACGCGCTGCGCTGGTGCTGCTCGCCGACCACGAACTCGCCGCCTCCACGCTGGCCGCCCGGGTGGCCGCGTCGGTGCGGGCCGACCCCTACGCGGTCGTGACGGCGGGCCTGGCCACGGTCAGCGGCGCCCTGCACGGCGGCGCCTCGCTGGGTGCCGAGGCGCTGCTCGACGCGGTGGCCGACCCGGCGGAGGCCGGCGACGTGATCGGCCTGCGACTGCGCCGGGGTGAGCGGATCCCGGGTTTCGGCCACACGGTCTACAAGTCCGGCGACGGACGCGCCGGCGTGCTGCTCGACCGGGTCCGCGCGGCCGCTCCTGACCATCCGGTGCTGCTGACCGCCCAGGCCCTGCTCGACGCGGCCCGCCGCCGCAAGCTGCCCGAACCCAACATCGACTTCGCCCTCGCCACCCTCACCAAGACCGCCGGCCTGCCGACCGGTGCCGGCGAGGCGATCTTCGCGGTCGCCCGGATCGCCGGCTGGCTGGCCCACGCCATGGAGGAATACGAGCGCCGCACACCACTACGGCTCCGCGCCGTCTACATCGGAGCAGGCGGATAATCACTTCCGCCGGACCGCACAGCCGGGTTACGTTCGTCGGAGCGAATTGAGAGGGGCAGGCCGATGCGGATCTGAGGTTGTCGACGCTTTCCGACAACCCGGAGGACCGCCATGTCTCCTGCCATCCATATCTCCGACCTCACCTTCACCTGGCCCGACGGCGAGCCCGTCTTCGAGGGCCTCGATTTCGTCATCGGCCCCGGCCGCACCGCGCTCGTCGGTGCCAACGGCGCCGGCAAGTCGACGCTGTTGCGCCTGGTCACCGGCGCGCTCACGCCGACCCGGGGCACCGTCCGGGTCGACGGCACGCTGGGCTATCTGCCACAGGACCTGACCCTCGACGCCGGCCGCCGGGTCGACGACGTGCTGGGCATCGCCGCGACCCGGCGGGCGCTGGCCGCCGTCGAACGCGGCGCCACCGACGAGGCCCTGTTCGCCGCGATCGGCGACGACTGGGGCGTCGACGACCGGGCCCGCGAGACGCTCGACCCGCTGGGCCTGCACCACGTCGACCTCGACCGGCCGGTCGGGGCGCTCTCCGGCGGCGAGGCGGTGCTGCTCGGCCTGGCCGGGCAGTTGCTGCGGCGGCCGCGCGTACTCCTGCTCGACGAACCGACCAACAACCTCGACCGGGCGTCGCGGCAACGCCTCTACGAGACGGTGACCGCGTGGTCCGGCGTCCTGCTGGTGATCAGTCACGACCGCGAGCTGCTCGAACTGGTCGACCAGGTGGCCGAGCTGCGCGACGGCGCGGCGCGGCTGTTCGGCGGCACGTTCAGCGAATACGAGGCGGCGCTGGCCGCCGAGCAGGAGGCCGCGCAACGGGCGCTGCGGGCCGCCGAGGGCGATGTGCGGCGACAGAAGCGCGAGCTGGCCGACGCACACGTCAAGCTCGCGCGGCGGGTCCGCTACGGGCAGAAGATGTGGGACACCAAGCGCGAGCCGAAGGCCGTGATGGCCGAGCGCAAACGGCAGGCCCAGGTTTCTGCCGGCAAGCACCGCGGCCTGCACGAAGACCGGCTCGCGGGCGCCCGGGAGCGGCTGGCGACGGCCGAGGAGGCGATCCGCGACGACGCGACCATCCGGGTCGACCTGCCGGCGACCGCGGTGCCCGCCGCCCGCCGGGTGCTCAGCGTCCGCGCCGCGGTGCTGCGCAACGGTGCCCGGTTCGACCTCGACGTCTACGGCCGCGAGCGGGTCGCGCTGCTCGGCGCCAACGGCACGGGGAAGACCACGCTGCTCGCGACCCTCGCCGGCCGGCTCCCGGCGGCGAGCGGCACGATCGAGGTCGACGTGCCGTTGCGGTTGTTGCCGCAACGACTCGACGTACTCGATGACGGTCTGTCGATCGTGGAAAACGTGCGCCGGCTCGCGCCCGCGGCCGACGAGAACACGATCCGGGCGCGGCTGGCCCGGTTCCTGTTCCGCGGCGCGCGAGCCGAGCAGCCGGTCGGCAGCCTCTCGGGCGGCGAACGCTTCCGGGCGACGCTGGCCGCGTTGTTATTGGCCGAGCCGGCACCGCAACTCCTGCTGCTCGACGAGCCGACCAACAACCTCGACCTGGCCAGCGTGCGGCAACTGGGCGAGGCGCTGGCGGCATACCGGGGCTCGCTGGTGGTGGCCAGCCACGACCTGCCGTTCCTGCACACCCTCGGCATCACGCGCTGGATAACGCTCGACGGCGTGTTCCGCGGCGTGCGGCCGTAGGGCGGGCATCCCGTCCACATGGGATCCCCCCTGGTTGCGGGCGTCCCGGTTTGTCAAGATGCCGACTGTCTTAACCCATCCACGGGCGACTAATGTGCACCTGCCCGGCGCAATGACTAGCGAGAGGGCGAGCAGATGGGACTAGCAAGGCTTCTGCTGGGTCTGGTCGTCGCGGTCGCCCTCCCGGCAAGCGTGCCAAGACTCCTACTAGGGCACTGGCGCGTGCTGCTTTTCACGGGCATTTATGGTGCGTATACGGTTTTCCCGGTGATTGACGGCTGGGCCGCATTCAGCGTGTGGTTCGTAACCATTGTCGCCGGACAAGCCGACGTACTCATAAGAAAATCGACGACACGACCCATTATCGCCGTCGAAACGGCCGCGGATCGGACCACCTCGACCGGCATATTACGAAGATTCGGCATAGCCGCAGCATCGGCCCCATCAACAGCCCTGGTAGTGGTTCCAATAGTTGTTGCGTGGCTGGCATTTTACGGCGCCAGTTCGGGAAAAGCGGTCACTCGCCTCATCCAGAGCGACGAAATTGGAATCGTGATATCGGGCCTTCTGTTGGCCGTGTTCGTGGGAAACGAGGTGGTGGCGCTCTTCGTACGCCGCTACCTACCCCTACTTGGCCAAGCTCAAGGTGGAGTTAACCGAATCGTTCCGCTCGGAATCTATGTCGGCTGGGTCGAACGTGCGGTCGTGTTCGCTTTCGTGGCTGGCGGGCAATCGGACGCCGCCGCTCTCGCCATCGCCGCCAAGGCTCTGGTTAGATTGCCGCAGGTCCAAGACGAACAAAAAGGCTCGATACTGGGACAATACATCATCATGGGCACACTGAGCAGCACTCTTATATCAGTTATCGCCGCCGTAGCAGTGCGACTGGCGATTGGCCTACCCGCACTATGATCAACTTCCTGCATAATCCGTGTTTTGTCGCGCTCCTCAAGCTGGGCTTGCCGACCGAGGACTTCGCGATCGCCGGCAGCGGACCACTCTTTGCACGCGGCTGGATCGAAGAAATAAGTGATGTCGATGTTGTTGCCAGGGGTGCGGCTTGGCGGCAGGCGGCGGCGTTGGGCAAGATTGCCAGAGCGCCCTTCTTCCCTGTCAATAGAGTTACCATAGCCGACGGCAAGGTAGAGGTGCTCGATGGGTGGTTCCCCGAGATCTGGGCCGTTGACGACTTAATTGACAACGCCGACGTCTTTCAAGGTTTGCGCTTTGTCCAGCTTTCGGTTGTGCTAACCACGAAAAGACTCCTCGGCCGCCCCCGCGACAAGGCCCACCTGCGGCTAATCGAAAGCCACGAATTGTCTTGAGCTGGTTCGACGCGTGAGTGAGAGCACGATCAGCGCGCGGCTCACCCTCCCGAGGACGCGGCGCCATAGGGTGGTGAGGTGCTGCGGTTTCGAATCAGCGAGGCGGCTGAGCTGCTCAGCGTCAGTCCCGACACGGTGCGCCGGTGGATCGACGCCGGCCGCCTCCCCGCCGAGCGCGACGAGCACGGGCACCGCCTGATCGAGGGCACCGAGCTCGCCGCGTTCGCGCGGGCACAACACGAGCAGGCCGAGACCGGCGAGACCTCGGCCCGCAACCGGCTGCGCGGCATCGTCACGGCGGTCGTCAAAGATGCCGTGATGGCCCAGGTCGACATCCAGGCCGGCCCGTTCCGGATCGTGTCGTTGATGAGCCGCGAGGCCGTCGACGAACTCGACCTGCGGGTCGGCTCGGTCGCCACCGCCGTGATCAAATCGACGACCGTCGTGGTGGAGAAGGCACCGACGCGGCGTTAAGCTCATCGATGTGAAGCCTGTCGATCGCCGCACGGTGTTGCGGGTCGGCGGCGCCGCTGTCGCTGTCGCCGCCGGGGTCACCGGCTTCGCCGACCGGTCGCTGGCCGCCGCGCTCGTCTCCGCCGACCTCGTCGTCTACGGCGCCACCGCGGGCGGCCTGGTGGCCGCGATCCAGGCCCGCCGGATGGGCCGCACCGCGATCGTGCTGGAGCCCTCGACCCACCTAGGCGGCCTGACCACCGGCGGGCTCGGGCAGACCGACACCGGCAACGGCGCGGCCATCAAGGGCATCGCGGGCGAGTTCTACCGGCGGATCCACGCCAAATACGCGGGTACGCCGGTGACACCGACCTCGCCGGCCCGGTTCACCTTCGAGCCGCACGTGGCCCGCGCGGTGTTCGACGAGATGCTGGCCTCGGCCGGTGTGCCGGTCTATCTCGGTGTGCGGTTGGCTTCGGTCACCCGGTCCGGCAACCGGTTGCTGGAGGTGGTCGGCGACAACGGCCAGACCTACCGCGGCGCGATGTTCATCGACGCGTCCTACGAGGGCGACCTGATGGCCCGGGCCGGGGTGTCGTTCACGGTGGGGCGCGAGGCCAACGCGACCTACGGCGAGACCATCAACGGCGTGCAGCTGCGCAGCGGGCACCAGTTCAACTTCCCGGTCTCGCCCTACGTGGTCGCCGGGAGCCCTGGATCCGGCCTGCTGCCCGGCATCTCGGCGGCGGCGCTCGCACCGGCCGGGTCGGCCGACGACCTGATCCAGGCCTACAACTACCGAATGTGCCTGACCCAGGCGGCGTCCCGTCTGCCGTTCCCCAAGCCGGCGGGCTTCGACCCGGTGCACTACGAACTCGCGGCGCGCTACATCCAGGCCGGCTGGACCGGGCCGTTCTTCACCACGCACGGCGTCGGCAACGGCAAGACCGACTCCAACAACAACGGCGCGTTCTCGACCGACTTCATCGGCGCCAACTACGCCTATCCGACCGCGTCCTACGCGGCCCGGGAGAGCATCGCGGCCGACCACCGCACCTATCAGCAGGGCTTCATGTGGTTCCTGGCCAACGATCCGCGGGTGCCGGCCGCGATCCGCAGTGCCACCGCGTCCTGGGGCCTGGCGGCCGACGAGTTCACCGCGACCGGCGGGTGGCCGCCGCAGCTCTACGTCCGCGAGGCCCGCCGGATGGTCTCCGCGCACGTGATGACCGAGCGCAACTGCCGCGGCCAGGAGCCGGTGCCGGACCCCGTCGGGCTGGCCAGCTACACAATGGACTCACACAACTGTCAGCGGGTCGTGGTCGGCGGCGTGGTCAAAAACGAGGGCGACGTGCAGATCGGCGTGCCCGGCCCCTACGGCGTCAGCTTCCGCTCGATCGTGCCCACCGAGGCGCAGTGCGCCAACCTGCTGGTGCCCGTGTGCCTGGCGGCCAGCCACATCGCCTACGGCTCGATCCGGATGGAACCGGTCTTCATGATCCTGGGCCAGTCCGCCGCGACCGCCGCGGTGCTGGCGATCTCTGCGGCGTCACCGGTCCAGCGGGTGCCCTATGCGACGCTGCGGTCCCGGCTGGTCGCCGACGGGCAACTCGTGGAGTGGCCCCCACCGGCCGGCCCCGGCGAGGTGATCGTCGACAGCAAGGGCGCCGGCGTGACCCGCGCCGGCACCTGGGTGACCAGCACGGCGACGCCCGGCTATTGGGGTGCCGACTACGAGCACGACGGCAACACCGCCAAGGGCGTCAACCGGCTGCGCTTCCGGCCGACCCTGCCGTCGTCCGGCACCTACACCGTCTACCTGCGCTGGACCGCCGACCCCAACCGGGCGAGCAACGTGCCGATCGACATCGTCCACGGCGGCGGCCTGACGACCCGCACGGTCGACCAGCGCGTCACCGGCGGCCAGTGGGTAGCGCTCGGTTCCTACTCGTTCGCCGCGGGAGCCGACGGCAGCCTGCTGATCCGCACCGAGAACACCAACGGCTACGTGATCGCCGACGCCGCCCGCTGGGTGCTGACACCCTGAATGTCCGTTCGGTGAAGGCGGGTTCGGTAAGATGGCCATCGTCGAACCCCGCACCCGAAGGACCGCACCAATGCCCCCAGCCGAGTCGGTGACGCGCAAGGTCAAGGCCGCGCAGACCCGCGCGGCGCTGCTGGCCGCGGCCCGCACCCTGTTCAGCGAGCGCGGCTATCTCAACACCAAGATCACAGACATCACCGCGGCGGCGGGGCGGGCGACCGGGTCGTTCTACGAGCATTTCGCTAGCAAGGACGAGTTGCTCCAAGCGCTGCTGGCCGAACTCGACAGCGCCGCCGACGAGAAGGCCGACCTGTCGCACCCTGCGGATCACGACCTAACCGACCGCGCACAGCTCCGCGAGCACCTGGCCATCGCCTGGTCGGTGATGAACGACCACCGCCCGGTGACCGTCGCCCTCTTCCAGTCGATGATCGCCGACGACCCGGCGTCCGGGCGGGCCTGGCGCGACCTGACCTCGCGGTCCGGGACGCTACGCGAGCACCTCGAACACCTGCGCGACCGCGGCCATCCCCTCCCCGGCGACCCAGAGCTGGTCGCGGCCGCCATGGCCGCGCTGCTGGGCACCCTCAACTACGCGTTGCCAGACGCCGACCCCGACACGGTGGTCGACACCCTGACCAACCTCCTCCTTTCGGGCCTCGCCGGCCCCCACTGACCCGCGCCGATCGGGTGCCGCCAGCCACCCGGTCCGGGGGTCCCGCTAGCGCGTACATGTTTTGTTATGTGCGCACATAACAAAACATGTACGGCGCGACGGCATCACCCACCGGGCGACGCGACACGCCCGAGCACGCGGCATCGGGGACACGCTGCCGAGTGAGCGCGTCGCTGGCGCTGAACGGCGGCACGGACCACGGACGCGATGCGATGCGATGCGATGCGGCGGCAGCCGATCCGCCGCCCGCGACGCGTGCTCACGCAGCACAGCACGGCCCAGTCCGCAGCCGGCCACCCATCCGTTGCCAGAGGTCGGGTCCGTGATCCGCCCCAACCGGCACCGACGACCTGCTCCGGCGGCTGGGTCGGGTGCGGTCCGCCAAACCATGCGGCGATCAGAAGTCGGCAAGCTCGATCGCCACCGTCGCGGTGTCGCCGACGTCGAGGGACTCGGCCCGGCGGATGGCGCGTTTCATCGGCAGCACGTAGCCGTCGCTGCCCGGGAAGATCGATGTGCGCCAGGCGCTGCCGCCCACGGTGACCTTCACGCGCAGCGAGCCGAATCCCCGCCGCGCGCCCCCGGTCAGCTCGCGGATCTCCTCGGACGCGTCGGCCGGCACCGTGACGAACACCCAGGTGTCTTCCCGCCGGGCGTCCCACACCCACAGCGCAGCCTCGAAAACGTAACGCACGCGGTCAGCATCACACCCGGGTCTGACAGTCCCGATCCGGAGCTAGGCTCCAAAAATGAAGAACCTTGCGCTCGGCAGCGGCCTCGACGTCTCCCGCCTCGGCCTCGGCTGCATGGGCATGTCCGCCTACTACGAGGGCCACGGCGACGACACCGAGTCGATCCGCACCATCCACCGCGCACGAGAGTTGGGCATCACGCTGCTCGACACGGCCGAGGTCTACGGGCCCTTCCGCAACGAGGAACTGGTCGCCCGCGCGGTCGCCGGGCGCCGCGACGACTACGTGATCGCGACCAAGTTCGGTCAGCTCACCCACAGCGACGGTGAGGTCACCCGCAAGCTCAACAGCTCGCCGGCGAACATCCGGATCGCCGTGGAGGGCTCGCTGCGCCGGCTCGGCACCGACCGGATCGACCTCTACTACCAGCACCGGGTCGACCCGACCGTGCCGATCGAGGAGACCGTCGGCGAGCTGGCCACGCTCAAGCAGGAGGGCAAGATCCTCCACATCGGACTTTCCGAGGCCAGCCCCGAGACCATCCGGCGCGCGCACGCCACCGCCCCGATCACGGCGCTCCAGTCGGAGTATTCACTGTGGACCCGCGACCCGGAAGCCGAGGTGCTGCCGCTGCTCCGCGAGCTCGGCATCGGCCTGGTCGCCTATTCGCCCCTTGGCCGCGGCTTCCTCACCGGCCAGTTCACCGCGCCGAGCGACCTGAGCAGCGACGATTTCCGCAGCTCGAGCCCACGCTTCACCGAAGGCAACTTCGCACACAACCTGCGGATCGTCGACGAGGTACGAGCGGTCGCCCAGGACGCGGCCGCCACCCCGGCGCAGGTGGCGATCGCCTGGCTCTACGCGCAGGGCGACGACATCGTGCCGATCCCGGGCACGACCAAGGTGTCCCGCCTGGAGGAGAACACCGTCGCCGAGGGCATCACGCTGACCGACGAGCAGGTCAGGCGCCTCGACGCGATCCAGCCGCCGGTCGGCGACCGCTACGCCGACATGAGCTCGATCGACCGCTGACAGTCACTCCTGAGACCGACGCTCCCGGGCCCGCCGCTTGCCTTCGTGCATGGCGACCACCCGGGCGATCGGAATCGTGTGCCCCTCCTCGACCAGGCCGGGGTCGAGCCGCTGCGGCGGCGGCATCAGCGACGCCCACGGATCATCGGACCCGAGCAGGGAAGCGGCCGTGTGCACGGTGTAATCCGTGGGCACCGCCGCCTCCAACACGTCCCACCCGAGCGGGAACGACACCGGCACACCAGGCCGTAGCCGCGGGCTGAAGGCGGCCACCACGGTCGCGCCGCCCGCTCGGGTCGAGTCCAGGAAGACCTTGCCCTCGCGCTGCTCGACGATGAACGCGGTGGTCGCCAGCGCCGGGTCGAGCCGCTCGGCGCGCGCCGTGATCGCCCGGGTGGCCGCCGCGACGTCGTCATGAGCCGGACCATCAGCCAGGGGTACGAACACGTGCGCGCCCTTGGCCCCACTGGTCTTGGCCGCACCCGCCATGCCGCAAGCCGTGAGCACCTCGCGCACCAGCAGCGCCGCCTGGGCCGCCAGCCGGAACGGGCCGCCCTCGGGCGGGTCGAGGTCGAGAATCAGGTGGCTGGGGTGCGCGGGATCCGCACTGGTCGACAGCGCCGGGTGATATTCGACCGCGCGCTGGTTGGCGAACCAGATCAGCGTGCGGCGGTCGTTGCACAGCCCGTAGCTGACCATCCGGCGCGAGCGGTCGGCCCACACATCGGCCCGCGCGACCCACTCGGGCGTGTATTTGGGCAGGTTCTTCTGCATGAACGGCGGCTGACCGGGACGCACCCGGATCACCGACAGCGGCCGGTCGCGCAGGGCCGGAATCATCCGGCCGTGCACCGCGTCGAGATAGTCGACCAGGTCGCGCTTGGTCGCGCCGGCGCCGTCGAACAGCTCCTGGTCGAGATTGGTCAGCGGCACCCCGTCGCGTTCTTCGCCTTTGGCGGGCATAAGCCCTATGTTTCCACGCCCACCCGGCGGCGCGGATGAACCACGTCATCAAGCGCATGACCTGAGCATCCGCGCCGCCGGTGGTGCCGAACTCGCCACTGTCAGTCGGGTGGGGGGGCGTGCATCAACCAACGCATGACGAGTCCGGCGATGTAGGCCAGGCCGAAGGCGACGAACTGCCACAGGGCGTCGTGGCCCCGCCAGGACAGCACGCCCATGTCGCCTGCGACGAAGCCGACGAAGAGGAAGTAGGTGATCACGGCGAGGGCGAGGCTGTAACGCCAGTCGGGAATCAGGACCGCGCCCACGATGACCGCGATCGTCATGCCGGCCAGCCCCAGGGGCAGTGGGACCGAGGCGAGCATGACAGTGAGTACGACGACCGCGACCGAGCCGATTCCGAGCTCGATACCGGGAGTCACCCTGGGGGCCGTCGGGTGACGGGTTGTTGCCATGAGCCCAGCTCAGCGCGGGCGCAAGCGGTTTGCCACGATCTTGACGGCTTCGCTATGCGGGGTGACCGCCTCTTGACGTACCCCTGATTGTGCCTTGCTTCACATTCTAAAAAGTTTCGCGTTCTGCAAGATCATCGGGTACGGTCTGCGCGTGACCACTTCCCCCGCGCTCGGCCGCCGCGACCGCAAGAAGCTGGAGACCCGCGCCGCGCTTTCCGCCGCGGCGCTGCGGCTCGTGGCCGCCAACGGGCTCGAGCACGTCACGGTGGAGCAGATCAGCGAGGCGTGCGACGTCTCGTCGCGCACGTTCTTCAACTACTTCGCCAGCAAGGACGAGGCACTGATCGGCGGCGACTCCGACATCGCCCAGACGCTCGAGATGTTTCGCGCGCTGCCTGCCGGCACCAGCCTGGTCGAGGCGCTGCGGCTGGCGTTCGTGCCGGTCATCCTCCAGATGGAAGACCACCGCGAGACGATCAGCCTGCGTCTACGGGTGATCCACGACAACCCGCAGTTGCTCCCCCGGCTGCTGGCCACCGGTGTCGAGTCCGAGATGGCGGTCGCCGCCGCGATCGCCGACCGGCTCGACCTGCCCGCTGACCACCCCTTCCCCGCCGTGGCCGCCGCCGTCGTGGGCGCCGCGTTCCGGGTCGCGCTGATGCGCTGGGCCACCGAAGACCACCCCGCCACCCTCGCCACGCTGGCCGACGAGGCGTTCGACGTCGTGGCCAGCGGCCTCACACCCCCCACCACAAAGGACAGTTGATGACCGACGTCACCACCTCGCCCGACCCGACCGCGGCCGAGCCGCTGGATCCTGACGCCGCACCCGCCCGGATGTCGCGCCGTGAGGTGCTGTCCGCGCTGTCCGGCCTGATGGTCGGCCTGTTCGTGTCGATTCTCGCCTCGACGATCGTCGGCAACGCGCTGCCGCGGATCATCGCCGACCTGCATGGCAGCCAGTCCGTCTACACCTGGATCGTCACCACCGAGCTGCTCGCGATGACCGCCACCGTGCCGCTGTGGGGCAAGATGGCCGACCTCTACAGCCGCAAGCTGCTGATCCAGCTCTCCCTGTGCCTGTTCGTCGCCGGCTCGCTGATCGCCGGCTTCACGCCCAACGTCGAGATCCTGATCGTCAGCCGGGTCGTGCAGGGCGTGGGCGCCGGCGGCATGACCGCCCTCGCGATGATCGTGATGGCGGCGATGATCCCGCCGCGCGAGCTGGGCCGCTACTCCGGAATCTTCGGCGCCGTGTTCGGCGTCGGCACGATCGCCGGCCCACTGATCGGCGGCGTGCTGGTCGACACGAGCTGGCTCGGCTGGCGCTGGTGCTTCCTGTTCGGCGTGCCGTTCACCCTGCTGTCGATCTACCTGCTCCAGCGCACCCTGCACCTCCCGGTCGCCCGCCGGAAGGTCACGATCGACTGGCTCGGCGCTTTCCTGATCATCGCGGGCATCTCCACCCTGCTGATCTGGTCGACCCTGGCTGGCAGCAAGTTTGCCTGGGCGTCGTGGCAGACGGCGGCGCTGGTCGCGGGCGGCATCGTGATCCTGGCGCTGGCCGTGCTGGTCGAGTCGCGCGCCGCGGAGCCGATCATCCCGCTCGGCATCTTCCGCAACCGCACCGTCTCCCTGACCACCGTCGCGTCGATCCTGGTCGGCGTCGCGATGTTCGGCGGCACGGTCTTCCTGGCCCAATACTTCCAGGTCTCGCTCGGCAAGTCGCCAACCGTCGCCGGCCTGATGAGCCTGCCGCTGATCTTCGGCCTGCTGGTCTCGTCGACGGTGGCCGGCCAGCTGATCACCAAGCACGGCCGGTGGAAGGCCTACCTGGTGGCCGGCGCGCTGATCATGACGGTCGGCATGCTGCTGCTCGGCACGATCGGCGCCACCACCAGCGTCGTGCTGATCTCGGTCTACATGGCGGTGCTCGGCATCGGCGTCGGCATGCTGATGCAGAACCTGGTGCTGGCCGCGCAAAACGACGTGCCGGCCGCGGAACTCGGCGCCGCCACGTCGGTGCTGACGTTCTTCCGGAGCATGGGCGGCGCGATCGGCGTCAGCGCTCTGGGCGCCGTGCTGGCCAGCAAGGTGACCAGCGGCCTGACCGAGCGCCTCGGCGCACCGGCGGGCGGCGGCTCCGGCAGTGCGGCTGTCCCCAACCTGGCCGACCTGCCCGAGCCGGTGCGCCGGATCGTCGAAGACGTCTACGGCAACGCCACCGCGGACCTGTTCCTGATCGGTGCCCCGATCGCGTTCCTCGCGGTGCTGGCGGTCGTCTTCATCAAGGAGAAGCCGCTGTCGACGCTGAGCGGTGACGAGCGCCGGGCCCAGGAGGCGCCGGCCATCCACTGACCGATACGTCGAGAGACCCCCTGCCTTCGTGGCGGGGGGTCTCTCGCGGTCTACCCTCGCATGCGCTCGACCAGGATCAGGACGTGCGGGTCAGGCTCGCGATCTCGGCCTGGGAGAGCTTCAGGTCGAGTGCGGCCAGGTTGTCTTCCAGGTGGGCGAGGTCACCCGTACCCGGAATGGGCAGCATCGCCGGCGACCGCCCGAGCAGCCAGGCGAGCACCACCTGGCGGGCCGAGGCGGAGTGCCGCTCGGCGATCTCGTGGATGGTCGGGTTCTTGTCGAGGTCCTGGATCGGCGCCCACGGCAGGAACACCATCGACTCCTGCTCGCACAGGTCGACGATGGTCTCGGAGGCCCGGTCGTCGACGTTGTAGCGGTTCTGGATCGACACGATCGGCGTCATCCGCTGCGCGATCCGGATCTGCTCTTCGTCTACGTTGGACAGACCGATATGCCGGATCTTGCCCTGGTTCTTCAGCTCGACGATCGCGCCGAGCGAGTCTTCGAACGGCACCTTCGGGTCGGGCCGGTGAAACTGGTAGAGGGGAATCTCGTCGAGCTTCAGCCGGCGAAGCGAGCCCTCGGCGACCTCGACCAGGTGCTCGGGGCGCCCGTCGGCCGGCCAGGCCATGTTGGGCCCGGGCCGGAGCAGGCCACCTTTGGTGGCGATGACCAGATCTTCCGGGTACGGGTAGAGCGCCTCGGCGATCAGCTCCTCGCTCACGTCGGGGCCGTAGGAGTCCGCGGTGTCGATGAAGTTGATGCCGGCGTCGACGACCCGGCGCAGCACGGCGATGGCTTCGCCCTTGTCGGCCGGCGGACCCCAGATGCCCGGCCCGGTGATGCGCATGGCGCCGTAACCGAACCGGTTGACGGTGAGATCCCCGCCGACGTCGATCGTCCCCGCGGAGCTGGCGTTGGGCATGGTGCAGACACTCCAATCCGATGTCGGAGGCAGGCGCGACACGCCTACCCCCTACCGAACTGGAGCCTAGCTCCGCTCCGGGCGTGGCTCCCAGTCCCGCTTTTCTGATCAGCCACCCGTCTTCTGGATGGCCGCGATCTCGGCGTGCGTAAGTTCCAGATCGAGCGCGCCGAGGTTGTCGTCAAGGTGTGCTGGGTCACTCGTACCCGCGATGGGCAGAATCGACGGCGACCGCCCGAGCATCCAGGCCAGCATCACCTGGCGCGGTTCGGCGTCGTGCCGCTCGGCGATCTCGCGTACGGTCGGGTTCTCGGCGGCTCCGGTCATCGGCTCCCAGGGCAGGAACACCATCTGCTCCTGCTCGCACAGGTCCACAATCGACTCCGGCCGGCGATCGTTGAGGTTGTAACGGTTCTGGACCGAGACAATCGGCACCATCCGCTGCGCGACCCGGATTTCCTCTTCGGTCACATTGGACACACCGACATGCACGATCTTGCCCTGCTCCTTGAGCTGCACGACGGCGCCCATCGAGTCTTCGAACGGCACCTTCGGGTCGGGCTTGTGAAACTGGAAGAGCGGGATCTGGTCGAGCCTCAGCCGCCGAAGCGACCCCTCGCACGCCTCGATGATGTGCTCCGGCCGCCCGTCTTTGGGCCAGAACCCGTCGGGCTCGCCGTCGTCGGGACCAGTGCGGACCAGACCGGCTTTGGTGGTGATGACCAGATCGTCCGGGTAGGGATAGAGCGCCTCCGCGATCAGCTCTTCACTCACGTTGGGCCCGTAGGAGTCGGCCGTGTCGATAAAGTTGATCTCGTTCTCGACGGCCCGACGCAGGACCGCGATGGCGTCTTCTCGGTTGGTCGGCGGCCCCCAGATGCCCGGCCCGGTGATCCGCATGGCTCCGAACCCGAACCGGTTGACCGTAAGGTCTCCGCCGACGTCAATCGTCCCCGCAGCGCTGGCGTTGGCCATGTCACGCACCCCAATCCCTCGTGAGCGACCTCCCTTCGGAGCCTAGCCCCGCCTCCCCGCAAGGGACATATGGGCGATTTGTCCGTTGCTCAGCGCCGCGCGAGGCGGAGGCTGCGGTGCGCCGGCCATTCCAGCGCCACGGTGCCGCCGACCGGAACCGTGCGCCACCGGTCTTCGGCGGCGTGGAGTGCGGCGATCGCGGCCCGCACGAGGTCGGCCGGCGGTGCGTCGGCTGGCCGGGTCGCGAACCATTGCGCGGTCAGCTTGGCCAGGTCGGCGCGCGGTTTGGCGGCCGCCGCCTCGACGAACCCACCCAACAACTCGGCGCGCTGGATCCGGTCGCGATAGGCCCGGATCAATGCCGCTGACTTGTCGGCCGCATGCGGCGGGCGGCGGCCGGACTGATGGGCCATGCTCTTGAAGACCACGCCGCCCGCTATCGCGCCCCAGATGCCATCCGGCAGGCGCATCGCGTCTTCGACCGTGAAGTGCACGAGGTCGTGCGGTAGCTCGCCGGTAATGGGACCGGCGCTCATCCGGTAGACCACTTTGTCGTCACGCTCGATCAGGATCGAAGCCCACACGTGGTCGGGTGGTCGCTCGAAGGTCACCCGCATGCCTACAGAGTGATCCCGCCGATCGTCGCGCTCAACCGGATATCGCTCCTCAGCTCAGCTGGTCGGAGCGGCCGGCCTCGATGCGCGACCACTGGGCGATCGGACGACCATTCGTACGCCAGACCTGTGGGTTCGTCGCGTCTCCCCACGGCTGTGGCCAACCGTCCGGAGAGTCCTCCCACCCCTCTTGGCGCCCGTAGACGGTCATGTCCAGCAGCCCGTGTGTGGGCGACATGATCTCGACGCCGCGACCGCCGGTGTAGTAGGTCTCGAAGACCCGATCGCCGTCACGGACGTAGCAGACCAGGTGGTGCCGCTGCCAGTCGCGACCTTCCAGGAGTTGCGGCGCGGTCAGCTCGGCCGAATACCACGGCATTTCCAGGCCCAGGAAGTCCCGATAGCGGATGCTTTCCTGATAAGGACCCTTACACAGCACGGCGTAGGTGGCGTCGCGGGAATGGATGTAGGCCAACTCGCGAACCTGGCTGTTGAAGAACGTGCAGCCCTCGCATTGCTCCGCGGCGGTCCGACCGGGCCACCACGCGTGGAAGTAGGCGATGAGCTGCTTGCGGCCTTCGAAGACGTCGAGGATCGTGACCGGCCCGTCGGGACCGATGACCTCGATGCTGGCGTCGACCTCCACCATCGGCAGCCGCCGCCGCGCCGCCGCGATCGCGTCTCCCTCGCGGGTGTGCGCCTTCTCCCGGGCGAACAGTGCTTCCCGTGCCTCCTGCCAGCTCTTCCGGTCGACCACCGGAGGAAGGGCGGGGCTGGGTGTGTGGTCGTTCATGATTCGCCTCCAATTGCTCGGGTTCAGCCGAGGTGGTCGCGCAGGGCGGCCAGCGGACCGTCCCAGTCGCGGGCCAGCGCGGCCAGGTATTGCTGGGCGACCTTCATGGATGCGGAGTCCAGCCGGTAGCGCACCCGGCGCCGCTCCCCTGGCTCGGCCACGACCAGCCGGGCCTCGGCCAGCAGGTTGAGATGTTTCGCGATGGCCTGCCGGGTGATCGGCAACCAGGCGGCCAGATCGGTCGCGGTGGCGGGCCCGTTCCTGGCCAGGGTGGCGAGGATGCTCCGCCGCGTCGGATCGGCCAGGGCGGCGAACACTTCCTCGGCCACCGCTTCCGGGTCAGGCTTGTCCATCGAGGTATTCGACCAGCTCGCCCAGTTCGTTGGCCCAGCCGCGGGTGTTGCCGGTGTAGGCCACATCGTGCTGTTGTTCGTCTGGCAGTTGCCCGAACCCGGTCTCGACCACGGTCAGCGTGGTGCCGCCGTCGGTGGCGTCGAGCGTGAATTCCACATAGGTGCGTCGCGGGTCGTCGTCGGGAAGACCGTAGATCGACCACGTGTAGGCGAAGACGCGCGGAGGTTCGAGACGCTCGATGGTGAGCACCTTGACGTCACCGCTGTCCCACTCGAGCCTGGCCTGGCCGCCGACGCGCAGATCGACCTCGGCGCGGTGCCCGAACCAGGTGCCCAGCCCCTCCGCGGTGGTGAGGGCCGCCCACACACGCTCGGGTGGATGGGCCAATTGAAGCGTGCGCTCGATCCGATCCGGGAATGTCATGCCCACCTCCTCATCGCAACCAACCGGTTGCCATAAACCTATGGCAACCGGACGGTTGCGTCAACCCCGGCGTCGCCTACGACCGGTCGAAGATGAGGTCGAAGTCCTTGCGCCAGGTCAACCCTTGATCGTCGGACGCCTCCCAGCGACCCGCGATGCGGTCGGGGCCTATGTCGGCGATGAACCGCTGGAACATGTCGGGATCTTCGCGACTCAGGCTCCAGTGCGAGCCGTCGAACGCCATGGCGAATACCCGGCAAACCCCGCGTTCATCGTGGTAGAGCGCGGTGTAGGCGTCTTGAGCGTCGCTGCGCCCGAGCACCAGGACCATCTCGCTCGTGGCCTTGCCGACATCGCCCGTCATCGTCCAGCGGAAGACCACGAACGCGTCGCCGAGCCACTCCACGGTCGCGGAGCCCCCCACCTCCCGGTCGGCCGGCTCCAGGAACCACGCGTTCCGCAGCGTCGTGCGCCACGACCCGACCAGAACGTCCAACTGCTCCATAGCCGCGTTACGCATCGGCTTCCTCCTCGGCGTGCCTATCCGGTTGACGTCGTGCCTGCTCGGACCGGTGCCGCCGAATCGAGAACGGCCCTCAACCGGGCGCGAGCGCGCTCAAGACGTTTGCGCGTCGCGGCGGCGGAAAGCCCGAGGGCGGCGGCGGCCTGGGCCGGAGTCAGATCCTCCCAGGCGATGAGGGTGAGCAGTTCCCGATCGTCAGCACTGAGCCGATCGAGGGCCGCGCGCACCGCCGAGGTCGTGTCGTCAGGAACCGCGACCGGCTGAGTCCGCAGGTGCTGGCGCAGCCGGTTGGCGAGCTGATCGCGCCGCGAGTTGCCGCGGCGGTGGTTGGTCAGGACACCGCGCGCGATCCCGATCAGCCACGCCCGGGCCTGGGCAGGATCGGTGGGCACGTCGTCGAGGCGCCGCCAGACCACGACGAAGACGTCGGCCATCAGGTCGGCACTGGCGTGCTGGGGCTCGGTGCGCCGGGCGAGATAGCCCAGCACGGCCCGCCCGTGCTCGTTCATCAACTCGGTGAAGCGGGCTTCCGCCGGAGGCACCCATGCGGTCACCGGATGCCGTCCAGGGGCAGGCCGGCACAGTTGTTGTCGAGCTCGACGGCGACGCGCGCCTGGTCACCGGCGGCCGCGGCCGCGGCGACCTGTTCGAGATTGGCCACCACCCCGCCGCCGTCGGTGGCCCGGATCGCCGGCGCGGCGATCGCCAGCCGCAGTGCGGTGACCGCCTCGGCCTCGGCGGCGGCGTCGCCGGCAGCGTGCCGGGCCTCCCAGGCCACCAGCCAGGTGCACACCCCGTAGTGGCTGACCATGCTCTGCACGCTGAGGTCGGAGATCTCAACGGGCCGCGCCACGCCCTGCGCGCGCACCTGGGCCAGATAGGCGGCGCGGTCCGTGCCGGGAGGCAGCCGAAGCTGAGCGGTGTAGTCGTCGAGCGCCCGGGCGGCTTCGGGTGAAGCGGAGTTGTGCCAGACCGCGAAGCCGGCGGCCGCAGTCGCCAGCACCAGACCCGCGGCCACCGGTATGGCCCACACCCGACGCCAACCCCGGGACACCGCGCCCAGCGGTGCCCTGGCCGGCCGCGCCTGGATCACCTCGGTAGCCAAAGTGCCCAGCACGTCGCCGAGTTCACCGTCCGCACCCAACCGCACCGGCGGCGCCGCGTGCCGCACCAGATCGTCCAACGGGTCACTGTCCAGGATTGCCATCGTGGCTCCCTCTCACGTCGTCGTCAGACAAGAGATGTCCGCCATGACCCCGCCCGTGACAGGCTGCCGCAGCCCCGATTCGGCCCGCTAGAGTCTCCGGCCGTGGATGCCCAAACCGAAGAGCTTCGCGACGCGCACGACGTGCTCGCCGGTTGGTATGCGCAGCGCCTGGTCGGCGCCATGGAATCGATGCCGGTCGAGCGGGCGGTGCTCGACCTCTTCAGCGAACTGACGCTGGCCGCGGGCCTGGGCACCGAGGTGGCCGACGTCGGGTGCGGGACCGGACACCTGGAACCGTACCTGGCCTCGCGCGGCCTTTCCCCGCGTGGCGTCGACCTGTCTCCTGGCATGATCGAGGTTGCCCGCCGCGACCATCCGGCGTTCCCGTTCGAGGTGGCCGACCTGCGCGACCTTCCGTTCCCGGATGCGTCGCTGGCTGGCCTCGTGTGCTGGTACTCGCTGATCTTCCTGGCACCGGCTGACCGATCGAAGGCGTTCGCAGAACTGGCGCGAGTCGTCCACCCGGGCGGCTACCTGGTGACAGCGTTCAAGGACGGCGACGGCCAGCACCGACGCAGCGGCTGGTCCACCGGCCTCGGGGTGGAGTTCGACTCCTACTGGCTGTCCACCCGGGAAATGGCAGACCTGGCTACCGGCGCCGGCTTCGGCGTGGTGTTCCAGGGCGGTCGCCCGCCCGCGAAGGGGGAGTCCTGTCCTCAGGGTTACCTGCTGCTCCGCAAGGTGGTGCCCCCGGCAGGATTCGAACCTGCGACACACGGTTTAGGAAACCGATGCTCTATCCCCTGAGCTACGAGGGCGCGAGTGAAGAGTGTACCGACTTGGGCGTTGCTCCAGGTTGGCAGGCGGGCGCACGGAATTCACCCTGGTTACCAGGGCCTACTCGGAGCGGATCAGCACCCGCTCCCGCAGACGGAGCTTGCCCGCCGCCGTTGTGCAGCACATGTCGTCGCCCAGTGAGCGGTAGGGCGTGAACAGCCCGTCCCGCACAATCGGCAGGATCAACCGCCGGCGCCGGAACAGGACGACCGCGGCGAGCACCAGGTAGACCACCGAAAGCGCGATCAGCTCGCGTCCCCGCCACGATGACGGGACCGCCGCCGACAGGGCGAACTGAAGGAAGAACAACCCGGTCAGCAGGAGCGCCGCCCGCACCGAGAGGGACAACCCCACCAACAACGAGACCGCGAGCAGCGACTGCGACGCCGTCAGCAGCAACTCGTCCCGCTGCGCCGACTCGATCGGCAGGCCCGACCACCCACCGCTCGACGCGGCGAAGACGATCGGCAGGGTGCCGACCAGCAGCGTCCACTGGTTGACCTTCGACGAGACCAGCGCGCCCAGCGCCTCGCTCGTGTGTAGCCGCCACGCGTAGAGGCCGGCCACCAGCAACTCCGGCGCCTCCGACGCGAGCGGCGCCAGCCACTGCACCAGGAGGAACTCGTTGATGCCGAGATCCGCCCCGGTGTCCACGAGCGACTGCGCGAAATGTTCCGCCGTTAACAGGATGACCGCGGCCGCGGCCACGAACAGGCCGATCACGACCGTGCGGCGCACGCGCTTGTCGAGGCTGCCGATCCACGCCGACGGGCCGATCAGGTCCGGCTCGCCGGCCGGCGCACGGGAGATCCGCCAGCTGTAGGCGACGAAGATGGCCAGCAGCACCACCGTGTCGGCCAGGGACAGGGTCCGCTTGAACGGCAGCACCAGGCAGTAGACCGAGGCCAGGGCCAGGAACACGATCGGCACCGCGTCGGCCCGGTTCAGTGCGACGCTGTTCGCCCGGGCCTGTGACACGCCGCGGCGGCGCATGCGGCGCCACGCGATCAGCACGACCAATGCCCAGCCGACGCCGACCAGGATCCGGTTGGCGCCGGTCATGTTGGCCAGCGCCAGCGAGCAGGCCGAGGTCTCCTCGCCCGGCGCGCGACACGATGGTCCGTGCGCCGCCACCGCCTCGCCGCCGCGGGCGGTGAAGACGAAGTCGACCGCATACTCCGGCAGCACCGCGATCAGGGCGAGCACCGCGACCGCCAGGCCGGCGGAGACGTCTAGCTGCGCTGCCTCGGCCGCCCAGGCGAGCAGAAACGCGGCGCCGACGATCGAGATGCCGAACAGGAGCGCCGCGACCGGCGGCATGAGGTGCAGGCCGCCGAGGGAGACCGCCACGCCGGGCACGGTCGCGAGCAGGGCCACCAGGCCGAGCGCAGGCGGCCTCCGCCCGGAACCGATAGACACGATCAGGACCCTAGTTGACCGGGTACGCGAACTCGAACTTCTCGGTTATGCCGGTGGGGATGCCAGCGACGGGAACGGGTAGTCGAAGTCGAACGGCTGGTTGGTCTTCGAGTCGCGGTAGACCCAGTCTGCTGGGCCGACCTTCTCTGCCGTCGAGCCCCGCGTGTAGCCGCGCAGTGCGCCGTAGGTGACCAGGATCCCGCCGAAGTTGGGGCCGAACCACAGGTCGAGTTGGTCACGGCCCGCGTCGGTCTTCTGCCGGACGCTCTGGATGACGAAAGCTCCCGGACCCTTCGCCTGGAAGCTGTCCTGATGCCCCTGGTAGGCCTCGTAGTCGCCGGAGACGCGCTGAAAATCAGCGTCTTCGAACGTGAACGCGGCGAACTCGCGAACGCTGCCAGGTGACTTGAACGGGTAATCGGTGATCAGCAGGAAGGCCCGCCGCGCGGCGTCGTAGCGGTAGGTGAAAAGGATCGCCTCCATGATGTTGTTGAGCGCCTCCCGAGGGTCGCGCATCAGCTCCACCGGGTCCTCCCTATGGCCACGGGCCCTCGTAGATGATGTGCGTCGACTCCGCGAAACCCGGGTCGTTGCGACCGACGACGTTGCCGTCAACATCGAGGAAGAGCTTACCTTCGTCGGCCATCCCGGGCGTCGACTGCGATGACTGCCAGCGCAGGTAGCCGTTGGCCTGGCGGGACCACTGGCTGTTGGCCGGGTTCTCGCCCGTCGGGCGCATGAACCGCAACCGCTCGACGCCGTTTTCGTCGAGCCAGATGAACCCTTCGTTGTCTCGTGTCGGCACCTCGCGCCAGTTGGCCGGGCGGTCGCGGCGCAAGGATCGGATCGATCGGCCGCGCAAAGACCGTGCCGGGAAGGGGGTCGCGCCCGGATGGCGCAGCCGGTTGCCGGGCAACCCGAGGTTGTGCAGGCTCTGCCCCGGCCGCAGCAGGTCGCCGATCGGGCCGAAGACGCCTCGCGCGAAACCGCCCCGCCCCTGGCGCTTGAGTCGTCGGAGCCGGCCTTTAACCATTGAGCAGCGCCTGCATCGCGAAACCGAGAAGCTGATCCAGGATCAGCGAAGTGATCATCTTGAAGATCGGTATCTCGAGGAGCGACGCGCCGAAGGTGACCACCGCCGTGGCGATCGCCTGGGCGATCTGGATCGCCAGCGTGACGAGCTGGATGATCACATTGATCTTCAGGGCGAGCACCACCCCCGCCGCGACCATCAGGCCCAGGCCGACGCCCTGTGCTGCCGTCGCGCCGTCGGTCAGGTTGGTGATCGGGGCGTCCTGGCCCGACCAGCGGGCCTGGAAAGCGGCGATCGCCTCGCCGGCGTTGGCCGCCACCACCGACGAACCGTGACCCTGGGCCTCGGCGCTGATCGCGCTGACCGTGCCGCTCAGGTCGAGCCAGTGCTGGGCCATCTCGAACAGCTTCTCTTCGTCGGCCTCCGGCCAGCTGTAGCCGAGCATGCCGAGCAGCGAGACCAGCTCGCCGGGAAGTTGGAGGCCCACGGCTCAGCCACCGCCGAGCAGGTTCTGCAACCGCAGCAGGCTGTCGGTGACCTCGTTTTCCGCCGCCTCGAAGTTGTCGGCCATCGTGTGCAGGCCGTGTGCGAACTCGCCGAGCAGCTCGCCGTTGCTTTCGAAGCAGGTCATCGCCAGGTCGTGGATGCCCAGGTAGAGCTCGCCGATGATCGAGCCGACGTCGTCGGCGCCCCAGGGCTGGCCGAACGCGTTGATGGTCGCCTCGAACTGCTCCAGCGTGTCCGCGAAGCGGTCGACCACGTCGTCGAGACCCGTCGCGCCGGTGCGCAGCGAGTCGGTGTTGACCTGGAAACCCTCCATCCGCGCCTACCCCCGTTGTTTGAGCGCTGCCATGACCTCACTGATCGACTGGGTGTAACGCGCCATCTGGCGCAGGCTCTGGTTTTGCAGCTCCTCGAGCTGCCGCGACAGTGCGGCCGGGTCGGGCAGGGCGGCGGCCTCGGGCACCGGAGCCGGATCTCCCGAAGCCAGCGCCGCGTTGACGGCCGACAGCAACTCGGCGCCGAACTCTTCCGCCGGCAACCGCATGGCGCGCGGGTCGACCGTCACCGAGGTGAGCCGCTGGCCCTCCGCGGTCACCTGGATCAGGCCGTCAGCCCCGACGCCCGACGACGGACCGGCGGCCGGCGCCGCACCCGCTATCGCGTCTTGCAAGGCCTGGCGCGCGGCACTCAGCGCCTGGTCGAAATCCCCCGAGGTCATTGCCACCCCCACCGACATCGATGTCCGATGCTAGCGACGGAGAACTGCCCAAACAAGACATTGGGCAGGGACCGACGTGCGTCCCCGCCCAGTCAACAAAAGATCAGACCAGGCCACCCATGGCCGGATCGGTGAAGCTGTCCTCGCCGTTCTCCAGGTGACCCGCGAGGCGCTGCTCGAACAGCGCGTTGCCGGCGACCGACACGGACAGGTCATACCAGCCGTGGTTGTGCTTGAGCGACCACTCACGACGCTCCTTCTCGCCGGGCCGCAGTGAGAGCGTCACCGGGCGGCCCCGGTAACCGTCGCGGACCGTGATCGACAGTCGGTTGCGGCCCGTGTTGACGAACGTCAGCTCGAGCGCGAGATCCCGCTCGTCATAAGACGTCGAGACCGACAGCCCGGCATTGCCGGTGAAGCGGCGGAAGAAGCCGTTCGGCCCGTACACGGTGAGGTCCGCGCCCGTCGCCCAGGTGTCGGCGAGGCGCTTGCCGGGCTCCACGGTGTAGGACCGCGGCGCGGTCGTGCTCCCCGCCTCGCGTACCTGGAAAACCGCGGTTGCCTTGCCGTGGTTGCGAAATTCAAGACCGTTGGGCAGAGCGGAAACTTCCAGGGTGTACGGCAACGCGCGGGCCGGCTTGACGCCCTTCTCCTGGCGCGGCACGGCCTGGTCGGCCGGCGGCACCGGCACCTGGTCGGGGAAACGCACCAGGTTGTCGGGCTTGAAGTCGTCGGTGTCGGGCAGCTTGACCGAGGTCGACCGGTTGGGCGTCTTGAAGTCGAACGCCGAGGTCAGGTCGCCCGCCACGGCCCGGCGCCACGGGGTGATGTTGGATTCGACCAGGTCGCGGTTGTGGCCGGCGAAGCGGGCCTCCATGAACCGGATCAGCGAGGTGTGGTCGAAGAGCTCCGAGTTGACCCAGCCGCCGCGGGTCCACGGCGACACGATGATCATCGGGACGCGCATGCCGAGGCCGTAGGGGCCGGGCCGGTTGTGTGCGTCGCCGGCGAAGATCTCGTTGACCGTCGACACGGTCGACAACCCCGGCGTGGGCGGCGGCATGTGGTCGAAGAAGCCACCCTCCTCGTCGTAGGTGATGAAGAGGGCCATCTTGCTCCACACCTCGGGGTTGGAGGCGAGGATGTCGATCACCTGGGAGACATACCAGGCGCCGAAGCCGGGCTCCCAGTTCGGGTGTTCGGTGAAGGCCTCCGGCGCGACGATCCACGACACCTTGGGCAGCCGGTTGTGCTCCACATCGGAGCGCAGGTCGGCCAGCAGCTTCAACGGGTCGCGGCCGACCTTGTTGACCTCGGTGCCGCGCTTGGCCCTCTCGGCGAGCGGGGTGCCCGGCTTGGCGTTCTGGTACTGGTGGAAATAGAGCAGCGAGTTGTCGCCGTAGTTGCCGATGTAGGGGTCGCTGGTCCAGCCCCAGAAGCCTTCCGCGGTCAGCCCGAGGCCGACGTCCTGGTAGATCTTCCAGGAGATTCCGTTGCGCTCCAACCGTTCCGGGTAGGTCGACCAGTCATAGCCGGCCTCCGCGTTGGTGATGACCGGCCCGCCGGCCTTGCCGTCGTTGCCGACCCAGCCCGACCACATGTGATAGCGGTTGGGATCGGTCGGGCCGAGCAGCGAGCAGTGGTAGTTGTCGCAAACGGTGAACGCGTCGGCGAGTGCGAACTGATAGGGCAGGTCCGCGCGGGTGTGATAGGTCATCGCGGTGACGCCCTTGTTGGGCACCCACTGGTCGTGGCGACCCTCGTTCCAGGCCGCGTGCCCGTCGTTCCAACCGTGCGGCGGATCGGGCAGGAACGTCTGGCCGAGGTCAGGCACCTGCGGCCGGAACGGCAACAGTTCACCGTTGCCATTGGGCTGGTGGAATACGCTCTTTCCGCTCGGCAGGGTGACCGGATGCGGGTCGGCGAAACCGCGCACGCCGCGCAACGTACCGAAGTAATGGTCGAAGGATCGGTTTTCCTGCATCAGGAAAATGACGTGCTCGACGTCGGCGATCGAGCCGTGCCGGTTGTTGGCCGGAATCGCGAGAGCCTTGTCGAGGCCCGCCGGGAGGGCCGCGCCCACCGCTGGCGCGCCCACCATTTTGAGGAATGTGCGGCGATCGAGTGCGCCCATAGCTCCGCCCTCCCCGAGGGTGCTGGCTGGATGTTGGCGTGGGGAAGTTATCCGCGCAAAGTGGACGCCAGGTGACCGTCGGGCGGCGGCGGTGACAATTCGGTTGAGCCGGCGCTTCCCTAATAGATCGAGCCGATCCGGCGCACGGTCAGCGTGCTGATGTCGACGCCCTCGGGCTGCGACAGCGCCCAGACGATGGTGGCGCCGAGCTGGTCGGCGGTCAGATAGCCGCCGGGCCGGTCCGCGGGCGGACCGCCGGCGGGGTCGAAGAAGTCGGTCAATGTGCCGCCGGGCGAGACGAGCGTGACCCCGATGCCCAACTCGCCGACCAGCTGCCGGGTGTTCCCGGCCAGCCCGGTCACCGCCCACTTCGTCGCGCCGTAGAAGTTGCCGGGCGTGTTCACCAGCCCGGCCACGCTGCCGACCAGCACGATCCGGCCCTTGGCCGCCGCGAGGTGTGGCAACGCGGCCCGGATCAGCAGCGCCGGGCCGAGCACGTTGGTCAGCACCATGTCGCGCCAACCCTCGGGGTCGCCGTCGTCGAGCCCGTCGTGGGTGGCGTAGCCGGCGTTGGCCACGATGTTGTCGAGCCGGCCGAACTTGGCGACGGTGGCGTCGACGGCGGCCTGCACGTCGGCGGGCACGCCGCTGTCGGAGACCAGGGCGAGCGCCTCGGGGTGGTCAGCGCTGAACCGGTCGAGCCGCTCGGCCCGCCGGCCGGTGACGGCGACCTGGTGGCCGAGGGCGAGCAACTGCCGGGCGGTGGCGGCGCCGATGCCGCTCGACCCTCCGGTGATCAAGGTGACGGTCATGGCGGGAGGCTATGAGCTAGAGCGTCCTCTAGCTCAAGTCGATAGGGTGCTGGGCATGGCGTACACGATCAGCGAGGTCGCGGCCCGCACGGGGCTCAGCGTGCACGCGTTGCGGTTCTACGAGCGGGAGGGCCTGTTCGCCGAGCCGATCAACCGCAACGCGAGCGGCCGGCGGGTCTACTCCGACGACGATGTCGAATGGGTCGCGCTCTGCGCCCGGCTGCGCGAGTCCGACATGCCGCTCGAGGCGATCCGCCGCTATGCCGAGCTGATCCGCGAGGGCCCCGGCAACGAGACCACCCGCCTGGCGCTGTTGCGCGAGCACGAGGAGCGGATCGCCGACCAGATCGCCTCGCTCTCGGCGGCGTTGAGCCTGATCAGCTACAAGGTGCGGGTCTACGAGAAGCGCCTGGCCGAGGGGACGGCCGCGGGGTTGTGGGCGGGCTCAGCTTCTAGCGATTAAACCCGAAAAAATCCCATTTAAGGGTACGTTGGGCGCATGACCGACGGCTCCCCCGACGCACCCACGTCGAAGGCCGCCGTGCCCACGCCCGCCGAGCTGCGCCGGGCCTACCTGGAGGAACTCGGGCTCCGCGAGCGCTCGGTGCTCTGGTCCTGGCTCGGCTTCACGGTGACGTTCGCCGCGGTCCGCGCGATCACCTACGGCATCCGCCGCGGCGGCACCCGCTTCCACAACATCACCGTCGGCGGCGTCCACCTCCACCACTACATGTGGGGCATCGGCCTGGTCAGCGCCGTCGGCGCGACCGCGGTCGCCGGCACCGAGCGGTCCCGGGGCAAGCCACTGACGGGGTGGACCTATGGATCCGGGCTGGCGCTGATCGTCGACGAGTTCGCGCTGCTGCTCGACCTCAAGGACGTCTACTGGGCCAGCGAAGGCCGGGTCTCGGTCGATCTCGGGATCGGGGTGGTCGCCCTGGGCGGCACGGGGCTGAGCATCCGCCCGATCCTGAGCCGCCTGGCCCGCGACCGCGGCCTCACCCGCCGCCGCTGACGCGGACAAACGAAAAGCTCCGCCCGGGCGAACCCGGGCGGAGCTCTCGTGGATCAGACCGTCAGTTGCGGGTCTTAGCTGCGACCCGGCCCTGCAGGTTGATGGCCGACTTGCCCACGACTGCGCGGGCGGTCGGCTCGGCGCTCGGGAAGTATTCGAAGAGGCCGCCCATGTCGGCGACGACGTCGAGGGTCCCGGCGTTGTTGTAGATCAGGAACTGGTTGGTGTCACCCACGCCGGCGATGGTGCCGTTGGCAACAGTCTGCCCCTTGCTGGGGTTGAGCGTGCTGACCGTCGGGCGAGGGTCGCCGTCGTCGGGGTAGACCGTGAGGTAGGTGTTGGTCGACGGCGCGACGGCCGTGACGTTGAGCGACAGCGCGTAGGTCTCGGGCGTGACCGCCGACGACACGTCGACAGCGCGCACACCTGAGGTCATCGGCGAACCCGGACGGGTGTCGAGGATCCGCTGCGGCGTGATCGGGCGGAACTTCAGACCCTCGACCGAGTCGTTGAAGTAGACGCCGAACACGTCGACGAGCCAGTGGGTGGTGGTGTTGGTGTAGACGCCGAACATCGGCTCGACGCCGGTGCCGCCGCTGCAGAAGTCGCAGATGGAGGTCGGCACGGTCGCGCTGTTGGGCGTGATGCCACCCTTGCCGAAGTTGACGGCGGAGACGCCCGCCGGCGGGCTGCCGACGCCGTTCCAGGTGGTGATGTAGCCACCGTTGGCCGGGTTGACCGCGGTGATGTTCATCGCGATCGCGGTGACGGCCGAGTCAAGCTCCGGCACGCCGTAGGTGATCGCGTAGCGGATCCAGTCGCCACCGGCGACCGGGGGCAACCCGTCCCAGCGCGTGTCGTCGACTCGGAACGGCGACTCCGGCGAGTAGGTGCTGCCGACCGGTGCCGCTTCGTCGCCGCTGTAGTAGCCGGCCACGTCAGCGATGATGTGCGAGCCAACGCTGTTCTGGTAGATGTTGACGAAACCGTTGGCGCCGACCGCGACGGTGACCGAGTTGGCCCGCGTCGCACCCTTGGCGAAGTTGATGGACGACGCGGTCGGCCGCGTGACGCCATCGGGGTAGGCGGTCAGGTAACCGTTGCCCAGGGTGCCGGTGACCGTCAGGTTGAGGACGACGGCCGAGACGCCCGTCGCGGGCACACCGCCGCGGCCGGCAACCTGAAGGTGGACGATGCCGCCCGGGCCGACGATCTTCTTGGGTGCGCCCAGGCCGCTGCGGGTGTCGAGGATCCGCTTCGGCGCGACCGGCGAGTAGGTGCCGACGGCGCCGACCGGTGCCGCTGCCGCGGAAGCGGGCGACGCCAAGACGTAGACGGAACCGGCGACAGCGAGCGCGGCGGCTGCCGTGCCGGCGAGAACTGTGCGCAAAGCGCGCATAAATCACCCCGTGTGATTTGGGACGTGGGAGTTGGGGAGGGACATCGATACAACAGCACCTCTCGACCTTTAGTGCAAGGCCCGAGGGTGACCTATTGGCCGAACCGTGTTGATCATCAGCCGAACGGCTCAATCGCGCCAGGCTGGCATGGCCCAAATCGCGACCCGGGGATAGACCGTCGACGACAGAACGCATACCGCTCGCCGGTCAGTGTCCTATTCGGAGAGAAGAAGTCCGGGTGGGCGTCTGGCCAGGGCGCCCACGCTGGTCTAAAGGGCGGCCGCCACGCTGGTCGAACGTGGGGCTGCCGGGAACGGGTCGGGCTGGGGAGGCGGATAGGTCATTCCGTGCAGTCTTGCGCTTACTGCGTGTGTGCGGAAGTCGCCGAACGTACCGCAGGACGCTCGTACAATTGTTTCGCATGGCAGGTGTACGACTACGTCGCGTGTATGAAGACCCGTCCCCAGCCGACGGCACCCGCGTGCTGGTCGACCGGATCTGGCCGCGCGGCCTACGCAAAGACGCCGCGCACTTCGACGAATGGCTCAAAGACGTCGCGCCGTCCACCGAGCTACGCACCTGGTATGGCCACGAGCCCGACAAATTCGACGAGTTCCGCCGGCGTTATCTCGCCGAACTCAAACACAACGATTCGCTCGACCGGCTCAAGGCGATCCGCCGCGACGGTGAGTTGACGGTGCTCACCGCGACCCGCGACGTCGACCACAGCCACGCTGCCGTGCTCGCGAAACTGCTCAACTAGCCGAATAGCCGAGCCACCACTCCTGCTCCGGCACCTCGCCGGTCGCGGCGGCGAACGCGGCCAGGGCCTCGGTGACCAGCGGTTGCCACAGATCGGGCGTGGCGGCCACGATCCGCGACAGTTCGACCCGCCGGCGGTTGAGGACCTTCTCCACCAGGTCGCGACCGGCGGCGCTCAACCGCACCTTGACCACCCGGCGGTCGCTGGCCGACCGGGACCGGTCGACGAGTCCTTTGCGGACCAAGCGGTCGCACATCCGTTGGCCGGTCGATGGCGCGACGCCGAGTTCGTTGGAGATGTCGACCGAGCGTTGCGGGCCGCGACTGGCCAACACGACCAGCGTGCGAAACTGCGGCAGCGTGACGTCGGCGTCGAGGTCGGCCAGCGAGCGGGCGGCCAAGCCGACGAACGCACGGCTGGCGACCATCAACGCTTCCACGGCGGCCTGCTCGCGGGCCGGCGTCAGCACGAGCTAAACCGCGGCGGTTTCGCCGCGTCTGGCACACCGCGGGCAGCGTTGCCAGACGATGCCGCCGACGCGCAACTCGACCCAACCGATCCGGCGGGCCGCCAGCCAGGTCATCCGCTGGTCGGCGGGACCGGGTGCGGCGAACTCGGCACCGCACGTGTCGCAGGACAGGACCGCCGTGCCGTCGCTCGGGCTCACGACGCGCAACACCGGGTCACCTCCACCACCGGACACGAAAAGGATTCGTCGCGGCAACGATAGCAGTATGCAATCGATGCGGGCGGCCACGCACCTGGCCAGGCCAAGCTCCACTCGGGAGGATCGCGTCTGGTGAAACCCGCCGGCGACCCGGCAGACTAGGGTAATGCGGTTCTTCGATGTTCGGGGCCGGCGCATCCGTCGCCAGGTCGACCGAAACAAGGCCGAGCCGAAAGCTACCTCTAACGCATAGCGGGCGGGCGCCGGAGCGCCCGCCCGCCGATGAGCTAGCTCACCACTGCGTCGGCGCTGGTGGCACCACGACCGGTGGGCGGTCGTCGCAGGTGATGGTGTTGGGCAGTTCCCACGCGGCCAGCCATGGCCCGGTGGTGCCGCCGCCGTCGTTGCCACCGAGGTCGGTGACCGCGAACTCGGAACCGGTCGGCGGGAAGTTGAACGAACCGCAGTTGTTGATGCCGACCGCGCCCACGTTGCGGGCGTCGACGTTTTCGAACGTCGCGCCGCCCTTGGCCCGGGCGCTGAGCACCGAGGTGCCGGTGCCGTCGACGCGGATGTCCTTGAAGTGCAGGTTGGTGATCGAGTAGAGGTCCTTCACGGGCCAGTCACTCACCAGCATGATCGCGTTGTAGGTGCTGTCGAGGTAGTGGTCGCCGGTCACCCGGATGTCCGCGTCGATGTTCTTCTCCAACGCGTAGATCCAGATGGCGCCGAGCCCGATGTTCCAGTTGAGCTCGTAGGTGCCGGCCCGCACCACGGTGTTGTCGGTGATCGACAGCTTGCCGGTGAACGCCACCGCGCCGAACCGTGAGCCGACCTGGATGCCGCTGCCCTCGCGGATCGGGTCCGCGATCAGGTTGGCCGACACCGTGTTGTCCTCACCGCCGTAGATGGCGATGCCGTTGGCCAGCGTCGGCGTCTGCACCGTGTTGTGGTCGAACGTGTTGCGCGCGTCGGCCGTCTTCTCCGACCACATCGCCAGGCCGTCGTCGCCGGTGTTGCGGATGAAGTTGTTGCGGACGACCGAGTTGGTGACTCCGATGTGGAAGTTGAGCGCGTCGGCGATCTGGTCGACGACGATGGTGTCGGTCACCTTCAGGTTGTTCATCGGGCCGTCGAACCAGAGCCCGACCTTGGTGTGCTGGATGTGCAACCCGTCGATGGTCGAGTCGCTCATCGCGCCGCCGATGCCGTTGACCTGGTCGGTGTCGATGCGCTCACGCACATCGCCTTCGATCGAGAAACCCGACAGGTGTACGTTGCGGCTGCCGCCGTCGGCCGCGTCCTTGCCGTAGAAACCGACTCCGGTGTGGACAGAGCCGTCCGGCGCGGGCGGGTCGAGGGCGACCTCCTTGCCCTTGATCGTCGTATACCAGTTGCCGGCACCCTCGATCGTCACGTTGTCGACGATGATGTGTCGGTTGACCTGGTAGGTGCCCGGCGGCACATACACCTTGAGCCGGGCCAGCTTGGCCAGCGCGATCGCCTTCTCGAACGCCGGAGCGGAGTCCCGGCGACCCGTCGGGTCGGCGCCGAACAGCAGCACGTTGGACGCGAGCAGGTTGACGTGCGGCGCGCCGACCAACTCCGAGTCGAGCAGGTCGATGACGGTCCACGCGGCGGCCGTGCCCTTCGGCGCGGTCAGCCGGACCTTGGCACCGGCCGGGTAGGTGCGGCCGAGCGCCAGCCGCTCCTCGTCGTAGAACTTCATCGGCCGGAACGGCTTGGTGATCACCGGGGTCGGCGTGGTGGCCGCCGGCACGCAGGCGCACTCGGTGATCCACCAGTCCGGGTGCAGTAGGTCGGCCTGCGGGTCGTTGGTGAACGGGTACTGGTTGTAGAGGTACGCGTACTCGGACGTGAGGGTCATGGTCTTCGACCCGCCGCCGTTGACCTTGACGTTCAAGGGTGCGCGGATGCCGCCACCGCCGGGCGCGTCCGGGATGCTGTAGCGCACGGTGATCGCGTTCGCGGCGGCCGGCAGCGTGAACTCGACATACTGCCCTGGCTGGAGTCGCACGGCTGAGCGGCCCGAAGCCTCCGCGGGCAGCGTGTAGGCGGTCCGGTCGGGGCCGATCTTCGTGCCATTGGTGACGGCGTTCTCGGCTTCCTGCTCGAGGAAGTTGACGTTGGCGCCCCGCCCGGCGACCAGCGCCGGGTCGAGCGCGGCCCGGGTGACGACCGGCGCCGCGCTGGCGCTGGCGGGGCCCGCGATGCCGGCGACGCCGAGGCCAACAGCGGCGACGGTCGCGACGGCCAGCAAACGAGGTGGTGTCCGTGACATCAAGGACTCGTTTCTGTAGCGAGATAAGGAGATGGGGACCCTGACCTTAGGGTCATCGATATCTGCCACACAAGAGCCTGTCGATTAATTTCGGCCTCTTGCACGACGCTTCCATCGTCCGATCAGCTTCTTGCGAATGCACCCGCGGGCTTACGTCCGCGGGCCGACGCGCTCCGAGCTGCGGATACCTAGCATCGGCGGCATGGAAGCCACGCTGACCCGCCCAGCCGACCACCGGTTCCCTTCGGCCGTCATGTCCTGGGTCGTGCTCGCCGCCTACCCGCTCGCGATATCCCTCGCGGTCGCGTTCGGCACCGGCCCTAACATCACGGGCCCCGCGACGGTGCTGCCGGTCCTGGTCCTCGCCCTCCCCGCGCTCCTGCTACCTCGCTGGCCGCTGGTCGGTTTCGCCGGCCTGCTGCTCGGCGTCGTCGGGCTGGCCCCGCTCAACATCACCGGGGTGGTCGGCTTCGCGCAGGCGGTGGTCCTCGACGTCGCGGTCGCTTACATCGCGGCGACCCGGTCGCGGCTGGCCACCGCCGGCGCCGTGGTTTCCACCCTGGTGGCCGAGGCCGCGGCCGCCACGCTCTACCTCAACGCGGACCAGAGCAGCTCCTACGTCAACGTGCTGATCGCCTTGCTGCTCGGCGTCGTGGTCGCCTGGCTGGCCGGCACCGCCGTGCGGCAGCGCCGCGACTACCGCACCGCGCTGCTCACCCAGGCCGCCGCCGAAGCGGTCACCCACGAGCGGCTGCGCATCGCCCGCGACCTGCACGACCAGGTCGCGCACAGCATGGGCGTCATCGCGATCCAGGCGGGCGTCGGCCGGCGCGTGATCGACACCCAGCCGGAGGAGGCGCGCCGAGCCCTGGACCGGATCGAGACCGCGAGCCGGGAGACGCTCGCCGGGCTGCGCCGCACGCTGGTCGCCCTGCGCCGCAGCGACTCCGAGCCGGCCACGACCGCGACCACCGGCCTCGCCGAGCTCGACCAGCTCGTCGCGACGACCGAAGCCGCCGGCGTCCGAGCACAGGTGCGGATCGAGGGCGAGCCACGGGTGCTGCCGCCCGACATCGACCTGGCCGCCTACCGGATCATCCAGGAAGCGCTCACGAACGTCGTGCGACACGCAAACACCGAAAACTGCACAATCATCATCGAATACGGGCTACCCGCACTCACCATCGAAGTAATCGATGCCGGCCGGGGCGGCGTCGACAGCGGCACCGGCTATGGCATACCAGGGATGAAGGAACGGGCCACCCTGCTCGGCGGCGAGCTGACCGCCGGACCGGCGCCCGAGGGCGGTTTCCGGGTCCACGCCACGCTGCCGGTCGAGCCCGCGTGAGCGTCCGCGTGCTGCTCGCCGACGACCAGCCGCTGGTCCGCGCCGGCCTGCGGGTGCTGATCGCCGACACACCCGACCTCCAGGTGGTCGGCGAGGCCGGCACCGGCATCCAGGCCGTCGCCCTGACCCGAGAGCTCGACCCGGACGTGGTGGTGATGGACATCCGGATGCCGGCGATGGACGGCATCGCGGCCACCCGCATGATCGTCGAGGGCGGCGCGGCGGCTCGGGTGATCATGTTGACCACGTTCGACGACGACGACAACGTCTACGGCGCGTTGCGGGCCGGCGCCAGCGGCTTCCTGGTCAAGGACATGGCGCTGGACGACATCCTGGACGCGGTGCGGGTGGTCGCCGCCGGCGACGCGCTGATCGCGCCGAGCGTCACCCGGCGGCTGATCGCCGAGTTCGCCGGCCGTCCGGTGGCGGCGAGCCCGGCCCGGCCGCTCGCCGTGACCGGCATCACCGAGCGGGAGCGGGAGGTGCTGACGCTGGTCGGCCAGGGGCTGTCCAACACCGAGATCGCCCAGCGGCTGACCATCAGCGTGGCCACGGCGAAGACCCATGTCGCCCGGCTGTTCACAAAGCTCGACGCGCGGGACCGCGTACACCTGGTGATCATGGCTTATGAAATGGGTCTGGTGGCGCCATCGCGCTGACGCGGTTTATGGTGGATACCGCCGGTCGAGAGGCGCTGCGACGGACCAGATCCGCCACGCTCGACTGGACTCTTGATTCTCAAGGGCGCCTCCTGACCCAGGAGGTGCCTTTTGCACGTCCAGAATCGCAATGGTGTCGAGTTCGCCGTGCGCGACCTCGACCTGGCCGCGGCCGGCCGTCACCAGATCCGGCTCGCCGAGCACGAGATGCCGGGCCTGATGGCGCTGCGCCGCGAGTTCGCCGCCAAGCAGCCGCTGCGCGGCGCCCGCATCGCCGGCTCGCTGCACATGACCGTCCAGACCGCGGTGCTGATCGAGACGCTCGTCGCGCTCGGCGCCGACGTGCGGTGGGTGTCCTGCAACATCTTCTCCACACAGGACGAGGCGGCGGCCGCGGTCGTCGTCGGTCCGGAGGGCACGGTCGACGCGCCCGCCGGCACCCCGGTGTTCGCCTGGAAGGGCGAGACGCTGGAGGAATACTGGTGGTGCACGATGCGGCTGTTCGAGTTCGCTGACGGCCAGGGCCCCAACCTGATCGTCGACGACGGCGGCGACGCCACGCTGCTGGTGCACAAGGGCGTCGACTTCGAGGCGGCCGGCACCGTTCCCGCGGCCACCGAAGACGACCACGAGGAATACCGGCTGATCCTCGAGACCCTGCGCGGCAGCCTGACCGCCGACCCGCAGCGGTTCACCCGGATCGCGGCCGGGATGCGTGGTGTCTCAGAGGAGACCACCACCGGCGTGACTCGCCTCTACGAGCTGGCCCGCGGCGGCCGGCTGCTGTTCCCGGCGATCAACGTCAACGACTCGGTCACGAAGTCGAAGTTCGACAACAAATACGGCATCCGGCACTCGCTGATCGACGGCCTCAACCGGGCCACCGACGTGATGCTCGGCGGCAAGCTGGCCGTCGTCTGCGGCTACGGTGACGTGGGCAAGGGTGCGGCCGAGTCGCTGCGCGGCCAGGGCGCCCGCGTCGTGGTCACCGAGATCGACCCGATCTGCGCGTTGCAGGCGGCGATGGACGGCCTCCAGGTCGTCGAGCTCGACGACGTGATCGATCAGGGCGACATCTTCATCACCACGACCGGTGGCGTCGACATCATCCTCGCCGAGCAGATGGCGCGGATGAAGCACAACGCGATCGTCGGCAACGTCGGCCACTTCGACAACGAGATCGACATGGCCGGCCTCGCACGGGTGCCGGGCATCGTCAAGACCGAGGTCAAGCCGCAGGTGCACGAGTGGCAGTTCCCCGACGGGCACTCGATCCTGGTGCTCTCCGAGGGCCGCCTGATGAACCTCGGCAACGCGACCGGGCACCCGAGCTTCGTGATGTCGAGCTCGTTCGCCAACCAGGTGCTGGCCCAGCTCGAGCTGTGGCAGGGCGAATACGCCAACGAGGTCTTCACGCTGCCGAAGCACCTCGACGAGAAGGTGGCCCGGCTGCACCTCGACGCGCTCGGCGTGCGGCTCAGCACCCTCAGCAAGAAGCAGGCGGAATACCTCGGCCTGCACGTCGAGGGTCCCTACAAGCCCGAGCACTACCGCTACTGATCGACGCCGCGCCCGCCCGGGTCCACATCGGACCCGGGTGGGTGTCAGGCTGTTCTGCGTTCGTCTCGACGGTCGGCCGCATAGCCGCGCTCGAGGTCGCCGCGCACCAGGGCGGCGATCCGCTCGCGCATCTCGCGACCCATCTCCCGTTTGATGACCGGAGACGGCCGTTCGCCGGTGATGTAGCCCTGGACGTGCCGGATCCCGATCCCGTAGATCTCTTTCAGCGTGATCGGCGAGTCGTCTTCGACGCCCTCCACGACGACGCTGCGGCCGACCGCCGCGTGGCCGAGCGTGACCGGCTGCCGGGCGACGCTCGCCACCAGCGCCAACTCCTGATAGGCCGAGGGGTGACGCAGCAGCGCCCGGTCGACCTTGATCTGGGTGAGCGGCAACTCCGCCATCCGCGACACCGACGAGTGGCCCACGCCGAAGTCGTCGACCGCGAAGCGGATGTCGAGGCGGTCGGCGATCGCCACCAGCCGCTGATGGAAGTAGGCCAGCGAGTCGTCGCCCCAGGCCTCGTAGATGCGCGGTGCGATCGGGTCCTGCTCCGAGATCTCCAGCGTGACCGCGCTCGGTCGCAGTCCCGCGCCGGCGATCGTCCGCTGCACCTCGTCTACATAGGATTCGTTCAACAGCGATCGCACGGCCACGTTGATCGAGACCGGCCGCGGTGCTCCCTCGTTGTCGCCGAAACAGCTCAGGTGCGCTTCGTCGTAGGACTCGATGGCCTTTCGCAGGATGGCCTTGTCGCGCTCGACGACGAACGTGTCGCCCCAGACGTGTGCGAGCCGGATCAGGTCGACCGGCGCCCGCGGATCCGCGGCGTTCAGCCGGGCCAGCGCCTCGTAGCTGTGGATCTCGACCTGGCGGGGCAGCCGGTCGATGGTGACGATGGGCTGGAACACCATCGAGAACGAACCGAGGATCTTGCGGTAGAGCTCGAAGCAGCGGTCGTAGAGGCGCGCCGGTAGTCGGCCGAAGCTCTGGCGCAGCCCGGTGAGCACCTCGATCTCGCCCTTCTCGACCGGCCCACTGAGATCGATGCGCCAGACCGTCTCCAGGATCCGGGCCAGCGGCTCACCCATGTCGAGCAGGTTCTGCGCCGGGTTGACCACGACCAGCACCAGCGTGCTGGCCATGCCCTGGCGCAGCGGGACGCACAACACCCGGCCGGCAGCCCCGCCGTCGAGGACGCGGGCGGTCCCGGCGTGCTCGGTGCGCCGCAGGAGATGGTGCAGGTCGTCTTCGTGGAAATGCTTGGTCGCCGAGATCGTGCGGAACGTCGAGCCGGCGTATTCGAGCAGCGCCGCGGCGTCGGCGCGCATCGCGGCACACAGCAACTCGGCCTTGTCGTTGTTGGGCACGGCCCGCTGGCCTTCGCTCGTCGCACCGAAAGCGCCGGTCGTCGACGAGGTGCCGGGCCGGGCCGTCGAGGGGTGGGGCGGGAAGATCTGACTCAGCAGGTCGATGATCGCCGGCGCCGACCTTTCGAGCGGGTTCTCCAGCGGCACGATCCGCACATCGGCGGGCAGCGGGTCCGACATGGACACACCGGCGCCGGTGGCGGCGCGTCCCGGTCGGGTCAGCACCTTCGTCGCGCCCCACGACTGCACGAACTGGCCCGGCTTGGGGTCGATGTCCTGACCGACCACGTAGTCGGCCATCCGGCCGAACGTCACCCGACCCTCGTCGTCGGCGGCCTTGCCGTTGAGTGCGTCGAGGATGTGCCTGGTGACCAGGCCGTGGCCGACCGACTCGTGCTCGCGGGCGCTGCCCTCGGTCGGTGCCGACATCAGCAGGCTGTGCTGCTTGGAATGCCTACCGCTGATCGGCATCATCTCGATCTGCTGCGGATGACCGTCGAGATCGGACCCGGCCCGGCAGCAGTCGAGGATGAGGAACGCGGTGCCCTTGAACTTGTCGAGGACGTCACCGCGCAGGAACGCCATCCGCAGGCCCTCGTCGGGGTGCTCGCGCAGCGTCGCCCGCCGCAGGTCCGGCGTCACCAGGTAGTCGTCGACGACGCCGTTCCAGTCGGCGGTCAGCGCGTGGCCGGCGAAGTAGATCAGCAGCGTGTCGGAGCGGGTGGACTCGATCGCGATCGTGCGCAACAGGCTCCGCAGGCTCCAGGCGTCGGCCTTGTCGCCGATGCGGAGAAACGCGGTCGCGGGGTCGAACGTACCCGTGTCGGGGTCGGTCAGCACTTCGTGCACGGCGCGCGCGTCACTCTCGGCGTAACGCAGGCTCGGCAACGCGACGTCCGCGTCAGACCTGTTCACGCCGATGACTACCGCTGTGCGCCGACCATCCATGGGCACCGCCTCCACGCTGCCGCCACCCGGTTACTCTCCGTGCCGACCAAGATTCCCGGTGGCCAGAGGTCATGGTGCAGGGGTCGTGATACGAAAACAACTCGGCGCCGGACGGCTCGCGGGCATTGCTGGCCAACGGCCAGGTGGCGGATATCCAGGCGAGCGCACCATACGCGTACTTTGCCGATTTCTGAGTGTCCTAACTGTGCGGATAATCGACTTCGCCGGCATCGCCCGAGATCTTGGCATTCGCAGATGCTGCCAACACCTCTGGGCAGGCGTAACCCTCTGCAACCGCGGCTATTCGGAGCCGCCGTCGTACCGGATGGGTCAGTGACCGGAACCCGACTCCTACCCATCCACCGGCATGGGCAGCCGCGAAGTCCTCGCGCAGGCACCCCTGACGGGAGGACAGAGATGACCAGAAAACCCCGCGCGATACTGGCAGCACTCGCTGTAACCGGTATCGCGCTGGCCACGCTCGGGCCGCAGTCGTCGGTCGCGTCGAGCCACCGCGAGGCGCCGCTGATCGCCAGCGACCCGGCCGCCGACAACACCGACCTCTACGCCTTCGTGAGCCCCGACCGGCCCGACTACGTCACGCTGATCGCCAACTGGATCCCGTTCGAAGAGCCCAACGGTGGGCCGAATTTCTACCCGTTCGCCACCGACGCGGCTTACAACATCAACGTCGACAGCGACGGCGACGCGAAGGCCGACGCGGTGTTCCGCTGGACCTTCAAGAACATCGACAAGCGCGGCGGCTCGACGTTCCTGTACAACAACGGGCCGGTCGACTCGTTGGACGACCCGAACCTGCTGTTCAAGCAGACCTACACGCTCGAGTCGTCGTTCAACGGCGGGCCGTTCAAGACCCGGATCAGCAACGCGCCGGTGGCGCCGTCGCGGATCGGCAACGCCTCGATGCCCAACTACGAGAAGCTGCGTGACCAGGCGACGGTCCAGTTGCAGGGCGGTTGGAAGCTGTTCGCCGGCCAGGCCGACGACCCGTTCTTCCTCGACCTGCGGGTCTTCGACCTGCTCTACGGCGGCGACCTCAGCGAGACCGGCCAGGACACGCTCGCCGGCTACAACGTCAACACGATCGCGCTCCAGGTGCCGTTCAAGGACGTGGCCCTGCGCGGCGACGCCAAGCGCAACCCGGTCATCGGCGTCTGGACCACCACCGACCGCGCCAAGGTCCGGGTCACCGGCCAGAGCACCAACGGCATCCGCGGTGAGCGGGTGCAGGTCTCCCGCCTCGGCAACCCGCTGGTCAACGAAGTCGTCGTGCCGGCCAACCTGAAAGACGCGTTCAACTCGATCTCGCCAGACAAGGACGCCGGCATCCCGGCCGTCGTCAAGCGGGTGACCGATCCCGAGCTGCCCAAGTTGATCGAGGGCATCTACGGGGTGCCCGCACCCGCGACGCCCCGCAACGACCTGGTCGAGATCTTCCTGACCGGCATTACCACCAAGGCCAACGGCCCGATCAAGGCCGACCTCAACTCGCAGCTCAACAACAAGGACGTCAACGCCAAGCGGTTCCGCCCCTCCGAGATGCTCCGGCTCAACCTGGGCGTGCCGGTGGCCGACCAACCCAACCGGCTCGGCGTGCTCGGCGGCGACCTACAGGGCTTCCCCAACGGACGCCGGCTGACCGACGACGCCGTCGACATCGCCGTCCAGGCCGTCGAGGGTGCGGCGCAGACCGGCCAGATCGTCGACGCGCTCGCCGCCGGCGACAAGGTCGACGCCAACGACAACCAGTTCGGCGACACGTTCCCCTATGTCGCCCTGCCGAACACCGCCGCGGTCAACGGCGGCGCCGGCGGCGGCCAGGCTCTCGTGCCGCGTGGCGCTGAGACCGACTCTCCCGCGCCTTCGTTGTCGCCGGCTTCCGCGGCGGCGTCCTCCGACGACATGGGCATCGGCTCGGTCATCGCCGTCGCCGCGATCGGTGGCCTCGCGCTGGCACTGATCCTGGCGACCTGGTGGTTCCGCCGGCGTCGGACCACTCCTTCCCCGGACGACACCGTCCGAATCTGACAGGTGCGAGGGGCGCGTCCCGTTACCGGGGCGCGCCCCGCCTCTCCGGAAAGGACCTCCGCTCATGCGCACTCCCCTTCGGACGGTCGCGGTCGTCGCTGTCGCCACCGTCGCCCTGCTCGGTGCCGGTGCGGTGTTCGGCCTCCGCTCGCCGGCACCCGCGTCGCAGCCGTCCGCCGCGCCGGCCACGGCGCCGGACCGGCTCGCCGCGACCATAGCCAGGGCCCAGAACCGGCTCCGTGAGCTGCCCCGCGACCACGAGACGTGGGCCGCGCTCGGGCTGGCCTACATCGAGCAGGCCCGGGTCACGGCGGACCCCAGCCTCTACCCGAAGGCCGAAGGGGCACTCAAGCGGTCGCTGTCGGTGCGGCCCGACGAGAACGCCACCGCGCTGGTCGGGCTCGGCGCGCTCGCCAACGCCCGGCACGAGTTCGCGGCCGCACGCGGGTTCGCGACCGACGCGCTGCGGGCCAACCCCTACGACGCTGACGCCTACGGCGTGCTGGCCGACGCGCAGACCCAACTCGGCGACGCGGCGGCGGCGACCACGGCGATCCAGCGGATGCTCGACCTGCGGCCCGGGCTGGCCGGTTACGCCCGGGCTTCCTACGACCTCGAACAGCGCGGCGAGGTGGCCTCGGCGATGGAGTTGATGCGGCGGGCGCTTGACGCCGCCGCCGATCCGGCCGACATCGCTTTCTGCCGCAACCAACTCGGCGACCTCGCCTGGTCGACCGGGGACCTCGCGGCGGCTTCTTCGGAGTATGCCGCTGGCGTGGCCGCGAGCCCTTCCTACCTGGCTCTGCTGCGCGGGCGGGCCCGGGTGGCGGCGGCGTGGGGCGATCTGGCCGCGGCGGTCACCGACGCCGGCACGGTCGCTTCGCGGACACCGACACCCGACACCCTGATGGAGTACGCCGCGCTGCTCCGCCTGGCCGGCCGGACCGACGAGGCCACCCGGCAGCTGACCCTGGCGGACGCCGCGCACCGGCTCTTCGTGGCCAACGGCGGGCAGGACGACCTGACCGGGGCGCTGCTCGCGCTGGCCCGGGGCGATGCGGCCGCGGCCGTGCCGCTGGCTGCGGCCGAGTGGAAGCGGCGGCCGTTCGCCGAGGTGGCCGACGTGCTGGGCTGGTCGCTGCATGCCTTGGGCCACGACGCGCAGGCGCTGCCGCACCTGCGGCGGGCCGTTTCGGCGTCGCCCCGGAACGCTTCCTATGCGTACCACCTGGCTATGACTCTCTTGTCTTTGGGCGACCACGACGGCGCGCTCGCTTCGTTGCGCCAGGTGCGTGCGCTGAACCCCTATTTCTCGCCCGCCGACGGGCCGACGGCCGCTCGGGCACTGTCCGCATTGGAGGCACGGCCGTGAGACGGGTGTTGGTCTTTCTGGGTCTGGCGTTGGTCGGGTTTCTCGCCCTGCCGTCGGCACCGGCCGCGGCGCATCCGCTGGGCAACTTCTCGGTCAACCGGTATGCCGGGCTGACGGTCTATCCGGACCGGGTCGCGGCGGTCGTGGTGGCCGACGTGGCGGAGCTGCCGACGCTGCAGGACCCGGCGCCGTCGTGCCTTGAGGCGGCTTCGGCGCTTGCTGTGGTCGTGGCGGGTCGACGCGTTGACTGGAAGGTCTCCTCGTCGTCGCTGGTGCTGGTCGACGGGGCCGGTGGGTTGAAGACGAGCCGGCTGGACTGTTCGTTGTCGGCCCCGGTTTCCATGTCCGGTGGCGGCGCTTCGGTCACGGTCTCCAACGGTTTCCGGGATGACCGGATCGGCTGGCGCGAGCTGACGGCTGCCGGGGTCGGGGTGCGGTTGTCGGGGTCGGCGCTGCCGGCTGCTTCGGTCAGCGATGAGTTGCGCCGGTATCCGGATGACCTGTTGTCGTCTCCGCTGGATGTGCGCACCGCGTCGTTTACCGCGGTGCCTGATGGCTCGGTCGGCGCGGTTGCCGGCGCCGACGCGGCCCGGTCGTCCTCTGGGGGCACCCCGTTGGGGTTGTCCGGGCCGTTGGCCGGCGCGGAGCGGTGGTTGGACAGCGTGGTCGGCGGGACCCGGCTGACGCCCTTGGTCGGACTGTTGGCGGTGCTGTTGGCGCTGTTGCTGGGCGCCGCGCACGCGGCGTTGCCCGGGCACGGCAAGACGGTGATGGCGGCCTATCTGGCTGGGCGCGCCGGCCGGCCACGGGACGCGGTAGCCGTGGGCGCGACCGTGACGCTGACGCATACGGGTGGGGTGCTCGCGCTGGGGTTGCTGCTGACCACCTTCGCCGGGATCGCTGGTGAAGCCGTTTTGGGGTGGTTGGGGTTTGCCAGTGGGGTGCTGGTCGCGGCGATCGGCACGGGGGCGTTGGTGTCGGCAGTCCGCCGCCGGGCTCGCGCGGCCAAGTCGCATGGCCACCCGCACTCCCACGAGCAGAGCCACCTCCACGAGCACGAGCAGCCCCACGGGCACGGACAAGCGCGGCCGCACGTGGGGGGTCACGTGCATGCGCACGGGCCGGAGCACTCCCACGAACCGGGACATCGGCATTCACACGGGCCTGAACACGGGCATTCGCATGGGCCTGGGCGGTGGGGTATCGCCGGTATCGGGATCGCCGGCGGGTTGGTCCCTAGCCCGTCGGCGCTGGTGGTGTTGCTGGGTGCGATCGCGCTGGGGCGTACCGCGTTCGGGATTCTCCTGGTCTTCGCTTATGGGTTGGGCATGGCCGCTACCCTGACCGCCGCGGGCCTGGTGTTGATCCGGGTGCGCGACCGGTTCGCCGGGCGGTTCCGGATCGTCGAGCGGTGGCGGGTCGCGGCGCCGTCGGCGACCGCCGCGCTCATTGTCGTGGTCGGGGTCGGCCTGGCCGGCCGCGCGTTTTCCACAATCGTCTGACGGGGGTGGTGACCATGGCCGCGGGCGCGGAATCATTCCCCCTCAGAACGCCACACCGGCATCGGCGAGGAGTCTTCATGCGCGAGCAGAGTCACGGCGACCCGCCGCGCGACCACCTGTCGGCGGTGCCGGCCGTCGCCGAGCCGCCGGCGGCCGACCGGCTGCTGGTCGCGGTCGGGCGGGGCGACGAGACCGCCTTCCGGCAGCTCTACGACCTGGTCGCCGCCCGGGTCTTCGGGCTGGCCCGGCAGGTGCTGCGCGACCCGGCCCAGGCCGAAGAGGTGGCGCAGGAGGTGCTGGTCGAAGTCTGGCGCACGGCGGCCCGCTTCGACCCGGCCCGGGGCTCGGCCACCGCCTGGGTGTTCACCATCGCCCACCGGCGGGCGGTCGACCGGGTGCGCTCCGAGCAGGCCGCCACCGACCGGGTGCAAAAGGTCGGGTCGTGGTCGGCGCAGACGCCCTACGACGAGGTGTCCGGCGAGGTCGAGGAGCGGCTCGAGCGCCAGCAGGTGCGGCGCTGCCTCGACGACCTGACCTCGTTGCAGCGCGAGTCCATCACGCTCGCCTACTACGGCGGGCGCAGCTACCGCGAGGTGGCCCAACTGCTCGATGTGAGCCTGCCGACCATCAAGACCCGCATGCGCGACGGCCTGATCCGCCTGCGCGACTGCCTGGGCGTGGAGGTGCCGTCATGACCAACGGAGACGTGCACGCACTGTCCGGTGCCTACGTGCTCGACGCGCTCACCGACATCGAGCGCGCCGCGTTCCGCCGCCACCTGGCCAGCTGCGCGACCTGCGCGATCGAGGTCGCCGAGTTGCAGGAAACCGCCGCCCGGCTGGCCGACGGCGCCTGGTCGATCCCACCCCCGTCGCTGCGCGACAAGGTCTTCGCCGAGGTGTCCCGCACCCGGCAAGACGCGCCGACCCCGGTGAAGCCGGTCCGGCCGCAGCGCAACCGCCGCCTGTTCACCGTGGCCGCGGCCGTGGTGCTGGCCGCAGTGGCGGCGACGGGCACGTTCGCCGTCCAGGAAAACCGGCTCGACGACCAGCGCACCGCGGCCCAGGCCGAGGCGGGCCGGGTCACCGAGGTGCTGTCCGCGCCCGACGCCACGCTCCGCTCGGAAAACCTGGCCACCGGCGGCCGGCTCACCGCGGTCGTGTCGCCGTCCCGCGACCAGGCCGTGCTGACGATGACCGCCGACCGCCCGGCCGGCATCGACCGCACCTACCAACTCTGGCTGGTCGACGACGCCGGCGGCGCCGTCTCGGCCGGGGCCCTGCCACCCGGCACCACGTCGGCGACCCGCCTGGTCACCGGCGCGGCAGCGGCCGCGGCGTTCGCGGTGACGATCGAGCCGGCGGGCGGTTCGACCGCCCCAACCACCAAGCCCCTTGCGACGGTGACCGTGGCCTGACGACTCAACGAAGCGGCCGGGCGTCAAAGCACGCGATCGACCGCCTAGCCGGTAGGGCCCATAACTGCTCGACGGCGCAGCCGGCCCTGGCCGGGGCAAACCGGCCGAGCGGCCATCCGCGGCCAGCGCACAACGGCTCGGCCAAGTGGCCGGCCCTGGCCGGCGCCAACCGCGCTACCGACCGCCGCCGCGGGCGGGCCCATCGACGGCGCAGCTGGCGGTGGCCGAGTCATAACGGTTCGACGGAGCGGTCTGCGGCGCGCGATCATGCGGGCATGACCGATAGCGCCGGGCGACAGCGTGCCGTGCTGGTCGACGTCGACGGCACGTTGGCCATCAGGGGCAAGCGCTCGCCCTACGACTGGCACCGGGTGGGCGAAGACCAGCCCAACCCGGCCGTGGTCGAGCTGGTTCAGACCATCGCGGCCGCCGGCCGGCACCGGATCGTCGTGATGTCGGGGCGCAAGGAGCAGTGCCGCCGGCAGACCGAGATGTGGCTCGACGCGCAGGAGATCGACTTCGCCGAGCTCATCCTGCGCGCCGAACACGACGACCGCCCCGACCACAAGACCAAGGCCGACCTCTACCGGCGGTTCGTCGCACCGCGCTACGACGTCGCGTTCGTCATCGATGACCGCAACAGCGTTGTTCGGATGTGGCGCACCACCTTCAAGCTCACCGTCTGCCAAGTGGCAGACGGCGACTTCTAGGTTCTCCGGCAGCGGCGCTAATCCGAACGAAGGCCGGCGGGGTCACACCCCGCCGGCCCACACCATCGCTTCAAAGGTTGCAGGCTGACCAGCCGCCGTTAGAGCTTGCCGCTGGTCAGGCGTTCAAGCCAACCGGACGCGTCTACCCCCAGCAGCTGCCGTGCAAAGAAGGTTGCCCAGGTGGATGACCAAATCCACCGGTATGCAACGGTCCCAGTGCTCAAAGGACGATTACGCCCTTGAGAACCAAGATCAGGATCACGATCTGAACTATTACTGTTCGGTTCAAGTTGATCTTCAAGTCGATGCAGTTCATTTGTTCGCCCTTCGACGCCGAGTTTCTCAGTCTCTTGCTGGCCACCCCGACCTACTCCTCTTGACCGAAATTCAGAGATAAGGACAACCGCGGTGCCACCAACAGTAGCCATCAGAGAGGGCGCGTCAAATCTGATCGGTGCCGTCGCCTTAGCGAAGCCAGAATCGCAAGAAGGCGCCTTTTCGACTTCGCCTTTTGCAAACCATGCGCGTGCGCTCGCGTATTACGCCTGCGCGCATTAAGGAATTCGGTAATTGCACGGACGGCGCTTAGACGCGCACGCCCACGCGACGCCGATTATAGGAGATTAATCCATAGAGTTCGATGTGATCTCCCCAACGTGGCCACTGTCAGCCACGCAAGGGATCGAAGCTTTTGAATTATTGATACGGCGTTGAGCTGCGGAAACGCAAGATTCTCCGGTCCTGGGCGGCTTTTGTTCCGAGCCTCCATCAGTGCAAGAACACGCCAATTATAAGTATCGGTATTGACCGTCAAACCTCCATCAGATGGACATCGGCCCAATTCGTCAATACACCCCGAAAAGTGGCAGGACCGACAAAACTGAATTCGCGTGCCGCGAATCGGATGAAAGAATCGCCAGGAACCCGACGAGCGCGCATCTTTGAGGCCGACTACTGACGGTTCTTCAATCCGTCCTCGTCGCATCCTTAATCTCCGCCTGAGGCCCCAACAAGGCCGAACAAGCGATCAGGTCACAGATCTTTGGGCGCCCAGGGAATCGGGTCGCCGGCGTATTTGTGTGCCCGCACGTCGCCCGAGCGGGCGTGGCCCTCGAAGAGTTCCACCCGCGCGGCGCGGCCACACAGCCGGCCCAGCTCGACGCTCGCCGCCTCGCTGGTGACCTCCTGATAGGTGACCGTCTTGAGGTATTTGCCCACCCACAGACCCCCGGTGTAGCGGGCCGCACCCCGGGTCGGCAGCGTGTGGTTGGTGCCGATCACCTTGTCCCCATAGGACACACAGGTGCCTTCGCCCAGGAAGAGCGCACCATAGTTACGCATCGCGGCCAGTGCATCACGCGGACTGGAGGTGAGCACCTGGACGTGCTCCGCCGCGTAGGAATCGGCCAGCGCGAACGCCTCGGCCAGGTCACCCACCAGCGCCACCACGCCGTGGTCGCGCCACGCCGGCGCGGCGTAGTCGCGGGTCGGCATGTCGACCAGCAGCTCGTCGATGAACTCCATCGCCCGGCGGGCCAGCGGCTCCGAGTCGGTGATCAGGATGGCCGGCGAGTCGGGCCCGTGCTCGGCCTGGCTGAGCAGGTCGACGGCGACGAAGAAGGGATCGGCGTCGCCGTCGGCGATCACCAGGATCTCGGTCGGGCCGGCGAACAGGTCGATGCCGACCTCGCCGAAGAGTTGCCGCTTGGCCTCCGCGACATACGCGTTGCCGGGGCCGGCCAGCAGGTCGACCTTCCCGATCGTGTCGGTGCCGAGCGCCATCGCGGCGACCGCCTGGGTGCCGCCCAGCAGGTAGATCTCATCGGCGCCGGCCAGGTGCAGCGCGGCGATCGTCGCCGCCGGGATCTCGCCTCGGATCGGCGGCGTGCACGCGGCCACCCGGGCCACGCCGGCGACCTTGGCCGTCACCACAGTCATGTGCGCCGACGCCACCAGCGGATAGCGGCCGCCGGGCACGTAGGCGCCGGCCGCCGCCACCGGGATGTTCTTCTGTCCGAGGAACACGCCCGGCTCGACCTCGGTCTCGAAGTCGTGCAGCGAGTCCTTCTGGAGTTGCGCGAAGTTGCGTACCCGAGCCTGCACCGTTCGGATGTCGTCGAGCACCTGGGCCGGCACGCCGCCGACGATCCGCTCGACCTCCTCGGCGCTGAGCCGGAACGACTCGGGCGACCAGTTGTCGAACTTCTCCGAATATTCGCGGACCGCCTCGTCGCCGCGTGAACGAACGTCGGCGATCACCCCGGCCACCGTCTCGCGCACGCCACGCGAACCGGCGTCGTCGTGGGTCACCGCCGGAGCCGACTTCAGGTATCGCACCGCCATGACAAGCCTCCAGAATCAGATGGGGTACGTGGCCCGCAGGTCGACCCGGCTGTAGCTGATGTGTCGGGTGAGCGGATCGTCGCGCCGGGCGGCCTCGGTGACCGGCAGCAGCGTATGCGTCTCGTTGTTGAGCCGGTAGAACGCTTCGGCGAAGTTGACCCCGGCCACCCGGCCGTTCTCGCCGTTGCTCGCCTCGATCAGCTTCCGCGCGAACAGCCCCGAATAGCCCTGGCTGTCGAAGCAGTCCATCGCCGCGACCTTCTGGCCGACCACGTCGGTGATGTCGACGTAGACGTCGTTGCGCATCCCGTAGAGGCTCAGCCCATCGCCGGCCATCACCGGCAGCGACGTGAAGAAGACCTGCTTGACGTGGAACTCGGCGCGGTCGTCGAGGTTGCGCACGAACATGCCGGCGCGGCCGAGGGCGGCCAGCACGCTGACCGTCGCCACCGTGTGCACGTTGGTCGCGGCGACCGGGTTGACCGGGTAGTCACAGATCAGCACGTCGGGGCGTTCGATCGCGAGCTGTTCGGCGATCTGGTCGACGACGTCTTCGCGCAGGGCCGCGTAGCGGTCGTCGAGGCCCAAGGTGATCACCTTCGAGATGCCGACAATCTCAGCGGCCCGCGACAATTCATCTTTCTTGTACGCGGCGATGTCGTCGAGGCTCGCTCCGGTGATCGTCTTGTCGGGGTTGTCCTTGCGCCATTCCTCGGCGTAGCGGTTGGCGTGCATCCGCCCGCCGTGGGTGAGGATCAGCGCGACCACTTCGTCACCGGCGGCCGCGTGCCGGGCGAGCGTGCCGCCGCAGTTCGTGATGGTGTCCGCCGGGTGGGCGTAGATGGTCATGACCTTCATGGCTGCCAGCGAACGTGAAATACCGTTCCATGTCAACAGATCAGTAGCGTGCGGAGATCTCCCAGCGCTCGACGGCCTGGTCGCCGCGGACGGCGTACACGTGGGACCACATGTTGGTCGTGCCGCACGCGTGGTTGGGCACCAGCCGCACCAGGTCGCCGACCGACAGCGGCACGGCCCCGTCATCGTGCAGGAAACCGTGCTCCTCGTTGGCTTCGACGAAGGTGACGCCGGGCCGGTCGACGACCAGGCCGACCCCACCCGCGACGGCGATCGCGTCGGAGCTCATCGCCTTGACCCCCGCGTCGATGATCGGCCGGCCGGCCCGACGGACCGACGCGACCCGGGCCAGCACGGTCTGCGCGCACTGGTCGGGCCTGCAACTGCCCATCCGGATCTGGTTGGCGTCGTAGTAGACGTAGGTGCCCGGCCGGCCCTCGGTAACACCGGGGACGAACGGCGTGGACGTCGCGCCAGGCGTTGACCCGACCGAAACGATTGAAACGTCGTGGCCGGCGGCCCGCAGCGCGCCCGCGACCTCGACGAGGAGCCCACCGGCCGCCTTGCCGGCCTGTTCGAGCGCCGGTCGATCGGGCAGCGCGGCGATGTGCCCCTCGTGGGTCAGCACCCCGCGCAGCCGCAGCCCGGGCAGCGCGGCGATGCCGTCCGCCGTCGCGACGGCGTCAGCCGGGTCGACCCCGAGCCGGGCGTGGCCTGTGTTGACCTCAAGCACGAACGGCACAGTGACGCCTGCCGCGGACGCGGCCTCCGACAAGGGCCGCGCCGCCTCCACAGAGTCGAGCGAGACCGTCAACGACCGCGCCGCCGGGCCCGGATCGCGAGCGGCGACCGCCACCGAGTCGCGCGAGACCGTCGACGACCGCGCCGCCGGGCCCGAATCGCGAGCCGCGACCGCGACCGAGTCGCGCGAGACCGTCAACGACCGCGCCGCCGGGCCCGGATCGCGAGCCGCGACCGCCACCGAGTCGCGCGACGTGGCGGTGACCGAATCGCGCGGGGCGACCGCGAACGAATCCCGAGGAGCCGTCACGGCCGAGTCGCTGCGACCGCCGCCGTGCCCGGCGATGATGTCCACGACGAACGCGACCTTGCGCGGGCCGATCGGGATGTGCGCCCACAGCAAGTCGGCCACGCCGTGCCCGCTGAGCCAAGCCACCTCGGCCGCCGTCGAGCAGGTGAAACCGATCGCCCCGGCCTCGAGTTGGCGGCGGGCGACCTCCCAACATTTGGAGGTCTTCACATGCGGCCGCAACGCGACCCCCGCGGCCGTGAAAGCGCCGGCCATCGCGGCGATGTTGCGTTCGAGCCGCTCGACGTCGACCAGCAGCGCGGGAGTCGGCAGCGCGTCGAGCGGGATAGGCAGCATCACGCCAGCCCCAACGCCGCGCGCGGGTCGCCGTCGAGCAGCCACTCGATCGTCTCCGGCTTGATCGACGGCAGGCCTTCCGTGCGCATCGCCGCGAGTGACCGCAACCCAGCCACCGCCTCGGCCGGAGTCCACATCGGATAATCGGAGCCGAACAGCAGCTTCTGCGTGACGCCCCATTCCTGGGCCCGCACCAGCGCCATGAAGCCATCCAGCGGCCGGGCCCACGAGGCCGATACGTCGCCGAAGACGTTGCGGCTCTTGCGGAGGACCACGATGGTTTCGCGCTGCCAGGGGTGGCCGAGGTGGGCGATGATCTGCACCAGGTCGGGGTGCCGGCGGGCTACGTCGTCGACCAGCAGCGGGTTGGTCAGCTCGAGCCGGCCCTCGGGGCTGGGCGTGGTGCCCATGTGCCAGAGCACGATCAGGCCGGCCTCGGTCGCGGCCCGGAAGAACGGGTCGTGCGCCGGGTCGCGCGGGTCGAAGTGGGCGAGCACCGGGTAGAGCTTGATGCCACGCAGGCCGCGCGCGATCCCGTCGGCGAGTTGGTCCATGACGTCGGCGTCCGACAGGTCGAGCGCCATGAAACCGATCGTGTTGGTCGACGTCGCGGCGCAGAACTGCTCGACGTATTCGTTGGGGGTGATCACGCCCGCCCGGGTGGCCCGCATGCCGAACACGAACGCCAGGTCGACGCCGGCCGCGGCCATCGCCTCGTCGTATTGCTCGGGCGTGCGGTCGGCGTATTCGTGGCCGTAGACCGGCTGCCAGTTGCGGTGCCACTCGCAGCCCCAGTGTTCGGCCAGGTGGCAATGGGTGTGTACGTCGATCATGTGTTGCCTCTCAAAACGGAACCGGCCCGGGCGCCGGTGTGCTCTCCCCCGTCGACGGTGACCGCGCCGTTGACCAGCACCAGGTCGATGCCGGCGGCGAACTGGTGCGGCGCGGTGAAGGTGGCGCGGTCGGCCAGCCGCGCCGGATCGAAGACCACCACGTCGGCCGGCGCACCGGGCCGCAGCAGCCCGCGGTCGCTGAGGCCCACCCGCGCGGCCGGCGCAGACGTGCAGCGGCGGATGCCGTCGGGCAGGTCGGCGGCATAGCGCTGCAAAAACCGTGGGAACGTGCCGTAGCTGCGCGGATGCGGGACGCCCGCGCCGGTCACGCCACCCGGGTCGAGCGCGAGCCCGTCGGACGCGACCACCGTGGCCGGGTGACCCAGCACCGCGCGCAGGTCGTCTTCGCTGCGCCCACCGGCCGTCATCAGCACGCCGTTGCCGAGCGCGGCGAGCAGGTCGAGCACGATCTCCGCACCGTCGACGCCGGCGGCCGCCGCGAGTTCGGCCACCGACGACCCGACGACCGGGTCCGGCGCGGGGCGGCTGGTCCAACTCAGGGTGATCTCGTCCCAGCCGGTCGGCCGGTCTACCCAGGCGGCCCGCACGAAGGCACGCACGGCCGGGTCGGCCAGCCGGGGCATCCAGGCTTCCGGGCCGCCCTCCTGGGTGTGTGCCGGCAGCAGTTGCGAGAGTGGCGCGTTGCCGTGCAGGTAGGGGTAGATGTCGACGCCGATGTCGAAACCGTCGGCGTTGGCCGCGTCGACCAGGTCGAGGGCCTTCCGCACGGCGCCCCAGTTGCGCCGGCCGACGGCGGCGAGGTGCGAGATCTGGGTGCGGGCACCGGTCGCGCGGGCCACCCGCACCGCCTGGGTCACCGAGTCGACGAGCGCGTCGTCGTAGTTGCGTACGTGCCAGGTGAAGATCCGGTCCCGGCCCGCGACCACCCGCGCCAGGGCCAGCAGTTCGTCGTCGCGCACGTAGGGCAGCGGCGCGTAGACCAGCCCGGTGGACAGGCCGACCGCGCCCGCGTCGAACGCCTCGCCGAGTAGCCCGCACATCCGGTCGACCTCGGCGGCGCCGGCCGGGCGGTCGGTGAAGCCGACGACCGATCCGTGCAGGGCGAGGTGCCCGACCAGCGATGCCACGTTGATGCCCGGACCGGCCGCGGCCAGCACCGAGAAGTAGCCGGCCAGGTCGGGCCAGGACCAGTCGACGGCGGCGTCGAGGTCGAGATAGCCGACGGCCGCGCGGATCGGCGCGACCGGCACGCCCGGGGCGAGCGGCGCGACGCCGAGGCCGCAGTTGCCGACGACCTCGGTGGTGACGCCCTGGTGCACCTTGCTCAGCGCCCGCGGGTCGGAGAGCAGGGTCAGGTCGGAGTGGGTGTGGATGTCGACGAAACCGGGGCAGACCACCCGGCCGGTGACGTCGCGCGCGACCGGCGCGGACAGGCCTGGGCCGATGGCGGCGATCCGGCCGGCCCGCACCAGCACATCGGCCGTGACCGCCGGCCCGCCCGAGCCGTCGACCACCAGACCGCCGGTCAGCAGCAGCTCATCAGGCATGGGCTACTCGCGTGGAATGTGGTTCCATGTGCCAATGATCGAGAGGTTCCACCCCGAGGGGTTCCCCGCGCCCGCCGTGCCGCTCTCCCACGCCACCAAGGCGGGCGGCTTCGTCTTCGTCTCCGGCCAGGTCGCCACCGACGAGGACAACAAGATCTTCATCGGTGACTTCACCCGCGAGGTGGAGAGCACATTGGACAATGTCGAGGCGGTGCTGGCCGCGGCCGGTGCCCGGCCCGACCAGATCGTCAAGATCGGTGCGTTCCTGTCCAACGCCATCCTGTTCGCGCCGTTCAACGAGGTCTACCGGCGCCGTTTCCCGGAGGCTCCGCCCGCCCGCACGACCGTGGTGGTCAACTTCGGCCACCCCGATGTGCGGGTCGAGATCGAGGCGATCGCGTACGTCGGCTGAGCGGATCATGAGCGACCGGCGACCCGCAGTGAACGGTGCACGATCCGCAGCGCCGTGACAAAGTCCGGGTCGTCGGTCACCTTCTTGGCGACCTCGTCGAGTTCCGCGACGAAGGCGTGCTGCTTCGCCGTGGTGAACTCGCCCGCCGGCCCCGAAACACTGACGGCGGCCAGGCAGTTGCCGTCGACCCGCACCGGCACCGCGACGCAGCGCAGCCCGACACTGCGCTCGTTGTCGTCGAGGGCGAAACCGCGGCGGACCACCTTGCGGAGATCCTTGCGCAGGTCGGCCAGCGTGGTCGCGGTGTTCTCGGTGAACGAGGGGAACGGCTCGGCCGGCACCGCCGCGGGAAGCTGGTCGTCGGGCAGCTCGGAGAGCAGCACCTTGCCCAGCCCGGTCGCATAGGTGTGGTCGCGGGCGCCGAGCGCGGTGGTGAACCGCAGCGGCCGGTCGGGCTCGGCCACGCAGATGTGCAACACCTGGTCGCCGTCGAGCACGCCGAGGTTGGCGGTCTGCCCGGTGCTCACGGCGACCGGCTGGAGATAGCGCTCGGCGACCACGGTGAGGTCCAGCGTGGACACATAGGCGGCGGCCAGCCGTTGCACCTTGTGGCCGAGGCGGTAGGACGGGCGGTCGTCCACCCGCACCAGATACTCCATCTCGGAAAGCACGGCCAGCAGCCGCACCAGGGTGCTCTTCGGCAGCGCGGTGGCGTCGCTGAACTCGGTGAGCGTCAACGGCGCGGGCGCGGCGGCCAGCATTTCCAGCAGGGCCAGCCCGCGCGCGAGCGCGTTGGCGTGGTAGTTGGCCGACGCGGGCTTGCTGTCGTCGACGGAGGTGCGGGGTGCTCTCGGCATTGTGGACTCTCCTACGCGCCGCCGACGGTGGCTGGGACCTCGGGGAAATGACACGCACTCGGATGCCCGACGCCGATCCTGTCGATCAGCGCGGGCGCTTCCGTCGCGCACACATCCTGAGCCTTCCAGCACCGCGTGCGGAACCGACAACCGGTCGGTGGGTTACTCGGACTGGGTACGTCTCCGGCCAGCGTGATCCGCTCCCGCTCCTCGCGGCCGGCCGGGTCGGGCACCGGGATCGCCGACAGCAACGCCTGGGTGTAGGGATGCGTGGGCGCGGTGAAGATGTCGGCGCGGCTGCCGGTCTCCACGATGGAACCCAGATACATCACCGCGACCCGGTGCGAGATGTGCCGGACCACCGACAGGTTGTGCGAGATGAACACGTAGGCCAGACCCAGCCGGTCCTGAAGGCCGCGGAGCTGGTTGATCACCTGCGCCTGCACGGACACGTCGAGGGCGCTGACCGGCTCGTCGAGCACGAGCAGCCGCGGGTTCAGCGCCAGTGCGCGGGCCAACCCGATCCGCTGGCGCTGCCCACCGGAGAACTCGTGTGCATAGCGCCGGGAGTGCTCGGGCCGCAGGCCGACCAGTTCGAGCAGCTCGCGTACCCGATCAGTGCCCTCCTGGTTGTAGCGCCCCTGCACCCGCAGCGGCTCGGCGACGATGTCGTGCACGGTCATCCGCGGCGAGAGCGACGCGTAGGGATCCTGGAACATGATCTGGATCGCCTGCCGCCGGGCCCGCAGCTCGCGCTGCGACAGCGAAGCCAGGTCGGCACCCTCGAAGAGGATCTTCCCGGCGGTCGGCTCCAACAGCCGCACCAGCAGCCGCCCGGTCGTCGACTTGCCGCAACCCGACTCGCCGACCAGGCTCAGCGTCTCGCCGGTCTCGAGCTCGAGGTCGACACCGTCGACGGCGCGGATCTCACCCACCTGCCGGCGCAGCACGCCCTTGCGGATCGGGAAGTGCTTGTGCAGCCCCTCGACCTTCAACAAACTCGTCATGCCAGCTCCTCGTGGAAGTGGCACGCGGTGGTCCGGCCGGCACCGATCTCGACCAGCAGCGGTCGCTCGGTGACGCACCGCTCCCGGGCCAGCGGGCAACGGGGATGAAACGCGCACCCGGCCGGCGGATCGGCCATGTTGGGCGGGTTGCCCGGGATCGGGTCGAGCTGGTCGACGTCAACGTCCATCCGGGGCAGGCTGGCCAACAAGCCTTTGGTGTAGGGATGCCGCGGCGCCGCGAAGATCTCGCCAACCCCGGCGGTCTCGACCACCCGGCCGGCATACATGACCACGACCCGGTCGGCGAGTTCGGCGACCACGCCCAGGTCATGCGTGATCAGGATGGTCGCCGCACCGGTCTCCGCCTGCGCCTTCTTGAGCAGCGCCAACACCTGCGCCTGGATGGTCACGTCGAGCGCGGTGGTCGGCTCGTCCGCGATGATCAGGTCGGGGTTGTTGGCGATCGCCATCGCGATCATCGCCCGCTGCCGCATGCCGCCGGAAAACTCGTGCGGGTATTGCCGGACCCGCTGCGCCGGATCGGGCACGCCGACCAGCCGCAGCAACTCGACGGCCCGATCCCAGGCGGCCCGCTTGTCGGGCTTGCTCTGGTGCAGCAGCACCGCCTCGGCCACCTGAGCGCCAACGGTCATCACGGGGTTCAGGGCGGTCATCGGATCCTGGAAGATCATCCCAACCGGCCCGCCACGGATCTTCCGCAGCTCGCGGGCGGAGAGGGAGCGCAGGTCGGCGCCGCGGAAGGAGATCGCGTCAGCATCGACCGTTGCGGTGTCCGGCAAGAGCCGCAGCACCGACATGGCGGTCACGGTCTTGCCGGAGCCGGACTCACCGACCACGGCGACAATCTCACCGGCGTTGACCGACAGGCTGACGTCGGTCACCGCCCGCACGACGCCATCACCGGTGCGGAACTCGACGCTCAAGCCGTCGATGCGAAGCAAGGGCCCCTTGTTAACGCTTTCCGCAGAGGCGGGGTCCCCTATTAACATCCGGTCGGCGGTCATGACGCCGACCTCGGGTCGACGGCGTCGCGGAGGCCGTCGCCGATGAAGTTGACGGCCAGCACGGTCAAGGCGACCGCGATCCCAGGCGAGAGCCACAACCACGGCTCGGTGCGGATGACCGTCAAACTCTGCGCATCCGTGAGCATGTTGCCCCAGCTGGCCGCCGGTGGCTGCACCCCAAGGCCCAGGAACGACAGTGTGGCCTCCAGTGCGATCGCCTGGGCGACCGCCAGCGTCGCCACGACGCTGACCGGGGGCAGCGCGGCCGGGATGATGTGTTTGCGCATCAGCCACAGTGGACCGGCGCCGGTCGCCCGGGAGGCCAGCACGAACTCCTGCTCCCGCAGCGAGAGCGTGACGCCCCGGACGATCCGGCCGCAGACCGGCCACTGGAAGAGCCCGATGGCGATCACCATGGTCAGCACGCTGGGGCCGAGGATGCCGCTGACCACCACGATCACGACCAGCGACGGGAACGACATGAAGACGTCGGCCAACCGCATGACCAGGCCGTCGACCCAACCGCCGAGTAGGCCCGCGATGCTGCCGAGCAGCGTGCCGAGCACCACCGCGATGGCGGCGGAGGCCAAGCCGACGCCCAGCGAGATGCGGCCGGCGAAAAGCAGCCGGGACAACACGTCGCGGCCGGTCGAGTCGGTGCCCAGCAAATGGTCGCCTGACGGGCCGGTGCGGGCCTGGAGCAGGTCGATCGCGTTCGGGTCGTGGCCGGACAGCGGCCGCGCGAAGATGGCGGCGAGCACCACCAGCGCGATGAACACGACGCTGACCACGGCCGCCGGGTGTGAGCGGAACCGGCGCAGCGCGGCCGAGGCCGGCGAGCGGCCGGCCGCCACCGTTACGGACGTCATCGCAGCCTCACTCTCGGGTCGACGACGGTATAGAGCACGTCGGCGAGCAGGTTCGACAACAGCACCAGGATCGCGATCAGCAGGGCGAAGCCGACGATGACCGAATAGTCGTGCTGGTTGACCGAGCTCACCGCGAGCTGACCCATCCCGGGCCAGGCGAAGACCTGCTCGATGACCACCGCGCCGGCGAGGAGTTGCGGGACGTTGGTGGCGATCACGGTCAACACCGGGATCAGCGAGTTGCGGAACGCGTGCCGCAACACCACGCGACGGGGTGAGGCGCCTTTGGCATTGGCGGTACGCACGTAGTCGGCGCCCAACTCGGTGATCATGCTGCTGCGCACGTAGCGCATGAACGGGCCGGAGTTGCCGAAGCCGAGGATCACCGCCGGCAGCACCAGATGGTGCAGGGTGTCGAGCAGGCTCGGGTTGGTCGGGTCGGAGATGCCCGACGACGGGAACCACTGGAACTTGAGGGTGAACACGTAGATCGCGATCAGCGCGACGAAGAACACCGGGATCGAGACCGAGCCGAGGCTGACCACGGTGGCGCCGTAGTCGAGGAGCGAGTTGCGGCGGCGGGCCGCGAGGATGCCCAGCGGGAACGCGACCAGCAGCGAGATCAGCAGGCCGACGCCCATCAGCTCGACGGTCGGGCCGATCCGCTCGCCCAGCACCTCGGTCACCGGTCGCCCGTTGAGCAGCGAATAGCCGAGGTCGCCGTGCAGGGCGTTGGTCAGCCAGTGCCAATATTGCACCAGCAACGACTGGTCGAGGCCGAGCTCGTGCCGCTTCTGCGCGATGAACTCGGCGCTGCCGGAGTTGAGCTGGTCGGCCGGAATCTGCATCGCGATCGGGTCGCCGGGTGTCTTGTGCACCAACGCGAAGATCGCGATGGTGATCAGCCAGAAGACCAGGACGTTGATCGCCAGCCGCCGGACCAGAAAAGCCGCCATCGCACTCCCCTCGGAAAACTAGGCCGCGGTCAGGGCCGGTCGCCGTTGACCAGCCCGACCGCGGTGCTGTGGATCAGCCCGTGATGGTCCAGCTCGCCGGGTCCCAGAACAACGCGTCCTGCGAGCCCGGTGCCTGGAAGCCCTGCACCTTCTTGTTGACGGCCCAGAGCCCGTAGGGCGAGTAGAGCCACATCAGGTCGGCCTGGTCGTTCTCCAGCTTGGCCGCCTGGTCGTAGAGCGACTTGCGCTGCGCCTCGTCGGCCGTCGAGTTCGCCTGCGCCATCAACTGGTCGAGCTGCGGGTTGCAGAAGTAGTTGATGTTGCCGCCGGCCGGGTAGGCGTTGGCGCAGGCGGTGATCCCGTTGATCGTCGAGGAGTCGACAGCGTAGTTGCCGCCGCCGTAGAGCACCATGTCGTAGGTCTTCTCGGCGTAGGTCTTGGGAATCTCCGCCGCCTGGATGTTGACCAGCTTCACCTTGACGCCGACGGCGGCGAGTTGGCTTTGCACGATCGTCGACGTGGCGTCGCGGTCGCGCTGGCCGTGCACCCACTGGAGCTGCACCTCGCGGTTGCTGTCCCAGCCGGCCTCGGCCAGCAACTGCTTGGCCTTGGCGACATCCTGCGCGTAGTCGTTGAGCCCGGCCGGCTCGTTGGCCTTGGCGAAATCAGAGAGCCGAACTTCGGCCTTGCCACCGAGTACGGTCTGCACGATCTGCTTGCGGTCCAGGGCGTACAGGAACGCCTGTCGGACCTTGGCGTCCTTGAAGTAGGGCTTCGACTGGTTGAGCGCGATCCGGACGAAGCCGGCGCCGGGCTTCTCCTGCGTGGTGACCGTGTTGAAGCCGGACACCGTCTCGGCGTCGGTCGGCGAGTAGGACGCGATGTCGATGCCGCCGTTGCCGAGTTGCGCGGTGGCGTTGTCCGACGTCATCGGTTTGAGGTAGACGTCCTTGATCTTCGCCGGGCTACGGTAGTTCGGGTTCGCCGTGACGTGCACGTACTGGTTGGTCTTGTATTCGACGAACGTGTAGGGACCCATGCCGACCGTCGGGTTGCGGAAGAACGCGTTCTTGGCGACCGCGTCCGGCGCGTCCTTGCCGAGGATGTGCTCGGGCATGATCCACACGCTGCCGATCAGCGCGAGCAGACCGAAGTTCGGCTTCGTGGCCTTGATGACGAAGGTGTTGTCGTCAGGGGCCGAGAAGCCCGAGATGGTGGTGGCCTTGCCGGAAGCGAAGTCGGCCACACCCTCGACACCGGTGTAGTTGCCGGCCGTCGAGCTGGTCGTCTTCGGGTTGGCCATCAGGGTGTAGGTGAACAGCACGTCCTTCGACGTGAAAGGCGTGCCATCACTCCACTTGAGACCGGAGCGGAGCTTGAAGGTGAACGTGGTCGCGTCCGGCGAGACCGTGTAGCTCTCCGCCAGCCGGGGCTGGAGCTTGTAGCTGGGGTCGACGCCGAGCAGGCCCTCGTCGATGAGCGACATCACCTGTCCGTCGGGCCCGCTGACCGGGGCCAGCGGGCTGAAGACGCCGGCCGGTTCCTGGTAGAGGTAGACATTCAGGGACTTGTTGGCGGCCGATCCAGCACCGTCGTTGGAGTTGGCCGCCGGCCCGGTGCATCCGGCGACCGCAAGAGTGGTGACGGCCAGGCCGAGGAGCGCGACCCGTACCCGATTTCTGAACATGATGGACCTCTCTGATCTGGAGGCGGTTCTGCTAGCCCACCGTGTTGCGGAGTTGACCGAGCGGGCCAACGACGACAGTCATCACGTCGCCGGCCGTCAGGAATTCACCCGTCACGGCGCCTACGCCGGACGGGGTACCGGTGAGGATCACGTCACCGGGCTCGAGGGTCATCAGTCGTGACGCGTGCGCGATCAGTTCGGCCACACTGAAGATCATGTCCTTTGTAGACCCGGACTGCTTGGTCACGCCGTTGACGTCGAGGTGGATCGACAGTGCCTGCGGGTCGGGCACCTCGTCGGCGGTGACCAGCCACGGTCCGAGCGGCGCGAAGCCGTCGAGCCACTTGCCGGCCAGCCAGTCGAAGAACCAGACCGCTTTGTCGTCGGTGTCCCGCAGGAAGCCGTAGTCGACCGAGCGGGCGGAGATGTCGTTGGAGGTCATGTAGCCGGCGACGACATCGAGAGCGTCGGCCTCGGCCACGTCGCGCACCCGGCGGCCGATCACCACCGCGAGCTCGGCCTCCCAGTCGACCTCGCTGCTGACCGCGGGCAGCGGCACGTTCGCGCCGGGGCCGACGATCGAGGTCGGCGGCTTGAGGAACAACCGCGGGCTCAGCGTCGACTTGTCCAGCGGCGGTGCGCCGGTCTCGGTCACGTGGTCCTGATAGTTGGCGGCCGCGGCGAGCAGCTTGCCCGGCCGCAGCAGCGGTGCGAGCAGTTCGACGTCGCCGAGGGCGAACTCTGCCCCGTCGGTCTGCCCGGTCCGGCCGGTCAGGTAACCCTCGAGGTCACCGTCGCCCAGCTCGACCACCACGTCGTGACCGGAAGGCGTGTCGACGCCGTCGCGTCGAGGCGCCTGAGGACCTGGATCGGCAGAGCTGGCCAACCGGCCGTGCCGCACCGCTCCGTCGCGGCGATAGGTGATGAGTCGCATCTCTCTACTCCCCCAGCTCTACCGGCGCACCGGTTGACATCGACCGCTGCGCGGCCTCGATCACGCGTTGCGTGCGGACCGCGTCGCTCGGGCCGAGCGCGGCGCGGCCGGTGCGGATGCCGGCGGCCAACACGTCGAGCAGCGCGTCGACGGTGCCCGGACCGGTCCACACAGGACCGTTGAAGTCGCCGCCGCGGACCCGCAACGCGGGCTTCGTGGCGTCGACCGCGAGCACCCCGTGTGAGCCGCTGATCCGGTAGCGGTGCACCGCGAGCCCGCCGGGCGGCAGGTCGCGCAGGGCCGGGACCCGGCCGCAGACGATGGTGCTGGTGACGCCGTGCTCGTGGTCGAGCAGCAGGGTGACCAGCGCCGGCGAACCGGTCGCCTGCACCCGGCGGACCGGAAGGCCGAGCAGCGCGCTGACCACGTCGACCGGGTAAAGGCCGAAGTTGACCAGCTCACCGGTCGGCGCCGGGTCGCCACCCGCGACGATGAAGTCGCACTGCACGTTCCACGGCAGGCCGACCCGGCCGGCGCGGACGGCGGCGGTCGCCGACCGCAGCGCGGCGCCGAACCGCTGGTGGTGTGCCGGCACCACGATCACACTGTGTGTCGCGGCGAGCCGCTCGATCTCCTCGGCCTCGGCCAGCGTCGCCGCCATCGGCTTGTCGGCCAGCACGTGCTTGCCCGCGCGGATCGCCGCCGCGATGGCCGCGCCGCGCTCGGCCAGCGGCAGCGCGATGCTGACCACCTCGGCCTTGTCCTGGTCGTCGACCAGTTCGAAGCTCGGGTGCCGCTCGAACGCCGGGCGATACATCGTGTTCTGGTGGTCCTGGCTGCCGATGCCGCCGTTGCCGACCAGCGCGACGGTGCTGGGTCGTCCAAACATCATGCGGCCACCGCCACGGGCTGACCGGTCGCGATCGACTCTTCGACCGCGACGCCCAGCGCCACCGCCCGCACGGCGTCGGCGGCCGGCATCGCCGGTGGGGCACCGCCGATCGCGTCGAGCCAGGCACCGAGCTGCGCGGCGAAACCGTTGCCGCCGGCGGCCGGCAGCGTCGTGGTGCCGGCCTCGCCGAACACCAGCGACGACTCGCCGTCCCAGCCCTGCTCGACGATCCCCTCCGTGCCCGCGACCAGCAGTTCGCGCTGCGCCAGCGAGCCGGGGCGATGCGCCCGGCTCATCTCGCAGACCGCGGTCGCACCGTCGGCGTAGGTCACCACCATCTCCAGGTAGTCGTAGATCCTCAGCTCCGCGGCGGTCTGCTTGCGGCCGCGGGCGAACACGCTGGCCGGTTCGCCACCCAACCACCAGGTCGCCAGATCCAGCAGGTGTACGCCGTTGTGCAGCGCATGCCCGCCGGAGCGGACCGGGTCGCCCACCCAGGCGCTCCAGTCGGGCCAGATCCAGCCGCCGAGGATGGCCAGCCGGACCAGGACGGGCCGGCCGATCGTGCCGGAGTCGATGGTCTGCTTGACCGCGCGGCCGTAGTCGTAGAAGCGGTGCGTGTGCGCCGCGACCAGCACCCGGCCCGCCCGGTCGAACGCGTCGGCCAGTTGCTGCGCGTCGGCGACCGTGGTGGCCAGTGGCTTTTCCACCAGCAGGTGCTTGCCGGCGGCGGCGACCGCGAGGCCGAGCGGTGCGTGCGTGTCGTTGGGCGTGCAGAGGATGACCGCGTCGACGCCGGGCCAGTGCAGCGCGCTGTCCAGGTCGGGCGCGTGCCGGATGCCGCCCTGCTTGCGGGCGAACGCCGCGGCGCGGCCCGGGTCGGCGTCGACGACGCCGATCAGGGTGGCTCGCGGGTCCGCGTCGATCGCCGCGCTGTGTGCGTCGGCGATGAACCCGGCGCCCACCAGCACGATGCCGATCCGATCCACCGGCGTGACCTCCCCAGGCACGGAACGATGTTTCATGTCCGGTCATCCTGGGTTCGGTACGGAGCCGTGTCAAGGTCGCTGGCGTAAAACATGGAACGCCTTGCCATGTTGATGAGGACTGTTCTAGCGTCGGCTCCGCCAGCCCAACTGGATACGAGGTCGCTCATGCCAACCCCACCGTCGTCCACCGACTCACCACGCGGTTTAGCGATCGCGGAAGCGGCCGCGGCCGTGATCCCCGGCGGCGTCAACTCCTCGACCCGCTTTATCGGCGCGCCCTACTCGTTCGTCGCCGCCGATGGCGCCTACCTGACCGACGCCGACGGCCGCCGCTATCTCGACTACCACGCCGCGTTCGGCGCGATCCTGCTCGGGCACAACGCGCCGGTCGTCAACGACGCGATCCGCGCCGCGCTCGACGGCGTCGACCTGACCGGCATCGGCGTCACCGAGGCCGAGGTCCGGCTCGCACAGCGGATCGTCGAGGTGATCCCGTCGGCCGAGTCGATGATCGCCACGATGAGCGGCTCGGAAGCCACCGCGCAGGCGATCCGGCTGGCCCGCGCGGTCACCGACCGGGACCTGATCATCAAGTTCCAGGGCGGTTTCCACGGCTGGCACGACGCCGTCGCCCGCAACGTGATCTCGGCGCCGGACCGCGCGTACGGGCGGGACCCGCTCTCGAAGGGCATCCTGGACCAGGCCGTCGACGCGACCCTGATCGCGGAGTTCAACGACCTGGAGTCGGTCGAGGCGCTGTTCGACGCACATCGCGACCGGATCGCGGCCGTCATCCTCGAGCCGATCCCGCACAACGTGGGCGCGCTGGTGCCGACCACCGAGTTCGTCGAGGGCCTGCGCAAGCTCACCGAGCAACAGGGCTCGCTGCTCATCTTCGACGAGGTGATCACCGGTTTCCGGCACGCGCTCGGCGGCTATCAGCAGGTGATCGGGGTGACCCCCGACCTGACCACGTTCGGCAAGGGCATGGCCAACGGCTTCCCGGCCGGTGGGGTCGCCGGCCGCCGCGAGCTGATGGAGCACTTCAACGGCCGCACCGGCGACGTGCTGATGGCCGGCACGTTCAACGGCAACCCGCTCGGCTGCGCCGCGGCGCTGGCGACGATCGACTACCTGGCCGGGCACCCGGAGTTCTACACCCGGACGCACGCGCTCGGCGAGCGGATGCGCACCGGCCTGCGGGGCATCCTCGCCTACCTCGACATCGAGGCGACGGTGGTCGGCTTCGGTGGGGTGTTCGCCGTCTACTTCCTGGCCGGCCCGGCTCTGGGCTACCGCGACCTGATGCGCAACGACGACGCGGCGTACGTGGCCTTCCACCGCGGCATGACCGACCGCGGCTTCCTGATGCTGCCGATGTCGCTCAAGCGCAACCACATCTCGGGCTCGCACACCGAGGAAGAGGTCGACCGCACCCTGGAAGCGGCCCGCGACGTCCTGGCCACGCTGGCCCGCTGAACGACCGACCGCCCGGGCCCCCAACGGGGACCCGGGCGGCGGTGACAGCGACCGTCAGCTTGCCGTGCAGGCGGTGCCATTCAGGGCGAAGTCGGTCGGGCGGGCGGTGCCGCTGCCGCTGGCGACGAACCCGAAGTTGGCGCTACCGCCGGTCGACAGGCTGCCGTTCCAACTCTCGTTGCGGGCCGTCACGGCCCGGCCGGACTGGTCGACCCGGGCACCCCAGGCGCTGGTGACCCGCTGGTTGCCGCTGAACGTCCAGGTCAACGTCCACGAGCTGACCGCGGGACCGCGGTTGGTCACCCGCACGTTGCCGAGCAAGACGCCGGGCAGCCCGTTGGCGCTGTAGCTGACGGAACAGGCCGCGGCGGGCGGCGTGACAGTGGGCGTCACCGTCGGCGTGACCGTCGGGGTCGGGGTCGGGGTCGGGCTGGCCGTGGGCGTGGCGGTAGGCGTCACCGAAGGCGTCGCCGATGGGCTCGGCGAGGTCACCGTGAAGCGGAAGATGCGGTCGTCACTCGCCGCCGGCGTGCCGCGCCCGTCCCGGTTGCTGGTCGCCACCCAGAGCGACCCGTCCGGCGCCTTCTCCACCGTGCGCAGCCGGCCGAAGCGAGGGTTGAGCGCCGCCGTCGGCGTGCCCGCGCCGCCGTTGCCGTCCAGCGGGACCACCCACAGCCGGGCGCCGCGCAGCGCACCCACGAACAGGGTGTTGTCGATGATGGCGGCACCGCTCGGTGAGGCCTCGGCGGTGGTCCAGGTGACGATGGGGTTGCGATACAACGGGTTGGTGGAGTTGCCCTCGACCACCGGCCAGCCGTAGTTGCCGCCCGGCACGATCCGGTTGACCTCGTCGGTCGTGTTCTGCCCGAACTCGGTCGCGTAGAGCCGCCCGGCGGAGTCCCAGGCCAGCCCCTGCACGTTGCGGTGGCCGAGGCTGTAGACCAGCGAGCCGGCGGTCGGGTTGTCGGCCGGCACGCCACCGTCGGGGCGTACCCGCAGAATCTTGCCGTTGAGGCTCGCCGGGTTCTGCGCCCGGCTGGTCACGTTGGCGTCGCCGACCCCGGCGTAGAGCATGCCGTCGGGGCCGAACGCGATCCGGCCACCGTCGTGCACGTCGGCCTTGGCGATTCCGGAGACGATGACGGTCTGCGCCGACATGTTGCTCAGCGTGAAGCGCACGATCCGGTTGTCCACATTGGAGGTGTAGTAGGCGAACACCTGGTTGTCGGTGGCGTAGTTCGGCGACACCGCGAGGCCGAGCAGGCCGCCCTCACCGGAGGGGACCACGCCCGGCACCGAGCCGACGATCTGGGTCGGCAGCCCGGGGCGGACCCGCAGGATCTGCGCCCGTTCCCGCTCGGCGACCAGGGCCGTCCCGTCGGGCAGATAGGTCAGTCCCCAGGGCACCCGCAGGTTGCTCGCGACCGTGGTCGGGTTGATGAAGTCGACGATCGGCGCGGCGGCGGCAACAGCGGTCCGGTTCAACGGCGAGTCCACCGCGATCGCGATTCCAGCGACACTCAGCGCGACACCGGCGACCGCGGCGGCCGCGACGATGGCGGGTTTGTGCATGGACGGCTCCCGAAGCGAAGGGGGTTCTGGTGATCGCCACGGTGCCAGTCGCCATCCGCAGGTTACGGGCAGATGGAACATTTAACGTAAATTGGTGAATTAGTCTGAACGGCCCACCCGAGCGGCCCGGAGCTGCTAGCGAACGCCCAGGTAGGAGCCGTCGACCCAGTCCGAGACGATGCCGGCATAGCTGGCCGGCTGCTCCTCCCACGGCGCGTGCCCGCAGTCGAGCACGTCGAGTCGGCTCGCCGGCAGCTTCTCGTTGAGCACCTCGGCATCGCGGGCCAGGCCATAGGGGTCGTCGCGGCCGGCGATGATCTGCACCGGCGTCCGGATCGAGGCCAACAGCGGGTCAAGAGCCGCCAGATCCGCCGGGTACGCGCGCAGATAGCGCAACGAGCCGGCGAACCGGTCGCCGGAGTAGGACGCGGCATAGTCGTCGCGGATCGTGCGGGGCAGGTCGTCGCTGACGAAGCTGGCCACCACCCGCTGCCCGTCGGGCTGCCCGACCTCGTCTTCGACCAGAGTCTTCAGCTCTCCCTCGACGGCCATCGGGTGGGTCGCGGCACCGGCGCCGACGACAACGCTGCGGAACAGGTCCGGCTGGGCGGCGGCCGCGAACAGCAGCGCCGCTGTGCCGACATCGGGACCGACCGCGTGCGGCTGTTCGAGGCCGAAGTGGTCGACGAGATGGGTGATGAACTCGCCCATCACCCGCGGCGACATCAGTTCCGCGCGCGCCTCGGAGCGGCCGAAGCCGGGCAGGTCGACAGCGATCACCGGGTGGTCGGCGACCAGCGCGGGCCAGGTCGGCGTGTAGGCGTAGAGGCTCTCGGGCCACGGGCTCAACAACAGCAGTGTCTCCGCGTCCCGGTCGCCCCGGCTGACCGGGCTGGAGACGAACCGGATGCCCAGGTCGTCGATCACGTCGAACCGCTCCTCGTCCATGGAGCCAGCAGAACGCGTACGCGCATCCCGCGAATCACGTGAATGGGTTACCCGCGCTCGCTAGCTTGGGGTAGGTGGCACGGGTTGTTCTTCGTGGGCGCTCGGCGGCGATGTCGGCGGCGATGCCGGCGCTGCGCCGGGCGGCCCGACACGGGCAGAGCGGCGTCGTGGTGGTCACCGGCGACGCCGGAATCGGAAAGACCGCGGTAGTCGACGCGATCGGCGCGCAAGCGGTCGGCATGGGCTTCCGCACCGGCACGGCGAAGGCCGACGAGATCGGCCGGATCTCGCCCGGCGCCCCGGTTCTGCTGGCCCTGCGCAGCGGCGCGCGACCGTTGCTGGACGCGCCCGCGCTGGCCGAACTCGACGAGCTCACCGACCACCCGTTGCCGCTGATCGACCGGGTGGGCGCGCGGCTGGAGCAGGTGGCCGCCACGGCGCCGGTGCTGATCGTGATCGACGACGTGCAGTGGGCCGACCAACTCAGCCGGCTCGCCCTGCGGGTGTTGCCGGAACGGCTGGCCGCCGACCCGGTGGTGTGGTTGTTCGCCACCCGCGACGCGGCCGACGAGCTGACCGCCGCCGCGCCCACCGCGGCCAGGGTCGAGACCATCCACCTCGGCCCGCTGGCGCCGGCCGACGTCGCCGCGATCGCGCGCGACCGGCTGGGCCAGCCGCCGGGCCCGGCCACCCAACGGATGCTCGACGGCGTCGGCGGCAACCCCTTCCTGGTCACCCAGATCCTCGACGGGCTGGCCCATGGCGACCGCGACGACGTGCCGCCGCCCGCGTTCGTCCGGGCCGTCGACGCGGCACTCGACTCGCTGCCCGACAAGACGGTCGTGCTGCTGGCCGCGGTGCTCGGCCGGCCGTTCGCGATCGACGAGGCGCAGCGGGTCGTCCCGTCGGTCAGCAGCGGCGACGTCCATCGGGCCGTGGTCGCCGGGCTGCTCACCCGCGACGGCCACCTGGTCCGGTTCCGGCACGACCTGGTCCGCGAGACCGTGTACGCCGGTCTGTCCACATCGGTCCGCCGGGACCTACATCGGCGCTGCGCCCGCCACCTGCTGGCGTCGGGGCACGACGCGCTGGCGGCCGCACCGCACGCCCGCGCCGCGGCGACGCCCGGCGACGAGGAGAGCGCGGCCATCCTGTGCGAGGCCGCGCACCAGGCCGTGGCGGCGCTGCCGGCGACCGCGGGCGAGCTGGTGACCGAGGCATTCGACCTGGTCCGGCCCGCCCAGGAGTCCTGGGAGTCGACCGGCGAACGGTGCGTCGAGATTCTGGCCCGGGTGCGGCGCTGTTCCGACGCCGTGCGGGTCGCCGACGCCGTGCTCGCCCGGGCCGGCGACGGCGAGACGTTCGCCCGCGTCCAGGTGCTCGCGACCCAGGCGCTCTGGCAGATCGGCCGCCCGGCGGAGTCGGTGGCCCGGATCGACGACGCGCTGGCCGCGCCCGGGCTGTCGGTGCCGCTGCGCACCCGACTGGCCGCCGCGCGGGCGTTGGCGCTGACCCGGATGCTGCCCGCCTGGCAGGCCCGCCAGAGCGCCGAGGACGCGCTGCGCGACGCCCGCCAGGTCGGCGACCAGGACGCGATCATGCTGGCGTTGCAGGCGATGGGCGAGCTGGGCCGGAACACCGGGCACCACGCCGAGTCGCTGGCCTACTTCCGGGAGCTGCGGTCCGTCGGCGACGCGTCCTACCAGGGCGAGGAGATCATCGAACTGCAACTGCTCGACCGGTATACGGACGCGGGTGCGCTGCTGGAGGCGGCGCACCGCGACGACCGGGGCGGGGTGGAGGCGACGCTGCCGCCGGTGATCGCCGCGCAGATGTGGCAGGACTACACCCTGGGCCGCCTCGACGACGCCGAGTCCGGCGCCCGCACGCTGCTGACCATCGGCCGGGAACTCGGCGACCACATGCACGAGTTGGACGCCGAGATGGTCCTCGCCGGGCTCGCGCTGCTGCGCGGCGAGGTGGCGGAGGCCAACGCCCACCTGGCTCCGGCGCGCAGCGGCGGGCTGGCCGAAGAGTCGGTGCGGCTGCCCGGCGTGCGGTTGATGGAGGGCTGGCTGGCGGCCAGCGACGGCCGGCCCGACGACGCCCGGAAGATCCTCCGGCCGATGCTGTTCACCGCGCGCGAGTCGCGTGCCGACTGGCCCTGGCGGCCGGGCTGGATGCGGATCTTCGCGCGGGTCGGGCGGGCCACCGGCGACCAGCGGTTCACCCACGAGGCGGTGGCGATCGCCGCGGAGGGCGCCGCCCGCAACCCCGGGGTGGCCAGCTTCAAAGGCGCGGCGCTGGAGCTACGCGGCCTGGTCGACAAGGACCTCGACAAGCTGGCCGAGGCGACCGTCGTGCTCGACCGCAGCCCGCGGCCGATGCTGCGGGCCAACGCGGCCGAGGACCACGGGCGGCTGCTGCTCACCTTCGGCGCACGCGACCAGGGCATCGCCGAGCTCGACCGGGCCTGGACGATCTATCACGGACTGGGCGCGCGGGCCGCGGTGGTCGAGGTGCAGCGGCTGATGCGCCGGGCCGGTGCCCGCCGGGCCAAGTGGGACACCGACGGGGCCCGGCCGCGGCAAGGCTGGGCGGCGCTGACCGACGCGGAGGTCAAGGTGGCCGAGCTGATCAGCGCCGGGCACACCAACAAGGAGGCCGCCCGGCTGCTCAACCTCTCGCCCAACACGGTCAGCACGCACCTGCGGTCGATCTTCGCGAAGCTCGACGTGCAGTCGCGGGTGCAGCTCACCAACGCGGTGCACGCGATGAAGCCGGTGGCGTGAAGGTGTTGGGAAGGGGCCCTTCCAACCGGATTCCGATTGGAAGGGCCCCTTCCTGACCAATCAAGCGCCGATGTTCTTGTTCCAGACGCTCCAGGTCACCGCGATGCCCGGCTTGGCGAAGTCGCCGTCCGGCCAATTGGACGCGGGGTTGGCCACCGATGCGCCGGCGATCTCACCGGGGTGCTGCACGGCGACGAACACGCTCTTGTTGTCGTCGGAGATCCACGGGCCGCAGGTCTCGGCGCCGTAGGGGACGCTGAGGAACTGCTTGAGGTGGCCCGCCTCGGCACCGTCGAGCGGCACCGCGAACAGGCCGTCGTTGCTGCCCAGCGCGTTGCCGTCGGTGGAGATCCAGAGGTTGCCGGCACCGTCGAACGCGACGTTGTCGGGGCAGGAGATCGGCGAGACCTTGGTCTTGTCGTACCCCATGAAGTAGGTCGCCGGGTCGGTCGGGTCGCCGCAGACGATCGGGATGCGCCAGGTGAAGGTCGTACCCGTGTGATCGTCGTTGTCTTCGGTGATCTCGAGGATGTGCCCGTGCTTGTTGTTGGTGCGCGGGTTGGCCTCGTCGGCCACCGCGTTGCTGCCCACGCCGCGGTTGGTGTTGTTGGTCAGCGCGGCGTAGATCTTCCGGTTGACCGGGTTGGGCTCGACGTCTTCGGGGCGGTCCATCTTGGTCGCGCCCACCTTGTCGCCGGCGAGCCGGGTGAACACGAGCACCTCGTCGACGGTCATCCCCTCGACCATCGACGCTCCGCCCTTGACCAGCGGGATCCACGTGCCGGTGCCGTTGAACGCGCCGTCGGTGGGCAGCTTGCCGGTGCCGTCGATCTCGGTCGCCGAGGTGAAGCCGAGCTTGGCGACGTAGAGCGTGCCGGACTCGAGCACGGTCAGGTTGTGCTTGCGGGCCTCGGGCGTGTTGCGGCCGTCGACCTTCTTGTCGGACACGAACTTGTAGAGGTAGTCGAAGCGCTCGTCGTCGCCCATGTAGGCCACGGCCTTGGCGTCGCGCGACTTGATGATGTTGGCGCCCTCGTGCTTGAGCCGGCCCATCGCGGTGTGCTTGCGCGGGGTCGAGCCCGGGGTGAACGGGTCGAACTCGACGACCCAACCGAAGCGGTTGGCCTCGTTGGGGTTCTTCGTCAGGTCGAAGCGCTCGTCGGCCCGCTCCCACTTGCGGCTGCCCGACGGGTAACGGTTGACCGTGTCGATGCCGTAGCGGTTGAACCGCGCCTTCGCGTCGCCGGTCGAGGTCTCGGCGCCGACGAAGTACTGGTTGAAGTTTTCCTCGCCGGACAGGATCGTGCCCCACGGCGTGACGCCGCCGGCGCAGTTGTTCATGGTGCCGATCACGTCGGTGCCGGTCGGGTCGGCCGCCGTCTTGAGCAGCTCGCTCCCGGCCGCCGCACCGGTCAGCCGGAAGTGTGTCGTCAGCGTCGTGAGCCGTCGGTTGTAGGGGCGCGGGCCGCTGGTGACCAGCTCGTATTGGCCGGTCTTGCCGACCCGCTCGAGCTCGACCACCGACATGCCGTGCGCGGCCATGGCGATCTTGACCTGCTCGACGGTCAGCGCGTCCTGGCTGACGAAGCCCGGGAACATCAGGTCTTCGTTGGTGTATTCGTGGTTGCAGATGAGCAGGGCCCGGGTGGCCTTCTTGTCGAGCGGCAGCACGGCGACGAAGTCGTTGTTGTAGCCGAACTGCTTGAGCTGGGCCTCGAGGGTCTGGCCGTGCACGTTGAACTTCGGCGCGCCGGGCACCACCGGGTCGCCCCAGCGGATGACCACCGAGTGGTCGTAGCCGTTGGGCACCACGATGGCGTCGACCCGGTTGGGTGCGACCGCCTTGAAGGTGAGCGCGGTGGTGGCGGCAGCGGTGGTGAACTCGTCGACCGTGGGCAGCGCCGGCGGCGGCTCGGTGGCGGCGAACGCCGGGCTGGCGCTCAGCGCGCCGGCGGCACCCATGCCGATCACCACGGCACCGGCGGCACCGGCCTTCATCACGCCGCGGCGGGAAACTTCACCGGCGACGAGGTCGCCGAAATACTCGTTTCCGGAAGCGTTCGGAACAGGGTGGTCACACGCGTTTCCGCAGCGGTATAGGCACGTCATGGCGTTGCGGCCATGCGCGACCTTTGCCACGCCGACGATCGGCAACTGGCGGCGGATCTGGTCCGTCATTCGGGCTCTCCTAGAACCGTTGGCGAATCTCTCCGTCTGGATCTGCGGCACGCTAATTGAAGTCGATGAACATCGCACGTCCGGCAGCTGAACCCCGGACATAGAACCCCTGCTTAGGGTGTCCTTACTAGACGGACCGGTGGCCGCCGATCATGATCCCGCCATGCTCAAAACAACGCTCCTCCATCCCGGCATCGTCTCCGCACTCGGTCGCGCGGGGCACGGATCGACGGTGTTGATTTCCGACGGCAACTACCCCCATTCCACGGGTACGAAGCCGGGCGCGGATCTGGTATTCCTCAACCTGCGGCCGGGCCTGGTGGCGGTCGACGACATCCTCGGGGCCGTGCTCACCGCCGTGCCGGTGGAATCGGCCTTTGTGATGAGTCCGGGCGAGGGGCCAGAACCGGATATCTTCCCTATTTTCCGGCAGCACCTCGCGCCCGTCGCACTGACCCCGCTCGACCGGTTCGCGTTCTACGACAAGGCCCGGGAACCCGATCTGGCCCTCGCGATCGCCAGCGGGGACACCCGCCTCTACGCCAACATCCTGCTCACCATCGGCGTGGTCAGCTGAGATAGGCCGCGATCAGGTCGATGGCATGGTCGCCGGCCGACAGGGCTCCGCAGAAGTTGAGGAACGCGTGCGGGGTGTCGGCGTATTCGACGTAGGTCGCGTCGTCGAGCCGTGCCGCGTAGGCGGCCGCCTGCTCGCGCAGCGGGTCCCGGCCTGCCGCGACGAGCAGGGTCGGCGGCAGGCCGGCCAGCGAGGCGGCGCGCACCGGCGCGGCATAGTCGGGTGCCGGGCCGGTCAGATACTGCCGGTCCGCCCAGGACGGCTCGGCCGGCACGTCGAGCACCGGGTAGCAGAGCACCTGCCGGTCGGGCAGGGGCGAGCCGGCGTCCCGGGCGCGCAGCGTGGCACCGGCGACCAGGGCGCCGCCGGCACTCTGCCCGCCCGCCGCGACCCGGCCGTCGCCGCCGAACACCTGGCCATGGGCGACGAGCCAACCCAGCGCGTCGTACGTGTCGTCGAGCGCGGCCGGAAACGGATGCTCCGGTGCCAGCCGGTATTCCAGCGACACCACCGTGCGACCGGAGCGCAGCGCCAGGCCGGAGCAGACGTGGTCGAGGTCCGCCACCGAGCCGCCGACGAACCCGCCCCCGTGCAGCCAGAGCAGCAACGGCCGGGGCCCGACGGCGGCCTGGTAGACCCGCACCAGGGTCGGCCCGCCGCCGAGCGGCAGGTGCAGGTCGGCCGCGTGCACCTTCGGGTCCAGCCGGCCTGCCAGCGCCGGGTCGACCGGCTCGGCCCGGTCGGCCAGCAGGGTCGCCAGGTCGTCGAGGTCGTCGGCGGCGCCGACCACCGTGAACGCGTCGGCCTCGGCGGTGAACCGCGGCTCGGCCACGATCCGGCGGTTCATCGGGCACCGGCCGGGACCGCGTCGAGGTGCAGGGCGGCGTGCCAGAACGGCGGCCGGCCCGGCACGGTGAACACGTGTGTCGCGAGCGGACCGGTCACCTCGGTCCAGGTCCGCTCGTCATAGCCGGCGAACTGGTCCAGCAGCGCGGCGTGGGTGCTGGTCAGGCGCTCGACCAGCAGGTCGGCGGCGAGCAGCCGGCCGGCCGCCACGCCGGCCCGGTTGAGCGCCCGGCCGACCTCCGGCGTCTCGAAGCGCGCCGACAGGCTCCAGTGGTCGCGGCCGCGGCCGGCCTCGGTCAGCACGGCCAGGTTGATCTCGCTCCACATCAGCACGTGCGCGACCAGGTCGTGCAACGACGCGCAGAAGTCGCCGAGCGGCCCGGCCGAGGTGGCGAAGTCGCGGGCGAGCGCCTCGGCGTCGAGCCCGTCGATCGCGGCGAGCAGCAGGTCGTGGTCGGTGCGCAGGCGGTCGGTCGCCTGGCCGGGGGTGAGCGTCATGGTGCCGACCCAACCAGCGGCGCCGGGCGGTGCCGAGTGGACTGACAGGTTTGGTCAGCTCAGCGCAGCAGGAGCCCGAGCAGGTCGCCGCCGAGCGCGCTGACCGCGCCCGCGTCGAGTTCGTATTGCACGAACCGGCCGCGCCTGGTGGCCCGGGCGACCCCGGCCGCCGCCAGCGCCCGCAGGTGCCGGTTGACCAGGGTCGGGTCGACCTGCCAGAGGCTGGCGATCTCGCCCGCTGTGCGCGGCTCGGTGGCGATCGCGCGGGCCACCTCCAGCCGGCCCGGGTTGGCCAGCGCCCGGAGCCGGCGGGACAGGTCGCGGGTGGACAGCACCGGCGGCCCCGGCGCGACCGGGTGGATCAGCACCAGCGGGCGGCCGGGCACGTCGGCGACGTACACGTGTGGGTGGATCAACGTGCTCGGCAGCACCACGAGGCCGCGGCGGGACACGTCGTGGCGGTGGTTGCGGACTTTCGCGATCGACACACCGGCACCGGCGGCGGTGATCGACGGGTCGAGCGTGGTCAGGGCGGCGACCGGCCCGGCAGCAGCGGCGTCGAGCGCGAACCGCCGGGTCCGGGCGGCCAGCACCGGGCGCACCGCGGGCCACCGAGCGGCGAACCAGCCTTCCCAGCTCTCGGCGAGGAACTCCAGGAACTCCGCCACCGCCGGCCCCGGACTCTCCACCAGCGCCTCGACCCGGGCGCCGAGGCCCCGGGCCTGGCCGTGGCGCAGCGCGTCGGCGCCGAGGGGCCGGAGCAGTTGTGCCGCCAGCCGGCGCGCCGGCAGCGCCCGGAGGTGGTCGAGCTGCGTCGCGAATTCCTCGTGCGGGCCCCAGACCGTGACGAACGGCGTGGCCCGGATCGCCTGCGTCGTGAACGCCCAGTCGCGCGCCCTTCGCCGCAGCCGGGCAGCCATCGGCGGCAGGTCGGCATCGGCGTGGTGCTCGGGCGCGCCGGCGGCGTGCAGCGCGGAGCCCAGCTCGGCCAGCGGGGACACCGCGGCCGAGACGCTGGTCGGACCCACGATCGCGACGGGCATGGCGAGGAAAGATCGTAGTCTGCGGTGCCGAGACGGGTACGTTGGGTTGCGGGTCCGTTACCGGGGGGACGGCACTGATCGGATGAGCACGAGCAGCGTCGGTGAGAACAAGAAATCGGGCACGGTCCAGGGCTCGGGCCTGGCGGAGATTGTCGATGCCCTGAAGGTCGGGCCCTTCCGGCGTCTCTTCCTCGTGCTCGGGCTCTCGGCCCTGGGCGACTGGCTCGGCCTGCTGGCCGGCGCGGCGTTCGCGTCGTCGCAGGTCTCGGGTGCCACGGCCAAGGGCGCCGCGTTCGGCTCCGTGATCGCCGTGCAACTGCTGCCGGCGTTCATCCTCGGCCCGCTCTCCGGCGTGATCGCCGACCGCTTCGACCGCCGCTACACGATGGTCGTCTCCGACATCATCCGGTTCGTGTTGTTCGCGTCGATCCCGATCGTCGGTTTCATCGTCGACAGCTCGGTCAAGGTCGTCACCTGGGCGGCCATCGCGCTGTTCCTGGCACAGTGCGCGGCCCAGATCTGGACACCGGCGAAGGAAGCGGCGGTGCCCAACCTGCTGCCCCGTTCCCGGTTGGAAGCGGCCAACCAGCTCACGCTGGCGACCACCTATGGCATCACGCCGATCTTCGCCGCGCTGATCTTCAGTGGGATGGCCCGGCTGCCCCGCCCCGGCAACGTCGGGCCGGCCGACTACGCACTGCTGTTCGACGCGCTGACGTTCCTCGCCTCGGCGATCGTGGTGCAGTTCTTCGCGAAGGAGATGTCGGGCCGCACGGCCCGGCCACCCAAGCAACCGGTCGACGAGGAGGGCCACCACCACGTCCCGGGCCGGGGGGTGATGCGCGACCTGGTCGACGGCGGGAAGTTCATCGCCAAGACCCGGCTGGTCCGGGGCATCGTGGTCGGCGTGCTGGGCGCGTTCGCCGGCGCCGGGGTGGTGATCGGCACCGCCAACTTCTACGCCGGCGCGCTGGGCGGCGGCGAGGCCACGTTCGGCATCCTGTTCGCCGCGATCTTCGCCGGGTTCGGCGTCGGCATCGCGGGCGGCCCGGCGCTGGTCGGCACGCTCTCCCGGCGCCGCTGGTTCGCGCTGTCGATCATGCTCGCCGGCGTCGCGGTGATCGGGCTGTCCGCCGCGCCCCGGCTGTCGCTGGCGATCCTCGGCGCGGCGATCACCGGCGCCGCGTCCGGCATGGCCTTCCTCTCCGGCCTCACCCTGGTCGGCGGCGACATCTCCGACGACGTACGCGGCCGGGTGGTCGCCTTCATCCAGTCGGCCGTGCGGATCACCCTGCTGCTCGCGATCGCCCTGTCCAGCGTGATCGTCGGCCTGGGCGCGTCCCGGGAACTGCACATCGGCGGGCTCGAGGTGCACCTGTCCACCACCCGGCTGCTGCTGTTCGTTGTCGGCGTCGCCGGCATCGGGGTCGGCATCCTCTCGTTCCGGCAGATCGACGACCGCCCCGGCGTGCCCGTGTGGCGCGACATCGTGCGCGGTGTCCGGCGCCGGCCGCTCTCCGACACGGCCAAGAAGCGCCCCTGAGCCGTGACCATTTCGCCCGAGGCCCCGGCACCGCAGAACCGCTTCACCGAGTGGTTCCTGCGCGGAGCCTCGCACCCGACACTGCGGCCGCAGGGTCCGTTCACCCGCCCCGCGGCCACCACCGAGCGCCGGCACAGTTGGTGGCGGGTGATGTGCCTGACCGGTCTCGACTACTTCTCCACGCTGGGCTATCAGCCGGGCATCGCCGCGCTGGCCGCGGGCGTGCTGGCACCGCTGGCGACCATCGTGCTCGTGCTGGTCACGCTGCTCGGCGCGCTGCCGGTCTACCGGCGGGTGGCCCGGGAGAGCCCGCACGGCTCCGGCTCCATCGCGATGCTGAGCAAGCTGCTGTCCTTCTGGGAGGGCAAGCTGGTCGTGCTGGTGCTGCTCGGCTTCGCGGCCACCGACTTCATCATCACGATGACCCTCTCGGCGGCCGACGCGACCGCGCACATCCAGGAGAACCCGTTCTGGCCGGACTCCCTGGGCAACCACCAGGTGCTGATCACCCTGGTGCTGCTGGCGCTGCTCTGCGCGGTGTTCCTGAAAGGCTTCGCCGAGGCGATCAACATCGCGGTCGTGCTGGTCGCCGTCTACCTGGCGCTCAACGCGGTGGTGATGGTCGACGGCCTGATCCGGGTGATCACCCACCCGACGCTGACCAGCGACTGGTGGACGGCGCTGACCACGATGCACGGCAGCCCGATCGCGCTGATCGGGATGTCGGTGATCATCTTCCCGAAGCTCGCCCTGGGCCTGTCCGGCTTCGAGACCGGCGTCGCGGTGATGCCACACATCAAGGGCGCGCCGGGCGACACCGAGGAGCGCCCCGAGGGGCGGATCCGCGGCGCGCACAAGTTGCTCACCACCGCCGCGATCACCATGAGCTGCTTCCTGATCTCCAGCAGCATCGTGACCACCGTGTTGATCCCGGCACCCGAGTTCGATCCCGGCGGCGCGGCCAACGGGCGGGCGCTGGCCTTCCTCGCGCACGAGAACCTCGGCGCGATGTTCGGCACCGTGTACGACGTCTCGACCATCACCATCCTCTGGTTCGCCGGCGCCTCCGCGATGGCCGGCCTGCTCAACCTGGTGCCCCGCTACCTGCCCCGGTTCGGAATGGCGCCCTACTGGGCCAGCGCGGTCCGCCCGCTGGTCGTCGTCTTCACCGCGATCGCCTTCTTCATCACCTGGCTGTTCAACGCCGACGTGACCGCGCAGGGCGGCGCGTACGCCACCGGTGTTCTGGTTTTGATCACCTCGGCGGCCATCGCCGTGACACTCTCGAGCCGGCGGCACCGCCAGCAAAAACAGACGATCGCGTTCGGTGTGATCGCGCTGGTCTTCATCTACACCACCGTCGACAACGTCATCGAACGCCCGGACGGCGTCAAGATCGCAGGGAGCTTCATCGGCGCCATGATCATCGTTTCCATCCTGTCCCGGCTCCGCCGGGCGTTCGAGTTGCGGTTCACCAGCGTCCAGTTCGACGAGATAGGCCAACAGCTCCTCGAAGACTGCAAGGGCACGGTGGTCCGGATCATCGCCAACCATCCCGACGCGCTCGACGCCAAGGAATACCGGGAAAAGCTGAAACGGATCGTCGACGAAGACGTGCTGCCCGACGTGCACGACGTGATGTTCGCCGAGGTGACCATCACCGACCCGTCCGACTTCGAGTCGGACCTACAGGTGCGCGGCGAGATCCGGCACGGCCGCTACCGGGTGTTCACGATGGCCAGCCCCAACGTGGCGACGGCGCTGGCCGCCCTGCTCCTGGAGATCCAGGCGACGACCGGCCAGCGGCCGCACATCTATTTCGAGTGGACGGAGGGCAACCCGGCCTCGAACTTCCTGCGCTATCTCGCCTTCGGCCAGGGCGAGGTCGCGCCGGTGACCCGCGAGATCCTCCGCGAGCAGGAACCCGACCGGATGAAGCGGCCGCACGTGCACGTGGGTTAAACCCCGAGCTTTTGCTTCGTGTACGTGAAGCAGCGCTTGCTGACCGTTGGCCAGGGCACGCCGAGATACTGATCGGAGACCACCGAGACCGCACGGCCCTCGCGCAGCAGTTGGTCGACGAGATTCATCAGCTTCTTCTGGCCAAATTGCGCCGCGATGCAACTCGTGGCGTAGTAGCCCAGGCCATAAGCGGCGTCGATCTGCCAGTCGGGTGCGTCGTCGTCGGGGACCAGTTTCTCCAGGTTGCCCTTGAACTTGCGCTCCCGGATCAACCGCCGCGACGACTGCTTGCGGTCGTAGTTGGCCATTCCGCGCTTGTCCCACTCGATATATTCCGCGATGCCCTCGGTCAGCCACCAGTCGGCATCGGTGTCCGCGTGATACTCGCGGCCGGCCAGGGTCGCCACGTGACCCATCTCGTGCTTCAGCACCGACTCGGCGTAGGAGTTGGTCAGGTCCTCCAGCCGCAGCACGATGTCGGAACGCGTGCGGGTGGCCGCCGTGGTGAAGCCGACCGCCCACTCCTCCGAGCCGCCGAACCACTTCTTCCACTCGGCCGGGCCGGCCAGGTAGACGATGTAGCGGTCCGGCTTCGCGCCGAGCACGTATTTGTCGGCGGTCCGCGCGGCCCGCTCGGCGATCGGCAGATAGGCCCGGGCCTTGGCCGCGTAGGACTTCGGCGCCGCCACGACGGCTCGCGAGCCGACGACGGCGGTCAGCGTGCTCACTTCCCACGGCTGCGGGCCGTTGTCGTCGGCCGTCATCGCGGAGATTTTGGTCATCCGGTAGCCGGCGGCCGAGTCGCGCCACACCGTGTCGAAGACGACGGTCGACGGCGCACAGGTGGCAACGGCGAAGCAGTGCGCCATGCCGATCCGCACGCTCCACTCGCTGAACCCGCGGACCTTCTTCTCGTTGAAGGGACCGCTGTTGACCGACAGGTCGAAGCCGGAGACCTTCATCGCGCGCAGCGAACGGAAGCGGCGGTCGAGTTCGGCGCGGACCTTCTTGTCTGCGGCGGGCTTGACGAACGCGCCCAGGTTGCCGTCGCGCATGCCCTTGGTCATGGTGGCCAGGCTCGTCCGGATCTGGTCGAGGGCCCAGGAGAACCGGACGCTTTCCGGGTCGCCCGGCTTCGGCGACGGCGGCGGGCCGGTCGGTGCGGCGCTCGCTGGGGTCGCGCTGGTCGCGGGTGCGGCCGCGGTCGCCGAGGGAGCGGGCTCGTCCGACGTGAGCACGACGACCGCCGGCACACCGCACAGCAGCGCGACGAACGCGACCACCAGGCTGACGATGAGCCCGCGCCGCCGCGGCGGCGCGGCCAACTCGGCCGGGGTCAGCGCCGGCATCGGCTCCAGCGAGCCGGGCTGCTCGGCGTTCGGCGGCGCCGGATCGGTCGCGGGCGGCTGCTCAGCGGCTGGCGGCGCCGGATGGGCCGTGGACGGTTGCTCGGCAGCCGGCGCCGGATCGACCGCGAGCGGCTGCTCGGCGGCCGGCGCCGGATCGACCGTGGGCCCCTGCTGGTCGGCCAGCGCCGGATCGGCTGCAGGCTGCCCGGCGGCTGGCGCCGGATCGGCTGCAGGCTGCCCGGCGGCTGGCGCCGGATCGACCGCGAGCGCCGGATCGACCGCGAGCACCGGATCGGCCGCAGGCGGCGGCTCGACCGCAGGCGCCGGATCGACCGCGGGCGCCGGGTCGACCGCGAGCGGCTCGTCGGCTGGCGCGGGGTCGGCTGCGGGTGGCTGCTCGGTGGCTTTCGCCGGATCGGCTGCGGGTGGCTGCTCTTCGGTCTTGCTTGGATCGACATCCCCGTATGGCACGATCGGACACGCTACGGTTCGCGCGCCCGTAAATGATCATCCTTTCGGGTGGGACGCTAGCTGCCGACTTTCTGCTTGGTGTAGGCGAGGCAACGCTTGGTGACCGTCGACCACTCCGCCTTCAGGATCTGCGGAGCCGCCACCTCCGACGGGCGGCCGGCGCGCAACACCTCATTGGCGAAGTCCATCAGCTTGGCGTGGCCGAACTGGTCGGAGATGCAACTCGTGGCGTAGAAGCCCAGGCCGTAGGCGCCGTCGATCTGCCAGTCGGCGGCGTTGTCGGCCGGCACCAACTTCTCCAGGTTGCCGGTGAACCTCTTCTCCCGCAGCAACCGCCGCGCCGACTGCTGCCGGTCGTAGCCGGCGATGCCGCGCCCGTCCCACTCGATGTATTCGGCGATGCCCTCGGTCAGCCACCAGTTCTCGCCGTAGTAGTCGCGGTATTCCCGGCCGGCCAGCGTGGCCACGTGGCCCATCTCGTGCTTCATCACCTCTTCGGCGTAGCCGCCGTCGATCTCCTCCATCCGCAGCACGATGTCGGAGCGGTGCTCGGTCGCCGGCGTGGCGAAGCCGACCGCCCAGTCCTGCGAGCCGCCGAACCATTTCTTCCACTCCGACGGCCCGGCCAGGTAGATCAGATAGCGATTGGGCTTCTCGCCGAGCACGTATTTGTCGGCGATCTTCGCCGCCCGCTCGGCGGCCGGCAGGAACGCCCGCGCCTGGGCGGCATACTGCTTGGGCGCGGCGACCACCGCGCGCGAGCCGACCGCCGCGGTCAGCAGGCTGACCTCCCACGGGTGTGGGCCGTTGTCGTCGGCCTTGATGGTCGCCAGCTTCACCATGCGATAGCCGGCGGGCGAGTCACGCCAGGTCGAATCGACCACGACGGAGTCGGGTTCGCAGCCGGTGACGACGAAACAGTGCCGGATCTGCAGGCTGACCCCCCACTCGCTGAACCCGCCGACTTTCTTCTCGTTGAACGGGCCACTGTCGATGGTCATCTCGAACTCGGCGATCCGCATCGCCCGCAGCGAACGAAACCGACGATCAAGCTCCGCGCGTACGTTCTTGTCGGCACCGGCCGCCACGAACGCCGCCTGGTCGCCGGTCTTCATCGCCTTGGTCATGCCGGCGAGGGTGGCCTTGATCTGCGCGGCGGCCCAGGCATAGCGGACGCCGTCGGGGTCGCCGGCCTTGGGCGACGGCGGCGGGCCGGTGGGCGAGGCGCCCGCGCTCGCCGCCGGGGTGGCCGCGGTCGCGGTCGGCGTCGGTGATCCCGAAGTGAGCACGATGACCGCGGGCACCGCGAGCAGCAACACGACCAGCGCGACCAGCGAGCCGACGAGCAGCCCACGCTTGCGGCGTGGCGGGGGCTCGATCGATGCGAGCCCAACCGGCGCGGGCTCGACCGCCGGTGACATCGGCTCAGCGGGCGGAACCGCGGCCACGTCGTTGGTTTTGGTCGGATCGACATCCCCGTATGCCACGTCCCGACACGCTACTTCCCGCGCGCTCGTAAAAGTGATGGCCCGTTCGGATCGACCGGAGCGACAATGGCCGCGTGGACGACGATCTGGTGCGGGTCAGCAAGCGCCTCTCCCTGGTGCTGCGACACCGCCCGGCCAACATCGGGGTGACGCTCGACCCGCACGGCTGGATCGACATCGACGTGCTGCTGGCCGCGTTCGCCGCGCACGGGGTCGCGCTCGACCGGTCCACCCTCGACTCGGTCGTCTCGGGCAACGACAAGCAACGGTTCGCGATCCGCACCGGCCCCGATGGGCGCGACCAGATCCGCGCCAGCCAGGGCCACTCGGTCGCGGTCGATCTCGGGCTCGACGACCGGCCGCCACCGCCGCGGCTCTTCCACGGCACGTCGGCTACCGCGGTGCCGGCGATCCTGCGGGAGGGGCTGGTCAAGCGCCGCCGGCATGCCGTACACCTGTCGCTTGACGTGCACACCGCGCGGCGGGTCGGCGCCCGGCGGAGCGGGCCGACCGCGGTGCTCGCGGTCGACGCGGCGGCGATGGCCGCCGCCGGCCACAGCTTCCAGTGCAGCGCCAACGGCGTGTGGCTGACCGAACACGTTCCACCGACGTTCATCAGCCGGCTGACCGCATAGCGACGACGCGGGTGCGCCCGGTGGCTACCATCCGGGCGTGTTCCTGGTGTGGGGCGACAACACCCTGGCGCGCCGGCTCGCCAACGAACTGGTCAACACCTACGGCGTCCCGGTCACCGTGATCGTCCGGTCGGCCGACGCCGACCAGGCGCCGGAGATCGCCGACCTCGAGCCCGACACCGGCGACCCCGACCTGCGGCCCGTGCTGGTGGCCGCCGCCCGGCTCACGCCGGATGTGCTGGTCCGCGCCGGTGTCGCCGATGCCACCGCGGTCGCGCTGGTCGAGCGCGACGACGTGGCCAATGTGGACGCCGCGATGATGGTCCGCGAGCTCAACCCGACCGCCCGGATCGTGGTACGCGTGTTCAACCCGATCCTGGCCAAGGGCGTGACCGCCATGCTCGGCGACTGCGACGTGCTGTCCGGCTCGGAGATCGCCGCACCGGCGTTCGTCGCGGCCGCCCTCGGTGACGACACGCCGACCTACGTACGCTTGACCGACGAGTTCCTGGTCACCGCCCATCGCGACGAGCACCCCGATCCCGACGAGGTGGTCTGCGGCCTGGCCGTGGTCGACGGCCGCGCCGAGCCGGAGACACTGCCGCCCGACGACGCGACCGCCGACCTGCTGCTGGTCCGCCGCTACGGCGAGCCGCCCCGGCCGGCACCGCGGCGCAGCCGGCAACCGTTGCGGGTGACCGCTCTGGTGCTCGGCCGGCGCCGGCTGCGCTACGCCCTGCTCGGTGTCGGCGCGCTGCTCGGGCTCAGCACGATGCTGCTGGCCTACCTGCGCGGGCTCAACCCGTGGGAGGCCGCCTACCTGGCCTCGGTCACCGCGCTCGGCGGCATCGAGGGCGACGTCTCCGGCGGCGCCGTCGAGCAGGTGGTGCTCGCGACGCTCGCGCTGGCCGGTGTCGTGCTGGTCCCGTTCGTCACCGTGTTGATCGTCGAGGCCGTGGTCACCGCCCGGCTCGCGGTCAACTCCGGCGCGCTGACCCGGCCGGTCGCCGGGCATGTGGTCATCGTCGGCCTCGGCAACGTCGGCACCCGGGTGCTCCGCGAGTTGCACCGGTTCGGCGTCGACGTGGTGTGCGTCGACCGCTCGGCCGACGCCCGTGGTGTCGCCGTCGCCCGCGAACTCGGCGTGCCGGTCATCATCGCGAGCGGCAACAGCGAGGAGACGCTGCGGGCCGCGTCGGTCGGCACCGCCCGGGCCCTGCTGGTGTTGTCCACCGACGACGTCTCCAACCTGGAGACCGCGCTGCTCGGCCGGGCGCTGCACGGCGGCCGGCTGCGGGTGGTGCTGCGGCTCTACGACGAGGGGTTCGCGCGCCGGGTCAAGCGCAGCTTCGACATCGACCTGTCCCGCAGCGTCTCCTACCTCGCCGCGCCGGCGTTCGCCGCGGCGCTGTTCGGCCGGGAGGTGATCGACGCGATCCCGGTCGGGCGGCGGGTGCTGCTGGTCGCCGAGTTGCCGGTGGGTGCCGGCTCCGACCTGGAAGGACGGCTGTGCCCCGAGGTCAACCGGCCCAACGAGGTACGCCTGATCGCCGTGCGCACCGGCCGGATCGGGCAGACGCTGTGGACCGTCCCGGAGCGGCGCAAGCTGGTGCGCACCGACCGGCTGATCGTCGTCGCGACCCGGGCCGGGCTGGCCGGGCTGCTGGCCAAGACCCGGCCCAACCCCAACGCCCCGCCGCTGCCCGAGCCGCAGCCGCTGCGCCTGCTCACCCGGCCGCGCCCCGCACCAGACGGTGACGCTCCGTAGGCTGTGCCGATGAGCACCGCCGACGACCTCGTCGCGCGCACCGCCCGGCGGCAGCACGCCCACGCGATCATGACCGCCCTGCGCGAGTTGCGGGTGCAACTCTCGTTGCTCAACCATCAGGTCGGCGGGCACGTCGAGCTCAAGGACATCGACCTCGACTGCTTCGAGCTGATCAGCCGCGAGGGCCCGGTCAGCCCGACCGCGCTGGCGCGCCGCGCCGGCCTGCACCCGGCGACCATGACCGGGGTCCTCGACCGGCTCGAACGCGGCGGCTGGGTGACCCGGGAACGCGACGCCACCGACCGGCGGGCGGTCGCCGTGCACGCGGTTCGCGGCCGCAGCACCGAGTTGATGCGGCTCTACGGCGGCCTCGGCAGGGCGATCGAGGAGCTCTGCGCCGGCCGCGACGAGGGAGAGCTGGCACTGGTCGCCGACTTCCTGCGGCACGCGACCCGGGCCGGCCGGCTCGCCACCGACACCCTGGCCGCCGACCGGGCCGGCGGGTGATTGCGACTCGAACAGGTGTTCGATAGCCTGTCGATCGTGGAGCTGGTCGGACGATGGTGGAACGGTGATCGCAACAGTGCGACGCGGCGCGACATCTGGCTGCATCGCGACCCCGAGACGGGCTGGCTGGTGCGGGCCCGCGCCGGCGACAAGGAGCGCGACGTGACCTGGCCGGCGTTCGACGAGGAGTGGGCGGCCCGGGCCTGGGTCGACCGGTTGATGGCCTCGTCGACCGGCGGCCGCTCGATCTGGAAAGACCTGACCAAGGTCGTCCGCAAGCCCCCAGCAGGCGGATGGTCAGCGCGGGTTTAAGGGTCTGTCTCGCGGTGCTGACCGGGCTGCGGCGGGCCCAGCCGCCGCCTGGAACCACGCCGGTCATCACCGCGAGACAGACCCTTGCGATTGCCCTTATGATCGCGCGGTGCTAGCGGCCCCGGAAGTCACCCTGCGCCGCTTGGCGCCGTTCGACCCCCGCGGCAACCTGGCCTCCTGGTATGCGACCGGCTTCGTCGTGCTGGTCGCCGCCGTGGTCCGGTTCACCGGGCTGTCGCGGCCCGAGGGCAAGCTGTTCGACGAGACCTACTACGCCAAAGACGGGTGGGGGCTGCTCACCAAGGGCGTCGAGTGGAACTACACCGACAACGTGCCCGCCTACGTGGTGCACCCGCCGCTCGGTAAGTGGCTGATCGCGCTGGGCGAGTGGGCGTTCGGCTACTACGACGACGGCGGCAACCAACGGGCCGTCGGCCACCTGGTCAACGCCGCCCCCGAGTTCGGCTGGCGGTTCCCGGTCGCCGTGGCCGGCACGGTGTCGGTGCTGCTGATGGTGCGGATCGCCCGACGGCTGTTCGGCTCGACCGTGCTGGGCTGCGCGGCCGGCCTGCTGCTCGCCCTCGACGGCTTCCACCTGGTGCTGTCGCGGATCGCGCTGCTCGACATGTTCCTGCTGCTGTTCGTGCTCGCCACGTTCGGCGCCCTGCTCGTCGACCGCGACGCCAGGCGACGCGCCTGGCTGGAGACGATCACGGCCGGCACCGCGGCACCGGCCGGCGTACCCTGGTGGCGCCTGTTCGCAGCGGTGCTGTTCGGCTGCGCCGTCGCCACCAAGTGGAGCGCGCTGTTCTTCCTGCCGGTCTTCCTGCTGCTGGTGCTCTGGTGGGACGCCGGCGCCCGGCGCTCGGTCGGGGTCGACCGCCCCTGGCGGGCCACGCTCCGCCAGGAAAGCGGCTGGCTGGTCATCTGCGGCGTCGTGATCGTCGCGGTCTACCTGGCGTCGTGGTCGGGCTGGCTGCTCACCGACGACGGCTACTTCCGGCACTACCGGGCCGCCAACGGCCAGTCGGAACTGCCGATCATCGGCGCGCTCCAGAACCTCTGGCACTACCACCACGAGGCGTTCAACTTCCATTCCACGCTCCAGACCAAGCACCCGAGCCAGTCGTGGCCGTGGCAGTGGTTGCTGCTCGGCAAGCCGGTGACGATCCACCTGGCCTACCCCGGTGCGCCCTGGGGTCAGGCACCGGTCTCCGAGATCATCCTGCTCGGCACCCCGCTGCTCTGGTGGTCGTTCCTGCCCGCACTGGTGGCGACCACCTGGCTGGGCATCGCCCGACGCGACTGGCGGGCCGGCGCGATCCTGCTGATCTCCGCGGCCGGCCTGCTGCCCTGGTTCTACTACGCCGTCGACGCGCACCGGGTGATGTTCTCGTTCTACACCGCCCCGGCCCTGCCGTTCTTCGTGCTCGCGGTGGTCTACGTGCTCGGCGCGATGATCGGCCCACCCGGCGAGGAACACGGCGACCGTCGCCTGATCGGTTCGGTGGCCGCGGCCGCGTACGTCGTGCTGGTGATCCTCTGCTTCGCCTACTTCTACCAGCTCTTCGTCGGCGAGTTCCTGCCCTACGCCGACTGGGCGAAGCGGATGTGGCTCGGCAACCGCTGGAACCCGTAACTGTCCGATCCCCGTCCGCAACTTCCCTGCGCGACGATGCGTGTTGATCCCGATCGGCCAACCACAAGGGACGGCCGCCATCGGGGAGGATGCGGGGACGGTGGTTTCCTTGCGAGACGGGGGCGATCTCGAACTGGTGCCCGGCTTCGGGCCGCCAGGCCAGACCAGCTTCGAAGAGTTCTATTCGGCGCACTTCCAGGCGCTGACCATCCAGCTGTACGCGTACACGCGTGATCTGGCCGGTGCGCAGGACATCGCGCAGGAAGCGTTCTGTCGGGCGCTGGCCCGGTGGAAGCGGTTGGCCGACTACGACGACCCGTCTGCCTGGGTGCGCCGGGTCGCCTGGAACCTGGTCACCAGCCGGTGGCGCAAGACCCGCACGGCCGCGCTGTTCCTGCGCCAGCAGCGCCTGGCCCACGTCGCCGAGCCGAGCCCGGACCGGGTGGCGCTGGCCCACGCGCTGGCCACCCTGAAGCCGGACCACCGTCGCGCGGTGATCCTGCACTACCTCGCCGACCTGCCGATCGCTGAGATCGCTCGGCAAGAGGGCGTTTCGGAGAACACCGTGAAGTCGTGGCTGCATCGCGCCCGGACCGCACTCGCCACCCAGCTCAGCGAAGAGGAGGCGGACCGTGCCTGACTTCGACGACGACCCGCGTCTGGCCCAGGCGTTCGCCGCGTTGCGCCGCGAGGTGGCGCCCTACGTCACCGCGCCCGGCAGCGCTGCGGCCTACGTCTCGGTCCGGCACCGGCGCCGGGTCGGTGCGGCGGCCATCACCACCGCCGCGGTGCTGCTGGTCGGCGGCCCCGCGGTCGGCTTCGCGGCGGCGAACAACGACGCCGTCCCGACTCCGCCACCGGTCGTGGTGACGCAGACCCCGACGCCGGCCCACCCGGCGCCGGCCACACCCACGCCGACTCCGACGAAGCCCACCGCGACCAAGGCGCCGAGCGTGCCCCGGGTGACGGGCAAGGTGTTCTACCTGACCCTGGACGGCAAGCTCTATCTCGACGGCCGCGGCTACCCGGGCGACTTTCTCAGCCTCAACGTGTCACCCAACGGCAAGAAGGTGACCTGGGTCGAAGACGGCAACCTGATGATGTCGGACGTGAACGGCCGCAACCGCCGCACCGTGCATCTCGATGTCGACAACATGTGCAACGAGCCGGTCTGGTCCGGCGACTCGACCCGCCTGCTGATCACCCAGGTCCTACCCGGCGGCAACTTCCTCGGCGTGCTCTACCTGGCCGGTGGCGCGGGCGACGACCTCGGCGCTCCCAAAGGCTGCCACTACCGCTGGTCGGCCGACGGCAGTCGGCTCGGCTACCTGCACGGCGACGTCCACGGGGTCACGGTCCAGGATCTCGATGGAGGCGACAAGGTGACGTTGAGGTCCGCCGATATCGGCGGAGGGCTCTACGTCAGCCTGATGGGAATCTCGGCCGACGGCGGCCGGGTGTGCGTCGGCACCGCACCCCCGAACGGCAACGGCGGCGACGCCGCGCGGAGCATTGGCTGCGACACCGTCATCGACGTCCGCTCGAAGAAGAGCGTCCACCTGCCGGTCAAGGGCGAGTTGCGCAGCGCGGTGTTCCTCGCCGACGGCGGCATGCTGGCCCGCATCCGGACCAACCGAGGTTCGGAGTTGGTGCGGCTGGACAAGCACGACCGGGTGATCGCCCGGAGCGTCGAATCGGCCGCCAACGCCAACCGGATACTGCTCGCCTACACGCCCAACTAGCCCCTGCCGGGCGCGGTCACGGCCAACGGGATCGCGCCCATCAGGGACCAGTCGTGGCCGATGTCGGCCGCGCAGCGCAGCAGCAACGGCAGGTATTCCTCGGTCAGCCGCTCCACCGAGGTCTCGGCCGCGTGCACGGTCACGTTGATCGCCGCGACCACCGCTCCGTCGCCGTCGCGGACGCTGGTCGCCACCGAACGGATGCCGGGTGCCAGGTCCTGGTCGGCCAGCGCCCAGCCCTTGGCCCGCACCTCGCGAAGCTGGCGGTCGAGCTCGTCACGGGCCGGCCGCCAGCGCGCCGTGATGCCGGACCGGGTCGGCTCGGCCAACACCGCGGCCAGCGATTCGGGCGGCAGGGCGGCGAGCAGCACCTTGCCCATCGACGTGGGTGGCGCCGGGAAGCGGGTGCCGATGGTGACCGCCAGGGTCACGATCTTCGGCACCGCCACCCGGGCCACGTAGACGATGTCGCTGCCGTCGAGCTGGGCCATCGAGGTCGACTCGTTGGTCTGCGCGACCAGCCGTTCCATGTGCGGTCGGGCGACGTCCCACATGCTCAGCGAGTTGACGTAGGCCATGCCCAGCTCGAGCACCCGCGGCGTCAGGGCGTAGCCCCGGTCGGCGGCCCGCACGTAGCCGAGTTCTTCGAGGGTCAGCAGGATCCGCCGCACCGTGGGCCGGGCCAGCCCGGTCGCGCCGGCGAGATCGCTCAGCGTGCGCACGGGCTGCCCGGCCGGGAACGAACGGAGGACGTCGAGCCCGCGGGCCAGCGCTTCGATGAAGTCAGGTCCGGACTCGCGTGGCATTTCTCAATGCTTCCATTGCGCCGAGCCGGCGTCGTAGTCGGTGTAGGTGTAGGGGTTGTCGGTCACCTTGGTCTCCGGCACGTCGGGGTTCATCCCCTTGGCCCAGGCCTCCTCGCCCATGTCGCCGACGAGATAGTCGACGGTGCGGCCGATCGCGGCGCGGGCGGCGGCCAGGTCGACGTCGACCAGCCGGCCGTCACGCTTGACGATGCGACCGTTGACCACGACCGTGTCGACGTCGCCGCGCTGCGCCTGGAACGCGACGTGGCCGTAGGGGTGCAGCACCGGGAACATCACCGGCGAGTGGTCGTTTTTGATCAGCACCACGTCGGCCTTCTTGCCCGGCTCGAGGCTGCCGACGGCCGAGTCGAGACCCAGCGCGCGAGCGCCGCCGATGGTCGCCCAGTCGACGACCTGCTCCGCACGGAGGTGGCAGTGGGTGACCGTTTCGGCGTCCTTGTGCGCCTCCATGTGCTCCCGGGACCGGTCGGCGCCGAGCGTCGAGCGCATCGCCGAGAACAGGTCGCCGCTCCACCAGACGCTCGTGTCCATCGACAGCGAGACCGGGATGTCGTGGTGCCGGAGCTGCCAGGTGGGCGGGTAGCCCTGGCCGGCGCTCTGCTCGCTCTCCGTCGAGACCGAGACCGAGCCGCCGGTCGCCGCGATCCGGTTGTAGGAGTCGCGGGTCAGCGTCGCGGCGTGCACGTAGATCGACTGCGGCGTCATGAAGCCGTTCTCGTGCATGAGCCGGATGCCGTCGTCGTTGGTCGCGCCCCAGACACCGGCGTGGGTGGTCACCGGCGCGCCCAGCTCGCGGGCCACCTCGAAGGCCGCCTTCTCCGGGAAGGCCGGATCGCCGGTCACGTCGAACGCCATCTGGAAGCCCAGCATGTCGCCCTTGCCGTGCAGCCGGCGGTTGACGAAGTCGCGGAACTCCGGCGCCGCCGACCACTCCCACGGGCCCTGCTGGATGTTGCCGTAGGCGAGCACGAACCGGCCGGGCACCGCCTCGAGCGCGTCGACCGCGGCGTCGGCGTGGTCGATCGTCTGGAGGCCGTGTGACCAGTCGACCGTGGTGGTGACGCCGGCGTCGAGCGCCTCGATCGCGCCGAGCAGGTTGCCCGCGTAGATGTCTTCCGGCCGGAAGCGCTTGCCGGACTCTAGGTAGTACCAGACGAAGTATTGGGTCAGGGTCCAGTCGGCGCCGTAGCCCCGCATCGCGGTCTGCCACAGGTGCCGGTGGGTGTCGATCATGCCGGGCATGATGATGCCGCCGGTGGCGTCGATCTCGACAGTGCCCTCGGGCGCGGTCAGGCCGGCGCCGATCTCGGCAATCTTGTCGTCCACCACGAGCACGTCCGCATCCCGCAGCACGGTGTGGTGGTTATCCATCGTCAGCACAAGGCCGTTGCGAAACAGCACGCTCATCGCCGTCACTCCTATCGGACACTAGTCCGCCTAGCGGCCAGCCAGTCTCGAACGTCGCGATTGTGAGCCCGCTCACCGGCCGCCGTCAAGACGTTAGCATTGCTCGGTGGTTGCGAACTGAGCCATTTAATGACCAAGATAAAGGTGTACGGACGCCCGTCCGCTCAGCGGACATTCAGCAAGGGAGCTAGCGAGTGGCGGAGAATACCGGGCCCCTGAAGGGCATCCTGGTTGCCGACTTCTCCCGGATCCTCGCCGGTCCCTACGCGACCATGTTGCTCGCCGACCTGGGCGCCGACGTGATCAAGGTCGAAGGCCCGGGCGGCGACGACACCCGCACCTGGATGCCACCGGTGCGCGACGGGGTCGCGACCTACTACCTGGGCATCAACCGCAACAAGCGGTCGATCGCACTCGACCTGCGCTCACCCGACGACCTGGCCGCCGCCCAGGAGCTCGCGCGGCGGGCCGACGTGATGATCGAAAACTTCAAGCCCGGCGGCCTCGCCCGGTTCGGGCTCGACTACGACACGGTCGCCGCCGGCAACGAGGGCATCGTCTACGCCTCGATCAGCGGCTTCGGCTCGGGCGCGGGCGCGTCGATCCCGGGCTACGACCTGATGGTGCAGGCGATCTCCGGGCTGATGAGCCTCACCGGCGATCCCGACGGGCCGCCCTACCGGGCCGGCATCTCGGTCTTCGACGTGATGGCCGGCCTGCACGCCAACATCGGCATCCTGGCCGCCCTGCACCACCGCGCGGCTTCCGGGCGCGGCCAACACGTCGAGGTCAACCTGCTCTCGTCGGCCTTGTCGGGCCTGGTCAACCACAGCAGTGCGGTGGTCGCCGGTGACACCGTGCCGTTCCGGATGGGCAACGCCCACCCCAGCCTGTTCCCCTACGAGCCGCTGCCGACCGCCGACGGCGAGCTGATCGTGATCGCCGGCAACGACGGGCAGTTCCGCAAGCTCTGCCAGGTGCTCGGCCTCCCGGAGTTGGTCGACGACCCGCGGTTCGGGCGCAACCAGGACCGCACCGCCAACCGCGAGGCGCTGCGCCCGCTGCTGGTCGAGGTGCTGCGCACCCGCACAAAGGACGAGTGGTTCCGCGACCTGCTGGCCGCCGGCATCCCGTGCGCGCCGATCAACACCCTTGACGGCGGCGTCGCGTACGCCAATGAGCTCGGTCTTGATCCGGTGGTCGAGGTTGGCGCGGGCGACGAAGCGGTGCCGAGCGTGCGCAACCCGATCACCTTCTCGGCGACACCCACGCGCTACGAGCTGCCGCCGCCGGGGCTCGACCAACACGGGGAGGAGATCCGCGCATGGCTGAAGAGCTGAGGTTTCCGACTGGTCTCGGCACGTCCGACGCCGACACCATCTCCCTGCTGGGTCAGGATCTCGCCGCCGACCTGATGGGCAAGGTCGGCTTCGGCGAGCTGGCCTTCTGGCTGGTAACCAAGCGCCGCCCGACGCCGAGCGAGACGCGCGTGTTCGAGACGGTCCTGGTCTCGCTGGCCGACCACGGGTTCACCCCGACCGCCATCGCTGCCCGGCTGACCTACCTGAGCGCGCCCGAGTCGATCCAGGGCGCGCTGGCGGCCGGCTTGCTCGGCGGCGGCTCCCGCTTCCTCGGCGTGACCGAAGACTGCGGCCGGTTCCTGGCGGAGACGTTGCGCGACGCCCCAGCGGATGTCGACTTCGACGAGTTGGCCCGCACCGCGATCACCGAGGCGCGCGCGGCCAAGCGATTCGTCCCCGGTCTCGGCCACCCCGTGCACAAGGTGCAGGATCCGCGTACCCCCGTGTTGATCGGCATCGCCCGGGAAGAGGGCCTGGAAGGCCCGCACCTGAAGCTGTTCCAGGCGATCGGCCGCGTGCACCCGGAGATCCTGGGTCGTACGCTGCCGCTCAACGGCGCCGGCGTCGCCGGTGCCGCGCTGGCCGACCTCGGGCTGCCGGTCGACCTGCTGCGCGGCTTCGCGCTGCTGGCCCGCGCCGCCGGCCTGCTCGGCCACCTGGCCGAGGAAAAGAGCGCACCGCTCGGCATGGACATCTACACCACGGTTGACCGCCACGCCCGGTATGTCCCGCCGGGCCAAGACTGAAGAGGAGCGAACATGGCCAAAGTCGTCGCGGTCATCGCCTCCACACATCACCCGTTCTACTACCGCGCGAGCACCGCGACCGGTGCCGACCGGCCGCCGTTCGCCGACGAGTGGACGAGCAAGATCCTGGCCTTCCGGGAGACGCTGACCCGGGCCAACCCCGACGTGCTGGTGATGGTCGGCTCCGACCACTTCCACCAGCTCTGGCTCGACAACATGCCGCAGTTCCTGGTCGGCAAGGCGCCGTTCTACGACGCCAACTGGTATAACGAGGAACGCGAGTTCGGCCTGCCGAAGATGCTGCTCCGCGGCCAGGAAGACCTGTCGTCCTACATCCTGCGCGAGGGCCTCGACGCCGGCTTCGACCTGGCGTTCAGCAACGAGCTGCGGATCGACCACAGCATCACCTGCCCGATCATCACGCTGCGGCCCGAGGCCGACCTGCCGATCGTGCCGATCTACACCAACATCTTCGCGCCGCCGCTGCCCCAGCCGAAGCGCTTCGTCCAACTCGGACAGACGATCCGCGAGCTGGTCGAGTCGTGGCCGAGCGACCTGCGGGTCGCCGTGATCGGCACCGGCCACCTCTCGCTGGAGCTGGGCGGCCCGCGGCAGTTCGGCCCGCACGGCCCCGATCCGGAGTTCGACCGGCGCGCGGTCGAGTGGATCGCAAGCGGCGACCTCGACGGCTGCCTGTCCGAAGTCACGCTGGACAGCCTGCACGCACCCGGAAACGCGACACACGGCTTCATGGACTTCATGCTGATGATGGGCGTGGCGGGCGCCGGCGCCAAGGCCGACTACGTCGACTCCCTCGACCTGTTCCACACCATGGAGGCCTACTTCACCTGGTATCCGAACGGAGCGCCGGCGGCATGAGTCGTTACTTGATCGACAAGTTCCTCTACACCGTCGACCGCGACCCCGACCTGGTGGAGCGCTACCGCGACGACCCGGTCGGCACGGTCACCTGGTGGGAGGCCGAGCGGGCCAACTCGGTGCTCAACTGCCACACCGGCGAGGCCAGCACCTGGCTGCGCTTCGACGACACGGAGCGCACCGCACTGTCCACACACGACTATGTGAAGCTCTTCGAGCTGGGTGCCCACCCGTTCCTCACGCTGACGCTGTTCATCGCGATGTTCGAGCGGGACCACGCGGAGCCGCTGGCCTTCCAGAAGCAATACGCGGCCCGGCTCGCCCACTTTGACCTGCCCTACCCCGACATCGCGACATGAGCACGATGCGCGCCGCCGTCGTCGACCCCGCGGGCCAGCCGCCGCGGGTGATCGACCGTGCCCTTCCGCCGGCCGGCGAAGGTGAGGTCCGGGTCACCGTCACCGCGGCTCCGATCACCCCGCTCGACCTGCTCTGCGCGTCGGGCACCTCCTACTTCGGCGTGCCGGCCTGCCCCTACGTGCCGGGCGTGCAGGGTGTCGGCCGGCTCGACGACGGCACCCCGGTCTGGTTCCCCACCGACGCCGGCATGAAGCCGGGCGACGGCAGCATGGCCGAGCACGCGGTGGTGCCCGCCGCCGACCTGGCCCGGCTGCCGGAAAACGTCGACCACCGGCTGGTCGCGGCCCTGGGCCTGTCGGCCGTCGCGGCCTGGAACGCCCTGCTCGAGCGCGGTGAGTTGGCCGCCGGCGAGCAGGTGCTGGTGCTCGGCGCGGGCGGCGTGGTCGGCCAGGCGGCGATCCAGATCGCGAAGCTGCACGGCGCCCGCCGGGTGATCGCGGCGGCCCGTTCGTCCGCCGCGCAGGAACGCGCGCACCAGGCCGGTGCCGACTCGGTGGTCGCGGTCTACGAGCAAGACGACGTCATGTCGCTCGCCCGGCGGCTCGGCGACGCCGCCGACGGCCCGGTCGACCTGGTGCTCGACCCGCTCTTCGGCGTCGCGGCCGCGGCCGCGCTGCGCACCCTGCGGATCGGCGGCCGGCTGGTCAACCTGGGCAGCGCGGCGGCGGAGACGGCGCCGTTCGACTCGGCGACCCTGCGCAGCCGGTCGCTGCGGGTGCTCGGCTACACCAACAACGAGCTCACGGCGGCGCAGAAGGCGGTGACGGTCAGCGAGATCGCCGACCACGTCGCCGCCGGGCGGTTACGCACCGCCTACGAGGCGGTTCCGCTGGAAGCGGCCGCCGAAGCCTGGCAACGCCAGGCCACGGGCACCATCCAGGGCCGGATCGTCTTGACGGTCTAGCCCAGGGATGCGGCCGGGCCGTCTCCCCCGTTCGGCCCGGCCGCATCCCACCCGAGATCTCAGCGAGCGAACGGAAAGCCGCCTTCGAAGAAGTCGAGGGCCGCCAACATCCGCTCCAGGGAAAACTTGAAGTCGTCGTGCATCGCGCCCATTACGGTGCCCACGACCGCACCGGCGAACGCGCGGCTCTCCAGGTCGTCTGGCGGCCGGTTGGCCCGGGCGGCGACGCCCTCGGCGAGCAGGGCGATCGTTCGCTGCAACTCGTCGAGTTGGGCGGCGCGCAACTCCGGGACCGTGCGGATCAGGTGCTGCCGGGCCATCTCCCGCTCGAACTGCTCCGGCGCCATGTTGTTGAACACGTGCTCCATCGAGCGCCGCAACGCGGTGAGCACGGGCACCTCGGCCGGCTGGTTGAGGAACTCACGGATCATGATCGGGTCGTAGTCGTCGACCAGGACGAGTTGTTCCTTCGACGGGAAATAGCGGAAGAACGTGCTGGGCGAGATGTCGGCGGCTTCCGCGATCTGCTCGACCGTGGTCTCGCCATAGCCCTTCTCGGCGAACAGACGCATGGCCTGGTCGCGGATGGTGGCCCGGGTCCGCAGCTTCTTGCGCTCGCGGAGCCCGAGCCCCAACTCTGGTTCAGCCGACATGTAGCGATTCTGTCACCGGCGCCGGACCGACCACCGGTTCCGGCGCCGCCTCCAGCGTCGACGGCGCGGCGGGCCGGCGCGGCAGCAGCCAGAACGCGACCGCCGCGGCCAGCGCGCAGATCGCCACGCAGACCCAGAGTGTCTGGTTCATCCCGCTGACGAAGGCCGTGCGTACGGTGTCCAGCAAGCCCAGATCGCCGCGTTGCCCGGCGACCGCGACGCCGGCCGAGACGCTGTCGGAGACGGGGCGCACCGCGGCGTCGCCCAGGCCCGCCTGGTAGCCGGCGTTGAGCACGGTGCCGAGCACGGCGACGCCGATGGTGCCGCCGGCCTGGCGCAGCGCCTGCACGACCGCGGAGCCGGAGCCGGCCCGCTCGACCGACAGCGCGTCCATCGCCGCGGCCATCGTGACCGGCATGACCATGCCCATCCCGGCGCCGAGCACGGTGATCCAGGTGGCGGTCCACCCGTACCCCGTCTCGACCGTGGTCATCGCACCGAGCCCGAGCGCGATAGCGAGCAGCACGAAGCCGGCACCGACCAGCGGACCAGAGCCCACGCTCCGCACGGCGCGACCGGCGACCCGGGTGCCGACCAGCAGCCCGCCGATCATCGGCAACAGCCGCAGGCCGGTGCCGAGCGAACTCTCGCCGTTGACCGCCTGGAGGAACTGCGGCACCAGGAACAGCAGGCCGAACATCGCGAAGTTGACGACCGTGGCGAGCGTGGAGCCGAGGGTGAAGCCCCGACTGCGGAACAGCTTCAGATCGATCAACGGGTACGCCACCCGGCGTTGCCACGCGACGAACAGCGCCAGCAGGGCGAGCCCGGCCGCGATCAGCCCCCAGTCGGCGAGGTCGGACCAGCCGTCGTCGCCGATCCGGATGAAGCCGTAGGTCAGCCCGAGCAGCCCCGCGGAGGAGAGCAGGATGCCCGGCACGTCGGCCGGCCGCGAGTGGTTGCTGCGCGACTCGGGCACGAACAGCGCGACCGCCAGGATGCCGATGATCACCAGCGGCACGTTGATCAGGAAGATCGAGCCCCACCAGAAGTGCTCGAGCATCCAGCCGCCCACGATCGGGCCGAGCGGCAGGCCGATCGCGGTCGAGGTGACCCAGATGGTGAGCGCCCGGCCCCGCTCGCGACTGTCCGGGAACAGCACCGGCAGGACCGCCATCGACAGCGGCATCATGATCGCCGCACCGAGGCCGAGGGCGGCCCGAGCGCCGATCAGCAGTTCGGCGCTGCCGGCGTAGGCGCAGAGGGCCGAGGCGGCGCCGAAGAGCACCAGCGCGGCGAGCAGGAAGCGCTTGCGGCCGAACCGGTCACCGAGCGAGCCGGCCGGCAGCAGCACGGCCGCGAGAACCAGCGTGTAGGCGGACGCGAACCACTGGAGCTGGGCGTTCGAGGCACCCAGGTCGACGGAAAGGGTCGGCAGGGCAACGGTCAGAACCGTTGTGTCGAGCCCGATGGTGAGCATCGCGATGGCCAGCGCACCAAGCGCTAGCCATCGGCTGGAACGAGACGTCGGCACTATCAACCCCCGGAATGTAGAAGCTAATCTCAAGTGAGAGTAGCTCCTACTTTCCAGAGACTGTCAAGTTGTGGTGTCTCTCAGTTTCCTCTCAGGCTGCCGACACCCGCGGGGTCCGCCACGCGGCAGCGGGGTCGTCGATCTCGACGATCTCGCGGCCGAGCGGCCAGAACGCGGCCGGAACCAGCTTGAAGTTGGCGATCCCGAAGGGGATGCCGATGATCGTCAGACACTGCGCGATGCCCTGGACGATGTGCGTCAGCGCGAGCCACCAGCCGGCGACGACGGCCCAGATCACGTTGCCAACGTCGGACGCGACGCCCGATGTCGGCTTCGTGACCAGAGTGCGGCCGAAGGGCCAGAGTGAATAGTTGGCCAGCCGCAGCGCGGCGACGCCGAACGGAATCGTGATGATGAGGGCGAAACAGATCAACGCCGCCAGCCCGTAGACCAGGGCCAGCACGATTCCGCTACCGAAGATCAGCCAGAGGACGTTCAGAATAAAGCGGATCATCCTCTCATCATGAACCCTGTACGCCACCCTCCGGACGGGCATAGATACCTGCGCATTGCTCGATGCGGTAGTAAGGTCCGGACATGTCGGATGCACCGCCGCCGATCAAGCGCACGTCCACTGTGGATGATGCTGCCCTGCCGGCCTTCGATGACGAGGAGCGGCCCGCGCGGGTGCTCACCGGGCGCGTCGGCTGGGGCGTTGCGGTCGTCGCGTGCGCGGTCGCCGTGTTCGTGCTGGTGCAGGTCTTCCGGCCGTTGCCGCAGGGCAGCCAGTACTACCTGATCATTTTCCTGGCCGGCACGCTGCCGCTGATATTCCTGGCCTACCGCAGCGGCATCCCGATGCCGGCCCGCTGGCGGCCCGCGACCGACCGGCCGACGGTCGTCGACTGGGTGCTCGCGGTGGTCACCGTCGGGGTCTGCCTCTACCCCGTGCTCTTCGGCTACAACGCCTTCCTCGACCGGCAGGGCCTGCTCGAGCCCACCGACATCGCGATGGGCGCCGTGTTGCTGGTGCTGGTGGTCGAGGCCTGCCGGCGTACCACCGGCTGGGTCCTCCCCGTTGTCTGCCTGCTGTTCCTGGCCTACGGCTACTACGGTGGCCTGCTGCCACAGACCTGGTCGATCGCCCACGCGGGGCTCGACTTCGACCAGATCGTCGACGCGCTATACAACTCCGGCAGCGGCTTCTACGGCACCCCACTAGACGTCGCCGCGTCCTACGTCGTGCTGTTCACCATCTACGGCGCCGTGCTCGACCTCTCCGGCGCCGGGCGGTTCTTCGTCGACCTGTCGGTCGCCGCGTTCCGCCGCTCCCGCAGCGCCGCCGGCCGCACGGCGGTGGCCTCCGGCTTCCTGCTCGGCACAGTCTCCGGCTCGGGCACGGCGACGGCCGTCAGCGTCGGCGCGGTGACCTGGCCGATCCTGCGGCGGGCCGGCTACCCACCGGAACAGGCCGGCGGGATGCTGGCGGCGGCCGGCGTCGGCGCGATCCTGTCACCGCCCACCCTGGGCGCCGCCGCGTTCATCGTCGCCGAATACCTCGACGTCTCCTACCTGGTGGTCCTCGGCTGGGCGATGATCCCCACCGTCCTCTACTACCTGGGCATCCTGCTCGCGGTCGAGATCGACGCCCGCCGGTTCCGGGTCCGCGCGGTCGACCTCGACGTCCCCTCGGTGTGGCGGCTGCTGGCCCGGTTCGGCTACCACTTCTCCTCGCTGGTCGCGATCGTCGTCCTGCTCGCGGTCGGGGTCACCGCGACCAGAGCGGTGGTCTACGCGACCGGCCTCGCCTTCCTGCTGTCTTTCCTGGACCGCCAGGCGTGGCTGACACCGCGCCGGCTGTTCGAGGCACTCGCGGCCGGCGTACGCGGCGTGCTGCCGGTGGCGGCGGTCTGCGCGGCCGCCGGCATCATCACGGCGACCACCACGAAGACCGGTCTGGGCGCCCAACTCGCGTCGCTGCTGGTCCGCACGGCCGACGCACTGGCCGACAACCGCACGGCGGTGCTGGCTCTGACCGTGGTCTTCGCCGCGCTGGCGCTCTCGTTGCTCGGCCTGGCGGTGCCGGTCACCGCCTCGTTCATCATCGGCTGGGTGATCATCGGGCCGGCCCTGCTGGCCCTCGACGTCTCGGCGCCGGCGGCGGCCATGTTCGTCTTCTACTACTCGGTGCTCTCCGAGGTCACCCCACCCACCGCACTGGCCGCCGTGGGCGCGGCCGCGATCACCGGCGGGCGCACGGTGGCCACGATGTGGCAGGCACTGAAATACGCCCTACCGGCGTTCCTGGTGCCGGTCGCCTTCGTACTCACCGACCCGGGCGAATACCTGCTGGCCCGCGGCCCGTGGCTAGGCATCGTCTGGACCACCATCGCCGCCTGCGCCGCGGTCGCCGCGCTGGCGGTGGCGACGGGCGGCTGGCTGCTCGGCGTGGGCCGGGCCACCGCGGTCCCACGGGTCCTGGCCGCGCTGGCCGGCCTACTCCTGCTCTACCTGCACCCAGCGACCATCTCAATCGCGGCGGTCCTGCTGCTGATCACCGCAGCCCTGGTCTGGTCGCACCGCCGCGCGTCAGCCGGGGCGGCAACCGCCGACCCGGCAGCAGCCGACCCCGCACGGCGCCACCCGCCAGCGACCAACCCCGCACCAGACGACACGCCACCGACCAACCCGGCACCCGCCGACCCGGCAGCAGCCGACCCCGCACGGCGCCACCCGCCAGCGACCAACCCCGCACGAGACGACACGCCACCGACCAACCCGGCACCCGCCGACCCGGCAGCGGCCGACCCCACACGAGACGACACGCCAGCGACCGACCCGGCAGCCGCCGACCCAATGGCAGCCGACGCGTCGGCCGCCGACCACGCTGCTGCCGACGCGGCAGCGGCTGGTCCGCGACCCGTGGGGCGCCAATGGCAGCAGAGCAAGGCGGCGCCGGCCGAGACGTCCGCGCCCACCGACGCCGCGCCGGCCGGCACCGCAGCCGCCCGGCCCCGGGTGGGGCGTGGACGGCAGCAGAGCAAGGCATCGGAGACCGAGACGTCCGTACCGCCAGCCACGGAAGAGGAGTCCACATGAGACGATCGGCCAGGATCTGCGCCGCCGCCCTTGTCGTCGGCCTTGGTGTCGCGCTTGCCGGCTGCGGCGGGCGGCAGGATGTCGCCGGCACTGACACCGGCGGCGATGTGAGTTGCGAGGTCGCCAACGAGACCCGGATCGGCATCGCGACCGGTAACTCCACCGGGGTCTACTTCGCGCTCGGCAACGCCTACGCCGCGCAGCTCTCCGATGCCACCAACGGGAAGATCAAGGGGACCGCGGCGGAGACCGGCGCGTCCGTGCAGAACATCCAGCAACTGGTGGGCGGCACCTACCAGCTCGCCTTCTCGCTGGCCGACACCGCTGCCGATGCGGTGCAGGGCAAGGGGAGCTTCACCGGGCCGCAGCCGGTGCGGGCGCTGGCGCGGATCTACACCAACTACACCCAGGTGATCGCCCGCAAGGACGCCGGCATCACGTCCGTCGCCGACATGCGCGGCAAGGCCGTCTCGACCGGGTCGCCGCGGTCCGGCACCGAGGTGATCGCCAACCGGCTGCTCCAGTCGGCCGGCCTCGACCCCGCCAAAGACGTCAAGGCGCAGCGGCTCGACCTCCAGAAGACCGTCGACGGCATGAAGGACGGCTCGATCGACGCGCTCTTCTGGTCGGGCGGCCTGCCCACGCCCGGCATCACCGACCTGTTCACCACCGCCAAGGACCAGGTGGCCTTCGTCGACATCAGCCCGCTGCTGCCGGAGATGAACAAGATCAGTCCGGCGTACGAAGAAGGCGCGATCCCGGCCGCCACCTACGCCCTGCCGGCCGACGCCAAGACCATCGTGGTGCCGAACCTGCTGCTGGTGAAGGAAGACCTGGATGCCAACGTGGCGTGCGCGCTGATCAAGGCGCTCTTCGACCGCAAGCCGCAACTGGAGCAGGCCAACGCGGCCGCCAAGGAGATCAGCCTCGACAAGGCCCGCCAGACCGACCCGGTCGAGTTGCACCGGGGCGCCGACAAGGCGTTAACCGACCTCGGCGCCAAATAGCCCAGACGCGAAGACGCCGTCCGGGTCGTAGGCCCGGACGGCCGCGCGCAGCCGGTCGGCGTTGGTGCCGTAGTAGGCCCGGGTCGGGTTGTCGAGCGACGGGTCCGGGAAGTTGGGGTAGACGCCGCCGGTGCCGAACGGGTGGGTCAGCTGCCACGAGCGGTCGAGCCAGTCGCGCGCCGCGATCCGCTCGTCGGCACCCGCGTCGGCGTCGACGGCCACCGCCTGCTTGAGCAGGAAGCGTTCGTGGCGATGTGGGAACGCGGTCGCGCCCGGCGCGACCCGGTCGTAGGCACCGGCCCACGGGGTGAAGTCGAGCTCGCGCTCTTCGCCCGCCCGCCGGTCGGTGGTCAGCAACGCGATCAGCGCCGCCTGGGTGTCGCCGTCGAGCGGCTGGGCGAAGAACTCCGACCGGCTGTGCGCGTGCGCGTCGGGCCGGGGCGGCACGCCGTGCACGTCGAGTTCGGCCAGCAGGCGCTTGGTGTCGCGGTGTGGTGCCCGCTGGTGGGTCTGCGTCGCCGCCGGCTCGCCGACCCGGTCGACGAACTCTTCGAGCAGCGCGACGTCGGCCGCCTCGGTGCCGTGGGCCGCGCCGAAGAAGCTGGTCACCGGCATCAGCGCCGGGTCGGCGGCGGTCGACACGACCAGGCTGGCGGCCATCGTCTCGGGTGCCGCGGGCGCCCAGGTCTGCCAGGCCGCGAGCACGGCCGGGAGGTGCTCGGGCTCCCAGGTGAAGTGGAACGAGGTCATCGCCGGCGCCGGCACCGACGCGAAGAGCAGCGAGGTGACCACGCCGATCGTGCCGTTGCCGCCGCCGCGCAGCGCCCAGAAGAGCTCCGGCTCGAGCTCGTCGTCGCAGTCGACGATCCGGCCGTCGGCGAGCACCACCCTGGCCGCCCGCAGCGCGTCGCTGGTCAGGCCGTGCGCCCGGCCCAGCACACCGAGGCCGCCGCCGAGGGTGAGCCCGGCGACGCCGACCGCCGGGCCGCAACCGGCCGGGATCGTCACGCCGGCCGGGGCGAGCGCGTCGTAGATCTCGCCCAGCCGCGCGCCGGCGCCGACCCGCACCAGCGGGCCACCGGAGCCGTTGGCATTGACGTCCAACAAGGACACTCCGTTGATCCGGCTCAGGTCGAGCACCATGCCCTCGGTCGACGAGGTGCCCTCGAAGGAGTGGCCACCGCCGCGGATCGCGATCGGCACGCCGGCCGACCGGGCGAAGGCGAGCGCGACCACCACGTCGGCGTCGGCCGCGCACTGCACGACCGCCTGCGGGCGCACGTGGTGGAAGCGGGCGATGGCGGGCCGGCGGGCTGTCTCATATCCGGCATCAGCGGGCAGCACCACCTCACCCCTGATGTGGTTGCGCAACGCCGACCAGTCGGGCTCCACGGTCACCTCCGGATGCGGCGGCACATCAACTGAGCAGGGCCAGCGCGACCTTCACCGGTAGCTTCTCGATGAGAGCATCGAAGGTGGTCTCGCCACGGCACCACCGCCGGAACATACGCCAACCGGGCGGGCTCGCCAAGACCGCATGGAACGCCCAGGGGCGCTTGGTAAAAGTCGCCATCAACCGCCGCCCGGCCCGCATTTCGGCACCAAGCGCCGCCTCGATCGCGGCCGGATAGCCGTCGAGATCGCCGGTGCCGGCGTGCCGCCCGGCGATCGCGCCGGACCGGGTGGCGTAGCTGATCCCCTCGCGGGTCCACGGTTCGAGCAGTCCGGCAGCGTCGCCGGCGACGATCACCCGGCCGCGGCGCAGCGGCGATTCCGGCGCCCGCACCCGGGTCAGGTGGCCGGAGTCCTCAACCGGTTCGATGCCGTCGAGCCCGAGCCGGCTGACGAACGAGCGCAGATAGCCGCGGGTCTGGTCGCCGCTGCCGCGGGCCGCGATGACGCCGACGGTCAGCGTGTCGCCTTTCGGGAAGACCCAGCCGTAGGAGCCGGGGATCGGGCCCCAGTCGAGCAGCACCTTGCCCCGCCACTGTGGACGGAGCGCGGCGGAGGCCGGCAGCTCGACTTCGAGGCCGAGGTCGACCTGGCTGTATTCGACGCCGACGTGCCGCGCGGTGACGCCAGACGAGCCGTCGGCGCCGACCACGGTCGCCGCGCGCACCTCGGAGCCGTCGGCGAGGCGCAGGCGTACGCCGTCGGAATCCTGGTCGATGCCCCGCACCCCGACGCCTTGGCGCACCTCGGCGCCGGCGTCGGCCGCCGCGGCTCGCAGCCGGTCGTCGAACTCGCTGCGCCGCACCATCGCGAGCACCGGCCCGTCGTGCGTGGTGCGGACGAACTCGCGCCGCCCGTCGAGGGTGACCACCATCGTGGCGGTGTGGTCGGCGGCGGGGATGTCGATGCGGCTGTCGACCTGGCCGATGCTGGTGCCGATCAGGCCGCCGCCGCAGGTCTTGTAGCGCGGATGCACCGCCTTCTCCACGACCAGCGTGCGCGCGCCCGCCCGGGCCGCCTCATAGGCGGCGGACAGCCCGGCCGGGCCCCCGCCCACGATCGCCACGTCCCACGCCGTCATGATCGAAAATTCTAGCCGGCCGTCGCGCGGGCGATCCGGGCACCGACCCGGCGCAGGTGGTCGACCAGTTCGGCCGGCTCGTGCACGGTGAAGTCGCAGCCCAGCCCGGTCAGCCGGAACGCCAGCCAGTCGACGGTGTCGGCCGGGCTGGTCCAGCGGCAGGCGCCGTCGGCGAGCGGCTCCAGGAGGCCGGCGTGGTCGCCGAGCCGGGTGGCCGCCGCGGCGGCCGGGAGCTGCAACGTCGCGATCGCGGCATACACCGGCGCCAGGTCGTGCAACTGGCTGGTGACGAACGCGGCGGCGTCGGCGCTGGGCAGGTCGCGCGCGGGCACGCGTACCCCTGTTGATTTGGTGTTGTCGATCCGGTCCGCGCGGAACGTGCGCCAGTCGTGCCGCTCGTTGTCGTAGGCGACCAGATACCACCGGCGGTTGGTGACCACCAGGCGATGCGGCTCGACCAGCCGCTGGGTGGCGATGCCGTCCTGGTCGCGGTAGTCGAAGTTGACCCGCTCGTTGCTCGCGGCCGCGGCGGCCAGCGCGGTGAGCTGCTCGGGGTCGACCAGCGCGGCCTCGGTCGGCGCGGTGGCGGTGGTCAGCACGCCGACCCGTTGCCGCAACCGGGTCGGCAACACCTGCTGGAGCTTGGCGAGCGCGCGCACCGAGGCGTCGGCGATGCCGGCGACCGGCTGGCGGGCGGTGGTGCGCAGCCCGACCGCGATCGCCACCGCCTCGTCGTCGTCGAGCAGCAGTGGCGGCATCGCCGCACCGGCGGAGAGCCGGTAGCCGCCGCCCGCGCCCATCGTCGCCTCGACGGGGTAGCCCAACTCGCGCAGCCGCTCGATGTCGCGCCGCACGGTGCGCTGGCTGACCCCGAGACGCTCGGCGAGCTCGCTGCCCGGCCACTCGCGTGGGGTCTGGAGCAGGGATAACAGCCGCAAAAGTCGACCTGGCGTGTCGGTCACGGCACATATCATGCCCTATCAAGTAGGACTGATGCTGACCTACTTTGACCGTAGCGTGGAAGCATGACCAACGTCGCACCAGAGGGTTATCACACAATCACCCCATGGCTCATCAACCGCGAGGCCGGAAAACTCATCGATTTCCTCGTGACGGTCTTCGACGGCGTCGAACTCGGCCGGATGGAGGTCGACGGCGTCATCGGCCACGCCGAGGTGCGGATCGGCGACTCGGTGGTGATGCTCTTCGACAGCCGCCCGCACTGGCCGGCCACGCCGGGGTTCCTGCGGCTCTACGTCGCTGACGACGCCGAGGTGCTGCGCCGCGCGGTCGGGCAGGGGTCCACCGTGGTCACGGAGCCGACCGAACTGTTCTTCGGCGACCGGGTCAGCCGCTTCCGCGACCCGTTCGGCAACCTGTGGTGGATCCACCAGCGCCTCGTCGACGTGACTCCGGAACAGGCCGCGGAACGCTTGCAGGACCCGACATTCATCAAGGCGATGGCGTACGTCGCGGGCGCCGAACTGATCGCCACAGGGCCGCCCACTGCTCCGCGGTGAGGTCGCGCGGCAGGGCGTTCGCCGGCACCCGGTGGGTGCGCAGCCAGTCGCGCGCGACCGGGGCCGGCACGCCGGCCGAGCGGGTCAGGATCTCTCGCAGGCCATAGCCGCGACCGGTGAACACGGTCTGCACGAACCGCTGGTAGGGGTCTCGTTCGGCGACCAGCGGCGTGGGCCGGCGGTGCACGACGAGCAGCCCGCCGTCGACGGTCGGCACGGGTCGGAAGGCGCGCTTGTCGACTCGGGAGTGAACCTCGAACGCGAACCACGGCCAGACCCGCGCGGTGAGCAGGCTGGCACCACCGATCCCGGCCCGGCGGCGGGCCACCTCCCACTGCACCAGCAGCACGGCGGTCTGCCAGTGGGGTGCGGCGAGCAGCCAGCGCAGCGTCGAGGTGGTGATGTGGAACGGCACGTTGCCGACCACCACCCGCGGCGTGCCGCTGATCCGATGGAACAGAACGTCCTCGTTGAGCACCATGACGTGCCTCGGGGTCTGTTCGGCGAGGCGTTTGGCCCGGCGCGGGTCGAGCTCGACGGCGGTGATCGGCCGGCCGAGCCGGCTCAGCGGCCGGGTCAGCGCGCCGTCGCCGGGGCCGATCTCCAGGATCGGGCCCTCGGTGGCGGCGACGATCCGCTCGATGTCGGCGATGACCGACCGGTCGACAAGAAAGTTCTGGCCCAGCTCGTGGCGCCCGAATTGGCGAGACATGCGCGTGCTCCGCGGGATCGGATTCGGAGCCGGGCAGCACGAAGGGCCGCACCGGCAGGAGACCGGACGCGGCGGAGCTGAGAAAGAGAGTTTCGGATCAGCTCGCCGCTAGGCGATGCGGATCCGGATGTTCAGTGCTCCCATACGCCAAAACATAACAGCGCGGGCAACCGGATTTCAGAGCACGCGCCGCAGCCACTCCTCGACGCCGGCGATGTGCACGGTGGCCCAGGAGCGGGCCAGGTCGGGCTGGCGGGTGGAGATCGCGTCGACGATCGCCTGGTGCTGCTCGCGGGTGCGCGCGGCGGCACCCTCCTGGGTGAGGCCGCGCCAGATGCGGGCCCGCATGGTCGGCCCGGAGAGCCCCTCGACCAGCGAGGCGAGCACCGCGTTGTCGGCGCCGATCGCGATCTGCCGGTGGAACTCGATGTCGTTGGCGACCAGCGCCTCGATCGTCGGCTCGTCACCCAGGTCGTCGAGCACGAGTTGGAGCTTGTCGATGTCGTCGTCGAGCATCCGGTCGGCGGCCAGCGCGGCGGCGGCCGGCTCCAGGATGCGGCGCACCTCGAAGAACTGGAGCACGGTGTCGTCGCGGTGGAAGTCGACGACGAAGCTGAGCGCGTCGAGCAACAGGTTGGGCTCGAGGCTGGTCACGTAGGTGCCGTCGCCCTGCCGCACGTCGAGCACCCGGATCATCGACAGCGCCCGCACCGCCTCGCGCAGCGAGTTGCGCGACAGGCCCAGCCGGTCGGCGAGATCGGCCTCCTTGGGCAACCGGTCACCCGGGCCCAGCTCGCCGGACATGATCATGCCCTTGATCTTGTCGATCGCCTCGTCGGTCAGTGCCATCCGCTCACCCTCCGCGCTGAAATCTACGCGGAAAGGCGGTAGACGCGGGTCGCCGTGTCGCCCAGGATGGCTGCCCGTTCGGTCGCGGGCAGCTCGCCGAGGGCGTCGAGCAGTGCCGCGCGCACCGCGCCGTAGCCGCCGGCGAGCAGGCAGACCGGCCAGTCGGAGCCGAGCATCAGCCGTTGCGGGCCGAACAGGGCGATCGCCTCGGTCACATAGGGCCGCAGGTCGTCGACCGTCCACGCCGCCCAATCGGCCTCGGTGACCAGGCCGGATACCTTTGCCGTCGCGTTGGCGCAGGCGGCCAGCGGGGCGATCGCCGCACGCCACTCCGCGAAGGCGCCAGCGCGGATCCGCGGCTTGCCCAGGTGGTCGAGGACGAACCGCACGTCGGGCAGCGCGGCGGCGGCCCGGGCGGCCGAGGGAAGCTGGTCGACCCGCCCCACGAGGTCGAACGCCAGGCCCGCGGCGCCGATCGTGGCCAGCCCGGCGCGTACGTCGGCGCGGTCCAGGTAGTTCTGCTCTTCGCCCTGGACCTGGGCGCGGATCCCGACCAGCCGCTCGCCGCCGGGCAGTGCGCGGAACCCGGCGAGGGTCGCGGCGAGGTCCGGTGCGGCCGGGTCGGCCCAGGCCACCACGCCGGCGATCGCGGGCGTGGCGGCGGCATGCCCGAGCAGCACCGCCGCCTCGGCGATGTCGCAGCGGCCGCCCTCGACCAGCACCGAGCGCTCGACCCCGGCGGAGGCCAACTCGGCGGTGAGCATCTCGGGCGTGAAGGTGCGCCGGATGGGGGCCAGCGAAGGCTCGTCCAGCCAGGTGTAGCCGGCGTCGATGTCCCACAGGTGCTGGTGCGCGTCGACGATCACGCGACGGCCCGCGGGTCGAGCAGGCCGGCGTCGACCAGCGCGGGCCACAGCCCGGCCGGCGGCGGCGTGCCGAACAGCGCGGCGTTCTGCCGGATCTGCTCGGGCGAGTCGGCGCCGACGATCACGGAGCGGACCAGCGGGTGGCCGCCCGCGAACGCGAGGGCCGCGGCCGGCAGCGTGGTGCCGTGGGCCTCGCACAAGTCCGCGATGGCGGCGGCCCGGGCGAGCACCTCCGCCGGCGCCCGGCCGTATTCGTAGGGCAGGCCGGCGTGCGGTCGCTCGGTGGCGAGCAGCCCGCTGTTGAAGATCCCGGCGTTGAGCACGGCCGTGCCCGCCGCCGCGCAGGCCGGCAGGATCGCGTCGAGCGCCGGCTGTTCCAGCAGCGTGTAGCGGCCGGCGATGATGATCGCGTCCGGCCCGCACTCGGCGACCAGCCGGGCCAGGAACGCGGCGTCCTTGGAGCCGGTGCCGATCTCGCCGACGACGCCCTCGTCGCGGAGTCGCACCAGCGCCGGGTAGGCCTCGGCGATCGCCTGGTCGGCATGGTCTTCGGGGTCGTGCAGCAGCACCAGGTCGACCCGGTCGAGGCCCAGCCGGTCGAGGCTCTCGTCGAGGCAGCGGCGCACCCCGTCGCGGCTGAAGTCCCAGACCCGCTTGTGGGTGGCGGGCACCGCGAAGCCACCGTCGTCGAGCCGGTCACCGCCGCCCGGCACCGGCTCGAGCTGGCGACCGACCTTGGTGCTGACGGTGAACTCGGCCCGTGGCCGCCGGGCCAGCGCGGCACCCAGCCGGCGCTCGGAGAGCCCGAGACCGTAGTGCGGCGCGGTGTCGAAGTAGCGGATCCCGGCATCCCAGGCGGCGTCGACGGTCGCCGCCGCCCGATCGTCGTCGATCGGGTGGTAGAGGTTGCCGATCGAGGCACACCCGAGCGCGAGCGTGGCGCTCACGAGCGGGGCCGGAGCCGCAGGCCGTGCATGCCACCGTCGACGTCGAGCGCCGTGCCGGTGGTGGCGCTGGCCAGCGGGCTGGCCAGGAAGCCGATCGCGGCGGCCACCTCGTCGGCGGAGACCAGCCGGCCGCTGGGCTGTCGGGACTTGAGCGCGGCGAGTTCGGCGTCGGGGTCGTCGGCCGCCGAGAGCAGCCGGCGCACCCACGGGGTGTCGGCCGTGCCCGGCGTGACGCAGTTGACCCGGATCCCCTCGTGCAGGTGGTCGGCGGCCATCGCCAGGGTCAGCGACAGCACCGCCCCCTTGCTCGCGCTGTAGAGCGCGCGGTTGGGCAGGCCGGCGGTCGCGGCGATCGAGCAGGTGTTGACGATCGCGGCGTGCCCCGAGGCGCGCAGGTAGGGCAGCGCCGCCCGGCTGACCCGGACCATGCCGACCACGTTGACGTCGAGCACCCGGTGCCAGTCAGCGTCGGGGTTGTCGGCCACCGTGCCGGCCGCGCCGATGCCCGCGTTGTTGACGACGATGTCGATGCCGCCGAGTTGCTCGGCCGCGCTGTCGATGCCGGCGCGCACCGCGGCGTCGTCGGTCACGTCACCGACGACGCCGACCAGGCCGGGGTCGAGGCCGTCGACCTTGAGGTCGAAGCACGCCACCTTGGCGCCCCGGGCGGCCAGGAACCGCGCGGTCGCCAGGCCGATGCCCGACCCGCCGCCGGTGACCACGGCCGCCAAACCGTCGAACTCACCCATCACTGCCTCCCGGTCCAGATCGGGCCATCAGGGTACGCGTAGTCGGAGAGCGTCTCCGGCCGCATGGTGGCGCTGAAGCCGGGTGCGAGCGGCGCCACGTAGCGCCCGTCGCGGACCACCGCCGGGTCGACGAAGTGCTCGTGCAGGTGGTCGGCGAACTCGATGACCCGGTTGTCCATCGTCCCGGAGACGGCAACGAAGTCGAACATCGACAGGTGCCGCACCAGCTCGCACAGGCCCACCCCGCCCGCGTGCGGGCAGACCGGCTTGCCGAACTTGGCCGCCAGCAACAGGATCGCGATGTTCTCGTTGACGCCGGCCACCCGGGTGGCGTCGAGCTGCACATAGGACACCGCGTCCAACTGGAGCAACTGCTTGAACATCACCCGGTTCTGCACGTGCTCACCGGTGGCCACCGGCACCGGCGCGATGCCCTTGGCGATGGCGGCGTGCCCGACGAGGTCGTCCGGGCTGGTCGGCTCCTCGACCCACCACGGGTCGAACTCCGCCAGCGCCGACACCCACTCGATCGCCTCGCTGACGTCCCAGCGCTGGTTGGCGTCGACCGCGATCCGGAAGTCCGGACCGCACACCTCGCGGGCGATCCGCAGCCGGCGTTGGTCGTCGGCCAGGTCGGCGCCGACCTTCAGCTTGATCTGGGTGAAGCCGGCGTCGATCGCCTCCTGGCAGAGCCGGCGCAGCTTGGCGTCGTCGTAGCCGAGCCAGCCCGGCGTCGTGGTGTAGGCCGGGTAGCCGCCGGCGAGGAGCGTGTCGATCCGCTCCGCGCGACCCTTCTCGGCCGACCGCAGGATCTCCAGCGCCTCGTCGGGGGTCAGCGCGTCGGTCAGGTAGCGGAAGTCGACCAGGTCGACGAGCTGCTCCGGGGTCAGCCCGGCCAGCAACCGCCAGAGCGGCAGCCCGGCCCGCTTGGCCTTGAGGTCCCAGAGCGCGTTGACCACGGCCGAGATGGCCATGTGCATGACGCCCTTCTCCGGGCCCAGCCAGCGCAGTTGCGAGTCGTGCACCAGCTCGCGCCAGAACCCGCCGAGGTCGCCCAGCACCTCGTCAACGTCGCGCCCGACCAGGTAGGGGCGCAGCGCGGCGATGCCGGCGGCCTGCACCTCGTTGCCGCGCCCGATGGTGAACGCGAACCCGTGTCCTTCGGGGGCGCCCGCCTGGTCGGTGCGCAGCACCACGTAGGCCGCCGAGTAGTCCGGGTCGGGGTTCATCGCGTCCGACCCGTCGAGCTCGAGCGAGGTCGGGAAGCGCACGTCGTAGGTGTCCAGCGAGACAAAGTGGGGCATCGAGCCATCCCATACATCGGAGGTGTGAGGAGGATAACCACCGATGTCGTGCTGGCGGGAGGGTCCTGAGCTGTGATTCATCCTATGTCAAGGCCGCGGGAAGGTTCTCCAGCCGGCCGAGCCCGCGTGGGTTGACCCGGCGGGTGCCGGCCTCCCAACCGGCGAAGTCGGCGCGGATCCCGAACAACCCGGCCAGGATCGCCTCCAGATCGGCGGCGCCGGGCCGCTCCGCGCCGGCGAGCAGAGCCGCCGCCAGATCGGTGCGCCCCAACCGACAGAGGGGGTAGGCGACCGCGCCGGGCGACTCATCGCCCAACTCCCGGCCGAAGAACGCGACGAGTTCGGTGCGCTGGCGCAGGTCGAGAAACTCCGGCATCTCGCCGGCGACCGCGAGGAACGCGCCGGCCCAGTCATCGGGTGTCTCGCCCGGCTGGCGGGCCACCGCGTGCCAGCGACCACCGCCGGCATAGCGGCCGAGCACCTCCCTGGCCCGGTCGGCCGCCGCCAACTCGATCGCCGCCGCGCCGTCGCGCTCGCCGATCCGCCGCAGCAGGGCCGCGAGGGCCCGGGCCCGGCCGACCCGCGCGGCGTCGACCGCGACGGGGCCGATGGCGGCCGGGATGACGGCGAGCGCGCGGAGGTGGTCGAGCACGGTGGCCCCGCCGGCCTTCTCGGCCAGCAGGTCGAGGTCGCCGGTCACCACCAGGTAGGACTCGATCGCACGGAACGATCCGGCGGCGCGGGCCAGGTCGGCGAGCAGCCGGGCCCGGGTGCGCGTCGGGTCGAGCAGGGCCGCCGCGCGCGGGCCGGCATCGCCGCGGACCGCCTGCCAGGCCGCGAGGTAGTAGCTGCGGGCGAGCCCGTCCGGCGCGTCGACGAGCGCCGGCAGGTGCCCGGAGAACGTGGTGTTGCCCGGCGTGAAGGCGGCCAGCCAACGGTCGCGCGGACCGTCCCACTGGCCGGCGACGAGATCGATCGACGGAACGCCATCCGGCACGAGGCGACCATAGTTATCGATACATCCGATGTCAACGGCCGCCCGACGGGTGGGCCGCGGGGTTTATCCGCCGACGCGGAGTGATACATCCGACTACTGCGCCATCTACGACGCCCCGTAGTATTACTACTGGTCGTAGTAACAGGGGGGTTCGCATGGACGCGCTCGACGTCGCCCGGTGGCAGTTCGGTGTCACCACCATCTACCACTTCCTCTTCGTGCCGCTGACCATCGGGCTCGGCCCGCTGGTGGCGACGTTCCAGACGCTGTGGCACCGCACCGGCAACCCGCGCTACCTGCGGTTGACCCACTTCTACGGCAAGCTGTTCCTGATCAACTTCGCGATGGGCGTGGTCACCGGCATCGTGCAGGAGTTCCAGTTCGGGATGAACTGGAGCGACTACTCGCGCTACGTCGGCGACGTCTTCGGTGCGCCGCTGGCGATGGAGGCGCTGCTCGCGTTCTTCCTCGAGTCGACGTTCCTCGGCCTCTGGATCTTCGGTTGGAAGAAGCTGCCGAAGCGGATCCACCTGGCCACGATCTGGACCGCCGCGCTCGGCAGCGTCCTGTCGATGTTCTTCATCCTGGCCGCCAACTCGTGGATGCAGCACCCGGTCGGCTACCGGATGAACCCCGACACCGGGCGGCCCGAGCTCACCGACATCTGGGCGGTGCTGACCAACAAGGTCGCGCTGATCACCTTCCCGCACACGCTCGCCGCCGCCTTCATGGTGGCCGGCGCGCTGCTGGTCGCGGTCTCGATCTGGCATGTCACCTGCCGGCCCGGGACGGACACCGCCGAGCACCGGTTCGCGCTGCGCTTCGGGGCCTGGGTCACGCTGGTCGCGACCGCGGCCATCGTCTTCACCGGCGACATCCAGGGCAAGATCATGACCGAGGTGCAGCCGATGAAGATGGCGGCGGCCGAGGCGCTCTACCGCACCGAGGCGCCGGCGTCGTTCTCCGCCTTCACCATCGGCACGCTCGACGGCAGCCGCGAGGTCTTCGCCATCAAGCTGCCCTACCTGCTCTCCTTCCTGGCCACCGGCAACCCGACCGCCTCGGTGCAGGGCATCGACGACCTACAGGCGCAATACACCGCCCAGTACGGCCCGGGTAACTACGCGCCGATCGTGCCGGTCACCTACTGGAGCTTCCGGGTCATGGTCGGCCTGGGCATCGCGGCCGGCGCCATCGCGCTGCTGGTGCTCTGGTCACAACGACGCGGGCGTACGCCCAACAACCGCTGGCTGGTGCGCGCGAGCCTGGTGCTGCCGCTGCTGCCGCTCGGCGCGAGCACCGCGGGCTGGCTCTTCACCGAGATGGGCCGGCAGCCCTGGATCGTCTTCGGCGAGTTGCTCACCCGCAACGGGGTCTCCAGAAGCGTGTCGCTGACCGAGGTGCTCACGTCGTTCCTCGCCTTCACGCTGATCTACGCGGTGCTCGCCGTGGTCGAGGGCCGGCTGCTGTTCCGCTATGCCAAGGCCGGCCTGCCGCCGGACGGGCCCGAACCCGACGAGTCCGGCGGCGACGAAGACGTGCCCGCCCTCGCCGGCGCCTACTAGACGGGAGACCACAGTGGACCTGACCACCTTCTGGTTCGGCGCGATCGCCTTCCTGTTCGTCGGCTACTTCGTGCTGGAGGGCTTCGACTTCGGCGTCGGTGTGCTGATGCGCACGATGGGCCGCGACGACGCCGAGCGGCGCCTGCTGCTGGGCACCATCGGCCCGGTCTGGGACGGCAACGAGGTCTGGCTGATCACCGGGACCGGTGCCATGTTCGCGGCCTTCCCGCACTGGTACGCCAGCGTGTTCTCCGGTTTCTACCTGCCGATGCTGCTGATCCTGCTCGCGCTGATCGTGCGCGGGGTGGCCATCGAATTCCGCGGCAAGCGCCCGGACCACGCCTGGCGGGCCCGCTGGGACCTGGCCATCCTGGTCGGCTCATTGCTGCCGGCGCTGCTCTGGGGCCTGGTCTTCGCCAACATCGTGCGCGGTGTGCCGCTGGCCGCCGACCACGACTACGCCGGCGGCCTGACCGACCTGCTCAACCCGTTCGCGCTGCTCGGCGCGGCCACCTTCGGCGCGGTGTTCGTGTTGCACGGGGCGGTGTTCGTGGCGCTCAAGACGACCGGCGAGGTGCGCGACCGGGCCAACACGCTGGCGTCCCGGTTCGGCCCGGTCGCCGTCGCGCTGCTGCTGGGGTTCCTGGCCTGGATGCTGATCGGCGTGCGGCGCGACCCGGTCGCGGCCGGGCTCGGCATCGCCGCGGCCGTCGCCGCCGTGGCCGCGCTGGGCGCCAACCGGCGGCGGCGGGAGGGCTGGGCGTTCGCCGGCACCGCGGCCGCGATCGGGCTCACCGTGGTCGCGCTGTTCACCGCGCTCTACCCCGCGGTGCTGCCGTCGACCACCGACCCGGCCGGGACGCTGACGGTCGCCAACGCGGCTGCCAGCGCGTACCCCCTGAAGGTCATGACCGTGGTGGCCGGGGTGTTCCTGCCGCTGGTGCTGCTCTACCAGGGCTGGACCTACTGGGTGTTCCGCAAGCGGTTGGCGGTCACACGATAGTGCCGCCGCCATCGACGACGATCGTGGCGCCGGTGATGTAGCCGGCGCCCGGCGAGGCCAGGAAGACGACCGTGGCGGCGAACTCCATCGGGTCGCCGGCGCGGCCGGCGGGCACCTGGGCGATCCGCTGCTCGTAGTAGCCGTCGGGGTATTGGTCGGTCATCTCCGACGGGAAGAAGCCCGGGGCGATCGCGTTGACCCGGATCCCCTTGCGGCCGGTCCACTGCGCGGCCAGGTCGCGGGTCAGGCCCAGCAGGCCGGCCTTGGCGCTGGAGTAGGCGGCCTGCGGCATGCCGGCCGAGACCAGCCCGAGCACGCTGGAGATGTTGATGATCGAGCCGCCGTCGGTCATGTGCTTCGCGGCGGCCTGCGCCATCCAGTAGGAGCCCATCAGGTTGATGTCGAGGACCTGGCGGTATTCGTCGGGCGTTTCCCGGGATGCCGGCACGGCGGTGCCGATGCCGGCGTTGTTGACCAGGATGTCGAGCCGGCCGAAGTGCTCGACCGCCGCGGCGGCCAGGGCCTTGCAGGCGTCGGGGTCGGAGACGTCGGTTGGCACCGCGTGTGCCTTGCCGCCGGCCTGCTCCACCAGGGCGACCGTCTGGGTGAGCCGGTCGGCGCGGCGGCCGGCGACGACCACCTCGGCGCCCGCCTCGGCGAGCCCGACCGCGGTGGCCAGGCCCAGGCCACTCGAGGCGCCCGTGACGATCGCGACCTTCCGGTCGAGCCGGAACTGGTCGAGCACACCCATGTCGTTCCCTCCGTCAGCGAGGCGTCGGCAGCACGGTGAAGGTGTCGGCGCCTTCCGGCGGTTCGTCGGTCACCGTGGTGTCGTAGACCACCGCGTCGGGCGGCCCTTTGCGAGTCCATTTCACCATGCGGTCGACGGCGTCCGGCGACCCCTCGAAGGCCGCCTCGACGGTGCCGTCGGCGAGGTTGCGGACCCAGCCGGTGACGCCGGCCGCGTGCGCCTCGCGCCGGCAGGTGTCGCGGAAGAAGACGCCCTGCACCCGACCGGACACGACCACCCGACGTCTGATCATTTATTTATTGTCGGACCAGCGGGATAGCTTTAGCGGCGATGGACGCCGATTCGTGGGACCGCAGATACGCCGAGGCCGACCTGGTCTGGAGCGCCGACCCCAACCAGTTCGTCGCCGCCGAGTTGGCCGACCTGCCGCCGGGCAGCGCGATCGACCTGGCCGCGGGTGAGGGCCGCAACGCGCTCTGGCTGGCCAGCCTGGGCTGGCGGGTGACCGCGGTCGACTTCTCCGCGGTGGCGCTCGACAAGGGCCGGCAGATCGCCGAGGCGCGCGCGCTCGACGTCGAGTGGGTGCACGCCGACCTCACCGACTACACCCCGGCGGCGGCCGACCTGGTGCTGATCGCCTACCTCCAGGTGCCGCCGGCGCTGTGGGAGCCGGTGCTGGCCCGGGCCGTCGCGGCGGTCGCGCCGGGCGGCACCCTGCTGCTGGTCGGGCACGACGCGACCAACCTCACCGAGGGCACCGGCGGGCCGCAAGACCTCGAGCGGCTCTGGTCGGTCGACGGCATCGTCGCCACGCTCGGTGACCTGCGGGTGCGCCGCGCCGAGCGGGTGCGCCGCCCGGTGGCCGGCAAGCCCGACGCGATCGACACGCTGGTCCGCGCGGAGCGGCCGCCGGCATGACCGCGACCCCGGCCTCGATCAAGCGGATCTACTACGTCCTCACCGTCGGCAACACGCTCGCCGCGTCGCTGATCTGGGGCATCAACACGATCTTCCTGCTCGACGCCGGGCTCAACAACCTCGAGGCGTTCGCCGCCAACGCGTTCTTCACCGCCGGCATGGTGCTCTTCGAGGTGCCCACCGGCATCGTCGCCGACCTGCGCGGCCGGCGCGCCTCGTTCCTGCTCGGCACGCTCACGCTGGCCGTCACCACCGCGCTCTACGTGCTGCTCTGGCACCTCGAAGCGCCGTTCTGGCAGTGGGCGGTGGTCTCCGCGCTGCTCGGCCTGGGCTTCACGTTCTTCTCCGGCGCCACCGAGGCCTGGCTGGTCGACGCGCTGACGGCGACCGGCTTCGACGGCCAACTCGACGCGGTCTTCGGCCGGGCCCAGGTGTTCTCCGGCGTGGCGATGCTGACCGGCTCGGTCGCCGGCGGCTACCTGGCCCAGCTCACCAACCTCGGCGTCCCGTTCGTGGTCCGGGCCGGCGTGCTGGTGGTGATGTTCGTGGTGGCCGCCGTCGTGATGCGCGACATCGGCTTCACCCCCGACCGCGGCGGCCGCCCGCTCGCCGAGATCCGCCGCATCGTCCGCGACTCGGTCGACTACGGCCTGCGCGTCCCGACCGTGCGCTACCTGATGCTGGCGGCCCCGTTCTTCGGCGGCGTCGGCGTCTACGTCTTCTACGCGCTCCAGCCCTACCTGCTCAAGCTCTACGGCGACCCACACGCCTACGGCGTGGCCGGCCTGGTCGCGGCGATCCTGGCCGGCTCGCAGATCGCCGGCGGCTTCCTGGCCACCTGGGTCCGGTCGCTGTTCCGCCGCCGCACCTCGGCTCTGATCGTGGCTCAGGTGGTCAGCGTCGCCGTGGTCCTGCTGATGGGCCTGGTCGCCAGCTTCTGGGTGGTGCTGGCCCTGATCGTGGTCTGGGGGCTGCTCAACTCGGCGACGATGCCGATCCGCCAGGCCTTCCTCAACGGCCTGATCCCGTCGCGCCAGCGGGCCACGATCCTGTCCTTCGACTCGCTGATGAGCTCGACCGGCGGCGTGGTCGCCCAACCCGTCCTGGGCCGCGTCGCCGACGTCTGGAGCTACCCCGCGTCCTATGTGGTCAGCGGCGTCATCTCCGCTTTCGCCCTGCCGTTCCTGGCCCTGGCCCGCGCCCAACACACCCCGACCGACACCGCGGTGACCACCACCGGCGCTCCGCTCCCGACGCCGGAGGCGGATCAGCCCACCGCTGAGGCCGCCGCCCCTCGCTAGTCATCACTCCAGGGCCGGGTGATCCACCTGTTGGCGTCGAGATACCCGGCGATCCGCGGGAAACAACGCCGCACTTCGCGCTCGTCGGTGAGGTCGATCGCCGCGCCGGCGAGTTCCGCCGGGCCGGGCCGGTCATCCATCGCTGGCGGGCAGCCCAACCGGGCGATGTGGGCTTCGACGGGCAGCCCGCAGAACCAGTCGATCCGGGCGTTGTGCCGGTCGGCCATCAGCTCGACCAGCCGATCCGGATCCGTCTTGACCCGCTCCAGCACGGCTCGCCCGTGGGAGACGATCCAGTCCTGCACCAGCATGAAGTCTTCGTCGTCGACGCCACCGAAGAGCAGGCTCGCCGCGTTCCTGATCGGCCAGGTGAAGGCCTCGTCCTGCGCGCGGAACCACAGCTCCTCGTAGTCCAGGATCTCCTGCTCGCTCAGAGCACGCAGGCGCCGCAGGATCAACTGGGCTACGCGTTCGGTGTCGGGTCCGGCTGCCAGGCGGCACTCGTCGACGATCTGCCAGAAGCCCTCTTCGTTCACAGCGCGACCCTCCATAACCGGGCCGTGCCCCGCGGCCGACGAGCACCGTACGCTATGCCGATGACCGAGCCCGTCGTGCTGGCCGCCGCGGGCGCGGCCGTGATCCTCGATGTCTCCGGCCCCGGCCTGCCCCGCGTGCTGCACTGGGGCGCCGACCCCGGGCCGCTCGACGAAGCCGACCTGCGCGCGCTGGTCGCGGCCGCGGGCGGCGACGTCGCCTCCGCCGCAGACGGGCCGCTCCAGCCGGTTGGCGGCATGCCGTTGCTGCCGACCCAGTGGGACGGCTGGGCCGGCCGCCCGGGCGTCACCGGCGACCGCGCCGGACGCTGGCCCTACCTGCGGCTCGCCCGCGACGGCGCGGTGCGGGTGAGCGCCGACGAGGTGGTCGCCGAGGGCGTCGACGAGACGGCCGGCGTGCGGGTGCGCGCCGAGATCCGGCTAGACCCGCACGGCGTGCTCCAGGTGCGGCACACGCTCACCAACACCGGCGCCGACGAGTTCAGCGTCGCCGCGCTGCGCGCCCTGCTGCCGCTGCCGGACCGGGCCACCGAGGTGCTCGACTTCACCGGGCGCTGGGGGTTGGAGCGGCAACCGCAGCGGCGCCCGCTCGGCAACGGCACCCACGCCCGGGAAAGCCGCCGCGGTCGCACCGGCCACGACGCGACACCGCTGCTCATCGCCGGGACCGACGGGTTCGGTTTCGCCGCCGGCGAAGCCTGGGCCGTCCACATCGGATGGAGCGGCGGGCACGAGGAATACGCCGAGCGTATCTCCGGCGCCACCGCTGTGCTGGGCGGCGGCGAGTTGCTGGAGCCCGGCGAGGTCCGCCTCGGTCCGGGCGAGACCTATGCCACGCCCACCGCCTACTTCGCCTGGTCAGACCAGGGGCTCGACGGGCTGAGCGGCCGCCTGCACCGGATGGTCCGCGACCGGCCGAGCCACCCGCGGAGCCCGCGGCCGCTGACCCTCAACGTCTGGGAAGCCGTCTACTTCGACCACGACCTCGACCGCCTCACCGCACTCGCCGACCTCGCCGCCCGGGTGGGTGTGGAGCGGTTCGTGCTCGACGACGGCTGGTTCCCGGGGCGCCGCGACGACACGGCTGGCCTCGGTGACTGGATCGTCGACCCCGCTGTCTGGCCCGAGGGACTGCACCCACTGGTCGACCACGTCCGGGCCCGCGGCATGCGGTTCGGCCTCTGGTTCGAGCCGGAGATGGTCAACCCCGACTCCGACCTGGCCCGCGCCCACCCGGAATGGATCTTGGCCACAGAGCACCGGTTGCCCCGGCCGTGGCGGCATCAGCAGGTCCTAGACGTGGCCCGGCCGGAGGTCGCCGACTACCTCTTCACCCGGATCGACGCGCTGGTCACCGAATACCGCCTCGACTATCTCAAGTGGGACCACAATCGCGACCTGCTGGAGGCGGCCCGCGACGGCGTGGCCGGCGTGCACCGGCAGACCGCGGCCGTCTACCGGCTGCTCGACCGGCTCCGCGAGGCCCACCCGGGCCTGGAGATCGAGTCGTGCGCGTCCGGCGGCGGCCGGATCGACCTCGGCATCCTGGCCCGCACCGACCGGGTCTGGACCTCCGACTCCAACGACGCCCTCGACCGGCAGCAGATCCAGCGCTGGACCGGCCTGTTGCTGCCGCCCGAGCTGATGGGCAGCCACGTCGGCCCGAGCCCCGCGCACACCACCGGGCGCAGCGCCGGCCTGGCGTTCCGCTGCGCGACAGCACTGTTCGGCCACGCCGGCATCGAGTGGGACGTCAGCACCTGCACCGAGGCCGAACTCGAGTCGCTCACCGAGTGGGCGACGCTCTACAAGCGACTCCGTCCTGTCCTCCACAATGGTCGTCCGGTGCACGGTGACGTCGACGGTGTGGTCACCGACGACGCCGCGGTCTTCGTCTACGCGCAACTCGACAACCCGGCCGAGCTGCGCCCGCGCCGGGTCAGGCTGCCCGGCCTCGCCGCCGACCGCCGCTACGAGGTGACCCGCTGCTGGGGCGAGGAGGCCGCCGGCGCGACCCTGACCGGCCGGGCACTGGCGACGGTCGGCATCCAGGTGCCACCACTGCGTCCTGAGCAGGCCATCGTCTTCGAGGTAAGGCCGAGCCACTAGCCCGTCACCAGGGCACTGTTCCGGCGTCGTCGAAGAATCCGCCGGTCGGTCCGTCGTCGGGCAGGGTCGCGAGGTGAATCGCGATCGCCGCACCCTGTTGTGGTGTCCGGGCGCCCCGGAAGCCATTGAGGTCGGTAGCCGTGAAACCGGGGCAGCCGCAGTTGATCAGGATGTTGGTGTCGCTCAGTCCCTTGCCGTATTGGACGGTGAGGGCGTTGAGGAAGGTCTTCGACGCCAGATACGCGGCCGGAACCGGGCCCATGTCGATGCCGGGCGTGGTTTGCAGGGCGAACGAGCCCACGCTGCTCGACATGTTGACGATTCGCGGTGCTGCCGAGCCGCGCAACATGGGCAGCATCGCGTTGGTGACCCGGATGACGCCGATCACGTTGGTTTCCACGACAGCGCGCACGGTCGCGGGATCGACCGTGGTGGGCGTCTGCGGCATACCGCCGGTGGTCGCGGCGTTGTTGACCAAAACGTCGAGCCCGCCGGCATGGTCGGCGATCAGCTCGGCCGCGGCGGCGACACTCGCGTCGTCGTCGACGTCGAGGGGCACGCCGAAGGCGTCGGTCCCGGCCGCGCGCAGCTTCTCCACCGCGGTCTCGCGGCGTTGTCGATCCCGCGCGCCCACGCAGACGCGCCAGCCGAGTGCCCCCAGGCCCGCCGCGATCTCGTACCCGATTCCCTTGTTCGCGCCGGTCACCAGCGCGATCGTCCGATCACTCATGCCGTTGATCATGTTGCGGACTCAAGTGGGGCGTCCAAGACCGATCGGGTGGACGGCGATACCGCACCGGTATTGCCCCTGGTCGGCGGTGCCTACGATGGCGCCGTGGAGACCCGGGAGTTGCGATACTTCGTCGCCGTCGCAGAAGAGTCGCACTTCGGGCGGGCGGCACAACGGCTCGCGATGGCGCAGCCACCGCTGTCCCGGGCGATCCAGCAGCTCGAACGGCGTCTCGGAGTCGTTCTGCTGCACCGCACTGCTCGGGGGGTCACGTTGACCGAGGCCGGGTCGGTGCTCCTGCGCGAGGCCCGGCTCGCCCTCGAAGCGGTCGAAGCCGCCGAGCACCGCACCCGCCGCGCCGCTGCCGACCGGCCCGGTGTGGTGCTGGCCACCAAGGCAGGGGCATCCCGCGAACTGTTGTCGAAGCTGCTGGACGCCTACGTTGACGCAGTCGACGTGGTCCTGTGCGGGCCTGGCGAACCGGAAAGATTGCTCCGCAACGGGCGTGCCGACGTCGCTCTGCTCCACCGGCCCTACGACACGACGGCCGGATTCGACACCGAAGACCTGCACACCGAGCGGCAGGTCGTGGTCCTGCCCGCGGGGCACCCGCTCGCCGACCGACCCCACCTGTCGATGGCCGAGGTCAACACCCTGACCGGCCTGCCCCTGCCGCGCTGGCCTCGACGGGATGGAAGTTATCCGGACGGCCCCGGCCCACAGGTGCGCGACCATACCCAGCTCACCCAGCTCATCACGCTCGGCCGGGCCTGCGCGGTCATGCCCGAGTCGCTCCGAGCCCAGCTAGGCGACGATCACGCCATCGTGCCGGTGCCGGACGCACCGGCGGTCACGACCGTCATCGCCTGGCCACCACACAGCCGATCCAAGGCCGTCGCCGACCTCGTTCGCACCGCACAAAGCCTCTAGCCCCTGAGGTAGGCCAGCACGGCCAGGACGCGGCGGTGGTCGTCGGCGGCCGGCGGCAGGTCGAGCTTGAGCAGGATGCTCGCGATGTGCTTGGCCACCGCCGCTTCGGAGACGACCAGCGCCCGGGCGATCGCCGCGTTGGAGCGGCCCTCGGCGATCAGGCCGAGCACCTCCCGCTCGCGCGGCGTCAGCCGGGTCAGCGGGTCCCGGCGCCGGCCGAGGAGCTGGGCCACCACCTCCGGGTCGACCGCCGCACCGCCGTTCGCGACCCGCACGAGCGCGTCCATGAACTCCTCGACCCGGCCCACCCGGTGCTTGAGCAGATAACCGACGCCGCGGCCACCGCCGCTGTCGAGCAGTTCCGCGGCGTACGTCGGCTGCACGTATTGGCTGAGCACCAACACCGGCATTCCGGGGTACGCCGCCCGCAGCGCGACCGCCGCCCGCAACCCCTCGTCGGTGAAAGCGGGCGGCATCCGCACGTCGGTCAGCACCACGTCGGGCCGCTCGTGCGCGACGGCCGTGGTCAACGCCGCGGCATCGCCGACCGCGGCGACCACCTGGTGGCCGAACCGCTCGACGATCCCGACCAGACCCTCGCGCAGCAGCACGGCGTCTTCGGCGACGACTATCCGGAGCACGGCAGCTCCGCCCGGACCAGCGTCGGACCGCCGGGCGGGCTGGACAGCAACAGCCTCCCGCCGGCCGCCGCGACCCGGTCGGCAAGCCCGGCCAGGCCCGTCCCGCCGGCCAGGTCGGCACCGCCGGCGCCGTCGTCGCGTACCTCCAGCACCAGGGTGTCGACGTGCAACCGGGCGTGCACGGTCGCGCCGCTCGCGCCACTGTGCCGGGCCACGTTGGTCAGCGCCTCGCTGACCACGAAGTGCGCGGTCACCTCGACCGGTGCCGGGAGCCGCCGGGGCAGCTCGACATCGACCCGCACCGGCACCGGGGAGCGGTCGGCCAGATCGGTGACCGACGCCGGCAGGCCACGATCGGTCAACACCTGAGGGTGTACGCCGCGGATCAGCTCGCGCAATTCGGCGTGCGCCCGCTCGGCCTCGTCCTGCGCCGCCGTCAGGTGCTTGGCGGCCGTGGAGCCGTCGGCCACCTCGAGCCGGGCCAGCCCGATCGCCATGCTCAGGGCGACCAGCCGCTGCTGTGCGCCGTCGTGCAGGTCGCGCTCGATCCGCCGGCGCTCGACGTCGAACGCGTCGACCAGCCGGGCCCGCGACCGGCTCACCTCGACGAGTTGGGCGCCGAGTTCGGCGTCGCGCGGCGCGAGGATGGCCCGGGCCAGCGCACCGCGGGCGGCCGCCCAGACCGTCACCGGGTAGGCGGCGAACGGTAGCAGCGCGAGCCCGGCCACGGTGTAGAGGATCTTCGGGAAGAACGCGTTGGACTGGTCCTGCAGTTCGAAGAGCGGGGTGACCATCAGCGAGATGGGAATCCCGAGCACCAGGCCGAGCATCAGCGCGTCGATCCACCACAGGGCGCCCAGCGAGACCACTGTGTAGCCCAGCTCGCGCCAGGTGGCCGGCTCGCGCAGCCGGGTGCGCACCCAGGCCACCCGGCCGGCGCGCTCGGGCCGGCGGTGCGGGTCGGGCAGCGGGTCCGGGTCGATCAGCCTCAGCCGCCACCGCTCGAACCGGCCCACCGCGACGCCCGAGAGCGCGACGGCCAGGAACGCGACGAGGCCGACCAGCGCGACGGCCAACAACGCGCCGGCCAGCAGCAGGCCGATCAGCACCCCGGCGGTCAGCGCGCCGAGCAGCACGCCGGAGATCAGGTAGGCGACCGACCGCCACGGCCAGGACGACGCGAGGAAGCCCAGCGGGCTCTCACTCACGGCCTGGAAGGCGGTCCGAGGGGTCACCCGCCGACCGTACCCGGCGGTTTCGCGGGCGACGGTAGTCCCAGGTATACCCCCGGTTCTCGCCTCCGCACCCCTGTGCCGGCGGGCCGCCGCCGGTTGGCTGGAACGCATGACGATCACGACAGGTGTGCAGCAGGCCGAGGCGGTCACGCTCCGGTCCGTCCGGCGCACGTACGGCACCGGCGACGCTGAGGTGACCGCCCTCGACGGGGTTTCCGTCAGCTTCCGCAGCGGCAGCTTCACGGCGGTGATGGGACCGTCCGGCTCGGGCAAGTCGACGCTCCTGCATTGCGCCGCCGGGCTCGACCGGCCCACGCACGGCACGGTCTCGGTCGGCGGCACCGACCTGGCCGGCCTCTCCGAGCACCGGCTGACGACCTTGCGGCGGGAGCTGATCGGCTTCGTCTTCCAGGAGTTCAACCTGGTCTCCGCGCTCACCGCGGCGCAGAACGTGGCATTGCCGCTGCGGCTCGCCGGCCGTCGGCCCTCCCCCTCGGCGGTCGCCGTGGCGCTCGCATCGGTGGGGCTGGCCGATCGTGGCGGGCACCGGCCGAGCGAGCTCTCCGGCGGGCAGCAGCAGCGCGTCGCGATCGCCCGCGCGCTGGTCACCCGGCCGGCGGTGGTGTTCGCCGACGAACCGACCGGTGCGCTCGACCTGCGCTCCTCGCACCAGGTGCTCGGGTTGCTCCGGGGCGCCGTGCACGAGCACGGCCAGACGGTCGTGATGGTCACCCACGATCCACTTGCCGCGGCGTACGCCGACCGCGTCCTGTTCCTCGCCGACGGCCACCTGGTCGACGAGCTGACCGGTCCCGGCCGGGCCGGCGACACCGGTTTCGCCGCCGACGTGGCGGCCCGCATGGCCCGGCTGGAGGCGTGATGCTCGCGTGGTCGACGGTCCGCGACCGGTGGACGGGATTCGTCGGTTCGTTCGTGGCGCTGACGTTGGGCGTCGGGGTGCTCACCGCGGCGCTGGTCGTGTTCGTCTCCGCCCAGCCGGCGGTGCCGGAGCGGTTGGCCGGCGCGGCGGTGGTCGTGCAGGCACCGGCCGGCGCTTCCGACGCTGACTCCTTCGTCGAATACGTTCCCTGGGCGTCCGCGCGCGCCGAGGAGTTGGCCGGAGCGCTGCGCGGCGTGCCGGGCGTCGCGGCGGCGGTGCCGGACCGCTCGTTCTACGCCCAACTGGTGCACGGCGGCCACCCCGTCGGTGACCCGCCGGCCGGCGACCCGATCGGGCACGCCTGGTCGACGGCGGCGTTGGCGCCCTACCGGCTCGTGGCCGGCGCGGCACCGACCGCCGCCGGCGAGGTGGTCCTGGACGCGGGCTACGGCATCCCGCCCGGCGCGACCGCGACGGTGCTGACCGCGACCGGACCACAGCAGTGGCGGGTGACCGGCACGGTCGACGGCCCCGGGATCTACGTCGCCGATTCGGCCGCTGCGGCGCTCGCACCCGGCGTACCCGCGATCGGTCTGGTGTTGTCGCCCGGTGCCGACCCCGGTGCCGTGGCGGCCGCGGCTCGCGTTCGGGTCGGCGCCGCCGGCACCGTGCTGTCCGGCGACGCGCGCACCGCCCTGGAGCCCGAGGCGGTCGGCCGCACCCGCTGGCTGGGCACCCAACTCATCACCGTGATGGTGTTGCTGGCGGCGTTCGCCACCGTGTTCGTGATGGCGTCGACCGCGGCGCTCAACGCCTACCAGCGCCGCCGCGAGCTGGCCCTGCTGCGCGCGATCGGCGCGACGCCGCGGCAGACCCGGCGCCTGCTGCTCGGCGAGGCCCTGGTCATCGGGGTGGTCTCCGCGGCGGTGGGTGCGGTGCTCGGGGTGCTCGCGGCGCCCTGGTTCGGCGACCTGCTGGTGCGGGCCGACTTGGAGCCGGCCGGTTTCGCGCCCAGCCCGTCGCTGCTCGCCGTCGGCCCGGCGGTGCTGACCGGGATCGTGGTCGCCGTCGCGGGCGCCTGGGCCACGGCCCGCCGGGCGGCAAAGGTGCGGCCGATGGAGGCGCTGCGCGAGGCCGCCGTCGACCGGCGCGCGATGACGCTGTCGAGGTGGCTGTTCGGCGGCCTGTTCGGGGTGGCGGGGCTCGCGCTCGCGGTGCTCACTCCGGCGGTCGACGACGGCTCGGCCCTGACCACCGCGATCTTCTCCGCGCTGACCCTGATCGTGGGCATCACGCTGCTGGCACCGGTGCTGATCCCGCCGGCCCTGCGGGCGTTGACGCTGCCGTTGCGCCGCTCGGCGACCGGCGAGGTGGTGCGGGAGAGCGCCGGGGCGGCGGTCCGGCGCACTGCGGCGACCGCCGGGCCGGTGCTGCTGACCGTCGGCTTCGCGATGCTGATCCTCGGCATGGTCAAGACGATGTCGCCGGCGTTCGGTGGCGAAGACGCCCGGGCGCTCGGCGTCGACACGGTGGTCACCGCCGAGGGCACGCCCGGCCTTTCCGACGCCGCGGTGGCGGCGATCCCCGGCACCGTGTTCGCCGGACTGTCCACATCGGTCTTTGTCGGCGATCTGCCGTACGACGCTCTCGGTGTCGTTCCGGGCGCGGTCCCGGTGCGCGGCGACGCCTCGGCGCTGACCGGCGACACGGCGGTCGTCGCCGACCCCCGCTGGAAGGCGGGCGACACGCTGCGGCTCACCTTCGCCGACGGCGCGGTGGTGCCGCTGCGGGTGGCGGCGTCGGTCGAGCCGGGCACGCTCACCACTCCGCTGCTGCTGCCGCGCGACCTGGTCCGGGCACACGACCCATCGGCGCTGACACTGACGGCGTACGTGCGCGGCGCACCGCCGGCCGCCGTGCGCGACGCCGTCGCCCGGTTCGGCGCGCTGGTCCAGGACCCGTTGACCTACTCGTCGGACGACGACGAGGACCAACTGGTGTGGCTCTTCGTGCTGGTGATGGTCGGGATGTCGGTCGGATACACGAGCATCGCGGTGGCCAACACGCTGGTGATGGCGACCGGTGACCGGCGCCGCGACTTCCGGGTGCTCCGGCTGACCGGGGCGACCAACCGGCAGATCCTGCGCATGGTCGGCGCGGAGACCGGGATCGTGGTGCTGTTCGGCACGGTGATCGGCGGGCTGGTCGCGCTGCCCGCCCTGCTCGGCATCCGCGCCGCGCTGGCCGGCCAGACCGGCGTCGACGTGCGTCTGGTGGTGCCCTGGCTCGAGGTCGGCGTGGTGGTCGCGGTCTGCGCGGTCCTGGCGCTCGGTGCGGCGCTGCTGGCCACCCGCCGCGCGCTTCACCGAGCGCAACCGCGATGATGTCTGGAGGTGACGACGACCTCGTGGGGCAGGGCGTCGTCCCCGCCGGAGGTGCGCATGCAGCCGTCGAGCGCTCGAATCGTGCTGACGCTCGGCCCAACCATCCGGCGCGGCGATGTCCTGGCGCTCTGCGAGCGACTCGCCGCCCTGCCCCGCCCGGTGCGGGTGGTGGTCTGCGTGCGCGCGGTCACCTGCCCCGACATGTCGACCGTCGAGGCCCTGGCCCGACTCTGTCTGACGGCCCGCCGGCACGACTGCGAGGTCAGCGTCGAAGGCGCCGACGAACGCCTGGTCGCCCTCCTCACCGTGACCGGGCTGGCCGCCGTCGTGCCCCTCGACAACCCGCGGCGCTGAGCCTCGGCGCGGCGGCGTTAGGTGCGCTCGCCCGCAGGGCCGGCGCACAGCGCCGAGCCGGCGCAGCCGTAGCTGCGCTCGCCCGCAGGGCCGGCGCACAGCGCCGAGCCGGCGCAGCCGTAGCTGCGCTCGCCCGCAGGGCCGGCGCACAGCACCGTGCCGGCGCAGCGGTAGCTGCGCTCGCCCGCAGGGCCGGCGCACAGCACCGTGCCGGCGCAGCGGTAGCTGCGCTCGCCCGCAGGGCCGGCCCTCAGCGCCGGGCCGGCGCGGCGGCGTAGCTGACGCCGGTCAGTTTCTCGGACTCCACCCAGAGCCGCGCGGCCGTCTCCCGGCCCGCCTCGCCCGCTGCGGCGCGGGGCAGGCGGGCCGGCGCCGGGCCGCCGGTCAACTCGGCGAAGCCGGCCGGTCCGTAGTAGCCGCCACCCTCGGCGGCCGGGCTTGTGGCCGCGTAGAGCGCCGGCAAGATCCCGGTGTCGACCTGCTGCCACATCCCCGGGATCCGGTAGGAGAGCGAGTTGACCAGCGAGGTCAGCCGTTGCCGGCGGCCGCCGTGGGTCGGGCCGGTGACCTGGAGGTTGGTGACGGTCGCGCCGGGGTGGGCGGCGTCGCTGAGGATGCCCCAGCCGAACCGGCGGGAGCGGCGGTCGAGTTCCTGCGCGAAGAGCAGGGTGGCCAGCTTGGACTGCGCGTAGGAGCGGGACGGGCCATAGGACCGCGCGCTCTGTAGGTCGGCGAAGTCGATCCGGCCGCCACGGGCGGTCAGGCTGCTCAGCGTGGTCACCCGGGCGCCGGGCCGCAGCAACGGCAGCAGGTGCCCGGTCAGCGCGAAATGGCCCAGATAGTTGCTGCCGAACTGAAGCTCGAACCCGTCACGGGTCACGTCACGCCGCGGCGGGGTCATGATGCCGGCGTTGTTGATCAGGATGTCGATCGGCCGGCCGGCGGCCCGCAGCCGCTCGCCGAGCGCCGCCACCGTGCCCAGGTCGGCCAGGTCGAGGCTGGCCAGGCTCAGCCGGGCGGCCGGAGTCTGGCGGCGGATGCGGGCGATGGCGTCGGTGCCCTTGGTGACGTTGCGAACGGCGAGGACGACCTCGGCGCCGGCGGCCGCCAGCCGCGCGGTCAGGCCGAAGCCGATGCCGCTGTTGGCGCCGGTCACCACGGCGAGCTTGCCGGTCAGGTCAGGAACAGCGATATCAATCATGCGATCCACGGTAATAGCCCACTGGTCTTTTAACAAGAGCCCAGCGGTCTGCTATCGTTCGCTCCGTGACCGCGTCCTTCCAGCGCGCCCGCCGCCCCGAGCAGGTCGAGGCCCGCCGGGCGGCGATCCTGGCCACCGCGCGCGAGATGCTCGCCGAGCGCGGCGTGGCGGAGATCAGCCTGCGCGAGCTGGCCGACCGCGTCGGCCTGGCCAAATCCAACGTGCTGCGCTATTTCGACTCCCGCGAGGCGATCTTCCTGGAGGTCCTCGACCAGGAATGGATCGCCTGGCTGGACGCGGTCGAGGTGGCTTTCGCGGAGGTGCCGCCCGACGACGCGGAGGCGGTCGCGAGGCAACTCGCTGACACCCTCGACGGCCGCGACCTGTTGTGCGAGCTGATCGCGGCCATGTCCGGCGTCCTGGAGCGCAACATCACGATCGATTTCGCCCGCGTCTTCAAGCGGCGGGCCTCGGCCAACCACGACCGCCTCGCCGCGCTGGTCCTCGACCGGATGCCGGCCCTCGACCCGGCGAGCGCGGCCTTCTTCGGCGGCGCGGTCTTCGTGATCATCGCGGGGTTGTGGCCCTACTCGCGGCCAACCGAGGTCGTCACGACGGTCGCCGCCGAACTGGGCGCGCCACCCGACTGGGCCGACTTCCGCGCCCATCTCGCCGAGGGCTTGGCCAACCAGTTGGTCGGCCAGGTCACCCGAAGCAACCCGCCCCGGCCACCCCGCGCGAGCTGACGCCACCGCCGGCCACCCCCCATAAGCCGAGCCCACCGCCGGCCACCCCGCACAAGCCGAGCCCACCGCCGGCCACCCCGCACAAGCCGAGCCCACCGCCGGCCACCCCGCACAAGCCGAGCCCACCGCCGGGGACACCGCGCGCGTGTAGGCAACCGCCGGCGACCGCCGTTCGCTGCAAAGGCCGCCAGGCCGGCCGCGGCCGAAGGCTGGCCAACCAGGTCGTGCGGGGCGCCCTGACGGGGCACCCCGCACGACTGGCTGAGGCCTCGCCCTGCCGATCGTGGCGCCGAGCCTTTGATCGGCCCGACCCTTCTCTAGCCGCCGCTGGCGATGTCGCGGCGGCGGAAGCCGGCAAGGCCGGCCGCCGTCAGCAGCGCGGCGAGGGCGACGAGCCAGACCAACGGTGTCGCGGTCACCTCGCCGCCGGGCAAAGCCGGCAGGTGGGTAAACGGCGACAGGTCCAGTGCCCACTGGCTGAGTTGCAGGATCGCGCCCAACTGGCCGAGCAGTAGGAAGAACGCGAGGACTGCCCAGCCGAGGCTGGTCATTCGCGGCAGCAGGCCGAACAGCAGCACCACGATCGCCACGGTGAACCAGACCGCCGGGAGCTGTGCGGCGCCCGCGGCGACCACGCGGCCGATCGCGCCGGCGCCCTCCCCCGAACCCGCGCCGTAGCCGATGCCCAGGAACAGGCCGGCCACGAGCAGGCCGAGCGCCGGCCCGAAGAACGCGAACAGCAGGTGCCCGCCGGCCCAGCGCAAGCGGCCGACCGACGCGGCCAGCAGCGGCTCGACCCGCAGCGCGCTCTCCTCGCTGCGGGCCCGCAGCGCTGCCTGGACGCCCTGGGCGGCCGCGCCGATGCCGATGATCGCCATGCCGGTGGCGATGACCATGTCGCCGATCGAGGTGCCGCTGCCGATCCTTGCGATCGCATCGGCCAGTTCCGGGCTGTCCTTGACCGCATCAGCCGCAGCGTTGGTCGCCGAACCCAGGAAGAGGCCGAGGACGGCGTACCCGATCAGCCAGCCGAACAGCGTCGACCGCTGCAACCGCCAGGCCAGGCCGAGCGGGGAGAGCAGGGTCCGCGGCGCCCGCGCCGGTCCGGGCCGCGACGCGATCAGACCCGCGTCGAGGTCGCGCACCGCATTCAGCCGGTACGCCAGCGCGGACAGCACCAGCACGACCAGCAACACGACGCCGGCCACCCACCAGCGCTCGTCGGCGAACGGGCGCAGCCGTTGCAGGAAGCCGATCGGCGAGATCCAGGACAGGGGCGAGTTGAGGTCGCCGCCTGCGTCGCCGAGCATCCGGAGTAGCAGGGAGCCGATCAGCACCGCGCCGGCGATCCAGCGTGCCGTGCGGGCGCCCTGGGTGATCTGGGCGACGACCGCGGCGATCGCGCCGAAGAGCAGGCAGGCCAGGAAATATTGCAGGCCCAGCGCGACGGCGCCGGGGCCGCCGGCGCCCGCGGCGGCCGTGCCGAGGGCGGTCAGCCCGCCGACCACGACCGAGGCCAGCAGTGCGACCAGCATAGCGGCGGCCAGTCCGGCCTCGCGGCCGATCACGGTCGCGCCGAGCAGCTCGCGGCGGCCCTGCTCCTCTTCGGCGCGGGTGTGCCGGATGACGGTGAACGCGGTGGCCAGCGCGACGATCAGCAGCACGATGCTGGACCGCCACGCGGTCAGGCCGCCCAGGTTGGGCGCCCAGATCGGGCCGTAGACCGCGGTCAGCGACGGGTTCGACATCGACGCGGCGAACTTCGCCAGCTCGGCCGGGTCGGGGTAGAGGCTGGCGAAGCTGCTCGCGACCAGGCCGGGGAACAGCCCGAGCAGGATCGTCCACAGTGGGAGGACGACGCGGTCACGGCGCAGGGCGAAGCGGAAGAGGTGCCAGGTGCCGGTCACCGTACAACCTCTTCTGCTTCTTTTTGGTAGTGGCGGAGGAACAGCTCCTCCAGCGTCGGCGGCTGGCTGGTCAGGCCGCGCACCCCGACCGTGGTCAGCGCGCGCAGCACGGTGTCGAGCTCGGCGTTGTCGACCTGGAACCGCACCCGCTCGCCCTCGACGACCAGATCGTGCACGCCGGGCAGCGAACCGAGGCCGTTGGGCGAGCCGGCCAGCTCGGCGTGGATCGCGGTCCGGGTCAGGTGCCGCAGCTCGGTGAGCGTGCCGGTCTCGACGGTGCGGCCGGCCCGGATGATGCTCACCCGGTCGCAGAGCGCCTCGGCCTCGGCCAGGATGTGGCTCGACAGCAGCACCGTGCGGCCGGCGCCGCGCTCGTCGTTGACGCAGGCCTGGAAGACCGACTCCATCAGCGGGTCGAGGCCCGAGGTGGGCTCGTCGAGCACGAGCAGCTCTGCGTCGGAGGCCAGCGCGGCGACCAGCGCGACCTTCTGCCGGTTGCCCTTCGAGTAGGTGCGGCCCTTCTTGCGCGGGTCGAGCTCGAAGCGCTCGATCAGCTCGTCGCGCCGCTTGGTGTCGAGGCCGCCGCGGAGCCGGCCGAGCAGGTCGATGACCTCGCCGCCGGTGAGGTTGGGCCACAGCGTCACGTCGCCGGGCACGTAGGCGAGGCGGCGGTGCAGCGTCACCGCGTCGCGCCAGGGGTCTCCCCCGAAGAGTGTTGTGGTGCCAGAATCGGCCCTGAGCAGGCCGAGCAGCACCCGGATGGCGGTCGACTTGCCCGCCCCGTTGGGGCCGAGAAAGCCGTGCACCTCTCCCCGGCGCACCTCGAGATCGAGTCCGTCGAGGGCGCGGGTCCGGCCGAAGCTCTTGACGAGCCCATTGACCGAAATGACGTTCTCCATAATTTTGAAGCTACACTTGCTTCACAAAGTTGTGAAGTTTCATTCGCGTCAAGAGCGCGTCAAGATAGATCACGTACGGGCAAGATGTAGTGAGGGAGGTGCGCGACATGACTGGAGACCGCGACGAGACCGCTCTGCGGCAGTACGTCGAGGACATGGCCCGGCTCTACGCCGACTGGGGATTTCCCCGGATGGCGGCTCGCGTGCTGATGCAACTGATGGCGTCCGACAGCGGTGCGCTGACCGCCAAGGAACTCAGCGACGGGCTGGAGATCAGCCCCGCCGCCGTCTCGCAGTCGGTGCGCTACCTCCAACACCTCGGTCTGGTCGAGCGATCGGCGGTGCCCGGTTCACGGCGCGACCGCTACGCGCTGCCGGATGACGCCTGGTATATGGGCTCGATCATCAAGGGCACCCTGTTCACGCAGATCGCCAAGCTCGCCGAGGGCGGCGTCGCCGCGGCGGGCGGCCGGGACACCCCGGCCGGCGACCGGATCGCGGGGATGGGCGACTTCTACGGCTTCATCCAGAGCGAACTCGGCGCCCTGCTGGAGCGCTACGTGAAATATCGCGAGACGCTCAAGGAGTAGGCAGTCCGATGTAGACCGCCTGGGCGCGCATCTGGTGGTCGAAGAGCGGAGCCCGTGCGGTGACGACGTTGTCGAGCTGGCCGAACAGCTCGAAGCCGACAAAACCGAAGAGCTGGAGCCAGGTGCCGAACGCCCGATCCAGCACCCCGAGTGGAGCGCTCGGCGCGATCGTGGCGCGGATCCGGGTGATGTCGTCGACCGCCTCGGGCGGAAGGTCGTCGTCGTCGCGCAGCAACCCGGCACGAGCGGCGTCTTCGATCACCCCGCCCAGCACCCTCACCGCGCGGGTGGCCGCCGACACCGTGTCGGTCGGGGCCGCATACCCGGGGACCGGGCTGCCGTAGATCAACGCGTACTCGTGCGGGTTGGTCAATGCCCAGTCGCGGACCGCGTGGCAGATGGCGAGAAAACGCCCACCCAGGTCGGCCCGGTCGACCGCACCCTCGGCCGCCTCGACCGACCCGCCGAGCGCGTTGTAAGCGTCGAGGATCAGCGCGGTGAGCAGGTCGTCGCGGCTCGGGAAATAGCGGTAGATCGCTGACGACACCACGCCCAGGTCACGCGCGACCGCGCGGAGCGAGAGGTTGGCGCCGTCGGTCGCCAGGTGCCGCCGGGCGATCGCCTTGATCTCGTCGGTCATCTCCGCCCGCAGCCGGGCCCGCATCGAAGTCGCTTTCACGAGAACAGTGTCTCACACCGAGAGCACTGCTCTTGACAGTGCGCGCTGATCCGTGGAACATTGCTCTCAACAGAGAGCACTGCTCTCCCAATCGAATTCGCTGGAGGCACCCCATGCACGTCATCGTCGGAGCCGGAGCCGTCGGCAGCAGCACCGCGCGCCAGCTCGCCGAGGCCGGTGAACAGGTCCGATTGATCACCCGCAGCGGCAGTGGCCCGGTCCACCCCAACATCGAGCGGGTCGCCGCCGACGCCAGCGACAGCACGACGCTGAGCCGGCTGAGCCAGGGCGCGGTCGCGATCTACAACTGCGCCAACCCGCCGTACCACACCTGGCCGACCGACTGGCCACCCATGCACGAGGCGATGCTGGCCGCGGCTGAGAGCAGCGGCGCTCCCCTGGTGATCACCGGCAACCTCTACGTCTACGGCCCGGTCGACCGCCCGATGACCGAAGACATGCCGCTCGCCGCGCCGACCGTCAAGGGCCAGGTCCGGGTCAAGATGTGGCAGGACGCGGTCGAGGCCCACCGCACCGGCCGGATCAGCGGGGTCACCGAGGTGCGCGGTTCCGACTACCTGAGCCCGCGCTACTCGGTCATCGAGATGGCCATGCCCGGCCTGCGCGCCAACAAGACGATCTGGCTGCCCGGCCCGCTCGACAACCCGCACACGTTCACCTACACCGGCGACATGGCCGCGGCACTCATCGCCCTCGGCCGCGACCCGCGGGCCTTCGGCCGCGCCTGGCACGTGCCCTCACCGGCGCCGATGACCATGCGCCAGGCTGTCGAGCGGCTGGCCACGGTCGGCGGGTTCGAGCTGCCCCGGCTGCGCAGCTATCCGAAGGCGGCGGTCCGAGCCGCTGGGCTCTTCGATCGCCGCACCCGGGAGTTCGTCGAGATGAGCTATCAGTGGGAGCGCCCCTTCGTGCTCGACGCCAGCTTGACCGAGGCGACCTTCGGGCTGTCGGCGACCGACGTCGACGAGGCGATCCGGGCGTCGATCCCGGCCGCCGAGCCGGTCGCGGCCTGATCCGCGCCCGGCGCGGTGCGGCGGCGATGGTAGGCGTAGGCGGCGAGCAACAGCGTGACACTCCACAGTGGCCAGAGCACCATCGGCAGCACGGCCACGTCCAGGTCGGCGATGCGCTCCAGCATCGGTCCGTCGGAGAGGAAGCTGGCGCTCGCCCCACCCACCGCGACCGCGACCGCCGCGGCGGGCACCGTGGCCAGCCACACCGGCACCCGCCGGCCGGCCAGGCCGATCATCCAGCGCGGGAACCGTTCGCCCCACGGCCGCACCAGCCCGATGGTCAGCCAGGTGCCGACCAGCGCGAAGCTGCCGAGACCGGTGGCCGCCAGGGCCGCGTCGGAGTCCTCGAACATCCGGATATCCGTGCCGAGCGAGATGCCGGCCGCCCAGGCCAGCCGGGTCACCGCGTAGACGGCCGGGATGGCCGCCGCGACGTAGGTCACCCAGTTTCCTGGGATCTTTCCGGGCCCCGTCTCAGCCGTGCGGCGCTGCCAGGTCAGCAGGGCGCGGGCAAGAAGCAGGCCGCCGAGGATCGCCCACACCTCGTTGGCGGTCGTCCAGTTGAAGATCACGCCGTAGTCGATCTCGCTCGGCCAGCCGAACGGCGCGCCGATGAGCAGCATCGGGGTGTAGCCGGCGACGGCCAGGATGTGCGCGCCGGGTATCAGGATGACCAGCGCGGCCACCACCGCCCAGCCGAGGGCAAGCATTGCTTGGCGCACCGGTCTCGGTGGACGGGCCGGCTGCCGGCTCGCGGTGGCCAGCGCCAGCACGCCGGCGCCCAGCAGCACGACCGCGAAGACGGCCGCGCCGGTGTCGACGGGCACCGCGCGCAGTGGGTGCATAAGGTCGTCGTTGTTGGCGCCGTAGGGGAAGCCGTCGCCGGTCACCGCCCAGACCGCGGCGACGACTCCATAGCTCAGCGCCCATGCGGCGGCCAGGTAACCGGCCCAGGATCGTGAGTTCGTCATGCCTCTCACGCTCGCGTGGCGCTGGCCGGCAAACCTCCCCGTGCGGGGTGGACCGCCTCCCTCGCGCGGGGGAGCCTTGTGCTCAGCCGGCCGGGGTGACGAAGCCCGACTCGTACGCCGTGATGACCGCTTGCACGCGATCGCGGGCGCCGAGCTTCGCGAGCACATTGCCCACGTGGGTCTTGACCGTCTCCCCGCCGACCACCAGCTGCTCGGCGATCTCCGCATTGGACAGTCCGGCGGCCATCAGCTTGAGCACCTCGGCCTCGCGCGCGGTGAGCCGGGCGGTGGCCTGGCCGCCGCTGCCACCGCGGGCCGCGACCAGCCGGCGGATGGCGGCGGGAAACAGCAGCGAGTCGCCGCGCGCGACCACCCGGATGGCGTCGACGACCTCGGCCGGCCGGGCCCGCTTGAGCAGGAACCCGCTGGCACCGGCGCGCAGCGCGTCGTAGACGTAGTCATCGTTCTCGAAGGTGGTCACCACGATCACCCGCGGTGGCACGGCCGCGGTGGTCAGCAGGTGCCGGGTCGCCTGGATGCCGTCGACGTCGGGCATCCGCACGTCCATCAGCACGACATCGGGCCGGTGCCTTGCGACCAGCGGCGGCACCTCGGCACCGTCGCCGGCTTCGGCCACCACCTCGAGGTCGGGCTCGGCGTCGACGATCGTGCGCAGGCCGACGCGTACCAGCGCGTCGTCGTCGACGATCAGCACCCTCGTTGTCATGAGCCTCCTGTCGGCAGCCGCACCGCGACCGTGAACCGCCCGTCAGCGGGTCCGGCGGTCATCCGCCCGCCGAGAACGTCGACCCGCTCCCGCATGCCGGCGAGCCCACGCCCGCTCGGGTCATGGCCTTCCCGGGTCACCGGGTTGGCGACGTCGATCCGCAGCGACCGGTCGACCACCGCGATGTGCACGGTAACCGGCACCGGGCCGGCGTGCCGGACCGCGTTGGTCAGCGCCTCCTGCACGATCCGGTAGCCCTCCCGGGAGACGGCCGCCGGCACCGTCGCGATCGGACCCTCGCGGGTCAGCGTCACGGTGAGCCCGGCGCCGGTGACGTCGGCGACCACCCGGTCGACGTCGGCCAGGGTTCGCTGCGGCCCGGGCCGGTCGATCCGCTCAGCGGCGCGGAGCAGGCCAAGCACGTGATCGAGGTCTTCCATCGCCGATCGGCCGGTCTCCTCGATCGCGACCAGCGCCCGCTTGACCAACTCGGGGTCGTGCAGCGCCCGCTGTGCGGCGGCCGCCTGGAGCGTGGTGACGGTCAACGCGTGGCCAACCGAGTCATGCAGTTCACGGGCGAGGCGGTTGCGCTCGACAAGGTGGCCGGCGTGCGCTTCGAGCGCGGCGATCCGCTGCGCCTGCGACGGGCCGAGCAGGGTCGGGGCGAGTTGCGCGGCGAGCGCGCCGAGGCCGGCGACGGCGTAGGCGAGCAGGACCAGTAGAACGATGCCGGTTGCCATGAGCGCGGCGGGGTTCCAGTCGCCGAGCGGAAGGTCGTCGCGACTGAGGCCACTGCCAGCGAACCATTGGAGTACGAAGACGAGCGCCATCGGCACGGCGGTGACCAGGGCGACGCCGACCAGGCCGCCGAAGGCCAGGTGGAGGCCGAACCAGAGCGCCCCGCGCAGGGTCGTCTCGCGATCAGCGCGCCCGGTGGGGTCGGGCAGGTCCACGCCGAGCAGGCCGCGGGCGGCGACGATCTCGACTGCTCGGGTGCCGCCGAGGAACGCCGGAGTCACCGCGATCACCAGACCGATGAGCAGGAGCGGCCAGGTGGCCAGCTTCGGCACGTCGTCGCTGGTCAGCATGCTGACGAAGACGATGGTGAGCAGCGCGTAGGGCAGCACGATCACGGCGCCGAGCAGCAGATACACACCGCGCCGGTAGGTCGATCCCCGAACCAGCGGTGCCAGGACGCGGGTCACCCGGCCGATTGTCCCGGCCGGCGAGCAAACGCGCCACGCGCGCTTGCTCTGCACCCCTGTGGGAAGCGGCCGGACTGCCAGGTGCTTCCTACAGGGGTGCAGAGCAAACGCGCTACACGCGCTTGCTCTGCACCCCTGTAGGCACCGGCCGTACTGCCGGGTGGTGTCCACAGGGGTGCAGAGCAAAGGCGCGGAGCGCGTTTGCTCTGCCGCCATATACGCCTCACCCGGCATCGGGGGTGCTGCGTATATGGCAGCAGAGCAAGGGAACCGCGTCAGCTCAGGATCGACTGTGCCGTGTCGATCGGGATCGCGAAGCCGATGCCGATGCTGCCGCCGCCCTGGCTGGTCGAGGCGTTGGCGACGTTGATGGCGATGACCTGCCCGGCCGCGTCGACCAGCGGGCCGCCCGAGTTGCCGGAGTTGATCGGCGCGTCGGTCTGGATCAGGTTGGAGAGGTTGAGGTCCTGGGCGTCGCGGTTGAGCGCGGAGACGATGCCCGAGGTGACGGTGCCGCTCAGGCCCAGCGGGCTGCCGAAGGCGAGCACCGTGTCGCCGACCTGGACGCTGTTGCTGTCGCCCAGCGTCGCCGGGGTCAGGCCGGACGCGTTGACCTGGAGCAGTGCCAGGTCGTGGGTCGGGTCGGTACGCAGGATCTGCGCGGGCACCGACCGGCCGTCGGAGAGTTGCACGGTCGCGCCGCCGGTGGCCTCGTCGACCACGTGGTTGTTGGTGATGATGCGGCCCGAACCGTCGACGATCACGCCGGAGCCCTCGGCGGTGCCGCCGGCGATCGGGACCATGATGGTGACGACGCTGGGCGAGGTCTTGGCGGCCACCGCGGACAGGGTCGCCGACTCGGTCGAGACGTTGGAAGCCGCGGTCGCCGACGCAGTGGAGCTGGCGGCCGGCTGGTTGGTCTGCGCGCCGATCACGCCGCCGGCGACGCCGCCGCCGAGGACCAGCGCGAGGGCGCCCGCTGCGATCGCGACGCGGTGGCCGCGGCGCGGGCCGTTGGGTGCGCCGCCGGGGTAACTGCCGTGGCCCCAGGGCGGGGTCGGCCCGCCGGGACCGGTCGGACCGGCCGCGGTCGGCTGGTGCGGCCAGGTGGACGCGTACGGATCGGTGCGGCTCAGCAAATCGGTCATGTATCCACCCTGACTCGCATATCTTCCCCGTGCCTGGGGGTGGACTGGGACTTTCCTGAATGCCACCTCGTCCGTTCGGATGAGCTTGTTAATTAGGTGAGCCTAACTTAAGTTGATCCGGACAGACGTTCCGGAGGAGGACACCATGCGGCCGACTGCGGCAGAGGTGGCGCGCACGCTCGCGAGCGGACGGCTGGAGGGTGTGGCGCATGTGCGCGGCTACCCCGGCCGGGCCAAGGTCCGCCACGCCACGCCCGCCGATGGCTTTCCCCTGCTGCTCACCGGCCTCGGCGCCGACCTGGTGGCCGCGTTGGCGCCGGGGCCGATGGTGCTCAGCGTCGACGACGTGCCGCCGGTGCCGTGCGCGCCCAGCCGCGGCCGGCTCTGGCTGACCGGCACTGCCCAGCGGCTGACCGATAAGAGCGCCCGCGCCGCCGCCGACGCCTACGCGCAGGTGCAGCCGCTCGGTGACCTGCTCGACGTCGGGCGCGGGCACGAGCTGTTCCGGATCACCCCGACCGAGGTGCGGCTGGCCAACGGCCGGCGGCTGGTCGAGATCGACCCGGCCGAGTTCACCGCCGCCACACCCGACCCGCTGGCCGCGGACGAGGGCCGGCTCCTCACCGACCTCAACGACCATCACCTCGACCAACTCGCCGCCCTGGTCGAGCGGGTCTGCCACCGGCCGGCGCCGCCGGAGTGCCGGGCGATGCGGCTCGACCGCTACGGGCTGACCGTCGGCTCGGCGCACCGCGGGACGCCCGGCCCGCGACTGCGGCTGGGCTTCGAGCGGCCGGTCGGCTCGGTCTGCGAGTTGAGTCACCTCATGCACGCGCTTCTGGCGGCGAGCGGGGTCCCGGCGCGCTGAGTCGAACCCGAATGGTGCACCGGCAGCGGAGATCCCCGACAATGTGCTGATGGCAGGGGCGTCCTCCGCGTGGCGGCGTAATCTCGCCGGCTGCCTCGCGGTGGTCGCGGGGGTTCTCGTGCTGTCGTTCGGCGTGCCGGCGATCGACGACGCGCTGCCCAACAACACCGTGTCGAGCACGACCCCGCTGGAGTTCGCCGACAACGCGAGCGTCGTGCCCCCACCCGACGCCTCCGTCGTCGCCGGGCAGACCTCGCCCGAGCAGGGCGTGGTCACGCTCGACGTCGACGGTGTGCGCTACCGGCTGACCGCCGAGAGCTTCCCCGGCACCCTCCAGCAACTCGCCGACCGGATCCGGGCCGAGGTGCAGAACATCAGCGGCGTGCAGGCCATCTCCGACGACCAGCAGATCACCTCCAATAGCGGCCTGCCCGGGCTGCGGGCCACCTTCGTGGCGGAGAACCGCACCGGCTGGTACACGGTCTACCTCCTCGACGGCACCGGCGTGACCGCGGTCGTCGACGGCAACGACGCGGGCGTCACCGCACACCGCGACGCGCTGGAGACCAGCGTCAAGACCGTCGACATCCAGGCGACGGCATGAGTGTCGAACAGAGCGCCACCCCGCAGCCACCGGCGCCGGGCACGCGGCGGGTGTTCGCGTCGTGGGGCGCTGCCGCGCGGTGGCCGGCGGTCTGGGTGTTCATCGCGCTGGCCATCGCCGGCATCGTGATCCTGTGCTTGTCGTTCGGCCCCGCCATCGCCGACGCGCCGGCCGCGTTCGTGCTCGCGGTCATCCTGTTCGGGATTCACGGCGCCGTGTTCGTGACGATCATCCGGGCGGTCGACTGGCTCGAGCCCGAGCCGCGCTGGCTGTTCGCCGCCGCGCTGGTCTGGGGCGGCTTCGTCGCCAGCGCCAACGCGCTGCGGGCCAACACCGCGCTCGAGTCGATCCTGGTCAAGATGACCTCGCTCGGGTTCGTGCGCGACTGGGCCGCGGCGATCGAGGGGCCGACCGACGAGGAGATCCTCAAGACGCTCGGCATCGTGATGATCGTGCTGCTGGCCCGCCGGCAGATCAACAGCGTTCTAGACGGCGTGGTGTACGGAGCATTCGTCGGTCTCGGGTTCCAGGAGATCGAGAACATCACCTACAGCCTCAACGCCGTGGCGGCCGCCGGCACCGACAGCCTCGGCCCAGTGCTCCAGACGTTCATCGTCCGCGGGCTGCTCGCCGGGCTGTGGAGCCACACGGTCTACAGCGCGATCGCCGGAGCCGGCGTGGCGTACGCCGTGTTGCATCGGGAACGCTCCTGGGTCAACCGGATCGGCGTCGCGCTCGGCGCCCTGGCCCTGGCGTGGTTGATGCACTTCCTCTGGAACTCACCGGCGGCGGCCTCGCTGACCAACAACGCCGGCCTCTACGGCACCCTGCTCGTGCTGCTGGTCAAGGGGCTGCTGATCCTCGGCACGTTCCTGATCCTGTTGCACTTCTTCCGCAAGGACGAATACGAGGGCGTGGCCGGCCCGCTGGAGAGCCTGCGCAACCCGTGGATCGCCACGCACAACGAGATCATCGCGTTGCGCGGCTGGCGCAGCCGGGGCCGGGCGCGCTGGAACGCCTACGTCTACGCGGGTGCGCGCGGCTATCGCCGGGTCCGCCAACTCCAGCGCGCGCAGGCCGACATCGCCGTCGACATGCGCGACAACGGCGAGGCCGGATACACCGCCCGCCTGCCCGAGTTGCAGCGCGCCCGCTACGGCGTCTACAACCTGGGCATCTCCGACGCCGACGCGCTGCACCCGACCACCACCGCCGGCTGGATCTCGTTCGTGCTGGCCTTCGCGGTGCTGATCAACCCGATCTTCCTGATCCTGCCGCTCGGCTTCCTGATCTTCGGGGTCACCCGGGCCCGGTCGCGGCGGCAACGGGCCGACCCCCGGCTGCGCACCGCCGCCATTCTCGCCCTGGTCTTCACCCTGGCCTACGTGGTCAGCCTGATCGCCCGGGCGGCGACGCTCTACTGATCGCAGCAGCGGGCGGGGTCGTAGGCTTCTGGTCGTGGGCACGGAAGAGCTGCTCAGGGAGCTGGCGCCGCAGGTGCTGGGTGCGCTGGTGCGCCGCTACGGCCACTTCGACGCGGCGGAAGACGCCGTGCAGGAGGCGCTGCTCGCGGCGGCGACCCAGTGGCCGGCCGACGGTCAGCCCGACGATCCGCGCGCCTGGCTGATCCGGGTCGCGTCGCGGCGCCTGATCGACCAGCTACGCAGCGACGAATCCCGGCGGCAACGCGAGGAGAACGACTTCCAGCGCGACCCTTCCGCCACCCGGGTCGCGCCGCCGGCTGACGCCGAGCCGACCGACAGCGACGACTCGCTGGTGCTGCTGTTCCTCTGCTGCCACCCGGCGATCGCGGTGCCGGCGCAGGTGGCGCTCACCCTTCGGGCCGTCGGCGGCCTCACCACGGCCGAGATCGCGAGCGCCTTCCTGGTGCCCGAGCCGACCATGGGACAGCGGATCAGCCGCGCCAAGCAGAAGATCAAGTCGTCCGGGCTCGGGTTCGAGCTGCCGCCGCCGGAGTCGCGGGACGCGCGGCTGGACGCCGTACTCCAGGTGCTTTATCTGATCTTCAACGAGGGCTACACGAGCAGTTCCGGGCCGCATCTCGCCCGGGTCGAGCTGTCCGCGGAAGCGATCCGGCTCGCCCGCATGCTGCACCGGCTGCTGCCCGACGACGGCGAGGCGGCCGGCCTGCTCGCGCTGATGCTGTTGACCGACGCCCGGCGCCCGGCCCGCATAGGTCCCGCCGGGGAGTTGGTGCCGCTCGACGAGCAGGACCGGTCGCGGTGGGACCGGGCGGCGATCGCCGAGGGGGTCGGGCTCGTCACCGGCGCGCTGGCCCGCACCCGACCCGGCGCCTACCAGCTCCAGGCGGCGATCGCCGCGGTGCACGACGAGGCGGCCAGCGCGGCCGACACCGACTGGCGGCAGGTGCTGGCGCTCTACGAGCTGCTGGAGCGGGTGACCGACAGCCCGATGGTCCGGCTCAACAAGGCCGTCGCGGTCGCGATGGTGGCCGGTCCGCAGGCCGGGCTCGACCTGCTGGCCACGCTCGACGGCGACGAGCGGATGACCAGACACCACCGGCTGGCTGCCGTACGCGCACACCTGCTCGAACTGGCCGGCGACGCCGACGGTGCCGCGGCGGCCTATGTGGACGCCGCCGGCCGCACGCTCAGCGAGCCGGAACAGCGCTACCTGCGCGACCGGGCCCGGCGGCTGGTGGCCGCGGCGCCATGACCTGGCTGCTGCACGTCGACATGGACCAGTTCGTGGCCGCGGTGGAGATCCTGCGCCACCCGGAGTTGCGCGGCCGGCCGGTCGTGGTCGGCGGCGCGGGCGACCCGACGGCGCGTCGGCAGGTGGTCTCGACGGCTTCCTACGAGGCCCGAGCGCACGGTGTCCACTCCGGAATGCCGTTGCGCCGAGCCGCGCAGCTCTGCCCGGAGGCGGTGTTCCTGGCGACCGACCCGGCCGCCTACAGCGCGGCGTCCGATGAGGTGATGGCGGTGCTGCGCCGCTTCCCGGTCGACGTCGAGGTCTGGGGTTGGGACGAGGCGTTCATCGGCGGCGACATCGCCGACCCGGTCGCCTTGGCCGTCAAGCTCAAGGCGGCGGTGTTCGCGGCGACCGGGCTGTCCTGCGCGATCGGCATCGGCGAGAACAAGCTCCAGGCCAAGACGGCGGCCCGGTTCGGCAAGCCGGGTGGCGTGCACACGTTGACGACCGCGACCTGGCTCGACGTGATGGGTCCGCGTCCGGCGGCGGAGCTCTGGGGAGTCGGCCCGAAGACCACCCGCAAGCTCGACGAGTTGGGCCTGCACACGGTCGCCGAGCTCGCCGGCACGCCGGCGGAGGCGCTGATCGAACGGTTCGGGCCGCGGATGGCGGCGTGGCTGCCGGTGGCCGCGGCCGGTGGTGGCGACACGCACATCAGCACCGAACCGTGGGTGGCCCGGTCGAAGAGCCGCGAGAACACTTACGCCGAAGACCTGTCCGACCCGGCGGAGATCGCCCGCGAAGTGGCCGGGATGGCCCGCGCGCTGACCGCCGACGTGGTCGCCGACGGGCGCGAGATCACCCACGTCGCGGTCAAGGTGCGCTACGTCAGCTTCTTCACGCCGACCCGGGAGACGAAGCTGCGCGCCGGGCCGACCACCGATCCCGACGTCGTCGAGCGGGCCGCCGTCGGGCTGCTGGAGAAGTTCGAGTGGAAGCGGCCGGTGCGGCTGCTCGGTGTGCGGGTCAACCTGGCGATGCCGGACTGACCACGTCGGCCAGCCGCTCGACCTGGTCGAGCGACGGCACGGTCGGATTCAGGTAAAGCTCGGTGACGCCGACCGCTTCGAACGCCTCGACCCGGGCCCGGATCGCTTCGGGGGTACGCAACGCGTTGGTCGCGATCCCGTCGGCGTAGGCGCCGAGGAAGGCGTAGTAGTGGCGCAGGTAGGCCAGCGACCGCTCCTCGGCGTCGTCGCCGAGCGAGAAGTAGGCCAGCGCGGTGATCCGCGGCTCGCCCTCGCGGCCGGCTTCCCGCCAGGCGGTGCGGACCCGGGCGGCATATTCACCGACCTGCTCCGGGCCGCCGCCACCGATGGCGCCACCGGCACCCCACGACACCAGCCGGCGGAACGCCGCGTCGCCGGTGCCACCGATGATGACGGGAACCGCGCGGGCGTTGACGGGAGCCGGCGAGTGCTCGGGGTCGCCCGACCAGATGCGGTGGATCCGGTCGAGCGTGCGGTCGAACTCGCGGCCTCGCCGGGTGAAGTCGACGCCCATCACCTCGAAGTCGTCGGGCCGGCCGCCCGCGGCCAGACCCAACGTCAGCCGGCCGCCGGAGATCTGATCGACCGTCGCGGCCGACTTGGCCAGCAGCGCCGCCGGGTAGACCGGGCCGAGCAGGATGTTGGTGTAGAGCCCGATGCGGCTGGTCACCGCCGCGGCGGCAGCCAGCGCGGTCAGCGAGTCGTGGTTGGGATAGGCGATCCGGTCGATGGTCGCCAGCCCGGCGAAGCCGCGCTCTTCGGAGCGGCGCGCCCACTCGACGAGGGTGGTGCCGGGAATGCCCGGCATGGTGTTGGGAAGTCCGATGCCGATCTTCACCCGGCCCACCCTATCGAGGTCGTGGTTACTTCACCTGATATGTCGGCCGGATGACGGCGCGGGCCAGGTCGTGGAAGGTCAGGTTGAAGCTGACCACCGCGGGCGACACGTCGGGCGTCACGTCGAGTTGCTCGACGTCGACCGCGTGCACAGTGAACAGGTAGCGGTGCGGGAAGTCGCCCTGCGGCGGCGCCGCCCCGCCGTATTCCTTGGTGCCGTAGTCGTTGCGCACCGCGAACGAGCCGGCCGGCGGCAGCGCGCCCTGCTCCAGCGAGGTGACCGTGACCGGGACGTTGACCAGCACCCAGTGCCAGAAGCCGCTGTGCGTCGGCGCGTCCGGGTCGTAGCAGGTGATCACGAAGCTCTTGGTCGAATCCGGGAAGCCCGACCAGGACAGCTGCGGCGACTTGCCGGCGCCGCCGACGCTCGGGTCGGCGAAGGTGTCGGCCATCTGCTCGCCGTCGCGCACGTCGTCGCTGGTCAGCGTGAACGCCGGGACGGTCGGCAGCAGGTCGTAGGGATCTGGTGGAACAGGTCGTTCGAGACTCATGTGTTGATCCTTCCTCAGCGTTTCGGCCAGTGCCACGCGGGCTCGTCGAGCCTGCCCTGTCCGACGACGTAGGTCTCGCCGTGCTCCTTGGCGAGTTCCACGAGTTGCAGGTCGGCCTCGTCGGCGTGGGCGTCCAGCGCGGCGGCCAGCGCCCGTGAGTGGGTGACGACGACGATCTGCATCTGCTCCGACGCGCCGGCGATCAGTGCGGCCAGCGGTCGGATCAGGTCGGGGTGCAGGCTGTTCTCCGGTTCGTTGAGCACCAGCAGTTCCGGGGGCCGCGGTGTGAGCAGCGCGGCCACCCAGCTCAGGTAACGCAGCGTTCCGTCGGAAAGTTCAGCGGCGCCGAGCGGGCGGAGCATTCCGGGCTGGGTCAGGCTCAGCTCGAACCGGCCGGCGGCGGCCGCGATGCCCAGCCGGCTGCCCGGGAAGGCGAGGTCGACCGCGACGTCGAGGGCGGCCGCGTCGCCGACCTCCCGGATCGTCGCCAACGCCGGCGCCAGGTCGGCGCCGTCGGGGCCGAGCACGGGCGTGCGGGTGCCGACCTGCGCGGCCCGCATCGGCGCGTCGGCATCGGTGCGCACGTGGTCGTAGAAGCGCCAGGAGCGGATCCGTTCGCGCAGCAGCATCAGGTCGGGCGCCAGTTCCGGATCGACGAACTCGGCGAGCATGCTGTCGTAGGGGCGCAGCTTCAGCCTGGTGGCGTGCCAGGAACCATCCGGTCCGCGTACGCCGACGGCGGTGTTGGTTCGCTCGGTGAGCTTGGTCGCCGGCCGCAGGATCGGGCCCGACCAGCTGCACTCGCTCTTGATCTCCGGGTCGAGGTCGAACATCGTCGGGCCGGCCACCTGCGGCAGCCCGAGGTCGATGGCATAGCCGAACGAGTCGCTGGCGAAACCCAACCGCAGCGCCACCCGCTTCGTGCGCACCGTGCCCTGGACGGGGTGCTCGCCGTCGCGGACCGCCCGCCCGATCGTCTCGGGCCCGGCCCACAGCGTCGACGGCAGGCCGCCCTCGCGGGCCAACGCGGCCACCACGCCACCGCGGGCCGACGCGGACAGCAGCCGCAACGAGCGGTAGAGGCTCGACTTGCCCACGCCGTTGGCGCCGGTCACCACGTTGAGCCGGCGCAGTGGCAGCACCAACCGGCGCAGTGACCGGTAGTTCTCGACGGCGAGCGTGACCAGCACCGGACCCACGCTAGCCCAGGAGGCGGGCCACCGAGCGCAGCGAGATGGGCAGCCAGCTCGGCCGGAACCGGGCCTCGTAGGCGGCTTCGTAGATGGCCTTGTCGAGCTCGAACGCACCGAGCAGCTCGGGCCGCGACCGGGGGTCGTCGCCCGCGACGCTCGCGTAGCCGTCGCAGAACTTGCCCCGGTTGAGCTCGGCCCACTCGCGGGCCCGGTAGACCACCTGGGCGTCGTCGGGCTGGTCGACGATCAGGTGGTGCGGCGCGTATTCGAAGGAGCGCAGCATGCCGGCGACGTCGCGCAGCGGCGAGTCGGGGCGGCGGCGTTCCTCGACCGGCTGGCCGGGCTCGCCCTCGAAGTCGATCAGCAGCCAGGTCTTCGGCGTGCGCAGCACCTGGCCCAGGTGCAGGTCGCCGTGCACCCGGTGGACGGTCATCTCCGTGCCGCCGACCGCGCGGAACCGGGCCGCGGCCGCGTCGACGTGTGGCGCCAGCGCGGGGACGAACGCCGCCGCGCGGTCGAGGCGGGCCAGCATCCGGTCGACCGGGAACAGCACCGTCTCGCTGCCCAGCTCCTGGGCCAGCATCCGGTGCACCACCGCGACCGCCTCGCCGAGCCGGTAGGACTCGCCGGAGAAGTCGCCGCCCACCTCGTCGGCGGCCAGGTCGGCCTCGCCGAACAGGTCGCGCACGCTGGTGGTGGCCATCGCCCAGCCCTCGGCGGAGTTTTCCGCGTAGGCGGTCAGCATGGCCAGCGAGACCGGCTCGCCGCGCTCGTCGGAGCTTTCCACCGCGCCGAGCAACTGGGCCACGTGTGCGCAGCCGGCCCTCGCCAGCACCCGGTTGAGCTCGACGTCGGGGTTGATGCCGGTGACCACCCGGCGGAAGACCTTGAGGATCGCCGCCCGGTCGTAGACGACGCTGGTGTTGCTCTGCTCGGCCTCGGCCACCCGGGCCGGCGCGTCCAACGGCAGCTTTGCCTCCGGCTCGCGGCGGAAGAGCAGCCGGCCGATCACGGCGTCCTGGTCGATCAGCTCCAGCAGGGCGCGGGCCGCCGGCTCGTCGTAGAGCGCGTCATAGCCGGCGCGGTCGCCCTCGATGCCGATGGTCGCGGTGCCGGCGTATTCCGGTCGCGGTTCGCCGTCCCAGGCCACGTAGAGCTGGTAGCGCTCGGTGCCGCCGTCGTCGTATTCGACGTCGAGCAGCACGTGGTCGAGGGAATCGCGCAGGGTGGTGACCGCGACGGGCGTGACACTGTGGAGGGTGCGGCCGCGTCCGGCGTACCACCGCTGATGCGGTAGCCAGTCGGCATACGGCAAAGTCATGACTCCTCCATGTGCTGTTCGGCCGCACGGGCCGGATCATCCTCTTCGGACGGTGGGGTGAGCTGGAACCAGTAGAACCCGTAGCCGGGCAGGGTCAGCAGGTAGGGTAGCTGGCCGATCCGGGGAAACAGAACGCGTCCGGTCAGCTCGATCGGCGAATAGCCCGACCAGGCCTGCAAGTTGAGCTCGATGGGCTGCGGGAAACGGGACAGGTTGTTGACGCAGAGCACCACGTCGTCTTCATGGTGACGCAGGAACGCGAGCACCGCCGGGTTGGAGCCGCCGAGCTCCTGGAACGTGCCGACGGCGAACGAGTCGTGCCGGCGGCGCACCGACAGCATCAACCGCGTCCAGTTGAGCAACGACGTCGAACTGTCGCGTTGCGCCTCGACGTTCACCGATTGAAAACCGTAGATCGGATCCTGGTTGACCGGCAAGTAGATGCGGCCCGGGGTCGAGGTGGAGAAACCGGCGTTTCGATCGGGCGTCCACTGCATCGGGGTGCGCACCCCGTCGCGATCGCCCAGCCAGATGTTGTCGCCCATGCCGATCTCGTCGCCATAGTAGAGGACCGGCGAACCGGGCAACGACAACAGTAAGGCGGTGAACAGTTCCTGCTGGTTGCGGTCGTTGTCGAGGAGCGGCGCCAGCCGGCGGCGGATGCCGATGTTGGCCTTCATCCGCGGGTCTTTGGCGTACTCCATATACATGTAGTCGCGCTCTTCGTCGGTGACCATCTCGAGCGTGAGCTCGTCGTGGTTACGCAGGAAGATGCCCCACTGGCAGTTGGCCGGGATGGCCGGCGTGTTGGCCAGGATCTCGGAGATCGGGAAGCGCGACTCGCGCCGGACCGCCATGAAGATGCGCGGCATCAGCGGGAAATGGAACGCCATGTGGCATTCGTCGCCGTCGGACTCCGGGTCGCCGAAGTAGGCGACCACGTCGGCCGGCCACTGGTTGGCCTCGGCGAGCAGCACCCGGCCGGGGAACTCGTCGTCGATCACCTTGCGGCAGTGCCGCAGGAACGCGTGGGTCTCGGGCAGGTTCTCGCAGTTGGTGCCGTCGGCCTCGAAGAGGTAGGGCACCGCGTCGAGGCGGAAGCCGTCGATGCCCAGGTCGAGCCAGAACCGCAGGACGTCGAGCATGGCGTTCTGCACGGCCGGGTTGGCGTAGTTGAGGTCGGGCTGGTGCGAGAAGAACCGGTGCCAGTAGAACTGCCGGCGGACCGGGTCGAACGTCCAGTTGGACTCCTCGGTATCGACGAAGATGATCCGGGCGTCCTGGTATCTGCTGTCGGTGTCGCTCCACACGTAGAAGTCGCCGTATGGGCCCTCGGGGTCACGGCGCGACTCCTGGAACCAGGGGTGCTGGTCGGAGGTGTGGTTCATGACCAGGTCGGTGATCACCCGGATGCCCCGCTTGTGCGCGGCGTCGAGCAGGGCGACGAAGTCGTCGACGGTGCCGAACTCGGGCAGCACCTTGTAGAAGTCACGGATGTCGTAGCCGCCGTCGCGCAGGGGCGAGTCGTAGAACGGCGGGAGCCACAGACAGTCGACACCCAGCCAGGCCAGGTAGTCGAGGCGGTCGATCAAACCTCGCAGGTCGCCGGAGCCGTCACCGTCGGAGTCGGCGAACGCCCGCACCAGCACTTCGTAGAAGACCGCCCGCTGGAACCAGGTCGAGTCGACCGGAACGTTTCTGGCGTGGAGGAAGTCGTCGGAGGTGGGGTGCTCGACAATGCCGCGCTCGACGTGACTGCCCTCGGCCGGGTCCGGTGGCTGCACCGAAACAGTTCCAGCCGTCACGTCAGTCATGCTTCCACGCTAATGCCGAATCGGCTTCGCCACAGGGTGACGGGGTCAGCGGAGCTGCTCTGGCACCTCTGCGGGCCGCCCCATGATCAATCCCTGGCGCTCCCGCAACAGCTTGCGGGTGGCGTAACGGTGGTTGACGTCACCGGGCGCGCGGATCGCCTCGCCCAGGGTGATCGCCGCCCAGAACGCGGTGGCGGCGGCGCGGCCGTGCCGCATGCCGTGCAGCCGGACCCGGTTGGCCACCATGATCCCCCAGAGAGCCGGCACGTTGCGGGCGTCGCCGCCGTTGTGCACCGCTTCGGCGGTGGGCACGAAGGCCAGCCGGAAGCCGTGGTCGGCGGCGCGCAGGGCGTATTCGGTCTCTTCGCTGTAGAGGAAGAAGGTCTCGTCCCACGGCCCGGTCGCGGTCAGGCAGGCCCGGCTGAACATGGTCACCGCGCCGGTGGCCCAGTCGGCCGGGGTGCGGGCGTCGTAGCCGGCCGGGTCGGCGATCAGCTCGCCGCGGCCGAGCCGGCTGGCCCGGTTGCCGCCCAGGACCGCCTCGGCGACCGCCCGCCCGAGCGTCGGGCGCCGGCGCAGCGAGGTCTTGTAGGCGCCGTCGCGGCCGATCAGCCGCGGCACGGCGATGCCCACACCCGGCTCGGCGAGCGCGGCCAGCAACTCGGCGGCGCAGCCCGGCCGCAGCCGGGTGGTCGGGCTCAGCAGCAACACGGCGTCGGCGTCGGGATGGACGGCGGCGACCGCGTTGGCCGCGGCCGCGAAACCACGGTTGCTGTCGAGTTGCACCAGTGTCGCGTCGGGGGCCAGATCCTTGGCGACGATCAGGGTGTCGTCGAACGAACCGCTGTCGACCACCACCAGGCGCCAGTCGTCGACGCCGGCCAGGCCCGCGGGTAGCGCGGCGAGCAGCGGCGGCAAGTTGGCCGCGCTGCGGTAGGTGAGCACCCCCACCGTCAATCGCATCGCCGGCTCCCTGCCTCGAAATAACACAGCCTGGCTGAGGCTAGCGGAGCCGCGCCAGATTGCGTATCCACGGTGCGCACACCGCCCAGCTACGCCCGGTCGACCGGAAAACAATCACGGTCGATGCAGGTAGTCGGATTGTCACGCGCTGAACATGGCACGTTTACCCGATGGGTTTATTGAGTAACTCTCGTCACAGTCATGACCGGAAGACGGAATGCCGCGGCGGCGGCAGACCGTCCGAGGACCTGGGTCGGCACAGTTCGGGGAACTGACACTGGGGAGGAGACGGTGACAACCGTCGCGCTCAAAGATGTCACCAAGATCTTCCAAGACGGAACGGTCGCGGTCGACAACGTCAGCATCGACGTCAATGACGGCGAGTTCATGGTGTTGCTCGGTCCATCCGGGTGCGGCAAGTCCACCGTGCTCCGCATGGTCGCCGGCCTCGAAGATCCGACCACCGGGGCGATCCTGCTCGACGGCGACCTCGCCAACGACCTCCCACCGCGCGAGCGCCGGATCGCGATGGTGTTCCAGGATTTCGCGCTCTACCCGCACATGTCGGTCGGCGACAACATCGGTTTCCCGCTGCGCCTGTCGCGGGTCGAGCCGATGGCGCGCGGCGAACGCGTGGCCGACGTCGCCAGCGCGCTCGGCATCGGCGACGTGCTCGCCCGCAAGCCCAACCAACTCTCCGGCGGCCAGCGGCAGCGGGTCGCCATGGGCCGGGCGATCGTGCGCCGGCCGGGTCTGTTCCTGATGGACGAGCCGCTGTCCAATCTCGACAGCGGCCTGCGCGCCGAGCTACGCGCGGAGATCTCGGGCCTGGTCCGCGAGCTCGGTGTCAGCACGATCTACGTGACCCACGACCAGGCCGAGGCGCTCACCATGGCCGACCGGGTCGCGATCATGCGCCGCGGCGTGCTCCAGGACGTGGGCACACCGACCCAGGTCTACGGGCGGCCGGCGACGCTCTACGTCGCGGCCTTCCTGGGCAGCCCGCGGATGAACCTGCTCGAGGCGTCGGTCTACGTCCATCTCGACCGCTATGTGACGCTCAACCTCGGCGACCAGAACCTTTATCTGCCGTGGGACGACATCCGGGCGCGGGCCGTCGCGCACTACCACGGCGAGCGGATCGTGGTCGGCATGCGGGCCGAGGCGTTGACGCCGGTCGCGCCCAACAGCCCGGGCGACGTGTTGCAGGGCCGCATCCGCTACCTGGAGCACCACGGGCACGAGTCGCTGGCGTTCCTCGACATCGGCGCGACGGCCGTCGTGGTCGACGAGATGGGCCAGGCACCGGCCGAGCAGGCCAGCGAGGGCGGCCCACTGCGCCGGTTCGGGCACGCGGTGCAGCGCCTCACCAACCGGGGCGCCAGCGCGGCCGCGGTGCAGGAACTCGGCCCGTCGCGCAGCCGCACCAGCGTGCTGAGCGACCCGGGCCGGCACCACCGACGGCCGGCCGAGTTGGCGGTGCGGCTGGCGCCCTACCCCAACGTGCAGTCGGGCACGTCGCTGTCGGTCTCGGTGCGGATGGACGCGCTGCACTTTTTCGACGATCGCGGTGACCGCATCGACGTGGGGTGGCGCTGAGCGGGGCCGTGCTTTAGCGTCTGTCGCCACCTGAGTCCAGAGAGGATGGCACCGTGTCGGCTAACAGCCCCGGCCTGCTGATCATTGAACGGATCCTGCGCGACCGAGGCAGCATCTGGCAGCAGATCGTCGAAGAGCGTGACCTCAACCGGCTCACCGGGCAGATGCTCGCCAGTTCGGCGGTCGCGCTCGCGCTCTACGGCGCGGTGCTCGGCTTCTTCAACGGCGCGCTGATGGCGCTCACCTCGGCGGTCAAGCTGCCGCTGCTGTTCCTGGTCACCCTGGCCATCTGCCTGCCCACGCTCTACCTCTTCAACCTGGTCTTCGGCGCCCGGCTCTCGATGAAGCAGTCGGTGTCGCTGGTGATGGTCGCCATCACGGTGATCTCGATGCTCGCGGTGGCGTTCGCCCCGATCAGCCTGTTCTTCCTGATCACCGCGCCCGACTACGGCTTCTTCAAGCTGCTCAACGTCTCGATCCTGGCGCTCTCGGCGCTGGTCGGGCTGCGCTTCCTGACCGGCGGCATGCGGGTGCTCGCGGAGCACGGCCTGCTGAGCCCGGCCCGTCCCGAGCCGGCCGTCAGCCAGCCCGCGATCGCGCCGGCCCAGGTGACGGAAGAGAAGGTGCCGGTCACGGTCGGCGCGCCGGCGGCCAACGGCGACGGAGCCGCGGCGCCGGCAGCGGCCCCGGCGCCTCCGGTCCTGGTCGCGCACGCACCGGCCCCGGGCCAGCGCGTCTGGGATCCGATGCAGGGCCGCTACGTCAAGACGCCCGGCGTGGCCACCGAGCGGCCGGCGAGCATGACGCTGCTGCACGTATGGATCCTGCTGTTCGGCTTCGTCGGCACCCAGTTGGCGTGGACCCTGCGCCCGTTCTTCGGCAACCCCGACTCGCCGTTTGCCCTGTTCCGCGAGATCGAGGGCAACTTCTACGCGGAGATCTTCCGCACCATCGCGGGCCTTTAGCTCCGGGCCACGGCGGCGGCGCCATACTTCGCCGCCGCCGCGTTGGCCGTCGGGCAGGTGCCCTCGTCGCGGCCGCAGGCGGTCAGGTCGCAGAGCCGGCACAGCCAGGCGCCGCCCTCTTTCTCGGCGACGATGCCGGCCATCACCTTGCCGAGCAGATCATCCAGTGTGGAGCGTTCGGCCGACGAAAGGCCGGCCAGCGCGGAGCCCAACGCGGCGGCCCGCGCCGTCGACAGCCGGGTCGCGGCGGCCAGGCCCGCCGGGGTGAGCGCCACCGAGCGGGACCGGCCGTCGCCACCGGGGCCACGGGTCACCAGGCCCGCTTCGGCCAGCCGGTCGACCAGCCGGACCGCCCCGGACGGGGTCAGGCCGAGCACCCGCCGGAGCTGGTCGATCGACGGCCGGTCGAGGAAGTGCAGCAGCGCCGACAGGGCCGCGGCGGCCGTCGGGTTGCCGGCGACCGCCGCGGTGCCGTCGCTCGCGGCCGCGACCGCGGCGGCGGCCCGGTCGGCGACCGCGAGGGAGACCGCGCCGAGCAGGTTGGCCTGGTGGTCGAGGGCGTCGCCGGTCACGCCAACTCGTAGCGGATGGTCAGCGGCATGTGCGGGTAGTCGGCGTGGGTCGAGACGCTCTCCGCCGTGCCGGTGATGCCGGCGAGTTCGCCGGTGCCCGAGCCCGGCACGACCGTCGTCGTGACCCGCGCGGTCTTGCCGTCGTAGCTGCCGGAGCCGTGCAGCACGAAGCTGCCGGAGCGGCCGCCCAGGGTGCCGGTGAGCTCCATGGTGGACACGTATTCGCTGGTGCCGTCGGCGCGGTAGTAGAGCAGCGACTCGAAGGAGCCGCTGGTCAGGCCGTCGCCGGTGCCGGCGAGCGCGACCTCGGCCCTGGAGAACTTGCGGCCGTCGTCGAACTCGCGGTAGGGCTTCTCGTCCCACGAGGTGATCTCGAGCTTGGTTTCCATGATCTCGGTCATGCCTTCAACGTATGTGTGACTCAATCACATGTCAACCGGAACGGCTCCTTAGGGGTGGCCCGGAACGAGCCCCCAAAGGCGGTCGGCGCCATGGACGAAGTCCCGAATAGGAAGGCACGCTACATGTAGACGACTTCACTATGGAGGTGCGACCTCATGCGGCGCAGAAGCCTGCTCACCGGCGCTCTCGGCGGAACCTTCCTGCTCGCCGCCGGCTGCGGCAACCCGGTCGACACGGTCGGGCAGGTCGACTTCTCCCGCCCGCTGCTGATCCCGCCGCTGGCCAGGTCGACGGTCGACGGCGACGGGCAGCGCGTCTTCACGCTGCACGCCCAGCCTGGCCAACGTGACTTCGGGATCGACGGCACCACCCGCACCTTCGGGTTCAACGGCGACTATCTGGGGCCCACCCTGCGCGCCCGGCGCGGCGAGCGGGTGCGGGTCGACGTCGTCAACAACCTCGACGAGGACACCAGCGTGCACTGGCACGGCATGCACCTGCCGGCGCGGATGGACGGCGGCCCACACCAGCCGGTGCGCCCGGGCGCCACGTGGTCACCCACCTGGACGGTGAACCAGCCGGCGGCCACGCTCTGGTATCACCCGCATCCGCACGGCCGCACCCGCGAGCAGGTCAACCAGGGGCTGGCCGGCATGTTCATCCTCGACGACGACGACCCGACCCAGCGCGCCCTGCCACACGACTACGGCGTCGACGACATCCCGGTCATCGTGCAGGACAAAGACATCCACGGTGGACGGATCCGCAACCAGAAGACCGGAAACCTCCTGCTGGTCAACGGCACTTACGCGCCCTACCTCACAGTGGTGACCGACCGGGTCCGGTTGCGGCTGCTCAACGCCTCGGTCTCCCGGGTGTACGCGTTCGGCCTCGCCGACCAGCGGCCCGTCCACCTCGTGGCGACCGACGGCGGCCGGCTCGCGGCACCGGTCCCGCTGAGCCGGATCCGGCTCTCACCCGGTGAGCGCGCCGAGATTGTCGTGCCGGTGCACGCCGGCGAGCGGGTCGCGCTGCGCAGCTTCCCGCCGGAGCTCGGCGGGAAGTCGTTCGAGACCGGGCGCGACCAGTTCGACGTGCTCGACCTGCGGGCGGCGGCGACCCTGCGGCGGAGCGCGAATCTGCCGGCCGACTTCGGCGAGCTGCCGCGGCTCGACCCGGCCACTGCGGTGACCACCCGCGACTTCCGGCTCACCGGCACCAACATCAACGGCGACGAGATGGACATGGACCGGATCGACGCGGTCACAACGCTGGGCACCACCGAGATCTGGACGGTGCGCAACACCGACGGCCAGCGGCACAACTTCCACGTACACGATGTGCAGTTTCGGGTGTTGTCGATCGACGGGGCGGCGCCGCCGGCCGAGCTTTCCGGCTGGAAGGACACGGTGTTCCTGCCGCCGAAGAGCGCGGCGCGATTGATCATGAAGTTCGCCGACTATGCCGACCCGGAATTGCCCTACATGTATCACTGTCACCTTCTGATGCACGAGGACGACGGCATGATGGGGCAGTTCGTCGTGGTCGAGCCGGGACAGTCGGCGGGCCGCATTTCCGGGGTGGGCGCGCACGAGCACCACTAAGCCGGTTCGACTAGATTTGACCCGTGCTGGGGCTACCCGATCATGTGACCGCCTGCCTGTTCGATATGGACGGCGTGCTCACGCAGACTGCGACCGTTCACAACGCGGCGTGGACCGAGACTTTCAACGAATTCCTTCGTCGGCGCAGTGATCGCACCGGCGAGCCGTTCACGGCTTTCGACCCGCATTCCGACTATCCCAAATATGTCGACGGCCGGACCCGGGCCGACGGAGTGCGCACCTTTCTCGGGTCCCGCAACATCACGCTTCCAGAAGGGCAGCCCGACGACCCACCGGAGGCCGACACGGTCAACGGCGTCGGCAACCGCAAGAACGTCATCCTGCTCCGCCGGATCAAGGAAGACGGCGTCGCGGTCTACGACGGCTCGGTCGACTACCTGCGGGCAGCCCGCAAAGCGGGCCTGAAGACCGCGGTCGTCTCGGCGAGCGCCAACACCCCCGACATCCTGAAGATCACCGGGCTCGGCGAGTGGCTCGACGCCCGGGTCGACGGCAACGTGGCGCGGGCCGAGAAGCTGCCCGGCAAACCCGCGCCCGACACCTTCCTGCGCGGTGCCGAGTTGCTCGGTGTCGCACCCGCTGACGCGGCCGTCTTCGAAGACGCACTCGCCGGAGTGGCGGCCGGCCGGGCCGGCAACTTCGGCATCGTGATCGGCGTTGACCGGGTGGGTGGCAGCCATGGCGCCGACCTGATGACACACGGCGCCGACATCGTCGTGCGCGACCTTTCCGAGCTGCTGGAGGGCACGGCATGATCCGCGAACGGGCCTACCCCGTCGAGGCCTGGCACGTCCGGGAGACCCGGCTCGACCTCGACGTGCTGGCGCAGGCCGAGTCGGTGTTCGCCCTGGGCAACGGGCACATCGGGATGCGCGGCAACCTCGACGAGGGCGAGCCGCACGGGCTGCCGGGCACCTACCTCAACTCGTTCTACGAGCTGCGCCCGCTGCCCTACGCCGAGGCCGGCTACGGCTTCCCCGAGTCGGGGCAGACGGTCGTCAACGTGACCAACGGCAAGCCGATCCGCCTGCTCGTCGACGACGAGCCCTTCGACGTGCGTTACGGCGCGCTCGAGGCGCACACCCGGGTGCTCGACCTGCGTGCCGGCACGCTCGACCGGTCGGTCCACTGGCGTTCGCCGGCGGGCCGCGCGGTCAAGGTGCGCAGCACCCGGCTCGTCTCGTTCACCCAGCGCTCGATCGCCGCGATCCGCTACGAGGTCGAGGCGGTCGACGAGCCGCTGCGGCTGATCGTGCAGTCGGAACTGGTCGCCAACGAGGAGCTGCCCGGGCAGAGCCGCGACCCCCGCGTCGCCGCCGTGCTGGAGAAGCCGCTGCAGATCGAGGAGCGGATCACCGACAAGACCCGTGGCCTGCTGATCCACAAGACCAAGCGCAGCGGGCTGCGGGTCGGCGCGGCGATGCAACACGAGATCGACGGGCCGGCCAAGACCAACATCAGCACCGAGGCGCACGACGACTGGGCCCGCACCACGATCGCCTGCGTGCTCAAGCCCGGCGAGAAGCTGGTCGTGGTCAAGCTGCTGGCCTACGGCTGGTCGAGCCGGCGTTCGCTGCCGGCGATCCGCGACCAGGTCAGCGCCGCGCTGGCCGCCGCCGAGTTCTCCGGCTGGGACGGTCTGGTCCAGGAGCAGAAGGAATACCTCGACACGTTCTGGGACGCCGCCGACGTCACCGTCGAGGGCGACCAGGAGGTGCAGCAGGCGGTCCGGTTCGGCCTGTTCCACGTGCTACAGGCGGGCGCCCGGGCCGAGCTGCGGCCGATCGCGGCCAAGGGCCTGACCGGTCCCGGCTACGACGGCCACGTCTTCTGGGACACCGAGATGTTCGCGCTGCCAGTGCTCACCTACACCCAGCCGGTCGCGGTCGCACACGCGCTGCGCTGGCGGCACGCCACCCTGGAAATGGCCCGCGACCGGGCCAAACAGCTCGGGCTGCGGGGCGCCGCGTTCCCCTGGCGCACCATCCGCGGCCAGGAGTGCTCCGGCTACTGGCCGGCCGGCACCGCCGGCTTCCACGTCAACGCCGGCATCGCCGACGCGGTCCGCCGCTACGTGCAGGCCACCGGCGACACCGACTTCGAGCGCGAGATAGGGCTGGAGCTCCTGGTCGAGACCGCCCGGCTCTGGCATTCGCTCGGCCACCACGACCGGCACGGCAAGTTCCACATCGACGGGGTGACCGGGCCCGACGAATACACCGCCGTGAAGAACGACAACATCTACACCAACCTGATGGCGCAGCGAAACATGCTCACCGCCGCCGACTGCGTCAACCGGCACAGCGAGCGGGCCTGGCGGCTCGGTGTCGACGACGAAGAGACCGCCGCCTGGCGCGAAGCGGCCGCCAACATGCACATTCCCTACGACGACGAGTTGGGCGTGCATCCGCAGGTCGAGGGCTTCACCCGCTACCAGGAGTGGGACTTCGACAACACGCCGCCGGAGAGCTACCCGCTGCTGCTCAACTTCCCCTATTTCGATCTCTACCGCCGCCAGGTGGTGAAGCAGGCCGACCTGGTGCTCGCCATGCACTGGTGCGGTCACGCGTTCACGCCCGAGCAGAAGCTGCGCAACTTCGACTACTACGAGCGGCGTACCGTGCGCGACTCGTCGTTGTCGTCGTGCACCCAGTCGGTGGTCGCGGCCGAAGTGGGCTACCTCGAGTTGGCACACGACTATCTCGGCGAAGCCGCGCTGATGGACCTGCACGACATCCACAACAACACCCGGGAAGGGCTGCACATCGCGGCCCTGGCCGGCGCGTGGCTCGGTCTGGTGGCCGGTTTCGGCGGCATGCGCGACCACGAGGAGCAGCTCACGTTCGTGCCGCGGCTGCCGGCCCGGATCAGCCGGCTCGAGTTCGCGCTGATGTGGCGGGGCATGCGGCTGCGGGTCGACGTGCGCCAGCACGAGGCGATCTATTCGCTGCGCAACGGTGCGGCCGACTCGAGCCTCGACCTCACCCACCACGGCGAGCCGGTCACCGTGACCACCGAGAAAGAGGTGCGGATGCCGATCCCGCACCTCGAGCCGCACCGCCGGCAGCCCCGCCAGCCAGCGGGTCGGGCGCCGGCCCGCAGGCCCGCGCCCGAAACCCGGCGGCGCTAGTTTCTAGAGGATCGAGAGGTGGACGTGGTTGGTGTGGTCACTCGACGGATCGCCGTGTTGACCGCTGTAGGACTTCCACGTCCCCGTCGACGGTAGCCACACCTGGCGATACCAGATCACGTAGAGGATGCCGAGTTTGTCGGCATTCTTGACGAGGAAGGACGCCAGGTTGTTGCCGTAGAAGCGGGCGTCGCCCTGTGCGTCGCCGCTCCCGAAGTCTTGGGTCTTGAAGACCGAGAAGTCACAGGCGCGCCCCTTCGGATGCTCGAAGGGGCCGCCGTCTCGGTGGCACGAGACGAACCGCTTGTAGCCGACCCGCTGGGTCTCCTTGAGCGCGAAATACATCCGCGGCGTGATGCAGCCGTTGGTCGTCGGGTCCTTGACGCTGCACGACTGTGGCGGGAACGACCCGTCGCTCGCCCGCGGTGACTGCCGGGCCACCGGCTGGTTCACATACACGTTGCCGTTGACGGTCTCGCCGCCGGCCAGCGTGAACGCCTTCTCCACTTCGGACTTCTGCTTGGCCATCACGGCCGCCTGGGCGGCCTCGCGCTTGACCTCGAGATCGAGTTGGCTCTTGGCCGTCTGGGTCTGTCGAGTGGCATCGGCCAACTCGGCCAGCCGCCCGTTGTCGTAGGCCGACAGCATGTCGAGCGTCTCGGCACGGTCCAGGAAAAGGCTCGGAGACCTGCTGTTGAGCAGCATCAGCGCGGGACCGATCCGGCCGTTGATGTAGCTGTGCCGGGCGATCTCCGCGGCCTGCGGGGACAGCGCCGCCGTGCGCACCGCGAGCCGGGCCAGGTCCTTGTTCAGCGCGTCCTGCTTCTTGCGCGAGTCGGCCACCGCGTTCTTGGCATCGACGAAGGCCCGGCTGGTCCTTTCGATCACGTCGTCGAGCAGTTCGTTCTTCCCGCCCTCGACAGGCGGAGCGGGCGTGGGTTTGGGTGCGGCGACCGCCGCTGGAGTGAGGGCAAGACCCACCAACAGCGTGACGATCCCGACCATGCCGGCGCGCCGAACAACAGCGCGCGGACGTCCTTTGCGCGTCATTCACGTTCCTTCGGTAGGGCCGCCTACCGGGTTAGCTGTCGGGTTCGGGGCGGAACTACCCCTACCGCATTCGCGGACTCACCCCAGGAACTCGGGTCCCCGGCTCGCCTCTCGGCGATTAGGCGGCAGCGGCGCCGGTGTCACCGGGGGGATGATCCGGCGGAAGCCGCAGTCAGCTTAACCGATCCGGACCTATTCTTCGCAAGGATCGGATGACCCTCACTTAGGCCCGGAATGCGTTACGTACCAACGACTTTCAGTGACGTAAGGAGTGCTTAAGAAAGCGTACGGGAAAACGTGAAAGTAGTGCCGGCAACCGACGCCGTCAGCCGAACGTGTGGTCAATCGAAGGTTCATTTCGAGTTGGCCGGTTCCGCTGGACAAGGAGGCTCGCGGGACCGCTAATGGAGTCACTCCGACCGGGCGTTACGCCGGCCGGCACACACCCCACCCCATCGGCGCCGCCGGCACTCCCGCCGACGGCGGCAGATAACCGCACTCATCGGAGGCGCCGTGGACGAGATCGCCGTCCTCACGGAGCGCGCGGCGGAGACCTACGTCGCGGCCGCGGGATTCCGTGTCGGCCCGGTTGGCCGGGTCGGTGTCGAGCTCGAATACCCCGTGCGCGATCCGCGCGCGCCGTTGGCGCGCCCGTCGATCGCCCGGCTGGTCGAGGCGACCAGTGGACTTTCCGATCCGCTGCCCGGTGGCGGCCGGATCACCATCGAGCCGGGCGGGCAACTGGAGATCTCGTCGGCCGTCGGCGCGTCGCTGTTGGACTGCGTCGAGGCGACCCGGGCCGACCTGGCCCTGGCCCGCTCCGCGCTGGCCGCCGACGGGCTGCTGCTCGACGGCACCGGCTTCGACGCGCACCGGCGGCCCGAACTGATCACCACGCACCCGCGCTACGTCGCGCTGGCCGACTATCACTCGCGGTCCGGCGGCAAAGGGCTCGCGGTGATGTGCAACTCCGCGTCGGTCCAGGTCTGCCTCGACTCCGGCGACGACTCCGACGGCTGGAGCGGCTACCAGATGCGCTGGTGGTTGGCCGACGCGATCGGCCCGGTGCTGCTGGCCGCGTTCGCCAACTCGCCGCGGCGGGTCCGCGGCACCCGCTGGGTCTCCTACCGGCAGGCACTGCGGTTCGGCACCGACGCGACCCGCACCCGGGCGCCCCGGCGCACCGGCGACCCGCGGGCCGACTGGGCCCGCTACGCGCTGCGGGCCAACGTCACGATGATCGCCGAACCCGAGCCGGCGCCCTGGCAGGTGGCGACCGGCTTGACCATGCGCTCCTGGCTGCGCGGCCACGGCCCGCGCGAGGCCACCCTGGAAGACCTGGAACGCCACCTGGGCACCCTGGTGCCGCCGGTCCGGCCGCGCGGCTACCTGGAGTTCCGGATGATCGACCAGCAGCCCGGCGACGGCTGGGTGGTGCCGCTGGCGGTGGTGACCGCGCTGCTCGACGACCCGATCGCGGCCGACGCCGCCGCGGCGGCGACCGAGCACCTGCGCTCACCGCTGCGCCGGCACCGCGACTGGCTCGCCGCGGCCCGCGACGGGCTGGCCGACCCGCAACTGGCCGCGGCCGCCCTGACCTGCTTCACGGCTGCGGCGTCGGCCCTCGACCGGCGCGGCGCCGGCCGGCGGGTGCGGCGGGCGGTGGAGACGTTCATCGAGCGCTACGTCGCCCGGGGCGCCTGCCCCGCCGACGACCCGGTGCCACCGGCGGCATTCACGGAGCCGGCCCTAGGTTAGGGCCGGCCCCCAGGGCCGACCCGAAGCCAGCAGAGCGGCCGGCCGGCAGGTTCGGACGAAGCCAGCACCCCGGCCGGCCCGCAGGGCCGGTCCAAAGCCAGCACCCCTGCCGGCCCGCAGGGCCGGTCCAAAGCCAGCACCCCTGCCGGCCCGCAGGGCCGGTCCAAAGCCAGCACCCCTGCCGGCCCGCAGGGCCGGTCCAAAGCCAGCACCCCTGCCGGCCCGCAGGGCCGGTCCAAAGCACTAGGGCCGCCTGCGGCTAGGCCGGCCCGAAACCACAAAGCCGGCCCACCATTCGGGCCGCCTCCAGGGCCGGCCCTGAGTCAGCAGAGCGGCCGGTCCGCGGTCCGGACAGGCCCGAAACCAGCACGCCGGCCTAGGCGCCGGGCGCCGGGCGCCGGGCGCCAAACGAGCAAGCCAGCCCGCAGTCAGGGCTGGCCCGCGGTCAGGGCTGGCCCGCGGTCAGGGCTGGCCCGCGGTCAGGGCTGGCCCGCGGTCAGGGCTGGCCCGCGGTCAGGGCTGGCCCGCGGTCAGAGCTGGCCCGCGGTCAGAGCTGGCCCGCGGTCAGAGCTGGCCCGCGGTCAGGCCTGGTCCGGGAGGCAGACCGTCACGGCGCTGGGCACCGCGCGGGCCTTGAGCTTCTTCGCGGCGCTCCGGGCACCGCCGTCGATCTCGTAGGTCAACGGCTCCGCCAACTTGACCTTGATGTCCCGACCCGCCGTGATCTTGATGAACGGTGAGCCGTCGGAGCGGCCGGTGGCCATCCGGCCGAGGGTGCGGGCCCATTCCAGCGCGCCCTCGGCGGTGGCCACGCCGACCTCCAGCCTGCCGTCGTGCGGGTCGGCGTCGTCGAACGCCCGGATGCCGCCGGTGATCGTGCCGACGTTGCCGAACAGCACGCAGGAAGCCGCCCCGGCGTACCACTCCGCGCCGTCGACCGTCACCCTCATCGGCACGGCGCCGTCGCGGACGTGGCGGGCGCCGGTCCACGCGTACGCCAGCCGCCCCAACCGGTCCTTCAGCCCGCCGTCGGCCTCGCGGATCATTTCGCCGTCGAATCCGGCGCCGGCCATCACCGCGAAATGCTCGCCGTTGATCCGCCCGAGGTCGATCGCCCGGCGCCGGCCGTGCAGCGCGATCTCCACCGCTTCGGCCAGGTCTTCGGGGATGCCCAGGTTGGCCGCCAACAGGTTGGCCGTGCCGGCCGGCAGGATGGCCAGCGGGACCTTGCCGGCCTCGGCGTGGGCCAGCGCGTCGACGGTGCGCTGCACCATCCCGTCGCCGCCCCACACCAGGATCAGCTCGGCGCCCGCGTCGAGGGCCTTGCGTACCTTCTTGGGCGCCTTGCGGCTCTTCGGCACCTCGTACCACAGTGGATCGATGATCCCCGCGTCGGCGAGCCGGCGCCGTAGCTCCGGTAACCCGCCACCCAGGCTCTTGCGTTGATGCGCGACCACCGCGACCTTGGCTGCCATGCCGGGGTTCTTACCCCGCCGAGCGCCCCACCAAGCGGGCGTCGGGCATCGGCCCCGCGGGCGCCGGGTCGGCCGGCAGCGGGTGCGCGTTCGCCGGCAGCGTGCCGAACTCGCTGTGCCGGGGCACGCCCGGCCACTGCGCGCCGCTTTCCCGCAGGAAGTATTCGAGGCCCGGATCCCAGGTGTGGCCGCCGGCGCGGCGGTGGTAGACGTACCCCAGCGGATGGGTTCGGTAAATCAAGCCGCCGCCCCGGGCCACCCGCTCGATCAGGCCACGGTCGATCGACCGGGGCACCGGCCGCCAGCCGCCGATCTCCTCCAGGTCGCCCCGGCTGATCAGCATCGTGCCGCCGGCCACCACCCGGGCGTAGATCTCGCTGCGGCCGGCGTCGCGGCGCACCGTGGTGTCGAGGGCGTGCAGGTGCACGAACTCGGCCGACTTGCCGACCAGCGTGGCCCCGGAGACCAGGCGGGCCAGCACCAGGTCCCAGACGTGCTCCGGGCCGTAGGTGTCGTCGTCGTCGAACTTGGTGATCAAGCTCCCGCGGGCCCGGGCGGTGGCCCGGCCGATCGCCTCGCCGAAGCCGAACCGCTCCTCGGGCGAGATGGTGACCAGTTCGACCGGCCGCGGCGAGTGGGCCACCCGGTCGAGCACCTCGGGCGACGGCAGCACGCCGTGCAGGCAGAGCACGATCTCCAGGTCGGGGTAGGTCTGCCGCTCGATCGCGGTCATCGCCTCGGCGACGTGCTCCAGCCGGCGGGTCACCAACAGGACGCTGACCGGCGGCGGCGCGACCAGCGCGGGGAACGTCTTGCCGGCCAGCCGGGGCAGCGCGAACGCGGTGGCGTGCTGGCGCAGGGCCGCCCGGCGCTGCCGGACCGCCCGGACCTCCCACTCGAAGTCACCGTCGGCCAGGTGCGGCAGGTCGCCGACGATCAGCGGGCGCAACTCGTCGGCGAGGTGGGCGGCGACCGGCGGCATCAGGTCGGGCGCGTGCAGCAGCACGCCGGCCGCGGCCAGCCGCACCAGCACCGCCGCCTCCTGTGTCGGGTGCACGCAGGGCGCCTTGGCGCAGTGCACCAGGCCCACGTCGGACAGCGCGTCGATCGCCTCTTCGGGCATCCGGCTGGCGTCGAGGCGGCCGGTGACCAGGTTGCCGTCGGTGCCCTTGATCCGCCAGGTGGTCTCGTCGAAGACGAGTTCGGCACGCTGGGCGCTCGGCCCGAACGGGCCGTAGCGGCGGATGCAGGCCGAGTCTTCGACATCGACCATGACGCTGCCGGCCGCACCGGCCGCGCCGGCCTGGATCACCGTGCCGTAGATCTGCGCCGCCGAGGGCACCTCTTCGCCGTCGTCGAGGACCGGCGGCAGCGGCTCACCGTCGGCGCTGAGCACCAGGTCGTGCGGGCGGATGTCGGCGTTGGTCGGCAGCCCACCGGCGACGACGGCCACGTTGACCGCCGAGCCCACCCACGGCGGGGCGACGTCTTGCACGGTGATGTCGGCGCTGACCGGCCGGGGCAGCGGCCGGACCGAGGTGAGGATCGGCAGCACCGCCATGATCAGCTTGCGCAGCGGGACCGACCAGCGCACCTCGAGCGAGACCTCGGCCCGGCCGTGGTTGCTCGAAGGCATCACGGCCCGGTGCCGGAGCAGGTGCGGGATCGGACCCAGCCGGCCCGACCAACTGCTCTGCGGGATGTGCCAGTTCTCCACGTACACGGTCAGCTTGCGGACCATGGTGATCGCGGCCGGGTGGTCGAGCAGGGCACGCAGGTCGGCCAGCGAGGCGACGCTGACACACATGGAGGTGACCCAGGTGTTGGCACCGAGCGGCCCGGCCGGGCTCTGCGGCGACTCGATCACGCTCAGCGGCGCCCGGAACATGCGGACGGGCCAGAGCCGCCGGCGCTCGGCGCGTGGGCCCGAGTAGATCCGCCATCGGTGGATGCGTACGGGATCCTGCTCCACCGACACGCCACGCTCCCGTCCTCCGGGCCGGCACCCGCCGGCCGGCGCTATAAACGTAGCGCCCGCGCAAGGGTGAATTTCGCTGGATACACTCTCGACCGTGCCGATCCAGAACGACGCAGCAGAGCCGGTGCGGATCTTCCGCAACGACTGGAGCGTCCTGCAGCCGCCCGAGATCGGCCGCTGGACGCCCACCCGCACGGTGTCCGTCGTCATCCCGGCCTACAACTGCCAGGAGTCGCTCAACCTGACGCTGGCGTCGCTGGCGCACCAGACCTACCCGGCTGAGCTGCTGGAGGTCGTCATCGCCGACGACACCAGCGACCCGCCGATCGAGCTGCCGAAGATCCGTCCCAGCAACTGCCGGATCGTCCGGGTCGCCGACCACTCGTCCGGCTGGGGCCGGTCCAACGCGCTGCACGTCGGTGCGACCAACAGCACCGGTGAGATCATCCACTGGCTCGACGCCGACATGGTCGTCTACCCCGAACACGTCGAGGCACAGGCCCGCTGGCACCACGTGAGCGACGAGGTGGTCACCCTCGGCCACAAGCGCTTCGTCGGCACCGGCTGGTCGACCCCCGAAGAGGTCGCCGAGCGCTGCGCGGCCGGCACCATCAACACCCTCTTCGCCTGGGACGAGACCGACCCGCACGACTACGTCGAAAAGATCATCGACGACACCGACCAGCTCCGGGCCGGCGACCACCTCAACTTCCGCGCCCACGTCGGCGCGACCGCGGCCCTGACCCGGCGCCTCTACGAGGAGACCGGCGGCCTCGACACCAGCCTGCGGCTGGGCGAAGACACCGAGTTCGGCTTCCGCCTGACCCAGGCCGGCGCGGCTTACGTGCCCGAGCCGAAGGCCGGCAGCTGGCACATGGGCCCGACCAACATGATGCAGCGCGGCGAGCAGCTGCGCCGCTACAACCACCCGTTCCTGGCCGACCTGATGCCCCACCCGCGCTGGCTCCGCCCGGCCGGCAACCGCGCCTGGAAGGTCCCCCTGGTCACCGCGGTCGTCCCGGCCGAGGGCAGCTTCGAACTGGTCCGCACCTGCGTCGACCGCCTGCTGGCCAGCGACGTGAACGACCTGCGGATCCTGCTGGTCGCCGACTGGTCGGCCATCACCCAGGAGCGGATGTCGGTGCTCAACGACCCGCTGCTCGACCGCCGCCTGATCGAGGCGACCTACCGCTCCGAGCCGCGCGTCGCCCTGGTCTCCGCGGTCCCCGAAACGGTCTACCCGTCGCCCTACCTGCTGCGGGTCCCGGTCACCTGCGGCGTCGACGCCAACACCGTGCGCCGCCTGGTCGGCGTGGCCGACGAATGGCAGGTCGGCCTGGTCCGGGTGCTGCCGCCGGGCGTCACCGGCCCGGACGCCGCGGTCGAACTGTGGCGCACATCAGCACTCAGCCGCGCCGCCCGCATCCGCCGCGCCGACGAGACCTGGGAGAAGGCCGTCCTGGCCGTGGCGGGCGAACGCTGGGTCAGCGGCACCGACTTCGCCGTGACCGACCTGGCCGACCTCCCCGAGAGCGACCTGGTCTCACCTCGCCCCCGCCTGGTGTCCCGCCCGGCCAAGGCCAAGAAGGCCAGCTACAGCGGCGTCGAAACGATCCCGGTGGGTGGCGCACGATCGCTGGCGATGGCCACCAAGTTCGTCGCCCGCCGCTACGCCGACGCCGCCACCCGGAAGCTCCGCGCCCGCAAGGCAAAGAGCGAATAGCCAGGATTCTGGCTCGGGTCCGCAGTGGGCACGACCGATGCTCCCGCCAGAGACCGCTGCGCTTCGCTCCGCTGCCGCCTTCGTCGCCGTCGCCCCGAATTCACCCGTTGATCGCGAGTTGGTGTGTTCGCAAGTTCCGAGCCCACCTCATGCTGGCAGGCTTTGGCCCTTAGCTCGGGGCTTCGTTGTCGTCGGCGTAGGGGCCTTCGTGTAGCGCGTGTGCCAGTCTGTTGAGCACCTCGGCCACGGTGAAGTCCCAGCCGACGAGGCGAGGCCCGGTCCAGCTGATCCCGACCCGATATCCCTCTTCTCTGAGCTCCGGGAGGTCTTCGGTTCTCCAGGCTTCCAGTGGTGTGGAAACAACGCGTAGGCCGTTGCCCCAGATGTCGGCTGCCCGTCGCGCGCGGGTCTTGGACGACCAATACGGCAACGCGCGCTCTCCACTGGAGGTCTTCGGGGCAGGGCTGCCCAGGTCGTCGCGCACATACCAGACGATCCGATGGCGGACGAGCTCTCTGAAGAACGCTGCTGCTTGACTCCCGCTCTGGCTCACAGGCTGCGAGGCTAGTAGCGCGAGATCACCCAGGCGGCGCCTCTTGATCTCCGCCCGGTGGCGGGTGGCTAGGTGATTGTCAGGCCGCCGCGGGGGTTGGTGTCGGCCACGAAGTCGGCCGTTGCGGTGCGCGCGAACTGTGGGCCGGTGAGCAGTGGGGTCGTCGCCGCGCCGGGGGCGCCGAGGGCCACGAGCCAGGTTGCGACCGGCTCGGCTGGCACGGCCGGAGTGGGGTGGGCAAGGTCCGTGAGGGGAAGCCGGGCCGACCAGCCGTCGCCCGCCGCCGTCACCGGGTAGGAGCGCGACGGCACGCCGGGGGCTCGCTCGATGTGGAGCAGGAGGTCCGCCGCCGGGGGGCCGGAGCCCTCGATGCACAGGTCCGGGCCGTCCACGCGGGCCGCGGTGGCGTAGATCGTCGGGCGGTCGACCAGGACCCGGAGCGCACCAGCGCGGGCCAACGGGGTCACCCGGGTGTGCGGGTCGATCCAGCTCGATGGCAGCGGCGGGATCGGGTCGGTGACCCGGAGCAGAGTGCGCGGCGGGCCGATGTTCACGGTCCACTCCCCCGGTTGCAGGCGTGACGGGCGGAGGGTGCCGCTGACCGTGCCGCCCTTGCCGGCCGCCGGTAGAGCGACCACCCGGTGCGGCGCGGCGGACTCGCGGAGCCACAACAGCGATACCGGGCTTCGGGCACCGGCGATTTCCAGGCGCAGCCGGTCGCCGGACCAGCGGGCCGCGGCCAACCGGGCGGCCGGCGCGGCCGGGTCGCGCCACGCCGCCATGCCGGCCAAGCCGCTGGCCTGGACCTCGCGGACCAGGTCGACCAGCGGGTCCAGGTCGTCGCCCTGAGCCAGCCGCCAGGCGGTGGCCAGCCGGGCCGGCAGGCGGTCGAGCACGGCCGGGTCGACGTCGGCAAGGAAGGCGGCGGTCAGTTTGCGGAAGCGGGACCGGTAGGCGTCGTCGACGTCCGGTAGCACCTCCAGCACCAGGCGCAGGTCGCTCTGGAGGGCGGTCTCGGCATACCAGGTGGCGAACCCCGGCTCGAGTTCGCGGCGAGCGGTCGTCACCGCCGCGAAACGGTCGTCGAGGTTGCGCTGCTCGGCCAGCCGCTGGCTGATCGACGGGTCGCCGGGCGGGCGTTGCCGCCAGTAGTAGACCGGCAGCCCCAGCACGTCGACCGCGCGCGCCCGGCCGTAGAGCGGCACCGTCACCGGGATGTCCTCGTAGTGCACGCCCTCCGGGAACCGGGTGTCGCCCCAGAACGACCGGCGCCAGACCTTGTTGCAGGCGAGCCGGTCGTAGACCAGGTAGCGGTGCTCGCGCGGGTCGACCGCGAGCCGGGTCTCCCGGTGGGTGCCCGCGTGCAGCGGCGACGGGGTCAGCGAACCGTCGGTGAGCAGCCTTACGTCGCCGGTCGCGAAGTCCGAACCGGTCTGTTCGAGGGCGTTGACCAGGATTTCGAAGGCGTACGCCGGAAGCACGTCATCGGCGTCGACGAAGGCGAGGTAATCGCCGGTGGCCAGGGAAGCCCCGGCGTTGCGGGCCGCGCCCAGGCCGGCGTTGGCCTGCCGGACCAGCCGGAACCGAGGGTCCCGGGCCGGCCACGCCGCCGCCAACTCGCCACTGCCGTCGGTCGAGCCGTCGTCGACCAGCACGACGTCGAGGTCGCGGTAGGTCTGCCGGGCCAGCGATTCGAGGCAAATGTCCAAATAGCGTGCCACATTGTGCACCGGAACGACGACGGTCAGCATGAGTCAGCCGTTGAAGATCGTCTTGACCACTCGCTCGGCGGCGTGGCCGTCGTCGAGGGTGGCGAACCGCCGGCGGAAGTCGGCGCGGGCCTTGGTCGCGGCGTCGTTGTCGACCGCGCCGGTGCGGAACGCTTCGAGCAGGTCGTCGAACGTCAGCGCGACCGCGCCCGGCGGCTCGGCCACGATGTCGAAGTAGACGCCGCGGATCATCCGGTAGGCGTCCCAGTCGGGCGCGTAGATCACGATCGGCCGGTCCAGCACCGCGTAGTCGAACATCACCGACGAGTAGTCGGTGACCAGCACGTCGGCCGCCAGGTAGAGATCTTCGACGGACGGGTAGGCGGAGACGTCGCGTACCCCGGGTAGGTCGACCGGGTCCTTCGCGGCGCCGGCACGGTCGAGGAAGTAGTGGCTGCGCATCAGCAGCACCGCGTCGGGGCCGGCGGCCTCGCGCAGCCGGGCGGGGTCGAACGGCGGGTGGTAGCCCGGCAGGTGCTCGCGGTGCGTCGAGGCGTAGAGCACCACCCGCTGCCCGGGCTCGATGCCCAGCTTCGCCCGAACCGACGCGACCTCCTCCGACGTGGCCAGCGCGAGCCGGTCGTTGCGCGGGTAGCCGGCCTCCAGCGTGCGGTAGCGGCACGGGTAGGCCCGCTCCCACATCTGCGTCGTGAACGCGTTGGACGTGATGCTCCAGTCCCACCGGTCGGCGCGGCGCATCTGGCCGGCGAAGTCGGGGTCCTGCACCCCGCCCGGGAACTCGCGCTGGTCGAGGCCCATCACCTTGAGCGGCGTACCGTGGTGGGTCATCACGTGGGTGCTGCCCGGACGCTTGACCACGTAGTTGGGCCAGTTGACGTTGTTGACCAGGTAGGTCGCCCGGGCCAGGGCCTGGAAGTAGGCCCGGGTGCCGGCCACCACGTAGGGCACACCGGCCGGCAGCGACGCGACCTTGTCGCGGCGGACCACCCAGACTCCGCGTACGCCCGGCGCCAGCTCTTTTGCCTTCTCGTAGATCGCCGCCGGGTTGCAGGCGTAGCCGCGGTACCAGTAGGCGGCGAACAGGGCGAGCTGCGGATCGCGCGGCCGGCGCAGCTCGGAGTGGTAGTAGGCGCGCAGCGCGGCCGAGCGGCTGAACCGGGCGGCCCGCTTGCCCTGCTTGGCGGCGCGCAGCGCGAGGTTGCCGGTCGCCTTGGCGTCCTGCGCCCGCTTGAAGCCCATCCGGAGCGCCTGGAACGTGCGGTGCCGGCCGCCGGCGACCAGCCGGTTCTTCACCCCGGCCAGCCCACCCGGCGCCGGGTAGCCGCCGGGCGGCAGGTAGCGGTGGTAGTGGCTGGTCATCTCGGCGAAGAAGCGGGCCCGCAGCTCGTTGGGCAGCCGGTCGTCGTTGCCCCGGACGATCAGGAAGTGCCAGAGCATCCGGCGGAACAGCAGCCCGCGCAGTTGCTCCGCGCCCGGCCGGGTGTCGTCGAGGTTGTCGAAGACCTCGGCCCAGTTCGTGAAGATCGCGAAGTGCCCGTCACCGACCGTGCGGGTGGCCGCGCCGACCCGGCGCTGCCGGTAGTGGACGCCGACCCGGTCGAGCAGCGTGATCCGGTCGGCGGCCAGCAGCACGCGGTAGGTGAACGGGATGTCCTCGTACCAGCCGGTGCGGAACTGGAAGCCGGTGGCCAGCAGCAGCGAGCGCCGGACGACCTTGTTCCACGGGGTGTGCAGCACCTCGATCACGGCCGGCCACTCGTGCGGCGCGAAGACCTCGGGAGCGGTGCCGAAGCGGTTCTGCGAGCGCTCGTTCGTGCCGTCCCAGTGGGCCCGGACGTGGTCGACGATCACAACGTCAGGGTCGGTGTGCGCGATCCGGGCGGCGACCGCCGCGACGATGCCGTCGGCCAGCCAGTCGTCGCTGTCGACGAACCAGACGTAGTCGCCGGTGGCGACTTCCAGGCCGCGGTTGCGGGCCGGGCCCTGACCGCCGTTGCGGTCGACTGTGATCATGGTCACTCGCCGGTCGCGAGCGGCGTATTCGGCGAGAATATCGGCGCTGCCATCGGTCGACTGGTCGTCGACCACGATCAACTCGAGCGGGACCGAGCTGTCGGCGAGCACCGAGTCGAGGCACTGCCGCAGGTAAGCCCGGACGTTGTAGACCGGAACGATGAAGCTGATCAGAGGGCTGCCGCCGCGGCCCGATTCCGCCACCAAATCACACTACCCAGCACGAATGTCAGTAAGAGATAAGACGCGATCGTAACCGTTGTCGCGGCGGCCTGCCCGGACGCGCAGCCGAGGGCGAGCACCAGAACCCGCCCGTCCCAGCCGAGGCCCCAACGGTGCAGCCAGCCGCCGGCCTCGCGCTTCTCCAGCCGGGCGGTCAGGTCGTAGTGCCACAGCGCGAGCGCGAAAAGCAGCAGGTAGGTGCCCCACCGCGGGACGTCGAAGCCGACCCCGACGGCGATCACGAAGAGATATTCGGCGGCCCGGAGCGCGGCGGGCACCAGGAAGTCGAGCGGGCGGTCGTGCGGCGCGCCGGCCGGCAATGCGGCGACCAGCAGCGCGACCGCGGCGCTCAGGGTCACCGCGCGCAGGTCGCCGCCGCCCAGCCCGGCAGCGGCGCCGGCCAGGAACAGCGCGCCGACCAGCGCGGCGGCGAACGCGGCGGTGAGCGGCCCGCGCACGCCGGACCGGCCGAGCAGCCGGGCGATCGGGCCGTCGTCGCGCTGCTCGTTGGCCACCACTCCGGCGAAGGCGGAAACCCGCAGGCCACGGGCGCGCAGGGTACGCAGCCCGAGCGTGTAGGCGAACGCCACGACGATGCCGGCCAGCACCCCGATCAGGGCGACCCGCGGGCCGAAGAGCGCGGCCAGCAGCGCCATCGCCGCCCACCGCTCGCCGATCGGGAAGGCGGCCGTGCGCTTGAGCCAGTAGGCGACCGAGCCGGTGTCGGCCCGGACCCGGGCGGAGACCGCGCCGAGCCGGCCGGCCACGCCGCCCGCACCGCCGGCATCGGCCGCGGCGGGCACCGGCGCCCGGGCGGCGACGTCGTGCAGCGTGCCGTACCAGGTGTCGGTCATGTGCCGCACGGTTTGCAGCGCGATCGCGGCGACGGCCAGCGCCCAGGCGCCGTGCACACCGGCCCGCTCCGCGCCAACCGCGAGACCGGCGTAGACCAGGTATTCCTTGGCCCGGTCGGCGACCGTGTCGAGCCAGCCGCCGAACACGCTGAAGGTGCGCGTGTAGCGGGCCAGTTGACCGTCGACGCAGTCGAGCACGAAGCCCAGGTAGAGCAGGATGCCGCCGAGCAGCCAGGCGAGCCGGCCACCACCGAAGGCGAACAGCGCCGCGGCGGCCGCGACCACGACCACCGAGATCGCGGTGACCCCGGTCGGCGTGAGCCGCAGCCGGGCCGACGCCCGGGTGACGACCGGCGACCACGTGCTGACGAAGTAGGTGGTGAAGAAGTCGTCCTGTTCCTTGACCGCCAGCCGCAGCTCGGCCTGGTCGGAGTCGACCGCGGCCACCTCGGCCAGGGCGGCCGGGAGCTCGGCCGGTCCGGCGACCCGGTGTGCGACGAGGAGGCGTACCCGATGGGCGGTGATCTGCACACCCGCGGCCAGGAGGTCGGCGACCACCGGTCCGGCGACGGTGGTCAGGGCCGGCAGGTCGGCGACGCCGACCCGGATCAACCCGCCGGACACCCCGGTCGGCGCGCCGGGAACGAGTTGGCCGCGCTCCTCGCGGACCGGCTCGCACGGGCCGGCGGCGAGCACCAGCGCGACCGTGCCGGGCCCCGGTGCGGTGGCCACGTGTCGGATCACCGCGTCGTGGGCGACCAGGTCGCCGGCGCAGATGAGCACCGGCTCGGCAAGGTCGGGCGGGAGGGTGTCGCGGACCTCGCGGGCACCGGCGGCGCGGAGTTGGGCGGCGAGCCGGTCCGTGAGCGCCGGGTCGGGACCGGGCAGCAGGACGGCTACCGTCACGTGGGTACGACCGCGTTGTAGGCGTCGAGGGCCTCACGCACCGTGCCGTCGGTGATCAGCTTGCCCTCGTCGAAGTAGAGCCCGCGGTTGCAGAACCGGGTGAGGTCGCTTTCGTTGTGCGAGACCAGCACCAGCGTGCGGCCCTCGGCGAGGAGCTTCTCGATGGTGGCGTAGCACTTCTTGCGGAACTCCGCGTCGCCGACCGCCATGACCTCGTCGACCAGCAGGATCGGGTGCGACAGGCGGGCGATCACCGAGAAGCCGAGGCGCACCTTCATGCCCGACGAGTAGTGCCGGACCGGCGTGTCGATGGCCTTGCTGACCTGCTCGCCGGCGAAGTCGACGATCTCGTCGAAGTGCGCCTTGAGGAACGCGTTGGACAGCCCGTGCAGCGAGCCGACCAGGTGCACGTTCTCCCGGCCGGTGAGGTCGTTGGAGAAGCCTGCGGAGAGCTCGAGCAGCGGCGCGACCTTGCCGCTGACGTGGATCTTGCCCTCGTCGGGGATCAGCACGCCCGCGATCAGCCGCAGCAGCGTGCTCTTGCCCGTGCCGTTCTTGCCGATCACGCCGACCGCGTCGCCCGGGTTGATGGCGAAGTTGACGTCGCGCAGCGGCCAGAACTCGCCCGGGTTGGGCTGCCGGCCGCCGCGGTGGATGAACATCTCCCGGATGCGGAGCTGCCGGCGGCGGTTGCGGACGAACTTGACGCCGAGCCCCTCGGCCGTGATGAGCGGGGTGGCCACTACAGCTCCTTGAGGACGGCCGGTTCGAGCCGGCGGAACACCCACCAGCCACCGATCAGCAGGACGACGCTGGCGCCCGCCGTGACGCCGAGCAACTGCGCGCTGGGGAACATGTCCGGGTACCAGACGGCGTGGTAGAGCTGGAGGATGCCGACCAGCGGGTTGAGCTCGTAGGCCGTCTTGATCCAGCCCGGCATGCCCGAGGACTGCACCAGCGAGAGCGGATAGATGATCGGCGTCGCGTAGAACAGCACCCGCAGGCCGAGCCGCATCAGCTTCTCGACGTCGCGGAGCAGCACGTTGAGCGAGGAGAGCAGCAGCGCGAGACCGGTCAGGAAGATCGTCTGGAGCACCACCGCCAGCGGCAGCGCGAGCAGTTGCCAGTCGAAGTGCAGCTCACCGAAGACGACGGCCAGGATGATCAGGATCGGCAGGCCGGCCACGAACTCGGCGAACCGGCCGACCACCCGGCCGATCGGGAAGACCTCGCGGGCCACCTTCATCGTGGTGATCAACCGGGCCTGGCCGGTGAGCGCGCTGGTCGCTTCGCCCATCGCGGCGTTGGCCCACGACCAGGCGAAGATGCCGGTGATCAGATAAAGCGGGTAGGAATTGTCGGCCGAACCCAGGTGCCGGTTGCTTTGGGTGCCGTAGAGGACGCCGAAGACAAACCAGTAGATCGCGGCAACGCCGAGCGGCTCGATCAGTGACCACAGGTAACCGAGGAAAGACTGCTGGTATTTGACCGCGAGGTCGCGGCGGACCAGCAGCCGAAGCGCGTTGCGGTTGTCCCACAACGTCATCACGCTCGATGTCACAGCCGCCTCCACCTGCGTATCTCGCTCATCTTCAGCGGCCTGCCACGATCACGCCGGCCGGTCATCGAGGCTGCCTGGCGGCCTTCGCGGCACGGCGGCGCAGAGCGCCGACGCGGGCCGCTGACGCGCCATACGTTAGCAGGGCGTAAACCTAGCCGATGAGTGCAGCGGCCCCATCCGGTCGCATGATCAACATTCGATGACATTGACCGCGAGACCGCCCCGAGCGGTCTCCTTGTATTTGACCTTCATGTCGGCGCCGGTCTCCCGCATGGTCTTGATGACCTTGTCGAGCGAGACGTGGTGCACTCCGTCGCCGCGCATCGCCAGCCGGGCGGCAGTGATCGCCTTGATGCTCGCGACCGCGTTGCGCTCGATGCACGGGATCTGCACCAGGCCGCCGACTGGGTCGCAGGTCAGGCCCAGGTTGTGTTCCATGCCGATCTCGGCGGCGTTCTCCACCTGCTCCGGTGTGCCGCCCAGCGCCTCGGCCAGCCCGGCGGCCGCCATCGAGCAGGCCGAGCCGACCTCGCCCTGGCAGCCGACCTCGGCGCCGGAGATCGAGGCGTTCTCCTTGAAGAGCACACCGACCGCCGCGGCGGTCAGCAGGAAGCGGACCACGCCGTCGGGCGACGCCTCGGGGACGAACCGGGTGTAGTAGTGCAGCACCGCCGGGATGATGCCGGCGGCGCCGTTGGTCGGCGCGGTCACCACCCGGCCACCGGCGGCGTTCTCCTCGTTGACGGCCAGGGCGAACAGGGTCACCCAGTCCATCACCCGCAGCGGGTCGCCGGCCAGTTCGGTGCGCAGCTTGCGGTTGAGCTCGGCCGCCCGCCGCCGGACCTTGAGCCCGCCGGGCAGCGTGCCGTCGCGTTCACAGCCGCGCTCGACGCACTCGCGCATGACCCGCCAGATGTCCAGCAGGCCGGCCCGGATCTCTTCTTCGGAGCGCCAGGACAGCTCGTTGGCGAGCATCACGTCAGAGATCGAACCCTTGGCTTCCTGGGCGCGGGCGAGCAATTCGGCGCCGGTGCTGAACGGGTAACGGACGGGCGTGCTGTCCGGTTTGATCCGGTCGGCGCCGGCCGCTTCCTCGTCGACGACGAATCCGCCGCCGACCGAGTAGTAGGTGCGCTCCCGCAGGGTCCCGCCCGCGTCGTCGTACGCCGCGAAGGTCATGCCGTTGGGGTGGTAAGGCAGCGACCGGCGGCGGTGCAGGACCACGTCGTCGGCCGGGTCGAAGTCGATCTCGTGCCGGCCGAGCAGCGCCAGCCGGCGGGTCTCGGCCGTGAGGGTGACCAGCTTGGGCACCGCGTCGGTGTCGACACCCTCCGGCGTCTCACCGGACAGGCCGAGCACCACGGCCCGGTCGCTGCCGTGCCCGTGGCCGGTGGCGCCGAGCGACCCGAACAGCTCGGCCCGCACCCGCGCCGTGCTGGCCAGCAGGCCGTCGTCGGCGAGGCTGGCGGCGAAGGTACGCGCCGCCCGCATCGGGCCGACCGTGTGCGAACTCGACGGTCCGATACCGACCGTGAAGAGGTCGAATGCGCTGATCATCGGCGTTCTCCCTGCTTCTGGCCGCCGGGCGCGAGCATACGCGCGCAATCGGGGTAGTCCCTACGGGAAGCGGGTACCCAGAATCCATCCCGGGACCGAGGCCGGGCTAGGTGTCCGTTTCTACCGTTGATGGCAGACCACGGACCTACGTGAAGGGAAACTCCAGATGAGCGCCAGACTCACCCGCCCCCGCGACGACCGCTGGATCGCCGGGGTGTGCAGCGGGCTCGGCCGCCGGTTCGGCATGTCCAGCAACACGGTGCGGCTGCTGTTCCTGCTGTCCTGCCTGCTGCCCGGTCCCCAGGTGCTGATCTACCTGGCGCTCTGGATCATCATGCCGAGCGAGGGCCGCTACCCCGCGCACGCCTGACGCACGCCAATGGGCCCCTCAACGCTGAGGGGCCCTGGCGCGCCGGTCACGGGGTCGTGTAAGTGACGGTGACCGTCTCGTAGCCGAGCGACTTGAGCATGCCTTCGAGCATCGTCTTGGTGTTGGTGCGGGCCCGCTCCTGCAACCCGCTGTCGACCGCAGCCGCCTTGATCTTGTCTTCGGCGAGCTGGTAGATCTCCTGCTGCTGGTTGGGGTCGCGTTTGATCAGGTCGCCCAGCCGGTTGGCCAGCCCGCGCTCCTCGGCGAAGACGTAGCTGTCGTCGGTGTTGAGGTTGACCTCGCCGAGTTGCGGCGCGGGCAGCTTGACCTCAACCGACTTGCCGTCGGCCGACTCGACGATGGCACCCTCACTGAGCTGGCCGAACTCGACGTAGGCCTCGACGCTGCCGACCCCGACGAAGAGGGTGCGCTCGTTGAGCAGGAAGTCGGGGATGTGGTCGCGGCTGGTCTGCTTGTCGACGATGACTTGGAAGTTGCCCTCGGCGGCGACGTAGCGGCTCAGATCCTGGATCGACTTGAGCAGCGGCGGCTGGCTCCGGTCGGTGGTCTCCTGCGCGAACGGGTTGCGCCAGTGCGGCAGCAGGTCGGCCGCCTTGAGCGCGAAGCCGCCGGCGACGAGCACGGCGACGATCGCGGCGAGCCAGATCAGGCCGCGCCAACGCGGCGGGCGGTTCTGCGGCTCGGTCCAACCCGGCTCGTCGGCGGGCCGGTCGTCGGTCCTGGTGTCGACCGCGGGGTATTCACTGGTGGGCTCGATCTCCGTCATGTGTCCACCTCACCGTCCTTCTAGGAACAGTTTCCCCGATGGACGCCACCCTCAAACGAAGGCCGACAGCCCGGTCAGCTTCTGTCCCACGACCAGCTGATGGACCTCGCTGGTGCCCTCGTAGGTCAACACGCTCTCCAGGTTGTTGGCGTGCCGCATGACCGGGTATTCCGCGCTGATCCCGTTGGCGCCGAGGATGGTGCGGCACTGCCGGGCGATCGCGATCGCCTCGCGCACGTTGTTGAGCTTGCCGACGCTGACCTGCTCGGGCCGCAGCCGGCCGGCGTCGGCCAGCGCGCCCAGGTGCAGCGCGAGCAGATAGCCCTTCTGCAGCTCGAGCGCCATGTCGGCGAGCTTGGCCTGGGTGAGCTGGAAGCCGGCGATCGGGCGGCCGAACTGCTCGCGGTTGCACGCGTAGTCGATCGCGGTCTCCAGGCACTCGCGGGCCGCGCCGAGGGCACCCCAGACGATGCCGAACCGCGCCTCGGTCAGGCACGACAGCGGCGCCTTGAGCCCTTCGGCGCCGGGCAGCCGGGCCGCGTCGGGCAGCCGCACGTCGTCGAGCACGATCTCGCCGGTCGACGACGCGCGCAACGACATCTTGTGCCGGATCTCGCGGGCGGTGACGCCCGGCGTGTCCATCGGCACGGCGAAGCCGCGGACGCCCTCGTCGGTGCGCGCCCAGATCACCCCGACGTCGGCAACCGGCGCGTTGGTGATCCACATCTTGCCGCCGGTGAGCACCCAGTCGCCGCCGTCGCGGCGGGCCCGGGTGGCCATGCCGGCCGGGTCGGAGCCGTGGTCGGGCTCGGTCAGCCCGAAGCAGCCGATCGCCTCGCCGGCGGCCATCGGCGGGAGCCAGCGCTGCTTCTGCTCCTCGGAGCCGAAGCGGTGGATCGCGAACATCGCCAGCGAGCCCTGCACCGAGACCAGCGAGCGGACGCCCGAGTCGCCGGCCTCCAGCTCCAGGCAGGCCAGGCCGTAGGCGGTCGCGCTGGCGCCGGCGCAGCCGTAGCCCTGTAGGTGCATGCCGAGCAGGCCGAGCTTGCCGAACTCAGCGGCGAGCTCGCGGACCGGCACCCGGCCCTCCTCATACCAACCCGCGATGTGGGGGCGCACCCGGTCGTCGACCATCTTGCGCACCACGGCGCGCATGTCGCGGTCTTCCGCGGCGAGCGGGCCGTCGAGATCGAGCAGTTCCAGCGGGGCGACGCGGTCCATGCCGCTCACCTTATTCGGTGGGCAGCACGAGCACCCGGGCGTGGATCTGGTTGCGCTGTTGCAGCGCGGCCCGCAGCGCCCGGTGGAGGCCGTCTTCGAGGTAGAGCCCGCCGTGCCACTGCACCACGTGTGGGAAGAGGTCGCCGTAGAAGGTCGAATCCTCGGCGAGCAGCTTGTCGAGGGCCAGCTCGCGCTTGGTGGTGATGAGCTGGTCGAGCCGCAGCGGCCGAGGCGGAATCTCGGACCACTGCTTGAGCGTGAAGCCATGCTCCGGGTAGGGGCGGCCGTCACGCACCGACTTGAAGATCACGACGCCGCTCCTCCTCTCTCGGCTAGGTGGCGCACTGCAAGCTGGCTCAGCCTAGCGAGCCCCGCAACGATAAGGTTTGTGACCTGTTGTCAGTTTCGGGACCAGCGGCCCCGGTGCACCACCTGGTCGACCGGGCGCCGGCCCCTTTTCAGTGACGGCGACCTCCGATCGGGTGCCCGATAGCCCACCGTGACCGCCCCGATCGGGGTGAACTCGGCCGGCACGCCGAACGCCTCCCGGAAGGTTTCGAGCCGCTCCGGCGGGATGCCGAAGAAGCACGCTCCGAGCCCCTCGTCGACGGCCGTGAGCAGCATCAGCAGCGAGGCCATGCCGGTGTCGATGTCCCAGTAGGGCACCGGCCAGCGGGCCTCGTCGCGGTCGGTCCAGCCCTTGTCGGCCTCGGCGTAGCGGTCGAGGTAGGCGGACCGGTTGGAGTGCGGCACGACGATCAGCGGCGCCCGGCGCATGCCCTCGAGCCAGCCGCTGGGCGCCCAGCCCGGTGGCGTCGTCGCGGCCCAGAACGCGTCGCGGTCGGCCAGCTCGTCGAGGACCAGGAAGCCCCAACCCTGCGAGAAGCCCGCCGACGGCGCGTGGGTCGCGTGGCCGAGCAACCGGTCGACCACCTCCGCCGGCACCGGGCGGTCAGGGTCGTAGTTGCGGACCATCCGCCGTTTGCGGACGACCTCGCCGAACTCCATCCGTAGCCTCCCCGCTGGCTGGTCCGAGCGACCGTAGCCGCCCACCGACCTACGCGTCCAGCGCGACCTGGACACCCCACGACGCCGACCAGGTGTCGCCCGGCTCGATCACGATCACGTCGTGGCCGGACCGGAACGCGTCGGGCGGGCAGGTCTGCGGCTCGATCGCCACGGCCCGCCGGTTGCGGTCGCCGTGCAGCGTGTCGGAGGTGAACACCACCCACCACTTGAACTGCTCGCCGGCCCAGACCCGCAGCGTGCGGCCGCCGCCGGCGATCCGAACCGACGAGGTGCCGTCGGCGTCGTGGTCGACGTCGCCGAACGCGTTGTCGAGCACCTGCGCGCCGATCCGTCGGGGTGCGGTGAAGTCGTGGTCGCCGCCGGCCACCTTGGCCGCGCCGATCGGCAGCAGGCGGGCGTCGAAGAGCACCCGGCTGCGCGCCGGCACGGTCAGCGTCAGGTCGTCGACGGGGGTTCCGGGCAGCCGGAAGTAGGGGTGGGCGGCCAGCCCGAACGGTGCGGCGGCGACCCCGATGTTGGTCACCTCGTGGTCGACCCGGAGCCCGTCGGGGCCGAGCGAGTAGCGGGTGCGCAGGGTGAGCTGCCACGGGTAGCCGACCTGGGCCGGCAGCTCGCACTCGATCAGGACCGAGCTCTCGGTCTGCTCCACCAGCCGCCAGCGCTGCCAGGCGACCAGCCCGTGGATCGCGTTGTGCTTGGCCGGCTCGGTGAGCGGCAACTGGTAGGTCTCGCCGCCGAACGAGTAGCGACCGTCGCGGATCCGGCTCGGCCACGGCGCCAGCACCTGGCCGGAACTGCCCGGCGGCAACTCGTCCTCGGCGTACCCGTCGAGATAGTCGACCCCGCCGGCGCGGTAGGCCCGCAGCCCGCCGCCGACCTCCACCACGACGGCCTCCTGGCCATCGGCGGCGATCTTCCACTGTGTTCCGGAAAGAGGCGGGGCGGTGCGGTTGGTCATGAGGCGGACGATATCGGTTCCGGCGCCACGGCGGGCCGCGGGTCCGGCTCGATGTCGGGGCTGCGATAGCGGGTCAGGGCCGGGAAGACCAGCGCGAGGGCGATCGCGAGACCGGCCGCGACGAACCCGCCGCCGCTGAACGCCAGGCCGACACCCCAGAGCGCGGCGGTCGCGCCGGCCCGCAGGTCGCCCAGCCGGGGCCCGCCGGCGACCACCACGGTCATCGCGCCCTGGAGCCGACCGCGCATCTGGTCAGGCGCGTAGACCAGCAGGATCGAGTGCCGGAAGACGGCGCTGACCAGGTCGGCGGCGCCGGCCAGGGCGAGCACCACGACCATCAGCCACAGCGAGTGCGCGAAGCCGGCCAGGCCGACCAGCACACCCCAGGCGACCACGGCGCCGACCAGCGCGAGGCCCTGCCGGCGGATCCGCCCGATCCAGCCCGAGGTGAGCCCGCCGAGCACCGAGCCGATGGCGATCGCGCTGAACAGCCAGCCGACCGCCGCGCCACCGCCGAACCGCTCGTCGGCGATCTCCGGGAACAGCGCCCGGGGCATCGCGATGGTCATGGCGATGATGTCGATCGCGAAGGAGAGCAGCAGCACCGGCGCGCCGGCCAGGTAGCGGAACCCCTCGACCACGCTGCGGAGGCCGGCCTTGGCGGCCTTCTCGGCCGGCGGGATCGGTGGCAACCGCAAGGTGGACCACATGCCGACGGTGAACAGCAGGGCGTCGCAGGCGTACGCGATGGGCAGTGCGGTTGACAGGTTCCAGGTCGCGAAGATCACACCTGCGGTGAGCGGGCCGAGCACGACACCGGCCTCACCGGTGGTGAACGACAGCGTGTTGGCCGACGGCACGAGGTGGGGCGGCACCAGCCTGGGGATGATCGCGCTGCGGGTGGGGTTGGTGAGCGCGAACGCGGTCGACTGCACCGCCGTGAACACCAGCAGCAGCCACGGCTGGTCCCACTGGGCCAGCGACTGCACGAGGAAGCCGAGGGTGCCCAGCCAGAGCACCCAGGAGCCGACGATCAGCAGCTTGCGCCGGTCGAGCGCGTCGGCCAGGGCACCGCCCCAGAGACCGAACACCAGCAGGGGTACGAGGGCCGCGACGCCCAGCAGGCCGACCCAGAACGAGTCCCGGGTGAGCGAGAACATCTCGACCGGCACGGCCACGGCGGTGAACTGGTAGCCGTAGTTCTGGAAGGCGCTGCCGATCCACATCCGGCGGTAGCTGGCGATGGAGAGGGGTCGAAGATCGATCGCCCAGCGGCTGCGGGCCTTACTCACGGTGCGAGGCGTTCGATGATCCACTCTCCTTGTTCGGCCCGACGGTAACGCAGCCGGTCGTGCAGCCGGCCGGTGCGCCCCTGCCAGAACTCGACCGTCTCCGGCACGACCCGCAGCCCACCCCAGTGGGGCGGGGCCGGCACCGGCGACTCGGCCGGGAACCGCCGCTCGGTGGCAGTAAATCGCTCGTCGAGCGCGGCCCGGTCGGGCAGCACCCGCGACTGTGGGCTGGCCCACGCGGCGATCTGCGACGGACGCGGCCGGCTGGCGAAATAGGTCTCGGTCTCCACCCGGTCCACCTCCTCGACCGTGCCCCGCACGCCGACCTGGCGCATCAGCGGAAACCACGGGAAGAGCAGCGCGGCGTGCGGGTTGGCGCGCAGTTCGGCGCCCTTGCGGGACTCGTAGTTGGTGTAGAACACGAACCCGCGCTCGTCGATCCCCTTGAGCAGCACGGTCCGCGAACTGGGCCAGCCGGCCGCGTCGGCGGTCGACAGCACCATCGCGTTGGGCTCCGGGAGCCCGGCGTCGGTGGCGTCGGCGAACCAGCGGCCGAACTGCTCGGGCCAGGTGGCGGCCAGGTCGGTGACGTCGAGCCCACGGTCGGACGCGTAGTCCCGCCGCATGGCGGCCAGGTCGGGTGTGTCTCCGGTCACGTCCTCATCCTCGTGCACGCGTTAACGGGTGGTATGCCTTGTTTGCCGGCACTCCGAGTTGCGCCCACTGCTCGCGCATCCGGAGACCCAGCAGGCAAGATGACACGAATACGAAACCTGAGTGGTAGCTAAGGCGTCGAAATGTTGCGGGACGCATAGGCGGGAGGGCGAAATGTCCGACTTCAAGCCGGGGTTGGAAGGCGTGGTCGCCTTCGAGACCACGATCGCCGAGCCCGACAAAGAGGGTGGCGCACTGCGCTACCGCGGCGTCGACATCGAAGATCTCATCGGGCAGGTCAGCTTCGGCAACGTCTGGGCGCTGCTGGTCGACGGCCGCTTCGGGCCCGGGCTGCCGCCCGCCGAGCCGTTCCCGGTGCCGGTGCACTCCGGCGACATCCGGGTCGACGTCCAGTCGGCCGTCGCGATGCTGGCGCCCTACTGGGGTCTGTCCCAGTTGCTCGACATCTCCGACCCGCAGGCCCGCGAAGACCTCGCCCGGGTGTCGGTGACCGCGCTCTCCTTCGTCGCGCAGTCGGCCCGCGGCCTCGGCCTGCCGGCCGTGCCGCAGAAAGAGATCGACAAGGCCGCCACGATCGTCGAACGGTTCATGAAGCGCTGGCGGGGCGACCCCGACCCGCGCCACGTCAAGGCCGTCGACGCCTACTTCATCTCGGCCGCCGAGCACGGCATGAACGCCTCCACGTTCACCTGCCGGGTGGTCGCCTCCACCGGCGCCGACGCCGCGGCCTGCATCTCGTCGGGCATCGGCGCGCTCTCCGGCCCGCTGCACGGCGGCGCGCCGTCCCGCGTGCTCGGCATGATCGAGGCGGTTGAGCGCAGCGGCGACGCCGAGGGCTACGTCAAGGGCGTACTCGACCGCGGCGAGCGGCTGATGGGCTTCGGCCACCGGGTCTACCGGGCCGAAGACCCGCGCGCCCGGGTGCTCCGCCGCACCGCCAAGGAACTCGGCGCGCCGCGCTTCGAGGTCGCCGAGGCGCTGGAGAAGGCCGCCCTCGAAGAGCTACAGGCCCGCCGCCCCGACCGGGTGCTGGCCACCAACGTCGAGTTCTGGTCGGCCGTGGTGCTCGACTTCGCCGAGGTGCCGCCGCACATGTTCACGTCGATGTTCACCTGTGCCCGCACCGCCGGTTGGAGCGCGCACATCATGGAGCAGAAGGCGCTACAGCGGCTGGTCCGCCCGTCGGCCGACTACGTCGGCCCGGCGCCGCGCAAGCCGGCCGACGTCGAGGGCTGGAACCAGATCCCGCACGCCGAGTAGGTGTGGGTGGGCTCACGCTCTTTCGCGTGAGACCGTCCGGCCCGCGCCCTCGTTGGGGTGGAAGTATGAAAGTTCGGCAGCGCCGCCGGCTTCCCATCCCGAGCGCGACCTAAGGATCAATTCGTGGCAGACGTGACCGGCATCCGGATTCCCGACGAGATCAAGCCCGCTGACGGACGCTTCGGCTGCGGGCCGTCCAAGGTCCGCCCGGAGGCGGTTTCCGCACTACAGCAGGTCGCCACCAGCTACCTGGGCACGTCACACCGGCAGAAGACGGTCCGCGACCAGGTCAAGCGCCTCCGCGAGGGGATCGCACAGTTCTTCGCGCTGCCCGAGGGCTACGAGGTGATCCTCTCCAACGGGGGCACCACGGCCTTCTGGGAGGTCGCCACCTTCGGCCTGATCCAGGACAAGGCCCAGTTCGCCAGCTTCGGCGAGTTCGGCGCCAAGTTCGCGTCGTCGGCCAAGGCCGCCCCGTTCCTCTCCGACCCGACCGTGCGCAAGGCCGAGCCGGGCAGCGCACCGGGCCTGGTCGCCGAGGCCGGCGTCGACGTATACGGAACTCCGCACAACGAGACCTCGACCGGCGTGGCCGTGCCGATCCGCCGGGTGGCCGGCGCCGACCCGGGCGCGCTGCTGCTGGTCGACGCGACCTCCGGCGCCGGTGGGCTCGAGGTCGACCCGCGCGAGACCGACGTCTACTACTTCGCGCCGCAGAAGGCGTTCGGCTCCGACGGCGGCCTGTGGATCGCGCTCATGTCGCCGGCCGCGCTGGCCCGGGCGGCCGAGGTCAAGGCGTCCGGCCGCTACATCCCGGCGTTCCTCGACCTGATGACGGCCGTGGAAAACTCGCGGCTCGAACAGACCTACAACACGCCGGCGCTGGCGACCATCTTCCTGGCCGCCGAGCAGACCGACTGGATGAACGCGCAGGGCGGCCTGTCCTGGGCGGCCAAGCGCACGGAAGAAAGTGCCGGAGTGATCTACGGCTGGGCCGAGCGCTCCACCGTGGCCACCCCGTTCGTGTCCGACCCGGGCCTGCGCTCCAACGTGGTCGCCACCATCGACTTCGTCGACGAGGTCGACGCGTCGGCCGTGGCCAAGGCGCTGCGGGCCAACGGCATCGTCGACACCGAGCCCTACCGCAAGCTGGGCCGCAACCAGCTGCGGGTGGCGCTGTTCCCGGCGATCGAGCCCTCCGACGTCGAGGCGCTGACCGCCTCGATCGACTACGTTCTCGAGCGGCTCTAGCGTTTTTCTCACTGACACCCCGGCGTGCCTATAGCTACGCCGGGGTGCTAGTGGGCTACCGTGTTGGTCTCGACTCTGGTCGGGGTCGTTGGCCAGCACAGCGAGACGGAGGCAACGCGATGCGGCCAGTACGCTTCGTCGCCCTCTCCGAGGACGGCCAGGCCATGGTGCTCGCCGACGAGGTGGGCCGCCTCCTGGCGCTCCCCCTCGACGACCGGCTCAATGGCGTCCTCCACGGTGACGCGGCCGCAGGTGCGGTCAGTGGCGCCGGCCATTTCGGTGATCAGCCCCCGTCCCTGTCACCCCGCGACATCCAGTCCCGCATCCGCAGCGGCGAGTCCGCCGACGACGTCGCGCGGATCGCCGGCGTCCCGGTCGACCGCGTGCTCCGCTACGCCGGCCCGGTGCTCCAGGAGCGGGCGATGCTCGCGCAGCACGCCCGCCGCACGCGCCTGAAGACCTCGGAGAAGGGCGCCCCGCTCGCCGAGGTCGTCGACGCCCGGCTGGCCCAGCACGGCATCGACTCCGAGAAGATCTCCTGGGACGCCTACCGGCGCGACGACGGCACCTGGCGGATCGTCGCCACCTGGCCGTCGGGCAAGGCCACCGCGCAGGCGATGTGGGACCTAGACCGGGCCCGCCAGGTCGTCGCACCCCACGACGACATGGCCCAATACCTGTGCACCGAGCGCCCGCAGCCGCTGCTCGGCCAGGAGCCGGTCACCCCCGAGCGGGGCAGCCACGCGCTGACCCGGTCCGAGCCCACCCGTGGCGGCCACGGCCTGCCGTCGGCGCCGACCGAGTCCCGCGCACCGCGCGACGCGATCCGGGCCGGCCGCGACGCGCTACTGGCCTCACTCGACCGTCCACTCAACCCGCCCGGCCGCGGCCTCGACAGTGGTCCGTCCGAGCCCCGGCGGGGCGGCGCCGCAGCGCTGCTCGGCTCCGGCGGCTCGGCCTTCGACGACGACGCCGACCTCCCGAAAGAGGTTCCGGCGGTGCCGTCGCTGGCCGTCCTGCGCCCACGCCGCAACACCGGCAACGGCGGCGGCAACGAGCAAAACGACCCGAGCGGCAAGCCGCGCAAGCGCCTGCCCAGTTGGGACGACGTGCTCTTCGGCAGCGCACCGCAGCGCGAAAGCTCTTAAGTTTCGCCTCGCCCCTGCCGGTGGCAGGGTGTCGGTATGGAATACACGAACCTGGGCCGCACCGGCCTGTCGGTGAGCCGACTGTGCCTCGGCACGATGAACTTCGGTCCGGAGACCAGCGAGGCCGACAGCTTCGCCATCATGGACCGCGCGCTCGAGCACGGCATCAACTTCTTCGACACCGCCAACGTGTACGGCTGGAAGCTGGGCGAAGGCGTCACCGAGCAGATCGTCGGCCGCTGGCTGGCCCAGGGCGGCGGCCGCCGCGAGAAGGTCGTGCTGGCCACCAAGGTGTTCGGCCGGATGGGCGACTGGCCCAACGAGCGCGGCCTGTCGGCCCGGCACATCATCCGCGCCTGCGAAGACTCGCTGCGGCGGTTGCAGACCGAGACCATCGACCTCTACCAGATGCACCACGTCTCCCGGGAAACCCCGTGGGAGGAGATCTGGCAGGCGATGGAGACGCTGGTCGCCCAGGGCAAAGTGGTCTACGTCGGTTCGTCCAACTTCGCCGGCTGGCACCTCGCGCGGGCCCAGGAGTCGGCGACCCGCAGGCATTTCCTCGGCCTGGTGTCAGAGCAGTCGATCTACAACCTGCTGACCCGGCACATCGAGCTGGAGGTCGTCCCGGCCGCGCTCGAATACGGGATCGGCATCATCCCCTGGTCGCCCCTGCACGGCGGCCTGCTGAGCGGCATCCTGCGCAAGATGGCGTCGGGCGAGGGTTCTCGTGGGACGAAGGGTCGCTCGGCCGACGGCCTGGCCGCACACCGCGAGACGATCGAGGCCTACGAGAAGCTCAGCGCCGACCTGGGCCACGAACCAACCAACGTGGCGCTGGCTTGGCTACTCTCCCGCCCGGGCGTGACCGCACCGATCATCGGCCCCCGCACGATGGACCAACTCGACTCGGCCCTCGGCGCACTGGAAGTCGAGTTCGACAAGTCCACCCTCGGCCGCCTCGACGAACTCTTCCCGCCGGTGGGCCAGGGCGGCCCGGGCCCGGAGGCCTGGGCCTGGTAACCCGCCCAACCGGATCGGCTGATCCCTCCACGGCGGCGTGTCGTCGCGTCGACGTGTCGCGCTGTCGGCGGCGGGTGCTTTTCGCGCGCTACATGTTTTGTTATGTAGGCACATGCCAAAACATGTAGGCGCCGCGAGACACCTCGCCGCGGTCGCGACACGCCCGGCCATGCCACGCCCGCGTAGTCGACGGCGCGGCCACACCAGGCCACTAAGCGAACCCGCGGCCACCGCGCCAGACCCGAGCGAACCCGCACGGCCGCGCCAGACCCGAGCGAACCCGCACGACCGCGCCAGACCCGAGCGAACCCGCACGACCGCACCAGACCCGAGCGAACCGCACGACCGCGCCAGACCCCAAGCGAACCCGCACGACCGCACCAGACCCGAGCGAACCGCACGACCGCGCCAGACCCCAAGCGAACCCCTGCGGCCGTGCCAGGCCGTTAGCGGACCGCGGCGACCCGGCAGGTTCCCTCGTCGGTGGGCACGTCGAGCAGCGTGCTCTCTTCCAGGTGCACGGTGTCGCCCGGCGGGACCTCGCGGGCGGTTGCCGAGGCCGTGTCGACCCGGGTGCCGGCCGCGTCGCGGTATTCGATGGCGACCTGCGCCGAGCGGATCGTGGTGCCGCTGTTGTGGACGGTCAGGCCGACCTTGGCCGTCGCGCCGGCGAAGTCGCAGGTGGTGATCTCTACCAACATCTTCGCCGTGCGGGCGCGGCTCTGGCGGGCGCCGGACCAGACGCTGACCGCCAGCAGGCCGACTACGACCAGGATGGTCACCGCGCCCGGCCAGGTGGTCCAGAAGTTCTGTTTTGCGGGACGGGGGGAAGGGGGCATAACGGATGTCACTACCGCAAACTACCCGCCAGGGACCAGTTCGTCAGGCGATCGTAGGTTGGGTTCGGCCCTAGGTGGCTGCGCATCAGCAGCAGCTCGCGCACCGGCCATCGTGGACCTTCGTAGGCGTTGAGCTCATCGCGGTCGGCGTCGACCTCGGCCCGCGGCAGGCGGTCGCCCGGCCTCGCCAGGGTCAGGTGTGGTTTCCACGGCCGGTCGTCATAGGGCAGCCTGGCCCGCTTCAGCTCCCGGCGCAGGCCCTTGTGCAGCGCGCGCATCGGGTCGAGGTCGCCGGTGACGCCGACCCACATCAGCGTGAACGCGCCGCGGCCGAAGCGGCCGCCGCCGGCCAGTGCCACTTCCGGCACCGCGGGCGGGAGCCGGTCGACGGCCCGGCCGATCGCCGCCTCGACGTCGGCGAGCCGCTCGTCAGCGACATCGCCCAGGAAGGCCAGCGTCAGGTGATAGGTCTCGGGTTTGGCGAGACGGGTGTTGACGCCCGCCGCCGCCGCGCGGCCCACCCGCAGGCGGGACACGAAAGCAGCTAGATCGGCGACCGCGCCTTCCGGCGGGTAGGCGGCGACGAACAGTCTCACCGCTGCTCGCGGCGCTCGGCCCCGGCCGTCGGCAGGATCATGCCGCGGGCCTGCAACTCGCCCTCGACCCGGACCCGCTCGATCTCCAGGTCGACCCCGACCAGCTCGCTCAGGTGTTGCGTCACGCCCAGGCACGCGCTGGCCAGGCGGAGTTGCTCGTCATAAGCGCGCAGCACCGCGGTCTGCCAGACCTGCGACCGTTGTGCCACGCCGAGCCGCTGCTGACCAAGCCGGTGCAGGTCGGCGGCGATCTGCTCGATCGTCGGGCGTTCCTGATCGTCGGGGGCGATCAGCGCGACCTCGACGGTCGGGCCGATCGAGCGATCGAGCCGGCTGATCGCCCGGCGCTCGCGTCGGGTCAATCGCGCCTGCTGCATGGCCCGGGCCGCGCGCTCGATGAGCTCGTCGGCACAGACGATCGCGGCGACGATGGCAGGCAGACACAGCAGCGTCAGAATCGCCACCGCCAGCACGAGTGTGTGCGGGATCGCCACTCTTTGAAGCTATGCGCCTCCGGGAGCGACCGCCACCGATTTGAGTGTCATTTGATGCACCGACCGGCCAAATTCCGCGCTTGCGGCATTCGTCTTGATCATTGCGTGGCCGCCTCCAGGAGCGCGCGCAGCCGGCCGATCGCGGTCGCGTCACCCTCCACACGGACCGCGCTGTCACCCACCCGGCGCCAGAGCCACAACAGCACGTCGTGGGGGCCGCCGGACACCTGCGCCACCGCCTGCCCGGCCGTCTCGGGTGCGATCTCGACACTGCCGTGGTCGAGCCGGACCAGCCAGCGGGCGCCGCCGGCGCTGACCATGACCGCCCGGTTGCCGTTGGCACGCAACAGGTCGCCGAAATCTTCGGGCCATTGCCGGGTGGCGTAGGACAGGAAGACCTCGAGCACCTCGGCGATGCCGTCGTCGGCCAGCTCGGCCGGGATGCGCGAGATGGGCAGGTTGGCGGCCAACTCGGCGTCGACCCGGTGGATCACTGTCTCCTGCGCCATCCGGCGGACCCAGAAGCCGACCGTCTGGTCCGGCTCATACCAGGTCGGGCAGGGCTGGTCGTCGGGTCGCTCGGCGAACTCGGCCACCAACTCGGTGTAGGCCCGGTCGAGCAGCGCCAGCGTCTTCTCCCCGGTCGGCTCCGGCGGCCACGGCTTGGGCAGGGCGCCCCGCCGCATGGTCTCGACCTTGTGCAGGTAGACGTGTGCGACGTGGCCGACCAGGTCGTCGACCGTCCAACCCGGACACGACGGCACCGGCTTCGATAAGTCGACGGCTGCCGCGCGCAGGTTGTTGAAGTCAGCGTCGAGACATCGGAGGAATACGTCGCGCGTCATGTCGGACAGCAAACCAGATCGGTGTGACACCGACGCGCCCGCGCGCCGCGCCAACTCAGACCCGTTCGGCGACCGACCCGCCCGGCACCGCCGGGCCGCAACCAGGCGTCGCCGCTCTACGACTGACCCAGTCGGCACCGCCGGCGGCGCAACTGATCAGACCCGTTCCGAGACCGACCCCGCTGGCACGCCCGCCGCCATCGGCACTGCCGCAGCCGCGAGCGGCACGATCCGCAGGCTGGGCACCGGGCGAAGGAGGATCCGCAGCCGGTTTCCGCTGCGCCGCAGCTCGTAGGCCAGGGCCAGCGTCGTCGCGACGAGGGCGGCCGCGCCGCCGAGCCAGATCGCCGCGCCGGCGCCGTAGCGGTCGGCGAACCAGCCGACCAGTGGGCCGGAGACCGGGTTGACGCCCATGAAGACCAGCACCCACAGGGCCATCACCCGGCCGCGGAAGGCCGCGTCGGTGCCGAGCTGGACCCGCTGGTTGGCCGCCTGGGCGAAGAGGACCATGAAGAATCCGGTGGGTACGAGCGCCGCGACCACCAGCCAGTAGACCGGCAGGATGCCGACCAGGATGCCGAACGCGCTGAAGACCATCGCCGAAGCGAGGACCGTGTAGACCGAGGGGCGGGCCCTGCGGGTGCCGCCGACCAGCGCGCCGACCAGGGCGCCCAGGCCGACTGCGGTGGTGAACAGGCCGAACGAGGCCGCGCCGGTGTGGAAGCCGGTCTTGGCCAGCGCCTGGAGGGTGACCGGGAAGTTGAAGAGGGTGAACGCCAGGACGCTCATCAGCACCATCGGCAGCATCAGGTCGGGCCGCTGGCGCACGTAGCGCAGGCCGTCGATCACCTTGGCCGGTTCGCGGGTGGCGGCCGTGGCCAGCTCGGAGCGGTAGAGCTCGGCCGGGCGCATCCGGAACAGGCAGACCAGCGGAGCGACCGCGAGGACGGCGCTGAGCACGAACACCGGGCCGACGTCGAACAGCGCGATCGCGATGCCGGCCAGCGAGGGGCCGACCACCCGGGCGCTGTTGAAGGTGGCCGCGGACAGGCCCAGCGCGTTGGGCAGCAGCCGCGTCTCCACCAGCTCGGAGACGAACGACTGGCGCACCGGCGTCTCGACCGCGCTGGCCACGCCGAGCAGGGTGGCGAACACATACACGTGCCAGAGCTGCGCGGCGCCGCTCACCACCAGGATGCTGAAGAGGATGCACAGCGTGGTCCACGCGAAGTTGGCGACAAAGAGGATCTTCCGCTTGTCATAGCGATCGGCGAGCCGCCCGGAGAGCAACGTCAGCACCAGCACCGGCGTGAACTGGAGTGCCGTGACGATGCCGAGTTGGGCCGCGGTGCCGCCCAACTGGAACACGAGCCAGTCCTGCGTCGTGAACATCATCCACACGCCGATCAGCTTCACGAGCTGACCGAGCGCGAAGAGCCGGTAGTTCCTCACCTGGAGGGACTGGAACGTGGTGTTGAGCCTGGCCCGCAAGGGTTTTGCGCCTCCTCGGAGATACGCGGAAGGTATGCGTCATCCACTGAGGACGAAGCGGCGCGATGTCAGGCGCGCGCGACCTTCTGCAGGATCTCCGCCGCCCGGCGGAGCGTGTCTCGCTCCTCCGGGGTCAGCGCGGCGAGTCGAGGGCCCAGCCATTCATCGCGGGCCCGCTCGTGCTGGGCAAGGATCGCCCGCCCCGCCTCCGTGGCGGCCAGGATGACCTGGCGCCCGTCGGTCGGGTGCGGGGTGCGTTGCACCAGCCCGCGCTCCTCCAGCTTCGCGACGATCTTCGTCATCGTCGGAGGCTGGACGCGTTCGACGTCGGCGAGCTCCCGGGGTGACAGCGCGCCCGCCAGCTGAAGGCTGGTCAGGGCGGAGAGCTGGGTAACCGTGAGATCTCCGACGGGGCGGGTCTGCCTGACCCGCCGGTTGAACCGGGTGATCGCATCGCGCAGCGATGACGCGAGTTGCGCCACCGAAACACGCTTAGCCGTCACCGTCCGCTCCGTCACAATCCTTAGCTTAACTAATGAGCCCAGCTAACAACCAGCGGTTATGGCCCCGGTCACCCCAGCACGCCTACGCGATCAGGCTCTCGATCGGGCCACGGAGGAAGTAGACCACGAACAAAGCCGCGACGGCGTACAACAACGGGTGAACCTCCCGGCCCTTCCCCCGGGCGAGCTTGACCACGGCGTACGCGATGATCCCGGCCCCGATCCCGTTGGAGATCGAGTAGGTGAACGGCATCAGCACGATGGTCAGGAACGCCGGCACCGCGATCTCGTAGTCGGTCCAGTCGATGCTGCGGACGGCCGTCATCATCAGGAAGCCGACGATCACCAGCGCGCCGGACGCCGCCTCGAAGGGCACGACCGTGACCAGCGGTGCGACGAACATCGCGAGCAGGAAGAGGCCGCCGGTGACCAGGTTGGCCACGCCGGTGCGGGCACCCTCGGCGACACCCGACGCGCTCTCGATGAACGAGGTGTTGCTGGAGACGCTGGCCGCGCCGCCGGCGGCTGCTGCGACCGAGTCGACGAGCAGGATCTCCCGGGTGCGCGGCGGCATGCCGCTCGAGTCGAGCAGGTCGCCCTCCTGGCCGACCGCGACCATCGTGCCCATCGTGTCGAAGAAGTCCGTGATCAACAGGGTGAAGACGAACATCAGCACGACCAGCCAACCGGCGCGCGACCAGGAGTCGAAGATGTTGAACTTGCCCAGCAGCGACAGGTCGGGCAGATCGAAGATCTTGTCAGGCAGTGTGGGTACGTTGAGCGACCACCCGGTGGGCACGGGCTTGCCATCGACGAACGACGGGCCGATGTTGCCGATCGCCTCGACGATCACGGCCAACACGGTCGCCGACAGGATGCCGATCAGGATCGCGCCGCGGACCTTGCGCACGAACAGCACGATCGTCAGCAGCAGCGCGAACACGAACACCAGCGCGGGCCAGCTCACCAACCGGCCGTTGATGCCGAGCCCGACCGGCACGGTGGTGCCGGCGGCGTCCGGGATCCGGCGCACGAAGCCCGAGTCGACCAGCCCGATGATCGTCAGGAACAGGCCGATGCCGACCCCGATCGCAGCCTTGAGCTGGGTCGGCACGGCGCGGAAGATGCTCTCCCGCAGGCCCGTCAGCACCAGCACAGTGATCAGCAGGCCTTCGATGACCACCAAGCCCATCGCATCGGCCCAGGTCATCTGGGGCGCGATCTCGTAGGCGACCATCGCGTTGACGCCGAGGCCGGCGGCCAGCGCCAGCGGGAACCGGGCGACGACTCCCATCAGGATCGTCATCACCCCGGCGACCAGGGCGGTGGCGGCCGCGATCGCGGCGATCGCGAGGTGTGCGCCGGTGGCGTCGCTGGCGCTGCCCAGGATCAGCGGGTTGAGCACGACGATGTAGGCCATCGTGAAGAAGGTCGCGAAACCACCGCGCACTTCCCGGCCGACCGTCGAGCCACGGGCGCTGATCGAGAAGTATCGGTCGAACCCGCTCTCCGGGCGGTCTGGGCTGGTGGCCCGCTGTGTGGTCGGTGCCTCGGTCATGACCGGCTCCCCACGGAGATCATCGATTGACGGGGGCATCGTGCCACAGCCGGTGTTACACCGAAAGATCTTCCTGGTTACCCTTTTCGAGTGGCTGAGCAGCGGCAACAACCTCGGGTGGCACCGCTCGACCCGCCCATGACGCTATTCGCGGTCGGCGGCATGGTCATCTGGGCGGTCGTCGGGCTGGTGGTGCTCGCCTTTTTCCGCGACGGACGCGAAAACTGGCTATGGACCTGCCTGGCCGGATTCCTACTCGGATTCCCGGGCCTGGCGGTCATGATCAGGCACGACGCCAACCGCCGGAGGCGGCGGCTGGCACCGGCTCAGTCTTCGACGGACTCGACTTCGCCGTCGTCGTAGACGGTGGGCAGCTCTTCGGGCGTCGCGTTTTCGGCGAGCGCCTCGGAGTGTGCGCCGCAGCCGTGGTCGTTGCTGACCGCGCGGCCGTCGTCGGGCGCGAACATGTTGCCGCAGACCCCGAAGGCCTGCCGCATGGCGCCGGCCAGGGGCAGGTAGAAGCCGCAGGTGACGCAGCGGGCGGCCTTCGGCGCGGCCGTGGCGATCGCCGCGTCGGGGCCGTGGTCGCCGTCGTACCACCGCTGGGCGGTCTCCTCGCGACCTTCTTTCGACATCACCCGGATGCGGCCGAGCCCCAGCTCCCAGGTCACCTCGTCGACCGCCGGGTCATCGGAGAGCGTGTAGCCCGGCACGAGCCGGTCGTCGTCGGCCGGCGTCAACAGCAGGTCGCCGACGCCCAGGTCGCCCGGCTGGAGGCGGTCCTGCCAGGGCACCCAGCTCTGGGCGAGCAGCGCTTCGCTGCCGGGCAGCAGCACCGTCTCGCAGATCGTCACGTGCTTGCTGCGGGAGACGCGGGTCACTGTGACCGCCCACCGCCACCCTCGGTAACCGGGTGTCTCGCAGGCAAAGTAGTGAGTGACTAGTCGCTCGCCCTCGGCAACCGCGTCGAGATGAGGGCCGACCTCAGAGGGGTCGACCTCGGTGACCGCCGACCGCGCGAGGTCGACGGCCGCGGCACAGACCTGGTCGAGCTTCGCGGATCGCACTGCCGCACTCCTGGTCACCCAGACATTCTTCACTACGCGTGTGGGCCCTCGACAGCGGGATGGGAGAGGATGGCTCCATGCCGTTGATACGTCGCACCGGGTCGACGCTCGGCCGCCTCATCGGCACGACCTTCAAGGGCGGCCGCCTGGTCAGCCGGGGTGTGCGGCGCGGCGTCGGCACGGCCCGGTCGAAGGGCGCCCGCGGCGAAACCGGCATGATGCGCCTGTTCGACCTGCATGCCGCTTCCTGTGCCGGCGACACCCTGATCACCATCGGGCTCGCCGGCACGATCTTCTTCGACGTGCCGCTCGGCGAGGCGCGCACCAAGGTCGCGCTCTACCTGTTCATCACGATGGTCCCGTTCGCGCTGCTGGCCCCGGTGGTCGGCCCGCTGCTCGACCATTTCCGGCACGGCCGCCGCTGGGCGCTGGCGGCGACGTTCCTCGGCCGGGCGTTCCTGGTCTGGGCGATCGCCGACAACTTCCACTCGTTCGCGCTCTACCCGGCGGCGTTCGGGGTGCTGGCCCTGTCCCGGGCCTACGGCGTGGCCAGATCGGCGGCCGTGCCCCGGCTCTTGCCCGAGGGCCTCGGGCTGTCCCAGGCGGGCGCTCGAGCGAGCATCTACGGCACCGTCGCGGGCGCGATCGCGGCCCCCATCGGCGTCGGCGCCTTCGCGATCGGCCCGGCCTGGCCGCTGCGGATCGCCGCGGTGATCTTCATCGTCGGCATGGTGATCTCGCTCCGGCTGCCACCCCGGGCCGACTCCGACCCGCCGGAGACCGTGCCCCGGCCGATAGCGGCCATCTTCGGGGCGTTCGGCCGCAACGGCGACCGGCCACTGTCCGGCCGCCTGGTGATCGCGACCCTGGTCGGCAGCGCCTCGCTCCGCGCGTTCTACGGCTTCCTGCTGCTCTTCCTGGCGTTCGCGGTCAAGGGCGGCTATCTCGACACCACGCTCTTCGGCCGCACTTTCAGCGACGCGATCGCGCTCAGCATCATGGGTGGCGCGCTGGGCGTCGGCACCTTCCTGGCCACGGCGGTCGGCACCCGGTTGCAGATCCACCGGCCGGTGGCGCTCCAGTCCAGCGGTCTGATCATCACCGCGGGCGTGGCGGTGCTGACCACGATCGAGTTCTCACTCGGGATGGTCGCGCTGCTCTGCCTGGTCACCGCGACCATGAGCGGCATCGCCAAGCTGTCCAACGACGCGACAATCCAGGAACGCGTCCCGGAACGGATGCGGGCCAGTGCCTTCGCACACTCCGAGACGGTGCTGATGTTGGCGTTCGTGGCCGGCGGTGGGCTCGGGCTGATCCCGGTCAGCGGCCGGCTCGGCATCGGCCTGCTCTCGGGCCTCATCGCCCTGGCCGCGCTGCGGGCGGTGCTGGTCGCCGGCAAGCTCCGCAAGGAACGCTTACACGGCCGGTTCGACGTGGGCGACACGCCAGACGAGCCCGCCACGACGATCGACGCCGCGTCGCGCCGGGGCGCCGACGCGGGCCGGTCACCCGGCGCCTCCCGGTCGGCGGCAGACGCCGGCCGCTCAACCGACACGACCGGGCCACGCGCGGACGCCGGGCGGACCCACGACACGGTCCGGCCAGGCGGCGACGCCGGCCGCTCTCCCGACGCGGCCTGGCCACGCGCGGACGCCGGGCGGACCCATGACACGGTCCGGCCAGGCGGCGACGCCGGCCGCTCTCCCGACACGGCCTCGCTACGCGCGGACGCCGGGCGGACCCACGACACGGTCCGGCCAGGCGGCGACGCCGCCCGGCGACCCGCCGACGCGTCCCGGGCGCCCGGCGACCGATCCGCGGGGCCTCGTCCACGCCAGGCCGGCGAACCGGCGGCCACAGCCGAGCTTCCGCGGGCCGGACGCCGGTGGTGGCGGCGGTCGAAGGACGACGAAACGAAGCGCACGCTGCCCATGCCCGCGGTGGACCCCGCCGACGACGGTGGCACGCAGCAGACCGCGGTCGCGCCGCCCGGCTACCACGTCTACCGGCCCAGCGTTCCGGTCGATGGCCCCGGCGAAGACCCGTGGCGCGACACCGCCGGCCCACCGGCATGACGCTGCTCGTGGTGACGGCCGTCCAGCCCGAGGCCGACGCGGTCCGGGCCGGGCTCGACGACCGGCTCACCGTGACCGCCGTCGGCGTCGGTCCCGCCGCGGCCGCCGCCGGCACCGCCCGGCTGCTGGCGCTGGCGGAGGCGGGCGGTCGCCCGTACACCGGCGTGGTCTTCCTGGGTATTGGCGGCGGTTTCGCCGGGCGTGTCGAGATCGGCGGCATCGCGATCGCGACCCGCAGCATCGCCGCCGATCTGGGCGCGGAGAGCCCCGACGGCTTCCTGCCGATCGACGAACTCGGCTTCGGCACGGCCCGGGTCGACGCCGACGCCGGCCTGGTCGCGACCCTGCGCGCGGCGCTGCCGGACGCGGCCCTCGGCACCGTGCTGACCGTGAGCACCGTCACGGGCACGGCAGCCTCGACGACAAAGCTCACCGCCCGGTTCCCCGACGCGGTGGCCGAGGGGATGGAGGGCTACGGCGTGGGCTGCGCCGCCGCCGGCCTCCCGTTCGCCGAGGTCAGAACGATTTCCAACGTGGTCGGTCCGCGCGACCGGGCGGCCTGGCGGATCCCGGCGGCGCTGGCCGCCCTCACCAAGGCCGCGGGGGCACTGGGGTTAGCGTGAGGGCATGGCGCTCTCGCTGGCTTTCTCGCCGTGCCCCAACGACACGTTCGTGTTCCACGCCCTCGCACACGGGCTGGTGCCCGGCGCGCCGCCGGTCGAGGTGACCTTCGCCGACGTCGACGTGACCAACACGGCCGCCGAGAAGGGCGCGTTCGACCTGGTCAAGGTGAGTTACGCGGCGCTGCCCTGGCTGCTCGACGACTACGAGTTGCTGCCCTGCGGCGGCGCGCTCGGCCGGGGCTGCGGCCCGCTGGTGCTGACCCGGCCGGACGGCCCGCGCGACCTCGACGGTGCCCGGGTCGCGGTGCCGGGCGACCGCACCACCGCCTACCTGCTGTTCCGGCTCTGGGCGCAGGGGCAGCAGCCGGCGGTCATCGACGTGGTGCCGTTCCACGAGATCATGCCGGCGGTCGCGGCGGGCCGCTACGACGCCGGTCTGGTGATCCACGAGGCCCGGTTCACCTACCAGCGGCACGGCCTGACCTCGCTGGTCGACCTCGGCGAATGGTGGGAGGGCGACACCGGGCTGCCGATCCCGCTCGGCGCGATCCTGGCCAAGCGCGGCACCGTCGACCCGGCGGAGGCGACCGCCTGGGTGCGCGAGTCGGTGCGCCGCGCCTGGGCCGACCCGGCGGCCAGCCGCGACTACGTGCTCGCGCACGCGCAGGAGATGGAGCAGTCAGTCGTCGACCAGCACATCGGCCTCTACGTCAACGAGTTCACCGAAGACCTGGGCGAGGAGGGCCGCAAGGCGATCGACGCCCTCCTCGGCCGAGCCGCCGCAGCCGGGCTCGTGCCTCAGATCTCGAACTCGCGCGCCACCGCGTGGATGAGCTGAGCGACCTGCTGCGCGGTCTTCTTGTCGGGGAACCGGCCCCGTTGGAGGTCGGGCTGGACCCGGGCCTCCAGCACCTTGATCATGTCTTCGACCATGCCGTGCAGCTCGTCGGCGGGCCGGCGGCGCAGCTCTGACATCGACGGCGGCGCCTCGATCAGCTTGACGCCGAGCGCCTGCGCGCCCTTGCGGCTGTCGACCACGCCGAACTCGATCCGCTGGCCACCTTTGAGGTCGGTGACGCCGTCGGGTAGCGCGCCCTTGGGCAGGAAGACGTCGCCACCCTCGTCACTGGTGACGAACCCGTATCCCTTGGTCGCGTCGAACCACTTCACTCGACCGGTCGGCACTGCAACCTCACTGAATCTCGTCCTGCTGTGGACTTGTTGACCTCACAAGGCTAGCCGGACCAACCCAGGAAGCGCCGCCGAGAATTCCCGGAGATCGGGCAGAACCAGCCGGGCGCCCGCGTCCCGCAGTTCGTCGGCCGAGCACGGGCCGGTGGTGACGCCGACGCCCGGCACGCCGGCGGTGCGCGCCGCGACCATGTCGGCGACGTGGTCACCGACGTAGAGACCGCAGCCGTGCTCGGTCAGCGCGGTCGCCTTGCCCTCGGCGAACAGGTCACCGGCGACCGCGTCGGCGGTGATGCCGAGGTGCTTGAGGTGCAACTCGGCCAGGCGGCCCAATTTTGACGTGACGACCACCACACGGCCGCCGAGCGCGCGGACCGCCTCGAGCGCCTCGCGGGCACCGGGCAGCAGCACGGTCGGCGTGATCGCGTAGTCGACGTAGATCTCGCGGTAGGTGATCACCGCGGCCTCGATCTCCTCGGGCGGGAACCAGTGGGCCAACTCGGCCCGCAACGGCGGTCCGAGGCGGGAAATCGCGGCCTGTTCGTCTACATAGGTGCCGGTGACCGCGGTCAGCTGCCGGAAGGCGGCGGCGATCCCGGGGCGGGTGTCGGCCAGGGTCATGTCGAAGTCGAAGCCGACGGCCAGCGAGGTGATCACGCGGCCGATGGTCGCACACGCGGGGCGGATGGTCGCTCGCACTCGGGATGGGTGGCCGGCCGTATAGCGTGGGTAGACGATGACCACCATGCTCGTCGACCACCTCCGGTCGCTCCCAGACGAGGCGCTCGCGGCGTTGCTGCGCATGCGTCCGGATCTGGTCGTCCCCGTGCCGTCCGACCTGTCCGCCCTGGCACTGCGTGCCCAGTCGCGGATGTCGATCGCCCGGGTCCTCGACGGCTTCGACCGGTTCACCCTGGAGATCCTCGACGCGGCCCGGCTCAGCCGTGGCCAGTCCGCGACCACCAGCCTGGAGTCGATCTTCGCGCTAACCACGGCCGCCGACCACGAGGCCACCCGCGCGGCCATCGGCCGGCTTCGCGCCCGGTTTGTCCTCTACGGCCCGGAGCACGACCTGTCCGTGGCGGCCGGTGTCGACGAGGTCTCCAGCCCCTACCCGGCCGGTCTCGGGCGGCCCGCCGCCCTGCTCGACGCCGCCGCCGCCGAGCTGGTCGCCGACCCGGCCCGACTGCGGCGCACGGTGCTCGCGGCACCCCCGCCGGCGCGGGCGGTGCTCGACCGGCTCGCGGCCGGCCCGCCGGTCGGCACCCTGGCCGGTGGTGGCGACGCCGGTTCGCCCGTCCGCTGGCTGGTCGACAACGACCTGCTGGTGGCCGTGCCCAGCGGCGGTTTCGAGCTGCCCCGCGAGGTCGGCCTGCTGCTGCGCCGCGACACCGGCCCGCTCGGGCCCGTGCACCCGGCGCCACCCGGGCTCGACGCGGCCGCCCGAGAGCCCAAGGCCGTCGACTCCGCCGGCGCCGGCCAGGCGATGGACGCGGTCCGGCACACCGAGTCGCTGCTGACCGCCCTGGAGGCCGAGCCCGCGACCGTGCTGCGCTCCGGCGGCCTCGGCGTCCGCGAGCTGCGCCGGCTGGCCCGCGCGGCCGGGCTCGAGGAGACCGCCGCGGCGACCCTGCTGGAAGCCGCCTACGCCGCGGGCCTGGCCGGCGAGGCCGAGGCACACGCCGCACCGGTCGGCCGCCCGGCACCGGAGACCCAGGTGCTGCCCACGGCCCGCTTCGACGCCTGGCGGGCCTCGTCGATCGCCCGCCGCTGGACCGACCTCGCGGCCGCCTGGTTGACCATGACCCGCCAGCCGGGCCTGGTCGGTCAGCGCGACGAGCGGGACCGCCCGATCACCGTGCTCGCGCCCGAGGTCGAGCGTTCCGGCGCACCGGCCACCCGGCGCACGGTGCTGGCCATCCTCGGCGGCCAGCCGCCCGGCACCGCGCCCACCCCCGACGAGCTGCTCGCGCTGCTCGACTGGGAGGCGCCGCGGCGCACCCGCGGCCGGGAGAACATCTATCGCGAGGTGCTCACCGAGGCCGCGCTGCTCGGCGTCACCGGGCTCGGTGCGCTGACCGTGCAGGGCCGGGCCCTGCTCGCCGACGACGCCGCTGAGCTCGGCCACGACCAGCGGGCCGCCGCCGACCCGCTCGGCACCCGCCCCGAGGGCCTACGCGCACCCGACGACCCGCCGAGCACGATCAAGGTGCTCGACGCCCTGCTGCCGGCCCCGGTCGACCACTTCCTGCTCCAGGCCGACCTGAGCGTGGTCGTCCCCGGGCCGCCCGAGCCCGAGCTAGCGGCCGAGCTCGACGTCGTCGCCGAGCCCGAGTCCGCCGGCGGCGCGAGCGTCTACCGGGTGACGCCCGACGCGGTCCGGCACGCGCTCGACACCGGCTACGCGGCCGACGACCTGCACGCGCTGTTCCGCCGTCGCTCGCGCACCCCGGTGCCGCAGGCGCTCACCTACCTGATCGACGACGTGGCCCGCCGGCACGGTGGCCTGCGGGTCGGCAGCACCGGCTCCTACCTGCGCAGCGAAGACGAGGCGCTGGTCGCCGAGGTGCTCGCCGACCGCCGGCTGGCCGGCCTGACGCTGCGCAAGCTGGCACCGACCGTGCTGGTCACCCCGCTGGCCAGCGGCCGGCTGCTCCAGGAGTTGCGCGACGCCGGTTACGCGCCGGTGCCCGAAGACGCCAGCGGTGTGACGGTCCGCGGCCGCGTCCGGGTCCGCCGCGCCCCGGCCCGCACCAACGGGCTGGCCCGGCTCGGCGCGGCCGGCGCCGTCGACGCGATCGCCGCGGTGCAGCTCACCCAGCCGCGGCTGCTCGGCATCGTCGAGCAGATCCGGCGGGGTGACGCGGCGGCAAGGGCGTCGCGGCGGGCGCCGGCGGCGGTGCGACCCGGCAGCGGCACCGGCCCGGTCCCGGTGCAGACGCACACCCAGGCGCTGGCCGTGCTCCAGCAGGCGATCCGCGACAAGGCGCTGGTCTGGGTCGGCTACGTCGACGCGCACGGCTCGACGACGTCGCGCCTGGTTCGCCCGGTCTCGATCGGCGCCGGCTATCTGCGCGCCGAAGACGAACGCACCGAGATGCTGCACACCTTCGCCCTGCATCGGATCAGCGCCGCCGTCCTCGACTGAAATTCCTATTCACGAGCGGCAACCAACCGGATCGCGGGGGTACGCGTGGCGGAGAGCGTGGTCAGCACGCTGGCCGTCGCCACCACGATCACCGCGACCGCGACCACGGCGCCGCCCAGCGCCCACGGCACGCTGGCGACGCTGATCCCGATCATGTCGCGCACGGCGGCGGCCATCCCGGCCAGCGTGCCGGCCGCGGCCAGGATGCCGAGCAGCACGCCGATCGCGACCACGCCCAGCGACTCCGCGAGCGCAGCGCCGACCACCTGGCCTCGGGTCAGGCCGGTGACCCGGGCAGCGGCGAACTCGCCCCGGCGGTCCGACGCGGCGATCACGACGGCGTTGACCATCGCGATCAGCGTGTAGACCATCGCCATGCCCATCAGCGCGATCATGATGTTGGTGCTCATCTGCTGCTGGTCGTCGGTGTAGGCGTCGACCCACTGCGCGGTGGTCATCACCTGCCCGAGCCCGGCGAGCGCGGTGGCGGCCGCGGCCGGATCGGCGGCGCGGATGACGTACTGCCGCGGGCCGTCGCGCCGCAGGTCGGACGGCAAGAGGATGTAGGGGCCGGAAACCGTCTCCGGCAGCAGCGCGACCACCCGCAACTGCTCCGGGCCACCGTCCAGGTGCACCGGCATCAGGTCGCCGACCCGCCAGCCGCCACTCTCGCTCGGGCTGACCGCGACCGACGCTCCGCGCAGGTCGGCGAGGTTACCGGCGGTGACCGCCATCCGGTGGGTCGCGGCGTAACCGACGGGGTCGACGGCGAGGCCGGTCGTCCCTTCGTATTCCAAGCCGCCGTCGCCGTCATCGGCGCCGAGGTCGAAGCTGACCTGCGACTCCTCGGAGACGGCTGCGACGCCGGGCACCGCGGCCACCTGGTCGCGGGCCGGCCGGTCGGTGCTGAGCACCAGGTCGGCGTTCAGGTCGCGGCTGATCTCCTGGCGCCCGGCCTCGGTCATCGTCCCGGTGGTGCCGGCCATTCCGACGACAAAGGCGACCAGCACCATGATCGGCGCCGCGGTCGACGCGCTGCGTCGGACGCCGGTGCGCAGGTTGGCGTGCGCGAGCACACCCAGCCGGCCCCGGAAGAGCAGCCCGAACGGCGCCGCCACCAGCGGCACGATCAGCGGTGCGAACGCCGCGAACGCGGTCACCAGGGTGAACGACGAGCAGATGGACAGCGGGAGGGCAGCCTCACCGCCGACCGAAGCGACCAGGATCAGCATCGCGATGCTGCCGGCGAGGAAGAGCAGGCCGAACACCCAGCGGGAGGCGGTCATCACCCGGGCCGCCGCGCCGACCTCGCGGAGCGCCTCGAGCGGGCGCACCTTGCTGGCCCGCCGGGAGGCCGCCAGCACACCCACGACGGCGACACCGATGCCGACGCCGAAGGAGACACCGAGGATCCACTGCCGCCACTGGCCGGTGAAGCCTGCCGGCACGAAGCCGAACGAGTCGAGCATCGCGCCCTGCAGGCGCATCACCGGCACGCCGAGCAGCGCACCGAAGGCGGACCCGAGGACGCCCAGCAACAGCGCCTCACCCACCAGCAGCGTCCGGATCTGGCCGCGGGCCGCGCCGGTCATGCGGAGCAGCGCCAGGTCGCGGCGGCGCTGCGCCACGGTGAACGCGAACGTCGAGCTGACCACGAACACGGCGACGAAGACGGCCAGGCCGAGCGTCATGCCGAGCAGGGAGATGGCGCCGACGTACCCGTCGCGGATCGCCCTTTCCTGCTCCGGCGGTAGGCCCGGCGGCACCTTGGCGGTCGCCGCCGACACCAGGGTGAGCAACGACGACTGCACCAGCGCCACACCGAGGCAGACGCTGAGGATCGCGCCGACGAATACCGGCCAGCGGTCCCGGAACGTGCTCCACGACATCCGCAGCATGGCTATTCCTCCCAGCGGGCGAGCCGGTCGGCGACGAGCCGGACGGTCGGCCGGTCGAGCCGGTCGACCACTCGCCCGTCGCCGAGGAAGACCACCCGGTCGGCGGCCGCGGCGGCGGCCGGGTCGTGGGTGACCATGACGATCGTCTGGCCGCTCGTGTCGACCATCCCGCGCAGCATCCGCAGCACCGTGCGGGCCGACTTGGTGTCGAGGGCGCCGGTCGGCTCGTCGGCGAAGAGCACGGCGGGCCGGGTGACCATCGCGCGAGCGATCGCCACCCGCTGCTGCTGGCCGCCGGAGAGCTCACCGGGGCGGTGCCGCACCCGGTCGGCCAGGCCCACCGAGGCGAGCACCTCGCGGACCACCTTGCGGGGTGGCCGCTGCCCGGCGAGCCGCAGCGGCATCGCCACGTTCTGCTCGGCGGTGAGCGAACCGATCAGGTTGAAGCTCTGGAAGACGAAGCCCAGCACGGTACGGCGCAGCCGGGTCAACTCGGCGTCGGAAGCGTCGGTGATGTCCTGCCCGGCGACCACCACCCGGCCGGAGCTGACCCGTTCGAGCCCGGCGGCGCAGTGCAGCAGCGTCGACTTACCGGAGCCGGACGGGCCCATCACCGCCGTCCACGAGCCGGCCGGAAACCCGACGTCCACATTGTCTAGTGCGCGCACGGCCGCGGTACGCGTGCCGTACACCCGGGTCACCCCGTGTAGCTCGACCGCCGATGGGGTCGTTTCCGGCGCGTTCAGCGGCCGGTGCGTCGCCTGCGTCTCCACTCGTATATTGCAGCCGTTGCGGCCCGCGAGATCAGTAACGCCAACGGGCCTCTTGGGGGTAGGGCTGGCCTCAGCCCCGGGCCCGGCGGATGCCGCCGACGATCGAGACGAACAGCAGGGCGGCGAAACCGGTGCCGACGGACTCGCCGACCGAGGCGACGAAACCCTGCCGCTGCACCAGCCAGCCATAGAGGAACCAGCCGACCAGAAACGCGCCCAGCAGCGCGTAGGCGGCGACGGTCAGCCGCGAGACCGGTGCGGATTCATCGACGTCCATGCCATCCAGCGTCGCACACCGTCACGTTCCTGGGCGACGCCCGTACACGTGGACCGGGGTGCCGACCTTGCCAAGGCTCCACAGCTTCCGCGCGTCGGCGGGCAACAGGTTGACGCAGCCGTGCGACCCGATCGCGCCGTTGTGGATGTAGGTGGTCGTCTCGTGGAAGCCGATCCCGTTGATGAAGTGCTGCCAGTAGGGCAGCCACACCTTGTAGGGGTTGGACCACTCTTTGATGTTGCGGAAGTTGATCTTGTAGTTGCCGGCCGGCGTCTGGAACCCGCCGGCCATGCCGGTGCGGGTCACGGTCGGGCCGAGGATCACCTTGCCGTCGCGGATGGCCAGCACGGTCTGGTTGGTCAGGTCGACGCAGAACGTCAAGCCCTTGCCGGCCTTGCACTTGCGCGGGTCGGTGGCCGCTATGCGCTTCGCCACATTGGCGGTGGTCGGCCCGGCGCGCCCCTCGGCCGGCGAGACGCCGAACCGCTGCTGGAAGTTTTTGATGGTCTTGCAGTCCTGCTCCGACTGCTTGCCGTCGATCGTGATCGGGCCGAACGAGCCGAGGTCGGCCAGGATCGCCTCCACCTCGCGCTGGTGGTCGCCGGTCGGGCACCCAAGCTGCTTGGACTGCGGCTTTGGTTTGGGTTTTTGGGTAGTTTTGCTCGGCTTCGGGGTCGCTGGGGCCGGTGGTTTCGTGGCAGTCGGGTCCGGCGGGCCGCTCGCCCCCGTTCCGACCGTCGCGCTCACCGGCACCGGATTCGCACCCGCCGCCGATGGCTGCGACGGCGCGAACGCACACGCGCCGGCACCGACCACCGTGACGATCGCGACGGCTACGAGACGCACGGTCGTTCCGCGCACACCATGCATCGAGAGGCCCTCCCCAGAGCGGTCGTCGATTGATAGACGTTCGAGAGCCCCGGACGGTTGCGGATCGCCTCACGTTTTCTTCCGTGCAACACTGGAGGGTCGCCTTCCGGACCCTGGAGTGCCCGCGTGAACAACGGCCCGCTGATCGTCCAGTCCGACAAGACCCTGCTGCTAGAGGTGGATCACCCAGACGCGGTCGCCTGCCGGATGGCCATCGCACCCTTCGCCGAACTCGAACGCTCACCCGAACACGTGCACACCTACCGGCTGACCCCGCTCGGCCTGTGGAACGCGCGCGCCGCCGGCCACGATGCCGAGAGCGTGGTCGACGCGTTGATCAAGTTCTCCCGTTACCCGGTGCCACACGCGCTGCTGGTCGACGTCGCCGACACGATGGACCGCTACGGGCGGCTGCAACTGGTCAACCACCCCACCCACGGGCTGACGCTGCGCGCCACCGACCGGATGGTGCTGATCGAGGTCGCCAAGAGCAAGAAGCTCGCCGGGATGCTCGGCGCCAAGATCGACGACGACACCATCGTGGTCCACCCCTCCGAGCGCGGCCGGCTCAAGCAGGCCCTCCTCAAGCTCGGCTGGCCGGCCGAAGACCTGGCCGGTTACGTCGACGGCGAGGCCCACGAGATCGACCTCGCGCAAGACGGCTGGCACCTGCGCTCCTACCAGACCGAGGCCGTCCAGTCGTTCTGGGCCGGCGGCTCCGGCGTGGTGGTGCTCCCCTGCGGCGCCGGCAAGACGCTGGTCGGCGCGGCGGCGATGGCCGAGGCCAAGGCGACCACGCTGATCCTGGTGACCAACACGGTCGCCGGCCGGCAGTGGAAGCGCGAGTTGATCGCCCGCACCTCGCTGACCGAGGAGGAGATCGGCGAATACTCCGGCGAGCGCAAGGAGATCCGGCCGGTCACCATCGCTACCTACCAGGTGCTGACCACCCGGCGAAACGGATCGTTCGCCCACCTCGACCTGTTCGGGGCGCGCGACTGGGGCCTGGTGATCTACGACGAGGTGCACCTGCTGCCGGCGCCGATCTTCCGGTTCACCGCCGACCTCCAGGCCCGCCGCCGGCTCGGCCTGACCGCGACGCTGGTCCGCGAAGACGGCCGCGAGGGCGACGTGTTCTCGCTGATCGGGCCGAAGCGCTACGACGCGCCGTGGAAAGACATCGAGGCGCAGGGCTGGATCGCGCCCGCCGAGTGCATCGAGGTGCGGGTCACCCTCACCGACGAAGAGCGGATGGCGTACGCGACGGCCGAGACCGACGAGCGCTACCGGGCGGCGGCGACCGCACGCACCAAGCTGCCCGTCGTGCGGGCCCTGGTCGACAAGCACAAGGGCGACCAGATCCTGGTGATCGGCGCCTACATCGACCAGCTACACCAGATCGGCGACTATCTCGACGCGCCGATCGTGCAGGGCGCCACCACCAACAAGGAGCGCGAGCGGCTCTTCGAGGCGTTCCGCACCGGCGAGATCCCCACCCTGGTCATCTCCAAGGTCGGCAACTTCTCGATCGACCTGCCCGAGGCGGCGGTGGCGATCCAGGTGTCCGGCACCTTCGGCTCCCGCCAGGAGGAGGCGCAGCGGCTCGGCCGGGTGCTGCGCCCGAAGGCCGACGGGCGGCAGGCACACTTCTACACCGTGGTGTCGCGGGACACGATCGACACCGAATACGCCGCACACCGGCAGCGATTCCTGGCCGAGCAGGGGTACGCGTACACCATCGTCGACGCCGACGACGTCTTGGCCTAGGCCCAGTTATGAAACAGGGCCTTAACGACCGACGCGAGGGCCGACCGCGGGTGGGCTGTTCGGGACCTTGGGGCCCTTCTCCAGCAGGGGGGCCATCAGGTCGCCGAACTCCGCCACGCGGTCGAGCACCTCGCCGGCCGTAAACTGCCGCACCGCGCCGTCTTCGACCTCGTCCCAGGTCAGCGGCGTGGAGACGGTGGGCGTCGGCTGGGCCCGCAGCGAATAGGCCGCGACCGTGGTCTTGGCCGCCGCGTTCTGGCTCCAGTCGATGAACACCTTGCCGGGGCGCAGGTTCTTGGCCATCTTCGAGGTGATCAGGCGCGGGTGTGCCTTCTCCAGTTCTTCGGCGACCACCTTCGCGTACCCGGTGACGATTTCGGCGGGTTGGGTTCCGGCGATCGGGCAGCAGAGCTGCATGCCCTTCTTGCCGGAGGTCTTCGGGTAGCTGTCGATGCCGTCGGCGGCCAGCCGCTCCCGCAACAGCGCGGCGACCGCGGCGCACTCAGGCAGCCCGGCCGGCGCTCCCGGGTCGAGGTCGACCACCATCAGGTCGGGCTTGGGCTCCTTGCTCCGGCCGATCCGCCACTGTGGAGTGTGCAGTTCCAGGCCGGCCATGTTGGCCACCCAGACCAGCGTAGGCAGGTCGTCGCAGACGACGAAGTCGATGGTCTCCCGGCCCTGGCTGGACCCGGGCGTCGGCAACTCCTTGAGCCGCACCCACTTCGGCGTGCCACCGGGCGCGTTCTTCTCGAAGAACGACGGCCCGTCGACGCCGTTGGGGTAGCGGATCCGGGTCAGCGGCCGGTCGCGCAGGTGCGGCAACAGGATCGGGCCGACCTGGGTGTAGTAGTGGATCACCTCGCCCTTGGTGAACCCGGCGGCCGGGTAGAGCACCTTGTCCAGGTTGGACAGCTCCACCTCCTGGCCCTCGACCTCCACCCGGATGCGGGTCGGCTGCTTAACCATCGGTCACGTCCTCCGGCGTCATGTCGGGCCGCAGCCGCAGGAACCGCGGGAACCGCAGGCGTCCGTCAGGCGTTCGCTGGCCATATCTCACTTCGAGCACAATGTCGGGCTTTACCCAGATGGCGCCGCGGGCATCCTCCCGGGGCACCGACTGGTCGCCGGTGACGAACGGGCTGCCCGGCACGACCAGCGGCTCGAGCACCTTGAGCAGCGCCCGCTCCGCCGCGGCGCTGATGCCGCCGCCGACCCGGCCACGGAAGGCCAGGCCCGCGTCGGTGGGCGCGCCGACCAGCAGCCCACCGATCTTGCGGACGCCGGGGCGCCAGCCGCCGATCACGAACTCGGCGGTGCTCTCCAACTTGACCTTGACCCAGTCGGGGGTACGGACTCCGACCCGGTAGAGCGAGCCGGCGCGCTTGGCGACCACGCCTTCGAGCTGGTATTCCTCCGCCGCCGCCAGGGTCGCCTCGCCGTCGGTGAAGGTCGGCGGCACCTGCCAGTGCGACGCGCCGAGCCCGAGCCCGTCGAGAGCGGCCCGCCGCTCGGCCAGCGGGCGGCCGGTCAGGTCTTCTCCACCGAGCCGGAGCAGGTCGAAGATCATGTAGGTGACCGGGAGGGTGGCCGCGAGCCGGGCCGCCCGGGCCTTGTCGCGGACATGCATCCGCTCGGCGAGTTGGGTGAACGACGGCACGCCCTTGGCGTCGAAAACCACGACCTCGCCATCGAAGAGTGCGTCGTCGGTCACGTCGCGAAGCCCGGTCAGCTCGGGATAAGCGGCGGTGATCTCCGCACCGGAACGCGCCCATAAGCGCCGCTCGCCGCGGGAAATATCGGCAATCGCGCGTACGCCGTCCCATTTGAACTCGTAAATCCAGCCGGCGCCGGACGGCAGCTCACCCGTGCTGGCCAGCATCGGTCTGATCGGCACGCTCCCAGCGTAGGTGCCTCGCACGCTGGTAAGTAGCCCGTAACGGTGCGAGCATGGTCGGTGTCCGGGCTGCTATCGGGCGGCGGGGGTTTTCGGGCAGCACGATGGGAGCGTCATGCGCGCAATCTGGAAGGGCGCCGTTTCGTTCGGCTTGGTGTCGATCGCGGTTCGGCTCTATTCGGCGACCGAGGAAAAGGACATCCGGTTCCACCAGGTGCACCGGGAAGACGGCGGCCGCATCCGTTACAAGCGCACCTGCTCGGTCTGCGGCGAAGAGGTCACCTACGACGACATCGCCAAGGGCTACGACATCGGCGGCGGCGAGATGGTCATCCTGAGCGATGAGGACTTCGCCGAGCTGCCGCTTTCCACCTCTCGGGCGATCGACGTGCTGGAGTTCGTGCCCGCTGAGCAGGTCGACCCGATCCTCTACAACAAGGCCTACTTCATGGAGCCCGAGGGCACGGCCACCAAGCCCTACGTGCTGCTCCGCGACGCCCTGCGCGACTCCGACCGGGTGGCGATCGTCAAGGTCGCCCTGCGCCAGCGGGAGCAGTTGGCGACGCTGCGCGTCCGCGACGGCGTGCTGCTGCTCAACACGATGTTGTGGCCCGACGAGATCCGCAAGGCCGACTTCGGCTTCCTCGACGAAGACATCTCGGTGCGGCCGCCCGAGCTCGCGATGGCCAGCTCCTTGATCGACTCGATGGCCGGCGACTTCGTGCCCGACGCGTTCACCGACGACTACCGGGCCGCGCTCCAGGAGGTCATCGACGCCAAGGTCGAGGGCCGCGAGATCGTCCAGCCGGAGGAGCAGGAAGAGGCCCCGTCCGCGGCGGTCGACCTGATGGCGGCGCTGAAGGCATCGGTCGAACGCGCCCGCGCCGCCCGCGGCGAGGCACCGGCCGACTCCGACGAGGGCGAGGCCCGCCCGGCGACGCCGATCACGTCGGCGAAGAAGGCGGCCAAGAAGGCCGAGCCGGCGGCGAAGAAGGCCGCACCCGCGAAGAAGACGGCGGCGGCGAAGAAGGCCGAGCCCGCCGCGAAGAAGGCCCCGGCCAAGAAGACAACCCGCAAGTCGGCCTAGGGCGCGACGGCGCGGCGGAGGTCTTTGATCAGTAGGAACAGGTGCATCGGGTCGGTGGGGCTGGGCTCGAACTTGGCCAGGGTCAGGTAGAAGTCGCGAGCCGACTCAGACTCGCAGTGGATCAGCAGCGCGCGGACGCCGATAACTTCGGCGGCGCCCGCGACCCGGCGGAGGGCGTCGACGACCAGCGCTCGGCCGAGGCCAACCCCCTGCACCGTCTTGTCGACGCCGAGCCGGGTGAGGATCACGACGGGCTGGTAGTAGCGACCCGCGCCCTGCATCATCCGCCGGGAGGCGGACGCCGGTGCGACGCTGCCAGCCGCCAACGCGTAGAAGCCGACAACCCGATCTTCGTCGTCGTCGACGCCGCGCACGACGTAGACCCGGGACAGGCCAGCCCGGTGGGCCTGGAGGGCGTGGTCGACCAGCCACTCCGACTGCGCGGCCGAGCCGCAGTCGAAGCCGTCAAGGGCGTGTGCCGGCGACAGCGACTCGACCGCGGCGAACCGGAAGCTCACGTGCCGTCTCCGGACCGGTCCGGGTCGAGCACGGTCGGCGCCGTCAGCAGGTCGCGCAGGCCGGAGACCTCGGCAGCGGGCCGGTCAAGGGCCTCGTCGAAGGCGCGCCAGGCATCGTCATCGAGCACGAAGACGCGCCGGTCGGCGAGGACGCTGGCCGCCGCGTCGGTGGCAGCCGTCAGCACGAACGTCGAAACCGTCGAACCCGTGGCCTCGCTCGCGGCCTCGAGCAGAGCCTTCTGCTCGGGGTCGAGACGTAGGTGCAGCCGCTCAGCCTTCGCACTCATGGTCCGAGCGTACGCACAACGTACGCCACCGGCAACCGCGTTCAGGCGAGCGTGTGCACCTCCAGGGTGCCGCCGGCGTAGTCGGAGCGGACTCGCTTCTTGTCGAACTTGCCGACCGAGGTCTTGGGGACTTCCTGGATGAAGCTCCATCGTTCCGGGAGCTGCCACTTCGGCAGCCGCTCGCCCAGGAACGCGCGCAGTTCGTCGGCGGTCGCGGTGGTGCCCTCGCGGAGCACCACGGTCGCCAGCGGGCGTTCGTCCCAGCGCTCGTCGGGCACGCCGACCACGCAGGCCTCGAGCACCGCCGGGTGGGCCATCAGCACGTTTTCCAGCTCGACCGACGAGATCCATTCGCCGCCCGACTTGATCACGTCTTTGGCTCGGTCGGTCAGGGTCAGGAAGCCGTTGGCCGAGAGGGTGCCGACGTCGCCGGTGCGCAGCCAGCCGTCGCGGAACTTCTCCGGGTCGGGCTCTTCCTCGCCCAGGTAGTGGGCGGTCACCCAGGGGCCGCGGACCTCGAGTTCGCCGACCGACTCGCCGTCGGCGGGGACCTGCTCGCCGAGCGGGCCGATGATCCGCGCCTGGACGCCGGCCGGGAAGCGGCCCTGGGTGTAGCGGTAGGCCCATTCCTCGTCGCCGGTCACGCCGGCCGGCGGGCGGGACACCGAGCCCAGCGGGGACATCTCGGTCATCCCCCAGGCGTGCACGATCTGCACGTCGTGCCGCTCCTTGTAGGCGTTCATCAGCGCCGGCGGGCAGGCCGAGCCCCCGACGATCGCCTCGCGCAGCGCGGAGCCGGGCTGGATGTGGTCGAGCGCGTCGTTCCAGATGGTCGGGACGGCGCCGGCCTTGGTCGGTTGCAGCGCCGCGATCATCTGCGCGATCGGCGCCCCCTGCAGGAAGCGGTCGGGCATGACCAGCGACGCGCCCGACATGAACGCGGCGAACGGGATGCCCCACGACATGGCGTGGAACATCGGGACGATCGCGAGCTCGCGGTCGGTCGAGCTGAGGCCGAAGGCCTCCGGCATGCAGACCTCCATCGAATGCAGCCAGATCGACCGGTGCGAGTAGGCGACGCCCTTCGGGTTGCCGGTGGTGCCCGACGTGTAGCAGAGCGCGGCCGCGTCGCGCTCGTCGACCTCGGGCCAGTCGAAGGTGGTCGGCTTGCCGGCGAGCAGGTCGTCCCAGTGGTGCACGGTGACCCGCCCGAGCAGCGGCGCCGGGTCGCCGCCCCCGACGACCACGACGTGCTCGACGGTGCTCATCTGCGGCAACACCTTGGCCAGCAACGGGATCAACGTCGAGTCGACGAGGACCACGCGGTCTTGCGCGTGGTTGGCGATGAACGCCACCTGGTCGGGGAACAGCCGGATGTTGAGCGTGTGCAGCACGGCACCCATGCTCGGCACCGCGAAGTAGGCGACCAGGTGCTCGTTGTTGTTCCACATGAACGTCGCGACCCGCTGGTCGCCGGTCACGCCGAGGTCGTCGCGAAGCGCATGGGCCAGTTGTGCGGCCGTCGCGCCGACCTCGGCGTAGGTCATCCGCCGTGGCTCGGCCCCGGTCCAGGTCACCACCTCCGACGCGCCGTGCACGGTCGCGCCGTGATCGAGGATCCGGGAGACAAGGAGCGGGGCGTCCATCATCGTGCTGCGCATACCAACAACTTAGTGTCGCAGCTCACATCCGACTAGATGAGCGACTCCGCCTTGGCTTCCATCTCGGCCGCGGTCGGCGGCTGGCCGGCCGGGCCGCCGCGCAGCTCCCGGTCGGGAAGCAGCACCGTGACCACCACCGCGACGATCGCGATCAGGCCGGCGACCAGGAACACGGTGTGCAGCGAGTCGACGAACGACACCTGGATCGCGTTGCGGACCGCGTCCGGCAGCGCCAGGATCTTCGACGGTTCGTTGATCGAGATGGTGCCGGTGCCGAGGGTCCCCTGCACCGACGCGGTCTGCTCCGGGGTGAGCCCGCGGAGCGAGTCCGGCACCCGGAGGGCCGTCTCGGTGGCCAGCCGGCTGCTCAGCACCGCGCCGAGGATCGCCACGCCGAACGAGCCGCCGAGCGAGCGGAAGAACGTGACGGCGCTCGTACCCGCGCCCAGGTCCTTCATCTCGACCGCGTTCTGCACCGCCATGATCAGCGACTGCATCGACAGGCCGAGGCCGATGCCGATCAGCACCATGTAGCAGAACGCGACGCCGAGCGAGCTGTCCACCTGGAGTTGGGTGAAGAGCAGGATGCCGAGGCCGAGCAGCACCGAGCCGGCGACCGGGAACCACTTGTAGCGGCCGATCCGGCTCATCGCCCGGCCGGTGAGCACCGACGTCACGATCACGCCGGCCATCATCGGCAGCATCAGCAGGCCGCTCTTGGTCGGCGACGCGCCCTTGACGATCTGGAGGTAGAGCGGGATGAAGATGATCGACCCGAACATCACCAGGCCGAGGATGAAGCCCGCGCCGTTGGCCAGGGCGAACGTCGGCCGGCGGAACAGGCGCAGCGGCAGGATCGGCTCCGACGCCCGGCTCTCCTGGACGAGGAACAACACGGTGAACACGGCGCCGATCGCGAACAGGCCGAGGATCGTGCCGGAGGTCCACGCGTACTCGGAACCGCCCCAGCTCAGGGCCAGCAGCAGCGCGCTGACGCCGATCACCAGCAGGCCGGCGCCCAGCCAGTCGATCTTGTGCTCGCGCTTGTGGAACGGGATCAACCGCATCACCCGGTACGCGACGATGATGGCCACGATCGCCAGCGGCACGTTGATGTAGAAGATCCAGCGCCAGTTGGTCTCGGCGAAGTAGCCACCGACCAGCGGGCCGGCGACCGACGCGACACCGAAGACAGCACCGAAGAGGCCCTGGTAGCGACCGCGCTCCCGGGGCGAGACCACGTCCGAGATGATCGTGAACGCGAGCGTCATCAGGCCGCCGGCGCCGATGCCCTGGATGCCGCGGGTGAAGATCAGCTCGGTCATGTTCTGCGACAGGCCGGCCAGCAGCGAGCCGACCAGGAACGTGCCGATCGAGAACAGGAAGACCGGGCGGCGCCCGATCAGGTCGGAGATCTTGCCGTAGAGCGGGGTCGACGCCGTCGACGCCAGCAGGTAGGCCGTGACCACCCACGAGTAGTGGTTGATCCCGCCGAGCTCGCCGACGATGGTCGGCAGCGCGGTTCCCACGATCGTCTGGTCGAGGGCCGCGAGCAGCATGCCGAGCATGAGGCCCGACATGAGTAGCAGGATCTGGCGATGGCTTAACTGGGGGCGGGCGGGGGTGTCGGTGCTCATTGCGCAAGTGTTCTGCTGAACTACCTGCATCTGCCAGCGAATGTGCAGCGCACCACTGCCGGACCCCCTGGTCAGCCGGGATCAGGAGACACGTGCCACTTTGATCACGGCGTCGCGTCGGGGCTGTGCATCTCCCGGTCAGCGGCCGGATCGGAGTGCGTCGGCCGGCCGCCCTCGATCGTGTTGCGCCCACCGGACCCGAGGACGATCGTTCGCCGCCCGCCGCGCACGACCCGGGGCAGCGTCGCGGTCAGCAGCCCGTGATCCATGACGGCGTCCACCCGGTCGGGGTCGACGTCGGCCGGCAGCGCCACCCGGTATTCGAACGCCCGCTCCGCACCGGCCTCGGGCTCGGTCCGGGCGCGGATGACGACCTCGCGCACATCGACGTCGAGCGCCACTTCCTCGGGCGCCACGCCGGGCAGCCGCGCGGTGATCGTGAAGGCTTCGTCGGTCTGGTCCAGGTCGATGTTGTTCAACGCGGCACGACCGAAGCCGGACCCGACGAGCCGGCCGAGTTCGGCCCGGAGAGACTGGAGTTCTGCGAAGGGGTCCCAGCGCCGTTCGGGTGCGTTCATAGGGTTATCGCTACCCACGGCGGGGTTGGCAAAACTTGGTTTTGGAGCCGCCTCCGAGAATCGAACTCGGGACCTACGCATTACGAGTGCGTCGCTCTGACCGACTGAGCTAAGGCGGCGTGCCCACCGCCGGGCGTGCCCGTGGTACGGCCCGCCCAGCATACGACACAGGGTCGGGTGTCACGCCACCGGTCAGACTCCCGATCGACGGCTGTCCGTCGCCCGGCGGCCGGGACTAGGCTCCCGCACGTGACGGATGATGCCACCGTGTCGCCCCCCGTCGAGCGCCTCCCGCAGTCTGAGGCCACGCCCACCCGGCGACCCCGCCCGCGCACGATGAACCCGATCGAGCTCGGCTTCAACCCCCGCCCGCCGGTGCCGTGGCTCGGACCGCTGCTGCTGTTGAGCACCGGCGTGCGTACCCTCCTGGCCATTCTCTTCGGCGCTTATCTCGACAAGCGCGAACTCCAGAACGCGCTGCCCGGCGACGTGATCGAGGAGCCCGGAACCGACGGCGAGCTGTGGCTCGACTACGTGGCCGACCTGGGCGACGGCTTCAACTCCACCTACTCGATCGCCTACCTGCTGGCCCAGCCCGAGCTCGAGCTCGACGGCCAAACACTGCCGCGCGGCCAGATGCTGGTGATGGGCGGCGACCAGGTCTATCCGACGGCGAGCGCGCCGGCCTACGAAGACCGGTGCAAGGGCCCCTACACCGCGGCGCTGCCGTGCTCGCCGGATTCCACGCCGCAGCCGACGCTCTACGCGGTGCCCGGCAACCACGACTGGTATGACGGCCTGACCGCGTTCCTGCGCCTGTTCGCCCGGCAGCGGGACGCGTCGCTCGGCGGCTGGCGTACCAAACAGGCTCGTTCCTATTTTGCCGTGCGACTGCCGGCCGACTGGTGGCTGCTGGCGCTCGACGAGCAGTTCGGCGCCTACGTCGACGACCCGCAGCTCAACTATTTCGAGGCGGCGGCCCGCCAGTTCGGCCCCGACAGCAAGGTCATCCTGGCGGTGCCGGAGCCGTCGTGGGTCAAGGCGACCACCGAGCACCCCGACGCCTACGGTGCGGTCGACTACTTCATCCGCACGATCATCGCGCCGACCGGAGCCCGGGTCCGCCTCATGCTCTCCGGCGACCTGCACCACTACGCGCGCTATTCGGGCGTCGACCGCGAGCTGGTCACCTGCGGCGGTGGCGGCGCCTACATGTATCCCACCCATCAGTTGCCGCCCGAGATCACCGTGCCGCCGACGGACACCCTGTCGAGGCGGTCCAGCCAGTCACGCCCGTTCCAGCTGACGGCGACCTACCCCGACGCGCCGACCTCGCGCCGCCTGGGTTGGGGCATCTTCGGCCGGCTCCCGACCCGCAACGCGGGCTTCACGACGCTGCTCGGCGGCGTGCAAACGCTGCTGATGCTGGCGATGGCGGGGATAGCGACCCAGCAGCGCAACGAGACCGGCCTGCGCCTGTTCAGCATCCCGCTGGTCAGCATGCTGGTGATCACCCTGCTCGCGACAGTCTTCTTCGCCAAGCCACCAACGGCGACCGGCAAACGCTCCTGGCGCCACGCAATCCTGGGCGTCGGTCATGGGTTGGGACAAATCGGCCTGGCCGCGCTAGGCACCTGGGTCTGGCTGATGACCCCGATCCCGGACTGGCCGTGGCCGCTGTCCCTGATCGGCGCGCTGGCCGTCTACTGGCCGGTATCCGGCCTGATCGGCTCCCAGTTGGTAGCGCTCTACCTGCTCATCGCCAGCCGCTTCGGTGTCAACATCAACGAGCTCTACGCCGGCCAGGGCATCGACGACGTCAAAAGCTTCCTGCGCCTGCACATCGCGGCCGACGGGGCGCTGACGGTCTACCCGTTCGCGGTCGACCGCATCTGCCGCGAGTGGCGCACCAACCCAACCGCTCCCGACGACCGGCCTTGGCTGGAGCCCGCGCAAAACCTCGTCTACCGCCCCGCCGACGAACCCTTCGTCCTCCGCTAGGCCAAATTCACATTCATGGCTCGGGTTCGCGGTGGGCGCGACCGTCGCTCCCGCCAGAGCCCGCTCCGCTTCGCTCCGCTGCGGCGTCCGCCGCCGGTCGCCCTCACCCCAAAGCCCGACCTACCGCCGACGGGTCGGGTATGCCTTTCGCGGCGTACATGTTTTGGCATGTGCGTACATGCCAAAACATGTACGCCCGAACAGACACCCGCCGCGCCGGCAGGCATGCCCGCATCGACGATGCGTAAGGCCGGACCGCCACCGTCGACCGTGCCCGACACCAGTCAGCCCCGCGCGTGCCGAGCGGACACCGTTAGCGGCCAGACCGCAGGCCAGAGGCCGCAAACTGGCGGCGGCAAGACGGAAGCCGCGAACTGGCGGCCGCAGGCCAGAGACCACGAACTGGCGGCCGCAAGACGGAAGCCGCGAACTGGCGGCCGCAGGCCAGAGACCGCGAACTGGCGGCCGCAGGCCAGAGACCGCGAACCGGCGGCCGCAAAGCGGAAGCCGCGCACTAGCGGCCGCAGGACAGAGACCGCGAACTGGCGGCCGCAAGCCAGAGACCGCGAACCGGCGGCCGCAAGACGGAAGCCGCGAACCGGCGGCCGCAAGGCGGAGCCGCGGGAGCCGCAGTCGCGGACCCGCGCGGTGGTCTAAGGCCTCGCCCAAGCGGCAGTCCCAAGGCCGCTGGCGCTCGCCGGCCACGCCGCGCGCGAGCCGCGAATCGCAGGTCGCGAGCCGCAAAGGCGCCTGCGTGCCAGCAGTCCCTCCGTCGCATCCGCTGCGGCGCGGCCTCGTGTGCCGGCTGGGACTCGGTCAGGCGTCGGCGCTGTTGTATTGGGCGTCGTGGGCCTTGCGGGGGCCGCAGACGCTGGCGCGGCTGCACGAGCAGCGGGAGCCGTCGGCGTCGAGGCGGACCACCACCGAGTCGCGGGGGACGCTGTGTGCGACCACCCGGCCGTCGCCCTCTGGAGTGGTGACCTTGGTGCCGACTGCGGGCGCGCTGGCCTGGAAGCTTTGGTACAAAGGATGTTCATATTTCAGGCAACACATGAGACGTCCGCATGCGCCCGAAATGCGCAGAGGGTTGAGTGGTAGGTCCTGGTCTTTCGCCATCCGGATCGTCACCGGCTCGAAGTCGGTGAGGAACGTCGCGCAGCACAGGTCGCGACCGCAGGAGCCGATGCCGCCCTGCACGCGGGCCGAGTCGCGGGCGGAGAGTTGGCGTAGCTCGACCCGGCAGTGCAGGGTCGCGCCCAAGTCGCGGACCAGCGACCGGAAGTCGACCCGGTGCGGCGCGGTGAAGTAGATCGTCGTGCGGGCGCTCGCTCCGGACGGGTCGAGCACGTGGTCGACGGCGACCACCTTCATCGGCAGGGCGTGTTCGCGGATCAGCTTCTTGGCCGCCGCCTTGGCCTCGGCCTTGCGCTTGCGCTGGGTCTCGTCACGCTGGAGGTCGACCTCGGTGGCCATGCCGGCCAGCTTGGGGAAGCCCGACGTGTCGTCGTCGACCCACTGCGCGGCCCAGACGCACTCCGCCACCTCGGGGCCGTCGTCCGTCGGGACGAGCACCCGGTCGCCGACCACGGGGGTCAGGTCGACCGGATCGAGGTAGTAGAGGCGGCCGTAACGGTTGAAGCTGACCGCGCACAGCATGCCCATGCCCGCCACCTTACGTCGCTAGGTGTGGCGTACACGACCGTGCGCCTTTCGGACGATTTGCATTGTCCGTACGAATGGGACACATCCCTGTGCCGCAACCCTCCATGCGGGTCGTCGTTGGCCGAGGTGCGTCAAGCTTCGGGGGTCGGCACACTCGGGTCGTGCCGACCCCCGATTCGTATCGATGTCGGTCGCCGGAAGGTTGAAAGCCGCATCGATCGCGGGACAAGTCCCGCCGGTTGGCGTTGAGTGATAACACCAAGCCTGCGGGGGGTGCAGGAAAGGGCCACGGCGTCGCTGCCGGAGCGGTTGCTCCCGAGCGCGACGCCGTCGCCGTGTCCGGGCCGTTGCACCCGCCGGGCACCATGCATTGATGACCAGCACCCCGGCATGGCGCGCCTGGCTCCGCTTCCCCATCGACAACTGGCCCAGCCGGATCTATCTGCTGCTGGTCGCAGCGGCAGTGGCGTTCGCCGCGGTCGACTCCGCGCTGACCAGCCCGGACGCCTCCTTCAGCGCGATCTACATGCTGATCCTGACCGCACCGATCTCGCTGCTGGCGGCGATCCCGCTGGTCGGGGTAGCGATAGGCGCCCTGGTCAACGCCACGGTCATCGGCGCCCTGGCCCACCTCGCCCGAGCCCGCCACTGACCTGCGACTGATCCTTCGCACCAGCCGCGCCGCCCCGCTCATCCCTCGGCCGCGGGCGGCTGGTCCTTCACGCAGCCCCGGCCGCGCGGCGGCTAGTCCTTCGCGCAGGCCTGGGCGTCGGTCGGCGAGTGGCCGCCGTCGGTGCGGAGTTCGACGCAGCAGTGCCCTGGGCGGGGCGCCAGCGCGGCGTCGACGCCGTTGGTTTCCAGGCCCGCGAGCAATCCGCCGAGGTAGGCGTGGTTGATCCCGCACACCAGCTCGGGTGAGCGGCTGGCCAGCGCGTGGAACGGGCAGTTGAGCAACCGGATCTCGGTCGGCGCGGTGCGGACTGGCTCGAAGCCGCGGCGCTCCAGCAGCGCCTCGGTCAAGGTCAGTGAGCGTTCCGGGCCGAGTCGCCCAGGGCGGAGGCGGGCGCGTTCGCCGGCGCCGAGTTGCTCGCCTCGCACGCGGGCGGCGCGCAGCGCGGCAGCTTGGCCGTCGTCTCCCGGCGCATGGGAGAGGACCGCGTCCAACAGGATCTCGGCGATCACGTCGGGGCGGCGCTCGGGGATGCTGACCTGGAGGTCGGCGTCGGCCGGCTCGTAGACCTTTGGCTTGCGGCCGACCTTCCGGACCCCGCCCGGGCTTTCCTCTCGGGCGCACAGCAGACCGGCGGCCACGAGTTTGTCGAGGTGGAACGCGGCGAGCTTGGTCGAGGTCCCCGCGTGGGCGGCCACTTCTTCGCGGGTGACCGGCCGGCGGGCGCGGCGGATGAAGCCGAACATCCGTCGGCGCTGCTCGTCGGCGAGCACCGCGAGGGCTTCGACGGGGCTGCCCGGGGCGGTCATCTATTCACAATAACGCAAACTTTTGTTGGCACAACTCCGTACACCCGCAGGCCCTTGACCTTTCTCGGAAATAAGTCCAATACTTGTTGGTGCATGAAATGACTTTGCAGCGAACCGCGGGCGACGGCGTCAACCTCGCCGCTGCCGAGCAGGCCGCCGGGCAGTTTCTGCGTGCGCTCGGCCTGCGCACCGACACCGAGAGCATGCGGGGGACGCCGGGGCGGATGGCGCGCGCCTACGCCGAGCTTTTCAGCCCGCGGCCGTTCGACCTGACCACGTTTCCCAACGACGAGGGCTACGACGAGCTGGTCCTGGCCCGCGCCATCCCGCTGCGCTCGGTCTGCGAGCACCACCTGCTGCCGTTCGTCGGCACCGCGCACGTCGGCTATCTGCCGGGGCAGCGGATTCTGGGCCTCTCGAAGCTCGCCCGCGTGGTCGAACACTTCGCCTGCCGGCCGCAGGTGCAGGAACGGCTCACCAAGCAGATCGCCGACTGGCTGCAGACCCAGCTCACCCCGAAGGGTGTCGGCGTCGTCATCGAGGCCGAGCACACCTGCATGACGCTGCGCGGCGTGCAAGCCACCGGCTCGACCACCATCACCTCGACCATGCTGGGGCTGCTCCGCGACGACCCGCGCTCCCGAAGCGAGTTCCTCGCGCTCACCCGTGTCGTCGGCTGAGAGGAAAACCATGACCAAGCACGACGCGTACGCGATCGTCGGAGCCGGCCTCGGTGGCGCCAAGGCCGCACAGACCCTGCGCGAGCAGGGCTTCACCGGGCCGGTGGTGCTGATCGGCGAGGAGCACGAACGCCCCTACGAGCGCCCGCCGCTGTCCAAGGGCTATCTGTCCGGCAAGGACGAGCGCGAGAAGATCTATGTCCACGATGCCGGGTGGTATGCGGAGCACGACGTCGACCTGCGGCTGAACACCCGGGTCATAGCGCTCGATCCCGGCGCGCACCAGCTCACGTTCGCCGACGGGAGCACGCTGGGCTACGCGAAGCTGTTGCTGACCACCGGATCCTCGCCGCGCCCGCTCACCGTGCCGGGTGCCGAGCTCGACGGGGTCCTTTATCTGCGGCGGGTGCAGCACAGCGATCGGCTCAAGGAAGCGTTCCGGCCCGGTGCTCGCATCGTCGTCATCGGCGCGGGCTGGATCGGCTTGGAGACGGCCGCCGCCGCCCGCGAGGCCGGAGCCGCCGTCACGGTGCTGGAGAGCGCGGAGCTGCCGCTGCTGCGGGTGCTCGGGCGCGAGGTGGCCCAGGTCTTCGCCGACCTCCACCTGCGCCACGGTGTCGACCTGCAGCCGAGCGTGCAGGTCGCCGAGATCAGCGGCGCAGCGGGCACTGTGGATGGTGTGCTGCTCGCCGACGGCACCCGGATCGATGCCGACACGGTGATCGTCGGGGTCGGCATCACGCCCAACGTCGGGCTCGCGGCGGCGGCCGGGTTGGCCGTCGACAATGGCATCGTCACCGACGAATACCTGCGCACCTCCGCGCCCGACGTCTACGCGGCGGGCGACGTGGCCAATGCCTTCCATCCGTTCCTCGACCGGCATATCCGCGTCGAGCACTGGGCCAACGCGCTCAACCAGCCGCAGACCGCGGCCCGGGCGATGCTGGGCCAGGACGCCAGCTACGACCGGCTGCCCTATTTCTTCACCGACCAATACGAGCTGGGCATGGAATACACCGGGTATGTCGAGCCCGATGGCTATGGCCAGGTCGTCTTCCGCGGCGACCCGGCCACCGGCGAGTTCATTGCGTTCTGGCTGGCCGGCGGCCGGGTCCTGGCCGGGATGAACGTCAACGTCTGGGACGTCACCAAGCCCATCCAGGAACTCATCCGCTCGCGCGCGCTCGTCGACCCGGCCCGGCTGGCGGACCCGAAGGTGCCGCTGGAGGCGTTGGTCGAGGGTTAGAAGCTCAGCCGGGTGATCCGCTCGTAGCTGGCCGGCGGCAACGCGGCCGGCCTCGGGTTGCCGGCGACCTGCCGCCGGTGCAGCAGGCTCTCGCCGTCGGTCACCGCTTCGTCGATCGCCGCCAGCACCCGGGTGGCGATCGCCGACGCGGACCGGGGCGCGTCGGCCAGGCCGAGCACGACCGAGACCGCCTCGGCCGAACCCAGCGCATCCGCCAGCACCGCCGCCAGTCGTGAACGCGTGCGGGCGATCCAGGCGGCGACCTCGTCGGCCAGCCGGGCGGTCGCCGCCAGCGCGTCGGCGGCGTCGCCGAGGTCACGGGCCAGCCGCTGGGCGTGTGCGGCGAACGCCTCGCCCGCCGGACCTTCCCAGGCCACCGGCGCGGCCAAAGCGGCCTGGGCGTCGGCATAGGGGCCGGCCCGCTCGCGCACGGTCGCGGCCGCCGCCGCAACTGGCGCCGCCGACAGCGTCGGCGTCAGTGCCGTCACCGCCTCGCCCGGCAAAGCCCGCACCCGGCGCAGCAGCATCCACACAGGATCGTCGCCCGCGGAACCGAACCGGGCCAGCACGTCATCGACCCGCGCGAGCAACTCACCCGCCGGCCCAGCGAGATGATCGAGCGCGTCAGCCATCACCCACCGCCCTCACGAGAGGACACCGGCGCGACCCGCGCCCGAACAGCGGGTCACCGCCGATCCCAAGCAGATGTGATCATGACTCGCCCGCCCGATTGGAGCGCTGGGCCGACGACCCTTCCACGCCCGAGTAAGCCTCACCCGCCGCGCGGAGGGTCGAGGCCGTCTCCGTCATGCGGCCCGCCAGAGCCGCAGCCGCCCGGGCGTGCTCAGCAAGCTCGCCTTGAAACCGCCCGTGCAACTCGCGGCCGAGCGCACCCAGCGCACCCGGCACCCCAGCGCCGAAGGCGGACGCGCCCGGATCCAGGCCGGCCAACCCGCCCAGCGAGGCCGCCGCCGAGTCGAGGCGCCCGGCCGTGCCCGAAAGCGGCGACGTCATGGCTCCTCCAACCGCGGATAGTCGGCGAACGTCTCGGCCCGCAGCTTCTCGCGGGCCCAGCGCGCCGCATCGGTCGCCGCCGCGATCGTCGTGGTCAATGAGACGGAGACGTCACGGTTGCCGCGCCCGCGCAGATCGCCCACCACCCGCACCTCCGTCACCTCCCCCGCCGCCGTCACGACCACCTCGACGAGACCGTCCGGCGAGCGGACCGTCACCTCGGTCGCCCGCACCGCCCGGTCGAACTCGTCGCGTAAGGAATCGATGCGGCGGTAGCGCGCAATCGCCTCTTCGACCCAGGCCTCGTCGATCTCTCGCGGCATTCGGCTCCCTCACCGACGGTGTCGCGACCACCACCACACGTCGTCCAGGCATCGAACCGTACCGCTGGATCACAGGCCGCGAAAGCCCGCCTGTGGATAACCGACCGCCTGTGGATATCTATTGCCAGAGGGAGAGCATCATCGCCTCGACGGCGATGCGGGGTTTGACGTTGGCGTCGATCGCCGTGCGGCATTCGAGCACCGCCTCCAGGCGACGGAGGGCGTCGTCGGGGCTCCACTTGCGGGCGGCGGCCTCGGCCAGCGACACCGCGTCGGTGTGCACCGGCGCCACCGGCGCCGACATGGTGCGGACCAGCACGTCGCGGTAGAAGCCGGCCAAGTCGACCAGTGCCCGGTCGAGCGCGTCGCGCTGTGCCCGGGTGGCCCGCGACTTCTGCCGCTTCTCCAGTTCTTTGAGCTGCCCGGCCGACCCGCGGGTGGCGCCGGCCGCGCCCCGGCCGGTGCCGCCGGCACCCAGCGCCGTCTCCAGCGCCGACCGCTCGTTGGTGTCCACCTCGGACACCGCCGACGCGGCCTCGGCCTCGGCCGACTCGATCAGCGCCGACGCCGCGTCGAAGCAGGCGCCGACCCCGGTCAACCGGCGCGGCACCGCGAGCACGGCCTCACGCCGGCGGCGGGCGTCGACGTCGCGGGCCAGCCGGCGGGCCCGGCCGACGTGCCCCTGTGCGGCGGCAGCGGCCCAGGCCGCCGTGTCGGGCTCGATTCCGTCGCGCGCGGTCAGGACCGATGCCACCGCTAAAGCCGGCGGCTGGCGCAACGTCACCACCCGGCAACGGGACCGGATCGTCACGGAGATGTCGTCGGGGTGCGTCGAGGGGGTGCAGAGCAGGAAGACCGTGCGCGGTGGCGGCTCTTCGATCGCCTTGAGCAACGCGTTGCCGGCCTGCTCGGTCAACCGGTCGGCGTCTTCGATCACCACGGCCTGCCAGCGCCCACCGGTCGGTGAACTGGCCGCCCGCAGCACGAGGGCGCGCATCTCGTTGACGCCGATCGACAACCCGTCGGGGGTGACCATCCGCACGTCGGCGTGGGTGCCACCGAGGGTGGTGTGACAGCCGGGGCACTCGCCGCAGCCGACGCCGGTCTTGCACTGCAGCGCCGCCGCGAAGGCCCGAGCCGCGACCGAGCGGCCGGAACCGGGCGGGCCGGTGAAGATCCACGCGTGCGTCATCGCCGAACCGGTGCCGGAGCCGTCGAGGATCGCGGCCGCACCCGCCGCCGCTCGGCGCAGGGTCTCGACCGCCTCCTCCTGGCCCACCAGGTCGGCGAAAACGTCAGCCACGTGGCTCCAACTCCCGATCCGGCGGCCCGCTGCGCTGGACGGCTGCCATCCGGGCGGAGGGCTTGCCGTCGCCAGAAGAGTCGTTTTCGTCCGAATCATCCGGCAGATCGCGCTTGGCCGCGTCGGCTATCGAGGCTATCTCCTGCTCGGAGAGTTCCGGCTCGGTCGTCGTGTCGGGTTGCTTGGCCGGCGACGGGTGCTCCGGGCCCGGGTCGCCGAGCATCGGGGTCACCCGGTCGAACACCGCGAGCGCGATCTCGTCGCTCGGCCGGGTGCCGTCGAGCACCAGGTAGCGGCGCGGGTCGCCGGCCGCCAGGTCGAGGAACGCGTAGCGGACCCGCTCGTGGAACGCCAGTGACTCGGTCTCGAGCCGGTCGTGTGCGCCGCGGGCCGCCGCGCGGGACAGCCCGATGGTCGGCTCGACGTCGAGCAACACGACCAGGTCGGGCTTGAGCCCGCCGGTGGCCCAGGACGAGAGCCAGGAAACCTCTTCGACCGGCAGGGTACGACCGGCGCCCTGATACGCCAGCGACGAGTCGACGTAGCGGTCGCTGATCACCACCGCACCGCGGGCCAGCCCCGGCCGCACGACGCTGGCCACGTGATCGGCGCGATCGGCCGCATAGAGCAGAGCCTCGGCCCGGGGTGACAGGTCGTCGTCGCCGTCGAGCACCATCGAGCGGATCCGGCGGCCGACCGCAGTGGCGCCCGGCTCGCGGGTGACCACGACGTCGCGCCCCTCCGCCCGCAGCGCGTCGGCGAGCGCCGCGACCTGGGTCGACTTGCCGCTGCCCTCGCCGCCCTCGAAGACCACGAAGACGCCGCGCCAGGCCGACGGCTCGGCCGGGGAGAGCGGCCGGCCGCGCATCGAGCCCCAGAGGTCGGCCAGCACGCCGACGCCGGGCTTGTCGTCCATCTGCTTGAACGCGCTGATCCCGGACAGGATGCCGGCGATGCCGGCGGCCAGCAGCAGCAATCGGGTCGACGAGATGGAGATGCCGAGCGAGGCGATGTCGAGCTTGCGCGAGCCACCGACGCCGACCAGCAGGCTGCTCAGTGCGATCGCGATCATCAGCACGATGCGGGTGCCGGTCTGCACGACCGCGAACACCCGGCCGCGCACCTCGTCGGCGACCTCGATGCCGAGCAGCGTGATGCCGGCCAGGAACGCCATGCCCGCACCGGCGCCGACCAGGATGCAGCCGACGATGGCCATGGACAGGTGGATAGAGGCAGCCAGCACGATCACGGACGCGGCGGCGAGCACGATGCTCATGCCGAACCAGCGCCGCCGGGACAGGTCTTTGATGATCGCCGGGCCGAGGCCGATGCCGACCGAGAGGCCGACGAAGAGGAACGCGAAGAGCAGGTAGAAGGCCGCGTCGCCGGCGTTGAGCGACTGGGTGAAGAACCGGGCGGTGCCGATCACCACGCCGCCGCCGGCGAACGCGCCGAAGATGCCCAGCACGAGGCCGCGGACCAGCGGCGAGTTGCCGATGAACTTCCAGCCGTCGATGAACTGCCGGACCATGCTGGTGTTGACCCGGTCGGCGGCCGCGGTGCGCCCGCTGATCTCTTTGATCCCGTAGAACACGACGATCGCGGTCGCCAGCCGGGAGAACGAGTTGAACCAGAGGGCGAGTTGGGCCGGCTCGGCCCAGTTGGACGGCTCGCTGCCGCCGGTGATGCCGCGCACGCTGGCGTCCAGCGCCGACAGGGCGACGGCGGCGAGCACCGGCGTCAACCCGTACGTCGTGATCAGGGTCAGTTGGTTGGAGACCTCGAGGCGGGACTTGGGGATCAGGTTGGGTACCGCGGCTTCCTTCGCCGGGATCCAGATCAGCGTGATCGCCTCGATGATGAAGGTGGCGATCGCCGCCCAGCCGACGACGATGCCGCCGGAGAAGCCGAGGAGGGCGACCAGCGGGATCGACGCGAACAGCAGGAACCGCAGGATGTCGCAGATGACCATCGTGTAGCGGCGGTCGAACCGGTCGGCGAGCACGCCCGCGACGGGGCCGAGCAGCAGCGCCGGCAGCAGCCGGACGGCGATCACGCCACCGAACGCGAGGCCCTTCGCGGTGTCGCCGCTGACCTGCGCGGACGCGAAGATGGAAGTGGCCAGCAGGCCGAGCCAGTCACCGAACGACGCGACACCGAGCACGAGCCAGAGGCGTCGGAAGGGCCGGATCCGGAGCACCGCGCGCAGCGCGCCGACGCCGGACAGGTCGACCTGCTGGGCGCGGTTGGTGGTGGCGGGCCCCTCGGGCCGGGTGCTTTCGGCGGGCCGATCCAGCTCTTCGCCGCTGACGTTCGTGTCGATGGCCGTACCTCCGCGTGACGGCCCATCGCTGGGCTCCCCCGCACACACTCTAGCGGCGCGGACGTTCTGCTTAACCCCGACATTCCCCTGACCGGACCAGGTCAGAACCACCCCTACGGGGTGTTCGTACGTGAGGGTGTTTCGGATTCCACAGCGACCCGATACCGTTCAGCTGTGCCCGCAAAAACCACCGAAAACCCCCAAAGGGCGAGACTCGACCGCGCTACGGCCGCGCTCGACCCGCCGTTCGCGGTCGTCGATCTCGCCGCGTTCGACGCCAACGCCGACGCGCTGGTCGCCCGCGCCGCCGGCAAGCCCTTGCGGGTAGCGAGCAAGTCGGTGCGCTGCCGCGCGTTGCTGACCCGGGTGCTGGCCCGTCCGGGCTGGTCAGGGGTGCTCGCCTTCACCCTCGCCGAGGCTAACTGGCTGGTCCGGACCGGGGTGACAAACGACGCGGTAGTCGCATATCCGACGGCCGACCGCGCCGCCCTGCGCGACCTCGCGGGCGACGAGGGGCTGCGCGCCGGCGTCACCCTGATGGTCGACAGCGCCGAGCAGCTCGACTTCATCGAGTCGGTCACCGGCGCGACGGACATCCGGCTCTGCCTCGACCTCGACGCCTCCTACCGGCTCGCCGGCGGCCGCGTCCACCTCGGTGTGTTCCGTTCACCGGTGCACGCACCCGACCACGCCCGCGCGCTGGCCGAGACGATCGCGAAGCGCGCCGGCTTCCGGTTGACGGGCATCATGTCGTACGAGGCTCAGATCGCCGGTCTCGGCGACGCACCACCCGGCCGCCGCGCCCGCGGCCTCGCGATCCGCGCGCTACAGAGCCGGTCCTACAAGGAACTGCTCGAACGCCGCGGCAAAGCGGTGGCCGCGGTCCGCGAGGTCGCCGAGTTGGAGTTCGTCAACGGCGGCGGCACCGGCAGCGTGCGACTCACCGGCGAAGACCCGTCGGTCACCGAGATCACCGCCGGCTCCGGGCTCTACGGCCCGACGTTGTTCGACGCCTACCGGGCCTGGCGCCCGAGCCCGGCCGCGTTCTTCGCCCAGCCGGTGGTCCGCCGGCCCGGCCCGGGTCTGGTCACCGTGCTGGGCGGCGGCTGGATCGCCTCCGGCCCGGCCGAGCAGAGCCGGCAGCCCAGCCCCTGGCTGCCCGCCGGCCTCAAGCTGATCGGCACCGAGGGCGCCGGCGAGGTGCAGACCCCGCTGCGCGGCGCGGCCGCCGATTCACTGAAGGTCGGCGACCGGGTCTGGTTCCGTCACGCCAAGGCCGGCGAGCTGTGCGAGCACGTCAACGAGGTGCACCTGCTCGACGGAGACCAGGCGACGGCAGTGGCCCCCACCTACCGCGGTGAGGGCCACGCCTTCCTGTAATACAGAGAGCTAGACCGAGACGTGCCGGTGCAGGTATTCGCGGATGAGCGCTTTCGCTTCCGCCAGCACCTGCTCATCGCCCTCGGTGCGGCGGCGGAACGCGAGCTTGATCAGCGCGTCGGCCGCCTCGACGGCGATCTCCAGGGCGAACCGCAGGCGCGGTTCGTCGGCCACGTGGAACTGCTCGACAAGCAGCCGGGCGAGCTGCTCGGCGATGACCGCGTTGTTGTCGCGCTCCTCGTCGAGCAGGTGCACGTCGACGACGTCGCCGAAGTGCAGGGTCCGGAAGCCGGGCACGGTGCGGTGCATCTCGATGTATTCGTCGATGCCCGCGTCGACGCCTTCCCACCAGTCAGCGAACGTGCCGCTGCCGAAGCGGGTGGCCAGCCGCTCCAGGTAGGCCTCCATGTTGCGCAGGGTGAGCGCCTGCACGATGGCCCGCTTGTCGGGGAAGAACTGGTAGACGGAGCCGATCGCCACCTCGGCGCGCTCGGCGAGCAATGTGGTCGTCAGGCCCTCGTAGCCGACCTCGTCGACGATCTCGGCGCACGCATCGAGCATCCGCTGAACGCGGGCCACACTGCGGCCCTGCACCGGCACGCGGCGCAGGGGGCCCGTGGTGACGGCTGAAGTCGTCATGCCTCACCACATCCTTCCTCTTTCGGCCCCGCTGCGCGGGGGGAACGTTACTCGGCTCAACGAGCAACCCGGATGAGAGGTATTCAGCAGAAGGGCGGTATTTGCGCGGAGTATGGCCACCACGCTCTTACGTGCTGCCCCGGGATACTGATATGAAGGCTGTTCACATTATGGAGGGCGCCGTGAACGCGAGTCGAGCGACTGACTGGCGCAACTGGGCCGGCAACCAGCAGAGCGCCGCGCGGGTCGCCCGGCCGGGCAGCACCGACGAGCTGGCCGAGCTGATCAAGGGGTCGGCGGGCGAGCGGGTCAAGCCGGTGGGCTCGGGTCACTCCTTCACCGACATCGCCGTCACCGACGGGATCCGCCTCGACGTCACCAGCCTGGCCGGCCCGGTCGACGTCGACCGCGAGCAGCGCCGGGTGACCGTTCCGGCGGGGATGACCCTCGCGACCCTCAACGCCCTGCTCGCCACGCACGGCCTGGCGCTGCCCAACCTCGGCGACATCGACGCGCAGACGATCGCGGGCGCGATCTCCACCGGCACTCACGGCACCGGCGCGGCCTTCGGCTGCCTGTCGACGTTTGTCGCCGGCCTGACCCTGGTGACCGGGACCGGCGAGGTGTTGCGCTGCGACGCCGGCAGCAACCCCGAGGTGTTCGCCGCTGCCCGGGTCGGGCTCGGCGCGCTCGGCGTGCTCACCGAGGTCACCCTGCAGTGCGTCGACGCGTTCGTGCTGCGCGCGCATGAGCGCCCCGGGCGGCTGGCCGACGTGCTGTCCGGCTGGCCGGAGCTGGTCGCCGACAACGACCACTGCGACCTCTACTGGTTCCCCTACACCGACCGGGTCCAGGTCAAGACCAACAACCGGGTGGCCGCCGACGACAACCCGTTGCCCAGCTGGCGCGGCTGGCTCGACGACGACTTCCTCGCCAACACCGTGTTCGCCGGCGTCTGCCGGGTCGGTCGCGCGGTCCCGGCGGCGGTGGGCCCGATCAACGCGGTCTCCGCCCGGGCGCTCACCGAGCGGGTCTACACCGGACGGTCCGACGCGGTCTTCTGCACGCCGCGCCGGGTGCGGTTCACGGAGATGGAGTACGGCCTGCCCCGTGAGGCGTTCCCGACGATGCTGGGCGAACTGCCCCGGCTCATCGAACGGCTGCCGTTCAAGGTGCAGTTCCCGGTCGAGGTGCGGTTCACCGCGGCCGACGACATCCCGCTCTCGCACGGCTACGGCCGGGACTCCGTCTACGTCGCCGTGCACCAGTTCAAGGGCGCGCCCTACGAGCCCTACTTCCGGGCCGTCGAGAACCTGGCCCGCGACCTCGGTGGCCGGCCGCACTGGGGCAAGCTGCACTATCGCGACGCCGAGTCGCTGCGCCCGGTCTACCCGCTGTTCGACGAGTTCGTCGCGCTGCGCGACCGGCTCGACCCGCACCGGGTCTTCGCGAACGCGTACACGGAGAGGGTTCTAGGCAGTTAGCACGTCCGCCACGACCACCGTGACGTTGTCGAAGGTGCCGGCGGTCAGCGCGAGCGACACCAGTTCCCGGGCGCACGCCTCAAGATCAGAAATCTCCCGCAGGGTACGCCCGATGACCGCGTCTTCGACATAGTCGGAGAGCCCGTCGCTGCACAGCAGCACCCGGTCACCGGGTTCGACCGGCAGCAGGGCCGTCGCGGCCCGGTAGCTCTCGCCCTGCACCGCCTGGGTGATCACCGACCGCCGCGGGTGCCCGCGGGCCTCCTCGGCCGTCAGCGTGCCCTTGTCGACCAGCATCTGCACGAAGGTGTCGTCGCGGGTGAGCCGGACCACGTCGGGCGCGCCGGCGGCGAGCAGGTAGCCGCGCGAGTCACCGACGTGCAGCAGGCCGAGCCGGTCGCCGTGCAGCAGGCCGGCCGTCACCGTCGTGCCGGCGCCCTGCCCGTCGGTGGCGATCAGCGCGTTGGCCTGTTCGACCGCGGCCGCCAGCGCGAGGTCCGGATCCGGGTGGTCGGCGTCTTCCAGGCCGCGCAGCGAGTCGATCACGATCTCGCTGGCCATCTCGCCGGCCGGCATGCCGCCGACACCGTCGGCGATGACCACGAGGCGGCGACCCGCGAACGCGGCGTCCTCGTTGTTTGGCCGGACCGGACCGACGTCGGTCGCGGTCACAGCATGCAAGATCAAGCGGGGCATGGCTACGAGCATCTCAAACCCGTCGATCGCAGTCTCTACGCAGTATTTCGTAGGGTGTGTGCGTGATGCCGGTGACGCTGGTCGGTCGGGCGCGGGAGCGTGCCGAGCTGGCCGCTGCGTGGGCCGCGCTGACCAGCGGCTCCGCCGGCCCGCAGGTGGCGGTGCTGACCGGCGAGCCGGGCACCGGCAAGAGCGCCCTCGTCGCCGCCGTGCTCGGTGCGCTCGACCCCGCACCGGTGACAGTGCTGGCCGGCCAGGCCCGGATCCACTCGCCGGCACCCTACGACTGGCTGGCCGCCGTGCTCAGCGGCCGCGACACCCGCGGCCTGCCGGCACCGGCACCCGCGCTGGCGTGGCTGGCCCAGCACGACGCCGCCCCGGTCGAGCGGTTCGCGCCCGGCGCGCTGCTGCGGGTCGCCGCCCGGGTGGTCCGCTCGCTCGCCGGCGACGGCCCGGCCGTGCTGGTGGTCGAAGACCTGCACGCGCTCGACCCGGCCAGCCTCAACCTGATCGGCGAGCTGGCCGCAGCACCCGGCCTGCCCGCGTTGCTGCTGGTGACCAGCCGGCCCAGCGCCGACCCGCTGGTCGCGCGGACGCTGGCGCGGCTCACCGGCACCCCCGGGGCGGTCCGCCAGCATCTCGGCCCGCTCCGGCCGGCCGACGTCGCGGAGGTGCTGGCCCAGGTTTACCCGGGCCGGGAGATCCCGCCGGACGCCGCCGAGGCCGTCTGGACCCGCACCGGCGGCAACGCCTACCGGCTGACCGAGCTGATCGCGACCTGGCCGGCCGACGACCTGCCCCGGCTGGTGGAACCCGAGAGCGCGCCCGCGGAGCTGACCGCGCGCGAGGTCGAGGTGCTGGTCTGCCTGCGCGACGGGATGGCCAACAAGCAGATCGCCCGGGCGCTGGGCATCTCCGTGCGCACGGTCACCGTGCACGTCTCCAACCTGCTGCGCAAGACCGGCACCGCCTCGCGGACCGAGGCCGCGCTCTGGGCCGTCCGCCACAGTCCGGCGGCTCCGTCGTTGACCCCGCGTAGCCAGCCGTAAACCGTAGGGATCTGTCAAGGGTCGCGATCCATTGACCCCCGCCTACGCAGTCGGCAGGCTCCACATTGGTGCTCTTCGACGTCGAGGAGCCCCTTTGTCATGAGCGAGGGGGATGGATGAGATCGAGACGATGGCTGGCGGCGACAACCGCGGCCACGCTGGTGGCCGCACTGGTCGTGGCGTCACCGGCCCGGGCCAAGGCACCCGACGCGGGTGACCGCCTCGAGGTCTACGTCGGCACGGTGACACCGGCCCAGCTCGGTGAGTTGCGCGCGGCCGGCGTCGACGTCGGCGAGGCCACCGCCGGCACCGATGGCGCCAACACCCGGATCGAGACCGTGCTCAGCGGGCGCGAGGCCGACCGGATGGCCGACCGGGGCGTCAAGCTCTCGGTCAAGAAGATCCGCGGCAAGGCGGCGTCACAGGTGCTGCGCGAGCAGGCGCAGGCCGGCTGGGACGCGTTCCGGCCCTACAACGCGCCCGGTGGCATCCGCGACGAGTTGGTCGCGACCGCCGCCCGCTATCCCAAGCTCACCGAGGTGGTCAACTTCGGCAAGAGCACCCAGGGCAAGACGATGACCGCGGTCCGGGTGACCAAGAACGCGAAGAACGTGCGTGACGGTTCCCGCCCGGCGACGCTCTACCTGGGCGCGCAGCACGCGCGCGAGTGGATCACCGTCGAGATGAACCGGCGCCTGTTGCACTACGTGCTCGACAACTACGGCAAGGACCCGGCGATCACCAACCTGGTCGACAAGACCGAGCTGTGGTTCGTGCCGGTCGCCAACCCCGACGGCTACGACTACACGTTCACCGCCGACCACCGGCTGTGGCGCAAGAACCTGCGCGACAACGACGGTGACGGCCAGCTCACCACCGTCGACGGCGTCGACCTCAACCGCAACATGGCCTACAAGTGGGGCTACGACAACGAGGGCTCGTCGCCCAACCCGACCAGCGACACCTACCGCGGCCCGGGGCCCAACTCGGAGCCGGAGACGAAGGCGCTCGACGGGCTCTACGGCAAGATCCGCCCCGAGTTCTTCATCAACTACCACTCGGCCGCGCAGTTGCTGCTCTACGGGGTGGGCTGGCAGGTCAGCACGCCGTCGCCAGACGACGTGATCTCCGTGACGATGGCCGGTGACGACGCCCACCCGGCGGTGCCCGGCTATGACCCGGACATCTCGGCCGAGCTCTACACCACCAACGGCGACTCCGACTCGGGCCTGTCGGCGCGCTATGGCGGCCTGGGCTTCACACCGGAGATGAGCACCTGCGCGTCGGCCGCCGACTCGGTGCCCGACGACGAGTGGGTCGCCGAAGACTGCGTCAGCGACTTCATCTTCCCCGACGACGAAGACCTGATCCAGGCGGAGTTCCAGAAGAACATCCCGTTCGCGATCGCCACCGCGCAGTCGGCGCTCGACCCGGACGACCCGGTGTCGGTGGTCGGCCGCAGCACGCCCGACTTCGTCGTCGACAAGTTCGACCTCTCCTCCGGCACCAAGCAGCCGGTCGCGGTGACCGCCCGCCGGGCGCTGCGCGACGTCGAGATGCACTACGTGATCAACGGCGGCCGGCCGCGCACCACCAACGTGCGCGAATGGCGCGGCGGTGAGCGCTACGGCAACGAGGGCAACGAGTTCTACGCCGAACTACGCGGCAACGTCACCGGCCAGAAGAAGGGTGACAAGGTCGAGGTCTGGTTCAGCGGACGCAAGTCGGGCAAGGGCACGGTCGCCAGCGAGCACTTCACCTACACGGTGTCGCAGGACATCGGCGGCGACGTGCTGGTGCTGGCCGCCGAAGACGTCACGGGCCTGAGCCCGGTGCAGACCGGCACGTCGGCCAAATACGCCGACGAGATGGTCGCCTCGCTGACCGCGGCCGGCCGCAGCAGCGACGTCTACGACTTCGACACCCAGGGCCGCAAGGCGCCCCACCCGCTGGGCGTGCTCTCGCACTACAAGGCGGTGGTCTGGGAGACCGGTGACGACATCATCATGCGGTCGCAGGGCCAGGCCGGTGGCACGACGACCAAGTCGGCGCTGGAGACCGAACTCGCCGTACGCGACTACCTCAACGAGGGCGGCAAGGTCTTCATCACCGGCAAGAACGCGATGTACGCACAAGGGATCAACGGTTCCTACCTCTACCAGCCGGATGTCCCGGCCAAGCCGGAGTGTGCGAACACGGCCGACCTGACGTGTCTGCCGCTGTTCAACGACTTCCAGCAGTACTACCTCGGTGCCTACGCCTACATCGACGGCTCGGGCTCCGACGACGAGGGCAACCCGCAGCCGCTGAGTGGCAACAGCGGGCGGTTCAACGGGTTCACCGGCACGCTCAACGCACCGGGCTCGGCGGAAAACCAGGACCACACCGCGTCGTTCCTGGCCACCTCGAGCATCCTGCCGCAGGACGAGTTCCCGTGGTTCGGCCCGAGTTCGGCACCGGTCGGCTGGGTCCGCCCGGGCGCGCCGCCGTTCGACCCCTACGAGGGTGACTACTACGCCTTCAGCGGTCGCGGCGACACGGCCTACAAGCGGCTGGCCCGCACCGTCGACCTGACCGGGTCGACGTCCGGGGACCTGAAGTTCTGGAGCTCCTACGACGCCGAGGCCAACTGGGACTTCATGTTCGTCGAGGCGCACGTGGTGGGCACCGACGACTGGACGACCTTGCCCGACCGCAACGGCAAGACCACCCAGGACCCCGGCGACAGTTGCTCGGCCAACCTGCCCAACCGGCTGCACCCGCAGGTCAACCACTACGTCACGTTCGTCGCCACCGATCAGCCGTGTGAGGCCACCGGCACGACCGGCAGCTGGAACGCGGCGACCGGCTCGTCCGGCGGGTGGAAGGAATGGTCGGTTGACCTCACGCCCTACGCGGGCAAGCAGGTCGAGTTCTCGATCACCTACATGACCGACTGGTCGACCGAGGGTCTGGGCGTCTTCGTCGACGACGTCCGGGTCACCGCCGACGGCCAGCCGGTCGCGACGACCGGGTTCGAGACCGACCTGGGTGGCTTCACGGTTCCTGGGCCGCCCGCCGGTTCCGGACCCAACCCGTCTGACTGGACCCGCACCCAACTCGGCTTCGAAGAGGGTGCGGTCGTGGTGACCCGGGACAGCGTCTACACCGGGTTCGGCTTCGAGGGCCTCGCGCCCACGGAGCGCAACGACCTGGTCAAGCGCGCCATCCGGCACCTGCTCGGCTGAGTTCGAAGGAAGGGCCCCTTCTTATCGCTTTCCGCATAAGAAGGGGCCCTTCCTAACGTCCCCTTTGCTCGTGCAGCACGCGGACGACCCGGGTGATCAGGTCGTGCGGGATCGGCTCGGTCCAGCGGAACTGGAGCGCGTCCTTGGCACCGCGGTAGGGCGCGACGGCCCGCTCGAAGTCGTCGTCGGCGCGCGGCGCCGGGTAGAGCGAGACGAACTTCTTCCACGCGGCGTAGTAGACGAGCACCTTGCCGCCGACCGTCACCGCCGGGATGTTGTAGCTGATCTTCTCGCCGGGATCCGGCAGGGCGGCCAGGACGGTGCGCCGGACCTCGCGGGTGATCTCCTGCTGGTCGTCGGGCAGCGCGCTGAGGTAGTCGTCGACGCTCGCGAACTTTGCGGCCATAGTGCCTAGGATGCCCGATCCCGCGGCCGGAACATGTAGACCTGTCGGTCTTCGACCGGCTGGTAGCCGATCTTCTGGTAGATCGAGTTGCTGATCGGGTTGTCGAGGTCGGTGAACAGCACGGCCTCGTGTGGACGGGCCGCGGCGCTGACCGCGGCCGTCACCGCTGACCCGTAGCCGTAGCCGCGCTGGCGCGGCGGGGTGTAGACCGGGCCGACCCGCACAACGCCGCCGGCCGGTTGCCGGACCCCGGCCGTGGCGACCGGCGCGCCGTCGACCTCCCAGACGCTGAACCCGCCGTAGGCCAGGCCGGCGTTGACCGACTCGGTGGCCGAGCCGGACTGCTCCTCGATCTCCTCTTCGAACGCGGTCAGCCAGTCGACCAGCAGGTCGCGGTCGGCGGCGCCGGCGACCCGGGCCTGGCCGGGCACCGAGGGCGGGACCAACTCGCCGAGCCGGTAGAGGCGCGACCGCCGACCGAGGCGGTGGGCCACACCGGTGCGGCGGCTCCAGGCGTCGGCGAACGCCTTGGCCGCCTCGTCGGTGGAGTTGACCCCGGGCACATCGTCGAGCAGCGCCGCCAGTTGCGCCGCCGCCTCGGGGGTCGCGGCACCGCCGAACAACACCGGGCGGGGCGGGGTCCAGACGAAGGCGGAGCCGTCGGGGTGCCAGCCGTAGACCCCGCCGGCGGCCCTCGGGCCGCGGGCGGCCGCGATAGCCGAAACGGTCAGCAGCAGCGTGTTTTCGACCGGGCGGGCCAGCAGGCCCGGACCCGCGGTGGCGCGGAACTCATCGACGTCTGACGTGGTGGACCACATCGGACGAAGGCTAGTCGGTCGTCTTCTTCGCCGCAGTCGCCTTCTTCGCCGCCGTGGTCTTCTTGGCGGCAGTGGTCTTCTTGGCCGCCGTGGTCTTCTTCGCCGCGGTCGTCTTCTTGGCCGTGGTCTTCTTGGCCGCCGTGCCGGCCTTGGCCGTCGTGGCCTTGGCGCCGGTCGACTTGCTGGCCGCCTTCTTCGCCGCCTTCTTGCGCGGCGCCGGACCCTTGGCCCGCTTCTCGGCGAGCATCTCCGACGCCTGCTCGATGGAGAGCGACTCCGGCGTCTGGCCGCGTCGCAGCGACGCGTTGACCTCGCCGTCGGTCACGTAGGGGCCGAACCGGCCGTCCTTGATCACCAGGGGCAGCTCGGTCAGCGGGTCGGGACCCATCTCGCGCAGCGGCGGCGCGGCCGCCCGGCGCTGGCGGGTCTTCGGCGCCGCGAGCAGCGCCTTGGCCTCGTCGAGGGTGACCGTGAAGAGCTTGTCTTCCGACTCGAGCGACCGGAACTCGTCGCCCTTCTTCACGTAGGGGCCGTAGCGGCCGGACGCCGCCAGGATCTCCACGCCGTCGTCGTCTTTGCCGACGACCCGGGGCAGCGAGAGCAGCCGCAGCGCGTCTTCGAGCGAGAGCGTCTCAGGCGAGTGCGACTTGAACAGTGACGAGTTGCGCTCGCCGCTGGACACGTAGGGGCCGTAGCGGCCGGACTTGAGGACGATGTCCTCACCGGTCTCCGGGTGGGTGCCCAGGCTCCGCTCGCCACCGCCGCCCAGGAACAGCTCGTCGACCTTCTCCGGGGTGAGCTCGTCGGGCGCCACGCCCTCGGGGATCGACGCGCGGTCTTCGTGGTCGCTGCCGTCACCGTTGCCGTTGGCCGACGCGTGGTCGGCGCCGCGCTGCAGGTAGGGGCCGTAGCGACCGACCCGCACCACGATCTCGCGACCCTGGTCGTCTTTGAACAGCGGGATCGAGTTGACGCTGCGCGCGTCGATCTCGCTGAGGTTGTCGGTGACCAGCCGCTTGAGCCCGCCCGACGCGGCGATCGTGCCGTCGGCGGAGACGTCGCTGCCGAAGTAGAACGAGGTCAGGAAGGTGGCCGCGGCCATGTCGCCGCCGGCGATCTCGTCGAGCTCGTTTTCCATCGTCGCGGTGAAGTTGTAGTCGACCAGCCGGGGGTAGTGCCCCTCCAGCAGCCCTATCACGGCGAACGCGAGGAACGACGGGATCAGCGCCTGGCCGCGCTTGACCACGTAACCCCGGTCTTGGATGGTCGCCATGATCGACGAGTAGGTCGACGGCCGGCCGATGCCCAGCTCTTCCAGGGCCTTGACCAGCGACGCCTCCGTGTAGCGCGAGGGCGGCTGGGTGCTGTGACCCTGCGCCTCGAGCTGCTCGGCGGTCAGCGGCTGGTCCTTGACCAGGTTGGGCAGCCGGCGCTCGGCGTCTTCGGCCTCGGCGGACTCGTCGTCAGACGACTCCACGTAGGCGCGCAGGAAGCCGGGGTCGGTGATGGTCTTGCCGGTGGCGCCGAAGTCGGCCTCTTCACCCGCGGTGGAGACCGCCCGGATCCGGATCGACACCGACATGCCGACCGCGTCGGTCATCTGGGACGCGATCGTGCGCCGCCAGATCAGCTCGTAGAGCTTGAACTCCTCGGCCGACAGCTCGTTGGCGACCTCGCCGGGTGTGCGGAAGTGGTCACCGGCGGGGCGGATCGCCTCGTGCGCCTCCTGCGCGTTTTTCACCTTGCCGGTGTAACGACGCGGCTCCGGCGGGACGCTGCCCTGACCGTAGAGCTCGGCGATCTGCCGGCGGGCCGCCGCGATGGCGGTCTCCGACAGGTTGACCGAGTCTGTACGCATATAAGTGATGTAGCCGTTTTCGTACAAACGCTGCGCAGTGCGCATTGTCTGTTGTGAGGAGAAGCGCATCTTGCGCGCCGCCTCCTGCTGAAGGGTGGAGGTGATGAACGGCGCATAGGGCTTACGCCGGTAGGGCTTTTCCTCCACCCGGGTGACAGTGAACGGCCGCCCGTCAAGGCGGGCGGCCAGGCCCCGGGCGCCGTCGGCGTCGAGATGAACAACCGCAGCTCCCGGCTTCACCCGGCCCGTCGTGGGCTCGAAGTCCTTACCGGTGGCGACCCGGTCGCCGTCGAGAGCGACCAGGGTGGCGCTGAACGTGCGCGGGCCCTCCTTGGCGGCGGCCGCGTCGACCGCGAGAAGCGCCTGGATGTCCCAATAGTCGGCGGAGCGGAACGCCATCCGCTGGCGCTCACGCTCGACCACGATGCGGGTCGCGACCGACTGCACCCGGCCCGCCGAGAGCCGCGGCATGACCTTCTTCCAGAGGACCGGCGACACCTCGTAGCCGTAGAGGCGGTCGAGGATCCGCCGCGCTTCCTGTGCGTCGACGAGGTCGCGGTCGATGTCGCGGGGGTTGGCCACCGCCGCCTGGATCGCCTGCCGGGTGATCTCGTGGAAGACCATCCGCTTGACCGGGACCTTGGGCTTGAGCGTCTCGACCAGGTGCCAGGCGATCGCCTCGCCCTCGCGGTCCTCATCCGTCGCGAGGAAGACCTCGTCGACCTCCTTGGCCAGCTTGGTCAACTTGGTGATCTGCTGCTTGCGGTCGGCGGAGACGACATAGAGGGCGGCGAAGCCGTTGTCGACGTCGACGCCGAGGCGGGCCCAGGGCTCCTTCTTATATTTGGCCGGCACGTCCGCGGCGTTGCGCGGCAGGTCACGGACGTGACCCAGGCTGGCCTCCACCACGTAGCCCGGGCCGAGATAGCCCGAGATCGTCTTGGCCTTCGCCGGTGACTCGACGATGACAAGACGGGTGCTCCTGGCGTTGCTCGGCACTGCACTCCCTCACATGTTCGTGGATGTCCAAGGTAACGCGCCCCGCCGTGGCGAGGTCGCGATACGGAGGCGACCCGTGCCCTGGACGCAGCGTCACGCTGGACGGCGACACCGTACACCCAGGTAGAAGGGTGACGGGTGCCACCGCACCGGAACCGGTGTCGATCGAACAGTTGAACAACGCGTTCACCCAGGCCAGCATTCCTGCGGGGCGGGTGCTGGACGATCACCGACAAGCTCACCCAGTCGAGCCAGCCGGCGCCGACCGGTCACCCGGTAGGCGGGGCCGCCGGCGCGCGGCCCGAGCAGTGCGGCGGGCAGGCCGACCGCGGCGAGTGCGGCACCGACCTGGTCCCACTGGCCCTCGTCGTTGGCGCCCAGCCGGAGGGTATAGCCAGCATCGTCCGGTCCGCCCGCCGCCGCCACCCATAGGCGGAGTCTTCGCCCATCCAGGAAAAAACCGGGCGGAGGGCGTTTAACTGCCCCGCGCAACCACGAGACCCCGAGAGAGGCCAGAGCAGTGGAATAAGAGGTACGCACGCCCAGGTGCCCGTCGACCTCGGTCGGCGACCAGGTCGGCGCCAGCCCGCGCAACGTCAACTCGGCGACCAGCACATGCACCCGCCAGGCGGCGTCGACCACCACCGAGACCCGGGCGGTGCCGCCCATCCGCACGACCTGGCCGGGCCCGGCGAGCAGGCCCGCGAGGTCTCCCGGCGTCGGTTCGCGGGCCTCGACGCCAAACAGCGAGAGCTGCCGCGGCGTCAGCGACACTCCGGGACCTCGTCGAAGGCGCGCACCAACTCCGGGGAGTTGAGCTTGCTGGTGTCCAGCGCGCTCGCGTCGTACTCCTTGTTGAGGGTCTCGACCGCCGCACCGACCTCGTCGTAGAACTTGGGGCCGGTGTCCAGTCCCTCGATCGTGCGCTTGGCCTTGCCGTAGGCGTCGCGGACCGCGGCCAGCGAGCCGACGAAACCGCTCGCCACCGGCGCGCCCTGGTCGACGGCGGGCACCCCGGCCTGCTCGACCAGCCCGCGGGCCTTCTCGCTGGCCTGCTCGGCACCGCCCAGCAGCCGGACCAGATTCTCCTTGGCCTGCGCCGGGGTGGTCTTGGCGGTCATCTGCTGCTCGGTGCCCGAGGTGAGGGTGTCGATCTCGTCGCGCCAGGGGCCGAGGGCGTCGCACACATCTGCCGCCCAGGCCCGTGGCGCCGGCCCATCGCTGCCACAGCCGGCGAGCGCCAGCACCACCAGCACGGCGACCATGACAGCGCGGGGGGAACGCATGCCGTGCAGCATAGAAGCAAAGGCCCCCGGCCGACGCGCTGCGTCAACCGGGGGCCTTCAGCTTGCTGGGCGCCGGGTCAGACGTTCACCCGCTCCTCATCGGACGCGCCCGCGTCCTCATCGGCTTTTCCCGCTTCGGCCTCCGACATGGCGATCGGCTTGCGCTTGCTGAACAGCACCGCGCCGACGATCACCGCGACCGCGGCGAGAGTGATGCCGACCCGCACACCGGTGTTGGCGTCGTCGCCGACGCTGAAGGTGATGACGGCCGGCGCGATGAGCAGCGCGACCAGGTTCATCACCTTGAGCAGCGGGTTGATGGCCGGGCCGGCGGTGTCCTTGAACGGGTCACCGACGGTGTCACCGATGATGGTCGCGGCGTGGGCCTCGGAGCCCTTGCCGCCGTAGTGACCGTCTTCGACCAGCTTCTTCGCGTTGTCCCAGGCGCCACCGGAGTTGGCCAGGAACACCGCCATCAGCGTGCCCGTGCCGATCGCACCGGCCAGGTAGCAGGCCAGCGCGCCGGCACCGAGGCCGAAGCCGACCGCGATCGGCGCCAGGATCGCCAGCAGACCCGGGGTGATCAGCTCGCGCTGAGCGTCGCGGGTGCAGATGTCGACGACCTTGCCGTATTCGGGCCGCTGGGTGCGGTCCATGATGCCCGGGAACTCCCGGAACTGGCGGCGCACCTCGACGACGACCGCACCGGCCGACCGGGCCACCGCGTTGATCGCGAGACCGGAGAAGAGGAACACCACCGCGGCGCCGATGATCAGGCCGACCAGGTTCCGCGGGTTGCTGATGTTGAGCAGGTTGAGCAGGTAGTCGTCCACGTTCTGCACGTTGGCGTCGGCCAGCGACGACAACAGCGAGTTGGTGTAGGACCCGAACAGCGCGGTCGCGGCGAGGACGGCCGTAGCGATCGCGATGCCCTTGGTGATGGCCTTCGTGGTGTTGCCGACCGCGTCGAGCTCGGTCAGCGTCTTCGCACCCTGCTCGTCGATGTCACCGGACATCTCGGCGATGCCCTGCGCGTTGTCGGAGATGGGCCCGAAGGTGTCCATCGCGACGATGACGCCGACCGTGGTCAGCAGGCCGGTGCCGGCCAGCGCGACCGCGAACAGCGACAGCGTCAGTGAGCCGCCACCGAGCAGGAACGCGCCGAACACGCCGGCGCCGATGAGCAGCGCCGAGTAGACCGCCGACTCCAGGCCGACGCTGATGCCGGCCAGCACGACGGTGGCCGCGCCGGTCTGCGAGCTCTTGCCGATGTCCTGCACCGGACGTCGCTCGACCTCGGTGAAGTAGCCCGTCAGCGCCTGGATGGCGGCGGCGAGGACGATGCCGATGACAACCGCGCCGATGGCGACCCAGCGGGGGTCGCGGGTGATCGCGGCGACCGACGGGTCGACGCCCTCGAAGTCGGCGAACGACGGCTTGAGGTAGAACCAGGAAACCACCGCGACCGCGACCGCGGAGATCACCGCGGAGATGTAGAAGGCACGGTTGATCGCCTGGAGGCCGTTGCGGTCCGAGGTGCGCAGCCGGGTGATGAACACGCCGATGATCGCGATGACCACGCCGATGCCGGAGATGATCAGCGGGAAGACCAGGCCGTCCTGGCCGAACGCGGCCCGGCCCAGGATCAGGGCGGCAACCAGGGTCACGGCGTACGACTCGAACAGGTCGGCCGCCATGCCGGCGCAGTCACCGACGTTGTCGCCCACGTTGTCGGCGATGGTCGCCGCGTTGCGCGGGTCGTCTTCCGGGATGCCCTGCTCGACCTTGCCGACCAGGTCGGCGCCGACGTCGGCGGCCTTGGTGAAGATGCCGCCGCCGACCCGCATGAACATCGCGAGCAGCGCGGCGCCGAAGCCGAAGCCCTCCAGCACGGTCGGTGCGTTGCCCTTGTAGAACAGCACGACCAGGGTCGCCCCGACCAGGCCGAGGCCGACGGTGAGGAAGCCGACGACGCCACCGGTGCGGAACGCGATCTGCATCGCCTTCTCACGACCGCCCTCGGACTCCCGGGCAGCGGCCGCGACGCGCAGGTTGGCGCGGGTCGCCAGCGCCATGCCGGCACCGCCGATGAACGCGCTGAACACGGCGCCGACGACGAAGAACGCCGAGCGGCCGAGCTTGACCATCGTCTCGTTGCCGTCCACACCGTGTACCGGCAGGATGAACAGCAGGATCACGGCGATCACTACGAAGATCGCAAGCGTTCTGAACTGGCGGCGCAGGTAAGCTGAAGCGCCCTCCTGCACAGCAGCAGCGATCTCCTGCATGTTGGTGGTGCCCTTACCAGTCGCCAGAACCGTCCTACGCAGTGCGGCCGCGAAGCCAAGCGCCACAAGGGCGATGACCAAGGCAACGATCACGTACGAGAAGTTCGCATTGGTAAGGGACAGCCCGCCGCTTTCGGCGGCCAAGGTCCCGGACATCTATGTCCTCCAATAACCGACCATCGCGCCCTGCCGGAGGACTAGCCCGGCACGGACGTCTCCAGGTGGAGAGCAACGACTCACCTGACCACGCGGATGGCGAGGTCAGGGCGTTAGCTGATAACCCGCGTACTCTAGCCGTACACAGTGTTGACATTCACATCGGCGCGGTGTTGTTGGCCACAAACCGTGATCTCGGTTAGCGCGCGACGGGCCAAACCATGCGTACTTCGGTGCCGATCCCGTCGTCGACGGGACGCACCTGGAGATCTTCGACGAACCCGGCGAGCAGGGCGAACCCGACACCCACCGTCAACGCTTCGTCGGTCAGCGACTCGTTGGCCAGCTCGTCCGGCGGCAGCGCGGCGATGCCGAGCCCGGCCTCGATAGGCGCGCGGTCGATGACCCGCACGATGTAGCTGCCGCCGTCGGACATCTCGACCAGCACCAGGTCGGCCAGGCCGTATTGCCGGTGCAGCGCGACCGCCCGGGTGCACGCCTCACCGATCGCGAGGCGCACCTCGTCGAGCAGTTCCTCGGCCACCCCGGCGCGCCGGGCCACCGCCACGCCGACCAGGCGGGCGGTGCGGACGTGCACCGGAGCGGGAGAGAACGAAAGACGAACTGTCGCCATCACGCGGCCGGACCGGCCTCGGTCGCCGCGTCGACGCTCGCGTACAACGGGAAGACCTGGTCGAGGGCGGTGATCCGGAAGATCTTGAGCAACGGCTCCTTGTCGCACACCAGGCTCAGGCCGCCGCCCGCCTGTCGCAGCCGTTTGAGGGCGCCGACCAGCACACCGAGCCCCGTCGAGTCGAGGAAGTCGACCCGGCCGAGGTCGACCACGATCTCGGTCGCACCCCCGTCGACCAACTCGATCAGGCGCTCACGGAGCCGGGGAGCGGTGTAGACATCGACCTCGCCGCCGACCTCCAGCACAGTGTGCTCGCCCTGGGTCCGGGTCGAGAGCGACAGCTCCATCGAACGCCTCCCGCGGGGGGTCGTTGGGTCGACCGAACGGTTCGGTCGACCCCGATCTAACCATCGACACGCTGTGCATGCAGCGACGACCCGACCCGACGTCGACTGATCAGTACATCAGTGCGAGAGTGCAGGCATGACCACCGCGGTTGGGGCGCCGGCAGCGCTGCTCGCCGGCATGCTGGCCCGGCCGCCGGTCACCCACGTCGAAGAGGTCGCCGCTCGATCCGGTGATTCCGTTCCGTGGCCTCCGTGGGTGCCACCGTCGGTGGTCGACGCGTTCGCGGCGCGCGGCGTGACCGAGCCCTGGCGACACCAGGCGGAGGCGGCGTCGCTGGCCTTCGAGGGCCGACACGTGGTGATCGCGACCGGCACCGCGTCCGGAAAGTCGCTCGCCTACCAGTTGCCGGCGCTGTCCCGGTTGACCCTCGACCCGCGCGCGACGGCGCTCTACCTGGCGCCGACCAAGGCACTAGCCGCCGACCAGTTACGCTCCGTCGCCGGCCTGGACGTCGAGGGTGTCCGGCCCGCGTGTTACGACGGAGACACCCCGCGCGCGGAGCGCGAATGGATCCGCCAGCATTCCCGTTTCGTGCTGACAAATCCCGACATGCTGCACCGAAGCATGCTGCCCGGCCACGCCGCCTGGGGCACGTTCCTGCGCCGGTTGTCGGTGGTCGTGGTCGACGAGTGCCACACCTACCGGGGCGTGTTCGGCTCGCATGTCGCACACGTGCTGCGGCGACTGCGGCGGGCGGCGGCGCGCTACGGGCGCAGCCCCGTCTTCGTGCTCGCGTCCGCGACGGCGGGTGACCCGGAGACGGCGGCGGCGCGGTTGACCGGGTTGCGGGTCGAGGCGGTCACGGAAGACGCGTCACCGCGGGGTGGTGTGACGTTCGCGCTGTGGGAACCACCCCTGGAGGCCACGTCGCCGGCCCCCGTTCGCCGGTCGGCGGTGCGCGAGACGGCCTCCCTGCTGACTGACGCGGTCACCGCGGGCGTACGCACCGTAGCCTTCGTCCGCTCCCGCCGCGGCGCCGAAACGGTGGCGACGATGGCGCGCCGGTCGTTGGCCGAGGTCTCCCCCGCGCTGGCCGGGCAGGTCGCGGCCTACCGCGCCGGCTATCTGCGCGAAGAGCGGCGCTCCCTCGAAGAGGGTCTGCTGTCCGGGTCGCTGCTCGGCCTGGCATCCACCAACGCGTTGGAGCTAGGTGTCGACCTGGTCGGCCTGGACGCGGTGCTGATCTGCGGCTACCCCGGCACCCGGGCGTCGCTGTGGCAGCAGGCCGGCCGCGCGGGCCGCGCCGGCGGCGACGCGCTGGCGGTGCTGGTGGCCCGCGACGACCCGCTCGACACCTACCTGGTCCATCACCCGGAAGCGCTGTTCGGCCACCCGGTCGAGGCAACGGTCCTGGATCCGTCCAACCCCTATGTGCTGGGCCCCCAACTCTGCTGCGCGGCGGCCGAGGGCCCGCTGACCCAGGCCGACCTGTCCCTGTTCGGCCCCGCCGCGGCGCCGGTCCTGGAGGAGTTGGTCGCGGCCGGCCTGCTCCGCCGCCGCCCCTCGGGTTGGTACTGGCGCCCCTACAAACGCCCCGACGTCGACATCCGCGGCAGCGGCGGCGAGCCGATCTGCATCGTCGAGGCGTCAACGGGCCGGCTGCTCGGAATGACCGACGCGGGCTCGTCGCACTTCATGCTCCACGACGGCGCCGTCTACCTCCATCAGGGCGCCTCCTTCGTGGTCGACTCACTCGACCTCGACGACGGTTGCGCCCTGGTCCACGCGGAGGAGCCCGACTACACCACCCACGCCCGCGACGTCACCACGCTGTCGGTGGCCGGGGTGGGCTCGTCGGTGACGTCAGGCCCGGTGTCGATGCACCTGGGCGAGGTCGACGTGACCAGCCAGGTGGTCTCCTACCAGCGCCGCCGCATCGGCTCCGGCGAGGTCATCGACACCCGCCCGTTGGAGCTACCGGCCCGCGAACTGCGCACGGTCGCGGTCTGGTTCACCGTGTCGCCGTCAGCGCTGGCTTCCTGCGGTGTCGCCGAGGCCGACATCCCGGGCGCGCTGCACGCGGCCGAGCATGCGGCGATCGGGTTGCTGCCGCTGGTCGCGACCTGCGACCGCTGGGACATCGGCGGCCTGTCCACCGCGTCGCATCCCGACACCGGCCTGCCCACGGTCTTCGTCTACGACGGTCACCCCGGGGGTGCCGGGTTCGCGGAACGCGCTTTCGCGGCCGCGTCATCGTGGCTGCGGGCGACCCGGGATGTGATCGCCGAGTGCGCCTGTGAAGCTGGATGCCCGTCGTGCGTCCAGTCGCCCAAGTGCGGCAACGGAAACAACCCGCTGGCCAAACCCGAGGCGGTCAAGGTCCTCGACGTGGTCCTGGCCAACCTGGCCGTCGCCGGTGACGTGGTGGTCCACCCACCGGCGCTCCCTGTGGCCACTGACGCGGGCGCGGTTGGCGCCGTCATCGCTTCGCCGGCAAGTTCTGTGCCCGAGACTCCCGCTCCCGGCCGCCCTTCGGCGGCCGTCGCATTCGCCGCGCAGGCCGTCGGCGCTGCAGGCCTCATCGCGGCCGGCGCGATCGAGACGAACGCGAGCGGCCTGATCTCCGACGCGGGGCGTGCCGCCCGCATCGCGCCGTCCGCGAGCGACCCGACGTCCGACGCGGAGTCCGCGGCCCGCATCACGCCGAACGACCCGATCTCCGCCGCAGCCTTTGCCGGCGAAGAGATGTCCGCCGCTGGACGCGGCCCGGCAAGCGGGCGGCGGCTCAGTGCCGCCGGCAGGCGACGCACGCCTGCGGATCCGGCCGCCACGCATGAGCCGGTCGCCGCGCATGAGCCGGTCGCCGCGCATGAGCCCGTCGCCGCGGGCGAGGCGAAGCGCTCGCGGGTGCCGAACTCCCGCGCCAAGCCGGCCGCGACGAAGCCGCCGCCGTGGGACGCGCACGTGGCGGCGGCCGTGCGGCACCGGCAGGCCCGCGAGACGCAGGCCCCCGGCCGCGACGAGCTCGCCCAGGCCCGCCAGAACGACGCCGCGCTGGCCGAAGAGCGGATCGCCGAGGCAGACGGAGTCGGCGTGGCTTCGGCCCTGCTGGCCGAGGACGCCGCCTAGTTTCGCCGGCTGTTCGGGTCGGGTGATGATGGTGGCATGGTGAGTGCGCCGATCGATCCGTCCGCGCTCGAGTCCGCCCTCCGTCCGTTCGGCGAGTCGACCATGTTGCCCGCGGCGGCCTACCTCGACGAGCGCGTACTCGCCTGGGAACGCCGCCACCTGTTCGCCGGGTCGTGGGTGCCGGTCGGTCGCACGGTGGCCCTGGCCCAGGGCGGCAACCAGCGAGCGGTCACGGTCGGCGACGTCGGCGTGCTCCTGACCTTCGACGGCGCCGCACCACGAGCGTTCGCCAACGTCTGCCGACACCGTGGGCACGAGTTGCTGCCCACCGGCGAGACCGCGGACCGACCGGCAGTGCTCTGCCCCTACCACGGCTGGTCCTACGGCCTCGACGGCCGCATGCGGACCGCGCCCCGGATGGGCGAGACCTTCGACGGCACCGCCTACGGCCTTGTCGAACTGCCGGCCGTCGACTGGCACGGCTGGCTGTTCGTCAACGCGACGGGCACCGCCCGGCCGTTCGCCGCCCACATCGGTGCGCTCGCCGCGCACGTCTCGCCGTACCGTCCGGAGTCGTTGGTCAGCAAGGCCCGCCACGAGTATGAGGTCGCGGCCAACTGGAAGATCGTGGCGGAGAACTACCACGAGTGCTACCACTGCCCGCTGATCCACCCCGAGCTGTGCGCGGTCTCGCCACCCAACTCGGGCAGCAACTGGCGCGAGCCGGGCACCTGGGTAGGCGGCTCGATGGACCTACGCGACCACGCGCAGACGATGTCGCTCGACGGCCGCTCCCACGGCCTCGCCCTCGACGGCGTCGACCCGCGCCTGGTGCGCTACCTCGGCCTCTTCCCCAAAATGCTCATCTCGCTGCACCCCGACTACGTCATGACTCACCTCCTCGAACCGCTGTCGCCGGGCCGCACCCGGATCACCTGCGAGTGGCTGTTCCGGGATGAGGTCACAGATCCGTCCTATGCCGTGGAGTTCTGGGATCTGACCAACCGCCAGGACTGGCAGGCGTGCGAGTCTGTCCAACGTGGTGTGTCGTCACCGCACTTCGTGCCAGGACCGTTGGCGCCCAACGAGAACGCGGTCTACGACTGGGTCACGCTGATCGCCCGCGCCTATCGCGATCCTGCTGCCGAGCTCTCATAACGCTCCTTCCGTTTCGGAGGTGCTAGGCCACCAGTCCGGCTCGCGCACGGGCGGTCGCTACCCGGATCCCGCGCGACGGCAGGTGGACGACGACCTCCACCGTCACGATCACGTCGAACCCTTGGACAGCGCACGCCGTCACCCGACCGCCGTTGGCGGCGGCGATGTCGGTCGCCCTTGCGCATGCGGCGGCTGGGCCTTCGAGGCTGCGCGCGGCGCCGGCGAGCGCGCCGAGGTCGGCTGCGGTCTGCGCCCGGTGCCGCCCGATCGCGGCGACACCAACGGTCGCGCATGCGAGTCCCAGCAACACAAACGCCAACCCAACAGCAAGAACCCAAATGGTCGCGGAACCACGATCGCCAGCCACCCGGCGCCGCACGGCAGGAGTCTCCAGCAGGCACCGCATGATCGGGTTGGGGTGGCGTGCCGCTGTCGAGCCATTGACTGCGACCGTCGGCGGCGGCGCCCAGCCGTAGGCGGGCGTCGCGGTCGCCATAGCGGGTCCATCGCCTCCGGCTCGCGGGCCGCCACCGCGGTCGCCGCAGGCGTGCGTCGCTGTCACCATGGCGGGTCCATCCCTTCCGGCTCGCGGGCCGCCACCGCGCTCGCCGCAGGCCGGCGTCGCCGTCGCCATAGCGGGTCCATCGCCTCCGGCTCGCGGGCCGCCACCGCGGTCGCCGCAGGCGTGCGTCGCTGTCACCATGGCGGGTCCATCCCTTCCGGCTCGCGGGCCGCCACCGCGCTCGCCGCAGGCCGGCGTCGCCGTCGCCATAGCGGGTCCATCGCCTCCGGCTCGCGGGCCGCCACCGCGGTCGCCGCAGGCGTGCGTCGCTGTCACCATGGCGGGTCCATCCCTTCCGGCTCGCGGGCCGCCACCGCGCTCGCCGCAGGCCGGCGTCGCCGTCGCCATAGCGGGTCCATCGCCTCCGGCTCGCGGGCCGCCACCGCGGTCGCCGCAGGCGTGCGTCGCCGTCACCATGGCGGGTCCATCCCTTCCGGCTCGCGAGCCGCTACCGCGGTGGCGGATACCTCGATCGCCGGCAGGTGGCCGCCAACCACGCGTGCCGGGGCGCGGACTGTCGCGGTGACCGTGTCGCCGTTGACCTGGATCGTGATGGTGGCGCCGTTGGGCGCTGTGCGGTTGGCGGTCAGGGTTCCTTGTTGGCCGCGGGCGGCGGCCAACGCGGCGTCGCGGGCCGCGTCGGCGCACTGGAGTTTGGTTTGGGTGGCCGCGACCGCGGCTATACCGACAAAGAGCAGCAGCGCCAACGCCGGTAAGGCGGCTGCCATCTCTGCCGTTGCCGAACCGCGGTCGCGGCCACGGCCCGTCAACCGCGACCACACCGGGTCGCGCCGGCCCCGTAGGACTCCCGGCGGCGTCGGAGGTTCGCCGCTCGGGAGTCGGCGCGCCAGTCGGTGGTGTCGCATGTGACGGGCCATTGCCATCAGCCGAGCGCTCGGCTGATGACGGCGGAAAGCGCGGCGGTCACTTTCTCCGAGCTGACAACCTTCAGCAACGCCGCGGCGAAGGCCACGGCCGCGACGGTGCCGACCGCGTACTCCGCGGTGGTCATGCCAGCGTCGTCGCGCAGACGGACAAGAAGCTTGCGCACGATGTGACTCCCTTCAGTGGGTCAGAGGACGTCGCCGAGGAGGGCGACGATCACCGGTATGAGACCGGCGAGGACGAAGGCGGGCAGGAAGCAGAGCCCTAGTGGCAACACGATCAGGACGCCCGCGCGGCGGGCGGCGGCCTCCATCGCGGCGGCCCGGTCGGCGCGCAGGTCGTCGGCGAGGCGGGTGAGCGCACCGGCCAGGGCCGAACCGCTGGCCGAGGACCGGACCGCCGCAGCGGCGATCCGCGTGCCGCCCGGCATCCCGGCGACATGGCTCCACGCCTCATCGGGCTCGGCACCGAGCCGCAGCGACCGGGCGACGGTCGTCAGCCGCTCTCGCAAGGGCCCGCCAAGGGCTTCGGCGACACCGAGGACAGCGACATCAACCGGCGCACCGGCGCGCAAGGCCGCGGCGATCAGGTCGGCGCAGATCGGTGCGTCGGCCTCTTCGCGCAGCCGCCGCTCCTTGGCCTCGGCCGATTCGAGCCGCCTGATCGCACGATGACCGACGAGCGCCGCCGGTGCGGCAAGGGCTAGACCCCACCACCCGTCGACGACCGCGGCGGTGGCGGCTCCGATCGCGAACCCACCGAGCTTCGCGAGGTCGGGACGCCGACGTGCCTTTGGCGGCGCGGTGATGCGCGCCAACCGCCGCCGGGCGGCGACCCTTCGAAGGGTCCACGCCATCCGGTCGTCCCTCGTCTCGAAGCTGGCAGGCGCGAAGCCGGAGGTGGTCATGCCTGCCTCGGCTGAAGGTGTTGGGACCAGATCAGGCCGACGGTCTGCAACGCGACCGCGGCGAGCGCGCAGGCCGCACCCAACGGTGTGTGCAGCAGGATGGCCAGCGGGTCGGTGCCGATCGCGAAGCCCAACCCCAGCCCGGCGACCGGCAATGCGGCCAGCATGAGCCCAGTCGCCTGCGCACCGGCGGCCTGTGCGGCCGCGGCCGCTCGGGCCCGATCGCCGGCGCGGGCGTCGGCCTCGATCCGGTCGATCAGCTCGGCCAACGGCGCACCCGTGCGCTCCGCCAACGTCGCCGCCGCCCGGGCCAGCGCGACCAGCCCGGCACCGGCACCGGGACCGGCACCGGTGGTTGCCGGATCAAGGAGTGCTAACGCCGACGGCATCGGGATGCCGGCGCGTAGATCCGCGGCCAGGCCGGTAAGGCGATCGAGCAACGCGGACCGCGCCTCCCGGTGGGCTTTCGCAGCGTGGCGACGACGCAGGAAGAGGGTGGCCACCGTCGCATACAGGCCCAAGGCGACGGCCGCCACCGGACCACCAAGCAGGTACCCGGCCGCCGCACCGAGCAGGAAAGACAACGACATCAGGCGCCAACGAGGAGCCGCCATGACCATCGCAAGCGACGGCCGCGCGAATGAGAATCGGGCAACGAGCGCCCGCGAGAGATGATCGCCGGACGCCACCGAGAGGCGGTCAGCGGACGATAGGACCGCCCGCTGCCGACGCCGCAACGCTCGCGACCGTCGGAGCGGCAGGAGCACCACCGCGATAGCGCCCACACCCCCAACGAGCAGAAGAAGCGTCGTCATCGCGACGGGCTCCACAACAGCTCCGGCACGCGGGCGCCGCGGGCGGCCAGCAACCGGGCCAGGTCGGCCCCCGCGGCAGAGACGCCGGAAGAGCGGTCCCAGACCGGCCGCACGGTGACCATGCGGTCTGGGCCTTCGGCGGCCACCAAACCGACCGTCGACAACACCCGGCCCGTCGCGGTCCGCCGCATCTGGAGCACCACCTGCAAAGCCGCCGCGGCCTGCGCGTGCAATGCCGCCCGGGGCAAGCCGCCCAACAAGCCCAACGCCTCGAGTCGCGCGGGCACATCGGCGATGGCGTTGGCGTGCAACGTGCCGGCGCCACCTTCATGACCGGTGTTGAGAGCGCGCAGCAGGTCGACGATCTCCGCACCCCGGCACTCGCCGACCACCAGCCGGTCGGGACGCATTCGCAAGGCCTGCCGGACCAGGTCGGTCATCTCGACCGCGCCCGCTCCCTCCACGTTGGACGTCTTGCACTGCAGGCCGACCACGTGTGGATGGGCCGGTCGCAGCTCGGCCGCGTCTTCCACCAGGACGATCCGCTCGTCGCGCGGCACCAGCTCGATCAGCGTGTTGAGCAGGGTGGTCTTGCCGGATCCGGTGCCACCGACCACGAGGTAGGCCAGGCGAGCAGCGACGACCGCCGCCAGCAGGTCGGCGACCGGGGGCGGCACCGTGTTGCACGAGACCAGGTCGACCAGCGTGAACGGACGGCGACGGAAGGTGCGCAGCGACAGGTAGGGGCCGCCGGTCGCCACCGGTGGCAGCACCGCGTGCAAGCGGGTGCCGTCGGGCAGGATCGCGTCGGCGTAGGGCGAACCGTCGTCTAGCCGCCGGCCCGTCGCCGCGACCAGGCGCTGCGCCAAGCGGCGGGTGGCCTCGGGCGAGGCGATGGTGATCCGCTCGCGGCGCAGCCCGTCGCCCCGGTCGACCCAGACCTCGGTTCCGTTGACCAGCACGTCGGTCACCGCAGGGTCGGCCAGCAGCGGGCCCAGCGGGCCGGCACCGACCAGGTCGTCGTGCACGCGGGCCGCCAGCCGCAGCACGTCGCGATCGCCGAGCACCGCGCCGCCGGTCGAGCGGACCGCCTCGACCACCGCGGCCGGGCTCACCTCGCGGTGGCCGGTGGCGAAGCGCCGACGCACTGTGCCGGCCAGGTCGGCTTCGCCGCCGAACGGTGGTGGGTTGGCGGGCAACGTCGTGGTCATGCCGCCGCCACCCCGCCATTGCCGAAGAGGTCGGTGATGACCCGGCGGCACAGGTCTGCCAACGGGCCGCGGCCACCCGACGCCGGCGCCTCGCCGTGTTCCAGACCGCGGACCAGGCCTGGCTCGGACGGCAGCAGGCCCGCCAGCGGGAAGCCCACCGAACGGGCCACCTCGGTCGCCGACAGGTTGCCCGGCGCGGGGCCGCGGACGACCACCGACGCCGCCGCGCAGTGCATCGTGACCGCCTTGGCCACCTGGGTGGCCGCCGCCGTCGCTCGCAGCTCGGCCGGCACCACCAGCAGCGTGTGGTCGGCGGCCTGCAACGCGGCAACGGCCGCGTCGTCGAGACGGCGGGGCAGGTCGACCACGATCAGGTCGCGGGCGCGCCGGCCGGCATCGAGGGCCGCCGCCAGCGCCTCGGCCGGTAGGGGCAGCGGGTCGCCACGGTCGAACGAGAGCATCACCAGGTCGCCGCGTTGAGGCAGGGCGCGGACGAGTGCGAGCGGGTCGAACCGACCTTCCGCAGCGGTGAGGCCGGGCCAGCGCAGACCTTCGACGGTCTCCCAGCCCAGGATCAGGTCTAGGCCGCCGCCGAACGGGTCGGCGTCGATGAGCAGGGTGCGCTTGCCGTCGCGGGCCGCGGTCACCGCCAGTGCGCCGGCCAGCACGCTCGCGCCGGCACCGCCGCGCCCGCCGAGCACCGCCACGACCCGGCCGCCGGCATCAACAGACGGACCTAAGCGGCGTAGGAGCCACTCTTCGGCCTCGGGCAGTTGCAGCACGTATTCGGCGCCCAGGGGCTCGGCGAGATCCCAACCAGGAGCCGGGCCGCGACCGACGATGACCACACGTTGCCGTCTGGGCAGGCGGGCGCGCAGGCAGGCCGCCGCCTGGTCCTGACCGACGATCACGAGCGGCGCCCGGGACCAGCGTGGTCGTGCGGCGGTCGGGTCGGGCGCGACGTCGACCTCGGTGCCGGCGGCCGCCGCGATCCGCAGCAACTCGTCGAGCAGGTCGGCGTCGGCCGTGACGAGCAGCGGCAGCCGGAAACCGGGTCGAACGGGAGCAGGCATCGCGGGGCCTCCAGGAGCGGGCGGAAGGGACTGACACACCATCCGCCGCCACGGGAGACCGAAGCGGGACAAGCTCAGCGTCTGTGGATAACCGAAAACCTGTGGAAAACCGGAAACCACCCACAGAGGACGGACGCAAAAACGACGACCCCCGTCGGGGGGAGACGGGGGTCGCCTGAGGTTCGGCTCCGGGGGGGTCGAGCCGAACCCACTCAGCGGTTACGGGGGGTGCAACCGCCGAGGGTCGGAAACACGACTGGAAATCGTGTCTCAACTAGCATGCCTGATATGCGCGGTGCGCGTCGAGTGGCGTTTGCCCCAACTCGCACGACACGCCGATGGAGATCCGTGACATCCATCGCCGTGTTGTAGGCCCGGTACCAAGTTGTACCAGGCTATGCGCTAGGCGTCCTACCCCGGGAGGGCCAACACATTTCGCGCCGCACATTAGACTTTCGATCGTGGGCCGCAGCGCCGCGTTTTTCGATCTGGACAAGACCGTCATCGCCAAGTCCAGTGCCTTGGCTTTCGGTCGGCCGTTCTACCGTGATGGCCTCATCACGCGTCGTGACGTCGTCAAGTCGGCGTACGCGCAGCTGATGTTCCGCCTGGGCGGCACAGACGACCAGTCGATGGCGCGCATCCGTGACTACCTGGCTACCCTCTGCAAGGGCTGGCCCGTTGACCAGGTCGGTCAGATCGTCACCGAGACGCTGCACGAGCTGATCAACCCCTACATCTACGCCGAGGCCGCGGCCCTGATCGACGAGCACCAGGCGGCCGGCCGCGACGTGGTCCTGGTCTCCGCCTCCGGCGAAGAGATCGTCAAGCCGATCGGCGCCCTGCTCGGCATCACCGACGTGATCGCGACCCGGATGGGCGTCACCGACGGTCGCTACAACGGCGAGGTCGAGTTCTACGCCGCCGGCAGTGCCAAGGTCGACGCGGTCACCGCGCTGGCCAAGGAGCGCGGCTACGACCTGGCCGACTGCTACGCCTACTCCGACTCGACCTCCGACATCCCGCTGCTCGAATGCGTCGGTCACCCGAGCGCCGTCAACCCGCCCCGCGCGTTGCGCCGGCTGGCCACCGACAACGGCTGGCCGGTCCTCGAGTTCCGGCACCCCATCCCGATCGGCCGCCGGCTGCGCGAGCGCCCGGCCGTCCCGGTCGCCGCCGCCGCCATCGGCGTCGGCGTGGGCGTCGCGATCGGCATCGCCTGGTACGGCCGCCACCGCCGCACCCGCACCGCCCTCCCCGGCCCAGCGAACGCCTGACCGACCAGCCAACGCGCAACGGACGCAGGACAAGGGCGACACACCCAGGTCAAAGCCTTCCGATCAAGCGGTCAGAGGCGTAGAAAAGGGATGCGGACCCCAGACCATCGGGCTCCGTGCACGGCCACCGGGCACCCACGCGCGACCAGCCGCGGCAGGCGCGTCGCGGCGGATCGAGCCGCCCGCACCGCGGGCCAACGACCGTTGACGACGACTACGGTGCACGCTTGATAACCCGGCCGGACGTGAGTGACGGCGCCTCAGGACTGGGGCGCCGTCCACGTCTGTTCGGCCACCTCGGTCAGGTCCGCGGCGGCCAGCGACACAGCGGCCGCGCAGTGCCGCAACCAGGACCGCACCCCGTCCGGCGTCCCGGTCGCGAACGCACCCGCCGCGCCGACATACTCCGGCTCCCGCGCCAGATGCCCCACCTCGGGCGCGATCAGCCCGCGCGGGTCGAATCCCGACGACATCAGCGTCAACCGGGCAGCCGCGCGCGCGACCACACCGGGGGCACCGGCAAAAGGCGCAAGAGCCAACAGCTCACCGTGTACGACGGCCGCCAGCACCAGTGGCGGCGCCGATGTGCCCCCGGTCACCAGCGCGGAGAGCGCGTCGAGCCGGGGCGAGGCAAACCCGTCGACCGGATGCCCCAGCAGTTCCGGGGCGACCGACCCGCGGGCGGCCAGCACGTGCAGCCGCGCCAGCACCTGGCGGGGCGCCTTCGGCCAGGTCTCGACCAGCGACGGCAGCGCCGCGGCGACCCGCAGGCAGCCCTGCACGACCGGGTCCGTCACGACGCCGGCGCGCACCTGTTCGCGCTCGTGCGCGTACCCCGCCAAAGCCGCCGAAGCGACCGCGGACCGCAGGCTGACCTCGGCGGCGACCGCACCGCCCTGCCGGCGCAGCGCCCGATGCCGCATCGCGGCGTCGGCGGCGTCCCGGGCCTCCACCACGGCGTCTTGCACATCGGCGAGCGCCAGCAACGGCGAGAGCGGGTCAACGGGTGCGGTCACGGTCGCAACGCTAGCCGAGGGCCCGCGACCTGCACGAAACCGCGCGCTGGTGGCAGGATTCGTCCGAGGACCCCGACCCCCCGGTGCAAGGAGCGTGACGATGAGCGAGACCTTGGCGAACTTGCTACAGGAGAACCGCCGTTTCGAACCACCAACCGCGCTCGCCGAGGCAGCCAACGTCAAGGCGGACGCCTACGACGAGGCCGCCGACGACCGGCTCGCGTTCTGGGCGAAGCAGGCTGGCCGGCTCGACTGGGCCAAGCAGTGGGACCAGGTGCTCGACTGGTCCAACCCGCCGTTCGCGAAGTGGTTCGTCGGCGGCGAGCTCAACGTGGCCTACAACTGCCTCGACCGCCACGTCGAGGCCGGCAAAGGTGACAAGGTCGCCATCCACTGGGAGGGCGAGCCCGGCGACACCCGCACGCTGACCTACTCCGATCTGCACAAACTGACTTGCCAGGCAGCGAACGCGCTGACCGATCTTGGCGTGGTGGCCGGCGACCGGGTCGCGATCTACCTGCCGATGATCCCCGAGGCCGCGGTGGCGATGCTGGCCTGCGCGCGGATCGGCGCGACGCACAGCGTGGTGTTCGGCGGCTTCTCCGTCGACGCGCTGTCGGGCCGGATCCAGGACGCCAGCGCCAAGGTCGTGATCACCGCCGACGGCGGCTACCGGCGCGGCAAGCCCTCAGCGCTCAAGCCCACCGTCGACGAGGCGGTCGCCAAGAGCCCGACCATCGAGCACGTGCTGGTGGTGCGCCGCACCGGCGAGGAGGTGGCCTGGGGCGAGAAGGACCACTGGTGGCACGAGACCGTCGAGACGGCCAGCACCGAGCACGAGGCGCAGCCGTTCGACGCCGAGCACCCGCTGTTCATCCTCTACACCAGCGGCACGACGGCCAAGCCGAAGGGCATCCTGCACACCACCGGCGGGTATCTCACGCAGACGTCGTACACCCATCACGCGGTTTTCGATCTGAAGCCGGAGACCGATGTCTACTGGTGCACCGCTGACATCGGCTGGGTGACCGGCCACTCCTACATCGTCTACGGGCCGCTCTCCAACGGCGCCACCCAGGTGATGTACGAGGGCACGCCGGACACCCCCCACAAGGGACGGTTCTGGGACATCGTCGACAAATACGGCGTCACGCTCCTCTACACGGCGCCGACGTTGATCCGCACGATGATGAAGTGGGGCGACGAGTTCCCGGCCGCGGCCGACCTGTCGTCGCTGCGGGTGCTCGGGTCGGTCGGCGAGCCGATCAACCCCGAGGCCTGGATGTGGTACCGCAAGAACATCGGCCACGACGGCAGCCCGATCGTCGACACCTGGTGGCAGACCGAGACCGGCGCGATCATGATCTCGCCGCTGCCGGGAGTTACCGGAACAAAGCCGGGCAGTGCGATGCGGCCGCTGCCGGGAATCTCCGCCGACGTGGTCGACGACCAGGGCCAGAGCGTGCCCAACGGTGGCGGTGGCTACCTGGTGCTGCGCGAGCCGTGGCCGTCGATGCTGCGCACCATCTGGGGCGATGACCAGCGCTTCATCGACACCTACTGGAGCCGGTTCCCGGGCATGTACTTCGCCGGCGACGGCGCCAAGAAGGACGACGACGGCGACCTGTGGCTGCTCGGCCGGGTCGACGACGTGATGCTGGTGTCGGGCCACAACATCTCGACGACCGAAGTGGAGTCGGCGCTGGTGTCGCACCCGTCGGTGGCCGAGGCGGCGGTGGTCGGTGCCACCGACCCGACGACCGGCCAGGCGATCGTCGCGTTCACCATCCCGCGCGGCTCGGTCGACAGCGAGGGCGAAGCCGGCGAAGTCTTGATCAAGGAACTGCGCGACCACGTGGCCAAGACCCTCGGCCCGATCGCCAAGCCGCGCCAGATCATGTTGGTGGCGGAACTGCCGAAGACCCGATCGGGCAAGATCATGCGTCGACTGCTCCGCGACGTGGCCGAGCACCGCTCGCTCGGCGACGTCACCACGCTCCAGGACTCGACCGTCATGGATCTGATCTCCGACGGCATGCAGTCGGGCAAGTCCACTGACGAGTAGGTATTAGTCCGTGTTGATGGCGGGCGAACCCCCTCAGGGGGTTCGCCCGCTTTCGTATGCAGGTAGCAGGCGTCGATGTGACGCTCGACGGCACACTCACCAAGATTTTTGCAATAAATCGACGCGTCCGACTTCCCTCACGCCCCAGTAGTGCTTAGTTTCCTCATTGGCCCCTTATTAGGTGCCTGTTCTTCCGTTCCCGCTACCCCCCGGGGACGGCACCCTCACACCGGAGGTATCCACGTGCGCAAAGTCGCAGTGGGGCTGCTAGGTCTGTCGCTGGCCGCGACAACCAGCTTCGCGCTGAGCGGCGCGGCGTTTGGCCAGGCGCCAAAAGCCGCGGCGACGGCGGTGGCCCCCTCGTCGTCCGAACCCCAGCCGGCGGATGACGATCTAACTGACCCGCTCGAGTCGAAGCGTCGCGAGCTGCGCGACGTCGCGATCCAAGACGTCATCGCGGGCAAGAAGACGCCGCAGATGATCAACGGCAGCAAGGTCGTCAAGATCGGCTCGAAGAACCTGAGCAAGGCCGACCAGAAGCGGACCGGCAAGAAGAAGGTCGACCAGTACGTCGAGCTCCAGCGGGAGAAGTCCGACAAGATCTTCGTGATCCTGACGGAGTTCGGCAACCAGCGGCACCCGTCCTTCCCCGACAAGGACACCGACCCGACCACGGCCGGACCGACCACATTCGACGGTCCGCTGCACAACGCGATCCCGGCACCCAACCGGGCCACGGACAACTCCACTATCTGGCAGAGCGACTTCAACCAGGCGCACTTCCAGAAGCTCTACTTCGGCACCGGCAAGAACGACGAGTCGCTGAAGCAATACATGGAGACGCAGTCCTCGGGTCGTTACACGGTCGACGGCACGGTGACCGACTGGGTCAAGGTGCCCTACAACGAGGCTCGCTACGGCCGTTCAGGCGACCCCAACGACGGTGAGGCCGGCGACGACCCCGCTGTCTGCGGCGGCAACGTCTGCAGCAACACCTGGGCCCTGATCCGCGACGCCGCCAACACCTGGTACAACGACCAGATCGCCAAGGGTCGGCCGGTCGCCGAGGTCAACGCCGAGCTGAAGAGCTTCGACCAGTGGGACCGTAACGACTACGACGGCGACGGCAACTTCAACGAGCCCGACGGCTACATGGACCACTTCCAGATCGTCCACGCCGGCGGTGACGAGGCCGACGGTGACCCGCACCAGGGTGAAGACGCGATCTGGAGCCACCGCTGGTCGGTCTTCCCGAGCAACACGACGGGCCCGGCCGACAACCTCCACGGCGGCACCCAGATCGGCAACAGTGGCGTGTGGATCTACGACTACACGATCCAGCCGGAAAACGGTGGTCGCAGCGTCTTCTACCACGAATACACCCACGACCTGGGCCTGCCGGACGACTATGACACGACCGGCGCCGGCGACAACCCCAACGAATACTGGACCCTGATGGCGCAAAGCCGTCTCGGCGCCAAGGGCGAGCAGTTCATCGGCGACCGCGCCGGTGACATGGGCGCCTGGAACAAGCTGCAGCTCGGTTGGCTCGACTACGTCGTCACCCCCGTCGGCGTCAAGGACAGCTGGACCCTCGGGCCGGAGGAATACAACTCCGCCAAGCCGCAGGCGCTGGTCGTTCCGCTCGGCCTCAAGGACGTGGTCCACGATGTCGGTGCGGTCGCGGACGGCACACACCAGTGGTGGAGCGGCGACGGCGACGATCTCAACAACACGCTGTCCCGTCAGGTGACCCTGCCAGCCGGCACGTCGACGCTGACCTTCAAGGCCCGTTGGGACATCGAGGACTGCGGTCCTGACCCGTGCGACTTCGCCTACGTCGAGGTCGACTCGGGCAGCGGCTTCGTCCCGATCAAGGGCAACATCACCAACGCCACGGAGGCCGACGGCGGCCTGGGTATCGACGGTGTGCAGGAGACCTACACCGACGCGACGTTCGACCTGTCGGCGTTCGCCGGCAAGACGATCGGCCTGCGGTTCCGTTACTGGACCGACGGTGCCCAGCGCGGCAACCCGGACACCCCGCTGCCCAACGGCCTGTTCGTCGACAAGATCGCCATCACCAACGGTGCCACCACGGTGTTCGCCGACGGCGACGCCGACGGCAACATGGGCTGGACGGTCAACGGTTTCCAGAACGTGACGTCGTCGTTCACGACCCACCACCCGCACTACTACATCGCCGGGTGGCGTACCTACGTCAGCTATGACAAATACCTGCAGTACGGCCCCTACTACTTCAACCGGCCGACCGAGGACAAGGTCGACCACTTCCCGTACCAGACGGGTCTGTTGGTCTCCTACTGGGACACCTCGCAGGGCGACAACAACGTCAGCGAGCACCCCGGTGCCGGCCTCAACCTCTACGTCGATGCCCGCCCGAAGACCCTCTACCGCCTCGACGGCCTGCCGTGGCGCACCCGGGTCCAGATCTACGACGCGCCGTTCAGCCTGCGCAAGGCCGACTCGTTCACGGTCCACGTGAACGACCAGGCCATGTATGTGCGTGGGCCCGACGGCAACCCGCTGTTCGACGACACCAAGAACTACTTCGACGAGGCGGTGCCGAGCCACGGCGTCAAGCTGCCTGCGCTCGGTGTGAAGATCAAGGTGGTCCAGGAGAACGGCACTTCCGTCAAGATCAAGGTCAACTGATCTTTTCGGGTACGCACCAAAGCGCGTCGCGCCCCCCGCCCCGCCGTCCGGTGGAGCGGGGGGCGCTCCCGTTCGCGGAACCGTCGAACAGGCCGTAGCGTCCAAGGAAGGTGCAGATGAGAAGACCCGCCGCCATGGTCGCCACGCTCGTTCTGGCCGCCACCGCGCTCAGCGCCTGCGGGTCGGTGGGAGGCAGCGCCATGCCAGGCACATCGTCGGCCGCATCATCGTCTTCAGCCCCGGAGCCGTCCGGCACTCCGACATCTCCACCGTCGTCGGTCGCGCCTCGCGACGGTGGTGCCACGCTGTCGCCGATCCCGCCGCCGACGTATCCACCAGGGCTAAACGGTCCGTCCGGGCCGACCGACAACCTCCCTCGCGACGTCGTCGGCGGGCGGGTGGTGAAGGGCGGGTCCGGCCCCTGCTACGCGGTGGAAACCGACGACGGGCGGCGCTTCGCACTGCACAGCGACGCCGGGCTGGTCCTCGAGGAGGGCAGCTACATCGTGGCCAAGGTCGGCCCGCTCCTGGCGCGGATCGACTGCGGCGAGGGCATACCCCGGGAGATGATCTCGTTCAACCGGCTGTGAGCTCGACCCAGTCGAACTCATGGCCGCACGGCGGCCCCTCGGCGACACCGAACCGGCGCTCGTCGAGATCCATCAGCACCGTGTAGACGGTCTCCGAGCGCTCGAGATAGACATCGCGCTCGTCGACGTGCCGGCAGATCGCGTTCGGGTAGCTCTGGTGGTCGCGGAGGATCTCCGCCAGGTCGTCGTCGGTCAGCTTGCCCGGCTCGGCCGCAGCGGTCAGCAGCCGCCGGGCCCGGGCGGCCCGGAAGAGCGTCGACCCGCCGAAGTCGTTGACCAGGTCACGCACGGGCAACACGGTCTCCAGGTGGTTGGCGTGCGCGATCACCCCGTCGGCCGGGTGCAGCCAGCCGGCCGCACCGGGCACCAACTCCAGGTCGATCAACTCGCCACCGGCGGGGCCGGCCTGGCCGAGCAGCAGGTTCATCGAGGCGTTGCGGGGGCTCGGCACGACCGCCTTGAGCGCGCGCCCGAGGGTGTCGGCTTCGAGCGCCGCGCGCAGCACCACGTGGTAGGGCACCCCGGGACGGTTCGGGTCGGCGCCGTCGCGGTCAGTGGTCAACATGTTGACGCAGATGCCGATTCCGGCGGAGTTGAGCCCGGCCTTGGCGAGCATGCCGGCCTCGGTGAGCGCGACGACCCGGTGGCCGTGCTCGTCGGTCGTGCTCAGCAGCACCATCGCCTGCCGCTGGTCAGGGTGCCAGTCCCAGTTTTGCGCCATCAGCGTGTGACCGGTCGCGGTGTGCGTGCCGAGCGCGCCGAGCACCGTGCAGCCACCGGCGGCGCCGTCGGGCGGCGTACCGTAGATCAATTCGGTTCGGGCATTGACCGCATAAAGGTCACCCACCGCGACCCCAGCGCCCTCGGCGGTGCCATCGAGCATCTCGGCGATCCGCGGGTAGAGCTTCACGGTCTCGCCGCGGAACGTCTCGCCCGCCGCGCGCGTCACGTCGGGCCCGAGCCCCACGGCCCGGAACCGCCGGGCGTAGAGATCCAGGTTGGCGGCGATCCGATCGCGTGCGGCCTGCCCGTAGGCGATGCCGCATTCGCCCGGTGTGCCACTGACTTCGACGTAAGGGACAGGCAGTGTCATGTCCCTGACGGTAATCCCTAAGAGGTCCCTCCGGGAGATCTCCGGAGCCGGACCGGGGCGCGACTGACCTACGCTGGCCGGATGGAACCCGTGGTAGACGAGACAAGCGTGCTGGTCGACGGCCCCTGGACGCACCGTTCGGTTGGCGCCAACGGCAACCGCTTCCACGTGGTCGAGGCCGGCGCCGGCCCGCTGGTGCTGTTCCTGCACGGCTTTCCCGAGTTCTGGTGGGCCTGGCACGAGATGCTGCCCGCAGTGGCCGATGCCGGCTTCCGGGCCGTCGCGGTGGATATGCGGGGATACGGCGCCAGCGACAAACCGCCCAGGGGGTACGACGGGTTCACGATGGCCGCCGACGTCACCGGCCTGATCCGCGCACTGGGCGAGCGGGAGGCAACGATCGTCGGCGCCGGCTTCGGCGGGATGGTCGGCTGGGCCGCCGCCGCGTTCCACCCGAAGATGGTGCGCCGGCTGGTGGTGCTCGGCGCCGCGCACCCGCTCCGGCTACGCGCGGCGATCTTCGCCGACCCACGCGGCCAGTTCAACGCCGCGACCCCGACACTGCGTTTCCAGCTCCCGCGCTACGAGCACGTGCTGGTCCGCGACGGCGCGAAGATGGTCGGCGACTTCCTGCGCCAGTGGTCCGGCCCGGCGTGGAAGCAGTCGGCCGGGTTCGACGACTACATCGCGCGCTGCCAGGAGGCGATGCGGATCCCGCAGGTCGCGTTCTGCGCGCTGGAGGGCTATCGCTGGGCGTTCCGCTCGGCGCTGCGGCTGCACGGCTATCGCTTCGTCAAGCAGATGCAGACGCCGCTGATCACGCCGACCTTGCAACTGCACGGGGCGCTAGACAACGCGGTGCTGCCGCGGACGGCGCAAGGATCAGGACGTTACTGCGTCGCACCGTACGAGTGGCGCCTGCTGGATGGCGTCGGCCACTACCCACATCTCGAGGCACCCGACCTGGTGCTCGGCGAGGTGCTGCGCTGGGCTAAATCCTAGGCGCGTTGTTCGCGCAGGTCGCGGACCTCGTTGGCGGGTGCCCAGCCCTGGTAGACACCGAAGTCGAACGGTTCGAGGCCGAGCGACTCGGCGATCGGGGCCCGCCCGCCCGTGTATTCGACCCGCAACCAGCCGTCGTGCTCCGCCAGCACGATGAACGGCTCGCCTTTCCAGGAGCAGGTGGTGCGCACGTAGGCGACCTCGTCGACCTCGGCCACCGGGACGACCCGGACGTAACGGCCGGTGCGCACTTCGGTGAAGCCGTCGCCGGGATCCGGCTGGTAGATCCGGACCTGTTCGCCGTCGGGGCTGGCGTCGTATTCCCGGTCCTGCCAGCGGGCCACGTACCCGTCACGCATCACTGGTCATCAACCCGATTCCACCCCGGCGCGTCGGCGTCGAGCACGGCGACCAGCTTCTCCGACCCGTCGGCGCGGATCAACCAGAGCTGCGCGCCGTGCGGCAGTCGGGCACTGTCCACCTTGAACTCCGCGATGACCTCACTGCCCTCACCGGGCGCGAACCCGTTGCCGCGGAAGGGCCCGCGCTCGATGACCCAGCCCTCCATCGCGCGCATCGCGGTCTCGTTCTGGCCGCCGTAAGGGATCCGGTAGAGGCTCGGCCGGTAGGCGGGCCAACGCAACACATAGACCTCGTCGGCGCCGGCGTCGAAGGGGCTGTTGGCGTAGCCCAGGCCGAGCGCGGTGAACAGCTGTGCCGGGCTGCTGAGGTGAGAGACTTCGGCGACCCGGTGCACGAACCCGGAAACCCGGTCATACCCGCGCTCCAGGTAGTAGTCGACCTGGCTCGGCGCGATCGTCTTCTGCATCATCGTCGGCAGCGCCGCATCCACTGCGGCCGGTGCGGGTGCCGGCTTCGGCGCCTCCTGCTTGGGCGCGGCCGCGACCACCGGCTCGTCGTCGCCGGCGTCGAGCCCAACCTCGGCGGCCCAGCTCGCGAGCGCCACGATCTGGGCCCCGGGTAGCTTCGCGCCCACCGGCGTGCCCGGGTTGACGGCGAACGACCAGTTTTCCTGCGGCCAGCGACTGATCAGCCGAACGAACTTGACGGTAACCGTCTCGTGCCCGTTGTCGAGGTGCTCGGCCATCCGCTCCGGCGACGTGAACACCACGACGTAGGGCTGGTCGTCGATCGTCTCGGTGCGCCAGACGAACCCGTCGCCACCCGGCTTGGCGCCGGCGCTCGAATCGCTGGAGACGGGCAGCAGCACCCGGGCGAGCAGCAACGTCGACAGGAAGGTGTCGGTGTTGCCGCTACCGGCGGCGGTGAGCAGGCTTTCCTCGACGTCGTTGGCCGGCCGGAAGTCGGCGGGCACCTCAGCGGTGAAAAGGCTGGTGTCGGCGGGCGGCTGGCCCGCCGCGGGCGCGGCCTGATCCAACCAGGACGGTGTCGGTGCGGTCGCCCAGGCCTGCGAGGTCGACGGAGCGTCTGCCGCCGCGAACGGTGTGACCGGCGTGCTGCTGGACCAACCCGCGTGCGGGTCGCTCCCCTGGGTGGCGGCCTCGGTTTGGGTCGCCGGTGCGCTGTCTCGCCAGAGGTCCGCGGCGTCCGGTTGCGCGTCAACCGGTCCCGGTGCCCACCGCTGGTCTTCGCCGCGCGGCGCTTCTGCCGCGGCCGCCGCATCGTCGTGGTCGAGCCAGAGCTCGGCGTAGCTGGAGTCCGTCGCCGCCGCCGGCGCGTCGTCGCTCGGCGATGGCGTGCGGTCGTGCCAGATCTCAGTGGCGGAGGGCTCCGGAGCTTTCTCGGCGGCGGCTGCGCGATCCAGCCACATCTCCGCCGCGCTGGGCTCCGCGGTCCCCGCCTCGGACGGCGCGGCGCTGTCGGACCATAGTCCGCTCGTCTGCGGCTTCTCGGCAGTGCCGGCTTCCGACCATGACTGCGCGGCGGTGTTCGCGTGCGGCTTCACGCCCTCCGGCCCGTCAGTGTCGGGCTGTTGCGGTGCTGCCAGTGCCCCACCGTCCGACCACGTCTCAGCGGCCACACCGGCATTCGCCGGCTCGCTGCCCGACCACGCCTGCGCGGCGGCCCCAGGAGCCGCTTGCGACCGCTGGGTATCAGCCGGCGGCTTGCTGTCCGACCACAGGTCCGGGGCGGCATCGGAAGCCGCTGGCGACCGATCGGTGCCAGCCTGCGCTTGCGACGGCGTCTGACTCTCGGACCGCATCCGCGCCGCATCGGCAGTTGCCGTCGAGCCGGCACCCGCCGACGGCCTACCGTCGGCCCAGAGATCCGCCAGAGCCCCGGCCGCCGAAGACCGCTCGGCCTCAGCCGGCACATCCGGCGCCTTGCTGTCAGACCACAAGTCCGCCGCAGAGTCGGCCGTTGGGGATCGCCCGGCGCCTGCGGGCGACGTGGCTGACGACTCGTCGGACGACGTACTGTCCGACCACAAGTCCGTGGCTGCGCTAGAGGCCGCCCGCGGCCTATCGGCGCCACCCGACACGTCGGACGACGACCCGCTGTCCGACCACAAGTCAGTCGCCGCGCCAGAAGCCGCCCGCAGCTCGTCAGCGGCACGCGACATGTCGGAGGACGGCCTACTGTCCGACCACAAGTCCGTGGCTGCGCTAGAGGCCGCCCGCGGCCCATCGGCGCCACCCGACATGTCGGACGACGACCCACTGTCCGACCACAAGTCGGTCGCCGCAGTAGACGCTGATCGCGGGCCGTCAGCGCCGGCCGACGACCGGCTATCCGTCCGAGCGCTGGCGGCCGCCTTCGCACTGTCGGACCCGTCCGATACGTCCGCCGAGCTGCTGTCTGACCACACGTCGGCCACCGCGCTGCGGGCCGGCTCTGACGACGGCGTGCTGTCTGACCACAGGTCCGTCGCCGCGCTCGGAACGGCCTGCGGCCGGGCGGCGGCGGCCGGCACGTCGGACGGATTGCCGTCGGACCACCGGTTCGTCGCAGCCGAGGACCGCTCGGCGTCAGAGGGCACGTCGGACGGCGGCTTGCTGTCTGACCACAGGTCGGTCGTCGCGCTGGGAATCGCTGCCGGCCTGTCGGCACCAGCCGGCACGCCGGGCGACGGTTTGCTGTCGGACCACATCTGCGCCGCGGTTGCCGACGAACGGTCAGCGCGACCGGCCTCGGCGGACGAGGTGCCGTCGGGGCGGAGTTGCGACACCGCCGGCGACTGCGCGGTGCCCGGCGATGGCCTGCTGTCCGAGCCGACCTGCGCCGAGGCGGTGTGCGAGCGGCCGCCGGGTGCCTGGGCCGGCGATGCGTCATTGGGCCATCGCTGCGGCGCGGCCGACGCCGGGCGCGGCGGCTCGGCTCGGGCCGGGACCTCGGGAGTCGATGGGGGCTTGCTGTCTGCCCACAACTGCGGCGCCGCTGGTGTTGGGCTGCCGGCGGGGATCGCCGTCGAGCCCTCGGGAGCCGCGGCGGACCCGCGGTTGGACCACACCTTTGCCAAGGTTGACGCGCTTCGACCGGGCTTGCCGGCCGGCGGCTGCTCGGGCCAGGCCCGTCCGGGCGGCGTCGCGCCGGGGGTGCCGGCGTCGCTGGGCCGATCATCCGGACGCGGCGGCGCGGCCTCCGCCGCCCTCGTCGGGCCGGTGACCGGGTGGTCGGGCCAGAGTTGCCCGACGGTCGCCGCGGCGGCGCCGCTCGCGGGCGGACTGCCTGGCCTGCGCACCGGCAAGGGTGCCGAGTCGGTCTGCCGGGGCGGGTGCTCGGGTCGGGCTTGCGGCCCGCGCGAACCCGGGCTGTCTGATCCGCCGGGTGTCACGGAGCCGGGCCGGGCCTGGGGTGCGGGCGCAGCCGCGGCCGGCCAGGCCGGCGCCGGACGGGCTGGTGGTGTGCTGTCGGCCCATCCGGGTGCGCCGGGGTCGCGACCAGGCGCGGGCCTGGGCGGCGTCGGGGAGGCGGTGGGCGTACCCGCGGATGGTCTGGTTTCGGTTGGCACGCTGGCGCTGGCAGCCGCGTTGGCCGGCGACCAGTTGGTCTGGCGTGGGTCGTCGCGGGCGGCCGGCTGGCCGGGCCAACCCGGTGTGGCCGGGCGCCGTGGCGGCTCGGGGTCGGCCTCGGCTCCGCCGAAGAAGCCACCGCCCGACGTGGGCCTGGCCGGGGGTTGCGGAACGGGCGGCGGCGCGCCGAAACGGGCGGGCGGGGTCGCCCGCGCCGGGTCGTCGCGGAACGGGGAGCGCGGGCGCATCGGGGGCGCGGACTGGTCGATGACCTCGCGCGGCGGCTCCACAGGTGGGCGAAGCGGCCGGCGCGGCGGCGGGCCGCCCTGAACGACGGGCGGCGGCCAGGCTGTCGCCTCGCCGTTGGCCGCGGGCTGGCGGTCGTAGCCGTTGCCGCTCGGCTGCGAACGGTGTGGCGTGACGTCGGTGACCTGCGGCTGCGGGACCGGCCGGTAGGGCGGCGGGGTCGCGGGCGACGACGGGGTGGCATCGGTCGGGGCAACGCCCGCCCGCCGGCGGATCGAGGCGAGCGGCGAGTCGTAGCCGGGCGGCCGGGTCGGGCGATTGCGCTGCGGTGGCTCGATGCTGTCGGGCTCGAGGACCGGCCCGACCGCGGCCGCGGCACGGTCGACGAACGGCGGCTCGACGATCTCGCCCTGGACGACCTGCCCGGGGACAGTGGCCCGGGCGCGGGCGCGCGCGGCTGACTCGGCCCGGTCAAGGCGGGCGCGGGCGCCCATGGTGCGGCCGGGCAGGCGGACGTCACCGCGGGCTAGCTGCGAGACGAACCAGGCCGGCAGGTAGCCCTCGATCGGCAGGCCCGGGTTGACCGCGAGCCACCACTCCAGGTTGGGCCAACTCGCGGCGAGGTCGTGGTAGGGCATGCGGCGGGCGGACCCCGCGTTGTCGGCCAGGCAGACGCGCAGCGCCTCACCGGACGTGAAAGCGAGGACGTGCGTGCGGCCGTTGGTGGTCCAGGTGCCCCAGCCGACCGGAGCACGACCGGCGAGCGCCTCTGACGACACGGGCAGCAGCAGCTCGGAGCGGGCCAGGATGCGGAAGTAGAGTTCCTGGTCGCCGGCGCGGAGCGCGTCTCGCATCGCGGCCTCGACCTCGGTGGCCGGTTCCCAGTCGGTCACGGCCACCCCCTTCCCGGACAGGCCAGACGCATCGCGTACAACCTACAAGGTGTCGGCTAGATCACGATGTAGGGACGTCACGGGCGGTCTCGCCGTGCCCACCGTCGATACCATCCCGAGCCGGCACCGCCGCTTTCTCCCTGTCAATCGTCATCTTGCCAGTTGCCCATGTTTCCGTCACGGTCCCGCCAACCCGGGCGGGCACGCTCCCAACCGCGGCCCGGTCGCCTAGCTCCCGAGGCCACGATCCCGCTTCCCAGGCGGACAACGCGTCGACCTGGGAATCGGCACCGGCGTGACGGTAGCGGTAGTCGCCTGCGTCGTGGTCCAGGATCACCCTCAACGCCGCTCCCGGGTGACAAGCGGCACGGACTTTCTGGACACGACGGGCACCCGGGCTAGTGGAAGAGGTTGACGTTTCTCTTCTCCGTGCTCAGGTAGTCGGCGGCGGAGTCGTCGAGGGCCAGCTTGATGTCGCGCAGCATGGCCTGTAGGTCAGCCGAGGCGGTGCGCCAGCGGGACTGGCGCTGGTCGTAGGCCTGCCGCGCGTCGCCGTCCCAGGTGGCTATCAGGGGCGCGGCGTCACGTTCGAGCTGGGCCAGTTGGGTGTCGAGGGTGTTCAGGGCCTTCTGGATGTCGGCGCTGGCCTGCTGCAAGGCCGGAAAGTTGACGACCAGGATGTCGTCGTTCATCGGATGGCTCCTCTACAACGGCAGCTGGATGGTGGCGATCCGGGTGGCGGCGTCGCTGTCGGAGGCCTCGTATTGCCGGCCGGCGGTGCGGATCGCGCCGGCCGTTTCGCGGAGGGCCCGCTGCATCGCCGCCTGGTCGTGCGACCACTGCTGTTTGACCTGCTCGAACGAGCGACCGCCCGCGCCACGCCACGCGGTCTGCAGGACGGCGAGCTCGGCCATGAGGCTGGTCAGCATGCTCTGCAACGACTCGTCGACCTGCTCGAACCTGGCGGCGGTCTGCTGCATCACCGCCGCTTGTGCCTGCGTCTGGGACACCCCGACGTCACCTCGCTTCGTGTCGAAGTTGGCGAATGTCTCGCAACGCCGGGCATGACGCTAAACCTTCATGGCATACGTTCGGTAGCCCCGAAAACACTCGCTGTGGACAAATTTCTGCCTGTGGATAGCGTCAAACAGGGTCTTGCGCCCGGGCAGGATCGAGTGATGCACCCGACCCCAACAACGCCACCACCGCCGCCGGCAGGCGCACCGGCCGCACGTCGCCATAGCCGAGCATCGCCAACGTGTCCGCACCGACGACCGCATGCCTGCGGCCCAGGTCCGTGACGACGCTGACCGTTCCGCCGGTCGCACCCGGAGCCGCGACCGCCTCCACCACCGCGGCACGCCCTGGCGGCACCGCCACATAGTCGGCGGCCCCATCCCGCGTTCTCGCGGCATCCGCGACATCGGGCAGGTCGGCGTCGACCACGACATCGGCTACGCCCCGGTCGTCGCGCACCACCGCACACAGCGCGCCCGTGAACGCCCCGACCAGCGAGGGAGTCACCGTGGGCACCAGATCGGCCGGCACCAGATCCGGCGCCTTCTCGATGGAGGCGAAGCGACCCTGGGTCAGCTCCGTCGGCCCGTCCTGCCGGTTGGCGGTCAGCAACAGGTCGGCCTGCACCTGGGTGATGCCGGCGAGGCCGGCGCGCACCGCGACCGCATACTGCCGCCCGCCACCCTGGCTGGTCACCACGAACACCTCTCCGATGCGGGCCGATGGCACGCGGGTGGATCGGCCGCTGATGCGCGGCACCGCCAGGTCGGGACCGGCCGGCAGCGCGCCGAGCAGGGCCGGTGCGACCGCCACCGGCCGCACGGTCGTCCAGCCCAAGGCGGTTAGCGCCAGGCTCGGGTCGCTCAGCCGATAGCGGTGGTTCTGCCAGATGAGATGCAAGGAGCCGTCCGGATGTTGTGCCAGCACACCGCGCTCGCCGACTCGCGTGCCGCCCGTGCTCGTCGCGCCCACCAGCACCACCGACGCCGGCCCGGGCAGCGTGCACACCGTCCAGGGTGGACCGAGCAGACGACCGGCGGCGGGCAGCGAGTCCGGCGCCTCGGCGATGCCCAGCGTGCTGCCGCGCGGCACGCCCTCGATCGAACGCCGCGAGACCAGCACCGTCTTCGGCTGCGGCGCACCGACCGCGAGCAGCGCCGACGAATAGTTGACGACCAGGTGCAGCTTGCCATCCCGATAGATATAGCGGGCACCGGATTCGCGCTCGACGATCACCGCCGAGGTGTCGCGCCAGGCGGTGCCGCCACCATCAACGAGCACGCCATAAACGACGAATCCGCCCCAGATGATGGCCGCCACCAACACGCCGGCCAGCGAGGCGCCGGCGGCTCGCCGAAATGGCGGCTGCGCGGGGTCGGTCTCGCGCATAACCAGGGCGGAAACCACCCGCTGCACCATGAACTGATACGAGTGCAGCTGGTCCTGCCGCGACGGCATCAGGGCTCCCTTGTGGGCGCTGGCGGTTCTAGGATGCGGCGAGTAACCGCGCCGAATACGGAGGGCAGGCTATCGCGATGACATCGACCGCGGTGGACCCCTACCGCAAGACGGCGGAGGCGGCCCGGGGTGATCCACAATGGACGCCGCGCCGGGTCGGGCAGATCGTCGCTGCTCAAGCGGCCATCGCCGGCCTCTTGGCCGCGCTGGGCCACGGCCCGATCATCCTGACCGCCGCCTGCACCATCGGCTGCATGGTGGTGATTGTCGCTTTTGCCCGTGTACGCGGACGCTGGCTCCACAGCTGGCTCGCGATCGGCATCCGCTACGCGACCCGGCGGCATTCATTGCCGGCCAACGCCACGCCGGCCGAGCTGATGCGCTTCCTCGCGCCCGACGTGGCCCCGGCACCGGATGGCGCCTTCGTCGACGCGGACGGCCTGGTCGCCGTCTTCGAACTCGACGGACCATTGCTCGCGAGCGAACCGACCGCGCTGCCCGATCTCGGCCTACTGATGGTCGCCGCCAACGACCCGCGGCTGGGTCACAACCTGTCCGCCATCCACGAACCGATACCGAGCCACCATCCGCGCGGCGCCCACCCGAGCCACAATCCGGCCGGCGGCTACGGCCCGCCGCAGGGACACAACTGGTCCGCCGCCCACGACCCGAACCCGGGACACAGCTGGTCGCCCGCCCACGACCCGAACCCGGGACACAACTGGTCGCCCGCCCACGACCCGAACCCGGGACACAACTGGTCCCCCGCCCACGACCCGAACCCGGGACACAACTGGTCCGCCACCCACGAACCCCGACCGAGCCGGAACCCGGCCGTCGCCCAGGACCCAGCGGGACACAACTGGTCCGCCACCCACGAACCCCGACCGAGCCGGAACCCGGCCGTCGCCCAGGACCCAGCGGCACGCGATTGGTCCGCCACCCACGAACCCCGACCGAGCCGGAACCCGGCCGTCGCTCACGACCCAGCGGCACGCGATTGGTCCGCCGCCGATGACCCGCCACCGGAGCAGCACCCGCGCACCGTCACCGCGTTGCCGGAAATCAGACCGCTGGTACGGATCGATCTGCTGCTGACCGCCGCCGCGGTGCGGACGTCCGGAATCGGCAGCGCGACTGCCGTGTCTTATCGCCAGCTGACCGGCGGCCGCATCCCCGCGCAGTGCCGAACCTTCGTTGTCCTCCGCGTCCTGCGGCCGCCCGGATGGTCCGACGCCGACCTGAGGCCGACGATGTCCGCCGCCACCCGACGCGTCGCCAAACGCCTCGGGCCCCATCGGCGGCTTGGCCACGAGGACGCGGCGACGACGCTGGCCGAACTCGCCCACCACGACTTCACGAGCAGGGTGGACGAGCGTTGGACGTTCGTCGAGATCGGGGGGCTGTGCCAGGCGGCCTACCGGGTGACGTTGCCCGCGGGCAACGAGGACACGGCGCGGGCCATGCATCGCCTGCTCACCCTCCCCACGGCGGCGATCGCCATCTGCGTCAGCCCGCGCCGGTTCGCGCCTTCTCTCGCCGTCCGCTTGGCCGCTGAGTCACCGCAGCAACTGGAGCGCGCGGATCAAGCCCTCCGCCAACTCGCCGCCGCCGAGCGGGCGACCGTGCATCGCCTCGACGGTGAGCACCGCATCGCCGCAGCGGAGACGTTGCTGGTTGGTGGGCGCTCCGGATCGCTGGGAATCAGGCCGTCGGATACAACGGCAGCATGTCGCGGTGACCCGGCCGGCGGCGCGGCAAGCAGCCGACCCCCGGATGAGCGGCAGCACGTCGCTCGCCCGGATGCGACAAGACCGAGACCACGACCCAGCCCCCGGCCGCGCCGACCACAGCCGACGCCGCAGCCATACGCGGGATCATGGCCGCAAACGGTGAGCGGCGGCGCCGCGCTGCCGCTGGCCGGGCTGGTGCTTGGCTACGACCGACACGGGATCCCCGTGGTCGCGAAGATCTTCCGCCCGGCGCCTACGCGGATTGTCGTCGTGGCCGGGCTGCGGACCGCACAACTGGTCGCCATCCGTGCGCTTGCGTTGGGCGCGCAGGTCGACGTGCGAACACGCAGGTGGGCAGCATGGAGCGGCTTCGCCGACGAAGTCACGGCGCCCACCCGCAACATCGTCGTGACGCCGGACGCGGCCGCGATCCCAGATTGGGCCAGCCCGAGCCTTAACGGTGGCATGCCAACCAGGATGGCTTCGACCACCCCACCAGGAACACCGCTGCGACCGACCCTGACCATCGTTGACGCCGCCACCCGGGGCCTCCGGCCGGCCAACGGCCCGGGAACTGATCGACCCGCCGACCAGGGAAGCGCCACGCCGCCGGGCAACACACGTGGCTGGCACGCCACGATCATCGTCCGCGACGAGCTGACCAGCGCCGACACACCGCTGCTCACCACCGCCGACCTGGTGATGCTGCAAAACCTCAGACCCGGCGAAGCCAACCTCGTGGCGGACACCTTCGCGCTGGAGGGCCAGCTCACCGGGCTGGGCGACGAGATCGTCGCCATGATCGCGACCGGCCAACCACTGCGCTGGGCCGCCCTCGCGCCGACCCCGGTCGAGCGGTCTCTCACCGACCAGGGAACACCGAGTGATGTCGATGCATTGCAGCCCGTGACCAGGGCAGGAAACTCGCTGCGAGGGGGCGACTAGCGGCGATCTCCATGGCACTATGCCGCGCATGGGTTTCATGAAGGGTGTTCTTGTCAGGCTGCTGGCCACCGCGTTCGCGTTCTGGCTCGCCACCCTGATCATTCCGGGCATCACGCTGGACACCGATTCCACCGGGCAGGTGGTGCTCACCGTCATTCTGGTCGCGGTGATCTTCGGTGTGGTCAATGCCGTGCTTCAGCCGATCATCAAGACGCTCGGTTGCGGGCTTTATATCTTGACGCTCGGGCTGATCGCCATCGTCGTCAACGCCTTGCTCTTCCTGTTGACCGGGTGGATCGCCGAGCAGGTCGACCTGCCGTTCGATGTCGAGAGCTTCTGGCCGGCCGCGGTGCTCGGTGCGCTCTTCGTGAGCCTCGTCACCTGGGTGCTGGGTCTGATCTTCGATCGCGACTGAGCGCACCGGCAAAACAGCAGAAACCGGCCCCGACACGGGCCGCAGTTGGCGCATTGGCCCGCGACCGTCGATCGGTCGCGGGCTAGCGTCACCTGCGTGGAGATGAGCACGGCGCACGAGACCAACACGGCGCAAGAGATCAACCGGACGGCCACCCGCGACGGGTACGAGCTCTCCACCGACCCCGACCGCATCGACGTCGACCGGGTCTATGACTGGCTTTCCAACGACGCCTACTGGGCGAAGGGCCGACCCCGGGAGATCGTCGAGCGGTCGTTCGCCAACTCGGTGCTGTTCGGCATCTACAAAGACAACGTGCAGGTTGCCTTCGCCCGGGTGGTGACCGACCGGGCCACCTTCGGCTGGCTGTGCGACGTCTACGTCGACCCGGCCGAGCGTGGCCACGGCCTCGGCACCTGGCTCGCCGAGACGGCCCGTGACGCGCTCGCCGAGATCGGCGTACTGCGGATCATCCTGGCCACCTGGGACGCGCACGGCGTCTACGCCAAGGCAGGTTTCGTCCAGGTCGCCCGACCCGACCGCTGGATGGAGATCGACCGGCGGAACACCCCGTGACGGAGCTGCGCAAGGGCTACCTCTTCGGCCTCAGCGCGTATCTGCTCTGGGGTTTCATGCCGCTCTACATCAAGCAACTGCACGACGCCGGCTCGCTGGAGATCCTCGCCCACCGGGTGGTCTGGTCGGTCGTGCTGGTCGCGCTGCTCCTCGCGGTCCTCCGGCGCGGGCGGCAGGTGCTCGCCCTGCTGCGCAAACCGCGCACGGTCGCGATGATCGCGTTCGCGGCGACGCTGCTGGCGGTCAACTGGTGGATGTACATCTACGGCGTCAACAGCGACCGGGTCGTGGAGACCGCGCTCGGCTACTTCATCAACCCGCTGGTCACCGTCGTGCTCGGGGTCACCGTCTTGCGGGAGCGGCTCCGGCCGATGCAGTGGCTCGCGGTCGGCATCGGCGCGGCCGCCGTGCTCGTGCTCACGCTCGACTACGGCCGGCTGCCCTACATCGCGCTCACGCTGGCCGTCAGCTTCGGCGGCTACGGCCTGGTCAAGAAGCGACTCAACCTGGCCGCCGCGGAAGGGCTTCTCGTCGAGTCGGGCGTGCTGGCACTGCCCTGCCTCGCCTACCTGATCTGGCTGACCAGCACGCCGCACAGCACGTTCGCCGACCACGCGCACACCACGATCCTGCTGGTGCTGGCCGGCGCGGTCACCGCGGTGCCGCTGCTGTTCTTCGCCGGCGCGGCCAACCGGATCCCGCTGTCTGCCCTCGGCATCCTGCAATACCTGACGCCGATCCTGCAGCTCGCCCTCGGCGTCTTCGTCTACCACGAAGCGATGCCGCCGGCCCGCCTCGCCGGTTTCGCACTGGTCTGGGTCGCCCTGATCGTTTTCACCGCCGATGGGCTGCGCACCGCCAGGGCCAACCGCCCACGACTCAACACCAAAGAGCTGGCCAAGACCTAGGGCACGTCGTACGCGAGCAGCGCGGTCCCGTCATACCGGGTCAGCTCCAACCGCGCGAGCTCGCGGCCGGTGAACCGGGTCGCCCCGTTGAACTCGACCGTCTCGCCGGCCTGCGCCGACCACGAGCCGACCTGTTCCTTCGAACCGTCGGAGCCGTGCGCCACCAACCGGAACGTCCACGCCTTCGACGACTTGGTGCCGCCGGACTCGTAGGTGCAGCGCATGCTGATCTCGGTGCCCCAGGAGGTGCCGTTGACGCCGATGTCGGCTCTGACCGGCACCGCGCCGTTGACGGGCTGCATCGCCACCAGCTTGACGCCCACCTGGGTGCCCCGCGCGGCGATCTGGCCGGCGCCGGTGCTGCCGCCGAACCAGCCGGCGTCGGTGCCGGCGACACCGACACCCACGACCGCGGCGAGGGCGGCGGCGGCCAGCGCGGCGCCCGCGTACCTCCGACGCCTGATCTTGCGGGTCCGCTTTCGTTCCGCGCCCACGGCAGTGAGCAGCGCGGGCATCCGGTCCTCCGGCGGCGCCGGTGCCGACAGGTCCAGCCCGGTCGGGTCGGTCAGCCGGCCCAGCAGACCGGGCAGCACCGCGATCTCGGCGACCGCCTCGCGGCACTCCGGGCAGCCGGCCAGATGCCGTTCGTATTCGGCGCGTTCGCTGGGCGACAAGGCACCCAGGACGTAGGCGCCGTCGTCGAGCGCGTGCGGGCAGTTGGTCACTGGGTCACCCCCATCTCCTCCAACACGAGGCGCAACGAGCGCAGCGCGTAGTGCGTGCGCGACTTCACCGTGCCTGGCGGCACGCCCAGGCGGGCGGCTGCCTCCGCGACCGAGCGCCCCTGGTAGAAGCACTCGACCAGAACGTCACGGTGCGCGGGCGACAGGCGCGCCAGCGCTTCCGCGACCGTCCAGGCCTCCACCGCCCGGTCGGCTTCGTCGATCTCGGGTGGCGGTTCGGGCAGGTCGTCGGTCACCACCTCGCCGACCCGCGACGCGCGGCGGCGCCACGCGTCGATGGCGAGGTGTCGTGCGGTGGTGAACAGCCACGCCCGCACCGAGCCGCGCTCCGGGTCGAGCGCCTCCGGATGGCGCCAGGCCCGCAGCAACGTCTCCTGCACCAGGTCTTCGGCCCGTTGCCGGTCGCCGCTCACCAACCGCAGGGCGTGCGCGAAGAGAGCGTCTCCGTGCTCTTCGTTCAGCGCGCGCAGCAGTTCGGCGTCGTCGTCGGCCAAGCTTTCGGGCCTCCCCTGATCTCTGTCACCCCAACGCACGCACGGCTGGCGCGAGTGGTTCAGCCGTTTCCGTTGTCGGGTGCGCCCAGTGCGTCAGAGACGGTCCGGGCGACCGCGAGCAGCTTCGCCCGCACAACACGAGCTGATGTCATCATCTCCGCCGCGGGCAGCGCACAGGCCAGGACGACCCTGCGTTCCATGTCACGGTCGGGCGAGACGATCACGGCGGCGCAGGCGACACCAGGGCGGTATTGCCCCATCTCGAGATGCATGCCCCGGCGCTCGCCGGCGGCCAGGTCGCTCTCGAACGCCTCGGTGGTGGTCAGGGTCTGCTGGGTGAACGGCCGCATGCCGTATTCGCGCAGGTAGCGGAAGCGTTGGTCGGGGGTCAGCGTGGCCAGCAGCGCCTTGCCCAGGGCGGTGGCGTGCGCGCCCTCGTCGAACCCCGGAACCATCTCTTCCAGGTAGGGCGACCGCGGTCCCTCCGCCGACGCGGTCACCGCGACCTGGCCGCCGACGAACCGGCCCAGGTAGTGGCTGTAGCCGGTGTCAGCCGCGGCTCTGCGCAGCGCGTCACCGACGGCGGGTGGCCCGCGGAACGCGGCGACCAACTCCCGGTAGCGGTCGGCGACCTCGAGCCCGACGATGTAGGTGCCGTCTTCCCGGCGGATGACGTAGCCCTCGTAGGCCAGCGTGCGCACCAGGTGATAGGTCGTCGCGACGGTCAGCTCGCAGCGGCGGGCGACCTGCTTCACGGTGAGGCCCTTCGGCGCCCGACCCACTGCTTCCAACACCCGTAGGGCGCGGGAGACGCTGCGAATCAGGTCCGATGGTTCTGCCAGAGGGTCGCGCACACCCACCTCCGCGGGCCGGGGCTTACACCATATGAAAAAGCTCCCGTCCGCGAAATGCCTGTTGGTATCGAGAACGCCAAATTTCTCGACACGGAGCGTGAATGTGCCCGATACGCGGAGTTCATCCGCCCCGAAGTGTCGGCGACTTGACCAAGCCGCGACCGACAAAGCGGGCGGCTAGCCGGTGCGGTCGGCGATGAAGTCGCAGAGCGACTCGAGGGCGGCCCGGGTCGGGTTGGCCGGCAACGGCGCCAGCCGCTCCCGCGCCTCCTCGGCGTAGCTGCGGACAGTCTCGCGGGCCCGCTTCATCGCCGCGGACTCGCGCAGCAGCACCAGCGCCTCGGCGTGCAGGTCGTCGTCGGTGACCGGGCCGGCGGCGAGGATCTCGCGCAGCCGGGTCGCGGCGGCGTCGGTGTCGTCGGAGGCCAGCGCGTAGAGCACCGGCAGCGTCGGCACCCCTTCGCGCAGGTCGGTGCCGGGCGTCTTGCCGCTCTGCTCCGACTCGGACGCGATGTCGAGCAGGTCGTCGGAGAGCTGGAACGCGATGCCCATCTTCTCGCCGTAGCGGGACAGCGCCTCGGTCTGCTCCGGCGTCGCACCGCCGAACATGCCGCCGAACCGGGCGGAGGTGGCGATCAGCGAGCCGGTCTTCTCGGCGAGCACGTCGAGGTAGTGGGCGACCGGCTCGACGCCGTCGCGCGGGCCTACCGTCTCGGCGATCTGGCCGTGCACCAGCCGGGCGAACGTGCGCGCCTGCAACCGGACCGCGTCGGTGCCGAGGTCGGCGGCCAGATCCGCGGCCCGGGCGAACAGGTAGTCGCCGACCAGGATCGCCACCGAGTTGGTCCACCGCGAGTTGGCGCTGCGCACGCCGCGCCGCACGGGCGCCTCGTCCATCACGTCGTCGTGGTAGAGCGTCGCCAGGTGGGTCAGCTCCATCACCACCGCGGCCGGGACCACCATCCGGGCCGTCGGGTCGCCGAACTGCGCGCCCAAGGCGACCAGCAATGGCCGGAACCGCTTGCCACCGGCCTCGACGAGGTGTCGCGCGGCCTCGGTGATCATCGGGTCGGCGCTGGTCACACAGGTGCGCAACTCGTCTTCGACGGCCGCCAGCACCGCACGCGCGGACGCCTCGACCTCTGGATCGACGAAGTCGACCCCGATCGAGGTCAGGTCCTCAGCCCCCATCCCCACGTAACCCACGATGCCACACCACGAAATCGACTCAGCGCGGGGATAGGCCGAACAACCACCGGAAATGCCGGATGGGGGCCGCCGTAGCGACCCCCATCCGGCAAACCTCAGCTATCGGATGAACTGCCCAGCCGTGTCAGACAGGTTGAGCAGCGGCGCAGGTGCCACACCGAGCACCAGCGTGGCGGCCACGCCGATCACCAGGGAGGCGGCGGTGAGGGCGCCCGGGACGGCGATCGTCGGGGTCGACTCGCCCGGCTCGGAGAGCCACATCATGACCACCACGCGCAGGTAGGGGAACGCGAGGATCATGCTGGTGATCACGCCGGCGATGACCAGCCAGGTCTGCCCGCCTTCGAGGGCCGCACCGAACACCGCGAACTTGCTGATGAAGCCGCTGGTGAGCGGGATGCCGGCGAACGCAAGCAGGATGAAGGTGAAGACACCCGCGAACACCGGCGACCGGCGGCCCAGGCCCGCCCAGCGGGACAGGTGGGTCGCCTCCCCGTCGGCGTCGCGCACCAGCGTCACCACCGCGAACGCGGCGATCACCGTGAAGCCGTAGGCGACCAGGTAGAACATCGAGCTGGAGATGCCGGCGCGACCGCCGGCCAGGACACCGACCAGCAGGTAGCCGGCGTTGGCGATCGACGAGTAGGCGAGCAGCCGCTTGAGGTCGGTCTGTGTCACCGAGAGCACCGCGCCGACCAGCATGGTCAGGATCGCGACCGCGCCGATGACCGGGGTGAAGTCCCACTTGGCGCCGTCGAACGCGACGTAGAGGATCCGCAGCAGGGCACCGAACGCGGCGACCTTGGTGCAGGCCGCCATGAAGGCGGTGACCGGGGTCGGCGCGCCCTGGTAGACGTCGGGGGTCCAGACGTGGAACGGGGCCGCGGCGGCCTTGAAGAGCAGGCCGATCGAGATCATCGCCAGGCCGCCGAAGAGCAGCGCGCGGTTGGCGGGCGACGCGGTCGCGGCCGAGTGGATGGTGGCGAAGTCGACGCCACCGGCCTGCCGGCCCGGCGCCGCCTGCACCGACGCGGTGAAGCCGTAGACCAGCGCGACACCGAACAGGAAGAACGCCGAGGCGTACGCGCCGAGCATGAAGTATTTGAGCGCGGCTTCCTGGCTGACCAGCCGCCGCCGGCGGGCCAGCGCGCACATCAGGTAGAGGGGCAGCGACAGCACCTCGAGCGCGATGAACATGGTCAGCAGGTCGTTGGCCGAGACGAAGAGCATCATGCCGCCGACCGCGAACATGGCCAGCGGGTAGACCTCGGTCGCGCCGTCGGCGTGTGCGGCCTGCCGGCGGTCGTCGTCGGAGCCGACCGTGATCGCCGCCTGGGCGACGAACGGGCCGCCCTTCTCCAGCGCCCGCTCGCCGATCAGCAGCACCGCCATGACGGCGAGCACGACGATCGAGCCCTGTAGGAACAGCGCGGGGCCGTCGACCGCGATCGCCTGGCCGGCGGTCACCAGCCGGGTGTCGGCCTGGGTGATCAGGACCACCAGGGCCGCGACCAGACCGGCCAGCGCGACCACGAGCTGGGTCAGGTAGCGCCAGCGCTTCGGCACGAAGGCCTCGACGAGCACACCGAGCGCCGCCGCACCGAACACGATGAGCATCGGCGCGATCGCGGCGTACGCGATGTGCGGGAAGTTGATCGTCATTTGACTGCTGCCTCCGAGGTGGTGCCGGAGATGGGCGCCGGATCCGACTTGCCCACGTCTTGCATCGTGGCCTGGACGGCGGGGTTGATCACGTCAGTAACCGGCTTCGGGTAGAAGCCGAGGAACAGGAGCAGCAGGATCAGTGGTGCGACCACGACCTTCTCCCGCACGCTCAGGTCACGCCGCATCGCCGGCACTTCGGTCAGGGCCGGGTTGAGGGTGCCCTGCGTGGTCCGCTGGACCATCCACAGCACGTAGGCGGCCGCGAGGATGATGCCGACGGTCGCGATCACCGCCACCGGCTTGTTGACGGTGAACGTGCCGATCAGCACCAGGAACTCGGAGACGAACGGCGCGGTCCCGGGCAGGGCCAGCGAGGCCAGACCGGCGAAGAACAGCACGCCGGCCAGCACCGGCACCAGCTTGCCGGCGCCGCCGAAGTCGCGGATGTTCGACGAGTTGCGGCGGGCGACCAGCATGCCGACGACCAGGAAGAGCAGGCCGGTGGCCAGGCCGTGGTTGAGCATGTAGAGCACGGCGCCGGTGCCGGCCTGGGTGGTGAACGCGAAGATGCCCACGCCGATGAAGCCGAAGTGCGCGATCGACGTGTAGGACACCAGCCGCTTGAGGTCGTTTTGCCCGATGGCCAGCAGCGCGGCGTAGATGATGCCGATCACCGCCAGCGCGATCGCCCACGGCGCGAACCAGCGCGACGCCTCCGGGAACAGCGGGAGGCAATAGCGCAGGATGCCGAAGGTGCCGACCTTGTCGAGCACGCCGACCAGCAGCGCCGCGGCGCCGGCCGGAGCGGCACCACCGGCGTCGGGCAGCCAGGTGTGGAACGGGAAGAACGGCGCCTTGATCGCGAAGGCGATGAAGAAGCCGAGGAACAGCCAGCGCCCGGTGTTGGTGGCGAAGTCGCTGCTGGTCAGGGCCACCCAGTCGAAGGTGTGCCCGCCGACCACCCACAGGCCGATCACGGCGGCCAGCATGAACAGGCCGCCGACCAGCGAGTAGAGGAAGAACTTCACGGCCGCGTACTGCCGCTGGTGTCCGCCGAAGCTGCCGATGAGGAAGTACATCGGGACGAGCATGACCTCGAAGAACACGTAGAACAGGAAGACGTCGGCGGCCGCGAAGACGCCGATCATCGTGCACTCGAGCACCAGCAGCAGCGCGAAGTAGGTCGGGATGCTGCGCCGGCTCTTGTCGGCGTCGTGCCACGAGGCCAGGATCACCAGCGGCACGAGCACCGTGATCAGCATCAGCATGACCAGCGCGATGCCGTCGACCGCGAAGGTGAACCGGGCGTCCCAGGTCGGGATCCACTGGTAGGACTCGCGGAGCTGGAGCCGGTCGCCGCCCGCGTTGAAGGCGATCCACATGACCACCGACAGCGCGAACACCACCAGCGACGACGCCAGGGCGACGATCTTGGCGACCTCGGGCCGGCTGCGCGGCAGGCACCAGACGACGATCGCGCCGAGAAGCGGCAACCCCGTCAGCACCGAGAGGTACGGGAAGTCCTGCATCGCTAGCTCAGCCATCCCATCTGCACGGCGACGAACGCGGCGACCACGAGCAGTGCGCCGGTCAACATGGACATCGCATACGACCGGACGAAGCCGGTCTGCAACCGGCGCAACCGGCCGGAGCCGCCGCCGACCGCGGCCGCGAGGCCGTTGACCGCGCCGTCGATGCCCCGGTTGTCGAGGAAGACGAGCGCGCGGGTCAGGAAGATGCCGGGCTTCTCGAAGACGATCTCGTTGAAGGCGTCGGCGTAGAGGTTGCGGCGGGCGGCCGTGACGACCACGCCGGCCGGCTGCTCGGCCAGCGCGGTGCCGCGCCGGAAGAGCAGGTATCCCAGGCCGATGCCGGCGAACGTGAGCACCAGCGAGAGCGCGGTGATCACCCCGTGCGACATGACCGGTTCGAGATCGTGCGCCTCAGCCGGCAGCGGCGGCTCGAGCCACTTCGCGACCGGGGTGGCCATCAGACCACCGGCGACGGCGGAGCCGATCGCGAGCAGCACCAGCGGCCCGACCATGATCGGTGGCGACTCGTGTGGGTGCTCGATGTCGTCGGTCCAGCGCTTCGGGCCGAGGAAGGTGAGCACCCAGAGCCGGGTCATGTAGAACGCGGTCAGCCCCGCGCCGAGCAGCGCGGCCCAGCCGTAGAGCCAGGCGGTCCAGCCGTCGCGCTCGAAGGCGGCGACGATGATCGGCTCCTTGGTGAAGAAGCCGGAGAACCCGGGGAAGCCGACGATCGCGAGCCAGCCCGCGGTGAACGTGGCGAACGTCCACGGCATCAGCTTCCACAGGCCACCGAACCGGCGGATGTTGACCTGGTCCTTCATGCCGTGCATGACGGAACCGGCGCCGAGGAACATGTTGGCCTTGAAGAAGCCGTGCGCGAGCAGGTGGATGATCGCCAGCGCGTACGCGCCGCCGCCCAGGCCCACGCCGAGGAACATGTAGCCGATCTGGGAGACCGTCGACCAGGCCAGCACGCGCTTGATGTCGTCTTTGGCCGCGCCGATGATGCAGCCGATCAGCAACGTCAGCGCACCGACGCTGACCACGACGGTCTGTAGCACCTCGTTGGCCGAGAAGATCGCGTTGGAGCGGGCGATCAGGTAGACGCCCGCGGTGACCATCGTCGCCGCGTGGATCAGGGCGGAGACCGGGGTCGGGCCCTCCATCGCGTCGGGCAACCACGCCTGGAGCGGGAACTGGCCGGACTTGCCGGTCGCGCCGAGCAGGAGCAGCAGGCCGAGCAGCAGGACCACCGTCGACGACAGCCCGCCGACGCCGTTGAACACGTCGGCGTAGTTGGTCGAGCCGAGGTAGGCGAACATCGTGAAGATCGCGATGACCAGGCCGGCGTCGCCGACGCGGTTCATCAGGAACGCCTTCTTGCCCGCGGTCGCTGCCGCCGGCCGGGTGTACCAGAACGAGATCAGCAGGTAGGACGCCAGGCCGACGCCTTCCCAGCCGAGGTAGAGCATCACGTAGTTGTTGCCGAGGACCAGCAACAGCATCGCGGCGGCGAACAGGTTGAAGTAGCCGAAGAAGGTGTGCCGGCGCTCGTCGTGCGCCATGTAGCCGACCGCGTAGAGGTGGATCAGGAAACCCACACCCGTGATCAGCAGGCAGAAGACCGCGGCCAGCGGGTCGAACAGCAGACCGATGTCAACCTTGAGGTTGCCGACGTTGATGAACTCCCACAGGTTGCGCTCCACCGCCCGGTTGGGCTGGTCGCGCAGCGAGAAGAAGTAGATCAGCGTCAGCACGAACGAGGCACCGATTGCCGCGGTGCCGAGCCAGTGCGAGAACTTCGCGCCTCGGCGCCCGAGCAGCAGGATGACCGCCGCGCTCACCAGCGGGATGGCGATGAGCAGCCATACGCTGCCCAGTACGCCCGTCGCGTGGGCGTACTCGATCGTCTGTTCCACGAATGCGGCCCCTCTAGTACTTCAGCAGGTTCGCGTCGTCGACGCTCGCCGACCGTCGCGTGCGGAAGATCGTCATGATGATCGCCAGACCGACCACGACCTCTGCGGCAGCGACGACCATGACGAAGAACGCGATGATCTGCCCGTTGAGATTGCCGTTGATCCGGCTGAACGTGACCAGTGCCAGGTTGGCCGAGTTGAGCATCAGCTCGATGCACATGAACAGCACGATCGCGTTGCGGCGGATCAGCACCCCGACCGCACCGATCGTGAACAGGATGCCGGCCAGCACCAGGTAGTAGCTCGGGTTCATTTCTCGGTGCCCTTCGGCGCGGTCTCGCGCGGGCTGAGCTCACGCGTCGGGAGGATCTCGGGAATGCTGCGCACGCTGAGCGAGCCGTCTGGCAGGCGCGCCGGCGTGGCGACCGAGTCTGAGGTGGCGTAGACGCCCGGGCCCGGTGCGGGCGCCGGGTAGTTGCCGGGCCGGAACCGCTGCTTCATGATCTCGGGCTGGCCCGGCCGCTCGCTCTTCGGCTTGTGGATGTGCGCCAGCACCATCGCGCCGACCGCCGCCGTGATCAGCAGTGCGGAGGTCACTTCGAACGCGAACACGTAGTTCGTGAACAGCAGCGCCGCGATGCCCTGCACGTTGCCGTTGCGGTTGGCCTCGACCAGGCCGACCGCGTCGGTGTCGCCGACCGCGCGGGCCAGCAGCGTGCCGACGAGCCCGGCGAAGCCGAGGCCGACCAGGATGGCGGCCACCCGCTGCCCGCGCAGTGTCTCGATCAGCGAGTCGGACGCGTCGCGGCCGACCAGCATCAGCACGAACAGGAACAGCATCATGATCGCGCCGGTGTAGACGATGATCTGCGCCAGGCCGATGAACGGGCCCGCCTGCACGACGTAGAAGACGCCCAGGCAGAGCATGGTCAGCACCAGGAAGAGCGCCGAGTGGACGGCGTTGCGCGCCGCCACCATGCCGATCGCGCCGAGCAGCGCGAGCGGGGCGAGGACCCAGAAGGTGACCGCCTCGCCGGTGGTGACGGTCGCCGCGAGCGCGACAGTCGTCATGATGCTTCTCCCGTCGCGTCCTTCGTGCCGGTCTCGGACCACGGCGCCTTCTCCGCGCCGGCCGAGGTGCCGGGGTTGGTGAGCGCGCCGACGTAGTAGTCCTTCTCGGTCTCGCCCAGCCGCATCGGGTGCGGCGGCTGCTCCATGCCCTGGAGCAGCGGTGCCAGGAGCTGCTCCTTGGTGAAGATCAGGTCCTGGCGGGAGTCGCGGGCGAGCTCGTATTCGTTGCTCATCGTCAGCGACCGCGTCGGGCACGCCTCGATGCACAGCCCGCAGAAGATGCACCGGGCGTAGTTGATCTGGTAGATGCTGGCGTAGCGCTCACCGGGCGAGAAACGCTGCTCGTCGGTGTTGTCGCCACCCTCGACGTAGATCGCGTCGGCGGGGCAGGCCCAGGCGCACAGCTCGCACCCGATGCACTTCTCCAGCCCGTCCGGGTGCCGGTTGAGGATGTGGCGGCCGTGGTAGCGCGGTGCCGCCGGTGCCGGCTCGAACGGGTAGTCCGTCGTCACGATCTTGCGGAACATGTGCGAGAACGTGACGCCGAAGCCCTTGAACGTGCCCGTGATGGCGCCCATCTCAGCCTTCCTTCTCTTCGGTCGGGGTAGCGTCGATGACGGCTGCCGGACCACCGCCCACATTGGCCGGCTGTCGTTCGGCCACCCCACGCCGGGCCCGCGGGCTCGGCGGCACGACCAGGTCCATCGGCGGGAGCGGGAAGCTGCCCTGCGGCCGCTGGTCGACCTGCTCCTGCAAGGTGACGTCGGGCCGCCGCTTGCGGTCGGGCCAGAGCAGCGCGATCAGCAGGATGACGACCAGGGCGCCGCCGATGATGCTCCAGCGCACCGCCTGGCTGTCTTCCTTCTGGAGCACCCGGATGCCGGCCAGGGCGAGGATCCAGACCAGGTTGATCGGCAGCAGCACCCGCCAGCCGAGCCGCATGAATTGGTCGTAGCGCAGCCGGGGCAGCGTGCCGCGGAGCCAGACGAAGACGAAGACCAGCAGGATCACCTTGGCGAAGAACCAGATCAGGCCGAACCAACCCTCGTTGGCACCGGACCAGATGCTGATCGGCCAGGGCGCTCGCCACCCACCGAGGAACAGCGTCGTGGCGACCGCGGAGACGGTCACCATGTTGACGTATTCGGCGAGCATGAACAGCGCGAACTTGAGCGAGCTGTATTCGGTCATGAAGCCGGCGACCAGTTCGGACTCCGCCTCGGGCAGGTCGAACGGCGCGCGGTTGGTCTCACCGACGGCGGAGATCGCGTAGATGATGAAGCTGGGCAGCAGCAGGATGGCGTACCAGCCCGGCGCGAACAGGTCGAAGCCGCCGAGCGAGACGCTGCGGTCGCTGCCGGCCTGCGCGGCCACGATGCCACTGGTCGACATGGTGCCGGCGGTCATGAAGACCGCGACGATCGACAGACCCATGGCGACCTCGTACGAGATCATCTGGGCACTCGACCGCAGGCCACCGAGCAGCGGGTAGGTCGAGCCGGAGGCCCAGCCGCCGAGCACGATGCCGTAGATGCCCATCGACGACGCGGCCAGGATCACCAGCACCGCCACCGGCACGTCGGTGACCTGAAGCGGCGTCTGGTGGCCGAACATGCTCACCATCGGGCCGAACGGGATGACGGCCAGCGCGGTCACCGCGCAGATGACCGAGATGGTCGGCGCGAAGAAGTAGACGACCTTGTCGGCGGCCTTCGGGAGGATGTCTTCCTTGAAGGCCATCTTCAGGCCGTCGGCCAGCGTCTGGAGCAGGCCGAGTGGGCCGACCTGGTTGGGGCCGGGCCGCACCTGCATGAAGCCGACGACGCGCCGCTCGAACCACACGCCGAGCAGTGTCGCGAGCACCGCGAAGACGAACGCGACAACGATCTTGATGAGCGCGATCCACCAGGGATCGTGCCCGAAGTCGGACAGCGTCGGGTCCTGCGCGAGGTAGACCGCAGGCGTCATCGAGCCCCTCCAGCCGAGATCGAGACGATCGCGCCCGAGGTGACACCCAGCGTCCGCCGGGTGGTCGCGCCGGGCGAGTTGGTCGGCAGCCAGACGACGCCGGCCGGCATCTCAGTGATCATCGCCGGCAGGGTGACCGCGCCGCGGCCCGTGCCGACCGTGACCGCGTCACCGTCGGCGACGCCGATGGTCTCGGCGGTCGCCTTGTCGAGCCGGACCACCGGCGGGCGGGCCGTGCCGGCCAGCTCCTCGTCGCCGTCGAGCAGGCTGCCCAGGTCGATGAGCTGGTGCCAGGTCGCCAGCACCGCCTCGCCCTCGGCCGGCTCGACCACGTCGGCCGGCTCGTGCGCCGGCGCCTGCGGGCGGTCGGCCCGGGTCACCGGCAGGCTGCCCAGCTCGCGGCGGACGATGTTGACGTCGCCGGTGCCGAGCGTGACGTCGAGGGCGGCGGCGAGCGCGTCGAGCACCCGGCCGTCGTTCATCGCGTCGGTGTGCAGCACCGTCTCGAAGGTGCGCAGCCGGCCCTCCCAGTCGAGGAAGCTGCCCGCCTTCTCGGCGACCGGAGCGACCGGGAAGACCACGTTGGCGCGGCGGCTGACCGCGCTGCGCCGGACCTCGAGGCTGACCAGGAACGGCACCGTGTCGAGGGCCTGCTCGGCCAGCCGCGGGTCGGTCAGGTCGGCGGGGTCGACGCCGGCGACCACGAGGGCGCCGAGCCGGCCGCCGGCGGCCGCCACGATCATCGCGTCGGTGTCGCGGCCGGGCTGGCTCGGGATGACCCCGGCCGCCAGGTCCCAGGCGCCGGCCAGCTCGGCCCGCGCCGCCGCGTCGGTGGTGAGGCGGCCGCCCGGGAGCAGGTTGGGCAGGCAGCCGGCGTCGACGGCACCGCGGTCACCCGCGCGCCGCGGCACCCAGGCCAGCTTCGCGCCGGTGCGCGCCGCCAGCGCCGCGGCGGCCGACAGGCCACCGGGCACCGAGGCGAGCCGCTCACCGACGAGCAGCAGCGCACCCGGCGCCTTGAGCGCCTCGGCGACCACGTCGTGCTCGGCGAGCACGCGGGCCTCCTCGCCCGGGATGATCCGCGCGACCTTGGCGCCGAGCTTCTCCAGCCCGCGGGTCACGTAGGGCGAGAGGGCGTAGATCGGCAGCTTGCGCTTGGTGAACTGCTTGCGCAGGCGGAGGAAGAGGATCGGCGCCTCTTCTTCCGGCTCCAGACCGACGATGACCACGGCCGGCGCCTTGTCGACGTCGGCGTAGGTGACCTCGGTGGTGCCGACCACGGAGGAGGCCAGGAACTCGGTCTCCTCGGCCGACTGCGGCCGGGCCCGGAAGTCGATGTCGTTGGTGCCAAGGGCGACGCGGGCGAACTTGGCGTAGGCGTAGGCGTCTTCGACGGTAAGCCGGCCGCCGGTCAGCACGCCGACCCCGTGCGCACCGTCGCGGGCCGCGCGCAGCCCCTCGGCGGCGACGCTGAGCGCCTCGCTCCAGGACGCCTCGCGCAGCTCACCGGTGTCGGCGTCGCGGACGAGCGGGGTGGTCAGCCGGTCGGTGGCGGTCGCGTAGCGGAAGCCCCAGCGGCCCTTGTCGCAGTTCCACTCTTCGTTGACGGCCGGGTCGTCGCCGGCCAGCCGGCGCAGCACCTTGCCGCGGCGGTGGTCGGTGCGCTGCGCGCAACCAGCGGAGCAGTGCTCGCAGACCGACGGGCTCGACACGAGATCGAACGGGCGGGAGCGGAACCGGTATTGCGCGCCGGTCAGTGCGCCGACCGGGCAGATCTGCACCGTGTTGCCGCTGAAGTAGGAGTTGAACGGCACGTCACCGGCGGAATCGTCGCCGGCGTCACCGTCGTACACCTCGTCGCGGTAGACGTTGATCTCTTCGTTGCTGCTTCTGTTCATCAGGTCGATGAACTTGTCGCCGGCGATCTCCTCCGAGAACCGGGTGCAGCGCTGGCAGAGCACGCACCGCTCGCGGTCGAGCAGCACCTGCGAGGAGATGTTGATCGGCTTCGGGTATTCGCGCTTGTGCTCGTGGAACCGGGTCTCGGCGCGGCCGGTCGACATCGCCTGGTTCTGGAGCGGGCACTCGCCGCCCTTGTCGCACATCGGGCAGTCGAGCGGGTGGTTGATCAGGAGCAGCTCCATGATGCCCTCTTGCGCCTTCTTGGCGACCGGGGAGCTGAGCTGGGTCTTGACCACCATGCCGTCGGCGACCGCCTGGGTGCACGAGGCGACCGGCTTGCGCTGCCCCTCGACCTCGACCAGGCACTGCCGGCAGGCGCCCGCGGGCGCCAGCAGTGGGTGGTCGCAGAACCGCGGGATCGCGATGCCGAGTTGCTCGGCAACCCGGATCAGCAGCGTGCCCTTCGGCGCGGTCACCTCGACGCCGTCGATGGTCAGGGTGACCTCGTCGGCCTTCTTCGCTACGTCGGTCATCAGTGCGCCCCCACGAGAGCCTTGTCGGACAGCCGCGGAGCCGTCCGGCCCTCGATGTAGTCGAGGTAGTCCTGCTTGAAGTACTGCAACGAGGACGTCACCGGGCTCGTCGCGCCGTCGCCCAGGCCGCAGAAGGACCGGCCCAGGATGTTGTCACAGGTGTCGAGCAGCGTGTCGAGATCTTCGTGGGTGCCCTGGCCGGACAGGATCCGCTGGTAGACCCGGACCATCCAGTAGTTGCCCTCGCGGCACGGTGTGCACTTGCCGCACGACTCGTGGTGATAGAACTCGAGCCACCGGTAGGTCGCGTAGACCGGGCAGTCCTGGTCGGAGAAGATCTGCGTCGCCGTGGTGCCCAGGATGCTGCCGGCACCCGCCACGCCCTCGAAGTCGAGCGGCACGTCCAGGTGGTCGGCCGTCAGCAGCGGGGTCGACGAGCCGCCCGGGGTCCAGAAGCGGAGCTGGTGGCCGGGCTGCATGCCGCCGGCCAGCTCGATCAGCTCGCGCAGCGTGATGCCCATCGAGCACTCGAACTGGCCCGGGTTGTTGATCCGGCCGGACAGCGAGTAGATCATCGGGCCCGACGACTTCTCGGTGCCCATCGACCGCCACCAGTCGGCCCCGCCCAGCACGATGTAGGGCACGCTGGAGATGGTGCCGACGTTGTTGACCACCGTCGGCGAGGCGTAGAGGCCGTGCGTCGCCGGGAACGGCGGGCGCAGCCGCGGCTGGCCGCGGAACCCCTCGAGCGAGTCGAGCAGCGCGGTCTCTTCGCCGCAGATGTAGGCGCCGGCGCCGCTGTGCACGACGACGTCGAGGTTGTAGCCCGAGCCGAGGATGTCGCGGCCGATGTAGCCCTTGTCGTAGGCCTCGACCACCGCGTTGCGCAGCCGGCGCGCGGCGTGCACGGCCTCGCCACGGATGTAGATGTAGGCCCGCTCGGCGCGGATCGCGTAGCTGGCGATGATCACGCCCTCGATCAGCGAGTGCGGGTCGTGGGTCATCAGCGGCAGGTCTTTGCAGGTGCCCGGCTCGCCCTCGTCGGCGTTGACGACGAGGTAGTGCGGCTTGCCGTCGCCCTGCGGGATGAAGCCCCACTTGAGGCCGGTCGGGAAGCCGGCGCCGCCGCGCCCGCGCAGGCCCGAGTCCTTGATGAGCTGGATCAGGTCGTCGGGGTGGGCCTTGAGCGCCTTCTTGAGCGCCGCGTAGCCGTCGAGCTGCTCGTAGGTCTTCAGCGTCCAGGCCTCCGGCGAGAGCCAGCGCTTGGTCAGGACCGGGGTGAGCTTCTCGAGAACTTCCCGCCGAGGAGTGGTGGTCACTTGTTCGCCTCCTTGGCGCCGCGGAGGTTGCTCTCCTGCGGCTTCGACGCGTCGCCGGCCGGCTTGGCGTCGCTGGCCGGCTTGTTGGCCGCCGAACCTGCCTGCGCCGCCGGCTTCGCCGCGCCCGCGTCGTCTTTCTTCTTGATCGGGGTGTCCGGGTCGAAGCCGGCCACCGCGATGCCGTGCTGCTGCGCGAGCTGGAGGCCGCGCAGCGTCGGGTCGCCCGCGACGCCGTCGGCGACCGCCTCGGCCCGGGTGTCCGGGAAGCCGGCGAGCTGCAGCGACATCTCCTTGAGCGTGCAGAGCCGGGCGCCGCGGCTGGGCTGCGGGCGGTTGCCCCGGCGCAGCTCCTCGACCAGCTCGACGGTGCTCTCCGGTGTCACGTTGTCGAAGAAGTCGTAGTTGACGGTCACGACCGGGCCGTAGTCGCAGGCCGCCAGGCACTCGGCGTGCTCGAGCGTGATCGTGCCGTCGGCAGTGGTCTCGTCGTGGCCGACGCCGAGGTGCTCGCTGACCGTGTCGTAGACCTGCTGGCCGCCGAGCACGTTGCACATCGTGTTGGTGCAGACGCTGACCAGGAAGTCACCGGTCGGGCGACGCTTGTACATCGTGTAGAACGACGCGACGGCGCCCACCTGGGCCTTGTTGATGCCCAGGACCTCGGCGCAGAACTCCACGCCGGCCGGGGAGACGTGCCCCTCGACCGACTGCACCAGGTGCAGCAGCGGGAGCAGGGCGGACCGGGCGCGGTCGGCCGGGTAACGGGCCAGGATCTCCCGGGCCCGCTGCCGGATCTCCTCGTCGAAGACCGTCGTTGGCGTCGTCATCGGTCACACCCACCCATCACCGGGTCCAGCGAGGCGCCGCCGGCGATGACGTCGGCGATCAGGCCGCCCTCCGCCATCGCTGGAAGCGCTTGCAGGTTCACGAAGCTGGGCTCGCGGAAGTGCACCCGGTAGGGCCGGGTGCCGCCGTCGGACACCGCGTGGGCGCCCAACTCCCCGCGCGGGCCCTCGATCGCCACGTAGACCTGGCCGGGCGGCACCCGGAAGCCTTCGGTGACGAGCTTGAAGTGGTGGATCAGCGACTCCATCGACTGACCCATGATCTTGGCGACGTGCTCCAGCGAGTTGCCGAGGCCGTCGGTGCCGATCGCGAGCTGCGCCGGCCAGGCGATCTTCTTGTCGTGCACCATGATCGGGCCGGGCCGGAGCCGGTCGAGGCACTGCTCGATCAGCTTGAGCGACTCGCGGATCTCGGCGAGCCGGACCTGGTAGCGACCCCACACGTCGGCGTCGTTCGAGGTCGGCACGTCGAACTCGTAGGTGTCGTAGCCGCAGTAGGGCATCGTCTTGCGCAGGTCCCACGGCAGGCCGGCCGACCGCAGCACCGGGCCGGTGACACCGAGCGCGACGCAGGCGGTCACGTCGAGCACCGCGACGCCCTGGGTGCGCTCGGTCCAGATCGGCTGGCCGGAGAGCAGGTCCTCATACTCCTTGAGCCGCTTGGGCATCATGGTGAGGAACTCGCGGATCTTCTTGACCGCGCTGTCCGGCACGTCTTGCGCCACGCCGCCCGGTCGCACGTAGGCCATGTTCATCCGCAGGCCGGAGACCATCTCGAAGATCTCGAGGATGTATTCGCGCTCGCGGAAGCCGTACAACATGATCGAGATGGCGCCCAGCTCCATGCCGGTGGTGGCCAGCCAGACCAGGTGCGACGAGATCCGGTTGAGCTCCATCATCAGCACCCGGATGGTGGTGGCCCGCTCGGTGATCTGGTCTTCGATCCCGAGCAGCTTCTCCACCGCGAGGCTGTAGGCGGTCTCGTTGAAGATCGGCGAGAGGTAGTCCATCCGGGTCACGAACGTCGTGCCCTGCACCCAGTTGCGGTATTCGATGCTCTTCTCGATGCCGGTGTGCAGGTAGCCGACGACCGATCGCAGGTCGCGGACCGTCTCACCCTCGAGTTCGAGGATCAGCCGCAGCACGCCGTGTGTCGACGGGTGCTGCGGACCCATGTTGACGATGATGCGTTCGTCGCTGACCGGGTCGGTGCCGCTGACAACGGTGTCCCAGTCGCCGCCGGTAACGGTGAAGACCTTGCCCTCGGACGTCTCGCGCTCGGTGGCGTAAGTCGGGTTGGTGGTCACTGGTAGCTCCTCCGCCGGTCCGGCGCGGGGATCTCGGCGCCCTTGTATTCGACCGGGACCCCGCCGAGCGGGTAGTCCTTGCGCTGCGGGTGGCCTTCCCAGTCGTCCGGCATGAGGATCCGGGTCAGAGCGGGGTGGCCGTCGAAGATGACGCCGAACATGTCGTAGGTTTCCCGCTCCTGCCAGTCGGCGGTCGGGTAGACGTGGGTGACCGACGGCACGTGCGGGTGCTCGACGCCGACCGCGACCTCGAGCCGCACCCGGCGCCGGTAGGTCATCGACGCGAGGTGGTAGGTCACGTGCAGCCGGCGCTCGTCGGCACCGAGATAGTCCACAGCGGACACCGACGAGCACAGCTCGAAGCGCAGCGACTCGTCGTCGCGCATGGTGCGGCAGACCTCGGCGATCCGCTTGGGCTTGACGTGCAGCGTCAGCTCGTTGCGGTCGACGACCACCTTCTCGATGGCGTCGTCGAGACCCGGGAAGGCTTCTTCGAGCGAGTCGTAGACCTCGTCGAAGTAGCTGCCGTAGGGCCGCTCGCTGCCGCCGCCACCGACCCGCCGGCGGACCAGGCCGCCGAAGCCGGAGGTGTCACCGGAGCCGGAGATGCCGAACATGCCGCGACCAGCCACAGAGGACGGAGGCAGCTCGGCCGGCGCACCGGTCGTCGCACCCACCGGAGTGGCCTGCACGGGCACACCCCCACCGGGCTTGGCGCTCGGCGGCACCTGGTCCTTCGGCTGGGTCACCGGATCCTTGTCGGGCGTCGTGGTCACCACCGTCCACCTCCCTGGAGGTGCCGTTCTTCCTTCATCCAGTTTTCGATCCGCAACTGCTCCTCGCGGCCCTCGCGGACCGCCTGGGTCCACTCGGCCCGCCGGGCCTTGTCGTTGCGGTAAGAGGAAGGCATCGAGCCGTAGGGCACGACCGGCACGTCACCGCGCTCCTTGCGCTGCTCGAGCATCTTGCGCCCGTTGGGGCCGAGCGGCTCGTGATTGATCTTCTCGCGCAGCTTCAGGATCGCGTCGATCAGCATCTCGGGCCGCGGCGGGCAGCCGGGCAGATACATGTCGACCGGCACGACGTGGTCGACGCCTTGGACGATCGCGTAGTTGTTGAACATGCCGCCGCTGCTCGCGCAGACGCCCATGGAGAGCACCCAGCGGGGCTCGGCCATCTGGTCGTAGATCTGCCGCAGCACGGGTGCCATCTTCTGCGACACCCGGCCGGCCACGATCATCAGGTCGGCTTGGCGGGGCGAAGCGCGGAACACCTCCATGCCCCAGCGACCCAGGTCGTAGTGCGGGCCGCCGGCCGCCATCATCTCGATCGCGCAGCAGGCCAGGCCGAACGTGGCGCCCCAGACCGACGACTTGCGGGACCAGTTGACCAGCTTCTCCACGGAGGTGAGCAGGACGCCCGCGGGGAGTTTCTCTTCGATACCCATGCTGGCGTGCCTCCCTTCAGTCCCAGTCCAGCCCGCCGCGACGCCAGACATAGGCGTAGGCGATGAACACGGTGCCGATGAACATGACCATCTCCACGAACCCGAAGAGCCCGAGCGCGTCGAAGCTCACGGCCCACGGGTAGAGGAAGATGATTTCGATGTCGAAGACGATGAAGAGCATCGCCGTCAGGTAGAACTTGATCGGGAACCGCCCGCCGCCGACCGGCTGCGGACTCGGTTCGATGCCGCACTCGTATGCGTCGAGCTTGGCCCGGTTATACCGGCGCGGGCCGGCGATCCTGGCCGACGCGACGGAGAACAGCGCGAAGAAGGCAGCCAGGGCGAACAGCCCCAGGATTGGTGCGTACGGCGAGAGCGTCATGGTCTTCTCCTGCTCGTCCTTTCCTGCCCTCTGTCGGGAATCAGCGTCTGAGTATTCACCCGCGTGCGAGCGTTCGCCCGCCGGGGTCGTTTGCTTACACGGCTGGCACGACCCTGGTCATCGCGTTGATGACGCGGTCCATCGCGTCGCCACCGCGCGGATCCGTCAGGTTTGCCAGCAGTTTGAGAACGAACCGCATCAGCGTCGGGTGCGGCATCCCGTGCTTGGTGGCGATCCGCATGATGTGCGGGTTGCCAATCATCTTGACGAATATGTTGCCGAGCCGGTAATAGCCGCCGTAGCGGGCTTTCAGCTCGGCGGGGTAGGCGGCCAGCGCGCGCTCGCGGTCGAGGCCGGTGCGGCCGAGCGCCTGCGCGACGACCTCCGCGGCGAGCTCGCCGGACTCCATCGCGTAGGCGATGCCCTCGCCGTTGAAGGGGTTGACCATGCCGCCGGAGTCGCCGACCAGCAGCACGCCGCGGGTGTAATGGGGCACCCGGTTGAAGCCCATCGGCAGCGCCGCGCCGAGGATCGGGCCGTCGGCGTTGGCCTCGTCGTTCATGCCCCAGTCGTCGGGCGTCGCGCCGAGCCATTCGGTGAGCATCCGGCGGTAGTTGGTCTTGCCGAACGCGGACGACGAGTTGAGCACGCCCAGGCCCACGTTGACCCGGCCGTCGCCCATGCCGAAGATCCAGCCGTAGCCGGGCAGCAGCCGGTCGCCGCCCTCTTTGCTGCGCAGCTCCAGCCACGACTCGAGGTAGTCGTCGTCGTGCTTGGCCGGCGAGTGGTAGTAGCGCCGCACGGCCACCCCGATCGGCCGGTCTTCGCGCTTGGCCAGCCCGAGTGCGAGCGGGAAGCGGCCCGAGACGCCGTCGGCGGAGATGATCAGCGGGGCGCGGAACTCGCGCGGCTCGCCGCCCTCGGTGTCGGCGACGACGCCGATCGCGCGGCCGGTGTCGTCGAGGACCGGGCCGGTGACGGTGACCCCGGTGCGCAGGTCGGCGCCGGCCTTCACGGCCTGCTTCGCGAGCAGGTCGTCGAAGTCGAAGCGGGTGCGCACCAGGCCGTAGTTGGGGAAGCTGGCGAGGTCGGGCCAGTCGAGCTCGAGCCGGACGCCGCCGCCGATCACCCGCAGGCCCTTGTTGCGCAGCCAGCCCTGCTCCTCGAAGGAGCCGTCGGCCGTGACACCCATCTTGATGAGCTGTTTGACCGCGCGCGGGGTCAGCCCGTCGCCGCAGACCTTCTCGCGCGGGAACTGCGACTTCTCCAGCACCAGCACGCGGATGCCGTGTCGCGCCAGGTGGTAGGCGGTCGTCGAGCCACCCGGACCGGCGCCGACGACGATGACGTCGGCGTCGTTGTCGCTGCTGGCGGCCACTGCGACTCCCCCTCTGAACCCGGCTTTTTCGCTCCTCGCGGTGCTCGTGAAATGCTTCACAAGCTCATCGGGTGGAGTCTAGAACCGTGGATACTGCGGGCGGCCGGTTAGGTATACCTAACCCAGGGCTCGATAGCGAGTTGTTGATCGATGTCCGTTTCGCCAACCCGACAAATCCGAAAAATCATGATTCGCGTACGGCCCGGTGCAGCGCGACGATCCCCGCGGAGAGATTCCGCCAGCCCACCTGGGTCCATCCGGCCTCCTGAATCCGTGTCGCAAGATCGCGCTGGTTAGGCCACATCTGGATCGACTCGGCGAGGTAGACGTAGGCGTCCGGGTTGCTGGACACCCGCCGAGCGACTGCGGGGAGTGACTGCATCAGGTAGGAGAGGTAGATGGTGCGGAAGGTGAAGTTGGTCGGGTGGCTGAACTCACAGACCACCAGCCGGCCGCCGGGCCGCGTGACCCGGGCCAGCTCACGCAGGGCGGCGCGGGTGTCGACGACGTTGCGCAGCGCGAACGAGATGGTCACCGCGTCGAACGTCGCGTCGGCGAACGGCAGTTGCAGCGCGTCACCGGCGAGCAGCGGCACGAACGGGCGGCTGTGCCGGCCGGCCCGGAGCATCCCGATCGAGAGGTCGGCACCGACCGCGTAGGCGCCGGAGCGGGCGAGTTCCTCGGTGGAGACACCGGTGCCGGCGCCCACGTCGAGCACCTTCTGCCCGGTCTGGAGGCGGAGTGCGGCGCGGGTGGCCCGCCGCCAGCCCTTGTCCTGTCCGAAGGAGAGGACGGTGTTGGTCAGGTCGTATCGCTCCGCGACCCCGTCGAACATCTCGGCGACTTCGTGCGGCTGCTTGTCCAGGTTGGCGCGCGTCACCGGGCCACTCTATGGTTCGGCCCGCTCCCGGGTCGGGAGCGGGCCGAGTATCGCTTGGTTGCTCTCTTACTCCGCGACGAAGCGGCGGCGCCGGCGCAGAGCCAGCAACAGCACCACGCCCGCGACGAGCACGGCGGCACCGACACCGGCGATCAGGCCGGTCGGCGAGCCGGTGAGCGGCAGGCCACCACCCTCGCCCGGCGCGGCGGGCTCACCCGGGGCCGGCGTGGTCGGCTCGCCCGACGGTGCCGCGCCGACGAACACGTCGAACCGCGCCTGGTTGTCGATCGGGTCGGCATCGACGAGCTGCTTACGCTGCCCCTCGGTGGCCATCCGGCCCTCGTCGCCCGGCTCCTCCGGGTCGGTCCCACCCGGCTCGATCGCGGTCGCGTCGATGACGCCGTCGGCGAGCACACCGGCCGGCGCGTCGGCGGCGACCTTGACGGTGATCTCCGGCAGCAGCACCTCGCCCGGCTTCAGCACCACCTCGTCGTCTTCACAGACGATGCCGTTGGCGTCTTCGCGAGCCACGCAACCGTCGGGCATGGACGCGACCGACGTGCCCTCGGGCAGCTTGACCGCGTAGGCGATGCCGACCACGCGCTTGCTGCCGTGGTTGAAGATCGCCGAGTCGAGTGGCGCCGTGCCGCCCGGCGGCACCGGGGTCTTCGTCTCCTCGCCGACCTCGTCGCCGTCGGCGACCACATCGGCGTAGACGTCTTGCGCCCAGACCGTCAGGTCGTAGCTCTTCGGCTCGACCGTCACGTCGACGTCGGCGCTGTTGTTCTCGTCGTTGCTGTCGCCCGGGACGATCGCGGTGATGGTGAAGTAGCCGCCGTCGCCCTTCTTGCCGTTGGCGTTGAACAGCGGGATGCCGATCACCACGTCCTGGCCGGCGGCGATGTCACCGATCGGGCAGGCATAAGCGGCCTTGCCGGCCTTGGTGCAGCCGTCCGGCCGGACAAAGCCGATCTTTCCCGTCAGGTTGGACAGCTCGACCTTGACCGAGACGTCGGTCGCGCCGCCGCTGCCGAAGTTGCGCAACTCGACCTGGAAAGGCTTGGCCTTGGCCTCCTTCACGCCCTTGGCGATGTGGAGGCTGATCGGGGTGACGGCGACATCGGGGCCGGCCGCGTATGCCGGCCCGGCGACGGCGACCAGGCCGAGCGCGAGAACGGAAGCGGCACCGGCGCTGAGAGCCGCGGCGCGCAAGCGCGTGTTCATCTGCTCCCTCATAGGGGTTGACGAGACGGGTGTGACCTGTGTGACAGGTGGGAACAGCGCACGTTAACTTCCCGCGGGCGGCAGCGCCAGAGCGTGATCGGATCGAAAAACGCCGAGGCGGGATGGTTTCCCATCCCGCCTCGGCTCTATATGTACGACCGCCTAGCGGTCGGCGTCTCGTGGGCATGCCCGGTGCCGCGTGCTGCGGCGACGTCAGGGACGCTATCGACCTTCGAAAACCAGCCGCTAGCAGCCGGTATCAATCGTGTGCTGACCGTTGCCGAAATGTTGCCGAAGGGCCCGCTGAAACGATTTTCAGCGCGATTCGACGAGCGGCAGCGGCGCGCCGACCCCGCCGCCGGGCAACGCGATCGACGAGAAGTGGGAGACCACCCGGTCGTCGGTCGGGTCGTCGGCCGGCGTGTGGTGCACCCGCAGGTGGTTGTAGAGCGTGTCGCGCTGCGCCGGAATCCGGCCGGCGGACCGGATCATCCAGATCAGCTCGTGCAAGTTGGACCGATGCCGCGCACCGGCCGACGAGATGACGTTTTCCTCCAGCATGATCGAGCCGAGGTCGTCGACACCCATGTGCAGGGCGAGCTGGCCGACGTCCTTACCGGTGGTCAGCCACGACGCCTGCAGGTGCGGGACCGTCTCGAAGAACAGCCGGGCGACCGCGATCAGCCGGAGATACTCCAGCGTCGTGGCCTGGGTACGCCCCTTGAGGTGGTTGTTCTCGGGTTGGTAGGTCCACGGGATGAAGGCCCGGAAGCCGCCGGTGCGGTCCTGCACGTCGCGGATCATCCGCAAGTGCTCGATCCGCTCGGCGTTGGTCTCGCCGGTGCCCATCATCATCGTCGCGGTGCTCTCCAGGCCCTGCCCGTGCGCGATCTCCATGACCTCGAGCCAGCGTGCGCCCGACTCCTTGAGCGGCGCGATCGCCTTCCGCGGCCGGTCGGGCAGCATCTCCGCGCCGGCGCCGGCGATCGAGTCGAGGCCGGCCGCCTTGATCCGGGAGATCGCCTCGTCGAGCGAGACGCCGGAGACCTTCGCCATGTGCAGGATCTCGGACGGCCCGATCGAGTGAATGACGAGCTGCGGGTAGGCGGCCTTGACCGCGCCGAACAGCTCCTCGTAGTAGTCGACGCCGTAGTCGGGGTGGTGGCCGCCCTGGAGCATCACCTGGGTCGCGCCGAGCTCGACGGCCTCGCCGCAGCGGCGCAGGATCTCCTCGGTCGGGTGGGTCCAGCCCTCGGCGTGCTTGGGCGCCCGGAAGAACGCGCAGAACTTGCACGCCGTCACGCAGACGTTGGTGTAGTTGATGTTGCGGTCGATCAGGTAGGTGACGATCCCGTCCGGGTAACGCCGCCGGCGCACCGCGTCGGCCGCCTCACCGAGCGCATGGAACGGCGCCTCGGTGTAGAGCAGCAGCGCTTCCTCGGCGGTGATCCGACCGCCGTCGGCGCCACGCTGCAGAACGTCGTCGATCTCCCGCCGGTTGTCCACGCACCGAGCCTAGCCCGAGCCGATCCGGCGCCGGCCCGGGTAGTGTCGAGCGTCGCGCAGAAGGGTTTGTCGTAGTGCAGGTGGTTCACGGCGTATGGGCCTACGGACGGCTGGCCCTGTGGGGCGAGACCGCACCGCCCGACGGCCCGGGCGAGCTGGTCACGCTCACCCTCACGCTGCCCACAGCCGACGGTCGCCCGTTGCCCGCCTCAGGTGAGACGCCGGATGGCGCGACCCTGGCCGACTGGCCGGTCCAGGCCCGGCTCGTCGACCCCGTCGACGCGTTCGACCTGCTCGGCGCGCTCGACGACGACGCCGGCGGTGATCTGCGTTACCTGGCCGTAGTGGCCGACTACGCGCGCGGCCTGCTGCACCGCGGCCGGCTGCTACCCCAACTCGTGACCGAGGCCGGCACCAACGCCGCCCGCTGGCGCCCGGTGCTGACCGGCCGCGACGCGACCGCGTTCCGGATGCTGGCCGCGGCCATGCCACCCGCGCTCCGGGCGGCCGGTGCGCCGCCACCCGGCGCGGTGCTCCGCGAACTGCTCGACGCGTTCGTTGACGCCGCCGCCCGGCAGTCCCTGCCCGACCGGCTGCTGCTCGGCCACCGCCCGGGCCCGAAGGCGCCGGTCGCCGACCGCTGGATGCGCGCGCTGACCGCGCCGGACCCGACCGTGACGGCCACGGCGACGCAACGCCCGGAACTGGCCGCGCTGCGCACCGCGCTTTCCGCCTGGCACGACGCCGCGCACCAGGCCAACGAGCCGGTCCGGGTCTGTTTCCGGCTGGTCGAGCCGCTGCCCACCACCGACCGCTGGGACCTGGAGTTCGCACTCCAGTCGGTCGACGACCCATCGTTGTACGTACCCGCCGAGGTGATCTGGGCCGGCCAGCGGGTGCCCGGCCTGCCCGCGCGCCCGGACGAAACGCTGCTGGCCGGACTCGGCCGCGCGGTCCGCCTGTTCCCGCCACTCGACGAGGCGCTGCGGGAGGCCCGACCGACCGAGAGCGTCCTGGACACCGCCGCGGCATTCACATTCCTGCGCCAGGCCGCACCGCTGCTGCAAGCCGCCGGCTACGGGGTGCAACTGCCGGCCTGGGCGGGCCGCAAGAGTCTCGGGCTGAAGCTGACAACCCGGGCAAAGCCCGCGGCCAGTGGGAAGGGCCTCGCGGCGCAGGGCGTCGGCCGCGACCAACTCGTCGACTTCAAGGTCGACCTGATGGTCGGCGACGAGGAGATCAGCGCCGACGACCTGCACGCGCTGGCCCGCCTGAAGGTGCCGCTGCTGCGGGTCAAGGGCCGCTGGGTCGAGCTGGACGACCGCCAACTCACGGCCGCGATCCAGGCGGTCGAGCAACACCGCTCCGGCGAGATGACGATCGCCGAGGTGCTCGGCCAGGTCGCCGCGGGCGGCGAAGAGGAACTCCCGCTGGTCACGGTCGACGCCGACGGCTGGCTGGGCGACCTCCTCTCCGGCGACGCCGACCACCGCCTACGCCCGACCCCGACCCCGGCGGCGTTCCAGGGCACGCTGCGCCCCTACCAGGAACGCGGCCTGTCCTGGCTCGACTTCCTGACCCGCCTCGGCATCGGCGGCGTCCTCGCGGACGACATGGGACTCGGTAAGACCGCCCAGACGTTGTCGTTGTTGCTCGCCGAGCGGGAGCAGGCCACAGACGTCGGGGCGACGCTGCTGATTTGCCCTATGTCGTTGGTCAGTAACTGGCGCAAGGAAGCCGAGAAGTTCGCGCCCTCGCTTGACGTCTACGTGCACCACGGGGCGACCCGGGACGCCGCCCGGCTTGGCGGCGCCGATCTGGTCATCACCACCTACGGCACCGCGCTGCGGGATCTCGACGCCCTGCGCGCTGTCGAGTGGGGACGGGTCGTGTGTGACGAAGCCCAGGCCATCAAGAACTCCGCCGCGCGGCAGTCGCAAGCCGTGCGGGCGATCCCCGCGCGCACCCGGCTCGCCCTGACCGGCACGCCGGTCGAGAACCATCTCGCCGAGCTCTGGTCCATCATGGACTTTGCCAACCCTGGCCTGCTCGGGCCGGCGAAGACCTTCCGGCGGCGCTATCAGGAACCGATCGAGGTGCGGCAGGACGAAGAGGCCGCCGCAGCCTTGAAGCGGGCTACCGGGCCCTTTGTGTTGCGGCGACTGAAGACCGATAAAACCATCATCTCCGACCTGCCGGAGAAGTTGGAGATGAAGGTCTGGTGCCCGCTGACGCCGGAGCAGGCGGCGCTCTACCAGGCGGTCGTCGACGACATGCTCAACAAGATCGGCGCCAGCCAGGGCATCGCGCGGCGGGGGAATGTGCTCGCCGCGATGACCCGGCTCAAGCAGGTCTGTAACCATCCGGCGCAGCTGTTGCGCGACGGCTCCCGGCTCAGTGGGCGGTCCGGGAAGCTGGCCCGGCTGCAGGAGCTCGCCGAGGAGATCATCGAAGAAGGCGACAAGGGCCTGGTCTTCACGCAGTACGCCGAGTTCGGCTCGCTCCTCCAGCCCTACCTCGCCGCCCACCTCGACCGGCCCGTCCTGTGGCTCCACGGTGGACTGTCGAAGCAGCGCCGGGACGAGTTGGTCAACCGGTTCCAGACCGATCCCGAGCCGATGATTTTCCTGCTGTCGCTCAAGGCGGCGGGCACCGGGCTCAACCTGACGGCCGCCAACCATGTCATCCACGTCGACCGGTGGTGGAACCCGGCCGTCGAGGACCAGGCCACCGACCGCGCCTACCGGATCGGGCAGGCGCGCAACGTGCAGGTCCGCAAGTTCATCTGCACCGGCACCATCGAGGAGCGGGTCGACGAGATGATCGAGCGGAAGAAGGCTTTGGCGCAGAGCGTGGTCGGCACCGGCGAGGAGTGGCTGACCGAGCTGTCCACCGACGAGTTGCGTGACCTGTTCGCGCTCGACCCGAAGGCGGTGGGCTGATGCCGATCGGTCCCGACGGCTGGTTCGAGGGCGGCAAGACGATCAAGGTCGAGGGTGGCATCAAGGCCCGCTCGAAGCGCGGCCGGATCGGTGAGGAGTGGTGGTCGCGCCGGTTCATCGACATCCTCGAAGGGATCTGCGACAAGGGGCGGCTCGACCGGGGCCGCCGTTACGCGCGGGCCGGCCAGGTGCTCAACCTCGACCTCGAACCGGGCCAGGTGCACGCGCGGGTGCAGGGCTCGCGCACCGAGCCCTACCAGATCGAGATCAACATTCCGCGGTACGACGAGGAAGCCTGGGCGCGGGTCGAACGATCGCTCGCCGGCCAGGCGGTGTTCCGGGCCAAGCTGCTCGCCGGTGAGATGCCGACCCAGATCGTCGCCGTGTTCGACGAGCTCGGCCTGCCGCTGTTCCCGGCCGAGTTCGACATGCGCTGCTCCTGCCCCGACTGGGGCTTTCCGTGCAAGCACCTCTCCGCGGTGCTCTACCTGCTCGCCGAGGCCTTCGACGACGACCCGTTCCTGGTGCTGGCCTGGCGCGGGCGCAGCCGCGACGAACTGCTCGGCGCGTTGCGCGGCGCGGCCGTCGACGACGAGCCGGTCGATCCGCTGCACGTGCCGGACGCGCCGCTGCGGTTGGCCGACTTCTACAGCTCGGGCACGTCGCTGGCCCGGCTCAAGGAGCTGCCGGGTGGGCCGGCCGCGCCGCCGGAACTGCTGTTGCGGGTGCTCGATCCACCGCCGGTGCGGGTGCGGCACATCCCGCTGGTCGACCTGCTCCGCCCGGTCTACCGCGAGCTGGGCGAAGACGATCAGCCGTCGTAGTCGACGACCAGCTTGTCGGTGACTGGGCTCGACTGGCAGGTCAGCACGTAGCCGCGGGCGACCTCGTCGGGCTCGAGCGCGTAGTTGCGGGCCATCGTGACCTCGCCCTCGACGATCCGGGCGCGGCAGGTCGAGCAGACCCCGCCCTTGCAGGCAAAGGGCAGCTCGGACCGGACCCGCAGCGCGGCGTCGAGGACCCGTTCGTCGCGGCGCATCCGGAGGGTGGAGACGCGGCCGTCGAGCAGCACCGAGACCTCGACCGGTGCGGCGTCGTCGGCCGTGCTGGGGCGGCGCGGCGGGTCGGGCACGTCGTCGACGTGGAACAGCTCGGTGTGCACGGCCGACACGCCGCGGCCGGCGAGCACGTTGCGGGCGTCGGTGACCAGGCCGTAGGGGCCGCACAGGAACCACTCGTCGACCTGGTCGGCCGGCACGAGCGAGTCGAGCAGGCGGGCCAGCCGGTCGGCGTCGATCCGGCCGGAGAGCAGCTCCGACTCCCCGGGCTCCTGAGAGAGCACGTGCACGACGTGCAGCCGGGCGGCGTAGCGGTCCTTGAGGTCGCCGAGCTCGTCGGCGAACATCACGCTGCGGGCGAAGCGGTTGCCGTACACCAGCGTGAATTGGCTCTGTTCTTCGACCGCCAAAGCGGTTGCGACGAGCGACAGCACCGGGGTGATCCCGGAGCCGGCGGCGATCGCGCCGTAGTGCCGCTGCCGGCCCGGCTCGAACGGTGAGGTGAACTTGCCCAGCGGTGGCATCACGTCGATCGCGTCGCCGCGGCGCAGGGCACTGGCGGCGTAGCTGGAGAAAGCGCCGCCGGGGATCTCCTTGACGCCGATCCGGAGCAGCCCGTCGCGTTCGAGGGACGAGGGCGTCGAGCAGATGGAGTAGGACCGGCGGGCGTCGTCGTCGACCTTGCGCACGGTGAGGTGCTGGCCGGCCCGGAAGGCGAACTGCTCGCGCAGCTCGACGGGCACGGCGAAGGTAATCGCGACGGCGTCGTCGGTGAGCCGGTCGATCGCTGTGACAGCAAGCGGATGGAACACCGGGCGCCGGCGCGTCGGCCGGCTGATCGTGACGCTCACGTCAGTAGGCCTTGATCGCGTCGAACGGCTCGCCGCACGTGCGACAGCGCCACAGCGCCTTGCACGCCGTGGAGCCGAAACGGCTGAGCTGCTCGGTTTCGGGCGAGCCGCAGTGCGTGCACCGCACCGCGATGGTGAGAGTGACGGACTTGCTCGGGCCGGGTGGGGCGATGCCGGCTGCGGCCAGCTTAGCCCTCCCTTCGGGCGAGATCCAGTCCGTGGACCAAGCTGGTGCGAACACCGTCTGTACATTGTGGTCGGCGTGCCCGGCGGCCCGCAGTGCGGCGCCGATGTCCTCCCGGATCACGTCCATCGCCGGGCAGCCGGTGTAGGTCGGCGTGATGGTCACTGTGACGTGCCCGCGGTCGTCGGTCTCGACGTCGCGCAGGATGCCCAGCTCGGCGATGGTGACGACGCGCAGCTCCGGGTCGACGACCGTGGCCACCGCCTCGCGCGCGGTCACCAGCGGGCTCCTGGATGGGCCCGGTGCAGCTCCTGCATCTCGGCGAGCAGCTCGACCAGGTGCTTGCGCTCGCCGGTCGGCTCGGCGACCGTCTCCGGCACGGTCAGTGTGGCCCGCGTCAGCACCTCTTCCACAGTGGACGACCAGTGCGTGCGCAGGTCGGCGAACGCGACCGGGCCGCCCTCGCCCACGAACAGGCCGCCGGTGTAGGGCCAGAGGCCGTCGATCGCCGCCTGCATGCGTTGGTGTGACTCGCCGGTGCCGTCGCCCAGCCGCAGTGTCCACAGAGTGCTGTGGTCGAGGTGGTAGGCGGACTCTTTGCGCGCCTTGCCGGCGATGGCGGCGAGCCGTTCGTCGCCGGCGCCCGCGAGGGCGTCGTAGAGCGGGAGCTGGAACGCCGAGAGCAGCAGCAGCTTGGCGATCACCACGCCGAAGTCGGGCTCGGGCTGCTCGACCAGCCGGCAGTTGCGGAACGCGGCGGCGTCGCGCTGGTAGGCCAGCGCGTCTTCGTCGCGGCCCGCGCCCTCGAGCTCGCCCGCGTAGGTGAGCAGCAGTCGCGCCGCGCCGAGTTGGTCGAGCGCGATGTTGGCGAGCGCGACGTCTTCCTCCATCTCCGGTCCGGCGGCATACCAGGCACCGAACCGCTGGGCGGTGACGAGAGCGTCATCGCCGAGTCGAAGGACGTAGTCGACCGTGGTCACAGGTGCTTCGCTCCGTCGGGGACGTCGTAGAAGGTGGGGTGGCGGTAGACCTTGTCGGCGGCCGGGTCGAAGAAGGCGTCCTTCTCGTCGGGGCTCGACGCGGTGATCGCGGTGGCCGGGACCACCCAGATCGAGACGCCTTCTTCCCGCCGGGTGTAGAGGTCGCGGGCGTTGCGCAGGGCCAACTCGGCGTCTGGCGCGTGCAGGCTGCCCACGTGGGTGTGCGACAAACCCCGCCTGGGGCGCACGAACACCTCGAACAACGGCTCTCCGCTCATACGGCCACCACCGCTTCCCGTCGCTTGGCGGCATAGGCCGCGGCCGCCTCGCGTACCCAGGCGCCTTCGGTGTGGGCCCGGCGGCGGTAGGCCATCCGTTCGGTGTTGCAGGGGCCGTCACCCTTGATCACTCGCATCAGCTCGTCGAAGTCAGGCGCGCTGAAGTCGTGTGCCTGGCGCTCGTCGTTCCAGCGCAGGTCGGGGTCGGGGATCCGCAGGCCGAGCACGCCGGCCTGCTGGACGCACATGTCGACGAAGCGCTGCCGCAACTCGTCGTTGGAGAACCGCTTGATCTTCCAGGCCATCGACTGCTCGGAGTGGGTGGAGTCGGTGTCCGGCGGGCCGAACATGGCCAGCGACGGGTACCACCAGCGGTCGATCGCGTCCTGGGCCATCTCGTGTTGGGCCGCGGTGCCGTGCGACAGCGTGTGCAGGATCTCGTAGCCCTGCCGCTGGTGGAAGGACTCCTCCTTGCAGATCCTGATCATCGCGCGAGCGTAGGGGCCGTAGGAGCAGCGGCAGAGCGGCACCTGGTTGACGATCGCCGCGCCGTCGACGAGCCAGCCGATCGCGCCGATGTCGGCCCAGGTCAGCGTCGGGTAGTTGAAGATCGAGCTGTATTTCTGCCGGCCGTCGAGGAGCAGCCCGACCAGCTCTTCGCGGGTCACGCCGAGGGTCTCGGCGGCCGCGTAGAGATAAAGGCCGTGCCCCGCCTCGTCTTGCACCTTGGCGAGCAGGATCGCCTTGCGTTTGAGCGAGGGCGCGCGGGTGATCCAGCTTCCTTCCGGCTGCATTCCGATGATCTCGGAGTGGGCGTGCTGCGCGATCTGCCGGACCAGCCCGCGCCGGTAGGCGTCGGGCATCCAGTCGCGTGGCTCGATCTTCTGGTCGGCCGCGATCACCGCGTCGAAGTAGTCCTGGAGGGCTGCCGGGTCGCCTTCGACCCGACCATGGAGCGCGGCGGCGCGCAGCGCCGCTTCGGCGGCCTCGACCTGTCCGAGGAGACCACCGTCGGACCCGGCATCCGGGCCGGCGAAGTCATTCCCGTACACCCCCACAGTGTTACAGCTTCTCGACACACAAGCCAGCATCTGTAACAAACCCGTGGCGCGGCTTAACGCTGAGTAATCGGATCTATGCCGTCCGCTCATAAAGACATCCACTATGGACAATGAACTGCGTCACGCGCAGACCTAAGATTTCCTTAACTGGAACGGGGAATGGGGCGAAAACCGGACGATCTCGGGCTGCTTCCGGAAATTCCACCCGTGCTATCGCGTTACCGAGCGCCGTAGACTTCGAAGCGGTAGATCGCCACCCCTGCGATCCATTACCGAGAGCCACCCCCGGCCTGAAAACAACCGGAGATCACCCCTCATGCGTCCTCGCGTGGTTATGGTGCTCGCCCTCGCCGCTCTGCTTCTCGGCGGCGTGCTCCTGGTGCCTGCCGCATACGCCAAGCTCAGCGACAGCAGTGGCGGCGCCAGCAGTGAAGCCACCGCCGCAGCGGCCGGCACCGCACCGACGATCCCCCCAAAGGTGGTCGAACCACCCCAGCCGACGCTCGCCGCGGCTCCGGTCTCCGTCAAGGTCGACGGCTTTTACTCGTGGGCCCTGATGGATCTCAAGACCGGCAAGATCTCCGGCTCGAAGAACAGCGCGACCCAGACCAGCTCGACCGAGTCAATGATCAAGACCTGGATCGTCTCCGACTATCTGCGCCAGATCGACGAGGAGGGCCAGCCCCTCAGCAAGACCGTGCAGGCATCGATCCAGCGGGCGATCCGCGACAGCAACGACGACGACGCCGGCATGATCAACAAAATGGGCGGCGGGACCGCGCAGACCAAACGCATGATCAGCGTTTGCGGGCTGAAGAACACGCACCTCGGCAAGGTCCCCGGGTATGTCGGCTGGTGGAGCTTCACCGAGATGTCCGCGCAAGACGTGACCCGGCTCGGCAACTGCATCCAGTCCGGCAAGGCGGCCGGCAAGAAATACACGCCGCTGGTGCTGAGCGAGATGAGCAAGGTGCGCGGCTCCGTCGGGGACCAGCACACCACCTACGGCGGCGGCCGCTGGGGGATCATCGACGGCCTGCCCAAGGAGATCACCGCCAAGCAGGGCCCCATCAGCATCAAGAACGGCTGGACCCAGCTTGTCTACGACGGCGACTGGCACATCAGTTGCATGGCGATCAGCAAGTCGTGGATCCTCGCCGTGCAGACCCGTTACCCCTCTTCGCAGCCACTGTCCGTCGGCGCCAAGGTGTGCCAGGACACGGCGACGCAGTTGGTCACCCCCAAGGTCGGCGCAGCGCTGCGCGTCCCCTCCTCCGGCAGCACCCAAGGCTGAGCTTTGACTAACCCACCCAGGCGGCGCCGAGCCCGGCGCGCCACCACGCTGATCGCATTCATCGTCGTTATCGCCGCCCTGGGCGTCGCGGGCCTGCGGCTGTGGCCCGGTTCGCCGCTGGCCGCCAAGGCCGCGGCGCGCTGGGAGAGCCAGCCCGGTCTGACCGGCGCCACCGGAGATCCCGACGCCGACGGCGACGGCTCAACGCCGACCACCCCGCCGGCGGCCAAGCCGAAGCCGGCGCTCAAGCCGCTCCCGGTCGCGGCCACCGACGTGCAGATCGACCACACCGGCTGGTACTCGTGGGCGCTGCTGGACACCCGTACCGGAAAAATGTCCGGTCCGGCCGACCGCAGCGACCTGAGCACCACCGCCTCGCTGATCAAGTCGTGGATCGGCGCCGACTACCTGCGCCGCTCGGCCGAGCAGGGCAAGGAACCCAGCGCGGCGCGGATGGCCCAGGTCGAGACGATGATCCGGGACAGCAACAACGAGGCCGCGCAGTCGCTCTACGAGGCCGACGGCGGTGCTCCGGCGATCAAGCGGCTGATCTCGATGTGCAAGCTGAAGGACAGCAAGGTCGCGGCCGACGGCGGCTGGAGCCGCACGCTGCTCTCCCCCGCCGACATCACCCGGCTCGGCGCCTGCATCGCCAACGGCACCGCGGCCGGCCCGAAATGGACCAACTACCTGCTCGACCAGATGCGCGCCGTGCGCGGCACGGGCGACTTCGGCATGCGCAAGGCGTTCCCGGCGGCCGAGCAGAAGAAGATCGCCATCAAGAACGGCTGGGTCGACCGGCAGGCCGAGCAGGAATACCACGTGAGCTGCATGGCCATCGGCGACGGCTGGGTGATCGGCGTGATGGCCAAATACGAGATCAACAAGGGGTACGAGTACGGCGCCAACATCTGCGAGCAGGTAGGCGAGCAGCTCCGCGCCGCGGCGTCCAGTTAGGAACTCGGTTCACGAAAGTCCGGGGTACGCGCCGGGCCGGCTCGATAGCCTGACGGAGCAGGTTCCCCCGTCCGGCGGCACTTAGGGCTGACCTTGAGCACGAGCCATAAGCGGCGCCGGAGCAGCCGCGCCACGACAACGATCGTCATCGTCGGCGTCCTCGCCGTCCTGTGCGTCGCCGGCCTGGGCCTGTTGCCCGGTTCGTCGATCGCCGCCCGGGTGGCCGCGCGCTGGCGCAGCGCCCCGGTCGTCGGCGGCGCGCTCGAATCGTCGGGCCTGCTTCCGCCCAAGCCGAAATCCGAGCTCCCGGTGAAGGCGACTGAAATCAGGATCAATCAGAGCGGCTGGTATTCCTGGGCGCTGCTGGAGACCCGTACCGGAAAAATGTCCGGTTCCGCTGACCGCAGCACCCTGAGCACGACCGCGTCGCTGATCAAGCCGTGGATCGCCGCCGACTTCCTGCGCCGCACCGCCGAGCAGGGCCTGACCCCGACCGAAGACGCGCTCGAACTGATCGAGTCGATGATCCGGGACAGCGACAACGAGGCGGCGGAGACGCTCTACATCGAAAACGGCCGAGACGAGTCGATCAGGCGGTTGATCTCCACCTGCGGGCTCGAGGACAGCCGGGTCTCCGACGACGGCGGCTGGAGCCGCACCCTGCTCTCCTCGGCGGACATCACCCGGCTCGGCGCATGCATCGCCGACGGGCGCGCGGCCGGCCCGGCCTGGACCGGCTTCCTGCTCGAGCAGATGCGAGCGGTCACCGGCATGGGCGACTTCGGCATCCGCAAGGCGTTCCCGGAAGAGGAACAACCCAAGATCGCCATCAAGAACGGTTGGGTCGACCGCGACGAAGAGCAGGAATACCACGTGAGCTGCATGGCCATCGGCGACGGCTGGGTAGTCGGCGTGATGACCAGATACGAAATCGACAAAGGCTACGAGTACGGCGCCAAGATCTGCGAGCTGGTCGGCCAGCAACTCCGCACCGCGGCGGGCGGCTAGCTGTTGTAGAAGACGGGGCCGGTCGGGGGGAGGCTCGGTGCCTCGCCGGCTATCGCGGCGCGGCGGGCGAACTCGCGGAGCCCGGCGATCTGCCGGTCACCGAGCGAGAAGTCGAGCACCCGGAAATAGGACGCCAGCGTCTTGGCGTCGAACGGCTCCCAGCGGGCGGCGGCGGTCGCGACCTCGTCGAGTTCCGACAGGCACAGCTCGCGCGACCGGAGGAACGCCTCGTGCACCTCCTTGACCTGCCCCGGGTTGGCGGCGGCGAAGTCGCGCCGGGCCGCCCAGACCGCGAAGACCATCGGCAGCCCGGTCCACTCGCGCCACGCCTGGCCGAGGTCGGTGACGGTGAGCCCGCGCCCGGGCGCCTCGTAGAGCGCGCGCAGCGCCGCGTCGCCGATCAGCACGGCGGCGTCGGCCTCCAGCAGCATCTGGGTCAGCTCGGGCGGGCACCGGAAGTATTCGGGCGTCACGCCGTAGCGCTGGGACAGCAGCATCTGCGCGAGCAGCACGCCGGTGCGTGAGGTCGAGCCGAGTGCGACGCGGGCGCCGGCCAGGTCAGCCAGCGGCTTGGTCGAGACCATGTTGACCGACAACACCGGCCCGTCGCTGCCGACCGCGAGGTCGGGCAGCAGCACCAGGTCGTCGGCGTGGCGCAGGTATTCGACCAGCGAGATCGGCCCGATGTCGAGGTCGCCGGCGACCAGGGCCGCGTTGAGCTTGTCGGGCGTGTCCTTGTGCAGGTCGACGTCGAGCAGGGCACCCGAGCGCATCAGGCCCCAGTAGATCGGAAGACAGTTCAGGAACTGGATGTGACCGACACGGGGTCTGCGGATCTCACTCATGGTGGCTTCACCGTATCCCGCGAAGTGGGACGGCGCTCAGGCGACCGCCGCGGATGTGACCCGTTCCTGCCGGATGGCACGCGCGACCGGAGCCGCCGCGGCGAGCACGACCAGCACGCCGGCCAGGCCGAAGGTGAAGATGAGGGTGCGCGGCGAGAAGGGGCCGAGCAGGGCGCCGGCCAGCACGTAGCCGCACATCGCCCCACCGTTGGCGGCGGCGTTGAGCACCGAGAACGCCCGGCCGCGGTCAGCCTCGCGAACCCGGCGGGCGACCAGGATCGTGCTGAACACCCCGAGGCCGCCGTTGAGCAGCCCGCCGACCAGCCAGAGCACCGCCACCTGCCAGGCCTCCGTGGCCGCGGCACTGAGCAGGACCGGCACGCAGGTCGCGCCGAGCAGGGTCAGCATGGCGCGGACCAGCCCCGAGTCGTCGTCGTAGCGGCGGACGACCCGGACGAACACCCAGGCCCCGGCGGCCATGCCACCCGTCCAGGCCGCGGTGACCAGGCCGAAGGCCGATGTGGAGGCACCCAGCGTGTCGCGGACGAAGAAGACCTCGATGACGTTGACGCCGCCGACGCCGGCGACCACCGCGCCGAAGGCGAGGAACGTCGTGAGCAGCAGCCCGTCGGTGCGCAGCCGCCACGGTCCGGCCGCTTCCCGGTTTGTTGTCGGCGCCGGAGCGCCGCCCCGCCGGGTGCGCAGGAGCAGTCCGGCCACGGCGACGGCGAGGTAGGTGGCCGCGTCGATGAGCAGCGGCGGGCGGGTGCCGAACCCGGCGACCAGGAAGCCGGCGGCGGCTGGGCCGAGCAGCGAGCCGATCATCGACGCGGTCTGCCCGAGCGCGCTGGCCTTGGGCAGGTCGTCGCGGCTGACCATCGACGGCACCAGTGCGGAGAAGGTCGGGTTGGTGATCGCGAGCCCGGTGGCCAGCACCGCGACCAGCCCGATCAGCGCGATCGGCGCGGTGACGAAGGCCAGGGCGAGGCAGACGGCGGCCTGGGCGAGGCCGGTGGCGACCAGCAGCACCCGGCTGTCGTAGCGGTCGACCAGCCGCCCGGTGAGCGGCACGAGCACGACCAGCGGGAGGGTCGCGGCGATCCAGAGCCCGGAGACGGCGAGCCCGCCGGCACCCCGGTCTTGCAGGGCGAGCGCGAGCGTGGTGGCCGCGAGGGCGTCGCCGGCCATGGAGAGTGCGCGCGCTCCGGAGGTGACGTAGACGTCACTCCAGCGCGAAGGGGCGCCAGATGCGAAGGACATGCTTCGAAAATAATCCTTCACATCTGGGCGCGCAAGCCCAGGTCCCGTCAGTCGTCGGGGAAAGCGGCAAAGTGGACGCGAACCGTGCGCGCTCCTTCGGGCGGAGCGTCCTTGCGGTTTCTCTGCATCAGCGGCTCGATCTGGGCGCGTACCGCTTCGAAGAAGGCCTTCAGCTCATCGGGCGTGACGTAGATCGTCGACGTGGTCAGCCCGGCGGCGTCGTTCCATTCGGGGGGCTCTTCCCGCGCCCGGGCCAGGTAGGCGCGCAGCCGCGCCTGGTCGCGATCGAGGTAGGTGGCCAGCAACGCCTCTTCGGCGGCCCGGGTCTCCGGGTCGGCGTCGGCCTCCATGTCGAGGCCCCACGAGGCGGCCGGACTCTGCCAGACCCGCTCGCGCCCGTCACCGCGGCTCGGCGCCTCCTGGATCATGCCGGCCTTGGCCAACTCGCGCAGGTGATAACTGGTCGCACTCGGCGACAACCCGACAATCTCCGCGAACTCGGTCGCGGTCGTCGCCTCCCCGGTCGTATTGAGATGCTCGAGAATCGCCAGCCGCGCCGGATGCGCCAACGCCCGCATCATCTTCGGATCCGTGATCCGCCGCGGCTCCTGCCCGACCTCCGCCATTCCCTCATCGTCCCACCAGGGGGTCGGGCGCTGGCACCGGCCGATATTCAGTGGAGGTGTGGACGAACCGGGCGTAACCTGGAGCGCCGCCGCGCTGATGCGTGGTTACCGGGCACTGCCGGCACCGGGTGGGGTTTTCGCCCCTCGGAGTTCCGGGCGGCCCAGGTCTCCCGAGCCACACTCCGGAAGGTTTCCTCGGATGACCCTGCCCGCCGATCATGTCGTCAACACCGATGCCACCGAGCCCGCCACCGATCTGGAAACCGACCTCGGCGCCGAGCGCACCCACCTGACCGCCTCGCGCGCCGCCCTGGGCCGGATGCGGGAGCGGGCCGAGTCCCTGTTCAGCGCCGGCGGCAACGTCGCCGGTGACTCCTACACCGCCGAGACCCTCGGGCGTACGCTCGCTCGCCGCGTCGCCGAGCTCGCCGACGACCCCGACACCCCGCTGTTCTTCGGGCGGCTCGACTTCGGCCGGTCAGCAGAGGCCGAAGACCACGCCGGGCACCGCTATCACGTCGGGCGCCGGCACGTGACCGATGACGTGGGCGAGCCGATGGTGCTCGACTGGCGGGCGCCGGTGTCCCGGGCCTTCTACCGGGCCAGCGCCCGCGACCCCCAGGGCATCGCCGTCCGCCGCCGGTTCGGGTTCAACGGCGGGCTGCTGACCAGCTTCGAAGACGAGCATCTCGACCGCGGTGAGGAGCTCGGGACCGCCAGCCGGATCCTGACCGCCGAGATCGAGCGGCCGCGCGTCGGGCCGATGCGCGACATCGTCGCCACCATCCAGCCCGAGCAGGACGAGCTCGTCCGGGCCGACCTCGAGACCTCGATCTGCGTGCAGGGCGCGCCCGGCACCGGCAAGACCGCCGTCGGCCTGCACCGTGCCGCCTTCCTGCTCTACCTGCACCGCGAGCGGCTGCGCCGGTCCGGCGTGCTGGTGGTCGGGCCCAACCGGGCGTTCCTGTCCTACATCTCCGCGGTGCTGCCGGCCCTGGGCGAGATCGAGGTCGAGCAGGCGACGGTCGACGACCTGATCGCCCGCGCCCCGGTCCGGGCCCAGGAAGACCCGGCCGTCGCGGTGATCAAGCACGACGCCCGGATGGCGACCGTGCTCGCCGCCGCCCTCAACGCGCACATCGGTGCCCCCGAGGAGCCGATGACCGTGCCCGACGGCTCCTACCGGTGGCGGATCGGCGTCGAGGTGCTGCGCCGGATCATCGACGACGTACGCCAGGAGCACCTCCCCTACGCCACCGCCCGCGAACGGGTCCGGGCCCGGGTGGTCAGCCTGCTGCAACGCCAGTCCGAGGCGCGCCGGGGTGACTCGCCGGGCGACGCCTGGCTGCGCCGGATGGGCAAGGCCAAGCCGGTCACCGAGTTCCTCGACAGCGTCTGGCCGGCGCTGACCCCGGAGGCGCTGGTCGCCGAGATCCTCACCGAGCCGCCGGCCGGCGTGCTGACCGACGACGAGCGCGAGCTGATCCGCTGGTCGACCCAGCCGAGGTCGCTCAAGTCGGCCAAGTGGACGGCCGCCGACCTGGTGCTGCTCGACGAGGCCGCCGGCCTGATCGAGCGCGCGGCCAGCTTCGGCCACGTGGTCGTCGACGAGGCCCAGGACCTGTCGGCGATGCAGGCCCGCGCGATCGCCCGGCGCAGCGAACACGGCTCGATCACGCTGCTCGGCGACCTCGCGCAGGGCACCGCGCCGTGGGCCGCCGTCGACTGGCGGGAGACCCTGCGCCACCTGGGCAAGCCCGACGCCGCGGTGGTGCCGCTGACGATCGGCTTCCGGGTGCCGGCCGCAGTGGTCGCGTTCGCCAACCGGCTGCTCCCGGCGCTGGCGGTCGACGTGCCGCCGGCCCGCTCGCTGCGTAACGACGGCTGGCTGACCATCGACGAGGTCACCGACCTCGACGCCGCGACGGTGGCGCAGGTGCGGGCCGCGCTGGCGCACGACGGCTCGGTCGGCGTGATCGCCGCCGACACGGCCGTCGAAAGCATCCGCGCAGCCCTGGCCGCCGCCGGCATCCAGAGCGCGACCGCTGACGACGTCGAGTCCGCGGAGCGGGTCACGGTCGTGCCGGCTTCGGTCGTCAAGGGTCTGGAGTACGACCACGTGGTGGTCGTCGAACCGGCCGCGATCGTCGCCGCCGAACCGCGCGGCCTGCACCGCCTCTACGTGGTGCTGACCCGGGCCGTCAGCCGCCTGGCCGTGCTGCACACGCTCCCGCTCCCGGCACCCCTGACGAGCTGAGGGAGGGCCGCCGGCCGGCGACCCTCCCCTTGACGTGCGAGAACTACCAGTTGGTCGAGCCGGCCACCTTCGGCCAGGGCTTCCACCACGGCTTGATCAAATAGGCGATGCCGCCGCTGCCGCCGGAGACGCCGCCGGTCGCGTTGATGCGCTTCGTGCGCAGCCAGACCTGCTCGAACTGGCTGCGCTTGTAGACGTTGCGGACCACGTCGTTGGAGGACGAGGCCGGGTCGTTGATGATGACGTCGCCGTCTTTGGTGAAGCCGACGATGACGAACAGGTGGCCCGAGGTGCCGTAGTTGGCGCCGTCGAGTTCGCTGGCCAGGAACGACTGCGAGGTGACCACCGGGATGCCGGCGGCGATGAAGCGCTCCGCCTCGTCGAGCGAGTGCAGCCGGGTGACCTTCGCTTCGAGGCCAGGGTAGGACGCCGCGTAGGCCGTGTTGAACGGCCAGTTGCCGGCGCCGTCGTAGGCGTAGTCGTAGGTCATCCGGGCGGCGTGGTTGACCGACGGGTCGGGGTAGGTCGGGTCGACCCACGCCGTGTCGGCCGCCGACGGCTTCTTGCCCCAGTATTCGACGACCATTTCGGTCGAGGTGGGCGAGCACCAGGCCTCGCCGCCACCGTCGTACTCCGGGTAATGGCCCTCGTGGATGTTCTGGGAATAGGCCGGTACCTTCAGTTCCTTGCCCCAGGCGATGTGCCCGGCGCTGGCCGGCACGGTGAACCGGTCGGGCACGTAGGACGACATCGCGCCGAGCGCCCAGACCCGCGGCGACGCGAGCTGGCCCGGCGCCCGGTAGAGGGTCAGCCGGAGCTGGTAGCCGCTCAGCATCACGCCGTTGGCTACGTCGTCGATGGAGAACGTGTCGGTCCAGATCGTCGAGTACGGGTCGCCCTGCCGGTTGACCGACGTGCGGCGGATGTCCTCGTCACCGGAGGCCCAGCGGCCCATCACGTACCAAGGCGTCAGGTTTCCGGTGTTATAGGTGCCCTGCATCTCGATCTGGATCCAGGTGCCGCGCGGTGTCTCGGCGTTCCATGACGCGACCAGCTCGCTCGCGTCGAAGCCGACGTCGCGTTTCGGCGAGGTCCACGTCGCGTAGTTCCAGCTCCGGGTCACCCCGGTGTGCGGATCGGTGTAGTCGGTGGTCCCCTGTGGACGCAGGATGGTCACGCCGCCCTGTAGGCCGGGAACGCCCGGAATGCCCGGCAGCGCCAGGGTGCCCTGGTGCGTGCCGGTGCGCCAGTCGCGATAGGTCGACCAGCCCTGGTAGGTGATCTGCTCGTCATGGACGGGCGTCGAGGTGGCGGCTCCGGCCGGTGCCGAGAACCCGGCAATCAAGGCAACCGCGCCGAAAACCGCGACGGCCGCCCGCGCTGATGCGTTCATGGCTGTCACTATCGCTGCCGAAAGGAAGTTTCACCAGAGTTCGTTTCGCTGAAGTTCATTGCCGGCGGGATGATCCCGTTGGCATGGGCCAGCACAAAGACCCATATTGATATGACCATGGGTCGGGTGGTGAGGTTCGTCCAACGTTCCTCCACCAACCCCCTGGAGGTCATGCATGGCCATCCGTCTGGGTCGACGACGCACCCTGGCCGCTCTGGTCGGCACCGCGGTCGTCGGCCTGCTCGTCGCCTCGGCCAACCCGGTCGCGGCCAAACCGCCGCCCGGTGGCGACGCAGCGGCACCGGCCTCGGCCGAATACCGCGTGCTCGGCCCGAAGACCCTCGCCGACCGCAACGCGGTCGCCGGCACCGGTGCCTCGATCGACTACGTCGAGCACGGCGTCCTCAACGTCACCGCCACTGGAGCCGAAGCCAGCGCCATCCAACGGCTCGGCTTCACCCTGGAGAAGGCGGCGGCGCCGCCCGCGGTCAGCGGCGGGCCGACGGCGCAGGCGTTCCCGCCCGCCGACTCGGCCTACCACGACTACGCGGAACTGACCGCCGTGGTCAACCAGGTCGTCGCCGACCACCCGACGATCGCGCGCAAGCTGTCGATCGGTAGCTCGTACGAAGGCCGCGACCTGATGGCCGTGAAGATCTCCGACAACGTCAACACCGACGAGGCCGAGCCGGAGATCCTGTTCAACGCGCAGCAGCACGCCCGCGAGCACCTGACCGTCGAGATGGCGATCTACGTGCTCAACCTCTTCACCGACAACTACGGCACCGACTCCCGGATCACCAACCTGGTCAACAGCCGGGAGATCTGGGTCGTCCCGACGGTCAACCCCGACGGCAGCGAGTACGACATCGCCACCGGGTCCTACCGGAGCTGGCGGAAGAACCGGCAGCCGAACGCCGGTTCGTCCAATGTGGGCACCGACCTCAACCGCAACTGGGGCTACAACTTCGGTTGCTGCGGCGGCTCGTCCGGGACCACCAGCTCGGAGACCTACCGCGGCCCGTCGGCGTTCAGCGCGCCGGAGACCCGGGCCCTGCGCGACTTCGTCAACAGCCGGGTGGTCGGTGGCCAGCAGCAGATCAAGGCCAACATCGACTTCCACACCTACTCACAGCTCGTGCTCTGGCCCTACGGCTACACCACCGCCAACACGGCGACCGGCATGACCACCGACGACTACAACACGTTCGCCACCATCGGTCAGCAGATGGCGGCGACCAACGGCTACACGCCGGAGCAGTCGTCGGACCTCTACATCACCGACGGTGACAGCCTCGACTGGCTGTGGGCGACCCACAAGATCTGGGCCTACACCTTCGAGATGTATCCCGGTTCGGCCAGCGGCGGCGGCTTCTACCCGCCCGACGAGGTGATCCCGGCGCAGACCAGCCGCAACCGGGAAGCGGTCCTGCTGCTCTCCGAGTACGCGGACTGCCCCTACCGGGCGATCAACAAGCAGGCGCAGTACTGCGGTGGCGGAGGCGGCGGCACGACGGTCTACTCCGACACCTTCGAGGCGGCCAACGGCTGGACCACCAACCCGTCGGCCACCGACACCGCCACCAGCGGCCAGTGGGTCCGCGGCGACCCGGCCGCGACCACGTCGAGCGGCACCAAGCAACTCGGCACCACCGTCAGCGGCACCAACGACCTGGTCACCGGCGCGTCGGCCGGCACCGCAGCGGGCGACTTCGACGTCGACGGCGGCACGACCAGCATCCGCTCGGGGCCGATCACCCTCCCCGCCAGCGGAACGCTGACGCTGAGCCTGTCGTGGTATCTCGCGCACGGCACCAACGCGTCGTCGGCTGACTTCTTCCGGGTCAGCGTCGTGCACAACGGCGGCACGACGGCCGTGTTCAGCCAGGCCGGTGCGGCCACCAACCGCAACGGCGCGTGGGCGACGGCCAGCGCCAACCTGTCGGCGTATGCCGGCCAGTCGGTGCGGATCCTGATCGAGGCGGCCGACGCGTCGACCGCCAGCCTGGTCGAGGCGGGCGTCGACGACGTCCTGATCACCCAGAGCTGACGTTTTCGCAGGGCACCGGCGTCCCGTGGGCAACCGCGGGGCGCCGGTGTCGTAGCTAACGGCCGATCGATCGCCCTCCCGACCATGGTGACCAGTGGGTTACCGTGCTCGCGACCGACCGCAGCGAAGCCGGTGTGACTCCGGCGCTGTCCCGCAACTGCGATGCCCCGCGACGAGACGGGGACGAGCCAGGTCGCCTGCCCAGGTCGCGAACCAGCGCTCTCGAGGAAGGGCGCCTCGCGGGCGGGCGCAACCCCTGTCGGCGAAGCACCAGACCTCGACCGACAGGAGGCACCCCATGCGATATCAGGCCCGAATCGTCGCCGCCGCCCTTGGCGCGGCCCTGCTCCTCGCCGGCTGCGGCGACGGTGGCAGCACCGAGAACGGCGGCACCCCGCCGGACACCAACGTCAGCGCCACCCCCGACTTCCCGGTCACCGTCGGTGATCTCACCGTCGCCACCAAGCCCACGAAGATCGTCGCGCTGTCGCCGACCGCGACCGAGGTGCTCTTCGCGATCGGCGCCGGCCCGCAGGTGGTCGCGGTCGACGACCAGTCGAACTTCCCGGCCAACGCGCCGAAGAGCGACCTGTCGGCGTTCCAGCCCAACGCCGAGGCGATCGCCGGGAAGTCGCCCGACCTGGTGGTGCTGTCCAACGACATGAACAACGTCGTCGCGCAACTGCGCCAACTCAAGATTCCGGTGTACGTCGCGCCGGCCGGCAAGACGCTCGACGACACGTATCGGCAGATCACCGACATCGGGGCGCTCACCGGCAACCGGCCGGCCGCCGAGGATCTCGCGAAGCAGATGCGGACCGACGTGGACAAGTTGGTCAAGGACGTGCCGCAGCGCAGCACGAAGCTGACCTACTACTACGAGCTCGGCCCCGAGCTCTACTCGCTGACCTCGAAGACCTTCGTCGGCTCGCTGTTCGCGCAGCTCGGCCTCGAGAACATCGCCGACCCGGCCGACGCCGACGGCAGCAAGGGCGGCTACCCGCAGCTCTCGGCCGAGTCACTGGTCAAGGCCGACCCCGACCTGATCTTCCTGGCCGACACGGTGTGCTGCCAGCAGAACGCCGACAGCGTCAAGGCGCGGCCCGGCTGGTCGGGCATCACGGCCGTTAAGTCGGGGCAAATCGTCGGGCTCAACGACGACATCGCCTCCCGCTGGGGTCCGCGCACCGTCGACCTGCTCCGCCAGATCGTCGACGCGGTGTCGAAGGTGCCGGCCTGAAAACCCGGAGACTTCCTGGCGTACGGTGGCCGTGGCTGCTCTGCGGCGTCGTCGCCGTGGTGGTCGCGGCCATCGCCGGGCTCGCGTTCGGCCCGGTCTCGCTGCCGCCCGGCGGGGTCGCCGCCGAGCTGGTCGACCTGATCCCGGGCGTCAACATCCACAGTGGTCTGTCGGAGCGCGACGCCGCGATCCTGTTGCAGCTAAGGCTGCCGCGGGTGGTGCTCGGGCTGCTCGCCGGCGCGATGCTGGCCCTGGCCGGCGGTTGCTATCAGGGCGCGTTCCGCAACCCGCTGGCCGATCCCTACCTGCTGGGCGCGGCGGCCGGTGCCGGGCTCGCGGTCACCGCGGTCGTGGCGCTGCGCGGCTCCGATATGGACATTGGCGCGCTGCCGCCGAGCGTACCCCTGGCGGCGTTTGGTGGTGCGCTCATCGCGGTCGCGCTGACCTATCTGCTCGGGGTGGCCGGGCGCGACCGGACGCCCGCGTCGCTGATCCTGGCCGGCGTCGCGGTGTCGGCGTTCCTGGCCGCCGGGCAGACCTATCTGATGCAGCGCAACGCCGACGACATCCGGGCGATCTACTCGTGGTTGCTCGGGCGGCTGGCCACCAACGGCTGGCACGAGGTGCGGTTGCTGCTGCCCTACGCCATCGTCACCACCGTCGTGGTGCTCGCCCTGCGGCGCGAACTCGACGTGCTGTCGGTCGGCGACGACGAGGCGAGCGGCCTGGGCCTGCACCCGCAACGGTCGCGCTACATCCTGATCGCCGCCGCCTCGCTGGGCACCGCGGCCGCGGTCTCGGTGTCGGGCCTGATCGGTTTCGTCGGCATCGTCGTGCCGCACATCGTGCGGATGCTCACCGGCACCAGCTACCGGGCCATCCTGCCGCTGTCGATGCTATTCGGCGCCGCTTTCCTGGCCCTGGCCGACCTGGCCGGCCGCACATTCGCGGCGCCGGCCGAGATCCCGATCGGTGTGGTCACCGCGTTCGTCGGCGGCCCGTTCTTCGTGCTGGTGCTGCGCACCGCGAAACGGGTGATCACATGACACCGGCGATCGAGGTGCGGGACCTGCACGTCACGCTCGGTAAGGCGGCCATCCTGCGCGGCGTCGACCTCACCGTCGAGGCCGGTTCGTGGGTGGCGGTGATCGGGCCCAACGGCGCCGGCAAGTCGACGCTGCTGCGCGCGATCGGCGGCCTGCTACCCACGGGCGGCGCGGTCTCCCTCATGGGTACCCCGCTCGAGCGGCTGCGCCGCCGCACCCGGGCCCGCATGGTGGCCACCGTCGCGCAGACGCCGGTGGTCCCGCCCGGAATGTCGGTGTTCGACTACGTGCTGCTCGGGCGTACCCCCTTCGTCTCGTTGCTCGGCCGCGAGTCGGCCGCCGACCTCGCCGCCGTGACCGCGCTGCTCGACCGCCTCGACCTCGCCGGTTTCGGCGACCGCGAACTCGACACCCTCTCCGGCGGCGAGCGGCAGCGGGTGTTCCTGGCCCGGGCGCTCGCGCAGGAGCCGTCGCTGCTGCTGCTCGACGAGCCGACCAGCGCCCTCGACATCGGCCACCAGCAGGAGGTGCTGGAGTTGGTCGACACGCTGCGCCGCGACCAGGGGCTGACCGTGCTGGCCACGATGCACGACCTGTCGATCGCCGGCGGTTACGCCGACCGCCTGGTGTTGCTCGCCGACGGTGCGGTGGTCGCCGCCGGCACCGCGCGCGAGGTGCTGACCGAGGAGATCCTGTCGCGCTTCTACAAGGCCCGGGTCAAGGTCATCGACGGCGAGGACGGCCCCCTCGTGGTTCCCGTCCGGGTCGCACCGAGGTAGTCCATCCGGTCAGCCGAAATTGTCCAAGATGGTTAGTGGTTATTCATGAAGTTCGACCGGTTTCGTGGTTACCGTCTGAGTCTGTGAGCGTTTTTCCGCACCGCACCGCATGGGTGCCTATCGACGACCACACCCCTCTGCACGACGCCGCCGAAATGGCGGCCGCGTGGGTGATCCAACAGGCCGGCACCCACGCCCTCCAGCCCGTCCTGCGCGGCGGCCTGGGTGACAGCATCGTGTTCGCGCTCCGGGGCCAGTTCACCACCGGTCCCAACCCCGGACGCGAACACGCCGTGCTCGCCTTCCTGCCCGACTACGACGACGTACACACCTCGCTTCGGCACGGCGTCTTCGCCGCGATCGAGTCGGAGGCGACCCCGCTGCTCGGGTGGGCGATGCAGACCCGGGCCGTCAACCTGACGACCGGCGAGGTCACCGCCGACACCCGCAGTGCGGCCCTCAAAGAGGCCATCGAGCGGATCCACTTCTTCGACAACAACGGCTGGACCCGGGGCTCCGGCGCCGACGGCTCCAAGCGGATCCTGGGCGACCTGCAACCCGCTGACCGCGACAAGAACCTGCTCCTCGGCAGCCTCTGCGCGCTCGGATCGCGGGGCAAAGCGCTGGCCCGGCTCAGCGGCCTGGCCGACCGGGCGTGGAGGTAACGGTATATATCCACGGGCGCTGATCGAGAGTAAGTTCGATCGACATGTGGATGCGAAAAGCGTCGATGGCCGCCGTCTCACTGGGCGTGCTCGCCGTCTCGGCCGGCTTCACGGCAACCCCGTCGCCGTCCTGGGACCTCTCGCCGACCGGCAGCACCGCCCGGCTCCGCGGCCTGTCGGTGGTCAGCGCCGGCACGGTCTGGGCCAGCGGCAGCCAGGGCACCGTGCTGCGCACCGTCAACGGCGGCCGCACGTGGGAGTCGGTCGGGCCGCCCGACACGGCGACCCTCGAGTTTCGCGACATCGAGGCGTTCGACGCCCGCCGCGCGGTGGCGCTGTCGATCGGCACCGGTGAAGACTCGCGTGTCTACCGCACCGCCGACGGGGGTCGCACGTGGACGGAGGCCTTCCGCAACACCGACCCGGCCGCGTTCTACGACTGCCTGACGTTCCTCGACGAGCGGCACGGGCTGGCCCTGTCCGACCCGGTCGACGGCAAGTTCCGCATCCTGGCCACCAACGACGCCGGCCGCTCCTGGTCGGTCGTCTCACCGGCCGGCATGCCGGCCGCGCTGCCCGGCGAATTCGCGTTCGCGGCCAGCGGCACCTGCCTGGTCTCGGCCGGCGGCCGTGCCTACTTCGCCACCGGCGGCGGCGCGACCGCACGGGTGTTCCGCAGCGACGATCTCGGCCGCACCTGGAAGGCCACCGACAGCCCGATCCCGAGCGGCCCGTCGGCGGGGATCTACTCGCTGGCGTTCCGCGACCGTGACCACGGCGTGGCGGTCGGCGGCGACTACGCGGTCCCCGACGCGGCTCCGTCGGGCGCCGCGATCACCGGCGACGGCGGCCGCACCTGGCGGCCGGCCTCTCGCGAGCCCGGCGAATACCGCTCCGGCGCGGCCTGGATGACCCGCCTCGGCCCGGTGCTCGCGGTCGGCCCGACCGGCAGCGACGTCAGCTACGACGGCGGCCGGCATTGGTCGCTCTTCGACTCCGGCAGCTTCGACGCCGTCGAATGTGCCGGCCTCGCGGTCTGTTACGCCTCCGGCGAGCAGGGTCGGATCGCCCGACTCCGCTTCTAGCTGGTGAAAGGAAGGGCCCCTTATTACCGCTTTTCGCGGCAAAAGGGGCCCTTACTAACTTCAGCTCTGGGTCGGCTCTTCGTCGCCGGCCAACGCGGTGCGCAGCTTGGCCTTCTCGGTGCGACGCTTGTCGACCTTGTCGGCCAACTGCTGCGCCATCTGGTCGCGCCAGGCCCGCAGGAAGAAGAACGAGACACCGGCCGAGAAGACCAGCGCCACGATCAGCTTCAAGAAGATGTCCATCGGCACCGGGATCAGCGCCGCGAAGACGACGACGAAGAGCCCGAGCCGGGCCAGCGTGTATTTGACGGCGGGGGTCACGACATCACGTCCTGCGGGTGGGCGCGGCGGTCGGCGAGCGACGGCGGGCCGTCGTATTCGCGGACGACGTTGTAGCGGGTGTCCCGCTCGACCGGCTGGAAGCCGGCGTCCCAGATCAGGTTGAGCAGGTCTTCGCGGTGCATGGTGTTGGGCGTGCCGTAGGAGTCGGCGTCGTGCGTGATCTTGTATTCGACGACCGAGCCGTCGAGGTCGTCGACGCCGAAGTTGAGCGAGAGTTGCGCGACCGACAGGCCGTGCATCACCCAGAAGCACTTCACGTGCGGCACGTTGTCGAACATCAGCCGGGACACCGCGAACGTCTTGAGCGACTCGGCCGGCGCGGCCATCGTGGTGCGCGCTTGCAGCTTGTTGCGGATCTTGCCGTCTTTGGCGTCGACGAAGTCGTGCTGGTAGCGCAACGGGATGAAGACTGCGAAACCGCCGGTCTCGTCCTGGAGCTCACGCAGCCGCATGACGTGGTCGACGCGGTGCCGCGGCTCCTCGATGTGTCCGTACAACATGGTGGCGGGGGTCTTCATGCCCTTGCTGTGTGCCAGCTTGTGGATCCGCGACCAGTCTTCCCAGTGGCACTCGTGGTCGACGATGTGCTGGCGGACCTCCCAGTCGAAGATCTCCGCGCCGCCGCCGGTGAGCGACTCGAGGCCGGCGTCCATCAGCTCGTCGAGGATCGCGTCGGCGGTCAGCCCGCTGATCTTCTCGAACCACTGCACCTCGGTCGCCGTGAAGCACTTGAGGTTGACGTTGGGCAGCGCCGCCTTCAGCTCGCGCAGCACCTTGGGGTAGTAGCGCCAGGGCAGCGTCGGGTGCAGGCCGTTGACGATGTGCAGCTCGGTGAGCTGCTCGTTCTCCATCTCCTTGGCCTTGCGGACGGCCTCGTCGATGCGCATCGTGTAGGCGTCTTTCTCGCCCGGCTTGCGCTGGAACGAGCAGTAGGCGCAGCTTGCCGAACAGACGTTGGTCAGGTTGAGGTGCCGGTTGATGTTGAACATCACCCGGTCGCCGTTGAGCTCCGTGCGCTTGTGGTGCGCCAGCCGACCGAGCCAGGCCAGATCGTCGGACTCGTAGAGATCCACACCGTCCTGCCTGGAAAGTCGGATCCCGGCGTAGACCTTTTCCTCAAGCTCGTGCTTACGTGCCTCGTCCATGCAGGCGAGCGTACGTGTAGCCGACGAATGATCACCGCTGGGCCACAACCGTTCACCGGCTCTCAGCGTCTCGTTACCGCTGCTGCCATCGACAGTCGCCACAGTTTTGCGGTAGTAACGAGTGTGACGAGTTACACCAGAGGGTCGCTCGGCACCCAGCCGATGCGTAACGTCCCCGCACGGTGATCGGTCGTCACAACGCGACAACCGGGGAGGATCATGACCCGCCCGCAGCCCAACCGCCACGGCAACCCGCAGAGCAACCAGTTGCGGGTGCTCAGACCGGTGGCGTGGGCCGCGCTGCTGACGGCGACCGCGGCCGCGGCCGCCGGCTTCGGCAGCCCCGCGTTCGCCGACCTTCGGGTCGCCGACCCCCCGTTGCCCAACACCGTGCCCGACTCGGGCGCCCGACCGGTGCCGGCCGGCGTCGTGCAACTCCCCGGCCAGCAGCCGGTGACCAGCCTGCCGCAGGTGCCGTCGCCCGCGGCGAGCGGTCCGCTGGCGGCCCGGATCAACGCCAGCGCCACCGAGGTCTCGCTGCTCGGCGAGCAGGTGCTCGAGCTCCAGCAGCAGCGTGACCAGGCCGCCACCGACCTCGACCTGGCCGACACCAACCTGCGGCAGATGCGCGACGAGTTGGCCGCGGCGCAGCGCAGCGCCGACAGCGCGGCCGGCGACGCGCTCAAGGCCGCGGCGGCACTGCCGCCCGGCGTCTACGACCGCGACATGCAGGATTTCGACACCCTCAACCGGTTGCTGACCGGCCGCTCGGCCGTGCCGCACCCGGAGGTCGCCGGTGACGCGGTCGAGCAGGCCCGGGTCGCCGAGCAGAACGCCACCGCCTACTACGCCGCGATGCAGACCAAGCACCAGCAGCTCGCCGACCAGGTCGGCACGCTGGAGAAGACCCGCAAGACCAAGGAAGACGCGCTGCGCGCGCTGCGGGCCGACAACATCGACGCGGTCGAGGCCTACGAGCGTGACCAGGAGGCCGAGGAGCAGAAGCTCGGCGGCCGCTACATCTCCGGCGAGAGCGTCGCCGGGATGAAGGCCAACGACAAGGCGATGAAGGCGGTCCGCTACGCGCTGGCCCAGCTCGGCGACCCCTACGTGTGGGCGGCCGAGGGTCCCAACTCGTTCGACTGCTCGGGCCTGATGTGGGCGTCCTACCGGTCGGCCGGCTACTACCAGTTGCCCCGGGTCGCCCGCGACCAGTACTACGCGACCCGGATGCAGAGCGTGCCGCAGTCGGCGCTGCTCCCCGGCGACCTGCTCTTCTTCGCCTCGGGGTCGAGCTGGCAGACCGTGCACCACGTCGGGATGTACCTCGGCAACGGCAAGATGGTGCACGCGCCGACCACCGGCGATGTGGTGAAGGTGTCGACGGTGTGGTGGTCGCGGTTCTACGCGGCGACCCGGGTCTTCCCGGCCGTGCCGACGGGGCCGACCACCCCGCCGACGACGAAGCCGCCAACGACCAAGCCGCCGACGCCGCCGGTCGAGACGACGCGGCCGCCGACCAAGCCGCCGACGAAGCCACCGACCAAGCCGCCGACGCAGGAGCCGACGGACCCGCCGCCGACCACCGAGCCGCCGACGGAGCCGCCGCCCACCAACGACCCGCCGACCAACGACCCGGAAGAGCCGACCGATCCACCGGCCGACGACGACCCGCCGGCGACCTCGACCCACGAGGCCGTGCCGCCGACCAACCCGGCCGCGACGAACTCCGTCGCCACGCCGACCGGCACGTCAGGGGGCTGAGGGCGGCTTACCGACATACCGGGGTGTGCGGTTGTGCCACGATGTGACATTGGCACGCCGCGCCGGGCGGGCATGCACGACCCCGGGTCGGGCAGGGAGGGCAGCGATGGACGAGAAGCCGCGGCAGTCCGACGACGCACGACCCGACGAGCTGCCGCCGTTGCCGCTACCTCCGCCGGTCGGCACGCCGCTGCCCGAGCCGGCCGACGACGAGCTGCCCGCGGCCTACGAGGCGCCGCCGCCCCCGGCGGCTGAGGGTGCGCTCTGGCCGGCCTCGCCCGCCTGGACCCGGCCCACCCCGGCGTCGGAGATCTCGCACATCCCGACCCCGCCGCCCGGCGGCACACCCACCTCGGTGGTCGGCCGGGCGTCGGTGCGCAACAGCACCGCACCGCCCGGGGGCGAGCACGTCGCCGCGCCGGGCGTTCCGGGCACCTACCGGGCCGCTGGCGAGCCCGCGGTGGCCCCGCCCACCCCGGCACCACCACCGATCACGCCCGTGCCGGCCAAGGGGCCCGTGCCGCCGTTGGACCGGCGGGTGCCCAAGGTTCCGGTCGCCGACGAATCGGCCTGGTCGGGCTTTTCCGTGCCGTTCCACAAGGAGCCGGTCGAGGAGCCGCCGGCGTACGTGCGGCCCGAGCCGCCGTCGCCCCCTGCGCCTGCGTCGCCTGCACCCGCCTCTTCCGCGCCCGAGCCGGAGGAGCCGGCCGCGGCGGCGATTCCCGCCCAGCGCGCGACCTGGTCGGCGGCGACGCCGGCCTCGATCGCGGCGCTCACCGGGGGCAGCGAGCCGCCCGCGATCGCCAAGGCCCGGGCGACCGTGCCCGGGGCGCGTCGCCCCTCGGCCGCTGAGCTGGCGGTCGGGGTCCCGGCCGCGAGCAGTGGCAGCGCCCGGGTCTACGGGCGCACCACGACCGAGCCGGCCGAGCCGCCGGCGCCGGAGCGACCCGAGCCGGAGCCACCGCGGCCACCCGACGAGCCCGAGCCGGACCGGCCGAGGCCGGGCGAGCCGCGGCCGGGCGAGCCCAGGCCGGGCGAGCCGAGGCCGGGCGAGCCGAGGCCGGGCGAGCCCAGGCCCGACCAGCCGAGGCCGAGCGAGCCCAGGCCGGGCGAGCCCAGGCCCGACGAGCCGAGGCCGGGCGAGCCGAGGCCGGGCGAGCCCAGGCCCGACGAGCCTCGGCCGGACGAGCCGAAGCCCGGCGAGCCGCAACCTGAGCCGGGCGAGCCTGGGCGGCCGGGACCGCCGCGGCGGCCCACGCCGCCGGTGGAGCCGCGACCGGAGCCGCCGCTGCGCCCGCAGCCGCCGTTCCCGGGCCCGGAGCCGGCGCCGTCACCGTTCCCCAGCCCGACCCCACCTGGGCCTGGGCCTGGGCCGGGGCCTGGACCAGGGCATGGTCCGGTGCCACCGGGACCGCCGCCGGTGCCGCCCTCGCCGGTGCCGCAGCCGCCGCCCTCGCCGATGCCGCCGATTCCCGAGCCGCAACCGCCGACACCACCCGGCCCACCGATCCCACCGCCGGGCCCGCCGCCCGGCCCGGCACCCGCGCCGCCGTTCCCGCCGCCGCCCGCGATCGGGCCGCCCGCCGGGCCGCCGGTCGGGGTCGGGCACCAGCCTGCGCCGGCGCCGGCGCCCGCGCTGCCGAGTTGGCCTGAGTCGGTCAATCCGACCGCGCCGGGCTCCTCAGGGGCGGCGACCGACTATCACCGGTGGGCGCAGGGGAAACGCTCCGGGCGCCTCTACGGCAACCAGGAGGACCCCGCGCCGATGACCACGGCCTTTCCGCAGGCCACGCTGGAGAACTCCGGCTCGCTGACCGGCCACATCCTGGCCCAGGGGCACGCCGAGGCGGCCCAGGTGCGGCGGAGCTATGCCAAGGTCGGGCTGGTCCTGGCCATCGGCCTGGGCGTGCTGGTCGGCATCGGGGTGCTCGTCGTGCTCTTCGTCAGCAACTCACTCACCGGGCTGCTCGACTGACACGTGCGCGTGATGCCGCACACGGAGGAACGCCTCGATGCGGCATCGGGCGGCCACGCACCGTACACTCGCTAAGTTCATCGACCGGCGCTTTTCCGCGCCCCATGGGCGATCTTGCGAAGCGTGTGCACCCCGAATGTCGACGCGCGAGATGGCCCGCCATGCCCGGAAGGAGTGTCGACGCGACAGCGTTGAGACTTCTGAGGACTTGGGTTTACTGAGAGGCCCCACTTGACCGCGTTTGCTGACCCCAGCACGTTTCCGTCCATCTTTGAGGCGCCCGCCGACACGGCCGACGCCGCACCCGCCGAGGGCTTCGACGCCCTGGGCCTGCCCCACCAGCTCGTTCGCACGCTGGCCCGCGAGGGCATCGTCACCCCGTTCGAGATCCAGAAAGCCACCGTCCCGGACGCGCTCGCCGGCCGTGACGTGCTCGGCCGTGGCCAGACCGGCTCCGGCAAGACCCTCGCGTTCGGCCTGCCGCTGCTGGCCCGCATCGCGAAGGGTGGCAAGGCCCGCCCGCGGCACCCGCGCGCACTGATCCTGGTGCCGACCCGCGAGCTGGCGATGCAGGTCAACGACGCGCTGCTGCCGCTTGGCAAGGCCGTCGGTGTCTACCTGAAGACCGCCGTCGGCGGCGTGCCCTACGACCGGCAGATCGAGGCGCTCGACCGGGGCGTCGAGGTCATCGTCGCGACACCGGGCCGGCTCAAGGACCTGATCGAGCGCCGCGTCTGCGTGCTCGACGAAATCGAGATCACCGTCCTCGACGAGGCCGACCAGATGGCCGACCTGGGCTTCCTGCCCGAGGTCACCGAGCTCCTGGCGAAGACCCCGGAGGGCAGCCAGCGGCTGCTGTTCTCGGCGACCCTCGACGGCGACGTCGACGCGCTGGTCAAGCGCTTCATGAACGACCCGGTCACGCACGCCACCGAGGCGGCCGTCGCCAGCGTCACGACCATGGACCACCACCTGCTGCTGATCCCGCCGCACGACAAGTTCGGCGTCGCGGCCTCGATCGCCGCCCGCGAAGGTCGCACGATGATGTTCGCGCGCACCCAGATGGGCGTCGACCGGCTGGTCGAGCAGCTCGCGGCGGTCGGCGTCAGGGCCGGCGGCCTGCACGGCGGCAAGACCCAGCGCGCCCGCACCCGCACCCTGGCCGAGTTCAAGGAAGGCCGCGTGAAGGTGCTGGTGGCGACCGACGTGGCCGCCCGCGGCATCCACGTCGACAACGTCTCGCTGGTCGTGCACATCGACCCGCCGCGCGACGCCAAGGACTACCTGCACCGTGCCGGGCGCACCGCCCGGGCCGGTGAGTCCGGCTCGGTGGCCACGTTGGTGCTGCCCAAGCAGCGCCGCAGCACGCTCGCGATGCTGGGCAAGGCCGGCGTCGAGCCGGCCGAGACCCGGGTCCGGGTCGGCGACGCCGCCCTGGCCGAGCTGACCGGCGCGCGCGAGCCCAGCGGCGTTCCGGTGGTCATCGCCCCCGAGGAGCCGCGCCGCCCGCACCGCCCCGCCAACGGCGGCGGGCACCGGCAGGGCTTCCGCGGCCCGCGCAGCGGACCGCGCCGGACGCACTAACTAACGGATCACCGGTAACGTTGATCGCATGGCGACGTTGCCGAAGGTTCTGTTGTGGACCCGCACCGATGTGCCCGGTGCGGAGACTGTGGTCTTCGACGACCGGCGAGGGCTCGTGGCGCGCGGCACCCAGCAGGCGGTGGATCCGATCCCCTACCTGGCGCGCTACGAGCTGATCGTCGACGACAACTGGCAGACCGCGCGGCTCGACGTGAGCGCGGAGGGTGCCGGTTGGATGCGAACGGTCCGGATGCAGCGCGCCGCCGGGCGGTGGCGCGCCACCACCGGCGAGCAGGGTGACCTCGACGCCGCGCTGGTCGCGGCCGGTCAGCGCCGGGTCGGCTTCCCCGGGATCGAAGACGCCGCGCGGCTCGAACAGGCCCTCGACGTCGACCTCGGCGGCTCGCCGCTGACCAACACACTGGTCATCCGCCGGCTCGGGCTGCTCAACGCCACGCCCGACCGGCCAACCACCGTGATGACCGCCTGGGTGCTGCTGCCCAGCCTGGAGATCATCGCGGCCGAGCACACCTACACGCCGCTGGGCGGCAACAAGATCCGCTACGAGAGCGACACCTTCCGCGCCGAGATCAAGGTCGACGACCAGGGCTTCGTGATCGACTACCCGGGTCTGGCGAAACGGGGCTAGCTCTCAGCCGCGCCAGTCGCCGGTGGCCAGGAAGCGGTCGAGCACCGCCCGGTGCGGCGTCAGGTCGAGGCCGGCGGCGCGCACCCAGTCGTCGGCGTAGTAGGTGTCGGCATAGCGTTCGCCGCCGTCGCAGAGCAGGGTCACCACCGATCCGCGTACGCCGGCCGCCCGCATCTCCGCGATCAGGGCGAAAGCGCCCCACACGTTCGTACCCGTGGAGCCTCCGACGCGGCGGCCGAGCACCGCGGAGGCCGCGCGCATCGCGGCGAGCGACGCGGCGTCTGGCACCGCGACCATCCGGTCGACGACGTGCGGCTGGAACGACGCCTCGACGAGCGGCCGGCCGATCCCCTCGATCCGCGAGCCGCGGCCGGTGGTGTGCGCCCAGTCGCCGGTGCGGTAGGCCGGGTAGAACGCCGAGTTCTCCGGGTCGACCACACAGATCTTGGTGGGATGCCGCTGATAACGGACGTAGCGGCCGATCGTCGCGCTGGTGCCGCCGGTGCCCGCGCCGATGACCACCCAGGCGGGCACGGGATGCCGTTCCCGGGACATCTGACTGAAGATCGACTCGGCGATGTTGTTGTTGCCGCGCCAGTCGGTGGCCCGCTCGGCGTAGGTGAACTGGTCCATGAAGTGCCCACCGAGGTCGCCGGCGAGGGCCCGGGCCGTGTCGACGACGGCGGACGGATCGTCGACGAGATGGCACTTGCCGCCCTGGAACTCGATCAGCGCGATCTTCTCGGCCGAGGTCGACGCCGGCATCACCGCGATGAACGGGAGCCCCAGCATCCGGGCGAAATATGCCTCGGAGACCGCGGTCGACCCGGACGACGCCTCGACGACCGTGGTGCGCGGGCCGATCCAGCCGTTGCAGAGCCCGTAGAGGAACAGCGACCGGGCCAGGCGGTGCTTGAGCGAGCCGGTGGGATGCACCGACTCGTCCTTGAGGTAGAGATCGACCCCCCATTCCCGAGGCAGCGGGAACGGCAGCAGGTGGGTGTCGGCGGAGCGGTTCAGGTCGGCTTCGACCGCGGCGACCGCTTCGGTCACCCACGCCCGGTCAGCGTCGCTACATCGGTCGAGCTGTTCCATGGAATGCAGGCTATGCCGTGGGTGGCGCGACCGGACGCGGACGGTTCTCCCATTTGGCCGAGAGGGCGATCGCGGTGCGGGTCGAGGCCACTCCGGGCGTCCGGTTGAGCCGCACGATCAGCCGTTCCAACTCGGCGATCGTGCCGACCCGCACGGTTAGCAGGAACGACTCGACGCCGGCCATGAAGTAACAGGTTTCGATTTCCGGTAACGCGCGCAACTGTTCGAGCAGGTCGTCGGCGTCGGTGGTCGACTCCTCGACGACGCCGATCAACGCGGTCACGCCGAGCCCGATCGCCTCCGGGTCGACCTCCGCCCGATAGCCACGGACCACACCGGACGATTCGAGCTTTCCCACCCGCTCGTGCACCGCCGGCGCGGACAGACCGACCTGCCGGGCGAGTTCGGCGAAGGACAGCCGTGCGTTGGTACGCAACAACTCCACGAGGCGCAGGTCGATGGCATCCACGGCCTGTAGACCCTAACCGGGGCCGGGAGTGGACGATTCGCCGGTCCGCGTGAAACATGGTCAAAGGAGAGTACGGCTCGCAATTTTACCGGGGATCTGCCCACACAGTGCGTTTTCCCCGATTCCAGGACAGTGCACTCGCACGGTGCTCTAATGGCCGTACGTCCCTATGAAAGCCTCTCGCGCACTGCCGGGGCGCACATCTGAGACCAGTTCGAGAGGCTTTCGCTGACGCGAGGAGGGGACCGTGGACACTGGAGACCGTCTGCTGACGCCGGGCGAGGTGGCTGCGCTCTTCCGGGTGGACCCCAAGACCGTGACGCGATGGGCCGCAGCGGGTCGGATCGGTAGCATCCGGACACCAGGTGGACATCGGCGCTTCCGCGAGTCTGAAGTCCGAGCCCTGCTCGAAGGTGAAGGCGTGCTCGACGACCTCGACGGCGATGCCAACCGTCCACGCAACGCCGGGCCGCCTCAGAACGGCAGCCACGGGCCGACGAACGCCGGCCTGCACTGAGGGCTCAGTTTTCCGTGGCGGGCCCGCTGGGCGGGCCCGCGGCGGGGCTGCCGCCGCTGATGCCGCCGGTCCAGCGCGGCGAGAGGTCGTGCGCGACACCGATCGCGTCGAGGATCTTGCCGGCCACGAAGTCGACCAACTGAGCCGCGGTCGCCGCTGCGCCGGCGCCGTAGAAGCCCGGACTGGCCGGCAGCACCACCGCGCCGGCCGCGTCGAGTTCCAGCAGGTGCTGGAGGTGACTGCGGGTCACCGGGGTCTCCCGGGGCACAAGCACGGTCGGCCGCCGCTCCTTGAGGTTGACCTCGGCGGCTCGCTGCAACAGGTCTTTCGAGAGGCCGAGAGCGATCCCGGCACAGGCCGCCGTGCTCGCCGGCACGACCACCATGCCGCGGGCCGGGTAGGAGCCGCTGCTCGGCCCGGCGGCGAGATCACCGGCCGGCCAGAAGACCAGATCGGCCTCGGTCAGATCCCGGTCGAGCCAGCGCGCCAGGTCGTCTTTCCAGTGCCCGTCGCGCAGCGGTGACCCGGTTTCGTCGAGGATCGTCAGTCGCGCCGCCCGGGACACCACGAGATCGACAGACTCCCCGGCGTCGAGCAAGCCTCGCAGCACCGAAGCCGCATATGGCGTACCAGATGCTCCCGAGACCCCAACCACCCACGGCGTTCGCATACGGTCAAGCCTATGAGCCGGGCCTGCCCTCCCAGCCAGCGCACGCGGGAGGCCGCTGCATGGTGACGCCCGGTCTGTTCTGCCCCATCCCGCCGCGGATCTCCCCGCACGCCGATGACACGCAGGACTGGCTGGCCGAGTGGCTCATCAAGCGCGGGGTGTCTTCGGAGGCCGCCGCGCGGCTGCGGGTCAGCGGCTTCGGGCGTTACGCCGGCCGCCTCTACCCCGACGCCAGCGCCGCCGACCTGCGGCTGCTGACCGCGCTGTTCACCTTCTTCTTTCTGCTCGACGACACCGTCGACGGCAGCGCTACCCCGCCGCTGTCGGTCGTCCGGGCCACCATCGACGGGGTTTACGCGACGCTCGACAGCGACGGGCGACAGCCGGCGCCGGGGCTGAGCTCGCCGATGCGCGCGATGCTGCTCGATTCCTGGCGGGCCATCACCGGGGGGCTCTCGGAGATGTCGGTCGATCGCATCAACGACGCGTTGCGCCACCACCTCGACGGGATCCTGGTCGAGGCGAGCAACAAGTGGGTCGGGCGTAAGCCGGGGGTCGTGGAATACATCCAGCTTCGACGAGCTACGTCGGCCGCTTACGTGTCCTACGCCTTGATCGAGTTCGCCGGTGGTTCGCGGATGCGGATTCCCGAGGCGGTCTATCACCATCCGGTGTTGCGGGAGATCAGCGCGGCTGGGAATGATCTTTTGTCCTGGTTCAATGATCTGCTTTCGCTGGAGCGGGATGAGAGCACCGCTGCCGGGCACAATCTGGTGCTGGCTACCGCTCGGGAGCGGGGGTTGTCCCGGGACGGCGCGATCCATGAGGTGATCGCTCGGTGGCAGGAGCGGATGACCCGGTTCGTGGAGTTGCGCGCGGCCGTGCCGGCGTTCGGCGCCCGCATTGACGCGGCGGTTCGGCGGTATGTGGAAGGGGTCGCTGATTCGGTGCGGGGGACCATCGACTGGTCGCTGGAGTCGCCCCGGTATCCGATGCCTTCGCTTGTCGCTGATTGGGTTGGGGATCGGGCTTCGTAGTTGTTGTTGTTGTTGGGGCTTTGCCCCTCGCCCCCACCGGGGCGCTGCCCCGGACCCCGGCCGCTCTAAAGAGATGCCAGCCCGTGGGGGCGGATCTCCTCGTCGGGCTTCGCTTAGGGCACCAGGATCTCCGGATGGGGACAAGGTCGTTCGTCCAGTAGGGCGCTCCACCTTGTCCCCATCCGGAGATCCTGGTTTGTGGGCTACGCCCGACGAGGAGATCCACCCCTACCCTGCGGGTTGGGTGTGGGTTCTGGTCGAAGCCGCCGCCGCCTGGCGGTCTGTCTGCGCTGGGCGGCGGCGGCCGCCGCTTCAGCGCTCACCACACGGGCTAACGCCGCCACCGCGTCGCAGTGGATGACGAATGGGCGCCCGGCGCGCCGCTTCAGCGCCCAGCACCCGGGGTTAACGCCGCCGCCGGCGTGGCGGTCAAGGACCAATGGGCGGCGCCCGCCCCCACTTCAGCGCCCACCACGCGGATAAACACCGCCGCCGCCTTGCGGCAGCTCACCAATGAGTGGCGCCCGGCGCCACTCATTCCGCGCTATCGCCACCGCCGCGTCGCGGCGGATCACCAACGGCCGGCGCCAGCCGCCACTTGGCCACGCACCCCGCGAGTCAACGCCATCGGCGCCTGGCGGCGGGTGACGAATGGGCGACGCCAGCCGCCACTTCAAGGCCCCACGCGGGTCAACGCCGCCGCCGCGTCGCGGCGGGTCACCAATAGGCGTCGCCTGCCACTTCAACGCCCCCACGCGGGCTAACGCCGCCGCTGCGTCGCGGTCGGTGACCAGATAGGCGGCGCCAGCCGCCACTTCAGCGCCCCGCCGCGCTGATCAACGCAGCCGCCACGTCTCGGCGGGTCACAATTAGCGCTACCCAGCACATCGGCGCCCACCACCCTGGCGAACGCCGCCGCCGCGTCGCGGTCCGTGACCAATGGTCGGCACCAGCCGCGATTTCAACGCCCACCACACGAGCCAACGCGGCCGCCGCGTGCCGGTGGGTGACCCATGGGCGGCACCAGCCGCGACTTCAGCGCCCACCACACGAGCCAACGCAGCCGCCACGTCGCGGCGGGTCACTAATAGGCGCCGCGCCTGCCACTTCAACGCCCCCACCCGGGCTAACGCCGCCGGCCGTGTGGCGGTCGGTGACCAATAGGCGGCGCCAGCCGCCACTTCAGCGCCCCGCCACGCTGACCAACGCAGCCGCCACGTCGCGGCGGTTCACCAATAGGCGCCCCCGGCACTTCGGCGCCGTCGCCCGTTGGTCACCCACCGGCACGCGGCTGGCGTCGTTGGCCCGGGTGGCGGGCCAACCGCCACCCCAGCTCCCACCACACGGGCCAACGACGCCGCGGCGTCGTGGTCGGTGACCAATGGGCAGCCCCCGCCGCCGCTTGAGCGCCGGCCACTCGCTTCGGAGGCTGCCAACGCCGCTGCCACGTCGCGGTCGGTGACCAATAGGCGGCGCCAGCCGCCGCTTCAACGCCGGCCATTCGCTTCGTCGGTGTGTCGCGCTGCGCCGCGCCGACTGTGATGAGATCTAGGAAAATTCTGGTAGCCCTGGCTACCAGAATTTTCCTAGATCTACTGGGTCGGGACGTTGGGCTTGATCGTTTGCACCCGATCTGCATCACCTACGGCTTCCGCCATGATCATGTGTGTCAGGTCGGCACGACACGCCGTGCGGATTGTTGATGAGGTGCACATGATCTTGCGGAGACGTCCGCCGGGTGCTGACCACGTGCAAACGATCACCGGTCACACGTCCACGAGCCGACCCGTGCCCATCACCGGCACCGGCCGAGGCGACCGCGACCGCGACCGCGACCGCGACCGCGACCGCGACCGCGACCGCGACCGCGACCGCGACCGCGACCGAGCAGCAGAAGCGACCCGCTCTAGGCGCGCAACCCCTGGAGGGCGACCAGGTCGAGGAGCGCGAAGACGAAGAGCACTATGCCGATCACGCCGTTTGCCGTGAAGAACGCCCGGTTGACCCGGGACATGTCCGAAGGCTTGACGATGGCGTGCTCGTAGACCAGCACCGCCGCGGTGACCGCGACCCCGGCCGTCCAGAGCCACCCCAGATCCGCCAGCGCCCCGAACCACAGGTAGAACGCGACCGTCACCACGTGCGTCACCGCGGAGATGATCAAGGCGCCGCGGACCCCATGCTTCACCGGGACCGAACCGATGCCGATCCGGCGGTCGGCCTCCAGGTCCTGGACCGCATAAATGCAGTCGAACCCACCGATCCAGGTGCCCACCGCGACGCCGAGCACGAACGCCGGCCAGGACCACGAACCCGTGACGCCGACCCACGCGCCGACCGGGGCCACTGCCTGCGCCGCGGCCAGGAAGAGCTGCGGATAGTTCGTGAAGCGCTTCGCGTAGGAGTAAATGACCAGCAGGAACAGCGCGACCGGCGACAGCACCAGGCACAGCGGGTTGAGTGCGGCCGCGGCCACCTCGAAGACGACCAGCGAGAGCAGCAGGCCGACCCACGCCGTACGCAGGGACACCGCCCCGGTGACGAGTTCGCGGGACGCCGTGCGCGGGTTTTCCCCGTCGATCCGGCGGTCGATGATCCGGTTGGCGGCCATCGCGACCGTGCGGGCCGCCACCATCGCCACGGTGATCAACAGCAGGGTGCCCCACTGGACGCGGCCGCCGTCCAGGCGCATCGCGGCCAGCGCGGCTACGTAGGCGAACGGCAGGGCGAAGATCGAGTGTTCGATCACCACCAGCCGCATGAAGGCCTGGACCCGGTTTGGTGCCGGTGCCGCCATCGCGACCATCAGAGGCCGTACTCCTTCCACCGCTTGTCGACCAGGGCCGTGATCTCCGGCGACATGGCCATCTCGTCTGGCCAACCGCGGGTGTAGCCCTCGGTCGGCAGCTTGCGGGTGGCGTCGACGCCCGCCTTGCCACCCCAGAACTGCTGGTAGGACGCGTGGTCCAGGTGATCGACCGGACCCTGCGTGAGCAGCAGGTCGTGCGCGTAGTCGACGTTGCCGAACGCCCGGAACGCGACCTCGGCGTAATCGTGCACGTCGCAGTCGTCGTCGACGACCACGATCAGTTTGCTGAGCGAGAGCAGGTGGGCGCCCCAGATGGCGTTCATCACCTTCTGCGCGTGCTTCGGGTAGCGCTTGTTGATCGAGACGATCACGCAGTTGTGGAACACCCCGGCGGACGGGAGGTCGTAGTCGATGATGTCGGGGATCAGCAGCTTGAGCAGCGGCAGGAAGATGCGCTCGGTGGCCTTGCCGAGGCCGTGGTCTTCCTGCGGTGGCTTCGACGTGATGATCGAGTGGTAGACCGGATCGCGCTGCATGGTCATGCACTCGACGTGGAGCACCGGGAACGGCTCGACGGGCGTGTAGAAGCCCGTGTGGTCGCCGAACGGGCCCTCGGGCAGCCGCTCGCCCGGCTCGATGTAGCCCTCCAGCACGATCTGCGCCTGTGCCGGCACCTGCAACGGCACGGTCAGGCAGTCGACCATCTCCACCCGCTCGCCACGCAGGAAGCCGGCGAACAGGTATTCGTCGATGTCACCGGGCAGCGGGGCGCTGGCCGCGTAGCTGACCACCGGGTCGGCGCCGATCGCGATGGCCACCGGCAGCCGCTCGCCGCGCCGCTCGGCCACCGCGTGGTGCGCGGTCGAGTCCTTGTGGATCTGCCAGTGCATGCCGAGCGTGTTGTGCGAGTGCTGCTGGAGGCGGTAGAGGCCGAGGTTGCGCTTTCCCGTCTCCGGGTGCTTGGTGTGGGTCAGCCCGAAGTTGTGGAAGATCCCGCCGTCGCCGGGCCAGACCTGTAGGCCGGGCAGCCGGTTGAGGTCGACGTCGGCGCCCTTGAAGACCACCTGCTGGCAGGGCGCTGTCTTGACCTTTTTCGGGGGTACGGACTTGAGCTGCATGACCTTGCCGAGCCCGTCGCGGATCCCCGACCAGCCGACCGGGAGATCGGGCTTGACCAGCGCGCCGATCCGGTCGCCGATCTCGTCGAGCGAGTCGACGCCCAGCGCCATCGCCATCCGCCGCTCGGTGCCGAACAGGTTGACCGTCACCGGCATCTCGCCGCGGGTCGGGCGCTCGAACAGCAGCGCCGGACCGCCGGCCCGGACCGTGCGGGTGACCACCTCGCTGATCTCCAGCGTCGGGTCGACCGGCACACCGACCCGGCGCAGCTCACCGGCGCTCTCGAGAGCGGAGATGAAGTCCTTGAGATCCGGGTACGGGAAGGCACGCGCCATAGGTAGCAGTCTCGCCTATGGCGCGTGCCCCACCTCGTCGGCCCCCAGGCCGGCGCCTCAGAAGGTCAGGCCATCGGCCGAGTTCGGCAGGCCGGCGGCGGAACCGATGAAGACCTCGCTGTCGTCGGCGCCCTCCGGCCGAACCACCCGCCTGGTCACCGCCCCGGTCAGATCGATCACCTCGAGGTGCTCGGCGTCGCGGCTGTCGTAGGTGCTCACCAGCAGGTGCCCCTCGTCAGCCCAACCGATGATCCGGCCGTTGTCGTCGAGCGCGATCCGCTCGCGAACTCCCCCGGTGTCCGGATCGACGACGGCGATCGACAATCCACCGCTGCCGACGAGCGGCCCGCTCAGGGCGAGCTGACCGTCCGGTGAGAAGACCGGTCGGGCACACAGGTCGGGTCCCGGCACCGCGAGAGTGCGCTGTGGCCGCCCCTTCAGATCGAAAAACTGGACCCCGCGCGCCGTGTACGCACTTCCCTCGCTGGGAGAATCCGCGAGCGTCACCGCGAAGCCGTCGCTGTGGGGGGTCCAGGCCATGCCGATGTCGGCGACGGACAGATCGGGCAGTTCCAGCAGCTCACCTCGCAATGTCTCCGTGTCGACCAGGACCGCACCGGGCGGGCCGTTGCGAGGCACGAATCGGAAGAGGATGCGCTGCCCATCAGGTGACCACACGCCGTCGTTGGCGTTGCCGGGGAACCCGTCAATCTTGCTTCCGTCGATCCACCGGACGACGCCGGTCGCCCGATCCATGATGCCCAGCCCGCTCGGGTTGGCGGTGCTGTTGTCGCCGGTGGCGACCAGCACCCGGTCACCGTCGGGCGACGGGATCGCGGTCCGATAAGGAACCCGGCGGTAGGTGCCGGTCTTGCGATCCAGCAGCAACGAGTAGTTGAACGCGGGGCTGCCGTCTTCAACTCCGAGGTCGCGGACGCCGCTGTAGGCCTCGATGACCGACTCACCGGGTCCGCTCGCGACCTGGCTTCCCTGGCCGCCACCGACAGCCACGCCGGCCGCCGCGAGCACGGCGCACAGCACCAGCCCGGCACCCGCTCCGACTTGGACGCGGCGCCGGCGCCGGGCCCCGGCCAGCGCTGCCCGCGCCAGCGCAGGCGGTGGCCCGCCGTCGTCGGCGATCTGCTCGAACGTCTGGCGCAGCGCGCCGGAAAGCTCGTCGTTCATCGCTGTGCTTCCTCCTTGGCGTGGAGTTCCGGTGCGAGCTGGCGCAGCCGGGCCAGCGCCCGCGCCGCCTGGCTGCGGACGGTCGACTCGGCGCACCCGAGGATCAGGGCGATCTCCTCGTCGGGCCGGTCCTCGAAATAGCGCAGCACCAGCACCGCCCGGTGTTTGGGCGCCAGCCGGCCCAGCGCCTGCCGCAGGGCGAGGTGCAGGTCGACGGTGTGCGTCGGATCGTCGGCAGCGGCGGCTTCGGGCAGCACGTCGGTGCTCAGCTCACGATGCCGCCGCAGGCTGCGCCACCAGCTCGTCTGCTGGCGGTAGAGCGCGGTGCGCAGGTAGGCCTCGGGCGCGCCGGAGCGGATCCGCGGCCAGTGCCGGGCGCCCTTGATGAGCACCGTCTGGAGCAGGTCCTCGGCCTGCTGGCGATGCCCGGTCAGCGCCAGCGCGGTGCGGAACAGCGCATGCGACCGGGCCGCGACGAACTCGCTGAACTCCGACTCGAGATCAGCATCCATGCTTGTCCCTCATACCCCTGACAACGCCGGCCACCGGGCCGGCTGCTGCCTGTGGGAGCGGGAAATCTAACGACGGGCCCTCGGCCGGGCGGCCTGACGGATTGCCTCGGCGACGTCGTCGGCCCGGGTGTGCTGGCCGCGCCAGTTGGCCAGGTTGGACTTCTGCACGGCCCACGCGGTGACCGCCCGCCCGGCGCGGGTCTCGATCCGCACGCCGCCGTAGCCGGTCTTGGCGTCGGTGATCTCGGCGATCGGCACACGCAGGGTACGCAGCGGGTTGCGTACGTCCACATCGGTCTCGGTCAGCGTCACGGCCGGCCGCAGCGTCAGGACCAGCGGCGCGACGACCAGCGCCACCCCGAGCAGCAGGCCGTAGGCGAGGCCCAACTCCATCCCGTCACGCGCGATGGCCAGCAGCGCGCGAACGACGACCACCAGCCCGAAGGCCGTGCCTACGAGCCCGGCCACCCGACCGGCCGTCGATACCCGCCACGTCTGTCGCATCGGGACAGGATAGTGATGGGCGTCAGGCCGGCGACAGGTAGAACCCGGCCTGATCCACGATCACGTCGACGGTGCTTCCACCGTTGTTGTAGACCAGGAACGAGTCCTGGCCGAGGCCGACGGTGACCAGGTTGGCCACGGTCTGCCCCTTGGTGAAGTTGAGCGCCGACACGACGGGGCGAGGTTGGCCGAACGGGTAGACCGACAGATACCCGTCGGACTTCGCGTTGGTCACGGTCAGGTTCGCCACGATGGCCGTGCGGGGGCACGGTGCCGAGCCGCACACGCTGGCGTTGACCGTGACGCGCACCGTCTTGCCGGGGCCGACCGGGGTGGCCGTGGTGCGGGTGTCGAGGATCCGCGTCGGGGAGGTCGGCAGGTAGGTGTCAGTGGCACCGGGCGCAAACCAACTGGACAGATCGGCGAGGAGGTGTACGGTCCCCGCGCCACCGAACGCGAACGCCACCTTGCCGTCGACGACCGGCGCGATCACCATGTTGTTCACGGTCTGGTCGGCGAGGAAGTTGACGTTCGACGTCGTCGGCACCGCCGCCCCGGGCGGAAACACGGTGATGTGGCCGCTCGTGGTCGGCTTCGTGACGGTCAGGTTGAGCACGGCCGCGGTCGTGCCCGCCGGCACCTTTGCCGACAGGTCGACGGTCACCTTCCCGTTAGGACCGATTGGCGTCGTGCCCGGCACGCCGATCGCCGCGCGGGTGTCGAGGACCCGCACCGGGCTCGCAGAGGTCAGCCCGGACCCGGTGTTGGCGTAGTAGCCGGCGATGTCGGCAACCACGTGGGTGGTGCCCGCACTGGCATTGGACAGGTACAACCCGTTGGGCCCGTTGCGCACGGTCACCAGGTTGGCGACCGTCTGCTTGGCCAGGAAGTTGATGCTCGACGTGGTCGGCTGGCTGTCGTCGTCTGGGTAGACCTTCAGGTAGCCGTTGGCGGTGGGCTGGGTCACGGTCACGTTGAGGACGACGGCCGCCGCCGTCCGCATCGACGCAGGCACCGAAAGGTGCAGATCAGCGCCCGGTTCCAGCGGTGCGCCGCTCGGCGCGCCGAGGCCGGAGCGGGTGTCGAGCACCCGCTGCGGCGGCACCGGGGTGAACGAGGCGCCCAGCACGACACACGGCGACGCCTGGTGTGCCAGGACGGCGCCGCGGAACCCGTCGTTGCTGACCTTGATGTCGACGCATGCGGGCCCGGCCTTCGGGAACGTGAACCGCGCGCTGCCGGTGTGGCCGACGACCGGCCACTGGCCCGGAATCGCGAAGCTGAACGCGCCCGCCGGCCCGTCCGTCCGCCACGGATAGGTGGCGGTCGCGGTGGCGATCGCCTCGAGGCTGCCGCCGCCGGGCGCCCGCGCGATCGCCGAGGTGACCGTCGGAGCGGGAAGCAGTTCGGTCGCGCCACGATCGACGTAGCCACCACCCACGTTGGGTGCGTCCGGGTTGTCGGCGTGCGGGTTGCCGCGCAGGTCCTGGCTCCGCACTCCCGGCGCGTCCGGTAGCGCCGAGTCGATCGCCGGCGAGTCGGCCCGCACGCTCCATCCGGCCCGGTCGCCGTCGGTGTTGGTCAGCAATGGGTCGGCCGCGATGTCGTGCGTTGCCTGCCCGGTCGCGGCCGCGAGTGCGGCCGGGTTCGGATAGGTGGTGCCGCCCCACGCGTAGAGCGATCCGCCGTGCACCGGGTCGACCAGGTTGTAGTCGACGTGGCTGTCGGTCGTCGCCGCTCCGTCGACGGTCAACGGCGTCGCGGCCGCCGACGACTGCCCGGACCCGGCCGTGCAACCACCGGGCAGCGTGGGCCGGTTGGTCCGCAGGATCGAGTTGAAGAGGCTGAATCCCGCCGAGGCGCCCTTCACCGCGACGCCGACCAGACAGTCGGTCACGATCGTGTTGTTGGTGAGGGTGGTCCGTGGTGCGTCTTCGACGGTGACCGCCGAGGGCGTAGTGCTCGGCTGCGTCTGTGCGTAAACGCTGTTGCCCGTGAGCAGGGTGTCGGTGGCGCCGGAGTGCACAGCGAACACCGGCCCGTTGCCGCTCCGGGCGACCATGTCGCGCACGGTGACGCCGTGCGAGTCACCTTTGATCTCGAGGGCCGCGGCCCGTGAGGCGCTGACCCACCCGTCTGCGATCGTGACGTCGCTCGAGTCTTCGACCACCACGGCGGGCTTGAGCACAGTCATGCCGATGTCGAGTCCGTCGATGACGACGTCGTGCACGCCGGAGAGAAGAAATGCCGGCCCCGCCTCGGCGCCTCGCACGGTGGTCCGCTGGCCCGTCGCCGGCATCGCCGTGATCGTGATCGGCTTGCCCGGCTGGCCGGACCTCGTCACCACCACGGACTCGTCGTAGGTGTCCGGCCACACCTCGACGGTCTGGCCCGGCTGCGCTGCCTGCACCGCCTTGGTGATCGAGCAGTAGCTTCCGGAGGAGCCGTCTGGCGTCCCGTTGCACGGCTGCGACACGCGGATCGGCGGCAGCGGATCATCCGCCGCCGCGGCGCTTCCGCCGACGGCCGACAGGCCAGCCGTCACCAACACACCGACACACAGCAGCGCCAGGCCGCGGCCAACCCGCATCGCACAACCCCCGTCAGAACATGATCATCTGGAGACTAGCGAGTCGGTCGATCTTGGGCTATGGCCGATCGGTCAGAGGCCGCCGTACGAGTGCAGGCCCGTGAAGAAGATGTTCACGCCGAACAGGTTCATCAGCATCGTCAGGAAGCCCAGCACGGCGATCCAGGTGGCCGTCGTCTTCTTGACGCTGGGCGTGGCCCGGGCGTGCAGGTAGCCGGCGTAGACGATCCAGGAGATGAACGCCCACACCTCTTTGGGGTCCCAGCCCCAGTAGCGGCCCCACGCCGACTCCGCCCAGATCGGGCCGGCGATCAGCGCGCCGAAGGTCCAGATCGGGAACGCGAACGCGTGCAGGCGGAACGACAGGCGCTCGAGGACGTCGGCGGCGGGAAGGCGGTCGCCGAGGCTGAACGGGAAGCCGTTGCGGCCCTTGTCGTAGCCGGATTTGATCAGGAAGAGGCTGGCCGGCACGAAGCCGATCAGGAAGACGCCCGACGAGATGGCGATGGCGGTCACGTGGATCGCCAGCCAGTAGGAGTCGAGCGCCGGCACCAGCGGCCCGACCGGCACGTAGAGGATCAGGCCGGCGACGCCGAGCAGGACCACCTGGGTCAGCGCGACGTAGAGGCCGAGGTGGCGCAGCGCCGGGCGGCGGACCATCACGATGATCCAGGCCACGGCGGCGACCGAGGTGGCCGCGAGGACGTACTCGTACATGTTGCCCCAGGGCAGCCGGTGCCCGGCGACGCCGCGGCTGATCAGGGAGCTGATCTGGGCGACGGCCGCGAGCACCAGAAAACCGGCGGCGATGCGGCCGGCCCAGGAGGTGCGTCGGGGAGCGGGCGGCGGCGAAACCTCTTCGATCGGCGAAACCACCGCGACCGGCGGCCCGCCCGCGCCGACGAGTTCACGTTCAGCGACCCGGGCGACCACGCCCTTGTCGCCGAAGGCGTAGACGGCCGCGTAACCGATCATCGCGGCCAGGTAGCCGAGCATGGCCACCACCAGTAGGGCGTCCGACAAGGCGGCCATCAGGTCTTCTCTCTCACGGCGGCGACGGTCGAAGCGAACTCCTCGGCGAAGCCGGGGTAGTCGGTGCGCGGTAGGCCACCGGCCTCGAGCAATCTACTACTGGATGTCGGAGACGGGGAAGCCAACCGGAAGAAGATCCGCCGGCGCTTGCCGAACAGCGAGCCCATCAGACCGACCAGCGCGCACACCGCCGCGACCAGAGCGATGTCCTGGCCGGGGTCGTGTCGCACGGACAGCGTCACGTATTTCTTCGTCCCGACGAACTGGACGGACGAACCGTCGTCGAGCGTCCAGGTCTCGCCGGGCTTGAGCAGCTTGCCCTCGCCGACCTGCTTGAGCCGGCCGGCGTCGATCTGGTTCTGGTCGAGGTGGTAGACCGAACTCGGGATGCCCGCATCGAGGCCGAGGTTGCCGCGATAGGCCGTGAGCAGCAGGCCAGGGTTGTTCTCCGCGGGGAACTCGGAGCGCAGATAGGGCGGCTGCTTCGGCGCGGTCGGCATGTAGAGGCCGTCGAAGCCCATCTGCAACGACGAGTCACGCTTGCCGGTCTTCGGGTCGATGTTGGCGTCGGGGAAAGAGATCGCGCCGGAACTGGTCTGCATCCCGTCTTCCGACAGGAACGGACCCTCCTTGGTCTGCGTCTTCCCGAACCGGTCGGTGTAGCGCAGGATCGGCGCGTAGCCGTGGCCGAGCAGGTAGATCGAAGCCCCGCCGAGCCGCAGCGGGTCGTTGACGGAGAAGTCGGCGGTGCGGGTCGGCCCGTCGCCCTCGACGGTCACCGTCGCCTTGAACTGCTTGGGCTGCCCGCTGGTCTGGAACGTCGCCTCGAACTGGTCGAGGGTCACGCAGAACGGCGGCAGCTTGCTCTCGTCGACCCGCGGGCCGAGCTTGGACTCGTCGTATTGCTGGAGGCTGTTGCAGAACCCCGAGTCCGGGCCGGTGACCAGGATCCGGTTGCCGTGCCAGCCATACCAGGAGCCGAGCGCGACCGCGACCAGCACCGCCATCAGCGAGAGGTGGAAGACCAGGTTGCCGGTCTCCTTGAGATAGCCCTTCTCCGCCGACACCGTGTCGCCGCGCACGACCACCCGCCAGCGCCGCTTGCGCAGCGTGGCCGCGACCGCCTTCAGGTCACCGTCGTGGTCGTCGACCGTCGCGTGTTGCGGCAACCGGTCGAGCCGGGCCGGCGCGTTGGGTGGCACCGACCGGATCGCGCGGTAATGGTCGCGCAGCCGCGGCACCACACAGCCGATCAGCGAGGTGAACAGCAGCAGGTAGATCGCGGCGAACCAGGGCGAGCCGAAGACGTTGAACCCGTCGACCTTCTCGATCCACGGCGCCAGCGTCGGGTGGGCGCGGTAGTAGGCCTGGACCTTCTCGATGCCGACGTTGGTCTGCGGCAGGATCGAGCCCGGAATCGACGCGACGGCGAGCAGGAAGAGCAACACCAACGCCGTACGCATGCTGGTGAGTTGTCGCCAGGCGTTGCGGCCGACGGCGACGAGCCAGTTGCCCCAGCCGGGCGGGCGGGGCGGCGGCGCGGCCGGCGGCGCGGGTCGGGTGTCGGTCGCGGTCATCAGATGCCGATGCTTCCGGGGCCGATGCTGCTCTGCAGCCAGATCAGGAAGCTGTTCCAGCCGCCGGTGACCAGCGCGAGCCCCATCAGCATGAGCAGGCCGGCGCCGATCCGGGTGACCCACTGGCTGTTGCGCCGGATCGCCTTGAACAGCCCGAGCAGCCGGGTGAAGAACACCCCGAAGATCACGAACGGAATGCCCAACCCGAGGCAGTACGCCACGGCGAGCACCACCGCCCGGTCAGCCTTGCCGGCCGTGCTGGCCAGCAGCAGCACCGACCCCATGGTCGGGCCGACGCAGGGCACCCAGGACAGCGCGAACACGGCACCGAAGACCGGCGCGGCGAGCAGGCCGGCCCTGGGCAGCGCCTGGATTCGCACCTCGCGCTGTAGGCCCGGGATCACGCCGAGGAACGCCAGCGCGAGCACGATGATCAGCGAGCCGACCACGATCTCCAGCAGCCGGCGGTGCTCGACCATCACCCAGCCGACCCGCGAAACGAGCACGGCGACCAGCACGAAGACCGTGGTGAAGCCGACGACGAAGAGCATCGTGCCGGCCAGCACCCGGCTGCGCTCGCGGACCTTGCGCTCGAGTTCCGAGCCGGCCAGGCCCGTGACGTAGGACAGGTAGCCGGGCACCAGCGGCAGCACGCATGGCGACAGGAAGCTGACCAGGCCGGCCAGCGCGGCGCCGCCGATCGCGAACGCCAGCGGGCCGCTGGTCGCCAGGTCGCCGAACGTGCTCCCCATCAGGACGCCTCGGCCGCGACCCGCTCGACGATCGGCTGCAACTGCTCCTGGGTGACCCCGCGGCGGATCACGTAGGCGATGTCGCCGGCCCGGTCGACGATGATGGTCGCCGGGATCGAGTTGGGCGGGATCTCGAAGCCGAGCGCCAACTTGCTCGACGGGTCGAAGATGCTCGGGTAGGTCACCTGCTGGTTGTGGAAGGCCAGCGCGGCGTCGCGGCCGTCGCGGATGTTGATGCCGAGGAAGTCGACGCCCTTGGCCTTCGTGGCCTCGTAGGTGTGCTCCAGGTCGTCGATCTCGGCCCGGCAGGGCGCGCACCAGGAACCCCAGAAGTTGACCACCAGGACCTTGCCGGCGTCGGCGGCCGTGTCGTAGCGGCCGCCCTCGAGCAGGTCACCGGCGACGTCCGGCGCGGCCGGCCGCTTACCCGCGGCGCACTCGATGAAGCCCTCGCTCGACGTCTGGCACAGGTCTTTCCAGCTGTCGCCGCCGCGGCCGGCCACCACGTAGACGAGCGCGGCCACCGCGACCGCGGCGACCACCAGGCCGACAAGCAGACCACGACGGCGCATGTCAGGCGCCCTTGGCGTTCCGGGCGTTGGGTGAGAGCGCGACGAGATGGGCTGCCGGCTCGGAATAGCCGATGCCGACCACTTTGGCGCCGTCGAAGTGGAACGAGGTCAGGCTGCACAGTCCACATTGGCGCTTGCGCGGGTCGTGCCAGAGGCGCTTGTGCTCGACGTAGCGGCGCAGCGTCCAGATCGGGAGTTGGTGTGAGATGCAGACCGCCTCGTGGCCTTCGGCGGCCACCCGCGCGGCGTGCACGGCGGCGAACATCCGCTCGGCGATCGCCCGGTAGGCCTCGCCCCACGACGGCGTCAGCGGGTCGCGCAGCACCCACCAGTTGCGCGGGTCGCGGAACGAGCCGTCGCCCGGCGAGACCCGCTTGCCCTCGAACCAGTTGGCGCTCTCGATCAGCCGCTCGTCGACCCCGACCGGGAGACCGAACTGGGCCGCGATCGGTTCGGCGGTCTCCTGGGCGCGCTCCAGCGGGCTGGCCACGACGTGCGTGACGTCACGGTCGGCGAGCGCCTGCGCGGCCGCCTTGGCCATCTGGGTGCCGAGTTCGCTGAGTTTGAAGCCGGGCAGCCGCCCGTACAACACCTTGCCGGGGTTGTGCACCTCGCCGTGCCGAAGCACGTGCACCACCGTCGTCGTCAACTCGCGCCCCCCGCAGCAGCCGCCGCTCGCGCCGCGCCCGGCAGGGCCGCGGCCAACACCTCGAGGGCGGCGTCGTCGATCGCCGCCGACACGAACCAGGCCTCGAACGCACTCGGCGGCAGGTAGACACCGGCGTCGAGCATCGCGTGGAAGAACGCCTTGAACGCGGCCACGTTCTGGGCGCGCGCGCCGTCGAAGTCGACCACGTCCGCGTCGGTGAAGAAGATCGAGAACATGTTGCCGGCGTACGAGAGCCGGTGCGGAACACCCGCGCCGGCGAGCGCCTCGCTGGCCATCTTGCTGACCGTGGTCGAGGTCTCGTCGAGCCGGCGGTAGACCGCGTCGTCGGCGAGCCGCAGCGACGCGAGGCCGGCCGCGCAGGCCAGCGGGTTTCCGGAGAGGGTGCCGGCCTGGTAGACCGGCCCGGCCGGGGCGAGCTTGCCCATGATCTCGGCGGAGCCGCCGAACGCCGCCGCCGGCAGCCCGCCGCCCATCACCTTGCCGTAGGTGTAAAGGTCGGCGCCGGTCTCCTCGATGCCGGCCCAACCGGAGCGCGACACCCGGAAGCCGGTCATCACCTCGTCGACGATGAACAGCGCGCCGTGTGCGTGTGCGATCCGGGCGACGCCCGCGTTGAAGCCCTCGCGCGGCGCGATCACGCCCATATTGCCGGGCGCGGCCTCGGTGATCACGGCGGCGATCTCGGCGCCGTCGGCCGCGAAGGCCGCCTCGACCGCGGCGAGGTCGTTGTAGGGCAGCACGATCGTGTCGGCCGCCGCCGCGCCGGTGACGCCGGGCGAGTCGGGCAGGCCGAACGTGACGACTCCGGAACCGGCCGACGCGAGCAGTGAGTCGACGTGGCCGTGGTAGCAGCCGGCGAACTTCACGATCTTCGACCGGCCGGTGTAGCCGCGGGCCAGCCGGATCGCCGACATCGTCGCCTCGGTGCCCGAGTTGACCAGGCGCACCTGCTCGATCGGGGTGCGCGCGACCATCTCGGCGGCCAGGTCGACCTCGCCCGGTGTCGGCGTGCCGAAACTGGTGCCACGGGTGGCGGCCGCGGTGACGGCCTCGACGATGACCGGGTGCGCGTGCCCGTGGATCAGCGGACCCCACGAGCAGACCAGGTCGAGATAGCGCCGGTCGTCGGCGTCGAAGAGCCAGGGGCCCTGGCCCCGGACCATGAAGCGCGGGGTGCCGCCGACCGCACGGAACGCGCGCACCGGCGAGTTGACCCCGCCCGGCGTGAGCTCACGGGCGCGGCTGAACAAGGCCTCGGATGCCGGCGCGTCGGATGGGTACCGACCGGGGCCGGCCGAATTTGTTTCGGTCACGGTGCAGCCATTCTGACAGCGTGTAGGAGATGGCGGGCAGGCACCCCTGGCCCGCCAGCGGGCGACGCTCGACGGGCCGGTCCTGGGAGATCGCGATAGGCTGCTCGCGTGGAACGTCCGGAACTGTCGATCACCGTGCGGCGCACGCCTGAAGAGGTCGTGCTGAGTCTCGCCGGCGAGATTGACATGCTCACCGGCACCCGGCTCGCCAACGCGGTGACCGAGGTGCTGGCCGAGCCGCCGCCGCGGGTCACCCTCGATCTCGCCGGCGTCACGTTCTGTGACTCTACGGGCCTCGGCACGCTCGTCGTGCTCAGTCGCAAGGTGAGCCACGCGCAGAGCGTGTTGGTGCTGACCAACGTCGGCGACTTCCTGATGCGAGTGCTCGACATCACCGGCCTCCGCTCGGCCCTGATGGTCAAGAACAGCGAGCCCTCGTCTTAGCTCGCTTAACCCCAGCGGGCCTGTTCGAGCAGTTGCACCGCCCGTTCCCGGGCGCCTTCCTCGTCTGAGCGCAGCAGCGTGGTGGCCGCGTCAACCGCTTCGCTCAGGGTGCGCCAGCGCGCGTCGCGCTCGCGGACGTCTTCACTGTGTGCGGCCAACTGGCGACTCTTCGTCCACAGGTCGACGAAGACCGAGACCTTGGCGCGCAGCACCCACGGGTCGAACGGCTTCGTCAGGTAGTCGACCGCTCCCGCCGCGTAACCACGCAGCGCGAGTTGGGCGTCACGGTCGGCCGCGGTCAGGAAGATGATCGGCACGTGCCGGGTCCGCTCGCGGCGTTTGATGTGGTTGGCCGTCTCGAACCCGTCCATGTCGGGCATCTGGGCGTCCAACAGGATGACCGCGAAGTCGTCGACCAGGAGCTGTTTGAGTGCCGCCTCCCCGCTTTCGACCGCGACGGATTTAACCGGCAGCCCTTGGAGGATCGCCTCCAGCGCGAGGAGGTTTTCCTTACGGTCGTCGACCAGCAGTGCCTTCGCCGTCCCACTCACCGTCCCACCCTAACGGTCAAACCGCTCCGCCTTCCTGGGTCGGCTGGCCGGCGGTGCCGTGCACCCAGCTCGCCATCAGGTTGATCAGCTCATCGAGGTCGACCGGTTTGGTGATGTAGTCGGTCGCTCCGGCGGCGATCGCCGACTCCCGGTCGCCCGGCATCGCCTTCGCGGTGAGGAAGACCACCGGCAGGCCGACGTTGTGGTGGTTGCGGCGGATCACCCGGGTCGTCTCGTAGCCGTCCTGGTCGGGCATCATCGCGTCCATCAGCACGATGTCGACCTCGGGGTGCTCGGCCAGGGCCCGCACGCCGTCGCCGCCGTTGTCGGCGTAGAGCACCGACATGCCGTGCAGCTCCAGCGCGCTGGTCAGGGCGAACACGTTGCGCACGTCGTCGTCGATGATCAGCACGGTGGCGCCGTCGAGGGCCCGGCTGGCCGCGCTCGGCTGCCGCACCTGGTCGGTCGACGGGCGCAGCAGCGGCTGGGTGATGGCCCGCGGCGGGACCGGTGCGGGCATCGGCGCGACGACCGCGTCAGGTGCCAGCACGTCGGGCACGAGCAGGGTGAACGTCGAGCCGACCTCGGGCTCGGAGACCACCGTGATGGTGCCGCCGAGCAGCCGGGCCAGGTCGCGGCTGATCGACAGGCCGAGCCCGGTGCCGCCGTAACGGCGGCTGGTCGTGCCGTCGGCCTGCTGGAACGCCTCGAAGATCAGCGAGAGCTTGTCGTCGGGCACCCCGATGCCGGTGTCGATGACCGAGAACGCGAACACCCGGTGTGCCGCCTGCAACGCCGGCGAGTCGAGGTCGGGGCTCGGCTCCGCGGTCTGGATGCGCAACGTCACCTCGCCGCTGTCGGTGAACTTGACCGCGTTGGAGAGCAGGTTGCGCAGGATCTGCTGGAGCCGCTGGGCGTCGGTGATCAGCATCTCCGGCAGGTCGGGCGCCACCATCACCTCGAACCGCAGGCCCTTGTCTTCGGCCTGGGGCGCGAACGCCTGCTCGACGTAGCCGCGGATCTCGTCGAAGGCCAACTCGGTCGGCGCGACGTCCATCCGGCCGACCTCGATCTTCGACAGGTCGAGGATGTCGTCGATCAGCGAGAGCAGGTCGGAGCCCGCACTGTGGATGGTGCGGGCGAACTCGATCTGCTTCGCGGTCAGGTTCTCCTCCGGGTTGTCGGCCAGCAGCCGGGCTAGTAGCAAGAGCGAGTTGAGCGGGGTACGCAGCTCGTGGCTCATGTTGGCGAGGAACTCGGTCTTGTAGGCGCTGGCCGCGGAGAGCTGCCGGGCCTTCTCTTCCAGACCGATCCGGGCCAGCTCGATCTCGCGGTTCTTCGTCTCGATGTTGATGTTCTGGTCGGAGAGCAGCTTGGCCTTCTCCTCCAGCTCGTTGTTGGTGCGCTGCAACTCGGCCGACTGCTCCTGCAACTCGTGCGCCAGCCGCTGCGACTGGGCCAGCAGCTCTTCCGTACGCCGGTTGGCCTGGATGGTGTTCAGCGCGATGCCGATGGTGGCCACCAGCCGCTCCAGGAACGTCAGGTGCAGGTCGGAGAACGCGTCGATGCAGGCGAACTCGATGACGCCGAGCACCTCGCCCTCGAACAGCACCGGCAGCACGACCAGGTCGCGCGGCTTGGCGTCGAGCATCCCGGAGCGCAACGTGAGCGTGCCGGTGGGCTCGGCGCCGACCCTGATCGGCCGGCGCGACAGGGCGGCCTGGCCGACCAGTCCCTCACCGGGGCCGAACACCACGTGGTGGTCGCGGGCGACGTAGCCGTAGGAGGCGGTCAGCCGCAGCCGGACCACGCCCTCATCGGTGTCGGCCAGGAAGAACGCACCGAGCTGGGCGTCGACCAGCGGGGTGACCTCCGTCATGATCATGCGGCAGACCTCGCCGAGGTCGCGCTGGCCCTGCAACAGGCCGCCGATCCGGGCCACGTTGGAGTCGAGCCAGCCCTGCTCGGCGTTCTTCTTCGTGGTCTCGCGCAGGGTGACGATCATCTGGTTGATGTTGTCCTTGAGGTCGGCGACCTCGCCTTGGGCCTCGACCGTGATCCGCTGGGTCAGGTCGCCCCGGGTCACCGACGTGGACACTTCCGCGATCGCCCGGAGCTGGGTGGTCAGCGTCGACGCGAGTTGGTTGACGTTGTCGGTCAGGTCACGCCAGGTGCCGCTGACCCCCTTGACCTGGGCCTGGCCGCCGAGCTTGCCCTCGATGCCGACCTCCCGGCCGACCCGGGTGACCTCGTCGGCGAAGCTGCTGAGCTGGTCGACCATCGTGTTGACGGTGTTCTTCAGCTCCAGGATCTCGCCCTGCGCGTCAACCGTGATCTTCTGACCGAGGTCACCGCGCGCCACCGCCGTGGTGACGGAGGCGATGTTGCGGACCTGGCTGGTCAGGTTGGACGCCATCGAGTTGACGTTGTCGGTCAGGTCACGCCAGGTGCCAGACACGCCCTTGACCTGGGCCTGACCGCCGAGTTGACCCTCGATGCCGACCTCGCGGGCCACTCGGGTGACCTCGTCGGCGAAGCTGCTGAGCTGGTCGACCATCGTGTTGACCGTGCTCTTGAGCTCGAGGATCTCGCCCTGGGCGTCGACGGTGATCTTCTGGCTCAGATCGCCCCGGGCCACGGCCGTGGAGACCTGGGCGATGTTGCGGACCTGGCTGGTCAGGTTGGACGCCATGAAGTTGACGTTGTCGGTCAGGTCACGCCAGGTGCCGGCGATGCCACGGACCTGGGCCTGGCCGCCGAGCTTTCCTTCGGTGCCGACCTCGCGGGCGACGCGGGTGACCTCGTCGGCGAAGCTGCTGAGCTGATCGACCATCGTGTTGACCGTCGACTTGAGCTCGAGGATCTCGCCGCGGGCGTCGACCGTGATCTTCTGGCCGAGGTCGCCCTTCGCGACGGCGGTGGTGACGCTGGCGATGTTGCGGACCTGGCTGGTCAGGTTGGACGCCATCGAGTTGACGTTGTCGGTCAGGTCACGCCAGGTGCCGGAGACGCCCTTCACCTGGGCCTGACCGCCGAGCTTGCCTTCGGTGCCCACCTCGCGGGCAACCCGGGTCACCTCGTCGGCGAAGCTGCTGAGCTGGTCGACCATCGTGTTGACGGTGTTCTTCAGCTCCAGGATCTCGCCGCGGGCGTCGACCGTGATCTTCTGGCTCAGGTCGCCCTTGGCGACGGCGGTGGACACCTGCGAGATGTTGCGGACCTGGCTGGTCAGGTTGCCGGCGAGCTGGTTGACGTTTTCGGTCAGGTCGCGCCAGGTGCCGGAGACGCCGCGGACCTGGGCCTGACCGCCGAGCTTGCCCTCGGTGCCCACCTCGCGGGCAACACGGGTGACCTCGTCGGCGAAGCTCGACAGCTGGTCGACCATCGTGTTGACGGTGTCCTTCAGCTCGAGGATCTCGCCCTGCGCGGCCACGGTGATCTTCTGGGAGAGGTCACCGTTGGCGACGGCGGTGCTCACCTGGGCGATGTTGCGGACCTGGGCGGTCAGGTTGCTCGCCATGGAGTTGACCGAGTCGGTGAGGTCTTTCCAGGTGCCGGCCACGTTGGGCACCGCCGCCTGGCCGCCCAGCTTGCCCTCGGTGCCCACCTCGCGGGCCACCCGGGTGACCTGCTCGGCGAACAGCCGCAGGGTGTCGGTGAGGGCGTTCATCGTGTCGGCGAGCGCGGCCACCTCGCCCCGGGCGCTCACGGTGATCTTCTGGCTGAGGTCGCCCCGGGCCACGGCGGTCGCCACCGCGGAGATCGACCGCACCTGGTGGGTCAGGTTGGACGCCATCGTGTTGACCGAGTCGGTGAGGTCTTTCCAGGTGCCGGCGACGCCGCGCACGTCGGCCTGGCCGCCCAGCTCACCCTCGGTGCCCACCTCACGGGCCACCCGGGTGACCTCGTTGGAGAAGCTGGAGAGCTGGTCAACCATGGTGTTGACGGTGCGGCCGATGCGCAGGAACTCACCGCGCAGCGGGCGGCCGTCCATCTCCAGGGCCATGTGCTGCGAGAGGTCGCCGTCGGCGACGGCGACGATGACCCGGGCGATCTCGGTGGTCGGCCGGCCCAGGTCGTCGATCAGCGAGTTGATCGCCCGCTGGCTCTCCGCCCACGACCCGTCGTAGCCCTCTTCGTCGAGCCGCTCGGTCAGCCGGCCGTCGCGGCCGACGATCCGGGCGATCCGCCGCACGTCGAGATGTTGCCGCTCCTGCATGGCGACGACGTCGTTGAACGCGTCGGCCACCTCGCCGGCCTGGCCCGCCCGGCGGGGCAGGCGCACCTTGAGGTCGCCCCGGGCGACCCGGCGCAGGGCCTCGGAGAGCTCCGCGAGCTGTCGCTGTGAATCGGCCAACTCCCGACGCTGATTGGACTCGTCAGCGGCGGACTGGTCCGCGGCGGTGATCGTTTTCGCCGTGGTCATGGTTCCTCGCTCGGTCTGCGTGTGAGGTATCGACGGGGGGAGGCCGCCGGCAGCCCTCCCATCATGGCCTTTGCCGCAAGCCGGACGCGAGGCCACAGGCCCGACTCATGAATCCGGGTGGGATCTCGCTCTTTTGCGGGGGTTCCGTAGTCGACCGATCACGGTGTGCGATCGGGCGGCGACATGATTCGCGAGACATGCCCGGGCGTGGCCAGACCGGGCGGCTTGGAACATTCCGCCCCGGCGGGGCAGGATGCTAAGCGTGTCAGGGGAGGTCGTCGCGGGCCAGGTCGAGCACATCCGTCATGTGCGGCTGCCCGCCGACCGGCGTACGCCGGCAGCGGCGCGGGCGCTGGTGCGGGCCGTGCTGGCCGAGGCCGGCCTCGACGATCTCAGCAACGAGGCACTTCTGCTGACCACGGAGCTGTCCACCAACGCGGTGGTGCACGCGGGCACCGAGCTCGACATCGAGGTCGCCGCCGACGGAGTGGGCCTGACCGTGACGGTCACGGACTTCGCGGGCGGACCCATCGAGACGGTGCTGGCCCGACCCCGCCCAGACACTTCTGACCTTTCCGAAATTTCTGAAATTTCGGAAAGAGGGCGTGGGCTCCTCCTCGTCGATCATTTCGCGGCCCGGTGGGGAACGATCCACGAGGGCGCCCGCAAGGGTGTCTGGTTCCGGCTCGACCGGCCGGCCGCGGCTGCGCCGCCGGCCCAGGCCGTGGTGCCCCGGCAGCTCGCCACCGGCTCCGCGCTCGGCAGCGGCGCCGTGCTCGGCAGCGGCTCGGGGCTCGGCGGCGGCTCCGCGCTCGGCAGCGGCTCCGTGTTCGGCGGCGCGCCGGCTGTGCCCGGCCCGACGCCGACCGCCACCGAGATGGCCGCCCTCAGCCAGACCGCGCCGGACCCTTACGCCGACGACCCGCTCCCCGACTTCGCCGCCGACCTGCTGGCCCGGGTGGCCGAGATGGTCGGCGCGGCCGGCGGCGTGGTCCGGCTCGACCGCGGCGACGGCAGCGGCCCGCGGTCGCTGGCCCGCTACGGCCGGCCGCCGCGCCCCGACGACGAGCTGGTCCGGGTGCCGCTGGCGGTCAACCGGCCCTACAACGGCGAGCTCGAGTTGGACGCCGCGCCGTCGGCCTACGCCCGGCCGCTCGCCGCGCTGGTGGCCGAGCGGCTCTCCCTCTACGTCGAGAACGACCGCCTGCGCCGGGCCGACCTGCGCCGGCAGAGCTGGCTGACGTTCCTCGCCGAGGCGAGCGAGTTGTTGGCGCAGTCGCTCGACGTACACCTGACGATGGCTCTCATCCCTCAGCTCGTGGTGCCGCGGCTCGGTCAGTGGTGCGCGGTGCACACGACCGACGAGTGGGGCCGGCTCGACCTGGCCGCGGCCAGCCACGCCGACGAGTCGGTGCTGCCGCGTCTGCACGCGGTGCTCGCGGAGACCGGCCCCGATTCGATGCTGGCGCGGCTGCGCGAGGCGTCGCGGACCGAGTCGCAGGTGATGCTCGGGCCGCCGATGGAGGGCTTCGCGGTGCCGCTGGTGGCGCGCGGGCAGCGGCTCGGCACCCTCGCCGTCGGCCGGCACCAGCGACAGCGGCACGACCCCGACGAGGTCGCGGTGATCGAAGACGTGGCCCGCCGCGCCGGCCTCGCGATCGAGAACGCGCGGATCCACGAGGAGCGCCGCAAGGTCGCCCACACGCTGCAACAGTCGCTGCTGCCGCCGGTGCTGCCGGTGGTCAAGGGCATCGGCTTCGCGGCCGAATACGTGCCGACGGGCGACGCCGCCGAGGTTGGTGGCGACTTCTACGACGTGGTGCCGCTGCCCGACGACCGCTGGCTGGTGGTCGTCGGCGACGTGTCCGGCAAGGGCGTGCCTGCGGCCGCGGTGACCGGCCTGGTCCGCGACGTGATCCGGGTGCTGGTGCACGACGGCCGGCCGCTGCCCGAGGCGCTGCAACGGCTCAACGAGACGCTGGTCGAGCGCGGCGCCGGCCGCTATTGCACGCTGGCCCTGGCCGCGGTCGGCCCGGCCGCCTCCGGTGAAGGCGACCTCGCGGTCTCCCTGCACCTGGCCGGGCACGACCGGCCGGTCGCGGTCCGCGCCGACGGACGAGCAACTTTCGTGGGTACGGGCGGCACCGCGCTCGGCCTCCTCGACGAGGTCGCGACGCCGGTGGCCGAGCTGACCCTGCGCCCCGGCGACGCGCTGGTGTTCTACACCGACGGCGTCACCGAGCGGCGGCGCGGGCGCGACCTGTTCGGCCCGGAGCGGTTGCGCGACGCCGCCGCGCCGCTGGCCGGCTATTCCGCCGACGTGGTCGCGGGCCGGCTGAAGACCACGGTGCTCGGCTTCTCCGCCGACGCGCCGCGCGACGACATCGCGATCCTCGTGCTGCGCAACGACTTCGTGCCGGGGTAATCCAGGCCGTGTCCTGTCGATCGTCGTGAGCCGAGACGGAGTCCAGATGTTGTCTGGTGGTGGCCCGGGATTGCCGGGATACCGGTGTTGTATCTCGGTGATCCCGGGACGCCGCCAGGCGGCAGCTGGGCCCGGCGCAGGCCGCGATGATCGACAGGACACGGCCTAGATGGATCGGATCCGGTGGTCCGTTGATCGGGTCGATCCGGCGCCCGGTGAGCGCATTTTGGAGATCGGCTGCGGGGGCGGCACGGCGGTGGAGCTGGTCTGTGCCCGGCTCGGCAGCGCCGGATCCGTGACCGCGATCGACCGGTCGCTGACGGCGGTGAAGAAGACGCTGGCCCGCAACGCTTCGTGTGTCGCCGCCGGGCGGGCCACGGTGTTTCAGGCCGCGTTCACGTTCGAAGGGCTGGCGCGGTTGGCCGACCACTCGTTCGACAAGGTGTTCTCCAACAACGTGAACCTGTTCTGGACCAGCCCGGCCGAGGAGGAACTCGCGCTGCTGCGCCGGCTGCTGGTGCCGGGCGGCACGATGTTCGCCTGCTGGGGGCGGGGCCCGACGGCCGGGCGCTCCGACCAGATCGCCGCGCGGGCGGCGGCCCGCTTCACGAGCGCCGGCTTCCGCACCGAGGTGACCTCTTTCGAGGGAATGCAGTGCGTAGCCGCCACACCGATTCCGACACCCTGAGGGCTATGTCCGTTTAGCGTGGTTCAATGGCCACCCCCACCACGGCGCCCGGGTCCAACAAATACACCGCGCTCGCAGCAATGGTGTTCGCCGTCGCGATGACGTTCATCGACCAGACGATCGTGTCGATCGCCGTGCCGGACATCTCCGGCGAGCTGGGCATCTCGGCCTCGGCCATCCAGTGGGTGATCAACGGGTACCTGCTGTCACTGTCGGCCTTCTTCGCCTTCGGCGGCCGGCTGGCCGACATCCTCGGCCACCGCCGGATGGTGCTGATCGGCGTCACGATCTTCGCGGTCTCGTCGGCCCTGTGCGGCGCGACCCCGAAAGGCGACGGCGCCGAGGCCTGGCTGATCATCTTCCGGGTCATCCAGGGCTTCGGCGCGGCGCTGCTCTTCCCCGCCGCACTGGCCATCGTGGTGGCGGCCTTCCCGCTCCAGCAACGCGGCCGGGCGCTGGCGATCTTCTTCGGCATCAGCGGCGGCCTGACCGCGATCGGCCCGATCCTGGGCGGGTGGCTCACCCAGTACACGTGGCGGGCGATCTTCTGGGTGAACGTACCCGTGGCGATCATCGCAGTTGTCCTGACCTTGCTCGCCCGGGTGAACCCGTCGCACCGTCGCGAAAAGCTCGACTGGCGCGGTGCGTGCCTGATCGTCGCGGGCATGGCGCTGAGCGTGCTGGGCCTGCAACAGGCCAGCACGTGGGGTTGGGACAGTTGGCGCACCTGGCTGTCCATTGTCGCGGGCATCGTGATCCTGGTGATCTTCGTGCTGGTCGAGCTGCGCACCGAGGTCCCGCTGATCAAGGTCCGGATCTTCAAGGACCGCGCGTTCACCATCGACAACGCGGTCCTGTTCTTCGGCCTGATGGCCTTCGTACCCCTGTTCTTCTTCGCCAGCGTCTACTCGCAGCTCTCGCTGGGCCTGTCCGCGAACGGCGCGGGCCTCTACCTGTTGATCTTCTTCGGCGGATTCGTGGTGGCCGCGCAGATCGGCGGCCGGATGCTCGACAGCGGCGGCGCCCGAAGCCCGCTGATCCTGGGCTGTGCGATCGGCACGATCGGCTTCGCCTTGTGGGCCCGCAGCCTGACCACACTCCAGGAAGACAACCAGTGGTATTGGATCGTGCTCTCCGGCGCCGGCATCGGCTTCTTCCTCGGGCCGGCGAGCACGGACGCGGTCAACCGCGCGATCAACGCGTCGTACGGCGAGGTCACCGGCATCACCCAGACGCTGCGCAACTACGGCTCGAGCCTGAGCCTGGCCATCCTCGGCACGGTCCTGCTCCAGGTCGGCCGTTCGAAATTCACGGACTCGCTGACCGGTCTGGGTGTGCCGCCGGCTGATGCCTCGGCGGCCGCGAACTCGCTGATGTCGTCGACCGGCGGCGGCGCGACGGCCGCCAACGCCGTGCCACCGTCGATCCGCGAGGCGGCGTTCGCGGCGATCCAACGGGACTACGCCGAAGCGAGCCGGGTCGTTTTCTACGGGATGGCGATCGCCTTGTTCGTGGCGCTGTGTTTCGCGCTGTTCCACCCCGGCGGCAAAGTGACGGTCGAGAACTCCGAGCCGGCCGGGCCGGCCCGAAAGTCCGAGCCGACCGGCCCGGTCGAGAAGTCCGGGCCGGTCGAGAAGTCCGGGCCGGTCGAGAAGTCCGGGCCGGTCGAGAAGTCCGGGCCGGTCGATCCGCCGGTCGCGCCGGCGTAGGGGTCGGGGTTTCGCCGGCCGCGAACGAGCGGGCCCGGTCCTCCCAGCGGGTATACGGTCGGCGTAGGGCCTCTGCTGCCCGTTCGCGGGTGCCCCACGCGCGCTGCGGCCGGTTGGGGTCTTGTGCCGGCTGCCCACCCGTCAGCGCTTTCGGGATCGAGGCGGCTGGCTTGGTCCGGGTCGCGCGGGCGAGATGTGTCGCCGCAGCGTCGTCGACAGTGGAGGATGGCGTCGGCGGTGGATGGCCGGTTCCAGTTCAGGTTCGGTGACGACGGAGGGACTGACGACGATGCCGCTCGACGACCGGCCACGCCGGTGGAACATCACGCCCGGGAGTCCGCAGTGGTCGGAGCAGCCGCCGCCGGTTGAGAGCGGCCCCCCGCTATCACCCTGGCTCGAGGAGAAGCTCTTCGACCGGCGCATCGTCATCCTGCAAGGCTCGGTGACCGGCGCGGCAGCCACCCGGACGGTGGCGGCCCTGATGACCCTCGACGTGCAGGGCGGCGACCCGGTCGAGCTCCACCTGCGCAGCCCCGACGGCGACCTCGACGCCGTCTTCGCCGTCATCGACGCCGTCGACGTCATGCACGCCCCGGTGCACGCCTTGGCCTCAGCCGAGATCGGCGGCGCCGCCGTCGGCCTGTATGCGGTCGCCCCACACCGCAAGGCCTTCCCGCACAGCCGCTTCCGGCTCCGCGAACCCCGAGCGGCCGGCGTCGCCGGCACCGCCGAAGACGTCGCACACGCCGCGGGCCAACACCTCCGCGCCCTCGACGACCTGATCGTGCGCATCGCCGAAGCCACCGGCCAACCCCGCAGCCGCGTCGAAGACGACATGTCCCGCGGCCGCCAACTCACCGCGGAAGAGGCCCGCGAATATGGCCTCGTCCACGAGATCATCGCCCCAGGCAAGAAGGGCGACCCAGCCTGACCGGCCACAAGGCCCACGGTCACCCACCCGCCAGGAACGGCAACCCGGCCCGACCAGCCTCAAGGCCCGCAGCCTCCCACCAGCAGGAACGGCAACCCAGCCCGACCAGCCTCAAGGCCCGCAGCCTCCCACCAGCAGGAACGGCAACCCAGCCCGACCAGCCTCAAGGCACGCGAGCCACCCTCCCGCCAGGAATGGCGGCCTGACAAAGCCGGCCGCCACGGCCGTCGTCGTGTGGCGACAACCGCGGGCCGAACCAAGAGGATCGGCCGTAGGCCTTCGGCTAGAGGCCGCCGATGTAGCGGCCCGGCGCCATGCGCCGATGTGGGTCGAAGCGTTGCTTCACCTCCCGCAGCGTGGGTAGGGCGGCCACCGGCCCCCAGAGGTCGATCGACCGCCGTACCGATGGCGGCGCCGACGTGACCACGCACGTGCCGCCGCGGAAGAGCAGCACCCCGCGCACCGCCGTCAGGATCGCCGACACCCGCTCGACGCCCAGGCTTGCCGGGAGAGCGGCGTGGACGACGCCGGTGCCGGCGGCGCCGCGGACCGGGACCGGGCCGCCGACCGCGTCGCGAAGCGCGTAGATCGCCGCGTGCAGGTCGCTGATCGGCACCTGTAGCCGGAGCGCCACCTCGCCCGGCTCGAACGGGTAGCGGTGCCACCAGCGGGGTGGGGTCTCGACCGCTCGGGCGTCGCCGCTCAGGACGGTGACCAGTTGTTCGGCGCGGTCGAGGACCTCGGCTCGGCCGCCCTCCAGGAGCAGGGCCACCGTGCCCGGGCCCTGGCGGCTGCGTTGGCGCGGGATCAGGATCGCCCGGTGGGCGGGCAGGTCGACCTCGATCGCCGAGGGGGCGACGGAGGCGGCCAGCGCCTGGCGGACCAGGTCGTGCACCTCGAGCGGGGTCCAGACCGAGCGGGTCACCCAGACCCGGGCCGCGGGAGCGGCCTGGGTGCGCAGCGTCGCCGAGACCAGCAGTGCCAGCGCGCCCTGGGAACCGCACAGCACCTGGTTGAGGCCCGGCCCGTCGGCGGCGCGCATCGACCAGCCGTCGGCGTGGTGCAGCCGGCCCTCGGCATCGATGTAGCTCACCCCGGTCACCTGCTCGCACGGCGTGCCGTAGCGATGCCGCAGCGGGCCCGCCTCGTCGGCCGCCAGGATGCCGCCGATCGTGGCGCCGGCCGAGCGCGGGTCGCAGGCCAGCCGGTGGCCGCGCTGGCCCAGCGTGGCCTGCACCGCCCGCAAAGGTGTCCCGGCGCCGACCTCGACGGTGAGTTCGCCCGCGTCGCGGTGCCAGATGCCCGCCAGCCGGCCGGTGTCGATGAGCAGGTCGAGCCGGGCCGGTGGGGAGCCCCAGTCGAGCTTGGTCGCGGCGCCACGCGGGATGACGGCCAGGTTGTGGCTCGCGGCCAGGGCCAGGACGGCCGCAGCGGCCTCGACCGTGCCGGGTGCGGCCACCCAGCGGGCGGGCACGCCGGCGACCTCGTCGGCCGGGCCGGCCTCCCGCGCGAACTGCGGGCCACAGATCGCTGCCAGACGCCGCCCGACGTCGGAGTCGCCCGCCACAGTCATGCCGCAATCGTACACATGTTCGAATGGCCTGCAACGACTGTCCACAGCCGGCCGGGTAGCGTGACTTCCGTGACCGACGAGTCAAAGCCCCCTGTCGCGAAGCGGGTTCACCGCGAACGCACCCATCACGGCGACACCATCGTCGACGAGTACGCATGGCTCGCGGAAAAGGACGATCCCGACACGCTCGACTACCTCAAGGCCGAAAACCGCTACACCGAGGCGGTGACCGCCCACCTCGCGCCGCTGCGGGAGAAGCTGTTCGGCGAGATCCGGGCCCGCACCCAGGAGACCGATCTCTCGGTGCCCACCCGGATGGGGCAGTTCTGGTATTACACCCGCACCGTCGAGGGCCAGCAGTATCCGATCCACTGCCGGGTGCCGCTCGACGACCCGACCGACACGACGCCGCCCGCCACCGGCGACGGCGCCCCGCTGCCGGGCGAGCAGATCCTGCTCGACGGCAACGCGCTCGCCGAGGGGCACGAGTTCTTCTCCCTGGGGGCGTTCGACGTCAGCCCTGACGGCAACCGGCTCGCCTACTCGACCGACTTCACCGGCGACGAGCGCTTCACCCTGAAGATCAAAGACCTGCGCACCGGCGAGGTGCTTCCCGACGAGGTGCCGGACACCTTCTATGGCACTGCCTGGTCGTACGACGGTGGCACGCTCTTCTATCTGACCGTCGACGACGCGTGGCGCCCGCACCGCGTGTGGCGGCACACGGTCGGCGCACCGACCGGCGACGACGCGATCGTCTACGAGGAGCTCGACGAGCGGTTCTGGGTCGGTGTCGACCTGACCCGCTCGCAGCGCTACGTGCTGATCGACGCCGGCAGCAAGATCACCAGCGAGGTCCGGGTGATCCCGGCCGACGACCCGACCTCCGAGCCGGCGTTGATCGCGCCGCGGCGGCAGGGCGTCGAATACTCCGTGGAGCACCACGGGCACCGCTTCCTGATCTTGCACAACGACGGCGCCGAAGACTTCGAGTTGGCCTACACGTCGGTCGACGACCCCAGCGGCTGGGTCACAATGGTTCCGCACCAGCCCGGCACCCGGCTCGAGTCGGTCGACGCGTTCGCCGAGCACCTGGTCATCTCGTTGCGCCGCGACGGCCTCAGTGGCCTGCGGATCCTTCCGCTCGGCGAAACCGACGGCTATGACATGCGGTTCCCCGAACCGATCTACAGCGTCAACATCGATTCAAACCCGGAATACCAGACCGCCAGCGTACGGCTGCGCTACACCTCACTGACCACACCGGAATCGGTGTACGACTACGACCTGGCCACCAGTGAGCTGATCCTGCGCAAGCGCAAGCCGGTGCGACCCGGCCCTGACGGGCGCGAGTTCGACCCGGCCGACTACGAGCAGCAGCGCGAGTGGGCGCTGGCCGACGACGGCACCCGGGTGCCGATCTCGCTGATCCGCCGCAAGGGCACCCCGCGCGACGGCTCGGCGCCGTGTGTCCTCTACGGCTACGGCTCCTACGAGGCCTCGATGGACCCGTGGTTCTCGGTGCCCCGCCTGTCGTTGCTCGACCGCGGCATGGTCTTCGCGGTCGCGCACGTGCGCGGCGGCGGCGAGCTGGGCCGGCACTGGTATGAGGACGGCAAGCTGCTCGCCAAGAAGAACACGTTCAGCGACTTCGTCGCCTGCGCGCAGCACCTCGCCAAGGCCGGCTGGACCTCGCCCGACCGGCTGGTCGCCCGCGGCGGCTCGGCCGGCGGCCTGCTGATGGGCGCGGTGGCCAACCTCGCGCCGCAGGCGTTCACGGCGATCGTGGCCGAAGTGCCCTTTGTGGACCCGCTGACGTCCATCCTGGACCCGTCGTTGCCGCTGACCGTGATGGAGTGGGAGGAGTGGGGCAACCCGCTCGCCGACGCCGAGGTCTACGAATACATGAAGTCCTACTCGCCCTACGAGAACGTCTCCGATGTGGACTATCCGGCGATCCTGGCGGCCAGCAGCCTCAACGACACCCGGGTGCTCTACCACGAGCCGACCAAGTGGGTGGCCCGGCTGCGGGCCACCGCGGAGCGCGGCCATTACCTGTTGAAGACCGAGATGGGTGCGGGCCACGGCGGTCCGAGCGGCCGCTACGACGCGTGGAAGGACGAGGCCTTCATCGCGGCCTGGATCCTCGACCGCGTCGGTCTCGCTGGCTGAATGAACGCGAAGGGCCTATCCGGTGTGCCCGGATAGGCCCTCGACCAGCGCTGTCAGTTGGCCAGCGCGGCGCCGATGATGATGCCGAGCACCGCGCCCACCACGCTCGCGCCGGCGGCATACCAGCCGAGCGGCTTGTCGCCGAGCATGGCTGCGACGATGCCCAGGATCAGGCCGAGCAGGCCGAAGGGCAGCGGAAAGAGGAGCACCGCGCCCACGGCGAAGACGAACGCGATGATGGTGCAGATGCGGGCGGCCGAGCTACGCGGCCGTGCAGGGCTGGTCGGGTAGGACATGCCGTCACTCCTCGGTTTGTCGGGACGGCGAAGTCATTACCCAACCGGCCCCCGAGATATTCAGGCGGTTGCCGCCACCGACAACACTGCCGGGTCGACGTTGCCGCCCGAGATCACCGCGACCGTGCGTCCTTGGCGCAGCAGGTCGCGGCGGAACAGGAACGCCGCCGTCGCCACCGCCCCGCTCGGCTCGACGACGAGCCGGGAGCGTTGCACCAACCTGGCCGTCGCGGCGGCGATCTGCGCCTCGGTGACGGTGATGATGCCGTCGAGCCGCGCCCGCAGGTGCGCGAAGGTCAACTCGCTCAGCGGCACCCGCAGCCCGTCGGCGCTGGTGCGGACCAGATCCGCGACGTCCCAGTTGACCAGCGTGCCGCGCTCCAGCGACTCGTGCGCGTCGCCGGCGAGTTCCGGCTCCACACCGAACACCTGCACGTCGGGCCGGCTGGCCTTGATTGCGGTCGCCACGCCGGAGGCGAGCCCGCCGCCGCCGACCGGGACCAGCACCACCTCGACGTCGGGACAGTCGGCGAGGATCTCCAGGCCGACCGTGCCCTGCCCGGCGATGATGTCGCGGTGGTCGTAGGGCGGGATCAGCGTCAGCCCGCGCTCGTCGGCCAGCCGTTGCGCTTCGGCCGCGCGCCGGCTCGGCGGGACCATCAGGATTTCGGCACCGATGTCGCGTACGGCGGCAATCTTGATCTTTGGTGCGGTGTCCGGGATGACGACCACGCAGGGTGCGGCGTAGACCCGGGCCGCATAGGCGAGGGCCTGGCCGTGGTTGCCGGACGAGTGCGTGACCACGCCGCGGGCGCGCTGCTCGGGAGTCAGCCGGGAGACCGCATTGGTGGCACCGCGGAGCTTGAACGAGCCGACGGGTTGCAGGCTCTCGGGCTTGAGGTGCAGGCCGGGGGCCCAGGCGGCCGGCAGCACGGTGGTGCGCACCACGGAGCCGGCGATCGCCCGGGCCGCGGCTTCGACGTCGTCGACCGAGATGAGGTCGACCGTCACCCCTCGCTCTCCGGACGGGCAACGTAGACACCCTTGCCCTGGCGACCGTCGAGCAGGCCCTCGGTCTTGAGGACCAGCATGGCGGACTCGATCGTCTGGCTGCTCACGCCGTATTGCGCGCACATCTCGCGCTTGGTCGGCAGCTTGGCACCCGGCGCTAGTCGACCATCCTTGATCTGCTCGCGGAGGTCGTCGGCGACACGTCGGTAGTCCGGCTTGTAAGGGGACATCGGCTCACTTCCGAGTTGGCCTGTCCAGTAGATCACCCTGTTTGCAATCTTGCAACTACAAGACGACTAACCAAAGTTGCGAGGCAATGTAGACGTGCCAGAGTTGCCCTGACAGCATGTGTATCTGAAGGCGTTCGCTTCCGAGTTGGCCCTTGCGAGACGGGCTCCTTCACCCCCGGTTCGGGCACCGCGCCCGTTCCGAGCCGGGGCGGGCCCGGCGACCCGTCACCGACCCGCCCCGGCGACTCCAGATGGCCATGCCCGCTCCCGCGCACGCCCCAGCGTGATCCCCCGCGGGAACCGGTCAACGGCCTGCGGCGGCAGCGGTCCGTGACGCAAGGTCCGGGCCGCTGTCTGTCGCGGACCCTCGAGGAGCTCGGCGGATGTTCTTCAAACGCCCAGACCCCGCCCAGGTGGAGGCGTGGAACCGCACCTACCTGGAGCACACCCGCGACCCGCAGGACCCGAGCCGATGCGCGGTCTCCGGGTGCACGGGCCGGTTTCCGTGCGCGCCTCGGGTCGAGGCTGCGGAACTGCTGATCCTGGCCGGCATCGGCGTGCCCGACGACCCAGGTCAATAGGCGGACCTGCAAAGGCGTTTACCAAGAAATCGGGCTGGGACCACCATGGGAGCGCACGAGGAACTGCCATCGCAGCAGACGAGGCCGACGGCTGATCGAATATCTGTCGGCGCACCCCGGTTCTGTTCCTCCGCCAGCGCGGATTTAGCACCCAACCAGTCGAACGTGGTTCAGCTCTGCTTCGCCGGTGGGCGGGCCGGACCGGCGGCGATTTGGGCCAGGCGGGCGACCGCGGCCACCACGATCGCCTCGGTTTCGGTGCCCTGCAACGGGAGCTTTTTGCGCCGGCGGACCGCCCACGTGTGGTTGAGGTCGTCGACGAAGCGTTGCCGGTCGGACAGGAACGCCAGCTCCGGGTCGGCGCGGGCCTGGTCCCACATCAGCTCTTCGGTCGCGGCCAGTAGGGCACGTCCGAGGTTTGCCCATGCCAGCGGCAGGTAGGCGGCGGACTCGACCCGCTCGGCCGCGCACGAATAGAGACAAGCGATCGCGTAGAGGGTGCTCGAGTCGGCGGCGGCCTTTGGCGGCTGGTCGCGCAACTCCTCGGCCGCTACCGCGGTCGCGGCCGGGTCGCCGGAGAGTAAAGCGCACTTGAGGCGGCGGACGCGTTGGCGCTCGCGTTCGTCGGCCAGCTCCGTCGCGGTCGCCGAGCCGGCGTTGTCGCCTGGGTTGGTGGCCAGCCGCTGCTCCGCCTCGCCCCAGCTCTCGCTCGCGTCGAGGAACGCCCGACGGGCCTTGGCCTCGACGTTTTCGACGCGGTAGGCGAAGCCCAGCCGCTCTTGCACCGCGCCGCGGATCGACGCCGGGCGGTGGTAGGCGCTCAGTGCGGTGCCGACCTGGGAAAGGTCGTCGAGTGCCTCGGCGCCGAAGGCCAGCGAGTGGTCGGCGAACTCCTTCATCGCGTCCAAGGTCAGCGCAGCCGCCAGCATGCGCTGGAGCTCGAGGCGGGTGGTCAGGGTCTTGCGCCGGCTCAGCCACGGCACCGCCAGCGAGCGCGCCGGGGTCGCCCGCAGCCGGCGGGCGACCAGCCGCAGCGCCACCCAGTGCGCGGCCGGCTCGATCAGGGTGACCAGGCGCTCCTGCCACGACTGGCCGGCCGGTTGGACGCCCGGCGGCTCCCAGAGCGTCGTCGCCGCGATCGGTGATCCGTCGAGCTCGTGCAGCTCGATCGCGAGCCCGAGCCGCTGGTTGCCGCTCTCGCCGCGGAGCAGCGGCGCCGTCTGCACCAGGCAGCCGCGTGGGTTGGGCAGCGCCGAGCTGAGCGCGCCCAGGATGCCGTCGGCCTGCCCCGGCGCGACCGCGCGCAGGCCGTTGGCCACGGTCGCCATCGTGTCTTTGGCCGCCGAGGTGATCGGCTCGGTGTCGTTGGTGATCGCGACCTCGGCCGGCAGCCGGCGCAGCCGCACGTCGCGCCGGAACACGTCGTCGACGATCCCCCGCGCCGCCGCGGCCTCGTCGGTCAGCGCTGCCTGGACGCGTTGCCGCAGCCAGGGTGACAGCGTCAACGCCTCGCCCTCGCTGCCGGCGATCGCCGCTGGCAGGGGTGCGGTGTCGTTGATGACGAGTTGCTGGCGCAACCGCTCGCGGATCGCCCGGGACAGCCCGACCAGGATCACCACCACCGCGACGACCGCGGCGGCGGCCAGCGTCGCCTTGCTGATCGTGTCGGCGAGCGCGCCGACATCGTCGATGCTGAAAGCGAGCAGGGGCCGCGCCATTGCATCTCCAATCGTCCCGGCTCAATCTAGAGAAAGCGCCGCCGTCGGGCGACCCCTGTGGACAACCAGCCGAGGGAGGGAAGGTGCCGGAGAGCTTCCTGCCGTCGCGACATGGGTTCACATTCGACAACGTGTGGCCCGCCCAACCTGCCGTCGTCGTGCCGACCCCGTTCGGCGACGTGCCGTTCGGCAAAGCCAACGGTGGTCTCTGCGGCGGCATGGTGTTCGCCGCCCTCGACTATTGGAACGCCGGCCGGCAACCGCCCGCCAGCCGCCCGCCGCTGGGCACCCCGCTCTACGCGTTCATCGTCCGCCGCCTGCTGGAGTCGTGGCGGCTGCCCGGCGGCGTCGCGAAATACTACGAGTGGATGGGCATGCCCGACACCGACTCGCCCGGCCTCCAGCTCTTCGGCCGCCCGTTGCTGACCCGGCGCGGCATCGCCTACCGCACCGTCAGCGGCGAGTGGCCGGCCATCCGCGGCGAGCTCGACCGTGGCGCGCCGGTGCCCCTCGGCGTGATCACCGTGGCCTCGCGGCAGCCCCGCGACCTCGCGCTCAACCATCAGGTGCTGGCCTACGGCTACACCAACACGGGCAACGAGATCAAAGTGAAGGTGTACGACCCCAACCGCGGCCGCCGTGACGACATCGCGATCAGCTTCAAGTCTGGCGCCGCACCGGTCACGTTCAGCCACAACCTCGGCATCGGCGGGCGGCCCGTGCGCGGCTTCTTCCGCACCGGCTACCGCGCCCAGCGGCTACCGTCCGGCGGCTGACATCGCTTTGGCCAACTCCGGCGCGGTCTCCTCGGGCCGGCTGGGGTTGACCAGCAGGCCGGTCGCCAGTTCCAGGCCCGCGAACGTCGTCGTACGCGGGAAGATCTCGACGTGCCACTGGCACCAGCGCGCCAGTTCTCGGGCGTCCACATCAGACGGTCCGGCGTGGACCACGAGGTTGTAGGCCGGGTCGCCGAGCACCTCGGCCAGCCCGCGCAGCAACGCCGGCAGGGTCCGGGCAACGGCCGCGAGGCCGTCGTCGGTCGCGTCGGCCAGCGAGCCGCGCCCGTCATCAGGAAAGAGCACGGTCTGCTGGGGTACGGAGGCCGCGTACGGCTGATAGACCAGCACCCCGTTGTCGGCGACGATCCGCTCGCCGGTGCCGCGCTCGGCGGCGGCCAGGTCGTCGACCAACCGGCGCCCGGTGTCGGCATAGTGCCCGCGAGCCAGCCGCCACCGCGCGGCCAGCCCGGGCGGCGCCTGGTCGAGCGCGACGAGTTGGCTGTGCGGATGCCGCAGCGAGGCTCCGGCGGCCGCGCCGTAGTTGCGGAACACCACAACCGCGGCCGGCCGACCCGCCGCCAGCGCCCGGGCCCGCTCGCGGAGGCCGAGCAGCACTTCGAGGGCCTTCTCGGTGCTGGCGAAGCGCAGGTCCCAGTCGTGCTCCGGCGACTCGACCAGCACCTCGTGGTCGCCGGTCGCCGGGAACCGGGAGAACAGGCCGGTCGCCGTACTCCCGTCTGTTCCTGCTGGGCTCACGATCGGGAACTTGTTGGCGAACGCCCGCACCTGCCACGGACCGTCGCCAGCGGGCAGCCGCATGCGCTCGGGCGGCGTCTGATCCTCATGACCCGGACAGAACGGACAACCGACCGAGGTCGGCCGCGCGTCGTCCGGCCGCTCCGCCCGCCGCGGCGCGCTCAGTCGCCACTCACCCGTTTCCGCGTCGACCCTCGTCTCCGTGATCACATTGTTCAACTTAAGGGATCAAGGAAGGCGTTAGCACTCTTGTGCTAAGTGGCGCTACGCTGCGGTAATGCACGGGATCGCACACCAGCCCTCGATGTTTGACCTGGTCGACGAGCCGACCCTCGGTCGGCTGGAAGATCGCATCCAACGCACCACGCTCACCCGCGGCGCGTGGGTCGACCACCTGCCCGGTTGGGTCGGCGGCTCCGAGTCGATCCTGGAAACGCTGCTCGGCGACATCGGCTGGCGGGCCGAGCGCCGCGAGATGTATGAGCGCGAGGTCGACGTCCCGCGGCTGCTCCGCTGGTATGACGTCGATGAGGAACTGCCGCACCCGCTGCTGACGGAGGCCCGGGAGCGGCTGACCGCCTACTACGCCGAGGAGTTGCGCGAGCCCTTCGTCACCACCGGCATGTGCCTTTACCGCGACGGCCGCGACAGTGTGGCCTGGCACGGCGACACCACCGGCCGCTCGTCGAGCCAGGACACGCTGGTCGCGATCGTCTCGTTCGGCTCGCCCCGCCCGCTGATGCTCCGCCCACGCGGCGGTGGCGGCGACAGCCTCAAGTTCCCCCTGGGCCACGGCGACCTGGTCGTCATGGGCGGCTCCTGCCAGCGCACCTGGGAACACGCCATCCCGAAGACCGCCAAGAAGGTCGGCCCCCGGGTCAGCGTCCAGTTCCGCCCAATCGGCGTCAGCTAGCAGACCGCCCGGCGCCAGACCCCGCAGGCGCCAGACCCGCAGGCGCCAGACCCGCAGGCGCCAGACCCGCAGGCGCCAGACCCGCAGGCGCCAGACCCGCAGGCGCCAGACCCGCAGGCGCCAGGCCCGCAGGCCGACCCGGCGTCAGGCCAGCAGAGCCGGCCCCGCGCCAGGCCAGCAGACCCACCCGGCGTCAGCTAGCGAAAATAGTGGCCGGCGTCCAGGTCGGCGATCAGTCCAGGATGGACCGGGTCCCAGCCGAGCAGTTCCCGGGTGGCCGCGTTCTCCGCCAAGGCGTCAAGGGCGAAGAAGCGCCCCATCCAGCCGAAGTGGTCGACGGCCTGGGCCGCCGGGATGGAAACGACCGGCAGGTCGAGCCCTCGGCCGATCGCCTCGGCGATGACGCGGGTGGGCACGCCCTCGTCGGCGACGGCGTGCAGCGCCGCACCGGCCGGCGCCCCCGCGACGGCGAGCCGCACGAGCTTGGCGGCGTCCAGCCGGTGCACCGCCGACCAGTGGTTGGCGCCCTCGTCGATGTAGGCGGAGACACCCTTGTCGCGGGCGATGCCGACCAGGGTCGCCAGGAAGCCGTGGTCGCCGGGGCCGTGGACGGTAGGTGCGAACCGCACGGACGACGGGCGTACCCCGCGCTCGGCCAACGCCATCGCCGCCTGGATGCCGGCGATCCGCGGGTGGGCGCGCGGGTCGGGTTGGTCCCACTCGGTCGCGGCCCGGCCGGACGCCAGCCCGAGCACGCCGGCGGCGACGACGAACGGCCGGTCGGTGCCTGCCAACTCGCCGCCGATCGTGTTGATCGCCGCCAGGTCGGTCTGTGCCGCGGCCTCCATCCGGGAGAAATCGTGGCTGTAGCCCAGGTGGACCACGCCGTCGCTGGCGGCCGTGGCCGACCGCAGGCTGTCGAGGTCGTCGAGGTTGCCCCGCTGGACCTCGGCCCCGAGCGCGGCGACCGACGCGGCCGCCGCGTCCGACCGGGCCAGGCCGACGACCTTGTATCCGGCGTCGAGCAACTCGGGGATGACGGCCGAGCCGATCCACCCGCTGGCGCCGGTGACGAAGATGCGCATGAGACCCTCCAGTGATGTCACTTGATGACATCACTACCGTAGCAGGTGATGTCACCAAGTGACATGACTAGACTCACTCGCTGTGGGGCGATGGGAGGCAGACGCGAGCGGCCGGCTCCGCGAGGCGGCGCTCCAGCTCTATGTCGAGCGCGGCTTCGAGCAGACCACCGTCGCCGAGATCGCTGCCCGGGCCGGGCTCACCGCCCGCACGTTCTTCCGGCACTTCGCCGACAAGCGGGAGGTGCTCTTCGGCGGTGCGGCCGACCTGCAGGCGCACCTCGTCGACGCGTTGGCCACAGCGCCGACGTCGGCCTCACCCATGCAGGCCGTCGGCGCCGCCCTGGACGCCGCCGCCGCGGCGTTGGGGCAGCACCGCGAACACTCCGTGCAGCGCCAATCCGTCATCAACAGCAATGCCGAGCTACGCGAACGCGAGTTGATCAAGATGGCGACGCTGTCCAACGCGCTGGCTGAGGGCCTGCGGCAGCGCGGCGTCCACGAGCCGGACGCGAGCCTGGCCGCCGAGACCGGCATCGTCGTGCTGCGGGTCGCCTACGAACGCTGGATCAGCGAGCCCGACGGGCCAGACCTGGCCCAGACCATGCGCGACGCGCTCGACCGGCTGAAGACCGTCGCCGGCTGACCGCCCGCGCGAAGCCCGACCAGCCGACCGCGCCGGGCGCCTCAGAGGCCGGCCAACACCAGCGCCGGGCGCTTCAGAGGTCGGCCGGCCGCCCCGCGCGGGGCGGCTTCAGAGGCCGGCCAGCCAACCGCGCCGGGCGCCTCAGAGGTCGGCCAGCCAACCGCGCCTGGCGCGTCAGAGGCCGGCCAGCCAACCGCGCCGGGCGCCTCAAAGGTCGGCCAGCCAACCGCGCCGGGCGCTTCAGAGGTCGGCCAGCCAACCGCGCCTGGCGCCTCAAAGGTCGGCCAGCCAACCGCGCCGGGCGCTTCAGAGGTCGGCCAGCCAACCGCGCCTGGCGCGTCAGAGGCCGGCCAGCCAACCGCGCCGGGCGCCTCAAAGGTCGGCCAGCCAACCGCGCCTGGCGCGTCAGAGGCCGGCCAGCCAACCGCGCCTGGCGCCTCAAAGGTCGGCCAGCCAACCGCGCCGGGCGCGTCAGAGGTCGGCCAGCCAACCGCGCCTGGCGCGTCAGAGGCCGGCCAGCCAACCGCGCCGGGCGCGTCAGACGTCGGCCAACACCCGCGCCTCGCCCATGATCGCGGCGCCGCCGGGCACGTTGTCGTGGTGCGCTAGCCACAGCGCCGCCTCGACCCGGCGGGCCACCGACCACAGCACGATTCGTTCGGCGGCGAGCGAGAGTTCGTCGGCCAACACCTGGACGCGGCGGCGCAGCACCGCTGCCGGGTCGGGATGGGCGAGCGGATCATCGACCTGTTCGAGCAACGGCCACGGGTCGTACCCCGGGTCGCCGATCATCGGTTTGGGGTCTATCGCGACCCAGCCACCGTCGTACGCCGAGAGGATGTTTCCGGGGTTGAAGTCGCCGTGCAGCAACACCGCGCGATCGGCCGACCCGGGGAGTTGCCGCAACAACCCGACGCCCTCGGCAACCAGACCGGGGTCATAGCCCGGGCGGATCCGGGCCATCCGCTCCTCCGCGACGTCCGCCCACTCGGCGGTCACCGAGCCGAGCCGTTCGAGCTCCTCGGCCGGCCGCGCCTGCCAGAGGAGGCGCAACACCGCGCAGCCGGCGCGCAACCGGTCTTCGGGCTCGGCCGTCGAGTCGGCGAGTGGCAGCCCGGGCTCGCACCGCTCGAGCAGAAGCGCGTGCCGAGACGGATCATGAGCCAGCAGGTGTACGGCGCCCCGCCCGTTCCACGAACGCAGTGCCACGGGCTCGCCGTACATCCCGCGGTGTGGCCAGCCGATTTTGACTATCGCCCTGGTGCCGTCGGGCAGTTCGGCCGGCGCGACCCAGCTACAGCTACCGGCGTGTAGCGGCGGCGCCAACCGCAGCCCGAAGGCCGCGCGCACCTGCTCGACGAGCGACGGCAGCTCGGCCAGCCACCGCCGCCCGTCGGGGAGCCGGCTGAGCTGCTGCACCATCGGCAGCGTCGCCGGCACCAGGTCGAAACCGCGCATGGGCCAAAGGTTAGGGCTGATAGTGGCTCACGACGACCCGGCCGTCGAGCACGCGCGAATCGATCAGTTTCAGGTTGTGGCGTTGCCCTGGGTCGGTGAAAAGCTGCCGGCCACCGCCGAGCACGACCGGGTGCACGGCGACGTGGTATTCGTCGATGAGCCCCAACGCGGTCAACGACGCGGCGGCCGCGGCGCCGCCGGTCAACAGCAGATCGCCGCCGGGCCGGTCCTTGAGCGCGGCAACCTCGTCGGCGCCGACCACCTTGCTGGTCCAGTCATCGCCCGGATGGCTGTGCGAGATCACGATCTTCTCCGTCGCCCGCCAGAAGGGCGCGAAGGACGCGACGTGTGGATCGTCCGACATGGACTCAGCGTTCGGCCAGAAGCCCACCATCATCTGCCACACCGCGCGCCCGAACAGCAGGGTGTCGACCCGCTTGTCCAGGCTCTCGGAGTAGGCCGACAGCTCCGGACCCATCACCGTCCAGTCGAACTCGCCGTTGGGTCCGTCGATGAAACCGTCGACCGACGCGTGCACCCAGTAAATGATCTTCCGCATGGCTGGCTCCTCGGGCTCGCTCGTGTTGCGTTCACCCTGAGGTCGGAGCCGACTCGCGCTCTTCGACATGCCGGAGGAACCGTTCGCCAATCTCGGTGACGTCGGTTGCGGTCAGGTCCAGCGCGGGCCCCGAGACGGTGATCTCCGTCATCGCCACACCCGGCACCTCCGTCTCCCGCCAACCAGCGGCGAACCACACCTTCTCCTGCTCGGCGAGGGCCAGCGCAGCGGCGTCGAGCGCCTCGGCCGGGTGCGGCAGCCAGAGCCGGAAGCGTTGGGTGTGCGGCGGTTCCGGGTAGACGCGCGCACCGGGCAGCCCGGCCAGCGCCGCGGCGACGGGCTGCGCGTGCCGCACGTAGTCGGGGACCCGCGGCAACTCGCGGTCGATACCCGCGAGCGCGCTCAGCGCGGCCGGCCACTGCTGGTAGAGCATGCCGCCGTAGCGGTGCCGCCAGACGCGGGCGTAGGCGACGAACTCCGCGGTGCCCGCCAGCGCCGCACCGCTGATGCCGCCGATCGTCTTGTAGAACGAGACATAGATGCTGTCGGCGAGGCCGGCGATCTCGGCCAGGCCGTGCCCGAGGTGCGGCACGGACTCCCAGATCCGGGCGCCGTCGAAATGCACCCGCGCACCGATGCCCCGGGCCGCTTCGGAGACGGCGACGAGCTCGTCCCAGGTCGGCAGGACAAACCCGGCATCCCGGAGCGGGAGTTCGATGACCACGGCGCTGACCGGCTCGGCGAGGGCGGTGATCTCCTCGGCGGTGGGATTGCGCGGCTCGGTCGTGGGCCAAGTGCTGCACAAACCGCTGAGCTGGGCGTACGCGTGCCGCTCGTGCACCTCGAGATGCGTCAGCGGATGCATGGCGACGGTGTGCCGCCCGCTGCGATCGGCGCCGTAGCGCAGGGCCACCTGCTGGGCCATCGTGCCGGTGGGAAAGAAGACCGCGGCCTCGGTGCCGAGCAGGCCGGCCACCCGCTCTTCGAGGGCGGTCACCGGGCCGTCGCCGTAGGCGTCTGGCTGACCATCCAGGTCGCCGCCGGCTTCGAGGTCGGCCAGCCGGTCGCGCATGGTCCGCGGCCGGTCGCCGGACAGGATCTGCTCGCACGCCGCCATCGCGGCAATGCGACGGTGCTTCGTGTTGTCGGCCACCCGCGAATCCTCCCAGGCGTCACCCGCCTGGTCGCGGTCGCGCCGGCTCAGCTACCGAGGTAGAGCTCACCATCGCGCTCGGTCACCGGCTTCCGCCCGAGCGGCAGCACCCGGGTCAGCATGCGGTAAAGGAAGTCCAGACCGGGCACCTTGGCGTAGTTGCCCTGCGGTCCCCGGACCATCCGGCCGGTGCCGACGTCGTAGGCCGAGTGGTGCCAGGGGCAAACCAGGCAACCGTTCTCGTCGATGTTGCCGCCCGCCAGGTCAGCGCCGAGGTGGCGACACTTGCGCGTGACCGCGAAGTAGCGCCCATTGGCATTCCCGACCGCATAGCGGCCCACGCCCACCACCTTGCCCGGTGAGAGGTCGGCGGCGGTGCCCACTCGCTGCGGTGCGCTCATGGTGCCTCCTTCCACAGGCCTGCGAGCCCTGCCTTTCGCTATCCACGCTAGGCCCGGCTTGCCGACCTGGCGGATAGCTTGCCCAAGATCGTGCTTCGGATGTGGCTCGGCCCACACCGGCCCGGGAGCAGCTCCGCCACGGGCGTCTGCTCCGCCCGACAGGCCGCTGACCTGCACTGTTCCGAGCCCGTTGGTGCTCTGGAGCAACCCGGGCGGTTGCCAGGAGGCGACATCCCGGCCTAATCCGGGAACCCCCTCCACGTTTTCTCGCAGGTCAGGTACCCTAAGCCCCGCGGGCTGCTAGCTCAACCGGCAGAGCAGTGGACTTTTAATCCATGGGTTCAGGGTTCGAGTCCCTGGCGGCCCACAATTCGGCATGCTGATGCCGCCTGGCTCATTTCAAGCGATGCTTGAAATGAGCCACGTCAAAGAGAAGCGACCAGTGCCGCGTCTATTGCACGCCGAAGGTCACCAAATCGCGCAACCAGATTCTCGTAACGCGTCAAAAATGACCTGATGTTCGAGCTACTGGTCCGCCCGGTCGGGAAATCTCGCTCGAGAGCACTGTAGCGGTCGGCCGGATTCGCCGACGACAAGGCCGACCAAAGGCGATCCAGGCATTGGTCGACCTTCGCCAGGTTGGCGTTCTCCAGCGGAGGCAGCCCGGCTTGGATAATTCGCGCCTTGGCGCCTTCGTGTGCACCCTTCCAGAGATCCGTCAGCTGCCGAACGTTGGCGTCGGATTCGCTATCCGGATGCCATACGGTCCAGAGCCTTACGATGGCTCCCAGCACTTTCTGCCACTCCCGCGCCGTGCCGGCACCCTCCGCGCCGTGGGCCGTGTCGTATAGCTCGCGAGCCTCGCGCAAGCCGGATTCCAGCCTGTCCGCCAAGCTCTTGCCAATGACCTCGTCGAGGGACGTCGACATTGCGATGAGCGCGTTCCGCAGGTCGCTCAGCGATTCCGCCCTTATGCGCTGGACGGATTGCAGGTAGCGGAGGACCAACATGGCGAAGGGGATGCCGAAACACGCCGCCGTCAAAGACGAGACGAAGTTGATGAAGAATGGCCGGTCAGTCCACCAACCCTGGTCATCCCCGAGAATCCCCAAGATCCAAAGGCCGGACCCGCACACGAGAAGGAGGAGCATTATCCGTTGAATCTGCCGTCCCGCGTCACGCCACGATGCGACGACGCCTGCGCGATTGAAGTGGGCATTCCCGGTCGAGGGCATAAACAATTTTGGCACTAGTCGTCAAGTCTCTGTCGATCAGTGCCGAGTCGTCAGGTGCCGGTCGGAGGCGCGCTCATCGCTGCCGCCAGGAATGTGATCGCCCATTGTCGGGCTGCCACGGAGGACGGGCTGGCCGGGGCGCGCTGGTTGTAGATCTGGACCCGGTCCACGGCGGTCACGGCGAGGATCCCCCGCATCCGGAACCACAGTTCGTCTTCGGAGAGGGCGGGCAGTGCGCGGGCGAGGGCCGCCAGATAGCGATCGCGAACCAGGTCCTCGGCCGGGCCGGTCCAGTCGCGCATTTCCTGGGCCGGGTCGCTGATGATCGTCACGATCAGCCGGGACGTCTGGGCACCGCCCTCATCGCCGGCGGGCATCTCGTCGAACAGCGGCCCCGCGAACGCCTCCACCAGGGCGGCCACCGAAGGATCCGGCGTTCGGGCAAGAAGTTGGTCGAGCCCGGCGGACTGCGCGGCGTTGATGGGCTCGATCACGCGGCGAGCGACCGCGGCGAGCAGCTGCGCCTTCGAGCCGAAGTAGTAGCCGACGGCGGCCAGGTTCGCTCCCGCGAGGTCGGTGACCGCGCGGATCGAGGTGCCACGGAAACCGCGCTCGGCGAAGAGGCGTTCGGCTGCGTCGAGGATCTGGGTGCGGGTGTCGGGGGACGCCACGCGGCGTACTATACAGACGTTTGAATCAAACGTTCGTATGAACCGCGAAGGGGCTGCCGTGAAGCTGCTCGTGTACGGGGCCGGAGTGCTCGGCAGCATCTACGCCGCCCGGCTGCACGAGGCCGGGCACGATGTCTCGCTCCTGGCCCGGGGCGAGCGCCTGGCCGCGCTGCGGCGTGACGGTGTGCGGCTCGCCGAGGGAACCAGCCAGGTGGTCAGGCGGATACCGGTGCCGGTGGTCGAGCGCCCGTCCGGCGGCTACGACCTGATCACCGTCTTCGTCCGCACCCACCAGGTGGACGCGGTGTTGGAGTCGCTCGCTGGGGTCGAGGGCGACGTGCTGTTCCTGCTCAACTGGGCGGCCGGCGCGGAGCCGCTGGGTGCGGTGATCGGCCACGAGCGGGTGTTGCTCGGCTTCGGCACGACCGGCGGCACGATGGACGGCGATGTGGTCCGCTACCGCCCGACCAGCCTGCTCACCCGCCTGGTGTCGATGCCGGTCGGCGAACCCGACGGCCGCACCACCCCGCGAGTCCAACGGATCGTGCGGGCGTTCCGGGCCGCCGGGATCAACGCCAAGGCCGAACCCCGGATGGATGCCTGGCTCAAGACGCACGCCGCGTTCGAGGTGCCGCTCGGGCAGGCGGTGATCGCGGCCGGCGGCCCGACCGCACTGGCCGACGATCCGGGCGCCGTCCGCGACATGGTCCGCCTCATGCGGCAGAACCTGGCCGCCATGCCGACGGCGCCCGTCCCGCGCGGGTTCGTCGCGTTGCGAACGCTGCCCGAAGGGCTGCTCGTGACCGTGCTGCGGCGCTTTCTGCGCAGTCAGACAGCCGCACACAGCGGGCTCAACACCGCTTCTCCCGGGGCGGAGGCCGCCGAACTCGACCGGCTGGCCGAGCAGTTGCGGGCCATGCGAGGGTCCGGCCGGCGATAGCCGACCGCGGTCACCTCGCCCGGCCGAGCAGCAACCAGCCGACCGCGGTCACCTCGCCCGGCCGAGCAGCAACCAGCCGACCGCGGTCACCTCGCCCGGCCGAGCAGTAACCAGCCGATGGCGGCCCACAGCGCGCCGGCGACGAGGTTCCCGCCCTGCTGCGAGAGCACGATCGAGGTCAACCAGATCAGCGGGAGGGCCGCCGCTATCGGTCTGGGTAGGGTGCGTGCGCGATACGTGGCAACGGCGAGCAGGATCGAGCCGATTCCCCAGAGCCCGTTGGCCGGGATCGCCAGCGCCGCGAACCACGGGTAGTCCTCGTTGTGCAGGTTGCTCGCGGTCATGGCGACCGCCAGCGTGCCGGTGCCGACCACGACCGACCATGCCCCGATCCGGCCGAGTCGGCGCTTGGCGGGGGATGCCTCGGCGCCGAGCGCGAGGTAACCGGGAATCCACAGCACCAGCATCACCGCGCACAGGGCGAGGATGACGTGCTCGCCGCGATCGACGAGCGGATCGTCGCTGAACGGCCGCATTGCCTGGATGGCGCCAACGACGCCGGACACCGCAGCGCCGGCCAGGGCGGCCCACGCGGTGATCCGCCGCCGGCCGGCTGGTAGCGGCGTAGTGAGCACGATGGAATCTGTCATGCGGCGACGGTAGGTGCGGGCTGACCGGGCCGGCGTCGCCCGGCGGGCGCTGGGGTCGCGCCGGCGGAATGATCGGCACTACATCTGAAGGCTGATGTCGCGTGACCTGAGGCTGGTTAGTCTGCGGGCGTGGATCCGCTGTCGACGTCACCGCGGGTGCCGCCCCGGATCCGCACCTCCGACGCGTTGCTGACCCTCGCGCTGATGGGTTGGGCGGCGATCGAGGCGCTCGCCGCGCAGGGGCCCGGATCGCTGGGCCAGCGGCTGGTGTTCGCGGTCGCGGTCACCGCGCCCTTGCTGCTTCGGCGCCGGGCCCCCGTGGCCGTCGTGCTGGTGTTGATCGGTGTGCTGGCGGCGCGGATCCTGCTGCTTCCAGGGCTCGAGGAGAGCACTTTCCCGTTCCCGAGTCTGCTGGTCGCCACCTTCTCGGTGGCGCTTTACGAGCGACGCCGGTGGGCCGGTGTGCTGGCGGGCATCGCCATCGCGGCGGCGATGGTGTCGTTGCCGCAGGTCGGCTACTACGACGGCCCGGCCAGCCTCGGCGAGTTGCTGCTCCTCGCCTTCTTCGTCAGCGGCGCGTGGATCGGAGGTTGGCTCGTCCGGCTGCGCCTGCGACAACTGGCCGTGGCCAACGTCGCCGCCGAGCGGGCGGCCTCGCACGCCGACCAGCTGGCCGAGGAGATCGCCCGCACGGCGTTGGAGGCCGAACGCGCGGCCGAGGAGGCGGTCGCCACCGAACGGGCCCGGATCGCACGCGAGATCCATGACGTCGTCGCTCATTCGTTGTCGATCGTGGTCGTCCAGGCCGGCGCCGCGGAGTCCTTGATGGACGGTGACCCGGACCGGGCGCGGGAGCACATCGCGGCGGCACGACGCACGGCACGTGAGGCGCTGACGGAGATGCGGCACGTGCTCGACGTGACGCGGGACGACGAGACCCAGCCGGACCTGGCGCCGCAGCCGACGCTGGAGCGGATCGGCGACCTGGTCGATGACTCGCGCGCGGCGGGGCTGGCGGTGACCCTGTCCGTCGAAGGTCGACGCGGGGCGGTGCCAGCGGGTCTCGACCTCGCCGCGTTCCGGATCGTGCAGGAGGCGTTGACCAATGCCCGGCGCCATGCCGGCCAGACACCGACCACCGTCCGGCTTCGCTACGACGACGAGGGGATCGACATCGAGGTATCCAACGCGATGACCGCCGAGGTCGGTGGCCGCGGCGGCGAGCGCGGTCTGATCGGCATGCGGGAGCGGGCACGGTTGTATGGCGGAAGCCTCGACGCCGGCCGGCATGGCGGCATGTTCACCGTGCGTGCCCGACTCCCCCGCAGTGCCACGTGATAACCGTGTTGGTGGCCGACGACCACGCACTCATCCGGTCCGGCCTCAGCGGAATGCTCGGCGCACAACAGGACATCGAGGTGCTCGGCGCTGTCGAAGACGGCCGGGCAGCGGTGCGGGCGGCCCGCGAACTGCGCCCGGAGGTCGTCGTGATGGACATCCGCATGCCGCGACTCAACGGCATCGAGGCCACCCGAGAGATCCGGCGCGCGCCACAAGGCCCGCGCGTGCTGGTGCTCACCACGTTCGACCTCGACGAATACGTCTACGAGGCGTTGCGTGCAGGCGCGGGCGGGTTCCTGCTCAAGGACGCGCCGCCCGGGCAGTTGGCCGAGGCCGTCCGCACCGTCGCCCGCGGCGACGCTCTGCTCGCGCCTGCGGTGACGCGCCGGCTGATCGGCCGCTTCCTGCGCGTGCCACCACCGGGCCGTGTCGCGGAACAGGTGACGGCATCGCTGACCGAGCGCGAAACCGAGGTGTTGCGCCAGGTCGCCGCCGGGCGCAGCAACGCCGAGATCGCGGCCCGCATGCACATCGCCGAGGCGACGGTGAAGACCCATGTGAGCCGCGTCCTGACCAAACTCGGCCTCCGCGACCGGGTGCAGGCGGTGGTTTTCGCGTATGAGAACGGACTGGTCGCGCCCGGCGACAGTTCACCCAGAGAATCGGCTGAGCAGTAGCGCCAGGCGTCGCTCGTGGGCGTCGCGGGGAAGCCGCCCGCCGCGGGTGAGGGAGACCAGCCCGTGCAGGCCGCTCCACAGCACCTCCGCGAGCAGGTCCTCGTTGTCGTCGCCGGCGACGGGGCGGACCACCTGGCGCAACTCGTCGAACCCGGCCAGCAGAGCCGCCGGCGCCTCGGGTGTGGCAAACGGCAGGTTGACCGTCTGGTTGAACATCGCGTCGTAGAGGGCCGGCCGCTGCTCGGCGAACGCGACATAGGCCGCCGCGACCTTGGCCAGGGCCCGCTGTGGGCTTCGGGTCGAGGTGCGGGCGGCCCGCATCTCCGCGGCGAGGTCGGCGAAGCCCTCCACCGCCACTGCCGCCACGATCGCGTCTTTGCCCTTGAAGTGGCTGTAGAGCACCGGCTGGCTGTATTCGACGCGTTCGGCCAACCGCCGGGTGGTCACCGCTTCCCAGCCCTCGGCCTCGGCCAGTTGCCGGGCCGCCGTGACGATCAAGCGTTCGCGGTCGGCTCGTTCGCGCTCCCGGCGCGCCTGGATCGACATGACCGCAATTCTAGCACCGCTAGCGCGAGTGCCGTCGCTATGTTAGCGTCGACCTTGTTCCTAGCGGTGCTAGATATTGGAGACCTCTCATGCTCAGCCCCATCGCGTACACCCTGGCCATCGTTCTTGATCTGTTCGTCGCCTTTATCGGCGCCCGCTTCCTGCTCCAGCCCGAGGCCGCCGCGACCGGCTATGGCGTGCCGGCCAGGCCCAACGCCTATCTGAGCGTCAAAGGGCTGCGCGACCTGAGCTACGGCATCCTCGGCCTGGCCCTGATCGCCTTCGCCGGGCCCCTAGCGGCCGCCTGGTTCATGCTCGTCGTGGCACTGAACCCGCTCGGCGACACCCTGATCGTGTTGCGCAACGGCGGCACCAAAGCCGTCGCCTTCGGCATCCACTTCGCTACCGCGGTGGTTGTCCTGATCAGTGCCGCGCTCCTGTTCGCCCTGTGACCCTGCCGACGGGCCACCGCGATCAGCACGCCGACGGCAGCGACGCAGAGCCAGGCGAAGACATCGCCGATGCGGGCGTACGGGGTAGCACCGGTGCCGGTCGGCACGTCAGCGATGATGACCGCGCCGGGATCGCGGACGTTGTCGGCCTCGGCCCGCACGTGGCCGGCGGGGTCACTGATGACCGGACGACCGTTGCGACCGGCGCGGGCCACGGACATGCCGGCTTCGACACCGCGGACGAGCGCCATCCGCCCGTGCAGCCAGCCGTCGCCGCCCATGTCCCACGCCGGTGTGAGCAGCACGGCGGCACCGGCGGCGCGGTTGGCCCGGACGAGGGCTGGGAAGTCCAGGTCCTTGCAGATGACCAGCGCGAGCGCGGGCGCACCCGGAACGCCCACCGGTGGGCCCGAACCCGGGGTCAAATGGTCTTCAAGACCAGGAATCAAATGCCTTTTCGTGTACGTCGCCGGCGCGCTGCCGTCCGCCGGGAACGCGACCGCGACGTTGCTGGCCACGCCCTCGTGCCGCGCGGTGGCGCCGACGACCACGTCGACGTGTCGCGTGGTCGCGATCCGGGCCAGCGGGTCGGCGAGCAGCGGCCAGCTCTGCTCATCGGTGTCGAAGGCCTTCTCGGGCAACACCACGACCCGGGCACCGCGGTCGGCCTGCTCACCGATCTGCCGCAGATAGGTGTCGAGTTGCGCGCGGCCCTCGCCGGTGTCGGGCGACAGTTCCGCGTCGGGTGGGCCGCCGAGCACCGCGACCCGGATGCTCGGACCCTGCGGCGAGGCGAGCAGCCTCACCGTCGCGTAGGCCCCCGCCACCGTGAGGATGACCAGGGCCGACGCGGCCACCCGGAGCCGGCCCCGCCGGTCGCCCGGTGCCGCTATCGCCGCGATGGCCGAAGCCGCGCCGGTGACCAGGAAGGTCACGCCCCACACACCGGTGACGGCGGCGACCTGGAGCACGGGCAGCACGCCGGCCTGGGTGTAGCCGAGACTGAGCCAGGCGCCGTGTGGCTGAGCCAACGAGATCAGGTATTCGCCGGCGGTCCAGAGCGCGGGGACGGCGAGTGCCGCGGCCACCGGTCGACCCTGCCTGATCAAGGCCCGGAACAACACCGCGCCGCCCGCCGCCAGCAGTGGGTAGCAGGCCAGCACGCCGACCACGATCGGCGGCGGCATCTCGAGGGTGGTGGCGAAGTAGGCCCAGAGGCCGCTCTGCCCGATCACCCAACTCGCGGCGGCGGCGCCGGCCGCCCAGCCCCATCGGACCCGGGGCGCGATCAGCAGCACCGGCAGCATCGCCAGCCAGGTGAGCGCGGGCAGCGGGTGCAGGCCGGTGCCCAGGTAGGCGAACAGACCCGACAGCGCCGCGGCGCCGAGGGCCAGGGCGGGGCGCCGCTCAGGCACGGATTCCATCGAAGATCCTCCTGACGTTGTCGTGGCAGAGCACCCGGAAGTCGTCGTCGGGCAGCCCGATGCGGCCGCCGTGGTGCAACGCGATGAGGCCGTGTAGCTGCGCGGCCAGGGTCAGGGCCACGCCGACCGGATCGTCGGGCCGCAACGCGCCCTTGGCCATCCCGTCGGTCAGCGCCTCGATCAGCAGGTTGAGGGTCGGCGACCGGCCGTCGGCGAAGTCGCCCGGGTATTGGCGGGCGCCCGGCCGCGGCGCGGTGAACATGTAGTCGTAGAGGCGCGGTCGAGCCAGGGCGAAGTCGAGCAGTAGGTCGGCGGCGGCCAGCAGGTCGTCGCGGGGGTCGGCGCGTCGGCCGCGATCCCGCCATTGGGCGGCGACCTCGTCGAACGCGCTCGCGCAGACCGCCTCGAGCAGCGCGTCACGGTTGGCGAAATGCCAGTAGGGCGCCATCGCGCTGAGCTGACACTCGGCGGCGATGCGCCGCATGCTCACCGCCGCGGCGCCCTCTTCCTCCAGCAGCCGCCGGGTCGCAGCGACGATTCTCTCTTTCGCGTCGGACACCTTTACACCGTAAAGGCGCGCGCTGAGCCCGTCACTGGTGCTAACACCCCATTGAGGACGGGGGTTTACCTGGCGCGTGTCCGGCGTACACGTTGGCCTTGGGATGTCCTCACCCCTGGTCGCCAATCTGTGCGGATGCTCAGATCGGTTCGGTCACGCGCAGCCGTTGGCCTGGTGGTGCTGCTCGGCAGCCTGGTCGCGTGGCCGTCGCCCGCCGACGCCGCGCCGCGCCGGGTGCCCATCAACGGTGCCGGGTCGACGTCGAGCAGCAACCTGATCGACATGTGGCGCCGCGACGTGCTCCCGAACCAGCTTTTCGTCAACTACCAGCCGACGGGGTCGACCGACGGCCGGCGCCAGTTCGCCGAGGGCACCGTTGACTTCGCCGCCTCCCAAGTCCCTTATGGACTGGGCGGCGAGCCCTTGCCGAGCCGGCAGTTCACCTACGTGCCCGCCGTCGGCAGCGGTCTCGCCTTCACCTACAACCTGCGCGCGAACGGGAAGCAGATCTCGAACCTTCGCGTGTCGGGCGACGTCATCGTCAAGATCTTCACCGGCGGCATCAGGCGCTGGGACGACCCGCTGATCGCGGCGGACAATCCGGGGATCACGCTGCCGGCCCGGGACATCGTCTCCGTCGTCCGGCAGGACTCGGCGGGCAACAGCCTGCAACTCACCCGCTGGATGAGCACGCACTATCCGGACCAGTGGCAGGCTTTCTGCCAGGCCAGCGGCGGCACGCCGCCATGCGCGGCCACGGCCGTCTTCCCGACCGCGGGGCACGTCGCGATGCAGGGTGCGACCGGCGTCGCCGGCTACGTCGCGCAGGCCGACGGCACGATCGGTTACGTCGACTACCAATACGCCATCGGGGCGCGGCTCCCGGTCGCCAAGGTGCTCAACCAGGCCGGCTACTACGTCGGGCCCCGGGCCGACGCGGTGGCGGTCGGGCTCACCGGAGACCCTGACGCCGACCGCCGGGCCTACCCGTTCTCCACCTACTCCTTCCTGGTCGTCCCGACGGTGCTCGAGCGCGGGCTGACCGTCGACAAGGGATACACGCTGGCCCAGTTCGCCCAATACGCGGTGTGTGCCGGACAACAGACGGCCGACGTGCTCGGCTACGCCCCGCTCCCGATCAACCTGGCCCGCGAGGCCATGGAACAGATCCGCCGTATCCCCGGTGCGGAAGTCCCGACGGATCCGATCGCCGGCTGCGACAACCCCACGTTCGCGCCGGACGGCACGAACACGTTGCTGGCGAACGCGCCACAACCGCCGGAGTGTGACAACCGGGCCAGCGGGCAGCAGTGCGCCGGCCCCAGCAACGCGATCGCCACGTCGACCGAGCTGACCGTCAGCTCCACCGCGGTCAACCCGGGCGACCGGGTGACCCTGACCGCCACGGTGGGACCGGTCGGCGTGGCGGGCTACGTCCAGTTCCTCCGCGGCCCCGGTGGCGTCCCGATCGGTTCCCCGGTCGAGGTCGTCGGCGGAGTCACCGCGCAACTCACCACGTACACCCTGCCGCCGGGCTCATACGATCTGACCGCCCGCCTGGAGCCGGCCGATCCGACCCGCTACGCGATGTCGACCTCCGCCCCGGTGCGGATCACCGTGGGCGATACGCCCGCGGCGGGCAACACGGTCGCGATCACGGCGGACATCGCGCCGGGCGCTTTCTCGCTCACGACCGCGTCGTCCACGGCCGAGCTCGCCGGCGGCAGCGTCGGTGGATCGGCCACCGGCGCGCTCCCCGAGGTCACCGTGGTCGACCTGCGTGGCACCAACGCCGGCTGGTACGTCACCGCTCAGGTCGGCGACTTCGACAACGAAGGTGTCACCATTCCCGGCGCCCAGCTCGGCTGGACCCCGTCGGCCAGCAAGGTCGGCGGCTCCGGTGCCGTGCTGTCGGGAGGCGCGGTCGTGCCGGGCACGACCTCGGGCGGGCTGGCGGAAGGCGTCACGCTCTGTTCGGGCCCGCCGCAGAGCAGCGCCGGAACTTTCCACTGCGGCGCCGACCTCCGGCTCGACATACCGGACACCACCGCGCCCGGTCTCTACGCCGCCACCCTCACGCTGACCCTGGCCTAACCAGGTCGGGGATCAACGCGGCAACGCGCTCGAGCTGCTCCCGCTGGTCGTGCACGCCCAGCGCACCCAGGCGGATGACGAGGTGGCGCGCCCCGGCGGCGACATATCGGGCCAGTCCCGCCCGGACCTCGCCGGCCGAGCCACCGACCACCGCCTGGATCTTCGCCAACTCCTCCAGCGGCATGCCGTAGGTGCCGCGGGCATAGCGATCCAGGCCCGCGCGGGCCCCCTCGTCGTCGATCAGCACCGAGACGAACAGCGCCGGTGTGATGCCCTCAGCCGCGCGACCGGCGTCGACGGCGGCCTGCTGGACGTCGGCGAGGCCAACGGCATAGTCGGCCGGATCGGGCGGGTAGGGCAGCCACCCGTCGTACAGCCGTCCCGTCCGGGCCAGCGCCGCCGGTGTGGCACCGCCGAGCCAGATCGGCGGCCCGCCGGCACGGTAGGGCTTGAGCGCCGGCGGCAGGTCGGTGAACCGGAGGAGCTCGCCCTCGAACGATCCGGCGCCGCCCCAGAGGGCCCGCCACAGCGCGACCGTCTCGTCCAACCGGGTGAACCGCCGGGCCCACGGCACCTCCGACAGCGTGTAGAACGGCCGCCCGAACCGGCCGGGAAAGCCCGCGCCCACCGCGACCGTGAGCCGGCCACCGGACAGCAGGTCGATCGACGCCAGCGACTGGGCGGCCTGCACCGGCCGGCGCAGGAACGGCAGCAGCGCGCCGGTGCCCAGGGTCACGGTCTCGGTGGCCGGGGCGAGCGCGGCCAACATCGTCAGCGCCTCGATCCGTGGGTTGATCAAGGAGTCGTTGACGAACAGCGACGAGAAGCCCAGCCCCTCGGCGGCCCGGCCGAAGGCGACCAACTCGCGCGGGGCGTCCCACTGGGCGGTTCCGGTCGGAAGCAACACACCGATGTCCATGCCGACGATGCTCGCGGCCGGCCCGACTAACGACAATTCCCTGCGGGGAATGGCCGGGACGCCCTCGGCCGCGTTACAACGGGGTCGTGGACTTCCCCCGTGCGCTGCGCGAACGCCGCACCCGATCGCATCTGAGCCAGCTCGACCTGGCGCTGCGGGCCGGCACGACCCAGCGGCACCTCAGCTTCATCGAGTCGGGCCGCTCGGTCGCCGGCCGCAACATGGTCATCCGGCTCGCCGAGTCCCTCGAACTGCCGCTGCGCGACCGCAACGAGCTGCTGGTCTCGGCCGGCTACGCACCCGCGTACGCGGAAAGCCCGCTCGACGACCCGACGCTGGCACCGGTGCGCACGGCGATCGACCACATCCTGCGCGGCTACCAGCCCTATCCGGCGCTGGTCGTCGACCGGCAGGGCGACCTGATCGCCGCGAACGACGCGTTCGGCCTGATCGCCGAGGGCGCCGCCGCCGAGCTGGTCGGGCCCGGCCGCAACGTCTACCGGCTCGCACTGCACCCGGACGGCGTAGCACCCCGGATCCGCAACCTGGCCGAGTGGGCGCGCCACATCCTGGCGAGGCTCGGCCACCTGCCGGAACTGCGCGACGAACTGGCCGGCTATGTCCCCGACCTGGAGCCGTCGGCCGGGCAACTCGGTTTCGCGGTGCCCCTGGACCTGCTGTCCTCGCGCGGGGAGCTGCACCTGATGACGACCATCACGACGTTCGCCACCGCGGTCGACGTGACGCTGGCCGAGCTGAAACTGGAGGCGTTCCTGCCCGTCGATCCGGCGACCGCCGCCATTCTTCACGCCCCGGGAAACATGTAATCCGCCTTGATCCGCCCGTCGTCGTCGAGCACCAGCACCTCCAGGCCGCCGCCCGCCGGCTCCTCGGTCTCGACGGAAACCATCTCCCAACCGAACTTCACCACCCCATCCAGGCGTACGGCACCAGCGCGCGGCCGGAACGTGAACCCGCCCTTGGCCACCCACTCCTCGTAACTGCGGGTCACCCGCACCTCGATGGCGTCATACCCCTGTGCCTCCAGGGTGCTGTGGTCGAACCCGAGCGTCGCCGCGATCTCCCGGATCTCCGCCGGCGGCTGAAGGATGTGGCGGCCGTCCCGCGCCCACAGCGCCTCGATCGCCGCCCGGCGCCTTGCCGCGTCCGGCTCCGTCCACTGTGCGATGTAGCGGTCGGCCAAGTCCTGCGGGTCAATGTCAGTCATGGGCCCCATCCTGCGAGCGGCGCGGAAACCCGACAATTCCCTGCGGGGAATGGGTGTGCTCTACTCCCAGGCATGAGGCGGCGGGCCAGCTTGATAATCGGCGTCGTCATGCTGCTCGTCGCGGTCGCCGGCGTGACCGGCTGGCGCTGGTGGCACAACCGCCCGCCATACCCGCCGGAAGTCTTGATGGCCACCGCGAGCCTCAGCCTGGTCGACCAGGCAACCGCCGACGCCGCGTTCAACCCGCAGGCGATGCAGCAGGCCGGTGCCGGCGATCAGATCTTCCTCGGCCGCGTCGCCTGGGCGGCGCCGCCGAAGGTGTTGATCGCGCTGATCAGCGTCGGGCCGGACGGTCAGGTCTACTGGGCCCAACGACTACTGAACTGACCTGTAAGAAACGGCGCTGGGCGCGGATTACTCGGTGATGACAACCTCCGAGTGAAGGAGAGCCAGTGACGCATGCCGACGCCCAGCGGCGGTTCACCTCGATTTACTACGAGCATCACCCCCAGGTGTACGCGTACGCCGTCAGCCGGGCCGGTCGTGATCTCGCCGATGACGTCGTCGGGGAGACCTTCCTCATTGCGTGGCGCAAGCTCGCCTCCGTCCCGGCGGACGCGCCGCTGCCGTGGCTGCTCGGCGTGGCCCGCAACGTGGTGCGCCGGCGCTACCACGCCGAAGTGCGGCAGGCCGCCCTCGCCGTGGAGTTGCGGGCCTGGGTCGACGACGCGCAGCACGATGTGGCCGACGGCGTGACCGAGAAGGCGGCGATGCTGGCCGCGCTCGCCGCGCTCGGCGATGACGATCGCGAACTGCTCACCCTCGTGGCCTGGCACGGCCTGAGCCCCCGCGAAGCCGCCCGCGTGGTCGGGTGTTCGACCGCCACCTACTCCGTCCGGTTGCACCGCGCCCGCAAACGGCTGCAACAGGCCCTCTCCGCACCGGCCAAGGCCGAGCGTCGCACCCCCATCAACCTCACCAGCAAGGAGTTCAGCCGATGACCACCCACCGCGACGCCCTCCGCGAACTCGCCGAGGCCCGCCCGGGCCGGCTCACGCCGGACGCACCTCCGGCCGACCCGATCGCCTTCACCGCGCACCCGCAGCAGACCCGCGGTCTGCCCACCCGGCGCCTGGTGCTCGCCGGCGGGGCCCTGGTCGCCGCCGCGGCCGTCGGGGTCACCGCGATCGTGGTGCCGAAGGCCACGCAACCGCCGGCGGACACGGCGACGGCCGCCGGCCCGGCGCCCGCACCTCAAACGGCGCAGGATTGGCTATTGGTCGCCGCGACGTCCAGCGCCACAGCTCCGGCCCGTGCCGGCCGCTACTGGGTCTACCGCAGTGAGGAGGCCGCCAAGGACCACCCCACGCTCGTCATCGAGCAGTGGCTGTCCACGGTGGACCGGGCGCCGACGGCCGCATACTTCCGGGATCCGGTCAGTGGCGCGTGGAGCCGGCGCGACATGCAGGGCCACAGCGCGGCGAACAACTTCCTGCTCGGCGGCCAGGGCAGGTCCGCGCAGGCGATCGCCGCGCTCCCCGCCGACCCCGACAAGCTCAAGGCGAAACTGCTCACCTGGTACGCCGGCGGCGACGGCGACCAGGCCGATTTCCTGTTCTACTCCGCCAGCGCGCTCGTGCTGAGCCTGCCGGCCCGGCCGCAGGTGCGGTCGGCCGCCTACCGGATGCTGGCCGGCGTGCCGGGCATCACCGCTCTGGGCCGGGTCACCGACGCGGCGGGGCGCACCGGCATCGCCGTGGCGATCAGCCACCGGGGCGACAGCGGCGCGCAGGGCCAGGTCCGACTGATCATCGACCCGACGACCGGTGCGGCGCTCGCTCAGGAGCGGTGGACCGACGGGGTGAGGAGCAGCTACACGGCGCTGCTGACGGCCGGCTGGTCAAACGAAGACCCGCCAGCGGCCGCCGACATCCACTGACGGCCTCGACAGCACCCGCTGCCCCCGCCCATCATCGGGTGGGGGCAGCACCGTCCTGGCGGAGGTGAGCGATGCGACGCGGCACCTGGCCGCTGGTCGGGCTGGTCGTCGGCGCCCTCGGCGGCGGGCTCTGGGGCTGGTTCGGCAACGACTACGAGTCGGCCGACTCGGCCGTCGGCACCGGCTTCCTCGGTGCGCTGGCAGGGCTGCTCGCCGGTGCGGTCGCCTATTCGCTGGCTGGCCGCCGCCGTTCTCCGGGAAACCGCAAAAGCTGAGCACGGTCCGCCTTACGGTGGGTGCTTGACGCCGCGACGGCCGTCGCCTCGAGCGCGCCGCCGCCGAGAGGTTCAGGCCCTGGTGTCCGGAGCGCGCGCAGTCCGCCACCACGGGCGCTGAGGGAGCTGGCCCACATGACCGCGCAGACGAACATCAAGACCACCGTGCACAGCGTTACCTACGACCTGCTCCGGTCGCTGGGGTTGACCACCATCTTCGGCAACCCGGGGTCGACCGAGGAGACGTTCCTGGCGGATTTCCCCGACGACTTCACCTATGTGCTGGCGCTCCAGGAGGCCTCGGCGGTCGCCATGGCCGACGGGTATGCCCAGGCCACCCGACATCCCACGCTGGTCAACCTGCATTCGCACGCCGGCCTGGGCAACGGCATGGGCAACATCGTCAACGCCAGCCAGGGGCACACGCCGCTCATCGTGCTGGCCGGCAACCAGCACCGCGAGATGATGATCGGCGACCCCTACCTCAGCAACCCGGACGCGCCGGTGATGCCCCGCCCGTGGGTCAAGTGGGCCTACGAGCCCTACCGCGCCGAGGACGTACCCGAAGCGTTCATGCGGGCTTATGTCACCGCTCTTCAGCCGCCCGCCGGTCCGGTGTTCCTGTCGGTCCCGCTCGACGACTGGAACCAGCCGCTCGAAGGTCCCGCGGTGCGGCGCCAGTTCAGCACCGGCTTCGCGCCGGACGCGGAGCGGTTGCGGCACTTCGCGCAACGCATCACCGACAGCGACCGGCCAGCGCTGGTTTTCGGTCCTGACGTCGACCGCGCCGGGGGTTGGGACGCGGCCGTCGCGCTGGCGGAGAAGCTCAACGCCGGCGTGTATGGCACGCCGCTGCCCGACCGGGTCTCGTTCCCCGAGGACCACCCGCTCTACCAGGGCCCGATCGGCGAGTCGCTCAAGTCGATCAGTGACACCCTGGCCGGCCATGACGTGGTCGTCGTCATCGGCGCCCAGGTGTTCCGTTACTACGCCTACGAGGCCGGGGAGGTGCTGGCACCCGGCACCGACCTGCTGCACATCACCCACGACCCGCGCGTGGCCGCCGCGGCCCGGGTCGGCGACAGCATTCTCGGCGAGCTGCGCCAGTCGACGGAGATGCTCACCGAGCTGGTCGGCGCCAACGGTCGCGACAAGCCCAAGCCGCTCGCGCGCCAACACCCGAAGCTGCCGAAGAAGGAGAGCAGCCCGCTGACGCCGGACGAGGTCTACGCGGCGCTGGCCGAGGTGCGGCCCGAGCACGCCGTGCTGGTCAACGAGTCGACGTCCACGATGGAGCAGCACCAGGAGTGGCTGCCCACGGTCGAGCCGGACGCCAACTACGCCACACCCAGCGGCGGGATCGGCTGGGCGCTGCCGGCCTCGGTCGGCATCGCCCTCGGCGACCGCGACCGCGGCGACCACCGGCCGGTGATCGGGCTGATCGGCGACGGCTCGCTGGAATACTCCATCCAGTCACTGTGGACAGCGGCACAACACAAACTGCCCAACGTGTACGTGGCGATGCGCAACGGCGAGTATGCCGTCCTCAAGTCCTTCGGCGAACTCGAGCACACGCCCGGTGTGCCCGGCCTCGACCTGCCCGGCCTCGACATCGCCTCGCTGGCCCGCGGCTTCGGCTGCGCGGCCGTCGACGTCACCACGACGGCGGAGCTCAAGGCCGAGTTCACCAAGGCCTTGAGCTCCAACTCCGACCGGCCGACGGTCATCGTGGTGACAACCCAGCCGGAGCACGCGTCGCTGTGAGCGCTCAGGGGCGGCCGAAGGCGAGGTCGTTCTCGACGCCACGGAGCGCCGACGGCAACGGAATCCGTTGCAGCTCCTTGCCCTCGGTCGAGAAGACGACGAGCTGCCGGGCCGCTACGGCGACGATCCGGTCGGTGGTGGCCCAGACGACCGACCTGGCCAGGAACTCGTCCTCCGGCCGAGGGTCGAGTGCCGCCACCAGGTTGCCGGTGGCCGCTTCGATGATCCCGATCCCGGAGGAGTTGCCAGCCGAGATCGAGGCGACGACGTAGCGGCCGTCGGGCGACCAGGCATCGCCGGTCTGCACCGTTCCGGGCAGGAGCACCCGGCGACTCCGGCCGTCCGCGACCGAATACGCCTGGAAGGCGACCTGTGACTGGCCCGCCTCGGGGAGGCTGACCTCCTGGCCACCGGGCAGCCAACTCGGGCGGCAGAGTTCCCAGCAGAGCACCGATGGTCGCAGCGTGCGAGCCCGTGCCCCGGCCGCGTCCACCAGGACGATGCTGATCGTGTCCTGCTCCGGGCCCGGACCGGAGAAAACCAGCCGGCGGCTGTCGGCTGACCACTCTGGCGCGCCGACCTCCAGCTTCGGTCCGGTGACCCAGCGGACATGTTTGCTGGCGAGATCGAGAAGGCCCAGTCGACCGTTGTCGTCAGCGACGGCCGCGAGCTTGCCGTTCGGAGACACCCACGCCTGCGGATAGCCGGAGGAGCGGTATTTGTGCAGCTTCGGGTCATAGATTTGGCTGCCGGAGTCATTGCTGGCGCTGGCAACGTAGAGGCCGCCGGGCAGCGCGACCGCGCCGGGTGGCGCCGGCTTGGGCGGAGCCATGGTGGGCGGCGCGCTCGTGGAGGGCGCGCTCGTGGAGGGCGCGCTCGTGGCCGGTGGCGTGCTGGCCGGGGCTCCGAGCGGCCCCGGCGCCTGGCCGGGCAGGTAGACGAACGGCGCGACCACGGCCGCGACCGCCAACGCCCCGCCGACACCGCCGAAGACGTTGCGACGCAACCGCATCCGGCGGGTCCGCCGCAGCACCGCCTGGGTCGGGTTGGTGAAGCGCAACTCCTCACCGAGGTGCCGCAGGGCCTGTTCCACCCGCTCCTCGCTCATGTGATGACCTCCAGGTCAGCGTCGTCGGGCGCCAGGAGGCCCTGGCTGGCAATCAGCTCGCGAAGCCGGGCCAATGCCCGGGATGCTTGACTGGCAACGGTTCCCGGTGAGCAGCCCAACACCTCCGCGACCTGTTTCTCGCTGAGGTCTTCGAGATAGCGCAACACCAGCACCGCCCGCTGCCGGGGTGGCAGCCGCAGCAGCGCGCTGTGCACGGCGAGCCGATCGGCGACTTGTCGAGACAGGTCACCACGGGCGCTGCGCTCCGGCACCGACTCGACCGAGACCTCGCGCAGCCGCCGCAGCTTCTGCCAGCGCGAGATGTGGTCGTGGTAGAGGATCTTCCGCACATACAACTCGGCGCCGTGCTCGATCTTGTTCCAGCGGAGTGCCGTCTTCGCCAACGCGGTCTGCAGCAGATCCTCCGCCGCCTGCCGATTCCCCGTCAGCGCGTACGCGACCCGGAGCAGGGCATGACCGCGTTCCGTGACGAACGCGGTGAACTCCCGCTCGGCTGCTTCATCCATGGATCCTCCCCTCCGCTGACATAGACATCAGCCGACGGAAGAACCTTGCATGCCGGGCGAAACTAGGGCCAGAGCAGTTCGCGGGTCCAGCCGGCCGCAGTGCGCGAATACCGGAGCCTGGTGTGCTTGCGCTCCTTGTCGCCCTGCCAGAACTCGACCTCGGTGGCGGCGACGGTGTAGCGGGTCCACCCCGGGTCGACGAAGTCGGGTTCGGCCGCGATCCGCTGGGTGGCCTGCGTGACCGCGAGGTCGAGGGTGGCCCGGTCGGCCAGCGGTTGGCTCTGCCGCCCGAGCGAGGCTTCGGCGCGCGACCCCGCCGGCCGGGCGAGGAAATCGGCGGCGCCGGACTCGGGACGCACCGGCCCGCGCACCCGGATCTGGCGGGCCTGCGCCGGCCAGTAGAAGGTCAACGCCGCAACGGGGTGCCGGCTCAACTCCTGGCCCTTGGGCGCTGCCGCATGCGCGGCGAACTGCCACCCCTCGTCGTCGACCTGCTTGAGGATCAGGACCCGGGCAGACGGCACCCCGTCGAGGCCGATGGTGGACAGCGTCATGGCATGCGGCTCGCGGACCCCCGCCTCGACGGCGCTGCTGAGCCAGCCGAGGAACAACGTGTCCGGCCGCGCCGGCGCCTGCGCGGGGTCGAAGCTGGGCAACTGGCCGGCGAAGACCGGCAGCGCGCGCAGGTAGCTCCGGATGTCGGTCATGGCCGGCCGACGATCAAGCGCAGCGATCCGACGAACATCGATTGGGTACGCAGGTGCCCGTACCGGGCGTCCCATTCCCCCGACGCGAGGTCGGCGCGGAGCGCTTCGACGGCGCGGGTGGTGGCGGCCTCGTCGACGAAGCCCCACGCCGATTGCGCCGCCCGGACCCGCGGGTCGAGGAACCGCTCCGGGCGGGCGTAGTAGGCCTCGGTGAACCCGTCGACGCAGTCGATCGGTATCGGCACCTCGATGACCTCCGCGCTGGACCCGATGGCGGCCGCGATGGTGCCGATCGCCGGGTAGCGGCGGCGTTCCGCGGCGATCAACTCCGGTGCGTACGCGGCCAGCCAGAGCCGGTCGAGGGCGGCGCCGTCGAAGGTCAGCACGAGCACGGGGCCGCGGGCGACCCGCCGGAGTTCGGCCAGGCCGCGGGCGGTGTCCGCCCACTGGTGCACGGTGACGCTGGCCAGCACCGCGTCGAAGGAGTGGTCGTCGAACGGGAGATGCTCGGCGGTGGCGTCCAGCGCGGGCACCGCCGTCGCCGGCCGTTGCGCGCGCATCCGCGCCGACGGCTCGACCGCGACGACGTAGCGATCGGTGGGCTCGTAGGAGCCGGCGCCCGCGCCGACGTTGAGCAGGGTCCGGGCGTCGCCCAGCGCGGTGTGGACCAGTGCCGCGATCCGGGGATCGGGACGCCGCTGCACGGCGTACCCGTGGCCATTGGTCTCGTAGTCGAAGTCGCCCTTGATCATGCCGCGACGCTAAACCCGCACCTCGGGGTACAGGTCAAGGGTTTATGGTCGCCGGGTGCGAGTGGGTGAGCTGGCGCGGCAGACCGGCACGACGATCCGGGCCCTGCGCTATTACGAGTCGGTCGGCCTGGTGGTGCCGCGCCGGCTGGGCAACGGCTACCGCGAATACGACCCGATCGCGGTGCGCCTGGTCGACCAGATCCGCGAGCTGATGGCGCTGGGGCTCAGCGTCGAGGAGACCCGGCCGTTCGTTGAGTCGATCGCCGCCGGGGCCGACGACGCCGACGTCTGCGCGGCCGCGCTGGCGACCTATCGGAGCACGATCACCGGGTTGCAGGAACGGATCGGCAAGCTGACCGCGCAGCGCGACGCCCTCGACGCCCGCCTCGACGCGGTCGCCGGCCGGGTGGTGACCGCCGGACCCGCCGCGGTCGCCGATCCGGGCAACTTGATCGGCCGCGCCCTGCCGGCTCTGGTCTTCTACGCCACCGACGGTCGCCCGGTCGACCTCGGCGCGCTCGGCCCTGGTCGCAGCGTCATCTTCGTCTACCCGCTGACCGGGCGGCCCGGCGTCGACCTGCCCAACAGCCTGCTGGAGGTGCCCGGCGCGCTCGGCGACGCGGAGCCGGCGACCTGGTTCCGCGACCACCACGCCGAGCTCCGCACCGCCGGCGCCGCGCGCGTCTACGGGTTGTCGGCGCAGTCGACCGGCTATCAGCGCGAACTCGCGCACCGGCTGCGGCTGCCCTACCCGCTCATCCCCGATCCACGGCTCACGCTGGCCGCCGCGTTCGGTCTGCCCACCTTCACCGCGGGCGACATGACGTTGTACGAGCGCCTGACGCTGGTCGTCGCCGACGGGGTGGTCTCGCATGTCTTCCACCCGATCCCGTCGCCGGCGTCGCATGCACTGGAAGTCATGCGTTGGCTGACCCAGCAGCGTGCTACTGCTGGAGACGAAGGCTCCAGGTGGCGTCGCCGGGCGAGCTGACCTGGACGGTCAGCTCGTTGCCAGCTGCCACGGTGGCCTGGTTGCGGGCGGCGTAGCCCTCGGGCGTGCACGGCACGGTAAAGCGGTCGAGCGGCTTGAGCTCGACCTCGATCTCGGTGCCGGCGGTGCCGTGGCACGTCACCAACTCCCAGAGCGGGACGCCGCCGCGGATCTTTGCGCGGCCGACGATCGCGGAGCCCTGGGTCGGCTTCTGGTAGATCAGCGTTTTGACGTCGGGCAGTTCCGTCGCCTCGGCCGGGATCGGGCTGGCTGGGTCGGCCACCGGCACGGTCACCGGCGGAGTCGCGGTTGCCGCCGGGGTGTCGTCGGAGGTGCAGGCGGAGACCGCGGTCGCGAGCGCGACCAGCATGAGAGAGATCCCGATCGAGCGTCGCATTGTCATCCCCGGGGTGTGGTGGATGCAGATCATAGGTCGCGATCATCGAGCGAGCTACGGTCGTGGGATGCGCGTTCCTACCGCGGCGATCACCGCAGGATCCCTCATCGGCGGCTGGCAACTGGCCCGCAAAACCGGCAACCGCCCCCTCGGCGGCGTGGTCCTCGCCGCGGGCGGGGTGGCGGCCGGCCGCGAATGGGCCCGGCAGACCAGCCCGGGGGTGACCGGGGCGCTTGTCGCGACCTACCTCGCCGCCTTCGGGCTGTCGCATCCGCTGGCAAAGAAGATCGGCTCGTGGCCGGCGGTGTTGGCCGTCTCGGCACTGACCGCCGCAGCCTCCTACGCCGCCGCGGACCGCCACCCACGCCCGTAGGCCGACTCGGCACGCGCCCGTAGGCCGTCTCGGCCACCACCCACGGCCGCAGGCCGCCGCGGACCGCCACCCACGGCCGCAGGCCGCCGCGGACCGCCACCCACGGCCGCAGGCCGCCGCGGACCGCCACCCACGGCCGCAGCCCAAGTCGGACCGCCACCCCCGCCGCAGCCCGACTCGGACCGCCACCCCCGGCCACAGCCGCAAGCCACCTCTGGACCGACACCCCCGCGCAGCCCGACTCGGACCGCCACCCCCGGCCACCGCCGCAAGCCACCTCCGGACCGACACCCGCGGCCGTAGGCCGAGGGCCGCCGAACGCGGCCCCTAGGCGCCGTCGAGCAATGACCGCAGGGCTGCGCAGTGCGCCTTGTAGGCCTGCTCGCCCTCGGCCGTCATCCGGTAGGTGGTGCTGCCGCCGCGACCGTGTCCGTCCTTTGTGGACTTCACGTAGCCGGCGGACTCGAGCGTCGACATCTGCTTGGACAGGTCGGATTCGCTCAGGCCCAGGTGGTCGCGGAGGAAGCGGAACGAGACGGACGGCGCGTTGGCCAGGATCGCCATCGCCGCTAGGCGCTTGGGCACGTGGATGATCGGGTCGAGGCCGTCGATCATGCGAGGCGCGACCGCACCTTGGCCGCCGCCACCGCGTAGCGCCGCTCGTAGATCGCGAGCCCGGCGGTCACCAGCACGAAGGCGACCCCGGCCGCGACCGGTGCGCCGGCCAGCCACCACGTAAGGGCCACCACGAGCGCGACCGCGGGAACCGTGAAGCCGTAACCGCGCCAGACCGAGGCGATCTCGCGCGGCGGCGTGCCGCGGCCCGGCATCGGCAGCGCGCCGTGCCGCTGGCGCATCCAGGCGATGAACGCGCCCTCCAAGGCGACCAGCACCACCAGCAGCACGATGGCGAGCGCGAGATGCGACCGCCACCAGGAGAAGACGCCGATCATGGCAGCCACCCAGGCGCCGATGACCGGTGAATACCACCACGGGGTCGCGGGATAGTCGATGTAGGGCGCCGCCTCGGCCCGCTGCACGATATCCAACTGCTCCCGGGCGTCATAACTTTCCACAGCGGAAACCATAGGCGATAACTTTCCAGTCCGGCAAGTGGAAAGTGATTTGCGGCATTTCAGCCCTTGCGGGCTGATCGTCGGATTAGCCTGTGTCCACTATGCGCAACGTATCGAGGCGTGTCCGCCTGACCCTGCTGCCGTTGGCGATCGTGCTGCTCGTCGCCACCCTGGCCGCGCCGGGCGCCGCCGCACCCGTGGCCCCCGAAGACGGCTATTCCGGCTCCGGCTCGGTCATCACGGTCACCACCACGAGCGTTGGCGCACCAGGCAACCCGGCCGTGGCGGTCGTGCCGTTCACCGATGCCGTCTACCGGTCCTGCGCCGAGGCCCCGGCCAGTTCGCGCGGCTGCCTTGAGGTTGGCCGGGTCGGCTACCCGTACCAAATTGGTCAGATCGAAATCACGGTCAAGCAGTGGGTGGCGTTCCTGAACACCGCCGACGCGAGTGGCCGCGACCCGCACGATCTCTACGACGTGACCGAGAGTTCCAGGGCGTGGCCCCGGTTCGGGCAGATCAACTTTGCGCCACGCGCCGCGTTCGGCCGTCACTATTCGGTCGCCTATCCACAGTGGTCGGACAAGCCGTTCGCCTTCGCCAATTTCCTTCGGGCGGCGCGCTTCGTCAACTCGCTCGGCAACGGCCGGATGCTCGGCGCGCAGACCAGGACCGTCGGCCGGTTCCGCTACACGAGCTACAAGGTGAGCCTCTCACCCAACACCGAGACCGGCATGTACGACATGGCCCGGCGCGTGCCGACGCGATCGAAGAACACGGGATTCGTACTGCCCAGCCAGAACGAGTGGATCAAAGCGGCCTACTACGACCCGAGTGGCGGCGGCACCTACTCCTACTGGAAATACCCGACGAACGCCGGCGTCTTCGGCGACGGCGATGCCACGGCTCCCGCGCCGACCGTGCTCAACCCGTCGACCGGCGACGTGACCAACGGGACGACCCAACCCTTGGCCTCCTACCACGCCAGCGGCCAGCCGGCGCCGGCCTGGTGCCCCGGGCAGTTGTCATCGGACGCCTGCACCACGGTCAACCCGCTGGGGCTCGACCCGACCACCTACGCCTCGCTCTATCAGGGCAGCCTGAGCACCGTCGGGCAGGCCCGCACGCTGTCGCCGTGGGGCACTCTCGACCAGGGCGGCAACGCCGTCGAGTGGACCGACACGGTTGCTACACCCCCGGCCGGGCAGGACGGCGCGCGGGTATGGCGGCGCCTGCACGGCGGGATCTCCAACGCGCCGGCGTTTCAGATGTGGCCGTCGGCGGTCGGGCTCCAGCCACAGGACAACGCGTTCTTCGCGCACAGCTATCCGTGGCTCGGCATCCGGATCGGCGTGCTCAGTTCTTGAGGTTCTGCCGGATGCCGGCCCAGTAGGCACCGAGCAGCACGCCGCCGATCGCGGCCACGGCACCGGTCGCCTTGCCGGTGCCGAAGAACACCGCGATCAGGATCGCGACCACGTAGAGCATCGGCAGCACCGTATCCAGAGTTCGTCGATTCATGGCGCCAGATTAGGTCAACTTGATGACCGGCAAAGTCCCGGTCAGAACACGTAGTTGAACTTCTCCCACGGGCCGATCGCGGTGCGGTTGGCGATCAGGGCCTTCTTGCCGGCCGACTCCGCCGTCACGTAGCGACCGTTGACCTTCGACTGGAAGCTGACCGACCCGTCGGCGTTCTTGACGACCTTGAAGGTCTCCCAGGGACCGACCGCGGTGCGGTTGGCGATCAGCGGGTCCTTGCCGGCGTGGTCGGCGCACACGTATTTGCCGTTGACCAGCGACTTGAATGCCACGAAGCCGTCGCCGAGCTCCTCGACGAAGAAGAACTCCCAGAGGCCGGACTCGTAGCGGTTGGCGATCAGCGGCTTCTTGCCCGCCGAGTCCGCGGTCACGTAGCGGTTGTTGACCAGCGCGTTGATCGGCGTCGGGCCGGCGCCGACGGCAAAGCGGCTGAACTTCTCCCATGGGCCGATCGCCGTCCGGTTGACGATCAGCGGCGCCACACCGGCCTGGTCGGCGGTCAGGTATTTGCCGTTGACCTTCGAACGCAGGCTGATCGAACCGTCGGCGTTGGCGACGAGGTGGAACTTCTGTGCGTCACCGTCGACCCGGATGCTCGACGCGGCCAGCGATCCGTCGCTCGGTGAGACGGTCAGGAACCGCTTGTGCGGCACCGAGCGGATGGCGACGTCGCCAGATCCGAGATCGAAAAACTCGAAGAGGGTACGTGCCTCGTGGCTGCCCTGGTCGCTGGCGTAGAGCACGCGCGGGACGAGCGCGCCGACATAGCGCTGTTGACGCGGGCGAACAACTGCGACGTGCCGAGCGAATGCATGCAGTCGGCCGCCGGATACTCCCATTCCCCGGATCCGATGGGGTCGAAGTTGTCGATGATGACCTTCACGACCCCGGTCTTCGCCGCCGGAACGCTCACCGACTGGGCCGGCGCACCGGGCTCGAGGTCGAGGCTCTGGAAAAACCTGCCGTCGGACCAGATCTCGGCCGGGACGTGCAGGCCGCCGGCCGGCATCCCGACGGTGACCAGCAGGTCGTCGCAGCGCGACTGGAAGGTGGCGACGGGCATGACCGGGTCACCGCAGACCCGTGGCAGCTTGACCTCGCCCCGGTAGCCGTAGACGGCGTCGTCGGCCAGGTTGACGTTGAGGTAGACCTCGCCGGGCCCGAGGCTGTAGACGGTCGAGGTCGCGGTCAGCGTGCCCGCGGACGCGGCCGGCAGGATGTCGCCGCGCTTGACGCCGGTCAGGGTGCTGATCGGCGCGGCGGGGAAGGGCTTGACGAGACTGATCGCGACCGGCGTCTCCGTGGTGTTGGCGATCGTCCAGGTGACCTGCCAACTGCTGCTGGCTTCGTCGCACACCGCTACGCCGGTGATCTCCGGTTTGACACCGGCACTGGCAGGCGACGACACGACCACGGCACCGACCGCCGCGGCCACAATAGATACGGCGCCGGCCAACCAACGATTCATCCGCACGCGCGGAGCATAGTTGATCTTAGTGCGGCCGTTCGACCCGTGTCGGGTTGCCGCGGACCAGATCGTCGTGGATCTGCCAGCGGGCCGTGACAACGGCGCGGCCCGCGGCCTCGTCGGCGCCCTCGAGGCGTTGCCGCAACCGGGCCAGTGCGAGACGCCGGTTCAGGCTGAACTGGCGCTCGGTGTCGACCACCACCACGATTCCCGACGGGCGATGGGTCGCCCGCACCGCGGTGCTGGCCTTGTTGCGGTGTTGCCCACCGGGGCCGCCGGTCCGGATCGCGACGACCTCGACGTCGGTTTCCGCGAACGGCGTCACCGGCGCGTCGACCGCACATGGCCGCGCGACGACGAACCAGTTCTTTCGGCCGACCGAACGGTAGGGACTCGGCGCCTGCCAGCACAGCGTTCCCGTCCACGACGCGGCGAACTCCTCCGCACCCGGGCCGGAGATGTCGAGCAGCACCGACAGGAACGTCGCCGGGCGAGGGCCGGGCACGGTCTCGAGCCGGCGGATCGTCAGGCCCTGCCGAGCGCCCGCGGCCTCGAATCGGCGCGCCAACGACGCGACGGCCCAGGCGCACTCCTCCGGCCCGCGGCCGGCCGACATCAGCAGCGCGGTCATGACCGGCCCCGGGCGGCGCCGCGGGTCTTATAGGTGACGAGCGGGACCGTCGTCGCGATCGGGGTGGCCAGGCCGTGGTCGGTGAGGTCGGCGATGACCTGCTCGATCCGCTTGTAGGCCGTCGGCGCCTCCTCGAACAGCAGTTGCCGGTCGCCACACACCACGATCGAGCCCAATGGGGTGCGCCGTAGCTCTTCCACCGTGTGTTTGGCCTTGCCGCGGCGCAGCGCGTCGGCCCGGGACATCTTGCGGCCCGCGCCATGGGCCACCGACCGGTTGGCCTCGGGGCCGGCGTGCGCGGCCACCAGGTAGGAGTTGGTGCCCCGGGTGCCGGCGATCAGCACGTCGCGGCCGTCGCCCGGTGCCGCACCCTTGCGGTGCAGGAACACCCCGTCGTGCAGCTCGACCAGGTTGTGGCACTGGTCGACGATCGGCTCTTCGTAGCGGGCGCCCAGCGCTTCCAGCACCCGCTCGGCGATCAGCCGGCGGTTGAGCGAACCCCAGCGGACCGCATCGTCGTGCGCCGCCAGATAGGCCGCGGGATCGGCGGCCGGGCCGGCGCCGTGCACTTCGGTGTGCGCGCGCAGGATCCGCTCACCGAAGCCACGCGAGCCACTGTGGACGATCAGGACCAGCGCGCCCGCGCCGAGCTCCAGCCGAAGAGCGTGGTCGGCGTCGAGCACGGTGCCGACCCGGGCCAGCTCGACGAAGTGGTTGCCGCGGCCCACGGTGCCCAGGCTCTCGACGTAACCCCCCGGCGGCGTAAGGGAGTCGGGGTCGAGCGGGCGGTCGAGGTCGGGGAAGCGGCGGGCCAACTGCTCGGGGACGGCGCGCTTGAGGCTGACCGGGAACACGGCGATGCCGCAGCCGATGTCGGAGCCGACCAGGTGGGGGTAGAGCACGGTCGACGCCATGGCGGCGCCGATCGGCGCACCCTTGCCGGGGTGCAGGTCGGGCATGCCGGCGACGTGGAGCATGCCGTCGAGGGCGGCCACCTGGTGGCACTGGTCGACGGCGTCGGACTCGATCCAGCTGCGCGGAGACGCGAAGACGGTGACGGAAGACATGACGTCCTTGGGAAGGAGAAGGGGCGGCCTTGAACATGTGGGTGCCCGTCAGAACGTCATGGACCAAGGATCCTGAAGATCCCCGGTCGCGGCAACGGATTTTAGCGACCCGCCCGCGCCGCCGCACCGACGATCCGGTCGGTCTCGTCGTCGAACTCGCCGATCAGCTCTTCCAGCAGGTCTTCCAGCGCCACCACACCGACCACCTCGGCGCCGTCGGTGACGACCGCGAGTTGGGCGCGGTGTTCGCGCATCAGCCGCACCGCGCCGGCCACCGGGACCGAACCGCCGAGCGTCAGCGGTGACGACATCAGGTCAGCCGCCGTCTGTGGCACGCCCGAGAAGGTGGTCGAGCGCACCGCGTCGCGGACGTGGACGAAGCCGAGGACCTGGCCGCCCGGGCCGACCACGGCGAGCCGGGACCGGCCCGAGCGCCGGCTGGTCAGCTCGACCGACCGCGCGGAGTCGGCCGGCGGCACCGAGACGACTTCCCGCAGCGGTGTCATCACCTGCGCCACCGTGGTGTTCTGCACCGCCAGCATCGCGGTCAGCAACTCGTGTTCGCCCGCCTGGATCGTGCCGTGCTCGCGCGACGACTGGAGCAACAGCCGCAGCTCGTCGGGGCCGTGCACCTGGGCCAGCTCGTTCTGCGGTCGCACCTTGACCAGCCGCAGGCAGGCGTTGGCCAGCCCGTTCAAGGCCACCAGCGCCGGCCGGGTGAGCCAGGTGAAAGCGCGGAACGGGCGGGCCAGCAGCAGCGCCGACCGCTCCGGGTGGCTGATCGCCCACGACTTCGGGGCCATCTCGCCGACCACCACGTGCAGGAAGCTGACCACCACGACGGCGAACAGGAAGGCGAAGACGTAGGAGAGCCCCGATGGCAGGCCCACCGCGCTGAAGACCGGTTGCAGCAGGTGGCTCACCGTCGGCTTGGCCAGGGCGCCGAGCGCCAGGGTGCACAGGGTGATGCCGAGCTGGGCGCCGGCCAGCATGACCGACAGCTCGCGTACGCCGGCGATCGCCGACCGGGCCGATTTGTTGCCGTTGGCCGCGGCCTGTTCGAGCCGGTGCCGCTTGGACGCGACGAGGGCGAACTCGGCCGCGACGAAGAACGCGTTCGCCACCAGCAGGAGCAGCGACACGATCAGCGACCAGGTGGTGTTCATTTGCGCACCACCCACAGCGAGACCTCGTCCGGCACGTGCCGGCGGACCGTCTCGACGCGCAGCCGGGCCCGGCCCGGCGAGACCGGTTCGGCCTCCGGTGACAGCACCGGCGGCAGGCTGGCCAGCACCTCGTCGCCCGGTGCGGGCACCCGGCCGAGGTGCTGGAGCACCAGGCCGGAGAGGGTGTCGTAGCGGGGCGACGTCGGCAGCAGCACGCCGGTCGCCTCGGCCACCTCGTCGAGGCGCCAGCGACCGGGCAGCGACCAGCCGCTGTCCGCGCGGCGGTGCGCCGACGGCTGGGGCAGGTCGTCTTCGTCGTGGATCTCGCCGACCAACTCCTCCGCGACGTCTTCCAGGCTGATCACGCCGGCGAAGCCACCGTATTCGTCGATCACGCAGGCGAGCTGGCGGTGTTCGGCGCGCAGCCGTTCGAGCACGGCCGGCAGCGGCAGGGTCTCCGGCACCAGCACCGCCGGAACCGCCAGCGAACCGACCGTGACCGTGCCGCGCAGCGCCGGCTCGACGTCGACCACGTCGGTGACGGAGACGATTCCGCGTACGTCATCGACCGCGGGACCGAGCACCGGGAACCGGCTGTGGCCGGTGTCGAGCAGCTCGATCACGCGTACGGCCGGCTCGTCGGGGTGGACCGTGACCACGTCGACCCGCGGCACCATGGCGTCGCCGGCGGTGCGGGTGCGGAAGTCGAGGCCGTGGTCGAGCAGCCGGGACGTGTCGGCGTCGAGCACGCCCGAGGCGCGCGAGCTTTCGATGATCGCGTCGAGGTCTTCGGTGGTGGCGCCCTGCGGCAGCTCTTCGACCGGCTCGATGCCGACGGCGCGCAGCAGCCGGTTGGAGGTCGCGTCGAAGAGCTTGATCACCGGGCCGGCCATCGTCAGGTAGGCCAGCGTCGACCGGGACAGCGAGCGGGCCAGCGCGTCGGGCTTGGCGATCGCGAGGTTCTTCGGCGCGAGTTCGCCGACCACCATCTGCACCACGGTCGCGACCAGCAGGGCGATCAGCACCGAGATGGTGGCGGTCACCGCGGTCGACGCGCCGGTGAGGCCGACCAGGTCGGCGACGCCCTCACCCAGGAAGGGTTCGGCGACGTAACCAGCGAGGAGGGCGGTGACGGTGATGCCGAGTTGGGCGCCCGACAACACGAACGACAGGCGAGACGTGACGTGCAGCGCGCGCTCGGCGGCGGCGTCTCCGGCCTCGGCCGCGGCTCGCAACTTGGCCCGGTCGACGGCGACGTAGGCGAACTCCTGGGCGACGAAGAACCCGGTCGCCACGGTCAGGACGATGATGATCGCCAGGCCCGCGAGGATCAACATGATCTGTTCAGCCGGTCCGAGACCGGCTGGGTACTACAACCTTCAGCCACCTGACGAGGTTATCGGGATTCGCTGTGGGTTCGCTGAAGGTCAGGCGAGGTAGCCGCTGGCCTGGAGGTGGAACAGCTCCTGGTAGAGGCCGCCGGCGCCGACCAGGTCGTCGTGTGTGCCGTGTTGCACGATCCGGCCGTGGTGCAGCACGTAGATCTGGTCGGCGTGCCGGACGTTGGCCAGCCGGTGTGTGATCAGCACCACCGTGCGGTCGGGGCGGCGGCGGAGCTGCTGGAACATCGCGTGCTCGGCCCGGGCGTCGAGCGCCGACGACGGCTCGTCGCAGATGAGCAGCGGGGCGTCGCGGTAGAAGCCGCGGGCGGCCACCAACCGCTGCCACTCGCCGCCGGACAGGTCGTGCCCGTCCTTGAACTGGCGGTTCAGCAGCGTCGCGTATCCCTTGGGAAGTTTTTCGATCATCTCGTGGGCGAGCGCCGCGCCGGCGGCGTCGGTCACCGACGGTCCGTCACCGCGCTCCCGGCGACCGACCGCGATGTTCTGGTGCGCGGTGAACGGGAACTTCCACCAGTCCTGCGTGATCACCGCGACCTGCGCCGCCCGGCTGTCCGGGTCGAGCTCGCCGATGTCGGCACCGTCCCAGCTGATCCGGCCGCCGGTCGGCTGGTAGAGGCCGCTGAGCAGCTTGGCCAGGCTGGACTTGCCGGAGCCGTTCTCGCCGACCAGCGCGATCACCTGACCCTTGCGCAGGGTCAGCGACACCTCGTCAACGGCGGGCGCGTCGGTGTCGGGGTAGTGCAGGCTGACCCGGTCGAGCCGGATCTCCTCGAAGCCGGACACCGGCCGGCCGCCCGGTTCGGGCGCCCGCTCCCGGGCCCGGTCGACGAAATCGCGGAAGTCGCCGTAGTAGAGCGCGTCTTCGTAGAGCTGGTTGGTCGCGTAGACCGCCGTGTTGAGGCCCATCTGGGCGGCCTGCAAGGCCAGGAGTGCGGTCGCCGCCGCGGCCAGTGGGATGGCCCCGTCGACCAGGAGCCAGCCGAGCACGGCGTAGAGCGCGAGGCTCGCGAACCCGCCGAACGCGGCACCCAGCGTGCGGGTGCCCGTCTGCGCCCGGATGAGCCGCATCTCCGCACCGGTCTGGATCTGCATCACCCGCGAGTATTCGCCGAGCAGGAAGTCGCGCATCTGGTAGCTGCGGACCTCGGCGGCGGTGTGCCGGTTGGCCATGATGCTGCCCAACAGCCACATCCGGCGCCGGCGGCTGATGTAGGCGATCATCGCCAGGTATTCGCGCCGGGCCATCCGCACCGCCGTGATCGCCGACGGGATGGCCGCGACGATGAGGCAGGGCAACAGGATCGGCTCGATCACGGCGATCGCGGCCGCTGTCGCGGCGACCCGAACGAGGCCGGTGAACAGGTCCACACTGGAGTTGACGATCGACGCGGCCTCGGTCATGCCGCGTTCCTTGGCCCGGTCCATCTCCTCGGCGAAGCCCGGGTCGTCGAAGGCGGCCAGCCCGACGGCCGTCGTCGCGCCGAACAGCCGCAGCTCCACCGCATAGTTGATCTGCGGAGTGATCCGGGCCTGGGCCCAGCCGGCCGCGATGGTCAGCCCGCCCCGCATCGACACCGCGACCGCCGCCGCGACGAGGGCCGGCACAGCCGCCTTGATCCGATCCGGCGTCGGGCCGGCCGCGAACAGTTCGGTGAGCACGGTGCTGGTGGCCAGCAGCCCGAAGGTGGTCGCGACCCCGGCGAAGATGTTGAGCCCGATCGCCGCGCTCGTGTCGCGCTTGTTGGCCTGCCAGGCCAGCGACAGCGCCTCCCGGACGATGGCCGGCAGGCGCCGGGCGACCGACCAGAAGCTGGTGGCCGCGAACGTGTCGACGTGGTGCAGCCACGCCGGTGATCCGAGTTCGGGTAGGACGTCGTCTTCGTCGGCGGGCGGGGGTTGTCGCACGGTGGTCTGCTCCACTGGGCCGCTCCTCGGTCACAACCGGATCGGGCAGATAGGCAAAGGACCCGCGTGTTCGACGCGGGTCCCTGCCTACTGTAGTCGATGCGTGACCGAACGTAGCTCTACGAGGTGTAGACCTCCACTTCGTAGATTCGGGCCGCCTGGTTGCCGTCCTGGGTCGGCGTGATCACGTTGACCCGCACGTAGCGGGCGCCGCGCGCGGCGAACGAATGCGTGGAGACATTGCCCGTGTTGCCGCGCACCTGCGCGACCGTGTTCCACGAGGTGCCGTCGGTGCTCACCTGCACATCGAAATCACGGGTGTTGTAGGAGGCCTGCTCGCCACCCGCACCGGCGTGCCGGAGCACGATCCGCCCGACCGACGCCGTCGACTGGAGGTCGACCTGCCACCACTTCGACCCGCCGAGCGAGCACCACTTGTCGCTGTTGCCGCCGTTGACGGTGCCGTTGACCGCCTTGGCCGCACCTTCGTTGGCGGCGCACTGGCTGTCGGCGGTCGCCGGCTTGTTGAGGGCCAAGTTGACCGTCGGTGGCGTCGGGTTGCGCCGGTTCTCGAACTCGCGCGCCCAGAAGGCGGTCCGGTCGAGGTAGGCGGTCTCCGAGGCGGCGCCGCTGGTGCCGTAGGCGCCGACGTAGCTCTGGTAGTTGAGGCCGGCCGGCGGGCTGCTGCGCGCCGGTTCGATCGTCGAGCCCTCGTGCCACTCGTTGAACGACGTGATCGACACCCAGGTCGGCACGCCACCCTTGGTCGGGTCGAGCGCGTTGGTCCACTCCTGGTCGTAGGTCGCGCCGTTGTTGCGGGCCAGGGTCGGCGTCGTGTTGCCGGGCACCGCGCGGTCGTCGAGATAGCCGGGACCGACCGACGGCGACCAGATCAGGTTGTTGGCCTTGGCATACTCACCGGCGCTCTCCCAGCCCGGCGCCGTCGCACCGGCGATCACGTCGTAGGTGTAGAGGCCGCTGAAGTGCGCGATCTTCGAGACGTCGGTGGTCTGTGCCAGCACGATGTTGTTGCCGGTCACCGCGTCCAGCGCCGTCCAGTCGGTGATGTTGAGGCTGCTGAAGACGTAGAACGCGGGCTTGTTGCCGAACTCGGCCGCCCGGTAGAACGCCGGGTGGCTGCCGTAGCGGCTGTTGATGTAGTTGATGTCGGCGACCGTCGAGGCCGCGGTCTGGCCGGTGTAGGGCTCGAGGTGCCAGGCGACCTTGACGCCGGCGGCGGCCGCCGCATTCATGACCGTGGTCACCAGGTTGTCCTCGTAGGAGCCCTGGCCCCACCAGCTGTAGACGATCACGCCGGCGCCGGACCGGCGTACCCACTGCATGTGTTGGTTGACCGCGCCGTTGACATCTCCGGAGTCGTAGGCACCCAGCGTCGGGTAGTAGTCGGCGCCGATGTCGTTGGGCGGGTTGTGGTTGCCCTGCTGCCAGTGCCGGTAGCTGCCGTTGACCGTCGGGCTGCCATACCAGGGGTAGTAGAAGAGGTGGACGTTGGTCGACAGAGCGGCCTGCGACCCGGTCACGGTGATCACGACCTGGCCGCTCGCGCTGGCACCACGGGCGTCGGTCACCGTCAGCCGGGCGGTGAAGCTGCCCGCCGTGGCGTAGGTGTGTGTGGCGTTGGCGGTGGTGGCCGTGCCGCCGTCGCCGAAGTCCCACCGGTAGGTGAGCGCGTCGCCGTCGGGGTCGGTGGCGCTGCCGGTGAAGGTCACCTGCAACGGCGCCGGGCCGCTGGTCGGGTTGGCGATCGGGGTCTGCACGACGGGCGGCCGGTTGGTCGGTGTGCCGCCGACGCCGGAGCCGACGAAGTCGACCCAGTTGATGTTGAACAGCCCACCGCCGTTGGCGGTGCCGGTCGGCGGCCGGGCGACGAAGAACAGCGGCTGGGTCGCGGTGTTGGCCGGCACCCCGACCGTGACGTCGGTGTAGCCCTGCCAGTTGCCGGTCGCCGGGATGGCCGCGGTGGCCAGCAGCGTGCCGGTCGCCGAGCCCGCGCGGATCTCCACCCGGCCGCCCGGCCCGCCGGACGCGCCGCGCAGCCGGATCGAGGTGATGTTGGTGAGGTTGGTGGGCGCGAACGACCACCAGTCGCCGTCTTCGATGAAGCCGATGTTCTGGAAGCCGCCGGCGCTGTCGCCGGTCGCCTCGCGCACCACGCCGGGGTCGCCGCCGCCGGTCGACCCGGCCACCCGACCGGTCGCGGTGAAGAACTCGGCCTGCTTGCGCTTGGGCTGCAACTGGATGATGGCCCGGCCGGTCAGCCCGCCATTGTCCACATAGGTGGCTTCCAGCACGGCGAAGATGTTGGCGTCGGTGCCGTGCCCGGTGGCCAGCGTGGTCTGCACGCTACCGGAGCAGCCGTTGACCTGTTGCAACTCGTGGGCGTGCTCGTCGTGGCCGAGCAAGTAGCGCACGGTCACCCGGTTGCAGGCGATGGTGCCGTCTTCGGGGTCGGTGACGCTGACCGTGAACGGCACCTGGTCGCCCCAGTCGAAGAAGCCACCCTCGGGCGGCGAGGTGAGCCGCACGGTCGGCGTGGTGTTGCCGACCACGACCGGCACGTTGGCGACGGCCGTCTTGCCGCCCGGGTCGCGCACGGTCAACTGCGCGGTGAAACTCCCGTTGGCCGTGTAGGTGTGGCTCGGGTTGGCCGCGGTCGAGGTGCCGCCGTCGCCGAACGCCCAGGCGTAGGTGATCGGCTGGCCGGCCGGGTCACGCGAGCCGGCGCTGCTGAACTGCACGGTCAACGGCGCGGCGCCGCTGGTCGGTTGCCCGGCCGCGACCGCGATCGGGGCGAGGTCGACGTCAGTCGAGCGGTAGTCGATCCGGTAGACGCCGGAGTTGTCGTTGTTGCCGCCGAAGCCGCTGCCCCACTCGATCAGGTAGAGCGCGCCGTCGGCGCCGAACTCCATGTCCATCGGGCGGACCAGCGGCATGCCGGTGAGCAACTGGTTGATGTCGACCAGCGACCGGCCGTCCGGGGTCACCTGCATCGCATACATCTTCGACTGGTTCCACTCGCCGAGGAGCGCCTTGCCGTCGTAGTAGGCGGGCCACTTGCGGGTCGAGGCGCTCGCGGCGTTGAAGCGGTAGACCGGGCCGCCCATCGGCGCGCCACCACCGCCGATCTCCGGGAACCGCGGGTTGCCGTCGTAGTCGAAGTCGACGGTCGCCGGGATCGCCGCCGGCAGGTTGGTCAGGCCGGTGTTGTTGGGCGAGTTGTTGACCGGAGCGGCGCAGTTGTAGGCCGCCTGGGCGGGCCCGTCCGGGAAGGTGAACTCCCGGTAGGCGTAGTTGTTGCCGACGCAGTAGGGCCAGCCGTAGTTGCCGGGTTGCCCGACGATGTTCCACTCCACGGTGTTGCCGGGGCCGCGCTCGCTGTTGGCCTGGCCCGCGTCGGGGCCGTAGTCGGCCACGTACAACGTGTTGGTCTTGCTGTCGATCCCGATCCGGAACGGGTTGCGGAAGCCCATCGCGAAGATCTCCGGCCGGGTCTGCGCGGTGCCCGGCGCGAACAGGTTGCCGCTCGGCACGGTGTAGCCGCCGTCGGTGGTCGGCTTGATCCGCAGCACCTTGCCGCGCAGGTCGTTGGTGTTGGCCGAGGTGCGCTGGGAGTCGAAGTCCTGCCGGCCCGCCCGCTCGTCGATCGGGGCGTACCCGCTGGATTCGAAGGGGTTGGTGTTGTCGCCCGTGGCCAGGTAGAGGTTGCCGGCCGCGTCGAAGGTCATCGACCCGCCCATGTGGCAGCAGGTGTTGCGTTGGGTCGGCACCTGGAGCACGACCCGCTCGCTGGCCAGGTCGAGGCTGTCGCCGTTGACGGTGAACCGGGAGACCTGGTTGCGGGTCGCGCCGGTGGTCGGCGCGTAGTAGACGTAGAGCCAGCGGTTGGTCGCGAAGCCCGGGTCGAGGGTGATGCCGAGCAGGCCGTCTTCGTTGCCGGTGAACACCGGGATGGTGCCCGCGGTCACGGTGGTGCGGGTGTCGGGCTTGATGATCTGGACCCGGCCGTCACGCTCGATGTAGAAGACCCGGCCGTCGGGCGCGACCGCGAGTTCCATCGGGTTCTGCGTGTTGGTGTCGAGCGCGACCTTCTCGAAGTTGGCGGTCAGGCTGGCACCGCAGTCGGCACTCTTCGCGCCGGTCACGGTCTGGATGCCACCGAGCAGGTGGGCGCGGAACTGCGGGTCGCTGTAGGACTCGATGGTGTGGCCGAGGCCGGTATACCAGGACCGGCCGCCGTCGAAGGCCTTGCACCAGGTGATCGGGTGGTCGGCGCCCATCGCGCCGGTGCCCGGTGTGTAGGTCGTCTCATCGAGGCTGGCCAGCACGTGCGCGGTCGCCCGCGGGTTGGTGCGGTAGTTGTAGAGCTCGTCGAGCCGGCTCCAGCGGGCCGGCAGGCCTGCGGTCGACGGATGCGCCGGGTCTTCGACCTTCACCGTGGCCGTCTGGTTGGCCGGGTGGGCGTTGAAGTAAGCGCCGACGAGGTTGCCATACCAGGCCCAGTCGTATTCGGTGTCGGCCGCGGCGTGCACACCGGCGTAACCGCCGCCGGCCCGGATGAAGCGCTCGAAGGCCGCCTGCTGGTTGCCGTCGAGCACGTCGCCGGTGGTGGAGAGCCAGACCACGGCGTCATATTGCGCGAGGTTGGCATCGGTGAACGCGCCGGCGTCTTCGGTCGCGGTCACCGAGAAGTCGTTGGCGGCACCGAGTTGCTGGATCGCGGTGATGCCGGCGGGGATCGAGTCGTGGCGGAAGCCGGCCGTCTTGGAGAACACCAGGACCGCGAAGGACGCGGCCTGTGCGGGAGTGGCGGCGAGGACGGTCGCCGCGGCCAGCACAAGGGCAAGGGCTAAGGCGATGGGGGTACGGCGTGGCATGGGCGCGCTCCTCTGCGGGGCAGATGCCGGGCACGGGATGGCCCTGCGACTCGCCGAGGCCGCGGGGAGGTCATAGATTAACGCTGATGTCTGCAAGAAGTCTACGACTCATTGAAACTTTTGACTTTGACCCGGGCGATAGCCTCGGCGCGTGGACATACGCGACGCGTCGGCGGCCGACTGGCCCCGGATCTACCCGTTCTTCGCGGCCATCGTCGATGCCGGCAACACCTACGCCTACCCGCCTGATCACTCGCTGGAGACGGCGCGGTCGTGGTGGATGGAGGAGCCGCCCGGGCAGACGGTGGTGGCGCAGCACGACGGGGTGATCCTGGGCTCGGCGAAGATGGGGCCCAACCGGCCCGGCCGCGGTGCCCACATCGCGACAGCGAGCTTCATGGTCGACCCGGTGCAGCAGGGGCGCGGCGTCGGTAAGGCGTTGGGCACCTACGCGGTCGAGTGGGCGCGGGCGCGGGGCTATGTCGGGATGCAGTTCAACGCGGTGGTGGAGACCAACGTCGTCGCGGTGCGACTGTGGCAGCAACTCGGCTTCACCATCATGACGACGATCCCGGAAGCGTTCGACCATCGCGCGCGCGGTTTGGTCGGTCTGCACGTGATGTACCAAAAGTTCTGAGCCGTTGTTGTTGGTTTTTATCCCTTTTGGACAGGAAAATCACTCGTACTTTCGGCTAGCTTCCCGGCGCCGGTCGGCCTAAAGTAAGCGTCGATCGGTCGAAGCGTGCTCCATAGCAAAGATCGCTATCGGGTACGACCGCTGGGAGGCGACCATGACGACGCAGACAGTTACCGAGTCCACTCACGACACCACGGTGGCGTCCGAGAGCGCGACCGAACTGCTCACCGCGATGGCCGCGCTGCCCGCCGGCCACCCGTCCCGGGCCCGTCTCCGGGACCGCACGATCGAGGCCTGGCTCCCCCTGGCCCAACACCTGGCCCACCGCTACAGCGGCCGCGGCGAGCCCACCGACGACCTGCTCCAGACGGCGGCGGTCGGCCTGATCAAGGCGGTCGACAAGTTCGACCCGACGCGCGGCGTCGACTTCGCCGGCTACGCCATCCCGACCATCATCGGCGAGCTCAAGCGACACTTCCGCGACCGCACCTGGGACATCCGGGTGCCGCGCCGCTTGCAGGAACTGCGACTGTCCATTTCGGAGGCCAACAGCACGCTGTTGCAGACGCTGGGCCGCTCCCCGACGGTGGCCGACATCGCGGCCCACCTGAAGATCTCCGAGGAAGAGGTTCTGGAGGGGCTGGAAGGCGCGCGGGCCTACAACGCGGTGTCGTTGTCGACCCCGACCGGCGACGGCGAGCGCGGCACCGAACTCGGCGACCTGCTCGGGTCGGAAGACACGTCCTTCGAGCTGGCCGAGCTGCGGGTGGCGCTGGGTCCGGCGCTGGCGACGCTCGACGAGCGCGAGCAGAAGATCCTGACGCTCCGGTTCTACGGCAACCTGACCCAGTCGCAGATCGCCGACCAGATCGGCGTCTCCCAGATGCACGTCTCCCGGTTGCTCGTCCGCGCCCTGACCAAGCTCCGCGGCGAACTCTCGGCGACGGGTTTCTAGGCACTCACAGGTAGAACATCTCCCACGGCCCGATCGCAGTGCGGTTCGCGATCAGCGGCTTCTTGCCGGCGGACTCCGCGGTGACGTAACGACCGTTGATTTTCGCCCGGAAGCTGACCGAACCGTTGGGGTTCTTGACGAGCTTGAACGTCTCCCAGGGCCCAACGGCCGTCCGGTTGGCGATCAGCTCCTTCTTCCCGGCCGACTCGGCGCACACGTACTTGCCGTTGACCAATGACTTGAGGGCCACGTCGCCGTTGCCGAGGTCCTGCACCTGGAAATACTCCCAATGGCCGATCGCCTGACGGTTGGCGATCAGCGGCTTGGCGCCGGCGGACTCGGCCGTCACGAAGCGACCGAGTGCGCTGAACGCACCGGGGCCGGTGCCGTCCGCATAGCGGCTGAACTTCTCCTGCGACCCAATCGCCGTCCCGATGGGATACAGCGCCTGGCCGGGCTCTGCGACGACGTACCTGCCGTTCTTGGCGCGCAGGCTGACCGTCCCGTCGGTGTTGGCGATGAGCCGGAACCGCTGCGCGTCGCCCACGGTGCTGACCGTTCGGAACTCCAGGGCGATGCCGTCGCCGGCGTAGGTGAGGAACTGGTTCTTCCAGACCGAGCGGATCGCCACGTCGCCACCACCGGCGTCGTAGAACTCGAAGCGAGCCTCCGGCGACCGCGGGTCGGTGCCTTCCGTGATTGCCCAACCTCGGTTGTCGGGGTGGACATAGCGGTAGTTGGAGCGTGCGAAGAGCTGGAAGACGCCCGTCGACGGCGGCAGGCAGGACGCCGGATACTCCCACCGACCCGATGCGGTCCAGGTGAAGCCGAGGATGCCGAGCGACACGGACGTCGGCTTGAGCGCCAAGGACCGCGCGGGGGCACCGGGCTCGACCACCACGGTCTGGAGCGGGCCGCCGCCGGTGACGTCGATCGGTGCGGCATAGCCGCCGGCCGGCATCGCGACGCTGACCAGCAGGTCGTCGCAGCGCGACTGGAAGTTGACGGTCGGCATGACCGGGTCGCCGCAGGTGGGCAACAAAACGACGCCGCTGTAGAGGGTGGTTACCGTGCCCACGAGCCTGATCGCGAGCACCGTGCGGCCCGCGCCGTAGCTGTGCACGGTCGCGGTCGCCGTCAGTGGCCCTTCCGACGCCGGCGGCAGGATGTCGCCGGCCGCGATGCCGGTCAACGTGTTGGCCGGCGCCACCGGCGCGAGGACCACGTCCTTGATGGCCACGGCGGTTTCGGTGTCGTTGGTGACCGTCCAGTTGACGGTGAAGCTGGCGTTCGCTTCGTCGCACACGGCGGTGCCGGTGATCGTCGGCTTGGCGGCCGCTGCCGCGGGTGAGGCAATGGCGACGGCACCGCCGGTCGCGACGAGGGCGGCAAGCAGGGCGGCGAACTTCCGGTTCAGACGCACCGGCAGAGATTAGATGATCATCAGCGGCCGCGCTGTCCCGTCGGTTGCTCAGACTTCGTGGCCCGTTGCCGTGCCGGTGCCGAACCCTGCCTTGCTCAGCATGCCGCGGAGTTCGGAGACCGTACGCGCGTCGAGGTCCTTCGTCTCGAAGTGGTCGAAGACCTGGGTCTGCGACCCGACCGTGACGGCGAGCTTGCCGTCATGGCGGCGGTCGACGGTGCCCACCGTCTCCAGCAGCGAGAGCACCGACCGCCATTCGATGTTGTGGCTCGTCGGGTGCTGGAGGATCTGCCGCAACGTGTTGCGGTGATGGTTGTTGAGGTGCTCCGCCGACGTCATCCCGGCTCCTTCCGTCCATGGGGCCAATCGCCCGTCGTGGCGGCGGCCGTGTAGGTGTGGCGCAGGAAGTCCAGCAACATCGCGTCGGGGTCGGCGGCCGCGCGGACTTCGGCGTAGGGCAACACGTACTCGCCGAGGTCCGCGTCGAAATAGGCCCCCGGGCCGGCGGGCTGCTCGCGATAGCCGGGCGGTTCGGGGTAGGCGTACGAGTAGAAGACGCCCTCGTCGGCTCCTCCCGGCCAGTAGCCGGCGCTGGACACCTCGTCGCTGTAGGCCTCCCACATCACCCGGTCCGGGCAGTTGGGGATGCCACCCGGATGCCGCGGTGCCGGGCGGCCCGAGAAGCGGGTCACCGCCAGGTCGAAGCCGCCCCAGAAGAAGTGCACCGGGCTGGCCTTGCCGCGGAACTCGGCCCGGAAGCTGTTGAACACACGGTCGGCCGACACCAGCGACGACCAGAACGCGTGCATCGCCTGGGCGTCGTAGGAGTCGTGGACCGTGTCGCGGTCGAACGCCACCACGTCGGGGATCTCCACCGGCCGCGGCACGATGTCGACGTCGACGCCCAGGGCGGCCAGGTGCGCGCGGTATTCGCGGTAGAAGTCGGCGACGCTGCGCGGGGCGAGCGTCATCCGGCGATGGGCGCCGGTGGTGAGTCGGATGTCGAGCGCGTGCGCGACGAAGTCGAAGCTGACCTCGACCCCGATGCCGCGATAGGGCATCAGCGAGGTGGTCAGGCCGCGGCCGGTCACATAGAGCGCGACACCCCACCAGTGGTTGAGCGGCGGGGCGAGGGCGAGCCGGGTCTTGCCGACGATCTGCGTCCAGAGTTGGACCGTGTCGCGCGTCGGTTGCCAGTCCGCCACCTGGAGAATCGGCCAACCGGCGCGCCCGACCTGGGAATCCGCCACCCCCGAAGCCTAGGCCGGTTGATCCATACGCAGCCGGGCGTACGGCGTAATCGTGCTATATTGGCGCCGTTGGAGTTTTTGATTCCCTCGACGTTGCGCCATCCCTCCTGGCATGGCTGATCTGAGCGGCGACGGAAGAACTCACCGCCGCAAACGTCTTTCGCGGCGCGAGCGGGCTGCCGCACTCCACAACCACACCAATGAGGACTTTGGATGACGCCAAACCACGACCACGCCACGCTGTTCGTCGCACCGGCCGACGCGCCGGAGGTCGACGCCGCGGCCAGCACGCCGGGCCCGGCCGCCGACGACGGAGCCGAGGCGATGTTGCAGCTTCGCGACCCGTTCGCGGTGCGCGACGCTGTGCCGGCCGAGCACGGAACAACCGATCGGCCGATCCGCCACTAACTCTACCTAGATAGATTTAACGCCGTGACCAGATCCCGGCGCCCCTCACCGCAGACCGTGGCGGTGCTTACGGCCCTCGCGGCCGACCCGTCCCGATGGCGACACGGCTACGACCTCGGGCAGGAGATCGGCCTCAAGGCCGGCTCGCTCTACCCGATCCTCATCCGCCTCAGCGACCGCGGTCTGCTCGAGTCGAGCTGGGAGACCGAGCCGGAGCAGGGCCGCCCGGCCCGCCACCTCTACCGCTTGACCGACACCGGGCTGGCGCTCATCGCCGAGGCCGAGGCCGAGTCCGCTGCCGAGGCCGCCGCGCAGCCCCGCCAGGCGCCGCGACCGCGGGGTGCGTGGTGACCCGCTCGGGCGTGTCCGACCGCCTGCTGGCGGCGGCACTGCACGGGCTGCCGCGCGAGCGCGCCGAGTGGGGCCAGGCGATGCGGGCCGAAATGGCCGCCGTCGACTCGCGCTCGGAACGCTGGCTGTTCCTGCTCGGCTGCCTGCGGGTGGTCGTGTTGCGGCCCGGCACCTGGTCGACCCCGCGCCTGGTGCGTTTCGCCTGCTGCGCCGTCCTCGCCGTCACGGTCGGGGGCATCGCGACCGCGATCGCGACATCATCCAACCCGGGCCAGAAGCTGCGCGAGGGCGGTTGGATCCTCGCTCTCCTGATCGGGAGCTACCTGTTCGGCTTCCTGGCGATCACGTCGCGCCGGTGCGCCGCGACCGCGCGGGTGCTGTTGATCGGCGGCGGCGCCGGGCTGGCCTCGGTCGGTGCCGCGGCGGTGCTGATGTTCGCCATCCCACCGGTGCCGCGCAGCATCGGCTCGACCGTGCTGCTCGTCGCGCTCGCCGCGCTCGGCGCGGCCGCACTGGCCCAGCGACCGCACGACGACCGAGCGGCGTCGCTCGCCGGCCTGTTCGCGGCAACCGTCGGCTCGCTCGGCATCGTCATCCTGGTCGACATCATCGCCAGCGCCGGCCCGGCCGAGCTGATCCCCATCGTCGTCCCGACGACGCTGTCACCCGCGATGCAGATCTCGGAGAGCCGCATCGAGCTGGTCGACCCCTACATCGGCCTGCTCTTCCTCGGCGCCGTGATGGGTCTGCTGCTGGGCATCACCGCGCTGCTGACCAGGAGCCGCCTGGCTACAGGTTGGCGGCCGCGCGGCGAAACGCCGCCAGCTGGCGGGCCAACTCGGCGTCGATAGCCTCGCCACGGTCGCTCGGCGGTGCCGGCTGAGAAGATGTCCGGGTGGATCAAGTTAGCGACAACCCGCTGGCCGCGGCGTTGGCGGCCGGCGACGAGGTGCTGCTGCTCGGCCTGACGCCGCCGCGGGAGAGCGTCTCCGCGGCCGAGGCGGCCCGGATCGCCGAAGTGACGCTGAGCCGCCTGGCCGGGGTCGAGCTCGACGGCCTGGTGCTCTACGACATCGACGACGAGGGCGACCGCAACCCCGACCAGCGACCGTTCCCCTACCTGCCGACGATGGATCCCGCCGCCTATCACGCCGGCCAGCTCGCGGCCTGGCGGTTGCCGGTGGTGATCTACCGGTGCGTCGGCAAATACCCCGCCGCCGACTTCTCGCGCTGGCTCGGTGCGGTCGACACCGACCAGGTGCTGACGGTGTTCGTCGGGCCGTCGTCGTCGAGCAAGCCGGTGCAGACCCGGCTCGGCGAGGCGCACGCGCTGCGCGACCAGCTCCAGCCCGCGCTAACCCTTGGTGGCGTCACTATCACTGAGCGCTACACCCGGCGGGGCGACGAGCACCTGCGGATGCTGGCCAAGCAAGACCGCGGGAGTTCGTTTTTCATCTCGCAGGTCGTCTACCACGTCGATGCGACCAAGAGCCTGCTGTCCGACTACTTCTACGCTTGCGCCGAACGCGGCGTGCGGCCGCGTCCGGTGCTCTTCACGCTGTCGGTCTGCGGATCGGTCAAGACGCTGGCGTTCCTGCGCTGGCTGGGCGTCGACATCCCGCGCTGGCTGGAAAACTCGCTGAGCCGCTCGGCGGACCCGTTGACCGAGTCCTACGAGCAGTGCGTCGCCAACGCCCGCGAACTGGCCGCCTTCTGCCGCCGGCTGGGGATGCCGTTCGGCTTCAACGTCGAGAGCGTGTCGATCCGCAAGGCGGAGATCGACGCCTCGATCCAGCTCGCCAAGGAGGTCCGGACCCTGCTCCGCTGACGGCCTACGCCGCAGCGAGGGCCGGGGCGGGTGTCGCGGTGGGCTTCGGTTCGCCGAACCGGAACTTCACGTCGGGCATGCGCCGTAGGCTCCAGATGCCCCAGCCGGCGCACACGGCCACCATCACGGCGGTCAGCACCCCGCTGAACACACCACGGGAGAGCAGCGCGGCGTCGAGGCCGACGTGCAGGAACCCGAGGCTCATCCCGGCGTCGATCAGCCGGCCGATGCCCCACAGCGCCGCCGTCTGGGTGAACACCCGGCGCATGCCCTTGTGGTGCAGCAGGTGCACGGGCAACGAGACGAAGTCGCGGGCCAACCGCATCGTTATCGGTCTGCCGAACAGCGCGCTCAGCAGGAACAACGCCGCCATGAAGAGCGAGGCGATCACCGGCTGGACCAGGTAGACCAAGGCGCTGGAGAGGACCAGGGCGACGATCGCCCGGGCGCAGAGGGCGCCGGCGCAGACCAGCAGCGTGCCGGGGAGGTGGCGGCCGGAGATCCAGCGGATGCTCACGGTCAACACGCACCAGCCGAGCACCGCCGCGAGCGCCGGCACCAGGCCGGCGGTGTGCAGCAGCAGGTAGAGCAGGCCGGTCGGCACGAGCGCCGTCTCCGCGAACAACCGCGCGGCGCGGATCAGTGCCGGCCGAAGGGCGCCGACCTCGATGACGAACGGGGCTTCAGCGGGAGGTGCTTCTTCACAGACAGTCATAGGCCCGGGGGGATCGGGGATGGGAGCCTCAACGTAACCCAGATTCCTCGGAAATCCAGAGGCGATGTGCCCCTATTCTGATGGAGAAATCGGAGGTTTCGCCCTCGCCGATGGCGAACGCGAGGATTTGCGGCTGTTAACTCACCGCATTTGCTAGCACCTCAGAGGTTTCAAGTGACAGCGAATTCACAGCGTGTTTGGTGATGCCTCAGATCAGATCGAGCACCAGAAACCCCGCGAGCAGGATCGCGGCGACCAGCGCGAGGTGGATCGGCCACGACCAGGGCCCGAGCGCCACGAAGGCGGCGATGGCCGCGGCGCCCAGAATGACCAGTAGGCGCGCGAGCGTCGGTGCCGCCCGGGACAAGAACGCGAAACCCGCTGATGGGGTACGCGGGAGCGCGTCCTGCTTGAGCACCGTCCCGTCGAGCACGAACGTGACCAGCCGCGGCAGGTTGCCGGCGTTGAGCGCGTCGCTGTGCCCACCGGGGTAGTAGTAGACCTCGCTCTTGGCGTCGTCGTCCCACTCGTGGAAGCCGTCGACCCCAGCCGTGCCGACGTCGCGCATGCCGAGGCCGCGCAGCCCGGCGCAGAGCACGCCGACCGGGATGTCCCGGGCGGCCCGGTCATTCCGGATCCGCCGCACCTGGCCGGCCTCCCGGCGCCCGCGCCAGTCGTAACCGACCGGAAGCACGCTCCCGGCCAGCAACACCCGTTCGAACCGCATTCCGGGAATCTTCTGGAGGCTGTGGCCGAGCAAATAGGTGCCGTTGCTGTGGCCGATGAAATGGAACGTCGCCTTGGGGTTGAGCGCCAACCGCTCAGCGTAGGTGTCCTCGAGCCAGCCCAGGAAGCGGCGGCGGGTCACCGGCAGCGCGAACTTGCCCGCTGAGAACCGTCCGTAGCTCGCACCCACCACCTCGACGTCGCTGTTCCGCGAGCCGATCTCGTCTTCGACGTCGCGTACCCACGTGGTGTTGCCCGCCCGGATCCCATGCAGCGCGATCACGACCGTCTTGCCGGCGTCACCGATCTCCGGCACCGGGTCTTCCCGCAAGGGCTCGGTGAACGCGGTGGCGATCAGCCGGAACCGCTCGTCGGGCGCGGGGGCCACGCTCAACCGGATCAGGTTGCCGTGGGTGGCGTCCGGGATGATCTGCTGACGGCCGGTCGGGAACTGACGGACGTCGCTGCTGTCATCCCCGGTGACCAGCCCGTCTTCGCTGCCGAGAAACTGCACCAGATTGGGTGGGTGAGCGAGCCCGTTGATCTCGCGGACCCAGGTGATCCGCAGGTTGGTGATGAAGGCCGAACCGCGGAGCACGTCGTGGATCAGCCAGTGCCGGGTGAACGGCAGCACCCGGGCGAACCAGGCCGCGGCCGGCAGCCACCACCGCCGCTCGAACCGCGCGGGCAGCCCGCGGTTGAGGCTGGCGAAGAGCACGACCCGGTTGACCTTGCCGGCCCAGGGGTTGCGCTCGCCCGGCTCGCCGGCCAGCGCGAGCAGGTAGGCCTGCCGCACGATCAGCCCACCGACGCTGTGGCCGACCAGGACGATCTCGTCATAGCCGCCGTTGGCCACCCAGCTCTGGTGTATCCGCGCGGCGATGGTGGACGCCTGCTGCCGGAGCGAACCCCGCCGGAACCAGGCCGCGTCGTGTGACATCAGCTCCCAACGGCAGTCGGGCTCGCCATAGCCGTCGAGCGTCTTGAGCCGGTCGACCAACTCGGCCCACTGCGTCAGGTCGTTGGCGATCGACGGAACCACAACGACGAGACGCGAACCCATGGCTCCCCCATCGGCAGACGAGGATTCATCGTCACCGAATCGCGACAGCTAGTGACCTCAGCCGAACGTGTAGAACTTCTCCCACGGGCCGATAGCGGTGCGGTTGGCGATCAACGGCTTCTTGCCGGCCGACTCCGCCGTCACGTAGCGACCATTGACCTTCGACTGGAAGCTCACCGACCCGTCGGCGTTCTTGACGACCTTGAAGGTCTCCCACGGACCGACCGCGGTGCGGTTGGCGATCAGCGGGTCCTTGCCAGCGTGGTCGGCACACACGTATTTGCCGTTGACCAGCGACTTCAGCGACACCTCGCCGTTGCCGAGGTCCTGCACGAAGAAGAACTCCCACAGCCCTGCTGTGGCCCGGTTGGCGATCAGCGGTTTCTTGCCGGCCGACTCGGCGGTCACGTAGTTATCGTTGATCAACGCATCGATCGGGCGAGGGCCCGCGTTCGGGGCGTAGCGGCTGAACTTCTCCCAGGGGCCGATCGCGGTCCGATTGGCAACAAGCGGCTCCTGGCCGGCACGCTCGGCGGTCACAAACTTGCCGTTGAGCTCGGACCGCAAGCTCGTTGTGCCGTCGGCGTTGCCCACGACGCGGAACTTCTCCGCGACGCCGAGGACCCGAACCGGACCCAGGTTCACCGAGCCATCGCCCGCGGCGACGGTCAGGAAGCGGCTGTCGTCGACCGAACGGATAGCGACATCGCCGGATCCCACGTCGCGAAACTCGAAACGGGTGCCGAAGCTGCTGGTGGCCAACGCGCTCGCGGCGACGTCAAGCTGGTCGGCCTCCACGTAGCGGTAGTTGGCCTGTGCGAAGAGCTGGAAGGTGCCAGCCGACGGTGGCAGGCAGGACGCCGGATACGCCCACTTGCTCTGCGCCACCGTGCCAACGCCGCCAATGTTGACTTTCACGGACGCCGCCTTGTCGGACGGCACCGGCACCGACCGCACAGCGGCGCCTGGTTCGGCCACGAAGCTGCTCTCCATGGCGTCAGTGCCCCACACTTCGATCGGGACGGTGTAGCCGTTCGCCGGCATCGCGACGCTGACCAGCAGGTCGTCACACCGCGACTCGAAGGTGACGGTGGGCTTGACCGGCGTGCCGCAAACGGTGGGCAGATTCACCTGCGCCCGGGTGCTCAACGTCGAATCCGCCAGGCCGATGGCGAGGAACGACGCGACCTTTGGCAGATAGCTGTGCACCACGGTGGTCCCGGTGAGCGAGCCCTCCGACGCCGGCGGCAGGACGTCGCCGACCGCGATGCCGGTGAACGTCGTGACCGGCGCGACCGGGACGGCGAAGACCTGCCGGATCGCGACCGGCGTCTCGGTGGGGTTCGTGACCGTCCAGGTCACGACCCAGCTGCTGGAGTCTTCGTCACAGATTGCGGTGCCCGCGATGACCGGTTTGATGGCGGCGTTCGCGGGCGAGGCGACGACGCCAACGCCGACGGTTCCGAGCAGCGCGGCGACGACCGCGGCGAGCTTGCGATTGAGGTGCACGGGCGCAGCCTAGATGATCATGTCACGCCGAAGATCACGCTATCGGTCGGTCATGTCAGCCGACCAGATAGGCCGGACCTCGACCAGGCCGAGCGCGGCCTCCGGCACCTTCGCGGCCCACTCCAGCGCGCGCTCCTCGGAATCGCAGTCGACCAGATAGAAGCCGGCCAGTTGCTCCTTCGACTCGGCGAACGGGCCGTCGGTCGGCAGGCCCAGCGCCGCCAGCGCTTCCGGCTGGCCGGGCAGGCGGGTGCCCGTCGACGGGTCGGCCAGGCGGTGGCTGAGGATCAGCTCGCCGGATGCCGTCAGCGCCTCGCCCAGGGCCAGGTGCTCGATCATCCCGGCGGCCCGTTGCTCGTCGGTGAAGCTCTCCCAGATCGCCCGCGAGCGCGGATTGCCGTACACCATGATCAGATATTTCATGGTCTTCAGTGTGGCGCGCTCCAGCGGTCGCGGTAGCAGACTGGGGCCGTGAGCCGAGAAGCGTTTCGGGCGGCGCGGGACTATCTCCTCGACGTCGCCGACGACTACGACCGGGCCTACGCCGAGTTCCGCTGGCCGCAGCTCGACGAGTTCAACTGGGCCCTGGACTGGTTCGACCCGATGGCCGAGGGCAACGACGACCCGGCCTTGTGGATCGTCGAGGAAGACGGCTCGGAGGCGAAGCGGTCGTTCCGCGAGCTGAGCGAGCGGTCCAATCAGGTCGCCAACTGGCTGCGCGACGCCGCCGGTGTCGGCCGGGGTGACCGGGTCATCGTCATGCTCGGCAACCAGGTCGAGCTGTGGGAGACGATCCTGGCCTGCGCCAAGCTCGGTGCGGTGATCATCCCGGCGACGCCGCTGCTCGGGCCGGCCGACCTGCGCGACCGGCTGGATCGGGGCGGCGCCCGGCACGTGATCACCACGACCGCCTCGACCGACAAGCTGGCCGACGTCGCCGGCGACTACACCCGGATCGCGGTCGGTGGCGCCCCGCCCGGTTGGCTCGACTACGGCGGCGCCGACGGTGCGGCGCAGGTGTTCACCGCTGACGGGGTGACCCGCGCGAGCGACCCGCTGCTGCTCTACTTCACCTCCGGGACCACGGCGTTGCCGAAGCTGGTCGAGCACACCCACGCGTCCTACCCGGCCGGTCACCTTTCGACGATGTATTGGATCGGCCTGCGGCCCGGCGACGTACACCTCAATATCTCTTCGCCGGGTTGGGCCAAGCACGCCTGGAGCAACGTCTTCGCGCCGTGGAACGCCCAGGCCTGCGTGTTCCTCTTCAACTACAGCCGGTTCGACGCGACCGCGCTGATGGCCCAGATGGACCGCTGCGGCATCACCACCTTCTGCGCGCCGCCGACCGTCTGGCGCATGCTGGCCCAGGCCGACCTGCGCAAGCTGGCCACGCCGCCGCGGGTGGCGGTCGCTGCCGGTGAACCCCTCAACCCCGAGATCATTGAGCAGGTACGCCGCGCGTGGGGCCTGACCATCCGCGACGGCTTCGGGCAGACCGAGACGACCGTGCAGATCGCCAACACGCCCGGTCAGCCGGTGAAGCCGGGCTCGATGGGCCGGCCGCTGCCCGGGTATGTCGTGGCCCTGGTCGACCCGATCACCGGCCAGCCGGGTGACGACGGTGAGATCTGCCTCGACCTCGCGCACCGGCCGCTCGGGCTGATGGTCGGCTACCACGGCGATCCCGAGCGCAACGCGGAGGCGATGGCCGGCGGTTTCTACCACACCGGCGACGTCGGCTCCCGCGACTCCGACGGCTACATCACCTACGTCGGCCGGATGGACGACGTGTTCAAGGCGTCGGACTACCGGATCTCGCCGTTCGAGTTGGAGAGCGTGCTGATCGAACACCCGGCGGTCGCCGAGGCCGCCGTGGTGCCGTCGCCCGACCCGCTGCGGCTCGCGGTGCCCAAGGCGTTCGTCGTGCTCGCCGCCGGTTGGGCGCCGGACGCCGACACCGCGGCCTCGATCTTCGCTCACTGCCGGGAACACCTGGCGCCGTTCAAGCGGGTCCGCCGGATCGAGTTCGCCGAGCTGCCGAAGACGCTGTCCGGGAAGATCCGCCGGGTCGAGTTGCGGACCGGCGACCACGACCGCTACGCCAACGGCGGGCGCCCGGCCACCGAGTTCCGCGAGGAGGACACTCGGCCGAGTTGACCGTTTTAAGCTGAATGCCCGATCTCCCGGACCACCGGAGGCAGGCATGCACGCGTTTCTGGCCCGCCTCGGCCGGTGGTGCGCGCGCCGGCACTGGGTCGTCATCGCCGCCTGGGTGGTGCTGCTGGTCGGCCTGGTGGTCGGCAACAACCGGTGGGGCGGCGACTACGTCAACGACTACACGGTGCCGGGCAGCCAGTCCGAAAAGGGCACCAACGTCATCGCCAGCGAGTTTCCCGGCCAGACCACATTCGTCGGGCAACTCGTCTTCCAGGCGCCGGCCGGCTCGACGGTCAAGGCGCAGCAGGCCGCGGTCGACCAGTCGGTGGCCAACACCGCCACGCTGCCGCACGTGGTCAGCGCGACCAGCCCGTTCGCCACCAACCCGCCGACCGTGTCGCCGGACGGCACGATCGCGTACGGCAACGTCGACTACGACATCTCCACCGACGCCCTCGGCGACGAGTATCTGAACCAACTCGACAACGCCGTGGCGCCGGCCCGGGCGGCCGGCCTTACCGTCGAGTACGGCGCCGCCACCGGCCAGATCGGCAAGGGCACCAACGACGCCGCGTCCGAGATCGTCGGCATCGTGGTGGCCTTCGTGCTGCTGTTCCTCATCTTCTTCTCGGTGGTCGCCGCGCTGATCCCGCTCGTCTCGGCGGTGTTCTCGGTGCTCGCAGCGCTGTCGATCATCGGCCTGCTGGCCGCGGCGTTCACCTTCCCGACCACCGGACCCACGCTGGCCACCCTGCTCGGCCTGGGTGTCGCCATCGACTACGGGCTTTTCCAGGTCGCCCGCCACCGGGAGGATCTCGCCGACGGCGACTACGTCCGGGCCGCCGGCAGTGCCAACGGGCATTCCGGGATGGCCATCCTGGTCGCCGGCACCACCGTGATCATCGCGATGCTCAGCCTCTACATCTCGGGCCTGCCGTTCATCGGCGCGCTCGGCATCTCGGCGGCGCTCGCGGTCGCGCTGACCATGCTGGCCGCACTCACGCTGATCCCGGCCTTCCTGGGCCTCACCGGACGGACGGTCCTCGCGATCCGCCGCTTCCGCGAACCGCCGCCGCCCCCCGGGGTCGACCCGGTGACCCACCCGGCGCACGAGCACGGCGCTTTCGCCCGGTGGGGCCGCTACGTCAGCCGGCAGCCGTGGCCCTGGGCGATCGGCGCGGTGGCCGTGCTGCTGGTGATCACGATCCCGCTGATCTGGATCGACTTCGGCCAACTCGACCCCGGCACCGACCCGACGAGCGACAGCGACCGCCGGGCGTACGACCTGATCGCCGAAGGTTTCGGTCCGGGCGCCAACGGGCCGCTGACGGTCGTCATCTCGATCCCGCCCGGCACCGACCCGACGACGCTGGTGACCAGCACCCAACTGGCGCTCGAGCAGCAGCCCGGGGTGGCATCGGTGGCGCCGCCGGTGGTCAACCCGCAGGGCAACACCGCGATCATCAACGTCATCCCGACAACGGGCCCGCGCGACACGGCGACCACCGACCTGGTGCACCGGATCCGCGACGACGTGCTGCCGACCGTGCCGGCCACCACCTACCTGACCGGGCAGACCGCCAGCTATGACGACTTCACCGCCCGCACCGTGCAGCGGCTGCCCTGGCTGATCTTCGCCGTGGTGATCCTGTCGCTGCTGCTGCTCACGACGGCCTTCCGGTCACTGGTGATCGGCATCCAGGCGGCGGTGATGAACCTGCTGTCGGTCGGCGCGGCTTACGGCGTGATCGTCGCGGTGTTCCAGTGGGGCTGGGGCTCGTCGTGGATCGGCGTCGACATGCCACTGTCCATCCCGGCGTACGTACCCATGATCATGTTTGCCGTCGTGTTCGGCTTGTCGATGGACTACGAGGTCTTCCTGATGTCCCGGGTCCGCGAGGCCTACCTGCGCACCCGAGACACCCGGCGCAGCGTCGCCCTGGGCATCGGCGCCACCGCCCGGGTGATCACGACCGCGGCCCTGATCATGATCGTTGTGTTCATCAGCTTCGTCGCCGACCCGGACCCGACGATCAAGATGCTCGCCGTCGGCATGGCGGTCTCGGTGCTGCTCGACGCCAGCATCGTCCGGATGATCCTGGTGCCGGCGATCCTCGCGATCCTCGGCGACCGGGCCTGGTGGATCCCCCGCTGGCTGGACCACATCCTGCCGCGCCTCGACATCGAGGGCGAGCAGCCGGAGGCTCCCGAACTCGAAGGGGCACACCGATGAGCTGGCCACGCGTGATCGAGCCGATGCTGGCGACGCCGGGCGAGATACCCACGACACCCGGCTGGGCGTACGAGTTCAAATGGGACGGCGTCCGCACGGTCGCCTACACCGACGGGCGCGGCGGCATCCGGCTGATGTCCCGCAACGACCTCGACGTCACGCCCAGCTACCCGGAGTTGAACGTGGTCGCCGATCTGATCGGCCACCGCCGGGTAGTGCTCGACGGCGAGATCGTCACCTTCGACCGGCACGGCGTCTCGTCCTTTTCGTCGCTGCAACGCCGAATGCACGTGGTCGACCCGAGCCCGACGCTGGTGTCGTCGACACCGGTCGTGTTCGGCGTCTTCGACGTGCTGTATCTCGACGAGCCCCTCATCGGTCGTCCCTGGAGCGAACGCCGCGCCGTGCTCGACGGCCTCGGCATCGACGAGCAGCCGGTGCTGGTGGCGCCCTACTTCGAGACCGACCCGGACGCGGTGATGACGACGGCCCGCGAGCGCGGCCTGGAGGGCGTCGTGTCCAAGCGGGTGGATGGCACCTACCACCCCGGTCGGCGGTCGCCGGTCTGGCGCAAGACGCCCTTCATCCAGACCACCGAGGTGGTGGTGGTCGGCTGGAAGCCCGGCGGTGGCCGGCGGGCGGGCACGATCGGCTCGCTCACCCTGGGCGCCTACGACGACCAGGACAGGTTGATCTATTGCGGCGGGGTGGGCACCGGCTTCACCGACGACATGCTCGCCGAGTTGCTGGCGCTCCTCACTCCGCTGGAGACCGACCGGTCGCCGTTGGCCGAGCCGATCCCGACGGCCGACCGGCGCGGGGTGCGCTGGGTGCGACCGAAGGTGGTCGGCGAGGTGGTCTTCCGGTCGGTCACGCCCGATGGCCGCCTGCGCCATCCGGCCTGGCGCGGCCTGCGCCCGGACCGCCGCCCCCATGAGGCCCGCATCCCTCGTCCTTGAGGACGCCGAACCTCGGGCCGCCGGCTCGATCAGCTCGGCTCGGACTCCGCTGAATCGGCACGCCGTATCCGATCTCGGAGCCGGCGCGCTTCGCTGCCGCGGTAGACCCGCAGAACGCTTTCGAGCGTTTGGCGCACGTGCGGGTCAGGATGATCGGCAAGGTAGGCCAGTTCCTCGGCACCACCCCGCCGGCCACGGCCGAGCTCAGCGAGCACATCGATGATCTCGTCTGCCGTTTCGGCCGCCCGCAGCTCCGCCATCAGCTCGTTCTTCGGCTTGGGCGGCTCCTCATACGCGAACCGGCGGCGCAGCCTCGCCGCCTTGAAACCGCCGCGCCGCAGACAGTAGGGACACGCGCACGGTCGCCGGCCGTGGGCCGCCGGTAGGTAGCGCCACCCCACCCCTTGTGGGACATCCCGGATCCGGCGCACCTCGGCCGCCGTGACCGCCCGCGGCACGAACACCTCATAGCCCCGCGGATCATCGAGCGCACGCACCCGCGCGACCGCCCGCGCGGCGGTGGCCTCGTCGGGTTGCGCGCCATAGTGTCCGATCGTCACCGGCTCGTCGTCGGGCAACCGCAGGTGCACCGCCACGAGCACACCCGGGTGCCAGCGCCGCAGCTCACGCACCCACTGATAGGTGAGCGTGAACGATGGCAACACCGGCATGCAATAAACGCCGCGCCTGCCGGCCCAGCCGTGGCTAACCGCGGCGATCCCCGAACGCGGCATTCGCCGGGCCGACCCCGCCCTGGTGATATGCACGAACTCCGCCATCGCCGCGGATCGTAGCGCCCAAAGGCGGCCAGCGCGGATCGCGGCTGGCCGCGGATCAACCTGGCGGCCCGCCGGTCAACCTGGCGGCCTGCCGATCAACCTGGCCGCTCGCCGATCAACCTGGCCGCCCGCCGATCAACCTGGCCGCCCGCCGATCAACCTGGCCGCCCGACGGCCAACCTGGCGGCCCGGCGATCAACCTGGCGGCCCGGCGGCGATCCGGTCGCGGATCTGGGTCATCCGCTCCGGGCTGTGGTGCGGCATCTCCCACCGCGACTCGAGCCACCACGTCGCCCCCGCCGCCGCCCATTCCGCGACAACCGCCGCCGAGCCCGGGTCGTCAGCCCGCGTCTCACCCTCGGCGATCAGGTCGAACTCGGCACCAACCCCCCGCGTGCCCAACCACTCCCGCACCGACCGCGCCCCCTCGGGCCCCCCTTCGCCGGAGAACTCCGGAATCACCCCGTCGCAGCGCAACGCCCGCCGCATCGACCGCGGCCGCGGCCAGCGCGCCACCACCCAGATCGGGATGCGCGACCGCACCGGCCGCACCACCTCGGTCAGGTCGTCGCGCGCGCACTCGTAGTCGTAGTGCGCACCGTGAAAGCTCGTCGAGCCACTCCACAGCGCCCGGATCAGGTCGATGCCCTCGTCGAGCAGACCAGCCCGCTCGCGCCGATCGACCACCTCCCCCGTCGACGGCAGATCGGTCTCGATCGCCCCGAGCCCGACGCTCAGGATCGCGCGCCCGCCGGAGAGCTGGTCGAGGGTCGCGACCTGGCTGGCCACCTTCCACGGGCGGCGCCAGGGCAGCGGGGTCAGCATGGTGCCGAGCTGGACCCGGCTGGTCACCATCGCCATCGCCGACAGCAGCGACCACGCGTCGACGCCGTAGGCCGCCTCCCACACGAACACCGCGTCCCAGCCCGCGCGCTCCGCGAGAACGGCCTGCTCAACCTGGGCGCCGGCGGGCCCGCCGGGCAGAATCACCCCGTACCTCATGCGGACATTGATAGCAGCGGGGTCCGACAGAACTTGACCCTCGACAAGGTCGAGGCACCAGGGTTCCGGGATGTGGAGAGCGACATGCGGAGCATCGGCGAGACCGCGCGGGCCAGCGGGCTCAGCGTGAGCGCGCTGCGGTTCTACGACCGCGTGGGCGCGCTGGTGCCGGCGCTGGTCGATCCGGAGAACGGCTACCGCTGGTATAGCGACCAGCAGGTCGATCAGGCCCGCCTGGTCGCCGGCCTGCGCCGGGTCGGCATGCCGGTCGCCGAGATCAGCGCCGTGCTCGGCGCCGAACCGGCCACCGCGCACCGGCTGGTCGACCGGCACCTGGGCCGCCTCGAGACCGGTCTGGCCGATGCCCGCCGCGAGCTCTCCCGTGTTCACGCCCTTCTCGACACGCAGGAGAACCCGATGACCACCGTGACCATGTCCGCCACCGTCCTGGGCGCCGCCTTCGACTCCGTCCGGTTCGCCGCCGGCACCGACCCTGAGCTGCCGATGCTGGCGGGCGTCCTGGTCGACGCCGAGCCCGGCGCGGTCACCTTCGTCGCGACCGACCGCTTCCGGATGGCCATCCATCGCGAGCCCGCCGACGTCGACGGGCCGGCCAACAAGATCATCGCGCCGACCGGGTGGGTCGATCGGGTCCGCGACCGCCTCGGCGGGGACGAGCCGATCACCCTGCGGCTGGACGGCACCCTGATCGAGGCCTCGGGCGGCGATTGGACGATCAAGGACACCCCGCTGGCGTACGACTATCCCGACTACCGCCGGCTCCTCGAAGCGCGCACCGGCGACACCCCGCGCCGCACCCCGGTCGACCCGGCCGCGCTGCGGGCGGCGCTAGCGGCACCGACCACGCCGCGGGTGGTCCGCCAGCACGACGGCGTCGACCACGAGCTCGCGGTGCTGGCCATCGGCTCCGGCGGCGGTGTCGACCTGGTCGGCGAGGACGACTGGAACGACGAGCACGTGGCCGTCAACCGCGGGTTCCTGCTCGAGGCCCTCAACGCGGGCGGCGACGGCCAACTCGTGCTCGAGCTCGACGGCCCGATCCACCCGCTCGCGATCCGGCGGCCGGCCGACGACCGCGGTTTCTCCATCATCATGCCGGTCAAGGCCTGACGGGAGAGCGCGCCGGGCATCGCCCGGCGCGCCTTTCTCCGTGTCCCATTGATGCGACAGTCCAATCACGAACGACCCGATTCGGCGATGCGTTCGGCATCTGTTCGTCAGATAGAGTCCGGTCATGGCCCGCCCAGGTTCATCCCGGTGTCGGGCCCTTAGCGCGGTCGCGGTTTTCGGTTTCTTCCTAGCGCCCATCGCACCACTGCCGACCCCGGTCGATGACGGTTCCCTGGTTTTCTGTCTAGATCACCAAACCGATCTCATCCGCGCCGCGATAGCGCTCGACCGGGGCACCCCGGCCGAACGACCCGACCAGATCCGGGTCGGTTCGCAAGACCTGCGGGTCGCCGAATGGCGCCGGTCCTATCCCGCCGATTTCGATCGCAGTTGCGCCGCCCTCCGCGCCGCCGGCCCAGCCGACAAGGTGCAGACCCCGGCCGACTCGACCCGCCCCAACCCCTGGTTCGCGCCGGTCACCACGTTGACCGCGACGGTCGTCGGCGCCCTGCTCACGTTTCTGGTGACCAGGTCGCGCGACCAGGTGGCGCAGCGCCGCCAGGAGGCCAACGAGCTGCACAGCGCGGTGCAGGCCTTCGAGTCAGTGGTGCACCGCTACGCGCACGGCTGGCTCAAGGAGGCCACCGACGCGCCCTCCGCGCCGCAGGTCATCGAGCGCACCGTCGACCTGCAGACCAAGCTCCGCCGGGTCCACCTGGCCCGGCCAGACTGGCCGGAGCCGACCGAGGTGCTGGCGCGCCTCGACAAGGAGCCGTTGGGCAGATATCTGATCGACACCGAAGCGTGGGCGGCGCTTGATCCAAAAAGACGAGTGGAACGGGGGACCCGCATCTTCGGATCTCTTGCCAATCTCACCCGCGATGCCGACCATATTGCTTATCGGCATGACCATCCACGGCACAACAAACAGCCGGAGCAACGGCCGGCCACCCCGGAGATCGGATGAACCCGTTTCTCGTTCCCGGTTGCGTCGACGCGCGGACTCCGCTCAACCCCGGCGTGCACGGAACCCACGAGGATTACGCCGACGTCGATCACACTGAGCGCCAGTTCAGCGCTTTCCAGGCCGACTTCCAGGGTGGCGACGGAGTCCTACAAGACGGCCGGCTGGTGGTCGTCAGCGGGCCTTATGGCAGCGGCAAGACGGCGCTCGTCAACCGCTGTGTGAAATGGCTCAGCAGCGCGTCAGGCGAACGCCATCCGGTCGTGGTCGATCTCCGGCGCGACAGGTTGGACCGCGGCGAGGTCGCCGACCGGATCAAGTTCATCGCGGGCCGGTTGGTCGACGAGCTACGCACCCGCCGGCTCCTGGAGACCGCCGGCGACCTGGCGCAGCGGCTCGAAGAGCCCGACCGGATGTTCCCGATCCTCAGCCAGGTGCTCGGCCCGAGCACGTTCCTGGTGGTCCTGCTGCCGCCCTCCGGCGACCTGGTCAGCGAGCTGATCAAATACGCCCGCTTCGCCCGCGCCAAGCTGCTGTTCTTCGCCGAGACCGCCTATTGGAGCAGCCTGCGCGAACGCCGGGCGGAGTTCCACTCGGCCGGTGGCTCGCCGCCGCTGTTCCTGGAGCTGGGGCCGCTCGCCGAAAGCGACGGAGACACCTTCTGGGACTTCCGGCTCGAGCGCTTCCTGGAATACGGGAGCTGGCCACACGGCGACGCACCGCCCCAGGTCGCTCCGGAGAAGCTGAAGAGCCTGGTCAGCCAGCGTCCGATGTCGATCGGCGAGCTCCAGCTCGTGCTGCACGCGGTCTGGGAACTGCTGTGCGCCGAGCCCGAGCAGCCGGAAATGATCTCCGACGAGCACTTCTGGCGGGCGTACGTCCGGCTCTACGCATCCGGGACTGGTGACCGATGACGACACCTCAGGCTGGGTTCGCCAACCCGTTCCCGTCCACCGCCAACGCCTCCGGCCAGCCCGTCGACCCCGATCTGGCCGTCCACACGCCGGCCGTGACCACCGCGGCCGCGCTGTTCGACGCCTTCCTCCGGGGCGGCCAGCAAGGCGAGGTGCTCGCGGTCATCGGCGGTGCCGGCACCGGCAAGACCTACCTGTCGGGCGTGCTGCGCGGGATGGCCGATCAGGCCCAACCACCGGTGCGCTCGTTCTACGCGCAGGTCTCCGCGACCTCGTTCCAGGGCGTGCTCGGTTCGTTCGTCCGGGCCGTCAAACGCGACGAGTCGACCGTGCGTGCCGGGGTGCGGCACCTCTTCGCCCAGGTGGTCGCCGACGCCCTTGGCGACTCCGACCTCGGCCGGCATCTCGGCCCGGAGCTGCGCGGCGGCAAGCTCGACCCGGTCACCCTGGTGCAGCGGATGCGCCTCGACCGGGGCGCCTACCTGGAGACCCTGACCACCCGCCTGGAGCAGCTCACCGACCACCCGGGGATCGCGACCGCGCTCACGCTGTTGCTGCGGCCGGGTTTCGACCACGCGGTCTGGACCTGGCTGGCCGGCGGCGAGCCGGCCGGCGTGCTGCGCGACCGGCGGATCGCCGCCGCGTTGGAGAGCGACGCCGACGCGCTCCGGGCGATGGGCGCGCTGATCTCGGTGATCTGTGCGCCCGGCCGCAAGATCCTGCTCACCTTCGACGAGCTGGAGCGCACGTTCCGGGCCGACCGGCCGCTGACCGAGGAGACCACGACCGCGCTGCGCCGGTTCCTGGCCAGCGCGGTCAACGCCGGCGCGTTCGTGGTGCTCTCCGGGTTCACGTCGTTCCTGGAAAACGTGCCCGAAGACGTCCGTTACCGGATCGGCCCGACCATCCAGACCTCGCCGTTCCAGCCCGAAGACATCCAGCAACTGGTCAACACGAGCCGCGAAGCCGTGCGCGACCAGGCCACCGCGCCGCCGCCGTTCAGCCCGAAGGTGGTCGAGCACCTTGCCGACCTGACGGCAGGCGTACCCCGGTTGATCGTGGATCTGTCTCATCGCCTGGTGCGGGCGACCCGGCCGGCCACCACGACCATCGACGAGGCCGCGATCGAGACCGCGGCACAGGCCTACGTGGAGGAACGGCACGGCGCCTATTTCGCGGAAGAGGTCCGCCGCGCGCTCACCGAGCAGGGTTGGAAGGTCGAGCCCAACCGCTATGTCGGGCTGAGCCAGGACTCCCATGTGGACTTCTGGGTCGCCGACACCGATGGTGGCGAGGGCTGCGCCATCCTGGTCGCCGAAAACGTCATCGGCGCGGCCGACGTCAACCGGCAGCGCGACCGGATCTTCACGGTCAAGGAGGGCCTGCCCACCGGCGAGATCCTGCTGGTGGTCAAGGGATTCCTGGCCCAGGGCGCCGAACGCGAGCTGACCGACCTGACCGGGCGGCGGCCGCTGGTCGCGCAGCCGGGCCGGATCGGGCGCGACCTCGGCCGCACCGTGCGCGCGATCCTCGCCTCCTTCGAGGCACACGACCCGGTCGAGCGGGTCGGCAACCGGCTCGACCGCTTGGGTCAACACCAGGCAACCATGCACGGGTACGTCGCACAGCTCGCACTGTCGATGAACGAGTTGCGCACCGCCAACGAGAAGCACCTCGCCGAGATCATCGGACGGCTCCAGCCACCGGAGCCGCAGGGTGCCCAGGGGACGCCCGCGCACCTGCCGCCGGCGGTCGAGGCGATGCTCGACGACGCGCAGCACGTGCTCGCCGAGTTGCTCGGCCGGGTCGACACGCTGTTCACCGACGCGCTGCACGCCGGGCCCGACCGGGCCCGCGACACCCGGATGGCGCTGCGGGCCCGACTACGGCAGCGCAACACCGCGGCCGCGGCCGGCGTCGTGGCGCTGCTGCAACGGCTGATCGCGGCGTTCCGCGAAGAACTGCGGCTCTGGTATGCCGAGGAGTCGCCGGCCGGAGCGGCCGGGCGCGACACCCGCACGCTCGACGCGCTCTGCCAGACCTACTCGGTGGCCTGCGAATATCTCCCGCTCTTCCAACTCGACGAGTTGCGCCACGTCACCGCGCGGTTCGCCGACGTCGACGACCTCCCGACCGAGCGCACCACCGAGATCAGGGCGTCGGAGCTGTTCGGCAACCTCGCCGGCCGGGTGCAGACCGAGCTGACCGGGCCGACCGCGATGCGCCGCCGGGCCACCTAGCCGGCCTCGTCCAGGCGGCCGCAGAGTTCGGCGAAGCGGTCCTCGACGCTGGCCACGTAGGCCTGCACCAGGGTCACGCCGACCACCTGGCGGCCGCCGCCGAGCCAGCGGGTGATCACGGCGCCGTCTTCGACGTCGAGCACCACCGCCCGGGCCGCCCGGCCGAGCACCGGGTAGACCAGCCGGCGCAGGTCGCGCAGGTCGCCGTCGAGATCGGTGTGGAAACCCCAGTAGACCCGGCGCAGCCGGGCGGGCGAGGTGTCGCCGTGGGTCTCCGGGAGGTCGAGGCCGCCGAAGCAGTCGACCGCGAACGCGGTGCCGTCGTTGCTCAGATAGAGCACGTATTGCAGCCGCTCGTCGATCGCCTCCCGGCAGATCGACAGCAGCCGGGCGTGGGCGTTGCCGGTGATGACCGGGCTGCCGGTCGGTGGTGGCAGCACCGCGCTGGGCGCGATCGGCTGGAAGCCACCCGGGTTCTGGTCGCTGAGCTCGAACAGCTCGCGCGCCTCGGCGGCCAGCCCAGCCAGCGCCCGGTCGGCCTCCTGCACCTCGGGTGCCACCGCGAGGCTGGGTTCGGCGGGCAGGTGCGGGTCGCGCAGGCAGAAACCGACGAGGTGGCCGCGGCGCGGGATCGTGTAGGCCAGCGCGGCACCGGCCGGCGTCTCCAGGACGAGCCGCACCAGCGCGCCGGTGCGCGCCACCTGGAGCTTGTCGTGTAGGTCGAGGCAGACCCCCACGACGCCCTGCGCGGCGAGCCGGGCCTGCTTGCGCTGCTGCTGGTCGGTGTCGGTCTGGTCGATCGAGAAGGTCCGGTCGCCGTCGACGATCAGGCTCAGATGCGTCAGGTTGGGGATCCGCCGGGCCAGGTCGGCCGCCGAGAACAGCAGGTCGTGTTGTTCGTCGCTGGGCGGTGGGTCGATGTGGACACTGTCGAAGGCCGACCGGGTCACCGTCACACCTCCGGAACGTCGATGTCGATCAGCAGCGAGTGGGGCACCGGACGCCGCCCGCCGCTGAGATATTCGGCCGCCACCCGGGTGTAGGGGTGCCCGGCGCCGAGGAACTCTTCGCACAGCCCGAGGGTGTCGTGCTGCGGACCCTGATCCGACATGCCGGCCAGGTTGAGCCGGGCCGCGAGCACCCAGGGATGCACCTCGCCGAGCCGGCCGGCCAGGCTTTCGGCCGCCCGGCCGGCCTGGGCCAGCGCCGCGTCGGCGCGGCCCGCGCTCCACAGCACCAGGGCCAGGTTGGCCCGGCTGGCCTCCACGAAGGGGTGACCCTCGACCAGCGCGGCGGTGTAGAGCTCGAGGCACTGCCGCGCGAGCTCGAGGGCGTCTTCCCACTCGGCGAGCCGGAACAGGTCCATCGCCAGGCTGAGCATCCCAGCCTGGGTGCGCGGGTGGTCGAAGCCGAACGTGTGCCGATAGCCGTTGACCGCGTCGGTGTTGAGCTGGCGGGCGACCGCGTAACGGCCCAGCCGGCGCTCGGCCACCGCCAGGTGACCCTTGATCCGCAGCACGTCGGGGTGGCTGGCCGACTGGAACTTGCGGATCCGGTCGAGCGCCGCGTAGAGCCGGCGGCTGGCCTCGCCGTAGCGGCCCAGCTCGCGCTGGAAGCCGGCCGCCGCGGCCATCGACCACCAGGTCAGCGGGTCGTCGGGGCCGAACAGCGCCTCCCGGCGGGTCAACGTGTCCTGCTCGTGGAAGTAGGCGCGTTCGGGGTAGCCGGCCAGGAAGTAGGAGTTGGCCAGGTTGTGGCTGGCCTGGAGGGTCTGCGGGTGGTCCTCGCCGAACAGGTCGCGGAACTGGTGCCAGGTGCCCCGGTCCTGGACCAGCGCCTCGGCGAACTGGCCCAGCCCGCGCAGGTCGCCACTCATGCCGCGGCGGGCGGTGAGCACCCGCACCGAGCGGGCGCCCAGGTCTTTGAGCGCGACGCTGAGCAGCAACTCGTCGGCGGCCAGCGACTCGCGCGGCCGGCCCATCTGCCGTTGCAGGTCGGCTCGGTAGGTGGCGAGCTGGATGGTGAGCGACTCGCGCGGCGCGTCGCCGGCCGTCCAGGCGTCGAGGGCGGTCTCCACCTGGGCCAGCCGCTGGGCGCGGACGACGGCGTCGTCGTCGTCGGAGGTCCAGCGCAGTTGGGCCAGGACCCAGCGGCGCACCGCCCACTCGGGCGAGACGAGCGCGCCGGAGGGCACGAGGTGGTGCCGCAACTCGGCGAGCACCTGACCGTCTTGCAACCGGCCGGCGGCGAACCCGGCCAGGCCGCGGCGCACCTGGTCGCGGCGGCGGTCGTGCTCTTCGGCCGGGATCGCCTTACGCACCATCGTGCGGACCAGCCCGTGCATCTGTAGGTCGGAGTCGGCTCCCCAGAAGACCGAGAAGATCTCCAACCGTTGGCCGAGCCAGATCACCTGGTCGAGGTCGAACGGCTCGTCGAGGAGGGCCCGCGGCTCGATGCCGGCGGCGTCGGCCAACTGCTCGACCATGGCCGGCCAGCGCAGCAGCGACAGGCTCACCCTGGCCGGGTCGAGGAAGCAGCACAGCTCGGCGAGGCGGTGGGTGAGCCGGCCGAGCGGGTGCTTGTCGAGCTGGTCGAGGGTCATGCCGACGATCGCCGCGAACGAGGCACCGCCGGCGTCGGCGAGCCGGTCGCGGATCTCGTCGGCCGCCCAGGACGCGGCCTCCGACGCCGAACTGCCGGCGCGCAACTCGGTCTCCCCGGCGAGTTGGCGGACGAGTGCGCCGGCGAGGTGCAGGCTCAGCGGTGCCCGGCCGGTCGTCTCGATCAGCTTCTCGCCCTCGACGCCGGGCAGCGCCGGGGCGTAGCCGCGCAGGATGGCGACCGCCTCGGCGGCGGTCAGCGGCTTGACGTGGACCCGCCGGTTGCGGGTCGCCCAGAGGTCGGGCAGGGTGTCGGCGGCCTGCGGCTGCGCGGTGATGACGATGTGCCCGAAGCCCTCCCGGGGCAACAGCTCGACCAGCGTGTCGACATCGTCGGCGGCGTCGTAGACGAGCAGGGTGCGGCCCGGCCGGGCGGCGCGGAGGGCGTCGAAGGTGGCCGCGACCATGTCGGCCGACGGCTCGACGCCCATCACGTAGCCGAGGCGGGTGAGGCTGGCCCGGACCGTCTGCTCGTCGCCGGCCGGGATCCACCAGACCACGTCGTAGTCGTAGGCGAAGCGGTAGGCGTAGGCCTGCGCGATCGCGCTCTTGCCGACGCCCGGCTCGCCGGCCAGGATCACCACGCCGACGGTCTCCGACTCGACCAGCGCCGACCGGATGTCTTCGAGGTAGGCGTCTCGGCCGACCATCCGGGTGCTGGCCCGGGGCACGGAGAAGAGCTTCTCGCCGGCCGTCGCCTCGGCCCCGGGGAACCGTTGGCGCGACTCGCGGCCGGCGACCTCGGCGACCCGGTCGCCCATGCCGAACGCGGCCAGCAGCCGCTTGAGGGCGTCGGCCTCCAGCGGGCCGGTCAGGTCGACCGCCCGCACCGTCGGGAAGGCGTCGTGGCGGCTGGGCTCGACGTTGAGCAGGACCGTCTCGGCTCCGGGCGCCATCCGGAGGACGTCGGTGACCTCGGCCGCGACCGGCGCGGCGGCGAACGCCGACGAGCCGATCAGCACCAGCAACGACCGCTCGGGACCGTCGAGCCAGTGCTGCTCGGTGTTCCAGGTGCCGACGGTGAACCCGAGTTGGCGTAGCTGCTCGCCCACCCAGTCGGCCCACGGCCGGTCGGACGGCGCGTAGGCCAGCACGGCGCGGGTGTCGACGTCGCGCGCGTCGCCGGTCAGGCTGCGCCGGTAGCGCCGGCGGACCGGATCGGGGATCCGCGGCAGGCTGCGCACCTCGCCGTTGGTGATGAACCAGACCAGGTCGGCGAACGCTTCGAACGGGCCGGCCGTGCGGGGCGACGTCGGCGGATCGTCGAGCAGGATGCTCAGCGCCGAGGCGGCGGGCGACAACTCCGGCACCTTGACGACGCGCTCGGCGAATGCGGCGCCGAGCCGGCTGAACGCCTGCCGGACCTCGCCGATGGTCTGGCTGGCGCGGGGCAGCACCCGCGCGTCGAACGGCACGGCGGCCGCCGCGGTGCGGCGGGGCCGGCTCGCCGCGTCGCGGATGCTCAACGCCGCTTTCACCGCGTCGCGGATCGGCGCGTATTGCGGCTGGAAACAGATCACCACCGCGTCGGTGAGCCCGGCGATCAGGTTGGTCTGCGCCTCGGTCGCGGCCGGCAGGCCGACCAGGATCACGTCGTATCTGGTGCGGCGCAGCGCGGCGCGGATCTCACCACTCGGCACGCTTTCCAGGTCATTGCCGCGGAGCACCGAGAACGGCCGGCTTGAACCGAGCAGATCGAGGTTGCCGCGGCCGACCGGAAGGATGTATCTGCACAGTGACAGCGGCTTCTCGATGAATTCGGTGACCAGCCGCGCGGCCTCGGTGTCGAGCAGGTCGCTGGGGTCGCTCACGCTCATCAGAAATGGATCAAGAAAGGCGCGGACCAACTCGCCGTCGGCACCTGTGTCAATCACGAGCACCCGCTTGTCGACGTGGCACAACGCGACAGCGGTGTTGGCGACTATCCGGGTAATGCCGACCTCGGGACTCGACGCCGCGAAGGTGACGATCGTGGGCGCCGCTGAGCCTCGGTCCGTCATCGACTGTCCACCTCGGTCAGGGAGATTCGGGGTCTTCCATTCTCCCGGCGACCATCATGTTCTGGAACCCGTAAAAAGCGGGTGACCCTCCGTCGTTCTCCTGAATTAGCCGACGTAGCGACGACAGCATCGCCGTTTCCGGCAAATCATCAAGACCTTCGAGTCCCCTGCCCTGGAGGTCTAGAAGATCCGAGATAAGATCGGCGTCCTCACCACCCATACACCGACCACCGCCTTCATCGCGCTCGATCAGGATGAACGGCGCCAGCATAGTCCAGTGATCGCGTGGCAACGGCACCCAGGACGCACCGCGGAGAGGCGATTCCGACGTGGCGAATCCACCGACCCATCGCGTCAGCGCAGCGACCTTCGCCGCGATCTGCGGCGGTGGTGGCGGGCCGGCCACGATCCGCATGTTGCGGGCCGCGCAACGCAGTAAAACGATCTTGTCGATCGGTGCCGTCGTCGCGCTGGCGAAGGAAACGAAACATCCTCGACGGGCATCGACTACCGACGCGTACGCGTTTCTGCGCGCGCTGAATCCCGAGGCGGTCGGCCAGGTCCTGGACTATCCATCGGTCGGCGCCTGGGCGCTGCGCACCGCACACGCCCTGCACCGCCGCGACCTGGCCGCCGCACAGCCCGAGTGGCTCGCGGCGATCGCCGCCGCCGCGGCCGTCCGCGCGCTGGCACCCGCACGCCTGCCCGTGCCACTGCAGGGCCGCGGCCACCTCGCGCTGCCCTCGCTCGGCGGGTGCGCGTCGCCGGACCCGTCGGCCCCGGTCGAGTTGGTCTCCGGCAGCGACGGCGCCGAGTTGGTCAGCGGCACCCGCCGGATCCAGGTCGGCGGTCCACAGTGGTCGCCGCTGCCGACGGTGCGGGCCGCACATCACGGGCTCGCCGTCGAGCTGCGCTTCGATCACCTCGACGGCGCGCCGGCACCCGGCGACGCCGACCGGCGCACGGCCGCGGTCTGGGAGCACCGGGTCGCTCCCGCGTGGCGGGTGCTGGTCGACCGGCACCGGCCGGTCGCGGTCGAGTTCGCCGAGGCGATCTCGGTGCTGGCGCCGCTCGCGGACCCACCGGCCGGCACCGTCAGCGCGACCGGCCGCCACGCGTTCGGCGCCATCGCGATGTCGACGCCCGCGACACCCCGCTCGGTCGCCGTGACGTTCGCCCACGAGTTGCAGCACGCCAAGCTGTCGGCGCTGATGGACCTGTTCCCGCTGGTGTCGGGCGACCCGGGCGGCCGGCACTACGCACCCTGGCGGCCCGACCCGCGGCCACTGATCGGCCTGGTCCACGGCGTCTACGCCCACCTGGCGATCGCCGACTTCTGGCGCCGCGAACTTGCCGCCACCGACGACGACCGGTCGCTCGCCGAGTTCGAATACGCCCGCTGGCGCGCCGCCGTGCACACCACCGCGACCCGCCTCGCCGCCGACGCCCGCCTCACCGACCTGGGCCAACGCCTGATCCACAGCGTGCTGTCGAAGGTCGCCGGCTGGCCCGAAGAGGTGCCGCCGGCGGCCGCCGCCCGAGCCCGGACGGCGGCCGACGAGCACCGCGACCGCTGGATCGCGGCACACGGCCCGATCTCTTAGGCGCGCACCTGCGTCGAGACCGGCGCCTGCTGGAGCACGGAAGCCGGCAGTTCGGGGCCGGCCGGCAGGGCCACCTGCTCCTTGGCCCGGGTGACCAGCTCGACGACCGTGCGGCTGAGCTGCTGCGCCGACTGCGACATCGACTCGTTGGCCGTCACGATCGCGGTGACCACCTCGGCCCGCTTGGCCTGGCCGTAGCGGACCGCCTCTTCGATGCCGCGCGCCTGCGCGTCGATCGACTCGGCGACCTCGAGGATCGTCTCGGGGCGGATCGTCGGCGTCTGGATCGTGCGGGCGATCTGCGGAATCGCCGTCTTCGACGCCCGGGCATAGGCGCTGAGCACGTCGTTGGCGCCGTCAGCGACCGCCTGCTGCATGTCGGCGGCCTGGTTGGCCTGGAGCAGCAGCGCCCACTGCGCGATGGTCAGCTTCATCGTCGGGATGGTCAGGTTCATCAGCAGCGCCAGCCGCTGGCCGAGCCCGTAGTTGAGGGTGCGGATGTTGCGTACCTGCGGCGAGGTCGACCAGGCGACGAACAGGCGCTGCTGGAACTCGTTGATCCGCACCTCGATCGCCTGGATGAACTCGGTGATCCGGGAGAGCTGCTCCTCCTTCTCCCGGGCGTCGGGCGCGCCGGGCACCACGACGATCGCGTTGGCCGCCGCGACCGCCTCGTCGCGAACCAGTTCCATCACCGCGATCGCACCGATCAGCTGGGCGATCGCGCCTTCGTTGGCCTTGTAGAGCTCGTCGCAGAGCACCACGTTGCGCTTGAGCTGGAGCTGCTTGTCGCTGAGCTGCCCGGCCACCCGGTCGAGCTGCTGCTCGACGGTGCGCGCCTCTTCGAACAGCATCTCCAGCAGGTCGCGGCCCTTGCGGAACAGGCCTTTGATCGCGTCGGCGAACTTGTCGAACGTCTCCCGCACCCGCGGGTCGCTCGGGTCGTATTTGCGGCGGAAGGTGCGCATCCGGTCGTTGAGCTCGTGCATGATCGACGTCAGCTCGGGGATGTTGACCCGCCCGACCTCCCGGAAGATCCGGTTGACCTGGGTGTTGACCTGGTCGATCGCGGTGTTGCCAAACGTCGCGAGCTGGTCGGTGTTGGCCAGCATGGCCGGGAAGAGCTGCCGGGCGGCGGCGGTGGCCTGCTCGCGCTGCGCCGGCGTGAGCAACTCGACGCAGATGAGCTGCCGTTGCTGGGTGCCCACCAACACGCTCGACATGGCCGCGTCGGCGGGGCCGGCCGGCAGTGCCGCCGGACCGCCGACGATGCTGCCGAAGTCGATCTGCAGTCCGTCAGACATGATCAGAACCTTTCGGGTGTACGGGGATCAGGCGCACTTGGTGGCGTCTTGAACGCAGGCGAGCAGGGCGAGGGTGACCTCGGCGTTGGGTGGTGGCGTGGTGCGGACCTGCTCGGCCAGCGCCAGGTCGGGGAAGTCGGCCGGGTTGGCCAGGCCGACCTCGATGGCCGAGCGGAACCCGTAGGTCTGCCACGCCAGGGTCTGGATCTCCGGGTCCTTCATCGCGTCGATGAACCGGGCGGCGCCGGCATTGAGCGCGAGGATCGGGTGGTCGCTGTAGATGGTCGGCTCCGGGTAGAGGATCCGGATGTTCTTCAACAGCGCCGACCGGTTGTCGCCGGCCAGCGCGGCCTGCTGGATGAGCTGGTTCTCGTAGCCGGCGTAGAGCGGCGCCTTGAACTCGCCACCCTGGGTCAGCCACTCCCGGAACCCGTTGTCAGACGTGCGGGCCTGTAGGCCCTGCGCGTCGTAGAGCGCCCGCATGGTCGGCAGCGCCTTGCGGGCCTGCGCCAGGCTCGGCGCCGCGAACGCGTCCGAAGTGGACAGGATCGACAATTGGAGCTGAGCCATCGTCAGCCCGCTGTTGGACTTGGCCGGGTCGGTGCTGGCGATCGCCACCGGGCCGCGCAGGTCGACCGCGCCCAGCGCCTGCCACGTCTTCTTGGCCAGCACGTTGTCGAGCAGCAGCGCCTTGACGTCGACCAGGTAGTAGCGGTCGTCGCGCTTCTCGACCAGCTTCGCCTTGATCAGCGCGTCGGAGCCGCGCGGGCCGGCGTAGATGACCTCGGGCGACTGGAGCACGTTCTCGGCGCGATAGTCCGGGAACGCGCCGCTGTGCGTACTCTCGAAAACGCTCTGCGCACTGGCACTTGACGGCCAGAGGCAGTCGACCTTGCGGTTGCGCAACTCGTCGGCGGAGAGCCGCACCTGGTCGTAGGAGCCCAGCGGGGTGAAGCGCACGGTCAGGCCGTATTTGTCGTGCAGCAGCGCCTTCACGTCGGGGTCGGCCATCAGCTCCGACTTCTCGCTGCCGCCGATGCAACTGATGGTCAGCGCGTCGGTGCTGCCCGGCTCGGCCGGCGAGCCGGTCAGCTTCCGCACCACGAACGCGCCGCCCAGCAGCACGGCCAACACCGCGACCAGCCCGACGAGGAAGCGGGCGCTCGGCAGTCTCACGGTTGTCCCCCACTCAGCTCCGGAAGCTCCGGCGGTGCGACGGTTTCCAGGTTGGCCTGGTATTGCGCCATGTCACCCTGGTTGACCAGGCGGACGCTCTCCAGGGTGAACTCGGCGAAGCGGTAGAACGCCTGCTCGCCGCTGCGGGTCAGCACCTGCGGGTCGCGGTAGAGCTGGGGCTTGCTCTGGATGTCGAGATACTGCCCCAGCACACCCTCCAAACTCGACAGATGACCGTTGAGCTGGCTGGCCGTCGAGTAGAGGCTGTTGGGTGCCTTGGCCCGCACCCGCGCGAACAACTCGGTGACGTGGTTGCCGGCCTGGTCGAGCGCCGCGCGGGCCGCCGGGCTCGCCACCGACTTGGCTTGCGCCCGGATCCGTTTGACCCGGGCCAGGGCCTCGTCGACCTTGGCCCGCGCCTCGCCGGCGTAGTCGTCGTTGGCGACCTGCCGGGCCGACCGGTCGTCGAGCATCAGGTAGACGCCCAGGGCCGCGACCAGGGCGAGCAGCGGCGGCCAGAGCAGGCTGCGGGTGAGCGCGAACGCGACGACGAACACGACGACCGCGGTCAGCAGGCCGCCTGGTGCGGCGAACCGGTGCCTCATTTGTAACCCGCCGCCTGCCGCAGCGCGGTGACCAGGTCGTCCTGCTGGAAGAACGCGCCTCCGGTGGCCTGTGCGACCTCCTGGAGCTGGCCCGGGTCGGCGTCGCGGCCGAACGCGATCGCGACCACCGGCGCGCCCGCGGCGCGGACGGCGTCGATGGCCGCCGTGTTGCCGACCTGCTCGGAGAGCCCGTCGGTCATCAGCACCACCAGCCGCTTGCGGCCTTCGGCCGGCCGGGTGGACAGCTCGGCGCCGGCGCGGGCGAGGCAGCCATACATGTTGGTGCCGCCGCCGGGCCCGTAGGCGACCACGTCGTCGCTCAGCTTGCGCATCGCGGCCGGGTCGTTGCCGTCGACCGTCCACGGCCCGTCGGCGATCTGGTCGTTGAAGATCGTCACAGTGGTGCGGTCTTCGGGGTGGGTCTGTAGGAAGTTGAGCGCGGCCTGGTCCTGGTCGAAGATCTGCCGGCCGGCTTCCTGGACCCCGGTCCAGCCGTTGTTCTCGGCCATCGACCCGCTGCCGTCGAGGCAGAAATAGACGTCGACCGGCCGGCGGTAGTGGGTCTGGTAGCGGTCCAGCGCCGACTTGATGACCGGCGCGGCCGGGTATTGGATCGGCTGCTCGTTGAGCGTGCCCTGGATGCCCCAGTCGGGGTTGAACACGGCCTTGTCAGGGTTGGGCAGCGCCAGGCCCACGCCGGTCACCGGCCGGCGACCGAGCCCGAGCAGTTTCGCCTGCGCGTCCTTGTCGCTGAGCAGATATTTGCGCAGGTCGCTGAGCGCCTGCCGCTTGCCGGCGTCGGTGGCCGCGTTGTGCGGGAAGAACCCGAGCGGCGCGTCGCTGATCGCCAGCGCGCCCTCCGGGTAGGTGGCGACCAGCGGCTCCTTGCCCTGCGCGACCAACTCCTGGTTCTTCTCGATGACCAGGTCCTCGTAGGTGAACAGGGTGCGGCAGTCATCCGGTCGGGCGACGCAGTCGTTCATCAGCGTGCCGCTGGACGGCGGCGTCGCGTCCATCGCCCGGATGAACCGGGTGATCCCCTGGTCGACCGGCTTCGAGTCGAGTTGCGCCTGGGTCAGTGCCTGGCCCGGCTGGTTGCCGGCGAAGTGGTTGAGGAATCCGAAGAGCACGGTCGCGCCGGAGTTGGACTGAGTCGGATTGGTGACCCACACCTTCGTCTTTCCGGACTCGACGGTGTCGAGAATCTTCTCGATCGGCACGCTTGGCTTGCCGGCGAAGCCGAGCCGCTGCATCTCCGACTTCCAGCCGGCGAACACGATCGGGGTGAGGAACATCGGCTCGACGTCTTGCAGCACGTTGCCGGCGTCGCCGACCTGGAGAAACACGCTGCTGGCAAACCAGTAGGCGTCGTAGTCGCGATTGCCGGTCGCGAGCAGTCGGGCCTGGTCGACGGACCCCTTGAGGGTGAAGGTGCAGTGGAGTTCATGCTCCGTACACCAAGGCTTCACGATCGCGTCAATGATCTTTTCCTGTTCGGAGCCCGCGACGAACGACAGCGACTTCGCGTCGTCGACGTAGCGGGGCTCCCCGCTGCTCTGCTCTTCGGTGCTGGTGCACGCGCCGACCAGCAGCAATGCGGCCGCGACCAGGGCGGTCGCCACCCGCCGGCGCAAGCCCGGCGCGGTCTGGTGAGGGTGGGTCACGACCTCTTGGTAGCAGCATCCTGCTACTCGTTTTTCCTCTAAAGGGTGCGTGCCAAGCGGTGGTATGCCGCGGTCCAGCGAAGCTCCTGCGCGAAGCGGCGCACGGTGGTCTCGCCGTCGATCAGAGCGAGTTCGGTGCCGGTCATCTCGGCCAGATCGTGCAGTTCCGCCACGCCGAGGGCCTGGGTCAGCGCCGTGTGGTGTGGACCGCCGGCGGTCAGCCACGCCTCGGCCGCCGTCAGCAGATCGGGTCGCGGCGTCCAGACAGCGCGGGCAACCGGCAGGTTCGGCAACGGGTGATCGGCCGGCACCACGTCGACCTCGTTGGCGACCAGGCGGAAGCGCTCGCCGAGGTCGGCCAGGCCGAGCACGACCGCCGGGCCGGGCGCGGCGTCGAAGACCAGCCGGACCGGGTCTTCGCGACCGCCGATCGACAGCGGGTGGATTTCGGCGCGCGGCGTCTCGCCGGCGATCGACGGGCAGACCTCCAGCATGTGCGCGCCCAGGGTGCGCTCGTGGCCGGGGGTCAGGTCGTAGGTGTAGTCCTCCATGAACGACGTGCCGCCGGGTCGGCCCGCCGACATCGCCTTGAGAGTGCGGACCAGGACGGCCGTCTTCCAGTCGCCCTCGCCGCCGAAGCCGAAGCCGTCGGCCATCAGGCGCTGCACCGCGAGGCCAGGAAGCTGGCGCAGCCGGCCCAGGTCTTCGAAGTTGGTGGTGAACGCCCGGAAGCCGCCGGCGGTCAGGAAGGCGCGCAGGCCCAGCTCGATGCGGCCGGCGTAGCGCAGCGACTCGTGCCGCTCGCCGCCGGAGCGCAGGGCCGGGTCGAGCTGGTAGAGACCGTCGTATTCGGCGACGAGTTTGTCCACATCGGAATCGGTGGTGGCGTCGACGGCGTCGGCCAGGTCGGTCACGCCGTAGGTGTTGACGGAGACGCCGAAGTGCAGTTGGGCCTCGACCTTGTCGCCTTCGGTCACCGCCACGTCGCGCATGTTGTCGCCGAACCGGGCCAGCCGCAGCGAGCGCATCTCGGCCCGCCCGATCGCGGCCCGCGCCCAGCCACCGATCCGCTCCGTCACCCGCGGGTCGCTGACGTGCCCGGCGACGGTCTTGCGGGCCACACCCAGGCGGGTCTGCACGTAGCCGAACTCGCGGTCACCGTGTGCGGCCTGGTTGAGGTTCATGAAGTCCATGTCGATGTCGGCCCAGGGAAGCACCACATTGGACTGCGTGTGCAGGTGCAGCAAGGGCACGTCGAGCGCGTCGAGACCGGCGATCCACATCTTGGCCGGGGAGAACGTGTGCATCCAGGCGATCACGCCGACGACGCCCTCGGTGGTGGCCGCGGCCCGGCAGCACCGCAGGATCGCCTCGGCCGAGGTCAGCACCGGCTGCCACTGCACCTCGGCCGGTATGTCGGCGGCGGCGTCGAGTGCCGCGGCGATCCGCTGGGACTGCTCGGCGACCTGCCTTAGCGTGTCAGCGCCGTAAAGCTCCTGGCTGCCGGTCAGGAACCACAAACGCGGTGCGGTCATCTGCGTCCTCTCCCATTTTCCGCTGCCAGCACGCGCCGGCGGGCCAGTCGATGCAACACGTTCGAGGCGCCGCGCCCGAAGTGGTCGTGCAGCTCGCGATAGTCGGCGTAGATCGGGTCGTAGGCGTCGGCGCGCTCCGGGTCGGGCCGGTAGACCTCCGGGCCCCGGCTGCCCATGACGGCCGCGGCGGCGCGGACGTCGGTGAAGTGCCCGGCGGCCACCGCCGCGTGGATCGCCGAGCCGAGCGCCGGGCCCTGCGCCGAGCCGATCACGGCGATCGGGCGGCGCAGCACGTCGGCGTAGACCTGCATCAGGAAGGCGTTCTTGAGCAGGCCGCCCGCCGCGACGACCTCGGTGACCGGCACGCCGGACGCTTCGAAGGTCTCGACGATCATCCGGGTGCCGAACGCGGTCGCCTCGACGAGCGCGCGGTATTGCTCCTCCGGCCGGGTGGCCAGGGTCTGCCCGAGGATCGCGCCGGAGAGCGCGTGGTCGACCAGCACCGAGCGGTTGCCGCTGTGCCAGTCGAGGGCGACCAGGCCGTGCGCGCCGACCGGCTGGGCGGCCGCCAGCCGGCTCAGGTAATCGTGCAGGTCTCCGCCGGCCGCATCCACATAGGAGGCAGGCACGGACGTCTCCGCGAACCAGGCGAAGATGTCGCCGACGCCGCTCTGGCCCGCCTCGTAGCCCCACAGTCCCTCGACGATGCCGTCGGCGACCACACCGCACATGCCGGGCACCACGGCGAGCCGGTCGCTGGAGAGCACGTGGCAGGTCGAGGTGCCCATGATGGCGACGAGCTGGCCCGGCTCGACGGCCCTTGCCGCCGGCGCGGTGACGTGTGCGTCGACGTTGCCGACCGCGACCGCGATGCCCTCGGGCAGCCCGGTCAACGCCGCGGCCCGCGCGGTCAGGCCGCCGGCCCGACCGCCCAGTGCCGACAGTGGGTGGCGCAGCTTGTCGACGAAGCCGGCGAAGCGCGGGTCGAGCGCGGCCAGGTATTCCCGGGACGGGTATTCGCCCTCCTGGTGGATGCCTTGTAGCCGGCGGTGCAGACGTTGCGGGTCTCCACGCCGCACAGCTCCCAGACGATCCAGTCGGCCGCCTCGATCCAGCGGTCGGCGCGGTCGTAGAGTTCCGGGTCCTCGTCGAGGAGCTGAAGGCCCTTCGCGAACTGCCACTCCGCCGAGATCCGACCCCCGTAGCGGGGCAGCCACTGCTCGCCGCGCGCCGCGGCGACGGCGTTGATCCGGTCGGCCTGGCCCTGCGCCGCGTGGTGCTTCCAGAGTTTCGGGTAGGCGTGCGGCCGGTCTTCGAGCCCGTCGACCTCGCACAGGGGTGTGCCGTCGGCGAGGGTGGGCAGCACGGTGCAGGCGGTGAAGTCGGTGCCGATGCCGACGACGTCGGCCGGTGCGACGTCGGCGGCCGCGAGTGCCTTGGGGACCGCCTCGCGCAACACGTCGCGCCAGTCCTGCGGCACCTGGAGCGCCCAGGCCGCCGGCAGCTGCCGGTCGCTGCCGGGCAGGGCCCGCTCGACCGCGCCGTGCGCGTATTCGTGCACCGCGGAGCCGACCTCGGCCCCGTCGGCGACCCGGACGACCACGGCCCGGCCGGACAGCGTGCCGAAGTCGACGCCGACCACATGCGCTGGCACAGCGACCTCCCTATCGGCGCCGGCGGGTGACGGCGCGCTGCAGGACGATGAAGACGAAGAGCAGGATCCCGATGAAAATCTTCGTCCACCAGGAGCTGAGATCTCCCTGGAACGTGATGATCGTCTGGATCAGGCCGAGCACGAGCACCCCGAGAACGGTGCCGATGACATAGCCGGAGCCGCCGGTGAGCAGGGTGCCGCCGATCACGACGGCCGCGATCGCGTCGAGTTCCATGCCGCTGGCGTGCAGGCCATAGCCGGAGAGCATGTAGAAGCTGAGCAGCACGCCGCCGAGCGCCGAGCACAGGCCACTGATCGTGTAGACGGCGATCCGGGTGCGGCCCACGCGCAGGCCCATCAGCATGGCCGACTGCGGGTTGCCGCCGACCGCGTAGACGTCACGGCCGAACTTCGTGTAGGACAGCACGTAGGCGGCGATCAGCACGACGGCGAGCGCGATCAGCACGCTGATGGTGATGAAGAAGCCGCCGAACCAGATCTGCTTGTTGGCCACGCTCACCCAGAACGGGTCGCTGATCGGGATCGAGTCGGTGCTGATCACATAGCAAAGGCCGCGGGCGAGAAACATCCCGGCGAGCGTCGCGATGAACGGCTGCACCTCGAAGAAATGAATCATGCAGCCCATGCCGAGCCCGATGGTCGCGCCGACCAGCAACACCACCGGCAGCGCGACGGCGGGCGGCCAGCCCTTTTCGAGCAGTCCGGCCGCGATCATCGTGGTCAATGCGACCACCGCGCCGACGGACAGGTCGATGCCGCCGGTCAGGATCACGAACGTCATTCCCACCGCGACGACGAGCAGGAACGCGTTGTCGACGAAGACGTTGAGCACGACCTGGGTGTCGGAGAAGCCGGTGTAGTTGATGACGCCGATGCCATACATCAGGGCGAGCAGCACCGCCGTCGCGCTGACCGGCAGGTATTTGTTGCGCATCGCCAGCGAGCGCATCCGGGCCAGGTTGGCCGGCGGGCTCGGCATCCGGGTCTTCAGGTCGATCATGCCGACACCTCCGCGGGCTGGCGACGGGACAGCCGGGCGCGGAACGCCGGCGACTGCACGAGGCAGAGGACCACCACGACGACCGCCTTGAAGAGCAGGGTGACCTCGGGCGGGATGCCGATCGTGTAGACCGTCGTGTCGAGCGTCTTGATCAGCAGGGCACCGACGACCGTGCCGGCGATGGAGAACCGGCCGCCGAGCAGCGAGGTGCCGCCGATCACGACCGCGAGGATCGCGTCGAGCTCGATCAGCAGGCCGGCGTTGTTGCCGTCGGCGCTGGACACCGTCGAGCTGACCATCAGCCCGGCGACGCCGGCACAGACGGCGCAGGCCACGTACGCGATGATGATCAGCCGTCGGGACCTGATGCCGGCGAGCCGGCTGGCACCGGCGTTGCCGCCGACCGACTCGAGCAGCATGCCGAACGCGCTGCGCCGGATGACCAGCGCGACGGCCGCGACCAGGGCGGCGGCGATGATCACCGGCACCGGGATCGACGCCAGGAAGCCGGCGGCGATCGTCTTGTAGGGCGGCGAGTTGACGTTGATGATCTGGCCGTCGGTGATGAGCTGCGCGACGCCGCGGCCGGCGACCATCAGGATCAGCGTCGCGATGATCGGCTGGATGCCGACGACGCCGACCAGGAAGCCGTTCCACAACCCGAGCCCGGCGCAGAGCAGCAGCGCCAGCGCCACGGCGACCAGGACGCCGCCGACAGCGCCCTGGTCGTCGAGGCCGGCTATCTGCTGGCAGGCCAGCGCGCCGGAGATGGCCACGACGGCGCCGACGGACAGGTCGATGCCGCCGGTCGCGATCACCAACGTCATGCCGAGCGCGACCAGCATCAGCGGCGAACCCTGCCGGAGGATGTCGATCAGGCTGCCGAAGAGGTGCCCGTCGCGAAGCTCGACGGAGAAGAAGCCCGGCTCGAAGATCAGGTTGCCGATCAGCAGGAGGGCCAGCATCGCGACCGGCCAGAAGAGCCGTTGCTTCATCAGGTTGGTCATGCCGCGCCTCCACTCGCGATGGCTTCCATCACCCGGTCGATGTCGAGACCGTCGGTGTTGTCGAGCTCGCTGACCAGCCGGCGGTCGCGGAGCACGGCGACCTTGTGGCTCAACCGCAGCACCTCTTCCAGCTCGGCGGAGATGAACAGCACCGCCATGCCGCCGTCGGAAAGCTCGACGACGAGCCGCTGAATCTCGGCCTTGGCGCCGACGTCGATGCCCCGGGTCGGCTCGTCGAGGATCATCAGCTTGGGCTCGGTGATCAGCCACCGGGCCAGCAGCACCTTCTGCTGGTTGCCGCCGCTGAGGTTGCGCACCGGGATCTCCGGGTCGGCCGGCCGGATGTCGAGCGCCTTTATGTAGCGGGCCACCAACTCGTCCTGCTTGCCGCGCGGCACCGGGCGGGCCCAGCCACGTTCGGCCTGTAGCGCGAGGATGATGTTCTCCCGCACCGTCAGCTCTTCGACCAGCCCGTCGGTGCGCCGGTTTTCCGGGCAGTAGGCGATGCCGTGCTTCATCGCGGTCTGCGGCCCGCGAAACGTGACGGGCGCGCCGTCGACCAGCACCTGGCCATGGTCGGCACGGTCGGCGCCGAACAGCAGCCGGGCAACCTCGGTGCGGCCGGAGCCCAGCAGGCCGGCCAGGCCGACCACCTCGCCCTTGTGGATGGCCAGCGTGAACGGTGCGATCGCGCCGGTGCGGCCCAGGTCGTCGGCGCTCAGCACCGGCGTGCCACGCTCCAGCACGGCGACCTCCCGTCGGGGCGCCTCCTCGATGTTCTCGAGCACCTCGAGCTCTTTGCCGATCATCGCCGCGACCAGGTCGAGCTGGCTCAGCTCGGCGGTGCGGTATTCGCCGACCAGGCGGCCGTTGCGCAGCACCGTCATCCGGTCGGCGATCTCGTAGACCTGGTCGAGGAAGTGGGTCACGAACAGGATCGCGATGCCCTCCTCCTTGAGCGCCCGCATCACCCGGAAGAGCTGGTCGACCTCGGACGCGTCGAGGCTGGAGGTGGGCTCGTCGAGCACGAGCACCTTGGCGTCGACGTCAAGAGCACGAGCGATGGCGACCATCTGTTGTACGGCGATCGAGTGGTCGCCGAGGTCGGAGGAGACGTCGATGGTGAGCTGGAGCCGGGCGAGCAGCTCTTCGGCTCGGCGCCGCATCGCCGACCAACGAATCCGGCCGAACCGGGTGGGCGCGCGGCCGATCAGCACGTTCTCCGCGACGGACAGGTTGGGGCAGAGGTTGATCTCCTGGTAGACGGTGCTGATGCCGGCCTGCTGGGCCTGGTGCGGCCCGGAGAAGGCGACCGGCGCGCCGCCGAGCGTGATGTCGCCCTGGTCGTGGTGGTAGGCGCCGGTGAGCACCTTGATCAGGGTCGACTTGCCCGCGCCGTTCTCACCCATCACGGCGTGCACTTCGCCCGGGAACAACCGCAGGTCGACGCCGTCGAGCGCGACGACGCCCGGGAACCGCTTGCCGATGCCGCGCATGACGAGCACGGGCTCCCTGTCGGACATGGCCCCTCCTGTGTGGCGGGCGGCGCGGCCCCCGGTTTTCACCGGGAGCCGCGCCGATCGGACTCAGTACTTGCGCTCGGGCAGGGCGGCCTTGGCCTGGTCCTGCGTGAACGTGGTTTCCTCGGTCAGCACCCGGGTCGGGATCGTCTCGCCGGCCAGGACCTTCTTGGTCAGGTCCATGAGCTGTGGGCCGAGGAGCGGGCTGCACTCGACGATGAAGTTGATCTTGCCGTCGGAGAGCGCCTGCATGCCGTCCTTGACGGCGTCGACAGTCACAATCTTGATGTCGGTGCCCGGCTTCTTGCCGGCCGCCTCGATCGCCTCGATCGCGCCGAGACCCATGTCGTCGTTGTGCGCGTACAACAGGTCGATGTCGGGGTTGGCCTTCAGGAAGGCGTCCATGACCTCTTTGCCCTTGGCACGGGTGAAGTCACCCGGCTGCGACGCGAGCATCTTGAACTTGGGGTCGGAGCCGATCACCGACTCGAAGCCTTCCTTGCGGTCGATGGCCGGCGCCGCACCGGTGTTGCCCTGGAGTTCGACCATGTTGACCGGGCCGGCCGCGCTGGCGAACTCCTGCTTGACCCACTCGCCGGCCTTCTTGCCCTCGAGCACGAAGTCGGAGCCGATGAACGTCTTGTAGAGCGTCGTATCGGGTGAGTCGACGGCCCGGTCGGTCAGGATCACCGGGATGCCGGCGTCCTTGGCCTCTTTCAGGACGGTGTCCCAACCGGACTCGACCACCGGCGAGAAGGCGATGATGTCGACCTTCTGCGCGATGAAGCTACGGATGGCCTTGATCTGGTTTTCCTGCTTCTGCTGCGCGTCGGAGAACTTGAGCTCGATCCCGGCCGCCGCGGCCGACTCCTGGATCGACTTGGTGTTGGCGGTCCGCCACCCACTTTCGGCGCCGACCTGAGAGAAGCCCATAACGATCTTGCCGTCGTCTTTGCCGGAGGCAGCGCCACCGGAGCCTTCGCCACCGCAGGCGGCGAGCGTGGCAGCGATGAGCACGCCACCGAGCACCACCGCGGACACTTTCCTGAGCACGGCTTCCTCCCTCACGTACGTCGATGGCTCGCGTGTTGCGAGAATGTTAGCGTTCTCATAATCGACGTCAATAGCTCCTGCGAAGGGATTGTTAGCGTTCACAGGCAAGTTATGATCGACAGGGCGGGTAAAGTGTCGGCGAGGAGTTGCCATGGATCAGCCGTCTCCGCCACGACCGGCGGTGATGATCGACGTCGCGCGACTGGCCGGCGTCTCACACCAGACCGTCTCGCGCGTGCTCAACGGACACCCGAGCGTCCGCACCGAGACCCGCGAACGCGTGCTGACCGCTGTCCGCCAGCTCAACTACCGCCCCAACGCGCTGGCGCGGGGCCTGGCCGGCCGCCGCTCCAGGGTGCTCGGCGTGGTCAGCTTCGACACGATCCTCTACGGACCGGCGGCAACATTGCTCGGCGTCGAGCGGGCGGCAAGGGCGGCCGGCTACGGCATCAGCATCGTGACCCTCGAACAGCTGGACCACGACGGCGTCGGCGACGCCTTGAGCGCCCTGGCCGAGCAGTCGGTCGCCGGCGTGGTCATCATCGCCCCGTTCACGAACGCCGCCGCCGCGCTGCGCAGCCTGCCCGACGGGATCCCCGCCGTAGTCGTGGAAGCCGGCATGAGCGGCGCCCTGCCAGCCATCTCGGTCGACCAGGTCGCCGGCGCCGAGCTGGCGGTGCAACACCTACTCGATCTGGGCCACTCGACGGTGTGGCACGTGCGCGGCCCGCAGAACTGGTTAGAGGCCCGCGACCGGGAAACCGCGTGGCGGTCCACATTGGAGAAGTCCGGCGCCCCGGTGCCGCCGGTCATCGACGGCGACTGGAGCGCCCGCTCCGGGTATGAGGCCGGCCTGCGCCTGGCCGGCGACCCGCGCGTCACTGCGGTGTTCTGCGCCAACGACCAGCAGGCACTCGGCGTGCTGCGAGCTTTTCACGAGCGGAATGTGCGGGTGCCCGGCGACGTCAGCATCGTCGGCTTCGACGACATCCCCGAGGCCGAGTTCATGTCACCCCCACTAACCACGATCCGCCAAGACTTCGACGAGGTAGGCCGCCGCTGCCTGGCGATGCTGCTCGACCTGCTCGACAGCCCCACCAACGGCCCGCAGACGGCCGCGCCGCGCGTGGCTCCCGCCCTGGTGACCAGAGCAAGCACCGGCCCCGCCAAGCGCTAGCGCAGGAGCGCGTCAGCGAGCTTCCGCGCGTCTCGCCGGCCGGGAAAGGGGAACTCCATCTTCAGTGGCCTTGGGTCGCCGTCGATCGAGATGAGGAACGTCGCTTTCAAGGCCGACTTGAATCGAGAACTGGCCAGTGCCTGACGAGGCAGAACCGCGACGAGCGGGAGGCTGGGTCGGCCGGACAGCGCCATGTCGAAGAACAACAGCCGGTGGCTCGTCAACACCACGCACCTGGTCTTCGGCCTGACTGTTGCGGTAAGCATGCCCGCCGTGGCTAGGCCGACAACCGCGGCCGTCACCACTTGCCGCTTGACGGACCCGCTGCCCACGTTGGCGGCGCAGGCCAGCTCTACGCGCTCATCTTGAAGAAGCATCGGCGGAGGCTGAAACCGCAGGGCGACCCGCACGGCGAGGGGCGTTTGCTCTGCTCACACATACGCACCCCTCGGCGGTTGGGGTGGTGCGTATGTGTGAGCAGAGCAAACGCCGTCGCGCGGACCTCGTGTCCGGAGGCTTTGCTCTGCACCCCTGTAGGAAGCGGCCAGCCGTCTGGGTGCTTCCTACAGGGGTGCAGAGCAAACGCGGGCGCCAAGGGGGCCCGGATCACGGTCAAGTTGCCAGAGCCGCTACCGGGCGTCGGAAATAGCGGTTCGACGACGGCAGGAACATGAGCACGCACGCGGTCAGCACCGCCGCGACGTGGAGCACCCGGCTCGTGCCGAAGGCCAGGTCGGCCGGGCCGCTCTCGGCGAGCACGGCGCTCAGCGAGTTGCCATCCAGCAGCCACAACAATGGATCCACGACCAGCGAGAGCGTGCCGAGGACGCCCAACCCCACTGCCAGCGTCAGCCGGGCCCACCGCCGCCCGGCTCGCATCCGCAGCGCCACCAGGATGGCGGCTAGGAAGACTGCCACTCGCACTGTCACCCCGACGGCCGCGCCGCCGCCGGCCTCTCCGGAGGCAACGACCAGAATTGTTTCGAAGACGCCCGCCCCTACCGCCACGAGCCACATCACGAAGGCCGCCCCTACGGCGGCCGGTGCCCTGGTATCGGTTCGCATGGTGTCGAGCATCGCGAAATATCGGTGGCGATCGACATCCCGCACGCCACCCGGTATGCGGTGGGGTGCGCCCTACCAAAGGCCGGCGCCCACCGAAGTGGGCACCGGCCGTTGAGTGACGTCAGGCGACTAGCGCCGGCTCCTCGACCGGGGCCGAGTCGGCGACCGGCTTCGGGCCACGCATGATCAGCGTCGCCAGCAGGGCGGCCGCCAGTACGCCGATCGCGCTGATCGTCAGGGTCGTCGACATGGCTCCGACGAACGCCTCGCGGGCCGCGTGTGCCAGTCCCGCGTCACCGCCGGCCGTGGCCAGCGCCTCGGCGATCGAGTGCCCCGGCGCGCCCGCCGGCATCCGGTTGGTGAAGCCGTTGGCCAGCAGCGAGCCCAGGATCGCGATGCCCAACGCCGAGCCGGCCTGCTGGATCGTGTCGTTCAGCGCCGAGCCGACACCCGCCTGCTCGGGCGGGATCGTGCCCATCAGTGCGGTGACCGCGGCGGGCATCGCCAGGCCAGCCCCGAGGCCGAGCAGGCCCAGGGCGACGGCCGGGATCGTGAATCCACTGTCGACCGAGACGGTGGTCAGCAGACCGAACGAGCCGGCCATCACGATCATCCCGACCAGGATCACGTAGCGCTCACCGAAGCGGGCGACCAGTTTGACGCCGGCGCCGTTGCCGGCCAGAGCGGCGACCGCGAGCGGCACGAAGGCCAGGCCGGCCTTGAGGGGCGAGTAGCCGAGGACGAACTGGAGGTATTGCGTCAGCACCAGCAGCAGTCCGGCGTTGCCGATCTGCACCAGCGACAGCGACAGCGAGCCGCCGCTGAACTTGCGGTGCTTGAACAGCGCGAGCGGCACCATCGGGGCCGGGGTGATGTTTTCCCAGATCACGAAGCCGATCAGGCCGATGACCGCGACGGCCAGCAGGATTGCGGAAAAGCCGCCGAACGCGCCGTGGTGCGGCAGCTCGATGATCCACCAGACCAGGGCGACCATGCCGGCCGCCGAGAGGATCGCGCCGATCGGGTCGGGCTTCTGCCATGGCCCCTTCGACTCCGGCATGAGGATGAGGCCGGCGACGATGGCCAGGGCCACGATCGGCACATTGACCCAGAAGATCGACTGCCACGAGTAGCGGTCGACCAGCAGGCCGCCGAGCACCGGGCTGCCGACCAGGCCGAGCATCGACACCGAGCCCCACGCGGCCATCGCCTTCGGCCGTTCGGTGGCGTCGAACACGGTGATCAGGATCGACAGGGTCGACGGCATGATCAGCGCACCGCCGACGCCCATCGCGATGCGGACGGCGACCAACTGGCCCGGGCTCACGCTGAACGTCGCGGCCAGCGAGGCCAGCCCGAAGAGCACCAGCCCGATGATCATTATCTTTCGGCGGCCGAAGCGGTCACCGAGGCTGCCCGAGATCAGCAGGAGCCCGGCGAAGACCAGGATGTAGGAGTCGAGGATCCACTGGGTGTCCTGCGCACTGGCGCCGAGGTCGGCGGTCATGTGCGGCACGGCGACGGTCAACGCCATGCTGTCGACCACCAGCACCAGGCTGCTCAAACACAGCACCACCAGGATCCACCAGCGGTGTGGGTTGCGGTTTTCCATGAGGGGCTCCATTCGATCTGCGCACGCCGTTCCCGTGCTGCGCACACTGTACGCAGACGCGAACGTCGTGCGCAAGATGCATTTCCTGTACGCTCGTGGCGCACAGCGTTCGCAGGAGCACGAACACGAGCACGAACACGAGCACGAAGGGAGCGACAGTGGCGCCAAAGAAGAAGGCCACGTCCGTCTGGGCGCGGCAGGAAGCAGCGCCTGAGCAGCCGGCACTGAGCCGCGAGTCGATCGTCCGCGAGGCGATCGTGATGCTCGACGCGGAAGGCGCCGACGCGCTCAGCATGCGCAAGCTCGGCGCCCAACTAGGCTCCGGCGCCACCTCGCTCTACCGGCACGTGGCGACCAGAGACGACCTGATCGAACTGGCCGTCGACGAGGTGTTCGGCGAGGTCGCGGTGCCGCCCGCAGGCAAAGACTGGCGCGCCGACATCACCGCGGCCGCCCGGTCTTTCCGCGAGACGACGCTGCGCCATCTCTGGCTGGGTTCGGTGCTCGGCCAGGCCGGGATGGCCCACCTCGGGCCCAACCTCGCGTCGTTCGCCAACCGCCTCGACGCGGTGTTCGAGGCCGCCGGCTATCCGGAGCCCCGGGGCGCCATGGACACCCTGCTGTCCTACGTCATCGGCACCAGCACGACCGAGGGGGCGTGGCTGACCACGGTCGCGCGCTCGGGCGAGACCGAGGCAGAGCTCGTGGCGCGGCTCTCCGGCATCCCGGCCGAAGGGCTCGAACCGGAGCGGATCCGCCAGGAGAAGTTCGACTACGGCCTCGCCGTCGTGCTCGACGGGCTGGCGTCGCGGCTCAAGTGAACGGCGGGCCCCGATCGGGGGCCCGCCGCCCGAAACCAGCTAGCTGAACGCCTTCACTTCAAGGAGACCGACCGAGCCCGCGCCACTTTGCAGCGCGACCCGCAGTCGGGTGGTGCTCACCTGCCCGAACGAGACGCTGTTGTATTGGTTGAGCCCGACCGGATAGCCGCTCGGCGACGGCACGTTCACATACGCGCTGCCGTTCCAATACTGGAGGGTCCACGACGCCGGGACGCGTACGCCGCCGTTGTCGTCGAAGAAGTAGACCTGTGCCGACCGCAGCGTCTGCGCCGACGACCAGGTCAGCTCCGCCCACTGGGCGCCTGTGTTGGGCCAGGTGCCCCAGCGCGGGTTGACGGTGTCGTTCGACGACGGCGGGTCGATGCCGTCGTTGATCGCCGCCACGCTCTCCCACGCCGAGGTGAAGGAAGCCGACGGCGAGGCCGCCGTTGCCAGGTTCCCACCGGGCTCCGGATCGGGATCCGGATCAGGGTTGCTGCCGCCCCGGTTGTAGAGCTTGAGCTCGGTCAGCCCCGTCTTGGGCGTCCCCGAGGCGTGCGTGAACTGCACCCGCAGCCGGGTGGTGCTGACCGGCGTGAAGCTCACCTTGTTGTAGTTGGACTGCGGCGCACCCGGCGTCTTCACCTGGTTGCCGGCCGCGACAAAGGCACTGCCATTCCAATACTGCACGGTGTACGACGAGGGCGGCCGATACCGGTTGGTGGCCCGGTCGTTGCGGAAGTAGATCCGCGCCTCGTCGACCGCCCGGCTGGTGCCGAAGTTGACCTCGTACCAGTCGGTGGCGTTCGGGCTCCCGTAGGCGCCCCAGATCGGGGCGTTGGTCGGGAAGCCGTCGACGGCCGCGGCGGTCGTGGTGCCGGACGCCGTGAACGACGCCGAGGTGGTCGCCCCGGACGCCAGGTTGGGCAGCGTCGAGGTCAGGTCGACGCCGGCCTTGGCGGCGACGTCGACCATCCGGGCACTGTTCTGGGTCACGTTCTGCGGCGCTTGCAGGCCCGCGAACGAGGTGCTGAAGGTGACCACGCCGGCGCCGGACGGGAAGGTGACCGACCCGGTCGCGGGGTTGTAGACCAGCCGGGTGAGCCGGTCGACGGTGACCACCCGGGTGCCGTTGAGGAAGATGGAATAGCCCTGCGGCACGCCGGCGTAGCGGGTCACGCCGTCGGCCGGGTCGTCCCAGACGACCGACAGGTTGGCGTTGCGGTAGCGCAGGTTGTTGACCGCGAACTGACCCCAGCCGATGTTGATCGGCGACAGCTCGATCTGCGCGTCGGTGCGCGGCCGCAGCCCGGCGACGTCTTCGATGACGGTCCAGTTGCTGCTGCCCAGGATGTTGTGGTGGATCCAGGAACGGTAGGTGATGCTGCTGCCGTTCCAGTCGGCCCAGAACTCGTTGGCGTCGGGATAGCGGGTGTCGCCGTTGATGTATTGCGCCCAGGCGTTCCAGTAGAGCAGCTTCTTGTAGTCGTCGTTGGTCATGTAGGAGTTCGGGTAGTTGCGCAGTACCGACGAGTAGAGCCGGAACTGCACGGTCGAGTTGATGGTCGAGAAGTTGTTGCTGCCCGGCGATCCCGCCGCCGCCGCGGCCGCTTTGTCGCGCTGGTTGGCGGTGTAGAACGGGAAGATCGGGTATTCGGCCGGGTCGGCGAACAGCCGCAGCGCCTCGCGATAGGTCGCGGTGTTGGGCATCAGCCCGACCGAGAACGGGTAGTAGTTGTTGATTTCCTTCCACGGCACGAACGCGTTGGTGCTCACGTGCTTGTGCTCGATGAGCTGCCGCGACGGGTTCCACAGCGTGTTGATGACGCCGTTGCGGATCCGGTCGGCCAGCGTCTGTAGCTCGGCGGCCTTGGCGGTGTTGCCCAGCATGGCGTAGGCCTGCTGCGATGCGACCGCGGCGGCCCACACGTAGGCGGTCTCGGCCCGGTCCATGTTGCCGGCCCGCCAGTGGAACGACACCGCGTCGGCGTCGTTGCCGGTCAGCGCGCCCCAGTCATACTCGATGACGCCGTTGTTGTTGTGGTCGTAGAACGCGAGTTGCCCCTTGGCGTCGCCCTCCGCATACTTCGCGAAGTTCTGGAGCAGGGACGGCTGTCCACCATGGATCTGGTAGGCCTTCCAGGCCGCCTCGGCGACGTATTGCGTGTAGGAGTTGGACCAGTTCTCGGGGTCGCCCGGGTTGTCGACGAACCGGGCGTTGGCCGAATACTGGCCGATCGACAGCCAGGGCCCGTAGGAATACTCCGGGTTGCGCAGATACTTCAGGTCGTCGATGTGCATTGGTTGGGTCAGCACGATCGCGTTGTTGTAGCCGGTGGCGCCCTCGACCGACTGCGGGAATTGGAAGTCCTGCCCCGGGATGTCGACGTCGAGATAGTTGAAGCGCATCAGCCACCAGCGGTAGTAGATGTTCTTCTTGATGGCCGGGTCCGGCACGTCGATGTAGGGCAGGTTGTCGACCCACCAGCGGTTGTAGGCGCGAACGTGGGTGGCGAACGCGCTCGCCGGGGTGAACGCGCGATAGCTGTTGTAGTCGGTCAGCGACTCGGGGATCTCGTTGGCGACGAAGCCGAGCTGCACCTTGGTGGTCACGGTCGCGCCGGCGGCGACGGTCACCGACCGGGTGAGGCCGCCGCTGCTGACGGTGAACCCGTCACCGGAGAACCGTGGGAACAGCGTGGTGAGGTTGTTCTTCACCGCCCGGGTGCCGGTCAGCTCGGTGCCGCTGCCGGTCGCCGCGTAGGGCGAGGTGGCCCGCAGCGACAGGGTCGCCGACGCGGTGCCGGTGTTGGCGATGTCCATATTGGTCACCAGCACGTTGTTGTGCGTGATGAACTTGGTGACGGTGATCCGCAGCGAGCCGCTGGTGTGCACGCTGCGCCAATAGCTGGGCGCCTGGAAGCGTTGCGCCGGCTGCTCGGTGAACGTGCCCGGCGACGGCGTGATGGTGTAGGCGCCCTGGCTGCTGATGTTGTCCCAGTAGGCGGCGTTGCCGCCGAAGCCGATCACCGAGGGCGTGTGGGTATACATGAACGCGCCCCGGCCGCGGGTCATCAGCAGCGTGCCGGCCGGATCGTTGCCGGAGCGGCCGAGCAGCCGGTCCATCCAGAAGTCGGTGCCGCCGCTCTCCGCGTCGTAGATCGCCTGCATGGTGCTGTTGACGTTGTAGCCGACCGGCGGAGCCGGGATCGTGCCACCACTGAAGGTCGGGAAGCCGATGGTCTGTGCGGCGAGGGCGGGCGCCGCCTGGACGCTGAGGATGCCGGCGGCGAGCACGGCGACGACGCCGGCCGCCAGTCTGGGACGTCTGGTGCGTAGGGACATCTGAACTCCTCCCTAAGAGGCTGAGAAGGCCTGCCATTCGAGGACACCGGTGGAGAAGCCGGTGCGCGAGGTGATCGACAGCCGGAGCCGGGTGGTGCTGACCGTGTTGAACGTCGTCGAGTTGAACGTGTTGCCGGCGACACCACAGGCGGATTGACCGGGTACGGCGGCATAGGCGCTGCCGTTCCAGAACTGCACCTGGCACGACGCGGGCAGGTCGATGCCCTGGTTGTCGTCGAACCAGTAGGTGGCGACCCGGTTGATCGAGCGGGCCGAGGGCCACTGGTATTCGATCCACTGGGTGCCTTGCTGCGGCCAGTTGCCGTACGCCAGGTTGGAATGGTCCTGTGAATTGGCCGGTGTGCCGCCGTTGTTGATCGCGGCGAGCGATTCCCAGGCGGAGACGAATGACGTCGACGCCGTCGCGCTGGATGCGATGTTGGTGCCCGCGGGCGGGTTCGTCGGACCACCGCCGCCCGGGTTGGCCGGCGGGCCGGTGGTGGTCTGCACGACCCGCTGGATCGTGCCGTCGGCGTTGAAGAACATCCGGTCGACGGCTACCGAACGGCGGAAGTTGCCGCCGCCGGGCGCGTTGGCGTTGTGGTAGACCAGATACCACTGGCCGTTGAACTCGGCCGCGCCCGCGTGGTTGGTAGTCGACGAGACCTGGCCCAGCACGATGCCGCGGTGGGTCCACGGCCCCATCGGGTTGGTCGCGGTGGCATAGCGTTGGCAGGCATAGCTCGAGCTGGTCACGCAGCCGTTGGTGTCGTTGGCGGCGTAGATCATGTAGTAGAGACCGTTGCGCTTGAACATGAACGGGGCTTCCCAATAGTTGGTGAGCCCCACGGGCGTGACGACCGAGCCGACCGTGTCGATCATGTTGGCCGCGAGCCGAACGGCGCGCGGCGCCCAGTAGCCGCCCCAATACATGTAGGCCTGGCCGTCGTCGTCGACGAACACCGTCGGGTCGATGTTGAGCCCCGACGAGTTGGCCGTGCTGTCGCTGATCAGCGGGCCACCCTTGGCGTCGGTGAACGGCCCGAGTGGGCTGTCACCGACGGCGACACCGATGTTCATCCATCCTGGACCGTTGCCGTTGACCGACGTATACCAGTAGTAACGACCGTTGCGCGGCTCGACCTCGCTGGCCCAGGCGTCGGCGCCGGCCCACGGGAAGGTGGCGATGTTGGCCCGCACGCCGCGGTCGGTCCACGAGGCGGCGTCGGTCGACGAGAGCACGTGCCACTCGCGCATGACGAAGTTCTGGCCACTGGCCGAGGCCTCGTCGCGACCGGTGTAGATATACATCGTGTTGCCGACCACCAGCGGTGCCGGGTCGGCGGTGTAGATGGCGGTGACCACGGGGTTGGCGGCCTGCGCGGCGGCGCCGAACACGGCCGCGGCCGCCAGCGTCACCACCCCACAGACCAGGGCGAGGGGTTTACGCATCGAGGGCTCCCTTACGAACTTACGAACCGGAGGAGTTGAGGGATGCGATCTCGGCTGCCGTCAGCGCGCGGCTGTAGACGCGGAAGCTGTCGACGGCGGCGTTGAGATAGGGGTCGCCGCTGTATTGCGACCGCCCGATCCAGTTCTGCGTGGTGGTGCCGAGGTTCGCCGGCCGGGTGGTGAGCGCGGCGTTGCGGGCGACCTCCACCCCGTTGACGTAGAGAACGCCGAGGTTTCCGGTGTGCGTGACGGCGACGTGGGTCCACACGCCGGCAGGCAGCGCGGACGGCGCGTCGATGCGCTGCTCCGCGCCGGCCCCGCCGGCCGTGATGGCATATCGGGCCACGCCGCCACCGTTGCGCGGAACGAAGAACATGTTGGTGCCGGACCCGCTGCCGAAGTCGAACAGCCGGGCCCAGTTGGCCAGGGTGTTGACCCGGACCCAGGTCGCGATGCTGAACGCGGTCGCGCCGGCCAGGATCCCGGACGGCAGGCTGACGTACGCCGTGGTGCCGTTGAGGCTGACCGCGTTGCCGGTGCGGCCGGTGGTGCGCCCGGCACTGCCGGCCAGGGTGGCGGTTCGACCGTTGCCGGTCGCGTCGGCCGCCGTGGTGCCCGACGCCTCGTCGAACGGGTAGTGCGCGACGAAGGCCGGCAGCGTCGGTGTCGAGGTGACGTTCCAATAGACGGTGTAGCGCACGCCGTGCGTCTTGTAGAAGGGCAGCAGGGTCACCGCACCGGTGCTGGCCGTCGCGGTGTATTGCAGCGGCGTGCTCGACGGCTGCAGGGAGCTCGCGGTCAACGTCGGCAACCCGCTCAAATTCGAGCTGCCATACTGCCCGGCCAGCACGATCGGGCCGTGCTTGACCGCGCGCACGGTCGAGTTGTCGGGAGTCGGCTCGAGGACCAGCGACATCGGCAGGCTGATGTCGACCGTGTCGCCGCTGGCCCAGGTGCGGTTGATGGCCAGATAGCTGCCCGGCGTCGGCGAGCCCTGCAGCACGCCGTTGACCCGCACCTGCGCACCGGAGGTCCAGCCCGGGATGCGCACCCGCAGGTCGATCGCCCCGGAACCGGTGACGGTCAGCCGGGTGGTCGGCGCCTCGGGATAGGTGGTGTCCTGCCGGATCGTGATGCCGCGGCCCGGCCAGGTCAGGGTCGACGCGATGAACAGGTTCACCCAGAGCGTGTTGCCGTTGTAGAAGTAGATGCTGTCGCCGTACTTCGTGTTGGTCTCCATGCCCGTGCCGTGGCAACAGGTGAAATTGCTGTAGTCGTTGCTGTAGGTCTTGATGCCGCCGGCCCGCAGCGGCACGTAGTAGCAGTGGAAGCCGTGCGACGAGGCCGGGTTCTGCGCGCCGAGCAGGTGGTTGTAGAGCGCCTTCTCGTAGAAGTCCATCAGCTCGGCGGCCCGCGACGGGAAGGTGAAGAAGAGCTGCCGGGTCAGCTTGAGCATGTTGTAGGAGTTGCAGCACTCGCAGGTCGAGTCCGACAGCTCGCTGGCGATCCGGTTGGGTAGCTGGAAATACTCGCCGTTGGAGTCGCCACCGATGGCGTACGAATGCTGGTTGACGACGAAGTTCCAGAAGTTGGCCGCGATGTCGCGATACCGGGTGGTGCCGGTGGCGTGGAATCCGCGGATCGCCGCCAGCGCCTTGGGGATCTGGGTGTTGGCGTGGAAGCCGTTGAGCGCGTCGACGTTGCTGGCCAACGGATCCAGCACCTGGGCGTGGTCGAAATACTGCGCCGTGGTCAGGTGCGCCGGGTTCTCGCTGAGCTGGTAGAGGTTGAACAGGGTCTCGCCGACCCCGCCGAACTCGGTGCGCAACTGGTTCTGGCGCTGGGTCTGAGTCAGCCGGCTGTTGCGCAACTGCACCCAGGCGGCCTTGCGGGTGAGGATGGTCAGCGCCTGGGCATTGCCGGCGAGCAGGTGCATGTCGAGCAGGCCGGCCATGATCTTGTGCAGCGTGTAGTAGGGCGCCCAGACCGACTGCCCGGTCTCCAGCCGGTCGAAGAAGCTCTCCGGGTAGGCCGACAGATAGCCGGTGTTGAAGCCGCGGGCGGTGGCCCGGTCCTGGCAGAGCCCGAGCTGGGTGACCAGATAGTCGCCCTTGGTCTTGAACGCGGTGTCGCCGGTGCTGGCGTAGGCCTGGGCCAGGGCGCTCAGCACGTGGCCCATCGAGTGCCCGCGCAGCTCGGTGGTCGGCGACTCCCAGCCGCCGCACGGTGTCGCCGACGACGCCAGGCCGGCGTTGACCCGAAACATGTGCAGCAGCCGCTCGGGGTCGAGGAACGTCAGGTAGGACTGGGTCCGACCGGAGTTGGCCAGGAACGGTCCGGACAGCAGGCGAACCGCGGTGAGCGGGAAGGGGTAGGCCGACACGCCGGTGTCGGGGCGGGCCGCGGCGGCCGCTTCGGGGAGTGCGACGGTCGTCGCCACCGCAGTGGCGGCGCCGGCCTTGAGCACGGTTCGGCGGGACAGGGACGGTCTGCGCACGGGGGCTCCTCTCCATACATAGATGAAGATCAATTTCTTAGACCGGAGTCCGCCCATGGTGCCGGCAGAGCCCGGCGTATTACCCCTTGATGGCGCCCGAGGTGAAGCCCCGGACGTAGCTGCGCTGCATGAACGCGAAGAGAATCAGGCACGGTACGGCCATGAAGACGACGCCGGCCTCGAGGGCGGCGTAGTCGATCGAGCCGTGGCTCGCCGTGCGCATGTTGACCACCGCGAGCGTGGTGGTGAACTTGTCGGTCGAGTTGAGCAGGATCAGCGGTGCGAAGAACTCGCTCCACGAGGTCAGGAACGCGAAGAGCCCGACCGTGATCAGGCCCGGCCGCACCGCCGGCAGCATGATCCGCACCAGCGTGCCGAAACTGGCACAGCCGTCCATCTGCGCCGACTCTTCGAGCTCGCGTGGCACGGCCTCGAACGAGTTGCGCATCATGAAGATGGAGAACGGGAGCTGGAACATGATGAGCACGAGGCTCAGCCCGATCAGCGAGTCTTCCAGGCCGATCCAGCCGAGCAGCACGTAGAGCGCGATCAGGATGGTCGCGTAGGGCACCATCAGGATCGCCAGGGTGACCAGGAAGAGCACGTCGCGGCCGGGGAAGCGGAACCGGCCGAAGGCATAGCCGCCGAACGTCGCGACCAGCAGCGTGCCGGCGACGGTCAGGCCGCTGACCACCACGCTGTTGACCACGTTGCGCAGGCTCACGCCGTTGTCGGAGGTGAACAGCCGGTCGTAGTTTTCCAACCCGAAGCCGGAGCCGGTGCGCACCGAGGCCCAGCCGCTCCACAGCAACGGGAAGAGGAAGAGGATCGCCAGCGCGGCGCCGGTGACCGAGTAGCCCAACCGGGAACGGTTCAGCATCAGACAGCCCCTAGTTGGACCGGCGGCGGAGCACGCCGAGTTGGATGACGTTGAAGGCGACCAGGACCACGAGCAGCACCACCGAGATGGCGGCGGCCGAACCGAGGTCGAGGCGGATGAACGCCTCCCGGTAGATCACCATGACCAGCGAGGTGGTGCTGTTGTCGGGGCCACCGCGGGTGAGGATCCAGAACTGGTCGAACGCCAGCAGCGACCCGGTCACCATCAGCGTGAGCACCAGCGCGATCGTGGGGCGCAGCAACGGCAGGGTGATCCGGCGGAAGGTCTGCCAGCGGCTGGCGCCGTCGACCCGGGCCGCTTCGTAGATCTCCGGGGGGATGGCCTGTAGGCCGGTCAACAGGATCAGCATGTTGAACCCGGCGAACCGCCAGAGCACCAGCACGACCGCCGAGCCGAGCGCGGAGTTGGCGCTGCCGCTGGTCCACGAGACGTAGCCGTCGATCAGCCCGACCTTGCGGAGCAGGTCGCTGACCGGGCCGATCTCGTCGCTGAGCAGGCCGAGGAAGAGCAGCGAGGCGCTGGCGAAGCCGACCGCCATCGGCAGGAAGAAAGCGGTGCGGAAGAAGCCGACGCCGCGCCGGCGGTGCTGCACCAGCAAGGCCAGGCCCAGCGACACCGTGAAGAGCAGGACGGTGATGATGACCGTGTATTTGATCGTGAACCAGGTCGCCGAGCGGACCAGGTCGTTGTCGCCGATGCCGGTGAAGTTGTCGGGCGCGTTGAGCGTGGGCGGTGCGAGCAGTGGCCAGCGGTGCAGCGACATCCAGCCGACCAGTGCCAGCGGGACGAGAAAGAACAGAACGACCATGACCGCGGTCGGGCTGGCGTACGCGACGCCGAGCCAGGCGCGCCGGGTCTGGCGCCGCAGGCCGCGGCGGCGGGCCGCCGGTGGCTCGACGCGCTCTTCCCGGAGCGGGGTGATCACGGTCGTCATCATGGCCTCTCTTTTGCGAGGGTGGGTGCCCGGACGGCCGGCCGGGCACCCACCCGCGGACTGGGTCAGCTCTGTTGCAGTGACTTGGTGATGTCGGAGTTGCCGCTGCTGAGCGCGCTGGCGGCGTCACCGAAGAGGGCCCCTCGAACGGTCTTCAGCCAGGGGCTCTGCGGGTCGTTGAACGACGCGTTGAAGTTGCGGGCGTAGGGCGTCTTGCCCTTGGCCATCAGCGAGTTGATCAGCACGACCCGGGGGTCGGCCGAGGAGTATTTGTTGGACGCGAGGTCGGTGCGGGTGGGCACGCCCTTGTTCTTCGCGATGACCTCGATCTGCGCCTCGTCGGACATCGTCCAGGACAGGAAGTCCCAGGCCTGCGCCGCCTTTGTGCTGCTGGCGCCGATGCCGATCGCGTCGCCGCCCACGAAGGTGGACTCGCCCCCGTCTGGACCGGGAATCGGTGCCACGCCCATCTTCACGCCCTTCTCCTCGATCAGGCCGAGCCAGACCGACGGGCCGGGCGCGATGCCGACCTTGCCGTTCTGGAGCGCGCCGAGCCAGGTCGGACCGGCCTCGTCCTTGGAGGCCGGCGCGGCCACGCCCTCGTCGTAGAGCGAGCGGTAGAGCGCGAAGACGTCGGCCATCTCCTTGGAGTCGATCTTCGCGTTGTTTCCTTCGGCATCCAATACGTCGCCGCCCGCGGCCCACACCGAGGGCCAGAACGTGAACTCGACACAGCCGCCGCAGTTGCCGCCGAAGTAGGTGCCGTTGACGTCACCGCCCAGCTTGTCGACCGCGCGGGCCTGCTCGGCGAACTCCTTGAGCGTGGTCGGCGGCTTGTTGGGGTCGAGGCCGGCCTTCGCGTAGAGGTCCTTGTTGTAGAGCAGCACCGACATGTCGATGGTGTGCGGCACCGCGTAGTTCTTGCCCTCCCAGGTGGCGGCCTTGACGTGTGCCGGTGCCACCTTGTCCTTCACGTCGAGGGCGTCGAACCGGTCGGTGATGTCGAGCCAGAGGCCCTGCGACGCGTATTGCGCTGCGAAGACCACGTCGGAGGCGAACATGTCGGGCAGCGACTTGGCTCCGGCCGCAGACGCCAGCTTGGCCGGGTATTCCTCGTTGGGATAGGCGGTGACCTGCACCTGGTTCTTGTGGGTGGCGTTGTATTTCTCGGCGTACGCCTTGGAAACCGACTCGGTCGCGGCCCGGGTCCACAGGGTCAGTGTGGCGCCGTCGTCGACCGAGGCGGCAGCGGTGCCGCCGGTGCCGGAAGCGCCGTCGTCGTCATTGCCACAGGCGGCCGCCACGGTCATCAGGAGCGCCGCCGCGGTGACGGCGACGACGCGTCGTGCTCGATATCTAGCCATTCCTATCTCCTTCGGCGAGGGGCGAGGGATCTACACGGTGGGCAGCCAGACCCGCATGGTGGCGGGTCCGCGGCGGGCCCAGCGGTGGTAGGGCAACAGGCGGAGCGGAGCGAGCGGAGGGTGGTCGGCCTCGTCGTCTCGGTCGCCGTAGGGCCAGCGTCGGTCGTCGGCCGCCGCGATGTGGGCCCAGACCGCGACGCCGCCGGCCTCGTCGACGGGTGCCCGGCGCGGGTCGACCCGGAGCAGGTCGAGATCCCCGACCGGCTCGGCGACCGGCGACTCGGCACAGTAGACGATCGGGCCGCGCTCGACCGCCACGGAGCCGCGGACCGCGTCGATCCGCGGGTCGGGAGTCGAGAACCGGGGCGCCAGCGGCAGGTGCAACCGGATCTCGTCACCCACGGCGAACTCCTTGCGCACCGTGAACGTGTCGCCGGCCCGCGCCGGTTCGGTGATGCCGGCGACGGTCACCGTCGCGCCCACGGCCCAGCCCGGGATGCGCAGGGTGATCGGCCAGGCGCCGCCGTCGGTCGCGGTGACCCGGATCGTCACGTCGCCGTCGTCGGGATAGGCGGTGACCATCTCCAGGGCCACCCGGCGCCCGTCGGCCAGCCGGGTGTCGAACGCCGCGGTCGCGTACTGCATGATCCGCAGACCTTCGTCGTCACCGGCGGCCAGGTAGGTGCTCAGGCTGGCCAGCAGCCGGGAGACGTTGGGCAGGCAGCAGGACACCTCGAACCAGGGCGCCCGCGGCCCGCCGCCGAAGCCGAGTTGCTCCTCGTCGTCGGGCAGCGCCCGGGTGGGGGTTCGCTGGTGCAGGGAGTGCGCGTAGAAGAACGCGCGCCCGTCGTCTTCGATGGCGGTGGCGACCACGTTGTAGAGGATGCGCTCGATCACGTCGGCGTAGCGGGCCTCCCCGGTGGCGAGCAGCAGCCGCCAGGCGAGCATGACGGCGGCGACCGCCGCGCAACTCTCCGAGTAGGCCCGGTCGGACGGGAGCACGAAGTCGTCGCTGAACGCCTCGTCCATGTGGCGCGAGCCCATCCCGCCGGTCAGGTAGGTGCGCCGGGCCCAGGTGCGGTCGAACTGGGCCGCGACCGCCCGCAGCAACTCGGCGTCGCCGGTCTCGACCGCCAGGTCGACCACGCCGGCCGCCAGGTAGAGCGCGCGGACCGCGTGTCCACGCAGGACGGTCGCTTCCCGCACAGGCTGGTCGTCGCTCGAATAAGCGGCACCGAACTGGTGCGGCGGCAGGCTCTGGTGGCCGCGCCGCTCGACGAACAGCGCGGCCTGGTCGAGATAGCGCCGCTCGCCGGTGACCCGGTAGAGCTCGACCAGCGCGGGCTCGATCTCGGGGTGGCCACAGATCCCGGTGGAGCCGTCCTTGCCGAACGTGGCGCAGACGTGGTCGGCGACCCGCTGCGCGATCTCCAGCAGCGGCCCCGGGCCGTGCACCCGGGTGTTGGCGACCGCGGCCTGGATCAGGTGCCCGGCGCAGTAGAGCTCGTGGCCCCAGGCCAGGTCGCTCCAGCGGGGCTGCTGGCCCGGCCGGCCGAAGGCGGTGTTGAGGTAGCCATCGGCCTCCTGCGCGCCGCCGATCAGCGCGACCAGCTCGTCGATCTCGCGGACCCGGGCCGGGTCGGCCCGGCGGCCGGTCTCCCACGACATCGCCTCGATCAGCTTGTAGACCTCGGAGTCGGCGAACTCGCGGCCCCGGTGCTCGGCCGGCCCGGTCGCGGCGCCGATCGCGAAGTTGCCCGTCCAGCCGACCTTGTCCATCCAGGCCCGGGCGTGGTCGAGGCTGCCTTCGCTGATGACGCGCTGCCGGTCGGCCCAGAACCCCGCGGTGATCCGCGCCTCGGCCAGGCCGAGTGGGCGCAACGCGCCACTGGACGGGTCCACCGGCCGGCCGCCGGTGGGGTCGGAAGCTGCCATCCCCTGTTACCTCCAGGTTTCGTGATGGCGCTCACTCTGAACGCCGAAAACCTTTTCGGCAAGATGTTCTGTTGGCAGCAAATTGGCAATGCTAAAAAGCCGCAGCTAGCTGATACGTTCCCACCAGCAATCCGAAACGTTGGCGAAAGGCTTTTCTCATGGGGCGCCACCGCACGCAGGCCGTGACGCTGTCCGACGTGGCCCGTCGGGCCGGCGTCTCGATCGCCACGGCGTCGAAGGCGCTCAACGACCGGGCCCAGGTGGCCGCGGCGACCCGGCAGCGCGTCCTCCAGGCGGCCAGCGAGCTGTCCTTCCAGCCCAACGCGCTGGCCCGCGGCCTGATCGTCGGCCGCACCCGCACCATCGGCCTGCTCACCGACGAGTTGGGCGGCCGGTTCTCCATCCCGATCCTGCTCGGCGCCGAAAACGCGCTGGGCAACGAGCAGATGTCGGTGCTGCTCTGCGACGCCCGCGGCGACGCGATCCGCCGCCAGCACTACATCCGCACCCTGCTGGCCCGCCGCGTCGACGGCTTCATCGTGCTCGGCGACAGCAACGACATCCGGCCGTCGCTGACCCGCGACATCCCGGTCCCGGTCGTCTACGTCTACGGCGAGTCCGGCGACCCGGCCGACTTCTCGCTGCTCGCCGACGACGAGGGCGGCGCCCGGCTCGCGGTCGAGCACCTGGTCGCGCTCGGCCGCCGGCGGATCGCCCACGTGACCGGCCCACACGGCTATCGCGCAGCCCGCGACCGGGTCAAGGGCATGTGCGAGGTGCTCTCCGAGCACGACCTGACGCTGGCCGGCGCCGAGCCGCTCTACGGCGAGTGGTCGCAACGCTGGGGCCGGCACGCGGCGCGGATGCTGCTGAGCGCCGACCGGTCGATCGACGCGATCTTCTGCGGCAACGACCAGATCGCGACCGGCGTATCACAGACCCTGCTCGACCTGGGCCGCCGCATCCCCGACGACGTGGCGATCGTCGGCTACGACAACTGGGAAGACTTCGCTACCGACTGCCGCCCACCACTGACCACTGTGGACCTCAACCTGGAACGCCTCGGCGCGACCGCGGTCGAGCATCTCTTCGCGGCCCTCGACGGCACCCCGTCGGCGGGCGTCGTCCGGCAGCCCTGCCGCCTGGTGATCCGCGAGTCCACTGTGCCGGCGACGGTCCCGCAGCCCCGGTCGGCCTAGACCGCCGCGAACGTGGCGATCGCGGCGGCCAGCACCAGCGTGTGCAGGATCATGTGCTCCAGGTTGGGCCGTGGGCGATCGCCGATTCTGGGCACCACGATGAGCGTGTGTGCGTAGGTGCGGCTGTGTAGCTCGGCCCAGGTGATGCCCGTGCCGGCCGTCGCCCAGGGCGCCGTGATGCCGACCAGGTAGGGCAGCCACCACAACACCAGGCCGCCCAGGGCGATCAGGAGTTCGAGCACGCCCGCGGCGTACCCCAGAGCGGGGATGTTGATCGCGGCGCCGAGGCCGAGCAGGACCGCGGGCAGGGCCATGACGGGGGCGTTGGCCAGGACCTCGGTGCGCTGTTCGCTGGCCTTGGCGTCGCGCACGTTGTTGAGCGGATAGAGGTCGACGAGCGTGACCAGCAGGAAGTAGGCGACCGCGGACAGGATCAGGATCAGGGCCAGCGCGAGCATCCGGACTCCATTCTTACGGCGTAAGTTTCTGCTAGCCTGACTTACACCGTAAGAATCGTCAAGGGGTGAGCTTGTGGCGGAGCGCCGCGCTGGCACCAAGGCCGGGCTGAGCCGGGAGCAGGTGCTCGACGCCGCACTGGACTATTTGGACAGACACGGCTTGCCCGCGCTGTCGATGCGCAAGCTGGGTGCGGCGCTCGGGGTCGAGGCGATGACGCTCTACCACTACGTGCCCAACAAGGACGCGCTGCTCGACGGCCTGGTCGACCGGGTCATGGAGCTCGCGTTCACCGGCCTCGACGAGCCGGGCGCCGGCCCGTGGGTGCCGTGGGTGCGGCAGTTCGCGCACAGCCTGCGCGCGGCGCTGTTGGCCCACCCCGGCGTGCTGCCGCTGGCCGCCACCCGCCCGGTCAACTCACCCGACGCGCTGCGCATGTCGGAGCGCTGGCTGGCCGGGATGCGGGATGCCGGCGTGCCACTCGGGCGGGCGATGGACATCATCAACGTCATCGCGACGTTCACCATCGGCCACACCCTCGCCGAGGCCGGCCAGACACCGGGTCACGAGGGCACGGAGCCCAATCTCGACGACCGCGCCGACGAGCTCGACCCGGCCGAGTTTCCGAACCTGACCGAGATCCTCACGACCCGGGCCGGGCTCGACTTCGACCACCGCTTCACCGAGGCGGTCGACATCCTGCTGGCCGGTTACGCGGCGCTGTCCTGAATCACCTCGCGCAGCACGTCGCGGGGCGCGGCCGCGGTCTCGTCGTTGCTCAGCACCGCCGCCGTGCGGCCGTCGGGCAGGAACGCCAGCACCGAGCGGAAGCCGGGAACGTCGCCGCTGTGCAGCGCGATCCCGTCGCCCAGGTAGAGGCCGTAGCCGTAGTGGGTGAGGCCGTCGTCGGGCTCCGGCAGCTCGACCTGGGGTTGCCGCATCCGGTGCAGCACGGTGCGGTCGAGCCCGTGCGCGAGCCGGTTGAGGTCGCCGACCGTCGACCAGATGTCGCCGGTGCCGGTGAGCGCGGCCAGGTTCCATTCCTTCGCGGGCACGCCGTCGTGGTGGCCGCTCGCGGCACCCGGCGGCCGCGTGCCGACCGCCGTGTCACCTAGCTCGAGCGGGTCGAGCAGCAACTCCTTGACCAATTCCGGGTAGGGCCGGTTGGCAACCCGCTCGATCAGCTCGCCCAGCATGATGTAGCCCGGGCTGCTGTAGCGCCAGCGGGTGCCAGGCGGATCGAGCAGCGGCTCCTTCCGGATCAGGTCGCGGCTCACCACGCCGGCCTTGAGGTCGATCGACCGCATGTCGTCGAACTGCCCGAGCCCCGACGTCTGGCTGAGCAGGTGGTGCACGGTCACGCCGGGCCACGGCGGCACCGGGTCGTGCAGGCTCAGCACGCCCCGGTCGACCAGCGTCAGCGTCACCGCCGCGGCGAAGACCTTGCTGACCGACGCGACCTGCATCGGGGTGCCGGGGTCGACGCCCCCGCCGGTGAGCTCTTTGATCGGCTCGCCGGTGGGAGCGGTGACCAGCGCCGCGCCGTGAAACCCGTTCATGTCGAACAGGCTAGAAGTCGTCGACGTTCACCGTGATCCGGTGCTCGGACGATTTCCAGTTCGGCACGTTGACCAGCTCGAACCCGCCGCCGCGCGGGGCGACCGCGATCGAGACGAAACCCAGGTGGGCCGGGGTCGCCGGGACGAAGACGTCCATGCCGGTGATGAAGGTCTGTGCGAAGAACGCCGGCAGCGGTGCGGTCAGGTCGGTGATGCGGTCGCTGCCCGCGTCGAACGCGAAGATGCCGATGACCCGCTTGACCCGCGGCGCGTTCGCCGCGTTGAGGATGTCGCGCCCGTTGACCCACAGGTGGTCACCGGCATCGCCTTGATCGCCCCACCACTCCTTCTGCCGTTGGATGGTCAGCGCGGTGTGCCGGTCGCCGGTCTCCACCAGCGCGCCCAGGCCCTCGCCGGGCCGGCTGGTCAGCAGCCGGACGAACGCGCTGTCGCGCAGGAAGGGCTGGAAGTAGAAGTGGTGGGTGGCCGCGCCGGGGCGGACGACCGCGAACTCGTAGCGGGCACTTCCGTCGAGCGCGATCGGGCCGAACGAGCCGTCGCCGGTGAGCGCCGCCCGGTGCACCGGCCGGCTCGACAGCCGCTTGCCGGTCAACGGGCTGACCCGGAAGACCTCGAGCGTCGCGTCGGTCACGCCGGCGTTGCTCGGGAAGAGCACCGCACGACCCGAGATCCGGGCCTCGCCGCGGGCGGGCACGATCCGGCTCGTGTGCGGCGCCCGTCCCCGGAAGAACCGGAACATCTCCCGGAACGACTGCTCGGACGAGACCGTCTGGGTGTGCGACTGGTCCGGGAAGTAGACGTTGGTCGCCCCGGTGATCGCCCGGGTCGGGTCGCCCTCACCCCAGATGGCCAGCGTCGACACACCACCGGGCGGAGCGGTGGCGACCCGGCCGTCGAGGTTGACGTAGTGCGCCACCCGCGCGGCCCGCGCCGGCGAGCTGGCCAGATAGCTCTGCAACACGAAGGTGCCGAGCGAGTGCGCGACGATGTCGACCTGGTCGGCGCCGGTGCGGGCGAGCAGCCGGGAGACCCGCTCGTCGAGCCCGGCGAACACGGCGGGCAGGATCGTCGCGATGTTGGGCGAGTCGTATTCGTGTGCCTCGATCACGTCGATCGGGTAGCCGTTGCTGGTCAGCCGCCGGGTCTGCGACTCGAACTGCGAAGCAGATCCGGCGCTTCCGTGTACGAAGATGACCGGCCGGTAGGCCGCCGGCTTGGCGGTCGCGCCGGCGCTTGCGGGTGTTGCCGTAACGGCGAGCACGACCGCGGTGGCCAGGGAGAGCAGACCTCGGCGATGGATGAGCACAGCACCTCCAGGCAAGCGAAGTTCTTGCATTGAGAGTGCGCATATCGTCGCAGGCCGATGCCCTCCCGGTCCACCCCTCGGCTGGATCAGGCATATCCCCAGGTCAGGGCGTGCATCGGGGTGATCGAGGCGGAACCCAGCTCGGTGAAGCCGTGCTTGCGCAGCAGATCGTCGTACACCCGGCGGGGTAGTAGTTGATCGTCGATCTGCGCCTCGAAGATCTGGATGCCGGACATCACCCGGCCGGGCGCGGTGCGCAGCCCGGCATCGTCGTCGGCGAACGGGAAATCGGAGATGACGAACACGCCACCCGGCTTCAGCGCCGCCTTGACGTTGCGGGCGACCGCGTCGATGTCGCGGCACTCGTGCATGGAGATGTTGTTGATCACCACGTCGTAGGGCTCGCTGACCGTGAGCTTCTCCAGTGGACTGTCCCAGACCTTGACCCGGCCATCGAGCCCGGCGCCGGCCAGCGTCTCGCACGCGATGTCGACCGAGTGCGCGTCACCGTCCACACCCGACACCGCGCAGTTCGGGTAGGCGTTGGCCAGCAGGACCAGCCCGTGCCCCGAGCCGCAGGCGGTGTCGAGCACCCGGCAACCGTTGTCGAGCCGCTCCTTCAGGCCCGGAACGCGGGCCAGCCCGTCGGGCACGAGGCGGCGGTAGAACGGTCGCCCGGTGCCGCCGACCGCGGCGATGAAGTCGGGCGAGCAGCCGTCCCACCACAGCCGCTCCCCGCCGGTGAGGCTGGCTTCGAAGCGGTCGAAGAACTCCGGCTGCTCGAGGACCTTGAAAACGCCGCCGACGTACGCCGGTGAGGTCTCGTCGAGCAGCACGGTGTCGAGGTTGGCGGCGAGCCGGTAGACGTCGCCGTCGCGATCGCAGACGCCGGCGCCGAAAGCGGCCCGGCACCACGCGAACGTGTAGAAGGCGTCGAGCTTGGTGCGCGCGGCCAGTTCGTCCGGTGTGGCCGGTCCGTCGTTCGCCAGCGCGGCGACGAGCCCGGCGCGGATCCCGGTCGCGACCGTGCGGTGGCCCACGTATCCGGCCAACAGCCCCAGCATGTTGCCCACAGATTCTTTGATGTCAGTCATGGCTCCGATGCTGCGGTGTCGGTCACCCGACGCGTCAGTTCACGAAATGAAGCCAACCAGTTCTGTTTCTGTACCGGCGCCGGCCCTACCGTGAGTTCGTGGGTACCTACTACCAGTTCTGTCCGGTGTCCAAAGCGCTCGAGGTGCTGGACGAGCGCTGGACCCTGCTGGTCGTTCGCGAGTTGCTGATGGGCAGCCGCCACTTCAACGACCTGCGCCGCGGCGTTCCCCGGATGTCGCCCGCCCTGTTGGTCAAACGCCTCCAGCGACTGGAGCGCGTCGGCGTCGTCGAGCGCTACCCCGACGGCAACAAGGTGATCTACCGGCTGACCCCTGCCGGCAAAGACCTGCAACCGATCGTCGACTCGCTCGGCGACTGGTCGATGCGCTGGCTGCCCGAACTCGGCGACGAAGACCTCGACCCGCACCTGCTGTTGTGGGACATGCGCCGCCAGGTCTCCCGCACCGACCTGCCACCCGGCCGCACGGTCGTGCACGTCCAGTTCGAAGACGTGACACCCAAGAGCCGGCGCTGGTGGCTGGTGCTGGCCGAAGACGACGCCGACGTCTGCGACTTCGACCCGGGCCTCCCGGTGGCCGTCACGGTGCAGACCTCGCTGCGCTGCCTGACCCTGCTCTGGCGGGGCGAGACCAGTTGGCGCGAGGCGGTCCGCGCGGGCGATCTGACCGCCACCGGATCGCGCACGGCGACCCGGGCCGTGCCGCGCTGGCTCAACGTGCGGGGCGCTCCAGCCGACCCGCGCCCGTCCTACTCGGTCGTCGGACGCCTGGCCGCAGACCTGCGGCCCAACTGATCTTCAGGGCTTGGCCGAGCCGGATCGGGCAAAGATCGGGTAGATTAGGTCAGGACGGCCCTGACAGCTCCGCCGCGGGGGCCGCGATATGCGTCGGTAAGCGACGCGCAGGCTCAAAGTCCGCGCCGCACCGCACGCCCCCCTGACGTTCGGAGATCCACATGGCGGCACGCCGCCCGCTCAACCCGACCACCGAAACACCCACCTTCGCCGAACTCGGCCTCTCCGCCGCGCTGACCGCGCCGCTGGCTGCCGGTGGCGTCACCGCACCGTTCCCGATCCAGGCCGCCACGCTGCCCGACGCACTCGCCGGTCGCGATGTGCTCGGCCGGGGTCGCACCGGTTCCGGCAAGACCTACGCGTTCGTCCTCCCGCTGCTCCAGCGGCTGGCCAACGACACCAAGGCCCGGCGTCCCGGCCGCCCGCGTGCGCTGATCCTGGCGCCGACCCGCGAGCTGGCGACCCAGATCGAGGCGGCCATCACACCGCTGGCCAAGACGCTCAACCTGCGCACCGTGACGATCTTCGGCGGCGTCGGCGCCGGCCCGCAGATCGCCGCCCTCCGCCGCGGCGTCGACATCGTCGTGGCCTGCCCCGGCCGGCTCGACGACCACGTCCGCAGCGGCCACGCGCGGCTCGACGCGATCGAGATCACCGTGCTCGACGAGGCCGACCACATGGCCGACCTGGGCTTCCTGCCGGTCGTCAAGCGGCTGCTCGACCAGACCCCGCGCACCGGCCAGCGGATGCTGTTCTCGGCGACGCTCGACGCCGCCGTCGACGGCCTGGTCCGGCGCTACCTGACCAACCCGGTGACGCACAGCATCGACTCGGCGCTGTCGCCGGTCGTCAAGATGACCCACCACGTGCTGCACGTCCGGTCCGAGGAGCGGCTGGCGGTGCTGGCCGACCTCACCTCGGCGCCCGGCCGCACGCTGGTCTTCACCCGCACCAAGCGCGGTGCCAAGCAGCTGACCCGCCGGCTCGTCGCCGGTGGCGTCCCGGCCGTCGAACTGCACGGCGACCTGGCGCAGGGCGCCCGCACCCGCAACCTCGCCGCGTTCTCCGACGGAAGCGCGCGCACCCTGGTGGCGACCGACATCGCGGCGCGCGGCATCCACGTCGACGACGTGGCGCTGGTCATCCACGCCGACCCGCCGGTGGAGCACAAGGCCTACCTGCACCGCTCGGGTCGCACCGCGCGCGCCGGCGCCTCCGGCATGGTGGTCACGCTGATGACCGACAGCCAGGTCGCCGACGTACGGAACCTGACCCGCGAGGCCGGCATCAAGCCCAAGACCACCCGGCTGAGCGGCCCCAGCGACCCGTTCCTCGCGGAACTGGCGCCGGGCGAGCGCACGTTCGTCAGCCCGCCGCCGGAGCCCGAGACCGCGTCGGTGCCCCGCCAGCGCCGCCCGCACGGCGGCGGTGGCCGCGGCCGCGGTGGCCAGCAGTCGGGCCAGAGCGCGACCCGCTCGGCCGACCGTCACGCGACCCAGCCGTCGGAGCGTTCACGCGGCGGCGGTGCCCGCGGCGCGACGGCCACGGCCGGTGGTTCGGGCAACGCCGCGACCTTCTCCAGCCGTTCCCGCGTCGGCCGCCGCTAAGGGGCAACCAGACATAGACGCCCGCGCCTATCGTGGCGGGATGACGTGGACGCTGCACGAGCACGAGGACGACATCGTCGCGGCCTACGTCGCCGGGCAGCCGGTGGAGAAGATCGCCGCGCGGTTCGAGGTTGACGCGGCGCGGGTGGAACTCATCGTCGATCGGTGGTTGCCGCCCGTGGCGCTCCAGGTCGCCGGCACCCGCGTCCTGGTCGCCGTCGGCATCGGGTTCCTGGTCGGGTCGATGGCCTATCTGCTCGGCGCCCGCACGGCGTTCTTCATCGTGCTCGGGATCGTCGCCGCCCTGGTGGCCCTGCCGATCCTGACCTCGCTGGCACCGCCGCGCGGCAGGCGCTGACGGGTCACCGCGCGGCCCGCAGCCACGGGCCGAGGGCGACGTCGGTCGCCTTTTCCACCGCGGCCTGCACCGCCACCGGGTCGTCGAGACTGTCGAGGTCGGCCAGCAACACCTGGAGCGCCGCCGTGATCCCGCCGACGAAGGCCCCGGTCAACGCCGCCGCGGTCACCTCGTCGAGGTCGTCGGGGAAAGCGGCCGCGAGGTGGCGGGCGATCTCCGACTGCGCTTCCATCTGGATCTGCAGCGCGCGGCCGCGGACGACCGGGACCTCCCGGATATAGCGCAGCCGCAGTGCGGCCAGCCGGCCGGACAGGTCGTCGCTGTCGTCGCCGACCCGGTGCAGCGCGCGGAGCAGCACCTCGGCCGGGCCCTCGTCGGGGCCGCGGTCGGCGATCGCCGCCACCGCCGCGCGCACCCGGCCGTCGCTCTCCGGGAACAGCAACTCCTCTTTGCTCGCGAAGTAGCTGAAGAACGTGCGGGTGCCGATCTCCGCCGCGGCGGCGATGTCGGCGACCGTCGTCTCGTCGTAGCCGTCGCGCTCGAACAGGGTGGCGGCCGCCTCGACCAGGGCCTGGCGGGTGCGGGCGCGCTTGCGGTCGCGGAGGGTCATGGCGAGCAGCGTATCGCATCAAGTGCGTATCCGCACTCATTGCAATTCTGCACTGGGTGCAGTTATGGTGGGCGCATGACTTCCGTACTGATCTCCGGCGCCGGTGTCGCCGGCCCCACGCTCGCCTACTGGCTGGCCCGCCACGGCTTCGAAGCCACCGTCGTGGAGCGCGGCGCGGCGCCGCGGTCCAGCGGCAACCCCGTCGACGTGCGCGGCCCCGGCTGGGCCGTCGCCAACCGGATGGGCATCGTGCCTCAACTGCGCGCCGCCGCGACCCAGGCCACCGCGATGCGGCTGGTCGACGCCGGCGGCCGGACCCGCGCCCGCATCCCGATGCCCGCCACCCGCGGCAGCGAGGTCGAGCTACCCCGCGGCGACCTGGCCGCCCTGCTCTTCGACGCCGCCCGCGGCGACGCCGAGTTCGTCTGGGACGACACCATCACCGCGCTCGCACCGGACGCGAGCGGCGTCGACGTCACCTTCGAGCGGACGGCACCACGCCGGTTCGACTTCGTGGTCGGCGCCGACGGTCTGCACTCGACGGTGCGGCGGCTGGCGTTCGGGCCGGAGGCCGACTTCGTGCGCTACCTCGGCCTCTACGTCGCGACCCTGGCGCTCGGCTCCGACGAGGGCACCGACGTCATCCTGCACAACACACCCGGCCGGCTGCTCTCGATCCACCCTGCGCGCGGCGCGGCACTGGCCGCGTTCATCTTCCGGTCCGCGCCGGTGAGCGGCTTCGACCACCGGGACCTGAGCCAACACAAACAGATCGTGCGGCAGGCGTACGCGGGTGTCGGCTGGCGGGTGCCCGAGTTGCTGGACCGGGTGGCGGCCGCCGACGACCTCTACTTCGACTCGGTCAGCGAGGTGCGCCTCGACTCGTGGTCACGCGGGCGGATCGGGCTGCTCGGCGACGCGGCGTCGTGCGTGTCGCTGTTCGGCGACGGGTCCTCGATGGCGATGGCGGGAGCCGAGACGCTGGCCGCCGCCCTGGCCGCCGACCCGGTGGAGGGGTTCGCCCGCTACGAGGCCGCGCACCGCCAGTTGGTCGGGCCGAAGCAGCGCCGCGTCGGGCGGGCCGCCGGCATGCTGGTGCCCAAGACCCGACTGGGCCTGGCCGCCCGCGATCTCGCGGCCCGCGCCGTGCTCGCCCGCGGTTAGGCGGCCGGCGTCGCCACGCAGAACTCGTTGCCTTCCGGGTCGGCGAGCACCGTCCAGCCGAAGCCCTGCGGCATCTTCTGCCGGTCGACCACCCGGGCGCCCAACTCGAGCAGGCGCTCGATCTCGGCAGCGACGTCGCCGTCGCTGCTCCAGTCGAGATGCACCCGGTTCTTCACCGTCTTGGCTTCGGGGACGTGCTGGAAGCCGAGGCACAAACCGGGCGACTCACCAAGGATCAGGAAGTCGTTCGCATGGCGCCACGACTCACGCAGGCCGGTCGCGGCTGCCCAGAAACTCGCCAGGTTCGCGGGATCGGCACAGTCGAACGTCACCATCCGCGTCTGTAGTGCCATGTCTTCGTACCCTAGTCGCGTTTTATGGGGTAATCATGGCTTTCTTGGCGGCCCCTCGCCGCGGACCGGGCGAGGGGCTGCCGGCTGCGGCTCAGGCCGCCTTGTCGTCGATGAAGCTGAGCATCTGCCGCCAGGTGTCTTCGACGTCGCCCTGGTGCTGGCCGAAGTTGCGGTCGAAGAAGCTGTGCCCGGCGTCGGGGTAGACCGCCATCCGGACGTCCACGCCGTGGCCGCGCACCCGGTCGGCGAACTGCTCGACCTCGGCGACCGGCGTGAAGTCTTGCCCGGCGGCCAGAATCAGCAGCGGCGACGCGATCTCGTCGGCGACGTCTTGCACCCGCGACGGGATGGCATAGAAGCCGATCGAGCCGCTCAGGTCGTCGCCCGCTGCCGCCTGCCGGAACGACATCGCGCCACCGAAGCAGAACCCGACGGTGAACAGCGACTCCGTGCCGTGTTCGCGCAGCCAGGCGGCCGCCACCTTGGCGTCTTCCTTGACGGAGGCGAACTCGAGCTTGTCGACATGCTCGCGGTAGGCGAAGTCTTCGCCACGCTCGCCGACGCCGGCGGTCCGGCCGAAGAAGTCGAACGCCACCGCCGACAGCCCGGCCGACGCGAAGCTGTGCGCCAACTCCTTGTAGAAGACGTGCAGGCCACGGACGTCCGGGAAGATCACGATCCCGCGGCCGGTCGGCTGCTCGGGATGCGCGAAGTAGGCGCCGAACTCGGTGCCGTCGGAGGAGCGCAGAACCAGATCGCCGTGCTCGCCGACAGGGCCCGGGTTGGGCGGCTGCGGCGGACGGGCGTCATCTCCATAACACATGCCAGCATCGTGTCACGCTGGTCTGATGCGGATCGCCGTGCTCGACGACTACCAGACCGCCGCCCACGACAGCGCCGACTGGGGCGCGCTCGACGTCACGTTCTTCGCCGACCATCTCGACGACCTCGACGCGCTGGCGGCGCGGCTGGCGCCGTTCGAGGTCGTGGTCGCGATGCGCGAGCGCACCGCCTTCCCGGCCGCGCTGATCGGCCGGTTGCCGGCGCTTCGGCTGCTGATCACCACCGGCATGGCCAACGCCGCGATCGACCTCGACGCGGCCGCGGCAGCCGGGGTCACGGTCTGCGGCACCCGGATGTTCGCGCCGTCGACGAGCGAGCTCACCTGGGCGCTGATCCTGTCGCTGGTGCGGCACGTGCCGGCCGAAGACGCCGCGCTGCGGGCCGGTCGCTGGCAGACCACAGTGGGCACCGAGCTGTCCGGCCGCTGCCTCGGCGTGGTCGGCCTGGGCAACATCGGCAGCCAGGTCGCCACGGTCGGCCGCGCGTTCGGGATGCGGGTGGTCGCGTGGAGCGCCAACCTCGACCCGACCCATCCCGACCGGGTCGAGAAGGCGGAGCTGTTCCGGCAGGCCGACATCGTCACCGTCCACTACAAACTCAGCCCGCGCAGCGTCGGCATCGTCGGCGCCGCCGAGCTCGCGCTGATGAAGCCGGACGCGTTCCTGGTCAACACCTCCCGCGGGCCGGTCGTCGACTCCGGGGCGCTGGTCGCGGCGCTCGAGTCGGGACGGCTCGCGGGCGCCGCCCTCGACGTCTTCGACACCGAGCCGCTGCCGGCCGACGACCCGCTGCGGCGTGCTCCGAACACGATCCTGACCCCACATCTGGGGTACGTGACCAGGGCGGGCTATCACCTGGCGTACGGCGACGCGGTCGAGGCGATCGTCGCCTTTGCCGCCGGCGAGCCGGTGCGAGTGCTCGGTTAGTCGGCGTTCTTAGTCGGCGGTTTTAGTCGGCGGTCGAGAGTTCGTCGAAGACGCGGGCGACCTCGGCGAGGTCGAAGCCGGCGAAGTGGTCGAGAATCCGCCGCCGGGTCGCTTCCAGGTGGGTCGGGTAGGCGGCTTCGAGCCGGGCGAGGCCGGCGGCGGTCAGGGCGGCGAACCAACCGCGGCCGTCTTCGTCGCACTGGAACCGCCGGACGAAGCCCTCGATCTCCAGCCTGGCCACCGCCCGGGTCATGCCGCTGAGCGAGAGATCGCAGGCCGCGGCGAGCTCGCTCATCCGCATCCGCCGGTCGCGGCTCTCCGACAGGTGCATCAGGGTGCTGTATTCGGTCAGTGATATCCCGGCGTCGCGCTTGAGGTCGGCGTCGATCAGCTTCGGCACCACCGTCATCACCCGCCCCAGGGCGCGCACCAGCGCATCCTCGTCGGTGTCGAGAGGCTCGAGCGCTGTGACCGGAGGCATACGACTAGATTACTTGCTTGCGCAAGGAACTGCTCGTACATTTGCTTGACGAAGCAAGGACTTGATCCGCGAGTCCTCCCCCTGAAACTCAAGGACAATCTCGTGACCAAGATCGGAATCATCCTCGGCAGCACCCGCCCGGGCCGCAACGGCGAGGCCGTCGCGAAGTGGGTGTACGAGCTGGCCAAGCAGCGCACCGACGCCGAGTTCGAGCTGGTCGACCTGCTCGACTACAAGCTGCCGCACCTCGACGAGATCGTCCCGCCCTCGATGGGCCAGTACACCCAGCCGCACACGCTGGAGTGGGCGCAGAAGATCGCGTCGTTCGACGGCTTCGTGATGGTGACGCCGGAATACAACCACTCGACCTCGGGTGCCCTGAAGAACGCGATCGACTTCCTGTTCGCCGAGTGGAACAACAAGGCCGTGGGCTTCGTCAGCTACGGCTCGGTCGGCGGCGCCCGCGCCGTCGAGCACCTCCGGCTCATCTCCGCCGAGCTCAAGATGGCCGACGTGCGCTCCCAGGTCATGCTGACGCTGCACCACGACTTCGAGAACTTCAGCGTGTTCAAGCCCGGCGCGCACCAGGAAGATGCCCTCCACACGACCCTCGACCAGGTCGTCGAGTGGAGCCGGGCGCTCGCGCCCCTGCGCGCGACCGCCTGACCGGCGGCACGCACAGACCGGCCCGAGGTCCTGCCACCGGACAGCACATCCACGGCAGGTCCTCGGGCCTTTCCGTGCCCTCCTACCGCACCGTGGAGTACCGTTCCCCCGGACACAGGAGGTCGAGCATGTCCCTGACAGTGGGCACAGCACAGCGCGGCGAGATCGTCGTGGTGTCGGTCGGTGGCGAGTTGGACATGGCCACCGCGCCCCAGCTCCAGGACCAGATCACCGACCTACTCGACCGCGGCCTATCCCGGCTGGTCTTCGACCTGACCGAGCTCTCGTTCTGCGACTCGACGGGGCTGTCGGTCTTCGTGCGCGCGAAGAACAGCACCGACGAGGCCGGCGGCGTGGTGCGGCTGGCCGCACCACAGCGCGGGGTGCGCCGCATTCTCGAGGTCAGCGGCCTGGTCGAGGTCCTACACACCTACCCGACGGTCGACGAGGCCGTCGCCGCCGACGCATCCGAGCCCGCCGCGGGCTAGCGCGGTCTACGGCCGGCAAGCCGGCACCGCTGCGGGTCAGGCCGCGCGCCTTGACCGCGGGCTAGGCCGTTCTCGTCCGCTCGCGGGCGGGCACCGCGGCGGGGCTAGGCCACTCTTCACCGGTCCCGGGCCGGCACTGCCGCAGCTTGGCCGCGGGTCGGGCCGCTCTTCTCCGCTGGCGGGCCAGCACTGCCGCGCCTTCGCCTCGGCGCTAGGCCACTCTTCGCCGCTCCCGGGCCGGCACCGCCGCAGCTTGGCCGCGGGTCGGGCCGCTCTTCTCCGCTGGCGGGCCAGCACTGCCGCGCCTTCGCCTCGGCGCTAGGCCACTCTTCGCCGCTCCCGGGCCGGCACCGCCGCGGCTTGGCCGCGGCGCTAGGCCACTCTTCGCCGCTCCCGGGCCGGCACCGCCGCGGCCTGGCCGCGGCGCTAGGCCACTCTTCGCCGCCCTGGCCGGCACCGCCGCGGCCTGGCCGCGGCGCTAGGCCACTCTTCGCCGCTCCCGGGCCGGCACCGCCGCGGCCTGGCCGCGGCGCTAGGTCGCTCCGCTCCCGGGCACCGCTGCGGCTTGGCCGCCGGGCTACGCCGATCTCTGCCGGCGGGCGCCGGCCGGGCCGCGGCGTGACCGCCGGCTAAGCCGCTTCGCGGAGCGGTGCGGCCAATGGGCCGGTTTCGGCGAGCACGGCCGCCGGTGTCGCTTCGACGGCCTCGATCGGGCCGTTGGCGCCCGACACGTGTGCCTGGTCCTCCACGTAGCCCGGACGGCTGATCAGCACGCCGGCACCCGCCTGGATGGCGAGCGCGACGGCCAGCACGCCGAGTGGTGCGAGCCAGCCGCCGGTGGCCTCGTAGAGGATGCCGACCAGCAGGGGGCCCAGCGACGCGAACAGGTAGCCGACGCTCTGCGCGAACGCGGACAGCGCCACCGTGCCCTCGGCCGTGCGGGCGCGCAGGCCGATCACGACCAGGCTCACCGGGAAGACCGTCTGCCCGATGCCGAGCAGGGTCACCCAGAGCACGGCGCCGGCGTGTGGTGCGATGGCCAGGCCGACATAAGAGACGCCGCAGACGGCGGTCAGGCCGAGGATCAGCGGGCGCAGCCGGCGCACCCGGCCGGCCAGCGCCGGCATCAGCAGCGCGAACGGCAGCGCGAACAAGGTCACTCCGGCGAGCAGCAGGCCGGCCGTCGACGGGGTGAAGCCGGAGTCTCGGAAGAGTTGGGCCAGCCAGCCCATCACGGCGTAGCCGCCGATCGACTGCATGCCGAAGAACACCGCCATGGACCAGCCGATCCGGGTGCGTGCCGGGCGGATCCGGGCCGACGGGTGGATCTCGCGGCGCTCGATCCGCTGGCCGCGGCGCAGCGCTGACGGCAACCACGGGAGCACCGCCACCGCGGCGAGCAACGCCCACACCCCTAGGCCGGCCCGCCAGGAGCCGAAGGCGTGCGCGACCGGCACGGCGGCGGCCGACGCGGCGGCGGCGCCGACCGACATCGACAGCGTGTAGGCGCCGGTGACCAGGCCCGGTCGGTCCGGGAAGCTCTGCTTGACCATCATGGGCAGCAGCACGTTGGTGACCGCGATGCCGGCCAGCGCGAGCGCGCTGAAGCCGATGAACGCGGCCGGCGAGTCGGTGACCACCCGCAACAACTGGCCGACCGCCAGCACGCTCATCGCGGCGACCAGCAGCCGCGCCGGCGGCACCCGGCGGACCAGCCACGGCGTGGTCGCGCCGAAGACCGCGAAGGCGATCGTGGGCACCGTCGTGACCACCCCGGCCACGGCGCCGGAGAGGTGCAGGCCGTCGCGTACCTCGTCGAGCAGCGCGCCGAGGGAGGTGACCACCGCGCGCAGGTTGACCGCGACGAGCACGATGCCGGCCAGGACGAGCAGCATGCGGCGAGGTTGGACGGCAGGGCGCGGTGCGGTGGTCGGAACAGTCACGACCTCTACACTAGAATCATGGGACGATTTATGGTGGGGTGATGTTACGCATGACACTCAATGCGCGGTCGACGCTCGTCCAGCAGGTGATCTCGCAGCTCAGCGAGCAGATCCGGGCCGGCGAGTGGCCGATCGGCGCCAAGATCCCCACTGAGCCGCAGCTCGTGGAGGTTCTGGGGGTCGGGCGCAACACCGTGCGCGAGGCCGTTCGCGCGCTCACCCACGCCGGCGTGCTCGAGGGTGTGCAGGGCTCCGGCACCTATGTGCGCTCGACCGACGAGCTGACGGGAGTGGTGGCCCGCAAGTTCGGCACCGCCGAGGTCGGGCACACCGTCGAGGTGCGGCGGGCCCTCGAGGTCGAGGCGGCCCGGTTGGCGGCGCTGCGGCGTACCCCCGAAGATCTGGATCGGCTCGATGCCGCGCTGGTGGCGCGCGACGCGGCCTGGCAGCGCGCGGAGGCCGACGCGTTCGTCGAGGCCGACGCCGACCTGCACGTGGCCGTCGTGGCGGCGGCGCACAACCCGATGCTCGCCGAGCTCTATGCGTCGGTGGGCGCGGCCATTCGCGCCTCGGTGGCCGCGGCGGTCGGGCCCTCGCTGGCGGCGGGCGCGGCAGGCATCGATCATGGTCGATTGGTCGAGGCGATCAGAGCCGGTGACCCCGACCGCGCCGCGAGCGAGGCGGGCAGGTTCCTGGAGGCTCCCGCCGGGGCATAGGGTGAGCCATGCTTAAGGGCTTCAAAGACTTCATCATGCGCGGAAACGTGGTCGACCTGGCGGTCGGCATCGTGATCGGTGCGGCGTTCACCGGCGTGGTCACCCAGTTCACCAAGTCGTTCCTGGAGCCGCTGATCAGGCTGCTCAGCGGCGGCAGCGGGATCCACGCAGGGGCGCCCACGATCAGGGGCGTTCCATTCGACTGGGCCGCCTTCATCAACATCGTGATCACGTTCCTGCTGACCGCAGCCGCCCTCTACTTTCTCGTGGTCTACCCCATGAACCGGCTCGCCGAGCGGCGCCGGCGCGGTGAGGAGCCCCCGCCCGCCGCACCCAGCGAGGAGATCAAACTGCTCACCGAGATCCGCGACGCCCTGGTCGCCGGCCGCCAGGTGCCCGGTCAGTACCGTTCCTCCGCCCTTGACCAGACCCTCGGCCGGGAGAACCCCCCGACCTCGCGCTAATCGAACGCATGTTCGATACTGTTCCGCCATGGAGCAACGAAAGCACTGGTGGAACGGTAAGTGGGGGCGCGCCGCGCGGCGCGATGTCTACCTGCGGATCGACGGTGACACCTGGCACGTCGAGCAGCGGGCGGGCGGCGCCGAGGGCGTGTCCCACTTCTACGAATACGAGACCGAGGAGGACGCGTACGACCGCGTGCGCGCCCTTCTCGTCGGTCCGTTCGAGTGGCGGGAGCTTTCCCGCCCACCCCAGTAGCCGCCGCTTCAGGCGGTCGCCGACTCCAGCAGGGCGAGGGTGCCGAGCGTCATCTGGTCGCGGATCCGGCTGACCGAGGCCTCCCATTGGCGGGTGAAGCCGGGCCGGCGCTCCAATGACCGCCAGACCGGCAGAACCGCCTCGTCGACCCGGGCGGCCGGCATCCAGAGGTGCAACAGCGTGTCGATGGCAGGGCGCAGCCGGGCGATCCGCTGCGCCCGGGTGCCGGGGCCGGTCAGGCTCGACTCCATCAACGAGAGCAGCGTGGTGAGCAGCCAGTCGTGCAGCGCGAGATCTTCACAGAGGTCGACGATCGACTCTGTGTGCTCGCGCGGCACGACCAACTCGAGCACCCGCAGCGTCGGCGTCGCGACCCGGAACGTGCCGGTCGCTTCCGCGCCGGCCTCGTCGGTCGGTGTCACCACCCAGCGCATGTGGGTGCGCTGGGTGCGAAATGGCGGGTGCCGGTCGAGCCGGGTCGAGCGCTGCACCGCGTCGAGCGTGCGCCCGCTGATCGCGCCGAGGTTGAGCGTGCCCAGCGCCTGCGAGGTGCCGGCGAAGCCGCGGGCGATGTCGGCGCCGTCGGCCTTGCCGATCGTCTCGATCGCGCCCGGCCGGGTCAGATAGTGCGACCAGGAGAGCCGCCGGTTGGCGGTGCTCTTGACCACGACCGCGTGGCCCGAGCCCTGCGCCACGTGGCCGCCGGTGATCGAGGCGCGCGAGATGACCGTGCCCACCCCGCGGATGACCTTGCCGGAAGCGGCCGGCAGGCGGCAGTCCACACTGGTCAGCAGGTTGGGTGAGACCGCGTAGGCCATCGGCCGCTCGGACCGCCGGACCTGCTCACCGACCAGCAGGTTGAGCACTTCCGCCGTGGCGTCCCAAGGCAGCGACGTCGAGTTCTGCAGAAGTCCGGTGTGGACCTCGCCAAACGTGAGCATGCCCGCCTCCGCGCCGCCGAACCATACTGGCTGAATTGCATCCCATGGTCCGCCCGTGGGGCAAGGCCGCCGCGCGGAATGCCACCCAGACGATACTTTGATCAAACCCGATGAACCGGGGAACCCCAAGGTTGCCAGATGTTGGTACGGTAACGGCGCGTGTCGCTCACGTAATCGAGGAGCCGCGTTGACAAAGGTCTACGTCTCAGCAACGTTCCGTGATCTGGAAGAGTGCCGTTCCGCGGTGAAGTTGGCGCTCCGCCGGTTGCGGGTGGAAGACGTGGCCATGGAGTCCTATGTGGCCGAGGATCGGCGCCCGGTCGAGCGCTGCCTCGAAGACGTCGCTGACTGTGACCTCTACGTGGGGATCTTCGCCTGGCGCTACGGCTTCGTCCCGCCGGGCTACGACCGGTCGATCACCGAGCTCGAATATCGCCAGGCCGAGGCGATGGGCAAGCCCTGTCTGATCTTCCTGCTCGACGAGGAAGCGCCCTGGCCGCGGGTGCACATCGACCGCGGCGGCGAGGCCGAGCGCATCGAGACGCTGCGCAGCGAGCTGGTCGTCCGCCACATGTGCAGCACCTTCACCGGCCCCGGCGACCTGGCCGCGCTGGTCACCGCCGCGGTCGCCAACTGCCTGGCCGACATCGGCCGGCCGACCGGGCTGCTCCAGTCGCTGAGCACCGAGACCCTCAAGCGCTACTACGACCGACTCCACCAGCAATACGGCGGCCTCGACCTCGACGCGCTCACCCCGCCCCAGCGCGACGAATACCTCCAGATGCGACTGAGCTCGGTCTTCATCGAGCAGTCGGTCCGCGAAGACCCGCCGCCGGTCGAGCTGCCCCGCGAGTGGTGGCAGCGGATGCAATACGAGGGCCATCTCGAAACCGAAGACGTGCCCGACGAGGTCGACCCCGACGAGCTGGCCCTGCTGCACAAGGCCTACCGGGCCAAGCCGCTGCGGCGGCTCTTCGACGTCGTCGCCGCGCCCGACAACCAGGCCATCGTGCTGCTCGGCGACCCGGGCTCCGGCAAGTCGACAGCGGCCCGCTACATCACCCTCGCGCTGGCACACACCGGCCCGCCGGTCGACGACCGCCTCGGCCCGCTCGACGGCCACCTGCCGCTGTTCATCGAGCTGCGGTCCTATGTCGCGCTCTACGCCGAGCTGCGGAGCAGCAACTTCATCGACTATCTCGACCAGCGCGCCGGTCTCGACGGGCTGGGCCTGGAGCGGGCCGCGCTGCTGCGCTACCTGACCGGCGGCGGGCCGGCCGTGGTCATCTTCGACGGCCTCGACGAGATCTTCGACAAGCGCCGCCGCGAGGCCGTCGCCAACCAGATCGCGGCGTTCGCCGGCGAGTTCCCGCATGTGCGGGTCATCGTCACATCACGCATCATCGGGTACGCCCGCCGGGCGCTCAGCGAGCTCGGCTTCGCCCACTTCACCCTCCAGGACCTCGACGACAACCAGATCACCGAGTTCCTGGCGAGCTGGTATGACCTCGCGATGAACGACCGCCCGGGCGACTCGGCGGCCCGCCGCGCCCGGCTGCTGGAGGCGATGCGCCACTCGCCGTCGATCCGCGAGCTGGCCGGCAACCCGATGCTGCTGACCATCCTGGCGATCATCGGCAAGCACCAGGCGCTGCCCCGCGAGCGGTGGAAGCTGTTCGACCACGCGGCCAGCGTGCTGGTCGAGCACTGGGACATCAACCGGCACCTGCAAGACCAATACGAGAGCCCCGGCTTCATCGACGCAGAGGACAAGAAGGAGCTGCTGCGCCGGCTGGCCTACAAGGTGCAGAGCGGCGAGCGGGGCCTGGCCGCCAACTACGTCAGCGCCGAAGACCTGAGCGAGGTCTTCGAAGACTATCTGGCCGAGCGCTACCAGAAGGATCCGTCCGAGGCCCGCGCGATCGCCCGCGCCATGATCAACCAGTTCCGCGAGCGCAACTTCATCCTGAGCCGCTACGGCCCCCACCTCTACGGCTTCGTGCACCGCACGTTCCTCGAGTTCTTCTGCGCCGAGGCCGTGGTCGGCAAGTTCAAACACGACCAGCAGTGGCCGTTCGACCGGCTGCGCCAGCTCTTCGTCGAGCACTGGGCCGACCCGTCCTGGCGCGAGGTGCTCCGGCTGGTCGCCGGCTCCCTCCACGAGCGACACACGGCACAGTTGATCTCGTTGCTGGCCACCGACGTCAACCACCCCTGGCCGGCGGGCGCGTTCGCCCAGCCACCGTGGAACCTGGCGTTGGCCGTGCAGTGCCTGGCCGAGGTGCGCAACCCGCACACCGCCGTCGCCGGCCCGGCCCAGGACCTGCTCCGCCGGATCATCCTGCTGATCGAGCACTGCGTCTCGATCGACGACCGCGACACGATGGCGCTGATCGAAACCGAGATCCTGCCGGCGGCCCGCACGATCGGCGCCACCTGGCCCGGCGGCCAGATCTACCTCAACTGGTACAGGCGCCGCGGCGTCCGCCTGATCTGGAGCTCCGTCTCGGCCTACGCGGCCCAGCTCGCCGCGATCCTCGCGCCGCCCTCGGAGCACGTCGAAGACCTGTTCAGCACCGTGCTCAGCGCGATCGACGACCGCTGGGCGTCCTACGCGGCCGTCGCCGGCCTGGCCGAGCTGGCACAGGTGGCGGGCACCGCCGCCAACCGCGGCGCGTTCCAGCTCGCCGTGGCCCGGGCCGGCGAGGAGCTGATCCGCCGGGCCCGCGACGACGCCTACGCCGGCGTGCGGCTGGCCGCGGTCGAGGCGCTCGGTGAGCGGTTCGGCACCGACCCACGGGTCCGCGACGTGCTGCTGGAGCGGGCCACCGTCGACGGCTACGCCGCTGTCCGGCTGGCTGCCGTCCGCGCCCTCGGCGAGCGGTTCCGCGACGAGTCGGCCGTCCGCCGCCTACTACTTGACCGCACCCGCCGCGACGGCAACGCGGGTGTGCGCCGCACCGCCGTGCAGATGATGGAACGCCTGCCCTACGACGACTCCGTGCGCGGCGCGCTGGTCGACCGGGTCCGCACCGACCGCGACGCCGAGGTGGCGGCGGTCTCGGCGCGCGCGCTCAACGACTGGGGCCTGGGCTACGAGCACCTGCGCGAGCTGCTCATCGAACGCATCCGGGCCGAGCCCGACGGCGTGGTCCGCCGCTCGGCGGTGCGGGTGCTCGCCGACCGGCTCGGCTCCGGCCAGCCGGTGAAGAGCCTGCTGACCGCGCTGCTCCACGACGACCGCGACGCCGGGGTGCTCAGCGCCGCGGCGAAGACGCTGGTCGAGCGCTTCGAGGCGGCCGAAACGGTCAAGGGCCTGCTGATCGAGCGCACCGGCCGCGACCCCGACGAGATCGCCCGGCGGGCCGCGGTGCAGATCCTCCGCGAGCACTTCCGGTCCGACCCCGAGGTGCACGCCGCGCTGGTCGACTGCGCCCGCCGCGACCGCTCCGCCGAGGTGCGGCTGGTCGCCATCCGGGCGTTGACCGCGGCGCTGCCCAACTTCGCGCCGGCGGCGACCGCGCTGGCCCGGATCGCACACACCGACACCGACGCGGCGGTCCGGCTCGCGGCCACCGAGGCCCTGGTCAAGAAGATCGGCCTCGACGCGGCAGTCTGCGCCGTGCTGGCCCGGCTGGTCGGCGAAGACCCCGACGCCGCGGTCCGGCGCACCGCGGTCGAGGCGCTCGCCGAACGCTGCGGCGGCGACACCCCGATCCGCCGCCTCCTGCTCGACCGCGCCCGGCAAGACGCACACGCGGATGTCCGCGGCGCTGCCGTCCGGGCGCTCGCCAGCCACGCCGCCACCCACCCCGAGGTGCTCGAACTGCTCCTGGAGCGCACCCGAGACGACCCCGACGGCCTGGTCTTCGCGGCGGCGGCGAAGGTCGCCGACGACGGCACCCGCGCGCTGATCGCCGCGCGCGTGCAAACCGACGCCAACCCCCGGGTCCGCGAGGCGGCGGCGCACGCCCTCCAGCCCTATGCCGATGATCCGGAGGTGCGCGAGATCCTGCTCGACCGGGTCCGCAACGACCCGGATGCGCTGGTCGTCACCGAGGCGGCGGTCGCCCTGGTCGCCGCCGGCATCGACGACGAACACCGCGACCTGCTGGCGATGCGCGCCACCGGCGACGACGGCACGGTCCGGGCGTCGGCGTTGCGCGCGCTCGGCGAGTCGTTCGGCGGCGACCCGGCGATCCGCGAACTGCTGATCGCGGCGGTCCGCGGCGACAGCGACCTACGCGTCCGCCGCGAGGCGCTGCGGGTCGTGGGTGAGCGGCTCTACGCACACGAAGAGGTGCGGCAGACGCTGGTCGACATGGTCCACGACAGCGACTGGTCGATCCGCGAAGCGTCGGTGCGGGCGTTGTGCGAGCGCTTCGGCGCCGACCTCGACATCCGCCGGCTGCTGGTCACCCTGGCCAGCAACGACGAAGACCGCAACTTCCGCCGCCTGGCCGGCCAGGCCTTGAGCTGGCTGCCCGGCGCCGACCCCGAACACCTCCCCGACATCGCGGATTGACGGCAGACCCCGCACGGCGTTGGCCGTGGTTGGTCTTAGCCGCACGGCCCACATCACCGACGTGGCCGCGAGGTGTTGGCCGCTTGCTCGGCAGCCCTGGCAACCTAGAGACCGTCGAGGGCGCGCCCGCGGTCAGCCAGCGACCCGTCGATCGCACGACACGCTCAGCAGCAGACGCGGTCACCCCGTCCACGACTCCGAGCGTGTCCACACCGGGCGGTCTACATCGCGCTCGCGGGCCGAACTATCGTCCCTGGTCGGACCGATGTCATGGGCAAGCCCAACGGGCTCTGCCACTTGGGGCGTCCGACCGCGAAGGTCAGCCGCTGACTGGGTCAGGCTCGGGAAAGCGCATGACCCTCCCCGAGAGGGGACCTTGGAACCGGCGATAGTCAATCCGTGACCTACGAGCCACCCTCATCGGTCTTGGCGGGCTCAGGCGGTGGCTGCGGTGCAGACTGCTGAGCACCGCCTGGTGGCAGCACACCACGACGAATCATGTAGATCGGAACGATGATCCCACCGACGGCCGCAACCAGCGCTGCGAGCGCCTGCACCAATGCGACGACGTCCACCCACCCACTCCTTCGCGATCCTGCCAACCGGGTGACCACAAAGAAAAAAGGCCACCCCGGCTTAACCGGGATGGCCATGACGTCGACTTCAAAAACGTTAGGGCCTTCCAGCACTCGCCGTCAATACTGCGGCGTGCTTTCCAAGCTCGTTAGTGCCGTGAAGTTATCCGACGGCACCACCAACAGACCCGAAGTCGGCCTCTAGCAGGCAGTATGCCGGCCACCCGCTAGCGCGGAGCCAACCAGGTGCCGCACCGAGCTCTGGACCAAAACTAAAAAACGACGTGCCCAAGCATCAATGTGGACCAATACCCTGGACGGCGTGTCCCCAAGTCCGACCAACGACGAAGGCCGAGTCTGGCGGGAGCGACGGTCGTGCCGACCGCGGACCCGAGTCAAAGGTGTTTGGGTTATTCGCCGATGAAGACGTAGTCGATGCGGTCGACCAGCTCTTTGGGTAGCTCCATCTGCTCGCCGCGCATGCGGGTGAAGACCTGGTCGAGCACGATCGGGTCGATCGAGACCTGGCCCAGGATCGTGCGCACGGCCAGCTCGACCTCGAGGAAGCGGGAGCCCAGCACCGAGAACGTGCGGTAGGCGCTGAACGCCGCCGCGCGCGGGTTGAGCTGGACCACGGCCGGGAGTTTGTCCCAGTCGTCCGGGATTTCCTCGACCTGCCACGGTGTGGTGACGACCTCGCCGTTGTGGCGCAGCAGGCCCAACCGGATGAGCTGCCAGACCGCCGCGAGGAACGGGCAGGACCAGCGCCGGGCGCCGTTTTCCAGGTCCCACAGCTCGACGTCTACGAAGATCGAGTGGCGGTTGGCGGCGTTTTGCACCGGGGGGAGCCAGCCCTTTTCGGCCATCGCGGGTATCGCCACCGTGTTGGGTGAGCGTTGGCCGTTGCAGAGCCAACCCGTCTCGGTGGTCGGCGGCCGGATGCCGTTGCTGCCCGGCACCGGGTCGGTGACCAGGGCCTGCTCGACGACGCGGGCCAGTGGCACCTCGTCGGCGACGACGCAGCCCGACTCGCGTGCGAGGTAGTCGATCACCAGGCCGCTCTCTTCGGCGGCCGCGACCAGCATCGGGATCACTTCACGCGGTGTGCTGAACCGCGAGAAGTAGTCGTCGACCAGGAAGCAGGTGCTGATCCGGGGTCGGTTGCCGCCCGGGCGGGTGGCCACCGAGCGCGCGGCCGACTGTGCCCAGGGTGCGACCCGCCGAAAATGCCGGCGCATCGACTCGATGCCGCCGGCGAACTCTTCCATGTAGAGGTGGCCGAGTTCGATGGACAGGTGCGAGAGCGGAACGCGCTCCACGCTCCGTTGAGCGACCGCCTCTTCGAATGCCACTCCGGTCACAGCGTCTCCCAGGCCGCATCGTCGACGATTTTCTTGGCCAACGAGTCGAACTGTTCCAGCGTCTCACGGTTCGCGATGCGCCGCGACCACACATCGTTATCCGAAATAAGCTGTTCACGCCATTGCAGGACCGGGTCGAGCGGGATGGTGCCGAGCAGCAGGGTCCGGCCCACCTTGTGGCTGCTGGCCAGTTCGGACAGATCTCGGTCCACATCGCGCAGCCAGGCGATCTGCGCGGGCCGCAGACCCTCGAGCTCGGGCGAGTCGGGATTGACCACCGCGGTGCGGATGAACCGCAGCGCGTTGGCCAGCTCCTCCCGGTCGTGGCCCTTCTGGGTGCCGGTGTCGAGGATGCCCCGCTCGCCGTAGACGAGGCCGGCGGCCGCGAGCACGTGCTGCCGGGTCCAACGGTGGAAGACCAGCCAGCGGGTGCGGATGCTGCGCAGCGCCTCGGTCGCGGTCGCGGCGAGCACCATCTCGGTCGCGTAGGAACGCCCGGCGCTGAGGTCGACCAGGCAGAGGTCGAACTCCTCTTCGAGGTGCAGGAACAGCCGCGCGCAGCGTTCGGTGTTTTCCTTGGTGATCGGGAACTCGCCGCCGCCGCTGTCGCCGGGGAACAGCACCAACCGGCCGGCGCCGGGCGGACGGCTGCGCAGGCTGGACCGGTCGGACTCCTGCCAGATCTCGACCCGTTGCGGGTCGGCGACCATGCCGTGCAGGTAGGAATGCAGGCCGCCCTGGGTGGTGCCGTGCAGCGCGTTGGGCACGTTGAAGATCGCGCCCGACGTCGGTGAGCCGAAGTCGAAGTCGAGGTAGCACACGTCACTGCCTTGCAGCGCACTCCGGTAAAGGATGTTGCTGCTCGTGACGGAGCGGCCGGTGCCGCCCTTGTCGGAGGTGGCAAAGATCAACATCGGTCAGCCCGCCTCAGTCACGTCGCGCCGTGCGGCAGCCAGCTCGTCGAGCGACAGGAGCACCTGGGAGGCCAGGATGGCCGCGGTGCCGGGACGCTCCGGCAGGATCTCGCGGGCCCGAGACAGGTGGATCTGGGCGACCTTGAGCGTCTCGCGCATCCGCGGACCGGCGTCGCCGGCTCCCGAGAGCAGCTCCATGTCGTAGAGGTGCTCGGCCTCGGTAAGTAGGTCGAACGCGTAGTTGCCTAGCCGCGGGCTGCGCAACGGGGCGCGGTTGAGCATGTTGGCCGTGGTCACCAGGCCCTGCACGACCCGCTGGGTGTAGTACCACGACGGCTTGTCATAGCGCGTGGTCAACTGGCCGAACGCGGCGGTGGGCTGGTCCCACAGGTTGCGGCCGTTGCCCTTGTCGAGCCGGCGCTGGTTGAGGTGGTCCCAGGTGCGGTCGGCGAGCTCGAGCATCCGCGAGCGGCCCTCGGCATCGCTGATCAGGCCGCCGATCACCGTGGTGCGCTGGAAGAGCAGGGCGGAGAACTCGGAGACCGTCCACAGCAGTCGGGGCTCGCCGGCGTCTTCGCTGCCGACGAGCGGCACGAGGACGCCCGGCGCGTGCAGCGAGAGCGCCGGGTCGGTGTCGAACGGCCGGCGGGTGATCCGGGCGCGGTTGGCCAGCTCGGTCAGCACGATGCCGATCCGGCCCAGCTCGATGTCGGTGCCGCGTTCCTGGATCAGGCCTTTTACGGCGAGCGAGGTGACCAGGAGGGTGTAGTAGTCGGACGCGTCCTCGTCAGTGGTGCGCCAGGGGATGTCTTCGACCGGCCAGCGTTGGCCGGCGCCGAACGTCGCCATTGTCGACCAGTAGGACCGGGTCAGCTCCCACCGGAGCTGGAGCGCACGGGAGAGTCGCTGCTGCTCCTCGTTGAGCAGACCGAGAACTCGGGTCCGCTCGGAGAAGAGGTCTTCAATGGCGTCGACCGCGATGACCGTGAAGTAGAGATAGGGCGCGTCCTGCGCGAAGCCCTTGGGCTGCTGCCCGACCGGCTCGTTGGTCTCGATCGGCGGCGCGCCGTTGACGATCCCCCAGGACCAGCCGACCTCGAAGAGACGGTCGGGGCTGTCGATGTCGCCGACCTGGCCGGAACCGATCAAGACCTCGCGGAAGCTGGCGATGGTCTCGCGGAGGTCGCGCCTTATCGCGCTGACGACCTGGCGTTGCGGCAGGTTTTCCTGGTTGATCATGGTGACGAGCGCCTGGCCGTAGGCCGAGTCGACATCGAAGACGTTGACCGTGAAGCTGCGCAGCAGGCCGGTCATGGCGGCACTGAGCCGGTTGCTGGCCAGGCTCTCCAGCGACTCGATCTCCTTGCGGTTTTCCTCGCGGCTCGCCACCGACCGGAGCACCTTGAGGAAACCGAGAGTCGACAGGGACAGCGTGACCGACATGGCGAACGAGTCGACGATGTCGAGCCGGAGCTGCTCCTTGGAGGGCTGCGCCGGGCCGCCCGAGCTGAAGTAGGAGGAGCCGGAGAAGATCGGCGTGCCGTCGGGCTCGCTGTAGCGCTCGTAGTAGTCGCGCAGGATCCCGATCAGGGTCTTCGGGATCTCGGTCGCGTTGCCGAGCGGGCGTAGGGCCCGGATCATGTCTTCGGACGTCTCATCCGGACGGTCCAGCTTGAACGACTCGATCTTGGTGGCCGGCATCAGGATGCAGAGCAGTTGCTCCGCGTCGCCGATGGAGTTGGGCGCGTCACGCCCACCGAACTTCCACCGTTTTTCCCGCTCTGACCAGGACGAACGCACTGTCGCGTTCCAGATCTCCAGCAGCTGTTGACGAGGCTGCATCCTCATCTGTCGCGCACCACCATCCGCCGCCTGACTCCACTGACGCTAGCTAGCAACTCGAGGATCACTGTGGACGCCGACGAGATGGCTCGTCAGCACCTCATTCGTCCGCTTCACTCAATGATGGACCACGGGTCAAGGCCGCCGATAGCCCCGGGCAGTGCCGTCCGGGCGGTAGGTCTCCACCTGCGTAAACGCCGACAGGTCTGGCCGGTGACGCGAAATGGGCCGGATCCCTTGTGAGGCAGCCCCGTCCCGATCATCGACTGTGGTCGGACCTCGCCGCAAGATCCACTATGGGCAGACCCTCCGTACGGTCCAGCAGGGGTGGCCGAACGTATGGTTTGGCAACCCCCACGACAGATCCCGGACAATGTCGTTTTCTGATCAGGGTAAATGTCCCGCTTTCGAGCGCTATCGCGATGCGTCAATGTCATTGACAACGATCTAGACCTGTTCACGACCTTGGACGGCTGGATAGCGTCTCGATAGCCATCGATGGGCTGGGCGCAGGGGCCCGGCCGCAAGGGGGAGGGCTCATGCGTCGAACAATCGCGCTGTTGGCCGGAACGGCGCTCGTAGCAGCAATGCTGCCAGCGGCGGTCGCGACAGCCGACCCGAAGAACGACCCGGGGCTGAGCAACGCGGACCGCGCGACACTCGCCGCGGGCGGGCAGGTCGCCGCGAAGGCACCAGCCGGCAAGACACCGGCCGGCGTCAATCCGTATCTGGCACTCGTACCCGATCCGACGAAGATCGACTATGCCGCGTGGCGGGAAATCGCCGACAAGCAGGGCGCCGCGCGCGAGCAGAAACGGGCGGCGCGCAAAGCGGTCGTCGCGTCGCCGATCCTGGTCGACGAAGACGAGATCGACGGCACCCAGGGCGGCAACGACTCGCCAGCCCTCGCCCAGCCCGTGCCCGGCTTCGGCACCAAGGGCAAGCAGAACCCGCGGGCCCGGATCCTCGGCTCGCTCGACAACGAGGTCGTCTCCCGGACCGCGGTGACACCGAAGGCCGAAGACGACGGCGCGATCCCCCTGGCCGCCGACACCGGCATCCAGGCCCTCCGCAACGGGATCACCGTGACCAGCACGATCGGTGACGGGCCACACGGCTCGGCCGCCGGCGACACCGGCGACTTCGACTTCTACAAGCTGACCGTCACCGGGGTCGGCGAGACGGTGACCGCCGACATCGACACTCCGGTCGGGCTGCTCGACTCGATGCTCGCCCTCTACGACTCCGATGGCAACGAGGTCGCCTTCAACGACGACTCGGGTGGGCTCGACAGCCTGCTCACCTTCACCTTCACGGAGACCGGCGACTACTACCTCGCCGTCACCGGCTACAACGTGCTGCCGGCCGACCCGTTCGACCCGGCCAGCGGCGACGGTGCCGGCAGCGAGGGTGCTTACAACCTGCTGCTCGACGTGGCCCGGGCTGACGTCGACTACTACGCGGTGCAGTTGCGCAAGGGCGACGTGCTGGGCACCTCGGTGACCGGTTCGCCGGCCCGCATCACCATCTACGACACCGCGGGCCGCGAGGTGCACGGCTCCGACCAGGACGCCACCTTCATCTACCCGCCGAACAGCCCGTTGCCCGGTGGCGGCAACGCGGTCAGCGAGCACGTCGCGGATGAAGACGGTCTGCACTACGTGGCCGTCAGCAACGGCAGTGGCGACTACGACATCACCGTCGAGGCCTACCGGCCCAAGCTCGAAGGCGACAAGATCACCCAGACGATCTTCATCGACTTCAACGGCCAGCGCCTCAACACCGCGATCTTCGGTGGCCCGGGCGTCGTGACGCTCAGCCCGCTGCGCGCCTTCCTCGGGCGCTGGGGTCTGACCACGGCCGACGAGAACAAGCTGATCGACGGCATCGTCGCCGAGGTGACCGAGAACGTGAAGAAGGATCTCGCCCAGAGCGGGCTCAACGACAAGTTCCGACTCAAGATCCTCAACAGCCGCGACGACGCCGACCCGTTCGGCGAGGTCAACGTCAGCCGGCTGATCGTCGGCGGCACGATCGCCGAGTCGGGCGTCGACACGATCGGCATCTCGCAGTCGATCGACCCGGGCAACTTCGACACCCAGGAAACCGCACTCATCCTGCTCGACGTGCTGAGCGGCCCGGCAACCGACGACGCGTCGCTCAACTTCTACCTAAAGCCGGCCAGCAACAAGATCGGCTTCATCTCACAGGCGGTCGGCAACGTGACCTCCCACGAGGCCGGTCACTTCTTCGGCAACTGGCACGTCGACCAGTTCAACGACACCCTCAACCTGATGGACCAGGGCGGCAACTTCCCGCTGCTCTACGGCGTGGGCCCCGACGGCATCGGCGGCACCGCCGACGACCCGGACGTCGACTTCGGTGAAGACGAGTTCAACCCAAGCGAGGGCTTCTCGGGCACCGAAGACACCCAGGGCCGGCTCGCCACGGTTCTGACCCGCTAAACCAGCGGTCCGGGGTGCCGATCATCCGGCACCCCGGACCTACCTTCTCCGGATCACTCTCCCGCTGGAAACCTTCGCGTCCGCGCCGATCGCGACCCCGGCGCCGTGGGTCACCACGATGCTGCCGCCACGCCTGTCCACCCGCGGCCGCCGCGCCGCCGCCGCCTGGGCCGCGATCTCCTCCTCGGACACCAGACGGCTCAGGTCGATGGCGTCCACCGCGCGGGCAACCGACCCCGCGAGCCGCCGCCGCGCCGCCTCGGAGTCATCGCCGCAGGCGATCAGGTCCGCGCGAACCCGGGCGTCCTGCAAGAGCACACCAAGATTGACCCGACAAGACGCCACCGTGTACGTGTACGTCAGGTGCATGCTGTTGTGGTCGCCAATCATGATCCCGCGGCAGTTCCAGATGTTGGTCCAGTGATCTTCTGCGAGCGAAGCCGAGACCGTGGCGCTGCCGGCGGGCGGGGTGAGCTCCCCACGCCGACCAGTCGAACACCGGCCCGTCGGGCCCGATCGCGATGAGGTCGGCGATCTCGATGACCGGCCTCTCGACCTCACAGACATGCGTCACGTCAATCTGGTTGTGCGCTCCGACGGTGACGCCGGCGGAGTCGCGCACCTCGACGCTTTCCGCCGGACTGCCGCCAGCCCGCCCATCGACCTTCCCGTCGACGCCCGGCGCCATCGTCACCTCCCGCGGCGACCCGGCCTCGTCAGCCAACTCCGAGAGTGCACGAACCCAATCGGCGAAGTTGTCCACGCGAACCGCGACGGGTTGGCCGAGCGCCTCGGCGAGCACGATGGCGAGCGCGTCCAGGCAGCCGCTCGGATCATTCAGATCGAGATGGTCCAGCTCCTCGATCAGGTCCGGGCGGTCGCCCACGGCCCCGGCGACCCGGTCGATCAGCCGAGAGACCTCCCGGATGCGATCCTCGATCGCCATGCGCAGGTAGTCGGCCAGCTCGAAGGCCTCACTAGCCCGGTCGCGGGCCTGCGCCAGCGCCCGATCCGCCAGGTATCGCGGGGCTTGCTCCGGCTGGTCCCGCGTCTCCCGGCTTTCCGGTGGCGCGGGCGCGGGTGCTTCCCGCTGCCCGACGATCCGCTCGGCCCCATCGGGAACGGGCTCCCGCTCCGCGTCAAGCGCGACTTCCCGCCGCTCGAAGGTCGGCGCGGTCCCATAAGGAACGGGCTCCCGTTCCGCGTCGAGCGCAGCTTCCCGCTGCTCGACAATCCGCTCGGCCCCATCGGGAACCGGCTCCCACTCCGCAGCAAGCGCTGGTTCCCACCGCTCGACACTCCGCTCGGCCCCATCGGGAACCGGCTCCCCCTGCGCAGCAAGCGCTGGTTCCCACCGCTCGACAATCCGCTCGGTCTCATCGGGAACGGGCTCCCACTCCGCAGCAAGGGCTGGTTCCCGCTGCGCGAGGATCCGCTCGATCCCATCGGGGACGGGCTCCGCATCAGGCGCTGCTTCCCGCCACTCGACAATCCGCTCGGCCCCATCGGGAACGGGCTCCCGCTCCGCATCGAGCGCCGCTTCCCGCGCGGCGACCACGGCGCCTTCTTCTTCGCGGCGCCCCGACGGCGCCGGCGTCTCCTCGCCTGGGCCGCGGAGAGTCTCCGACTCTCGGACTCCCGGGGGAACCGACTCATCGGGCGCGTCCGCGACCCCAACTGCGGCCACCTCCCCCGCTGGACCGGCCCCCTGCCGCTCCGCTGCTTCTTCCGAAGCAAACGGCTCGTGCGGAAGGTCGTCCTCGGCGTCGCGATAATCGTTGTCAGCGGTGACGGCGTCCGAGCCGATCTCGTTGGGGACATCGGACAGGTAGTCATGCCACCGCGGACGATCATCGGTCTCGGGGTCCGACGCGACAATCGAGACCTCGGGGATCTCGGAAGGCTCGGGCAACTCCACCGCCTCCGGCCGCGAGTATTCATAGGACCGTCCGAAGTCCATTGCCGCCACTCCGACTTGATCGGCACGCGAAGTCCGGGGGGCCGGATCTCGACCCCCCGGACGTTACCGCTCAGCCGACAGGTGAGTGAGGTGCGCGTTTGCCGGACATCACCCGTTCGACGTACGCCGCCGCGCCACCGCCCGCCTTACGTGCCGCCACCGAAGAGCCGCCCGGGTGCGCCGGCTTGCCCGGCTGGAACAGCCATGCGTCGAAGAGCCCATCCAACTGCTTTCCCGAGATCTTCTCGGCGAGTGCGATGAACTCCGGTGTGCTGCCGGTCGCGAAGCGGTTCTTCGCCACCCACGCCCGCACGATCCGCCAGAACGCGGCGTCGCCGACGGTGACTCGCAGCGCGTGGAGGGTCATTCCGCCCCGCGTGTAGACCGAGTCGTCGAACAGCTCGTCGATGCCCGGGTCGCCGGGCGGCGGGTCCCAGTAGGGCGCCGTCAGTGGGGCCGAATAGAAGTCGTCGAAGATCTCCTGCGGCGTTGCCGCGCCGAGCTTTTCGAGCCACAACCACTCGGCGTACGTCGCGAAGCCCTCATTCAGCCAGATGTCCTGCCACCGGTCGACGGCGACCAGGTCGCCGAACCACTGGTGGGCCAACTCGTGCGCGACCACCACGGTCTCGAACGAGTCGACGCCCGGCGCGAACCAGCCCGAGGCGTAGATCGACCGGGTCTGGTTCTCCAGCGCGAACGCCAGCGGCGGATGGTCGTCGACGATCGCGCCGTTGGACTCGAAGGGATAAGGCCCGAACTTCGTCTCCAGGAAGTCGGTGATCTCGTCGGTGCGGCCCACCGCGTCGTCGGCGAAGCCCGGCGGCAGGTCGGAGTCGATCGCGATGATCGTGGGCCGGCCGTCGTGCCAGGTCGTCTTGACGTCGAACTCGCCGATCGTGGCGGTGGCGAGATAGCTGATCATCGGGGTGAGCTGCACCCACCGCGACGTGGTCCAGCCGCCGCGGGTGGTGTTGCCGAGCGGGAGCCCGTTGCAGATCACCTGGAGGCCCGCGGGCACGGTGATCGCGAACGAGTAGCTGGCCCGGTCGCGCGGGTGGTCGTTGACCGGGAACCAGGCCGCGGCGACCTCGGGCTGCCCGGCGATCACCGCACCGTCGTCGGTGTGCATGAAACCGGCCTCGAAGGGCGTGCCGGGGAGCGTGAACGTCTCCGGTACGCCGTGGTAGCGCACCTCGACAGCGAACAGCCGGCCGTCGCGCAGGCCCGCGCGGGGGCGGATCGTGAGCTCATGATCGGCCGACCGCGACCAGGTGGCGGCGCGACCGTCCACTTTCACCGCGTCGACGGTGAGGCCGACCAGGTCGAGATTGAGTGACGAGAGGTTCTGCGTGGCGCGGGCCCGGATCGTCGCCCGGCCGGTGAGCTGGTCGGTCGCCGGGTCGTAGCGCACGTCGAGGTCATAGTGCGCGACGTCGTAACCACCGTTGCCGTACGTCGGATAGTAGGGATCACCGACGCCGGGCGCCCCGGGCGTGAACCGAGGCCCGGCCGCCGCGGGCGATGGTGCGGCCAACGCCGCGACCAGCAGGCCAGCCGCGACGGCCGCGATGTGCTTCCTGTGCATAGACGTCCTCCCATGCGGGCGGGTTGTTGGGTCTGTGCACCCTGAGAACCCGCTGGGAGTCCCGGCTGGTTGCCGGCATCCGGACAGTTGAGGGATGAAGCGAGGGTCAACCCTAGGGAGCTACGCCAGGCCGGCGCGCACGGCGTACAACGCGGCTTGGGTCCGGTCCTGCACCCCGAGCTTGCTCAGGATCGCGCTGACGTGCGCTTTCACCGTCTTCTCGGCGAGGCCGAGCGTCCGCGCGATCTCCCGGTTGGAGCGCCCGCGACCGATCTCGGCGAGCACCTGACGCTCCCGCGGCGTCAGCCGGGCCGGGTCGGCCGCACCCTCGCCCTCGCTGAGCACCCGCGCCACGTCTGGATGCAGCAGCGTGTGGCCAAGATGGACCGAGCGGATCGCGGCCGCCAGCGCCGGCGGGTCGACGTCTTTGTAGACATAGCCCGCCGCACCCGCGCGCACCGCCGGCAGGACCGCGGCCGGCTCGGTGAAGCTGGTGATCACCAGGACCCGCGACGGGATGCCCCGGGCGGCCAGCTCGCGCAGCGCGGCCACCCCGTCGGTGCCCGGCATCCGCAGGTCGAGCAGCACGACGTCGGGCAGCAACTCGGCGGCCCGGGCCACCGCTTCGGCACCGTCGGCGGCCTCACCGACCACTTCTAGATCATCTTGTACGTCCAGGAAGGAGCGCAGCCCCTGTCGCACGATCGCATGGTCGTCGACCACCAGCACCCGGATCCGGTCAGTCAAGCGGCACCTCCAGCCTCACCGTCGTACCCAGGCCGGGTTTGGAGTCGACCACCAGCCGACCGCCGGCGGCCTCCGCACGCTCCCGCATCGAGGTCAGCCCCAGCGACTCGCGCCCCTGGTCGGTGGGGCGCAGCCCGTGGCCGTCGTCGCGAACCTCGACGACCAGTGCGGATCCGTCAACAAACAAGCTGACTCCGACGGTACGCGCGTCCGCGTGCCGCAACGCGTTGTGCAGGGCCTCCTGGGCGACCCGGTAGGCGGTGTCCTCGCGGTCCGGCGCCAGCCGGGGCACCGACCCGGCCACCAGCTTGACCCGGGCGGCGTGCACCCGGTCGAGCAACCGCACCTGCTTGCCAAGCGCCGCGTCGAGTCCCTCGTGTTCGAGGTCGGCCGGCCGCATCCCGACCACGATCGCGCGCAGCTCGTCGGACGCGTCGGCGGCCAGCGCCCGGACGGTGCCGAGCTGCGCCACCGCCCGCTCCGGGTCGCGGGCCACCAGCGCGGCCGCGGCGTCGGCGGTCAGCCGCAGGCTGAACAGCTTCTGCGCCACCGAGTCGTGCAGCTCGCGGGCGATCCGGTCGCGTTCCTCGAGCACTGACAGCTCCCGGCTGCGTTCGTAGAGGCGGGCGTTGACCAGGGCGATCGCGGCATGGCCGGCGAGGATCCGGAGCAGGTCCTCGTCGTCGCGGTCGAACTCGCCGCCGCGCTTGTTGGCCAGGTAGATCGCGCCGAGGATCTCGCTGCCGTGCATGATCGGCATGCCGAGGAAGTCACGCAGCTCGGGGTGATGCTTCGGCCAGTATTCGAAACGCGGGTGCCGGCGGATGTCGGCCAGCCGGAGCGGCTCCGGGTCGCGGAGCAGCACGGCCAGCAGCCCGTGCTGGCGCGGCAGGGGGCCGATCGCGCGCCACTGCGCGTCGCTGATCCCGTCGACCACGAACTCGGCGAACGCGCCGCTGTCTTCGTCGGGCACCCCGAGCGCGGCGTAGCGGGCGTCCAGCAGCCGGCGGGCCGCGGACACGATCGTCTGAAGCACCTCGCGCACCGACTGCCGCGCGGTCACGGCGAGCACGGCGGCGCTCAGCGCCCGCAGTTCTTCGCGCGCGTCCACCCTCGCACCGTAGCGCGGGCCGGACCTGCTGTGATCCAGTCCGATGGTCCTAGGTCGAAGGTCTCGGGCCTAGCGTGTCCGAGGGCCGATGGCATCGATCGCTGCCGCTCATAGCGTCGAAGGCATGACAACAGCGATCATCACCGGCGCGTCCCGGGGCCTGGGCCGGGCGCTCACCGGCGGACTCGCCCGCGCCGGCTGGAACGTCATCGTCGACGGCCGCGACGCCAGCGCGTTGGCCGCCGTCGGCTTCGGGCCGGGCGTCACGCCGGTCGTCGGCTCGGTCACCGACCCGGCGCACCGGGCCGCGCTGATCGAGGTGGCGGACCGCTACGGCGGCGCCGACCTGCTGGTCAACAACGCGGGCATCCTGGGGCCGTCACCGCAGCCGCGCCTGGCCGACTACCCCATCGAAGCATTTCGCGAGGTGTACGAGGTCAACGTGCACGCGCCGCTCGCACTCACCCAACTCGCCCTCCCGGCGCTGCGTAAGCGGGGCGGCGCGCTACTCAACGTGACCTCGGACGCGGCGATCGAGGCGTACGCCGGTTGGGGCGGCTACGGCTCGGCGAAGGCAGCCGTGGAGCAGGCGAGCCGGATACTCGCGGCCGAGGAACCGGACGTGCGGGTGTGGTGGGTCGACCCGGGCGACCTGCGTACCCAAATGCATCAGGAAGCGTTCCCCGGCGAGGACATCAGCGACCGCCCGGAGCCGGAGTCGGTCGTGCCGGCGTTCCTCCGCCTGCTCGCCGCGCGGCCGGAATCCGGCCGGGTCCGGATGTCGCAGTGGTGACGGCGACGGCGGACCCACTCGACTTCGTCCTGCCGGACAAGCTGCTGGCGCACGAGCCACCGGAGGCCCGCGGCGTGCCCCGCGACGGGGTCCGGATGCTCGTCTCGACTCCTTCGGCGCAGAAACATCTCTTGTTCCGCGACCTGCCGTCGGTGTTGACCGCCGGTGACGTTCTCGTGGTCAACACGTCGGCGACCCTGGCCGCGGCGGTGCCGACCGTCGACGGGCATGTCGTGCATTTCTCCACTTGCCGGTCGGACGGCACCTGGCTGGTCGAGCCTCGTGTCGCGGGGCCTGCTGGAGCGCCCACCCTCGGCCCGTTGACCTCGGCTGTTGCCGGCCAGCGGTTCGTGCTGCGCGGCGGGGGTTCGGTGACGCTGCTGGCGCCGTACTCCCAAGGTCGCCTTTGGGTAGCTTCGTTGTCTTTTGAGGATGTGCGCGGTTACCTGAGCCGGCACGGTGCCCCGATCCGCTATTCCTACGTGCCGCGGTCGTGGCCGTTGTCGGCCTATCAGACGGTGTTCGCGACCGAGCCCGGCAGCGCGGAGATGCCGAGCGCGGCGCGCCCGTTCACCGACCGGGTCGTCACCCGCCTGGTCAGCGCCGGCGTGCTGGTGGTGCCGATCGTGCTGCACACGGGGGTGGCATCGGCGGAGGGGCACGAACGCCCGTACCCGGAATGGTTCTCGGTTCCTGCCGCCACTGCCCGGGCTGTTTCTTCGGCGCGGCGGGTGATCGCCGTGGGCACGACGGTGGTGCGGGCCTTGGAGACGACGGGGGGCTCGGCCGGCTCGGGGTGGACCGACCTGGTGGTGACGCCGGAGCGGGGGGTGCGGGTCGTGGACGGATTGCTGACGGGGTTCCACGAACCGCGCGCCTCACATCTGGACCTTTTGTCGGCGGTGGCTGGCGTTGGTCTGGTCTCGGCCTCCTATCGCGCCGCTCTCGCCGCCGGCTACCGCTGGCACGAGTTCGGCGACGTCAACTTGCTGCTGTCGGATCGTGATGTCCGAGAGGTATAGTCCCGCCGGTCGAGCGGGTGCTCTGGAGGATGGCGGATGTCCGAGGGTCAGCAACAACACGACACGCCAACGTTCAACTCGGCGCTTCGCGGCTATGAGAAGAGCCAGGTGGACCGCCACGTGGCCGAGGCCGCCGAACGCATCGCGGCGCTCAGCGCCGAGCGCGAGCAGGCGCACCACCACATCCGGGGCCTGAACTCCAACCTGGAGCAGGTGCACGGGGAGCTCAGCGAGCTGCGCGACCGCCCGCCACGCCTCGACCGGGCATCGTTCCGGCACCTGGGCTCGATGGTCGACGAGATCCTCGCCCTGTCGGAAAAGCAAGGCCAGGCGATCGTCGACGCGGCCGGCCAGCACGGCGCCGACCTCAAGGCGTCCGCGGAGAAGATCGTCGAGGCGGCTCGCCAGGAGGCCGAACGCCTACGCGGCGAGGGCGCGGCGGCCCTGGAGGCGGCCGAGCAGGAGGCCCAGCGCCGGCACGAGGCCAGCGAGGCGGCGATCCAGCACGCCGAAGGCGAAGCCCGCGCGCGCATCGAGGCAGCCCATGAACACACCAAGCAGGAACTGACGCAGTGGCGTTCTGACGTCGAGCGCGAGGTCAATGATCATCGGACTGCCGCCGCCGAGGCCGAAGAGGCCCGGCAGGCCGAGGTCGAGCAGTCGATGGCCGCTCATCATCAGCAGTTGAATCTCCTGCAGAAGGAGATCGAGGCTCGCCAGCAGGCGTTGGCTCAGCTTCGGAACGCCCAGGAGCAGGCGCAGCAGCAGTTGGGTCAGCTCCGTCACGACGGGGCTGCTGTCGAGCAGGATCTGGCTCAGGTCACGCATCGGCTTGGCGCCACTCGGCAGGAGCTCAGTGCTGAGTTGTCGCGGCTGGACGCCGCGCGGCGGGCGGCCGAGGCGACCGAGCAGCAAACCGTGGAGATGCGGGTTCGCATGCAGCGCGAGGCGAAGCGGATGGCCGATCGGGCTGCCGCCGCTGTGATGGCGGCTGCGGCGATCAGCGAGCAGACCGGCGAGTTCAAAATGGTCGCGGTTCGCCCTGATCTGGACGGGAATGGCCGGCCGGAGCAAAACGGTGAGCGGCGGCCGGAGCAGGAACAGGTCGTCGCCGGTCCGGAAGAGGCGGGCCCTTCTGAGCCGCAGATGGAAATGCACCCCGACGAGCCACGGTCGGCGACTGCATCGTAGATCACGGGATCTGCCGCATCCACCAACGCGTCGTTGCGGCACATCAGTTGATACCCGCGGAAACTATCGGCCCACAACTGTCACCTGGGCCGGACACCCAATGGATTAAAAGTCCGCAGATGGGGCGCAATCCGCTTGTGATGGAGGCCGTCGTTGGTTCAGCAACCTTGCGTATGGGTCCGTCCTCGCGGCTCAGTTTATATGGGGGGCGAGTTGGACGACGTTGGCCTGCCTGGCGTCCACCAACGGAGACGGAACCGTAGCTTCGCCGCCCCCGGCCGCGGTGGGTTGCTCCCGTCGGTACTCGAGGATTGCCAACACGCCCCCGATGGCCACGACGCTACCAGTCAGCCACCACCGCCAAGCGCCCACATCGAATCCGCTCGTGGCCATATTCGTCACCACGCCGCCGGCCAAACCGAGCAGAACAACGAGCGCCGCTTGAGCCTTAGGACCTCGCCGCACTGGACTCTCCGTCGTAGCGTTCAGCTGTTTCAATCACGACATAGTCCCGCAAGACCGCATAGCTAGGCCAGAAGCGATCGTGTAGGCGTCACATCCGCCACTGGAACGAAGGTCAACGCGCTCAGCATCCGAGACGTGTCCTTGCGATCCCGACCCCGGCGGCTCCGGTCGCCGCGCTGGTGGAGGTGGAAAGAGACGGTAACGCCCGGGTGGTGCTCTACAACATAAGGCCGAATTATGGGCGTTGCTCATGTTGCCGAGTGGCGGCGGTTTCGTGGGTCAGCCGATCACGAACTCGGCCTGGCGCATGATCGGATCTGCGTCTGGCGCGCTCCGGGTCGGCGCAGCGGACGCTGTCGGGGCCGCGACGGCGAGGGTGACGGCGTCGCGATCCCAGTGGTAGGTCAGGCGCAGTCCTCGCCGCGCGAAGCCGTCTTCCCGACGCGCCGCAGCGGCCCCGGCTCCGGCATCCGCCGATGCGGCGGTGCCAGTCTGGACGCCTGGTGGGCCGGGTGGCTCGCCCTCCCGCAGGAACGCGGTGACTGGGGCGAGGAGCGCGTCCTGCCGCAGATAGACGGTGGGCGGGTGACCTTCGGGTGGTTCCGTCAGTTGGCTGGCGACGCAGCGGTAGTAGACACGTCCGTGGTGGACGCCGGCGCCCATCCGCCTTCCGCACATCCCGCACGTGATGAGGCCGCGGAACAGGTATGGGACGTCGCTGCGGCGCGGGGCCTTGCCGGTCTGGCCGGCCGTGCCACGGACATGGATGGCGTCCTGGACGCGGGTGAAGGTGTCCGCGTCGATCAACGGTTCGTGGGCTTGGTCGGTGGACCGGACCCAGTCGTCGGGATGGTTCCAGCGGTGGCGGGTGGTGTATCCGGCGGCGACGTCGTCGACGTCAAGGAGGACGTCATCGCTGCGTTGCCGGTTCCAGACCTGCTGGCCGGTGTATCGCGGGTTGAGTAAGAGAGCGCGCACTGCTGTCGTTTGCCACTCGGTGGCGCGGCGATGTGGGTTGCGGGCACGGTCGTGGGCCGATGGGCAGGCGATGCCGTCGAGGGTTAGGCCGCGGGCGATCGCGGTCATGCCACGGCCGGCCAGGTACTCGGCGAAGATCCGCACGACGACCGTGGCGGTGACCGGGTCGGCCACGAGGCGGTGCAGCCGCCGGCCGTCGGCGGCCCGGGCCGGGTTCGGATGCGGTCCCGCGTCCGCGAGCTGGTAGCCGTATGGCGGTCGGCCGCCCAGGAAGCGCCCCTCGGTGAGCGTCTGGGCAGCCATCGCGGAGCGGACCCGCAGGCGGACGCGGTTGCGTTCGCCCTTGCTCATGCCGCCGTAGAGGGCCATGACCAGGTCATGGGCGTCGCTGCCCGGATCGACTGGCCCGCCGATCTCGGGCACCCACAACTGGACGCCGTAGTGGGCCAGCACTGGAAAGGTCAAGCCGAACTGCTCGCCGTAGAAGGCCCGCTGGGGCTCTCCGATGACCACGGCCTGGAACGACCTGCCTGGACTCTTGACCGCCTGAAGAAGGTCGCTGGCCGCTGGGCGTCGCTTCCACGGGAGGGACCGGGACACCCCGGTGTCGAAGAACTCGGAGACGATGGTCCCCGCCGCCGGCGTGATGAGTGCCTCGGCACGACCAAGTTGCCATGACCGCGAGGCCGCGGGTTCCTGATGGTCCTCGGTGGAGACCCGACCATAGAACGCGAATCGCAGTTCCCTACTGCCCAGTCGCTTCATGGTTCAACGATCAGTTGGAGAGATTCAGGTGTCAGTACCGAGCGGCAACGTCTCCTCTCTCGGGGCAAGGAACTCACTCGCCCTGATGACCCATATCTCGTGCGAGGAGTGGAGACGTACCCGTGTATCGATTGGCGATAGGATCGCCGCGCTCCGGTGGCCGGACAGCCGGGTAAGAGCCGTGGACAGCGCGCCGGGCTGGCTGGGCGCTTGGCGCCAACCTGACCACGGCCGCCACCTGTGGCAGGTGGTGCCAGGTCATAACGTAGGCAGGGCGTCGTGCCGGCCTTATTGGGCGATAGCCGCGTAAAGGAAGGCATTCGAAGTCGCGAGCTTGCTGTTCCGGCTCTCCTGGCTAGTCGGCGCGCTCGTGCAAGCAGACCCCGCCCTCCATACCGGCCGATCATCGTCTGCCGGCCGGACCTCCCCTGCGCAGCGTTTGCGGCAGCTGTGTTTTGCCCTCACGTGATCAACCGGCGGATTTCGATCCGGGCTCCGGGGACCTCATCGCTTCGGACTGTGCGCTTGCTGGCCTCGAGGTGGTCGACTTGATCGTCTGCAACTTGTGTCCGGCCGCGCTGAGGTCGAAGCCCCAAGATTCCTTCTAGAGCGTCGATCGTTGGTTTGATCAAGTTGTCGAGGTCCCACACCTCGTTCGTGTTCCGCGCTTCAGGTGTACTGTACGCAAGCAAGATCGACAAGCGTGCGGTCCACGGTCCAACGCCGGTCTGAGCTACCGCCTCGCGGACCGCGTCTTTCCAGGCAGCCTCGGCCGAGGTTGAGTAGCTGGCTGGTCGGCCGACGACGTTCACGATGATGAGCGTCTCGAACCTCATAAACCACGATCATGAGGTCACGGCCTGTGGAAGGGAAGGCTCCGCACGGCTCCCCTTGTCCCCGCGCTGCCCTGCGGCGGAAGGATCTTGGGCGGTGGTCTTCCCCCGGCCCGGTCCCGCCCGGCTGCGCGCTGGCGTCATCGCTGCGCCGCTTTCCGGCGGTCCAGCCCTACCGAATCGATCAAATGTCTGCCCCTCTGGCAGCGAGAAGGTAAGTCGACGGATGAGAGCGTCAGCTCACGATGGCGTCTCTTGGTAGTGGTCCGCAAAGGTGAACTGGTAGCGCACGCCGTCACCGACCGTGCGGTACAACCGACTCGTTTTTGGGTCTAGTGGGTTGGGAAGTCGGTGGATGCGGCGCCGTTCGCCGTCGAGGACATGCGTCACGAACAAGATCTCGTACCTCTCGCGGCGCTTGAGGTGTTGCGCGCGTGCGATCTCAAGGTCAGTAAGTTGGAACTCTGCGTGGTCGCCGGTGGTCGACTTGACCTCGAACATGATCCGCAGCTTCTTGTCATCGACAACAAGGTCATAGCCGAGGGTGTCGTCGCCCTCGTTGTCGCCGAGGATTTGGTTGCGGTAGCCGGATCGCCAGCTCTGCAGTTCGGTAACGCCGGGGAAGTTCATTTTGAGCCACTCGATTGCCGCGATCTCTCCGGCAAGACCAATTGCGCCCATCTGCGCGTCTGAGGGCCGGAGTCGCCTTGCGGCGGTCGTGCCAGTACGGCCCGGGCTGGGAAATCTGTTCCTGGGCAGGTCGCGTTCGACGAGGAATGCGTTGCCGTCGGAGTTTCGGAACTCTGACGTGGCACTGGCGCGGACGGCGGCGGCGATCTGTGCATAGTTCGACTCGTCTGCAAGGACCGGCGTGCCGTCGATCGTGATGGTCCGACGTTCCTGCTCGTGGTGGCGACGCAACTGCTCCTGCTCACTCTGCGCGCGGGCCAACGCCTCGGGCGGTAGGCCCAAGGCGTGGGTCTCGACGCTCACCGGCATGTCGGTGGGCCAGCGTCCGCTACTGGCGAGCCACGTCAAGAAGCGGTCCTGGCCGACAGGCTCGAAGTCCAGCATTCCCGTCGCGGCCGCCGCGTCGGCGATTTTGGTCCTGTCTCCGGGCAGATTGGACGCTGCCTGGTGCCTAAAGTCTTCGTACGCGCGGATAATCTCCGCGGCCCTACCCGTCCACTCCATCACGCGCGCGCGGTTGTCCGTGAGGAGTTTCTCGACGGGCTCAAGGATGTATTTCTCCTCGAGGTCTGTAGCCCCAGCGGCGGTAAGCCATTTGTTGACCTGGGCAAGCATCAGTTCGTCAGGGACCGTCGGATAGTGATCGTTCGGCCAATTTGGATCCGGCACCAGGGTGGTCATTGCTCGATGCTCGACGTAATGATCCAACGTCTGGCCGGCGTGAAAGTTGGGAAGGTACGCAACCCGAAGTGCGTCGAGGATGCGCGATGCGCGTGTAGAGGTGAAATGGCGGAACTGTTGCGCGATCCCGGCGGGGTCCTTAAGCGGTTGATACGGGGCGCCTAGTCGTTCGATGGCGGTGTTGAGGTCCTGCAGCTCGATGCCAAGTAGTCGTCGGGCAGTGTCGAGCCCTTCACCTGCGGACTGGAGGAGCATTTGCGGTGAAGCGTTGCCAGTTCGCGTGCATAGCCAGAGCGCGATGTCGACGGGTGCGAGCGAGGTTTCGTCGCCAGCATTGAGCTGACGGGCGAGGGTGTGATCGAACACGGCCACAAGTGGTACCAGTACCTCGAGGCTGATCTCGTCTGGCCGGCGGATCGCGGCCCGGACCTCCTCAACGCGCTTGACTGGCTCGCCGAGCGCCGCAGCGATCGCAAACGAGGAAGGTGTTTGCGTCAGTCCGTACCCGGCTTCATCCAGCTCGGAGAGCGCGACGCGTAGGGCGTCACCGAGGCCCGGGTAGGCGAGCAGCTCGCCGATGGCCGGGGTCGCTCGTGCTAAGAGCCCCAGATAATTGCCACCTTGTGGCGGCACGACGAGGACCGTGGGGTACTCGTCGTCGTTTACGGCAAGATAGCGGGTGCCACCCATGGCGGCCGCAACGACGTCTGCGTCAATGCTCGCCTCGATGCTGGCGGCGGTGACGAGGCGGATCCGGCGCAGTCTGGTGATCAGGCGACGCAGAGCGTCTGGCCCAGCGCTTCGAACACGCTGTAGCCGGAGTTCGATGACGGCAGCGACGAGGTCAACAAGCCACACGTGCTCTGGCTGGACGAGCAGCGGCGAGTCGGCGCTCGGCGTGAAGGGGGCCGAGTCGACGCGGACGGTTGGCTTCAGGTCAGATACTCGCCGGACACGGGCGCCGAAAGAGTCGATAAGACGGCCAGCGATGACTCCTGCCGCACTATGACGCAACCGCAATACGGGATGATCGGTGTATTCAAGAAGCTGAAGTCGCTGACGTTCGTCGACGTCCTGTACAAACAGGGGGCCGCCGAAGCTGGGGTCGGCTATGTCGATCACCTGCAAGGTTGCCCCGCGTGTAACCACCACCGGGGCCCCGCTGGCGCCGTCGAGGGGACTGCCGCGGGGAGTCTCCGATACGGCTGTGACCCATGCGTCTTCGTAGGCGGCACGGAATTGTGGCAGCACGGTCGGCGGCACCTGCCCAGCTTCCAGTAGGTGCGCGAGCAGAAGGACGCGGTCGGCGGCTGTTGCGCGATCGTCCCAGCTACGCACCCCGAAGCCACGGATGCGAGCTTCGGCGCGCGGCGACGCGTTCAGCAGGCGGCGAACTTGGGACGCGATGACGGAGGCGAACGGTGGGGCGTCGTCCGAGTGTGACCACGCGTTCCGCGCGCAGTCGTAGGTGTACTTTGTTCGTTCGCCCGGCGCGGAGATCGGGAGCCATTTCTCTTCGACGAGGAACGCAGCGACGGGCGTAGGAAGGCTGAAGCTGTCAGCAGGATTGCTGTGCCGACGGAGTACGACGGTGAGGGTCTCGTCCGGCCATGACGCCAGACCATGCGCAATGAGCCGCGCGTACGCGAACTTCGCCAGCGGAGGAAACCTGTCATGATCATCTTGGCCGGCTAGTCGGTAGAGGGGCGTTCGACTGAGGTAGAACGTGTAGGGACGTAGACCATTCGGTAGATCACGACGCAGTTTGCGCAGCCACGCTCCAGCGGTGGCCTCTGTGAGTGTGGCCGGTGGCTCGAGCCAGGCATGTTCGAACACGCGGCCTTCCGCCCGCAACGTCGAGTCGGGTACGGGTTCCGGACGCAAACCCGTTCGCACACCGATAGCGACCAGGAAATCACGCATGCGCTTGCGATCGTATTCACGGAACGGGCTCTCGTTGGGGCCAACAATGAGCCGTCGGTCGACGTCGGCCATGTCGGCGGACTCGTCTCGTGTGCGATTGAGGAGGTCGTCCAGGAGCGTCACGTCGTCGCCGCCCCACAGCTTCGACATGTACGCCTGCGCCGCGGGTAGCCAGCGGCCGTCCCGGCAAGGGACGAGGAGGCCCATTCTTGAGATGTCCTGCCAGGGCGGGTCGTCGCGGCTGATTGCGAAGCGGAATGTCCACAGCAGTACGTCCGAGGCCAGGGTTTGCCGGCGTGCGAGCTCGCCGCCTATGACGGGCAGCAGATCGGTCGCCCGGTACTCCCTGACGAGGCCATCTTCCAGCATGCGGCGGCCGGTGCGCTTGCTGGTGACGGCGCCTGTCCGTCGGTTCCATGGGATGTCCGAGGAAACGAAGAACAGCCTGCGGCGCAAACTGGGCGGCGGCTTTAGATCGTCATCGGCCGAGCTCGCGGCGTCGATGTCGGACTTCGGGGAAAAGAACGCGATGGCTGCGTTGTTGTCTTTGCCGCCGTTGCACGGACGGAGCTTGCGGTCATCATCGATCAGAATCTTCCGCCCCTGCAGAGCCACGACGGGGCGGACGCTTGCGAGGTCGTCGTAGAAGTTGCCCCACATATCCGGGTCGAACGGTTCCGAAGCCAGCGCGTGCGCGACCTGTTCTGCCCAGTCCGCGATCTCGCCTCCGGTCGGGGTGAGGCGCCGGTTCGCGAGGAGTTGTGCTGCTACCTCGAGCCGTTTCACACGCTGTTTCGAGACGGTCGTCGGAAGCAGCGGCGCGTGCGCGCTGGCCGCGAGCTGGCCGGTCGTCAGGACGGTCCGGTTTCCGTCATCCCAGGTGTACACCTGCGAGAGGGACGACCGGGGATCGTTTGGGCCATGGCCGTGCACGGGAACGACGAGAGCGGTGGCCACGTCGTGACCGAGCTGAGTAAATGCGGACTTCAGCCGGTCCGCTCCCGCAGCCGTCCAACTGAGCAGGTCCACGACCGTGTCGCTGCCGACGGTCAGCTCGGCGGACGAAGCGGCGAGCAGTATTTCTGCGCATAGAGCGGCGATTTCGTTTAGCAGTGTGTCGTTAAGCGGAATGGACTGCTCGAGGCTAACTCTGGCTAGCTTCGCGAAGAACGGTGCGTTGACGTGTGCGTGCAGCGGTGCGTGTGCGTCCTGGCCCATCGGCAGGTAGGTGTAGAGGCGGCCGCCGGCGAGGTCGGTGTCGAGGCGGGCGGCTATCGAGATGTGGGCATCGCCACGCCAGCCCTCCCAGCCCTCGCTGATGTGATCTCCGGCGATGCTGCGCCGAATGGCATCATTGAATGTGTCGGCTGCGACCGCCTTGTCCGCCACGAGGTACGTACCGGCGCGGCCAAGGTCCACGGTGGAGACGGTGACACCAGCCACGAGGTCCGCGACGTGCGTTTCATGACGGTGCAGGACCGACCTGGCTGTCTGCTGCTCCCGGGTGGTCTCAATTGTGAGCTCGGCGATGCGGCGGAGGAAAAGCAGCGTCGGCGGGGTCTGGTTAAGGAGGCTCAGCTGCGCCGCCGCGTCGACGCGTCCTTCGTCGTTCCGGAGCGGAAGACGAACGACCGTGACGTATCCCTCGGAGAGCAGGGCGTCTACCGGGGCTGGTCGGTGTGGTTGTGGTATCGGCAAGCAGAGGTGGAAGACGTCGCGTTCCACCTCCGCCGAGATGTCGGCAACCCCGTCGGTGAAGCCCATCTTCTCAAGTTGACCGCGGACGTCGTTCACTGTTGCGAACCGGAAGCAATACGCCTGTCGCGGGTCCTCCGCAGTCGAGTACACCTCTGGCGTCCGTGACAGTTGTAGGACGGACTTGAAGCCGATTCCCTTGTTGCCGATCCCTTCTTCCAGTCGTTTGTCGGACTGTGCGATGTCGCTGATCGCGTCGAAGTTGCTGTCGGTAAACCCGCAGCCAGTGTTCGCGACGTAAACGACTCCGTGATCACCCTCGTCGTAGTCGAGGCGGACGAGGATGCGGCCTGCCCGATCGCCCGGGTCGTGAGCGTCGTGAGCGTTTTGCACAAGCTCGACCAGCGCCCGGTGCTCATAGTCCCGAACCGCCTGCTCGATCAAGTTTTTGAGGCTACGAGACAGGTTCCAGCTGTCCTTAGAGTCCAGGTACGAACGAATCCGCCCCTGGGTCTTGTTCTCGATCCGGCGCCAGCACAGCCCCGCGTCCTGTTCGGACGCCGCGTACTCGATCTGGGTCACGGCTAGAGCGTGACACCGCGGTACGACAGTTTGGCCCGGAGAACTAGGTGACCAATGGCGCCGAACGGACCGGATGGACGGACCGGCGAGCGTTGCCCCCGCAGGCTACGAAGCGCCTCGGTTCCGCAGCGATGTCCATCGACCCGCGCCCAGTTGAGTTGGGAAGTCTGGCACTCGTCCGCTACCGGCGGTTGCGGGGGGCCGACCCTAGCCGTGGCGCCCAAAGGCCCAGGACGTTCTGCCAGTTGGACACTGCCGGTTCTACCAGCCAAGCGAGTCGGGGTGTCGAACTCGGTGGACAGAATCCGACGATCCGGAGGCCGACAACGGCCGACCAATGGCAGGTCAGGAATCGATCCACCGAGTCGCACCGCCCGCACACAAAGTCGCGAGCTCCATAGCCACGCCTGTGTAGGTGGCGGAGTAGTCGGATTTGACTGGCTACTCGTGGTACTCGAAGCCTCCTAGCTCAGTATCCAGGTTCATGATGCTGCTGAAGACGTAGCTAGTCGGCGTTGACCCGTCGGCAGTGACTGGGCCGCCCCACAAGACACCGATAAGTCTTACCGAACCGTCCGACTCGGTGACGAAGACCGGGGATCCGCTGTCTCCATGGTCCGCCGCCGCCGCGACAAAGTATTGGCAGAGCAGGGTGATGGAGTCAGGTGCATTCGCGTTGACGCAAGTTCGGGTTACTTCGCCTCTTGTTTGCCCGGTACGAAAGCCGACTTTTTCCACCGCGATCCCCTGTGCGGCACCGTCCATCACATCGGAAATTTGCAGGAAATCATTTGGTGATCCAAGGACCGAAGAGCATGGTGTTAGAGTACATGTCGCGATCGGCTTTGCGATTTGACCGACGACGCCGACCGTGCTGCTGTCAAAGGAGGCGAACGCGGCATCGCTTAACCTGCATATCCTTCCGGTCGGACAGCCGGCGGGTGCGGTTCCGCTGGCCGGCATGGGCGTTGGAACAACCTCGGGCCTCGTAAATCCAGCAGGATCGATCGCCTCTCGCGCGATGAAGTCCGAGCTGAACAAAGCTCCACCGGCTTGGAAGAATTCAATGCCGTCCACAGAGTTGCGAGACCGAGTGCAATGCGAGTTCGTCAGGAGCCCCTTTTTTTGGAGTGCGCTGCTGAACACCACAGCGGTCATGGTGCAGTAGGCGCCGTCCTCGTTCTCGACGCGGAGGCCACCCTTGGCCGGCCGAACTTTGCTACTCAAGTCATCGTAGTAGTCAATCGTTGAGGTCTCCTCGATCTGCAACGCACTAGACGGTACGCCATGAAGCGAAGCAAACGACAGTACCGCAGCTTTAATGGACTGGTTCGTTACCCCGACTACCGCGCATTGGCAATTCTCGTCAGCGTCTATAAACACCACGCCAGGAAGGTTCAGTACGTCAGCAAGGATTACCTTGTATTCTTCCAAGTTTCGAATTTGAACTGCACTCGATGATGGAGGATTGGAGTTGGTGCCGCTAGGTGGGCCAGTCGAGTTTCCGTCACTTGTGGTTGAACATGCCGCAGCGGTTGTTAACAACAGTAGAGCGGGCACTAGTCGGCGCTTTCGCATAATGCACCTCTGAAACGATAGGTGGTCTTCGCGTAAGACGGAATTCCCGTTCGCCGCGCTCGCGGCAGGCAGGTCAGCGGCGACACGGGCCTAGCGTTACCGTGCAGTTGTTATTAAGACGCTGCACGAGATCCTGAGCCGACGACAGGCTACAACTCATCTGAGTCCACTCGCTGGCGTAGTCGCCGAGCGAGCCGCCAGGGCATTTCACGCAGAATGTAAACAGGCGCGGTTGGCCATCTGCGTTTTCGGGGCATGGCGGCGGACTCGTTACCAAGAGTTCTGACTCGATCTGGCTAACGTCGCGCAGTGCGTTGTAAGCTCGGAGGCTGAACTTGGTGTGCTGCGTCACGACAATTGACTTAGAACCCTCTATGGTCTCGGCCTGCCCGGGTGCAGTTTCCTCGTGGACGATGCCGCCAGACTCGTAGAGCTCGACCTTCTTGCAGTCGAGCACCCGCCAAGCAACGTCTGCAGAGCTTCCAACTTGGACACTGCGGGGGACGGTAAATATCCTAATGTCGGGCTTCCGTCGGATGTTCACTACGGTAAGATCTGTGGATCGCTGCTCGTCGGCCGTGCCCTTATGTGCAGGATTTATACTGCGTTCCTGGAGTCTGTACGTTACCTTTCTCAGGTGTGCCTGGATGGCTGGGTCAACTTTGGGAGCGATGATGTACCGGGTGCGCGTGATTGAGGCTTGCTCGTCATGGCTCAGATCCGTTGGGACATAGGTGGTTCGATTGCCGTTATCCGGATTCTCTCCGTCAAAACGCGCTACGGGAAGCCCATCCTCATAGACGGTCAACTCGTTCAGGAGAGCGTGATCAACCACTAGCTCAAAACTGTGCCCATCGCTGTAGTAATTGGGATCGCTTGGCCAGCTAACAAGCTTTGCGGTTTCTCTAATTTGTGGTGGTTGGGCAGCCGGCGCATTCATCGCAGCATCGCAGCCGGTGATCGGCCACAGCAGCGCGAACGCCAACGTAGTGGACAGGCCGGCGCGAAACGACCTTCGCTTCAGCATGATTCTCTCCTCGCGGGCCAGTCCTCGGGCACGGTGAGTCAAATTCCCGAGGTGACAGTGCAGGTTGTAGCAGCCGCACGTGCTTCCAGTGCAGAGAGCGTGCCGCGTCCCCCGGACAGTAATGACGGTGAATGGCCGACGAATCAGGGAAACCCCGTGTCGGACCCCGTCAGCTTTAGATCGAGCCCACCGCGGTGACGCGACTGCCCTCAACATGACTCGTCGCGACCTCTCTCCGCGGCCGTTCTAGTCGAAGTGTCGGGCGAGTTGGGTGCGAGACCTGACTCCGATCTTGCGGTAGACCCTGGTTAGAACGGTTTCGACGGTGCGCGGGCTAAGGAACAGCCGGTCGGCGATCTCCTGGTTGGTCGCGCCCGTTGCGGCGAGGGTGGCGATCGCGCGCTCGCTGGAGGTTAGTGTTCCCCCGGCGGCACCCCCTGCTCGAGCGAGTTCTCGATCTGCACGTTGGGTCCAGAGGCGGAACTCGATGTTGGCGAAGGTCTCCCTTGCCTGTTCCAATGCCGCTCGTGCCGTGGCCTTTTGGCGAGAGCGGCGGCGGACCATGCCGAGGGTAAGAAGCGTACGGCCCTGCTCGAAGGGAACGTCAAGGCTGTCTAGGAGCGATAAGGATTGTTCCAGGCACTCCAGCGCAGTCTTGGTGTCGCCGTTGTGTGCGTGGATGAGTCCCTGGCAGCGGGCCGCAATGGCTTGTGAACCTCGGAGGTGTAGCCTGTCGGCCTGTTCCCACAACGTTGACGTGACTGAGGTCGCGGCGTCGAGCAGGCCTATTCCGAGGTGTGCCTCGACGGCGTCGGCGTGCCAGCGGTATGTACCAGGATGGCCCCACCGCATTCCCTCGACGAGGGTCTCCAGTTCGGACGAGTAACGGCTGGCCGCAGCATGATCCCCTGTCGACAAGGACGCGAAGGCGAGCACTAGGAGGTTCTGGACCGCGAAGATGACGTCGCCCGCGCGCCTTGCCATTCGCAGCCCTTCGCTCGCGAGCCGTACAGCGGCTTCGGTATTTCCGGCGCAGGCCGCGATGTGGGCTTGGACGTACAGCGGGAATTGGTCATTGATACCGTCTGATTGGAGCCGGTAGCCAAGCGCCGCGAGGCCAGCCGCTTGCCCAAGCCGGCCTTGCCGCACCGCGACCTCGGCGCCGTGCAATGACAGACCGCCTTCGGAATAGACGTCCCCGGCCTGATGGGCCTGGTCGACTAGCGATGCGAAGATCTCAGCTGCTGTGGCGTTGTCGTCTGCCCAGCTGGCGACCCAGGCTCGCAGGCGGCCAGGATGGTGGTAGACCGATTCGCTACGGATTGGCATGAGCGTGTCGACCGGCCAGCCGAACGATCCCGGATGTGTACGCCCGAGAAAGAGTTCGGTCTGCACACTCGCAGTTGCCGCCCGAGCGACGAGGTTGTCGTCTGGGATACCTGAGGCGACGGAGGCAGCCGCCGACGCCTCACCATAGGCGCCGACCAGGTCTCCGTTGATCTCCAACGCGCCTGCTCGCTCTAGGTGTAGTTCAGCCTCTAGCTCCGGCCGAAGGGATGGCTGCGCGAGCGCCTCGTCAATGATTGCCAGGCTCTCGTGCACCTCTTGGCCCTGCGTCCACGACAGGGCTAGGAGGCAGCGCGCCCGTTCGTTGCCTGGCGGGAGATTCCGGGTCAGTGGATCGAGACACTGACGCGCTTGTTGCACCTCTCCAATGGTCGAGAGCCAGTCGGCCGCTAACACCGCTCGTCGAACCTTGTCGTTGACGGCGTCGTGCGGAGTGATCGCCAGTGCGTGGCGAATTAGTTCAGCAGCGGTGGCGATCGCCGCGCCGGCGCGCGCGTGTTCTGCCGCCGCTTCCACTTTGTTGGCGACGCGACGGTCGACGCCTGACATGGACATCGCGAGATGCCGAGCTCTCTCGACTGGATCATGTAACAATTTCACTAGGTCACGGTGCAGCCGACGACGTTGCGGGAGGGTCGCTCGGTCGCGGACGGTGGCGGCCAACAGCGGGTGGTCAAAGTGCACGAGATCGCCATAGCTGTTGAGCACACCTCCGTCCACTGCCTCGGCCACGGGCCGCGGGCCTGACAATCCACGCAGTACAGATAGTTGCGGTCGCGAAAGTAGCGCCGCCGCTAATAGCACGCGTTGGCACGACGGCGAGAACGGCGCCAAACGATCCTCCAAGACCATTCTCAGTCGTGTTGGTACAGGTAGATCGAGGACGTTTGGTTGCAATCCTTGGGCGGCCCGCGCGATCTCTAAAGCCAGATAGGGGTTGCCGCCCGACATTCGATGGAGAGCGGCGGCCCGCAATGGCGGCGGTGCATAGCCAAGCCGCGACCTGACCACCTCGAAGATCTCGGGCGGCGAGAGAGGACCGAGCTCGACCACCACGTCTGCGGCGGATAGCGGCTCCAGGGGTTGGTCAGCTGCGCCTCGCACGACGACGGCAGTGGACAAGGGTTGGGTTGACAGACGGCGCAGGGCAAACGCCATTGATGCACGCGATGGTTGATCAAGCCACTGAAGATCGTCTACAGCCACCAGTAGTCGATGGCGGCGTGTAAGAGTCTCAAGCAACTCGAGAACCGCCAGATTCACCGCGAGTACGTCTTGCCCGCCTCGCGGAGGGTCCTCGCGCAGGAGTGCGACGCGCAGGGCACGGCGTAGTGGCCCGGACAGCTGGGCGGACAGCTGATCGAGATCGGGTCCGAATAGGTCGTGTAGCCCTGCGAAGGGGAGATCATGTTCGGATGCGGTCGGGTGACATCTCCGCACTTGAAACCCGCCAGCGGTTGCCGCTTCTGCGATCTGCGCCAGTAACGCCGTTTTCCCGATGCCTGCAGGTCCGGCGATCAGGACGTGACCAGGAAGATCTATGAGCAAACGCCGGTGCATCGTGGCGAGTTGCGCGGATCGGCCCACGAGCTGAAACGGTCCATCCATAGACGGCTCACCTTCCCTCGTTAGCCTCGATTCTCGACAGAAGGAAGGCGCCAAGCCAGCGTCTTCATTAATCCGCTGGCAGCGGCCATAGCGCCGACCATCGGGTCTGCGGTCGGGTTGGTCGAACGTCACGTGCGGGGTGCGCATCAGCGCCAGCAAATCCGCCGAGACCAGCGTGCCGTCCTGCGCCGCGCGCACGTACCTGATCAGGTCTTCGGTGGTGGAGAACATATCCCCCGAGCCGATCATCGACCGCAGCTTCCACGGCGGTCGCCGGCAAGATCTCCATCTGGTGTGACTGGCAGTGGTAGGTCCTAGCACCGGAACGCAGTGACCGGGGGGCGGTAGGGCGTCCTGGCGCACGTCGACGGTGGGCGAGCGGTCTGCGCTGCCAGGATCGACCGGTTTGCCGATCTCGGGCACCCACAACTCGACCTCGTAGTCGACCAGAACTGGAAAGGTCATGCCGAACTGTTCGCCGTGGAACACGCGTGGCTCGCCGATGACCACCGCGTCGAACGGTCGGCCTGGGCTCTTGATGGCCTCAAGCAGACCACTCGCGTTCGGACGTCGTGCGTCGTTGTCCCTTCAGCCTGCTCGCGAAGGTCGGCTGCCGTCGCTCGAAGAGGTCAACCACAAGTGGGGGCGATCTCTAGGAATTCTTCTCCAGAAACAAGTATGAGGTCACGGAGAGGCCGAAGGCAGAGCAAAACGTGGCACCGCTAGCGGTTAGCACCTCCATCCCCTGGCCCTTCAGTAGCGCCGTGGTGAGGCCAGCGATCACAGCGGCCATCGTCGCCACGACCAGGAAGAACGCCATGAACACCCCGCGCCGGATCGGGCGCGGTGCTGCGGTGGCTATCTGGATCGACGTTGTTGGCGGTTCCTGTAACGGAATGCTCACAAGGATGCTCCTTCGTGCTGCGCCCAGAAGGCGCAAGAAACGTGTCCCAACGTGACTGACGATCTCGGAGGCGAGGACTCCACGTCGGAGCGCTCGCGGACCGCAAGTGCTGCGGCCGTGGTGATCTGTGCACTGCCCGAAACGAGCCCACGTCTGCTTTGCGACCTTCACCTGTATGGGTGACAGCCCCGCTGTCCGCGTGGGGACTTGCTTGGCTGCTTACAGAGGACGGTGGCGCGGGGGCGATGGAGAGGGGGTTAGATGGCCGACGATGACGGCCAGGCACAACTGGCAATCGATCGCAAGCTATGGAGCATCGTCACCGAAAGCGGCTTCACCGGGCCAGCATGGGACCGGCTGCTTGATCTTGTCGTTGGAGTAGCCGTTGGACGACTCCGCCGAGAACTCCGTACGGAGCAGATCTTTCGATGGTGCGCAGAACGAGGAAGATTCCTCTACGCGCCCGAAGGCTGGTCCCGAGCGGATCAGGAAGATATGGCACAGACCGCGATAGCAAAAGCGCTCCAGGTATTCGTAGAGCGTTGCTCCGAAGGGGAGCGTTGGGACCCGGACCGCGGCACAACATTAAGTGACTATTTCATGGGATTGTGCCGATACGAATTCGCAAACATCTTCCGACAATGGTTGACGCAGCACCGCAAGGATCGAGTGTGCTTGCCCATGGATGACACCGACCAGGTTGCTCACGGACACGACCCTGCGCGAGTTGCGCTGGCCAGATCGGTATTGAACAACATCCGCGAGACCAGCGCCTTGACCTTCCCTCAACGACAGGCCCTCTTCGGATATGCGTACGGGTTAAGCCATCAAGAGATAGCGCATGCGTTGCACACGTCAGCTAAGGCGGTTGAGGGATTGATATATAGGGCGCGTCAACAACTGCGGAAGGAGGGAATCTCATGGTGAAGACCGGCAGCGGCCAACTCCCCGGCTCCGGCGTGGCACCGGAACCGCCTCAACACGTCGCATCCAGCATCGGTGATGCTGCCGAATTCGACACGGAGTTCGAAGCGCTCCTCCAGTCGTCGTCTCTCGGCGTTGCAATGGCTGAGGTAGCCCCACAAGACAAGGCCACCGACGAGGTCGTCGCCGCCATCCGCCATCGAGCTGGCATCCCGCGTGTCAAGTCAACAGCATCACGAACCAGGAGACCGCACCTCGAAGTTCCCGGGCGGCCCGTCGGGCCGGGCGGCAACGCCAAGCAGGTCACCCGCGGCGCACCTACGCCGTTCCCGTCCCGCCCCGACCCGTCCGACCCGGCCACCGAGGTGTGGGCGCTGGTCGAGCGGGCCCAGGCCGGCGAGGCCGAGGCGTTCGGGCTGATCTACGACCGCTACGTCGACACCGTCTTCCGGTTCGTCTACTTCCGGGTCGGCAACCGGCAACTCGCCGAAGACCTGACCTCCGACACGTTCCTGCGCGCCCTCAAGCGCATCGGCAGCTTCACCTGGCAGGGCCGCGACCTGGGCGCCTGGCTGGTCACCATCGCCCGCAACCTGGTCGCCGACCACTTCAAGTCGGGCCGCTACCGGCTCGAGGTGACCACCGGCGACGTGCTCGACGCCGACCGCGAAGACCGCGGTCCCGAGGGCAGCCCGGAAGCGGCGGTGGTCGACCACATCACCAACGTCGCCCTGCTCACCGCCGTCAAGCAACTCAACCCTGAGCAGCAGGAATGCATCGTGCTGCGGTTCCTGCAGGGCTTCTCGGTGGCCGAGACGGCGCAGGCGATGGGCAAGAACGAAGGCGCCATCAAGGCACTGCAATACCGGGCCGTCAGAGCACTGGCCCGCCTGCTACCCGACGAGGTCCAACTAGCGAACGACACAGAGCGTCCTTCGGAGACACCCAACTGCATGCACCCCGGCAGGTGAGTTGGCCGAATTAGTCTGGTGCCCCAGCCGGCGAGGGAGCGGGTTGAGGGGCTGGTCGAGTCGATCGGTGCCACCGACTGGTCGCCTCGGTGGCCGCCCAAGTGCATCTTTGACACAGCGTTAGAGCTGGGCTGAGCCTGCGTCGATGCCTACACAGTGGTCGCGCTCGCGCCGTAGCTCGAGCGCACGGTCGCCCAGCGCCTCGGCGTACCAGTGCAGTGCCCGCGACTGCAGCCTGTGCGAGCATCGGGGTCTGGTCGGCGAAGCGGCCCAATCGCAATGGCACGTCGCGGTCGGGCCATGACCCCCGCATGTGGATCAGGTCGAAGATCGCTTGAGGTTGCGTGCCAAGTTTTCCCGCAGATCAAGTACCTCAGTGGCAAGTGAGGCGTAGTCCGCACCAGGTGTACGTGTCGGCCTGGCGAGCGCACCGCCGCTGTGGTGGTTCGTCCCCATGCAACACCCGGTCCCACACCTGCGCCTTCGCCTCCACACATATAACTACGGCGCAGCCGTACCCAGGCTCGGCCGGTGGGCGGCCCGGCTTCGACAGCTAGGCATTGCCGCCGACCTCTCACTCGACACCTACCATCCTGAGTCCTGAAGGTACGGCGACGAGCCCGCACTGACCGCCGCCCACGAACTATTCGCCGCCGATTCCATCGCGGCCCTGGCCCAGCGGAGCGTTCAGCTCGACCGCAGGAACAATGGACAGACGCTCGCCGCCGCCAACTTGGTCGACCTGGCCGCCGCGACGCTTGGGAGCTGCGCCAGCGCCGAGTGGTTGCTCGGGTTCGTGATGCCGCCTGAGGTGAGCAAGAGCTTCACGACGCCTCCAGAAGCCGCGGATCGAGCCGGGATCATTGCAGTGCGGTCCGGCTATCGCTTCACCCGGCCTTCGCCGCACCCGCGGCGGCCGCCGAACGTCCGGAACCGTGCTGAGCGCCGGCGGCGACACCGCCGTCGCCGACAGCTACATCGTGGCTGCACTGCGCATAGCCATCACCGTCGATCGGTGAACGCCGATATTCCGCGACGAGCGGGAGGGGAGTTTCCCGGGATGGCCGTCATTGGATGAAGCGCACCTCGGGGTCCTATTCCTCGGCCTCGATATCGGTACCATCGCCCGCGGGGGGACGAAGTGGAATTCACGGTATTGGGGCCGGTCGAGATCATCGTCGATGAGCAGCCGTTGTCGATCGGGGGGATTCGCAACCGCCTGGTTCTGGCTGGGCTTCTGCTGCGCAGCGGGCGGCCGGTGGGCGTCGCGCCCCTCATCGACCTGGTCTGGGACGATCCGCCCGCGACGGCGCGTCAGCAGTTGCATACGGCCGTGAGCGCGCTGCGTCGTGCGCTCGGAGGTCACGGGCGTGGGCCGGCCGCCGCGGCGCTGCGGACCGTCGACATCGGCTATCAGCTCGACGTGCCGGCCGGCCGACTGGACCTGCAGCGGTTCACAAGTGGCTTGGCCGACGCACGCGCACACCGCACGGCGGACGCGTTGCCCGACGCTGCGAAGGCCTATCAGGCAGCGCTGGCCCTGTGGCGTGGCCCGGCGCTGGCAGGTCTTCCCGGCGCCGTCGTCGCGCGCTACGCGACCGAGTTGGAGGAGCAGCGGCTGGCGGCGGTCGAGGAGTGGTGCGAGGTCGAGCTGGGGATGGGGCTGCACCGGCCGCTCGTCCCGCGGCTGCGGCAACTCTCGGCCGAGCATCCGGAGCGGGAGCGGTTCGGCAGTCTGCTGATGACCGCGTTGGTGCGCGACGGGCGCCGGCCCGAGGCGATCGCGGTCTACCACGAGCTGGCCAAGCGACTTCGCGACGAGCTGGGCATCGACCCCGGTGAGTTGCTCAACGCGGCCTACCTGACGGCCATCGCCGACCGCCCTCGGCCCGCGCCTAACCCGCCGGCGGAGGTGTTGGCGCCACGGTATCTTCCGCGAGCACCGCGCCTCGTCGGCCGCGAGCGTGAGCTTGGCGAGATCCGCGCGGCGATCGCCGGCGGGGCTGAGCCTCGCGTCGTGATGATCGACGGCATGGCCGGGGTGGGCAAGTCCGCCCTCGCGCTCACGGTCGCGCGGAGCATGGTTGACCGCTATCCGGACGCGCAGCTGTTCGTCGACCTGCAGGGCCACAGTGAGCAGCAACCGGTGAGCCCGCACGAAGCACTCGGGACCCTGCTGCGCCAGGTGGAACCGGCCCGGGACCGCATGCCCGCGTACGAGTTTGAACGGCTCGCGGCGTGGCAGCGGGCGCTGCGTGGCCGGCGCTCGATCGTTGTCCTGGACAACGCGGAGGCGACGGCGCAGATCGAACCGATGCTGAATGTCGACGCCGCCTGCCTCATCCTGGTCACCAGCCGGACCCGACTCGCTCCGGTGGACGGCGCCCTGTCGCTGTCGCTCGACGTGCTCGACCCGGCGGACGCCGTCGAGCTGCTGCGGCACACCGCGGACGACCGGGTCGACGACGACGCGGCTGCCGCCGCGGCCATCGTCGCCTTGTGCGGCCGACTCCCGCTGGCGATTCGACTCGTCGGTCACCGGCTCCGACAACGTCCACGCTGGACCATGTCGATGATGCGGGAGCGGCTGGTCGACGCCCAGCGGGCGCCGATCACGATCAGTGTCGAGGGCTACACCGCCTCAGCTGCCTTCCAGCTGTCTTACCGCCACCTCTCCGAGCGTCAACAGCTGATGTTCCGCCGCCTCGGCCTGCATCCCGCCGGCACGTTCGAGGTCTGGGCGGCGGCCGCCCTGATCGACCTGCCCGTGCCGGACACGACGGAACTGCTCGACGACCTGGTCGAGGCCAACCTCGTGCAGGCCGATATCCCGGGTCGATACCGGATGCACGACCTGCTGCGGGCCTTCGCGGCGACGTTGGTTTCCACGCAGGAGCACCGACCGGCAACGGTACGGATGCTCGACGGTTACCTGCGCACACTCGAAGCCGCCGGCCACCATCTGGAGCGTCACCGACCACCGAGCGACACTGTCCCGGCCGGAGGCTGGCTGCCGCAGTTCGGGACGGCGGCCGAGGGCGCCGCGTGGGCGGACGCCAACTGGTCGACGATCGTCACGCTGGTGAACATCGCCGAGCGGGCCGACGCTCATCGGCACACCGCGCTCTTGGCCCGGATGGCATATCGCTCCGCCGACGTGTCGGGCCGCAGCGCCGACGGCCTCCAGCTGGCCGCGCAGGCGCTCGCGGCTGCGGACGCGCTCGGCGACGACGACCTCACCGCGACGACACACGGGATGGTCGCCGCGCTGTACCTGAGACTCGGCCACAACGAGCAATGCCGGGCCAGCATCGAGTGGGCCATCCGCCACTACGAAAACGTCGGCAACGAGCACCGGCTGCACCGCTTGCGCGTCAACCAGGTCACGCTCCTGCGGCACGAGGGGCGCCACCGCGAGGCGGTGCGGATCGCGGAGGACGTGCTCCGGCTGGTGCGGGCCGCGGGCGATCGGCTCCCGGAGATGGGTGCCCTGCTCGAGGGCGGGGCGGCGCTCCATCAGCTGGGCCGGCACGAGGCGGCCCGAGCCATGCTGGTCGAGGCGGCGCACACGGTCCGTGACCGCGACACGCACGTGTTGAGCATCGTGCTGGGCTGGCTCGGCTGTGTCCATATCGACCTTGGTCAGCCGGCCGCCGCGGCGATCGCGCTGACCTGGGCGGTGAGCCTGAAGCGCCAGCACGGCAACCTCGGCGGCGCCGCCGAGGCACTCGCTGACCTCGGACGGCTCTTCGTCGTCAACGGCCACCCCGAGATCGGCCTTCGGCAACAGCAGCAGGCGTACGAGCAGGCCCGCGCGCTCGACGACGGCTACTACGAGCCCATTTTGTCCAACCACCTCGGCGAGACCCTCACCGTCCTCGGCCGCCACGCCGACGCCCTGGACTATCACCGAGCGGCCCTGCGCCTGGCCGAGCGCCGGCGCTGGCCCTACGAACGGGCCCGCGCCCAGGCTGGGATCGCGGCCGCACTGCGCGCCACCGACCCCCGTCAGGCCGACGCCGCCCAGGCGGAAGCGATCGGCGCGTTCATCGCGATCGGCCTGGACACCGAGGCCGCTCAGGCGAAGATCAGCGAGCCGGCGCGCGTCCGATAGGTACACACGCCGGCGGCCGAGGGCTATTCCCAGTTTTCCGACCAGCAGCCGTTGTCGCAGTACTGGTATTTGCGATGTTGCAGGTTGTCGACGCCAAGGACCTCGACATAGTTGCGGTAATGACAAGGGACCTGGGAGGTGCCGATGGTGCACATCTGCGATGAGTACACCCCGGTGTATATGGGCCCGTAAGGTTCGAGGCGGCCTGCGAAGGATGTCCACCCCGACCAGTCGCCGCCCGGAGAGAGCTGGTGGACATAGTCCAGGTCGCCGCCGTCGGCCCGGCCGAAGACGCCGAGCGTGCCGTTGTCGTTGAGGATGACACCGATGCCGCTGCTGATGATGCCGCTGAGCGGCCGCCAAGCGACGTAGTCGCTCTTGTACGCGTTCTGCTCCCAGCGATGCAGGAGATGCCGCGTGCTGTCGAGCTTGAACTGCTCCAAGCGACCGTCCTGGTTTCTCATGCTGACCTGCTGCTGCCAGTAGCCGGCTGAGGCCGGACCCGCCGGCAGCGCGAAGAGTCCCGCGCCGACGAGAGCAACCACGAGAAGGGCGTGTTTCAAAAACCTGCGCATTCGACGTCCTTGGGTGTTGGCGAGTGGAATTCGGGCCGGACGGCCGGCAGCTACTCCCAGTTGGGTGACCAGCAACCGTTCACGCAGTACTGGTATTTGTAGTGCGGCGCCCCATCGGTGCCTATGACCTTGACGTAGTTGCGTTCGTGACATGGGATGTGGAATCCGCCGACGGTGCACGTATCGGATGCCCAGACCCCGGCGGTCACCTCGCTGTGCAGTTCGATTCTTCCCGCGAAGGACGTCCAACCTGACCAGTCGCCACCAGGCGAAAGCTGTTGGACGTAGTCCAGATCCCCGCCCTCGGCCCGCCCGAAGACACCGATCGTGCCGTTGTCGTTCAGGATGACGCCGATGCCGCTGCTCAGGATGCCGCTGAGCCGCCGCCACGGCACGAAGTCGCCCTGGTACGGCGTCTGCTCCCACTGGTGGATGAGGTGCCGCGTGCTGTCGATCGAGAAGTACTCGGCGCGGCCATCCTGATTTCGGATGCCGACCTCCTGCTGCCAGTAGCCGGCCGAGGCCGGCGATGCCGGGAGAGCGAACAGTCCCGCGCCGATGAGAGCGACCACGAGGAAGGCGTGTTTCAGTAGTCTGCGCATGCGACGTCCTTTTGTTGGCGGGTGTTTCCAGACCGAGCCAACGTTGACAAGCGCGGCTCTTCGCTGCCTATCGAGGCGCTACTCGCGGCCTACTTGCGGTGCATGCGGGAGTGGAGGACCAGGAACGGCAGCCCGAAGACGCTGAACGCGTGCTCCGCGACCAGGTCGCCCTCGGGATTGACGTGAACGTCGCGCCGCTCGGCGAAACCGTGGACGCTCAAGGCCGTCAGCCGGCGGGTCCGCGCGTCGACGTAGGTCAGGTAGTGGCCGGGCTGGTCGCCCTGCCCGCGCGGCGACTAGCAACGGAGCCAGCTCGGCACGCTGCGCGTCGCTCAAGAGAGTGCTGCGATCATTTTCACCACGGGCAGCGCGCGGCGTCCGCATCGCGGAAGTAGGCCGCGATCTCCTCGCGAGCGATGTCGTGCATGGCGGCGGGATCCTTGTAGGCATCAGACCTTGAGCGAGAGCACCGAGCACGGGTAGCGGGACGCCGGGTCGTTCTCCCGGGTTCGTGTCGAGAACGGCGGTGGCGACGGCCGCCATCCGAGTTCGAGGCCGCCCATCGAGATCGACATTGCGGATCAGGCGGGCGATTGTCCAGGCGCAGCCACACCTGCGGTAGCACACCATAATGCCGCTTATGTGCGCGCTTTCGCGGCAACATAAGGTTGGCGCGGTCGTCCACAGTCTGCGACGGCTTCGCCGTAGGCTGCCGCGCACACCAAGCCGCTATTGCTTCGGAGACCTAAATGACCGCGGATCCCCAACTGCTCTCGCGCCCACTCGTCGAACCGCCCGGCGTAATCTCTCGAGTAGGCCGGGCACTGATCGAGCGCGTATCGAAGAGTCGTCTCCAGCACCTCGCTGTGGCCCTGGTCCATGAGTAGCAAGGCCTCCGCACGCGCGAAGAACACGTCGGAGTTCCTCGTTCGCTTCATGAAACCAAGATCGCCACGCTGCACCTGATCCAACATGCCGCGAGCGGTCAACATCTGGTCAAGGACGGGGCCAGCCAGCCGCCTCCAAACTGGACGACCATGTCCTTGGCCGCGGCGATGGCGGACTCGGGGTCGGTCACCTCCCACCAGCCGCCTCCCCGTCGGGCCTATCAGTGGGCTGCAACCTCTCGCGGTAGAGGCCGAGAGACTCTGATACAGCCTTCGGCATTCCGGTGCCGAGATGCTCGCGCTCCCAGTCGCCGGCCGCGTTCGACCTCCGCCACGTCGGACTGCTGCCCCTTATAGCCGTGTGCAAGAGCGACAGGGGCGACCACGTCGCGCAACGCCCGCTTCAAAAGCTCTTGGCGCGCGCAACCCAGGTGAAGCGTACGGTTGAAGCGCGGAACCGCGTGGGTGCGGGTTCTTCGGCGGTGCCCTGGGAACGGCTCCGAGGGAGATTTCCGGATGCATCCACGGCAGGTGCTTTACGGCCGGCGAGCCGAGCGCGAGGTGCTCGATCAGCTCTTGCAAGAGTTAGTTGCCGGTCAGCACGTGGTGCTGGTGTTGCGTGGAGAGTCCGGCGAAGGCAAGACGGCGCTACTCGACTATCTGGGCGCCACAGCCATTGGCGCGCGGATTATTCGGGTTACCGGCGTTCAGTCTGAAATGGAGCTGGCCTACGCGGGGCTGCACCAACTCTGCCTGTCGATGCTCGACCAGCTGGACAATCTTCCGGCTCCGCAACGTGATGCGCTGGCTGTCGCGTTCGGGCTCGCCGCAGGCGCGCCACCGGATCGGTTCCTGGTCGGGCTGGCGGCGCTGAACCTGCTCTCGGCGTCTGCCGGCAGCCGGCCGGTCATCTGCCTGATCGACGACGTTCAGTGGCTCGACCATGCATCGGTGCAGGCTCTGGCGTTCGTGGCGCGGCGGCTCGTAGCCGACCCGATCGCCCTGGTCTTCACCCAGGTCGAGCCCAGTGATGGCCAGGAGTTTCTCGGGCTCCCGGAGATGCTGGTGACGGGACTCAACGATCGCGACGCCCGATCGTTGTTGACCTCGGCGGTGCCCGCTCTGCTCGATGAACGTGTGCAGGACCGGATCATCGCCGAGGCCCGAGGCAATCCGCTGGCGCTGCTCGAGCTGCCGGATGAGATCACGGCCACCGAGTTGGGCGGGTGGCTTCACCTGCCCAGGACCCGAGCGCTGGAGAGCCACACCGGCCGGATCGAGCGAGCCTATGTGCGGCGCCTGCGTGCCCTGCCTGCCCGGGCTCAACAGTTCATGTTTCTGGCCGCGGTCGAACCGCTCGGTGACCCCACGGTGTTGTGGCGGGCGGCGTCCGCACTCGGGCTCGACGAAACGGCCGCTGCGCCGGCGGAGGCCGCCGGGCTGATCAGGCTCGGAATGCGGGTCGGCTTCTGTCATCCGCTGGCTCGTTCGGCCGTCTACGGCGCCGCCGGGCCCGTCGAACTTCGGCGGGTGCATCGCGCGCTGGCCGATCAGCAGACCGACCCGGATCGGCGCGCGTGGCATCGTGCCGCTGCCGCGTCGGCTCCGGCTGAGTGGCTGGCAGAAGAGCTGGAGCGGTCCGCGGCCCGAGCGCGGGCCCGGGGCGGCGCCGCTGCCGAAGCCGCGTTTCTGCGACGCTCTGCCGAGCTCACACCGGAGTCGGCTCGGCGTGGAGCCCGGGCCGTGGCCGCCGCCCAGGCGGAACTGGCGGCCGGTGCCCCCGACACGGCCGAGCAGTTGCTTTCGACCGCGGAGATGACCGAGCTCGACGACCTGCAGCGGGCTCGGGCGGAACGCCTACGCGCGCGGGCGGTGTTCGCACGCAGTCGGGGCCCCGACGCTCCGGGAATGCTGCTAGACGCGGCGCGCCGGTTTACCCCGATGGCCGTTCCAGTTGCGCGGGAGACCTATCTGGAGGCGCTGTTGGCGGCGATTTTCGCCGGCGACGAGCATCTGCCGCCGGGCCAGAGCCTGCGGACCGTGGCCGAGGCAGCTCGATTCGCGCCTGCCAAGCCGGGCTCGCAGGATCCGGTGGATCTTCTCCTCGACGGCCTCACGGCACAGTTCACGCAGGGGTACGGGTCGGCAGCACCGACATTGCGGCAGGCGCTGGAGGCCACCCGGGTCCGTGGTGACGCCACGTTGATCTGCTTGACGGCGTCGTTGGTGGCGATGGAGCTGTGGGAGGGGACGGCGTGGCGCGACTTGCTGGAGTGTTACGTGCGAGCGGCCCGGGAGACCGGAACATTGAGCTTGCTGCCGATGGCGACGGACTTTCTTGCCGGCTTCCATCTCCAGGCGGGAAACTTCGTCACCGCGGCCGCACTGATCGAAGAGGCGGCCGATCTCAACGCGACCGCCCAGGCGATGCTGCCGCCATACACCCCGGTCATTCTCGCGGCATGGCGAGGTGACCAGGCAGGCGCCGCCAAACTAACCGAGATCGCGATCAAAGACGCATCCAACCGCGGCGAGGGCGGCGCGCTGGTGGTGGCCGATTACGCCGCGGCCGTGCTCAACAACGGGCTCGGCCATTACGGGACGGCCCTGGCCGCTGCGCAACGCACCACCCGCGGTGATCACATGGTGACCAGGTCGTGGGGGCTGGCCGAACTGGTGGAGGCGGCCGCGCGGCTCGAGGAATGGGAGGTCGGCGACGTGGCTCTGCGGGAGCTCACCGAGCGGACCCAGGCGAGCGGAACACCGTGGGCGCTGGGCACCGAAGCACTCGCGCGGGCAATGCTGAGCCGCGGCCCCGACGTCGACGATCTCTACCGCACCGCCATCGACCGGCTCCGAGGCTGCCGCATGAATGCGCACCTCGCCCGCGCGCACCTTGCGTACGGGGAATGGCTCCGCCGCAACAACCGCCGCAGCCACGCCCGCGACCAACTGCGGCGCGCCCACAAACTACTCACCAACATCGGGGCGGACGCGTTCGGCGAGCGCGCCCGCAACGAACTCGAGGCAACCGGCGAGACAGTCCCACACCGGACCCCGGACACGCTGGATCTCACGCCTCAGGAGGCGTTGATCGCATCACTGGCGCGGGATGGTCAGACCAACCAGGAGATCGGCACCGCCCTGTTCATCAGCCCTCGGACGGTCGAGTGGCACCTACGCAACGTCTTCGCGAAGCTGGCCATCAGCTCGCGCCGAGAGCTGCGCGACGCCCCGCTCGACGCGGTAGCGGCGACCACAGCCGCGCGCTGACTCGTCCTGGTGCACCGGGGTTTGCACACCCCGGGCTGACCACGGGGGCAGAGCCAACCACCAGCGATCACGGTTGCAAGGCCAGCCCCGGACGGACGACGCCCGCTGACCCGATCTCCCAGGAGCCTCCACGCGATGACCAGTCACCCCGCAGCTCTCCCCATTTCAAGCGGCGTCGACCGGGTGCCAGCGCCGCCCGAGCACGCGGTCCACACACGCGACGGCGCCCACAGCGTCGCCGCTGCCGTCGCTAATGACGAGTTGCGGCTGAGGTATCAGCCCATCGTCAGGATCAAGGACCGGGCGGTCGTGGCGGTGGAGGCCCTGGTGCGGTGGCAGCACCCGACACTAGGCCTGCTCACCCCGGACCGGTTCTTCCACGCCGCACACCAGAGCGGCCACATGCCGTTGCTCGACCAGTGGGTCCTGCAGCACGCCTGCGAAGACATGATCGAGCTGCGCGGTTCCCTCAAGGGCGCGGCCCCGATAAGGGTCAACGTCAACATCTCAGTACCGACCCTGACGACCGACCTCACCGAGCTCGTCACCACCACGCTGAAACGTACGGGTCTGCCGGCACGGCGACTGCGCCTGGAACTCAACGAAGGCGCCGACCTCGACACTCTCACCAGAGCCGGACCGCACCTCGAAACCCTGACCCACAGCGGAATCGAGGTGGCCCTCGACGACATGGGAGCCGGAGCAACGGACCTGCGCTACCTCTCTCACCTGGCACCGCGGGACATAAAGATCGACAAGCTATTCGTGGCCGGCATGTTGATCAGCCCGCGCGACCACGCGATCGTCACCTTGCTCACTGATCTCGCCCGTCGCCTGCGGCTGCGAGTCGCGGCCGAAGGCGTCGAGACCGCCGAGCAGTTGGCAGCACTCGCCCGGATAGGGGTGTCCTACGCCCAGGGTTACCACCTCGCCCCACCGCTGACCCTGACCGACCTGACCAGCACCCTGTCGAAGGGACATTCTTCCTGAGTCGCCGGGACCGGCGGCGGCGCGAGGCGGGACGGCGCAACGCTTTCCTGGGCTGCATGACGATCATTGAAAGTCGCCCCCAGGCGGCGAGCGACGCCACCAACGGTCTCTGGCGCGTAGGCGGCGGTCTCGCCCTCATCGCCTGGCCGGTGTTCCACCTGGCCGGCTTCCTCACCTCGCCACCGGGCGAGACCCACGCACCCCACCTCTACCGCGAACACGCCACCCTCGTGCAGGTGAGCGCCGTAATCCTGCACTACAGCGCGATCCTCATCGTCCCCGTCGTGCTGGCGCTGGCGCACTTCCTAAAACAGCGAATGCCCAGGCTCGCCGCCATCACCGGCCTGATCGGTGCCTTCGCGGCAATCAGTGGCTCCGCCCTGCTGCTCACGGACTTCTACGACCTCGCACTCGCGAAGTCGGTCCCCGACCCGCAGGCGGTAGCGATCACCGACCTGGCAAACGGCTACCCAGGAGTCCTCTACGGGTTCCTGCTGCCCGCTTTCCTCGTCCACCCGGCGCTCCTCGTGCTCGCCGGCGCCCTGGTGCGCACCGGCGTCCTGCGCTGGTGGCAGTTCGTCCTGCTCCTCGCCGGCCTGGCCGTGCCGTTCCTGACCACCGCCCAGGCGCCGGTCGTGCAGTCGGTCGGCCCGGTGCTGATCCTCGCCGCGCTGGCACCGCTCGGCCTTCGGATGCTCAAGCGCGCCTAGCCCGGCGCACCGGGGAGCGGGCTCTACAGGCCCGCTTCCCGGGCCCGGATGATGGCCTGCGCCCGGTCGGCGACCCGCAGCTTGGCGAAGATGCTCGACACGTGGTTGCGCACCGTTTTATCGCGCAGGCCCAGCCGTTCCGCGATCTGCGGGTTGGTCAGGTGCCGCGCGACCAGGCCGAGGATCTGCCGCTCCCGGTCGCTGAGTTCCGGGAACGCGCTCGACCGGCGGTCCAGACCAGCGAAATATCCCATCAGGCGTACGGCCAGCGCCGCGCCGAAGATGGCCTCGCCGGCCGCGACCGCGCGCACCGAGCGGACCAACTCCGCCCGGCGGGCGCCCTTGAGCACGTAGCCGCGGGCACCCGCGCGCATCGCCGCGAACACCGAGTCGTCGTCGTCGGCCATGCTCAGGATCAGCACCCGCACGTGCGGCATCGCCGCGGTCAGCCGTTCCGTCGCCGCGATCCCGCCCATCCCGGGCATCGCGAGGTCCAGCAGCACGACGTCCGGCCGAGCCGCCGGTGCCAGGGCCAGCGCCTGCTCGCCCGTCGCCGCCTCGTCGACCACCTCGATGTCGGGCACCGCGTCCAGCAGCGCGCGCAGGCCCGCCCGGAACGCGGCGTGGTCGTCGACGACCAGCGTGCGGATGGTTTCCATCAGTCCTCCGTGGTCGCCGGCAGGTCCGCACGCACCAGGCTGCCGCCGGCGCCGCCTTCGACGCGCAACGTGCCGCCCACCTCCGCCGCACGTTCGCGCATCGAGGGCAGGCCAACGCCGCCGGGCCGCTCGGTGATCGCGCCCGTACCGTCGTCGCGGATCTCCAGCACCAGGCGGCTGCCGGCCAGGGCGAGGCTGACGGTCGCGCGCGCAGCGCCTGCGTGCCGGCGGGCATTGGTCACCGCTTCGACCGCGATCCGGTACGCGGCCACCTCCGTCGCGGCCGGCAGCGCGGGCAACGACGCACGAGCGTCCAATGTGACCAGTGTGTCGCCGGGCGGCAGCGCGGCCAGGTGCGAGCGCAACGCCCCGACCAGACCGAGGGTGTCGAGGGCCGCCGGCCGCAGCCCGTCGACCAGCCGCCGCACGTCACCGATCGCCGCCCGCGCGTCGTCGGCGATCAACGTGAGCAGCGGCTTCGCCTCGTCGCCAGCCACGTCCTGGGCCGCCTCGGCCCGCATCGTGAGGGCAGCCAGCGTTGGCCCCAGCCCGTCGTGCAGGTCGCGCCGTAGCCGCCGGCGTTCCTCCTCGCGGGCCATCACCAGCCGCTCGCGCGAACGCTGAAGGTCGGCGGAGAGGCGCACCGCGCGCTCGGTCTCGCGCGCCGCGTGCACCGCCACGCCGACGTGCCGCGCCAGGTCGGCGAGCAACCGCTGGTCGCCTCCACGTCGGCGGGTCGTCGGAGCGGGCCACACGGCGAGCGCGCCGACGTCCTCGCCCTGGAAGGTCAGCGGCAACCGGGTCGGCGGGCCCTCGGCGACGCCGCTGGCCACGGTCGCGCCGCCGGCCACCTCCACCGCGACGTAGCGCAGCCGCAGCGTGTCCGCGACGGTCTGGGCGATCGCGGGCAGCACCGCGGCGGGGCTGACGGCTTCCTCCAACCGGCGACCGAGCCCGGCCAGCACGGCGTACGGGTCCTTGCGGCGCCCGTACGACAGGCGATCTATTCCGCTCTGGACGCGGGCCCGCAGCGGCGCGAAGCCGACCGCGACCGCCGCCGCCGCGACCACCGAGACCGACAGGCTTCCCGAGCGCCCGACGACCGCGCCGAGGTAGCCGGCGATCAGCACGTAGCCGCCGACCAGAAACGTCGACAGGGCCGCGTAGAGCAGCGTGCGGTTGACCAGCAGGTCGACGTCGTAGAGCCGATGCCGCAGCACCGCCACCGTCACCGCGGCCGGCACGAGGCTCAGCGCGGCCGCACCGGCGTACTCCCAGAAAAGGCTTCCTCGTGGCCACGGTGAGCCCGCGTCGGCGTCGGTGAGTCCGGCGACGAGCCGGGCCGCAACGACGGTCGCGGCCACGGCGACCGCCCAGGCCACCCAGACGAGCTGGCGGCGGCGAACCTCGCCCGCGGCGCGCGCACGCAACACCACCGCGACGGCGCCGGCGGCGAAGGTGAGCCCGGCGAGGAGCGTGAACGCCCGGTCGACGGCGGTCACCGACAGCCCGGGCACCCCGAACGGGTTGGTTATCCCGGGGTGGCCGGCGAGCTGATCCGGTGTGCCCGGCCGCAGCGCGCTCAGCACCGCCGCGGTCGCCGCGACCGCCAGCAACGGGCCGAGCAGCCACCACCAGCGGCGGTCCGGGAGCCGGCCGTCGGGAAAGAACAGCGGGACGAGAGCGGCGCACAGGTTGGCTGGCACCCACAACCACGTGGTGACCCACGCCGCGAGCAGCGGATAGGGCACCGCGCCGTAAACGGCGTATTCGCCGGCGAGCTCGACCAGCGCGAACGCGGACGCGGAGCCGAGCAGAAGCCAGCCGAGCAGGCTGCGTCGACCGCCGGCGACCAAGGCGCCCGCGACAGCACAGGTCAAAACGAAGACAAGATATGCACGGGTACGCGGATCAGTGCCGTTGACGGCGCCGAGCACCACCGCACCGACGACCACCGCCACGGTGGCCAGGCAGGCCCCCCACGCCACCCGTTTACCCACGTCCCGCCTCCTCCGCCGAACGCAGTTCGCCGTGCGGCCGACGATAACGGCGCGGCGTCCCAGCGGGATCGGGACAATGTCCTGACGGTCGACGCGGTTCAGGTCATCCGGCCACGAGGCGGAGCGGTTGCGGCCGCGGGCTGTTGAGCCGGTCCAGGGCGGCGGAGGTTGCCGCGTCGGCGGGCAGGTGCACGACCAGCCGCTGGTCGTCGTCGGCGGACAGGTCGAGCGTCTCGTAGGCGAGCCGGAGCAGACCCGCCTCGGGGTGGGCCAGGCGAAGGATGCCGGTCGACTTCGCCAGCGCCGCGACGGCGTCGACCCGGCGCGTGAACTCGTCGCCGGCGGTGAGGGTCAGCTCGTCGGCCAGGGCGGCCATGTGCGGGTCTGCCCGGAACGGGCCGGTCTTGAGCTCGGCGACCTGTTCGTCGGCGACGTGGGCCCAGTCCGGGTAGGCGTCGCGGGCCCGGCTGTCGGTGAAGGTGAACCGGGCGAGGTTGGGCGCTGCCGCGTCCAGCAGGCCGATCGGCCTGACCAGGCGGTCGTAGCCGGCGGTGTGGGCGACGATGTCGCCGAGCCGGTTGAGCAGCACGGCGGCAGTGGGCTCGAGACGGTCGAGCAGGGCCTGCACGGTCGGGCGCACGGCGCGCGCGGGGGTGACGCTGCCACGGCAGTTGAACCCCGGGTCGGCGGCCTTGACGAGGCGGTAAAGGTGGGCGCGTTCGCTCGCGGTCAGTCGCAACGCGCCGGCGAGAGCGGCGAGCACCTGCGGCGACGGGTGGCGGTCGCGGCCCTGTTCGAGCCGGGTGACGTATTCCACGCTGACATCGGCGAGCGCCGCCACCTCGGAGCGGCGCAACCCGGCGGCGCGCCGGCGCGGCCCGGTGGGCAGGCCCACCTCGGCCGGGGTGAGGGCTTCACGGCGTACGCGCAGGAAGAGCCCGAGCTCGTTGTCGCTCACCATCCGAACGTAACAGCGGCGGTGAGCGCGATGGTGTCCCCACCACTACCAGCATCGGACCGGCCTTCCTGACCGCTCGCCGGCTGACGAACCTCAAGGCAGGCGCTCGACATCCGGTCGAGTTCGATCCTGGAGCTGAAATCATGAGTCGGACAGTCGCGGTCATCGGTGGGGGCTATGGAGGTGCGGCGGTCGCCAAGGCGCTGGAAGCCGAGGCCGATGTCGTTCTGATCGACCCGCGGGACGCCCTCGTCAACGCGGCGGGGTTGCTGCGGGCCCTGGTCCAGCCCGACTGGGCGGGCCACGTCTTCTTCCCCTATGACGCGCTGCTCACGCGGGGCACGGTGATTCGCGACCGGGCGGTCTCGGTGGACCCTGATGGCGTCACCCTGGCCTCGGGGAGGCGGGTCGAAGCGGATTATCTGGTGCTGGCCACCGGTTCCAGCTACGCCTACCCCGCCAAGCCCAACGCCGAGTCGACCGGCGAGGCGCTGGACGACCTGCGGATGACCCACAAGGAGCTGGCCGCCGCCGAGCGGGTGCTGATCCTCGGCGCAGGGCCGGTCGGTCTGGAGTTGGCCGGCGAGATCAAGGAGGTCTGGCCCCACAAACAGGTGTCCATCGTGGACCCGGCTGGTCAGCTGCTGCCCGGCTATCTGCCGGAGCTGCGTGCCGACCTGCACCGTCAACTCGACGAGCTCGGCATCCAGCTTCGGCTGGACACCAGCCTGGCCGCACCGCCGCCGGTCGCGCCCGGTCGAGCCGGCGCCTTCACCGTCGCCGGCGGCACCGAGATCACCGCCGACATCTGGTTCCGGGCGTACGGCGTGAGCGTCAACAGCGACTATCTCGCGGACGGCCGCCTCACCGCCCGCACTCCGCGAGGACAGGTGCCGGTCACGGAGGCCCTCAATGTCTCCGGCTACGACCACGTCTACGCGATCGGCGACCTCACCGATGTGGCGGAGGACAAGCGTGCGGGGTGGGCGATGCAGCACGCCGAGGTCGTCGCGTCGAACATCATCGCCCGACTGCGTGGTGAGCGGCCCACCGCCACCTACCGTCCCCTGCCGCATCCCATGATCCTGCTCCCGCTCGGACCGCGCGGCGGTGTCGGCCAACTGCCCACACCTGACGGCCCGGTCATGGTCCCGGCCACGACGGTTGCCGAATACAAGGGCGCCGACCTGTTCACCGGTCGCTTCACCGCACAGTTCGGGCCCACCGCGGCCTGAGCGGTCGGCGCGGCCTCGAAACGAAAGGCAGCACGATGATCCTCTTCGGGTTCGGTGCGCACAGCGGCATCGACGACGGACCCGAGCTGTTGCGGATGGCCCAACAGGCCGACCGCGACGGGCTCGACCTTTTCTCGCTGTCGGACCACCCTTATCTCGGCGGACGCCTCGACGCCTACGCCTCGATCGGGTTCATCCTCGGCCGCACGCGGCACATCGCGGGTTTCGCCAACGTCACCAACCTGCCGACCCGGCCCGCCCCGATGCTCGCGCGCACGGTCACCACGCTCTCGGCCCTCTCGGGCGGCCGGATCGTGCTGGGCATGGGCGCTGGCGGGCTGTGGGACCGGATCGCCGACCTGGGCGTGCCCCGGCTGTCACCCGGGGCCGCCGTCGACGCCTTCGAGGAGGCGATCGTGCTGATCAAACGGCTCTCCGGTGGCGGCCCACCCGTCACCTTCCGCGGCCGCTACCACCAGCTGGAGGCGATCGAGCCCGCTCCGGTGGCCGGTCCGGCGGTGTGGACCGGTTCGGTGGGCCCGAAATCCCTCGCCGCGACCGGGCGGGTGGCCGACGGTTGGATCCCTGGCCACGCGGCGGATTGGCTCAGCGAGCGATACCGGACGTCGCGGCCGCTCATCGACGAAGCAGCGATGGCCGAGGGTCGCCTACCGCGCGAGATCCGCTCGATTTTCAACCTCCCCGGCCGCATCACCGACCGGCCGCTGGCCGCGACGCGGGACGGCGACAACCGCTGGGTCGGCGGCTCCGTCGCCCAGTGGGTCGAGGAGTTGACCGGGGCCGTGCTGGAGCACGCCGCGTCGGGCTTCATGCTCTTCTCACCCAAGGGCGGCACGCCCGACGTCAAGTCTCTGCGCCGCTGGGCCACCGAGATTGCCCCGGCCGTACGCGAAGCGTCCAAGAAAGCGCCGTAAACCGCCTCACAGCCGCGGGTCGACCGGCTCGGACTCCAGCGCGAGCACGCCGAAGACCAGCTCGTGCACCCTCCACAGTGGTTCGTTAGCCGCGAGCCGGTCGAGGGCACCGAGCCCCAGGGCATGCTCACGCAGCGCCAGGCTTCGTTTGCGGCCGAGGTTGCGGCCGCGCAGGGCAGCCAGCGTGTCAGGCGCCGTGTAGTCAGGACCATAGATGATCCGCAGGTATTCGCGGCCCCGGCATTTCATGCCGGGCTGCACCACCCCTCCACGGGCGGTGCGCACCATGCCGTCGAGCGGCTTCACGACCATACCCTCGCCACCCGCGGCGGTGAGCTCCAACCACCAGGACTCGGCGGCGTCGACGGTCGCCGGGTCACCCAGGTCGACCAGCATCCGCGCCGTGCGGGTGAACAGGGTCGAGTCGGCCGCCACCAGCCGATCGACCAGGTCGAGATGCCAGCCGTTGTCGCGCACCGCGAGATTCGCACCCTCGGCCGCCAGCACCGCGAACGGAGCGAGCGTCACCCCGTCGAGGCCGGTCGTCGGCCGGACGTAGCGCCGGTATGCCGCCGTGAACAACGCGGCGTTCTCCGCCCGGGCCGACGTGCGTTCGCGCAACGCTGCGACGTCGAGCCCACGAGCCTGGGCCGCGGCGAGGACATCGAGGGTCGCCGGCAACGCGGCGCCCGCGGCGGCGCCAACCGTCGCGTATTGGCTGCGGATCAGGTCGCCGGCCTTCGCCGACCACGGCAGCAGTTCCGCGTCCAGCAGGAGCCAGTCGGTCTCCAACGAGGCCCACAACCCGGCCGCAGAGACCGCCGAGCGGACCCGGGCGAGAAGGGAAGCAGTGAGCGAAGGATCGAAGAACGGCCGCCCGGTGCGGGTGTAGACAGCACCCGCCTCGCCCTCGGTGACCCCGAACCGCCGTGCGGCCGCCGCGGAGTCGCGGCACACCAGCACGAGGGCGCGCGATCCCATGTGCTTCTCTTCGCAGACCAGTCGCGACACCCCGGCCGCGCGATAGCCCTCGAACGCCGAACGCGGATGCTCCAGATAACCCGAGGCCGTCGCGGTCGGCGCGGGCGCCATCGTCGGCGGCAGGTAGACCAGCCAGCGCGGGTCGACAGCGAACCGGCCCAGCACCTCGAGTGCGGCGGCCGCCTGCGGCGCCTCGATCGGGATGTGCCCGTATCCCGTGTCGAGCTGCCGGCGGCCCGTCGCGGGCAGCACGTCGGCCACGTCGAGGAGATCACCCGGACGCGCAGAAGGCGAAGGCGCGAGCGGCTTGGCCGGCGCGTAATGCTCCCGCTCAGCCGGCACCGACACGAGCGTGCGCTCCGGATAACGCAGCGCGGTCAGCCGGCCGCCGAACACACAGCCGGTGTCGATGCAGATGGTGTTGTTGACCCACTCCGGGTCGACGGTCGGGGTGTGTCCATACACGACGGTCGCCGAACCACGGTAGTCGGATGCCCAGGGATAGCGGACCGGCAGCCCGTACTCGTCGGTCTCGCCGGTCGTGTCGCCGTAGAGGCAGAAGGCGCGCACCCGACCAGAGGCGCGACCCTGGTATTCCTCCTTGATGCCCGCGTGCGCCACCACCAGGCGCCCGCCGTCGAGCACGTAGTGACTGATGAGCCCGTCGATAAACGACGCGGTCGACGCGACGAACGCAGGCTCGGATGACGAGAGCTGCGAGAGCGTCTCGGCCAGGCCGTGCGAGACGGTGACCTCCTTGCCGCGCAGCTTGCGCAACAGCTTGGCCTCGTGGTTGCCGGCCACACACAGCGCCGTGCCGGCCCGCACCATGCCCATCACCAGGCGCAGCACGCCGGGCGAGTCGGGGCCGCGGTCGACCAGGTCGCCGACGAAGACCGCGACGCGCCCTTCCGGGTGGCGAGCGCCGGTCGGCCGGCCCAGGTCGTCGCGGCTGATCTTCCAACCGAGGTCGATCAGCAGCGTCTCGAGCTCTGCTCGGCAACCGTGCACGTCGCCGATCACGTCGAAGGGGCCGGCCAGATCGCGGCGGTCGGTGTAGAGGCGCTGCGGCCGGATCGTGGCGGCCTCGATCTCTTCGAGACCGTGCAGCACGTGGACCGTCCGGAAACCTTCCCGGCTCAGCCGCTTGATGGAACGCCGCAGGTCACGGGACTGACGGCCGAGAACGCCACGACCAAATGACCGATCGGGTCGGCGCTCGGTGCGCGCCCAACATTCCTCCTCCGGCAGGTCAAGGACAATTGCCACCGGGAGTACGTCGTGGGCGCGCGCCAACGCGACCAGCCCGGCGCGGGCGTGGTCCTGGACGTTGGTGGCGTCGATGACCGTGAGCCGCCCGCCCGCCAACCGCCTGCCAGCCACGTAGTGCAGCGCGTCGAAGGCCGCCGCCGACGCGGACTGGTCGTTTTCGTCGTCGGCCACCATGGCTCGGAACGCGTCGGACGAGAGCACCTGACTCGGCGCGAAGTTGCGCTGCGCGAAGGTCGACTTTCCGGAACCGGAAATGCCCACCAGCACCACCAGGCTCAGCGCAGGCACGGTCAACTCGGTCATTCGCCCACCCCCGTGGTGTTGAAGACAGCCATCTGGGTCGGTGCGCCCACCGCCGCGTCGACGACACCGACCGCCGCGACCGTCACGGAATAGCCGTGCGCCAGAGCCACCGAATCCGCCCAGTCGCCGAACTGCGAGCGCGTCCACTCGAACCGGTGGTCGGCGTGCCGCATCGCCCCAGCGGCGAGCGAAGGGTAGCGCGCGTTGTATTCCGCGTTGGGCGTCGTGACGATCACGGTCGCCGGCCGTGCGGCACCGAAGACAGCGCGGACCAGGTCGGGCAGCCGGGCCTCGTCGACATGCTCGATCACCTCCATCAGCACCGCCGCGTCGTAGCCGGCCAGCCGGGCGTCGCGGTAGGTCAGTGCCGACTGGATCAGCCGCACCCGCTGCCGGTCGCGCTCCGAAATCGCACCCGGTCGGTCGAGTCGCAAGCGGCGGGCAGCCACCGCCAACGCACGCGACGCGACGTCGACCCCGACAAGCTCGGTGTATCGCCGGTCCTCCAGGAGCGAAACCAGCAGCGCCCCCGGACCGCAGCCCAGGTCGAGCACCCGCTGTGCTCCCGATTCGCGAAGTGCCCGCAGGACCGCTTCACGGCGGACGACGGCCAGCGAAGGCGCGTCTTCGTCGGCGTCTTCGGGCGAGGCTGCGTCGACGCTGTCGGTCACGACCCGGTCGTCGGACTCGGCCAGCCGCTCGAGCGCCGGCTCCGACAACGACCGCCGGTGTGCCAGATATCGCGACACGATCAGCTCGCGCTCAGGGTGGCCCGCCAGCCAGCCCTCGCCGGCTCGCACGAGCTTGTCGACCTCGTCGGTCGAAACCCAGTAATGCTTGGCGTCATCAAGGACGGGCAACAGCACGTAAAGCTGGTGCAACGCGTCGGCGAGCCGGAGCGTCCCACTCAGCGCGAGGTCTACATAGGAACTGCGGCCCCACTCCGGGTGCTCGACGTCGAGCGGGATCGCGGTGGCGGTGACCACCCAGCCCAGCGGCGCGAACAGCCGGTCGGCCAGGTCGGCCCCGCCACGGCAGCGCAGCACCGGGATCCGGATCTCCAACGGGATCGCGGTCGCCGCCAACTCGGGGCGGTCCTTCGAGGTGCCGAGCATCGCGGTGCGGAACGTCTTGTTGAGCGCGGCCGCGAGCAGGCTCGACGCGGCGTAGGGCCGGTCGTTGACGAACCGGCCGAGGGTGAACCCGTCTGGCGTGGCCGAGCGGTCGGGCGCTGCGACCTCGAGCACCAGCGCGGCGGTGCAGCGCGCCTCGTCGGCCTCCGGGAAGCACACGAACGCCCGGCCGGTCGGCAGGTCGAACTCGTGCACCCGGTCGGGATGCTTGACGAGCAGATAGCCGAGGTCGGTGGCGGGCCGGTGGGTGGTCCCGATGGTCAACAACACGCGAACCATGGTGCCAGCGCACCGGGGACGACCGCGCACCCATTTTGACCGGGGGCGTCCGGCCGGACGCCCCCGGCTCAGCCCGGATCAGTTGCGCAAGTAGACCCGGGACCAGTCGAACTCGTAGAACTTGCCCTGGAACTCGCTGGCGGGCATCGAGTGGTTGACGCTGGCGACCTGGGTGTGGCCCCAGCCGGCGTCGAACAGGAAAGCCAGGTCGGTGGGCGTGCCGGTGGCGCCGCCGCCCTGCGTCCAGTTCATCGTGCCGGACTGCACCTCGCGACCGTCCACATAGAAGCTGTAGGTGTTGTTCTTGCGGTAGAGCAACGCCCACGTGTGGTATTGCGTCGGGTCATAGCTGGTGATGCCGCGCGACTCCATGCCGCACGACCAGCAGGAGTAATTGGTGCTGGCGGTGCCGCCGACCGGGTCGGCGTGCCAGTAGCGGCCGTCGTAGTTGGTGTTGCCGCCACCGTTGTCGTAGCCGAAGCTCTCGATGACGTCGAACTCCGCGCCACCGTCCCAGAGTTGGCCCGCGTTCCACAGCGCGAACCAGTGGTAGCGCGGCGTCACATAGCGGACCCTGGTCTCCCAGAGGATGTCCTGGTTGAGCCGCGAGCCGCCGGCCGGGAGCGTGAACTTGGCCGTGAACGACCCGTTGACCGCGTTGTGCTGGGTGGGCGACACGGTCGTCTCGCCGTTGCGGGCGGCCAGCGTGGTCCGCAGCGACGTGCCGGTGAACTGCCGGACCGACGCGTTGATCGGCTGGCCGGAGATGGCCGTCGCCGCGTCTGGCGCCGCGGTGACCGCGCCGTAGTTGGTGCCGTTGCCGATCGTGCCCCAGTGGTCGTGGTAGACGAACTCGCTGCTCAGCTGGCCGATCGTGCGGATGGTCCCGTCGGCGCCGAAGTTCCAGTTCTTCACGAGCGTGAAGTTGGCTCCGTAGGCGCTGGACGACGGGCCCGGGCCCTGGGCGGGGCTGCCGATCGTGCCGCCGCCGACGGTCTCGTTGCCGGGCGGTGGGGTGCCGCCGTCGGTGACCAGTTGCCATTTCTGGTGGCTCTCGCCGGTGCAGTCCCAGATCTGCACGGGCGACCCGGCCGCGGTGGCGTGCGCGCGCACGTCGAGGCAGCGGCCGGACGGCACGCTGCGGATGCTGCCGTCGGCGTTGACGGTCCACCGCTGGTTGGCGCCGCCGGTGCAGGTCCAGACGGTGACCGCGGTGCCGTTGGCGGTGCCTTCGCCGAAGACGTCGAGGCACTGGCCGTTGATCGTGATGGTGCCGTTGTCGTTGGTGGTCCAGCGCTGCGCGGCGCAGTCCTGGATCACGGCGGCCGCGCCGCTGGTGGTGGCGGGGGTCAGGCAGCGGGCCGAGCCGACGCCTTTGATCAGGATGTTGGTGGCCGCGGCCGCCGGTGTCGGGGCCACGACGACGCAGACGCTCGCGACGACCAGGACGGCGGCGAGTGAGGCCCGGTCGCGCAACTTGAGGAGACTTCTCAAGGCCTTGTCCTTCCGGGAGGGGATAGACAAGACGCTATATTTGAACCGGTTCACATGCAACCTGCTAGCCGCCCGCGAGCACCTCGGAGAGCAGGGCCGGCTGGAGGTGGCGGGCGCGCAGGCCGGCGAGGATGTGTGGCAGGGCGTCGTCGGTCATCCGGGCGTTCGCCTCGGTGACGTGCAGGATGATCACCGAGCCCGGGCGCACCTTCGTCAGCACGGCGTTGACGATCGGCTGCCACCTGGTCGCGAACGGGTCGCCGCTCACCACGTCGCCGTCGACGACGGTCACGCCCAGTGGCGCCAGGGAATCCAGCGCCCGCGGGTCGTGGCAGAGGCCGGGAAAGCGGAAATAGCGGGTCTGCCGACCGCCGTACGCCATGATGATGTTGAAGGTCTTGTCCACATCAGACCTCATCCGCGCCGGCGGCAACCGGGGCAGTCCATAGCAGTTGTCGACGAACGCGCCGTGGTCGTAGGTGTGGTTCGCCAGCTCGAAGCGGTCGTTTTCGGCGATCCGGCGCGTCACCTCGGGATATTGCTCGACCCACATTCCGGTGAGGAAGAACGTCGCGGGCACGCCGCCGCGCTCGAGTTGGTCGAGGATGCGCAGGTTGGCATAGGACTTCACCTTGCCCGAGTCGAGCGCCGCCCGCATCGAGACAGTGAGATCGGCGTCGAAGGTCAACGCCACCAGGTTGCCCGTGCGCGGGCCGTGGTCGACCACCGGTGGCCGCCGCCCGCGCCGCGTGGCACCCGGCACCACCACCGGCGCCGTCGGAGGCGCGGTGGTGGGCGCGGTCGTGGGCGCCGCGGTCGGCGCCGCAGTCGACGCGCCGGCCGATGGCGACGCCGGCGGAACGAACCGGGCCGGCGATCCGCACCCACCGACCAGCAGGATGGCGACAAGTGTGGCGAGGCGAGCGCGTTTCACGCCGCGATCAGACCAGAGAACCGCCGGCTACGGTGCCCCGTGGCGGGCCAGCCCGGTCAGCTCCGGGAGCGCGGCAGGCAGTCCTTCTTGTATTTGAGGCCCGAACCGCACCAGCACGGCCCGTTACGCTCCGGCGGCCACGAGACGTGTGCGCCCGGCTGGGCCTCGAGTTCCTCGGCGTAGCGGCGCCGGATGTTGGGCGCGCTGGGGTCGCCGTCGTTGCGGTTGGCGTAGCCGGTCAGGCCGGCCACCGATGCCCGCAGCACGTGCAGCCCGCTGCCACCGGCCTCGGCCAGGCGGACCAACTCCTTCTCGAGCGTGGCCCGGTGCGCGTCCCAGTCGGGACCGAAGGTGTCGGTCAGCGTGTCGAGGCGGTCGAACTCCGCCTTGGGGAAGAACAGCAGGTCGGGCTCGCCGGACTCGACGCCGCGGGTGAGTTGCGCCTCCAGCCGGTCGGCCAGGTCGTCCTGCCGGTCGTGTGGCAGGTTGAGGTCACGGCGGACCCGGTGCCGTTGCTGTAGAAGGAAGAACGCGACGCCGGGCGCCTCCGCCGGGCCGACGTCGGCCGTGGTGCGGGCGCCGAGCAGGTTGTCGACCGCCTCGCTCAGCCACTCTTCGGCGAGCGCCGAGCGGCCGCCGGCGTCGAGCGCGGCACTCACGTAGGCGGGCGCGTCGGGCTGCTCGGTCAGCAGCGGGCGCAGCGCGGTGACCGCCTCCAGCGCCTCGTCGTCGCGGCCGCCGATCCGGAACAGGATGCGGGCGCGCAGCGCCGTGGCGAAACCGGCTCCCGGGTCGGAAGGCGACGGGAAGGCGGCCACGGCCCGGTCGGCGTATTGGAGCGCGGCGTCCAGCCGGTTGCGGAACTCGGCGATCTCCGCGGCCAGGCTCAGCGCGTCGCCGGCGTCTTCCGGCGAGGCGAGCCGGTCATGGTCGACCGCGTCGGCCAGGTCAGCGGCGACGCCGAGCGGATCAGCCGTCGTGAGTGCTGAGCGGCGGAGTTCAGCAAGGTCGGCACTCGTGATTGTCTCTTTCGTCGGCACATTCTCACGGTACTTCGCTGTCCGACCGCTATCCGTGTAACGCTGATCTCGTTCTGCCGGGCGTCAAAGCTAAGCTGGGGAGATGGCGCGACACCAGGAGTGCCTGCGCCGGCTGGGCCGCGATCCGGGATCGTTGCGCGAATCGGTGCCGCTGGCCGGTTCCGCGTCCGGGTCACACGTCGCCCTGCTGCGGTTCGACGACGGCGAGCGGCTCGTGCTCAAGACGACGACCCCGCGCGAGGTCGCCCTCTACAGATCCGCTGCCCGCCTTCCGGTCCGCATCCCGCGGCTGGTCGCGGCCGACGACACCTGCCTGCTGTTGGAAGCCCTCGAACCGCTGCCCCGCGCGGCGGACTGGCCTCCCGCCCAGTGGCACGAGATCGCCCGCCAACTGGGCACGCTGCATGCCACGCCACCTGAAGACCAACCGTGGCTCCGGCGTCCAACCTCGAGGCGACCCGACCAGACCGCCCGGGCGTTCTGGACCCCGACGGAGCTAGAGCTGCACGACCGGGCCGGCGAGAACGCGAAGCTGCCGACCTGCCTCGTGCACGGCGACCTGCACGCCGGCAACCTGCTGCGGGCGCCCGACGGCGAGCTGGTCTGGACCGACTGGCAGGAGGTCGGTCTCGGCCAGGGCCCCGAAGACCTCGCCCTGCTCTGGCAGCGGGCCGAGTTTGACGGCGCTGACCCGCCGCGCGAGGCGATGCTCGCCGGCTACGCGGCCGCGCGCGGCATCCCGCACGACGACACCCTTGTGCGCGCCACCGTGACGGCCGAGATCCGGCTGCTGCTGCTCGACTGGCCGGTGTTTCTCCAGCACGCCGACCCGGACCGCCGCGCGCTCATGCGTCGCCGGCTGCACCTGCTCGCGGCGACCCGATCGTGAGCACGTGGCTGCTGGCGCCGAGCAGGCTCGGCTCCTCTTCCACCCGGCGCAGCATCTCCAGCATGAACCCGGTGCGCTCCGCGCTGGCGAGGATCTCGTCGAGCCGCCCGCCGATCATCCACAACGGACTCTCGACGGCCACCTGGCGGCGCACCACGAGGCCGGCCTCGGCGGCCTCGACCGCCGGCTCGTCCGGATGGTGGAAATAGGCGCTGGTGAACCAGGTCTCGCTGCGGTGCACGCCCTCGGACAGCGCGCCCTCGACCACGGGCTGGAACCGCGGGTCGCGGTAGTAGTCCTTGACGAAGCCGTCGAAGAACGACGCGAACCGGTTGATGGTCGCGCCGACGACCACGCCACCGGGGCGCACGACCCGGGCCGCCTCCCGCCACGCCGCCACCCGGTCAGCCCGCTCCAGCAGGTGGTAGAGCGGGCCGAAGAGCAGCACGGCGTCGGCGTCGCGGTCGGCGGCCGGCAACGAGCGGGCGTCGCCGACCGTGGCGGTCACCCCGGGCAGGGCGGCGGCGTCGGCCACGTGCGCCGGGACCGGGTCGATCACCCGCACGTCGTAGCCGGCCGCGGCCAGCGGCCCCGCGTAGACACCGGTCGCACCGCCGACGTCGAGCACCGACGCCGGAGCGGCCGGCAGCACCCGGGTGAGCACGTCCCAGGTGCGCAGGAATTCCAACCTGCCTGGGCCCCCGGCGAGCCGGGTGCGCTCGCCGCCGCGACGGTAATAGTCGAGCACCTCAGGTCGAAGCATGCCGGCCATCGTCCACCGCCGCCCGGGAGCGCGACAATCGGTTTACATAGGACTCGGCACCGCCAACGCGGCCAGGTCACCGACCAGCCCCTCGTCGACCAGGGCGAGGAAGGCGTCGGCGACAGCCGGGTCGAACTGGGAACCGCGGCCCAGCTCGATCTGCTCGCGGGCAGCCGCCACGGTCCGGGCGACCGCGTACGGGCGGTCGGCCAGCATCGCCGCCCAGGCGTCGGCGACCGCGACGATCCGCGCCTCGATCGGTATCTCCGCGCCGGCCAGGCCGAGCGGATAGCCGCTGCCGTCGAAACGTTCGTGGTGCGCCGCGACCACGGCTGCCAGATCCGGGCGCTGGCCGAGTTCGGTCAGCAGCCGGGCGCTCTCGGCCGGGTGCCGGCGTAGCTGGGCCCATTCGGCCGCCGTCAGCGGAAGCGCCTTGCGCAGCACCGCGTCGGCGACGCTGAGCTTGCCCACGTCGTGCAGGCGGCCGGCCGCGCCGATCCGGCGCAGCGTGGCGACGTCGACGCCGAGCCGCTCCCCCACCAGCAGCGACCAGCGGGACACCGCCGTGCTGTGTTCGTGCACGCTGATCTTCGCGTCTATCTGGTCGGCCAGCCACACCAGGCCGGGCGGCAGGTCGGGGTCGGTGTCGATCGGGTCGACCAGCATGCCGGCCGCGATGACCTGGTTGCGGCCGTTGGCCTTGGCCCGGTAGAGCGCGGCGTCGGCGTCGTTGACCAGACCCTCCGGCTCCGACAGCGGCCGGGCGGCGCGGGTGCCAGCGGTGGCCACGCCGAGCGACGAGGTGAGGCAGACGCTTCGGCCGCCGCCGATGGCGACCGCGTCGCGGCCGATGGCCTGGCGGATCTGCTCGCCGATCTCGACCGCGACCTCCTCGCCGGCGCCCGGCAGCAGGCAGACGAACTCCTCGCCGCCATAGCGGGCGACCACGTCGGTGCTGCGCAGGCCGCCCCGGATGCGGGCTGCGATCTGGGCGAGCACCACGTCACCGGCCGGGTGGCCGTAGCCGTCGTTGACCTTCTTGAACTCGTCGAGGTCGATCAGGATGAGGCTCAGCGGTGTCTCGGCGCGCTCGGCCCGCTCGGCTTCGATCCGCAGCATCTCCTGGAAGAAGCGGCGGTTGTAGACGCCGGTCAGGCCGTCGGTGATGGCCAGCCGTTCCTGCTCGCGCAGCGCGGCGCGCAACTGGGTGGCCAGCCGGGTGCGGTCCCGGATGATCAGCAACTGGCGGGCCAGCAGGCCGGCGAAGAGGGCCAGCAGGATGGCGAGCGTGCTGCCGGTCAGCGGGCCCTCGTCGAGGCGGTCGGCGAGGATCAGCCCGGTGGCCGCGAGCCCGGCGATCACCAGCGGCACCGCGGTCAGGTCGCGGGAGCGGGGACGTTCCCGGGCCTCCGGTTCGGGCCGGCGGATCGCGGCGACGGCGGCGAGGCCGAACAGCACGGCCTCGATCTGCCAGCCGATGTTGGTCCAGTTGCTGTCGGTGTTCTGGGCGGCGATCGAGTACGCGTACATCGCGTCGGTGATGCCGGCCACCGCGAACCCGGCACCGACCAGCGCGGCCCAGGCCGGCAGCCGGTGCCGGCCGGCGAGCCCGACGGCCGCGAGCGTCGTGACGATGGCCACACCGAACAGCGGGTAGGCGAAGGCCACGAAGTCGGCCAGCCGTGGCGCTTCCGGCAGCGACGGTGAGATGGCCACCTGCCAGCCGATCGTGCCGAGCCCGAGGGCGAGCAGGCCGGCGTCGAGCAGCCCGCGGATGTGCCGCAGGTGCCCGGTGCTGCCGATGCCGACCAGGATCGCCGGGATCGCGACGACATAAGAGGAGAGGTAGAAGAAGTCGGCGCTGGATACGGCGGGCGGCCCACGCCCCAGCACGTAGGTGTAGTAGACCCAGACCACCTCGCCGACCAGCCACAGGGCGTTGGACGTCGCGAGCAGGGTCCAGGCGATCCTGGTGCGGCCGCGGGTGACCACCGCGGCGGTGATCGACAGGCCGACGGCCACCACGATGGGCACCAGATAGGGCAGATCGACCAGAGCCGTCGATGGGTGTGCGACCTGGGCGATCACCAGCAGGACGACGAAGACCACCAGCCAGCCGACGCCAACCCCGGTGGCCCACCGCATCGCGCGGTCGCGCCGGAGGAAGGAGCCCAGCGACGTGGAGTCCGACACCTACGGTCCTCCCCACGTCACCCGGAGTTACGGTCGACTCTCCAGTTAACGCCGGGTGGCTGGGTGGCTTCAAGGGGTGGCGCAGTGACCCGGGCCTCAGTCGCGGGTGATCGCGAACATGAAGCAGCCGTAGGCCACGTTGCGGCTGTGGATCTGCTGGACATCGGGATCGGCCAGGATCGCGGCGATCTCCGCCTCCGGGTCGCTGCCGTCGTGCACCCGGGTCGACGGGTGGATCCAGCCGCGCTTGTCGTAGGCCCGCAGGATCTGCTTGCGGCCACGCCAGTCGGCGGGATACCCGTCTGCTGGAGCCGAGGGGCAGGCGCCGGCATGGGCGAACACCGGACCGATTTCGCGGTACGGACTGGCGGGCAGCACGGGCTCGTACCCGAAAAGGATCAGTTCTTCGCCCTCGACGGCGTCGCGCAGGCAGCAACGCAACGGCTCGCCACCACCGGCGACGACGGGCTCCACCGGGTGGTCGGAAACGTCGCGCCCGCTGTCGCGTACGCCGGTCAGGGTGTCGATCGAAATGGCGTGGATCCGGAAGCTCATGCCATCCAGTCTTCGGCTCCCGGAGCGGCGAAGCTGGCGGCTATCGGACCTCGCGATGCGGCGGGCCCGCCAGCCGCGCGACACGCCGACAGAGGCACGGCTGGCGAGCGATGATCACGTTACGCCGTCGGTGGCCGTCACTGCGATGATGGCCGGCAGCACGATCGGCCACACCGCCGGTGGCGGATATTCGTGGCCGACGCCGGGCAGCGGCACGAGCCGGGCGCCCGGGATCTCGCGGGCCAGCGCCTCGCCGTGCCCGAGCGGGAAGAACGGGTCTTCGGTGCCGTGCAGCACCAGCGTCGGCGCGGTGATGTCGGCGAGGCTGCCGTCGACCGGCGGGCCGCCGTCGAGGATCCAGTGGTTGGTCTGGCTGGCCGCGAAGTCGTTGGTGCGGTCGTAGACGCGGGCGGCCATCTCGCGGGCGTGCTCCTTGCCGAGGGTCGCCGAGCCGCCGAACGTCGCGAGGTCGCGCACGAGCCGGTCGATCGCCGCGGACCGGTCGGCCCAGTCGGGCGCGGGCTCGGGATCGCCGAACATCGCCTGGATCCGCTCTGCGGGCGGTGGCAGCGGCTCGGCGTCGTCGGGTCGGGGTGGCGCCGGGCTGGTTTCGATCAGCGTCAGCGACGCCACCCGGTCGGGATGCTCGATCGCGATCTGCTGTGCGATGCCGCCGCCCATCGAGACGCCGACCAGGTGGGCCCGCTCGATGCCGAGCGCGTCGAGCAGGCCCAGCGCGTCGGTCACCAGGTCAACGCCGGTGTAGCCGGGTTTGCCGGCCGGATAGTTCGTCGACCGGCCGGTGTCGCGGTTGTCGTAGCGCACGACGTGGCGGCCGGCGTCGGCCAGCGCGGCGCAGAACTCCGGCTCCCAGAAGTCCATCGAGCTGGCAGCCCCGCCCAGCAGCAGGACCGCCGGGTCACCCGGGTCGCCGAACGTGTCGACGCAGAGCGTGGCGTCGCCGACCGGGACCATCCGCTCCGGCACCGGTCAGCGCTCCTTCGGCTCGTAGCCCAGGTTGGGACGCAGGATGCGTTCGGCGTCGGCGACCGGGACGCCCGCGCGCTGCGCGTATTCCCGGACCTGGTCTTCGCCGATCCTCCCGACCGCGAAATAGCGGGCGTCGGGGTGGGCGAAGAACAGCGCGCTGACGCTGGCCGCCGGGGTCATCGCGAAGTTTTCGGTCAGCTTCATGCCGATCGACTCCGCCTGGAGCAGGTCGAAGAGCGGGCCCTTCTGGCTGTGGTCGGGGCTGGCCGGGTAGCCGAACGCCGGCCGGATGCCACGGAACCGCTCGTGGTGCAGGTCGTCGAGGTCGGGGTCGGCGTCGGGCTCATACCACTCGCGGCGGGCCTTGAGGTGCACCCACTCGGCGAACGCTTCGGCCAGCCGGTCAGCGAGCGACTTGACCATGATCGCCTTGTAGTCGTCTTGCTGTGCCTCGTATTCGGCGGCCAGCTCTTCGGCGCCCTGGATCGAGACGGCGAACGCGCCCAGGTGGTCGCCGTCGGGCGCCACGTAGTCGGCCAGGCAGCGCGCCGGCCGCGAGTCCTGCCGCTGCTGGCGGAGCATCGGGAAGCGCGGCCCCTCATCGAAGACGATGTCGTCGCCCTCGCTGTGTGCCGGCCAGAACCCGTAGACGCCGCGGGCCTGGAGCAGCTTCTCGGCCTCGATCCGGTCGAGCAGCAGCTGCGCCTCGTCGTAGAGCTCGCGGGCCACCGGCTCCTCGAGGATCGCCGGGTAGTTGCCCTTGAGCTCCCAGGCGATGAAGAAGAACCGCCAGTCGATCATCTCGCGGAGCGCGCGCAGGTCGGGCGTGACCTCGCGGAGCCCGGTGAACGCCGGCACCGGCAGCTCGTCGAAGGACACCACCTCGCGGTGGGTGCGGGCCGTGCCGATTGGCACCAGCGGCCGCTTCTCCCGGTCGGCGTGCTGGTCGCGCATCCGCTTCTGCTCGACCCGGTTGGCCGCGTCGTACTCTTCGACCTTCTCGGGGTCGAGCAGCCCGGTCAGCACCGCCGCCACCCGCGACGCGTCTTGCACGTGCACGGTCGAACCGGTGTAGGCGGGCGCGATCCGGACCGCGGTGTGCTGGCGCGAGGTGGTCGCGCCGCCGACCAACAGCGGCAGCTTGATGCCGCGCCGCTCCATCTCCTTGGCCACGCTGACCATCTCGTCGAGCGACGGGGTGATCAGGCCGGACAGCCCGATGACGTCGGCGCCGACCGCCTCGGCGGTGTCGAGGATCGTCGTCGCCGGCACCATCACGCCGAGGTCGATGACGTCGTAGTTGTTGCAGCCGAGCACCACGCCGACGATGTTCTTGCCGATGTCGTGCACGTCGCCCTTGACGGTGGCCATCACGACGGTGCCCCGGCCCTTGCCGGCCCCGTCGTCTTCAGCTCCGTCTTCGAGGCCCGCCAGCTTCTCGGCCTGGAGGTAGGGCTCCAGGTAGGCGACCGCGCGCTTCATCGCCCGCGCGCTCTTGACCACCTGCGGCAGGAACATCTTGCCGGCACCGAACAGGTCGCCGACCACCTTCATGCCGCTCATCAGCGGGCCCTCGATCACGTCGAGGGAACGGGCCGCCTCGCGCCGCGCCTCTTCGGTGTCGACCTCGATGAAGTCGACGATGCCGTGCACCAGCGCGTGCGCCAGCCGCTCTTCCACCGAGGCCTCGCGCCAGGACAGGTCGACGACCCGTTTGGTGCCCGACCCGGTGACCGTCGCCGCGAAGGTGACCAGCCGGTCGGTGGCGTCGGACCGGCGGTTGAAGATGACGTCTTCGACCAGCTCCAGCAGCTCGGCCGGGATGTCCTGGTAGACCGCGAGCTGGCCGGCGTTGACGATGCCCATGTCGAGCCCGGCCCGCACCGCGTGGAACAGGAACGCCGAGTGCATCGCCTCGCGGACCACGTCGTTGCCGCGGAACGAGAACGACAGGTTGGAGATGCCGCCGCTGGTGTGCGCACCGGGGCAGCGCTCCTTGATCCGGGGCAGCGCCTCGATGAACGCCTTGGCGTAGTCGTTGTGCTCGTCGATGCCGGTGGCCACGGCCAGCACGTTGGGGTCGAAGATGATGTCTTCGGGCGGGAACCCCACCTGCTGGGTCAGCAGGTCGTAGGCCCGGCCGCAGATCTCGACCTTGCGGTCGGCGGTGTCGGCCTGGCCCTGCTCGTCGAAGGCCATCACGACCGCGCCGGCGCCGTAGTCACGGATCCGCCGGGCGTGCCGGAGGAACTCCTCCTCGCCCTCCTTGAGGCTGATCGAGTTGACCACGCCCTTGCCCTGCACGCACTTGAGGCCGGCTTCGAGCACCTCCCAGCGCGAGCTGTCGACCATGATCGGCAGGCGGGCCACCTCGGGCTCGGTCGCGATCAGGTTGAGGAACGTGGTCATCGCCTTGGCGCCGTCGAGCAGGTCGGCATCCATGTTGACGTCGAGCAGGTTGGCGCCGCCGCGCACCTGGTCGAGCGCCACCGCGACGGCGCCCTGGTGGTCGTCGCTCTCGATCAGCCGGCGGAACTTCGCCGAGCCGGTGACGTTGGTGCGCTCGCCGATGATCACGAAGCCGGTGTCGGGGCCGATCTCGAACGGCTCCAGGCCGCTGAACCGGCTCCTGGTTTCCGGCTCGGCGACCACGCGCCGCGCGGTGCCCTGGACGGCGGCGGCGATCTGCTCGATGTGGGCCGGCGTGGTGCCGCAGCAGCCACCGACGATGTTGACCAGGCCGGCGCCGGCGATCTCACCGAGCAGGGACCCGGTCACGTCGGGCGTCTCGTCGTAGCCGCCGAACGCGTTGGGCAGCCCGGCGTTGGGGTGGATGCTCACGTAGGTGCCGGCGACCCGGGCCAGCTCGGCCACGTAGGGGCGCAGCTGGTGCGCGCCGAGCGAGCAGTTGACGCCGATGGCCAACGGCTTCGCGTGTGCGACCGAGTTCCAGAACGCCTCGACCGTCTGGCCGGACAGGTTCCGCGAGCTCTGGTCGACGAACAGCGAAATCCACAAGGGAACGTCGGGCGCCACCTCGCGGGCCGCGGTGATGGCCGCCTTGGCGTTGAGCGTGTCGAAGATCGTCTCGATCAGGAACAGGTCGACGCCGCCCTCGGCCAGCGCCGCGAACTGCTCGGCGTAGGCGGCCTTGACCTGGTCGAAGAGCACGGCCCGGTAGGCCGGCTCGTCGACCTTGGGCGACAACGAGAGCGTCACGTTGAGCGGGCCGACCGAGCCGGCGACGAACTTGCCACCGGCCTCGTCGGCGGCCTGCCGGGCCAGCCGGGCGCCGGCCAGGTTCATCTCGCGGACGTGACTCTCCAGGCCGTAGTCGGCCTGGCCGATGCTGGTCGCGGTGAACGTGTTGGTGGTGGTGATGTCGGCGCCCGCGGCCAGGTAGCGGCGGTGGATGTCGAGGATGACGTCGGGCCGGGTCAGGTTGAGCACGTCAGGGTCGCCGGTGACGTCGAGCGGGTGGTCGGTGAACAGGTCACCGCGGTAGTCGGCCGGGGTCAGCTGCTCAGCCTGCAGCATGGTGCCCCACGCACCGTCGAGCACCATGATCCGGCTGTCGAGGGCTTCTCGAAGGGCAACTTCGCGGCTCCGCACATCGATCAAGGCCGTATCTCCTCCGGTCGCCTGACCGCCCCTCACCGGGTAGTTTCCCGATCACTGGAGCGACCGTCGAGAATACCTGGATTCGAGGGTGTGATGCGGCCGGCAGTCCAGAGTGTGAGCCGGCTATCGTGCCAGCCGCGCCAGAAGTCCGGAGGCTGCCGCGATGCCCACCGCGGTCGCCACGATCAACACGCCGAAGTCCAGCGGCAGCCGCGCCGGGGTGCCGATCAGCAGCCCACGCAGCGCTTCCACCTGATAGCTCAACGGGTTGACGTGGTTGACCACCTGGAGCCAGCCGGGCATCAGTGACACCGGATAGAGCGCGTTCGACGCGAAGAACAGCGGCATCATGATCGCCTGGCCGATGCCCATCATCCGGTCGCGCGACAGCACCAGCCCGGCGATGGTCACCGAGAGGCAGCAGAAGAACGCGGCGCCGAGCAACACCACGACGACCACGCCGAGCAGCTTGAGCGGGTTGACGGTGAAGCGCACGCCGAGCAGTTCCGCTATCGCATAGACGACAACCGCTTGAGCGAGGCCGCGTACGCCGGCCGCGAAGGCCTTCCCGGTGACCAGCGCCGCCCGCGGTGTCGGGGTGACCATCAGCTTGGCCAGCACGCCCGCGTCGCGTTCCCAGATGATCTGGATTCCGTAGAAGATCGACACGAACAGCGCCGACTGGGCGAGCACGCCGGGCGCGAGGAAGTCGAGATAGGGCACCCCGCCGGTCGGGATCGCGTGCAGCTTGGTGAACGTGACGCCGAAGATGACCAGCCAGAGTGCCGGCTGCACGGCGCGGGTGAGCAGCTCGCTGCGGTCGTGCGAGAGCTTCTGGAGCTCGACGACGCAGAGCGCGACGACCCGCGACAGGACCAGCCGCGGGCTCATCCGCCGGTCGACATCAACCGAGCCGGCCAGCGGTGCGGCGAGTGGCACGGACATCGCGGAGTCCCTTCTGATCTTCCTCGAGCGGCCCGCCCGAGTATTCGCGGAAGACGTCTTCGAGCGTGGCGTCGTCGTGGCCGAGCTCGTCGATCAGCTCGCGTGGTGTGCCGAGCTTGCCGAGCCGGCCGCGGTGCATCAGGCCGACCCGGTCGCAGGACTGCTCGGCCTCTTCCATGTAGTGCGTGGTCAGCAGCACCGTCATGCCGGTCTCCGCGCGCACGGCGGCGATCCGGTCCCAGACGCTGCCGCGGGCGATCGGGTCGAGGCCGATCGTCGGCTCGTCGAGGATCAGCAACTGCGGCGAGCTGACCAGCGCCTGCGCCAGCTCCAGCCGGCGGATCATGCCGCCGGAATAGGTCTTGGCCAGCCGCCCGGCGGCGTCGGTGAGGCCCATCATCTCCAGTGCCTCGCTCACCTTGGCCTTGCGCTCCCGGCGCGGCACGTCGAACAGCCGCGCGAACAGCGACACGTTCTCGACGCCCGACAACGAGCCGTCGGCGGAGAGCTGCTGCGGCACATAACCGATCAGCCGGCGCACCGCCATCCGCCGCTTCGCGACGTCAAGACCGAAAACCGAGATGACGCCATCGGGTACGGGCAGCAGCGCGGTGATCGCCCGGATGGTCGTGGTCTTCCCGGCGCCATTGGGCCCGAGCAGACCGAAGATCTCGCCACGCTCGACGACCAGGTCGACGCCGTCGACCGCCTTGGTCTCGCCAAACTTGTAGTGCAAGTCCCGCACACTGACCGCAGCGTCGGTCATAGATCCCTCCCGGTGTCGTGCACGTCGGCGCGCACCTGGTCGAGCAGGCGGCGCAGGGCGGGCAGGGCGGCTTCGATGGCGGCGCGGTCCTCCGGGGCGGCCCGGTCGAGCGCCTGCCCGATCAGGGCGGCGCGGGCGGCTCGCCACGCGGCCATCCGCTCCTGCGCCCTGGTGGTCAGCGTGAGGCGGGCGGCGCGCCGGTCGGCAGGGTCGGGCTCGCGGTGCAGCAGGCCCTGGTCGACGAGGGCGTTGACCAGGGTGCTGACCGAGTTGCCGGCGAGGTCGAGCGCCTGCGCGGCGCCGGCGATCCCGACGCCGGGCTGGTTGGCGACCACGAACAACAGCTCACGCTGTGCCTCAGGGAGCGGCGGCACGGCGACCGCTTCGGCCGTGCGACGCCGCGAGAGACGGCGTAAAGCGGCTGTTATGGACATCAACTCCCCGACTACCTCCGCGCTCTGGGTGACGTCGGTCATCTCCACAAATTACCTCCGTGACAGAGGTATTTGGTGGTGATCCGAGACACGCACTCGTTGTCCGTTGTATGGCCTAGAGCGAAGTTACGGTTTGACGGAAGACGAGAATGGGGGCTCTCGTGCGCATTTCCATCGCCGAGGCGCCTGCTGGCGAAGCGACCGTCGTGAAGCTGGCCGGTGAGCTCGGCGTCGACACGGCGGCCGAGCTCGCGGCGGCGATCGAGGATCTCCTCGCTCGCCCCACCCACCGCATCGTCATCGACCTGGCCCTGCTCGGCTTCTGCGACTCGATGGGCCTGTCCACGTTCCTCGACGCCCACCGCCGGTGCGAGGCCGAGGGTGGCTACCTCGCGCTCGCGGCGCCGTCACCGTTCATGAGCCGGTTGCTCGACGTGGTCGGCCTGCTCCGCCAGGTGCCCGCCTACGCCACGGTCGCCTCGGCTTGCGCGGGCGGCAAAGAAGGCCGGCTGGCCTAGCACTCATCCCCCGTATGCGGATTTTTCGGATACGGGCGACTACGGTGGAAGTAGTTATGGGATGAGGTGGGTCGCATGAGTCGGTCCGTTTCCACCAAGGGCACGCTGCCCGACGAGAAGCGCCACACCAGGATCGGCGGTTCGTGGATCATCCTGCTGATCGGCTTGATCCTGCTCGCCTTCCTCCTGGTCTTCGTGCTGCAAAACCTGGACAGCGTGCGCATCCACTTCCTGTCCGCCAACTTCACGATGCCGCTCGGCGTGGCCCTGCTGCTGGCCGCCATCGGAGGCGCACTGATCTGCGCGGTCCCGTTCGCGGCCCGGATCTTCCAGCTCCGCCGCGCGACCCGCCGCCCACGCAACATGCGGTGAGATCGCGCTAATTTGGCTGTATGGCAAAGGTTCTTTATACCGCCGAGGCCCACGTGGCCGGCGGGCGCACAAACGGGCACGGTCGCACCTCCGACGGCGCGCTGGAGGTCGACCTGCGCGCACCGGCCGAGATGGGCGGCGAGGGCGGCGGCACCAACCCCGAGCAACTCTTCGCCGTCGGCTACGCCGCGTGCTTCGAGTCGGCCCTGGCCGGCGCCGCCCGCCGGGCACACATCGAAGCCGGCGACGCGGAGATCGACTCCAAGGTCAGCCTGCTGCCCACCGGCACCGGCGGCTTCGTGCTGGCGGTCGAACTCGACGTCACGCTCCCCTCGATCACCGACGAGGCCCAGGCCGTCGACCTGGTCCGCACCGCGCACAGCATCTGCCCCTATTCGAACGCCACCCGCGGCAACATCGACGTCACCCTGACCGCCAACGGCAAGCCGGTCGAATAACGGCCGCCGGCCCCGACCGGGTCCGCGCCCGGTTGGGGTCTTTGGTCGTGACTTGTGCGGCAAAACCTCGGGAAGTTGTCGACCCTCGGCGCGCCGGTCTGTTGTACTCCACCTGTGTCCGCGATCGACCATCTCCTGCATGCCAACGAGGCATACGCCGCCAGGTTCGAAGGCGCCCGACCCCAACGTCCGAAGCTGAGGCTGGCGGTCGTCGCCTGCATGGACTCGCGGCTCGACCTGTTCGGCGCGCTCGGCCTCCAGATCGGCGACGCCCACCTGATCCGCAACGCGGGCGGGCTGCCGACCGAAGACGTGCTCCGCTCGCTCGCGGTCAGCCAGCACTCGCTCGGCACCCGCGAGGTCGTGGTGATCCACCACACCGAGTGCGGGATGGAAGGCTTCGACGACGACGCGTTCCGCCGGCGGCTGACCGACGACACCGGCGTCGCGCCGGAATGGAGCGTGCCGGGCTTCAGCGACATCCGCCTGACGGTGCGCAAGTCGATCTCCGTCGTGCGCGGTTGCCCCTGGCTGCCGCACCGCGACGACGTGCGCGGCTTCGTCTTCGATGTCGCCACCGCCCGCCTCGAAGAGGTCGAAGCCGACTAGCGCAGCTTCGGCAGCGCCTCCGTGGCGATCTTCTCCACCATCGCCGGGTTGTCGGTCCAGATCGGGTCGTACGGGCGCGGATGGTGGAAGACCAGGTCGGTGAAGCCGAGTTCGGCGTAGCGGCCGACCAGGTCGAGAAACGCCTCGACGCTCGACAGCGGGCGCTCGGGGCCGTTGTCGGCCAGCAGGATCCGGTCGATCGCCCGGCCCGACTCATCGAGCCGGGCCGCGTTCACCCGGATCGTCGCCTCCTCGCCTTCGGTGATCCACGCGTCGGCGTACCGGATGACGGTCTCCATGGTCTTGCGCCCACCGGCGGCGACCGCCAGTGGCAGGCGCGGGCGCTGCACACAGCCGGGCAGCATCCGCGCCTCGTCGACCGTGTAGAACTCGCCGGAATGCGACGCCGACGGCTCGCGGAGCAGGGTGTCGACGGTGCCGACGAACTCGTCGAGACGGCGGGCCCGCTCGCCCGGCGATAGCACCGACCCGCCCAGCACGGTCGCGTCGAAGCCGATGCCGCCCGCGCCGATGCCGAGGGTCAGCCGCCCCTCGCTGACGTGGTCGAGCGTCATCGCCTCCTTGGCCAGCGTCACCGGGTGACGGAAGTTGGGCGAGGAGACCATGGTGCCGAGGCGGATCCGCGAGGTCCGGGCCGCGATGCCGGTCAGCCACGGGATCGCGGCGTGCCAGGGCCGGTCGCGATAGCGGCGCCAGGACAGGTGGTCGTAGGTCCAGAGATGGTCGTAGCCCATCTCCTCGATCCGCCGCGCCAGCGCCACGCTCTCCGGCCAGGGGTCGGTCGGCAGCAGCAAAACACCGATTCGCACCCGCCGACCCTACCCAGTCACGCCGGATCGAGATCCTTGACGAAGATCCGGCAAAGATCAGGAACGACTTGCACGGTCCCATCGGGTACGTGCTCCTCGCGCCAGGTCTGCACGATGCCGTGCGCCCACTCGCGGTAGCCGAGCCGCTCGTACCAGCCGATCACCCGGTCGTTGTCGAGGTCGATCCCGGCTCCCAGCCGGCCCGCCATCCGCACCTCGTCGAGTTCCTCGGCCTCGCGCAGCAGCGCCTTGCCGCGCCCGTTGTTGCGCCGGCCGTCGACCACGTGCAGGCGGTGCACGAAAGGCACCCCGGGCAGGTGCTTGCGGACGATGTCCTCGTCAGCGGGTTCCCAGGTCACATAGACGGCGCCGATCGGGTCTTCGCCTTCCCAGGAGGTGAGCACGACGCCCTGGCGTTTCAGCCGCTGCCGGTAGAAGGCCGTCCGCTCCGGGCCGAGGACACGCTCGAGATAAAGCATGTCCTCAGCGGAAGCGGGCCGGATCTGCACATGGCAATGGTGCCGGCCAAAGGTGAAGTCGTGTCAGACCCGCGTTATGCGCGGATCATCACGACGGCCATTACGACCACGGCGCCAACCAACAGAGTGGCCGTGCCGAGCGCCGCGATGGCGATGCGGAGCAGTTGGACGGCGTTCGCGAAAGCCTCGCCGACCTGCCCGAAGAGCTTGACGGCCGCGATCATCACGAGCCCGATGACGACGGCGACGAAGGGAAGGGTGCCCAGGCCTGGATCCGGCCCTATCGAGTCCTTGGCCAGATTGGACAGAGCGGTTACCGTGGACATGACGGACTCCTCGCTTCAGACCCGCAGGAGCTTGCCGTTGCAGACACCCTCGGTTGCCGCCGAGGGTGTCTTTTCTTTCTTTGGAACAGCTGTCACAGCCAAAGTGACCCTGCTAGAGTTTCCTGCGGCTTCACCTCCTCTCGTTAAGATTCAGTAACGTCGCTTGTGGTTCAGCTTAAACTTCAGCATTGAGCTGAATCAAGGTGTTATCGTGCTGTAGACAGCACCGATCAGCGTGAATGTGGCATTCATTTGCCTTCATCCGTGCTGAGAGGCCAACTTCAGCGGTTCGCTGAAGTTGACTGAAGGAGAACGCGAATGGCTGGCGACGGCGACCCGGCGGAGGTGCTCGCACTGCGCCTTCGCGGTCTTCGCCTCACCGCCTGGCCCACGCCGGTGAAGCAACCGCAGCTCGCCAAGGCGCTCGGCGTCAGCGTCCCGCTCATCTCCTCCTGGGAGAGCCGCATCGGCCCGAAACCGCCGCCGGCCGAACGGCTCGCGTCCTACGCGCGCTTCTTCGCCACCCCGCGCTCGCTCACCAACGGCCGGGCCGTGCTGCACGACGATCTGTCGCCCGACGAGGAGCTGCGCCGCCAGCAGTTGGAAGACGAGCTGCTGAGCCTGCGGGCAGCCGCCGTCGGCCGGGCCACCGCGCCGCGGATCCCGAGCCAACTGAGCAACTGGCCGCCCGCCGCCGGGCCATGGCATTTCGCCGACGGCGCCCCCGTGACGATCGTCTGCGGCGAGCTGCCTCCCGAGCAGCGGGCGGACGCGACCTACACCGATCCCGAGAGCCCTGACTACGTCGAGCTCTACCGCCTCACCGACCTCGACTCGCTGGCCGAGCTGCACGGACACGTTCGGGCGGCGAACCCCGGCAGCGATGTCGGGTTCATCCGCGCGTCGTTGGTCACCCGGGACCACTTGACCACGCATCTGGTCCTGCTGGGAGGCGTCGACTTCAACAACGTGACCACAGCCGTGCTCGACTCGCTGGGCGTACCCGTCCGGCAGCAGACCCGGCTGATCGACGACCCTGACGACGAGGGTGCGTTCGAGGTTCGCGAGGGCAACGGTGCGTCGCACCGGCCGTCCATCCTGAAGGACGGCAAGCGTCGCATCCTGGTCGAAGACGTCGCTCACTTCTGTCGCGGCCAGAACCCATACAACGCTTTGAGGACCGTCACCGTGTGCAACGGCATGTTCGGTCGGGGAGTCTACGGCGCCGTACGCGCGCTCACCGACATACGCTTCCGCGACCGCAACGCCGGCTACGTGCGGGACCGGTTCCCCGGGAAGCAGACCTACAGCATTCTCGCGCGCGTCCAGGTGGTGAACGGCGAAGTGATCACGCCGGACTGGACGATCCCCGACAACGTGCTGCACGAGTGGTCCGCGTGAGCACCCAGCTGGCCGGCCGGCCGGCGCCCACCGTTCCCGCGCCGGCCCGCACGGCGCCGCGACACCACCCGTCGCACGCCAGCCTGCTGCACCGCGTCGACGACCAGACCAGCCGCCACGACCTCGACGCGATCATCGTGCCCACCGCACGGCAGACGCCCTACCTGCGTTTCGCACTGGCTCTGGGCAAGGAGCTCGACTGCCCGGTGGTCGCCCTGTGCAGCATCCGGGCCAGCGCCGACGCGGCCAACCGGGTGGCCCGGCAGTTGGGCGTCCGACTGATCGCGACCGACGTGCACGACCGGGTCACCCTGCCCACGTTCACCACCTCGACGCTGCTGGCCGACTCGCGGTTCGGCCGCAAGGGCGACCTGAGCCTCAAGCGCAACATCGGGCTGGCGCTGTCGAAGATGCTCGACTGGGACCGGATCGCGTTCCTCGACGACGACATCAGGTCGGTGCGCCCCGACGACATGCGGGCGGCCGCCGGGCTGCTCGACCGGTTCAGCATGGTCGGGCTGGGCAACGACGGCTATCCCGACAACTCGGTGGTCTGCCACGCGCTGCGCGCGATCGGCGACCCGCAGGAGACGTTCGTCGGCGGCGGCGCGATGGTGGTGCCGGTCGGCCGCACCAAGACCTTCTTCCCCGACATCTACAACGAGGACTGGTTCTTCCTCCTCGACGAGGAGGGCCTGAGCCGCACGGCGGTCACCGGGCGGATGGTCCAGGAGCCCTACGAGCCGTTCCGCACCACCGAACGCGCGCGGGCCGAGGAACTCGGCGACTGTCTGGCCGAGGGGATCTACGCGCTGCTCGACGACGGCGGCTCGGTGGCCGACGCCGACCTCGCCTTCTGGGCGGCGTTCCTGGAAGACCGGCGGACCATGGTGGACCGGATCATCGCCGCGCTCCCGGCGCGGTCCGGCCTCAGCGACGAGGAGAAGCGCCGGATCACCGAGTCGATGCGCGCCTCACACGGCCGGCGCCTGTTCATCACGCCCGAACTCTGCGTCGCCTACCTGCGAGCGCTCGCCACCGACCGCGACATCTGGCGCGGTTACCTCGAGACGCTGCCGAAGGGGCTCAGCCCGCGGGCCGCCCTGGCGCATCTCGGGCTCACGTCGACGCACATCCGCCTTCCGCGCTGACAGTCGCGCGGGTGACTCCCGTACCGGTGGATCGGGTCTAAGGTTTGGCCCGTGACTGACGTTCTGCTGCCGGCGCTGCCGGAAGACTGGGAGCGGGCCATGGCCGTGGCCGCGCACCCCGACGACATCGAATACGGCACCGCGTCCGCCATCGCGCGGTGGACGGCGCAGGGCAAGACGGTGACCTACCTGCTGGCCACCCGCGGCGAGGCGGGCATCGACTCGATGCGGCCCGAAGACGCGGCGCCCCTGCGCGAGCAGGAGGAGCGCGCCGGTGCGGCTGAGGTGGGCGTCAAGGTCGTCGAGTTCCTCGACAACCGCGACGGCGTCGTCGAATACAGCATGGCGCTGCGCCGCGACATCACCCGCTCGATCCGCCGGCACAAGCCCGACGTGATCCTGTCCGGCGCGTTCTCGATCCGCATGATCGGCGGGATGACCAACCAGGCCGACCACCGCGCCGTGGGCCTGGCCACCCTCGACGCGGCCCGCGACGCCGGCAACCGGTGGATCTTCCCGGAGCTGGAAGACGAGGGCCTCGAGCCGTGGAACGGCGTGCGGTTCGTCTGCTTCGCCGGCGCCGAGAAGCCGAGCCACGGCGTCGACATCACCGGCGAGCCGCTCCAGCGCGGCATCGCGTCGCTCGCGGCCCACGACGAATACACCAAGGGCCTGGGCGGCGCCGGTCCCGAGCCCGGACCGTTCCTGACCTGGATGGCGGGCATGGGCGGGCCGGCACTCGGCGTGCAGCACGCGGTCCTCTTCGACGTGCACGCACTTCGCTTCGAAGGCCCGCCGCCGTGGGCCCAGGGCGACCAGCCACCGGTCGTCACCGACATCTAGCACCTCAGCTGGCGGCCGGCGGACAACCTTTCCCGCCGGCTCCAGCCAATCTATCGTCGATATATGCATCGCTTCGCGTCGTCCCGCGGCGGCGGAGCGACACGCGAATATTGGGCTCCGCTGCGGGCAAGAGAGATTGCCATCGTCGTCGGCGTCATGTCGCCGGCCGTCGGCCCGGAGCCGTTCGGATTCGTCGGGTTCGGCGAGGCGCTGGCCATGCTGTCCTTACAGGAACACCTGGACAACGTCGTCGTGGCCCAGGCCGGAGAGGTGTCGGCGTTCAGGGCGCGAAACCTGGTCCTCTTAGGAGGCCCGGATCTGAACGCGGCTACTCGCTTCGCGATGCTTGGCGGTCAGGTCCCGGTTCGCTTCGGCTACGACCCAGTTCAGCTGTGCGTCGAGGAAGATGCCGCATACACGCCGGTCTTCCGGTCGGGCCGGTTGGCCCGAGACTACGGGTTCGTCGCTCGGGTCCCCAGCCCATTCGCTGATGAATGCACCGCTGTCCTCCTTGTCGGCATCTTCGGCGCGGCGACCTTGGCGGCTGCCCGCCTCGCCGCTTCCGCCGACGGCACGGCCAGCATGATGAGCGTCAACGGTGGACGATGCCTGACCGTCTTCAGTGTCGACGTCGACAGAAGCGGCGAAATCGCCGCGCCGAAGATCGAGCGGATCTGGGCCTTGGGCGAGACGTCAGCTTGATCCAAGGCTTTTCTACCTCTTGTGCGACTTGCCGCCTTCAACAAGGCCCTAGCGCGACACCCTCGTCACCGTGTAGAAACGGATCGATCTGTGAGAGCGCTCTCTCACTCCCGTCCCCGTTAGGCAGGTCGATGAGAACCGTCCGTCTCCTCGCAGCCGCCACCACTGCGGCCACGTTGACGGCTGCCGGCGTGTTCGCCATTCCCGGCAGCGCCGCCGCTCACCGCGGCGGGCCCGACTTCGGTCCGAACGTCTTCGTCTACGACCCCAGCACGCCCGCCGCCGAGATGCAGGCCAAGTTCGACGAACTGTTCGCGCAGCAAGAGAAAAACGAGATGGGCACCAACCGCTACGCCGTGCTCTTCAAGCCGGGCCACTACGACGTCAACGCCCGGCTCGGCTACTACACCACCGTTTCCGGGCTCGGCCGCTCACCGGCCGACGTCGACATCACCGGCGCGGTGCGGGTGGTCGGCCAGGTCAACCCCAACGTGCCGGGTGGCGTTTCGGCGCTGACCAACTTCTGGCGGTCGGCGGAGAACTTCACGGTCACCCCGACCGACTGGTCCAACCAGTGGGCGGTTTCCCAGGCGTCGCCGATGCGACGCGTACACGTGAAGGGGATCCTCTGGCTCGAGCCGGGCAACGGGGGCTATTCCAGTGGCGGGTTCATCGCCAACTCCAAGGTGGACGGCATCACCATCAACGGGTCGCAGCAGCAGTGGCTGACCCGCGACAGCGAGCTCGGTGACGCCTGGACCAACGGCGTCTGGAACCAGGTCTTCTCCGGCGTCACCGGTGCACCGCCGACCGGCTTCCCCAACCCGCCCTACACCACGCTGCCCAGCAGCCCGGTCACCCGCGAGAAGCCCTATCTCTTCGTCGACGAGAAGGGCAAATACCGGGTCTTCGTGCCGGCGCTGCAACACGACACGGCCGGCACCACGTGGGCCGACGGCAGCGAGCCCGGGTCATCGATCGACATCGACGACTTCTTCATCGCCAAGCCGACCGACAGCGCGGCGCGGATCAACCTGGCCCTCGCGCTGGGCAAGAACCTGCTGCTCACGCCCGGGGTCTACCACCTCGACCGGCCGCTGCGGGTGCTGCACAAGAACACCGTCGTGCTCGGGCTCGGCATGCCCAGCCTGGCACCCGACACCGGCGAGGCGGCGCTGAAGATCGCCGACGTCGACGGCGTCAAGGTGGCCGGCGTGCTGGTCGACGCCGGCGCCCGCAAGTCCGACACGCTGATCGAGGTCGGCTCCCGGTTCAGCCACTCCGACCACTCGCGGAACCCGACCTCGCTGCAGGACGTGTTCATCCGGGTCGGCGGTCCCTGGGTCGGCCAGGCGACGACCAGCCTGGTGGTCAACAGCGACGACACGATCCTGGAAAACATCTGGGCGTGGCGGGGCGACCACGGCAACGGCATCGGCTGGACGCAGAACACCGGCGACACGGGCGTCGTGGTCAACGGCGACGACGTCACGGCGTACGGCCTGTTCGTCGAGCACTACCAGAAGTGGCAGACGATCTGGAACGGCGAACGCGGCCGGACGATCTTCTATCAGAGCGAGCTGCCCTACGACCCGCCGAGCCAGGCGGCCTGGAACAGCCCGACCGGCAGCGGCTGGGCGTCCTACAAGGTCGGTCCGTCGGTGCGCAGCCACGAGGCCTGGGGGCTGGGCGTCTACTCCTACTTCAACCAGGGCGTCGACATCCGGGCGGCGCGCGGCATCGAGGTGCCCGACCGGCCGGGGGTGCGGTTCCACAACATGATCACCGTCTTCCTCGACGGCAGCGGCGGAATCGAGCGAACCATCAACGACGCGGGTACGCCGGTCGTCGGCTCGTTCGGCACGAGCACGCTGACGGAGTATCCGGGCTGATCCCGGCCAAAACGAAGGCCCGCGCCGAACCGGCGCGGGCCTTCGCTGTTCCCCCGAGTTAGACCGTGACGGCCTCGCGCTCCTCGGCTTCTTCGTCGATCGGCGCGGGCTGGTTCTTCACCCCCGGCAGCAGCCAGGCGGTGAAGACGGCGCCCAGTGCGGCCAGCCCGGCGCCGGCCAACAGCGCCACCTGGAAGCCGTCGGTGGCCGCGACCGCTGGCGCGTGGCCACTGGTCAGCGACGACGTGGTGGCCGCGGTCGCGATGGCGACCGTGATCGCCAGGCCGATCGCACCGCCGACCTGCTGGGTGGTGTTGATCAGACCGGACGCGAGGCCGGCCTCGTCACGCCGGGCACCGGCCGTGGCGGCCAGCGTGACCGGGATGAACATCAACGCGCCACCGACGCCGGCCAGCAACGTGGGCCCGAGAAGCTGGGTCCAGTAGCTGCCCCCGACGCTCAGGAGCGACAGCCAGACCAGCGACCCCGCGGTGATCAGCATGCCGATCAGCAGCGGCGTCTTGAACCCGAGTCGGGTGACCCAGCGCGAGGTCAGACCCGCGAACGCGATCAGCGAGATCGCGAACGGGAGCTGGCCGAAGCCCGCCTTGAGCGGGCTGTAGCCCCAGACCTGCTGCATGAACAGCGTCAACACGAAGAACGTCGGGAACACCGAGCCGGTGACCAGCAGCGCGATCAGGTTGGCGCCACGCAGCGTGGGCTGCTTGAAGATGTGCATCGGCACCAGCGGGTGCTTGGCCCGCGTCTCGATCACCACGAACGCGGCCAGCAGGGCGATCGCGATCGCGCCGGACGCGATGGTCTGCGCCGACAGCCAGCCGGCGTTGTTGCCGTCGACCAGCGCGTAGACGCCGAGTGCGAGACCACCGGTCACGCTGATCGCGCCCATCACATCGAAACCAGCGGCCGAGACCCGGTCCCGCGCGGCGGGCAGCAGTCGCGGTGCGAGCGCGAGCGCGGCGATGCCGATCGGCACGTTGACCCAGAGGACGGCCTCCCAGCCGATCCATTCGGTCAGCACACCGCCGAGGATCGAGCCGACCGCACCGCCGGCGCCGGCGACCGCGCCCCAGACGCCGAGCGCGCGGTTGCGCTCCGCGCCGGCGGCGAAGATCGTCATGAGCAGCGACAACGCGGCCGGTGCGACCAGCGCGGCGCCGAGGCCCTGTGCGGCCCGGGCGGTGATCAGCACGGCCGGGTCCTGCGCCAGCGCGCCGCCGAAGGACGCGACGACGAAGAGCCCGAGACCGATCATGAACATCCGGCGTCTGCCGAGGATGTCGCTGATCCGGCCGCCGAGCAGCAGGAAACCGCCGAAGGTGAGGGTGTAGGCGTTGGTGACCCAGGACAGCGAGTCCTGGTTGAAGTTGAGCTCCCGGCCGATCGACGGCAACGCGACGTTGACAATTGACGCGTCGAGGACCAGGACGAACTGGGTGACCGCGAGCAAGGCCAAGGCCCAGGTCTTGTGCGGTGTTGCTTGTTCCGCGCGACTCATCTGCGCGTTCCCCCCGAGGTTTGAAGTGGAAGTCGAATTCCGCTTCCGGTATGCTTCGAACCTACGGAATGAAGATTCCGGTTGTCAATCGGATTCGGTAGGATCGACGTGATGACCACCACAGCCGACCCCCGCACCCCTGGGGGGAAGACGCTCAGCCCCGTCCTGGCCGGGGCGGCCCGCCCCATGCGCGGCGACGCCGCCCGCAACCGCGCCCGGGTGCTCGATGCCGCCCGCGCCGCGTTCTCGGAAGACGGCGCCGAGGTGCAGATGGAGCAGATCGCCAGACGGGCCGGGGTCGGTGTCGGCACGCTCTACCGCAACTTCCCCACCAAGCAGGCCTTGATCGACGAGCTGGCACAGCGGTGGCTCGACGAGCGGGTCGAGATCGCCGACGAGGCGCTCGCGATGCCCGACCCGGCCGACGCGTTCGGCTGGTTCGTCCGCCGCACGGCCGAAGACATGGCCGGCGACGCGGGCCTGTGTCATCTGTTCAGCGACTACCCCGACAACGGCTGCCCGATCGAGAGCATCCTCGGCGAGCGCACGGAGCAGTTGCTCGCCCGCGCCCGAAACGCCGGCGCGGTCCGCGCCGACCTGAGCGTCAGCGACTTCCAGGCGATCCTGGGTGGGCTGTCCGCAGCGATCGCCCGCACCGAGAAGTGGGAGCTGTTCGCCGAAATGCTGATCACCGGGCTGCGCGCGCCCGCCGCACCCTGCCCCTAGGCTCTGCGGACCGAGATCCAGGGCGTGTGCAGGTCGAGGTAGCTCGGCTGACGCACCCGCAGGTGCTGCACCTCGGCCAGCGCCTTGGCCAGGTCAGCCGGGAGCGGTTTGCGCTCTCCCACACGGGCGTCGCGCTCGTTGGCGAAATAGACCGCCACCGTGTATTCGCCGTTGCCGTAGGTGCAGGCGGTGACGCCGAGCACCTCGGGACGGATCTCGGCCCACTTGCCGGTTTCCGCTACGAGCACCGTCAACGCGCGCACACGATCGCTTCCCTGCCCCTGCACGAGCTGCACGAACTTCGCGCTGTCGGGATCGCCCGGGTTGTCGGTGACGGCGTTGTCGGCGTCGTGGAAGGTGACTTCGCCGTCGAACAGCGGTGCCGTCCGCTCCCACCACTGGGCCTGCTCGGGACGGTCACTGTTGCGGTGGGCCGATGCCGCGTCGGTGAAACTGACCAGGCTGACGAAAACGCCGTCGTCGGTGACCCCGCTGGTCGTCCGCAACCAGCCTTCGGCGCCGGGCGCGACATCGCGTACCCACTCGTCGAGGGCCGCCTTGACCTGCTCGGCACCGCGCACGTGACCCTGGGTGATCTGGACGAACATGACGAGCCCCCTTAGGCGACGAGGTCGACGCGCATGGTGCAGTCGCGGGCGGAGCGGGCGACCATCTCTTTGACCCCGGACTGGCTGGCGTATTTCGCCCGGTAGGCGGCGTCGACCGCGGCCAGCGTCGGCTCGTCGGCGATGTCGGTGATCCCCGCCTGATAGCGCCGCGCGCCGTCGACGAACGCGGCCTGCCCGGTCCGGTGCGCGCGCCGATACCACTTCGAGTCGGGCCCGTAGCCGCTGCGGATGTAGGGCACCCCGTCGACGACGACCGCCCAGATCGGCGTCACCACCTCACCGCCAGCCCGCAACCCGGTCGCGATGCGGACGGTGTCGGTTTTCGCGAAATAGTCTAAAGCCGCCACATTCGCAAGGGTACGACCAGGAAAGGGCTCACCGCCCGAATGTGTGCAGGTTGGTGCTCCGGGAGCGGATCACCTGGGGCAGGTCCTCGAGGATCAGCGCGCCCGCCATGATCGCCAGGATCGCCACGAGCTGCGCGGTCGCGTCGATGTGGCCGATGAAGATGGTCAGCACGACCAGCGCCGCGGCGATCAGCCGGTGTGCCACGCCGCGCCAGAGCCGCAGCAGCGTCAGGAAGACGGCGTGGCCGATCATGAAGGCGGCGGCTCCGACCGCGAGGGCCACGGCGGCGTTCCACTTGAGCGGGTCGAAGGCCGCCGGGATCGCCTTCTTGATGCCGGCCGAGAAGAGCACGATCCCGATGATCATCGGGAAGTGGGCGTAGCCCCAACCCCACACCGCCACCCGGGCCTTGTGGACCGGATCCGCGATCCGCCTCAGCGCCTCGGCCGAGCGCTCGTCGTCGCCGGCGAAGTAGGCCCAGTAGAAGTAGTAGGCGACGCCGAGCCCGAGCAGGGCGACCAGCAACGACGAGCCGTCGAGTTCGACGCCGACGAAGCCGAGCCCGATCGAGACGATCGACTCACCGATCACAATGATCATGACGAGCCCGTGCCGCTCGACGAAGTGCCCGGCGATCAGCGCCAGGCCGCCGATCCGGCGGAGGTACGGAACGATCGACTGCACCACCAGCGCGCCGCCCCACCACGCGGCCCGGTGTTCCTCCGGAAGCAGGCCGCCGGCCAGCACCAGCCCGGCGGCAATCAGGTTGAGCGGCGCGAACCCGGTCGCGGCCCGGAACGCGTCAAGCCCGGCCGACCGCAGGAACAGCACGCTGTGCGCGACGCTGACGACCATGAAGCCCGCGCCGAACGCCCAGCCGTTGTCGCCGAACGCCTCGGGGATCGACAGCGCGATGATCAGGAACCCGGCCATGCCGACCAGCAACATGCTGCGGCGGAAGGTGCTGGTCGGCGCCACGGCGTTGGTGAGCCAGGCATAGCCCGAATACATCCACCAGATGATCCCCAGCATCAACACCGTCTCGCCGAACGTGCTCCAGCCGAGATGCTCGGCCAGCGCGTCGGTGAGCTGCGTGATCGTGAAGACGAAGACCAGGTCGAAGAAGAGCTCGAGGGTCGTGACCCGCACCGCGGGCTCGACGGGAGTCGGGTCCGTCACCCCGCGAATCCTAAGTGCTGCCTAGGTCAGGCCGGCATCCTGCGCTAGGAGGGCTACCTGGACCCGGTTGTTGAGGTCGAGCTTGGTCAGCATCCGGGTCATGTGTGCCTTGACCGTGGCCACGCTCATGAACAGCTCGGCACCGATCTCCGCATTGGACAGACCCCGGCCCACGGCGACCGCGACCTCGATCTCCCGCTCGCTCAGCCGGGCCAGCAGCTCACGGGAGCGGTTGCGGCGGGCGTCGGCCCCGTCGTCGGCGACGTGTGCGATCAGCCGGCGGGTCACCCGGGGCGACAGGATCGGCTCACCCGCGGCGACCCGGCGCACCGCCCGCACGATCTCGGCCGGCGGGGTGTCCTTGAGCAGGAAGCCGCTGGCGCCGGCCCGCAGCGCGCGCAGCACGTACTCGTCGGCTTCGAAGGTCGTCAGCACCAGCACCTCGGGCGCGCCCGCCACCCGGCGCAGCCGCTCGGTCGCGGTCAGGCCGTCCATCTTCGGCATCCGGATGTCCATCAGCACGACGTCGGGCGAGACCGCCGCCACCGCGGCCGCGACCTCGGAGCCGTCGGCCGCCTCGCCGACCACGCTCAGCTCCGCGGTGCCACCGAGGATCATCGACAGGCCGGCGCGGACCAGCGGGTCATCGTCGACGATCAGGACACGCACGGGGTTGTCGGTCATGCCGGCCACGGTAGCCAGGCGCGCAGCTCGAAGTCGCCCGTGTCGGTGCGGCCGTGGGTCAGCCGGCCACCGGCCAGCCCGGCCCGCTCGACCAGACCGACGATGCCCGTGCCGGTGCCCGGAATCGTCGCGGCCGCGCCCACCGGCGCCGGGTTGCGCACGGAGACGGTCAGGCCGCTGCCGGCCGTACCCTCGAAATGGATGTCGACCAGCACGCCCGCGGCGTGCTTACGGGCATTGGTCAAACCCTCCTGGACGATGCGGTACGCGTTGCGCCCGACCGCCGCCGGCACCGCGTCGAGGTCGTCGACCCGGCAGTCGACCCGCACCTTCATCCCAGCGCCGCGCGATTCCTCGATCAGGGCCGGCACGTCGGCCAGCGTCGGCTGCGGCCGGATCGGCTCGCCGTCTTCCTCGCGCAGCACGCCGATCACCTCGCGCAGGTCCTGCAACGCCTGGTGCGCGCTGGCCCGGATGACCGACGCGGCCCTGGCGATCTCCTCGGACGGTGCGTCGGGACGGATCTCCAGTGCGCCGGCGTGCAGGCTGAGCAACGAGATCCGGTGTGCCAGCACGTCGTGCATCTCGCGGGCGATCCGGGCGCGTTCGAGGTGTTGCGCCTGCGACACCCGCAACTGTTGCTCGGACTCGGCCCGCACGGCCCGGTCGTGCAGCGAGACCACGAGCTGGCGGCGCGCCCGGACGAACATCCCCCACGCGAACACCGCGACCGTCGTCAGCACGGCGAACGCGGTGACCAGCCAGTAGGGCAGGTCCGGATCCGGCCGCCAGGCCAGGAAGATCGGCGTGGTGGCGGCGCTGAGCAGCGCGATCGGGCCGGAGATGCCGATCCGGCGATGCACGGCGACGGTGAACAGCGTGACCAGGCCGGCGGTCGCGGCGGTCAGTGACACCCCGCCGACCGGAACCATGATCAACGCGGTCGCGACCGGCCAGCGGCGGCGGAACCAGAGCAGGAAGGGCGACGCCGCACCCAAGGCGATGTCGAGCCAGCGGGCCGTGCTGGAGAGGCTGTCGTCGTTCCACACGCTGGCGCTGAAGAGGCCGACCGTGACGACCGCCACCACGAAGATGATCGAGTCGACGACCCAGTCGCGGGTGGATCGCCGGCGGGCCGGACGCTCCGCGTCGACGGTTTGGAGGAGCCCACCCGGCAGCAGGGACGGAATGTCCGGACCGACCCGGGTTGCCGCACTCATGAGCAAAGGGTACGAGCCAATCGGCACGATCGGCATGCGACCAAAGTCGGTATCGGTCGGCGACCTTCGGCGCGTGCTATCGACCTTGGCCCGACGCGCTGGACCACCTGGCGACCGCAGGATTGTCGGCATGATCAGTGTGACCAGCTTGACGAAGCGCTACGGGGCGCACACGGCCGTCAACGACGTGTCGTTCGAGTGCGCCCCCGGCACCGTGACCGGTTTCCTCGGCCCCAACGGCGCCGGCAAGTCGACCACGATGCGGATGATCACCGGGCTCACCCCGCCCACCGCCGGCGCCTCGATGGTCGCCGGGCGGCCCTACCGGCAGCTACCCAACCCCGGCCGCGAGGTCGGCGTGCTGCTCGATGCCTCGGCGCAGCACCCCGGCCGGACCGGACGCGAGGTCCTCACCCTGTCGGCCCGCACGCAGGGGGTGGGCTCGGCCCGGGTGGAGGAACTGCTGTCGCTGGTTGGCCTGTCCGGGCCGGCGGCGACCCGCCGGGTACGCGGCTACTCGCTCGGCATGCGGCAGCGGCTCGGCATCGCGCACGCGTTCCTCGGCGACCCGCGGGTGCTGATCCTGGACGAGCCGGCCAACGGGCTCGACCCGGAAGGCATCTTCTGGATGCGCGGCCTGCTGCGTGACTTCGCCGACCGGGGCGGCACCGTGTTGCTCTCGTCACACCTGCTGCGCGAGGTGGAGGCGGTCGCGGATCGACTCGTGGTTATCGGGGGCGGTCGAATCGTGGCCAACGGCACCAAAGCGGAGCTGCTCGCCGGCGGCGGGCTCCGGGTGCGGGCGCTGGACCCGGCCACCCTCCAGAAGGCGCTGGAGCGGGCCGGCCTGCCCGTGACCGCGGGCGCCGACGGCGCGCTGACCGTGCAGGCCGAGGCGGAAGCGGTCGGGCAGGTGGCGGCGAGCATCTCGGCGGTGCTGCTGGAACTGCGCCCGGTGGACACCGGCGGCCTCGAAGAGCTGTTCCTGACCCTGACCGCCGGCGAGTCCAAGGAGACCGCGCGATGACCGCCACCCTGACGTCCACCCGCCCGCCCAGCGCGCCGCCGCAGACCTTCACCCGGCCGAGCATGGCCCGGCTGACCAGCGTCGAACTGCGCAAGATGGCCGACACCCGGGCCGGCCTGTGGCTGATGGTGGTCACCGCGCTGATCTCGGTGGCGGTCGTGGTGATCCAGCTCTTCGCCGCGGAGCCGGCGGCGCAGACGTTCAAGAACATGTTCCAGTCGACCCTGTTCCCGACCGCCATCCTGCTGCCGGTCCTCGGCATCCTCTCGGTGACCACCGAGTGGAGCCAGCGCACGGCGCTGACCACGTTCGCGCTCACGCCGCAGCGCCAGCGGATCGCCGGCGCCAAGTTCCTGGCCGCGGCCGTGCTCGGCGTTGTCGCGGTGGTGCCGGGCCTGGCCATGGCGGCCATCGGCAACGCGGTCGCCGGCGCGATGGACCCCGCCGCGGGAAGCTGGTCGTTCGGCGGCATGCTGCTCGGCTACGCGGTGCTGTTCAGCGTCATCAACATCCTGTTCGGCATCGGCTTCGGCATGCTGTTCATGAACACGCCGGTCGCGATCGTGCTCTACTTCGTGGTCCCGACCGTCTGGTCGCTGCTCACCTCGCTCATCTCCGGCCTGAAAGGCACGGCCGAGTGGCTCGACCTGAGCGTGACGTCGACACCGCTGTTCGACGACACCGCCCTCAGCGGCGGTGAGTGGGCCAAGCTCGCCGCGTCGGTCGCGGTCTGGGTGCTGCTGCCCTGCGTGCTCGGCGTGGCCCGCCTCCTGCGGCGGGAAGTTAGCTGAATCCCTTGGCCTGTCTCGTGGGACAGGCCCGAGTGGGCGGTCGCGGGTCGGGGGTCCCGCGGCCGCCCACGCTCTTTCGCCAGAATGACGGGATGGCCAGTTGTCCCTGCGGTTCCGGTCTCGACTACGACGAGTGCTGTGGCCCGTTGCACCGCGGCGAGATCGCGGCACCCACCGCCGAGCGGCTGATGCGCTCGCGGTTCAGCGCGTTCGCCCTGGGTGAGGTCGACTACCTGCTGCGCACCTGGCACAGCAGAACCCGGCCGGAGACACTCGACCTCGACCCGGCACAGCGCTGGATCCGGCTCGAGGTGCTCGACACCGCCAAGGGCGGCCCGGCTGATCAGACCGGCGTCGTCGAGTTCCGGGCGATCTACCGGCAGGCCGGCCACACCGACGAGTTGCACGAGCGCAGCCGCTTCGTCCGCGAGGATGGCGCCTGGGTCTACGTAGGACCGTTGCCACCGCGCTGACGCGGCGGGAGGAGACTGTGCGGCATGACGGATCCGCGGGTGTTGATCGTTGGGGCCGGGATCGCCGGGCTGGGTGCGGCGCACGCGTTGCGGGCCAAGGGGATCCGGGCCGACCTGTTCGAGCGCAACCCGCGACCGGATGGCGGCGGGACCGGGATCTACCTGCCGGCCAACGCCGTACGCGCGCTGACCACGCTCGGTTTCGGTGACGCGATCCGGGCGGCCGGGCACGAGATCCACCGCGTGCGGCTGCTCGACCACCGCGGCCGGCCGCTGATCGACCTGCCGATCGACGACGTCTGGGGCGGCATCGGGCCGAGCGTCGCGGTGCGGCACGCCGACCTGCGGCGGATCCTGCGCACCGGCCTGGCCGCCGACGTGCTGGTCAAGACGTTCGTCTCCGACGACGCGGCACCCTACGACCTGGTGATCGGCGCCGACGGGGTCCGCTCAGCGGTGCGCGAGTGGGTGTTCCCGGACGCGGCCCCGCCCCGCCCGGTCGGCGAGTTGGCGTGGCGGTTCATCGCCGACGGCTATCCCGAAGAGCATCTGTGGTGCACCTGGCAGGGCAACGGCCGCACCTTCCTCGCCCTCTCGCTCGGTGGTGGGCAGGCCTACTGCTACGCCGACCTGACCGCGGCGTCACCGCCCGCCGACTGGCGGCCGCTGTTCGACGACTTCCCGGAGCCGGTCCGCCGCCTGGTCGCGGGCGCCACCGACGTGCACGAGGGCACCATCGAGGAGGTCTTCCTCGACTCGGTGACCCGTGGCAAGAGCGTGCTGATCGGCGACGCCGCGCACGCCTACTCGCCCAACATGGCCCAGGGCGCGGCGCTCGCGTTGGAGGACGCGATCGTGCTGGCCGACCACGTTCCTGATCTGGAGGGCTACGCCCGCCGGCGGATCCCGCGCGCCCGCTGGGTGCGCGACCAGACCCGGCGCCGCGACCGCGCTCGGCACCTGCCGCCACTGGTACGCGACACCGTGCTGCGCACGGTCGGCCCGAGGCTGTTCAAGGCCGCCTTCCGGCCGTTGCTGGACCCGCCGTAGATCGGTCGGCTGTTACGCTGAACCGGCCCCGCGCGGAGAGCGCTCTCCACTGATCATAGGAAGCACACGTGACCACCGACGGCGCGCGCCTACCCACGCTCGAAGACGTCGCCCAGGTCGCTGGCGTGTCCCGGGCCACCGTCTCCCGGGTGATCAACGGGATCCGCAACGTCAACCCCGAGTTGCACGAGGTCGTGTGGAACGCCGTGCAGGCAACGGGATACGTGCCCAACCGGGCGGCCCGCTCACTGGTCACCCGCCGCACCGGCACGATCGCGCTCGTCGTCTCCGACGCGGAGAGCCACGACGACGACCCGTTCATGAGCCGCTTCTTCAGCGACCCGTTCTTCGGCCGGGTGGTCGGCGGCCTGCTCAGCACGCTACGCCCGGCCCGCATGCAGTTGGGCCTCCAGTTGGTCGGCACCGACGAGGCCCGCAAACGCCTGGTCGGCGACCTCCGCCAGGGCCAGGCCGACGGCGCCGTCGTCCTCTCGCTGCACCCCGACGACACGCTCCCGGCCCTACTGATCGACGCCGGCGTGCCCGGCGTGGTGATCGGCCGGCCGGCAACGCCGGTCCCGATCAGCTACGTCGACGTGGCCAACGACCGCGGCGCCGCCCTGGCCGCCGAACACCTGGCGGCGACGGGCCGGCGCCGGCTCGGCATGATCACCGGTCCGGCGCACGTGCCGGCGAGCGCCGACCGGGCCGCCGGCTTCCGCACGGCACTGACCGGGTTCGGCGCGATCCCGTCGGTCGAGGGCAACTTCACCCACGAGAGCGGCGACGCGGCGATGCGGCGGCTGATCGCCTCGCACCCCGACCTCGACGGGGTCTTCGTGGCCAACGACCTGATGGCCCAGGGTGCGTTGAGCGTCCTGCGCGAACTCGGGCGGCGGGTGCCGGAGGAGATCGCGGTGGTCGGCTTCGACGACAGCAGCGCGGCGCTCGCGGCCCGGCCGCCGCTGACCACCGTGCGCCAGCCGCTCGAGGACATGGCCGCGGAAAGCGCCCGCCTGCTCATCGCCCACATCGACAACCCGAAGCTGCTCCCGCAAACCGTCATCTTCGAACCAACACTGGTGGTGCGGTCCTCCGGCTGAATTGATTCCCGGGATCGCCGGGGCGGCAAGCCCGGGGCGGCGCGGCGCGGACAGTCCGACCCGCGGCACGGCTCGGGCCGCCGCGGTCCGGCGCAACCCCGCGCTGCACAGCCCAGCGCGGCACAACCCGGCGCGGCCCTCGCGCGGCACAACCCGGCGCGGCCCCCGCGGCACAACCCTGCGCAGCACGGCCTGGCACGGCGCAGGCCTGCCCGGCACAACCCGGCGCGGCCCCCGCGCGGCACAACCCGGCGCGGCCCCCGCGCGGCACAACCCGGCGCGGCCCCCGCGCGGCACAACCCGGCGCGGCCCCCGCGCGGCACAACCCGGCGCGGCCCCCGCGCGGCACAACCCGGCGCGGCCCCCGCGCGGCACAACCCGGCGCGGCCCCCGCGGCACAACCCCGCGCAGCACTGCCTGGCACGGCGCAGGCCCGCCCGGCGCGGCCCCCGCGCGGCACAACCCGCGCGGCCCGACGCGGCAACCCCGCGCGACACAACCCCGCGTGGCCCCGGGCGGCACGATGCGGCGCGGCCCGCACGGCACAACCCGGCGACGGCGGCGCAGAAGCGGCGCCGCGCGGGAGACGTCTGGTGCGCGCAGGTCCCGCCTGAGGCGCCGACCTCGGCGCCCGAAGGCCGCATGCCATTGATCATTTGCACCGGATCTGCAGGCTTTCCGCCTCCCACCATGATCATGTGTGCCGGATCCGCACGACACGCCGCGGTGAGTGTCGATCAGGTGCACACGATCAAGCGGATCGGGCTTGCTGGTGTTGACCAGCTGCAAACGATCACCGCACCTTGCTGCGCCGCTCGCCTAAGACCGGCCAAGCCGCGGCCGCGACCTACCGCATTCCGAGCACCTGCGAGCCCCTTCTTAGGGGGCGTCGGGACCCAGCCGGGTCCGCGGTTTGGAGCGGAATGCCAGGCAGAATGGTTCGGTGACCGCACCTGTTGCCGAGATTGATGTCAACCTCGATCTGGTCGCCCGGCTGCTGCGGGCGCAGCAGCCCGACCTCGCCGACCGTCCACTTCGGCTCGTCGCCAACGGGTGGGACAACACGATCGTGCGGCTTGGCGATGATCTCTGCGTGCGGTTGCCGCGGCGGCAGGTTGCGGTTCAGCTTCTGGTCAATGAGCAACGGTGGCTGCCGACCATCGCCACGCACCTGCCGCTCAGCGTTCCCACGCCGGTGCGGCTTGGTGTGCCCGGCGAGGGCTATCCGTGGCCGTGGTCGGTCTGCCGGTGGTTCGAGGGCGAGATCGCGTCAATGGTGCCCGTCGTTGAGCGGCGGGCCGTCGCCGCCGAGCTAGCCGAGTTCATGAACCGGCTGCACGTCCCCGCGCCTGACGACGCTCCCGCCAACCCGGTGCGCGGCGTGCCGTTGGTCGTGCGCGACGAGCAGATTCAGGACCGGCTGACCAGCGGCAAGCTCGACCGCGAAGACGAGTTGCGCGACCTCTGGGACGAGTTGCGCGCGGCGCCCGAGTGGACGGGGCCGAAGGTCTGGCTGCACGGCGACCCGCACCCGGCCAACCTCGTTCTGCGCGGGCAGCCGGCCACGCTCGCGGCCGTGCTCGACTTCGGTGACCTGACCGCCGGTGATCCGGCCACCGATCTCGCCGCCGCCTGGCTGGTGTTCGACGCCGAAGGGCGCGCCGCCTTCCGGGCCGGTATCGAGGCCGACGAGGCGACCTGGCGGCGGGCTCGGGCCTGGGCGTTGGCCATCGGCACGGCGATAGCCGTGTTCGCCGACATCCACCCCGGTTTGGCGGATGCCGGCGAACACGCGATCAATCAGGTGCTGTCAGCGGACTGACCTCACGGGTAGTTGTTCAGGTACTGGATTTCGGCGCCGGCTCTGGCCGTACCCCCGGCGTTGTTGATGATGTGGTTGATCGTGCCCGCACCGCCGAGCGAGACGGTCACCATATTCTGGAACTGCACGCCCGCCTTGGTCGGCACCTCGAAGGAGCGTTCCGCGACCACTGATGCGTCCAATGTGAACACACAATAGGAGCCGAGGCCGATCGCGAAGTGTTGGTTGACCGCGTCGTTGACCTTGTAGGCCGCGTAGCCCCGGGTCGTGCCGTTCATCCAGGCGGCCTGGTTGGGCATCTCGTAGGGGAACTCGTTCTGGTAGAAGTAGGTCCGGCCGCGCTCGCCGTTCCAGACCGTCTGATATTTCTGGAAGTGCTCGACGAACAGGCCATACATGGTGACGTCGTCGCCGTTGACGGTCAGGCCCGTGTCGGCCGTGTTGACCGACCAGCCCACCCCGTCGCCGTGGTCGGCGCGCCAGAGCCACATGTGGTCACCGATGACGTCGTCGCTGTTGACGGTCAGGGTGTTGGTCGCGCGACCGACCCCCGGGCCGCCGATGCGGAAGAAGACGTCGTGCAGCGAGACCGGGTTGGCGGCGTGGTCGGCCGACGATCCGGGCGGGCCGACCTCCATCAGCACCGGCGAGTTGGTCGCGCCGGCCTCGAACATGATGCCGCCGACCTTGACGCCGTTGACGTCGGCGATCTTCATGCCCACCGAGCCGTTGTCGGCCTGGATGGTGGCCAGGCCCAGACCGAGGATCACGGTGTCGGCCCGGTTGACCTGGATCGGCGAGCTGACGTGGTGCACGCCGGGCGCGAAGAGCAGGTTCTTGCCCTGCGACAGCGCGTCGTTGATGGTGGCGACCGGGGTGCCCGGGCGCACGATGAAGAACGTCGACAGCGACAGTGACGAGCCCGCCGGCGTCTTGTTGAACCAGGTGGTGCCGACCGAGTTGGCGCGCAGCGCGGGCACGAACACCCGGTATTCGCCGGTGCCGTCGATGTAGAGGAACGGCTTCTCCCGCACGGTCGGGGTGTTGGCGACGACCGTGTGCGATGGGTTCGGGAAATGGTTGGCCGGTGCGCCGGTCACGCCCTGGAACACCATGTTCCAGACCGATCCGGACCACGAGCCGAACTCGCTGTTACGCGAATACCACTGCTGCTGCGAGCCGGAGACGACCGTGCCGTCGATCTTCGTGTCGGCCATGAAGCCGCCACTCGACCAGCCGTCGCCGCCGTTCCAGAGTTGGATCTGGTTGCCGCCACCACGCAAATGCATCCGACGGTACGGCGCCGCCTGCGAGACGGCCCACCGCTCGACGGTGACGCCGGCCGGCAGGGTGACGCTCAGGTTCTCGGCCGACCGCCAGAAGTTCTGCGTGGCGTTGCCGCCCATCCAGAACGCTTCGGCGCGGACGTGCCCGTTGAGGTTGACGTCGTCGGGCGACATGCCGAGGCCCGCGACCTGGGTGAAGAAGCCGAGGTTGACGTCGGCCGTGTAGTTGCCCGGCTTGAACAGGACCGCGTAGCGCTCCTGCCCGAACTGGTTGCGCTCCTGCTGGGTGAAGATGCTGTTCAGCCGGCTCTGGATGGTCGCGGTCGGCGTGGACGGGTCGTACACGATGGTGTTGGGACCGAAGTTGGGGTTGCGTGGATCTGTCGGCTCGACCGGGGTGCCGGTCGGCGGCTCGCTGGTGGGTGGGTCAGTCGGGGTGGTGCCGGTGCCGGTGTAGATCCGCAGCTCCCAGAGTGAGTAGCCGTAGCCGGTGCCCCGGGCGGTGCCATTCATCCGCACGTAGCGGCCGCTCCCGGTGACGTTGAGCGTCTGGGTGCCGCCGGTGCCCGTGGTCGTGCTGAAGATGTCGGTCCAGGTGGAGTCGTTGGTGCTGGTCTGGATCTGGAACGAACGCCCGTAGGCGGCCTCCCATTGCAGGACCACCTGGCAGATGCTCTGCACGCTGCCCAGGTCGACCCTGATCCACTGTGGATCGGTGGCGGCCGATGACCAGCGGGTGCCGGCGTTGCCGTCGACCGCCGCGGTGGCCGGGAAGCCGGCGTTCTGCACCGACGACGCGGTCACCGGCTTGCCCTGCGCGGCGTTGGTGGTGCCGCAGCCGCCCGGATTCGTGCCACCGAACGTGCCGTGCACCTGGAACTCGAACAGGCTGTAGCCGTAGGCGGTGGCCCGGACGGTGCCGTTGAGCCGCACGTAGCGGCCGCTGCCGCTGACCGGGAGCACCTGCGTGCCGCCCGTGCCGGTGGTCGTCGTGTAGATGTTGGTCCAGGTGCTGCCGTTGGCCGAGGTCTGGATCTGGAACGACCTGGCGTACGCGGCCTCCCAGTTGAGGGTGATCTGGGTGATGGTGGCGGTCGCGCCGAGGTCCACCTGGATCCACTGCGGGTCGGCGAACGCCGATGCCCAGCGGGTGCCGGCGTTGCCGTCGACGGCCGCGGAGGCGGGGAAGGTCGCGTTCTCCACCGAGGACGCGGTGGCCGGCTTGCCCTGCGAGATGACCGCGTCGGCGGCGCTCGCCGCGGAGGAGACGGTCAGTGCGGCGGCCACCAGTGCGGCGGCAGCCAGGCTCGCGAGGGCCGCGTGGCGGCGGGTCCGGCGGCGCGGGGGTGGTGGTTCGGGTGTCACGTCGAGGGGTGGTGCGACGGGTCTCATGTGCCTGCCTAACGGGGATAGGCGGCGCGCGCGGTGTGCACGCCGGGACGGGGGCGTGGCGCTCGGAGAGCGCTCTCCGAGCGGCTCTGAGTTTTCACCGCAGTTCGGTTCTCGTCAATATCTGGGGGAGCGCTTTCCAGGGATTGACACGCATCGTAGTGTCGCACAAACTGGCCATCGGCGAGAGCGCTCTCTCGCAGAAATCCATCGACGACCGTCCCCGTCGAGGAGTTGACCGATGATCCGCCGCCGTGCCCTGCTCGCGCTCGTTCCGCTCGCCCTCGTCGGCGGCTGCACGAAGCCTGACCGCGGCCCGGCACCTCCTTCCGCTTCTCCCTCGGCCGGTCCCAACACGACCGACATCGCCTGGCTGCAACTGCTCATCGCGATGAACGAGCGGCTGCTGCCCGTGCTCGACCTGGTGCCACCCCGATCCGGCGACCCAGCCGTGCAACTCTTCGCCTCGGTGACCCGGCGCGCCCGGTCGGCGGAGCTCGAGTCGCTGCGTGGGCTCGCCGCCGGGGTCACCCTGCCCACCGACAACCCGCACCTACAGCACGAGATGCCCGGCATGCCCACGGCGGCACAGCGCGACGCGCTGACCCGGGCCACCGGCAAGGAGTTCGATCGCGGCTTCACCGCCGTGGTGATCGCGCATCTCGACCAGACCTCCCGACTCTGCGCCGGAGAGCAGAACGCCGGCGCCGACCCGGCGTTCCGCTCGCTCGCGGAATCGATCGCGCGCAGTGTCGGCGAGGAGCGTGCCCGGGCGTCCGCACTGGACGCCCGGGCCGCTTCGCCTACGGCGAACACGCCTTGACGTCAGGCTGGCTTGACGGCAGCGTGGTCGGCATGACGCCCGACCTGCTGGAGCTGGAGCACACGCTCGCCACCGCAACCGCCCGCTTCGACCAGCTGCGCACCTGGGAGGCGCTGGGCGAGCCGGCGCTCGGTCGCGAAGAGACACTCGAGCTGCTCGCGCTGAGCGAGGTGCTGGCCCGCAAGGCGCACTACGGCCGGCAGCTCAGCGTCCGCACGGCCCGCGCGGCCGGTGCCTCGTGGACGCAGATCGGCGCCGCGCTGGGCACCAGCAAACAGGCGGCCTGGGAAGCCCACGCCAAGTGGATCGACGACCAGGCCGACCAGCACCGCGCGGGCGGTGTGGCCGGCCTGGACGAGTCGTCTGTCGGTGAATTGCGCCGGCGGGCCGGCGACGCCGACAGCTAACGCACGGTCCGGAAGAAGGCGCGCACATCCTCGACGAACAGGTCCGGTGCCTCGATGGCGGCGAAGTGGCCGCCGCGGTCGAACTCGGACCAGTGGGTGATGGTGTTGGTCTGCTCGGCGTAGCGGCGGATCGCCACATCTTCGGCGAACACCGCGACCCCCGTCGGCACACCGCTCGGCGTCGGCCAGTTGCCGCTGTGCATGCTCTCGTAATAGAGGTTGGCCGACGTGCCGGCCGTGTTGGTCAGCCAGTAGAGCATCACGTTGGTGAGGATCTTGTCGCGGTCGACGACGTCCTCCGGGAGCTTGCCGCCGTGCGTCCACTCCTGGAACTTCTCGACGATCCAGGCGAGCTGGCCGACCGGTGAGTCGGCGAGGGCGTACGACAGGGTCTGTGGTCTGGTCGCCTGGATCTGGAAGTAGCCGTTCATGTCCTGGAGGTAGTTGGCGAGCCGGCCGAGGCGGACCCGCTCGGCGTCGGTCATCGTGGCCTGCTCGGCCTCGGGCACCTCGCCGAACGGGATGAAGCCCATTGTGGCCGCGTTGACGTGGATGCCAACGACGTGGTCGGCGTCGACCCGGCCCAGGTCCGGTGCGATGAATGCGCCGTAGTCACCGCCCTGCGCGCCATAGCGGGAGTAGTCGAGACGGCGCATCAGCTCGGCGAACGCGCCGGCGATCCGGCGGCTGTCCCAGCCGGCCTCGGTCACCTGGCCGGAGAGGCCGAAGCCGGGGATCGACGGGATCACCACGTGGAATGCGTCGGCCGGGTCGCCGCCGTGCGCCCGCGGGTCGGTCAGCGGGCCGATCACGTCGAGGAACTCGACGATCGAGCCGGGCCAGCCGTGGCTGAGCACCAGCGGGAGCGCGCCGGGCTCGGGCGAGCGGGCGTGCAGGAAGTGCACCCGCTGCCCGCCGATCTCGGTGGTGAACTGCGGCAACTCGTTGATCCGGCGTTCCGCGGCGCGCCAGTCGTAGCCGTCGGCCCAGTAGCCGGCCAGCTCGCGCAGGTAGTCGACCGGAACGCCGCGGGACCACTCGGCGCCGGGCAGCGCGAACGGCCAGCGGGTCTGGGTGAGCCGCGCGCGAAGGTCGTCGAGGTCGCCCTGAGGGACGTCGAGGCGGTACGGGTTCATGATCGTTCACCTTCCATCGGAACGTTCGGGTCCGTTCCGTTTGAGCTTAGCAGAACGGAACGGTTCGTTCCAAGTGATGGATCCCCGGAATCTGTTGGCACGGCCCGGCGGCGGGTGGGAACGTTTGCGCATGCGGAAGTACGTGATCATGGGTGTGCAGGGCAGCGGCAAGGGCACCCAGAGCACCCTGATGAGCCGCGAGCTGGAGCTGACCCACATCAGCGTCGGCGACATCCTCCGCTGGCACGTCCAGCAGCACACCAAGATCGGCGCCCTGGTCCGCCGCACGATGACCACCGGCGAGTTGGTCGGCGACGACCTGGTCGAGTCGATCGTGCGCGAGCGGCTCCAGCAGCACGACTGGAACTATGGCTTCCTCATCGACGGCTTCCCCCGCAACGTCCGCCAGGCGTCGTTCTTCCTGGAGAGCTACGACATCGACGGCGTCATCCATCTCGACCTGCCCGACGAAGACGTGGCCAAGCGGGTGCTCAGCCGGCGGCTCTGCGCCAACTGCGGCATGGACTACAACCTCATCTCCGACCGCCCGGAGATCGAGGGCAAGTGCGACGTCTGTGGCGGCAACCTGATCACCCGCGACGACGACACCCCCGAGGCGCTCGCGGCCCGCCTGCGCGACTACTACGGCAAGACCGAACCGGTGCTGGAGCTGTTCCGGCGCAAGGAATACGTGCTGACCGTCGACGCCCGCCCCGACCCGGCCACCGTGCAGCGGGCGATCCGCGACGGCCTGCACCTGCCGCCCTACCTGGGCCAGGTCACTCCGTAATGTGTGAGGCATGACGACCTACCGCTCCGTCAACCCGGCCCGGCTCGACGACGTGGTGGCCGAGGTGCCGCTGACCGACGCCGCCGCCTTCGTCGCGGCCTGCCGCGACGCCCGGGCCGCACAGGCGCGGTGGGCGGCGGTGCCGGCACCGGTGCGCGGCCAGGTCATCGGCAACCTGGGCGCGCTGGTCCGCGCCAACCTCGAGACGCTGGCGCAACTGGTCACCCGGGAGATCGGCAAGCCGATCGTCGAGGCCCGAGGCGAGGTCCAGGAGATCGTCGACACCTGCGACTTCTTCCTCGGCGAGGGGCGCCGGCTCTACGGCCAGACCGTGCCCAGCGAGATGCCCGACAAGCAGCTCTTCACGTTCCGGGTGCCGGTCGGGGTGGCCGCGATCATCACCGCCGGCAACTTCCCGGTCGCGGTGCCGTCGTGGTACCTGGTGCCCGCCCTCCTCTGCGGCAACGCGGTCGTCTGGAAACCCGCCGAATACGCGTCCGCGAGCGCCGCCGCCCTGGGTGAGTTGGTCCGCCGGGCGGGTGTGCCTTCCGGGGTCTTCGCAGTGGTCGACGCTTCCGGTGAAGACACCTTTGCGGGCTTGTCCGACGCCCTCGACGCGGGCCTGGTCGACAAGGTCGGCTTCACCGGCTCGTCGGCGGTGGGTGCCCGGATCGGCGAGCTGACCGGCCGCCACCTACAGACCCCGTGCCTGGAGCTGGGCGGCAAGAACCCGATGGTGGTCACCCCTGATGCCGACCTGTCGCTGGCGGTCGAGGGTGCGCTCTTCGGCGGTTTCGGCACGGCGGGGCAGCGTTGCACGTCACTGGGCACGGCGATGGTGCACGAGTCGGTGTATGAGTCCTTCGTCGACTCGCTCGGCAAGGCCCTGTCCGACGCGGTGATCGGCGATCCCACCCGGGAAGACGTCCTCTATGGACCGATGCTGGCCGACCGGTTCGCCTCGCGCTATGAGGAATATCTGACCTGGATCGGCGACCACCACCGGGTGCTCGGCCCGGTCGGCCGGATCACTCCGGAGAACCCCCGCGCCGGTTTCGCCGGCGATCCCGCTGCCGGCCTCTTCTACCACCCGGTGCTGGTGGCCGGCGTCCGCGCGGATGACCGGCTCTTCCAGGAAGAGACATTCGGCCCGATCGTCGGCGTCATGCCCTACCGCGAACTCGACGAGGCGATCGCGTTGGCCAACGCGCCCGGCTACGGCCTCTCGTCGTCGATCTACACCAACGACCCGCGCTCAGCGTTCGCCTTCCGCGCCGGCGTCTCGGCCGGCATGGTCAGCGTCAACAACTCGACCTCGGGCGCCGAGGCGCACCTGCCCTTCGGCGGCAACGGCAAGTCGGGCAACGGCTCCCGCCAGTCAGGCGTGTGGGTGCTCGACCAGTTCACCCGCTGGCAGTCGATGAACTGGGACTATTCGGGCCGCCTGCAGAAGGCCCAGATGGACACCCAGTCGATCACTCCCGACCTGTCATTCCGTTTGTAGCCGGCAAGCCGGCCAGGCGGCTCTCGCGGCGGCTAGTCCGGCGCGGCGGCTACGTGCAACGGGCCGGGAGCGGGTCGGCCGTCGAGTGCCGTCGGGTCGATGCTCCAGCGCGCGGCGAGCCGCGCCACGTCGTCTTCGCCGACCAGGAGATCGTCGGCGTCGGCGGGGGCCGCCTCCGGGATGCCCAGCGCCCGCTCGGCGTCGTCAGGATCACCGCGCCACTCGGTCACCTCACCCGTCTCGCCCACGAAGTCGAAGGCGCGCACCAGCACCCCATCGACCGCGCGGACCCAACGGTGCTGCTCACCGACCCGGTGGGTGGCGAAGAACTGCACCTCGGTCTCCAGGGCCACCGACAGCGCCACGGCCTCTACGGTGCTCTCGCTGGTGAACAGCCGACGGCCGGCCACCAGGATCCACTCGGCCTCGCGCGCCCCGGCCAGCGGCGGCGTCACCGCCAGCCGATCATCGGTGAGGTGGGCAAGGTCGACGCCCTCGCGCCACGGCGTCGGCCCCAGGTCGCGCAGGCCGAGCGCGTCGACCACCGCGCCCGGGTCACGGCCACGGATCGCCAACCAGGCCTGCTTGGGGCCGAACCCCACCATCGTCTCCGCTGTCACCACTTGGACGTTAGCTCGCCTCCAGGAACTCTCGGGCGACCCGCTTGGGGACGCACATCCGCCAGGAGTCGAGGACGAGCTCGCGCATCTCGCCCTCGTCGATCTCGGACAGCCGGACCCGGACCCAGTTGTAACGCTCGTCGGAGGGCACCGGCATGAGGAACTTGTCGGGCTCGGCCGCCACCAGCCCGGCCCGCTCCTCTTTAGGGAAGCCGAAGCCCATCACGGTCTCGTCGGGAGAGAAGGACAGGAACACCAGGCTCCCGACCCGGAACTTGATCCGATCGCGGACCAGCACCTCATAGGCCCGCGGCAGGGTGCTGGCGAGCCGTCGCACGTCATCGATCGTGACCACGCGAGCACGCTATGACAGGGGTACGACAACAAACAGGCCGAGCACCGTGCCCGCGACCAGAAACGGGCCGAACGGCAGGCTGCTCGTCCAGCGCACCTTCCCGGCGAGCAGCAGCACGATGCTCACCAACGCCGACAGCAGCAGGCCGGCCATCAGCCCGAGCAGCACGGCGCCCCAGCCGAACCAGCCGAGCAGCGCGGCGCAGCTCAGCGCCAGCTTGGCGTCGCCGAGCCCGAAGCCCCGGCGGCCCAGCACGAGCGTGGTCGTCGCGAAGAAGAGCGCCACGCCGGCTCCCGCGAGCAGCGACCGCACCCAGCGGTCGGCCGCGCCGTCGACCAACGCGGCGGCACCCAGCAGCACGGCCACACCTGCCGCGGCAGGCAACGTCAACCTGTCCGGCAGGCGGTGCACGGCGAGGTCGACCAGCACGAGCGGGATGGCCAGCGCGGCCCACCAGGCGAAGGCGGCGACCACCGGCAGCGAAACAACGGGCCGGCCGCCAGCGAAGGCGACCAAGGCGAGCAGCGCAAGGAGGGCGAGCACCTCAACAGACCAGGGCGGCGGACCGACCCGGGCCGCGCAGCCGCCACAGCGGGCCTGTGGCAGAAGCGCGCCGCCGAACCCGATGGCGGCGCCACAGCCGGGGCAGGTCCGGCGCCAGGGCTCGCCCGGGGCCACGGTGTGGTTGATCGCCAACCACCGCAGCAGCGGGGTGACCAACACCGCGGGTAGCCGCCGCGGTGCGGTCCGTACGCGTACCCCCGTCGTCATGCCACCCGCCCCACCTTCACGGACAGTGACGAGTTGATCGCGCAAGTCGATCTTCTCGATGCGCCGACCGCCCGGTCGAGCCGCCCAGCGGCTGTGGACAACGCATGCCAAGCATTGGCGCCCGTCCCGATCGACGAATCGGACACAAACCGACGGTCTTCCGCATATCGAAGTTTGAATCGCACACGCTGTCCGTCGCTTGATAGAAAGCGCGGGACGCGTGCACCCGAGTGCCGCAGCCACCCGAAAAACGGCTCCATCGTCGGTCCTTCCGGCCCGGTCACGGCCGTCGCCGTGACCCTACGTGTTATTTGAAATGACCTCTGTTGCATCGGCGATCGTCAGCCTATGCTCGGCCCTCGGGTGTTGCACTACCGACCTTTAAGCGGCTGGTGCGACTCTCGCCCGCCGCTGCTTTGATGATCCAAATTAATAACGCGAAACGCGATCGGATGATGGGTCCGACCCTTAGTTAACCGTGCCCAGTTTCGCCCACGGTCCCAGGCGACGCAGGGAGGATGCACCGTGCCCGCACCACGACTGGCGAGCGCCGCCGTCGCCGTCGCACTTGCGGCGGCACTGGTCGCATGCGGTTCCGAGCCGCCATCGACAGCCGCATTCGACAACTCCGCGCCCGCTCCCACGGCCAATCCCGAAACGGCCGCCGCGACCAAGTCGGCACTCGCCGCCTACGCCGGATATCTGGCAGCCGCCAGAAAGGCCGAGGCAATTCCCGACCCCAACTATCCGGAGCTGAGGAAATACCTTGGCGACCCGCTGCTGACCCGCGTCCGGACCGCTATTCGCGATATTAAGGAGCACGGTGCGATGCGTACCGGTAAACTCATTTCCGACCCACGCATAACCGCCGTGAGCTTGGATTCCGTGCCGGCGACCGTCTCGATTCAAGATTGCATCGACGCCACCGGCTACGCGATGGTCAACGCGAAGACGAAGAAGAAGGTCCCCGGTCACGCCGCCGGCCGCTATATCGCCACGGCGACCGCCAGTCGCTATCCCGACGGCCGCTGGCTCATCGACTCCGGCATCGCACACAAGGACCAGCCGTGCTGACCGGGCGGCGGTTGACCCGGTTCGGGGTGCTGACAGCGGGGCTCGCGCTGGTGCTGACCGGCTCGGTCGTCGCGCTGGCCGACGACGGCGGTGCGGAGTGCCCGCCCAACCAGACCACCTGCGACGGCTGGGGCGAGGGCGGCGGCAACAACGGCGGTGGCAACAACGGCGGTGGCAACGGGAACGGCGGCAACGGCGGTGGCGGCGGCGGTCCGTGCCGGCGCGACGGCGTCGTCGTGCCCTGCTATGACGACCTGCTCGGCTGGTTCAACAACTCCGACGGCTGCTACTACCGGGTCACCGAGCCGCAGCCGGCCGGCGTGCCGGAGGGCATGACGTCCTACACCCGAAGCTGCGGCGCCGGCGGCCTGGCCGGTGGCGAACCCGTGCTGCTCGACGACCCGCCGCCCGGCTTCGCGGCGCCGCCTGACCCGGCCGAGTTGGCCGCCCGCGCGCTGGCCAGCCTCGACCTGCGGCCGCCGGTGATCGGCATCGCGCCCGACCCCGCGGTCGGTCCGGGTCTGGTCGGGCTGCCCATCTGGCTGTGGGTGCCGGCCGACAACAACCCCGGCGACAAGGTGAGCACCTGGGGCCCGTTGACGGCGAGCGAGTCCGAGCGCGGCGTCACGGTCAACCTGACCGCGGTCGTCGGCAAGATCACCTGGAACATGGGCGACGGCGGCACGCCGGTGACCTGCACCAACCCCGGCACGCCCTACACGCGGCAGGGCGGCGAGTCGCCGACCTGCGGATTCGAGGGCTACCGCGCGGCTGACAAATACACGGTCACCGCGACCACGACCTGGACGGTCACCTGGGAAGCCGGCGCCGAGAACGGCGTGATCCCCAACGTCACGCGGGAGAACACCGCGCAGATTCAGATCGACGAGCTTCAGGTGGTGACCAAGTGACCGCGACGCCGACCCGCAACGCCGCCTTGCCGACCCCGGCACCGATCGCCCCGCCCAAGGTGATCCGGCAGCGCCGGATGCGCCCCGGGCTGCTCGGGCTCGCCGTGCTGCTGATCGCGCTCGGCGGCCTCGGCGCCGCGTTCGCCATCACGTCGGTCAAGGCGACCGGCTCCTACCTCGCGGTCGCCCGCTCGGTGCCGCAGGGCACCACGCTGTCCCCCGACGACCTGGTGACCGTGCAGGTGGCCGGCGGTGCCGGCCTGACGCCGGTGCCGGCCAACCAGAAGGCCTCCGTCCTCGGCAAGCGGGCACTGGTCTCGCTGGTGCCGGGCACCCTGCTCACCCGCGCCCAGTTGACCGACAAGCCGCTGCTCACCGGCGGGCAGCAACAGGTCGCGCTGGGCCTGCGGGCCAACCAGGTGCCGGCCCGCCGGCTGCTGCCGGGCGACAAGGTGATCCTGGTCGGCACTCCGGCCAAGGGCGAGCCACCGGCGATCACCCGCTACGACGGCACGGTCATCGACATGACCCTCGACCGCAGCAACGCGACGGTCTACCTGGCGCTCGACGCGTCCGACGTGGCCCCCGTCGTGCTGCTCGCCGACGACGACCGGATCGCCGTCGTCCTGACCGCGGGTAAGTGACCGTGGCGATCATCGCGCTGGTCTCCGGCAAGGGTGCGCCCGGTGTCACCACCGCCGCGCTGGCCTGCACGCTGACCTGGCACCGCCGGCTCATCCTGGCCGAGTGCGACCCGGCCGGGGGCTCGATCCTGGCCGGCTATCTCGGCGGCGCGCTCGACGGCCGCCGCGGGATCGGCGAGGTGGCCGTCGCCGAGTTGCGCGACGGCAATCTCGAGGCGCATTTCTGGTCGCAGCTCGTCGACCTCGACGCGCCCCGGCGCGAGCGGCTGCTGCTGCCCGGCGTCGTCGACGCCGCGCAGGCCGGCAGTGTCACCCCGCTCTGGCAACGCTTCGCCGACTTCTTCGTTTCGCTCGACCGCGGCCAGCCACCGTTCGACGTGTTGGTCGACTGTGGACGGATCGAGGTGCCCAACCCGCCCTGGCCGCTGTTGCGGGCCGCGGCGACCGTGCTGGTCGTCACCGGCGCCCGGCTGGCCGACCTGTCGGCGACCCGCGGCGCGGTGCGGGCGATCGAACGCGACTTCACCGACCATCGCGTCCCGGCCGGCAACCTGCGGCTGCTGGTGGTCGGCGACGGGCATCCCAAATCGGAGATCAGCAAAGCCATGCGGCTGCCGGTGATCGGCCAGCTTCCCGACGACCCGCGCACCGCCGAGGTGCTGACCCACGGCGGCACCATTCGCGCCAACCGGCCGCTGATGCGGGCCGCGGGCGCGCTCGAGGTGCCGGTGCACAGCCTGCTCGACCGCCGCCGGGCCCGGCTGAGCTGGCCGACCGCGGAGGTGACCCATGCGGTTTGAACCGGTCGCCCACGACCCCCGCGGTCGCGAGGGCGCCACCTCGACCGTGCCGCCCATGCTCCCCAATGGGCGGCACCACCAACCAGAAGGGCCGGCCCAGCCCCCGGCGCCACCGCCGATCGCGCACCCGCAGCACGTACCCCGTCGGCGAATTGATTTTGCCCTGGTCCGTGAGCTGCGCCGGGAGCTGAGCGAACGGCTCACGCACTGGCAGCGCGGCCGCGAATACACGCCGGGCGAGGAAGACCTCGAACGCGCACGGCTGGCGGCCGAGGTGGTAGCGGCCTACGCCGACGCGGTCCGCCGGGCCGGCACCCCGCTGCACGCCGCCGACGAACGCGCCCTGCTCGACCAGGTCACCGCCGAGCTGGTCGGCCTCGGCCGGCTCCAGTCGCTGCTGATCGACGAGTCGATCGAAGAAGTGCACATCCTGGGCTGCGACCAGGTCCGGATCACCCGGCACGGTGGCGGCGTCGACTGGGGCGACCCGATCGCCGACAGCGACGAGGAGATGGTGGAGATCCTCCAGGCCGCCGCGCGCCGGGCGGGTTCGACCGAACGCTCGCTGTCGACCTCGAAGCCGACGCTCGACCTGCAGCTACCTGACGGCAGCCGGCTCGCGGCGGTGTTCCTGGTCAGCCACCGGCCCTACGCGGTGATCCGCCGGCACAACACCCTCGACGTGACGCTCGACGAGCTGGCCGGCGCCCGCGCCGACCTCGACGAGATGGTCGACCCGCTGATCCGTGACTTCCTCCGGGCGTCGATGCGGGCCGGGCTCAACATCATGGTCGCCGGGCTCGCCGGTGCCGGGAAGACGACCGTCATCCGGGCGCTGATGAACGAGATCCCGGCCGACGAGCCCTACGTGCTGCTGGAGGAGAGCCGCGAACTGCTGCCCGCCCGCCGGTCGCTGAAACACCGCGCGGTGATGAGCTTCGAGTCCCGCGAGGGGCACGGCGAGAAGGGCTACGACGGGCGGCCGGCCGGCGAGGTGACGATCGCCGACCTGATCCCGCTCTCGCTGCGGATGGGCGTGCTGCGGATCATCGTCGGCGAGGTCCGGTCGCGCGAGATCGTGCCGATGCTCCAGGCGATGACGACGAGCCGCGGTTCGATGTGCACGATCCACGCGCGTACCCCCGGCGGTGTGAGCGAACGGATCATCGAACTCGCCCTCTCCCACGGCCGGGAGATGACCGTCGACCAGGCCCGCCGGATGGCCGGCAACGCGCTCGACCTGATCGTCTACGTCACGGTGGAAGACGAGACCGCCATCGGTGGCCGCAAGCACCGCTTCATCTCACACATCGAAGAGGTCATCGGGGTCAGCGAGCACAACCGGGTCGCGACGACGACGGTCTTCGGTCCGGGCGCCGACGGGCGGGCGGTCCCCCGGCATCTGCCGGAGCGGGTCAGAGATCAATTGATGCGCATCGGGTACGACGCCCGCATGCTGACCCGCTACATCGAGGCGGGCACCGGAGCTTGGCGGCGACCCCGGCACACCCAGCTCCAGCAGCGGAGGACGATGTGAAGCTGCCCGCTGACCTCGAGCTGATCGCGGTGCTCGCCGGTGCCGCCTGCGTCGCCGGCGTGATCCTCGCCGTGGTCGCCATCGTCGGCACCAACCGGCCACCCCGCCCCGCGTCCAGCACGTCCAGCATCGGTCGACTGTGGACCGGCTCCAGCGACAACCCGCGCGACCGGCGGCGACACCAGATCCTGCTGGTCTGCGCGGCCGGCGCCGGCGCACTGGCGTTCCTGGTCACCGGCCTGCCGGTGGTCGGCCTGCTGTTCGCCGTCGCGGTGCCGGGCACGCCCTGGCTGTTCACCGTCGGTCGGGCCGAGCAGCGGGCGGTGGCCCGGATCGAGGCGATCGGCGAGTGGACCCGGCGGCTCAAAGACGTCTCCGGCACCGGCCAGGGCCTGCAACAGGCGATCGTCGGCACCGTCGCGACCGTCCCCGAGCAGATCCAGGAAGAGGTCGGGCTGCTCGCCGCCCGCCTACAGGCCGGTTGGCAGGCCCGGATCGCGTTGCTCGCGTTCGCCGACGAGATCTCCGACCCGGTGGCCGATCAGGTCGTCGCCGCGCTGATCCTGCACCTGAGCGACCGCGGCGAGCGCCTCGGCGACGTGCTCGGCTCGATCGCCTCGGCGGCTTCGGCCGAGGTGGCCACCCGCCGCGAGGTCGAGGCCAAGCGCACGCAGCCGCGCTTCGCGGTGCGCTTCCTGACCGGAATGGTGCTGCTGGTGCTCGGTTATGGGCTGATCAACCCCGATTACATGCGCCCATACGGTACGCCCGGGGGCCAGGTCGTCATGGTGGTGCTCGGCGGGATCTTCGTCGCGCTGCTCGCCTGGGTGCGCACGATGAGCCTGCCACCCCGGGCCGCCCGCTTCCTCGCACCGCCCAAGCTCGAGGAGGCGGTCCGGTGATCGTCAACCTCCCGTTCGTCTCGGGCGTCCTCGGCGGCGCGCTGATGGGTGCCGGCGCCTTCGTGATCGTGCGGGAAGCGCTACCCGCCTCGCCCGCGCTCGCACCCGCCCTGCGCCGCCTGCACCAGGCCGCACCGGCCGGGCTCGCGGCGGGCCCGCGGCGCGACCTCGACTGGCTCGGCGGGTTGTCCCGGTGGCTTCGCCCGCCGACCCGTGACCTGGCGCTGCTCGGCCGCACCCCGGAGCAATACGCGCTGTCCCTGCTGATCGCGGGCGGCTCCGGGCTGGCCGCGCCGGTGTTGTTGACGGTGATCTTCCAGCTCTTCGGGCTCGGGATCCCGTTCTTTGTCCCGGTGATCGCGAGCCTCGGCCTGGCCGCGATCGCCGCTTTCATCGCACACCGCGATGTGCTCAGCAAGGCCGATCGGGCCCGGCGCGAGTTCAGCCGGGCCGTCTGCACCTACCTCGACCTCGTCGCGTTGCAGTTGACCGCGGCACACGGGCCGGTGCAGGCATTGGAGAACGCGGCGGCGATCTGTGACGGCTGGGTGTTCGAGCGGATCCGCTCGGCACTGCGCATGGCCCAGTTGCAGATGCATTCGCCGTGGGAGGAACTGCGCGAGCTGTCCGAAGAGATCGGCGTCCCGGAACTCGGTGACGTCGGCGCCATCATGCAGTCCTCCGGCACCGAGGGCGCACAGGTCCACGAGACCTTGCGGGCTCGGGCCGACTCGTTGCGCGACCAGATTCGCACCGACAACCTCGCTCGCGCCGAGGCGGTCACCGGCCGCCTCGACGTCCCCGGAGCGATGCTCGTGTTCGTACTCATGGGCTTCGTTCTCTACCCCTTCCTGACCCGGGTGTGATCCGGGCGTCCGAAAGGAACACCGATGGCGTACCTCGCCTACCTACACGCGGTCGCGTCGCAGCGGCTGCGCACGCTCAACAGCGGCGGCGAAGGGGACCGGGGCGACAACCCGGTGCCGACCGCGATCATCATCGTCGGGCTCGCACTTCTCGCGGGCCTCGTCGTGGCCTGGGCACTCACGACCGCTAACACCTTCATGGACCAGTCCGGCGACATCGCGCCCATGCCGGGCGCCGGCGGCGGCGAAGGCTGACCATGATCCTGCTACCGATCCCGGGCCCGGCCGCGGACTCCGCGCGCCGGCGCCCGGCCGTGCCCGGCGATCGGAGCGGATCCGACCGCGGCGCCTCGCCCGTCGAACTGGCGATCGTGGCGCCGCTGATCATCCTGTTGCTGTTTCTCGCGATCCAGATCGCGGCGGTGTTCCTGGCCCGATCCGCGGCGCTGTCGGCGGCGCAGGAGGCGGTCAGCGCGCAGCGCGCCTACCAGGCGCCGCCCGGTGCCGGCCTCGCCAAGGGCAACGCGTTCCTGACCCACACCGGCGACTGGCTTTCCGCCGGCGCGGTCGACGAGGCCGCGGCCGAGGCCGACGAGGTGGCGTTCACCGTCACCGGCCGGGCTTTGTCGGTCATCCCGGGCGTGACCTTCCCGGTTTCCCAGACGGCACACGGCACCGTCGAACGATTCACAGTGGACGCCGGATGAGACCTCTGAGCGAGCGCGGTTCGGCCTCTGTCGAGGTCGCCATCCTGCTGCCCGCGTTCATCATGCTGATGGTGGTGGCGTCGTTCGTCGGGCGGGTGACCATCGCGCAGAACGCCGTCGACCTCGCCGCACACGACGCCGCCCGGGCCGCGTCGATCGAGCGCGAAGGCGACCGTGCGGCGGCTGCGGCCACCGACGCCGCCAACGACACCCTCGACGAGCTCGACGTGCTCTGCGCGAGCCGCACGATCACCCCCGACGTCGCGGGCGCGTTCGCCAACACCGACTTCGGCCCACAGGAAGGCGCGCCGCCGGTGGTCACCGTGACCGTCGAATGCAGCCTCAACTTCGTCGGCTTCCCGTTGCTCGACTTCACGACGCGCGACGTGACGGCCCGCTACACCTCCCCACTCGACTGGTATCGCGGCCGGAGCGCCGGATGAGCCGGTCAGGCGGCGGCCAGCACGCCCAACACGTTGCGCCAGGCCAGCCGGCACTGCGCCGCGACCTCCGCCGGCACGGTCCCTTCGGCCGTTTCGGGGATCTGCCCGCCGGCGAAGACGGCGCCGGCGCACCACCGGGGTTGCGGATCGATGCTGGTGAACTGCCTGCGGGCGAGGCTGAGCGGCAACGGCGCTCCGCGGGTGACCGCGGCCGGGTCAGCGTGTTCATCGCGGTGGCGCTGGTCGGCGTGCTGATCGTGATCGGGCTGACCTTCGACGGCATCGGCCGGATCCGCGCCTACCAGCGGGCCGCCAACATCGCGGCCGAGGCCGCCCGCGCCGGCGGCCAGGCGATCGACGTGGCCGACGCGATCGCGGGCGCACCGGCGGCCGTCGACCAGGCCGCCGCGACCACTGCCGCGCTCGCGTTCGTCGACAACCTCGACGACCCGACGATCATCGGTCGCACCGTGTCGTTGGGCGAAGACGCCAGCGGCGCCGAGAGCACCCAGTTCCTGCGGGTCACGGTCACGATCTCCTACGACGCCGTGATGCTCGATTTCTTCGGCTTCGCCGACACCTACCCGGTGCAGGCCGAAGCGACCGTCGAACTGGTGACCACCACCGATGCCAACCCGTAGCTCCACGGCAGGAGGAACCTGTGAGCGTTTCCGCGCCCCGACGCGTGGGGCAGATCGTCACCGGCCTGGGCGCGCTGGTCGTGCTGGTCGGCCTGGTCGGTGGCGCGCCGATCGCGCTGCTAGCCTTCGCCGGCAATCCGTTGCCTGACCACCTGCCCACGTTCGCCGAGATCGGCACGGCGTTGACCAGCCGCGACGACGGCCAGCTCTTCGTGCGGGCGCTCGCGGTGGTGGGCTGGCTGGGCTGGGCCACGTTCGCCGTCTCGGTGCTGATCGACCTGCCGTTCCGGATCGTCCGCCGGCCGGCACCGCGACTACCCGGGCTGGGCCGCCAGCAGCGGATGGCCGCGGCGCTGATCGGCTCGGCGTTGATCCTGGTCGCCAGCCCGGCGACCGCCGCCGTCGCGGCGACCGCCCAGCCCACGACACTGCACGTGCAGCCGCGAGTCGCCGCGGCACCGCTGGCTGCGGCCGAGACGCCGTGGTCCGCCGCACCGAAGACGAACCCGGGCGTCGCCGCCCGCGCGGCCGCCGCTGCTTCCAGCACCGCGAATTCGGTCGTCCTGCCCGCCGGCACCTCCCCGGTGGCGGCCGCCCAGGGAGCGACGCCTTCCGCCGCCACGGCGGCTCCCGCCCGTGCGGCCACGTCGCCGGTGCCGGCCAGCGGCGGGGTCGCGCACCTGCTGCCGGTCCGGGCAAGTGGCGACGCCGAACCGCGCTACCAGGTCGAACGCGGCGACTACCTGGGTGCCATCGCCGACCGTTACGTCGGCGACTTCAGCGACTTCCCGGAACTGGCCCGGATCAACAAGATCAAGAACCCGGACCGGATCTTCCCGGGCCAGTTGCTCCGGTTGCCCGACGAGGCGGCCGACCACGGCTACCGTCCACATGCGAGCGGCATGGTCATCAACCCGGGCGTCAACGACGGCCACGACCCGACCAAGCCGCCGCCCACCCCGCCGAAGGAGACCCCGCCAGCACCGCCGAGCCAACCGGCCCGGCCCAAGCCACCAACCATCACCGAGCCACCGACCATCACCGTGCCGCCGGTCCTGCCGGCACCTCGGCCGGCGGAGGTCGTGCCGCTGCCGCCGGCCTCACCCGACCAGAACATGGCCGCGGGCGCTCCCCAGCAGAGCGACACCGGCCTCCAGATCAACCGCCCGCTCGCCGTCTCCGCCGTGATAGCCGCGGCGGCGATCGTAGGCGCGCAGGTCGGCACCGTGTTCGGACTACGCCGTCGACCGGCCGGGACCCCGCTCGACGGCGGCCGCCACCGCGCCGAACACGACTGACCTGCCGGATCACGGGTTCCCGCCGTTGTTCGGGCGGCGGCGGGAACCCGCGGTCTTAACAATCCCCGCGGGCCGAGCCGAGCTCACGCGAAGACCGGCCGCCGGTCAGCCCGGGGCCCACCAGGCGGCGGAGGGAACCCCGCGGTCTCATCCGCTACCAGCCGAGCCGCTTTCAGCCCGCGCCGCTATGCGGCGGCGCCAGGCGTTTGCGCTCCAACGCGTTAGAGCATTCCGCGGCTCAGTGGCGGTGGGCCCGCGTCGGCGCGCAGCGCGCGGGCCTGACGGAGCGGCTTGGTGTGGTGGTAGACGCCGAAGCCCCAGCCGAGGATCGGCCAGAGTGGCCACGGATACCAGGCCCCGGTGGCCAGACCGACCACGAGCCAGATCGTGATCATGAGTCCACTGCCGGCGACGTAGGCGGCCAGGTGCCTGCGGGCCGAGGCCTGCTGTGCGAACACCCGCTCCGCGCGGCGCTTGGACTTCTCCCAGCCGCGGACCCACTCCGGTGGGAGCTCGGCGGCGACCCGGTCAAGGTCTGCCCGGGTGATGGCGGAGTACGCGACCGCAACGCGGCCGTCGAACTCTTCGGTCGTGAGATAGCCGGCGCCGGTGGCGTCGGCGAGCATCCTGGCGGCCGATTCGCGCTCGGCGTGCGATACGCGCTCGTGCGGCTTGGTCATCTCGGGTCCCCCTCTTCCCACCTTCCATGTTCCAGGCTAGTCTTGTCACCGTCAAGATATCTAGTCAACGTCAAGATTGGATGGCCGTCGTGACGCTCACCTCTCAGTCACTGGGCATCGCCGGGGTCCTGTTGCTCACGATCGTGACCATCGAGACGGGCGGGTATTACCTGACCAAGGTGGCCCGCGGTGCGGTCGAGCTGACTGATTTCCAGAAGGCGTTCGCCCGGGCCGGGCACGCGCACGCGGGCGTGTTCGTGATCCTCAGCCTGGTCGCGCTCCCCTACGCCGACGCCGCCGGCGCGCACGGGTTCTGGGGCTGGGTCGCCCGCACCGCGACCCCGATCGCCGCGATCCTCGTGCCGGCCGGCTTCTTCTTCTCCTCGATGGGTCGCGGCCGCACCCGGCCCAACGGCCTCGTCGCGCTGCTCTGGATCGGCGCGCTGTTCCTCGCCGCCGGTGTGCTGACGCTCGGCGTCCTGGTGCTCGCCGCCGCCTGACGAACAGGAACGGCCCCGGTCCAATCTGGACCGGGGCCGTTCAGGAGGGAAGGAAGTTACACGTTGCCGATCCGCAGCAGTTCGCCGCGGCCGGCCACGACCGACCTGTTGGACACGAACAGCGAACCGTCTGCCCCGATCGCGAGGCCACCCGGCGCGGTCAACCGGCCCGGCACCAACTCGGTGTGCCGGCCACGCCGGTCGACCCGGATCAGCGCACCGGTCTGGTCATCGCTGAGCAGGCTGTTCTTGGCGATCTCCAGCACCAGCAACCGGCCCTGCTGATCGAAGGCCAGGTCGATGATGTTGGTGAAGCCGCGCGCGAAGATGGTCGGCCGCTGCCCGGGTACGACCCGGTAGACGTTGGCGCCACCGGTGGGGAATGGGAAGCCGGTGAGCTGACCGACGTAGTAGGCGCCGTCAGGACCCCGGACCACCGAGGTCGGCACGGCCTGCATGGGCACCCGGCCACCGCCCGGCTCGGGTGACTGGACCATCCGGTTGGGGAAGACCGCCAGCGTGGCGACCGCACCCTTGCGGTCGACGCTGACCAGCGTGTTGCCGCCCGCGTCGGTGGCCACCGCACCATTGCGGGTGCCGAGCACGCCATACGGGTTGGAGTCCACGCCCTGCTGGTCGGGATCGCGCCGGGCCTCGAACGCGGCCGGGTCGCCGAGCGTACGAAGGCTCAGCGAGTTGTTGCCGTCGCGGTTGACCACGATCGTCTGACCGAGCATGAGACCGCCGAAGCCCAGACTCAGCCGGGTCTGCGTCGTGCCGCCGAGCCCCAGCGTGGCCACGTAGCCGCCGCCCGCGTAGGGCGACACGTCGTGTGGCCCGACCGCCGACGAACCATCGGGGCCCGCGAGCGAGGGAAGACCGCCCACGAACCGCCGCTGCCGCCAGGTGCCGCGCTGACCGGCCGTCACCGTTGTGATGGCGCCGGTGTAGCCGAGGCAGACTTTGCCGCCCTCGGGATTGTCGACGCACTTGTCACTCTTGCCGCCCCGGCCCGCTTCCGCGACCACGACCGTGCCGTCGTCGCCGACCGACACCCCACGCGGGTTGTCGAGCCGGCTGGCGATGACCGTGACCCACGGCCGGTTCGACATCGGTGCGGCGTTGGCCACCGCCGGCGCGAGCATCGTCACCGAGAGCGCACCGACCAGGACAGCGGCGAAGCGATGAAGTCTCATAAAACCCCCGTATATATACAAAGGACGCAGACATGCTGGCACGCGGGTCCCGGGTGAGGAGGCTGCCCCGCCGGACGTCACCCGCCCGGGTCTGTGATGGTTGCGACATGACCGTGCGAACCGAACGGGACGGCGCCGTCACGACCGTGATCATCGACCGGCCGGCCAAGCGCAACGCCGTCGACGGACCGACCGCCGCCGCGCTGGCCGAGGCGTTCCGCGCCTTCGATGGCGACGACAGCGCGGCCGTCGCGATCCTCACGGGAGCCGGCGGCACCTTCTGCGCGGGCGCCGACCTCGGCGCGATCGGCACCGAGCGAGGCAACCGGGTCGCCCCCGACGGCGACGGCCCGATGGGCCCGACCCGAATGACACTGTCCAAACCGGTCATAGCCGCCATCGAGGGGTACGCCGTCGCCGGCGGCCTCGAACTCGCCCTCTGGTGCGACCTGCGGGTGGCCGCACAGGACGCGGTGCTCGGCGTCTTCTGCCGGCGCTGGGGCGTGCCGCTGATCGACGGCGGCACGGTGCGGCTACCCCGGCTGATCGGGGAGAGCCGCGCGATGGACCTGATCCTCACCGGCCGAACGGTGGACGCGGCCGAGGCGCACGCGATCGGCCTGGTCAACCGGTTGGCACCGACCGGCAACGCGCTCGCCGTCGCCAGGACGCTGGCCGCGGAGTTGGCCGCGCTGCCGCAGGCCTGCCTGCGCAACGACCGGCGGGCGGTGCACGCCGGCACGATGGAAGCGGAGTTCGCGTTGGGCCTGGAATCGCTCGCGGCGGGCGCGGCCGAGGGCGCCGCCCGCTTCGTGGGCGGCGAAGGTCGCCACGGCGCGCCCGCCAGCGAAAGCTAGGCCGGTGACCGATTACACCGGCGCGTACTTGGCGAGGAACGCGAACAGGGCCGTCCGGATCTTCGCGTCTCCGCCTTCGATGACCAGCGGCACGCCGTGGATGGCGCCGGACGTGACCAGGGCCTGGGCGTCCGGGCTGGCCGTCGAGGCCGCCTTCAGCTCGGTGGCCGCGTCGCCGATGATGCCGTCGTTCTCGTTGGCCACGTAGAGGACCGGAACGGAAAGCGTCGCGGCCGCCTGTTGGGCGCTCACCCCGGCGTAGGCCAGTGGCGCCGACACCGACACGACGCCGGCCACCGGTGGGGTGATTTTCGGTGCGGCGGCGACCGAGAACGTGCCGCCCATCGACGCGCCGATCAGCACGATCGAGGTCGCGCCATCGGCGCGCAGGGTCGCCGCGGCCGCCACCACGTCGTCGTCGAAGCCGACCTCGCTGCTCTCCGAGGCACCGTGCCCGTGGAAGTCGAACGCGAGCACCTTGTAGCCCTTGCCGATCAGCTCGTTGAAGCCCAGGATCCATTGGCACAGGTTGGCCTCGGCCTGGTGGGCCAGCACCACGCCGGCGGTGCCGGTGCCGCCGATCAGGCCGGCCAGGTTGGTCGCGCCGGCAGCACCGAAGTGCACCGGCTTCGCGCCGACGCCCTCGGCCATGCCGGGGCACTCGCCGCCCGGCACGGGGCCGGTCGGGCTGGGCGCCGCGGCAGCAGTCGTGCCGCCGTCGTCACCGCCGCATCCGGCCAGCAGAAGTGTGAGCGCGGCCGCGCAGGCCACAATCCCCCGTCGCATGTAAGAGCCTCCAGTGTGGATACGGGAGTGCCCCGGGGACTCGGCGTTGTCCCCGGGGCACCCGGTCGTGGTGTTAGTTGATGATCAGCTGGAACGTACTCGTCGTGTTCTTGATGTTCTGGAAGTTGTTGCTGAAGGTCAGGTTGTTGAACGTCGCGGAGCCGACCGCCGGGCCTTGACCGGGCTCGGGCAGCTCGTTGACCCAGATGCCGAAGCCGGACTTGGCGTCGAAGGCGTCACCACTCTTCTGCACACCCGAGATCGAGACGTTCGTGAAGACCGTGTCCTGCACCGGGTTCTGCGGAGAGCTCCCGACGTAGTTGGTCTGGAACATGATTCCGGTGTACGTCGGATCGACAATGTCGATATTGGACAATCTGATGGCCCGGAACTCCTTGGATGCCGAGAACATCCAGATCGCTCCGAAGGTCTGGCCGCCCCAGAAATGGCCACCCGCTCGGACGAGCGAGATGTTGTCGAACGTGGTTATCCCCGGCCCGAACCCGACGAACGGGTAACCGAAGTCCAGGGAGCTGATCGTCAGACCGGAGTAGGTCAGCATGTCGGCGATGTAGAGGTTGCGGAAGGTGTTGTTCTGCCCGCCGTAGACCGCCACACCGGCCGCCCGCCAGGTCAGCGTCGCCGAGAGGTTCTCGAAGACGTTGCCGGTGTTGGCACCGCCGCCCGCGTCGGTGGCCGAGAACAGCGCGAACGCGTCGTCGCCGTTGCCCCGGCCCTCGTTGTTGGAGATCAGGTTGTCGGTGCTGCCGTTGGTCATGTTGACGCCGTCGGCGAACGTGTTGCGGAGGCGGCTGTTGGTGATCTTCAGACCGCTGACGCTCACGCCCCAGTAGGCACAGACCGTGTGCTCCACCCAGACGTTGTCGATCGTCATGTTGTCGACGTTGGAGAGCTCACCCCAGACCTTGCCCGGCCCGTCCTGGCGGGACGTGTAGTTGCCGAAGAAGGCGAGGTGCTCGAACGACGACCCGCTGGCCGACGACTGCACGTCGAAGCCCGCGTTGGTGTTCTCCTGGGTCTGCGGTGTCTGGAACCGGGTGTACCAGATGCCGGCGCCGACCACCTTGATCGCGCGCCCGTAGATGGTGAACTTGTTGCTGGTGTCGTAGGTGCCCGCCGGCAGGTAGACGCCGAGCGAGGTGGTGTCCTGGCGGGCCGCGTCGAACGCCGCCTGCACCTCTTGCTGGCTGGTGCCGGCCGGCACCTTGTAACGCGTCGGGTCCGGGTTGGCCCGCGGCGCGACCTGCTCGAGGTTGATGAAGTCGACGGTCGCCTCGGTGCCACTGTCCTTCTGCAGCTTGATCGTGGCGCCGGCCGGGATCGACGAGTTCAGCATGATGTTGGCTTCGTCGTAGATGTGCCGCGGTCCCGAACCAGGCGAGTTGCTCGGGCCCGCCTCGGCGCCGTAGAGCCAGGCGTACCGCGAGTTCAACGGGATCGCCTTGTGCAGCGTGCCGTTGACGTAGATGTTCAGCGACGACGACTGGCCGCCGCCGCCCGCGGAGTCCGGGATCGAGAACCGGACGACCAGGGTGTTGGTCGGGTTGCGGGTGGTCCACTGGACGAACGAGCCGTTGCTGGGCAGGCGCACCGCGCGCCGGCCCGACGCCTCGCCGGCGAGGTCGCCGATGGTCCGGTTCGGCGCCAGCGACTGCGCGCCGCCACCGATCGTGCCGTCCTCGGCCTCATACATGTCGTAGGGCATGTTGGCGCCGCGCCCGGCGAAGAACGGCCGGTCGCTGGTGTTGTTGGTGCGCTTGACCGGCAACTCGTTGGCGTCGTCGGCGAGCACGACGCGCACCGTGTAGCGGCCGTTGGCGGCCGTCCACGTGCCCATGTTGACCGCGGCCGCGGTGGCGCCGGCGGCGATCGTGCCGCTGAACGACCCGGTCAGCGTGCGGACCACGGTCCCGGCCTCGTTGAGCACCGTGAGCGTGATGCCGTGCGAGCCGCTGGCCGAGGCGATCGTGCCCTGGTTGCGGATGGCCACCGAGAAGGTGACCGTCTGCCCGGCCGACGGGTTGTTGGGCGACCAGCTGACGCTGCCGGCGACCAGGTCGGAGCTCTGCACCTGGCCGACGACGAGGTTGCCACCGGTGAAGGTGTTGTTGGCGTCGCTCTGCTCGATCACCGTGTTGCTCTCGTCGACCTTGGCGACCAGCTGGTAGGTGCCGGCGTCGCGCGGGCCGATGTTGGACGTGACGGTGACCTGCCCGCCGGCCGCGAGTGCGCCGACGTTGGCCGTGGCGACCTTGGTCGTGCCCAGGTAGAGGCCGACCGTGGTGGCGCCGGAGGCGGCGTTGCCGATGTTGCGGACCGTCGCCGACAGGGTGATCGAGTCGGTCTCGATCGGGCTGGCCGGCGAAGCGGAGATGGCGCTGACCGTCAGGTCCGGGTTGGGCGCCGGGGTTCCGATGACCTGGAACTCGGCGACCTGGCCGTTGGACGAGCCGGAGTTGGCGGTGAAGGTGAGCCGGACGTCGGCGACGTTCCCGCTGACCGGGATCGTCACCGTGTTGCCGCCCGAGGTCGGGCTGAAGCTGTAGGTCGCGGAGCCGACGAGCGTGGTGAACGTCGACGAGCTCTGCTCGCGACCCTGGACCGACAGGGTCTGCGTGCGCGCACCCCACTCGGTGCCCGGCGGCAGCTTGATGACGACCGAGCTGACGGTCGCGTTCGCGCCGAGCGAGACGGTCAGCGTGCTCGGGTAGGCACCGCCGGCGCCCTCCCAGTAGGTGCTGGTCGAGTCGTCGTTGGCGTTGGCGGCCACGAACGTGAACACCGTCGACGAGGCCGCGATCGGCTTGCCAACGGCCAGGTTGGTGCCGGTCGGGTTGCCGGTGCCAGCGCGGGTGACGGTGTTGCTGTTTCCGGAGACGTTGCCGGCCGCGTCCTTGGCCCGCACGTAGTAGGAGACGGTCGCCGTCGCCGGCTGGCTGTCGGTGTAGGTCAGCACGTTGCCCGCGACGCTGGCCCGCACGGAGCCGTTGGCGTAGACGTCGTAGCCGGTCACGCCGACGTTGTCGGTCGACGCCGTCCAGGTCAACCGGATCTGGCCGGAGCCAGGCTCGGTGTAGGCGAGGTTCGAAGGCGCCGACGGCGCCTGGGTGTCGGTGGAGGTGCCCGTCCGGGTCACCGTGTTGCTGTTACCCGAGACGTTGCCGGCCGCATCCTTGGCCCGCACGAAGTAGGCGACCGTCGCGCTGTCCGGCTGGGAGTCGGTGTAGGTGGTGACGTTGCCGACGCTGGTCCGCAGAACACCGTTGGCGTAGATGTCGTAGCCGGTCACGCCGACGTTGTCGGTGGAAGCCGTCCAGGTCAGGCGGATCTGGCCGGAGGCCGGCTGGGTGAACGCCAGGTTGGTCGGCGCGCTGGGCGCCTGGGTGTCACCGGTGGTCGGGCCGTAGACCTCGAACTCGGAGATCTGGCCGGCCGGCCAGGCGGTGTTGGCGGTGATGTTCAGCCGGACGTACCGCGTGGTCCCCTGGGTGAAGGTGATCGACACGGTGTTGCCGCTGGCCGGGTCGAACACCCGGGCCGCCGACGCGGAGAGGTCGCTGAACGTCGAGCCGTTGGTGCTGCCCTGCACGGACAGCGTCTGGGTGCGCGCGCCCCAGCCCGAGGTCGGCAGCTTCAGCACGACCCGGTTGACGGCCACGGCCGCGCCGAGGTCGACCTGGACCCACTCCGGGAAGGAGTTGTTGACGCTCTCCCAGTAGCTGCCCTGGTTGCCGTCGACCACGTTGCCGGAGCCGTAGACGTCGGAGTGCCCGCTCTCACTGGTCGCCTTGCCCAGCGCCAGGTTGCTCGAGGTGGTGGCGGTGCCGTAGACCTCGATCGCGGACAGCTGGGCGGCGCCCCAGCCGGTGTTGGCGGTGACGTTGACCCGCACGTAGCGGGTGTTCGTCGCGCTGAAGTTGATGGTCACCGTGTTGTTGTTGGCGGGCGAGAAATCCCGGCCGGCCGACGAGACGATCGTCGAGAAGCCGGAGCCGTCGGTGCTGCCCTGGATCGAGAGCGTCTCGGTGCGCTGGCCCCACCCGTCGGGGAGTTTCAGCACGACCTGGTCGATGCTGGTCGTGCTGCCCAGGTCGACCTGGCCCCACTGGGGCAGGGCGCCGGAGCTTTCCCAGTAGCTGCCCTTGTTGCCGTCGGTGAGGTTGCTCGCGACGAAGCCGTTGTTGGTGCTGCTCGCCGAGGCGGGACGGCCGGCGGCGAGGTTGGGACCGCCGGCCGCGGCGGCGGGCGTGGTGGCCACGGCCGAGAGGACCGAGCCGACGAGCAGGGTCGAGAGTGTGCCGGCTATTAACCGCCACGTGACACGTCGGTGCCGGGATCGGGACATGATGGGGGTTGCACCTCTTCCGTGAGGAGTTCCGTGGAGTCGGAAGGCGCTTGCGGGGATGGCGCTCCGGGAGGGCCGCCAAGGCAGGGCGGCCCTCCCGTTTGGTGCGGTCAGGAGGCGTAAACCTCGTACTCCGAGAGCTGGCCGGCCGGCCAACCCGTGTTGCCGGTGAAGGTCAGCCGCAGCCAACGCTGCGACGTCGCGGTGAACGTGATGGTCACCGTGTTGCCGGACGCGGGGTTGAAGGTCCGCCCGGCCGCGCCGGACAGGGTGGTGAAGGTCGAGTTGTTGGTGGAGCCCAGGACCGCGACCGTTTGGGTACGCGTCTGCCACGCCGTCGCCGGCGGAAGCTTGAGCACCACCCGGGAAACGGACTGGGCACTGCCGAGGTCGACGGTCAGCGACTGCGGGAACGCGTTGTTGGCGCTCTCCCAGTAGCTGTTGGCGTTTCCGTCGACCGCGTTGCCGGCGCCGTAGACGTCGGCGTGGCTGGTCTCGACGATCGGTCGGTTGAGGGCGAGGTTGGTCACCGGTGGCGTCGTGGTGGTGCCCACGCCGGTGAGGCTGACGGTGTGCGGTGAGCCCGGTGCGTTGGACGCGATCGACAGGGTGCCCGTGCGGGTGCCCGAGCCGGTCGGCGTGAAGGTGACGTTGGCGGTGCAGGACGCGCCGGCCGCCAGCGATCCGCAGTTGTTCGTCTGCGCGTAATCGCCCGTGACCGACAAAGAAGAGATCGACGCGCTCGCGTTGCCGGTGTTGGTGACAGTCACCTGCTGTGCCGCGCTGGTCGTGCCGACCTGCCGGCTGGCGAAGGTCAGCGCGCCCGGCGTGACGGCGAGCGCCGGGCCGGTCGAGCCACCACTGCCGTAGACCTCGAACTCGGAGAGTTGCGCGGCCGGCCAGACGTTGTTGCTGTTGATGGTCAGCCGGACGAACCGCCGGGTGCCCGCGGGCAGGTTGACGGTGACCGACGAGCCCTGGTTGAAGGTGTAGTTGGCGGCGCCCAGGATCTGCGAGTAGGTGCCGCCGTCGGTGGAGCCCAGGACGGTGATGTTCTGGGTGCGGGTCTCCCAGTTGGTCGGGAGCTTGAGCACCAGCCGCCCGACGGACTGGGCGGAGCCCAGGTCGACGGTCAACGACTGCGGGAACTGGCCGTTGTTGCTCTCCCAATAGGAGGCGACGTTGCCGTCGACCGCGTTGGTCGCCGGGTAGGGGCCGTTGGCGCTGGTCGCGGTCACCGGGCGGCCCGCCGCGAGGTTTCCGGCCGGGTCGAAGCCGACGCCCGAGAGCCCAATCACCAGGTCACCCGGTGTGGTCTGAACGAACGCCGTGCCCGACCGGTTGCCGGCGGCGGTCGGCCGGAAGGTGACCGTGAGGGTGCAGGTGGCGTTCGGCGCCAGGGTGGTCGGACAGTTGTTGGTCTGGCTGAAGTCGGCCGGGCTGACCGAGATGCCCGACACCGGAGCGTTGGCGGTGCCGCTGTTGCGCAACGTCACGGTCTGCGGCGCGCTGGTCGTGTTGAGGTTCTGCGTGCCGAAGGTGACGCTGCTCGGGCTGGCCACGATCTGCCCGGTCGGTGTCGGCGGCGTGGTGGTCGGCGGCGTGGTCGGACCATTGTTCCACTGTGGATCCGGCCACGGCCCGCAGTCCGGCGTCGCGGTATACCAGCCGGAGTTGCCGGCGCCCTGGGTGATCTGGAATCCAGAGCCCACGCAGTTGTGGATCGGTTTGGCCTGGGCGATCCCGGTCGCCACCACGTTGGTGAAGGAGACCTGGCTGGCCGCCTGCACCTGTAGTGCGTACGTGCCGGCGCCCTGGATTCTGACGTTGGTGAAGTTGATTCCCCTGGTTTGCCCCTCGATCCAGTGCAGGGCGGCGTAGGAGCTGTCGATGATGTCGGTGTCGGTGATGTTGATGGCCGCGTCGCTGGCGAACGCCTCGTTGAGCGCCGAGAACCAGATCGCGCCGACCCCGAAGTTCCAGTTGTAGTCGGAGTTGCCGGCCCGGATCGTGGTGTTGCGGGCGATCGTCCAGGTGCCGTGCACCGCGGTGGTGCCCTGCACGCCCGGATAGCGGTTGGCGACGTGGATGCCGCCGCCGTTGGTGAGCGAGTCGGCGACCACGTTGTCGGTGATCTTGATGTCCCGCCCGCCGTAGCTGACCAGGTGGTTGGCGAGCAGCGTGACGCCGATCGTGTTGTGGCTGAAGGTGTTGTTGACGTTGGGCACGTTCTGCGCCCACATCGCCAGCGCGTCGTCGCCGGTGTTGCGCAGGAACGTGTTGGTCACCGTCGAGTTCGTGACGCCGGTGTGGAAGTTGACCCCGTCGGCGGTCTGGTCGAGGATCCGGCTGTTCTGGATCGTGAAGTTGTCCATCGGGCCGTCCATCCAGGCGCCGACCTTGGTGTGCTGCACCCAGACGTTGTCGATGACCGAGTTGGTCATCGCACCGCCGAACGCGTTGACCTGGTCGTCGTCCATCCGTTCGCGGATGTCGCCGATGATGGCGAGGTCGCGGACGGTGACGTTGCGGCTCGGCCCGCCGGCCTCGTGCGACCGGATCTCACCGGTGTAGCCGCCGCCGGACACGTATTTGCCGTAGATGCCGGCCGCGCGCTTGCGGTCGGTGGGGTGCCGGCCGCCGAGCACCGTGTACCACGGCCCGGCGCCGCGCAGCGTCACGCCGTCGACCACGACGTGGTCATAAAGCGTGAAGTTCCCCTGGGGTACGTAGACCGCCCGGCCCTGGGCCTGACCGGCGTTGACGGCCGCCTGGAACTTGGCGGTCGAGTCGGTGGCGCCGGTCGGGTCCGCGCCGAAGTCGGCCACGACATCCAGAGCGTTGGTCGGCTTGCCGATCGCCCCGGGGACGTTCTCGAAGTCGGCGAGGTCGATGGTGAAGGTCGGCGACTGCGCGGTCGAGTTGACCTGGAGCCGGATCTTCGTGCCGATCGGCTGCGTCGAGCCGAACATGGCCCGCGCCTCGTCGTAGAAGTGGTGCGGGTTGGTGTCGCCCGGGTTGTTGTTGAACGGGTAGCCGCCGTAGTACCAGCCGTACTTCGAGGTCACCGGCACGGTCTTGAGCAGGGAGCCGTTGGCCCGCAGGTCGATGGTCGCGTCGCGACCCGCGCCACCGGGACCGTCCGGGATGCTGTAGCGGAAGGTCACCGCGTTGGCCGGCGCGGTCAGGGTGAACTCGACATACTCGCCGACGGCGTCGAGGGTGACCGCCTCCCGACCGGATGCCTCCGCCGGAAGCTGGCCATAAAAGCGGGTCGGACCGATCTTGGTGCCGTTGTGCGCGACCTTCTCCGCCTCCTGCTCGATGAACGGGACGGTCGCGCCTCGGCCGACGATGTCAAACGGAGACAGCCCGGCCGCGACGGCGGGCGATCCGGTGGCCAGTGTGACCACCGCGATGCTGCCGGCCACCAGGGCGGAACTCGCCAGAATGGCGAGCCCCGCCCGGCGCCGGGTGATGGGCGGTGCGCTGCCGGCTGTGGGCGCAGCGACGGCGTCATGGTTGGGCATGGGTTCCCTTCCGAGAGGTGGGACGATCCCCCCGTGCGTGGTGCCCTTTGGTGCGCGTACCCCCGTGGTCTAGAAGTGCCGTGGAGCCGGATAAAGGTCAGGCAGTGCGGAGCCACGCGGTGGTGTCGGCCGGCAGCCGGTCGCCGTCGAGCGGACCGCTCGCCAGCCACACCTCCTCGTGGTCGGGCAGGTCGACGGCGGCCGTCGACAGGTTGGCAACGCAGACGAACCGCGGGTCGCGGGCGAACGCCAGCACCCCGTCGGCCGACGGCAGCCAGCGCATCGCGCCGTCACCGAGCGCCGCCACGTCGCGCCGAATGCGCAGCGCTTCGCGGTAGAGCTCGAGCATCGAGTGCGGGTCACCGGTCTGCGCCTGAACGGTGCGGTCCTTCCAGTCGGCCGGTTGCGGCAACCACGGCGCCGACGAGCCGGTCGGGCTGAACCCGAACGGTGACTCGACGCCGGACCACGGCAGCGGCACCCGGCAGCCGTCGCGGCCGGGGTCGACGAAGCCGGACCGCGGGTACATCGGGTCGGTGCGCATCGCGGGCGGGATGTCTTCCACCTCCCAGAGGCCCAGCTCGTCGCCCTGGTAGATGTAGGCGCCGCCGGGCAGCGCCAGGCAGAGCAGCGCGGCCGCCCGCGCCCGTTGGTAGCCGAGCTGCAGGTCGGTCGGCGTCCCTTCGCGCTTGGTCGCGAAGCTGAACGTGGTGTCCTCCCGGCCATAGCGGGTGACCGGCCGGGTGACGTCGTGGTTGGCGAGCACCCAGGTGGCCGGCGCACCGACCAGCGCGTGCGTCTCCATCGTGCGGTCGATGCAGGCCCGCAGCAGGTCCGGGTCCCAGGCGCAGGTCAGGAAGTCGAAGTTGAACGCTGTGTGCAGCTCGTCGGGACGCAGGTAGTTGGTGAACCGCTCCGCGTCGGGCAGCCAGACCTCGCCGATCAGCGCGCGGCCGCCGGGGTATTCGTCGGCGATCCGCCGCCAGCTCCGGTAGACCTCGTGCACCCCGTCCAGGTCGTGGAAGGGGTGCCGCTCGGCTGCTTCGACCTCCGGCAGCGCCGGGTCCTTCAGCAGCAGCGCGGCCGAGTCGATCCGGATGCCGTCGATGCCGCGGTCGAACCAGAAGCGCAGGATGCTCTCGAACTCGGCCCGGACCTTCGGGTGGTCCCAGTTGAAGTCCGGCTGTTCGGGTGCGAAAAGGTGCAGGTACCACTCGCCCGGAGTCCCGTCGGCGTTGGTCGTGCGGGTCCACGTGGTGCCCTTGAACTCGCCCCGCCAGTCGGTGGGCATCTCGTCGCCGTTGGGTCCGCGACCGGGGCGGAACCAGAACAGCTCGCGCTCCGGCGAGCCCGGGCCGGCGGCCAGTGCGGCCTGGAACCAGGGGTGCTGGTCAGAGCAGTGGTTCGGCACGATATCGACGATCACCCGGATGCCGCGCGCGTGCGCCTCGGCGATCATCGCCTCGGCCTCGGCGAGCGTGCCGAAAAGCGGGTCGATGTCGCGGAAGTCCGACACGTCGTAGCCCGCGTCCGCCATCGGCGACGGAAACCACGGGCTCAACCAGACCGCGTCGACCCCGAGCCCGGAGAGGTGGTCCAGGTGTGCCCTGATGCCGGCGATGTCGCCGATGCCGTCGCCACTACCGTCGGCGAAGCTACGGGGGTAGATCTGGTAGATCACCGCCCCGCGCCACCACGGCTCGCGTTCTGCGATGGACACTGGATACCTGCTTTCTTTCTTTTCGGGTGGTTCGGGAGCGCGGTCTGCTCTGACCGCCGTTGCTGCTGGTAGAGGGATAGCTAGCCCTTCATACTCCCTGCCGCCAATCCGCCGATGATGCTGCGCTGGAAAATGAGGAAAACTACGATCATCGGCACGCTGGCGATCGCGAGACCCGCCATGAGCTGGGTCGGCGGCACCTGGCTGGTCGATGCGAGCCGGCTGAGCGCGACGCTGAGCGTCTGCGTCTCCGGGTCCTGCAAGACCAGCAGCGGCCAGATGAAGTCCTTCCAGATCGCCACGATCGAGAAGATCGACACGACGCCCAGCACCGGACGCGACAGCGGGAGCACGATGCTCCACAGCACCCGGAACCGGCCGGCGCCGTCGAGGGCGGCGGAGTCGAGCAGGTCGTTGGGGATCTGGTCGAAGAACCGCTTGAGCACGTAGATGTTGAACGCGTTGGCGACCGCCGGCAGCCACAGCGCCCAGGGTGTGTTCAGCAGGTTCCAGCCGAAGATCGGCACGTCGGTCACGGTCAGGTAGGCCGGGATCAGCAGCGCGGTCGCCGGCAGCATCAGGCTGGCCAGCATCAGGCCGAGCACGACCTTGCCGAAGATTGGACGCAACTTCGACAACGCGTACGCGACGGCGACCTGGAAGACGAGCTGGATGAGCCAGCCGCCGAGCGCGTAGAACGCGGTGTTGGCGAAGAACTTGGCGATCCGCATCCGGTCCCAGGCGAGCTGGTAGGTCTCCGGCACGAAGGTGTGCGGGAACAGCGTCGGGTCCGGCTGCGCATACTCCTCCGGCGTCTTCACCGCGCTGCTGAACATCCAGTAGAGCGGGAAGATGAAGATCGCCAGGAAGAGCAGGAAGACCAGGGTCAGGGTCAGCCAGTAGAGGAACCGGCCCTTGCCGCGGCTGATCTCGACCTCGGAGAACAGCGTGCGGGTGGCGCCGGACCCGCTGGCCGACCGGCGCCGGCGGGGCGCGGGTGCCACCGGCGGCGTCGCCGGCAGCGGCCGGATCGGCGTGGCGATCGTCATCGGTGGTCCCCCTCAGTCCCGGTCACGGGTCACCCGCAGGTAGATGGCGGAGAAGATGCCCAGCACCACGAACAGCAGCACGCTCATCGCGGCGGCCATGCCGAAGTCCTGGTTGACGGTGAACGCGTACCGGTAGATCAGCACCATCACCGTGACGGTGTCCGGATTGGACGTTCCGGTGAGCTGGTATGGCTCGATGAACACCTGCATCGTCGCGATGATCTGAAGCAGCAGCAGGACCAGCATGATGAAGCGGAGCTGGGGCAGCGTCACATGGCGCAGCCGGCGCCAGGCGCTGGCGCCGTCGAGCTCGGCCGCCTCGTAGAGGTCGCCGGGGATGCTTTGGAGTGCCGCGAGATACATCAGCGTCGCGCCGCCAAGGTTGGCCCAGGTGGAGACCAGGACCAGCGAGATCATCGCGGTCTTCGACGACTGGGTCCACTGCGACTCGGGCAGGCCGACGCCGCGCAGGATCGTGTTGAACAGGCCGAAGCCGGGGTCGTAGAAGTAGCGGAAGAGCAGCACGCCGACGATCGGCGGGAGCATCACCGGGAGATAGACGGCCACCCGGAAGAAGCCCTTGAGGTGCCGCATCTCATTGATCAAGATCGACAGCGCCAGGGGTACGAGGAAGCCGAAGATCAGCGCGATGCCGGTGAAGATGAGGGTGTTCTTCCACGCCGTGACGAACAGCGGGTCCTTGAAGATGGCGGTGAAGTTGTCGGTGCCGACCCAGTAGGGATCGGTCACGAAGTTGATCTGCTGGAAGCTCAGGATCACACCGCGGACCAGCGGATACCACGAGAAGAACGCGAAACAGGCGATGCCTCCGGCCATGAAGGCGTACGCCATGAGGTTGTCCTGGATCTTCCGGCTCAGGCGGCTGCGAAACCCAGCCGGCCGGCCGGCGGTGGCGACCGCCATCTCCAGCGTCCTCTTTCAGGGGTTTTGGCGGACCGCCGCCGGGGCCCGGTTCAGTAGGCTCCGGCGGCGGCCACGATGGTTACTTGACGCTGGCGAGGATGCCGTTGACCTGGGTCTCGGCGTCCTTGAGCAGCTTGGCGATGTCGGCGTTCTTGTCGGTCAGCACCTTCTGCATCGGCACGTCCAGCACCGCGTAGATCTGCTGCGCGTTCGGCGGCTCGACCTTCAGCGGGATGTTGGCGGTGGCGTCAGCGAACGGCTTGTAGTTCTCGACCGGCAGGTTCTTCAGCTTGTCGATCGCCGCCTGCTGCTTGGCCTTCGCGTCACCGGTCCACAGCGCCGGCTCGGGCAGGCCGACCGGGGTCTTCTGCGAAGCGGCCCACTCGTACTCGGTCGCGATCCGGTCCGGGTTGTCCCACCAGAACGTCAGCCACTTGAGGCCGGCGCGGATCTTCTCGGGCGTGGCCTTGGCGTTGAACATGTAGCCCTCGCCACCGGCCAGGGTGGCGGTGCCGTTCGGGATCGGGCCCAGGCCGTACTTGTTGAAGTCGCCCTTGAACTGGTTGACGATCGTCTCGATGTTGTCCGGGGCGGCCATGTACATGCCGAGCTTGCCGGAGCCCATCATCTGGAGCAGGTCGGCCCACTCCAGGAGCTGGCGCTGGCCCATGCTGTTGTCGGTCCAGCGCATGTCCTTGAGCTGCTGGAGGACCTGGGTGCCCTTCTCGTTGTTGAAGGCCGCCTTCCAGGTGCCACCCTCGTTGACCGCCACGTCGCCACCGAGCGAGTACATCCCCGCGGTGAAGTGCCAGCCACCGGTGTTGTTCTTGCTGTAGTCGCCGTAGCCGACGTAGTCCTTGCCCAGGGCGCTGATCGCCTTGGCCGCGGTGCGGACCTCGTCCCAGGTCTTCGGCGGGTTGTTCGGGTCGAGCTTGGCCTGGGTGAACAGGTCCCGGTTGTAGAGCAGGCCGAGCGAGTAGTTCTTCGCGGGCAGGCCGTAAACCTTGCCGCCGTCGTCCGAGAAGATCTTCATGAGATCCGGCCGGATCTCCTTGGTCGGCGCGAACTCGCCGAGGTATTTGCTGATGTCAGCGACCTGGCGCTTAGCGATCAGGCTGGCCGGGTCGGTGAAGTAGACGTAGAAGACGTCCTCGAGCTGGCCACCCGCGAGCTTCGACTGGAAGGTCTGCGGGTCCATCTTGCCTTCTTTGGCATCGATGTCGATGTTCGGGTTGAGCTTCTCGAACTCGGCGACGTTGTCAAGGAAGTGCTTGCGGTTGACCGCCTCGGTGTCCGGCGGCAGGCCGTTGATGACGAGCGTGACCTTGGCATTGGGGTCAGAAGCCGGTGCGTTGCCGCCGTCGTCGGAGCCGCACGCGGCCGCCGACAGCGCGACCCCGGCGACCAGCAGCAGCCCGACGGCGCTACGCAACCTGGATCTGTTCATGAGGTGAACGCCCTTCCTGGGTGGAGCGGGGATTCTCGGGTGTGTGATGTGGCTCTCTCACGTGCCATGTTTCGTGGCGATGACGATACAAAGCCGAACTAGCTCTCGCAAGAAGCTGACTGGTCTCAGAAAAAACACGACTTCATCTGGGAGCGCTCCCAGTTCGGGCACAAATATGGGCGGGCCCGTTGGCCCGCCCATATTTACGGTTATCTGTGCAGGTCAGCGCGAGCGAGCCGGCCCGGTGGAGCCGCGCACCACCAACTCGGGCTCGAAGAGAAGTTCGTCGGTGTTGACCCCGACGCCTTCGATCTGGTTGACCAGGATGTCGACGGCCGCCTGGCCCATCATCTCGATGGGCTGGCGGATCGTGGTCAGCGGCGGGTCGGTGCAGGTCATCAGCCCCGAGTCATCGAAGCCGATCACCGAGATGTCATCGGGCACCTGCTTGCCGAGCCGGCGCACGGCGCGGATCGTGCCCAGCGCGATCACGTCGCTGGCACAGATCAGCCCGGTGGCGCCCTTGTCGATCAGCTTGGTGGCCGCGACCCGGGCGCTCTCCATCGAGAAGCTGGTGCGACCGACCCACTCGGTGATGTCGTCTGGCCCCCACCCGGCGGCCTCGGCCATGGCGGTCAGCTTGCGCCGCGAGGGCATGTGGTCTTCCGGGCCGAGCACCAGGCCGATCCGCTCGTGGCCGAGCGAACGCAGGTGCCCGTAGGCCTGCTCGACCGCCACCGCGTCGTCGGTCGAGACGTGCGGGAACGGCAACTCGTCGACGCCGGCGTTGACCAGCACCACCGGCAGGCCACGGTCGGTGAGCTGGCGATAGTGCTCGTGCTTGGCGTCGGCCAGCGCGTAGTTGCCGCCGGCGAAGATCACGCCGGAAACCTGGTGGTCGAGCAGCATGTCGACGTAGTCAGGCTCCGAGATGCCGCCGATGGTGCGGGCGCAGAGGGCCGGGGTCAGGCCGCGCTGGGCGAGCGAGCCGGTCACCACCTCGGCGAGGGCGGGGAAGATCGGGTTTTGCAGCTCGGGCAGCACGAGGCCGACGAGCCGGGCGCGCTCGCCGCGCAGCTTCGTCGGGCGCTCGTAGCCGAGCACGTCGAGCGCGGTCAGCACCGCGGTGCGCGTCGATTCGGAGACACCGTCGCGACCGTTGAGCACCCGGCTCACGGTCGCTTCGCTGACGCCGGCCTTGCGCGCGACCTCGGTCAGTCGTCTGGTCACGGCGCAAACTGTACGTCATCTTTTTGCAAGAACACGACAGCCATTTGCCCGACCCCGTCATGGCCACCGGTTATCCACAGACACCGCTTGTCCACAGGTTGTAATCGCGCAAACGCAAATGCAACGCTAAGTGCGTAGAAAGGAGGGCGTGACAGTGACGACCCCGCACATCCGCAAGGTGCCATCTGCGGCCTGGACGGTCGACGATCTCGATGACCTCCCCGACGACGGCTACCGCTACGAGATCTTCGACGGGAGCCTCCTGGTGAGCCCGCCAGCAGCCATGCCCCACATCGCCGCGACGGTCCTGCTCCGCGACGCCCTCCATGCCCAGGCACCTGCTCATTTCAAAATGATCGAAGGCGTCGGCGTCTTCCCCGACCAGCGCAACTTCTACATTCCTGATCTTGTCGTCGCCCACGTTGAAGTGCTCAAGAGCCGCGACCGCGGCATCAAGCCCACCGACGTGCTGCTCGCGATAGAGGTGGTTTCGCCTTCCAACCCGAGCAACGACCTCTTCATCAAGCGAAAGGTCTACGCGCAGTTCGACATCCCCGAATACTGGGTCGTCGACCGCCGTGACCTGTCTCTGCTGGTGTTCCGCTTGGCCGACGGCAGCGAATACGACCTCGCCGCGAAGGTCCATCCGGGCGATCGTTGGCAATCGGATTGGCCGTTCCCGCTGTCGATCGACCCTGACCAGATCTTTACCTAGGCGAGGTTGTGGAGGGCGTCTTCGACCGCGCGGTGGAAGGTGGGGTAGGCGTAGATCATGCTGCGTAGCTCGGCCAGCGGCACCCGGGCGTGCACCGCGAGCGTCAGCATGCTGAGCACCTCGCCACCCATCGGGCCGACCGAGGTCGCGCCGACCAGCACGTCGCCGTCGGCGATCAGCTTGATCAGGCCGGCGTTGCCTTCCTTGTGGATCCAGCCGCGTGCGGAGGTGGTGAGATCGGTCAGTCCTACTCGGACGTCGCCGCCCTGATCGCGGGCCTGTGCCTCGGTCAGGCCGACCGACCCGACCTCCGGGTCCGTGAAGCTGACCCGCGGCACCGCGCGATAGTCGGCCGGTGGGCCTTCCTGGCCGAGGATGTCGCGCACGGCGATGCCGGCCTCATACATCGCCATGTGGGTGAAGGCGCCGTGCCCGGTGACGTCGCCGACCGCCCAGACGCCGTCGGCGACCCGCATCCGCTCGTCGGTCGAGACGGCATGCGCCGACGCGTCGACACCGACGTGCTCCAGGCCGAGATCGGCGACCCGGGCCCGCCGGCCGGTCGCCACCAGCAACCGGTCTCCGGTCACCGGTGCGGCGCCGCCGATTTCCACCGCGAAGCCATCCGCCTCGCCGTGGAGCACCCGCGTCGCGTGCATGCCGGTGTGGATCTCCACGCCGTCGGCCTCGAGTGCGGTGCGCACCAGCGCGCCCGCCTCCGGCTCGTCAAACGGCAGCAGCCGGTCGGCCGCCTCGACGACGGTCACCCGCACGCCGAACCGGGCGAACACCTGGGCCAGCTCGACGCCGATCGCGCCGCCGCCGAGGACGACCATCGAGACCGGCAGCTCTTCGGCTTCGACGGCCTCGCGGTTGGTCCAGTAGGGCGTGCCGGCCAGACCCTCGATCGGCGGCGCGACCGGCGCGGCACCGGTGCCGATCACGATGCCGCGGGCCGCCTCGAACGTCTGGCCGGCGACCTCGACCGTGCGGGGGCCGGTGAGCGTGCCGTAGCCGCGGATGAACCGGCCGCCTTTGCCGACGAATCGCTCGACGGCCACCGTGTCGTCCCAGTCGTCGGTGGCTTCCTCACGGATCCGCCTGGCGACCGGCGCCCAGTCGGGATTCACCGACGCCGAGCCGGCCAGCCGGGCGACCCGCCGGGCCTCGGCCAGCGAATTGGCCGCCCGGATCATCATCTTGGTCGGCACACAGCCGAAATAGGGGCACTCGCCGCCGACCAGGTTGCTCTCGATGCCGACGACCGCCAGGCCGGCCTCCGCGAGCTTGCCGGCGACCTCCTCGCCCCCGACGCCCAACCCGACCACGACGACGTCCACGCGCTCAGCCACGTAGCCCATTAAACGTCAGACCGCCCTATAGTGGCCGCCATGTCGCCCGTGACCGGCCACACCAGCCCGGCGTTCGCGCCCGTCCGTGACGTCTTCGCGGGCTTCTTCACCGACGGCCGCGACAGCGGCGCCGGTCTCGCCGTCGTGCACCGTGGCCGGCTGGTGGTCGATCTGGTCGGCGGCTGGCGCGACACCGACCGTCAGCGGCCCTGGACGCCGTGGACCGTGGTCGCCGTCTACTCGGTGAGCAAGCCCTTCGCCGCCGCATGCCTGATGATCCTGGTCGACCGGGGCCTGGTCGGGCTCGACGACCCGGTGCACCGTCACTGGCCCGAGTTCCCCGACGACGGCACCACGGTCCGGCACGTGCTCGCACACACGGCCGGCCGGCCCGGCTTCCCGAGCGAACGACCGGCGCAGGCCTGGGCCGAGTGGAGCCTACTCACCGCGGACCTGGCCGGCGCTGGTCCGATGTGGACTCCGGGCACGGTCGCGGCGGAGCACGCGCTCACCTACGGCCACCTCGTCGGCGAGCTGGTCCGGCGGGTCGACGGCCGGTCGATCGGGCGGTTCCTGGTCGACGAGGTGGCCCAGCCCTGGCAGCTCGAGCTCTCCTTCGGCTCCGGCGGCCGGGAAGACGTGGCCGACCTGGCCTTCGGGGCGCCTGACTGGCCGCAGACCTCGGTCGGCACCCCCGGCAGCCTGCGCCACCGCGGGCTGGCCAACCCGGCCGGGTGCCGCGACCTCGCGGTGCTCAATGGTCCATTGTGGCGTGACACCGAGGTGCCGGCCGTCAACCTGCACGCGACCGCGACCGCGGTGGTCCGGTTCTACGCCGGCATGCTGGCCGGCGGCACGCTCGACGGCCGCCGCATCCTGAGCGAGGCGGCCGTGGCCGAGATGTGCCGGGTGCAGCACGACGGGCTGGACCAGTTGCTCGAGCGCACGGTGCGCTGGTCGCTCGGCTTCCAGGTCGAAGACGACGGCAGCTTCGGCATGGGCGGGATCGGCGGCAGTTGCGGCTACGCGTTGCCCAGCGCCGGTCTGGCGATCGGTTTCGTCACCCGACACCTGGCCGAGTTCGACCGGCTCGACGAGTTGGAAACGGCCATCATGGCAGTCGTTCAGGAGTAGCGGGCCACATATTCGCCATCGGGGTCGTAGCGCTCGCGCTGGCGTTCCGGGTTGAACCGGCGGTAGGGCCGGGTGTCGTTGCCGGTGCCGGCCGTCCACTGCCAGTTGCCGGCGTTGTTGGGCAGGTCGCCGTCGAGCAGCCAGCGACCGAACTCGCCGAGCCCGCGCCGCCAGTCGACGCCGAGATCCTTGGTCAGGTAGGACGCGGTCACCAGGCGGGCCCGGTTGTGCATCCAGCCCTCGCGGCGGAGCTGGTGCATGCCAGCGTCCACAATGGGCACTCCGGTGCGCCCCTCGGCCCAGCGGTCGAAGGCGGCGTCGTCGCCCTGCCAGCTCTCGGTCGCACCGCGGCGGTAGGCCTTGCGGCCGATCTCCGGGAACGCCTGCGCCACCTGGTAGTAGAAGTCGCGCCAGCAGAGCTGGCGGACGAACGGGTCCGCGGCGGGCCGGGCCAGCGCGGCGTGCGCCACCTCCAGCGGTGACAGGCAACCGAATCGGAGGTAGGGGCTGAGCCGCGAAGTGCCGTCGCCGGCCAGGTCGTTGTGCAGGTCGTCGTAGCGCTCGACGTTGCCGACCCAGCCACGCAACCGCCGCCGGGCCGCGGTCTCCCCGCCCGGCACCGCGCCGGGCGACTCGCCGGCGGGCTCGTCCGGCAGCCGGCCGACGTCGACGCCTGACGGCAGGGGCCGCTTCTTGGGCAGGCCGATCTGGTCGCGCCACTTCGTCGCCTGCCAGGAGCGGTGATAGGGCGAGAACACCCGGTAGTGGTCGCCGCCGCCGGGCTTCAGCGCACCAGGGTCCACAATGGTCAGTCCTGGGAACAGCCGCACGGAGAGGCGATGCCGCTCACCCTCCTCGGTGAGCCGCCGCTCGCGGCGCTTGGCGTAGCGGCTCACGTCGGCCGCGAGCGCCACCCCTTCGGCGCCGACCTCGCCGGCCAGCCGGATCGTCTCCGCGACCGGATCGCCCTGGCGCAGCACCAGGTCGCTGCCCCGGTCGCGGAGCACCGCGCGCAGGTCGGCGACGCTCTGGTGCAGGAACCGGTCGCGGTTGGGCGACCGACCGGCCAGCGCGGGGTCGAAGACGAACAGGGGCACGACCTGCTCGGCGTTGGCACACGCCGCTGCCAGCGCCGGGTTGTCGTGCAGCCGCAGGTCGCGGGTGAAGAGCACCACCGCGGTGCGCATCAGGCCGCCTCGACGGCCCGCGCCGCCACCGCCCGCACGTTGGTCGGCGGCACCACGATCGGGGTGCCGCGACCGGCGAGGAGTGCGCGCGCGGCGACGGCGGCGCGGCGACGGTTGGGCACGGTGGCCCGGCGGACGAACACGTCGTAGTCGGCGGCGACGACCTCGTCGAGGATCCCGCCGTAGAGCGTGTAGGCCGCCCGGATGCAGGCCCGCGAGCCGGGCGCGAGCATCGCCACACCAGGGGCGGCGGCGGTGTAGTGCGCCCGAGCGCGCTCCACCTCGTACGCGATGAGGCTCTTGATCTTTGGTGTCGCGGCGCGACGGGTGACCGCTCCGGCCAGGTCGGCCCGGGTCACGCCGAACCGGTCGAGATCCTCGTCGGGCAGGTAGGTGCGGCCGCGGTCGAGGTCTTCGCCGACGTCGCGGATGAAGTTGGTGAGCTGGAAGGCGAGGCCGAGTTGGCGGGCCGGCTCGCGCGCGGCGGCGAAGTCGGAACTGCCCAGGATCGGCAACATCATGGTGCCGATGACCGCCGCCGAGCCCTCCATGTAGTCGAGCAGGTCGGCATAGGTGGGGTAGGTGGTGACGGTGAGGTCCATGGCCATGCTGCGCAGGAAGCTGGCGAAGTCGGTGCGGTCGAGGTCGAAGACCGCGATCGTGTGCAGCACAGCGGGCAGCAGCGGGTCGTCGACCGGTGCGCCGTGCAGGCCGGCCAGGAAGCTCGCCGACCACCGCTCGAGCGCGGCCGCCCGCTCCCGCGCGTTCAGGTCGTCGGTGCGGTCGACGATCTCGTCGGCGTAGCGGGTGAAGCCGTAGAGGGCGTGAACATGGCGTCGTTTCCATGCGGGCAGCAGCCGGGTCGCGAGATAGTAGGTGCGGCCGTGGTGTCTGTGCAGCTCACGGCAGCTCTCGTAGGACGCAGTCAGGTTCTGCTCCATCACGCCTCCCACGGTAAATCGACTCAGCAATCGACGCAACTCGTAACCATAGGGTACGCTCGGCCGCGTGGCCAACGACACGCTCGACGCGCTGCCTCTGGCCCCGCCGCCGCAACGCTCCGCACCCCTGGGCGACGAGCGGCTCCGGGCCGCGATCGATGACACCCTCACCGCGTTCCTCCGGCACGAATGCACCACCCTCGAGTCCACCGACCCGGCGCTTCGCCCGTTCGCGGCGCTGGCCCGCGACAGCGTGCTGGCCGGCGGCAAGCGCCTGCGGCCGACGTTCGCACACTGGGGCTGGCGCGGCGTCGCCGGTGCCGGGCCCGCCGACGAGCCGGTGCTGCCGGCTTTCGCCGCGCTCGAGTTGCTGCACGCGTTCGCGTTGATCCACGACGACGTGATGGACGGCTCGGTGACCCGGCGCGGTCGGCCGACCGCACACCAGGTGCTCGCCGCTCAGCACACCGGCGCGGGCCGGGCCGGCCCCGCCGATCGGTTCGGCACCGCCGGCGCCGTGCTGGTGGGCGACCTGTGCCTCGTGTGGGCCGATCGGCTGCTGGCCCGGGCCGAGGTGCCGGCGACCGCGCTGCTGGCGGCCCGCCACTGCTACGACCAGATGCGCGTCGAGGCCATCGCAGGGCAATATCTCGACGTGCTCGGCGACGCCGAGCCCGACCGCTGGTCGGTCGATCGGGCGCTGCGGGTGGCCCGGCTGAAGACCGCCAGCTACACGGTTACCCGGCCGCTGCTGTTCGGTGCTGCCCTGACCGGCGGCGGGGCGGCGGTTGCCGAGGCCTACCAGCGCTATGGCGACGCCGTCGGAGAGGCATTCCAGCTCCGCGACGACCTGCTTGGGGTGTTCGGCGACCCGGCGGAGACCGGCAAACCGGCGGGCGACGACCTGCGGACCGGCAAGCCCACCGTGTTGCTGCTGCTCGCGCGCCGCTTGGCCACCGCGGCGCAGGCGGCCGAGCTGGGCCGGACCGGTAGTCCAGGAGAAATCGACCGCATCGCGGAGATCGTCGCTGATACTGGCGCGGTGGCCGTGGTCGACGCCATGATCGACAATCGGGTCAGTGCCGCCCTCGCCGCGCTGGACCGGGCGCCGATCGACGGCAGCACCCGGGCCGCCCTGAGCGCGCTCGCGGTCGCGGCCACCCAACGGCGATCGTGACGGCTAACTTCAGGAGGTGGGCATGCGAACCGTGACCGGACCGACCGACCGCGTCGTCGTGGTCGGCGCGGGCCTCGGCGGGCTGGCCGCTGCCCTGCACCTGGCCGGGGCGGGGCGCCAGGTGACCATCGTCGAGCGCGAGGCGGTCCCCGGCGGGCGCGCCGGCCGGCTCAGCCTCGACGGCTACGAGTTCGACACCGGCCCCACCGTGCTCACCATGCCCGACCTGATCGCCGAGGCGCTGGCCGCGGTCGGTGAGGAGCTCGGCGACTGGCTCGAGCTGATCCCGCTCGACCCGGCCTACCGGGCCCACTACCCCGACGGCTCGACCCTCGACGTGATCACCGACACCGTGCGGATGGCCGGCGAGATCTCCCGCGTCTGCGGCCCCCGCGAGGCCGATGGCTATCTGCGGTTTGTCGAGTTCGCCCGTGAGCTGTGGCGGCTCGAGCGCGACGACTTCATCGCGCGCAACTTCGACGCGCCCACCGATCTGCTCACCGGCAACCTGCTGCGGCTGTTCGCCAACGGCGCGTTCCGCCGGCTACAGACCAAGGTCAACCAGTTCTTCCGCGATCCGCGTACCCGCAGAATCTTCTCTTTCCAGGCCATGTATGCCGGCCTCGCGCCGGAGGACGCGCTCGCGATCTACGCGGTCATCGCCTACCTCGACTCGGTCGCCGGGGTGTTCTACCCGCGCGGCGGCATCCACGCGGTGCCGCGCGCGCTCGCCGGCGCCGCCGAGAAGCACGGCGTGCAGATCCGCTACGACTGCGCGGTCACCCGGGTGGAGACGTCCGGCGGCCGGGCCGTCGCCGTGCACACCGCGACCGGCGAGCGGATCCCGGCCGACGTGGTCGTGCTCAACCCTGACCTGCCGGTCGCTTCCGAGCAGCTCCTCGGCGAGCCGCAGCGCCCGCTGCGCTACTCACCCTCCGCGGTGGTCCTGCACATCGGATCCAGCCAGGGGTACGAGCGGATCGCGCACCACAACATCCACTTCGGCCGGGCCTGGCGGCGCACGTTCGCCGAGATCATCGACCGGGGCGAGCTGATGTCGGACCCGTCGCTGCTGGTCACCAACCCCAGCCGCACCGAGCCCACAGTGGCACCGGCCGGCCGGCACAGCTACTACGTGCTCGCACCGGTGCCCAACCTCGACCGGGCGCCGCTCGACTGGCGCGGCCCGCTGGGCCGCCGCTACGCCGACGACCTCATGGCCACGCTCGAACGGCGCGGCTACCACGGGTTCGCGGCCGGCGTCGAAGTCTCCCGCGTGGTCACGCCCGCCGACTGGGCGGCCGCCGGAATGGCCGCGGGCACCCCGTTCGCGGCCGCGCACAGCCTCTTCCAGACCGGGCCGTTCCGCCCGGGCAACCTGCACCGCTCATTGTCCAATGTGGTTTTCGTCGGCTCCGGCACCCAGCCCGGCGTCGGCGTGCCGATGGTGCTCATCTCCGGCAAGCTCGCGGCTTCCCGGATCGTCGGAGGACTGACATGACCGACTCTCGCGAACGACACCTCGTCGAGCTCGTCGACGACGACGGCCTGCCGATCGGCAGCGAGACCGTCGAGGTGGCACACCAGCGCCCCGGTCAGTTGCACCGGGCGTTCTCGGTGGTGCTGATGGATCCCGATGGGCGGGTCCTGCTCCAACGCCGGGCGGCGGTGAAGACGCGCTTCCCGATGCGCTGGGCCAACACCTGCTGTGGCCACCCCGCACCGGGCGAGGAACTCGCCGTCTCCGCCAACCGGCGGCTCAAGGAGGAACTCGGCGCCGCACCGGTCGCGCTCTCGGAGATCGGCGTCTACGTCTACTACGCCGAGGACCCGTCGACGGGGCGGGTCGAGTGGGAATACGACCACGTGCTGCTCGGCCGCGTGTCCGGCGACGAGCGGCTGCTGCCCGACCCCGACGAGGTCGCCGAGCTCGACTGGGTCGACCCCGAGGTGCTGCCGCGCGCGATCCGCGCCGAACCCACCCTCTACTCACCCTGGTTGGCGGGGGTGATCAACCAGGTCGCCGCGTTCCAGCGGTCCGGCGCCGTGGGCGCCGCCGCGGTCCCGGCAGACGCCGACGGCGACGCGGCGGAGCGGTCGGGTGGCCGATGACGGCCTGAGCGCCGGGGCTGTCGCGCGCCGCCTCGGTGTCGCGGTCACGACGCTGCGCACCTGGCACCAGCGCTACGGGCTGGGGCCGAGCAGCCACGTGCCCGGCCACCACCGCCGTTACACGGCCGAGGACCTGTCCCGGCTGGAGGTGATGCGCCGGCTCACCGGCGAGGGCATCGCACCGGCCGAAGCGGCCCGGTGGGCCCGCTACGCACCCGACGTCCCGCCGGCCGAGCAGCAGCCGGCCCGCGACGGTGGCGGCTTCGCGATCCCGGTCGGCCGCGCCGGGCCGACCGCGCGCGGCCTGGCCCGGGCCGCGATCCGGCTCGACGTCGACGCGATGCGCGAGATCATGGCGCGGGCCGTCACCGACCAGGGCGTCGTGTCGGCGTGGGACGACGTGCTGCGCCCGGTGCTGGCCGGGATCGGCGAGCGACACATGGCGTCCAAGCGGCTGATCGAGGTCGAGCACCTGTTCTCCCGCACCGCGACCGAGGTGTTCGCCGCCGTACCCCGCCCCCGCGGCGCGGAACCGCCCCGGATCCTGCTCGCCTGCGCCGACGAGGAGCAGCACAGCCTGCCGCTGGAGGCGATGGCCGCCGCGCTGGCGATCGACGGCGTCGCGAGCCGGCTGCTCGGCGCCCGGGTGCCGTCCGTGGCGCTGGCCGACGCGGTCGACCGCACCGGCCCCGACGTCGTGATGATCTGGTCGCACACGCCCGACACCGCCGACCCGGCACAGCTCGTGGCGCTCCAGGACGCGCCGCGTCGCCCGGTGCTGATCCTCGCCGGCGGTCCAGGTTGGTCGGTCGACAGCCTGCCCACCGGCGTGGTCGCGCCGACAAGCCTCGCCGAGGCGCTCCAGCTCGCCCAAACGTGGGCGCGAAGGTCTCTCGGATAGTCGAATACCGAGCCAGGGTCCGCTACCGTGTGTGCGGTCCTCGCCGGCGTGGGCCGGCGCCCCTTGGGAGCACGCCCCCGCTCCCGCCCTGGGAGTCGACGATGTCGAGACGCGTCGCGGTCGCTGCCGCGCTGGTCGTCCTCACGCTGCTGGTCGGCTCACGCTGGACGACCAACAGATCCGCCGTGCTGGCCAATCAGCGCAGCACGGTCACGGCCAGCCCGCCCGAGGTGCGGCCGACCACCGCGGCGCCCTCGCCGTCTGCCACTCCGCCCGACGTGGTCGTGGCGCCCAAACCCAAACCGAAGCCCAAGCCGGCCGGCAGCGGGCCGTTCGGCAGCATGAAGCTGACCGGTCGCAAGCAGGTGGCGCTCACCTTCGACGACGGCCCGCACCCGATGTGGACGCCGAAGGTGCTCGACCGCCTCAAGGCTGCCCACGTGAAGGCGACCTTCTGCGTGGTTGGCACGCAGGTCAAGAAATACCCCTCGCTGATGAGGCGGATCGTCCGCGAGGGGCACACGCTCTGCAACCACAGTTGGAACCACGAACTCGACCTGGGCAAGCGCCCGGCCGCCGAGATCAAGGCCAACCTGGAGGCGACCAACCGAGCGATCCGCGCGGCAGTGCCCAACGCGAAGATCCGCTACTTCCGGCAACCCGGCGGCGAGTGGACCGACAGCGTGGTCAAGGTCAGCTCCTCGCTGGGCATGAAACCGCTGGGCTGGGACGTCGACCCGCGCGACTGGGAGATCTCCGACGCCAAGCTGATCGGCTCCCGGGTGATCTCCCACTCCCGCCCGGGCTCGATCATCCTGATGCACGACGGCGGCGGCGACCGCAACGGCACCCTGGTCGCCTGCCCTAACGTGATCAAGAACCTCCGCAGCCGGTTCGGGATCACCCAACTCCACTGAGCGGGTGGGGTTTGGGCGGGTTTGCGGTACCGGTGATACCGGCTTGGTGGCGGAGACAGGCATCGCGTATGCTTTCGAAGCCTCCGGCTGGTCCGGATGGGAGCACTGCCGCGAAGTTCGCGCCTGGATCCACATGTGCGATGATTGCGGGGCCCGCCCTCATCGTCTAGCGGCCCAGGACGCCGCCCTTTCAAGGCGGTAGCACGGGTTCGAATCCCGTTGGGGGCACGGCAAGACCCCGGCTTCGGCCGGGCAGCACGAGCAAGGTCCTGTGGAGCAGTTGGAGTGCTCGCCGCCCTGTCAAGGCGGAGGTCGCGGGTTCAAGTCCCGTCAGGACCGCGTTGTCACCACGGCCAGGTAGCTCAGTTGGTACGAGCGTCCGACTGAAAATCGGAAGGTCGGCGGTTCGACCCCGCCCCTGGCCACCAAGCCTCTCGCCGGGCTTTGAGCACCGCCCACCTGTGCCTCGCACGGTGGGCGTGTTGCTTTCTCCCGCTAGGTTCGCCCCCATGAGACCCCATGCCCTGCTCCTCGGGTTCGTGGCCCTCGCCGGCCTGTCGGGTTGCACCGAGTCCGCATCGCCGACCGTCACGGTCACCTACTCGTGCTGCGTGGCGGCCGACGTCGAGACGCAATACCGGCCGGGCCAGACCATGACCGTGCACTGGATCGTCCAGACACCCGAGGGCCCCGTCTCCGGGCCGCCCCAGGTCGAGCTGACCGCGAGCCTGGCCGGCCCCTACGCCTCGGCCGACGACCTGAAGGGCGGCGCGGCCCCCGCCACCACCTACACCGCGGTCCCGGTCCGGCCAGCCGGCACGCCCGACGAGCAACCGGTGAGCACCATCGTGATCGGCGCCGACGCCCAGCCGGGCTACTACAACCTGGTCACCTCGGCGAACCAGGACGGCGCGACCGCGGGCGGCTCGTCCGTCGTCCGGGTGGTCGCCAAGAGCTGATCCCGGCGCACGGCGTTTGCCGTGCCCGGGTGCGCTGGGTCGCCTATAGTCGCCCGCGGAGGCGAGTGGGCGCCTGGTGGCCCTCCCGGTCTTCAAAACCGGCGTGATCCGGCATCCGGGTCAGGCGGGTTCGATTCCCGTACGCCTCCGCCACAACCTTCCCTACCCGGGGGGCGCGATGACCGATCCACGCCGCGCGACGCCGCGGGTCGACGCGGTCCTCGCCGACCCACGCCTGGTCGCCGCCGCCGAGCGGCTCGGCCCCGGTCTCGTCCGCGCGGCCGTCGCCCGGGCGCTCGACCAGGTGCGCTCCGGCCGGCTGCCGGCCGAGGCCGCCGCCGATGTCGCGGTCGCCACCCTGCCCGCCTCAGCCGCTGGGCTGCGCCGGGTGCTCAACGCCACCGGTGTCATCGTGCACACCAACCTCGGCCGTTCCGCCCTGTCGCCGGCCGCGGTCGCCGCGGTCACCGACGCCGCCGGCTACACCGACGTCGAATTCGACCTCTCATCCGGTGTACGCGCCAAACGCGGCACCGAGGTCCTCGGCGCGCTGCGGGCCGCGGTGCCCGGCGCCGAGGCGGTGCACGTCGTCAACAACAACGCGGCCGCGCTCGCGCTGACCGTGTTCGCCCTCGCCGCCGGACGGGAGGTCGTGGTCAGCCGGGGCGAGCTGATCGAGATCGGCGACGGGTTCCGGATCCCCGAGTTGCTCACCGCGGCGGGTGCCGTGCTCCGCGAGGTCGGCACCACCAACCGGACCCGGCTCGCCGACTACGCCGAGGCGATCGGCCCCGAGACGGCGCTGGTGATGCGGCTGCACCCGTCCAACTACCGGGTCAGCGGCTTCACCGCGGCGCCCACCCTGGCAGAACTGGTGTCCCTGGACGTGCCGGTGGTCTACGACATCGGCTCGGGCCTCCTGGCGCCCGAGCCGCTGCTGCCCGACGAGCCCGACGCCGCCTCGGCGTTGGCCGCGGGCGCGGCACTGGTCACCGCGAGCGCCGACAAGCTGCTCGGCGGCCCGCAGGCCGGTCTGATCTTCGGCCGCACCGACCTGGTCACCCGGATGGCCCGGCACCCGCTGGCGCGCGCGCTGCGGGTCGACAAGCTGACGCTGGCCGCTCTCGAGGCCACGGTCTCGGGGCCGCTGCCGCCGACGACGGTGTCGCTGCGGACTCCGGTGGCGGCGCTGCGCGACCGGGCGCAACGGCTGTCGGCGGTGTTGGCCGAGGCGGGTATCGACGTCGAGGTGGTCGACACCGGTTCGACGGTGGGCGGCGGGGGTGCGCCGGGAGTGGTGCTGCCGAGCGTCGGTCTGAGCCTGCCGACCGGTTACGCGGCGCTGCTCCGCCAGGGCGACCCGCCGGTGGTCGGCCGCGTCTCCGCCGGGCGCTGTCTGCTCGACCTGCGCACGGTCCCGCCACAGGCCGACGAGGATCTGCTGACCGCGCTGCTGTCAGCGGCCAAACAGCACTAAGGCCGACCAGCCCTCAGGCGACCAAGCCCGGCGGGCGGCCACGAGCATCAGGCCCGCCCTTACGACGCGCCTTTCGGCCCGGATCAGGCAGTGGTCGGCGAGTGGCCCACAAACATTAGCCCCGCCCACACGGACGGACGGGCCCTCGACCCGGATCAGGCCGCGGTCAACGGGCGACCCACAAACACAAGGCCCACCCCCACGGACAGCCCTTCGACCCGGATCAGGCCGCGGTCAACGGGCGACCCACAAACACAAGGCCCACCCCCACGGACAGCCCTTCGACCCGGATCAGGCCGCGGTCAGCGGGCGACCCACAAACACAAGGCCCGCCCCCACGGACAGGCCTTCGGCCCGGATCAGGCAGCGGTCGGCGAGTGGCCGACAAGCATTAGGCCCGCCCGGACGGACGGGCCTTCGGCTTGGGTCAGGCGGCGGTCGGCGGGTGGCCGCCGTCGCCGTCGACGATCTCGTCGGGGGTGCCGTCTTCATCGAGGTCGACCATGGTGACGTCGACCTTGCCGTCGCCGGTGGTGTCGAATTGGAACAGGTCGGGCTTGCCGTCGCCGTCGGTGTCGACCACCCACACGTCGGTCTTGCCGTCGTTGTTGGCGTCGGCCGTCATCAGCTCGACGCGCTCGTCGCCGCGGGTCTCGACGACCTCTTCGGACTCGCTCATCGGATCTCCTCGCGCGGGTGCGGGTAGCGTTCCGGCACAACCTACGGCCACCGGCCGCACACCGCGACTCGACGCTCATGCGAACGGGCCGGCGTGTCGCCGTGCGAGCGACCAGCGGCGGACCTGGCAGCGGAGCGTAGCGGAGCGCTCTCTGGCGGGAGCGACGGTCGTGCCCACCGCGGGCCCGAGCCATCCCGCATTTGATCTAGTTTGTGGCGAATGGGCTTGGGCGCATCGAGGCGTAGTCGGCGATGCCGTCGTAGTTGGTGTCGCGGACCCAGGCGTCGGTGCGGCCGTCGAAGTCGGTGTCCAGGGCGAGCGAGTCGACCCGGCCGTCGTTGTTGATGTCGGACGCGACCGCGTCGGTGTGGCCGTCGCCGTTGGCGTCGGTCAGGTATTGGTCGGCCACGCCGTCTTCGTCGTAGTCCCGCATGATCGTGTCGAGCCGGCCGTCGCCGTCGCTGTCGTGGTAGGCGGCCTCGATCACGCCGTCGTGGTCGCCGTCGACGGAGACCAGGTCGGCGTAGCCGTCGCCGTCGAGGTCGGTGATGTAGGTGCGGCCACCGTCGAGGTCGTGCTCCACGATGGAGTGCGGCGCGCCGAAACCGGCCGGCCCGTCGGCGAAGCCGCCGGTCTCGTCGCCGCTGCCCAGTCCGTCTACCCCGGCCGGGTCACTGGCCAGGTGCGATGTGTCCCACTCACTCATGTGGAGCAATCTATGGCCGGGGCCGCCGGGCCCGGCTCCCGGAAACGTGCCAGGTGTGCCTAGTGGTGGATCTCCACGCCGGCCTTCGCGAGCGCCTTGATGATCTGGGCCGACTCGCCGAAGCCGATGACCAGCACGCCGTCGGGGCTGTTGGTCTTGATCTGGTTGGCCCCGGTGGTGAAGTCGATGTCGGGCGCGGCCGGGGTCGGCGGCTCGTAGGTCAGCAACTCGATGCTGTTGGTCGGGAAGCCGGCCCGCTCCAGTTCGGACTTCACGTTGCCTTGCAGGCCCGTGCCGTAGGAGTCGTTGCGCGCCACGATCGCGACCTTGTGTGGCCCGTCGCGCAGGATCACGTCGGCCAGCGCGCGGCCCTGGAGGATGTCGGAGGGCGCGGTGCGGAAGTAGAGGCCCTTGTCGTCGACCGTGCTCAGCCCGGCGTCGGTGTTGCACGGCGAGAAGAGCACGACGCCGGCCTTGACCACGGCGGGCAGCACCGCGCGCGAGATGCTCGACGCACCGGCGCCGATGATCACGCTGACCTTGGCGTTGATCTGCTTTTCCACGGTCTTCTTGGCGACGTCGGGGTTGGTGCCGTCGTCGCCGGGCACCCACACGACGTCTTGCCCGAACACGCCGCCGGCAGCGTTGAGCTCCTGGATCGCGAGCGCGGCGGCCGCCTCCATCGGCGGGTAGGCCAGCGCGAGGTCGCCGGTCTCCGGCAGCAGGCCGCCGATCTTGAGCGGGTCGATCTTGTCCGGAGCGGCCGACGTCTTGGGCGGCTTCTTCGTCGAGGTTGTCGACTCGTCGCCGGCACCGACGTATTCCGTCTTGCTGTCGTCGAGTCGGTCGCCCGAGCCGAAGTGCAGCGTCGCGTAGCTTGCGGTCGACGGCTCGCCGGCGTCGGTGAACCCGCCGCGCTTCAGCGAGACGCCGCGGTATTGCAGGTCGGCTCCGTCGCGGGCGAGCGCCAGGCAGGCCGGCACCGTCTCGCATTCCGTGCCGCCGGTGGTCACCGAGTTGATCTGGTTGGCGATCTTGGTCGGATCGATCGAGCCCGCCTGCTGCGCCGCGAGCGCGCTGATCACGATCGCGTCGTAGGTCTCGCCGGCGTAGGTGTAGTCGGTGAGCTCGGGGCGAAGCGCCTTGATGCGCGCCTTGAAGTCTTCGGACAGCGGGGCGAGGGGAGTTGTCCCCTTCATCCCGGCGAGCATGCCCGCCTGATCCTTGAACTCGTCGCCGAACGTATTGATCATGTTTCCGTCGGTGCCGTAGAGCCGGGCCGGGGTGCCGGCCGAGTCGGCGGTGTCCGGCGGTGGGGCATCTTTGCCACACGCGGCGCTGGCCAGCACGAGCGCGGCGCACACGGCGATGGCCATGTGACGCGCTCCGCGGGAGACGAGCATGGGGTGTCCGTCCTTCCTCCCCTGAGGTCCGCCAGGGAGGGTAGCGTGCCGGCGTCGATATATGGGATAGCGCCCGGCCAAAGCCGTAATACCGACGGGTAACGTGACCGCGTGTCAACTTCACCTCTCGCAAACGGCCCCGGCGCGCTCGCGGAACGGATGGGCATCGTCCTGACCGAGATGACCCCGGAGCGCGTGGTCGGCACGATGCCGGTCGACGGCAACACGCAGCCATACGGCCTGCTGCACGGCGGCGCGTCATGCGTGCTGGCCGAGACGCTCGGCTCGGTCGCCGCCGTCCTGCACGGGCACACCGTCGGCCGCGGGCTCGCCTTGGGCGTCGACATCAATGCCACCCACCACAAGGCGGTACGCACGGGTACGGTCACCGGTGTCGCGACGCCGGCCCACCGCGGGCGGGGCACCGCCACCTACGAGATCGTGATCACCGACGAGGCCGGCGACCGGGTCTGCACCGCCCGGCTGACCTGCCTGCTCCGCGCGCCGAGCTGACCCGTTCGCGTGGCCGCGGTTGACGACGGGTCGTAGAGTTCGCCCGTGGTCGAGGTTCCCCCGGATGCGGTCGACGACGCCGCGCAGGTGCTGCGGTTGGCCCTCGACGGCGACAGCGACGCGGTGGTCGACGCGTTCGACGCGGTCGTCGACCGGTCTGGTGTGGTTGGCGCCTATGACGTCGCCTGGTGCCTGGCCGCGACGATGGTCGGCGAGGGCGTGCCGGTCGGCCGGTGGACGCTCGACTTCCCCGACATCGACGAGGCCGGCTACGACACCCGCTGGGTGGCCCGTTTCGTGAGCGCCTACGCCAACAGCGACGCGTCGACCGGCGAGGCGCTGTTCGGCGCCGCGCTGGCCGACGGTCAGTTGCCGGAGTGCCTGTTGACGCTGGCCGGGTCGGCCGTCGCCACGCTCCGCCGCCGCTCTCAGTAAGCGGTGTCGATCACCAGCGGCTCGTATTTGTATTCGGCGAGCACGACCCGCACGTAGAACTTCACGTTGTCGCGCACGTTGGTGGCGGCGATCCGCCAGGCCCCGCCGGTCGGCACGCTGGTCCAGTAGTTGCACGAGCCGACGCTGACGAAGATCACGCAGACCTTGAACGGGTAGACGCTGGCGTTGCGGACGTTGATGTCGACGCAGCGCGTCGAGGTCGTGTAGGGCCCGGCGTCGAAGCCGGTGCCGCCGCGCGGGAGGGACTTGCGGACGAACCCGCTGTAGCAGGCGCCGGCGGCGGCGACGTCGGCGCTGGGTTCGGCCTGGGCCGGGGTGGCTAAGGCGACGCCGAGCAACCCCATCGTGGTGATGGTCATTAGGACGCGAAGGAGTCGGGACAGCATTGGGCGGCCTCCATCGTGGATCAAGGGGCGTGGTCAGCGTACTCACGTGAATCCATGTCTGACACTCGTTTCCGGCGATGTGCTATCTCTTGACCTCGTGCTTGACAAGGTGCGAAAGCTGCTGGCCAAGGCCGAAGACCCGGCGTGCTCCCCGGCCGAGGCGCAGGCGCTGACCGCCAAGGCGACCGAGCTGATCGCCAAATACGGTGTCGACCAGGCACTGCTCGCCGCTCGCGACCCGGCCCGCGACCCGGTGGTCGACCGGCTGATCGAGGTGCCGTCGCCGTACGCCACCGACAAGGCCGGCCTCCTGGTCGGTGTAGCCATCCCGTTGCGCTGCCGCACGGTCCGGCTCACCCGGGCGGGCTCGGTCGCCGTCCACCTGTTCGGCTTCGACAGCGACGTGACCCGGGCAGACCTGCTCTACACGTCGCTGTTGGTGCAGGCGGCGCACGGTCTGGCCGCGGCCACGGTGCCGGCCGGTCAGCACCCGGCCGCGTTCCGCCGTTCCTGGCTGGCCGGCTTCGCGGCCGCGGTGACCACCCGGCTCCGCGAGGCCGAGTCGGCGGCGTCGTCCAGCGTGCCGTCGATGGACCTGGTGCTGGCCGACCGCTCCGGCGTAGTGGAACGCAAGCGCGACGAGGCCTACCCCACCGCGCGCCTGGCCCGCCCGCGCCGGCTCACCGGCGACGGCGGCGCGTCCGGCTTCGCGGCCGGCACGACGGCCGACCTGGGCGGCGGGGCGCACGTCGCGGGGGGCACCAGGACCGCGCTGGCGTGAACCTCGCGGCGCTCGACGACAACCTGGCCCGGCACGCGTCCCACCTGCACCACGCCACGCCCGGCATGCGACTGCTCGCCGAGGGCGACGTGCTGGTCTGCGACAGCGGCCTGCCGGACGACACGTTCAACATCGTGGCGGCGGCCCGCTTCAGCACCGACAACCGGATAGCGGAAACCGTGGCGCTGCTCCGGGCGACCGGCCGCCCGTTCACCTGGTGGGTCGGCCCGAGCTCGACCCCGGCGGACCTGTCCGACCGGTTGCTGGCGGCCGGCCTGCCGGTGGCCGAACGCGAGCTGGCGATGTGGTGCCCGACCGGCCCGCGTCCGGCTACGGACCGGGAGGTCCGAGTCGTCGCGACGCCGGCCGAGCTGGCGGATTGGGCGTCGGTGGTCGCGGCCAACTGGTCGCCGCCGTCGCCGACGGTGCTGGAGTTCTTCGCACGCACCGCCGCCGGATCATTAGCGGCGGATAGCCCGGCGCGCTACCTGATCGGGTATGCCGACGGGCGCCCGGTCGCGGCGGCGGAACTCTTCTACGGCGCGGGAGTAGCTGGTTTCTACAACGTCTGCACGCTGGCGCCGCACCGCCGCCGGGGCTGGGCTACCGAGCTGGTCTCCTTCGGCCTCGGCCTAGCTGCGACGGACGGTTACGACACCGCGATTCTCCAGGCAGCCGAGACCGCCATCAGCGTCTACGCCCACCTGGGCTTCGAGCCGTGCGGCGACGTGGTCGAGCATGCTGTGCGGCCAGGCCACCGCGACTGACCGCGGCGCCTGGATTACGAAGCACCCAGCGCGATCAGCGCCAGCCCGACCGCGACCATCGCCGCCAGGAAGAGGGCCACACCGCCGACCACGCGCCGGATGCTGCCGTTGCGGGTCAGTGGCGCGGTCGCCTCGGGGTGACCCAGGGCCAGCAGCCGGCCGCGTTCGACCAGCACCCGGTCGCGCCAGCGCACCGCCGTCGGGCCGCCCAGCACCAGCGCGCCAGCGGGCTGCGGCGCCATCCGGGCCACGCCTACCGCGACACCGGCACCACCGACCGGGGCCGGCGCGACCGAAGCAGCGGCGGGTGCGAGCAGCAGACCGACCCCGCTGGCCCGCGACAACTCGACCGCCAACCGGGCCTGGGCGCGTTGCAGCCGCCGCACCGCATGCCGGCCCTTGATCCCCGCCCGCCCATGGGCATGCCGCCGCGCACCGGCGCGCAGGTGGCCGTGTGCCAGCACCCGAAGCTCGTCGGCCGTCGCGATCCGCCGGTCACCCAGGGCCGCCAACTGCGCCATGTAGTAGTCGGCCTCGCGGTGCCGCACGCCGCGGACCAGGAACAGGATCATCAGTAGCGGGGGTAGGCCCTTGACGAACAGGTCGCCGAAGATGCCGGCGCCGCCACCGAGGGAGAGCAGTGGTGAGTTCCACAGGAAGTGGATCGCCATCGCGCCGAGGACCGACAGCACGGCCACGCCGACGCGGGAGAAGAGGGAGCGGTCGGTGCGGACCGCCAGATAGCCGATGCCCGCGCCGGCCAAGGCGCCGAACAGGGTGTGGCTCCACAGGCCGGCCAGGAAGCCGCGCAGGAGAAACGTGGCCACCACCGGGGCGATCTGGTCGCCGCGGCCGGCCACCGCGACCGCGTTGATCGCGTAGACCACGTCTTCGACGACCTGGAAGCCCAGGCCGACCAGCGAGCCGTATACGACGCCGTCCAGGACGCTGTTGACCTGGGCGCGGGCCACCAGCACGATCGCGATGATGCCGAGTGCCTTGGCGGTCTCCTCGACGGTCGGGCCGGCCAGCGCCGAGCCCCATTCCGCGGCGATTCCGGGTGAGGCCAGCTTGGCGATCAGGTTGTGCACGGCCGTGTTGCCGCGGATGGAGATCGAGGTCGCGACCAGGCCGCCCCAGGCGAAGGCGGTCGCGAGCAGCAGCGGGGGTTCGCGCTCGAGGTAGTCGAGCGCGGCCACGAAGACGCAGAACGGCACCGCGTAGAGGCCGAAGAGCACCAGGGCGGTGAGGGTCGCGGTGGGATAGGTGGCGAACGACTCGCGGATGAACATGACCAGCCGCAGCCCGCCACCGGCGATCAGCAGCAGCACCACCCAGAACGCCGGGAGCAGTAGCGACTTGCCGGGGTGGGCCCAGGCCGGCGTGGGGTGCACCGGCGCGCTGCGGGCGGACCGGAGGGTCTGGGTCATGCGGTGCCGCCGCGGCGGTGGGCGATCGTCTTCGTGCTCGCCTCGATCGCCGGGAGGGCGTCGCGCAGCGCGGGTGCGGTGCCGGCCACGGTGACCTCGATCGCCACGCCGTCGCCGGCGAAGACCAGGTAACGGCCGCCGCGGCCGGGCGCGGCGTAGGTGCCCTGGACGCCGGCCAGGCCGGTCGCGGTGGACACCGGGAACTGCTGGCCGGTGAGCTCGTGGCCGCGTACCGCGGTGATCTTCCGGCGGAGCCGTTCGGTCGCTTCCGGGAGCGTGCCCTGGAACGGCGTGACGACGATGACGTAGCGGACCGTGCCGACCAGGAAGACCGCGGTGCCGCGGGTGTCACCCGGTCGGGTGAGCGTGACGTCGAGGCGGGCGTCCGGCGGCGGTGTGACGGTCACGCCGCCGCCGACCGGGTAGGTGCCTTTTCCGACCGGGCGCTGCGCCGGTAGGGCGCGGTCGAGGGCGGGCAGCCCGACCGCGAGCCCGGCCACGGTGCATAAGACCCCGATGCTGCCGGCGAGGTTCCGCAGCAGCGTACTGCCCGCCACCCTCATGGATCGGACGCTACCGACCGAGACGTCGGCCAGCGCCGGATTCCCGAGGTTTGTTCGCCTTTACCCGGAGGCCGCCAGCTCCAGCGTCGCCAGGTAGTAAGGGGCGTCCGCGTTGTCGATGTCCGCGATCCGCCACTGCGTGCCGCTGACCAGCGAACTCAGCTCGTCGACCGAGCAGACCAGGTAGTCGAACCACTCGGTGGCCAGCTCCCGGTAGCGGACCCGGATGCGGAGCTGGCCGCCCAGCCGGCCGCGTTCCCGGTTCCACCGATGGTAGGCGGTATGCACGGGGTCGGTGGTGTTGTAGGGGTTCGTGCCGTGGGCGATCAGGCGGGCGCCCGGCCGCGCCAGCGCGGCCAGGGCGGCCAGGAACGCCGGTGCCCGGTCCGCGCCGCCGATCAGCCCGAGGTTGTTGCCGAGCATCAGGAAGGTGTCGTACGTGGGCCCGGCGGTCGCGGCGTGCTCGTCGACGGTGCCGAGGACCAGGTCACGGACGCCACGGCGGCGGCACACCTCGATCGCGCCGGCGGAGATGTCCAGGCCGGTCACCTCGATGCCGCGGCGCTGGAGTTCCAGGGCGATCCGGCCGCCGCCGACGCCGATGTCGAGCACGCGTCCGCGTACCCGGGAAAGGGCTCGATGGTCGTGATCCGGCCAGGCGGCCGGCTCCTCGAGGTAGGGAGCGGCGGGCGCCCCGTTGATCAGGCCGTCATCGCGCTCGATGATCTCGATGACCGGTCGGGGCAACCGCCCGCCGGCAAGGGGTCGGGGGCCGACCCCGGTGGCGACGGCGAGGGCGTCGCGGATCAGCTCGCCGAAGGCGTCGCCGGAGAGGGGTTCTCGCACCGGTCGACCTTAGACGCAGGTCAGACCGTTCCCGAACACGCATCAGGGGCGGGATCTACACGGTTGTCGTGTAGCTCCCGCCCCTGTCCGACGAACGTTCGACCGGGGGTTGGTCAGTCGCCCTGGCGCTGCTGGGGAATTTGCCCCTGCAGCAGGGCTCGAACCTCGGATTCACGGTAGCGGCGGTGGCCGCCCAGCGTGCGAATCGCGCTGAGCTTTCCGGCCTTCGCCCACCGGGTCACCGTCTTCGGGTCGACACGGAACATCGACGCGACCTCTGCCGGTGTGAGTAGCGGCTCGGGTTCGTGCGTACGCGATGCCATCGGTCACTCCTCCACAGGTACCTATAGACATCGGCCGGGGTCCCGCCGGCCGACGCGTCTCTCATGGTCCGGCTAGTCCCCGATGTCCGACATGGGCCGAACGGCCGAAGGTCCCTGGATGGACGGATGAGCATTGACCGATTTATGGCGATTTTATATGCCAGAAACCGCCTTATTTGGACTCTCCGTCACCGTTCGTGTTCAGGAAAACACGAGGTTTTCTCATTCACGGCCACCGATTTGACCCTTAATTACACCGTTCGAGGAGCTGAATCGCGCGCCAACGAGTGACCAGATTCTCATAGACCTCAGTGGCACCATCAGCATCACCGCGGGACAAAGCGGCCAGGCCGGCAGCAACGAGACCTGGCGAGTCATCGTCTTCCAGGATGGTGTCGGAGAGCAGATCCACGAGGCCGCCGTAGTCGAGTTCGACCACCGAACGGGGGTGGAACTCCTCCAGCCACCGGGCGCCCTCTTCGACCGCCTCGGTGATCGGCGCGTCCCCCACCGACTTGCGCAGGACGGAGAGCGCCCGGGAGGCCCGGCGGCGCGCCTTGGAGATCTCGGTGCGGTAGCGCAGCGAACGCCGCTCCTCGCGCAGCACGAGCTCGCGCTCGCCCAGGTCGACGAAGACGAACCAGCGCAGCGGCACGCCCCAGGTGGCGATCTGCTCGTGCACCCGCGGCACGCCGTGCTCCAGCACCCGGGCGCCACTGCGCCAGTCGTCGACGACCGCGCGGGCCTGGCCGGCGAGCACCGGCGGGACGAACGCGTCGGCGATCACCGACGGCACCCCGTCACGCGCGCTCAGCGCCGCCTCGGCCACCCGCAACCGCAGGTTCCACGGGCAGACCAGCAGGGTGTCGTCGGCCTCCAGCACGTAGGCCTCTTCGGGCAGGTCGGGCAGGCGGGTCCAGCCGGCGCCGAGACCCTCGATCACCGCGGTCCGCTGCCGGACCGGGCCCTCCTGGGGCGCGACGGCACGGCCTTCACGGACGTAGCGGCGCCAGAAAACCTGACGTTCCCGATCGAATGCGGTCAACGGCTCGTAGACCCGCAGGTAGGAAGCGAACAGCGACGGCACGGCGCGATCCTCCCACGAATCGGCCGCGAGCCGTAACGACGGGCGACACGCGTCTGCGCCACGTTGCCAACGGGAATATCGTCGTGCGCAGAAACCGGCACCACCCCGCCGGCGTCAACCGCAGGCGTGCGCCCCACAAGGCCGCACCGCGACCAGGAGGAACAGTGATGGCCGTATTCGCAACCACGGAAGATCCCGACTCCACCGGCCATGAACAGGTCGTCTTCTGCCAGGACAAGCAGAGTGGCCTGAAGGCGATCATCGGTATCTACTCGACCGCGCTGGGCCCCGCGCTCGGCGGCACCCGCTTCTACCCCTACGCCAGCGAGGCCGAGGCGCTCCACGACGTGCTGGAGCTCTCCCGCGGCATGGCCTACAAGAACGCCCTGGCCGGGCTCGACCTCGGCGGCGGCAAGGCGGTCATCTGGGGAGACCCAGACAAGATCAAGAGCGAGAGCCTGCTGCGGGCGTACGGCCGGTTCGTCGAGTCGCTCGGCGGTCGTTACTACACCGCGTGCGACGTGGGCACCTACGTGGCCGACATGGACGTGGTGGCCCGGGAGACCAGCTATGTGACCGGCCGCAGCGTCGAGCACGGCGGAGCGGGCGACTCGTCGGTGCTGACCGCCTGGGGTGTGTTCCAGGGCATGCGGGCCGCCGCCGAACACGTCTGGGGCAGCCCGACCCTCGCCGGCCGCCGGGTCGGCGTCGCCGGCCTCGGCAAGGTCGGTAAGCACCTCACCGCCCACCTGATCGAAGACGGCGCCAGCGTGGTGGCCACCGACGTGAACGCCCGGGCCCTCGAGTGGGCCCACGCCACCTACCCCCAGGTGGACGTGGTCACCGACACCACCAGCCTGATCACCAGCGACATCGACGTGTACGCGCCCTGCGCGCTCGGCGGCGCCCTCGACGACGACACCGTCCCCCTGCTCAACGCCAAGATCGTCACGGGCGGCGCCAACAACCAGCTCGCTCACCCCGGCATCGAGAAGCAACTCGCCGATCGCGGCATCCTCTACACGCCCGACTACGTGGTCAACGCGGGCGGTGTGATCCAGGTCGCAGATGAGATCGAAGGGTTCAATTTCGATCGCGCGAAGCTGCGCGCGACGCGGATCTACGACACAACGCGGGAGATCTTGCGCCTGGCCGACGCCGAGGGCGTGCCGCCCGCGGTGGCCGCGGATCGCCTGGCAGAGCGCCGGATGGCCGAGATCGGGCGACTCCGCACCATCCATCTCCGCTGACCAGAACGCCCCTTACCGTCCGGCTACTGGCTCGTGTCGCCGACCGCACCTCGGAGGGCGACACGACCGCCGGGCAATCCCCTGATCAAAAACGTGATCGACGCGCCGGCCAGACGGGGCAACCCGAGGTGTCGAACCTGGCCATCCCCATGTACCGTAAGAGCCACGAGAGATGCCTGACGTCATCGGGGCCCGCCTTCGTGCTGCCCCGAATTCTGTGCGAGGGGGTCGAGCCATGGGGCGCGGCCGTGCTAAGGCCAAGCAGACGAAGGTGGCCAGGGAGTTGAAGTATCACTCCCCGAACACCGACCTCGCCGCGTTGCAACGAGAACTCGGCAACGGCGGCAAGTCGGACCACGACTTCGACGGCGACCAGAGCGGCAGCTTGGTCGACGACGAAGACGAGGACGACAACGCAGAAGACGACGCTGCCAACAACTGGTCGTCTCGCTCCCGCTGACCCCCCGGGTCATCAACGAGCACGCGGTGACAACCCGCGTGCTCGGTCGTGTCCAGGGGTCAGCGGGGGCGGTTGTTCCAGTTGTAGAACGTCGGGATGTTCTCAAAGTGGTTCCAGGCACACACCGCGCCGTCGGCCGGGTCGGCCGCTTCCGCGCGTAGCTTGCGAGCCTCTTCCGCTTCCGACAACAGTGCGCTGAGCCCTGCCCGCGCACCGGCCATCCGTGCGGCGAGGTCGGTCGTGCCCGGGTCGCTTTCGACGTGCTCAGGCGGCCGAAGGCTGGTGGTCTCGGGCATGCTGCAACACCCCTTCCAGTAGGCGGATCTTGCTGTTGCGGCAGTGGTCGGTCTCGGTCGTGTCGAACCGGCCGTGTTCGAAATAGCGGTTCGCCGCGTGCGCACCGCCGCAGAAACCGAAGTAGGGGCACGTCGCCCGGCAGGCCTCCACGCCGTCGAGGAACTCGGCGACCCAGGGCGTGCTCCGCGCCGCACCCGCGATGATCTCGGTAAGGGGTGTCGTGAGGACGTTGCCGCTGCTGAAATCGCCGTGCCGGGCGTCCTGGAACCCGGCCAACTCGGGCGAGAGCAGCACCACCGAGCCGTCGTAGGCCACGGTGGGAATCGGGTCGAGCTGCCGGGGCAGCACGCTGTCGGCCTCACCGGCCAGCACCGCCTCGGTGTAGCGCAGGGACCACTCGATCTCGCGGAGGTGGATCCGCGGGTCCTGGCGCCAGGCGGCGACGAGCTCGGCCCAGAAGTCGATGACGTCCTGTGCCGGGTGGGCGTTGCCGCGGGTGTTGGTGCCCTCGGTCTCTTCGATGTTGATGCCGAGCACGTCGCAACCGAGGTCGAGGAAATAGCGGTAGAGCTCGGCCGCCCGCCCCGGCGCGGGGTCGGAGACCACGCAGAGGGTGGAGAAGCCGATGCCGTGCCGGCGCAGCGTCTCGATGCCGCGCACGATGCGGTCGTAGGCGGGCCGGCCGCCCCGGGTCACCCGGTCGCCGTTGCGCTCGCGCGGGCCGTCGACGCTGACGCTGACCCGGATCTCGTGCGTGGCGAAGAACTCACACCAGGCGTCGTCGATCAGCGTCGCGTTGGTCTGCACATGGTGCTCGACCGCCGGGTCGAACGGCGCGAGCAGCGCGGCGAAGTGATCGCGACCGGTCGCGAGCGGCTCGCCGCCGTGCCAGACCACCGAGAACCGGCCGTTTTCGGCCCAGCGGTTGACCGGGCCCGCGACCGCGCCGGCTACGCCGACCGGCATCTTCCGGTCGGCGGAGCGGAACGGCAGATAACAGTAGGCGCAGTCGAGGTTGCACAACGTCGTCGGCTGCATGACCACATAGGAGGGCACCTGGGCGATGCCGTGCATGCCGGTGAACTGGCCCTGCCGGACAACCACCCGCCCTCCTCTCCCCGTCGAGGTGTCGAAGGCAGGACTTTAGGTTAGGCGGCGGTGGCCAATCGGGTAAGCCCCAAACCTGTGAGCAAGCCGAGTCAGCCGCGGGTGTGCTGACCGATCATCTGGACGGTGCCGGTGCCCTCGATGATCTCGCCCGCCTGCCAGGCGTCGATGCCGCGGCCGGCGAGGAACGCCAGCGCCCGGTCGGCGTCTTCCGGCGAGACGATGGCGAACATGCCGACACCCATGTTGAACGTCGACTCCATCTCCGAGTCTTCGATCCGGCCCTTGGCCTGGACCATGTCGAAGATCGGCTGCGGCTTCCAGGTCGAGCGGTTGACCACCGCGTCGACGTGCTCCGGCAGCACCCGCACCAGGTTGCCGGGAATGCCACCACCGGTGACGTGGGCCAGCGCCCGCACGTCGGCCTCGGAGATCAGCTTGAGGCAGTCGCGAGCGTAGATCTTGGTCGGCGTGAGCAGCTCCTCGCCGAGGGTGCGCTGCTTGCCGAAGTCGTCGACCACGGTGTCGAGCCGCATCCGGCCGGCGCCGAGCAACACGTGGCGGACCAGTGAGTAGCCGTTGGAGTGCAGACCGGACGAGCGCATCGCGATGACGACATCGCCGACCTCGACCCGCTCGCGGCCGAGGATCTCGCTCTCCTCGACGACGCCGACGCCGGTCGCGGACAGGTCGTATTCGTCGGGGCGCAGCACGCCCGGGTGCTCGGCCGTCTCGCCGCCGAGCAGCGCGCAGCCGGCGTAGCGGCAGCCGTCGGAGATGCCGGCGCCGATCTCGGCGACCTTGTCGGGCACGACCTCGCCGCAGGCGATGTAGTCGAGCAGGAACAGCGGCTCGGCGCCGCACGCGACCAGGTCGTCGACGACCATCGCGACCAGGTCGATGCCGACCGTGTCGTGGATGTCGAGCTGCTGCGCGATCACCAGCTTGGTGCCGACACCGTCGGTCGACGAGGCCAGGATCGGGTTCTTGTAGCGCTTGGTGTCGAGCCGGAACAGGCCCGCGAAGCCGCCGAGGTCACCGAGCACCTCGGGGCGCTGCGCCTTGGCCACCTTGCTCTTGAGCAGCTCGACCGCGCGCTCGCCGGCGTGGATCGAGACGCCGGCGTCGGCGTAGGTCACTGTGCGCTTGCGACTGGTCCGGCCGGCACCGGCTGTCCATGGCTCGAAGCCTTCCGTGCCCGGATTTTTGGCCGAGCCGCCGCCCCGCTCAGTAACGTGCGTCACGATTTCTCCCTTTACGCCTGACGCGCGGTGTCTCTGTGGAGACGCCGGCTAGGAACTGTGCGTGCCGCCGCCGTTGGAGCTGGCTGCCATCTGCTGGACGACCAACGGAAGGTCGCCCGGCGCGGGACGGTTGCCTCCGCCCTCGCCGCGCTGCTCGGCATCGGCGTCGACCCGCCGGGCGACGCCTTCGAGCACGTGCTTGCCGATCAGGTTGCCGGCCGGCAGCGGGATCGGATAGTCCCCATCGAAACACGCGCGGCACAGGCGCGTCTTCGGCTGCTCGGTCGCGGCAATCAGACCGCCGAGTGATACGTAGCCCAACGTGTCGGCACCGATCGCACGTCGGATGCCGTCGTTGTCGAGGCCGTTGGCCAGCAACTCCGCGCGGGTGGCGAAGTCGATGCCGTAGAAGCATGGCCAGTTGACCGGCGGCGAGGAGATGCGCACGTGCACCTCGAGCGCGCCGGCCTCGCGGAGCATGCGGACGATGGCCCGCTGGGTGTTGCCCCGCACAATCGAGTCGTCGACCACCACGATCCGCTTGCCGCGGACGTTTTCCCGCAGTGGGTTGAGCTTGAGCCGGATGCCGAGCTGGCGCAGGGTCTGCGACGGCTGGATGAAGGTGCGACCGACGTAAGCGTTTTTCACCAGGCCCGCGCCGTAGGTGACGCCGGACTCGGCGGCGTAGCCGATCGCGGCCGGGGTGCCGGACTCGGGCACCGGGATGACCATGTCGGCCTCGACCGGGTGCTCCTTGGCCAGCTGGCGGCCGATCTGCACCCGGGCGGCGTGCACGTTGCGCCCGGAGATGGTGGTGTCGGGGCGCGCGATGTAGACGTATTCGAAGAGGCAGCCCTTGGGCTCGGGCACCGCGAACCGGAACGAGCGCAGCCCGTCTTCGTCGATCGCGATCAGCTCACCGGGCTCGACCTCGCGGACCACGCTGGCGCCGACGATGTCGAGCGCCGCGGTCTCGCTGGCCACCACCCAGCCGCGCTCCAGCCGGCCGAGCACCAGGGGCCGCACCCCGTAGGCGTCGCGGGCGGCGTAGAGGGTGTTCTCGTCCATGAACACGAAGCTGAACGCGCCGCGCAGGGTCGGCAGCACCTCGAGCGCGGCGGCCTCGACGGACATGTCGGGCCGGCCGGCGAGCAGAGCGGTCACCAGGGCGGTGTCGGAGGTGGTCGACGGGTCGGTCGACAGGCCGCGCTCGGCGACCTCAGCGGCCAACTCGGCGGTGTTGACCAGGTTGCCGTTGTGCGCCAGCGCGATGGTTGTGCCGGCCGTCGTCGCCCGGATCGTCGGCTGGGCGTTTTCCCACGTCGAGCCGCCGGTCGTGGAGTAACGGGTGTGGCCGATGGCCAGATGGCCGCGCAGGCTGGCCAGGGTGGGCTCGTCGAAGACCTGGGCCACCAGGCCGAGATCCTTGTAGACCACCACGCCGGAGCCGTCGCTGACCGCTATCCCAGCCGCTTCCTGGCCTCGGTGCTGGAGGGCGTAGAGCCCGAAGTAGGTCAGCTTCGCGACCTCTTCACCCGGCCCCCACACACCGAACACACCGCAAGCATCTTGCGGGCCGGGTCGTTGGGGGTCGAGGTCCTGGCTCAACCGGCCGTCGCCTCGGGGCACCTACTGCTCCTCGCTGCTGGGCATGGCACGTCTGCTCGGGCCAGTGTACGCGAGTTCAGGCCGGTCACAGTCGGCCACCTTGGCGCCCCGAACCGTCAACAGACCCGTTCGGAGGACCCGAATTCTGCCCGGCTAGGGGAGATATGAGGAGAGATCGGCTCGGTTTCCGCTTGCCTTGATCTTGCCGGCGGCGAGCGCGTCGGCCCACGCGAGTCGGCCGGTCGCGAGCAGGACCCACGTCACACCGTCCGTTTCGACCACATTGGAAGGCGTACCACGGGTATGTCGCGGTCCTGGGATGCATTGCACGGCACCGTATGGTGGGACCCGCACCTCGACCGAGCGGCCCGGCGCGCGCTTGGCGAGGTCGGTCAGCAGCGCACGCACAGCATCACGGAGCGTCGCCGCCTCGGGGCTAACCCCGGCGTCGAGGGCATCAAGGGCGGCCGCTACCGCAGGTGACTTATTGTGCGCACGGGACATGACGGGACGATACGACCTCCTCACGTTCTTGTTCCTTCGGCCCCTGGGTCGCGCTGATCCCGTCGGACAAGGCATAGTGACCGACGGTGTACTCGTTCGGGGGTGAGACCGGAAGGCGGTGGACGTGACAACACACCGACGAGCCTGGAGAGCACGGGCCGGTGTGGTCGTAGCGCTGATAGCTGGCGCGCTGGTCACAGTATTTCCCAACCCCGCACAAGCGGCAGCTCCAACGGTGTCGATCGTCAGCTTCTCAAACGGCACCTTGTCACCTGGCCAGAAGGCCACCGTCCGGTTCCGGGTCACCAACCAGAACCCCGGCGGCGAGCAGACGGCGACCATCAAGGTGTCGACCAGCTTCGGCGAGTTGAGCTGCACAGACGGCTGCGACAGCGACGAGCAGGTCGGCCAGGGCAACCCGCAGACGTTCGAGGCGGAAGTGACCGCCGGCAACGTCGCCGACGGCCAGACCAAGTCCGGCCAGGTCATCGTGCAGGTGACCATCAATGGCGAGAGTGGCCAGGCCACCCGTGACGTCACGGTGCGTGGCAAGCAGGTGCAGGCGCCGCCGCCGGTGGAGACCGTCAAGTCGATCAGCGGCAAGGTCACCAACCAGGCCGACGGCAAGGGTGTGAGTGGCGCTTACGTCGCTCTGAGTGACGGTGCGAGCAAGCTACACGAGACGCTCGCCAACGCCAGCGGCAACTTCACCTTCACCGGCACCACGCAGAACCCGATCGCGCCCGGTCAGATCACCATCGGGGCGTCGAAAGACGACAAGCGGAACACCAAGACGGTCAACCTCAACGCCGGCCAGAGCTCGAACAACGTCGTGATCCAGCTTCCGCTCGCCGCGGCACCGCCGTCGGTCAGCGCGACCCCGCTGGTCCCGACCGAGGCGCCCGACGACGAGATCACCGACGAGGCCACGGCCACCGACAGCGCGATCGCCGCGGCACCGGCGGGCAACACCGACGACGGTGGCGGCTTCGGCAACTGGCTGGTCGTGCTCGGCGGCGGCCTGCTGGTGGCGTTCGGCGTCGGCGGCATCATCTGGGTGATGCTGCGCCGCAAGGAAAGCGACGACCCCGACGACGAGACCTCGACCACGGGCGTCCGACCGGCTGTGCCGGCCGGCGGCGCGGCGGGCTATCGCGGCGGTGGCAACGACGCGACCCGGATCGCCGGGGCGGGCGCCGGCGGCATGGCCGACGCACCGACGATGCTGCACAACCGCGCACCGATGGACGAGTTCCCCGACCCCTACGGCGCGCCGATGCCGCCGCAGGCACCGACCTACGGTGGCGGCGCGCAGACGCAGCCCGCCTGGGGCGGCGCCGGTGGTTACGGCGAGCCCACCCGGGCCGGCGGCTACGACCAGCAGACCCAGATGTACAACCCCGCACCCGGCTCGGGCGGCGGCTACGGTGCCGGCGGCGGCTACCCCGACGCGCCCGGTTCGGGCGGCGGCGGTTACGGCGGCGCACCGGCATCGGGCGGCGGCTACGGCGGCGCACCGGCTTCCGGTGGCGGCTACGGCGGTGCACCGGCCTCCGGTGGCGACTACGGCGGCCAGCAGGCCGGCGGTGGCTACGGCGAGCGCTTCGACGAGCCGACCGGTCGCTACGAGCCCGCGTCCGGTGGCGGCGGCTACGGCGGCCAGCCGAACGGCGGCTACCCGCAGCAGGGTGGCGGCTACGGCGCCGGCCAGGGTTACAGCGCCGACGAGCGCGGCTACGGTGCCGAGCCCAACGGCTACGACCAGGGCGGCAACGGATACGGCGCGGCCGGCGGCCAGCGTGGCGGCTACGACCAGGGCGGTCGCGGCGGCTACGAGGGCGGCGGCTACGGCGGCGCTCCGAGTGCCGGCTACGACCAGGGCCCGCCCGCGGGCGGTTACCCGGCCGGTGGTTACGACCCGACCCAGGTCGGTGGCTACCCGCCGCAGGCCGGCGGTGGCTACGGCGGCGTGCCCGAGCAGCGGGGCGGTGGCGACTACGCCGCACCCGATGGCTACGGCGAGCGGGGCGACTACTACCCCGAGGAGAACGAGGGCCGCGGTGCCCGCCATGGCGCCGAGGGAGGTCGCGACCGGCGGCAGCTCGGCTGGCTCGACGACTGATCAGAGCAACCAAAAAGGGGGCCGCTTTCGCGGCCCCCTTTTTGTATGCCGTGACCTAGTGGGAAGCGCCGAACAGGCGGGGCAGCGTCGCGGTGTGCGCCTCGCGCAGCTCGGCCAGCGGCACCGCGAACTGGCCGCGGATGTCGAGCGCCTCGTTTTGCCCGTCGGTCACGCCGATCGGGGTCCACGGGACGCCCTTCTCGGCGCACAGCCCGGTGAACGCCCGCTCGTGACCGCGCGGCACTGCCACGACGGCCCGGCCGGCCGACTCGCTGAACAGGTAGACGAACGGCATCGAGCCCGCCGTGAACTCCTCCGGCAGCGCGACCCGGGCACCCACGCCGTTGCGCAGGCAGGCCTCGACCAGCGCCTGCGCGAGGCCGCCGTCGGAGACGTCGTGGGCCGAGCTGAGGTGACCGACCCGGGACGCCTCGGCGAGCACCTCGGCCAGGGCCCTTTCACGGGCCAGGTCGACCTTCGGCGGCACGCCGCCGAGGTGCTCGTGGGTCACCCAGGCCCACTCGGAGCCGGACAGCTCGTTGGCCGTCTCGCCGAGCAGGAAGATCAGGTCGCCGTCGCCGGTCGCCGGCTTGGTGAAGCCGATCGGCACCCGGTCGGCCACGTTGTCGATCACGCCGAGCACACCGACCACCGGGGTGGGGTGGATCGCCGCGGCGCCGGTCTGGTTGTAGAAGCTGACGTTGCCGCCGGTCACCGGGATGCCCAGCTCGAGGCAGCCGTCGGCCAGGCCGCGCACCGCCTCGGCGAACTGCCACATCACCGCCGGGTCTTCGGGCGAGCCGAAATTGAGGCAGTTGGTGACCGCGACCGGCTTGGCACCGCTGACGGCGACGTTGCGGTAGCTCTCGGCCAGCGCCAGCTTGGCGCCGTTGTAGGGGTCGAGCCGGGCGTAGCGCCCGTTGCCGTCAACGGACAGGGCGACACCGAGGCCGGTCTGCTCGTCGATCCGGATCACGCCGGCGTCTTCGGGCTGGGCCAGCACGGTGTTGCCGAGCACGTAGCGGTCGAACTGCTCGGTGACCCACGACTTGTCGCAGAGGTTGGGCGAGCCAACCATCCGCAGCAGGGTCTCCTTGAGGTCTTCCGGCGTCGCCGGCCTGGGCAGCGTCTCGGCCCGGTCGGCCTGGAGCAGGATCAGGTCGGCGGGCTCGCGCATCGGCCGGGCGTAGACCGGGCCGTCGTCGACCAGCGAGGCCGGCGGCACGTCGACGACCAGGTTGTCGCGCCAGGTGATCCGCAGCCGGCCGGGCAGGCCGCTGACCTCAGAAGGGGTGACCTCGCCGATCGCGGTGGCCAGCACGCCCCACTTGTCGGCGACGGCGAGCACCTCGTCGAGCTGCTCGGGCTTGACGATCAGGAGCATCCGCTCCTGCGACTCGCTGGCCAGGATCTCGTGCGGCTCCATCGACTGCTCGCGCAGCGGCACCCGCTCCAGCCAGACCCGCATGCCGGTGCCGGCGGAGGCCGCGGTCTCGGTCAGCGCGCAGGTCAGGCCGGCGCCGCCGAGGTCCTGGATGCCGACGACCAGGTTGGCGTCGTAGAGCTCGAGGCAGGCCTCGATCAGCAGCTTCTCGGTGAACGGGTCGCCGACCTGCACCGACGGGCGGCGAGCCTGGCTGCCGTCGTCGAAGGTCGCGCTGGCCAGCACGGACACGCCGCCGATGCCGTCGCGGCCGGTCTTGGCGCCCATCAGGACCACGATGTTGCCGGGGCCGGCGGCGTCTTTCTTCTGGAGCCGGTCGACCGGCAGCACGCCGAGGCACAGCGCGTTGACCAGCGGGTTGCCCTGATAGGTCGGGTCGAAGACGACCTCGCCGCCGACGTTGGGCAGGCCAAGGGAGTTGCCGTAGCCGCCGATGCCGGCCACCACGCCGGGCAGCACCCGCGCGGTGTCTTCATGATCGGCCGCGCCGAACCGCAGCGGGTCCATCACGGCGACCGGCCGGGCGCCCATCGCGAGGATGTCGCGGACGATGCCGCCGACACCGGTCGCGGCGCCCTGGTAGGGCTCGACGAAGCTCGGGTGGTTGTGTGACTCGACCTTGAAGGTCACCGCGATCTCGTCGGAGATCTTGATGACACCGGCGTTTTCGCCGATGCCGGCGAGCATCCGGTCGCTCGGCGGCGCCTTCTCGCTGAACTGCCGCAGGTGCACCTTGCTCGACTTGTAGGAGCAGTGCTCGCTCCACATGATCGAATACATCGCCAGCTCGGACTGGGTCGGCCGGCGGTGCAGGATGCCGCGGATGCGGTCGTATTCGTCGTCGCGCAGCCCGAGCTCGGCGAAGGGCTGGAGCTCCTCCGGGGTGCCGTTGGCCTGCTCGACGGTGTCGGGGCCCTCGTGCGGCTCGTAGGGCGAACCCTGCGCCGGCAAGGACAGCTCGGCTGCCTCGCTCGACGCCGTATCGGGCTGTGTTGTCATGCCGTGGCCCCCGCCAGGTGCTTGAGAATCGAGGTGAAGAAGCCCAGACCGTCGAGCGACGGACCGGTGAGTGCCTCGATCGCGTGCTCGGGGTGGGGCATGAGCCCGACGACGTTGCCGGCCTCGTTGGTGATGCCGGCGATGTCGCGCTCGGAGCCGTTGGGGTTGCCGCGCACATAGGTCGCGACGATCCGACCGTTGGCCGTCAACTCGTCGAGCGTCGCCTGGTCAGCGACGTAGCGACCCTCGCCGCTCTTGAGCGGGACCAGGATCTCCTGGTCGGCCTCGAACGAGTTGGTCCACGCGGTGCCGCTGGTGCCGACGCGCAGCCACTGGTCGCGGTTGCGGAAGTGCAGGTGGCTGTTGCGGGTGAGGGCACCGGGAAGCAGGTGGGCTTCGCACAGGATCTGGAAGCCGTTGCAGATGCCCAGCACCGGCAGCCCGCCCCGGGCGCCGTCGATGATCGACTCCATCACCGGCGCGAACCGGGCGATCGCACCGGTGCGCAGGTAGTCGCCGTAGGAGAAACCGCCGGGCAGCACCACGGCGTCGACGCCGTGCAGGTCGCTGTCGCCGTGCCACAGCCGCACGGCCTCGCCACCGGCGACCCGGACGGCGCGCGCGGCGTCACCGTCGTCGAGCGAGCCCGGGAACGTCACGACTCCGACGCGGGCACTCACGACGGGTCACCCGCCGGAACAGGCTCGTCGGCGACCTCGTGGATGGTGAAGTCTTCGATCACCGGGTTGGCGAGCAGCTTGTCAGCGATCTCCCGCACCCGGTCGAGATCGGCTTCGCCGGTGAACTCGATTTCGATGCGGCGACCGATGCGCACGGAGGAGACATCACTGACCCCGAGCCGCGGCAGCGCGTTGGCGACCGCTTGGCCCTGAGGATCGAGGATCTCCGGCTTGAGCATGACGTCGACGACGACGCGAGCCACTGGGCACTCCTGACTTTTGTACGCGGTAAGCGCGCCAAGACTACCCGGTAGATAGACGCGGACCGGCACCCGCCCAGACCGTGGACAGGCATCGTGGACAGGCATTACGCGCGTAGTGCCTCGACCGTGGTAAGGACGGCGAGGACAAGGCAGATCCCGGCCGCCACATATCGGATCACCGACAACTTGACCCTCTTCCGCAGCCAGCGACCAAGCAGGACAGCGGCACCGGAGACCACCACCAGCGCCAGCCACGAGCCCACGAACACCGGAATGGGATCTCGGCCACTCGCGACCAGGCCGGCGGTCAGCAACTGCGACAGGTCACCCCATTCAGCGGTGAACAGGACGACAAAACTCGCTGCCGCCGCGCGTACGCCGGTGCGCCTGGTCTTGATCTGCCCATCGAGCTCCTCCGGTTTCTGCTCGTCGGCCTTGCGGGCGCCGTGGAAGAGGACGAACGCGCCGGCCAGGAACAGCGCCGCGGCGACCAACTCGACCGGCCGTTCGGGGAGCCGGGAGATCAGGGTGCCCGCGGCGACCGCGACCGCGCACTGCACGAAGAACGCGACGATCACGCCGAGCCACACCGGTAGTGGCGGATACCGGGTGCTCAGCACGAGGGTCGCGACGAACGTCTTGTCGGGTAACTCGACCGGCAGGATCAGCGCGAACGCCGTGACCGCGACGACGAGGAACTCCATCGCGGTCAACGCTAATCGGGTCGCCGGCCATCACCGCGCGGTATGACTTCAAACTGATGATTGCGAATACATCGATATCCCAATAGCGTCTCGGGCAGTCCGAACCACCCCCCTCGGATAGGAGCCCCACAGATGCGCAAACGCCTCACCCTGGCCGCGCTCGCCATCGGTCTGACCGGCGCGTTCCTCGTGCCCAGCGCGGCCGGCGCCGCACCGACCGGCCCAGATCAGATCATCGGTGGCAGCACGGTGGCGTCCGCGCCGTGGGCCGCCGCCGTGTTCAGCGGCGGATCGTTCACCTGTTCCGGCACGATCATCGCGTCGACCTGGGTGCTCACCGCCCGGCACTGCATCAGCGGCACGATGTCGGTGCGCGTCGGCAGCGTCAACCGCGGTTCCGGTGGTGTCACCCGCACCGTCAGCGCCACCTACACCCGCAGCGACCTGGCCCTGATGCGGCTGAGCAGTGCGGTGAGCACGAGCTACGTGACACTTTCCAGCGCCTACCCGCCGGTCAACTCCACCAACACCATCTACGGCTGGGGCATGACCTGCTACAGCGGCTGTGACGCCTCGCCGGTGCTCAAGACCGCCAGCGTGCGGGTGACCAGCACCAACGTCACCGACGCCTACGGTGGCCGGGCGATCCGCAGCACCCGGATCAACGGCAACGCGTGGCGCGGCGACTCCGGCGGCCCGCAGTTCTACAACGGCGCGCAGGTCGGCGTCGCCTCGACGGCCGACGGCTCCAGCATCCAGAACTACGGCAGCGTCGCCTACAACCGGGCCTGGATCACCTCGACCGCGGGCGTGTAAAGGAAGGAACGCTCTCCCACAATCCGGCGTGGCGCCTCCGTCTGCGAGGCGCCACGCCGGCTTGTCAGAGGATGGGGCGCGGCGTGTAGCCGGCCGCGCTCGGGTGCTGGCGGACCACCTCGGCGATCTTCTCGGCCACGGCGGCCACCTGGGCGCCGGCCGCACCGACGAACGCGGCCCGGTCGGCGACCAGCGCGTCGATCTCGCCCCGCGAGAGGCCCAGCCGGCCGTCGGCGGCGAGCCGGTCGAACAGGTCGTTGTCGGTGGTGCCCTTCTCCCGCATCGCGAGCGCCACGGCGACCGCGTTCTCCTTGATCACCTCATGCGCCGTCTCGCGACCGACTCCCCGGCGTACGGCGGCGACCAGGATCTTGGTCGTGGCCAGGAACGGCAGGTAGCGGTCGAGCTCGCGGGCCACCACGGCGGGATAGGCGCCGAACTCGTCGAGCACGGTCAGGAAGGTCTGGAACAGGCCGTCGGTGGCGAAGAACGCGTCGGGCAGCGCGACCCGGCGGACCACCGAGTCGGAGACGTCGCCCTCGTTCCACTGGTCGCCGGCCAGCTCGCCGATCATCGACACGTAGCCGCGGACCACGACCGCGAGCCCGTTGACCCGCTCGCTGGACCGCGTGTTCATCTTGTGCGGCATCGCGCTGGAGCCGACCTGGCCCGGCCGGAAGCCCTCGGTGACCAGTTCCTGGCCGACCATCAGCCGGATCGTGGTGGCCAGGCTGCTCGGCGCGGCGACCACCTGGGCCAGCGCGGTGACCACGTCGAAGTCGAGCGAGCGCGGGTAGATCTGGCCGACGCTGCTGAGCACGGAGGAGAAGCCGAGGTGCGCGGCGACCCGGGCCTCCAGCTCGGCGACCTTGGCGGCGTCGCCGTCGAAGAGGTCGAGCTGGTCGGCGGCGGTGCCGACCGGCCCCTTGATGCCGCGCAGCGGGTAACGGCCGATCAGGTCGTCGAGCCGCTGGTAGGCGATCAGCAGCTCCTCGCCGGCCGACGCGAACCGCTTGCCCAGGGTGGTCGCCTGCGCGGCGACGTTGTGCGAGCGGCCGGCCAGCACCAGGTGGTCGTGTTCGACCGCGAGGCGGGCCAGCCGGGCCAGGGTGGCAACCACCCGGTCGCGGACCAGTTCCAGCGAGGAGCGGATCTGGAGCTGCTCGACGTTCTCGGTCAGGTCGCGGGAGGTCATCCCCTTGTGGATCTGCTCGTGGCCGGCCAGGTCGGCGAACTCCTCGATCCGAGCCTTCACGTCGTGCCGGGTGACCCGCTCCCGCTCGGCGATCGAGACGAGGTCGACGTCGTCGAGCACCCCCCGGTAGGCCTCGACCGCGCCGGCCGGCACGTCGATGCCCAGGTCGCGTTGCGCCTCCAGCACCGCGATCCACAGCCGTCGCTCGAGCTTCACCTTCTCCGTCGGCGACCACAGGTCGACCAGCTCGGGTGAGGCGTAGCGGGCGGCGAGAATGTTGGGCACCGAAGTCACCCGGCCATTCTGGCACCCGCCCGGAGCGGCCCTTACACCTGCGAGTGGCCGCGCTGTGACCCAACGCACAGCGGGTTATGGTGAGGCCATGAAGCCATTTCGGGTCGAGACCACTGTGGACGCGCCCCAGGCGCTGGTCTGGCGGCACTTCACCGAGGCGGAGCTGATCGGGCAGTGGTTCGGCTGGGACTATCCGGGCCTCGCCGACGAGATCCGGATGATCTTCCTCGATGACGCCCGACTCAGCCCGCCTGACCGGATCGCGCTGGGCGAAGACCACCTGATCACGCTGACGGCCGACAGCCCCACCAGCACCACCGTCCGGATCGAGTCGCCGGGCGAGCCGAGCGGCGAATACGACGCGATCGAAGAGGGCTGGCGGCAGTTCCTCGAGCAGTTGCGGTTCCTGCTCGCCCGCGGCCAGGGCGCCCGGCGCACCCTGTTCTTCCAAGGTTCGGTGCTGCCGGCGCTGCGCACCGACGCCGGTCGGGTCTGGCACGCGAGCCCGCACCTGCGGATGACCGTCGACGGCTCGGGCCACCTGGTCGCCCTCGCGACGCTGGCGCCGGTCAACTCCACCGAGCCGACCGACGCCACGCTCGTCGTCTCCACCTATGGCCTCGACGACGCCGCCTACGCCGCAGTCGAAGAGGCCTGGGCCGACCGCTGGAAGTCGGTGACCGCCTAGACGGCGTGCCGGAGCTGGCGGACGTCGCGGCTGAACAACATGGCGATGGTGGCCACCGCGATCACGGCGGCGGCGCCGACCAGGGTGTGTCGCGTGCCGAAGTGCTCGGCGAGCGGGCCGGCCGCGACCTGGCCGATCGGCAGGGCGAGGATCGAACCCAACATGTCGTAGGAGTAGACCCGCGCCAACATGTCGCTCGGCACGTGCTCCTGCATGGTGGTGTCCCAGGCCACGGTGAACTGCTCGAGCGCGAACCCGACCGCGAAACCGGCCAGCAGCAGGACCAGCACCGTCGAGGTCAGGCCAAGGGCGAGCACCAGCAGCACGTCGCCGAGGCACCAGAGCACGCCGTAGAAGAGCAGCCTGCCGACCCGGACCCGCATGGCGACCAGCGCACCGGCGATCATGCCGGCGGTCTCCACGGCCAGGATCAGGCCCCAGGTGGTCCGGCCGAAGCTCGCGTCGGCGACGACCGGGCCGAGCACGCTGACCGATCCCGACAACGCCGCGTTGATCACGCAGAACCCGGCGACGACCACCCACAGCCAGGTGCGGCTGATGAACGCGGTCCAGCCGTGCCGCATCTCGGCGAAGATGCCCGGCCGGTCGAGCACCGGCGGCTGGTCGGTCTTCGGGATCCGCACCAGCGCGAACAGCAGGCCCGCGAGGAAGAAGGTGCCGGCGTCGACGGCGAGGCCCCAGCCCGGGCCGGCGGTCGCGACGAGCACGCCGCCGAGCGAGGAACCGGCGATCATCGCGGAGTTGAACGCCAGCCGGTTGATCGCGTTGGCCTGCTGGAGAATCGCGGCCGGCACGGTCTGCGGCACTATCGCCGAGATGGCCGGGAACGAGACGGCGGCCGCGATGCCGTTGACCGCCGACAGGCCCAGCAGCAACGGGATCGTCGCCGTGCCGGTGAGCACCGTGACCGCGACGGTCGCCTGGGTCGCGCCGGCCAGCACCGATGCGCCGACCATCACCAGGTGGCGCGGTAGCCGGTCGGCGATGACCCCGCCGAAGAGGATGAAGATGACGTTGAAGAGCGACCGGGCACCGACGACCAGGCCCAGGTCGCGTGCCGAGCCGGTGAGGTCGAGCACGGCGAACGCGAGGGCGATCGGCGCGACGGCGTTGCCCAACATGGTGGTCGTGCGGCCGGCGACGAGGAACCGGAACGGGGCGTGGCGCAAGGGCGCCAGCATTCCGGGTCTGGGCTCATCACCGGTCGCCGGAGGGGCGGCGACGGTGTCGGTCATCGTGCGTCGGGCTCCATTCTGAATAGTGCGATCGTCGCGTTCACGCGGATCGTGCCGGGGGTGCGGGGTGCCACGGCCGCCCGGTGCAGGGCCAGGCTGGCCTGGTCGATCTGCTCTTTCACCGCGGCGAAGACGGCCGGGTCGACCCAGAGTTCGGCGTCGGTGAAGTGATTGCCCTTCGCGCGCATCAACGCCCTGGAACGGCGGCGCAGCTCGCTCGCGAGCACCTCGTACATCAGCAGGTGGTCGGCGGTCCGCGGGGCGTCGTCGGGAATGTTGGGCTCGGGCTTGGCGAAGTCGGCCTCGACGTTGTGCCGGTAGCGCTTGGCTACCCCGCCCCGGATCCGCTCCTCGCCGGCCGCCTCGATCTGACCGGCGGCGAGCAGGTGCCGCAAATGATAGCTGGCGTTGGCGTGCGTCAGGTCGAGCTCCCGTGCCACCTCGGCGGCGGTCATCGCCGAGCCGGTCAGCAGCGACAGGATCCGCAGTCGCACCGGATGCGCCAGCGCGCGGAGCTTGACGGTCGGGTCATCTCCCAAAGACATGTTGGAGAGTATGCGCGTCGATCTCGCACACTGTCAAACATTCATTGGGGGGTACGGGCGGAGCGCTGGGGTCAGCGCTCCAGGATGGCCACCACGCCCTGGCCGCCGGCGGCGCAGATGGAGATCAGGCCCCGCCCGCCGCCCTTCTCCGCCAGCAGCTTGGCCAGCGTCGCGACGATCCGGCCGCCGGTCGCGGCGAACGGGTGGCCGGCCGCCAGCGACGAGCCGTTGACGTTGAGCTTGGCGCGGTCGATCGACCCGAGCGGCGCGTCGAGACCGAGCCGCTCCTTGCAGAACTCCGGCGACTCCCAGGCCGCCAGGGTCGCCAGCACCTGCGACGCGAACGCCTCGTGGATCTCGTAGAAGTCGAAGTCCTGGAGGCTCAGCCCGTGGCGGGCGAGCAACCGCGGCACCGCGTAGGCCGGGGCCATCAGCAGCCCCTCGTCACCGTGCACGAAGTCGACCGCCGCGGTCTCCGCGTCGACGAAGTGCGCGAGCACCGGCAGCCGGCGCTCGGCGGCCCACTCGTCGGTCGCGAGCAGCACGGTCGACGCGCCGTCGGTCAGCGGCGACGAGTTGCCGGCGGTCATCGTCGCCCGCTCGCCGTCGGGGCCTCGCGTGCCGAACACCGGCCGCAGCGCACCCAACTTCTCCAGCGAGGTGTCGGCGCGCAGGTTCTGGTCACGGCTGAGCCCCAGGTAGGGCGTGATCAGGTCGTCGAAGAAGCCACGCTCGTAGGCCGCCGCGAGTCGCTGGTGCGAGGCCAGCGCGAGGGCGTCTTGCGCCTGCCGGTCGACGTTCCAGCGCAGCGCGGTGATCGCGGCGTGGTCGCCCATCGACAGGCCGGTGCGCGGCTCGGCGTTGCGCGGCGCCTCGGGCAGGAACGCGTGGTGCGGGCGCAGCCGGGCGGCCGCCCGCACTTTGGCTGCGGTCGTGCGGGCCGAGTTCAGCTGGAGCAGCGTGCGGCGCAGGTCTTCGTTGAGCGCCAGCGGAGCGTCCGATGTGGTGTCGACGCCGCCCGCGATGCCCGCATCGAGTTGGCCCAGCGCGATCTTGTTGGCCACCAGGATGGCGGCCTCCAGACCGGTGCCACAGGCCTGCTGGATGTCGTAGGCCGGGGTGGTCGGGTCCAATCGCGAGCCGAGCACCACCTCGCGGGTCAGGTTGAAGTCACGGGAGTGCTTGAGCACGGCACCGGCGACCAGTTCGCCGACCCGGGCGCCGGCCAGCCCGAAGCGGGCGACCAGCCCGTCGAGCGCGGCGGTGAGCAGGTCGAGGTTGCTGGCTTGCGCGTAGCGGCTGTTGGAGCGGGCGAACGGCACCCGGTTGCCGCCGACGATCGCGACTCTTCTGGTCTCCATCAGACGCCCTCCCTCACCGGTTACCCGCAAGTAGGCTATCGCTATGAGCGACCGATACGCGAGCTTCGCGAACTCCGGTCCCGGCCGCGCGCTGGTCAAGCGGCTCGGGCTGCCCCAGCCACCGCTGCTGCGCCGCTTCCGCCCCGGGGATCCGCTGGTCACCGGGCCCGTGCTGCTCGGCGCCGCACCCGGCGGCCGGCTCGACGAGCCGGTCCGAAAGATGCTCACGATCGCCGGCGTCGGCCTCGACGGCGGGCCGCCCTGGTCGGCACTGGTGTTCGACGCGACCGGCATCGCCGACACCGCCGCGCTGCACCCGGTCTACGAGTTCTTCCACGCCAACGCCCGGACGCTGGGCCCCAGCGGGCGGGTGATCGTCTTCGGCACGCCGCCGGAAGCGTGCTCCTCGCCGCGCGAGGCCACCGCCCAGCGCGCCCTGGAGGGCCTGACCCGCAGCATCGCCAAGGAGTTCGGCCGCGGCATGACCGCCCAACTCGTCTATGTGGCACCCGGCGCCGACGAGTTCGCCGACTCCACCGTGCGATTCCTGCTTTCCGGGCGCTCGGCGTACGTGTCGGGTCAGGTGATCCGGATCGGCCACGTGCTCTCGTCGCCGATGACCGACTGGGCGCACCCGCTGGACGGCAAAGTGGCCCTGGTGACCGGGGCCGCGCAGGGCATCGGCGCGGCCATCGCGCGGGTGCTGGCCCGCGACGGCGCCCGGGTGGTCGCCCTCGACGTGCCGGCCGCGGGCGAGAGCCTGGCCCGGGTCGCCAACGAGGTCGGCGGCACGGCGCTGCAACTCGACCTCACCCGCCCCGACGCACCGTCGACACTGGCCGCCCAGCTCGACTCGCGGCACGGCAAGGTAGACATCGTGGTGCACAACGCCGGGATCACCCGCGACAAGACGATCGGCCGGATGAGCGCCGAGCAGTGGGACGCGGTCATCGACGTCAACCTGTCCAGCCAGGAACGGATCAACGAAGCTCTGGTGCCGCTGATCCCGGAAGGCGGCCGGATCGTCGCCGTCTCGTCGACCAGCGGCATCGCCGGCAACCGCGGCCAGACCAACTACGCCACCTCGAAAGCCGGCGTGATCGGGCTGGTCCAGTCGATGGCGCCGGTGCTCGCGCCGCAGGGGATCACGATCAACGCGGTGGCGCCGGGCTTCATCGAGACCCGGATGACCGCGCGGATGCCGGTGGCGGCCCGCGAGATCGGGCGCCGGATGAACAGCATGTCGCAGGGCGGCCTGCCGGTCGACGTGGCCGAGACGATCGCCTGGCTCGCCGCGCCGGGCTCGGCCGGCATCACCGGCAACGTGATCCGGGTGTGCGGCCAGATGTGGCTGGGCGCCTGATGTCGATCGTGGAACTCGACGGCCCGCCGGAGCTGGGACCGCTCTACCGGCGGGCGGCGATCCGGGCGCTGCCCCGCATCGGCCTGGTGCCGGGCAGCGACCGGCGGCCGCCGATCGAGGTGCTGCCCGACGTCGAACTCGTGCTGCGCGGCGTTGTCGTGGATCGCGGGCGGCTGGCCGAATACGACCGGGTGTGCGGCTTCCGGCTGAGCGACCGGCTGCCGGTGACGTTCCCGCACGTGCTGGCCACGCCGCTGGCGATGCGGCTGATGACCAGCCCCGAGTTTCCCTACCCGGTGGTCGGGTTGGTGCACGTCGCCAACCGGATCACGGTGACCCGGCCGCTCGACGCCGGCGACCGGTTCGACCTGTCGGTGCGGGCGGTCGACCTGCGCCCGCACGAGCGCGGCCGGCAGTTCGACGTGGTCGCGGTCGCGACCGTCGACGGGGTCGAGGTCTGGCGAGACGTCTCCACTTACCTGCGCCGGGGTCGTGCCTCCGGCCCGTCTGGTTCGGCGCCCCGGGACGTGCCGCCGCCGGCCTCGGCGACCTGGAAGGTGCCGGCCCGGGTCGGTGTCGACTACGCGCGGGTGTCCGGCGACCGCAACCCGATCCACACCTCGCGGCTGGGTGCCAGGCTCTTCGGGTTCCCGCGCCCGATCGCGCACGGGATGTGGAGCAAGGCCCGCTGCCTGGCGGCGCTCGAGGGCCGGCTGCCCGACGCGTACACCGTCGAGGTCGCCTTCAAGAGGCCGATCCTGCTGCCTGGCACGGTCGCGTTCGCGGCGACGCCGGGCGAGACCTTCGCTCTGCACGACCCGAAGAGCGGCGCGCCACACCTCACCGGCACCATCAGCTAGCAACGGCCCCCGCGGCCCCTTGTCCCCTGCCTGTCGGCGGGGTTATTCTCATCTTGAGTTATTCTTAAGTCGAGAAGTTCTGAGGGTGAGAAGGACGGCCGTGGTCAACGAGCAGGAGTTCCTGGCGGGGTACGACCCGCGGGCCTACCCCGCGGTCGCGGTCACGGTCGACGTGGTCGCCTTCACCATCCGCGACGGCGAGCTCCAGGTCCTGCTGATCCAACGGGCCGGTCCGCCGTTCGCCGGGTTCTGGGCGTTGCCGGGGGGCTTCGTTCGGCCCGACGAGGAGCTCGCCGCAGCGGCCCGCCGCGAGTTCGGTGAAGAAACCGGGCTCGGCGGCGAGCCGCTGCGGCGAGTGCACTTCGAGCAGCTCGCCTCCTACGGCACGCCCGACCGCGACCCGCGGATGCGGATCGTCTCGATCGCCTACCTGGCCTTCGCGCCCGACCTGCCGGAGCCCTCGGCCGGCTCCGACGCCGGCGACGCCGAGTGGCTGGCGGTGACCGCACTGCCCAGCCGCGAACTGGCCTTCGACCACCGCCGGATCGTCGACGACGGTCTGGAGCGGGCCCGCTCCAAGCTCGAATACACCCCGCTGGCGACCGCGTTCGTCGGCGAGGAGTTCACGATCGCCGACCTGCGCGCGGTCTACGAGACCGTCTGGGGACACCCGCTGCATGCCGGCAACTTCCACCGCAAGGTGCTCTCCGTGCCTGGGCTCGTCGAGGGCACCGGCGCGACCACCGAGCACGGCGGGCCGCGCGGCGGTCCCCGCGCCCGTCTCTACCGGGCGGGCGACGCCCGGTTGCTGCACCCAGCCCTGCTCCGGCCGGCCCGGGAGGAGACGTTCCGATGACCACGCTCGACGAGGCGATCCGCCTGGTCAACCAGGCCGGCGACGCGGAGCTGTTCGGCTCCGACGACCCGCACCGCGGCTACCTGCGGCTGGCCGCCGTGCTGCATCCCGACCGGGTGGCGCCGGCGGCCAAGGCGGTCGCGACCGACGCCTTCATCACGCTGACCAACCGCTGGCGGGCGCGCGGCACGGTGGCCTTCGGCCGCTATCGGGTCGGTGCGGTGGCGCACTCCGGCGACCTGGCCAACCTCTACGCGCTCGGCCGGGGCATGTTCCTGAAGCAGCCGCGCCGCCCGGTCAACAACGACCTGATGGACCGCGAGGCGCACGCCCTGAGCCGGATCGCCGCCGCCGGCGACCCGCGCTACCTGCCCTACGTGCCCCGGCTGGTCGAGACGTTCCGGCATCGTGACCCCGGCACCGGCGAGGAACGACGGGTGAACGTACTCGGTTCCGTACCCCAGTTGCGCAGCGTCGCCGACCTGATCCGGATGCGGCCCGACGGCCTGGACCCGCGCGACGCCGCCTGGATCTGGCGGCGGTTGCTGGTCGCTCTCGGGTTGGCGCACCGCGCCGGCGTGGTGCACGGTGCCGTGCTGCCCGAGCACATCCTGGTCGAGACGGCCGACCACGGTGTCGTGCTCGTCGACTGGTGTTACGCGGTGGTCGACCGGCTCGACCACGTGCCGGCCGTCGTGCCGGGCTACGCCGACTGGTATCCGCCCGAGGTGCACAAGCGACAGCCACCCGGGCCGGAAACCGACATCGCGATGGCCGCCCGGTCGATGACCGCGCTGATGGGTGGCTACGCGCCGGCGGCTCTGCTGGCCTTCGCCAAGGGCTGCGCGCTGGCGTCGCCCCGGCATCGGCCCGACGACGCCTGGCGGCTCCTGGCCGAACTCGACGACCTGCTCGAACGACTCTACGGCGCGCGGAAGTTCCGCCCGCTCCACCTTTAAGGAGGCCCGCGATGGGCAGCGGAGTCTGGTCAACCGACGTCTACGATGCCGCCGACCGCTACCGGCGCTCGACCGGCAAGAGCGCCTTCGCCTACAGCGACAGCGGCGCCCGCACCGTCCACCCCAAACTCGACCCTCGTGGCGCCGTCCGGGAGAGCCGCGACTCGGCCGAGCACCCCGAGTCGATCTCGATCGCAGTGCTCTTCGACGTCACCGGCTCGATGGGCCACGTCCCGCGCGTGCTGCAGACCAAGCTGCCGAAGCTGCTCGGCCTGCTGCTGCGCAACGGCTACGCCCGCGACCCGCAGATCCTCTTCGGCGCGATCGGCGACGCCACCTGCGACCGGGTGCCGCTCCAGATCGGCCAGTTCGAGTCCGACAACCGGATGGACGACGACCTCAGCCGGATCGTGCTCGAAGGCGGCGGCGGCGGGCAGATGACCGAGTCCTACGAGCTGGCCCTCTACTACATGGCCCGGCACACCGAGCTCGACTGCTTCACCCGGCGCGGGCGGCGTGGCTACCTGTTCGTGATCGGCGACGAGCTGGCCTACGACCGGGTCAAGGCGCGCGAGGTGCGCAACGTGTGCGGCGACGACCTGAGCGAGGACATCCCGATCCGGCGGATCGTCTCGGAGGTGCGACGCAAGTTCGACACCTATTACCTACTGCCGCGCGGAGCCAGCCACGCCGGCAACGCCAAGGTCCTCGACTTCTGGCGGGGGCTGCTCGGCCAGAACGCGATCGAACTCGACGACCCCAACGCGGTCTGCGAGACGATCGCCCTGGCCGTGGGCCTCGGCGAGGCGGCGATCGACCTCGACGCCGGGCTCTCCGACCTGGCCGCGGCCGGCAGCACGGTGGCGGCGTCGGTGTCCAGCGCGCTGGCACCGGTCGAGCGGGGCGGGCGGGTGCTGTCCACCTGGGGCCTGCCGACCACGCTGCACGGCGACGACCGAATCAGCCGGCTATGAACCACGTGCTGGTAGCCGACCTGGGATACGGCGACGCGGGCAAGGGGACCGTCGTCGACTGGTTGTGCGCGAAGGGGATCGACGGCCGTCCGGTTGCCGCAGTGGTGCGGTACAACGGGGGCGGGCAGGCCGGCCACAGTGTCGTTCTGCCCGACGGACGGCGTCACGTCTTCGCCCAGTTCGGCGCCGGCACGTTGCGTGGCGTGCACACGCACCTGTCCCGGTTCATGGTGGTCGACCCGCTGGCGCTCGTCGTCGAGGCCGACCACCTGGCCGACGTCGGTGTGCCGGATGCGTTGGACCGGCTGACCGTCGAGGGTGACGCGCTGCTCGCCACGCCCTATCACCGGGCCGCCAACCGAGCCCGGGAGATAGCCCGTGGGGCCCACCGGCATGGGTCCTGCGGCAAGGGGGTGGGCGAGGCGATGGGGTACGCGCTCGCCCACCCCTCCGACGCGCCCCGGGTGGCCGACGCGCAGGCCCCCGGGGTGCTCAGGGCCAAACTGACCCTGCTCCGCGACCGCCTGGTCGACGAGCTCGGCCCGCTCGACGTGCCGCCGATCGAGGCGACGGTGCATGCGTTCGGCGCGTTCGCCGCGCGGGTGCCGATCGTCAGCCGGGCCTTCCTGGGCAACCTGCTGGCGGTCGGGCCGGTGGTCTTCGAAGGCGCCCAGGGCGTGCTGCTCGACGAATGGCACGGGTTCCACCCCTACACGACGTGGAGCACGACGACGTTCGACAACGCCGAGACGCTGCTGGTCGAGGCGGGCCAGGCGGGCAACGCGACCCGGCTCGGCGTGCTCCGCGTGGTGACCACCCGGCACGGCGCGGGCCCGCTGGTCACCGAAGACCCAGGGTTGCCGCTGACCGACCCCAACAACCCGACCAACCGGTGGCAGGGCCGGTTCCGGTTCGGACACTTCGACGCGGTGGCGCACCGCTACGCGATCGAGGTGTGCGGTGGGGTCGACGGGATCGCGCTGACCCACCTCGACATCGTCAGCCCGGCGTTGAAGTTCTGCGACCGCTACGACTGGACCGACCGGCTGCTGCCCGGGCCGGTCGGCGACCTGGCCCGGCAGGAGGCGCTGACCCGGCGGCTGTTCAGCACGCGGCCCCGCTTCAGCAACGGACCGGTCGACTGGCCGTCGGCGGTCTCCGCGGCGCTCGACGCGCCGGTGGTGATCACCTCACACGGCCCGACGGCCGAGGGAAAGCAGGTGCTCAGGCCGAACTGGGCTGCCAGAGCTCACCCTGCAACAGCTGGCGGGCACCCAGCCAGGTGAAGTTCATCAGTCGCGCGGCCGAGTGGTCGGGGTCGGCCTCGGGGTGGTCGGCCAGCCAGTCGGCGACCGACTCGGCCGCGCCGACGAGGGCGTAGGCGCTCGCGGTCAGATCCGGCTCGCGGGCCTCGGTGCCCCCGCTCGCGAGCACCGCGCGGCCGAGCATCCCGGCGACCACCTCGACGATGCGGCCGCGGAGGGCGGCGATGTCGGCGGCGAACGGCTGGCGGCCGCTGGCCTGGCGGTAGAGCACGGCCCAGCCCTCGCGGTGTGCGCCGACGAAGCCGAAGAAGCCGCGCAGGCCGCGCCAGAGTTGCTCGTCGGCCGGCAGGTCGTCGCGCACCACCGCCACGATCGACTCGAGCAGGCGGGTGCCTTCCTGGTTGACGCAGGCCCGGAAGAGGTCGTCTTTGCTGCCCAGGTAGGCGTACACCATTGGTTTTGAAATGCCGGCCTCGTCGGCGATCTCATCCATGCTGGCCGCGTGGAAGCCGCGGCGCGCGAAGACCCGCACGGCCGCGTCGAGCATCTGTTGCTCGCGGACGGCGCGCGGAAGGCGCTTGAACGTTGGCCGGCTCGGCACGCTTGCCAGCATATCTACTCCTGCGTAAGGTTACTCCGGAGTAGCTAAATCAGTTGAAGGGTATTTCCGCGATGACTGACTTCGACCCGACCCCGTTCGCAGCGGTCGGCCCCAAGGAGTTCGCGCAGCTGGTCAAGTCCACGCCCGACGCAAAGATCGCTGAAATCATGCAGAGCGACGCGCGCGGCAAGGTCCTCGACCAGGTCTTCGAGCGGATGCCGACCCTGTTCCGCGCCGACCGCGCCGGCTCGACCAACGCGGTGATCCACTGGACGGTTACGGGCCGCCCCGATGGTGGCAGCGACACCTACGAGGTGGTCATCGAAGACGGTGCGTGCACCGTCAACAACACCGCCGAGCGCGACCCGCGGCTGTCCCTGACGATGGGCCCGGTCGACTTCCTGAAGATCGTTTCGGGCGGCGGCAACCCGGTGATGATGTTCATGACCGGCAAGCTCAAGGCCAAGGGCGACCTCGGCCTGGCGGCCAACATCGCCAACCTCTTCGACATCCCCAAGAGCTGAGATGGCGGAGTTCTCGCTCGACCTGAGTGAGGAACAAAGCGACCTGCGCGACTGGGTGCACGGCTTCGCGGCTTCGGTCGTGCGCCCCGCTGCGGCGGAGTGGGACGCCCGCGAGGAGACGCCCTGGCCGGTGATCCAGGAGGCGGCCAAGGTCGGCCTCTACGGTTTCGAGTTCCTGGCCAACACCTGGGCCGACCCGACCGGCTTGTCGCTGCCGATCGCGAGCGAAGAACTCTTCTGGGGTGACGCCGGGATCGGCATGGCCCTGATGGGCACGTCGCTGGCGGTGGCCGCGATCTACGGCTCCGGCACGCCCGACCAGCTCGTCGAGTGGGTGCCGCAGTGCTTCGGGTCGGTCGACTCGCCCGCGGTGGCGGCGTTCTGCTCGACGGAGCCTGCTGCTGGTTCTGACGTCGGCGCGATGCGCACCCGGGCGGTCTACGACTCGGCTTCTGACACCTGGGTCCTCAATGGGCAGAAGGCCTATGCCACCAACGGCGGCATCGCCGGCGTGCATGTGGTGACGGCGAGCGTGGATCCCGCTCTGGGTGCTCGCGGGCAGGCGGCTTTCGTGGTGCCGCCCGGGACGGCTGGGCTCTCGTCGCCACGGAAGCTTTCAAAGCTGGGGTTGCACGCCTCGCACACCGCTGACGTCTTTCTCGACGACGTGCGGGTGCCGGGGTCGTGCCTGCTGGGCGGTCATGACGCGCTCTCCTCGCGCTTGGAGCGCGCTCGCTCGGGGCAGCGTTCCTCGTCGTCGTCGGCGATGCGCACCTTCGAGATCACCCGGCCGACGGTGGGCGCGCAGGCGATCGGGGTGGCCCGGGCGGCGTATGAATACGCGCTGTCCTACGCCAAGACCCGGGAGCAGTTCGGGCGGCCGATCATCGAGAACCAGGCGGTGGCGTTCGCCCTGGCCGACATGCGCACCGACATCGACGCGGCGCGGCTGCTGGTGTGGCGGGCGGCGTGGATGGGCCGCAACAACCGCCCGTTCGAGGCCGGCGAGGGCTCGATGTCGAAGCTGCGGGCCGGCGAGGTGGCCGTCTCGGTCACCGAAAAAGCCCTCCAGATCCTCGGCGGTGCCGGGTATGTGCGCGACCACCCGGTCGAGCGCTGGTACCGGGACGCCAAGATCTACACCATCTTCGAGGGGACCTCGGAGATCCAACGGCTGGTGGTCTCCCGAGCGATCTCGGGCCACCAGATCCGGTGACGACGGCACACGCCGTCTTAACCCTCGCGCGGCGAGGGCTCCTGACACCGGGCTCACCGCGACGGGTTATCGCGCAGCTTTCCGCTCTTCGCCGCTGGGGCTATGGCCTCGGCGGCGAAGTCCATTCCGCGGCGGCGCGGTCTCCTTCGTCGGTGGCGCTGATCGATGCGGACGGCGCGCTGACCTACGGGTCTTTGTTGTCGCGGGCGTCGGCCTTGGCCTTGGGGTTGCGGGCCTCGCTGGGGATCGGGCCGGGTGACCGGGTCGGGGTGTTGTGCCGCAACGACCGTGGGTTTGTGCTGTCGGTGGTGGCGCTCTCGCTGCTCGGGGCTGACGCCGTTCTGGTCAACACTGGCCTGTCGTCCGCGCAGATCGCCGCGGTGGTTCGTGATCATGGGTTGCGGTTGGTGATCCATGATTCCTCGTTCGAGGTGCCGCCGGGTTTCCGTTCGATGGTTCGGGGCGGGGCGGCCAGTCTGGTTGAAGGGCCGCCGCTCTCCTCGCATAACAGCGTCCGCGGCGCGGGGGCCGCCGTGCCTGCCTCGACCGCCCCGGACCCGTCGCTACACGACACGGCCCGCGAAGCGGCGCCCGCCGCGCCTGCCTCGATCGCCCCGGACCACTCGCTGCGCGACGTGGCGGCCGCCGTTGATCCCTCGACCGTTCCGCACGAGTCGCGACACGACGCGGTCCGCGGCGCGGCGCTCGCCGCGGCTCCCCCGGCCAACCCTGACCACTCGCCGAAAGACACGGTCTATGGCGGGGCGCCAGCCGTGCATCCCGCGACCGGCCCGGACCACTCCGCGCAAGAGGCGGCCCGCGCCGCGGCGCTGGCCGAAGCCGCGTCTCCCGCTGTGTTCCTGGACGCGTCGTTGCTCGACGCGGTCTGCAGCGCGGCGCCCGTCGGGGTCTTGTCGCCGCCAGCGCGGCCGGGACGCACCGTGGTGTTGACGTCTGGAACCACCGGCACGCCCAAGGGCGCGCGGCGACCGAACCCGGGCGGGCTCGGGCCGTTGGTGTCGATCCTCGACCGGATCCCGGTGCGGGCCCGGTCGCGGATACTGATCGCCGCGCCGCTCTTCCACACCTGGGGCTACGCGGCGCTACAGATGGCCTTCGGGCTGCGGGCGACGGTCGTGCTGGCGCCGCGGTTCACTCCCGAGTCGACCGCGGATCTCGTGCGGCGGCATGAGTGTGCTGCCGTGTTCGCCGTACCCGTGATGTTGGAGCGTCTGCTCGAAGCCGGGTGTGTGTTGCCTGGTCTGCGGGTGGTGGCGGTGAGTGGGTCGGCGCTGCCGGGTGATCTCGCGACGCGGTTCATGGACGCCAACGGGGAGGTGCTCTACAACCTCTACGGGTCGACCGAGGTGTCGTGGGCGTCGGTGGCGACGCCCGCTGAGTTGCGCCGGTCGCCGCGGGCCGCCGGGAGGCCGCCGCACGGCACCCAAGTGGCGATCTTGTCCCCGTCTGGGGCGCCGGTGCCGGCTGGCACGGTCGGGCGGATCTTCGTGGGCAACGAGATGCTCTTCGAGGGGTACGCGGGCGGGGCGTCGCCCGTCGAGTCGCGCGACGGGTTGCTGGCCACCGGTGATCTCGGCGTCCTCGACGCTTCCGGCCTGCTCACGGTCTCGGGGCGCGAGGACGACATGGTGATCTCCGGTGGCGAGAACGTGTTTCCGTCTTCGGTGGAGGACCTGCTTGCCGCACTGCCGCCGGTGCGGGAGGTCGCGGTCGTCGGGGTGGCCGACGAGGCGTTCGGCCAGCGGCTGGCCGCGTTCGTGGTGCTCCACCCCGGGGCGTCGCTGTCGGCCGACGAGGTGCGGTCGCATGCACGGCAGCACGGAGCACGGTTCGCGGTGCCGCGGGATGTCCATTTCGTGGCGGCGCTACCCCGCACGGCGACCGGCAAAGTGATCAAAGGTGCGCTGCGCTCCTGACGAGTGACGGTGTGTAGCCGCCCCCCTTCTTCCCGTGCTGGCTAGGCGCGACAAATGCCACACACCACGCATACGCGGTGGACGCTGGTCGCCGAGAGTAGTCACTATCGGTGAATGTTGGATGGCGGAACACCTGGCGGTAACGGTGAGCACACCGGCCCCTTGGGCCGCATGCTGCACTTCGACGACATGGACGTGCCGTCCGACGTCGTCGACGCGCTAGCGCTGTCGCACTTCGTCTCGGGCGACCAGCCGTGGGCTCGGACCAAGCGACTCGACCGGGTACGCGACGGCGCGAGCCTCCTGCCCCCCAACGCCAAGCTCGTGCGGGTCGCGGTCGACGAGGGCCGCGACGCCCGACTGGCGACCGGCGACGGGTGGACCGTCCGCGCGGTCCGCTGGCGCACCGGCGGCGCGTCGATCACGGTGACCGCGGTCACCGAGGAGCTGGCGCAGTCCGTACTCGACGAGTGCATGTTCGGCGCGGCCGAGCCCGCCGCGGTCGACACCGGCGAGGTCGAGATCGGCTTCTGGCACCAGTCGCAGATGGGCCCGACCCGTACCGCCCGGCACGTGGCCTGCGACGAGTGGACCTCGATCCGCGACAACTATGAGAAGACCGCCGGCGAGGCGATCGACCAGATCGCCGGCCTCACCCCCGAGACGGTCAACGGCCGGCTGCTGATCATGCACGGCAGCCCCGGCACCGGCAAGACCACCGCGCTGCGCGCGCTGGCCCGGTCCTGGCGCGACTGGTGCCAAGTCGACGTCGTGATCGACCCCCAGGCGCTGTTCACCGACCCCGGCTATCTGGCGCGGGTCGCCGCGGGCAGCCAACCCGGCACCGACAGCCGCCGTTGGCGACTGCTCCTGCTCGAGGACAGCGACGACCTGATCCGCGCCGACGGCCTGACCGCGACCACGCAGCAGCTCTCCCGGCTGCTCAACCTGACCGACGGTCTGCTCGGCCAGGGCGGCAACGTGATCGTTGCGGTGACCACCAACGAGAAGATCGGCCGCCTGCACCCGGCGGTGCTGCGGCCTGGTCGGTGCATGGCGCAGATCGAGGTCGGCCCGCTGCCGTACGAGCAGGCAACCGAATGGCTCGGCTCCTCGACCGGCGTCGGCGCTTACGGTGCGACGCTGGCCGAACTGCTGGCCCTGCGCGACGGCCGTCCGTCGGTGGCGACCCCACCCGCACCCGCCGCGAGCGGCTTCTACCTCTGAGCGATCGTCGGCAGGCTGGCGGTCTGGCGGTCTATCGCACGACCTCGGCCTTCCGCAGGAAGCCGATCTTCCTCAGGAAACGGAAGAAGTGCGGATCGAAGCGCGCCGGGTCGGCCGAAGTCAGCTCATCGGCCGACCACCATCGCGTGGCGGCGAACTCGCGCTGATCCGGCCTGATCCGCTGACCCTGGTGCGCCGCTACCGGGAACCAAAGGCTCACGTCGGTGTGCCCACGGTCGATGCCGATCGTCTCCGTGACGGTGAGAAAGACCGGGTCGCCCACGGTGACCCGCAGGCCAAGCTCTTCGAACGCCTCGCGCCGCGCCGTGTCGGCCGGATGCTCGCCCGGTTCGACGTGGCCGCCGGGCGGTAGCCAGAGGCCAGCGTTGACGTGGTCGACGAGCAACACATTGCCGTCGCCCTCGATCGGCACGACGTAGGACACCAGGTGCCGCGGCGGAGTATCCGGCTTGATCCGACGGAAGACGTCGGTCGTGCCGGCAAGCCACCGAAGCGTGTCGGTCTTGTGCTCGGCCTCGACCAGGTCCGCCGTGTCCAACCGCTCAACAAGATCCACTACCGCAGGCACGCTCATCGCAGCCCAGTATCGTGGACGCCGTCGTGAAAGCTCTCGCGTTAACCCTCCGTTTCCTGCTGGAACTCGTTGCCCTGGCCGCGCTCGGCTATGGCGGCTGGAGCATTCCATCGCCGGTCTGGCCGAGCGCACTGCTGGCGGCCGCGTACGTGGCTGTTGGCATCGCGGTCTGGAGCCGCTGGGTAGCTCCCCGTGCCAAGCACAAACTCCCCGATCCTCAACGCCTCCTCCCCGAGTGGCTCGTCTTCGGCGGGGCGACCGCGGCTCTGATCGCCACCGGCCATTGGCCGCTTGGCGTCGCTTTCGGTGCGTTGGCGGCCCTCGATCGCGTCGCCCTGTGGCGCCTGGGCGCCGACACCGACGGCGGATCCATCTCGCCGACACCGTGATCGCTGCGGCTCTGGTCGTTGCTGGCCGCTGGGCGCGCCTTCCCCGCACTGGCGGCCGTGGATCGCTTCACGCCGTCGCGCGCTAGGCGCCGACGGCGACAGCGACAGCGACAGCGACAGCGACAGCGACAGCGACAGCGAATCCTCCCGACAACATCGCGATCACTGCGGCTCTGATCGTCCACCGGTAGCTGGCAGCTGGGCGATCCTTTCGCCGTGCTGACGGGTCTGAACCCCTTCGCTCCGTGGCACCTAGGCTCCGAGACCGCTAGCTTTCCTCGGTTGATGGGTGGTCGAGCTTCAGGGCGTAGGCGTCTCGGAGGGATTCCCAGCCGTAGGCGCGCGCCTCGTTGCCGCGAATCGGCCCGACCGGATTGCCTGACAGGAGGTGCTCGGCGACGTCTAGGCAGATGTGCCAGCCGGCGGCCACCTGAGGGATCCAGGAGGGGTCGCTGACCGTGTGGTGGAGAGTCAGGCGGGAGCCCATCGCGATGGCCGCGACGTTCCAGCGGAGGATGTCGGTGCCCCAGCTATAGGTCAGCGTTCGTTCGGGGTCGACCTCGGTCACCTCCACCGCGATGTCGGCGTTTTGGTCGCCGTCGATCATCGTCAACGTCGCGGGACCGAGCGCGGCCAAATCGCGGTCAGCCGTGTAGGGCGCCCACTCACCCAGCTCACCGGGTGCGGTCAGCGCCCGCCAGACGCGTGGGGGCGGATGGGGGAAGTCGCGAATGAACACGAGGGTCCAGCGGCCGTCGGCCGCCTGCTCGGTGCGTGCTTCTGCCAGTGGACCCGGTTCGTAGGGCTTCATGACTACTCCGTCGTATCGAGATGGCGAGCCAGCCTGTCGAGATGCTTTGTCCACAGCAGACGGTAGGGCGCGAGCCACTCGTCGATCGCCGCGAACTGGGCCGGCTCGACGTGGTAGATCCGGTGTTGCGCCGCGATGCGTGACGAGACGAAGCCCGCCTCGCGCAGCACCTTGAGGTGCTTGGACACTGCCGGCTGGCTGATCGTCAACGCGGCGACCAGCTCGCCCACGCTGCGGTCGGAGACACGCAGCTCGTCAAGGATCCGCCGGCGTGCCGGCTCCGCCAGCACCGCGAAAGCATTCACAGGCACACGCCCAATATTCCCTGACGAGCATATGCCTGTCAAGACATACAGGCGCCTCGGCTGCGATCCACAACAGCACTAGATACCCCCGCACCGCCAGGCCGCGCCTGCCAGCCAACCGCCGCCCGCCGCGGCGCGATGCAACCGCGGCGGCGGCCGCGCGGTGCCAACCGCCGCGCCCGTGTCCAACGGTCGACGGTTTGCGCCCAGTCTGCTCACCCGGCGCCGCGGACGGTGCACAAGTCGTTGAGTCATAGGGGAATCCTCGACTGAGGGTGTGACAGAAACGCGGTCGCTGGCGGTTATCCACAGGGCCTTTTTTGACAGAGCAGCCGGCGTCCGGCGTCGCTAGGCTCGTCGCCATGTCACGGGTGGTGGTAGTCAGCGGCGGAGGAACCGGCATCGGCCGGGCGGTGGCCGCGTCGTGCGCGAAAGACGGCGACACGGTGGTGATCGTCGGCCGACGGGCCGACGTTCTGGCCGTGACGGCGGAAGAAATCGGCGCGCACCCGATCGTCGCCGACGTGGGCGAGGTCAGCGACGCGGAGCGGGTAGCGAGTGAGGTTCACGAGCGCTTCGGTCGGGTCGACGTGCTGGTCAACAACGCCGGCGGCAACGCGGTGCTGGCATTGCCCGACCCGGGCCCAGAGGTTGGCCCGGTGGCGCGAGCGTCAGCCGCGTGGACGGCCAACTTCAAGTCCAATGTGCTCACTGCCGTGCACCTCACGGAAGCGCTGCGCGACCTGCTCGCCGACGACGCGCGGGTCGTGCTGCTCAGCTCGATTGCCGCGTTCCGCGGCTCGGGCAGCGGCTCCTACGGCGGTAGCAAGGCGGCGCTGCACCCCTACGCGATCGACCTCGCCGCGGCGCTCGGCCCGCGTGGCATCACGGTGAACGTGGTCGCACCGGGCTACACGACCGAGACGGAGTTCTTCGCCGACACGATGACCGACCAGCGCCACGAGATGCTGGTCGGCCAGGCGCTCAACAAGCGCCCCGGGCACACCGACGATGTCGCCGCCACGATAAGTTGGCTGACCTCACCGAGCGCCGGTCACGTCACCGCGCAGATCATCCAGGTGAACGGAGGTGCGCTGCCTGGCCGTTAGCCGCCCGGGCGGGGCCCGGCGACCTCTACCCACCGCCAGCGGCGTGCGGCGCCAAAGGCGCTGCCCCGCCGCCGCCCCAAGGTTCGGTGAAGGGCATCGAGGTCCGCGGCACGTCGCTCTAGTCCACCACCGCGCCGGCGCTCACGTTCAGGACCGTGCCGGTCAGGGCGCCGGCCTGATCGGAGGCGACGAACGCCGCCACCTCCGCGACCCGGGCCACCGTGAGCGGCCGACCGAGCGGGCTCCCCGCCCCGGCCGCTTCGGCGACCTCCTCGAACGACATGCCGAGCCGGGCGGCGGCGTCGCGCCACACCCGCTCGGTCTGCGAGCCCAACCGGAGGGCCGTCTCGGGAATGCCGGTCAACCGGAGGCAGACCACCCGGGTGCCGCGGGGCCCGAGCTCCGCGGCCAGCTGCCGGGCCAGCGTCTCGACCGCCGCCGACGCGCTGCCGAACGGGCCGGTCATGGCGACCGGCATCCGGGCCATCGGGGTCGACAGCATGATGATCACGCCGTCCCTCATGTGCACCGCCGCCGCCTTGGCGGTGTTATAGGCGGACCGCGCGGCGTCGGCAATCGGCCCGACGACAGTGTCGGCGCTCATTTCGATCAAGGGCATGCCTTGCGCGCCGCCGTCGAGGCCGACCGCGTTGACACAGATGTCGACAGCGCCGACCTGAGCTGCGAACGCGTTCACGGACACCTCGTCGAGCACATCCACCACGGACGTCTCGGCCGGCTCGCGGCCGAGTGCGCCGATCTGCGCGGCGACCGCGGAAAGGGCCGACCCGGTCCGCCCCGCCAGATAGACGCGGGCGCCCTGAGCTGCGAAAACGCGAGCGATCTCGGCGCCGATCGCGCCGCCGCCGCCGTACACGATCGCCTTTTTGTGTTCAAGCATGAGCGTTCCTCCGAGCCTATTGGTTGATCCTCTCGTGCGTTACGGCGACATTTCCGCGGATCGCCGATCGTGGTTGCGGTAGTGGGCACTCATGGCCCTAGGGTCAGACCCATGAAGTTGCTCGTGACCGGCGGTGCCGGCTATATCGGGTCCGTTGTCGTGCATCAACTGCTTGACGCCGGCCACACGGTCGAGGTCATCGACGACCTCTCGACGGGCCACGTCGGCTCGCTGCCGGGTGAAGTGATGTTGCACAAGCGCGACCTGCACGAGGTCGGCGAGGTGCTGACGGCTGACGCGGGGTTCGACGGGGTGCTGCATTTCGCCGCCAAGATCGCTGCTGGCGAGTCGGTGGAGCGGCCCGAGATCTACTGGCACACCAACGTGTCCGGTTCGCTGGCGCTGCTCGACGCGGTGCGGCTGGCCGGCGTGCAGCGGTTGGTGTTCAGCTCGACCGCGGCCGTCTACGGCAACCCGAGCACGCTTCCGATCACCGAGCAGGCCCCGGTCGCGCCGACCAACCCCTACGGCTGGACCAAGCTCGCCGTCGACATGGCCATCGCCCACGCGGTCAAGGCGCACCAGCTGGGCGCGACCAGCCTGCGCTACTTCAACGTGGCGGGCGCGGCCCTCGACGGCCCGATCCCGCTGGGCGAGTGTCACGAGCCGGAGACCCACCTGATCCCGGCCGCGCTCGAGGTCGCGGCGGGCCTGCGACCGAGCCTGCGGATCTTCGGTGGCGACTACCCGACCCGCGACGGCACGTGCGTGCGCGACTACATCCACGTCGAGGATCTCGCCGCGGCGCATCTGCTCGCGCTCGAGGCGATCGATCCGGGGCGTCACAAGATCTACAACCTGGGCAACGGCAAGGGTTTCTCCAACCTCCAGATCGTGGAGATGGTCCGCACGGTGACCGGCGAGGAGGTGAAGGTCTCACCCGCTCCGCGCCGCGCCGGTGACCCCGCTACGCTCATCGCGTCGTCGGTCCGGGCACGCGCTGAGCTGGGCTGGGTCGCCGCCAAGCCCGACCTGGCATCGATCGTGGAGGACGCATGGACCTTCTTCCAGACGCGCCGCATCGCCGGCTCAACCGGCTGACCGGCGAGTGGGTCCTGGTCTCACCGCACCGCACGGCTCGACCCTGGCAAGGCCAGATCGAAGAGACGACACCGGAGAAGCGTCCGGAGTACGACCCGTCGTGCTACCTCTGCCCCGGCAACACCCGGGCCGGCGGGGTGAAGACACCGGTGTACGACTCGACCTACGTCTTCGACAACGACTTCGCGGCCCTGCTGCCCGACGCCGCGAAGGGTGGGGTCGATGATGGCCTGCTGGTCGCCCGGCCGGAGCGCGGGATCTGCCGGGTGGTCTGCTTCTCGCCCCGGCACGACCTGACCCTCGGCGGCATGTCGCAGCCGGCGCTGCGCACCGTGGTCGACACCTGGGCCGAGCAGACCGCCTCGCTCGGCGCCATCGACTGGGTCGGGCACGTGCAGGTCTTCGAGAACCGCGGCTCGATGATGGGTGCCAGCAACCCTCATCCGCACGGCCAGATCTGGGCGACCGAGAGCGTGCCCAACGAGCCGGCGAAGGAGTTGGCGCAGCAGGCGGCGTACGACGGCGATTGTCTGCTCTGTGACTATCTCGCCGCGGAGCTGAGCGACGGGTCGCGGGTGGTCGACAGCAACGAGCATTACGTCTCGCTGGTGCCGTTCTGGGCGGTATGGCCGTTCGAGACGCTGGTGCTGCCCCGGTCGCACCACGGGTCACTGACCGATTTGGACGGTGCGGAGCGCGACGGGCTGGCCGACGTCCTCGGCAAGGTGACCCGCCGTTACGACCGGCTGTTCGGCGTCACGTTCCCCTACTCGATGGGCTTCCACCAGCGGCCGACCGACGGCAGCGAGCACCCGCGCGCCCACCTGCACGCGCACTTCTACCCGCCGCTGCTGCGGTCGGCGACGGTGCGCAAGTTCATGGTCGGCTTCGAGCTGCTGGCCCAGCCGCAGCGCGACATCACACCGGAGAGCGCGGCGCAGCGGTTGCGCGAACTCGACAACGATTGATCTTCGCCCGGCGCGGGTACTTCCCTCCACCCAACTGGTGGGGAGGGTCTGCGATGGGGCTGTCGGACGAGGAACGCGACCGCCTCCAAACCGCGCGTCAGGACTCTCCGCGTGGGGTGCTGCTGGCGATGTTGGTCGGCTTCGTCGTGCTGGCCGGGGTGTTCGCGACCCGCGGCGGCACGAGCGAGTTGCCGCTGCCGTGGAACGTGGTCGTGCCGCTGTTGCCGCTGGCGTTCCTCGTCGCGCTGGCGGTCCCGCTGCTGCTCCGGGTACGCCGCCGCGGACAACTGCCGCTCCTGGCGGGCGCTGACCCTGCGACCCGCAGGGCGGTGAACCGTGCGATCCGCGATGGCTTCGCACCGGATCCGCGCATCGACGACCTGGTTGTCGACCTGCGGGAACAGTTCACACCGCGCCAACTCGGCCTGATCGCGACGATCCAGATCGCCGGCGCGCTGGCCCTCGGCACGGCGGCGGTTCTCGCCCGCGAGCCGGTCACCTGGATCCTGCTCGGCGTTGCCGCCGTGTCGATGGTCGCCGCCGCGGTGTTCCAGATCCGGCGGCGGCGACAGCTCATCGCTTACCGGCCCGGTGGGGCGCCGACGGCCGAACCGCCGGCCGCTGCGAAGGGCGATTGACAGCGGCCGGCGGGGTTTCGGGCGTCAGCTGGCGTACACCTCTAGCTCGGAAAGCTGGCCCGCGGGCCAGCCGGTGTTGCCGGTGACGTTGACCCGCACGTAGCGGGTCGACGTCGCGGTGAAGCTGACGGTCACCGCATTGCCGGTCGCCGGATTGAACACCCGGCCGGCGGACGCGGAAAGCGTGCTCCACGACGATCCATTGGTGCTGCCCTGGATCGACAGCGTCTGGGTCCGGGTCTGCCAGGCGGCCGGCGGCGGCAGCTTGAGCACGACCCGGCCGACCGACGTCGCGGCGCCGAGGTCGACCTGAACCCATTGCGGAAACGCGTTGTTGGGGCTTTCCCAGTAGCTGTTGGCGTCGCCGTCGACGACGTTGCCGGAGCCGTAACTCTGGGTGTGTCCGCTCTCGGCGGTCGGCTTGCCAAGCGCGAGGTTGGTGTTGGCCGGCGGCGCGTTGGTCGTCGTCGTGACCACATTGGAGGAGCTGGAGACGTTGCCGGCGGTGTCCCGGGCGACGACCGAGAAGCTGTAGCTGGTGTTGGGGGTCAGAGCGTTGACGGTGTAAGACGTGCCGGTCGGCGAGCCCACCACGGTGTTGCCCTGGCGCACGTCGTAGCCGACCACGCCGGTGTCGTCGGTCGAGGCGGTCCACGAGAGCGAGACGCTGGTGGTGGTCTTGCCGGTGACTGTCAGGTTGCCCGGTGCGGTGGGCGGTCCGCCGGGGTCGACGATCCCGCCATACACCTCGAGCTGCGAGATCTGGGCGGCCGGCCAGGCGGTGTTGCCGTTGATCGTCAAGCGCACGTAGCGGGCCAGCGACGCGAGCACGGGCAGCGTCACGCTGTTGCCGGACGCGGGGTTGAAGGTCACCCCGGCGCTCGGCGCGAGCGTCCCCCACTGCGATCCGTTGGTGCTGCCTTGGATCAGGATTGTCTGGGTACGCGTCTCCCAGCCCGGCGGCAGCTTCAGCACGACGCGGTTGACCTGCACGGCAGTGCCGAGGTCGACCTGGAGCCATTGTGGGAAGGCGCTGTTGGCGCTCTCCCAGTAGCTGCCGACGTTGGCGTCGACCGCGTTGCCGGCGACGAAACCGCCGTTCTGGGAGCTCGCCGAGGTCGGCTTGTTGAGGGCGAGGTTGCCGGTCGGCGGGTCGGGCGGGGTGCCGGTGGTGGGCTGGGTCGGCCGGGTGGCGGTGAGGGCGAGTTGGCCCTTGAGCATCCGGCCACCGTCGGCGGTGATCCGCAAGTAGTAGTCGGACGAGCAGAAGGTGCCGTCTTCGTCGAGGGAGCGGATGTTGGCGCCGGCGGGGGTCGTCGCCTGCGTCTCGCTGGTCTTGGCGATCTGGTTGCCCTCGTTGAACTCGTCAAACATCGAGACGTAGAGGCCGGCGGCGCCGACCCGGATCATGTTGTAGATGTGTCGCCAGTAGAAGTCGCCGTGCCGGCGATGCCCCGACGACAGGTCGCCCGGCATCACGCACGGCTGGTAGTCGATGCCGTTGGCATTGCAGTCGGCCTGGTCGGGGATGTTGACGTTGGTGTAGAAGGAGTCGAGGCCGGCCAGGTCACCGGTGCGGCCGACCATCCACGGCGAGATCATGTTGAACGCGTGGTAGACCTCGGAGAAGCCGGCGCGCGAGTCGTTGATCCCCTGTCGCCAGTAGGTGGGCACGCCGCCGATGACATAACAACCCTGCGCCTTGAACCAGTTGATGACGTCGAGGCAGGGTGCGGGCGCGAACGGGCGGCCGGAGTCGTTGAAGCCAAAGCCCCAGATGCAGACGACCGGCTTGCCGTTCTGCCGTGCGTAGGCGGACGACGCGGTGTGCGCGGACATCTTGGTCGTCCAGTCGGTCTTGATCTCCGACTGCATGTTCGTCCAGCTCGTGACGTCATACATGATGTAGAACTTGCGGCTGTAGCGCTCGGCGGCCGCGCGGACCTTCTGTGCCATCGCGTCGCGGGTCGGGCCCTCGTCGCTGACCGGGTTGAACCGCTGGAGGGCGGCGGTGTCGACGTTGTATTGCTGCATCCACTTGAAGTGGGTGTCGACGGTCTGGTCGTCGTAGGACGAGAAGAGTTGCGCCGGCTGGCCGTTGCCGAGGTTGGGGTAGGCGGTCGTGTAGGCGCGGGTGAATTCCCGCATGTCGGGCCAGGACACGATCGTCGTGTTGCTCGGCGACGGCGGCTGGAACCGGTCCCGGCTCCAGTGCCACCAGCCGCCGATCGGGGCGCCGTCACCGGGGCAGGCGAACCAGCCCTGGTAGCCGACGGAGATCTTGCCGACCACGTCGCCGGGCGGGCTGGCCGCGCTGGCGGGACTGGCCAGGACGGCGGCCAGTTCGGTGGTGGAGATGGCGGCGAGCGCAGAGCCGGCCGCCACTGAGGTCACGAATCTTCGGCGCGATACCGCCATGTCAACCGCTCCTTGGGCGTAGGGACGGATCGACGGTCATCGTGCCAGGACGCGACACGATCCCGCAATAGTTGGACTCATCTCTGCAATCTCACGACAACCCAGAATTTTCGCTCCTCTGTTAATTTCTTGCGCCCCCCTGTTTGATTTTCTACGATCTTCACCATGCCCGATGTCCTCGTGGAGGCGGCCGGCCTCGTCAAGCGCTACCCACCCCGAGACCGTCACGGCACGGCGTTCACCGCGGTCGACGGCATCGACTTCACCCTGCGGCGCGGCGAGTCGTTCGGGTTCCTCGGACCCAACGGCGCGGGCAAGTCGTCGACGATGCGGATGATCGCGTGCGTGTCGCCGCCGACCGGCGGCACGCTGCGGGTGCTCGGCATGGACCCGCGTACCCATGGCCGGCAGATCCGGGCCCGGCTCGGCGTCGTGCCACAGGACGACGCGCTCGACCGCGACCTGACCGTGCTGGAGAACCTGCTCATCTACGGCCGCTATTTCGGGCTGCCCAAGGCGCTCATCACCGAGCGCAGCGGGCAACTGCTGGAGTTCGCCCAGCTCGCCGACCGCGGCGGCGAGCGGGTCGACGCGCTCTCGGGCGGCATGCGGCGGCGACTCACGATCGCCCGGTCGCTGATCAACGAGCCGGAGATCCTGCTCCTCGACGAGCCCACCACCGGGCTCGACCCGCAGGCCCGGCACGTGCTCTGGGATCGGCTGTTCCGGCTCAAGCAGCAGGGCGTCAGCCTGATCCTGACCACGCATTACATGGACGAGGCCGAGCAACTCTGCGACCGGCTGGTCGTGATGGACAAGGGCCGGATCGTCGCGCAGGGCTCGCCGGCCGAGCTGATCGCGGCACACTCCACAAAGGAGGTCCTGGAGCTGCGCTTCGAGATCGGCGAGCAGGACAAGGCGCTGGCGAAACTGCGCGACGCCGAGATCAGCGACCGGCTGGAGGAGCTGCCCGACCGGGTGCTCTGGTATACGGCCGAGGGCGAGGCGGCGCTGGCGGTCGTGCATCAGCTCGGCCTGGTGCCCGCGACGGCGATGGTGCGCCGGGCCAGTCTCGAAGACGTGTTCCTCGCGCTCACCGGCCGGACGCTGGTCGACTGATGGCGACCGCCGACGCGATGGTGTTCCGCGCCTACCACTATTGGATCCTGCGCTATCGACGCACCTGGCGCGGCACGGTGGTGATCAGCATCGCCAACCCGTTGCTGTTCCTGGTGGCGGTCGGGCTTGGCATCGGCCGGCTGGTCGGGCCCGATCCCGCGGCCCTGGGCGGCGTCGACTATCTGGCGTTCTTCGCGCCCGGGATGCTGGCCGCGGCCGCGATGCAGAACGGCATCATCGAGTCGGCGTTCCCGGTGGCGTTCAATCGTGGGCCCGGCGGCGCCTACCCGGTCGCGGCCGGCACGCCGTTGGAACCCGAGGACATCCTGCACGGCCATCTCCTCTTCATGGCGTCGCGGGTGACACTGAGCGCCGCCGTGTTCGCGGCGGTGATGGTCGCGTTCGGTGCGGCCCAGTCGCCGCTGGTGCTGTTGGCGGTGCCGGCGGCGGCCCTCACCGCGATGGCGTTCGCGCTGCCGGCAGCCGCCTGGGCGGTGACACTGCCGGACATCCGGCCGGTGAACGGCATCTTCAAGTGGGTGGTGATGCCGCTCTACCTGTTTTCCGGCACGTTCTTCGCGGTGTCGCAGCTGCCGGAGGCGGTCCGTCCGCTCGTCTACGCGACCCCGCTGTGGCACGGCGTCGACCTGTGCCGCTCGCTGAGCCTCGGCACGGTCTCGTGGCCGCTCGCGATTGTCCACATCGGATATCTCGCTGCCCTCGGCGCCGTCGGATACCTGCTGGCACGCCGCACCTACCGGCGCCACCTCCACGCCTGAAGGGAAGCGAAACCGTGTCGTCCGCTCACTTGATCGTCGTGCGTCACCTCTGGGTCCTGCGCCACGGCCGGCCGTGGAACCTGGTCGTCAACGGCATCTTCGAACCCTTCCTCTATCTCCTCTCCATCGGTGTGGGCATCGGCCAGCTCATCAACGGTGGGTCAGACGCCTCCGCGTATGCGGCCTTCGTGGCGCCGGCCCTGCTCGCGACGTCGGCGATGAACAGCGCGGTCAACGAGACGACCGCCAACGTCTGGTTTCGGGTGCGCTTCGACAAGGTCTACGACGCGATCGTCACGACGCCGATGCGGATCGGCGACATCGCGGTCGGCGAGATCGCCGCGTCGGTGCTCCGCAGCACCCTGTCATCGAGTTGCTTCTTTGTGGTCATCCTGCTGCTCGGCATGGTCCACTCCTGGTGGGCACTACTCGCCGTGCCGGCCGCGATGCTGATCGCATATGCCTTCTCGGCAGCCGGCCTGGCCGCCGCCACCTACATCCGCGAGCCGCACCACCACCAGTATCTGCAACTAATCATGCTGCCGATGTTCCTGTTCGCGACCACGTTCTACCCGCTGTCGATCTACCCGCCCACGCTTCAGGTGCTGGTCGCGGCCCTGCCGCTCTATCAGAGCATTGAGCTCATGCGCGGCCTGACCACCGGTCACCTCGGGGCCGGCATGCTGGCCGCCACCGCCTATCTCCTGGTGCTGGGCATCGGCACGACGTGGCTGGCCCGGCGCCGGCTGGCCGGGTTGTTGCTGAGCTGACATCACCCTCCGTGTCCTCGGCGGCGCTGCCTCGTTTCTTGTGCCGCGGCGCCTGTGGTTGCCGTTCGTTGACCGTGGCGGTAGGACATAGAGACGCATGCTGATCCGGGAGGGCACATGAAGCTCGGAAAGATCGCAGTCGTCGCCGTCGTCATCGCGGCAGGGCTGGTGGTGCCGGGCTCTGCCCCGGCGCTCGCTCATGGTGGTGGCGAACCGCCCAGAAACCCCACCGCCACCGGATATGGCGGAGCGGTCTCGACTGTCGACCCCACCGCCACCGCCGTGGGCCTCGACGTGCTGCGCCGGGGTGGCAACGCCGTGGACGCCGCGGTCGCGGCCGCAGCCACGCTCGGCGTGACCGAGCCGTTCTCCGCGGGCATCGGCGGCGGCGGCTTCTTCGTCTACTACGACGCCAAGACCCGTCGCGTGCACACCATCGACGGGCGCGAGGCGGCACCCCGCGCGATGGGGCAGGACGCGTTCATCAAGGCCGACGGCACGCCGATGGCGTTCCAGGAGGCCCGGATCAGTGGCATTTCGGCCGGCGTACCCGGATCGCTGTTGACCTGGAAGGAAGCCCTTCGCAAGTGGGGCAGCCGCTCGCTCGGCGCGGCGCTGTCGCCGGCGGCCGATGTCGCCCGGCGCGGTTTCACCGTCGACGCGACGTTCCGCCAGCAGATCGCCGACAACTCCGCCCAGTTTGCCCAGTTTGATTCCACGCGTGATCTCTACCTGCCGGGCGGGCAGCCGCCGCTGGTCGGCTCGCGCTTCCGCAACCCGGACCTCGCCGACACCTATGGCGAGATCTCCCGGCGCGGCACGGACGCCTTCTATGAGGGCGCGATCGCCCGCGACATCGTCGCGACCGTGCAGCACCCGCCGGTCGCCGCCGACCCCGCCGTGCCGTGGCAGTTCGAGATCCGCCCGGGCGGGATGACCCTCGCCGACCTCGACCGCTATGACGTGCGGTTTCCCGCGCCGACGAAGTCGGACTATCGCGGCTACACCGTCTATGGCATGTCGACGCCGTCGAGCGGTGGCGTCGCGGTGAGCGAGGCGCTCAATATCCTCGAGCAGTTTGACCTGGCCGGCCTGACCGCCACCGAGGCGCTGCACCTCTATCTCGAGGCCAGCGCGCTCTCGTTCGCCGACCGCAACCGCTATGTCGGCGACTACACCTCGCAGGCTGTGCTCGACGAGTTGGTGCGCGACAAGTTTGCCGCCGAGCGGGCCTGCCAGATCGACCCGACGAAGGCCCTGGTCAAGCCCGTCGCGCCGGGTAGCCCCGATGGCCACTATGGAGGGTGCACCACCGCGACGGCCGTCGCTGACGGTAACCCCGGGCAGAGCACGACCAACCTCACCGTCACCGACAAGTGGGGCAACATCGTCGAATACACCCTGACGATCGAGCAGACCGGCGGCAACGCGATGGTGGTGCCGGGCCGTGGTTTCCTGCTCAACAACGAGATGACCGACTTCAACTTCGCGCAGGCCCCGGGCGCGCCCGCCGACCCCAACCTGCCGGCTCCGGGCAAGCGGCCGCGCTCTTCGATGTCGCCCACGATCGTGTTCGACGACGGCAAGCCCTTCCTGGCGCTCGGCAGCCCCGGCGGCGCGACGATCATCACCACTGTGCTGCAGATCCTCGTCAACCGGATCGACCTGGGAATGACACTGCCCGAGGCGATGGCCGCGCCACGGGCGTCGCAGCGCAACGCCAGCCCCGGACAAGCAGAACCGGCATTCATCACGGCGTATGGCGGTGAGCTGGGCACACTCGGCCAGGCGTTCGCTGCCACGCCCGAGCTCGGCGCGGCGACTGCGATCGAGTTCACCCGACGCGGCCTGATCGCTACGGCCGAGCCGGTTCGCCGTGGTGGCGGCGCGGCGGGCGTCCTTCACAATTCGCACTGAACTCTCCCCCTGACCACCGTGGACGCCGCGGCGACGACTTCGTTCGTCGGCGCGGCGTTCGCTTGTGGTCGCCAAGTCTGGAGGATTGTCAACCGCTCTGGACGGCTGTCCACAGATCAATAGTTATGCACAGCCCCGCTTGCGCGGTCGTCTTCCATCTGCTGAGGGCCTCTACACTGGTGCGCACGGACAGTCACAACAGCCGATGTGCCGGTGCGCCGGTCGTCGGCAGCGACTCGGGCGGTGAGATGAAGCAGTCCAGGGATCGACGCGCTGGTGCGCGACTGCTCGCGACGGTGACGGCCGTGTTGACGGTGGCCACCGTGCCACTGGTCGCCACCCCGGCACACGCCGACACCGTGCGGTCGTTGTCCTGGCACCTCGACTCGCTGCGCATCCCGCGCGCACAAGAGATCACCAAGGGCGCCGGCGTCACGGTCGCGATCGTCGACGGCGGCGTGCAGGCCGACAACCAGGACCTGGTCGGTCAGGTCGTGCCCGGCAAGGCGTTCGCCACCGACGTGGCGCCCGACGGGCGCACCGACCCCGACAAAGACGTCAGCCACGGCACCGGGATGGCCAGCCTCATCGCCGGGCGTGGCGGTGGCACGCAGCGGATGCTCGGCATCGCGCCCGAAGCGAAGATCATGCCCGCCGCGGTCGGCATGGCTGCGGAGACGATGCCAGAGGCCATCCGCTGGGCGGCCGATCAGCATGTCGGGGTGATCAGCGTCTCGATGGAGCCCTTGTCACCGGTCGTGTCCCCGCTGCTTTTTCAAGCCATCGCCTACGCGCAGCAGCGCGACGTCGTGGTGGTGGCGAGCGCCGGCAACAAGGGCGAAGACTCGCTGAGCCAACTCGCCGCCCAGCCCGGGGTGGTCTCGGTCGCCGCCACCGACCGCAAGGGCAAGGTCTGGAGTGGCTCCAGCCGCGGCCATGAGCTCGCGGTCGCCGCGCCCGGCGTGCAGGTCATCATGTCGGTCAACGCGGCGTCGTCGCCCAACGGCTACGGCGTCGGCGACGGCACCAGCCCGGCCACCGCCATCGTGGCCGGAGTGGTCGCGCTGATCCGCGCACGCTTCCCCGACCTCGACGCCGCCAACGTCATCAACCGACTGATCAAAACTACGACGGACAAGGGCCAGAAGGGCCGGGATCCCTACTACGGCTTCGGCATCATCGACCCGGTCAAGGCGTTGACCGCCAACATCCCGCCAGTCGACGCCAACCCACTGGGGGTCGCGGCACCGGTGCCGGCCGACTCGGCCAGCCCGGGTGCCGGCAACGACAACGGTGATGACGGTGATTCGTCCGCGGCGATCAAGGTCCACGCCGACTGGGGCAGCCTCCTGCTCTACGGTCTCGGCTGCCTGGCGGTCGTCGTTGTCATCGTCGTGTTGCTCGTCTGGCTCGGTCGCCGCCGGCGCCGCCACGGTCCTAATCCGCCGCCCGGCGTGCCAGGTGGGCCGGCGCAGCAACACATGCCGCCCCCGCCGGGCCAATGGACCGGGCCGCCGCCGGGTGCGCCGGGTTCGATGCCGCCCGGATACGTCTCGCCGCAACGGCAGCAGCCGCATTACCCGCCAGCGCCGCAGCAGCCGGGCTACGGACCGCCGCCGCCGCAACCGTCCTATGGGCCACCGCCGGCGCAACCTACCTACGGACCGCCTGGTGGCGCGGGTTCGAGGCCGCATCAGCTGCAATACCCGCCGCCAGCGCCGCCGGGATACGGCCAGCCACCGACCGAACAGCGGCAACCACCGCCAACGAGTGACCGGTAAAGTACGCATTGACGTTCGGCACCATCGATGGCTGCCGAGACCTGGGGAGTAGCCATGGGGGACAAGTTCGAGTCCGGCAACTCGGAATTCGACTCGCAGGTCGACAGCTACAAGCGCATCGACCAGAACACCGTGGAGGTCCACCTCAAGGACGGCACGGTCATGACGGTCGACAACAACGGCGACCGGATCAGCACGAAGGCCGACATCCCGTTCCAGCCCGACATGCGGATGGAGTCGGACAACGTCGGCACCTCACGGCCCGATGTCGCGCCGGCCGGGCTGACCGAGGACGCTCCGGGTGCCAAGACCGGTGTCGACCTCGAGTCCCTGGAGAGCACCCAGAAATACCTGCGCGACCAGGCCGACTACCTCAGCCGCCTCTACTACGCGATGCCGGGCATCAAGGAGAAGATCGACGGTCCGGCCAGCGCCGGTGCTGGAACGTCGTCGCTGGGCGCGTTCGAAGGCGCGCTGCAGATCCAGCAGAAGCACAACCTGCTCTACGAGTCGTTCCGCACGTCGATCAAGAACACCGTGGAGAAGCTGCGCGACACCGCTGACGCACTTGGCAAGATCAAGGAAAACTACGCTGCCGCTGAAGAGCGCAACGCGCTCACCGCGCAGCAGTGGAGCTCGATCTTCAACGACGCGTCGGCGACGCAACACCAGGTCTAGGAAGTCTGCCAAGGGGGAGGTAAGAGCAGATGCCTGCTCTCGACTGGACGACCATGGTCAACCAGGTGGTCGTCGCCGGCCGTCCCGGCGACGTGGAGGACGCCGCTCTCGGTTGGCAGGAGTTGGTCGGCAATGTCCGCGACGTCTCCACCGCGCTCGAGCGCGATCTCAAGGGGATCGACGCGTTCTGGACGGGCAAAGCGGCCGACGCCTTCACCGAGAAGGTCAAAGGTCTGAGCAAGGAACTCAAGGTGGTCTCCGATAGTGCGGCGCCGGAAGGCGGCGCCGGCATCGTCGACACCCTCCGGACCGCGGCCCAAGACCTCCAGAAGGCCCAGGCGGCGATGCCGATCCCGGCAACGATGATCGGCGACGTCATGGCTGCCCGCGACGCCAGCGTCTTCATCGGCCCCGGCGTGCTCGAGACCGAGCTCAAGTCCGGCTTCTTCAACTCCGCGCCGATGCAGTTGGCCGGCTGGTTGACCGACCAGTTCCGGTCCCTGCTGACCGACGTGGAAGGCGACGCGCGCGAGGCCTACGACGCGGTCAACACGCAACACGAGAGCACGGCCGACCGGGCACCGGGCGCAGCGCCAGTTGGCGGTGTAGACGTCCCCAAGGTCACCACTCCCGACCTGGGCGGTGGCGGCCCGGGCGCCGGCCCCGGCGGCATCCCAGACCTGGGTGGCGCCCCGGCCGGTGCCGGTGGCGGCATCCCTGATGTCGGTGGCGGCGGCAGCGGCGTCGGCAAAATGCCGGGCCTGCTCGACGGCTCACCGATCGACAAGCCCACCAGCCCTGACCTCGACGGCTACAAGCCAGGTTCCGGCCTCGCCGGCGCGGGCGGCGGCCTGACCACCGGCACCCCCTCTGGCCTGGGCGCCGGCGGCCTGGGCGGTGGCGGTCTCGGTGGCGCGGGCGGCGGCGCCGGCCTGGGCAGTGCGGGCGGCGGCCTCGGCGGAGCTGGCGGCTTGGGCCGCATCCCGGGCGGCGGCTCCCTCGGCAAGCCCATCACCCCCGGCCTCGCCGGCATGGGTGGCGGCCTGGCCGGCCGCGGCGCCGGCGGCGGCAAGCTGGGCAGCGGCGGCATGGCAGGCATGGGCGGCATCGGCGGCGGCGCAGGCGGCGGCCGAGGCACCGGTTCGACCCGCGGCGCCGGCGCTGGCATGGCCGGCATCGGCGGCGCCGGTGCTGGTGCCGGCAAGGGCGCGGGCGGCCGCGGAACCGGCCTGGGCGGTGCCCGCGGCGCGGGCGCCGGCGGCGGCATGGCTGGCATGGGCGGTGGAGCGGGTGCCGGCAAGGGCGGCGCTGCGGGCCGCGGTGCCGCTGGTCGAGGTGCGGGCTTCGCCGGCGGAGCCGGCGCGGGCGGAAACGCCTATGGCGACGAAGACGAATACGACAGCTGGCTCTACGAAGACGAGAACGTGTGGAACGAGGGCACCGACGTCCCCCCGCCCCCGGTTCTCGGGAACTGACCGACCGAGCCCACCCCATGGCCCATCAACAGCAAACCCCGAGTGCCCGGCCCGCCACGGCGGCGCCGGGCACAGCGCCGACCGCGGACCACGCGACAACCCGCGGCTTCGGTGGCGGCGGATCAAACGACGAGCGTGGGCGGAGCGTCGGGGAAGGTCTAGGCACCGCCGTGCAACCACAGGTGGCCCTAGGCCGCCCAAATCCCCTGGCGCCCGTCGCCGCACCGCCACCGCGGGTGGCGGCCGGCCGGCTGAGCCGCGTCGTGCGATCGGCGGCGGGTGCCGCTGTCGTGGGGTTGGTGGCGTCCGTTGTCGCGGTTGGTGTGGCGCCGCAGGGTGCGGCGGCTGCCGCCGGTCACGCGGCGGTCCGGGCACCGGCATGTGTCCCCAATCCCACCGAGGGTGGGCCGATGACGCAGACACCGTGGCCGCTGCAGCAGATGCGGCCGGATCTGGCATGGCCGATCAGCGAGGGTGCCGGGATCACGGTCGCGGTCATCGACTCGGGTGTGTCGGCCACCCACCCGGCGTTGGCCGGCAGGGTCCTTCAAGGACGCGACTTCTTGGTTCCGTCCACTCGCGGCCAGTGTGACGAGGCCGCACACGGCACCATCGTCGCCGGGGTGATCGCCGGGCAGAAGCCGGAAGGGTCGGTGTTCACCGGCATCGCGCCGAAGGCCAAGATCCTGCCGATCCGGGTGCTGAAGAGCACGGGCAAGGAACAGGGTGCCACCCCGGGGGCGCACATCGTCTCGGCGATCGACTGGGCCGTCGGCAAGGACGTCGACGTCATCAACCTGTCGCTGACGACCGACCCGACACCGGCGCTGGAGCGGGCGATCAAAAACGCGCTCGACCACGGCGTCGTGGTCGTGGCAGCGGCCGGCAACGACGGTGGCAGCAACGGCACCGAGCAGTCCGCCTACCCGGCGGCCTACGACGGAGTGATCGCCGTCGCCGGCATCGACAAGGACGGGCACCACGTTGCCACGTCGACGTCCGGTGCCTACGTGGACGTCGCCGCCCCTGGCGCCGATGTCGACGGCCCGATCCCGCACGACGACGGTTACCTCCGCTTCACGGAGGGCGGGACCAGCTTCGCCGCCGCCTATGTGTCGGGGCTTGCCGCGCTGCTCCGCTCCGCGAATCCGAAGCTCACACCGGCTCAGGTCCTCGAGCGGATCACCACGACCGCCGATCATCCGCCGGAGGGCCGCAACAACCAGGTGGGGTACGGCGTGATCAACCCCTACCGGGCCCTGACCGCGATCCCGGGCGCGAGCAAGCCATCGCCGGCACCGCAGGCCCTCGCCCCGGTCACGCTGCCAAAGGACCCGATGGGCAACACCCGCGTGATCGCGACCTGGACCGCCACTGCGCTCGCCGGCGTGGCCTTGGTGATCGCCCTGGTCGCCGCGGTGCTCCGGCGCACCCGCCGGCGAGGTCTTCCCGTCGACGGGGCGGCCCCCGCTCTATCCGCCGGTCGCGCTTCCAAGGGCCGCGGTGGTCAGCCGTCGACCGCGCAGGTCACGGCGCCGAAGGTCCGCAGCCGCGGCGGTGGCCCGGCCCGAGCCGGAGCGATGGCTGGATCCGGATCGGCACAGGGCCAGCCGGCACAACGGCAACCAAGCCAGCACGTGGGAAGCCACGCCACCTCGCCCAACTTCAGCGGCCGAGCTCAAGTCCCGCCTCGCTGAGGTTCACATCGCCAGCCATGGAGGCCCCGTCCTGCGGACGTCGACCGGCGCTTGGTCCTCGGCCCTGTCATCAAGTCCCGCCTCGCTGAGGTTCACATCGCCAGGCCATGGAGGCCCTGTCCTGCGGACGTCGACCGGCGCTTGGTCCTCGCCCCTGTCATGCCGCGCACCCGTGTTCAACGACGTTCGGCTCGATTTCTCCGCTCAGGCGTGGGATCTGGCCTGCGTCGCGGCTTCAGGCGGCAGCGATGCGGTCGTTGCGGCTGCGGGCGGCGCGCGACCGCGCCAAATCCGTCAACGGCGACTCCGTGGCCGCTCGGCCTCGCTGGCAGCCTGCTTGAACAAGAGCGATCTGCGGCGGCGACGCGCCATAGTCCATTGTGGATGACCGGATAGACCACCGGCACGGGATCGTGCAGGTCGTCGGCGAAGGCACTGGAGGCCACCCCGCACCGCCGAACGAAGGCGACCGACTGGCAGAGCGCGGCCTAATCCACAGCGCGCCAAGTTGATCAGCGCCAGCCGGAAAGCGCAGCGCGGCCTGGGCATTTGCCCAGGCCGCGCTCAGCGGGTGACGCTCGGGACGGGCTTGGTCAGCGCCAGACCTTCGCGTTGTTGGACTCGGTGCTCTGGTAGTTCTGGTTGGCGGTGCCGACGGCGGCACCGATCTCGTGCAGGATCGCGTTGATGTCGGCGACGGCTGCATCCCATTGCGCCTGATAGCCCTGGTAGGCCTCGCGGTCGGAACCGTTCCACTGCATCTGCTGCAGCTGCGAACGGAGACTGTCGAGGCGACCCTCGATGCCCTTGGAGATGGACTGCATCTGGGACTGCGCGTTTTCCAGCGCGGCGTAGCTGACTTGGATCGGCTGCGACATGATCTACGTATCCTTCGGTCAGATCACTACGGGTTCAGGGCCGAGTTGAACTTGTTGATCATCTCGTTCTGCTGCTCGTCGTTGACCTGGTGCGTCGTGCCACCCTGGTCGAGCAGGTCCGCGATGTTGTCCAACGCGGTCAGCAGCTTGGTGACATCACCAGTCCAGCGCTGCATCAAAGTCTGGAACCCCGCGGACGCCTGGCCCTGCCATGCGACAGCCAGATCGTCCAACACGCCCCCAAGCCGCTTGAGATCACCGTCGACATCAGACCTCGTCGACCGCACATCCCCCGCAGCTTTGTGGAGCGTCGCGGCATCAACCAGGAACGGCTGACCCATAACACTCACCCCTCGATCGATTCGTGCGACACGTCCGGACTTACCGTAACGGACGGGGGCACGTTGGCGCAGCCCCGGATCGTCACGGCTCTATCCAGGCCGTCTGGACCAATTGCTGCCCATCTTGCCTGCGGACGAGATTGCCTCGCCCGGCCGGCTGTGGGCTCGGCTTGAGCGTGCCAACCAGGGCACCCTCTTCCGGCTTGCCCGACATCAGGAACACCGGTGTATCAAGCTCGCGCATCCGCTGGATGACCTGCTCGTAAAGGGCGCGCGACGCGCCGCCCACCCGCCGGGTCAGAATCATATGCAAACCAATGTCGCTGGCCTGCGGCAACAGCTCGACGAGCGGCAACAGTGGATTGTTGCCAACGGTTGCGACCAGGTCATAGTCGTCGACGATCAGGAACAACTCGGGGCCGTGCCACCAACTGCGGTTGCGTAGCTGGTCAGGCGTGATGTCGGGACCGGGCAACCGTTGCTTCAGCGAGTCGCGCAGGAATCCGACCATTTCCCCGACAACCGTGGCCGACGGCGCGTAGCCGAGCAGGTGTTCGCCGGAGATCGCGTCGAGCAGGCCGCGCCGATAGTCGACGATGACGACCCGCGCTTCCTGTGGCGAATAACGCTCCACAATCGACCGTGAGATCAGTCTCATCAGGTTGGTCTTGCCGGATTCGACATCGCCGAAGACCAAGAGGTGTGGGTCGACCGAGAAGTCGAGGCGCACCGGCGCGAGGTGAGACTCGTTGAGGCCCATCGGGATGCCCGGTGCGTCGGTGCCGGCGAGCTTGGTCAGCTCGTCGACCGGCAGGCGGCGCGGCAGCAGGCGGACCTTCGGCGCCGGGGCGTGTGGCCACGACTCGGCGATCGCGGCGACCATGCCGGCCGTGCCGTCGACCAGTGTTTCCGGGTCGCCCATGCCGTCAGCTCGGGGCAATGCGCTCAGATAGTGCAACTTATCCCGGGTCAGGCCTCGGCCCGGGACGCCGTTGGGCACGTTGATCGCCGCGCGACGGTCGATTTCGGACTCGGCGGGGTCGCCGAGCCGCAATTCGAGCCGCGTGCCGAGCAGGTCGCGCATGTTCATCCGCAGCTCGGCCCAGCGGTTGACGGTGATGATCACGTGGATGCCGTAGCCCAGGCCGCGCGACGCGAGCCGGGTGATCCGGGTCTCCAGCTCCTCGAAGTCTTCGCGCAGCGTGCCCCAGCCGTCGACGACCAGGAACAGGTCGCCGAACGGGTCCTCCGGGAACCGGCCCGTGGCGCGCATCCGGCGGTAGGCCGCGATCGACTCGATGCCCCGCTCGGCGAACCGCTGCTCACGCTCGTCGAGCAAAGCCGTGGCCTCACCGACCGAACGCCGGACGGCCTCGATGTCGCGCCGCCCGGCCACACCGGCCATGTGCGGCAGCCCGTCGAGGGCGCGCAGCGTGCCGCCGCCGAAGTCGAGGCACATGAAGGCCACCTCGCGGGGCGTGTGGGTCAGCGCCAGCGACGAGATGAGCGTGCGCAGCAGCGTGCTCTTGCCGGACCGCGGGCCACCCGCGATGACCGTGTTGCCGGCCGCGCCGGACAGGTCGACCACCAGCGGGTCGCGCCGCTGGTCGAACGGCCGGTCAACGACACCGACCGGCACCGCCAGCCGGCCGCTGCCGGGCCAGCCGGGCGCCTGTAGGCCGCGGTCGGGATCGCGCTGAAGCTCGGGCAGCAGCGCGTCGAGCGGTGTCGGCAGGTCGAGCGGCGGCAGCCAGACCTGGTGCGCCGGCGGGCCCTGGCCGCGCAGGCGGCCGGTGACCACGTCGAGCATGGTGACCTGGCGAGCCGGCTCGGCGCCGGCGGACGCGGCCTCCACCGGCTCGGGCGGCAGGTCGGGCACCTTGGGCAACGCCACCCTTGCCATCGTGTAGGGCACGACCTGGCCCTGCACCCGGGCCTTGGCGGCCGGGGTCGCGGCGCTGGCCTGCCGGTAGGGGCCGGACACGTAGGCGCCGCGGAACCGCAGCATGGTCGAGGTGTCGATCTTCAGGTAGCCGTGGCCCGGCGCGTTGGGCAGCTCGTAGGCGTCGGGCACACCCAGCACGATGCGGCTCTCGACGGCGGAGAAGGTGCGCAGGCCGATCCGGTAGGACAGGTGGGTGTCGAGACCGCGCAGCCGGCCCTCTTCGAGCCGCTGGCTGGCCAGCAGCAGGTGGATGCCGAGCGACCGGCCCAACCGGCCGATCTGGAGGAACAGGTCGATGAACTCGGGCTTGGCCGCGAGCAGCTCGCTGAACTCGTCGCAGATGATCACCAGGCTGGGCAGCGGTTGTAGGTTTTCGCCGCCCGCGCGCGCCCGCTCGTATTCGTGTCGCGAGACGTAGTTGCCGGCCGAACGCAGCAGCTCCTGCCGGCGTTGCAGCTCGCCGGCGATCGCGTCCTGCATGCGGTCGACCAGCGAGAGCTCGTCGGCGAGGTTCGTGATGACGGCGCTGGTGTGTGGCAGCGCGTCGAGCGACGCGAACGTCGCACCACCCTTGAAGTCGACGAGCACGAAGTTGAGCTCTTCGGACGAGTGGGTGATCGCCAGCGCGGCCACGATCGTGCGGAGCAGCTCGCTCTTGCCGGAACCGGTGGCGCCGATGATCAGGCCGTGTGGGCCACTGCCCTCGAGCGCCGACTCCTTGAGGTCGAGCTCGACGACCGCGCCGTCGGGGCCGACACCGAGCGGGATGCGCAACGTCTCGCGCACCGGCCGCGGCCGCCAGTTGCGGCGTGGATCGACCGCCGCCGCGTCGCCGACACCGACCAGCTCGGGCAGCTCGGGACTGCGCGACAGCGGCTCTTCGCTGGTGGTCTGGTGGGACAGCCGATAGGGCGCGAGCTGGCGGGCGACCGCTTCGGCGGCGGCCGGCGCGAGCCCGTCGGCCCGGCCGAGCGAGGTGCTGCGGTTGCCCTGGTTGACCTCGATGCGGTCACCGTTGACGGTCAACGCCAGCAGCCAGCGGCCGGCCTCGCGCGGGACCGCGCCGGACAGGTCGAAGACCGTGGTGCCCAGCAGGCCGGGCCCGGTGAGCTGCGCGGCGGCCGGCGCCTCGCCACCGTCGAGGATGACGACGAGGTGCGCCTCGGTGGTCAGCGCCTTCGCCGACGGGTTGAACCGGCCGCGGCTGCTCAGCTCCTCGTCGAGCGCCGCCTCGAGCTCGGTCATCGACTCGAAGACCAGCCTGATCGAGCCGGCGCCGTCGACCTTGCGGTCGACCTGCACGTGCGGCAGCCACTTGAGCCAATCCCACTCGCCGACCCGCTCGGGTGCGGCGACCAGCGCGATGCGCACGTCTTCCGGTGAGTGGAACGTCACGAGCTGGGCGATCGCCGAGCGGGTCACGGCCAGCACCCGCTCGCGGTCGCCGCGCAGCGAGACCCGGCCGAACGCCCGCAGCGACAGGGCGATCGGCAGGTCAGGCACGGCACGGAAGGTGTTCATGAACCGGCGCAACGCGATCGCCGACATCGGCTCGAGGTCTTCGACCGGCTTGGTCTCCGGCGGCGTGACGTCGACCGCTAGCTGCTGTGGACCGACCGCGATGCGGATCTGACCGAAGTCTTCATCGGTCGAGCGGCGTTCCCACATGCGCCGCGACGCGGCCAGCGACCAGAGGGCGTCGGGCGCCGGGTGCACCCACATCGCCGCGGATCGCTGCTGCTCGGCCGCACGCTTGACCCGCTTGCGCACCTGGGCGAGGTAGCGCATGTAGTCGCGTCGCTCGGCGTCGAGCTCGGCTTTCGTGTTGCCGCCGCCGCCCATGGTGCCGATGGCCATGCCGAGCATCGAGACGCCGAACAGACCACCGGCGATGTAGGTGACCATGCCGCCGCCGCGGCCGGCGTAGAGGAATGCCATCGCGCCGACGCCACAGACCATCGGCAGCACCATGAGCAGCTGACCGATGCCGCGCGGAAGCTGCTCAGGCAGCTCTGGCGGTGACTCGATCAGCACCTCACCACGCGGCATGGCGGGGCCAGGCCGACGCGGCGGTCGACGGAACAGGACGGTACTCAACGCCATTCCTCCCCAGGGGCGGCGCGCACGGACCGGGTGGACACCGGACCGAGGCCATCGTATGTACTCTGCCGGAAGCGGTGGCGCCCGCGATACGCCCGGGTGCGACCTGTGGATAAGGAGGACCTCGTGGCGGGCACGATGACAGCGGGATCGAGCCGCGTGACGATCGTCGCGCCCAAGACCCGGGTCGACCTTGCCCTACCGTCCGACGTGCCGCTCGCCGACGTGCTGCCGACGTTGCTGCGGTTCGCCGGTGACCGGCTCGCCGACGAGCCCGACGGCCGCTACGGCTGGTCGCTGGCGCGACTGGCGGGTCCGGCACTCGACATCGCACAGTCGCCCGCCCAGCTCGAGATCCGTGACGGCGAGTTGCTCTACCTGCGCCCGCGCGGCGGCGAAGAGCCCGAGCCGGTCTTCGATGACGTGGTCGACGCGATCGCCACCGCGACCCGGATGCGCCCTGGCCGCTGGTCAACCGCGACCAGCAAGGCCTTCGGGCTCGGGCTCGGCGTCACCGCGCTGGTCGGAGGCGCCGTCGCCCTCGCGCTGACCGGCCCACCGCGCGGCGCTGCTCCGTACATCGCGCTGGTCCTCGCTTTGATTCTGCTGGCCACCGCGGCGGTCGCCGCCCGCGGCTTCGGCGACCACCGCAATGGGTTGCTGTTGGCGATCGTGTCCATGGTGTACGCCGCCGTCGGCGGACTGACCCTCTTCGCACCCGACCGCGGTCTTGGCAAGCTCGCCGCTCCCGACCTGCTGGTCGGTGCCGCCGCCGTGCTGTTCGTCGCCGCGGTCGCCGGCAGCGTCGCGGTCGCGGCCTACGGCCAGGTGTTCCTCGCCGCCAGCGCCGGTGCTCTCGGGCTCGGCGTCGCGGCCGTCATCTGCATGGTCTTCGGCAGCACGCCGGCCGGCGCGGCCTCGGTCGTGCTCGCGCTCGCCCTGGTGCTGGTGCCAGCGATGCCGATGATGTCCTACCGGATGGCCGGGCTGCCGGTGCCGACCGTGCCATCCGGCACCGAAGACCTGCGCACCGACACCGAGACGGTCGACGGGGCCCGGGTGCTGCGCCTCGCCGAGCGCGCCGACGACCTGCTCGCCGGGATGCTGGGCGCGGTGGGCCTGATCGCGGCCGGTGCTTCCATCGCGCTGATCAGCACCGGAGGGGCCGCGGGGTACGCGCTGTGCGGCGTGCTCGGCCTGTTCCTGTTCATGCGGGCGCGCTGGTTCATCTCGACCGCGCAACGGGTGCCGTTGCTCGGTGCCGGTGTGGTCGCGCTCGGGGCGCTGGCCGTCGGCGGCTTCGTGACCACGAGCATGGTCGGCCGGCTCACCCTGGTCGTCGCCGGGCTGCTGGTGGTGGCCGCGATCAGCGTCGGCGCCGGGCTCGGCGCGGGCCGACGCCGCTCGCCGATGCTCGGCCGCACCGTCGACATCCTGGAGATCCTGCTGATCCTCGGCATCCTGCCGCTGGTCGTGTGGGTGAGCGGCCTCTACGGCTGGATCCGGGCGATCCGCGAGGGCTAGCTAGAGCCGGCCTGGGACGCCGAACATCTGCTGCTCGATGTCGGTGGGTGACACCCAGGCCAGCCGGACCTGGCCGTCGCTGAGCAGCGCGACCGTGTCGTCGGGAAGGTTTTCCACCTCGGAGGCCGCCTCTGGGTCGACGCCGAGCCGGGCAGCGACGTAGACCGCCTGCTGCGCCCACATCCGCTGCACCAGAGCCGCGTCGGCGACCGCGAGCGCGTCGGCCGCGGTGTCGGTGAGCTGCGCGGAGATGGTCAAGGTGGTCTGCCACGCGTCGCCGGGTTGTAGGTCGAAGACCCGCTGACCCTCGACGTCGTGGACGTGCAGCACCGGGTCACCGACCCGGGCGGCGATGTTGGGCCGGCCGCCGGTGACCACCCGCACGCGTTCGGGGTTGCCGACCGCGACCTCGCCGAGGCCGTGCCAGCGCCGCTCGTCGGAGGTGCGGACGAAGACCTGCGCGCCGAGTGCCAACGCGCGGAAGACGGTGATGCGGGCCAGCCACAGGCCGCCGATCAGCGCGATGCGGGTCGGCTGTGGACGGAACAGCCGCAGCAGCACGGCGTCGCCCTCGGCGCCGCGGCCGAGCAGCAGGCCGGTGTGCTCGGCGTTCATCCCGATGGCACCGGCCAACGCCGGCGACAGCGGCTGCCCGGCCCGGGTCACCACGGGCCACCGCCGGTCGGCGCGGTGGCGTAGGCGGCTGGGCCCTGCAAGCCGTCGAGCCGGCGGAGCTTGAGGCCGAGGTGGCCGGCGCGGCCGGCCAGGGTGCGGGCCGCTTCTGGCAGCCGGGCCGCGGGTGCCGCCATCCGCACCACGGTGCGGGCCAGGACCGGACCGCCGCTGGGCTGCGCCGACACCCGGGCGTCGTCGCGCCGGGCGATCGTGGGGCGCATCTCGACGGAAAGCACGACCTGGGCGGCCGGTGAACGCAGCAACGACGACAGCGGCGCCTCGCGCGGTGGCAGGCCGTGCACCTCGAACGCCAGATGGTGCAGGCCGCCGGCGTAGAACGTGGTCCAGTCTTCGGCCGGGGCGCCCGCGTCCTGCGGCATCGCCTCGACGCCCGCGCAGAGCCGCACGGCGGCCGCGAGCTGCTGCGGGCCGAGGATCTCGGTCACGATGCCGGCGCTGTTGAGCGCCTTGCTGACCCGGCCGACGGCCGCCGCGACCGCGCGGTGCACGCCGTCGACACCACCGCCGCGCCGGTGCGCGGCGACGGCCGCGTCGGTCACGTCGAGGCGGACGGCGACCCAGTCGCGCTGGTCGATCGGTGCCGGGCCCGGTGGGAGCAGGTCGGCGGCGAGCTGGTGGTAGGACGCGACGCTGGGGACCTGGCTGGGCAACAGATGGTGTGGCGACGGGGCGGCCCAGCTCACCACCTGTAGCCCGCTGAGCGGCAGGGTGGCGTCATCGAGCAGCTCCGCGAGGCGGGTGACCGGGACCGCGACGCCCCGGGTGCCGGAGACGCCGAGGGCGGGCGCGACCGCTACGGCGGCGTACCAACCGCCCTCGTCACAGCCGACGCCGACGCTGGTGCCGCGGTCGTCGTACCCGTTGATGGAATGGCTCTGGAGCACGTGCCCGGTGCGGCGACGACGGCGCCAACGCCGGCGGGTGCGGGCATTGTCTGTCCACCATCGACCGTCGCGGCGCGCGTAGACGAACCCGCCCACGACGACGGCCGCCGCGGCGGCGGCGCCGAGCCCGATGGGCGAACCGCTGAACGCGGCCAGAGCGATGGCGACAATCGCGACCTCGGCGACAACCAGTCGCCACACAGCCGTTCGCATGCGCGTCCTCCTCCCCAGGGGCACGGCGGGGACAGCGTACGACGAGTCACCTATCGTAGGGTGGCCGCGTCGCGGAAAGCGGCCGCACGATGCCGGGGGAGGGTCGTCATGCGCAGCCGTCAGGAGCAGGTGCAGGCGCACCGCTTCATCACCCGGCGGATCATCTCCGGCCTGCTCACCGGCGAGCCGGAGACCAACGATCTGCCCATGCGGCGGTTCGGGTTGGCGCTGTTCGGCAGCATCATGGTGGCCGCGATCGTGTTCGCGATCGTCGGCGTGATCGGTCTGATCAACCCCGGTGGCGGCAAGCCGACAACCGGCGAGCTGATCATCATGCGCGAGACCGGCGCCCGCTACGTGCTCGTCGAGAACACGCTGCACCCGGTGCTCAACTGGACTTCCGCGCTGCTCTACTCGGGTGCCGAGGCGCCGGCCAGCCGGCAGATGTCGCGCGACTCGCTGTCGGCCTATTCGGTGGGTGAGCCGATCGGCATCCCCGGCGCGCCCGACCCACCGCCCGACCGCGCCTCTCTGCTCCGCCTGCCGTGGAGTGTCTGCAGCCTGCCACCGCCCAACAACAGTGCCGGCGCGACGAAGACCATGGTGTTCGTCGGTCGCGAACCGGCCGGCGGCGAGCCGGTCGGCGCCGACGCGGCATTGCTGGTCACCACGCCGGAAGACGCGAGCGGTCCCGCTGCGACCTATGTGGTCTTCGGCGACCGTCGCTACGAGATCAACGACGAGACCGCGCTCACCGCGCTGGAGCTTGCCGCCGTCACTCCGGTGACGGTCGGGAAGGCCCTGCTCAACGGCATTACCAGCGGCCCTCCACTGAAGCAGCCACCGATCCCCGACAAGGGGCAGACCAGCGACAAACGCGTTGGCGGCGAAGAAGGCAAGAACGGCAAGGTCTACAAAAACGGGCAGCAGCGGTACGTGCTGACGAACGGCGGACTGGTGACCATCGGTTCCGTGTCGGCCAAGCTGCTGCTCGCCGACGATCCCAAGGAGATCGAGATCTCCGCGGCCGACGCGGCCGAGGCGCTGATTCGCAACACCACGGTCGAGCCGAAGGGTTTCCCGCACGACCTGCCGGAGATCCCGGCGACGCAGGCCGCCGACCCGATGCTGTGCGCGGTGCACAACGGCAGCGACGGCGACGTCTCCGCGCAGGTGCACCGCTATCCGGGCGGGCCGGGCCCGCTTCCCGACGGCGGCAGCCCCGCGGGTGGTGCCGGGCCCGACGGCGTCGGGGTGGCCGACCGGGTGATCGTGCCGAGCGGCAAGGGTGCGCTGGTCCGGGTCGAGCCGGCGCCGGGTGTGCAGTCCGACACGACGGTCTATCTGATCACCGATCAGGGCTACAAGTTCCCGTTGCGCAGTGAGGGACAGGCTGACGCGGTGGTCGCGCTCGGGTATGGCGGTGTCGAGCCGCTGCCGGTGCCGTCGAACCTGCTCGCGCTGGTGCCGAATGGGCCGTTGCTCGACCCGGTTGCCGCGCGGAATTTCGTTCGGCCGAGCGGCTGACTGGCCAATCCTGCCCGGCGCGGGTCGAAAAGTGTCGCTCCCTACCGCTAGTCTCGACTGTGGACGACGTGAAGTGAGCAAGCAACCGGTGACTCCGGCATTCGGGGCCACCCAGACGAGACTGGACATCTGTCGATGGGGAACGAACAGACCAAGGTCGATATTCTCTCGCTGGAAGACTTCCGTCGAGCGCTCGACGCCCGCCTGACCGAGGCCGAGTCGCTGCTCAAGACGGTGACCGGCTCGGCCGCGGCGCGGCCACCGCTCGGCGCGTTCGCAGACGCCACCCGGATCCGCGACCAACACCACACCCGGCAGAACGATCAGGCCACCCGCGTGCGGCGGCTGATCGACGCGATCCGGGCCGCCCAGTCGGCGACCGACACGATCATCAGCAACTACCGCACGACCGAGCAGCGCAACGCCGCCAACTCGGCAGACATCGCCAACGTCCTCGGCGGCGTCACGAAGGCACTGGGGGGTTCGAGCAATGGCTGACGGGGGCCGTTACGCGGGGATGAGCCACCGCGAGCTCTACGACCAGTTGTTCGCCGGCAAGCCGAGCGACGTCGAAAACACGATCGCGGCCTGGAAGTCGGCCGAGCGCCAGGCCGACACCCTCGCCGGCGCCGTCGACCGCGACCTCGACCGGGTCATCGCCGGCTGGGAAGGCACCGCCGGCACCGAGTTCCGCGACCGGATCGGCAAGATCTCCGGCTACTCGCGCGACCTGTCGGGCAACTTCCTCGCGACGCACAGCGGCCTGAGCCAGATGAGCGCCGCACTGGCCGACGCGCAGTCCAAGGCCGAGACGCCCGAGGAGCACGACGACAACGACAAGCTGGTCAGCGGCGCCCTCGACGGCGCGGCCAAGGGCGCGATGCTCGGCCCCGTCGGCGCCGCTGGCGGTGCCCTGATCGGCGGCATCTTCGGCCACAACCAGGACGAGGAAGAGAAAGAGCGGGCCCGCGAGCGGATGGCGGCGCTCGTCGCCGGCGTGGCGGCCAACTACGAGATGGCTGACACCAGCGACTGGCGCCCGTTCCAGCCGCCGCCGCCCGGCCTGCCCGAAGGCGACCCCAACCTGCGCTCCGACCCGTCGAGTGGTCCGCATGTCGGCCGGCCGTCCGTCGACCCGGGCACCGGCCCGGGCGGTTCGGCCCGCACCGGCACGATCGACAACCCGGCACACGTGTCGGCCGACCCGGGCATCACCGGCGGCCCGGCGACGACAGGCAACGGCACGGTCGGCAACGGCACCCACGTCGGCACGCAACTCTCCGGCAGCGGCGACGGCGCCCTGGCGGCCGGCGCGATGGCGGTCGGTGCGGCCGGCGCGCTGACCCAGATCGGCGGCACGCCCGGCCCATCCGGCCTCGGCGGCACCAGCCTGACGTCCGGCAACCTGCCACCGGGCGGGGTGCTCGGCCAGACCGGCAGCGGCACGGGCGCCAAGCCGCCCACAACCGGCACCAACGCGACCACGCGCACGGTCAACATGACCAACGGGAGCGGCACCTCAACAGCATCCGCGACGGGCAAGGGCGCCAGCCCGACGAAGGGCGCCCCCGGGGCCGGCCAGTCGGGGCAGGGCCCACGCGGCGGCAGTGGCAACACGTCGACGGCCAACGCCAACGGCAAGTCGGCGGCTGGTCGCGGCGGGGCCAAGTCGGGCACCGGCACGGCCGGGTCCGGTCGTGAGGGTGGCAACCGCGGTGGCCGGCCGGCGATCGACGGCGAGGGCCGCAACACGACCTCGTCGGCGGCCCGCTCGCAGGCCGCGGCGGGTGCCCGCAGCAACGGCCCGGAAGAAGACGAGAACGACGAGCACAGCACCTGGTTGACGGAAGACGACCTGGTCTGGCGCGACGCCGACGACGTCCCACCCCCGGTCCTCGGCGGCGTCTGAGCCGCCTGGTTCTATCGCTTTGAGCTCTCGCCCCACGGCGGCCGTGCCGCCGCGGGCGGGCGGCTCCAGCGTGCGCAACGTTTCACCGCAGCCTGCGGATCCATGAGGTCGAAAGGCATGTGGTCCGGCCGCGTGGCGCGGTGCGGAGGGTATGGCCGGCTGAAGGCCTACGTAGCTTCGCTTCACGGACCCGGCGGAGGCCGCCTTGGCGGCCCGAGGCCGACCTGGCTCGCTCCGCGGACCCACGACGAACCGGCTGACGCCGCCTTTGCCGGCGCGAGGGCCGACCTGGACCGCTTCACGGACCCACGACGAACCGGCCGACGCCGCCTTTGCCGGCGCGAGGGCCGACCTGGACCGCTTCACGAACCCACGACGAACCGGCCGACGCCACCTTCGCGGCCCGAGGGCCGACCTGGACCGCTTCACGAACCCACGACAAACCGGCCGAGGCCGCCTTGGCGGTCGGGGGCGGCGCGGCTCAGCCGCGTCTGCCGGGGGCGGTGTCCGCGGTCGGCGCGCCCGACGGCTCGGCGACACCGGCCGTGTCGGGCGACCGGGGTCTTCTTGTCGGTCCGGCGCGAGAGGATGCAGGGGTGCAGTTGCCCGTCATGCCGCCGGTGCAGCCGATGTTGGCCAAGTCGGTTGCTGAGATTCCTGATGATCGGTTCTATGAGCCCAAGTGGGATGGGTTCCGGTCGATCGTGTTCCGCGACGGTGACGAGGTCGAGATCGGCAGTCGCAATGAGCGGCCGATGACCCGCTATTTTCCGGAGATCGTCGCGGCGGTGCGGGAGAGCCTGCCCGAACGGTGCGTCGTCGACGGCGAGATCGTCATCGCCAGCACCGACACGCAGGGGCTCGACTTCGGCGCCTTGCAGCTTCGGCTGCATCCGGCCGCGAGTCGGGTCAATCTGTTGGCGGAGCGTACCCCGGCTAGTTTCATCGCCTTTGATCTGTTGGCTTTGGGCGACGACGACTTCACCGGGCGGCCGTTTCGGGAGCGGCGGGCCGCCTTGGAGCGGGCGCTTCGCGACGCGCGGCCGCCGGTGCATCTCACGCCGATCACCACCGACCAGCGGGTGGCGCGGCAGTGGTTCGACCTTTTCGAGGGTGCGGGGCTCGATGGGTTGATCGCCAAAAGTGGGTTGGAGACCTATCAGCCCAACAAGCGGGTGATGGCCAAGATCAAGCATGAGCGGACCGCTGACTGTGTGGTTGCCGGTTACCGGCCGCACAAGACGGAGCCGGAAGCTATCGGGTCGTTGCTGCTCGGGCTCTACGACGACCCGGCCAACTCGGTGCTTCCGGCGGCTTACCGGGAATACAGCGGTGGGTCCAACCTCAGCTCCGTCGGGGTGATCGGCGCGTTTCCGATGGCCCGACGCAAGGAGCTCTTCGTCGAGTTGCAGCCGCTGGTCACCGACTTCGCCAGCCATCCGTGGAACTGGGCCGCCGCGTTCGAGAACGTCGCCGAGAACCGGCGCGAAGCCAGTCGGTGGAACCCTGAGAAAGACCTGTCGTTCGTGCCGCTGCGGCCGGAGCGGGTGGTCGAGGTGAGATACGACCACCTAGAGGGGCACCGCTTCCGGCACACCGCCCAGTTTGTGCGGTGGCGGCCCGACCGCGACCCGGAATCGTGCGGATATGACCAGCTCGACCAGCCGGTTCGCTTCGATGTGGCCGATGTTCTTGCTGGCCGCATCGCACCGGAGGCGTAGCCACCCCTGGCGGCGGTGGGGTTACCCCGACCCTGAGTAGTAGGCCAGTGCAAACCCCCGAGACGATTCGCGGGTTTGGCCAGGGCGTCTCCCGATGTCGGGAAAACGCCCTGGCCGGAAGCCTTGAGGCATGAACAAAACCGCCGCCCGCGCCTTCGCATCCGTCTCCATCCTCGGACTGCTCACCGCGGTCGTGGCGACGGTCATCGGACACATCGGACTCGGACCGGGGTACGACCCACTCAAGCTGACCATCAGCGACTACGCGCTGTCGAACCGGGGCGTGACGATCGAGATCGCCATGGTCGCTCTGGCACTCGGGGCGCCGGCCCTGCTCGCCGGGCTCCGCGCGGTCGGGGTGGCCATTCGTGGGCTGCCGGCCGTACTCCTGTCGATCTGGTCCGTTGGCCTGCTCGTTGCCGCGATCATCCCGACCGACCCGCCGGAGGTGACCACGATGTCGACCGCGGCGCTGGTTCACCGCTACACATCGGTGGCCGCGTTCGTCGCCCTGCCGATCGCCGCCGCGGTGATCGCCAGCCGGTTCCCTGGGATGGGCCGCCGGATGGTTTCCGCCGTTCGCCGGCTCTGCGTCGGGTGCGCGTTGGGCGTGGCCGTGCTCTGGTACGTCGCGTTCCCCGGCGGCCGGGTGATGATGGGCCTGGTCGAGCGCAGCCTGGTCAGCGTCGAGATCGCCATCCTGATGGTGCTCTCGTTCGGCATCCTCCGCGCCGCCCGCGCCGCCCGCGCCGCCCAGCCAGCCACCCGCGAGCCGATCACCCCCATGCCCGAGACCGCCACCGCTACCGCCGGCCGGACTGCCGCTACGACCACGACCGTCATCGCAGGCCGGGCCGCCACCACCACCACGACCTCAACCGCGATGCGGTCGGGCACCACCACGAGCGGCGACCGCGGCCGGACTGCCGCTAGGACCACGACCGCCGCCGGCCGGACCGGCGCCACCAGCACGACCGCCGCCTCCTCCGGGCGGACCGGCGCCACCGACTGGGCCACCGCGGACCGCGCCGGCGCCGCCGCGGACGGTCAGCGGCGTTCCGACCGGGACCTGGTCGGGGCGGTTAGCGGTGCCGCACAGCGGGGTAGTCGGGACGCATGACCGACGACCGCAGCAAGTCCCGTGCCGAGCACCCGCTTCCCGAAGAAGAAGCGGTAGGCAGCGACGACTTCCAGGAACAAGCGGAAGCGATCCTGCTGGAATCGGACATTCGGGAGGAAGAGCCCGAGGCCAGCGCGGAAGAGGTCCTCGAGCACCGGCTCCCCGACGACGAGGAAGACAAATAGCAAGAGAAAGAAGATCCCGGCACCCGCCAGAGGGGCGCCGGGATCTTCCGCGTTCAGGGCCGCAACGGCGCCTGAGACGCCGCCGCCCGCATCTCGTCGGGCGTGCCCGGCGGCAGCCACTCCATCCACCAGGTGGCCCCGGCCTCGGCGACCGCCGCCACGTGCAGCCGCTCCGCCGACCAGTCCGCGCGCCGCCGACGGCCGCCGACGATCAGGTCGAAGCCCTCGATCGAACCCCGATCGGCGCGCACCCGCGAGAGGATCTCGGCCACATCGCCCGCGGAAAGCTCAGAAGCGGCGTCGGCGTAGCGGTTGGTGGCCGACCGCCGATACGGCAGGAACCCGTCATGCCGGGCGGCCCGGGTAACCGCCGCCCGCCCCGGCCACCCGCCACCGATCCAGAGCGGGACCGACACCGGCACCGGCTGGAACAGCACGTCGTCGACCCGGAAATGCTCGCCCGCGAAGCTGAACCGCTTACCGCCGAACAGCCCGACCAGGATCTCCAGCGACTCGTCGAGCAGGCTCGCCCGGACCCGAGGATCGGACACCCCACCGAAGCGGCGGTACGCGTCGTCGTTGGGATCGCCCACCCCGAGCCCGAGCACGACCCGCCCGCCGCTGAGTTGGTCGAGCGTGCTGACCCGGCGGGCCAGTTCCCACGGCAGGTGCCGGGCGCCGCCGGTGACGGTCGTGCCCAGGCGGACCGTGTCGGTCGCGCCGGCCATCGCGGCGAGCGCTACCCAGACGTCGGCCGTCGGGCAGTCCGGTTCGGCGTTGTAGACCAGGTAGTCCTCGAGGAACACGCCGTCCCAGCCGGCGTCTTCGGCGCGACGAGCCAACTCGGCCAACAGGCGGGGGTCGGCGCAGGCGGCGCCGCAGGGCAGTTCAAGTCCGAATGACGTCACGCCGTCGGGCTATACCCAGAATTCGCGCGCAGGATGTTGTGGGCCCGGGGAAAGTCGCGCAGCCGCTCGGCCATCACGTCGAAGGTCAGGCCGACGGTGTGCAGCGGCACGCCCCGGCTGGCCAGCACCTCGCCCAGCCAGCTCACGAACTCGGCGAACAACGACCCGTCGTCGACGTAGACCGCCGCGGCCAGCGAGTCGACGATGTAGCCCAGGTCGGCGACCGTCGCGTCGACCTGCGCGGGCGAATAGCGACTCAAGTCGAGCCGGTCGAGCACGAGATCGATCAGCTCGACCCGGGCCGCGAGGAGGGCCGGATATTCGGTGTCGTCGACCAGCGCAGGCGGCAAAGCCGACGGGAGGGGTGCCGAGAGAAGCGCCGACGCGGCCCGGGCGTCCCCGGCGAACGGCACACCGAGCCGCCGTGCCCAGCGCCCGTCGGAGCCGAAGCCCCGGCCGCCGACCAGCACCGGCACGTCGGTCCGCCGGCAGGCCTCGATCGCGCGAAAAGCCTGCGGCAGCCGCATCGGCAACGCGCACGCGAGCAGCACCGCCCGCGGGTCGTGCCGGTGCAGGTAGGAGACCAGATGCGCCGACGGCACGCTGGCACCGAGGAAGGTCACGTCCCAGCCGTCGAGCCGAAGCACCTCGGCCACCAGCCGCGGCGGCAACGCGTGCCACTCGCCGTCGAGACAGGCGACCACGATCCGCGAACGGGTCGGCCGGGGCCGCACGGTCGCGCCCACCGCCGCCACGACCCGCTCGCTGATGTGGGTCGCGGCGTGCTCCTGGGCGACGCTCCACTCGTTGCGCTGCCACCACTCGCCGACCTGCGCCTGCGCGGGCGCGACCAGGGAGAGCAGCACGGTGTCGGCCGGTACGCCGCCGTCGAGCAACGCGAGAGCCAGGTCGATCGCCCCGTTCTCGTCGGCCTCGTCGAGACAACGCAGGTAGGCCGGGTAGACGCTCCCGACCGTCTGCGCGAGCACGGCGGTCACGACGGCACCGCATGGAGATGCCGGGCGGTCAAACCGGAAGGAACCGCGCGCACGGCCAGGACCGCGATGTCGTCGTGGTTGCGGCCACCGAGCCAGTCACCGATCACCTGCTCGACCCGCTCGGCGACCGCCGGCGCCGGCATCCGCTGGCAGCCGGTGAGAGCGTCGACGAGCCGGGCCGCTCCGAACTGGTCGCCCCGGACGCCGCCGCGCGCCTCGGTCACCCCATCGCTGAACAGCACGCAGGTCTCCCCCGGCGCGAGTTGGACGGTGACCGTGGCGATCCGTGGATCGGGCACCACCCCGATCAGCATGCCGCGCAGGTCGACCGTCTCCACCGAGCCGTCGGAGCGCAGCACGATCGGCGGCAGGTGCCCGCCGCTGGCCAGGGTGAGCGACAGGCCACCGCTGTGGGTCGAGTGGGCGCGGCCGAGCACCATGGTCGCGAATCGACCTTGTCCGTGGGAACGGCTGGTCTCCAGCACGGCATCGTTGAGCAGGCTGAGCAGCCGCGCCGGGTCAGCCTCGATGCGCCGCAGCGCCTGGATCCCCTGCCGGATCTGCCCGGTGAACACAGCGGCGTCGACGCCCTTGCCGGAGACGTCGCCGAGGTAGAACAGCGCGCCGCCGTCGGGCATCTGGTGGGCGCCGTAGAAGTCGCCGCCGATCCGCAGTGAGCTTTGCGCGGGGCGGTAGGCGGCGCCCCACTGCACGCCGCCGACGGCCGGCGGCTCGGTCGGCGCCAGGCTCGCCTGAAGCGTCTCGGCCACCTCGGCCTGGTCTCGGTAGAGCACCGCGGCGTCGAGCGCGGCACCGGCGCGGGCCGCGAAGCCGCGCAGCAGCTGCATGTCGTGCTGGTCCGGGTCGGTGTCGCGGACGACCACCAGCGCACCGGTCGCCGACGCGCTGCCGGGCAGCGACACCACCCGGGCCGACACCGCGCGGCGATCGCGGTCGCCGAGCCAGCCGGCCTCGGCGAGTTGGTCGGCGAGCCAGTCGGCCTCCGACGGTTCGTTGCCGGCCAGCGCCTGCTCGACCGCGGGCGGCAACTCGTCGCCGGTCAGCACACCGCCGTCGACCATCGCCGGGTCGGCGCCGGTGGCCCGCCACCAGCGGGCCCGGCCACGGCGCGGCGACAGCACGACAACAGCGATTTCACCCAGCGTGGGTACGGCCAGCCGGACTGCCGCCCGTGCCGCCCGGTCTTCGTGCAGCGGGTTGCCCAACTGCTGGCTCGCCGCCGCGAGGAAGCGGGCCCGGCCACGCTCGGCGAGCAGGGCGTCGGAGCGCGCGATGGCGTCGGTGACGTCTTCGACGTACCAGGCAATGCTCGTCACCCCGGCGACCGTGAGGTCGACGCGGCGGGAGCGCACCCGCCGGTCGCCGATCGTCAGGTCGCCGTCGGTCAGCGCCGGCGCGCCGCAACCGGCGAGGGTGCGGCCGACCGCGAGGCCGGGCATCAGCCGCAGCGCGGGTTCGCTGAACTCGCGGATCACGCCGGCCTGGTCGGTGACCACGACGCCCTCGCGGAAATGGTCGAGCAACGGAGCCGGCTCGGAGCCCCCGACGACCGAGGGCCGAGGGATCGCGGGCGCGTCGGGCGCCGCTGCCGCCGTGACCCGGCGGCCGCCCGACCCCGCTCCGGCGACGTCGGCGGTATTCACGTTCGTCGACAACTCCCTGATCATCGGCCTGGGAAACCCACCCTACGCGCTTGCTTGCCATACGGCATGGGACGCGATCGCGGCCAGCCGGATACCCAGCGCGCCTGGCCGGGCTGGCCTAATGTGTATCCGTCGAAAGGTGGCGAAGGTGAGTCAGCTGACACCGCTGCGGGTCGATGTCGAAGACGGCGTCGACGGCCCAGTGGTCACCGTGCGTGGCGATCTCGACTTCCCGTGTGCCGACGTGTTGCGCATCGCGCTGGCCAGCGCGCTCGACAAAACACCGGCCCGGCTGACCCTCGACGTCGAGCGGCTGACCTTCATCGACAGCACCGGCCTGGCCGCGCTGGTCCACGCCTGGCGGCGCGGCCACGAGGCGGGCATCCCGGTCACCCTGCGGGCGGTCCCGCCCTTCCTCGCCTCGATCCTGGAGATCACCGGGATCGGCGAGCTGTTCACGCGTCCAGCCGCCGGGACAAGGGAAGCTGCCACGGCCTGACGACCGCGGCCGCGTTCGCCCGCAGCGAACTTGTTCGTAATTCGCTTGTGAGTGAGCGGCTCACTCAGTTAGCCTTCTCCCGTGATGACGTCCAGCGCCACCACCGGGGGTCGGGCCCGGCCCCTTCCACCCGAAGAGCGCCGCGCCGCCCTGGTCGAGGCGACGCTGCCGCTTGTTGTCCAACACGGCACCAAGGTCACGACGAAACAGATCGCCGAGGCCGCCGGTGTCGCCGAGGGCACGATCTTCCGCGTCTTCCCTGACAAGGAGACGCTGGTCCGCGAGGCCATCGCCACCGTCCTCGACCCGCTGCCGACCGTGGCCGCGCTCAACGCGATCGACCTGGACCTGCCGATTCGCGAGCGGATGGTGCAGGCGGCCGAGATCATGCGCAAGCGGATGGAGACCGCCTTCGCGGTGATGTCAGCGCTGCGGATGGACGGCCCGCAACACCACAAGCCGGAGGAGCGGCCGAGCCACCAGCCGATGCTGGACGCGATGGAGCGGCTGGTCGCACCCGACGAAGACAAGTTCCGGCTGCCGGCCCCCGAGGTCGCGCGGATGCTCCGGCTGCTCACCTTTGCCGGCACCCACCGGATCATCACCGACAACCACCCACTCACCACCGAAGAGGTCGTCTCGGTCCTCCTCGACGGCGTGCTGCGCCGCCCGGAGACCGGTGACCACGTGAGCAACCCGGGGGAAAGTTGCTGATCAAACTGCTGCGGGGCTATCTGCGCCCGTACAAGAAACCACTGCTCCTGGTCGTCGTGTTCCAGTTCGTCGGGACGATGGCGTCGCTCTACCTGCCCAGCCTCAACGCCGACATCATCGACAAGGGCATCGCGGCCGGTGACACCGGCTACATCCTGCGCACCGGCGGCTGGATGCTGGCCGTGACGATCGTGCAGATGGCGTGTTCGATCGTCGCCGTCTACTTCGGTGCGCGCACCGCCATGAGCTTCGGCCGCGACGTCCGCGGCGCGATCTTCCACCGGGTCGGCATGTTCTCCGCCCGCGAGGTCAACCACTTCGGCGCACCGTCGCTGATCACCCGCAGCACCAACGACACGCAACAGGTGCAGATGCTCGTCGTGCTGAGCTGCACCCTGCTGGTCACCGCGCCGATCACCGCGGTCGGCGGCGTGATCCTCGCGCTGCGCGAAGACGTCGGGCTGTCCTGGCTGATGCTGGTCGCCGTCCCGGTGCTGGCGATCGCGATCGGCCTGATCATCCGCCGGATGGTGCCCACCTTCCGCAAGATGCAGACCCGCATCGACGTGGTCAACCGGGTGCTGCGCGAGCAGATCACCGGCGTCCGCGTGGTCCGCGCGTTCGTCCGCGAGCCCTACGAGACCGAGCGGTTCGGCGACGCCAACCAGCAACTGACCGCGACCGCGCTGCGGGCCGGCCGGCTGATGGCGCTGATCTTCCCGACCGTCATGCTGGTGCTCAACGTGTCGAGCGTCGGCGTGCTCTGGTTCGGCGCCAGCCGGGTCGACTCGGGCCAGATCGAGATCGGCGCGCTGACGGCGTTCCTCAACTACCTCGTACTCATCCTGATGTCGGTCATGATGGCGACCTTCATGCTGATCATGGTGCCGCGCGCGGCCGTCGCCGCCGAGCGGATCACCGAGGTGCTCGACACCGACAGCACCGTTGTGCCGGCACAGAACCCGGTTACCACCGTCAGCGAGCACGCCAGCCTGGAGTTCCGCGACGTCACGTTCCAATACCCCGGCGCCGCCTCACCCGTGCTGCGCAACATCGACCTGCACGCCGAAGCAGGCAAGACAACAGCGATCATCGGGAGTACGGGAGCCGGCAAGACAACGCTGATCTCGATGGCGCCGCGGCTGTTCGACGCCACGTCGGGCACGGTGCTGGTCGACGGTGTCGACGTTAGGCAACTCGACGAAGACCTGCTCTGGAGCAAGATCGGGTTGGTGCCGCAACGGCCCTACCTGTTCACCGGCACGATCGCCAGCAACCTGCGCTACGGCAACCCGGACGCGACCGACGAGGAGCTGTGGGCCGCGCTCGAGGTGGCCCAGGCCAAAGACTTCGTCGAGGAGATGCCCGAGCGGCTCGAAGCGCCGATCGCACAGGGCGGCACCAACGTCTCCGGCGGCCAGCGGCAACGCCTGGCCATCGCCCGGGCGCTGGTCCGCAAGCCCGAGATCTACCTGTTCGACGACTCGTTCTCCGCGCTCGACCTCGGCACCGACGCCCGGCTGCGGGCGGCCTTGCGGCCCGTGACGGCCGACGCCGCGGTGATCGTGGTGGCACAGCGGGTCTCCACGATCATCGACGCCGACGAGATCATCGTGCTCGAAGACGGCGCCATCGTGGGCCGTGGCCGGCACGCCGAACTTCTGGAAAGCAGCCCGACGTACGCCGAGATCGTCGAGTCGCAGCTCACGGTGGGAGCCGCAGCATGACCGCGCCGCAGAACGGAAACAGCAACCCGGCCCCCAACCAGGCCAACCCGCCCGCCGCCGAAGACGGCGCCCGCGTGGTGCCCGCCCGGCTCCCCGCGGCCGGTGCCCGCCGGCCCGGCGGCGGTCCGCCGTGGATGAGCGCCGGCATGCCGGTCGAGAAGTCGATGACCTTCGTCCCGTCGGCGAAGCGCCTGCTCCGCCGGCTGAGCCCCTACCGCGGTCAGCTGTCGCTGGTCGTCCTGCTGGCGATCAGCAGCGTGGCGCTCGCGGTGATCGGCCCGAAGATCCTCGGGCACGCGACCGACGTCATCTTCCGCGGCGTTCTTGGTCGCCGGCTGCCGGAGGGCGCCAGCCTCGACCAGGCCGCAGCCGCGGCCCGGGCCGGCGGCCAGGAAAACTTCGCCGAGTTGCTGCTCAAGACCAAGCCGATCCCGGGCGTGGGCATCAACTTCGAGCAGCTCGGCCAGATCCTGCTGGTCGTGCTCGCCATCTACGTGGTGTCCAGTCTGCTGGCCTGGGCCCAGGGCTGGGTGCTCAACGGGGTGGTGCAGCGCGCGGTGCTCAAGCTGCGCGCCGACGTCGAAGACAAGCTCAACCGGCTGCCGCTGCCCTACTTCGACAAGCAGCCCCGCGGTGAGCTGCTCAGCCGGGTGACCAACGACATCGACAACGTCGCGCAGAGCCTGCAACAGACGCTCAGTCAGGTGTTGACCTCGTTGCTCACCGTGGTCGGCGTTGTCACGCTGATGGTGTGGATCTCGCCCCTGCTCGCCGCCGTCGCGCTCGTCGCGGTGCCACTGTCGTTCCTGATCACCGCGCAGATCGGCAAGCGGTCGCAGAAGCAGTTCATCGCGCAGTGGAAGCACACCGGCCGGCTCAACGGGCACATCGAGGAGGCGTTCACCGGCCACGAGCTGGTCAAGGTCTTCGGCCGGCGCAAGGAGGTCGAGGCCGACTTCGAGACCAAGAACGACGAGCTCTACAAGGCGGCATTCGGCGCGCAGTTCGTCTCCGGGATCATCATGCCGGCGATGTTCTTCGTCGGAAACCTGAGCTACGTGGTGATCGCGGTGCTCGGCGGGCTCCGGGTGGCGTCCGGCACGATGACGTTGGGTGACGTGCAGGCGTTCATCCAATACTCGCGCCAGTTCACCCAGCCGCTGACCCAGCTCGCGTCGATGGCCAACCTGCTCCAGTCCGGTGTCGCCTCGGCCGAACGCGTCTTCGACCTGCTCGACGCCGACGAGCAGTTGCCCGACCCGTCGCCCGCCGTCGAGGTGCACCAGCCGCACGGCCGGGTCGAGTTCGAGCACGTCTCGTTCCGCTACACGCCCGACACCCCGCTGATCGACGACCTGTCGCTGGTCGCCGAGCCCGGGCACACGGTGGCGATTGTCGGTCCGACGGGGGCCGGCAAGACCACGCTGGTCAACCTGGTCATGCGCTTCTACGAGCTCGACGGCGGTCGGATCACGCTCGACGGGGTCGACATCACGACGATGAAGCGCGAGACCCTGCGCGGCGAGATCGGCATGGTGCTCCAGGACACCTGGCTGTTCGGGGGCACGATCCGGGACAACATCGCCTACGGGAACCCGAGCGCCACCGAGGAGCAGATCCACGCGGCGGCCGAGGCGACCTTCGTCGACCGGTTCGTGCGCAGCCTGCCCGACGGCTACGACACGGTGATCGACGAGGAGGGCAGCAACGTCAGCGCCGGTGAGCGGCAGCTCATCACGATCGCGCGGGCGTTCCTGGCCAACCCGTCACTGCTGATCCTCGACGAGGCGACCAGCTCCGTCGACACCCGCACCGAGGCCTTGCTGCAACGGGCAATGGCGGCGCTGCGGTCCGACCGGACCAGCTTCGTGATCGCGCACCGGCTCTCCACGATCCGCGACGCCCACCTCATCCTGGTGATGGAGAAGGGTCGGATCGTCGAGCAGGGCACCCACGAGCAGTTGCTGATGGCCAACGGCGCCTACCGGCGACTGCACGACGCACAGTTCACCCAGGCCGCCGTCGATCTCGACGGGTCGGCTGCCCCGGCCGGGGGAATCGCGCTCGCGGGGGCACCGCCGCGCGGCTAGGGTCGCTCGCATGACTGACGTGGAACGGGCGACGGCGGCCGACCGCCAACAGGTTGTCGAGACCGTCGTCGCCGCGTTCGACCGTGACCCGGCGTTCCGGTTCTTCTTCCAGGATCCGGTGACCCGCGACGCGGAGGCGGCGGTGTTCGCCGGCGCGCTGTTCGACCAGCGGGTCACCCCTGGCACCACCTGGGTGATCGACGGCGGCCGCTCGGTGGCCATGTGGGACGCGCCGGGCGGGTGGTCCGACGAGGAAGAGAAGCTGGCCGTCTCCGACGAGGCGCTGGCCCGGCTCGACGACTACCACCGGGCAGTCCAGGTGTTCTTTCCCCGGCGCCCATCGAAGTTCTGGTATCTCGGCGTGCTCGCCACCCACCCCTCGCACGCCGGCCGCCGGCTCGGCCGCGAGGTGATGAAACCGGGGCTGGCGGCGGCCGCCGCGGCGGGTCTGCCGGCCTACCTGGAGACGACCAACGAGGCCAATGTGGCGATGTACCAGCGCGCCGGCTGGCGGGTGAGCGGCAGCACACACCTCGATGATCTTCCGATCTGGGTGCTCACCCAGTAACGTGGGTGGCTGCGAAGGGGAGTAGCTCCCAACGTGGTGGTCGACACACTGGCGTCCGCGCCCGGCCATCCGACCTGATGAGTTCGATCATCAGGTGAGCGAGACCTTCGGCTACGGCAATGATCAATTGCCGGGTCGAAGTCTCGCGTGCCCCGACCCGGTGAAGACACCCGGGGAGGGTTTTTTCGTGGGAGGCTTTCTCGCCGCGCTCGCGCTCAGTTTCGGCGTCATCTTCGTCGCCGAACTAGGCGACAAGTCTCAGTTGATGGCGATGACTTTCGCCACCCGCTACCGCGCCCTGACGGTGTTGATCGGCATCACCGCGGCCACCGCGATCGTCCACCTGGTCTCGGTGGCAGTCGGCTACGGCCTGGGCGCGACCCTGCCAACCGACTGGATCAGCCTCGTCGCCGGCGTGGCCTTCCTGGCCTTCGCGGCCTGGACGTTGCGCGGCGACTCGCTCACCGAGGCGGAGAAGTCGAAAGCCCAACGCTCCCAACGCTCGGCGGTGCTGGCCGTCGGTGGTGCGTTCTTCCTGGCCGAGCTGGGCGACAAGACAATGCTGGCGACCATCACGCTGGCAACGCAGCACGGCTGGTTCGGAGTCTGGGTCGGTTCCACGATCGGCATGGTCGCGGCCGACGCCCTGGCCATCGTGGTCGGCCGCATGCTCGGCAAGCGCCTACCGGAAAAGGCGATCAAGTGGGGCGCGGCCGCGCTGTTCCTCATCTTCGGCATCTGGCTGATCGCGGAGTCGCTGGTGAAGCTGGCCTGACCTTGGCTCGCGTTGGGCGGTTCAGTCGGCACGGCCCCACAGATCGTAGGGGTTCGCGCTGGGGCGGAACCCGCAAGCTTCGGCCATCCGGGCCGCATCCCCGAGGCCGTGTGCGACGGCCTCGGGTCGGTGTGCGTCGCTGCCAAAGGTCACCGCGTCGCCGCCTTCCTGATGCCACCAGCTCAAGATGGTCGCGTCCAGCGGCAGCCGGGTGTTGATCTCGAGTGCCCGGCCGGACCGCGCGGTCGCCCGTAGCGCGTGGCGGAACTCCTCTTCGAACGCCTTCGGGTCGAACGAACCGACCCGCTCCGCCGGCCACGAACGGACCGGGTAGTCGATGTGGGCGAGCACGGAGAACATGCCGCTGGTCGCCATCATCGTCGCGACGCCGGCCAGATATTCGCGCATCACCTCGTGCGGGTGACGGTGCGGGTAGACGCCCCACGGCTCGGCGAATGCGCCCTGATCGGGCAGGGTATGCAGGGAGCCAAGCACTCGGTCGAACCGGCCTGCCGCGAGGATCTGGGAGCATTGTTCGACATGCCGGTGTGGTTCGCCCAACTCCAGGCCGCTGAGGATATGCAACTGCGTGAAGCGGTCGCGGCAGTGCTCGATCGCCGCCAGATAGCCGGTGGGGTCGAAGGTGGGTGGTGTCAGGAGGCCGTCCGGATCGGCGATCCCGGTGAGATGGTCCGTGGCGTAGGGACCTTCCAGCGCGATCCGCCACACCGTGTGGTCGAGGTGTTCCGTGAAGGTGATCGCCGGTAGCCCGATTTCCACGGCGCGGGCGCAGGAGCCTTCCATGTCCCCAACCGGTGTGTCCCAGGACCATTCGCTGTGCACGTGGCTGTCGCAAGGCAACGACACTTCGCACCCCCGTCGATCGGGCATCGTCGTCTCGACGCTACCTGTTCACGGCGCGCCGCAGCTCTGCTGCCAATAGGCCCCGCCCAGGCTGCTGGGTGGGGCCTATTTGGCAGCAGAGCAAGGGTTCAGCAGCGCACTTCGGTTTCCTTCGACGCCACGTCGGAGATGCCGCCGAGGGCGCGGGTGCACACCGACAAGGTGTTGGCGCCCAGCGACCACACGTCCGGGCCGCTCGAACACTGGAGGTCCCGCAGCGTGCTTCCGGTGACGATCGACGTGCAGACCTGGTAGGCGCCGTGGCTCGCGCGGTACTGCTGCCACACGTAGGTGTAGGCGTAGTTCTTGCCGCATCCCTTGTACTGCTTGACCGATGCGGCCGTCTGGCCACCGACGGTGACGTACGCCGTCGCGCCGATCTGCACCGAGCCCGCGCAGCGCGGGTTGGTCTCGGCCTGCGCGGGGCCCGCGAACGCCAGCGCCGCGGGCACAGCCAGCGCCGCGGCTGCGAGGATCCGCACGCTGCTTCGGGAAAGGGTCTTCATCGATGGCCTCCGTCAGTGCACCGGTGACCGTCACAACCGGTGTCGTCAGCCACCACATTGATGGCCGCCGACGCCCGTTCGGTACCCTCTTACACGCTCTGACAACGCCTGACGACGACGTCTGACATGGGGTATGGATGAGAGACCAGCGTGCTGCCGCAGAGTCCATCCAGGACGGAATCACCGCCGAAGCGTTCGCTGAACAGTTGCGCGCACTGCGGGCCGCCGCGGGTGACCCGTCCTTCCGGAAGATGGCTGGTCGGTCGGGCCGGATCTCCCACACCACTTTGCACGAAGCCGCTGCTGGCACCCGGTTTCCGTCCTGGGAGACCACCCGTGAGTTCGTCCGGGCCTGCGAGGCCGACGAGGTCCAGTGGCGGCGCCGCTGGGAAGACGCTCAGCGCCCGGTGACCGTCGACGCGGATCCAGAGCCGGTCAGCACCACCGAGGTCGACGCCCCGGACACTGTGGACACAACAACGACAAGCAGTGAACAAAGCGCTCGGCGACGCCGGTTGCGGTGGATCGCCGCGGCCGCCGCGGTCGTGGTGGTCGTCGGCGCCGTCCTGGCCGTCACCATCCGCGGCCGGTCAGCCCCGACCGGCTCCGGCGCCGCGGCTGCCACGCCGTCAGCGACGTCATCACCGTCGTCCACACCCTTCTCCGACTCGCTGATCCCCGGCGACTCGAGCAAGTTCATCGCCGACGTCACCATCCCCGACGGCATGAAGGTGAAGGTCAACCAGGAGTTCACCAAGGTGTGGGCGCTCGCCAACGTGGGAACGGTCGACTGGCACAACCGCTTCCTGGCGCGGATCAACCCCACCGCTGACAACGACGGTTGCCACGTGCCGGACCGGGTCTCTATCGGCGACACGCCGCCCGGTCAGCAGGTGATGATCAGCGTTCCGGTGACCGCGCCGAGCCACCCGGGGAAGTGCTGGGTGAGCTGGAAGATGGTCGACGAGAACGGCCGGGAATACTTCCCCAGCCGCCGTCCGGTGTACTTCATGGTCAACGTCACCGCCTGACACAACCTGACAACACCGCATTCGTCGAGGTCGGTGCCGGTCCGCCGAATCTGACAGGTCGACGGGGTACCGAACATCGACGCCCTTCTCGCAGGGTGAGTCCGTTCCCAACACGACTCACCACCTACGAGGAGGATCGACCATGCGCCGTCCCTGGTTGGCCGTCGGGTTCGCGGCGCTCTGCGTGGCCGTCGCCGCCCCCGCCTATGCGTGGGCTTCGACATCCGACGCCGCAGCGCAGCGAACCAGCACCGCGGCCGCGCTGCCGGTCGTGGACATGGAGGCCACCGTCCTGGCCGCCCAGATCGACCCGCGGCGTGCCGACAACACCCTGACCCCGGGCGCGAAGAGCTCCGTGCTCGCCGTCGAGCAGGCGCTCCAAGCCAAGAACCTGCTCAACGCACAGTGGGTCGACGGCTACTTCGGCACCACAACCATCACGGCGTACGCGGCCTATCAGCGTTCCCTCGGCTACACCGGCCTGGCCGCCAACGGGCTGCCGGGCACCACGTCGCTGACGAAGCTCGGGCAGAACCGCTACACCGTCACCAACACGATCGGCCCCGGCGCGAAGGTCCAGCGCGACGGGTATGTCGTCAACGCGCGCACCCAGGCGATGCTCGCCGAGACCCAGCGCCTGCTCGGCTACACCCTGGTGCTCGATCAGGGCTCCTACAACCCCGGGGGCGACCCGACCTCGGCCGGTACGCACGACGGCGGTGGTGTCGTCGACATCTCGGTCACCGGCATGACCGCGGCCAAGCGCACCGCCGTCGCCAAGGCGCTGCGCCAGGTCGGTTTCGCGGCCTGGGTCCGCAACCCGAGCCAAGGCGACTGGCCTTGGCACATCCACGCCGCGGCGATCAACGACACCGACCTGTCCACGCAGGCGCAGAACCAGGTCGGCGACTACTACCTCGGCATGAACGGCCTGGCCAACCACGGCCCGGACGACGGTCCCCGGATCGCGATCAAGACCTGGGAGCAGTACCAGCGCGGGCAGTGACCCGCACCCACCACCCCCTCACTGTCCCTGAGAGAGGACACCCATGAACATCCGCAAGAGCCTCGCCATCGTTGGCACAGCGCTCGCCATCACCACCTCCATCCTGGCGGTCGCCTCACCCGCGTCGGCGGCGTCCCGCGACGGGGTCTGCGACAGCGGCGAGTTCTGCTACTACTACAACAGCAACTACGCCGGCTCGGTCTCCGACTTCACCACGTCGGTCGACGACTACGGCACGACCCAGCCGTCCTGCTACGAGTTCAAGGGCTCGGGCGCCGGCCAGGGCCTGTGCATCAAGAACAACGCCGCGTCGGCATGGAACCGCACCAGCAAGTCCGTGGTGGTCTACTTCAACAGCAACTTTGGCGGCGCGACCCAGACGATCGCGGCCGGTGCCAGAGCCAACCTCAACGCGACGCTGAAGAACAACAACGCCTCGCACGCCATCGGCGGCACCACCAACCCGGCCGACCCGCGTGCGGCCGAGGCCGTCGCGTTCGCGAAGGCGCGCCTCGGGCACACCGACTGGAACAACGAGTGCGAGCTGTTCGTCGAGCGGGCGTTCGGCACCAGCGGCCGGTTCGCCACGGCCCGCGCGCACTACCTCTGGCAGCGCGACAACGGCCGCATCCACACCGGCACGGTGCCGCCCGCCGGAACGGCCGTGTTCTTCACGTCGACCACGTCGGCCGGGCACGTGATGCTCTCCATCGGCGGCAACAGCGCCATCAGCACCGGGCCGACCGTCTACCAGACCAGCACCTTCCGCGACCGGTCCGACTACCTGGGCTGGGCGTACGTCCCCGGCGGCTGGTGACCGGATGAGCACCCCGAAACGAGTCGCCGGCATTCTGGCACTCCTGGTGGCGGCGCTGATCGGTGCCGCGGTGGCACCGGGCGCGGCATCCGCCGCGAGCCGTGACGGAGCTTGCGACAGCGGCGAGTTCTGCTACTACTACAACAGCAACGAAGCCGGCTCGATCTCCGACTTCACCGGCTCCGAAGACGACTACGGCACGACCCAGCCGACCTGCTACGAGTTCAAGGGCGCCGGCGCCGGCAAGGGCCTGTGCGTCAAGAACAACGCCGCGTCGGTGTGGAACCGCACCAGCAAGACCGTGCGGGTCTACTTCAACAGCAACTTCGCCGGTGCCACCCAGGACTTCGCGCCCGGCGCCAAGGGCAACCTCAACTCCACGCTGAAGAACAACAACGCCTCGCACGAGCTGATCAGCGGGCCGACGGGTTGCAGCACCGACGGCACCAACGCCAAGCTGCCGACCACGATCCTGGTCTACCGGGTCAGTCTCGGGCGAGTGGACAGGGTCGACTTCAAGACCTACGTCAAGAACGTCCTCCCGAACGAGTGGATCACCAGCTGGCCGAAGGCCTCGCTGGAGTCCGGTGCCATGGCCGTCAAGAGCTACGCCTGGTATTGGGCGCTGCACTCGACCCGCAAGACCGCCGGCGGGGCGTGCTACGACGTCCGGGACGACACCGGCGACCAGGTCTACAAGCCGTCGTCGGCGCAGTCAGCGACGTCAGCCGCGGTCGACAGCACCTGGTCGGCCCGGATGACCCGCAGCGGCAACATCCTGCAGGCGCACTACTGCGCGACCACGACGGCGTGCGGTGCCTGGGTCGACGGGAACTGGATGTCGCAGTACGGCTCGCGTGATCTCGCGAACGGCGGCAGCAGCTACCAGTCGATCCTGCGTTACTACTACAGCGGAATCGCGATTTCCTAGCGCACCCTGAACAAGGGCCCGCGCCGGACAACGGCGCGGGCCCTTCTCTGCGAACAGGCCTTACTTGAACAGCTTCCTCGCCGCGCCGAGGCGCATGAAGACCGTCTCGCCGGTGGCGTCTTCGACGCCGTCGTTGTCGGTGACCGCGTAGACCTGACCGTTGCCGGCGATCCCGAGGCCCTCGACCTTGTCCTGCACCCAGCCGTTGTCGGCCTTGAGCAACGGCAACAGGTCGACCGCGAGCTTCTTCGACACGGTCGGCATGCCGGTGCCGAAGGTGGCCGGCACGTCGAAGGTGTAGACCTTCTTGACCGTCGCCTTCAGGCCGCGCTGGTTGTCACGCTCGATGACCGCGAACGTGTTGTTGTCGACCGCGACCAATTCGGACAGCCCGATCCAGGCACCCGCGGGCGCCGCGTCGAGCTGGTAGCCGAGCCACGCCCAGGTCTTGTCGGCGACCGAGTAGCGGCCGATCCGGACGGTGCCCTTCGGGTCGCCCTTGAGCTCGCGCTGCACCGCGACCCAGACCTGCTCACCGTTGCCGACGCCGGTCACCGCGACGCCCTCGAAACCGTTGCTGGTCACGTTGGCGGCCACGTCGGCCGGCAGCGGGATCTCCTCCTGCACGGCGCCCTTGGCGTCGAGCCGGACGATCAGGTTGGGCTTCGCGGCGGTGCCGTCACCCTCGATCGCGATCCAGTAGCCGGAGGTGGCACGGGCGGCGACACCTTCGGCGTCGTACCCGATCGGGTTGCCGTCCTTGGTGATCGTCAGTTCGCTCTTCACCAGGGCCGGCTGCTGCGCGGTGTCGATCGTCAGCAGGCGGGTCGGGGTGTAGACGTTGTCGGTGATCGACACGAGCTGGTTGGGCTGGCCGGGCACCTGGCTCAGGCCGGAGAGGGCGCCCCAGGAGATGGGAGCCTTCTGCTGACCCGGCTCGTATGCCGAGCGGATGGTCGGGAACGCGCTCTTCTTGTCGCCGTACTGGAAGATCGTCACCGACGCACGGATGCCGTCGTCGGGCAGGTCTTCCTCGCTGGAGACCACGAGCAGGTTGCGCGACGGCACCGTGGTGACCCCTTCGGGGCCGTTGGTGGTCGGCATGATCTGCATGAACCTCGGTGCCTTGGGCTTGCTGATGTCGTACGCCGCGACGAAGTTGCCCCGCTCGGAGTTGACGAACAGCACCGGCTTGCCGTCGAACTTGCCGAAGGCGACGCCCTCGGGCTCGGTGCCCTTGGCGTCGGAGCGGTTGTCCGGGTAGAGGCCGTGCGCGGCCGCGAGCCGGTCGAACGAGTTGCCGGCGTCGTAGAGCACCTCGCCGTTGCGCTTCCACACGGTGAAGCCGCGCGAGCCGCCGACGTAGTCACCCTCGTTGGCGGTCGCGAACGTGTTGTCGTCGATCCAGGTGACGCCGTCGGGCTCGCGGCGGACGGTGATCGAGTCGTCCTGCGCGATGGTGCCGTCGTCGACGGTGTCCACACCGGACAGTTTGACCTGGCCGGCGCTGAAGTCCTTGACGACCTTCTTCTTCGCCAGGTCGATGATGGCGATGTGGTTGTTCTCCTGGAGCGTGACCACCGCCTCGTCGTTGCGGTTGATCGAGACGTACTCGGGCTCCGGGTCGCCGGGAGCGACCTTGGCCAGGCCGGTCATCTCGATCCGGGTCAGCGCCCACTTCTTGAGGTCGACGACCTGCACGAAACCGGCCGGCTGCTGCGGCAGCTCGCCGTCGTTGACGTCTTCGTCGCGCTCGTTCTCGATCGCGATCACCGCGTACTTGCCGCTGGGCGCCACCGCGATCGAGTCGGGCTGGCCGCCGAGCGGAATCGTGCGGACCACCGTGCGGGTGTCGAGGTCGATGACCTGGAGCACGCCGGAGGTGTCGATGAAGTTCTCGCTGGTGTTGACCACCGCGAGCGCGAAGTTCTTGTAGACGGCCACCGAGGTGGGCTCGCCGGGCAACGCGAGCGTGCCGGTCGGCTTCGGGTGCGCCGGGTCGGTGATGTCGAGGAAGCCGAGCCGCTCACCCGGGCTGTCGGTCGAGATCACCGTCTTGCCGTCGGTGCTGACGGCGCTGATCTCGGCGACCGTCTCCTGGTCCTCGGAGCTGTTGAGGTAAACCGGCACGGTCGCGAGCCGGGCGAAGCCAGCGTCCTTGCTCTTGCTCGCCGGCGCGGCGTGTGCGGCCGGCCCGATCAGGGCCGGAACGGTGATGAGGCCGGCGACCATGGCCGTCCGGACGAACCGGCCGGTCGCGGGTGGAACGGGCATGCGAACACTCCCCTGGGTAGCTGACCTGATCTGCCTAGTAGCTCGCGTTGACGGGGGTGCGACCGCAAAGCCAACGGCCGATGTCGTACGGGCAGCGGGATCGCGCATGAGCGGACATTTGCCCCAGCCGGCGCTAGGCTGAAGTGATCTTCCCGATTGGTCGTCTTCGAGGGAGTAGGTCGTGCCACCAGCTCATTCGTCCTGGGCACCCGCCGAGATCGACAGGGACAAGCCGAACGCCGCCCGGATCTACGACTTCTACCTCGGCGGTGCGCACAACTTCGCCGCCGACCGGTCGCTGGCGGAGCAGGCGATCGCCGACTGGCCGGAACTTCCGGCGATCATGCGCGCCAACCGGTCGTTCCTGCGGCGAGCGGTGCGGTTCATGGTGCAGTGCGGTGTGCGGCAGTTCCTCGACCTGGGCTCCGGGTTGCCGACCGCGGGCAACGTGCCCACCGTCGCGCAGGAGGTCGACCCGTCGTGCCGGGTGGTCTGCGTCGACAAGGACCCGGTCGCGGTGGTGCACAGTCGGGCGTTGCTGGAAGACAACCCGTTGGCCAACGCTGTGCAGGCCGACCTTCGCGACACGGCAACGGTGCTCGCGGCCGCGACCCTGGAGGGCGGTCTCGATCTGACCCAACCGGTCGGGTTGCTGCTGGTGGCAGTGCTGCATTTCGTGCCGGACACCGACGATCCGGCGGGCATCGTGGCGGCCTACCGCGACGCGATCGCGCCCGGAAGCCTGTTGGCGGTCAACCACGCGACGGCCGACGCGCAGCCGCGCAAGGCGGCGACGCACCGGCAGCTCTACCAGCGGACGGCGACGCCGATGACGATGCGTACCCGTGCTCAGGTCACCGCTTTGTTCGCCGGGTTTGAGCTGTTGCCGCCGGGCGTGGTCGACATGACCCACTGGCAGGCGGACCCCGACACCGACCAGTCGATCAGCCTGGCCGGTTACGCCGCGGTCGGGCTCAAGCCCTGAGCTTTCGCCTCAGTTCTGTCTTGTCGAGATCGGTGAGGTAGACCGGGGTGCCGGGTTGCTGGCGCCAGCTTCCGTCGAGGCTGCCCGCGTCGACCGGGTCGAAGCCGAGCTCGTCGACCAGCTCGTCGACCACTTCCTTGGCCTCGATGTCGTCGCCGGCGACCGGCAGCGCGATCCGGCCCTGCTCTCCCTCCGGTTTCCCGTAGCGGTCGAGGTGCCCGGCCATGATGTTGTTGAACGCCTTGACCACGCGGGCACCCGGGAAATGGTCGGCGACCCAGCGGCTCGACGAGACCGCACGGTCGACGATCGGCTCGATCTCGCCGTCGCGGTCCGGGAAGTAGTTGTTGGCGTCGACCACGATCTTCCCGTCGAACGCCAGCCCGGGTAGTTGCGGCACCGCGTGCGTCGGGATGGCGAGCACGATCACGTCGGATTTCTCGGCCACCTGGGTGACGGTCCCGGCGGTCGCGCCGGTCTGGTCGGCGAGCGGTCGCAGCGAGTCGGGGCCGCGGCGGTTGGCGACCGCCACCTCGTGCCCGATCTCCCGGAACCGCCTCGTGAGCGTGCCGCCGACCTTGCCTGAACCAACGATGCCAATCCTCATGTCGCGCCTCTTTCCCTTCTTCGGGCTTTCTCCACCGCCGCGCTTGCGGTTTCTGTCGGATTTCGGCGTTTTCACTCTGGGTGGTTAAGCCGGTCCGCCCCGCTTGCGCGGACGTGTTCCCGATGGGGCTTTCCGCCCAGCTCTGGCACGGTTGTAGCTGTCTTCGAAGTGGTGTTCGTTTCGCTGGGGGTAGGTGGCCGGCCCCCGCAGCTCGTCCCGGAGCTGCGGGGGCCGGTCGTGGCAGGCTCTTCTGATGGACGCGATCGGCATCGGGTACGAGGGCCTGACCCTCGCTGAGTTCCTCGACCGCCTGGCGTCGCTGCATGTTTCCCGCGTGGTCGACGTGCGATTCGCCGCGCGATCCCGCAAGCGCGACTTCAACAAGAAGGCGCTGGCCGCCGCTCTGGCCTCGGCCGGTCTTGGCTACACGCACCTGCCGGCGCTGGGTAATCCACCGTCGAACCGGCCTGGGTTCCATGGTTCGCCCGCTGACGTCGCTGCGGCCCGGGCGGTTTATGCGTCTCTGATGCCGCCGGACGCGCTGTCGGCGTTGGCTTCGCTGGCGCGGCAGAAGCGGGTGGCCCTGCTCTGTTTCGAGGCCGACCAGGCTCACTGCCATCGCGACGTGATCCTGTCGGCGCTGTCGTGATCACGGTCGGGGTGGACCTGGCCGCCGCTGACGAGCGGTCCGGGCTGGCGGTCGTGCGCTGGTCGCCGGCCGGCGCGGTCGTGGAGTCGGTCCAGGCGGGCGCGACCGACGCGGAGATCGTCTCGGCCGTTCGCTTGTCCGACAAGGCCGGGATCGACAGCCCGCTGGGCTGGCCGGATGCGTTCGTGTCGTTCGTGGCCACCCATCGGTCCGGACTTGTGACGCCGCCACCTGCCGGCGAGGGTGCGTTGTGGCGGCGGCGGCTGGCTTACCGGATGACCGACGAGGTGGTGCGGTCCTCGACCGGGCTGATCCCGATGAGCGTGTCCGCGGACCGGATCGGCCACGCGGCCTTCCGGGCGGCGGGGTTGCTGTCGATGCTCTCCGATGACGGTCTTCCGATCTCCCGCGCCGGCGACGGCCTGGTCGTGGAGGTCTATCCGGCGGCGTCGCTGTTCGTTTGGGGACTGACCCATCGCGGCTACAAGCGGGCCGGGCTGGCCTCGGACCTGGTGTCGGCGCTGCTGTCCGCGGCGCCGTGGCTGTCGCTCGGCGCGTTCGAGCCGCTGTGCCGGCGCAGCCACGACGCGCTCGACGCGGTGGTGGCGGCGCTGGCCGCCCGGGCGGCGGCAACCGGCCGGGCCACCCGCCCGTCACCGGCTCAGGCGGCGGCTGCCGCGACCGAGGGCTGGATCGCCCTGCCGACCTGTCCGCTCGCGGACCTCCACTGCAGCGAGTAACCCAGAGTGACGAGATTCCCCGCCGCCGCGGATCGAGGACGGCGCGGTCACCATCTCACCCAACGACCTGCGTCCGCTGCTCGAATGTTTCAGCATCTCGACTGAACGAAGACCCGCTGACCTGGGCTTTCTTGGGTGATCAACGGCGCCGGCGCACGCGTGTTGGGAACTTCCGGTCCTATGTGGTTACATCTGCGGCGCCATGTCGTTAGCCGTACGCGTGGTAACCGACAGTTAAGATCAGGAGGGCACGTGACAGCCGCCGCATGGGTCGGTCTCGGGTCCGCTGTCATCTCCGCGTTGGCCCTGATCTTCGGGCGCTATGACAGCCGTCGCACGGCTTCCAAGAAGATCGTCTGGCAGCTGCTGCCCTCAGCGACCAGCGACGCGGTGATGCGCCGTTGGCGGTCGGTCAGATACACCGTGGTCACCGGCGCCGATGAGGTCGTGCTGCTGGAGCCCCGCGTCCTGGACATTCTGATCGAGAACGTCGGCAGGAACGCGGTGACCGCCGCGAGCATGTCGATCCCGCCCCGGGTTGCGATCGCCGACGGTCGGTTGGTCGACGTGGAGGTCTCGCTGCTCACCCGGGGCGGAATCGACGGCACGCTGATCGACGACTTCGTGGTCGAGGGAAACGGCGTCCGGCTCGCGGCGCTGACGCTCAATCCGCGGGACGCGGTCAGGATCTCCCTGCTGGTCGACGGCGGTGTGGCGACGCCGACGGTGACGATGCAGGCGGTCGACTTCGAGTTCGCCCGCAAGCGTTCGCGCTGGACCCGCCGCACGACGTACCCGACCGGGATCGCGGTGTTCTTCGCCCTCGTCGCCATCGCCGCGTTTGTCATCTTCTGAGGCGCCGCTCAGGCGCGCTGCTCCTGGCCCGGCACGAAGAGGATCTTGCCGGTGCGCTGCTGCTGGCCGGCGTGGGCGAGCGCCTCGCGGTATTGGGTGAGCGGGTAGGTGGCCTCCACCTCCGTGCCGAGCACGCCCTGGGCGACCAGGTCGGCGAGCTCGCCGTACACCCGCTCGAGCTTTTCCCGCGGGGTCGTCTGCACCCAGTTGAGGATGTAGAACGCCCGCAGTGAGATCCCGCGATAGATCAGATCGGCCAGGGGTACGGTCGGCGGCGCACCGGTGACGGAGGAGAAGGTGACGACCGTGCCGCCGCTGGCGATGTGCGGGGCCAACGCGTCGAGGCCCGGTGCGCCGCCGTCGAACAGGACCCGCAGCTTCGCCCCGTCGAGGGCGTCGGCGATCCGGGCACCGAGGTGCTCGCCGTCGATCACCACGCGGTCGGCGCCGAGCGCGGTCGCCTGCTTGGCGGCGTCGTCGCGGCGCACGATGGCCAGGACCTTGATGCCGGCCCGCTTGGCCAGCGCGATCACGTTCTGCCCGACGCCGGAGTTGGCCAGCCCGAGCCCGATCCAATCGCCCGGCTGGATCGTGACGTAGTCGTTGAGCAGGGCGTATGCGGTTGCCGGGTTGACCGGAAGCATCGCGAGTTGCTTCGGGTCGGCCTGGTCGGTCACCGGCACGACGTTGCGGGCCGGCACGACGACCTGGTCGGCCCAGGTGCCCTGCACGAAGGTCGGCAGGATGATCACCCGCCGCCCGACCAGTGCCTGGTCGACGGCGGGCCCGGCCGCTGTGACGCGTCCGACGCCCTCGGCGCCGACCGGGTTGGGGACCTGCGGGTAGACGCCGAACCAGCCGAGCATGAAGAGCTGGTCGGCCGGGTTGATCGGTGCCGCCTCGATCGTGACCAGGACATCGTCGGGGCCGACGGTCAGGTCATGGTCGTCGTCGAGCTCGACGGTCTGGTCGGGGTCGCCGCCGACGGCGGTGAGGATGAGCCGACTCATGAGGTGCTCCCTGTGGTGCGTAATGGGCTACTGCCATATGACCATTACGTTCTAGCACCGCGACGGCCAGCCCGTAAAGGTCTTTGTTATTTAGCCCATGTCGACGTAGCGTCTAGCCATGCCCAGCCGAGACGAGGTCGTCGACCTGCTCAACTCCCGGCCGCACGCCATCCCGGCGCTGCCGGACACCCTCGACGACCCGGAGATCGCGGCCGAGATCCTGGGCCGGTTCGGCGAGCCGGCCGGCGGGGCGGGCCGCGAGCAGCAACTCGACCGGGTCCGGGTGCTGCGTGCCGACCTCTCGGGTGTGCTCGAGGCCCGTGGGCCCGACGACGCCGAGCGGGCCTGGGCCAGCTTCACCGCGCACACCGCCGACGCCCTGTTCCGGCAGACCTTCCCCGATGCGGGGCTCCAGCAGGTGGCCGGTGATCCGGTCGTCGGCGGGATCGCCCGCGCCGTGGCCGACCTGGTCCAGACCAACACCTGGTCGCGGCTGCGCGTCTGCGACAACGGGCACTGCTCCCGGGTGTTCTACGACGCGACCCGCAGCCGCACCCAGCGCTGGCACTCCTACGAGATGTGCGGCAACCGCGCGAATGTCGCCGCCTACCGCGCCCGCTCCAAAAGCTGAGGACTGATCGCTACGATGCGGCCGTGTCGCTGCCGCTGCTCGCCGTCGCCGCCGGGATAGCCGGTGCGTGCTGGGGTGCGGTGTTGCCCGGCCTGGTCAGTCGCTTCGCGGTGGAATGGCCGGAAGACCAGCCGCACCCGCCGCCGTGGCGGCACGGCTGCCCGCACTGTGGCGCCGACCGACTCCAGTGGTGGCGGGCCTCGGGCCGGTGCCCGAACTGCGGCCGGGCACCCACACCCGGCCGGTGGGTGCTGGTGCCGATCACGGCCGCGGTCTGTGCGGCGACGGCCGCCGCGACCGGGCCGACCGCCGCGCTTCCGGCATTTCTGCTGCTCGCCGCCCTCGCCGTCCCGCTGGCCGCCATCGACCTCGCCGTGTTGCGGCTGCCCGACCCGCTCGTCGGCACCCTCTTCGGCGGTGGAGCGGCCCTGCTCGCCCTCGCCGCGGTCATCGAGGGCGACGGCCCGGCGCTGCTGCGCGCCGGCCTCGCCGCCGCGGCCTGCGGGGCCGGCTATCTGCTGATCGCGCTGATCCTGCGGTCCCAACTCGGGTTCGGCGACGTCAAGCTCGGTGCCGCACTCGGCCTGTTCCTTGGCTGGCTCGGCTGGCCGGCCGTGGTCGCCGGCGTCGTGCTCGCCCCCGTGGTCAACCTGCCTCTGGTGCTCGGCCTGCTGGTCAGCGGCCGGACGGACCGACGGGCGGCGGCGCCGTTCGGCCCGGCGATGCTGGCGGCCGCGCTGCTGGCCACCGTTCTTGTCGCCGTTCTTTAGCCGACCGGTCAGAGTTGCCCTCGTTTGATCGTGTCGTGGCCGTGTAGCCACACTCAGCGATCATCCAGTCCGGATAGCTACCGGCGACGGACAGACAGTGATCTCTTCCCGAAACAGACTCATGTGCGTTCCCCCGGCCCTGTCCCGACAGCACTGGAGTCATTTCTGATGATCGAGAAGATCAAGCGGTTCGCTGACCGGCGCAATCGCGACCGCGGCGCGAGCGCTACCGAATACGCCCTGATCATGGGGTTCATCGTGGCCGGCCTCATCGCCATCCTGTTCGTGTTCGGCCCGGCCATCGCCCGGCAGTTCAACTCCGCCTGCGACCGCATCACCCCCGCGGACTCGTGCGTCACGCCGTAGTTGCCCCAGGTGAAGCGCCGGCCGGCCACTGTGGCCGGCCGGCCTCTGCCTCCTCCCGCGGCCGGCGGGACCGGGGTGCGGCGGCCGTCGAGGCGGCCTTCGTCTTCCCCATCCTGCTGATGATCCTTTTCGGGATCATCGACTTTGGACGGATGTTGAACGCCCAGATGAACGTCACCGAAGCGGCGCAGCAGGGCGCCCGGATCGCGTCGTTCGGCGACCCGCCGGATCAGCGGATCCGGGAGATCGCCGGTGCGGAGGCCACCATCACGACCATCGAGACCTGCCCGGTCGCGGCGAGCGGTGGGACGGCCGCGGTGGTCGGCGTCAGCTTCCCGTTCGAGTTCGTGACGCCGATCGGCGCGCTCGCTGACCTGCTCGGCGCCGAAGGGCCGTCGGGCACCGTCACGTTGACCGGCAGCGGGGTCATGCCGTGCTCCTGAGCCGCCGGCGCGGCACCCGTCGCGGCGACCGGGGTGCCGTCGCGGCCGTCGCGGCCGTGTTCGTCGGCTCCGGTGTCGCGCTCGGGATCTGCGCGCTGGTCGTCGACGTCGGGCTCATCTACGCCGAGCACAAGCAGTTGCAGACGGGCGCCGACGCGGCCGCGGTCGAGGTCGCCCGGGTCTGCGCGACCAGCGAGGTGGCGTGTGGCGCACCGGAGAGCGGCGATGCCGCGACGGCGTACGCCCGGGTGAATGTCCCTGATGGTGAGGCGACGGCGGTGGTGTGCGGTCGCGGCGGCGGGTTGTCGGAATGCCCCGCCGAGTCCGACGCCACCTGCACCGGGACCGCTCCCGAGACCGGCGTCTACGCCGAGGTACGCACCAGCATTCTGACCGCCGACGGTTCGACGCTGCTGCCGCCGGTGTTCGCGCAGGCGGTCGTCGACGACTACGACGGTGCGGCCGTCACGGCGTGCGCCCGGGTCACCTGGGGCTCGCCGACGGCCGCGCGGACCCTCGCGCTGACCATCTCCACCTGCGACTGGAAGCGGATGACCCGCGGCGGCGGCACGTTTCCGTCCACCGAACAGGCGGTCGCGCTCTACACCGACACCGACCCGGCCGCCTGCGGCCGAGGCGGCACCGGGCGCGGAGACCCGGGCGGGTTCCGGTGGGTGACCGGCGCCGACAACACCTGCCGGACGGCAGCAGCGACCAGCACACCGGTCCGCGCGACGCTGCCCGACCAGCGGCCGGACGGTTGCCTGGAGGCGCTCCAGTCGCTGATCGGGAAACCCGGCCAGGCGGTGGCCGTGCCGATCTTCGAGAAGGTGACCGACGCCGGTGACGGCGGTTTCGCGTACGCCATCCAGGGTGTCGGCGCGTTCGTCGTGACCGGCTGGCAGCTACCCGACTCGGTCGTCAACTCGCCGACCCTGAGCTCGTGCGGGCCCGGCGTGAGCACCTGCGTATTCGGCTTCTTCACCCGGGCGGTGGTGCCCGGCGGGGGCACGGTCGGCGGGCCTGACCTCGGCGCACAGATCACCGCACTCATCGGTTGACCCGGAACAACGAACTGGTAGGGAACGACACACATGAACCGACGGATCATCGCGGTGTTCGCCGCCGTCGTCGTGGCTGCGGCCGGGGCGGTCGCCGTCCTGCTGTACGTGCGGTCGGCGGACTCCCGTGCCGTGGCCGGCAAACAGGCGCGCACCGTGCTGGTCGCGGAGAAACAGATCCCGGCCGGCACCACCGGTCGGGCGCTGCGCGATGGCGGCTACCTGCGGCAGACCCGGATGCCGGCCGAGACGCTGCCCGAGGACACCCTGGGTGCGGTGGAAGCCGACCTGGACGCGCTGGTCACCACCGCCCCCGTCCAGCGTGGACAGTTGGTGTTGCGGACCATGTTCGGCACCGCGGTCAACCGTTCGGGCATCGCGATCCCCGACGGCAAGCTCGCCATCGCCGCGAAGGTCAAGTCGGCCGTGTTCGGTCCCGGCAGCGTGCGGGCGGGCACCCGGGTCGCCATCTTCTACACCTACACGCCGTTGAAGCCCGACCAGCGCGACGACGTGTCCGGCACCGGCCTCGAACGCGGCCACGACATCAACAGCATCACCCGGGTGCTGATGACCGACGTCGAGGTCATCTCCGTCGGCGCCGCGACCGAGGGCGACGGCCTGCCGAAGCCGGCCACCACCAGCTCGCCGAGTGACGTCGCGATGACCTTCGCTCTCGACCAGCGGCAGGCGGAGATCCTGGCCCACGCCACCGCGCTGGGCGGGCTGCTCAACGTCGGTCTGCTCGGTGACTCCTCAGACGTCAGCCCCGACCGCGGGGTCGACAACGGCACGCTCTTCGGGAAGTCGCGATGACCATCCTCTTCGAACCCAACCGGCAGTGGTCGGCGCACCTGGCCGCGATGCTCGGCGGCGGTGTCCAGGCGGTCGCCCGGATCGAAGACCTGCAACGCTTGCTGGCCGACCTACCCGGCGAGCCGCTGGTCGTCTTCGGGCCCAGCACCCCCACCTCGGTCGCGCTCGACGTCGCCGCGCAGCAACGGCTGGTGCGGCCCGCCCTCGGTGTCGTGCTGCTCCGCGAACGCCTGGACATGGAGACGATGTCGCAGGCGCTGCGGGCCGGCGTGCGCGAGGCCGTCGACGCCCATGACACCGAAGGCGTCCGCGCGGCCTGCGGCCGATCGCTGGAAGTGTCGCGGCACCTGAACGGTGCGGTCGCTCCGGCCGTCGCGGCGCCGGCGGAGGCCAAGATCGTCACCGTGTTCTCCGCCAAGGGCGGCTGCGGCAAGTCCACGTTGGCCACCAACCTGGCGGTCTGCCTGGCCGACGGTGGACGGCGGCGGGTCTGCCTGGTCGACCTCGACCTCGCGTTCGGCGACGTCGGGATCATGCTCCAGCTCTCCCCCGACCGCGGGATCGCCGACGTGGTCGCGTCCCGGGACCGGATCGACGCCGGGTTGATCCGGGCGCTGCTGACCCCGTACGCGCCGGGTGTTGATGTGTTGCTCGCTCCTGTCGGACCGACCGAGGCGGAGCGGATCGACCGGGAGTTGGTCGTGGCGGTGCTGGCCGCGGTGCGCACCATGGCCGACTTCGTGGTCATCGACACCCCGGCGCACTTCACCGAGGGCGTGCTGGCCGCGCTCGACGTCACCGACGTGCACGTCCTGGTCGCCACACCCGACGTGCCGGCGCTGAAGAACCTGCGGATCGCGATGGACATGCTCGACCTGCTCGGGCTCGGCAAGGACAACCGGCTGGTGGTGCTCAACCGCAGCGACGCCCGGGTCGGCCTGTCCGGCGCCGACATCGAACGCGTGCTGCAGAGCCGCACCACCGGACACATCCCGTCGAGCCGCGACGTGCCGATCTCGATCAACCGGGGCACCCCGATCGTGCTCGACAAGCCCAGCCACCCGGTCAGCAAGGCGATCCGCGACCTGGCATCGGGTCAGATCGCCCAGCAGGGCCGCCGGGAGCGGACCCGCAGCGGCCGGGCCGGTGGGCGATGAGCCTGACCGACCGGCTCTCCCAGCGCGGGCACGCCGGTGGCGACAGCGGTGCCTGGCCGACAACGCGACCCGGCCGTGGCCCGGGCGTCGGATCGGCGGCCGCCCTGCGGGTGCGGGTGCACCGCGAGCTGCTGTCGATCCTGGGTCCGCAGCTCTACGACCAGCGCACCGGCCACGAAGCGCTCGAGCAGAAGGTCCGCGAGACCATCAACGACGTGCTGGCGCGCGACGAGTCGCCGCTGGCGGTCGCCGACCCGGCCCGGATCGCGGCCGAGCTGATCGACGAGATCCTCGGACACGGGCCGGTCGAGCCGTTGCTCCGCGACCCGGACATCACCGAGATCATGGTGAACGGACCGGACCGGATCTTCGTGGAGCGGTTCGGCCAGATCCACCAGGTCGACGCCTCGTTCGTCGACGAGGACCACCTTCGCCGGGTCATCGACCGGATCGTCTGGCGGGTGGGCCGGCGGGTCGACGAGGCCAGCCCGATGGTCGACGCCCGCCTCCCCGACGGCAGCCGCGTCAACGTCGTGTTGCCGCCGATCGCGCTCGACGGCTCGATGCTGACGATCCGCAAGTTCGCCCGCGAGGCGTTCACGGTCGACGACCTGATCGGCTTCGGCACGCTCACGCAGGAGGTCGCTCAACTTCTTTACGCATGTGTACGCGGCCGCCTGGACATCGTGATCAGCGGCGGGACGGGTTCCGGGAAGACGACGACGCTCAACGTGCTGTCCGGTTTCATCCCGCCCACCGAGCGGATCGTCACCATCGAGGACGCGGCCGAACTCCAGCTCCGCCAGGACCACGTGCTGCGGCTGGAGGCGCGCCCGCCCAACATCGAGGGCCGCGGCGAGGTGACCATCCGCGACCTGGTCCGCAACTCGCTGCGGATGCGACCCGACCGGATCGTGATCGGTGAGGTCCGCGACGGCGCCGCCCTCGACCTGCTCCAGGCGATGAACACCGGCCACAATGGATCGCTGACGACCGTGCACGCCAACGCGCCCCGGGACTCGATCGCCCGGCTCGAGACGATGTCGATGATGGCGGGTCTCGACCTGCCGGTGCGGGCCATCCGCGAGCAGGTGGCCTCCGCCGTCGACGTGATCATCCATCAGGACCGCATGCGCGACGGCACCCGGCGGGTCACCCACATCTCCGAGGTGATCGGGATGGAGGGCGAGGTCGTGACGGTGCAGGACCTGTTCGTCTTCGACCACCGTGCCGGTCTCGACGACCAGGGCCGCCACCGCGGCACGTTGCGATGGACCGGGTTGCGGCCACGGTTCCTGGACACGCTCGCCGACGCCGGGGTCCCGGTGCCGGCCACCCTGTTCGAGAGCTCGCCGTGGTGATCCTTCGAGGGCTGCTGGTCGCAGTCGGCGCAGCGGCGATTGTTTTGACAGGCTCACCGGCGTACGCGGAGAGCGATCTGCCCGTGTCGGTCGCCGATGTGCGTCCTGGTCAGGTCCGGCTCGTGGCGGCGTTGCCCGGCACTGAAGGTGGGCGGATCCCGCCGGTCACTGTTTCCCGAGATGGTTACGCGCTGCCCGCCGCGGTCGCTCCTGGCGCCGTCAAAGGGGCGCCGCAGCGCACGCTGACTGTCGTGGTCGGCCCTGGCGTCGACGGCGCGGCGGTGGCCGCCCTCGCCGGCAGCGTTCCGGCCGATGTCGCGCTCGGGCTGGTCGTCGCGACCGATCCGCCGGTGGCGGCGGTGCGGCCGACCCGTGATCGTGGCGCGTTCAAGGCCGGGCTCGATGCCCTGGGCGCCGGCAGCGGCGTCGATGTGGTGACCGGCCTGCGAACCGGTGCGGCGCTCGCTCCCGATGGCGGTGAACGGCGGCTGCTGCTGGTCGCTCGCGGGTCGAGTGGTTCGGTCGCCGGCTCCGCCGGGGTGGATCAGCGCGTCGACGTGGTCAGTGTCGGTCCGGCCGGTGGGCTCGGCGCACTCGCCTCCGGTGGCGAGGCGCGGGTCGCGACGACCGGAACGCTGGCTGCGGTGCTGCGCACGGCGGCGACGATGCCGGCGCTGTTCACCATCACAGTGTCGGTGCCACCGGAGCTTTCCGGCGCGGCCGCTTCTCTGCGGGTCACCGCCGGGACGGGTGCCGCGCGCAGCAGCGGCGATGTTGATGTGCGGTTCGCGGACGCCCCGGCCTCGCCGGGTGACTCCGGCGGCGGCTCGCGGTCGCTGGTCGACGCCGTGCAGCCGGGCACCCTCGGCGTCCTGTTCTTCGGCGTGCTGCTGCTCGCCCTGCTGCTGGTTATCTTCGGCGGCAGTGGCACGACCCGGCAGCGCCGGCTCGAGCAGGTCGAACGGTTCCGGCTCGCCGGGCGCGGCAACGTCAAGGGCACGACGAACGCCGGCCTCGCTGGCACCGTCTCGAGCCTGCCCGGCAAGGTGGCCGCGGGCGACGGAGAGCGGGTCGCGAAACGGCTCGACGACGCCGACATCACCATGCGTCCCGGGCAGTGGCGGAGCATCCAGGCCGGTGCGGTCGCGATGGGCGTCATCGTGCTCGGGATGCAGTTCGGGCTGCTCGGTGGGCTGCTCGGTGGGCTGCTCGGTGGGCTGTTGCCGGCTAGCTATCCGCGGCTGCGGAGCCGCCGGCGCCGGCAGGCGTTCGCGGACCAACTTCCCGACGCGCTCCAGCTCATCGTCGGGTCGCTGCGCTCGGGCTTCTCCCTGTCACAGGCGCTGGACGCGGTCGTCCGTGACGCGCCGCCCGGCCCGCTGGCCGTCGAGTTGGGCCGCGCGATGGGTGAGGTGCGACTGGGCGCCGACCTGTCCGACGCGCTGGAACGGGCGGCCGTGCGGGCCGACAACCAGGATCTGGCCTGGGCGGTGATCGCGATCCGGATCCAGCACGAGACCGGCGGCAACCTCGCCGAGACCCTGGACACCACCGTGGACACGATCCGCGAGCGCAACCGGCTGCGCCGGCACGTGCGGGCGCTGTCGGCCGAGGGCCGACTGTCCTCGTACCTCCTGCTGGGTCTGCCCATCGCGATCGCCGCCTGGATGTTCCTGGTCAGCCGCGAATATCTCAGCGTGCTGTGGACCACGGGGACGGGTCTGATCATGCTGGCCGGCGCGGCCCTGCTCATGGTGTTCGGCGCGTTCTGGATGGCGCGCTGGCTGAAGGTCGAGGTCTAGATGCTGCTGATCATCGGATTGGTCGCGGTTGTCGGCGGCCTCGGCGTCGCGGCCGTTGTGCTGACCGCGGGCGGCCCACACGACGCCGTCACCCGCACGATCAAGACCGTCGACCAGGGGTACCGCGTCGCGGGCGCGAACCCCGCACGGTCCGAACCGGCGACGCTGGTCCCTGGTTCCTACGCGCTGGGTCGCGCGTTGAGCCCCGGTGGCGCGTCCGCATGGCTGTCCCGGCGGCTGGACCAGGCCGGCAACCCGTCCTGGCTGAGCGTGCCCAAGGTGACCGCCTACCAGGGCCTGCTCGCGGTCGTCGGGTGCGGCGCCGGCCTCGGGTTGGCGATCATGTTCGCGCGGCCGCTGATGTGGCTGGTGTGGGCCCTGGTCGGCGCTGCCGTGGGGTTCGCCGCGCCGGCCCTGCTGGTGCTGCACCTCGCGCAGGAACGCCAGGAACTCGTCCGCCGCACTCTGCCCGATGTGTTGGACACGCTGGTGGTGACCGTCGAGGCCGGTCTTGGTTTCGAGGCGGCGATGGCGCAGGTGGTCCGCAACGGGCGCGGCCCGATGGTCGGCGAGTTCGCCCGGGTCCTGCACGAGATGCAGATCGGGCGGGCCCGGGTCGACGCGCTGCGCGAGATGGCGGCCCGCACCACGATCACCGAGTTGCGGGCATTCGCGTCGGCAGTCGCGCAGGCCACGACGCTGGGCATCCCGATCGGCAAGGTGCTGCGCCAGCAGGCGGCCGAGATGCGCCTACGCCGCAGTCAACGCGCCGAGGAGCAGGCCCAGAAGGTACCCGTGAAGATCCTGTTCCCAATGATCTTCTGCATCTTCCCGGCCCTGTTCGTGGTCGTGATCGGCCCGGCCGCGATCAAGATCATGCAGGCGTTCGGTGGCTGACGTGCTTGTTCGCTCAGCCCGCTTGCGGGAGGTCACCGCCGCCAGCGGTCTTGGCCCGGACGCGGGCGACGTAGGTGCGCACGGTCGACTCGCCGACGCCAAGCTCGGCGGCGACCTCGACGGGGCTGTGCCCGGCCCGGAGCAGGTCGTAGACCTGTCGCTCGCGGCGGCTCAGCCCGACCGGCCGCGGATGGCGCAGGGCGGCGTTCAGGGTGTGCGCGGAGTAGCTGCCACCGCCGGACAGGCAGGCGCGGATGGCCGCCGCGACCTCGACGACTCCGGCGTCGCGACCCACGTAGGCGGCGACGCCGGCGGCGAGGGCGCGTTCGAGCAGCCGGTGCGCCGTGGCGCCGATGACGAGGACGGGCAGGTCAGGCCGGGTGGCCCGGAGCCGTTCGGCGAGGGTGATCCCGTTGCCGTCGGGAAGTTGCAGGTCGACGGTCACCACGTCGGGCGCCAGGGTCTGGAAAACCCGTTGGGCCTCCACCGCCGAAGCCGTGCGCCCGGTCAACTCGGCGTTACTCACACTGGCCACAGCACGACTGACAGTCAGCTGAGTGGTCGCGTTGGCGTGAATGGCGAAAATAGTCGCCATAGCACCTCTCCGATCCGCTCGGTTCCTTCCTCAGCCCCGTGTGAAGTCCTGTCGACGGTACTTGGCATGCCTATGGATCCGCCTAGCGCCGGCTTAGCCGACGGTTAGGTCTTGCTTAAATCAACCGGCGGCGATCCATTCGGGACAACGGCGGAAGGAGGCTTGCAACCGTGGACGGGGAGACGCTCAGCGCGCGCTACCGGCTGACCCGCCGGCTGGGCGCGGGCGGCATGGGCGTCGTCTGGCAGGCCTACGACCAGGTCCTCGACCGCGACGTCGCCATCAAGGTGCTGGCCGCCCAGTTCGCGAAGGACGCCGAGTTCCGCCGCCGCATCCTGGCCGAGGCGCGCGCCGCCGGCCGGCTCAACCATCCGCACATCGCGAGCGTCTACGACTACGGCGAGGCGGCCGGTGCGCGGCCGTTCGTGGTGATGGAGCTGTTGCACGGCCGTTCGCTGGAGCAGCGCCTGCGGCGCGGGCCGGTGACCGTGGAGACGGCGCTGCGCATCTGTGCCGAGGTGGCGTCGGCGCTGGCCGCGGCGCATGCGTCGGGGGTTGTGCATCGCGACGTGAAGCCCGGGAACGTGATGCTTCCGGCGGCCGGTGCGAAGGTGGTCGACTTCGGACTTGCGGCGGTGGCCGGCGAGCGGGACATGATCGAGGGCGATCAGATCCTGGGTACGCCCGCCTATCTGGCACCGGAGCGGCTCGACGGTCGGCCCGTCGTCGCAGCCACCGACGTGTACGCACTCGCGCTGCTGCTCTATCGGCTGCTCGCGGGCCGAATGCCGTGGACCGCCGAAACCAGCACGCAAATGGTCGAAGCGCACATCTACCAGGAGCCGACGCCCCTCCCGAAGCTGCCTGGCGTGCCGCCGGTCATCCGGGATCTGCTGCACCGCTGTCTCAACAAGGAGCCGGACGACCGGCCAGTCAGCCGTGAGGTGACCGTGACGCTTGCCCGCGCCGCCGGCATCCGAGTCCCGCTCGACGGACTGGAGGAGGACACCGACTCCGCTTCCGCCGACGACGACGATTTCGAGGATCCGAAGCCGTCGGGCTCGCGGACAACGGCTGACCGCCAGCCACCGCGCGGCGTCGGCGCGCCGCGCACCGGGCACGAACCGTTCGCGGTGCGGGTTGGCGCCGACCTCGATGTGTCCCTCGACCACGTCGACCTGCGCCGCCAGGCCAGCGAGATGCTACGCGACACGGTCGGCTTCGACCTGGCGATCTGGGCGGTGCTCGACCCGCTGACGATGATGTGGGCATCGTGCGTGGTCGACGGTGGGCCGCACGACCATTCGTTGGAGCGGGAGCTGTTCGCCAACGAATACGGGCAGGACGATGTGCTCAAGCTCGTCGACCTGGTCGGTGAGCAGCGTCTTGGCACGCTCGCGGGTTTGACTCATGGCGACCCGTCGTTGAGTGCGCGGTTCCGGACGGTGTTGCGGCCGCGTGGTTTCACCGACGAGTTGCGGCAGACGTTCCATGACTCCGAAGGCACCTGGGGTGCGCTGCTCGCCTATCGGGTCGGTGGCCGGTTCAGCGCTGACGAGGTGGCGCAGTTGGCGCCGGCTGGGCGGTTGTTCGGTGCTGCCCTGCACAACGCGCTGGCCCGCGGCCGCGGGGCGGTCACTGTGGCGCCGGATCCCGCGCCGGCTGGTGCTTCCTCGCGCTCGTCACGCTTCTGGCTTCCCCGGCAGCGGCGGGCACGCCCCGACCTTGTCGCCGCGTCCCCGGCTTTGGTGCCGGCAGCCGTGGATTCGCCGTCGGGTCGGTTGTTCATGTCACCTGACGGGCGGCTGCTCGACGTGACGGCCTCCGCGCGCAGTGTCCTGGACGCTGTGGAGCTCGACCGGGTCGGCACCGCGGTCGCTAAGGGCCGGCGGACCGGGCTGATCGACGCTTCCGGGAGCCCTTGGTTGGCGTTCCATGCAACTGAGCTGGAGAACGCGATCGCGGTGACGGTCGGGCGGATCCGCCCGCACGAGATCGGCGAGTTCGTGGTGCGGGCTCGCGGCCTGCAACCGTGGCACGGCAAGGTCCTCGGTGCGGTCGCCCGCGGCCTCAACACCCGGCAGATCGCGAAAGAGCTGAACCTTTCCGTGTACGCGGTCGAAGACGGAATGACGGCCCTGTTCACGGCGTTCCGAGCCAGTGGCCGGGTGGCGCTGCTGACCAGCCTGTTCTTCGACCACTACGTGCCGTTCCACATCGCCGACGTCATCGAGACGCGGTAGCGCGCACCTCGATCGCCCAGACGGCGGCTGTGTTGGCCACCTGTCGCACCGTCAAAGGGGCGGCTTCCAAGGCCCGTTCGATGTCTGCGTTGCCGTTCGTGGTTCCCGCGAGAATGAGTGTTGGGGCGAGCCGGAGGCTCTCGCGGATCAGGTGGCCCAGGTCAGTGATGGTCAGGATGCGCCAGGTTTGCCAGTGCACGACGTCGTCGAATGCGCCGTCAGGCCATGGCGTGGCCAGGCCGAGCAGTTGCTTGTTGGTTTCCGAGCGCGGCTGATGCACGTCGAGGGTGGCGGCTGGCTTGTCACGTAACCGATCGGCGCCGGGTCCTGCCCACAGCCTCTTGGCACTTCTTGGCAGAAACGCCTCCAACGTCGGGGTCAGGTGGCCGTTGTCCAGCCTTTCGAGGTGCGCGGCGTAGGCCGGCATGTCGAGGACCAGGTCGCGAAGGCGGAAGCCGAGCCGCTCGACTTCCCAGTGTTCGTGCTTGGTCTGTAGGTAGGCCAGTCCTGCCTTCGCCTCGCGCCAGTTGGCCGTGAGATCTGAGTAGTGCGGGACGTGGTAGCAGATCGCCTCCGGTGCCCAGACGAACCGGCCTGGCTCACGCTGCCAGTGCCGGAACAGGCGGTAGCCCAGCTCGGTGTCCTCCCAGCCCCACCGGACGAACGCCTCGTCGAAGCCGCCTACCTCAGTGAAGACCGCTCGGGGCAGGGAGAAGTTGTGCGCGTGCAGGAAGACCCATGGCGAGCGGTCGACGGCCCATTGTTTGGCCACTTCCAGGGCGTAGCGGCCGTCGTCCTGATGTGGCGGCACCTCCGTGGGCAGGGTCGTTGGGTCGCCGAACCGGGCCGCCATTTGCCAGTCGGCCTTGATGCGTCGGCCGAGGACCACTCGCGGACCCTCTCCATGCCGGTCTTTGTGCGCTCCCAACAGGTTCGGGTGGGCGACCGAGTCGGCGTCGAGGAACACCAAGTGGTCGCCTGTCGCTTCGGCCGCACCGGTGTTGCGGGCGGCGGCCCTCCCCTTGTTGCTCTCGTGGCGCTCGCAGCGGACGTTCAGCCTTCCCGCGAACTCCTTGACGACATCTCCGACCGGCTCTGGTGAGCCGTCGTCGACGACGATGACCTCGAAGTCTTTGGCTGTCTGGGCGGACAGCGATGCCAGCGTGTGTCGCAGGGCCTGGCGCTGCCGATACACCGGCACCACGACGGAGAGCGTCATGTCGCCGGGAACGGTTTCTTCGTGCCGTGCACCACCGGCCAGATGTTGCACGGCCGCAGCGGTACTCCGCGCTTTAGGAGCCAGAGGCTGGTGGCGAGCTGCCATTGCGCCAGCCGCCACAGGCCCGAATAGAGCCGCTGGTAGAGCCGGCATTGCAGCCGCTGCGCCGGGGTCAGCCGTGCGTAGGCCGTGCTGTCGAACCGCCGCCCGAAGAACTTGCCGCGCACTCCACGCAGCTCGGGGAAGAGCAGATTGAGTCGCTCTACCTCGTACGCCTTGCGGCGTTGCGCTCTGTAGAGGTCGCGCAGGCTGCGCATTGGCTGCGCGTAGACGATGGCGTCGTTCCCCGGGCGGATGGCGTCTTGACCGAAGGCGGCGATCAGTGCCCGGGAGAGGTAGGAGTCGTCGGTCAGCGGGCCGCGGTCGAGTTGGAGGTGGGCGGCGACGTTCGCCGGCACGGGTTCGCGGCTGGGTGAGTCGTAGGGCACGTCGTATTTCCGGATGGCGAAGGCTTGCCCCACGACGTAGTGGCCGCGCAGGATCACGTCGCGGTGGTAGTCGCCGAAGTTGAGCAATGCCTGCCAGAACCCGGGTTTCGCCGGGCCGGCCAGGACACGCTGGGCCCAGGTCGCCTGCACGGTCGGATCCCGCATGACCTCCGACAGTTTCCGCAGGCACTGCCGGTCGAGCAGGCAGTCGGCGTCGACGAAGATCAGGTAGTCGGGCGCTTTGGCGGCTCGCGCGACCGCTCGCTGGGCTTCCACTATTCCCGGCTCGGATTCGATGACCCGGTAGCGGCTGGGGTCGCGGTTTGCGAAGGCTTCGGCGAGCTCGCGGGTGCGGTCGGTGGAGTCGTTGACCGCGACGATGAGCTCGGTCGCGCCCTCGCCCGGGATTTCGGCGAGCGCGTTTTCGATCGACTCCAGCGAGTGCGAGATCGTCGCCTCCTCGTTGCGGGCGGCGACGCCAACGGTCAGCATGGCGTTGGTCAGCCCGCGGCGGCGATCAGCTCGACGGTGTCGGCGAGGACCCGCGCGTACCCGATCTCGTTGTCATGCCAGACCACCAGCTTGGCGTTGCGCCCCAGCATGGTGGTGAGCTGGGCGTCCAGGATGGACACCTCGGTGGCGCCGACGAAGTCGGAGGAGACCAGCGACTCGTCGGTGTAGCCGAGCCGGCCCTTGAACTGACCGTTGGCGGCGGCCCGGAACGCGGCGTTGACCTGCTCGACGGTGGCCTGGGTGTTCAGCTCGGCGACCACCTCGACGGCGCAGCCGATCCCGGCGGGCACCCGCATCGCCATGCCCTCGATGTGCTGGGCGAGGTCGGGAAACACGTACCCCAGTGACCGGGTGGTGTCTTTGATCTTGACCGGCACAATGTTGACCCCGGCGGCCCGGCCCATCCGCCGATCGCGATGCGGGGCGTCGTGCAGGGAGCTGTGCGTCCCGTCGTAGGCGTGGATGGTGTTGATGAAAACGCCGGCGACACCGAACTCGGCGCGCAGGGTGGCCACGACGGGGGCGACCGCGTTGCCGGTGCAGCAGGCCGGCGAGACGATGTGGTGCCTGGTTGGGTCGTAGTCGTGCTCGTTGACGCCGATGACGATGGTGGCGTCGGGGTCGGGCGCGGCGGCGGAGACAAGCACCTTGCGCGCGCCGGCTGCGAGGTGACCGCGGAGTCTTTCGGCGCGGAAGTATCGGCCGGTGGACTCGACGACGAGGTCGACGCCTAGCTCACCCCAGGGGATCTCTTCGGGGGTGGGGTTTTGGCTTACGGTGACTGGCTGGCCGCCTAGCACGACGCGGTCTGACTCGACAGTGGCCTTCTGTTGTGCCCGGCCGCGGACGCTGTCGAAATTGAGCAGGTGGGCGATGGCCTGCGGGGTCAGCGCCGTGTCGTTGACGGCGACCACGTCGAACCCGGGTCGCTCCAGGGCGGCCCGCCAAAACGACCGCCCGACCCGACCACACCCGTTAATGCCGACTCGCATCATGGCCACCCCGCAATGTCATGATGATCAGATCGACGGATATTAGCGCGGTGGCCTCCTTTTGGCTGTCCCGTCTTCGTCAGCTCAGGTCGTCGAGGCCGTAGCGGCGGGCGAGCAGGGCCTGCACCGCGAGGCAACCAGAGGCGACCGCCAACCAGCCCGCGGCCACGAGAAGTTCGAGACCGATCTGCGTCCATTCGTGCCGCCCAGCGAGCCAGCCGTGGGCTGCGGCCAGTGCATGCCGCAGCGGCAGGAACTGACCCACCGTGTCGAGTAACGGCAGCCTTCCCGGCGGGAGAATGACGCCGGCGGCGAGCAGGACCAGGTATTGGGCGAGGTTGGACAGCAGGATGTCGGTGCGCGGGCTGCCACCGGTCGAGCCGATGGCCAGGCCCATGCAGAGCATGCTGAGCAGTCCGGTGGCGAGGATCGGCAGCAGCAGGGCGACGCGTAGGGATAGCTCGGTGCCGACCAGCACTGGACCGGCGATCAATGCGCCGAGCACCATCGCGACAAGGCCTTGCACCAGGTAGGGCGGGGTGCGCAGCGCCACCAGCACCAACATTGGTAGACGGCCGAGCCGTAGGCGGTAAATGGTGCCCTGGTTGCGATCCTCGAGCATGGCGTCGGACACGGCGCCGAGCGCCCAGGGCGAGGCGGCGAACGCTACCGCGCCGACAAAGGCGTAGTCACGGCCGGCGGTGCCGGCGTAGAACTGGCCGGCCAGGATGACGAACGCGGCCTGGAAGACAGCGCGGATCGGCATGCTCCAAGCGGCGACCCAACCGCTGCGGTTGATGACGTAGTCGCGGGTGGCCAGCAGTGGCATCTGCACGAGAAAGGGCAGGTCACGCCCGGCAAGGCGGTCAGACCAGGTCAAGGGTGCCCTCCCTGCGCGCCTGTCTCGTGGCCGCGCCCATCAGGACGATGCCGGCGGCCAGGTAGGCGGCGGAGAGCCCCAGCACTGCGGCGACCTGGCTTCCGTCGAGGTGCTTGCCGACGACCATGACCGCGACGTGGTGGAGGCTGACCAGTTCCGCGGGCCAGCGGACGGCTGCCGGGAGCAGGTTTACCGGGATCAGTAGGCCGCCGAGGACGAAGATGACGTAGACGAAGGTGTCGATCACCATGGCTGCGCCACGGCTGGCTACGACGACGGCGCTGAGCAAAACGCCGAGGCAGGCGGCGGATCCGGCGGCCAGCAGGGCGAGCACCACCATCGTGGTTGGGCCGGGCAATTCGGGCGGTGGGCCACCGCGGGCGTTGACGATCACGACGACGACCAGGGCGTTGGAGACGATCGCAGTGAGGGCGACCAGGAGGGTGCGGCCGAGCAGAACGGCGACCAGTGGGTAGGGCCTAACCATGATCGTGGCAAGCGCACCGGCCATGCGGTCGCGCAGCAACAGCGTGCCGGAGTTCCAGAGCACGACCGTCCAAAGTGACAGCATGGCGGCGCCGGCGATGACCTGGCCGACGTACTTTGGGTCGGCGTTGCCGCGGGCGTAGAGGCCGAGGCTGATCACGACGAGCGGCTGCACGATGCCGTGGACGAGCAGGTTCGACGAACGTTTGGCTTCGTGGACCTGGAGGACCGCACCCCGCCAGGCCGCCCATAGAACGTCGGTCACCGGCTGCCTCCGAGCAGCGAGTGCAGCACCCCTTCCAGCCCGACGGGGGTGACCTGCAACTCAGCCACCGCGTGCCCTTTGGTGATCGAGGTCAGCATGTCGAGGGTGCCGAGGTCCCACCGACGCAGGCGGCAGGTCATCGTCCAGCCGTGTTGGTCGGTGGCGATTTCGAAGCCCTCGCTGGTGGGGGTCTGCGGCTGCGGCCCGGCGCCGGTGATCCGCACTTCGGCGACGAACCCGGCGAGCTCCCGAAACCGGGCGATGGGCAGATCGTTGCGGTTCACCCCGTCCTGCAACACGACCACGCGGCTTGCTAGTTGGTCCACGTCGACCGGGTAGTGGGAGGTAAGCAGCACCGCAACGCCGGTGCGAGCAAGCCCTGCGATGTGGTCGCGCATGCGCTGAGCCTCAACGACGTCGAGCCCCGTGGTGGGCTCGTCGAGCAACAGCAGGCGAGGCTGATGCAACAACCCGGCGGCAAGGTGCAGCCGCTGCCGCATACCACGTGACAACGTCTCGACCCGGGTGTTCGCCCTGTCGCGCAGGCCCACCTGCTCCAGCGCCTCCATGGCGCGCAGGCGCAGACCGCGACGGATGCCGGAGAGCCCGCCGAAGAAGATGAGGTTGTCCACGGCGGACAGTCGCCCATAGAGACCACGATCACCCCCGAAGACAACACCGAGATGCGCGCGAGCGTCGCGTCCGCGGGAGGTGACGTCATAGCCGCACACCCGGGCCGTGCCTGAGGTCGGCTGTAGCAGGGTCGCGACTATCTTGACGAGGGTCGTCTTGCCGGCACCGTTAACTCCGAGAAGGCCGACAATCTCGCCGGCCTCGGCCGTCATGCTGAACCCTTGGAGTGCGGTTATCGGCTGCTTGCCACCAAACCGCCGGACGACGTCAACGACTTCGAGAACCGCCATCGGTCGTTGCTATCCCATTCGAGCACGGCAAGTGGGCCCGGCGCCGTCAGCACGAATCATCGTCAGTCCCCCGTGGACAACCGTGGGCGAAAGCCTCGACAGATTACGCTGAGGGTGAGTAGTGCGCTACCCGTAGCGGTCATCGCCCGTGACCTCGGTAGGCGCATGCTTCGACGACCACCCATGCGGCGGCCCGGCTGACCTGCCGATTTCGCTGGCCGGCGAGTCGGGGGCGTGCCTTGCAGTGGCCGCATCGAACGCCGACGAGTCAGGACGCCGGGGTGCCGTCAGCCGTGTCCCATCGCGGATCTGGGCGAAGGCCGGTTCGGAGCTGGTCCGGTCCGCACCTTCGAGCTGTCGCTAGGGAGACCTGAGGATTAAAAGTCTCCCGCTGGTCCACTTCGCATCGTCTCTCCGGGCGATCCAGCTCCGTACTCCTAAGTCGGTAAACCACCCAGCCCCGTCCGCGCTGGTCGGCGCGCATACCACCGAGGGAGCATCAAATTTGAACTGTCATCTTCGGCGACGGTCCGGCTCATTACGGGTGCGTCCGTCCCGGCAGGCGAACATACGAGCTTCCACGGAGCACCAGCCGTCCGAGCAGCGCCACCAGCAGGTGGCCGCAAGCCCAGCGGGCTCACAGAAATCGGCGTCTTCCACATCGGCGACGTGCCGCCCGCCACCGCCACCACCCGGTTCAGCGTCACCATCGACCCCCGGCGCGATCCGCGACGGTCCGCGGACCTAGTCGGGTTGGAGTGGCGTCACCAGCGTCGAGGAGGCTCGGCGAACGCTAGTTCATCGACGAGCCGAGCTTGATGGTTCGGCGTTTGAAGGGCACTGGGCCGCCTTCCAGGTGGTACAGCGCCAGCGCGTTGAGGTCGTGGCGTTCGAGCGATCCCGTGGCTTCGACGACGCCGTTGCTCGCATCGGAGGTAAGGGTGATGATCATTTCAGCGTCGGCAGAGACGACCAGTCCCGGACTACGGGTGGCGAAGATGTACTGCCGGCTGCCACGCAGATCGCGAAGTTTTGCGACCAGATATTCTTCGATCCACGGGGCGTGGAGCGCGTCTTCAGGCTGATCGATGATCAGGGGGTCGTTGCCGTCGGCGAGAGCGACAATGAGGATCGCGGTGCATTTCTGGCCGTGGGCGAGCCGCTCGATCGGCACGTAGCTGTCGTTGGGACGCTTGCGGAATTCGACGGAGAGGCCGTCGTGTAGATCGAGCGTCTGCATCTTGAGGAAGTCCTCGATGGTGCCCTTCTCCCTCACATGCTCGAAAAGAGCTTCGACGTGCTTGCGCTCGGCGCCGGTGGCAGCGCTCACGCCGTCGACATCGTCGGCGAGGAACGAGCGCACGAGCTTGACCGGGGCGGACTTCTCGCAAATCTGCTGGAGGACCGACGCACGCAGCCGGGAGCCCTTAGCGACGGCCGATAGTTCGGCCAGGTAGAGCGAGTCGTCGTTCTCGGAAAGCATCTTGATCCGGACGATGCCCCCCATCAGCTTGTTGAGCGCCTTTATCCGATCCTCGCGCCGCCGTCGCCGTGCCTTGCGTCCCTCGATCAGCTCGTTGATCAGCTCCTCCCGGTACCTCGTGGCCGCCGACAGGTTCGGGAGCAGTTCGTCATCCATCTCGGTCTGCTGCGTGTCGAGTTTGGCCTTCTCCGTCTGCAGTTCGACCAGGCGCATGCGAAGTGCGGCGAGGCCCTTGTTGTCGACATCGATATGGCTCACCGCCTCTGCGAGTTCGCGGTCGAACTCGCGGTACCGCTCAAGCCACTGTTGCTGAATCGCGACGAGTTCCTTGTTCACCGCCAGCTCAACGTGCGCCAACTGCACGTTGGCAGTTTCGACGGCCTCGCGCAGCTGGGTGTAGGCAGCTTGCACCCGTTCGTAAAGGTCATGGTTGCTTGCGATGGCGGCCGAGCCGCGGAATTTGTCCCCGCCGTCCGTGCGGGCTGTAACTCTCAGTTCGGGGATGCCGACCAGCGGCTCGAAGAGCGCCTTCTCCGTGCTCCAGTCCGCCTGCATTTTGACCGTCTCGCCATCGAACAGGCCGGACAGCTCCTCCAGCCGCTTCTCGACCTCAGGGAGCTTCTCCAACTTCAGCCGCGCCTGCGCGATCTTCGACTCGAGCGAGCTGATGTAGCGCCCGTTGTCGTTCAGGCGATACACCGCATCCGTATCGCGGACTTCGAACTCGGTCAGGTCGAGAGCCGCGTCGATGAGCGCCATACGCCCGACCGGGGTTCGTGCGTACTCGATCACCTCGCCCTGGGAGAAGCCGGTGATCGCGATCCGGCCGGAGAGGCCGATCAGCTGCTCGGTGTCACCGATGAACTCCGGCTGGGTGGAGCCGTCCTCGAAGTAAGCACGGCGGACGAGGCACCGCGCGTGGCCGCGCGTGAGCATGACCTCGACGGTTGAGCCAGAGGTGAGCGCGTACTTAAGCCGGGACTCGACCTCCTTACGTATCTGCGGGAAGTCGCCTGCGTCGGTCTGCTGGTCGAGCGCGAATCGGACCAACTCGATTAGCAATGATTTGCCCGCCCCGGTCCCGCCGAGCAGACAGTTAAGATCGCCGGAAAGCTCAAACTGCTGGCCGTCGAGGAACCCGCCGGCCACGGTCACAGACTCGATCATCGTGTGCTCCGGTGCCGCAGGCTCGACCAGCCGAACCCGCAGAGCCGGATCCGCCAGTGCGTGCCGCAGGCCGCGGAGATCGGGCTTCGACGCCTTGATCCAGGTCCGACGGTTGCCTATGCCGCGTAAGACATGAGCGCTTGCACCGGGCGCGGTTGTGTCGGAGCTTCGGACGACCGCTAGCTCGCGCTTGCCGTTGAGCCGCGCGCTGACCCTGTCGGCCTCGGTGATGTCGACGATCTCGACAGCACCGATAGCCTCGTCGAGCAAGGTCTGGTTGACGTGGTCGGCCACGGGGATGCGGAGCAGCCCTTTCTCTCGGTCCGCGTGTGCCGCGATCGCCAAGCCACCCCGGGCGGCGATGACCTTCGCGGTGTCGGCGAAGCCGGTACGCAGCGCCTTGTGAATGTCACCGTGGTCGGCGCGGAGAACCCCTAGCTCGACGAGCACGTCCTCGAGGAACTGGGCGGGGGTGCCCTCTTCCCATATGGCGAGGAGATGCCCTTCTGCCGTGCTGAGCTCTACGCCGGGAAGGACCACGAGCGGCGTGTCGCTGGCGGCCTCGGCTATCGCGTCGCACCAGGCTGCGGTGTTGTGATCAGTGACGGCGATCGCGTGGAGCCTTGCCGCAACCGCCGCGTCGACGATCTCGCGAGGGTCCTTGGCGCCATAGGTGTGGACGTCGACATCCCGCGAGGCTGGCGTGTGCACGTGCAGGTCAACAGCCCAGAATCGCGCGGGCCCGTGCTTTGGGTCCGCAGGCGGTGCCGCCCGCACGCTCCCAGTTGCTGCTGTTGCTGACGTCAACGCAATCGCTCCGTGTGATCTTTCGCCGTCGTCCGAGCGTCCGGGTCGACACTCTAACGATCAGGGAACCGAAGAGGCGGCGCGACACTCGCCCATACGTACGAATAGGGGCCAACCGGATGACTCGCCGACAGATGATTGGCCTTGACCAACGCCTGCGGTCCGGCACCTCCGGCCGTTTCCGCCGCGCACCTTGGCGCATCTGACCCCACGCTGCCGATCGGACCAAGCGGGGTGGGTGGCCACACCTGCCTAAAGACGAGGCCACCCACCCGCACTGTTCAGTTACCGGAGTGCACTGGTGCCAGTCGGTCTTCTACCCCTCCGAAAGGTCGGTAGACGCAGCGTGTCGATCGGCAACAGGACGGCGCCGATCCGCCCTTCGATCCGGCGTACGAGGCTCGCTTCGGTGTCTGCGGACAGGGGCACCACCATCAGCCGCGTCCAGCATGCGGCCCGACCGGCCCGCGCATGCTCCTGGATACGGTCGCCCACGTTGGACCGACCTGAGCGCACCGCACTTCCGACGTAGCGGATCGTGTTGTTCGAGTCGGCGCCGATGTAGACGGCCGTCGAGAACTCCGACCACACTTTCTCCTCGGCGACCTGCAGCAGCGTCGCAGCCGCCGGAACCCGTCGTAGCAGGGCCGCCCCGGCGAGGTCACAGGCAGTGTCATACGCCTGCTTGCTCAGCGCCCGCCCTTGGCGGTTCACTTCTCGTCCCCGCCGTCGTCCAAGTCAGCCCGCATCCGAGTGGCACGGCGACGCGTGGCCCTCCATTCCGAGATGAGATCGGAGACCTCGTTGAAGGTGCGCTTCATCTCTGGATCGTCGTAGCCCGACGTGTCGACCAGCGCCACGCCATGGTGGTCGACGACCTCGTTTACCTCGATCGCTGTGGCGTGCAACTCCTCCAGGTGCTTCCGGAAATCCGCGATCGCGGCGGCGAAGAGATCCTCGGGACTCTCGTGCGTGATGCTCTGCTCGTCGGAGATCAGTGCAAGCTCACGCAACCGGCCGGCCGTCAGCCGCTCAGCCCGCACGAAGCGCTTGTTCCTCGGAGCGGCCCCGTCAGACAACTCCTGCGGATCGCGACCGGCCCTACCGTCCAGCACGACCTGACACAGCTGGCGAAGACCAGTTTCGGTCTTCGTCAGCTGCCTGATGATCTGCTGCGGCTCGGTGTTGCTTCCGCGACCGCCGAACTCGGAGCGAGTCAGCAGCTGGGTACGTGTCGCGACGAGGTGGTAGCTGGCAAGAGTCGCGAGTTCCGCGGTGGCCGCGCCGACGCCGCCGTCCATCTCTGCTAGCTCGATTTCCGCCTCGGCCAAGAGATCGAGCGGTTCCCAGCGGGACAGCTCCACTCCGCGAAGCGCCGACCAGCGCCACGCCCGATCGAGTGCCGAGCGCAGAGCCGTGAGCCGCTTGTCTGCGGGGAAGCCCCGCAGCGCGACCTCGGCTGCGAGCTGCGTACGCTCCTCGACCTTCGGCCGTGCGCCTGTGAGGTCGACGATGGCCTCGTTGACCGCACGTGCCTGCCGCGTGCTCGCCTGCGGGTTGAGCGCTCCGCAGGCCAGGACCGCGAGTTCGTCATCGAGTAGATCATGTTCGCGATCGGTGCCATCGAGGATGTCGCGCACTTCTTCAGCGGTCATCTCCTCGACGGCAGGCAGGAGGTCGCGGATATAGAGCTTGTCGATCGCCGCATTGGCCTTGGCGTTGAGTGTGGCCGCGGTTGTGAAGTTCATCGGTGGCGCCATGTGGAGGTGCGCCACGAATCGTCGGCGAGCCCGGTCGAACTCGCGCGACGCGTTGAAGTCGATGATGACCCGGGCGTTAGGCATGATCGAGCAGCGAACCTTGCGGGCCTGCTCCTCGGTGACTTCATAACTGTCGGCCCACTCGGCCAGGTTGCGCTGCAGGGTGAGCGCGCGGCGGCTGCCCGGACGCAGGTTCCAAGCCGCGTCCTTGAAGGTGATCCCGAGGCCCTTATGGGCGGCGACGGTGCGGCCAAACCCATCCGTAGACTCCAGGACGGTCACCTGACCGACGTCCGTGGTCAGCCGTAGAAAGCTCAGCCACCCTGGCGTCTCGATGCCCCTGTCCTGGATGGACGCGACGTGCGGATTGTTCTCCGTCATGTCGGCGATCATTGGGGCCATCTGATCGATCATCTCGTCGGCCGAGTCCATCTCGAACGTCAGCAGCGGCTGCCCTTCCAGCGCTCCGAACCTAGGCATGTTGATCGCGCCGCGTGCGTGCTCGCCTTCGAATCGGATGTTGTCCGGCGATGGCAGGATGCGCCAGGTGAGGACGTCGAACTCGATGTAGGTGAACTCGTCCGTGCCGAACCGCTGTACCTTGGGCGCCTTCAATGCACGCCGGAGCTCCTGCTGGTCGCCGGCAGCGTGGGCGAGCGTCCTAGCGAGTTCCTCACTCAGCCCCGCGGCCACGCCGGTCGCGACGCTCTTCGCGATTACCGCCGCTGAGGCTGGCGGCCGCAGCCTCGCACCGATCAGCTGATGATCAACAATGTCCGACTCGACAGCAAGCTCCGCCTCGACAGCGGGCGCGGGAACGGGCGCCATGAGAGTCCTCCTCGACTCTGTTCCGCAAACCACGTTGGTCAGCGGAATGGCGAGGACTCGGCCCGACTTAGCACCATCTCCCCACCTGTCCCTCTCGGCTGATGCCGTCCAGGGGTGTGTGGCGCGTCGCCGACTCACCGCTCCTTCAGGACACCCGCCGGTCTATGACGGGTGGAGCCCTAGCCCGGCCGGGACCTCAGAAAGATCAACGGCCGAACTGGATGCAGCAATCTGACGACGTGAACAACTAGCGAGGCACACTAGCAGACCCGATCGCCGCCGCGCTGCGTAGAGTCCGGGTAGGACGTTGTTTCACTTGAATGCGCAGCTCTCACCGCTCTTGCCGAGTGAGCCGATGCCGGGCGCCGGCGAACCGCCAAGATCCAGTGTGGTCGGAGATGTCAAGCCGGCCGGGGCTCGTACCAGCCCGGATTGTGGGGAACAGCAGACTCCTCCTTCGGAGCGATGTGGTCCACGGTGGATGGGGAAAGGTGCGGTACAGCTGCGTTTCCGCGTGACGGGTGGCCTGGACCACGGGCTCGGCGAACGTGCGACGCGGGCACGACGGCCCGGGACAGAAGAAGCGGCGCACCGTCAGATCCAGCCGGACTTCCCGGCCACCGAGACCAGGATCGGCGACCCTGCGCACGTAGCGGCTATGAACCCGAGACGAAAGCGCACCACAGTCCGGGCAGACAGCCTCCGCCGTGGTCGTCGCCGCTTCCACCCGAACCGTCGACGCGGCCAGCCGCACACGCTGCAGCTGAAGCGACGCAAGATGCGGCGACAGCACCACTGCCGACTCCACAGAGGACGGGCGAACGAGCCGCTGGCCGAGTTCGACCAGGTGTCCGCGGGCCGGGTAGATCGGTCGGGTTAGGCCGCCGCTTGTCCGTGTCGGGCTCGGTCAGACTTACTGTTGACCTGCTCGAACTGTTTCGGTCGGTGTCCGACGGGCGTCGTGATCGAGGACGCGACCATCCGGTGGCGGCGGTGCTCCCTTGGCCACAATTAGACCCGTCAGGCCCGGGGGCCGCTGACGGAGACGAAACGGGTCGGTTCGCCGAGCACGGCGGCGGCTCCGTCGAGATCTGCCAGCCGCGCGGCGAGTGTCGCCGCGGCCATCCGCGGCGGTAAGGCGGCCCCGAACTTGAGGCCCTCGACGGCGCGTGGCGTCACCTCCGGCAGGCAGAGACGCTGTGCGGCATCGGCGGTCAACGTTTGCCAGTCAGCGCGCGTGAGATCGGATCGCAGCCTCATCGATTGGTCATCGAAGCGCTGAACTGGATCCACGACCTCGGTGAGCGTCGCCGCGAGCGTCGCGTTCGTCCGGAACCCAGCCCACGTCCACCAGCGCAGGTCCGGGCCGTCACGAACGATCAGCGAACCTCCCGGGTGCACCTGGTGTCGGCGCTCGTCGCGTTCTTTGCCGAGGCGGTCGACGGCGCGGCGGGTCATTCGTACGGGCGGATCAAGCCCGAGCAGCACGTCTCGCATCGCGCGGGTGAGTTCGTAGCCTTGTCCACCCACTCCTGATGTCTGCCAGCGTGCCCGGCCGCCGCCGTCGGCGATTTCGACGTAGCAGCGCCGCCGGCGCCAGTCGATGTAGGTGACGTGCCAGCTGCGTCCGGCCAGCAACAGCCGTCGGTCGCCTTTGACCTCTTCGGTCAGCAGGCTCGGGTCGATCCTGCCGATCTCGCTTCGCCCGGCGAAGACGGTGAACTCGGGCGGACCCGTGAAGACGGCGGTGAGTTCCATGAAATGCCGGCGACCGAACTTCCGCTCGGCCTCTCGACCGATGAACAGCAGCTCACCGTCCTGTTCGAGGAAGCCTTCGTTGACGAGGTGTCGCAGGATGACATCCGCGCCGGCGCTCAACGGCGCGAGTCCGTTCCACCATTGTGGCCAGAGCCGGTCACCGATGCGGTTCTCCTGTAGGCATAGCGCCAAAATCTGCTGGGCGATGATGTGGCGCGGTTCCGGCGGGGATGTGACGGGTTCGACCCAGCCCTTGCCCCACAGCGAGAGCAGGGCCGCGGCCTTGAGGAGCGCGTCTCCGCTCACGGCAAGGAAAAGGCAATTCCGCATGGTTGTCGACCGCCGCCCGGTGCGGCCGAGCCGCTGCAGGAACGAGGCGACGGTCGACGGAGCGTCGATCTGGATCACCCGGTCCAGGTCTCCGACGTCGATGCCGAGCTCGAGGGTGCTCGTCGACACGATGACGCAGTCGCGCGCCTCGGCGAAGGCCTCCTCGGAACGACGGCGCTCCTCCGCGGACAGCGACGCGTGCGAGAGGAAGGTGGTGATCCCTTCGTCGCGCAAGAGAGCGCCCAGCTCCTCCACGGTCTGCCGGGCCTCGCAGAACACCAGGCGTTTCTCGCCCGCATGTAGGGAGGCGATGACGGTGGCGGCGTTCGCGAGGGTTCCGACGAAGTCGAGTTCGACATCCCCGGGTGGCACCGCGGGCGCCGACGGGATCGGGTCGGTCTCGGGCGCCACCACCTGCCGTGGCCGCTTCCCGACGTTCGACCCCTGGAGCCAGGCGACCATCTGCTCCGGATTGCCGACCGTGGCCGAGAGACCGACGCGCTGGATCGGTCGCTCGACAAGCGTTGTCAACCGCTCGAGGACGGCGAGAAGGTGCCAGCCACGGTCATCACCGGCGAACGCGTGCACCTCGTCGACGACCACGGCGCGGAGTCCGGAGAAGAACTGCTTGTGGTCGACCTTGGTGCTGACCAGCATGGATTCCAGCGATTCCGGGGTTGTCAGCACGATGTCCGGCCGATCCCACAAGACCGCCCGCCGGGCGGCCGCTCCCACGTCGCCGTGCCAGAGCGCGGCGCTACGGCCGAGCCAGCTCGCATATGAGGTGATACGCGGGTGCAGGTTGTTGAGGAGCGCCCGAAGCGGGCACACGTAGAGGACTGAGGGGCCGGTCCACTCCTCGTTCGCCATCCGCGACAGGAGCGGGAAGACGGCGGCTTCGGTCTTGCCACCGGCGGTCGGCGCGACCAGCAGGGTGTCGTCGCCGGCGAGCACTGGACCGATCGCGGCGCGCTGCAGCGGACGCAGGTCCGACCAGCCAAGGCTGTTGACGATGTGGTGGATCACAACGGGATGCAGGTCGTCCATCGTCAGATCTGCAGTTCGATCTCGTCGGCTGATGCCGCGTTCCGTTCGACCTCGGACAGCTCGTCGGACCGTACAGTCAGCTGGTAGTGCTGGCGCGGGTCGTAGTCGTCGAACTGGTCGACGCGGTCGAGCACATCGGCGACCAGCTTCTTGAGGAAGACGCGCGGCGCGATGCCGACCTTGCCGCCGAGCCGCCCGGTGACCGCTTGCGCGAGTTCCCGCACGTATGCGTCGTCGACTCTGCTGACCCGCTCGGAGCCGTAAAGCTCGCGGACCTTGATGCCGAGTTCGACGAGCCGGTCGATGTCGAATCCGGGCAGCCGAACCTGCGCCGCCCTCGGGTTGTCCCACCGCGGGTCGGAGCCGAAGTCGGTGGCCAGTCGCTGCGACAGCGGAGCAAGCCGCTGCACGCCCTGCGGCCCATCGAAGAACGCTGGCGTGCCGGTGATCACCAGAAACAGGCCCGGGAACCGTCCCGCGTAGATGTCGTCAACGAACTGCCGCAGCGCGTTGAGGGCCTTGTCCCGCGCGTCGCTGCGTACCCTCTGCAAGGTTTCGACCTCGTCGAGCACCAGCAGCAGCCCGGATCCCCCACCATCGCGCAGCACGGTCAGCAAACCCTGCAGGAAGCTCAGCGCACCGAAATGGTCGAGGTCCCCCTTCACACCGGCTGCCCGCCGCGCCGAAGCCGCGACCTGCGGCTGCCCGCCGAGCCACGCCGCGAGCGCACTCGCGGTGGCCAGGTCACCGGCAGCGGTCGCGGTCCGATAACCACGCAGGCCCGCGGCGAACGCCGGGGTACGCCGGGAAATCTCCGCCAGCCGTTGCTCCATCAGCTCGCCCACCGCATGGTCGAGCGCGTCGGCGTCGTCCTCCGCGACCTCGCCGCCGGCGAGGACGTCCTCTTCCAGAGCGAAGATCCAGCTGTCGAGTACAGGTCGCAGCGCGCTGGGCGCGAACTGCTCGGTGGTCAGGTGATCTGCGAGCCGCCGGTAGACGGTCTCCATCCGGTGCAGCGGAGTCTCCAGCTCCGAGATCTGCACCTCCGAGGTCGCGAACCCGCTCCGCTTGGCGCGCTCGGCGAGCCAACGGGTGAAAAACGTCTTGCCCGCGCCGTATTCACCGCGAATGGCCTTGAAGACGCTCCCGCCGCCGGCGACCCGCTCGAGGTCCTCGTCGATCGCGACCACGAACCGATCGAGCCCGACGGCGAGCGCGTCCAAGCCGTTGTGCGGCACGACGCCACGTCGCAACGCGTCGACGATGTCGCGCCGGCGCCGCGCCGAGACCTCGAGCGTCATTTCTGGTCCAGTCCGAACTGCTCGACGAGCAGAGCGATGTCGAGGATGACCGTCTGGCCGTCAGGATCGATCTGCAGAACCGGGTAGCCCTCGACCTGAAGGACTTTCCGGAGCGCGGTGATTGTCGAGTTGATCCGGTGTGCGGGTATGCCGGCCTGCGTGGCCAGCATATCGACCCGGCTGCGTCCCCGACCCGTGAGAAGAATCCGAACCATCGCGGCCACCCGGTTGTCCGGCAGCCCGCCCCGTCCACCGCGACGCTGCGCGTACGTGTCGCTGGCCAGCAATGCGGCGACGAGTCGGTCTGCCTGCGATGGCTGCGCCGTCGGCTCCGGCGCGGCCTCGGCCTTCGACGCCGCAGCACCGGCGGGAGTGTCGAAGAGTGTCTCGGCCTGTGCCTGCGACGGGGGCCGGGCAGCCTTATGCGGCTTCCCTGCCTTCACCGACTCGACCAGCCACGACTGCGACGCGGGTGAGGGCAACGACGAGGGCGTTTCCGCGTCATTGGCGGGCCACCACCACGACGGGCTGGCGACCGGGGCGCCCGCCCATCCGGGAACGGCGTTCTCGTCGCCCGCGCTGAACATCAGCAACGGGATCACGACCTCGGCGGCCGAGGCACCCCCGTGGTAGCCGGCCTTGCGGGGGCCGTAGCGGATCTCCTCCCGCCAGGGTAGGACGACCTCCCCGTCGCCCTTCGCGACGCGTGGCCCGCGCACCAGCACCTCGCCGTCACCGACCGCATGGTCGCTGGGCCGCCACCGGTTTTCACTCGACGAACTCGGACGCGTTACCGCGTCGGGGCCCCGGTCGACCACGTGGCCGTGGTCCGAGACCACGATGACGACGCGGTCGGACGCCAGCGTGAGCAGGTCGCGTACCGCCTGGATGGTCTCGGTCCCCCACACGGTGGTGCCGGGGTCACTCCGGTCGAGTGCGTCGTCGATGGTGTTGACCACGGCCGCGACCACCGGCGCGTTCGGGTCGCCGAGTGCCTCGATCACGTCGGGGTCGAATGCCGCGCCCGCACCGGCCCGAAGCCGCGACTTGTGCAGCAGGAGTCCGGTGGGGAACCGCTGGTTGAAGGCGGCCAGCTCTTCTTTCTGTTCGCCGGTGGCGATCCGACCGGTGAACAGCGAGCAGCGGCTGACTTCGGTGATCGTCGGGAGGGCGGCCAGCACGCCGACCCGCTCCTGACCCTGCGGCGTCAGCTCCATCCACGAGCCCGTGCGGGTCATCGACTCGGCGAGCTCGGTCGAGGCGGCGACGCTCATACCGTCGAGGACCAGCAGAAGCACGCGCTTGCCATTGTCGAGGACCGGGTGGACGACGCGGTCGAACACGTCCTCCACGCGGATCAACGCGCCCGGTTCGGCATCGTGTTCAGTTGCCTCGGCCAAGAGCGTCGCGAACCGCTGGTCGTGCCGTGCGCGCCGGGCGTCAACCTCCCGGTGCAGCAGGTGGTATGCCTCTGCGACGACCGGGTCGACGTCTCCGACGAACACGTCGAGGCGCGCCCGATCGACGAAGCCGTCGTCCCTCACCTGGCGCAGCAAAGCGTCGTAGAGCGTGGCTGGCTGGGGACCGTCTCCGCTTTCGAGCCAGCGCAGCAGGCGTACCGCCATCCGTGCGGCTTCGAGCCGGAAGGCGTCGGCGCCCCGATGGGCCTCGGCATATGCCAAGGCCCGCTCCGCCGACGTGACCGCGGCGGCGGGTCGTCCTCCGGCCGCGCCCAGCCGCACCGCGACGGCGACCGCCTGGAGCCGTTGCAAGAAACCGGTCGGCAACACGTCGCTCCCGCCGAGGAGGTCGGTCGCGTCAATCTCCTGCGCGATCTTCTCGGCTCGGACCAAATAGCCGTTAGCTTTGCGGCGACCCTCGTCGTCACTGGTGCCGACCCGGCCGAGGTAGGCCAGGGCCAACGTGTGCAGCGCCGCTGCCTCGTCGTTGCCAGGCCGCGTGCCGCCGAAGTAGCGCTCGAGGCGGGTCTGAGCGACGGCCACCGCCGTGGCGCGTGGTCCGCCTGACGGCGCCGGCCACAGCGCACCCGCAAGCAATCCCAGAGGTACGGCGTCCGCACCGTTACCGGAACGGACCGCTGCCATGATGGCTGCCGCGCCGGGCCCGCCCACCTCCGAGAGGTAGCCGCGGATTCCGTCCAAGACCGCCGCAGGCCGCTGTGTCGCCCGCAGGACTTTGGCCGCCTCGGTCGTCCAATCCATCAGGCCCGCACCGTCGAGCTGATCGCTGTCGATGCCGAGCGCCTCCGCCACCAAGCTCGCCAGCGCGAGGTCGCGGCTCAACACAGTGCCCAGAGCAGGCGGCCAACCATCGGTGGGAACGAGGTCGATGAGCGCGTCGGCGACCCACCGGCCCTCACGGATCAGCATCGGATCGTTCTGCGACGCGCCGAACAGGCCGGCAGCGATCTCCCACGCGTCGACGCGACGCACCGTGTTCAGGCTGACGTACGCGAGCAGACCGTCTCCGAGCTGACCGTCGGTCAGTTCGGTCAGCAAAACCAGCCGTTCACCGTCCCGGCGGTCTCCGAGCGCGGCCCACGCGGCAAGCGGCGTGGGGCACGGCACGACGCGTGCGATCGTCGCTCCGAAGGTGAGGACGGGATCGTTGGTCCAGTCCGGACGAGACCGAAGCGCGATCGCCGGCGCCTGGTCTTCGGACTTGCGAAGCCAATCCTCGACCTTGCGGCGGATCGCGGCCGGCTGCACCGCTGTCACCGCACCTCCCACCAGACCGTCACCGTCTTCCCCGACTCAACTTCGCGGCTAAGTCGGTTTGTCAGTTCATCCAGGCCAGTACCGTCAAAGATCTCCATCCGCGCGTTCGCGCGCTCCCGATCGCGCCTTTCTCGCTCTTCCTTCTCCTTCAGCTCCCGATCACGCTTTTCTCGCTCTTCCTTCTCCTTTCGTCGCCTCTCTTCCTGCTCCGGATCGATCTGTGCGATGTGGCGAGCGGCGGCATTACCCGCGTTTCGGAGAGCTTCGACGAGATCCTTGGCGTTCTGTTCATGGCGTGCGGCCATCTCGAGCCGCTCGACGATTTCCGCGGCCCCTGTGTCAGACGGAGTTAGCGTCCGGATCACATGGATCAGTGGCCATTGTGCGCCCGCGAGGGCGTCGATGACGGCACCGGCGGACTTGAAGGCCCTGCCCGCGACCGCGTCGTCGACATCGCCGACGTCGGCCCGAGCGACACGAGCGATCAGGTCGACGTCATCGGACTCGCCAGAAAGCTCCTTGAGCAGCCGTGCGACCCGCCGGGCGGTTGCAAGCCGACCGGTCGTCGCGTCGACGTCAAGGCCCAGCGCGTCGGCATTCCGCTCCAGCTCACGTGCGAGCACATCGGCGCTGGCTGCCTGGGCCCTGGCCTCCGCGCGGACCATGCTGGCGAACACGCCAAGGTTTCCCGCGCTACGCCATGCCGGGGGCTGTTTGCCGAAGAGACCCTGTGTCCGCGTGCGAGCTTCGCTCCAGGTCTGCTCGTCGGGCAAGGGGATCTGGCGCAGTTCCATCGCATCGTCGACAGCTTGGACGCTGTCGACAGGGACCTTACTGCCGTGATGGAACCACGCGAGCTGTTGCTCCTCGGCAAAGACAGCGAGAATTGCGTTCTGCAGATCGCGCTCGAACCCTCGTGGTTTCTCCTGATCGAGGAGAGGCCGGAGCACGTGAATTGGGAAATGCTCCTTGTACCCCTGCTTCGACGCTTCCTGCAGAAGGTGACCACTCCACCAGCACGTAGACATCGTGAGCACGTACCGGTGCTCATGTAGCTCGCCCAGCCGGAGCTGGTTGCAGATCCGGCGAATCGTCCGCTGGTCGGCGGTGTCGACGGCGATGCCCTTGGTCGGCTCGGCGGCGGCCAACCGCGCGTACTTGAGTACCTTGGCCAACTCGGCCCGCGTAATCGACTTCTCGTCGTCGGGCAAGGCCGGGATGCCCGGATAGGACCAGGCGAGGAGCGTCCCGGTCAGGTTCTGGAACGCGTCGCGCAACGTGCCGCCGCGCGGGTCACCGAGGCGAAGGCCGTGGGCGAGCGTATGCAGGATCGGCACGGCGTCGCTCTCGACGTTGGCCGGGTGAGGTGCCGCGGCCCCGTACGCCTGCTTGAACGCATCCGTGATCGCGACCCGCAACTGCTGCTGCCGCTGCTGGAGGTAGACCTTGCCCTGCTGCCGGTCGGCGACCGACCAGTCGGCCGCGAGCTGTGTGAGCCTGTCGCCGTTGCCACCACCCAGCAGATAGTTGATCTTCGCGAGCTGGGCGACCCGGCCCATGACGTCGTCGGTGAGGAACAGCGGCATCCACAGCACCGTGCGGTGCCCGCGTTCGAGGGTCTCGATGCGCGCGAAGTCCTCGTTGCGGCGGTGTCCCGGGTCGAACGGGTAGTCGACGACGATCCGCCAGGCGTCGCCGTGGCCGATGAGCGCGGAGTCTGGCATTGAGTCCTTGTCGCGGACGTTGCCGAACCGCACCTGGATGGGGTGTTTGCGGCCGCGCCACTCGCGCGCGTACGGAAGCTCGCCGAAGGTGCCGTCGCGAAGTTCGAGGCCGAGTTCGCCGCTGACCAGCTCGCGTACGAGCTGTTGCAGGACGCCGGAGGCGGTCTCGTTGTGCGGCACAAGGTCGAGAAGCCGGTCGTAGTCCACCGACGCCAGCGTCACCGAGATGACCGGGTCCGGGCCCTCGCCTATGTGGAGCTGGCCGGCGTCGGCCGCGAGTCGGCGCAGCCGATCGAGCACGATCTGGTTCTCGTAGCCAGGAATTGGTGTAGCGATCGAGCCGAAATTCAACGCGTGCAACTTCGCCGCGGTCAGGTTGTGAAGCGCCGGCACCTCCGCGACGAGCGCGCCGAGGATCAGCGTCTTGACCAGCCGATCGTCGAGGGCGAACAGCTCGTGGTGTGGTGCCTCGGCCTCCCCAATCCCGTGCGTGGCAAGCAGCAGCGGCCGGAACTTGTGCAGGTAGGTGTCGCGGCCAGCCTGGAACAGTTGCTTGAGCTCGGGCCGGTCGGGCAACTCGCCGCGCAGCACCAGCGGCTCGAACAACGCCGCCACGCCGATCAGGTCGTTGACCGCGAGCGTGTTGCGCCGCTCGACGAGCAGCTCGGTCATTACCTTGAGGGCGGTCCGCTCGCGCTGAAGCGCCTGGGAGAGCGCGACTAGCGTGGCCACGAGTGCCGGCGAGAATGGATAGAGACGCCGGAACGAGGCCGCGTCGGAGCCGATCCCGGCGTCGCCGTACTGGTCGCCCAGCAGGAGAACATCCCACACCTCGCGCCGGCCACGAACCGCCGAAAACGCCTGGTCGATGATCGCCTTCGCGTTGCCGTCGTTGGGTTTGAGCAGCCGCTTCTCGGTGATCTCCGGGAGGTTGGTGTCGGCGAGCACGATGTCTTGACCCAGCCGACCCTGGACACTGCGCATCACATCGGCGAGCGCGGCACGCTCGGTGCCGCCGACCTGCGGGCCGAGGAAGTCTTCGAGGTTGCGCTGCCGTGCAATGAACGACGCGATCGGAAGGGGCCGCGCGGTGTCCGACGACTCGACCAGCTTGTTGAGCTTCGCGCCCTCGGTCTGCACGAACGTGTGGTCGGCGATCTTCGTCGAGAGCCAGAGGATCAGCTCGTCGAGGAAGAACACCATCGCGTCGTAGTTGAGATCTTTGGCGTGTCGGGTAATCACCGCAAGCCCGGTATCGAGATCGAGGTATTCGCCCCCGCGCACCGCACCCGTGAAGAACGTGCTCATCAGGGCGCTGACCAGCGCGTCGCGTTCCTTCGTGCCGGGCGCTGATGCGGCGGCACGCTCGTAGCTGTCCGCGGTCCAGCCCGCGGACTGCGCGCGCAAGACGGCCAGCCCCGACCCGCTGCCGCCGGGCGTCATCCCGGTGCCGCGAAGGCGGTCGAAGAACTTTTCGTCGCCGAGGTCCGCGCGCAGCTTCGCCGCGTCTCGCAGAAGCCCATCTGAGAGGTGTACGGCTGGCGGCGGCGCCTCAGGATGCAGAGCGGTGATCTGCCGCAGGTATCCCTCGAGGATCGCCTGCTCGGTCGAGCGCGCGTCGAGCATGTGGAAGGTCAGACTGAGGACGCGCTTGCCGTGTAACCACTCGTCGGCCTTGGCGACCGGCTCGCCGAGGCTGCGCACCGACCGGGCCTCGGCGTTGTGCGCCAAGATCTCGCGGAGCACGGCCATGAAGTGCGACTTACCGGAACCGAACGAGCCGTGCAGGAACTTCGCCTGCGACCGGCCGCTCGTCACCGCGTGCCCGACCATGCTGAGCGCCTCGTCGAAGTTACGCCGCAGGTCGTCGGTGACCACATAGCGGCGCAGGTCAGCGCCCTCCGACGCCCGCACCACGAAGTCGGCGTCGCCGACCGACGTCGGGATCTCGATGAGTTCGCGCAGCAATGTCATGCGGGCACCTCCACGCCCCTGATGGTGGCAAGGTCGGCCCGGTCGGCGTCAAGCGCGGCCAACTCGGTGTCGATCAAACCGGTGAAGAACTGCGCCGGGGTGCCCGGGAAGCCCGGACGCGGCTCACCATGCCACTGGTGCAACCACGGCTCCAACTCGGCGATCCCCGCGAGCAGCGGTAGCAGCCGGTCGGCCTTCCACCCGCCCTGCGTCTTACGGTCCAGGTAGATCGTCGCTAGCGCCTGAGCCTGTGCCAGGTGGTCCCAGCCGGCCCAGCCGATCAGTTCGGTGCCGTCACCGTCGCGACCGGCCTTCGGGTACGAGATGAACCGCTCCTTCGGCACGTCGAGCTTGCCGCGGTTACGCCAGAAGCTCGCCTTCAGGAAGTCAGCCGACGTGTACTTCGCCGGCACCGGAATGTCGGCCTTCTCGCCGGCGTCCTCGCGGCGCTGCAACGCCCAGGTCCGCTCCCACTCGGCACGCTTTCGTAGGCCGGCCGGCTTGTAGCGCTGGCTCGGCAGGTAGGGCACATATTCGTCGGCTACCAGCTTGCTCAAGGACTTGACCAGGTCGTGCTGGTCGGTCTGCATGTACAGGTCAAGCACCGACCTGAAGTCGTCGTCGTGCCGAACGCGGTCCGCGAGCTGCCCGATCGACAGCGGGGTGGGTGCACCTCCCCACAGCTCGGACGCTTCGAGACGGTCTAGAAGCCAGTTGCGCAGCGCCTCGTGCCGCATCGCGTCCCAGCCCTCAGTCGCCCACCGGCGCTTGTACTCGGGCCGCTCGATGAGCGCGATATTGCGGTCAGACTCGATGACCGCGATCCGCTTCTCCACCAATGCTCGGTACTCCGGAGACCAGTGCGCCGGCAGCTCGGTAACCGGGCTATATCCGTGGTGGTCAAACCAACGGGTCTTTGACACTCCGGCTTGCATCCGGCGCGCCAACATTATCTCGAACGCGCGCTCACCAAACTCTAGATCCGGCGGTTCATTCGCGGTCAACGCGGTCTCTAGCAAGCCGTAACGGCGATAAACATCCCAGTCCAACTCCTCCTGCAAAGCAATCATCTGCAGGCGGATAGATTGCCATTCACGCTCCGCAACATCCAATCCGCGCCTAGTTGGTACGTCGGAGGTCGTAACCGCGGTCGGACTTGCCGCCATCAGTCGCTGACCAAGCAGATCAATCTCGCGACTCAGGACGTCCGGAAACGAATCCGGAAGGGGAAAGTTCTGCAATTTCGTGCCAGTGAACTCATAAAAGGAGTACCAGGGTTCAGGACTCCATCGGTTTCCGCCACCGCTGGTGTTATCTGCCCCAGTTTTTGCCTGGCACACTTGTTTGAGCCAGAAGCAGGCCGTAGAGCTATTCAGCACACCGAGAAGCCGCAGGTGTTCGTCCTCCGTCGCTCCCGCCGGGAGCTTGATCACCGGGGCAGAACGACTAAAGACTTTTCCGCCGCGATCGAGAACAAAATTGTTGTGCGTTGCGACAAACGCAAACGATATAGATAGCGGCGCCCGGAATCGGCCCGCGAAAAACATCGAATACTCAAACCACTTCAAACCACGCTGAAGTTGGGTTGCGCCATACGCGACCCGTTCGGACAGTATCCGCCGAGCCGGCCAGAGAAGTTCGATCAAAGACGAGCCCGCCACAGGCTCGAGGGAGTCCGCATCATAGGGCCACAAGCCGATCAGAGGCTCAATGATCGACCAGTCGCGCACGACCTCGCCCTCAATCATCGGCAATCGTTGACCTGCCGGCACGGCTCTTCTCCGAAGGAGCCCTGCGCCCAACATGTAGGCGTTGTCCTCGCGTGTTACAGCACCTGAGCCAATATCGACATTCCATTCACGAAGAACCGAATTCCGTTCAGATTCGAGGATCTCCATCACTCCAGAAGCGCCGCCACCGCTAAGACTCCAGGGGTGGCTCGCTAGGCGTGAGCGGTCGAGATCGGCGGCGCTGATCCATTCGGACTCGGAGTCGGGCCGGTCGATCTGGTCGACGATGGCTGCCCAGACCAGACCGTTGGCAGGGTCGGCAGGCTGCCCGGGTTCGCCGCGGACGCCCAGCACCGCGCGGATTGACTCTGAGCGGCGACGCTTGTTCGCCCGGCCGATCAGGATGACGGTCGGCGTCCCGTGGCCGGGGATGTAGGCGCCTGAGGTGTCGATGACCTCGGTCAGTTCGACCTGGAGCGCGAAGTACTCGTTGATCAGCTTGACGCCGAACTCTCGTTTCATGAAGCCGTTCGACGTGATCTGGCCGACGTAGCCGGCGCCGTCGCCGTTACCGTCGGCCCGCTTGGCAAGGTCGAAGAACCGCTTCGCGAACGGCACTGTCAGTTGGTACTGGCGGTGGCAGACATCCGAGTACAGCTCCCGGTAGACCTCGTTGCGTGCCCGGTCCTTGACCGTGATGTACGGCGGATTGCCGACCACGACCGTGTACTGGCCAGGATTCAGGTAGTCACCAAGCTGCTTCGCGTCTTCTGTCCAGAACGGATACTCGGGTCGGTTCTCGAACGGCGCGAGAAGATCGCCCTGATGACGAGACCTCTCTCGCCACTCAAGAAGCGAGTCGCCGGCCGCCACACGAACCGGAAACTCTGTCGCGAGATCGCGGTGACCGGACGCTTTCAGGCCGGCGATCATCAACCGGAACCGGGCGATGGCGACCGCGGCCGGGTTGATGTCGACACCGGTCACCTGCCTGAGCGCACGGTCCACCAACACGTTGGCTGGCGTGGCAGGTTCGCGTTCCTTCCAGCGGGTGAACAAGCGATCGAAAGCGCCGAGCAGGAAGTGGCCTGAGCCGCAGGTCGGGTCGATCACGCTCATGTTCGCGAGGCCGAACTCGCGGTAGGCAGGCTCGAAGGTCCGGTCGAGGATGAACTCCTCGACGAACTCCGGCGTCTGCAGCAACGCATATGTCTCGCGGGCGTGGGCCGAAAGGTCTTGGTAGAGATCGCCCAGGAACCGCGTCTCCAGGTCGGCCGACCGCAACGACAGCCAACCCGCACCCCGACGGAAGAAGTCCGACAACACCTCCGCCGCACGACCCGAAATCGCGAACCGCCACACCGGGTTGTGTTCGTCGAAGATCTTTGCAGTCGCCCCAGCCCCCCGCAGGTGGGCGAACGCCTCGCGCAGCCAGTGCCTGTCGTTGTGGGTCGGCGCCGCGATCAAGTAAGCCTGGCGACTCTGCAGGGCCACCTCGACGGACGCGTGTTCCTCAGGCCCGCCGATCCACACCTCCCTCATCAGCGCGTTGTCTTCGCAGAAACGCACGAACACGCAACCCAGCACCCACGCGACCGCCGCCTGGTCGAGCACGTCCTCCAGCCACGACTCGTACGTCGCCGCCGTGCGCCGCGCAGCCCGCGCGTCGGCGTACTCCTTGCGCAGTTGAGAACTCAGCCCCTCATCGGCCGCAACCTGCATGCGGAGGTCTTCGACCAACAGACCTACCTGCTTTTGCAGGGGTGCGAGCGCGATCACGAGGCGATCCCTTCGGCGGCGGTGCGGAGCGGCCACGTTCCGGGCAGCCAGAGGGACTGGCTGGCCGGTGACGTGAGCGGCAGCTGGACGGCGTCGAGCATGGCAGGTTCGGGCCGGCGGGCGGGCACGAGTAGCAGTCGGGCACCGGCGCGCGGGCGGCTGGGATCGGCGAGTTCCTGGAGGATGCGCAGCTGGCCGTAGCGGGCGAGCGGCGCGAGATCCGTCAACAGCAGTGGCGCGTCGATCGAGATCGCCTTAACAAGGCCCGGCATGACCTCGTGCGCCACGATCTCGGCGAGGCTACGGAAGTCGGGATCATCCGCGCGTCCGCTATCGGCAGCGACGATCGCGTCCCACGGGAAGTCAAGTTCGCGGAGCCGACGCAGGATGTGCGCGGTGACGTTCAGCTCGGTGAGGCCGAGCCGATCGACGAGCGTCCTGCGAGCGCTGACAAAGCGGGCCATCGGCGCGAGGATCGCGAGGAACGCTCGTCGCTCGATCGCCGCTTGCAGCTTCGTCTCGGCCTCGACCGCATCGGCATGGTCGGCGAGCGGGCCGGTGCTCACCATGCGGGTGCTACTCGGGACGAGACTGGCCGACTTCGCCACGTACGCCTGACGCCCGTCGTCCCAGAGCAGCGGCACCTCGCAGTTCACAAGCAACTGGTCGAGCTCGTAGCGCTGGCTGGGCAACGGCTGCGCCCGGGGAAAGCGGACGCGGACCCGGGAACGGAGCTGGTCGGCGCCCATCGTCTGGCCAAGAAGGCCGTTGCGGGCCAGACGCAGCGCACGCTCGGCGTCCATACCGACCGGATAGATCTGGCCCTGCGCGTTAACGTCGGCGACGTTGTTGCTCGCCGCCGCAGCGATCTGGAGCAATCGGACGTCGCTGACCGGAAGAGCGCCGCCGGGAGGAACGATCCGCCGCAGCTCCTCTACCGCCCGCGTCCGCGTGTTCAGCGGATCGTCACCGGCAAGTTCGGCGGCTCGCCTGCCGAGCGAGACCGCGTACGCGAGCAAATCGGCGGCGGTCGTCTCCGCGGTGGGATCTTCCGGCTCCCTGCCAACCAGGACCACGTCGGACGCGCGGAACCGCTGGATGGCCACCCGGGAATCGCCGCCGCGCGTGAGTTCGGTCTCGACGGCGGCCCGGACCAGGCCGATGGCTTGGGGGGTTCGTTTCGGCTCGTCGGAATACGAACCACGGGCTGCGATCAGGGCTTCGGCCAGTTCGCCGGCCGACATCACCCCGCCACGTGCCTCCAGGAGAGCCACCACCTCGTCCCGAACGGATTTGAGGTCGTCATTGCCCAGCCACCCCTTCGCCTGCTTGCGCAGCATCGTCGAGACCTGAGGCTGGGTGAGCCCGATCGCCGCGGCGGCGTCGGTCTGGGAGAGCCAGCCGAGATACCGGCCGTTCTCAACCGGCGACTGGCCGAGCACCGCCGCCAGCGACTCGTAGTCCTTGGCGCGCTGTCCGGGCAGCAGCCTCACCGAGATGGCCTCGATACCCTGGGCCCGGTGGAGACGCTCTTCCCGTACCTCCTCTTGAATCTCTTCCGGCAGGCGGGCCCGCAGCGCCCTGACCTGGGAAAGGATCTCCTTGCGTGTCGCGTCCGGCACGCCCTGGGCGCGGGTCAGCGCCGACGGCTCGTAGTCGAGCAGCTCGCCGATCGTGTGCACGCCGAGGCGTTCGAGCGCCGACCTGGCGCGGGCGGTCAGCCCGACCGCGTCGAGCAAGCTTTCCCGGGTGAGGCCACCGGCCGGCTCGGCCGGGATCGTCGGGATGTCCTTGAACATCGTGCGCCAGGCGTCGGCCATCTCCTCGGCGGTGTCGAACCGTTGGCCGGAGTCACGGCGCAGCGCCCGGGCGAAGAACGCGGCGAGCCTGTCGGCGATCGCGGTGTCGAAGACCCCGGGGTCGATCGTCACCTCGTCGCTGATCGCGGCCGGGTTGGCGTTGTCTCCCCAGCGGGGCAGGCTGCCGGTCGCCATCTCGTAGAGGGTGACAGCGGCGGCGAACCGGTCGGCGGCCGCGTCGTAACGCATCCGCCGCGGCGGACCGAGGAACGGGTCGAGGTAGGGGTGCGTGCCGGCCGCGATCTGGTCGGCGGGCGCGGCGGCGAGCGAGAAATCGAAGACGCAGAGGTGAAGCTGCCGGTCTTTCGGGCGCGGCCGGGCCGCGAGGTTCGCGGGCTTCAGGTCGCGATGCCAGACGCCCTCACCCTCCAGGAAGTTCACGATGTCCATGAGGTCGCGCCCGTAGCGTTCGAGCAGGTCGAGCGCGAGCCTGCGGCCGCCGGAGAGCTCGTCGGCGAGGGTACGTTCGCCGGCGCTCTCCAGGACCAGGGCCGTTCGGCCGCCAATTACGACCGGACCTGTCACGAGCTCGGCCACCTGCCAGTGGTGGCGCATCGCTTTTAGCACGCCAGCCTCGGCGTCGAGGCGGTCTGCGTATTGCTCGTCGCGGGCGACCTTCAGCACCCGCGTCTTGGCGCCGTCCGGGGTCTCCTCGCTGACCAGCAGTGCGGTGGCGGTGGCTCCCGTGCCCAGGCGGCGCAGCACGGTGAAGCCGCCCTCGAGCACGGTGCCCTTCTGCGCGTCGAGGGGATCGACCACCGGCTCCGGATCGGGCCTGGTCAGCTCCTCCCAGACATCATCGAGCCCGGCGTGGAACGCCGACGCGCTTTTCACCCGCTTGCTGGGGTTGCCGTGCGTGGCGTCGTAGACGAGCGTGAGCAGCGAGTTCGGAATGCCGTCCGCGACCGCGGCGAGATTTAGACCACCATCGTGTACGGCGGCGACAAGCTCCTCCGGGGTCGCTGCCGGCGGTTCGCCGCTGAAGATCCGATAGGCGAGCGCACCGAGCGAGAACACGTCCAGCTGCGTGCCGGGGACGTCGCCGTGATTAACCGCCTCGGGTGCCTGGTAGGCGCGGACCTCGTCGTCGAAGAAGAGCTCGAGCCCCGCGCCATCGGTCGACGTGCTCAGCTTCGTGACCTGGGTCGAGCCGGCCAACCGCCCGCCGGCCTGCCAGTCGGTCACAACGAGGGACGGCCGGGCAGAAGTCGGATTCGCCACGTAGATCGCGCGCGGGTTCAGCGCCCGGTGCGACAGGCGGCGCAGGTGGGCGTACCCGATGATCTCCGCGAGGTCCTGCACGATCTGGAGCCGCTGGGCAATGCTCAGTTTCGGACCGTACTCGACCAGCCAATGGTCGAGTCGTATCCAACTCGGGTCATGCTCGAAAACGACCGCAGGACCCCAGCCGTGCTCGTGCATGTCCAGGACACGCGCGATACCCGGGTGGTTGATGCCCTGAAGCAGACGAAACTCGCGCTCCGCCGCACGCCGGATAACAGGCACATCTTCGGCCGGCGCCCGGCTCGTCAGGTAGAACCGCACCCGGCGGACAAGGTTCTTGTGCATGACGTGCCCACCGAGGAAGTCCTGCCAGCCCAGGCCCTCGGCGAAAGGCTCGGGCAGAAGCAGCACCTGACCGACGGTCCGGTTGGCGACCGACGGCCGGATCCCGGCGCCCTTGACGAGCTCGACGATGCGCTTCCCGCGCGTGGCGTCGACGGCGTGACCCGGAGCGCGCGGGACGGCGAGCAGGAAACCCCTCAGGCTCGGTAACCCGGAATCGTGGTTGTCCAGGCCATAGACGTGCTGACTGCCGATCTCGTCGAGGCGCGACCGCATGGAGCGGGCATGCAGGAACACGGCGGCACCGACGTAAAGGCCGTCGTCGCCGCGGCCCTGCTGACGGGCGTAGTGGCGGATCAGGCCGGCGAGCCGCTTGGCCTTCCGGTTGGCTAGCACGAGCGGGTTGGCCGCTGGCATGAGCCTTCCCCGGGGCATGCGCCGCACCCATTCGCCCTGGTTGCCCGAAATCTCGCCCAGCCAGTGTTTGAGCTCTACGACGTAAAGGCCCGACCGGGTCAGCACTAGCGCGTCGACCTCATTGATGGAACCGTCGGTAGCGACGAACTCGACGTTGGCCCAGACATGGAAAGGGTCTGCGTCAGGAAGATAGGACGCCAACTCGCGGAGGCCGTCCTTCTCGTGGCCATACTCGCTCGGATTGACCTCTTCCCAACGTGGCGAGTCGTCACGCACGCGTTGTCACCACCTCTTGGCCGACCGTCATGATCCACTTAAGCCGGTCCCTCAGCTTATCGGCACCGCCCGAATGGTCACTTTCTGGGACGGTCGGGCCATACGCTCGACCCGCTTGGCGCGGGTACACGAATCAATCTCGGGCCTGGGCACTCGGCTCCCGCCGTTGTTCATGAAGCTGATGACGGTCTTGCTCGCATTCTTTTGCCACCTGCCTCCTGAAGAGGGTCGTAGAGCATGCCGGACCTCAAGGGCCCGAGACAGCAGGACCCCTTGCCTACAACGCCGGTCGACCGCATCGGGCAAGAACCGCAGCGCGGCTCGTCCGCGTACATCATTAGGACGGTTATGGGTGGCTGCCGCGCGGTGCCTCTACCGTGCCCTGACACCTATGCCGACGGTGATCGCGCCCGGCCCAGCGAAGAATGTTGGCGGCCAGACTTCACGGTCGGGCGGTCGCTGGCCCGCAAGGACGTGATCCTCTGGCTGCAACGTACGAACAGCGAATCGCCGGATCATCTGCTAGATGAGTTGCGTGGGCATGCGGTAGTCGGTGCCGCGCTAGTCGGCACGGAGGCCGACGTCGAGTTGAACTTGCCCCGTGGGATGAGATCGGCGGCGGCGGTGGCGCCGAAAATATGGCGCTCGGGCAGCACCGACACGTACGAGTCGGCGGTGAACTCCATCGCGGCGTGGCCCAAGGTTTCCTGGACCTCCTTTAGATCTCCGCCGGCGTGCCGAAGGTAGGTGGCCGCGCAGTGGCGCAGGTCGTGGAGGCGAACGGGCGGCATGCCACTGGAGCGCACGAGTTGGTCGAACCGGTCGGTCAGCTGCTTGGGATGCCACGCGGCCCCCGTGGGTTGGACGAAGAACAAGCCGTGGTCCGGCCAGGCCCTGGCCCGTCTTGCCCATTGGGCCCGCTCGGCGACGTATTCGCGCAGGACCGCGGCGGTGAGCCCGGCTAGTGGAAGTGTCCGGCGTGCGGCTGGGGTCTTCACCGGTTTGACGATCGTCTGGTAGCCAACGGTGGTGATGGTTTGGGTGATAACGATCTGGAGGTGGCCGAGGTCAACATCGCGGTCGAGTAGCCCGCAGGCCTCGCCCCGGCGCAGGCCACGGTGCAACATCAGGAGGAACATCGGATAGAGAGTCGGGCACGCCGTTTCGATGTGATCGAGGAACGCACCTGCCAGCGGCGGTGTCCACACCATCACCGGGCTCGGCCGCCGTCCGGTGCGCTTCCACTCTGCGACGTCCCGGTCTCGCCACACCCGCGCGCGGGGGCGTCGGGTGTCGGGGAGCTCGACGGCGGCGGCGGGGTTGTGTGGGATCAGATGATGTTTGCGGACAGCGTCGCTGAGGGCCTTGTGCAGGGTGGAATGAAGCTTGTGGAGGGTGGCGGCGGACAGTGGCCGCCGGCCGCGAACGCTCTGACGGATGTCCGGGTCGTCGCTGTTCCGCGCGGCCGCGATCTCGTTGCTCTGCGCGCCGATTGCGGCGTACATGGCCTGGATGTGGGCGCAGGTGAGTTCCCGCAGCAAGAGGTGGCCGAGGTGTGGTCCGAGGTAGAGCCGAATGTGCTGGGCGTAGGAGTGGCGGGTAGTCGCGGCGACCTGGCGCCCGTCGAGCCACTCGATCAAGTAACGGCCGACCGTGAGCCCAGCGGTCGGTGCGACGATCGCCTGCAGATCTTGGGTCAGTACGTCCCTGTCGGGGAACGGCGTGCCCGGGCGGTGCCGAACCAGCAGAGCGGCCACAGCCCGTTCCATCGTGGGATCGCCCCCGGCGACAGCGAGCAGGCTCTTCGCCTGGTCACGTTCGGCCTCGGCAGCCCGTCGGGTGGGAAAGCCGCTGTGCCGCAGCTGGCGGCGGGGCTCGCCATCGTCGACGGGTAGCTCGAGTTGGAAACCCCATACGCCATGGCGGCTGTTCCACCCACCGTCCGGGCCACGCAGCTTAGGACAGCGCGCACCCAACCGACGCCCGCTGTCTCCCTTGCAGGCGCACCGCTTGTAGACCGACCCGGACGAGGTTCCCCGCATCTGTGGCGCCCGCAGCGCTTCCGGCTTTTCCGGTGGTAACCATCGGGGAGCAGCCGACCGCGCCGACCAGGTCCACTCGCCGCTTCTCATCCGAGACGTTGCGGTTTTCGTCCGGCCCAGGCGATGCACCGTCGCGGTCGAGGCCGAGCAACGCAAGTATTGGCGCGGTGGGAACGCGGTAGCGGTCACCGACCCGAATCAGCGGGACCGGGAAACAGCCCCGGCGCACCAAGTCATACCCGACACTGCGCGAAATCTGGAAGATCGCTGACGCCGTCGGAACATCGGTCACCACGCCGAGCTGGTGCACCCGCTCGGCTGTCCACACCCGGACGCCCACATCCGCTGTCCCAACCACCGCGGCAGCCTAAGGATGTCGATCTGTGCCCGGTGTGCCGGGCTGGCCCGGTGGGCGGTTGCAGGATCGGCGTTCAACATAAGACCGATTATGTGCGTGTCCCTCGCCTTCGTGCACGCCGTCAGCCAACGACGAACTCGGCTTGGTGGATCACCGCCGCCTCGGGCGCGGCGCCGGCCGCCGGCGGGATCACGACGCGCAGGACCACCGTGTCTCGGTCCCAGTGGTAGGTCAGGCGCAGTCCGCGGCGAGCGTAGGCCTCAGCCTGGCGGGCCGCCGCAGCGCGCGGCCTCCCCCCGTCCCCGGGATCCCTCTCGTTCGACGTGCGGTTGACAGCCGCGTCGACCGCGTACCCGGCTTGGCCGAGGAACGCGGTCACGGCGGGGGTGAGGGCGTCCTGCCGCAGGTAGACCGTGGGTGGGTGATCCGCCAGCGGGTCGGCGAGGCCGGCGGCGACGCAGCGGTAATAGATGCGGCCGTGGTGGACCCCGGCGTTCATCCGGCGTCCGCAAAGCCCGCAGGTGAGCAGCCCGCGAAACAGGTAGGGCCGATTGCTGCGTCGTGGGGCCTTGCCTGTGTCCCCAACGGCCCCGCGGGTGCACAGAGTCTCCTGGGCGCGGGCGAAAGTGTTCGGATCGACAAGGGGCTCGTGGGCTTGGCCGGTGGACCAGACCCAGTCGTCGGGATGGTTCCAGCGATGGACGGTGGTGTAGCCAGCGGCGACGTCGTCGATGTCGAGCAGGACCTCGTCGCCGCGCTGCCGGTTCCAGACCTGCCGGCCGGTGTAGCGCGGGTTGGTGAGAATGGACCGCACCGCAGTGATCTGCCAGGCCGTGCCGTCTCGGTGCGGGTTGCGGGTCCGGTCGTGCGCGGACGGGCAGGCGATGCCGTCGAGTGTCAGACTTCGGGCGATTGAGGTCAGGCCGCGGCCGGCAAGGTACTCAACGAAGATCCGCACGACGGTCGGGGCGGTGTCAGGGTCAGGCTCGAGGCGGTGCAATCGGCGGCCGTCGGCGGCCCGAGTCGGCTTGGGGTGGGGTCCGGCATCGGCGATTCGGTAGCCGTAGGGCGGGCGGCCGCCGAGGAAGCGGCCCTCGGTTCGGGTCTGGGCTGTCATCGCGGAGTGGACTCGTGCCCGGATGCGGTTGCGTTCGCCTTTGCTCATGCCGCCGTAGAGGGCCATGACCAAGTCGTGGGCGTCGCTGCCCGGGTCGACCGGCCGCCGATCTCGGGCACCCACAGCTGGACGCCGTAGTGAGCCAAGATCGGAAAGGTCATGCTGAACTGGTCACCGTAGAAGGCACGCTGAGGCTCACCGATGACCACGGCAGCGAACGGTCGCGAGGGACTCTTGATGGCCTGAAGGAGCTCGTTGGCCCGCGGACGACGTTTCCAGGGGAGAGACCGAGAGATCCCGACGTCGAAGTATTCGCTCACGATGTGGCCCCGCGTAGGGACGATCAGCTCCCGGGCTCGTCCGAGCTGCCAGGCAAGGGACGCTTGGGGGTCCTGATGGTCCTCGGTCGAAACCCGGCCGTAGAAGGCGAAGGTGAGACCGGCCTGGTCGCCGCGCTGCATAGTTCAACGATCGGCCGTCGAGGGCGAGGTTGTCTGTGGGCGGAGGTGACATACCCACTGATCAGGGGTTGATCTCACCCGCTGAGGTGAATGGGGGAGCTGCGATACGAACAGTCTTATCCAACGGTTTCGTGGTGTAGACCCAGATTCGCCGCGATGGGTAATTCCGTAGCTCGGATCTCCCCACCAGGATGATTGGATGACCACCGCCTCCACCGATCCAACGTCCAGTCCGGTCCCTGCTCGGTCCAGCGTGGCGGGTCCGAGCTGGTGTGAGCCTGGATTGGTCGCCCGCGCTGGCAGATATCCACTCGCAGTCGAAGCGCCGGTAATGGCGGCAGTCGACATGCTCGTCCCGGGCGTGTCGACGGTGACACCGTATGCCCGTTACTACGGACTCTATTGGGCTCTGTCAGCACACGCAGAGGCCCTCGGCCTGGACCGCGAGCGTTGCCAGCGATTGATCCGCCGGGCAGAAGTCGGCATGGCGCGGATCTCCCAGGCATACGACACGCCTGACCACCCAGCCGGAATCAGCCACGGCGTGAACGCGCTTGCTCGGCTCGCTCCCGCCGAAGGCAGCGAGTTCGCGGTGGCAGACAGCACCGGTGCGGGTTCATACTCACCGCGCTCCTGGGGCTTTTGGTCGCAGTACAACGGTCCAAGTGTCGCGATGGGCACCGTCGCCCTTGACGGCGGCGCTCTGCGGGCCGGCCGTCACCGGTGTCCGGCGGAGGTTCTGGCAATGTACGCGCCCCTTTTCGCCGTCGCAGAGAAAGGAGCGGGACTCATCTTGCCCGCATCGGCGTTCGAACGGCTGAGTCTCCAGTACAAGGAGGAAACTCCCGACCTTGCACCGTTGCGTGACGTCTTCACCGCAACCGTCGACGGTCGGCACGACCCAGCGGCGTGGACTGCCGAGGACCGGACGCGAAGGGCCACCCTTCGTTTGCTTGCCCGTTCGTGGCAACTACACCCGCAGGCGAAGACCTGGTTGGACGCGCTTGCGGACGGAGTCGTATTCGGATCGAAGGCACGGGAAGACCCGGTGTTCGCCACGGAGGACCGGGCTGCCGCATGGCGCGGCGTCGTGCTGCGGCACCAATCAGTAGGTGCGTGGCGCCGTCTGTGGGCGGATCTCGTGCGAGTGGTTCTCGACACGGATCGCGCGTCGCGTCACCATCTCCACGAGTGGATCAGCGACGTCCTGCCCGACAGCACCGTGACCAACTTCGAATCAGGCCTACCGCCGACGATCGATGCACAAGGCGATCCATACCCGGCTGAACGTGCCATCACCAGCGAGAGGGCCAGTGCGGCAACAAACGTAGCCGTACTCCTCCTCGGGGCATGCAGGCTGAAAACTTTGAGCGGCATCAGCCTGCGCAGCTTCGCCGGGCGGCGACCCACCTATTTGGATCCCACCTGGATCGCCCAGCTACGGAAGGATTTTAGAAACCGACCACTTGCCGAGCTCGGACGCAGGCTCGTCGACGACATGCTGGCACAGTCCCGGCGAGTCGCGTTACGCAAAGTGACGGTCAAATCCGACGGCACGATCAACTTATTCAGCCGCCTCCACGAGCGTAACGGCGCCTATTTCGCCGACTCGCCCGAAGGTCGCGACAACATTGGTCTTCGCATCCCCCAGCTGGCTGAAATCGCAACGCAGATCCGGCTGTTCACCCACGATCGGACGCAGCCGCTAACGGCGCGCGGGCGGGAGTTACTGGAGCTGCCAGCATGAGCGGAGTGGCGCACACCATCCGCTCGCCGCTGACCCTGTTGGAGCAGTGGCGGGACCGGGCCGACCGAGCTCCGCTGCGCGAGATGATCATCATGGGGTACACGGTCGACCTCAGCTTTCTCGAGAAGTTCGTAGTTCCGACGGCACGAGGTCTTGGTGCTCGCATCACGGTCCTCGGAGACCCCGCGCAGGCCGTACACGACGACGTGGACGTGCGGCGGGCAGGCACGGCGTACCAGCATGGACATGCGGCGTGTAGGCGTGCGTTCCATCCAAAGCTCGTTGTTCTCGCCGGCGACGAGGACAACGCCCTTGCAGTGGGATCGGGCAACCCGACTCTGTCAGGCTGGGGCTACAACCGTGAGCTGTGGGTTATCGCCCACGGTTCCCGCGAAGTGGGCCCACAGCTCATCGCCGATGTTGCGGACTGGCTTCAAGAGCTGCCGACCGTGGTGACGATCGCGAGCTGGATCGCGGGGACACTACAAGCCGTGGCCGACCAGATACGGCCGACATCGATTGACACCCGCTGGGCTTCAACCAGGGCTTACGGGAACCTGCTACGACCGCTCCTGGAGCGGATACCTGACCAATCGGTGGAGGAGCTGCGCCTTGCCGCTCCCTTCTTCGACCCGCCCGCGGAGGCGGTAAAAGCCTTGGTCATGAGGACCCGGCCGCGCGTCGCACGGATCGCGGTGCAACCCTCTGCCGCCCGATTCGACGGCGCGGCGATCGCCCAAGCCACCTCGTCTGCCGGCAACGTGGAATTCAGGCTTGTCCAACCCGGGGCACTCCGGCACGGCAAGCTCATCGAATGGGAGGCCGGCGGCAGCGTCGCTGGCATGACCGGCAGCGCGAATATCACCTCGTCCGCACTGCTGATGACCACCTCAGGGGGCGGCAACTGCGAGCTGACAGTCGTCGCACCCCACTTCTCACCTCTGCTACCTGATGGCGACCTTACGGCTGACATCGTCTTCCGGACCATGGCAGCGGATCCGCTCCCGCCAACCGCATCGGAAGGCTCAGCACCAGCGTTGCTTGGCTGCGCAATCACCGATGGCATCCTCGTTGTCGAGCTAGCTTCACCCGCAATCGACCCGATCCTCATCGAATTCTCGCCATCGGCGGTCCCGGGCAGCTGGGAGACCGCGGGGACGATCGCTGCTGGGCTGAGCAAGGCCCGGTTTCTGGTCCCCGAGGTGTCTGGCGGCGCGATCCGCGCGGTCATCGACGTCAACGGGACGCGACACGAGTCGACCGTCGTTTTCATCACCGACCCAATCCGCTGCCGACCGCGCAGCGATATCCCAGACGAGCCACGGCTATCACGGGCCTACGAGACCGACGATCTCTTTACCGACCCGCTTATCGCCCAACGATTCACTGTCGATCTTGAGCGCCTGGTGGAACTAGTCAGCGCCACGAACACGCCCGCCCCAGCCTCCAGCAACAAGCGACTGGATGTCAGAGAGGCTTCGGCCGATCGATGGGCCGACTACCTGGACGCATGCGACCGCCGGCTCGGGCCAGCCCTGTCCCAACTCATCTTCCCCCGCAGGCTGAGCGCCACGGTCACCACCAGCTCCGCAGATTGGGCCATCGACGATACCGACGACAACGAGGTCACAGATGACGAGGATGAAACAGTCCTCGATGACATCGCCCAGGACCACGCGACTTTCTCGGCCCGATCTGACGCAGCCATCCGCCCCGACCAACGCCGCCGGTACCGCCGCTTCGGAGCCCAATGGGCTGCGTTCGCCACCGGACCGCGCGCTCAGCATGCCAACCGGTCGTCGCTGCCACCCATCTACATACGCATGACGATTGCGGCGCTGTACCTGACGCTGCTCGCCGAAGGCGTGTGGCGGGAAGACGAGGACTGGAGACGCGACCTGCGTTGGCTGGTGTGGGCCCTCATACCTGATGACGAGGTCCTCGATGAACTTCCGGCCGAAGCCTTCGATCACCTCTTCGCACTCCTAGCCGTTGCCATGGCGACGTTACGCCAGGGCACGACGCTGTACGGCGGCCGGCAAGGGGACCTGTACGCCACAGACGCCTGGCGCGATGCCAGCGAATGGGTCGCAGAAGCAAACGCTGAGCTGGCCGAGGAACGACTCCTTCCCTCGACGCGCCCCTACGCGATCGTCAGCAGCCCCGTTGAGGTTTGGGACACCATCCTCCTAGCTGGACAAACCAAGCTAGACCCGTACGCCGAGGCAAGAGAAAATCTCGCAGAAGCCGGTCTGAACGCCCGCAGGGAAGCAGACATCTGGTGGGTGGACGGGCCAGGCAATGCTTACCACACGGCAGCTCGGGCAGTCACTGCGCTCAGTAGGGTCTCGGGCCACGCAGTCGTGGTAGCGAGGAGTGCGCGGCAAACCGTGCTGATCGCCCTAGCCAACAACGTTATGGCTCTGGCCGACCAGGCGCGCGTCTGGCGGATCTATCCACTCTCTAGCACCAGGACGCCTGTATCCCTCACCTCAGGAAGTCCGGGCCCGCCACCAGGCGCGCAGGTGATCCCTTTCGCACGACAAACTCCCGCAGAGGTGCGGAATCTCAGCGACCTCGTAGGCGTCGACTTGACCGCTGTCGCCGAGCGCATCCGGTCGACCCTGTAAGCACGACGAGTGCGCGAACTCCGCAGATGGCGCGACGAGCTCTGAGCCAGATCACTCGCCCACCCGGCTGCAGTGATCACTGGTATCGGGAGCCGAAGACATACCGTACGCCCGCCGTCGTATGGATCTTGCTCGTCGAGTGATCCGCATAGGAATCGGCGATCGACCACATGAGAGAGTCACCCGGGGTTGGGCGGCTCCGAGACCCGCGCTCGCGAAGAACGCACTTCATCAGGGGATCCGGGAAAGGTGCCCACTGCCAACACAGTCGTGTCCAAGATCTGTCACCAAAGCGCCCGGTGACCGGGCCAGGTTTACGCGTAGAGTGCTGTCCTCGTTCGCAAAGATTCCGATCCGGTCGACACTGGTGCATTCAGAGGTACACCTTGGGTAGCTCGAAGAAGAAGCGGCGGCCAACATCAACCGGCGCCGTAGCGCCCCAAAAACGGGATGGATCTTCGGTCCGCGGACGCTTGCTGCCGTGGGAGCCGTACTGCTGCTGGTTGTGGGGGCATTCGTTACGCCGGTGGGGACCAAACTGATTGATCGGCTTTTTCCGTCGGAAGGAACCTTGGAGATCGTCGACCTTGCCGTCGAGGACGTGGGCAGTGCAGCAGTTCTAGATATTTCGGTGCAGAACAGGGGAACCGCACGCGTGGTCTCGAGGCGTGCTTCAATCAGAGTCGAGCGGTTTACGCAGATTCGCGTGTGCAACACTCAAGGCGAGCTCGAAGTCACTGGAGAGTACGATCTTTCTCTTCCGTCGCCCGCCGACGTCGGCTACACAGCGTCCAAGAAACTGAATCAGCAGGTCGGTGCTGATGAGGCTGACCGCTTCCAAGTCAGACTCCAAAACAAAGATCAAAAGAAACCGCATACCGTCTCTTTCTATGGCTTGGACGTTACCATCGAAACTAACGGCAGTCCCCCCTCTATTCATGCAGGAAAAGCAATGGTCGCATTGCCTTTAGTTCCGAGCAACACTGACGCCGGCTGGTATTGGAGCTCTCGGTTCGTGCGAGAACCGCTGGACTGGCTCGGGCCACAGCAGGCAGCGGTTGAAGCCTGCATGCACGGCAATAGCCGCGCAATGCAAGAATTTTTGACGGGCCCAGGCGTTTTATCTGAGGCGCTGTTAAACCTCCGGTCCGACCTTCTGTAGGCGCCGGTTGACTACCATTCCGTCGCGCGAACAGTGCGAGCACCTTGCGGCGCGAACACCATAATGCCGCTTACGTGTGCACCTTTCGCGTCGATCGACACTTGGCACGCGCGCGTCCGAAGGTCACACCCCATGGATCTCCGGCAGCTACGTGGGCCGGTGATGTAGCTGATCGGCCGCTCGCCGCTGCTGTCGAGCCCACGCGTCGAACCTTTCGGCGTGCTCTCTCGAGTGGTCTGGGCAGTGATCGAGCGCGTACCGGAGGCTATTCTCCAGCGCATCGCTGTGCCCTCGGTCTATGAGCAGCAAGGCCTCCGCGCGTGCGAAGAAGGCGTCGAAGTACTTCCGCTTCATGAATCCCAGGTCGCCGCGCCGGACCTGGTCGAGCATGCCGCCTGGGGTCAACATCCGCTCAAGGACGGGCCACCCGGCAGCCTCCAACTGGACGACCATGTCCTGGGCCGCCGTGGCGGCAGATTCAGGACCGGTCACCTTCCACCAGCCCTCTGGACCGACGGGCGTGCCGCTCGGGTGCAAACTCTGGCGGTAAAGCCCCAGAGACTCGGATACCGCCTTCGGCATCCCCTTGCCGAGATGCTCGCGCTCCCAACGAAGCCACGGTTCCGGCGCGACTGCGAGATTGATGACGCACTCAAGGCTCTGGGATGTGTTCCACTTCGAGGATTGGACATTCACGATTGCCCAGTCGCCGGATGCGTTCGACTTCCGCCACGTCGGACCGCTCCCCTTAAAGCCGTGAGTGCGCGCGACGGGCCCGACCACATCCCGCAACGCCCATTTCAGAGACTCCTGCACAGTCACGCGGCGAGCATCTCACGCCGGCCCGATACCGCCGTTCCGCGGCGTCAACGCGACTCCGCAACCCAGCAGGGCAAGCCGGGCCTGTGGTTACCGGCAGCTCGGTGCTCGCCGAGGACATGTTGACGCGGGTTGCCCGGTCGGCGGCGGCAGGTGCGGGCTACGCGTTGGCGCCCACCGCCCGGTTTAACGCAGCATTGCTTAGGCGAGGCGAGCCGAACACGCACCGGGTTACTGGTCCTCGACCAGTAACCCTCTTTTGCGACAAAGAACAACTCCCACCGGCGCGGGCGCGGCGAGGTTCGACGCTGACGGCCCGGTTGGACACCCTGAACCGAAGAGGTCAGGCGGCGTCTGTTTGGCGCTGATGATGTTCGTTGTGGTGGAGGGCTTCTTCGAGTTGGTCCTCGAGGATGATGATCCGGCAGGCGGCTTCCAGAGCGGTCCCCTGGTCAACCATCTCCCTCGCTCGGGCGGCGAGGCGCAACTGATAGCGGGAGTAGCGGCGGTGGCCGCCGGCCGAACGGAACGGGGTGAACAGCTTCGCCTCGTCGAGGCGGCGGAGAAAATCCTGCGAGGCCCCGACGATGTCCGCGGCGCGGCCCATCGTGTAGGCGGGGTAATCATCGTCTCCGAACATGTCATCGGGTTTGGCCATACACACACCTCCATGACGAGGGCCCCGGCGCGGGAAGCGCCGGGGCCCAGGGCTACGGGTCAAAAACACCATCTACCGACACGTCGGTCGGGTTCTCGTATCCACACCCACCGTCACTGACGGTTTCGGGTGCGAGGATCGCATAAGCGTGACCGGAGACCACCTCTCGTTCGATGGGAACTGCGGTGTCCACCCCCAGCGACGTTGGTGCTGGCGGTAGGCGATCCAACGGTGTTCGGCCCTCCCTTTCCTCTGCTTCCACATCTGCTACTCACGTGCTCCGCCGGTGTCGAAGCCCCACGCGACTTCATGGCCTCACACACGTACGGCGGTCCTTCCTCCAAGCAGAGCCCCGAACCAACCTTGGCCCCACCTGATGTGCCCTGACCTGGACTTACGTCAGGGTCTTGCCTTCCACTTGCCTTACTCACTGCGGCGGTGACATGTCTTCACCGCCATGGCCGAGCGAGCCACGAACACATCCGGGCCCTGCTTAACGCTCGGCCTGATCGTCTGCGTCTCTCAGCGATCTCTGTTGTCAACGACGGAAACGTTAGCCAAGCCCGCCCAGGATGTCTAGTCCTTCGGACATAGATTTTTTGGGCGTCGAGGGTCAGCTGTCGCCGGTGCGTTGCTGCTGGGTGAACCGGCGGATCTCGTCGGCGTGTGCGGTGACGCCGGCGATGCGGTGGGCCAGGGCATGGTCGACGGGCAGGTGCCGGCCGGCCGCGGCGAGCAGCGGGACCAGGACGGCGGCGTCCGCAGCGCCGATCGCGTGGTGGAGCTTGTCGAGGCTGTCCCGCGCGGCCGCGTCGAGGTCGTCGAGGGCCGTCACGAGCCCGGCGAGCTGGCGTAGGTCGGCGCCCTCGGCGCGGGCCCAGTCATCGACGGCCCGATCGGCGGCCCGTTGGTCGCGGACCGCCCGTACCCGTTCGTCGCGGGTGGTGGGATTGTCGACGCTGTCCGGCGCGAGGCGCAGGTAGCGGCGCTCGGCCGCTTGGCGGCTGGCGACCCCGAGGGCGGGAGCGAGTTGCGCCCAGCTCGCGCCGGCCTTGCGTGCGCCGGTGATGAGCTGCCGCTCCCACCCGTCGAGCTGGGACCGGATGCGCCGCAAGGCCGACAGAGCGGCTAGGAGCTCGACGACAGGGACGCCCTCGGTCTGCTCGACGGCGTCGGCCATCGCGCGCTCGCCCGTACCGGCCGGTTGCCGGCCACGATCGCGATCGACCCACTCCCGGACCATCCCACACTCGCTCAGTACGACATTTTCTACGCCCTCGCCGAAGCGTCCGTGACGTGCCTGGCCGACCTCTACGGCGAGGACCGCATGCTCGCCTACGTCCGCGACCAGGTCCACACCGCTGCCGGCGGCGACGCCGCCCGCGACCACTTCGGCGCCGGCTGGCCGACGGTCGATGGCCGCTGCCGCGCGTGGATGACCGCACAGGCGACCTGATCAGCCAGAAGACGGTTGGCGCGGGGGGGGCAGTGAATGCCGTGTCGCGGTGCGGCGCCGCTTCCCCCATGCGCGCTACGCCTGCGGGCAATGCCGCATACTTCGGGCCATGCAGGGCAGGTCGGGCCGGTGGCAGTGGAAAGGCGCCACGAACGCCGTACACCGTCGACCCGACGGGACCCCCTCCTCGTGCACTGGACGGATCTACCACTACAGGTACCGGCTCTATGCGCCCGACGACAGCAGGTATGAGCGGTGTGTGGGCATGTCCTGGTGTTCGGTCTGCCGCGAGGTCTCGCAGAACCTGGTATTCGTCAATCGTGACACCGTTCTCTGGGATGCGCTGGCGGACCTGCCAGGGCGCGAGCGCGAACGGGTTGGCCTGAACTCCGCCAAGATCCGCGAGCGCCTGGATCGCCTCGTCCGCCGTGGGCTTTGGCCGCAGGATTTCCCGTAGCGCGCCACTTGACCCATGCGATCGCAACCGCCATGCGGGCACCCAGACGCTGGCGGCTTTGAGCGCGAGTGGTGCGCATATAAATGGGGTTATAGTGTGGCTGTTAAGTACGGCTAGACACCGGCGCGATGAACCGATGGCCATTGTCATCCCCGGGTACCGTCGCCTAGGTCGACGCCCTAAGGCCGTCAGGCCCATGCGCCATATGGCTCGAATGGCGCTACATCCATCGGGAAGCTTGCAGGAAATACCGAGTACCGCCTGGATGCAGAAAGAGCACCCGCCAGAAAACTAGTAATCCCACCCCCAAACTCATTCCACTCGTTACCAACCGGAGCGGGTGCTACCCGCACCAAGTTTTCAATCATCGTATTGACCTGCCGGGTTGACGATACAGACTTCGAACCAGAAGCCGCGGCTTCCCTATGCATTCATTTGCATGCCCCACTGGGTTCAAGTTGTCGCCATTATAAATCGGCTTCGATGTCGACTGAACCACATGGCCCTCAGCGCCAGGGCCACCCTCGACGGCAGACCGGAACTGATTTTCATATCCGCGCATGACCGGGGTAATCCGGAATCCCTCCACCACCCTGACGGCCAGATACCGCTGCTCGACAATGGACAGCCGCATCAGTCCCGAGACTGCGCTACGGACGTTGGGTAGCAGCATCCGCGGGCGCACGTCACGCTCGCATTCAGAGGGTGATGTAGAACTTTTCCCAGGGTCCGATCGCGGTCCTGTTGGCGATCAGAGGCTTCTTGCCCGCCGATTCGGCGGTGACGTAGCGGTTGTTGGCCTTGGCCTGCAGGCTGATGGTGCCGTCGATGTTGCGGACGACCTTGAACGTCTCCCAGGGGCCGACGGCCGTGCGGTTGGCCACCAGCGAGAGGCGGCCGGCGCTCTCCGCGCACACGTACTTGCCGTTGACAACCGACTTGACGGCGATGTTGCCGTTGCCCAGGTTGATGATCTGGAAGTTTTCCCAGAGGCCGTCGAGTTGCCGGTTGGCGATCAGCGGTTTGGCACCGGCCGACTCGGCAGTCACGAAGCGGTCGTTCACGCCCGCGAGGATGGGGTTCGGGCCGACGCCGGGGGCGTACCTGGTGAACTTCTCCCACGGGCCGATCGTGTCGCGGTTCGCGGTCAGCGTCCTGTCTTCCGAGTCGGCGCTGACGTATTTGCCGTTGAGCTTGGAGCGCAGGCTGATCGAGCCGTCGGCGTTGGTGACGATCTGGAACTTGTCGGCGTCGCCGGCGACCCGGACAGCGCCGAGTTCCAGCGCGCTGGTGTTGTCCGAGACGGTCATGAACCGGTCCGCGTCGAGCGAGAGCAGCGCGATGTCGCCCCCACCAACGTCGTGGAGTTCGAAGCTGGTCGCCGCGCTCGCGCCGTGGGCATCGGCATGTGCTTGCCCGTGGTAGGCAGTGACGAACCGGCCGTTGGCCCGGCTGAAGAACTGCGCGACGCCGGTTGATGGGGGCATGCAGGCGGGCGGGTACTGCCACGCCGCGGTCCCGATGGTTCCGATGCTGTCGATGTTGACGGTTACCCGCCCGGCCTGGTTCCACGGCACTGCCAGGGTCTGTGTGGGGCCGCCCGGCTCGACGCGCAGGCTGGCCGGGGCCAACGCAGAGCTCCAGACCTCGATGGGCACGGTGTAGCCGCCCGCCGCCATGGTGACGCTGACCAGCAGGTCGTCGCAGCGGGACTGGAACGTGGCGGTGGGCATGACCGGGTCGCCGCAGACCGGCAGGTCGACCACGCCGCGGGTGGTCTGCACCGGCGTGTCGACCAGGCCGATGGCCAGGAAGTCGGTGGTCTTGAAGTAGCTGTGCACGGTGGCGGTGCCGGTGAGCGACCCAGCCGACTTCGCAGGGAGCGTGTCGCCGGCCGCGATCCCGGTGAACGTGCCGATCGGTTCACGGCGGTCGGGCGACACCTGGCGAATCTCGATCGCGTCCTCGGTGGGGTTCGTGACCGTCCAGGTGATGGTCCACGTGCTGGTGTCGGCATCGCACGCGGTGGTGCCGGTGATGACCGGACGCACCGCGGCGGATGCCGGCGGCGCGACGACGACGAACCCGACGGCCGCGACGAGGGCAGCGGCAACGAAAGCGATCTTGCGATTCACCGCCGCAGCGTAGGCAACCGACGCGCCACCGCGCTGTCCCGGTGCCTCATCCGTCTAGCCGGTTCCGGTGACCGGTCGGCCCCAGGGAACAGCACCTGCTTGCGCTCTGGCTGCGTGCGGCGCGGGTTGGTTCGGGCTGCACCGTATGCGCTCCGACGACAAAGGCGCGAGGGGCGGACAAAGACGCTTGGCGTCGCGTCTGCTGCGCCCGCGGACGCCTTTGGGAGCACTTACGGGCCAACGCGACGGACATCGCCGTTGGTCCGCTGCATCTTTGATTGGGCCACCCTGTTGCCGGTTGATTGTCCGCGTACTCCGACCACCTGCATCGAGGACAGGGCCGGACGACCCTTGCCCGTCGGGGTCGGTGTTGCCTTCACCCCACGTTGTCGGTTGGCGCGGCCGTTAAGAGTCTGCGGACATGTCGCTCGGTTACTCCGAGCTGGTTGGCGATGTCCGTCACTGTTGCTTCCGGACGTTCCGCCCGAATGTTTGCGATGGCCTCGGACGTGCGTCCTCGTCGTGGTGCCCTGTGTCCCGGCGCTTTGGGGTGCGATGGTTCCGTTGGCGTTCGGGCTGTCGGTGTCTTCTTGGTCGGCGGACCGGTGGCCGGCGTCGTGTCCAAATGTCCAGCTCTGCTGGGGCGATTGGCGTCGATTGAGTACTTGCTGTTGTTAGTAGATGCGGTCGGTATGCGTCGGGTGCGGGAGAGCATTTCGACGACGAGGAGCAGGGCGACGGCGGGCCATGCGGCGACGATGCGGGCGCCGAGGGTGGGTTGTGCGGCGGCGATGTTTGCGGCGATGCTGGCTCCGACTCCAGTGAGGAGAGCGGTTCGGGCTGACCAGCGCACTGGCCGGTGAGCGCGCCTGTCGTTCACGATTGCTGTTGATGCGACGAGGAGCATTCCGTCGACGGAGATTGGTAGGACGTAGGCGACCTCTGGTCGTTCGCCGAACTTCAAGGCGACGTGGACCATGTGGGTCCAGGACGACCAGGCCGCGATGCACGCGACGGCTCCGGTGCTGACGTTGCTCACGATCCGGGTCGGGTCCATAGTCCGCCTCCTTCATGGCGGCGAGAGGTGTAGAGAGCTCTCCGGACTACGCGCGGACGTCCGCGGATGGCCGCCCGGACATTTAATCCGCACCGCGCGGTGTGCGAGAGGACCGCGGGAAGGCAACGACCGCGAGGTCCGCGGACAGCCACGCGGGTTGATTCATCGCCTTGTCGTGGTGGTGCAGATTGGGCTTCGGCCCTTTGATGTCCGGGCTCGAGGCTTGGACGCGCCGCCTGTTGGGACGGTCCGCATCTGGGTGGCTAGTTCCGTCGGACGGGGTCTGTCCGACCTGTTGTGTGCGGGCCAGGCGTGTGTTGGGTTCGGAACACAGCGGCCCAGCGCGAGCGAACGGCTGTTGGGTCCTGTTGGGTCCGTCTGTTCGCGCGTGCCTGTCGGCAGCGGTTCCAGAATTGCCGAGTACGGCGGTGTCGTCCCGAGCCACCGCTGGCAACGTGGGAGCGGGGACTGACCGATCGTTGTTGTTGGGTTCAGCTCGGTCATGGGATGGGCTCGAGGTGGAAGACACTGGGAGCGGCGTTGTGCGGAAGTTCGATGAGGCGGACGCGCCCGCTGTCGGTGCCGTAGACCCACCAGACCTGCTCCGCGGGGTCCAGTCCTGTGGCAGCAAGGAAGTCGGCTGCAGTGGTGGCAACGACGGCGAAGCGGGGTGGGCCGGTTGTGGCGATGTGACGGTGGAGGTTGAGTTCGCGGCGGGTGGATGGGAGTAAAAACAACACCGGCCATCGCCAGTTGGGTTCGGCGGCGAGGCTGTCGTAGCGGGTGATCTTGTCGGTCAGGACGGTGAGGTTCTCGGTGCCGGTGTCGTACTCGAGGAAGAACGGAACCGACCGTCCGCCTTCGGCCCACACGCCGTGTCCATCCGGCCGTGGTGTGGCCCGAGTGATGATCGACGGGCTCCCGCCGGCGGTGAGGAAGGCACTCGGTTGGTGGAACGCCGAGGACGGCAACCATCGGTCCAGGCTGGTCCCGGGATGCTGCCGTTGGTGGGAGGCCAGCTCGACAAACACCTGGTTGGTGCCCAGTAGGTGAGGCAGGTTTGCACGTGAGGTGAGGTGGTGCCGGCGTTGGCGGGCGATGCTGCGGCGGGGCAGGTCGTGGCCGCGTTGGGCGGCCACCACGTCTGTGCCGAGCTGGTCGAGGAGGTAGTGGTATGGGTAGGAGCCTCCGCCCCACCGCTGCGGCCGGAACCGGCCGATCACTTCAAGGCGGGTCAGGCGCAGAAGGCGACGCTGTCCGAAGTCCTTCGACGGGAACAGGGCGATACAGATCTGGTCGCTGGTCAGGACACCGTGGTCGTAGAGCCAGCCGAGCAGACGCAGATCTCTATGGGTGAGGGTGGATTGGATCTGCAGTAGGCGTAGATCGTCACGTCGGGCCATTGGACCACCCACACTCGCGTTTTCCCCCACTGCGTGACTCCCTGGACGGAGAGTCAGTCTGAGCTGCGACACGGAAGCTGTTAACCGTTCTGACCTCGGCCAACAGCCCGGCCCCAGGGTCCGGATGGGTGTCCGGTTCAAGCCGGATCCCCGCTCGGCGGTCCACACCGACACCCGACTGGCCGCCGGGTCCGTTCGCGCCGCAGTTATCGGCGATGTTCCGCGGCTGGTCAGCGAGCCCGGGCGACGACCAGCGTTTGTGGGAGAGAAGCCAACAGAAGCCCATCACGGAACTCCGATCATGAGATGTTGCGGGATGCCGGTGGAATGGCGGCGGTACTTGCGGCAGTCCCGGAGGCCGAGGCGCCCACCCGGCCGTGTCGACGCCGATTGATTGAGCCGTGTTGTCGACGAACAAGCCGGCCGGTCCACCAGCACCGTCCCGCCGGCCTGCCGCCGATCGCAAGCCGACAATTGCCGGTAGCTGAGACCGTCGTCTTGTGCGCGCGACGAGTTACGGCTTTGTCTCTGATTACTCATCCACTAATGGCTTCTCGGAGAGCGCTCTCTCCAAGATCACATCAAAAGTGCTCGCCATCTGAGAACACCAGGAAGTGTCGGTTGCCGTCTGGGCGATGTCGTACAACGACAGCTAAGGCTTAGCTCACCAGCTATTAGCACCTTCGACAACCTGGTCAAAGTCGTAACCAGCCCGGCAGGTACGAGTTGCTGCCGACGACGACCGGTGCGGCAACGGCACCCGGTCGCCTACGGCACCGAACGTCGAGTCCCCGACCGGCCGGGAGCGATCTCAGCCGACCGGCCGGGGTGCTTGGGGACCGGGGCGCGCTCACAACGCAAGCGCCAACTCGGAAGGTGCGCGCCCCGGTCCGGGGAAGCGTTGTGCCCAGCCTCGGGGCCAACCATGGAAGGACGACAACGCCAGCAAAAGACTACTACCCAAGGCTAGCGTTGGGTAGTCGTCGCTGGCGTTTGGTGCTTCCATGGACAGGCCAACCGTGGAAGGTCCTATGCCCAGATACCGTTACGAAGAGATCGCCGACGACCTGGAGGACAAGATCCGTTCAGGCGTATACCCACCTGGCTCTCGGCTGCCCTCCCGAAGGGACCTTGTCGACGCGTACTCCGTCACGGAACCAGTGATCGACAAGTCGATGATGATCCTCCGGGTGAAAGGCCTCACCGAGACGCTCCCCGGTGTCGGTGTATTCGTTCGCGAACCGGCCTGAGCTCGGTGTAGCTCACACCGCAGACCTCAGCCGATGTGACTACTTTTGGTGAGACGGCAGACCCGGCATGATTCATCAGGTGGAGCCGCGGTCGTTGCCAATGCTGGAAGTGCTGCGGTACGCCCGGCACGGCGATGCCACCGACCTCGAGATCGACGGCTACCTGAACTACCACTTCATGACGGCAGCGCCGGGGCACGACTGGCCAAAGATGATGCTCGAGCGCGGCATTAATCCGTCGGCCATGGTCGCCGGACCGGACAGTCCGCGCCGTCCGGTAATCGCAATCCGCTCCAGCCCCTGGAAGGCCGGCCAAACCTCCAATCCATGGCACGACGAGTTCGACCTCGACCACGGACATGTGCGCTACTTCGGCGACCACAAACCGTCCACCGTGGGCCCGCCTGGGGCGACCGCAGGAAACAAGGCTCTACTCGACGCCTGGCAGTTCCACGCAGGGTCGACCGCGGCCGAGCGGGCGCTGGCACCGCCACTCCTGCTGTTCCGTTCCGCCACCGTCCACCGCGACGGTCGCCGCTTGGTCAAGGGGCACATCGAATTCTGCGGGGTCGCGATCATCGAACGCCTCGAGCACGTTGTGCAACGCGATCCGGACAGCCCTCGCAGCTTTCCTAACCTGCAACTCGACCTTGCCGTCGTCCAGCTCGCCCCAACCGGCGACACCCTCGACATGCGGTGGATCGACGACCGCCGCGACCCCGAACTTGACGTCGTTACCTCGGCTCGGCACGCCCCGGCCGCTTGGCAACGCTGGGTGAGTGGTGGCCGCAGCGCGATCCCTCGGGTTCGCCGTCGAGTCATGTCCTCCCGCGTTCAAGCACCAGCCGACCAGCTGCCCGAGCCCGGGACCACTGACGCCGCCACCCTCGACCGTCTGCATCGGTTCTTCGACGGTCGCAAACACGCCTTCGAGCTGCTAGCTTCCCGCGTCGCCGCACAGGTCCTCGGCGGCTCAGGCGCGGTTTACCAGGAAGGCTGGCTTACCCGGGCCGGCGGCGACGGTGGCATGGACTTCGTGGGCCGCCTCGACGTCGGTACCCCCACTAGCAACACCCCCTTGGTCGTGCTCGGCCAAGCCAAGTGCGTCGCACCGTCCACATCGATCAGCCCTGACCAGGTCGCCCGCGTCGTCGCCAGACTACGTCGCGGATGGATCGGCGTGTTCGTCACCACCGGCACTTCTCCCGACAGGCACAAGTCGAAGTAATCGACGATCAGTACCCACTCGTCCTAATTAACGGCCGTACCCTCGTTGACCACGTTCTCCGCATCGCTGCCACCGACCACGGGCGGCGACCTCGACGCCCTCTTACTCGATGTCGGCGCGGCCTACGAGGCCGCGATCACCTACAGACGCCCCGAAGAAATCCTCGCCCAATAGCGCTGGCCAAAGGTAAATGCGTGGGTCGAATGGCTGAAGCCTCGATACGCGTTCGCTCCCGCGAGTCCTAGACGGGCCGGCGAGCGACGAACCATGCTGCTGGGTTTGCCCACAGCCCGCGCAGCCAACCCCGTACCTCTGCCGGCAGAACTTGCTGGGCTAGCACGTCCGACGCTCGGACATCAGAGACTTTGTCTCCAGCCGCTAGGAACGCGCCTCCGTGATCGTCACCTCCACAAACCCTTCGGCGGCTGGGGCGAGGTCTTCGGCGACGACGTCGTCGCCGAAGCCATGATCGACCGCCTCGCCCACCACGCCGAGGTCATCTCTCTCAAGGGCGACAGCTACCCACTCAAAGAACGCGACCTCGGCCGCGTCCCAGCGCAAACCAACGACAAACAAGATCCACCCACGGCGAGGGGGTCAGCATTCACCCGTCGCCAGGGTCAAATTCGCGCGTCGTTGACAGCGTCCGGCTCCGAGCTGTCGTGCGACTCGATCCGCCGGCTGACGCTGCTGCCCAACCGAATAGAACGGACTATTCGAGCTAGCACCAACGGCGCACTGGAGATCCAAAGTAGAGCAGACGCGAAAGGCGCTTGACCGGGTAATCCCAGTTGAAGCGGCTTCGCAGTAGCTTGCGCGCCCGAAGGGACGCGAACAGCGCTCGACTCAGATCGGCAGAAAGGTGTCGCAGAGGTGTGGCATCCCGCGAGTGAACGAAAAGCCCCCCGAGCCGCAGCTCAGGGGGCTTGTTGCGCGCCCGAAGGGATTCGAACTGCTGTACGGCCAGTGAAAGAGGCCATCTCGAATGGCTGAGATGGCCTCTGACCTGCTGCGCGCCCGAAGGGATTCGAACCCCTAACCTTCTGATCCGTAGTCAGATGCTCTATCCGTTGAGCTACGGGCGCAGGTGCCTGGCCAGTCTACACACCGACCTCGGCGCGGAGACTCCGGGATTCGAACCCGGGAGGGGCGGTTAACCCCAACCGCATTAGCAGTGCGGCGCCATAGACCAGACTAGGCGAAGTCTCCTCGGTGGCCGCTAGACCACCGCCGATCGAGGATACAGGTCGGTCTTCGGGGTGGGCAAAGCGACCTCCGCACGTCGATCCAGGGACTTGCGGCTCTGCGACCTGTGCCAGGCGGGTTGCGGGGCTACGCTGCCAAACCATGGGAACCGGGGCCAGCGAGCCGGCGGAGCCGGCCGAACAGCGGCGTCCGCGGCCTGCCAAGGCCGCGTTTACCGCGCCGCCTGAGCGAGAAGAGCGGCGGGCGCCGCAGCCGCGGGCGGGTGACGCGTCCAGCCGGGCGGGCAAGGTGCCGCCGCCGATGCTCTTCCAGGCTCCGCCGGAAGAGCCGGTCGAGACCCCGCGGCCTCGAACAGCTAAGGCTGCCGGCGACGGCTCGGCCCGACGGGATGGCGGCGAGCAGCTCTTCACGCCACCGGCCGACAACGCGCCCACGGACACTGGCCCGGCCAAGGCGGCCCCCCGGCCGCGGAAGAAGACAGCCGCCGAACCAGCAACCGCCAGCGCCGAGCCCCCGGCCAAGGCCGAGCCCTCGGCCAACGTCGAGCCCCCGGCCAACGTCGAGCCCGCGGCCAAGCCCGAACCGCAGGCCAAGAAGGCGGCTCCGAAGAAGGCCGCGGCGGCCAAGCGCACGCCTGCGGCGCGCACCGCCGACCAGCCGGTCGACGCGGTCAAGGACCCGGCTCCGACCGAGACCACTCCCAAGATCCCCGCCGGCCGAAAGGCTGTCGCGGCAGCACCGGCCGACGAGAGCTCAGCGAAGGCCGCGAAGAAGGCCACGCCCAGGAAGATCGCCGCCAGGAAATCGGCGACGCAGAAGGCGGCGGGTGACCTCACTTCAGCGACCACGCCCGATCACGGCCTGACGGAGGAATCGGTGACGCTCAACAACGAGGCCGCCGACTCGCCGTCGATCGCCCAGCCGACCGAGCCGGTTGCCGAGACTCCGGTACCTGCGACGGACGGGATCGAGCAGTCGACCACCGAGCCGGTCGCCGAGACCCCGGCACCGCTCCCCGCGCGGACCGAGCCGACAACCACCGAGCCGGTCGCCAAGACCCCGACACCGCCCCCCGCGCGGACCGAGCCGACAACCACCGAGCCGGTCGCCAAGACCCCGACACCGCCCCCCGCGCGGACCGAGCCGACAACCACCGAGCCGGTCGCCAAGACCCCGACACCGCCCCCCGCGCGGACCGAGCCGACAACCACCGAGCCGGTCGCCAAGACCCCGACGCCGAGTGGGACCGATCAGACAGTCGTCGAAACTGCGACCGAGACCAGCGACCTGGCGCCCGTCGACGGCTACGGCCGCGCGGAGCCGGTGATCCCGACGGGCGCCGCGCCGCCCAAGCCCGGCCCCGGCTCGCTCTGGCGAGTACCCGAGGCTGCCGCGGCCGCGGCTGTGAAGCGCTTCACACCTCAGGCCGACGCCTGGGCGCGGGAGATTCGGGCGACCTACCCGACCGCGACCAACGACGGCCTGGCCCGCCTGGCGCAGCAGAGGTTCATCAGAAAGACCACTGCGGCCGGCGCCGCGGCCAGCCTCGCCAACGGTTGGTCATCGGCCGCCGACCTGGTAGCCACCAGCTGGGTCAACGCCGAACTGATCGCCCACATCGCGGCGGCCTACGGAAAGCAGGCGACGGCGGCGGATCTGCTGGTGCTGACGGGCGTACATCAGGATCATGAGTCGGCGCAGGCCGCCATTGATGGGATCCCAGGGCACAGCGCCAGCCGGGCCCCCATCACCGCGGCCGGCAAGACCGCCACCTGGGCCGCGCTCAAGATCCTTGGTCGCTGGTGGCCGGGGCTCGCCGCAGCCGGCGGCGCCGCGACCGCGACCCTCAACACCGAGCGCGTCGCGGCCAGGGCGATCCAGCGGTTCAGAGCCAGCTGAACCACGAGTGGGGCAGTAGCGAATACCCAACGAATGCCACCACATCCAGGAGCGTGTGTGCCACCACCAGTGGCAACACGCGGCGAGTGCGGATGAAGAACAGGGCGAACACCACGCCCATCACCGCGTTGCCTAGGAAGGCGCCGAAGCCTTGGTAAAGGTGGTAGGAGCCGCGCAATACCGCCGACGCGGCCACGACCCAGACCAGCTTCCAACCAAGATCCCGCAGCTTCGTGACCAGGTAGCCGACTACGACGATCTCTTCCAGGATCGCGTTCTGCGCCGCGGAGAGGATCAGCACCGGGACCGCCCACCACAGGTGTGGCAACGCGGCCGGGACCAGGTTGGCGTTGATGCCTAGCTGCGCCGCGACGAACACCAGCCCCAGGCCGGGCAGCCCGATCGCCGCCGCCAGGGCGACGCCCCAGCCAAGATCGAACCAGGGTCGCCGGGCGTCGAGGCCGAGCAGCGACCGCGGCGAGCGCAGCAGGTACAGCGCCAACGCCACAGGGACAAGAGCGAAGAAGATCCCCAGCAGTTGGTACGTCAGATCCAGATAGGGCCGCGCCGACTGTGAGGGATTCAGTGTGGCCGTCTGCTGTGACAGCGGAGCCGCAGCCGTGAGCCGCGCCACGATCGTCACCAGCGAGTAGATCGCCGACTGGCCAAGAGACAGCCCCAGCACGATCAGAATCTCGGCACGCAGGCGCGTCCGGCTCTCCACGCGCACCGGCGACTGCTCGAGATCGACTGTCACCCGACCCACAATGCCGGATAAAGCTGGGCCGCGGGTGTCAGGGGCGCCAACCCAGCTAAGCCAGCGGTCCCTGGTCGGCGAACCACGCCTGGTCGACCCGAACCCGGACCCAAAACTCAGGCCGCGGCCCCGGAGACGAGACCGAAGAAGAGCCACACAACTGCAGCGGCCCATACGGCACGACCGACGCCCGCCCCGTCACATGCAGCCCGGTCCGCTCGGCAAAAAGATCAAGGAACAGCAACCGCACCTGGCCAGCCACGGACGGGCGCGAATGCCCGAACTCAGGCCACGAGAGAAGGCGCCGCGACGGCACCCGCAGGAACCCCGAAGGCCCCGATCGGGACGTCCGCGGACCTCCGGCCACCGACACGAACACCATCTCCTGCCGGCGGATGAAACCGACCATCCGGTCATCGAGCCGGGGCGGGTCCACCGTTACGGGCCGCCCGACCGGCGCGGTCGATCGCCGTCCGGAGGAGGGCCGGCGGCGCGCGAACGAACCCATTGGGGCAGGGATAACGGTGTGCTCCATGCGAACTCCAGAACTGAAAAAGACCAGCCGGAACGCACAGCGCCTTACCACACGCGGTTCAGCGTTCCACAGCCGTAGATCCATAGACAGGGCCGGATCGCACTCGTCGCACATTCTGTGCGATGCACCTCGACGCTGAGTGCTCACGCTGGTCAGACGTGCACAGTGCGACCACACACACCCTGATCAACCAGAAGTGCGGCGGGCCGGGTGGAGGCCAAGGCGCGTCAGACAAACGAAAAGGGCGTCAATGGGGAACCTTTCACGGCTGCTGAAGGAAAGCTGGACCCTCGTCGAGGAACAGCAGGACAAGGTCGCCGGATATTTCTACGCGCGCATTTTCTTGTCCAACCCGCATGTGCGGCACCTGTTTCCAGTGACCATGGACGTCCAGCGGGCGCGGCTGCTCGGCGCCATCGTGTCGGCGGTGCAGACGCTCGACGACCCGGACCGTTTTGACGAGTTCCTCCGCCAGCTGGGCCGCGACCACCGCAAGTTCCACGTGGAACCAGAGCACTACGACGTGGTCGGCGGCGCCCTGCTGGAGGCCCTGCGCACCTTCGCCGGCGAGGCCTGGAGCATCGAATACGACCAGGCCTGGGGCGACGCCTACGCGGTGATCGCGAAGAAGATGATCGCCGGGGCGGAGGCCGACACCAACCCGGCGTTCTGGCACGCCGAGGTGCTCAGCCACGAGCGCCGGGCCCGCGACATCGCGGTGATGACCTGCCGGCCGCTGCAATATCCACTGGAATACCGCGCGGGCCAATACGTCAGTGTCGAGGCGCCGCGCTACCAGCCGCGGCTCTGGCGTACTTATTCGATCGCCAACGCCCCCAACAAGGAGGGCACGATCGAGTTCCACGTCCGCGCGCTCGGTGCCGGCTGGGTGTCGAGCGCACTGGTCCGCCGCGCCCAGGTCGGCGACCTGCTGCGGATCGCGGCGCCGATGGGCACGATGACGCTCGACCGCAAGTCGACCCGCGACATCGTCTGCGTGGCCGGCGGCACCGGGCTGGCCCCGATCAAGGCCCTGATCGAGGAGCTGACCCGCTACAACCGCACCCGCTGGGTGCACGTGTTCTTCGGCGCCAAGGACCGCGAAGATCTCTACGACCTGCCCGAGCTCAACAAGCTCGCCGCCCGCTACCCGTGGCTGTCGGTCGTCCCCGCGTGCAGCGACGACAGCAGCTTCGTCGGGGAGCAGGGCAACATCGGCGAGGTGGTCTCCCGCTACGGCCCCTGGGGCGACCACGACTTCTTCGTCTCGGGCTCGGCGTCAATGGTCAAGAGCACGATGCGCACCCTGGCCGAGCTCAAGATCCCCGCGGTCCGCATCAAATACGACACGTTCGGCGACATCTAGAAACAGGAGCGGCCTAATAGTTCCAGGGCCGCCCAGTCTCCCGATACTCCGTGATCGGCACCAACGCCGCACCGGGCGGCATCCGCTCGTCATAGAGCCGGCCCTCGAGATGGTCGATCTCGTGTGCCACCAGCCGGGCGAGCCCACGCTCAAACGTGGTCACCCGCCGCGCCCCACTCCAGTCGGCATGCTCGACCTGGACCCGCAGCGACCGAGGCACCAGCCCCCGCACATCGAAGAACGACAGGCACCCCTCGTAGCGCTCGTCGACCCGCGGTGACGCGTCGACGATGCGGGGATTGACCAGCACCAACGGCTCAGCGGCGGGATCCGGCGGACGCACCACAGCGACCGCCACCGCCAGCCCGATCTGCGGCGCCGCGAGCCCGACACCCTTGCTGAAGATGTGCATCTCCTCGATGCGCTCCAGCGCCTCGAACAGCCGATCGACCACATCCCGCCCGGCCTCGGCGTCCACCGGCAGCCGCAGCGGCACCGCCGCATGCGCCAACAGCGCACTACCCCGCTGCACAACCCCGACCGACCGCATCCGCTCGCTCGGCGTGCGCGGCGCATGCCGCTGCGCCGGCACGACCACCGCCGCGGGTTGCCCCGCGCGGCCCAGATCAGGCGCCGCCGGACCTTCCGAATGCAGCAGGGATACGGGCACCGACGCCCGCCGCCCATTGGAGACCAACGAGTCCGGGGCGGCATCGCCAAGCATCGGCGAGGCGGAGGCAGGCGCAGGGGCAGGCGAAGGCCGAACCGCCCGGAACCGCCACTCCAACCGGTAACGCGCATTGAGCGTCGGCGAGTCAGTGCTCCACTCGAACCAGGTGCGATCGCCCTCGGCCCGCCGGGTCACCGGCGTGCGCAACGGCGCCTCCTCCGACGACAGCGACGTCGCGACCCCCCACACCTGCGCGTCAAGATCGGTAGGGAAGTCGAGCCGCACCGTCAGCCGCCGGGTCGGCAGCCGCACCGCACGCTGGAACCAACGCCCCCACTTCTCCTGCCCGACGGTGTAGGCGTATTCGATCGTCACCCGCTCCCCCGGATAGAGCGGGAACCGCCCGTTGGCGTTCTCGAACAGCAGCCAGACCTCTTTGAACGCGTCCCGGTCGTGCTTCTTGCGCCACTCCATCGGCTCACGCGCCGGCGGATCGTCACAGTAGGCCTGTAGGTCGAGCTCGGCGAACGTCAGCGGATGGTCGCGGTGGTGCCGGTTGGACCGCTCCGGGTCCTCCGGATAGCGGTCGACCGCGACCCGCACCAGATAGCGGGTGACCGGCTCGGTGCCGGCGTTGTAGAGGGACCGCCGGATCACGCAGCGATAGTCGTCGCCGACGAAGGCCAGCGTGGCGACCTCCTGCTCGACGATCAGCCCGGTGCCGGGCGGCATCCACTGCTCGGGCACCGGCGGGTCGCGCTGCGGCTGGGCGCCGGCGCGGGCGTGCCGCAGGTCGTCGTATTCCTGGAAGCGCAGCCAGATCGCCCCGCTCGCGCTCAGCACGGCCTCGGCACGCCGGGCGAAATCCTCGGTGGGGCGGTGCCGGCGGCCTTCGACGTGGCTGACGTAGGACGGGTCGAAGCCCATCTGGGTGGCGAGTTGTTTCTTCGTCAGGCCGCGTTCGACCCGCCAGCGAGACAGCTCCGCCGCGAACGAGTCGGCGGCGCGTTCGATCGGCGAGATTGGTGAAGTCGGCGGTGGGCTCGGCATCACGCGTCCCTTTTGGGGCCGGGACTCCCCTAGAAGCCCGGAAATCCAGTCTGCTGCGCCGGTAAGGAACTGGACCATAAGTGGCGCGTTACCGACAAATGCCTTGACAACCGTCGCAGAGCGCGACTAAGTCAACACGGCGCGAAAGTGCGGCGATGAACCCAGACGAGTCGTCCACCACTCCGTCTCGCGAATCTCTGGTTAGGCTAGCCTTAGCACGCTATGTTGTTTCGGCTGGCGAGCCTGAGGTAATAGCGCAAGATGGGTGGAGATTCGGTGACCGCACGGATGCGTTTGGTGGCGGGGTCGAGGTGACAGCGACCATCGACTTCCGCGCGATGGCCGGCGCACCCTTCGACCCGATCACCGCGACGCTGCGGTCGATGTTCGGCACCGACGACCTCCCGGGCCTGACCCGCGGCCTGCTCGTGCACGACCCGGCCGGCTGGCTTCCCGCGACGTCGTTGTCCGACGGCAGTCACCTCCCCGACCTGCTCGACGCCGCCGCCCGCCGCTGGCGCGGCTCACCACACGCCGCCGCCGCGCTGGCCTGGAAGTCCTACAGCTACTGGCTGGTCCTGCCGGCGGTGCTCGGTTGGGCCTCCGCCCGGCGCGTGCCACTGCTGCGCGCCAACGACGTGCTCGTGCACTTCGAAGACCACCGCCCGCTGCTGACCCTGGGCTACCGCCGCACCATCGACGTCGCCGTGCTGCCGAACGACCCGCTGGCCCTTTCCGGCCTGCCCGAGGTCGTGGTCGTCCCCGACGAGGCCGCACTGCTGTCGACGTTTCGCACCTCACTGATCGACGAGCACATCAACCCGCTGCTCGACGCGATCCACACCGAGGTCCGCGTCGGCGCCCGCACCCTGATGGGCTCGGTCGCATCCGGCGTCGCCTACAGCCTGCTCCGCGCCGCCGACTGGCTGCCCGGCTCGACCGCCACCAACATCGACACGCTCCTGGAAGCCCTCCAACTCGACGACCTGGTCGAGATGGTCGACGGCCCCGGCGGGCAACTCAACGTGCAGCGCAAGACCTGCTGCCTGGCCTTCACCCTGCCCCAGCCCAAGCTCTGCGCGGGCTGCGTCATCAAGCCTTCCTGAGCAACGCGGGCCTTTCCAAACGAGTCCATCCACTGTTGACTCCTCCCAGCACCATCCTGTGCAGGGGGCTAACAGCTGCTGGTGTGTGTCGGTCGCTGTTAGTGCTTACTAGTCGGCTGGAGTGCGGGTGACAGCGGACACGAGAACTCCCGCGTGGATGGACAGGAAGCCGGGTCCTGATGGCAGTCACCGACCGTGATGAGGTTGGACCCGGAATCGTAGGCCGGCCTTGTCGTACCTTCTGGCTAGGTTGCGACTATGAGTCGTGACGAGTTGCATTGGTGCCAGTCCGCAGGATCCGCCGGGGGCCGAGGTCTGGATGTTCGACGTGGACCTGTCCCGGGTTCTGCTGGTGCTTCATCGGTGGCGGAGTTGGGTTCACCCGGCGGGCTGGTCGAAACCGCGATCCGGCCTTGGCGACCATTGTGGTCGAGCGCCGAAACCGGTTCGGCCGTTTCGGCTGCGGGTGCCTCGAGGCCGCGATTGTCCGCGCAGGGCCGCCGTCTCCTGGCTGTCGACCCGGCGAACGTCGACGAGGACCTGGCGCGTGACGTGACCGAGATCCTGACGTTGCTGTGCGCACGCCGGTACGGCCGCCGCGGTGCGGCCGTCCAGGCCCGACGCGCCGTCGAAGCCGCGACCGGGGACGTTCCGGGGTGAAAACGATTCAGGCGTTCCGGTTCGCCCTGGACATGACGCCGCGTCAGGAACGTGACGTGTTGGCGCATGCCGGGGCCGGGCGGGTTGCGCATAACTGGGCGCTGGCGCAGGTCAAGGCGGTGATGGACCAGCGGGCCGCGGAGCGCAGCTACGGTGTGCAGGCAGAGCTTCTGACTCCGTCGCTGTCGTGGTCGCTTGCGGGGCTGCGCAAGGTATGGAACGTGGCCAAGCCCGAGGTGGCGCCGTGGTGGGGTGAGGTATCAAAGGAGGCGTTCAATACCGGCCTGGACGCACTTGCCCGCGGGTTGAAGAACTGGGCCGAGTCCCGGAACGGAAAACGGGCCGGACGCCCGGCCGGCTTCCCGCGGTTCAAGTCCCGGCGCCGAACCACGCCGTCGGTGCGGTTCACGACCGGCGCGATCCGGGTCGACCCGGACCGCATGCACGTGGTGCTGCCCCGGCTGGGCCGCCTGAAGCTACACGAGTCCGCCCGCAAACTCGCCCGTCGCCTGGACAACGGCACGGCCCGGATCATGTCCGCCACGGTCCGCCGCGACGGCGGTCGGTGGCACGTCGCCTTCTGCGTTGAGGTTGAACGCGCCGATCGGACCCCGGCCCTGCCCGGCTCGGTGGTTGGTGTCGACGTCGGGATCAAACATCTCGTGGTGCTGTCCACCGGCGAGCTGGTCGATAACCCGCGCCACCTGAGCGTCGCGCAGACCCGGCTGCGGGCGCTGGGCCAGGCACTGTCGCGCAAGAGCGGCCCGGACCGGCGGACCGGACGACGGCCGTCGAAGCGGTGGGAACGTGCCGCTGCCCGGGTCGGCCGCGCTCACGCCCGTGTCGCGAACCTGCGCCGTGACGGCCTGCACAAGCTCACCACTGAGCTCGGCGCTACGTACGGGACGGTCGTGGTGGAAGACCTCAACGTCATCGGCATGCTGGCCAACCGGCGCCTGGCCCGGTATATCGCCGACGCCGGCTTCGCCGAGATCCGCCGGCAACTGGCGTACAAGACTGCATGGAACGGTGGTCGGCTGCTGGTCGCTGACCGCTGGTATCCGTCCTCGAAAACCTGCTCTGGTTGCGGCGCGGTGAAAGCCAAGCTGGCCCTATCCGAGCGTGACTACCACTGCCAGGCGTGCGGCCTGGTCATCGACCGCGACCGCAACGCCGCGCTTAACCTGGCCGCCCTCGCGGCTAAATTCGACACCGCCGGGAGTGGCCCGGTGGCAGCACGTGGAGCCGACCGGAAGACCCGCGCGCGCGGGCAGGTGGCCGTGAAGCGTGAACCCGGCACGGCATCCGCCGGTCAGGCCGGGACCGTCCCACCGCAAGGTAGGACAGCCGATCGCGTGCTCACTAGAGCGCTTTGAAAGGTAACGGAGGCAGGACCGTGGACCCGTTGGCACTGCTGGCCGCGCCCGGTGAGCGACTCGGCTGGACCTTCGACGACCGCAACCTCCGCCGGCAGCCGTTCGCCGAGCCCGAACCGGTCCGGGGCACGGTGCCGCCGCACCTGCGGGCCCGCGCGGCACGGTGGCAGCAGGGGATGCTCCGGCGGATCCTGATCTCCGTCGGCGTCGGCGGAGCGATCGCCGCGGTGCTCTTCCTGTGTGGCGGGACCGTTCTCAACCTGACTACCGCTGGCTGGATCGCCTTCAGCGTCATCGGGCTGCTCCTGTTGCTCGCCGGCGCGGTCGTCGGCGGCCTGGTCGCGCTGCCGGCCATCATCGCCGCCCGGATGGCCACCGCGGCCGAGCGCACCGTCGAGCGCGACTATGCCCGGGCCCGCGCCGGCTGGGACGAGCGCCGCCGGGCGCACGACCGCGAGCAGCAGGAGACCGTCGACCGGCTGCCCGAGTGGCGCGCCGCCGCGCCGGTCGCCGGCAACCGGCGGATCGACATCGTTGGCGGCACCGCGTACGGCTGGGAAGCGGTTCTGACGGTCTTCGGCGGTTCGCTGCTCGCCACCCGCGGCCCGATGCTGCTCGTCGACTTCACCGGCGACGCCCTCTGCGGCGAACTGATGCGGCTGGCCGCGAGCACCGGCCGCACCGTCGGAGTGCGGCGCTTCCCGGCCGAGTTGGCCCGCCTCGACCTGGTCACCGGACTCAGCGCCGGCGAACTGGTCGACTGCCTGGTCGAGGCGATCCACGGCGACGCGCGGCAGGCCGACCGCGCCGAGCGTTCCGAAGACGCCCTGCTGCTGCACGAGATCTGCGACGTGCTCGCACCCGACTTCAGCATGCCGCGCCTGCTCGGCGCGCTGCACGCCTTCACCGACCGACCGGCGCCGGCGCTCAGCGACGACGAACGCACCCGCCTGCGAAACACGCGATCCGACGACCGGCGAAGGCTCCGCCGGATCGAGGCGTTCCTGCATCCACTGGGGACGATGGGCACCGAGCCGTCCGAGCCGACCACTGCCGACCTGTTCTGCCTGATCGCCGACGAGGACACCGGCGGCGTACAACAGGAGTTGTTGAAGGAACTGCTGGTGCAGTGGCTGGCCCGGCAGCTCCGGGTCGACGCACCACCGATGGGCTCGCTCGTTCTGGTCGGCGCGGATGGCATCCACCATCGCTCGATCGAGCGCCTCAGCACGCTCTGCGAGCGCCGCGGCGTCCGTCTCGTGCTGCTCTTCGCCCACCTGCGCGAAGAGTCGCTGCGCACGATCGGCGGCGGCGAGGTCGCGTTGATGCGCCTGGGCAACCACCGCGAAGCCACGGAAGCGGCCGATTTCGTCGGCAAGGGCCATCGGTTCGTGGTCAGCCAGCTCACCCGCACGCTCGGCGGCAACGAGGCGCACACCGTCGCCGAATCCCACGGTGCAGCCGACATGCTGGGCGTCTCCGAGGGCCACCTCCGCTTCACCCAGCACCACGGCGTGGTCCGCGACTGGAGCCGGACGGTCGCCCACGCCGACGGCACCAACTGGAGCGACGCCGAGGCCACCCAGCGGGTCTACGAATACGCCGTGGAACCGCGTGTGCTCCAGGACCTGCCCGACCATGCCCTGCTCTTGGTCCGCGGCGACGGGCAGGGCGAGATCGTGCAGGCGGTCGAGGTCGACCCCGCCATCGTCACGCTGCCCCGGGTGGCGATGGACTAGACGGCGAGCACGCCGCCCTCGACGAGTAGTTCCTGGCCGTTGATGCCGCCGTTGCGCAGCAGGAAGTCGGTCGCGTCGACGATCTCGGCGACCGTGACCAGCCGGCCGATCGGGGTGCGGGCCACGTGCGGGTGGTCGGGCATGTCACGCCACTTGGGACTGTCGCCGACGATGCCCGGGTGGATCACGTTGACCCGGTGCGGTGCGATCTGGGTGGCCAGCGTCTTCGCCAGGCCGGCCAGCCCGGCGTTGTGGGTGGTGACCACGGTCGAGCCCGGGTAGGGGCGGTCCTTGGCCACGCCGCCGAACAGCACCACTGAGGCGCCGGGGCGGAACCGGTCGCGGAGCACCCGCACTACTTCGGCGTAGCCGACCAGCTTGATCGTGTGCGCCGTCACCGCGGCGTTCAGGTCGAAGTCGGCCAGGGTGTTCGGCACCTGACTGGTGGCGGTGATCACCAGGTGGTCGACCTCGCCGACGGAGGCCAACGCGTCGGCGATCGTCGCCGGCTGGGCCAGGTCGACGGCCAGTCCGCTGGCGCCGGGACCGAGCGCGGCGGCCGCGGCTTCAGCAACCGCCTTGTCCCGGCTGGTGACCACCATGGTGTCGCCCCGGGCGGCGAGATGCGCCGCCACGGCCTGACCCAGTCCGCCGGTTCCACCGACAACGATCGACGTACCCATCGCAAAAGTTCCTTAAAGTTTGAAGAACATCGCCGTTGCGAACTGTGCCACGCCGCAACAGCAACCGCCGCTGATCGTGACCATGGTCATCACCGGAACTCGGAGTTCCGTTTAGGCTGGCCGCATGCTCCGCAAGGACGCCGAGCGCAACCGCCAACGGATCATCGAAGCCGCCCGGCAGGTGTTCGCCGACCAGGGCGTGCACGCGCCGGTCGAGGAGATCGCGCGCCAGGCGGGCGTCGGCGTCGGCACCGTCTACCGGCGCTTCCCCGACCGCACCGAGCTGGTCGAGGCCGTGTTCCTCGAACGCGCCCAGCGCTATCTGGTCGCCGCGCAGGAATCCCTGGGCCACCCGGACCCCTGGGACGGCTTCCGGAGCTATCTCGAACGGCTGCGCGCCATGCAGGCCGAGGACCAGACCGTGACCGACGTGCTGACCCTCGATCTGCCGGCGTCCACCGCCTTTCAACAGCTCCGCAAACGGTTGTACGCGACCCAGAACCGGCTGATCCGCGCCGCTCAGGAGCAGGGGACGCTGCGCGCGGACTTCGTACCCGAAGACGTGGTCCTGTTGTTGATCGCCAACGCCGCGATCGTCGACCGGGTCGGCGAGGTGCCGCAGAGCTCGCCCCGGTTCTTCGCCCTCGCCCTCGACGCGTTGCGCACCGACCGACCCAGCCCGCTGCCCGACCCGCCGCCGGCGGAGCCGCTGCTCGCCGCGATGCAACGGCCGCCGGTGCACCGCCGGTCAACCGGGTAGCTTCGCCACGTCCCAGAGCCAGACGTCGCCGACCCGCTCGGGCGGTGCTCCGTACAACGAGGTCAGGGCTTTTTTCCACAGCTCGGTGTCGCGGCGTTGCGGGATCACGACGGCGCCGGCGTTCCAGTAGGCCAGGTCGCCGCGGGCGTTGGCACGGCTCTCCGGTGACAACGCCGGCACCTTCTTGCTGCGGGCCACGTAACGCAGGAAGTAGTTGGTGGGCCGGAACTCCGAGGTGAAGCTCGCGATCCGGTCGGGGCCGACCGGCGCGAGGAAGTAGCCGCCGGCCAGCGGCATCCGGGTCAGCGTGGCGCCGGACCAGCGGATCGGGTCGTTGATGCCGGAGTTCGGCATGGGCACGAACACGATGCTGCGCCCGCCCGCGGTGTAGCGGGCCCAGGTGCCGTCGGTGACGAAGTCCGGCGTGTTGGTCAGTTTCGTGGCCGGCAGCGCGGTCGGCGCGATCGGCACCAGCGCCACGAGCAACGCGGCCGCGGCGACGGCCCGGAACGCGTTGGCCCGGGCCGGTGCGGTGATCGTCTCGGCGTGCCGCTGCGCCGCCGCAACGCCCATCGCCAGCAGCAAGCCGACCACCGGCGTCACCGCGAGCGCCCAGCGGGTCGGCACCGCGGAACTGAGCACCGGCACCTCGTGCAGCGACGCCCACATCGACGGGATGCCGGTCGGTTCGCCGTGCAGCCGGACCACCGGGCCGAGCGAGAGGTAGGCGAACACGACCCCGACGACGAACAGCCCGATCGCGGCCGCGCTGCGCCGCAGGGCCACCACGACGACGAGCGTGAGGGCGAGCAGCGGCCAGCCGAAGAACGAGTTCTCCTCGGCGGCGTTCTGCGCCAGGTCGCGGGCGGTGGCCATGCTGCCGAGCAGCGACTCGCGGGACAGGGCGACATAGGCCGCCAGGTCGGCGCCGTAGTCGCGTACCTCCAGCGGCAGGCCGCTGTAGGACTGGGGTCCGTTGAGCAGGATCGCGATCGGATACCAGAGGGCCGCGAGCGCGACCCCACCCGCGACGAGGCCGCCGAACAGGAACGGTCGCCAGGTGGCCCGGGTCTCCCGCCAGCGGACGGCACCGGCGACGATCAGGAAGATCACCAGGCCGACGGCCGTCATGAACAGGATCTCCAGGTTGATGAACGCCTGCCAGATGATCACCAGGCCGAGCAGCACGCCGTTGACGACGAAGCGCGCCTTGCGCAGCTCGAGCGTGCGCCAGATCAGCACCGGCACCAGGAACTGGGACACCAGGTTGGGGTGTCCGTTGGCCTGAGAGATCATCCCGGGCGCGAAGGCGCAGAAGCCGGCGCCGATCCAGGCCGCCAGGCGGCGGTGCAGCAGATAGCGGGAGAGCACCAGATACCAGCTCACCGCGGTCAGGATCAGGCCGCCGGTGAGGAAGACGTTGAAGGCCGCGTGCGGTCCGAAGAGCAGCGTCACCGGGGTCAGCGGGATCGAGATGCCGAGCACTGAGGTGTTGGCCATCAGGTTGATGCCCAGCGGCGCGTTCATCTGGCCGGAGACGAACGGCGATGCCTGCCCGGTCGCCACCAGCGCGCCGTGCCCGAGCATCCATTCGAAGAACGCCTGGTCGGCCCGGTTGGCGGCCAGCCCCCAGGTCGGGTGCAGCCAGATCCGGTAGGTCACCCAGAACGCCGCCAGCACGTAACTCGCGACCGCCGCCAGGTCGCGGGCGCGGGCGCGCTTCCAGAGCGGTTGCCGGTGCGCCACGAGCGGCGCACTGGTCTCTCTGATCACCCGTGACCCACCTACCGGCATCGGCTCCTCCAAAGCCCGTCAAGGGGTTCTACAGAAGACCGGCAAATCACCGGGTTCCTGGCACATCCGACCTAGGTTTTCATACCGTAACTAATAGGGAAGGTCTCTCACGTTCCATCGAGGTAACTGTCCCTACCGGGGGGAGGCGGCAGATGGCCGAGATCACCGGGAACCAGCACGTGCAGTCCGAGGTACTCGAAGGCTTGGCGACCGCGGTCAACCATCGACATTGGTTCGCCGAACTGGCCCTGCCCTATCTGGGCAGCAACCCGATCGAGATCGGCAGTGGGCTCGGCGACTACGCGCTCGAGTGGGCGCCACACACCCAGCGCTTCACGGCCACCGAGGCCGACCCGGACCGGCTGATCGCGCTCAAGGAGCGGCTGGCCGGCCATACCGACATCGAGGTACGCCAGATGCTGCTACCCAGCCAGGAGGAGGGCGCGTACTCCGCGGTCGTCTCCTACAACGTGCTGGAGCACATCGAAGACGACCGCCGCGCGCTGCAGAGCATGGGCCGGATGGTCCGCCCGGGCGGCGCCGTGATCATCATCGTGCCGGCGTTCCCGTTCGCGATGAGCCCGGTCGACATCGCGACCGGCCACGTGCGCCGCTACACGATCCGGTCGCTGGCCCGGGTGATGAACCGGGCCGACCTGCGGGTCGAGCGGATCAACTACACCAACGCGCTCGGACTGATCGGCTACTACATGGCCACCAGCGTCTTCCGCCTGACACCGAAGGAAGGCGCGATGGTCAAGTTCTACGACAAACTCGTGCTTCCCGCGACGCGGGCGGTCGAGCAACGGGTGCGCCCGCCGTTCGGGCAGTCGGTCTTCGCGGTGGCCCGCCGGCCACGCTGAGACACGCACTGAAAGCGGAGGGTGTGGGATTCGAACCCACGAAGAGGTTGCCCTCTTACCGGTTTTCAAGACCAGCGCCATCGGCCACTAGGCGAACCCTCCTGGACGCGGGTCAAGTCTGCCATGCGTCCGGGCACGGGGTAAGAAAGGGCATGCGCGCGATAACGATCCCCGAGTTCGGCGGCCCCGATGTGCTCACCTGGGCGGAGGTCCCCGATCCGGTAGCGGGCCCGGGCGAGGTGCTGATCGACGTGGTTGCCTCCGCGGTCAACCGGGCTGACCTGATGCAACGGCAGGGGCACTACGCACCGCCCGCCGGCGCCTCGCCCTACCCGGGGCTGGAGTGCGCGGGCCTGGTGGGCGGCGAGCCGGTCTGCGCGCTGCTCTCCGGCGGCGGCTACGCCGAGCGGGTGGCCGTGCCGGCCGAGCATGTCTTGCCGGTGCCGGCCGGTCTGGCGCTCGACGAAGCGGCCGGACTCCCCGAGGTCGCCTGCACGGTCTGGTCCAATGTGGTCCGTGGTGCCCGGCTGGCATCGGGAGAGACGCTCCTGGTCCATGGTGGATCGAGCGGCATCGGCACGTTTGCCATCCAGCTCGGCAAGGCACTCGGCGCCCGGGTGATCACCACCGCACGGAAAGTGAAGCACGAGGCGTTGCTAGCGCTCGGCGCCGACCACGTCATTGACTATTCCACTGAGGACTTCGCGGCCGTGGCACAGGGGCTCGGCGGCGCCGACGTCATCCTCGACATCATCGGTGCGTCCTATCTGGACCGCAACATGGCGGCGCTGGCGCCCAACGGCCGGTTGGCCATCATCGGCACCCAGGGCGGTCGCCGCGCCGAGCTCGACCTCGGCAAGCTGATGGCCAAGCGGGGGTCGGTCTCCGCGACGACCCTGCGGGCCCGTCCGGCGGCGGAGAAGACCGAAATCATCAAGGGTGTACGCGCGACCGTGTGGCCGCTGGTCGAAGAAGGGAAGATCCGGCCGGTGATCGACCGGCGCATCCCGATGCCGCGGGCCGCTGAGGCGCACCGGGTGGTCGAAGACAACCTGCACACCGGAAAGGTGCTGCTGGTCAATCCCGCGTGACGCGCCGGCCGGCTCTGCGCATCAGCAGTCGCGGGCCGCTGCCCTCCGCAGCCAGCCGATCGCCGGCGTTGTAGAGCTGGCAGCGCTGCATCGACAGGCAACCACAGCCGATGCACTCGGACAGATCGTCGCGCAGCTCTTCGAGCAGCGCGATGCGCTCCTCCAGGCGGGTGCGCCAGAGCGCCGACAGGCGCCCCCAGTCGGCCCGGGTCGGCGTGCGGTTGTCAGGCAGCGAGGCCAACGCGTCGGCGATCTCGTCGAGCGCGACGCCGACCTGCTGCGCGATCCGGATGAACGCGACCCGGCGCAGCTCGGCGCGGTCGTAGCGGCGCTGGTTGCCACTGGTGCGACCGGCCCGGATCAGCCCGAGCCGTTCGTAGTAACGCAAGGCGGACGGCGCGACGCCCGACCGCGCGGACAGCTCACCGATGGTGAGCGATTCGTTGCTCAGCGCTTGCGGCCGCGCTCGCGGGTGAGGATCCACAGTGCTTCGACGCCGTCTTTCCAGGTGATCTTCTTGCCCTCTTCACGACCACGGGCCCGGTAGCTGATCGGCACCTCGTAGGGCCGGATCTTGCGACGCAGCAGCTTGCCGGTCACCTCGGCCTCCATGCCGAAGCCCTTGGACTTGATTTCCAACGACCGGTAGAGCGAGACCGGGAGCAGCTTGAAGCAGGTCTCCAGGTCGCCGATGTAGGAGTTGAAGAGCACGTTGGCGGCGGTGGTGACGGCCTTGTTGCCCATCACATACCAGAAGCTGTAGGCGCTGTGGCTGCCGAACGTGCGGTTGCCGTAGACCACCTTGGCGCGACCGTCGAGCACCGGGTCGAGCAGCTTCGGGATGTCCATCGGGTCGTATTCGAGGTCGGCGTCGAGGATGACCATGTAGTCGCCCTCGGCGCTGTCGACCGCGGTCTTGATGGCCGCACCCTTGCCGGCGTTGCGGGGGTGGGTGATGACCCGCAGCCGCGCGTCGTCAGCCGCGTCGAGGATCGCACCGGTGCCGTCGCGGCTGCCGTCGTTGACCACGACAAGCTCGATCTCGCACGGATACTCCACCGCGAGCGCCTGCTTGAGCGCCTCCGCGATGCGTTCTTCCTCGTTGTAGACCGGCATGAGGATCGAGAGCTTCACGGGAACTTCTCCTGGGCAGGCGACAAATCCGCACCAGCGTACCGGCTAGCGATGAAGATCGTGTTCCGCCGTTCGGCGGGGTCACCCGCAGGAGCCCATCCAGCCATCCGAAGACTATTCACATATGCGCGTTCATCAGGCTACTCTCCAGTAACTCAATCGACGTCCCCCGATTGATTTAAGGAGTGGGTCGATGCGCATCCTCGCCGCAGCGGCACTCGCCGCAGGCCTCGTCCTCCCGTCCCTCGCCGCCACCGGTGCTCCCGCCGCCGCGGCCGACCGCCCCACCGTCACGCCGCTGCCGGCCAACCTCGAGGCGATCCGCGCCACCGAGGCCACCGCCCTCTACGGCAGCCCCGGCATCCGCCCCCTCGAAGAGCGCAGGACCGCGCTGGTCACCATGGGTGACAGCGAGATCTCCGGCGAGGGCGTCGGCAACTACGTCCCCGGCACGCACCAGGACGGCAACTGGTGCGACCGGTCCTTCGACCAGGCCGTGTTCCGCACCGGCATCGCGTCCGACACCCAGTTCAACCTCGCCTGCTCCGGCGCCACACCGTGGAACCTGATCGCCGGCGGCCCGACCCAGTGGAACGAGCTCAACCAGGGCGACAACCTGGCCATCAAGGCCCGCAACACCCGGATCAAGCTGATCTGGGTGGTCGTCGGCGCCAACGGCGACGGCACGATCCAGTTCGGCCCGGTGGCCACCGACTGCGCCATCAAGCGGGTGTTCTTCCAGGGCGCCTGCTACCCGACCTACACCGACGTGTGGACCACCAAGGTCGACGGCTCGCGCGCGGCCGTCGAAGACGCGCTCCGCGCCATCCGGGCGACGATGACCGGGGCCGGCTATCTCGCCGCCGACTACGACCTCGTGCTCCAGTCCTACCCGAGCCCCGCGAGCCCGGACGTCGAGGACAATCCGGACTTCCCTGGTTGGTATTCCGGCGGCTGCCTGCTCTACCTCGCCGACCAGGCGTTCGCCCGCAACAAGGCCGTGCCGCTCTTCGAACGCGGCCTGCGCCAGGCGGCGGCCAACACCGGCACCCGCTATCTCGACGCCAGCCGGCTCTTCCACGGCCACGAGGTGTGCACCGACAACACCAGCGTCCGCGGCCTGTTCATCGAGGTCGGCATCTGGAACGAGAACGCCGCACGCCAGTCGTTCCACCCCAACGCCCGCGGCCACGGCATGTTCGCCGAGTGCATGACCGCGTTCGTCAACTCCGGCCTGCCCCAGGCGACCTGCGTCGACCCGGCCAGCACCGGCCACGGCACGCTGGTCGGCGGCCTGCTCGAGTTCAAGCAGTTGCGCAACGCCGGCACCGGCAAGTGCGTCGACGGCAAGGGCTACGACTCGCGCAACGGCACGGCCCAGCAGTCCTACACCTGCCACGGCGGGCGAAACCAGGGCTTCTGGTATGACCCCGCACGCCAATCCCTACACAGCGAACTGTCGCACGACCGTTGCCTCGACGTGACCGGCGGCTCGCTGACCGCCAACACGACGGTCAACATCTTCAACTGCACCGGCGGCGCCAACCAGAAGTGGGTCTTCGCCGGCAGCCAGCTCAAGCCGGCCGGCAACACCGCGCTCTGCCTGGCGTTCGACAGCCCGCTGCTCGCTACGCCACGGCTGCGCCTGGCCACCTGCGGTTCGAGCACCCGACAGCAGTGGTCCTTCGAGTCCCGCAACTTCCCGAACCCGGTCGGCTACGGCCACGACGACTTCATCGGCGACCGGGTCTACTAGGCCTTGGGCCCCGGCGGTCCGCCGGGGCCCCTCGGGCTTACTTGTCCCGCGGAATCACGATCAGCCGGGCGCTGCCGCCGTCGCCGCTCTTGGTGCCGGCCACCCCGACCTGAGCACCGACCGCGAGCTGCTTGGCCTCGATCGAGTTGCGCCGCTCGACGACCCGCAGGTCATCGGCGAAACTCCAGGTGAGGCTGAACCCGTCGGTGCTCTTGACGGTGATCGAGTCGCTGTCGACGGCCGTCACCTGACCACGCTGCACCAGCACGGTCTGCGTGGTGCCGTCCTTGGTCTGCACGACCGCCTCGCCGTGCAAGGTGTTCTTGCGCAGCAGGACCCGCGCCTTGAGCCGCTTGCCCCGGTCACCGTTGTGCCCCTTGCCCTTCGGCCCCACGGTCGCGGACGGGCTCGGCGAGGGCGCGTTGAGCTTCAGCTCCGCCAACTCCGCCGGCGTGATGTCATCGGGGTCGAACCCCATCGCGGCCAGCGCCTCACCCTCGGCACCCATCCCGGCCACCACGTCGTAAGCCTGGTCGGCCACCTGGCCACCGCTGCTGGCCAGCCCACACCCGGTCAAGCCGAGCCCGACAACCGCGACCAGCCCAATTCCCGCAAGCCAACGCCTCATGGTCTCCCTCTCCTCGCCAACTGGAGACCACGATCGGCTACGACCACGTGGGCCGGGTCAGGCCGGTGTAAGAGGTTGGTAAGGCTGCTGCGGCAGCCAGATCGTGAAGCGGGCGCCGCCTTCCGGTGCGTGGCCGGCCTCGATTCGCCCGCCCAGCCGGCGGACCAGGCCGTGCACCAGCGACAGCCCGAGCCCGCTGCCACCCTTGCGGATGCCCTCGTAACGCTGCCGCAGGGCGCCGCGTTCGAAGACCACCCGCAGGTCGTCGTCGGTGAAGCCAGGCCCACCGTCGCGGACCTCCAGGACCGCACCGCCGGCCGGATCCGGGCGGGCGGACAGCACGATCGGTGCGCCCGACGGCACGATCCGCAACGCGTTCTCCAGCAGGCCGTCGAGGATCTGCCGGGTGCGGCCCGGATCGGTGAACGCCGCCACCGGATGACCCGGCAACTCCACGCCCAGCGAGACACCCGCAGCAGCACAGCGCGGGCGCCACGTCTGCGCCGTCTCGGTCACGATCGCCGCCAAGTCCACCGGCAACGGGGTCAAGGGAAAGTCCACCGCGTCCAGGCGGGCCAGCGCGAGCAAATCGGTCACCAGCCGGTCCAGGCGCGACGCCTCGTCAAGCACTGTGCGGCCCGCAATCGCCGCGCCGCTGCCGTCGATCACGCCGTCGGCCAGCGCTTCCGCGTACCCCCGGATGGTCGTCAAAGGGGTTCGCAGCTCGTGTGACACCGACAGCAGGAAGTCGCGCTGCCGGCCCTCGCTGGTCGACAGCGCCTGGGCCAGGCCGTTGAGGGCGTGTGCCAGGTCGGCCGCCTCCTGTGGCTGCTCGATCGGCAGGCGCACCTGGCGGTCGCCGCCGCGCAGTCGCACCGCGGCCGTGGCGGCGTTGCGGATCGGGCGGGCCAGCCGGCGGCCGAGAAGGGCACCGGCCAGCACGCCCGCGGCCAGCCCGGCCAGCAGTGCCAGCCACAGGTTCTGTCCCACGTCGCGCCACACGCCGGTGGCCCGCGGGTGGGTCAGCACCACCGCGTTGCCGTTGTTGTTGAGGGCTCGGGCCTCCACAAGGGACGGTACGCCGGCGACGACACCGCGGCCCGAGAACGCCTCGCCCGCCGCGGCCTGGCGCAGCACCTGTGGCGGCAGGCCGGGCTGGTCGGGCACGCCGCGGCGGAGCACGAACAGGGAGATGTCGCGTTTGCGCAACGCGTCCAGGAGTTTCTGGTCGCCGGCCGGGCGCGGTGTCGCGCGCAATGCGGCCGCCACCACCGTGGCCTCGGTGGCCAACGACTCGCGGGTGCGCTCCTCGACCGCGCGGGCCGCGAGCGGGATGGCCACCAGCGCGGTCACCAGCACCGAGACCAGGGCCACCACGCAGCCGACGAGGACGGCGCGGGACGTCAGCGTGCGGGCCACCCGGCGGCCGGTGCGCTCGCGGATCACCTGCAACGGAACGGTCAGATCAGCCATCGATCGCATACCCGACGCCGCGGTGTGTGCGGATCAGCGCGCCGGCCGCGCCGAGTTTCCCGCGCACCTGGGCGATGTGCACGTCGACCGTGCGGGTGCCCGAATGCGACGCGTAGCCCCATACCGCCGCGAGCAGTTCCTCGCGGGTGAACACCCTTCCGGGCCGACCGACCAGGTGTGCCAGCAGGTCGAACTCGGTCGAGGTGAGCAGCACCGGGGTGCCGGCGACGGTTACGCCGCGGCGGGCCGGGTCCAGGGTCAGCGGGCCGACCGTGCGCGGGCGGTCGGCGGCCGCGGCGACGCCGCCGTCGGCCCGGCGGAGCACCGCGCGCAGCCGGGCGACCAGCTCGCGCGGCGAGAACGGCTTGGTGATGTAGTCGTCGGCGCCGAGTTCCAGGCCGACGATCCGGTCGACCTCGTCGTCGCGTGCGGTCAGGAAGATGACCGGGGTCCAGTCGCCGGCCTCGCGGAGCCGGCGGCAGATCTCGGTGCCCGACATGCCGGGCAGCGCGATGTCGAGCACGCAGGCGACCGGCCGGACCCGGCGGGCAGCGGCCAGGCCGGCGTCGCCGTCGTGTTCGACGTGCACGCCGAACCCGTCGCGGCTCAAATAGAGCCGGACCAGATCCGCGATCGCCCGCTCGTCTTCGACGACGAGCACGAGCCCTGATGGCCGGTCACTCACGGCCCCATCATGGCCGACCGGCGTACGCCGTTATGTAAGGGCTTTGTTAGAAAGCCACCGCGAGGTCGCGGCGCGACCGTCCCAGCGACTCCCAGGCACCCGTCTCGCGCCGCAGCGCGTCGCGGGTGGCGGCGGCCGGGGACAGAGCCCCGGCCGCCGTCCCGGCTCCCACGCGGACGGTGCGCGGGCGGAAGACGTGGCTGAGCAGCGCGTCCAGGTGCCACACCTGCTTCGCGTGGCCGACCCGGATCCAGAATCGCTCCCGCACCCCATCGACGGCGGTCGCCGCCAACTCAACCGCGGACAGCCGCGGATCGGGGTTCCACGTCACGTTGCCCAGGTGGCCCAACTCGGTGTTCAGATGCAGCCGGAGGCGGTGCAGCATCCGCGACTCGTGGGTCACAACCAGGCGGCGATAGGTCAAGAGCAGCAGGTATTCGCCCTGCGCGGGGCGGTCGGCGCGGGTGCACCGGGCCACCAGCGCGGCGGTGTCGTCGGCTGCGACACAGCGCCGGAACACCGGCATGTGCCTGCTGACGGTGGGGATGGCCACACCGGCTTCCGCAGCGGCGGGCAGGAACGTACGGGAGAAGACGTCCATGTCACACACAACGACGCGCCTCGCTGGAGAGTCGCGGCCTGCCCGGTGGCTACTTCCTTAAACCTCCATTAGGATCTTTACCCTCAAGGGGTACTAAAGCGCCTCAATGATGGTCGCGTTGGCCATGCCGCCGCCCTCGCACATCGTCTGCAACCCGTAGCGGATCCCGTTGTCACGCATGTGATGCAGCATCGTCGTCATGATCCGCGCACCGGAGCCGCCGAGCGGGTGACCGAGCGCGATCGCGCCGCCACGCGGGTTGAGCCGGGACGGGTCGGCCTCGGTCTCCGCCAGCCAGGCCAGCGGCACGGGCGCGAACGCCTCGTTGACCTCGTACACGCCGATCTCCTCGATGCCCAGGCCCGCGCGCCGCAAGGCTTTCGCGGTGGCCGGGATCGGCGCGGTCAGCATGATGACCGGATCGTCGGCCGCGACGACCGCGGTGTGGATGCGGGCCAGCGGGCGCAGGCCGTGGCTGGCCGCCCACTCACTGGTGGTCACCGCAAGGGCCGCGGCGCCATCGGAGATCTGCGACGCGGAACCGGCGGTCACCACCCCGTCGGCCCGGAACGGCGTCTTGAGCTCACCCAGCTTCTCCAGCGTGGTGTCGCGGCGGATGCCCTCATCCCGGGTGACCTTGCCGCCGTCGGCCGTCGCCACCGGCGCGATCTCGGCGTCGAACAGGCCGGTGTCCTGCGCGGCGGCCGCTTTCTGGTGGCTGGCCAGCGCGTACTCGTCGAGCCGCCGCCGATCGAAGCCCCACCGCTGCGCCATCATCTCGGCGCCGACGCCCTGGCTGAACGGCACCGGGTCGTCGGCCGCGAAACCCTCGTGGTCGCGGTAGCGGGCCCGCACCTGGTCACCGAACGCGTTGCCGTCGCCGATGCTCGAGCCCATCGGCACCCGGCTCATCGACTCGACGCCACCGGCGACCATCAGGTCGGCCTGGCCGGCGATGACGGCCGCGGCCGCGAAGTGCACGGCCTGCTGGCTGGAGCCGCACTGCCGGTCGAGCGTGCTGCCGGGCACCGACTCGGGCCAGCCGGCGGCGAGCACCGCCGCCCGCGCGATGTTCCAGGACTGGTCACCGACCTGCGAGACGCAACCCCAGACCACGTCGTCGACCTCGGCCGGATCAAGCGCGAGCCCTTCGGCAAGGGCACGCAGAGCATGACCAGAAAGATCAACAGGGTGTACGCCGGAAAGGCCGCCATTTCGACGCCCAACCGGAGTCCTGACCGCACCGACGATGACCGCGTCCCGCATGATTACTCCCCGGTAACGTGAGCCCTGGTCGAATCCTACGTCGTGGCCGGCCGCGCCCCGCCCTTGATCGTTCGCAGAGCCGGGATCGCCCCGCCGGTCCACGCTGACCCCAAACGCCACCAGGCACGATTCCGGACGATGATCAATCGGGCAGCCCGATCTTCACCGATAAGCCCGATCTGTGCAAGATCACGCTGCGCGTTTGGGGCGATCCTCCGAGATCTAGGTAAATAGATGTAGCCATAGCTACATCTATTTACCTAGATCTGCCGGCGAACGACCCGCGCGGCGTGTCGCGCGATCCCCGGCGGCGCGTCGGGAGGCTGGGCGGGCAGCCCGGCCGCAGGCGGCCGGCCTCGCCCTGCGGGCCGGGGGCGGCCAGCCTCTCCCTGCGGGCCGCCAGGCGGGCAGCCTCTCCCCGCGGGCCGCCAGGCGGACGGCCCCTCCCTGCAGGCCGGGGGCGGCCACCCCCTCCCCTCGGGCCGAGGGCGGCCAGCCTCTCCCCGCGGGCCGCCAGGCGGACGGCCCCTCCCTGCAGGCCGGGGGCGGCCAGCCCCTCCCCGCGGGCCGAGGGCGGCCAGCCTCTCCCCGCGGGCCGCCAGGCGGACGGCCCCTCCCTGCGGGCCGGGGGCGGCCAGCCTCCCCGCGGGCCGGGGGCGGCCAGCCTCCCCGCGGGCCGGGGGCGGCCAGCCTCCCCGCGGGCCGGGGGCGGCCAGCCTCCCCCCGCAGGCCGCCGGGCAACCGGCCCCTCCCCGCAGGCCGCCGGGCAACCGGCCCCTCCCCGCAGGCCGCCGGGCAACCGGCCCCTCCCCGCAGGCCGCCGGGCAACCGGCCCCTCCCCGCAGGCCGCCGGGCAACCGGCCCCTCCCCGCAGGCCGCCAGGCGGACGGCCCCTCCCCGCAGGCCGCCGGGCAACCGGCCCCTCCCCGCAGGCCGCCAGGCGGACGGCCCCTCCCCGCAGGCCGCCGGGCAACCGGCCCCTCCCCGCAGGCCGCCAGGCGGACGGCCCCTCCCCGCAGGCCGCCGGGCAACCGGCCCCTCCCCGCAGGCCGCCAGGCGGACGGCCCCTCCCTGCAGGCCGGGGGCGGCCAGCCTCTCCCTCGGGCCGCCGGGCGGCCGGGCCTCCCCGCGGGGCCCGCTGGTCGCCGAACTCTCGCCGCAGCACCGCCGATCGCCGAACTCTGCCCGCGGTCGCGGGAGGCCGAATCCTCCCCCGCGATCGTTGGCCGCAAGCGACAGGCCTGGCATCACGCAGTTCCGCGAAGTCCACCCGCGCTGTCTCGGCCTGCACGGCAACGGCCGTTGGCTGGGGTGGATCCGAGTGCGGACTGACGTGTTCGGTGGCGGAGCCGCGGCCACGGCGGATCTGAGCCAGGTGGGGCTGGGATGCTTGTCCCCGTGACCTCTCACTGGCGGGTGCCGGGCTTCGTTCCGGTCCTCAAGCTCACCGGCGCCGTGCTGCTCGTTCTGGTCGGCGTGTTGTTCGCCACCGACGCGGTCACGCTGGCCGTGGCCGTGGTGGCGGCGGCCGGGCTGGCCCTCTGGGGTGCCCGTGACCTGCTGGCCCGGGAGCGGCTCGCGGCCGACGAGACCGGGCTCACGGTCGTCACCGGGTTCGCCCGGCGGCGGCACATCCCCTGGGCGGCGGTCGAGAAGATCGCGGTGGAGCGCCGCCCGCACGCCGGCGTCCGCTCCGAGACGCTGGAGATCGACACCGGTGACGCGGTGCATCTGTTCAGCAAGCACGACCTCGGCGCGCCGCCGGACGAGGTCGCGGCGGCGCTCGAGGCCGTGCGGGTCTAGAGCGAGCCCGCGCTCAGCGTCAGACCGACCAGCGCCGCGAGGATGACGACGCAACCGACCACCTGGATCAGCGTGCGGTTGGCGCGTGGGGCGTAGGCCAGGACGACCGCGACGACCGCGCCGGCGACGCCGCCGCCGAGGTGCCCGGCCCAGGAGATGCCGGGCAGGGTGAACGTGATGACCAGGTTGATCACCAATAGGCCGACGATCGACGACGTGCTGCGTCCGAGGCGCCGCAGGATGACGAAGAACGCCACGAACAAACCCCACAGGGCGCCCGAGGCGCCGGCGGTGAGCGAGTTGGGGTCGGCCAGCAGCGCGGCGACGCTTCCACCGATTCCGGCGAGGAGATAGAGGCTCAGGTAGCGGACCGGCCCGAGAGCGGCCTCCAACGAGCGGCCGACCGCCCACAGCGCCCACATGTTGAACAGCAGGTGGATGATGCCGTAGTGCAGGAACATCGCCGTGATCAGGCGGTAGTAGCTGCCGTCGTAGACGCCGGTGTAGTTGATCCAGCCTTGGTCCGTGGGGAACTGGAACGACGGGCCGATCACCCCGCCGGCCGCTTGTAGCTGGGTCGTGTTGGTGAACAACCCACCCCGGGGGATCAGGGTGTCGACGCCGTAGAGCGCGAGGCCGATCAGCGCGGCCAACACGTTGATCCCGATGAGGGCCTTGGTCACATAGCCGTGGCGGCCGGCCGCGCTGCCGCCAAAGGCGGTGCGCGCCGGCCGCTGGGTACGGCGCCCTTCCGAGACGCACTCCGGGCACTGGTGCCCGACCGAGGCTTCTCGCATGCAGTCCGGGCATATCGGGCGCTCGCAACGTGTGCAGCGCACCCACGTCTCCCGCGACGGGTGGCGATAGCAGACCGGCGCCGCCGTCGGGGGCGATTCACTCATGCCAAGAAAGGTACCTGGCTCCGTCGATCAGCTGTTGACCCGCTCGATCTCCACGCGCTCGATCACGACGTCTTCCAGCGGCTTGTCGCTGTGGTTGGTCGGCGTGTTCGCGATCGCGTCGACGACCTTGGCCGACTCCTCGTCGGCGACCTGGCCGAAGATGGTGTGGCGGTTGTTGAGGTGCGGCGTCGGGCCGACCGTGATGAAGAACTGCGAGCCGTTGGTGCCGGGGCCGGCGTTGGCCATGGCCAGCAGGTAGGGACGGTCGAACCGAAGCTCCGGGTGGAACTCGTCGCCGAACTCGTAACCCGGGCCACCGCGACCGGTGCCGGTCGGGTCGCCCATCTGGACCATGAAGCCGGAAATCACCCGGTGCGAGATGGTTCCGTCGTAGTAGGGACCGTTGCCCTTCTGCCCGGTGCGCGGGTCCACGTAGTCGCGGGTGCCCTCGGAGAGTTCCACGAAGTTGCGCACCGTCTTCGGCGCGTGGTTCGGGAAGAGCTCCAGCCGGATCGGGCCGCGGTTCGTATGCAGGGTGGCGTAAAGGGTCTCAGCCACGGGTACTCCTCCATCGTCGGTGAGTTTCAGTTCGATCCTCCCATGTGCCCGTTCCGGCAATGCGGACACGTCCAAAGGTGGAGGATGCAGGAGGAACTACGCCCAGGAAGGTGGGGGTCTGGTGTTTGGTATCCGGCGGAGAACTCATGCCGAGTTGGTCCGATCCGAGCTCGGCGACAGCCTCGAGCACTTGAAGGCAGCAGCGGGCCACGCGGCGGGCGGGGTGACCACCGCGGTCCGGCCACGCGTCGACGCCGCGCGCGACTTCGTCGCTCCGCCGGCCACCCGGGTCCGCGACGTCGCGGGCAGCGGCTGGGAATCGACCCGGTCTTCGGTCCGGCCGCTGGCGGCAGCCGCGAGCGAGAACGCGCGGAAGGCCGCACGCAGGTCGAAGAGTGACAACAGCAGCCGGGCACAGCGACTGCTGGACAAGCGCGCCCTGAAAGCACTCGAACGCTCGTCTTCGTCATCGTCGTCATCGTCGGGCCGCCGCTGGCCGATCATCGCCGCGGTCCTGGTCGCGGGTGCGGCGTTCGGCGCCGCCGCGGTCATGCGCCGGCGTCGCCAGCAGCAGTGGGACGAATACGACCCGAGCCGTTCGTTGGACTCGGCCCGTTCCGGCGGGTCGGGCGGTGGCCGTGGCCACAGCCACGGCCGGATCGGCGATGCCACCGACGCGGCCCGCACCTCGGTGCGCACCGCGGCATCGACCGCCAAGAACGCCGCCAACTCGGCCAAGGAGCGGCTGACCTCGTCGTCGACCCAGACGACCCGGCCGACCACGACCGACCCGACGGCCAGCAGCGACCACATGGGCTCGCCCAACGGCCACGCCTGAGCAGCACGAACAAAGGAAAGGGGCTCCCCGTCGCGGGGAGCCCCTTCTTGCTGTTTAGAGCCAGCCTGAGCGGCGGAACCACCGGTAGAGCACGATCGCGGCGGCCAGCATCGCGGCGAGCGCGGCCGGGTAGCCGTAGCGCCACTGGAGTTCGGGCATGTTGTGGAAGTTCATGCCGTAGATGCCGGCGATGAACGTCTCCACCGCGAAGATCGCGGCCCAGGACGCGATCTTGCGCATGTCGTTGTTCTGCTCGACAGAGACCTGGGCCAGCCGGGCCTGAAGGATCGAGTTGAGCAGGTCGTCGTAGCCGTTGACCTGCTCGGCGACCCGGATCAGGTGGTCCTGCACGTCGCGGAAGAAGCGCCGGATCTCCTTGGGCACGTGCCGGTTGGTCGACTCGGTGAGCTGCATGATCGGCCGCAGCAGCGGGACCACCGCCCGCTTGAACTCGACCAGCTCGCGCTTCATCTGGTAGATCCGCTGGATCCGGCCGTGCACCTGGCGGGCGAAGACCTGGTTCTCCAGGTCGTCGAGGTCGGTCTCCACCTGGTCGCTGACGTCGAGGTAGAGGTCGACCACGTGGTCGGCGATCGCGTAGGCGACCGACCACGGACCCTGCGACAGCAGCTCCTTGCGCTGCTCGAGCCCGGCCCGCACCGGCGAGAGCTTGCAAGCGTCGCCGTGTCGCACGGAGATCACGAACTCCGGCCCGATGAACAGCATCACCTGACCGGTCTCGACGACCTCGGTGGTCTCGGTCAGCTCGCCGCTGTGCCGCACGTAGCGCGCGGTGCGCAGCACCAACGAGTTGATCTCGCCGAACTGCTCCAGCTTGGGGCGCTGCTCGACGCTGACCGCGTCTTCGACGGCGAGTTCGTGCAGCTCGAACGTCTCGGCGATGCCGGCCATCGTGGTCAGGCTCGGCTCGTGCAGGCCGATCCAGACGAAGGCGTTGGTCTCCTCGCGGGCGGCGTGCAGCGCGTCTTCGGGGGTCCATTCGCCCGGCTGGCGCACGCCGTCGACGTAGAGGGCGCAGTCGACGATCTTGTCGCGGCCGGTGAAACCGGGCGGGGGCGCCGGTTTGGGCTCGGCGGGGGCGAGGATGCGGGTCATCGCCCGCACCGGATCGCTCCAGGACCTTGTTCGCGAACGAACTTGACTGGTCTTGTCGGCGTCATTTGACATCGACACACCTCCCTCCGCAAACCACAACCCGGATCGGGGCCGAGTGCAGGTTACGCCTGGAAGATGGCCGGGAGCCGTCAGGATGTCGTCATGATCGCAACCCCGCCCGGGGGGCGCCGGGTGGACCGGCCGCGTCGGGGGGTGGGGTGCGAACGGCCCACCCGGCGCCATCGGGGGCGGGGTAGTGCTGAGGGGGTCGGTTTGGGCGCCGGCACCGACCGGTGGATCGCATTGTTCACCGTCATCCGGCGCCCGGTCAGCCCCCTCATCACACGGATGGGGCACTCTGTCGGGAATCCGACAGAGTGCCCTTGGCGGACCCTAATCAGCCGCGGATATCCTCGATGGCCGCCGCCAGCCGGCGTACCCCTTCATCGATCTGATCGACCGTCACCGCCGAATAGGCCAGCCGCAGCGCGTGCTTGCCGCCGTCGAGCAGGAAGTCGCTGCCCTTGACCACCGCGACACCGCGCTGCGCCGCCGCCGGCAGGAGCTGGTCGACGTCGACGTCGTCGGGCAGCTCGACCCAGAGGAAATAGCCGCCGTCGGGCTCGGTGAACGAGACGCCCGGGATGTGCTGGCGCAGTGACTCGGCCAGCACCCGCACCCGCTCGGAAAGCGCCTCGCGGACGGTCGCGATCGAGCGGTCGATGTCACCGGACACGCAGAACTGGTAGACGATCGCCTGGGACACCATTCCCGGCGAGATGTAGAGGTTCGTGGCCTTCTTGGCGATCTCCGCGATCAGCGGCGCCGGCCCAACCAGGTAGCCGACCCGCACGCCCGGGCAGACCGTCTTGGTGAAGCTCGACGCGTGAACGACCACGCCCCGCTCGTCCATCGAGAGCATCGACGGCAGCGCCTCGCCGCGGAACCGGATGTCGGCGTAGGGGTCGTCTTCGAAGATCGTGAAGCCGTATTCGGCGGCCAGGTCGAGCAGCGCGCGGCGCTTCTCCAGGGAGAGCGTGACGCCGGCCGGGTTCTGGTAGTTCGGGATGATGTGGGCGATCCTCGGCCGGACGCCCGACTCCAGCAGCTTGCGCAGCTCGTCGGTGTCGATGCCGTCGGTCTGGGTGGTCACGGCGTGCACCTCGCCGCCCTTGTCACGCAGGTTGAGCAGGGTGCGGTCGTAGGTCGGCCGCTCCACGACGACCGCGTCGCCGGCGCCCACCAGGTGGTCGAAGAGGAACGCGTCGGCCTGCAGCGAGCCGTTGGTGACCAGCACCTGCTCCGGCGCCACCCCGTGCTTGTCGGCGATCCACTTGCGCAGCGGCAGGTAGCCCACCGACGTGCCGTAGGCGGTGACACCACCCGGGTCGGCGTCGAAGGCGCGGACGGCGGCGGCCTTCAGGCCCTCGACGTCGACGATGTCCAGCGAGGGAGCCCCACGGGCGAAGGAGATGAGTTGCGCGGCGGTCATGGGTATCCAGCGTAGATGCCAGATCAGGCTGGCAACGTTCGGGCAGTAGGTAGTACCCGATCGATCCACCAGGCCAGCTCCGGCTGGTCGGTCGTCTTCGACCAGCCGAACTGCACGAAAGCGCCGAGCAGCGCCAACTCGAGCTGCCGGTCCCACCAGTCGGCCGTGTCGATCTTCCGCCGTTCGAGCGCGGCCCGGAATGCCTCGATCGTGGCGTTCTTCGACTCGGGCAGCCGGCCGGCGTTGAGCGCGAGATAGCTGGCCAGGTCGACACAGCTCCCCGCGGCGCCGGCCCAGCCCCAGCCGAGCAGCTCGGTGCGCCCGTCGCTGGTCGGCCGGGCGTTGCCGAACCGCCAGTCACCGTTGACCATGGTGGTCGGCAGCCCGTCGAACGCGACCAGCAACGGTGTGGGGTCGACCGCGAGGGCCAGCGCGATCTCGTGCGCCTCGGGCTGGTCGGCGGCGAGCGCGGCCCAGCCGACGACGAGCGCGTCGGCGCCGGAGCTGGCCTCCCTGATGCCGGTCGAGGGCGCCAGCGCGGTGTAGCGGGCGCCTGGCGGCGCGAGCCCGACCGGATCGGTGAAATGCCAGAACCGCGAGTGCAGGGCGGCCATGTGATCGAGCACCCGGTGGTGCGTTTCAAGATCAATATCAAAGGGTACGGAGATCCGCCCATCGAGGACGAGCAGATCAGCGATCTCGGTGGTGGGGTCCCAGGCGATGCCGGCGATCGTGTGGTCGACCGTGCGCGGCAGCCGGTCGAGCAACCCGCTCTGCCACAGCAGCACCGTCCACGGCGGCCGCCCCTCGGCGCCGTCACCGAGGGCACGCGACACCCAGTCGAGCGGCCGGCCGATCCGCTCGATCCGGAACCGCTCGTCACCGATCAGCAGCACCTCGTGCCCGGCATCGGGGTCACCGGACGGATCATCGGCCCGCTCACTGCGCACCGGCCGGCCAGCGGCGACCGCCTTGATCATCTCGGTCGTCGAGCCGTGGACCGCGCGCCCCGTCATGCTCCCCAGTCTGCCGCGCCAAGGTCCGTTTCGCAGTAACGGCGCCCAGGTGCCACGCCCAGACGATCATCACGGCCCGCCGTCGGCCAGCCGCCGGCGAGCCGCGGCCGACACGCCGCCAACGCCCCGGTCCACTGGAGATCTAGGTAAGAAAATGCGCCCCCAGCAGCAATTATTTACCTAGATCTAGCAAATCGGAGCCGCGGCGCGGTCTCCAGACCGCGAGCCCGCAGGCCGCGCCGCGAGGCCAAGCCGCAAACGCGGGCAGCAGGCCGCACCGCGAACCCTGGCCGCAGGCCGCGCCGCGAGGCCCAAGCCGCAAGCCGCGAGCCGCAGGCCGTAGGCCGCGAGCCGGGCTAGACGCGTTCGCGGGCGGCGGCCCAGACGCGCATGATGTCGCGGACCGAGACCACCCCGGCCACCTCGGTGCCATCGAGCACCACCAGGTGGCGGAAGCCGCCGCGGGACATGGCCAGCGCCGCTTCTTCCAGTGTCCACTCAGGACCGGCGTAGACCACGTCCCAGGTGATGTGGGCGCCTACGGTTTCGGTGTCGGGGTCGAGGTTGCCGCCAATGGCGTAGAGCACGTCGCGCTCGGTCATGATGCCGATCCCTTGCGCGTCGGGATCGATGACGATGGCGGACCCGACCCGGCGCGTGGCCATCATGCTGGCCGCCTGCCGGAGCGTGTGTTCGGGACCGACCACAAGAACCTGTTTGGACATGGCATCGCGAACCTGCATGACACATCCCCCTTGAAGGTCACGGTACGGACATAGTGGTCCTGCCGGGACAGAACTACAAGACTTGCGTGCTCACGCCGCTTGCCGTACCCCCGGCAGGATCTCGGTCGTGAGCCACCCGACCCGCTGGTCCCGGTCGGCCCCGGTGACCCGGAAGTTGAAGGCCGTGAAGCCCAGCCGCACGTACCCCAGGAGTGTCTCGATCACTTCCCCCGCACCGCCCGACGGCACGTCGAGGTGATAGCCGCAGGTGATCTCCTCGATCGAGCGACCGGCGCCCTCGGCGGCCCGGGCGATCCGGTCGCGCAGCGCGGGGATGGTCTCCGGCGGGGCGTGGCCGAGCGACGGGATCCACCCGTCGGCGAGCCGGCCGGTGACCGCGAGGGCCCGGGGCCCGAAGGTGCCGACCCAGATCGGGATCGGCCGCTCCGGCCGGGGCGTGATGGTCGCGGCGTCGGTGTGGTGGAGACGCCCGTTGAAGGTGAATGACGGCTCCGTCCACAGTCCCCGGATGATCTGCATCGCCTCGCCGAGACCGTCGACCTTGTCGCGCGGCGAGGGGACGCCGATGCCGAACGCCCGGAACTCGTCGTCGGAATAGCCACCGCCGAGGCCCAGGCCAAGCAGCCGCCCGCCGGAGAGCCGGTCGAGCGTCTCGGCCATCTTGGCCACCATCGCCGGCCGCCGGTAGGGCACGCCGAGCACCCGGGGCAGCACCCGCAGCCGGCTGGTGTTGGCGAGCATCCAGGTCAGCATCGTCCAGGTCTCGAAGCTCGGATCGGTGCCGCAGGGATGATCCGAGGCCGACACGAAGTCGAAGCCGGCGGCCTCGGCGACGCGCGCGGCGGCGACCGGGTCCACCGCCGGCTCAGGGGCTGAGGTGGTGGCCGGCACGTCCAGCCCGAACAGGATCTTCGTCATGCTGCTTCTCCATTCACGACCGGGCGGGGTGCCACGGTCAGCAAGGGCAGGAAGACGCCGACCAGAGGTCCGATGGCCAGCGCGTAGACGATCGTGCCGACGCCGACCGAGCCGCCCAGCAACCAGCCGATCACCAGCACGGTGAGCTCGATCAGGGTGCGGACGAGCCGGATCGAGTGGCCGCGGGCGGCCAGCCCGGTCATCAGCCCGTCGCGCGGGCCCGGTCCGAGGCCGGCGCCGACGTAGAGGCCGGTCGCGACCGCGTTGGCCAGGATGCCGGCGACCAGCAGCGCGATCCGCGGCGCGAGCGCGTCGAGGTCGGGGAGCAGCCAGAGGGTGCCGTCGGTGACCAGGCCGACGACCACGACGTTGGCGACCGTGCCGATGCCCGGGCGTTGCCGCAACGGGATCCAGAGCAGCAGCACGACGATCGCGGTGAGGTTGACGACCAGCCCGATCGACAGGCCGATCCGCTGGGCGACGCCCTGGTGGAAGACGTCCCACGGGCCGAGGCCGATGTCGGCGCGGACCATCAGCGCCAGGCTGACCCCGAAGAGCACGAGACCGGCGAACAGCCGCAACAACCTGCTTGACATGTCAAGCAGATTAGCCGCCTTCTGTTTGACATGTCAAGCAGACTGTTACGCTGGAGCGGTGACCAGGTGGTTGAGCGACGACGAGATGCGGGCGTGGCTCGGCTACCGGCGGCTGCGCACGCTCCTCGACCTTCAGATCACCCGCGACCTGGCCGCCGACTCCGGGCTCTCCGACGCCGACTACGACGTGCTCTCGACCGTCTCCTCGGCCCCCGAGCACCGGATGCGCCTTGGCGAGCTCGCCGCGTCGATCCGCTGGTCGGTCAGCCGACTCTCGCATCATGTGAGCCGGATGGAGCAGCGCGGGCTGGTGGCCCGCGACGACTGCGCCAGCGACGGCCGGGGCGCCACCGTGGTGCTCACCGACCAGGGCTGGGCGGTCATCCAGGAGGCCGCCAAACTCCACGTCGCGTCGGTCCGCGAGCACTTCATCGACCTGCTCGACCCGGCTGACCTGGCCGCGCTGGCCACCATCTCGGGCAAGGTGCTGGCCCATCTGGAGCAGAGCACCGCGCCCGACCCGGCCCGGCCCACTAGCCGCCGGCGATGACAGCACCTAGATTCGGTGCGTGTCCGTCGAACCCTTGCGCTGCGCGGCAGGTGTGATCGTCGACGACGACGGGCGCGTGTTCATCCAGCGCCGGTCGCCGACCCGCAAGCTCTTCCCCGACACCTGGGACGTCGTCGGCGGCCACCTCGAGCCCGGCGAGACCATCGACGAGGCGCTGCGCCGCGAGGTCGAGGAAGAGACCGGCTGGCGTGTCTCGATCGTGCTCGGCACCATCGGCGAGCACCGCTACTTCGGCGAAGACGGGCTGGAGCGGCTGGAGACCGACTTCCTGATCCGGGTCGACGGTGATCTCTCCCGGCCGCGGCTCGAAGCCGGCAAGCACACCAGCTACAAGTGGATCTCCCGAGACGAGCTCGACGTCCTCGACGAGAACAAAGACATCGACGGCGGCCTCGTCCGCCAGATCATCGAGGGCGGTTTCGCCCTTTTACGGCAGATCGGCTTGTAAGCCCCCGTCTTAATCCGGCAAGACGGGCCTGAGCCGGCGCACCGCTATCCTCACGTCGGGAAGAGTTTTCTTCCCGTACATCTGCTACACGTGTGGAGGCAGCGCCGGGATGATCGGCCTCGTGCTCGCAGCCGGCGCAGGTCGCCGGTTGCGCCCCTATACCGACTCGCTGCCCAAGGCCCTCGTGCCGGTCGACGGCGAGACCACCATCCTCGACATCGCGCTGCGCAACCTCGCCGCGGTCGGGCTGACCGACATCGCGGTCGTGGTGGGCTATGCGGCCGAGACGGTGGAGAAGCGCCGGCCCGACCTGGAGGCGCGCTACGGGGTCACGCTCAACCTGGTGCACAACGAGCGCGCCGAGGAGTGGAACAACGCCTACAGCCTCTGGCTGGCCCGCGACCAGTTCGCCGGCGGCGCGCTGCTGGTCAACGGCGACACCGTGCACCCGGTCTCGGTCGAGCAGACGCTGCTGGCCAACCGCGGCCCCGGCGTGCTGCTCGCCGTCGACGACGTGAAGACGCTCGCCGACGAGGAGATGAAGACCACGTTCGACGACGCCGGCCAGCTCACCCGGATCACGAAGCTGATGGACCCGGCCGCGGCCTTCGGCGAATACATCGGCGCCACGCTGATCGAGGCGTCGGCCGCCGCCGGTCTGGCCGAGGCGCTGGAGGCGACCTGGCGCCGCGATCCCGGGCTCTATTACGAAGACGGTTATCAGGAGTACGCGGACCGCGGCGGCGAGGTCCGCGCGGCGACCATCGGCGACATCCCCTGGGTCGAGGTCGACAACCACGCCGATCTCGCCCGAGCCAGGGAGATCGCGTGCCACTACTAGCCCGCACGGTCACCACGCCGCTGGCCATCGAGGTGCGCCGGGGCGCCGTCGCGGAGCTCGGCACGCTCCTGCACGACCGGCGGATCTCCGGCGGCGGCGACGTCGCCATCGTGGTCGGCCCGGGCCAGGGTGAGCGGATCGCCGACCTGGTGCGCCCGTCGCTCGGCAACGCCGACCTGTTCCACATCTGCGGCGGCACCATCGACGCCGCCACCGAGCTGGGCCAGGGGCTCCGGCAGCGCAACTACGACGCGGTGGTCGGCATCGGCGGCGGCAAGACGATCGACACCGCCAAATACGCGGCGACCCGGCTCGGCATCCCGATGGTGACGGTCGCGACGAGCCTGGCCAACGACGGCATCTGCTCGCCGGTGGCCTCCCTCGACCTCGACGGCCGGCGCGGCTCCTACGGCGTGCAGATCCCGCTCGCGATCGTCGTCGACCTCGACTTCGTCGAGAACGGCCCGGACCGGCAGACCCAGGCCGGCATCGGCGACGCGCTGTCCAACCTGAGCGCGGTCGCCGACTGGGAGTTGGCCCACCGCGAGCGCGGCGAGTCGATCGACGGCCTGGCCGTCGCGCTGTCCCGCAGCGGCGCCGAGGCGCTGGTCAACCACCCGGGCAAGATCAGCGACGACGCGTTCCTGACCACGTTGGCCGAGGCGTTGATCATGGGCGGCATCTCGATGGCCGTCGCCGAGTCGTCCCGCCCGGCCAGCGGCGGCTGCCACGAGATCTCGCACGCCATCGACCACCTGTTCCCCGGCACCGGGTCACACGGCGAGCAGGTCGGCCTCGGCGCGCTGTTCTGCACCTACCTGCGCGGCGACCAGGAGCGCTTCGTGCAACTGGCCAACTGCCTGCGCCGGCACGGGCTGCCGGTCGCGCCGGCCGACCTTGGCCTGACCGACCGCCAGTTCGGCCTGGCCGTCGCGCACGCGCCGTCGACCCGCCCGGACCGCTACACGATCCTCGAGCACCTCGCGCTTTCGCCCACCGAGATCGACACCCGGTTAGAGGGGTACGCCGATGCACTCCGCGACCTTGTCGGCTGAGCACACGACGCCGAGCGCCGGCGCCTTCTACCGGACCAACCGGGGCGGCGGCCTGTTCAGCGAGGGCCTGAGCCAGCGGGCCGGCGCCGTGTTCGCCGCGGCCGCCTACCGGCTCGGCGTCCCGCCGACCGCGCTGACCGTCGGCAACCTGGTGATCGGCCTGGCCACCTCCGCCGTGGTCGTCGCGCTGGCCTCGACCACCGTGCCGACCTGGGTCGCCGGCCTGGTCGCGCTACTGGGCTGGCAGCTCGCCTACGCGCTGGACTGCGCCGACGGGCAACTCGCCCGGGTGGCCGGCAAGACCAGCCCGGCCGGCGCGCGGGTCGACGTGCTGTGCGACATCGCGGTGCAGATCTCACTGGTCACCGCGCTGTCCGCGGTCGCGGTTGACCAGCACCCGTCGACCGCCTCGTGGTTGGTCGCGCTGTTCGCCAGCACCTGGATGGTCAACCTGGTGACCTCGGTGATGCAGTCCGGCCCCAACGCCGCCAGCATGGTCACGTCGACCTCGCTGCCGGTGCGGCTGGTCAAGCTGGTCCGCGACTACGGCGCGGTCATCTTCCTGGCCGGCCTGGTGTTGCTCGTTGTTCCACAGTGGACCGTGTGGCTGCTGGTCGCGTTCACCGTCATCAACGGCGGCTTCCTGCTCGCCAGCATCGCTTTCACCGGGCGGAGCGCGCTGCGGAGCTGAGCCGGTCGTAGGTGTCGAGCAACTGCTGGGTGACGACGTCGGGGTGGAACGTGCCCTCGTAGCGCAGCCGGGCCAGCGGCGCCTTCGCCGCGGCCTCGGCCCGGGCCACCGGGAGCGCGGCGGCCAGCGCGGCCGGCTCCGCCGGCACCGTCCAGCCGGCGTCGCCGACCAGGTAGGGCACGCCGCCCAGCGCGGTGCCGAGCACCGGTCGCCCGGCGGCCAGCGCCTCGATCACCACCGTCGGCAGCACGTCGTGCCAGGTCGGGGTGGCCAGCACCACGGCCGTCGCGGCCAGCGCCGCGTCGACCCCGGCGCGGTCGAGCCGACCCAGGAACTCGACGTCGCCGCGCTGCGCGGCGACGGACTCGACCAGCGGGCGCAGGTCACCGTCGCCGGCCACCCGCAACGTGCCGTGTGCGCCGTCGGGGTGCCGCTGCCAGGCGTCGAGCAGCAGCCGGATGCCCTTCTCCTCGGAGAGCCGACCGGAGAAGAACAGGAAGCCGTTGCCGATCGGTGCCGGCGGGCCCGGGTCGGGGATCGCGTTCGGCTTGACGGTGATCCGCTCGGGCGGAATCCCGTACGCGATCAAATGATCTTTGATGCCGTCGGTCAGCGCGAGGTAGCCGTCGACCGAGCGCCACGTCGGCCGGTGCACGGTCAACGCGGTCGCCATCACCGCGCTCTGCGCCGCCGAACCCCGGTAGCAACGGTGCCGGATCGCCGGCAACGGCAACGCGCGGCCGCGGCAGTCGTGGCAGATGCCGCCGTCGCGGAAGTAGAGCCCCGACGCGCAGACCTGCCGGTAGTTGTGCACCGTCTGGATCACCGGCAGGCCGAACCGGTGGGCGGTCCGAACGATCCAGGGCGAGATCAACGGGTACGGGTTGTGCAGGTGCAGCACGTCGGGCCGGTGCTCCCGGATCAGGTCGGCCAGGTCGCGCTGTGCCTTCGGCGCATAGATCGGCGAGATCGGCAGCAGCGCCTTGGCGGCCGGCGACATGGCCGCGATCTCGTCGGAACTGCGCAGGAACGGCAGCACCTCGACGCCCGCGGCGGCCAGTTGGGCGATCTCCAGATCGACGATGATGTTCTCGCCGGAGGGCTGGGCCTCGCGATATCGGTTGTGCGCGACGACGACCTTCATGGTGGCGTCAGGCTACCGTTGTCGACGTGCCCGAACTGCCCGAGGTGGAAGCACTCGCCGCCTACCTGCGCGACCGCGCCGTCGGTCGGCGGGTCGAGCGGCTCGAGGTGGCCGCAATCAACGCGCTGAAGACCTACGACCCGCCACCGTCCGCCGTCGCCGGCAAGGCGATCACCGGCGCCGGTCGGCACGGCAAATATCTCGACGTCGAGTTCGACGGTGGGCTGCACCTGCTGGTGCACCTGTCCCGCGCCGGCTGGCTGCACTACCGCGAGACGTTCCCGAGCAACCTGCCGCTCAAGCCGGGCAAAGGCCCGATCGCGTTGCGGGTGCGCCTCGACGACGGGTCCGGTTTCGACCTCACCGAGGCCGGCACGCAGAAACGCCTCTCGGCACACCTGGTGACCGATCCGGCCCAGGTCGAGCGGGTCGCCACTCTCGGTCCCGACGCGCTCGCCGCCGACCGGGCCACCTTCGCCGAGCGGATCCGCGGCCAGCGCGGTCAGGTCAAGGGCGTGCTCACCGACCAGAAGGTGCTCTCCGGCATCGGCAACGCCTACTCCGACGAGATCCTGCACGCGGCGAAGATGTCGCCGTTCGCCATCACCAACCGGCTTTCCGACGAGCAGCTGGCGACGCTCTACGAAGCCACGCAGACGGTGCTCAACGACGCGGTGAGCCGGTCGGTGGGGCAAAAGGCCGCGGAACTCAAGGGCGAGAAGCGCTCCGGCATGAAGGTGCACGCCCGCACCGGCCTGCCCTGCCCGGTCTGCGGCGACACCGTGCGGGAGGTCTCGTTCGCCACGACGAGCCTGCAATATTGTCCGACCTGCCAAACCGGCGGCAAACCCTTGGCGGATCGACGGCTGTCCCGGCTGGTGCGCTGAGTGAGCGCCCGGAAGCCCTGCGTACGAACCTTTTTCGACGCACAACTGACTTCTAAAAAACCCCTCAACTATCGGTATAGTGGCCCGGTCCCGCACCGACGGCGCGGGGACGACCACTCCGGCGGGTCCGGGCGTAATGTCTGTCTTCTGTCCACGGCTCAGAGCCGTTGACATGGGAGACTGATGCGGTGGGCGACCCGAGCCCGTACGGCGAGTGGGCGGAACGCGTTACCCGGGAGGACGTAGGTGAGGTGACCACCAGCCTCGAACGCCCGGTGACCAGCAACGGCCGCGGCGGCGTCGTGCGCCACGTCGACAGCTTCGAGATCCAGGTCCCGCCGCCCCCGCCGCCAAACGGCGTGCCGCGCTCGGCCTGGGCCCGGGCCCGCCGCCGCGTTTCGCGCTGGCACCGCCCCTACATTCTGATCCTGCTGGCCCTCGACTACGGCGCTGTCTCGCTCGCGAGCTACATCGCGGTCACCGAGTTCGAGAACTCCCGGGTGGGCTTCCAGGACCGCCCGACGCTGTTCACCCTCACCGCCTACGTCTTCCTGCCGCTCGGCTGGATGTTCACGCTCTGGGCCAACGGCGGCTACGACCGGCGCTTCCTCGGGCTGGGCACCGACGAGTTCAAACGCGTGGTCCGCGCCGGGCTCGTGGTGGCAGCCAGCGTGTCGTTCCTGGCCTTCGCCACGAAGACCGATTTGTCACGTATGACGGTCGGCAGCGCCCTGCTGGGCGGATTGCTCATCGTTCTGGTCGTCCGCTACCTAGCCCGCCAGGCGCTGCAACTCGTGCGCAAGCGCGGCGGCCGCGCCGGCCACCGGATGATCCTGATCGGCACCTTGCCCGAGGCGCTCGAGGTCTACACGGCCGTCACCCGCAACCCGGCCGCCGGCCTGGTGCCCGTCGGCATCCACATCACCGACGGCTACGCCGCCGCGCGGGGCATCGAGACCCCGGTGCCGGTCTACGCCGGCCGCGACGTGCTCGGCCTGGTCCGCGAGCTGGGCGCCGACACGATCGCCGTCTGCGGCTCGGCCAGCGCCGAGCCCGGCGAGCTGCGCCGGCTCGCCTGGCAGCTCGAGGGCAGCGGCGTCGACCTGGTGGTCGCCCCTCAGCTCACCGACATCGCCGGCCCCCGGGTGCACATCCGCCCCATCGAGGGCCTGCCGCTGCTACACGTCGAAGAGCCGACCCTGTCCGGCCCGGCGCTGCTGGCCAAGAACATCCTCGACCGGATGGTCGCCGCGGTCGGGCTGATCCTGCTGCTGCCGCTGTTCCTGGTCGTCGCCATCGGCATCAAGATCTCCGACAAGGGCCCGGTCTTCTTCCGCCAGGGCCGGGTCGGTCACGAGGGCCGCACCTTCCGGGTGTGGAAGCTCCGCACCATGTATGTCGACGCCGAGGACCGGCTGGCCGCCCTGGTCGACCAGAACGAGACCGACGGCATGCTCTTCAAGATCCGCGAAGACCCGCGGGTGTTCCCGTTCGGCCGCTTCCTGCGGGCCAGCTCGATCGACGAGATCCCCCAGCTGGTCAACGTGCTCAAGGGCGAGATGTCGCTGGTCGGCCCCCGCCCGCTGCCCGCCGACGACGGCGACTTCCTCGGCGACGTCCGCCGCCGGCTGCTCGTGCGCCCCGGCATCACCGGCCTGTGGCAGGTCTCCGGCCGCTCCGACCTCTCCTGGGACGAAGCGGTCCGCCTCGACCTCTACTACGTCGACAACTGGTCGCTCGCCTACGACCTGAGCATCCTCTGGCGCACCATCGGCGTCGTCGTAGCCCGCAAGGGAGCTTATTAAAAGGCCAGCCCGTTAAGGGCAAAATGCGGTCCTGGGCTCGTCTGGGGCGCGACCGTCGCTCCCGCCGGGGACCGTTCGCTTCGCTTCACTGCCAGGTCCGCCGTGGGTGCGGTTTCTTTTCCGGGCGAATGGTTGCCCTCCGTGCGAGGGCTTCCGTAATCGGTCAATGGCGGCGAGGATTCGCCGCATGAGTCCGGACCTCTCCGCGGCGGTCGCCGTGCTGGCCTTGGTCAGTGCGTTGGTTGGTGCTGTCTACGCGGTGGTCCGGCTGCGAGCAAGGCGGGGCATCGCGACCGCTACCCAGCGGGCCACCTACGAGGTGCTGCACACCGCCGGGCTGGCGGCCGAGCCATTGCGCAGCGGGCTCAACGCCGCGAGCGCCGCCAAGGCGGCCCGGTTGCTGCGGGTGCTGGTGGGCGCGTCCGGGCTGGCCCTGGCCGACGACAACACGCTGCTCGCCCTCGACGGACGCGGCGCACACCACTCGCACCAGCTCCAGGCCGCGGCCAAGAAGGCCATCGCCACCGGGCGGTCGACCGTGCTGCGCCAAGCCGAGCTGCCCTGCGACCGGGTCGACTGCGAGATCCGCGGTGCGGTCGTCGCCCCGATCCGGGCCGCGACGCCGGTCGCGCTGGTCGCCGTCGCCGACGACCAGCCGGCACCCGGGCTGGTCCAGGCGACCCTGGAGACCGCCCGCTGGGCCGCCGCACAACTGGCCCTGGCCGAGCTCGACTCGTCGCGCGAGCGGCTGGCCCGCGCCGAGGTCAAGGCGCTGCGCGCGCAGATCAGCCCGCACTTCATCTACAACGCGCTGACCGCGATCGCCTCGTTCGTGCGCACCGACCCCGAGCGGGCCCGCGAGCTGATCCTCGAATTCGCCGAGTTCACCCGCTACTCGTTCCGGGCGCACGGCGAGTTCACCACGCTCGCCGAGGAGCTGCGCTCGATCGACCGCTACCTGACCATCGAACGCGCCCGGTTCGGCGACCGGCTCCAGGTGCGGCTACAGATCGCGCCCGAGGTGCTGCCGGTCAGCCTGCCGTTCCTGTGCCTGCAACCGTTGGTGGAGAACGCGGTTCGCCACGGGCTGTCGCGCAAGCCGGGTCTGGGTATGGTGAGCATCGAGGCCCGTGATGCCGGTGCCGAGTGCCACATCACCGTCGAAGACGACGGCGTCGGCATGGATCCGGCGGCCCTCGTCGCCGGGGTCGCCGAGGCCGGCGTGGCCGGGGTCGACGACGCGGGCGCCCACGTCGGTTTGTCCAATGTCGACGAACGCCTGCGTTCGGTCTTCGGCGACGAGTTCGGCCTGGTCGTGGAAACGGGAATCGGGGCGGGAACAAGGGTGAGCATGCGGGTGCCGAAGTTCCACCCGGGCGTCCGAGCGGCCGGCGGTGCGGCATGACCGACGGCTTCCTGCGCGTGCTCGCGGTCGACGACGAGCCGCCCGCCCTCGACGAGCTGGCCTACCTGCTGCGCGCCGACCCGCGGGTGGCGAAGCTGCACACCGCGGCCGACGCGACCGAGGCGCTGCGGGTGCTCCGCGACACCGACATCGACGTGGTCTTCCTCGACATCCGGATGCCCGGCCTCGACGGCATGGAACTGGCCCGGGTGCTGCGCCGCTTCGCCCGCCCACCGGCGATCGTCTTCGTCACCGCCTACGACGACGGCGCCGTCGACGCCTTCGACCTCGGCGTCGCCGACTACGTGCGCAAGCCGGTGCAGACCGAGCGGTTGAGCGAGTCGATCCGGCGGGTGGTCAGCTCGCGGGTCGTGCCGACCCACCCGGCCGCACTGGCCCGCGCCCGCGCCGAGGAAGACCCGACGATCCCGGTCGAGCTGGCCGGCACCACCCGGATGCTGCCCCGCTCCGCAGTGCGCTGGGTCGAAGCCCAGGGCGACTACGCCCGCCTGCACACCGCCGACGGCTCACACCTCGTGCGGGTCCCGCTGGCCACGCTCGCCGACCGCTGGGCCGACGCGGGCTTCGTTCGCATCCACCGCTCCTACCTCGTGCAGCTCCGGCTGATCGCCGAGCTGCGGCTGGCCAACTCCGGCTATGTGGTGGTTGTCGACGGCGCCGAGCTGCCGGTCTCCCGGCGGCACACCCGCGAGCTGAAGGACAAGCTGGTCCGCGCGGCGAAGCAGGACTGGAACCGCTAGATCATCTCAGTCGAACGGCCGACGACGCGGAAGCGAAGTGGCTCTATCCTTCGATCGCCGATCGTGCATCCGTTCCACTGTGGATGGACACCAAACGGGGAGGAAAGAGATGAGATCCAGCTTCAGGCGAAGGGGCACCGCCGCCACCGCGGCGGTCGTCCTGGCCGGCGGCCTGGCCGCGTGGGCGTCGCCCGCGCACGCCGCCGCCAACGGCTCGATCAGCGGGCACGTGACCACCGCCGCCGGCGCGCCGGCCGGTGACGTCCTCATCCAGGCCTACGACTCGGAAACCTGGGAGGGCCGGGGCTTCACGACCACCGCGGCCGACGGGTCCTACCGGCTCGACGGGCTGGCCACCGGTCACTACCTCGTGGGCTTCAACGGCGCCGACTACGCCGAGCAATACTTCGACGGCAAGACCGAACTGTCCGATGCTGACCCGGTCAGCGTGACCGCCGGCCAGAACACGACCGTCAACGAAGGCCTGCTCGCGGCCGGCGTCGTCACGGGGCGGTTCACCGACCCGACCGGCGCTCCGTTGGAGAGCAGCCTGGTGCGGCTCTACCGGGCCGACGACGGGCGCCAGGCCGGCTCGGCCGGCACCGACAGCGACGGCACCTTCCGCACCGTGGTGCCGACCGGCTCCTACTTCGTGAGCTTCGAGCCGATCGCAGACCTCTACCAGGAGCAGTACGTGCCCGGGAAGGTCTCCCCCGCGACCGCGAAGCGGTTCGTCGTCACCGCCGACCAGGAGACGACGGTCAACGACACCGCGCTGACGGCCGGCAGCCTGAGCGGGCGGGTCACCCGATCCGACGGCACAGCGGCCCGCGACCTCCAGCTCAACGCCACGCCGTTCCAGGGCAACCGCGGCGGCGAGGGCGCGACGACCGACAGCAACGGCGGGTTCTCCATCCCGCGCCTGCTGGCCGGGCAATACGAGATCTCGTTCTGGGTCGGCAACCGCACCGAATACTTCGACCGCACGACCGACCCGGACGAGGCCGACCCGGTCACCGTGGTCGGTGGCCAGGACAACCGGATCACGCCGAGCCTGCTCCCCACCGGCAGCGTCCGGGTGCGCGCCTACGACGCGATCACCGGCGCCATCCTTCGCGACTTCTGCGCCGAAGGGCATTGCAGCAACGGCGCCAACGAAGTGGTGGTGACCGACCTCGACGTCGGGACGCAGACGATAAGCGTCAACACCGACAGCAACTACGTCAGCAGACAAGCCCAGGCCACAGTGCGCGCCAACGAGACGGTCGACCTCATCGTCCGGCTCGTGCCGGGCGCGAAGATCACCACAACGATCGTCGACAAGGCCACCGGCAAGGCGCTGGCCAACGTCTGCCTGGACGCCTACAAGCCGGGCCATGTCTTCGTCCCGGACGGCAGGGGTGAGGACCAGTGCAGCGACGCAGCCGGCAAGGTGACGCTGAGCAGGCTCGAGGCCGGCGACTACCGGGTCTTCGCCGACCCACGCAACAAGAGCTACGGCCGGCAGTGGGTGACCGCCAACGGCGGCAGTGGTGACGAACGCCAGGCCGTCACGGTGAAGGCCACCTCAGGTCGGACAGCAACCCTTGCACAGGTGAAGATCGACCGCGCCGGCTCCATCCGCGGCCGGGTGACCGACGCCGCGACCGGCGCACCGCTGTGGGCCGAGGTCGGCGTGTTCACCGGCCGCGACCAGACGACCGGCGACGACGGCGTGTTCCAGATCGACGGCCTCGGCCCCTACCGGTGGGCACTGAACTACGCCGTCAACAGTGCCGACTACGCCTCCGCCTGGACCGGCGGCGCCGTCAGCCGCTTCACCGCGACCGGCACCCAGGTGACCGCGGGCGCGGTCGCCACCGCCGACTACGCCCTCACCAAGGGCGTCACCGTGCGCGGCGCGCTGTTCGCCGGCGGGCACAGCCCGGAGTTCGCGCGCTTCAACGTGTTCAACACCGCGACGGGCGACAAGGCGGGCACCGTCGACTTCGCGGGCAACGCCTACGAGTTGCACGTGCTGCCGGGCCAGGAGATCCGGTTCAGCTACGTCATCGACATCGACGGCAAGACCTACCGGTCCGACAAGGTCGCGCTGCCGCCGGCCACCCCGGGCGGGTCGCCGCGCTACGCGGTCACCGTGCCGGCCGCCGGCATGACCCTCGACCTGACTGTCCCGATCCCATGAGCAGGAGCAGCATGAGACGAGTTCGCGCCACGGCCGCCCTTGCCGTGGCCATCCTGGCCGGGACCGTGGCCGGGTGGGCGACGCCCGCACAGGCGGCCGGCACCGGTGTCATCACCGGCCGGATCACGGCAAGCGACGGCACGCCGGCCGCCGACATCTGGGTGTCGGTGCTCGACTACGAGGAGTGGGGCGACCCGGTCGCCTACACCACCACGGCCGCCGACGGCACCTACCGCATCGGCGGGCTCAACACCGACAGCTACATCGTGTCGATGTCCGGCGGCGACCACCCGACCCAATACTTCGACGGCAAGACCGACATCAGCGAAGCCGACGAGGTACACGTCACGACCGGCCAGACCACCACGGTCAACCAGCAACTCGTCGCGACCGGTGTGCTGACCGGCCGCCTGGTCACGGCGACGGGCGAACCGCTCGTGATGAGCTGGGTCGACATCAGCGACGAAGACGGCATCGCGTCCTATGGCGCGTCCACCGACGACAACGGCGAATACCGGGCGGCGGTGCCCCCCGGCACCTACCAGCTCTCGTTCACGCCGATCGAAGACAGCTACCAGCGCCAATACGTCCCGGGGCAGCTCAGCTCCGAGACCGCGGGCCGATTCGTCGTGGCCGCGGGCCAGGAGACCCGGGCCGACGACACGGTGCTGGAGATCGGGAGCCTGAGCGGACGGCTCACCAACGACGACGGCACGCCGGTCAGCGATGCCAACGTCGACGCGCAGCCCTACCAGACCTACGGAGGCCCCGGCAGCACGACGACCGACGCCAACGGCGAGTTCTCCTTCCCGAAATTGCTGGTCGGGACCTACACGGTCCAGTTCAACGCGGGCAACCGCTACCAGTACTTCGACGGCGCGACCGAGCAGGAGGACGCCGCTCGGGTCACCGTCAGCGCGGGCCACGACACCCGGGTCACCGAGAGCATGCTCCCGACGGGCAGCATCCGGGTGCGCGCCTACGACGCGATCAGCGGCGCCATCATCCGCGACTTCTGCGCCGAAGACTTCTGCAGCGACGGCACCGGCCAGGTGCTGATGACCGACCAACTCGTCGGGCTGCGCCACGTCGGCGTGTGGGCGAACGGCAACTACCTCGACCGCGACACCACCGTCACGGTGCGGGCCAACCAGACCGCCGACCTCATCGTGCGGCTGGTGCCCGGCGCGAAGATCACCACAACGGTCGTCGACAAGGCCACCGGCAAGGCACTGGCCAACGTCTGCCTGACCGCCTACAAGCCGGCGCAGGTCTATCTGCAGGACGGCTTCGGCGACAACTGCTCCGACGCGGCAGGCAAGGTGACGCTGACCCGGCTCACGGCGGGCGACTACCGCCTGTTCGCCGAACCCCGTGACAAGGCCTACGGGCGGCAGTGGGTGACCGCCAACGGTGGCGCCGGCGACGAACGGCTGGCCGCCACGGTCAAGACCACGGCCGGCAAGACCACGACGGCTCCCGCGGTGAAGATCGACCGGGCCGGGTCGATCCGCGGCCGGGTCACCGACGCCGCGACCGGCAACCCACTCTCCGCCAGCATCGCCCTGTTCACCCAGAACCCCGGACTGGGTGCCCCCGAGACCCGGACCGACGCCGACGGCCGGTTCCAGGTCGACGGCCTCGGCCCTTACCGGTGGCCGCTGAAGTACGCCAGCTTCGGCTACGCGACCACCTGGACCGGCGGCGCGGTCAGCCGCTACGCCGCCACCGGCACGCAGGTGACCGCCGGCGCGGTGGCCACCGCCGACCTCGCGCTGACCCACGGCGTGACCGTGCGCGGCAGCGTGGTCAGCCACGGCACGCTGGACGGCTGGGGACGGATCAGCGTCTTCAACACCGTCACCGGTGACTACACGGGCACGAGCGACTTCCAGGGCAACGCGTACGAGTTGCACCTGCTGCCCGACCAGGAGATCCGCTACGACTACGACCTGCGGATCGACGGCGATTACGTCAGCTCCGACAAGGCGAAGCTGGCGCCGGCGACCCCGGGCGGCCCGCCGCGCTACTCGGTGGCCGTCCCGGCCGGCGGTCTGACCGTCGACGTGCTGGTCGACTAAGCGCGACAAATGGGAAGGCCCGCACCGTTCCCGGTGCGGGCCTTTTCGCATCTCCACAGCTTGTTCACATCGCCCGGCCGGGATCCTCACGCCTGCTCACTACAGTCGCCGGCATGAGAGAGCGCCGCATCCTGGTGGTCGAGGACGAACGCACCATCGCCGACTCGATCGCCGTGCGCCTGCGCGCGGAGGGTTTCACGGTGAGTCTGGCCGGCGACGGCCCGGCCGCGGTCGACGCGGCCCGCCGCGAGCCGCCCGACCTGGTGGTGCTCGACGTGATGCTGCCCGGCTTCGACGGCCTCGAGGTGTGCCGGAGGATCCAGGCCGACCGCCCGGTGCCGGTGCTGATGCTCACCGCCCGCGACGACGAGAACGACATGCTCGTCGGCCTCGCGGTCGGCGCCGACGACTACCTCACCAAGCCGTTCTCGATGCGCGAACTCGCCGCACGCGTGCACGCGCTGCTCCGCCGGGTCGATCGGGTCCAATCGGCCGGCCCACAGCCGATCCGGCTCGGCGACCTGGAGATCAACCAGGCCGAGCGCCGCGTCAGCCGGGCCGGCGTCGAGGCACACCTGACCCCGACCGAGTTCGACCTGCTGGTGCACCTGGCCGGCCGGCCCCGCACCGTGCTGCCCCGGGAACGGCTGCTCGCCGACGTCTGGGGTTGGGGCGACGGCGCCGGCACCCGCACCGTCGACAGCCACATCAAGGCACTGCGCCGCAAGCTGGGCGCCGATCTGATCCGCACCGTCCACGGTGTCGGCTACGCGCTGGAGGTACGGCCGTGAAAGACCTGCTGACCCGCGGCCTCGATCTGCTACCCCGGCCGCTCGACCCGGTCCGGTCGATCAAGCTGAAGCTGGCCTTCCTGCTGCTCGCCTCCGCGGCCGCCGGGCTCGCCTACTTCTGGTACGCCATCCGCTGGATCCCCTACATCACCTCCGCGACGGCGCTGCTGGTCGGCCTGCTCACCTCGCAGGTCCTGGCGCACGGGATGACCTCGCCGCTGCGCGAGATGACCGCCGCCGTCCGGGCGATGCGCCGCGGCGACTACAGCCGGCGGGTGCGCGCCACCTCCCGCGACGAGGTCGGCGAGCTGGCCGAGGCGTTCAACCAGATGGCCGCCGACCTGGCCGCTGCCGACCGGCAGCGACGCGAGCTGATCGCCAACGTGTCGCACGAGCTGCGTACCCCCATCACGGCTTTGCAGGGTGTTTTGGAGAACGTCGTCGATGGCGTCGCCGACCCGCATCCCGCCACGATGCGCACCGCGCTGCACCAGACCGAACGGCTCGGACGGCTGGTCGCCGAGTTGCTCGACCTGTCCCGGCTCGACGCCGGGGTGCAGCCGATGCACCCGGTGCTGCTCGACGTCGCCGACTTCCTCGACGAGGTGGCCGGCGAGGCCGCGGTCACCGCGAGCGGCGCCGGGCACGACATCAAGCTGGCGGTGACCCCGCCGGCCACGCCGGTGACCGTGCACGCCGACCCGGCCCGGCTGCACCAGGTGCTGGCCAACCTGCTCGACAACGCGACCCGGCACAGCCCACCCGGCGGCACCGTGTCGATCACCGGCCGGGTCGACGACGACCGGGTGGTGTTCGAGGTGGGCGACGAGGGCCCCGGCATCCCGCCGGCCCAGCGCGAGTCGGTCTTCGACCGCTTCACCCGCGGCGACCGCGCGGTCGGCGGCGGGACAGGCCTGGGCCTGGCGATCGCCCAGTGGGTGGTGCTGCTGCACGGCGGCGCGATCCGGGTCGTCGATCCACCGAACGGGGTCGGCTGCCTGGTCCGGGTGTCGCTGCCGCGGCTCGTCGCCAACCCGACCCCGGCGGCGGTGGCCGCATGACCACGCCGACCGAACCAACCCCGACCGAGGCGACCGCACCGACAGCACCAGCGCCGCGGAGCGCGCCGACCGAACGGACCCCAGAGACCATGCCGACCGAACCGACCCCGCCGACCGCGCCCACCGCGCCCACCGCGGCGGCACCGACGGCCCCGACAACCGCGCCGACCCCGGAGACCATGCCGACCGAACCGACCTCGCCGGCCGCGCCCTCAGCGCAGGCACCGACCGCCGCGACCCCAGCGACTGCTCCGGCCGAACCGACCTCGCCCTCAGCGCAGGCACCGACCGCCGCGACCTCAGCGACTGCCCCGACCGAACCGACCTCGCCGACTGCGAAGGCACCGACCCCGGCGACCGGACCGGCCCGGCCGGCCGCAACGACCCCGCCACCGGCGAAAGCCGTCCCGGTGCTGAAGGCACCTCCGCCGCCGCCGAAGGCGCCGACCTGGGCTTGGCCTGGTCCCAACCGGGTGCCTGGCCGCGCGCTGCTGGTTGCCCTCCTGCTCGCGGCGGCGATCAGTGCCACCGCCATCCCCCTCGACCGGGCCGGCATCGGTTGGCTGATCGGGTCGACCGCAAGCATCGTTGCCCTGGCAGTCACGAGAACAAAGGTCTCCTGGCGGCAGGCCGCCTGGGGCGCGGCCACCCTCGCCCTGCTCGGCGTCGGCACCGTCCGCGCCGCGCCCTGGCTGTTCGTCCTCTGTGTGCTCACCGCCGCCGTGACCGGGACGCTCGCGCTGGTCGACCCGCGTACCCTCCGGGCGATCGTGGCGTCCTTCGCGATCCCGCCCGCCGCCGCCGTGCGGGCGCTGCCCTGGGTCCGCGCCGGCGTGCAGCACCGCTCACCGGGCAGCCCCGCCCGAGCGATCGGCGTCGCCTCCGTGTCGCTGATCCTGCTGGTCGTGTTCGGCGCCCTGTTCGCCTCCGCCGACGAGACGTTCGCCGCGGTGCTCGACTGGGCACTGCCGTCGGTCAGCGGCAGCACCGTGTCCCGGGCCGTGCTGTTCTTCCCGCTGCTCTTCGCCGTCCTGGCCGGCGCCGCGTTCACCCTCGCCGGGCCGCCAACGCTGGGCCGGGCCGACCTGCCGACCCGGTTCGCGTTCCGGCGGTCCGACTGGGCGATCCCGGTGGCGCTGCTCGACCTGCTGTTCGCCGCGTTCGTCGCGGTGCAGGGCACGGTCCTGTTCGGCGGCACCCGGCACGTGCTCGACCCGGGCGGCCCGACCTTCGCCAACTACGCGCGCGGCGGCTTCTGGCAACTGCTCGCGGTCACCGGCCTGACCCTGGTGGTCGTCGCGATCGGCGGCCGCTGGGCGCCCCGGGCCAACCGGGCCGACCGGGTCGCGATCCGGGTGCTGCTCGGCGCGCTGGCCCTGCTCACGCTCGTCGTGGTGGCCAGCGCGACCTACCGGATGAACGTCTACGAGCAGGCCTACGGTTTCACCCGGCTGCGCGTGTTCGTCACGGCGGTGGAACTCGGGCTCGGCGCGGTCTTCGTCGCGGTGCTGGTCGCCGGCGTCAAGCTGCGCGGCGGGTGGCTGCCCCGCGGGGTGCTGGCGATCGCGACCGTCGCGCTGCTCGGCCTCGCGGTGCTCAACCCCGACCGGTTCATCGCCGACCGCAACGTCGACCGGTTCGCCGCCACCGGCCGGATCGACCTGCACTACCTCAACACGCTCTCGGCCGACGCCGTGCCGGCGCTCGATCGGCTCGCCGACAACGACCGGGCCTGCGCGCTCTGGCTCGCCGAACTCCGGCTCCGCCGGGAGCACGACGACTGGCGGTCGTTCAACCTGGCCCGCCACCAGGCCCGCGCGCTGCTCGCCGAGCGGCCGGCCGGCTCCTGCGGGGGCTACCGCGGCTAGGTGTGATCGGGGACACTGCCGGCATGACGGAAGGGCGGCGGACCCGGGTGGTGCTGGCCGAGGTCCAGCCGCGGGCGCACGACCACGACCGCACCCGCACCGAGCTCGCCGAGCAGACCCAGGTCGGTGAGGCGCTGGTCCGCGGGCTGGTGCGGGCCCAGCTCGCGCTCGCCCTGCGGCTGTCGCTGGTGGTCGCCACCGGGCTCGGCGGGCTGCCGCTGCTGTTCGCCGTCGCGCCCGAGGTCAGTTCGGCCAGCATCGCCGGCATCGACCTGCCCTGGGTGCTGCTCGGGGTGGCCGCCTACCCGTTCCTGTTCGCCGTCGGCTGGGCCTACGTGCGCCTCGCCGAACGCAACGAGCAGGACTTCGTGGCGGTGGTCCGCCGGCCGGAGCGCTGAGTGGACAACCCCTACGTCGTTCCCGCCATCGTGGCGGTCACCCTGGTGACCGTCGGCATCGGCTTCTACGGCCTCAAGCTGGCCCGCACCACCTCCGACTTCCTGGTCGCGTCCCGGATGGTCAGCCCGACCTGGAACGCGGCCGCGATCGGCGGCGAATACCTGTCGGCGGCCTCGTTCCTCGGGGTGGCCGGCCTGATCCTCAAATACGGCTTCGACGTGCTCTGGTATCCGGTCGGCTTCGCCGCCGGCTATCTCGCGCTGCTGCTCTTCGTCGCCGCGCCGTTGCGCCGCTCGGGCGCGTTCACTCTGCCCGACTTCTGCGAGCTGCGGCTCGGCTCGCGCCGGCTGCGCAAGCTGGCGACCGCGTTCGTCGTGTTCATCGGCTGGCTCTACCTGGTGCCGCAACTCCAGGGCGCCGGGCTGACCCTGACCACGGTCACCGGCCAGCCCTACGCGCTCGGTGCCCTGCTCGTCGGTGCCGTGGTCACGATCAACGTCGCGCTCGGCGGCATGCGGGCGATCACCTTCGTGCAGGCGTTCCAATACTGGCTCAAGCTGACCGCGCTGCTGGTGCCCGCGATCTTCCTGCTGCTGCACTGGCAGGCCGACGGGCGCCCGGCGGTCGCCGCCCCGGACGGGCCGGTCTTCCACAGCGCCACCACCGTCGTGGTCGAGCAACGCGCGACGCTGACCCTTTCCGACGGGTCCACGATGGAGGTGCGCCCCGGCGAGCGGCTCTCCTTCGACGCCGGCGAGCAGGTGCCCCGCGTCTCCACCGTCGACGACACCCGCGGGCCCGACTGGCTGCTGCCCGGCGACAGCGACCAGGGCCTGTTCGAGACCTACTCGCTGATCCTGGCGACCTTCCTCGGCACCATGGGTTTACCCCACGTGCTGGTGCGCTTCTATACCAACCCAGACGGCAACGCGGCCAGGCGTACGACATTGGTGGTGCTCGGTCTGGTCGGGCTCTTCTATCTGTTGCCCACCCTCTATGGCGTGCTGGGCCGGGTCTACACGCCACAACTGCTGATGACCGGGCGCACCGATGCCGTCGTCGTGCTGCTGCCCGGCGCCGCCCTCGGCGGCGGACCGGCCGGCCAACTGCTCGCCGCACTGGTGGTGGCCGGCGCGTTCGCCGCGTTCCTGTCCAGCTCGTCGGGGCTGCTCACCAGCGTCGCGGGCGTGCTCTCCACCGACGTGATCGGCCGCGGCTCGGTGCGCGACTTCCGGCTCGCCACGATCTTCGCCGGGGTCGCGCCGATCGTGCTGTCGCTGACCGTCGAGAGCCTCGACGTATCCCAGGTGGTCGGTCTGGCGTTCGCGGTCGCCGCGTCGAGTTTCTGCCCGTTGCTCGTGCTCGGCATCTGGTGGCGCGGGCTGACCGCGCGCGGCGCCGCGGCCGGTGTGCTGGCCGGTGGTGGCGCGGCCGGGTCGGCGGTGCTGCTGACCGTGCTCGGCCCGCCGCTGTCGGGCTGGCCGGCGGCGCTGGTCAGTCAGCCGGCGGCGTGGACGGTGCCGCTCGCGTTCGCGGTCATGGTCGCCGTGTCGCTGGCCAGCCGCAAACGGATCCCCGCCGACGTCGGCGCGGTGATGCTCCGCCTGCACGCGCCGGAAAGCGTGCTCGCCAGCCCCACACGACGGTGACCCGGGCCGATACCGTCAAGGGGTGGAAACGACGACGGTGAAGGACGATCGGTTCGCCCTGGTGCTGCGCGGGTTGGCGAAGAGCTTCGACGGCAAGGTCGCGGTCGGTGGGGTCAACCTCGACGTGCCGGCCGGCTCGTTCTACGGCCTGCTCGGGCCCAACGGCGCCGGCAAGACGACCACGCTGTCGATGGCGGTCGGGCTGCTGCGCCCCGACCACGGGCAGGCGTGGGTGCTCGGGCACGACGTCTGGGCCGACCCGATCGCGGCCAAGCGGCTCTTCGGCGTGCTGCCCGACGGGGTGCGGCTGTTCGACCGGCTCAGCGGCGCCGAGTTGCTGGCCTACCACGGCCTGCTGCGCGGCATGGAGCCCGCGGTGGTCGACCAGCGCGCCCAGGAACTGCTCGACGTGCTCGCGCTCGCCGACGCCGGCAACACCCTCGTCGTCGACTACTCGGCCGGCATGAAGAAGAAGATCGGGCTGGCCTGCGCACTGCTGCACGCGCCACGGCTGCTGGTCCTCGACGAGCCGTTCGAAGCCGTCGACCCGGTCGCGGGCGCGCTGATCCGCGACATCCTCCAGCGCTACGTGGTCGGTGGCGGCACGGTGATCTTCTCCAGTCACGTGATGGAGGTCGTCGAGCGGCTGTGCAGCCACGTCGCGATCCTCGCCGGCGGCGCGATCAAGCAGGTCGGCCGGCTCGACGAGGTGCGCGGCGACCGCAGCCTCGAAGAGGTGTTCGTCGAGGTCGTCGGCGGGCGCACGGCGACCGGTCAGGAGCTGTCGTGGCTCTGACCACCGCCGTGGCCAGCACGCCGCGGCCGGTGACCGCGCGCCACTTCGCCAAGCTCAAGCTCCGCATCACCGGCAACAGCTTCCGTGGCCGGCCGTGGCGGGTCGCGCTGTTCGCGGTCGGCATCGTGATCGGCCTCTGCTACGCGGCGGCCGGTTTCCTGCTCAGCGCGCTGCCCGGAATCGCCGGCTCGGCCGACGCCGCGCTGCTGGTGGCCGCCGGTGGCGGCGGCGTGGTCGCGCTGGCCTGGACCCTGCTGCCGCTGGTGTTCTTCGGCGTCGACGAGACGATCGACCCGTCCCGCTTCGCGCTGCTGCCGTTGCCGCGCCGCACGCTGGTGACCGGGCTGCTGACCGCCGCCCTGATCGGCGTGCCGGCGGCGGCCACGCTGATCGCGACCGCCGGCCTGGTGCTGTCCGCGGGGGCGCTCAGCGGCGTGGCCGCCGCGCTCGTCGAGGCCGTCGGCGTCGTTCTCGGCCTGGTCTTCTGCGTCGCGGTGAGCCGGGCGGTGACCAGCGCGTTCGCCAACCTGCTGCGCTCCCGGCGGACCCGCGACCTGGCCGCCGTGCTGCTCGCCGTCACCGCCGCGCTGATCGGTCCCCTCCAGGTCGTGCTCAACCGGGCGACCACCGACACCGACTGGCGGCGGTTCCTGCCGGCGGCTGAGATCGCCGGTTGGACGCCGTTCGGTGCGCCCTACACCGCCGGCTTCGAGGTGGCGTCCGGCCGCTGGTGGGCGGCCCTGCTGAAGATCGTGATCAGCGTGGTCGCGATCGTCGTGCTGATGTGGTGGTGGTCGCGCACGCTCGAGTCGGCGATGGTCGGCACGGTCAGCGCCGGGCCGGCCGCCAAGCAGGTCCGCGCCGGCGCGCCGGTCGCGCAACTCTTCCCGGGCGTGCTGTGGTGGGCCCGGCGCGGCCCGCTCGGCGCCGTCCTCGCCCGCGAGGTGCGTTACTGGTGGCGCGACGCCCGCCGCCGGGCCAACCTGATCACCTTCGCGGTCGCCGCACTGTTCGTCTCGGCGATGGTCAACTTCGGCAGCGCCATCTGGGGTACGGAACCCGCCAGCGACGTGCAGGCGTCCACCGTCAGCTTCACGCTCTCGATGATCTTCGTAGGCACGCTGGGTGCGGTCACCCTGGCCAACCAGTTCGGCTACGACGGCACCGCCTACGCCGCTGACGTGGTCGCCGGTGTGCCCGGCCGGGTCCAGATCGCCGGGCGCGCGGGCGCGTTCTCCATCTACGTACTCCCGTTGGTGGTCTTGATCGCCGTGCTCGTCGGGCTGCTCGTCGGCGAGCCGGGCTGGATCCCGCTCGGGCTGGGCACCCTGATCGCGACGTTCGGCTGCGGCCTGGCCCTCAACTCGCTGCTGTCGGTGGTCGGCGCCTACGCGCTGCCGGAGACGTCCAACCCGTTCGCCCTCAACACCGGAGCGGGCCTGGCCCGCGGCCTGTTGAGCACGGTCGCGATCCTGGCCACCGTCGTGCTCGCGGCGCCGATGCTGATCGCCACGCTGCTCGCCGGCGACCTCTGGCTCTGGCTCGCGCTGCCGATCGGCCTGCTCTACGGCCTCGGCGCGGCAAGGCTCGGCAGCGTGGTGGCCGGCGACGTGCTCGACCGGCGGATGCCCGAACTGCTCCTGACGATCACCCCCCGGCGATGATGGTGTGGTGAACCCGATCGAGCCCGGCGCGCAGATCCACGGCACCGACCCCTTCGCCACGCCGGAGCAGGCCCGCTCGCCGATCAGGCGGTTCCGTGGCCGGCTGGCGTCGCCGGTGACGCTGTGGACGGCACCCGGGCCGGCGGGTTTCACCGTCTCGAGCACCCTGGTTGTCGACGGCGACCCGGGCCGGCTGATCGGGATCCTCGACGACGAGTCCGACCTGTGGGAAGCGGTGTCCGCGGCAGGCCGGTTCGCGGTCGCACCGCTCACCACCGCACACCGCCAACTCGCCGATCGCTTCGCCGGGCTGATGCCCGCGCCCGGCGGCCTGTTCCGCAGCGGGGAGTGGACGGAGACGCCGTTCGGCCCGGTGCCCGCCGACGCGGGTGCGTGGGCCGGCTGCCGCCTCGACAGCGCCCGGGAGTTCGGCTGGGGCCTGCTGGTCGAGGCCACCATCGAGCACGTGGAGATCGTCGGCGACGCGCCGCCACTGATCCACTATCGCGGCCGATATCTCGCCGACTGACGGCGCAACCCGCGCCGGGGGTCAACGGTGTCCTCTCCGGAAACGGGGAGGCAGCCTATGGAGACAGTTGTGCGGGTGGCTAAGCCCGGGGTGAGCGCATCGTTCGACGAGTTCTACGCCGCGAACGTCCACCGCCTGATGCTCCAGTTGTACGCGTACACCGCCGACGTCGGCGCGGCGCAGGACGCGGTCCAGGAGGCCTTCACCCGTGCCTGGGCCCGCTGGGACCGGGTTGCCGACTACGACGAGCCGGCCGCCTGGGTCCGGCGGGTCGCGTTGAACGTTGCCAACAACCGCTGGCGCCGGGTCCGCGCGGCCCGGGCGCACGCCGGCTACCACCGCGAGGAGGTGGTGGCCGAGCCGAGCCCGGACCGGGTCGCGCTGGCCCGTGCGCTGCGCTCGCTGCCGGAGAAGCATCGCCGGGCCATCGTGCTGTTCCACATCGCCGACCTCGCGATCGCCGAGATCGCCGCGCAGGAGGGCGTCGCCGAAGGCACGGTCAAGGCCTGGCTGCACCGCGGCCGGACCGCACTCGCCACATTGCTGACCGAAGACGAGGAGGGGCACCATGACTGACCAGCAACTCGACGAACTGTTCGCGCGATTCCGTGCTGGCCCACCACTGGCCGCTCCGGCCGGCGCTCACGCTGCCCGGCTGGTCTCCCGGCGCCGCCGGCGGTCGCAGACGGTGGCGGCTGGCGTGCTGACCGCCGTCGCGGTTGGCCTGCCGTCGGTGGGCCTCGCGGCCGGCGTGTTCGACCGTCCGCCGGTGAAAGACGGTGCGCTGATCCCCAGCGCCGCCCCGATGACCGACGTCACCGGGCCGGGCGCCGCCCTGCCGGCCGTGGCGATGCTGCGGGAGAGCGATCTGCCAGCCGGCTACCGCCACCTGGTTCCCCAGGTCAGCGAGGACCCGCAGGCGGGCATCGGAGGTCGCTGCTTCGGCCGCGAACCGCTCGGGAACGCCCGGCGCGTTGCGCAGTTCATGCGTGGCGACCACGAGTTTCTGCAGCAGGTCGTCACCCGGATGGACTCGGCAGCCGCGGCCCAGGACTGGCTTGACGCCCTGCCAGACGTGCTCCGCGGCGACTGCGTCCCGTCACGAATCACGGTGGCCGACAGCGGCTTCGCCGGTGCGGGCTCGCTCCTGATCCAGGCCAGGTCCGACATCGGCGAGCCCGGCTTCTATCTCCTCGTCCGGCAGGGCCCTCTGATCACCCTTATCTCACAGCAGGACCAGACCGACCCCGCCGCGCTGGTCGAGCTCGGCCGGGTCGCCGCCGACCGGCTCTGCGCGGGCACCTCGAGCTGTTAGAGATTGGCGCCGTTCAACGGCGTGACCCGCGTCACTGGGCGCAGCCACCTGTCCGTTCGGCGCAGGTGGCTGCGCCGCCCGCATTGGGGGTTCCAGGCCGGCCGCGCCCTTCTTACGGTGCGCGTGTTCAGCCCCTGTCCCACAAACGCCCCTGCGAAGGGTGGTGACCACATGAGTACCGAGGCGACTGACGCCGTCCCCACGGAATCCCCCGAGGACCGGTATCTAGCCGTGCAGAGCTCCCCGGAGTTCGCCGCACTGCGCAAAGCCGTTCGCGGCTTCGTGTTCCCGATGACCGTGGCCTTCTTCGTCTGGTACGCGCTCTACGTGATCCTTTCCGCGTACGCGCGTGGCTTCATGGACACCCGAATCGGCGGTAGCCACATCAACGTGGCGCTGATCTTCGGTCTGCTCCAGTTCGTGTCGACGTTCCTCATCGCCTGGCTCTACTCGCGGTACGCCAGCCGCAACATCGATCCGCTCGCCGACCGGATCAAGGACGAGCTGGGGGAGGTGCCCGGTGGAGAGTCACCTCGCGGCTGAGGCCACGACGGGTGGGAACACCGCCCGTACCATCACGATCGTCCTGTTCCTGATCTTCGTCGCCGCCACGCTGGCGATCACGGTCTGGGCCAGCCGGCAGACCAAGACGGCAACCGACTTCTACGCCGGCGGCCGCTCGTTCTCGGGCTTCCAGAACGGCCTGGCCATCGGCGGCGACTACATGTCGGCGGCGTCGTTCCTCGGCATCGCCGGGATCATCGCGCTCAACGGCTACGACGGCTTCCTGTATTCGATCGGGTTCCTGGTCGCCTGGCTGGTGGCGCTGCTGCTGGTCGCCGAGCTGCTGCGCAACTCGGGCCGCTACACGATGGCCGACGTGCTCGCGTTCCGGATGCGGCAGAAGCCGGTCCGCACCGCGGCGGCGGTCTCCACGATCACCGTGTCGATCTTCTACTTGCTGGCCCAGATGGTGGGCGCCGGCGCGCTGGTCGCGCTGCTGCTCGGCATCCGGCCCGGCACGACGTTCATGGGCATGGACGCCGGCGCGGCGAAAATCGCGACCATCATCATGGTCGGCGCGCTGATGATCATCTACGTGACCGTGGGCGGCATGAAGGGCACCACCTACGTCCAGATCGTCAAGGCCGTGCTGCTGATGACCGGTGCCCTGGTGATGACGATCCTGGTGCTGTCGGTCTTCCACTTCAACCTGTCGTCGCTGCTCGGCGACGCGGCGTCGTCGTCCGGCAAGGGTGAGGCGTTCCTCGAACCCGGGCTGCGCTACGGCGTGGAAGTGGCCGGCAACGCGACGCAGACCTTCTACAACAAGATGGACCTGCTCTCGCTGGGCATCGCCCTGGTGCTCGGCACCGCCGGCCTTCCGCACATCCTGATCAGGTTCTACACCGTGCCGACGGCCCGGGCGGCCCGCAAGAGCGTGCTCTGGGCGATCGGCATCATCGGCGTCTTCTACCTGTTCACGCTGGCCCTGGGCTTCGGTGCCGCGGCGCTGGTCGGCAGCAAGGCGATCACCGCACAGGACAAGGCCGGCAACACCGCGGCGCCACAGCTCGCACAGGAGCTGGGTCGCCGGTTCCTCGGCGGCGAGACCGGCGGCGCGACCCTGCTGGCGATCATCGCGGCGGTGGCGTTCGCGACCATTCTCGCCGTGGTCGCCGGCCTCACGCTGGCGTCGTCGTCGAGCCTCGCGCACGACTTCTACGCCAATGTGGTCAAGGACGGCCAGGCGTCTGAGCGGCAGGAGGTCAACGTCGCCCGGATCTCCGCGCTGGTGATCGGTGCGATCGCGATCCTGTTGTCGATCTTCGCGCAGAACCTCAACGTGGCCTTCCTGGTCGCGCTGGCGTTCGCGGTGGCCGCGTCCGGCAACCTGCCGGCGATCCTTTACAGCCTGTTCTGGAAGCGGTTCAACACATCCGGTGCGACCTGGGCGATCTACGGTGGTCTGATCTCCGCCGTGGTGCTGGTGTTCTTCTCGCCGGTCGTCTCCGGGTCCGCGACCGCGATGTTCTCGAAGTCGGACTGGCAGTGGTTCCCGCTGTCCAACCCGGGTCTGATCTCGATCCCGTTCGGCTTCTTCTGCGGCTGGCTCGGCACGATCCTGTCCAAGGAGCGCGACGACGCCAAGTACGCGGAACTCGAGGTCCGCTCCCTGACCGGCTCGGGCGCCCACTAGATAGAAACCCACGCTGGTCGCGCGAGGCCCCGGCGGCGGCACACCGCCGGGGCCCGCGCTCAGCCCTTGGGCAGCCCGGGGCGGGTGGGTGATCCGCTCGATCGGTAGTGTGGAGCACATGGTGGTTGCCCAACGTTTCGGAGCCGGTCATCGCGTCCTTGTGACAGGAGGCGCCGGTTTCGTCCCGTCCCACCTCATCGACGCCCTTATCGCCCGTAGTTGCACGGTCGTCGCGGTCGACAACTTCGTCACCGGGTCGAAGGAAAACGTCACCCACCTCATCGACAACCCGCTGTTCGCGCTGGTCGAGGCCGATGTCGCCGACGGGCTGCCGACACACCACCCGGCCCTCGCCGATCGCTTCGACGCGATCCTGCACATGGCGTCGCCGGCCAGCCCCAAAGACTTCACGACGCTGCCGATCGAGATCCTCCGGGTCGGTTCGATCGCCACGCTGCACCTGCTCGACCGCGCGGTCAACGACGGCGCCCGGTTCCTGATGGCCTCCACCTCCGAGGCCTACGGCGACCCGCTGGTTCACCCGCAGGTGGAGACCTACTGGGGCAACGTCAACCCGGTCGGCATCCGCAGCGTCTACGACGAGGCCAAGCGCTTCTCCGAGGCGTCCACGATGGCCTACCACCGCTACCGCGGGCTCGACAGCGCGATCGTGCGCATCTTCAACACCTACGGCCCGCGGATGCGCCCCGACGACGGCCGGGCGATCCCGACCTTCATCGCGCAGGCGCTGCGTGGCGAGCCGATCACCGTGCACGGCAACGGTGAGCAGACCCGGTCGATCTGCTACGTCGACGACCTGGTCCGCGGCATCCTGCTGCTACTCGACTCGACCGAGGCCGGCCCGATCAACTGCGGCGACGAGCACGAGATGTCCATGCGCGACCTGGCCGAGACGATCGTGCGGCTGACCGGCAGCTCATCGACGGTGACCTTCACGTCACGCACCGCCGACGACCCGGAGATGCGCCGGCCCGACCTGACGCTGGCCCGCACCAGGCTCGGCTTCGAGCCGGTCACCCCGTTCGAAGACGGCCTGCGCCGCACCATTGACGACTTCCGGCGCCGCGCGATCTAGGGTCGGTCTGGCAAATCCCCAGGTCAACCGAGAATTTTTAGCTACCAACTTCGTGCCGTGCCGGCGTTGATAGTGAGTCATGCCCAGGTTTGCTTCGTACCCTGAGTGACATGTCTGCGACCACGTCCTCGTCCGGTGGCACCCGCGGGCGCGCTTCGGTGTCGGGCGCGCCGACCGGCACCCGCATCAGCGGTCGGGCACAGGTCCCCGGCGCGCGCAGCGAGCCGGGCCGCGCCCGTCCCGGTGGCCCCGGCGGTCCCGGTGGCCCGCGTGGGCCGCGGCGGCCCGGCGCTCCCTACCGCAAGGGCCCCCAGCCCAAATGGGGCCGGATCGCCCTGGTCGCGGTCGCCGGCCTGGCCCTGCTCGGCCTGCTCGGCGCGGCCGGCACGTGGATCTACGTGCGGGCGCTCAACGGCAACATCGGTCGCACCGACCCGTTCTCGGAGATCACCGGCGGGCGACCGGCCAAGACGGCCAGCGGCGCGCTCAACATCCTGATGGTCGGCACCGACTCCCGCGACCCCGACGCCGAGCTCGACAAGGCCGGCAAGTGGCGGGCCGACACGATCATCGTGATGCACATACCGGCGTCGCAGGACCAGGCCTACCTCGTCTCCATACCCCGTGACCTCTACGTCCCGGTGCCCGAGTCGGCGAAGGCCGACTGCTCCAACGCCGAGCGCCACAAGGTCAACGCCTCGTTCGCCTTCGGCGGGCTGCCGCTGGCCGTACGCACGGTGGAGTGCTTCACCGACGTCCGGATGGACCACGTCATGGCGATCGACTTCGCCGGCTTCAAAGAGGTCACCGACGCCCTCGGCGGCGTCGACCTCAACGTCGAGCGCACGATCAAGTCGATCCACAAGCCCTTCCGCACCTTCCAGAAGGGTCTCAACCACATGAACGGCGACGAGGCCCTCGACTGGATCCGCCAGCGCAAGCAGTTCCCCGACGGCGACTTCGCCCGGATGCGCCACCAGCAGGACTTCCTCCGCGCGCTGATGGACAAGGCGGCGAGCACCGGCACGCTCACCAACCCCGCCAAGCTCAACAGCTTCCTCAAGGCGGTCACCAACGCGGTCACCGTCGACCAGGGCTTCTCGCTGGTCGACATGGCCCTCCAGTTCCGCAGCCTGCGGGGCGACAACCTGAAGTTCGTCACCAGCCCGTTCAGCGGCTCGCAGACGATCAACGGCGAGTCGGTGGTGGTGTCCGACAAGACCAAGGCGCTGGCGATGTACAAGGCGATGGCCGACGACAAGATGGCCGACTGGATGGCGGCGAACAAGAAATAGCTCAGCAGTCACTCTGACCCCGATCCGGACTAACCGCGACGCTGGCTCAGACCCGAAATATCCGACTTAAGCTGACGTCAGATCATGGCGGCGGGGAGTCGGGAGGGGCCATTCCCAGCTCGGGGCGCAATCAGGGGAAGCGACCGCCCGCACCGAAGGGTGCGGGGGCCGCCACTCCACGCCGGAGTCGGCCGCGCTGGGCCAAGATCTTCATCGTGGTCGGCATCGCCCTGGCCGTGCTGGCCGGCGTCAGCCTCGGCGGGGTGAAGTTCCTGACCACCCGCCTCGACCACGCGCTGCACAAGGCCAACCTGCTCGACAACGGCGCGCGTACCGGTGACGCCCATCTCAAAGGGCCGCTCAACTATCTGCTGATCGGCTCGGACGCGCGGGTCGCCAATCCCTCGATGGGCCATCGCGCCGACTCGATCGTGATCGTCAACATCCCGGCCGGGCTCGACCGCGCCTATTTGATCTCGATACCCCGGGACCTCCGGGTCACCATCCCACCCTGGCCGGCAACTGGTTACAAGGGTGGCCAGGACAAGATCAATGCCGCCTTCGAGTACGGCCTGGCCGACGGCGCCAAACTGCTCTCCGCCACGGTCACCAACTTCACCGGGGTGCGCTTCGACGGGGCGGCCATCGTCGACTTCAACGGCTTCAAGCAGGTGGTCGACCTGCTCAACGGCGTCGACGTCTGCGTCGACCGGCAGATCACCTCGATTCACACCGGCCACGTCTTCACCGTCGGTTGCTACTCGATGAACGGAGCGGAGGCGCTCGACTACGCCCGGCAGCGCTACGGGCTCCCCCGCGGCGACTACGACCGGCAGCGCCACCAGCAGCAGATCCTCAAAGGCATCGCGCAGAAGCTGACCGACCCGAGCGTGCTGGCCAACCCACTCAAGCTCGACCAGACCGTGCGGGCGATCGGCGCCACGATGACCGTCGACACGAACGGCGTACCCATTAATGATCTGGTCCTCGCATTGCGCAACATGCGGGCCCAAAACGTCAACGGCATCCGGATTCCATCGGTCGGCGCCCGGGTCGACGGGACCGCCTACAACGTCACCATCCCCGAGGCAGACGGCCTGTTCAAGGCCATCCGGGAGGGCGACGTCACGGGATGGGCGGCCGCCAACCCCAAGTGGGTCCTGCGCATCTAGTCTTAGCAGCGTGTGGAAACCGCAACCGGTTCCGTGGGTGAGCGCCGACGAGGTGCCCGACGATGCCTATCTGCTCGACGTCCGCGAAGACGACGAGTGGACGGCCGGGCACGCGCCAGGCGCGCACCACCTGCCGATGATGGAAATTCCGGCCCGGCTGGCCGAAGTGCCGACCGACGCCGAGGTCGTGGTCGTCTGCCGGATGGGCGGGCGCTCGTCGCAGGTCGTGACCTACCTGGCCAAGCAGGGCTGGGACAACGTGCGCAACCTTGACGGCGGCATGGAAGCCTGGCAGTCCGCCGGCCGCCCGATGGTCAGCGAAGACGGCCAACCGGCCCGCGTCGTCTGAGCCACCCGTGGGCGAGTCGCCGTTGATCTTCGCGCACCGCGGCTCCTCCGCGGTGCTGCCGGAGCACACGCTTCCGGCCTACCTGAAAGCCCTCGAAGAGGGAGCCGACGGCGTCGAGTGCGACGTCCGGCTCACCCGCGACGGGCACCTGGTGTGCGTGCACGACCGCAGGCTCGACCGCACCAGCAACGGCAAGGGCCGGGTCAGCCGGCACACGCTGGCCGAACTCGACGCCCTCGACTTCGGCAACTGGGCCGACCGGTCCGGCACCGACGAGCCGGCCGACCCCGACCGGGCCCGGCTGCTCACCCTCGACCGCCTGCTCGGTGCCGTCCGCGACGCCGGGCGCGAGGTGCAGGTGCTGATCGAGACCAAGCACCCGACACACCACGGCGGCGATGTCGAGCGCGCGCTGGCCGCCCTGCTCAAGCGCTACGGCCTGGAGCAGCCGCGGGACAGCGAGCGGGTGGCGGTGACGGTGATGTCGTTCTCCGCGTTGGCCGTCCGCCGGATGCGCGAGTTGGCGCCCGGCCTGCCCACCGCGCTGCTGATGGAGCTGCTCCCCTCGGCCGTCCGCGGCACCCTGCCGTTCGGCGCCCGGATCGCCGGCCCCGGCATCCACCTGGTCAAGGCCCGCCCCCGGCTGGTCCGCACCCTCCAGGCCGCCGGCAACCGGGTCTACGTCTGGACCGCCAACGAGCCCGACGAGATCGACTTCCTGGTCGACCTCGGCGTCGACGGCATCATCACCGACCGTCCGGCGTTCGTCCTCAAACACATCGGCCGCTGAATCGCCCCTTTTCTCCGGGCGGCGGGTTGTGCACACTCGGGAACATGCCCGCGCGCCCGGACTACCCGACCTTCATCGCCGGCCACGCCGAGGTGATCGAGCGGATCAACGCCGGTGACGCCGGCCTGCCCACTCTCGACATCCTGCTGCGGGTCGCGCAGGAGGCGCTCGGCGCGGTCGGCATGCTCTTCGCCGAATACGGCACGTCCGGCGGCCGGATCGTCGCCGCGACCGGTGCGGCCGAGTGGGCGCTGGGCCGCCCGATCGAGACCGAGTCGCCGATCGCGATGCGGATGCTCACCGGCCTGCCCACCCAGGTGCTCACCCTCGACCGGCTGGAGGGCAAGTTCCCGCACCAGGCGACCGGCCGCGGCCTGCACACGATGCTCGCCACCCGGCTCTCGCTGCGCGGCATGGTGATCGGCAGCCTGCACGCCTTCTACCCGAGCGTCGACGACCTGCCGACCATCGAGCACCACACCCTGATCGAGTTCGTCGGCACCAACCTCGCCCACATGTATGGCCACCAGGCCGGCCTCCCCGTGCACGGCGACGGTCCGGTGGTGGCCGCGCTCACCGACGGCCTCGCGATCATCGACTTCGACCGCAAGGTGCGGCTCTGGAACCCGGCCGCCGAGCAGGTCACCGGCCTCAGCCAGGCCGACGTGCTCAACGCCACCCTGCCGTTCCCCATCCCGGTGCTCGACCAGACCCTCGACCACCGCCTCGCCGACGGCCGCTGGCTCAAGATCACCGCGAGCGAGCTCACCGGCACCGTCGACTCGATCGTCGTCACCTTCCGCGACATCAGCGACCAGCACCGCCGCGAGGGCGACCGCGACCTGTTCGTCGCCCTGACCAGCCACGAGCTGCGCACCCCGGTCACCGTGATCAAGGGTTACGCCGACACCCTCAACAGCCATTGGGACGAGCTTCCGGAGTACGAGCGGCGGCACGCCGCCGACGTGATCGGCCAGCGCGCTGGCGAGCTGGCCCGGCTGGTCGACCGGCTGCTCTCCTCGGCCGACGAAGCCGGCCCGGCGGCCAGCTCCCCGCCCGCACCGTTCGACCTGGTCGAGGCGCTCCGGCTGGCCGAACGCGACCTGCCCACCGCGCTGCGCCGCCGGCTGCTCGTCCGGTTGCCGGTCGACCTGCCCAAGGCGGTCGGCGACCGGAGCACCGTCACCACGATCCTGACCGAGCTGGTCACCAACGCCGACAAATACAGCGGCGACGGCTCATCCATCGAGCTGACCGCGCAGAGTGACGAGCGCACAGTCGTCTTTCGAGTTTCCGACCGGGGCATCGGGGTACGACCCGAACATGTGGAGCGCGCGTTCGACCGTTTCTGGCAAGCCGAATCGGGTGACCGGCGGCGCTATCCAGGGGCCGGATTAGGGCTTTACCTGGTACGAAGGGTCATAGAGCGACAGAACGGATGGGTGTCGCTCCGGCCACGGGACGGCGGCGGCACGGTCGCGGAGGTCCGGCTACCCCGCGGCTGAGCCCAGTAGCGGTGCGTAGCGATGGATCGGGAGGCTGGGAGTGACAACAGCAGTGGCCGAACGATCCTGGCACGTGGTCGTGCCACACCACGCCCGCGGCGCCCGCGCCGCGCGCCACCAGCTGACGACCGAGCTCGCCGGCACGGTGCCTTCCGCTTTGCTCGATGACGTGGTCGCGGTAACTGGCGAGTTGGTCGGCAACGCGGTCCGGCACGCCCGCCCCCTGCCCGGCGGCGTGATCCGGGTGGCCTGGAGCCTCACCCCGGGTGGGGTGGTCGAGGTGCGGGTCACCGACGGCGGCGGCACCGGCCACGTCCGGCCGCGGTCGCGGCCCGCCGGCCCGGAGGCGCTCAACGGCCGCGGGCTGCACATCGTCGGCACGCTCGCCGACCGCTGGGGCGTCGAACACGACGGCCAGGGCCAGATCGTCTGGGCCGAGCTCGGGGAGCACTCCCACTCCCTGGCGTGAAACGCCACCCCGCAACGGGCCGGATGCCCGGCGGTGGCAATAGGCTGTCTCCCCATGAGCAAGAAGCGCCGGATCAACAGCGACGGAACCCCCAAGCGCGAGAAGCGCCCCGACATGTTCTCGGCGCGGCCGTTCGAGGGCTTCGCCGACGAGGTCGAGTGGATCGCGCTGCGTGAGCTGGTCCCGGCCGCTTCCGCGCCGCTGACTCTCAACCCGCAGATGGTGGCCGAGTTCGGCGACCGGCCGGTCACCCTCGCCACCGTGCTGCCGATGGCCTGGCCCGCGATGACCAAGCCCGACGGCCGGGTCTTCGTCGGCCTCCAGCGCCACGTGCAGTCCGGCGACGTCTCCCGCGACCTGGCGGTCGCGCTGGTCCGCGCGCTCCAGACCACCCCCGGCAGCCCGGTCTCGGTGCCGGCGCACGCGGGCCACGGCCCGCGCCTGCAAGACCTGATCGTCGACGGCCCGCTCGAGATCACCCTGCACGACGGCTTCGAGTTCTGGCTCGACGACGAGCCCGGCGACGACCCCAACGTCAAGGCGTCGCTCGAACGAGCGAACGCCTCGATCTACCCGACCGTCCGCCTCGCCGCGGCGAAGGCGGCCTACTGGTGCCGGGTCCCCGACCGCGGCCACGTGCGTTGGGTCCTCCCTGATGAGGAAGACGCGGCACTGGGCGCCCTGGCCCGCCTGTCCGCCAGCGGCGACCTGCTGCTCGGCGAGGGCACCAAGTTCGCCGGCATGTTCCGGGCACACGGCCGCCTGGTTCCGGTCTGGGACATCCCCCGCGACCCGGAGCCGGCGGAGTGGGAGGCGCCCGTCGCGGCGTTCGCCAAGCGCTACGCCGACGCCCTCGCCGACCCGACCCCGCTCGACTCGGCCGCCCGCCGCTCCCGCCAGGGCCTGGTCGGCCGCCAACTGACCCTGCGCTAACTCCCGCGCGTAGGCGCCCGAGCACGCCGACGGTTCCGCCGCGCGGACGGGCCGCTGTTGGCTGCGGTTTTACTTCTGCCCCTCGGCGCGGTCCGTCCTGTGGACGGGTCGGCAACGGCCAGGACGGGTAGGTCTTCCGGCGCGTACATGTTTTGTTATGTGCCTACATAACAAAACATGTACGGCTGAACAGACGGCGCGGCCCGGCCACGACACGCCGCTCTTTCGACACGCGGGCGAGTGGGGTCGCGCGGGGCAGGTGGCTATGCCACCGGGTCGCGGAGGATTGGGCAGGACATGCAGCGCGGGCCGCCGCGGCCGGAGCCGAGCTCGGAGCCGGGGATGCGGATGACCTCGATGCCGGCGCGTTCGAGTTGGGCGTTGGTTTCTACGTTGCGCTCGTAGGCGACGCAGAGCCGCGGGGAGAGCGCCAGGGTGTTGTTGCCGTCGTCCCATTGCTCGCGTTCGGCGGTGACCGGGTCGAGGCCCGTGTCGATGACGCGCAGCATGTCGATGTCCATCGCGTCGGCCGCCGCGCGCAGGAACGGGGCCGGGCCGTCGACCTGTGGCTCGCCGTCGGGGCCGGCGATGACTGTGTAGGCCTGGAGCGAGTCCGCATATTTCGGATACATGATGACGGCGTCGACGTCGACCATCGTCACGATGGTGTCCAGGTGCATGGTCGCCCGCTCCTGGGCGATCGGGACCACCAGGATCGTGTGCGCCAACTCGGCCCCGAAGACCTGGCGGGCCAGGCGTTCCGCGCCGGCCGGGGTGGTTCGCTCCCCTACGCCGATGGCGATCACGCCGTCGGCCAGCAGCAGCACGTCGCCGCCCTCGACGGGCTCGAGCCCCGGGTCGTAGACGAAGCGGGTGCCGACGAACCTTGGGTGGTAGCGGTAGATCGCGTTGGTCAGCGTCGTCTCGCGCCGGCGTGCCGGGGTCGCCAGGCTGGTGACGGCGGCCCGGTCGCGGACCCAGACCGACGAGTCGCGGGTGAAGAGCAGATTGGGCAGCGGGTCGATGACGAACTCGTTGCTCGCCATCAGGGAGTAGACCAGGCCGCCCGGGCGGTCGACGCTCGTACGCAACTCGTCGTGGGCCAGCCCGCCGATCAACACCCCGGCGAGCCCGGACGGGTCGAGGTAGGTGAGGTGGTCGGCGACCCGGCGGCGCAGGGTGTCGCCGAGGCGCGGGTCGTCGACGACGCTGGCGGTGATCTCCGCCCGTGCCTCGGGCACCGAGAGCGTGTCGGCGAGCAACTGAGAGACGTAGAGGACCTCGACGCCACGAGCGCGGAGGGCCGCCGCGAAGGTATCGTGTTCCTCTTGGGCCCGGCCCACCCACGGGATGCCGTCGAAGAGCAGCGAATCGTTGTTTCGGGGGGTCAGACGGGCCAACTCCCGACCAGGCCGATGCAGCAGCACAGTGCCCAGACGGCCGACTTCGCTTCCGACATAGTTCGTCACAAGGCCCGAGCCTAAGCCGTGGTTGTCACCATCCGGGAAAAGAGCCGTACCGTGAATGCGGCATTCATCCCCACTCATTCCGTCGTTGCATCTTGTGGGAGTACCGGTGTGACCACGTACGGTAGTTAGACAGCCAAAGCTCGCCCTTGCCGGAGGCAGCGATGACCGTATTTCCTGCGCGTCGGGCCGTCCCCTTCACCCCTCAACGAGCCCTGCCTAGCGCAGAATCCCCCCAACCAGATCTGCTGGACGCCGTCCGTCCCCGCCCGATGGACTGGGCCCGCCGCCGGCGGGCCGAGCGCGACGCCCGCCGCATCGAAGCTGCTGGCGCCCGTGCTCTCAACCGCATCGAACACCTCGGCCCGTCGTGGCACGTGGTGGAATGGCCCCGCACCGACTCGTTCGACGCGCTGTTCACCGGCGCTGACGACCAGGCCGGGTTCCTGGTGATCGGGCCGAGCGGCCTGTTCGCCGTGACGATCGCCGACCACGGCCGCGCCCGGGTGATGGTCGCCGGTGACGTGGTGCAGATCAGCGGGAAGCGCCCGCCCTACGTGTCCGAGGCACGCCGCGACGCCAAGCGTGCGGCCAAGGCACTCAGCGGCGCCGTCGGCCACACGATTCCGGTGACACCGGTGCTGACTTTCGTCGGTTCTGGCGTCATCAGCGTCTACGGGCTGCCGAAAGACTGTCTCGTAGCGACCCACCGCGAGCTCGACCGCCTGCTCGTCGCCGGCGGCGACCGGATCAGCTCGGCAACCGCCGAGAAGCTGTCCCACGTCGCCAGCCAGCCGAGCACGTGGCTCAACGTCGCGCACAGCGGCGGCTACCGGTGGTATGAGGGCAGCACGACCGCCTCGACTAAACTGGCCACTCGCCGTTGACCGCGCCGCTACAACCTTCTGAAGCACTGGCCGACCGGAGGGTCGTCGGCACGCGAAACACCGGTTAGCGTAACGGTGGGGCAACTGCCGGCGATGCACAGGAGGCGCGGTGGCGCACGTCGACCTTGAGCTTGAGTTCTCGGCACCTGGCGAGTCAGACGCCGTGGAGCCGACCACTGGCCCACCTGCGGGGGCTGCCTGGTCGTCACCCACGTGGTCAGACACGTGGCCGCCACAGCCAGCGCCGACCAGTTTCGGCCGCTGGGCCGACACGGTGTTCGCGGCAGACGAGCCCTGCCTGGTCATCGACGACTCGATGACCATCGTCGCCGCATCCGCGTCGTGTTGCGCGCTGCTCGGCCTGTCCGATCAGCGCACCGCGGTGGGTCGCCCGCTGCTCGACGCCGGCCTGCGTCTGGTCGACTTCACGGCCGCGCGCAGCGAGCTCGCCGAGACCGAGGTCGACAAGATCCCGCCACTGCTCGCGGTCACCTCCGGGCGCCAGGCCCGCGGCCTCCTCCGGGTCCACCGCGACAACGCCAACGACACCGTCGACGCGATCGCCACCCCGCTCCTGCTCGACGGCAAGGTGGCAGGTTCGCTCACCTTCTTCGCGCCGGTCTAGCGGCCCTCCATCAGCGCCGTCCGGCGGCGTAGCAGATAAGCGCGCTCGGGGTCCGATGTGACCAGTGCCAGCGCTTCGTCGTAGGCGAGCACGGCCTCCGCCGGCCGGTCAAGGCGGCGCAGCAGATCCGCGCGCGTCGCCGGCAGCAGGTGATAACCGGCCAGCGCACCGGTCGCCGCCAGCCGGTCGACCAGGGCCAGACCAGCCTGCGGCCCGTCGGCCATCGCCACGGCCACCGCGCGGTTCAGCTCGACCACGGGCGACGGCACGAGCTTCGCGAGCTCGGCATACAGCCCGGCGATCTCGGTCCAGTCGGTCTCGGCCGCGGTCGGCGCCGTCGCGTGCACGGCCGCGATCGCGGCCTGGATCTGGTAGGGACCGGGCCGCCCGCGCCGCAGCGCGCGCTGGAGTAGGGCATCGGCGCCGCGAATTCGTGAGTGGTCCCAGCGGGAACGGTCCTGGTCTTCCAACGACACCAGGTCGCCGGCCGCGTCGGTGCGGGCCGGCCGCCGCGCGTCGTGCAGCACCAGCAGGGCCAGCAGGCCCAGCGCCTCGGGCTCGTCGGGCATCAGCGCGGCCAGCACCTCGGCCAGCCGGATCGCCTCACCGGTCAGGTCGACCCGGACGAGGTCGGTGCCGGCGGAGGCGGCGTACCCCTCGTTGAAAAGGAGATAGACCACGGCGAGCACGGCCGCCAACCGGTCCGGGAGCAGGTGGTCCGGTGGCACCCGGAACGGGATGCCGGCGTTTCGGATCTTGCTCTTGGCGCGGAACAGCCGCTGCGCCATCGTCTTCTCGGGCAGCAGGAACGCCCGGGCGATCTCCGCTGTGCTCAAGCCGGCGAGGGTTCGCAAGGTGAGCGCGACCTGCGCGTCCTGGTCGAGGGCCGGGTGGCAGCAGGTGAAGATCAGCTCCAGCCGGTCGTCGGGGATGCCCTGCGGCGCCAGCGGCTCCGGTTGTCTCATCCCCACCACCTCACGCAGCTTGGTCGCCTCGACGGCGGCCCGGCGCACCCGGTCGAGTGCCCGGTTGCGCGCGGTCACCAGCACCCAGGCGCCGGGGCGCGACGGCACGCCCTCGTGCCGCCAGCGCTCCAGCGCCTTCGCGAACGCGTCCTGGGCGCACTCCTCCGCGAGGTCCCAGTCGCCGGTCAGCCGGATCACCGCCGCCACCACGCGGCCCCACTCCGCGCGGTAGACGGCAGCGACCTCGGCGTCGACGTCGGTCATTCGACCCAGAACGGGCGTACGTCGACCATGCCGCCCCAGGCCATCGGGTGCTTCGACGCGATCTCGATGGCCTCGTCGAGGTTTTCCGCCTCGATGATGTCGAAGCCGGCGATCTGCTCCTTGGTCTCGGCGTAGGGACCGTCGAGCACCACCACGTCGCCGTTGCGGACGCGCACGGTGGTGGCGTCGCTGCCCGGCCGGATCCGGTTGCCGGTCAGCCGGGCGCCCTTGCCGTCCATCTCGCTGACCCAGTCGTCGATCTCCATCGGGCCGCCGCCCGCCTCGACGGACTCGTCGGCGGGCTCGTTGCCCGGGGCCTCGGTGCAGATCAGAAACAGGTACTTCATCTCGGGTTTCCTTCCACTTCGCGTCAACTTCCACCTCTACGACGAACGGGATGGCGCGCGCACTACCGGCGGCGAAAAAGTTCTTCGAAGCGCCCCGTGGGTCGTACTCTTCCTGTCATGCCTGCCCTTGATCTTCTGCCGGACGACTACGCCGTCTGTCGGCTGCCCGCGGGTTCGGCATTGCCCGCCGGCCTGGTCGGCAACGGAGACGGCGCCGGCGTGGTCTCGGTGACCTGGACCGCCGACGAGGTGTCGGTGATCTGCCGGGCCGACCGGGTGCCCGAGGGCGCGACCGCCGAGGCGCCCTGGCGCTGCCTGCGGGTCGCCGGCCCGCTCGATTTCGCGCTGACCGGCGTGCTCGCTTCGATGGTGGCACCCCTCGCTGCCGCCCGGGTCACGATCATGGCGTTCTCGACCTACGACACCGACTACATCCTGGTGCCGAGCGTGCGCCTGGCGGAAGCCGTCGCGACGCTCGACCAGGCCGGCCATCCGGTGACCACCTGACCGGGCATACGATGATCCGGTCATCATCCCCATCGATGCCACCCCCCGAGGTCACGTGCGCCGCCCCCTCATCCTCGCCGCGTCCGCGTTGGTTGCCCTGGTCACGGCCGGTTGCGGCACCCCGCCCGAGCTGAATCCGCCGGGCAGTGTTGTCCCCAGCCCGTCGGCAACCGCCAGCCCCACGCCGACCCTGCAGCCGACGCCGCCAACGGTGCCGGCCACCACGCTCTCGCCGACGCCCGGCTTCCCGGACAGCCCCGCGGTCGCCTGCGCCGACCGGCCCTCCGTGAGCCAGGTGGTCGCGCTGCTCAAGCGCCGGGGGTTGCTCCCGTCGTCCTATTCCGGCCGGGCGACCGTGGGCCCGCTGTGCGCGGGCACCTGGCAGTGGATCGTGCTCGACACCAACAACGGCCCGCTCCAGGCGGTCACCCGGGGCGCGCCGGGTTCGCTGCGCCTGGTCACCGCGGGCACCGACGTGTGCAGCATCGAGGTGCGCGCCGCGGCACCGGCCGGCATCCGCACAGCCGCCTGCGACGCGTCGCCGCCGGGGCTCTAGCCCTTGCGGATCCGGTCGAGCCAGGCGGCCGCGTCGGCGTAGTCCACATCGGACTGGCCGGGCGGCGCCGGCACCGGTCCGTCGCCCTCGGAACCGGTCCAGCGATGCCGGGGGTACGAGCCGAGAAAGCGCACTTCCGCACTCACCCGGCGCAGCCCGCGCAGTGCCTCCCCCATCCGGTCGTCGGCGACGTGACCGGTGCAGTCGAGGAAGAACGCGTAGCGGCCGAGCGCCTCGCCGGTCGGCCGCGACTCGATGCGGGTCATGTTGACCCCGCGCACGGCGAGTTCCATCAGCACGGCGAGCAGCGCGCCGACCCGGTCGTGTGCGATGTAGACGGCCAGCGAGGTGCGGTCGTCGCCGGTCGCCGGCGGCGGCGGGCCGGGGCGGGAGACCAGCACGAACCGGGTCACCGCGTCGCCATGGTCGGCGATCTTCTCGGCCAGCACGGTCAGCCGCTGCTGGCTGGCGCCGATCGGTGCGCAGATCGCCGCGTCGTATTCGCCAGTGGCGGCGCTGCGCGCGGCCGCGCCGTTGGACAGGACGTCGACCACGACCGCGTCGGGCAGGTTGTCACGCAGCCAGCCCCGGCACTGGGTGGACGCCTGCGGGTGGGCGGCGACGCTCCGGATGCCCGCCAGGGTGACCCCGGCGCGGGCGCCGAGCACGAACTCGACCGGCAGCACCACCTCGCGGGTGATCACCAGCGGCGACCCGGCCACCATCTCGTCGAGCGTGACGCCCACGCCGCCGCCGATCGAGTTTTCCAGCGGCACGAGCGCCGCATCGGCGTCGCCTGAGCGCACCGCGTCGAGCGCCTCGGGCACGCTGCGGGCCGGGGTCAGCAGCCCGCGCTCAGCGGCCGGAATAGTCCGCAACGCCTGCTCGGCGAAGGTCCCCTCAGGCCCGAGAAAGACATATCGAGTGGGCGGCGTTCCCGGCATAACGCTCAGAGTAGGTGGCCGACTCAGGCCAGCCACCGGAAGGGTTGGCGCCGAGTGTGACTCGGCGCCCCGCGTACCGCGACCACGGACCCGCGAAGCGCCCGCTGGTGCGCGTAGCCGCCGCGCCGGAGGCGCGGCCAGCCAACACTGCCTAGGCGGACAAACGGCCCACCCCCGTGTGCGGGGTGGGCCGTTTCTGCCTAGATCTTTTAACCCAGCAGGCCGCCGAGGACGCCGCCGCTCTGCTGCTGGCCGCCACCCGCGCCGGCGAGGCCGCCCGGGGGCTCCTCGGAAGGCTGCACGACGACGAAGCCCTGGCCCGCGAAGCTCATCGTGAACGCCTCGCCGGTGCTCCGGCCGAGCAGCGTGCCGATGCCGAGCTGGTCGGCGCGGTGGTAGCCGGTCTGGAGCCCGGCCGACCAGCAGATCGCCGCCTGCGGGTCGACGAAGGTGGGCTGGTCGACGGAGAGCACGACCGGGGTGCCCTTGGTCGTGATGGCGATCCGGCCCTGGCCCGAGAAGACGCAGTTGAACAGGCCGGCCGAGGAGAGCATGCCCATCCCCTGGACCATCTTGATGTCGTATTGCAGCGACGAGTCGAAGGCCAGCACGTTGGCGCCGTTGATCGACAGGTTGTCGCCGTGGTCGAGGTCGACCAGGTGGATGTCGGCGGCGCGGTCGCCGAGGAAGACGTCGCCGCGGCCGCTGACCTTCATCAGCGGGACACCCTCGCCGGTCAGCTTCTGCTTGAGGAACTTGCCGATGCCGCCGGAGCCGAGCGCCTGGAACTGCACCTGGCCCTGGTAGGCGACCATCGACCCGGTGCGCGCCATGCACTCACCGTTGAGCTCGATCTTGAGCATCTTGGAGTTTTGCAGCCGCATGCCCGGCTGGTCGGACTCCTTCTCCAGGTTCTCCGCGGAAAACAGCGCGCTACGCATGTGGGCGTTCCTCCATCGACAAGGTCTGTGTACTGCCAAGAGCGTAGGTATCCTGCGCAAACGCCATGCGTACAGTGTCGCCAAACCGACCTTGACTTTGGCGCGGGCTAACCCCAGCCGAGCTCATGCAGGCGCTCGTCACTGATCCCGAAATGATGTGCGATTTCGTGTACGACGGTGACGGCGACCTCGTCGACCACGTCTTCTTCCGTGTGACAGATCGACAGGATCGGCAGGCGGTAGATGGTGATCCGGTCGGGCAGCACGCCCGCGTAGTTCCAGCCGCGGTCGGTCAGCGCGTGCCCCTCGTAGAGGCCGAGCAGCCGGGTGCCCCGCGGCGACCGGTCTTCGACCAGGATCACCACGTTGTTCATCAGTTTGAGGAACTCTTCGGGAACCTGGTCGAGGGCGTCGGCGACCAGCTCTTCGAAGCGCTCGCGACTCATCTCGACCGGCACGGCTCCTATTGTGCCGTGCCGGTCGCGACAGAGCCGCCGCTCAGGCGAGGCGGGCGGTCAGGGTGATCTCGGCGCCGGGGGACAGCAGGCGGGAGATCGGGCAGTTCTCCTTGGCACCCTGGGCGATCTTCTGGAACTCGCCGTCGTCGATGCCCGGGACGTCGCCGACCGTCTCGAGGTCGATGCGGGTGACGGTCATCCCGGCGTCGGTCTTGTCGAGGTGCACCTTCGCGGTCGTGTCGACGGCGGTCGGCGTGTGGCCGGCGTCGGCGAGGCCCTTCGAGAACGCCATCGAGAAGCAGCCGGCGTGCGCGGCGGCGATCAGCTCCTCGGGGTTGGTGCCCTCGCCCTCCTCGAAGCGCGACTTGAAGCTGTAGTTCCCCTCGAAGCCGCCCTTGCCGGTGCGGATCGTGCCGGAACCTTCGGTCAGGTTGCCCGACCAGCGGGCGGATGAAGTGCGGATTGGCATGCCCCCGACGCTAGTCCACCGTCCGGCATGATTGCTGGATGCGGATCGGCATCCTCGGCACCGGCACGGTTGGCCAGACGTTCGGCACACGATTGCGCAATCTTGATCACGACGTCACGCTCGGCGCGCGCGAAACGGGCAATCCACGCGCCGTGGAGTGGGCCGAGGCACACGCGGCACAGTGCGGCACGTTCGCCGACGCCGTCGCCGGCGCCGACCTGGTGATCAACGCCACCGCGGGCCAATACGCCGTCAACGCCCTGGAGATGGCCGGCGGCAACGCCGCGCTGGCCGGCAAGGTGGTGCTCGACGTCAGCAACCCGCTCGACTTCGGCTCCGGCGAGTTGCGGCTGACCGTCTGCAACACCGACAGCGTCGGCGAGCAGCTTCAGCGCGCGTTCCCCGACGCCCGGGTGGTCAAGAGCCTCAACACCGTCAACGGCAGCGTGATGGTCGAGCCGAGCCTGGTGCCGCCACCGCACACGATCTTCATCGCGGGTGAGGACCCGTCGGCCAAAGAGGTGGTGATCGGGTTGCTGGGCCAGTTCGGCTGGGCCAAGGGCAGCGTGCTCGACCTCGGCGGCATCAAAGAGAGCCGGGGCATGGAGATGTATATGCCGCTCTGGGTGTCGATCATGCGGGCGCTCGACGGCAACCTGGCTTTCAACATCAACGTGGTTCAGGGCTGATGACCTCGGCGTACGACGTCATCGTCATCGGCGGTGGCCACAACGGTCTGGTCGCCGCCGGCTACCTGGCCCGCGCCGGCCGTCGGGTGCTGGTGCTCGAACGCCGCGACACCGTCGGCGGCGCCGCCGTCTCCGAGCACCCGTTCGGTCCCGACTTCACCGTCACCAGCCTGTCCTATGTGGTCAGCCTGTTGCCCGGCGACATGGTGCGCGACCTGCGGCTGGCCGAGCACGGCTACCACGTCTACCCGCAGGGCCCCTACTTCGCGCCGCGTGCCGACGGCCGCTACCTGCGGCTGCCCGACGACCCCGCCGAGCGGCACCGGGAGATCAGCCGGTTCTCCGCCCGCGATGCCGACGCCTACGAGCGCTGGGACGCCTGGCTGAGTCACCTCGGCCGGCTGGTCGGCCCGCTGCTCCACGAGATCCCGCCCAAGCTGGGCTCGAAGCGGCCGCTCGACCTGGTCGGCCAACTCGGCCTCGCCGGCCAGCTGCGCGGTGTCGACGTGCGGGCCGCGGTCGACCTGACCCGGCTGTTCACCGCGAGCATCGCCGACCTGGTCGAAGACCGGTTCGAGTCCGACGCGCTGCGCGGCATCCTCAGCGTCTCCGGCGTGATCGGCACCTGGGCCGGCCCACGCAGCGCCGGCACCGGCTTCGTCACCCTGCACCACCATCTCGACCAGACCGGCGGGCAGCAGGCCGGCTGGGGCTTCCCGCGGGGCGGCATGGGCGGCGTCACCCAGGCGATGGCGTCGGCCGCGCGGTCCTTCGGCGCGGAGATCCGCACCGGGTCGCCGGTCGCCCGGATCGACACCCGGGGCGGTGCGGCGGTCGGCGTCACGCTCGTCGACGGCACCGAGTTCCGCGCGCCGACAGTGATCACCACGGCGCACCCGCGGATCTCGTTCCTCGAGTTGCTCGACCGTGCCGACCTGCCAACCGACTTCGTCGCCGACATCGAGGCGTGGCGCAGCCGCTCGGGCACCGTGAAGGTCAACTTCGCCGTCGACCGGCTGCCGACCTTCACCAGCCATCCGGCGTACGCGCCCGAGGTGCACGGCGGCACGATCGTGCTGGCCGACTCGCTCGACGAGATCGAGGGCTCGTTCCAGGAAGCGGTCGCCGGGCGGCCGGCCAGCCTGCCGTTCGCCGACATCTGCATCCCGTCGGTGTTCGACCCGACCCTGGCGCCCGAGGGCAAGCACGTGGTCAGCGCGTTCACCCAATGGGTGCCGCACACCTACGCCGCCGGGCCGCACACCGCAGACCTCGACGCCTACGCCGACCGGCTGGTCGCCCGGCTCGAGGCGGTGGCACCGGGCTTCACCGATTCGGTCATCGGGCGCCAGGTCATCGGTCCACACCAGATGCAGCAGGAGTACGGGTTGGTCGGCGGCAACATCTTCCACGGCGAGCTGACGCCCGGGCAGATGTTCCACTGCCGGCCGGCCGCGGGTTACGCGGACCTGCGTACCCCCGTGAAAGGTCTTTATCAGGCCGGAAGCGCGACGCACGGCGGCGGTGGCGTGACCGGGATTCCGGGCCGCAACGTGGTCCGTCAAATCATGAAGGATCGGCGCCGCCGCCCTTGATCAACTGAGCACGCGCCGCGACCCGCTCCATGGCATGCTGGTGAGCATGTCCGAGGACCACTCCGGGCCGGCCGTCGTGGCGTTCGGCGCCGGCGAGCCCACGACCGGCCGGCTGCGCGCAAACCCGTTCGGCGCCTGGGTGGCCCGGGTCGGCCGCGACCGGCTGCTGGCGGCGATCGTCGCCGTGCTGGCCGCCGCCGCCGGCTTCATCTCACTGGTCACGCAGTGGTATTCGATCGCGGTGCCAGCCGGTGATGTCAGCCCCGAGGAGGGCGGCTCGGTCGGCCAGACGCTCACGTTCACCGTCGGCGATGTCGGCACCTTCGGCACCGGCTACGTGTTGGGTGTGCTCACCCTGGTCGTGGCCTGCGCGCTCGCGTTCTTCGGGCCGCCGGCGCTTCGCCCGGTGCTCCGGGTCGGCGGGTTGGGCCTCGCCGGCGGGCTGGTGGCGGTGCTGGTGGCGCTCAGCGTGAGTTTCGGCCACTCGATCGAGCGCAACTACTTCGGCGCCAACATCGACCTCGACACCACCCGCCATGCCGGGCTGACCGGTGCCTACGCGGCGGTGCTGCTGGCCGGCGCGGCGCTCTTCCTGATCGGCCGCCACCGGTTCGTCCCGACGCCGACGGAAGCGCCACCGGTGGCCGTGGCACCCGACTCGGTGTGGCAGGCCCCGCGGCCATACCGCAGCGACGAGACGGCCGCCGAGGTCGCCGCGGCGGCGCCGCTCGATCTCACGGTGCAGCCCGCCCGCCCGTTCGCCCACCCAGACGGAGACGACGGCCGCGCACGGTGATATCCGCGCGACCGCCGAGAACCCTTCCCGGTAGGCTGATTCACCGTGATTGACCTTCGACTGCTCCGTGACGATCCCGATGTTGTGCGCGCCAGCCAGCGGGCCCGGGGTGAGTCCGAGTCTGTCGTCGACGACCTGATCGCGACCGACGAGGCGCGGCGGGCCGCGGTGCAGCGCTTCGAGCTGCTGCGCGGCGAGCAGAAGCAGCTCGGCAAGCTCATGCCGCGCGCTACCGGCGCCGAGAAGGAGACCCTGCTCGGCCGCACCAAAGAGCTTTCGGCCGAGGTCAAGGCGGCCGAGGCGGCGGTGACCGCGGCCGAGGCGGCGTTGCGCGAGGCCCAGCTGCGAATCTCCAACGTGGTCCAGGAGGGTGCGCCGGCCGGCGGCGAAGACGACTACGTCGTGCTGCGCGAGGTGGGCACCAAGCCCGACCTGCCGGCCCCCCGCGACCACCTCGAGCTGGGCGAGATGCTCGGCGCGATCGACGTCGAGCGCGGCGCCAAGGTGTCGGGCAGCCGGTTCTACTACCTGACCGGCGTCGGTGCGCTGCTCCAGCTCGCCATGCTCCAGATGGCGATCGCCCAGGCGGTCGAATACGGTCTGACCCCGTCGATCGTGCCCGCGCTGGTCAAGCCGGAGGCGATGGAGGGCACCGGGTTCCTCGGCGCCCACGCCAGCGAGGTCTACCGGCTCGAGTCCGACGACCTCTACCTGGTCGGCACCAGCGAGGTGGCGCTCGCGGCCTACCACAGCGACGAGATCCTCGACCTGGGCGAGCCGGTCCGCTACGCGGGCTGGTCGAGCTGTTTCCGCCGCGAGGCCGGCTCCTACGGGCGCGACACCCGGGGCATCATCCGGGTGCACCAGTTCGACAAGGTCGAGATGTTCTCCTACTGCCGGCCCGAGCAGGCGCGCGACGAGCACCTGCGGCTGCTGGCCTGGGAAGAGGAGATGCTGGCCAAGGTCGAGCTGCCCTACCGGGTGATCGACACCGCCGCCGGCGACCTGGGCAGCAGCGCGGCGCGCAAGTTCGACTGCGAGGCGTGGCTGCCGTCGCAGCAGCGCTACCTCGAGGTGACCTCGACCTCCAACTGCACGACCTTCCAGGCGCGCCGGCTCAACATCCGCTACCGCGACGAGGCGGGGCGCCCGCAGACCGCCGCGACCCTCAACGGCACGCTGGCGACCACCCGGTGGATCGTGCCGATCCTGGAAAACCACCAGCAGCCCGACGGCTCGGTGGTGGTGCCCCAGGCGTTGCGCCCCTATCTGGGCGGTCGCGAGGTGCTGGAGCCGGTCAAGCGCTCCTGACCTGCTCTTCCGCCGCTGAGTGGCGGCCGCCCGGTTGCGACGATTTCTCCCAAAAGTCATGGCTGGGCTACCTCGTGCGAGGTACGGTTGCTGCCCGGCCGCTCGCGGCTCCTTCCCGGCAGCCGTCACGGGTCGGGGCGAGGAGGAGCCATGCCCCGGCCGGGCCTGCCCAAGTTGGTCGCCACCGACCTCGACGGCACGATCGTGCGCAGCGACGACACGGTGTCCGCATTCACCCATGAGGTGCTCAACCGGGTGCGCGCCGCCGGCATCCCCATCGTCGGCGCCACCGGCCGCGGCCCGCGCCTGGCCGAGCTGACCCGCAACGACATCCGCGACGCCGACTTCCTCGTGATGGCCAACGGGGGCCGGGTGGTCGACCAGACCGACCCGCTCGACCCGATCGTGCTGCGCGACGCCCGGCTGTCGGGCCAGGTGCTCGCGTCGGTGCTCGTCGACCTGGAGGCGGCGGTCGGTCCGCTCAACGTCATGGTCGAGGCGCTCGACGGGCACGACGAGCCGCTCTGGGGCGATGCCGACCCGGCGTGGCGCTACCCCGACCGGTTCGAGCCGCGCAGCCGCGCCGACTGCTTGGCCGGTGACGTGCTCAAGGCGTTCGCCCGCGCGCCCGGGCACGACGTCGACGAGTTGCTGGCGGCGGCACACCGCATCGTCGCCTCGTCGGCCGCCAACGTCACCCAGGCCGGGCTCGGCTTCATCGAGATCCTCCCGCCCGGCGTCGACAAGGCGACCGGCCTCGCGGTGGTCACCGAGGCGATCGGTGTCGACCCCGGCGACGTGCTGGTCTTCGGCGACATGCCCAACGACCTGCCGATGTTCTCCTGGGCCGGCTGGGGCAAGGTGGCGGTGGCCAACGCGCACCCGCTGGTGCGGGCCGCGGCCGACGAGATCACCCTCAGCAATGACGAGGACGGCGTGGCCGTTTACCTCGACCGGCTACTGTCGCGATGATGCTGATCGCCACTGATCTCGACGGAACCCTGCTCCGCGCTGACAAGACGATCAGCGCCCGCACGGCGGCCGCGCTGGACCGCGCGGCCGAAGCGGACCTGCCGGTCGTGCTGGTCACCGGGCGCCCGATCCGCTGGCTGAAGCTGGTCTACGAGCAGCTCGCCATTCCCCTGCCGGCGGTCTGCGCCAACGGCGCGGTGGTCTACGACCCGGCCCGCGACCAGGTGCTCCGCGCCGACCCACTCGCGCCCGACGTGCTCGCCGAGATCGCCCGGCGGCTGGCCGACGAGGTGCCCGACGCGGTGCTGGCGGTCGAGATCGTCGACGGCCGGGAGATGCGCCACCAGGTCGAATACCCGATCCTGTGGGACAGCGCGCACGGCGGCGTGCGGGCCGTCGACGCGGTCGCCGAGTTGCTCACCGAGCCGGCCGTCAAGCTGCTGGTGCGCGCCGGCCAGCGCGATCCCGACGAGTTCACCGCCCGGATCGGCAAGGCGCTGCACGGCATCGCCGAGGCGACCCACTCGTCGCTGTCGGGTCTGGTCGAGGTCTCCGCCTCCGGTGTCACCAAGGCCGCCGGGCTGGCCTGGTATTGCGACCGGCTCGGCGTGCCGGCCGCCCAGGTGACGGCGTTCGGCGACATGCCGAACGACGTGCCGATGCTGGCCTGGGCCGGCCGGGCGATCGCGGTGGGCAACGCCCATCCGGCGGTCAAGGAGGTCGCCGACGAGGTGGTCGCCTCCAACGAGGACGACGGCGTGGCGATCTACATCGAGTCGCTGCTGCCCTGATCGGTCACCGGCGTTAGCCGGTCTGGCCGGTCACAGGTATTGGCCGGTGCCGCGTCCCTCGGTGCCGGGCTGACCCGGGTTGGGCCCCGCGCCGGGCAGGCCGGGGATGACGCCCGGAACCGCGCCGGGCGGCAGCGCACGCTGGCCGCCGCGCATCCCCTCGAGCTGCATGCGGGCCGCCATCTGCTGGGCCACCAGGGCGGCCTGGATGCCGTGGAACAGCCCCTCCAGCCAGCCGACGAGCTGGGCCTGCGCGACCCGCAGCTCACCCTCGCTCGGCGTCGACGTCTCGCTGAACGGCAGCGACAGGCGCTCGAGCTCGTCGCGCAGCTCCGGCGCCAGGCCATCCTCCAGCTCGATGATCGAGCGCTGGTGGATGTCGCGCAGGCGGACCCGGCTGGCCTCGTCGAGCGGCGCCGCGCGTACCTCTTCCAGCAGTTGCTTGATCATGCTGCCGATCCGCATGACCTTGGCGGGCTGCTCGATCTGGCGACCCGGGTCTTCCTCGCCGCCGCTGCTGTCGGTGTCGACCGTGCCGACCGGCCGGCCATCCGGCCCGACCACCACCACGGTGCCCGACCGACGGTTGGGTTCGGCCTGCGCGTCCGGCGCTCCTGGGGTTTCGGTCATAGTCTCCATCTTTCCCCAACGCCCGTCGGGTGTGCTCCCCGGACCCGGCAAGCTAGCGTTCCGCACATGCCCGCACGCGAACCCGACCCGCGCGACGTGCTGATTCTTCCGGCACCGCCGCCGGACGCCGTGGTCGCCTACGGCCCACACCTCGACCACGTCGCTGACGTGCGGCTGCCGCTGACCAGGTCCGGGCCGTTGGTCGCGCCGCTGGTCGTGGTGATCCACGGCGGATTCTGGCGCGCCGAGTACGACCGGGCACACACCGGGCATCTCGCGGCCGCGCTGGTGGCCCTGGGCTACCCGGTCGCGCAGCTCGAATACCGGCGGACCGGGCCGGGGGCGCCGGGTGGCTGGCCGGCGACCTTCGACGACGTCGTGGCCGGGGTGGAGGCACTGCCGGCGCTCGTCGCCGCGGTGGCCGCCTCGCTGGGGCGTCCCGCGCCGGCGCCCGGCCCACCGCTCCTTGTCGGTCATTCCGCGGGCGGTCACCTCGCTCTCTGGTACGCCGCCCATGCGCCTTCCGCACCCGCCGGCGTGCTGGCGCTGGCGCCGGTGGCGGACCTGGCCGAGGCACACCGGCTCGACCTCGACGGCGGTGCCGTGACGGCCCTGCTCGGTGGTGACCCGACCACCCGAGCGGCGGCCTACGCCGCAGCGGAGCCACTGCCGACGATGCCGTTGCGATCACCCACGGTGATCGTGCACGGCACGGCAGATGTGCAAGTACCGATCTCATTGAGCCGGGGGTACGCGTCAGCCGCGCGGGCCGGCGGTAGCGAAATCACGCTTTCAGAGCTTCCCAATGTGGGTCATTTCGAACTCATCGATCCCCGGTCGGCCGCCTGGCGCAAGGTGACAGAGGCGTTGCGGTCGTTGCAGTGGTGATCATCTTCATTGACGCAGCGTCGTTGAGACGGTAGGAACCCGGGGGAGTGTGGGAACCAGCCCACCGGTCGGGGAAGGTCGTTCCGTGTCGCAGATGGATCGTCGCCAGGCGTTGCGGTTGTTCGCCGCGCTGGGCGCCGCGGGCTTCGCCGCGGGTTGCGGCACCGGTAACACCGAGGAAGCGGCCGCAGGCAACCAACTGGTCAGCGACAAGCCGATCAAAATCGGTCTGATCGCGCCGCAGACCGCGGGCTACAAGAGCGTCGGTGACGAGATCGCCCGGGGCTTCAACCTGTTCCTCGAGACCAACGACCAACGGCTCGGCGGCCACCAGGTGCAGCTCGTCGTCGCCGACGAGGGCGACACGGTCGAGTCCGGCAAGGCCGCCCTCGACGGTCTGCTCAAGCAGGGCGTGCTGGCGTTGACCGGCGTCGTCAACTCGACCGTCATGCTCGGCATCCGGGACACCGTCGAGCAGGCCCGGATCCCGCTGATCGGTTCCGTCGCCTCGCCGTCCGACCTCCAGAGCGTGGTCTACATCTGGCGCACGTCCTATGTGAACAACGAGCCCGGCCAGGCGCTCGGCCACTGGGTGGCGCAGGAGACCAAGGGCAAGGTCGGCATCATCGCGCCCGAATACGAGGCCGGCCACGACGCCGTCGACGGGTTCCGCAGCACGTTCGGCCCCACCGACCCGCGGATCTCCGCCGCTCCGGTGTGGACGGAATACAACGCGGAGCCGACGAAGAACTTCTTCCGCGCCAAGATAGATGAGCTACGCCAGAGCAACCCGAAGACCATCTACTGTTTCTACAGTGGACAGGCCGGCGTCGAGTTCTTGCGCCAGCTGCACGCCGACGGTTTCCGCGGCGCCGTCTACGCGCCCGGCTTCCTCACCGAGGGCGAGGTGCTCGGCGAGCTGAAGGGCCCGGAGGCCAGCAACATCTTCACCGCGCTCAACTACTCGCCCGACCTCAACAACGCCGCCAACCGCGAGTTCGCGTCCGCCTACCGCAGCGCCTACGACGCGACCCCGACGACCTACGCGGTGGCCTCCTACGACGCCGCCCAGGCGATCGACAAGGCCGTGCGGATCGCCGGGCCCGACCCGACGCCGCAGGCGGTCAACCTGGCCATGGGCAAGATCGGCGTGATCGACAGCCCGCGCGGCGAGTGGCAGTTCAACCAGACCCGCACCCCGCAGCAGAAGTGGTACCTGCGCGAGGTGCGCCGCGACGGCCCCGTGCTGTCGAATGTCGTGATCAGCGAGCTGGCGACGCTGGGCTGAGGCCGGCCCCTGCGCGCAACTCCGCGACGCAGCACTTCACGCTGCCGCCGCCCTTCTTGAGCTCGCTCAGCTCGACCGGGACGGGCGTGTAGCCGGCCGCGGCCAGCTTCGCGGCTAGACCGGTCGCTTCGGCGTTGAAGACGACGTTGCGGCCGTCGCTGACCAGATTCAGTCCGAACGCCAGCGCGTCGGCCTCGTCGGCGACCAGGGCGTCGGGGAAGAGCTGGGCCAGCACCCGCTGCGAGCCCGGGGAGAACGCGCCCGGGTAGTAGGTGATCCGTGCGTCGTCGAGCGCGGCCAGGGCCACGTCGAGGTGGTAGAAGCGCGGGTCGACGAGCTGGAGCGAGATCACCGGGCGGCCGAGGGCCTCCTGGGCGTGGCTGTGCGCCACCGACTCGGTGCGGAAGCCATGACCGGCAAGGATCATTCCGCCGTACGCCTCGGGCAGGTAGGCGAAGTCACCCTCGCCCTCGTTGATCTCCGTGGGCTCGACGTAGGGCCAGCTGTGCTCGGCGTAGAAGGCCCGGTGCGCGGCTGCCTCGGCGGCCCGTTGCGGGTAGCGGAAGCGGGCGCCGAACGCCGTACCGTCGACGGTGAAGGCGCCGTTGGCGGCGTAGACCATGTCGGGCAGCCCGTCTTCGGCCGGCAGCACGTGGACCGTGTGGCCGAGCCCGGTGAGCGTCTCGCGGAGCACCTGCCACTGCTTCAGGGCCAGCTCCGGGTCGACCGGCGCGCTCGTGTCCATCCAGGGATTGATCGCGTAGGTGACCGCGAACCATTCCGGCGGGCACATGAGATATGTCCGCATACGTGGCATCCGCTCGTCCTTCACGATCACCATGATCAGGTACTCTTCGTGGTCAAGACAGCCGAATCTCTTGCTTGGGAGAGGCGAAACGTTGCAGATCGACGACGTAGATCAGCGAATCATTGCGTCGCTCGTCGCTGACGCCCGCGCCTCCTACTCGGAGATCGGAGAACGGGTCTCGCTCTCGGCCCCGGCGGTGAAGAGGCGCGTCGATCGCTTGCGCTCCGCGGGCGTGATCCGCGGCTTCACGGCCGTCGTCGACCCGGCCGCGGTGGGCTGGACGACGGAGGCGTTCGTCGAGCTCTACTGCACCGGCCGCACCACGCCCGCCCAACTCACGGTCGCGACCCGGCGGCACCCGGAGGTGGTCGGCGCCTACACGGTCTCCGGCGAGGCCGACGCCCTCGTGCACCTGCGGGCCGCCGACATCGCCCACCTGGAGCAGGCCCTGGAGCGGCTGCGGGCCGAACCGTTCGTCACCTCGACCCGCAGCATGATCGTGCTGAGCCGGCTGGTCGACTCACCGAACGTGGTGCCGGCGGAACGGTGAGGCGGGTGGCCGCGTCAAACCCGGCATGACCAACGCCCGTCGCGCCGCGTACGCCGTTGTCGCTGTCTTGCTCGTCTCGGGGTGCACAGCTTCCCCCTCGCCCGCTCCCGCCCCGGCCCCGGTCGTGGCCCTCCCCGCACCGGCGTTCAAGCTGGTCGCGTTCGACTCCTGCGCCGACGTGCTCGGCGGTCTGAAGAGCGCCGCCAAGGCAGTGGTGACGCCGTGGGGGTTCAACGGGGGCATGATGTCGGCCCGCCGGACGGCAAGCGCCTTCGCCGCGGGAGACCAGGCGGCCAAGTCGGTGCCCGAGCCGGCCGGAGTCGGCTTCTCCGGAACCAACACCCAGGAGACCGGCGTCGACGAACCCGACCTGGTCAAGACCGACGGACGCCGAATCGTCACCGTCACGGGCGGCATGCTCCGGGTGCTCGATCCCGCGACCCGCCGGATGACCGGCCGCCTCGACCTCACCGCCGGAACCGACGAATACCTCGCCGACGCCAGTCTGCTGCTGTCCGGCGACCGGGCGCTGGTGCTGATGTCGCAGGGTGGTCCCGGCCGGCGTTTTCCCGCCGCTGACGTGGCCACTGCCCAGTCCAAGCTGCTTTCCTACGGAGACCTGACGTTCCGGTTGGTCACGGTCGACCTGGCGGGGACGCGGCCCGCGGTGGTCAGCTCGTTCACGATCGACGGCGCGCTGGTCGACGCCCGCCAGGTCGGCGCCACGGCGCGGATCGTGGTGCGCAGCACGCCGCGCCTCGACTTCCCGTTCCGGGAAAACGCGACCGAGGCGCAACGCCTGGCCGAGAACCGGCGGGTCATTGATCGGTCCACGGTGGATGATTGGCTGCCGCGCTGGAGCTCCGACAGTGCTAGCGGGCACATTGACTGCGGTGCGGTCCGCAAGCCGGACACGTTCTCCGGCACGTCGCTGCTGACGGTATTGAGCTTCGACATCGGGGCCCCGCTGGGCACCGGCGACCCGACCACGATCGTCGCGGACGGCAACTTCGTCTACGGCAGCGGCGCGAGCCTCTACGTGGCGAACGACGAGAGTTGGCGCGGCATCCGCTCTGACTTCGGAACGGCGTTCGTCCTGCCGCAGGACCAGGAAACGAAGATCTACCGCTTCGACATCACGGGTTCCGGGCCGCCACGGTTCGTCGCCTCTGGCTCGGTGCCCGGGACGTTGCTCAACCAATACGCGATGTCTGAATACGACGGCCACCTGCGCGTTGCCACCACGCGGGCATCGTCGTCGTCGGTCTACGTGTTGAGGTCGACCGACATGTCCAAGGTTGGCTCGGTCGGCGGCCTGGGCAAGAACGAGCAGATCTACGCGGTCCGCTTCACCGGCCCGGTCGGCTACGTGGTCACGTTCCGCCAGACCGATCCGCTCTACACTCTCGACCTGCACAACCCGGCATCCCCAGCCGTGGCCGGCGAACTGAAGATCAATGGCTACTCGTCCTACCTGCACCCGATCGACGCCAACCACGTGATCGGCGTGGGCCAGGACGCCGACAGCCGCGGCCGCGTGCTGGGCACCCAGGTCTCGGTGTTCGACGTATCCGACCTGTCAAGCCCGCGCCGGGTCGCCCAGCACGTGGTGAAGAACGGGTGGTCGGAGGCCGAGTCCGACCCGCACGCCTTCCTCTACTGGCCCGAGACGGGCTTGCTGGTCGTGCCATTGTCGGCTCAGACAACATACGGCGCACTGGCGTTGAGGTTGTCCGGGTCGCGGCTGGAGCAACTCGCAACGGTTCGCCACCCGACGTCGACGCCATGGCAGGGGTCGATCCGGCGCTCGTTGATGGTGGGCGGGACACTGTGGACGGTGTCAGACGGCGGCATGCGCGCCACAGACACAACGTCAATGCGCGACGCGGCCTGGATTCCGTTCACGTAGGCCGGCGGGACGGGTATTTTCGGCGACCGAACTCGGGGTTGACGCCAGGCTCCGCGCAATCGAGCGCCAGGATTGCCGGCCGGCGCCAAGCTTCCGGGCGGAAACCGGCCGTTCCGAGCTGGCGCCAGGTTTCCGGGCTGGCGCCTGGCTTGGGGCAGCGACAGGTATTCGAGCTAGCGCTAGACGCCGGCGGGTTGGCTACAGATACATGCCGGTCTTGGGTTCTTCGGCGGCGCGGTTGGCGGGCTTGTCGCCCTCGCCGAAGAAACGCTTGCCGCCGAACTCGCCGTGTAGCCGGTCGTCGAGTTCGTCGGCGAGCCCGGTCATCACCTGGACGGCGAGCATCAGGTGGGTCGCCTGGAAGTTGCGGCCGAACACGGGGATCGACGCCCAGACGGTGTCGTTGGTGCAGTAGAGACGACCGATCGGCATGCGGTTGGTCAGCTCGGAGAGCTTGACGTAGAGCTGCTCGGTCGGCTCGATCTCGGTCAGCACGGGCGAGAAGACGTCGACGAGCGGCGGGTTGTCGCGGACGCGCACGAACACCATCGCCGAGCCCGCCCGGATCCCGATGTCGCCGTCGGAGTCGACCTTGAGAGCCTCGGCATCCGACTTCATCAGCGTGGCGACCACGGTCCGGACCCGCTCCTCGAGCCCGATGCTGTCGTCTTCGACAACGGTCTCGCCCCGGGCGGCCATCGCCTGGCCCGCCTTAATGGCCGCGTCGAGGTCAAGGTTGCCGGCCAGCTCGGGCCGCGCGGTGGCAAGCGCCTCCACGTCGATGGGCTCGTCTTCGGCGTCGTGCACGAGGTAAACCAGGAACGCCGGATGCGGAGCGCCGTAGACGTCGCGCAGCGTGCGCGAAACGGTCGTGGCAATCTTCGACGCATCCTTGATCGAGGCGTGCAGCCCGAACTGCTCTCCCGAATCCGGCAACACCCCCGGCGGCGACCAGCCGAGCGCGACAAGGTCTGCGACAGCAGCGCGATCAAGCCGGTACCCCTGCGGCAACCCGGCGTTGCCAACGGCGAGCGCCCGCACGAGCCCGTCACCGAGGATCAGCAACTCGACGGAGTAAACGGCCGTACCCGTCCCCGAGGCGGTCGGATCGAGGGTCAGCTCAACCCGAGCGCCAACCGGCAACTCGGGAAGCATCTTCGCCAGCGCCCGCGCAAAGTCCCGCCAAGCCTCGGTGACCTTGCCCCTCAAATCGGCCGTGCTGGCCTCGTCGAGCAGGATGGCGTCTGTAAGCCCATCGTCCCCCGCACTCGCTGACGTCATGATCGCCTCCGTCCGTCAGCCACACCCTACCCACGGCACCGGTGCCCACGGATAGGCCGGTGTGAGTCGGATAACGGCATTACACCGCGCTTACGCCCAGTCTGCTGACCGAGCCCTCACGATCTCGCTCCCGCCCCAGGCCAGACCCATGATCATTGCTCGTCCCAGCACGGATTCTCGGTGGCTGAGACCGGCCGCGGCAAGATCAGACCCGCAACGGCCGCAGCTAGATCGTTCGCCTTGCTCGGCCCGGTCCACCGCAGGGCACGCTTCCCGGCGGACGCTACCCGCACCTTCGGTGCCGGCCCACCCTGCTTGATCTGCCAGACCGCAGCTAGGGACCTTGTTTACCGACATCTGGACGTACTCAGGCCGACCCTCGGCACAAAGCTAACGCGGTCGGCCAGCGAGGCGAAGTGCTCGCCATCGAGGACGGGGGAGAACCTGCTCAGCGATCGCGATCGCGGTCGCGGTCGCTGGCAGCGGCCGGGCCGGCCTGGGCCGTAGCGAGGGCAGTCAACGCCGCCGCCGCTTCCTGTGGGTCCGCGCCCCGCCCGACGGCGAGCCCCAGCAGGTAGGCCGTCACCGGCGCCGCCGGCCGAACCGTGTTGTGTGCGACGTCCCTGGCCAGGTTGAGCACGAGCGACACGGAGGCATCAGCCGGTGCGATGCCGAGCTCGGCGCATGCGGCCTTGACCCACTCGTCGAGCGTCATACCGCTTTCTCCGCTGTCAGCCATTCCCGAACCCTACGGAGATCCTCCTCGGTATCACAGTCGAACCACGGTGGCGGCCCAGCGACATCCCACGACACCTCAACCACGTCGAGTGGCTGGACGAGCGCCCGCATGGACGCACCGCTCAGCCCACCGGCCCGGTCGCGAGCCAGCTCCGCGATGCTGCGCCGCAACGCGTCTGCCCGCCACGCCCCGCACAAGAGCTGCCTCCGCCCGTCGTGGTCGACGAACAGCGCACCGTCTGCTGTGGATAGACGCGCGCGCAGTGTGGCAACGGCGTTCACAGTCAGCAACGGCAGGTCGCCGGCGACGACGACCACGTCGCGCGAATTCCGGTCGATCGCCGCCAACCCCGCCGCGACCGCGGCGACCGGCCCGCCGCCCGGTGGATCCTCGCGCGTGTAGCCCACGCCCTCAGGCACATCGCCGCTTCCACCGACAACTACGCGGGCATCGGCACCGACCAGGGCATCCAGCACCCGGTCGCGCATCGAACGACCGGCCACCAGCACCGACGGCTTATCGGGCCCACCCATCCGCCGGCCCGAGCCACCGGCCAGCACAACGGCCGCGAACCCCGTCACAGCACTCCCTTCGGCGACGATTCCCGCTCCCGACCCTACGGCGACGGGGTCGAGGCCCGGCAGAAATCACTTCTCGGCACTTCCACGGTGGTTGGCAACTCCTTCGCGGCCGGGACCTCGTTCTCCGTTCTGGCCACACGGGCCCGCTCCACTCAGCCAACGCCCCATACGACCCCCCAGGGCGGCCAACTGCGGCGAGTGCGGGGATCCGAGGCCGAGCAGGCGCGCGCTGCGAAGACCATTGACCGCCAACGCTTCAGAATTGCTCGTCTTCTCTCGGCGGCGTGGCTGTGGGCGGGGCAGGATGGGGGCGTGGGCAGGGTTACCGACCGGCGCGAGATCGTCCGGATCGACCTCTCGGCCGGGACCGCCGTGCGGCGGATGGATTCGGTCTCGGGTGAGGAGCCGCTCGAGATCCGGGTTGGGACGCGGGCCGACGGCAAGACGCCGCGACGGCCATTGGCTGTCACGATGCGTACGCCCGGAGACGATATTGATCTCGCCATCGGGTTTCTGTTGACCGAAGGGGTCATCCGGGGCGCCGCCGACATCGTCACCGCTCAGCTCTGTGCTGGAACGGACACGCCCAACACCTACAACGTGGTCGACATCGTGCTGGCCGACGGGGTGCCGGCGCCCGACACGGATCCGGCTCGCGCCTTCTACACGACCAGTTCCTGCGGCGTCTGCGGCAAGGCCAGCATCGACGCGATCCGGACGCAGTCGCCCTGGCACCTCGGTGACGACCCGATGACCGTCTCCGCTGAGCTGCTGGCCAGCCTGCCCGATCGGCTGCGGGCCGCGCAGCAGGCCTTCGCGCGCACGGGCGGGCTGCATGCCGCCGGTCTCTTCACCGCGGCCGGCGAGGCCGTGTTGGTGCGGGAGGACGTCGGCCGGCACAACGCCGTCGACAAGGTTGTCGGCCGGGCCGTCGCGGAGCACCGGTTGCCGTTGCGCGACCACGTGTTGCTGGTCTCCGGGCGGGCCAGTTTCGAGCTCACGCAGAAGGCCTGGATGGCGGGCATTCCATTGCTCGCCGCCGTGTCGGCGCCGAGCTCGCTCGCCGTCGACCTGGCTCAGGAAGCGGGCATGACTCTGGTCGGATTCCTGCGCGGAGCGACGATGAACGTGTATTCCGGCGCCCACCGGGTCACCCAGCCGCAGCCGGAGGACCGCGCGGCCAGCCCGGCGGTGCGCTGAGCCCCGCCTGGCGAGGTCAGCCCACGCCAGCAGCAGTGCGGCCGCTGTCGACACGGCGGCCAGCCACGAGAACGGCATCGCGCACCCCCTAGCTCGCCTGGTCTAGGCCCGTGTGCGGGCCGATCCAGCGCCGTCGCGTGGTTCGGCGGTCGCGCCGCGGCGACGCGCGGTGGGGCTGCGCCTCGGCGTCGGCCACGATCGAGGGCGGCAGGCACTGGTCGAGGATCTCGTCGATCATCCGGGCCAGCGCGTAGTCGGGGTCGACCGCCAGCGCCCGCTCGACCGCGATGGTCGCCAGCGCGCCGTGGCCTGATCGCCATGCCGTGTAGGCCAGCAGGCTCGCCGGCGCCGCGGCCAGCGGCGGGTCGACGCGGCGGACGACGTCGCTCCACAGGTCGACCTGCCAGTCGTCGTCGGTGCTGTGCTCCCACGCGTGGTCACGCACCGGCAGGTGGACCAGCAGGACGCTGAGCCAGGCCACCTCGTCGTCGGTGAGGCGGCGGCCGGCGCGGTAGCGGTCGAACGCGGCGTCGACGGCCTCGTCGCCCGCTGTGCGCAGCGCCTTCGCGACCCGGGCGTTGGCGCGGACGGCCGCACCCGCGGAACGCAGCGCGATCGTCCGGAGCCGGGGCTGTCCGTTGTCGGGAGCCGAACGGGCGCCTTCGACGAGGGCGGTCAGGCGGGCGTCGGCGCGTGTCGTGGCCTCGGTCATCGCCATCCGTGCGGCGCCGTCGACCGGGGCGATGGACGCCGCCACGGCATCCCGGTCGGGCAGCGCCACGCGGCCGGCGTAAACCGCGGCGGCGCCCACGCAGGTTGTCGTCGGGTCGTAGGTCTTGCCCTCGGGTGGACAGCAGGTCGGGTTGGTGCAGACGTAGGACCAGTAGCGGCCGGCGTCGACCCGGAGCACGTCGAGGGTGTGGATGTCGGCCGACTTCAGCGCCGCGCACAGCGCCTCGGCGGCGGGGGTCACCGACCTGGACGGGCCGTATCCGACGATCGCGACCGTGTCGACGGTGTCGCGCTGGAGCAGCGACAGCAGCCGCCGCGCGATGTGTTCCGGGGCGACCCCGCCGGGCAGGTCGCCACGGGCCACGAAGCGCACGCGGACTCCGACGATCGCGATGACCACGATGCTGTCGGACGGGTGGAACCCGAGCAGATAGGGCACCGACGCGATCAGGTCGGCGCAGGAACGCAAGGTGATGGGTGGCGCCTGGGTAGCGGTCATGGCGCGGAAGCGTGGCCGATGCCGGTGCGTGATCGCCACCGCACTATGGGCAACCTGTGGATAACTTGTGCCACGACACGCTCGACCCGAAGTTATCCACAGGCAACTCGTCAAGATCCCCGCGGAAACGGCCCCACCCGCGAAACTCAGCTCCGGAAGCGCAGCCCGAACAGGTCTATGTCGACGTTGTCCACGGTGGACGGCGCCGGGTGCAGGTCGAGGCTGAGCTCGACAGCGGAGAGGAGGTCGAAACCAGCGGCATGAAGCGACTTCAGAGCTTCGACGTTGCGCGACTCCGGTCGGATCGTGAGCCGCGCGAGCGAGCGCTTCTTGGCCTCGCCGGAAACGTGCTTGAGCAGCTTGGCGCCCACGCCCGCGCCGCGGTGCCGGGCGGCGACGACGATCGGCTCCACCTCACCGGTGGTGCCCTGCATCAACAACCCGACCAGACCGATCACGCCCTCCCCGGCGTCTTCGGCCACCCAGATCCCCGACAGGTCGATCCGGGTCAGATAGTCCTCGAAACCGGCGCCCGGGTCCGGGCCCGGAGACTGCCCATACAGACCACTTCGCCGCTCCGCGAGCTCGGCCCACAGGGCGCGCCCCGCGGAGTGGTCCCCGGGTCGATAAGGCCGGACCACCGCATCCGTCATGTCCTCATGCTTACTCTCCGAAGCGACCCGGCGGAACCCGACGCACGACAGGGGTACAGACTTGGTCGTCATGGACCTGGCCTACCTCCGGTCTCATCCGCAACATCTGCCGACTTTCCTCAAACACCAGCGGATACGCGAGACGCCGGTCGCGGGCGGCAGCATCGCGGCGGCATCCCGGCTGACCCTCGACGACGGCGCCTCGCTGTTCGTCAAGACCTGGCCCGAGCGGTCGTCGGCGCCCACTCCCGAGGGTTTCTTCACCACGGAGGCGGCTGGTCTCGAGTGGCTGCGGACTCCCGACGGGCCGCCGCTGCCGGAGGTGCTGGCGGCGCTACCGGAACTGCTGGCGCTGGAGTGGCTCGACGCGGGAGAGCCGACCAGGGAGGGAGCCGAGCGATTCGGCAGGCAACTCGCGGCCATGCATCGCGCTGGTGCGCCGGCGTTCGGGGCGGAGTGGCCCGGCTTCATCGGCGCCCTGACCCAGGACAACACGCCCTCCGCCCAGCCGTGGCCGCGTTGGTTCGCCGAGCGGCGGCTACAGCCATATTTGCGGCTCTCGGCCGATGGTGGGGCACTGTCCGCGGCCGACATCGAGGCCACGGAGCGGTTGATCGACCAGATCGAGGTGTACGGCGGAGCCGAGCCACCGTCGCGCATCCACGGCGACCTGTGGCCAGGCAACCTCTATTGGGCGGGCGACGGCCGCGCCTGGCTGATCGACCCGGCCGCGCACGGCGGTCATCGCGAGACCGACCTCGCGCAACTCGCGCTCTTCGGTGGAGCGCCGGAGTTGGCCCGGATCGTCGACGCCTACAACGAGGAGTGGCCGCTCGCCGACGGTTGGCGGCAACGGGTGCCGTTGCATCAGTTGCACCTGCTGCTCGTGCACACGGCGTTGTTCGGCTCGGCCTACCGGTCCGCGGTCCGCCAGGCGGTCGACACCCTGCTGCTGGCGTAGCGCGGTCCTGCTCGCGCAGCAGGGTCCCGCGGGCGCAGCGCGGTCCGCGGGCGCAGCGCGGCCGTGCGGGCGAGGCTCGGTCTCCCGGACTCGCCGGATTGATCGAGGCAAGTGCCTGATCGGTCGGACGAAGGCGACCTTGCGGGAATCCACGGGCGGGAGCTTTACGCGATACGGTCGAAGCGTGACGATAACCGAGGTCCGGGCCACGGATGGGGTGTTGGCCGACCGCTTCGGACGGGTAGCAACCGATCTGCGGGTGTCGCTGACCGATCGGTGCAACCTGCGCTGCACCTACTGCATGCCTGCTGAGGGGCTTGCGTGGCTGCCGCGGGAAGAGTTGCTCACTGACGACGAGATCGTCCGGTTGGTGCGCGTCGCGGTGGAGCGGCTTGGGGTCACGGATGTCCGGTTCACCGGTGGCGAGCCGCTGATCCGGCCTGGTGTGGTCGCGATCGTCGGAGCTTGTGCCGAGTTGCGGCCTCGGCCGCGGATGTCGGTGACCACCAACGGCATCGGGTTGGAGCGGATGGCCTCGGCGTTGAAGGACGCGGGGTTGGATCGGGTCAACGTCTCGCTCGACACGCTGGATCCGGAGCGGTTCAAGACGCTGACGCGGCGGGATCGGTTCGCGGCGGTGATTTCGGGGCTGACCGCTGCCGCCGACGCCGGGCTCGTTCCGGTGAAGATCAATTCTGTGCTCATGCGTGGGGTCAATGACGACGAGGCGCCGGAGTTGGTGCGGTTCGCGCTGGAGCACGGCTACGAGTTGCGGTTCATCGAGCAGATGCCGCTCGACGCGCAGCACAGTTGGGACCGCGCCACCATGGTGACGGCCGACGAGATTCTGGCGTCGTTGCGGTCCAGCTACCAGCTGCTGCCTGACCCGGTCGAGCGCGGCGGTGCGCCGGCGGAGACGTGGGTGGTTGACGGCTATACCGCGAGTGACGGCGGGCCGGCGCGGGTTGGTGTGATCGGCAGCGTGACGCGGCCGTTCTGCGGTGACTGCGACCGCACCCGGCTGACTGCCGACGGGCAGATCCGCAACTGTCTGTTCGCGACGGACGAGTCAGATCTGCGCGGCGCGATGCGTGGCGGTGCCAGCGACGAGGAGCTTGCCAGGCGGTGGCAGTCGGCGATGCGGGTCAAGCGCGCCGGGCACGGCATCGACGATCCGTCGTTCCTGCAGCCGGCCAGGCCGATGTCCGCCATCGGTGGTTGACGCCCCGCCGGGGCGGACCGGTGTGGGACGGATCGGGTTCAGCCGGGCGATAGGCTGATCGGCATGGGTAATCCCGTTGACGGGTCGGCGTCGGGGGTCGTCACCGTCCGGTTCTTCGCCGGGGCTCGGGCGGCCGCCGGGGTCGCGGAGACCAGCGTGTCCGCTGGGTTGACCCACGATGACTTCGTCGCCGAGCTTGCCGAACGACACGGTGAGCGGTTGGCGACCGTGCTGAAGGTGGCGAGTTTTCTGGTGGATGGGGTCGCCTGGCGGGACGGTCAAAAACCGTTGCCGGCCGGTGCCGAGGTTGATGTCCTGCCGCCCTTCGCGGGTGGGTAAGTGGGAATCATCCTGTTGGCCGTTGTGGCACTCGCCCTCATCGGTCTGATCCACTTTTATCTCTGGAAACGGCTCGTGCGGGACGCCACGCGTCCCGGGCGCTGGCGGCGGATCGGTGCGATCGTCGCTGTCGTTCTCGGGCTGTTGGTTCCGGCGACGCTGATCGGCACCCGCACGGGTCTGACGGTGCTGGCCTGGCCGGGATACCTGTGGATCGCGCTGATGTTCTACCTGCTGGTCGTGCTGCTCCTGCTGGAGATCCCGATGCTGGTCACCCGCATCGTGCTCCGCCGCCGCGCCGCGCCCTTAGGCCAGCGGGCCGACGAGCGACCGGCGTCCGCCGAATGGCCGGCAACGGGACCGCAGTCCACCGAAATGACCGGCCAACCGGTCGAAACGGACCAGGATGCAACGGGCCGGCCCAACACCCGCCAGCCAATCGAGCCGGCACAACACGACACCCGCCGGCCAATCGAGCCGGCCCAACACGACACTCGCCAGGCGACCGGCACCGCGGCCCAACACGACACAGGCCAGGCGACCGGCACCGCGGCCCAGCGCGACACAAGCCAGCGCCAGCCAACCGGGACCGCTGAACACGAAAACAGCCCGGTCACCGAGACGCGCTGGCGCGAGGTCACTGCCGACCAAAACGAACCCCAGACGCAGCACGACCTCGCCGAAGCCGCGAGCCAAACAGCGAGCCGGACCGCGACCGACGACGCCCGCCCCGCCGAAGCACCGCGGCCCGGCATCGAGCGTCGCCTGCTGCTCGCCCGCGGCGCCGCCATCTTCGCGGGGCTCACCGCCACCGGCATCACGGCCTACGGCGCCCGCACCGCCCTGGGCGCACCGCAACTCGACCGCGTCCAGATCACCCTCGCGAAACTGCCCCGCGGAATGGACGGATTCCGGATCGCCACCGTTTCCGACATCCACCTCGGCCCGCTCGCCGGCCGCGCGCACACCGAACGCATCGTCGCCGTCATCAACCGGACCAATGCCGACCTCGTCGCCGTCGTCGGGGACCTCGTCGACGGCAGTGTCAAAGAGCTCGGCCCCGCCGCCGCACCGCTGCGCGGCATGCAGTCGCGGCACGGCTCGTTCTTCGTGACCGGCAACCACGAGTACTACTCCGGCGCCGAGGAATGGCTCGCCGAGGTGGAGAGCCTGGGCATCCGCACGTTGCGCAACGAACGCGAGCTCATCACCGGCACCGGCGGCGCGTTCGACCTCGCCGGCGTCAACGACGTCGCGGGTGCGGGTACGAGCACCGGCGGCCCCGACATTCCCGGTGCCCTGCGCGGCCGCGACGAGACCATCCCGGTCGTGTTGCTCGCGCACCAACCCGTGCAGGTCCACGACGCCGCCGCGCAGCATGTCGACCTCCAGCTTTCCGGCCACACGCACGGCGGTCAGATGGCGCCGTTCAACCTGCTGGTCAAGCTCGACCAACCCGTCGTGCGGGGCTACGCGCGGTTCGGTGACACCCAGCTCTACGTCACCAACGGCGCGGGATTCTGGGGGCCGCCGGTCCGGGTCGGCGCGCCGCCGCAAGTCACTCTTGTGGAGCTTCGTAGCCCATAACGGGTGTGCGACACGCCGCACCACGGTGGACGGTCACCGCATTCTTCATCGGGGCGTGGCACTATGCGGCGTGCTCCCGTACAGCGCCGTACCCTTCGTCGCGGATCTGCACATCCACTCCAAGTACTCCCGCGCCTGCAGCCGCGACCTCACCCTGCCCAATTTGGCGCTGTGGGCCCGGCGCAAGGGCGTCACCCTCCTCGGCACCGGCGACTTCACCCACCCTGCCTGGTTTGAGCACCTGAAGGAAAACCTCCTACCCGCCGAACCCGGACTCTTCCGGCTCGACCGCGACGCCGAGCAGGCCATCACCCGGCAACTGCCGCCGCGGCTGGCCAGCAGCGAAGAGCAGGTCCGCTTCACGCTCTCCGTCGAGATCTCGACGATCTACAAGCGGGACGACCGCACCCGCAAGGTGCACCACCTGATCTACCTGCCCGACCTCGACGCGGTCGCGCGGTTCAACACGGCGCTCGGGCGGATCGGCAACCTCGCCTCCGACGGCCGGCCGATCCTCGGCCTCGACTCGCGCGACCTGCTGGAGATCACGCTCGAGGCGAGCCCGGACGGCTATCTCGTGCCGGCCCACATCTGGACGCCGTGGTTCTCCGCGCTGGGCAGCAAGTCGGGTTTCGACGCGATCGCTGACTGCTACGCCGACCTCGCCGACCACATCTTCGCCGTCGAGACCGGGCTGAGTTCCGACCCGGCGATGAACTGGCGGGTCTCGAGCCTCGACCGCTACCAGTTGGTGTCCAACTCGGACGCCCACTCGCCACCGGCGCTGGCCCGCGAGGCGACCGTCCTGGCCACCGACCTCGACTATTTCGCCGTCCGCGACGCCCTGCGCACCGGCGACGGCCTGGCCGGCACGCTGGAGTTCTTCCCCGAAGAGGGCAAATACCACGGCGACGGCCACCGCCTCTGCGGCGTCAACTGGGTGCCGGCACAGACCAGGACCGCGGGCGGCCTCTGCCCGGAATGCCACAAACCGCTGACCGTGGGCGTCCTCAGCCGGGTCGAAGACCTGGCCGACCGGCACGACGGACACGTCCGGACCAACGCCAAGCCGGTCCAACACCTCCTCGCCCTGGCCGAGATCCTCGGCGAGATCGCCGGCGTCGGCCCGCGCTCGAAAACCGTCGAAGGCAAGCTCAACACCCTGGTCGCCGCCCTCGGCCCCGAGTTGACCATCCTGCGCGACGTGCCGCTCGACGACATCAAGCGGGTCGGCGGCGACCACCTCGAAGAGGCGATCCGCCGGCTCCGCCGGGGCGAGGTCCACCGCACCCCCGGCTACGACGGCGCCTACGGCATCATCCGCGTCTTCAACCCGGACGAGCTGCCCACGAACGCGGCGCAGACAGACACCCTCTTCGACATGCCCGCGCAAACCAAGAAAAAAGCCACAAAAACCCAAAGAGACCGCCCGTCAGAGGGCTCAGCCAGGCGCGGCCCGGTCAAGCGGGTCGAACCGACCCCACCCCCGATCCCGCCGCCACCGCAGGTATCCCCGCACGAGCCGTTCGAGCCGATGCTGGCCGGCATGGAAGAGGTCGGCACCGGCCTGCTCGACCGCCTCGACGCGATGCAGCGGGTCGCCGCGTCGGCACCCGGCGGCCCGATGCTGATCGTCGCCGGCCCCGGCACCGGCAAGACCCGCACGCTCACCCACCGGATCGCCTACCTCTGCGCCGAGCTGGGCGTCTTCGCCGAGCACTGCCTCGCGATCACGTTCACCCGGCGCGCCGCCGAGGAGCTGCGTGCTCGCCTCGACGGCCTGCTCGGCCCGGTCGCCGCCGACGTCACCGTCGCCACGTTCCACTCCCTGGGCCTGACCATCCTGCGCGGCAACGCGGCCGCCGCCGGGCTGCCGAAAGACTTCCGGATCGCCGACGACACCGAGCGGGAGACCGCCCGGAAAGAGGCCGGCGACGACGCGGCGGCCTATGTGAAGCTGCTACGCGGCCAGGACCTGGTCGACCTCGACGAGCTGATCACGCTGCCGTTGCAGCTCCTCCGCAAGGACCCCGACCTGGTCGACCGCTACCAGGGCCGCTGGCGCTGGATCTTCGTCGACGAATACCAGGACGTCGACGAGACGCAGTACGAGCTGCTCCGGCTGCTCTGCCCACCCGACGGCAACCTCTGCGCGATCGGCGACCCGGACCAGTCGATCTACTCGTTCCGCGGCGCCGACGTCGGCTACTTCATGCGCTTCGCCGAAGACTTCACCGACGCCCGGCTGGTCCGGCTGACCCGCAACTACCGCTCCTCGGCTCCGATCCTGGCCGCCGCGGTGCAGGCCATCGCGCCCTCGTCGCTGGTCCGGGGACGGCGGCTGGAACCGGCCCGGCTCGACCCCGAGGCCCCGCTGGTCGGGCGCTACGCCGCGACCTCGGTCACCGACGAAGCCGACTTTGTCGCCCGTACCGTCGATGACCTGGTTGGCGGCCTTTCCCACCGGTCGCTGGACTCGGGGCGGATCAGCGGCAACGCCGCCGGCATCTCCTTCTCCGACGTCGCCGTGCTCTATCGCACCGACCAGCAGGCCGCCCCGATCGTCGAGGCGCTCGCCCGTGCCGGCATCCCGGTGCAGAAACGCTCGCACAACCGGCTGCGCGACCGGGCCGGCGTCGCCGCCATCGCCCGCGAGCTGCGGCTGTCCGGCCCGGCGGCTGAAGGTCAACTTCCTGTCCGGGTACGCCGTGCCGGCCAACTCCTCGCCGAACGGTTCGCGACACCCACCCTCGACAGCAGCAGCACCCCGAGCCCGGCCGACGTGTGGTCGGCGGTCGAGGTGCTCACCCCGCTGGCCCGGCGCTGCGGCGACGACCTCGAGCAGTTCCTGGCCCAGCTCGCCACCGGTGCCGAGGTCGACGCGCTCGACTCCCGCGCCGAGGCGGTCACCCTGCTCACCCTGCACGCGGCGAAGGGCCTCGAGTTCCCGATCGTGTTCCTGGTCGGCTGCGAAGACGGCCTGCTCCCGCTGCGACATTTCGGCAGCAGCACGGAAGACGACACCGCTGAGGAGCGCCGGCTGTTCTTCGTCGGGCTCACCCGGGCACAGGATCGGCTGTATGTGTCGCACGCGCAGCGTAGATTCCGGCTCGGCAGTGAACGTGACACCGGCCCGTCGCCGTTCCTCGGTGCGATCGACGCGGGCCTGTTCGAACGGCTCGGCACGACCGAGGAACGCCGGCCGAAAGACCGTCAGCTCCGGCTGATCTGACCCGCGGCCCGGGTCCGTGGCACGTTGGCGCGGTTCCGGGAGGTGAGCCCCGCAGGGTCAGACGCTACGGTGACCAGAGCACCGCGACCCCCCGCGCGGTGGCCATCGATGAGATCTCCCCTTGGCCAGGAGGAACGTCCATGTCGAACTACGGACCGCCGAACGGTGGGCCGTACCCCGGTCCGCCGCAGGAGCCCTGGCAAGGCCGCCAGCCCAACGATCCCTACGGGCAGCCATCGGACCCGTGGGGCGGGCAGGATCCTTGGGGCGGCCAGCCGCAGTCCAGCCCACCCGGCGGACCAGGCTCGCCCAGCTACGGCGGGGGCGGCGACTACGGCCAGGGCAACCCGGGCTATGGCAACCCGGGTTACGGCAACCCCGACTACACCCAGGGCGGCGGCTACGGTCAGCCCGCCCCGGGCTACGGCCAGCCGCCACCCGGCTACGGCAACCCGACCCAGCAATACGACCCCAACTTCCAGCAATACAGCACGGAGCCGGCCTGGGCGACCCCGCCCGAGGAGCCGCCGCGCAAGAAGCGGTTCAGCCCCGTGCTCGTGCTGGTCATCGTGCTGGCCGTGCTCGTATGCGGCGGCGGCGCGGCGGCGGTCTACTTCGTCGGGCGCCCCGACGACAACAAGGCCCTCGACGCGCCGGCCACGCCCGACCCGAGCGCGGCCGAGCCGACCACCGAGCCGACGACGTCGCCCAACGCCGAGTCGTCGGCCGACGCCCGGTTCGTCAAGAAGGGCCAGTGCGTCAAGAACGTCGGCTCGACCGACGACCCCAAGCTCGAGATCGCCAAGTGCGCGGCGAAGACCTACCAGGTGCTGGCCCGCTACGACGCGGCAACCACCGGCCAGGACGATGCCGAGAAGAAGTGCAAAGACGTCGAGGGCTACACCGACTGGTACTTCTTCGACAGTCCGCTGGACCTCAACGACTACGTGCTCTGTCTCAAGCTGCGATAGCTAGCCGAAACTAGGGCCGTCTAGCACCTGCGCTAGACGGCCCTAGTTATCAGCAGACCGCGACACGCCGTACCCACATCTAAGCGTTTCTAGGGTCTTTCCTAGATCGACCGATACGGTCATCGACATGGATCCGGTGCGCAACCCCTACGCACCCGGCGCCGGCCAGCGGCCTCCGGAGCTGGCCGGGCGCGACCGCGAGCTCGACGTCTTCGACGTGGTGCTGGAGCGGGTCGCCCGCGGCCGCCCGGAGCGCAGCCTGGTGCTGACCGGCCTGCGCGGGGTCGGCAAGACGGTGCTGCTCAACGCGCTGCGTTCGCAGGCGATCGGCCGGCTCTGGGGCACCGGCAAGATCGAGGCCCGGCCCGACCAGTCGCTGCGCCGCCCGGTCGCGGCCGCGCTGCACATGGCCGTCCGTGAGCTGGCGCCGCGGCATCGCGCGCCCGACCGCATCGACGACTTCCTCGGCGTTCTCAAGGCGTTCGCCCTGCGCGCCAACCAGGCCAACGCCAAGTTGCGCGACCGCTGGCAACCCGGCATCGACGTGCCGGCCAAGTCCGGGCGGGCCGACTCCGGCGACATCGAGATCGACCTGGTCGAGCTGTTCACCGACGCCGCCGCCATCGCCACCGACGTCGGCACCGGCATCGCGCTGTTCATCGACGAGATGCAGGACGTGCCCGGCGACGACGTCTCCGCGCTGTGCGCCGCCTGCCACGAGTTGTCGCAGCTCGGCGCGCCGCTGATCGTGGTCGGCGCCGGCCTGCCACACCTGCCCGCCGTGCTGTCGGCGGCCAAGTCCTACTCGGAGCGGCTGTTCCGTTACCAGCGGATCGACCGGCTCGACCGGATCGCGGCCGACCAGGCACTGTGTGCGCCGGCGGAGCGCGAAGAGGTGGAATACGAGCCCAAGGCGCTCGACCTGCTCTACGACAAGTCGGGTGGATACCCCTATTTCGTGCAGGCCTACGGCAAGGCGACCTGGGACCACGCCCCGCGTACCCCGATCACCGCAGACGACGTGCGGGTCGCCGCACCCGAGGCCGAGGCCGAGTTGGCGGTCGGCTTCTTCGGCTCCCGCTTCGAGCGCGCGACACCGGCCGAACGCGAATACATGCGGGCGATGGCGGGACTGTCCACGACTGATGACATGGACACCGCGGTGGCCACGGCCGACGTCGCCCAGTCGCTCGGCCGCCGCCCGGCCAGCCTGTCACCGGCCCGCGACGCGCTCATCAAGAAGGGCCTCATCTATTCGGGCGAGCGCGGCACGGTCGCTTTCACCGTCCCCCACTTCGGACGGTATCTGCGCACGCAGCCGTGAGTCGCACCGTTTGGGGGATACGGCGGCCTCCGACGGGGTAAGAGTTAAGCCATGAGTCCCGTACGCACGGTCGCGCGCCTGTTCCTCAGCACGATCTTCGTCGTCAGCGGCGCCCGCTCCGTGGCCCGGCCGACGGCGTTCGTGCCCAGGGCCCAGAAGGTGACCGAGAAGGTCGGCCCGCTGTTCGAGAAGACCCACCCGAGCCTGCCGACCGACGCCGAGACGCTGGTGCGGCTCAACGGCGCGGCCCAGGTCGTGGCCGGTCTCCTGCTCGCGACCGGGCGACTCACCCGGCCGGCGGCGGCCGTGCTGGCCAGCACCCTGGTGCCGACCACGCTGGCGGCGCATCCCTTCTGGACGGTCAAAGACCCGATGGAGCGGCGCCACCAGGAGACGCACTTCATGAAGAACCTGGGGCTCTTCGGTGGGCTGCTGCTCGCCGCGAGCGACACCCAGGGCCGGCCGGGCCTGGCCTGGCGGGCCAGCCACTACGCCGGGCACAGCAAGCACGCACTCGAACACGGCCGGCACAACCTGGACCACGGCCTGCACCAGCTCGGGCACAGCGGCGAGTCGGTGCGCCGAGCGGCCCGCACGGCCCGACGCGAGGCGAAGATCGCCTACCGCGCCGCAGCCGTCGGGCGGAAGTTACCGAGCTGAATCAGACAGTAACGACCTGATACGTATGAACCAGTCGCCGTGCGTTAACGTGGACGAAATGTCGCGAACTAGTGTGGGATCGGACACGGTCAGATAACGCCACGGGTGACGAAAGACGGGCCCCTCTAGGCTCGATGACGGACCTGGACGGCACGTTACAAAGGGTACGGGGGTGGCCACGCCATGCCGGCGACCGTCGGTAGACGGATGGACCGCCTCGTCCAGACAAGCAGTCCCGTCCGTGGGATCTATCGTCGAAACGTCGTACGCGTGGGCATCATCGCCGCCGCGTTCGTCACGGCCTGGTACGCGATTGGTGCGTTCGGCAGGCCGTACAACTTCTTCGACATGAAGATCTACCACGGCGCGGCTGTCTGGTGGGCGAGCGGACACGATCTATACGCATACGCTGCGCCGGACACAGGGCTCGGGTTCACCTACCCACCCTTTGCCGGCGTGCTGATGCTGCCGATGTCGCGGGTGCCGTTCGCGGCCGCAGCGTGGATCAACGTGGTGGCGAGCCTGCTCGCCCTCGCGGTGGTGATGTGGGCGCTGCTCGGCCCGATCTCCCGGCGTTATGGCTGGTCGCGCTGGTTCGCGGTGGGCCTGGCGGTGCCGATCGCGGCCGCCATCGAGCCGGTCCGCGAAACGCTCGGCTACGGCCAGATCAACCTGCTGCTGTTCCTGCTGATCATGGCCGACATGGTCGCGCTGCGCTGGCGCGCAAGGGCCAGCGCGGGCTTCGCACCGACCGGCGGCGCCCTGGTCCGCTTCATCCGCAGCGGCTCCTGGGCCGGCGTGGGCATCGGCCTGGCCGCGTCGATCAAGCTGACGCCCGCACTGTTCGTGGTCTACCTCCTGGTCACCAAGCAGTGGCGGGCCGCGACCACGGCGGTGGCGACGGCGATCGCCGTCTCGGCGGGCACGTTCCTGGTGGCCGGCCGCGACTCGTCGGCCTACTTCCTCCGGGTGATCTGGGAAACCGAACGCGTCGGCGCCGCCGACATGACGCCCAACCAGTCCCTGGCCGGCGTCCTGGCGCGCCTCTACGACACGCCCGAGGCACCAACGCTGCTCTGGCTCTCGTTCGCGCTGCTGGTCTTCGCCCTGGGCCTGTCGCGGGCCGCCCGCGCCCACGCCGACGGCGACGAACTGACCGCGTTCACCCTGGTCGGCCTGACCGCCAACGTGATCAGCCCGATCTCCTGGAGCCACCACCTGGTCTTCGTGATCCCGGCGATCCTGGTCCTGGCCGACGCCGCGATGCGCCGCCGAGACGCGAGCCGAGGCCTGGAAAGCAGCCGCCGGCTGACCCGCCGCGGCCTGACCCCGAGCGCCGGCATGGGCGGCCTGGCACCGCTACGCACCCCGATCTGGTTCCCAGCACTGACCGGGTTGCGCCACGCGAGCGCCGCGATCTTCGTCTACCTGTTGTTCCTGATCAGCCCGATCTGGCCCTACGAGCACCAACTCCCGGAGTACTCCCACTACGAGGACGGCCTCTGGGGCGCCCTGATGGAAAACTCCCTGGCGCTCGCCCTGATCATCCTGGTCGCCACCCTGCCGTGGCGCCCGGGCGCGGAACCGGCCTTCTACCCGGAACGAATCCGCTTCGACCGCAGGGCCATCCAACAGCGATAAACAGATCATCCCGGGCCCGTCGGGGGCGCGACCGTCGCTCCCGCCGGGCACCGCGAATTCGAACTTCAGGAACCAAGTCCGGGGCAGGTCCCGGGCCCGTCAGGGGCACGACCGTCGCTCCCGCCGGGCACCGCTCGCTTCGCTTCGCTGCCAGGTCCGCGATGGGTCACGCTCCCTTTAGGGACAGTTGACCCATTCCTCGGTGCCGTCACCGAAGACCTGCCGCTTCCAGATCGGTAAGCGGGCCTTGGCCTCGTCGACCAAGCGGCCGCAGGCGGCGAACGCGGCGCCGCGGTGGGCGGTGCTGACCGCTGCCACCAGTGCCACGTCGCCGATCTTCAGGGAGCCGACTCGGTGTGACACAGCGACGGCGTACACCTCGGGGTCCTTGGCGATTTCCGCGGCGACCTCGCGCAGCACGTCGATCGCTGACGGGTGGCCCTCGTAGTCGAGCGACAGCACCGACCGGCCGCCGTCGTGGTCGCGGACCACGCCCTGGAAGGACACCACCGCGCCCGCCCGGGGGTCGGCCACGGCCGCTTCGTGTGCGGCGAGGTCGAGTGGCTCCGAGGTCACGGTGACGATCACGGGCGTTCTCCTGGGAGTAGCGGCAACGGTACGAACGGTACCCGCGCGCCCACCTCGCCGGAGGTGCCCGGCGCGATCGCCGCGAAGCCGTGTGCCCTCGCCAGCCCCCGCAGCATCGCCGAACCGACGTGCCGCACCGGCCGCGCCGACCCCGTGGTGGCATCGACGTGCACCAGCGCGAGATGTGTGTAGTCACCCCGCCCCGGCACCGGCTCGGCCAGCACGACCGTCCCCAGCGTCGGCATCGGCCGCCCGCGCAACCCGGCGAGCAGCGGCTCCACCAGCGAGGCGAGCGCCACCAGCGCCGACTGCGGGTTGCCGGGCAGCCCGGCGATGAACCGGGCCCGCCCGTCGTCGCCGGTGATCCGGGCGACCAGCATCGGGAAGCCGGGACGCACCGCGACGGTGTTGACCAGATAGGACGCACCGAGCGCGGCGAGAGCGGGGTGCAGGTGGTCGACCGGCCCGTGCATGGTGCCGCCGGTGGTGCAGACCAGGTCGCTCTCCGCGAGCGCCGAACGGATCGCGGCCACGTGCGCCTCGAGGGTGTCTTCGACCGGGCCGACCACGGCCCCGGGAGCCACCGCACAGCCGTAGCGGCGGAGCAGGGCGGGCACGTTCGGGCCGAGCGCGTCGCGGACCCGACCGTCGCCGGGCGGCCCCTGGGTGAGCAGTTCGTCGCCGAAGATCCGCAGAGCGGCACGCGGGCGCGGGTGCACGGCGAGCTTGTCGTAGCCGCAGGACGCCGCGAGCCCGAGCACCCCTGGGTCGACCGGCGTGCCCGCTGGGACGAGCAGTTCGCCGACCTCGGCCTCCTCACCGGTCCGGCGCCACTCGACCGTCTCGCGTAACTGCCCGGTGACCCGGCCGTCGGCGGTGCGGGTCGACTCTTCGACCCGGAGCACGGCGTCGGCACCGGTTGGCAGCATCCCGCCGGTGGCGATCTCAACCGCGGTGCCGTCTTCGCGCAGCGGCTCGGGGGAGTTGCCAGCGAGCACCTTGCCGACCAGCGTCCACGGCGCCGGGCCGCGGACGGCGTAGCCATCCACACTCGACGTCGGGAAGGCCGGCAGCGCGGTCAGCGTGACCAGGTCATGCGCGAGGGTCAGCCCGTCGGCGTGGTCGACCAGCACGTCGACCGGGGGCAGCAGGGCCGCGCGACCGGCCTCGTACATCAACGTGCGGGCCCGGTCCCAGGCGGTCGGAGCGGTGGTCGCGACGGTTTCGGCGGTCACCCTGCGAGCCTATCGCCGATCATGGCGGCCGGACCGGTCCGCCGGGCATGCCCCGGTAGGCGGTGCCCTGTGCGGGCAGGGTCAATCCGACCTAGATGTCGGAGCCGGGGTGATCTCCGCCGCGGAGCTGGTCGACGGCGTGCACCAGGATCGGGCCGAGCACGGCGAGGCCGTCGCGGGCGCCGCCCTTCGAGCCGGGCAGGTTGATCACCAGCGTGCGGCCGGCTACGCCGGCGACCCCGCGGGACAGCGCCGCGGCCGGGATCTTGTCGCGGCTGTGCGCCCGGATCGCCTCGGCGATGCCCGGCACCTCGTAGTCGAGCAGCACCTTGGTCACCTCGGGCGTCTGGTCGGTCGGATTGATGCCGGTGCCACCGCTGGTGACCACCACCTCGATGCCTTCGGCGATCGACATCCGCAACGCCTGGGCGACCGGCTCGCCGTCGGGCACCACGATCGGGTCGCCGACCTCGCAGCCGATCTCGCGCAGGCCGTCGACCAGGATCGGCCCGCTGGTGTCGGCGTAGACGCCGGCGGCGGCCCGGTTGGACGCCACGATGACGCGGGCCCTGATCACTGCTCGCCCTCCCTGGTCCACAGGCCGGTCTTGCCACCTTCTTTGCGCAGCACCCGTACGTCGGTGATGGACGCGGCCGGGTCAACGGCCTTGACCATGTCGACCAGCGCCAGACCGGCGGTGGCGACGGCGGTCAGGGCCTCCATCTCGACGCCGGTGCGGTCGGCCGTGCGGGTCACGGCGGTGATCTCGACGGTCGTCTCGCCGAGCGCGAAGTCGACGGTCACGCCGGTCAGCGCGATGGGGTGGCAGAGCGGCACGATGTCAGGCGTCTTCTTGGCGCCCATGATGCCGGCGATCCGGGCCACCGCCAGCGCGTCGCCCTTGGGCAGGCCGTCGCGGCGGAGCAGATCGATCACTTCGGCGGTGGTGCGGAGCTGGCCGGCGGCGGTGGCGCGCCGGGCGGAGACGTCTTTCGCGGAGACATCGACCATGCGGGCCGCCCCGCTCTCGTCGACATGCGTCAGGTTGGTCTCAGCCACGCTCTGAGCCTATCGGTGCCAGCCCGACACCGTGCGGCACGGACGCTTCCCTGCTCAGTTATATCGAACTCGTAGTATCGCACAAATTTTGTCCGCCTCTTACACGGTTTGCTTAATGCATCAGGGAATGGGGCACGCGGCTATTCGTGACTGCCACATGGTGCATGGCCTGTCGACCGACCGGCTACGCAGAGTGGCACTTCGATGTGTTGACGCAGGCAATTCATCCGGGCTTATGGGGGTTTGTCGAAGTATGCAGATGCGGAGCGTTGACATAAGTCACGTGACCGGGGGTGGTCCCTTACCGCTTCTGGTCAGACAATATCGGGGGCGGCCCATTGCCCACGCACCGCACACAATCGCTGACCGCACGCGCACTCTCGCTTTCGGACAAGCCTTCGGACCGAATAGTACAAACCGCACTTGGGCGAATGCGCTGCGCATTCATGTGAGAACAGATCGTGACAAATCCTCGTATGGTTAGCGAATGCTGCTCATATCGACATTTCTCGGTTCAAATCCTGCGAATCACAACCTACGCTGATCGCAACACCGGAACAAGCCGGCAGACGAGAGCGGAGCGGGCCATGCGCAGTGGCGAGTGGGGCTGAGCCCAGAAACAAATAGGTCACGGTCCGGTATGCTGACGTCACTCGTGCGCGTCACTCCGATGGGGATCGATTGACCGACGAACAGAAGGCACACCACAACGCGACCGATCGGCAGCTACGGCTGCTCGTCGGTCTCGTGGTGTTTGTGGCATTAGTCGCGCTCATTTTCTCGATCCACGCCATCGCGACCGGCCTCGTCAACACGCCGCCGCTGGTGGCGATTGCCGCGCTCGCCCTCGCTGCCACCGCGTCGACCAGCGCCGTGGTCAACGTGCGGGTGAACGCCACCAAGTTCGGCCAATCGTGGACCGACATCGTCATCCTCGTCGCGCTCACCGTCATGCCGCCTCCTTGGGTGGTCGTGAGCACGGCCGTCGGCATCGTGATCGGCCGGTTCCTGGCTCGAGTAAGCCCCCTCAAGGTGGCCTTCGGCACCGGCAAGGACACTATTTGCGCGGCAGCCGGCGGACTTGTCGCATATGCAACGGGCGCACATTTCGTTCAAGGTGAGCCGCAATTCCATCTCACCACGCTGTTTCTCATGCTCCTGGCGGTGACATTCACCGACGAGTTGCTTATCAACCCGGTCATCTCGTTGGCGACGCAGACGCCATTGAGTCAACAGATCCGCCGGCATCTCGACATCCGCCTCGGATTCCTCGCCGCCCGCCTGATCGTCGCGTTCTTTGTCGTCTGGCTGCTGTCGGTCAACCACGATGCGCAGCTGCTACTTGTGGTTCCGTTGCTCATCTTGACCATGCACCTCTGGTACCTCTCGCGGATCCGTAAACGCGACGAACGCATTTCCTGGCAAGGCCTCGCCACCTCCGCAGAAGCGCTTAACGACGTCGACCTCGATCGCGTCATGGCGGTCGCGGTCGAATGGGCGCCCAGTCTTTTCTCCGCTGACAGTGCGGAGGTCGAGGTCTTCCACACCGATCAACCCAAGGTGGTCCGCGGCACTGCGGGCAAAGTCGCCCTCGAGGGGGCGTGGCCAGCCGACGCGTTCGTAATAACGACCGTGCTGGAAGGGCGCACAGACCGGCGTCCGATCGGTGAGTTCCGGCTCCGGTTCCGCGGCCCGGTCACCCTCAACGAGATGGAGAACTACAAGCTCCGCACGTTCGCATCGGCGTTGAACACAGCCCTCCACAACGCGACGGCCTACGCCGAACTCGAACGCATCGCGATCGTGCACGCGCACGACGCCGCGCATGACGCGCTTACCGGGCTGGCCAACCGCCGGCAACTGATCGACCAGGGCCAGAAGAAGATCGCCGAAGGCCACTCCGACGGTGTTATCGCGCTCCTGCTGCTCGACCTCAACCACTTCAAGGAAGTCAACGACACGCTTGGCCACGCCGCCGGCGACCAGGTATTGAAGGTGGTGGCCGACCGCCTCAAGAGCGCCGCGCGACCGGCCGACCTCGTGTCCCGCCTCGGTGGTGACGAGTTCGCGGTGTTGCTGACCGGCCTGCCGGCGCCGGCCGTCGCCACACACCGGTCCGAGGGTCTGATCGCCGTGCTGCACGAGTCGATCGAGGTCGAGGGCATGCAGATCAGCGTCGAGGCCAGTGGTGGCATCGCGACGGCGCCGAGCACCGGTGGCATCGCTGAGTTGTTGCGCCGGGCCGACGTCGCGATGTACCAGGCCAAGCGCTCCGGCCAGCGGATCGCCACCTACTCGCACGCCCGCGACACCGCTGACATCGGGCGCTTCGCGATCACCGGCAGCATGTCGAGCGCGGTCGCTGACGGCACGCTCACCGTCGACTTTCAGCCGATCGTCGACCTGGCCAACGGTGAGGTGCTCGCCGCCGAGGCGCTGGCCCGCTGGCACCACCCCGACCACGGCACCGTCGACCCCTTGCGGTTCCTGGAGACGGTCGAGCGCAGCGGGCTGTTGCCGGCGTTCGCCGAGGCCGTTCTCGATCAAGCGCTGCTCGCCTGCGTCTCGTGGCGGGAGGCCGGCTTCGACCTGCCCGTCGCGGTCAACGTCGCACCCCGCAGCCTGCTCGACCCGCGCTTCCCGGGCTCGGTGATGACCCGGCTGCGCACCCACGACCTGCCGCCCGACCGGCTCATCCTGGAGCTCACCGAGACGCTGACGATCAGCCAGCTCGAGGTCGTCGACCAGGTCCTCGGCCGGTTCCGCGACGAGGGCGTCCGGCTCGCGCTCGACGACTTCGGCACCGGCTACTCGTCGCTGTCGGTGTTGTCGCGGATCCCCGTGCACGAGCTGAAGATCGACAGCGAGTTCGTCACCGCGATGGAAACCTCGCCGGAGGCGGGCGCGGTCATCCGGTCCACCGTCGATCTCGGCCGCAGCCTCAACCTCGCGGTGGTGGCCGAGGGCGTCGACAGCGAGCCGCAGCGCCGCGCGCTCTGGGAGATGGGCTGCACCGCCGGCCAGGGGCACCTGTTCGCCCGGCCGATGACCGCCGCCCGGCTGCTCGCGGCGCTGCACCGCGGCTCCGGCGGCCGGCCGGGGATGCTAGCGCCGGCCCTGCACGACGAGGGCGCGGTGATCCGGCTCAGCCCGCACCGGCGACCGGTGCCACGACAGCGCAGCGAGCGTTTGCCACACTTGGGCGGATGATCCCCTGGTCTCGGCTCGACCGGGCGGCCGGCGGCCTGGCGTTCGACCTCGGGCTCTACACGCTGTCCGCCGGCTTCGCCGTGGTCACCGCGTTGACCTCCACGCTGTTGCCACACCGGGCCTGGGGTGCCGTCGCGGCCGTTGGCTACGCCGTCGCGGCGGTCGCCGTGCTGGTGCAGTGGCTGGCCGGCAACCGCGACCCGCGACTGCGGGCGGCGATCACCGGTGTCGCCTGGGTCGCGACCGCCTGGGTGCCGATGCTGATCCAGTGCGTCGAGCGGGCGGGCGGCCGCACCGACCGGGCGCAGGAAGAGGTGCTGGTCGTCGAAGACGGCGGCATCCGGCTGCTGCACCACGGCACGCCCTACCTCTCCGACGGCACGATCGCCGGGCTGCCCGCCGACGAACGGTTGCTCGGCTACCTCCCGTACCAACCAGGCATGGCGCTCTTCGGTCTGCCCCGCGCGATCGCGGGGAGCGCCTGGTGGACGGACGCCCGGATCTGGTTCCTGGTGGTCACCGTGGCCGCGCTCGCGATCGCGATCGCGCTGGTCCGCGGCCCGCACCTGCTGCGCGCCGTGCAGCTCACCACGGTGCTGCCGATCTGCGCGCTGGCCATCGCGACCGGTGGCGATGACATTCCGGTGCTCGCGCTCTGCCTGCTGTCGCTGGCGTTGTGCGCGCGAGAGCGGTGGGCCTGGGCCGGTGTCGTCGCGGGGCTGGCCGGCGCGCTCAAGCTGTTCGCGCTGCCGATCGTGGTGGTGCTGCTGATCCACGCGCTGACCCGGCGGCGCCTGCGTCCGTTCGCGCTCGGCGCGCTCGGCCTGCCGGTGCTCGCGCTCGTGCCGCCGTTGCTGCGTGACCCGGGCGCCCTGGTCGACAACGTGATCGGCTTCCCGCTCGGGCACGGGGTCGTGAGCAGCCCGGCGGCGTCGCCGTTTCCCGGGCAGCTGATCGCTTCCGGCCTGCCCGGTGGGCGGCTGATCGCCGCCGGCCTACTCGGGCTCGCCGGGGTGGTGATCGCGGTCTGGATCATCCGTCGCCCACCGCGGACCGCGGCCGCCGTTTCATTGATCAGCGGGTACGGGCTGCTGGCGGCGATCCTGTTGATGCCGTCGACCCGGTTCGGCTACCTGCTCTACCCGATCGCCCTGCTGGCCTGGGCGCCCGCGTTGCGGGATGCGGCCGCTCCGGCACCGCGCGATCGGGTGGAAGAGGCGACGGACGGGCGCGCGACGGCGTACACCTGAATGGGTGGAGGGCTCGTTCCGTGACCGGGCATCGGCCGGCTTGGCTTTGGCCGAGGGATTGGCCGGCTACGCGTGGCGGCCCGAGGTCGTCGTTCTCGGGTTGGTGCGTGGCGGCATGCCGGTCGCCGCGGCGGTGGCCGCGCGGCTGGGTGTCGCGCTCGACGTGCTGGTCATCCGCAAGCTCGGCGTGCCCTGGGCGCCCGAGGTCGCGTTCGGTGCGCTGGGGCCGGGCGGTGTCGCGGTGCGCAACGACGACGTGGCCGCACGGCTCGAGCAGCCCGACATCGAGCGGGTGCTGGCGCGAGAGGAAGCGGAGTTGGCGCGGCGCGAGGAGCGTTACCGGGCCGGCCGGCCGCCGCTGACGTTGCGCGGCAAGGTCGCGGTGCTGGTCGACGACGGCCTGGCGACCGGCGCCACGGCGCGGGCGGCGGTCGCGGTGGCCCGCGCGCTCGATGCGGCACGGGTGGTGCTCGCCGTTCCGGTCGGCTCGGCGCGGGCGCTATCGGCACTGACACCGCTGGTCGACGAGCTGGTCTGTCCGGTGCGGCCGGAGCCGTTCGGTGCGGTGAGCCAGTTCTACGACGACTTCCACCAGGTCACCGACGGCGAGGTGGCGGCCGCGCTGCGCTCGGGCGACGTGCATCCACCCGGTACCGTCTAGTGATGCAGATGACCTGTCCGAAGTGTCGTGGCGAGATGCGAACCTACGAGCGCAGCGGCGTCACCGTCGACCAGTGCACCGAGTGCCGTGGAATTTTCCTCGACCGCGGTGAGCTCGAGAAGCTCTTCGAGGCCGAGGCCAACTGGAACCGTCAGCAATCCGCACCTGGCGTGCCGGGCCAGCCGGTGGCGCCTGGTTACGCGCCTCCGCCGCCGCCCCCGCCGGGTGGGCACGGGCAGCCCGGTTATGGCCAGCCGAGCCACATGCCGCCGCCCCCGCCGGCGCATTACCCGCCGCAGCCGGCCTATGGGCAGCACGGCGGACAATACGGCTACCACGGCCACTACCGTCACAAGAAGCACAAGGGTTTCCTGGGCGAACTGTTCGACTGACCGGCGATGCGCATGCGGGGGCCCGGTGGCCGATTGTCGGCTGCCGGGCCCCGCGTCGCGTGAGATCGTCTAGTTATGACGGCACCCGCTGGCGCGCTCGGCGACGCTTACGACGCGGTCACTGCGACGGTGTTGCCGCTGACCGACGACGACCTGCTGCATGCGACCCGCTGTCGCGGCTGGGTGGTCGCCGATGTGCTGCTCCACCTGCTCGAAGACGCGCGGCGGGCGCTGGTGGCCTTCGTCAGCGCGGTGCCCGGTCCGTCTGATGTAGACCACGTGAGCTACTGGACGGGTGACGCCGTGGCCGGTCGACACAGTGCGTGGTTGACCCGGCGGGCGGCGAGTGCGTTCGAGCGGCCGTCGTCGATCGTGGCGCTGTGGGCCGAAACCGCGCCGGCGGCCGCGCGGGCGGCGGCCGCGGCCGACCCGGCGGCGTTCGTCGCGACCCAGGGGCACGTGCTGGCCGTGCCCGACTTCATCGCGACGCTGGTCACCGAGGCGGTCGTGCACCATCTCGATCTGAGCGTCGCGCTGCCGGCGCCGCCGGCACCACCCGCTTCCGCGCTCGCCGTCGCCGTGTCCACGATGGACGGTTTGCTCAGCGACGAGGTGGTCCGGCCGGCGACCTGGTCACCGACGGACTTTCTGCTCAAGGCCAGCGGCCGGGAGTCGTTGACGCAGCGCGATCGGCTCGCACTGGGCGAGGCGGCGGGCTGGTTTCCCCTTTTGTCCTAAATGGCCATGTCGACGAAGCGCGACAGGTGGAGCTGGGCGGCCACGGTGACCGTGTCGGTGGGACCGTTTCGGTGCTTGGCCACGATGAAGTCAGCCTCACCGGCCCGCGGCGACTCTTTGTCGTAGTAGTCGTCGCGGTGCAACAGGATGACGACGTCGGCGTCTTGCTCGATCGAATTGTGGACCGCGATGCCGTTGGCGACGAAGTTATGCGCCCCGGCGACGGTGGCGTCGTAGACGGCCTCAACCCCGTCGGGCTCGATGGACACAATCTCGTCCCAGGTGACGTCATTGGTGGCGAGCATGTCGAGGTCGTTGTCGTGGAGGATCGCCGCGGCCCGAGCGATCCGGTCCCGGGACGGGGCGTGCTTCCACATGGTGCTCCCGGAGAACTTGGTCCCCATCGAGGCGGCGAACTGCCGGTGGGTCATGCGGCGCTCCGAGAGGACGTCGCGCACGCGCTCCCAGACGACTGCCGGGATGGTGTCAACGTTGGTGTTGGCCTTAACCCCTTGCAAGCGTTGACGGAGTAGTTCGGCCGCCTCCCCGCGCTTGCCGTTGACCCCGATGACCCGGCAGAAAGCCTCCTGGTCGCCGGCACTGGTGATGTGCAGTTGGTAGCCGTCGCGGTAGCCGGTCTTCCGGGTCGTCTTGATCCGTGTCTGGATGCCGAACCGCCACAGGAGGCGGGCCACGTCGTCCACCAGCCGGCGGCTGGTGGATGCGTAGTAGACCCGGCCGATCGGGCCTTTCCCCGTGAGCGGTCGGATCCAGACCGATCCGTCCGTTGCCCACAGGTGCCGTAGGAACAGGGCGATCTGGTCTTTGGGGAGACTGAACACCTCCGCCGGCACGAACTTTTCGTGGCTGCGCTTCCCGAATAGCCCTAGCGAGTCGACCCACACGGCAACGGGGTTGCGCTTGCCGTGCGTCAACCGGTAGGGGGCGACCAGCCGCAACGTGGCGCACCGGGCCTGCGCGTAGTCGTCGCGTGCCGCCGTGATCCCGAAGAACGTGGCGGCATCACGGACCGCCTCGAGGTTGGCTTCGTCAATGCTGGCGTATCGGATCGACTGCCGGGGCAGCATTGAGCCGTCGCCGAGCAGGTGCGCCAGCAGGATGACTTGCCGGTCGTCCCACGTGGTGACCTGTTCGGGCGCGCACACGTGCCGTGGTGCGGCGATCCGGCCGCCGACCGTCAGTTCACCGAGCGGGGTCCAGCCTTCGTAGGTGAGGAACGGGTGGTTGGCGGTGGCGCGAACTTCCCGCCCGGACGCCAGCCGCAGCCGAAAAACCGGCTTCTCCCCAGTGCTGAACACGTGCGTCAGGTGCCGGCGCACATACTTGAGTCGGTCATCCAGCGCCCACACCGGCACGTCACGGGCGCCGGTGTTGAACAACTCACCCATGGTGGTCTCGGCGCCGGTGTCAGCACGCAGCACCCGGGTTTCAGCGGTCAGGCACCCGGACTCGCGCAGGTCGGACAGCTGCGGGCGTTTATCGGTGCGCTGTTCCGGGCCGCGGTTGAGCTGTGACACGGCGATGACCGGGCACTCGACCTCTTTGGCGAGCAGCTTGAGGCCACGGGACAGCTCGGCGACCTCTTGCTGGCGGCTCTCGGTGCGCTTGGGCGAGCTCATCAGTTGCAGGTAGTCGACGACGATCATCTTGAGGTCGTGGCGCTGCTTGAGTCGGCGCGCCTTGGCCCGGATCTCCATCAGGTTCATGTTGGGCGTGTCGTCGACGAACAGCGGCGCCTCGCTGATCTCGCCCATCCGGCGCGCCAGCTTGGTCCAGTCGTCGTCGGAGAGTTGCCCTGATCGCAGGACATGCAGCGGCACCCGCGCCTCGGCCGAGAGCAGTCGCATGACGATCTCGACCTTGCTCATTTCGAGCGAGAAGATGGCGCTCGCGCAGTTGTGCCGGATAGCCGCATTCCGGGCAAAGTCCATGGACGCGGTGCTCTTACCGAGACCCGGCCTTCCCGCCACGATGATCAATTGGCCGGGGTGGAGGCCGTTGAGCAGGCGGTCGAGATCGGTGAAACCGGTGGGCACGCCGGTCATCACGCCGCCCTGGGCGCCGACCGCTTCGATCTCGTCGAGCGTGGGCTGGAGCATGTCGGCGAGGATCGCGAAGTCTTCGCTGACCCGCTTCTCGGTCACGTCGTAGATGGCCTGCTGCGCGAGGTCGACCACGTCGTCGACGTCGCGGCCACCGCCGTTGGCGGAGCCGTAGCCCAGTTGGACGATCCGCGTGCCGGCCTCGACCAGGCGGCGCAGCACGGCGCGCTCGGCGACGATCCGCGCGTAGTAGCCGGCGTTGGCCGCCGTCGGCACGCTGGCCATCAGCGTCTGGAGGTAGGGCGCGCCGCCGATCCGCATCAGGTCGCCGGAGTCGGCCAGCGAGGCCGACACGGTCACCGCGTCGGCGGGCTCGCCGCGGCCGTAGAGGTCGAGGATCGCGTCGAAGACGGTCGCGTGGATCGGGCGGTAGAAGTCGCCGGTCTTGAGGATCTCGATGACGTCGGCGATCGCGTCCTTGGAGAGCAGCATGCCGCCCAGGACGCTCTGCTCAGCGGCGACATCCTGCGGCGGCGTCTTGTCGTAGCCACCGTCGCGCTGTGGAGGGGGACCATCTTGCGGCGGCCCGGGTGGGCGGCCGCCGCGCACGTCGTCGGTGATCGACACGGTGGCCCCCTCTCGTACGGTTGTACTATAACCGACAGTTGATCGGCGGACCCCCGACACGACCGGGGGATGTCGCGCCGTTTCTTCTAGGACCGAACGGCAACCTTATGAGCCCGTTGTCCACCAGCGCAAAGAGCCACGTGGACGAACCTTTGGACAACCTGTGGAAAGCAGGCCAGAGGGTGTGCGTGAACCTGTGCACAGCTTGTGCATGACCACAGTGAATCCTTGCGCGGCACCCTCCTGACGTGCGGTTCCTTAGTCCCCAGCGTGTGGAGGAAAGAAATACGTCCACACCAGGACCAGCGACCCCTCTCTGGGTCGACTACCATCGACGCGTCCGTGGATTTGGTCTTGTCGACACGGACGATTGCGATCCGATATCAGGAAGGTCACGCTCCGGCTGTGGACTATCGGGATTGGGCGCGCGGCGACGACACCCCGGTGACGTCGCCCAGGTCGCGCTCGCCCAGGTCCGAGGATCGGCCGCGCCGCACCGGCGCCCGGCGGGGCGTCAAGCCACCGGCCGCCGAGCCCAACCCGGACGCGATCTCGCAGTGGGACCCGCTCGGTGCGACCGGCGGCGAGCTCGCGGCGATCCAGCAGATCGAAGACACCGCGTCGTTGAAGCTGCCCAAAAACTTCTGGCAGGACGAGCCCGGCGACGACGGTGACATGGTCATCGTTCCGACCGGCGGCGACCGCCGGGTCCGTGGTGGTCGTGACCGGGATGAAGTCGACGACTATGACGACATCGAGTTGTCCAGCGGTGGTCGGCGTCGGCGGGACGAGGTCTCTGACTCACACGTCCGTCGTAGCCGCGTCTCACCGGACGAGATCGAGCTTTCGAGCGGCGCACGGCGCCGCCGAGACGACATTTCGGACTCGCGCGCGGGTCGCGACTGGGACGAGCCCGGCGAGATCGAGCTGTCCAGCGGGGCCCGACGTCGCCGAGACGACATTTCGGACTCCCGTGCCGGCCGAGGCCGATCCGACGACGTCGAGCTGACCAGCGGTGGTCGCCGTCGTTACGACGACTCTGACGAGATCGAGTTGTCCAGTGGCGGGCGGCGGCAGCGCGACGACGTCGGCGACTCGCGCGCTCGGCGGAGTTGGAACGACGGGCCTGCCGACGAGCTGACCCGCGGTGCCGCCTCCGTGCCTGTCGACAGGCGCCGCGGCCGCCGCGATGACTCGGCGGACATTGAGGCGTCCGGCGCGATCGAGGTGCCCGTTCGCGGGCGGCGTGGCCGGCGGGCCGAGCCTGTCGAGACCGAGCCGGTCAGCCGCGGGCGGCGCCACCTGGACGATGTCGAGACCGACGCCCCTGCCCCGCGCGGTCGCCGAGGCTGGCAGGACGAGGTGACCGACACCGAGCTGCCCAGCGTCGGCTACGCGGCGACGGGCACCGCCGAAGTGCCGACTCGTGGCCGCCGCAGCCGGCGTGACGAGGCCACCGACACCGCGCCGGTCAGTCGCGGCCGACGCCGGCGGCAGGACGAGGCCGACGCCGGTGTCTCGCGGAGTTGGCAGACCGAGCAGACGGATACGGAACTGCCGGGCATCACCCGCCGCGAAGACACCGGCACCATCCAGGTTCCGCTGCGCGGACGGCGCGACAGCTATTCCGACAGCGACCCGAGCAGCAGTTGGCACGGCGAGCCCGCCGACCCGCCGGTTTCCCGCGGCCGCCGAGCCCGGCACGGCGACACCGACGCACCCGAGCGCAGCCGGCCAAGCTGGAACGACGACCCGATCGAGGTCGACCTGCCCGGCACCCCGACCCGCGCCCGCCGAGGCCGCGACGACGAAGTCGACGCACCGAGTCGGGGCCGCCGCGCATACCGCGACGAATCGGATGCTTTGGACTCGACCGGTGTTGGGCGGCGCAGCCGCCGTGGCGACCCGGACGCCCTCGACTCGACCGGGGTCGGCCGGCGCGCTTACGGCGACGAGTCCGACGCGCTCGATTCGACCGGCGCCGGACGCGGCCGGCGGCGCGACGACCCCGACGCGATCGGGTCCACCGGCGTCGGCCGCCGCGACCCAGGCGCACTCGACTCAACTAGTGCGGGCCGCCGCACATACCGCGACGAACCCGACGCACTCGACTCGACCAGCGCCGGACGGCGCGACCGGCGGGACGACCCGGACGCGGTCGGCTCCACCGGCATCGGCCGCCGCACCTACCGCGACGAACCCGACGCACTCGACTCGACCAGCGCCGGACGGCGCGACCGGCGCGACGACCCCGACGCGGTCGGCTCCACCGGCATCGGCCGCCGCACCTACCGCGACGAACCCGACGCACTCGACTCGACCAGCGCCGGACGACGCAGCCGGCGCGACGAAACGGATGCGGTCGGCTCGGCCGGCGTTGGCCGGCGCACCTACCGCGACGAACCCGACGCACTCGACTCCACCGGCGCGGGACGACGCAGCCGGCGCGACGACCCCGACGCGGTCGGCTCGACCGGCGTTGGGCGCCGCACCTACCGCGACGAACCCGACGCACTCGACTCCACCGGCGCCGGGCGGCGCAGCCGGCGCGACGACCCTGACGCGGTCGGGTCGACCGGCGTTGGCCGGCGCATCTTCGGCGACGAACCCGACGCGCTCGACTCGACCGGCGCGGGCCGGCGCGCCCGGCGCGACGAACCGGACGCCCCGGGCTCGACCGGTGTAGCGCGCCGCGCCTATCGCGGCTCGCCTGACGCCCTCGACTCGACCAGCGCCGGACGACGCAGCCGCCGCGACGAAGCCGACGCCCCCGGTTCGACCGGCGCCGGACGGCGTGGGCGGCACGACGAAACGGATGCGGTCGGCTCGACCGGAGTCGGGCGTCGGGGTCGGCATGACGAGATCGCCCCCGGAGAGCAGACCGGTCACGGGCGGAGCCGGCACGCGGAGCCCGAACCGTCCAGGCGGGGCCGAGGCGACGAGATCGATCCAGCCGCCCGCGATTGGCGTGACGGCACTCGCGGTGGCGACGTGCCGGCGCAGCGTCGACGGACTCCTGGCGACGGTCCTGACCTGCCCAGCCGCGGACGCCGCGCCGAGCCGGACGACCAGGACCTGGGCGAACCGCCCGTCCGTGGTCGCGGTGGGCGGCGCGCGGAGCCTGAGCCGGGCGAGCGGCCCGGTCGCGGCGGGGAGCGTGGGTCGTGGGCGGGCGAGCCTGACTCGGACCGTTGGCGGCACCCGGACATGACCGGCGAGTGGTCGCGGCGCGCGATGGCGCCGATCGAGCAACCGCCGGAACCGCGCGACGATCGCCCGGGCCAGGATGCTGGGCGGCGTGGTCGGCGGGATGCCTCCCGCGACGCGGCCGATGGGGTCGCCGACACCGGGAGCCGGCGGATCGATGAGCCGGGCGGGCGGCGCGCTCCTGCGCAGCGTCCGGGTGACCGGCGCGACGACGACCCCGGCACCGGGTCGTGGGAGCGGATGACTGACACGGGTCAATACGACCCCACGACGACGACCGGCGAGTGGGACCGGCTTGTCGGCAGCATCGATGAAGAGGCTGAGGAGAAGTTCGACGCGTTCTGGTCGGGGCATCGGCTTTCCGGTGACGACCCGCGGTGGGTGCCGACGCCGGCTACGGCGCCGCGGTCGCCTGCGGTCGGGCTGCCTGAGCCGCGCCGGCCGGAACCCGAAAGTTATGCCGAGCCGCCGCGCCGGGGGCGGTCGGCCGCCGAGGAAGCGGCGCTTGCCCGTGCGGCGATGCCGCCCGCGCTCGACGCGACCGACCCTGGCTGGGGCGCCCCGGCCCGCACCGCGCCGCGCGGCGAGCCGGCACCGGTCCGGTCCGCACCCGCGGCCCGTACGCAGGTGCCGCCGCGGCGGCGGTCGCGTTGGGAGCAGGACGAGTTCGAGCAGCTCGACAACGCTGACAACGGTGGGTTCCTGGCGGCGGTGCTTTACGCGGCCGCCTGGTACGCCGTACCCGTGCTGGCGTTTGGTCTCTGGTTGATGACCCTGCCTGCGGTTGCCACCGACGACTGTGTCAGTGATGTGACCGGCGGTGGGTGTGATTCGCCGCGGGCGCAGGCGCTGGCTGGGTTGCTGTCGGGTGTGCCGACGTTTGGCATCGCGCTCGGGGTCACGCTGATCGCGGCCATTCTTTTGCGCTGGCTCGGCCATAGTTGGCGTGCCGGCAGTGTCGGCCTGGCCGCGGCGGTGGTCGGCGGTGGCATGGCGGCCGTGCTCAACAGCGTGTTCAGCGGCCAACCGCTCGGCTGACGCACGAAGGGCGCCGCACCGTGACCGGTGCGACGCCCTTTCGCGGGTGTTGCCTTACTTGCTGCGGTTGACGTTCACGTCGAACGTGGCCGTCACCTCAGGGTGCAGCTTGACCTTCACCGGGTAGCTGCCGGTCGACTTGATGTGACCGGGCAGCTCGAGCCGGCGGCGGTCGAGCGACGGGCCACCAGCGGCCTTGACCGCGTCGACGATCTCGACCGGGGTGACCGAGCCGAACAGGCGGCCACCGTCGCCGGCGCGCACCTGCATGCTGACCTTGAGGCCTTCGAGCTGGGCCTTGACCTCGTTGGCGTGGCCGAGGTCGCGGATCTCGCGAGCACCGCGGGCCCGCTTGATGTTGGTGACCTCTTTCTCCGCGCCCTTGCTCCAGCGGATGCCGAAGCCCTGGGGGAGGAGATAGTTGCGGCCGTAGCCGTCCTTGACGTCGACCACGTCGCCGGGTGTGCCGAGGCCGGACACCTCCTGAGTCAGGATGACCTTCATTTCGGTGCCTCCTCTCAGCGAGCCGTGGTCGTGTAGGGCAGGAGCGCCATCTCGCGCGCGTTCTTCACGGCGCGTGCGATCTGACGCTGCTGCTGCGAGGTCACCCCGGTGACCCGGCGGGCACGGATCTTGCCCCGGTCGGAGATGAACTTGCGCAGCAGCGCGGTGTCTTTGTAGTCGATGTAGGTGATCCCGTCCTTGTCGAGCGGGTTCACCTTCTTCTTCGGCTTGCGTAGCGCGGCAGCCTTAGCCATTGCTCGTGCTCCTGGTGATTCTGATTAGAACGGGGGCTCGTCGTCGGAGAAACTGCTCGACCGGCCCGAACCGCCGCCGGAGGAGGCGCCTGCCGGCGCGGCCGTCGCCCAGGGGTCGTCGAAGTTGTTGCCTCCGCCGCCACCCTGGCCGCCGCCACCGCCGGAGCCAAAGCCGCCACCACCACCGCCACTGGAGCGCGACATCTTCTGCACCTTCGCCGTGGCGTAGCGCAGGGATGGGCCGATCTCGTCGACCTCGAGCTCGATGACGGTGCGCTTCTCACCCTCGCGGGTCTCGTAGGACCGCTGCTTGAGCCGGCCCGACACGATGACGCGAGCGCCCCGCTGCAGCGACTCGGCGACGTTTTCGGCCGCCTGACGCCACACGGTGCAGGAAAGGAAGAGCGGCTCGCCGTCCTTCCACTCGTTGGTCGAGCGGTCCATGATCCGCGGGGTTGAAGCCACGCGGAACTTGGCGACCGCCGCACCCGACGGGGTGAAGCGCAACTCGGGGTCGTCGGTCAGGTTGCCGATGACCGTGATCGTGGTGTCTCCTGCCATGACCGTCTCCTCGTGCACTCATTCGAGTCTCTGCCGACAGGCTGCCAGAGCCGTACGACAGAGTTGGTGAGGCTTTGTTCGGGCTGATCTGGTCCGAAGTGCGCTTAGCGCGTCTCGGGCCGGATGACCTTGGTGCGCAGCACCGACTCGTTGAGTCGCAGCTGACGGTCCAGCTCAGCCACCGCCGCAGGCTCCGCCTGCAGGTCGATGACGGCGTAGATGCCCTCGGCCTTCTTGTTGATCTCGAACGAGAGCCGCCGGCGGCCCCACACATCGAGCTTCTCCACCGAGCCACCCGCGGTCCGAATCACATTGAGGTATGTGTCGAGAGACGGGGCGACGGTGCGTTCCTCGAGAGAGGGATCGAGGATCACCATAACTTCGTAATGACGCAAGACGTGCTCACCTCCTATGGGCTTAGCGGCCACGGTCCATCCGCGGCAGGAGGTCGTGCGTCGTTGCCAGCACCCTGCTGGTGCGGACAACCCCACCACAATACCGGAGACCCCAGGTGAGAGGCCGTCCGGGCGTGGTAAGGGCCCCTCCGCTAGGAAGGGGCCCTCTGTGCAGAGCCGCGGAGCGCCTTGAGTCCGCATTCTTTGGGTGGGACCTGGGGAGGAACGACCACACCGACGAGGTTGGACGCGGGCGCCCCGCGGAGCTTTGTTGTGTTATTTAGTTTACGCGGCCCGAGTCCGGCTTGCACGTTGAGCAACAATAGCCCGAATTGCCCCAGCGGATACGCCGACCGCACACACTGTCGCGATCAGGGCCAGCAGACCGGTCGGTCCGCTGTCGCTGACCGGGTCGACCGAAGCCAGCGGCTCGGCGGCCGCACCGGCGACCGTGGTCGCCCCGTCGAGGCTGCCACCGCCGGTCGGGTCGCCGAAGCTGTCCGCCGACAGTGCCGCCGCGTCGGGGTTGGCCGGGTCGTCCGGGTTCGCGGGATCCGCGTCGTCGCCGGCAGCCGGGTTGGCCGGGTCGACCGCGGCGGGAGAGGAACCGGTCGCCGGGTTGGCGTTGTCGCCGCCCGCCGCGGCGCCCCGGGGCTGCTGGTCGTCGCCGCCGGCCGCCGCCGGGGTGTCGGCGCCGCCGGAGTTGTTGCCACCGCCGTTGCCGAACGGGACGATCGGCGAGTTGGCCGGGGTGTCGTTGTTGACCACCGGGGGCGCGGGCGCGGCCAGCACCTCGACCCGCACCGACTTCTCGTCGGCCAGCATGCAGTCGGGCTTGAGCGCCAACTCGACCGGACCGCGGTGGAAGAGCACGTCGGCGGTCGCACCCGAGGCCACCTCGCCGCGGGTCGCGCCGTCGAGCAGCAGCTTGGCCTTGCGGCCGGTGTTGTTGACGACGCGCAGCGTGCTTTCCGCCGGCACCGTCACCGACGCGGAGTTGGGCTTGGCGCCGCAGGCCACCCCGAGCAGCCCGTCGCCGCTGAAGGTGACCTGGCTGTTGGTTTCCTGCGCCGGCTCGGCGGCGAGGGCGGCGCCGCCGATGGCCAGCGGCGCGGCCACAAAAAAGGCGGCGGCAGCGGACGCGACGGTACGGCGTCGGATGGCGTGCAACGTTCACAACTCCCGTGGTCGGCCGGTGCGTGGAGGCTCGTGGTGGTTCAGCGGCCCCCGGGCTGGTCTATCGGAGGTAACGAAGCGGGACGGGCGGCGGTGACGCGAGGGTGGGCGATTTGCGAGGAATTCCGGACGCGGGCACCGGTGCGCCGTTGTCGTACCCGCGACGTAGGCTCGCCTCCATGCGCATCGGAGCTCACGTCGACCCGACCGATCCGTTAGCCGCCGCGACGGCCCGCGATGCCGACGCGGTGCAGTTCTTCCTCACCGACCCACAGGGCTACAAGTCGCCCAAGCCGAGAGCCGACGCCGCCGACCTCAAGGCCTCCGAGGTCGACATCTACATCCACGCGCCCTACCTGATCAACGTGGCGACGCTCAACAACAAGATCCGCATCCCGAGCCGCAAGCTGCTGCTCGCGCATGCCGCCGGCGCGGCCGATGTCGGTGCCAAGGCACTGATCGTCCACGGCGGACACGTCGGCGCGGTCGACGAGCTCGAGACCGGGTTCGACAACTGGCGCAAGACTTTCGCCTACGCGCAGGACCAGGGCGGTTTCGCCACCCCCGTGCTGATCGAGAACACCGCGGGTGGCGACCACGCCTGCGCCCGCAAGCTCGACATGTTGGCCCGGCTATGGGACGCCGTCGGCGACTACGAGGTCGGCTTCTGCCTCGACACGTGCCACGCCCACGCCGGTGGCGAAGACCTGCTCGGCCTGGTCGACCGGGTCAAGGCGATCACCGGCCGGATCGACCTGATTCACTGCAACGACTCGAAGGACCCGTTCGACTCCGGCCGGGATCGACACGACAACCTCGGTTCCGGAATGATCGACCCCGAGTTGCTCATCGCCGTCGTGAGGGCGGCCGGAGCACCGGTCATCGTGGAGACACCGGGCGACGCCGAGGGCCAAGCGGCCGACATCGCGTTTCTACGCGGCAAGGTGTGACGTTAGGCGCCACTAGGAGGTGTCTCGTGGGGCCAACCGCGCTGTCGCGGTGCGGTCACCGGCGAGACCCCGCCTCCGGTCGGTCGAGAGAAAGAGCGGCATGAACTCGGAAGAACCGCCGATGACCGCGCGACGTGCGGCACCCGGCCCCGAGCCCACCCGCCGGCCCTCCATCGCCAGCGAGGAGGAACCCGACGAGCCCTATGTGGCGGAGTCGGGCACATCCGAGGTGGCGACGGGATCCGCACCGAGCACCAACGGGCGCGAAGCCGCTTCCAGCGACGAGGGGCGCGGGTCGGGTGTCACCGAGTCGGCGGACGACGATCGCGGTGGGCCCGCCGACGACGGATCCGAATCCCTCGGCGGCCGCCGGCAGGGCGACCTTCAGACGGCGACCAACCAGTCCACGGGTGTACGCGAGAGCGACGGCACCGTTGAGGCGACCGGCGGCGCTCACGGCGGCGCGGTCGCGGCCGGGTCCGACGCGGGCAGTGCGAGCGGGCGCCGTGCCGCGTCTGCCGAAGACCGTGGCGGTGACCACGGTGGCGGCGGCGCGGCAGCAGTGATCGGGATGGCGGCCGCAGCAGCTACACGTCGTCTCGCAGACGTGGGCGAGGGGGCCAGCCGCCACGGGGCCGAGGCCGAAGGAGCAGCGGCGACACCTGGGCGCGCGGACATCGGCGACCGAACCACCGGTAGCGCCAATACCGCCCCCAGCCCCCGTGGTGCCGAGGCCGAAGGCGCCGCAGGCGCACCTGGTGGCACGGACACCAGCGAACGAACCACCGGCAGCGGCAAGATCAGCGCCAGCACCCGCGGTGCCGATGTCGAGGGAGCAGCGGCCATACCTGGTCGCGCGGAAGTAAGCGACCGACCCACCGGCAGCGCCAGCACCCGCGGTGCCGAGGCCGAAGGCGCCGCAGGCGCACTTGGTCGCACGGACACCGGCCAACGAACCACCGGCGGCGCCGAGGCCGGCGCCGGCACCCGCGCGGGTGAATCCGAAGGCGACGCGCCCGCGGCGGCAACGCCGGCGGCCAAAGGGCGACGCCGCCGAGCAGGCAAGACCGATACCGCCGCTGCGGTCGCGACCGGCGCTGGTGCGACGGTCAGCACCGGTGTGGACGCCGCTGGCACGGAGACCGCTGGCGCCGCGCGAAGCGAGACCCAGGCGGCCAGCACCGCGATGCAAGCCGCATCCGTCGAGAAGGCAGACACCGAAGTCGCGGATCGTGGCTCCGCGGACAGCGACGACGACGCGACAGCGCAATCCGGATCCAGCAGCGAGGCCGCTGGATCGGGAAGCACCGCGCCGAAGGCGCGAACGCGTGCCCGCCGCGCGGCCAAGGCGCCCGCCGGCGGCGCCGGTGTGACCGTCCACGAGGGAAGTGAAGAGGCGACATCCGTGCCCGACGGGGAAGCCACCCCGCGCAGGGCTCGGAAGGCCGCCGCACCGAAGGCGCGACCTGGTTCAGCGCAACTCGGCGATGAAGCCACCTCGGCCGAGAGCAGCGACCCAGCAGTCGACGGCGCCGAAGAACCCTCGTCGGCGGAGACGACTCCGCCCGTCGAAGCGGCGTCCCCGGGCACGGCGCCCAAGCAACGCGGCGCCGGCGAAGGGGCGCCGGATCAACCCACGACCGGCACGTCCACGAAGAAGACCCGCCGCTGGTGGCCGTTCAAGCGGTCCGCCCGCGACACTGCCGCCGTGGCCACGAGCGTGGCGGAGACGCGGCTGCCCGCGCAGCAAATCGGCGAAGACCCGGCAGAGACCGACGGCGAAACGACTCCGGTCGCGCCCGGAGCGACAGTCGCGGCTGCCACCATGGCCAAACCCGCCGCTGAACAGCGCGGACGGCACGCCGCCGACGAGCCGGCAGACACCGACCTGAGCAAGACCGACGAACCCGCGATGGTGAAATCGGCCGACAACGTCACCACCGGACCTACGGCCGACGAACCAGGCCAACGCGAGGATGGCGCCGCCGAAAAGCCGGGCAGCTCCGCCGACGCCAGTGGGACCGAAGACCCCGCAGCCGCAAAGGCTGCTCCCCCGGACGTCAAGCCGAGCAAGACCGGCGGCGACGCCAAGGAAGACGCCAGCGACGCCGCCGAGGACGACGCGGCCGAGAAGGCCGCGGTCGCGACCCTGACCGACGGCGACAAAGAGCCCGACAAATGGGCGGAGTTCGCGGGCCGCACCGAGCCACCGCCCAACGTCGCAAGACGGGCCGCCCGCTGGGCCGGCCGCACGATCCGCCACGAGTGGTTCATCGCCGCCTTCCTGTCGGTCGCCGCCGCGGTGGTGATGACCTGGCCGACGCTGCGCTACCCGCGGCACACGATCCCGCAGGACATCTGGGATCCGACCCTCCAGGCCTGGCAGATGTCCTGGTCCGGGCACAGCCTGCTGACCGACCCCGCCCGGCTCTGGCACGCCAACGCCTTCTATCCCGAGCTGTGGAGTTTCGCGTTCTCCGACTCGCTGCTCGGCTACGCACCGCTCGGCATGATCGGCGAGGGGCCGGTGGCGGCGATCGTCCGCTACAACATCATGTTCGTGCTGGCGCACGCGCTCGCCACCTCCGGCGCCTATGTGCTGGTGCGCCAACTCGGCGCTGGCCGCACCGGCAGCGCGGTCGCCGCGGCGGCCTACACCTACGCGCCGTGGCTGCTCTCGCAGGCCGGGCACCTGCACATCATCTCCAACGGCGGCATTCCGCTGGCCCTCGCGATGCTCGCCCGCGGGCATGGCTTCTCGTTCCGGCACGGCTACCGGCCCGAACGCCGGCATGCTGGCTGGGCGCTGGCGGGGTGGTTGGTCGCCGCGTGGCAGCTCAGCCTTGGTTTCGGCATCGGGCTGGTCTTCGCGTACGTGCTGGCGTTGCTCGGCATCGGCGCGCTCGTCGGCTGGCAGGTCAAGCGGGCCCGGCGGTGGGCGGTCCGGCGGCCGTTCGGTCGCAAGCTCTTCTTCGCCGACCTCGGCGGTGGCGTGATCTTCGCGGCCGCCGGTGGGCTGCTGGCGATTCCTTACTTCGAGGTCGCCGACGCGCACCCCTACGCCCGGCGTGGGATCGAAGAGATCGAGCTCTACTCGCCGCCGCTGCGGGGGCTTTTCACCGCCCCCGAGCATTCCTGGCTCTGGGGTGGCCTGCACGCCCCGCTGCGTGACTCGCTGGGCTGGCCGGCTGAGATGACCCTGCTGCCCGGGTTCACCCTGATCGCCCTGGCGCTGGCCGGCCTGATCGTCTCGATCTGGACGATCAAGCAGCGGCTGCTGCTCGTGCTCGGCGTCGCGGTCACCACGATCCTGGCCATGGGCAGCGAGTTCCTGGGCGGCAAATACACCTACATCCCGCTGCTCGAGCACGTGCCCGGCTGGGACGGCATCCGCACCCCGGGCCGGCTGATGCTGTGGGTGACCCTGCTGCTCGGCATCCTCGCCGCCGGCGCGGTGTGCGCGTTCGTCGATCGGGTCAAGGAGATCTCGGCCAACCGGATCCCGCCGTGGCCGAGTCCGTGGCTGCGGCTGGTCACGCTGGTCCCGCTGGCCCTGGTGCTGATCGAGGGGATCAACACCACGCCGCACCCGATCGTGCCGGTCCAGCCCGCGGCGATGCGCACCGTCGAGGGTCCGCTGCTGGTGCTGCCGAGCGACCAGTTGAAAGACGAGAACGTGATGCTCTGGTCGACGACGAAGTTCCAGGACATCGTCAACGGCGGCAGCGGGTTCGTGCCGAAGAAGCTCGAGGAGGTGCGCCAGGTGACCGCGACGTTCCCCGACCAGAACAGCATCAACTACCTGCGCGCGATGGGCGTGCGCAACGTGGTCGTGGTGCGCGACCAGATCGAGCCGGGCTCACCCCTGCTGACGACGATCGACCTGCCGGTCGACTCGCTGGGGATCACCCGTGAAGACATCGGCTCAGCGGTGGTCTACCACCTCTGAGCGGCGACGCTCAGACCCGGACCGGCTCGGCCCTGCCGACCGGCTCCGGGTCGGGCGCGCCGTCGAAGTCGCCGCCGTCGGGGTCGTCGGCGTAGGTCGCGCGGACCGGGTCGAGCTCCGGGCGCAGGATGTCGCGGATGACGAAGTAGCACATCGCGATCACGCCGGCCAGGCGCAGCGTCGCGGCCAGCACGAAGACGCCCTCCGGGAAGACCTGCTTGCCCGAGGCGCCGAGCAACTCGCCGTAGAAGGCCAGGAAGTAGAACACCTCGGCCACCTGCCAGGCCAGGAACGCGCCCCAGCGGGGGCGGGCCAGGACGGCGAGGGGGAGCAGCCAAAGCACGTATTGCTGTGACCACACCTTGCTGAAGATCAGGAACGCCGCGACCACGAGGAAGGCCAGTGCCGCGAGGCGAGGACGGCGGGGTGCGTAGAAGGCGAGCGCGGCGATGCCCAGGCAGGCGAGGCCGAACAGCAGGTAGGACAGGATGTTGAGGGTCGGGATGTGGTCGCTCAGCCACTGGAACGGGCCCGCCGAGTTCGGCGACCACTTGGTGTCCAGGTAGCGGCCGACGTACCAGATCGTGCCCCAGTCGATCGGTCTGGTGTTGTTGAGCTCGAAGAACCGCTTCCAGCCGTCGGGGAACGCCAGCGCGACCGGGATGTTGACGGCCAGGACCGTGGCGACACCGACCCAGACCGTGGTCATGGCGGCCCGCCAGCGCTTGGTGCGGAACGCCAGCACCAGGATCGGGCCCAGGATGAACAGCGGCCAGAGTTTCGCCGCGCAGCCGAGCCCGAGCAGGACGCCGGCCGCGACGGGTTTCTTTCTGGCCCACGCGAGCATGCCGAAGACCGCTAATCCGATCGCCAGCAGGTCCCAGTTGACGGTCGCGGTGACCAGCAGCGCGGGGGAGAGGGCGAACATCGCCGCGTCCCACGGTCTTCTCTTGCGCAGGGCCAGTAGCGCGGCGACCGCGCCGACGCCGATCGCGCCGAGCACCAGGGCATTGAGGTTGTAGAACCACTGGCCCTGGTTGATCTCCGGGCGGTCCTTGCCGAGCGCGTGCACCGGCAGCCCGAGCGCGCCCATGAACGCGCCGGTCAGCACCGGGTATTCGACCGGGTGGTCGACGTAGGGCACTTTGCCCTCGTTGAGCCCCTCGGCGTAGTAGAGCGCGAGCACATCGGTGTAGCAGAACCGGGTGTATTGCCGGTAGTTCTGCCACGCTCCGTCCTGACACGGTGACTTCTGCACCCAGTGCAGCGCCAGGGACAGGCACATCAGCGCGAGGACGACCCGCGCCGCGGTCCAGAAGCCGCCGCCGGCCCGCACCCCGTCGCGGCGTTCGACCGCGTGTTCGCCCACCGGGCCGCCGATCACCTCGGAGAGCCCGCGGACGAAGCCGTCGGAGCGGGACGGCTGGTCGACCGGTCCGGCGTCGTCACGCATCAGGTTTGCACCCACGAAGACGCATCTTTCCGCATCCCACCCGGTGTGCCCCATCCGGAGCGCCGATTTTGTCGCATCGGGTAGTGCACGACCGCCGGTCGGTCGCACCCGTCAGGGCGCCACCGACCGGCGGATGGTCGTGCGGATCAGCCGCCGGGTGGCGGGACGATCGTGAACGGGTTGGTGTTGGGGTTCGGCGGCTGGTTGTTGCCGGGGCCGTTGTTGTCGCGGCCGCGGCGCCCGCCGTTGTCGCCGGGGTTGCCGCCCGCGTTGCCACCCTGGGCCGCGAGGCAGGCCTGGTCACCCGGGAAGCAGACCCCGTTCTGGGGTTGCACCGGGGTGCCGTTGCCGGCTTCCTTGTCGCCGATGTGGGTGCCCGGCTTGAAGCGGTCGACGTCGGTGCCCTTGAGCGCGTCGGTCATGAACCGCTTCCAGATGTCCTTCGGCAGGCTGGCGCCCTGGATCTTGTCGCCGTCGTCGTCGATCAGCGCCTGCTCCTTGGCGACGTTGCCGACCCAGATCGCGGTGGCGAGCGTCGGCGTGGCGCCGAGCATCCAGGCGTGCGCGTTGTCGGAGCTCTTCTCGTTGAGCTCCCACGTGCCGGTCTTGCCGGTCGCGGGGCGGCCGCCGGGCAGCCCACCGGAGATCTCCTGCAACACGTCGTTGACGTCGTCGGCGACATCCTGCCGGATGGTCTGCTTCGGCTTGAGCTGCTCGCCGCCGACCTTGATCCACGCGCCGGCCGCGTTCTTCTGCTCGACCGACATGACGAAGTGTGCCTTGTTGTAGACACCCCGGTTGGTGATCGTCGCCAGGCCGTTGGCGTGGTCGAGCACCGTGATCGGGTAGGCGCCGTAGCCGACGACGTAGTAGAACGGGTCGCTCTCGCCGATCTTCGTGTTCTTGTTGGTCAGGTCGTAGGGCTTGACCGGGTTGTTGGTCCACATCGTGGTGACGCCGGCGTTGCGGGCCATCTCGATGACCTTGTCGGCGCCGAGCTTGTCGGCGATGTGGTAGAAGGGCACGTTGTAGGACGACACCGTCGACTGGCGCAACGTGCAGCTCTTCGCGCAGCTCGGCTGCCGGCCCGCGTTGATGACCTTGATCTTCGTGCCGGGCACGTCGTAGTCGGTCGCGTCCCAGCGCGAGTCGAGCGAGATGTTGTTGTTGAGCGCCGCCGCCAGCGTGTAGATCTTGAACGACGAGCCGGGCGCGTGACCGCCGGTCAACGCCCCACCCTCGACGTTCTTGCCGGCGTAGTCGTGGCCGGTGCCGTTGTCACCGCCGAAGTAGGCCAGCACCCGCCCGTGCACCGGGTCGATGGCAACGCCCGCCGCCATGATGTTCTTCGGCTGCTTCGCGAGCTCTGAGCCGGCCTTCTTCCGCCAGATCGCGTCCTGAAGGTCGTTCTGCATGTTCTTGTCGATGGTGGTTCGGATCTTGAAGCCACCATCCTTGATCAACTGAGAGCAGCTCTTCGCGTCGCAGCCCGGGATCTTCATCCCGATCATCTCGTCGTGTACGTAGTTGATCACGTTGCCCAGCGGGGTGTTGACGCCGCAGTCGGTGAAGCAGGTGCCGTCCTTGGGCAACGGCTTGAGCGACTTCGTCGGATATTCGGTCGGCCGCTGCTCGGGCGGCAGCCAGGTCTTCTCGACCATGCCCTGGAGCACGTAGCCCCAGCGTTCCTGCGCGGCTTCCGGGTTGTAGCCCGGGTCGTAACCCTTGTGGGTCTCCGACGGCTGGGGCTGCTTGATGACCGCTGCCAGCACCGCGCCCTCGGCGGGCGTCAGCTTGCTGACCGACTTACCGAAGTAGCCCTGCGAGGCCGCCTCGATGCCCCACGCACCTCGACCGAAGTAGATCGTGTTGAGGTACATCTCCATGATCTGGTCTTTGCTGTATTCGTCGTTGAGCTTCGACGCCATCACGGCCTCGCGCAGCTTGCGTGCGTAGGTCACGCCCTGGAGGTTGTCGAAGGCGTTGCGCGCGTATTGCTGCGTGATCGTCGAGGCGCCCTGCTTGTCGCCGCCGGTGAAGTTGTTCCAGGCGGCGCGGGCGATGCCGACGTAGTCGACGCCGCTGTGCTCGTAGAACTTGCGGTCTTCGGCCGACGCGACCGCGTATTGCACGTATTTGGGGATCTGGTTGATCGACACGAACGTGCGGTTGACCTCGCCCAGCTTGGCGATCTGGGTCTTGTTGTCGGACGCGAAGATGGTGGTCGCCAGCGGCAGGTCGACCTGGTCGGGCACCACGACGTTGGTCGTGTAGTAGGTGCCGCCGACCAGCCCCGCCCCGGCCACCATGACCAGCACGGCGAAGCCGGCGATGGCCCAGTTGATCAACTTGCGCTTGCGGGTGCGCTTGGGCCGGCTGCCGCCCGAACGACCGCGTCCGCCGGGACCACCGGGGCCGCCCGGCCCGTTGCCACCCGGGCCACCGGGACCGCCCGGGCCACCCGGACCGGAGCCGACCGACGCGCGACCAACCTGAGCCCGACCCGCGACACCGGCGACCGAAGCACTGCCGACCGACGCGCTGCCGACGGACGCACTGCCCACCGACGCGCTGCCGACCGAAGCCCGACCCGAAGACGACGATCCACTGGGTACGGCGGCCGACGCGCGACCCACGCCCGCCCGGCCCGCCGGCGGTGGCACGGACGCCGCCCCCGAGGCCGAAGAGGACTGCACGGACGCCGACGCCGTGGGCACCGACGCCCGACCACCCGAAGTGGAGCCCCGCGGCGCGGCCGGCTGGTCGCCGTAGCCGCCGCCGTTGTTGGGCCAACCACCCATGCCGTCGCCGGTCGCCTGCCAGTGCCGGTCGCCGCCGAACCCTGGTCCGCCGTCACCACTGTGGCCCGTGGGACCACTGTGGCCCGTGGGACGCGCGTGGCCGCGCGCGGAACTGGAGCCGTCGTACGAGTTCATTCGTCACACCCTGCCGGTCGCGGTGACGCGCGTCCGCGCGCACACCGGGTTGCCGTGAGTTGGACAACGCCGTGCGGTCGTCCGGTCTAACCGGGCCGCCACTGACATATCAGAGAAAACCGGACTTATCCGGTAAACGATTCGCCCAACCGTCGAAGACGTTGCTTCAACCGGGCGAACCGTCGTCACCGTCGCGCCTCTCTCCTTCGCCCGCTTGTGTCTGCGTCTGTCGAGACCAGTCCGTCGCGACCGAGCAGGTATTGCTCCACCAGGTGGTTCCACGAGCAGCCGGCACACACTTCCACCACGTAGACCTGGAACTCACGCAGAGTCATGGCAAGCACTGGCAACTCGGCCAGTGTTCGCGCCTGTCCCGCGGACTGCTTGAGTTCATCGCCGTAAATGTAGTGGACGTGCGTCAGGTTTTCCCGCCGGCAGATCGGGCAGCGTTCGTCGGTCGGCTCTCCGTGGAAGCGGGCAGCGCTTTTCAGGTAGGGAGAGGCGTCGCAGACCTCGTAGGTCCCGACCCGGCCGGAATAGACGTCACGCAGGACCGCTCGCTTCTGTAGCGAGTAGTCGATGGTCTGGCGCTGCGTGCGCATGCGCAAGAGGGTACGCGGTCGGGGCGGCGAGAGCGACAACGGCTACGGAGCGTGATTCCCCGGGCGCAATCAGAGGTTTGCTCGACGCTCGGTCGTGGTTTACCGTTGCGATGTATCGAGCCGATACATCGACGACGGCAGGGAGGTGGAAGTTGCTCGAGTTCGCGATCCTCGGCCTCCTCCACGAGTCTCCGATGCACGGCTACGAGCTGCGTAAAGAGCTTGCGGCGAAGCTCGGGTCGATCCGCGCGGCGATCAGCTACGGCTCGCTCTACCCGACGCTGCGCCGCCTCCAGTCCGCCGGCTACATCAGCGAGGCCGGCGAGACTCCGCCGACCAAGCCCGAGGTGCCGGCGCTGACCAGCAAGCGCGGCCGGGTGGTTTACAAGATCACGGCCGAGGGCAAGGAGCGGTTCGCCGACCTCATCGCCCAGGCCGGCCCCGAGACCTACGACGACGCCGGTTTCGGCGTCCACTTCGCTTTCTTCGCGCGCACCGACCAGGCCACCCGCCTGCGGATCCTGGAAGGCCGCCGGCGCAAGGTCGAAGAACGCCGCGAAAGCATGCGCGACGTGCTCTCCCGCGCGGGCGAGCGCCTCGACGCATACACCCTCGAGCTCCAGCGTCATGGTTTGGACGCCTGCGAGCGCGAGGTGCGCTGGCTGGAGGAGCTCATCGTGAATGAGCGCTCCGGCCGGGCTCCCGAAGGGCGCGCTGCCCAGGGAGAAACAGAAACCAGCCCGCACGTCCAGGACGAGCGGCCGTAATAAGAAGGAGGCAAACGCGATGGGCTCCGTCCGCGTCGCCATCGTCGGTGTGGGTAACTGCGCCTCGTCCCTGGTCCAGGGTGTGCAGTACTACCGCAACGCCGACCCCAACGACCGCGTCCCGGGTCTCATGCACGTCACCTTCGGCGACTACCACGTCTCCGACGTGGAGTTTGTCGCGGCGTTCGACGTGGACGCCAAGAAGGTCGGCATGGACCTCGCGGAGGCGATCGTCGCCAGCGAGAACAACACCATCAAGCTCTGCGACGTGCCGCCCACGGGCGTCGTCGTGCAGCGGGGTCCGACCTTCGACGGCCTGGGCCAGTACTACCGGGAGATCATCGAAGAGTCCGACCAGGCGCCGGTCGACGTCGCGCAGGCGCTGCGTGACGCCCGCGTCGACGTGGTGATCGCCTACCTGCCGGTCGGCTCCGAGCAGGCCGACAAGCACTACGCGCAGGCCGCGATCGACGCCGGTTGCGCGTTCGTCAACGCCCTGCCGGTGTTCATCGCGTCCGACCCGGTCTGGGCGCAGAAGTTCACCGACGCCGGCCTGCCGATCGTCGGCGACGACATCAAGAGCCAGGTCGGTGCGACCATCGTGCACCGCGCGCTGGCCAAGCTGTTCGAAGACCGTGGCGTCGAGTTGCTGCGCACCTACCAGCTCAACTTCGGCGGCAACATGGACTTCATGAACATGCTGGAGCGCACCCGGCTGGTCTCGAAGAAGATCTCGAAGACCCAGTCGGTCACGTCCCAGGTGCCGCACGAGATGGCCAAGAGCGACGTGCACATCGGCCCGTCCGACCACGTGCCGTGGCTCGACGACCGCAAGTGGGCCTACATCCGGCTCGAGGGCCGCTCGTTCGGCGACACGCCGCTCAACGCGGAGCTCAAGCTCGAGGTCTGGGACTCGCCCAACTCGGCCGGCGTGATCATCGACGCCCTCCGCGCGGCGAAGATCGCTCTCGACCGGGGCATCGGCGGCCCGATCCTGTCGGCGTCGAGCTACTTCATGAAGTCGCCGCCGCAGCAATACGCCGACCACGACGCGCACAACGCCGTCGAGGCGTTCATCCGCGGCGAGGTCGAGCGCTGACCCACGCACGACAAAGGGCGGGCACCCCCGAGGGGGTGGCCGCCCTTTCGCGTTTGGTGAAGGCTACTTGGCCCAGCCGGGCTTGCCGCCCATCCGCTTGGCGATGACCGACTGCGGCTTGGCCAGCCCGGCCGCGGCGCGCGCCGCGCGCGCGGTGTCGGCCCCCGGGATGCCCTTCTTGACCTCGGTGAAGCCGAAGACGGTGCTCCACGCGCTCACGTCGAGCACAACATGGGCGGTGGCGCCGCTGTTGTAGATCGAGATCACGTCGTCCTTGTCCTCGTCTTCGAGGTAGCCGACGCCGACCACCACGTGGTTGGCCAGCGCCTTGAGCTTCGCGCTCGACGGGAAGTTGATGACCGACGTCGTCGGTCGCGCCGTGCCGCCCGGCCAGATCGTCAGGTAGCCGTCGCCGACGGAGCCGGTCACCGTCACGTTGCCGTGCAGCGCGATCGCCCAGGACGCGTAGTCGCCGACGTGCAGGTTGATGGTCTTGCCGGCGAGCAGCCGGCCACCCGCGTCGAAGAGGCCCGACGGGTTGAGGACGTTTGCCCGGCCCTCTTTCGTGCGGGTGTCGAGGATCCGCTGCGGGACGATCGGCACGAGCTGGGTCGCCGTGAACGAGGTGTGCACCATCTCCGGCAGGCCCGGCGTGACGAGGGTCCAGATGTTGCCGCCACCGTCGACGCGGAACGACCCGACCGGGTCGTCGCCGTTGGTGGAGCCCGACGGCGCGAGGTTGAGGGCCGGGCCCTCCGTGTTGTCGAGCGTGACCATCGGCTCGGTGACGCCCGCGCCGGCGTCGTTGTTGCCCTGCACGATCGGGTCGCCCGGCGCGGCCTGGGCCGGACCGGCGACGGCGGCGCTCACGGCGCCCGCGCCGACCACGCCCGCGGCCACCGTGCCGGCACGACGCAGCAGCCGGCGACGGCCCAGGTTGGACTCAGGAGTCTCGGTGGACATGCGGCAGATCCCCCGTCTTTCAGTCGCGTGGAGAGTGGGAAGTCGGACGGATCATCCAAGGCCGGCCCACCGATTGCCATTGCCTGATCGGGCCATCCTCAGCCCCGAGACGGTCGATCTTGGGCTAGGTCGCCCACGCGCGCTGCCACGCGTTGCCGGCCTCCAACTCGAGAAGGAAGCGTTTCGTGGGCAGCCCGCCGCCGAAGCCGACCAGCTTGCCGCCCGCGCCGACGATGCGGTGGCACGGCACGATGATGGCGATCGGGTTGCGGTTGCAGGCGACGCCGACCGCGCGCGCCGCACCCGGATCGCCCACCACGGCCGCGACCTCGCCATAGGTCTCGGTCTCGCCGTAGGGGATCGTCGACATGCGGCGCCAGACGGCGCGCTCGAACTCGGAGCCACGCCGGACCGACAGTGGCAGGTCGAAGTCGGTGCGGGTGCCGGCGAAGTAGCTGGCGAGTTGCTCGACCGCCGCGGCCAGCGCCCCGGTCGGCGCGACGGACTCCACACCCGGCACGGCACCGAAGCGCAGCCCGCACACACCCACCTCGTCAGCGGCGAGCGACAGCGGCCCGACGGGCGAGTCGACGACGGTCCAGTGCATAAGAACCATTCAACCTCGGGGGTACGACAAGTCAGCGCCGCCGGTAGCCGACCGCGAGTTGGTCGTCGTCCTGGGTGAGCGAGTCCTGCCGGCAGACCAGCCGGTAGGACCGGGTCTTCGCCGAGTCGCTGTATTTCGCCGGCGCACCGAGCCGGGTGGCACCGATGAAGAGTTGGCTGGTGGTGTCGTTGCTGACCGGGGTGACGGAAATGTCACCACCGGCCGCGGTGAGTTCGTAGCGGAACCGCGCGGGCCCGGAGACCTCGATCTTGACCGTGCGTCCGTCCGGCGCGGCGGCCGTGAACGTCACCCCGGCGCCGTAGTCGGTCTCACCTGTCCCGTCGCCGCGCAGCCGCAGGATCGTGCCGGCGCCGCCGGTGAAGGTCAACGTCTGGCCGATCGCGTCGACCGGCACGGCGTCGCGATAGCTCTCCACGGTCCACTCGCCGACCGGGCAGGGCGCTCGCCCGCCGGCCCGCGCCGAGAGCACCACGACGATGCCGCCGACGAGCACGAACAGCAGCGCCGACAGGACCACGATCGGCACCCGGTAGGAACGCGGGGTGACGCCGGGGTGCGGCTGCATGCCCGCGACCGTAGCGACCGGAGCCGCCCGTTGTCATTCGGGGCCGACGATGCCCTCCGACCGGGCCCAGCGCAGCAGTTCGGCCTCGGCCTCGTCGCGGTCCAGCGGGCCGCGGTCGAGCCGCAGCTCCTTGAGGTAGCGCCAGGCCTGCCCGACCACCGGCCCCGGCGGCACGCCGAGCAGCTCCATGATCGCGTTGCCGTCCAGGTCCGGGCGTACCCGAGCCAGGTCTTCCTCGGCCGCGATGCGGGCGATCCGGTCTTCCAGCGCGTCGTAGTCGGCGGCGAGCTGCGCCGCCTTGCGCCGGTTGCGGGTGGTCACGTCGGAGCGGGTCAGCTTGTGCAGGCGGGACAGCAGCGGCCCGGCGTCGGTGACATAGCGGCGCACCGCGGAGTCGGTCCACTCGCCCCGGCCGTAGCCGTAGAAGCGCAGGTGCAGCGCCACCAGCTCGACGACGTCGGCGATGACGTCCTTGGGGTAGCGCATCGCCTTCATCCGCTGCTTGGTCATCCGCGCGCCGACCACCTCGTGGTGGTGGAAGCTGACCCGGCCGTCGGGGGAGACCGCCTTGGTGGCCGGCTTGCCGACGTCGTGCATCAGCGCGGCCATCCGCAGCACGAAGTCAGGACCTTCCGGACCCTCCAGGCGTACGGCGTTGGCGACCACGATCAGCGTGTGCTCGTACACATCCTTGTGTTGGGCGTGTTCGTCGATCTCGAGTTTGAGACCGGAGATCTCCGGGACGAACCGGTCGGCGAGCCCGCTGTCGACCAGGAGCCGCAGGCCGGTGACCGGGTCGGCGCCGGAGAGCAGCTTGGTGAACTCGTCGCGGATCCGCTCGGCGGTGATCCGGTCGAGGTCGGCGGCCATCGCGCTCATCGCGGCGCGCACCGCCGGGTCGACCGCGAACCGGAGCTGCGCGGCGAACCGGGCCGCCCGCAGCATCCGCAGCGGGTCGTCGCCGAACGACTGCTCCGGCGTGCTGGGCGTGCGGATCAGCTTGGCGGCCAGGTCGTCGAGGCCGCCGTGCGGGTCGGTGAAGGTGTGGTCGGGGAGGCTGACCGCCATCGCGTTGACGGTGAAGTCGCGCCGGCGCAGGTCGTCGGCCAGGTTCGAGCCGTATTGGACCAGCGGGTTGCGGGTGACACCGTCGTAGACGTCGGCCCGGAACGTGGTGATCTCCAGGCGCAGGCCGTCGCGCTGCGCGCCGATCGTGCCGAACTCGCGCCCCGTCTCCCAGGTGGCCTCCGCCCAGCCCTTGAGCACGGCGAGGGTCTGGTCGGGGTGGGCGTCGGTGGCGAAGTCGAGGTCGTTGCCGAGCCGGCCGAGCAGTGCGTCGCGCACCGAACCGCCGACCAGATGCAGCTCGTGGCCGGCCTTGGCGAACCGGCGGCCCAGCTCGTCGGCGACCGGCGAGACCCGGAGCAGTTCCGCCACGGCGGTCTGCTGCGCCTGGGTGAGGCGGCTGGGAGAGGATGTTCCGGACATGGGACCGCCAGCCTATCTTTCTCTCCGGGGTCGCCGTCTCCGCGGGGCAACGTTCGTCAGGTTAGGGTCGGGCGTACGTCTTCACCCTCGTCTGGAGGTCCCGTGAGCAGCGGACTTTACCGGAGCGCACACGCCGCTACCGGTAACGAGGGCATCGTCCGGGCAGATCCGGTCGACATACCGCCGCCGGCGGGCCCACCGGCGATCGAAGAACCCGGTCCGGGCAGCGCCGCCGGCAACAGCGCGGTCATGGCCGTCGGCAGCCTGGTCAGCCGCGGCACGGGCTTCCTGCGCACGCTGGTCATCTCGGCCGCCCTGGGCGCGGCGGTCGGCGACGCCTACACGACCGCGCAGATCCTGCCGGGCATGGTGTTCGAGTTCCTCCTGGGTGGCGTGCTGACCAGCGTGCTGATCCCGGTCCTGGTGCGCCGCCGCGACCTCGACCGCGACCGGGGCGAGCTCTACACCCAGCGGCTGCTGAGCCTCGCGGTCGTCGCGCTGTTCCTGGCGACCGTGCTCGCGCTGCTGGCCGCGCCGCTGCTCACGCTGCTCTACATCGACAAGGCCACGACCGCCGACACCAAGTCGCTGATCAACATCCTCGCGCTGCTGATGCTGCCGATGATCTTCTTCAGCGGCCTGTCGGCCCTGATGAGCGCGATCCTCAACGTGCGTGGCCACTTCGCCGCACCGATGTTCACGCCGATCCTCAACAACATCATCGTGATCGCCTCGTTCGGGCTGTTCATCGGGCTCTACGGTGCCCGCGAAGACCTGGCCACCGGCGACATGAGCGCCATGATGATCCTGCTGGTCGGCGGCGGCACGCTGCTCGGCATCATCGTCCAGGTCGCCGGCCTGATCCCGGCGCTGCGCAAGGTGGGCTTCCACTACCGCTGGCGTGGCCAGTGGCGCGAGCTCGGCCTGCGCGAGCTGGCCCAGCTCGGCGGGTGGATGTTCTGCTACGTCGCGGTCAGCCAGCTCGGCCTCATCGTCGTGTTCAAGCTGGCCAACGCGGCGAGCGCGAAGGGCGACGCCGGCCCGCTGATCTACAACAACGTCTTCCTGCTGGTGATGACCGCACACGGGATCATCGCCGTCTCGATCATCACCGCGCTGCTGCCCCGGATGAGCGCGGCCGCCGCCGAGGGGCGGTTCGGCGACTTCGCCGACGATGTTTCACGTGGAACACGCACGGTGACCGCCGTGCTCGCCCCGATCGCGGTCTGTTACGCCGTGCTCTCGTACCCCATCTCGGTAGTCCTGTTCCACTACGGGGCGTTCACTGAGCGCAACGCGACAGACACCGGGGGTGTGCTGTTGACCGGCGCGCTCGCGCTCGTGCCGTTCGCGATCAGCCAGCTCTTCACGTTCGCCTTCTACGCGCTGCCCGACACCAAGACGCCGGCTCTGGTCAACATCCCGATCGTCGGCGTACGCGTCGCGGTGCAGGTGGGCCTCTACCTGGTGCTGTCCACCTCGACCGTCGCGGCTGGCCTGATGTTCGGAAACGCGGTCTCCTACGTGGCCGCCGCGGTGGTGTTCGCGATGCTGCTGCGCCGCCGGATCGGGCCGATGGGCGCCGGGCGGATCATGATGACCTTCGGCAAGGTGGCCGTGGCGGCGGCCGGTGCGGCACTGGTGGGTTACGTGGCGCTGCGGTTGTTGCCGAACAGTGACTCTGCCGACCGGATGATCGCGCTGGCCCGGCTGGTGGTCGGCGGCCTGGTCATCTGCCTGAGCTATCTCGCGCTCGCGACGGCACTGCGGATCACCGAGGTGACCAGCGTGCTCGGCATGGTGCGGCGGCGGCTGGGGCTGGCCCGCTAGGGCTTTCGCCAGGGCGGCGGCGACGCGCCGGACAAGAAATCGTACCTTTTTCGGGTTCTGAACATGTCGCTGCAAAGACTGATTTGACGTTGTTTGCAGTGCTCAGACCCCCGGACGAGCAGTGCGTAACGAGGGAACATGGCCTGTGGCGGGGTGGTCCCTCCCAGGTAAGGTCGCTCCCGACAGATGCGCCGAGCCCCTACGCTATTGAGGTGGCGCCGCCCTTCGGTTTCACACGGGGCGCAGCGCGCTGCCCAAAGGTGACTGCGAGACGGCGAGCGAGTCAGCATGACGAGCGAGAACAGCACCGAAGGAGGACCGGTGACCCAGGTCGGCGAGGGCCAGGAGGCCGACGAGGCCACACCTCCCGTGCTGACTGTCGGGGCACCGCATGTCGGTGAGGTGCTCGCGGACCGCTACGAGCTGGCCGAGCACATCAACGACGACGCCGCGGGCCGGCAGGTCTGGCAGGGCATCGACGTGGTGCTGCGGCGGCCGGTCGCGGTCGTCCTGCGCTACCCCGGCGGCGACTCCGCGCAGGAGATGCTCCAGGCGGCGGTGACCGCCAGCCGGGTGATCCACCCCAACCTCGCGGGCGTCTACGACGCCATCGACGAAGACGGCCGCGCCTATGTGGTGCGCGAGTGGATCGACGGCGAGGCGCTCCGCGAACTCGTGGTCGACGAGCCGCTCGACGCCGAGCGCGCCACCTCGATCGCCCACTCCGTGGCGAGCGCCGTGGCCGCCGTGCACGCGACCGGCATGGTGCACGGCAACGTCCACCCCGGCACGGTGATGGTCGGCGCCGACGGCCGGGTCGTGCTGGCCGACGCCCGCGCGACCGACGGCGACACCCCCGACACCGACGTCCGGGCGATCGGCGGCATCCTCTACTTCGCGCTGACCGGCCACTGGCCGCACGCCGAGGTCGGCCCGTCGTCGCTGCCCGACGCCGTCCGCGACGGCTCCGGCGCGATCGCCGCACCGCGGATGGTGCGCGCCGGCGTGCCCGCCTACCTCGACGACCTGACCATGGACCTGCTCGACGACCGGCTGGCGCTGCCGTCGGCCGACGTGCTGGCCGCCGAGCTCGACCGGCTCGACGTGGCCGCCGACGAGCCGTTCATCGTCGACGCCGGGCCGCTGCGGTTCTCGGCCGTCGAAGAGGGCCTGCCCGAGCAGCCCCCGGCCACCCGGCGCAAGCTCGTGCTGGGCGTGGCCAGCCTGCTGGTCATCGCCACCGTCGGCCTGTTGCTGGGCATCAGCGTGCTGGCCGACCGCGGTGACGACTCGTCCGGCGACGCCGCGCCCGGTCCCGGCGTCGCCGCCACCGGCACCGCCGCGCCGAGCGGAGACGCCAACGAGCCGGCCGCGCCGAAGGCGGTCCCGCTCACCCGCGACCAGGTCCGCATCGTCGACCCCGACGGCGACCGCACCGAGCTGGCCGACGCCGCGCTGATGGTCGACGGCAAGCGCGACACCGCGTGGGAGAGCGACACCTACAAGAACCTGCCGTTCGGCGACAAGTCCGGGATGGGCGTGCTGATCAAGCTCGCCGAGCCCACCGACGTCAGCTCGGTGCAGGTCAACCTGTCCGCCACCGGCGCCTCGGCCACGCTGTTCAGCGGCCAGGGCGACACCGGCAGCACCCGCGCCGGCGACCAGAAGGTCCTCAAGGACTACAAGACCCGCATCGGCGAGCCCCTCGAAAACCACGAGGCGACCACGCTGACGTTCCAGGGCTTCCCGCCCGACCAGAAGAATCAATACCTGCTGATCTGGTTCACCAAGCTGCCGAGCACCTCCGACGGCCGGTTGCGACTCGAGATCCAGGAGATCACGGTCCAGGCACGGGGCTGATCGTCACCCGCGCGGGATAGCGCCGCGACGATAGGGTGCAGCCGTGACCGCCGGCCGGCGCGACCTAGAGCACCTCGACGCGCCAGACGACGAGGCGCTGCTGCGCGCCCATGTCGACGGCGATCCGCTGGCCTTCACCGAGCTCTTCCACCGCCACCGCGATCGACTGTGGGCGGTCGCGCTGCGCACCCTCGGCGACCGGGAAGACGCGGCCGACGCGCTCCAGGAGGCGCTGCTCTCGGCGCACCGGGCGGCGCCCCGCTTCCGTGGCGACTCGGCGGTCACCACCTGGCTGCACCGGATCGTCGTCAACGCCTGCCTCGACCGCATCCGCCGGCGCCAGGCGCACCCCACCGTGCCGCTGCCCGACGGCACCAACGATCCTGACCGGCCCACCGGCGTCGAGCCGGCCGCACCGGTCACCGACCACGACACCGCGCTGGTGGTCCGGCAGGCGCTGGCCAGGCTGCCCGAAGACCAACGGGCCGCGCTGCTGCTGGTCGACGTGCAGGGCTACCCGGTCGCCGAGGCCGCGGTGCTGCTCGGCGTCGCCGAGGGCACCGTCAAGAGCCGGTGCTCGCGGGGCCGGGCACGATTGGCGATGCTGCTCGGGCACCTGCGACCGCGTGACAGCGGCGCCGGGGTGCCGTCCGCCACGGCACGGAACCGGCCGACCGGCGGCGACGTCCGATCAGTGTCGGGCCGTCCGGTGCCCGACAACGCCGGGGAGGGGGAGTGATGAGCGAGCCTGTGGCGGTCGATTTCGACCTGCTGGCCGACTATGTCGGCGGCGCGCTCGCCGGCACCCCCGACGAGGCCCGGGTGGCGACGCTGGTCGACGCCGATCCGGCCTGGGCCGCCGAACACGACTCGCTGGTCGCCGCGCTCGCGGCGACCGCCGACGACCTGGCTCTCCTCACCGACCAGACCGCGGAGCCGATGCCCGACGAGGTGGTCGCCCGGCTGGTGGCCGCGTTGCCCTCCGCCCATCCCGTGCCGGCTCAGCGCGCCGAGCCGGCGACCGGGCCGGCCCGCGACAACCGGGCGCCGCGCGCGTCGCGACCCGCGGCGCGCCCACTGGGTCGGGCCCGGCAGCGGTCGCGCTGGCTGATCGTGGCGGCGCCGGTGCTCGTCGCGCTGGCGGTCGCGGTGCTCGGCGGCCTATGGATCAACGGCTCGATGACCGGCCTCGACAGCACGACGGCGAGCGACGCCGGCGGCGAGGCGGCGGTGGCCCAGGCGCCGGCCGCCGGCGATGCGGCAGCCATCCCGCGCGCCATGAGTGGGCGTGACTACGACGCCCCGGGCGTGACCGGGGGTTTCCTTCGGGCCTCGCGATCGGCGGTCAGCCTCCCGCCGCTGCCCCAGGCCACGGCCGGAGACGTGACCAAGTCGACCGAGAAGACGCCGGCCACGTTCAGCAGCATGGAAGGGCCGCTGGCCCGGCTCAACGCTGCCGCGGCCCTCCAGGTCTGCGTCGACGCGATCGCGGCCGCGCACGGCCAGGGGCCGATCACGGTGGAGCTGGCCGACTACGCGGCCTTTGACGGGCGGCCGGCCGTCGTGGTGTTCTTCACGGACGGTGCCGGGGCCCGCTGGGGCTGGGCGGTTGGTCCCGATTGCGGACTGGCCGGCACAGACGAGCTGTTCCGCGCCCGAGTAGGGTGACACGCACAGCGGAGGACAGATCGGACGCGCGGCGTGAGGTTGTCCACGCACGGGAATCCGCGGCTCGTACCATGACGTTCTGCCTGGTGCGAGCAACGCATATCTTCGGGAGACGGCAGTGGACGACGTCCGCAACTTGATCATCATCGGCTCCGGCCCGGCCGGCTACACGGCCGCGGTCTACGCCGCTCGCGCCAACCTGAACCCCCTGGTGATCGAGGGTGTGCAGTCGGGTGGCGCGCTGATGACCACCACAGAGGTGGAAAACTTCCCCGGCTTCCCCGACGGCATCCTGGGCCCCGAGCTGATGGACGCCATGCGCAAGCAGGCTGAGCGGTTCGGCGCCGAGTTCCTGACCGATGACGTGACCCGGGTCGAGCTCGTCGACAGCGGCCAGCTCGGTTCCGGCGTGACCCAGGCGGTCTACGTCGGCGAGACGGTCTACCGCGCCAAGGCGGTCATCCTGGCCACCGGCTCGGCCTGGCGCCCGCTCAACGTGCCCGGCGAGCAGGAATACCTCGGCCACGGCGTCTCGTCGTGTGCCACCTGTGACGGCTTCTTCTTCCGCGGCCAGGACATCGTGGTCGTCGGCGGCGGCGACTCCGCGATGGAGGAGGCGAGCTTCCTCACCCGCTTCGCCGCCAGCGTGACGATCATCCACCGCCGCGACTCGTTCCGGGCCAGCAAGATCATGGCGGAGCGGGCGCTGACCAACCCGAAGATCAAGGTCGAGTGGAACTCGATCGTCACCGAGGTGCTCGGTGAAGACGGCAAGGTCACTGGCGTGAAGGTGCACAACGTCCACCACAACCAGGTCAAGGAGCTCAAGGTCGCCGGCGTCTTCGTGGCGATCGGCCACGACCCGCGCAGCGAGATGTTCCGCGGCCAGGTCGACATGGACGACAACGGCTACGTGAAGGTGGCCGCGCCGACGACGCACACCAGCCTCCCGGGTGTGTTCGCCGCCGGCGACCTGGTCGACCACACCTACCGGCAGGCGATCACCGCCGCCGGCACCGGCACGTCGGCAGCGCTCGACGCCGAGCGGTTCATCGCCGCGCTCGAGGTCTGATCTTCGACTGGGCGTGAGTCCGGACACGACATGCCGCCGGGCGTACCCGGAAACTACATACTCGATTCAGCATTCGTTGGCCCGGAGGAGGGTTTTCAAGTGGGAACAACCAAATCGGTGACGGACGCCAACTTCGTCAACGATGTCCTGCAGGCGGATACACCCGTGCTCGTCGACTTCTGGGCCGAGTGGTGCGCGCCTTGCCGCAAGGTTGAGCCACTCCTCGAGGAGATCGCCAACGAGATGGGCGACAAGGTCCGCATCGTCAAGCTCAACATCGACGAGAACCCGGAGACCGCCCGCGCCTACCGCGTGATGTCGGTCCCCACCTTGACGGTCTTCAAGGGCGGCGAGCCGGTGCAGTCGGTCGCCGGCGCCCGCCCCAAGGGTGACCTGGTCAAACTCATCGAGTCCGCGTTCTGATCCACGTTCAGCGACGGCCCCCGCACCCACTGGCTGCGGGGGCGTCGTCGTCTCGTGATCCTTCCGGCCCCGGCCAGGCAGCCACGATAGGCTCCGGGAGCGCGGCTCGTGTCACCCGGAGGAGGTAGTCCGTGCGTGTTGTCCGACGTGGAGACCGTGGTCCCGCGGTTACCGAGATCCGTGGCATCCTCGTCGGCCTCGGGTTGATTCCGGGCGCACACGCCACCTCGCCGGGCGAGGAGTTCGAGTCCACCGACTTCGACGAGGCGACCGAGCGGGCGGTGCGCACGTTCCAGCAGAGCCGCGGCCTCAGCGTCGACGGAGCGGTCGGTGCGGAGACCTGGCGGGCGCTGGTCGCGGCCCGCTGGCGGCTCGGCTCGCGCACCCTCTACCAGGCCATCCCCGAGCCGCTCATCGGCGAAGACGTCCGAACCCTGCAAGAACGACTGCTCGAGATGGGGTACGACGTCGGGCGCGCAGACAGTGTCTACGGCGCGCGTACAGCCCGGGCGGTCGCCCAGTTCCAGCGCGAGGTCGGGCTGGCACCCGACGGCGCCTGCGGCCCCCAGACGATGCACGCCCTGCGCCGCTTGGGCCGCAAGGTCATCGGCGGGCGTCCCCAGTGGCTGCGCGAGTCCGATGCCTTCCGGCACTCCGGCCCCAACCTGGTCGGCAAGACGGTCATCGTCGACCCCGGCCACGGCGGCCCCGACCCGGGCGTCGTGGTGCCCGAGGGCGCGCTGCGCTGGACCGAGGCCGAACTCGCCTACGACATGGCCGCCCGGCTGGAAGGCCGACTGGCCGCGGCCGGCATGCGCGTGCACCTGACCCGGGGCCCGGCCCCGACCGCCGAACTGACCGACCTGGAGCGGGCCCAACTGGCCAACGACCTCGGCGGCGACCTGTTCATCTCGCTGCACATCGACGGGCACGCCAACCCGGAGGCCGACGGGGTGGCGACCTACCACTACGGCACCAACCACGGCGCCGCGTCGACGGTCGGCGAGCGGCTGGCCGGGCTGGTGCAGCGCGAGATCGTCGTCCGGACCGGCTTGCGCAACTGCCAGACCCACGCGAAGACGTGGGAGCTGCTGCGCCTGACCAAGATGCCCGCGGTCCGGGTGGAGGTCGGCTACCTGACCTCGCCGGGTGATCGGGCGAAGCTCGTTGATCCGCGCTTCCGCGACCAGGTGGTCGAGGCGGTCGTGGCGGCCGTGCAGCGGATGTACTACCCGATCGACCAGGACGTGCCGACCGGCTCGATCGACGTGCGCGAACTACGCGCCGCGATCGCCGCCGCAACTGCGCCCGCCTGACCTCTCACGTCCCTCGTTTAGCGTCTGCGGCCCCACGGTCGGATCGTTGCGCGGGCCGGTCGCGTCCAGGCCGGCGCCACGGCCGTGACTGGGTCGCCGCCTCCGGTGCGCGCTGTCAGTCGCATCGCGGCCGGGCCGGCGCCAGACCGGCCCGAACCGGGAGCGCTGCGCCTGTTACACGCCGCCGGGCCCGGCCGACCCGGACCGTCCGCAGGGCCCGAGTCCGCGGCCCAAACGGGGAGCGCTGCGACTGTTCCACGCCGCCGGCCCGGGCCGACTCGGACCAAGTCCGCACGGCCTGAGCCCGGCCCACACCGGGAGCGCTGCGCCTGTTGCACGCCGCCGGGCCCGGCCGACCCCGACCAAGTCCGCAGCGCCCGAGTCCGCAGCCCCAAACCGGCAGCGCTGCGACTGTTCCACGCCGCCGGCCCCGGCCGACCCCGACCAAGCCCGCATGGCTGCGCCTGTTCCACGCCGCCGGCCCCGGCCGACCCCGACCAAGTCCGCACGGCCCGAGCCCGCACGGTCCGAACCGCAGGCGCCGTCACCGTCGCACGCTGTCTGCCCCCTGCGAGGCTGGACCGGGGCGACGCGGCCCGAACCGTGGTCCCCCCACCCGGGCGACCCGCCGCCGTCATCGCTGACCGCCTGCGGGGCTGCACGGATGCCGTGTCGTTGCCCGCTTTGACGGTTCCGCTTCGTGGACGCGGCCCTGCCCGCCGACTTGTCCCGCCGATACCGCGCCGGGACGACCCCGCAGGTCAGCGGTGATTCGACCGGCGAACGGGCAGAGGTCGATCAGCGCCGTTGCGGTTCGGTGGATCTAGCGGCTGGTTGCCGCGGCGATGTGGCTATCGGGCTGGCTGTTTGGTTGTGTGGCGCGGACCTGGCAGCGACGCGTCAGCGAGCGGTCCCCGGCGGGAGCGACGGTCGTGCCCCCGGCGGACCCGGGACCGATTTTTGATCTTTGGTTGTCAGCTGTTGCTGGTTCGGGTCGCTGGGCGGACCGGCCGCAGGATGCTTTCCGGGCTCATGGAGCCGAGGAGCTTTTCCAGGGCATATTCGACGTCGGATTTCCACGAGAGCGCGGTGCGCAGCTCGAGGCGGAGGCGCGGGTAGCGCGGATGCGGGCGGACCGTCTTGAAGCCGACGGAGAGGAAGAAATCGGCCGGGGCCAGGCAGCCGGGCTCGTCGGGGGCGTCGCCGAACTTTGCGTCGCCGAATGCCTCGATCGCCTTTATGCCGCGTTTGACGAGGTCGCGGGCCACGCCCTGGACGAGCATGCGGCCCAGGCCGCCGCCGGCGAAGGCGGTGACCACGTGGGCGTTCATCAGGAGGGCGGCGTCGGCGGAGACCGGCGAGGTCGGGAACGCCATCGAGCGCGGGACATAAGCCGGCGGGGCGAACAGGACGAAGCCGGCCGGCATGCCGTCTACGTAGATCAGCTTGCCGCAGGAGCCCCATTCCAGGAGGGTCTGCGAGACCCAGGCCTCCTTTTCCAGGCCGGGGTCGCCGGCGGCACAGGCGCGCTCGGCGGAGACCGGGTCGAGCTCCCAGTAGACGCATTGCCGGCATGGGCGCGGCAGGTCTTCCAGGGTGTCGAGCGTGAGACTGACCAGGCGACGTGACATTGCGGAACCTCGAAAACCGCTCGGTTGCCTAATTCACGGTTATCGGAGCACGGTGGAAGTCGCGTGCTGCCCGCCTGCCCCAACCAGCGATCGTACGCCGGAACCGTGCAGGACGGGAGAGGTCGGACATCGCGGGTCGTGGCGCTGACCTGGCGGGGGACCCCGGATTCCGCGATATGGACTGCCCGCAGGTAACCCGAAGGTGCCTTGAGGGCGCGCGGTCTACCATCAACCAACCAGCGCAGAGCCCGAAGGCGAGGTAGGGCATGACCGGGACGACGCTCGACGACTATACCGACCGCTATGCGCGGCGGGTACGCGGCATGACGGCATCGGAGATTCGAGCTCTCTTCGCCGTCGCCAGCCGCCCCGAGGTCGTCTCGCTCGCCGGTGGCGCTCCCTACATCGCCGCCCTCCCGCTCGACGCCGTCGGGGAGATGCTCGGCAGCCTAGCCGCCGACCACGGCACCAGCACGCTGCAATACGGCATCGGGCAGGGCACCCCCGAGCTGCGCGAGCGGATCTGCGAGGTGATGGCGCTCTCCGGCATCGACGCAGCCGCCGGCGCTTCGCCGGACGATGTCGTTGTCACCGTCGGGGGCCAGCAGGCCCTCGATCTCGTGTCCCGGCTCTTTCTCGACCCGGGTGACGTCGTGCTTGCCGAAGGTCCGACCTACGTCGGGGCGCTCGGTGCGTTCCAGGCGGCGCAGGCCCAGGTCGTGCACGTCGCCATGGACGACGACGGGCTGATCCCGGCCGCGCTGGAGGCGGCGATCGCCGACGTGACCCGGTCCGGGCGGCGGGCGAAGTTCCTCTACACGATTCCGACCTACCAGAACCCGGCCGGCGTCACGCTGACCGACGAGCGGCGCGACCAGGTGCTCGACATCTGCGAGCGGGCCGGCCTGCTGGTGGTCGAAGACGACCCCTATGGGCAGCTCTCCTTCGACGGCGAGGCGCCGCTGCCGCTGCGCGCCCGGCGTCGCGAGGGGGTTTTCTACCTTTCGACGTTCTCCAAGACGTTCGCGCCCGGGCTGCGGGTCGGTTGGATCTTGGCTCCGCACGCCGTGCGCGAGAAGCTCGTGATCGCCTCTGAGTCGCAGATCCTGTGCCCGAGCGCGTTCGCGCAGGCGGCGGTGACCACCTACCTGTCGACGATGCCGTGGCGCGAGCAGATAAAGACCTACCGCGAGGTCTACCGGGAGCGGCGCGACGCGCTGCTGGAGGCGCTCACCGACCTGATGCCGGAAGGCACGACCTGGACCCGCCCGAGCGGCGGCCTGTTCGTCTGGGCCACCCTGCCACCCGGCCTCGACTCCAAGGCGATGATGCCGCGGGCGATCGCGGCCCGGGTCGCCTACGTGCCCGGCACCGGGTTCTATGCCGACGGCAAGGGCGGCGACAACATGCGGCTCAACTTCTCGTTCCCGTCGCCGGAGCGGATCCGCGAGGGCGTCCGCCGCCTCGCCGGGGTGATGGAGCAGGACCTGGCCATGCGGCAGGTGTTCGGCGCCATCAGCGCCGTTGCCAACCGCCGCCGCGGGCAGGCCGGATCCGACACCCCTGGTCCCGACTTGGCATGATCTGACTTATGAGCAGCACCGATCTGCGCGTCCTTGTTCTTGCCGGCGGGTTGTCCTACGAGCGGGACGTGTCCCTCAAGTCCGGCCGCCGGGTGATCGACGCGCTACGGGCGGCGGGCATCGACGCCCAGCAGCGCGACGCCGACGTGTCGCTGCTGCCGGCGTTACGGTCCGACCCGCCGGATGCCGTGGTGATCGCCCTGCACGGCGCCACCGGTGAGGACGGGTCGCTGCGCGGGGTGCTCGACCTGTGCGACGTGCCCTACGTCGGCTGTGACGCGCTGGCGTCCCGGCTCGCGTGGGACAAGCCCTCGGCGAAGGCCGTGCTGCGCGAGGCCGGCATCCCGACACCCGATTGGGTGGCGTTGCCGCACGACCGGTTCTCCGAGCTCGGCGCGGTCGCGGTGCTGGAGCGGATCGCCTCGCGGTTGGGGCTGCCGCTGATGGTCAAGCCGGCTCAGGGTGGCTCGGGTCTCGGTGCCGCGGTCGTGCGCGACGAGAGCTCGCTGCCGGCGGCGATGGTGGGTTGCTTCGCCTATGACTCCACCGCGCTCGTCGAGCGGTATGTGACCGGCATGGACGTCGCGGTCACCGTGATCGACCTTGGCGACGGGCCCCAGGCGCTGCCCGCGGTCGAGATCGTGCCGCGCAATGGGGTGTACGACTATGCGGCGCGCTACACGGCCGGGCTGACGACGTGGCACACGCCGGCGCGGTTGGACGCTTCTGCTGCCGCCGTGGTCGCCGAGACGGCGGTGGCGGCGCACAACGCGCTGGGGCTGCGCGACCTGTCCCGCGTAGACATGATCGTCGACGGGTCTGGGGCGCCGCATGTGCTCGAGGTCAACGTGGCGCCGGGGATGACGGAGACGTCGCTCATGCCGATGGCGATTCAGGCCGCCGGGTTGGACTTCGGCAAGGTGTTGGCGGCGATGGTGTCACGGTCGGCGGGACGGGCTTCCTGACTAGGTCGTCGGTCTGCGCATGCAGACTCGGGGCCAGCGGTCGAGGCCGTGGTCGGCTTCTTGTTGCCGCCTCTCTCTGAGGCCCGGCGTGATTTCGTGCTCGTCGAGTGTTCGGAAGCGTTGGCGCTCGTAGTAGGGCGCGTTCCATGGGACGTCCCTGAAGGTGGTCAGCGTAAGTGCTGGCATCCCCTTCGCCTTTGCCGTTTTCGCGGCGTGAGTGATCAGCTCGCGGCCGATTCCTTGTCGTGCGTGGGTTTGGTGTACGGAGAGCTGCTCCAGGTGGAGGTTGCCGTCTAGCGGTTCGGCGAATAGGTAGGCCGTCACGTGGTCGGTGTTGGTGGTGGCTACCCAGGCTTTGCCGGCTTGCTGGTATCGCGTCAGGTCTGCCAGCGACGGCGGGTCGTCGTCAGCGATCTCCGGCATGCCGATCTCTCGGAAGAGTTCGCCGGCTGAGCGTTCGATGTCCTGGAGGCTTACCAGGTCATCGGAGTGCGCCTCCCGTATCCGCATCCCACGATTCTGAGGCTCCTTCGTTTCACGTGAAACGGGTTTCGATGGTGGGGATGGGTTGAGGTGTCGGGTCTCGCGGATTCGAGGTTGGTGGGGGGTGAGGTCGACCTTGCCGAGGGCCCGTGGGCTGGACAGGCCGGCAGTTGGTCGGCAGTTCGCGCTTGGCTGGCGGTTGAGAGTCTGCGTTAGTTCGTTGTGGGGTTAGGGCGGGCGATCTGCCCGTGGCCGCGGTCAGGGCCTCGCTGTTCCACATGGAACTGGACAGCCACGGAGCCGCGCGCCGCGCCTCGCCCGGTGCTCCGTGGTCGCCGTGGCGGCCGTGGGGTTGTGCAGGCGGAGTCGGCAAGCTAATTGACTGGGCCGAGGCGTCGCCGGTGCGGCCCGCGGACATCGCCTGCTTCCGCCGGGGCCGGGGGCTTGCTTCGGCCTCGAATGCTGTCGAGGCGTCAAGGGGGCGCGACCGTCATGCGTCAGTGCGATGGGCCAGGGCGCGGTTGCGTGTCCATCGGAAGGTTTGGCGTGCTCGTGCCCCCGTACCCGTGGAGGTCTCATTACAGTCGCTGGGCTCGGTGGAGCGTTCTCTCCCGCCGGAGTGCAGCCATGGTGTGGAACGACGCAGGGCCTCGTCAACCTCGCGCTATCGCGGCCAGCGTCCAACCGCGTCATCACCGATGCGCGACACGGTCGGGCCGTTGGCGTCGACATGAATGGCCGGCCCTTTGTCGCCGTGGTGTCTGGCTACAGCTGAACTGGAGCGACGTGGCGGTGCTGTTCTCGATCGCCTACCGGATTCCGGGCAGCGTCACCGAAGCCGAAGACGCGTCAGGAGTCGAGTTCGACGTGAAGCCGGTGACCATCGCTATCCCCGGCAGGGTGACCGCCGAACCACCGACTCGCTGTGGATCCGCCGGCGGGGGTCGACCCGCGCGGCGTTCTGACAGGGCGGCGGCACGGGCCATACAGGCAACGGCGCCTGCGCGGCTTGGAATACAACGGCGCGCCCACGATTCGAGCTCGACCGGCGCCCAATCAACGCGCCAGCGGGCGAGTGTGGCGCGGACACCGCGGAAGGCGGGTCGCCGTGGAGGATTGGCGTCGCTGCCGTCCGGGCCACGATCGCTACGGCCGCCTCGACGACCGGCGTCTGAGGGATCGGGGGCGAGGCTCGTCGGACCCTTGCGTACTGTCCGCCGCCAAAGCCCCCGAGACCGACCCGACCGAACCTGGCATCGGGGGGACGCGCAATCAGCTCCCAGGACACAGCCGCCGGCGCGCTCGGATTCGGGGACAGTCGGTCGGCAGACTTGGTCGAGTACGGCTCCATCGCAGTCGCGTCGCCCAGCGTCCGCCACCGCCAACACAGGCACCCGCTATCTCCAGGCGAGCCGGCTCCGGGTCATCACCCACCCCCACACGACGGGCCGCCCCCAGCGTGCTGCAAGGCTCGCTCCTGGGTGGCCTCGCGTCGCTACTCGTGCCGACACCGATGTTTCACGTGAAACCTTCTCCTTGATGGTTCGGGCGCACCAGAAGATCTGCTGGGAGCGGCTCCCGTCGCGAGGGGTAGCAGCGGCCTCCGCACCGGAGCCCGACCCGGCTTCGTGTGGCGGTCCAGAGCACGTCGCCCTCGGCCGCGAGCGAGAGTCCAACGACCCTGTACTGCCAAGGGCCGAGCGAGGTGCGGCGTTTCCGCCTCGCCTACAGCGCTGCCCCGCCGGATGAACGCCGAGCGCCAGAGACCTGGCCGGTCCGCAGCTCGACGCCCGGCAAGCCCCGCGGTCGCTTCAGCGTCACAGGCGCGCCTGCCCGGGAGTTCCGCCAGCACTACCTTGCGCATCGGTCCGGGGAGCGGCTCGCGATAGGGGATTCAGCATCCGACTGCTCGGGACGCGACGATGACCAGCCGTCTGGACGTCGCTATCGAGCGCCCCGTCAACCAGCGGCTGTCCTTACCGCCTTGATCGCCGCGCGACGCTAGTCGCCTCCTCACCGCAGCCCCCCGCTCCTCGGGGCTGCCGCCTCGGGGCTGCCGCCTCGGGGCTGCCGCCTCGGGGCTGCCGCCTCGGGGCTGCGGACTCGGGGCTGCCGCCTCGGGGCTGCGGACTCGGGGCTGCGGACTCGGGGCTGCGGACTCGGGGCTGCGACGCGCGCATTACCGCCCAGGTGTCCCGTGCCAGCGCGCTCCCGGCGGGACTCCAACGCTCCGTCCGGTGGTCGCGTGGGTCGCTGGCCCCGAAATGGCCGGCGACGGATCCCGAGGGTGACCCCGCACTCTCGTAGGCTTGTCAGTCGTTCTGTACCGTCGCTGGACCTTCTGTCCGGCCGTGCATACTCGTTCAGACCCGCCATGACCTAACGCTGCTCGGGAGCCGCGCCCGGGCCGGGCTTCAGGCCCGCCATCGTTTCGTGCGACCAGCTGGCGCCTACCCAACCCCTTAGGCCTGCCGTGGTTTGCCATTGCGCGCTTAGCACCCGGCGACGCAGCCGGGCGGACGCGGGACGTTCATCTTCTCGCCAGCGGCGTTGGGTGCTTCAAGGTCCCGGCTTGCGACGACTCCGCGGCTACAGCGGCGCTGTCGATCCAACGTTGCCGCGCTGCGTCACCGCGCTAGCCCCGGTGTCGCGACGCTGCGGCGGGGCTTGGGTGGTGCTTCCATTCCGGCACCGCACACCACGCTTAGGCGCCTCTGCGGCCCGAGGGTTGCCCCGCCTACCTGTCCCGGCGGCTCTGCGGCCCGAGGGTTGCCCCGCCTATCTCTCCTGGCGGCTCTGCGGCCCGAGGGATGCCCCGCCTACCTGTCCCGGCGGCTCTGGGGCCCGGGGTTTGTGGCAGCCTCGCTCATCGTCCCGTGCGATGGCTCCATCCGCCGGTCTATCCGGCACGCATCAGCCATGAAGCCAAATTGGTGGGCGCGCCCAGCCCGGCATCGGGAGCACGACGACGGCAGACGGCCTGGCATCGGGAGGCGCGGCGACAAGGGGGAGCGACCAGCGTCATGGGCGGGATGACGATAGGGGTGCCTCCCAGATCGCGGGGCGCGATGGTGAGTGATCAAGGCCCGGCTGAACGCGTTCGCACGTGTGCGAGGCCCGGGGCGCCCAGGTCCCAAACGCCCGCGCCTTCGTACGACCGGGCGGCTGGGCTCGCCCCCACCGGCAGGCCTGTGGTCGAGCTCGCCGCGGGTCCACCGCTCTCTGCATCGGTGCGGTGCACGACCCAGTTCCCGGGTCCGTGGTTCCGCTACAGGACCGGGCTCTCTGCGGACGAGCCCGAATCACCAACCAGGCCGAGGGTGTTTCCATATGTCAGGCGTCTCGCCGACGACCGGCCTACCCCTACGTCGGCGCATCAGTTCTGGCGTCGGGGGAGCCGCGGCCGGCTAGCGCGTCGCCAAGAAGCCGGGCGGCGCTTCTCGTCCCATCGAAGTGGACCTTGGTGTTTCACGTGAAACCACCAGAGATTGGGGATGGTCGACACGTCGCCGTCACCGACGACTAGACGGTGTGCGTCCGCGCGAACGGCGGCGGTCAGTCGGCGTAAGCGTGGGTGGAGTCATCGCCCGCCGATCGCTTCGAAGCGCGTTGACACTCGCCGCCGAGAAAAGCAGCGGCGAAGCACATCTTCGAGGCGAACCGTCGGTCGGGCCGACGGAGGGGAACAGAGGGCTTCGCCTCATGAGCCGACCGATGGGGCCGAGCAGCCGACGGGAGAGCTGCCGCGCGCCACAACCGGCCGAGAGGCTGCCCGCCCGAGGCAGCATCCGACGTTCCGCCAACTGGCCATAAACGACGCACCGGGCTGGGGAGCCAGCGCGCCCGCTCTCGGGCCCAACCCGGTTCGGCGCTGACGGTGCCGTCGCACGGTGTAACGCTGGCGGGAGCCGTGCCGACCGGTTCGCTCAAGCCATCACCCCATGAAAGAAGAGACCCGCCCTCACCCGCACCGAACCCGACCTATCGAGCCCGACTTCAACCGCCCGACCAACACACCACCGTTTGCCCGCGCTCTACCGGCTAGCCCTGCGGTCTACCGCTCGAGCGATCACGCGGCTCCGGGCTCCGGGCTCCGCAGCCTCCTCGGGCCGGCACCCCAAGTGGCCGCCGTACCGTCGGAACGTTTCACGAGAAACCGCGGAGCGCAGCGAGAACCGCGGACCCGGTCCCGCCCCCTACTAGAGGAGCCCGATAGAAGCGGCTCGCCGAGGTGGTCAACCGACTCCCTCAACCCTGCGCCCCGACACCGACGATTCGGCGCCTCTACCCAGCCAGACTCCACGTGTCGCGGTCTCCGTGCCCTTGCTCCTCATCGCCGTTGGCCGCGAGACGTTCCTGCGGGCTGGTTCTCGGAGCCGTCCGACATGGGTCAGGCATGCCATCGCCATCGCGGCTGACGACGTTGCACGGGAAACGAGACGTGCGCGGAACTCGAGGACCCGATCCGCTCCCGGCACCAGCCAACCGAGGCGGCGGACCGTCTCACCGCCAGCCCAACCTGAACAGGCGTCGACGGCTCCACCGCTAGCCAGCTAGGCAGAGGCAACCTCTCGGCAGGCCGAACGGCACTCGGCACCCGTGGCACCTTGGACGCCCTCGGCGTCAGCGACACCCGGCATCTTCAAGGCCTGCAACGATCGACCCCCAAGGCCTGCAACGATCGACCCCCAAGGCCTGCAACGATCGCCCCCCAAGGCCTGCAACGATCGCCCCTCGAAGCCTGCGACGCCCCCAAGCCTGCGACGCCCTCGACGCCCGAGCGTGTCGGTGCCGGTCGCCGAACCCTCGCCCCGTCACCTACGGACTTCGGCTGCCCCCGACGCCTCCCCATCGGCCTCGACCCCGTCGGCGATGCCGAAGCGAACCCGAACCCGATGTTTCACGGGAAACCAAAGAGCGCACCAGAGTCCTTGCGGACCCCGGTGCGCTCCGTTGATCGAGCCAAGAACGGCTACGGCTTGGTGGGCTTCCCAGAGCCCGCCACCACGACCGGCGCGGGCCCACGCTTCACCCCATCGGGCGCTGGCGCGGCCTCGCCACCGTTGGGAGCGACGCCATCCACACCCGGGGCGGCGGCAGCCTCAAGGCGCGCACCGAGCGACTCCTTCTCAGCGGGCACAGCCTTAGCCCCAGACGCGCCGGCGGCAGGCCCAGCCGCACCAACCGGCGCCCGGCCATCTCGCGTCGGCTGCGGCGGCACCAACGGCGTCGAACCCGCATCCGGCGCCGGCGCACTATCCGACCCTTCCGGCGCCTCAGCGATCGCCACAGACAGCGGCTCGGCCACCGACTCGACGGCAGCCGCCACCGCAGCCGGGGTCGACCGGGGCGTCAGGCTCGACGGCGCCTGCCACTCGATGTGCGGCGGCTCAGCGAGCGCCGTGCCGCCGAACTCCGCCAGCCAAGCGGCCACCAACGCCAGGTTCTCGCGCCACACCGACTCGGCGATGGGCGGCAGGATGTCGTCCCACAGGGACAGGAACGTGCCGCGGAGCTGAAGCTGCCCGTATGGCCGTGCCAGGAACCACATGTGCAGGTGTGCCGAGCTGTCGCCCCACCGGTTGACGTGGACCCGGGCCACTCCGTCGAGTGATCTGACCGCGCGCTCCAGGCGGACCGTCATCACCCCGAGTTCGGCCGCCAGCAGGTTGGGGAGGTCGCCGAGGTCGAGGTGGGACCGGGCTTCGAGGATGAGCACCATCGGCAGGCCGGTCGGCCGCTCCATCGCCCGCACCCGCCAACGCTCGCTCACCCAGATGTAGGCGTCGTCCGGGGTGTTGCACGCGATGCACTCAGCCGCGTCTTCGCCCTTCCGGCGCGGTTCGGCGTCGACGGGGGTAGCGAGCTTTTTGACGCGCAGATCGCCCTCGAACGGGAAGGAGGGCCATTTGGTGTACGCGGGGACCGAGTCGGGGGAGTGAGGCACGAGGGTGACCCTATCGGAGGATGCAGGCCTCCGTCCTTCCCCATTTCGGGCGGTCGCGGGGTCCTCCGCACTTCTTCATCCACAGGCTGACAACGCCTCCGACACGGGGTTTCGTGGTTTTGAGGGGGTGCCTGTGGACAACGCCTGTGTAAAACTTCCGCCACCCGCAGAGGGGGTTTCACGTGAAACGGCCGCGAACCCGAATGGGGTTCGCGGCCGTTGACGCCGGAGGGCTCTACTCCGACGGAGACTCCTCGTTCATCCCGATGATTCCGACGATGCGTTCGAGGTCGTCGACCGTCGCGAACTCGATCGAGATCTTGCCCTTGCTGCGGCCGAGCTCCACCTTGACCCGCGTGTCGAAGCGGTCCGACAAGCGGTCGGCGAGGTCCGTGAGTGCCGGCGCCACCGCCTTGACCCGACGCTTCGCCGGGGAAGACGCCTTGGCGGGCCCATCCGCCAACGCCAGCGTCACCAACTCCTCGGTCGCCCGCACCGACAGACCCTCCGCCACGACCCGGTGCGCGAGGTCTTCCTGCGCCTGGGCGTCATCCAGGCCGAGCAGCGCACGCGCATGCCCGGCTGACAACACACCAGCCGCAACCCGACGTTGTACGACCGCCGGCAGGTTCAGCAACCGAATGGTGTTCGAGATCTGCGGACGGCTACGGCCGATCCGGCGCGCCAGCTCCTCGTGCGTGGCACCGAACTCGTCGAGTAGCTGCTGGTAAGCGGCCGCCTCTTCGAGCGGGTTCAGGTTGGCCCGGTGGATGTTCTCCAGCAGGGCGTCGCGAAGCATCGCATCGTCGCGCGTGTACCGAACGATCGCCGGGATGGTCGTGCGTCCGACGGCCTGCGCGGCCCGCCACCGCCGCTCACCCATGACGAGCTCGTAGCGCCCGTCCTCGTCGGTCTCCCGCACCACGATCGGCTGGAGGAAGCCGACCTCCTGGATCGAGATCTTGAGTTCGTCGAGCGCTTCGTCGTCGAACACCGACCGCGGCTGGCGCGCGTTGGGCACGATCGCGTCAACCGGCAGTTCCGCGAAGCGCGCGCCAGGAACAGGCGCCAACTCCGGACCAGGGTCGATCGGCGCCGGCGCCGCAGCCTCCGCCGGTGGCGTCGGTTCAGGCGCTTCCTCGGGTACGGGTGGTGCCTGCGCCGGCTCCTCAGCGGGCGGTGCCGACACCTGGGCCGGCGCCGGTGGCGCGCTGGCCGGGGGAGGAGGCGGTGGCGCCTCGGTCTGCGCCGGCGGTGGCGCGACCGCCACCGACGAAGCCGGGGTGGGAGCGGTCGGTATCAGCGCCCCGAGCCCGCGTCCAAGACCGCCCCGCGGACGGTTCTTCATGCCTTGCCTCCCTTGACACCACGCTCGGCGATCTCCTGGGCCGCCTCGAAGTAGCTGGTGGCGCCGCGCGACCCCGGATCGTAGGTCATGACCGACTGGCCATAGCTAGGCGCCTCGGAGACCCGGACGTTGCGGGGGATGACCGCGCGCAGCACCTTGTCGCCAAAGTGGTTACGCACGTCCTGCTCAACGGCGTCGGCCAGGCGGGTACGCCGGTCGTACATGGTCAGCAGGATCGTCGAGACGTCGAGCGTCGGGTTGAGGTGCTGGCGTACCAAATTGATGTTGTTGATCAGTTGGTTGAGCCCTTCCAGCGCGTAGTACTCGCACTGGATCGGGATCAGCACCTCTTGCGCCGCGACGAGCGCGTTGACGGTCAGGAGGCCCAGTGACGGCGGGCAGTCGATGAAGACGTAGTCGAACGTGTCGGGGTGCGCGGCGATCGCCCTGGAGAGGCGCGACTCGCGCGCAACCACGGAAACGAGCTCGATCTCCGCGCCGGCGAGGTCGATCGTGGCGGGCACGCACCACAGGTTGGGGATGCCCTCGACCGCCTGGGCAACGTCCGAGAGGGGCACGTTGTCGATCAGGCAGTCGTAGACGTCCGGGATGCCGGCGTGGTGCGGCACGTTGAGCCCAGTCGAGGCGTTGCCCTGCGGGTCGAGGTCGACCACCAGGACTCGGTTGCCATGCAGCGCGAGGCCGACAGCAAGGTTCACGGTGGTCGTGGTCTTACCCACGCCACCTTTCTGGTTCGCGACACACATGATCCTGGTGTGATCCGGACGCGGCATCGTGATCTCACCGCTCGGGTTCAGGATCTGTACGGCGCGCAATGCCTCCATAGCCAACGGTGGATCGTCCTCTTCGCGCGTCGGGGTTTCACGTGAAACGTACGCGTCGGTCACCGCTTCCTCCGGGATCACCTCGGGCGCCGCGGCGGGCGTGTCTGTCCGAGGCTCTGCAGGCCGGGACGGGGCAACGTCGACCCGATCCGTGCTGGGGGCAGGCTGCGGGCGGGGTGCCGGAGCCGGGGGGCGCTCAGCCACGTCTGGCCGACCCGGATAAGCACCGCTGGTGCCGTTGTCCGGGCTAGAAAATGGTACGGCCAGGGGTACGCGCGGCGCTGCCCCGGTGCCATCCGCTGCGGCATTCACCGGACCGCTCTGTCCACTCTCGACACGCGGGTGCGGGAGGCCGGGGTCAGGGACCTGCGCACGCCTGCCGACGGCCCAACCATCGGGCCCGGTTTCACGTGAAACATGAGGTGCTGTCGCGCCGGGGTCGTGGCTGCCGTTGTCATGCACGGTGTCGTCCCTGTCCGCTCGGGGTGTATCGGCTTCGCCGAAGCTCGAGGCAATCGCATCTGGCGGCAAAGTCACCTCGGCCGGCTCAGCCGGGGCACTGCGCGTCTGGTCCGCCTGCGCGGGGGAGTGCACTCCCGCCGCGCGTTCCGCGCTATTGCCGCGCGGCCAGCCTACGGCCGAACTCCGTTCAAGGCCACGGCTGTTCGGACCGTCGGCCGTTTCGGTACCCGAGTGTGGAGGGACAAACACCAGGAAGCCGTCAACCAGGCGCAGGTAACCACCCCGCCGAGGCGTCGCGACCGGCGGCCAACCCGTGCCGCCCACGGGTACGCGACGGGAACCTGACACGCCACCGCGCCGGTTGGCACCCTTCGCACCGGGCTCTTGAGCCAGGTTGTCGGGGTCGTCCTCCTGCGACGGACTCGGAGCCGGTCCCGGCCGTGGACCCTTGTTGCCAGGTCGCGGCCTGCCGCCCGCCTCGGAAGGCGGCTGATTCTTGGGCTTTTGCCGCATGTCGGGCGAACCCGGCTCTTGTTGTGGTGACCTCGCCGCCGGCGCTCGACCGCGCCCTACGCTCTCAGTTCGAGGATCGTTGGTCCGATCCACGAAGTTCGCTGCCTTACGTGCCGCCCCACCCGTTGTGTGCCGGCGGTCCGCGCCGCCCGGCTCCCCGTCCCGCATAACCGAACCAGACACCGCAGTACCTCGACTCGAATCGCGCGTTCTTCTTCCGCCATCTGATCCACCCGACTCGCCCTTGGCCCGAGTTGGGCTGCTCTCAGCGCCCTTCCGCTGTTCCTTCGGCACTCCGCGCCGCTTCGCCACAAGGGACCCTGCCGCCGGCGCGCCAGCGGCAGGGGAGTCGGCTTTGTCCCCATCGGGTCTGGCGGTGTGCTCGCCGTCGGCGGCTCGCGTGCCGTGCCCGGTTGCGCCGCCATCCGACCGCTTGGCCTTCGCGAGGGGTCGACCGGCAGCGGCCTTGGATTTCGCGGCGGCAACCGAGGCACGTTTTCTTCGACCGGACGGAGGCTCGGCCTCGGGGTCGGTCTGCCGGACGGAGCCCGGGCCAGCCTGCTGCTGGGCCTGGGAGCCGGTCTGCCGCTCGGTTTGGCGCTCAGCCTTCCGCTCGCTCTGGCGCTCAGCCTGGCGATCCGCCTTCCGCTCGCCCTCGCGCTCAGCCTCGCGGTCCGCCTTCCCCCCGCCTTGGAGCTCAGCCTCGCGGTCCGTCTTCCGCTCACTCTGGCGCTCGCCCTGGCGCTCGCCCTGGCGCTGAGCCTTCCCCTCGGTCTGGCGGTCCGCCCGCAGCCCAGCCTGGCGGTTCACCTGCTGCTCAGCCCGGGGGTCGACTTGCGGCTCAGCCTCACGCTCCGCCTCGGCAACGAGCCTGCGCGCCGCGGGTCCAATGTCTGCACCGGCGCGTGACGCATCCTGTCGCTCTGGCTCCGCTCCAGTGAGGCGACGGCGCGCGGCGGCTGCTCCTGCACGCCGAACGGGCTTGGGTCCTCCGCTACCAGAGGACACACCGCCGCCAACAAGCTCGGGGTCCCCAGCCCGATCTGACACGAAGTCAGGTGCATCGTGCTGGGCCTCGGCCGGAGCGGTAGCGCGGGTGACTCGCCCCCGCGAAGCCGGGACTCCACGCGCATCGTCCGGCTGTTGATTGGGCGTCCGCGGTGCCGACGATGACCGACTCGACGAGCGGGTCGCTTTCGCCGAAGGGGGTGCTGCCGGGGTGGCTGGCCGGCCCGACCCGGCCGTCCCCGAGCCACGCGGTGCGGAGGTGACGCGCGCGGCAGACTGCACATCGTCGCCGTCGTCAGAGTCTCGCGATGCAATCAGCGAAGTGTCGAAAAGGGGTTCCGGATCCGGCCGAGCGGAGCCGCGTCGCGAGCGCGGCGTCCCAACTACAGACGGCCTTGCCCCAGCTCGCGATGAAGCTCGACGCGACCCACCAGCCGGAACCGGAATGTCCTCCTCGGCCAGCGGAGCCTTCGCCTGTGCCCCCACGCGGGACGACGGAGATCGCCGCGGTCTACCGGCGCCAGTTGGTTGATCACCGTCAGCCGCCCCAGCCGCGCGCGAGGCGGACCGGCGCGAAGCACCAGCGGCGGCGGGCACGTCTCCTCCGACCGCAATGGCATCCGCCGAAACCGCGGATCCCGCAGGAGGTCGCTGCCGCCCGACTGCGGAAGGATCGTCGCCGCTCGTCGAGGCGGCGTTCGACCGTGCCGCAGCCGACGGTGATGGGGATCGTCCGCGACGACCTGAGGGGGCTGCGTCGGCGCCGCCCACAGCGGCGTTCGACAACACCGCAGCCGACCGCGGCGCACGCCGCCGCTGGCCGCCTGCGGCGGCAGGGCCGCCGCTTTCGGGTACCTGGGCATCCGGTAACACCGCAGCCGACCGCGATCGGCGCGGACCAACAGAGACGGCCGACTCCTCGCGCTTGGCCGCCGCGGTAGCCGACCGCACAGCCGATCGGGACGGGCTGGGACCGGCAGATGCCGCCAACTCCTCACGCTCGGCATCCGCCGAAACCGCGGATCCGGCTTCCGATTGAGCCCTGCGCCGGCCTCTGGACGAGCCGGCATCGCGACCGGCTGCCGTAGGCGTCGAGGGTGCGGCACCGACGTTGGGTTCAGCCCTCGCCGGCTTCGACGTGGGGCGTGCCGAGGCAGTGCGCTTCCCGGTCGGGACCGCGTCGCCGCTGTCCGGCGCCGCACCCGCACGGGACTGGCGCGGTGTGCCTGTCGATCGCGCCGGAGCCTTCCGCACAACCGAGCCGGCAGCAGCGGCAGGCGCACGCTCGGGAGACGGGTCCAGGCCGACCGGTGAAGTCTTGCTGCCACGCCGGGCACTGCCGACGGGCGGGCCCGACACCTCCTGGGCTGCGACAGCCCGAGCAGTCGCACGCGAAGGCGACGCGGCTGAGGAGGAATCCGCACCCTGCGGAGCCGCACGGCGCGAGCCCGCGCGAGGAGGCGCCGACTCGACGGACTCAGCCGCATCGGCTTTGGCGCGGGCGGCTTGAGCGCCCGGCCGCCCCGAACGGCCAGACTCAACGCGATCGGCCCGGCCAGCGACAGGCGCGCTCGCACGCTGAGCGCCGACCGCCTTGCGACTGGCCGGCTTCGATGTCGCGGCGGGTTCGGAAGGCCCAGCGGACCGAGAACCGGCCTTGCGTGCCGGACGGGCGGACTCCGCGACAGGATCCACCGGCGACGGCGGGGAAGAAGATCCGAACTCAGGTACAGCTCCCCGCCGGCCCATTTATCCCCTCCGCGATCTCCCGCGACCTCCGCCGCCGTCCGAGGCCGGACGGCTGCGTCCTCGGCCTGCCGGCCGAGGGTGTGCCGGCTCGACGATGCGCTCGCGGACGATTTCCACGACGGTCGTCGGCGGGTCGACCAGGCCGACCCCGCAATGCCGTACGACCGGCGTGGCTCCGCCCAGTCGACCGATCGCGGTCTGGTGTTCCGCGATCTCGTCGGAGGCCGACGCGCCCTTGAGGGCGAGCAGCCGTCCGCCGGGTGCGGTGAGGGGGAGACACCAGCCGGCGAGCCGGTCGAGCGGCGCGACCGCCCGAGCGGTGACCACGTCGGCGGGGACCAGGGCGTCCCGTACCTCCTCGGCTCGGCCGCGGACGACGGTTACGGCGTCGTCCAGGCCGAGCTCGGCCACCACTTCCGCCAGGAAGGCGGTCCGTCGTGCCAATGGCTCGACCAGGACCATGGTCAGGTCCGGCCGCGCCACCGCAAGCACGATACCGGGCAAACCCGCCCCAGACCCCACGTCAACCACCGAAGCGCCGGACGGGATCAATTCGGTCATAGTGGCGCAGTTCAGCAGATGGCGGTCCCAGATCCGGGGTGCCTCGCGCGGGCCGATCAAGCCACGCACAACCCCGTCGGTGACGAGCAGCTCGGCATAACGCGCGGCCAACGGCAACCGGTCACCGAACAACACCGAAGCAGCAGCGGGCACGGGGGCGGTCACGAGCGGACCCCCGGCATGGAACGGCCCGGGCGGATGACCGCCCGGGCCGAAGCCGCCGCGCTGAGCGCGGCCCGTGTCACGAAACCGGCCGCACGATGATGCGGCGGTGCGGCTCGACGCCCTCGGACTCACTTTCAACACCGGCAAGGGCGTTGACCACATCGTGTACGCATTTGCGCTCGAACGCCGACATCGGCTCGAGGCGCACGGCCTCGCCGTATTCCTTGACCTTCTCGACCGCGTTCTTGGCCACGGCGGCGAGTTCCTTGCGCCGGGTGGCGCGGTAGCCGCCGACGTCGAGCAGCAGTCGGCTCGGCGACCCGGTTTCACGGAAGACCGCCAGCCGGGTCAGCTCCTGGAGCGCCTCCAGCGTGGCGCCGCGCTGGCCGACCAGCGGCTGGAGCCGCCCGCCGACGACCTCGACGACCGGACGGCCGCCGGACACCAGCTCGTCGATATCGCCGTCGTAGTCGAGGATGTCGAGCAGGCCCTCGACGTAGTCCGCGGCGATCTCGCTCTGCCGGAACAGGTCGTTGTCGCTGGTCTCCTTGGTCTCCGCGACCGCGGAGCCCGCCGCGTCGTCGTCGCCCTCGGCCTCGTCTTCGGCCTCGTCGCCGTCTTCGCCCTCGTCGACCGCCTCGTCGTCCTCGGCCGTGTCGGCCTCGTCCACGCGCGCGGCAGCCTCGTCGTTCTCCTCTTCGAAGGGCTTGTCGGTGCGGGGGATGCTGGTGTCGGTCACGGTGTCATCTCCGTATGTCTCTCGCCGGACCACTGGGTCCGCTGGTCAGCCCGGCCGGTGAGCGCAGTCACCGGGCCGGGCACGTATGGGTGTCGCGAGGCGCGGCCGGCGGAGGAGTCGCCGGCCGCAGCGCTCATTGACGTTTAGCGGGGCGGCGGCCGCCCTTTTTCGGGTTGACCGGTTTAGCGCCGGGTTTGGGTGCCAGCGCCTTGCCGTCGGTCGCGGGCTTGGCCTCGGGCTGCTTGCCGTTGGCCTTGCTGCTGGCCTGGCGCGACGGTGCGGCCTTGCCGTTGGTCGCGCCCTTGCCGACCGGCTTGGCGGTCGCACCCGGCTGCGGCGTGGCAGCCGACTTGGCGGCGTCGGTGAGCCGGCTGAGCAGGCCGCCGGACTTCGGCTGGGCCTCGCGGGCGGCCGCGGCGGCCCGGGCCTTCTCGCCCGCCTCGGAGTAACGGCTGGGCAGGTTGGCCTTGTTGACGGCCGGTGGCGGGAACTTGCGCAACACCCACTGCTGCTGCGCCAGGGTGAACAGGTTGTTCGTGACCCAGTAGATGATCACGCCGATCGGGAAGATCGCACCGGAGATCAGCAGCGACGCCGGGATGCCGTAGAGCATGATCCGCTGCAACATCCGCTGCTGCGGGTCTTCGGCCCAGCCGGTCTTGAGGATCATCTGGCGGCTGGTCAGGTAGGTCGTCGTGATCATGATGGCGACCAGGATGGCCGCGATGATCTTTACCGTGGTGACGCTCGAGTCGAGGACGGCGAGTTCAGAAGCGCTCGAGCCGAACCGACCGGAGATGGGTGCGGTGAACAGCGTCGCGTGTGAGGCGCTGTCGAACTGCTGCGCGGTCCACCCGTACAACTCCTTGAGCTGGTTGTTCGGGTTTACGCGTTTCAGCACGTGGAAGAGGCCGAGGAAGACCGGAATCTGGAGGAACATCGGAAGGCAGCCCATGAGCGGGTTCGCCTTCTCGGTGCGGTAGAGCTCCATGATCTCTTTTTGGAGCGTTTCCCGGTCGCCCTTGTGTTTCTCCTGCAGCTCCTTGACCTTGGGCTGCAGGGCCTGCATAGCGCGTTGTGACTTGATCTGTTTGACGAAGACCGGGAACAGGATCACCCGGACCGTGACAACCAGGAAGAAGATCGCCAGGATCCAGGACCAGGTGGTGCCGAGCACCGCGTGGTCGGGCACACCGATGGCATCCCACACCCCGTGCCAGCGCAGCAGGATCCACGAGATCGCCCAGTAGATCCAGTCAAGACTGATGTGCACCAAGGGCTCCTGTCACTCGGCCAGGGGTTCCGCCGTGTTGGCGGGGCGACGACGACGCGGCTCAGGGACCGGGTCGTAGCCACCGGGGTGGAAGGGGTGGCAGCGCAGCAGCCGCCAGATCGTCAGACCGGTTCCACGGATCGCGCCATGCCGCGACACAGCCTCGAGGCCGTAAGCGCTACACGACGGATAGAACCGACAGCGAGCCGGCAGTGCCGGGCTTATCCAACGACGGTACGCGATGATGCAAAAAGCCAGCACGCGGGCGGGGAGGCTGATGTTCTTGGGTGTCGTGTTGCTGATGGTTTCCTGTGAACTCACTGACATCACACCCCCCGAGCCGCGGCGATGGCCTTATCAAGATCAACACCGAGTCGTTGGTACGAGCGATCGGCGGCCTGTGGCAGCGCCCGGACCACAAGGGTGCTCCCGGCCGGCAAGGCGGCTAGCCGCTCCCGGGAGAGGTGTCGCAGGCGGCGCTTGACCTGGTTGCGCACCACGGCGCCGCCGACGGCCTTGGACACGACGAAGCCGGCGCGCGCCGATGGGGCGGCGGACGCCGGCTGGTCGAGATCGGGTGAAGCAGGGAGTGTCAGGTGGACGACCACAGCGCCGCGGCCGGCTCGGCGGCCACCGCGAACGGCGGTGGTGAACTCGTCGCGGCGCCGGAGGCGCTGCGCGGCGGCCAGCATCGCTGCCCTACTTCCATCTTGGTGCCGGACTCAGGCCGACAGCTCCTTGCGACCCTTGGCCCGGCGGGCGGAGAGGATCGCGCGGCCCGCGCGGGTGCGCATGCGCAGCCGGAAGCCGTGGGTCTTGGAGCGCCGGCGGTTGTTCGGCTGGAAGGTGCGCTTGCTCACGTCAGGCTCTCCGTCGTCGGGCGGCCCCAGGGTCGGGCCGGTCGTGTGGTGTTCTGTGCACGGCGCGCTCCGCGCGAGCGGGCGTGGGTCGGCCCACGCAGCAAACACCCGCCACCCTACCAGAGGGCGACGGAGCGGCCGCTCAAGCCTACGCACGCACGCAATGACCGTCAAACACCGGCAGACAGCGCGTCAGCGCAGGCCGCGGCCTCTTCGACGCAGGGGCCACTGCCCCCTTTCGCGTATGCCGAGAAGGCAGTTCTGTGGACAACGGTTGTAGGGGTGTGGACAACGCTGTTAGCGTGCCGGGTTGCTGGTCGGCGATCTGGGGGGCTCACGGCTGCCATATGGGGCAAAACCGGGCGAGGTAGTCAATCGTTCGGCACGGTGTAGTCACACCGATGCCGGATCGGCTGAACCCGGGGTCGTCAGTTCGTATGGGTATGGCGCCACGATCGGCTAGCACACAGGCTGTGGATAACTTGTGGACAGCGGTCAGGCCAGCCGCCCGTACGCGGGGGTTGTGCCAGGTCACAGCGGGTGGGGCTGGCCCGTCTCGACCGAGCACATGAAGCGAGGGGGGTGGCAACGGGGTGTCCGAGACGATCGATCTCGCCGGCGTCTGGATGGCGGCGACAGATGAACTAGCGGACGAGATCGTCTCCGCCCAGCAACGTGCCTACCTCCGGCTGACCCGCCTGCGCGCGATCGTCGAAGACACCGCGCTGCTCTCCGTGCCCGACGCGTTCACCCGCGACGTCATCGAGTCCCGGCTGCGCCCGGCGATCACCGAGGCGCTGTCCCGCCGGATGGGTCGTGCGATCCAGGTGGCGGTCACCGTCCGCCCGCCGGAAGACGGCCAGAGCCGCCCACCGGGCACCGTCTACACCGGCGCGCCGGAGAGCTACGCCGCCACCGCGTTCCCGCCACACCAGCGCAGCACCGCACCCGACACCGAGCAACCGGACGAGCCGGGACCGCCGCGGCCGGCACAGAGCAACCCGGCGCCGGCCCCCCGCCAGGCCACCACACCGCAGTCCGGCAACCACCCCGCCCCGGCCAGCGGCGGCACGCCGGCGGGCGAGCCGATCAGCGCGCTCAACGCGCCGACCGCCCTGCACAGTGTCATCTCGCCCAAGCCCAACCCGCCGATCGAGCCGGCTCCGGTGGCGCCGACCAGCCCCGCCGCTCCGGCCCGCCCGGCCGGCACCGGTGCGGTCGGCAAGGCCCGCCCACCGTCGCCCGCGGCCAACCCCCAGCCGCGCGATGTCGACCGCGACCGGCAGGACGCGCTGTTCGCGACGCCCTACCCGCCGGCGCCGCCACCGACCATGCCGGGCTACGGCGCGGGCGGAACGACCTACGGCACGCCGGCTTCCTACCAGCAGCGGTCCGACACGCCACCCACGTTCCGCGCGGATGCCGCGGACCGCGACCGCCGCGACGGTCGCGGCCAGGCCCCCGACCACCGCGGCGGGCAATACGACGAACCGCCGACCCAGCCGATGCGCCGCGACGGCGGCTCCGACAGCGGACCGGGACGCTCCGGCGACCGGCGCGACGACCGGCGCGGTGGTGCCGACGGCGGCGGCAATCGGCTCAACCCGAAATACATGTTCGAGACGTTCGTCATCGGTTCGTCCAACCGGTTCGCGCACGCCGCGTCGGTCGCGGTCGCCGAGTCGCCGGCGAAGGCCTACAACCCGCTGTTCATCTACGGCAGTTCCGGGCTGGGTAAGACCCACCTGCTGCACGCGATCGGCCACTACGCGCAGACGCTCGGCAACGCGCGGTCGGTGCGCTACGTCTCGACCGAAGAGTTCACCAACGACTTCATCAACTCGCTGCGCGACGACAAGACCAGTGCGTTCCAGCGCCGCTACCGCGACGTCGACATCCTGCTGATCGACGACATCCAGTTCCTGGAGAACCGCGAGCGGACCCAGGAGGAGTTCTTCCACACCTTCAATACGCTGCACAACGCCAACAAGCAGATCGTCATCACCTCTGACCGGTCGCCGAAGCAACTGGCCACATTGGAGGATCGGCTGCGCACCCGGTTCGAGTGGGGTCTGCTCGCCGACATCCAGCCGCCCGACCTCGAGACGCGGATCGCGATCCTCCAGAAGAAGGCGGCACAGGAGCGGCTCTACGCGCCGCCAGACGTGCTCGAGTTCATCGCGTCGCGGATCGCCAACTCGATCCGCGAGCTCGAGGGCGCGCTGATCCGGGTCACCGCGTTCGCGTCGCTGACCCGTTCGCCGGTGGAGCTCGCGATCGCCGAAGAGGTGCTGCGCGACTTCATCCCCGACGGCTCGGGCCCGGAGATCACCGCCGACCAGATCATGGTGTCGACGGCCGACTACTTCGGCGTTTCGCTCGAAGACCTGCGCGGCCATTCCCGTTCCCGGGTGCTCGTCAACGCCCGCCAGGTGGCGATGTATCTCTGTCGCGAGCTGACCGACCTCTCGCTGCCCCGGATCGGGCAGGCGTTCGGCGGCCGCGACCACACCACGGTGATGCACGCCGACCGGAAGATCCGCCAGCAGATGGCGGAGCGTCGCTCGCTCTACAACCAGATCGCCGAGCTGACGAACCGGATCAAGCAGAACACCTGAGCTCTGCCAGAAATCTTCTGACCCTGTTTTGACCCCGCCAGAGGTCCGCTGAACCCCTCGCCAGGGGTCGCTTGCGCGTACCCGTGTGTTCACAACCCGTAGCGGTTATCCACAGGTCGACGTCGATCCACAGACCGATCGGGTTTTCCACACGTCTACCCCCAGGCACATCCACACTGAGAAAAGTCGTTGCAGCCAGCGTTTCCAGTATTGTCCGGATTAGGTTGTTTACTATGATTGGTCTGGATCAGTCTGCGTCCCCAGGTTTCTGCACAAGTAAGGAGCGGTTATCCCCCGAACACACAGGTGACTCGCGTTCATCCACAGTTCCCACAGCTAATCCACAAGCGCTGTCCACCGTCGTGGACGGCGTGGTCGTCGTGCTCGTCGATGTCCACACAGCCTGTGGATGAAGGCTGGGGATGACACTGTGGATGTCGCTCGCCACGTCCACAGCGACGACGCACATGTGCGAAGCGTGTTGAAGGTTCTGGGGAAAGCCGGAAGATGATCTCTAAAGCCTGGGGAGAAACCTTGGGGAAACCCCGTGGACAACCGGTGGACAACTGGGCGTCGCTGTGTGCGAGCGATCGGCTGTGGATGGCGAGCCGAGTTACCCGCAGCGTTCTCCACATGTTCGACACCGGTGGATAACATGTCTGAGCTGCGAAAACGCAGGATCTCCACAGTTCGCACAGGCCCTATGAAGACGACTAGTTATCTCTTTAGAGAGAACAAAACCAATCATCACCTCTGGGGATTTGTGCATGGACCCACAACCTCGCCAGAAACACCGGGGTCGGGCGCACGTCATCGCCCGCCTCGCCTTAAGGTGCGGTGGGGCAACTCGCATCCGACCCAGCCCCGTCCGAGCCGACCCGGAGGCAACGCATGAAGTTCCGTGTGGAGCGCGACGCGCTCGCCGACGCCGTGGCGTGGACGGCGAAGAGCCTGCCGAGCCGTCCGTCCGTCCCGGTGCTCGCCGGTGTGATGCTGCGGGTGTCCGACGGCAGCCTCGAGGTCTCCGGCTTCGACTACGAGGTCTCCAGTCAGGTCACCGTCGACATCCAGGGTGACGCCGACGGCGCCGCACTGGTCTCCGGCCGGCTGCTCGCCGAGATCACCAAGGCGCTGCCCGGCAAGCCGGTCGACATCGCCGCCGTCGGTGCGCACCTCGAGCTCGTCTGCGGCAGCGCCCGCTTCACCCTCCCGACGATGCCCGTCGAGGACTACCCGAGCCTGCCGGCGATGCCGGCCAGCGCCGGCACGATCGACGCCGCCACGTTCGCGACCGCGGTCGCCCAGGTCGCCATCGCCGCGGGCCGTGACGAGACGCTGCCGATGATGACCGGCGTGCGGGTGGAGCTCAGCGGCAGCAACATCGCGCTGCTCGCCACCGACCGCTACCGGCTCGCCATGCGCGAGCTGGAGTGGCGTCCCGACGACCCGGAGATCAGCATCAACGCGCTGGTGCCGGCCCGCACCCTCAACGACACCGCCAAGACGCTCGGCCCGCTCGGTGGCGACGTCACCATGGCGCTGGCACACGGCGGCGCGGGCGAGGGCATGATCGGTTTCTCGGCCGGCACCCGGCGCACCACCAGCCGGCTGCTCGACGGCGCCAACTACCCACCGGTGCGCTCGCTGTTCCCGGCCAGCCACAACGCCGAGGCCCGGGTGTCCGTGCCGGCGCTGGTCGAGGTCGTCCGCCGGGTCGCCCTGGTCGCCGAGCGCACCACGCCGGTGCTGCTCAGCTTCGGCCCCGACGGTCTGGTCGTCGAGGCCGGCGGCAGCGAGGAGGCGCGGGCCAGTGAGGCCATGGACGCCACCTTCAGCGGCGAGCCGCTGACCATCGGCTTCAACCCGCAATACCTGATCGACGGGCTGCAGAACCTGCTGGCCTCGACGGCTGTCCTCTCCTTCGTCGATGCCTTCAAGCCCGCCGTGATTTCGCCCGCCGCCGACGACGGCGAGATCGTCCCCGGCTATCGGTATCTGATCATGCCGATCCGGGTAACCCGCTGATCCGCGGGTAGGGCACGAGCAAGGGCACGTCAACGGGAGGGGAACCCGCTATGCAGCTGGGGCTCATCGGCCTGGGCCGGATGGGTGGCAACATGCGCGAACGTCTGCGCGCCGCCGGTCACGAGGTCGTCGGATTTGACCACAAGCCAGAGATCTCCGACGCGAAGACGTTGGCAGACCTGGCATCGAAGCTCCAGGCGCCGCGAGCGGTCTGGGTGATGGTCCCGGCCGGGGTCACCGACAGCACGATCGACGACGTGGCTGCCGAGCTCAGCCCCGGCGACATCATCATCGACGGCGGCAACTCGCGGTTCAGCAGCGACGCACCGCGCGCGGAGCGGCTCGACGCGAAGGGCATCGGCTACGTCGACGTCGGCGTCTCGGGTGGCATCTGGGGCAACCAACTCGGCTACGCGCTGATGGCCGGCGGCTCCGACGACCACATCGCCCGGCTCATGCCGATCTTCGAAGCGCTCAAGCCTGCCGGCGAGTTCGGCTTCGTGCACGCCGGCCCGGTCGGCGCCGGCCACTACGCCAAGATGGTCCACAACGGCATCGAATACGGCCTGATGCACGCCTACGCCGAAGGCTACGAGCTGCTCGGCGCCTCCGAACTGGTGACCAACGTGCCCGGCGTGATCAAGTCGTGGCGCGAGGGCACGGTGATCAAGTCCTGGCTGCTCGACCTGCTCGACCGGGCGCTCGACGAAGACCCCGCCCTGGAAGCCATCAAGGGCTACGCCGACGACACCGGCGAGGGCCGCTGGACGGTCGAAGAGGCGATCCGGCTCGCGGTGCCGATGCACGTCATCGCCGCGTCGCTGTTCGCCCGCTTCGAGTCCCGCGAAGACGACTCACCGGCGATGAAGGCGGTGGCCGCACTGCGCAACCAGTTCGGTGGACACCCCGTTCACAAGAGCTGATTCGTGTACGTCCAGCGGCTCGAGCTGGTCGACTTCCGCTCCTACGAGCGGGTGGCCGTCGACCTGTCCGCTGGCACTAGCGTCCTGATCGGCCCCAACGGGGTCGGCAAGACCAACCTGCTCGAAGCGCTGGGCTACGTGGCGACCCTGGACAGTCACCGGGTCGCCACGGACGCCCCGCTGGTGCGGGCCGGCGCGCAAGCCGCGGTGATCCGCTGCCTGATCGTCCATGATGGACGCGAGTTGCAAGTCGAGCTGGAGATCGTGCCCGGCAAGGCCAACCGGGCCCGGCTCAACCGATCACCGGCCCGCCGGGCCCGCGACGTGCTCGGCGCGCTGCGGATGGTGCTGTTCGCACCGGAAGACCTCGAACTGGTCCGCGGCGATCCGGCCGAGCGGCGCCGCTACCTCGACGACCTGCTGGTAGCGCGCCAGCCGCGTTACGCCGGCGTGCGGGCCGACTACGACCGGGTGGTCAAGCAGCGCAACGCGTTGCTGCGCACGTCCTACCTGGCCCGCAAGACCGGCGGCACCCGCGGCGGCGATCTGTCCACACTAGACGTCTGGGACACCCATCTGGCCCGGCACGGCGCGGAGCTGCTGGCCGGCCGGCTCGAGCTGGTGACCGCGTTGGGCCCGTTCGTGGCCAAGGCCTACGACGCGGTGGCGGCGGGCCGCGGCGCCGCAGGCATCGCCTACCGCTCCGGCGTCGAGATCCCGCCGGCCGGCGCCGACCGGGCCGAGCTGGAAGAACTTCTGCTGGCCGCCCTCGCCGCCGGCCGTTCGTCCGAAGTGGAGCGCGGCACGACGCTGACCGGCCCGCACCGCGACGACCTGACGCTGACCTTGGGCGAGCTGCCGGCCAAGGGCTACGCGAGTCACGGCGAGTCCTGGTCCTACGCGCTGGCGTTGCGGCTGGCCGCCTACGACCTGCTGCGCGCCGACGGCATCGAGCCGGTGCTGGCGCTCGACGACGTGTTCGCCGAGCTCGACGCCGGCCGCCGCGAGCGGCTGGCCGACCTGGTCGGCGGCGCCAGCCAGCTCCTGGTGACCTGCGCGGTCCCCGACGACGTGCCGGCGGCGTTGCGCGGCGCCCGCTTCGAAGTCTCGGAAGGGACGGTCCGCCGTGCCGACTGACCCACCCGCCGGCGACCCTGGGGACGCCGGCTCCGGGAAGGCACGCCCGCGAGCCACGTCCCGGCCGAACAAAGCCACCGCAGCCCGCGGTGCCGCCGCGTCCGAGCCGGCTGGGTCCGGCGGCAGTGCCGCCCGATCCGGCCCGTCCACGTCTGGCGGCGGTGCCGCCCGATCCGAGCCGCCCACGTCCGGCGGCGGTGCCGCCCGATCCGGCCCGTCCACGTCCGGCGGTAGTGCCGCCCGATCGGGCCCGGCCGCGTCCGGCGGCAGTGCCGCCCGATCCGGCCCGGCCGCGTCCGGCGGCAGCGCCGCCCGATCCGGCCCGTCCACGTCCGGCGGCGGTGCCGCCCGATCCGGCCCGGCCGCGTCAGGCGGCGGTGCCGCCCGATCCGAGCCGCCCACGTCCGGCGGCAGTGCCGCCCGATCCGGCCCGGCCGCGTCAGGCGGCAGCGGGGCCGCATCCGGTCCGGCCACCTCCGGCGGCCCCGCCGCCCAAGCTGGACCAGCCGCGGCTGCTGAGGGCCTCGCCGGGCCGCAACTGGCCCGGGCGGCGCTCGACGCGGCGCTGGCAAAGCGGGGCGCGGCCGCACAGCGGCGCCGGCCGGCCGGCGGATCTGGCGGCGGAGCCGGCCAGGGGCGGCGCCTGCGCGGCTACTCCGGCCCCGGCCCCGACCCGCGCGACCCGCAACTCTTCGGCGCCGTACTCGAAAAACTGATCAAAGCTCGCGGCTGGCAGAAGCCGGCTGCGGAGGCCAAGGTCTTCGGGGTCTGGGAAAAAGTCGTCGGTCCCGACATCGCGTCACACTGCCGCCCGATCAAGCTCGCCGACGGTGAGCTCACGGTCGAGGCCGAGTCGACCGCGTGGGCCACTCAGCTCCGCCTGCTGGCCGCGTCGCTGCTCAAGCGGATCGCCGGCGAGGTGGGCCACAACGTGGTCAAGAAGCTGCACATCCACGGCCCGGCCGCGCCGTCGTGGCAGAAGGGCCCACGGCGGGTGCAGGGCCGCGGGCCGCGCGACACGTATGGCTGATTTTCAGTAGTCGGCGTAGACCGCGAACCCGCGGTCGGCGCAGCGCCGGTAGAACCGCGACAGCACCGCCAGCTCGCTGCGGGCGAAGCTCCACTGCGGCGCGTCGCCGGACTCGTCGCGCAGCGCGTCGAGGCGCCCGTCGAGCCAGCGCAACTGCTGCTCGGCAAGCCGGCCGCCGGACAGGGCGGTGCGCAGCACGGCGCCGACCGTCTCGAAGGTGACCGACTCGCCGTGTGGGCGATGCCCGTCGACGAAGCGCTCCAGGCCGCCGGCGATCCACGCGCATCCGTCGGGGTCGATCACCGGGTCTTCGTCTTCGGCCGCGGCCTCTGTGGCGTAAAGCACACCGTTGAGACCAAGCAGAAGATCGACCAGCTCGGTGTAGGCCGTCGCCCGGACCGTGCCGGTCTTGGCGATGTGTCCCGCGAGGGCCGCGGTCGGCGCGGAGACGTCGGGGGCGTCCGCCAGGTCGGCGAAGTCGACGAACTCGGCCGGTGCGACCGGATCGTAGAAACGACCGGTGCGCGGCCACTGGACGGCGACGTTGTCCAGCCCCATCGGGCCACCCTTCTCCGCTGAGCAGCATCCCGACACCGAAAGAGGTGGGGTCGCGAGCGTATGACACGTCGGGGTGCTGGCCCCGATCGGATCGCGCCGCGCAGAAACTACGGCACGGTAGCCGGTTCGCGCGACCCCCGACCGGTCACGTTTGGTGTGGGGATCATGGCCCTGATGTCTGGAATGCCGGGAACTCGGCTCCCGGTGGTCCCAGTGGCCACCGAGGCGACTTCATGATCCGCGGCCAAAAGGCGCCGGCGCGCGGCTAGCTCGCGCCGAGGGGGCGTTCGTGTGGGGGGAGTCGCGGATACCGAGGTTCGGGCCGCTGTGGCGCTTCTAGCGCTGTTTCCGGCGTGCGCCGGATGGGTGTTCGGGGCTCCGGCCCGGTAAGATTGCGGGAGACGAAGGACGACGCGCGTACGACCGTATCGGGTCATCCCCGGCCCGAGGCCGCCCGCGTGCCGCGTCCAACCGATCGTGACCGCGGGAAGGCGCGGCGAGCGGTGCGCCCCTACCCCGGTCGCGCCGGTCGCTGGTGGCCATCCCGCCATACCCGCGCACCAGCGTCAGTCAACGACGCCGGGGCGGCGCGAGAAAGTGGCCAGAGTGGCAACGCAGAAAAAGCAGGAGTACGGCGCCGAATCGATCCAGGTGCTCGAGGGCCTCGAAGCGGTCCGCAAGCGCCCCGGTATGTACATCGGGTCGACCGGTGAGCGTGGCCTGCATCACCTGGTCTGGGAGGTCGTCGACAACGCGGTCGACGAGGCCCTGGCCGGCTACTGCGACACGATCGACGTCGTGCTGCTCGCCGACGGCGGGGTTCGCGTCGTCGACAACGGCCGTGGCTTCCCGGTCGACCTCCACCCGAAGCTCAAGAAGCCGGGTGTCGAGGTCGCGCTGACCGTCCTGCACGCAGGCGGCAAGTTCGACGGCAAGGCCTACGCGGTCTCCGGCGGCCTGCACGGCGTCGGCGTCTCCGTGGTCAACGCCCTGTCGACCCGGATGGAGGTGGTCATCGACAAGTCGGGCCACGTCTACCGGCAGAGCTACACCAACTCCAAGCCGGGGCCGCTGGAGAAGGGCGAGACCACCAACAAGACCGGCTCCTCCGTCTCGTTCTGGCCAGACCCGAAGATCTTCGAGACGATCGAGTTCACCTTCGAGACGATCTACCGGCGCCTCCAGGAATACGCGTTCCTCAACCGCGGGCTCACCATCCACTTCCGCGACGAGCGTCCGGGCGGCGAGGAAGACGGCAAGCCGCGCGAGGTGACCTTCCTCTACAAGGGCGGCATCGCCGACTTCGTCCGGCACCTCAACAACTCCAAGTCGCCGATCCACAAGTCGGTGATCGAGTTCGGTGGTGAAGAGGAGGGCATGGCGGTCGAGATCGCCATGCAGTGGAACGAGTCCTACGGCGAGTCGGTCTACACCTTCGCCAACACGATCAACACCCACGAGGGTGGCACCCACGAAGAGGGCTTCCGCGCGGCGCTGACCGGTGTGGTCAACAAATACGGCGCCGAGAAGAAGATCCTCAAGGGCGACGAGAAGCTGACCGGTGAAGACATCCGGGAAGGCCTCGCGGCGATCGTGTCGGTCAAGCTGGCCAACCCGCAGTTCGAGGGCCAGACCAAGACCAAGCTGGGCAACACCCCGGTCAAGAGCTTCGTGCAGCGGGTCTGCAACGAGTGGCTCAACGACTGGCTGGAGCGCAACCCCAGCGAGGCCAAGACCATCATCACCAAGGCGACCCAGGCCTCCCGGGCCCGGATCGCCGCGCAGCAGGCCCGCAAGCTGGCCCGCCGCAAGTCGCTGCTCGAGTCGGGCTCGATGCCGGGCAAGCTGGCCGACTGCCAGTCGACCGACCCCCGCGAGTCCGAGGTGTTCATCGTCGAGGGCGACTCGGCCGGCGGCTCGGCCAAGCAGGGCCGTGACCCGCGGGTGCAGGCGATCCTGCCGATCCGCGGCAAGATCCTCAACGTGGAGAAGGCCCGGATCGACCGGGTGCTGAAGAACAACGAGGTCCAGGCGCTGATCACGGCGCTGGGCACCGGCATCCACGACGACTTCGACATGGAGAAGCTGCGCTACCACAAGGTCGTGCTGATGGCCGACGCCGACGTCGACGGCCAGCACATCCAGACGCTGCTGCTCACCCTGCTGTTCCGCTTCATGCGGCCGCTGGTCGAGCTCGGCCACGTCTACCTGGCATCGCCGCCGCTCTACAAGATCAAGTGGAACAAGAAGGGCGACGACGCCCAATACGCCTACTCGGACCGCGAGCGCGACGGGCTGATCCGGCTCCGCCAGGAGACCAAGCCCAACGCCAAGCCGGACGACATCCAGCGGTTCAAGGGTCTGGGCGAGATGAACTACCCAGAGCTGTGGGAGACCACGATGAACCCGGCGACCCGCACCCTGCGCCAGGTGACGCTCGACGACGCGGCGACCGCCGACGAGTTGTTCAGCGTGCTGATGGGCGAAGACGTCGAGGCTCGGCGCTCGTTCATCCAGCGCAACGCGAAGGATGTGCGGTTCCTGGATATCTGACGCAACCGTTAACGGCCGGCCGGCGTCTACCTCCCGGTCGGTCGTTGACGGAGGGCGGAAGTTATCCACAGACAGGTCGGTTTCCACAGCCGTTATCCACAGGACAAAGACGGCATTTAAGGCGAAAAAGGATTAATTGTGACGGATAACCCCGAGGCCTACGAGGGCGAGCCAGATCTCGAGGCCGCGGCCGCCGCGGTCTCCAGCCGGGACCGGATCGAGCCTGTCGGGCTCGAGGTCGAGATGCAGCGCTCCTACCTCGACTATGCGATGAGCGTCATCGTCGGGCGCGCGCTGCCGGACGTCCGCGATGGCCTCAAGCCGGTTCACCGCAAGATCCTTTACGCGATGTACGACTCGGGCTACCGGCCCGACCGCGGCTACGTGAAGTGTTCCCGGGTCGTCGGCGACGTGATGGGTCAGTTCCACCCGCACGGCGACTCCGCGATCTACGACGCACTGGTCCGGATGGCGCAGCCCTGGTCGCTGCGCTACCCGCTGGTCGACGGCAACGGCAACTTCGGCTCGCCGGGCAACGACCCCGCCGCCGCCATGCGATACACCGAGTGCAAGCTCGACCCGCTGGCGATGGAGATGCTCCGCGACATCGACGAGGACACCGTCGATTTCCAGGACAACTACGACGGCCGGGCCAAGGAGCCGGTGATCCTGCCGTCGCGGATCCCCAACCTGCTGGTCAACGGCGCCGAGGGCATCGCGGTCGGCATGGCCACCAAGATCCCGCCGCACAACCTGCGGGAGATCGCCGAGGCGGTCAAGTGGTGCCTCGACAACCCGGAGGCCGACGAGGCCACCACGCTCGAGGCGCTGCTGGGCATCGTCAAGGGCCCGGACTTCCCGACCCGCGGGCTGATCGTCGGCACCCAGGCGATCCAGGACGCCTACCGCACCGGCCGTGGCTCCATCCGGATGCGCGCGGTGGTCGAGGTCGAGGAAGACAAGAAGGGCCGCGCCTGCCTCGTCGTCAGTGAGCTGCCCTACCAGGTCAACCCCGACAACCTGGCGGAGCGGATCGCCGAGCTGATCCGCGAGGGCAAGATCGGCGGCATCGCCGACATCCGCGACGAGTCGTCGGGCCGCACCGGTATGCGGATCGTGATCGTGCTCCGTCGCGACGCGGTCGCCAAGGTCGTGCTCAACAACCTTTACAAGCACACCCAGCTCCAGGAGACCTTCGGCGCCAACATGCTGGCGCTGGTCGACGGCGTGCCGCGCACGCTCAACCTGGCGCAGTTCATCCGCTACTACGTCGAGCACCAGATCGACGTCATCCAGCGGCGGACCGCCTACCGGCTGCGCAAGGCCGAGGAGCGGGCACACATCCTGCGCGGTCTGGTCAAGGCGCTCGACGCGCTCGACGAGGTGATCGCCCTGATCCGGCGCTCGCCGACCGTGGAAGACGCCCGTGGCGGGCTGCGCACCCTGCTCGACATCGACGACATCCAGGCGACCGCGATCCTCGACATGCAGCTCCGCCGCCTCGCGGCCCTGGAGCGGCAGAAGATCATCGACGAGTTGGCGAAGATCGAGATCGACATCGCCGACCTGAAGGACATCCTGGCCAAGCCCGAGCGGCAGCGGAAGATCGTCGCCGACGAGCTCAGCGAGATCGTCGCCAAGTGGGGCGACGAGCGCCGCACCAAGATCGTGCCGTTCGACGGCGAGGTCTCGATGGAAGACCTCATCGCCCGTGAAGACGTGGTCGTGACGATCACCCGCACCGGCTACGCCAAGCGCACCAAGGTCGACCTCTACCGCTCGCAGCGCCGGGGCGGCAAGGGTGTCAGCGGTGCGGGGCTGCGGCAGGACGACATCGTCAGCCACTTCTTCGTCTGCTCCACACACGACTGGATCCTGTTCTTCACGAACAAGGGCCGGGTCTACCGCGCCAAGGCCTACGAACTGCCGGAGGCCAGCCGCACGGCCCGCGGCCAGCACGTGGCCAACCTGCTGGCGTTCCAGCCCGACGAGCACATCGCACAGGTGATCGAGATCGCCAACTACGGTGTGGCGCCCTACCTGGTGCTGGCGACCCGCAACGGCCTGGTCAAGAAGACCAAGCTGGAGGAGTTCGACTCCAACCGGTCCGGCGGCATCATCGCGATCAACCTCCGCGACGAAGACGAACTCGTCGGCGCCGCGCTCGCCGGCACCGAAGACGACCTGCTGCTGGTTTCGAAAATGGCACAGGCGATCAGGTTCAACGCGACCGACGACGCGCTGCGGCCGATGGGCCGGGCCACCTCGGGCGTCATCGGCATGCGGTTCACCGGCGACGACGAACTGCTGGCGATGGAGGTCGTCCGCGAGGGCATGGAGCACCTCGACGTGCTGGTGGCGACCAATGGCGGCTACGCGAAGCGCACCCCGATCTCGGAATATCCGGTGCAGGGTCGCGGCGGCAAGGGCGTGCTCACGGCCAAGCTCACCGAGCGCCGCGGCGGCCTCGTAGGGGCGGTGGTGATCAGCCCCGACGATGAGCTGTTTGCTATAACGAGCAATGGTGGTGTTATCCGGACTCCGGTGAAGCCTGTACGCCGCACGCGCGATCGGAACACAATGGGGGTCAAGCTCATGGACCTTCCGGACGGCGTAACCATCGTGGCCATCGCTCGCAATGCCGACGAGCCCGACGAACAGGACTAGGTGATGACGGAGACTCAGGCGAAGTCGGGGACTGCGGGGGCCTCGACGAACCCGGTCGAAGGCGACGCCGCAGGCGGCGCCTCTGCGACCGGCCGCGCGGCAGTAGGCCGGGCGGCAGTCCCCGCCGATGCGCCGCAACCCAAGTTCACCAGGGCACCGGGCATGGTCCCGCCTCCCGAGAAGCCGGGTGACGGCGACAACGGAAGCACCCCCGACGAGGGCTCCGACGCCAACGGCGGCAGCAGTGCCGGCGCTTCGTCGGTCCCCGTCGGTGCGTCGGTGGGCGCGGCGAATTCGGGCTCGGCGGCGCCGGCTCCGGCGACTTCGGGCGTGTCGGCTTCCGGCGTGTCGGCCTCGGCCGGCACGCCGCCGTCGATCACCCGGCCTGGTGTCTCCCGCCCGGGTGACAGTTCCACCCGCCCGGGCGACGCGACCGCGACCGCGGCCACCACCCGCCCCGGTGCGGCCGGCAGCGCCACTGCCGCGTCCGCGTCCGCCGTGGGTGCGGCCCGGGTGACCGAGGCCGTCCGCACGGCGCGTTCGACGGTGGCCGGCGGCGCCTCCCGCGGCCCGCGCCGGGCCCGCCTCAACGTCAAGCGGATCGACCCGTGGTCGGTGTTCAAGTTCTCCTTCGCGGTGTCGCTGGTCCTGTTCATCGTGGTCATCGTGGCCACGTCGGTGCTCTACCTCGCGCTCGACGCGATGGGCGTCTTCGAGAAGGTCAACACCAGCCTCGGTGACCTGATCAGCGCCAGCGGCGGCAGCGAGGGCAGCACCTTCAAGATCACTGCCAAGGGCGTGATCGGCACGTCCGCCCTGATCGGCGTCGTCAACGTGGTGCTCTTCACCGCGCTGGCCACCCTGGGTGCGTTCATCTACAACGTCTGCGCCGACCTGGTCGGCGGCGTCGAGCTCACCCTCGCCGAGCGCGACTGACCCTGACGGAGTGATACCCGGTGCGGCGCACGGCGCCGCACCGGGTATCCAAGTTGGGGGAAGCGGAAGCGATACGGTAACCTTGCCCGGTCGCACGGGGCTATAGCTCAGTCGGTTAGAGCGCAGAGCTGATAACTCTGAGGTCGCTGGTTCGATTCCAGCTAGCCCCACTTCAGACGGTCTGGCAACAGTGAGCGTGTGAGGGGCCAACCCAAATGTTGAAGAAGCTCCTGATCATCGTTGGCGTCGTGGGCGTGGCCGCCCTCGTGGTGAAGAAGGTCAAGGAGTCCAGCGACGAGCGGGCTCTGTGGCACGAGGCGACCACCGCACCCGACCTGCGTTAATTTTCCGACCGGCGGCTCCACCCGCCGTCGGGGCCGTAGCTCAACTGGCAGAGCACTGCCTTTGCAAGGCAGGGGTTAGGGGTTCAAGTCCCCTCGGCTCCACCAGCATTGACGCCTGATCTATTCGGCGATTTAAATATGGCCGCGAGGTCACCAGTCCGCTCCTTTCGGTAACCGATTGGCGCATTTGCCCTCGGTACGCTGCGCCGGTGAGCTATGCACTCATGTTTATGCGGCGGCAGCCGGGACAGAGCTGGGACGAGGCCCTCGAAGCGGCCGACGACTACCACGATTTCGGCGCCGGCCCCGAGGCCGACGTCTGGCAGCGGGTGGTCGGGCGAGCGCGGTTCCTGCTCGGCGAGGTCGCGCTGCGGATGACCGACGACTGCGGGAAGCTCGACCACGAGCGCACCGGCCTGCGGCTCCTGCTCTTCGCCGATTCGGCCGAGCTGACCGTCCCCGCTGACGACGCCGCCCTGCTGCGCACGATGTTCCTGCTCGGCCAGGTCGTCGAAGAGGAGACCGGCCTCGAGGGTTACGACCCGCGGCTGGGCAAGCCGATCCGCGAGGCCGCCGCCAACCTCGACCTCGGCGCGGCCTCGTTCGAGTCGGTCGCCCGGATCCTCAGCGACCAATAGCGCGTGCGCCACCCTTATACCCTGCACCGGTGAGCTACGACCTCATGTTCGTCCGCCGTCAGCCCGGCCAGACCTGGGCCGACGCGCTGGACGCGGTCGAGGATGACGACGAGTTCGGTGCCGGCCCGGCGCCCGACGTCTGGCAGCGGGTGGTGGAGCGGGCCCGGCTGCTACTCGGCGAGGTCTCGCTGTTCGTGACCGACGACTGCGGCGAGATCAACCACGAGCCCACCAACATCCAGCTCGACCTGTTCGCCGACTCGGCCGGCATGAGCGTGCCCTACGGCCCCACCGGCGACGGCGCCACCGCGATCCTCCACGCGATGTATCTGCTGGGCCGGATCGTCGAGGAGGAGACCGGCCTGGAGGGCTACGACCCGCAGGTCGACAAGCCGCTGGCGGAAGCCGCGGCCAACCTCGACCTCGGCGCCGCCTCCTTCGAGACGGTCGCCCACCTGCTGCGCACGCTCACCTGACCAGCGGCAGGGTCACGTCGACGACCAGGCCACCGCCGGCGCGGGGCTGCGCCGTGACGTCGCCGCCGTGCGCGCGGGCCACCGAGCGCACGATCGACAGCCCCAGCCCGGTGCCGTGCGCGGAGCCGACCCGGTCGGTCAGCCGGCGGAACGGCTCGAACAGCCCGGCCACCTCGACCGCCGGCACCACGGGGCCGGTGTTGGCCACCGTGAGCACCGCGTGGTCCGCGGACGAGCGCGTGGTCACCGTGACCCAGCCGGCCGCGACGTTGTGCCGGATCGCGTTCTCCACGAGATTCTGCGCGAGGCGCTCCAAGAGCACCGGGTCGCCGGCCGTAGGAGCCGGGGCCCCGCCGAGGTCGAACGACAGCGCGGCACCGCGGGCGTCGGCGCCGAACTGCTCGTGCACCCGGGCCGCCACCTCCGCCAGGTCGACCGCCACCGGATCGGCGACCGCCTGCTCGGAGCGGGCCAGCGTGAGCAGCCCGTCGATCAGCCGCTCGTGCCGGGCGTTGACCTCCAGCAGGGTCGCGCCGAGGTCGACCAGCTCCGGTGGCGCACCGGGCCGGCCCATCGCCACCTCGACGAGCGTGCGGTTCACCGCCAACGGCGTACGCAATTCGTGTGAGGCATTCGCGACGAACCGCCGCTGGCCGTCGAAGGACGCGTCCAGCCGGGCCAGCATGTCGTCGAACGTGTCGGCCAGTTCGCGCAGTTCGTCACGCGGCCCGGACAGCCCGATCCGCTCGTGCAGGTTGCGGTCGGCCACCCGGCGGGCGGTCGCGGTGATCTGGGTGAGCGGACGCAGCGTGCGGCCGGCCATCAGCCAGCCAACCCAAACCCCGAGCACCGTCACCACGCCGACCGCGACACCGCCCCGGGTCAGCAGCGAGTTGAGCGTGCGCTGTTTGAGGTCGTGTTGGAGCCGCTGGGCCAGTTCGAGCCGGTCCGAGATGGACTGCCGCTGTTGCTCCGTGAGCGACGGGGCGTCGAGCGCCTTGGCGATCACGTTCGGGTCGACCGCGAGGTCGGAGAGGAAGTCGCGGGCGCTGGCCGGAAGCTGCTGGCCGGTCTTCCCGTCGAAGATCACCGAGGCGTCGATCTTCTGGCGGTCGAGACTGGCGTCCATCAGCACATAGGTGACCGCGAGCAGGGCGACACCGGCGACCAGGAAGACCAGGCCGTAGGTGAGGGTCAGCCGGGCCCGGACGGTGAGCCGGGAGGTCAGCCACTTCATCGGATCTGATACCCCACTCCCGGCACGGTCAGCACCACCTGCGGCGGGCCCAGCTTGCGACGCAGCGTCATGACGGTCACCCGCAGCACGTTGGTGAACGGGTCGATGTGCTCGTCCCACGCCCGCTCCAACAGTTGCTCGGCGCTCACTACCGACCCGTCCGCGCGGAGCAACTCCTCCAGCACCGCGAACTCCTTGCGGGACAACACCAGCGGGAGGCCGTCGCGTGTCACCTCCCGCCGGCCCGGGTCGAGCGTGAGGCCGCCCCGGCGCAGCAGCGGCGGTGCGGCGGGCCGGGCCCGGCGGCCGAGCGCCCGCACCCGCGCGACCAGCTCGGCGAACGCGAAGGGCTTGGGCAGGTAGTCGTCGGCGCCCAGGCCCAGGCCGGCCACCCGGTCGGCGACGTCGACGGCCGCGGTCAGCATCAGCACCCGGGTGGCCGCGCCGGACGCGACCACCGCCCGGCAGACGTCGTCGCCGTGCACGATCGGCAGATCGCGGTCGAGCACCAGCACGTCGTACTCGTTGACGCCGAGCCGTTCCAGCGCCGCGTCGCCGTCGTAGACGACATCGACCGCGAGCGCCTCGCGCCGCAGCCCCTCGCCGACTGCGTCGGCCAGCAACCGCTCGTCCTCCACCACCAGTACCCGCACCCCGTCATGGTCGCCGACCAGTGGATAAGGCCGCCATAAGCAGCCGGACCGGCTTGATGTCGGCCTTATGCGCGGACCGGTGGACTGCGGGTCAGCGAACGGAAGGAGAAACCAATGACGCTCAAGCGGCGGATAGCCGTACCCCTGCTGGCTCTTGGTCTTGGAATCGGTCTTGCCGCGTGCAAGGGCCCGACGGAACCGGCCCGCGTTGCCAGTGCCGGCGGTGCCAGCAGCACGCCGAGCCCAGCCGGCGGCAAGTCCGACGAGGAACGCGGCCGGGACTTCGCGGAATGCATGCGGGAGCAGGGTGTCGACCTGCCCGACCCGCAGCCCGGCGGGAAGGTCGACATGGACGGCATCGACAAGGACAAGGCGATCGGCGCGGTCGTGGCGTGCCGCGACGTCATGCCCAACGGCGGCGAATACGGCAAGCTCGACCCGGGCCAGCTCGAGAAACAGCGGGCGCTCGCCGTGTGCATGCGGGCCAACGGGGTGCCCGATTTCCCCGACCCCGATCCGGCCGGCGAGTCCATCCGCGACTACCTGTTCGACAAGCACGATGACGGCGTCCTCACCGCGCTCGACAAATGCCGTGACGCCGCGCCCACCCCGGGAGCCGGCAGGTGACGCGTCGGTCCCGGGCCGTCCTGGCGGTGGCCATCGCGGTGGTGGCGGCCGGCGCCGCCGTCACCGCCGCGGTCGGTTTCGGCAGCGGCGACAGTGGTACGGCGCATGCCGGCGACCAACCGCCGCGGACCGCGACGGTGACCCGGCAGACCCTGGTCGACAGCGAGAAGGTCGACGGCACGCTCGGCTACGGCGACCCGGTGGCATTGCGCGGCACCGGCGGCATGGTCACCTGGCTAGCGCCGGAAGGTGCCACGGTGCGGCGCGGCAAGCCGGTGTTCCGGGTCGACGGCGCGCCGGTCGTGCTGCTCTACGGCCCGCTGCCGCTCTACCGGCCGCTGTCGCCGGGCGTCGCGGGCCCCGACGTGAAGCAGTTCGAGCGCAACCTGGCCGCGCTCGGCTACCGGGGTTTCACCGTCGACGACGACTACACCGGCGCGACCGCCGACGCGGTGCGCGAGTGGCAGGACGACCTCGGCGTCGACGAGAAAGGCACGGTCACCGCGGGCCTGGTCGCCTACGCGCCGGGCGCGATCCGGATCGCCGCCCACACCGCCCCGGTCGGCGCGCCGGCCGGCGGGCAGGTGGTCAGCTACACCGGCACGGCCCGGTTGGTGACGGTCGACCTGCCGGTCGCCGACCGGCACCTCGCGGTCGCCGGCGCGGCCGCTGCCATCGAGCTGCCGGACGGTAAGACGGCGAAGGGGACGGTGGCCTCGGTGGGTGCGGTCGCCTCGGCCGCAGCCGGCTCGGACAGCGCGCCCACCGTCGAGGTGACGGTGACGGTCGCCGACGCGAAGGCGCTCGGCGATCTCCAGGAGGGCCCGGTCGACGTGTCGCTGACCGCGTCGCGCCGCGAAGGCGTGTTGACTGTGCCAGTCGCCGCGCTGGTCGCGCTCGCCGAGGGCGGCTATGGCGTGCAGGTCGCCGACGGCCGCTACCTGGCGGTGGAGACCGGGCTGTTCGCCGATGGCCGGGTCGAGGTCAGCGGCTCGGGCCTGGCCGCCGGAATGACCGTGGGGGTGCCGTCGTGACGCTGGTCGCGCTGCGCGACGTGCGCAAGGAATATCCGGGTGGCGTGGTCGCCGTCGACGGCATCTCGCTGACCGTCGAGGAAGGCGAGTTGCTCGCCATCGTCGGACCGTCCGGCTCCGGCAAGTCGACCGTGCTGCACCTGGTAGGCACGCTCGACCGACCGACCTCGGGACAGGTCGAGATCGCCGGGTACGACGTCGCCGCGCTCTCCGACCGCCGGCTCTCCGCGCTGCGGGCCACCCGGATCGGCTTCGTCTTCCAGCAGTTCCACCTGGCGCCGGGGGTGCCGGCGCTGGACGCGGTCGCCGACGGCCTGCTCTACGCCGGCGTGCGCCGCCCGGCCCGGCTGGAGCGGGCCCGGTCGGCGCTGACCAGCGTCGGGCTCGGTCACCGGTTGCGGCACCGGCCGCACGAGCTCTCCGGTGGCGAACGGCAGCGGGTGGCGATCGCCCGCGCGATCGTCGGTGGCCCGTCGCTGCTGCTGGCGGACGAGCCGACCGGCAACCTCGACTCGGCGTCCGGCGTCGCGGTGCTGGACCTGTTGCACGGGCTGCACGCGGCCGGCACCACGGTCATCGTGATCACCCACGACCGGGAGATCGCCGCACGGCTGCCCCGGCGGGTGGAGATCCGCGACGGAGGTGTCACATGCGACTCCTGACCGCCGCCCGTCTCGGTCCGGCCGACCTGGCCCGGCTCGGCGTCGCGGGGTTGCGCTCGCGCCCGCTGCGGGCGGTGCTCGCCGCGCTCGGGATCGCGATCGGCATCGCCGCGATGACCGCGGTCGTCGGCGTTTCCGCGTCGAGCCGGGCGGAGCTGCACCGCACCCTCGACCGGCTGGGCACCAACCTGCTGACCGTCGGCCCGGGCACCAAACTCTTCGCCGACGAGCCGGCCGAGCTGCCGGTCGAAGCGCCCGCGATGGTCGGCCGGATCGGCCCGGTGACCTCGGTCAGCGCGACCGGCCGGGTGGACGCGCGGGTCTACCGCACCGACCGGATCCCGGCCCCGCAGAACGGAAGCATCGCCGTCGTCGCCAGCTACCTCGACCTGCCGGCGACGGTCGGCGCCACGGTGGCCGACGGGGTCTGGCTCAACGCGGCCACCGCCCGGTATCCGGCGGTCGTGCTCGGCGCGACCGCGGCGGCCCGGCTCGGCGCGGTCACCGGGCAGCCCGTCTGGCTCGGCGACCTCTGGTTCACCGTGGTCGGGGTGCTGGCACCGGTGCCGCTGGCGCCGGAGCTCGACTCGTCGGCGCTGGTCGGCTGGGACACGGCTGCCGGCTATCTGGGCTTCGACGGTCATCCGACCACCATCTACACCCGCGCAGCCGAGTCGTCGGTCGAGGCGGTGGCGGCCGTGCTCGCCAACACCGCCAACCCCGAGTCGCCGACGGAGGTGCAGGTGTCCAGGCCGTCTGACGCGCTGGTCGCGGGCCGGGCCGCCGACGACGCGTTCACCGGGCTGCTGCTCGGTCTCGGTGCGGTGGCGTTGCTGGTCGGCGGCGTCGGTGTGGCCAACACGATGGTGATCTCGGTGCTCGAACGGCGCGGCGAGATCGGGCTGCGCCGCGCGCTGGGCGCGACCCGGGGGCAGATCCGGGCGCAGTTCCTCGCTGAGTCGCTGCTGCTGTGCGCGCTGGGCGGGGTCGGCGGTGTGCTGCTCGGCATCGGGGTGACCACGGCGTACGCGATGGCCCAGGGTTGGCCCGCGGTCGTGCCGGCGTGGGCGTCGCTCGGTGCCGTCGGCGCGACGCTGGTGATCGGCGCGGTGGCCGGGCTCTATCCGGCGGTCCGGGCGGCACGGCTGGCACCGACCTCGGCGTTGGCGCACTAGATGGTTCCGCTATCTAGATGGCCGTGCTAGCGTGCTGGACCGTGGATCAAGATCGCCGGGCGCAGTGGTTGCGGGGCGTGCTCGACCTGTGCGTGCTCGGGCTGCTCGCGCGCGGCGACTCCTACGGCTACGAGTTGGCCCAGTCGCTCCAGACGGCGGGGCTCGGCGCGATCCAGGGCGGCACGCTCTACCCCGTGCTGTTGCGGTTGCAGCGCTCCGGCCTGGTGACCGTCTACTGGCGCGAGGGCGGCGGCGGTCCGGCCCGCAAGTACTACCGGATCAGCGCCGCGGGCCTCGTGGTCGTCGCCGACGCCGCCGGGCAGTGGGCGGCATTCGCGGGCGGGGTCGGCGCGATACTCCAGGAAAGGACGGCGCGGTGAGACACGAGATCTGGCTGGCCGCACTCAGCGAAGAACTCCGGCGGCACGGCGTCGGGCCGGACCTGGCGGGTCACGTGGTGGCCGAGGCCGCCGGGCACCTGCGCGACAGCGGCGAAGCACCGCTGCGCGCGTTCGGGCCGCCGGACGCCTACGCGGCGGCGGTCGCCGACAGCATCGGTGGTCCGGCTCCCCGGGCCTCATCAGGTCCGGTTCGGCTGCGGGCCATCGACATCGTCAAGAGGTACGGGAAGCGCACGGTGCTCTCCGGCGCCTCGCTGACCGTCCACGCAGGACAGGTCGCCGCCGTGGTCGGTGCCAACGGCTCCGGCAAGTCGACGTTCCTGCGGATCTGCGCGGGGCTGGTCGGGGCCGACGGCGGCCGGGTCGAGGTGCACGGCACGCTCGGCTACTGCCCGCAGGCCGGCGGCACCGCCGACTTTCTCCGTGCCGACGAGCACTTCGCCCTCATCGGCGCCGGGCGGGGCGTGTCGCGCGGCGCGGCGGTGCGGTCCGGGGCCCGCCAGGCGGCGGCGCTCGACTGGACGCCCGACGGCGCGCAGGCCCGGCAGCTTTCCGGCGGCACCCGGCAGAAGCTCAACCTGGTGCTCGCCGGGCTCGGCAACCCCGACGTGCTGCTGCTCGACGAGCCCTACCAGGGTTTCGACCGGGGCACCTACCTCGACTTCTGGCATGAGGTGTGGCGGTGGCGTGACGCCGGCCGGGCCGTCGTGGTGGTCACCCACCTGCTCAACCAACTCGACCGCGTCGACGTGGTGCTCGACCTGTCGGGGGTGTCGGTGTGAACCGGACCATGACCATCGCCGAGATGACCCTGCGGGAGACGGGGCGCCGCCGCGGCGTACTCGTGCTGCTGCTGCTTTTGCCGCTGGCCTTTTATCTTGCCCGGCGTGGCGACCACCTGGGCCAGTCGATCCGGTTCGTGTGCCTGGGGTTGAGTTGGGCGCTGAGCACCGCTGCGCTGTTCGTCGGCTCGGCGGCGCGGTCGCTCGAACCGCGGCTGCGCCTGTCCGGCTATCGCACGCACCAGCTTTTCCTCGGGCGATTGCTGGCGTTGTGGACGCTCGGTGTCGCCTTGTCGCTGCCGTATTTCGCGTTGATTCTCTTTGACCAGAAGAATATTCGGTACGGCGCGATCGCGGTGATCATGCTCCTTGGTGTGCTGGTCGCGCCGCTGCTCGGGCTGGCGGTCAGCGCGCTGCTGCCGCGCGATCTCGAGGGCATGCTGGTGCTGCTCACCGTCGTCGGGTTGCAGATGATCCTCGATCCGGCCGGCAATGCCGCGCGGGTGTTGCCGTTCTGGTTCAGTCGCGAGATCGGCACCTACGCGATCGACCACACGTCGGTCGGTTATCTCGATCGGGGCGTGCTGCATGGCGTGCTGACCGCGGGGGTGTTGCTGCTGGTGGTGGCCGTGGCGTTCGGCATCCGGCTGCGCCGGCGCCCGCATGTGCGCTTCGTCGAGGTGTGACCGGGCTGAAACTGTCGGTGGGTTGTCCTAGCCTTCCCGCCATGGACATCGTGCTGATTCCGGGTTTCTGGCTCGACGCGTCGTCGTGGGACGAGGTCGTTCCCGCGCTGTCGGCGGCTGGCCATCGCAGCCATCCGCTGACCCTGCCGGGGATGAATCGCGGTGACGTGGACCGGTCCGCGATCACCGCGCGTGACCACGTCGACGCGGTGGTCGCGGTGGTCGACGGGCTCGACCCCGGGGTCGTGCTGGTGGGCCACTCCGGTGGTGGCGCGATCGCGCACGCCGTGGTCGACGCCCGGCCCGACCGGATCGCCCGGGTGGTCTACGTCGACTCCGTCCCGATCAGCGACGGCGACAACATCAACCCCAACCTGCCGGCGCGCGACGGCGAGGTGCCGCTGCCCGACTGGTCCGACTTCGACGACGAAAGCCTGGTCGACCTCGACGACTCGTTGCGCGCCGCCTTCCGGGCCAGGGCGATCCCGACGCCGGAGCGTGTGACGTCGGACAAGTTCGCGCTCTCCGATCCGCGCCGTTATGACGTGCCGGTCACCGTCATCGCGTGCGAGATGCCGAGCGGCATGCTGCGCCAGTTCATCGACGGAGGGCATGGCTACACCGCCGAGTTGGCGCTGGTTCGTGACGTCAGTTACATCGACCTGCCGACCTCACACTGGCCCCAGCTCACCCGCCCCAAGCAGCTCGGGGAGGCGATCGTGCGCGCCGTCCAACCGGCCTGACGAGCTGGTCGGCTGGTGCGCCCACTGACCGGTCGTGTCAGGATGGGTTGCCATGGCGGTGGCGATGGCTCCAATCGACGATCTGACCAACTGGCTACGCAGTGACGGGTTGGAGATCGTGCTTTTCGTCACTGGCTCGGTCCTCCTGGCCCGGCTCACGCACTGGGTGAGCGGCCGCATCTACCGGCGCATCGACGCCCGGCCGTCGGGCGCCGAGCAGATCGCCGACGAGGGCGCCAAACACCGCCACGTCGTGACGCAGGGCCTGACCTGGGTCGTGATCGTGACGATCTACTCGATCGCGGCGGTCCTGATCGTGCAGCGCTTCGGCGTGCCGGTGACCGGCCTGGTCGCGCCGGCGGCCGTGCTCGGTGTGGCGCTCGGCTTCGGCGCACAGCGCATCGTGCAAGACATCCTGGCCGGCACGTTCATCATCTTCGAACGGCAATACGGCTTCGGCGACGTGATCCGGTTCGGCACGCTCGGCTCGGAGGGCGGCGTGACCGGCACCGTCGAAGAGGTCACGCTGCGGATCACCCGCCTGCGCACCCTCCAGGGCGAGGTCGTGATCGTGCCCAACGGCCAGATCGCCCAGGTCATCAACATGTCGCGCGACTGGGCCCGCGCCGTGGTCGACGTGCCGGTGCCGATCAGCGTCGACCTGACCCGGGCCCGCGAGATCCTCCAGGAGGTCACGACCGCGGCGGTGGAAGACCCGGCCCTGGGCGAACTCCTGCTCGACGCGCCAACCGTGCTCGGCGTGCAGAGCATGGAAGTCGACTCGGTCCACCTGCGGCTCGTCGCGCGCACGCTCCCTGGCAAGCAGTTCGACGTGGGCCGCGAGCTGCGCTCCCGGGTAGCGATCGCCTTCCAGCACGAGGGCATCCTGGTCGCCGCACAGGTCGACACAGCCGAGCCGATGGCCGCCTCATGAGCCCGCTGCGCCGGCTGGGCAAGGTCCGGCTCTCCACGATCATCCTGGCGATCATCTTCGTGGTGGCGTTCGTCGCCTACCTGTTCGTGCGCCCCGATACGACGACCACGGGCGGCCAGCCGCCACCGAAGCGGCCGGTCGCCGACCAGCGTGAGGACCCGCCGGCGCCGCGGCCGACGACCCCGCATCCGACCGCGCGGGAAACCGCCCCGACGACGACACCGCGCCCGACGGCCACGCCGTCGCGGCCGCCGACGCCGACCCCGCGCGCGACCACCGAACCGGCGGATCCCTCCGACTCGCCGGCCGCACCGTCGACCCCGCCGTCGCCCACGGCGGAGGCACCCTCGGACGCGCCGAGCGACTAGGGCCTATCCGGCGAATCGTGGCTGGCGCTTTGCCGGAGCATCAGCGTGATCCGTCGGGTGGGGTCCTCGGCCGCGTCCTGCGGATCATCGCGGGCTGTGTGCCTGCCGAGGTATCCCTCCCCCCTTGGGCGCCGCCCGGAGAGTGCCGGGATGCCGGGTCCTGGCACGGGCTGCGACCGCGGCTCGGCTCGGCTGGGTTCGGTCCGGTTCGCGACCGTGCCGCCGGCGAACCGCCCGGCACGGCGCCCGACGCGATAAGCGACAGGACGCGGCCGGGTTGGCCGAACCGCTGCCCCGACTCGCATCTGGGGCGGCAGATCTGTCAACAAGAAGATCGACTTAATAGATGTGGCGCCCCGGATCGGACTAGGCCGTGTTGCCAAAGGCAGCTGGTGCACCCCATTGTCGGGTCGGACGCCCGTCTGGTGATGGCTATGCGCACAATGACGGTTTCCCGTTGTCCCGAAGGACTGAGCCGTGGCCGACCGACCTGAGATTGTCTGCATCTGCGGCTCCGCCCGCTTCGGGGCCGAGATGAGCGCGGCGAACCGGGAGCTGACCTTCGCGGGTGTCATCGTCGTCGCGCCAGGCGTATTCCTGCGCGCCGAGGATCACGAAGCAGCCGAGGTGCTCACCGACGAGCAGAAGACCGCGCTGGGCGCCCTCCACCTGCGCAAGATCGACCTGGCTGACCGGGTTCTGGTCGTCAACCCGGGCGGGTATATCGGCGAGTCCACGAGCAGGGAGATCGCATACGCCCGCGCCACCGGCAAGCCGATCTCGTTCACCGATCCTGTCTGAGATGAACCCGCTGATCACGCGATCGGCCCCGCCCGTGGCGGGTTGACCAAGACGCACCTGGTCGCCGACGGCAAGGGGCGGGCGCTGCGGACACGACCATGCACAGAGCCGCGAGCCGGCTGCGGACGGGCCACAGGGCGGCTGGTCTCGACGTTGAGGTCGACGCCCGGCGGCACGTCGCGTTCGGCATCGACTGAGAGCCGGCCCGACACGCTCGAGAAGATCCGCGTGCCCGGCGCGACCGGGCAGCCACGTCAGCCCCCGGCCCTGCGGCTGGTGGACAGGGGCTACCCAGGGCTAACCGGCCTCGTGTCGCGAGCGCGGCATCGCCACGACGATCCCGGAACGTGACGACCAGATCGCTCACCCGCCCGCGGTGGCGCCATCGCCGCGAACAGCGGTGCCAACGGCCAGCGGCGGCGCGACGCGGTCGGTCCAGCGGCGGCGCGACGCGGTCGGTCCGGCGGTGGCGCGACGCGGTCGGTCCGGCGGTGGCGCGACGCGGTCGGTCCGGCGGTGGCGCGACGCGGTCGGTCCGGCGGTGGCGCGACGCGGTCGGTCCGGCGGTGGCGCGACGCGGTCGGTCCGGCGGTGGCGCGACGCGGTCGGTCCGGCGGTGGCGCGACGCGGTCGGTCCGGCGGTGGCGCGACGCGGTCGGTCCGGCGGTGGCGCGACGTGATCGGTCCAGTGGTGGCGCGGCGCGGTCGGTCCAGTGGTGGCGCGGCGCGGTCGGTCCAGTGGTGGCGCGGCGCGGTCGGCCCTGCCGCGGTAGGTGCCGTCCGGATAGGGATCGCCGAATGCGACCTCGCCCCCCGATCGACTGTGGTCACGAGCAGCGGCAGCGGTACCGAAGCCGTAACGTCGTCGAGCGCTGCTCGCGATGCGGTCAAACAAGACCGCCCGCAACCCGGCTAGTCGGTGCCGTCGAGCATGCGGGCGTAGTAGGTGATGTTCGAGACGTGCTCGACCACCGCGCGCAGGCTCCACGCGTCGTCGGTCTTGCGGTCGAGGGCTTCCGGGTCGAGCGCCAGCAGCCTGGCCCGGTAGCAGGCGGCCAACCGGGTCAGCCGGCTTCGGGCCTCGTCGAGGTCGACCTCGGTGAAATGGGCGAAGTCGGCGTGCGTGGTGACTGTCCGGCCGTGCCACTCGTCGGGGATGGTCGGCAGACCGGCGAGTCGGCAGTCGATCTCGGCGAGGTGGTCGACCAGGTGGTCGGCTACCCGCCGGATCGCCTTGTGCGGGGTCCAGGCGTTGCCGTCGCGATAAACCGGGCGGCCGTCCCATCCCAGCCAGCTGGCCGCGCGGGCCAGCACCTCGTCGACCGCCTGCGGAATCAGTTCAGTGATCATGGAAGGACCGTAGGTGCGGAACAGTTCGGGCCGGGCCGAACTGTTCCCGGCCTAGTGTTGGCCGATGACCACCGATGTCGACCTGACGGCGGTCGCCCGGCTGATCGCCGAACCGGCCCGGGCGGCGATGCTCGACGCTCTGCTCTCCGGCCAGGCCCTGGCCGCCGGCGAACTGGCCCGCGCCGGCGGTGTGCGGGCCTCGACCGCGAGCGGCCACCTCAGCCAACTCCTCGACGGCGGCCTGATCACGGTCACCCACAGCGGCCGCCACCGCTACTTCCGGCTCGCGTCCGCGGATGTGGCCCACGCGCTCGAAGCGTTGGGTGCGATCAGCCCGCCGCGGCCGATCCGCTCGCTGCGGCAGTCGCGCACCGATGAGGCGATGACGTTCGCCCGCACCTGCTACGACCATCTGGCCGGCGTCGTGGCGGTCGCCCTGGTGGACGCCTTCGTCGACCGGTCGGTGCTGGCCGCGGGCGGTGACGGCTTCACGCTCACCTCGGCCGGCGCCGAGGCCCTGACCGACGCCGGCGTCGACATCGCCGGGGCGCAGGCCAGCCGCCGGGCGTTCGCCCGGTCGTGCCTCGACTTCACCGAGCGCCGGCCACACCTGGCGGGCGCGTTGGGTGCTGCGGTCTGCGACCACGCGCTGGCGGAGGGCTGGTTCGTCCGGCGGGCGCCGGGCCACCGCGCGCTGCGGATGACCGACGAGGGCCGCCGTCAGCTGGAGAAGCGCTGGGACATCACGCTCTCGTAGAGGTCTTCCAGCAACCGGGTCTGCGTCGCCAGGTCGAAGTGCGCTTCCGCGTTGCGCCGGGCCTGCGAGCCCAGCCGGACCCGCAACTGCTCGTCGGCGAGCAGCCGCCGGATGCAATCCGCCAACCCGGCCGGGTCGCCTTCCGCCACGAGGAGACCGGTCTCTCCGTGTGACACCGCCTCGGGGATGCCGCCGTGATAGGTCGAGACGACCGGAACGCCGAGGCGCTGCGCTTCCAGGATGGTGGTCGGCAGTCCTTCGGCGTCGCCGTTGGCCGCCGTCTTGGACGGTGAGGCGAACACGTGCGCGGCGGCCAGGCTCCGGCTGACCGCGGCCGGATCCTGCGCGCCCAGGAACGTCGCGTCCAACCCCAATGCCGCCGCCCGCCCGCGGACCGTCGCCTCCATCGGGCCGCTGCCGATGAACAGGGCCCGGACTCCGTCGAGCTGGCCGAGCGCCTCGACCAGGTCGTCGATACCTTTCTTCTCCACGAAACGGCCGACGAAGACGACGTCCCACTCCTTCTCTGCAGCCGCAGCCGCAGCCGCTGCCGCGGCCGCCGGCGCGGTGGGTGCGGGCACACCGATGTGGTGTACGCGCACCTTCGCCGGATCCGCGCCGAGCTCGATCGCGCGCTGGCGGATATGTTCGGAGACCGCGAGCACCAGGGCCGCGCGCGAGAACGCCGAGCGCAGGTTGCGGCGATAACGGAAGCCGCGTGCGCCGCGCGCGTTCGCCTGGCGGGTCACGTCCTGCCCGTGCAGGGTGATCACCAGCGGCACGCCGAGGCGCACGGCCGACCGGCTGATCAGCCAACCGTCGCCGCCGAAGTGGGCATGGACCAGCCCTGGGCGCATTCCGGCCAGCAGGTGGTGCACCCGCGACGACCGGCCGAGCGCGCGGAGCCGCAGGAACGCGCGCCGCCCGCCGGCCGAGTTCGGGTAGGCCGTCACGTCGGTGTCCCGGGCGATGACCGAGTCGAACTTGAGCGCGCCCAGGAACGCCGGTCGCCAACGGGTCAGCGCGTCGGCCTGGTTCCGGATGAACGTCTCGGAGCCGGGCAGCAGAAGACTCCGCCAGATCACGACGACCTGGTCGGCGGCCGTCACGACGACTGCACGAGCGGCGCGGGACTCCGGCGCCCGAGCACGAAGTCACGCAGGCCGCGCCGGACCCGCGGCGGAACCGCCCAGATCTGGAGGAAGGTCAGGTAGTCCAGCGGACCGGGTCGGCCGTGCGCGCGCGCCTCGGCGAGGATCTCGCGGAATACCCGGTAGCTGCGGGTGGTAGCCGCCATCGAGCTCAGGACGCTCATCGTGAAGGCGGCGTACGCCCGCGGTGTGAAGATCTCGCGGTTGGCGCGCAGCCACTCGAGCTGCGACTCCCACGGCATCTCCAGGCTGATCCGCTGCCGGCTCTCGTCCTGGTGCCAGACGACCAATGGCTCGGCGGCAATGATCAGCTCCACGTCGCTGTGCCGCACCGCCCGCAGGGTCCAGTCCAGCTCCTGCTGGCGGCGCAGTCCGATGGAGAACGGCACCCGGCGCAGCAACTCGGTCGGCGCCAGGATGGTCGAGGTCTGGATGAAGCCGTCGCCGTAGAACAGCCCGCGCCGCACGGTCAGGTATTCGCTGATCGGCTCGCCTTGGGCCGGCAGCCGCCTGGGCATGACGGAATCCGCCCGCGGCGTGCGGTTGATCAGCCGGCTCGCGATCACCGGCTGTGCGGCCCGGGCCTGCTTGGCCAGCCCGAGTTGCACTTCGAGCTTGTTGGGCAGCCACTCGTCGTCATCGTCGAGCAGCGCCGTCCATGCTGCCCGGGCCGCGCCGACACCGACGTTGCGGGCGTTCTGCGCGCCACCCTGCGCGGTCAGCGGCACCACCCGCACCCGCCCGTCGTCGATCACACCGAGCGCGGCGCAGGTCGCGTCGTCGGGACCGTCGACGACCACCACGACCTCGAGGTCGGGCACCGTCTGCGCCAGGACGCTACGCACGGCGCGGGTCACCAGGTCCGGCCGGGCGAAGGTGGGAATGACGACACTCACCTGCGGAGAGTGGGACATGAAATACCTGCTATCTCAAATATGAAGAGATACGGTTCCGGCGTACGCGAAGAATGTCGCCGAACGTTATTCGGCACGTGCGACCTGAAGGTGTACGAGCGGCAGCGACAACGTTTACGAGACAAAGACGCCGCACTGCACCAGCGGTCGGGGCGAAGATCCGACGTACACTCACCGACGTTTCGGGCCGGGACAAAGACGCCGGAGAATTGGATGACGAACCCCAGCACCGCGCGCCGTGTGGTCATGCTCGTGGACAACGGCGTCGAAGGCGACTCCCGGGTCCAGAAGGCCGCCCGGTCGGCGGCCGACGCGGGGTGGGACGTCACGCTGCTGGGCTGTTCGACGACCGGCGCGGAGCAGAAATGGCTGCTCGACCCGGCGCGGGTGCGGCTGCTCCCGATGGGCGGTGGCCAGCCGGCCCAGGGCCGTGGGCTGCGGGCCCGGCTGGTCGAGCGCGGAGGGCTGCCGTTGCGGGCGGCCCGGCTGGCGCGGCGGCCGGTCGAGCACGCCCAGGTCCGGTTCTGGCGTCGCGTGCACGGAGATGGCGCGTGGCGCCGGCTCGAACCTGGACTGTGGACCTACGAGCGGGTGTTCGGTCCGGTGATCGACGAGCTGGCGCCGGACCTCATCCACGCGCACGACTTCCGGATGCTCGGTGTCGGTGCGCGCGCCGCGCAACGCGCTCGGGCCGCAGGTCGCCCGGTCAAGCTGCTCTGGGACGCGCACGAGTTCCTGCCGGGCGCCAAGCCGAGGCGCGACAACGCCCGCTGGCTGCCGGCCCACCTCGGCTACGAGCGCGAATACGTCCCCTACGCCGACGCCGTGGTCACTGTCTCCGACACCCTGGCCGAGCTGTTGCGAACCGAGCACCATTTGGCCGAACTGCCCGCGGTCGTGCTCAACGCGCCCGCGACGACCCCCGCCGGCCCGGTGCCCGACCTGCGCGCGCTCTGCGGACTCGAAAAAACCACCCCGCTGCTGGTGTACGCCGGTTCGGCGACCGTCCAGCGTGGTCTGGGCACCGTGGTCGAGGCGTTGCCGCTACTGACCGGCGTACACCTGGCGCTGGTGGTCGGTGATCCGGCCAGCGCCTATGTGCGGCAGTTGCGCGCCACGGCCGGCCGGCTCGGGGTGGCCGACCGGGTGCACGCCGTCCCGTATGTGCCGCACGGACAGGTCTCCGCGTTTCTCGCCACCGCCGACGTCGGGCTGATCCCGATCCACCACTGGCCCAACCACGAGATCGCCCTGATCACGAAGTTCTTCGAGTATTCGCACGCCCACCTGCCGATCGTGGTCAGCGATGTGAAGACCATGGCCGAGACCGTGCGGACTACCGGGCAGGGTGAGGTGTTCCGGGCGCAGGACCCGGCCGACTTCGTGCGGGCGGTGCGGGCCGTACTCGCCAACCCGCACCGCTACCGGGCGGTCTACGACAAACCGGATGGGCCGCTGGCCGGGTGGACGTGGGAGGCGCAGGCCGCGCGGCTGGACTCGATCTATCGGCGGCTCTTGTCGGTCGAGGCCGGCGCCCGATGAGCACGCCCGAGGTGAGCCTGGTGGTGCCGGTCTTCAACACCATGCCCTACCTGACCGAGTGCCTGACCTCGCTGGTCGAGCAGACCATCGGTCTGGCCCGGATGCAGATCATCGCGGTTGACGACGGTTCGACCGACGGCAGCGGCGCGGAGCTCGACCGCTTCGCCACGCGCTACCCGGGCGTCTTCACCGTCATCCGCCAGGCCAACTCGGGCGGTCCGGCGGGGCCGTGCAACCGCGCCCTCGACGCCGCCACCGGTCGCTACGTCTTCTTCGTCGGCTCCGACGACCATCTCGGCCGGGAGGCCCTGCGCCGGCTGGTCGACGCGGCCGACGCCAATGACGCGGATGTGGTGCTCGGGAAGGTCGTCGGGGTGCACGGGAGGCACATCTACCAGGACATCTTCGCCGGCAACCAGACCGACGTCGACCTCTTCGACTCGCCGCTGCCGCGTTCCCTGGCCAACACGAAGCTCTTCCGGCGCGAGCTGCTCGAGCGGCACGGGATCCGCTACGACGAGGGTCTGCGGATCGGCAGCGACCTGCCATTCACGCTGGAGGCCTGCTACCGGGCGCGGCGGATCTCGGTCCTGGCGGACTACGACTTCTATTACGCCGTACGGCGGTTCAGCGCCACCAACATCACCTACCTCAGCCGGCATGCCCAGCGGCTGGCGACCGTCGAGTCGGTGGTGTCGTTCGTGGCCGACCTGATCGAGCCTGGCAAGCAGCGCGACGCCATCCTGCTGCGCCGGTTCGACCACGAGATCGCCCGGCTGCTCGAAGACGACTTCCTGCGCCTCGACCGGGACACCCAGCAGGCGGTGCACGCCGGCATCGGGCGGATCGTCGCCGACCATCTCACCGACGAGATCGCCGCCGGGTTGGGCGCGGAGACCCGCATCCGGCTGGCGCTGACCCGCGACGGCCGGCTCGACGACCTGCTGGCGGTGATCCGGCAGGACGCGGAGACCGGCGTGCCCGCGACGTTGACCGAGGACGGCCGGTCGTACGCGAGGTATCCGGGGTTCCGGGACGGGTCGCTCCCGGACGCCTGTTTCGACGTGACGACGTCGCCCGACTGGGGTGCGAAGCTCGACGCCACGGGGCTGGCCTGGGAGCGCGACGAAAACGGCGATCGCGTGCTGACCATCACCGCGCGGTCGCCCGCGCCGGACCTGGAGCTGCTGAGCGTGAGCGCCGAGGAGATTCCGGCCCGGGTGGACATCATCGCCGGGCCCGGCACCGTGCGGATCCGGCTGCGGGCAGCGGAGCTGCTCGCCGGCAGCGACCCGACGGGGCAGCGCAGGATCGTGTCGGCGCAGCCGGGGCCGCTCGACCCTGGGCGGGCGTTGGGCGCGTCGAGCGCGACCGGCGCTGCCGGGGCGGCCGCGGTGCGCGTACCGCGGCCGGTTCGGATGGTGCCGTTGTTGCGGCGGCGTGGTGCCCGGCTTTACGTGCTCACGCCGGCGTTGGACGCGTCCGGTCGGCTGATGGTCTCCGTCGTCCCCTTCACCGCGCAGCGGATCGCGGCGCAGCTGCGGCGGTTGCTGCGGCGCCGCCGGTGACCCGCACCGGGCGGGGCGTGCGAGGATCGGCGCTGTGATGGGAACGCTGAAGACCGAGGCGGCTCTGGCACGGGCCGACCTGCTGGCGAAGCCGGTTGTCGAGGCTCTGGAGAAGTGGCCCACCGATGCCGCGGTGCCGGTCGACGAGATCCTGGTCGCGCCGATCGATGCCGACCTCGCGGACACCGCCGCTTTCTGCGATGCCTACGAGGTCGGGCTCGACGTGTCGGCCAACTGTGTGATCGTGGCCGGCAAGCGCGGCGGCGACGTGCGTTACGCCGCCTGCCTGGTGCTGGCCACCACCCGGGCCGACGTCAACGGCGTCGTGCGGAAGCTGCTCGACGTGCGCAAGGCGAGCTTCGCGCCGATGGACGAGGCCGTGGAGCTGACCGGCATGGAATATGGCGGCATCACGCCGATCGGGTTGCCGGCCGACTGGCCGATCCTGATCGACTCGCGGGTCGCCGCCACGGCGCAGGTGATCATCGGGTCCGGGGTGCGGCACAGCAAGATCGAGCTGCCGGGTGCGGCGCTCGCGTTGCTGCCCAACGCCCAGGTGGTCGACGATCTGGCGCGCTGATGCCTCATGTTCCACGTGGAACATGAAGATCAACTAGCTGAGGCAGCCTCGCGCTTCTCGACCTCGGCCAGGACCTCGAGCAGGGTGGCCGGCTCCTGTGCGCCGCTGACGCCGTATTTGCCGGCGAAGACGAACATCGGCACCGCGGTGACGCCGAGGTCGCGTGCCTCGGCCAGGGCCGCGCGCGTCTCGTCGGTGCCCTCACCCGAGTCGAGGTAGGCCTTCGCCTCGGCCTCGTCCAGGCCGACGGTGCCGGCCAGCCGGGCCAACTCATCGTGTGAGCCGACGTCGACGCCGTCGACGAAGTGGGCCTGGTAGAGCGCCTCGACCAACGCTTCGGACTTGCCGACCTGGTCGGCCACGCGGACCAGCCGGTGCGCGTCGAACGTGTTGGCCGTCAGCGACTTCGCGAAGTTGAGCTCCAGGCCGTCGCGGAGAGCGGTCTGGGTGGTCTGCTCGGTGATCTGGCGGGCCCGCTCCGGGCCACCGAACTTGCGTGCCAGCGCCTCGATGGTCGGTTCCGGCCGCGGCACGGGGGAGGGGTCGAGCTGGAACGGGCGGTAGCGCACGGTCACGTCGCCGGGGTAGGACTCGAGGGCCTTCTCCAGCCGGCGCTTTCCGATGAAGCACCAGGGGCAGACGACGTCGGCGTAGATTTCGATCTCCACGCCAACGGCAACCCGCGACTCAGGCGATCTGTTCCCGCACCTGACGCTTCAACCTTGCCAGGATCGCGCTGCCGCCGCGTACCCGCAGCGGGCTGATCGCCTGCGCCAGGCCCATCTGCTGGTAGAGGTCGTCGGGCACCGAGAGCACCTCGTCGGCGGTCGCGCCGGCCAGGCCTTCGGACAGGATGCCGGCGAAGGCCCGTGTCGTCGGTGCCTCCGGCGGGCAGTCGAACCAGGTGGTCACCGTCTTGTCGTCGGCCACTTCGACCTTGAGGAAGAACGGCGTCTGGCATTCGGGGACGGGCTCCATGCCGGCGTGGTCGGCCAGTTCGGCCGGCAACGGCGGCACCGCGTCGGAGTATTCGAGCAGCATCTCAAGCACGACGTCACGCGGCGCGGTGCGGAACTCGTCGACGATCTCGGCCAGCTTCGGTGGCATGGCCTCTACGTTAGGCCCTGTTTCAGGACTGCGGTCAGGCGGCGCCTGGGCCCGCCGCAGCCCGGCCTCAGTCCTGAAACAGCGCCTTTAGTTGCGTTGGACGGAAACGGCCGTCTCGTGGATCACGGCCAGGTCACCCATCGCGATGATGCCGACGAGTTGGCGGTCGGCGTCGGCGACCAGGACCCGCCGGACGGCCCGCTGGCGCATCAGGTCGGCGGCCTCCTTGAGGGTCGCCGACTGCTCGATGATCACGATCTCGCGGACCGCGACCTCGCCGAGCGTCACCGCCGACGGCTTGCGGTTGGTGGCCACCGCGCGCACGACGATGTCGCGGTCGGTGGCCATGCCCGCCAGGTTGGCGCCCTCGGTCACCACGACGTCACCGATGTCTGCTTCGGCCATCGCCCGGGCGGCCTCGTCGAGAGGGGTCTCCGACGGTAGGTAGACGATCCGCTTGGTCATCACATCCGAGACACGCACAGTCCCCACGGCCCCTCCCGGTCCCCCTCGTGTAGCGGCGGTAGACCGGCCGCCGCTGCGCTAAGCCGACGGTACGCCGGAAATGCCAGCGCGCGACGCAATCGCCTCAGCAAGCGTCTCGACGGGAATGTCCTCCCGCTCGCCGGTTGCCCGGTCTCGCACCTCGACGTATCCCTCGGCGAAGCGGCGGCCGACCACGACCGCGATCGGGACGCCGATCAGCTCGGCGTCGGTGAACTTGACCCCGGGCGAGACCTGCGCCCGGTCGTCGACCAGCACCCGCACGCCCAGGCCCGAAAGCCGCGACCCGAGCGCCAGCGCGCCGGCGATCTGGTCGCCCTTGCCGGCGGCGATCAGGTGCACGTCGACCGGCGCGATCGAGGCCGGCCAGACCAGGCCACGCTCGTCGTGATGCTGCTCGGCGATCGCCGCGACCGCCCGCGAGATGCCGATGCCGTAGCAGCCCATGGTCGGCCGGACCGGCTTGCCGTCGGCACCCAGGGCGTCGATCGAGAACGCGTCGGTGAACCGGCGGCCGAGCTGGAAGATGTGGCCGATCTCGATGCCGCGGCGCATGGTCAGCACGCCCGTGCCGCACCCCGGGCAGGGGTCACCGGCCCGCACCTCGGCGGCCTCGATCGTGCCGTCGGCCACGAAGTCGCGCCCGTGTGTGACGTGCACCGCGTGCCGGCCGGCCTCGTTGGCGCCGGTCAGCCAGGCCGTGCCGACGGCGACACGGGGGTCGACGAGGTAGCGGATGCCGAGCCCGGCCAGCACCTGCGGCCCGATGTAGCCGCGGACCAGCGACGGAAGCGAAGCCCAGTCGTCGAACATGTCGACCGTGGCGGGCGCGATGACCGCGGCGAGGCGCTTCAGGTCGACCTCACGGTCGCCGGGCACGCCGATCACCAGCGGTGCCGGCTTGCCACCGGGTGCGGTGACCGCCAGGACGACGTTTTTGAGGGTGTCGGCGGCGGTCCAGTCGGCGCGGTCGCCCAGCCGGCGCTCGTTGGCCAGCGCGACCAGCGACTCGATGGTCGGGGTGTCGGGCGTGTCATGGCTGGTCGCCGCCGGTTGCGCGGCGGGGTCGCGGGCGGGCGCCGGCGGGGTCACCACGGCCTCGGTGTTGGCGGCATAGCCGCAGTCGGCACAGCCGACGTAGGTGTCTTCGCCAACCGGCGTCGTGGCCAGGAACTCCTCCGACGCCGTGCCGCCCATCAGCCCGGACTGCGCCGCGACGATCGTGTAATCCAAACCCAACCGATCGAAGATCCGTTGGTACGCGTCGCGCAGCGCCGCATACGCCGCCTCCAGGCCGGAGTCGTCGAGGTCGAACGAGTAGGCGTCTTTCATCAGGAACTCGCGCCCGCGGATCAGCCCGGCCCGCGGCCGCGTCTCGTCGCGGAACTTGGTCTGCACCTGGTAAAGCAGCACCGGATAATCGCGGTAGGAGCTGAACAGGTCGCGCACCAGCAGCGCGAACATCTCCTCGTGGGTGGGCGCCAGCAGCAACTCGGCACCGCGCCGATCGGTGAGCTTGAAGATGTCGTCGCCGTATTCGGCCCAGCGCCCGCTCGTCTCGTAGGGCTCGCGCGGCAGCAACGCCGGGAACTGCACCTCCTGGCCGCCGACCGCGGCCATCTCCGCGCGGACCACCTCGGTGATCCGGTCGAGCACGAGCTTGCCGAACGGCAGCCAGGTGAAGCCGCCCGGCGCGGCCCGCCGAATGTAGCCGGCCCGCAGCAGCAGGCGGTGGCTGGCGACCTCGGCGTCGGCCGGGTCTTCGCGCAAGGTGCGCAGAAAGAGCGTCGACATGCGGAGCAGCATTTTCAGAGCCTAGGAGAGTGATGGAAATCGAGTCGAGCCGTTTTCTCCCAGCGCACGCGAGTGACGTTGCCGACAACGGCGGGTACACGGGGGTAGGCACGATGCCAAAATGCGGTCGTGCAGTGGCGCAGTTACGTGGCGGTCGGTGACAGCTTCACCGAGGGGATGGACGATCCCTATCCCGACGGCACCTACCGCGGCTGGGCCGATCTCGTCGCCTCGCGGTTGGCCGTCGACGCGCCCGAGTTCCGCTACGCCAACCTGGCGATCCGCGGCCGGCTGTTTCCCAACGTGGTCGCCGAGCAGGTGCCGGTCGCGCTCGCGATGAAGCCCGACCTGATCAGCTTCGCGGCTGGCGGCAACGACGTGCTGCGCCGGTCGTTCGACCCCAACGTGCTGGTCGCGCGCTTCGACGCGGTGATCGGCGAGTTGCGGTCGACCGGCGCCGACGTCGTGGTGTTCCGGTTCGCCGACGTCACCGCCCGGCTGCCCGGCCAGAAGATCATCGGTCCGCGTACGGCGTTGCTCAACCGCGCGGTCGGCGAGACGGCGGAACGGCATGGCGCGCATCTGGTCGACCTGTTCGTCGACCACGAGTTCTACAACCCGGTGATGTGGGGCCCGGACCGGCTGCACCTCTCGCCCGCCGGCCACCGCCGGGTGGCCGGGCACGTGCTCACCGCCCTGGGTGTGCAGTCGGATCCCGAGTGGATGGTGCCGCCGGAGCGGCTGCCGTCGGCGCGCTGGCTGGCCGCCCGGGCCGCCGACGCCGCCTGGGCCGGCCGGCACCTCGCGCCGTGGGTCAAGCGCCGGCTGACCGGGCGCTCGTCCGGCGACCTGATCACCGCGAAGCGACCCGACCTCACCCCGTTTGGCCTGCGCAACGCCGAGTGACCCGCGTGTGATGTTGGCGGTGTTCACTGTGCTCTATGGCACAGCTCAGCCGCCGGGGTCTGCTGGGTGCTACCGCCGCGGTCGGCCTCCTGGGCGTCGCGGCGTGTGACGGCCCGGCAGCGCCCACCGCGCCGCGACCGTTCGATCCGGGCGACTGGGCCAGCGTGCGGGCCCAGTTCGACCTCGCACCCGACGTCGCACACCTGTCGACGTTCGTGTTCGCGCCACACCCCGCGGCCGTCCGCGCCGCGATCGAGCAGCACCGGGCCGGCCTCGACCGCGACCCGATCGGCTACCTGCACGCCAACGAGGCGACGGCCGAGGCCCGGGTGGCCGGCGCGGCGATGAAATACCTGGGCACCGGGGTCGACCGGGTGGCGTTCACCGACTCGACCACGCTGGGCCTCGGGCTGCTCTACGGCGGGCTGCGGCTCGCCGCCGGTGACGAGGTGCTGACCAGCAAGCACGACTTCTACGCCACCCACGAGGCGCTGCGGTTGCGGTCCGAGCGTGACGGGGTCACCGTCCGCCAGGTCGAGCTCTACGCCGACCCGGCGACGGCGGGCGTCGACGAGATCGTCGGCAAGCTGGTGGCCGCGGTCGGGCCGCGCACCCGGGTGGTCGCGGTGACCTGGGTGCACTCCAGCAACGGGGTCCGGCTGCCGATCCGGGCGATCGCCGACGCCCTCGCCGGCCGCGACGTGCTGCTCTGCGTCGACGGCGTGCACGGGTTCGGCGCCCTCGACGCCGCGCCCGAGAGCCTGGGCTGCGACTTCCTGGTCTCGGGCTGCCACAAATGGCTGCACGGCCCGCGCGGCACCGGGCTGATCTGGGGCTCCGAGCGCGGCTGGGCCCGGTTCAGCCCGAGCGTCCCGTCGTTCGACGGCCGCAGCCTGACTGGCTGGATCACCGCGAGCCGGCCGATGGTCCCGCCGGGTGCCGCGGCGACGCCCGGCGGCTATCACAGCTTCGAGCACCGCTGGGCCCTCGCCGAGGCCTTCCAGCTGCACGACAGCATCGGGCGGGCCCGCGTCGCCGGCCGGGTCCGCGACCTCGCCACCCGGCTCAAGGCGGGGCTGGCCGGCATCGGCGGGGTCACCCTGATGACACCGCGCGACCCGGAGCTGTCGGCCGGGGTCGTCTGTTTCACCGTGGGCAACGTGACCGCCGACGAGGCGGTCGGCCGCCTCGCCGTGGCCAAGGTGGTCGCCAGCGTCACCCCCTACCGCACCTCCTACGTGCGGCTCGGCGCGAGCATCGCCAACAGCGAGGATCAGGTCGACGCCGCAGTGCGCGCCGTTCGTGACCTGGTGTGACGGCGACGGGTATAGCGTTGCGCTTATGTCCGTTTCCAACGACCCGGACCCCCGGCTCCAGACCTACGCCGACCCGCACTCGCTGGTCACCACCGAGTGGCTGGCGGAAAACCTGGGGCGCGACGGCCTGGTGGTCGTCGAGTCCGACGAAGACGTGCTGCTCTACGAGTCCGGGCACATCCCCGGCTCGATCAAGGTCGACTGGCACACCGAGCTCAACGATGAGCTGACCCGCGACTATGTCGACCCGGAGGGCTTCGCCGCCCTGTGCTCGGGCAAGGGGATCAGCCGCGACGACACCGTCGTCTTCTACGGCGACAATTTCAACTGGTGGGCGGCGTACGCCCTGTGGGTGTTCTCCCTTTTCGGCCACCCCGACGTGCGCCTGCTCGATGGTGGCCGGCAGAAATGGGTCGCCGAAGGGCGCGAGCTGACCCGCGACCGCACCCAGCGGCCGCCGACGCCCTACCCGGTGCCGCGCCGCGACGACGCCCGCATCCGGGCCTTCCGGGAGCAGGTGCTGGCACACATCCAGGCCGGCCGGCCGCTGGTCGACGTGCGCTCGCCCGACGAATACACCGGCAAGCTGCTGGCCATGGCCGACTACCCGCAGGAGGGTGCGCTGCGTGGCGGCCACATCCCGGGCGCGGTGAGCAAGCCGTGGAAGGCGGCGGCCAACGACGACGGCACCTTCAAGTCGGCCGACGAGTTGCGCGGCATCTACGCCGACCAGCTCGGTCTGTCCGAAGGGGACGACATCATCGCCTACTGCCGGATCGGTGAGCGCTCCAGCCACACCTGGTTCGTGCTGCGGCACCTGCTCGGCTACACGCACGTGCGCAACTACGACGGCTCGTGGACCGAGTGGGGCAACCTGGTGCGGTCACCGATCGTGCGTGGCGAGGAGCCCGGGTCGCTGAAGCGCGGAACGTGACGTGCGGCACGCGAAACCGTCGGACAAATCACCACACAACCCCCCTAATTACTGGACAAAATTCAAGATCACGCCACCTTGTTGGTCTTGACAGCTGGCTAGGCTGGCCACGTGACGCTGGAACAACAAGCGGACCCCGCCACCCCGAGTGCCGCGTCCACCCCGCCGAAGCGCCGATCCCGGCGCGACGAGATCCTCGAGATCGCGGTCGGGCTGTTCGCCGCGCGGGGGTATCACGGCGTCTCCATGGACGACATCGGGTCGGCGGCCGGGGTCACCGGCCCCGCGCTCTACCACCACTTCGCCGGCAAAGAGGCGATGCTGGTGGCCGCGCTGATCCCAGTCAGCGAGGGCCTGCTGGCCGGCGGCCGGGAGCGGGTCGCCCGACACCCCGGCGAGGCCGCCCTGGCCTCCCTGGTCGAGTTCCACGTCGACTTCGCGCTGGCCAACCCGGCGGTGATCGCCCTGCACCTGCACGAACTCGACCGGATGCCCGAAGACCCGCGCCGGCAGATCCGCCGGCTGCAGCGGCTCTACGTCGAAGAGTGGGTCAAGGTCCTCACCCGGATCCGTCCCGAGCTCACCGCGCCCGAGGCCCGGGTGCTCGCCCACGCCGCGTTCGGCCTGATGAACTCCACCCCGTTCCTGGGCGGCGAGGTCAACCGGGAGCGCCTGGCCGACCTGCTCCGGGTCGCCACGATGGCCGCCTTGCGCGACACCGCCTGAGCAACCACCGCAGGACCATTTATCCTCCAGCCGGGCAGTGCCGCCCGCCGAAAGGGGAGTCCTGATGATCGAGTCTCTGCTGGTCGCCAACCGTGGCGAGATCGCGCGCCGGGTGATCCGGACGGCCCGCCGGCTCGGTGTGCGCACGATCGCCGTCTACTCCGAGGCCGACGCCGACCTGCCATTCGTGGCCGAGGCCGACGAGGCCGTGCTGATCGGCCCGGCCAATGTGGCGCAGAGCTACCGCAACGTCGAGGCGATCCTGCAGGCGGCGAAGAGCACCGGCGCGCAGGCCGTACACCCTGGTTATGGGTTTCTGTCGGAGAACGCCGAGTTCGCCCGCGCGGTCGAGGCCGCAGGGCTGATCTGGGTCGGTCCCGGCCCCGAGGCGATCAGCGCGATGGGCGACAAGATCAACGCGCGCAACCTGATGGCCGCGGCGGGCGTGCCGGTCGCGCCGGGCACCACCGACCCGGCCGCGTCGGTCGACGCCGCGGTCGAGGCGGCCGCCGGCATCGGCTACCCGGTGATGGTCAAGGCCGCCGCGGGCGGCGGCGGCATGGGTATGGGCGTCGCGAACGACGAAGAGGCGCTGCGGACCGAGTTCGCGAAGGTGCGGGCCTTCGCCGAGCGGATGTTCGGCGACGGCGCGGTGTTGATCGAGCGTTACTTCCCCCGGGTACGCCACGTCGAGGTGCAGATCCTCGGCCTGGCCGACGGCACCGTGGTGGCGCTCGGCGAGCGCGAGTGCTCGGTGCAGCGGCGCAACCAGAAGCTGGCCGAGGAGTCGCCGTCGCCGGCGGTCACCCCCGAGCTGCGGGCCCGGCTGCTGGCCGCGGCGGTGCGGGCCGGCGAGGCGGTCGGCTACCGCAACGCGGGCACCGTCGAGTGCCTGCTGGAGCCGGCGACGGGCGAGTTCTTCTTCCTGGAGATGAACACCCGGCTCCAGGTGGAGCACCCGGTGACCGAGCTGGTCTACGGCGTCGACCTGGTCGAGGAGCAGCTCCGGGTCGCGGCCGGCCTGCCGCCGGCGTTCGACCCGGCCGCGCTCACGCCGCGTGGTCACGCGATCGAGCTGCGGGTCAACGCCGAAGACCCGAAGCGCTTCCTGCCCGGTCCGGGCGTGATCAGCACCTGGGTCGAGCCGACCGGCGAGGGTGTCCGGGTCGATTCGGGGTACGCCGCAGGGACGACAGTCACCCCCTTCTACGACTCATTGATGGCCAAGCTCGTTGTCTATGGCGACGACCGCGCGCAGGCGCTGGAGCGGGCCCGGGCCGCGGTCGCCGGGTTCGAGATCGTGGGTCCGAAACAGAACCTGCCGTTCTTCGCCGAACTGCTCGACCAGGCTGAGTTCGTCTCTGGTGACTACGACACGGGCATCGTGCGCCGCATGCGATAAGTCACAGGATGACCAATTTTTCCCATTCACCTGCGTGACCCGCTCCAAGCCAGTTCGTTACCTAGAGCAGTGGCGGTCATAACCGGTCAAATCAGGCCGGACCGCCACTACTAACGAACCGGCGAGCGGAAGGCCAACCATGATTCGGTCGGGGGTCGAGCGCAAGCAGCGCACGGCGCCGCGGCGGGTCCTGGTCCGGACGCTCGTCGTTGGTGGTCTCGCGGGGGCGGCTTGGCTGCTGTCCGCGTCGGCGGCGCAGGCCGCTGGTGCGGAACCGGTCGCCGATCACGGTGCGGGGTCCGTCCTCGCACCGCTGACCGGGGTACTGGAGACCGCGAAGCCGGTGTTGAGCACGGCGACCGGCCTGCTCGGCGACGCGCTGGTGCCGGTGACGGCACAAACGCCCGTCGAGCGACCGTTGTCGACCGGCCGGACCACCGCACAGCGGGTCATCTCGGATCCCGCCGCCGTCGTCGCGCCCAGCACGACGGCACAACGCTCCATCGTCATCGCGGGCGCGGCACCGGCAGCGAAGCCGGACCACACCGCCGCCCGTACGGCCGTCCGCCTCAGCGCCCCTGACCGGGCGCCGAGCCGCTCGGCGGACCGGCCCGGACCGCGCACCAGCGGCCTGGCCGGCACACCTGGACTGGTCGCTCCGCTCGGGGTAACCCGTGCGCTGGCCGTCCCGGGCGCCCTGCTTACCCCGGTGGCTCAGGTCGCCCTGCCGGTTCTCGCGCCGGTGACCGCGCTTCTCCGCCCGTTGACATCGATGCTGCGGCTTGTCGCGGCACCGCTGTTCAGCACGGTGGGCGCGGTGACCCGGACGGTGACCGGCACCCTGTCCGGCCCTCGCGGCCGGCCAATCCCGGCTGTCACGCCCGTCGGCGTCGTCGGCGTGCACGGACGCGTGTCATCCCGCACGCCCGGCACGACCGCTGCTGGTTCGGCCAGCGTCGCTGAACCTCGGGCCACTCACACCGGGGCAAGCACCATCCGGCAATACGTCGGCCTGCCGGAGCGGGTGGCTGCGGCCGCGTCGCACCGGAAGAACGGCGAGACGCCCGGCCAGCCCTATCCCGCTCCCACGCGGGGCGAGGGCAGCGCGTCGGGTACCCCGGCCAGCGGGTCGGGGTCGCCGGCGGGAGGTGGTGCGTTCGCCACCGTTCCCTCGTCGGTCGTGGGCAGCATGGTGGCCTTCCAACTGTTGCCTAAGCCGGCCGACAGTGCGGTTCCCCGGCACGACGCCGAGAAGCCGACCGTCTCACCTGACTAGTGATGAGGACCTGCACCGTCCGCGACGGGCAGGAGCCACAGCCCCACCCGGGCCACACGGTCCGCGGTAGCGCGGCAGACCAGGAAATCCGATGACCGCTCTGACTAGCGGTGAGTTCCTGGCCGGACATCACGAACGACACCTGGGCGCAAGTCGACAGGCGGAGTCAGGACCCATCACGGCACCGTCGCGCCCGGACAAGGCGACACCACAGCAACACCCTCTTACTGACATTCCTTGAAAGGTCACTTCACCCAATGAAGACTTGGGTTCGTAAGTCCATCAGCGTTGGCGTCATGGCCGCGGGTGGTCTCCTGGCGACGCAAGCGGCGGCGCAGGCCGACGTCGTCACCACCAACAACTACGGCGCACTCAACGGCACGCAGGTCGTGGTTCCGATCCAGGTGCCGATCGACGTCTGCGGCAACGCCATCGCCATCATCGGTGGCGCCCAGGCAGCCTGCGACGGCGGTGCGATCGCGGTCAACGAGAGCGCGCACACCACCGAGGCCGACATCGTCTCCGCCAACAACTTCGGTGCCCTCAACGGCACCCAGGTCGTGGCCCCGATCCAGGTCCCGATCAACGTCTGCGGCAACGCGGTCGCCCTGATCGGTGGGGCGTTCGCGTCCTGCGACGGCGGCGCCGCCGCGATCAACGGTGGCGGCTCGGACGACGACCGCGACCCGCACCACGACGGCTACGGCTACGACGACAAGAAGGGCCACGGGGGCGGGGAAGACTTCGTCGCCATGGCCGAGGGCAAGTACAAGGACGACCAGGGCAAGAAGCACCACGGCAAGGGCGCCTTCGCCGACGGTGGCGGCAGCAACATCGTTTCGTCCGGCAACTACGGGCTGCTCAACGGCACCCAGGTCGTCGTGCCGATCCAGGTTCCGATCGACATCTCGGGCAACGCCATCGGCCTCATCGGTGGGGCGTTCGCGTCGTCCACCGGCGGCGCCGCGGCGATCAACGAGAGCGCTCGGGCCGAGGGCTACGACCGTGGCCACGACACCGAAGTCAACATGATCAGCGCGAACAACTTCGGGCTGGGCAACGGCACGCAGATCTACGCGCCGATCCAGGTGCCGATCAACGTCTGCGGCAACGCGATCGCCCTCATCGGCGGTGCGTTCGCGGCATGCGACGGTGGGGCGATCGCCTTCAACGGCGAGAGCGCGCACGCCACCGAGGGTGCACACGAGACCGAGGCCAACCTGATCAGCACGAACAACTTCGGGCTGCTCAACGGCACTCAGCTCTACGCCCCGATCCAGGTTCCGATCAACGTCTGCGGCAACGCGATCGCCCTCATCGGCGGCGCGTTCGCGTCCTGCGACGGTGGCGCACTCGCGATCAACGAGAGCGCCAGCGCCCAGGAAGAGGCCCTGCCGCTGGTCGGCTCGCTGCCGCAGCTGCCGGTCGTCAACGGCCTCCCGGTCGTTGGTGGGCTGACCCAGAGCGCCGCTCCGGCCGCCCCCAAGATGGCCGACGCTCCGGGCGCCCGCTCGGGCGCCACCGAGGGTGACGACTACGACAACGACGACAACGACGGTCGTCACGGCAAGCACGGCAAGAAGCACGACGACCGCGGTCCCCGTGGTGGCGCCATCGCCGCCAACGGTGGCGGCAACATCGTCAGCTCGAACAACTTCGGCGCCCTCAACGGCACCCAGGTTGTGCTCCCGATCCAGGTCCCGGTGAACGTCAGCGGGAACGCGATCGGCATCATCGGTGGCGCCTTCGCGCAGAGCACCGGTGGCGCGCTGGCCCTGAACGGCTGATCTATCGCACATCGCACCACAGGGGCCCCCGCTACCCGCGGGGGCCCCTTCGCATGCCCGGGTGTAGTAACCTAACGATCGTTCAGTAGCGTGGGCGAAGGGGTCGGTGTGGCACTCGACGACGAAGAGCTCGAGCAGCTCGGCAAGCGGGTCCGTGCCGGTGGCGCGGAGCGCTACCACGCGGCCAACGCCGCCAAGGGCAAGCTGTTCGCCCGCGAGCGGGTCGCCCGCCTGGTCGACGAAGGCTCCTTCGTCGAAGACGGGCTCTACGCCAACGCGCTGGCCGAAGGGCTGCCAGCCGACGGCGTGCTCACCGGCCAGGCCATGATCGACGGCCGCCGGGTCTGCTTGATGGCCAACGACTCGACGGTCAAGGCCGGCTCCTGGGGCGCCCGCACCGTCGAGAAGATCATCCGGATCATCGAGCGGGCCTACCAGTCCGGCCTGCCGATGGTCTACCTGGTCGACTCGGCCGGCGCCCGGATCACCGACCAGGTCGACCTGTTCCCCGGCCGGCGCGGCGCCGGGCACATCTTCTGGAACCAGGTCCGGGCCTCCGGCTCGATCCCGCAGGTCTGCGCGCTGTTCGGGCCGTCGGCGGCGGGCGGTGCCTACATCCCGGCGTTCTGCGACGTGGTCGCGATGGTCGACGGCAACGCCAGCATGTATCTGGGCTCCGACCGCATGGTCGAGATGGTGACCGGCGAGAAGACCACGCTGGAGGCGATGGGCGGCGCGGCCGTGCACACCCGTGAATCCGGCGTCGGCCACTTCCTCTGCAAGACCGAAGACGACGCGCTCGAGACGGTCCGCCGCTACCTGTCCTACCTCCCGGGCAACTACACCGAGCAGCCGCCCGCCACCACGGCGGCCAGCGCGCCCGACGTCGACCTGGCCGCGCTGGTGCCGGCCAGTGAGCGGCAGGCGTTCGACATGCGCCGGTTCGCGAAGGGCCTGCTCGACGAGGGCTCGTTCTTCGAGATCCAGGCGCTCTGGGCCAAAGAGCTGACGATCGGTTTCGGCCGCCTCGACGGCCAGGTGGTCGGCGTGGTCGCCAACAACTCGATGTTCAAGGGCGGCGTGCTCTTCGTCGACTCGGCCGACAAGGCCACCCGGTTCGTCCAGCTCTGCGACGCGTTCAACGTGCCGCTGCTCTTCCTCGCCGACGTGCCCGGCTTCATGGTCGGCACCGCGGTGGAGAAAGAGGGCATCATCCGGCACGGCGCCAAGATGATCACCGCGATCGCCGAGGCCACGGTGCCGAAGATCTGCGTGGTGGTGCGCAAGGCCTACGGCGCGGGCCTCTACGCGATGGCCGGCCCCGGCTTCATGCCCGACGCGACGATCGCGCTGCCCACCGCGAAGATCGCCGTGATGGGCGCCGAGGCCGCGGTCAACGCGGTCTACGCCAACAAGATCGCCGCGATCGAAGACCCCGAGGAGCGGGCGGCGTTCGTCAGCGAGCGCCGCGACGCCTACGAGCGCGACATCGACATCGTCCACCTCGCGAGCGAGTTGGTGATCGACGCGATCGTCACACCCGACCTGCTGCGCGCCGAACTGGTCGCGCGCTACGCGGCGGCCCACGGCAAGGACCGCCATTTCTCCCGCCGTCGCCACGGCGTAACCCCCGTCTAACAGGATCAAGGGAGCCGAGCCATGCTCAACGAGGAGCACGAGGCGCTGCGCGAGAGCGTGCGCGAGTTTGCCCAGAACGTGGTCGCGCCGGTGATCGCCAAGCACTACGACAACCACACGTTCCCCTACGACATCGTCGCGGCGATGGGCAAGATGGGGCTGTTCGGCCTGCCGTTCGCCGAGGAGCACGGCGGCATGGGCGGCGACTACTTCGCCCTCTGCCTGGCCCTCGAAGAGCTGGCCCGGGTCGACTCGAGCGTGGCGATCACCCTGGAGGCCGCGGTATCCCTCGGCGCCATGCCGGTCTACCGCTTCGGCACCGAGGAGCAGAAGCGCCGTTGGCTCCCGCCGCTGCTGCGCGGCGAGGCGCTGGCCGCGTTCGGCCTGACCGAGCCCGGCTTCGGCAGCGACGCCGGCGGCACCACCACCCGGGCCGTCCTCGACGGCGACGAGTGGGTGATCAACGGCGCCAAGGCGTTCATCACCAACTCGGGCACCGACATCACCTCGTTCGTCACGGTGACCGCGGTGACCGGCGTCCGCGCCGATGGCAGCAAGGAACTGTCGACCATCATCGTGCCGTCCGGCACGCCTGGCTTCACGGTGGCACCCGGCTACTCGAAGGTCGGCTGGTGCGCCTCGGACACCCACGAGCTGACCTTCGACAACGTCCGCGTACCCGCGGAAAATCTGCTCGGTGAGCGCGGCCGCGGCTTCGCGCAGTTCCTCCGCATCCTCGACGAGGGCCGCATCGCGATCGCCGCGCTGGCCGTCGGGCTCGCGCAGGGCTGCGTCGACGAGTCGGTGCGCTACGCCAAGGAACGGCACGCGTTCGGCCAGCCGATCGCCGGCTTCCAGGCCATCCAATTCAAGATCGCCGACATGGAGAAGCGCGCCCACCTGGGCCGCCTCGCCTACCACGACGCCGCCACCGAGATGCTCGCCGGCCGCGACTTCAAGCGCAAGGCCGCGATCGCCAAGCTCTACGCCAGCGAGAGCGCGGTCGACAACGCCCGCGACGCCACCCAGATCCACGGCGGCTACGGCTTCATGAACGAGTTCCCGGTGGCCCGCTTCTGGCGCGACTCGAAGATCCTGGAGATCGGCGAAGGCACGTCGGAGATCCAGCGCCTGGTCATCGCCCGCGATATGGGCATCGTCTAGCCGTTCGGGACTGCGGCGGCGAGCCATCGAGATCTATCCTGCGCGCGTGCGCATCAGGAAGCTCGCCGCCGCCACCGCGGCACTCGCCGGTTGTCTCAGCGGGATCGTCGCCGCCTCGCCCGCCAACGCCGCCCCCGCGGCACCGAAGATCGTCGGGTCCGCGTCATGCGACGAGGCCAGCAGCAGTTGGGTGGTCACGTGGACCATCACCAACGGCGGCGAGACGGCGGTCAAGGTCAATCAGGTCACCGCGTTCCCGATCGCGCCGATCACGAGCGTGACCGGCATCGCCGCGGGCGACACGCTGCCGCCCGCCGCGACCGGTTCGCTGACCGCGACGTCCACTGTGCACAGTTATGGCCCCGCCACCGAGACCCGGCTCAACCTGGTCGTCGAAGGCGGGCCCGCGGCGGGCTACCAGGCTGCGGTGAAACTGCCGATCATCTGCGGCACGCCGGTGCGGCCACGGATGACGTTCGAGTCGCGCTGCGACGACCTGCTGGTCACCGCGACCATGGCGGCGAGCGGCTACGCGGTGCCGCTCGACCTGCGCACCGACGGCAAATCGGTCGGCGGGTTCGTGGTGGAGCCCGGCGCCACGCGGTCGCAGGCCGTGACCCCGGCTCCGGCGCGACCGCTCGTCGTGGAGATCCCCGGCGTGGTGGCCCTGACGGAGGGCCGCTGGGCGCGGCCGTCCTCGTGTGATTCCTACTCGTCGCTGGGCAGGTTCCAGTTGTTCGCCAAGGCCAACAACCGGGATGTCGCGGCGCGCGATCAGGGAGAGCTCTACGCGCACGGCGCCAACCGGCGCGACCCTGATCTGGTCTTCGAGTTCTTCGACGTCGGCGGGGGCGATGTCGCCCTCCGCGCCCAGCTGCAGGGCAGGTTCGTGACGGTCGGCTCCGACGGCAAACTCCGTGCCAGCGGTCTGCGGATCGACGGCGACGCGCAGAAGTTCCGCATCGTCACCAACGCCGACAAGACGATCAGCCTGCGGTCCGAGCTCAACGGGAAATACGTCACCGCCGAACGGGCCGGTCTGCTGCCGCTGGTCGCCAACCGCACCGCCGTCGGCCCGTGGGAGTCGTTCACCCGCTACACGCCGGAGACCGCGCCGATCGGGATCCTCTCCTATGCCAGGGACAACTGGGTCAGCGCCGAGTCGGCGGGCAAGAAGCCGTTGATCGCCAACCGGCCGTCGCTCGGGTTGTGGGAGTTCTGGCAGATCGAAGACCTCGGCAACGGGTACGTGGCAATCAAGTCGCTGGTCAACGGCAAATACGTGTGCGCCGAGAGCGCCGGCACCAAGCCGCTCATCGCCAACCGCGCCGCCGTCGGGCCGTGGGAGACCTTCAAGCGGATCGAGAACGCCGACGACTCCGTGAGCTATGTGGCGGTCAACGGCAAGTATGTGACCGCCGAGTCCGCCGGCCGGAAGCCGCTGATCGCCAACCGCACCGCCATCGGCCCGTGGGAGAAGTTCTACGACAAGTACTAAACCCGACGCTAACCCCGGCCGAATGCCTGGTGACGTAGGCGGATCAGAGGTGCTTGCATTCCCCGGTACTCATCCGGGGAGGTCCAACCATGTTCGGTGCGCTCGGTCGGGCGATGGTTCGCTGGCGGTGGCCCGTGCTGGCCGTCTGGCTGGTGCTGCTGATCGCCGGCGCGGCCTTCGGCGGCAAGGTGTTCGACCGGCTCGCCACCACCGACAACCTGCGGCCCGACGCCGAGTCGCAGCAGGCCGACCAGCGGGTGCAACAGCTCAAACCCGAGGGTGAGAAGGTCGTCGCGGTCATTCGCGACCGCGACATCTACGACCCGCCGCTGGTGGAAAACGTCCAGAAGATCGTCACCGAGATCAAGGGCATCGACGGCGTCAAGTCGGTCGACGACCTCTACGGCGCACCCGGCGGCCGGATCGGCGCCGACAACCGAAGCTCCCTTGTGGAGGTCGAGTTGCGGCCCGGGCTGCCCGACGCCCAGCGCGAGCGGGCCGAAGACCTGGTCGCCGCCGCCCTGCACCGGATCGACGCGCCGCAGGTGCTGGTCGGTGGCGAGAAGCTGGCCGAGCGGGCGTTCGCCGACCAGGCCATCCGTGACGCCGCTGTCGGCGAGAGCATCGCGCTGGTCGTACTCCTCATCGTGCTGGTGTTGCTCCTCGGTGGTTTCGTCGCCGGCCTGATCCCGCTCGCCGCGGCCTTCGCCTCGGTCGCCGCGACGCTGCTCGGCCTCCTGTTGCTGACCGCCCTCGGTGACGTCGGCGAGTTCACCGTCAACGTGGTGACGCTGCTCGGCATCGGTCTCGCGGTCGACTACGCGCTGCTGATGATCGCGCGGTTCCGCGAGGAGCGGGCGGCCGCACCGGAGGCGGCAACAGCTGAGCTGCTCGCCCGGGTCACCGCGACCGCCGGGCGGACAGTCGTGATTTCCGGCCTGGCCGTCGCCGCCGCGATGCTCGGGCTGTTCGCGTTCGCCGAGCCGCTGCTCGCGAGCATGGCGCTGGGCGGCGCGGTCGTGGTCGTGCTCGCCACCGTCGCCGGCCTGACCGCCGTGCCGGCGCTGATCGCGATCGGGCACCGGCGGATTCCGGAGGCCGGCGCCCGGCACCGGATCCTCGACCGGTTGCCGCGGCCCAAGCAGGCGTTGCTGCACCGCCTCGCGGTGGTCGCGCAGGGCAAGCCCGGCCCCGTCGCGCTCGCCGTCTCGGTCGGGCTGGTCGTCTTGTCGCTGCCCTTCGTGCTGGGCGCCAACCTGGGCAACTCCGACGCCCGAGCGCTGCCGGCCAGCAGCGAAGCGCGCCAGCTCTACGAGGTCGTCCAGCGCGACTTCAACGTCGACCGCGCCGAGCCGGTTGTCGTGGTGGTCAACAGCGACCCGGCGACCGCGGCCGTCCGCGACCTGATGAACCAGCTCAACACGATGCCGGGCGTGGTGTTGATGCAGCCGCGGCCCGACGTCACCGGGCCGGCGTCGATCATCGACGTCACTCCGAAGGGCGTGACCGCCGACCAGACCTCGCGCGACCTGGTGCGGCAGATCCGGGCCCTCAACACCCCGGTCCCGCTGCTGGTCGGCGGCCCGGCCGCGGAACTCGTCGACTATCAGGCCTCGGTCGCGAGCCGGCTGCCGATCGCGGTGCTCGTGCTGCTGCTGGTCACCGCGATCCTGTTGTTCGTGCTCACCGGCTCGCTGGTGATCCCGCTCAAGGCGTTGCTGATGAACGCGCTCACCCTGCTCGGCACGCTCGGTGTGCTGGTCGTGGTGTTCCAGTGGGGTGTCGGCGACGTGCTGCTCGGCTTCGACTCCTGGGGCGCGATCGACGTGACGACGCCGGTGCTGCTCTTCGTCTTCATCTTCGGGCTCTCGATGGACTACGAGGTCTTCCTGCTGGCCCGGATCAAAGAGGAATGGGACCAGCGACGCCGCAGCCGGCGCCCCGGTGCCGACGCCGCCGCCAGTGACCGCGCCGTGCTGGCCGGCATCACGAAGACCGGCCCGGTGGTCACCACCGCGGCACTGTCCATCTCGGTGGTCTTCCTCGGCTTCCTGCTCGGCGGGCTGACCGCGGTCAAGGAGATCGGCTTCGGCATGGTGGTGGCCGTCGTGCTCGACGTGACCGTCGTCCGCGGCCTGCTGCTGCCGGCGCTGATGAGCCTGCTCGGCGAGTGGAACTGGTGGTCGCCGGCCCCGTTGCGCCGGCTGCACCAGCGCTGGTTCCAGAGCGCCAGCGGTGCGCCGGTGCGGGCCACCGCGAGCGTCTCAACGGCCCGGGAGACGATTTCCACCTGACAACTACCCCTCATCTGTCGGGAATCGGGCGTTCACCGGTCAGTGACGCGACGTTGTGCTCCCGGGGCGGCGTTGACCTGCGTACCCTTCCAGCCCATGACCGCGGATCACGCTGCTGACCAGGGATTCGACGCCCTGCTCAAAGCGCGCCGCCGCGACGCCGGATTAACGCAGAGCGAGCTCGCCAACCGGGCCGGGATTGGCGTCCGGACCGTTCGCGATCTCGAGCGCGGGCGGGCGTCCCGGCCACAGCGGACGACCGTCGACCTGCTGGCGACCGCGCTGCACCTCAGCGGCGCCGCGCGCACCGAGTTTCTGGCGGTGGCCCGCGGCGCGCCGACCGCACCGGCGCCCGACCCGGTTCCCTCGCTGACACCCCTCGCCTCGGCCGCGGCCAGCCGGGGGCGTGGGCTTCCGCCGCCCGGCCCGCTGGTCGGCCGCGACCTCGACGTCGCCGAGGTCGCGCTCACCCTGCTGCGCGGCGACGGCCTGGTCACCCTCGTCGGGCTGGCCGGCGTCGGCAAGACCAGCGTGGCGCTGTCGGTCATCGAACGGGTCAAGGAACGCCACCCGGGCGGCGTCGCCGGCATCCTGATCACCGAGGGCTCGACCGAGAGCGACGTGCTGACCGCCGCCGCGACCGTGTTGGGCGTCGCCCGCGCCGACGAGTTGGCCGACCGGCTCGCCGGCGCGCCGAGCCTGCTGCTGGTCGACGCCGTCGAGCGGGCGCCGGGTGCGGTCGCCGAGGCGCTGCACCGGCTGGTCGCCGTGGCGCCGTCACTGCGCATCCTGGCCACCGGCCGGCACCCGGTCGGGCTGCCTGGCGAACGCGTCTGGCCGGTCGTGCCGCTCGAGGTGCCGCCGACCGACGACCTCGACCTGTCGGCGGTGTCCAAATATCCCGCGGTCGCGCTGTTCCTCGACCGGTTGCGCCGGGTCCGCCGCGACCCACTGGAGCCCGGCGAGGTCGGCGCGCTGGTCCGGCTGGTCCGCCGGCTGGGCGGGCTGCCGCTGGCCATCGAGCTCGCCGCGGCCCGCGGCCGGGTGCTCGACATGAACCAGATCCTCGACCGCTACGGGCACCGGCTGCTCGACCTGGCCGGCCCGGAGACGGCGCCGGGAAGTGCCTACCAGGCGATCGCCGTCAGCCTGCGCGACGCGGTCGCGGCCAGCTACCGGCTGCTCGAGCCGGAGGAGCAGGTCGCCGTGCGGCGCTTGTCGCCGTTCCGCAACCGCTGGTCGGTCGAGCTCGGCGAGGCCATGCTGGCCGACACGGCCGCGCCGGGCATCGCGCTCGACGGCGACCCGGTGCCGCTGCTCGACCGGCTCGTCGCGCTCGGCCTGCTCGGCATGCGCGGCGCCGGCTCGATGCGGTTCCGGCTGCTCGACGTGGTCCGCGACTACGCCGAGGAGCAGGCCGCGGCCGAGGGTGAGCTGACCGCGATCCGGCGCCGGCACGCGCAGGTGATGGCCCGGTTCGCCGCCCGGGTGGCGCCAGAGTTGGCCGGTGGCCGGCTGGCCGGTGCGGTGGCCCGGCTCGACGAGGTGACCAGCGACCTGTGGGCGGCGCTGGCCCACTCGGCGATCGACGACCCGCACACCGCGCTGCTGCTGGCCGCCAACCTGCCGCGCTGGTGGCGGTTCCGGGGCCGCGACGCTGCCGGTCGGCAGTGGCTGCGCCGGCTGCTCGACGACCCGCGCACGGCGGATGCCGATCCGGTGCTGCGGGCCTGGGCCCAGCTCGGCGTGGCCCAACTCGCCGCCGAGCACAGCGCCGGCCCGCTCGAGTTGCCGGCGGCCGAGGAGGCGTTGGCGACCTTCCGCGAGCAGGGCGACGTGTCCGGCGAGTTGGCCGCGCGCAACCAACTCTCGGGGCTGTGGATGTCGACGGGCGGCTACGACGAGGCGCGCCGGCACGGTGCGGCGGCGTTGGCGCTGGCGACCCGCACCGGGCGCACCCGCGACATGGCGGTCGCGCAGAGCAACCTGGCCTGGCACGAGATCCGGGGTGGCGAGCTGGCCGCGGCGCGGCGACGGATGGCCGCGGTCGACCGGCTGGCCGCCCAGTGCGGCGATGACCGGCTGCGCGCCCTGGCGCTGGCCAACGTGGCCGAGGTCAACCGCCTCGACGGGCGCTACGAAGACGCGGTGAAGATGGGCCGGCGCGCGATCGCCGCCCTGGAGCGGCTCGGCGACCCGGGGCACCGGGCCCGGGTGCTCGGCACGATCGGGCTGGCGCTCGCCCTGGCCGACCGCTTCGACGACGCGTTCGCGGTGCTGACCCAACTTCGGTCCACGGCGTCCGGCACTGACGTGGGCGAGGCGCCGGCCAGCGACGTGCAGGGTCCGAGCGCGATGATCGAGGCGACGCTGGCCGCCAAGCGCGGTGACCGGGTGCTCGCGGCGGAATGGTTCGGGGTCGCGGTGCAGGCCTACGCCGGCGGGCGCGACCTGCGCGACGTCGCCGAGGCGCTGGTCGGGCTGGCGTCGGTGACCGACGAAGAGGAGACCCGCGGAGCGGTGGTCGAGCGGCTCGACGCGGTCTGCAAAGAAGGCGGGATCACGCTGCTGGCCACGGAGCGAAGCCGGGCCGAAGGACAAGACAGCCGGCGCTGACCGCCCTCCCACTCAGTCAGCACCGGCTGCCTTCCACCCCCGCTCGACGCGGACCAGCCCGCCCCCCGACGGACTATCTATAACGTCCGCGCCGCGCCCCCCGTGGCGCTCGCGCTTTGTCCCCGTTGCGTGTGTTGCTGGTGAGTACCGTATCGGTGGCCGCGCGCTCGGCGTACCAAATGTGGCTTTTGGCGATAAGAGGTTATCGGTTCTGCCGGTCTTTCTGCCGGTGACCGATTAGGCCTATCGAGCGCTGAGGGTTTCCGGCTCGTCGGCCTCGGCGTCGGGGTCGGTGTCGGGCTCGTTGTCGGGGTCGTCGGGGTCGCACACCCCGCCCCGCTCGGGAACGCCGGCGGTGGCGCAGGGGTTGACCGCGTCGCGCACCCGGCGCAGCAGGCTCAGGAGCTGGTCGAGCTCGGCCGGGGTGAGCTGGCCGGTGAACCACTCCTCGATCAGCGCCAGGTGGCCCGGCAGGGTATCGGTGAGCTTCGTCATGCCGGCGTTGGTGACGCCCGCGTAGGAGCTGCGCCGATCGGTGGGGCAGGCGCGGCGCCGGAGCAGGCCGTCGCGCTCCATCCGGTCGACCACCCGGGTGACGCCACTGGTCGACAGCGAGGTTTGGGCGGCGAGGTCGGTCATGCGTAGTTCGTGACCGGGGGAGCGGGCGAGCCGCATCAGGACCTCGAACTCAACGGGGGACAGCTTCTGCCCCGCGAACTGCGCGGCGAAGCGCGCCGAGAGCCCGATGAAGGTCTCGGAGAGCAGCCCGATCGCGGTGATGCGGGGATCGTCTAACAGCTCAGCCACGAGATTGAGTGTACCAGTCCTTGACATGCGGAATATTGCGAGAGATATAGTTGCTCAATCAAGCGTTGAGTTCGTCCCGACAACCGCTGAAGGGTTCTTCTCCGATGAGCGACACCGTCACCAACAACACCCGCGTCTGGAACGGCCTGACCATCCCCACCGCGGGCTCGTACGACCTGGACGCCGCGCACAAGCTGGTCGGCTTCACCGCGCGCCACATGATGGTCGCCAAGGTACGCGGTCACTTCGACGAGGCATCTGCCACGATCACCGTCGGCGAGAACCCGCTGGAGTCGTCCGTCACCGCGACGATCAAGACCGCCAGCATCACCACCGGTGTCGCGGACCGTGACGCCCACCTCCGCAGCCCCGACTTCCTCAAGACCGAGGAGTTTCCGACCATCGAGTTCCAGAGCATCGGTGGCGTCAAGGAGGTCAACGGCAACGAGTTCGTGCTCCCCGGCGAGCTCACGATCCGCGGCGTGACCCGCAAGGTCGACCTGAAGGTCGAGTTCGAGGGCGCCGGCCGAAACCCTTACGGCATGGACATTTTCGGCTTCTCGGCACACACCGAGATCGACCGTGAGGACTTCGGCCTGACCTGGAACGTCAACCTGGAGACCGGTGGCGTTCTGGTGGGCAAGAAGGTGCGCATCGAGCTCGAGGGCGAGGCCGTTCGTCAGGCCTGATTTACCCCTCTTTCCAGGGCCCCGGCAGCTGATCCAAGCTGCCGGGGCCCTGGCGTATGGTGGACTGAACGCTTTGATCCGCTTACAAAGGGTGATAAGTATTTGGTTTGTCCCTGGCCGAGCGCCCCTCGCGCTCCTACCGTGAAGGGTCCACCGCCAGTCATACGGGGCCGTGCGCCGGGGAGGGCACACATGGGCAAGGATGTGTCGCCGCTTGGTTTCTCCCGCGAAGATCGCGTCCGTTATCGCCAGAAAGTCCGGCGATGTCTCGATGTCTTCGCGTTGATGCTCGACGACTTCGAGTTCGACGCCGAGCGGCCGACGACGGGTCTCGAGATCGAGCTCAACCTGGTCGACAAAGACGCCGAGCCAGCCATGCGCAACGCGGAGATCCTCGCCAACCTCGCGGATCCGACCTTCCAGACCGAGCTCGGTCAGTTCAACCTCGAGCTCAACGCCCGTCCCCGCATGATCGAGGGCGACGGCTTCGCCGATTACCAGCACGACATCCAGGCCAGCCTCGGGCGCGCGGAAGACCGGGCCAACAAGGCCGACGCGACCATCGTGCTGATCGGCATCCTGCCCACGCTCACCCCGCGCCACCTGGTGCTCGGCAACCTCTCCAGCAACGAGCGCTATTGGGCACTCAACGAGCAGATCGTCGACGCCCGCGGCGAAGACATCGGGCTCGACATCCGCGGTGTCGAACGGTTGCAGACCTTCACCGACTCGATCGCGCCGGAGTCGGCGTGCACCAGCGTGCAGTTCCACCTTCAGGTCTCGCCAGACGCCTTCGCCAGCTATTGGAACGCCGCGCAGTCGATCGCCGGCATCCAGGTCGGCATCGGCGCCAACTCCCCTTATCTCTATGGGAAGCAGCTCTGGGCGGAGACCCGGATCGCGCTGTTCGAGCAGGCCACCGACACCCGGCCCGATGAGCTGAAATCGCAAGGTGTACGCCCGCGGGTCTGGTTCGGCGAACGATGGATCACGTCCATCTTCGACTTGTTCGAGGAGAACGTGCGCTATTTCCCGCCGTTGCTGCCCATCACCGACGACGAGGACCCGGTCGAGGTCCTACACAACGGCGGCGTGCCACATCTGGGCGAGTTGCGGCTGCACAACGGCACGATCTACCGCTGGAACCGCCCGGTCTACGACGTCACCAACGGCCGCCCGCACCTGCGGGTGGAAAACCGCGTGCTTCCGGCCGGCCCGACGGTGGTCGACATGCTGGCCAACGCGGCGTTCTACTTCGGACTCGTCCGCGACCTGGCCGAGGCCGACCGTCCGATTTGGAGCCAGCTGCCGTTCACGAAGGCGGAGGAGAACTTCCACGCCGCGGCCCGGCGCGGGCTGGACGCCCGGGTCTACTGGCCACGGCACGGCGAAGTCCGGATCGCCGACCTGGTGCCCGACGTGCTGCTGCCGCGGGCGGCCGCCGGCCTTGACCGGTTCGGCGTCGCACCCCGCTTCCGCGACCAATTGCTCGGCATCATCGGCGAACGCTGCCGCACGGGCCAAAACGGCGCGGCCTGGCAGACCGCGATGGTGCGGGTGGCCGAACACAAGCGCGGCATGGACCGGACCACCGCCCTGCACCACATGCTCACCCGGTATGGCGAGCTACAACGCACCAACGACCCCGTGCACACCTGGCCGATCGACTAAGGACGGTCGTCTCGCCGCGGTGGCTTTCTGACCCGCGGCTGGTGCCGTTTACTTGCTGCGGCGGCCGAAGCGGCGGGGCTTGCGCTCCGGATCGGCCGGCGGCTCGGGGTCGCCAGGTGCGGTGCCTTCGGGCCACAGGGGCGTTGCGACGGAGGTGCGGGTGGTCGCCGACTCGCTGCTGTCGCTCGCGCTGCCTCGCGCGCCGTAGCCGTGCTCGTCGGACTCGCCGTAGCCGTGCTCGTCGGCCTCGCCGTAGGCCCGGTCGGTGGATGCCGCGGTCGTCGTGGTGGTCGCGTAGCGGGTTGTCTCGCCGTCGCCGAAGGGGTCGTCCGCGGCTTTTTCGCCGCGTTGGGCCGGGACGGTGACGCCGGTGGCGAGGCGGTCGGCGCGTTGCGCCAGCGAGGTGACCAGCACGGAGCCGGCCAGTCCGGCCAGGACCGCGTAGGGCGCCAGCAGGTGAGCGGAGACCTGCTCGGGCCGGATGCCGGACAGCCGCGGGGCGGCCAGGAAGTAGGCAGCGGCCACGACGAGCGGGCCGGCGATGCCGGAGACCGCGGCACCGACGCGGTGCAGCGGGTCGCGCGCCGGGCCCCGGGCGACCAGAGCGCCGATGACGAAGGCCGCGCCCAGCGACAGGGCCGCGCCGGGCCAGTAAAGGTAGTCGCGGAACCACAAGGCCTCGCCACCGCCGGTGATCTGCCAGACGCCGAGTTGGGCCGGGGCCTGGTCACCACCGGAGATCACGCCCTCGCTGACCGAGACGACCGAGAGCAGCCAGAGCCAACCGACCGTGGCGATGACGTTGACCGCAGCGGCGCGTGACGACAGGGTCCAGATCGCGACGACGATGCCCAGCAGGACACCGATCACCGCGTAGCCCGCGGCAATGGTCTGCGGCGAGAACGTGTCGGCCCGGACGGCGGCGCGGGCCGGAACGGCCACCAGGGCGACCGTGACCAACGCACCGACGGCGGCGGCGATGACCAGCGAGACCCGACCGAGCAGCGCGGCGGCGGGCGGCTCGCCCTCGTCGTCGGCCAGGCGTTGCGCGCCGATCGCACCGGCGACGGTGGATGTCGCGGCGATCCACGCGGCCCACGCCAGGCTCGCCGCCCAGGCCGCTTCGCCGGCCCGGTCGGATGCCGGCAACCAGGTGATGATGCCCAGGCCGTAGCCGAGACCGAGCTGCGCGGCGCCCGCGCACGCGGCAATACCGATCGCCGCGGCGATCGATCCTCCCCAGCCTCGTACGGCCATGCCGGGCAGCGTAGCGTCCGGCCGCACCGCGGGCGAGACTGCTATCCACAACCGTTGTGGTCGCGAGAAGCGGGTTTCAGCCCAGCAGGCTAGGGTCGGTGCCGGATCTTCCCGGCGTAGAAAGGGATCGTGATGGCCGACCAGCCCGAGGACCCGCGCCCAAAGCGCGGTGCCGGCTCGGACGACCCTGGCCAGCCGGCTCCCAACGACCCGATCCGCGACGCCGAGGCCGCGTCGGATCGCACCCGGCCGCTCGACCAAACGGCGCCGTTCGATCCGATCCGGGATGACGAGGCCGAGGCGGATCGGACTCAGGCGTTGCCCGACGGCGCCGGTCGGCCGCTTGACCAGACCGCGCCGTTCGACCCGATTCGCGACGACGAGGATGACGACGCGTCGGACGCGGCCGCGGAGACCCAGCGGCTGCCGGACGATCCTGACCGCACCGCGCGCATTGACCGGGCGGCCGACGATCGCACCACGCAGATCTCGGCGGCCGACCGCACTACCCGGATCCAGCGCTCGGGCCCGGGCAACGGCGACGATCGCACCACCCGGATCCAGCAACAATCGGGTCCGCGCAACGCCACCCCGCCCAACGATCGGGCCTGGGCCGGGCGCGCCGGCATCCCGCAGCCCGGCGGTCCGGGCGGGCCACCCGATGACGGCCCGCCGCGCGATGACTGGCAGCCGGGCGACGGCGGCGGACGGCGCTGGTGGATGCCGATCCTGGTCGGGATCATCGCGCTGATCCTGCTCGGCGTGCTGGCCTTCGGCCTGTGGCTGATCCTGCGCGGCGACGGCGGGACGCCGGCGCCGACGGCCACCAGCTCCGCGCCGGCACCAACCACGGCGGCGCCGACGACCGTGGCACCCACGACAAGCTCGCCGTCGCCCACCGCCACCACCCCGGCTGCCGTCGAGGTGCCGGTGGTCGAGGGGCGCAGCGTGCTGGATGCCGGACAGCTTCTGTCCGACGCCGGGTTGCCGGCGCGACTGAACTACGTCGCGTCCGACGAGCCGGCCGGCACCGTGGTCGGCTCCGACCCGGACGCCGGCACCGAGGTCCCACCCGGCACGACGGTCACGCTCGAGGTCTCGCTGGGCCCGACGACCGCACCGACCACCCCGCCGGCGACCCCGACACCAACCACCTCGCCGTTGGTCCCGCCCGGGCCCTAGGTTCTCACCAGCCCCGGCGGCGGCTGAGGACAATCGCGATGCCGACCGCGGAAACGACCATGCCGCCAAGGCCGGAGTAGATCAGTGGTGGGCCGTAGGCGGCCCCACCCGATCCGCCCGAACCGCCGGCGGCCGCGCCCGCGCCCGGCGTCGGGTGTGCCGAAGGGCGGTCCGGGAAGAGTTCGTCGAGCCCGCGGGTGTCGGCCGGTGACGGCGTAGCCGTGCGGCGCTTGTTCTGGTACTTCGGCGTCCGCTCACCCGGCGCGGGGCGCGGCGCGACCCCGTTGCCGGTTGGCGGCGGCGGTGGCGGTGGCGCGGGAGCGACGGTCGGCTGCACCGGAGCCGCCGGCGGAGCCGGGGTCGGCTCGGTGGGCACAGCGTTGTCCGGTGCTTCTTGCTCGTCGTCGGGCGCTTCCTGGTCCGGGTCGGGGTCGTCGGGCCAGTCCCCGTCGGGGTCGAAGGGCTCCTCCGCCACCGTTTGCCCGGCGCCGACCCACCCGGCCGTGGGCTGCCCACCCGGCCGCGGCGGCAGCGGTTGCAGGTATTGCCACAGCGGCCTCGGCACCGCCGCTGGCCCCTGGTTCTCCGTGGCGACCAGGCCCGACTGCCCGGTCGCGCCGGGTACCCCGGCCACGCTGGCGATTTCGGGAACGACAGCGATCCCAGGCACGCTGGCGGCCCCGGAGTCACCGACGATCCGGGCCGCGCCGGCCAGCCCTGGCACGCCAGCCAGCCCCGGCACGCCAGCGGCGTCGGGCACGCCAGCGATCCCGGCGACGTCCGCGATTCCGCGCGCGGCAGCGATCCCGGCCACGCCCGTAATTCGTGGCATGCTCGCGATCCTGCCGACGCCAGCGTCGGGCACGTCGGCAATCGCAAGCATGCCGGCGCTCCTGGCTACGCCGGCGATCTGGGCCACGCCAGCGGCCTCGGGCAGCCCGGCCAGCGCGGGCGAGCCGGATCCCCCGGCCACGCCGGCCAGCGCGAGCGTGGCGGATCGCCCGGCCACGCCGGCATGCGCGGGCGTGCGGGAACTCCCGGCCAGGCCGGGGGTCGCGTTCGCGCGAGGCAGCGCCGCGGGCTCGGTGAGCGGGGCGCCACGGGTCGCCAGGGCGACGCCGGGTAGGGCGACGCCGCCGACGACGAGCGCGGCGGCCGCGAGATACACCGGGACACAGCGGATCAGCGGTCGCGCCGGTGGCTTGACCATGGGTGACCCCCAGGAATAGGGGTCCTGGTCACGCCGTGGAGGAACATTTCGGTGGGTATGTCGAGTCTAGAGCCGGGAGGGCCGCGACATGCGTGGAACGCGGTCGGTTAGCCCGCGCGAGCCGCGACCGGCATCGCCGGGGCGCCCAGGCGGCGGGGTGCTGCCCTTAGGTCGTTTGGCGAGCGGAGCTGCCTTAAGCCGTTGACCTGCACGAAGATCGAGCGTCGCTCTACCGCGTCGCCGGCCGCGTTGAGCTCGTATCCGTCGAGCCAGACCCAGCCGTCGTAGGTGGGCCAGTCGTGAACGCGGATTACGCGGAAGAGAAGAGGGTCGATGAACTGGACGCTCGCCGCGCGAGTCACGTGCAGCACGTCACCGGAGCGAGGAAGCACATCTACTCCTGTTCCGAAGCCGAATGATCGGGACAACTCAGAAAAGGACCGTCGGGGAGAACTGATCTTTCAGAAACGCTGAGTAACCCGTGGCATACGTAGAGAGTGCACCAACAACATGATCAATGCAAGTTGCACTTTGGTAGTGCTTTCGTGGCCTCTTGTGGCCGCTATGGTCCTTGATGTCCGACCGATTAGGACGTCAGACTGAAGCCGCATCAACTCAAGCGACCGTAGCAATACGCGAAGCTCGCCGCATTAGTCCGATTTGGCCCTGTTCTCTGCGGCGGGTGCGGACGCTAAACGACGTCTTTCCGCACCTGTCCGGAGGTGACCCGGTGACCGAACGCCGGAGCCCGACCATCCGTCGCCGGCGACTCGGCGCTGAGTTGCGCCGCCGTCGCGAGGCTGCCGGTGTCACCATCGACGGCGTCGCTGAGCGGCTGGAATGCTCCGCGTCGAAGATCTCACGGATCGAGACCGGCCACACCTCCGCGACGCCGCGCGACGTGCGCGACATGCTCGCCATCTATGGGATCACCGGCCCCGAGTGCGAAGAGCTCGTCCAGATCTCCCGCGAAGCCCGCCAAAAGGGTTGGTGGCACCCATATGGTGCGGTGCTCGCCGGCGCCTATGTAGGACTGGAAGCGGCAGCGCATTCCATCCGCGCGTACGAGCAGCAAGCCGTTCCTGGGCTCCTGCAGACGGAGGACTATGCGAAGGCGATGATCCGCGCGGCCCGGCCAGACTTCACGGCCGAGGATGTAGACCGTCGGGTGAGTGTCCGACGGGCTCGTCAGTCGTTATTAAAAGAGGACGACCCGATCGACCTCTGGTTCGTCCTGGATGAGGCTGTGGTGAGCCGGCCTGTTGGCGGTGACGTCGTCATGCGGGCCCAACTCGAAAGGCTTGTTAAAGCGGCGGATCTCCCCAACGTAACCCTGCAGATACTGCCCTTCGAGGCCGGCGCACACGCCGGCATGGACGGCACCTTCGCCATTCTGGAGTTCCCGGAGCCGAGTGACCCCGAAGTGGTCTACGCGGAGAACGCCACCGGGGGCCTCTTCATCGAGAAGAGCGACGAGTTGCGGAAGTACGTCTTCATCTTCGACCACATCCGTGCGGCCGCGCTCCGCCCCGAGGAGTCGGTTGCCTACATTGCCAAGCTAGCTAAGGAGCCACTGTGGAAGGCGAGACCAAGGGGTTTCATGTCGATCTGACCGGCGCGGTCTGGCAGAAGAGCACGCGTAGCGGGCCCAACTGCGACAACTGCGTCGAGGTCGCCTTCGTTCCGGACGCGGTTGCCGTGCGCGACTCGAAGAACCCCACCGGACCGGCCTTGCTGTTCACCATCGACGAGTGGGACGCGTTCGTCGGCGGCGCCAAGGACGGCGAGTTCGACCTGTAGTAAACCCAGAACCCACCAGGCGTCCTCCAGCCCCGGAGGGCGCCTGGTTTCTGCTCGAAGGCGATCAGGGCCAGACCAGGAATAGAGCGGGACCAGAACTGTCACCGCGCCGGGTCGTTGTACCAGAAGACACGGCAAATGCCAGGTCAACCCGCCGAGCGGGTTAGTCCGAACGAGCAGGCAGGCGACAGACGAATGACCATGCCCGACAACCTCGGAAACGGTTCGGCGACGCAGGAGCGCTTCGCTGGGCCCTACCGCAAGACCAGGCGCGAGGCGTCCCTGACCATCGAGGCGCCGGCTGAGCGCGACCCCGAGCGGGTCGTCCGTCAGGGTATGCCGGCCGATCTCAACAACAACGCGGCGCAGGAGCGGCCCGCGCTCCAGGCGATCGAAGCGGGCTACCCGACGCCGCAGTGGATCAACGGCGATATCCCGGGCGACGCGCTGATCGCCGACCACCCGCTGCTGCGCGGGCTGCTGCTGGAACTCCCGCCGAAGGGGAGCATCCCGACGGCGGGTTGGCTGGACCGCTGGTTCGAAGCGGCTCGCTCCATTCTGGAACTGCTATACCTGCAGGACTCCAACCGGCCGCGTTAGGCGCTCGGGCCGGGCGACGGCACCCTCGGCGAGACGGCTGTGGCGCAGCGCGTCGCGTACGCCGATGCCGGTGACCACCAGCCCGGCGGCGGTCAACACCACACCAAGCACCGCGGGCACGGTCAGCGCGACCAGGCCGGCGGCGGCCAGCACGGCCGCGACGCCCGCCAGCGCGGTGACCTGGATCGGCAGGGCAAGTAGGGGATGCGCGGCCGCGGCGCGCAGGCCCGGAGGCGCGGGAGTGTGCGGCGCCGTCGCGAACGCGGCGGCCCCGCGCCGCACCCGGCCGAGCCGGCGGAGGGAAACAAAACCGACGGCGAGCGCGGGTGCCGCGAACGGCAACACCGCTGGGACCAGGTCGCCGTAGCCCAGCAGACCGGCCAGACCGATCCCGGCCAGCACCGCGACCAGGCCACCTGTCAGCAGTTGCAGGCGCGTGGCCCGCTTGCGCAGCACGGCCGCGGTGGTGGCGCGCGGCAGCAGGTCGGCGAGGGCGGCCGCGGCGAGCGCGGCGGCCGCGATGGCGGCGGTCAGTGCCAGTGAGGTCCCCATGCATCGATCCTCACCGACGGGCGTGGCGGACACATCCGGGCCGGCCCCCGGCCCGACCCGCAGAAGTATCCCGTAGGGGCCATCCCGCCGTGATATAGAAAATTCGACATCTGTTTACTTCGCCCCACTGCGCATAACCTCACCATCGATCGGTGAACGCCGATATCCCGCCACGAGCGGGAGGCGGTCCGCCGATCGGAGGGGAGGAGGGAGATGAGTCTCCCGCGCAAGTTCGTCCTGGTCGGGGTCGGTGCCCTGACCGCGTTCGCGTTCGCCGCACCCGCGGCGGCCGCCGAACCGTCCGGAACAGTGCTGAGTGCCGGCGGCGACACCGCCGTGGCCGACAGCTACATCGTGGTGTTCAAGAACACCACGGTGGCCAAGGCGTCGGTCGACGGCAACGCGTCGACGCTGGCCAGCCGGCACGGCGGCAAGGTGATCCGCACCTACCGCAGCGCGTTGCGTGGCTTCGAGTTGCAGGCCACCGCGGCGCAGGCCAAGCGGGTCGCGGCCAACCCGAATGTGGCCTATGTCGAGCAGAACCACACCGTGCACGCGTTCGGCACGCAGACCAACCCGCCGTCGTGGGGCCTGGACCGCATCGATCAGCGCAACCTGCCGCTGAACCAGTCCTACACCTACCCGAACACGGCGTCGAACGTGCACGCCTACATCATCGACACCGGCATCCGGACCACTCACCAGCAGTTCGGTGGGCGGGCGGTCAGCGGATTCGACGCGGTCGACGGCGGTGCGGCCGACGACTGCAACGGCCACGGCACGCACGTCTCCGGCACGGTCGGCGGCTCGGCGTACGGCGTGGCCAAGGGTGTGCAGTTGGTTGCCGTCCGGGTGCTCAACTGTCAGGGCAGCGGCACCAACGCACAGGTGGTCGGCGGCATCGACTGGGTCACCGCCAACGCGATCAAGCCCGCCGTGGCCAACATGAGCCTCGGCGGCGGCGCCAACACCGCGATCGACAACGCCGTCAACAGCGCCATCAACTCGGGCGTCACGTTCGCGATCGCGGCCGGCAACGGCAACACCCTCGGTGTGCGGCAGAACGCCTGCAACTACTCGCCCGCCCGGGTGCCCAACGCGATCACCGTCGGTGCCACCCAGAACAACGACGCGGCTGCCTCGTTCTCCAACTTCGGCACCTGCGTCGACATCCTGGCCCCCGGCGTGAACATCACCTCGTCCTGGTCGACCAACGACACCGCGACCAACACCATCAGCGGTACGTCGATGGCGACGCCGCACGTCGCCGGGGCGGCCGCCCTGGTGCTGTCGGCCAACCCGACCTGGAGCAACCAGCAGGTCCGGGACTACCTGGTCAACAACTCGACACCCAACGTGGTGACCAACCCGGGCACCGGCACCCCCAACCGGCTGCTCTTCGTGGTCAACGACGGCACACCGCCGGCCAACGACTTCGGCGTCTCGGTCGCACCGACCGCCGGCTCGGTCGCGCCCGGTGGTTCCGCCACCGCCACGGTCTCCACCAGCACCACCTCGGGCTCGGCCCAGTCGGTGTCACTGGCTGCCAGTGGGCTGCCGTCCGGTGCGACGGCCAGCTTCAGCCCGGCGAGCGTCACCTCCGGCGGCTCGTCGACCCTGACGATCGCCACCTCGGCATCGACCCCGCCGGGTAACTACCCGGTGAGCGTCAACGGCACGGGCGCGTCGGGCACCCGCTCGGCGACCTACACGCTGACCGTGACCGGCGGCACCGGCGGCAGTTGCTCCGGCACCAACGGCACCGACGTGAACATCCCGGACGCGGGCGCGGCGGTGGTCAGCACGATCAGCATCAACGGCTGCAACCGCAACGCGTCGACCGCGTCGACGGCGGCCGTCAACATCGTCCACACCTGGCGCGGTGACCTGGTCGTCGACCTGGTCGCGCCGGACGGCTCGGCCTACCGGTTGAAGAACAGCAGCGGTAGCGACAGCGCCGACAACGTCAACGCCACCTACACCGTCAACCTCGGCAGCGAGGCGGCCAACGGCACCTGGTCACTGCGGGTGCAGGACGTCGCCCGGCTGGACACCGGCTACATCAACACCTGGACCCTGACCCTCTGAGGCTGAGCGACAGAGGTCAGATCGGGAACTCGGTGAGCGGCTCCGTCGCCGGTGGCGGCGGGGTCGCTTTCCATAGGCCGGTCTTCTGTGCCAGCAACCGGGCCACGTAGGCCGGGTTGAGGATCACGTAGCGGCGCCACAGCCGCCGCGGCTCGAGGCCGAGCCGCCAGAGCCACTCGAGCCCGCGCTTCTGCATCCACGGCGGCGGCTTGCGGAGCAGGCCGGCGTGATAGTCGAACGCGGCACCGACGGCCAGTTGCGGCATGTCGAGCAACGGGCGCATGGCGTACGCGAAGATCTCCTGCCGTGGGCAGCCGAGCCCGACCAGCAGCACCCGGGCGCCGGAGGCCCGGATCCGGTCGGCGATCTCCACGGCCTCGCCGGGCCGGGCGGTGCGAAACTTCGACTGCTCGTAGCCGGCCAGCTTGAGCGCCGGGAACATCTTCTCCAGCGCCGGCACCAGGCGGCCGAGCGTCTCGTCGGTGGAGCCGTAGAGGTAGACCGGCAGCCCTTCGGCGGCGCACCGGGCCAGCACCCGCAGCGTCAGCGTCGGCCCGTAGACCCGGTCGGTGAGGGCGGTGCCGTGCAGCAGGTTGAGGCCCCAGCGCACCGGCTGACCGTCGGGGGTGACCACGTCGAAGGAGTTGAGGCGGGCGTTGTGTGCCGGGTCGAGCACGCCGGTCATCACGCCGTGCACGGCGAGCGCCGTCAGCGCGAGCGACTGCCGCTCGTGCGCCGCCTCGATCACCTTGGCGGTCGCCGTCTCGTAGTCGACGGCGTCGACGAGCACACCGAGGACGCTGTGCCGGCCCCGGTCGATCACGACCCCGGCACCCAGCGGTCGACGTTGGCGGCGTGGATCTCGCGCAGGATCATCGGCACGTCGTAGGTCTGCTGCCAGTCGGGGTAGTGCTCCTGGAAGCGGGCCATGCTGCTGATCCACCACTGGTGGTCGCCCATCCGGGCCTGCTCGACGTAGTTGATCTTCGCCTCGTGCCCGGAGATCTCCTGGGCCAGGGCGAACGCCTCGATGTGTGAGGTGTTGGAGTGCCGGCCGCCGCCCAGGTTGTAGATCTGCCCGGAGCGGGGAGCGCGGAAGAAGGCCTCGAACGCGGTCAGCACGTCGTGTGAGTGGATCGCGTCGCGGACCATCTTGCCCTTGTAGCCGTAGAGGTTGTAGGTGCGACCTTCCATCACGCAGCGCATCACGTAGCCGAGGAAGCCGTGCAACTCGGCCGCGGAGTGCGCCGGGCCGGTCAGCGTGCCGCCCCGGAACGCCGCGGTCTTCATGCCGAAGTAGCGGCCGTATTCCTGGACCATCACGTCGCCGGCGACCTTGCTCACGCCGAAGATCGAGTGCATCGAGTCGTCGATCGACATGTCCTCGGTCACGCCACCCGCGTAGGGGTGGTCGGGCGCGATTTCATAACGAGTTTCCTGCTCGATCAGCGGCAGGCTGTTGGGCCGGTCGCCGTAGACCTTGTTGGTCGAGCAGAAGATGAACGGCGCGTCGATCGAGTGCTGGCGAGTGTTCTCCAACACGTTGAGGGTGCCGACGGCGTTGACGTCGAAGTCGGTGAACGGCTCCTTGGCGGCCCAGTCGTGCGAGGGCTGGCCCGCGGTGTGGATCACCACCGCGATGTCGGAGCCGTATTTCTTGAAGATCTGCTCGAGCCCGGCCCGGTCGCGGATGTCGGTCTCGTAGTGCGTGTAAGCGGAGCCGAGCTCGCTGCCGAGCTGCTCGACGCTCCACGCCGTCGACCCGTCGTCGCCATAGAAATAGCGCCGCATGTCGTTGTCGATGCCCACGACGTCGAGGCCGAGGCCGGCGAAGTGCCGGGTGGCCTCCGAGCCGATCAAGCCTCCGGAACCGGTCACCAACGCGACGGACACGCAACTACTCCTGGTGCTGCTCGGCGATAAAAACCACCGGAGCATAACGTAAGGGCTCCGCGAGTCGCGGAGCCCAACGTTGGTGGGGAAGGGGGGAGTTGAACCCCCACGCCCTTTCGGGCACACGGACCTGAACCGTGCGCGTCTGCCATTCCGCCACTTCCCCAGGAACGGCTGCCGGGACATATTACGCTATCCCTGCCGGTGGCCGTGGGCGGTTACCGCTCGCGGCGCGTGGGAAGATTAGCACGGCGTTGCCCGACACTTGGGTGGCGGGCTCGGTCCCTAAGGCGTCACGCGCGGCAGCGCTCCCACGGCGTTCCACGGAGACCGGCAAATGACCGTGGCCGGTCGCGATGCGGACTGCATGTGCTCCGGCCGGATACCATCATGGCCTCGGAACCCGAGGAGGAGCCGGTGAGCGTGCTGCAACGCTTCGAGAAGCGTTTGGAAGGCCTGGTCGAAGGGGCCTTCGCCAAGGTGTTCAAGGGGGTCGTCCACCCTGTGGAGATCCTCAACGCCATGCAGCGGGAGGCGGAGGCGCACAAGGCTATCCTGGCCGGCGGGCGGACTCTGGTGCCCAACCGCTACGTGATTGATCTATCTCCCTACGACCACAGCCGGCTCGCGCCTTATGCGGCCGCGCTCGCCCAGGAGCTCGCGCAGTCGCAAGCCGAGTTCATCGGCGAGCAGGCGTGGACTGTCTACGGCGACGTGATCGTCGAGATCGAGCGGGGCGACGGCCTGGACACCGGGATGTTCCGGGTCACGGCCGAGGTCTACACCGGCGGCGATGTCGCGCCGGTGCAGCAGGGCTACGACGCGCCCGGCGGTGGTGGGGGCTACCAGCAGCCCTACGACCAGGGCTACGGCCAGCCGCCGATGCACGGTGGTGGCGGCGGCGGTGCCGGCGGGCGCAACATCCGCCTGGTCTCCGGCGACGGCCGCACCTACCCGTTGCAGATGGGCTCGACCGTGATCGGCCGTGGCGACCAGGCCAACCTGCGCCTGCCCGACGTCGGCATCTCGCGGCGACACGCCCGACTCGACTTCGATGGTGCACAGGTCGTGCTCACCGACCTCGGTTCGACCAACGGCACGATGGTCAACGGCCAGCGCGTCTCGGCCGTGGCGCTCAACCCCGGCGACATGATCCAGCTCGGCACCACGACACTGACGTTCCGCGTGGACGGTTAGCCCGTTGGCCGGAGATTTCGTCGTCGAGGTCGCCCGGATCGGATTCCTCATTCTGCTGTGGATCTTCGTGTTCACAGTCGTGGGTGTGATCCGGCGCGACCTCTTCGCCGGGGCCCGATCAAGTCGGTTGGTCGCCGCACCACGGGGGGTTGGTGCGTCTTCCGGTCACGCGCGTCCGGCGAAGGTGAAGCGAGGCCGCGCGGCTCACCAGCTTGTGGTGACCGCGGGCCAGCTCGCCGGGACGCGAATCACGCTCGGTGATGGTCAGATTACGATCGGCCGTGCCGAAGACTCGACACTGGTGATTACCGACGATTACGCGTCGGCACGTCACGCCCGACTTGTTCCCAGGTCAGGGCAGTGGTTCGTAGAAGACCTGGGCTCGACGAACGGGACGTATCTCGATCGCGCTAAGGTCACCGGACCGACCCCCGTCCCCCTCGGCGTGCCGATCCGCATCGGCCGCACTTCACTCGAGTTACGGCCATGACACTGACACTGCGTTACGCGGCCCGCAGTGACCGCGGTCTGATCCGGGACGGAAATCAAGACTCCGTCTACGCCGGACCGCGGCTGCTCGCCGTAGCCGACGGCATGGGCGGCATGGCCGCTGGTGACGTCGCGAGCAACATCGTCATCGGCGCCATGGCCCCGCTCGACGAGGACGTCCCTGGTGACGCCCTCGTCGACGCGCTGCGCACGGCCGTGGACACCGCCAACCAACAGCTCCGCGACACCGTCGATGCCAATCCGCAGCTCGAAGGCATGGGCACCACGCTCACCGCCATCCTGTTCTCGGGCAGCAAGATCGGCATGGTGCACATCGGTGACTCGCGGGCCTACATGATCCGTGATCGCGAGTTCGCGCAGATCACCAAAGACGACACCTATGTGCAGATGCTGGTCGACGAGGGCCGGATCAGCGCCGAGGAGGCGAGCAGCCACCCGCAACGGTCGCTGCTCACCCGCGCGCTCGACGGTCGCGACATCGACCCGGAATACTCCGTGCGCCAGGTGCTGGCCGGTGACCGCTATCTGATCTGCAGTGACGGGCTCTCCGGCGTGGTCAGCGCCGAGACCATCGCCGAGACGATGCGCGACTACACCGACCCGCAGCAGTGCGTCGAGCGGCTCGTGGCGCTCGCCCTGCGCGGCGGCGGCCCCGACAACATCACCGTGGTCGTCGCCGACGCGACCGACCAGGACATCGTCGAGGCGGCGCCGATCGTCGGCGGCGCGGCGGCGCGCGACCGGGGCAACACGACCGCGGCCTCTGACACGCCGGCCGCACGCGCGTCGGCGGCGCTCTCCGCTCCGCGCGCACCGGTGCCCGACCAGAACCTGCCCGCCGAGGCCAACGGCCGCAGCGGCGCACACGAAGACGACGGTGAGCGGCGTCGCCGCCGGCCGCTGCGCACCGCGGCTCTGCTCGGCGTGCTGCTGATCATCCTGGGCGGCGGCCTGTGGGCCGGCTGGCGGGTCACCCAGCACCAGTTCTATGTCGGCGCTACCGAAGAGGGCCAGCTCGCGGTGTTCCGCGGCGTGCCCGGCCAGATCGCCGGCGTCGACCTGTCGAGCGTCCAGTCCACCAGCGCGACCAAGATCGACGACCTCACCGCGGTCGCGCAGGAGCGGGTCAAGCAGGGCATCCAGGCCGACAGCGAGGCCGACGCCCAGCGCCGGCTCGCCGAGTTGACCACCGACGACCCGACCAACCCCAACTTGAAGCCGGCGTGCCCCGGCACGCCGACGCCGACCCCGGTCGCCGACCCGACCGACTCGGCGACCCAGCCGCCGGTCAACCCGACCGCCACCCCGACCGGCGTCGCACCGACGACCGGCATCGGCGCACCCACCTCCTCGGCCTCGGGGCCCGACGTGCCGCCGACCGACACCGTGCCGCCCGTCATCGATCCGGCCGACTGCCGGCCGTCCGACTGACATCGTGAGTTCGCAGGCCGGTTCGGTTAACACACCCGCAGCGACGGGTGAGCTTCCGCGTGTCCGTGACGTGCAGACGCGCCGCAACGCCGAACTCGCCCTGCTCGGCTTCGCGATGGCGCTGGTGGCCGCCTACAGCGCGACCATCCAGCTCACCATGTTCGACACGATCACCGGCACCTTCTGGGTGCCGGCGGCCATCCTCAGCGCGCTGTTCCTCGGCCTGCACCTGGTGGTCCGCTACACGGCGCCCTATGCGGACCCGGCGCTGATCCCGGCCGTCGCGCTGCTCAACGGCATCGGTGTGGCGTTCCTGCGCCGGCTCGACCTGGCCGACGTGCCGGCCGCCGAACGACTCAACTACCCGATCTTCTCGGGTACGGGTGGCCGCCAGCTCGCGTGGACGCTGATCGCGGTCGTGTGCGCCGCGATCGTGCTGCTGATCGTCAAGGACCACCGGGCGATCTCGCGCTACGCGTACACCCTGGGTCTTGCCGGTATTGTCCTGGTTTTGATCCCGGCTCTGCTGCCCAACCGGTTCTCCGAGATCAACGGCGCCAAGCTGTGGATCAGGATCGGCGGCTTCCAGATCCAGCCCGGTGAGTTCGCGAAGCTGGCGCTGCTCGCCTTCTTCGCCTACTACCTGGTCCGCAAGCGGGAAGTGCTCTCGCTCGCGAGCCGGCGGGTGCTCGGCGTCGACTTCCCGCGCGGCCGCGACCTCGGCCCGGTCATCGCGGTCTGGGCGGTCAGCCTCCTGGTGCTGATCTTCGAGAAAGACCTCGGCACCTCACTGCTCTACTTCGGCATGTTCGTGGTCACGCTCTACATCGCCACCGAGCGGGTGAGCTGGCTGATCATCGGTCTGCTGCTGTTCTTCGGTGGTGCATACAGCGCCTACCTGCTCGGCGCCTCGGTCGGCGGCCCGTTCGCCAACTTCTACCAGCGCGCCGAGATCTGGCTCGACCCGTTCTCCGACCCCTACGAGCGCGGCTACCAACTCGTGCAGTCGCTGCTGGGCCTCGGCAGCGGCGGGTTGTTCGGCACCGGGCCGGGCGGGGGGCAGCCGAGCAAGATCCCCGAGGTGCACAACGACTTCATCTTCGCCGGGCTCGGCGAGGAGATCGGCCTGTTCGGGCTCTCCGCGCTGCTGATCATCTACCTGTTGATCGTCCAGCGCGGCCTGCGCGCGGGTCTCGCGGTCCGCGACTCGTTCGGCAAGCTGCTCGCCGGCGGCCTCGCGTTCACGCTGGCCCTCCAGGTGTTCGTGATCGTGGGCGGGATCAGCCGGCTGATCCCGTTGACCGGTCAGACAACGCCGTTCCTGTCCGCCGGTGGTTCGTCGTTGATGGCCAACTGGATGCTCATAGCGGTGTTGTTGCGGGTCTCCGATGCCGCGCGCCGCCCGGTCGACGGCTCGGTTTCGGCGCGGCCGAGCGGCGCGACAGCGAGCGCTCCCGCGCAGTTGCACGGGGCGCCCACGGAGGTGATCAAGCCGTGAACGCACCGTTGCGCCGGGTCGGCGTCGTCGTCCTGGTTCTCTTCGCGCTGCTCTTCGCCAACCTCAACTGGGTGCAGGCCTACAAGGCCGACGAATACCGCAACAGCGACTACAACGGCCGGGTCCAGGTCGCCGAATACGAGCGGGAGCGCGGGGTCATCGAGGCCGGCCGCACCGCGCTGGCGACCAGCAAGCCCACCGACGGCGAGCTCAAATACATCCGGCAGTACCCCGCCGGCGAGGCCTACGCCCACGTCGTCGGCTACAACCCGGTCAACCTGGCGGCCACCGGCATCGAGCGCACCGAAGACGAGTTCCTCGCCGGCACCTCCGACGCGCTGGTCGCCGACCGGATCTCCGACCTGTGGACCGGCGAGAAGACGCCGGGCGGCAGCGTGCTGCTCAGCCTCTCGAAGCGGGCACAGGAGACGGCGTTCAAGGAGCTGACCAACAACCGGGTCGGCGTCGACAAGGGTGCGGCCATCGCGCTCGACCCGCGCACCGGTGCCGTCCAGGCGCTGGTCTCGATGCCCAGCTTCGACCCCAACCCCCTGGTCAGCCACGACACCGACGCCGCCACGAAGGCCTACGACAAGCTCGACAGCGACCCCGACAAGCCGCTGATCAACCGGGCGCTGAGCGAGACCTACCCGCCCGGCTCGACGTTCAAGGTGATCGACGCCGCGGCGGCGCTGGAGAGCGGCTACACCAAGGACACGAAGATCCCGGCCGGCCCGGTCTACCGGGCGCCGACCTCGGGCAGCGACATCCGCAACGCGGCCGCGTCGATCTGCCCCGGCGCCGAGGTCACCCTCGACGACGCGCTCACCGAGTCGTGCAACACCGGCTTCGCCCAGCTCGCGGTCAAGCTCGGCGCCGACAAGATCAAGTCGGAGGCGCAGAAGTTCGGCTTCGGCCAGACCGACCTGACCTGTGGCCGGCTCAACGCCGAGGGCCTGCCGGTCGCCACCAGTGAGACCGGCGACATCAAGAACCCCGACGGCGGCGACGACCCGGCCGCGCTGGCCCAGTCCGGCATCGGGCAGAACAACGTCCGCATGACGCCGATGCAGGGTGCGCTGATCGCCGCCGCGGTCGCCAACAACGGCAAGCAGATGCGCCCCTACCTGGTGCAGAAGCTGCTCGGGCCCGACCGCACCACCTCGCACTACACGGTCACCCCGAAGGAGCTCAACGGCTCCGTTGTCTCCCCGCAGGTGGCCGGCGACCTGCGCGACATGATGGAACACGTCGTGGAGAGCGGCACCGGCCGCAACGCCCAGATCGACGGCTTCACCGTCGGCGGCAAGACCGGCACCGCGCAGTCCGCGCCCGATCGCAAGGACCACGGCTGGTTCATCGGCTTCGCGCTCAACAAGCAGGGCACCCCGATCAGCGCGGTCGCCGTGTTCCTCCAGGAGGCCGGCAGCGGCGGCAGCGCCGAGGCGGCCCGCATCGGCGGCCAGATCATGCGCGCGGTGGTCACCGACGCGGAGGGCAGCTAGGTGATCAGTCCCGGTGTCATGCTCGGCGGCCGATACCGGCTCGACGAGCGCATCGCCGGCGGCGGAATGGGCGATGTCTGGCGGGCCACCGACGAGGTGCTCGGCCGCACGGTCGCCGTGAAGATCCTGCTGCCCGCACTGCTCGAGGAGCCCGGCTTCGCCGCGCGGTTCCGGGGCGAGGCCCGCACGATGGCCACCATCAACCACCCGGGCGTGGTCGACGTCTACGACTACGGCAGCGACCAGCAGATCGCGTTCCTGGTGATGGAATACGTCGAGGGCGACGCGCTGTCACGCACGCTGAGCCGGGTCGGCCGGCTCACCCCGGCCCGCACGATGGCGCTGGTCGCCCAGGCCGCCGACGCGCTGCAGGCGGCACACGAGAAGGGCATCGTGCACCGCGACGTCAAGCCCGGCAACCTGCTCGTACGCCCCAACGGCACGCTCGTGCTGACCGACTTCGGCATCGCCCGCTCGGCGATGGTCGGGCAGCTCACCGCGGCCGGCTCGGTGCTCGGCACCGCCTCATACATCTCACCGGAGCAGGCGGCCGGCGCGATCGCCACGCCCTCCTCCGACGTCTACGCCCTCGGCGTGGTGGCCTACCAGTGCCTTTCCGGGCGCCGGCCGTTCGAGGGCGACAACCCGCTCGAGATCGCGATGAAGCACGTCCGGGAGAGCGCCCGACCGCTGCCGGGCGACATCCCGCCGGCCATCCGGTCGATCGTCGAGCGGGCGATGGCCAAGGACCCGGCCGCCCGCTGGCCCACCGCGTCGGCGTTCTCGGCCGTCTCCCGGCAGGCGGCGGCCACCCTCGCCGCGCCGGCACAGCAGCAGCCGCACCGGCCGATGTCGCCGCCGACCGCCGCGCCCAAGGCCGGGCCGGTCTCCGGGGCGCCGGCGTCGCCCGCGTTGGCACAGAGCGGGCGGGCCGCCGTGCCCGGCCCGGCCGCGCCCCGCGGCGGCACCCCGAACCCGCCCCACCCTGCCCCGCCGCACCGGGTGCCGCCACCCGCGGTGAGCGGTCCACCGGCTCGGCCGGGCTACCCGAACGTGCCTACAAATCGGCCCCAAGCGCCCGCAGGATACGGTTACGCGTCGGTGCCCTCCGCCGCCGAACCAAGCAGTGGTGGGCGACGGCTACTGGTTGTGTTGGCAGTGATACTCGGCGTGCTTGTCCTGGTTTGCGCCGGTGTCATCTCCTACCAGCTCAGCGACCAAACAAACGGCGGAATGGCTCCCCTGGGGAAGGTAACGACCGCGCTTCATCTGCTCGACGGTGGAACCGACGCGGCAAATGCCCCGTACCGTCTTGCAGAGCGAATCCTCCACAACGGGATGACGAGCGAAGGAATGTTGACGAGATGACGCAGGCCCGCCTGCTTGGTGGCAGGTATCAGGTCGGCGAGCTGCTCGGATATGGCGGCATGGCCGAGGTGCACCGTGGCCGCGACCTCCGGCTCGGTCGGGACGTCGCGATCAAGATGCTCCGCACCGATCTCGCCCGCGACGCGACGTTCCAGATGCGGTTCCGCCGCGAGGCCCAGAACGCCGCCTCGCTCAACCACCCCGCGATCGTCGCCGTCTACGACACCGGCGAGGAGATCGCGCCGACCGGCGAGACCCTGCCGTTCATCGTCATGGAGTTCGTCAACGGCCGCACCCTCAAAGAGGTGCTGGCCGCCGAGGGTCGGCTGATGCCGCGCCGGGCGATGGAGATCACCGCCGACATCTGCGCCGCCCTCGAGTTCAGCCACCGGCACGGCATCATCCACCGCGACATCAAGCCCGGCAACGTGATGCTCACGCAAAACGGCCAGGTCAAGGTCATGGACTTCGGCATCGCCCGGGCCCTGGCCAGCGGCGCGACCACGATGACGCAGACCAGCGCGGTGATCGGCACGGCCCAATACCTCTCGCCCGAGCAGGCCCGGGGCGAGGCCGTCGACGCCCGCTCCGACGTCTACGCGGCCGGCTGTGTGCTCTTCGAACTGCTCTGCGGCCACCCGCCGTTCGTCGGCGACAGCCCGGTCAGCGTCGCCTACCAGCACGTGCGGGAAGACCCGCGGGCGCCGAGCGAGATCAACCACGACGTGACGCCGCCGATCGACGCGATCGTGCTCAAGGCGCTCTCGAAGAACCCGCTCAACCGCTACCAGAGCGCCGGCGAGATGCGGGCCGACCTGCTGCGCGCGGCCAGCGGCCGGCCGGTCATGGCCACGCCGGTGATGCGCGATCAGGAGACCATGCCGATGGGCGCGGCCAACGCCGCGACCGCGACGGTCCGGCGGCCGCAGGGCGCGCCGACCCGCACGATCCCGGCCGCCCGGGTCGGTGACGCGCAACGGCGCAAGCGCTCCAACTGGGTGCTGGCCGTGCTGAGCGTGCTCGGCGTGCTGGCCGTGATCGCCCTGGTCGCGGGCCTGCTGGTGCAGGGTGCCCGGGGCGAGAAGGTCGACCTGACCTCGGTGATCGGCCAGCCGCTGACCGCCGCCCAGGCCACGCTCACCGGCCAGGGCCTGCGCGTCGAGCCGGTCCCGCAGGAGGCCGACAACTGCGAGAAGGACACGGTCACCAACCAGGACCCGCCGGCCGGCACCAAGGTCGAGAAGGCGAGCACGGTGCGGCTGACCGTGTGCGCCGGTCCCGGCACGGTGGTGGTTCCCGAGCTCAAGGGCCAGACCCGAGACGCCGCTGAGTCGCAGCTCGAGAAGCTCAAGCTCGTTCCGGTCTTCGACGAGGTCGACAGCTCGGTCACGAAGGACCAGGTGCTCAGCGTCGACAAGGTCAACACCTCGGTGAAGCCCGGCACCAAGATCAAGGTCCGGATCTCCAACGGACAGCTCGTCGCGGTTCCCCCGGTGGTCGGCCTCAAGAAGGATGCCGCCGAGGCCGTGCTGCGCAACGCCGGCTTCGACATGAAGGCCGTCGACGGACCGTTCGTGCAGGACCCCAGCCAGGTCGGCCAGGTCACCGCTCAGGATCCGGCCGGCAAGAAAGAGGCCAAGCGGGGTTCCACGGTGACCGTCGAGGTCGCGGTGCTGGCCGACCCCGGCGACGACGAGCCGACCGGCACGCCGTCGACGCCACCGGGCAACAACGGCGGGATCGGCGACATCCTGCCGGGAATCGGCGGCGGAAACCCGATCATCGGCCAGTCCGACCGGCAGCACCGGTCGACGAAGTAAGCCGTCAGGCGGCCGCGAACGCCGCCCGGCGGCGGGCGTCGACCTCGGCCGAGAGCTCCGGCGCCCGCTCCAGGGCGTCGGGGTAGCCGCACGCGGCGAGCCAGTTGGCGAGCATCAGGTGGCCGCCCTCGGTGAGCACCGACTCGGGGTGGAACTGCACACCCTCGATCGGCAGCGTGCGGTGCCGCATCGCCATCACCACGCCGGACTCGGTCGCGCCGGTCACCTCGAGCTCGTCGGGCAGCGTCTCCGGCAGCACGGCGAGTGAGTGGTAGCGGGTCGCGGTGAACGGGTCGGGCAGCCCCTTGAGCACCCCGGTGCCCTGGTGGTGGACCAGCGACGTCTTGCCGTGCAGGAGTTCCGGGGCGCGGGTCACGGTGGCGCCGAACGCGGCACCGATCGCCTGGTGGCCCAGGCAGACGCCGAAGATGGGCAGCTCGCCCGCGTATTCCTTGATGACGTCGATGCAGATGCCGGCCCGCTCGGGAGTGCCCGGGCCGGGGGAGAGCAGCACGCCGGCGGCGCCGGAGCGGCCGACGGCGGCGATCTCGATCTCGTCGTTGCGTCGCACGTCGCACTCGACGCCCAACTGGCCGAGATATTGCACCAGGTTGAAGACGAACGAGTCGTAGTTGTCGATCACCAGAACGCGCATGGCGTTACCTCGGAAGCGGGTTGTCGGTCGCGGTCGAATACGGGATGTCGTGATCGTTGAGGCCCGACTCGCGTGGGTCGGGCGTCCGGCCGACCAGGCCGGGATCGTCGAGGCCCGGGTTGCCACCCGGCGCGCCCGGCACGCCGCCCTCCTGGGTGACCTGCACGTCGTCAAACGGCAACAGCGGCTCGGCCCACGGAAAGACGACGAACCAGAACAGCGAGAGTATGCCGGTGACCAGCACGATCGAGGTCAGCAGCTTGCCCGTGACGCCGTCGAACGGCAGCTTGCGCCAGATCCACGCGTACATCCGTCAGCCCTTCAGCTCGACCGGGTCGCCCTGCGACTTGGGCTGGGTGCGGACCAACTCACCGTGGACGATGAGGCGCTGATAGTTGTCGAACTTGGGGTTGCAGGTGGTCAGCGTGACCATCGCCTTGGTCGGCTTGGAGCCGGGCAGCATCGGCACCGGAGCGACGACCTCGACCTGGGTCGGCACGACGATGCGGGTCTTCACGACGTGGTAGATGAACCACTGGTCCTTGGACTCGACCACGATCGCGTCGCCGTTGTGCAACTCGTCGAGCCGCCAGAAGGTGGCCCGGTTGCGGTGGCCGGCGACGGAGAAGTTGCCGATCTCGCCGGGCATCGCGGTGTCGGGGTAGTGGCCGGGCGCGTAGCGGATGTCGGCCTGGGTCACCCCCTCGACCACCACCCACTGCTGGCCGAGGGCGGGCAAGTAGAGCTTGGCGATGCCGTGGATCTTCGAGCCGAGGCCGCCGGTGCCACCCGCCGGGGTCGGCCCGACCGTCGGGTCGTCGCCAGGCGACTGGTTCCACTGCTGCTCGAGCGCGCCGGCCAGGGCGTCCTGCTTGCCGCCCTGGATGACGCCGACACCCCAGACCTCGTAGGCGGCGAACAGCAGCACCACCAGGCCAAAGGTGATCATCAGCTCGCCGCTGACCCGGATGCCGGCGCGGATCCGCGACCACGCGGTCGGCCGGGTCAGCTCGGAGTAGACGCTGCGATAGCCGTCGCCGTCGTTCTGGGCGCGCAGCCGGACGACCCGCTCGCCGCGTCGGGGCGGCTCCGGTGCCGGCAGGTCGCCCGGACCCGGCCTGTCGGGCGCCGGCGGCACCGCGCCCATCACGGTGGTCATGTCGGGTGACTGCTTGGCGAGCTGCTCGCGGCTCGGCACCCGGGGGATGGTCGACGTCTCGTCGACCACCTTGGGAATGACGGCGGTGGCGTCGGAGACCTTGGGGATCACCGCGGTGGCGTCGGAGACCTTCGGGATGACCGCCGTGGTGTCCGGTGCCGCCTCGGGGGCCGGGGCGCGCAGCGGCGGGCCGGCGGTCACCGGGACGTCGCGCACCGCCGCCGGCTGGCGGGCGCCCACCGCGTGCTCCAGGGGGCGGGGGTGCGGCCGCGTCGGTTGCTCGCCGATCCGCTTCGGCAGCGGGATCGGCTCGGCCGAGCGTGCCGTCGGGCCGGTGCTGACCGGCGCCGCCTCGGCCGCCGGAGCGGTCTGCAGCGTCGGCTCGGTCACTCGCGGGATGACCGCGGTCGCGTCGGCGTCGGACGCCCGATGGCGCCCGTTCTGATTGCCCGTCATGACCCCGAAAGCCTCATGAAGTCACCTTCGCTGATCGGAGGGCACTTGACCCCTCGAACGCCGGGATCGTCACGTCCTTCTCCACCGTCTCTTGATATCCGAGCTGGAAGTGTTCGACAGCGTCTTTGAAGAGACGTACGCCGTCGGATGCACCCAATGCCTGGCGCATCGCGGTGGGATCACCGATCGCGGTGATGACGAACGGTGGAGAGTAGACACGTCCGTGCAGGAGGAGAGTGTTGCCGACACACCTTACCGCGCTGGTTGACAACACCCGGACTCCCATGATCGACATGGCTTCGGCACCGCCGGTCCAGAGCGCGTTGACCACGGCCTGCACGTCGCCCTGATGGACGACGAGATCATCGGGACGAACGTTGTCGGGCCGGTCGCCGGTCCGTGGTGGCGCGTCGTCGAGACGCACGGTGAGCCCCGGGCCGTGCAGCGCGGTGAACCCGGCCGCCGGCTCCATCTGCTCGGCGCGCTCGCTCTCGGCCCGGATCGGGCCGTCGGTGCGGGCCAGCGCGTCAGTCTGGCTCTTGACGGCGGCGGCGAGCTCCCGAGCCTTCTGCTGGCTGGCGGTGACCCGGTCGCGCTCCTCGTTGACCACCTGGGCCAGCTTCGGGCGGCGGTCTTCGCGCAACGCGGTGCCGTCGGCGGTCTTGGCCGAGGTGGTGAAGAGCAGCCCGGCCGCCAGCGCGATCAACGGAACAAAGGCTGACCAGGCGCTACGTGGCTTGCGGAACCGCGCCAGCCGGCGCAGTGCGTTTCGCCACACGGTCAAACCGGACGGCGGGTTCTGCACCGGGCTCCTCCTCCGTGCACGCTGCTCGATTAGAACAGCCGGATTATCCCCATAACCGGTTGCCGCCCGTCCATGGCCGCGACGCGCCGCGTTGACTACGCTAGCTGGCGAGCATTATTGGCCATGGACCGTCGCCGGTTGACAGGCCCGAGCGAGGACCACAACCAGGAGAGAGCGTCGTGCCCAAGTCGCAGGTTCGCAAGAAGAAGGTCTACACCCCCCCGACCGACGTGCGTCCGTCGGCGGCGGCCGCGAGCCGTAAGCCCAGCCCAAGCTGGCTGCCGATCACCGGCGTCGGGCTTATCGTGTTCGGCATCGCCTGGCTGGTGGTCTACTACCTGTCCGACACGAACTACCCGGTCGCGTCCTGGACCTACTGGAACCTGGCGATCGGTTTCGGTGCGATGGTCGCCTCACTCGCGGTGTTCAGTCGCTGGCGCTAACGGCTCGTTGACTATGGTGATCTGAAGGCCAGGTGCGGCACACCTCACGTTACTCGTGAGTAACCGGTGTCGTAGCCTGGTCCTCAGCCACACCTAGGGCCAACGGAGGCTGCGCGCATGGGCGTCGTCGAGATCATCTGCACGACCATCGCGGGTCTCATCACGCTCGTCGCCGTGGCGCTGGCTGCCCGCGCTGTCACGCGGATGCTTGGCGTCGTGCGTCAGGGCCAGCCCGACCCCGCCCGGCTGGGTTCCTGGGGCGCCCGCACCAAGGTCATGCTCAAGGAGACCGCGGGCCACACCCGGATGTTGAAGTGGTCGGTGATCGGCGCCGCGCACTGGTTCGTGATGGTCGCGTTCGTCGTCCTCTCGCTGCTGGTTCTCGAGGCCTACTTCGAGGTCGTCTCGCCGTCCGGTGGCATCCCCTGGCTGTCGAGTTGGGTCGTCTTCGGCTTCGCGACGGAGATCATCGGGATCCTCGGCCTTCTGGGCATCGCCTATCTGATCTCGGTGCGCCTCCGCAGCAGGCCGGGCCGCGTGCGCGGCCTGTCGCGATTCACCGGCTCGACAATGTGGCAGGGCTATTTCGTCGAGTGGGTCATCGTCGGCGTGCTGATCTGCGGTTTCCTGATCCGCGGTTTCAAGGCCGCCAACGACCATCTCGACTTCCCGACCTGGGCCGCACCGCTGTCGCACGGCCTGGGTTCGATCCTGCCGGCCTGGGAGTCGGGCGCCCCGATCGTCGCCGTTATCAAGATCGTCATTTCGATGACGTGGCTGATCGTGATCTCGTTGAACGTGACGATGGGCGTCGCCTGGCACCGGTTCCTGGCGTTCCCGAACATCTTCTTCAAGCGTGACCCCGCGGCGGCGGCCGGTTCGGGCCTGGGTGGCCTGAAACCGATGATGTCCAACGGCAAGCCGCTCGACTTCGAGGAGGCCGACCCGGAGAAGGACCAGTTCGGCGTCGCCCAGGTCGAGCAGTTCACCTGGAAGGGCCTTCTCGACTTCTCCACGTGTACGGAGTGCGGCCGTTGCCAGTCGCAGTGCCCCGCGTGGAACACCGGCAAGCCGCTGTCGCCGAAGCTGCTGATCCTCTCGCTGCGCGACCACGCGTACGCGAAGGCTCCTTATCTTCTGGCCGGTGGTGGCAAGGACCTGACCGGTGAGGAGAAGGCTTCCGCGGAGCAACTCGTCGGCGTCGACGTTCTCGCGATGGCCGAGGCCAACCGGCCGCTGATCGGCGGCGCCGCCGACGGAGGCGTGATCGACCCCGACGTGCTCTGGTCGTGCACGACCTGCGGGGCGTGCGTGGAGCAGTGCCCGGTCGACATCGAACACGTGGACCACATCGTCGACATGCGCCGCTATCAGGTGTTGATCGAGTCGTCGTTCCCGTCCGAGGCCGGCGTCATGCTCCGCAACCTGGAGAACAAGGGCAACCCGTGGGGCGCGCCGCCGAACACCCGCGAAGACTGGACCAAGGGCCTGGACTTCGAGGTCAAGCGGGCCGGCGCCGGTGACGATTTCGAATACCTGTTCTGGGTCGGCTGCGCCGGCGCGTTCGAAGACCGGGCGAAGAAGACCACCCGGGCGGTCGCGACCCTGCTGCACGAGGCCGGCGTCGACTTCGCGATCCTGGGCGAGGGCGAGACCTGCACCGGCGACCCGGCCCGGCGGATCGGCAACGAGTTCGTCTTCCAGATGCTCGCCCAGCAAAACGTCGAAACTCTGAACGACGCCGGCGTGAAGAAGATCGTCGCGTCCTGCCCGCACTGCTTCAACACCCTGCGCAACGAATACGGCGCTCTTGGCGGGTCGTTCGAGGTCGTCCACCACACCCAACTGCTCGCCGACCTGGTCGCTTCGGGCAAGCTGACCCCGGTCCAGCCGGTCGACGGTGGGGTCACCTACCACGACCCGTGCTACCTGGGCCGCCACAACCGGGTCTTCACCCCGCCGCGCGAGGTCCTGGAAGCGAGCGCCGGCGGTGCCGACGTGACCGAGATGCCGCGCAACAGCGAGCGCTCGTTCTGCTGCGGTGCCGGCGGCGCCCGGATGTGGATGGAAGAGCGGATCGGCAAGCGGATCAACATCGAACGCGTCGAGGAAGCCATCTCCACCGGCGCACACACGATCGCGGTCGGCTGCCCGTTCTGCTTCACCATGATCAGCGACGGCGTCACCTCGAAGCAGGCCGCCGGCGCCACCGACGGCGTCGAGGTCGTCGACGTCGCCACCGTGCTGCTCCGCTCGGTCAAGCCGGAGAGCCCCGCGTCGTCGACCGAGCCCGAGGCCGCCACCGCGGGGTGACAACCCCAGGCCGCGGGCTGTGGAAAACCACAGCGGTAGCCTGCGGCGCATGATCGCCACGGCCGGCCGGCTCTTCGTCGGCGTGATCATCGGCGCGGGCACCGCGGTCGCCGAGATCGCGTTCCTCGGCTGGGCCGCCCTGGTCACGCTGGTCCGCCCGCGCCCGGCCACCACCATCGAGCCCCTGGCCCGCCACCTGGTCGAGGTCGAGCGCCGGCGGATCGCCCGATACCTGCCCGGCGGCCCAGCGGCCCCGCATCTCGACGACTACACCAGCCGCCGCGCCCTGGCCTACCTCGGTGTCCGTTGGATCGTCGGTCTGCTCGGCGGGGTGGTCGCCCTGCTCTTCCTCTACGGCCTGGCCACCGGCGTGGTCTGGGCCCGCGACCTGCTCGTCGGCCGCAGCGGGGCGCTGCTGGTCATCGCCCAGGTGGTCGGCGGCCTGGTGCTGTTCTTCCTGGCCGTGCAGGGCTTCCTCGGCGTCGCCGCGCTCGACCGCCGGCTGGCGCAGCGGATGCTGGTGCCCGGCGACCGGGTGCGCTACGAGCGGCGGATCAGCGAACTCGCGGCCAGCCGGGCCGGCGTCGTCGCGGCGGTCGACGCGGAACGCCGGCGGATCGAACGCGACCTGCACGACGGTGTCCAGCAGCGGCTGGTCGCCCTCGGCCTGCTGCTCGGCCAGGCCCGCCGCAGGCCCGACCGCTCCGCTGAGCTCGTGCGCCAGGCGCACGGCGAGGCCCGGGAGATCCTCGACGCGCTGCGCGACGTCGCCTGGCGGGCCTACCCGGCCGATCTCGACACCCTCGGCCTGGCGGAGGCGCTGTCGCGGGTGGCCGAGCGCAGCGGGGTCTCGATCACGTGCGCGGTCGACCGGCTGCCCCAGGCCGTGGAAACCGCCGCCTACTTCGTCGTCTCCGAGGCGGTCACCAACGCGACCAAGCACGCACCCGGCAGCCGCGTCACGGTCAACGTCGTGACCACCGACCAGGAGGTACGCGTGACCGTGACCGACGACGGCCCCGGCGGCGCCGACCCGTCCGGCGGCGGCCTGTCCGGCCTGGCCCGCCGGGCGGCGGCCCTCGACGGCCGGCTCACGGTCGACAGCCCGCCGGGCGGCCCGACGACGATCCTGGCGGTGCTGCCATGCGGGTGATCCTGGCCGAGGACTCGGTCCTGCTCCGCGCCGGCCTGGCCCGGCTACTCACCGACGAGGGCCACGAGGTGGTGGCCGCCGTCGGCGACGCCACCGCGCTGCTGGCCGCGGTGGCGGCCGACCAGCCCGACGTGGTCGTCGCCGACGTGCGGATGCCGCCTACCCACCGCGACGAGGGACTGCGGGCGGCGGTCGAGATCCGCACCCGCTGGCCGGCGGTGGGTGTGCTGATGCTGTCGCAATACGTCGAACGCCGCTACGCGGTCGAGTTGCTGACCACCCGCAGCGACGGCGTCGGCTATCTGCTGAAGGACCGGGTCGCCGAGGTGGGCGAGTTCCTGGAGGCGCTGGACCGGGTCGCCGCCGGCCGGGCCGCGTTCGATCCGGAGGTGGTCCGGCAGTTGCTGGCCCGCACGTCGCACACCGACCCGCTGCGCCGGCTGACGCCGCGCGAGGCGGAGGTCCTGGATCGGATGGCACAGGGCCACACCAACGCCGGCATCGCGGCGCAGCTGCACGTCTCGCAGAGCGCGGTCGAGAAGCACGTCAACGCCATCTTCGACAAACTCGACCTGTCCCACACCACCGGCTACAGCCGCCGCATCCTGGCCGTGCTGCACTACCTCGGGTCCTGACCCATCCGGTGGCTGCCGCCGGGCCGGCGGCGCAGCCGGGAGGCGAGGAACCAGGCGACCGCCGCCGCGACGGTCACGATGACGATCTTCTGGAGCAGGCCGGCGTACGCCTCGACGCGCCACCACGACTCGCCGAGTTGATAGCCGGCCAGCACGAAGATGGCGTTCCAGATCAGACTGCCGGCCGTGGTCAGCGCCAGGAACGTCGGGACCGGCATCCGCTCCACGCCCGCCGGCAGCGAGATCAGGCTGCGGAAGATCGGGATCATCCGGCCGAGGAAGACGGCCTTGGTGCCGTGCCGGGCGAACCAGGCTTCGGTGCGGTCGATGTCGCGCAGCCGGATCAGCGGCAGCCGCGCGGCCAGCGCGCGGATCCGGCGCCGGCCGACCAGTGCGCCGACCAGATAGAGGGCCAGGGCGCCGACCACCGAGCCGGCGGTGGTCCAGAACAGTGCGGCCGCCAGGCTCATGCTGCCCTGGCTGGCGGTGAACCCGGCGAGCGGCAGGATGATCTCGCTCGGCAGCGGCGGGAACAGGTTCTCGAGGGCGATGGCCAGGCCGGCCCCGGGCGCGCCGAGGCGGTCCATCAGGTCGACGGCCCAGGCGGCTACGCCGCTCGCGGTCTGCGGTTCGCTAGCAAAGATCATGTCGACGACGCTATGGACGGCGCTGGTCACCCACCATGAAGCAGTCCGCCCGATCCGCTGTGGAAAACCTCAGCTCGTCGCGGCGATCGTCGCCGGGATGATCACCGTGAGCAGGATCGCGGTCTGCATCTCCTCGATCGCCTTCTTCACCGCCGCCGGGGCCCAGTCGGCCTGGTCGACCTCGTCCAGCCGGGCCTTGACCTGGTCGCGCGGCACGTCCGGGAACGCCGACCGCTCGAATTTCGTCGCGCGTACCAACGCCAATAGCGCCGCCGTGCGCGGATCGATCGGGCCCGACGACCGGATCGCGAGATCGAGCCTGGCCCGCACCGCCGTCTCCGCCGGCGGCTCCTGGCCGCCCGGCGACGGATAGCGGGTGCGGCTGAACACCCACAGCACCTTGCCGTCTTCGCGGGTCAGAATGCCGGCCGCGACCAGGCCGTCGAGCACCCTGTCCGGCAGCCCCTTCGCCAGTGCGCTGACCCAGTCCTTCGGCTTGCGGGCCCGGTTGGCGCCGGCGATCTGGGCCAGTGCGTCGTCGACCAGCGGATGGCCGGTCGGCGTCGGGTCGACCACCACGATCCGCCCGTCGGCGATCTCGATCCGCTCCGCCAGGGCGAGCTCGACGAGCAGGGCGCCGCCGAGGCCGTAGCCGAAGTTGAGCGCGGACATCTTGTTGGCGCCCTCGTCGTCGTGGGTGAGCAGGGCGAGTTCGTCAGCGAAGGTGAGAGTGGCCATGGGTCCGACTCTAGGTCGGCGGCGCCATCGACCCATGAAACAATCCCGCCGAGGTGAACCGATCATCGACGTCCTGCTCTACACCATCCTTCCGCTGGCCGGGTTCGTGCTCCTGACCGCAGCCAACGCCTTCTTCGTGGCAGCGGAGTTCGGTCTGGTCACGGTCGACCGTGCGGAGATCGACCGGCGTGCGGCGAGCGGCGACAAGCGGGCCGCCACGGTGCGCAAGGCCCTGCACGAGCTGTCCTTCAACCTCTCCGGCGCGCAGCTCGGCATCACCATCGCCGCCCTGCTCACCGGCTATATCGCCGAGCCGGCGCTGGCCAAGCTGTTCCGGCCGCTGATCGAGCCGCTGGCGCACGACTCGACCCGCACCGTGAGCACGATCCTCGCGCTGGCGCTGGCCACCCTGCTCTCGATGCTGTTCGGCGAGCTGGTGCCGAAGAACGGCGCGCTGGCCCGCCCGATGGCCGCGGTGCTCGCCACGGTGACCCCGCTGCGGGTGTTCTCGGCGATGTTCAAATGGCTGATCACGGCCCTCAACGCCTCAGCCAACTGGGTGGTCCGCCGGCTCGGCGTCGAGCCACAGGAGGAACTGGCCAGCGCCCGCTCGCCCGAGGAGCTCGGGCTGCTCGCCGCGATCTCCGCCCGGGCCGGCGCGCTGCCCAGCGACACGGCGATGTTGCTGCAACGGACGATCCGGTTCGCCGACAAGCGGGCCGCCGAGGCGATGACGCCGCGGGTCGACGTGATCGCCCTGCGCGGCACGGCGAGCGTCGCCGAGCTGCTCGAAGCGGCCCAGGAGAGCGGACGGACCCGATTCCCGGTGTACGAGGACACCCTCGACCTCGTCACCGGTGTCGCGTCGGTGCCGGACGCGCTCGGGGTACCCCCGGCGCGTCGGACGACCACGACGGTGTCGGCGGTGGCCCGCGAGCCGGTTTTCGTCCCGGAGAGCCTCGACCTGGAACGCGTGCTCGCCGCACTGCGGACGGCGAATGCCGACCTCGCGATCGTGGTCGACGAGTATGGCGGCACAGACGGCGTGGTGACGATCGAAGACCTGGTCGAGGAGCTGGTCGGTGAGATCGCCGACGAGTTCGACCCGGAGGCGGTCGAGGAGACCGGCGCCGTCGAGCTGACCGTGCCGGGCGGCGACCCGACCTTCCTGGTCGACGGCGTGCTGCGCGAAGACGAACTTGCCGACCTGACCGGGTTCCGGATCCCCGAGGGCCCCTACGAGACGCTGGCCGGCTTCATCATGGCCCGGCTCGGGCACATCCCGGTCGCCGGCGAGACGATCGTGGAAGACGGTTGGGAGTTCACCGTCGTCGAGGTCGAGCGGCACCGGGTCGAGCAGGTCCGGGTCGTCAGGCCGGAGGCCGACCATGCTTAACCTGCTGGTCACGGTCGTGCTGATCCTCGGCAACGCGTTCTTTGTGGGCAGCGAGTTCGCGCTCATCGCGTCGCGCCGCACCGCCATCGAGCCGATGGCCAGCAGCTCGCGGCGGGCCCGGATGGCGCTGTCGGCGATGAACCAGATCCCGCTGATGATCGCCGGCGCCCAACTCGGCATCACCATCTGCTCGCTCGGGCTCGGAGCGATCGCCGAGCCGGCCATCGCGCACCTCTTCGAGAGCCCGTTCCACGCGGCCGGGCTGCCGGAGGCCGCGGTGCACCCGGTCGCCTTCGTCGTCGCGCTGATGATCGTGGTCTACCTGCACACGGTGATCGGCGAGATGGTGCCGAAGAACATCGCGATCGCCGGCCCGGAGACCTCGGCGCTCTGGCTCGGCCCGGCGATGCTGGCGTTCTGCGTGGCCACCAAGCCGCTGCTGGTCGCCCTCAAGTGGATCTCCCGGCTGGTGCTCAAGCTGTGGCGGGTCGAGGCGACCGACGCCGTGAAGACCGTGTTCACCGCGGAGGAACTCGCCGGGCTGGTGCAGCAGGCGCGCACCGAGGGGCTGCTCGGCTCGGAGGAGCACGCCCGGATCACCGGCGCGCTGGCGCTGCACGACCGGACCGCGGCCGACGCGATGCGGCCGTGGTCGTCGGTGACGACGGTGGCCGACGACGTGTCGCCGGCGTCGCTGGAGGTGCTGGCGACGCGCACCGGGTGGTCGCGCTTCCCGGTGGTGCAGCGCAGCACCCGCCGCGTCTTGGGCTTCGTGCACGTCAAAGACATCATCGGGTACGCCGGCGCGAACCGGACCGCACCTGTGCCGGCGGAGATCGTTCGCGGGCTCACCGTCGTACCCCCGGATCGAAGTCTTGCCGATCTGCTGCTTTCGATGCGGCGCGAGCGGCATCACATGGTTTTGGTGAGTGACGGCCGTGCACCGCTCGGAGTAGTGACACTCGACGATGTGCTAAATGCAGTTGTCGGTCGGGGCAATTCGGGCTTTCCCGGCGGAGGTGCTACACCGCCCGTACCCGCCTGACAGCGTAGCGAATGCGGCCTTGCGTACCCTTTCGCTTATCCCTAATGTGATGCTCCGGCGGCGTAACCCCCCACGCCGACTCAGTCTCACTACGGGAGGCATTCGCCTTGCGCGCGTCCCGGCCGTTTGTCAACGTCATCCTGGCCGCAGCGGTCGGCCTGGTGGCCGCCGTCCTGCCTGCCGGCATCGCTGCTGCTGAGCCAAGCCCGGCGCAGATCGAGGCGGAAATCGACAAGAAATGGGAACAGCTCGAGCCCGTCATCGAGCAGTACAACAAGGTCCACTCGGATCTTCAGAAAAACCAAAAGAAAGCTAAAGACTTAGGAAAGAAAATCGAGCCGTTGTCGCTACAGGCCGACATCGCACTCGACCGAATCGGTGTCTTCGCGGCCCAGCAATACAAAACCGGCGGCGGAGCCGGCCAGCTCGGAATGCTGCTCAGCGGCGCCAAGACCGGCGACCTGACCGACCAGCTGGCGATGATCGACCTGCTCGCCCGGCAGGAGAAGGCCTCGATCGCCGACGTTGTGGCCACGCGCGACAAGTTCAGCGCGCAGAAGACCAAGCTCGACGCCCTGGTGGCCGACAACAAGAAGAAAGACGGCGAGCTCGCCGCGCGGCGCAAGCAGATCGCGGCCGACATCAAGAAGCTCGAAGACTCGCTGCCGGTCACCCACGTCAAGGTGCCAGGCTGCCCGACCATCGAGACGAAGACCGCGGCCGAGGCCAAGGCGGTCAAGACCGCCTGTGCCCAGATCGGCAAGCCCTACGTGTTCGCCACGGCCGGGCCGAGCACCTTCGACTGCTCGGGCCTGACCGAATACGCCTGGGCGGCGGCGGGTGTCTCGCTGACGCACTACACCGGTGACCAGTGGGACGAGACCTACGCGGTGTCCACACCACGCGCCGGTGACCTGGTGTTCTTCTACAGTCCGGTCAGCCATGTGGGTCTCTACATAGGCAACGGCAAGATGGTGCACGCGCCTCGAGCCGGCAAGCCTGTGCAGATCGGCATAGTCAGCCAGCAGCCGGTCGCGGGTTACCGATCGGTGAAGAAGCGCTGATCCTGGTTTTTGGCGGGGGCCCCTTGGCGGGGCCCCCGCTTTTTTATGCCTCGGGGGCGGTCGGCCAGGTGCGCCAGTTCTGCCAGGCCCGGCTCGGTGTCGGGCCACGCTGGTTCTGGTAGCGGGAGCCGTAGACGGCGGCACCGTAGGGGTGCTCGGCCGGTGACGAGAGCCGGAAGATGCAGAGCTGGCCGATCTTCATGCCCGGCCAGAGCATGATCGGCAGGTTGGCCACGTTCGACAGCTCCAGCGTCACGTGGCCGGAGAAACCCGGGTCGATGAACCCGGCGGTCGAGTGGGTGAGCAGACCGAGGCGGCCCAGGCTGGACTTGCCCTCCAGACGGCCGGCGAGCCGGTCACCCAGAGAGATGACCTCCATCGTCGAGGCGAGCACGAACTCGCCCGGGTGCAACACGAATGGCTGACCGTCAGGAACCTCGACCTGAGCCGTCAACTCGTCCTGCTGGGTGGCCGGGTCGATGTGCGTGTAGAGGTGGTTGTTGAACACCCGAAAGAGCCGGTCAAGGCGCACGTCGATGCTGGACGGTTGCACCAGCGCGGGCTCGAACGGCTCCAACGTCAGGGCGCCCGACTTGATCTCCGTGACCAGGTCACGGTCGGAGAGCAGCATTGAATCACCCTATGGTTCGTACGTATGTACGATAGAATCACTCCATGGCTTCCTGGTCTGAGTTCGCCGCTGATGAGCCGCGACTTGCGCGGGCGATCCACGCCCTCATGCACCAATACGGGCCCGGCCTGGGCTACCTGGCGACCGTCCGCGCTGACGGCGGTCCACGGGTGCACCCGGTCTCACCGGTGATCACTGCCGACGGGCTCTTCTGCTTCATCGTCGACTCACCCAAGCGCCGCGACCTCGAACGCGACGGCCGCTACGCACTCCACTCGTTCCCACCCGAAAACAGCGACGACGAGGCCTATGTCGCCGGGCGGGCCGAGCCGGTCACCGACCCGCGCCGGATCGAAGCCATCGCCAGCAACCTGCGCGCCGAGCCCCGGGTCGACTGGAAGCTCTTCGAGCTCACTGTCGAGGTCGCGATGATCGCCCGCCGCGGCGGCACGGGCGCGGCCACCCCGCTGGTCTCCGGCGCGGCTGGCCCCGAGGTGCGCATCTGGCTCGACCCGACCGGTCGCCGCCGATCATCTCCGCGCCGGGCGACCCGCCCAACCCGGCGTCTCTTGGAAGCAGTCACCTAAACGGCGTCGCCGGCACCGCGGTCGGGGCTCGCGGTGCCGGCGGGGTTGTGCGCTTTACGCCGCGCGGAAGGCGTCCCAGGCGCGCACCATGCGCTTCACCTGGCCCGCGGTGAACTGATACATGCAAGAGTCGTCGGTGTAGTCCATGAAGTTGTGGATCGGGTCGAGCCCTGGCGCCGTGCAGGTGTCGGCCCCAGTCGGGCACTCAAACTGCTCGTGCGCCTCGGCCGGCGTGTCGGCCACGTGGTCGCCCTTGCCCTCACACCCGTTCTCGAACGTGTGCATGAGGTTGAGCCAGTGCCCCACCTCGTGGGTCGCGGTGTCACCCTCGTTGTAGGGCACCGCGTCCCCACCCGGCAGCGACTCGGAAAGAATCACGGCGCCGTCATACTTCGTGATGTTGCGCTTCGGATAGGTCGCCCACCCGAGCAGCCCAGGATCGATGATCCCGACGTAGATGTTGAGCGTCTCCGGCCCACCCTCGCGAAGCTGCCGCTTCATCTGCCGCTCGGCCGGCGTCTCCGACAGAATCGGCGACCAGGCCGGGTTGACCACGCGGTTGACCTTCTTGAGCTTGAAGTGGAACGGCGCCGCCGCCCCACCGGTGAACCCGCCATAGGCCTGGTTGAGCACGTTGATCTGCGCGTCGATCATCGACCGCGGAATGCTGCCGGTCGCCCGCGTCCCGTCTGCGGAGACGACATGCACGACCACCGGAATGTTGATGGTCTTGCGCTGCTCATCGGCCACGCCACCGGTCTTGGCCGCATAGGCGGCGTCGAACTCGGTCTCGGCCGCGGCCACCTCAGCGGGCGACAGGTCGTTGGGATCCTGCCGCTGCGCACCCTTCTTCACCTTGAGATCGATGCTGCTGGTGCCGCTGTCGCAGCTAGCGCTGTTGGCCGGCGCGGCGGCGCTGGCCGGGCTCGCGACACCGGCGGCGCCGGTGCTGAGCACGAGGGCCACAACCGCACCCGTCGTCGCGGCCCGCGCCATCCAGCGCGTTCCATGAAGCGTCATTGACACACCTCTTCCTCCCCGTGGAACAGATGTGACGGACGTTACTCACGCGCGTGGATGGAAGGAACCGCCGTCACCCTCGCCGCAGCCCTCGTCATGCCCCTCAGGCAACAGGGCAGGGGGAGGTTCGTGCGTATCCTGCGGCGGTTGAGTTAGAGTGGTCCCGCTCGCGGGTGTAGTTCAATGGCAGAACATCAGCTTCCCAAGCTGACAGTGCGGGTTCGATTCCCGTCACCCGCTCCACCACGGAAGCCCTGGTCAGGATGTGTCGCCGGCCAGGGCTTCCGTATGTCACGAGGCCGCCCCCGCTTGCGGTGCCCCTTACGTGCCCGATCGCGATCCCGCTTGATCTGGGCACTGAGGCCGGCGGCGATCTGTAGGTCGCGGCGTTCGGTGGCGTGCTGATATATGACCGCAGTGCGGGTCGAGGCATGGCCCATGCGGTGCATCAGCTCCGCGATCGTGGAAGTGGAAGCCGGATAGGCCGGCGGCGGTGACCGTCGCGGTCCAGCGGCTGACCTTCTGGAAGTTGCTCCGTCGCAGGACGGCTCCGGTCGGGCCAGTAAAGATGAGGGCATGAGCGTCAGCGCTGACGTGGTCTTGGAGATGACGCCGCAGATCAGGCCGGACAGCCGCAGGCACAGTGACGGTCCGCTTGCCGGCATCGGTCTTGGGTGGGCCAAACGTCAGCGACCCGTTGGAGCGCTCGACGAGGGTTGTCCGGACGGTGACCGTTCCATCAGGGCCCGGTGACACGTGGCTTGGGTTGGCAGGGGCTTCGGCGATCAACCACGATGAGCGAGTGATCGAGCGGGGAATCGAACAGCGACCGATGGCCGTTGCCCGCGGGCGTGTGATGGCAGTCGTGCTTACAGGCCTTGTTGTCGTCGCGGTGCCAGCTGTGCTCGTTGCCCGGCGCAATCCGAGGCACTACGTACACCTGATGCCGTTCGGCCGGTGGTCAGTCGTGGCGATCGTGCTGTTCACCGCACCGGTGCTGCTCGGCGTCGCGGCGTGGCTTGTTCTGAGGCCAGCGCTGGCGCGGACGGTGGCCGTGCTCGCGGCCGTCTCGTCCTTGGTGGCGCCTTGTTGTGGCCTCCGATTTGTCCGGGGGCCGTCGCTCTACGGCCTCGACAGGCTGGAGCCACGGGTTACCGAAGTTGTAGCCCTTTCCCCAGACGGTTCGTTCGAAGTGGTCCTGCTGCGCTACTTCGAGCCTATGAGTGGCTTCGACGTCTTACGGATCCGGTCGCAGGCCGGGCTGTTCAGCCGGGAAGGCGACCAGGACCTCGCATGCTTCGTCGCCCCGTTCGATCGGCTTGGCCCCGAGGACACCTTCGGTACCGCTCGATTCCTGAGCGACCACCAGATTGAGATCCGCACCGAGGCTGGCCAGCCCTGGACGACCAGGTTTGACCCGCACACCCTTCTGGCCGCCTCCACCCTGTCCCACGGCTGCTGGTAGGCGGCCATCTAGCCGCACCTGTCACCCACGTCCCGACACCGATCTGTCGCGGAGGTCCTGAGACCGCCCGGCTGCCGGCGATGTGCAAACCTTCTGTACGCGTCTTCAAGGCGGCCCGAAACGGGCCGCTCGCGCCGCCGCCAGGGCGCGCACCCGCGCTTAGCTGACGCACACGCGGGCACGCCAACGCCCGCGGCTGGCGCGGATCCGCGGACATCGGACCGCCGAAGAACAGAACCCCTGTTCGCGGAGTGCGCGGACAGGGGGACTCGGCATATCTGCTCCGGGGCCGAGCCCCGTACACCCCACGTTCCCGTGGTTGCGGCTGGTGGGCAGGTCGGTCTTGGGTCAGCCCAGCAGGCCAACGCGCCGGTCACCAGTCCGGTTAGATGCGGGGATGCAGTTGACGAGGGCGTTTACCGAGGAGCAGTTCTCTCATGGCCTGGAGTCGTGGGCGTGGATCGGGTTGGGCGGGAAGACCCCGGTCTTCGCGTCTCCCTTCGGTGACGTCTTCTTTCGATCCAGCGACGGGTTCTGGTGGCTGGACACGTTGGAAGGCAGCTTGACCCGCTCATGGAGCAGTGCCGAGGCGGTGAAAGCGGATCTCGCCACCCCGGAGGGCCAAGACCGGTATCTGCTTGCGGGGCTTGCTTGGGCGGCTGAGCAGCGGGGCCTCGTGCCGAACTCCAGCCAGGTGTATAGCTTCCGGCACCCGCCGGTGCTGGGTGGCGGGGTGGACATCGACAACGTCGAGGTGTCGGGCTTCGTGGTCTGCCTGAACATCGCCGGACAGCTTCATGAGCAGATCAGGGATTTGCCGCCCGGCGCCCCGATCAGCGGCATCACGATCAAGGAGTCGTGAGCAGGTCGGCGCCACCGACGGCTAAGGCCAAGGAAACTCGGCACATATTTGCTCCGGGGTCGGGCCCCGGACACCCCACGTTGCGGTGGTTGCCGCCGACGAGTTCAGGGCTGGAGCAGGTGGCGAAGCTCAGCCAGTGGTCGTCCTGGACGGTCGGCCCTGCGCAGGTTTGGCGCTCCACCTGGCCGGAGCCGAACCGGTCAGCCCGGGCGTCGGTGGTCACCTCCACCCGCCCGTCAACTGCGACCGCGTAGCTGGTGGTGAAGGGGTCGCCTTCCACAGTGGGACGCGTGATGACCAGTCGGGCCGGTCGCCGAGCCCCGGCGGCGTCGATGACGCATTGCAGCACGGAGGCTGGCACGTTCTGGCCAAGGCGGAGGCTGAGTGCGCCGCAGTCTTGCGTATCCAGCTCGACCGGAGGTTCGGACGGCGGGGCGGTCGGCCTGGCCGCCGGGATCGGCTCGGCCGTACAGCCGGCCAGAAGCAGTGTGGCGGCCAACGCGATGAGTCCGTTGTTCCTCATAGCCGGTTGGACTTCGGTCTGGCTGGTGTGGTTCCGCGCCCTGCCCGGCGTGGCCGAGCGGGTGGCGCCGGCGTTTCCGCGATACGGGCCCCGAGGCTTGCTGTGACGGCGCCGCGACGTAGCGTAAAATTGCCGCGTGTCTCTACCGGTGCTTGTCGCCGTTGACCAGGACGCGGGCGCGCTTCGCGACGTTGAGCGGGAGTTGCGTGACCGCTATGGGCGGCACTATCGCGTCATGAGCTTCGGCTCGCCGGCCCAGGCTCAGGGCTGTCTCGAAGAGCTCTCCAGGTCCGGGGATGAAGTCGCGCTGGTGCTCTCGGGACAGCGGGCCTCACCAGACGGCATCGAGTTGCTGGAGGTGGCGCGTCGGCTGCATCCGCACGCCAAGCGTGGGCTTGTGATCGCCTGGGGCGATTGGGGTGAGCGGGAGACCGGCCGGGCGATCTTCGACTCGATGGCTCGCGGCCGCATCGACCATTACGTGCTGCGGCCGTCGGGGCCGCCAGACGAGGCGTTTCACCACTCGATCTCGAGCTTGCTCCTCGGGTGGGCAGACGCCCGGCGCGCTATGCCCTACACCGTTCATATCGTCGGCGAGTCCTGGTCGGGCCGGGCCTACGAGCTGCGCAACGCGCTCGGCCGCTGTGCGATCCCGCATTCGTTTTGCCTGGCCGACTCTGATGCTGGGCGCACCCTGCTCGCCGACGTTGATGAGCGGGAACCGCTCCCGCTCGTCATCTTTCCGAACGGCAAGGTTCTGAAGAACCCCAGCAACGCCGACCTCGCACGGGCCGCCGGCTCCACGGTGAACCCGGACCGGATCGATTTCGACCTCGTCATTGTCGGCGCGGGGCCGGCTGGTCTGTCGGCCGCTGTGTATGGGGCATCGGAAGGGTTCAGCACTCTGGTCGTCGACGAGGGCGGCATCGGTGGGCAGGCGACGTCCAGCTCACTGATTCGCAACTACCTCGGCTTTCCGCGCGGGGTCAGCGGGCGGCGGTTGGCGCAGCGGGCGTACGACCAGGCCTGGATCTTTGGGGCCAATTTCGCGTTCATGCAAAGAGTGACGGGCCTTCGGCGCGAGGGCGACGGGCTTTCGGTGACCCTTTCCGACAGCGGCCGGGTGCGCGCCCGAGCGGTGTTGATTGCGATGGGTGCTGACTATCGCCGGTTGGCCGTCCCGGCGCTCGAGGCGTTGAACGGCGCCGGTGTGTTCTACGGCGGTCCAACGTCCGAGGCGCCGGCGATGGCTGGCCGCGACGTTTTCGTGCTCGGGGGTGCCAACTCGGCCGGACAGGCCGCGGTCTACCTCGCTCGTTACGCGCGGCGCGTCACCCTCGTGGTCCGGGGTGCGTCACTCGACGTGGGAATGTCGCACTATCTGGTCCGCGAGGTCGAGGCGACACCGAATGTGGCGGTCCGGCTTGGCACCGAGATCGTCGGCGGTGGCGGCAACGGTTCGCTGGAGCACCTCGTGCTCCGCCAGGTCGCCGACGGAAGCGAGGAGACCGTCGACGCGGATGGCCTCTTCCTCATGATCGGCGCCAACCCACACACCGAGTGGTTGCCACCGGAGATCGAGCGCGACGCGCAGGGCTTTCTTCTTACCGGCGACGAGGTTCGTGGGTGGTCGCTCGCGCGGCGTCCGTTCCTCCTCGAGACGAGCGTGCCCGGAGTCTTCGCCGCCGGCGACGTTCGGCACGGGTCGGTCAAGCGGGTGGCCTCGGCGGTCGGCGAGGGTTCGATCGCGATCCAGCTGCTGCACGACCTGTTCGCGGCGGACCGGTTGCAACCGAGCGGTTCCTCACGCACGGTCGATGCGGAGTAGCACGCTCTTCGCGCTGGCGGTCGGGTCGTCGGCGAACCGGGCGAACAGGCTGATGCGTGCCGGGGTCCCCGGGGTGCGCAGGTCGTAGTTGAGGACGTGCGACGCGAACGCTCCGGTGCGCGGCAGGACGTTCGGTGGGCCGAAGGTGTCGTCCAGGTCGCGCCGGGTCAGCGTGCCGGCGGGGAAGCGCAGTTCGACGCTCGCCATGCTGAGTTCGCCGGCGTCGACCAGGCATTCGCTGGCACCCAGCGGCGGCGGGTTCGTCGGGATGCCGAGAGCGCTGTGGATCTCGGCCGCGCTTCCGGTTGCCACCGAGCAGAGCCTTACGGCCATAGCCTGTAGCCCGCCGACCACCGACCGCGGATCGGGCGTGACGGTGTGTGCGAGGAAGGGCTCGAAGAAAGCCCGGAGGCGGGCGAGCTCGGGGCTTTCCGGGTCGACGCCCCGTGCGTAGATCGCGACGCCCTCGCCGGCCTGTCGCGCGGCGTCGCCGAAACGCTGCTGGGCGCGGAGCAGCTTCGCGTAGAACAATTTGTGCGTGCCCAGAATGACGGGCTGAACGGGCGTCGCTTGCTCTCCCGATCGGATCGCCTGGGTGATCCGGTGCTCACTGCGTAGCTCGTCGCCGAGCTCCAGCCACAGCGACGCGACGGACGCATAGATGTCTGCCCCATCAGCGTCCAGGCCGGCGAGCCTGGCATCCGCGGCGGCGACGAGTTCGAGTGCGTGCGCCCGATCCTTCTTCACCCGCAGTTGGACCCGGGCTTCGGTGACCAATGCCGCGACGGGCGCTCGCTCGGTCATCCGTCCGCCCTTTCGAGTCGGCTAGGCGGCGTTGGGGTGGGGTCGGAAGGTGATATCGAGATCTGCTTCCAGCGCCGCCGCGATTCGGGCCAGCAACGGCACCGTGGGTGTCGCTCCGCCGGATTCCAGGCGGGAGAGTTGCGGCTGCGTCATGCCGGCTCGGCCAGCCAGCTCGGCCTGGGTCAGACCGATTTCGGTGCGACGGTCATAGACCATCTGGCCGAGGAGGAGTGCCGCGCGCGCCTCTTCGTAGGCAGCCGCGTGCTCGTCAGCGCCGGTCCGCTCCCAGCGGCTGTGACGTGGCGTCATTTTCCTGCCCCTTCCACCGTGCTCATTGCCACTTCCGTTCGTAGACCTCGGTTGCCGGCGCGTGGTCCTCATGCCCTGCTTCACAGGTTTGCTGGGCGGCGATCGCCCGCATGACTTCGGCTCGCTGCACCTGGCGGGTCTTTTGAAACACGGTCAACAGCACCACCCTTGCTGCTGGAGCAAGCCAATAGCTGATCCGCACGGACGATCTATCGAGGTGGAACCGCAGCTCGCGGGTCTTGCCGCCGAGGTGACGCGAGTATGGCTCGCTGAGCGTCTCCGCTCGCTCGGCCAGGATGTCCGCCATCGCCTCGACCTTCGCGTATTCCGTGAGGCGCAGCGTCTCGAGCCAGTCGCGTAGTTCTGGCTCCAACTCGATGGCGTAGCGCCGCACAGACCCAGATTATACCGTCCTTGGTATGTTGGGCACCCCTCAGCGGCGGGAGAAGAGGATTCCGCCGAGGCGGCTTTCGGGGGAGGCCAGGGTCATTCGTGCCTCGGTTGCGAAGCCGGCCTCGCCCAGCCACGACTCGAGCTGATCCGGTTGGCGGCGGTGGACGTGCACCTTCATGGGGTGGCCGCCGTAGCCTTCCGTTTTCAGCCGCGTGTCGTCGCCGACGTGGAAGCTCAGCAGCAGCGGGGCGCCGGGGCGCAGGACGCGGTGGAAGTGTGCGAAGACCGTCGCCACCTCGTCGTCCGGGATGTGGATCAGCGAATACCAGGCGACCAGCCCGCCGAGCGAGGAGTCCTCAACGGCCAGGTCGGTCATCGAGCCCACCGAGAACGTCAGGCTTGGATGGTCGCGCCGGGCGATCGAGATCATTTCGGGCGAGAGGTCGGTCCCGAAGGCGTCGACCCCGAGGGTGTGCAGGTAAGCCGTGAGACGACCCGGTCCGCAGCCCACGTCGGCGACCGGGCCACCACCGCCAGCCTCCACCAGGGAGGCGAACAGGCCCAGCATCGCGCGCTCGTAGGGCGACGAAGCCAGCAGACCCCGCACCTGGTCGGCGTAGCTGGCCGCGACCGTGTCGTAGGACCTGCGCGTGTCGGCCAACCAGTCCGGGTCTACCACCAGTTGAGGGGCTTGTCGTCGGCGTCGAAGACGTTGGCGAAATACCAGGAGGAGCCCGGGGTCGACTCGGACCAGGTCGTCAGAGCACCCTCGATCGCGTTGAAGGTGGCGGTGACCGGGACCGTCACGACCAGGAAGTGCAGGTCGGGCGGCGACTCCACCAGCGCGCCGAGTGGCTCCATCGACGTTCGCAGGGTGTCCAAAGCGGCACTGGATCGGGCTTCCGGCTGCAAATAGGCGACCGCTGCCACGTTTCCGCCGCGCTCATCGACCTCGAGACGTCCGTCGGGGGCCACGGACACCACGTCGCGAGCGGCGCAGCCGAGGGCCAGGCCAGGCGTGCCGAGCAACCGATAGCGCGCGCCGCCCAGGTGCTCGGCGGGGACCATCTCGAAGACCGGTTCCCCGGCCGAGGTGTCACCCGCCCAGAGGCGAACGTGATCGTCGTGCACCTCAGCGGCCATGACCCCGCACACTACGCGCAACGGCCCCGGTCCGAGGACCAGGGCCGCAGCGAAAGGAAGGCTCAGGCGGGGTTGCGGCGGAACCGCACGACGCTGTCGATGATGATCCAGAGCACGGTCAGGATGGTGACCGCGACGGACACGTTCGCGACGGTGTCGAGGTTGTCGGGCTGGCTGAGCCATTCGAAGCGGGCCACGAACTCGGGGCTCAGCAAGCGATCAGTGAGCAGCAGCCAGCACACCGGGACGGCGAACGCGCTGTTGACCAGGGCGTTGGCGCCGACCAGGGGCCAGGTCCAGCGACCGGTCCGGTATTTAACAACCTCCACGGCCAGGTTGGCGACCAGAACGACGATCAGGAACGGCAGCCAGAAGCTCCACAGTGCGGGGTCGAGGAGCGGCACGCTTCCGCCGCCGTCGCGGGCCGGGATGAACGACCAGAAGTGTTGGATCGGCAGGTAGGCGATCACCAGCACGAGCCAGCCGATCGCCGCGGCGGTGTCGGGCAGGGTGATCTGGCGGTTGGGGTGGTCGCGGGGTAGCCGGTCGACCGTCCACTCCGGCAGGTTGAGCGCCGTGTTGGTGCGCTCCAGGATCGCGAAGACCAGCGTGACCCAGAAGGCGATCTGCACGCCGGTCTGGATGGCCGCCGAGATGCCGGCGCCGACCGCCTCGCCCGGCTCACCGTCGGCCGCCTTCACCAGGCCGACCACCACACCCACGGTCGCGGGCACCGAGCTGAGCAGCACCTTGAGGAGCCGCTCCCAGACCAGGTAGTAGGTCGGGCCGATGAGCTGCAACCGGCGGTCGCTGTAGCGGGCCGCGAGCTGAGCGGGGTTGCCGAGCTCGGTCAGCACCGCACGCTCGGCCGCGTCGGCATCCTCGCCGGCCGACGTGCGGCCCTCGATCATGTCCTCGATGGAACCGCGCAGCTCGGCGGCGATCTCGTCCCGGCGCTGGGCGGGAACCGAGCGCAGGGTCGCGCCGACGTAGCGGTCGGTCAGGGAGGTCATCGGTCCACTCCTTCGATCAGTGCGGTCATGGAGGTCTGCACGTCGGCCATGTCGGTGAGCAGGCGGGTCAGCACCGTCTCGCCCTCGTCGCTGGTCCGGTAGAACTTGCGCGGTCGCTTTTCTTCGGTGTTCCACTCGCTGGTCAACAGCCCCTGCTCCTCCAGCCGGCGAAGCAGCGGGTAGAGCGTGTTGGCGTCGACAGGGAAGCCGTTGTCGGTCAGGTGCTGCAGCAGGGCGTAGCCGTAGTCGGGTCGGCGCAACGCGACCAGGCTCGCCACCACGACGGTGCCCCTGCGCAGCTCTTGGAGGTGGATCCGCAGGATCTCATCGGTTGGCATGGGTTACACGATAGTGTGTGCCACACACCATTGTCTAGAGGCACATCATGATGGTGTACGACAACAGTGTGGTCAGACGTGACCCGGTGCGCCGAGCCCGGCCTAAGGTCGAGGCTGGGGGTATCGCCATGGTCGAATCGATCCGCCGGCTGCCCGGCGACAAGGCTTACCGCGTACTCGAATCAGGTCCGACGATCTTGGTTTCGACCCGCAACAAGGCCGGCCGCACCGACCTGATGACCGTCGGCTTCCACATGGTCGTCTCGCACGAGGGCGTGCTGGCCGCGGTCATCTCGCCCGGCGACTTCTCGCAGCGGTCGCTCGCCGAGACCGGCGAATGCGTGATCGGCGTGCCAGGCGTCGACCTGGCGGAGAAGGTGGTCGACATCGGCAACTGCTCGGGCTACGACGTCGACAAGTTTGACCACTTCGGGCTCACCCCGGGCGACGGTGACCGCGTCGCGGCGCCGCTGGTCAACGAGTGTCTGGCCAATGTGGAGTGCACCGTGCTCGATGACTCGCTGGTCAGCGACTACGGCGGGCTGGTGCTCCTCAACGCCGAGCAGGTCTGGGTCAACACCCGGCGCCAGGAGCACCGCACCTTCCACCACAACGGCGACGGCACCTTCAACGCCGACGGCGAGTTCCTCGACCTGCGCGAGCGGATGGTGCTGTGGAAGGAATACCAGACCTAAGCGCTCACCAGATCACCACGGCGCCACTGGCGGACCGCGCCCGCGCGATGGCCAGCACGATGTTGCGCACCCGCCGCTCGATGAAGTCCGGCTCCCGACCGACCGACGCCGACACATAGCCCAGGTTGTCGAGCAGCAGCGCGCAGTCGGCGTCGAGGGCGTCCAACTCCGCACCGGTCTCGGCGTAGACGTCTTCGGTCGCCAGCAGCGGCAGCATCCTGGCGCCCAGCGCCACCACGCACGGCGCGCCGTAGATGCCGGTGCGCGCCGACGTCGGGCCGGCCAGGTCTGATCCCGGCGGGCCATCGAGAAACACCATCTCACCGGCCGGACCGCGGACGTACGCGTGCACCAGGAGGCTCATCGCCGTCGATCCTTCCATATGGTCGCGAGCACAACTAGGCGGTTGCACAACCGATGAGTTGTGGATAGGGTCGGAGACGTGCCCACCGACGAGCTCAGCCTGGTCTTCGGCGCGCTGGCCGACCCGACCCGCCGCGCCATCCTCGAGCGGCTGGCCCGCGGCGACGCCACCGTCAACCAACTCGCCGAACCGTTCGCGATGAGCCAGCAGGCCGTCTCCAAACACATCAAGGTGCTGGAGAACGCCCGCCTGGTGCAGCGCACCCGGGCCGCGCAGGCCCGGCCGTGCGTGCTCGACACTGTCCGGCTCGACGCCGCGGCCGGCTGGATCGCCGAGCACCGGCAGGTCTGGGCCGACCGCTACGACCGGCTCGACGAGCACCTCGCGACGCTGCGACCCCGAAAGGAGGCCCGATGACCGACACCGGTGAGCTCACCTTCCGCCGTGTCCACGCGGCCGAGCCCGAGCTGCTCTTCGACTGCATGACCCAGCCACAGCACCTGACCCATTTCTGGGGGCCGACCGGCACGACCACCCCGCTCGACGGCATCGTCGTCGACCTGCGGCCCGGTGGCGCCTTCGAGACCACGATGGTCAACGAGGGCGACGGCAGCAGCTACACGATGCGGGCGACCTACGTCGAGGTCGAGCGGCCGCACCGGCTGGTCTGGATCGAGCCGGAGTCGCGCGGCGGCATGAAGACGACCGTCACCTTCCACTCGCTCGGCGACGGCCGCACCGAGGTGGTCACCCATCAGACAAATGTGCCGGCCGCCTTCCGCGCCGCCGAGGCGCAGGCCGGGTTCAAGACCAGCCTCGACCGCTTCGCGGCCTACCTCGAAAGGATCACGCCATGACCACCGTGACCTCCACCGACGGCACCACCATCGCCTACGAGCGCAGCGGCAGCGGGCCGCCGTTGATCCTGATCGACGGCGCGATGTGCTACCGCGGGTCCGGCCCGATGCGCGGCTTCGCCGACGCACTGCAGAACAGCTTCACGGTGTACGCGTACGACCGGCGCGGCCGCGGCGAGAGCGGCGACACCCTGCCTTACGCCGTCGAGCGTGAGGTCGACGACCTGCGTGCCCTGGTCACCGAGGCCGGCGGCAGTGCCTACGGCTTCGGCATCTCGTCCGGCGCCGCCCTGCTGCTGCGGGCCGCCGCCGCGGGCGTCGACTTCACCCGGCTGGCGCTCTTCGAGCCGCCGTTCATCTCCGAGACCGACGGCGGCGAATGGAGCCGCGCCTACACGGTAGGTCTCGACGAGGCGTTGGCGGCCGGCCGCGACGGGGATGCGATCGCGCTGTTCATGACCTCCATCGGCATGCCGCCCGAGGCCGTCGCCGGGCTGCGTGGCCAGCCGTTCTGGCCGGTCTTCGAGGCGGTCGCGCCGACGCTGGCCTACGACAACGCCGTCTTGGGTGACGCCGCCGTGCCGCGCGCTGCCGCCGCCGCGATCGCCGTGCCGACCCTGGTCGTCGCCGGTGCGGCGAGCCCCGACAACCTGCGCGCGGCGGTGAAGGCGACGGCCGCCGCGGTGCCCGGCGCGACGCACCGCGAACTGCCGGACCAGACCCACGACGTGTCGCCCGACGCGCTGGCACCGGTGCTGCGGGAGTTTTTCAGCTAGACGCGTGTTCCGGGCGGGCGCCGAGGCCGACGATCCGCGCCGCGAGTCGTTGCAGCATCGGCGTCCGCCCGAGCAGGCGAAGGGGCGCGGGCACCTTGACCGGCCCGGTCGTGTGCAGCAGCGGATCGACCAGGCGGCGTTGTGCCAGCCGTTGCCCGGCCTGCGTGACCACGGTCGGGAAGCGCCGCCGGCGCCGCACTTTGTCGAGGTCGGCGTCGGTGAGGCGGCCGGCCGCGAGCGCCGGGCCGAGGATCCGCGCGGTTGCCACCGCGTCTTGCACGGCCAGGTTGATGCCCACCCCGCCGATCGGCGACATCGCGTGCGCGGCGTCGCCGATCAGCAGCGCGCCCGGCACCGACCAGCGCCGCAACCGGTCGAGTTGGACTGTCAACAGCCGCACGTCGGCCCAGTCGGTCAGCTCGCCGACCCGGTCGGCAAGCGCCGGCGCCCGTGCGGCGACCCGGGCCCGGAACGCGTCGAGTCCGTCGGCCCGCACCTCGTCGTAGCCGCCCTTGGCGATCACGTACGCGCATTGGAAGTAGTCGCCCCGGTCGATGCAGAGCATCAGGCCGCCGGCGCCGATCCGCATGTCGAGCCCGGGCGGGTCGTCGGCCTGCCGGGAGATGCGGAACCAGAGCACATCCATGGGGGCGGCGAACTCGCGTGGCCGCAGGCCGAGCCGCTGGCGGACCACCGAGCCGCGGCCGTCGCACGCCACGGTCAGCCGGGCCCGGACCTCGCCGCCGTCGGCGGTGCGCACGCCGACCACCCGCGGGCCGTCGCGGAGCACGTCGACCACCTCGGTCGACCGGAGCAGCGTGAAGGTCGGCAGCTTCGACGCCTCGTCGGCGAGCACGTCGAGGAAGTCCCACTGGGGCAGGAAGAGCACGTAGGGGTGGCCGCCCGGCAGGCGGCTGAAGTCGGCGAGCCGAACACTCCCGTCGTCGAAGGTCGCCCGTAGCGAGTCGACCTTCCGGCCGGGCCGGCCGGCGAGCGCCGTGCCGAGGCCGATCTCGTCGAGCAGCGTCAGCGTCGACGGATGCACGGTGTCGCCGCGGAAGTCGCGCAGGAAGTCGGCGTGCTTCTCGAGCACGGTGACCTCGACGCCCTGCCGCGCCAGCAACAGTCCAAGAACGACGCCCGCGGGCCCGCCACCCACGACGCAGACGGTGGTCTCGATGACGACCCCTCTCGATGCAAGCCCATCGACAGGGTACGACCCGCGCGGCGGCGGTCAAGGCGTGGTTGCCGACGACGGTGTCGGAGCGAACGCCTTGACCTGTGCCGCGACGGATTTGCACTGACTTCGCCGTCGAACCAGGCGACGGCCGCGCGGGGCGAACGACGGCCCGCCGCTTCAGCGGCGCGGTTCGGCCTCGCGGATGCCGGCGAGGAACTCGCTCCACGCTGAGCGAGAGACTGCCATGACCGGCCCTTCACGGTCTTTCGAGTCACGCACGAGCACTCGACCGTCGAGCGCGCCGACTTCGACGCACGCGCCGTTCGAGCATCTACTAAGCCAGTTGACCCGGTCTTGATCGTTGGACATAGTCACGCTCCCTAGTAGTGACCTACGCATAGCGTAAGCAACCCCGGTAATGCAGGGAACGTGAATGAACGGCGGGAACAAAGGTGAATGTCATAATGTGCGGGGAATTGCGCTGTATTCCGAGCGGGCTGGCAAGCTGTGGATCGTGAGCCGCCAATGAGAGCGCGGCTCACGATCATAGGCTAGTTTGCGCTGAATCGTCCTTCTTTGATGTCGACCATAAAGCTGGTCCACACGCTGCGCGGGAAGGCGAGCGATTCGCCGCCCGGTGACTTGGAGTCACGCATGAGCACCGTGTCCTCCGCGTCCGCCACCTCGACGCAGGCACCGGAGGAGCACCGGGTGCTCTTGCGCCAGGAGATGGCCGCACTCGACTCGTTCAACTTGCAAGCCCTTCGTTCGTGGTTATGTCTAGCGGTCAGACCAGCGCGGTGGCGTGGTCCTTGATGAGCCCCGCCGAGGTTGACTCGTCGTACGCACCATTCCAAATGCGGTCGAAGATGTCCCGATGCCGCTTGATCTTCTCTTTGTCTTCGACGATCTCGTCGAGCAAATCGCTTTCCCGGTGGAGCACCGCCGCGTCTTCGCCACCGTCGGCGAGGTAGACGATTTCGTAGGTCGCCAGCATGGGGATCGGCGCCTGCTCCACGAAGGGAATGATGCGTACGGCGATGCGTTGGTCGCCGATCAGGGTCAGCAGGTGGTCGAGTTGGTCGCGGAGCACGTGGGCGCCGCCGACCTGGCGCAAAAGGACCGACTCGTCGAGCACCACGAACACGTCGGTCTGCTGTGCGGACAGGAAGCTCTGCCGGCGCAGCTCGCGGAGCTTGAGCCGGGCCTCGATGGCTTCCTCGGGCAACTCGCCGCTGAAGGTCTCCAGCACGGCGCGGGCGTAGGCGGGCGTCTGTAGCCGGCCCGGCACGATCAGCGGATAGAAGTAGCGGATCTCGCTCGCCGCCAGCTCCAGGCCCATGAGCTGCACCATCGACGGTGTCAGCAGCTCGCGGTAGGGCGGCGCCTCCCACCACTGCTTGCGCTGCTTGGAGACCTTCGCGGACGCGACGAGCGACTCGACCTGGACCCTGTCTTTGATACCAAGGTAACTGAGCAGGGGTCGAAGATCGTTCTGCGAGATCGTGACCTCGCCGCTCTCGATCCGCATGACCTTGCTGAGCGACCATTCCATCGCCTCGGCGACGTCGCTCTGGGTGATCGCCTTGGCCTCGCGAGCGCGCCGAACGGCGAGGCGCACGCGACGGCGTGCGACGGCCGGCGAGTCGCTCGAGGCCATGTCAGGCGCTCTCCTGTCCGCTAAGAGCGTGCGTCGGGCGGGTACGGCACATTGCCGTGTCGCTGTCTGCTGTCGCTCGGGCAGTGACGTCGCTGCCAGCGTAAGTTGTCCGGGTTACGCCTGTCTGCCGGACGCACGTGTCACGCACATTATGCACGGCGAGCTACCTCACCGGGATCCTGCAACCTGCCATATCGCAGATTGGAACCTTGAGACGCCGAGGGTGGGCCGGTCCACCCTCGGCGCCGTGTGGGGCAGCTCAGCGCGCGATCTCGCGAAGCCGGATCGTCGGGACCGCGCGCCGGCGGCTCTGTTCTTCCACGGCTCTGACCAGGGCCCGCCTAACCTGGCCGAAGCTCTTGCCGCATCTATTGGACCCGGGAAACCTCGCTCTCCGGTAGACGCCAATCTGCAATATCGCAGATAGCGCCATACCCGTCTGGGACCTACCCGGGTGGTAGCTAGCCCTACCAGCGCGAACAGCCGATGCCGAGGCCCCGCGCTCCACAACGGACATGTCAGGTCAGGTCGGCCGCCGTCAGCAGCGAACGCAACCGCAGCCGCTCGGCCACCGGCGCCGGGCAGGCGCTCACGATGGCCGCGCAACCCACGGCCGTCGCACCCCGCGTCGCCACCACGTCGTAGAGCGCCTGGACCTGCGCGCCCGTCGCCACCCAGTCGTCCACCACCAGCACCCGGTCGGCGGCACGGATCTGCCGCTCGCGTACCCCCAAGCGCAATTCCCGGCCGCGATAGTCCGGCGGCGTGCGGGCCCAGGTGACCCGGTCGACCAACTGCCGGTCGCCACCGTCCTTGACCGCCGGCGCGAAACCGACCCCGAGCGCGACCGCGACCAGTGGCCCGACCAGGAAGCCGGTCACCTCCGGCGAGATGACCAGGGTCGGTGCCTCGTCGGCGTAGAGGTCGGCGAGAGCCGGGCCGACCGACGCCAACAGGTCCGGTGAACGCCACCAACCAGACACGTCGCTGACCAGGTGGTCGCTGTGCGCGCCGGGGTCGAACCAGTGGAACGCCTCGGCGAGGGCGGCGCGCAGCGACTGGTCCCGCAGCGGTCGTGAAGTGGCCACGGCAACCATCCTGCACACCGGCACCCACGGCCCACCGCAGGGTCAGTCGATCGGTTGAACGTTTCCGTCCATATTCGGACGAAAGCGAATGATCACGTTGACATCCGGCGTGCCACTCTCGGTACGGTCCGCCACGGTTCACCCCCTGTGGAAGGAGCCAGAGATCGTGGCGGGTAGGCATACCAGGCAACCGGTCGGCGGTTCGCTGTTCGGACCGTTAGCGACCGCGGTCGTGGTGCTGGCGTTGCTGGTCAGTGGCGCTTTTGGAGCGATGAAACTGACTGAGGAGAAGGCCGCGTCGACGGTTGGGCGGATCGACGTCCCACAGTCGACGGCGGAGGTGTCGACCCCTGAGGCAACGTTACCGACAGTAACCACACCAACGCCGACACCGTCCGCGACCACCAAACCCAAGCCGACCCCGAGCAAGACCGCCGAGCACGCCTCGCGTGGCAGCGTCCGGGCACCGAGCACCAAGAAGGCCACCCCCGAGAAGACCACGGCCAAGCCCGCGACCGGCGGCTCGGTGGTCAGCAGCGGCACCTGCGGCGCCTCGTACTACGACGAGGGCCAGATGACCGCCAACGGCGAGACGTTCAACCCTGAGGCGCTCACGGCGGCGCACAAGACCCTGGCATTCAACACGCGGGTACGGGTGACGAACCCGAGCAACGGCAAGTCCGTGGTGGTCCGGATCAACGACCGCGGCCCGTTCGTCGACGGCCGGTGCCTCGACCTGTCGCGGGCGGCGTTCCGCACGATCGCCGACCTCGGCCTGGGCGAGTTGACCGTCAAGTACGAGGTTTTGGGGAGCTGACGACCGACCGGGTTGGTCAGAACCGGATGGACGAGGGGCCAACTTCGTTCAACACCGCACGTCCATCAGGCATGCTGTTCCGCGTACCCATGCGTTTCTCCCCGGCGGGCCGCCGCCCGCTCAGCCCTGGATCCCGCGCCGGCCTCGGCGCGGCCGTCGTGCTGCTCGCGATCGTGTCCGCGGTGGAGATCGCCGACGGCAGCAACGCCAACTACGTGGGCCTGGTCGCGGCCGCGCCGTTCCTGGCCGCGGCGTTCGCGTCCTGGCGGATGGTGCTCGTCGTCGGCGTGCTCGCCACCGTGGTCGGCATCGCGTTCGCGCTGGTCGCCAAGGGCGGCGTGACGCTCGCGACCGGGGTCAACGTCGCCGGTGTCGCGCTGGCCACGGCGATCGCCGCGGTGGTCGCGGTGATCCGGGAACGTCAGGCGACCCGGATCGCCGAATTGTCCAAACTGGCCCAGGTGGCCCAACAGGCAGTCCTCCGCCCGATCGGCCCGCAGACGGGCTCGCTGGCCGTGGCCGGCCGCTACATCTCGGCCACTGCCACGGCCGAGATCGGCGGCGACCTCTACGAGTGCCTCGACACGCCGTACGGCGTGCGGATCATCATCGGCGACGTAAGAGGAAAGGGTCTCGACGCCGTTCGCACCGCGAGCATCGTGCTCGGCTCCTACCGCCACGTCGCCTATGAGCGGGCCGACCTGCGCGCGATCGTCGCCGACCTGGACCGCGCCGTGGCGCGCAGCGTCGGCGACGAAGACTTCGTCACGGCGGCGATGGTCGAGGAGCGGGGCGGCACGCTGACGATCGTCAACTGCGGGCACCCGGCGCCGCTGCTGCTGCGCCGGGGCGAGGTGATCCCGCTCGAACCACCGGCGCCGGCCCCGCCGCTGGGCTTCATGCCGGTCGTCCGGCCGCGGGTCGAGCGGCTCGAGCCCGGCGACCGGCTGTTGCTGTTCACCGACGGCCTCGGCGAGGCGCGCCGGGAGGGCGAGTTCTTCCCGATCGCCGACCGCGCGTGGCGGCTGCTCGGCCACGGCACGGTCGGCGACGGTCTGGCTTCACTCGAGACGGCGCTGGTCGAGTGGGTTCATGGGCGGCTCGATGACGACATCGCCGTCGTCCTGATGGAATACGCCGGGCCGCGCCCGGTCACCACCGCGAGCGTCCCGAGTTGGGAAGTCGGCAGCGAGTAGCCGCGCTCTTCAGGGCTGTTTGGCGGTCACCAGCCGGGGCACCCGGCCGGCCGGGACGACCCGCGCGGCCTCGGGCGCACGGTGCCGGCCGACGTAGCCGGCGCGGGGGTTGAGCAGCAGGTCAGCGAGATGGGCCAGAGTCATCGGGTCCTCCTGCGTCGGGCTCCACCAGCGGAGCGCGGGTAACCACCAAACGACCTCCGACCGGCTACGGTGACGCGACTGTCGGCGCGCCGACTTGACTTCACCCAATATCGACCCCCATAACGCTATAAAGGCCATCAAATGGGGCGCCACGGTGGGGGTATTGTGGCGCCGGTCACCGGCTGTCCCTCTATGTGAGGGCTACTCGCAGGTAATAACCTGGGTTACCGACGGGTAACCAACGCCGCTGATCGGGGAGCCGGGCACATGACGCACTACAAGAGCAACGTGCGCGACATCGAGTTCAACCTCTTCGAGGTCTTCGGCGTCGACCGCGTCCTTGGCCAGGGGCCGTTCGCCGACCTCGACGTCGACACCGCGCGCAACCTGCTCGCCGAGCTCGACCGGTTCGCCCGCGAAGACCTCTCGGCCAGCTACGTCGACAGCGACCGCAACCCGCCGGTCTTCGACCCGCAGACGCACACCGCGCCACTGCCCGAGGCGTTCCGCCGCTCGTTCCACACCTTCATGGACGCCGAGTTCTGGCGCCTCGACCTGCCGACCGAGCTCGGCGGCACGTCGGCGCCGCGCGCCCTGTGGTGGTCGCTCGCCGAGCTGATCCTCGGCTCCAACGCCCCGATCTGGATGTATGCCTCGGGCCCGTCGTTCGCGACCACCCTGCACCGCGAGGGCACCGAGCGGCAGAAGAAGTGGGCCGAGCTGTTCATCGACAAGGGCTGGTCGTCGACGATGGTCCTCACCGAGCCCGACGCCGGCTCCGACGTCGGCGCCGGCCGCACGAGGGCGATCCCGCAGCCCGACGGCTCGTGGCACATCGAGGGCGTCAAGCGCTTCATCACCTCGGGCGAGCACGACCTTTCGGACAACATCATCCACTACGTGCTGGCCCGCCCGGTCGGCGTCGAGGGCGTCGGTGGCCCCGGCACCAAGGGCCTGTCGCTGTTCATCGTGCCGAAGTTCCACTTCGACGAGGAGACCGGCGAGCTGGGCGAGCGCAACGGCGTCTACGCCACCAACGTCGAGCACAAGATGGGCCTCAAGGTTTCCAACACCTGCGAGCTGACCTTCGGCGAGCACGGCGCCCCGGCCAAGGGCTGGCTGATGGGCGACGTCCACGAGGGCATCCGCCAGATGTTCCTGATCATCGAGTACGCCCGGATGATGGTCGGCACCAAGGCCATCGCGACCCTGTCGACCGGCTACCTCAACGCGCTCGACTACGCGAAGTCCCGGGTCCAGGGCGCCGACCTGCTGCGCCAGGGCGACAAGGCCGCGCCGCGGGTCACCATCAGCCACCACCCCGACGTCCGCCGGTCGCTGATGCTCCAGAAGTCGTACGCCGAGGGCATGCGCGCTCTGGTCGTCTACACGGCTTCCTGGCAGGACAAGATCAAGCTGGCGGCGGCGTCCGGTGACGCCGAGGCGGAGAAGCTGGCCAAGCGGGTCAACGACTTCCTGCTCCCGATCGTGAAGGGCCTGGGCTCCGAGCGCGCCTACGAGCTGCTCGGCTCCGAGTCGTTGCAGACCTTCGGCGGCTCGGGCTTCCTCCAGGACTACCCGCTCGAGCAATACGTCCGCGACGCGAAGATCGACACCCTCTATGAGGGCACGACCGCGATCCAGAGCCTCGACCTGGTCTTCCGCAAGATCGTGAAGGACCAGGGTGTGGCGCTGCTGGCGGTGGCCGGCGAGATCGGCCAGTTCATCGAGTCCGAGGGCGGCAACGGCCAGCTCAAGGAAGAGCGGCTCGCGCTGGGCAAGGCCCTGGGCGAGGCCCAATCGATGCTCGGGACGATGACCGGCTGGCTCGGCGAGGCGGGTTCCGATCCGCGCGCGGTCTACAAGGTCGGCCTGGCCAGCCGCCGGTTCCTGCTCGCGGTCGGCGACCTGATCGTCGGCTGGCTGCTCCAGCGGCAGGCCGAGGTCGCGCTGCGCAAGCTGGCCGAGGGCCCGGACGCCTTCTACGCCGGCAAGGTCGCGGCGGCCCGCTTCTTCGCCCGCGAGGTGCTGCCCCGACTGGGCGCCGACCGCCGCATCGTCGAGGGCACCACCCTGGACCTGATGGACCTCCCCGAAGAGGCCTTCTGACCGACCCGCTGGCAGGATTGGTGGGTGACTCCTCGCGTACGCGCGCCTCAGCTCAAGGGCCGTGGCTGGCTCAACACCGGCGGCAAGGACCTGACGATCGCCGACCTGCGCGGCAAGATCGTTCTGCTCGATTTCTGGACCTTCTGCTGCATCAACTGCCTGCACGTGCTCGATGAGCTGCGGCCGCTCGAGGAGAAATACGGCGACGTGCTCGTCGTCATCGGGGTGCACTCGCCGAAGTTCGAGCACGAGCGCGACCCGGAGGCGTTGCGGGCCGCTGTCGAGCGTTACGAGGTCGACCACCCCGTGCTCGACGACCCGGAGCTGATCACCTGGGACCAATACGCGGCGAAGGCCTGGCCGACGCTGACCGTGGTCGACCCGGAGGGCTACGTCGTGGCCACGATGGCCGGCGAGGGGCACGCCGAAGGGCTGATGCGGCTGATCGACGAGCTGATCGCCACCCACGACGCCAAGGGCACGCTGCACCGGGGCTCCGGTCCCTACGTGGCGCCCGAGGAGCCCAACACCACGCTGCGCTTCCCCGGCAAGGCCGTCGTGTTGCCCAGCGGCAACGTGCTGGTCTCCGACTCGTCGCGGCACTCGATCGTCGAGCTCGCCGCCGACGGTGAGACGGTCGTGCGGCGGATCGGCACCGGCACCCGGGGGCGCGCCGACGGTGGGCCCGACGTCGCCGAGTTCGCCGAGCCGCAGGGGCTGTGCCTGCTGCCGGCCGAGGTGGCCGAGGCCGTCGGCTACGACGTGGTGGTCGCCGACACTGTCAACCACCTGCTGCGCGGCCTCAAGCTGGCGACCGGCCAGGTCGAGACGATCGCCGGCACCGGGCGGCAGTGGCGGTCGACCGTCGACGACCACGCGCACGACGCCCTGGCCAGCGACCTGTCGTCGCCGTGGGACGTGGCCTGGTTCGGCGACCAGCTGATCGTCGCGATGGCCGGGATCCACCAGCTCTGGTGGTATGACCCGATCAAGCGGACCACCGGCATCCACGCCGGCACGACGGTCGAGGCGCTCCGCGACGGTGCGTTGCCCGACGTCTGGATGGCGCAGCCGTCGGGCCTGTCCACCTCTGCCGACGGCCGGCGGCTGTGGATCGCCGACAGCGAGACCAGCGCCCTGCGCTACGTCGAAGACGACGTGCTGCACACCGCGGTGGGGCAGGGCCTCTTCGACTTCGGCCACATGGATGGCCCGGCCGACCAGGCGCTCTTCCAGCATCCGCTCGGGGTGTGCGCGCTCGCCGACGGCTCGGTGCTGGTGGCCGACACCTACAACGGCGCCGTACGCCGCTACGACCCAGTTGGCAACGCTGTCTCGACGGTCGCCGACGGGCTCGCCGAGCCGAGCGGGATCGTGGTGACCGCCGACGGCGACGTCCTGGTCGTGGAGTCGGCCGCGCACCGGCTGACCGCGCTGGCGCCGGGCGCGCTGAGCGCCGCCGGCGGCTCGACCGCGCCGGGCACGCGACACCGCACCGAGCGCCCGCCGACCCTGGTCGCGGCCGGTGAGGTCACCCTCGACATCATTTTCACGCCGGCGCCGGGGCAGAAGCTCGACGAGCAGTTCGGCCCGTCAACCCGACTGACCGTCTCGGCGTCGCCGCCGGAGTTGCTGGTCGAAGGTGCCGGTGCGACCACCGAACTGCGCCGCCGGCTGGTCGTTTCGGGCGATGTCGAGGGCGGCGTGCTCCAGGTGGTCGCGCAGGCGGCGACCTGCGACGCCGACGTCGAGCACGCGGCCTGCCACCTGACCCGGCAGGACTGGGGCGTGCCGATCAAAATCGCGTCCGACGGCGGCCAGCGGGTCGCCCTGGTGCTGCGCGGCCTCGACGAGGGCTGACGCCCCTACGCGGCTGGCCCGAATCCGACGTCGCCCGAGTCCGGAAGCGGCGGTCTCGGCTTAGACGTGGCCTGCGCTTGGACGGGGCCTGCGCTTAGACGTGGCCTGCGCTTAGACGTGGCCTGCGAAGGCCTTCTCCTGTCGGTCGTCGCGGCTTCAACGAAGCCCAGACCCCGTCGTGGAGTCCCGGCGCCCGTCACGATGATCGTGAGGGCGCGGCCTGCGTTGCCCGTGCCGCGCCCGGACTCCGGCTCTGGCCGGCTGGTGGCCGGGCCAACCGCGGTTGCGGCCAACGCGGGCTGGCGTCAGTCGCAGCGGTCTGACGCCTAGACGGCTTCGGGTCGGCTTGCGAACGGGGCCAGCGTCACGCCTGCGGCGGTCAATCCGTCGCGGACCCGGCGGGCCAGCTCCGCGGCGCCGGGTGTGTCGCCGTGGAGGCAGATCGAGGCCACCCGCAGCGGGATGGTCGAGCCGTCCACCGCCACCATGGTGCCCTCGCGGGCCAGGCGGACCGCCCGGGCGACTACAGCCTCCGGGTCGGTGACCACCGCGCCGGCCTGGGTGCGGGAGACCAGGTTGCCGTTGGGCTCGTAGGCGCGGTCGGCGAAGCCCTCCGTCACGATGGTCAGGCCGGCGCCAACCGCGAGTTCGGCCAGCGTGGAGCCGGGCGAGCAGACCACCGGCAACGTCCGGTCGTAGTCGCGGACCGCCGCCACCACCGCCGCCGCCTGGGCCTCGTCGACGGCGGCGACGTTGTAGAGGGCGCCGTGTGGCTTGACGTAGCGGACCGACATCCCGGCCACCCGGCAGAAGCCGTCGAGGGCGCCGATCTGGTAGATCACGTCGTCGCGCAGCTCGTCGAACGCGTAGTCGATCCGCCGCCGCCCGAAGCCCGCCAGGTCTCGGTAGCTCACCTGGGCACCCACCGCGACGCCGCGCGCGGCCGCGGTCGTGCAGACCCGACGCATCGTGACCGGGTCGCCGCCGTGGAAGCCGCACGCGACGTTGGCCGAGGTGACCACGTCGAGCAGCGCGTCGTCGTCGCCGAGCCGCCAGATGCCGAAGCCTTCGGCGAGGTCAGCGTTGAGGTCCATGAAATCTGACGGTACTGCCCGGACGGGCCTGGGCCAGTGCGGTTACGTCGGTGACCACCGCGATCACCGGATATCCGCCGGTGGTGGGGTGGTCGGCCAGGAAGATCAGTGGCTGCCCGTCAGCCGGCACCTGAACGGCGCCGAGCACCACGCCCTCGCTGGGCAGTTCGCCGGCCACCGCGCGGGCCAGGGCCGCGCCGGCCAGCCGCGCGCCGACCCGGTTGCTATTCGGACTAATGGTGTACGCCGTCGTCAGCAGCGTCTCCACCGCCTCCGGGGTGAACCAGGCGTCCCGTGGCCCGAGCCGAACCGGCAGCACGATGACGCCGTCGAAATCCGACGCCGGACCGGATGAGCCGGCGTCGGTTTCGGCGACCGGTGCGCCGGGCGGCGATGGGAGCCTGTCAGCGGCCGAGGCCGCCCAAGTGACGTCCGGCCCGGCCACGTCCTCCCCGGCCGCAGCCGGGTCGGCGCTGCCCGGCTGACCGAGCGGAAGCAGGTCGCCATTACGTAGGCGCGGCGGGCCGAGCCCGGAGAGGGTGTCCGTCGATCGGCTGCCCAGCACCGGCGCAACCGCGATCCCGCCGGCGACCGCGACGTAAGAGCGGACCCCAGCCGTCGCCCGGCCGATTTCGACCAGCCCACCGGGCGGCACGTTGACCGCCACGTCGCGAGAGACCGGGACCCCGGCGACGGTGACCTCGGCGGCCGCGCCGGTCACCGCGACCAGGCCGCCCTCCGGCAGCCGGAACGCGCAGCCCATGAGAGTGGTCTCCAGGACCGCGGCGCCGGCCGGATTGCCGACCAGGCCGTTGGCCCGGCGCAGCGCCGGCAGGTCCAGGGCGCCGGACCGCGGCACGCCGAGGTGGGCGTAGCCGGGCCGACCAAGGTCCTGCACCGTCGTCAGCGCACCCGCGCGGACCACCGCCAGCACCGCCGTCACGCCGTCACCAGCCGGACCACCCGTCGGCACCGCCGTCACGCCGCCACCAATCGGACCACCGTGCCGGGGGTGAGCAGGGCGGGCGGGTCGCGGTCGACGTCGAACAGGGCGACGTCGGTGCGACCGACGAGCTGCCAGCCGCCCGGCGACGCCGTCGGGTAGATGCCCGCATAGCGCCCGGCCAGGCCGACCGACCCCGCGGGCACCGACGTGCGGGGCGAGGCCAGCCGGGGCACGGCCCGCGAGGCCGGCAGGCCGGTCAGATAGCCGAAACCAGGAGAGAAGCCGCAGAACGCCACGTGGAACTCGGTGTCGGTGAGTAGAGAGATCACCGCGGGCACCGGCATCGACCACAGGGCGGCGATGGTGGGGAGGTCGGGGCCGTCGTACACGATGGGGATTGAAATGATCTCGACTGAGACGTCGCTGGCCGGTGGTGGCGGTGCCCAGCCCGCGATCACCTCGGCCGGCGTGGCGACGCCATCGAGCAGCACCGTGCGCTCGCCGGGGACGATCTCGGTCGCGGTCAGGTCGCCCGCCGCGCGGCGGCGCCAGAGTTCCGCGCGCCATGCCTCCACCTCGGCGGGCGGGCATTCCAGGAGCAGCGCGGTCGCGCCGACCGGGTGGATGCGCACGGATTCCATTGTCGACCACTCGAAGGGGCGCCGGGTCACAGGACTGCCAGACTGCTATCAGCCCAGGTAGGTAGCCTGATCCAGTGACGACGTCAACCCGATCCCGGATGCGGCCGGTGGACCTAGGCAAACCCCGCATGCGCGGTTGGCTGCACGCGTACGCCTTCTTCGTCGCCGTGGTGGCCGGGATCGTGCTCTGCTCGATCGCCGCCACCCGGCCGGGTTGGTCGCCGCTGGTGAGTTGCATCGTCTACAGCGTCACCGTCTGTGCGCTCTTCGGCACCAGCGCGTTGTATCACCGGCGGGTCTGGTCGGAGCGCGGCTACCAGATCATGCGCCGGCTCGATCACTCGATGATCTTCATCTTCATCGCCGGTACCTATACGCCGTTCATGGTGTTGTTGGTGCCGACCCGCACGGCGACGATCATCCTGGGCATCGTCTGGGCCGGCGCCGTGGGTGGGGTGACGCTCAAGCTGTTGCGGCCGCACGGGTCGCGGTGGCTTTCCGCGCCGCTCTATCTCGCGCTCGGCTGGGTCGCCCTCGCGGTGCTGCCCGACATCTTCCGCAACGGCGGGCTGGCCTGCCTGTTGCTGCTGCTCGCCGGCGGCGTGGCCTACACGGTCGGTGCGGTCTTCTACGCCCTGCGCCGCCCCAACCCGTGGCCGACCGTGTTCGGGCACCACGAGTTCTTCCACGCCTGCACGTTGATCGCGGCGATCTGCCACCACGTGGCGATCTACCTGGCGCTGTTCGCTCCCGCCTGACAAACGGGAGTGGCCCCCCGCCGGAGCGGGGGGCCACACCTTTCAGGGGAGGGTCAGTAGCCAGGGTCGTCGCGCCGCACCTCGTGGTATTCCTCGACCCGACCCTGCACCGGGGGTGCGGGCGGTGCGGGAGTGCCATAGGTCGAGGGCGTCGCGGCGCGGGTGTCGCGAACGACGGTCGTGCGCTTGCGGCTCTGCCAGAACCAGGTGGTCAGGATCAGGCCGACGACGCCGGCCAGCATGAGGACCCAGCCGACCACGTCGAGGTCTAGCCAGCCCACGTTGACGTCGAGCGCGAAGGTGAAGATCGCGCCGATTGCGATCAGGAAGATGCCGACACCGATGCCCACTGTGGTCGCCTCCTTCATAGTGCGTCGAGCGGGCGGGCACAGACCGACTTACCCATGTGGACCTGGCGCCAATCAGGCAAGCTGATGGTCATGACCGAGCGCAGGATCCTGCTGGTGCGGCACGCCAAGGCCGACCGGCCGGCGGGCGTCGGTGACGTCGACCGGCCGCTCACGCCGCGGGGGCATGCCGACGCCGGTGCGATCGGGGCCTGGCTCGCGCACCGTGACTACCGGCCCGACCTGGTGATCTGCTCGCCCTCGAAGCGCACCCGGCAGACCTGGCACGGTGTCGCGCTGGGCATGGCCGACGCCGCCGGCGACAACCCGCCGTCGCCCGAGGTCGACTACCGGGCCGAGGTCTACGACGGCGACGCGGCCGACCTGATCGACCTGATCCAGGGCGTCGACGACGCGGTCAACACCGTCATGATCATTGGGCACAACCCGTCGATCTCGCTGGCGTCGGAGCTGTTCGACCCGGATAACGGGGCCGACCTGCGCACCAGCGGCGTGGCCGCACACGCCTACGGCGGACCGTGGGACGAGTGCGGCCCCGGCCAGGCGCCGCTGCTGGAGACGCACACCGCCCGCGGCTAGAAGACCGGTCAGAAGCCGCCGCGTGGCCGGTGGCGGCACGGGTGCGGGAGTGTCACCGGCGGGCGGTGCCACAGCTTGCGCCGGTGGACCACGCGCGTTTTCCGGCGCGCCGGCGCCGGCTGTGCGGGCTCGACGCGGGCGTCCGGCTGCCGGACGCGGGCCCGGGGTCGGCTGTGCACCCGCTCGGGCGCGCCGTGCGCGGCGACGTGGCGGTGTGGCTTCGTGCGGTGCGGCTTCGTGACGGCGCGGCGCTGCGGGCGGCGCGGGGAGGTCTCCGCCGGCGCCGACAGGGTGGCCAGTGGGGGCGGCGGCGGCTCGGCCAGGCTCGGGCGGATCGGGATGACCACCACCGGCCCCGGCGACGGCGGCGCGATGAACGGGGTGGTGTCGAGCGGCTCGTCGACCGCCAGGGCGCTGCCGACCGACCCGGCGCCGGGACCGATCGCGGCCAGGATGGGCAGTGACGAGGTCACCGCCAGGGCCAGCACGATCAGCGCGTAACGCCTGGTCGGCCCGGTCATCCCGGAGGCGCGATGTCGGCCGCCGGGTGGTGGCCAAAGGGTCTCGTCCGGCACGGCCGAACTCCTCGTCTGCAGGTGAACGCGACGACGCGGCGGGGGAACCCCAGCAGACCGTCAACCGGGGGGAATCGGTCCTATTCGGTCATCGCGTCCGGCGAACAGGGTTGCGCAGTTACGCTCGGTTTGCCAGCTATCTACAGCGTGTCTATGTGCCAACTTTCACCATGCTGGACCGGGCGGGGTCGATCATGGAGAGTGTCAACCAACCTGTGGTACCGCCGGTGGCAATGCGAGGATGGAGTCGACGGCAACGTGGCCGGGGCCTCGAGCACATCCTTGCGGAGGGCGCGGAACGCGATGTCGGCTCCCAACCGCGCGGCGGCCCCACCGGGTCCGGCGCGGTGAGGTAAGGCCGGTCGGCGCTGCTGGCGGGCGACGAAGCTGCGCGGTCGGGACACCCCCGGCACCGCACCACAGACAGGGAGACACGGATGGCCAAGGGAGGCTCGCCCCCCGACGGGGAGCTTGTCCAATTGCTCACTCCGGAAGGTGAGCGGATCGAGTCGGTGACCGGCTCTGATGGCACGGTCTACCGTGTCGACTTCACCGACGAGGAATACCGCGGGCTCTACCGCGACCTCGTGATCGTCCGAAAGCTGGATGCCGAGGCCACGGCCCTCCAGCGCCAGGGCGAGCTGGGCATCTGGGCCAGCCTGCTCGGGCAGGAAGCCGCTCAGGTCGGCTCCGGCCGCGCGCTGAAGCCGCAGGACATGGCGTTCCCGACCTACCGCGAGCACGGCGTGCTCTATTGCCGTGGCATCGACCCGATCATGCCGCTGGGCCTGTTCCGCGGCGTCGACCAGGGCGGTTGGGATCCCAACGAGTTCAAATTCAACATGTACACGATCGTCATCGGGGCGCAGACCCTGCATGCGACGGGGTACGCCATGGGCGTGACCATGGACGGCAAGACCGGCACCGACGACGGCGAGGCGGTTATCGCCTACTTCGGCGACGGCGCGACCAGCCAGGGTGACGTCAACGAGGCGTTCATCTGGGCGGGCGTGTTCAACGCCCCGCTGGTCTTCTTCTGCCAGAACAACCAATACGCGATCTCTGAGCCGCTCGAGCGGCAGACCCGGATCCCCCTCTACCGCCGCGCGGCCGGTTTCGGCTTCCCCGGCATCCGGGTCGACGGCAACGACGTGCTCGCCTCCTACGCGGTGACCCAGGCGGCGCTCGACCACGCCCGGCTCGGTCAGGGCCCGACGATGATCGAGGCCTACACCTACCGGATGGGCGCGCACACCACCTCCGACGACCCGACGCGTTACCGGATCGCCAGCGAGGTCGAGGCCTGGCAGGCCAAGGACCCGATTCTTCGCGTACGAGCGTTCCTGGAGAAGCAGCAGATCGCCGACGCCGCGTTCTTCGCCGAGGTCGACGAGCAGGCCAAGCGCGAGGCGGTGCACCTGCGCGAGCGGGTGCTGGCCATGCCCGACCCGGAGCCCGTGACGATCTTCGATCACGTCTACCCGCACGGTTCGCCGCTGGTCGACGAAGAGCGCGAGCGGTTCACTCGCTACCAGGCGTCGTTTGAGGGGAGCGCACACTGATGGCCGAGAAACTGACCATGGGCAAAGCTCTCAACATCGGCCTGCGCCGGTCGCTCGAGCGCGACCCGAAGGTCATCATCATGGGTGAAGACGTCGGCAAGCTCGGCGGCGTCTTCCGGATCACCGACGGCCTCCAGAAGGATTTCGGCGACGATCGGGTGATCGACACCCCGCTCGCCGAGTCCGGCATCATCGGCACCGCGATCGGTCTCGCCATCCGCGGCTACCGCCCGGTCTGCGAGATCCAGTTCGACGGCTTCGTCTATCCCGCGTACGACCAGATCGTCTCGCAGGTCGCGAAGATGCACTACCGGTCGCAGGGCAAGGTCCGGGTGCCGATGGTCATCCGCATCCCGTTCGGTGGCGGCATCGGCGCGGTCGAGCACCACTCGGAGTCGCCCGAGGCCTACTTCGCGCACACCGCGGGCCTCAAGGTGGTCTCCTGCTCGTCGCCGGAAGACGCGTTCTTCATGATCCAGCAGTCGATCGAGTCCGACGACCCGATCGTCTTCCTGGAGCCCAAGCGGCGCTACTGGGAGAAGGGCGAGGTCGACCTCGATCTCGACCTGTCCGCCGCGCATCCGCTGCACGCCTCCCGCACGGTGCGTGCCGGCAGCGACGTGACCGTCCTGGCGTACGGGCCGATGGTCCGCACCGCGCTCGACGCCGCCGCCGCGGCCGAGGAAGACGGGCGCTCGCTCGAGGTCATCGACCTGCGTACCCTGTCGCCGCTCGATCTTGCTTCGGCCTACGAGTCGGTCCGGCGCACCGGCCGGTGCGTGGTCGTGCACGAGGCCCCGAGCAACATCGGTCTCGGCGCCGAGCTCGCGGCCCGGATCACCGAGGAGTGCTTCTACTCCCTGGAGTCCCCGGTGCTCCGGGTGACCGGCTTCGACACGCCCTACCCCGCGGCTAGGGTCGAAGAAGAATTCCTGCCCGACCTCGACCGGGTGCTCGACGCTGTCGACCGCTCGTTCGGCTGGTGACCGCGATGTCCCGAATAAAAACGTTCAACCTGCCCGACCTCGGTGAGGGGCTGACCGAGGGCGAGATCCTCAAGTGGCTCGTCCAGGTCGGCGAGGAGATCGAGCTCAACCAGCCGCTGGTCGAGGTCGAGACGGCCAAGGCCGCCGTCGAGATCCCGGCGAAGTGGGCCGGCAAGGTCGTCGAGATCCACCACCCCGAAGGCACGATGGTCGAGGTGGGCAGCCCGATCGTCGCGATCGACACCGACCCGTCCGCGACCGACGCGCCCACGCCGTCGGCGGCCTCGCTGGCCGCTGTCGAGGTGGCGCCGGCCGAGGGTGCGGTCGAGCCCGGTCTGATCGGTGGCCCGGCGCCCGGTGGGCGCACGGCCGTGCTGGTCGGATACGGGCCGAAGACCGCGGCGGCCAAGCGCCGGCCCCGGCGTGCGGATGGCGCCGCTGCTGCTCCGGCCGCGGCTGCTGCTCCGGCTGTCGTTCCGGCTCAGCCGGTCGAGGTGGCTCCGCCGGCACCGGTCGAGCCGGTCGACGTTCCGGCGGACGCCCCCGGCGCCGGACGCGGCGAGCAGAAGGCGCTGGCCAAGCCGCCCGTACGCAAGCTCGCCAAGGACCTGGGTGTCGACCTCGGCACGCTGGTCGGGTCGGGCCCGCAGGGCTCGATCACCCGCGACGACGTGTTGGCGGCGCAAAACGGCGGTTCGGCCGCGGTCGCGCCGGCTCCGGCTGTCGCGGTGCCGGCCGGTCCGCGCGAGCAGCGCATCCCGGTCAAGGGCGTGCGCAAGCTGACCGCGGAGAACATGGTGTCGTCGGCGTTCACCGCGCCGCACGTCACGATGTTCCTCACCGTCGACATGACCCGCTCGATGCAGGCCATCGACCGGCTGCGGGCCCAGCCCGACTGGCGCGAGGTGCGCGTCTCGCCGCTGCTGCTGGTGGCCAAGGCGATCCTGCTGGCCGCGCGGCGGCACCCGATGGTCAACTCGACGTGGGCCGGCGACGAGATCATCGTCAAGGACTACGTCAACCTGGGCATCGCGGCGGCGACCGAGCGGGGCCTGATCGTCCCCAACATCAAGGACGCCGGCCGGCTGTCGCTGCGGGAACTCGCCGATGCGATGACGGCGCTGGTGCAGACCGCGAAGACGGGCAAGACGCCGCCGGCCGACATGGCCGGTGGCACGCTGACGATCACCAACGTCGGTGTCTTCGGCGTCGACACCGGCACGCCGATCCTGCCGCCGGGCGAGTCGGCGATCGTCGCGTTCGGCGCCGTGCGGGAGACGCCGTGGGTGCACGAGGGCGAGATCAAGATTCGCCAGGTCACCCAGCTCGCGATGTCGTTCGACCACCGGATCATCGACGGCGAGCTGGGGTCGAAGTTCCTGCGTGACGTGGGCGCGTTCCTCAACGATCCAGAGGCGACGCTGCTCGCTTGGACCTAGTTTCACCGCATTTGTGGGGAGCCGGTGTGGCCTTCGGGCCACACCGGCTCTTTCGTTTCTTCTTCCGTCCACCTTGGCGCTGACCTACGTTTGTTCGGCCGGTGGCGCGGCTCACCTAATAATCGATGGCACATGGGGCCCCTGTGGCGCATAATAGGTATTGACGCCGGTTGGGGGCGACCGGCGCAGACTAGGGAGCCACAGATGAGCACCATGATGGATCGCTACCGCAGCAACCGTGACCGCATGCGCCGGGCCCGTGCCCTCGAGCGCGCGCTCAGCCAGACCAACTCGCAGTCAGTGCGCGCCGAGATCCTCGCGATCGCGCAGCGCCAGCAGTACTGATTACGCGGCGTAGAGAAGGCCCGTCCGGCATGTGCCGGGCGGGCCTTTCGTATTGGCACGGTTACTGGTTTCGCTGGTCACAGCACCGGGATTCCTACCTGTCGCACCGCCCGGTACGGTTGGTCCGGCTGCCCGGCGTCGGCATGACGTCCGGGCCGCTGTTCCGCGATGGAGGAGGCGCAGATGACGTCCGAGGGATCGCAGCATCCCGGCTACGAGCCGGACGAAGCTGCCCCGGACGCTGGCGGGCCCCGCTACGACGAGGCTGACGCCCGGCGTCGCTCGGCCGAGGAGCCCTGGGCGCCGGCCGGCTACGACCCACCACAGCGGACCGATCAGTGGACCCCGCCCGGCGCCGCACAGACGCCGTGGGGCGCGCCCCGACCCGGCGACGGGTTCGGCGGCCCCCGCCGCGACGGCGAGGCGCACGGCCCGATCAACGGCCACCGCCCGGGCGCACACGACGACCAGCCGCCGGCGCCCTACACGCCGGCGCCGGCACCGATCCCGCAGGCGCCCGAGCCGACCCCGTTGCCGCCCCAGCAGACCCGCGTCCCCGGTGCCTCGTTCGGCGCCTTCCCGCCCGCCGAGCCGCCGGCCGACAGCTACGGGGCGATCGACTATCACGGCCGCGTCGAATACCCGCCGAGCGTGCCGCAGCCGCGGTCATCGAGCGACGGCGGCGGTGCGTCCGGTCGGGTCTCGATCCCGCAGCCGACCGACCAGCCTTCCTCCGGTGCCCCTACCGGTTACTCCGGCCCGAGCGGTTGGACCCCGCCGCCCGCGGGTGGCGGCTCCGGCGACGACTCGGGCGGTTTCGCCGGCTTCGCGCCGGCCGGTTCCGGCTTCGGTGGCGGGCAGCCCGCTCCGCCGCAGGGCTCGACGCCGACCAGCGGCGCGCCGCCGCACAGCGGCTCGGCCCAGGTGGGTTCGGCTCAAGTGGGTTCGGCGCGGGTTTCGGGCTCGATGGGTGCCGCCTCGGTGCCGTTGGGCGCCGTCCGGATCGACCCGGGCCAGTTCAGCGAAGCAGACGACCAGCGCGGTGGCCACGCCTCCGTCCCCAGCCAGGGCGGCCCGACCTCCGGTGCGCCCAGCGGGTCGGCCTCGGCCGGCCGGGCGGTCAGCGCCAGCGCGTCCGTGCCGACCGCGAGCCGGGTCCAGCCGACGACCGACCAGCCGCTGCCGCCGCCCACGACCACACCGCCGCAGCCGCGCGTCTACGGTCGCGCCGTCGGCGCACCCACGGCCCAGCCGGAGAGTTTCGGCTCGCCCAGCGGTGAGCAGCAGGCCGGCGAGGGCTTCGGTGTCGGCCGGGGTGCCGGCGGCTTCCAGGGCGCACCGTCGCAGGACAGCGGCAGCTTCCCCGGCTTCGGCGAAGCGTCCGGCCCGCAGGGTGGCCGCGGCGACGAGGGCTTCGGTGGCCCGCCGCGTGGCTTCCCGGGCTCGCCGGCCCGTTCCGACGAGGGCGGCTTCGGCGGCCCGCCGCGCGGCTTCCCCGGTTCGCCGGCGCGGTCCGACGAGGGTTCGCCGTCGCGCGGCGACGAGAACGGCCCGCAGGGTTTCGCCGGTTCGCAGTCCCGCGGCGACGAGGGTGGCTTCGGCGGCCCGCCGCGCGGCTTCCCGGGCTCGCCGGCGCGGTCTGACGACGGTGGCTTCGGTGGTCAGCAGCCGGGCTACGCGGGTGGTGCTCCAGAGGGCGGCTTCGGCGGTGCCCAGGGCTTCCCCGGCTCGCCGGCGCGTGGCGACCAGGGTGGCTTCGGCGGTCCGCCGCCGGGTTCGCCCAGTGCTCCGGGTCGTGACCAGGGTTCGTTCGACCAGCAGCCCGGCTTCCCGGGTGGTCCGGGCCGTGGTGATGAAGGTGGCTTCGGGCAGCAGCCCGGCTTCCCGGGTCGTTCCGACCAGGCCGGCTTTGGTGGTCCGCCGCCGGGTTCGCCGAGTGCTCCGGGTCGTGACCAGGGTTCGTTCGATCAGCAGCCCGGGTTCCCGGGCGGTCCTGGTCGTGGTGATGAGGGTGGCTTTGGGCAGCAGCCCGGGTTCCCGGGTCGTTCCGACCAGGCCGGTTTCGGTGGTTCGCCGAGTGCTCCGGGTCGTGGTGACCAGGGTGGCTTCGGGCCGCAGCCGGGCTTCCCGGGTGGTTCCGACCAAGGTGGCTTCGGCGGCTCGCCGGGCTCGCCCAGCGCTCCGGGTCGTGGTGACCAGGGCGGCTTTGGGCCGCCGCCCGGTTTCCAGAGTGGTCCCGGTCGCGGCGACGAAGGTGGCTTCGGCGGCCCGCCCCCGGGTTCGCCGAGTGCGCCGGGTCGTGGTGACCAGGGTGGCTTCGGGCCGCAGCCCGGCTTCCCGGGTGGTCCCGGTCGCGGCGACGAAGGTGGCTTCGGCGGCCCGCCCCCGGGTTCGCCGGGTGCTCCGGGTCGTGGTGACCAGGGCGGCTTTGGGCCGCAGCCCGGTTTCCAGGGTGGTCCCGGTCGCGGCGACGAAGGTGGCTTCGGCGGCCCGCCCCCAGGTTCACCGAGTGCTCCGGGTCAGGGTGGCTTCGGCCAGCCCGGTTTCCCCGGCGGTCCGGGTCGGGGTGACGAGGGTGGCTTCGGCCAGCCCGGCTTCCCGGGCTCTGACCAGGGTGGTTTCGGTGGTCCGCCGCCGGGTTCGCCGAGCGCTCCCGGTCGTGACCAGGGCGGCTTCGGGCCGCAGCCCGGCTTCCCCGGTCGTGGCCCCGACGAGGGTGGCTTCGGTCGCCCGGACGGCGGTCGCGGTGAGGGCTCTGACCAGCCGACCGCGTTCGGCCCGCCGATCGAGGTGCCGCCGGCACCGCCCGGTCCGCCGGGTAGCTACCGCTCCAGTGCGCGGGTCTCACCGCCCGACGTGGGCAACCGGCCCGGCTCCGACGGTCCCGAGGGGCCGCAGGGGATCCGGCCGCCGGGCGGCTACGCCGGCAGTGTCAGCGTGCCGCAGGGTCCGGGTGGGCCCGGTGCCGGTCCGCAGGGGCGGATCAGCGGACCGCTCAATTCGGGCCGCCCGCTCGGCCCGATCAACCGCGCCGGCAGTCCGGGTGGGCCGCCGACCGCGACCTGGTCGGCCGCGCCCGCCGAAGACCAGGGGCGGTTCGACGCGTTCCGGCCCGACGCCGAGCCGGCCACGACCGCGCCCGGGAGTGACGACAAGCCGGATCCGCCGGCCAAGGAGCGCAACGGCCGGGTGCTGGCGATGGTTCTCGGCGCGGCGATCCTGCTGCTGGTCATTCCGCTGGCGGTGGTCTACCTCTTCACCCGTTCCAGCGGCGATGGCTTCAACCCGGCGGTCGGTGACTGCGTCCGCCAGTCGGGCAACACCGCCATCGCGGCGACCTGCACGGAACCGGGCGCGTTCGAGGTGGTCTCCCGGGTCGACGACGCGGCCAACTGCCCCGACAAGGGCCAGCCGGTCGTCGAGGTCTCCGGCGGGCGCAGCGACAACGTGCTCTGCCTGACCCCGAAGGCGGCAGCGCCGGCCGGCGCTGGCAACGGCAACAGCCCATCGGCGGAGCCAACCAACTGACGAACCCGAGCCGGGCGCCGAAAGGCGCCCGGCCAAAGGTCAGTCCCCGAGGCGGTCGCGGTTTTCGGCCAGCCAGGCGTCGAGGGCGGCCGGGTCGTTGAGGTCGACGCCCTCGGCAATGAGCTGGGCGACCGCGGCGGTCGCCGGGCTGCGGCGCTCGCCGGTCGTGTAGAGCCGCACGAACTCCGGCACCGTGTCTTCCACCGCCTGGTCGGTCGCGGCCACCGCTTCCGCCGGCAGGCCGCGCACGCGGGAGGCATAGGCCGCCCAGGCGCGGACCACCCGGGGCAGCAGCGCCGCGTCGTCCATGTCGAGCACCGCGCGCCGGTGCACCCAGTCGAGCAGGAACAGCTCGACGACGATCGGGCTCCAGCGCATCGGGTCGGCGTCGGGCAGGCTGGCCGCGTGGTCGAGGACCAGGCTCAGGCAGAAGTGCAGCGAGCCGAGGTCGCCCTCGGGCACCTGGTCGAGCTCGAAGCGGGTCGCCTCCGGCGCGGACAGGAACGTGCGGATCAGCGTCGTGCGCTCCTCGTCGCCGAGGGGCTCGGGCAGATCCGGCACGGCGGCGAGCGCCGGCGACGGCAGCAGGGCCAGCCGGGCGCCGACCAGCGCGCGGTCGGTCGCCAGCGAGCCCTCGCCGGGCAGGTCGCCCATCTCGTCGGTGATCCGCAGGTGCCGGGCCACCTCGCTGCGCAGGGTGCGCGGGTCTTCCTCGCGGAACCAGGTCAGGCCGTCGGCCGCGCACATCCGGCGGACCTGGCCGAGGATCCGTTCCGCCGGCCCGCCGACGAACACGTCCTTGGTGATGCCGATGTTGTGGTCGACCAGTGCCACGACGGCGTGCTCGGGCCCGCCCTCGGCGTCGTCCTCGTAGGCGAAGGTGGCCAGGTATGACGTCTGGTCCCCGTACACGTCGCCATAGGCATAGGTGCCGGTCGGGCGCACCCGCCCGAGCTGGCCGGACCACGACGGCGCCTGCGCGCCGGGCTTGACCGCGGCGGCGCCGGGCGCGTCGGGGACGAGGGAGGCGAAAACGGACCGGATGGTGGTCGCGGCCGCGGCGCGCCGGCGGGAGGTGGCGGTGAGAAAACCTTCGACGAAGGTACGCACAGCGCCGGCCCGATCTTCCTCGGCGATCGCGTAGACACTGCCGAGCAACGCGGTGCCGAGCATCTCGGCGTCGAGCGCGCAGTCGAGCTTGTCGACGTCACGCGCGGCCTTCAGCACGGCCTCATAGGGGGTCTGTGGCGTCGCCATGGAACGACCCTACGCTGGTCCACCCGCGTGGGCACGATCCCGGAAGCGCCCCTAACGGGGTGGTCCGGCCGCCACGTAGGCGTCGCGGGCGGCCGTGTAGTCGCGCAGCACCAGCCGGACCGGGGCGATGACCTGCTCGCGGCCGACCTCGGCGACCGAATCGCGCATCCTGGCCTCGGCCCGCCGCCGGGCGCGCCGCGCACCCCATCGGATGAACGGTTTCACCAGCAAGGCCAGCAGGATGCCGGCGACCAGGCCTCCCAGCAGCCCCAGCGTCGGCAGCGGCACCTCGCCGACCATCGGGTAGTCGAACCTGGGCAACCCGAGCGCCCGCACGATGTAGCCCGCCACCAGCCAGCCCAGCCCGGCCACGGCGACCAGGGTGACCAGCCATTGCAGCAGGCCGACGGCGCGCCACCAGGTGCGCTTGCGTTCGACGCCCAGCTCGGTGCCGGCCACCGCCTTGTCGAGCGCGTCGGGCAGGTCACCCAGCCGGGAGCGGGCGGCGTCGTTGACCGCCACCCGCCACTCGTCGGGCAGGTTGCCGCCGGCGCTGTCGGTCACGCTGCGCAGCGCGATGCCGAGCGAGGCGCGCTGCGCGGCGCTCGGGTCGGGCAGCGAAGTCAGCGCCGGGGTGGGCGGCTCGCTGGAAGGGGTGAGCTCGGTGCCGACCATCGTCGGGGTGTGCAGGTGGAGCCGGCGCAGCGGGTCGGGGCGCAGCTTGCGCCAGCCCTTGACCAGCGGCCAGCCGGTCGCCGAGCCGGCCCGGTGCCGGTAGGCGCGCTCGGTCGCCTCGGCCACCGCGGGCACCCCGGCGACGCCGGCCAGCGCGTCGGCCAGGTTGCGCGCGGTCGTGCGGTCGACGTCTTGCGGCGCCTCCGGGCCGACCAGCTCGTCGAGCCCGGCCAGGGCGCTGTCGACGTCGCTGTTGAGCCGGCGCAGCGCCGCCTGGCGTTCGGCCACCGTGCGCTCGAACAGCCGGCGCAACTCGACCATGGCCGCGTCCTGGACGGCCGCGGTCGCGAGCACCGGCACGCCGCCGATGCCGTCTTCCTCGAGCAGCCGGCGCAGGTCGCCGAGGACCTTCGGCAGGTCGGCGGAGGAGAGCCGGTCGGCCTGGTTGAGCACGACCACGGTGACGTCTTTGTGCCGGTGGAACTCGCGCAGGTAGGCGTCGTGCACCACCCGGTCGGCGTATTTCTGCGGGTCGACGATCCAGACGATCAGGTCGACCAGGCCGAGCAGGCGGTCGACCTCGACCCGGTGTGCCGACTCGACCGAGTCGAAGTCGGGCAGGTCGAGCAGCACCAGCCCGCGCAGCGCGGCCTCGTCGTCGCCGTCGAGCGGGCTCTCCCGCGCGAACCGGTTGCGGGGCAGCACGCCGACCCAGTCGAGCAGCCGTCCGGCCTCGTCGGCCGTGCCCCAGACGCAGGCGAACGCCTGGCCGGTGGTGGGGCGGCGGACGCCGACCGGCGAGAGGTTCATGTGTGCCAGCGCGTTGAACAGGCTGGACTTGCCGCTGCCGGTGGCGCCGGCGAGCGCGACCAGGGTGTGGTCGCGGGACAGGGACAGCCGGCCGGCCGCCCGCTCGACCAGGGTGTGCGCCGGGACCAGCCGGTCGGACGGCAGGTGGCCGTCGGCGGCGTCGAGGAACGCCTGGACGGAGTTGAGGCGGCCGATGAGCAGGTCGGGGTCGACGCGGCGGTTGCCGCGCAGGGCCTCGCGGACCCGGCCGACGAACTGGGTCACCGCGGCGCCCCCGCATCCCGGTCGGGCAGCGCCAGCCGCATGCCACCGGTGAGCGCCGCCGCGGAGCGGGCCTGCTCGACCTCGGCCGCGGCCGCGCGCAGCTCGCCGCCGGGGTCGGCGTCGACGCCGACCGCTTCGATCCGCTTGAAGTAGCGCGCCGCCTCGTCGGAGAGCAGCCCGTCGACCCGGTCGAGCAGGTCTTGCCGGGCCTTGGCGGCGAGCCGGCGGATCGCCTGGTCGCCGAAGATCGCCTCGAGCACCTTCTGCGCGGCCAGCGTGGTGCCGGCGGCGGTGCCGATCTCCAGGCCGGTGGGGATGAACGCGGTCGACGCGAACACCGCGATCATGACGGCGAGGCCGGTGGCGTTGACCGCGTAGGCCGCGGTGCGGGCCACGAAGCGCTTGTCGCTGCCCTCCTGCCGGACCAACTCCAGCACGCCGCGCTGCCAGTCGCGGACCAGCCGGTCGGCGCGGTCGGGCAGGTCTGGGGTGGGCCGGGCGAGCGACGGCTCGAGCAGCGCGGCGCCGGCCGGGTGGGCCTGCCAACCGGTGTAGGCGTTTTCGGCGGCGTCGGCGGCGACCCCGCGCAGCAGCGTCGTGAGCTGTGACTCGATCGCCGACTTGAGCTGGTTGCCGGGCTGTGGCCGGCCGGTGACGGCGGCGGTGATCCGGTCGCGCAGCCGGCCGATCCGGGCCTCGAGACCGCGGAAGAAGTCACCGGTGCCGACGAACTCGTGCCAGCGGGACAGCACCTCGCCGCGCAGCAGCCGGCCGTCCTTGAGGCTGCGCTCGACCGTCTCGGAGCCGCCGCGGTAGGCCGTGCGTACCCGCTCACGAAGCGCCCTTGCCGCCGCGGCCTGCTCGTCGGCCGCGGCCGCGAGCCCGTCGGCGGCCGGGCCGAGCGCGGCGACCGCGCCGTTGAGGGTCTGCCGGACCACCGCGGTGCGGGCACTGGCGTCGCTGGCCAGCCGTTCGAACCAGCCCCGCAGCTCAGCGGTGTCGCGCGGCGGCAGCAGGCCCTGGCCGTCGACGTCGGTCTCCAGGAGCACGAACAGCGGGGCCTCGGCGAGCTCGTTGGCGGCCAGCATCTCGGCGAGGTGTTCGTGCACCTCGCTGGCGGCCTCCTCGGGCACCCGGTCGAGCACCAGCGCGATCACCGTGCCGCGGAGTTGCGCGGTGCGCAGCAGGTCCCAGGGCACCGCGTCGGCGTAGCGGGACGCGGTGGTGACGAACAGCCAGAGATCGGCCGCCGCGAGCAGTTGGGCGGCCAGTGCCCGGTTTTGGTCGACGACCGAGTCGATGTCGGGCGCGTCGAGGAAGGCCAGCCCGGGGGTCAGCGCCGGGGCGGCGACGAGCTGGAGGGTGTGTGGGTCGTCGCTGGGCGACGTCGTCCGGGTCAGCCCGGGCAGCAGGTCGCCCTGGCGGAACCACTGGCTGTCGGCCGGGTTGCAGACCAGGACCGGCGCCCGGGTGGTCGGGCGGAGCACGCCGGGCGCGCTCACCCGGGCCTGCACGAGGCTGTTGACCAGGGTCGACTTGCCGGCGCCGGTGGAGCCGCCGACGACCACGAGCAGCGGCGCGTCGAGCCGGCCGAGCCGGGGGAGCAGATAGTCGTCGAGTTGCGAGACGAGGGCGGCGCCGACCTTGCGCGCCTCGGCCGCGGAGGTGAGGGACAGCGGGTAGTCGGCCGCCGAGATCGCCGCCCGTAGTCGCCCCAGCGCGGTGGGCAGTCCCTCGGGGACCACCGCCGCCACCTGCGTCGTCACGGGTAAAGCGTGCCCGATCTATGCGGCCTGGACAACAGGAACGCCCAGGTAGAAGTTGCGCTTACCACACTCAACCCAATTTGACGCCTGGCGTGATCGTGGCATTATTGAGCCCGGTTCACTCAACTTGACGTAAGGAAGTAAGCCATGGCACGTGCGGTCGGCATCGACCTCGGCACGACGAACTCGGTCGTCAGCGTCCTCGAAGGCGGTGAGCCCACCGTCATCGCCAACGCGGAGGGTGCGCGCACGACCCCCTCGATCGTCGCGTTCGCCCGCAACGGCGAGGTGCTCGTCGGTGAGGTCGCCAAGCGCCAGGCGGTGACCAACCCGGATCGGACGATTCGTTCGGTCAAGCGGGAAGTGGGCACCAACTGGTCGATTGACATCGATGGCAAGAAATACACCTCACAAGAGATCTCGGCGCGCGTGCTGATGAAGCTCAAGCGCGACGCTGAGGCCTACCTGGGCGAGCAGATCGTCGACGCGGTGATCACCGTGCCGGCCTACTTCAACGACGCCCAGCGCCAGGCCACCAAGGAGGCCGGCGAGATCGCCGGTTTCAACGTGCTGCGGATCGTCAACGAGCCGACCGGCGCCGCCCTCGCCTACGGGCTCGACAAGGGCTCCAAGGAGCAGACCGTTCTGGTCTTCGACCTTGGCGGCGGCACGTTCGACGTCTCCCTCCTCGAGCTCGCCGAAGGCGTGATCGAGGTCAAGTCCACCTCGGGCGACAACCACCTCGGTGGTGACGACTGGGACGAGCGGGTCATCGAGCACCTGGTCAAGACGTTCCGGGGCCAGCACGGCATCGACCTCTCGCAGGACAAGATGGCCATGCAGCGGCTGCGCGAGGCCGCCGAGAAGGCGAAGATCGAGCTTTCCGCGGCGACCACGACCAACATCAACCTGCCCTACATCACGGCCGGCGCCGCCGGCCCCCTGCACCTCGACGTGTCGCTGTCGCGGTCCGAGTTCCAGCGCATGACGCAGGACCTGCTCGACCGCACCAAGGGCCCGTTCGAGCAGGCGATAAAGGACGCGGGCGTGAAGGTCGCCGACGTCGACCACGTCATCCTGGTCGGCGGTTCGACCCGGATGCCGGCGGTGACCGACCTGGTCAAGCAGCTCACCGGCAAGGAGCCCAACAAGGGCGTCAACCCCGACGAGGTCGTCGCGGTCGGTGCCGCGCTCCAGGCCGGCGTGCTCAAGGGCGAGGTCAAGGACGTTCTGCTCCTCGACGTCACCCCGCTGAGCCTGGGCATCGAGACCAAGGGCGGCATCTTCACCAAGCTGATCGAGCGCAACACCACGATCCCGACGAAGCGCTCCGAGGTCTTCACGACGGCCGACGACAACCAGCCGTCCGTGCTGATCCAGGTCTTCCAGGGTGAGCGTGAGATCGCGGCCTACAACAAGAAGCTCGCGACGTTCGAGCTGACCGGGCTCCCGCCGGCGCCGCGTGGCGTGCCGCAGATCGAGGTCACCTTCGACATCGACGCCAACGGCATCGTCCACGTCAACGCCAAGGACCTGGGCACCGGCAAGGAGCAGTCGATGACGATCACCGGTGGCTCCGCGCTGCCGAAGGACGACATCGACCGGATGATGCGCGACGCACAGGACCACGCCGACGACGACAAGCGTCGCCGCGAGGACGCGGAGACCCGCAACCTGGCCGAGCAGCTCCAGTGGCAGACCGAGAAGTTCCTCGCCGAGAGTGGCGACAAGCTTCCGGCCGAGTCCCGCGACCAGATCAACGAGGCGTTGGGCGACCTGCGCAGTGCGCTGGGTGGCACCGACATCGAGAAGATCCGCACCTCGCACGAGAAGCTGGCGCAGGTCTCGCAGCAGGCCGGCTCGCTGCTCTACAACGCGCAGCAGCAGGGCGAGCAGGCCGGCCCCGGCGCGGCGGGCGCACCCGGCCCCGACGGCGCGGCGGGCCCGGGCACCGGTGGTGCTCCGGGTGGCAACGGCGGCGGTCCCGACGACGTCGTCGACGCTGAGATCGTCGAGGACGACAAGAAGTGACCCGAGCGCAAGCGACGTCAGTGAGGATGTCGGCATGACGGAAAAGCCACGAGCCGCCGACCCGGCCGCCGCCGGGTCGGCGCCGGGTGGCACCGAGCGCGACCGGGCCGATGGCAAAGAAGCGGAGCGGATCGTCATCCGGGACAAGCGACGGATCGACAAGCCACGGGCGGAGAAGACGGCGGAAAGCACCGAGGTGCCTGGTCCCCAGGCGCCCGCGGAGCAGCAGCCGGTCGACACACCGGCACCGGCCGCCGACCCGGTGGCCACCGAGGAGAAGCCGGCGGAGACGCCCAGCGACGACGAGGTGGCCGCCGGCGGGCTCGGTGCCGAGCTCGAGTCGCTCCGGGCCGAGCTGGAAGAGCGCACCCGCGACGTCCAGCGGGTCTCGGCGGAATACGCCAACTACCGCAAGCGGGTCGACCGCGACCGGGGGCTGGCGGCCGAGCAGACCACCGGCCTGGTGATCAGCGCGCTGCTGCCGGTGCTCGACGACCTCGACCGGGCCCGTGAACACGGCGACCTGGTCGGGCCGTTCGGCAGCGTCGCCGAGCAGCTCAACGCCGCACTTGGCAAGTTCGGGCTGACCGCGTTCGGCGAGAAGGGCGACCCGTTCGACCCGACCCGCCACGACGCGGTGGCCCACCTGACCTCGGGCGAGGTGACGGAGCCGACGTGCATCGACGTGATGCGCCGCGGCTACCAGCTCGGCGACCGGTTGCTCCGGCCGGCGCTGGTCGCCGTGGCCGACCCCGAGTGACAGTCAACCTACGAGCAGTCGGAAGGGAGGCGGACTGACGTGGGCTCCAAGGACTGGCTGGAGAAAGACTTCTACGCCGTGCTGGGCGTTCCGAAGTCCGCCTCCGCCGACGAGATCAAGCGCAGCTACCGCAAGCTGGCGCGCGAGTTGCACCCCGACCACAACCCGGGCAACGCCGAGGCCGAAGACCGGTTCAAGTCGGTGTCCGAGGCCTACGACGTGCTGTCCGACGCCGGTCGCCGCAAGGAATACGACGAGATGCGCTCGCTCTTCGGTGCGGGCGCGTTCCGTCGGGGCGCGCGCACCGGCGGCCCGAGCACGGGCGGCTTCGACCCGTCCGACCTGTTCGGTGGCTTCAGCAACGCGGGCGGTGGCGGCGGCACCGCGCGCGACGGCCGCTTCGGCGGTGCGGGCTTCTCCGACCTGTTCGGCTCGATCTTCTCGGGCGGCGGCCGGAGCACCACCACCCAACCGCGCGGCCCGGCCCGCGGCCGTGACGTGGAGACCGAGGTCACCCTCGACTTCGGCGACGCGGTCCGTGGCGTCACCCTGCCGCTGACGTTGCGGGCGCCGGGCGTCTGCGACACCTGTCACGGCAACGGCGCCAAGCCGGGCACCCAGCCGCGCACCTGCCCGCAGTGTCAGGGCTCCGGGCTGATCACCCGCAACCAGGGTTCGTTCAGCTTCTCGGAGCCGTGCCGCGAGTGCCAGGGCGTCGGCACGATCGTCGAGGAGAAGTGCCCGGAGTGCCGCGGCACGGGCGGGGTCACCAAGACCCGCACGCTCAACGTGCGGTTCCCCTCCGGCGTCTCCGACGGGCAGCGGATCCGGCTGGCCGGCCGGGGCGAGCCCGGTGACCGAGGCGGTCCGCCCGGCGACCTCTACGTGCTGGTGCGCGTCCGCGCCGACGACATGTTCGGCCGGTCCGGCAACGACCTGACGATCACCGCTCCGATCACCTACGCGGAGGCGGTGTTCGGCACCGACCTGCGGGTTCCGACGATGGACGGCTACGTGACGCTGCGGGTGCCGCCGGGCACTCCCAACGGCCGGGTCCTGCGGGCCCGGGGCAAGGGCGTGGTCAAACGCGACGGACTGGTCGGCGACCTTCTCGTCTCGATCGAGGTCGCCATCCCGACGGCGCTGACCGACGAGGCCCGCGAAGCATTGGAGAAGTTTGCCGTGCTCTCGCCGGATGCGGGACGCGACACGTTGTGGCGGAGGTGATCGTCCCATGCAGCCCTTCGAAGATGCGGAGGTCTCGATCACGATCGAGGCGTCCTCCGACGAGAAGGTCCTGATCATCTCCGTGGCTGCCCGGATGGCCGGCATGCACCCGCAGACCCTGCGGCAATACGACCGGCTCGGGCTGGTGCAGCCCGGCCGGGCGGCCGGCGGTGGGCGGCGCTACAGCGCGCGCGACGTCGCGCTGCTCCGCGAGGTGCAGCGGCTCAGCCAGGACGAGGGCATCAACCTGGAGGGCATCCGCCGGATCATCGGGCTGGAGGAGTCGGTCAACGAACTGCGCGAGCGGGTCGCTGACCTCGAGGCCGCCCTGACCGCGGCCTACCGGCGGATAGCCGAACTCGAGACGATGGGCGCCTACCCGCGCGCTGACCTGGTGCCGATGGCCCGGGCCTCGACCGCGTTGGTGGTGTGGCGGCCACGCCGACAGGCCGACCCGCCGACGCGATAAACACCCGCGAAAGTCGACGAAGGACTAACCTCACCATATCGGACAAAGAAGGCCGGGATCCACGGGGGGTCCCGGCCTTCTTCGCCCGGGGGGTTCGTGAGTGGACATTCAACATCGCCGCATCGCGGCCAACGACGCCGTGCATCACTACGCGGTCGTCGGTTCGGGTCCGCCGCTGATCCTGCTGCACGGCTTCCCGGAAACGTGGCGGGCCTGGTTGCGGGTGGCGCAGCGGCTGGCAGCCGACTTCCGCATCATCATGCCCGACCTGCGCGGGCTGGGCGGCTCGCCGGGGCCGGCGAGCGGTTACGACAAACACAGCCTGGCGGCGGATGTACGCGCGATCGCGCGCACCGAGTTCGGCAACACCCGCGCCGTGGTCTGCGGGCACGACCTCGGCGGTTACGTCGGGTTCGCGTACGCCCTGAGCCACCGCGACGCCACCGGGGCCCTGGTGCTGGTCGAAGCGGCACCACCGGGCACCTCGCAGCTCGACCACCTGATGACCAACCCGCGCACCTGGCACCTGGCGTTCCACGCCAACGCCGACGTCGCCCACCTGCTGATCAGCGGGCGGGAACGGGCCTACGTCGACTTCCTGATCCGGTCCCGGATCTTCGACGCCGGCGCGATCGACGCCGCCGACGTCGACCGCTACGCGGAGGCCTACGCGGCGCCCGGTGCGCTGCGGGCCGCGCTGGAGATGTATCGCTCGCTCGCCCTCGACCGGCAGCTCAACCTGGCGGCGCTGGCCGAGGACGGCCGGCTGGCCATGCCGGTCACCGCCGTCGGCGCCGCCCCGAGCGCGACCACGGCGGGCCTGCGGGAGATGCTCGGCGAGATCGCCGTGGACGGGCGCGCCGAACTCGTCGAGGAGACGGGCTATTGGATCCCGGAGGAACGCCCGGCGCAGCTGGCCGAGATCATCCGGAACGCCTCCGAAGGGCTCTAGGAGAGCCGGCGGCCGGAGCGGACCAGGCCGCCCTCGCACCAGTCGCGATAGTCGAACAGGTCGGGCTTGGCCAGCAGCACCCGGCTGTTGTGTGCCCAGGTGCGCATCTGGTCGTCGCCCAGCGACTCGGCCTGCTGCACCAGCTTGCGCAGCCGCCGTTTGGGGTGGGCCCGGAACTTCGTGCGGATGCCGTCGGCCGCGTAGATGTAGAGGCAGTGCAGCGCGAAGCGGCGGGCCGGGCAGGAGCGGTCCATCGCCAGCTCGAACAGCGTCGTGACGAGATGATCGCCAGAGACCAGCAGGTCCCAGTCTTGCGGCATCGTCTGCAGCGGCACCGAGTCCGGATCGTAGGCCCAGGCGCGTAGCTCCGCGGGCGTTGGATCAACGGGATTGGTGAAGCCGCTGAACGACGTCGACTGCACGCTCACGGACACCTCGCTCCGCATGGTCATGCGTCGATCTCGCTCAATGGTCGATCTTCCGCTTCCAGACCCCTCTGCGCTGCGACCGTAGCGCTTGCCGAGGTGCGACGGAAGGGGCCAAAGGTTAAGACCCGGGCACGATCGCCTGAGCGCGCTGAGTTACTGGCTAGTAGCGTCCGGTGTGTGCCGAGTTAGGGCTCCTTCGGCCGCCAGCCGCCGGCCCGGCCGCGGTTGCAGCAGCGCCTTGAACCACTCGAAGTCGGGTAGCCGCGCGATCACCGGACCGACCACAACCGTGATCAGCACGTACGCGGTCGCGAGCGCGCCGAGCTTCGCCGGTATCCCCGGAGTGGCCACCGCCAGGCCGGCGATGACGATCGAGAACTCGCCCCGCGGCGTCAGCGCGAACCCGGCCCGCCACCGACCACGCACCGCGATGCCGGCGCGCCTGGCGGCGACGTACCCCGTGAGCACCTTGGTGGTGATCGTGACGACCGCGAGCCCGATCGCCGGCAACAGCACCGGCGGGATGTCGGCGGGGTTGGTGGTCAACCCGAAGAAGACGAAGAACACCGCGGCGAAGATGTCGCGCAGCGGCGAGAGCAGTTGGGTCGCGTGGTGTGCGACCGGGCCGGAGACCGCGATGCCGACCAGGAACGCGCCGACCGCCGCCGACACCTTGAGCTGCGCGGCCACGCCGGCGACCAGCAGGGTCAGGCCGAAGACGCCGAGCAGCAACGCCTCGGGGTCGCGCGCCGAGATCGCCTTGGAGATCCAGCCGCCGAAGCGGATCGCGACCACCAGCACGACGGAGACCGCGAGCACCGCCACGCCGAGCGCGACGCCGCCGCCGATCAGGCCCGTGCCGGCCAGCAGCGCGGTCAGCAACGGCAGGTAGAGCGCCATCGCCAGGTCTTCCATCACCAGCACGGAGAGCACCACCGGGGTCTCCCGGTTGCCCAGCCGGCCCAGGTCGGCGAGCACCTTGGCGACCACACCCGACGAGGTCACCCAGGTGACGCCGGCCAGCACCACCGCGGCCACCCAGCCCCAGCCGAGCAGCAGGGCGAACGCCGCGCCCGGCAGGGCGTTGAGGGCCGCGTCGAGCAGGCCGACCGGTGCCGCCGCGCGCAGGTTGCCGACCAACTCGTCGGCCGAATATTCCAGGCCGAGCAGCACCAGCAGCAGGATCACGCCGATCTCGGCGCCGACCGAGAAGAACTGCTCGCTGGCGCTCAGCGGCAGCAGCCCGCCGTGCCCGAACGCGAGGCCCGCCAGTAGGTAGAGCGGGATCGGCGAGATGCCGAACCGGCGGCTGAGCCGCCCGAGCAGGCCGAGGAGGAACATCAGTGCCCCGACCTCGATGAGCAGGACCGTCGTGCTCTCATGCATGGCCGGTTCAGCCGTCCGGGTCGCCGTCGGCGAGGATCCGGGTCAGCGCGTCGAGACCCTTGCGGGTGCCGACGGCGACGACCACGTCACCGGTCTCGAAGCCGAAGTCTGGCCCCGGCGACGGGATCACCCCGGCGCCGCGCAGGATCGCGACGATCGACGCGCTGGTGCGGGTGCGGGCCTTGGTGTCACCGAGCGGCCGGCCGACGAAGGGCGTGCCGGCGGGCAGCGCGATCTGCTCGGTGAGCAGGCCGGCGGCCTGGTCGCGGAGCCCCGCGAGCTGGCCCAGCATCAGTGACGCGCCGAGCAGGTCGGCCAGCGCCTCGGCCTCTTCGTCGCGCAGCGGGATCGCGGCCAGCCGCGCGTCGGGGTCGTCGGCGTCGTAGACGATCAGCGCGCGGCGGCCGTCGCGATGCGACACGACACCGAGCCGCTGGCCCGACTCTGTGACGAAGTCGTGCCGCACGCCGATGCCGGGTAACGATGTCTGTTCCACCCTCACTCGCACGCTGGCAACCTATCCAAAGATCGGGAACCATGCCCGTCGCCGGAGACTCGTGACCTTGGCGGGGAGGTGTCATGCGCGGACGGAACCTGGTGGCGGCGGCGGCCGCCGTACTCGTGCTGCTCGGTGGTTGTTCGATCGGTGACATCCGGCGGCCGCCGCCAACGCCCCCGCCGCCCACGTCCCCACCGGCGACCCTGGCGGGCTTCGAGGTGCGGCACGGGTCGGTGCCGGTGCCGCCGAGCTATCACCTGCAAAACGTCGAGTTCGTCAACCAGGCGCTCGGCTACGCGCTGTTCGATCGGTGCGGGTCGACCAGCGCCGCGCCCGGGCCGGCCGAGAGCTGCTCGGCGGCGGTCGTGCGCACCGACGACGGTGGCCGGAGCTGGCATCAGGTCTACCACCCGCATCCCGAGGGCAAGGGCCATCAGTTGTACGCCGTCGATAGGCGGCTGGTGCTCCACGTCGACCCGGACGGCTGGTATGTCTCCAACGACGGCGGCGTCACCTATGCGCACACGCCCGAGGGCGGACCGATCCCGGCGGCCTACCGGGCGTTGTCCGGCGAGTTCCAGGCGTGCTGCGACAGCGACAAGAAACAGCGGGTGATGCGGCTGCGGGCTGACGGTTCGTTGGTGCCGACGAAGGCGCAGCCGCCGATCGCCGACCTCCGCACGGTCTCCTCGTCGGTGCACTGGGTTTACGCGGTCGGGCTCGTCGAGGGTCGGCCGGAAACCTGGGTGTCCAACGATGCCGGCGACACCTGGCGGCAGGTGGCCGTTGGCGGCGCGAGCGGGCGGCTGGAGGCCGTGCACATCGACGTCGACCGCGGCGGGACGTTCGCCTGGATGACCGGGCAGACCGACCTGATCTCCTGGCCGTCGCTGTTCTACTTCGACGGGCAGGGCTGGCGGGCGATGACTGCCTCCGGGCACCCCGACCGGTTCATCTCGGGCGTCGTGCTCGAAGACGCCTCGCTCGCGGTCACCACGCCGGACCGGGCCGGCCTGGTCTCGGGTGGGCTGTTCCAGTGGGTCGACTGGCCGATCAGCGACTGCTTCCTGCGGTTGCTGGCGGATGGCACGCTGTTCTGCGCGGCCGGCCCGGTGTCCTGGCTGGGCGTCGCGTTCGGCGGCAAGTGGACGTGGATCAAAGTCCTGGTCGGCAACGAGTGACGTAGCTCACAGCCTGGGAGTTGAGCGGAATAGGCTCAACTCTGGTTGTGTCGTGTCTAGTGGACGCCAGCTATCAGGGGAGCCCATGAACACCGAACGTCTGACGACCAAGAGTCGTGAGGTCATCACCGGCGCCGCCGCGGGCGCGGCCCAGCGCGGCAACGCCACCGTCGAACCGTGGCACATGCTGCTCGCACTGCTCGACACCGGCGGCTCGACCGCCGGCGGCCTGCTGCGCGCGGTCGGCGCCAACGCCGCCGACATCCGCCGCGCCGCCGCCCGGGCGATCGAGGGCCTGCCCACCGCGCAGGGCCCGAGCGTCGCCGAGCCCAGCCTGTCCCGCGAGTTCGTCAACGCGATCGGCGCGGCCGAGCAGATCGCCCGCCCGCTCGGCGACGAGTTCGTCTCCACCGAGCACCTGCTGGCCGGCCTCGCCCGGGTCGGCGGTGCGGTCGCCGACCTGCTCAAGCAGCAGGGTGCCACCGAAGCCAACCTCGTCGCCGCGTTCCCGACCATCCGCGGCGGCGACCGCCGGGTCACCAACGCCGACCCGGAGCAGACCTACCAGGCGCTGGAGAAATACGGCGTCGACCTGACCGCGCGGGCCCGCGACGGCAAGACCGACCCGGTGATCGGCCGCGATTCCGAGATCCGCCGGGTCATGCAGGTGCTGTCCCGCAAGACGAAGAACAACCCGGTGCTGATCGGCGAGCCCGGCGTCGGCAAGACCGCGATCGTCGAGGGCCTGGCACAGCGGATCGTGGCCGGTGACGTGCCCGAGTCGCTGCGCGACAAGAAGCTGGTCGCGCTCGACCTCGCCGCGATGGTCGCCGGCGCGTCCTACCGGGGCCAGTTCGAGGAGCGGCTCAAGTCGGTCCTCGAGGAGATCAAGAACTCCGACGGCCAGGTCATCACGTTCCTCGACGAGTTGCACACCGTCGTCGGCGCCGGCCGCGGCGAGGGTTCGATGGACGCCGGCAACATGCTCAAGCCGATGCTCGCCCGCGGTGAGCTGCGCATGGTCGGTGCCACCACGCTCGACGAATACCGCGAGCACATCGAGAAGGACCCGGCGCTGGAGCGCCGCTTCCAGCCGGTCGTGGTCGGCGAGCCCTCGGTCGAAGACACCATCGGGATCCTGCGCGGCCTCAAGGAGCGCTACGAGGTGCACCACGGCGTGCGGATCACCGACGCCGCGCTGGTGGCCGCGGCGTCGCTCTCGAACCGCTACATCGCCGACCGGTTCCTCCCCGACAAGGCGATCGACCTGGTCGACGAGGCCGGCTCCCGGCTCCGCATGGAGATCGACTCGCGGCCGGTCGAGGTCGACGAGGTCGAGCGCGCGGTGCGCCGGCTCGAGATCGAGGAGATGGCGCTGGAGAAGGAGCCCGACGTGGCCTCCGCCGAGCGCCTGGCCCGGCTGCGCAAGGAGTTGGCCGACAAGCGCGAGCAGATGACGGCCCTGTCCGAGCGGTGGCGCCTGGAGAAGGAGCACATCACCAAGATCTCGACGGCCAAGGAGGAGCTGGAGCGGCTGCGCGGCGAGGAGAGCGTCGCCGAGCGCGACGGCGACTTCGCCCGGGCCTCCGAGCTGCGCTACGGCCGCATCCCCGACCTGGAGGCCGAGCTGGTCGCCGCCGAGGCCGAGTTGGTCTCGCTGCAGGCCAGCGGCGCCATGCTGAAGGAAGAGGTCAGCGCCGACGACATCGCCACCGTCGTCGCCGCGTGGACCGGCATCCCGGCCGGGCGGCTGCTGGAGGGTGAGACCACCAAGCTGCTGCGGATGGAGGAGTCCCTGTCGTCCCGCGTGGTCGGCCAGCCCGAGGCGGTCGGCGCGGTCTCCGACGCGGTCCGCCGGGCGCGGGCCGGCATCGCCGACCCCGATCGCCCGACCGGCAGCTTCCTGTTCCTCGGGCCGACCGGTGTGGGCAAGACCGAGCTCGCGAAGGCGCTCGCCGAGTTCCTGTTCGACGACGAGCGGGCAATGGTACGCATCGACATGAGCGAGTACGGCGAGAAGCACAGCGTCGCCCGTCTCGTCGGTGCGCCACCCGGATACATCGGCTACGAGGAGGGCGGTCAGCTGACCGAGGCGGTGCGCCGCCGGCCCTACTCGGTGATCCTGCTCGACGAGGTCGAGAAGGCCCACCCCGACGTGTTCGACGTGCTGCTCCAGGTGCTCGACGACGGCCGGCTCACCGACGGGCAGGGCCGCACGGTCGACTTCCGCAACGCGATCCTGATCCTCACCTCCAACCTCGGTTCGACGCTGATCGCCGACCCGACGCTCGGCGAGGAGCAGCGGCGCGAGGCGGTGCTCGCGGTGGTCCGCGCCCACTTCAAGCCGGAGTTCCTCAACCGGCTCGACGACATCGTGGTGTTCGGGGCGCTGTCCGGCCCGCAGCTGCGCGCGATCGTCGACATCCAGCTCGACCACCTGCGCGCCCGGCTCGCTGAGCGGCGACTGTCGCTCGACGTGACCGAGCCGGCCCGGGTCTGGCTGGCCGAGCACGGGTTCGACCCGATCTACGGTGCCCGCCCGCTGCGCCGGCTGGTGCAGTCGTCGATCGGCGACCAGCTCGCCAAGGCGCTGCTGGGCGGCGAGATCCGCGACGGCGACAGTGTCTCGGTCGACCTCGCCGACACCAAGGACGGCCTGACCGTGATGGCTCTGGTCAACTGATCGATCACGATCGACGCCCCCACCGCGCCGCGGTGGGGGCGACAGGCTTGCGCGAGCCCGGTACGGTGATCTTCACTCATCGTGATGTATCGAGGAAGGAGCGCCGTGTCCGAGCTCGCCCCCGGTCCGGACCGTGTCCGGCCGCCGGGCACCGTCAGGATCTCCAGCTATCTCCTCTACGCCACCGCGGCGATCGAGGTCATCAGCCTGCTCGTCACGCTGGCGACGCTCAGCGACCTGCGCCAGGGGCTCAACGACGCCTACGCCGGCACGACGCTGGAAGACGCCGGCGACACCGCGGCCGTCGTCGTCGCGGTCGCCGGTGGTGTCATCGCCCTGATCATCGCCATCGGGCTGGTGGTCCTGGGCTTCCTCAACCTGCGCGGCAAGAACGCCGCCCGGATCGTCACCTGGATCGTCGGCGGTCTGTTCGTGCTCTGCTGCGGCATCGGTTCGCTGCTCGGCGCCGCCGGCGGCGGGATGAACTTCGACAGTGGCGCCGACGCGCCCGACGCGGCCGACGTGCAGTCGAAGATCGACGCCGCCATGCCGAGCTGGCACGGGCCGGTCAACACCGTGCTGTCGATCATCCCGATCCTGCTGGTGCTGGGCACGCTGATCCTGCTCGCCCTGCCCGCCTCCAACGCCTGGTTCAAGCCCAAGGCCGCCACCTGGGAGCCGCCGACCCCGGGCTACCCGGTGATGCCGGGTTCGAGCTACCCCACCCCGCCCTACCCCCAGGGCGAGCCGCCGCTGCCGCCGGCGCCGCCGGCTGCTGGCAGTGAGCCGCCGGAGACCCCCGCGCCACCCCGATAGCGATTGCCCGCACGGCCGGGGCCCGCCGAGTAGGTTCCTCCACAACGGAACTACCGGAGGGCCCCGTGTCATACCCAGCATCACCACTCGTGCAACAGCCGGTGACCACCCCGCGCCGCCGGCCGGGTGCCGTCGTCGGCGCCGGCGGCGTCCTGCTGCTGATGGCGTTCGGCAGCGTGCTCTACGGCGCCACCGGCCTCGCGCTGATGCCCGGCATCATCGACCGGTTCCAGGCCGCCGCCTTCACCGCCGGGGTCACGGTCGACGAGATCGACAGCGCCACCCGGCTGTTGCGCGGCGTGCCGATCGCGGCCGCGTTCGTCGGCGTTGTCGGCGCGGTGCTGCTGGTCGTGCTCGCGATCGGCACGCTGCGCGGCAACAGCGCGGTGCGGGTCGCGGCCTGGGTGGTCTGCGGCGTCGGCCTGGTCGGCGGCGGCCTCGCGGCGGTCTTCGGGTTCGCCCAACGGATCGGCTCGTGGTCCGACGACGCGGTCATCCAGGCGCTCACCGCGGCGCATCCTGGCTGGTGGCTGTGGACCAGCGCGGTCCTTTCCGTCCTACAGGCGCTGGGCTACGTTGTGGTGGCGCTGCTGCTGGCCTCGCCCGCGGCCAACGCATACTTCCGGCGCACGCCGTCGCTACCCCCAGGCCCCACCGGCTCGGCGCCGCCACCCCCGCCCCCGGTCGACCCGACTGACTGGCAGCGCCCGTCGACCACCCCCGCCGCCATGTGAAGGACCGCACCGTGCCGACCGCACTCGTCACCGGCGCCACCGCGGGCATCGGTGCCGCTTTCGCGCGCCGCCTCGCCGCCGACGGCTACGACCTCGTCCTCGTCGCCCGCGACACCGACCGGCTCACCACCCTGGCCGCCGAACTCGGCGGCAGCGTCGAGGTGCTGCCCGCCGATCTGTCCACCGAGCCCGGCCTGGCCGCGGTCGCCGAACGGCTCGGCGGCCACGTCGACCTGTTGGTGAACAACGCCGGCGCGACCCTCAACCGGTCGTTCCTCAAGTCGACGGCCGACGACGAAGCCTGGCTGCTGCGGCTCAACGTGCTCGCCGTGATGCGCCTTACTCACGCGGCCCTGCCGGCGATGACCGACCGCGGCAATGGGTCTGTGATCAACGTCTCGTCAGCCTCCTCATTCGCACCCGTCATGCCGGGCTCGACATACCCGGCGAGCAAAGCGTGGGTCACCCATTTCAGTGAGTCGATCGGGCGATCTGTCGGGCGGTTCGGCGTACACGTGATGGCCCTCTGTCCCGGATATACGCGCACCGAGTTCCACAGCCGGGCGGGCATAGACGTGTCGAAAACCCCCTCTTGGATGTGGTTACAGGCCGACGACGTGGTCGCGCACGGACTCCGGGATCTGGCCCGTGGCCGCCTCGTGAGCGTGCCGAACTGGAAATACAAGGTCGCGGTGTTCGGCATGCGGCACGCACCGCGCGGGTTGTTCGCGCGCGTCGCCAACGACACCCGCGGCCGCATCGGTCGCGACAACCTGTGATCGCCGGCCGTCCGGCGACCGTTCGCTAAAGGGCGAAATTTCCCGATCCCTGGTGGGGCGCCCAGCAGCTTCACAGGATCGACCAGTACGCTTCTCCACCATGGGGGACCACGACGACCTGCGTAAATTCATCACCGACCTTGCCGTTGTGCACGGTCGCGTGGTGCTTTCCTCAGGCCGTGAGGCCGACTGGTATGTCGACCTACGTCGCGTGGCCCTTCACTATGCGTCCGCACCGTTGGTCGGACGCGTCATGCTCGACCTGACTTCCGACTGGGACTTCGACGCGGTGGGTGGCCTCACCCTCGGTGCCGACCCGGTGGCGACCGCCATGCTCCATGCGGCGGCGTCGACCGGGCGACCGCTCGACGCGTTCGTGGTCCGTAAGACGGCCAAGGCGCACGGTCTCCAACGCCGGATCGAGGGTCCTGATGTTGCCGGACGACGGGTGCTTGTCGTGGAAGACGCCTCCACGACAGGGCAAAGCCCGTTGACCGCCGTCGAGGCGCTCCGGGAAGCCGGGGCTGAGGTAGTAGGCGTAGCGGTTATCGTCGATCGGGGAGCAGGGGACGCCATTCGGGCGGCCGGGCTCTCCTATAAGGCGGCCTACTCGATGGCTGACCTCGGCCTAGTGGCGTAAAAGTTTGCCGATTCGGACCTGCTCATATGCAGGCGGGTCGATGCTGTAAGTGGAAGGATGGAAATCGTGGGAACTGCGTTGGCTGAAATGTCCATGCCTCAGATCTCGCCGCTAGCCGGCGAGCCAATCGAACGTGCCGACGCCGAGCGCCTCGCCGGGGTGCTCAAGGCGCTCGCCGACCCGGCCCGACTGAGGCTCCTGAGCCTCATCCAGTCGGCACCGGAAGGCGAGGCCTGCGTCTGCGACCTGACCGCACCACTCGGCCTGTCCCAGCCGACCGTGAGCCACCACCTCCGGATCCTGACCGAGGCGGGGCTGCTCGAGCGGGAGAAGCGCGGCGTGTGGGCCTACTACCGGCTCGTGCCGTCGGCTATCGCGACGATCGCCGATCTGCTCACCCCGCCGCGCAAGCGGGCCACCAAGAAGGCCGCCCGCTGAAGCGGTGAGCGCCACAGGCCCGGCGTCGCCTCCAAGACTCGACGCCGGGTCCGAAGACGAGCGCGACCTACGCGACCAGCTCGCGCAGGTCGGTGCCGAGGTGGTTCGTGCCGGCCTCGTGGTCGGCTCAGGTGGCAACCTGTCGGCTCGCCGACCGGGCGATGACACCTGCTGGGTGACCGGTGCCGGCACCTGGTTGGACCGGCTCGACCGCCCGTCATTCGTGCGCGTCCGGATCAGCGACGGCTCTTCCGAGCCGGGGCTCGTCCCGAGTTCCGAGGTCGCGCTGCACCTGGCGACCTACCGTGCGCGCCCCGACGTGACGGCGATCATCCATCTGCATCCCCAGATGGCGCTGTTGCTCGACGCGCTCGGCGAACGCGTACGCCTGCTGACGACCGACCACGCCTTCTACGTGCGCCGGGTTGGCACCGTGCCGTTCTTCCCGCCGGGCACGGCCGAGTTGGCCGAGGCCGCGGCGGCCGCCGTCGCCGACGGCACCAACTGCTTGATCCTGAGCCGGCACGGCTGCTCGGTGCTGGCCGACAGTGTCGAGCTCGCACACAAACGCGCCAGCAACCTCGAAGAGGCGGCGCACCTGACCTACCGCGCCTTGGCCCTCGGCCGCGCGGCAGACCTCACCGACCAACCCCCGCCCGCCGTCGCCTGACTTCCGGCTGGCCCCGCCGCCCGGCGGCTGACTGCCGCTGCGGCTTTGGTCGGGTGGCGTCCGAGTGCCGCTGCGGGTCTGCTCGGATGGCGCCCGAGTGCCGTTGCGGCTCTGGTCGGGTGGCGCCTGAGTGCCGGCTGGCCCGCCGGCCGTCGCCTGACTGCCGCTGCGGCTCTGGTCCGGTGGCGCCCGAGTACCGCTGCGGGTCTGCTCGGGTGGCGCCCGAGTACCGCCGTGGGTCTGCTCGAGTGGCTGGTGATCGTTTGCAGCTGGTCAGCACCGATAGGCCCGGTTTCCTTGATCATGTGCAGCTCATCAACACCTAGCGCGGCGTGTCGTGCAGACCTGGCGCACATGATCATGGCGGAAGTCATGTGTCGTGCAGATCCGGTGCACATGATCAAGGCGTCGGGCCTCGACCAGCAGATCTAGGTAAAAAGTTGCTGCTCAAGCGACATTCTTTTACCTAGATCTCCCGGAGGGCGGGTCGCCGGCGGCGTGGCGGTGCGCAATACGCCCAAGGGTCTGCCGCGGCCGCCTTCGGAGCGTGTGGGGGGCCGGGGATGCGGCGCATTCGAGCCTCAGCCCGCTGTTTCGGGCGGCTGCGGGTCGTTCGATGGCGGCGCAGGCTCTGGCCACGATGGTCCGGAGGCGAAGCCGTCCGGCTTGCTTGCCGCCGCCGTAGGCGCGGTCGGATCCTGCGGAACCACCCACCCACCGCAACCTGGGCGGATCTCCTCGTCGGGCGTAGCCCACAAACCAGGATCTCCGGGCGGGGACAAGGTGGAGCTCCCTACCGGAAGACCGACCTTGTCCCCGCCCGGAGATCCTGGTGCCCTGAGCGAAGCCCGACGAGGAGATCCGCCTCCACGGGCTGGCATCTTCTTCGAGCGGCCGGGGCCGGGGCAGCGCCCCGGTGGGGTCCGGGGCAAAGCCCCGAAAAGGGGGCAAGGGGCAAAGCCCCCTACCTACGGCGCCCGGTGGCTGCCGCGGCGCTTCTCCTCGACGGCCTCGGCGATGCCGGCCACCGGGGAGACCCCGATGATCGCCATCTCCTTGGCGCGCTTGCGGGCGCGGCGGTCGCGGATGATCTCGATGATGATCGGCAGGATCGAGATGAGCACGATGAGGGCTACGAACGGCAGGATGTAGCGGTCGATGTGGGTGCCGATGGCGTCGTAGATCCGGTCTGCCAGTAGGTAGCCGATCAGGATGATGCCGTCGGTCCAGAGGATCGCGCCGACCACGTTCCAGACGAAGAACTGCTTCGCTGGCATGCCGAGCACGCCGGCTACGGGGTTGAGGAACGTGCGGACGATCGGGATGAAGCGAGCCAGCACGACGGCCTTGGCGGGGCCGAACTTCTGGAAGTAGTGCTCGGCCTTCTCCACGTATTCGCGCTTGAACAACCGCGAGTCGGGCTTGTCGAACATCCGCGTGCCATAGCGGGCACCGAGCAGATGGCCGAGCTGCGCGCCGATGATCGCGCACACCGGCGCACCGATCAGCAGGCCCGCCAGGGAGATCTTGGTGCCGTCACCGAAGATCGCGTCAGCCACTGGAGTCGCGGCGACGCCGGCCAGGAAGAGCAGCGAGTCGCCGGGGAAGAAGAAGCCGACCAGCAGCCCCGTCTCGGCGAACAGAATCGCCCAGACGCCGTAGAGACCGAAGGTGTGGAGCAGGTCCTTCGGATCCAGGGGGTTGAAGGCGAGGTTTTCGGCCAGGGCGCGCGTCGTCTCCACGGGCACAAAGGCTACCGGGCTTGGCAAGTTGACAGTGGTGGGGCGGACAAACCCGGGAAATGTGGCCTGTCCGGCCTTGGCCGAGGGCTACGCCTCGGCCTTGGCCCCGCCGCGAACCAGCCCTCCGCCTCTTGGTCCGGCGTGTGGCACCGGTGTCGACCCCCGCCTTGGGACGGGGCTCTGCCCCGCCCTCGACTCGGCCCTGGTCCTGGCCGCGAGCTACGCCTCAGCCTTGGCCCGTGCCGCGGTCTCGACTGCGCCTTCGGTCCCGGCCTCGGGTTCGGCCTCCGCGCCGGCTTCGGCCCCAGACCCCGCGTCGGCGGTGGCGTCGACCTCAGCCCCGGGTTCGGCGGCGGTCTCGACCTCAGACCTGGCGTTGGTGCTGGCGTCGACCTCAGCCCCGGCGTCGCCGGCGGTCTTGACCTCAGCCGCGGCGTCGCCGGCGGTCTCGACCTCAGACCCGGCGTTGGTGCTGGCGTCGACCTCAGCCCCGGCTTCCGCAGCGGTCTCGACCTCGGACCTGGCGTTGGTGCTGGCCGTGACGTCAGCCCTGGCGTCGGCGGCGGTCTCGACCTCGGACCTGGTGTTGGTGCCGGCCTCGACCTCAGCCCCGGCTTCAGCTGCGGCGTCGGCCTCGGACCCGCTCCAGGCCACGACCTCATCCTCGGTCCTGACCTCATCGTCGGCCTTGACCCCGGTCCCGGTCGGGACCTCCGCGTCGCCCTCAGCCCAAGCCGCATCGTCGTCCTCGTCCTCGACGTCATCCTCGGCGCCCCTGCGTCGGCGCAAGGCGATCACCGCGGCGACTGCCGCGGCCACCACGAGCAGGCCGCCTACGCCGCCGATTACGCCCCACGCCGCGCCGGTTAGGTGCAGGCCGCCGCCGGTTACGTTGATTTCGATCGGTGCCGTGTCGTTGCTGCCGTTGAGGTCGATGATTTCGCCGTCGCACTTGCACCTGACGTTGATGCGGACCGAGCCGCCCTCCACGTCGGTTCCGTCGATTCGCATCGTGAAGGGGAACGTGATGGTCTCGCCGACCGCCACTGCCGAGCCGGGCTGGCAGCGGTAGATGACGGCGTTGGGGTTGGCGTGTAGCTGGCACTCGGGCGGGACGCCTACTGCGGTCGTGCCCTTCGGCATCGTGACGTCGACGATCGTGACCGGGGTGCCGGTGTCGCTGCGGTCCGGCGCGGTCGGACCGTCGTTGCGGAAGCCGATGTTGATGTCGGCCTGGTCGCCGACCGCGCCCTTGATGCGGGCGCCCAGCGCGCGGAAGTCGAAGTTGCCCGTGGGGATCGCGGCCGCGGCCGGTGCGATGCCGGTCATGAGCAGCGCGCCGACGGCTCCGATGACGGCGAGGGTGCGCCAGGCAGGGGTGGTTCGCATGGTCGGTGGTTCTCTCCGTTGCTGGGGAAGTATCAGGTGGCGCGGGTGCGCGTTAGGACGACGGCGCAGGCGCCGACGAGGATCAGGAGGGCGCCCAGGCCCGCGAGTGTGCCGGCCGGCGCGCCCGTAATAGGCAGGCCGCCGCCGCCACGGGGTGGCGCGGGATCGGTCGGGCCGTTGACCACGATCGCCGCCCGGTTGTTGGCGGCGGCGCCGTCGTCGAGGCCGGTGACCTTGACCGCGCCGTCGGTGCGGCCGGCCCGGTCGATTCGCAGGTCGAAGGCGAAGCCGGCGGTGAAGTCGGCGTAGACCGGTAGGTCGGGTCGGCAGCGGTAGGCGGCGGCACCGGGCGTGCCGCCGTTGACGGGCTCGGCGATGCCGCTGACCAGTGGTGCGCACTCGCCGGGCACCGCGGTCGCGGTGGTGCCGGGCGGGATCGTGATGTCGACCGCGACGGCGGCGCCGTTGTGGTCGTCGAGTGCGGCCGGGCCGGAGTTGTGCAGACCGAGCGACACCGACCGGACCGCGCCGACCGGGCCGCGCACGGCCGCACCGGCCGCGGCCAGGTCGGTGCCGTTGCGGCCGGTCACCTTGACCGACACCGAAGTGCTGTTGTTGCTCGGCTCGGTGTCGGCCTGGGGCGGCAACGGCCGCGCGTCGCGCAACGCCAGTTCGCCGGTCAGCGGCAGGTCGCCGTCGGTGCCCGGCTCGCCGCCGGAGTAGCCGTGGCCGGCCAGGAACGCCTCGTAGTCTTCGGCCTCGGCCGCGGTGAACCAGGTGGCCTCGAGGTCGCGGGTCGTCGGCGCGGCCGTGTCGGCGCCGACCTGGAACGGCAGCACCGCCGTGTAGGTGGCACCCGGAGTGAACTCGCCCGCGAACGAGCAGCTGCGGATCCGGTCCAGTACGTACATGCAGTTGTTGAACTTGCGGGTGGCGCGGAACGCGTACACGTCGGTGAAGTAGATCCTGGGTTCGTTGACGGCGGTTGCCCCGGCGACGTCGACCCGCAGCGGGAGCGTGAACGACTCGCCCGGCGCGCGGCTCAGTGCGGTCGACGGGCCGGCGACCAGGTCGACGCCGTCGCCCACCCGAACCCATGACGACGTGCTCGAGGTGAGCCCGACCCCGCCGGCGCTGACGTTGAGCTGCAGCGGGCCTTCGCCGCCGGACGTGCCGTCGACGGCCCTGATCACGACGTCGAATTCGCCCGGCAGCGGGCTGGCGCCCAGCCGGAGCTGGTCGCGGGTGCAGGTGAGGATCAGCGGGTCCACAAGGGAGCATCCGGAGCCGGCCGGTGCGACCACCTCGGCCACGCCGTCGAGGGCGCTGAAGTCGTAGGTGACCTCGACGTCGTCGAGCACCAGCGACTCGGCGGAGATGAGCGTGACGCCGGCGACGACCCCGGGCCCGCCGATCGCGACGGTGACATCCCGCATGGCGACCGCCACGATTTCAGGGGCGGCGATCGCGGGCGGCGGTGCGATCACGAGGGCGGCGGCGGCCGCACCGCAGCCGCCGATCAGCGTGCGCGCGATCCTGCGCAGCATCTCGCATCCTCCCCAGGGATCGATGCGCAGCCTAGTTATCGGAGATCAGAATCGCGATACCGCGCACGCTAGTCTGGCCGAACGGCTGAATATCGGTGATCATCGCAGCGCTTCGTCTGCCCGCGGACGTCGTCCAGGCAGAGCCATCCCGGAGGTACCCGTGACGCCGCTGACGTACGAGGAGTTCGCCGATGTCCAACTCGGCGCCATGCTCCGGTACGCCGTGATGCTCTGCGGCGATCCGCACCTGGCACAGGATCTGGTGCAGGAGACGATGGTCCGGGTGCAGCTCAACTGGCGGAAGGTGGCCCGCGCCGACGCGCCCGACCGCTACGTGCGCCGCATGATCACCAATCAATACCTCGACTGGCGGCGCGGTTCGTGGCTGCGCCGGGTGCTGCTGCGCGCCGAGCCCGACGAGGCGTCCCGGGTCTCGCCCGTCGACCACGCACAGACCACCGCCGACCGCGACCAGATCTGGACCTGGCTCGCCCGGTTGCCCAAGGCGCAACGCGCGGCCCTGGTGCTGCGTTACTACGAAGACCTGCCGGATGCCGAGATAGCCGAGATCCTCGGTTGCGCGGTCGGCACGGTACGGTCGTCGATCTCGCGGGCCCTTGCGACCCTGCGGGCGGAAATGGTGGAGACCTGCCCATGATCGAAGAGCAACTGCGCGAGACGTTCGAGCGGCACGAGACACTCGCGCCGCCGTCGGCTCCGCTGCGCGCGGCCATCGATCGTGCCGTCGTACGCCGCCGCCGCAACCGTCTCACCCGCCGGTTGGCCGGTGCCGCCGCCGCCCTGGTCGCCGTCGCCTCGTTGCCGTTCGCGCTGAACACGACCGCCGCCCTGCCGGCCATCGAGAACACCATGCTGCCGGGCGCCGCGCCCCCGGTCGACCGGCCGCTCACGGTCGCGGTGCTCGGTGTCGACGACGACGGCGGGCGCAGCTACCGGGCCGACACGGTGCTCGTCGTGCACGTTCCGGCCGGCAGCCACACCGCCTACCTGGTCTCGTTGCCGCGCGACCTGCTGGTGGAGATCCCCGATCGCGGCCGGGCCCGGCTCGGCGAGACCTTCTACTTCGGCAGCCAGCGCAAGGGCCAGTCGCCGGATCTGGCCGCTGGTGCGGAGTTGACGGCGCGCACGGTCACCGCGACCACCGGGATGCCGATCGACGCCACGGTCACCGTGCGTTTCTCGGGCTTGCGGGAGGTCACCGACGCGCTGGGCGGCGTGCAGATCTGCCTCGACCGGCCGGTGCCCGCGCGGCGCGGCGACCACATCTACCCGGCGGGCTGCCAGCGGCTCGACGGCCGGAGCATGCTCGACCTGCTCCGGCAGCGCCGCCTCCCGCACGGCGTCTACGACCGCGACGCCAACGGCCGGGCCTTCGTGCGCGGCCTGCTCGGCAGTTCGGTCGGCGACCCGGTGCGGCTGGCCCGGGTGGTGAAGGCCGCAGCCGACGGGATCTCGGTCGCCGGCGCCGGGGTCACGACGCCGCAACTGCTCCGGGTGGCCACCGAGATCGACGCGGTCACCGCGGTCGACATCGGCTCCGACTTCCGCGGCGTGACCATCGACAAGGTGGAATACGAGCGGCTCGACCCGGCCCGCAGCGCGCCGGTGTTCGCGGCGATCCGCGACAACCGGCTGGTCGACTGGGTCGCGGCCAACCCGAAGGCCGTGCGCTAGCTAGCGATAGTCGTCGTCGCCGACGACGACCTGCGACTGCTCGACGGCATCGGCCTCCGGAACCTCGGCGCCGGTGTGCACCGGGTCGTCGCGACCGGCACCGTCGTCGGGCTGCGCCGGCGTGGCCTGCTCACTCACGTCGGCTTCGGGCCGCTCTTCGTCTGGCTGTGTCATCGGCGCCGCCTCCCTTCCTTCTCACCGTACGGCCGGCGCCCCTTGCCCCGCGGTCAGCGCGGCAAACCCCGGGGCCGCGGCCGGATGCGTGCCGGTGTCACGATGGGTGCCATGGGAATGCTGATCCGGGTGGTCATCAACGCGATCGCCCTGTGGATCACCGCGCTGCTCGTGCCCGGCATCGACGTGGGCGGCGGCAACGCCGGCCACACCGCCCTGACCGTGCTCGTGGTCGCCGTGATCTTCGGGGTCGTCAACGCGATCCTGAAACCGATCATCAAGGTCGTCGGGTGTGTTTTCTACATCCTGACGCTGGGCCTGATCGCCCTCGTCGTCAACGCGCTCCTCTTCCTCCTCACCGACTGGATCAGTCAACAGTTCGACCTCCCGTTCGCCATCGACGGTTTCTGGCCCGCGTTCTGGGGCGCGATCGTGATGGCCGCGGTGAGTTGGGTGTTGAGCTTCCTCGTCCCGGAGCCGCGCGCCGAGAACGACTGACCTGGCTGTCAGGGCATTCTGCTGTTGCGGGATACTTTCCTGCGGAGGACAGCGCGGTCCGGCACACGTGACCGGTAGACAAGGAGCGGCAGACATGCCCATCGCTTCGCCCGAGGTGTACGCCGAAATGCTCGATCGCGCCAAGGCTGGCGCGTTCGCCTATCCCGCCATCAATGTGACGTCGTCGCAGTCGCTCAACGCGGCGCTGCGCGGCTTCGCCGAGGCGGAGAGCGACGGCATCATCCAGGTCTCGACCGGTGGTGCCGAATACCTCTCCGGCCCGACCGTCAAGAACATGGTGTCCGGCGCCGTTTCGCTCGCCGCCTACGCACACGAGGTCGCCAAGAACTACCCAGTGAACATCGCGTTGCACACCGACCACTGCCCGAAGGACAAGCTCGACAAATACGTCCGGCCGCTGCTCGCCATCTCCAAGGAGCGGGTCGCGCGCGGCGAGGCGCCGCTGTTCCAGTCGCACATGTGGGACGGCTCCGCGGTGCCGCTCGACGAAAACCTCGACATCGCCGCCGAGTTGCTCGCCGAGGCCGCCGCCGCACACGTCGTGCTGGAGATCGAGGTCGGCGTCGTCGGCGGTGAGGAAGACGGCGTCGAAAACGCCATCAACCACAAGCTCTACACCACCGTCGAAGACGGCCTGGCCATGGTCGACAAGCTCGGCCTGGGCGAGAAGGGCCGCTACATGGCGGCGCTGACCTTCGGCAACGTGCACGGCGTCTACAAGCCGGGCAACGTCAAGCTCCGCCCGGAGATCCTCAAGGAGATCCAGGACGCGGTCGGTGCCCGCACCGGCAAGGAGAAGCCGCTGTCGCTGGTGTTCCACGGCGGCTCCGGCTCGCTGCTCTCGGAGATCCGCGAGGCGCTCGACTACGGCGTGGTCAAGATGAACATCGACACCGACACGCAGTACGCGTTCACCCGGCCCGTCGCGGACCACATGTTCAAGAACTACGACGGCGTGCTCAAGATCGATGGCGAGGTCGGCAACAAGAAGCAGTACGACCCGCGCGCCTGGGGCAAGGCGGCCGAGGAGGGCATGGCCAAGCGGGTCTCGCACGCGTGCGAAGACCTCCGCTCGACCGGGACCACCCTGGCCAAGTAAGCGACGCGTAGCCCGGTTCCCTCGTTGGGGACCGGGCTTCGTTTTGTGGTCTCGTGACCGATTTCGGTACGATCGACCGATGTCTGTGGCATTGACCATCGAGGGGTACGCGCCGCAGTGGCACCACACGGCTCGCACCCTGGCCGCCGTACACCGTGCTCGGTTTGATCGGCTGATCGACCGCACGCTGGTCGGGGCCTGGGTGATGTGGGACCGCGACCGGCAGTCGTGGTTCGCCGAGGGCCCGGTGATCCTCGGTTTCGGCGACACCAACGTCGAGATCACCCACCGCAAGTTCGACGAGTGCGGCATCACCTGGGACCAGGTCGACATGTCGATGCCGTTCGACTGGCCCGGCCTGCGCCTCGACTGGCGGGCGGCTGCCCACCCGGCGCTGGCCCGGGTCACCGGCCGCCGGCTGCGCGAGGTCAACGTGATCGAGCGGATCCTGCCGTCACAGTGGCGGCCGCGGCTGCTCGACGCGATCGAGTTGCGCTTCGAGGGCGCCCGGCTCGCCGTCTACAACGCGATGGACGAGAACGGCCTGTCCTGCCGCACCGAGGTGACCTGGCCCATCGGCTTCTGGCGACGGGTGCCGATCGCCTGAGAGATAGGGTTTCGCGGTGACAACTGCTTCCCTGCTCGACGGTGACGCGCTGGAACTGATCGCCGGGCAGGCGGTCGACCGTGGCGACCCGGCGGCCGGCGCCGCGGAGATCGTGGCGATCGTCGACGAGGGCCGGCTGGCCGACCCGACGGATTCCGCCATCGCGCTGAGCCTGGCCGCCGAGCTGCTCCTCGAGGCCGACGACGCGGCCGGGAGCCTCGCGCTGACCGAGCGGGCCATCGCCGCCCACCGCGCGCAAGGCTCGCCGCCCGACTTCGCGCTCATCTTCCGGGCGCGGCTGATGTTCCTGCTCGACCGTCCCGACGAGGCGATGGCCGAGCTGGTCCCGCTGCGCCCGCTGCTCACCGAGGATCCAGACGCGGCGTCGGCGATCGCCAACGCGTTGTTCGCGGGCGACCGCGGCGAGGTCGCGCACGAGTGGCTGACCGAGGCCGTCGCCGAGGCGCAGGCCGCGGTGCCCGAGACGGAGCCAGAAGACGACGCCGACCAGCTGCCGACTTTGATCTTCTTCGCCCTGCTCAGCGAGCGGCACGAGGTGCGACACGAGCTCGGCCTGCCGCACGACCAGCTCGACGAGATGGCCGAAGCGCTGGAGGAGGCGGTCGAAGACGAGCAGCGCGCCGAGCTCGAGGCGGAGCTGAGCCGGCCGGTCCTCTTCTTCCCGGAGGCCGAGTTCGACGAGTTGTCGCGGCGGCTGCCCGACCTGGCCAGGATCTGCGGGCCGACCTGGGACGAGCACCGCACCGACCTCGAGCGCGTGCTCACCGCTCGCGCGGCCGAGGGGGTGCCGGTCGACCTGCGGCTCGTGCACGGCTCGGCGGCCGACCTGGCGGCGTTCGTCGAGGGGCGCGACGTCGCCGACGATGTGATCGATCTTTACGTCGACGAGCTCGAGGGCCGGGCGGCCGGCGTGTCCTGGCCGCCGGCGCGCAACGACGCCTGCTGGTGCGGTTCCGGGGCCAAATACAAGAAGTGCTGCCTGCCCCGGTCGCGCGACTAGGCCGGTTTGGTCAGCACCCGCACGGCCTCGGCCACGTCGTCGGTGACGTGGATGGTCGACGACAGGTCGCCGAACCGCGACAGGGCCATCAGCGGGCGGAGCAGGCTCTCGATCGGCAGCGTCCGGGTCCAGTAGTCGGTGTCCAGGAACACGTAGGCGCCGCTAGCTCCGTCGGTGCCGTAGAAGGTCTTGGTCGCCGCCTGGAACACCTCCTGGACCGTGCCGGCGCGGCCGGGAGCGAAGACGATGCCGCCGCGGGCCAGGCGCAGGATCATGTCCTCGCGGATCGCGTTGGAGAAGTATTTCGCGATCCGACCGGCGAACAGGTTGGCCGGCTCGTGCCCGTACAACCAGGTGGGTATCGCCAGGCCCCCCTCGCGTGCCCAGTCGTCGCCGGTGGGCGCGAACCGGTCGCGGACCCGCAGCGCCGCCGCGGTGAACGGGTCGTGGTCGAGGAAGTCGGGCGCACCGGCCAGCTCGTCGATCGCGCTGGTCAGGTCTTCGGCCGGATGGCGGGAGAGGAAGGCGCCGAGGTTGGCGGCCTCCATCACGCCGGGGCCGCCGCCGGTCACGATGAGCTGGCCGGCCCGGGTGAGCTCCCAGCCCAGCGTGGCGGCCATCCGGTAAGCGGCCGAGCCGCGCGGCACCGCGTGGCCGCCCATCACCCCGACGACCGTGTCGGCGCCGTGCTCGGCGACCCAGGTCCGGGTCACGTCGGCGAGGCCGTTGTCGATCGCGTGGTCGTGCAGCCGCTGGGCCAGCGCCTCGCGGATCTCCGGCGTCGCGCCGCCGGCCGCCCGGAAGTGGTCGTAGACCAGCGTGTCGTACATGCCGGCGAAGCCAGCGGTCGCGAAGCCGGCCGAAAGGTCGTCGGGGGTGTAGAGCCGCGACGGGTGGGTCGGGAAGGGCAGGTCCGGGAAGCCGGGGATGACGTGGGCGCCGCGCAGCACCAGCGCGGCTTCGATCTCCGGTGTCTCGAACCGGCAGCCGACGAACAGCGCGCCGGTCACGTCGACGCCGGCCAGCTCCGGGATCGGGTCGCTGTCGAGGTGCAGGCCCTGCACGGTCAGCCCGGCGAGACTGCCGCGGCGCAGGTGATGATCGAGTTCGGCCCGCGACTCGATCTCGTCGGGGGTCGAGTCGGGCAGGGCGACGATGTCGGCGGGTGGTGGGGTCGGCACGCACCACAACGTACGCGAGAGCCCGGCGGCGCCGGGCTCTCGCACCGGGTCCTGGGGAGGCTCCGGACTTCTATTTCTAGTCCTTGCGCCAAGGTCACACTTCCGCCGCACGCGTGACGAAAGCCTCAGCCGTTCAGTCACCGTCCGCGGTCGGTCGCACGGTTGAATGAGCGGATGCAGAACCTGATGCCCGAGCCGCCGGCGACCCGGATCCCGGTCGACGAGTCCGCCGCCGCCGCGCTCGAAGTGGCCGAGAAGGACGGCACCGACGCCGCCTACGAGCAGGTCGCAGCCGCGCACCCGACCTTCAGCGGTGGCTGGGCGGCGCTGGGGCAGCGGGCGCTCGACGAGGGCCACGCGGTGACCGCCTACGCCTACGCCCGCACCGGCTACCACCGCGGCCTGGACCAGCTCCGCCGCAATGGCTGGAAGGGCCACGGCCCGGTGCCGTGGTCGCACGAGGGCAACCGCGGCTTCCTGCACAGCCTCTACGTGCTGTCCCGGGCGGCCGACGAGATCGGCGAGGCCGACGAGGCCGCCCGGTGCGCCCAGTTCCTCCGCGATTGCGACCCCGCGGCGGCCGACGCCCTCGCCGGCTAAAGCCCTTCGGCCACGGCCGCGGCGATCTTCAACCAGGCGTCGCGGCTTTCCTTGCTGATCCCGGCATAGCGGATCGGCTCGCCGGTGTCGATCAACCGCTCATAAGGAGCCAACAACACCGCACGGGTACGCGCGGCGAAGTGGCTCTCGATCGGCGGCAGGTCGATCTCGCGCCGGGACGGCGGCATCGACACGACCGTGACCGCCTGCCTTACGAGCCGGTGACGGCCCGTCTGCTCCAGGTGGTCGAGCATCCGGGCGGCGGTCTCGGCGGAGTCGTTTCGGGCCGACATGGTCACCACGAGCTGGTCGGTCGCGTCGATCGCCGCCTGCCAGTTCTGCGCGCGTACGTTGTTGCCGGTGTCCACGAAGATCAATTTGTAGAAGCGGCTGACCACGTCACGGATGTGCGCGAACGCGGCGGCGGTGAGCATCTCGCCGGCCGTGGCCGACTCGTCGGACGCGAGCACGTCGAACATGCCCTCGCCCTGCGCCCGCACATACTGCGAGAGGTCACCGACCCGCCCCTGCGCGGTGCGGAACTGCGCGAGGTCGCGCAGCAGATCCCGGACCGTGCGGTTGTGGAAGTCCTGCGACGCCCGCATGCCCAGGGTGCCCTGGGTCTCGTTGTTGTCCCAGGCCAGCACGTACCCGCCGCGGTTCTGCCCGAACGTCATCGCGAGCAGCAGAATCGCCACCGTCTTGCCCGCGCCGCCCTTGGGGTTGACCACGGTGACCTGGCGCAGCCCACCGAAGTTGCGGCGGACGGTCTCGATCTCCTGCCGCCGGCTCCGCTCGTGTGCGCCGGGCGGCAGCTTGACCAGACCCATCGAGGTCTTGTTGAGCACCGCGCGCACGCCACTGCTGGCGATCGGGTCCGGTGGGCGCATCGCGCGGCGCCGGGCGAAGTCGTCGGCGGTCGGCACGCCCGCGTCGGGCGTCCATTCCGCAGCGCGGGGGTTGGCGGTCGCGGGCGGGGTCGACGGGGTCGGCATCCGGTAGACGCCCTGCTGCGGAACCTCGACCACACCTGGAGCGATCTCGCCTTGCGCCGGGTCGTGCTGGTCCGCGGCGGGCGGCTGGCCCGGGTGGCCGGCGTGGGCCGCCTGCCCGGGATGGCCGGCGGGGCCGGGGATGCCGGGGCCAGGCGGGACCGGCTGGGCGCCGCCGGGGTGCGGGGGTGCGGCCGGTGGTGGGGAGGTCGGCCGTTGCGGGGGTTGTGACCAGGGCGTTCCGCTCGGCGTGCCGTCGGCGCCGCGTTGCATCGGCATCGAGGCCGCCTGCTGAGCCGCACCGGATTGCTGGTCGGGCTGGGTGGCCGGCGGGCGGTATGCCGGCGGCATCGGACCGGGCGGCGTCGCGACGGGCTGCTGGTGTGACTGGACCGGCTCTGCCTGCGTCGCGTCGGCGTGCGGCCCTGCCGGTTGGTCGGGCCGGGCCTGTTGCGGTGCAGGTTGCTGCGGCGGTGCCGGCGCGTCGCCGGGACCGGCGGGCTGGTGCGGTGCGGCTCCCTGCCCCGCAGGCGGGAAGCCAGGCTGGTGTGCCCCGGCGGCCTGCGTGCCGGCCGGCTGATGTGGAGCAGTCGCCTGCGGCCCTGCCGGGTGGCCAGGCTGGTGTGGGCCTGCCGCCTGCGCGGCGGGCCCTTGGCCGGGCTGGTGTGTGCCAGCGGCTTGCGGTGCGGGCGATTGGCCGGGCTGGTGTGGGCCTGCCGCCTGCGCGGCGGGCCCTTGGCCGGGCTGGTGTGGCGCGGCGGCTTGCGGCGCGGGCGGTTGACCCGGCTGGTGCGGTCCGGCGGCGTGCGGTGCGGAGCCTTGGCCCGGCTGCTGTGGGCCGCCTTGCGGTGCGGGCGGAAAGCCCGGCTGGTGCGGGCCACCGGAACCAGGCTGCGGGGGCGCCGGCGGGCGGCCATACACGCCCTGCTGGGCCGGACCGCCGTGCCGGCCGGCGTCTCCGCTGAACTGACCGGCGGTCAGATGATGACCCGCGCCCGGCTGAACCGGACCCGGATGACCGCCCGGGGGGAACGGCGGCGGTGGCGGGGCGGGTGGCTGCACGGACTGCCCGGGCGGCCGCACCGGCGGCGGAGGGTTCGGAGCAGGTCGGCCGGCACTCGGTGCGGGCAGACCGGGCCGGTTGATCGGCGGCGGTGCGGGCGGCGCCGGCACCCGGATCGGCGGCGGTGGCGGCGGCACCGCGGGCGTGCCCGGGTCCTGGTCGTCGGACCCGGCCTCGGGGTCGTCCGGCGGCCAGGGCTGCTCGCCGCCGCGCCACTGCGCGGCGCCGTTGCCTGCCGGCCGGTAGACCCGGTCCGAATCGTCAACCACGCCGGCCACCCCCACATTCAGCGGTCACTACCGTCCCAAGCGTAAGGCGAACCTGCTTCGACAGCCGCACCGCGGGAGATCAGCGGGTGTAGACGGCCCAGGCGCCTGGTTCGATCCACCAGGATCGCTTGCGGGTGAGGGTTCCCGCGACCCCGTCGTCGACGAACGGGATCTCCTCGTCGCGGGGCAGCACCGCCACGGCGCGACCACGGGCGCGGCGCACCTCGACCCGCGGCTTGGCCCGGCCGAACAGCGTGCGGGAGACCACCGGGACCGCGATCGCGACCTCGATCTGCCCGGACGTCGGGTCGGCGCCGGTCAACAGCGGCAGGCCGTCGAGGTCGGCATAACCGGCGGCGTTGCCGACCGCGCAGGCCAGCACCGGGTCGTCGCCGTCGCTGAGCACCGCGTCGTCGACCTCCACCCGACCGCGCCAGGGGAGCAGCTTGTCGTCGGCGCGGCCGCCGATCAGCGCGCCGTCGAGGGTGACCGAGCCGGCATCGTTGCGCAGCAGGTCGAGCCGCTTGACCGGGCCGTCGAGGACGGCCGCCGCGACCGCCGCGGGGTCGCGGGGCAGGCCGAGCTGCTCGACAAGATCACGAGAAGCCGGACCCATCGGGAGTACGGCTACCGCCGGCAGGTCGGGCACCGTCCGGTTACCGGCGAGGTCGGCGGGGCGGCGGCTGGGCGCTGGCGCGTACCGCCGGACAAGTCTGCGCAGCACGTGCCGCAACTGACTGTCGGTGGCCGTGGCGACCACCAGCCGGGTCTTGCTGTCGCGATCTGGCCAGGTCAGGCCGTCAGGCCGGGCCGGGCCGTCGAACCTCGCCAGGACCGCGTCGATCGCCTTGTCGTCGTGTGCGGTGACCGTCTCGACCCGCGCACCGGCGGCGACCAGCGCGTCCATGCAGGCCCGCACGGGGGCCCGCAAAGTATCCGTGGCGCAGGTGTCCGCGCCGCAACACGCCTCACCCGCCCCTTCGGCCAGGGTCAGCAGGACCACGTCGTACACGGTCGGTCTCCTCGGGCGTGAACGCTGTCGCGTCCAGGCGTTCTTCGGTTTGTTGTTAGCCTGACATCTCGGGCTCGCCAAGTGGTCGCCACCCTGGCACCCGAGCCCCGTGGAGGCGGTCGAAAAAGATGCCAGCGATAGTGCTTCTCGGCGCGCAGTGGGGCGACGAGGGCAAAGGCAAGGTTACCGACCTGCTTGGCGGGCAGGTTGACTACGTCGTCCGCTACTCGGGCGGCAACAACGCCGGTCACACCGTGATCACCCCAGACGGGCAGAAGTACGCCCTGCACCTGATGCCCTCGGGTGCGCTCTCGCCCAACGCGGTGATCGTGATCGGCAACGGCGTGGTGATCGACCCCAAGGTGCTGCTGGCCGAGATCGACGGGCTCGCGGAGCGCGGCGTCGACGTGTCCCGCCTGCGGATCTCCGGTGACGCGCACCTGATCATGCCGCACCACCGGGCCCTGGACCGGGTCGTCGAGCGCTACCTGGGCTCGGCGCGGATCGGCACGACCGGTCGGGGGATCGGGCCGGCCTACGGCGACAAGGTCGCGCGGATGGGCATCCGGGTGCAGGACCTGCTCGACCCGGGCATCCTGCGCAAGAAGCTCGAGCTGACCCTGCGGGAGAAGAACCAGACCCTGTTCAAGGTCTACAACCGCAAGGCGATCGACGCCGACGCGGTGGTCGAGGAATATCTGGCGTACGCCGAACGGCTGCGGCCTTACATCGCCGAGACCCGCGAGATCCTCTGGTCGGCGCTCGACCGGGGCGAGATCGTGCTGATGGAGGGCGCCCAGGCGACCATGCTCGACATGGACCACGGCACCTATCCGTTCGTGACGTCGTCCAACCCGACCGCCGGGGGCGCCTGCGTGGGCGCCGGGATCCCGCCGACCGCGGTGACCCAGGTGATCGGCGTCGCGAAGGCGTACACCACCCGGGTTGGATCTGGTCCCTTCCCGACCGAGCTCTTCGACGAAAACGGCGCGCACCTGCGCAAGGTGGGCGCCGAATATGGCACGACGACCGGTCGCGAGCGGCGGTGTGGTTGGTTCGACGCGGTGGTCGCGCGCTACGCGGTGCGGCTCAACGGCATCACCGACATGGTGATCACGAAGCTCGACGTGCTGACCGGGTTGGAGAAAGTGCCGATCTGCATCGGGTACGAGATCAATGGCACCGTCCACGCCGACATGCCGATGTCGCAGACCGACTTCCACCACGCGGTGCCGGTCTACGAGGAGCACGACGGCTGGTGGGAAGACATCTCCAAGGCGCGCAGCTTCGACGAGTTGCCGGCGGCGGCCCGGTCCTACGTGGAGCGGATCGAGGAGCTGTGCGGCACCCGGGTGTCGGTCATCGGTGTCGGCCCCGGCCGCGAGGAGAACGTCGTGCGGCATGACCTTCTCCGGGTGCCCTAGGATCCGACATCGTGCGCATTCTTCTCATTGGTAGCGGCGGGCGCGAGCATGCCCTCGCCCTTGGTCTGGCGGCTTCTCCCGGTGTCACGCTGATCGCGGCGCCCGGCAACCCCGGCATCGCCGAGGTGGCCGAGCTCCACCCGGTGGAGGCCACCAACCCCGACGCGGTCGCCGCGCTGGCCGTCGAGGTCAGCGCCGACCTGGTCGTGGTCGGGCCCGAGGCGCCGCTGGTGGCCGGCGTGGCCGACGCCGTTCGCGCGAAGGGCATCGCCTGCTTCGGGCCGACGGCGGCGGCGGCGCAATTGGAGGGGTCGAAGACCTTCGCCAATGAGGTCATGGCCGCAGCCGGCGTGCCGACCGCCGGCTCGGTGTCCACCACCGACCCGGCCGAGGCCGCGGCGGCGCTCGACCGGTTCGGCGCGCCCTATGTGGTCAAGGAAGACGGGCTGGCCGCGGGCAAGGGCGTCCTGGTCTCCGACGACCGGGACGCCGCACTCGCACACGCGGCGGCGTGCGAGCGGGTCGTGATCGAGGAGTTCCTCGACGGGCCGGAGGTCTCGCTGTTCGTGGTCACTGACGGCGAGACCGCGGTGCCGCTGCTCCCGGCGCAGGACTTCAAGCGGGTCGGCGAGGGCGACACGGGGCCCAACACCGGCGGGATGGGCGCCTACGCGCCGCTGCCGTGGGCACCGCCGTCGCTGGTCGACGACGTGCTGGCCACCGTGGTGCACCCGACGCTGGCCGAGATGCGCCGGCGCGGGACGCCGTTCGCCGGGCTGCTCTACGTGGGGCTGGCACTGACCCGCGGCGGGCCGAAGGTGATCGAGTTCAACGCGCGGTTCGGTGACCCGGAGTCGCAGGTCGTGCTGCCGCTGCTGGAGACGCCGTTGGCAGACGTGTTGCGGGCGGCGGCGACCGGTTCGCTGGCTTCACTGCAGCCGTTGCGCTGGCGCTCCGGCGCGGCGGTGACGGTGGTCATCGCGTCGGCTGGCTACCCGGCGTCGTCGCGGAGCGGGGACGTGATCTCCGGGGTTTCCGGCGCGGGCTTCATCCACGCCGGCACGGCGCGAGCGTCGGGCGGGGAACTGGTCACCGCCGGTGGGCGGGTGCTGTCGGTGACGGCGATCGGCGCGGATCTTTCGGCGGCCCGGGATGCGGCGTACGCCCTGGTTGACGGGGTGTCGCTGGCCGACGCGGTGATCAGGCGCGACATCGCGCTGGCCGCCGTCGAGGGGCGGATCCGGGTTCCGGGCTAGCTCGTTCTGGCGGCCCGCGGGTGATCGTCCTCATCAGATCGGGTTGTCGTCGGGAACTCGACCGCGACGCGGCACGAAAGCGGGATTCGCCAGGCTCAATCGGTTTCTACCGTGTGTAGCCATGAGGACCTTCCGGATCCCAATGGTGCTGCTCGCCGCGGTCGCGGCCACGTTCTTGTCGGCCTGTGGCGAGAAGGGCGACACCGATCTCGCGTCGGGGTCGCCGTCGCCCGGCACGTCGTATTCGATCGGCGACGACACGCTGACGGATGCTGACGTGAGCCCGTCGCCGACGGCTTCCGCCGACGGCGGCTCCGACAACGGGGGCACCGACGGCGGGAACGTTCGGAAGGATCCGTGGATCGAATACTTCCGGATCAAGCAGAAGCCGCATTGCCCGTCCGGCGAGTGGCCCAACGGGCGCGAGGTGACCGTGGAGTGGAAGGTGACCGGCACCGACAAGGTCACCATCTCGGTCGACGGTCAGGGCATCTACGACACCTACGGCGCCTCGGGCTCGCAGTCTTTCTCGTTCCCCTGCGGCGACTGGGACCCGGGCCAGACGGCCAAACACAGCTACCTGCTGATGACGGTCGGCGGTGGCCCCGTGGCCAAGAAGACGATCACGGCGACGGCTACGGTCAACGGGACCATGACCGCCACCCCGTCGGCCGGTGCCGAACAGGCGGCGCCCGACGCACCCTGAGGTTCTTCGCATGCCGGAAGGTCACACGATCCATCGGTTGGCGGCCCGGCATCGTGAGCTGTTCGCCGGACACAAGGTCGAGCTTTCCAGCCCCCAGGGGCGGTTCGCGGAAGGCGCGGCTTTGCTGTCCGGCACGCTGCTGTGTGCGACCGAGGCGTACGGGAAGCACCTGTTCCACCACTACTCGGGTGGGCTTTCGGTGCATGTGCACCTCGGGCTCTACGGCACGGTGACCGAAGGAGCCGGCACGCCCCCAGTGCCCGTGGGGCAGGTGCGGATGCGGGTGGTGGGTGGCGGGCACTGGCTCGATCTGCGGGGGCCGACCGACTGTTCGGTGCTCACGCCGCCGGAGGTTGGTGCGCTGCGGGGCCGGCTGGGTGCCGATCCGCTGCGTGACGACGCGTCGCCGGCCGCCGCGGTGGCCCGGATCGTGCGCAGCCCCACCCCGATGGCGGCGCTGCTGCTGGATCAGTCGATCATCGCGGGCGTCGGCCTGGTGTATGCCAGCGAGGTGCTGTTCCGGGCCGGGATCGCGCCGACCCGGCCGGGGCGTTCGGTCTCCGCCGACCAGGTGTGGTCGATGTGGGCAGACCTGCGTGCGCTGATGGCCGAGGGCGTGGCGGTGGGGCGGATCGACACTGTGCACAGCAAGCACCTGCCCGAGGCGATGGGACGGGCGCCGCGGGTCGACCGGCACGGCGGTGAGGTCTACGTCTATCGCCGCACCGGCCAGCCGTGCCTGATCTGCGGCACCCCGGTGGCGCGGGCCGGGTTGGCGGGGCGCAACTCGTATTGGTGCCCGACCTGTCAGTCTTCTTCTCTTAGCCCGACGCAGTCGAGCGCCCAGAAGGGCTCGGCGTAGACCAGGGTGCCGGTCATCCAGGGCTCGTATGTGCTGAGCTTGACCACCTGGAACGCCGCGTCGGGGATGCGCAGGCTGGGCTTGCGGAAGCCGAGCGGGGTGGCCTCGTGGAAGCCCCGCTCCCGGTAGTAGGCGGGGTCGCCCTCGAGGAACAGCAGGGGAGCGCCGGCCCTGTCGGCCTCTTCGATCGCGCGGGCGACCAGCAGCGTGCCGATGCCGCGACGCTGGTGCTGTGGCAGCACCCCCAGCGGTGACAGCACGAGCACGTCGACGAGCTTCTTTGGCGCGTCGAGCCAGGAAGCGGTGAGCATGACGTGCCCGGCGGCCTCGCCGTCGACGGTGGCCACGTAGCCGCGCGGCGCGAACGTGGCCGGGCGTTGCCGCAACTGGGTAACCAGGCGCGGCACGAGGTCATCGCCGAAGGCCGCGGCGTGGATCGCGTGGACGGCGTTGGCGTCGTCGCTGGTCTCTTCGCGGATCTTGACGGTCATCGGCGTAGTCTGCCGGCCGCGTTGAGCGTGAGTGCGACGGCGGCGGTCGCTTCGCGGGTCTTGATGGTCATCGGCGGCGTAGTCTGCCGGCCGCGCTGAGTGCGAGTGCGACCGCGGCGGCGCCGAGGGCGCTCCACATGACACCGGCCAGGGTGTGCGGCGCGATGAACTCGGCGACCACGAGCAGGGCCACCACCGCCACCCAGACGGGCGCCGAGGCCCACTTGGTCGCGGTGGCTACGCGGTCGTTGAGCAGCACGAAGACCAGGGCGTAGAGGGCACCGGTGGCGGCGAACACCGGCGCGTAGCGGCCGAGGTGGGTGTAGTCGTCGCCGCCGGCCAGCGCGAAGGCGAAGCCGCCGGCCAGTGCCGACGCGGCGACCAGGACGGCGCCGCTGGCGGCGACCAGGAGCAGCGCGGTGCGCAGCGCGCGCCGGCTGCCCTGGGCCAGGCGGGGGAGGGCGAGCACGGTGACCACCTGCGGCGCCCACAGCGCGCCCTTGGTCAACACCGTGCCGACCGAGTAGGCGCCGGAGGCGTCGGCGGTCAGCAGATGGCGGGCAAGCAGCAGGTCGGCGTAGGACGCGACCAGCATCGCCAGCGTCGCCGAGCAGGCGGTCAACACCTCGCGGCCGCGGATGGCGTCGGCGACGTGGGCCTTGCGGCTGCGGCCGAGCACGGCCAGCGAAGGCGGGATCAGCCAGCTCAGGGCGGCGCTGCCGATCAGCGAGGCGGTGAGGCCGGCGCCGGCGACCAGGCCGACGATGAGCCCGCCGTAGCGGCCCACGGCGAGCACCGCCATGCCCAGCGCCAGGCGCAGGAAGCGCTGGTCGCCCTGCAGCTCGCCGAGCCAGCGGCCGGCGAGCACGGTCGGCAGCGTGGCCAGAGCGGCCAGCAGCGTGTAGTGCGCGGGCAGGTCGAGCACCGGCACCAGCAGCGGCGCGAGCACGGCGAGCGCACCGGCCGACACCACCGCGGTCGCGATGCTGATTTTGTTGGTCGACGCGGCGCCGTTGCGGGCGCGGTGCACGGCGATCGCGATTTGCAGACCGAGGCCGGGCACCGACGCGATCGCGGTCAGGCCGAGCACGGTGGCCAGAGCGCTGAGGTCGGCGCTGGTGAGTTGCCGGGCGCCGATGACCGGCACGAGGTAGCCGAGCGCGTTGGTCAGCGCACCGGCGATGGCGACCGCGGCACCGGCGGCCGCGATGCGCCGCCCGGTCGACGACGCGGGGGCGGCTTCTGGGCGGGTTAGCGCAGTCATGACGCCGTGCAGCCTAAGCCCCAAACGTTGGCTGACGGTGTTGTTATCAAATCGTGACACGTCGATACGGTTGTCACGGAGCGTCCTTTCGCTGGCATGGTCTGTCGGTCTTTGTGGGTTTTCGCGGCGCGGTCCTTGATCGCAATCGGTGGCGGTGCATCTGTGCTGCGGCCGTGCTGCGGTTACTCCTCGGTAACCGGCATCTTGTGACCTCCGTCGCACAGGAGCACCATCGGTCCGTTCTGGGTTACCAGTGAGTAACGCGCGTAGGAGGAACCGTGTCAGAACCCCTTGAAACAACGCGGGGAAAGACCCGCTGGCGGCGGTTCGCCGCGCTCACGCTGCCGGCCCTGGCCGCCGCCGGCTTCATCGTCTTCGGCATGGCCAACGGGGCCATCGCCGCCTCGTTCGCCGTGTCCGGCCAGACCTTCAAGGTCTCGGCGGACAAACTCGTGGGCGACGGCTTCGTCCAATACGGCGGCGTGGTGCAGGACGGCAACGGCGCCGCCCACCCGGTCGCGGTCTCCGGCATCAACAAGGCGACGCTGACCAACCTGTGCCAGTCGGTCAAGGTCCCCGGCGCGCCGGTCGTGCTGACCATCAACGCGGGCGGCGGCGACAAGCCCGCGCGGGCTAGCAACCTGCTCCTCGACCTCACCGAGCTCAACGGCGACGCGACGTTCACCAACATCGAGATCGGCCGCGACGCCGGCACGCTCAACAAGGGCCCGGCGTCGGCCAAGGGCGCGACGGGCTCGTTCGGCCAGCAGGCCGACAAGGTCGTCATCAACGACCTCAAGCAGGTGGCCTGGTCGACGACCGCGGGCACCTTCACCCTCACCGGCCTGCGCCTCAAGGTCAACGTCGGCGCAGACGCCAAGGAATGTTTCTGACGATGAGCAACCCCAGCGCGTCCCATGTCCGGCCCTCTTTCGCGGGCCGGACCTGGCGCAGCTTCGGCCGCTGGCGCCGCAGCCGCCCATTCTGGGGCGGGCTGCTGCTACTCCTCAGCGGCATCGAGATCTTCCTCTCCACCCAGTTGAGCCTCGGCGGGCTGAGCTTCCAACTCGGCCCGACCGGCTTCCTGTCCTGGCTGATCCCCACCATCCTGGCGGCTTGCGGCCTGCTCGCCTGGTCCACGCCGCAGCAACGCATGTTCTACGCCGTCGTGGGCGCGGTCACCGCGGTGTTCTCGCTCATCGGCGTCAACCTGGGCGGCTTCTTCCTGGGCCTGGTCCTCGGCATCGTGGGTGCCGGGTTGGTCTTCGGTTGGACTCCCCTCGCGACGCCGCCGGTTGCAACGACGCCGGCCGGGGGTCCGCTGATCCCAGCGCAGCCTGGGCCGGTCGACGCGGAGCCGGCGGTTGACGAGACGGCCGGGCAGCCGGTGACTTCGGACAGCCTGATTCCCGGGCTGTCCGATCCGGACGCGCCGGAGCGGCCGTCGGAGAGGGTCGGGTCGGTGCCCGACGAGCGCTCCCTGCCCGATGGACCCGGGCGCTCGGGCGACGCCGCCGGGTCGTTCCCTGACGGGTCCGGCGACGCGGTCGCGTCGGCGCCCGACGGGCCCGAGCGGTCGAGCGGCGAGGTTCGCTGGTTCCCTGACGCTGGCGCGCAGCCAGCAGAGCCGATCGGGTCGGCACCCGCCGGGTCTGGTCGGTCGGACGGCGAGGTTGGGTCGTTCGCTGACGGGTCCGGGCACTCCGGAGGCTCCGTTGGGTCTACCTCTGACGGATCCGGGCGGTCGTCCGACACGGTTGGGTCGACGCCTGACGCATCCGGGCAGTCGGATGGTGAGGTCCGGTGGTTCCCCGACGGTGCCGGTGGATCAACGGACCCGACTGGGTGGGTCCCTGGCGAGCCCGCGCGGTCAACGGAGCCGGCCGGGCTGGCGTCCGACTTACCTGGGCGGTCCAGCGAGTCGGCTGGGCTGGTGTCCCACGGACCCGGGCGGTCCGCGGACGGGCACGGGGCGGAGGCCGGCGTGCCGGCGCAGTCCGGCGGGGACCCCGGATCGGCCAAGGATGCGCCCGCCGAGGATCCGCAGGTGTTGCCGCGGCGGGAGAGTCCGCGGTTCTACACGGTGATCGGTTTCCTGATCGTGCTCGGGATGACCGCGGTTTTCGGTCTTCGCACGAGCACACCGGCCTACGCCGCGCCGTGTCCGAAGGCGCCGCCCGTCACGGCGTCGAAGCCGGCGGGGGAGAAGCCGGCCGTTCCCGTCGTTCCGCCGGCCGCGACGCCGACGCCCACGCCGGACGCCGGTGGGTCGGAAGGGGACGACCCCGGGATCATCGGCCGGATCGTCGACGGCATCACCGGGCTCTTCGATGGCGACTCGGCGAAGGACACGGCGACGAAGGAGGGTGCGGCCGACCCGACGCCCGCACCTGCCACCATCGCGAAGCCGGCGCCGTCGAAGAACAGCACAGCGACGACGAAGCCGAAGCCCAAGCCGGGCTGCGCGCGTTCGTCGGGCTCAGCGCCGTCGGACGAGGAGCAGCCGACGCTGGCTCTGCTCGGCGACGAGGGCCTGCCGGACGTCAACCGCAGCCCGTCGGTGCTGACCGGGTCGAAGCTGACCATGTGGGACCTGACCATCGCCGGTATCGCCACGCTGCACACCTCGAGCGGCGACATCCAGGCGTTGAAGTTCACGATGAGCCGGTCGCGGGTTGACGACTTCGCCCTGCGGGTGCCCCAGGGCGAAGGCCGGCCGCTGCTCATCAAGAGCGACCCGCTGGTGGTGAGAGGGGACGTCGCGTTCTACGCGACGCGCTTTGTCGGCCGGTTTCTCGGCGTCAAGCTCACCCTGACCCCCGAGTCGCCGATACCTCCGGACGGGATTCCGCTGACCGTGCCGAAGATCGAGTTCACCGATCCGAACATCCAGCTCGCCTACGTAGCGTGCGACACCCTCGAGGCGCCCACGCTCGACGAGTCCTTCCCCCCGGCATCCACGTAGCCACGCCTGGCGGTGCCGGCCGTGCAAGCGGCCGGCACCAGCCGATGGCAAACCTAGAGGCGGGCCAGAGCTGCCTTCAGCGGGTCGAGGCCGATGGAGCCCAGGTCGAGCGCCTGGCGGTGGAACTCCTTGAGGTTGAAGTCGGCGCCCTTGCGGGCCCGGGCGTCGTCGCGGGCCTGTAGCCAGATGCGCTCGCCGACCTTGTAGGACGGGGCCTGTCCCGGCCAGCCGAGGTAGCGGTTGAGCTCGAAGCGGAGCACGTCGTCTTGCACGCGGCATTGTGCGCGCATGAACTCCCAGCCCAGCTCCGGGGTCCAGCGCTCGCCCGGGTGGAAGCCGAAGGCGTTGTCGCGCGGGATCTCCAGCTCGAGGTGCATGCCGATGTCGACGATCACCCGGGCGGCGCGGAAGGCCTGTGCGTCGAGCATGCCGAGGCGGTCGCCGGGGTCGGACAGGTAGCCGAGGTCATCCATCAGGCGCTCGGCATAGAGGGCCCAGCCCTCGCCGTGGCCGGAGACCCACAGCAGCAGCCGCTGGTAGCGGTTGAGCAACTCGGTGCGGACCGCCGTCTGCGCGACCTGGAGGTGGTGACCGGGCACGCCCTCGTGGTAGACGGTCGTGACCTCTTTCCACGTCGCGAAGTCGGTCATGCCGGCGGGCACGGCCCACCACATGCGGCCCGGGCGGCTGAAGTCTTCGCTCGGGCCCGTGTAGTAGATGCCGCCGTCGCTGGTCGGCGCCAGCATGCACTCGATGCGGCGGACCTGCTCGGGGATGTCGAAGTGGGTGCCGTGCAGCTCGGCGATGGCTTTGTCGGCCAGGCTCTGCATCCAGTCGCGGAACGCTTCCTTGCCCTCGATGCGCCGGGCCGGGTCGGAGTCGAGCGCGTGGACAGCGTCGTCGATCGACGCGCCCGAGCCGGCGATCCGCGCCGCGACGGTGCGCATCTCGGACTCGAGGCGGGCCAGCTCCTCGAAGCCCCACGCGTAGGTCTCGTCGAGGTCGACCTTGGCGCCCAGGAAGTATTGCGAGGCGAGCTGGTAGCGCTCACGACCGGCGGCCTGCTTGTCCCGGCCGAATTGGGCGAGCTCGTCGCGGAGGAACAGGCCGAACGCCTGGGTGGCGGCGGTGGACGCGGCCGCGCCCTGCTCGAGCTTGGCGCGCAGCGCGCCGTCGGCATCGAGCCGGTCGGCGAGCGCGTGGAAGAAGTTGTCGCGGGCCGGGTCGGTCCAGATGTCGCACTGCTTGGCCACCTCGAGCATCTGGTGGCGGGAGCTGGCGTGCCCCTGTGCGGCGGCCTCGCGGAGGGTGACCTGGAGCTGCTCGACCGCGCGCGGGAACGCGTTGAGGCGGGACGCGATGTTGCCGACCGCCTCGGCGCCGTCGGTCGGCATCAGGTCGAACGCGCCGCGCAGCCCGTGCAGGGCGCTGGAGATCACGTTGAGCTCGCTGGTGACCTCGCCGGCGTCGTAACGCGCCAGCTCGAGGCCCAGCCGCTCCTGCATCGCGTCTTTGGCGACCCGCTCGGACTCGGTTTCGGGCTCGGTCGTGGCGAGCTCGGCCAGCGTGCGCCGGGTCAGCTCGGCGCCGGCCGTGAAGCCTTCGGGTGACAGGTCTTCGAACTGGTCGTCAAAGCCCTGGATGCCGACGAACGTGGCACCCGCCGGGTTGAGCGGTGCCCAGTCGTCGACGTAACGGTTGGCGAGGTCATCGATTCGTCCCACGCGTTTGACCCTAAGGCATGGGTCCGACGATTTTTGGGCTGCGGGAGGGGTGTAGGGAAGGGTCGAGGGCCGGGTCCGAAAAGCGCGCGATTCTTGTCGTACCCATAAGGCAGAGTGTCATGGGTGACCACCGCAACCAGTCCTGACAGGGCCGACCAGCGCACCTGGCTTCCGGGCTTCCTGCTGCTCGGCGTGATCTGGGGCTCGAGCTTCCTCTTCATCAAGGTCGGCGTCGCCGAGCTGCACCCGCTCTACGTGACGCTCGGTCGGGTGCTCGCGGGCGTGCTGACCCTGCTCGTCGTGATCGTCGTGACGCGCGACAGGTTGCCCCGCGACCCGCGCCTCTGGTTGCACCTCACGGTCACCGGCGTGGTGGGCACGGCCATGCCCTTCACCCTTTTCGGGTACGGGGAGGAGCGCGTCTCGTCGTCCCTGGCCGGCATCTGGAACGCCACGACGGCCCTGCTGGTGCTGCCGCTCGCGGTCTACCTGTTCCGCACCGAGCGGATGACCGCGCGCCGAGCGGTCGGCCTGCTGATCGGCTTCGCCGGCGTGCTGGTCGTGCTCGGCGTCTGGGAGGGCCTGGGCGGCGCCCAGTTCACCGGCCAGCTCATGTGCATCGCGGCGGCGGCCTGCTACGCGATCGCGATCCCCTACACGAAGCGCTTCGTGAGCGACCGCAGCGAGTCCGGCATCTCGCTGGCCGCCGGCCAACTCATCACGGCGACGGTGGCCCTGGCCATCGTGGCGCCGCTGACCGTCGGTGCGCCGCCCCCGGTCAACGACCTGTCCCTCAAGGCGATCGCGAGCATCCTGACGCTCGGCGCGATCGGCACCGGCCTCGCCTTCGTCCTCAACATGCGCAACATCAAAATCGTCGGCGCCACCACGGCGTCGATGGTCACCTACCTGATCCCGGTCTTCGCCGTGGTGATCGGCGTGCTGGCGCTCGACGAGCACATCACCTGGCACCAGCCCGTCGGCGCCCTGATCGTCCTGTTCGGCGTGGCCGTCGCGCAGGGCCTGATCGGCCCACGCAAGCGCGTTCAACCCGCCCCCGTCACGCCAGCAACCGAGCTGGCCGTCGAACGCGCCTAGCGCAAGGCCGCGCCGCCACCCGTCGCGGGCGGTGCCGGCCGAGGTGCGGCCGGTCTTCATGGCCAAAGGCCGCGGGGGCCGTCCGTTGGCGGGGGTATCGGCCGAGGTGCGACCGGTCTCTATGGCCGAGGTCGCGCCGCCGCCGGTCGCCGGTGGCCCGGCCGAGGTGCGGCCGGTCTTCACGGCCAAAGGCCGCGGGGTCGTCCGTTGCCGGGGGTGTTGGCCGAGGTGCGGCCGGTCTTTCACGGCCGAAGGCCGCGGGGTCGTCCGTTGCCGGGGGTGTTGGCCGAGGTGCGGCCGGTCTTTCACGGCCGAAGGCCGCGGGGTCGTCCGTTGCCGGGGGTGTTGGCCGAGGTGCGGCTGGCTTCACGGCCAAGGCCGCCGCAACCGACAAAGGCGGCTAGCGGTCGTGGCTGGCCGACCAGTCGACGAGTTGGTCGGCCTTCCAGGTGTTGACCACGCGATCGGCGGTGACGCCGCACAGGGCGGCGCGTTCGCAGCCGAAGCGTTGCCAGTCGAGTTGACCCGGCGCGTGTGCGTCGGTGCTGATGGTGAAGACGCAGCCGGCCTCGAGGGCCTGGCGCATCAGGCGCTTCGGCGGGTCCTGGCGTTCCGGGCGCGAGTTGATCTCGACGGCTTTGCCGTGTTCGGCGCAGGCGGCGAAGACGGCCGCCGCGTCGAAGTCCGACGGTGGGCGCAGCCGCTTGCGGTGGCCGCGGTCGCCGGGGCCCTCGGCGCCGGCCGGGCGGTTGGCGACCATCCGGCCGGTGCAGTGGCCGAGCACGTCCATGTGCGGGTTTTCGATCGCCCGCAGCATCCGGCGGGTCATCCGGGCGCTCTCGTCGCGCAGGCCGCTGTGCGCCGACGCGACCACCACGTCGAGCCTGGCCAGCAACTCGTCTTCCTGATCGAGCGAGCCGTCGGCGAGGATGTCGACCTCGATGCCGGTCAGGATCCGGAAGCCCGCCGGCAACGCCTCGTTGACCGCCGCCACATAGTCGAGTTGCCGCTTCAAGCGGTCGGCGGTCAAGCCCCGCGCCACCTTGAGCGACGGGGAATGGTCGGTGAGCACGACGTATTCGTGGCCCAGCTCGACCGCCGCCAGCGCCATCTCCTCGATCGGGGAGCCGCCGTCTGACCAGTCGGAGTGGGTGTGGCAGTCACCCCGCAACGCGGCGCGCAGCGCGGCGGCCGCGTCGTCCAGGTCGACGCCCTCGGTGGCGTTGAGCCGGCGCAGGTAGACCGGCTCCTCGCCGGCCAGCGACTCGGCGACGCAGCGGGCGGTCACGTCGCCGACGCCGGTCAGCTCGGTCAGCGTGCCGGCCGCGGCGCGTTGCGCGACCTCGGCGGCGGGCAGGGCGCTCAGCGTCTTCGCGGCCGAGCGGAACGCCCGGACCCGGTAGGTCGCCTCGTTGGCCCGTTCGAGCAGGAACGCGATGCGCCGAAGATCGGCGACGGGGTCACGCGCGGTGGTCACGCTCCGAACCTACTTGGCCGCGGCCCCGACCACCGCCCCCGCGCCGCTTGGTTAGCGTGGGGTCATGCGCACGATCGACTGGGTCGACGGGAATGTCGAGATCATCGACCAGACATTGCTGCCCGGCCGGCTGGAGCTGCGCCGGATCGCGACGGTCGAAGACCTGATCAACGCCATTCAATCGCTCGCCGTACGCGGTGCACCCGCGCTCGGCGTCGCCGGTGCCTACGGTGTCGCGCTGGCGGCCAGGCAGCACGGTGGCGACGAGAAGCTGCTCCTGGACGCCGTACACCGGATAACGACGGCGCGGCCGACGGCGGTCAACCTGGCCCGCGGTGCCGAACGGGTCGCGGCGCTGTTGCCGAAGGGATTCGACGCCGTGCTGGCCGAGGCCGACGCGTTGCGTGACGAGGAGATCGCCGCGTCGGCCGCGATGGCGATCCGGGGTGCCGACCTGTTGACCGAACTCTGCGGTCCGGCGCCGCGGGTGCTGACGCACTGCAACACCGGTGCGCTCGCCGCGGTTGTCGGTGGCACGGCCCTGGGCGCCGTCGCCGAGTTGCACCGGCGTGGCCACCTCGATTCGGTGATCGCCAGTGAGACCCGGCCGCTGCTCCAGGGCGCCCGGCTGACCTCCTGGGAGCTGGGCCAGCTCGGCATCGACTTCCGGGTCGCGGTCGACAGCGCCGGGCCGTTCCTGATGGCGCGCGGCGAGGTGGACGCGGTGGTGTTGGGCGCCGACCGGATCTGCGGCAACGGTGACACGGTCAACAAGGTGGGCACCTACGCGCACGCGCTGGGCGCCCGCCGGGCCGGCATCCCGTTCGTCGTGGTCGCGCCGGAGTCCACCGTGGACCACGACACGGCCAGTGGCGCTGACGTCGAGATCGAGGACCGCGACGGTGCCGAGGTGGTGACCGGGGTGCCGGCGGTCAACCCGGCGTTCGACGTGACACCGCACGACCTGGTGACGGCGATCGTCACAGATCGTCGAGTGGTCCGCCTTGATCGCGGGGAGCGGGTCTGACGACGGTCACCGTCGACCGGTCCGCCGACACCGCCTTGACCCAACCGCCGGCGCGGCCCAACCGGATCAGGGCGTCGGGGCGGGCCGGGATGTCGAGCGGCGCGGCGAGCGCGGGCGGCCAACCGGCCCGCATCGCGTGACCCGGTGCGAGCCAGGGGAGCAGCGCGGTCATCGGGTCGGCCGCGTCGAGGGCGGCGCGCGCGTCCTGGAGCGCCGCGATGATCCCGTCGAGGGCGGGCCCGACCGCCGGTGCGTTGCCGCCGCACATCGCCGCGATCAGCTCCGGCCGGGTCGCCGCGACCCGGGTGCCATCGCGGAACGACCCGGCCGCCAGGGCACTCGCCAGCGGGTCGGCCGCCGCGGCGGCAAGAGCGGTCGCGAGCAGATGGGGTACGTGGCTCACGGTCGCCACCGCCCGGTCGTGCTCCTCGGCCGTGGCCGGCACCACCCGGGCGCCCAGCCCGATGACCAACTCGGCGAGGTCGAGCCAGTCACCGAGCGAGGTGCTGCCGGGCTCGATGCAGAGCACCCAGGCGCAGTCGTGGAAGAGGTCGGCGTCGGACGCGGCGAACCCGGAACTCTCCTTGCCGGCCATCGGATGGCCGCCGACGTAGCCCGCCAGCCGCTGGTGCCGGCCCTGCAACCGCTGTTCGACCAGCATCCGCACCGGCGTCTTGACCGAGGTGACGTCGGTGACCAGGCCGGTGTAGCCGGCGGCGCCGATCTCGTCGAGCACCCGCGGCACGGCGGGCAGCGGGACGGCGACGATCACCAGGCCGGCGCTCGCGACCGCGTCCCGGATCGTGCCGGTGACCTGCCAACGGCCGTTCTGTGGGGCACGCGCGGCGGCGGTGCGGGCGGTTGCCCGGGTGGCCGGATCGGCGTCGTAGCCGAGCACCTGGTGTCCCCGGGCGGCGAGGGCGCGCAGCGCCGATCCGCCGATGAGACCCAACCCGATCACCGCGATGTCCACGCGAGCGACTCTCGCACACCGCGAGGCCCTGCGGCGCGTGGTGCGGGTGCGTCGGCGCCGTCGCGTTTCGCGGGTCGGATCAGCCAAATCGGACAGTGGCCCGGTTACGGTGTCTCCCGTGACATTTCGGGGCAAACTTGCCGGACTTTTTACCGCGGCCGCCGCCACCACCGCTGCGGTGCTGCTGTCGGCTTCGCCGGCCTGGGCGACGGTGGTCTCCGCGACGCCTGACCCGCTGCCGACTTTCAACGGTTTGGTGCTCGCGACGGCGTACTCCGGAAACACGCTCTTCGTGGGTGGCGATTTCACCAGTGTGACCGCCGGCGGCCGGACCGTCGCGCGGAGCCGGCTGGCCGCGGTCAACGCGCGCACCGGTGCGTTGCTGCCCTGGGCACCGGCTGCCGACAGCACGGTCCGCGCGATCACGGTCTCCGGCAGCGCGGTCTTCGTCGGCGGTGCGTTCACCGCGATCAGTGGCGCCCGCCGCGACGGGCTGGCCCGCCTCGACGGCGGCAGCGGCGCGGTGCACAACTCCTTCAAGCAGTCGCTGACCGGCATGCCGTACGGGCTCGCGGTCGCCAATGGTCGGCTCTACGCCGGTGGGTCGATGACCAGCCTCAACGGCCAGGCGATCGGACGGCTCGCGGCATTCGACCCGGCCACCGGCGCGGTGGTGGGGGGCTTTCGGCCGCGCGCCGACAGCACGGTCGAGTCGGTTGTCGCGGCCGGCAGCCGGATCTACGTCGGCGGAAAGTTCGGCTCGATCAACGGGGCCGGCGGCACCCGGCACCTGGCCGCGCTGACCTCCACCGGTGCGGTCGACACCCGATTCACCTCGCGGGCCAGCGACGTGGTGCACGCGGTCGCGGTCGGCGCCTCCGGCGTCTACGCGGCGATGGGCGGGCCGGGCGGCCGGCTGGGCGCGTTCACCACCACCGGCGTCGGGCGCTGGACGTTGACCATGGACGGCGACGCGCAGGCGGTGACCGTGCTCGACAAGGTGGTCTACATCGGCGGCCACTTCGACGCCGTGTGCAAGTCGGCGCGCACCGGCGACCACGGCAACTGCATCGACGGCAACACCCGCCGGATCAAGTTGGCCGCGGCCAACGAGGCGGGTGGCGCACTGCTGCCCTGGGCCGCCGACGGCAACGGGTCGAGCGGGGTGTTCACGATGGCGGCCAGCGCGAGCCTGCACAAGATGGTCGCGGGCGGGGCGTTCACCACGATCCGCGGCGCGGCCCGGGCCCGGCTGGCCCAGTTCGGCTGACGCCGCCGGCCGGTCGAAACGCTCGGTACGCTAGCCGCAAGGTTCGAGAGGGGATGACCGTGGCGCAACCAGCGATGCCGCCCGCGGGCGCACCCCGCACCCCGCCATCTGGTTTGTTCCCAGCGGCCCGGACCCGGCCCACCTATCGCGAGCCGCACGCCGTGCGGGGCAGCGCGGTGGCCGCCGGGGCCGGCGCTGGTGCGGTCTGGCTGCTCGCCTTCGGCGTGGTCGACTCGAGCGTCCGGGGCTATGCCTACTGGACGCTGTTGGCCGGCGCCATCGCCTGGCTCGTGTCGGCACTGTTGGTCCGGGCCGGCGACCGCGGCGTGGCGGTCGGCGTCGCGGCCGCCACCGGGCTCGGCTGGAGCATCGCGGCGGTGGTGGTCGGTGTCACCTGGGCGACCCACGGCAACTGGCCACTGTGGTGACCAGACGTGTTCGTTCCGCGACCTCACGTGGTCGCGATGCCTCGCTACGTAAGGGATTCGCTGCACTGTGCGACCGGCCTTGACTAACCGCTCGAGCATCGGAGACGCTGCCGCCATGGCTTGGAAAGTGCAGCGGCTGGATCCTGAGCGCAGCCGCCGCCGGATGCAGCTACTGGCCGAACTCGCGGGAGCGAAGTCGGTCCGGGAGCGCACCCAGCCGCGACGACTTCAGGGCGACCGGCTCCGTGAGTTGATCGCAACCCGGCGCCGTCTGGCCAGCTGACCCGTCCCTCCTCGGGGAGTTGGTCGAGCCACTGGCGACCTGACCGACTACCGTCACGTTCACACCGAAAACGCCGGTGCACGGCGGCGGTTGCGCGCCGCCGGGGGTCAATTGGGGGAATCCGCCGTGTCCTACTTTGCTGGAGCCGCTCTCCGCGGTTCGGCCGGCTGGACCGCTGCCGAGGTCAGCCTGCACGGTGTTGTCGACGTCGAAGAGGTCGCCGACCGCCTGCGCGATGCCGATCTCGACGCCGACATCTCACTGCTCTTCATCGAGTCTGACGACACCTATCTCGTCGTGATGCGCCTCGACGAGGGCGAAGACCTGCGGATTTTCGGTTCCGACTCGGCCTTCGCCGACGAGTCGCGGCTCGGTGCCATCCTGGTCGGCGACATCAAGGTGCCGGCGATCGAGATCGACGAGGTGGTCGAGCGGAGCGCCGACGCCGATCCCGACAAGCCCGCCGCCGATCCCGACGCCGACCCGGTCGGTGACGCCGATCTGCTCGCCGACCTCGGTGTCTCGGCCCGGCGGCTGCTGGAGTTGTGCGGCCACGAGGGCCTGTTGCCCGCCGATGTCACCGCGGAGATCTGCCAGACGATCGGCTGCGGTGACGAGGTCGAGGAGCTTCGGGAGGCGTGACGTCGGCCCGGCGCGACCGCCACGAGGAGTGGATGCGGCGGGCGTTGACCGTCGCGGCCGGTGCGGCCGCCGGCGACGCGGCTGACGTGCCGGTCGGCGCGGTGCTGCTCGACGCGTCCGGCAACGAACTCGCGGTCGGGCACAACGAGCGCGAGTTGACCGGCGACCCGACCGCACACGCGGAGATCGTGGCGATGCGGCGGGCCGCGGCGACGCTGGGCACCTGGCGGCTCGAAGGGTGCACGCTGGTCGTCACCCTCGAACCGTGCACGATGTGCGCCGGCGCGCTGGTGCTGGCTCGGGTGTCCACGGTGGTGTTCGGCGCCTGGGAGCCGAAGACCGGCGCGATCGGCTCGCTCTGGGACGTCGTGCGCGATCGGCGGTTGACGCACCGGCCCGAGGTGTATGGCGGGGTGCTCGCGGCCGAGGCCGCCGACCTGCTACGCGGTTTCTTCCGGCCCCGCTAGTGCCGGCTTCATCAGGTCAGCGGCGACGTCGCGGGCGGGCTGGGTCCACGGTGTCGGGCGCATGCTCTCCGGGTCGAGCCGGACGATCGTGCGGCGGCCCTCGGCGTGGGTGGTCGTGCCGTCGGCCGACGTGATCCGGAAGCCGTAAACCCCGCTGGTGCGGCCGAACGAGTCGAGCCAGAAGTGGATCGCGACATCGCCGGTGCCGCGGATCGGCGTGCGGTAGTTGATGGTGAACTCGACGACCGCGTGGAAGCTGTCGGGCAGGGTCGGGCGGCCGTCGGCGAAGCTGAAGCCGCGCTGTTCCCAGTAGGCGGTCAGCGCGCGCTCGAGGAGCAGGGCGTAGCGGGCGTTGTGCACGATGCCCATCGCGTCGAGGTCGTCGTAGTGGATGCGGATGCGCTCGAGGTGGCCGTACTCCAGAACGGTTGTCATCTTTCAGCCCTCCGGCAGCAGGTCGGGATCGGTCGCGAGGGTGCGCAGGCGGTCACCGGCGGCCCGGCGCGCGTAGTGGTAGGTCGGTTCGGGCGACTTGATGCGGGAAAGCAGCACCGCGCTGAGAGCGAACGACTCGAGTTCGTACGCCAGTTGGTGTGTGTCTGTGTCGTTGAGCAGCTCGCCGGATTGCACGGCCTCCCGCGCGAGGCGCTCGACCAGCTCGGACCAGGTCGCGAAGTGCTCGGTCAGCCGGTCGCGGACCAGGCCGGGGCGGACGCTGAACTCGAACTGGACCTTCGCGAAGAAGCAGCCGCCGGGCAGGTGGCGGTCTTCGTAGAAGCGGATGCGGTGGTCGTGCAGCGCCCAGAGGCGGCGGATGCCGCGGGGCGCTTGGAGGGCGGGGCGCACGACGTGCTCGAGGAACTGCTCGCGGGCCTGCTCGATGGTGGCGAGTTGGAGCTCTTCCTTGGATCGCCAGTGTGCGAAGAGGCCGGACTTGCTGACGCCCAGATCGGTGGCGAGTTGCCCGAGCGAGAGGCCGTCGAGGCCGTCTTCGGTGGCGCGGGCGACCGCGCGGTCGAGCACAGCAGCTCGGGTGCGGTCGCCACGCGCGATCCGGCCGTCGATGGTCACCCGGTCAACCTAGCGGGTTAACCGAACGACCGGTCGTAAAGTTTGTTGTGGCGCTTGTCTCTTTGTGTTGAGGCTCAGGCGATGGCCGTGTCCAGGGCGATCTCCACCATCTGGCCGAAGGTCTGCTCGCGCTCCTGCGACGTGGTCTTCTCGCCGGTCTTGATGTGGTCGGAGACGGTGAGCAGGGTCAACGCGCGGGCCTTGAAGCGCATCGCGATCGTGTAGAGCGCGGCGGACTCCATCTCGACCGCCAGGACGCCGTAGTCGGCCAGGGTGTCGAAGAGGTCGGGCCGGTCGGTGTAGAAGGCGTCGGCGGCCAGGATCGGGCCGACCCGCATCGAGATGCCGCGCCGCTCGGCGATGTCGACCGCGTTGCGCAACAGGCTGAAGTCGGCGACCGGGGCATAGTCGATCAGGCCGTCGAAGCGGGCGCGGTTCATGTAGGAGTCGGTCGACGCGCCACTCGCGGCGATCACGTCGCGGAGTTGCAGGTCTTCGGTCAGGGCGCCACAGGAGCCGACCCGGATCAGCGTCTTCACGCCGTAGTCGTTGATCAGCTCGTGCGTGTAGATCGAAGCCGAGGGCATGCCCATGCCGGAGCCCTGCACCGAGACCTCGACACCCTGCCAGCGCCCGGTGTAGCCGAGCATGCCGCGCACCTGGGTGTAGCACTTGGCGTCGTCGAGGTAGGTCTCGGCGATCCACTTCGCCCGCAGCGGGTCGCCGGGCATGAGGACGCGTTCCGCGATGTCGCCGGGCTCCGCCCCGATGTGAATACTCATGGCGGCGATCCTGCCAGGTCGGTGTGGGTGCCGTCCGCCGGCGGTGGTGCCCGCGCGGGGTTCGCCTCGGGGGTCGGGTAATCTCATCGGCGGTGGCGTGTCCGAGTGGCCTAAGGAGCACGCCTCGAAAGCGTGTGAGGGTTTACGCCCTCCGCGGGTTCAAATCCCGCCGCCACCGCCATTGACGCCGGGTCCCTCGCGGGGCCCGGCGTCGCTTTGTGTGGTCTGAATCGCCGCCGCCTCAGCCGAGCCGCTCCGAAAGCTCGATCATGTTGCCCCACGGGTCGCCGATGAGGGCCAGGCGGCTGTTGATCTCTTTGAGGTCGAACGGCCTGCCGAAGATGGTGACGCCGCGGCGGTCGAGTTCGGCGAGCGCGTCGTCGACACTGTCGACGTGTAGGGCGAAATGGTGATAGCTGGGGCGTTCCAGGCTGTCGATGACGTTGGTGTAGTAGGTGCCCGGATCCGGATTGCCGCCGCCGAAGAGCTCGACGTAGAAGTCATCGTCATTCGGCGGTGCCAGGTAGGCGAGTTCGAGACCCGCCCAGGTCCATTCGGCGAGGACGCGGAAATCGAGCTTCTCGGTATACCAGCCCTTGGCCTCGGCGTAGTCGGGCACACGCACGGCGACGTGGTGGCCGCGGGCCGAGGCGAACGGGCTGGACGGGTTTCTCGCGGGTGCTGCCTGGTCGGCCATGACACTCCCCTCCGACACCTCAAAAGCCACGTTAATGGGCTGGCGGACACCGTTTCCCGGAAACGGGTGGTCCCGCCGCGTCGACGGATCCGATCAGCAACACCGTCCACACCTATCCCGCTTTTGGCCGAGCGTTCATCGATCTTGGCCGAGTGACATCTGTTCATGTCTTCGCGTGCCGCATAGCCTCACGTTCGGTCTGCGGGCGGCGATGTCACGAACGGGGCGTCCGGCCGTCGACCGGAAGGGGAGGAGGGAGATGAATCTCCCGCGTAAGTCCATTTTGGTCGGAGTCAGCGCCCTGACGGTGTTCGCATTCGCGGCGCCGGGTGCCGCGGCCGAGCCATCTGGGACCATTCGCAGGGCCGGCGGTCCAACCGCTGTCGCCGGCAGCTACATCGTCGTGTTGAAGGATGGCGTCGCCGCCACGGCGGTCGACGGCACCGCCAAGAAGCTGACCGCGCGGGTCGCCGGCAGGGTGGTTCGCACCTTCCGCACCGCGCTGCGGGGCTTCGAGCTTCAGGCCAGCGCGGCGCAGGCGGCGAAGATCGCGGCCGACCCGAACGTCGCGTATGTCGAGCAGAACCACAAAGTGCGCGCGTCGGGCACGCAGACCAACCCGCCGTCGTGGGGCCTGGACCGGATCGACCAGCGCAACCTGCCGCTGAACCAGTCCTTCACCTACCCGAACACGGCGTCCAATGTGCACGCTTACATCATCGACACCGGCATCCGCACGACCCACCAGGACTTCGGTGGGCGGGCGACCAGCGGCTTCGACGCCGTCGACGCTGGCGCCGCCGATGACTGCAACGGGCACGGCACGCACGTGGCCGGCACGGTCGGCGGCAACACGTACGGCGTGGCCAAGGGTGTTTCGCTCGTCGCTGTTCGGGTCTTGAACTGCGCCGGCGAGGGCACCGACGCGCAGGTGGTGGCGGGCATCAACTGGGTCGCGGAGAACGCGATCAAGCCGGCGGTGGCCAACATGAGCCTCGGCGGAGACCTCAGCACGTCGCTCGACGCCGCGGTCACCAACGCGATCAACTCGGGCATCACGTTCGCTGTGGCGGCGGGCAACGGCAACGCCATCGGTGTGCGGCAGAATGCGTGTAACTACTCGCCCGCCCGGGTGCCTAACGCGATCACCGTCGGTGCTACCCAGATCAGTGACGCGGCTGCCTCGTTCTCGAACTTCGGCACCTGCGTCGACATCATCGGACCGGGCGTGAACATCACCTCGTCCTGGTCGACCAGCGACACCGCGACCAAAGCCATCAGCGGTACGTCGATGGCGGCGCCGCACGTCGCCGGTGCGGCTGCCCTGGTGCTCGCGAACAACCCGAGCTGGAGCAACCAGCAGGTCCGGGACTACCTGGTCAACAACTCGACACCCAACGTGGTGACCAACCCGGGCACCGGCACCCCCAACCGGCTGCTGTTCGTCAACGAGGCCCCGCCGGCCAGCAACTTCACGGTGTCGGTCGCGCCGAACTCCGGCGGTGTCGTGATCGGCGGCTCGGCCACGGCCACGGTCAGCACCAGCAACACCGGGCCGACCCAGTCGGTGTCGTTGGCGGCGAGCGGCCTGCCGGCCGGCGCGACGGCCAGCTTCGCTCCGGCGACGGTCACCTCGGGCGGTTCGTCGACGTTGACGATCGCCACCTCGGCATCGACCCCGGCGGGCACCTACCCGGTGACCGTGACGGGCACCGGCACCTCGGGCACCCGCTCGGCGTCCTACACGCTGACGGTCATTGACGGTCCCGGCGGCTGCTCCGGCAGCAACGGCGGCGACGTGCCGATCCAGGACGTCGGACCGGCGGCGCTGAGCACGATCACGATCGTTGGTTGTGACCGCGCGCCGTCGACCTCGACGAAGGTGGCCGTCACCATCGTGCACAGCTTCCGCGGCGACCTGCTGCTCGACCTGGTGGCTCCGGACGGCACGGCTTACCGGTTGAAGGCGGCCAGCCCTTACGACAGCGCCGACAACGTCAACTCGACCTACACGGTCAACGTGTCGGGTGAGTCGGCGAACGGCAACTGGAAGTTGCGGGCGCAGGACCTGTTCGCGCAGGACACGGGCTACATCAACACCTGGACGCTGACGCTCTAGGTCTGGTTTGGCAAAACGGCCCCGTCTCCGACGGGGCCGTTTTCCGTTCTCAGCAGTTGCCGATCCCATGGGTGAAGAGCCGCTCGGCGGGCGCGGTAAAACCGACGACGACCTTCCGCACGGTCTGCCCGTCGTGCATGAAGAGATAGGCCCGGTCGCCGCTGGTGACCAGCAGACCGTCGAACTGGTAGCTCCCGGCCGGTGCGGTCATCGCCGTGGCCCGCGGATAGGTCGCCCGCGCGGTCGTGAGCGGCGTGCCTTCGCCGATGCCTTCCGGCGTGGTGAGCGGGGGGTGCACCCAGAGGAGCACCAGTCGCCCGTCGGCGAAGACCGGGTTGGCCGCGCTGGTGGCGGTGAGGGTCGGGCCGCAGGCGGCGGCGGGGTGGCTCAGGGCACCTTGCCGGGTGAGGTCGGTGTCGCGCTGGCCGAGGCGCACGTCGCCCACGCCGTTGAAGTCGACCGTGTTGGCCGAGGCCGTGTTGGTCGCGTAGGCCGGCGACGGCGACCGGTTGACCGCGTAACCGGCGAGGAGCGCGAAGAGGGCGAGCGCGACGATGATCAGCGGGACCAGCCGTGGCTTCATGTAACCTCCCCAGCACACAACGTAGCCGTTATCCACAGGTTTATCCACAGCGTGTGGATAGAACGTGTGTACGAGCGAGAGCGCTGTGACCTGGTCTTATGCGCCGCTGTGCGGTCGCGGGAGCCGTTGGTCGACCAGTTTGGGCGCGGCGAAGTCGCGGTTGTCGACAACCAGTTGCGCGCGTTCACGTGGCCGCACGTCGTCGAGGTAGCGGCGCTCGCCGGGCACGTATTTGGTGCGATATCGCCGCTCCGCCTCCTCGGCGGACACCATCCACACTTGGTCGCGGGCGACGCCCCGGCGCACGACGTCGTCGAACGAGACGTCGACGAAGATCCGCAGATCCCAGTGGTCGTCGAGTTCGGGCCGCTGAAGGAAACAGCCGTCGGCGATCATGATCGCGTCGGCCTCCGCGCCCCGGATCGGCCCGTCGAGCACGGTGACGGCGGCGAGGTCCATCAGCTCGCTGCGATAGCGGCGGCTGCCGCCCGGGCCGAGCGGCAACAGCAGCTCGTCGCGGATCCCGTCGTTGTCCCACGAGTCCAGGTAGTAGCTCTCCGGAGAGTCGAAGGGAAACCGGGTGCGGGCCGTGACCGCGCGCTTGAAGTGGTCGATGCCGACCCGGATCACGTGGCGGGCCGTGCGCGCCCGCACCGTCTCGGCGAGCTCGTCGCCGAGCGTCGTCTTACCGGCCGCGGAGCAGCCGTCGATCGCCACCCGCACCGGGTGTGGCCGGTCGACCTCGAGCACCGCCGCCGCCAACGCCGCCAGCACGTCGCCCCGCTGCCCCACGATTCCTCCCCCGACTGACCCGCCCGGGAATGAAAGTAGGGCCGGCCCGCAACGGACCGACCCTACTGAGAAGTTCGCGACTGAGAAACGCGCGGAGGATACGAGATTCGAACTCGTGAGGGTGTAAACCCAACACGCTTTCCAAGCGTGCGCCCTAGGCCTCTAGGCGAATCCTCCGTCGCACAGGATACAGGTCGTCTCGGAGCGATCCAGGCCACCCCAAACCCGGCGATGGGCCGCTCCAGGTAGGCTAGGGGCACCCCTCGTGCGGCGTGCAACCTGTGAACCTCCCCAGGGCCGGAAGGCAGCAAGGATAAGCGGGCTCTGACGGGTGCACGAGGGGCCTTTCTCTATCTGGCCCCGGCTTACGACCACTCCGCTTGGGCGGCGTGCCAGCCCAGTTGCATGCGGGTGCGTACCCCCGCCAGTTCCATCATTCGTTGCACCCGGCGCTGCACGGTGCGCATCGACATGCCGAGCTGGGACGCGATGGCGCGGTCGGTCAGGCCCGCGAGGAGCAGCGAAAGCACCTGGTGGTCGAGGGGGAGCAAGGCGTCGGCCGGGCGTTGGTCGGCCAGGGCGCCGTCCGGGCCGAGACAGAGCGGCCAGGCGCGCTCCCAGGTGGCGTCGAACAGGGCCTGCAACGCGTCGAGCAGACCGCTGGGTTGGACCACCACTGCGGCGGGCAGGTCAGCCGCGTCTTCGGCCATCGGCAGGATGGCCAGCGAGCGGTCGGCGATCACGAGTTTGATCGGGACCTGTTCGGCGACCCGCACCTCTTCGCCGGCGGTCAGTGCCGCGGTGGCGTTGGGCACTCCGCCGTCCTGTTCCAGGAGCGCCCGCTCGACGACCACCCGGTAGCTGACGCCGCGCCCCACCGCGTCGGCCTCCGCCGCGTTGTCGGCGCTCTTGACGGCCAGCGTGGTCGCGGTGACCAGGGCCTGCACCTCGGTGGTGGCGGTGAGCTGGAGCTGCTCGAAGCGTTGCCGGATGACCTCGACACCGGTCACCACCTCGACCAGGTCGCCGGAGGCGCGGTCGGCCACCGTCGCCCGGTAGCGCGCGGCCAGCGTGGCGAGTTCCTGCTCCGCGCGGCGGAGTTGGTCGCGGCGCTGGGTGACCAGCGGGGTCAGCGCGAGCGTGGGCGAGCTGGCGATGTGCCGACCGCCGGACCGGGCGGCCAGGCCCAGGTCACGCAGGCTGGTCAGGGCGGCGTCGGCCGCGGGCAGGCTGGTGTCCAGGGCCGCGGCCAGCTCGGCCGTCGTCGCGGCGGGTCGGGCGACCAGCTCGCGGTAGGTGGCCTCCTCGATCGGGCGCAGCCCGAGCGCGGCAAGCGGTGAGGTTTCGGTCACTGTTACTTCCCCCAGGTCAAGCGCTGGCGAGTATGCGCCATGACCTAAATACGACGCAAGCGGAGCGTCCCGTCCGTGTCGTGGGTGTGCCAATGTGTGCGCAGTCGGCGCAGACCCCTCACCCCCCAACTGCGCCGGCTACCTCTTCCGATGTCCGGGCGTTGCCAAGCAGTTGGTGGCGCCCGGATCACCGTCATGGGGCGGGCAACCTGTCGGACCGGCGTGAGAGGCTAGACGCCGTTGGGAGGGGACTCGTGGCGCTCGCGCTCTACCGCAAATACCGGCCCCGGACATTCGCCGAGGTGATCGGCCAGGACCATGTGACAGAGCCGCTTTCGCAGGCCCTGCGCAGCGGCCGGCTCAACCACGCCTACCTCTTCTCCGGGCCGCGCGGCTGCGGCAAGACCTCCAGCGCGCGCATCCTCGCCCGCTCGCTCAACTGCGAGCGCGGCCCCACTCCTGAGCCCTGTGGGGTCTGCGACTCGTGCCGGGCGCTCGCACCCGACGGCTCCGGCTCGATCGACGTGATCGAGATCGACGCGGCCAGCCACGGCGGCGTCGACGACGCCCGCGAGCTGCGCGAACGCGCCTTCTTCGCCCCGGCCGCCAGCCGCTTCAAGATCTACGTGATCGACGAGGCGCACATGGTGTCGACCCAGGGCTTCAACGCGCTGCTCAAGCTGGTCGAAGAGCCACCCGACTACGTCAAGTTCATCTTCGCGACGACCGAGCCCGACAAGGTCCTCGGCACGATCAAGTCGCGCACCCACCATTACCCCTTCCGGCTGATTCCGCCGGGCATTTTGCGGCCCTACCTCGAGCAGCTCGCCGACGCCGAAAACGCGAAGGTCGATCCCGCGGTCTTCCCGCTGGTCGTCCGGGCCGGCGCAGGCAGCGCCCGCGACTCCCTGTCGGTGCTCGACCAGCTCATCGCCGGCGCCGGCCCCGAGGGTGTGAGCTACTCACGGGCGGTGGCCCTGCTCGGCGTGACCGACGCCGCCCTGATCGACGAGATGTGCGACGCGCTGGCCGCCGGCGACGGCGCTGCGGCTTACGCGACGATCGACCGGGTCGCCGAGGCCGGCCACGACCCCCGCCGCTTCGCTTCCGACTTGCTGGAGCGTCTGCGCGACCTGATCGTCATGCAGCAGGTCCCCGAGGCGGCGGCCAAGGGCCTGATCGACGGTCCGGCCGACCAGCTCGAGCGGATGAGCGCCCAGACCCAGCGGCTGGGCCCGGCTACCCTGTCCCGCAGCGCCGACATCGTGCACAACGGCTTGATCGAAATGCGCGGCACCACCGCGCCGCGGCTCCTGCTCGAGCTGATCACCGCCCGGATGCTGCTGCCGACGGCCGACAAGGGCGAGAGCGGGTTGCTCCAGCGGGTCGAGCGGATGGAACGCCGGCTGTCGCTCGGCGGTGATTTCGAATCCGGCGAGCCGGATGACGACTACTCCGGTCCCGCCGTGCTCGCCGGGCGTGGGTCTTCTTCGGGCAACCGGCCGCAGGCCGGACCGGGCGCCGGTGCCGGTTCGGCGGCTGCTGATGGCGGGGTCGAATCCGGCGGTGGCGGTTCGAGGTCGGCCGGTGGCGGCGCGGCCGCGGCGCGGGCGGCCGCCGCTGCGGCGGCGAGCCGCTCGGGCGGTGCGCGTCGCGGAGATGCCGGATCCACGGATAACGCGGCTGGCAACGGCGGTGATCCGGGGTTGGCGGCGGGTCGCGCGGGTGGCGCGCGCCGCGGAGATGCCGGATCCACGGACAACTCGGCCGGCAACGGCGGTGCTCCGGGGTTGGCGGCGGGTCGCGCGGGTGGTGCGCGCCGCACCGAGGTTGTTCCCGCGGATGACGTGGCTGGCAGCGGCGGTGACCCGGGGTTGGCGGATGGTGCGCGCCGCACCGAGGTTGTTCCCGCGGATGACGTGGCTGGCAGCGGCGGTGATCCGGGGTTGGCGGCGGGTCGCGCAGGTGGTGCGCGCCGCGCTGAGGTCGTTGCTGCGGATGACGTGGTTGGCAGCAGCGGTGATCCGGGGTTGGCGGCGGTTGGTGCGCGCCGCACTGAGGTCGTTCCTGCGGATGACTTGGCTGGCAACGGCGGTGGTCCGGTGCCGAGTGACTTGCCTGGTGATGATCTTGCAGCTGCGGGCGACGTGGCCGGCAGTGGGGAGTGGCCCTCCCAAGCGGATCGCGCCGGTGAAGATGTCGGCTCTGCCGACGATGCACCCGGTCGTGGCGGTGATCCGCGTTCGGCGGCACCACAAGCCGACCTTGGCCCAGCATCAAGCGCCGAAAGCGTTGCGCGGGCGAACGGCAGAGCGGCCGAGGACAGCGACGAAACGGCCGACGGCGACAGTCGCCCGCCACGGCGGGTTCCGCCTCAGGCGGTGATGGCCGACCCCGCCACCCCCGATCCAGTGATTCCAGAAGCGGCCGCGCCAGGCGCGCTCGACGCGGCCGCGGTGCGCCGGGTCTGGGACGAGATCGTCGCCATGGTGCGGGTCAACAACAAGAGGATCGCGGCGTTGGCCAGCGAGGCGACCGTCCGCGACATCGACGGTGACACCCTCGTCCTTACTTTCCGCCATGCCTTCCACGCCCGCACGCTCGCCGAAAGCCCCGAACCTGTGGTCGACGCGATCTACGAGGTCCTCGGTGGGCGCTGGCAGATTCGCTGCGAGTTGGCCGGCGACCAGCGCGGAGCTGCGGGCCCACCGCCGGCACGCCCGACCGCCGCACGCGAGCCGAGCGGCGGCAACGCCCCGGCCGCGGCCCGCGAGACCAACGTCAACGCCCCGGCGGCCAGCGGTTCTGCGCCGGGCCGGGAGCGGCGCGGTCGCGAGCACTCGTCGAATGGCCAGGGGGAGAGCGGCGCTTCCGGCGACCGCTCCGACGAAGACCACCCGGCCGTCCCTAGCGCCCGTGCGGTTCAGGATGCTGACCCACCCCCGAGTGAGCTCGCCGAGGAGCGGGTGGCCCCGGCCGACCCCGCCGTTCTTGGGGACGGGCCGGACGAGGCTGATCGTGGGCCAGTAGGGAACGTCAGCGCGCAGGACCCGGGTCGTCCTGGGCCGGCCGCCGAACAGGCTCCGGCCCAGAACGGCCAAGGAGCCGGCGACGCGGCTCGAACCTCCGGACGTCAGGGCGAATCGGGGCCTTCGACCCCGACCGGCCCGGATCGCCGCGACACCGTGGCCAACGCGGATGACGAAGACGACTGGCCGGAGACCGCCCTACCCGGCGGCTTATCTGCGGATGCCGGCGACAGCGACTGGCCGGAAACACCGCCCACGACATTCGCCGTCCCGCAAGCCAGGAATGAACCCGCCGAATCGCCCACTCCGGTTGTCGCCGCGGCCGCGACGGCGACGATCGGCGGCGCCGTCACCGCGACCAAGCCGGCCAAATCCGCACCCGGCAGCGTCGGCGCGGCGGCCGCCGCCCGCGCCGCGGCCCGGGCCGCGGCGGGCGGCCGGGCAAAGCCGGCAGCGGCACAGGCCGACGTCGAATTCGCTGGTGAGCCACCCTTCGACCCCGACTACGACGGCCCGGGCAAGGGCGCCGAGCGCAAGGCCAAATTCGAGGGCTTCGACCCCGGCGACGAGCCGACCGACGAGGTCATCGACGAGCGGACCGCCCGGCAGAGCAGCGAACAACAGGCATTCGCCCTTCTCCACGAAGCTTTGGGCGCCGAACGGATCGGTGAGATCGACCTCAAGTAGGCGTACCTCAATAAGCGGTCTGCCGTGACAACAACAACCACAAGCGCACCTCGCCCGCGCCGGGTGCGATCACCCCACTAGTCTCTTAAGAGACCGACGGTTTCGACGACAGGAGTCTCCCGTGCGCCCCGGTGGACAGCCCAACCTGCAGCAGCTCATGAAGCAGGCGCAGAAGATGCAGCAGCAGATCGCTGACGCGCAGGCCGAGCTGGCCGAGACCGAGGTGACCGGCACCGCCGGGGGCGGCCTGGTCACCGCCACGCTGGCCGGCACCGGCGAGGTGCTCGCGGTCAAGATCGACCCCAAGGCGGTCGACCCCGACGATGTCGAGACGCTCGAAGACCTCGTGCTCGCCGCGCTGCGCAACGGCACCGAGGCGGTCCGGGCGCTCACCGAGGAGAAGATGGGCCCGGTCAGCGGCGGCATGGGCGGCCTCGGCCTGCCCGGCTTCTAAGAGAACCAGGGCCAGAGATGTACGAAGGCGCCATCCAGGACCTGATCGACGAGCTGGGGCGCCTGCCCGGAGTGGGCCCGAAGAGCGCACAGCGGATCGCGTTCCACATCCTCGCCGCCGACCCGGCCGACGTCACCCGGCTGGCCAACGTGCTCAACCGGGTGAAAGACCAGGTGCGGTTCTGCACCGTCTGCTTCAACGTCGCCGAGTCCGAGCAGTGCCGGATCTGCCGCGACCCGCGCCGCAGCGGCGAATACCTCTGTGTCGTGGAGGAGCCCAAAGACGTCGTCGCGGTCGAGCGCACCGGTGAGTTCCGCGGCCGCTACCACGTGCTCGGCGGGGCGATCAACCCGCTCGAGGGCATCGGCCCCGACCACCTGAAGGTCCGCGAGCTGATGAGCCGGCTCGGGTCGGGCGAGGTCAAGGAGCTGATCCTGGCGACCGATCCGAATACCGAGGGTGAAGCCACCGCGACCTACATCGCCCTGCTGGTCAAGCCGATGGGCATCGCCGTAACCCGGCTGGCCAGCGGACTACCGGTTGGCGGCGACCTCGAATACGCCGACGAGATCACCTTGGGCCGTGCCTTTGAGGGCCGGCGTGCGGTCTGAGTCACTGTCCGACCGACACAAGCCACAAATCTCCGCAACTTAGGCACTGCAAAAGCCGCTCATCGGGCATATGCGGGCAATCTGTCCGCTTCGATACCGGGGGCCGGTGTGACACTGGCCGTTACGTGTGCCAGCATGACCGTCACACCGAAGACGTTCTCACGTCCGGGCACAGCGTTATCCCCCGATTACCCGAGGTTCCGAGTTGGCAGGTCACATTGTCATTACGGGCAGGCCTGAAGTTGGTTACGCCCACCGCCCGCCCTTGACGCTGAGCGACGACGCGAGAAATTGTTCGGTACGCAGCGGCACGACGTCGCTGTCGTTCGCGCGCCCGTTCGGCTCACCCCAGTCGGGCGGTCACCACGAACTCTCCACGTACGCGCCAACCGATCGGTTGTCGACGCGGCGGGGACCGGTCCGCCCTGCGGGCTTCACGGTCACCTGCGCGCGGCGACCGGGGAAAGGACCGGGCAACTGATGGTCGTTGGCCCCGACGCGTCCATTTCCGATCAGGTCCCTGTCGGAGAGCCGCCGGCTGAAGCCGAGGGCTCCCAGAAGGCGATCGAAGGACGCTCCCTAGGCCAGATCGCCTGGCGCCGGCTCAAGCGGGACAAGGCCGCTATGGCTGGCGGCATCGTGATCATCCTGCTGATCCTCATCGCGATCTTCGCGCCGCTCATCGTGCACGCGTGGGGTTACCCACCGAACTCCTTCCACCAGGAGACGATGGACCCGGCGACGCAGTCGCCCACCTCGACGTTCCCCTTCGGCCACTTCGACTCCAAGCACCTGATGGGTGTCGAGCCGCCGTTCGGACGCGACATCTTCAGCCGCGTGCTCTACGGCGCGCGCATCTCGCTGCTGATCGCGTTCCTGTCGACGCTGCTTTCCGTGGTCATCGGCGCGACGCTCGGCGTCATCGCCGGTTTCCTCGGTGGCTGGGCCGACTGGGTGATCAGCCGCGCGATGGACCTGTTCCTCGCGTTCCCGATCCTGGTGTTCGCGATCGCGTTGGCCGGTGTCATCCCCGACAAGGCGTTCGGGTTGTCCGGCGACACGCTCCGAATAGTGCTGCTGATCTTCATCATCGGTTTCTTCAACTGGGGCTACATGGCCCGCATCGTCCGCGGACAGACGCTCTCCCTGCGTGAGCGCGAGTTCGTCGACGCGGCCCGCAGCCTCGGTGCGCGCAACGGCTACATCCTCCGCAAGGAGCTGTTGCCCAACCTGCTGGCGCCGATCCTGATCTACGCCACTCTGCTGATCCCGACGAACATCCTGTTCGAAGCCGGCCTGTCCTTCCTCGGCGTCGGCATCAGGCCGCCGACGGCGACCTGGGGCGGCATGCTCAGCGAGGCCGTGCACTACTACACGATCCCGCACTACATGTTCTGGCCGGGCTTGGCGATCTTCATCACCGTGCTGGCCTTCAACCTCTTCGGAGACGGACTCCGCGACGCGCTTGACCCAAAGACGCGATGAGCTCCGACCGGTTCCACCCGAAGCCCCACCACCTCTCAACGAAGGGGAGCAGTAGATGAAGAGAAGGTTGGTGACTGGCGTCGCCGTTGGCGTCGCAGCCGCCCTCGCGCTCGCCGCCTGTGGCGGCGGGGGCACTGATTCCAACACCGACAGCAGCGGTGGTGGCACCACCACCACTGCCGCGTTCGATGCCGCCAACGGCAAGGTGTTCAACCCGTCCGACAAAAAGGGCGGCACCTTGAAGATGGCGATCTCGGACTCATGGGACTCGGTCGACCCCGGCGACACCTATTACGCGTTGTCGTGGAACCTCGCCCGCCTCTACACCCGTTCGCTGACCATGTTCAAGGTCGGCCCGGGCAAGACCAGCGCCGAGCTGACCGGTGACCTCGCCGAAGGCCTGGGCGTGCCCAGCGACGGTGGCAAGACCTGGACCTACAAGCTGCGTCCGGGCCTGAAGTTCGAAGACGGCACCCCGATCACGTCGAAGGACGTCGAATACGGTGTGTCGCGCTCGCTGGAGAAGCCGACGCTGGTCAACGGCCCGACCTACTTCAACGACTTCCTCGACCTCAAGGGCTACAAGGGCCCCTACACGAGCAAGGGCCAGGACAACCCGGCGATCGACACGCCGGACGACCTGACCGTGGTCTTCCACCTCAACAAGCCCTTCGGTGGCTTCGACTACTTCGCGCAGATCCCGGCCACCGCGCCGGTCCCGGCCGCGAAGGACACGGGTGCGAAGTACAAGGAGCACGTGGTTTCCTCGGGCCCCTACAAGTTCGCGAGCTACGAGGACGGTAAGCACTTCACGCTGGTCCGCAACGACCAGTGGGACCAGGCGACCGACCCGAACCGCAAGGCTCTCCCGGACGGTTACGACGTGACGATCGGCGCTCAGGCCGACGACATCGACAACCAGATCATCGACGGGTCGCTCGACGTCGACCTCGCCGGCACCGGTGTGCAGCCCGCGGCTCTGTCCCGCGTGCTGGGTCAGCCCGACCTCAAGGCCCGCGCCGACAACCCGCTGGCCGCGCGGCTCAACTACACCTCGATCAACCCGAACATCGCCCCGCTGAACAACATCGAGTGCCGCAAGGCAGTCGAGTACGCGGCGGACAAGACCAGCTACCAGACCGCTTACGGCGGCCCGGAGGCTGGCGGCGAGATCGCGACCGGCCTCATGCCGCCGCAGATCCCTGGCTTCCAGAAGCTCGACGTGTTCTCGTCGGGTGCGGACAACAAGGGTGACCTCGACAAGGCCAAGGCCGCTCTGCAGGCCTGCGGTCAGCCCAACGGCTTCGAGACGAACGTCGCGTTCCGCGCCGAGCGTCCGAAGGAGAAGGCGGCCGCCGAGGCGCTTCAGCAGTCCCTCGCCCGGGTTGGCATCAAGCTCACGCTCAAGGGCTTCCCGGTTGGTGACTACTTCGCGCTGTACGCCGGCAAGCCGAGCTACCGCAACGAGAACAACCTCGGCCTGATGATCAACAGCTGGGGCGCGGACTGGAACGACGGCTTCGGCTTCCTGTCGCAGATCGTCGACGGCCGGGTCATCCGGGACACCGGTGGCTCGTCCAACCTGAGCGTCAACATCCCCGAGGTCAACACCATGATCGACGGGGCCATCGCCGAGACCGACACCGCGAAGCGTGACGCCGACTGGGGCGCCATCGACAAGCGGGTCATGGAAGAGGCGGTCATCCTGCCGGGCGTCTGGGGCAAGGCGGTGACCTTGCGCAGCAAGAACACCACCAACGTCTTCGTCAACGACGCGTACGGCATGTACGACTACCTGTCGATGGGCGTTCAGTAAATCCGTTTCAGCTACAGCTACACCTCTTGGTTAGCAAGCACCCCCAAGTGAGGTAGGTGAAGGCGCGCGGCGGTCGGCCCGCCCCGGTAACACGGGGCGGGCCGGTCGCCGGAGCCGAACTCCGTGGTCTCGTACATCATCAGGCGTCTGTTCGGCGCCGTGCTGACGCTGGTGATTGTCAGCATGATCACCTTCGGCATCTTCTACCTGGTGCCGCGGTGGGCTGGCGGCACGCCGGAAAGCCTGGCGTCCCGCTATGTCGGCCGCACGGCCAACGCCCAGCAGGTCGCTGAGGCGGCCCACGGGCTCGGCCTCGACAAGCCGTTCTTCACGCAGTACTGGGACTGGTTCCAGGCCATCTTCGTGGGTCGCGACTTCTCGTTCGGCGCGACACAGGCCCACTGCCCGGCGCCCTGCCTCGGCTACTCGTTCATCGGCCGCAACCCGGTGCTGCCGGACATCCTCGACCGGCTCCCGGTCACCGCGTCCCTCGCCTTCGGCGCGGCGATCATCTGGGTGATCTTCGGCGTTGCCACCGGTGTGCTGTCGGCACTGCGCCGGGGCAGCATCTTCGACCGGATGGCGATGGGCGTCGCCCTGGGCGGTGTCTCGCTCCCGATCTTCTGGACCGGCCTCGTCTCGCTGGTCCTCTTCAGCTACACCCTGCACTGGACCGCGCCGGGTAGCTCCTACACACCGATCGAGCAAAATCCGGGGCAATGGGCGTACGACCTGATCCTCCCGTGGATCACTTTGGCCCTGTTGTTCTCCGCGGCCTACGCCCGGCTGACCCGTGCGGGCATGCTCGAGACGATGGGTGAGGACTACATCCGCACCGCGCGGGCCAAGGGCCTGAAGGAACACACCGTGGTGACGCGCCACGGCCTGCGGGCCGCGCTCACCCCGATCGCCACCATCTTCGGCCTCGACGTCGGCCTCCTGCTGGGCGGTGCGGTGCTCACCGAGAGCACCTTCGGCCTCCAGGGCATCGGCAAGTACGCCATCGACGCCATCTCCGCCAACGACATGCCGAAGGTGATGGGCTTCGTGCTCTTCGCGGCCGGCTTCGTCGTCATCGCAAACCTGATCGTGGACGTGGTGTACGCGGTCATCGACCCGAGGGTGAGGCTGGCCTGATGCCTGCTCCAGATGCCTTCCTCGATGTGCGGGACCTGCGCATCCACTTCCCAACCGACGACGGCCTGGTCAGGTCTGTCGACGGTCTGAACTTCTCGCTCCAGCGCGGCAAGACGCTGGGCATCGTCGGCGAGTCGGGCTCCGGCAAGTCGGTGACCAGCCTCGGCATCCTGGGGCTGCACAACAAGCGCAACGCCCGGGTGTCCGGCGAGATCGTGCTCGACGGCACCGACATCGTCAACGCCGACCCCGAGACGGTCCGCAAGATGCGCGGCCGCCGGATGGCAATGATCTTCCAGGATCCGCTGTCGGCGATGCACCCCTATTACACGGTGGGCACGCAGATCATCGAGGCCTACCGGGTGCACAACAACGTGTCGAAGGCGGTCGCCAAGAAGCACGCCATCGACATGCTCGGGCGGGTCGGCATCCCGCAGCCGAACCGGCGGGTCGACGACTACCCGCACCAGTTCTCCGGCGGCATGCGGCAGCGCGCGATGATCGCGATGGCGCTGTCCTGCGACCCGGAGCTGCTGATCGCCGACGAGCCGACCACCGCGCTCGACGTGACGGTGCAGGCGCAGATCCTCGACCTGATGCGTGACCTCCAGCAGGAGTTCAACTCCGCGCTGATCATCATCACCCACGACCTGGGTGTGGTCGCCGAGCTCGCCGACGACGTGCTGGTCATGTACGGCGGCAAGTGCATCGAGTACGGCTCCGCGGTGACCATCTTCGAGGAGCCGGAACACCCGTACACCTGGGGTCTGCTCGGTTCTATGCCCCGGCTCGACCGTGGCGTGACCAAGCGGCTGTTGCCGATCAAGGGCAACCCGCCGTCGCTGATCAACGTGCCGAGCGGCTGTGCGTTCCACCCCCGATGCGCCTATGAGGCGCAGACCGGTGGGCTGGGCTCGACGCAGGTCCCGGAGCTGGTCGAGGCCGGCCGGGGCCACCTGGTGCGCTGCCACCTTCCGGTGGCGGAGCGCAAGCGGATCTGGCAGGAGCAGGTCCGCCCGAAGTTGGAGGCAGCATCATGACGGAGAGCACCGCGCGGGAAAGCGTCACGACGCAGGCCCCGCAGCAAGAGGCGCTGCTCTCGGTGACCGGGTTGCAGAAGCACTTCCCGATCACCAAGGGTCTCTTCAAGCGGCAGGTCGCGGCCGTCAAGGCCGTCGACGGCATCGACTTCGAGGTGTTCAAGGGCGAGACGCTCGGCCTGGTCGGCGAGTCCGGCTGCGGCAAGAGCACGACCGGCCGCCTGATCACCCGCCTGGCCGAGCCGACCGCTGGCAAGATCATGTTCGACGGCAAGGACATCTCGCACCTGAGCACCGGCGCGATGCGACCCTTCCGCCGTGACATGCAGATGATCTTCCAGGACCCGTTCTCGTCGCTGAACCCGCGGCACACGGTCGGCTCGATCGTCGGCGCGCCGTTCCACATCCAGGGCGTCAAGACCGAGCACGGCACCAAGCGCGCGGTGCAAGACCTGCTCAAGCTGGTGGGCCTCAACCCGGAGCACTACAACCGCTACCCGCACGAGTTCTCCGGCGGCCAGCGGCAGCGCATCGGCATCGCCCGCACGCTCGCACTCAAGCCGAAGCTGATCGTCGCCGACGAGCCGGTCTCCGCGCTCGACGTGTCGATCCAGGCCCAGGTCGTCAACCTGCTCGAAGACCTGCAGACGGAACTCGGCCTGACCTACGTGGTGATCGCACACGACCTGTCGGTCGTGCGGCACATCTCCGACCGGGTCGCGGTCATGTACCTGGGCAAGATCGTCGAGGTCGCCGACCGGGAGACGCTCTACGCGAACCCGCGGCACCCCTACACGGTCGCGCTCATGTCGGCGGTGCCGGTGCCCAACCCGCGCCGGCGCGAGGCCAACCAGCGCGAGCGAGTGCTGCTCACCGGCGACGTGCCGAGCCCGATCGACCCGCCGACCGGTTGCCGCTTCCGCACCCGCTGCTGGAAGGCACAGGACATCTGCGCCACCGAAGAACCGCCGTTGGTCGTGCGCCCCGGCGACGCACCCGGTCACCAGACCGCGTGCCACTTCCCGGTCGCTGATGACGAGCAGGTCGTCGGCCGCACTAAGGCAGCTTGATCAGATAGAGCATGTCCCGGGCCCGTCGGGGGCGCGACCGTCGCTCCCGCCGGGGATCGCTCCGCCTTCGCTTCGCTTGCCAGGTCCGCGGTTGGGTTTGGGGCTCTGCCCCTTTCGGGGCTTTGCCCCGGACCCCACCGGGGCGCTGCCCCGGCCCCGGCCGCTCTAAAGAGATGCCGGGAAGGGCGGATCTCCTCGTCGGGCTTCGCTTAGGGCACCAGGATCTGCGCATGGGGACAAGGTCGTTCGTCCAGTAGGGCGCTCCACCTTGTCCCCATGCGCAGATCCTGGTTTGTGGGCTGCGCCCGACGAGGAGATCCGCCCTGGGGTGCGGCTTTGTCGGTGGTCCTGCTCAATGCCACGGTGGGTGCGGTTCTATAAGCCGCTGCCACTGCCACTGCCGCTGCCGCTGCCGCTGCCGCTGCCGCTGCCGCTGCCGCTGCCGGCTGCCGGCTGCCGGCGTCGGGCCACCTCTCCGCGTGTCGCTTGCCGCCGCGCCGGTGGCGGGAGATCTAGGTAAAAGGATGTCGCTTGAGCAGCATTCTTTTTCCTAGATCTCCTGGTTCTGGCGGTGCGGCTTGATCATGTGTGGCGGGTCTGCACGATTCGGGGCCCGCGGGTTGATCGTGTGTGTCTGGTCTGCACGACACGCCGCGCGACGTCTTGATGGGGTGCACATGATCAAGCGGACAGGACCTGCCGGTGCTGACCAGCTGCAAACGATCACCGGACGCCGGGCAGGAGCCAAACGCTGCTCCCCAACGGACACTCCCGCCGGGCCAAGCGCAACGCGTGAGTTAGCCCGACGGGCGGTTGAGTAGGCCCACCGCGATCGTGTGGACCGCGTCTAGGTCGGCTGGGTCCTTCAGGGCCGCTTTGGCGCCGGTCACCGCGTACCATTCGGCCGCGTCCTTGTATTGCACGCGGAGCACCACGTTGCCGCCGGTCAGCTCCGTGCGCAGCGTCAGGTCGCCGGTGATCACGCCGACCTCGTCGGTCATCACTCCGCCGGGGCCGGCGGTCAGGTCGGATTGCTTTGCGCTTGGATCGGCCATCAGCAGGTCTCCAGCATGTCGGCGAGCGCGTCCTTCTCGGCGCTGGTCACCGTCAGCTTCCAGTAGTGCTTGACGGCGATCCAGTCTTGCGCGTATTCGCACCAGAAGTCGCGGTTGCTCGGCTTCCAGAGCGACGGATCCTGGTCACCCTTTGCCCGGTTGCTGTTGAGCGAAACCGCGAAGAGTTGGGGCCGGGTCAGGTCGTTGGCGAAGTCGCCGCGCTTCTTGTCGTCCCAGTCGTCGGCACCTGAGCGCCAGGCGTTGGCGAGCGGCACCATGTGGTCGATATCCAGATCGGCGGGGTCGGTCAGCGTCTTGTTGTCGTAGACGCTGTGCCACCGGCCACCGACCACGTTGCACCCGCTGAGTTCGACGCCGGTGCCATCGCGTTGCAGGACCGTGTCGCGTACGTCACAGTTCTTGCCGGCCTTGCGCCAGTGCGGGAAGTGCTCCCGGCTGTAGCCGCTCATCGACCCCGACCGGGCAATGGCCAACTGGTCGAGCAGACGGGTGGATTCGGTGGCAGAAGCGCTGCTTTCGCTGGTTCGTGGGGTGGCCGAGCTCCCGGTCGAACCGGGGTCAACCGGGACGCAACCGGCGACGCTCGTGAGGACCGCGACGGCGGCAAGAACATTGACGAAGATGCCAGGGGTACGCACGACCTAAGCGTGCGCCCTGCCGACCACAGTGGCCAGAACCGCCGATCCTTTCGGCGATTCAGTGGTAGTCCGGCACCGCGCGGGGCAGATTGGGCAGATGACCATGCCCACCCCTCTCCGCTTGAAGTCGGCGGCCGGTCGAGGCGTGCTGTTCGCCACCATCCTCGCTTCCGGGATGGCGTTCCTGGACGGCACCATCGTCAACGTCGCGTTGCCGCACATCGGGGAAGACCTGGGCTCGACCGTCGCGGGTCTGCAATGGACGGTCAACGGCTATCTGCTCACCCTCGCGGCGTTTGTGCTGCTCGGCGGCTCGCTCGGCGACCGGCTCGGGCGCCGGAAGATCTTCGTGATCGGCATTGTCTGGTTCACCGTCGCGTCGGTGCTGTGCGCGGCGGCGCCGACCATCGGCGCGCTGATCGGCGCCCGTTTCCTCCAGGGCGCCGGCGCGGCCCTGCTCACGCCCGGCTCGCTCGCGATCATCCAGGCGTCGTTCCAACCCGACGACCGCGGCAAGGCGATCGGCATGTGGTCGGGCTTCTCCGGCATCTCCACCGCGCTCGGCCCATTCGTCGGTGGCTACCTGATCGACGCGCTCTCCTGGCGCTGGGCGTTCCTGATCAACGTGCCGCTCGCGGTGCTCGCCCTGCTCGCGGCGTTCCGCTGGATCCCGGAGAGCCGCGCGCCGAAGGAGGCCACCCGGTTCGACGCGACGGGCGCGGCCCTGGCCGCACTCGCGCTGGCGGGCATCACGTTCGCGCTGATCGAGGGGCCCGACGACGGCTGGGGCTCGCCGGTGGTGGTCGGCGCGATCGGCATCGGGGTGGCCTGCGCGATCGGCTTCGTGCTGGTCGAACGGCACAAGGGCGACGGCGCCATGACGCCGCCTTCGCTGTTCCGCAGCCGGATCTTCACGGTGCTCAACATCTACACCGTCCTGGTGTACGCCGCCCTCAGCGGCCAGAGCTTCTTCCTCGCCGTGACCCTGCAGAACGTCGCCGGCTACGACGCCCTGCAGACCGGACTCGCCACCCTGCCGGCCACCGGGCTGATGCTGTTGCTCTCGGCCCGCTCGGGCGCCCTGGCCACCCGGATCGGCGTGCGCTGGCAGCTCACCGTCGGCCCGGTGATCGCCGGGGTCGGGATGCTGCTGCTGCGCGGGATCGGCCCGAACGCCGACTATGTCACCGACGTACTCCCTGGTGTGCTGCTCTTCGGTCTGGGCCTGACCACCCTGGTGGCGCCGCTGACCACCGCCGTGCTCGCCGCGGTCGACATGCGGCATTCCGGCATCGCCAGCGGAGTCAACAACGCGTCGGCCCGGGCCGGTGCGCTGGTCGCGATCGCCGCGCTGCCGCTGCTGGTCGGCCTGACCGGCGAGGCCTACCAGGTGCCGGCCGAACTGACCTCGGCGTTCCGCTCGGCGATGCTCTGGTGCGCCGGCCTGATGGGTGCCGGCGCGCTCCTGGCGCTGGTCTTCTGCGTCGGGCTGCCCAAGGTGCTCTGGCACCGAGCGGTGACGACGATGACCACGGCAACGCATTCAGTGCACCCGGTGCACCCGGTGCGGGAGAGCGACGCCTGAACAGGGGCTGCGCGTAGGTGATCTTCAAACTATGCTCCGCCGGTGCGTCTGACTCGCAAACTCGCTGTGCTCGCCGCGGTCCTGGTCGTGACCGCCGGCACCGTTGCCGTGGCACCGCCGGCGCTGGCCGCCGTCGCGCCGACGATCGTCGCCACCGCGGTGTGTGACGAGGCCACCGCCACCTACACGGTGACCTGGACCGTCACCAACGCAAAGGAGACGCCGGCGACCATCAACAGGGTGGTCGCCAACCCGCCGGCGCCGGTCGGCACCTTCACCGGCATCGCGGTCGGTGACGTCGTGCCGCCGGCATCGCAGGGATCGCTCACCGCGACCGCGACCGTGCACAGCTACCTGCGGCAGAACACGAACCTGCAGATTTACCTCGACGGAGGCTCCCAGTACTCGAAGCTGGTGACCTTGCCGGTCTGTGGCAATCCGGTCCTGCCGATCGTCAGCTTCACCTCGGATTGCGACTACCTGACTCTCAGCGTTTCGATGCCTGCTGGCGGCTATCCGGTGCAGGTCCTGACCAGCCCGGCCAGTGACCCGGAGCTTGGGATCGTGCAGCCCGGCGCTCCCGCGCAGACAGTCAAATGGCGTTCACCTGACGAAGAGATCTTCACGGTGCTGGCGTATGTCGGACAGCTTGCGCCAGGTCGGTGGGAGCCGGAGCCGTCCTGCGTGGCGCCGGTGTCGCTCGGGCAGTTCCAGCTCTTCGCCAGCGTCAACTTCCGCTACGTCGTGCCGTCGGCCTCCGCCAGCCCGGGTCGGGTCGACCAGGCGATGGCCGACGAGGTTCGTTCGAACGAGGAAGCCAACACCAACTTCGAGTTTCTCGACGCCGGCGACGGCTATATCGCGATCCGCGAGCCGGAGCAGGACCTGCTGTTGACCTATTTCAGCGACGCCGCACCGCTGGGCTGGTCGTGGGACGGCCGCGTGGGCGACCCGCAGCGGTTCCGGCTGATCAAGAACGCCGACGGGACGGTCAGCCTGAGCGCCAAACTCAACGGCAAATACGTCACCGCCGAGAAGGCCGGCGCGAAGCCGCTCTACGCCAACCGCACCGCGATCGGGCCCTGGGAGAAGTTCACCCGGTACGCGGCCAACAGCGGTCCGGGCACAATCAACGCGATCGTCAACAACCTGAACGTGACGGCCGAGTCGGCGGGTAAGAAGCCGCTGATCGCCAACCGGATGGACCCCGCCCGGTGGGAGTTCTTCTACGTCGAGAACCTCGGCAACGACGAGGTCGCGCTGCGGTCCCTGGTCAACGGCAAGTACGTGTGCGCCGAGTCGGCCGGCAAGAAGGAACTGATCGCCAACCGCACCACCGTTGGACCGTGGGAGACCTTCAAGGTCATCCGGAACGGCGACGGGTCGGAAAGCCTCAAGGCCAAAGCCAACGGAAAATACGTCACCGCCGAGTCGGCCGGCCGCAAGCCGCTGATCGCCAACCGGACCGCGATCGGGTGGTGGGAGAAGTTCAACCTCTACGGCTACAACGGCGCGACAGGAGCCTGACCGCGACGGCACGGCCGAAAAGCGGACCCCGCGTCGGTGATCTTGGAACTAGGCTGCGTGCCGTGCGTCTGAACTCCAAGATCGCCGTCGTCGTCGCGGCGCTGGTTGGCTCGGGTGGTGCCGTTTTCGTGGCATCACCGGCGCTGGCCGCGGTGCCCAAACCGACGATCACCATGAACGCCGTCTGCGACGCGGCAACCGCTACCTACACCGTGACGATGGCCATCACCAACGCCACCGAGACTCCGCTGGCACTCACCGAGACCTCGGTCCTGCCGCCCGCACCGGTCAGCACCATCAGCGGCTTCGCGGTGGGCGACATCCTGCCGCCGGCGTCGCAGGGATCGCTCGTCGCGACCATGACCATGCACAGCTACCGCAACAACCAGGTCCCGGACCTGTCATTCCGCCTCGAGGGGTCGACAACCCCCTACGGCGGCGGTCTGCTCCTGCCGCTGTGCGGTGAGCCGGTCCAGCCGACCGTCCAATTCACCTCGCACTGCGACGAGTTCGAAATCACCGTCGCGATGCCCGAGGGCGGTTATCCGGCGCCGATGTATGTCGATTACGACCACCTGCCGACGTTGGTGGTGGAACCCGGTGGTCCGGCGAAGACCTGGCGGTTCCCCTGGACCAAGGTGAACGCGCCGCTCGCGGTGTGGATCCAGAACGTCGGGCCGGTGGCGACCGGGCAGTGGGTCGAGCCCTCGTCGTGCGAGTCGACGCCACCACCCCCGCCTCCGCCGGCGTCGCTGGGCGTCTTCAACCTGTTCGCCCAGGCCAACTTCCGCTACCTCGTTCCGGCCGCGAGCGGCGTGAACAACCAGGGTCCGGTCGACTCGGTGCGGGCGATCGAGACCGCCCCGAAGGTCGACGCGACCAACCTCGAGTTCCTGGACGCCGGCAACGGCGATGTCGCGGTGCGGCAACCGGGCAACAAGACGCTGCTGACCGTCGCCGGCGACACGGTGCCGCTGCGGTGGACGTCGAGCCAGTCGATCCTCGACTCGCAACGGTTCCGGCTGCTCACCAACACCGACGGCACGGTGAGCCTGCGCGCCAACCTCAACGGCAAGTATGTGACCGCGGAGAAGGCCGGCGCTCAGCCCCTTTTCGCCAACCGGACCGCGATCGGCCCTTGGGAGAAGTTCACCCGGAATGCGAAGGGCACGGGCCCGGCCCCGATCAACGCGCTCATCAACAACAAGTTCGTGACCGCGGAAAAGGCCGGCGCTCAGCCGTTGATCGCCAACCGCGGCGTCGTCGGCCAGTGGGAGTTCTTCACCGTCGAGTCGCTCGGCAACGGCAACGTCGCGCTCAAGTCGCTCGTCAACGGCAAGTATGTGACCGCCGAGAAGGCCGGCGCGAAATCGCTGATCGCGAACCGCGCGGTGGTCGGCCCGTGGGAGACGTTCAAGGTGATCACCAACGCCGACGGGACCGAGAGCCTTCAGGCACAGATCAACGGTAAATATGTCACTGCGGAGAAAGCCGGCAAGCAGGCGCTGATCGCCAACCGCACGGCGATCGGGCCGTGGGAAAAGTTCAATATTTTCGGCTGACGATAGGGGACAGCGAAAGCGGCCATCGTGGATTTAGGCTGCGCCCGTGCGCCTGACCCGTAAGTTCGCCGTTCTCGTCGCCACCATCGTGGCAGCGGGTGGTGCCGTTGTGGCGGCACCACCCGCGCTCGCCGCCCCACCACTGACGACGACGGCTGTCGCCGTATGTGATGCGGCCAGCGCGACCTACACGATCACCTGGACGATCACCAACGCCGCCGAGACCCCGTTGACCATTGCCTCGGTGTGGCTTACCCCGGACGCTCCGATCAGCGCGCTGAGCGGGATCGCGCCCGGCTCCATCGTGCCGCCCGCGTCCGAGGGTCCCCTGATCGCGACCTCGACCGTGCACAGCTATTTCTTCTCCCGCGCGATTATCCGGATGACACTCGAGGGATCGCCCAACGTCTACGGTGGCGGCCCCAGCCTGCCGGTCTGCGGCAAGCCGGTGATGCCGCAGATCGGCTCCGTCTCGCGGTGCGACGCATTTGAGATCAGCGCCGAGATGCCGGCGAATGGCTATGCCGTTTCACTCAGCATCCGCGACCAGCCCACGCTGATTGTCGAGCCGGGGATGCCCGCGAAGAAGTGGACGTTGCCCGCCGAGCCCGGAGCTGTCTACGTCGAAATCCCGGGCCAAGGCTTCGTCGCCTCCCCCGAGTGGGTGCCACCGCGCTCGTGCGTGTCGCCGTCGCTGGGCGTTTCCCAGCTGTTCGCGCTGGTCAACTACCGCTACGTTTTGCCGACCAACGCGGGCCCCGGCACGCCGGTCGACACGGTGCGGGCCGACACGATCAGCCCGATCGAACAGACCAAACTCGAGTTTCTCGACGCCGGCGACGGATACATCGCGATCGAACAGCCCGCCAACAAGTCCTTGTTGTCTGTTGTCAGCGACACCGAGCCGTTGCGGTGGCAGTTCCACGACTACGTCGGTGATGCCCAACGGTTCCGGCTGGTCACCAACGCCGACGGGTCGGTCAGCCTGCGGGCCAAGCTCAACGGGAAATATGTCACCGCCGAAAAGGCAGGGAAGCAGCCGTTGTATGCGAACCGGGCGGCGATCGGCCCCTGGGAGAAGTTCACCCGTTACGCCGTGGGCGCGGGGCCCGCACCGATCCTCGCACTGGTCAACAGCGGCTTCGTGACGGCGGAGTCGGCCGGCAAGAAGCCGCTGATCGCCAACCGCGGCGACGCAGCCCTGTGGGAGTTCTTCTTCGTCGAAGACCTCGGCAACGGCAAGGTGGCGCTGAAGTCCCTGGTCAACGGCAAGTACGTGACCGCGGAATCGGCCGGCAAGAAGCCGTTGATCGCCAACCGGGCGGCGGTCGGGCCGTGGGAGACGTTCACGCTGGTCAGCAACGCCGACCAGACGCAGAGCCTCCGGGCGCAGGTCAACGGCAAGTATGTGACGGCCGAGAAGGCCGGTGCGCAGCCGCTGATCGCCAACCGGGCCGCGATCGGGCCCTGGGAGAAGTTCAACCTGCTCCGCTGAACAGCCCGGAGCCCGGCACCCATGTTCGGGTGCCGGGCTCCGGTCTTTCCGGGATCGCCGGTTACTTGCGGGCGCGGTTGACCGCGCTGGTGATCGCCCGCATCGAAGCGTTGACGATGTTGGGGTCGAGGCCGACGCCCCAGACGGTCTTGCCGTCGACGTCGCATTCCACATAGGCCGCGGCGCGGGCGTCGCCACCCGAAGACATGGCGTGCTCCGCGTAGTCGAGCACGCGTACGCGAATGCCCATGCTCTGGATCGCGTTGACATAGGCGTCGATCGGGCCGTTGCCGATCGCGGTCAGCACCCGCTGCTCGCCAGCAAAGCCGACGGTGGCCTCGACCTCCACCTTGTCCTCGACGGTGGCGGTCGCGTACCCGTGCAGGGTGATGTCGTTGGTCCGCGGCGTGAGGTATTCGGCAGCGAAGATCTCCCACATGCGCTCGGGCTCGACCTCGCCGCCCTCGTTGTCGGTGAAGCCCTGCACCACGCCGGAGAACTCGATCTGGAGCCGGCGCGGCAGGTCGAGGTTGTGCTCCTCTTTCATGATGTAGGCGACGCCGCCCTTGCCGGACTGCGAGTTGACCCGGATGACCGCCTCGTAGGTGCGGCCCACGTCGCGCGGGTCGATCGGCAGGTAGGGCACGCCCCAGGTGTGGTCGTCGATCGGCACGCCGGCTTCCTTGGCGTCCTTGGCGAGGGCGTCCAGGCCCTTCTTGATCGCGTCCTGATGCGAGCCGGAGAAGGCGGTGTAGACCAGATCGCCGGCGTAGGGGTGGCGCTCGTGCACCGGCAGCTGGTTGCAGTATTCGACGGTGCGCTTGATCTCGTCGATGTTGCCGAACTCGACCTGCGGGTCGACGCCCTGCGAGAACAGGTTGAGGCCCAGCGTGACCAGGTCGACGTTGCCAGTGCGCTCGCCGTTGCCGAACAGGCAGCCCTCGACCCGGTCGGCGCCGGCCAGCACGCCCAGCTCGGCGGCGGCGACGGCGGTGCCGCGGTCGTTGTGCGGGTGCAGGCTCAGCACGACGCTCTCCCGCCGGGGCAGGTTGCGGTGCATCCACTCGATCGAGTCGGCGTAGACGTTGGGCGTGGCCATCTCGACGGTCGCCGGCAGGTTGATGATCAGCGGGCGGTCGGGCGTCGGGTCGATCACGTCGATGACGGCGGCGCACACCTCGAGCGCGTATTCCAGCTCGGTGCCCGTGTAGGACTCCGGCGAGTATTCGTAGAAGATCTCGGTGTCCGGGGTGTGGATCTCCGCGTATTTCTGGCAGAGCCGCGCACCGCTCGTGGCGATGTCGGTGATGCCGTCCTTGTCGAGGCCGAACACCACCCGGCGCTGGAGCGTCGAGGTCGAGTTGTAGAAGTGCACGATCGCGCGCTTGGCGCCGCGCAGCGACTCGAACGTGCGGTCGATCAGGTGCTCACGACACTGGGTCAGCACCTGGATCGTCACGTCGTCGGGGATCATGTCGTCTTCGATGAGCTGGCGGACGAAGTCGAAATCGGTCTGGCTGGCCGACGGGAAGCCGACCTCGATCTCCTTGTAGCCCATCTCGACCAGCAGGTGGAACATCCGGCGCTTGCGCTCGGGTGACATCGGGTCGATCAGCGCCTGGTTGCCGTCGCGCAGGTCGACGGCGCACCACCGGGGCGCGGTCTCGACGCGGCGGGTGGGCCAGGTGCGGTCGGGCAGGTCTACGCCGAACTGTTCGTGGTAGGACGCGTAGCGCTCGAAAGGCATGCGGCTGGTGCGTTGGCGGGCGATGGGATTCGTGGACGCAACGTCAGACATCGCTGAGGCTCCTGAGGCATTTTTTGTCATGGGCGCCGTCGGTCGGCTCGAAAGTTGGACTTCTTCGTGCAGGAGCGGACGGCGCGACTCAGCTCCGCGACGGGGTGCCGGCCTGAGGGGCCCCGTCGCGGCACGGAAGCAGGAGTTCGCGTTGCCACATGACAACGATCACCCTACGTGACCTCGTGGGCGATTTGCCAAGCACCTTCCGGACTCTGAGACAGAAGTCTCGTCAGGTTGCCGGTCGGGTACTCCCTGTCACGCTCGGCGTGGGGGTCGGCGGTGCGGCCATGCCCAACGGCTTGCCGTCGGTGACCGGGCCGGGCATCGCCACGGTGGCCGGTGCCGGGCCGGGTGGGCCGGCCAGCACGAGATCGCCGTAGTCGAGGCGGGCCGCGGTCAGCGTGCCATCGGCGTCGTAGCAGTAGATGCCCACGTCGAGAGCGGCGGTGACGGACGCCGTCGTGGTCTCGACCGCGAAGCAGGAGCCGCCGGCGCCGGGCACCCGGGCGGCCGTCGAGACCGCGAGCGGCGCGCCCTGGTCGGTCAGCACATGGCGAACGGTGACCAGCGGCCGCTGCACCTGCGGGTCGATCGCGTCGGGCACATCGGCGTCGCTGTCGCCGATCTGCACGCACCGCGGCGTGATCGCCTCGTCGGCCGAGGGCAGCGCGCACTGGAAAAGGCCGATCTCGTTGTGCACGATCGAGATGTCGACGGTGCCGCCCAATGCGAGATCGGGCACGTCGACCCGCCAACTGCCGTCCTTCGCGATCGTCACGGAGACGCTGCGCTCCCGGTTGTCGGCGCGGTAGGTGTAGATCGCGGTGAGCGTGCGGTCCTGCGCCGCGGCGGCTAGCGCGGCCAGTTGGTCACGCGCGGCGGCCTCAGCGGTGGGTGGCGGGCCGGTCGGGGTCGGCTCGTCGGACTCGGGCGCGGGATCTCCGCCACAGCCGGTGAGCAGGAGCACGCCGGTCAACGCGCCGGCGAACCACCGGCGCGGGCGCACCCCGTACCCCCACACGGGGTTCATTGTGGGGGTCTTGCCATGTAGACCGGTCCATGCGTGCCGGCGTGTCTTCGGTCGGCTGGAACTTCTGATCGTGAACGGTGCGTGACGGTCCGTCAGATGGTGGGATCGCGACTCCCCTCACACCTTGGCCGCCGGTACCCTGACGGGGGAAAATTGCGCGCCGCCGGCGGCCAACCCGGCGGCGTTGGCACGTTCGCCTCGCGTGGCGCCGACCCGGCACCACAGGGGCGCGGAGTATGTGAAAGGGAGCGTTCCGCGGTGGCGCTTGTTGTGCAGAAATACGGCGGCTCGTCGGTCGCCGACGCCGAGCGGATCAAGCGGGTGGCCGAGCGCATCGTCGATGCCCGCAAGGCCGGCAACGACGTGGTGGTCGTGGTGTCCGCGATGGGCGACACCACCGACGAGCTGCTCGACCTCGCCCACCAGGTCAGCCCGCTGCCCGCCGGGCGCGAGCTCGACATGCTGTTGACCGCCGGCGAGCGCATCTCGATGGCGCTGCTCGCGATGGCGATCCAGAACCTGGGCTACGAGGCGCGGTCCTACACGGGCTCGCAGGCCGGCGTGCTGACCACCTCGGTGCACGGCCGCGCCCGGATCATCGACGTCACGCCCGGCCGGTTGCGCGGCGCCCTCGACGAGGGCGCGATCGCGATCGTGGCCGGGTTCCAGGGCGTCTCGCAGGACACGAAAGACATCACCACGCTGGGCCGCGGCGGGTCCGACACGACCGCCGTCGCGCTGGCCGCGGCGCTGTCCGCCGATGTCTGCGAGATCTACACCGACGTTGACGGCGTGTTCACCGCCGATCCGCGTATCGTGCCAAACGCGCGGCACATCAAGCAGATCACCTACGAGGAGATGCTCGACCTGGCCGCCTGCGGCGCCAAGGTGCTGATGCTGCGCTGTGTCGAATACGCCCGGCGCTTCAAGGTGCCGATCCATGTCCGCTCGTCTTACTCGCAGAACCCCGGCACTATCGTCACCGGATCGATGGAGGATCTTCCTGTGGAGCAGGCACTGATCACCGGAGTCGCTCATGACCGCAGCGAAGCCAAGATCACGATTGTCTCGGTCCCTGACGAACCGGGCGCGGCCGCCAAGATCTTCGAAACCGTGGCCGGTGCCGAGATCAACCTCGACATGATCGTGCAGAACGTCTCGACCGGTCAGGCCGGCGCACACCAGAGCGGCCGCACCGACATCTCGTTCACGCTGCCGCGCGAAGACGGTCCGGTCGCGATGGCCGCCCTCAACCGGATGCAGTCCGAGATCAACTTCGAAACGCTGCTGTTCGACGACCACGTCGGCAAGGTCTCCCTGGTCGGCGCCGGCATGCGCTCGCACCCCGGCGTCGCCGCGAAGTTCTTCGCCGCGCTGGCCGAGGCCGGCGTCAACATCGAAATGATCTCCACCTCCGAGATCCGGGTCTCCGTGGTCTGCCGCGACACCGACCTCGACGAGGCGGTCCGCGCGGTGCACGACGCGTTCGAGCTGGGCGGCACCGAGGCCGCTGTGATCTACGCGGGGACCGGGAGGTGAGCCCCGTGTCCGGTCTGCCTTCCCTAGCCGTGGTCGGCGCGACCGGAGCCGTCGGCACCGTGATGTGCGAGTTGCTGTCGGCACGTAAGAACGTGTGGGGCGAGATCCGGCTGCTGGCGTCGGAGCGCTCGGCCGGCAAGAAGGTCTACTGCCGGGGCGAGGAGCTGACCGTTCAGCCGCTCTCCGAGGCGTCGCTGGCCGGCGTCGACGTGGCGATGTTCGACGTCCCCGACGAGGTCTCCGCGGCCTGGGCCCCGCGGGCGGCCGCGCTGGGCGCCGTGGCGGTCGACAACTCCGGCGCGTTCCGGATGGACCGCGACGTGCCCCTGGTGGTGCCGGAGATCAACCCGGAGCAGATCCGCAACCGTCCCAAGGGCATCATCGCCAACGCCAACTGCACGACGCTCGCGATGATCGTCGCGATCGCCCCGCTGCACCGCGAATATGGCCTGCGCGAGCTGGTGCTGGCCTCCTACCAGGCGGTGTCCGGAGCCGGGCAGATCGGCGTCGACACGCTGCACGACCAGCTGACGAAGATCGCCGGCGACCGCGCCCTGGGCTCGCGCTCCGGCAACGTCCGCCAGGCGATCGGCGACGACCTGGGCCCGTTCCCGGCCCCACTGGCGCTCAACGTGGTGCCGTGGGCGGGTTCGCTCAAAGACGGCGGCTGGTCGTCGGAGGAGCTCAAGCTCCGCAACGAGTCCCGCAAGATCCTCGGGCTGCCCGACCTGAAGGTGTCGGCCACCTGCGTGCGGGTCAGCGTGGTGACCGGCCACTCGGTGGCGGTGCACGCGGTCTTCGGCACCGAGGTCACCGCCGAGGGCGCCCGCGAGGCGCTACGCAACGCACCCGGCGTGATCCTGGTCGACGACCCGGCGGCAGGCGAGTTCCCGATGCCGATCGACGCGGTCGGCACCGACCCGTCGTGGGTCGGCCGCATCCGCCGGGCGATGGACGACCCACGGGCGCTCGACCTGTTCGTGACCGGCGACAACCTGCGTAAGGGTGCGGCGCTCAACACCGCCCAGATCGCGGAGTTGGTCGCCGCGGAGCTCACCAGCAAGTAGCGGATAACTCGCTGCTGACCGCATCGCGGCAACGCCCGCAGCGGCGGCAACACGGTGCTGCCGCAGCGGGTGCCGCCTCTGCGGCGCCCGCTGGTCGCTGGGCGTGTTGCGGCGGTGCCGCACGGTTCGCAAGCCCCGACGGGTCGAGGCTTGGGCGTGTTGCGGCGGTGCCGCATGGTTCGCAAGCCCCGACGGGTCGAGGCTTGGGCGTGTTGCGGCGGTGCCGCATGGTTCGCAAGCCCCGACGGGTCGAGGCTTGGGCGTGTTGCGGCGGTGCCGCATGGTTCGCAAGCCCCGACGGGTCGAGGCTTGGGCGTGTTGCGGCGGTGCCGCACGGTTCGCAAGCCCCGACGGGTCGAGGCTTGGGCGTGTTGCGGCGGTGCCGCACGGTTCGCAAGCCCCGACGGGTCGAGGCTTGGGCGTGTTGCGGCGGTGCCGCACGGTTCGCAAGCCCCGACGAGGCGAGCGCCTCCGCAGGGCTGTGCGCGTGAGATGACGAGCTAAGCGAGCCTTAGAGCCCGAGTTGCCGGCGGACCTCCGCAGCGACCCGGCCGCCTTCCGCGCGGCCGGCCACGGCGGCCTGTGCCGCCTTCATGGCCGGGCCCATCTGGGCTTTGCCGGTGAAGCCACCGTCGGCGAGGGCGCCGCTCACGATCTCGGCGATTTCCTCGTCGCTGAGCTGCTTGGGCAGGTAGCGGTCGAGGACCTCGCCCTCGGCCTGCTCCTTCGCCGCCTGCTCGGCGCGGCCGGCGTCGGCGAAGGCGGTCGCCGCCTCCCGGCGCTTCTTGGCCTCGCGGGTGAGCACGGCGAGGATCTCGTCGTCGCTGAGCTCGCGCTTCTCCTTGCCGGCCACCTCGGCGTTGCCGATCGCGGCCAGCGCCAGCCGCAACGTCGACGTCGTCATCTCGTCGCGTGCCTTCAGCGCTGTCCGCATGTCGTTGGTGAGGACGTCCTTGAGCGTGCTCATGAGGCCACAAACTACCCTGAGTCCCATGCGAAAGCGCACGGTATACCGGCTCGCCGCCGGCACGGCTGCAGCGGGGGCGGCGACCTTCGCCTACGCCTCGCTCGTCGAACGCAACCTGTTCACCCTCCGGCGGGCCGAGGTGCCGGTGCTGGCCACCGACGCGGAGCCGTTGCGCATCCTGCATCTCTCGGACCTGCACATGATGCCCGACCAGCGGCGCAAGCAGCGGTGGGTGGCCGCGCTCGCCGGCACCGATCCCGACCTGGTCGTGGTCACCGGTGACAACATGGCCAACCCGGGCGCGGTGCCGGGTGTGCTGCGGGCGTTGCAGCCGTTGCTCGACGTGCCGGGCGCGTTCGTGTTCGGGTCCAACGACTATCGCGGGCCGGTCTTCAAGAACCCGCTGGGCTACTTCAACAAAGACCGCGACTACGTGCAGGGCGTTGAGCTGCCCACCGAAGAGCTCCGCGAGGTTCTGGTCGGTGCGGGGTGGACCGACCTCAACAACGCGCGTACGACGCTCAAGGCGGGCGGGCGGCTGATCGAGGTGGTCGGGGTCGACGACCCGCACGTGGAGCGCGACGACTACGCCTCGGTGGCCGGGCCGGCCTCGCCGGCCGCCGACCTGCGGCTCGCGCTGACCCACACGCCCGAGCCGCGGGTGCTCGACGAGATGGCCCGCGACGGCTTCGACCTGATGGTCGCCGGCCACACCCACGGCGGTCAGGTCTGCGTGCCGTTCGTCGGCGCGCTGGTGACCAACTGCGGCCTGCCCCGGTCGATGGCCAGCGGCCTGCACCGCTGGCCCGGCACGGCCGCCTGGCTGCACGTCTCGGCCGGCCTCGGCACCCACCCGACCGCGCCGATCCGGTTCGCCTGCCGACCCGAGGCGACGCTGCTCACGCTCATCCCCCGCTGAGTCGGTATACCGAATTTGACCCGGGTGGGCGCTGGGCTACTATTGCTCGGCACGCCTCGGGGTGTGGCGCAGCTTGGTAGCGCGCTTCGTTCGGGACGAAGAGGTCGTCGGTTCGAATCCGGCCACCCCGACCAGGTTTGCAGAGGGCACGGCGGGAAACCGCTCGTGCCCTCGTTCATTTCCAGGGCGGGTCAGGCGGCCAGCCGGGTGCCGTCGCGGCCGTCGCGCTTGACGCTGTAGAGCGCCGCGTCGGCCCGGCGCAGCGCGCGCTCCGGCGGCTCGTCGTCGTCGACCATCGCCACTCCGATACTCACTGTGCGGCCGATCGCGCGGGTCGCCTCGGCCAGCCGCTCGGCGATGTTCATCGCCTCGCTGGGGTTGCGCACCTCGAGGACCGCCACGAACTCGTCGCCGCCCAGGCGGAACAGCTCGTCGACGTGGCGCAGGCCGTTCTGAAGGGCGCGGGCGACCGCGACCAGGACGGCGTCGCCCTCCTGGTGCCCGTAGGTGTCGTTGATGACCTTGAACTGGTCGATGTCGATGGCCAGCAGCGCCGTGCGGCCGGGGGTCGCGGTGCGGATCCGCTCGCCGAACGGGACCTGGTGCCGCAACCCGGTCAGCGGGTCGGACATCGCCAATTCCTGGAGCTGAGACAGGGTACGCAGGCGGTCCAGGCAGGCCCACGCCTGTGCGGCGAGCAGTTCCATCAGGTTGACCGTCGACGGGTCCGGTTCGGTGTTGGTCTCGTCGGCGATCAGCATCACGCCGCCGGTGTCGGCCGGGCCGACCGGCACCGCGATGAGGGTCGCCACGCCGGCGTCGATCAGCGGGCGGTAGACGTGTGGCACCCGGTGCCCGGTCTCGCCGAGGGTGTAGGAGGAGCCGTGCGAGTGTGCGATGTCGACCAGTTCCTGCAGCGCCGACTCGGGGAACAGGGCCATCACGTCGCGCAGCTTGGCCTCGAACTCCTCGGGTAGGTAGGTCGGCATGCCCAGGCGCATCCGCTGGTCGTCGCGGACGACCAGGACGGCGGCCGACAGGCCGGAGACGTCGCGAGCGGCGTCGTTGGCGGCGGCCATCAACTCCCACTCGCTGATCGCGGCGGTCAGCGCACCGGCGTGCCGGAGCAGCTTCTCGCTGCGGGTCTCGGCCGGTGGGCCGCCGAGTCGGGTGATCCGGTCGCCGAGGCATTCGGCGATCGCCTCGACGATGAGCCGGGCGGATTCGACGTCGGCCTCGGTGCGCCACTCGACGTTGAGCACACCGGTGGTCTGCCCGTCGTTGTCCATGAACGGAGCGCAGACCTCCAGGCGTACGTCCGGCGCGTTGAGCGGGATGTAGTCGGGGTCGTCCTCCGGGGAGGTGACGGTCTGGGTCTGGCCGGTGCGGAAGGCGCGACCGGACACACCGCGCCCTGGTTGCACGGTGGTGAAGACGTGCCAGGAACCGGCAGCGGCGACAGAACGTAGATGGTCACGCACCGGTAGCAGAGCAGCCGTCATCGCGCCCGTGTGGGCACTGAGCGTGGTAACAGTCACCCGGCATGCTTCTTCGACAGACGAGGCCCGGGTCAGGCGCGCCGTCACGTCGCGGACGATGCGTTCGTGATCCAGTCGCACGGTTCTTTCCGGTTAGGCGCAGTTATTCGCAGCACTGCAACTAAAGGCGAGTGACCTTCAGCAGCCTACCGACTGTATCCGGACCGTCACGACCCGGCCCAATCACGACAACGGGCCCGCCGGACAATGCCGGCGGGCCCGTTGACCTGCTGTTTGTCAGCCTCCTGGGCGCCGCGGTGGACCGGTGCCACCGGGGCCGTTGCCGGGACCGCCGGCACCCTTGCCGTTGCTCACTTGGATGACCACGACGCCGCCCTTGATCGTGCGGCCGTCGGGCGAGGTGCCCGCGGCGGTGCCCTCCGGGCACTTGGAGTCGATCGGCGTCGTGCGGTCGACGTCGACCTCGAAGCCGGCGCCCTCGAGCCTGGATCGGGCCGCGTCGACCGACTGGCACTCGACGTTGGGGATCGAACGCTGGTCGCCCTCGATCATCTTGGTGTTGCTGGGCGGGGTGAAGTTCTTCTTCGGCGCCTTCATCGCCTTCATGCCGTCGCGCAGCGTCTCGTAGACCGCCGGGTTGACGATGTCGTGCTCCATGTTGTGCGTCGTCTCGGCCCAGTCGGGGTCGGCCATGATGCCGGCGACGGCGAGCTGCTTGGTCATCGTGACCAGCGACGCGGTCTTCTCACTGTCGGTGGTGCCGGACTTGCCAGCCACCGGGTAGCCCACGATGTCGTGCACCGCCCGGGCGGTGGCGCCCCGGCAGCGTGACTTCGAGGAACTGTCGCCGAGCGGGCACCGGGCCGCGTCGACGGCCGCGCGGGCGACCTCCTGGTCAACAGCCTTGCGGCAGCGCGGTGCGGCGACGTCGAGCTTGGCGCCGTCTGGGGCGATGATCGCCTGCACCGGGTTGGGCTCGCAGTATCTGCCGTCGGCCGCCAGCGTCGCGTAGGCGTTGGCCAGGTCGAGCGGGGTCGTGGCCGAGACGCCCAGCGTGAAGGCGCCCCACTGGTCGGCGCCGTCCCTGTTGTTGGCGATCACGGCGTCGCTCTTGGCGCGGAACTTGATGCCCATCCGCTTGGCGGCGTCGACCACATTGGCCGCGCCGGCCGCCTGCTCGAGCGGCACGAAGAACGTGTTGACCGAGGCGCCGAAGCCGGACCACATGTCGTGCACGCCGGCCATGCTCGCGCTGGCGTTCTGTGGACAGTATTTGTTGGTGCCCGGACAGGCGCTCGGCCCATTGAATTCGACGATGTATTTCGACTTGAAGACCGGCTCCGCTTTGATCGTGTAGCTGAGCGGGAAGCCCTTCTCCAGCGCCGCGACCAGGGTGAAGATCTTGAACGTCGAGCCCGCCTGGTAGCCGGTGATGTCACCGCCACCGGTCAGCAGCGGGTTGGTGGTGTTGGGATAGGTGCCCCGGACCTTGCGCTTCTTCTTCGCCGGGTCGGTCGAGATCCCGTTCTGCGGCTTGTCGGTGGGGTCGAGCTTGTAGTTGCGGTTGACCGCCAGCGCCCGCACGTAGCCGGTGCCGGGCTCGATCGCCGCGACCATCAGCGCATTGGGATGGTTTTTGCCAGTTTTGTAGTATTGCTCGACATTGGCCTTCGCGGCGTCCTGGACGCCGGCGTCGAGCGAGGTAATGATCTTGTAGCCGCCGCTCTTCAGCCGCCGCTCACGGTCATAGGTCGTCGCGCCGAACGACTCCTGATCCATCCACCAGCGGTAGAAGAAGTCGCAGAAGAAGCCCCAGCTGTTTTTGGTGGTGGCCACGCAACCGTTGGGTGCCCGCTTGCCCTTGACGGTGAGCTTGACCGCCTTGGCCTTGTCGCGCTGCTCGGCGGTGATCGCGCCGATCTCGAACATGTTGTCGATGACGTAGTTGCGGCGCGCGACGGCCTGCGGGTAGCCGTCTTGGGTGGTCGGGTCGAACTCCGACGGCGCCTTCACCATGCCGGCCAGCAGTGCGGCCTCTTCAATGGTGAGGTTCTTGGGCTCCTTGGAGAAGTAGACCTGGCTCGCGGCGTAGACGCCGTAGGCGCCGGCACCGAACGGCGCGGTGTTGAGATAGCGCTCGAGGATCTCGGCCTTGCCCAGCTCTTTGTCGATCTGGAGGGCGTAGCGCATCTCGCGGATCTTGCGCTGCGGCGTGTCTTCCGTCGCGGCGACCACGTCCTGGGGGTCGGTCGCGGAGTAGGCGATCGCCAGCCGGACGTATTGCATGGTGAGCGTCGAGGCGCCCTGTGCGGTCTCGCCGGCCTGGTTGTTGGCCACGAACGCCCGGCCGATGCCCTTGATGTCGACGCCGTTGTGCTTGTAGAAGTTGTGGTCCTCGGCGGCGATGATCGCGTCCTGCATGAACTTGGACATGTCTTTGAGATCGACGTCGCGCCGGTTCTCGTCATACATCGTGGCCAGGGGCTTCTTGCCGTCGCTGGCGTAGATGTAGCTGATCTGCGGTGGGCGCTTGAGGGTCAGCTCGGTCGGCAGCTTGTCGAAGGTCTCGACGCCCGCCTTGGCCGCCAGGCCCGACATCGCGACAGCGGGGAACGCCGCGGCCGCCACGACCACCCCGGCCAGGACGCCACAGATGATCAGCGATGCCGCGTTGGCGAAAATGTTGTGGTCACGCCGCCGCATCCAGCTTTTTTTGCGGGGCTTCCCAGGCTGCGCACTCCGCTCACTCACCCCGACAGGGTACGGGAACGCACAACAATCTCGCGTCCCGCGTTTGGTGGGCAGACGTCGACACCGCACGCGCGAAGGTAAATCCGACGCGCCAGCACCAACGTCCTTCCGGGGCCGGCGTCGTTGTTGTGTTATGCGCACGCTCCGGCAGCCGGTGAGCACCAGCACCGACGATTCTGCCGGACTGCTGAGGTCTGTGTTGGCTTTTGACCGAATCCAGGCGAGATTTTCCGCGTACGGGGCATCTGAGCCGGCTCGCTATCCGACAGGCGAAGAGTGTCCCGGTTGTGATGTATTTATCTGACAACGTTGCGTAATCAGACGACTACGGAGCATGATGGTCCCGCGAGTATCGCGCGCCACCCGCCGCATCCCGGGGGAAACGGAGCGGTGGGTGACCGGGGGCAACACCTGCCGACTCGAGGTCGGGAGTCCGACTGGTGTGGAGAGTTCGGTAGCGGACTGCAAGGGGGGACGTGGACTGATGGGCATGATCACAGACTGGCCGACGTTGGCGGCATGCCAGAACGGGGACCCGGACGCGCTTTTCGTGCAGGGCGCTGAGCAGAACGTGGCGAAGCGGATCTGCCGGAGTTGCCCGGTGCGGTATGAGTGCCTGGCCGACGCGCTGGACAACCGCATCGAGTTCGGCGTCTGGGGTGGCATGACCGAGCGCGAGCGCCGGGCCTTGCTGCGACGCCATCCGCAGGTGGCGAGCTGGCGCAAGATGTTCGAGGCCGCGCTGCGCAACAAGGACAAGTCGCTGGTCACGGCTGGCTGATAGCCGAGCCGATCATCCGCAGCCCGTCGATGTCGTGGACATCGGCGGGCTGTGCGGTTACGGAGACCGTGGCGACCTCGGGGAACTCGGCCGCGAAGCCGGCCGTCACCGCGCGTTCCCGGTCGGCCAGCGCCGCCAGCGCGGCGTGGATGCGCAACGCGTCGGCGGTGGGTGCCTGCTCGCCGGCGTCGGCGAAGGCGGCCGCGGCGGCGAGGCTGGCCTCGGCGCTCAGTTGCGGCACCTGGGTGCCGTGCACCCGGTTGACCACGAGCCCGGCCAGCGGCATCCGCTCCTCGCCGAGCCGGCGGGCGAAGTAGGCCGCCTCCCGGATGGCGTCCTTCTCCGGCGTGGCCACGACGAGGAACGCCGTCTCGGGCGCCTGGAGGATCTGGAAGGTCTGCTCGGCGCGCTGCCGGAAGCCGCCGAACATCGAGTCGAGCGCGGCGACAAAGCCTGACAAATCAGTCAAAAGCTGCGCGCCAAGCACTTTTTGTACGACCCGTGAGAACACCCCGAACGACGCTGTGACCAGGCCGAACACGCTGCGCCCGCCGGCCCGGGCCGGTGCCAGCAGCAGGCGCAGCATCCGACCGTCGAGAAACCGGCCCAGCCGGGCCGGAGCGTCGAGAAAGTCGAGCGCCGACCGTGACGGTGGGGTGTCGACCACGATCAGGTCCCACTCGCCCTGTGCGTGCAGGTGGCCCAGCTTCTCCATCGCCATGTATTCCTGCGTGCCCGAGAAGGTCGAGCTCATCGCCTGGTAGAAGGGGTTGGCGAAGATCTCCGCCGCCTTCGCCGGGTCGGTGTGCGCGAGCACCACCTCGTCGAAGGTGCGCTTCATGTCGAGCATCATCGCGTGCAGCGAGCCGTCGGTGCCCTCGCCGACGCCCTTGACCGGGCGAGGGGTGTTGTCGAGCTCGGTCAGGCCGAGCGACTGGGCCAGCCTGCGGGCGGGGTCGATGGTGAGCACGACGGTGCGCCGGCCGTGCTGCTCAGCGGCCCGCAGGGCGAGGGCGGCAGCCGTCGTGGTCTTGCCGACTCCACCCGAGCCGCAACAGACCACGATGCGGACGCCCGGGTCGCTCAGGATCCGGTCGATGTCGAGCCGCGGCGGGTGTTGATCCGATGACACATGCCCGAGTTTATGGGGTCGGAGCAGCCAACAGAGCAGCGGCGAGAACGTCGAGCCCCTCCCGGTCGACGCCAGCGCTCAACAGGGGCAGCTCCAGCACCGGCCGACCCAGCTCGACGAGGTCGCCGCGGAGCGAATCTTCCAGCTCCTGACGGGTCAGATGGTTCTTCACCTCGGCGAAGAGGCCGGTGACCGTGGCCTTGTCGGTGGGCAGCCCGGCGGCCGTCAAACCGCGGCGCAGCTCGGCCTGCGACACCTTGCCGGCGGCCACCAGCGGTGTCTGAGCCTCGTTGACGATCACGTGCCCGACCGGGATGCGCAGCCGGTTGAGCTCGTCGATCGCGTCGACCGTCTCCTGGACCGGCATCTCCTCGAGAAGTGTGACCACATGCACAGCGGTCATCGGGGAGCGGAGCAGGGCCTGGACGCCGTCGCTCTGGGTCTTGATCGGCCCGACCTTGGCGAGCTTGGCGGTCTCCGCGGTCACGTTGAGGAATCGGCCGATCCGGCCCGTCGGTGGGGCGTCGACCACGACCGCGTCGTACACCCGATGCCCGCCGGAGGTTCTGGTTGTCGCCTCTTTGACCTTGCCGGTGAGCAGCACGTCGCGCAGGCCGGGCGCGATGGTCGTGGCGAAGTCGATCGCGCCCAACCGGCGCAGCGCCCGCCCGGCGGCGCCCAACCGGTAGAACATCTCGAGGTATTCGAGCAGCGCTTCCTCGGCGTCGATGGCCAGCACCCGCACCTCGCCGCCGCCGGCCGCCGCGGTGATCCGCCGCTCCTCGTAGGGCAGCGGCGGGGTGCCGAAAAGCTGGGCGACGCCCTGGCGACCCTCGACCTCGACGAGCAACGTGCGGCGCCCACCGGCGGCCAGCGCCAGCGCGAGCGCGGCGGCCACGGTGGTCTTGCCGGTGCCACCCTTCCCGGTCACCACATGCAGCCGCGCGGGCCACAGGTCAGCGCGTCGGCCGGTCGGGGCGGATCTGGTCACGCACCAAGAGTAAGCGTCAGCCGACGTCGCAGACCCACCAGCCGGTCGTGTGTACGACGGTGAAGCGGAGCTGCTCGGCGGTGCTGCGGTCGTCGGCCGTCAACACTGTCAACCGGGTCGACACCAGGGCCTTCTCGGCGTCCTGCTGTTCCACCTTCGGCGGGTCCCACTTGTAGCGGGGGTTCGGGTAGGTCCGCGCGTACCGCTGGATCTCGTCGACCTTGTCCTGGAGCGCGCCCACGTCGCGCGCGTCGCCACAGACCAGCGCGGCGGCCGCGGTCGCGTTCTGCTTCACATAGACGGCGTCGAGGAAGCTCTCCACCGCGGCGACCGGCTCGGCCGCGCCCTCGCCCGTCTCGACGTCGCGGAGCACGAGATAACCGGCTATCCCGCCGCCGCCGCACAACAGCAGAACCCCGGCCAGCACGATTGCCGTGATCCACAGGCCGCGCCGGCGGCGCTTCGGTGCCGGAAAAGCCGGATAAGGGGGTACGGCGGGGCCCCACTGGGGTCCGCCGACGGGTGGCGCCGGTTGGGCGGTGGCCCAGTCGGTGGCGGCGGGCGGCACCGTCGGGGATTGCGGGCCGGTCCACGGCGGCGGCGTCCACAACGGGGTGGGCGGGGCGCTTGTGGCTGGAGTGATTTCCTGGGTCTGATCCGGGCCAGGCTCGGCCGGCGGCGGCGGCGGCGCGGGAGCCTCTGACGGGGCCTCGGCAGGGATTGCCACGGCGGGGGCACGTTCGGGAGGGTGCGGCGCACTCGGCGGCCCCGGTGGCGGCGGTGGGGCGGGCGCTTCCTGCGGCGGAGGCGGCGGGGGCACCGCCGGGCGGGCGCCGCTGTCGTCGCCCGGCTCGGGGGCGTCGGTGGGCCGGGAGTCACCGGCGGGCGGCACGCTCATGGTCTCCCCAGGTCTCGTCCGGACGAGCCGTCGCGGAGCAGGGTAGCCGACCTGGGGCCGCTGGTATCGCCACCGGTAACCTCGGCCGCATGCAGAAATGGGAGTACGCGACCGTGCCTCTGCTGGTCCACGCGACCAAGCAGATTCTGGACAACTGGGGTGACGACGGCTGGGAGCTCGTCAACGTCATTCCCGGTCCCAATCCGGAGCAGTTGGTCGCCTACATGAAGCGGCCCAAGTCGTGACCACCCCGCACGAGCGCCTCGCCGAGCTCGGGCTGACCCTGCCCGAGGTCGTGCCACCGGTGGCCGCCTACGTGCCGGCGGTCCAGTCGGGCAACTACGTCTACGTCTCCGGCCAGGTGCCGATCGTCGATGGCAAGCTGCTCGCCACCGGCAAGGTCGGTGCCGAGGTCACCGCCGAGCAGGCCCAGGACCTGGCCCGGCAGTGCGGCCTCAACGTGCTGGCCGCGATCGACGCCCTGGTCGGCCTCGAATATGTCGTCAAGGTCGTCAAGGTGGTCGGCTTCGTCGCCTCGGCGCCCGGTTTCACCGGCCAGCCGGTGGTCGTCAACGGCGCCTCCGAGCTGTTCGGCCAGGTGTTCGGCGAGGCCGGCCGGCACGCCCGCAGCGCGGTCGGCGTCGCGGAACTGCCGCTCGGCGCCCCGGTCGAGGTCGAGGCGATCGTCGAGGTCGCGGTCGCCTGACCGCCGGTCCTGTCGTAGCCCGGTAATACGATCGCACCCATGACGGCCCACGTGACCACTCCGGCGGCGGCGCTAGCGGAACGCCTGCCGGAGTGGGCCACGTTGGTCCGGGCGCCCAACCCGGGCCCGATGACCCTCGACGGCACAAACACGTGGGTCCTGCGGGCCACCGCCGGCGCGCCCGCCGTGGTGATCGACCCCGGGCCGCTCGACGAGGGTCACCTGCGGGCGATCGCCGCACACGGCCCGATCGGCACCGTGTTGGCCACCCACGGCCACCCCGACCACGTCGAAGGCCTCGACCGCTTCGCCGAGCTGACCGGGGCGACCGTGCTCCGCGACCTCGGTGCGCACGACCTGGCCGGTGTCCAGATCACCGCGGTGGCCACGCCCGGCCACACCGCCGACTCGGTCTGTTTCGTGGCCGAGGGAGCTGTTTTCACCGGCGACACGATTCTCGGCCGGGGCACCACCGTGGTCGCCCATCCCGACGGCGACCTCGGCGACTACCTCGCCAGCCTCGAGTTGCTGACGGCCTACTCCGGCTTCCTGGCGCTGCCCGGCCACGGCCCGGCGCTGGCCGACTGCGCGGTGGCCGCGCGGTTCTATCTCGCACACCGGCAGGCCCGCCTCGAGCAGGTCCGGTCCGCTGTTGCAAATGGCGCCAAAACGGCCGACGAGGTTGTCGCCACCGTCTACGCCGACGTCGACCGCTCGCTCTGGCCCGCCGCCGAGTGGTCGGTCCGCGCCCAACTCGCATATCTCGGTGTGCCGTCCCGGGAATCGCGACGGGGGTCACAGGGGTTGGATGGACCGTGACGTGTCCTGTGTGCGGAACGGTCGCCATACCCGGCGCCCGCTTCTGCCACAACTGTGGCGCTGCCCTGCCCGCGGCGGCGTCGTTGCCCGCAGCCGAGCGCCGGGTGGTTACGGTCCTGTTCGGCGACCTGTCTGATTTCACCTCGTGGTCGGAGAATGTCGACCCCGAGCGGGTCGGTGCGGTGACCGACCGGGTGCTGGCCGCTCTCGCCGGCGCGGTGAAGACCTTCGGCGGTCACGTCGACAAGCTCACCGGCGACGGCATCATGGCCGTCTTCGGCGCGCCGGTCGCACACGAAGACGACGCCGAGCGCGCGGTCCGGGCCGCCCTGTCGATGCAGCGCGCGGTGCGCCGGGTGCTCGACGACGAGCGCGGCGGCGGCGCGCCGCTGGGCCTGCGGGTCGGGCTCAACACCGGCAACGTGGTCGCCGGCATCCAGGCCGCGATCGAATACACGGTCATCGGCGACACGGTCAACACCGCCGCCCGGCTCGCCGACGCGGCCGCGGTCGGTGCCGTCTACGCCGGCGCCAGCACCTTCTCCGGCACCCGGCGGGTCGCGTCCTGGCGGCAGTTGCGCCCGCTGCGGCTCAAGGGCAAGCGCGACCCGGTCGAGGCCTACGAGCTGCTCGGCCTGCACGACGCACCCGGCACCCGGTCGGGCCTCGGCGACGAGGCGCCGTTCGTCGGCCGCGAGGCCGAGTTGGGCCGGATCGCCGGCCGCCTCTCCGAGGTCGTCGACCAGGGCCAGCCGACGGTCATGCTGATGACCGCCGAGGCCGGCATCGGCAAGACCCGGTTCGCCAGCGAGGCCGAGCGGCTGGCCGCCGGCTACGACGTGGCCGCCGGCCGGTTCGCCAACCGCACCGGCGCCCGGGTGCTCTCGGTGCGCTGTGCCGCCTTCGGTGAGCGGCGCCGCCTCGCACCTCTGGCCGACCTGGTCCGCATCGCGATCGGCGCGCCGACCGACAACGGCACGCCGCCCACCCGCGCGGTGGTCGAAGAGCGGCTCCGCCGGCTGACCAGCCGGCTGGCCCGCTTCCCCGACGCGCCGCCGGTCGCCTCCGACCAGCTGATCGCCCTGCTGGGCTACGGCGACCTGCCGACCGCATCCCAGGCGGTGCCCGGCGAGTGGACCGGCGACACCCCCGACGCCGACGCCGCCGCGCTGCCGGCCGCGGTCGCCGCCCTGCTCAGCGGTCTCGCGGCCGAGGCACCCCTGCTGATCATCGTCGACGACCTGCACGACGCCACGCCGGAGACGGTCGAGGCGCTCGGCGTCATGCTCTCCCGGCTGTCCGGCCCCGTCCTGGTGTTGCTGCTCGGCCGCCCGGAGCTGGTCCGCACCGCGGGCGCGCTGACCCGGCTCGCCGACGCCGAGGTGGCCACCCTCCCGCCGCTGCGCGGCGCCGACTCGTCGCGGCTCCTGTCGTCCTACCTCAGCGGCGGCCGGCTGCCCCAGCCCGACAGTGACGGCCTGCTGGCCACCGCGCAGGGCAACCCGTTCTACCTGGCCGAGCTGGTCACCCTGCTGATCGAGCGCGGCGCCCTGACCAAGGTGAGCGTCGACGGCGCGTCCGGCGAGAAGCGCTGGCGGCTCGCGCCCGGCTCGCTGACCAGCCGGCTGCTGTCCCGCGACCTGGCCGCCGTGCTCGCCGCCCGCATCGACGCGCTGCCCGCCGACGCCCGGGCCGTGCTGCGCGACGCGGCCGTGATCGGCGACCTGGTGCCGCGCGGCACGCTCGAGGCGCTGCGCGAGCACTACGCGGGCCGGGCCGGCCGCCCGGCGGCCGTGGTCGCCGTCGAGCTCGAGCGGGCCGTCGACGAGTTGCTACAACGCCGGATGCTTCAGCGCACCCGCACCGGCTACGCGTTCACCACCCCGTTGATGCACGAGGCCGCCTACTCCGGCATGGGCAAGGCCGACCTGGCCGAGCGACACGCGTTCCTGGCCCGGTGGGCGGCGCCCACGACGGCGTCCGACGCGGTCACCGGCCGGCGTCCGGTGCCGGTCGAGCCGACCGCCGCCGACCCGGGAAGCTGGTCCGACGGAGACCGTGACACGTTCATCGCACACCACACCGAGCGCGCCGTCGCCCTCGCCGACAGCGTCGGCCTGCGCCCCGACGCGGTCGCCCGCAGCGTCGTCCCGTTCGGCATCGCCGCGCTGAGCCGGTCGGCCCGGCGCGCGGCCGCGGCCGGCGAGCCGGTCACCGCCGTCGAATACGCCGAGCGCGAGGCCGCACTGGCCGGCGACGCGCTGCCGGTCGCCGACCGCCTGGTGCACGCCCGCGCGCTGCAGCAGACCGGCCGGGCCAAAGACGCCCTCGCCTATGCGGAGAAGATCGCCGCCAACTCGGCCGAGCCCAGCGCCCGCGCCGGCGCCCTGCTGCTCGCCGGCCGCGCCCACCGCTCACTCGGCGACTTCGCGCGCGCCCAGGTGATGTGGCGCGACGCGCTCCAGGTGGCCACCGACGCCAACCTGCCCGGCCCCCGCGCCGAGGCGATGCGCCGGCTCGGCATGGCCGACTTCCTCCAGGGCAAGCTCGCGCAGGCCAGCAGCCGCTTCGCGGCCGCCTACCAGGTCAACGTCGCCGCCGGCGACGAGCGCGGTCAGGCCTGGTCGCTGCAGAACCTGGCCTGGGTGACCACGACCCGCGGCGACTTCGCCGGCGCCGACGCGGTCCTGGCCCGCGCGGCCCGGCTGTTCGCCCAACTCGGCGACCCGGTCGGGCGGGCCTGGCTGCGCGGCACGACCGCCTACGCGCGGCTGCTCGCCGGCCGGCTCTCCGAGGCCCGCCGGCTCGCGCGGATCTTCCTGCCGTTCGGCGAGCGGGTCGGCGAGGCCTGGGCGGTCGGCACCCTCCGCGCGGTCGAGGCGTTCGCCGCGGCCGAGCTTGGCGACCTGGCCGAGGCCGACCGCGAGGCGCGCCGCGCCTACCGCGACTTCGCCGCCGGTGCCGACGACTGGGGCCGCGGCTTCTCGCTGGTCGTCCGCGGGGTGATCGCCCGAGGGCTGGGCGAGCCGCAACACGCCAATGACCTGCTGACCGACGCCGTCTCCTACGCCAACCGGCTCGGGCATCCGCTGCTGATGGGAATGGCCGGCACGCTGCGCGGCTTCGTCGCCCTCGACCGCGGCGACGACGACGCCGCCGAAGCCGACGCTCGCGCGGTGATGATGGCGGTCGAGCCACACAACCCGCTGGCGCCGGCGCAGGTGGGTCCGCGGGTGCTGCTGTCGGCGGTGCGCGCCCGGGCCGGCGACACGACCACCGCGATCGGGCTGCTGGCCCCGATCGCCTCGGCTTCCGGCGCGCCGTCGTTGCTCTTCTCGCGGCAGCAGGCGCTGGCCACCTATGCCGGTGCGTTGCTCGCGGCGGGGCGGTGCGAGCAGGCTTTGGACTGGGCCCAGCGGGCGGCCGCGGTGCCGGCCGAGGATGTGCGCAGCCGGGTGATCGGCGCCGAGGTGCTGGCCCGAGCCCTCGACACGGCGGGGCGCCACGCCGAGGCGCAGGCGGCGGCGGAGCGGGCGGTTGACCTGTCGTTCTCGACGGAGCAGACGAGCGAGCGGGCGCGGGCCAAGGAACTCCAGGCGCAGCTCGCCTAGCGCGACAAGGTTGGGCCGTTGAGGGCGTCGTCGCCTCGGCCGGCCAGGCAGCGGTAGGTGCGGTCGCCCGCGGCCAGGGCGGCCTGGTCGGGTGGCAGCACGTCGAACGTCCAGCCCTGGGTGCTCATCAACCGCGTCGCGACGGTGAAGCTGGCCGGGCCGCAGACCTGGCGCACGGCCGGGTCGGCTAGCAGGGTTCGCCGGTCGACCTCGTCGAGCGTCGCCGGTGCGTCGCCCACCGCGAACGCCTCCCAGGTGTGTGGGCCGGCGCACGGGACCCGCTCGGCCGGGCGGGCGTCGCCGTAGCACTCCAGGTTGTCGGGGCAGTGGCCGCCGGCCGGCAACGGGACCAGGCAGCCGGGCAGGGCCTGGCCCAACCCGACCGGGTGGGTCGGCTGCGGGGTGCTCTGGCCGACGGGGTCTCGGTCGGTGTCTGGCGAGTCAGCGGCATACCAGGCGGTCAGGCCGCCGATCGCGAGCAGCGCGATCATCCCGAGGCCACCGAGCCACCAGCGGCGGCGGACGCGGCCACGGCGGTCACCGGGCACGGTCGGGTGGTCGTCGGTCGGGCTGCTGGGCTGCGACGGCGCGGGCGGGGCGGGTGGCGCGGGCGGGGTGTAGGAGCGGGAGACGTAGACCGACGGGCCGCCGGACACCGGCTTGCTCGCCGGTGCGCCGCCGCTGACCGGTGGGGCCGACGTCGGGCGGGTCGAGCCGAAGCCTTCCATCGGCAGGTCGGCGAGGTGGTCGCGCAGTTCCTCGGCCGACGGGCGGGCCGCGGGATCGTTGGCCATGCCCGCCCGGAGCAGATCGAGGTAGGCCGGTGGCACGCCGGGCAGGTCGGGGATCCGCTCGGTGAACATCTCCATCAACGTGACCAGGCTCGGGTCGCGGTCGTCGCGCCAGCGGGGTGGTTTGCCGCGCATGATCGCGTAGAGCGTGGCGCAGAGGGCGTAGACGTCGACCGCGGGGGACGGCTCGCTGTGCCGGAACATCTCGGGTGCGGCGTAGGCCGGGGTGAGGACTTCCAGGGTGACCGAGGAGTCGCGTACTTCCGCTAATACCGCCAGGCCGAAGTCGGCCAGGGCCGGCTCGTTGAACCTGGAGTAGAGGATGTTGGCCGGCTTCACGTCGCGGTGCAGCACGCCTAGCTGGTGTGCGTCGGCCAGGGCGTCGGCGATCTTGATGCCGACGTCGCGGGCCTCGGCGGCCGACAGCGGGGAGTTCTTCATCCGTTCGGCGTAGGAGCCGTCGCAGAGCTCCATGATCAGGTAGGGGTGTTGGTCGCTCGTCACGCCCGCGTCGAAGAGGTCGACGACGTGCGGGTGCGATGACATCCGCCCGGCGGCGCGGGCCTCGCGGAGGAAGCGGCGTTGGTCGCGTTCGGTGTCGAGGGTGCGATTTTCGACCTTGACGGCGACCTCGCGGCCGACCGAGCCCTGGGTCGCGCGGTAGACGGTTGCGTAGCCGCCGCGCGCGAACACTGACAAATCGGTTAAACCAGGCACAACTGGCGGTGGCAGGGCGCCAGGGGATGTGCCATTCACGTGTTAGAAGGTACCGAAGTCCGCCGGTTTCTTTCGAACCACAATGCGACACCTGTGGCGACCGCGCCGAGTCCTTCCCAGGCCGCGACGCCGAAAAAGCGTGCCGGCGCGGCTTCGGTGAGCACCAGGATCGTGAAGACCGTGAACGTCACGAGCCGGAAGATCACCGTGAAGAGGTAGAACGGCCGCCATTCGGTGGCGACCGCGACCAGGTAGTAGACGCCCATGTTGAGCGACGCCATCGACGACGCGGCCATGAACGTCTTGGTGTAGTCGCCGGCCGCGCGGTCGCCGAGCACCTCGAAACCCAGCATTCTGAGCAGCGTGTCGGGGCTGACCAGGCCCACGATGCCCAGGACGATCGCGAGCACGCCGAACACGGCCATGGTCCAGCCGGCCGGAGAACGAGGAAGTCTCATATTTGGAGATCCAAGCATCTCCAAACTTCGTGATCAACGATCAATCAATAGGACTTCTCCTGGCCGAGTACGTGCTGGGAGACGAAGTTGAGGATCATTTCCCGGCTTACCGGTGCGATCCGGCCGGCGCGGACGGCACCGAGCAGTGTGGCGACGCCGTACTCCGTGGTCATTCCGTTGCCGCCGTGTGCCTGGATCGCCGTGTCGACCGCGAGCGCGGCGGCGTCGGCGGTCGCGTATTTGGCCATGTTGGCCGCCACCCCCGCCTCCAGGTCGCGACCCTGGTCGTAGAGCGTCGCCGCCTTGTAGACCATCAACCGGGCCAACTCGACCTGGATCGCGGCGTGCGCCAGCGGGTGGGCCACGCCCTGGTGCGTCCCGATCGGACGGCCCCAGACCTGCCGGGTGGCGGTGTAGCGGGACGCGCGTTCGAGCGCGTAGCGGCCGGTGCCCGCGCTCATCGCCGCCACCGTGATCCGCTCCGGGTTGAGGCCCGCGAAGAGCGCCGGCAGGCCGGCGTCACCGTCGCCGACCAGCGCGTCGGCCGGCAACCGGACGTCGTCGAGGTAGAGCAGCCACTGGCTCTCCGGAGAGACGATCTCCATGTCGAGCTTGGACTTCGTCAACCCGGCCGCGTCGGTCGGCACGAGGAACAGGGCCGGGACCAGCTTGCCGGTCGCCGCGTCGGCGGTGCGCGCCACCACCATCACGTAGTCGGCGTGGTCGACGCCGGAGATGAAGCACTTGCGGCCGTTGAGCACCCACTCGTCGCCGTCGCGGCGGGCGACCGTGCCGAGCCGGTGGAAGTTGGAACCCGCCTCCGGCTCGGTGATCGCGAACGCGATGAGTAGCGAGCCGTCGGCCAGGCGGGGCAGGAACTCGACGCGCTGCGCCTCGGTGCCGTGCTTCGCCAGGATCGTCGCCACGATCGCCGGCGAGACCACGAGGAGCAGCAGCGGCGAACCGGTCGCCGAGAGTTCCTCGCAGACGATGGTCAGGTCGGTGATGCCGCCACCGCCACCGCCGTACTCCGTCGGGATGCTGACGCCGAGATAGCCCAGCTTGCCGGCCTCGGCCCAGAGTTCGGTGGTGTGCTCGCCGGCCTTGGCCTTGCCAATGAAGTAGTCGTGACCGTAGCGGCGGCCGAGGGCCGACACGGCGTCGCGCAGATCGCTCTGCTCCGGGGTCAGGTCGAAGTTCATGAGGGGTGGCCTCCGACTCGTTAGGAGTTATTCGGGACTGAGCACCGCCAACACGGCACCCGTCTCCACCTGGGAGCCGGGACCGACCGGCAGCGCGGCGACGTAGCCGGCGGACGGTGCGTAGACGGGGTGTTCGAGTTTCATCGCTTCCAGCGTCATCAGCAGTTCACCCGGGCGGACCCGCTGGCCGGGCACGACCATGACCCGGCTGACGTGCCCGGGCAGCGGCGCGACCAGCGAACCTTCGGCGAGCGCCGGCGACGGCAGCGGGAACCGCGGCAGTTCCTGAAGCGCGACCGAGCCCTCGGGACTGTCGACGTAGGACACGTCGCCGACCCGGCGCACCGTGAACATCAACCGGATGCCGTTGACGTCGAGCGCCACCGCGTCGGGGTCGGCCGAGACCACCTGCGCCGGCGGGTGGTCGTCGGTGACCGGGGGCTGGCCGAGACCGCCGAGGTCCGGGTCGTCGGGGTCGACCGCGCGGACCCACCAGTTGACCAGGTCACCGGCGCGGTCGAGCCGGTAGCCGACCTCGACCGGGCCGGCCGGGCCGTCGTACACCGTGGTCTGTGATCGGCTCGGCACGTTGCGCCAACCGGACGGGAGCGTGCCGAGCACCGGTGCCTCGCCCCGCCGGGAGGCGGCGCCGGCCAGCGCGGCCGCCAGGCAGGAGACCCGGACCGCGTCGACCGAGGAGAGCAGCGGCGCGAAGACCTCGGGGTGGCGCTCGAGGAACGCCGTGTCGAAGTCGCCGGCCCGGAAGGACGGGTGGCGCAAGGTGCGTACGAGCAGATCGCGGTTGGTCGTCACGCCGTGGATCTCGGCCCTGGCCAGCGCGCCCGCGAGCAGGCGGGCGGCCTCGGCCCGGGTCGGCGCCCAGGCGATCAGCTTGGCCAGCATCGAGTCGTAGTGGACGCCGACTACCGACCCGTCGCGCACGCCCGAGTCGAGGCGCAGCCCGGGCGACGCGAGCGGCTTGAACTCGCCGCCGATCTGCGGGATGTGGAAGCGGTGCAGGGTGCCGGTGGACGGGAGCCAGTTGGCGGCCGGGTCTTCGGCGCAGAGCCGCACCTCGATCGCGTGGCCGCGCATCGGCGGTGCGGCGTTGACCGGCAACGGGTTGCCCTCGGCGACCAGCAACTGCATCCGGACCAGGTCGAAGCCGGCGATCAACTCGGTGACGCCGTGCTCGACCTGGAGGCGGGTGTTCATCTCGAGGAAGTAGAAGCCGCCGCCGACGGCGTCGACCAGGAACTCGACCGTGCCGGCGCCGATGTAGCCGACCGCCCGGGCCGCCATCGCCGCGGCCGCGCAGAGTTGCTCGCGCAGTTGCGGCGTCACGACCGGCGACGGCGCCTCTTCGAGGATCTTCTGGTAGCGCCGCTGGATCGAGCACTCCCGCTCCCCGAACGGCACCACGGTGCCCTGGTTGTCGGCGAATACCTGCACCTCGATGTGCCGGGCGTTCTCGACGTAGCGCTCCAGGAACACGGTGCCGTCGCCGAACGCCAGGGCCGCCTCGCGCCGGGCCGAGGCGATCGCGTCGGGCAGCGACTCGCGGTCGTGCACGATCCGCATGCCCCGGCCGCCACCGCCGGCCGACGCCTTGACCAGCACCGGGAACTCGGTGACCCGGTCGGCGTCGAACCAGGTGGGCAGCATCGGGATGCCGGCGTCGGCGAGCAGCGTCTTGGCCTCGATCTTCGAGCCCATCGCGGCGATCACCTTGGCCGGCGGGCCGACCCAGGTCAGACCCGCGTCCATGACCGCGGCGGCGAAGTCGGCGTTCTCCGACAGGAAGCCATAACCAGGGTGTACGGCGTCGGCGCCGGTCTTGCGCGCCGCGGCGATCATCAGGTCGCCACGCAGGTAGGTCGCGGTCGGCGCGTTGCCGGGCAGGTGGACGGCGTAGTCGGCCTCCGCCACGTGTGGCGAGTCGGCGTCGGCGTCGGAGTAGACGGCCACCGTCTCGATGCCGACCAGCCGGCACGAGGCGAAGACCCGGCGGGCGATCTCACCCCGGTTGGCCACCAGCAGTCTGCGGATCATCGCGAAGCCCTCACATCCGGAAGACGCCGAAGCCCTCGGCGCCCTTGATCGGTGCATTGTGGATAGCCGAAAGAGACAGCCCCAGGACGGTGCGGGTGTCGCGGGGATCGATGATCCCGTCGTCGTAGAGGCGGCCGGAGAGGAACAGGGCCGTCGACTGCGTGTCGATCTGCTGCTCCACCATCATCCGCATCGCCTGGTCGGAGTCTTCGTCGTAGTGCTGGCCCTTGGCCTCGGCCGCCTGCCGCGCCACGATCGAGAGGACCCCGGCGAGCTGTGCCGGGCCCATCACCGCCGACTTCGCGTTGGGCCAGGTGAACAGGAAGCGCGGCTCGTAGGCCCGGCCGCACATGCCGTAGTTGCCGGCACCGTAGGACGCGCCGAGGTTGATCGTGATGTGCGGGACCTTCGAGTTGGACACCGCGTTGATCATCAGGGCGCCGTGCTTGATGATGCCGCGCTGTTCATACTCGGCGCCGACCATGTAGCCCGTGGTGTTCTGAAGGAAGACCAGCGGGGTGTCGGATGCGTTGGCGAGCTGGATGAACTGCGCCGCCTTCTGCGACTCCTCGGAGAACAGCACGCCGCGGGCGTTGGCCAGCACGCCGACCGGGTAGCCGTGCACCTCGCCCCAACCAGTCACCAGCGCCGTGCCGTAGCCGGGCTTGAACTCGTCGAACTCGCTGCCGTCGAGGGTTCTCAACAGCACCTCGCGGGGGTCGAACGGTGTCCTCGGGTCGGCGCTGGCGATCGCCAGCAGGTCTTCGACGTCGTATTTCGGGGGCGTCGGGTTGCTCGTGCGGGGGCCTGGGCCCTGCTTGCGCCAGTTGAGCCGGCGCACCACCTGGCGGGCCAGCCGCAGGCCGTCGCGCTCGTCTTCGGCCAGATAGTCGGCCAGGCCGCTGGTGCCGGCGTGCATGCCGGCGCCGCCCAGCGACTCGTCGTCGGTGATCTCGCCGGTCGCCATCCGGACCAGCGGCGGGCCGGCCAGGAAGACCTTGGCCTGGTGGCGCACCATGATCGTGTAGTCGGACATGCCGGGCACGTAGGCGCCGCCGGCGGTCGCGTTGCCGAAGACCACCGAGATCGTCGGGATGCCCGCCGCGGAGAGCCGGGTCAGGTCACGGAAGACGCCGCCGCCGGGGATGAAGATCTCCGCCTGGGTGGGCAGGTCGGCGCCGCCGGACTCGACCAGGTTGACCAGGGGCAACCGGTTGGCCAGGGCGATCTCGCCGGCCCGCTGGGTCTTCTTCAACGCGTACGGGTTGATCGCGCCGCCGCGCACGGTCGGGTCGTTGGCGACGATCACGCACTCGACGCCCTCGATCACCCCGATGCCGCTGACCACGCTCGCGCCGACCGGGAAGTCGGTGCCCCAGGCGGCGGTCGGCGACAGCTCCAGGAACGGTGCGTCCTGGTCGACCAGCAACTCGATCCGCTCGCGGGGCAGCAACTTGCCACGGGCGTGGTGCCGGCTCACGTATTTGTCGCCGCCACCCGCGCGGGCGTCGTCGAGCGCGTCCTCGAACTCGTGGAGCCGGTCCAGCATGGCTGAACGGTTCTCCAGGTAGGACGGGTTGCGCGGGTCGACCGCGGTCTCCATGACAGTCACGACACCTCCTTGGCCATTGCCACCTCCGTAACGAGCGTCTCGGCGGACGCGACACGGATGCGGCGGTGGTCGAGACTCACGCCGCACTTCCGCGGGCGACCAGTGCGGCGGGCACGTCGGCGACCCGGGCGCGGAGCAACTCACCGAGCGCCTTCGCCTGCGGGTCGAACCGGGTCGAGGCGGCGACACCGGCCCCGAGCAGGCCCCGGATGACGAAGTTGACCGCGCGCAGGTTGGGCAACTCGTGCCGTTCGACGGTCAGCGGAGCGGTCTCCGGCAGCAGTTCCTTGAGCCGTTCCTCGGTCAGCCAGCCGAGCAGCCAGCCGGCCGCCTCGTCGGTGCGGGCCCAGACGCCGAGGTTGGCGTCGCCGCCCTTGTCGCCCGAGCGGGCGCCGAGGATCGTGCCGAGCGGGACCCGGGTGGTCTGGCTGTCTGCCGCCTTTGCCGGCGTTGCCTGGGCAACTGCTGCTGCGACCGGTGCGGTCAGTTTCGGTGCCGGGATCCTGACGCGCTCGCCGCCGGGCAGCACGGCCACGTGGTCGACCCGTTCCTGCGGCAGGCTGTCGGCGGTGAACACCCCGAACGGGGTGGCGTCACCCGGCGGGGTGGTCAGCGTGCAGCCGGGGTAGGACGCGAGCGCCAACTCCACGGCAGCCGCCGAGAACGCGCGTCCGGCCCGCTTCGGATCTTGATCTTTCAGGTGTACGTGCAGCAGCGCGCTGGCCGCCTCGGTGTCGACCGCGTCGGGGTGATCGGTGCGGGCGAGCGTGAACTCCAGGCCCTCGGTGCCGACCGCGTCTTCGAGTTGGGCGCGGGCCAGCGCCGCCTTGGCCTCGATGTCGAGCCCACAGAGGACGAAGGTCATCGCGTTGCGGAAGCCACCGAGGTTGGCGACGCCGACCTTGAGGGTGGGCGGCGGCGGCAGGCCTTTCACGTTGCTCACCGCGACCCGGTCGGGGCCCTGCTCCTTGACGACCACCGTGTCGAGCCGGGTGACCACGTCGGGGCCGAGGTAGGCCGGGGTGTCGATCTCGTAGAGAAGCTGTGCGGTGACCGTCTCGACAGTGACGGCGCCGCCGGTGCCGGGGTGCTTGGTGATCACCGAACTGCCGTCTTCGTGGATCTCGGCGATCGGGAAGCCGGGGCGGCGGGCGCCGTCGGGCAACTCGGTGAAGAAGCTGAAGTTGCCACCGGTCGCCTGCGCGCCGCACTCGATCACGTGGCCGGCCACGGTGGCGCCGGCCAGGGCGTCGAAGTCGTCGCGGGCCCAGCCGAAGTGCGCGGCGGCCGGGCCGACGACCAGCGCGGCGTCGGTGACCCGGCCGGTGACGACGATGTCGGCGCCGGCGTCGAGGCAGGCGGCGATGCCGAACGCGCCGAGGTAGGCGTTGGCCGTCAGCGCGTCGGGGCGGACCAGGGCGTCGCCTTCGACGTACCCGATGCGGGGTCGCAGGTTGAGCTTTTCGGCGAGGGCCCCGATCGCGGCGGCCAGCCCCGCCGGGTGCAGGCCCCCGGCGTTGGTGACCAGCTTGACGCGCTTGTCGAGGGCGCTGCCGAGGGTGGTCTCGAGTTGCCGCAGGAAGGTCTTGGCATAGCCGAGCGACGGGTCGCGGGCCCGGTCGCGGCCGAGGATCAGCATGGTCAACTCGGCCAGGTAGTCGCCGGTGAGCACGTCGAGGTCGCCGCCGTCGAGCATCTCCCGCCAGGCGGAGAACCGGTCGCCGTAGAAGCCGGACGCGTTGCCGATCCGGATCATGACGTGGCCCGCACCGGGCCGCGACCGATGCCGGGCGGGCCGGCGAATGCCTGCGCGATCTGCAACCACTCCGTCGCGATCGGACCTTCGACGACCAGCGCGAGGTCGGCCGGGTGCCGGCGCTGGGTGACCAGCAGGCAGAAGTCGAGTGCCGGGCCGGTCATCCGGTCGGTCGCCTCAGCCGGGCCGAACACCCACTCGGCGCCGTCGGGCGCAACCAACTCGACCCGGACCGGCTCGGCGGGCGCGGACTTGCCGTGGGCCAGGAACGAGTGGCCGAGGGTACGGAAGCCGAGGAACGCGACGTGCCGGAGGCGGTCGGTCGGCACCCGGGTGACGCCGAGCGCGTCGGCGATGTCGAGGCCGTGTGCCCAGGTCTCCATCAGCCGGGCGGTGACCATCGACTGCGGCGACAGCAGGTTGCCGAACCAGGGGATCCGCTTGCCGGGCGGCGCCTCCTGGATCGCCGTGACCAGGGCCCGGTGGCCGGCGCGCCACCGTTGCCGCAACTCGGCGGGCGGCGCGAGGAAGCCCTCCGCACCCTTGTCGACGATGCGGTCGGGGTCGGCGGCCAGCGGTGCGAGCAGGTTGACCAGCGCCGCGTCGTCGGTGGTGGCCAGCAGGGCCAGGTGATCGGTCCAGGCGAGGTGGGCGATCTGGTGGGCGACGGTCCAGCCCGGGCTCGGGGTCGGGCGCTCCCAGTCGGCGGCCGGTCTGCTGGCGACCAGGTCGTCGACCTCGTCGGTCTCGGCGTCGAGGTCGGTGAGCAGGGCGGTGAGTTCGACCACGGGTGGCCTCCTTCAGTCGCGGATGACAGCCGCGAGGTGGCGCTTCCATTCGCGAAGCAGGGCGGTGCGGCGGGCGGCGTCGTCGGAGAGCAGGTTGGCCACGCCGAGGCCGCGCATGAGGTCGAGGGTGGCTTGGACCGATTCGCGGACGCCGGGGCGGCGCTCGTCGGCATCCAGCAGTTCGATGGTGAGCCGGTGCATTTCGCGGCCGACCCGGGCCTCGACGGGCACGAGGGCGGTGCGCAACTCGGGATCGGTGCGGGCGGCGACCCAGACCTCCAGGGCGGCGGCGTAGAGCGGGCCGGTGAACGCGGCGGCCAGCATGTCGATCACCCGGTCGACCCGGCGTTCGCCTCGCGGGAGGGTGGCCGCCTCGGCCCGGATCTCGGCGGCGCGGCGGTCGGCGAGGTGCTCGACGGCGGCCATCACCAGCGTCGCCTTGGTCGGGTAGTGGTGGAGTTGGGCGCCGCGGGAGACACCGGCGCGCTCCGCGATCACGGTCGTGGTGGTGCCGGCCCAGCCGAGGTCGACCAGGCTGTCGACGGTCGCGTCGAGCAGGCGCGCCTGGGTGGCCCGGCTGCGCTCCTGCTGCGGGGTCCGCATTTCCTGAGCATGGCCTCCGCGAAACAAACAGTCAAGCCTGCTTGTTTTGTGGTGTTGCTCTCGTTCTTCTAGGCGTTTTGACTGTTTCTTAGCTGGGCGTCGTGATCTTGCCGGTCGCGCTGAGCTGGGCGCCGGTCGTCGGGAAGTCCTGCTTGGTCAGGTTGGCGATCATGGCCGCGCTGTCGTGGCCCTTGTCGGTGACCGGCTTGCCGGCGCTGTTCATCTGGGTCGAGACGACCTGACCGCCGACCCATTTGCCGTCAGGCGCCAGATTGACCTTGAGGACCGCGCCGAGGCCCAGCGCGCCGCCGCGGTTGAGCGTGCCACCGCCGCCGGCGAAGTTGCCCAGGCTGTAGGCGATCAGCCGGCCCTTGTAGAACTCCATCGCGCGCAGCACGTGTGGGCCGTGCCCGACGATCAAGTCGGCGCCCGCGTCGATCATGGAGTGGGCGAACTTGATCGGGTCACCGCGATTTTCGCCGAGGAACATCTCGGTGCCCGGCTTGACCCGGGTCTTGGCCGCGCCCTCGCCGCCCATGTGCACCTGCACCACCACGATGTCGGCCTGCTTGGCGGCCTTCGCGATGAGGGCCTTGCCGCCGGTGATGTCGATGAGGCTGTTGTTCCAGGCGTAGGACGAGAAGCCGACGACCGCGACCTTGACGCCCTCGACGTCGACCACGGTGATCTCGTCGACCGCGCCGGTGTGCTTGAGCCCGTGTTGCTCCAGCGCGTCCTGGGTGTTGCTGTAGCCGTCTGACCCGTAGTCGTTGCCATGGTTGTTGGCCATGTTGAGCAACTCGAAGCCGGCGTCCTTGAGGTGCTTGGCGTAGCCCGGCGGCGCCCGGAACTGGTGGCAGCCCGTCGACCCGGCGCCGCACTTGGCGTGGCCGGTGTCGTCGGTGAGCGGCTCTTCGAGGTTGCCCATCACCAGGTCGGCGGTGAGGTCTTTCCGCACGCCGTCGAAGAAGCCCTTGCCGCCGTTGGACGGCAGGCTGCCGGGCGCGTTGCCCATGATGATGTCGCCGGTGGCCGACAGCGAGATCGACTCGAGGGCCTGGCCGTCTTCCTTGTCTTCCTGGCCGTCTTTCTGGTCGTCGGCCGGTGCGCTGCCCCCGGCTGACGGTGTCTTGGCGGGGACGACCCACGCCGCTGCCTGGTCACCGCCGCCCTTCGACACCGCCGCGAAGGCGGCCGCACCGACGACGAGCAATGCCGCGATGGCGACGCCGGCGACGATGGTTGGGCGCAGGCTGCGCCGCATCGGCGAGTCGGGGTGAGACACGCCGGCACCATATCGGTCCGGAGCCATCTCTGGGGACCCCCCGAGAGGCCGATGTACTACCGCTCCGACCAGGGGATCTTGGGCCGCGAACCGCCCTCCAGGATCGCCCGGTGCGCGGCCCGGGCAAGTCGGGCACCCCACGGCGACAGCGGACCGCCGTAGGGCTCGGCCGGGCCGTCGGTCGGGCAGAGCACGGCGACCGCGTCGGTGGCGGTGCCGGTGGCCGCGAGGCCGAGTTCCCACAGCGCCTGTGCCTTCGCCTCTGTGATCGTCGCTACAGCGTTGACCAGTGCGGCATCGCTGAGGCGTACCCCTGCGAAGGCGACGATATTGATCGTTCCTGGGGTTTGTTGGCGCGGGATCTCGCGCTCGGCGGCCGCCAGAATCGGCGCACCGAGCCCCACGGTCGCCCAGACCTCGGCGGCACCATCCGCCGCGACGACCCGTTGTGTCACATCAACGCCGGTCAACAACCCGACACCGGACCCATCGAGGCCCAGACCGCTGGCCAGCGACGTGAGGTGGGCATGCGGGTCATCACGGGCGTACGACATGGGTACGGTCGCGTTGATCACCCACTCGCGTTGACCGATGCCGCCGCCCAGCGGGGCCGAACTGATCGCCCGCATCGGGGCAGGTAACCGCCAGACGAGCAGGGGGATACTTTCGCCGTCCTCCGGACGCGCGGTAAGAATGGGCTTGAACGGCACGCGCAGACGATAGGGCAGGTGGCAACCGGATCGGTCCAGCACATGGACTGATCACGATCCGGGGGTTGCCGGGCCGGCTCGCCGACGCGTACGCCTAGACTGACTGCGCGCGGCTTCCGCGCCTTTCGTGGAACTGATGAGGTGCGCGATGGATGAGGTTCTGGCCCGTAGCGGCATCTTCCAGGGTGTTGACCCGGAGGCGGCCGAGGCGCTCGCCAAGGACATGGAGACCATCGAGGCCCGTAAGGGCGAGATCGTCTTCAACGAGGGCGAACCAGGCGACAGCCTTTACATCGTGCTCAGCGGCAAGATCAAGGTTGGGCGCCGCGCCGCCGACGGCCGGCAGAACCTGATCGCCGTGATGGGCCCGTCCGACATGGTTGGCGAGCTCTCCCTGTTCGACCCCGGCCCGCGCACGGCGACGGCCACCGCGGTGACCGACACCCGCCTGGCCCGCCTCCGCAAGCAGGCGCTGCGCCCGTGGCTCAACAACCGCCCGGAGATCGCCGAGCAGTTGCTCCGCGTCCTGGCGCGCCGCCTGCGCCGCACCAACGACGCGCTGGCCGACCTGATCTTCACCGACGTGCCCGGCCGCGTGGCCAAAAACCTGCTCCAGATGGCCGGCCGCTTCGGCACCCGCGACGGCGGCGTGCTGCGGGTGACCCACGACCTGACGCAGGAGGAGATCGCCCAGCTCGTCGGCGCCTCCCGCGAGACGGTCAACAAGGCGCTGGCCGACTTCGCGAGCCGCGGCTGGCTGCGCCTCGACGGCAAGTCGATCATCATCCTGGATCCGGAGCGCCTGGCTCGGCGGGCTCGGGTCTGAGGTCTTTGCTTGATCGCTGTTGTGCCGGCGTCGGCTTGTCATAGGTGCGGAATAGTCTTTGGCACGTGAGTAAGACAGCCGCCTTTGACGCGGAGACCGACCTCGGCCGCAAGCGTCGGGCGCGCCGGATGGGCCGGATCCTCGCCGAGACCCACCCCGACGCCCATTGCGAGCTCGACTTCACCACGCCGCTCGAGCTGGCGGTGGCCACCATCTTGTCGGCGCAGGCCACCGACAAGAAGGTCAACGAGGTCACGCCCAAGGTCTTCAAGCAATACCCGACGGCGGCCGACTACGCCGGGGCCGACCGGGCCGAGCTAGAGGTCACGCTCAAGCCGACCGGTTTCTTCCGCAACAAGACCGACTCGCTGATCAAGCTGGGCCAACAGCTCGTCGAGCGCTTCGACGGCCAGGTGCCGGGAAACCTGGCCGACCTGGTCAGCCTGCCCGGCATCGGCCGCAAGACGGCCAACGTCATCCTCGGCAACGCGTTCGACGTCCCAGGCATCACGGTGGACACCCACTTCCAGCGCCTGGTCGGCCGCTGGCGCTGGACGGCCGAAACCGACCCGGTCAAAATCGAGCACGCGATCGGCGCGATGTTCGAAAAGCGCGACTGGACAATGCTCTCCCACCGCGTGATCTTCCACGGCCGACGGGTGTGCCACGCCCGCAAGCCGGCCTGCGGGGCGTGCACGCTGGCGTCGCTCTGTCCTTCCTACGGCACGGGCCCGACCGACCCGGTGCAGGCGGCCAAGCTGCTCAAGGGGCCGCGGGCCGCTGAGCTGGCCGAGGCGGTCGGCGTCGACCCGTCCGTGGTGCCGCAGCAGGCCTTGACGGCGGACGTCCCGTGAGGCGCTACCTGCCGCTGGTCGTCATCCTCGTCGTGGGGCTGTTGGCCGGGGTTGGCGTGCGGTCGTGTTCCAACAGGTCGTCGTCATCCTCGTCGGGGGCCGGCACACCCGCGGGCTCGGCCGGGGCCCCGTCGACGTCGTTCGCCGACTGCCGGGCGCTGACGTCGTCGCCGAAGGAGGCCGCTGGCGCTCCTGCTGGCGGTGCCGGCGGTGCCGGTTCTGGCGGTGCCGGTTCTGGCGGTGCCGGTTCTGGCGGTGCCGGTTCTGGCGGTGCCGGTTCTGGCGGTGCCGGTTCTGGCGGTGCGGGTTCTGGCGGTGCGGGTTCTGGCGGTGCGGGTTCTGGCGGTGCTGGCGCTGGCGCGGCCGAATTCGTGTTGCCGGCCGCGGAGCTGTCCTGTTTCGGCGGTGGCAACCTGCGGCTCGCTGACGTGCGCGGCCCTGCGGTGATCAACCTTTGGGGCTCCTGGTGCGAGCCATGCCGTGACGAGTTGCCGGCGATCAACGCGGTCGCCCAACGCACCGACGGCTTGGTCCACTTCCTCGGCGTCGACACGCGCGACCTCCGCTCCGACGCGGAGGACATGGTCACCGAGTTCGGCCTGACCTACCCGAGCGTCTTCGACCAGGGCGAGCAGGTGCGCATCGCACTGAAGCAGGCCGGCATCCCGGTCACGCTGTTCGTCGACTCGACGGGCAAGGTGGCTTATCTCTACAACGGCACCCGGCTAGACGAGGCGACCTTGTCCAACCTGGTGAAGCAACACCTCGGGGTGGCGGTCCCGGTTGGCTGAGGGACAGCCCGAAACTGACGGGATCTGGGAAAACGGGGCCGCACCGTCAGACGGTTCGCGGCTGTTCCCGGGCGTCAACGCGGCCCTCCCCGACGGCGTAGGCGCCCGCCGCCGCACCCCGGGAGGCGGCGACCTGGCCCTGCCCGACTGGTTCTCGCCGCTGCTGAGCCGCCTGCACGGCTCGCGAGCCGAAGACTTCACCCGGGTACCGACCCCAGAGCGAGGCGGCCGAGACAGCGCCGTCCTGGTCCTGCTGGGCGAGGAATCCGACGGCGGCCCCGACATCCTGGTGCTGCAACGCGCCGCGACGCTGCGCAACCACGCGGGCCAGCCAGCGTTCCCCGGCGGCGTGGCCGACCCCGGCGACGCCGACCCGGCGGCGACCGCGCTTCGCGAGGCCGACGAGGAAGTAGGCCTCGACCCACGGAGTGTGACCCTCCTGGCGGAGCTGCCGCGGCTCTGGATCCCGGCGAGCGACTTCATGGTCACGCCGGTGCTCGCCTGGTGGCACCGCCCGCACCCGGTCGCCCCGCGCGACCCCGCCGAGGTAGCGCACGTCGCCCGCCTGCCGGTCTCGGAACTGGTCGACCCGGCCAACCGCCTGCGCCTACGCCACCCGAGCGGCTGGATCGGCCCGGCGTTCGAGCTGCACGGGATGCTCGTGTGGGGCTTCACCGCCGGCGTGCTGTCGACGCTGCTCGACATGGCCGGCTGGTCACGGCCGTGGCCGCAAGACCGGATCGGCGAACTGCAGGCGTCCACCCCGCCGCCCGCAGCGTCGGCCGACGCCGACGAGGTCCCGTAGCTAGGGCGGCGAACTGCTGGCGTCCGGCCCGCGGCCCGCGGCCCGCGGCGTCGGTCGATGGCGACGAGGTCCCGTAGTCAGCGCGGCGAACTGCTGGCGTCCGGCCCGCGGCTCGCAGCGTCGGCCGACGCCGACGAGGTCCCGTAGCTAGCGCGGCGAACTGCTGGCGTCCGGCCCGCGGCTCGCAGCGTCGGCCGACGCCGACGAGGTCCCGTAGCTAGCGCGGCGAACTGCTGGCGTCCGGCCCGCGGCTCGCAGCGTCGGCCGACGCCGACGAGGTCCTGTAGCCAGCGCGGCGAACTGTTGGCGTCCGGCCCGCGGCCCGCGGCGTCGGTCGATGGCGACGAGGTGCCGTAGCTAGCGCGGCGAATTGCTGGCGTCCGGCCCGCGGTGTCGGTCGACGGCGACGAGGTCCTGTAGCCAACTGGGCGAACTGCCGCCGTCTACCCCGCCGCCCGCGGCGTCGGTCGACGCCGACGAGGTCTCGTAGCCAGCGCGGTGAACTGCCGCCGTCGCCTCGACCCGCCGCCGGCGGCCGGTCGGTTCGCGCCACCTGTGTGGCGTAGCGCCGGGTCGGACGGGCTTGACCCAACGGCGCTAGTCGGAATTATCCGTCTGGGGCCTTGCTGTCCCTATTCGACGGTCTGGTTGGGCTCCGTGGAGTGGGCCAGTCGTGCGGGGCGGAGGCGGCGGTGGCCGGACGCCCGTACCCTGTCAGGGTGTCCGCCGTCGACCTTGTGCTGGTCCTGCTGATGGTCGTCTTCGCGATCAGTGGGTATCGGCAAGGTTTTGTGATCGGCATCCTGTCGTTCTGCGGCTTCTTCGGCGGTGCTCTGATTGGCCTTCAGGTCGGGCCGCTGATCGCCCAACGATTCGCTGACGGCGCTCTTCGCGTCGTCATTTCTTTGGTCGCCATCTTCGGTCTGGCGGTGCTCGGGCAGGCGTTGACCGGCTGGGTCGGCGCACACCTCCGCCACGCGATCACTAGCCGCGCCGGGCGGCGGATCGACGACGCGGGCGGCGCGGTTGTCTCGATGCTTGCCGTGCTGGTCGTTGCCTGGCTGGTGGCCGTGCCGCTCGGCTCGTCTTCGGTGCCGTGGCTGGCCAGTTCGGTGCGCAACAGCGCGCTCCTCGACGGCGTCGACCATGTGTTGCCGGAGCAGGCGCAGTCGTTGTCGGAGTCGCTGCGCGAAACGGTCGACACCCGCGGGTTCCCCGATGTGTTCGGCGGGCTGACGGCGACCCGCGCCCGCGAGGTTGCCGCGCCTGACCCAGCGCTTGCCGGGTCGCAGGTCGTGATCAACTCCAAGCGGTCGGTGGTCAAGGTGCTCGGGTCCGCGCAGAGTTGCGGTCGGCGTATTGAGGGCTCCGGTTTCGTGTACGCGCCGCAGCGCGTCATGACCAACGCGCACGTGGTGGCCGGCACCGACCGGGTGTCGATCGAGGTCAACGGCGACCGCGAGAGTGGTCGCGTAGTGGTCTACGACCCCCACCGCGACCTGGCCGTCATTTACGTCCCAGACCTCGACGCCCCGGTGATGCCCTTCACCCACAACTCGGCCCGCGCCGAGGCCGACGCGATCGTGCTGGGCTATCCGCTGGACGGGCCCTACAACGCCCAGTCGGCCCGCATCCGCGACGTCGGCAACATCACCGGGCCAGACATCTACGAGTCGAGCGAAGTGACCCGCGAGATCTACACGATCAGGGCACTCGTGCGAAGCGGCAACTCCGGCGGCCCCCTGATCACCCCCGACGGCGAAGTGCTCGGCGTGATCTTCGCGGCGGCGGCGGACGATCGGACCACCGGGTTCGCGGTCACCGCCGACGAGGCATCCGCGGTGGCCACCGCCGGCCTCGACCGGACAAAGGAAGTCGCCACCGGCGAGTGCGTCTGACCGCCCTCCGGGCCGCCGCGTCCCAACGACCTGCCGGCGGCGCACCCTACGGATAAATCAGCCTGGACTGGCCCGGCTCACCGAACTCCGTCGCCGCCTCGCGCCGCGAAGAGCCGATCGCGTCGCGCACCACGATCGCCGTTGGCGGCGTCGTCCGGATGAGGGCTCGTGCCGGCGCTAGAGGCGGCGTCGGGTGCCGAGGGTGGGTAAGTGCGGCCAGCGAATCGGGTGTTTCGGGATCAAGGCCATCGCCGGCCGGCGGGCGAACAAGGCGAAGACCACCACACCAGAGGCCAGGATCAGCAGGGCCAGGGCGGTGGCGATGCGCCAGCCCAGCGGCGCCGACTGGTGGGCCGGCACCCCGGAGCGTTGGGCGGCCGAGCCGGACGCGCCCGACGACCCGTGCGAGGCATTGGTTTCATGTGCGCCGCCGCCCGTGACCGCGGAGCCGTGGCCCGGTGCCGGGCCGAAGCCGGCCACCCCGGGCGACTTGTCGTCGTCCAACGGGTTGCGGGTGACCGGGGGGACCGATGCGGTCAGGGCCGCCAGCGGGTCGACCCGGCCGAAGCCGTAGGTGGCGTCGCGGCCCGGGGCGCCCAGGTCGTCGGCCGTGCTGATCAGGCGGTTGACGACCTCGCCCGCTGGCATCGAGGGCCAGCGGGCCCGGACCAGGGCCGCCGCCGCGGAGACCAAGGGGGCCGCGAAGCTCGTGCCGCGCACGCGCCAGAAGCCGCCTGTCTTGGCGCCGAGCAGGTCGGTTGCCGGCGCGGACAGGACGGTCGCGTCGCCGGTGATCGAGCCGTTCCAGAGCACGTCGGTTGACTTCTCCAAGCCCGACACGGCGATGACGCCGGGCTCGCGGGCCGGGTACCACACGTTGGTGGTCGACTGCGGTAGCACGTTGCCGGTGCAGGCGACGACGACCACGTCGCGGGCGAAGGCGTAGTCCAACGCCGCCGCCAGAGCCGGGCTGGTGCCGGCGCCGCCCAGCGAGAGGTTGATGACCTTGGCGCCGGAGTCGACGGCCCAGCGGACGGCCTGGGCGACGATCATCGCGTCGTCGTAGCGGTTGTCGGCGTCGAGGACGCGGATCGGCAGGATCTTCGAGTTGGGGGCCAGCCCCATCACGCCGTCGTCGTCGTCGGCTCGGCCGGCGATCAGGCCGGCGACCGTGGTGCCGTGGCCGACCGGGTCGGTGTGTCCGTCGCCGCCGCCGGGCTTGACCAGGTCTTTGCCTTCTAGGACCTGGCCGGCCAGGTCTTCGTGGCCGGCGTCGACGCCGGAGTCGATCACCGCGACGACCACGCCGGCGCCCGTTGAGTAGCGCCAGGCGCTCTTGGCGCGCAGCTCGGTGAGCTGCCACTGCTCGTCGCGGACGGAGTCGGCCTGGATCGGCAGCATCGGGGCGACGAACGCGCCCTGGCCCGCATCGGTGCTCTGGGCAGGTGGCATCGGCAGCGGCGCGGCCGTCAGGGCCATCGCCGCCGTCATGGCGACCAGCGCCGCCCCACCTAGTCGCGGGACGGCGCTCCGGCGCTGGTGCGTCAGCCTCGTCACCCTCACGGCCTCAATCACCCCGGGAAGTTCCTGCCCGAGGAGGTTACCCCGATCTCCGGCCTCTCCGGGACACACAATGTGCGATCAGTTCGCCATAGCCACCGCACCAATACGAGCTGACCTCGGACGTGTGCGGAGCGTGATCCGTGGATCTTTGTCTAACCGTCCGGCGCGGGCGGGAGCGCGAGCTGGATCAGCCGGGTGCCCTCACGCCGGGTGACCAGCCGGCCGCGGCCGGCTGGCAGCGGGCCGGGTCGGACCTGGCCGACCAGCGGACCCTCGTCGGCGTCGCCGGACATCACCAGGCCCGGCGACGCGAGCTCGCGTAACCGCTGGACGATCGGCTCGTAGAGCGCCCGCGCGGCACCGCCCGTGCGCCGGGTCAGCACCAGATGCAGGCCGATGTCGCGGGCCTGCGGCAGGAACTCCGCGAGCGCCCGGAGCGGGTTGCTCGGGCCGGCCGCGACCAGGTCGTAGTCGTCGACGAGCACGAACAGCTCGGGGCCGGTCCACCAGGAGCGGTCGCGGAGCTGGTCGGGTGTGACGTCGGCCGGTGGGAGACGGCGGCGCATGTAGCCCGCCACCGAGTCGACGAGCTGTTCGGTGTCGGCGGCGGCGGTGCCGTACCCGATCAGGTGGTCGGTCTTGACCGCGCCCAGCAGGCTGCGGCGGTAGTCGACCACGATCAGCCGCGCCTCGTCGGGGCGGAAGCGGCCGGTGACGGTCGCGGCGAGGGTGCGGAGGAACGACGACTTGCCGCACTCGGCGTCGCCGAAGAGGAGGAAGTGCGGGTCGGTGGCGAAGTCGATCGTCACTGGGCGCAGGTCGGCCTCGGCGATGCCGATCGGCAGGGTCAGGCCGGTTGCTGCCGAAGGAAGAAGGTCGGCGTAGGGGACCGAGGGCGGGAGCAGCCGGATGGGCGGCGCGGGCGGGCCGGACCAGGAGGCGGCCACCGCCGCAGGCAAGGGCAGGTCACCGGAAAGCGTCGGCTGGAGCGTCAGCAGATGGAGGCCCTCGCTGGTCACGCCCCGACCCGGAGAGTCGGCCGGCACGTCGGCCGCGGCCTTGCGGGAGATCGTCGAGTCGCTGGGGTCGCCGAGGCGGAGCTCCAGGCGGGCGCCGAAGAGGTCGCGGGTGGCCGGGCGGAAGTCGAGCCAGCGGGTGGCCGACGCGAGGACGTGGATGCCGTAGGCCAGGCCCCGACCGGCCAGGTCGGCGACCAGCGGCTCGAGGTCGTCGAACTCGCCACGCAACGTCGACCAACCGTCGACCACCAGGAACACGTGGCCTGCGGCGTCGCCGCCCTGCTCGCGGTCGGCGAGCAGGGTGGTCAGCTCGCCGACCGTGCGGCGGACCGCGGTCGTGTCGTGCCGGCCCGCGACGCCGCCGACGTGGGGCAGGTCGCGCAGCGCCGAGAGGCCGCCGCCGCCGAAGTCGAGGCAGTAGAAGCGGGCCTCCACCGGGGTGTGCGTCAGTGCGAGGCCGCAGACCAGCGTGCGCAGCGCGGTGGACTTGCCGCTGCGCGGCGCGCCGACCACCGCCACGTGGCCGGCCGCGCCGTCGAGGGCGAACCACAGCAGGTCACGACGCTGGTCGAACGGGCGGTCGACCAGCGCGACCGGCACCTGGAGCGCGCCGTGCAGCTCGGGGTTGGCGAACGTCAGGCCGCGGCCGGGCACGACCACCGGCGGACCGAGCACCTCGTCGAGGGTCGACGATTCGGCCAGCGGCGGCAGCCATACCCGGTGTGCCGGCGGACCCTGGCCGGCGATCCGGTCGACGAGTGCGTCGAGCAGGCTCGGCACCGAAGGCCCGGCCGGCGACGGCAGAGCCGCCGGGGTCGCGGCGGCCACAAGATCGGTCGTGAAGGGCAACACCCGCGGAGCGGCCACCCCTCCAACGCGCCGGGGCACCGGGCCGGAGACGTAGGCGACCCGGAACCGGCGCAGCGGATCGGTGCCCGCCTTCAGGTAGGCGTGCCCGGGCGCCCGGGGCAGCTCGTAGGCGTCGGGCACGCCCAGCACGGCCCGCGACTCGAACGGCGAGAACGTGCGCAGCCCGATCCGGTAGGACAGGTGGGTGTCGAGCCCGCGCAGCCGCCCCTCCTCGAGCCGCTGCGACGCGAGCAGCAGGTGCACGCCGAGCGACCGGCCCAGCCGCCCGATCTGCACGAACAGGTCGATGAAGTCGGGCTTGGCCGACAGCAGCTCGGAGAACTCGTCGCAGACCACCAGCAGCGACGGCAGCGGCGCGAGCGCGGCGCCGGCCAAGCGCGCCTGCTCGTAGTCGTGTCGCGAGACAAAGTTGCCCGCCCGCCGCAACAGCTCCTGGCGGCGGATCAGCTCGCCGTTGATCGCGTCGACCATGCGGTCGACCATCGGCAGCTCGTCGGCCAGGTTGGTGATCAACGCGGCGGTGTGTGGCAGCCGGTCGAGGCTGGCGAACGTCGCGCCGCCCTTGAAGTCGACCAGCACGACGTTGAGCTCGGCCGACGAGTGCGTCGCGGCCAGCCCGAGCACCAGCGTGCGCAACAGCTCTGACTTGCCGGAGCCGGTGGCGCCGATCAGCAGGCCGTGTGGGCCCATGCCGTCGTGCGCCGACTCCTTGAGGTCGAGCTCGACCGGGCCGCCGTCGGCGCCCACCCCGATCGGCACCCGGAGCTGGTCGCGGTGCGGCCGCGGCGACCACCCGTCGGCCACCGTGTAGGCGTCGGGCTCGGCCACCCCGAGCAGGTCGAGCAGGCCCAGGTCGGCGGTGGGCAGGCTGTCACCGCCGGCCACCCGCAGCGGCGCCAGTCGGCGGGCCACCGCCTCCGCGGACGCGAGGTCGAGCCCGTCGGCGACGCCCACCGACGAGACGCCCGCCATCGTGGCGGTCTCCAGCGCACCGGCAGCACCGCAGGTCAGCACCACCGTGGCGGGATCGAGCAGCCGCGGCGGCGTGCCATCGACCTCCACGACAGTGATCCCCTCGAGAAGACCGCCGTCGAGCAACCGGCCGGCACCAGCGCGGTCGGCACCGTCGATGACCACGACGACGTGCGGCCCGTCGATGCCCTCGAGCAGCCCCTCCAGCCCGGCCACCGTGTCGCTGATCAGACGCAGCGGGCCCAGGCCGTCGAACCGCGCCGGATGGCGGGCGTGCGGCAGCCACTTGACCCACTCCCACGCGGCCCGCCGCCCGGGACCGGCGGCGACGGCCAGCACCAGGTCGTCGGGGGCGTGGAAGGTGGCGAGTTGCACCAGCATCGCCCGGACCAGCGCCGGCGAGCCCCGCACGTGCACCCGGGCGAAGCCGCGCACCGACAACGCCACCGGCAGGTCGGGCACCACCGAGTAGGCGTCGAGGAAGCTCCGCAGCGCGCCGGCCGTCATCGGCTCGAGGTCGTCGAGCGGCTTGGTCACCGGCGGCACCAGCGCGGTCGCCAGCGTCTGCGGCCCGACGCCGACCCGGACCACGCCGAAGTCGGGATCGGCCGGACGCCTCTCCCACAAGCGATGGCTGCCGACCGTCGACCACAGCCGCGAAGGGTCGGGATGCCGATAGAACAGCCCCTCACGCTGCCGCGCCACGGTGGCCCGGGCCTGCCGGCGCAGCGCCGAGAGGTGGCGCAGATAGTCGCGCCGGGCCGCCAGCAACTCGGCCTTGCGCGGCCCGCCATAACCCCACGACGTCGCCAGCATCGCCAGCGAGGAGATGCCGAACATGCCGCCGACCACGTAGGAGAAGGTGCCGCCGCCGCGGCCCATCATCATCGCCATCGCGACCCCGCCACCCAGCATGGGCAGCAGCATCATGAGTTGTTGCCAGCGCCCGCCGGCGGGTTGCGGCAACTCGGGAGGCGGCTCGACCCGCAGCTCACCGCCGGGGATCTCGGGCGCGGGCCGGCGCGGCGGCCGGCGCACCAGCACCGTCGACATTGGCCCTCCCGTCTCGCTGAGCAATCCGAGCGTCGCTCATCGTAGGGAATCCGGGCGTGGCGTGGATGGCCAAAAAGGGGTCATGTGGATAACTCGTCACACCGGTAGCCTGCCCTCGTCAACGCAGCCACGTGATGGAGGACGGTCGATGCAAACCGGTCTCGCCCTGGTCACCGTCAACGCACCGCACCGCCGCGTCGACATCGCGCTGCCGCAGGACGTACCCCTGGCTGATCTTCTTCCGGAGATTCTTCGGCATGCCGGCGCCGGGCTCGCCGACGACGGCGAGCGGCACGGCGGTTGGGTCCTGCGCCGCACCGACGGCGCGGCGCTCGCGGGTGGGGAGACCCTGCACACGCAAGGGGTACGCGACGGAGATGTGCTGCACCTCGTCGCCGCCCGGCAGGAGTGGCCGGAACTCGAGTTCGACGACGTCGTCGAGGCGATCGCCGAGGGTGCCCGCCGGCGTGGCACCGCCTGGTCGGGCCCGCAGACCGCGACCGCGACGCTGGCGGCCGCCGGCGCGACCCTCGGCGTGGCCCTGGTGATGCTGTTGCGCGCCGGGCCCGACTCGGTGGCCGCGATGCTGACCACGCTCGGCGTCGCCGCGAGCCTGACGGTCGCCGGCATCCTCGCGGCCCGCGCCTACGGCCAACGCGCCGCCGGCATCGCCCTCGGCGCCTACTCGCTGCCTTATGCCTTCGCCGCCGGCGCATTGCTGCTCGCAGCTTCCGCCCCGGCCGGCCCGGTGCCCGGCCTGCACTGGATCGGCGCCCCGGAACTGCTCCTCGGCTCGGCCGCCCTGGCCCTGCACGGCGTGCTCGGCATCATCGGCGTGGGAGCGGGCAGGCGGATCTTCGCGGCGGCGGTGTTGACCGGCCTGCTCGGTGCGGCGACCGCCGGCATCGGCTTCGGCCTCACCACACCCGGTGCCGCCGCGATCCTGCTGGCGGTGCTGGCCTGCGGCGTGGGGCTGCTGCCGTTGATCGCCATCCGGCTGGCCCGGCTGCCGATCCCGCCGGTCGGCCCCGATCAGGAGCGACCGGACCGGGCTCGGGTCTTCGCCGCTGTCACCCGTGCGGAGGAACTGCTCGGCGGCCTGCTGATCGGCCACGCGGTGCTGTCGGCGGCGGCCGCTGCGGTGCTCGCCACGACGGGCGGCACGTGGGGCCGGATGCTGGCCGCCGTCTGCGGCGTCGCGCTGCTGCTGCGCTCCCGCGTGTTCGCCACGGTCCGCCAGCGGGTGCCGCTGCTGGTCGCCGGCGGTGTGGCGCTGGCCGCCGCCGCGCTGGCCGTCGTCGGCTCCCGGCCGGACCCGATGACCACGGTCGGGGCCGGCGCGCTCGGCCTGGCGCTCGTGTTGCTGTTGACCGTGGCCGGGGCGACCTACGCGCAACGGCCGGCCGGCCCCTATCTAGGCCGGGCCGTCGACATTCTGGACACCGCGCTGCTGGTCGCCGTGATCCCGATCGGGTGCGCGGTGCTGGGCCTGTTCGCGCACGCCCGCACCCTGATCGACTAGTAGGTGCCAGCCGCCTTGGCCTCTTCGGCCCGCCGGTAGGAGTTGACGATCTCGGCCTCGGCCTCGGCTCGGCCAACCCAGGTGGCGCCTTCGACCGACTTGCCCGGCTCCAGGTCTTTGTAGACCTCGAAGAAGTGCTGGATCTCGAGACGATCGAACTCGCCGACGTGATGAATGTCGCGCAGGTGCTCCTGGCGGGGGTCTTCGAACGGAACGCAAAGGACCTTGTCGTCGCCGCCCTTTTCGTCTTTCATCCGGAACATGCCGATCGCGCGACAGCGGATCAGGCAGCCGGGAAAGGTCGGCTCGGTGACCAGGACCAGGGCGTCCAGCGGGTCGCCGTCTTCGCCAAGCGTCTCTTCGATGAAGCCGTAATCGGCCGGGTATTGCGTCGACGTGAAGAGCGTCCGGTCCAGGCGGATGCGACCGGTCTTATGGTCGACCTCATACTTGTTGCGATTCCCCTTGGGAATCTCAACGGTGACGTCGAAATCCATTGCACGCTCCTTGCTTGACCGCGTTGGCCCCCTGCTGACGCACGGACGCAAGTAGTGTCGCCTAGGCCGGGCATCGAATGGGAGGAGGGGCGGGTGGGGGAAGACTCACAACCGCGCCCCGCACGCGGCCGGGCCCGGGTGCCGGGTCCTGCTGATCAACCGCCTCCGCCGACGGGTGCCAACTTACACCCATCGACGCCCCCGCCAGCCGGATCGCCACCGGTCGACAAGACTCCTTACTCCGCGCCGCCCACCCCGCCCGGCCCGTTCCCGCCGGCGGGACCCGCAAGGGCCCGGGCCGCACTGCCACCACCGGCACCACCGGTCAACCAGGGCCCCTGGATACCCCCGCCGGGTCCGGCCGCCAACCGCCCACAGGGCGCCGCGTCCGTCCCGGCCCACCACGGTCCACCGATCCCCCTGGGTCCACCGACCCCGCCCCCCGGCCTGACCTCACCCGCCGGCCCAGCGGCCGCCGAGCCACCCGCGCCGCGCCGACGCCGGCTGCGCGCCTCGCTGCTCATCCCGCTGACCGGCATCTTCGTTCTGGTCGTCTTCGCCGCCGGCCTGGTGGTCGTCCGCCCCGGCCCCGTCGCCGGCTGGCTCGGCGATGACACCGCCGGGCGCCCCGCCGCGGTCGTCGACCCGCCCGGTCCGCCGCCCGGCCCCGTGCTCGGCCCGCTCGCCGCGACCGCACCGACCCCCGACGAGGCCGGCCTCACCAAGGCCATCGGCAAGCTGGTCACCGGCAACGACCTCGGCGGCCGCACCAGCGTGGTGGTCCGTGACGTGGTCAGCGGCAACGTGATCTTCAGCAACGGCGGCAACCTGCCCACCGTGCCGGCCTCCACGATGAAGCTCGTCACGGCGGCCACCGTGCTGGCCACCCGCGGCCCCGCCTACAAGATCCCGACCCGGGTGGTCGCCGGCCCCAACCCGGGCGAGGTGATCCTGGTCGGCGGCGGCGACCCGACGCTGGCGGTCAACAGCGACAGCTTCTACGGTGGCGCCGCCCGCCTCGACAAGCTCGCCGCGGCCACCAAGAAGGCCCTCGGCGGCACCGCGCCCACCAAGGTCTACTACGACAGTTCGCTCTATTCCGGACCGGTCTACGGGCCCGGGTGGGACTCCGACATCCCGACGGGCGGCTTCGGCGGCCCGTCGACGGCGCTGACGATCAACGGCGCCAGGATCAGCACCAAGAAGAGCGCCAACGGGTACGCCGAGCGCTACACCAAGCCCGACGAGGCGGCCGCCAAGGCCTTCGCCAAGGCCCTCGGCGTCGGCGGCACACCGGCTGTCGCACCCGCGGGCGCGGTGCCGAAGGAGGCCGGCTCGCCGGGCCCGGCCGCGACCGCCAGCACGGCACCCGGCTCCGAGTTGGCCCGGGTCGAGTCGCCGCCGATGGTCCGGCTGGTCGAATACATGCTGGTCGACAGCGACAACGTGGTCGCCGAGGCGTTGGCCCGCCAGGTCGCGATCGCCAAGGGCCAGCCCGCGTCCTACGCCGGCGCCCGCACCGCCATGACCGCCGCCCTCGGCGACCTCGGGCTGCCGACCGACGGCCTGGTCATCGCCGACGGCAGCGGCCTGTCCCGCACCGACCGGCTGACCCCCGAGCTTCAGACCGAACTGCTGGCGACGGCCGCGTCCGGGAAGCGCCCGGAGCTGACCGAGCTGTTCGCCGGCCTGCCGGTGGCCTCCTGGTCGGGCACGCTCGACGACCGCTTCGGCGACCCGGCCGACAAGAAGGCCGCCGCCGGCGTGATCCGGGCCAAGACCGGCACGCTGACCGGCAATCATGCGATGGCCGGCGTGGTCACCACCGCCGACGGCCGGCTGCTGGCGTTCTCGATCCTCACCGACGGGGTCCAGGCGGGCTCCGACGAGGCCCACGCGGTCCTCGACCGGATCGCCGCGACCCTGGCCGGCTGCGGCTGCAAGTGAGGCCCCCGCTAGCTCCGGCTAGCGGATGCGGCGCCGGGGGTGTCCGGCACGGGTACCGTGGGGTGATGGCGCAGTTCGTGGACTGGGATCTGGCCGCCGCCACCGCGGGGGCGCTCGGCAAGACCGGCCCCCGGGCCTCCTACGAGGAGGCGACCGAGGTGGTCGCCGATCTGCGGCGGCTGACCGAAGAGGCGGCCGGGCACGTCAGCGACTACACGGGCCTGCGTTCTCAGGTCGCCCATCCACCGGTGCGGATCGTCGACCGCCGCGACTGGGCCGCGGTCAACGTGGCGGGCCTGCGCGAGGTGGTCAGCCCACTGATCACCCGCCTCTCTGGTGACAAGGAGCCCGGCGCGTTCACCGACGCGATCGGCTCCCGCCTCACCGGCGTGCAGGCCGGCAGCGTGCTGGCCTACCTTTCGGGCCGTGTCCTCGGGCAGTATGAGGTGTTTTCGGCCGATCCGGGGCAGCTGTTGCTGGTGGCGCCCAACATCGTCGAGGTCGAGCGCAAGCTCGGCGCCGACACCCGCGACTTCCGCCTGTGGGTCTGCCTGCACGAGGTCACCCACCGCACCCAGTTCACCTCGGTGCCCTGGATGCGCGGGCACTTCCTCGGTGAGGTCCAGTCCTTTGTCGACGCGTCGCAGAGCGGCAACGAGCACTTCGTCGAACGGCTCCGTCGCGGCGTCGCCACCCTCTCCGAGGCGATCCGCGAGCCCGACAGCCGGGCCAGCGTGCTCGACATCGTGCAGACGCCCGGCCAGCGCGCCGTGCTCGACCGGCTGACCGCGCTGATGACCCTGCTCGAAGGGCACGCCGAGTTCGTGATGGACGGCGTCGGCCCCGAGGTCATACCCACCGTCGAGCAGATCCGGGCGCGCTTCAACCGGCGCCGGGAGGCCGGCAACGCGCTGGAGAAGGCGATGCGGAAGCTGCTCGGCATCGACGTGAAGATGCGGCAATACGCCGAGGGCCGCAAGTTCGTGCACGGTGTGGTGGAGCGGGTCGGCATGGCCGGCTTCAACAAGATCTTCAGCTCGCCGTTGACGCTGCCGCGGCTCGAGGAACTCGGCGACCCGGACGCTTGGGTGGCCCGGGTCCACGGCCCAGGCGGCGGCTCCGGGCCGCTGCTGTCGCAGGGCTGACGAGACGCCGTGGCCGGTCCTGCCCCACCGGTCGCCGCGACCCGCGTCGCGGTCCGCCGAATCCTGCACGGAATACATAAAGACGCGCTGGTCATGGTGGCCTGCTCCGGCGGCGCCGACTCGCTGGCGCTGGCCGCGGCGACCGCTTTCGTCGCACCGCGGATGGGCCTGCGGGCCGGGCTGATCACGATAGATCACGCCCTGCAGGACGGCTCCGACCGGCGCGCCGCGGCTGTCGCGGCCTGGGGCGAGTCGGTCGGCCTCCATCCCTCCATCGTGGTTCCGGTCGAGGTGGCCGGCCGGCCGGGCGGTCCGGAAGCCGCCGCTCGCGAGGCCCGCTACGACGCCCTGCTGGAAACCGCACAGGCCCACGACGCCAACTCGCTGCTGCTCGGGCACACCCGCGACGACCAGGCCGAGACGGTGCTGCTCGCGCTGGCCCGCGGCGCCGGCCCGCGCGGCATGGCGGCCATGCCGGAGCGCCGCGACGTCGACGGGGTCGCCCTGTTGCGGCCACTCCTGGACATGTCGCGCGACGAGACCCGCAAGGCGTGCGCCGCGATGGGCCTCGAGCCATGGGAAGACCCACACAATCTTGATCCGTCGTACGCCCGTTCGCGGGTCCGCAGTTCGGCGTTGCCCACGCTGGTCAACGCGCTCGGCCCGGGCGTGGTGTCCAACCTGGCCCGCACTGCGCGCCTGCTGGCCCAGGACGCGGAGGCGCTCGACGTGCTCGCGGCCGAGGAACTCGAGCGGGCAACGCTCGACGAGGGCCTGTCGATCGCGATGCTCGAGGCACTGCTGCCAGCGCTGCGGGCCCGCGCCCTCCACTCGTGGGCGCTGTCGCTGGGCTGCTCACCGGCGGCGCTGTCACACCGCCACGTGACCGCCCTCGAAGCCCTGGTCACCGCCTGGCACGGCCAGGGCGCCGTGCACCTACCCGGCGGCATCCGCGCCGCCCGCGTATCGGGCGTCCTACGGGTCATCATCGACTGAGCGCGGGCCTATCTGCCGTCGCTACGCGCCAGCCGCTCCGCGTCCTCAACCCGTCTGGTGGGCCGCGCGGGAAGCCGCACGGCGGCGGCCCGATCGCCCAACGGCAGGCTTGGCCGGCGTCATGGCGCCTGGTGGGCGGCGCGGGAAGCCGCACGGCGGCGGCCCGATCGCCCAACGGCAGGCTTGGCCGGCGTCATGGCGCCTGGTGGGCGGCGCGGGAAGCCGCACGGCGGCGGCCCCATCGACCAACGGCAGGCCTGGCCGGCGTCATGCCGCGTTTTACCAACCGCGGGCCTGGCAGGGCCGGGCCCGCCAGGGACCGGCCCGTTCTCCGGCGGGAGCAACGGTCCGGACCACCGCGGACCCGGGACCGCTTTAGCTCATTTCCTGAAGGTTGATCTGTAAGCGTGCGGGGTCGCGCCCACGCGTCGGCTGAAGTGGTGGCGCAGGGTGGCGGCGTCGCCGAAGCCGCTTTTGCCGGCGACCGACTCGACGGCGAGTTCGGTTTCTTCGAGGAGGCGGCGGGCCAGCAGCACGCGTTGCCCGGTCAACCAGTCGTGTGGCGTCGTGCCGGTTTCGGCGCGGAAGCGGCGGGCGAAGGTGCGCGGAGCCATGTGGGCGCGGGCGGCCAGGTCGTCGACCGTGATCGGGCGGTCGAGGTTGGCTATCAGCCAGCTCAGCAGCGGTTCGAGGGTCGGCGCGTCGGGGGTGCGGGCGATCGGTGCCTCGATGTATTGCGCCTGGCCGCCGTCGCGGTGTGGTGGGACGACCATCCGGCGGGCCAGTTTCGTGGCGATCTCCGAGCCGTGTTGCTGGCGGACCAGATGCAGGCACGCGTCGATGCCGGCCGCGGTGCCCGCGCTGGTCAGGAGGTTGCCGTCGTGCACGTAGAGGTGGTTGCAGGCGACCTTCGCGCGTGGGAAGCGGGCCTGCAACTCGTCGGCATAGCGCCAGTGTGTCGTGCACTCGCGGTCGTCGAGCAGGCCGGCCTCGCCCAGCACGAACGCGCCCGAGCAGACGCTGAGCACCTGGGCGCCGCGGGCGTTGGCGCGGCGCAGCGCGTCGAGCACGGCCGGCGGCACGGTCATGCCGTCTTTGTGTGCCGGCACGGCGACCAGGTCGGCGTCGTCGACCGGCGTCAGGTCGGCGGCCGGGGTGATGGTGAAGCCGCTTTGGGCGCGGACCGGGCCGCCGTCGGGGGAGCACAGGTCGAAGCGGTAGCCGGGGAAGCCGTCGGCCGTGCGATCGGTGCCGAAGACCTCGCACAGCACGCCGAGCTCGAAGGCGGCGACGCCGTCCATGACGATCACCGCGACGTTGCGAAGCATGCTCGCAGCCTAGCGGAAGGGTGGCAGAAATTCGAGGGACTATGGCATCTCTGCCACTGTCTGTAAGTGTCGCTCAGGGGCAGACTCGTCTATATCAAGCCCGGTGCGCACCGGTGGTCCTCAAACAGACAAAGCCAGAGGAGCACCGCCGTGGAACTGATCCTGTTTGTCGCGTTTCTTGCCATTCTCGCGCTGGCGTCCGCCGCCGGCCTCACCGCCGACTCGCACGACTCGGCCGATTGGAAACCAACGCGTGACGGTTTCCGAGAACCACAGACGTACTGATCTTGTTAGGTGGCTGCCCGGTAGCGCTGGGTGGCCACCTTTCTTCCTGGTGGGTCGGCCATCGCGGCGTAACCGGCGTGGGGCAGGCTAAGGGCATGACCGACGGCTCCGGCTCCTGGTACGACGCCGACATCGATCACGTGATCATCACCGAGGAAGAGATCCGGGAGAAGACCGGCGCTCTCGCGAAGCAGGTGGCCAGCGACTACGCGACCGTCCAGGACGGGCTGCTGCTGGTCTGCGTGCTCAAGGGCGCCGTGATGTTCGTCGCCGACTTCGCTCGGGCACTCGGGCGCACCGGGCCGCCCGTCGAACTCGAGTTCATGGCCGTTTCCTCGTACGGGCAGGGAACCACCTCGTCCGGGGTGGTGCGGATCCTCAAGGACCTCGACCGTGACATCGCCGGTCGCCACGTGATCGTCGTCGAAGACATCGTCGACTCCGGGCTGACCCTGTCCTGGCTGCTCAAATACCTGGAGTCCCGGGCCGCCGCGAGCGTCGAGGTGGTCGCGCTGTTCCGCAAGCCCGACGCCATCAAGGTCCACGTGCCGGTGAAATATGTGGGCTTCGACATCCCGAGTGAGTTCGTCGTCGGCTACGGGCTCGACTTCGGCGAGCGCTACCGCGAGTTGCCCTATGTCGGCGTCCTGAAGCCCGAGGTCTACGCCCGAATCTGAGGATCTCCTCAACTTCGTACAGCGGACTTACAGCAACCCCCGCTAACGTATGTGCTAGCGCGGGGCGCAGTCGTTTGCGTCTCGCGCTCGGGGTGTACCTTCGAATGACCGTGGCGCACCCGGCGGCGCGGGTCGTGGCCGGTCCCGCAGAGCTTTGACTCTGCACGTGGCAGGTCGCGGCGGGCCGACACCCCGGAGCTTTCGTCCGGCACGGTCATGACGTCGATCAGGAGGATGCGGGCGGCTCGCCGCTCGACAACAGTATGGAACGTACGCGTTTCTTCCGCCGACCGGTGGTCTGGATCATCCTTGTGATCGCCGGGGCTATTGCGCTCAGCTCCCTATTCACCGGCGGCCCGAGCTATCACCGGGTCGACACCAGTGTTGCCCTGCAGCAGCTCAACAACGGTCCCAAGGACAGCATCTCCGAGGTCGTCTTCCAAGACAAGGAGCAGACGCTCCGGATCAACCTCGCCCAGCCACAGCAGTTCGGCGACACGAAGACCAATCGGATCGAGGCGCAGTTCCCGTCCGAGGTCGGCGACCAGATCTGGAATGACGTCCAGAACGCGCAGACCGCGCAGCGGATCAACGGCCCGGTCGACACCCAGGTGTCCGGCGACAACGTGCTGCTGAGCCTGCTCGTCAACCTGCTGCCGATCGTGCTGCTCGTGGTGCTGCTGCTGTTCTTCATGTCGCAGATGCAGGGCGGCGGCTCGCGGGTCCTCAACTTCGGCAAGTCCAAGGCGAAGATGATCACCAAGGACACGCCGAAGACGACGTTCGCCGACGTGGCGGGCGCCGACGAGGCGGTCGAGGAGCTCCGCGAGATCAAGGACTTCCTGCAGAACCCGGCGAAATACCAGGCCCTCGGCGCCAAGATCCCGAAGGGCGTGCTGCTCTTCGGCCAGCCCGGCACGGGCAAGACGCTGCTGGCCCGCGCGGTCGCCGGCGAGGCCGGCGTGCCGTTCTACTCGATCTCCGGTTCCGACTTCGTCGAGATGTTCGTCGGTGTCGGTGCCAGCCGGGTCCGTGACCTGTTCGAGCAGGCCAAGGCCAACGCGCCGGCGATCGTGTTCGTCGACGAGATCGACGCTGTCGGCCGCCACCGCGGCGCCGGCATGGGCGGCGGTCACGACGAGCGCGAGCAGACGCTCAACCAGCTCCTCGTCGAGATGGACGGCTTCGACACCAAGGGCGGGGTCATCCTGATCGCGGCCACCAACCGGCCCGACATCCTCGACCCGGCGCTGCTGCGTCCCGGCCGCTTCGACCGGCAGATCGCCGTCGACACCCCCGACATGGATGGCCGCAAGGCGATCCTGCGGGTGCACGCCAAGGGCAAGCCGTTCGCGCCCGACGTCGACCTCGACGCGGTCGCCCGGCGCACCCCCGGCTTCAGCGGTGCCGACCTGGCCAACGTGATCAACGAGTCCGCGCTGCTGACCGCTCGCGTCGACGGCCGGGCGATCACCAACGAAAACCTGGAAGAGTCGATCGACCGGGTGGTCGCGGGGCCGCAGCGCAAGACCCGCGTGATGAGCGACCACGAAAAGAAGATCACCGCTTACCACGAGGGCGGTCACGCTCTGGTGGCCTGGGCACTGCCGCACTCCGCGCCGGTGCACAAGGTGACGATCCTGCCGCGGTCGCGCTCGCTCGGGCACACGCTGGTGCTGCCGACGGAAGACAAATACACCCAGACCAGAGCCGAAATGATCGACACCCTGGCGTACGCCCTGGGCGGTCGTGCGGCCGAGGAGCTGGTCTTCCACGAGCCGACCACCGGCGCGGGCGACGACATCAAGAAGGCCACGTCGCTGGCCCGGGCGATGGTCACCCAATACGGCATGTCGTCGAAGCTCGGCGCGGTCAAATACGGCACCAGCGGTGACGAGCCGTTCCTGGGTCGCACGATGGGCCACGAGCGCGACTACTCCGACGTCGTCGCGGCCGAGATCGACGGCGAGGTCCGCTCGCTGATCGAGCTCGCGCACGACGAGGCCTGGGAGATCCTGGTCGAATACCGCGACGTGCTCGACAGCCTGGTTCTCGAGCTGATCGAGAAGGAGACCATCTCGACCGCCGACATGGCGCGGATCGCCGCGCGGGTCGTCAAGCGGCCGCCGATGGCCCCCTACAACGGCTTCGGCAAGCGGCGCCCGAGCACCGAGCCGCCGGTCCTCACCCCGGCCGAGCGCGAGGCGCTCAAGGTCCAGGCCGAGGCCGACGGTGCCGAGGCCCGGGTCGGCGGCGGCAACAACGCCGGCGGTCCGAACTCAAACTCGGACGGCGCACACTGAGCAACAGCGAATACGAGGCGGACGGCGAGGTAGAGCTCGATTACCTCGCCGCTCGTCTCGTAGACGGCAAGTTGGCCGGCCGTCCGGTCGAAGAGGCGGTCGACCTCGGCCGCATCGAGAAGGCCGTCCGCGAGATCCTGATCGCCATCGGCGAAGACCCAGACCGCGACGGCCTGGTGAAGACCCCGCTGCGGGTCGCCCGGGCCTACGCGGAGCTGTTCGCGGGCCTGCGGGTCGACCCCGGCCAGGTGCTCAACACGACCTTCGACGCACAGCACGAAGAACTGGTGCTGGTCCGCGACATCGAGGTCATGAGCGTCTGCGAACATCACCTGCTCCCCTTCAAGGGCGTGGCGCACATCGGCTACATCCCGGGGCCCAACGGTCGGATCACCGGCCTGTCGAAGCTGGCCCGGCTGGTCGAGATCTTCGCCCGGCGTCCTCAGGTGCAGGAGCGGCTGACCTCGCAGATAGCCGACATCCTGATGGAGAAGCTGGATCCCCGCGGCGTGATCGCGGTGCTCGAGTGCGAGCACCTCTGCATGGCCATGCGTGGGATACAGAAAGACGGAGCCAAGACCGTGACGTCAGCCGTACGCGGGATCTTCCAGAGTGACGCGAAAAGTCGCTCTGAGGCGATGGCTCTGATCATCGGCTGAGAGCCGGGGTCCTCAGACCTCGTGTGTGGCCGTGTGCCGCCGTTCTCCGACCCCCTGGGGCCGCTGAGGCCCCTGTGACGGCGTGGCCGCGCTCTGGACGGCCGCGCGGGGTAGCCCGCAGCTTGTCGACAAGTAGCGCCTTTGATGGGTTCCGCCGTGCTGTGCGCCGGCGTCGCTGTTGGTGGGTGCGCTGCCCCCCGCAACCTGTTCGGCGGCGCGAACCAATCGCCGCGGCCGACGCCGCTCCCCGGAAGAGGGACTGGCTAGTAGCTGCCGGCGAGGTAGCTCAGGAGGGCGATGCCGACGACCGCGCCGCCGGTCACCAGGAGGGCGGTCGTCATCCGGGAGGGGCCGCGGACCGCGAGGCGGTAGGCGGCGGCGCCCAGGGCCAGCACTACCAGCAGGCCGATGACCAGTTGCCAGAACGGGAAGAGCATCCCGAGCAACGCGTCTTCAGCGAGGAGCGGCCTGCCGTCGGGCATGAACTCACTCTGTCACAGGAGGACCGGCGGCCACATGCGCCGCGACCTGCTGATCTAGACATGGACAGGCACTGATTTGCATTCTGGGGTCGTTCGCACGTAACTTTCTCTCTGCAAGCGGAACACCGGACAAAACGACCGGGGGCCCGCGAGCACCACCAGCAGGGGTTTTCCGCTGAAGGTGGTCCGGGTGGTGCGATCGACCGGCGAGGCCGGATTTGAGATTGCGAAGCCGGCCGGGTAAAGTAACACAGCCGGCAGGAGCCGGGCGGGATGATCCGAGAGCCCCTCACGGGAGCCGCGGAAATCCGGCCGGTCTGCAGGATTCCTCGCAAGAAACGGAACGCGGATCGTCGCGCCCCGGTTGCGGGATCTCGGGCGAAGCGCAAGAAAGCCGAAAGTTGGGGCTTGACAGCGCGAAACCGACCGAGTAAGTTAGAGAAGTTGTGCCAAGCCCCGCAGGGCGGGCCCGAGAAATCGGGTCTGAACTCGGTGTGTGTTTGTTCTTTGAGAACTCAACAGGGTGTTTGATAAGCCAGTGCCAATTGTGATTGTTTTTGGCATCCGTTAATAATGGTTGCCGGGACACTTTTTAACAAAGGTTTTTGTTGGAGAGTTTGATCCTGGCTCAGGACGAACGCTGGCGGCGTGCTTAACACATGCAAGTCGAGCGGAAAGGCCCTTCGGGGTACTCGAGCGGCGAACGGGTGAGTAACACGTGAGTAACCTGCCCTGGACTTTGGGATAACCCTCGGAAACGGGGGCTAATACCGAATATCCACGCTTCATCGCATGGTGGTGTGTGGAAAGTTTTTCGGTCTGGGATGGGCTCGCGGCCTATCAGCTTGTTGGTGGGGTGATGGCCTACCAAGGCGACGACGGGTAGCCGGCCTGAGAGGGCGACCGGCCACACTGGGACTGAGACACGGCCCAGACTCCTACGGGAGGCAGCAGTGGGGAATATTGCACAATGGGCGGAAGCCTGATGCAGCGACGCCGCGTGAGGGATGACGGCCTTCGGGTTGTAAACCTCTTTCAGCAGGGACGAAGCGCAAGTGACGGTACCTGCAGAAGAAGCGCCGGCCAACTACGTGCCAGCAGCCGCGGTAAGACGTAGGGCGCGAGCGTTGTCCGGATTTATTGGGCGTAAAGAGCTCGTAGGCGGCTTGTCGCGTCGGCTGTGAAAACCCGTGGCTCAACTGCGGGCTTGCAGCCGATACGGGCAGGCTAGAGTTCGGTAGGGGAGACTGGAATTCCTGGTGTAGCGGTGAAATGCGCAGATATCAGGAGGAACACCGGTGGCGAAGGCGGGTCTCTGGGCCGATACTGACGCTGAGGAGCGAAAGCGTGGGGAGCGAACAGGATTAGATACCCTGGTAGTCCACGCTGTAAACGTTGGGCGCTAGGTGTGGGGGGCCTCTCCGGCTCTCTGTGCCGCAGCTAACGCATTAAGCGCCCCGCCTGGGGAGTACGGCCGCAAGGCTAAAACTCAAAGGAATTGACGGGGGCCCGCACAAGCGGCGGAGCATGCGGATTAATTCGATGCAACGCGAAGAACCTTACCTGGGTTTGACATCACCGCAAAACTTCCAGAGATGGGAGGTCCTTCGGGGGCGGTGACAGGTGGTGCATGGCTGTCGTCAGCTCGTGTCGTGAGATGTTGGGTTAAGTCCCGCAACGAGCGCAACCCTCGTTCGATGTTGCCAGCGGGTTATGCCGGGGACTCATCGAAGACTGCCGGGGTCAACTCGGAGGAAGGTGGGGATGACGTCAAGTCATCATGCCCCTTATGTCCAGGGCTTCACGCATGCTACAATGGCCGGTACAATGGGCTGCGATACCGTGAGGTGGAGCGAATCCCAAAAAGCCGGTCTCAGTTCGGATCGGGGTCTGCAACTCGACCCCGTGAAGTCGGAGTCGCTAGTAATCGCAGATCAGCAACGCTGCGGTGAATACGTTCCCGGGCCTTGTACACACCGCCCGTCACGTCACGAAAGTCGGCAACACCCGAAGCCGGTGGCCCAACCCTTGTGGAGGGAGCCGTCGAAGGTGGGGCTGGCGATTGGGACGAAGTCGTAACAAGGTAGCCGTACCGGAAGGTGCGGCTGGATCACCTCCTTTCTAAGGAGCACCTCCTGGCGAAAGCCGGGTAGGAGCCCGCAGGCCGCGAATGTCGGTCTGGGGTGCTCGATGGCGGAGACACTGGCTTAATCAACGTCCGGCAACGGCCGAAACTTTCCTTAGTACACACGCTTGCGTGAAGGAACGGGAGCTCGGTGCGGCTGGAAGTGGATACTAAACACCCTGTTGGGTCCTGAAGGAACAAGCGCTGAGCTTGTTTTTTCTGGGTTCGAATTGCCAGGCATGGCCTGGCTCCATATACCGCCGGCGGATCGTCGGGTTCTGGTGTGGGGCTTGATGGTTGTGGGTTGGTTGTTTGTTGAGAATTGCACAGTGGACGCGAGCATCTTTGTGGTCAAGTTGTCAAGGGCGAACGGTGGATGCCTTGGCACCAGGAGCCGATGAAGGACGTGGGAGGCCGCGATAGGCCTGGGGGAGCTGCCAACCTAGCTGTGATCCCAGGGTGTCCGAATGGGGTAACCCGGCACCAGTTATGTGGTGTCACCTGCACCTGAATTCATAGGGTGTGTGGAGGGAACGCGGGGAAGTGAAACATCTCAGTACCCGTAGGAAGAGAAAACAACATGTGATTCCGTGAGTAGTGGCGAGCGAAAGCGGATCGAGCCTAAACCGGTTGCGTGTGATACCTGTCAGGGGTTGCGTGGTCGGGGTTGTGGGACACTACTGATTGGGCTGACAACCAGTCGAGAAGTTACAAAACTAGCTGCTAGCTGAATGGTCTGGAAAGGCCGACCGTAGACGGTGATAGTCCGGTAGGTGAAAGTGGCTGGTCTTCTGTGGTTGTTCCCGAGTAGCGGCGGACCCCTGTAATCTGCCGTGAATCTGCCAGGACCACCTGGTAAGGCTAAATACTTCCTGGTGACCGATAGCGGACGAGTACCGTGAGGGAATGGTGAAAAGTACCCCGGGAGGGGAGTGAAATAGTACCTGAAACCGTTCGCCTACAATCCGTCGGAGCCTTTAGGGGTGACGGCGTGCCTTTTGAAGAATGAGCCTGCGAGTTAGTGGCACGTGGCGAGGTTAACCCGTGTGGGGGAGCCGTAGCGAAAGCGAGTCCGAATAGGGCGTTGAGTCGCGTGTTCTAGACCCGAAGCGGAGTGATCTAGCCATGGGCAGGCTGAAGCGCGGGTAAGACCGCGTGGAGGGCCGAACCCACCAACGTTGAAAAGTTGGGGGATGACCTGTGGTTAGGGGTGAAAGGCCAATCAAACTCCGTGATAGCTGGTTCTCCCCGAAATGCATTTAGGTGCAGCGTCGCGTGTTTCTTGCCGGAGGTAGAGCACTGGATGGTCTAGGGGGCCTACAAGCTTACCGAAATCAGCCAAACTCCGAATGCCGGTAAGTGAGAGCGCGGCAGTGAGACTGCGGGGGATAAGCTTCGTAGTCGAGAGGGAAACAGCCCAGATCACCAGCTAAGGCCCCTAAGCGTGTGCTAAGTGGAAAAGGATGTGGGGTCGCTTAGACAACCAGGAGGTTGGCTTAGAAGCAGCCACCCTTTAAAGAGTGCGTAATAGCTCACTGGTCAAGTGGTTCCGCGCCGACAATGTAGCGGGGCTCAAGTACACCGCCGAAGCTGTGGCATTCACATAATAACCCCGCCTAAACTTTCGGGTTTGGGTGCAGGTGTGTGGATGGGTAGGGGAGCGTCGTGCCGCGGGTGAAGCAGCCGAGTGATCGAGTTGTGGACGCGGTGCGAGTGAGAATGCAGGCATGAGTAGCGCAAGAAGGGTGAGAAACCCTTCCGCCGGATGACCAAGGGTTCCAGGGCCAGGCTAATCCGCCCTGGGTGAGTCGGGACCTAAGGCGAGGCCGAGAGGCGTAGTCGATGGACAACGGGTTGATATTCCCGTACCCGCGAAAGAGCGTCCCTGATGAACCTTACTGTGCTAACCACCCAAACCATCCAAGACCTTCGGGTTGAGGGTGGGGAGCGTGGGAACCTGGTGGGTAGTAGTCAAGCGATGGGGTGACGCAGGAAGGTAGCTGATCCCGGCCGGTGGTTGTGCCGGGGTAAGCGTGTAGGCCGCACCATAGGCAAATCCGTGGTGCATGAAGGCTGAGACGTGATGCCGAGCCGATTCAGGTGAAGTCAGTGATCCTATGCTGCCGAGAAAAGCCTCTAGCGAGTTCTTAGCGGCCCGTACCCCAAACCGACACAGGTGGTCAGGTAGAGAATACCAAGGCGACGGGCGAACTGTGGTTAAGGAACTCGGCAAATTACCCCCGTAACTTCGGGAGAAGGGGGGCCGGACACGTGAAGCAACACGCTTGTGGAGCGTGGTATGGCCGCAGAGACCAGGGGGAAGCGACTGTTTACTAAAAACACAGGTCCATGCGAAGAAGTAATTCGATGTATATGGACTGACGCCTGCCCGGTGCTGGAACGTTAAGGGGACCTGTTAGCTCTTCGGGGCGAAGCGGAGAACTTAAGCGCCAGTAAACGGCGGTGGTAACTATAACCATCCTAAGGTAGCGAAATTCCTTGTCGGGTAAGTTCCGACCTGCACGAATGGCGTAACGACTTCCCTACTGTCTCAACCACAGGCCCGGCGAAATTGCAGTACGAGTAAAGATGCTCGTTACGCGCGGCAGGACGGAAAGACCCCGGGACCTTTACTATAGCTTGACATTGGTATCTGAGTTAATTTGTGTAGGATAGGTGGGAGCCTGTGAAGCTCGTACGCCAGTACGGGTGGAGGCAATCTTGAAATACCACTCTGGTTGATTCGGGTATCTAACTTCGGACCGTGATCCGGTTCAGGGACAGTGTCTGGTGGGTAGTTTAACTGGGGCGGTTGCCTCCTAAAGAGTAACGGAGGCGCCCAAAGGTTCCCTCAGCCTGGTTGGCAATCAGGTGTTGAGTGTAAGTGCACAAGGGAGCTTGACTGTGAGACTGACAGGTCGAGCAGGGACGAAAGTCGGGACTAGTGATCCGGCACCGGCATGTGGAAGCGGTGTCGCTCAACGGATAAAAGGTACCCCGGGGATAACAGGCTGATCTTCCCCAAGAGTCCATATCGACGGGATGGTTTGGCACCTCGATGTCGGCTCGTCGCATCCTGGGGCTGTAGCAGGTCCCAAGGGTTGGGCTGTTCGCCCATTAAAGCGGTACGCGAGCTGGGTTTAGAACGTCGTGAGACAGTTCGGTCCCTATCCGCCGTGCGCGTAGGATACTTGAGAAGGGCTGTCCCTAGTACGAGAGGACCGGGACGGACGAACCTCTGGTGTGCCAGTTGTCCCGCCAGGGGCACGGCTGGTTAGCTACGTTCGGAAGGGATAACCGCTGAAAGCATCTAAGCGGGAAGCTCGCTTCAAGATGAGGTATCCCACCCACACTTGTGTGGGGTAAGGCCCCCAGCTAGACCACTGGGTTGATAGGCCGGAAATGTAAGCCCGGTAACGGGTTCAGTTGACCGGTACTAATAGGCCGAGGACTTGACCTACAAAGCTGCTACGCGTCCACTGTGCAACTCCCGACAAACAAACACCCGAGACCACTTGTTGTTGGTCGGTTGTTTGATATGTCGATAGAGTTACGGCGGTCATGGCGGAGGGGAAACGCCCGGTCACATTCCGAACCCGGAAGCTAAGCCCTCCAGCGCCGATGGTACTGCACCCGGGAGGGTGTGGGAGAGTAGGACACCGCCGGACATCTTTCACTAAGGGCCACCTCTTCGAGGTGGCCCTTAGTTGTGTCTCCGTTCTCTTTAGCGCCGGCGTTCGTAACCGGTCAGTGCCAGGACGGCGCCGACCAGAAGCGCTGAGCCCACTGCCGTTGCCGCTGTCAGCCGCTCGTCGAGCCAGAACACCGCGATAACCGCGGCCGTTAGCGGCTCAATCAGAGCGACGATCGACGCCGTGGTGGCCTGGACGACCGCCAGGCCGGCGAAGAACAACGCGTAAGCCAGCGCGGTGGGTCCGGCAGCGAGGTAGGCGAGTAGTCCGAGCGCTTCTCCCCGGTTGCCCGAGCTCGGCAGGAGACCTTCGAGCATCGCTAACGGGAACAGGCACACCATGCCGACGGCGAAGCTCGCGGTCAGCATGGACGCCGCACTCCCGCCGGCGCGGCCGGTCCGGCGGGTGAGCAGCGTGACGACCGCATAGCCGCCCGCCGACAGCAGCGCACACGCCAACCCCAGCGCCGGCGCGGCGCCGGCGGCCGCGCCACCGCCGGCGACCAGCAGGACCAGGCCGAGCAGCGCGAGCCCGACGGCCACCACGCCGCCGCGACCGAGTTCCTCGCCCAGCGTGATCCGCGCTCCGACCGCGATGAGGATCGGCCCGGACCCGAGCGTGACTACCGTTGCGACGGCGAGCCCGGCGTATCCGACCGCGGCGAAGTAGGCGGTCTGATAGACCGCCAGCCCGACCCCGGTGATCAGCACCTGCCGCGACCGCCAGACCGTGCGCAAGCGGAGCACCCGGTGTCCGATGGCGAGCACGACGACTCCGCCCGCGAACCGCCAGAAGGAGACCGCGATCGCGCCCATGCCGCTGTGTTCGAAGAGCACGGCCGCCGCGGCACCACCGGTGCCCCAGGCCGCGGCCGCAATGAGGATGTAGAAGATTCCCCGCCCGACGGGCAGGGTGGTATTCGTATTCACGTGTTTCTCCGTTGTCATCGCCGCCCGGGCGCCCACGGGAGAACCCGGGCTCGGGAAGTGGCACGAGCCGGGTCAGGTAACGATGGTCGTTACCGGGTGGGCGGTGGCGAGACAACGAAGAGGTTCACCGGGGCACCATAAGCGCCCCGAGGGTCCCTTGTCTTTCGGATTGTGTGTCGCGGCTGAGCCGCCCCCGGACATGGCTTGCCCGGCGGGAGCGACGGTCGTGCCCACCGCGGACCCGGGACCGGATCTTTTCTTCTCAGACCACAGTTCGATAGGTGTCGGCCGAGCTGATCGCGCTGCTCGCCAACGCCTGTGCCTCGTCGAGGCGGGCGCGGGCCTGCTCGAGGTGGGTGATCGCGTCGACAATCGACGGGTGCAGCGAGCCGATCGCGGTCATGCGGAGGCGGGTCAACGCCTCGTCGAACGAGTCGGCCACGCCGCGCAACGTCTGCAGTGCGTGCTGGGTCTGGTCGACCGACGCGGCCAGGTTGAGCTTGACCTCTTCGACGTTGGGCATGGCGCCGCCTAACTCATGACGGCCATGACGGCCGTGCCGATGAGCGTGATCAGGACTGGTGCGAAGCAGACGATCGCGCCGATGCCGAGCGTGCGGTCGACCTTGCCCCCGGGTGCCGGGAACGCGGCGCCGATGGTGACCCACGCGAACGCGAGCGCGGCCAGGGGCAGGGTCAGGCCGCAGCCGAGTGCGTAGATCGACATCGGCGTGCCGCCGGCGGTCACCAGGAGGGCGATCTGCACCGCCAGCACCGCCGCCGAGAACGGGCCGTAGACGAGCATGTTGCGCAACCACGTGCGGACCGGCGGGGTTTTTTGGGTCAGCGCGGCGCCGGGCGCGCCGAGCAGAGCCGCGTCGGCGCGGTCGGCGGTCGATCGGGCGTGGTGCAGCGCGGCGAGGACCGCCGACGGACCGCCGGCGACGGCCCGATTGGCCGCTTCGGCGTCTGCGGGGGTCGGGTGCAGTTCGGTTTCGGGTACGCCGGCCTCGCGCAACCGGGCCTGCTGCGGCACCAGCCGTGCGCGGACCGAAGCCAGCTCGTCGCGTGCGGCCCTGACCACCTGCGCCTGCTCGCCGGCCGCCGTGGCCGCGCCACGCCGGACCGTGTCGAGGCGTTGTGCCGCGGCGCAGTAGGCGTCCCAGGCGGCGTCGGCGTCGTCGCGCTTGTGGCCATAGGAGGACTGGTGGGGGACGGCTGGTCCTGGTCCCACCGGAACGGGAACGGGCGTCGGCTGGTCGGGGACGATGAACGGGATCCCGTTGGTCGGCTGTTCGGGGGGCGTCATCGGTCGGCCTCCGGGCGGACGAACGGGACGATGACCGAGGTGCGATCAGTGTGCCGGTCGTGCAGCAGCGCGCGGTTTTCCCTCGGCTGCCAGTCGACCGGGCGGCTGAGCAGCAGGCTCACATCGGACGCGGGCACGTTGAGGAAGACCAGGCCGGCGACGTCTTCGCGGGCAGCGGTGCCGACCTCGTCGGTGAACCGGCGCAGCCCGCGCCACCAGGAGAGCAGGTGCACGCCGCGGCCGGGACCGGTGCGCAGCACCAGCCGGAGCCGGTCGGGCGGCAGCGCGCCGCCGGCCATCGCGTCCATGCCGAACACGACCATGTAGCCGGGGCGGTCGATGGTCAACGCGTCGGCGAGCCCGGCCGCGGTGACCGCCTCGACCTCCTGGTGCTCGGCGAGATCGCGGGCCAGCGCTGCGGCAACCTCGTCACCTTCGGCGACCAGCGACGCGATCACGAAGCGGGCGGTGCGCGGCGGATGGTGTGCCGCCACCCCCCGCGCCGCGGCGTCGAGCACGCCGGCGCCGGTCGTGCTCGGACCGATCACCGCCAGGTGCCGACCGGGCGCGGTGTCGAGCGGGAACGTCGCGGTCGACAGCGACACGTCGATGTGCCGCCCGACCAGCGCGGCCGGCCGGGTGATCCGCCCCGCGAGCGCCGCCCGGAAGGTGGGGTCGTCGTTGAGGTGCTGATGCGCGTACCCGGCGAAGACCTTGGGCGGCGCCGCGTCGGCGTGGCGTCTTTCCCAGAGCCCGTGCCGGAGCTTGACCAGCGCGGACCGGTCGCCGTGCGGGTCGGGGAAGCGGATCAGCCGCTCGTGGCCGCGGGTCGCACCGCGCGGGCCGCCGAGGCCGCCGGCGGTGTTGACCACGGCGGCACCGAGCGGCAGGCCGGCGGCCGCGTCGTTGGTCGGCTCGAGCACATCTCCGCCGCCCGGCAGAGCGACCCGCACCGGGAACTGACCGAAGATCGAGTCGCGCTTGGCGTACAACGCTTCGACCCCGAGCACGGTCTGACTGGCCAGGATCAGATGGATGCCGTACGAGCGTCCCTTACGCGCCAGCGACTCGAGCAGCGTGACGGCCTCGGTGGCCGTCCGGTCGCCGCCGGCCAGCAGCACCTGGAACTCGTCGACGACACAGACGATCCGCGGCAGTCGCTGGCTTTCCCGCAGGTCGGTGAAGCGGGTGACGCCGGCCTTCTTGTAGGCGACCGAGCGGCGGCCCATCTCGGCGTCGAGCTCGCGGAGGACAGCCAGGCCGTATTCCCGGTCGGACTCGACACCGACGGCGCGTGCGTGTGGCAGCCAGGTGCGGTCGCGCTCGGTCGGCACGAACTCGGCGAACGAGATGCCCTCTTTGAAGTCGAGCAGGTAGAGCGTCATCTCCTCGGGCCCGTAGCGCGTGGCCAGCCCGTAGAGCACGTTGATCAGGAACGCCGTCTTGCCGGCACCCGACCGTCCGCCGATCATCCAGTGTGGAGTCAGGTCGTTGAACTGCAGGTTGACCGGCCGGTCACCGTCGTGCCCGACGACGGTGGCCAGCCCCGAGGCGGAGTCGTCGGCCCAGATATCGGCCGGGTCGCCGGGCAGCAGGTCGGCCAGGGCCAGCCGCGAACTCGCGGCGAACCGCGCGCCAAGCTCGGCACAAACCCGCTCGAACAGATGCGGCGGCGGGTCGTCATCCAGGAAGACCGGTGCGTTGAGCCCGACGTTGGGCGGCTTGGCGAAACTGGCCCCAGGCGGGTCGCTAATCAGTGCGTGCGGGTTGCGCAAAGCGATCCTGGTGGCCAACGGCATGGGCTGCTGGGTCGTCTCCAGCGTCAACGGCGGCGGCGGCCAGCCGGCAACGATAAGGTGCAGGCCGGCATCGGGCCCTGCTTGGGCGAGTGCGCTGATGCGGGCAAGATCGGCACTCTCGGTCAACTCGGGCAACGACGCAATGACGAGGAGCAGGGTGCGCTCCCGCCGGTTGTGCCGCGCGGCGGCCGGCCGGGCTGGTCGGACCCACTGCTCAGCTTCGGCGAGCACGGCCCGCAGCGCGGTGCGATCGGTGGCCGGCGGCGGCATCAACCCGGCATCGGCAAGCGCGGCGAAGGGCGCGAAGAGCATCCCCCCGCCGGCGTCAACGGCGCGGACGAGCAAGGACCCAGGCGCGGCGGCGGCAAGCAGCCGCAAGAGCAAGGCCCGCAACAGCCCGGCAACGCGCGGATCGCGCGCATCGGCGTCAATCGTCAAATGCCCGGTGCCGAGCAAAGGCACAATCGCCGGAAACCGGGCGTCATCGAGCGGCTGGGCGGTGCCGATGCGTACGAAGGCGGGGACCCCGTGCCCGCCCAGCGGCGTGTCTTCAAACCGCGCGTCAAGCTGACCACCAAGCCACCCGGGGGTAAGCACGCTGGCCGCGGCCCGCAGCTGCTCGGCGAGTTCACGCTGCGCCCGCTCATCGGCTACCGGCGCCCGAACCCCGGCAAGTGCCCCATCGGCAGCATCAACAGCCGCGGCGGCCTGGCGGTGCAGCGCGGCGGCCTCTACTGCTCGCGCCTGCGCCCTGGACACACCGCTCACCTCCCGGGTTGAAGGTATAGCAGCGCGCCAGAATGTCCCACGCTCCCCACCGCGCGCCGTACGGCTAACCTCGGCATGTGGCCGCCGTATCCCCCGCAAGCACGACCCCGGTCGCGCGAAGCGCCCGCCCGCTGCGCCTTATCCTGATGGTGGTCGCAGGGGTGTTGACCCTCCTCTGCCTGGGCGGGGTCGGCGTAGGCATCAACCTCTATGACGAAGCAACCGCCATCGACCGCGAAAACCCCGACGTCGTTGTCTCCAGCTATCTCCGTGCGTTCCTTGTTGATCGGGACGATGCCGCAGCGAAGCTTTACACGTGCGCCCAAGACGCCGGGCTCAAACCGATGCGCGCCTTCAAACGCGACATCGAGATGAGAGAACAGAGTTTCGGCGTGACAATCTTGGTTGACTGGGGTGCGATCCAGGTTGAGCCCGATGGCAACAACCGCCGCGTCACCACGGAGATCGGCCGGAGCCTCAGCGGCGGCGAACGCTCTTTGCAGACGTGGCAGTTCACGGTTATCGACGAAAACGGCGGCTGGCGCGTCTGCTCGGCTCAACGGAGTAGCTAGCTACTCGATCCAGAGGAGATGAACCGGAACCTCGAGGGTCTTGGGAGCTTGTCCACTCCAGGCCCAGCGATACCATTCCAGCTCCGTTGCCAAGCGTACACAGATGTCACCATCGGCATTCGTATGCACCTCCGTGACTGCCCTAAGGTCACGTCGCTCGACACCCTCGACGACTTGGACGATCCGTCGACCAGAGAGGGCGTCTACGTCAACCGCAGGCACTGGCATTCGGGTCGCTGGCGCGTCTAGGGACACCAGCCTCGAAATGACATCGCGGTGGCCAGACGGCGAGGTACCAGAGTCGCCGAGCGTCTCCACCCAGACACGCTCGATCGGCACCAGCGGCGCGAACACCTCGATCTGCTCCGACTCCGCCCGGTACCACTCTTGCTCGGGTATCGCCGGCACATAGGTCCGGCTGCCCTGCACGATCCGATCGTCTGCGCGCAGATCGCCGCGCCAACCGGCGCCGGGAAAGCCCACGATCAGGCGCCGTCCTCGAAGGTCAGTGACCGTACCGGCCGGTGCGGGCACGATCGGCCTCGGCGGCCGTGGTGCCCAGTCCGGCTGGCCGGCGAACGGGTCTGGCATAGGTTCGCGACTCATCCGTCGTCTCCGCTCCTCGCGCCGACGGTCAGGCGCTATGCGCCGGTGCCCAATGGCGCTCCCTTGTCGCGCATGAACGGCAAAGGATTGGTGGCACCCGAACTGCTCCGATCACCGTTCAGGTGCACCTCGAAGTGTAGGTGGGGACCCGACGAATGACCGCTGGTGCCGACGATGCCGATCGGCTGACCCGCGACGACGGTCTGGCCCACGTGAACCTTGGGTCGGTAGAGCATGTGGCAATAACGGGTCATCACCTTGCCAGCGTGCATGATATCGACATACCAGCCGCAGCCCGGCGTGGACGGGGATCCATCGCGATCACACCGGTAGGGAGGGCTGCTGTCGTTGTCGCAGCGGGAGACGATGACAGTGCCGTCGGCAGCAGCCAGGATGTCGTCGCCGCGCGACGCGCCAAGGTCGACACCTTGGTGATCTGGCCGCTCGGCTGTGCGGAAGCCGGAGACGACTCCGTCCTTCACCGGGGCAGTCCAACCCGAGGCCGCCACGTCGCCCATTGCCGCGCAGCTCAACGTCGCCTTCGTGGCGGATGCCCTGCCGGCGCCGTCGGCCAGCAGGTTCACGATCTCGGCCGCGTCCGGCTCGTGCTTCGCGTAGGCATCGGGGAACGCGCTCCGCTGGACCTCCTGAGCCGCGTCGGTGAGCGCCATCTTCTCCCAACCAGGGATCTTTACGAGCTTCTGGTAGAACTTGCGGCTCGCGTAAACGGGGTCGCGCACCTGCTTCGGCGTGCCCCACCCTTGGCTCGGCCGTTGCTGAAACAGCCCTTGCGAGTCGTGATCGTTTCGGGCTCCCAGGTCACCCAGGTTGGTTAGCGACGACTCCTGTATCGCAGTGGCGATCGCGATCACCCATCCCTTGGGTGGCACCTTGAGTTGCGCGCCCACGTTGATGATTGTGGCCGCGTTGCGCATCTGGGCTTCGCTGTATCCCGCAACTTTGGGCATCTCGCCGTTGGCGGGCAACGGGCCTGCCTCGCCGCAACCGTAGGTCGACAGCACCTGGTCGTCATTGCTTAGCCCGTCAAGGAAGAAAGCGGCGGTCCCCCCGGCACAGCAGAGCAGTGCCAGGGAGGCGGTGAGCGCCGTCAAAAGCACAACGGTTCGCGGCCTGCGGCGTCTGACCGCGGTGTCGAGTTCCTCGGTCTGCGTCATCCGCGCTCCCAGTCGACACCGTCCACCAACCATCGGCCTTCGCCGACGACCAACCGGAGTAGCAGAGTTCCGGAGTCGACCGGATAGCTGACCTCCACCAAGCCACTGCCCCGCGGTACCACCGTTGCTGGCCCGGTCAAACGGTCTGCCGGGACCACGACCGGGTCGACGCCCTTGAGCTTCGCAGCTAGCGTCGGAGTGGAGTTGATCAGCAGCGCCTCGTACCAAGCGTCGGCCTTGGCGGTGCGGTCAAGCCAGTCGCCAGCGAATGCCTCGGCAACGGTCTCGGGTCGTCGGGCGCCGGGACTCAGACTCGGTCCTGGGTCCAGCGCGGTGGAAGACTCAGGTGAGGGCTCGACGACACCGTCATCGCCTTCTTTCGGAGCGGCCGCAGACGTGGCCGTCGAGGTGTCCACCGGACCAACCGCCCCCGTTCTCACATCCTCGGGACCCGAGAACACGCGAGCTACGCCAACTACGGCGAGGACCACGATGACCAGGACTAAAGCGATGCCGATGCGAGATCGGAGCGCCGCGGTACCAAGGATCTGAAGCACCCGCCGCACGTGGTCACCTCGCCTCGGACCGCACTCGTGGCGGAGCCGGTGCGGGGGAAACGTCCTTGGTCGATTCCGGCCGGTAGATCGCGTAGCTCGCCGGCGCCGTATCCGGAACGTCTGGCTCTACCCATCGAGTGGATCGAGGGCGGGCTGATGAGCCGGTCGAGGTTCGAGCCGGAGCCGGCGTCGGGACATCGGGGCGCTCTTCAGTCCGCGTCCGCTCGACGCTGGGCACCGCGTGGCTCGGGTCCTCGAGTCGCGCTTCGGGTCGGAGCGAAGTCTGTTCTGCGACTACGCCTCGGCGTTTGCCGATCCGTGGCTCGCTGGTGCCGCCCGGTTCGACCACATCCAATTTAGCTGCCTCGCGCATGTCCCGGAAGAAGCGGCGGTGCCAGGAGCCGGCCGACGTGATGGCAGCCGTGCTGTCCTTGCCTCCCAGCTGAGTGATCCGTCGGTAAGGACGGAGGAGGAGCCAGCCCACCACACCGGAAAGCCAGACCAGGACAACCTGAAGCCACCCCGGAAGTGTCGGCGTGTTCATGATCAGATCGACAGCGAAGAGGTAGATAGCCGCACCTGTACCGAAGATCGCGATATTGAAAACTGCGGCGACCACTGCGTTGGCAAGCCTCCGGATTCCGGCGCTTGCCGGCCGCATCAGCCCGACCGTGCCAAGGATCGGTGCGGCGATGACCGCCCATCGGAAGATCAGGAATCCAAGAAGTACGAGCAACGACGCGGTGAGGTCGAACAACGCGAAGAGGAACGCGGCGAGCAGCGCGATGAACCCAGCGCCCACCCGGTCCATGTCGCGACTTCCCTGGAGGTATTCATACGCTTCAGGGTCCTCAGTTTTGATCTGTTCGGCGACCTTCATCCATTGGCGGCTCTTCTGCGCAATGATGTCGTCGCGGTCTTTTGGATTGGCGCGGAGCCGCTCCAACTCGGGCCACGTGAGCGATTTAGCGTCGTAGAGAGCCAGCCCGTACTTCTTGGCTACATCGCTGTCAGCCGAGCCGAGGACGCCACGGACCCAGTTGCGGTAGAGCATCGTCTCGGTGACCGTGTCGCTGGCCCGAACTGCGGGTGGACGGTTGTCCTTGCACGCCTCTGGATCGCCAAGCACACACGGACCGTCCTTTGGACGCGGTCCAACCGCATCGTGGACGACGCCCAGCGCGCTCACCAGCGTGCCGTCAGCCATGTTCGCCGACTTGACTGGCCAGGCGGCCAGAGCGGTGACAGCGACCATAACTAGTAGCGCCCAGCCTGTCGTCGTCATCGCGTTGCTCATATCCGACTGCCGGGACCGCCAGATGAGGTAGAGCCCAACGATCGCGAGTGTTATGCCGCCAAACGCGGTGAACACCTTGGTATAGACGGCCTTTGTCGCCTGGTCGACCAGAGGGTCAGCCCAGCCCCACATGGACTGTGGATCCCATGCGCGCTCGCGAACAGCGTTTGACGCGCCAACAACTGCTGTCGCGATCATAAATTCGCCATTGGCTACGGTTGTGAGGAATCGGTAGTCCGGATGCAACAGCGTCGAGGCGCAGCCACCGTCGACGTCGTACGTGGTGTAGCTGTAGCCGGCGTAGCCGTACCTGCCGTACATACCGGTGAGCCCCGACTTCTTGGCACTCTCTGGGCGGTCGGCGAACCAGCCGGCCAGTCCAGAATCGGGTGTGCTCGGTGTAGGGGCCTTTAGGCACTGTGCTCGCTCGGCGGCAACGTCTGGCAACTTGTCGACGCATGCCTTGAAGTTGGCTTCCCACTGCTCGATTGAGCACACGTCACCCGGCGCCCGGGTGGGTACGGGGGCCGCGGCGGCGCCGAGGGCGGGCCAGCTGATGGTGGCCAGGGCCGTCACCAGCAAGGCGAGGATCAGAGAAGTTACCCGTGCTCGCGCCCGAGTCATCTCACTCCTCCAGGTCGGCGGGGGTGCCGGGGGGCGGCAGGATGGACGGTGTCGCGGCCGCTGCCGGCGTGGTGTCCAGGTGGTCCAGCAGGCCCTCGACGTAGGAGACGTCGACGCGGATCTTTTGGACCCGGCCGTCTACGTCGCGCATGACGAACTCGCGGAAGCCCAAGCGGGCCGACGATGATGTGTCGACGTTGGATAGCGAGGCGAGGGTGGCCTCGTAGCCGTCGTTGACCGGGACCCGCAAAAGGCGCAGCGCCTCGGAGGCGATTTCCTGGTCTTCCGCGATGCGGCCCACGAAGACTGTCGAGACCAGGTTTTGCACGTCCAGGCCCAGGATGTCGCGGGGGTTCTGTGACGCGACCAGGGCCGCCAGGTTCCACTTGCGGGAGTCTCGGGCCAGGCGGACCAGGAACGACCGACCCGAGCGCCAGCCCTCCATGAAGTGGGCCTCGTCCAGGCCGACCAGTTTGCGTTGTGACATCGAGCCGCCGTAGCAGCGGCGGACCGCGAGGCGGTGTGCGGTGTGCAGCATCGGCAGTGCCAGTGATTCCTCGGCCGACCAGTATTCGCGCTCGATCTTGAGGTCGGGGAGGCGTAGGCCGGCCATGGTGATGACGGTCAAGGCGGCGTCGGAGCCCAGGAGGTGTTCTGGCGGGCGGCCGAAGAACAACAGCGCCAACGGCATTTCGGCTGTGTCGAGGAGCAGGTTGGCCAGTTCCTTGCCGTCGTCGTCGTCCATCGCGGCCAGGCAGGCGACGATGTCGTCGAGGGTCGACGTCTCCTCCGCGGGCACCTGGCGCACCGCGTGCCGGAACAGCGTTGCCGTCGACGCCTGGCGGGCCACCTGCGGCGGTACCAGCATCTGGCAGATGTCCTGCACGAGCATCCGGCGCTCGGCCCGCGAGTTGGAGACCGCGATCTCGTATTCGCGGTCGCCCGGCGCGCCCAGCGAGAACTCCGTGCGCAGCGGCGTCGGGATCAGCGCGTAGGGGGCCAGCGTGCCGGCCTCGGAACCCGTCAGGTTGAGCACCCTTGAGAACGGGCGTAGCTCCGGCATCGAGCACAACCGGGCCAGCGGGCCCGACGGGTCGAGCAGGGTGACCTGGACGCCGCGCCTGGCTGCCAGGTAGCCCAGCGCGCCCAGCAGGGTCGACTTGCCACCGCCGGGCTCGGCGACGAAGACCGCCAGGCCGGAGCGCTCGCGTACTTCCATCGGGAAGTGCAAATCCAGGAAGACCGGGCGGCGGCAGGTGCCGGCGGTGCGGCCGATCAGATCGCCGCGCCGGTCGCCGACCGTTGACGCGGCCTGCGGCAACGCGGCCGCGAGGAGCTTGACCGGCATCCGCCGGATGTAGCCGGTGTTGGCGATCGGCTCGCCCGGGATGAACTCGCGGGCCAGCCAGTCTTGATTTTTCGGGTGCTGGAGCGAGATGCGCAGTTCGCGCGAGTAGAGCTGGATCAAACGGCGCGCCCGCTCGAGGCACTCGTCGCGGGTGCGGCCGCCGACGGCGATGCGGTGCCAGCCGTGCGCGCGGGCCGACTCGACCGGCATGCCGGTGGTCATCTCATCGCCGATGACCAGGGCTCGCTTGGCGAGACGCTCCAGCTCGGGTGGGGCGTCGATGCCGTGCTCGGCGTAGTCGAGTTGCTGCGACCGGATCATCCGGAGCCGGTGTTCGAGGTTGCGGAACGAGTCACCGGAGCCGAGCACGTCGACCCGCGACGAGATCTCCATCGGCCACGGCAGCCGCTCGTGGAAATGCATCCACGGCTCGTGTCGCTCCGGGATCTCCAGTGGCTCCATCCGGCCGACGGCGAGCACCGCGACGTGTCGCTCCTCGCCGGTCATCCGGTTGACCAGCTTGACCGTCGAACCGTAGGGCGTGCGGTAGCGCTCGATCTGCTCGGTCAGCCCGAGCAGGTCACCGCGTTCCCACTGGCCGTTGGAGACCGGCGACAGCGTGCGCGGCGGCTCCATGCACAGCGCGACCGAGCGGTAGAGCAGCCACTCGAGCTCGGTCGGCGTGACTCGGCGGCCGCGCATGCCGAACGCGCCCAGCACCTCGTCGAACTGCTCGACGGTGCGACCCAGCTTGCGCCGCTCACCCTCGGCGACGCCGCGGCCGAAGCTGCGCAGCACCCGCTCGGTCAGGGTGTTGCCGAGCGACCGCCGGGCGAACGTCACGCCCAGGTAGGTCTGCCCCTCGGCATGGTTGACGGACAGCAGGTGGCGCTGGGCGGCGACGAGGTGGTCGGACCAGGAGACGGAGCCCGGAACGCTGGGCAGCGGTGCCGGCGTGTGCTGGTCGACGGTGCGGGCCCACTCGTCGGCCGGGAAGGGCCGGGTGGTGCGCCGCAGATGCAGCCGGAAGCCGGCAAGCCCGGCATATTGCTCCGAGATCGCGGAGAGCAGCGCCTCGCGTTCGGCGTCTGGGCGGAAGGCCCAGCGCACCTCGGGCAGCCAGTACCACGCGGTCACCGTGTTGGGCGTGAACGTCAGGTGGCCGGCGATCTCGGTGATGGCGAGCCCGATGCTCGGGTCGCGGTCGCCGAACTTGATCGCCGGCGGCTTGACCGTGACCGGCTTCTTCGCCGGCTCGCGCCGCTCCTTCTCCTTGCGCCGGGGCGGCTGCGCGGGCTCGCGCACGATCGGTAACTGCGCGCCGGGCCGGTCGGGCGCGCGCTCCGGGCGCGGCGCCACCTCCGCACCACGCTCCGGAGCAGACGGCAACGGGTGTACGGCATTGCCGGGCCCCGCCGCCGGCCGGCGCGGCCGGGCCGGCTGCTGTGGCGCGGCCAGGCGGCTCGACGTCGGCGGCTCGGACCGCCGCCGCGGCTCCGGGCGCGACTCGGGAAGCTCGGGCAATGCCTCGGCGCCCGGCTCGAGGAACGCGTCGGCCCGCGGCTCGCCGCGCCACCCACTCCGGTTGTCGGACGGCGCCCGATTGGCCCGGCTGACGATCCGCTGGCGGTCAACCCCCGGTCGCGGCGACTCAGCAGGCCTCGGCCGCAACTCCCCATCGCGTCGCGTCGCGTCGCCGCCGCCGCGCGCCTCGTCACCCCAGGTCGCGGGTTCGCCCGCGCCGGAGCGCAGTGAGTCTTCGGCAGTGCGGCCAGCCGGCTCACCGGTGCCGGGGCGCAGCGCTTCGCCAGCACCGGGACGCAAGCCTTCGATGCGGCCCGCAAGGTCGCCGTCGCGGCGCGGTCGGTCGGCGCCGCCGCGGCGCGATGGTTCAGCGGTGATCGGGAACGGATCGCTGATCGTCGGGTAGTGCGGCGCGGCCTCGACCGCCAGCTGGCCACCGTCGCTGTCGAAGGGCAGCGGCTCGGCGTCTGCGTCGGCCGGCTCGACCCCGACCCCATGGGCACCGTTGCCGTTGGCCAAGCCCGCTGCGTGGCGGCCGCCGGCCGGGTCGGTCGGGTCGGCGACCGGACCGCCGGGCTGCGGTGGCGCGGCCCCGCCGAAGAGGTCGAGGAACGGCGAGTCGATGTCGGCCTCGGGCGGCGCGGGACGGCGCCCGGCCGGCACGCTGCGGCCGCGCTCGTCGGCCGGGCGGGAGCGGGCCGGCCCCGGCGCTTGGAAGACGGCGACCGAGCCGTGGCCCGGAGTGGTCACCAGCTCGTTATCCGTGCGATCCTCATCAAGATCCGTCGCAGGGTAGTCGCTTGATCGCGGACGGTGACCAGCGCTTCCGGACTGCGTGTCGGCCGGACGGGACTCCGGCGGGACCGGTCGATTCATGCGAGGACCTCGCTCCGTTCCGCGAACGCGCCTCGGGGGTGCCGGGTCATACCAGCTCCTCGCGAATCCGGATCTTGGTTGCGACCAGACGTGGGTCGCGCTGCTCGACGGCGGGCTCGCGGGTGCGGCGCCAGTCGGTGAGCGCGGTGCGGATCACCACTCGGGCCGGGCGGTCGGGGTCGACGTGCCTAAAGATGAACGACGTCGTCACGATGGCGAGCGCGATCTCCCAGGCCGGGAACAGGTCGACGCGGAACGTGAAGAGATAGTGGATGAAGACATAGAGCGGCACGAGGAGCATGAACAGCCCGTATTGCGCGTAGGGCAGGTGGACCGGAAGCGTGTATCCCGGCGGGCCCAGGTAGACCAGGCGAGCCCGGTAGATGTCGTCGTCGGTGCGCAGCCGCATCTCGTGCCCCGCGGCCTATTCGAAGATCAGCTGGATCAGGAAGTCGCCGACGAAGAACAGCGTCGCCGCGCCCGCGATGAACGCTAGGCCGACGATGGCGATGGCCGAGCTGGTCAGGACCTTGGAGACCTCACCCTTGCTCGCGCGTCCGATAAAGATCACGCCAAGGACCGCGAGCAGGATCGGCGCCACCTTGCCAGCGAAGAAGCTGACGATGTTTTGCGTGTCGATGCCCTTGGGGTCTGCCTCACCCGCTATGACGTGGGCGAGCACGCCCGACGCCTGCTGGACGAGCTCAGTGGCGATCATCGGAAAAACCTCCCCGGTGCCGAGCGGCCGGCGGAGCCGCGGCACTGTGATTGTCAGGCGTTCGGGTGACGTTTTGTCGTACGTCGTGTCCGGCAACCTGGGTGTTGTGCGCTCACCGCTAACGGTGTCTCATACTCGGGTGTTTTGTCCCGCTTTCGGCCCGTCTCCTCCGTCTTGGCGCCGGAATCATTAGCAATTGCAAAGCGTACGGCGGAGCCCTCCTTCGAACAAGCTACGAAGAATGGGCCCGGTGTGGCCCCTGTGCCCGGTGTGGCGGCCGTGGCACACGAGTTCGAAAATCGAGACGGTACGGTCTACGGGTGGCCGATCTGCTGCGGTCGCCCGACCCCGTGGTGATGGGCGTCCTCAACGTCACGCCCGACTCGTTCTCCGACGGCGGGCGCTACTTCTCCACCGACGCCGGCGGCGGTCTCGCCGCCGCTGTCGAACACGGCCTGGCCATGCACCGCGACGGCGCGCACCTGGTCGACGTCGGCGGCGAGTCGACCCGGCCGGGCGCCGATCGGGTCGACCCCGAGACCGAGGCGGCCCGGGTCCTGCCGGTCATCCGCGAGCTCGCCGCGTTCGGTGTCCCGATGAGCATCGACACCACCCGGGCCAGTGTCGCCGCGGCCGCGCTGGAAGCCGGCGCGACCGTGGTCAACGACGTCTCCGGCGGCCTCGCCGATCCCGACATGGCCAAGGTGGTGGCCGGCGCCGGCTGCCCGTGGGTGCTGATGCACTGGCGCGGCCACTCCCGCCGGATGGCCGACCTGGCCAACTACCGCGACGTGGTCTCCGAGGTCCGCGCCGAGCTGAGCCAGCGGATCGACGACGCGCTCGCCGCCGGTGTGCCCGCCGACCGGATCGTGATCGACCCCGGCCTGGGTTTCGCCAAGAATGCCGAGCACAACTGGCAGCTCACGATCCGGTTGCCGGAGTTCATCTCGCTGGGCTACCCGGTGCTGTTCGCCGCGAGCCGCAAGTCCTACCTCGGCCGGCTGCTCGCCGGGCCCGACGGCGCACCTCGGCCGGTCGACCAGCGCACCGCCGCGACCGTCGCGACCAGCGTGCTCGCGGTCGCCGCCGGTGCCTGGGGCGTGCGGGTGCACGACGTGCGGGAGACTACCGACGCGATCGCCGTGTGGCGGGCCAGTGGACGCCCGCGGCTGGCTCAACCGGGGGAGAACCACGATGGCTGACCGGATCACGCTCAAGGGGCTGCGGGCCCGCGGCCGGCACGGCGTGCTGCCGGCCGAGCGCGCCGAGGGGCAGGACTTTCTGGTCGACGTCGCCCTCGAGCTCGACCTGAGCGCGGCCGCCCGCGACGACGACCTGACCAAGACGGTCGACTACGGGGTGCTGGCCGGCAAGCTGGTCAAGGTGATCACCGGTGAGCCGGTCGACCTGATCGAGACGCTCGCCGACCGGCTGGTCGACGTCTGCCTCGACGACGAGCGGGTGCAGACCGCGACGGTCACCGTGCACAAGCCGCACGCGCCGATCCCGCACGAGTTCGCCGACGTCGCGGTGCGCCTGCGGCGCGGGAGGGCGGAGCGCTGACCCGGGCCGTCCTGTCGCTCGGCAGCAATCTTGGTGACCGGCTGGCCCACTTGACGGCCGCCATTGCCGAGCTGACGCCCGTACTCGAATCGGTGTCAAAGGTTTATGAGACCCCGCCTTGGGGCGATCCGGACCAGCCGAGCTATCTCAATGCCATCGCGCTGGTGAAAGACGAAACCGCGACCGCGCGTGACTGGCTCGACCGGGCACAGGCGATCGAAACCGAAGAAGGTCGGGTACGCGACCCCAATAGGCAATTCGGCCCGCGTACGCTCGATATCGATGTGATTGTCGTGTTCGACGCCGAGGGCCAACCGGTGCTCAGCGACGATCCGGTGCTGACGTTGCCGCATCCCCGGGCCCATCTGCGGGCGTTCGTGCTCCGGCCGTGGGCCGACCTCGATCCAGACGGTGAGCTGCCCGGTCACGGCCGGATCGACGACCTGCTGCGCGGCGAGCCGCTCGCGAGCGACGTCGCGGCGGTGCGTGCCCGACCGGATCTGCGGATACAGTCGGCGGGATGAGCCAGCAGTCTCCCCCGCGCGGCCCCGGGCCGCACCGGCCCCGGATGGGTCCGACCCAGCCGGCGACGCTGGTGCTCGCCGCGCTGGTGGCCGCCGCCCTTGCGTGGCTGCTGGTCAGCATGACCTACGCGAGCCTGCCCGACCTGCCCTGGTCGCCGACCGCCGTGCTGGCCGGCCTGGGCGTGCTGGAGGGCTATCTCGCGCTCAACACCCGGGCCCGCATACAGCGCAAGCCCGGCCACCCCGCGGTCGACCCGCTCGCGGTGGCGCGCTTCGCGGTGCTGGCCAAGGCGTCGTCGCTGGTCGGCGCGATCTTCGGCGGGTTCTTCGCCGGTTTGCTGATCTTTTTGATCTTCAAGCACACCGATGCCGCCCACCACGACCTGCCGGCCGCGATCGGTGGTGTGGTCGGCTCGATCATCCTGGTCATCGCCGCGTTGTTCCTCGAACGCGCCTGCCGCGTGCCCAAGCGCGACGACGAAGACGAGAACCACGACGACGACGCCCGGTCGACCCGGCCCTGAGCCGGCCGCCCGTCGTGCACAGGGGGTGACGTGCGGGCATAGGCGCGGTTAGGGTGCGTGCGAATGGTAGGAAGGCGCGCACCTGATGGGCTACGACGATTCGATTTACCGGCGACGCGAGGGCGACAGTCTCGACGCGGGCGGTCCGGGCGACTACCGCGACGACTATCCGTCGGGCGAGTTCGGCATTGGTGACCTGCGCAGCACGGACACCACCGACCCCGGGCGGCAGGGCGTTCCCGCGGCGGTCCTCGACGACGTCTTCGACGACCCCGCGCACGGTGAGCCGGGGCGCGACCGGTTGGCGTTCCACATCATCTGGGAGGTCGTCCTCCTGCTCGCGGTCGGTGGCGTCGGCTACCTCCTGATCCGCGAAGACTCCGGAGCGTTACGCGGAAACGCGCTCGAGCAACTGCTGGTCGCCGGTGCGGCGCTGGGTCTGCTCGCGATGGGGGCCGGCCTGACGCTGCGCGCGGGCGCGGTCAACCTCGCACTCGGCCCGGTCGCGGTCGCTTCGGCGCTGCACTTCGCCGAAAACGGCGACCGCGGCATCGTCCCCACGCTCGCCCAGGCCACGGTCGCCGCCCTCGTGCTCGGCCTGCTGGTGGGCATCGTCGTGGTGGTCTTCCACGTTCCTGGCTGGGCGGCCAGCCTCGCCGCCGCGCTCGGCGTGCTGGTCTTCATCCAGCGCCGGCCCCTGCCGGTCAACGTGCAGGGCGGCTACGACCCCACCGATCACGCGCTCTACCTCTTCGCCGGCGTCGCCATCGTGGCCGTGCTGGGTGGCCTGCTCGGCACCGTCAAGTCGGTCCGCCGCTCGGTCGGCCGGTTCCGCCCGGTCGCCGACCCGGCCCGGCGACGCGGCCCGGTCGCCGCGGCGCTCACCGGCGGCGCGATCGCCATCTCGATGCCTCTCGCGGCCGGCGCCGGCGTGCTGATCGCCGCCTCCTCCGACGGCCCGATCGCGCCCAGCAGCGGCCTCGAGTGGACCGGCCTCGCGGTCGGCGCGGCGCTGCTCGGCGGCACCAGTGCCTACGGCCGTCGCGGTGGGGTCTTCGGCACGGTCTTCGCCGTGGCGCTGCTCGTCGTCGGTCAGCGCTACATCACCGAGCGCGGCTGGGACGACATCACGCCCGCGGTGCTGGGCGCCGGGGCGGTCGCGCTCGGCCTGGTGGTGACCCGGCTCGTGGAGACGTTCGGGCGGCCCAAGTCGGCCGGGATCGACGACACCCCCTGGCAGACCACCACCACGGGCCCGCCGATGGCGCCGGCGCCGGCCCCGCGCTCACCGATCGGCGAGCGCACCGACTCGTGGTCGTCGACGTTGCCGGCACAGCCGACCGAGAGCCGGGCCGACACCTGGGACACCGAGCGGTGGAGTGGCGGAGACCGCTGACCCGACCCGGGCGTCCGGGCGGTTGGCGGGCTAGGCTCGGATCATGACCGAATCGCCGGAGTTCGCCGCGCTGGACGCCCTGTCCACCGAGGAGTTGCGCGAGCGGGCGTTCCACGTCGCGCGCAAGCACCTCGACGTGGGTTTCTACTGGGACATCGTGCAGCACCTGCCGGACGCCGAGAACGCGGCGAGCCTCGATGGCGGGTCCCACGCGTTTGGCCCGACCCTCGACGAGTGGTACGCGCTCTTCCGGGAGTTCGAGGGGCACGACTTCGGCGACGACGAGCCGCTGCTGCGGGCGAAGTTCATCGACTACCTGCTCAAGCACGACGCACCCAAGTAGGGCCCGCGCGGGCATCGGACAAATCGATGCATATAACTCGCGTAGGTTTCGGGGCCGGATTCCGCCGGGAATTACGGCGCCATGGCTCTCACCAACCGATACAAGACCGCTACCGGATCGGGCACCATCGCTGCCCTGGTCCTGGTGCTGGTCTTCGGTAGCCCCTGGTATCGCGACTGGGTCACCTCGAACTACTCCGACAAGACGGCCGGCGGTTGGTTCCTCCGCCTGCTCGCCTACCCGGCGTGGCGGTTCGACTCCAGCGACTCGCTCCGGGATGTGCTTGCCGACGACCTGCGCGCGATTCTCGTCGTGGTGCTCACGGCGCTGTTCCTCTACCTGCTGCCCGGCAGCCAACTCGCCCGGGCCCGCGGCACTCTCAGCCAGTTCTTCGCCGGCTGGGGCGCCTACATCTTCGCCGGCGCGTTCGCCGGTCTGATCACCGCGCTGGTGCACAGCAACCCGTCGCTGCTGAGCGCGTTCAACGCCGCCGGCCAGGGCGCCGCCTACGGCCTGTTCGTCGGCTGGATCATCGGCATCGCCACGTTGGGCGGCTGGCGAGGCACCCGAAGCTGACCCGCGCCGACCAGCCGAGGACCCGTCATTCCCCCGACGGGTCTTCGGCCTGTTCGGCGGGGTAGTCGATGCTCAGGATCCGGTGCCGGCTGATCAGGCCGGCCGTGCGCGCGCCGTCCTTGACCTCGGCGTAGTCGGCGTTGGTGACCAGCATCGCCGCGAGCGCGTCGTAGAGCGAGGTGCCCAGGTCGACGGCCGGCAGTTGGTCGGTCACGTCGCCGGCCGGGGTCAGCATGTCTTCGGTGACCGGCATCACGGCGAGCCGGCGGATGCCGCGGTCCTTGCCGACGAACTCGCGGACGAACGGCGACGCCGGCTCACCGAGGAGTTGCGCCGGGGTGCCGAACTGCTCGAGGTGGCCGCCCTGCGAGAGGACCACGATCCGGTCGCCCATCCGCACGGCCTCGTCGAGGTCGTGGGTGACCAGCACCACGGTCTTGCGCACTTCGGCCTGCAGCCGAAGGAACTCGCGCTGCAAACCGGAGCGGGCGATCGGGTCGACGGCGGAGAAGGGCTCATCCATCAGGAGTACGACGGGGTCGGCGGCCAGGGCGCGCGCGAAGCCGACCCGCTGGCGCTGACCGCCGGAGAGCTCGTGCGGGTAGCGCTTGCCGTAGCGGGCCGGGTCGAGGCCGACCAGGTCGAGCAACTCGTCGGCGCGGGCCCGGATGGCCTGCTTGGGCCAGCCGAGCAGGCGGGGCACGGTTCCCACATTTGTGTGGATTGTCTGGTGTGGAAAGAGCCCGACGTTCTGGATCACATACCCGATGCGTCGGCGCAGTCGCACCGCGTCAACACCGGTCACGTCTTCGCCGTCGATCAGGATCTCGCCCGCGGTCGGCTCGATCAACCGGTTGATCATGCGCAGCACCGTCGACTTGCCGCAGCCCGACGGGCCGATCAGCACGGCGAGTTCGCCGGCGTTTACGGACAGGCTCAGTTTGTCGACCGCCACCGTGCCGTCGGGGTATTGCTTGCGCACGTCCCGCAGCTCGATTGGCGCGGCCTTGCGATCGGCCGGCGCGCTCGCACCGCCCTCCGGGGTAGCGTCCACCTATGTCCCTCCGCGACCTGGCGTATCAGGATGCCGCCAATCCCTGGTTCTCCTGGGACTACATCCGGACCAATTCGAGCACCATCCTCGACGCTCTTGGCGAGCATGTCACGTTGACGGCCGAAGCCGTTGCCGTCGCAGCGGTCGTCGCCGTGCCGCTGGCCGTGGTCGCCTACTGGTTCCGCCCGCTCAGCGGGCCGATCCTGGCGCTGTCCGGTGTGCTCTACACGATCCCCTCCCTGGCCCTGCTGGCGTTCATCGCGCCGGCGGTCGGCCCGACCAGGTCGACGTCGGTGCTGATCGGGCTGGTCCTCTACGCCCTGCTGCTGATCATCCGAAACACCCTGGCCGGGCTCAACCAGGTGCCGAGCGAGGCGCAGGAGGCCGCGACCGGCATGGGCTATGGGCGGTGGAGCCGGCTGTTCCGGGTCGACCTTCCTCTCGCGCTGCCCGGCATCCTGACCGGCCTGCGGCTGGCCACCGTGTCGACCGTGGCGTTGGTCACCATCGGCGCGCTGATCGGCAAGGGCGGGTTGGGCAACCTGATCCTCGGTGGCTTCCGCAACAACTTCTTCAAGGCTGAGATCACCACTGGCACGATTCTCTGCGTGCTGCTCGCGCTGCTGCTCGATCTGATCCTGATCGGCACTGGACGGGTGCTCACGCCGTGGACCAGGAGAGCTCGATGAACGTCGTGCAGGAGGGGTGGGTCTATCTCAACGACCCGCTCAACTGGACCAACCCGGGCGGCATCCTCGACCGGCTCGGTGAGCACCTGGTCATTTCCGGTGCCGCCGTGGGCCTGGGCCTGCTGATCGCCTGGCCATTGGGCGTCTGGCTCGGCCACAGCGGTCGCGGTGGCGGCCTGGTGGTGCTGCTCTCCGACCTCACGCTGGCGATCCCGACCATCGCGTTGCTGACCATTTTGCCCCTGACCTTCCTCGGCTTCGGCAAGCCGCCGATCATCGTGGCGCTCGCGGTGTTCGCGATGCCTCCGCTGCTTGCCAACGCTTACACGGGGGTACGACAAGTCGACCCTGAGACCCGCGACGCCGCGCGCGGGATGGGGCTGTCCGGCTGGCAGGTGCTGCGCCGCGTCGAGTTGCCGCTGGCCGTGCCCTATCTGGCGGCCGGTTTCCGCACCGCGGCCGTGCAGGTGGTCGCGACGACGGCGCTGGCGTCCTACGTCAACGGTGGCGGGCTCGGCCAGATCATCGCCGAAGGGTTCGGGCTCGGCATCTCGGCCGCGGGTGGGCAGATCCTGGCCGGCGGCGTGCTGGTCGCGCTGCTCGCCCTGCTGGTCGAACTGCTGCTCGCGGTCGTCGAGCGGCTGGTCACCCCGGCGCCGCTGCGTCCGGCGCGGCGGCGTGCCGACCGCGAAGCCGTCGCCACCGGCGCCGCCTGAGCAGTTTGCGCTGCTAATTACCCCTGTCGCGGATAAAGTCCCAGTTCGGCGCTTCGGACGGTTGGGGCATGACTACGCGACAGTGACAATTCAGTGACAACATCCTCAGTTTCTTGTCGGTCCCCACTGACAACATGTTGGGTGAGAAATCGCGGACGGGAAGGTTGTCCCTCCGTCCGTCGGACACGCGGCCGGCCCAGATGGGGTCGCGCCGGGACACGGAAGGCGGGCATTATGCGCGCAGTTTCACGGCTGGCGGTGGGGGCGACGGGAGTCCTCTTCGCAGCCGGTCTTCTCGCGGGTTGCGGTGATGCCGGCTCATCCGGCGCACAGGCGCCGGCGGCCACGGCTGGGGGCGCGGGTTGTGCCCCGGTGGCCGGCCAGCAACTCGTCGTCCTGCAAGACGATAAAAACCTGCAGAACAGCGACAACGTCGTCGCCGCGATCAACACCAAGGCGGCCAGCCCGCAGGTCGTCGCGGCCACCAACAAGGTCGCCGCGGCGCTCGACACGCCGAAGCTGATCCAGCTCAACCGGGCGGTCGACGTCGACCGCAAGACCCCGGCGGTGGCCGCGCAGGAGTTCGCGACCGCCAACAACCTGACCGCCGGCATCGAGAAGGGCACCGGCGGCAACATCATCGTCGGCGAGGCCAACTTCAGCGAGAACGAGACGCTCGGCGAGCTCTACAAGATCGTGCTGACCGCGGCCGGTTACAACGTGACCGTGCAGCAGATCGGCAACCGCGAGCTCTACGAGCCGGCGCTGGAGAAGGGCGACATCCAGGTCGTTCCGGAATACGCGGCCTCGGCGCTCGACTTCCTCAACACGAAGGTCAACGGCGCCAACGCGAAGCCGCTGTCCTCGCCTGACATCACCCAGACGATGGCCGCACTTCGCCCGCTCGGCGACAAGGTGGGCATCACCTTCGGCGAGCCGTCGTCGGCGCAAGACCAGAACGCGTTCGCCGTCACCAAGGCGTTCTCCGACAAATACGGCGTGACCACGCTGTCACAGCTCGCTGACAAGTGCTCCGGCACGGCCACCATCCTCGGCGGCCCGCCTGAGTGCCCGCAGCGTCCCAAGTGCCAGCAGGGTCTGGTCGCGACCTACAACTTCAACGCAGGCAAGTTCAGCTCGCTCGACGCGGGCGGCCCGCAGACGAAGAACGCGCTGCGCACCGGCGCGATCAGCGTCGGCCTGGTGCTGTCCTCCGACGGCGACCTCGCCACTACCTGACCGGTTCCGCGCGGCCGGCACCCTTTTCCCTAGGGTTGCCGGCCGCGCGGGTTACCGCCGGTCACGGGGCAGTAGCGGACGATGGCGCTGGGCGCATCGGGTGACCGGGCGGCCAGGGCAAGCCATTCCGCTGCTCCGGATGTCTAGGTAGGCTTCCGACCCATGCCGACGCGCGACGACGAAGAGCCGCGGGGCCGTCCGCTGCTCAAGTTGTTGTTCTGGGCGGGCATCGGGCTGGCACCGCTCGCGATGGGGTTGCTCCTCATCGCCGATGGCAATGGCCCGCTGCGGATCGCCGCCGTGCTGGCCGTGCTCTCGGTCGTCCTCATCGGACTCTCGATCGGCCTGCGCGGTGACGCCGACTCGATCCGCGGCGACCTGGAAGACCTGGTCGCCGACGAGATCGACCAGTTGCAGGGCGACGTGCGGCGCGACATCGAGACCGCGGCGCGGGCGACAAACCGGTCGCTCGGCGAGAAAGTGCAGGCTTTGCAGCAGACCGTCGACGCGATGCGGGCGCAACTCGATGCCCAGCGCGCGCGCCCACCGGTCGCTGGCGTGCCGGCGCAAGCGGGCGGCGCTCCTGGGTATGGCGCGGCAGCGGGGCGCGACGGCGCGGCCTACGGGCGAGCTGAGGGCGCCACCTACGGACGCGAGCCGGCCGAGGGCGACTACGGCCGCGATTCGGCCGGGCGTGGCGACGGGCGTGAGCCGGCTGCGGCCGGCTATGGCCGCGAGCCGGGCGGGCGCGGCGACGCGCGGGAGCCTGTCGCGGCCGGGTATGGCCGGGATTCGGCGGCGCGCGGCGATGGGCGTGATCCGGCTGCGGCGGTTTATGGGCGCGAGTCCGGCGGGCGTGAGCCGGCCGATGCCGGCTACGGCCGGGAGTCGGGCGGGCGCGGCGATGGGCGTGATCCGGCTGCGGCCGTCTACGGCCGCGATTCGGCCGGGCGTGAGCCGGCCGATGCCGGCTACGGCCGGGAATCGGGCGGGCGCGGCGACGGGCGTGATCCGGCTGCGGCTGTCTACGGGCGCGAGTCCGGCGGGCGCGAACCGGCCGACATCGGCTACAGCCGCGAGTCGGGCGGCCGCGGCGACGGCCGGGAGGCGGATGCGGCCGGCTATGGCCGGGAGCCCGCTGCGGCCGGCTTCGGCCGCGACCCGGGGCGAGGTGATGCGGCCGGCTACGGGCGGGAGTCCACCGGCGCTACCTATGGGCGTGGCTACGACAGCGGCTACGGGCGGGAGGCCGCCGACGACGAGCCCGTCGTGCAGCCGGCGCCGGCGACGTCCGCGCGCACCTACGGCGCGCCGGCCGACGGGCGCGGCGCCACCACTCCGCCGCGGGCGCCGCGGGCCAGGACCCCCGGTGGCGTAGTCCGGCACACCGAGACCGTCCAGGTCACCACCCGGCACACGGTGGTCGACGGACGCGGCGCCAGCTACGGCACCGGCGACATCTACGCCGACGACAACAGCTACGGCGCGACCGACTACCGCTCCGGCGGCACATATGGCGGCGCGACCGACTACCGGTCGGGCGGCACGTATGGCGCCGCGGCCGAGCCCGCCTATGAAAGCTACGGCGGCCGGCGCAGCCGCCCAGACGACGAGCCGGCCGGCTCCTGGACCGAACCGCGGCCATCCGGCGACCGCGAAGAGTCGTTCACCGACCGGCGGCTGCGTGAGTTGCGCGGCGACCGGCCGGCGATCGAGCGCGGCGACGACCCGGCCTACGACGACCAGTGGTCCTCGGCCCGGGCTGGCGACCGCTGGGCCTCCGTCCGCGCCGACGACCGGGGCCGTGAGCTGCGCGTCGGTGAACGCCGGGCGAGTGTGCGGGCCGACGAGACCGGCACCGAATACCGCATCGAGGATCGCTGGGCCGCGGTCCGCCGCGACGACGAGCGGGCCAGCAGCGGCCCCGACGCCTGGTATGCCGACGCCTGGTCAGGCAGCCAGGCCAACTCCGGCGGCGGCAGCACCTACGGCACCGCCGGCAGCACGTATGGCGCCGGCCGTGGCTACGCAGCCGACGACCGCGCTCTGCCCGCCGCCGAGAGCGACACCTCGTGGCGGCGCGGCAACTACGAAGACGACGACCGCGGCGGCGACGACCGCTGGCGGTAGGCCGCTATTTGTCGATGTCGCCGACGACGAAGAACATCGAGCCGAGAATCGCGATCAGGTCCGGCACGAGGCACCCGGGCAGCAGCGTGGTCAGCGCCTGCACGTTGGCGTAGGACGCGGTCCGCAGCTTCATCCGCCACGGCGTCTTCTCGCCGCGCGACACCAGGTAGTAGCCGTTGATGCCGAGCGGGTTCTCGGTCCACGCGTAGGTGTGTCCCTCGGGCGCCTTGACCACCTTCGGCAGCCGCACGTTGACCGGCCCGGTGATCTGGTCGACCCGGTCGAGGCATTCCTGCGCCAGGTCGAGCGACGCGTACGCCTGGTCGAGCAGCACCTCGAACCGCGAATGGCAGTCGCCCGCCGTGCGGGTCACCACCGGCACCGACAGCTCGCCGTAGGCCAGGTAGGGATCGTCGCGGCGCAGGTCGAGGTCGAGCCCCGAAGCCCGGCCGACCGGCCCCGACGCGCCGTATGCGGCCGCCTGCTCCGCGGTCAGCACGCCGACCCCGACGGTGCGGGCCAGGAAGATCTCGTTGCGCCGGATCAGGTTGTCGAGGTCGGGCATCCGGCGCCGGACCTCGCCGATCGCCGCCCGGGCCCGCTTGGTCCAGCCGGCCGGCACCTCTTCCTTGAGGCCGCCGACCCGGTTGAACATGTAGTGCATCCGGCCGCCGGAGACCTCCTCCATCACCGTCTGCAGCGTCTCGCGCTCGCGGAACGCGTAGAACACCGGCGTGATCGCCCCGATCTCCAGGGGATAGGAGCCGAGGAACATCAGGTGGTTGAGCACCCGGTTGAGCTCGGCCAGCGCGGTGCGCAACCACACCGCCCGCTCGGGCACCTCGATGCCCATCAGCCGTTCGACCGCGAGCACCACGCCCAACTCGTTGCTGAAGGCGGAGAGCCAGTCGTGCCGGTTGGCCAGCACGATGATCTGGCGGTAGTCGCGTACTTCGAACAGCTTCTCCGCACCCCGGTGCATGTAGCCGACGATCGGCTCGCAGGTCAGCACCCGCTCGCCGTCGAGCACGAGCCGCAGCCGGAGCACACCGTGCGTGGACGGGTGTTGCGGTCCGATGTTGAGCACCATGTCGGCGGTGTCGAGCCCGGCACCGGTGCCGACGGTCACCTCACGGAGATCCGGCATGCCGGCCATCGTCCCACGTCCAGTCGTCGATACCCACCGGCTGGAGCAACCACCAGTGATCGCCGAGCCCGCCCGGCGTCATCAACTCGGCCGCGGCGGACGCCGCCGCCAGCGCCCGCACGTAACCGGCGGGATCCGAACCCGCCAGGCTGATCGGTGGTCGCCCGCCGTCGGCACCGAGCGCTTTCAACGCCTGCCGCTGCGTCATCAGGGTGTACGCACGCCGCGCGACCGTAGACCCCGCCAGCGCGACGGCGTCGATGGCGACGTGCGCGGTCACATCCCGACTGCCATCCGGCACCGGCGCCACCTGCCGCCCGGCCTGATATCCGGCAAGCGTCCCGTCGAAAGGCCGCGCATCGAGCAGATGCCCATAGTCAACGGCAACGGCAAGCCCGCGTTCAACGGCGGCCACCGCCCCGGCCCAGGCTTCATCCCGAGCCCGCCCCACCTCACGCCGCGGTTCCCCTTGCTCTGCACCCGCGTGGGCAGCGCCTTGCTCTGCACCCGCAGGGGGAGCGCCTTGCTCTGCACCCGCAGGGGGAGCGCCTTGCTCTGCACCCGCGTGGGGAGCGCCCTTCTCGGCACCCGCGCGGGCAGCGCCGTGCCCGGCATCCGCGTGGGCAGCGCCTTGCTCTGCACCCTGACGGGGAGCACCTGTTGCCCCGCTACCGGTGCTTCCCTCAGGGGTGCAGAGCAAGGAGGGCCACCACCGGTCAAGCCAGGCCGCGTCGGCCGCTTCGATCGGTTCGCCGGGCCGCTCGGCGCCGGACACGGGGTCGACCTCGACATACCGGTCCCCGGCGACCACGTCGAGCGGCACGTTGTCGAGCCACTCCGTCGCGATCATCAGCCCGGTCACCCGGTCAGGCAGGGCCTCCTGCCAGTCGATCTCCGCAGGGAGGAACGGTGGCCGCGGCGCCACCTCGACCGCGACCGGCCGGAGCCGGTCGCGCAGCGCCGTCGGTGCCACCGCCAGCACGCCGGTGAGCAGCTCGCCGCGCCCGGCGCCGACATCGACGAAATCCAGCCGCGGCGGCTGCCCCAGCGCGGCGTCGACCCTGGTCAGCAGCCTTAGGACGGCGGCAGCCAGCACCGGTGAGGCGTTGGCACTGGTGCGGAAGTGGCCGGCCGGCCCGGCGCCCGAGACGAAGAAGCCGTTGGGGCCGTAGAGGGCGCGGGACATCGCCGCGGACCAGCGCACCCGAGAAGCCTAGACGGGGGTGAAACCGCCCGTGAAAGTCTTCACACAAGCTGTGTCCGATCTGTTTCCGGATCGCATACTTGATGTTGACCGGTACCTAACCTCACGAGGACTGGATCAATATGAGCGCATTGCCGCGCCACCCCACGACGGGGCCGCTCACCGTCGGCGTCATCGGCGCCGGCCGGGTCGGAGCCGTTCTCGGTGCCGCCCTCGCGGCCGCCGGCCATCACGTGGTCGCCGCCTCCGGGGTTTCCGCCGCCGCCAAGGGCCGGATCACCCGCCTGCTGCCCGCGGCCGCCAACCTCCCGGCCGACGAGGTCGCACACGCCGCCGACCTGCTGGTCATCGCCGTCCCCGACGACGCATTGCAGGGCGTGGTCAACGGGCTGGCCGGCACCGGCGCGCTGCGCCCGGGCCAGGTCGTGCTGCACACCTCCGGCGCACACGGGCTGGCCGTGCTCGGCCCGGCCGCCATCGCCGGCGCCCGGCCGCTCGCCCTGCACCCGGCCATGACTTTCACCGGCACGGCCGCCGACCTCGACCGGTTGCCGGGTATCTCCTACGGGATCACCGCGCCGGCCGATCTCAAGGCGTTCGCCGAAGACCTGGTGCATGATCTCGGTGGCCATCCTGAATGGGTGGCCGAAGACGACCGCGCGCTCTACCACGCGGCCCTCGCGCACGGCGCCAACCACCTGGTCACGCTGGTCAACGAGGCGATGGACCGGCTGCGCGACGCCGGCGTCGTCTACCCCGAGAAGGTGCTCGGGCCGCTGCTGCATGCCGCGCTCGACAACACGCTGCGGATGCGCGACGCCGCGCTGACCGGGCCGGTGTCCCGGGGTGACGCCGGCACCGTGGCCCGCCACCTGGAGGCGCTGGCCCGCAGCGCGCCGGACTCCGTACCCGCGTATGTCGCCCTTGCCCGGCGGGCCGCGGACCGGGCCATCGCGGCGGGCCGGTTGCGCCCGCGCGACGCCGAGGCGTTGCTAGACGTGCTGGCCAGCGACCGGCCGGAGCGGGTTTCGTGAACATCGCCGAGACCAGGGCCGAGCTGTCGGCTGCCCGGGCCGCGCTTCCCGGCCGGGTCGCGGTCGTGATGACCATGGGCGCCCTGCATGCAGGACACGAGGCGCTGCTGCGCGCGGCGCGGGCCGACGCCGACTCGGTGATCGCGACGATCTTCGTGAACCCGCTCCAGTTCGGGCCCAACGAAGACTTCGACCGCTACCCGCGCACGATGGAAGCCGACCTGGAGATGTGCCGGCGCACCGGCGTCGACCTGGTCTTCGCGCCCGGTCGCGACGAGGTCTACCCGGGCGGCGAGCCGCACGTGCGGGTCAACCCGGGGCCGCTCGGCGAGTTGCTCGAGGGCGCCAGCCGGCCCGGCTTCTTCCACGGCGTGCTGACCGTGGTGCTCAAGCTCTTCAACCTGGTGCGCCCTGACCTCGCGTTCTTCGGTGAGAAGGACTACCAGCAGCTCACCCTGATCCGCCGGATGGTGCTCGACGTCAACCTGCCGATCGAGGTGCGCGGCGTGCCGACCGTGCGGGAGGCCGACGGGCTGGCGCTGTCCAGCCGCAACCGCTATCTGACCGAGTCAGAGCGGGTCGCGGCGCTGCGGCTCTCCGGCGCGCTGCGCGCGGGTGCGGCCGCCGCCGGGCGCGGTGCCGACGCCGACCGCGCACTGGCCGCGGCACATCAGGTCTTCGCCGACGGTACGACCGATGTGAACCTCGACTACCTGGTGCTGCTCGACCCCGACCTGGGCCCGCCGCCCGGGCACGGACCAGCCCGGATGCTGGTCGCGGCGCGGGTCGGCGGCACCCGGCTGATCGACAACGCCCCGATCGATCTTGGTTGATCGCTAACCTGGCGTGACCAGGCGGTTGCGCTCCGCCGTTGTGATGTGCTCCGCTTAGGACTGCACAGGCCTGAACGCGCCCGGCGCCCGTGGGGAGGACGCGATGCGTCGATCGATGGCAGCGGTCGTGGTGTTGGTCCTGGCGAGCGCCGCGTGCGGCACGACCGACAGTGGGGGAGGCGGCGGCTCGGCCGCTGAGCCAGCACCGCCGGTCGTGGCGACCCCGTCGCCGCCGCGTTGCCACGGGCAGGCGGCTGCGCGCACGGCGGAGACGCTCGCGGGCACTGTGGACTGTGCCGCGCCGCACCAGTCGGAGACCATCCACACCGGAGAGTTCACCGATGCGGCGGCCGCGGCGGTGCCGGCCAAAGAGCTGCCGACGATCTTCAAAGAGTGCGACAAGGAAGCCGCGACCGCGTTGGGCGCCGACTGGCGCGCCGGGCGGCTGCGGCTCGACCTGGTGGTGCCGGCGGCGACGGCGTGGACGGCCGGCCAGCGGTGGTATCGCTGCGACCTCGTCGAACTCACCGGTGTGGGCCCCGACGCCAAGGTGGCCGAGCGGTCGGGCAGCCTGGAAGGTGCGCTGACGGCACCTGACGCACCGCTGCGACTGGGCTGCGCGCTGGTCAAACTCGACAAGCGCAGCAACGTCGACACGGTCGCCGACAGCCCGTGCGACGTCAAGCACGAGGGCGAGTTCACCGGCGTGTGGACTGCGCCGGGCAAGGTGCCCTACCCGGTCAAGGACCGCGACTACGTGCCGTTCTACGAGGGCTGCCTGAAGACCATCGCGGCCTACGTGAAGGTGCCCTACGAGCCGGGGTTCGCGGCCCGCACCGGCTACATCCCGGTGCTCGCAGACAAGGCCACCTGGGCGATGGGCGACCATGGCGTCCGGTGTTTCCTGTGGATCCGGTTCCGGCCGCTGACCGCCTCGGCCAAGGCCGTCGGCGCGAAGGGTTTTCCGCCCAACATCGGCCTGCCGAGTTAGCCGCAGCACAGTTTCGCGGCTCCGGGCGGACACCTGATGATCTGACGGGGTTCACTGAACGGATGGACCCCCGTGTCGCGGAGTTGCCGGAGTTGCCCCGTCGCCTCGCCGGCCCGGAGCCGGGCTGGGTCGAGTCGACCGACGTGCTGGTGATCGGTTCCGGGATCGCCGGCCTGACGGCCGCGCTGCATCTGCGCGAGGCCGGCCGGCACGTCACGGTGGTCACCAAGGAAAACATCGACGACGGTTCGACCCGCTGGGCACAGGGCGGCATCGCGGCCGTGCTCGACCCGTTCGACACCCCGGAGGCGCACGCCGCCGACACCGAGATCGCCGGCGTCGGGCTCTGCGACCCGGCGGCGGTGCGGGTGCTGGTCGAGGAGGGCCCGATCCGGGTCCGCGAGCTGATCCGCCTCGGTGCCGAGTTCGACCGCAACGAAGACGGCTCGCTGATGCTCACCCGCGAGGGCGGCCACCACGCCAACCGGATCGTGCACGCCGGCGGCGACGCCACCGGTGCCGAGGTGCAGCGGGCGCTGCACGCGGCCGTGCGGCGCGACCCGTGGATCCGGGTGGTCGACCACGCGCTCGTTCTCGACCTGCTCACCGACGTCACCGGCCGGGCCTGCGGGATCACCCTGCACGTGCTCGGCGAGGGCACCGAAGACGGGGTCGGCGCGATCATGGCCCGCGCGGTCGTGCTGGCCACCGGCGGGATGGGCCAGGTGTTCGCCTCGACAACCAACCCGGTGGTGTCGACCGGTGACGGTGTCGCGCTGGCGATCCGGGCCGGCGCCGAGGTGACCGACATCGAGTTCGTCCAGTTCCACCCGACGGCCCTGTTCCTGGGCGACACCGCGCGCGGGCAGCAGCCGCTGGTCAGCGAGGCGCTCCGCGGCGAGGGCGCGCACCTGGTCGACGCCGACGGCAAGCGGTTCATGGTCGGCCAGCACGAGCTCGCCGAGCTAGCGCCCCGCGACGTGGTCGCCAAGGGCATCCACCGGGTGCTGCTGGCCAACGGCACCGACCACGTCTTCCTCGACGCCCGGCACCTGGGCGGCGACTACCTGGCCCGGCGGTTCCCGACCATCGTCGCGTCCTGCCTGGCGGCCGGCGTCGACCCGGCCACCGAGCCGATCCCGGTCGCCCCGGCGGCGCACTACGCCAGCGGCGGCGTGCGCACCGACCTGCACGGCCGCACCTCGATAGCGGGGCTCTACGCCTGCGGCGAGGTGGCCTGCACCGGCGTGCACGGCGCCAACCGGCTGGCCAGCAACTCGTTGCTGGAGGGGCTGGTGTTCGCCAAGCGGATCGCCGACCACATCGCCGTCGATCTGCCCGAGCAATCCGAGCCGGCGCCGGCCGCGAGCGGCGAGGGCTGGGTGCTCGACCCGGGCGTCCGCCCAGCGCTGCAACGAGCGATGACCCGGGGCGCGGGCGTGCTGCGGTCCGCCGAATCGCTGGCGGCGACCGCCGGCACGATCGTCGGGCTGGGCGCCACCCGCGGCCGGCCGACGACCGCGAGCTGGGAGGCGACCAACCTGGTGACCGTCGCCGCGGCGCTCGTAGCGGCCGCCACGGCCCGCGAGGAGACCCGCGGGTGTCATTGGCGCGAAGACCACCCGGCGGCCCGCCCTGAGTGGCTGGGCCACCTCTTCCCAGCCCTCGACGGTGCCGGGACCCCGACCCTGACCTGGGAGGCGTGATGTTGCCGCAGTGGATCTCCGACGACCTTCGGGCGAAGGGGCTCGACCCCGACGTGGTCGAGCGGGTGGTGCGCACCGCCCTCGACGAAGACCTCGGCCCCGAGCACCGCGACGTGACCAGCGAGGCGACCATCCCGGCCGAGCAGACCGACACCGCCGACGTGGTGGCGCGGGCCAACGGCGTGGTCGCCGGGCTGCCGGTCGCGGCGGCGGTGTTCGCGCTCGCCGGGCCGGCGGCACCCGAGATCGTGCTGAAGGCCCGCGACGGTGACCAGGTGCAGGCCGGCGACGTGCTGGCGACGGTCACCGGGCCCACCCGCACCCTGCTCACCGCCGAGCGCACCGCCCTCAACCTGCTCAGCCGCCTCTCCGGGGTGGCGACACACACCCGACGGTGGGCCGACGCGCTGGCCGGGACGAAGGCGATGGTCCTCGACACCCGCAAGACCACCCCAGGGCTACGAGCCTTGGAGAAATACGCCGTACGCGCCGGCGGTGGCACCAACAAGCGGATGGGCCTGTTCGACGTCGCGATGATCAAGGACAACCACAAGCTGGCCGCGGGCAGCGTGGCGGAGGCCTTCCGCCGGGTCCGCGCCGCGTTCCCCGACGTGCCCGTTCAGGTGGAGGTCACCACCGTCGAGGAGGCGACCGAAGCGGTCGAGGCCGGTGCCTCGTTCCTGCTCTGCGACAACATGTCACCCGCGGTGCTGCGCGAGGTGGTCGCGGCGGTCGGCGACCGTGCCGAGTTGGAGGCGACCGGGGGGCTCACCCTGGAGGTCGCACCGGCGTACGCCGCCACCGGCGTCGACTACCTTTCCGTAGGTGCCTTGACGCATTCGTCACCTATCTTGGACATCGCACTCGATCTTCGCCCGCCGCACCTGAGTCGGAGCTGACACCACATGCTGCTGTGCATCGACATCGGTAACACCAACACGGTGCTCGCCACGTTCGACGGCGACAAGTTGGTGCACAACTGGCGGATCAAGACCGACGCCCGATCCACCGCCGACGAACTGGGTCTGATGTTTCGGGGCCTCCTGGCGGGTGACGCTGTGGAAATCACCGGCGTCGCGGCGTGCTCGACGGTGCCGGCCGCTCTTCGCTCGTTGCGCCAGATGCTCGCCCGTTACTACGGCGACCTGCCCAATGTGATTGTCGAGCCCGGTGTGAAAACCGGGGTTCAACTGGCGATCGACAACCCGAAGGAGGTCGGCTCCGACCGGGTGGTCAACACCCTGGCGGCGTACACCCTCTTCGGTGGTCCTTCGATCGTGGTTGACTTCGGCACCACCACCAACTTTGACGTGATCAGTGCGCGCGGTGAGTTCCTCGGTGGCGCGTTCGCGCCCGGCATCGAAATCTCCTTCGACGCGCTCGCCGCCCGCGCCGCCCAACTTCGCAAGGTCGAGGCGACGAAGCCGCGCTCGGTGATCGGCAAGAACACCGTCGAATGCCTTCAGTCCGGGCTCTATTTCGGGTTCGGCGGCCAGGTCGACCGGATCGTCGAGCGGATGACCGAGGAGCTCGGCTCGGTGAAGGCGGTCATCGCGACCGGCGGGCTCGCGTCGGTGGTGCTCGGCGAATGCCGCACGATCACCCACCACGAACCGATGATCACGCTGATCGGGCTCCGGATGGTCTACGAGCGCAACGTCGACGCCCGGTAGACCCAGGTGCGGTAGGGCAGCGTGAACGAATCCCGGCCGGCGAGGTCGGGATGCGTCTCGACGAGTTCGGTGAGCGCCGCCTCGAAGCGTTTCCGCTCGGCGGGGCCAGCGGTCAGGTAATAGGACCGGGTGGTCATCATTTCCACCAGTTGGGCACCCGTGAGCGACGTCTCGTGTGCGAATTCGCGGTGCCGCACCGCGTCGAACCGGGGGCCGAACGAGACCGGCCGGTCGTGTTCCTGGTCACCCGCTGAGCGGGCGATCCGATCGAGTGCCGCGACCCATCGTTCCCGGCTGTCACGCAGGTTCCAGATGGCGGCGAAATAGCCACCGGGGCGCAGCACCCGGGCCGCCTGCGCATGTGCCACCTCTGGGTCGAACCAGTGGTAGGCCTGACCCGCGACGACCGCGTCGACGCTTCCGTCGGGCAATGGAATGTCTTCCGCGCTGCCCGCCAACGCTGTTCGCTCCGGAGTGGCCGCCGCCAGTTGGGCGCGCATTTCCGGGTCTGGCTCCACTGCCGTCACGGTGTAGCCGGCGGCGATCAGCCCGCGGGTCAGGATGCCGGTGCCGGCGCCGAGGTCGACCACCCGGCGTGGTGGCGGCCCGCCGACCGCCCATTCGATCGCTTCCCGCGGATAGGAAGGGCGGAATCGGTCGTAGCGTGCGGCCACTGCGCCGAACGAGAGCGCGTTGTGCTTCTTGGCGTCCATCGGGCCTGAGGCTAGCGCACTTTATTCGTGACCCACGGCAATGTGACGGCCACCGATCCAAGCAGTGTCAATGGATCGGCGCGATTCAACGGGCCCGCGCGGTGACCCACGGTGTCGGTGCCTGCTCATCACCGCGAGCGGGCGGACGGGTGTGTTCGAGTCCGATCCACGAGATTCCGATCAGAGCGTGACGCGCCTAACAACAACTCGCGACCGGCGGGTTGCGCGAGACGGCTGATGGATCGAGGCGCGGTTCACCGCGACGGCGCGAATCAACCACGCTCTGTTGCCCAATCGGGAATCGTGGTGCCGGGTTCTGGGGTCGCGTTTTAAGGAAAGAGCAAGACTCGGCGCTGATTTCGCCGTCCTATTGACCGATCGCGCGGCGAAGGAGCTATTGTGCTCTTGTTTGTGGGAGGGACCACGCGAAAGGACGGCCCGTGGCAAAGCAGATCATTCACAAGCTGGTCGATGACATCGACGGGGGCGACGCCGACGAGACGGTGAAGTTCGCCCTCGACGGTGTTCAGTACGAGATCGACCTCTCCAAGAAGAACGCCGACAAATTGCGGAACGCAATCGCGCCCTACCTGGCGGCCGGATCCAAGGTGGGTCGGGGCGGGGTTGTCGTTGGCGGTCGTGCGGCGCGCGGTCGTGGCGGGGCTGCCGCTGACCGCGAGCAGAACAAGGCCATTCGCGCCTGGGCGAAGAAGGAAGGCAAAGACATCTCCGACCGGGGCCGGATCCCGCAGGAGATCGTCGACGAGTACCACGCGAAGGCCGGCCGCTAAGCGGACACGTCGCCGGGCGGGGGCCCCTCCCTGCTGGCCGCGGTCGCGGCTGGCTGTCCCCGCCCCGGCCGCCGACCCTTTCGCGCTTTGTCCTGGTTTGCGCCCTGATCCCCGCCGTTACCCGGTCCCGTTGCTTCTGATCACCGAAATCGCAGGCCCCGCCGTGTTCGCTCTGCGCGTACACGTTCCCACCCGGGAACAGCCAATAAGCGTGCAGAGTTGGCAGATACGTCGCGGACAGGGGCCAGTCCGGCGCGCACGGCCGTAGCTGACCGCGCCCGCGGCGATAGAGTGAGGGTGCGCAGGCGTCTTCCCCAGGCGTCTGTGCATTGGTTCCGCCAAGTCGCTGGTCCGGCCAGACTCAGGCGCACGGCACGTGAGGAGCACGAGGGCATGTTCGAGCGGTTCACCGACCGAGCGCGACGGGTTGTCGTCCTGGCTCAAGAAGAAGCCCGGATGCTCAACCACAACTACATCGGCACTGAGCACATCCTGCTCGGCCTCATCCACGAGGGTGAGGGTGTCGCGGCGAAGGCGCTGGAGAGTCTCGGTATCTCCCTGGAAGGCGTCCGCCAGCAGGTCGAGGAGATCATCGGCCAGGGTCAGCAGGCGCCGAGCGGGCACATCCCGTTCACGCCGCGGGCCAAGAAGGTGCTCGAGCTATCGCTGCGCGAGGCGCTGCAGCTCGGTCACAACTACATCGGCACGGAGCACATCCTGCTCGGGCTGATCCGTGAGGGCGAGGGCGTCGCTGCCCAGGTGCTGGTCAAGCTCGGCGCCGACCTCAACCGGGTCCGCCAGCAGGTCATCCAGCTCCTCTCCGGCTACCAGGGCAAGGAGCCGGCCGCGGCCGGCGCCACCCCGGGCGAGGCCGCGCCGTCGACGAGCCTGGTGCTCGATCAGTTCGGCCGCAACCTCACCCAGGCCGCCCGCGAGGGCAAGCTCGACCCGGTCATCGGGCGCGAGAAGGAGATCGAGCGGGTGATGCAGGTGCTCTCCCGCCGCACCAAGAACAACCCGGTCCTGATCGGTGAGCCCGGCGTCGGCAAGACGGCGGTCGTCGAGGGGCTGTCCCAGCGGATCATCAAGGGCGAGGTGCCCGAGACGCTGAAGGACAAGCAGCTCTACACCCTCGACCTCGGCGCTCTGGTGGCCGGCTCCCGTTACCGCGGTGACTTCGAGGAGCGCCTCAAGAAGGTGCTCAAGGAGATCCGCACCCGGGGCGACATCATCCTGTTCATCGACGAGATCCACACCCTGGTGGGTGCGGGTGCCGCCGAGGGCGCGATCGACGCGGCGAGCATCCTCAAGCCGATGCTGGCCCGTGGCGAGCTCCAGACCATCGGCGCCACCACGCTCGACGAATACCGCAAGCACCTGGAGAAGGACGCGGCTCTCGAGCGCCGGTTCCAGCCGATCCAGGTGGGTGAGCCGTCGCTGGCGCACACCATCGAGATCCTCAAGGGCCTGCGCGATCGCTACGAGGCACACCACCGCGTGTCGATCACCGACGCGGCGCTGGTCGCCGCGGCGACGCTCGCCGACCGCTACATCTCCGACCGCTTCCTGCCCGACAAGGCGATCGACCTGATCGACGAAGCGGGCGCCCGGATGCGCATCCGCCGGATGACCGCGCCGCCAGACCTGCGTGACTTCGACGAGCGGATCGCACAGGTCCGCCGCGACAAGGAGTCCGCGATCGACGCGCAGGACTTCGAGCGGGCCGCGCAGCTGCGCGACAAGGAGAAGCAGCTCCTCGGGCAGAAGGCCCAGCGGGAGAAGGAGTGGAAGGCCGGCGACCTCGACGTCGTCAGCGAGGTCGACGACGAGCAGATCGCCGAGGTCCTCGCCAACTGGACGGGCATCCCGGTCTACAAGCTGACCGAGGAAGAGACCGCTCGACTGCTGCGCATGGAAGACGAGCTGCACAAGCGGGTCGTCGGCCAGGAAGACTCGGTCAAGGCCGTGTCCAAGGCCATCCGGCGCACCCGGGCCGGCCTCAAGGACCCGAAGCGTCCGTCGGGCTCGTTCATCTTCGCCGGCCCGTCCGGCGTCGGTAAGACCGAGCTCTCCAAGGCGCTCGCCGAGTTCCTGTTCGGCAGCGAAGACGCGCTGATCCAGCTCGACATGTCGGAGTTCCACGACCGCTACACGGTCTCCCGCCTGGTCGGGGCGCCTCCCGGCTACGTGGGTTACGACGAGGGTGGCCAGCTCACCGAGAAGGTGCGCCGCCGGCCGTTCTCGGTGGTCCTCTTCGACGAGATCGAGAAGGCACACCCCGACGTCTTCAACACGCTGCTCCAGATCTTGGAAGACGGTCGCCTGACCGACGGTCAGGGCCGCATCGTCGACTTCAAGAACACCGTGATCATCCTGACCACCAACCTGGGCACGCGTGACGTCGCCAAGGCGGTGTCGCTGGGCTTCCAGGCCTCTGAGGATTCCGACTCCAACTACGAGCGGATGAAGCAGAAGGTCAACGACGAGCTCAAGCAGCACTTCCGGCCTGAGTTCCTCAACCGGATCGACGACACGATCGTCTTCCACCAGCTGACCGAGACCGAGATCCTGTCGATCGTCGACATCATGATCCAGCGGATCGAGGCTCAGCTGCGCAACAAGGACATGGGCCTGGAGCTGACCGACAACGCCAAGAAGTATCTGGCGAAGAAGGGCTTCGACCCGGTGCTGGGTGCCCGGCCGCTGCGCCGCACGATCCAGCGCGACATCGAAGACAACTTGTCCGAGCGGATTCTCTTCAACGAGCTCAAGCCCGGTCAGATCGTCGTTGTCGACTGCGAAGGCGACCCGGAAAACATCGACAAGTCGAAGCTGGTGTTCCGCGGCGCGGAGAAGCCGGTCGAGGTGCCCGACGCGGTGCCGGCCGACCTCGGTGCGGCGGAAGCCACCGACTAAGAGTTCGACAGTGTGAAGGCCCGGCGCGAAAGCGCCGGGCCTTTCGCTATCCCCGGGGCAGGGCGAACAGGTCGCCCGGTAGCGGGTCGACCAGGCCGTCGTCGATCAGGCCCCGCAGGGCCCGGTCGCGCTGCGTCGGCTCGGGCCAGACCACGTCCAACCGGATCCGCGGCACCGGCTCGACCGCCTCCCGGAGCACGGCCAGCAGCAGGCCGCGGACCTGGCGGTCGGTTCCGGCGTAGGTCTGTGGCCGGCGGCTCGGCCCGTCGAGCGCCGGCCGGCCCGCGGCCCGCCAGGCGCACCGGTCGACGATCGGGCAGATCGTGCAGCGGGGGGTGCGGGCCACGCAGACCACGGCGCCCAGCTCCATGAAGGCCGCGCTGGCCCGGGCCGCCACCGCCGGCTCGTCGGGCAGCAGGGCGGCGGTCGCGGTCAGGTCGGACGGGCGGGTGGTGTGCCCACCATCGGCGGCACCGGCCACCGCGCGGGCGACGAACCGGCGGACGTTGGTGTCGACGACCGGCTGCCGCTGCCGGTAGGCGAACGCGGCGACCGCCCTGGCCGTGTAGGCGCCGACCCCCGGGAGGGCCAGCAGCGCGTCCAGGTCGTCGGGGACGACCCCGTTGTGCCGCTCGGCGATCGCGGTGGCGCACTCGTGCAGGCGCAGCGCGCGGCGCGGGTAGCCGAGCCGCCCCCACATCCGGATGGCCTCGCCGGGCTCGTCGGCGGCCAGCGCCGCCGGCGTCGGCCAGCGGGCCAACCACGCCTCGTAGGCCGGCAGGACGCGCACGACCGGCGTCTGCTGGAGCATCACCTCGCTGACCAGGATCGCCCAGGCACCCGCCTGCGGGTGCCGCCACGGCAGGTCGCGGGCATTGGCGTCGAACCAGCGAATGGCGGCCGCGGCAATGCTCTCCTCGGACAATGTCTCCCCGGTCCTCCAACGGCGCGGCTCGCGGTCATCGTCGATCCTGCCACTCCGCGCGGCAGCCTCCGGAGTGGGTGGGGATCCGGCAGACTCTCTCGGGTGGACGAGCTCGCGATCACCGTGATCGGCCGGGACCGGCCCGGCATCGTGGCCGACGTTGCCGAGGCGCTGGCCGATCTCGGGGCCAACCTCACCGACTCGACGATGACCCGGTTGCGCGGCCACTTCGCGATGACCCTGGTGTGCACCGGCCCAGACGCGGGCGATGTCGAGGCCGCGCTCGGCCCGCTGGCCGTGCGCGGCCGGCTGCTGGCCACGGTGCGGGCGGTCGGGCCGGAGGAGGTCACCACGCCGACCGGCGAGCCCTACGTGCTCAGCGTGCACGGCGCCGACCGGCTCGGCATCGTGGCCGCGGTGACCCGGGTGGTGGCTGAGGCCGGCGGCAACATCACCGACCTGACCACCCGCCTCGCCGGCCCGCTCTACGTGCTGGTGGCCGAGGTGGAGCTGCCACCGGGCACCGCGCCGCAGACCGAGGAGCGGCTCAACGCGGCGGCCGCCGGCCTCGGCGTCGACGTCGTCCTGCGCCGCGCCGAGTCCGATGTCCTGTGAAGCCGGCGTGAGCCTCGACGCCTGGCTCGCCGCCCTCGCCGAGCCCGGCACGGTCCGCCCGGTGCTCAACGCGCCCAACCCGGTCCTGGCCCGGGAGGGCGACGAGGTCGACCCGACCGACCCGGCGGTGCTCCGGCTGGCCGCCGACCTGGTCGCCACGATGCGGGTCTCGCGGGGTTGCGTGGGGCTCGCGGCGCCGCAGATAGGCGAATCCGCGAAGGTGTTCGCCGTCGACGTGACCGGCCACCCGAAGGCGGTGACCGTGCACGGCACGTTCGTGCTCTGCAACGCGACCGTCGTCTCCGCGACCCGCTGGCGTCCGGGCCGCGAGGGCTGCCTCTCGGTGCCCGATCTGACCGGCGACGTGAAGCGGGCCAGCCGGGTGGTGGTGGAGGGTGCCCTGCCCGGCACCGGGGAGCCGGTGCGACTTACCACTGACGGCTTCGAGGCCCGCGCGTTGCAACACGAAATCGACCACTGCGCGGGCATGCTGTTCCTGGACCGGGTGGCCGGTGCGCACGCGCTGTATCAGCGCAAGGTCTATCTGTAAACGACCCGCTTGCGCGCTGATGTCACGCGGCGCGTCGCAATGGCAAGAACGGCGCGCACCGATACGGTGATCCCATCATGCGACTGACGGTTGGCCCCCTGCCTTCCGCCGTCTACTGGCGGCGTCGGGCAATTGTGCTTGGCGCAGCCGTGGTCGTTATTTTCCTTATTGTGCAATCCTGCTCGGGCGGCGATGCCAGTTCGTCCGGCAATGCCCAAAATGGACACAGCAGCACGCCGGCCGCGGCACCGACGACCAAGGTCACGATCCTGCGGCCGCAGATCGACACGACGCCCGACGACGCCGCGCCGACCGACGACCCGCCGCCGAGCAACCCCGCGCCGCGCACCGGTGACGCCGCGCCACCGCCCGACGATGGCTCGTGCACCGACGCGGAAATGCTGATCACCCCGGTTCCCGAGGTGGCCTCGACCCAGCGCGGCTCGTTGATCGCCATCCGGTTGCGGATCAAAAACTCGGGCAAGCGCACCTGTAGCCGCGATGTCGGCGCCGACCAGCAGGAGCTCTACATCAAGAAGGGCGCCGAGAAGGTCTGGTCGTCGGACACCTGCGGCAACGTCAAGGGCACCGACGTGCAGCCCTTCACGCCGGGCTTCGAGCGCGAATACCGGGTCGACTGGAACGGTCACGACGTCAGCAAATGCCACAACAACCTGGCCGACGGTCCGATCCCGGCCGCCGGTGACTATCAGGTGTTCGGCCGCCTCGCGACGAAGACCAGCAACCCGGTCAAGCTGACCCTCAGGTGACCAGCTAGACGTAGCGCTCCAGGATGGACGCTTCGGCCAGCCGGGACAGTCCTTCGCGAACACCGCGGGCCCGGGCGTCGCCGACGCCCTCGACCGCTTGCAGATCCTCCACCGTGGCGCCGAGCAGGCGCTGGAGGCTGCCGAAGTGGCCGACCAGCCGGTCGACGACCGTGCCAGGTAGTCGGGGGACCTTCGCCAGCAGCCGGAAGCCGCGCGGGCTGACCGCCGCGTCGAGTGCGTCGGAGGCGCCCGGATAGCCGATCGCCTTGGCCACCGCCACCAGGTCGATCAGCTCGGTCGCCGAGAGCAGGTCGAGCTCGACCAGCGCCTCGTCGAGGGTGCGGGCCCGGCGGCCGACCGGCAGGTAGTCGCGGATGACCAGGGTGCGGTCGGCGTCGACGCCGGCCATCAGCTCGTCGAGTTGCAGGGCCAGCAGCCGGCCGTCGGTGCCGAGCTCGACCACGTAGCCGGAGATCTCGTCGGCGATGCGGCGGACCATCTCCAGCCGCTGCACGACGGCGACCGCGTCGCGGACGGTGACCAGGTCTTCGATCTCGAGCGCCGACAGCGTGCCGGAGACCTCGTCGAGGCGCATCTTGTAGCGCTCGAGGGTCGCCAGCGCCTGGTTGGCGCGGGAGAGGATGGCGGCCGAGTCGTCGAGGACGTGTCGGTGGCCGGCGACGTAGAGGCCGATGATGCGCATCGACTGGCTGACCGAGATGACCGGGAAGCCGGTCTGCTTGGCCACCCGCTCGGCGGTGCGGTGCCGGGTGCCCGACTCTTCCGACGGGATCGACGGGTCGGGCATCAGATGCACGGCGGCCCGCACAATGCGGGTGCCGTCGCTGGAGAGCACCACCGCGCCGTCCATCTTGCACAGCTCGCGCAGGCGGGTCGCGGAGAACTCGACGTCGAGCTGGAAGCCGCCGGTGCAGATCGACTCGACTTCCTTGTCGTGGCCGAGCACGATCAGCGCGCCGGTGCGGCCCCGCAGGATGCGCTCCAGACCATCGCGCAGGGCGGTGCCGGGCGCCATCAGCGCCAGGTTGGCCCGCAGCGGATCGCCCGTCGGGGTGCCGTTGGCCGACACCGCAGGAGCGGGAGACCCGACCACCCGCTGCTGGGGTGCGCCGGCGACACCAGCGCGGCCCGGCAGGCTCGCGCCAGGGGTCTTGTTGGGGTCGCGGTCGAACGGCACGGGCAACAGTCTACGGACCGTCATGAACTCGCTGCGGTCACGGTTGGGGGCCGGAGCCTGCGAGCGGGCTCCGGCGCCGCCGATTTGGCCGGCAAGCTGGGCTGAATCGGGCGAATCGCCGCTGGTCACTCGGCCGAGAACCTCGCCGCCCATTGCAGCGCCGAGGAGAGGTCGGCGACTTCTTCGACCCGCAGCCCGGGCGCGGCGACACCGGTCTGTGCCGGGCCGCAGCCCGGCGGCACGAGGGCGTATTTGAAGCCCAGCCGGGCGGCCTCGGCCAGCCGGCGGGGGACCGCGCCGACCCGGCGCACCTCGCCGGTCAGCCCGACCTCGCCGATCGCGGCGAGCCGGGGAGAGATCGCCAGGTTGAGCCCGCCGGAGGCGACCGCGAGCGCCAGCGCCAGGTCGGCCGCCGGCTCGGTGACCCGGATGCCACCGACGGTGGCCGCGAAGACCTCGCGGTCGTGCAGGGTGAGCTGCTTGGTGCGGGTCTGCAGCACGGCGAGCACCATGGCCAGCCGGGCGCTGTCGATGCCGGAGACGGTGCGTCGGGGCGAGCCGGGCACGGCCGCGCCGATCAGCGCCTGCACCTCGGTGACCAGCGCCCGCCGGCCCTCCATCGCCACGGTCACGCAGGTGCCGGGCACCGCCTCGGCGTAGCGGGTGAGAAACATGCCGGACGGGTCGGCCAGGCTGGTGATGCCCGACTCGTGCATCTCGAAGCAGCCCACCTCGTCGGCCGCGCCGTAGCGGTTTTTCATGCCGCGGACCAGGCGCAGCGCCGAGTGCTTGTCGCCCTCGAAGTGCAGCACCACGTCGACCAGATGCTCGAGCACCCGCGGCCCGGCCACCTGGCCGTCTTTGGTCACGTGGCCGACCAGGACGGTGGCGATGCCGCGCTCCTTGGCCACCGAGACCAGCGCCGCGGTGACCGCCCGCACCTGGGTCACCCCGCCGGGCACCCCCTCGGAGCCGGGCAGCGAGATGGTCTGCACCGAGTCGAGCACCAGCAGGCCGGGCTTGACCGCGTCGAGGTGGCCGAGCACCGCACCGAGGTCGCTCTCGGCCGCGAGGTAGAGCCGCTCGTCGAGGGCGCCGATCCGCTCGGCACGCAGCCGCACCTGGCTGACCGACTCTTCGCCGCTGATCACCAGCGAATGCGACTCGCCGGCCTCGGCCCAGCGCTGTGCGACGTCGAGCAGCAGGGTCGACTTGCCGACACCGGGCTCACCGGCGAGCAGCACGACCGCGCCGGGCACCAGGCCGCCGCCGAGCACCCGGTCGAGCTCACTGACGCCGGTCGGGCGGGCCCGGGCCGGCGCGGCGCTGATCGTCGCGATCGGCCGGGCCGGCTCCGACGGCATGCGGGTGGCGATGACCTTGCCGCCAACGGCGGGGCCGGTCGTGCTCTCCACGACCGAGCCCCACTCGCCGCACTCTGGGCAGCGGCCCAGCCATTTGGGCGGCTGGTGGCCGCAGGCGTCACAGACATAGGCCGGGCGCGTGGCCGCGGATCGGGTGCTCACCCGCGGAATCTATCGAGGAGGTCTGACAATCAGCCGCCGAAAGGCGCGATGTCGGCCTCGTCACCTTCGTCCGGGACCACCTTCGGGCCGCGCGGCACCGGCGACAGCGGGACTGCCAGGCCGGCCTGCGTGGTGAGCTGCTGCCCACCGAAGTCGAACACCACCGGCACCGAGTCGCCCGCGTTGAGCCCCTTGTTGAGCCCGGTGAGCAGCAGGAACGAGCCCTGCTCCTGGTTGAGCTGAACGAACCCGGCCGGCGGGATGGTGATCTCGGCCGGGCCGCCGACCGGCGCCTCGGTGGCCGGCGCGGCGGACGGGGTCGGCGTCTCGGAGGCGCCCGGTGACGGGGCCTCGGTCGGCTCCGCCGGGACGGGGCTCGGCGTGGCGTTGGGGTCGACCAGTCGCACGGCCTGCGCGCCCGGGCTGCTCACCTTCACGGTCACCGGCTCGCCGGTGTCGTTGTAGAGCGAGAGCGACAGCCGGGCGTCGGAGCCAGCGGGGTAGCCCTCGACCTTGAAGTCGACGGTCATGTTGCGCACGCTGTAGTCGCCCTGGCCGTTGTTGGCGGCGAGGTCGGCGTTGAGGCCGTCGACCGCCGGCACGGTGTCAGCCGTGGACGAGGTCTGGCCGGAACCGCAGCCCGACATCAGCAGGCTCGCCGATGCCGCGACGGCCAGGCCGGCGAGCAGCACCGGGGCACGGCGGTTCCGGAACTTCGAGCGCGTCACGTCGCTCCTCCTCGCTTGCATATCTCGCGGCCGGGCCTCTCCGGCAAGCCGCGCTCCAGGGTAGTGGGGCGTGATCCGCCGTGGACGATCGACCCGCACGCAGCGCGCCGCGCGCTTACGCCGTCACACCACGCGACCGCTCGCGACGAGCAGGACCACGTCGATCACGGCGACCGCCATCACCGACTGGAACATCGCCACGGGCCGGCCACCACGGGCGGCGGCCGCGCGGCCCACGTACCAACCGATGGGTAGCACCACGGCGGCGACCAGCACGGCGGCGATGCCGGCCCACGACGGCGGCCCGGCCGGACCGACCACCAGCGCGACGGTCGCGGCCAGCAGCAGCACGGCCGCGGCGAGACGCGAACCGGCCGAACCCAGTCGTTGCGGCAGACCGCGTACGCCGGTCCGGGTGTCGTCGTCGAGATCGGGCAGCGCGTTGGCGAAATGCGCACCCGCACCGAGCAGCGCCCCGGCCAGCACCAGCCAGGCCGGCGGGGCCGGTGCACCGGGAAGGGCGACCACCACGAACGCCGGCAACAGCCCGAACGACACCGCATAAGGGAGTACGGACAGCGGGGTCAGCTTGAGCGGCCAGTCGTAGAGCAGCGCCGAGACCAGCGCCGCGATCATCAGCAGCGCCGCCGGAAACCCGGTGCTCAGCGCGACCAGCACGCAGGCGACCGAGGCGGCCAGCCCGCACCGGCCGATCAACCGCCGGTCGATCGCGCCGGCGGCGACCGGTTTGTCGACCCGCCCGACCGCCCGGTCGCGGTCGGCGTCGAGCCAGTCGTTGACCCAGCCGATCGCGAGTTGGCTGGCGAAGATCGCGCCAGCCGTCTTGGCGATCCCGGCGCCATCGTGCCCGACACCCCAGGCGAGCAACGCGGTGACCGTGGTGACCGCGACGGCCGGTTCCGGGTGGGAAGCGCGCACCAGCGCCCGAAAAGACCAAGACATGAACGAAGTCTGTCGGTTCAAGAGCCGTCGTGCCAGGCACGACGTGCCTGTACCGTTTTGGAAATGCGGCCTCCGCGCCCTCTCAACGATCCGCGCCAGTACCACGACCTGGCCGGCGAATGGTGGCGCCCCGACGGTCCGTTCGCGATCCTGCACTGGCTGGCCGAGGCTCGGGCCCGGCTGGTGCCGCCGGCGCCGCAGCAGGGTGCCGTGCTGGTCGACGTCGGGTGCGGCGCCGGGCTGCTGGCACCGCACCTGCGCACGCACGGCTACCACCACGTCGGAGTCGACCTGGTGCCGTCGGCGCTGGAGCAGGCCGCCAGCCACGGTGTGACGCCGCTGGCCGCTGACGCGGGGTCGATCCCGCTCGCCTCGGCCAGCGCCGACGTCGTGGTCGCCGGCGAGATTCTCGAGCACGTGCCCGACCTGCCGGGCACCGTCGCGGAGCTGTGCCGGGTGCTGCGCCCGGGCGGTCTGCTGGTGCTCGACACGCTCAACGACACCGCCGTCTCCCGGGTCCTGGCGGTGCACGTCGCCGAACGGATGCCGCGGGCACCGCGGGGCATCCACGATCCCGCTCTGTTCGTCGACCCCAACCGGCTGACCCGGCTGTGCGCGGCGCACGGAGTGCGGTTGGAGGTGCGCGGCATCAGACCGTCGGTGCCAGCGGTCGCCGGGTGGCTGGCCGGTCGCCGCCCGCGGCCGGGCCGGCGGCGGATTGTTCCCATCGCGACCACCGCCGTGCTCTACCAGGGGCGGGGCCGCAAAAACCGTTAGGACGAAAGCAAATGTTGGTACGCGGAGGGGGCAAGTGGTGGCGGTGGTGAACGCGCTGGACGCGGCGCGGCGGATAGCGCCGCGGATGGCGGCTCGAGCGGGTGACTATGACCGGGCGGGTGACTTTCCCGTCGAAGACTTCGCGGACCTGCGTACGGCAGGACTCTTCGGTTTGATGGTGCCCTCGGCACTGGGCGGCGCGGGCGCCAGCTTCGCCGACTACACGGCGGTGGCCTACGAGTTGGCCCGCGGCAACGGCGCGTCGGCGCTGGTGTTCAACATGCATGCCTCGGTCACCGGGGCGCTCGGCGCGCTCACCGAGGAGTTGGCCGACTCGCTCGGCCTGCCCGACAGCGCGCTGGCCGCCCGCGACAAGCTGCTCGCCGACGCGGCCAACGGCTCCTGGTATGGCGTGGCGATGAGCGAGCGCGGCGCCGGCTCACGCCTGTCCCAGCTCACCACCAGCTACGAGGTCGTCGACGGCGGCTATCACATCAAGGGCGCGAAGACGTTCTGCTCGGGTGCCGGGCATGCCGACGCCTATCTGGTGGCCGCCCGCAGCGTGGGTGACCAATCGGTGGTCTCGCAGTTCCTGGTGCCGGCCAGCAGCGACGGGCTCCAGGTTGAGCAGACCTGGGACTCGCTCGGGATGCGCGCCACCTCTTCGCACGACCTGCATCTCGACGTGACCGTGCCGGCCGACCGGCTGCTCGGCGGCATGGAGGGGCTGGCCCTGGTGGTCGCCCAGCTCATGCCGCACTGGTTGATCGCCAGCTACGCGGCCGTCTACGTCGGGGTGGCCCAGGCCGCGATCGACGCCGCGGTCGAGCACCTCAACGCCCGCAAGCTGACCCACCTCCCGGCCATCCGGGCCCGGGTGGGCCGGGCCGACGCGGCGGTGGCGGCCGCCCGGCTGGCGGTCGCGGAGGCCGGCCGGCGGGTCGACGAGGAACCCGGCGATCCGGAGACCAACCGCTCGGTCTGGCGGGCCAAGCTGCTGGCCGGCACGACCGCCGCCGAGGTGGCCGCGTCGATGCTGGAAGCGGCCGGCACGTCGGCGACCCGGCGCGGGCATCCGCTGGAGCGGCTCTACCGCGACGCCCGTTGTGGCTCGCTGCATCCCGCCACCTCCGACGTCTGTGCCGACTGGCTCGGCATCGCGGCGCTGGGCGGAGACCCTGACCACGACGGATCGGCCCCTCGGTGGTAGCCGCCGCCGCCACTGTCGCGGGGATCGGGTTGGCGTTGCCGCCGGCCGCCAAGCAGACCGACCTTTGGGAGAGCTATTTCCGGGAGCACTTTCCGGCCTCGGCCCGGTCACTCGCTGAGCGGATCTTCGCGCACTCGGGTGTGGACACCCGCCAGGCGTGCGTCAGCCCCATGATCGAAGACGTCTCCGACTGGTCGACCGCGAAGCGGATGCAGCGCTATCTGGTCGAGGCGCTGCCGCTGGGCAAAGAGGCGGTGAGCCGGGCGCTGACCGACGCCGACCTGTCGATCAACGAGATCGGCCTCTTCGCGGTCTGCTCGTGCACCGGCTATGTCACGCCCGGCCTCGACATCCTGCTCAGCCGGGACCTGGGGATGGCACCGGACACCCAGCGCCTCTTTATCGGGCACATGGGCTGTTATGCGGCGCTGCCCGGGCTCGGTGCGGTCGGCGACTATGTCACCGCGCGCGGCCGGCCGGCGCTGCTGCTCTGCGCCGAGCTGACCAGCCTGCACATCCAGCCGGCGGCCACCCGCTTCGACACACAGCAGATCGTCGCGCACGCGCTGTTTTCCGATGCCGCGGCTGCCGTGGTCGTCAGGCCCGGCGGCTCGGGATATGCCCTGGCCGAGGTCGTGTCGGTCACCGACACCGCGACCGCCGACCACATGACCTGGGACGTCACCGACCTGGGCTTCCGGATGGGGCTCTCGCCGAAGGTGCCCAACGTGTTGGCCCAGCATGTGCGGGGGCTGGTCGACGGCCTGCTGAGCCGGCACGGGCTGACCCGCGGCGATGTCGACGGTTGGGCGGTGCACCCGGGTGGGCCACGCATCCTCAACGTGGTTGAGCGCGAGCTCGAGCTGACCGCCGAGGACATGGCCGCGTCACGGGAGACCCTGGCGGAAAACGGCAACTGCTCGTCGCCGACGGTGTTGCTGATCGTCGAGCGGCTCCGCAGGCGGGTCAACCCGCCGGAGCGGATCGTCACGCTGGCGTTCGGGCCGGGTCTGACCCTCTACGCGTCGCTGCTGGTGCGGAGCTGAAAAGAAGCCGGCCGGCGCGTGGGCGCCGGCCGGTCATCAGTGGGAAGGCCCCCGGGTCGAGCGCGCGTGCTCGGCTCGCTGAGCGCGGCGCATGCGGTTGATCCGGGCGAACAGCCGGGTGCGGTCGGCCTCGGCGATGAGGTCGCGCTGGTGTTCGTGGGCCAGGGTCAGCATGTAGTCGGCGTTCTGATACATCTTCGCGTGTCTCCTTGAGTGGTGTTCGCTTTGATGTATCTATCGTCGGCCGAAGCGCCGCCCGAGACATCGGGAGCGGTTCCCTAACTTGGCCCCCCGGGGGTGCTTACCTGGGTGCTTAGCTGGGCCTAGGCATACCTACGCCGGTCAGCGAACAGGTAGGAACGCCAGGTCGGCGCCGTAGGCGCTGAGCGGCGTGGCGCTGTCGACCACCCGGGTCACCTCGCCGGAGCGGGCGACCAGCGCGACCGGGGTGCCCGGCGCGGGGGTGCCGATGAGCAGCGCGTCGAGCACGCCGGCCGGGTCGCGCAGCCGGCGCACGGTGGCATCCGTCGGGCCGGGCAGCGTCGATGGCGGCGGGCTGCCCTCGGCGTCGCCGATCGCGACGACGGTGACGCCGGCCGGCGCCGCAGCAGCTATCTCGCTGGTGCACGGGCAGTCGGCCCGCAGGATCAGCACCGCCGGCAGCAGCGAGCCGATCGGCACCCGCCCGCCCCGCTCGTCGATCAGGTCGAACGCCGGGATCATCCGGCGCGCGCCGGAGCTGGCGGCGGCCGGGCTGGCGGAGACGCTGCTGGCCGGTGGCGGACCGGCGCGCCGCTCGTCGGGCCAGGCCGCGGCGAACAGGCTGATCACCGCGGCCAGCAGGGCGGCCGTCATGATCAGCAAGGGGATCCGCAGCGACGCCGGCTCGGTGGCCGCCGCGTTGCCGTCGGGCGGGACGCTGCCGCGGAACCCGCCACTCGGGAAGACCCGGCCCGACCGGCCGCTGCCGACGCGTTCCTCACGCAACTGCTGCCGCACCTGGGCGGCCTCTTCGGCGAGCTCCGACGCGTCGTCGGGGATCCGGACGTCGGGCGGCAGCTCTGGAAGCTCGTCGAAGGGCCCGCTGTCACCGTTTTCCGGCGTGCCCATGCTGCCCCCTGCGAACGTGATCGCGGCCGAAGTCGCGCCTCCATCCAGAGTGGCGCACGAGGCGGGCTAACGCCACAGTTGAACGGGAGATGGCCGGGATTCGATCTTGCATATCGTCACTGTCGTCGCCCGCTCGGGGGCGGTGAACGACCCTTGCGGGTTACCCTTAGAGGTGGGAAGCATTCACGTGCGATATCGACGAAGCCCCTGCATATTCGTAACCCGAAGGTTACTCAGCGTGTTGGAAAACGTCGGCGCCGAGCGTGTCAAGCCTGAGAAAGACCTGTCACAAGCCCTCTGAGCTGCACTAACGGTCAGGACCGGGATGGGACATCGGTGCTCCCGCGTGTTACCCTAGACACAGCGAAAGGGGTTTCGAACCTATGGTTTTCAGTGTCGGCGAGACCGTTGTTTACCCCCACCACGGGGCCGCACTCATCGAGGCAATCGAGACTCGGGTCATCAAGGGCGAGGAAAAGCTCTACCTGGTTCTCAGGGTCGCTCAGGGTGACTTGACTGTGCGGGTGCCCGCTGAAAACGCCGAGATCGTTGGCGTGCGTGAGGTGGTCGGGGAAGAGGGCCTGAGCAAGGTCTTCGATGTGCTCCGTGCTCCGCACACCGAAGAGCCGACCAACTGGTCGCGGCGTTACAAGGCAAACCTGGAGAAGCTGGCGTCCGGCAACCCGCTCAAGGTTGCTGAGGTCGTGCGTGATCTCTGGCGTCGTGAGCGGGAGCGCGGCCTGTCGGCGGGCGAGAAGCGCATGCTCGCCAAGGCGCGCGACATCCTGGTCGGCGAGGTGGCGCTCGCTGAGAAGAGCACCAAGGACGAGGCCGAGATTCTCCTCGACAAGGTGCTCACCGAGGCCTGACGTCCGTTCCGCAACAGATCAACTCCTCGCGAGGACCGCGACGTGACCGCGCAGCTCAACCCGCGCGGTGACGTCGCGGTCCTCGTTCCAGCTGCGGGCAGCGGCACCCGGCTCGGCCCCGGCGCACCCAAGGCGCTGCGGCTGCTGGGCGGCGAGCCACTGCTGGTGCACGCGTTGCGCCGGCTGTGCCTGGCGCCCTCCGTCGCGGTGATCGTGGTGGCCGCCCCGCCCGGCGAGGTCGACGCGGTGCGGGCCATGCTCGCATCCGTCGCACCCGTCACGGTGGTGGCCGGCGGCGACCATCGGCAGGCGTCGGTGGCGGCCGCGCTGGCTGCCGTACCCCCGGATCTCCCGATTGTGCTCGTGCACGACGCCGCTCGCGCGCTCGCGCCGCCCGCCCTGGTCGAGGCCGTCGCCGCGGCGGTCCGGGCCGGCGCCGAAGCGGTGATCCCGGTCCTCCCGGTGGTCGACACGATCAAAGAGGTCGGCCCGACCGGCGAGGTCCGCGGCACGGTCGACCGGGCGCCGTTGCGGGCGGTGCAGACGCCACAGGGCTTCCAACGGCAGGTCCTGGCCGCCGCGCACGCCGCCGCCGTCGACCCCCTCACCGACGACGCGGGCCTGGTCGAGAAACAGGGCGTACGCGTGACCTGCGTGCCCGGCTCCGACCACGCGCTCAAGATCACGCGGCCGTTCGACCTGCTGCTCGCCGAGCACCTGCTCGCCAGCGAATAGGCTGCCCCCGTGGAGCTTCCTCGGGTGGGCATCGGCACCGACGTGCACGGCTTCGAGGCGGGCCGGGAGTGCTGGGTCGCCGGCCTGCTCTGGCCGGGCGTCGACGGCCTGGCCGGCCACTCCGACGGCGACGTGGCCGCACACGCCGCCTGCGACGCGCTCTTCTCCGCGGCCGCGCTCGGCGACCTGGGCAGCAACTTCGGCGTCGACCGGCCCGAGTGGGCCGGCGCGTCGGGCGTCACGCTGCTCGCCGAGACCGCCCGCCGGGTGCGGGAGGCCGGCTTCGTGATCGGCAACATCTCCGTGCAGGTCATCGGCGTACGCCCGAAGATCGGCCCACGCCGCGACGAGGCCCAGAAGGTGCTCGGCGAGGCCGCCGGCGCACCCGTCACGGTCTCCGGCACCACCACCGACGGCCTCGGCCTGACCGGCCGCGGCGAAGGCCTGGCCGGCATCGCCGTCGCGCTGTTGCTCCCGTCAGCCTGATCGTCAGCGTTACGCTCGGGCGCGTGACGGGGATGGACGCCGATCCGACCGAGGGATATCTGCGCCGCGCGGAGTTGCTCGCCGAGCTGGGTCACTACGACGAGGCGGTGGCCGAGCTCGACCAGCCGATCGCCCGCGATCCCGGCAACTCCGAGGCGCTGGTTCTGCTCGCCGCGGTCGAGCTCGCCGCCGGTCGGGCCGAAGCCGGCCTGGCCGCCGCCCGGCGGGCCTGCGCGGCCGATCCCGATGCGCTGCCGCCGCTGGTCGAGCAGGGCCTGGCGCTGTGCGACCTGCGCCGCTTCAAGGAGGCCGCGGCCGTCGCCGACCAGATCCTGGCCGCAGGCCCCGACGACCCATACGCCCAACTGCACGGCGCCGCGATCCTCGGTGAGGCGCGCAATGGGCAACGGGCGCTCGACGCCGCCTGGCACGCGGTCGCGCTGGAGCCCGACAACGCCCGGGCCCACCTGGTGCTGGCCGGGATCGCCGGGCGCCTCGAGCTGACCGACCTGGCCGAGCGGGCCCGCGGCGAGGCGGTGCGGCTCGACCCGAAGCTGGCCACGGTCAGCGGCCGGCTGCGGCGGTATGCCCCGCTGGCCGTCGGCGACCACCGGGTCACCACGATGGCGGTCTACGCCAGCGCCTACACGGTCGCGGTCGCCGTGCTGACCGCCACGCTGCACCCGACCACGCCCAGCGCGTCGCGCGGCCTGGCCCTGGTGTTCGGCGCCGGCGGCCTGGGCCTGCTCGGGCTGCTCGCCATGCGGCTGCCGAAGCCGCTGCGCGGCCAGTTGCACGCCGACCGGGCCTCGGCCGTCGCCGGCTACGCCGCCCTGGCCGGCCCGCTGCTGATCCTGCTCTACGCCTGGATCGGCACGCCCTGGCCGCTGGTGGTGGCGATCGCCGCGACCGCGGTGGCCGGCGTCGCGCTGGTCTCCAAGATGCGCCTTTAGATGGTGCGTCCCGACCAGGTCCACGCGTAGCCGGTGTCCTCGCAGGACAGTGCCGCGTCGCAGAGGTCGAGCGGGCGGAACGTGTCGACCATGACCGCGAGCTCGTCGAAATAGTCGATGCCGATCGACCGTTCGGCGGCGCCCGGCTGCGGGCCGTGGGTGAAGCCCGACGGGTGCAGCGACATCGAGCCCTGCTCGATCCCGGAGCCGCGCCGGGCCTCGTAGTTGCCGCCGGTGTAGAAGAGCAACTCGTCGGAGTCGACGTTGTGGTGGTTGTAGGGCACCGGGATCGACAGCGGGTGATAGTCGACCTTGCGCGGCACGAACGAGCAGATCACGAAATTAGGACCCTGGAACGTCTGGTGTACGGGCGGCGGCTGGTGCACCCGACCGGTGATCGGCTCGAAGTCGTGGATCGAGAACGCCCACGGGTAGAGGTGCCCGTCCCAGCCGACCACGTCGAACGGGTGGTTGGCGTAGACGTGCCGGGTCCACCCGCGGCGGTGCTGCACCAGCACCTCGACGTCGGTGCCGTCTTCGACGATCGGCGACAAAGGCCCGCGAATGTCGCGTTCGCAGTAGGGCGAGTTCTCCAGGAACTGCCCGCGCACCGACAGGTAGCGCTTCGGCGGGCCGATGTGGCCGGTCGCCTCGATCGCCAACACACGCACCGGCTCGGCGCCGGTCGGCACCAGCCGGTGGATCACCGAGGTCGGGATGATCACGTAGTCGCCGGCGGCCGCGTCGAGGACGCCGAACGTGGACTCGACCCGCATGGTGCCCGACTCGACATAGAGGCACTCGTCGCCGACCGCGTTGCGGTAGAGCGGGGACGGCCGGTCGGCGGTCACGTAGGAGATCCGCACGTCGTCGTTGGCCAGCAGGTGGGCCCGGCCGAGCACCGGGTCGGCGCCGGGCGTGTCGAGCTTGTGGGTGCGCAGGTGCCGCGGCTTGAGCGGGCGGTTGGGCGTGCGGGTGCAGGCGGGCGGGTCGAACTCCTCGGCTGCCACGATCGCGGTAGGCATCGCACGGTGGTAGAGAAGCGACGAATCGGACGAGAAGCCCTCCTGTCCCATCAGCTCTTCGGCGTAGAGGCTGCCGTCGGGCTGCCGGAACTGGGTGTGCCGCTTGCGGGGCACCTCGCCGACGCTGCGGTAGTAGGGCATGTCGACCTCCCGTCGGCGTCCGATAATCGGACGCCGTTGTCCGTTTCTTGTAGCGTCTACTAAGTTCAGTAACCGTGTCAACCGATCGCCGGACACCCACCGACCAGCCGTTGATCGCCCCGCTCTTCCATCGACTCGTCGATGACGCGGCGGTGTTCCCGCCTGGTAACGCCGCGCTGCCCGACGCGGTCACGGCACACCGCGAGCACCGCACCGCCTGGTACGCGGACCTGGTCGGCCCGCTGCTCGTGCCGGCGTCGTCGGTGGATGCCCTCACCGCCCTGCTCGACCCGGCCGAGCGGCTGGGCATCGGCATCATCGGCGACCTGCCCATCGACCGGCTCGGCGTGCCCGACGACCCGCGCGTGACGGTCCGGCAGATCGAGGCGGCCGCGGCCAAGCGCGGCGAAGACCCGCAGCCCGGCATCGCCCGCCTGCTGGCGCTGGCCGACCGGCTGCCCGACGTCGACGTCTACGCCGAACTGCCGCTCACCTTCGGGCTGCTGGCCGGCCTCGACACGGTCGCATCGGCCCGGGCCAACGGCGCACGGGTCGCGGTCAAGTTCCGCACCGGCGGGCTGGCCGCCGAGCTGTTCCCGACCCCGGTCGAGCTGGCCGCGGTGATCTGCGCCTGCCGCGAGCGTGACCTGCCCTTCAAGCTCACCGCCGGCCTGCACCATGCGATCCGGCACGCCGACCCGGAGACCGGCTTCACCCACCACGGCTTCCTCAACGTGCTGGTCGGCGCCGCGCTGGCGGCCGACGGCGGGGAGGTCGCCGACGTGGCCGAGGTGCTCGCCGCGACCGACGCCGTGCCGCTGATCGAGCCGGCCCGGGCCCGCCGCGACCATCCGCGTGGCCTGTGGGTCGGGTTCGGGTCGTGCAGCATGATCGAGCCGTTGACCGACCTGATCCGGCTCGGCCTGATAAACGGGGGATACGAGGGATGACCTGGGTTCCGGGTGCGGCGGGCTCGCCGTACGGCGTGCACAACCTGCCCTACGGGGTGTTCCGGCACGGCGGCCGGCCCGATCGGATCGGGGTGCGGATCGGCGACCTGCTGCTCGACCTCGACGGTGCCGAGGCGGCCGGGCTGGTGCTCGCGGGCGGCGCGCTGCGCACGGCGACCCTCAACGCCTTCCTGGCCCTCGGCCGGCCACAGTGGAGCGCGGTCCGGGCGCGGGTCACCGAGTTGCTCACCGACCCGGCACACCGGGCCGCCGTCGAGCCGCTCCTGGTGCCGCTCCAAGAGGTCGAGCTTGCCCTGCCGTTCCAGGTCGGCGACTACGTCGACTTCTACTCGTCGGAAGCGCACGCCACCAACGTCGGCCGGATGTTCCGGCCCGACGAGGCGCCGCTGCCGCCCAACTGGAAGCACCTGCCGATCGGCTACCACGGCCGGGGCGGCACGGTGGTCGTCTCCGGCACGCCGGTGACCCGCCCGAGCGGCCAGCGGGCGACCCCGGCCGGCCCGGTCTTCGGGCCCTCGACCCGCCTCGACATCGAGGCCGAGGTCGGCTTCGTGGTCGGCACGCCCTCGGCGCTGGGCACCCCGGTGCCGGTCGACAGCTTCGCCGACCACGTCTTCGGCGTCGTGCTGGTCAACGACTGGTCCGCCCGCGATCTCCAGGCCTGGGAATACCGGCCGCTCGGTCCCTTCCTGGCCAAGTCGTTCGCCACCTCGGTGTCGCCCTGGGTGGTGCCGCTCGACGCGCTCGCCGACGCCTGGCTGCCGGCGCCCGAGCAGGACCCGCCGGTGCTCGACTATCTGCGCGACATCCCGCACCTCGGCCTCGACCTGCGGCTCGCGGTCGACTGGAACGGCACGGTGGTCAGCCGGCCGCCGTTCGCCGGCATGTACTGGACCCCGGCACAGCAACTCGCCCACCTGACCGTCAACGGCGCCGTCGTGCGCACCGGTGACCTCTACGCGTCGGGCACCGTCTCCGGGCCGACCCGCGAGGAGACCGGCTCGTTCCTGGAGCTCACCTGGGGCGGCGCCGAGCCGGTCAAGCTCGACGGCGGCGAGCGCACGTTCCTCGAAGACGGCGACACGGTGACCATCAGCGCGACCGCGCCGGGCCCCGACGGCGTCACGGTCGGCCTGGGTGAGGTGTGCGGCACCATCGTCGCCGCCGGCCCGCCGCCCCGGTAGGGTGCCCACCGTGGTGGGATCGGCCCGGCGCCGGGTGGTCGCGGTGCTCGCCGGCCTCGTGCTGGTCGCGGGCGCCGGTCTCGTCGTCTACCGGGTCTTCGCGCCCGGCGAGGTGTTCGCCGAGCCATCGTCCGGCTATCCCGCGGCACCCACTGCGCACCCGGCGGCCGTGCTCGGCACGTTGCCGGCCACGCCGCTGATCGTCGACGGCCGGCTCCGGGTGATCGCCGACAAGCGCCAGGTCCGGGCCGACGGTCCGGTCGACTCGCGCTACCTCAACACGCCCTACTGGTCGTTCCGGCGCTGGCCGGCCGAGTTGGTCGGGGTGGTCGCCGCCGGCACCACGGTGATCACCCGCTGGTCCGACGGTGAACTCGTCGGGCTCGACGCCCGCACCGGGCGCGCCACCTGGCGGGCCAAGGGCGAGAAACCCGCGTCATCCGGGTACGCCGGCCGGCGCACCGGCGCGTCGACGGTCTACGAGCCGCCTGGCCTGTTCCTCGCCGGCAACACGGTGGTGGTGGCCGGCGCGACCGCTACACAGGCCTACGACGCGACCACCGGCGCGGCGGGCTGGCGCAACCCGGCACCCTGCGGCGGAGCCGACCCGAGCGGCTTCACCACCGCCGACAACCGGGTGGCGGTGCTGCGCTCCTGCGACACCGCGATCACGCTGGTCGACGCGGGCACCGGAGCGGCCGCCGGCACGATCCCGCGGAGCGCCGGTGACCCGGCCGCCGAGCCGCTGGACTGCCCGGCACCCCGGTCGGGCTGCGCCGGGCTGCGAATCGACCAGGGCGGCCACCGGACCGCGTGGCTCTTCGACGCGCCGCAGCCGCGGCAGGTCGGCGAGGCGGTCGAGGGGAGCGTCGGGCCCGGGCTGGCGGCCGCGGATGCCTGGCTGGTCGACGGGTTGACGGTCGCGGTCGACGGCACGTCGGTCGTCGCCGCCAACGCCGCCGACGGCGCGCCCCGGTGGCGGCACGACCTGGGTCGGCCCGGTGCGCAGGTCATCGCCGTGCAGGCGGGCGCAGTGCATGTGCTGACGGCCGATCGTGACCTGGTCACGCTCGACGCCGCGACCGGCGCCGAGCGATCCCGGATCCGTTACACCTACTTCGCCGAGAAGACCGACTGGGTGCCCGGCTTCACCTACGCCGTGGACGGCTTCGTGCTGACCGAGCGCCTGGCGGACCCGGCGGCCCCGGAGGACGCCGACTACTACTTCGACGCCCAACCGGTGCTGCTCGCCCGCTCCTAGAGCGCGGTGGCCGCGGCGGCGAGGAACGCGTCGTTCTCGGCCGGGGTGCCGATCGTGACGCGGACACCCTCGCCCTGGAACGGCCTAACGATCACGCCCTGCTTCTCGCACGCGGCCGCGAACTCGCCGGAGCCGGCGCCCAGCGGCAGCCAGACGAAGTTGGCCTGCGAGGCCGGCACGTCGGGCACCAGGTCGCGGATCGCGGTGGTGACCCGGTCGCGCTCGGCGACCACCAGCGCGCACCGGCGCTCGACCTCGTCGGCCTGCTTGAGCGCGGCGAGCGCGGCGGCCTGGGCCACGAGGCTGGTCGAGAACGGCGTGACGACCTTGCGGACCGTGGCCGCGACGCTGGGCTGCGCGACCAGGTAGCCGATCCGGATCCCGGCCAGGCCCCAGGCCTTGGACAGGGTCCGGAGCACGACCACGTTGGGCCGGTCGCCGTAGGTGCGCAGGCCGTCGGGCACGTCGGGATCGGTGATGAACTCCCGGTAGGCCTCGTCGAGCACGACCAGGATGTCGTCGGGCACGCTGTCGAGGAAGCGGTCGAGCGCGGCGCGGCCGATCGCGGTGCCGGTCGGGTTGTTGGGGTTGCAGACCAGGATCATCCGGGTGCGGTCGGTGATCGCCGCCGACATGGCACCCAGGTCGTGGCCGTGCCCCGCCGTGTTGGCGACGCGCACGCTCGTCGCGCCGGTGGTGGCCGCGATGATCGGGTAGGCCTCGAACGACCGCCACGAGTAGAGGATCTCGTCGCCGGGCAGGCAGGTCACCCGGGCCAGGTGCTCGGCGAGGGCGACCGAGCCGCAGCCGGTGGCGATGCGGTCGGCGTCGACGCCGAGCCGCTCGGCGAACGCCTCGCGCAACTCGACCACGCCCATGTCGGGGTAGCGGTGCGAGCCGGCGGCCGCCGCGGTGACCGCCTCGACCACGCCGGGCAGCGGGCCGTAGGGCACCTCGTTGCTGGCCAGTTTGATCGCCTCGGTCATGCCGAGCTCGCGGGCCAGGTCGGCGGGGCTGCGGCCGGGCACGTAGCTGGGCAGCGAGTCGAGGTCGGCCCGGGTGAGTCGAGGTGTCATGACGGGCCTCCTGAAGAGGGCGGCGGCGCCGCCGGCGGTTGGGTTCGCGCGAAGACCACGACGGTCCGCGCGGCCTTGTCGTGCAGGGCCTGGTGCAGCGGGCGGTCGACGGTCACCCAGAGGCAGTCGACGAACTGCCAGATGAAGCCGACGCAGCAGGTCCAGAACAGCATCGGCAGGCCGAGGATGTTCCACCGGCGCATCGACCGGCCGAAGCCCAGCTTGGCCACGCCGTCGGTGCGCACCACACGTATCCCGACCAGCCGCTTGCCCAGGGTCTGGCCGCTGTTGGCGACGGACGGCACCTCGTAGGCGAACCAAAGGGCGCAGGCGATCACCAGGATCACGATCTGGAGCCGGCTGGCCTCGGCGCTGGGCGTCAACCGCATCAGCTCACCGAACGAGTCGCCCTCGGCCGCGCGGGAATTGAACTCCCGGTAGAAGGGCAGCACCTCTTGCCAGTATTGGTAGATGAACCAGCCGTTGACGACCACGTTGAGCAGCAGCACGGCGACGATGTCGATCAGGCGGGCGACCAGGCGCAACCCGGGGGAAGCGAGCACTCCGCCGGCCTGTGCCACCGCCGCGGGCTGCGGCATGGTCTGCACGGGGTAGGGCTGGGGCTGGCCGTAGGGCTGCTGGCCATAGAGGGGCTGCCCGTAGCCCGGCTGCTGCCCATAGCCCGACTGCTGCTGCCCATAGCCCGACTGCTGCTGCCCGTAGCTCGGGTAGCCGTTGCCGGGGTGGCTCTGGCCGTAGAGGGGCGTCCCGTTGGCGACCTGGCCGGCCGGCGACATCGGTGCCGGGTTGCCGCCGGGCGGCGGGGTCGGCTCCGGGGGCGGCGGTGGGGGCTCCTCGGGCGGGCCGTCGGGCGGGGTCGCGTCGGCGGGGATGGGCGCGCCGATCCAGCCTTCACCGTCCCAATAGCGCTGGGTGGTCGGTTCGGCTGGGTCTTTGTACCAACCCGGGGACACTGAGCTCACTGCACGACCTTAGCTACCACTGTCTCGGCGGCCTTGTCGTGGAGGGTCTGTTGGAAGGGCTTGTCCCACAGTTGCCATAGACCGTCGAGGATGTTGAGGAACGGCACGAAGATCGCGGCGACGAACTGCACCAGGTAGCGGCGGACCAGGATGCCCCGGTCGAGCGGCCGACCCGGCTGGATAGGCAACACCCGCAGCGACATCACCCGCTTGCCGACCGTCTGTCCGCTTCGAAGCTGGTATTCGACGAAGTAGAGGTAGGTGATGATGATCTGGAGCGCGAACACCGCCGCGTAGGCCAGGAAGAACGCCAGGAACGGGAAGGCCGAGAACTCGCCGTTGTCGTAGTTTTCCGCGTTCATCAGCGGCAGGAAAAAAGCGAAGAAAAAGATCGGGCAGGTCAGCACCAGCGTGACCAAACCGACAATCAGGCCGTCGATCAGGTAGGCGAGGAACCGGTCGCCGAAGGTCGCGAGCGGGTCGCCGCTCGGGCCGATGGGTGCCGGCGGCGGCGTCCAGGGCGGTCCGGCGGGCCCCTGTTGCATTGGTATGTGACCCGGGCCCGCCGGCGGGTAAGCCGCCGGCGGCCCGGGTTGGCGCGGCTGGGGGTCGGGATGCACCCGGACAGTGTTACAGGTTTCCGCGCGCCTCTTGTTCCCGCTCGATGGCCTCGAAGAGCGCCTTGAAGTTGCCCTTGCCGAAGCCGAGCGATCCGTGCCGCTCGATGAGTTCGAAGAACACGGTCGGGCGGTCCTGGACCGGCTTGGTGAAGATCTGGAGCAGGTAGCCGTCTTCGTCGCGGTCGACCAGGATCTTGCGATCCTTGAGCTCCTGGATCGGGACCCGCACGGTGCCGATCCGGGCCCGCAACTCCGGGTCGTCGTAGTAGGAGTCGGGCGTATCCAGGAACTCCACGCCGGCCGCCCGCATCGCGTCGACGCTGGCGAGGATGTCGTTGGTGGCGATGGCGATGTGCTGCGCGCCCGGCCCGTCGTAGAACTCGAGGTATTCGTCGATCTGCGACTTCTTGCGGGCGATCGCCGGCTCGTTGAGCGGGAACTTCACCTTGCGGGTGCCGCTGGCGACCACCTTGGACATCAGCGCCGAATAGTCGGTCGCGATGTCGTCGCCGACGAACTCGGCCATGTTGGTGAAGCCCATGACCCGCTTGTAGAACTCGACCCAGTGGTCCATCTTGCCGAGTTCGACGTTGCCGACCACGTGGTCGACGGCCTGGAAATAGCGCTTCGGCTGCACGCCGGCCGCGATGGCGGCGGAACGGTCGACGATCGGCTTGCGGGCCACGAAGCCCGGCAGGAACGGCCCGGAGTAACGGGACCGGTCGATCAGCGAGTGCCGGGTGTCGCCGTAGGTCTCGATCGCGGCGTAGCGGACCGTGCCGTGCTCGTCGGTGACGTCGGTCGGCTCGGTGTGCACGGCGGCGCCCTGGCGGACGGCGTAGGCGAAGGCGGCGTCGACGTCGGGCACCTCGAGCGCGATGTCGACCACGCCGTCGGAGTGCCGGGCGACGTGCGCCGCGTCGGCCGCCTCGGGGCTGACCGCGCCGCGGAAGACGAAGCGCGCGGTGCCGCTGGTGAGCACGTACTCCGCGTACTCCCGGAAGCCCTGCTCCGGACCGCGGTAGGCGACGCAGGTCATGCCGAACGCGGTGGAGTAGTAGTGCGCGGCCTGCTTGGCGTTGCCGACCAGGAACAGGACGTGGTCGAGCCCCTTGACCGGGAACGGATCGGCGGCGATGTCGTGCTCGACCGCGCCGATCAGCCGGTCGGCCGTGGCCTGGTCGGTTTCGTTGAGCGCCTGAGTCATCGTCGACTCCCCTCCGTGTGGCTGCCTTCTATGCTGAGCGTCACCTGGGTCCCAGATGCTGGTCAACTGTCCTAGAATTGTCTGCGCAGCTTGTGCAATCCGTCCGGGGGATGGGCGAAATGACATCGCAAATTGTCCAGCTCGACGAGTTGGACGCCGCCTTGATCGACTTGCTTGCCCGGGAGCCCCGGATCGGCGTCCTCGAATGCTCCCGGCGGCTGCGGGTGGCCCGCGGCACGATCCAGGCCCGCCTCGACAAGCTGGTCACCCGGGGCGTGATCCGCGGCTTCGGGCCAGAGATCGAACCCGCTTCCATCGGGTACGGCGTGACCGCGTTCGTGACGCTGGAGATCTCCCAGCGGCAGGGGCACGATCCGGTGGCGGTGCACCTGTCGCGGATCCCCGAGGTGCTCGAGGCGCACACGATCACCGGCTCCGGCGACCTGATGTGCCGGGTGGTCGCCCGTTCCAACGCCGACCTGCAACGGGTGATCGACCGGATCGTGTCGCACGGCGCGGTGGCCCGGGCGTCGACGATCATTTCGTTGACGGAGCAGATCGCGTTCCGGGTGCTGCCGTTGGTCGCGGCGGCGGTCTCGCCCGCGGCTGTGACCGCCGAGGCTTCCGCAGACGCGGATTAATCTCGCAAACCGCATCGACACGGGTTTATCGCCGTCCCGGATCGGGCGTCGGCGTGTCGTTATGGTGCCCGGGTGGCGAGGGGTAAAGGCGAGGGCCCCTGCGTGAAGTGCTGGGCCCTATTCGTAGCGGTCCTCCTCGTCGTGGGCTATTTCACCGGTGTGCTGACCCCGTTCCTCGACAAGGTCTGGGCGATGGTCAACACCGACAGCGCGCTGACCACCCCCGCACCCCTCTGGCAGCAGCGGCTCGGCGGCACGCCGCGCAGCGCGACCATCGCCGGCGGCGCGGTCATCATCGAGCAGCGCACCCTCGTCGAGTCGCGCGGCCTCGGCTCCGGCGCCCAACTCTGGGAGCACAAGGCCGACTGGGCCGCGGTCGCCGGCGAGGGCAACTCCGCCGTCGTGGTCACCGGCAAGCTGCTGGTCAAGGGCTACGAGGTGGTCGACCCGATGTCGGGTCTCGTGCGCCGCCGCGACACCGAGGCGCGGGCCGTCTGGACCTACCGCAACGGGATGCTCGACGTGCGCTGCCACGGCGCCGAAGACTGCACGCTGTCGGCCTGGGACCCGCAGGGCAGTTCGCCGCGGTGGAGCGTCGAGATCCCCGGCATCGGCTTCGTGCTCTTCGCCGACAACCCCGACATCCTCGGCACCAAGCCGATGACCACCAGACGGATCGATGACAACGCCGGCGGCCCCGACCTCATGCCGCCGATGGTCGGGCTGCCGATCGACAACCGGGTGTACGTCGTCGACACCGCTGAGGGCAAGGTGGTCCGCGAGATCGAGCCCGACCGCGACGAGCGGGTCGTCGTGGTCGGCGGCCGGGTGCTCCGGATCAAGGCGGTCTCCGCCGACGGCACCTGCTATTTCTCGGTGGTCGCGTCGGACGCGGCGACCGGTGGCGAAGTGTGGCGCAACGCCGGCATCAACCTGCGCACGGCCAAAGACGGCGGCTGCGCCCAGCGCGACGACCCGGCCGGCGGTCGCAACGTGGTCGTCGGGGTCGCGGCCGACGCCCGCGAGTTGGTGATCGATGCCTACGACGGGCGGATCCTGTTCACCGGTGCGCCCGGCGAGCACCTGCTGGGCGTCGATGATCGCTATGCGGTCGCGCGTACCGCCGACGCGGCCGCCATCCGCAGCGCCGAACTCGGCGGCCGGGGCCACTGGCAACGCCCGGTCACGTCGGCCGGCAAGGTGGCCCTGACCGCACCCGCGGTGGTGGTGGTCGACGAGAAGCCCGACAAGATCATTGCGCTCAACCCGGGCACCGGCGCCGAACTGGTCAACGTGCGCTCGGACGCCGACGTGCTCGCCGTCGGCCCGGCCGGGTTGATCATCGTGAGTGGCCGCGACCTCGCCTACCTGCCGTTCCAGGGCAGCGGCGGGGTGCCCAACCCGCCGGCGGGTGGCGGCAACACCGGCGGCGGCACCCCGGGCCCCGGCGCCGACTGTGGCGGGCCCAAACAAGAGGTCTGCAAGGCCGGCTAGGCTAGCCGCTCATGAGCGACGCCGCCGCCTTCAGCTACTCCCCGTTGCTACCCACCGGCGAGGACCTGACCGACTATCGGCTGGTCACCGACGAGGGCGTCGACGTCGTCAAAGGCCCGGGCGGGCGGCAGTTCCTTACCGTTGACCCGGCTGTGCTCACCGCGCTGACCGCCGAGGCGATGCATGACATCGCCCACTACCTGCGCCCGGCCCACCTGACCCAACTGCGCTCGATCATCGACGACCCGGCGGCGTCGCCCAACGACCGCTTCGTCGCCCTCGACCTGTTGCGCAACGCCAACATCGCGGCCGGCGGCGTGCTGCCGATGTGCCAGGACACCGGCACGGCGATCGTGATGGGCAAGCGGGGCCGGCACGTTTTGACGGACGGCACCGATGAGGAAGCCATCGCCCGGGGCGTCTACCAGGCGTACACCCGCTTGAATCTGCGTTATTCACAGCTCGCACCGATCACGATGTGGGACGAGCGCAACACCGGCACCAACCTGCCGGCCCAGATCGAGCTTTACGCCGAGGATCCGGGCGGCCAGCCCGACGCCTACAAGTTCCTGTTCATGGCCAAGGGCGGCGGCTCGGCCAACAAGTCGTTCCTCTACCAGGAGACGAAGGCGCTGCTCAACCCGACGCGGATGATGCAGTTCCTAGAGGAGAAGCTGCGGCTGATCGGCACGTCGGCCTGCCCGCCCTACCACCTGGCCGTGGTCATCGGCGGCACGTCGGCCGAGCACGCGCTGAAGACCGCGAAGCTGGCCTCGGCCAAGTATCTCGACGGCCTGCCCACCTCGGGTTCGCTGTCGGCGCACGGCTTCCGCGACATCGACCTGGAAGCCGAGGTCCTCGAGCTGACCCGCCAGTTCGGCATCGGCGCTCAGTTCGGCGGCCGCTACTTCTGCCACGACGTGCGGGTCGTCCGCCTGCCCCGGCACGGCGCCTCCTGCCCGGTCGCGATCGCGGTCTCCTGCTCCGCCGACCGCCAGGCGGTCGCGAAGATCACGCCGTCGGGCGTCTGGCTGGAGCGGCTGGAAACCGACCCGGCGCGCTTCCTGCCCGAGGTCACCGACGCCCAACTCGACGCGAGCGAGGTCGTGCGGATCGACCTCAACCGGCCGATGGACGAGATCCGGGCCGAGCTGTCGAAATACCCGGTGAAGACCCGGCTGTCGCTGACCGGTCCGCTGGTGGTCGCCCGCGACATCGCACACTCGAAGCTCGCGGAGCGCCTGGACGCGGGCGAGCCGATGCCGTCCTACCTGCGTGACCACGCGGTCTATTACGCCGGGCCGGCCAAGACGCCGGAGGGCTACGCGTCGGGTTCGTTCGGCCCGACCACGGCCGGCCGGATGGACTCCTACGTGGCGCGCTTCCAGGCGGCCGGCGGCTCGCAGGTGATGCTGGCCAAGGGAAACCGGTCGGCGCAGGTGACCCAGTCGTGCGCCGAGAACGGTGGTTTCTACCTCGGCTCGATCGGCGGCCCGGCCGCTCGGTTGGCGCAAGACTGCATCAAGCACGTCGAGGTGCTCGAGTATGCCGAGCTGGGGATGGAAGCGATCTGGAAGATCGAGGTCGAGGATTTTCCGGCCTTTATCGTGGTCGACGACAAGGGCAACGACTTCTTCGCCGAGGTCACCAAGCCCACCCTGACGCTTCAGATCGGCAAGCGGTAGGTGGTCGGCCGCCGCCCGGCGGCCGACCACCTGCTCTCACTCGACGTGGAACTGGTGTTCCGTCACGTCGGAAACGATGTCGCCGACATGTTCGTGGACTCGCAGCATGACGAAGCCGGTCGTGTCCGGGGTCCAGGTGATCGTGGCGGTCTCGCCGTCGACGGTCTGGACCGGGCCGTCGTTGAAGGAGTAGTCGTAGCCGGTCACGCCCTCGTGGGCGGGTGCGAAGGTGAAGTCGCCCGGCCCGCTCCCGTGCCCATACATCGGGTATTGCGGTGACGAGACCTGCGGTGCGTGCGAGGTGAGTTCCCAGCCGAATTCGACTGTCTCCGATTCGGTGCCGTCGGCGGTGCGGCTGCGCACCTGCAACGGCAGGAAGGGAAATTCGCGCGTGGTGTAGCGGATGGTGGCCGTGCCGTCGGGGCCGGCGGGCGCGACCTGCTCGGTGGCGCCGAAGTCGGTTGACCAGACGTATTCGGTCACGCCCGTAGTGCCGGGGTGGAAGACCAGCGTGACCTCCTGGCCGACCAGCGGCGGCGCGGTGCCGTCGTCCGGGAAGTCCGGCGAGGTGACCGTGGGCGTGGTGGGCGGGTAGACCACGTAAACGACCGCCGACGCCTCGGCCGTGGGGACACCCGCGGCCGTGTGACCGGTGACGAAGATGGTGTTGCGGCCCGGTGCCGTGGGCGTGACGACGAAGGTCGCGGTGCCGTCCGGCGCGGCTGCGACGGTCTGCGCCGGCTCGTCGTTGAGGCGGTAGTCGTAGGAGACGAGGCCGCCCAGGTTGCCCGGGATGACCCGGAACGTGTGCGGCTCGCCCGGGCCCGCGTCGGGCGTCAGGTCGGTCAGCCGCGGCTCGGTGTTGCGCACGACGAACGTGTAGGTCGTCGCGGCTGAGCGGATGAGGGTGCGATCGATCGCCTGGACCGTGATGATGGTGGTGCCGTAGGAGGTCGGGGTGAACTCGACGGTGACGTTGCCCGTGGGTCCCACCGGCACCTCGGTCAGCCCGGCGCCCACCGCCGACCAGCGGAAGGCCACCACATCGGTGTCGCCGCCCGCGACCGCGAAGGTGAACCTGCCCGCGATGCCGGGGCCACCGGCCTGGCCGGTCGCGGGATAGTCGGTGGAGGTCACCGTCGGCGCGTGCGGCGCGGTCGTGTCGATCGTGAAGGTGCACTCCGGCGACCAGCGTGACTGGGCGCCGGCCGCGTCGGTGCCGCGCACCTCGAACCGGTAGCGCACGCCGTTGGTCAGGGCCGCCGGCGCCGCTGCCCGGGCGATGCCGCCGCTGGTCAGCGGAGTCGCCGGCCACTCGACCCGCTGGCCGGGCTGGCCGACCGGCCACAGCGCGAAGGTCGCGGTGACCTTTTCATACGGGTTGACGCCGAAGTCGGGGTCGGCGAGAGCGGCGACGAATTCGGGCGTGGGGGTCCCGATGAAGATGCCCTTGTCGCCGCAGGCGATGCCGGAAACGGACAGGCTCGACGGGACGCCGGGCCGGTGATTCGCCGGCGCGGCCTGGGCGGCCCCGGCCGGGATGAGAATTGTGCCAATGGCCGCCGCGGCAACCAGAAGACGGAACAACCGTTCCTCCTGAATATCGGCGATCGCAAATTCTAGGTGCGCTCGCGACCCACCGATGTCCCGTGCAGAGGGGTGTGGATCACTCTGCGTGTCTCCTCCCGGAGGGGGAGGATGGAGCGGTGAGTGCAGCGGAGAAGAACGGGTTCCGCGTCGAGCGGGACACCATGGGCGAGGTACGCGTGCCGGCCGAAGCGTTGTGGCGGGCGCAGACGCAGCGGGCGGTGGAGAACTTCCCGGTTTCCGGGCGCGGGATCGAGCCGGGCAACATCCGGGCGCTCGCGCAGATCAAGGGGGCCGCGGCCGCGGTCAACGGCGAGCTCGGGGTGATCGACGCGGCCCTGGCCACCGCGATCCAGGTGGCAGCCGCCCACGTCGCCGGTGGTGGGTTCGACGACCAGTTCCCGATCGACGTGTTTCAGACCGGGTCGGGCACCTCGTCGAACATGAACGCCAACGAGGTGATCGCCACGCTGGCGGCCCGCGAGGTCGGGCGCGACGTGCATCCCAACGACCACGTCAACGCCTCGCAGTCGAGCAACGACGTCTACCCCTCGTCGATTCACCTCGCCGCCACCGAGGCCGTGGTCAACAGCCTGATTCCGGCGCTCGACCACCTCGCCGGGGCGCTGTCGGCCAAGGCCGTGGAGTTCGCCGACGTGGTCAAGGCCGGTCGCACCCACCTGATGGACGCCACGCCGGTGACCCTTGGGCAGGAATTCGGTGGGTACGCGACCCAGGTGCGCAACGGCATCGCCCGACTGGAGTCGACCCTGCCGCGGCTCGCCTCGTTGCCGCTGGGTGGCACCGCCGTCGGGACCGGGGTCAACACGCCGCCCGGGTTCGCGGCCAAGGTGATCGAGCGGTTGCGGGCCGAGACCGGGTTGCCGCTGTCTGAGGCGGAGGACCACTTCGAGGCCCAGGGTGCCCGCGACGGCCTGGTCGAGGCGTCGGGGCAGCTACGCACCGTGGCGGTTGGGCTCTACAAGATCGCCAACGACATCCGGTGGATGGGGTCCGGCCCGCGGGCCGGCTTGGGGGAGTTGCGGATCCCCGACCTTCAGCCCGGGTCGTCGATCATGCCGGGCAAGGTCAATCCGGTGGTGTGTGAGTCGGTGCGGCAGGTCTCGGCGCAGGTGATCGGCAACGACGCGACGATCGCGTTCGCCGGTTCGCAGGGCGACTTCGAGCTCAACGTGATGCTCCCGGTGATGGCGCGCAACATCCTGGAGTCGATCCGGCTGCTGGCGGCCGCGAGCCGGATGCTGGCGGACCGCTGCGTGGTGGGGCTCGCTGCCAATGAAGAGGTGGCGTTGGCCTATGCCGAAGGGTCGCCGTCGATCGTCACGCCGCTCAACCGGCATCTCGGGTATGACGAGGCCGCGGCCATCGCCAAGGAGGCGCTGGCCAGCGGGCGGTCCATCCGGTCGGTGGTCATCGACCGAGGGCACGTGGCGTCCGGAAAGATCTCCGAGGCCGAGTTGGACTCCCTCCTCGACGTCTTGCGGATGACTCGGCCTTAGCCGCTGCCGCCGGCTAGGCCGCGGCCGAGCTGCGGCGGATCTGGAGCGGTGCGGGCTCCACCCGGTGCCAGTTGGGGCCGGTCTCGCTGGCCAGCAGCGCCCGGGTGGCCAGCGCGGCCATGTGTTCGACCGGCTGGCGGACCGAGGTCATCGCCGGCGTGGCGACGGAGGCCAGGAAGCTGTCGTCGAAGCCGACCAGAGCCACGTCGTCGGGCACCCGGCGGCCGCTTTCCTCCAAGGCCCGGAGCACGCCCATCGCGGTCAGGTCGCAGGCCGCGAAGATGCCGTCGAGGTCGGGGTGGGCGGCCAGCAACTCCTTGGTGCCGTCGAACCCCGCCTCCAGGCAGAAACCGCCCTCGGCGCCGATGGGCTCGTGGCCCGCCTCGACCGACGCGGAGTGGAAGCCGCTGCGGCGGCCGGTCGCACACGAGTTGCCCTGCTTGCCGTGGACGGCGACCACCTTGCGGCGGCCGGTGCGGTAGAGATGCTGCACCGCCGACCGGGCGCCCTCCGCGTTTTCCGCCTCGACCGACGGGACGCCCGGCGCCGAGTGGCCCAGGGACACGACGCGGGCGCAGCGGGCCGAGAAGCGGGCCGCGAGTTCTGGCGGCACGTTGACCAGGAGCGCGCCGACGCCGACGATCCGGGCGACGTCGTCGAGGCGGCGTGGGGCGTCGGGCTGCTCGATCACGTGGACGCGCATCTGGGTGTCGCTGCCGGCCAGCGCCGACAGGATGCCGGACATGACACGGCTGTAGTAGGGGTTGCTGCCCAGCATGACGGCCGCGTCGTCGATGACGATCAGGTCGATGACGTCGCTGTGGCCTTTTGCCAGGGCCCTGGCCGCCAGGTCGGGGTGGTAGCCCAGCAACTCGACGGCGTGCCAGACGCGGCCGCGGGCGTCGTCGGACACCTTGCGGCCGCCGGAGATCACGCGGGATGCCGTCGCGCGGGAAACACCGGCCGCGCGGCCCACGTCTTCTAGTGTCGGCTTCTTTGCCTCCATCACCGCATGTTAGGGGAGAGAGCGCTCTCCACGACATCCTGTTTTCGCTTTGTTCGGCATCCGCGAGCTGTCAGCGCCGCCCGGACCTCGCGCACCACCTCGGAAAACTCGCGCTGCGGCGAGAAACGCAGCACTAGCCAGCCATCGTTGATCATGACTGTTTCGCTGTGCCGGTCGGGCGCGCACCACAGGGCGACCCGGTATTCGGGCCAGGCCAGCGGTGGTCGGACCGCGAGCACCGGCGGGCGGGCCCGAGCCATCGGCAGGCCGGCCAGGAACAGACGGACCCGGAGCACCGACTCGGCCCGCGACGCGGCCGCGGCGTCGGCCAGCGACAGCGTGTGCGCGGCCCGGCGGCCACCCGGGCGGTCGGCCAGCCGGGCCGCGACCTCCGCGAGAAGATCCGGCGTCACGAGCCGGTGGAAGAGCAGCGCGTCGGCGATCGCCACCGCGTCGGTCAGGGGGAGCCACACCGCCGCGTCCCAGGCGGTGCGGGCCGGCGTGGTGACCGGCACCTCGGCCGACCCGCCGGGCAGCCGGCGGTGGCAGACGTCGACCGGGTCGAGGTGCACCCGGTGCAGGATGGTGCCGCCCGACGTGCCGACGCGGCGGTCACCGAGCACGATCAGATGGACCGGATCGTCGAGACCGGCGACCGACCGCAGGCCGTGCGCGGTCGCTGCCGATGGGCCGGCCACCACGACCGAGCCCGGAGGCAGCCGGACCAGCGTCGCCCGGCAGGCCAGCGCGTGGTCGCGGGCCAACCGCGAGTCGGCGTAGACGTTGTGGCGCAGCCGGGCCCAGCACGAGGCGCGCAACTGGTGCACGGACAGCAGGCCGGCCGACACGGCCGCGCTGCCGCGGAACACCTGCCACTCGAGCGCCGCGGGTCGGGGCGATTCGCGGGTCATGTCATCCAGCATGAAAAGAACGACGACCGGTGGACAGACCTGTGGATAACTCGCGTGATTGCGCCGTACACAGCCTGTGGATAACTCGGCGGAGGCTGTGGAAAGGCGCTAGGACCCGAGCGCTCCGGCGACCGCCGCAGCGGCCGCCGCCACCTGTGGGCCCACGTCGGCCAGGTCGAGTGCCTCCAGCGCGACCACGCCCACGCTCGCCTCCAGGCCGTCGACGCCGAGCACCGGCGCGGCCACCCCGAACGCGCCCGCCTGGAGCTCACCAACGGTGGTCACCGGATCGGGCGAACCCGACCGGCCCGCGACGATCGCCCGCCCGGCCGCGCCCCGCGCCAGCGGGTGCCGGTACCCGGCCCGGTAGGCCACGTGGAAGGCGGTCCAACTCGGCTCGACGACGGCGAGCGCCACTGCCTCCGTACCCTCGGCGATGGTCAAATGGGCGGTTGCCCCGACCTCCTCGGCCAGCCGCCGCAACGCCGGCAGCGCCGCCTCGATCACCACGGGGTGTGCGCGCCTGGCCAGGTGCAGCACCCCGGCACCCAGCCGCAACCGGCCCGCGCCGTCGCGGCGGACCAGGCCGTGTGAGGTGAGCGCGCCGACCAGCCGGTAGACCACGGCCCGGCCCACGCCCAGCCGGTCGGCGGCCTCGGTGACCGTGAGTCCTTCGGGAGTATCAGCAACCAGATAGAGCAGTCGCAGGCCGCGGTCGAGCGTCTGGGCGGTCTCGCCCGCCCGATAGACCGGCTGCGTCACACCGCGAGCATAGGCGTAAACGGATCAACGCTACCCTTGTCAGGTGACGCTGCGTTTGCATGACACCGCGACCCGGTCGGTGCGGGAATTCGTCCCGCGAGAGCCCGGCAAGGTCTCGATGTACCTCTGTGGCCTCACCGTGCAGTCCGAGCCGCACATCGGCCACCTTCGCTCCGGCGTCAGCTACGACGTGCTCCGTCGGTGGTTCGAGCGCAACGACTACCAGGTGAGGTTCATCCGCAACATCACCGACATCGACGACAAGGTGCTGCAGAAGTCGCTGGAGCAGGGCCGGTCGTTCTGGTCGATCGCCTACGCCAACGAGGTCATCCTCGACGCCGCCTACCGCTCACTCAACGTGCTGCGGCCGACCTACGCGCCGCGGGCCACCGGTCACATCACCGAGATGCACGGCCTGATCGCCCAGTTGATCGACAACGGTCACGCCTACGCGGCCGAAGACGGTTCCGGCGACGTCTACTTCGACGTCAAGTCCTACGCCGACTACGGCTCCCTTTCCGGGCAGCGGGTCGACGAGATGGCCAGCGCCGCCGACAGCGCCGACCGGGCCAAGCGCGACCCGCGCGACTTCGCGCTCTGGAAGGGCTACAAGCCCGACGAGCCGGTCGAGGCGCAGTGGTCGAGCCCCTGGGGCGCCGGCCGGCCGGGTTGGCACATCGAGTGCTCCGCCATGTGCCTGCGCTACCTGGGTCCGGAGTTCGACATCCACGGCGGCGGCCTCGACCTGACCTTCCCGCACCACGAGAACGAGATCGCCCAGTCCCGTTCGGCCGGGCTGCCGTTCGCCCGCTTCTGGGTCCACAACGGCCTGCTCAACCTGGGCGACGCCAAGATGGGCAAGTCGACCGGCAACGCGCTCGACCTCGACTACGTCACGGCGCTCGGCGTGCGGATGGTCGAGCTGCGGCACTACTTCGTCTCCGTGCACTACCGCTCCCGGATCGACTACTCCGACGAGGCGTTGCGTGAGTCCGCGACCGCCTACCGACGGATCGAGGGATTCGTGGAGCGGGCTGTCGAGTCGGTGGGCGCGATCCCGGCCGGCGACCTACCGGCGGCGTTCGCCGAGGCGCTCGACGACGACCTCAACACCTCCGGCGCGTTCGCGGTGGTGCACGAGACCGTGCGCGCCGGCAACACCGCGCTGGCGGCCGGCGACGACGCGGGTGTTCGCGCCGCGCTCGGCAGCGTCCGGGCGATGCTCGACGTGCTCGGCATCGACCCGCTCGACCCGGCCTGGTCGGTCGCGTCGACCGGGGGCACGCCGGGCGAAGAGCTGCGCGGGATCATCGACTCGCTCGTCGCGCTCGCGCTGGACCAGCGCGCGCAGGCGCGCAGCAGGAAAGACTGGACCGCCGCGGACGCGGTCCGGGACCAGCTCAACTCGGCCGGGGTCAACGTCGAAGACACCCCGCACGGCCCGCGTTGGACGATCGGAAGCAGGGACTGATGGCGGGCAACTCACAGCGACGTGGCCGACGGGTCACCCCCAAGAAGGGTGCGGCCGCCGGCTCCGGCGGCAAGAACCGGTCGAGCCTGTCCGGCAAGGGACGCACCCTGCCCGCCGACGAGCGGCCCTGGCACAAGGGCTACTCGGGCACCGAGAAGCTGCCCAACCGCACCGCCTGGAAACAGGCCAAGGAGAAGAAGGCCGCGGCGGCCGAAGGTCGGGCCCCCAAGATCGGGCAGCCGGGCACCAAGGACACCACCTGGGGCAAGGGCACCAAGGGCAGCAAGCCGAGGCAGAGCCAGCGGCAGGCACCGCAACGTGGTGGCAACCCGCGGGTGGCGCCGGGCCGCCGCTCCAACACTCCGCGCGACGCGCCGGAGTTGCTGGTCGGCCGCAACCCGGTGCTCGAGGCGCTGCGCGCGATGGTCCCGGCGACCGCGCTCTACGTCGCGCAGGGCATCGACATCGACGACCGGATCACCGAGATCGTCCGCACCGCCGGCGACCGCGGCATCCCGCTGCTCGAGGTCGGCCGCGCCGAACTCGACCGGATGACCGGCGGCGTCCTCCATCAGGGTGTCGGCATCCAGGTGCCGCCGTTCGCCTACGAGCCGTTCGACGACCTGCTGGCGGCCGCGCTGGAGCACCCCACGCCGCTGCTGGTGGCGCTCGATGGCATCACCGACCCGCGCAACCTCGGCGCGACGATCCGCTCGGCCGCCGCGTTCGGCGCGCAGGGCGTCTTCGTCCCCGAGCGGCGGGCCGCCGGCATCACCGCGACCGCGTGGCGCACCAGCGCCGGCGCTGCCGCACGGGTGCCGGTCAGCCAGGTGGTCAACCTGACCCGGGCGATCAAGGCAGCCCAGCGCGAGGGCTTCGTGGTGATCGGGCTCGACGCCGATGGCGAGACCGACATCTACAACCTGGAAGCCGCGGTCGGCCCGCTGGTGGTCGTCGTCGGTTCCGAGGGGCGCGGCCTGTCCCGGCTGGTCGGCGAGACCTGCGACATGCGGGTCGGCATCCCGATGGTGTCCGAGGTGGAGTCGCTCAACGCGAGCGTCGCCGCCGCGGTCGCGCTCGCCGAGATCGCCCGACGCCGGAGCGACGCCGCCTGACAGCCGGCGTTCACATCCAGCCCCCGACCGGTTCATCCGGGCTGGCTAGCTTCTCGGCTCATGACGAAACGTCGCAATGTATGGATGGGTGCGGCCGCGGCCGTCGCCCTTGCCGTGGGTGTCGCGGGACCGGCGTCGGCACACGATGCCGATGAGTTCGGCCCCGCGACCCTGACCGGTTTCGCGTCGCTCCCGGCGCTCACCTTCGTGCCCGCGAGCGAGCCGTCCGGTTCGCTGCTCGACACCGCGCCGGTCAACGGCGTTGCCGCACCCTGGGACGACCAGCCCGTGCAGGGCTTCAGCGGCATCGTCAAGAACGGCGACGGCAGCTACGAGGTGATGTCGGACAACGGCTTCGGCAACAAGGCCAACAGCGCGGACTTCGTCCTGCGCATCCACACCCTCGCGCCGGTCTTCCACGAGAACAAGGTCGACGTTCTCGGCGGCATCAACCTGACCGATCCCAAGGGGTACGTGACCTGGCCGCTGATCCGCAAGGACCGGGTGCTGACCGGCTCGGACTTCGACGTCGAGTCGATCCAGCGGGCCGCCGACGGCACCTACTGGATCGGTGACGAGTTCGGCCCGTTCCTGCTGCACTTCGACCGCACCGGCGCCATGATGCAGGCGCCGATCTCGCTGCCCGGCGTGTTCGCGCCGGAGAACCCGTTGCGCGGCACCACGCCCAACAACATCAACAGCAGCAAGGGCTTCGAGGGCATGGCGCAGTCGCCCGACGGCCGCAAGCTCTACCCGCTGCTGGAGGGCACCGTCGCCGGTGACACCCCGGGCACGCTGCGGCTCAACGAGTTCGACGTGCGCGCCGGCGGCTACACCGGCAAGCACTACGTCTACAAGCTCGACGATCCGGCCAACGCGATCGGCGACGCCATCGCCGTCGACGGCCACCGCTTCCTGGTCATCGAGCGCGACAACGGCCAGGGCGCCACCGCCAAGACCAAGCGGATCTACCTGGCCAACATGAGCGACCGCGACAAGGACGGCGCCATGGACAAGACGCTGGTCGCCGACCTGATGAACATCAACAACCCGAAGAAGCTCGGCGGCTTCGGCAAGACCTTCACGTTCCCGTTCCAGACGATCGAAGACGTCGTGATCCTCGACAACCAGACGATCGCCGTGCTCAACGACAACAACTTCCCGGGCTCGGCCGGCCGCACCGCCGGCGTCCCCGACAACAACGAGTTCATCACGCTGAAGCTCACCCAGAGCCTCAACGCGGATCGCCGCTTCATCGACTAAGGCCGCGGCCATGGCGAGGGATGCCCGGCCGTACCATGCAAGGCCGGGCATCCCCTCGCCCCGCGGAGGTCGGTAGATGCAAGGGCACGCGCTCGGGGTCGATCTGGGCACGTCCAACACGGTTGCCGTGTTGCGTTGGCCCGACGGGCGCACCCGACCGTTGCTGTTCGACGGTCAACCGCTGCTGCCCTCCGGTGTGCTCCTCGACGAGGCCGGCCGGCTGCACGTCGGTCGCGACGCCGAGCGGCTCGCCCAGGCCGACCCGGCCCGCTACGAGCCCAACCCGAAGCGACACGTCGACGCCGCCGGTGTGCTGCTCGGCGACCGCGAGGTGGCGACCGTCGACCTGCTCGCCGCGATCCTGGCCGCCGTCGCGCACGCGGCCGTCGAGGCGGTCGGCTACCTGCCACCGGCCACGCTCACCTATCCCGCGGCCTGGGGCCCGCAGCGCCGGCAGGCGCTGACCGAGGCACTGTCCCGGGCCGGCTGGCCCGCCAGCACCCTGGTGCCCGAGCCGGTCGCGGCCGCCCGTTACTTCGCTGAGGTGCTGCGCCGCCCGGTGCCGGTCGGCTCGGCGCTGGCGGTCTTCGACTTCGGTGGCGGCACGCTCGACATCGCGGTGGTCCGCAACGACGGCCCGGATCAGACCGGCCGGTCGCGGTTCAGCGTGGTCGCCTCCGGTGGCGTCGCCGAACTCGGCGGCCTCGACCTCGACGCGGCGCTGGTCGGCCACCTGGGCCAGGTGCTCGCCGGCACCGACCCGGCCGCCTGGGAACGGTTGCGCAACCCGGTCAACGCGGCGCAACTGCGCGACCGGCGGCGCTTCTGGGACGACGTACGCGGTGCCAAGGAAATGTTGTCCCGCGCGGCCGTGGCGCCCGTGGCGGTCCCGGGTGTCGACCAGGCCGTCCACCTCACCCGCGAAGAGCTCGAACGGCTGGCCACCCCGCTGCTGCGCCGGGGCGTCATGGAGACCGCGGCAGTGATCGAGAGCGCCAAGCTGCGGCCCGACCAGCTCGCCGGGCTGTTCCTGGTCGGCGGCTCCTCCCGGGTGCCGCTGGTGGCCCGGCTGCTGCATTCCGACCTGGGCCTCGCCCCGACCGTGCTCGAGCAGCCCGAGTTGCCGGTCGCCGAGGGCGCGCTCGCCGAGCTGCCGGCCCGTGCCGCGCACATCCCGGCCCAGGCGACCGCACCGGCGACCGTCCCGGCCGGGCCCGGCTTCGCGGCGCCGGAACCGACCTCACCGGCACCCGCCGGGCCGTGGAGCCCGCCGCCGGGGTCACCGGCCGCGCCGCGGCGACGCCTGCCCCGAAAGCTCTTGCTCCCAGCAGTGGCGCTCGCGCTGGTCGTGGTCGTCGCCGCCGTCTCGGTGATCGTCACCCTGCTCAACCGCGACGGGTACGACAAGGTCAAGTTCGCGGCGTTCAGCGACGTCGGCCAGCCGTTGCCGATGAGCGAACGGGCCTACGACGCGTTCAGCCACGTGACGGGCGACCGGGCCTACTTCGCCTACACGACCGAGCAGAAGAAGCTCACCGTCGTCGCCGCCGACGCCACGTCGGGCAAGCAGCTCTGGAGCCAGGACGTGCCTGACGCCGCCGACGACTGGCGGGGCATCCGGTCCGTGCCGGGCGCCGTCCTCGCTGAAGCCGACGCGATCGGCAGCACCGCGCCGCGCCGGCTTTCCGTGCTCGATCCCGACAACGGCCGCCGGATGTGGAGCGTCGACCTCTACGGCGAAGACGAGACGTTCGTCGTCGCCGACCGCCTGGTGGTCGTCGACCGGAAGAACGCGAAGCTGGTCGGCTACGGGCTGCGCGACGGTGAACGCAAATGGGACCTGGACACCCCGAAGAACCAATACGACGACACCAAGACCAAGGTGTACGGCGCGCAGACGCCCACCGACGTCGGCGGCCCGGCGGACTTCGCGGGCACGGCGCTGGACCCCGACCGCGACGACGACAAGCGGCTCGTGCAGATCAGCGCCGACCGCTCGGCCCGGGTGATCGACGCGGTGAGCGGCAAGATCCTCGACCAGCAACCCAACGTGGCCGACCCGGGCGACCCCGCGACGGTCTACGACGGCCAGCTCTTCACCGTCCGCACCACCGAGGGCACCGAGTTGTTCGCGGCCGACCTCGACGCCCTCGACAAGCCGCGCAGCATCTACCGGGCGGCCGACCCGCAGCGCCGGGCGGCGTCGCTGAGCGCCTGCGGCGAGAAGCGGATCTGCCTGCTGGAGCAGACCTCGTTCGACACGAAGACCACCGAACTGGTCGCGGTGCCGTTCGCCGGCGACGGCGCGACCTGGACGAAACCGGCGGCCGGGGTCGACTCGATCCTGCCGGTCGGCACCCACGTGCTGGTGCAGAGCGACGAGTCGGGCACCGACCACGTGGTCGGCTACGACGCGACCGGCAAGCAGGTGCTCGACAGCGACGGCGTCGCGGCGCGGGTCAACGGTGCCAGCGTGTTGATCTTCGGGAAGCCGCCGAGCCTCAGCGCCGCCGACTACAACGTGGTCGGCTGGGTGCTCGGCGAGAAGCAGCCGGTGCAACTCGGCGCGCTCGTCGGGGTGCGCTCCTCGACCTGCACCTGGTCGACCAGCGTCATCGCCTGCGCCGGCGACAGCGACCTGCGGTTGCGGCGCTTCGCCGGATAACACGAACGGCGGGCCGGTTGCCCGGCCCGCCGTCGTTGGTTGCTGTCGTGATCTAGAGGCGCGTGCCGGAGGTGGCGTGGAACGCGTGGTGCCGGTCGGCGCGCGGCTTGACGAACACGGTGTCGCCCATGTTGGGCATGTGCCGGCGGTCGGTGCGGATGGTGAACCGCTCGGAGACGCCGTCGAGGGCCGCGTGGCCGTAGATGTTGGCGTCGGAGCCGAGGTCTTCGACCAGCTCCACGACGACCGGCAGGCCACCCTCGGTCGGGCCGACCAGGTCGGTGTCTTCCGGCCGGAAGCCGACCGTCACCTTGTCGCCGCCACCGTTGGCCCGGGCCGCCGCGACCTCTTCACGGGTCAGCGGGATGAGCAGGTCAACGAACTTGGCGCCGGAGTCGGTCAGCGGCACCGTCTTGATGTTCATCGCCGGCGAGCCCATGAAGCCCGCGACGAAGACGTTGGACGGCTTGTCGTAGAGCGCCCGCGGGGTGTCGACCTGCTGGAGCACGCCGTCGAGCATGACCGCGACCCGGTGGCCCATCGTCATGGCCTCGACCTGGTCGTGGGTCACGTAGACGGTGGTGATGCCGAGCTTGGCCTGGAGCGAGGCGATCTGCGTGCGGGTCTGCACCCGGAGCTTGGCGTCGAGGTTCGACAGCGGCTCGTCCATCAGGAAGACCTGGGGCTCACGCACGATGGCGCGACCCATGGCGACCCGCTGGCGCTGGCCACCGGAGAGCGCCTTCGGCTTGCGGCCGAGGTATTCCTCGAGCTGGAGGAGGCCGGCGGCCTCCTTCACCCGGCGGTCGATCTCCGCCTTGGAGGTCTTGCGCAGCTTGAGCGCGAACGCCATGTTCTCGTAGACCGACATGTGCGGGTAGAGCGCGTAGTTCTGGAAGACCATCGCGATGTCGCGAGCCTTCGGGGGGAGGTGCGTGACGTCGCGGCTGTCGATGTGGATCGAGCCTTCGTCGACGTCTTCGAGGCCGGCGAGCATGCGCAGGCTGGTGGACTTGCCACAACCGGAGGGGCCGACCAGGACGAGGAACTCGCCGTCGCCGATCTCCAGGTCGAGGTGGTCGACCGCAGGCCGTTCAGTGCCCGGATAGATCCGGGTGGCCTGGGTGTAGGTGACCGTAGCCATGAGGGGACACCGCTTCCTTTCACCGGCAGGAACGTGCCGGACGATCCGAGTGAAAAGAGCTGCCGGCACGTCACCGCGCCGACACCTTGTCTGCAGGTCACCGTAAAGGTTTCTCGCATTGGTGCCAAGGTGTGGGCGCTCTCTGCCCCATTTGCCCTGGCAAGCGCCACCGGCGTGGGGGATCGCTATGCTGTGCTCAAAGCTGCCCCTGTAGCTCAGATGGCCAGAGCACTCGCCTTGTAAGCGAGATGTCGCCGGTTCGATCCCGGCCGGGGGCTCGTGGGACGCACCGCACTCATTTCGGGCGTCGCCGGCCAAGATGGCTCTTACCTGCTCGAGTTCCTGCTCGACCGCCGCTACCAGGTCGTCGGGTTCGACATCGACGAGGCGGCGCTCGCCCGGCTGGCCGAGGTGGTTGCCGCTCGGCCCGACGGCCATCTCGCGACGCTTCGCCCCGGTGACGTCACTCAGCGCGACGAGGTCGAGGGGCTGGTCGCGCAGACCCGGCCGGCCGAGATCTACAACCTGGCCGCCCAATCGTTCGTCGGCCGCTCCCATGAAGACCCGTTCGACGACCTGGTCGTCGTCTCGGGGGTGCTCAACCTGCTGGAGAGCATCCGGCGGCAGGGCCTGCCGGCCCGTTTCTACCAGGCCTCCACGGCCGAGATGTTCGGCGACGCGCCCGCGACCCAGTCGGAAACCACCCCGCTCGAGCCGATCAGCCCCTACGCGTGCGCCAAGCTCTACGCCCACCACATGGTGCGGATGTATCGCGACGTGCACGGGCTGAAGGCCGCGTCCGGCATCCTCTTCAACCACGAGTCGCCGCGCCGGCGCACGGAGTTCGTCACCCGCAAGATCACCCACGGCGTCGCCGCCATCGTCAGCGGGCAGGCCACCGAGCTGCGGCTCGGAAACTTCGACGCGCGCCGCGACTGGGGCCACGCCCGCGACTACGTACGCGCGATGTGGCTGATGCTGCGACGCGACGAACCCGCCGACTACGTGATCGCGAGCGGGGTGAGCCGCAGCGTCGCCGAGTTCGCCCACTTCGCGTTCGACCTGGTCGGCCTCGACTGGCGCGACTACGTGGTGCACGACCCCGCGCTGCAACGGCCGAGCGACCCCAGAAACCACTGCGGCAACGCCGCCCGCGCCCGCGTCGAGCTCGGCTGGCGGCCCGAGGTGTCGTTCGAGGCGCTGGTGACCGAGATGCTCGACGCCGACCTCGAGGCACACGGCCTCGACCCGAAGAGCGTCCGGCGCTAGACCAATCGGGTGCGGGTCGGCGTCTCGATGTCGTCGGCGTAGTCGACCCGGACGACCTCCGACACGATCCCGTCGGCGCGCCGGCCGTTGAGCGTCCTGAGGTTGCCGGCGTCGGTCACGAACCCGGCGGCGCCGACGGTGCCGGTGCCGTGGATGCCCGCGAGCAGCACCACCCGTCGCTGCGGTTGCCGGGGATTGGGCAACGACGCGATCAGGCCGTAGTCGTAGTTGCCGATGGTGCCGGCGCCGGCCTCGCGCGACGACAGCATCCGCGTCTCGCGTTCGTGATCGGTGAGCACGTTCTCCTGCTCGTCGTCGACGGTCATCGTGTAGCGCATCGACATCGACAGCGAAGGTGTCAGGTGCGCGAGGACGGCGTTTCGGGCCGGGCCGCACAGCAGCACGAGGTTGTTGCGCCAGAGCTCGTCGTCGATGTCGACCCGCCGGTCGGGCAGGACGCTGAAGTCGACACCCTCCCGCATTCCCGATGCTTCGAGGATGGTCGCCAACGCGCGCGCCGCCTTCGTGTCGGTGGCCGGGTAGTTCCAGGCCTGCTCCGGCGGGTCGAACACCGCGGAGTGCACGATGAGCACCTTGCCCGGCAGGCCGAAGAACTCCTTGACCGCCGCGACGCGGGCCCGCTTCCGGAACCAACGCCGGAGGCCGACCGCGCCGACGGTGGCCGCCGCCCCGCAGACTGCGGAGCCGACGCTGACCAGAGCTATTTGTGCTGACACCGCTGTCTACTTTGTAGACACGAGCAGCCGGGTGTCAATGCCGCCCGAAGCGGGCGACGTGGTGCCAGACGCGTTTGAGGGTCTGCGGGTCGTGCCTGCCGGCGTTGACCGCCGCGCCGACGATGCGGGCGTCCAGGCGGCCGTTCTGGGCGATGTCGAGGCCCGCCTCGATGATCTCGGGGCCGCGATAGTCCGGGTGTTTCACGAACTCGTCGACCGGCAGCACGAAGCCGGGGTGCCACTCGATCGGGCACGCCAGCGAGGTCGCGAGTTCCTCGATCGCCGTGTCGCGGAAGCACGGGTCGAGCACCACCGCCTCGACGTCGGTCGCGAAGCGGAGCACGCCGTGCACGTGTGCCTCGATGTAGTCGTCGAGGTAGTCCTGCTCGTCGGCCTCCGCCAAGGGGATCAGTGACATCCGCGCGGCCACCCCGAAGGAAGCCGGTTCGAGGAAGCTGTCCGGATAGCAGAAGGTGGTGCGGTCCAGGGTCGAGGCGCGCAACCGCAGGTGGGCCGAGCCGAACCGCGGTGAGCCACCGACGGCCCGGCGGCGGTGGTTGAGTGAGCCGTATTTCGGCCGTGCCGCGGCCGGCCCATCGTCGTAGACGCCGCCGAACATCCGGCTCTCCCAGCGCCAGCGGTCGCCGCCCGGGAAGGCGGTCAGGCCGCCGTTGCTGGTGCCGGTCTCGAACTGGGACCGGTAGACACCGTCCTGCGCCATCGCCGCCAGGATCGAGCGGCCGCCGGCCAGCCGGTCCGGATGGAAGTGCACGGTGACCCGCAGCGCCGGATCCAGTGGCCCGCCGGCCGACCGCGCGGCCACCACGTCGACCGCCTTCACCCGCGCCGCGCGGTGATGTTGAGCCGGACGTAGTCGACCGTGTCGCCGGCCACCCGGTCCCAGACCTGCACGACGTAGTCGCGGCGCCGGTCGGCCGGCAACCGCTGCACCCACGGGCCGAGCGGCACCGTCTCCAGGTAGGCGAGCGGCTCGTCCGACCTGACCGGGAACGGCTGAAGCCAGCAGTCGACGTCGACGAAGCCCGACCGGGCCAGCCGCCGCCGCGTCGCAGCCGGGTCGGCGAAATACATGTTCGGCGTGAAGTTGGTGAAGTAGGACCGCCAGGCCGGCCACGCGGCCACCTCGTCGGCGGCCGAGCGCAGCGCCGCGATGTTGCCGGCGCCGCCGCACTGCGCGACCAGCCGGCCGCCGGGGCGCACCGCCGCCGCCAACCGGTCGAAGAGCCGGTCGTGGTCGAGCACCCAGTGGAACGTGGCCGTGGAGAAGATCGCGTCGACCTTGGCCGGCAGCGACAACTCCAGCAGGTCGCTCTCGATCACCTCGGGCAGCGTCTGGCGGGCGATCGCCACCATGGCCGGGTCGGCGTCGACCGCGATCACCCGGCCGCGCGGCAGCCGGGCCAGCAGCTTCGCGGTGATCCGGCCGGTGCCGCAACCCGCGTCCAGCACGGTTTCGCCACCGTCCAGTGCAAGCCGGTCGAGCACCTGCTGCGCCATCGCGTCCATCGCCGCCGACACCCGGTGGTAGGACTCGGCGTCCCAGCTTCGGGCGGTCATCGGGTCACGCCCCACCGGACAGTTCGCCGACCGCCTTCGCGATCCGCCGCTGCCGGGTCTCCGGCGTCTTCGCCGACTCGACCAGCCGGGCCCATTCCTTGCGCCGCGTGTAGGACAGCGCGTCGAACGCGCCGCGTGCCGCGCCGGCCCGGTCAAGAGCTTCGAGCAGATCCGGGGGTACGTCTACCGTCCGCTCCGCCGTGTCGAGGACGATCTCCACGTCGATCTCGTCACCGGCCGCAACCCCGGCGGCGGTGCGATGCTCCGCGCTCAGCGGCACGAAGTAGGCACCGCCCATCGGCGCGACCGTCGTGCGATAGCTGTGGCCGCCGACGGTGACCGTCACCGGCAGCCGTTTGCCCGGCCCTAGCTCGGCGACCACCGTCGCGGGCACCTCGATGCCGGTCGCGGTCTTGCCGCCGAGCGCGACGATCCCCCGAAACCTCATGATCGCAGTATGCGCCGACGCACCCCGCCCGTGGGACCCGCGGACAGGGTGCGCAGGCGATCAGCGGGTCAGTGGAACTCGGAGTCCGCGCCGGCGACGGGCCGCTCCGAGGACGACCGCGACCACTGCCGGTGCGCGGGGCGCTGTGCGTCGCTGGCGCCGCCGTCCGGCGTCGGCGAGACCGACGGCTGCCGGCTCTGTGCCGGCACCTGGGCCGGCTGCTTCGCCGCCGGAGTCTGCGCCGCCGGGGTCTGCGAAGCCGGCTGCGCGGCGGTGCCGCCGGCGGGCGCCGAGCCGCCGCCCGGCGCGGTCAGCGAGCCGAGCACCGGCAGGTTGCCAGAGGTGCTGAGCGCGTCCACCGGAAGCTGCCCGATCAGCGGCAGGCCCAGCGCGTTGGAGTTGGGGTCGGCCTCGGTGTGGTCGCCGAGGAAGCCGGGCGGCATCTCGGCCTCGAGTGCCTCCCCGATCAGCGGCGGCACCAGCGACTGGATCTGGTCGAGGCTGTCGGCCTTGAGGCCGGCGATGGCGAAGTCGCTGGGGTCCGGTGCCGCGTGCTTGCCGACCGCGCCCAGCGGGTCGTCGGTGAGCTCGCCGAGCCCACCCCCGCTCCGGCCCAGGTCGCCGAGCCCGGCCTGGCGGCCGAGCGAGCCGAAGTCCGCGAGCTGGTCGGCGTCTACCGTGCTGCCCAGGGTCCGCATCTGGGAGTCGCTCCCGATCGTGTTGAGGTTGTCTTCGCTGAGCGTGCTGCTGACCGCGCCGGTCAGGTCGTCCTCACCGAGTGAACCGGCGGTCGGCGCCGGCCCGCCGGCGACCTTGTCGAGCCCGAGGTCCAGCGGCCCGTCGCCGAGCGCGGGCAGCGCCGGCGCGCTCTTGGCGGTGCCGGCGGCCGGGCTGTCGGCCAGCGGGCCGATGGAGCCGAGCGCGTTGCCGAGGTCGTCCATGCCGATCTTCTTGTCGCCGACCGACAGCAGGCTCAGGTCATCGGCGGAGAGCTGGCCCGCGCCGGTCCCGGCCTCGAGCGCCGTGGGGTCGACCCCGGCGGTCGGGCTGCTCGGCAGCGCGGCCAGGAAGCCGAGCTGCTGCGTGGGCGCCAGGTCCTTGGTCGACGCGCCGCCACCGTTGCTGAACAGATCGCCGCCGCCACCCGGCAGGTCACCGATCGGGGTGAAATAGCCGTCGAGCGAACCACGCAGGTCGTTCACCGGCGCGTCGATCCCGTCGGCCTGTGCGGCCCCGCCCGCCAGGAGCAGGGCGCCACCGGCGGCGACGCCGACCGTACCCACCGCGCGATAGATCCACTTGGTCATGTCAGTCCATTCCGTCAGTAGCGCATTAGCGGCATTTACCGCCTAGCTCACCAAACGGACCAACGACGCAAGCTCGGGTTCCGTTGCTCTCCCCGCCCAGAGAGACCCTACGATCCGGGTCATGGTCGTTCCCTGGCGCAACCGGGCGCGTCGCGCGGTCGAGACCCGGTTGCGCGACGGGCTGCGCACCAACGGCGACACCCGGCCGCACTACATCGTCTGTGGCCACGACGCGCTGGCCTACCACCTCGTCAACGCCCTCGGCCCGGCGACGGTGCGGGTGACCGTGGTGCTGCCGCCGGGTCGCCATCCCACCGCACCCGACATCGCGAAGATCCGCGGCATCCGGGTGATCCGCGCCGACCGGGTCGACGAGACGACACTGCGCGCCGCGGGTCTGGAGACCGCCGCCGGCCTCGCGCTGATGCAGCAGGACGACGTCGGAAACATCCATGCCGCGCTCACCGCGCACGAGGTCGCGCCGCGGGTCCGGGTCGTCATGCGGATGTTCAACACCGGTCTCGGGTACGGAGTCAAGCGCCTGCTCGGCGACTGCGAGGTGCTCTCCGACGCCGCCATGGCCGCACCCACGTTCGTCGCCGCGGCGCTGGGCGAGGTGGCGCCGACCAACTTCCACCACTACGGCCGCACGCTGATCGTGGCCCATCGCGAAGACGTACGCCCGGAGCACGTCGTCTGTGGCATCGCCGACACCAGCGACCCGGCGCACATGGTGATGCTTCCCGACCCCGCGCGGGCCGACCTGGTGCTCGCCGAGGCCACCGGCCAGCAGCCGGCCACCGAGGTCGCGGCCAACCGGATCGCCCGGGCCCGCCGGATCCGCCGGCCGTTGCGTGGCTTCGGCCGGGCGCTCAGCTCGTTCCTGAGCCGGAAGATCGGCATCGCGACGGCAGCCGTACTCCTGGTGGCGGTGACCTTTGGTTATCTGCTCTATCGCACCGACGGCACCGCGCATCTCGACCCGTGGCAGGCCGTCTACACCACGCTGCTGACCGCGCTCAACGGCGCCGATGTCGAGGTCGACAAGGGCGTCGTGGTCCAGCTCATGCAGATCGTGCTCACCGTGGCCGGGCTGGCGCTGGTCCCGCTGATCACCGCAGCCGTGGTCGACGCGATGGTCAAGGCCCGGCTCGCGCTCAGCGCCGGCCGGCTCGCGGTGCCCCGCGAGGACCACGTCGTGGTGGTCGGGCTCGGCAACGTCGGCACCCGGGTGATCCGCCAGTTGCACAACCTCGGCGTCGAGGTGGTGGCGATCGACAAGGTGACCGACCCGCGCGGTGCCGTGGTCGCCAAACAGCTCGGCATCCCGGTCATCGTCGGCGACGCGGCGCTGGAGGAGACCCTGGTCGAGGCGTCGGTCGGCACCTGCCGGGCGCTGGTGGTCGTCTCCACCGACGACGTGACCAACCTGCAGGCCGCGCTCAACGGCCGGGCCCTGCAACCCGACCTGCGGGTGGTGCTGCGGCTCTTCGACGGCGACCTTGCGCAGCGGATCCGCTCGACGTTCAGCATCTTCCGCTCACACAGCGTCTCCTACCTGGCCGCGCCCGCGTTCGCCGCCGTGCTGCGCAAGCGGCAGGTGGTCGCCACGATCCCGGTCGGCCGGCACGCGCTGCTGGTCACGATCGTGGTCGTCGCGAAGGGCTCGGCGCTCGACGGCCAGCCGGTGCGGGCCGCCGACCACCCCCGCGGCGCCCGGGTGATCGCCCTGCTCAAGGCCGGTCAACGGCCCGGCTGGTCACCGCCGCCGGACACCCTGCTCGGCCCCGGCGACGAGCTGACCGTGGTGGCCCGCCGGGCCGGGCTGAGCGCCCTGATCAAGCAGGCGTCGCCGCCGCAGGTCGTGGTGCCGGTGCAGCCCGGCCCCGACAGCACCTCAGACTGACGTGGTCAGCTCCGGCACCTCGACACCGAGCACCGCCTGCTCGTCGGGTCGGTGCACCAGCACGTTGGTCAGGTAGGACTGCACCGCCGCGGCCAGGCCCACGTCGCGGCCGGCCTCCTCGGAGCGGAACCAGCGGTGTTCGAGCACCTGGGTGTAGAGCTCGGCCGGCTCCAGCTTGCGCCGCAACTCGGCCGGCACCGCGCGGACGACCGGCTCGAACACCTCGATCAGCCAGCGGTGCGCCGCCTGCTGCTCGTCGGGCAGGTCGCTGTCGGCGCGGTAGGCGTCGAGGTCGTTGAGCAGCGCCCGGGCCTGGTTCTCCTCGGCGTCGAGGCCGGTCAGCCGCAGCAGCCGGCGGGTGTGGTGGCCGGCGTCGACGACCTTCGGCCGCACGTAGGCCCGGCCGCCCTCGACCACCGACATCGACACCTCGGCGACGTCGAAGCCGAGTTCGTTGAGCTTGCGGATGCGCTTCTCGATGTCGTGCCGCGAGTCGCGGGCGATCTCCTGCTCGAAGGTGACCTCGTGCCAGAGCCGCTCGTAGCGGCTGATCACCTCGTCGGCCACCCACTCCGGGTCGATCGCCTCGTCGAGCAGGTCGGCGGCCTGTAGGTCGAGCGCCTCGCCGAAGATGTTGAGCCGGGCGATCTCCAGGTCTTCGCCGCGCTGCCCGTTGGACAGCGACGGGCGCAACGCACCGGTCTCGGCGTCGACCAGGTAGGCCGCGAAGGCGCCGGCGTCGCGCCGGAACAGCGTGTTGGACAGCGAGCAGTCACCCCAGAAGAACCCGGTCAGGTGCATTCGCACGATCAGCGCGGCGAGCGCGTCGAGCAGCCGGTTCATCGTCTCCGGCCGAAGTGTGTGCGAGAACACCGCCCGGTAGGGCAGCGAGAACTGTAGATGGCGGGTGACCAGCACGGGATCGAGCGGCTCGCCCGCCGCGTCGGCCCGGTCGGCCACGATCGCGACGGCCTGCACGGCCGGGAAGTCGATCCGTTCGAGCTGCCGGAGCAGGTCGTATTCGCGCTCGGCGATCCGCTCGCCGGTCTCCTTCACGGCATAGACGGTGCCGGCCAGCCGGACGAACCGCACGACGTGCCGGGAGATGCCCTGGGGGAGCGCGACCAGGTGATCTGGCGGCCACTCCTCCAGCGGTGTCGACCACGGAAGGTCGAGCAACGCCGGGTCGATGAGGGCCGAAGTGATGCGCACCCCCCAAGTCTGCCGCCTGACACCGCCGCTACGCAGTCGACCGTGGCTCGTTACACAGTGGCGAGATGATCTGATTGTCTGCTCTGGGGCTTTTCTCCCTAGCGGCAGTCCATGTAGGAGAGCCGAGGGGGAAAAGGATGCGGCGGACTCTGGCGCTGGTCGCCGGTGCGTGCACGGCAGTGGTGATGGCCGGCGCGACGGCGTACGCGATGACCGGCGACGGGACCGAAGCAAAGCCGGCGGGTATTTCGCGGCTCGGCAAGGCGGCTGACGCGCCCGCGCCGGCGGCGGCCGGCGCACCGCGCAAGGAGTCCGGCGCCGCGACCGGCGGGCTGCCGGTCGCGCCCGCGTCGGGCGTCGGCAGCGCGATCGACGCGGTCGGCCGGCAGAAGGTCGGCTCGCTCGAATCGGTCGCCGCCCTGCTCGACTACAAGTCGGAGGGCACCACCCAGACGTTCCACTACCCCGGCGCGGAGTACGTGAAGGTCCACTTCGACGAACTCTCGATGCTGCCGGGCGACTACGTCACGGTCTCCGACCCGCAGAACACCGAGGTGCACCGGGTCGACAGCGACCCGCTCGACGTGGTGGGCGGCCTGCTGGGCAGCCGCGCCGAGGCGGATTCGGGTTCCGGCCGGTGGGCGATGTCGGTCACCGGCGACACGGCCGTGGTCACCCTGCACCGGGCCGTGCCCGACCCGCTGGGCCTCCAGGAGGCCGCCGGGCTCGGCGTGCGGGTCGACAAGGTGGCCCGCGGCTTCACCGACCAGGAGCAGGACGCGGAGAACGCGTCCGAGTTGCGGACGGCGCGCTCGCTGTCGGAGAACGGCCGCGAGGAGAGCGTCTGCGGCTCCAACGAGGCGCGCGACGCGGTCTGCTACAAGTCGGCGGACCCGGCCGCGTACAAGAAGTCGAAGGCTGTTGCCCGGCTTTTGATCAACGGCACTGAGCTGTGCACCGGTTGGCGGCTCGGCGCGACCAACCGGATGCTGACCAACAACCACTGCATGGTGACCTCGAGCGACGCCTACGACACCGAGGTGTGGTTCGACTACCAGTGCGCGAAGTGTGGCGGCGACGCGGTGTTCAAGCCGACCAAGGTCTGGGGCGACAAGGTGCTCGCCACCGAGCGCGACCTCGACTTCACGCTGTTCACGGTGGAGAACTTCACCCAGGTGCAGAAGTTCGGCTACCTGACCATCGAGCCCACCCGGCCGGTGAAGGGCAGCGAGGTCTACATCCCGCAGCACCCCGGCGGCAACCCGGGCATGATCGCGATGGGCAGCGACAAGGACAGCGGCGGCATCTGCGCGGTCGCCGACCCGTCCTACGACGGCTACGGGCAGGACTCCGACGTCTCCTACTACTGCGACACCGCGGGCGGTTCGTCCGGTTCGCCGGTGATCTCGCGGAAGACCGACCGGGTCATCGCCCTGCACCACTTCGGCGGCTGCCCCAACAGCGGTGTCCGGATCGACCTGGTTTACGGCAAGATCAAGAAGCTTCTCTAGGCGGGGCGGAGCCGGAGTGCACCGCGCGGATACGGTGGTCACGTGCGCAACGCGATCACCGAACGGGCGGCCGCCCTCCGGCTCCGGCCGGTGCGGCCTGCCGGCTGGTGGTTCGACCTCCTGCTGATCGGGCTGTTCGCGCTGCTCACCGGCGTTCTCGCCGCTGGCGGCCTGCTCGGCGTCGACCAGACCGTGCGCGACTGGTGCGTGACACACCAGACGCAGGTCACCCACTGGCTCGCCCGGGTCTTCAACTTCCTGGGCAACGGCGGCCCGCTGACCGTGATCAGCCTGGTCATCGCCATCTTCCTGGCGATCCGCCGGCGCAACCTCTACCCGATCCTGCCGGTCGTGGCGGCGTTCCTGCTGACCGGCATCGTGATCATGCCGCTGAAGATCTGGACCGAGCGGGCGGCACCGGGCTACACCGGCCCGCACGCGGTGGATCTTTTCAACAGCGCCCTGCCACCGGGTACGTACGACACCGGCTACCCGTCCGGCCACCTGGTCAACACCGTGGTCTGGTACGGCGTCATCGCCCTGCTCCTGGCACCCTGGCTGAACCGCACGGCCAACCTGTGGTTGCGCATCGCCCCGCCGGCGATCGTCTTCCTGACCACCATCTACCTCGATTTCCACTGGCTGACCGACTCGGTCGCCGGCCTGCTGCTGGGCCTGTTCATCGCCCGCCTGATCGACCGGGTGCCATGGCAGCTACCAACCCGCCAGTAGCCCTCGCCCGCCGCCTCGGCCTGCGCGACGCGGTCGTGCTCGGCCTCGGCTCGATGCTGGGCGCCGGGGTGTTCGTCGTGTTCGCACCCGCGGCCGCGGCCGCCGGCGGCACCGGCCTGCTGGTCGCCCTGGGCGTGGCCGGCTTCGTGGCCTTCTGCAACGCGACGAGTTCGGCCCGGCTGGCCGCTCGCTATCCGGAGTCCGGCGGCGCCTACGTCTACGGCCGCGAGCGGATCGGCGCGTTCCCCGGCTTCCTGGCCGGCTGGGCGTTCGTCGCCGGCAAGACGGCGAGCTGCGCGGCGATGGCGCTGGCGATCGGCACGTACGCCTGGCCGGCGCATCCCCGCCCGATCGCCGTCGCCGCCGTGCTCGCGGTGACCGCCGTCAACCTGCGCGGCATAGCGAAAACGGCCCGCGTCACGGCGGTGCTGGTTTCGTTGACCCTGGCGGTCCTGGTCGCGGTGGCAGTGGCCGGGTTGGCCGGCGGCCCGCACCTGTCGCTCACCGGCTCGCTATCGGCCAGCGGCGTGCTGGAGGCGGCCGGCCTGCTGTTCTTCGCGTTCGCCGGCTACGCCCGGATCGCGACCCTGGGCGAGGAGGTCCGCGACCCGGCCCGAACGATCCCGCGCGCGATCCCGCTGGCCCTGGGCATCGTGCTGGTGGTCTACGCGGTGCTGGCCGTCGTGACCCTGGCGGTGCTCGGCCCGGCCCGCCTCGCGTCGGCGTCGGCACCGCTGGCCGCGGTGGTTTCGGTAGCCGGCCCGGCGGGCCTGGCCGGAGTCGTCCGCGCCGGCGCCGTGGTCGCGGTGCTCGGGGTGCTGGTCGCGCTGCTGGCAGGGGTCGGCCGCACGGCGCTGGCGATGGGCCGCCGGCGCGACCTGCCCGCCGCGCTCGCCGCGGTCCACCCGTCGACCCAGGTCCCACACATCGCCGAGTTGGTGGTGGCCGCGGCCGTCCTGGTGCTGGTCCTGGTCGGCGGCCTGACCACGGCGATCGCCGCGTCGAGCTGCCTGGTCCTGGTCTACTACGGCATCGCCAACGCGGCGGCGCTCACCCTGCGCCACGAGCCGGGCCGTCGCCTGCCGGTCCGCACCCTGGCCGCCCTGGGCGTGCTCGGCTGCCTCCTGCTGGCGCTGACCCTCCCGGCACACGGCGTGTTGTCCGGCGCGGCGGTCCTGGCCGTCGGCGCCGTTTGGTATGCCGCTCGGCAGCTCCTGCGGCGGCGCGCGTAGCTCGGCCGACACGAAAATGCCGGCGAAGAGTCGAACCCTTCGCCGGCCGGTCAGAGATAAATCAGTGCTTACGGCGCTTGATCTTCTGCGCGAGGAAGATGCCGACCGAGACGACGCCGGTCCCGGCCGTCGCGTAGAGGGTGACCTCCGCCGAAGCGTCGGCCGCTTTGCAGGCGACGAACGCGAAGCCGGGCCAGATCAGGGTTGTCGCAGTCCGGATCAAATTGTTGAAGGAGCTGGCCGTGCTTCCGCGCTCGTCTCGGATCACCACGCGTGCGTTCGTGCCGGGAGCCGTCCACGCCGCCTCGATGTCGAGGGCGTAGCCGCGATTCGTCAACGCTCCGGTCTCGACCGGCGGGTTGGCTGGTGTCGGTTCCGCAGTGGGGCCTACCGTGTCGCGGGCACTGCGGCGTTCTAGCTCTGTCGGACCGGTCATTTCCCCCCGACGTCCTTCCACTCGTTGGACAGATCAGCCCCCCGAAACGCCGACCTCTGCAGTCTTTTGTAGAACCAGGCGGCCCTACGGTCAGTGACCCTAACACCGCTCAGCCATATGACATGGCACTTGTTATGGGATGCCTTCGCCATACACCCCAATGGCTGACAACCGAATGGATGCGCGTCCTTTGAGCTGCAATCCCCGTTTGACGCCATGCGCCGATGTTGCCCAGGACGGACAATATGTCCGTTATGCTCGGCAAAGTCGAGGTCGAACCGAAGGAACGACATGATTGCGTTGGATGGGCGAATACGCCACACGCTTGAGGGATCCGCTGGTCTAGGTAGCCATCATGTGAGACATTGTTTGAACCGCAGCTCGTGCAGACGATATATGGCTAATGACAGGGCAACTGCACGGGGCTCGGGATTGATGGCACAGCGGCCGGGTGGTGGCCAGGGCCGGGAAGGTGATCATCGTGCGTAGGCGGGGAAGTGTGCTGAGCCGACCAGCCGTGGGACTGGGAGAACAGCTCACGGTCGCGAGCGCGAGCGAGGAGGTTGACATGGCCCGTGAGCAGACACAGACAGCACCGAGCACTGACAACGACACCAATGAAGAAGCGGCCGCGGGCAGTGCCGGTGGAACCGGCAGCGCGTTGACGCGGGCTACCTTCAACCTCACCCCGCGAGCTGTCGAAGCGCTCGACCGGGCCTGCGCCCGCACCAAGGACACCAAGACCGACACGATCAACCGCGCCCTGGTGGTCTACAACCTCGTCCTCGAGCTGATGGAACGCGGCGGCGGGAGCCTGACGTTCCAGACCAACGACGGGCAGACGGAGCGCGTCCACATCATCTGACGACCGCGCGAGCGCAAACTGCTTATGTGGCCAATGCGATCGAAGGGCGGCGCTGGACCGCTAGCTGACCCAGGAGCCGGCGCGCATGACGCGGACGACGCGCAGGTCGGCGTCGAGGATGGCCAGGTCGGCGCGCCAGCCCGGTTGCAGGCTGCCGACCGTCTCGCCCAGGCCGATCGCGCGGGCCGGGGTCGTGGCCGCCATGCGGCAGGCGTCGACGATCGGGATGCCGGCGCCGACCGCCTGGCGCAGCGCCGCGTCCATGGTCAGGGTGCTGCCGGCGATCGCGCCGTCGCGGGTCAGGCGGGCCACCCGGTCGCTGACCGTGACCTCCTGGCCGCCCAGGTCGTAGGCGCCGTCGGGCATGCCGGCCGCGGCCATCGCGTCGGTGACCAGCGCGGCCCGGTCGGCGCCGGTGACCGTCGTGGCGAAGGACAAGGTGCCGTCATGCAGGTGTACGCCGTCGGCGACGAACTCGCACACCACGCTGGCCGCGCCGAGCAGGGCGAAGACCGGGCCGGGCTCGCGGTGGTGCGGTGGCCGCATCCCGTTGAACACGTGCGTGCCCACACTGGCCCCGGCGTCGACCGCGGCCAAGGTCTGGTCGTAGGTCGCGTCGGTGTGCCCGACGGCCGCGATCACGCCGTGGGCGACGAGGAACTGGATCGCGTCGAGCGCACCGGGCCGCTCTGGCGCGATCGTCACCATCCGGACGGCGCCCCCGCCCAGGGTGAGCAGCGCGGTGAGTTCCTCCTCCGACGGGTCGCGGAGGAAGTCAGGGTTCTGCGCGCCGCACCGGACGGTCGACAGGTAGGGGCCCTCGAAGTGGATGCCGGCCAGCACCCCGGCGTCGACCAGCGGCGCGAACGCCGAGGTGGCCGCGCGCATCAGCGGGAACGGCGAGCTGACCAGGCTCGCGAACAGCGTCGTGGTGCCGTGTCGCAGGTGGAACGCGGCCGCGCGGACCGCAGCGTCGGGATCGCCGGTGGTGAACGTGTCGCCGCCGCCACCGTGGTTGTGCATGTCGACGAAGCCCGGAACGATCCACTGGGGATCGGCGACCTCGCCGGGCGTGACCGCACCGATCCGGGTGCCGGTCACCTCGACCGAGCCCGTCACGACGCCCGTGGGCGTCACCACCCGTCCGTCGATCCTCACGCCGCCTCCAACGCGTCCCCGCCGAGCAGGCCGGCGCCGAGGCAGCCCGCCGCGTCGCCCAGCGCCGCCCGCACCAGCGCCGGTTCGCGCTGGAACGTCAACCGTGACCGCACGCCCGCCGCCAGCGGCTCGAGCAGTTGCGGGCCCGCCTCGGACAGGCCGCCGCCGACCACGATCACCGACGCGTCGAACAGCGTCTGCGCGATCGTCAGACCGTCGGCCAGCGCGTCGACGACCTCGCCCCAGGCACGGACCGCCACCGGCTCGTCCAGCAGAGCCCGCGCGGCCACCTCCGCGGCTGAGACACCGCCCGCACCGGACAGCTCCGCATACCGGCGGGCCAACGCCGCCGCCGACGCCACCGACTCCAGGCAGCCACGGGCGCCACAGGCGCAGATCGGGCCGTCGGGCCGGACCATGATGTGCCCGACCTCGCCGGCCGCGCCGTGTGCGCCGGCGAACGCCTTGCCGTCGACCACGTGCGCGGCCGCGATGCCGGTGCCGACAGCCACGAACAGCACGTGCCGGTTGCCGGCTCCGGCGCCCAGCCGGGCCTCGGCGACCCCGCCGGCGCGCACGTCGTGGCCGAGCGCGGCGGGCAGGCCGAGACGATCAGAAACCAGATCACGCAGGGGTACGTCCCGGAAGCCCACGTTGGCCGCCCAGACCGCGACGCCCCGGGCCTCGTCGACCACGCCGGGCACCGCGACGCCGACCGCCACCGGGTTGAGCCCGTCGGCGCGGGCCTTGTCGGCCAGCCCGGCGGCCACGTCGAGGATGGTCGCGACGACCGCCGGGCCGCCGGCCGGGGCGTTGGTCGGGTGCCGCTCGGCGTGCCGCAACTCGCCGGACCTGGACACCAGGCCGCACTTCATCACCGTGCCGCCCACGTCGAGCGCGACGACGACGTCGTCGGGACCGGTCATCGCGGGTCCAGCAGCACGGCGCGGGTCAGGTTGCGCGGCGCGTCGGGGTTCAGCCCACGATGCTGGGCCAACGCGACCGCGAACCGCTGCGCCAGGATCAACTCGGCCATCGGGTCAAGCGTGGCACCCTCGCCGGCGCCGACGAACGTCGCCCCGGTCGCGGTGACCTCGGCGGCGAGCCCGGACGGCGGCGCGCCGAGCGTCCAGACCGCCCGCCGGGGCGCGGCGATCGCGATCGGGCCGTGCCGGTAGTCCATCGCCGGATAGGCCTCGGTCCAGAAGGCGGCCGCCTCGCGGCACTTGAGCGCGGCCTCGTGCGCCAGCCCGACCGTCCAGCCCTGCCCGACGAACGTCACCTGCTCGACCGCGGCGGGGTCGAGCGGCAGCGGTGCGTCGACCGCGCTTCGGGCGTCGGCGGCCAGCGCCGCGACGTCTTCGCCCAGCCCGGCCCGGAGCAGGGCCAGCGCGCTGGTGGCGAACCGGGTCTGCACCACCGACCGCTCGTCGGCGAAGGGCAGCGCGAGCACCGCGCCGGCCCGGGCGGCCGCCGGGGAGGTCGGGTCGCCGACGATCGCGAGGTTCGGGCCGGACAGGCCGCCGAGCAGGTCGACGATCTCGGTGGTGGTGCCGGACCGGCTGATCGCCACGACCAGGTCGTAGGCCCGGCCGCGGGGGAACTCCGATGCCTGGAACGCGTCGGTCTCGCCGTGGCCGAGGCTTTCGCGGCGGGCGGCGTACGCCATCGCCATGAACCAACTCGTGCCGCAACCCACGACGGCCACCCGCTGCCCGCGGCGCGGCAGTGCGTCAAGGTCGAGGGACGCGGCACGCGGCCAGACCTCGGGTTGGGTGGCGATTTCCGTCTCGACGTGCGTCACCCGATCCACCCCCAGGGGCCTGCGCGAATCAGCTCGATAATCGCTGTTTCCGCGCGTTATTGTGCAGGAGAAGGCACCGTGCGGCAAGCATGCGCGGATCGCGCGTGACTGCGCATCCAAAGCGTTGCTTGCCGGTCGTTTCGCGCACTAGTGTGCACCGCAATTACACGGGGTCCGTGCCAGGGGGTCGATGTGGACCGGTACGCGCGTTGGAACGCCCTCCTCGAGCTGCTCACCGACAGCGGCCGGGTGAGCGTGGAAGACGCCGCGCAGCGTCTCAACGTCTCGCAGGCGACCATCCGGCGCGACTTCGACCAGCTCGGCCAGCAGCAGATGATCACCCGGACCCGGGGCGGCGCGGTCGCCAACGGCGTCTCCTACGACCTGCCGCTGCGCTACAAGACCGCGAAGCACTCGGCGGAGAAGCAGCGCATCGGCGCGGCCGCCGCGGCCCTGGTCGAGCCCGGCATGGTGGTCGGGCTCAACGGCGGCACGACGACCACCGAGGTGGCCCGTGCCCTGGCGGTGCGCCCCGACCTCAACTCCAGCGCCGACGGCGCGCAGCTCACCGTGGTCACCAACGCGCTCAACATCGCCAACGAGCTGCTGGTCCGCTCCCGGATGAAGATCGTGGTGGCCGGCGGGGTGGTCCGGCCGCAGTCGTTCGAGCTGGTCGGCCCGCTCGGCAGCGCGCTGCTCAAGGAGGTCACCCTCGACGTGGCGCTGCTCGGCGCCGACGCGATCGACGCGGTGCTCGGTCCGGCCGCCCACCACGAGGGCGAGGCGTCGATGAACGCGCTGATGGTCGCGCGCGCCCGCCGGGTCGTGATCATCGCCGACTCGTCGAAGCTGGGCGGTCACGCGTTCGCCCGGATCTGCCCGATCGAGCGGGTCGAGACCCTGGTCACCGACTCGGGCGCGACCCCGGAGGCGATCGCGCCGTTCGTCGCCGCGGGCGTGACGGTGATCAGCGCATAGCGGTCTATCCGAATATCTACATACCCAGTAAGGTGTGCGCGATCCAACCGCGGAAGACGGGGAGCGCGTGTGCCTGCCGTACTCGAGATATCGGGTCTGGAGAAGACCTACCAGAGCAGATTCCGGGGCGCCCGCAAGGCCCTCGACGGTTTTGACATGGTCGTCGAGTCAGGGCAGGTGCACGGTTTCCTCGGCCCCAACGGCTCGGGCAAGACCACCACGCTGCGCACCCTGCTCGGGTTGATCACACCCAACGGCGGCCAGATGACGCTGCTCGGCGAGCCGGTCCCGGCCGCGCTGCCGCGGGTCGCCGGCCGGGTCGGCGCGATCGTGGAGAGCCCGCAATTCTTCCCCAACTTCTCCGCGCACGACACGCTCTCGCTGCTCGCCGACGCCGGCGGGGTGCCCAAGCAGCGGGTCGCCGAGGTGCTCGAGCTGGTCGGCCTGCGCGATCGTGGCAAGGAGCGGGTCAAGACCTACTCGCTCGGCATGAAGCAGCGGCTCGCCGTCGCGTCGGCCCTGCTCAAGAAGCCCGACCTGCTGATTCTCGACGAGCCCGCCAACGGCCTCGACCCCGGCGGCATCCGCGAGATGCGCACCCTGATGCGCGGTCTGGCCGAGGCCGGCATGACGGTGCTGCTGTCGAGCCACATCCTCGGCGAGGTCCAGTTGATCTGCGACTCGGTCACCATCATCTCGCGCGGCCGGCGGGTGGTGCACGGTCCGGTCTCCGACGTGCTCGCACAGCACGCCGGTGGCGGGGTGACGGTGAGGCTCGAGTCGCCCGAAGACCTGTCGCACGCCGCCGAGATCCTGATCGCGGCCGGCGCCCGGGTCACGCCGCGACCCGACCATCTGATCGTCGCCAACGTCGAGAAGTCAGCGTGGGTGACCCGCACCCTCGCGGAGCGGGGTTATTACGTGAGCGAGCTCGCGCCGGTCAAGGTCGACCTGGAGAGCGTCTTCCTGGAGCTGACCCAGACCGCGCCGGTCGACGGCGTGGCCCGGCAGGTCGACGATTCCGCGGTGGTCGCGCCGGCTCAGGGCGGGTGGGGCGTGTGAGCCTGCCCAAGGCCGAGGTGCGCCGGCTGTTCAAGCGCCGGGTCACCCGCATCTTCCTCATTCTCACGCTGCTCGGGCTGGCCATCTTCCCGGTGGCGTTCAGCATCAGCAGCGAGCGCACCGGGCCCGACCAGCGGGCCTTCGCGGAGGCGCAGGCGAAGCAGGACTACGAGAACGCCAAGGTCCAGTTCCAGCAGCAGGTCGAGCAGTGCGAGGCGGAGAAGGCGTCGGGTGCCACCGACACCGACAACCGCTACGGTCCCAACTGCGGCGCCGACTACGGCCCGCGGCCCGAATACTTCGAGCCCGCCAACTACCTGCCGTTCGAGTTCAACTTCGTTCGTGAGTTCCCGAGTTCGGTGTACGTGTTCTGCGCGATCCTCGCGCTCGTCGCGTTCGTCATCGGCGCGTCGTTCGTCGGCGCCGAATGGCACACCGGCGGCATGATGAACCTGCTGCTCTGGCGGCCCCGCCGGATCCCGGTGCTGCTCACCAAGCTGGGCGTGCTGCTCGCCACGATGCTCGGCCTGACGGTGGTGGTCGGCGCCCTGTGGACGGCGGCGTTCTGGGCCATCGGCCGCTACGACGGCCAGGTCGGCAAGCTCACCTCCGGTGTCTGGCAGTCGTTCGCGCTGACCGGCGCCCGCGGCGCGGCGGCCGTGCTGCTCGCGGCCACGATCGGGTTCTGCCTGGCGTCGATCGGCCGGCACACCGCGATGGCGCTCGGCGTCGGCATCGGCGCGGCCGTGGTCAGCGAGATCGGCCTGCGGATCGCGTTCGAGCTCATCCAGGTGCGGTTCGGCGACCGCTTCATCCTGTCCACCTACTTGATCGCCTGGTTCGACAAGAAGTTCACGCTCTACGACTATCGCGCGTGCGACTTCGCCCAGGGCGTCTGCAATCCGGGCGAGCTGGTCATCACGTGGCAACAGTCCGGGGTGCTGTTCGCGATCATCCTCGTGCTGGGGCTGGGCGGCGCTCTCTGGTCGATGCGGAGGCGCGACGTCGTCTGACGTCTTGATCACAGTGAATGAGCGGTGCACGGCATCCTGGCCGCGGTTAGTCTGGTTGGCATCCCCACGTCGCCGCGTGTGTCGAGGAGCGCCATGATGCCGCCCGCCGCTGACCAGGCAGACACTCACGAAGACGATGAGGTTCCGCAGTCCGATGTGGAGCCATCGGGACCGCCGCCGCTGACCGAGCGCGAGGAGCAGATCCTCGCGTTCGAGCGCAAGTGGTGGAAGCACGCCGGCTCCAAGGAGCAGGCCATCCGCGACGCGTTCGACCTGTCTTCGACCCGCTACTACCAGTTGCTCAACGGGCTGCTCGACAACCCGGCGGCGCTCGCGGCCGACCCCCTCGTGGTCGGCCGCCTGCGCCGCTTGCGCTCGACCCGGGCCCGCTCCCGCCGTCGCTAGTGCAGTTGGGCGTAGGCCTCCAGGCGCGCGACCTGCACGGGATCGAGTGACGGCCGCACCCGCTGCCGGGCCGCCTCGACGTGCTTCGCGGTGACCGACGTGGCCTCCAGCGACTCGCGCATCGCGACCAGCGCGGCCTCGCGGATCAGCGCGGCGCAGTCCGCCGCCGAGAAGCCGTCGAGGTCGCGACCCAGCGCGACCAGGTCGACCTCCGGATCGAGCGGAACGCCGCGGGCGGCCGCCTTGAGGATCTCGCCGCGGGCCGCGCTGTCCGGTGGCGGCACGAAGACCAGCCGCTCCAGCCGGCCGGGCCGCAGCAGCGCCGGGTCGATCAGGTCCGGCCGGTTGGTGGTGCCGATGACCACCACGTCGCGCAGCGTCTCGACGCCGTCGAGTTCGGTGAGCAGCGCGGCGACCACCCGGTCGGTGGTGCCGCCGTCGGTCGACTGGCCGCGCAGCGGCGCGAGCGCGTCGATCTCGTCGAGGAAGATCAGCGTCGGTGCCGCCTCGCGGGCCCGGCGGAACAGTTCGCGCACCGCGCGCTCGCTCTCGCCGACCCATTTGTTGAGCAGTTCGGCACCCTTGACCGAGAGCACGTTGGCCTTGCCGCTGCCGGCCAGCGCGGTGACCAGGAAGGTCTTGCCGCAGCCGGGCGGGCCGTAGAGCAGCACACCGCGCGGCGGCCGCACCCCGAGCCGGGCGAACGTGTCCGGGTAGGTCAGCGGCCACAGCACCGACTCGGTCAGCACCTCCTTGACCGCGACCAGGTCGCCGACGTCGTCGAGGGTGAGCCCGGAAAGCTCCAGTGTGGACGCCTGCATCGAGGTCGGCCGGACCGCCTCGCGCGCCGCGGCGAAGTCGGCCGCCGAGACCACCGGCGCCTCCGCTTCGCGTTGCCGCAGTGCCGCGCGCACACCGGCCTCGCGCACGAGCGCGGCCAGGTCGGCGGCGACGAATCCGGGCGTACGCGCGGCGACGTCGTCGAGCTGCACGTCCGGCGCCAGCGGGGTGGATCGGGTGAGCACGGTGAGCTGCTCGCGGCGCATCGCCTGGTCGGGCAGCGGCACCGAGATCTCCATCGAGAGCAGGTCGGGCGCGCGCAGGGCGGGGTCGATCTCCTCGGGCCGGCTGCTCGTGCAGACGACCGCGGCGCCGGCGTTGACCAGGGCCGAGAGCACCTGCCGGAAGACGGTGGCCAGTGGGCCCGGGTTCTCTCGCGGCGCGAGCGCGTCAACGTCGGTGATCAGCACGACCGTTGGCGGGTCGACGGACCGCTCGGCGACCAGCGCCCGCAGCCGGGCGGCGGCCGCGTCGTTGGTCAGCGCGGCGATCTCCGGCGCCCAGAGGGGCAACACCCGGGCACCAACGGCGGCGGCGACGGCGCGTACGAGGTCGGACTTGCCGGATCCCGCGGACCCGGTGACCAGCACACCCAACGACACGGTGGTGGCCAACCGCCGCAGCACGTCGCGGTGATGGAAGCCGAGGTCGAGCAGCTCGGTGAGCTGCTGCGCCTGGTTGCGCAGGCCCGGCAGGTCGTCGACGCTGGGCGCGCCCTCGTCGACCACCGCCTCGTCGACGACCGACCCCTCGATGATGGTGCCGTCGATCACGTCCGGGTCGCTCTGCCCAGCTCCGTCGGCGCCCCCCGCCGCGTAGCCTGCGCCTGCGGCGGCATTGCCGCCCGTGTCGGTCCTGCCGCCCGTCGCATAGCCCGCGCCGGTAGCGGGACCACCGCCTGCACCGGACCTGCCGCCTGCACCGGACCCGCCGCCGGCGGCGGTCGGGCCGACGGCTGTGCGTACACCTGATGCTTGGGTGATTTGTCCGTTCTCCCAGGCGATTATGGTATCCATGGTGACCAGTGCGGCCTCGGCGGGAGTGACCTCGAGGACCGACAGCAGCGTGCTGGTCCAGGCGTAGCCGACCCGGTTGGCGAGGCTCTGCCGGGCCGCCGCGACCAGCGAGCGGGCCTCCTCGTCGGGCACCACGTCCTGGGGCAGCAGCGACACGTCGTCGCCGGTCGAGATGACCTTGCCCAGCAGGGCCAGCCGGAGCATTTCCGGTGACACCGCGGCGACCACACCGGGCGCGCCGCGCAGCGTGGCCCGGCGGGCCGCGATCACCGGCGTGGGTGTGACGGTGACCTGGGCGCCGTCGCGGACGCCGAGGTTGCCGAGCATCAGGTCGTCGGCGTGCAGCAGGCCCCGCCCGTCGGTGGGCTCGCCCGGTGCGACGATGCCGGCGGTGCTGCGCCGGCCGGTCAGCCGCACCGGATCGCCCGGGCGCAGGCCGAGGGCGCTGAGCACCTCGGGGTGCAGCCGGACGACACCGCGCCGGGCGTCGAGGGCCGCTGGGCGCAGGCTCGCGGTCAGGACAAGGTCACGGTCGGCCACCCGCCGACACTATTCCTGATCCGGGGCCAGCAGGGTTGGGTCCTGGCGGATCAGTTCGGCGAGCTGGGCCGCGGCGTCCTTGACCGGGCCTGGAGAGATCGACACCGCGTCGTTGGCCCAGCCGACCAGGAACGCCGTGCTGGCGCCGGCCGACTCGACCGCGACCGTCACCGTGGTGTCCGGATGGTGCTCGACGACCCGGCGAACCGCCTCGGCGACCTCAGCCGCCACGGACGTTCGCTTGTTGGCCGCCGCCTCGGCCTTGAGGCGTTCCAACTCCTCCCGCCGCGCCATACGGTCTAGCGCTTCGCCGAACGCGTCTCTCACCCGGACCGACCTCCGTCACAGCCTCGCTCACGACCCCCCGCGCTCGCGCAGCGCGCGATCCAACGCCCGGTCGAGGAGCACGAGCAGGGCGTCGCGGACCGACAGGCGTTGCCGCGCGTCGAAGCGGACCACCGGAACGTGGTCGCCGACCGCGAGCGCCCACCGCACGGCGTTGAGGTCGTGGGTGAGTTGCCCGTCGAACGCGTTCACGGCCACGACGAACGGCAAATCTGCCCGTTCGAAGTAGTCGATGGCGAAATGACACTCGTCCAAACGGCCGCTGTCAACCACTACCAGCGCGCCGAGCGCCCCACGGGTGAGGTCGTCCCACATGAAACCGAACCGGGACTGGCCGGGCGTGCCGAACAGATAGAGCTTCAGGCTGCCGTCGATCGTCACGCAGCCGAAGTCCATCGCCACGGTGGTGGTGGTCTTCGTCGAGTCTGGATGGAGGTCGTCGACGCCGATCGAGGCGGTGGTCATCTCCGCCTCGGTGGTCAGCGGGGCGATCTCCGAGATCGCGCCGACGGTGGTGGTCTTGCCGACCCCGAAGCCGCCGGCCACCACGATCTTGACGGGAATCGGCGCGCGGCGGCGCTTCACCGGCGGCCCGACCAGGCGCGCGTCGACGGCCGGCGCGGGTGCGCCGATGTGGTGCCAGCCCACATTGGGCGCGTACGCCGACTGCTGCTCACGATGGCGTCCCCCCGCGTCAGGGTCGGTGGTGGTGAGCTGCCACTCAGGAGATCGCACGTAGTCCACGGATCACCCGCCGAATCGTCTCGGGGTCGCGAGGGTCAGCGACATCAAGCGTGTGTACGTCCAGATGGCCGGTCGCCCGAAGGTCTCCGACCAGCACCCGGGTCACCCCGAGGTGCATGCGCAACCGGGCCGAGATCTCGGCCACGGAAACCGGTGCGGCGCACAGCGCCACGATCGCGTGCAGTTCGCGCGCGCTGCTCGGCAGGTGGGTGCGTGGTGGTCCGTCGTGGACGGTCACCTGCGTCTCCATCCCGATGGCGGGGTCGACGCCGACCACCCGCCCGGAGGTGAGCACGAACGGCCGCAGGGCGGCCGACGGGTCATCGTCGGGTGGAATTCCGCCACCCTCCCCGCCGGCCAACCCCGCCTTCAGGTACGGGCGTACACCCGTGCCTGGTTCGGGGTCGTGCGCCGGGATCATGACTGAACGGAGTTCTTCAGCTCGGCGATCAGGCGGGGGGTCAGCGCGCCACCGGCACGGCTCGCGAACAGGGTCATCTCGTAGGCGAGGGTGCCCAGGTTGGCCGACCGGTCGGCGATCACGCCGAGCACCGAGCCGCTGCTGATCGAGGTGATCAGCAGGTAGCCGTCGGCCATGTCGACGATGACCCGGTTGAGGCCGCCCAGCGAATACCAGTTGGCGGCGCCGCCGGCGAGGCTGGTCATGCCGGAGACGATCGCGGCCAGCCGTTCGGCGTTGGCCCGGTCCTTGATCGCCGACATTGCCATCAGCAGGCCGTCGCTGGAGACCGCGATGGCCTCCACGACGCCCGCGGTGCCCGAGGTGAACGAGTCGAGCAGCCAGTTGAAGGTCTGCGCCTCCTGGCTGAGCTGGCCGTTGGACACGTCCGCATCAGACCGTTCGATGCTTTCGTGGATGTACGGGCTGGTCATCGTGTTCCCTCTTCGTCGCGGAGGCCGGCACTGATCTGGCGCATCGCCCGTGCCACACCGGATTCGAACTGCTGGACCAGGTCGCGGGCGGCTTCCGGGTCCAGTGGTTGGTCAGACGTCTGGCGCTCGGTGGAGACGTCTTGATCGTCGAGCGTGGCGCCGGGTTGGCGCCGGCTGAGCGGGCGGCCGGGTGTGGCCGTCGCGGTGCTGCGGCTGGTCGCGTCGGTTGCCGCCTTGCCGTTGGCCGCGCCGTTGACGGGCACGGGTCGCGCGCCCGGAATGGCACCGCCGCGAACCTGCCGCTCGGCGTAGCGGACCCCCGCCTCGAACTCTTCGACCAGGGCGCGGGCGGCGGCCGGGTCGGCCGGCGAGGGCGGTGCCGAGGTGGGTGCCGACTCGGCGGTGCCGTCGGTGGGCAGCTTGGCGCCGGGCACCCGCCGCCGGAGCACGGCCTGGGTCTCCTCGTCGGACAGTTCCGGCTTGGGCTTGTCGGCGGCCTTGGCCGGCTTCGCCAGCTTGGCCTTGATGGGCGGGATCGGCCGCGCGGCCGCCTTCGCCGGTCGGGTCGGCGGGTTGGGGCGGTCGGCCTGGGTCGGGCGCTGGTTGACCGGCTCGTCGACCTCACCGGCGATGCGCGGCTGCGGCACGAACGCGTTCCACGGCTGCCCGTTGGCGAGCATCCGGCTGGCCCGGTTGAGCGCGGCCTCGTCGAAGCCGGGCGAGTTGCCGTTGGGGCGCCGCGTCACCGGTGTCGGACGGCGGCCCGCGGGCGCGTCGTCAGCGGACTCGCTGGCCTCGGGCGCCTCGTCGCCGGGCGGCGCGGTCGCCGGCGGTTCGGTGCGACCGGGAACCCGCTGCCGGATCGGCCACTCGGGTGCGGCCGTGGCCGGCGGGGGCGGCGTCGCGGCCTTGGTCTCGGCCGCCGACGGGGCCTGCTGCGGATCCGCGGCACCGGCCGGTGCGGGTGCCGGCCCTACGGCCGGTGCCGCGGATGATCCACCGTGCCCGACGCCGGTGGGGCGGCGGTCGGGCCGGAACGGGTCGTAGACCGCGGCGGCCGAGCCATCGCCGCCGATCACGGGCGGGCCGGCGGGCGACTGCGGCCGGACCTGCTCGGGCGGGCTCACCCGGGCCCGGGCGATGGTCGACCGGGGCGGCACCTCGGCGTCGGTGACCAGCTCGCGTTCGTGCACCTCGAGCTCGGCGGTGACGCCGCCACCGGGCGTGGTGCTCAGCATGACCCGCATGCCGTGCCGGCGGGCCAACCGGCCGACCACGAACAGGCCGAGCACCTCGGTCGGCACCAGGTCGAGCCGTTCGCGCCGGGCCAGCCGGGCGTTCTCCTCGGCCATCCGCTCGGCGGACATGCCCAGCCCGTGGTCGACCACGAGCAGCCGGATGCCGGGGTCGCTGACCACGCCGGTGACGGTCACCCGGGTGTGCGGCGGCGAGAACGTGGTCGCGTTCTCCATCAGCTCGGCCAGCACCAGCACCAGGTCGCCGATCATCGACGGCGCGATGCTGATCTCGGTCGGCACCTTGATGTCGACCCGCAGATAGTCTTCGATCTCACCGAGCGCGAGCCGGATCACGTCGGTGAGCGGCAGCGGCGCGACGTGGCTGTCGGCGCCGGCCGAGCCGGAGAGCACCACGAGGCTGCTCGCACTGCGCCGCAACCGGCTGGAGATGTGGTCGAGCCGGTAGAGGTGCTGCAACCGGCCCGGGTCGGCCTCCTGCCGCTCCAGCCGGTCGATCAGCGCGAGTTGGCGGCCGACCAGGTTCTGGGTGCGGCGGCCGACGTGGCCGAACATCTGCGCGACGTTGCGCCGGCCGGCCACCTGCCGCTCGACCAGCCGGGCGGCGGTCGCCTGGACCCGCTCGAACGCGCGGGCCAGGTCGCCGACCTCGTCGCGGGCACGCACGTCGACGGCTTCCAGCCGGACCGGCACCGACGAGTCGAGCTCACCGTCGGCCACCTTGGTCAGCTCGGCCTCGGCGACCTTCGCGACGTCGTCGGCCGACTCGGTCAGCCGGGTCAGCGGCCGGACGACGGCACGGGCGACCGCGACGCTGAGCAGCACGACACACAGGAGCAGGAGCAGACAGGCCAAGCCGACGCCGTACGCCTCCGTCAGCGCCCGGTTCTGCCGGTCGCTCACCTCGGCCTTGACGTCGGCCACGATCCGTTTCTCGACGAAGGTGCCGAGCGTCATCAGCGATTCGGCCAGCGGGAAGAGCGTCGGGAGGTTGATGGCGGCCAGCGCCTCCTCCGGGCTCTTGGCTAGCTGGCCGAGGAAGTCGCCGTTGGTGCTGCGCGCGTTGACGCCCTGCTGCACCAGGTCGTAGACGCCGTTCTGTTCCGCCGTCGCGTAGGAGCGGAACCGGGCGACGTCTTGCAGCAGGACGGCCATCGTCGGCAACGACATGGATGCGACCGCGGTGGGGATCGGGGTCTTCGGGTCCGCGTCGCGCACGGCAGTCAGCAACACGATCTGCGTCGCGACCAGGCTGATCCCCTCGTCGGAGCGGAGCACCGAGTCGAGCGCCATGACCTGTCGGCCGGCGGGCGTGGTGGTGTCGGCCTTTCCGCGCAGCCCGAGCCCGTCGATCAGCCGCGTTACCTGCTCACCGAACGTCGCGAGCACCACCACGGGGCGGGCGTCGCCTTTGAGCACTGCGGCCCGGGAGGCGGCCAGCGTGGGCAGCGCGTCCAGCGCGCCCTGCAGGTCCTTCGGCAGGTCTGAGGTCGCGCGCAGGTCGGCGACGGCGTCGCTGACCTGCGCGCTTTGCAGCACCAGCCGGCTGCGGTCGACGACGCCGTAGGTGTAGCCGATCGAGAGCATCCGCTCCTGCTGGAGGTTTTGCACCAGCGAGCCGACCTGGCCGGCGATCTCGACGAGGCGGGCGGTGTCGTCGGCCCGCTCGGCGGTGCTGACCCGGTCGCCGACGACGGGCACCGCGAGCGCGATGATGCCGAGCAGCGGCGCGATGAGCAGCAGCGCGAGCTTCCCGCGGATGCGCAGCCTACCGAGTAGCACCGGATCGCTCCCACTGTGTGGCGTTCTGCTGTGACGCGCCCTGGTAGGGGGCACCGGTGATCGGCGCGACCGTCGGCCACGACGTGGGCTCGTCGGGTGGCAGCGCGTCGGGGTTGGCCGGGCCGGCCTCCGGGAACGGGCCGGCCGGTGCGGTTGGCCGGCGCCGGCCGCCGAGGAAGTAGGCGAGGAAGAAGCCCACCGCCAGCAGCACCGCCACGAGCGCGGCGCCGCCGGTCAGCAGCCGGTCGCGGTCGGTCGCGTCGGCGCGCGTGGTGAGCAGCCGTTCGACCTCGTTGAGGATCGTGCTGGACAGCTCGCCGGCCGCGGCCTGGAGCCCGGCGCGGGCAGGCCCGATCCGCGACTTGTCGGCGGCGGTGGCGTTGCTGCCGGCGCCGGCCTGTGCGAACAACGCGAGGACCAGGTCGGCCGTGCGCTGATAGCGGTCGAGGCGGCTGAGCAGGTTGCTGCCCAGGGTGCGGCTCTCGGTGCTGTCGACCGCCGAGCGCAGGTCGTCGACCAGCCGGTTCGACGCGTTCTGCACGGTCACCCGCTGTGCCGCGAGTTCGGAGACGACCTCGAACAGCTTCTGCTGCGTCGCCGGTGTGCCGGGCTGGCCGGCCGTCGCGGTGCGGGCCGCCAGGGCGAGCACCGCGGCGTCGGCCAGCCGGCCGGCCGCGATGACCGCGATCGGCAGCTCACCCGCGGCGCTGCTTTGCAGGTGGAAGGCGTCGCCGTCGGGATCGTGGGACAGCCCGGACTCGTCGCGCACCTTGGCGTAGAGGGCGAGCAGCAGGTCGCCGACCTCCCGGTAGGCGGCGATCGTCTGGGTCGGGTCAGCCGCCGCAGGCGCGGCGCGCAGCGTCTCCAGCCGGCTCCGGATGCCGTTCCACCGTTCGGTGGTGCGCAGCCGCCCGCCGAGTTGCGCGTCGGTCGCGTCGGCCTGCTGGACGGCCACGACGATGGCGTCGCGGGACACCGGCTCGCCGGACACGGTCGCCGACTGGGCGTCGACCACGGCGAAGGCGACCTGTTGCAGGCTGCGCAGGTAGGCCACGCCGTCGAGCTCGCGGGACGTGGCGCTGGCCCGGTCGCCCAGCGTGCGCCAGTTCTGCGAGAACAGCACCCCGGTGGGCACCAGCAGCGCGACGACCAGGATGGACAGCAGCACAGACAGCGCTCCCGAGCGGGCCCGGGAACGCGGTGCGGAACGTGTCATCGGCAACCCCTCCACGAAGTGGTGGCACGGACTGAAGAGTTGCCCCGGCCGTCCCGTCCACCGGACGGAGAAACTAGTAGAGGGGCACCCAGGAAGGCCCAAACCGAACAGCCATTTCTGCTTCATCCGTCGGTTTCTATGGCCCTGCGTGATGGATCAAGAAGCGAAAGAGCACGCTGCGTAACTTGTCTCAGGTTCATTGCCCGCTCGGCGTCATTCGTCGGATTTCGCGGGATTAGCACGTGTCCCACCAAGCGGCTGCGGACCGAACTCAGAGAATGCTCAGCGTCCCCGCCGTACCTTTGGCGGCATGTCACCACCGCTGTCCCGCCGCACCCGTCGCCGGCTGATCGCCGGCGGCGCCGCCCTGCTCGTGCTCGCCGGCGCCGTGCTCTGGGCCGTCTGGCCCAACTCGCCCGGCTATCACACGCAGGACGCCCGGATCACCGTGCGGACCGGTCCCCGTGGCGACGAACCGGTCGACCTGGACACCCGGCTGTTCCTGCCGAACGGTGCCTCGGCGAGCGACAAGGTGCCGGCGGTGCTGCTCGCGCACGGTTTCGGCGGCACCAAGGAGAGCACCTACAGCGACGCCGAGGACCTCGCCGGGCTCGGCTACGCCGTGCTGACCTGGACCGCGCAGGGCTTCGGCAGCAGCGGCGGGCAGATCCACCTGGACAGCCCCGACTATGAGGTACGCGACGCGCAGCGGCTGGTCGACTGGCTCGCCGCCCGGCCGGACATCCGCACCGACGCGCCCGGCGACCCGCGGGTGGCGGTGGTCGGCAGTTCCTACGGCGGCGGGCTGGCCCTGCTGCTCGCCGGCCAGGACCAGCGGATCGACGCGGCGGTGCCGATGGCCACCTGGAACGACCTGGCCGGCGCGTTCCTGCCGGAGTCGACCGGTCGCGGCCCCGTCGACGGCGTCTTCAAGAAGACCTGGGCCGGGTTGTTCTTCGGCAACGGCGCCAGCCCCAGCCTCGACCTGACCGGGGTCCCGCAGGACGCGGCGGCCGCCGCGGCCGCAGCGGCCGGCGCCGACCCGTCGTGCGGCCGGTTCGCCGCCGACGTCTGCGCCGTCTACCAGCGGATCGCCACCGCCGGCCGGGCCGACCAGGCCGCCGTCGACCTGCTCCGCCGGTCCAGCCCGGCCACCGTGCTCGACCGGATCAAGGCGCCCACCCTGCTGGTGCAGGGCACCGCCGACACGCTCTTCCCGCTCACCGAGGCCGACGCCAACGCCCGCGGCATCGCCGCCACCGGCACCCCGGTGCGGGTCGCCTGGTTCACCGGTGGCCACGACGGCGGCGACGGGCCGCAGTCCGACCGCGACCGGGTCCGCTTCCTGATGGCGCAGTGGCTCGACCACTACGTCAAGGGCACCGGCGACGCGCCGCCGACCAGCTTCACCTGGTCGCGGATCACCGGCTTCAACGCGCTCGACCGGGGCGTGGTGACCAGCGGCTACTCCAACCCGGCATATCCGGGACTGGCCGGCACCTCGAGTTCGACGGTGACCGTGGCCGGCCCGGCGCAGCAGGTCGCCAACCCGCCCGCCGGCAACCCGGCCGCGATCTCCTCACTGCCGGCGGCCGGCGGGCTCTCGTCCTTCGTCAACGGTGTGGTCACCGACCTGCCGGGCCAGAACGCGCGGTTCACCTCCGCGCCGCTCGACCAGCCGGTCGACATCGTCGGCGCGCCGAGCGTGCGGATCCGGGCCGCGTCGCCGAGCGGCGAGGCGGTGCTGTTCGTCAAGCTCTACGACGTCGACCCGAGCGGGGTGGCGACGCTGTCCAGCGGGCTGATCGCACCGGTCCGGCTGACCGGGCTGCCGGCCGACATCGCGCAGGCCCAGCCGGTGTCGGTCACCTTGCCGCCGATCGTGCACCGGGTCGAGGCCGGGCACACGATGCGGATCGCGGTCGCGACCTCCGACCAGGCCTTCGCGACACCTAACCAGCCGACCGTCTACACGGTCGCGGTGCCGGACAACGCCACCGCGGTGACCCTGCCGACGGTGGCCGGCACCCCGATCGCCAGCCCACAGGTGATCTGGCGTTACGTGCTGGCCGGGCTGCTGGTCGCGATCGCCATCGGGCTCGCGGTGGTGATCCTGGTCGTGCGCCGGCGGCGTGGCCGGCACGACGCTTCGGTGCATCCCGATTACGCGGACGTGCCGCTGCGGGTCGACGGCCTGCGCAAGGAATACGGCGACTTCGTCGCGGTCGACCGGGTCGACTTCGAGGTGCGGCGCGGCCAGGTCGTGGGCCTGCTCGGGCCCAACGGTGCCGGCAAGACCACCACGCTGCGGGTGCTGATGGGGCTGACCAACCCGACCGCCGGGCAGATCCACGTGTTCGGCCACCCGCTGGTGCCCGGCTCGCCGGTGCTGTCACGGATCGGCGCGCTGGTCGAGGGGCCCGGCTTCCTGCCGCACCTCTCCGGCCTGGCCAACCTGCGGGCCTACTGGGCGGCGACCGGCCGGCCGGCGGCCGACGCGCAGCTCGACCGGGCGCTGGAGATCGCCGGGCTGGGCGAGTCGGTGCATCGCCGGGTGAAGACCTACAGCCACGGCATGCGGCAGCGGCTGGCCATCGCGCAGGCCATGCTCGGCCTGCCCGAGCTGCTGGTGCTCGACGAGCCGACCGACGGGCTCGACCCGCCGCAGATCGCCGAGATGCGCCGGGTGCTCAAGCGCTACGCCACTGACGGGCGGGCGGTGCTGGTCTCCAGCCACCTGCTGGCCGAGGTCGAGCAGACCTGCACCCACGTGGTGGTGGTCAACAAGGGCGCGATCGTCGCGTCGGGCCCGGTCGACGACATCGTCGGCGAGTCGCCGACCGTGCAGATCGAGGTGTCCGACGCGGGCGCCGCGGCCGACGTGCTCGGTCAGCTCGCCGGGGTTCGCTCGGTCTCGGTCGACGGCGACCCGCGGCAGCTCGTGGTCGACACCAACGGCACGGCGCGCAGCGAGGTCGTGGCCGAGTTGGTGCGGGCCGGCATCGGGGTGGAACGGGTGGTGCCCCGGCGCCGCCTCGAAGACGCGTTCCTCGCCCTGGTCGGGGACAGCTCTAGTGGAAGCGGAGACCGCTGATGGCAACCGACCTCGAAGCTGGTGCGGCCAGGGGTTACCGAGGGTCCCGCACGATGCCCATCCGGGCCGAGTGGCGGCGGCAGTGGTCGCGTGCGCGTACCCGATGGGCTCTCGGTCTGATGGTCGCGTTGCCTTTGATCATCTTGATCGCATTCCAGTTCGACAATGCCGGTGGCGACGACAACGGCGGTGGCGAGTTCGGCAGTCTGATCGACCTGGCCACCTCGGGCGGGCTCAACTTCACCCTGTTCTGCCTTTACGTCTCGGCGACCTTCCTGCTGGTCGTCGCCGTCGCGCTGTTCTGCGGCGACACGGTGGCCAGCGAGGCGCAGTGGGGCAGCCTGCGCTACCTGCTGGCGGTGCCGGTGCCGCGGGCCCGGCTGGTGGCGGTCAAGCTGGTCGTCGCGCTCGGCTACTCGGGCCTGGCGCTGGTCGCGCTGGCCGGCACGGCACTGGCCGTCGGCACCGCCCGCTATGGCTGGGAGCCGCTCCAGAGCACGGTGGCCAACGAGATCGCGCCGGGGCCGGGCCTGCTGCGGCTGCTCGGCATCCTGGGCTACCTGGCCGTGGTGCTGCTGGTGGTGGCCGGGCTCGCGTTCCTGCTGTCGGTGTCGACGGACGCACCGCTGGGCGCGGTTGGCGGCGCGGTGCTCGTCTGGATCCTGTCGAGCATCCTCGACCAGATCAGCGCGCTGGGCGTGGTGCGCAACCTGTTGCCGACCCACTACAGCACGGCGTGGCTCGGCCTGCTCTCCACGCCGGCCCAGTTCGACGACATCGTGAAGGGCACGATATCGGCGATCGTCTACGCGACGCTGTTCTGGTCATTGGCCTTCTGGCGGTTCACCCGCAAGGACGTGACAAGTTGATCTTGTGAGGCGTGGTTCACACCTTGGGAAGGGACAGGCCCGCGCCCCGGCGGAGGCCTTACCCTGGAGGGCACAACTGAATACCTCATCCAGAGGGGCAGAGGGATACGGCCCGACGAAGCCCCGGCAACCACGCCGTTGACTCATTGAAGAGTCGCGGTGCGCAGGTGCCAATTCCGTCCCCCGTCGCATGGTGCGACGCGGGGAAAGATGAGAGGACCCTCCCTCATGACGTCGATCATCGACGAGACCGCCTCCCAGGTTGCCGACAGCCCCGCCCGCGCTCTCGTCTGTCGTGGCTGCGGCGCGGAATACCCGCTCATCGCACAGCACGCGTGCTTCGAGTGTTTCGGCCCGCTCGAGGTGGCCTACGACCCCGCCGCGCTGGCCCGGGTGACCCGCGCCCAGATCACCGCCGGCCCGCACAACATCTGGCGCTACGCCCCGCTGCTGCCCGCAGGGCAGGACCCGGCCAGCCGGGTGACCCTCAACCCCGGCCTCACGCCGCTGATCAGCGCTCCCGCCCTGGCCGCCGAGTTGGGCATCAGCGCGCCGCTCTGGGTCAAAGACGACAGTGCCAACCCGACCCACTCGTTCAAGGACCGGGTGGTCTCGGTCGCGCTGACCGCCGCGCGCGGCCTCGGCTTCACCCGCTTCGCCTGCGCGTCGACCGGCAACCTGGCCAACTCGGTGGCCGCGCACGCGGCCCGGGCCGGCGTTCCGTCGATCGTGTTCATCCCGGCTGATCTCGAGCCAGGCAAGATCATTACCACCGCGGTGTACGGCGGAGACCTGGTCGCCATCGAGGGCTCCTACGACGACGTCAACCGGCTCTGCAGCGAACTGGTGGAGACCGACGAGTTCGAGGACACCGCGTTCGTCAACGTCAACGTGCGGCCGTTCTACGCCGAGGGCTCCAAGACGCTGGGCTACGAGGTCGCCGAGCAACTCGGCTGGCGGATCCCGGCGCAGGTGGTCATCCCGATGGCCAGCGGCGAGCTGCTCACGAAGATCGACAAGGCGTTCACCGAACTCGTCGAGATCGGCCTGGTCGACGCGCCGGCCGGCGGGTGGCGGGTCTTCGGCGCGCAGTCGGCCGGCTGCAACCCGATCGCGACGGCACTGCACAAAGGCACCGACGAGATCGTCCCGGTCCGCCCGACCGGCATCGCCAAGTCGCTCAACATCGGTGACCCGGCGGCCGGCCTCTACGCGCTCGAAGCCGTGAAGCGCACCGACGGCTGGATGGACTACGCCGACGACGACGAGATCCGCGCGGCGATCCAGTTGCTCGCCCGCACCACCGGAGTGTTCGCCGAAACGGCCGGTGGCGTCACCACCGCGGTGCTGCGCAAGTTGGTCGAGTCAGGACGGCTCGACCCCACTGCGGAGACGGTCGTTTTCAACACCGGCGAGGGACTCAAGACGATCGACGCGGTGGCCGGCCAGGTTGGACCCACCCATCGCGTCAAGCCGTCGCTTCGGGCTGCCCGCGAAGCCGGTCTGCTCGGCTGACAGGCCCGTTATCCAGGATGGACTCATACGTTCGGGTGATGCAACATGTGCACCCCGTAGCGGTGATTTTGCCGTCCGTCGAGAAAACATGTCCGCAGGGACTTGACGACCATGATGGGAATCTCGCAGGATGCTCCGTGCGGGAGGGCGAGCCGCCGTAGACTTTTGAAGTTCTAGCGACCCAGCGCCGGAGGCGTTGTGCGACCGTCCTCCCGACCAAAGCTTCTTGAAGGGCCCCGTCCACACGGACCGGGGCCCTTTAAATTGACTCGCGTTAGCCCGTCCGGTTGGGCACGCTGGCGGGCATGAGCATCGTGGTGACTCCGCTCCCGGCGACCGACGAGGTCGGCGCCCGGCACGCGTTCGACATCCGGTCGCGGAGCGACGCCGCGGACCTGCCCGACTTCCCGCCGGTCGATCCGCGACACTTCTTCGCGTCGCTCAGCGACCCCTGGCCCGGCGAGCACAAGGCCAACGCGCTGGCCTGGCTCGACGACGTCCCGGTCGGCTTCCTCGAGATGAGCCTGCCGTTCCTGGAAAACACCGGCACCGCCGACCTGCGGCTCGACGTGCTGCCGGAGGTCCGGCGCCGCGGTGTCGGTGGCGCGCTGCTGGACTACGCCGAGCAGACGGCGCGGGCCGACGGTCGCAAGCACCTGATCGGCACGACGGTGTGCACCCTGGCCGGCGGCCCGGAGCGGCCGACCGACGGCGACGAGTTCGCCCGTGCCCGCGGCGCGCAGTTGGCGCTGACCGACGTGCGGCGCCGGCTGACCATCGAGTCGCTCGACCGCCCGTCGCTCGACGCGATGGTCGAGGCGGCCTGGCCGCACGCCGCCGGCTACAGCCTGGTCCGTTGGCTCGGCGCCGTCCCCGACGACTACGTCGCCGACATCGCCTACCTCGAGGGTCGGCTGATGTCCGACGCCCCGCTGGGCGACCTCGCGCTCGAGGGGCAGAAGATCGACGAGGCCCGGTTCCGCGAGCAGGAGGCGGCCCGCGAGCGCCGGGGCCGGCGGGTCTACACGACCGCGGCCCGACACGACGCCACCGGCCGAATCGTCGCGCTGACGGCGATCGACTTCGCCGAGAGCATCGACTGGCATTCCTGGCAACAGATCACCCTGGTCGACCCCGACCACCGCGGTCACCGGCTGGGCGCCCTGGTCAAGGTGGAAAACCTGACCACGGTGCTGGCGTCGGAGCCGGCGCTGCGGGTGATCGACACCTGGAACGCCGCGGTCAACTCACACATGATCGCCATCAACGAGGCGATGGGCTTCCGCCCGGTCGACGAGTGGCACAACTGGCAGATATCCCTCTGAGTGTTCCCCAGCAGGCATGATGGCTGCATGACGGAGACCCCGCACCCCTGGTTCGCCAACCACGCCGAGACGCTCGAGCGCGCCACGACCGCGATCAAGGAGCGCGCCTACTGGTCGGCCTACCCCGAGTCGCCCAGCCCGCGTGTCTACGGTGAGACCGCCGCCGCCGAGGGCGAGGCCGCGTTCCGTGGCTACCTCGACGCCAAGTTCCCGCTGGACCAGCCGGGCATCACCGACTGGGTGGCCACCGAGCGCAGCCCCTTCGGCGTGCCGCTTGACGTGTCCTACCCCCACGTCGAGCCGTCGACCCTGATCGCGGCCGCGACGGCGGCGCTGCCCGCGTGGCGCGACGCCGGCCCGCAGACCCGCGTCGGCGTCTGCCTCGAGATCCTCGCCCGGCTGCACGCGCACATCTTCGAGCTGGCCAACGCGGTGCAGTTCACCAGCGGCCAGGCGTTCGTGATGGCGTTCCAGGCCGGCGGGGCACACGCCCTCGACCGCGCGTTGGAGGCGCTCGCCTACTCCTACGCCGAGATGACCCGCCACCCGGCCACCGCCGGCTGGGAGAAGCCGGCCGGCAAGGGCGACCCGCTGCGGATGACCAAGACGTTCCACGTCGTCCCGCGCGGCGTCGCGCTGGTCATCGGCTGCAACACGTTCCCGACCTGGAACTCCTACCCGGGCCTGTTCGCCAGCCTGGCGACCGGCAACCCGGTCGTGGTCAAGCCCCACCCCGGCGCCGTCCTGCCGCTGGCCATCACGGTCCGCTACGCCCGGGCCGCCCTGGAAGAGGCCGGCTTCGACCCCAACCTGGTGCAGTTGGCCGCGGAGGCACCCGGCGAGGGCCTGGCCAAGACCCTGGCGCTCGACCCGGCCGTCCGCATCATCGACTTCACCGGCTCGACCGAGTTCGGCGACTGGCTGGAGACCAACGCCCACCAGGCCTCGGTCTACACGGAGAAGGCCGGCGTCAACACCATCGTGATCGACTCGACCGACGACTTCGCCGGAATGTGCCGCAACATCGGCTTCTCGCTCACCCTCTACAGCGGCCAGATGTGCACCACACCGCAAAACATCCTGGTCCCGGCGGGCGGTATCGAAACCGACCAGGGCCACAAGACCTTCGACGAGGTAGCCCACTCCATCGCGGCGGTGGTAGCCAAACTGACCGGCGACCCGGCCCGCGCGGTCGAGCTGACCGGCGCGATCGTCAACGACGGCGTCCTGGCCCGCCTGGCCGAGGTCGAGGCGGTCGGCACCGCGGTCCTCCCGTCGGCCCCGGTCACCCACCCATCCTTCGCCGAGGCCGTGGTCCGCACCCCGACGGTGGTCACCTTGACCGCGGCCGACAGCGAAACCTACGGCCGCGAGTGGTTCGGCCCGATCACCTTCGTCATCGCCACCGACTCGACGACGTCGAGCATCGACATCTTCCGCTCGACGGTCCTGGCCAAGGGCGCGTTGACGGCGGCGGTCTACTCGACCGACGAGTCAGTCCTGTCCGCGGTCGAGTCGGCATCCCTCGACGCGGGCGTCCACCTGAGCTGCAACCTGACCGGCGGCGTCTTCGTCAACCAGTCCGCGGCGTTCTCCGACTTCCACGCGACGGGCGCCAACCCGGCGGCGAACGCGGCCCTAACCGACGGCGCCTACGTCAGCAACCGCTTCCGCATCGTCCAGTCCCGCCGCCACACCGCCTAACTCGCCCACCCACTCCCCCCGAGCGAACTTGGCTCAGGGCCGCCCGGGGGCTCGGGCCGGCGTGGCGTTGTTCCGGGCGTGTCGGGCTGGCCCGGCTAGGTGTTGTCGCGGCGTACATGTTCTTTTGTGTAGCCACATAAAAGAACATGTGGGCTCGTTGAACCTGGCCGCTACCCATGACGACACGCCCGGCTGCGGGTTAAGCATCAGGCGCGGCGGCGCATCTGGAGTTCGGTCATGGCCGCCGTGGTCGGGTGGGGGAGGCGCACGCCGGTGTCGACGAAGCCGACCCGTTCGTAGGCGCGGACCGCGCGGTCGTTGCCCACCACCACCTCCAGCATGAGGTCGGGGCGGCCGGCCGTGCGCGACCACTCGCTCACCGCGGCCGTCAGCGCCGAGGTCAGGCCCTTGCCGCGCCAGGTCGGGGTGACATAGACGGCGAAGATCACCGTCACGCCGGGCTCGTCGGCGATCGCGGTGCCGCCGGCGTGGGCGATCACCCGGCCGTCGGCCACGGCGATGAACTGGGCTACCCGGTCGCCGGTCGAGTGCTCGGCGATCCGGGCCGCGTATTCGGCGTGGGGGCGTGCCGCCGCCTGGGCCAGCGTCTCCAGGAAGGCGAGCGGGGAGTCGGCGAGCATCTCCAGGCGCAGGGCGCGGGTGATGGCCGCGTCGCCGGGGCGTACCCGGCGGACCTCGACCGCCGCCGGCAGGCGGCGGGTGTCCAGGGCGGTGGTCACGCGGCGCTCACGTAGACCCAGGCCTCGGCGCCGGAGGCCAGGGGCAGCAGGTCGCGGCGGTAGTCGGAGACCTCGTAGCCGTCGGCGGCCAACAGTTCCGCGTCGGTGAGCTCGAAGACGACCCCGGGGACCTGGTCGCCGGGGTCGCCGGTCGGGGCGACCACCGGGTGGCGTGCCGTGCCGCTCAGCGCGACCACATCCGGGTCGGTGACCTCCAGCAGGGTCATCCGGTAGCCGGGCAGGGCGTCGTCGCGGCCGTGCAACAACCGGCCGAAGTTGGCGCGCTGGACCGCCGGGTTGCGCAGGGTGCCGTAGGAGAAGAGCAGTGGCATGGGAGCGATCCTGCCGCGCCGCTGGTGGGTGGTCGCCGTCAGGGGGACGGGGACGCCAGCCGGGTCGTGGGGGCCAGCAGTTGGGCGCCGACCGCCTGGCAGACGTTCGCGCCGTAGTCGAAGCCGAGGGTGCCGGGATAGCGCACCAGCACTCCGATCGCCCACCGATCTGTCACCGCCAGGCATGCCATGTGCCAGAGGCCGTCTTCGTCGCGAAGTAGCCAGCCGTTCTTGATCGCTACTTCGGACGATGCCGGTTCTGGTAAGGCGCGGCGAACACCGAAATCGCCGGTTCCGCGTACGCCGCGCATCTCCGATAGAAGCCAAGGCGTCCACCGGTCGCCTGCCGCTCGCCCGTCGGCAATGCATGATGCAAGGCGAACCGTGTCGCGGGCCGAGATCACCGTGTTGCTCCAGTTGTTCGGGTGCGCCTGGCTGTCGGTGAGGCCGCATATTTCGATCATGCGCAGGATCGAGTCGTGGCCGCCGGCTAGTTCATACACCTCGATGGCTGCCGCGTTGTCGCTGTCGCGGATCATGATGGTGAGCTGTCCCAAGCGAAAACCCGAAGGCTCCTCGCCTTTCTCTGCGGAAACTCTTAAATAATCGGCGGCCAGCCAAGCTTTGACCATCGACATGGTGTCGCTTGGCTCGGCCATGTTCGGCGACCCGGTGATGTGCCCGTTCTGCCGGTCGAGCAGTGCCCACGACAGGAACCCCTCGACCGGCACGTCGACGGTGCCGACCCGGATCGGGTGCGCCCGGGCCCGGTCGGCGCCGGGTGAGGGTCGTTTGGCCGCGGCGACCGTGACCTGCTGCTTCGGCGTCACGTAGTAGATCGCGAGCGCCGTGGCGGCGGTGATCAGCAGGACGGCCGCCAGCACCGGGACCGCGTTCCGTCGGTGGCAGCGGTGCCGGCCGGGCTGCGCGCCGTGTCTGCCTCGCAACACGTTCGGTTAACGAGCGAGCGGCCCGTCCGGGCGCTCAGGGTGTCCATTTTGGGGTAGTGCACGGTCGTCACTCCTCGTGTACCTTACGATTTCGGCCGCAATGTTCGAGGGCTCACCTACACCCGCGAATGGGCGGTCTTGGACCGGCAGGCGCATCAAAGGTTAGGAAGTGCACCGTGGCACAGGGCACCGTCAAGTGGTTCAACAGTGAAAAGGGCTACGGTTTCATCGCGGTCGATGGAGGCCAGGACGTGTTCGTCCACTTCTCCGCGATCGAGATGGACGGCTACAAGTCTCTCGACGACGGCCAGCGCGTCGAGTTCGAGATCGCGCAGGGTCAGAAGGGCCCGCAGGCGGAGCAGGTCCGCCTAATCGCTTGAGCGAAGCCAAGCCGGGCACCCCACCCGGGTCCGTGACGACCTAGCGCCGATCCCGCGAACGGGGTCGGCGCTGCTTTGTCTTTACTTCCGTAGCATTGCCATCTATTCGCGACTTTGCCCATTGCGGACAGCGATGCCTTTCAACCATTGACGAGTCATAAAACGCCAGATGGGGTACGGGTCGCCACGCCATGATCATCTAGGGATCGACGCGGCCCGCCCCGGAGGTCGACTCGCTTGCACTCGCCTGGTCCGAGTGCTAAACAAGTCATTGGCACTCGCCAACCGTGAGTGCCAATGGTCGGGGCGGTGAGGCCACCGCCGATGCCCTACAGAGACGGGCGCGGCATGGGGCCGGTCGTCGCGGGCTATCCGGCCCGGCCGGCGGACGTCACTGTCGCCAGGTAGTGACGTCCGAAGGTGCGTACAACAGGCGGTTCCCCGTGGCCGACCAGGCTGCGGCGACCGTGAGTGTCCAGGAGGACAACGCCGTATGGCCAAGATCATTGCGTTCGACGAGGAGGCGCGCCGCGGCCTCGAGCGGGGTATGAACACCCTCGCCGACGCCGTAAAGGTGACGCTCGGCCCCAAGGGCCGCAACGTCGTGCTCGAGAAGAAGTGGGGCGCTCCCACCATCACCAACGATGGTGTGAGCATCGCCAAGGAGATCGAGCTCGAGGACCCCTACGAGAAGATCGGCGCCGAGCTGGTCAAGGAGGTCGCCAAGAAGACCGACGACGTCGCCGGTGACGGCACGACGACGGCGACCGTCCTCGCACAGGCGCTGGTCCGCGAGGGCCTGCGCAACGTCGCCGCCGGCGCCAACCCGATGGCCCTGAAGCGGGGCATCGAGGCCGCCGTCGCGCGCGTCGCGGAGGAGCTGGCCAAGATCGCCAAGGACGTCGAGACGAAGGAGCAGATCGCCTCCACCGCCTCGATCTCCGCCGGTGACACCAGCGTCGGCGAGATCATCGCCGAGGCGATGGACAAGGTCGGCAAGGAAGGCGTCATCACCGTCGAGGAGAGCAACACCTTCGGCCTCGAGCTCGAGCTCACCGAGGGCATGCGCTTCGACAAGGGCTACATCGCGCCTTACTTCTGGACCGACCCGGAGCGTATGGAGGCCGTCCTCGACGACCCCTACATCCTGATCGTCAACAGCAAGATCGCGTCGGTCAAGGACCTGCTCCCGATCCTCGAGAAGGTCATGCAGGGCGGCAAGCCGCTGCTGGTCATCGCCGAGGACGTCGAGGGCGAGGCCCTGGCCACCCTGATCGTCAACAAGGTCCGTGGCACCTTCAAGTCCGTCGCCGTCAAGGCGCCGGGCTTCGGTGACCGCCGCAAGGCCATGCTCACCGACATCGCGATCCTGACCGGTGGTCAGGTCGTGAGCGAGGAGCTCGGCCTCAAGCTCGAGGCTGTCGGCCTCGACATGCTGGGCCACGCTCGCAAGATCGTGGTGACCAAGGACGAGACCACCATCGTCGACGGTGGTGGCGACCAGGAGCAGATCCAGGGTCGGGTCAACCAGATCCGTGCCGAGATCGAGAAGAGCGACTCCGACTACGACCGCGAGAAGCTGCAGGAGCGCCTGGCCAAGCTGGCCGGCGGTGTTGCGGTCATCAAGGTCGGCGCGGCCACCGAGGTCGAGCTCAAGGAGCGCAAGCACCGCATCGAAGACGCGGTCCGCAACGCGAAGGCCGCCGTCGAAGAGGGCATCGTCCCCGGTGGTGGCGTCGCGCTGGTGCAGGCCGGCAAGACCGCCTTCGACAAGCTCGACCTGGTCGGCGACGAGGCGACCGGTGCGCAGATCGTCAAGATCGCGCTCGACGCCCCGCTGCGTCAGATCGCTGTCAACGCTGGCCTCGAGGGTGGCGTCGTCGTGGAGAAGGTCCGCAACCTGGAGACCAACCACGGCCTCAACGCCGCGACCGGTGACTACGTCGACCTGCTCAAGGCCGGCATCATCGACCCGGCCAAGGTGACCCGTTCGGCGCTGCAGAACGCGGCTTCGATCGCGGCCCTGTTCCTCACCACCGAGGCTGTGGTGGCGGACAAGCCGGAGAAGGAGAAGGCCCCGGCTGCGCCGGGTGGCGGTGACATGGACTTCTAAGTCCATCAGCACAACCACGGAAGGGCGGTCCGCGCGAGCGGGCCGCCCTTTCCGCTTGTTCGAGGGAGGGCCTAGCGGCGGCGCTGGTTGTGGCGCTTGTCGGCCCGGCTCGTCGCTCCCCGCGGCGGCGCGGCCGGTAACTCATCGGGAAGGTCGTCGGCGAGGTCGGGTGGGAGATCGCCCGCGAGGTCGGGTGGGAGGTCGCCCGCCGACGGTCGGTCGCCGGAGGCTTCCGACGCGCCAGGACCCGGGGACTCCGCGGCCGGCTCGTCTTCGAGGGTCATGCCGGCACGTTAGGGGTTGTCGGGCCGCCGCGTCGGCGTTTCGCGACACAATGCACCGCGCGGGCTACAAACGGATCAGAGTTGCCGGCGGTAGAGGAAGAAGACCCGCTCGATCCGCGCCCCGGAGTTGGCCGAGTAGAACGGCACCGGCCCGACCCACCCGATCTGCGCCGCGGTCAGCCCGGCAGCGTGCTGCTCCTGGAGGCAGCGCCGCAACAGCACCCCACCGACACCGAGCCCCCGCGCCGCCGCGGCGGTGCCCATCGGCCCGAAATACGACGGCCGCGAAGACCCCCAGCACGCGAACCCGAGCACCCCACCGTCGCGCACCGCGAAGTGGATGCCGGCCGAGCCGCTGAGCTCGGCACCCCACCCGGGCCCGAAGTGCTCCTGCGCGAACTCCACCAGCCCCGGCACGTCGGCCGCCACCGCCCGGCGCACGGCCACGCCGGCCGACGCGAGCCGCGCCTCCGCCGGCGCCGTCGGCGCGAGGGCCAGTGAGCCCGGCGTCAGGTCGGCCGTCATGTTCCAGGCGACGGTCTGCCGCTCGTACCCGCTCGCCTCGGCCAGGCAGATGGCCGGCGTGTAGCGCACGTCGATCCCCGGCCACGCGTACACCGGCGCGTTGCCGACCAACGCCACCGCACCGACGCCGAACCCCGCCAGCGCCGACTCCACCCGGGCCAGCAGCTCCCGGCCGATGCCGTGCCGCCGGTGGTCGGGATGCACCGCGATCAGGTCGACGTGCCCGACCGCGGTGTCGCCGTAGCCGGTCGACCCGAGCACGACACCGACCACGTCAGGACCGGAAAGGGCGACCCATCCCGTGGTACGTCGCTCGCCGGCCGACCCGATCAGCGGGCCGGGATGCCGCAGCCGGCCGACGATGGCCTCGGCCTCGGCGGCATCGTCGGGAAGATCAAGAGCCACCTGACAGAGCGCCACGACATCGGGTACGCGATCGGGGGTCAGCTCGGCGAGCTGGTACGCATGGTCCACGCGCCGGAGGCTACCCGGCCGCACGCAGCGCCGCCGCCGCGTCCACCAGGCCGGCGCCGGTCGCCTGGGCCGGCGTGCACGGCCCGACGTCGCCGGCGGTCACCGGCGCCGCTGTGCTCCGCAGGATCTCCCGGGTCCGCGCGACGTCGCCGACCAGTGCCGGGTTGGCCGACCACAGCAGCGCCACCACGCCGGCGACGTGGGGCCCGGCCATCGACGTGCCGGTCAGCGCGCCGTAGCGGTCGCCGGGCAGCGCCGAGACGACGTCGACGCCGGGCGCGACCAGGTCGGGCTTGTCCGGCCCGCGGCTGGAGTGGTCGGCGAGCGTGCCCGACGAGTCGACCGAGCCGACGGTGAACGTCTCGGGGTAGATGGCCGGCGGGTCGGTGACCGAGCCGCAGGCCGGCCCGGTGTTGCCGGCGGAGGCGACGACGAAGATGCCGGCCGCGTCGAGCGCGTGCACCGCCGGCTCCAGCGAGCGCCGGTCGCAGCCCTCGATCTGCGGACAACCCCACGAGTTGGTCAGCACCTGTGGCGCCCGCGCCGGCCGGCCCGCGGTGAACGGATCGCCGCCGGGCGGGAACGGGGCCAGCATGAACTGGAGGCAGTCGAGGTAGTGGGCCGGGTTGCCCATGTTGCGGGCCAGGTTGACGCAACCGACCCACTGCGCGCCCGGCGCCACCCCGACACCCGCGCCCACGGCGGTGGCGAGCGTGTGGGTGCCGTGGATGCCCGCGTCGGTCGGCACGGTCGTGCCGTTCCAAGGGTCGAACCAGGAGTCGTCGCCGCCCCGGAAACCGGGTGCCAGCGCGGGATGGCTGCCGTCGACGCCCGAGTCGGAACTGCCGACGACGATGCCCTTCCCGGTGTCGCCGGAGGCCCAGGCCTCGGGTGCGTGCACCTGCTCCAGGTTCCACTGGGCGCGCGACGGCGCGGCCACGTTGCCCACGTGCGGGGACAGGGCCGGCGCCGGCAGTGGCCGGAGCACCTGGTCGACCAGCACCCGGTCGACGTCGCCGCGGCGGGACAGCAACTCCCGCAGCACCGGCCCCCCGCTGTCCACCTCGATGCCGTTGACCAGGTAGTAGGGCGTGTAGCGCAGGTGCCACCGGTCGAGGTCGCGGCGCAGGTCGGCCTGGGTGCGGTCGGCGTGCTCGACCAGCCGCCGGTAGACCTCGGTGGTGCGGGCGGTCAGCGCCGCCTGGCCGGTGCCGGCCGGCAACCCCGACAGGTCGGCCTGGCTCGACAGCACCACGAAGAGCCGCTCGCCCGCGAAGCCGGGTTGCCCCGGCCCGAAGTAGACGACTAGGCCGGCGAGGGCCAGCACGCCGGCCAGGGTCGCGGCGACCGGGCGCCGGAATGACCCGCGCAGCCCGTACCCGATGCCGATGAGCACCCCGATGGCGAGTGCCGCGCCGGCGGCGATCGCCGCCCAGAACGGCGCGTCGCGCCCGGCGAGCAGCAGCGTGGTCTCCTCGGGGTCGACGAACGCCAGCGGCCCGACCACCCCGAAGCCGACCAGCCAGGCGACTGGCGGGTCGCCCGCGCCACGCAGCGCGGCGAGCGCGAAGCCCACCATCGGCAGGCCGATCAGCACGGCCAACTGCGGGCCGCTCTGCCCGACGCCGGCACCGAGCAGGGCGAGGGCGACGCCGGCCCGCGCGCCACCGACCCAGATCGTCCGGGCCCGGCTCCAGCCCGCCATCGGCTCCCAGAACCGCGGGCCGAGCAGCGCCGCGGCGAGCCGGCCGACCGCGGCGGCGGCGAGCACCGCGAGCACGGTCTCCAGCACGCCGCCGAGCGCGCCCAGCAACAGCCAGGGTGTGAGCAGCAGCACCCCACCGGCGACGCCCAGCCAGCCGGATGCCGGCCGCCCGGGCCGGCCGACCACCGCCGTGAGCGCGACCGCCACCGCCGCGAGCAGCGTCAAATAGAGCTCGTGCTGCGCGACCGGCACGGCCCGCAGCGCGGTCAGCACGGCCAGCATTGCGGCCGCGGTGAACCAGGCCCGCCCGGCCGCGCGCCCGGCCGGCGTGACCGGCAACGCGGCCGAGAGCAGGGCGGGCACGCACATCAGCAGGAAGCCGACCACGCCGATCGCCGGCCAGGTCCACGCCGGCAGCACGACCGACGACACGAGTTCGAGCTGGTCGAGCAAGGAGCCCAGGCTCTGCGCGACCGTCGTCGCCAGGACCAGCCAGCCGCCGGCCGCGATCGCGGCGAGCACGCCGAGCCAACGCGGCGGGGCCGAGCGTTCGGCGGGGGCAGCCATGCGCGCCAGCGTAAAGCCCGGCGGGGTTACGGTGGACCCGTGCGAGACCCCGCGATATCCCGCTTCGCCGCGAGCCACCTCTCCGCGACCCGGCGCGCCGACGACCTGCGCCGGCTGCGCAGCGAGCGGTTCGACGTGCTGGTCGTCGGCGGCGGCGTGACCGGTGCCGGCGCCGCCCTCGACGCCGCCGCGCGCGGCCTCAAGGTCGCCCTGATCGAGGCCCGTGACTACGCCGCCGGCACGTCCAGCCGGTCGAGCAAGCTGATCCACGGCGGCCTGCGCTACCTCGAGCAGCTCGAGTTCGGCCTGGTGCACGAGGCGCTGACCGAGCGCGGCCTGCTCTCCACCCGGCTGGCGCCACACCTCGTGCGCCCGGTGCCGATCCTGGTGCCGCTGCCGGCCGGCGGGCTGCCGCTGCGCGCGTTCCGCCGCTCCTACTACGGCCTGGGCGTCGCCACCTACGACGCGTTCGCCGGCGTGCTCGGCCACGGCCGGGGCATGCCGTTGCACCGGCACCTGACCCGCGAGGGCGCCCGGCGGCTGTTCCCGAGCCTGCGCGGCGACGTGACCACCGGCGCGATCCGCTACTTCGACGGCCAGGTCGACGACGCCCGGCTGGTCGTCACGCTGGCCCGCACCGCCGCCAGCCTGGGCGCGGCCATGGTGACCAGCGCCCGCGCGGTTGGCTTCCTGCGCCAGGCCCGCGAGGTCGTCGGCGTCCGGGTGCGCGACATGGAGGCCCGGCCCGGGGATCCCGACGCCGAGTTCGAGGTCCGGGCCCGCACCGTGATCGCCGCCACCGGCGTGTGGAGCGACGACATGTCGCGGATGCTCGGCGACGTCGGCGTCCGCCCCGGTTTCCGGGTCCGCGCGTCCAAGGGCGTGCACCTCGTGGTCCCGCGGAGTGCGATCACCGGCGAGGCGGGGCTGATCCTGCGTACCCCCACCTCGGTGTTGTTCGTGATCCCCTGGGGTGGGCACTGGATCATCGGCACCACCGACACCGACTGGCAGCTCGACCGCTCGCACCCGGCGGCCTCGGCGCGCGACATCCAATACATCCTCGACCAGGTCAACCCCTGGCTGGCCCGGCCGCTGTCGACCGACGACATCGAGGGCGTCTACGCCGGCCTGCGCCCGCTGCTCAGCGGCGAGGCCGACGCCACCTCGAAGCTGTCCCGCGAGCACGCGGTGATCGAGCCGATGCTCGGCCTGCTGCTGGTCGCCGGCGGCAAATACACGACCTACCGGGTGATGGCCGCCGACGTGGTCGACCGCGCGGTCCGCCGGCTCGGTGGCGGTCAACCGTCGACCACCGCCCAGCTACCGCTGCTCGGCGCCGACGGCTACGCGGCCACCTGGCGCGACCGGCTCGACCTGGCCCGCCGCCGCGGTGTGCCGGCCGGCGTGGTCGAGCACCTGCTGGAGCGCTACGGCACGCTGACCAACGAGTTGCTCGCGCTGGTCGAGGCCGATCCGGCGCTGGCGGCGCCGCTGGCCGGCGCGCCGGAATACCTGGCCGCCGAGGTGGCCTACGCGGCCTACGCGGAAGGCGCCCTGCACCTCGACGACGTGCTCACCCGGCGCACCCGGATCTCGTTCGAGACCGCACACCGGGGCACCGAGTCGGCCGTGCACGCGGCCGAGGTGATGGGTGGCGTGCTCGGCTGGGACGAGGCGGTGCGCCGGCGCGAGGTCGAGCACTACCTGGCCCGGGTCGACGCCGAGCGCGAGTCGCAGCGGATGCCCGACGACGCCACCGCCGACGCGGCGCGGATGGGTGCCGCCGACGTGCGCGGCCTGGCCGCCGACCGGGGCCTGGAGATCCCGAGCAGCGCGGCGCTTTAGAAGATTTTGCCGGGGTTGAGCAGCCCGGCCGGGTCGAGGGCGGTCTTGATGGCCCGGTGCACGGCCATGCCGACCGGGCCGATCTCCTGCGCCAGCCAGTCCTTCTTGAGCAGGCCGACGCCGTGCTCGCCCGTGCAAGTGCCGCCCATCGCGAGGCCGAGCCGCATGATCTCGTCGAACGCGGCCCGGCCGCGCGCGACCGAGTCGGGGTCGAGCCGGTCGACCACGATGTTGGGGTGCAGGTTGCCGTCGCCGGCATGCCCGACGACGCCGATCGGCACTCCGTATTCAGCAGCGATCTTCTCGATGCCGTCGAGCATGGCCGCCAGTTCGGTCCGCGGCACCGCGATGTCGTCGATGATGATCCCGCCGCTGCCCTCGGGGTAGGTCTCGGCGGCGAACTTCTCCATCGCCGGGTGCGCGAGCCGGCGGGCCCGCAGCAACTCGGCGGCCTCGACCGGGTCGGTGGCCGCGAAGACCTCGAGTGCGCCGGCCGCTTCACAGACCGCCTCGAGCGCGGCCAGGTCGTCGGCCGCCCGGCTGCCGGTGTCGACGGCGGCGAGCAGCAGCGCCTTAGCGTCGGTGCGCAGGCCCATCGGGCGCAGCGCCTCGATCGCCTTCAGGTGGGTCTGGTCGAGCAACTCCAGCAGGCTCGGCGAGAAGCCGCCGGAGGAGATCGCGGCGACCGCGGCGCCGGCGGCGGCCGTGGTCGGGAACAGCGCGATCAGGGTGAGCGAGGTGTCGGCGGCGGGCCGCAGCCCGACCACCACCTCGGTGATCACGCCCAGGGTGCCCTCGGAGCCGACGAACAGCCGGGTCAGGTCATAACCAGCGACCCCTTTGGCGGTACGCCGGCCCGTGCGCAGGATCTCGCCGGAGGCCAGCACGACCTCGAGGCCGAGCACGTATTCGGCGGTCACGCCGTATTTGACACAGCACATGCCGCCCGCGTTGGTGGCCACGTTGCCGCCGATCGTCGACGACTCCCACGAGCCCGGATCGGGCGGGTAGCGCAGCCCGGCCTTCGCGGCGGCGCCGGCCAGGGTCGCGTTGACCACGCCCGGCTGCACGACGGCGTAGCGGTTGACCGGGTCGATCTCGACGATCCGGTCCATCGCGACCGTGGAGAGCACCACCGCGCCGTCGATCGCGTTGGCGGCGCCGGCCAGGCCCGTGCGGGCGCCCTGCGGCACGACCGGAACGCCGGCCCGGGCCGCGGCCCTGACCACGTCGACGACCTCGGCGGTTGTCCGCGGGCGGACCACCACGGCGGGTGTGCCGAACGGCACCAGGTCGGCCTCGTCGCGCTGGTGCCCGCGAAGCAGGTCGGGGTCGGTCAGCACCGCGCCGTCCGGCAACGCCGCGCGCAACTCCGTCACCAGATCAGCCATACCCGCGACGTTAGCCTCTCCAGGTGGTCTACCTCGATCCCCCGGCCTGGCCTTCGCGAGGGCGACTCTGGTCACACCTGGTCAGTGACGTCTCCTATGCCGAACTGCACGCGTTCGCCGAAATGCTCGGTTCGCCCCGGCGGGCGTTCGACCGGGACCACTACGACGTGCCCGCCGACCGCTTCGCGATGGCGGTGTGGCTGGGCGCGACAGTGGTGCCGAGTCGGGAGATCGTGCGGGTGTTGCGGGAGTCCGGTCTGCGCCGGCCCAAGCACCTCAATGGTCCAGGGCGCCCAGCTCACGGATGAGGTTGCCGCGGGCGGGCTCGGTCCAGCGCTCGGCCAGGTCGGGCAGCCGGTAGAGGGCCGGCAGTTCGAGCAGGTGGCGCAGGATCGTGGCGCGGCCGGCGCGGAACTCGGCGTCGGGGACGAACTCGTACTCCCGGCGGACGGCCGCGGCGTAGGCGTCGTAGGCGGCCGGCGGGCTGGCCAGCACGGCGAGGTCGGCGTCGCAGAGCAGCGCGCCGTCGGGGTCGTCGGCCTGCGCGGCGTGACCGGCGGTGAGCAGCACGAGCCGGCGTACGCCGTCGATCGCCGTCGTGGGAACACCCAGAGTGACCAGCGAACCCACCGCCAGCTCAGCGGAGGCCCGCTCGTTTCCGTCACCGGGCGTGTGCGGATCGTAGACGGCGTCGTGGAACCAGGCGGCCAGCCGGACCAGGTCGGGCTGCTCGGCCGCCGCTTCCTCCTCATCCACAATGGAGAGAACCGTGGCCAGGTGCTCCAGCGTGTGGTAGTGCCGGTGCGGCTCGGCCCAGCGGGCCAGCAGCGCCGAGCCCTCGGCGGCGATGGCGTGGTTGTCGGCGGTCGCGCCGGCGCCCTGGACAGCCGCGCGCCAGGCGTCGGCGAGATCTCTCACGCCATCATTCTGGTCCGTCGCTAGGCTGTTCGCATGACCTTGCCCCTGCACCCCGCCGTGCCCGAGGAGCGGGGGCGGGGCTGGCGGGTGCTGGTGCTGCTCGGCGTCATCGTGGTGATCGCGCTCTGCGCCATCACGATGTCGATCGTGCTCGGCTGGAACATCGGCGTCCAGGCCACGGTGATCGGCCTCGCGGCGGCGATCCTGCCGGTCCCGGTGCTGGTCGCCTGCTTCCTCTGGCTCGACCGCTATGAGCCGGAGCCGGCCCGGCTGCTGGCGGTCGCGTTCACCTGGGGTGCGTTCGTCGCGACGCTGGTCGCCTACGGGGTCAACACCGGCGCGGTGCACGTCTTCGCCAACCTCGGCCTGCCCGACAGCCTGGTGGCGGTGGTGGTCGCGCCGTTCATCGAGGAGACGATGAAGGCGCTCGGCCCGGCGCTGATCCTGGTGCTGTTCCGCCGGGAGTTCTCCGGCATCACCGACGGCATCGTCTACTGCGGGCTCTCGGCGGTCGGCTTCGCGATGGTGGAGAACATCCTCTACCTCGGCGGCCACGGTTACGCCGCGGGCGCGGAGCGTTACGGCCCGGCGGCCGGCGCGCAGATGCTGATCCTGACCTTCATCATCCGGATCTTCCTGACCGGTTTCGCCCATCCGCTGTTCACCTCGATGACCGGCATCGGGCTGGGCATCGCGGCCCGCTCGGCCGACCGCTGGGTGCGGGTCTGCGCCCCGTTGGCCGGCCTGATGGTCGCGATGATGCTGCACGGCACCTGGAACCTGGTGCCGACGCTGGCTCAGGCGACCGGCGAAGGGCTGATCCTGCTCTACGGCTACATCGCGCTGATGGTGCCGGTGTTCTTCGGCGTGGTCGGCCTGACCATCTGGCTGCGCGGCTGGGAGGGGCGACTCACCGAGCGGGCCCTCCCGGTGTACGTGCAAGCCGGCTGGCTCAGCCCGCCCGAGGTGGCCTCGCTCGGCTCGCTGGCCCGCCGGCACTCGGCCCGGCAGTGGGCCCGCCGGGTGGCCGGCCCGCCCGGGCTCACCGCGATGCGCGGGTTCCAGTTCGCGGCGACCCGGCTCGCGCTGCTGCGCGACGGCCTTCAGCGCGGCCTCGACAGCCGGCCCGCCGACCGGGCCCGCGCCGAGCGCGACGAGCAGCGGTTGCTGTCCGAGATCTCGATGTATCGGCAGGCGTTCGTCGGTCGCGACCCGCAGGTGCCGCCGGCCGTCTGGGACGGCAACAGCTACCACGTGATGTTTCCCGACGGGGTGCAGCGCCCACTGGCGGCGCCCGACGACCCGGTGGTGCCGATCCCGGTGGTGCTAGCGCCGCCGGTGCCCCGCTACTACGGGCCGCCGATGCCTTACAGCGGCCCGCCGTCGCCCTACAGGTAGAGGCCGGTTCCGTCGTTCTCCACCCGCTGCGCGGCGACGGCGTGCACGTCGCGCTCGCGGAGCAGCACGTATTGCCGGCCGTGCAACTCGACCTCGGAGCGGTCGTCGGGGTCGAAGAGCACCCGGTCACCGGTCACGATCGAACGCACGTGTGGGCCGACGCCCACCGCGGTCGCCCACGCCAGCCGGCGGCCCATCGACGCGGTGGCCGGGATCACGATGCCGGCGGTGGACCGGCGCTCGCCCTCGGCGCCGTCGATCTTGACCAGGACGCGGTCGTGTAGCAGCCGGATGGGCAGCTTCTCGGTATCGGAGTCGGCCATCACGCGGGGAACGCTACCCCGCGCAAAGTCCGGGACGACTCCGGGTCGGATGGGCTAAAGGCGTCCTCGGGTTCCGGCTACCGTGGGAGGGCCATTCACAGGTCAGGGGGAGTCTTGGGCCGGTTCCAGCAGGTGCGGGCGAGCCTGCGGCGCGCCTACCGGGCGGGCCGCGTCTCTGTCCGGGCGGCCCGCGTGGCGAGGGCCGAGCCCGCCCTTCAGGGCGGTGAGCACTTCCAGCCGGTGCTGCCCGACGCCGAGCCGGCGCCGACCCCGGTGCCGGTGCACCCGTCGACGACCAGCCGCGACGACGCCGACGTGCCCTACAGCCTGCGCATCTCGGCCGCCTGGTCGTGGCGCCTGCTGGTGCTGGCCATCGCCGTCTACGGCGTGGTCCGGGTGATCGGGATCCTGCGCTTCGTGATGATCCCGCTGGCCATCGCGCTCCTGCTGACCGCCTTCCTGTCGCCGGCCGTGGGCTGGTTACTGCGGGCCCGGTTCCACCGCACGTTCGCCGTGGTCGTGGTGATGGTCTGCGGCCTGGCGGCGGTGGCGGGCACGCTGACCCTGGTGGTCAACGAGTTCGTCTCGGGCGCGCCCCAGCTCAGCAACGACGCCGCCAAGGGCGTCCGGCAGATCCAGGACTGGCTGCGCACCGGCCCGCTGCACCTGAGCGACGCGCAGCTCAACCGCTATATCGACGAGGCACAGTCGTGGATCACCGACAACTCGTCGCGGTTCACCAGCGGCGCCCTCGCGACGGCGGCCACGGTGGCCGAGGTGCTGACCGGCGCCGTGCTGGTGCTCTTCTCGACCTTCTTCTTCCTGCGCGACGGCCGCAAGATCTGGCGGTTCATCGTGCGGCTGTTCCCGATCGGCGCCCGCTGGCGCATCGACGACGCCGGCCAGGCGTCGTGGTCGGCGCTGGGCAACTACGTGCGGGCGACGGTGCTGGTCGCGTTCATCGACGCCCTGGGCATCGGGATCGCCCTGGTGATCTTCCGAATACCGTTCTCGTTCGCGCTGGCGGCCCTGGTGTTCCTCGGCGCGTTCATCCCGATCGTCGGTGCCACCCTGTCGGGCGCCGTGGCGGTGCTGGTCGCCCTGGTCGCACAGGGCCCGATCGTCGCACTGATCATCCTGGGCGCCGTGATCGGCGTGCAACAGCTCGAAGGACACGTGCTCCAGCCACTGATCATGGGCCGGGCCGTCGCGCTGCACCCGCTGGCGATCATCGTCAGCATCGCGTCCGGAGTGATAATCGCCGGCATCGTTGGCGCGCTGGTCGCGGTGCCGCTGATCGCCGTGCTCAACACCGCCGTCCGCCGCCTCAACAAACGCCGCCCGCCAAGCATCCCGCCGGGCGTCGAGGTCGTCAGCACCCGCCAGTAGGCCCGCTTGCTCTGCACCCTTGTGGGAAGCGTCCGGGCGGGCAGGCCGCGGGTTGGTCTGTTCCTTGCTCTGCACCCTTGTGGGAAGCGCCCGGGCGGGCAGGCCGCGGGTTGGTCTGTTCCTTGCTCTGCATCCCTGGGGGGAAGCCTTGGGCGGGCAGGCCGCGGGTTGGTCGGTTCCTTGCTCTGCACCCCTGTGGGAAGCCATGGGCGGGCAGGCTGCGGGTTGGTCGGTTCCTTGCTCTGCACCCCTGTGGGAAGCGCCCGGGCGCGCAGGCCGCGGGTTGGTCGGTTCCTTGCTCTGCACCCCTGTGGGAAGCGCCCGGGCCCGCAGGCCGCGGGTTGGTCTGCTCCTTGCTCTGCACCCCTGTGGGAAGCGCCCGGGCCCGCAGGCCGCAGGCTGGTGTGCTCCTTGCTCTGCACCCCTGTGGGAAGCACGCGGGCGGGCACGCCGCGGTGGGCGGCGTCCCGCGGTGGTCAGCTGGCCGCCGCCGCCAAACGCTTCAGGGCGCCGACGGCGACGTCCTGGCGGGTCGTATACCAGAACGGGGGCAGCGACTTGCGCAGGAAGGCCCCGTAGCCGCGGGCCGTCTCCAGGCGCGAGTCGAGGACGGCGACCACGCCCTTGTCGCCGTGTGACCGGATCAGCCGGCCCGCGCCCTGGGCCAGCCGGATCGCGGCGATCGGCACGCTGACCGCGGCGAAGCCGGAACCGCCGGTCGCGTCGACCGCTGCCGCCCGGGCCGCGGCCAGCGGCTCGTCGGGGCGAGGGAAGGGCAGCCGGTCGATCACTACCAACTGGCAGGCGTCGCCCGGCACGTCGACGCCCTGCCAGAGCGACATGACGCCGAACAGGCAGCTTGGCTTGTCTTCGCGGAACTTGCGGACCAGCAGCGGCAGCGACTCGTCGCCCTGGAGGAGCACCGGCAGGTCGGTGCGGGCCCGGACCAGCTCGGCCGCCTGCTGGGCGGCCCGGCGGGAGGAGAACAGCCCGAGCGTGCGACCGCCAAGCGACTCGACCAGCGTGATCAGCTCTTCGCCGGCCTGGGCGGGCAGCCCGGACGCGGCCGGCCGGGGCAGGTGGGCGGCGACGTAGAGGATGCCCTGGCGTTCGTATTCGAACGGCGAGCCGACGTCGAGCGACCGCCAGCCGGGACCCCCCAGCTCGGCGACCTCGCCGGCCGCGGTGGACAGGTTGGGGGAGCGGGTCGCGGTGGTGGCCGCCGATGCCGCTGCGGCCGGGGTGCGCGGCGCGGGCACGGTCGCGCCCGGCAGGCCCAGCGCCCGGGCCACCGTGTCGAAGCGCCCGCCGAGGGCCAGCGTCGCCGAGGTCGCCACGACCGTGCGCTCGTCGTAGAGGTGAGTGGCCAGGGTGCCGGCCACCGACAGCGGGGCCACCACCAGCGCCCGCCGGCCGGCGCCGGGGCGCTCGGGCTTCTCCACCCAGGCCACGTCGTGCTCGTTCTCTTCGAGGAGCCGCTGCGCGGTCTTGGAGATGTCGTCGACCAGCGCCTTGGCCTGCTGCTTGCGGACCGGGTCGGGGTCGTCGGACTTGATGTCGCCGATCTTGTCGAGCGCTCGCCGGGTGGCGGCGTCGAGCAGCGTGCAGGCCTCGCGCAGCGGGTCGGGCAGGCCGTCGACGATCCGCCCGGCCGGCGCCTCGGCCAGGCCGACGGCCAGCGCGTCGCCGGCTTCGAGCAGCATCTCGGCCAGCTCGGGCTGGATGATCGGGCGGGCCCGCCGGGCGGCGCGGTCGATCGACTCGGGGCTCAGCTCGGCCTGCGACGCCGAGGAGACCCGATCGGCCAGCTCGTGTGCCTCGTCGATGACCAGCAGCTTGTGTGGCGGCACGATGTGGCGGCCGGCCAGCATGTCGACGGCCAGCAGGCTGTGGTTGGTGATCACGATGTCGGCCTCGCGAGCGCGCACCCGGGACGCCTCGGCGAAGCACTCGGTGCCGTAGGGGCAGCGCTGCGCCCCCACGCACTCGCGGGCCGGCATCGAGACCTGCTTCCAGGCCTGGTCGTCGACGCCCGGGTCGAGCTCGTCGCGGTCGCCGGTGGCGGTCTCCATCGCCCATTCCTGTAGGCGCAGCACCTGCTTGCCCAGCCGGCCGGCCTCGCCGAGCCACTTGACCGGCGCGGCCGCGGCCGGAGCCGGATTGTCGAAGAGCGTGTCCTCGGGCTCTTCTTCGGCCGAGTTTTCCAGCCGGGCCAGGCACAGGTAGTGATGGCGTCCTTTGAGGACGGCGAACGTGGGCCGACGACCGAGCACCGGCTCGACCGCGTCGGCGAGCCGGGGCATGTCGTGGTCGACCAGTTGCGACTGGAGCGCCAGGGTGGCGGTCGAGATGACCACCGGGCCGTCGACGGTCAGCGCCGGCGCCAGGTAGGCCAGTGACTTGCCGGTGCCGGTGCCGGCCTGCACCAGCAGGTGGTCGCCGGAGCTCAGGCTCTCGGCGATCGCGGCGGTCATCTGCTGTTGACCCGGCCGGGCCGCCCCGCCGGGAACCGCGCCGACGGCGGCCGTGAGCAATGCCTCGGCGGACGGACGGGTGCGGGCTGACGAGGTCACCGTGCGACGGTACCCGTACCCCCCGACCAAACCTGTTGGCGCCACGTGCCGTTAACCCACTGACGCGAGAGCGGTTACCCCGGATCGGTTAGGGTGTCTGCGTGCCGAGCGACATCGTCCGGGTGGTCTACCGCAAATATGACGGATCCGCCCACAGGGACTACCCCGCTCGCCGCCTCGCCGAAGACGAGTTGGGTGTGTGGCTGGGGGTGACCCTGGGCACCGAGTCCGTCTACCACGGCCGGGCGTCCGTGGAGAAGATCCCCTTTGTGCTGCTTGTGCCGCACGACGCCTGGTGGACCGGCATGTTCAACCCCCCGCCCCGGACCAGCGAGGTCTACTGCGACATCACCACGCCGGCCCGCTGGCGCGGCGACACCGTGCACCTGATCGACCTCGATCTCGACGTGGTCCGCCGCCGCACGACCGGCACCGTCGAGTTGCGTGACGAAGACGAGTTCGCCGAGCACCGGGCCCGCTTCGGCTACCCCGCCGACCTGGTCGAGTCGGCCGAGGCGGCGGCGAAGCTGCTCATGCAGGCCCTCGGCGACGGCACCGAGCCGTTCGCCACGAGCTACCGCAAATGGCTCGCGCTCGTCGTCTAAGGACGCAGCACCGCCCCGACGCCGGGCACCGCTGACCGGCGGCCCTGCTTGAGCAACGCCGCCGCGGCCGTGACATCCGGGCCGCGATCAGGCCGGCGACCGCCGGCGTCGCGCACGACATGCCACTCCAACTCCCTGAGCAGGCCGTCGCGCGGGCCGGGGCCGCCCGCGACCTGTTCCGCGCGCAGGGCCGGGCCCGGTGGCAGGCCCGGGCGTCGTTCGTGTTGTTGCGGGCCGGCTCCGCCACCGGTGACCACGATGGACGGTTGCGGTCGGCGGCGCAGCCGGCGCCGCTCCTAGTCGAGCCGCGGTCGCCGAACTCGGCCAGCATCCCGGCCAGATGGGTGCGCGCCCGGCGGCCGACCGACGGTGAGCTGTTCGCGGTCACCGCGGTCGGCGGTGCTCAGCCCCCGCTGGCGTCCAGCCCGGCCCGGGCAGCTCCGGCCCTTCGCCAAGCTGTCCGGTGAGGAAGAGGCGGCTGCGGCCGGTTCGATACAGCCCTATCGGGGCGGCCACGCGGGTGCGTCTTTGGCGGCGTGCGGGACCCGGGCCATCTTGTCCGGATTGAGCTGGTTGAAGGCCGCGGTGATCCGGCCGTCTTCGATCGCGAACGAGAGCACCGACCGGAACGGCCGGCCGTCGTGATAGGTGGCGTCGAGCAGCACACCGAGGTCGCCGTTCACTTCGACGATCTCCGTGTGTACGTCGGTCGCCTCGGTCGGCATCCGCCGGAGCAGGCCGAGCACGAAGCGGGCGACCTGAAGCGCGCCCTCGATCGGCTTGCGCGCGGCGGGGAAATGACCGCCGGAGTCGCCGACGAAGACCACGTCGGGTGCGAGCACCGCCATCAGCGTTTCGATGTCACCGGTCTCGGTCGCGCCGACGAACGCCTCGAGCACCCGGCGCTGCTCGGCCGGGCTGGCGGTGTGCCGGGGCGCGCCGTCGTTGACCGCGCGGCGGGCCCGGGACGCCAACTGGCGGGCGGCCGGCACCGTGGTGCCCAGGGCCGTGGCGATGCCGTCGAACGGCACCTTGAACGCCTCGTGCAGCACGAACGCCACCCGCTGCTCCGGGGTGAGCCGCTCCAGCACGACCATCAGCGCCATGCCGATCTCGTCGTCGCGTACGACACGTTCGGCGGGGTCGGGCGCGAAGCTGCCTGGCTCGAGGCGGGTGACCAGCGGCTCCGGCAGCCATTGGCCGGGGTAGGCCTCGCGCCGCACCCTGGCCGAGCGCAGCACGTCGAGGCAGATCCGGGCGGTCGCCGTGGTCAGCCAGCCACGCAGGTCGCGGATCTCGGCCCGGGCGGCCGGGTCGGCCAGCGCGCTGGAGTAGCGCAGCCAGGCCTCCTGCACCGCGTCTTCGGCCTCGGCCCGGCTGCCCAGCATCCGGTAGGCGACCGCGGTCAAATGGTCGCGCTCGGCCTCGAAGTCGCTCGCCAGGTCTTGCATGCAGGCCTCCCCTTGTGGGCATTCTGCCAGCGTCGGCATTGCCGCCGGCGGCCGCTGTAGCACCGGGAGTGACCGAATGCCAGATATGCGGAGCCTGTTGCGGGTGGGGTCCGAGGGCCCCGATGTCCCGGTCGACCTGACCGCGATCGACCCACAGTCGACGCCCGGCCTGCCCGGCCGCAAGGTCACCGGCAGCGACCCCAAGCTCTGGGCGCGCGGTGAGGTCGAGCGGATCGGCGCCGAACTCGCCACCCAGCAGGAGATGCTCTTCGCGCAGGGCACCGTCGAGCCCGAGTTGGGCCGGTCGGTGCTGCTGGTGCTCCAGGCGATGGACTGCGGCGGCAAGGACGGCGCGGTGAAGCGGGTCGCGGGCGCGATGAACCCGCTGGGCCTGCACATCAAGGCCTTCGGTCCGCCGACCCCGGAGGAGCGGCGGCACGACTTCCTCTGGCGCATCCGCAAGGCCCTGCCGCCGGCCGGCTACGTGGGCGTGTTCAACCGGTCGCACTACGAAGACGTACTCGTCGTACGCGTGATGGGGCTGGCTCCTGAATCGGTTTGGCGCCCCCGCTACAAGAAGATCAACGACTTTGAGCGCCGGCTCGTCGACTCCGGCACCGCAGTGGTCAAGGTCATGCTGCACATCTCCCACGACGAGCAGCGCGAGCGGCTCCTGTCGCGGCTCGACGACCCGACCAAGCAGTGGAAGTTCAACCCCGACGACCTCGAGGCCCGCGCGAGATGGGACGACTACCAGGAGGCGTACGCGGAAGCCCTGGCTCGCTGCTCCGACGCCGCGCCGTGGCACGTGTTGCCGGCCAACCGGAAGTGGTATCGGGACTGGGCGCTGGCCCACCTGCTCCGCGAGACGTTCGCCGACCTCAAGCTCAGTTACCCCAAGCCGGAGTACGACGTGGATGCGCAGCGCCGTCGGTTGGAAGCGGACGGTTGATCTAGGTGAACAAAAGGTGAACGGCAGGTTGCGGTCGAGCAGACCTCGGTAGCCCGGCGAAACAACCGTTCAGAGATTTTCTAACATTCGGCGAACGCGTTCCCCGGATGGCGCGTCCGGACACCCCCTTCGACGCGACGAGGTCCGTGCCGTGAAGTTCTCTTTCCGTCCAACCGACGGCGTCTTCTACGAGCTGTTCAGCAGAGCCGCCGACAACCATGTGAAGGGCACCGAGCTCCTGCAGGAGCTGGCGCTGCCCGGTGTCGACGTGCAGTCGGTCAGCGAGCGGCTGACCGAGGTCGAGCACGACAGCGACCAGATCACCCACGATCTCTACCAGAAGATCAACTCGACGTTCGTGACGCCGTTCGACCGGGAAGACATCTACCGGCTCGGCTCGCTGCTCGACGACGTGATGGACCATCTGGAAGCCGTCGGCAACCTGCTCTACCTCTACGGGCTGACCAAGCTGCCGTCGCTGCCCCGGGAGATGCACGAGCTGGTCAACGTGCTCGACCAGCAGGCCAAGCTGACGGCCGAGGCGATGCCCCGGCTCAAGTCGATGAAAGACCTCGAGGACTACTGGATCGAGTGCAACCGGCTCGAGAACGAGGGCGACCAGGCCTACCGGATGCTGCTGGTCCGGCTCTTCTCCGGTGAGTACGACGCGCTGACCGTGCTGAAGATGAAGGAGGTCGCCGACGAACTGGAGGCCGCCTGCGACGCCTTCGAGCACGTGGCCAACACCGTTCAGACGATCTCTGTCAAGGAATCCTGAACCGTTGGACGCCCCCCTCATCGCCGTGCTCGCGGTGATCGTCATCGCGCTCGCGTTCGACTACACGAACGGCTTCCACGACGCCGCCAACGCCATCGCCACCAGCGTCTCGACTCGGGCGCTGACCCCAGGCGTGGCGCTGCTGATGGCCGCGATCGGCAACTTCATCGGCGCCCACTTCGGCGAAAAGGTCGCCAAAACCGTCGGCAGCGGCCTGGTCAACTTGCCAACCGGCTCGGCCAGCCTGGGCGTGGTCTTCGCCGGCGTGGCCGGCGCGATCGTCTGGAACCTGATCACCTGGTACTTCGGCCTGCCCTCATCCTCATCGCACGCCCTGATCGGCGGTCTCGTCGGCGCCACCCTCGCCGCCTCCGGCACGGTCCTGTGGGCCAAGGTCATGGAGAGCGTCGTGCTGCCGATGGTCCTGTCGCCGCTGGTCGGCTTCGCCCTCGGCTACCTGGTCATGATGCTGATCCGGTTCATCTTCCGGAACGGCCAGCCGAGCAAGCTGAATCGTGGCTTCCGCTGGGCCCAGACCGTGTCGGCCGCCGCGATGTCAGTCGGTCACGGCATGCAGGACGCGGCCAAGACGATCGGCATCATCGTTTTGGCGCTCTATGTCGGTGGGCACCAGGGGTCTACCAGCACTATTCCGGAGTGGGCGTTTTGGACGTCGGCTTCGGTGTTGGCGCTGGGGACGTATGCGGGTGGGTGGCGGATCATTCGCACGTTGGGGCGTCGGATCATCCACCTTGGGCCGCCTGAAGGATTTGCCGCCGAGACGGTGGCCAGTGGGGTGCTCTATTTCAATGCTCTCGTGCTTGGTGCGCCGATCTCGACGACCCACACGATCACCTCGGCGATCATGGGTGTTGGTGCGACCAAGAAGCTGTCCGCGGTTCGGTGGGGGGTGGCGGGGAACATCGTCGGGGCGTGGATCCTGACGTTCCCTGCGGCTGGGGCGATGGCGGCGCTTACCTACTTTGCTGTGCGGCCTCTGTTCTGAGGTTTTTGGGGCTTTGCCCCTTGCCCCTTTCGGGGCTTTGCCCCGGACCCCACCGGGGCGCTGCCCCGGACCCGGCCGCTCTAAAGAGATGCCAGCCGTCTGGGGGCGGATCTCCTCGTCGGGCTTCGCTTAGGGCACCAGGATCTCCGGATGGGGACAAGGTCGTTCGTCCAGTAGGGCGCTCCACCTTGTCCCCATCCGGAGATCCTGGTCATTGGGCTACGCCCGACGAGGAGATCCGCCCCTGGGTGCGGCTTTGTGTGTGGTTCTGCTTAGCCCTGCCCGACTGTGCGGGCCGTCCGTCGCCAGCACAGCGCTGACCACGAGCACCGGCGGCTGCCGCGCCGCGTTGGCGGCGCGTCACGCAGACCGCGCGCTCCAACGGTCGCCGCGCCGCGACGCGCCCGAGCGCGACGCGCCGCGAATGCGGCGGCGACCAAGCGCTCCGACGGCTGCAGCATCGCGTTCGCGGCGTGTCGCGCCTGCCGCGCCGGCCACGCGCGTCGGAGGCTGCCAGGCGGCCGCGCCCGCGTGCGACGCGCCGCGAATGCGGCGGCGACCAAGCGCTCCGACGGCTACAGCACCGCGTTCGCGGCGTGTCGCGCCGAGCCGCGCTGGCCACGCGCCTCGGAGGCTGCCGCGCCGCGTTCGCGGCGTGTCGCCCGTGTCGCGCCGACCAAGCGCTTCGAGGGTCTGCCACGCCGGGTTCGCAGCGTGTCGCGCTTGCCGCACCGGCCGGGAGGCTGCCGGGCGGCGCCGGCAATGCGTTCCGACGGTTTGCCGCGCCGCGTTCGCGGCGTGTCGCCCGTGTCGCGCCGACCACATGCTTCGGAGGCTGCCGGGCGGCGCTGGCCGCGTGCTTCGGAGGCTGCCGGGCGGCGCTGGCCATGCGCTCCGACGGTTGCGGCGCCGGGTCCGGGGCGTGCGGCGCCGGCCGTGTGCTCTGGCGGCTGGGGGCGGCGCTGGCTAAGTGCTTCGGAGGCTGCCGGGCGGCGCCGGCCATGCCATCCGACGGTTGCCGAGACGGTCCGAGGCGCGCGGCGCCGGCCACGCGCTCCGGAGGCCTCCGGGCTGCGCCGGCCACGCGCTCCGGAGGCCTCCGGGCTGCGCCGGCCACGGGCTCCGGAGGCTGCCAGGCGGCGCCATGCGCTCCGGCGGTTGGCGCGTCGGGTCCGCGGCGCCTCGCGCGCGTGCCGCGCGGGCCGCGTGCTTCGGCGGCTGCGCGGAGGCGCCGGCCACGCGCTTCGGAGGCTGCCGCGCCGCTTTGTCGGCGTGTCGCGCGGCGCCGCGCCGGTGGCGGTGAGATCTAGGAAAATTCTGGTAGCCCTAGCTACCAGAATTTTCCTAGATCTACTCGATCGGGGCGTTGGGCTTGATCGTCTGCACGCGATCTGCGCCATCCGCGACTCAAACCATGATCATGTGTGTCAGGTCTGCACGACACGCCGCCCACCATCTCGATGAGGTGCAAACGATCAAGCGAGCCCTACGGGCCGTTGCCGACTAGTTGCAAACGATCACCGGACACCTGACGTCAGCGGCTGTCCTTGCGGGCCTGGACGCGTTTCGTGGCCGCCCTCGTGCTGCCGTGGCGCTTTAAGCGATCCGGTGTGCGCGGGCGCCGGTCGGCGACCTGGTCCTCGCGCGGGCTGCGGCGGCGGACCGGCGGTGGCGGAGGGGGCGGCGGGGTGAACGTGGCCGCGCGGGCCTCCGCGATGCGTTCCGCCTTCAGTTCGCGGGCCGCGGCCCGGGCCGCGGCGGCCAAGCGGCGGCTCACCCGGGCCAGGGCCGCTTCGAAGACCTCGGCCTTGTCGCGGTCGCGGCCGCCCCGCGGGAAAGCCTTGCCGCGCGCGGCGGTGGAGCGCACCCGGTCGGCTGACTGGCGGCGGTAGAGCTTGACGTATTTGTCCCTCGCCCGGCGGACCCGGGTGTGCAGCGCGACCAGCTCGTCTTCGTCGAGCGTGGCTAGTTCCTCGCCGGCCGTCTCGCGCACCAGCATCTGCTCCGCGTCGGTCATCGATCCGAGAAGCGCCTGCATGGCAATCACCTCGCACCAATTTTCGCCGCGCGGGGCCAGCGCCGGGGCGGTTTGGCGCTAGTAGGCCACCCCGATCTGGGCGCGGACCTCGTCTAGCAGGCCCATCACTTCGAGCGTCGTGTCGTGTGGGATCAGCGGGCTTTCCAGCAGGCCCTCGGAAAGGCAGCGCTGCACCTCGATCGCCTCGAACTGGTAGCCGGCGCCCTCCTGGGCGCGGGTGACCACGGACGGCGCGGCGCCTGGGCGGTGCAGCGTGTAGCTGGTCGTGTGGAAGAAATCTGGCAGCTCGATCCGGCCGCCGGTGCCGGTGATCGTCGCGTGGACGCCTGTCGAGCCGACCAGGCCGCAGGTCAGTGACGCGATCGCCCCTGAGTCGTAGCCGAACAGCATTCCCGTGTTCTCGTCGGTGCCTTCCGGGCCGATCTTCGCCCAGGCCCTAACGTGGTCGGGTGCGCCGAGCACCAGGTGGGCCATCGTGACCGGGTAGACGCCCAGGTCGAGCAGCGCGCCCCCGCCGAGTTCGCGGGCCCGCAGCCGGTGGCCGGGCGGGAAGTCGCCGTGAATGCCGAAGTCAGCCGCCACCGTGGTGACGTCGCCGATCTCGCCGGCCGCGATCAGGTCCAGCACCGTGCGTACGGTCGGGTTGATCCGGGTCCACATCGCTTCCATGAAGAAGACCCCGGACGAGCGGGCCGCGTCGACCAGCTCGGCGGCGCTGGCCCGGTCGAGGGTGACCGGCTTCTCGCAGAGCACCGCCTTGCCGGCCCGCAGGCAGGTCAGCGCCGCGGCGTGGTGTGCGGCGTGTGGGGTCGCGACGTAGATCACGTCGACATCGTCGTCGGCGGCCAGGGCCTCCCACGAACCGTGTGCCCTTGGCGCGCCGAAGCGGTCCGCGAATTCCTTGGCCGATTCGGTCGAGCGTGAGCCCACGGCGACGAGCTCCGCGCCGGGCGCGTGACGCAGGTCGGCGGCGAACTTCGCCGCGATCGCGCCGGTCGCGAGGATTCCCCATCTGGTCATGGCCCGCAGGTTAGCCCAGCCAACGGCTAGGCTCGCCCGGTGGTCGAGGAGTTCGAAGTTCCGCCGCAGATCGCCGATCACGCCCGGCGCTTCGCGGCCGAAGGCAGGTCACCGGCGGTGCCCCGGCTGGCCGCTACCGTGCTGTTGCTGCGCCCGACAACCCCAGAGGGCTTCGAGGTGTACGTGATCCGCCGGGTCGCCGCGATGGCCTTCGGCGGGATGTACGCGTTCCCGGGCGGCGGTGTCGACCCGAGCGACTCCCGTGCCGACCTCGGCATCGACGAGACCAGGCTGGCCACCGACCCCGAGCGGGCCCAGGCGATCGTCTGCGCGGCCGCCCGCGAGGTGTTCGAAGAGGCCGGGGTGCTGCTGGCCGGCCCGACGAAGGACACCGTCGTCGGCGACGTCAGCGGCGACGACTGGGAAGCGGCCCGGCGCGCGCTGGTGGCCCGCGAACTCGGCTTCGCCGAGCTGCTCCGGCAGCGCGACCTGACGCTGCGCGCCGACCTGCTGGCGCCGTGGAGCCGGTGGATCACGCCGGAGTTCGAGCCTCGCCGGTTCGACACCTACTTCTTCATCGCGGCGTTGCCGGGCGGGCAGGTCACCCGCGACGTGTCCGGCGAGGCCGATCACACCATGTGGATCCGGCCGGGTGACGCGGTGGCCCGCGCGGAGCGCAAGGAGGTGGCCATGCTGCCGCCCACGATCATGACGCTCAAGCAGGTCGGCGAGTGCACCGACATCGCGTCGGTGTTCGCGGCCGCTGCCGGGCGCGAGCCGGCCACCCCGGTGACGCCGACGCTCGACCTCACCGGGGCTGACGGGCCGCGGTTCAGATACCGCTGAGGTCGCGGCGGACCGCTTCGGCCGTGTAGGTGTCGGCCTTCAGCAGCTCCGCCGGTGGGCCGGTGAACAGCACCTCGCCGCCCTTGGTGCCGCCCTCCGGGCCGAGGTCGATGATCCAGTCGGCGTTTTTGATCACGTCGAGGTTGTGCTCGATGACGACCACCGAGTTGCCCTGGTTGACCAACCGGTCGACGATCTCCAGCAGGTGCGCGATGTCGGACATGTGCAGGCCGGTGGTCGGCTCGTCCATGACGTACACCGTGCCGGTCTTGTGTAGTTCGGTGGCGAGTTTGATCCGCTGGCACTCGCCGCCGGAGAGGGTGCTCAGTGGCTGGCCGAGCCGCAGATAGTCGAGCCCGACGTCGTTGACCGCGGTGAGGATCGCCCGGAGCTTCTTCTCGGTGAAGAACTCCACGGCCTCGGCCGCCGTCAGTTCGAGCACGTCGGCGATCGACTTGCCGCGCAGGTGATAGCCGAGCACCTCCTCGGAGAACCGCCGCCCGTGGCAGACGTCGCACGGTGACTTGAAGCCGTCCATGAACCCGAGATCGGTGTAGAGCACCCCGAGGCCCTGGCAGTTGGGGCAGGCGCCCTTGGAGTTGAAGCTGAACAGGCCGGCGTTGACGCCGTTGGCCTTGGCGAACAGCCGCCGGATGTCGTCCATCAGGCCGGTGTAGGTGGCCGGGTTGGAGCGGATCGAGGCGCCGACCGCCGACTGGTCGATGTCGATCGCGTCCGGGAAGCGGCCCAGGAACACGTCGTTGATCAGCGAGCTCTTGCCGGACCCGGCCACGCCGGTGACCACGGTGAACACGCCGGTCGGGATGTCGACGGTGACGTTCTTGAGGTTGTTGACGGTCGCGCCGCTGATGGTGAGCGCGCCGGTCGCGGTGCGGGCGTGTGCCTTGAGCGGCAGCGCGTGCTCCATGCACCGGCCGGTCAGCGTCGGCGCCGCGGACAGCTCGGCGACGGTGCCGGTGAAGACCACCTCGCCGCCGTGCGCGCCGGCCTTCGGGCCCATGTCGATCACGTGGTCGGCGATCGCGATCACGTCGCGGTCGTGCTCGACGACCAGCACCGTGTTGCCCTTGTCGCGCAGCTTGACCAGCAACTCGTTGAGCCGCTGCACGTCGTGCGCGTGCAGCCCGATGCTCGGCTCGTCGAAGACATACATCATGTCGGTCAGGCTGCTGCTCAGATGCCGGACCATCTTGATCCGCTGCGACTCGCCGCCGGACAGGCTGGTGGTCTCCCGGTCGAGCCGGATGTAGCCCAGGCCGATCGTCACCAGGTTTTCCACCCGGTCGGTCAGGCTCGCCACGATCGGGCGCCCGGCTGGCTCGACGGTCGGCCCCAGTTCGCGCAGAGTGCCCAGCAGCTCGGTCGCCTCCATAGCCAGCAGGTCGGTGATGCCGTAGCCGGCGACCTCGGCGGCCAGTGCCGCAGGGGAGAGCCGGGCGCCCTTGCAGAGCGGGCAGGTGCCGGCGGTGACGAAGCGGAGGAGGACCGCCTTGTTGCGCTCGGACATCGCGCCGAGGTCTTTCTTGATGTAGAGGCGGGTGAACTTGTCGACCACGCCTTCGTAGGTCGTGTTGATCTTCCCGCCCTGCCACTCCAGGGGCACCTTGCCGGTGCCGTGCAGCAGCCGCTCCATCTCCTCGTCGGTGAACTCGGCGAGCGGCTTGTCGGGGTCGTAGAAGCCGGAGTGCAGATAGCCGTTGAGATACCAGCCGCCGGCGGCGAAGTCGGGGTGCAGGATGGCGCCCTCGTTGAGCGACTTCGACCGGTCGAGAAACTTGTCGAGGTCGATCGTGGTGACCTGGCCGAGGCCCTCGCACTCGGGGCACATGCCCTGCGGGTCGTTGAACGAGAACGCGTTGGAGTAGCCGACGTAGGGCTGGCCCACCCGGGAGAAGAGCAGCCGGATCAGCGGGTTGATGTCGGTGATGGTGCCGACCGTCGAGCGGGAACTGCCGCCGAGCCGCTTCTGGTCGACGATGATCGCGGCCGACAGATTGGCGATCGAGTCGACGTCGGGCTGGCCGTAGCTCGGCAGGAAGTTGCGGGCGAACGCGGTGAAGGTCTCGTTGAGCTGCCGCTGCGCCTCGGCGGCGACGGTGTCGAAGACGAGTGACGACTTGCCCGACCCGGAGACCCCGGTGAACACCGTGATCTGGCGTTTCGGGATCCGGACGGCGACGTCCTTGAGGTTGTTTTCGCGGGCTCCGATGATCTCGATAAAGTCCGTCTGCACTCCGTACACTGTACGGAACAGCGGCGAGGGGTCAACAGAGCTGTGTCACGTACGCCCGGGTGTCGTGCTCGCCGCTCGGCACCAGCGCGACGGCCTCGGTCGGGCCGCTCCGGTAGGCGTACACCTTCGGGGTGTTGAGAATGAGGTCGCCGGCGGCGGCCGTGGGCTTGGCGGTGACGCCGTGGCCAAGGGCCGACGCCGTCACGGCTGGCCGGCCGGCCGGGCATGCCGCGAAGCTGATCGACTCGTCGTCGACCGAGGTCGCGCCCAGCGTGGTCAGCAACTGGCGGGGCCCGGCCTGCTGCGGATATTCCGGCAGCAGGTGTGCCACCTCGGTGTTCACCGGACGGCAGCCGGTGGTGAGCGTGACCTGCACTTCCTCGGGCGAGATGACCTTGCCGCGGAGCGCGACGAACTCGCCGGCGTCGGCCCTCAGCGCCTTGCGGTCGGTGCTGACCTCGACCTGGTAGGCCGCCGGATAGCCGTTGGCCAGCACGGTCAGGAAGTCTGCTCCGCCGCCCGTCGCGGTGAAGAAGCGGACCACGCCGGTGGCGGTCGCGCCGGAGCGCAACGGCGTGATGCGGCAGCCCTTGTCGATCGTGACCGGCATGATCACCGGGACGGTCCGCGGACCGGCTTGCCCGACCGTCAGACCCACCGCCTGGTCGAGCGCGGTCACGCCCGCCGCCAGGTCGCGCTGCTCGCGCACGGTCGGCGGGTCGGTGCGGTGGGAGACGACCGCGAGACCGCCGAGCACGAGTGCCCAGGCGACCAGGCCGCCGATAACCCAGAGTCGTCGGCGCGATGCGGTCACCGGGCCATGGTGACACGACGGCGCCCCGGCCGATGGCCGGGGCGCCCCTCGTCAAAGTTGCTTGCGTCAGCCGACGCTGACACCGGTCTCGGTCACGCCGCGGACGGCGGTGACCGTGGTGTCGCCGTTGCCGTGCCGGGACAGCGCCCGCAGGGTCCAGGTGCCCGGCGCGGCGAAGAACCGGAACTGGCCGGCCGGCGAGGTGACCACCTCGGCCGCGAACTCACCGGTGGCGTCGAGCAGCCGGACGTAGGCACCGCCGACGACGGAACCGTCCGGTGCCGTCACGACGCCGGTGATCACCGTTTCCTTCTCCAGGTCGACGCTCGCCGGTATGGGTGCCGACTGGTCGGGTGCGGCGCAACTGGCGTCTACAGGAACGGTCATCGTGGTCACGCCTTCCCCGGCTCGTCGCCCAGGGCGACCGGCACGCCGACCAGCGAGCCGTATTCGGTCCAGGAGCCGTCGTAGTTCTTCACGTTGGAGTGGCCGAGCAGCTCCTTGAGCACGAACCAGGTGTGCGACGACCGCTCGCCGATGCGGCAGTAGGCGATCGTGTCCTTGCTCTCGTCGAGGCCCGCGGCCGCATAGATGGCGCGCAGGTCGTCGTCGGTCTTGAAGGTGCCGTCTTCGTTGGCGGCCTTGGACCACGGCACCGACACGGCGGTCGGGATGTGGCCGGCCCGCTGGGCCTGCTCCTGCGGGAGGTGGGCCGGTGCCAGCAGCCGACCGGCGTATTCGTCGGGCGAGCGGACGTCGACCAGGTTCTGCGTGCCGATCGCGTTGACGACCTCGTCGCGGAACGCGCGGATGGCGGTGTCGGGCTCCTGCGCCGAGTAGGCGGTCTGCTCGCGGGCGACGGCGTCCTTGACCAGCGGCCGGGCGTCGAGCTCCCACTTCTTGCGGCCACCGTCGAGCAGCTTGACGTCGCCGTGGCCGTAGAGCTTGAAGTACCAGTAGGCGTAGGCGGCGAACCAGTTGTTGTTGCCGCCGTAGAGCACGACGGTGTCGTCGTTGCCGATGCCCCGGGCCGAGAGCAGCGCTTCGAACTGCTCCTTGTTGACGAAGTCCCGGCGGACCGGGTCCTGGAGGTCGGTCTTCCAGTCGAGCTTGATCGCGCCGGGCAGGTGGCCGCCCTCGTAGGCGCTGGTGTCTTCGTCGACCTCGACGAAGACCACGCCCGAGGCGCCGAGGTTCTTCTCGGCCCAGTCGGCCGATACGAGTGCGGTGTCGCGACTCATCAATTCACTCCTGTGTGTGGACGGAGATGGTGGTGAGTAACGCGCGCGGGGGATGGTCGTCGCTCCACGCGCGTGACCCAGGACTAGGGATCACGGGTTCGAGCGACGGCGGCACTGCCGGACGAGTTGGGGGCAACCTCAGCTAGCCGCCGTCAGATGACGGGGCAACACAGGCAGGTGGCCACGCGGCACAGGTCGACCGCGCGCCGTTTGGTGAGGAGCGTCCCCATGCGCACAAACGTTACCAGCCGTGCCCAGCGAGGTCACCGAGCTGACCACCATCCGGGAGCCACCGGAGGGTGAACCAGGTCACGAGCTGATGGGCACGTCGTTGGCGGTCGCGGTCACGGCCAGCCCCTCAGGGGTGGCACGCACCTCTTTGAGCACCATCTGGAACGGCAGTGTCGGCACATCCACGTTGATCGAGATCTGCTTGACGAAGTTGTTGACCACCTGTTGGGCGAGCGGCACGGCGGGCAGCCCCTCGGCGGTGGCGTCGGCGAACTTGAGCTGGATCTGCTTGCCCTTGACCGAAAGCTCGGCCGAGCCGTTGACGGTGAACCGCTGGCCCAGCACCTCGACCGGCGCGCTGGCCACCAGCTTGCCCTCGCGCTCCGAGAGCTTGAGGCCGGGCTGGTCGATCAGGGCGGTCACGCTGGCGTAGTCGATCGTGCCGGTGCCGTCGACGGTCTTCGCGACCACGTCGCCGGTGCCCTTGCGCAGCGTGTCGAGCGAGGCGGCCACGTCGTGCGCCACGATGTCGAGCTTCGGCAGGGTGACCGAGTCGCCGTTGACGTCGCCCTTCACGTCGCGCATGACGATCGTGATCTTCTCGTATTTGCCGGCCAGGACCTGGGTCAGGAACGGGAACCCGCCGACGCTGACCTCCGGCGGTGCCGCCTGCGCGTTCTGGGCGGCGACCTCCTGGCTGACCTGCTCGGCGATCTTCTTCTCAGCGAAGTTGGCGGCCACCCGGTCACCCACGATCAGGAGCCCGGCAACCACGATCAGCAGCACCAGCAGCGTGATCAACGCGCGTCGCCCGCGGCGGCGGCGTGGGCGGGTTTCCTCCGCGTAGTAGGTGGTGGTCACCGTTCCTCCTCGTTGTCTGGTCTCCTCCTTACCCAAGCGGGTCAAGTCAGGAACAACACCGTCATGATGTACGCCGCCGGCGCGGCCAGGGCGAAACCGCCGAGCGGACCCTGCATGTGCCGGGCCACCCACAGCGTCGGCAGGTCGCCGGCCATCTGCCGGCCGGCCTCGGCGTAGTCGACCGCGAGGTCGGCGAGCACCGCGAAGACCGCCGTCACCAGGCCGACGACGGCCGCGCTGGTCGGGCTGAACGTGTAGAGGTAGGAACCGATGACGGCGCTGAGCAGCGTGCCGGCCATCGCACCGAAGATCACGCCGGCGGCACCGCGGGCCACCTGCGGAGCCAGCCGAGGCTTCGGGTAGACCGCGTCGACCAGCCGGGCGATCACGAGGGCGACCGCGCTGGCGGTGACGCAGAGGAAGATGACCTGAGTGCCCAGCGGCACCCGGCTGAGCATGATCAGGGCGGCGAACGCGACGACGCCGACGACCAGGGCCAGGGTGGCCCGCAGCGACTCGCTGATCCGGCGGCGGTCGGCCGGGCGGATGACCTGGCTGATCACCGTGGCGGCGACGCCGGCGAGCGCGATGTAGATCAGCGGTGCCAGGCCCGGTTCGGCCGAGCGGACCGCCGTCAGGTCGCTCCACCCGGCCACGACCAGGCAGATGCCGCCGACGACCAGCAGCGCCGGCGGTCGGGTCGCCATCAGCCAGGCGAGCACGTAGAGCACCTGCACGCCGGCCAGCACGAGGGCGAACGCGCCCCGGGCACCCGGGCTGCTGGACTGGGCGCCGAAGACCAGGCCGACGCCGACCAGCGCGGCGAACGCCGCGATGGCGACCGACAGCGCCGGCCGGACCGGCGTGATCTCTATCTCGTCGAGATCGTCGTCGGTCGGTGCGGCGGACTCGGCCGCAGCCTCCGTGGAACCTGAGGGGAACACGGTCCGATCGTGCCAGACCCGCCCGAACCAGGGGCACTTCGCGGTGCCCGATCCGGCGGATCATCCAGATGAACGGACCGCCACCGTCCGGTTACGGCCTTCTCATCGGTTAAGCTCATTTCGACTCGTCGAGGGCGTTTACGCAGGCGTAACACGACTGGGCGAGGCTGGCACCACCCCGTCAGCGAAGCCGGGTCCCCGCCGCGGCCGCCATGCCGCGTTAAGACGGAGGTGACTGACGCGTGGAGATCCTGCTGCTGGTGACCGCTCGGGCCAGCGAGCCCTCGAGCGTGTTGTCCGCACTCGACCTGCTGCCGCACTCGGTGCGCACCGCGCCGCGCGACGTGCGCACGCTGGTCAATGGCCCGAGCCCCGACGCCGTCCTGGTCGACGCCCGCTCGGAGCTGTCCGAGGCCCGCGCCACCTGTCGCATGCTGCACGCCACCGGGCTCGGCGTCCCGCTGCTGGCGGTGGTCACCGAGGCCGGCCTGATCGCCCTCAACGCCGACTGGGGCGTCGACGACGTGATCCTGGCCAGTGCCGGCCCGGCCGAGGTCGAGGCCCGGCTGCGGCTCGCGGTCGGCCGGCTGACCAACGCGACCAACGCCGCCAACGGCCTGATCCGCGGCGGCGAGCTGACGATCGACCCCGACACCTACGCGGCCAAGCTCAAGGGCCGCCCGCTCGACCTGACCTACAAGGAGTTCGAGCTGCTCAAGTTCCTTGCCCAGCACCCGGGCCGGGTGTTCACCCGCGACCAGTTGCTGCGCGAGGTCTGGGGCTACGACTACTTCGGTGGCACCCGCACGGTCGACGTGCACGTGCGGCGGCTGCGGGCCAAGCTGGGCTCCGAATACGAGTCGATGATCGGCACCGTCCGCCAGGTCGGCTACAAGTTCGTCGTGCCGCCGTCGCGCTCCCTACCCGACAACGAGCTCCTGTCGGTCTGATTCTCAAAAACCTCACGAAGGCCACCCCGTAACTTCGGGGTGGCCTTCGTCGTTTGTCCCATTCTGTTCACATAAAACCCGAAAAATTCATACGCTAGCGCCGTACCCGTATTGAGGAGGCGGCGGTGGTTGGGGTGACCTGCGCGCACGCGGTTGGCCGGTGGAGCTGATGAAGATCGGACCCACCACCCGGACCATCGGGCTGGTCACCGTGATCGTGTCGGCGATCCTCGGCAGTTCCTACCTCATCGGCCACGAAACCCACGAGGAGCACGCACGCGGTAGGTCGGTCAGCGGCGACTTCGACACCGACGCCGCGCGGGGTGCCCGGCACCGCGGCGCCGTCGACGACCACACCGCCGGGGCGACCGCCGCGGGCCAGGCGAAGGGCAAGCCGACCCCGACACCGAAGGCCGACATCGCGCCGACCCAGTCCGGCGCGCCGCAGGGCGGCCCCGCGCCGCAGCGACAGGGCCTGCCGGCCGCACCACCGGTCCCCGCGGTCTTCAACGAGCAGGTCATCGTCGGGCCGGGCAAGCCGCCGCTGATGCCCGACCAGGCCGGGCCGTTTGGCAGCCGGGTCACCACCGGGACCCTCCAGGTCGCGCTGACCTTCGACGACGGCCCGGACCCGAAATACACGCCCCAGGTGCTCGCGCTGCTCGACCAGTTCGAGGTCAAGGCGACGTTCTGCCTGGTCGGCGAGATGGCGGCGCAGTATCCGGAGTTGGTCAAGGAGATCGTCGACCGCGGGCACACGCTCTGCAACCACACCTGGAACCACGACACCACGCTCGGCACCAAGTCGAAGGCCGCGATCCGGGCCGACCTGGTGCGCACCAACGACGCGATCCACAAGGCGGTGCCGGACGCCAAGATCTCCTACTTCCGGCACCCGGGCGGCGCCTGGACCCCGGCCGCCGTCGAGGTGGCCAAGGAGCTGGGCATGTCGGCGCTGCACTGGACGGTGGACCCGGTGGACTGGACCGTGCCGGGGGAGAAGGCCATCGAGAAGGTGGTCGAGAAAGACACCGTGCAGGGCTCGATCGTGCTGATGCACGACGCCGGCGGCCCGCGCGACGGCACGGTCGCCGCGCTCAAGAAGATCCTGCCGGACCTACAGGAGAAGCAACTCGCGCTCGCCGCTCTGCCGCCCGGGGTCGATCCGCCCAAGCTGCACGGTCGGGATCTGCCCCTGCACCCCGGACAGGACTGACGGCTAACGTGATCACGTGACCAACGTGGAGCGGCTCGCCCGTCTGGAGGCCGCCGACATCGCGGCGGTGCTCGACCTCGCCTCGCAGGCCGGTGACACCGACGGGGCCTACCCGTTCTCCGAGCACGTGGTGCTGCACATCCGGCACGGCGGCGAGCAGGCCGCGGTGCACCTGGCCGTCCGCGACCCCGACGGGTCGCTGGTCGGCTACGCGCACGTCGACACCACCGACGAGGTCGAGGGCGCGGCCGCCGAACTCGTCGTGCACCCGCTGCGCCGCCGGCACGGCCTGGGCCGGGCGCTGGTCAACGCGGCGATCGAGGTGGCCGACGCGGCCGGGTCGCGGTCACTGCGGCTGTGGGCGCACGGCGACCATCCGTCGGCCGGGGCCCTCGCCGTCGAACTCGGCTTCACCCGGGCCCGGGTGCTGTTCCAGATGCGCCGCTCGCTGTTCGCGCCGCTGCCCGAGCGCGACCTGCCGCCGGGGGTCACCCTGCGCGCCTTCGAGCCCGGCCGCGACGACGAAGACTGGGTGCGGGTCAACGCCCGGGCCTTCGCGCACCACCCCGACCAGGGCCGATGGACCATCGACGACCTGCGGATCCGGATGGCCGAGCCGTGGTTCGACCCGGCCGGCTTCCTGCTCGCGGTCGACGCCGCCAGCGGTGCGCTGCTCGGCTTCCACTGGACCAAGGTGCACGGCGAGGGCGGACACGAACACGACCCGATCGGTGAGGTGTACGTGCTCGGGGTCGACCCCGACGCGCACGGTCGCGGGCTGGGCGGCGCGCTGACCCTCGCCGGGCTGCGCTACCTGCGGTCGGCCGGGCTCGATCAGGCGATGCTCTACGTCGACGAGTCCAACACCGCCGCGGTCAAGCTCTACACCGGGCTCGGGTTCGCGGTGTGGGCGACGGATGTGAGCTACCGCCGCTCACAGTGACCGGCCATATTCGGCGAGCGCGCCGATCAGGCTGACGAACGCGGCTATCACCAACCACGTGCGTACGTGGTTCCAGCGAACCCATTTCGCTTCGAACGCGACGCGTACGCCATGTGGGTCGGTCATCCGGTCTGGATCCGATCCGGCCAGCAGCGCGTTGTTGAGCGGGATGTTGATGCCGAACGTGACGGCGAGTTGCGCTGCGTAGAGGACGGCGGCGGCAGTGATCCACCACACGGTCCGCCCGCCGGTGTTGAGGGCCAGCGCGACGAGGGTGAACAGCAACGCGCCGCCGAACGAGAACGCGAACAGGCCATTGAGGATCTTGATGTTGATCTGCCGCATCGCCAGCACGAAGGTGCGGTCGTCGGTGTCGGCCAGGCCGCGCATCACCGCGACGGAGAACGTGTAGAAAAGCCCGGCGGCCAGGCCCGTCGCCAGCGTCGCCAGCGCGAGGAGGCCGCCGCGGGCGGTCAGCACGTCTGTCATGCCCATCAGTGTCCCGGCGGGGCGGCGCGCATGACCATCGCTGAGGCGCTCGGCCGCATACGCGAGCGTCTGCGGCGGGTTAACGGAATCGACATCCATGGCTCAGCAGGTAGCCACCTTCGCGGCCGGAGCTGTTCACCGCGCGTTCACTCGGGTCCGGGGAGTCGGCTACCTATCCCTCTTAACTTCCCTGGTAGCCGGCTACACGTCGGTTCAACCCGGGGGCTCCGGCGCCCGGGATCCTACCGAGAAAACCCGTTTCGAAGGGATATCCCTCAGGTGAAGCTCCAGCGGCACGGCCTCATCGCCTGCCTCGCTCTGACGGCGGCAATCACGCTCAGCGCGTGCGGCTCCGACAACGAGTCGCCCAGCACGCCGGCGGCGAGCGGCGGCGCCTCGACCGCGGCAGCCGACTGCGCTTCGGGCACGCTCAACTTGTTTGGCTCCTCGGCCCAGAAGAACGCCATGGACGAGTGGCGCAAGGCCTACCAGACGCAGTGCAGCGGCACGACGATCAACTACGAGCCCAACGGCTCGGGCGCTGGTATCCAGTCGTTCATCGCCGGCACGGCCGACTTCGCGGGTTCCGACTCGGCGCTCAAGGACGACGAGCAGCCGAAGGCCGACGCCCGGTGCGCCTCCGGCCCGGCGATCCACCTCCCGATGGTGATCGGCCCGATCGCGGTCGCCTACAACCTCCCCGGCGTCGACGGCCTGCAGCTCAAGCCCGACACCCTGGCGAAGATCTTCAACGGCTCCATCAAGAAGTGGGACGACCCGGCGATCAAGGCCGACAACGCGAGCGCCACGCTCCCGTCGACCGCGATCCAGACCGTGCACCGTTCCGACGAGTCGGGCACGACCGACAACTTCACCAAATACCTGAGCACCGTCGCCGCGTCCGACTGGACCTTCGGCAACGCCAAGGCCTGGAAGGCCCCGGGCGGCACCGGCTCCAAGGGCTCCGACGGCGTGGCCGGCTCGGTGAAGAGCACCGAAGGCTCGATCGCCTACATGGAGTGGTCGTTCGCGGAGAACGGCGGCCTGTCCAAGGCCAAGATCCAGAACGGCAACGGTGAGTTCACCGAGCTGACCGCCGAGGCGGCCGGCAAGACCATCGCGGGCGCCGAGGTCACCGGCACCGGCGACGACCTGAAGCTGAAGATCGACTATGCCACCAAGACCCCGGGTGCCTACCCGATCGTCCTGGCGACGTACGAGGTCGTCTGCAGCAAGGGCACCCCGGCCGACAAGCTCGCGCTGGTCAAGGGCTTCCTGACCTACGCGGCCAGCGCCGAGGGCCAGGGCTCGCTGACCGAGCTTGGCTACGCGCCGCTGCCGTCCGAGGTCCAGACCAAGGTTCAGGCCTCGATCAAGAACCTGGCCTGAACGACCTAGGAACCTAACCGAACCGAAGACGAAACGAGCGAGCAGATGGCCGACAGGCACTCCCGCTCGGCCGACGTCAACACCGGGGGGCCGGGCGTGACTTCCAGTCACGCCCGGCCCGCCGGTGCAACGGCGTCGACCGGCGTTCTCGACGGGCAACCGGGTGGCAACGCCCCGGTGCCGCCAGACTTCCGCACCAACGGTGGTGGCCTGGGCGGCGGCGGAGCACTGCCGCGGCGCAAGGGCTTCGGCGCCGAGTCCGTGTTCCGTGCCACGACCCTGGCCGCCGGCACGATGGTGCTGATCATCATCGTGGCGATCACCGTCTTCCTGATCGCGAAGGCGGTTCCCGCCCTTCGCGCCGACGACGCCAACTTCCTGACGACCAAAGAGTGGTTCGCCAACGACACGCCGGCTCGCTTCGGCATCGCGGCGCTCGCCTACGGCACGGTCATCACCGCGGTGATCGCCCTGGTCGTCGCCGTGCCGATCGCGCTCGGCATCGCGCTCTACCTCTCGCACTACGCGCACAAGCGGATCGCGACCACGCTCGGGTTCCTGATCGACCTGCTGGCCGCCGTGCCCAGTGTGGTGTTCGGCCTCTGGGGCCTGATCGTCTTCGTCCAGCCGGTCCGCGACTTCTCGGTCTGGCTCAACAAATACTTCAGCTGGCTGCCGCTGTTCGGCGGCGACGGGCCGTTCGGCCGCTCCCTGATGCTCGGTGGGCTGGTCCTGGCGATCATGGTGCTGCCGATCATCACCTCGCTGTCCCGCGAGGTGTTCATGCAGACACCGACCGCCAACGAAGAAGCGGCCTGGGCACTCGGTTCGACCAAGTGGGAAATGATCCGCACCGCGGTCCTGCCCTACGGGCGGCCCGGCGTGATCGCCTCCGTGATGCTCGGCCTCGGCCGCGCGCTCGGCGAGACCATCGCGCTGGCGATGACCCTCGGCTTCCTCAACGAGATCTCGCCCAACCTGATCAAGAACGGCGGCAACACGATCGCCGCCAACATCGCCAACGGCTTCGGCGAGGCCGGCGAGATCGGCCGCGGCGCGCTCATCGCGTCCGGTCTGGTGCTCTTCACGATCACCCTCATCGTCAACATGATTGCCCGGGCGATCATTTACCGGCGTCGCGAGTTCACGGAGTCCGCCGCATGAGCGAGCGAAGCGAGCGCAGCCGGCTCAGCCGCCAGGGGTCGTGCGCCCCCGAGCGAAGCGAGGGAATCGCATGACCGCAACTGCTGTCAACACCGGGTTGCCGGCTCCGGGTCAGAACCCGAAGCTGCGCACGAAGAAGCTGCCCAACATCGGGCTGCTCGGCATCGCGATCGTGGCGCTCGGCCTGTCGGCCGCGGTCGTCCTCGGCACCGGCATCGGCAACTGGGTGCTCGTCCTGGTCGTCGGGCTGGCCTTCTACCTGATCGGCGTCTTCATCGCGGTGCAGGCGGTCGAGGGCCGCCGCGCCGCGCGCAACCGCACCTGGAGCGCGCTGATCCACTCGGCGTTCGTGCTCGCGTTGCTGCCGCTGGTGTCGGTCGTGTGGACCCTGGTCTCCAAGGGCGCCGACCGGCTCGACGGCGACTTCTTCAACTCGTCGATGAACAACATCGGTGCCCGCGACCCCAACGGCGGCGCCTACCACGCGATCATCGGCACGCTGGAGCAGGTCGGCATCGCGGCGCTGATCACCATCCCGCTGGGCGTCCTCGGCGCGATCTACATCGTCGAATACGGCCGCGGCCGCTACACCTTCATCATCCGGTTCTTCGTCGACGTCATGACGGGCATCCCGTCGATCGTCGCCGGCCTGTTCGTCCTGGCGTTCTGGGTGCTGATCGTGTCGCCGTGGTTCAACGACGGCAAGCCGGCCTTCTCCGGCTTCGCGGCCGCCCTGGCGTTGAGCGTACTGATGTTGCCGACGATCGTGCGGTCGACGGAGGAGATGCTGCGCCTGGTGCCCGCACCGCTGCGCGAAGGGTCCTACGCCTTGGGCGTGCCCAAGTGGAAGACGATCCTGAAGATCGTCATCCCGACGGCCCTGCCCGGCATCGTCACCGGCATCATGCTGTCGATCGCCCGCGCGGCCGGCGAGACCGCTCCCGTGCTCCTGGTCGCGGGCGGCAGCGCCGCGATCAACTTCAACCCCTTCGCGGCGCAGCAGGGCTCGCTGTCGCTCTTCGTGTTCCAGCAGGCCGGCGACGCCTCGCGCTTCGCTCCCGCCCGGGCCTGGACGGCAGCGCTCACCCTGGTGGTGCTCGTCCTGGTCCTGACCATCGCGGCGAAGCTGCTCGCCCGCCGCAACCGCATCCCTCGCTAGCAACCTGAAGGACTGAAAATGGCCAAGCGTGTCGAAGCGACCGGGGTCACCGCCTACTACGGCTCGTTCAAGGCGATCGACAACATCAACCTGAGCGTCGAGCCGAAGACCGTGACCGCGCTGATCGGGCCGTCGGGCTGCGGCAAGTCGACGTTCCTGCGTTCGATCAACCGGATGCACGAGGTGCTGCCGGGTGCCCGGGTCGAGGGCAGCCTGACGGTCGACGACGAGAACATCTACGACAAGGATGTCGACGTCACCGCCGTACGCCGGATGATCGGCATGGTCTTCCAGCGTCCCAACCCGTTCCCGACTATGTCGATCTTCGACAACGTCGTCGCGGGTCTCAAGCTCAACGGGGTGCGGCGCAAGTCGGTCCTGGCGGACGCGGCCGAGAAGGCGCTGCGCTCGGCCAACCTGTGGGACGAGGTCAAGGACCGGCTCGGCAAGCCCGGCGCGGGCCTGTCGGGTGGTCAGCAGCAGCGGTTGTGCATCGCGCGGACGATCGCGGTCGAGCCGCAGGTCGTGTTGATGGACGAGCCCTGCTCGGCGCTCGACCCGATCTCCACGCTGGCGATCGAAGACCTGATGTTCAAGCTGAAGGACCGCTACACGATCATCATCGTGACGCACAACATGCAGCAGGCGGCGCGCGTCTCCGACCGCACGGCGTTCTTCTCCATCGAGCGCACGGGCGACCCCGGCCGCCTGATCGAACACGACTCGACGCAGAAGATCTTCAGCAACCCGAGCCAGAAGAAGACCGAGGACTACATCACCGGCCGCTTCGGCTGAGCTTTCCTCAAGGTTCGGCCCGCGACAGCCGGTCGCGGGCCGAATAGGATCCGGGCGATGTCCACAACCCACCCGGAGCTGCGGCTGGCCCGATTCGCCGCCGCAGCGCTCGCGGTGGGGTTCGGCTTCGGCGGCCTGGTCGGCATCATCAACAGCGCCGAGCCGGTCACACACCGACTGGTGGCGCTCGCCCTGCTGAGCGCGTTGGTCGGCCTGCACCTGCGCACCTGCGTCCGCCCGGCCGACGGCAGCCGCCCGGCGGCGTGGCGGTCGACGCTCGCGGTCCAAGCGCTGCTGACCGGCGTCGGCATGATCTGGTTCGCCGACACCTGGTACGGCAACTCCGGCTTCCTGGCCGCCGCCCTGCTGCTGTTGATCCGGCCGCCGTCGCTGGCCTGGGCTCTTTCTGGGCTCGTCGTGGTCGCGCAGTTCGCCGCCGCCGTGCCGGTCCGGCCTACGGTCGGCGAGGCGCTCTATCTCGCGGTGGGCCACACCGCCTTTGTCGGGATCGCGCTGTATGCGGTCGCCCGGCTGGCCGACCTGGTGACCGATCTGCGGGAGACCCGGCTCGAGTTGGCCGCGGTCGAGGTCGCCCGGCAGCGCTTGGCCTTCGGGCGGGAGCTCAACGAGCGGGTCGGCGCCAGCATGCGCCGGCTGATCCAGCACGGCGAGGCCATCCTGGCTCGGCCGGACGCCATGGGTGCGCGGTTGGAGCTCGACCGGTCGCTCACGATGGCTCGCGCGGCGCTGAATGACGCGCGCTCGGTCGCGCACGGCCACCGCGTGGCCGACGGCGACCGCGTGGCAGGCGGCGACCGCGTGGCGGGCGGCGACCGCGTGGCGGAGGGCGACCGCGTGGCGGAGGGCGCCCGCGCGGCTGACGGCGACCGCGTCGGGCACGACCACCGTGACGACGGCGCGGTGCGAGGCCATCCCGCGGCGGATCTCGGCACCGCGGGCGTGGCGGCCGTCGCGGCCTTAGCGGTCGTGCTCATGATCGTTCCCACCGAGGTGCGTTGGGCGGCCCGGGTCGGCCTGTCCGGCGGCGAGTGGGCCCTGCTGACGGTCGCACTGGCCGGCTTCGTCGCCTGCTACCTCGTCGGCTGCCTGCCGCCGCGCGACGGCGCCCGCCCCCGCTGGTGGCCGGCCGTCCTGCCGGCCGCCGCCGCACTGGCCGTGGCGCCGCTGGCCGCGTTCACGTTCCAGGTGTGGCACGTGGCCTACTTCCTGCCGGGCCTCACCCTGGTCCTGCTGCGCGGCCCGGCGCGCTGGCTGGTCAGCGTGCCGCTGATCGCTCTCGACCTGGTGCTCTACGCGTGGGACGCCAACCTGGGCGACCCGACCGTCCTGGGCCAGGCCTACGAGCTGGTGTGGTCGGGCGAGCGGGCGTTGCTGGTGTTCGCGCTGGCCAGCATGGCCGGCCTGACGGCCCGACTGGTGACCGCGCGAAAAGAGCTGGCCCGCGCCGCCGTCGTGCACGAGCGGCTGCGGTTCGCCCGCGACCTGCACGACCTGTTCGGCTTCGGCCTCTCCGTACTCGTGCTGAAAAACGAACTGGCCCTGCGCCTGCTGACCCGGGATGCCACGCGCGCCCGCGCCGAACTAGCGGAAGGCGTCGACGTCGCCCGGCAGTCGCTGGCCGAACTCGAGTCGGTGGCAGTGGGCTACCGCACGATGACGGTCGACGCCGAGGCCCGCATTGCCCGCACGGTGTTGACCGACGCGGGCATCGAGGTCACGGGCGAGGTGACACCGGGACCGCTGGACCCGCAAACCGACACGGTCCTCGCGATCGTGCTCCGCGAGGGAGTCACCAACGTGCTGCGGCACAGCGCCGCACGCCGGTGCACGCTGGCGGTCGAGCGCACCGCCACCGACGTGCTGCTGCGCATCACCAACGACGGTGCCGGGAAGGCCGGCGAGCCGGGGATGGGCCTGGCAAGTCTCACCAGTCGCCTAGCTGCCCTGGGCGGCCGCCTGACCGCACAGGCAGACAAGGACGGCTTCACGCTCGTGGCGACGATCCCGCTACAACCAGCCCTGGTCGGTCGCGATGCGGATCGCGTCGACGCGGTTGCGCGCGTCGAGCCGGGTGATCGCCGACGAGAGGTAGTTGCGCACCGTACCCACGCTGAGAAATAGCGTCGCGGCGATCTCCTCGGGTCCGGCGCCGGTCGCGGCCAGGCGCAGCACGTCGATCTCCCGTGCCGGCAACGGACTGTCCGGCGTCTCCAGCGCCGCGAGCGCGAGCTGCGGGTCGACCACCCGCTCGCCCGCGGCGACTTTCCGGATCACGTCGATCAGCGTCTGCGGCACCGAGTGCTTGAGCACGAAACCGGCAGCGCCGGCGGCGAGGGCCCGGCGCAGATGGCCAGGCCGAGACAGGCCGGTCAGGATCACGGTCCGGCAGGAGGGCACCCGGTCGCGCAACAGACCGGCGCCGGAGATGCCGTCCAACCCGGGCAGGTCGATGTCGAGCAGAGCGACGTCGGGTCGCGCGCGGGCGGCAGCGTCGACGATCTCGTCACCACGCTCCACAGTGGCCACGACGGCGAGATCGTCCTCCAGCTCCAGCACCGCCGCCAACGATTCGCGCAGCAGTCGAACGTCCTCGGCGATCATCACTTTGATCATGTGAGTTCCTCATACGGGGTCGCTGAGCGGCGCACTACCAGCCGGATAGCTGGACCGGAACTCTATCCACAGGCCCGAAATACGGGCGCCGGAAGGGAAATGACGATGCGCAGGATCATCGCCTCGACATACTCGACGCTTGACGGGTTCATCGACAACCCGCACCTGTGGTCGATGCGCTACAACAGCCCCGACGCCATGAAATACGCGCTCGACCTCGCGCTCGGCGCCGACGCGCTGTTGCTGGGTCGGGTCACCTATGAGGGCATGGCCCAGGCGTGGCCCAACATGGGCGGCAACCCCTATGGCGACCACGTCAACAGCATCGAGAAATACGCCGTCTCGTCGACCCTGCGCGAGCCCGCCGACTGGAAGAACTCCAGCATCATTCCGGCCGACGAGCTGCACGAGCGGGTGACCGAGCTGAAGAGCGCCCCCGGCAAGGACATCCTGATCTGGGGCAACGGCCGGCTCACCGACGACCTGGCCGCGCACGGGCTGCTCGACGAATACCGCGTCTGGGTCTACCCGGTCATCAAGGGCAGCGGGCAGCCGCTCTTCGGCCCAGACAGCGTCACCGCGATCGAGCACGTCGACACCACGACGTTCGAGTCGGGTGTCGTCGTGCTCACCTACAAGGTCAGCCGCCCACTCGGATGAGCCGCGCGGACAGGTGCGGCGACATCGACTGGCCGACGGCGGCCATGTCCTGCGCGTAGAGAAGGGCGCCCTCGACGATGCCGAAGAGGCGGTGACCGGCCGTGACCTCTTTGGCCGTCGGGGTGCGCAGGACCAGGTCGGTCGCCATCTCGACGCGCGTGCCCTCGATCTGGCCGATGTGCATCTCCATGATGCCGCTCGGCGTCGTGAACAGGACCTCGAGCTCGCCGGTGCCCTTGCCGTCGACGATCACCGGGCGCCACCAACCGGTCTCCCGGCCCGCGGGCCTGACCGGCAGGTTCTCCTCGCTGATCACCCAGGCGCGCGACTCGTAGTAGAGGAACGGCCGCCCGTCGTGGGTGATTTTGATTTCCTGGCCGTAGTCGAAGTCGTCGATCGTCGGGAATCCACCACGACCGCGGCCGCGCCAGAGCCCGATGTAGGGCAGCAGCGGCTGCAACGCGGGGTGCAGGTCGGGGCCCTCGCGCAGGTCGTAGGTCTCCACGAAGGGATAGGGCTCCACCGGCGGGGCGTTGAGCCACGGCGGTGGAGCGATCGGGTTCTCGTCGGTCACCATCTGCCCCTTGCTATGCGTGCTGCCAGGTAGACCAGACCACCCGCCAGCGCGCCGAAGCCCGCCACCAGCAGGCTCACGAACCCGATCTCGGTCACCACGGGAACGATCCTATGCTGAGCCAATGGCTCGTACGTTGATCGTCAAGGTCACCGCCGGGGCGGACGCGCCGGAGCGGTGTGCCCAGGCCTTCACCGTCGCCGCCACGGCCGTGGCCGCCGGCGCCGACGTCTCATTGTGGCTGACCGGCGAGTCGGCCTGGTTCGCGCTCCCCGGCCGGGCGGCCACCTTCGAACTGCCCCACTCGGCACCGCTCGAAGACCTGCTCGCTGCCGTGCTGGCCGGCGGCCGGGTCACCCTCTGCACCCAGTGCGCCGCGCGCCGGGAGATAACCGAGACAGACCTCATTCCGGGTGTACGCATCGCGGGCGCGGCCGCCTTCGTCGAGGAGTGCCTGGCCGACGGCGTGCAGGCGCTGGTCTACTGATGGCCACCAAAGACTGGGTGCGCTGGCACGCCGAGTACGCCGATCCGAACTCGGCTTTTTCGCAGCGGTTGCTGGTCGTGCAGGCACAGATCCGAGCGGCGCTCGATGCGGCCCCGCCCGGCCCGATCCCGGTCGTGAGCATGTGCGCGGGGGAGGGGCGCGACCTGCTCGGCGTGTTGGCCGACCATCCGCGGGCCGCCGACGTGTCGGCCCGACTCGTCGAGCTCGACCCCCTGTTGTCCGACCGGGCCCGGGCCGCGGCCACGCCGTTGCCGTCGACGATCGAGGTGGTCACCGCCGACGCCGGGTGGACCGATCCCTACGTCGGTGCGGTGCCGGCGCGACTGGCGCTGTTCTGCGGCGTCTTCGGCAACATCTCCGACGCCGACGTGGCCGCCACGGTGGCTGCGGCGCCGTCGTTCGTGCAGCCCGGCGGCGTGGTCATCTGGACCAGGAATCGGCGGGAGCCGGATCTGGTGCCGCAAATCTGCGAGTGGTTCGAGTCGGCCGGGTTCGAGACGATGTTCGTTTCGCCGAAGGACGCCGGCTGGGGGGTCGGCGTGCATCGGTTCGCCGGCGCGACGCGACCCCTCGAAGCCGGCCGGAGACTGTTCACCTTCCAGCGTTGAACCCGGGCCACCAGGGCCCGGGTCCAAAACGTGTGGTGGGTCAGGCGCGGGCCTTCTTCGGCAGCAGGAAGCCGATGGCGAAGGTCACCGCGGTCAGGCCGAAGGCGATCAGCGTGACTCGCTCGACGCCCACGTCGAGGTGGCTGAAGAAGACCGTGCCGAGGATGGCGACGCCGAGCGCCGAGCCGAGTTGCTGCAACGACTCGAGGATGCCCGACGCCGAGCCGACCTCGTGGTCACGCACCTCGCCCATGATGATGTCGAAGAGCGGCACGAAGATCATGCCCATCCCGATGCCGTAGACCAGCAGCGGCGCCAGCAACTCGCGAACGCCCAGGCCGTCGATCTGGAGCATCGCGTAGAGGGCGCCGATGCCGACCAGCATCAAGGCGAGTCCGATGTGGAGGATGTGCCGGCCGAGCCGGTTGATCATCGTGCTGCCGAAGCCGGAGCCGATGAACGCGCCCACCGCCCACGCCGCCATCGTCAGGCTGGCCTTCATCGGGCTGTAGCCGAGCACGAGCTGAAGGAACATCCCGACGGCGAGCGAGAACCCGGCGATCGAACCGAAGAACACGATCACGAACAGCACACCTGAGGCGTACGACCGGCGCGTGAACACCGCCAGCTCGACCAGCGGGTGCCGACCCGAGCCGGTCCGGCGGAGCTGCCGCCGCGCGAACGCACCGAACACCGGCACCGACGCGGCCATCATCGCCAACGTCCACAGCGGCCAGCCAAGTTCGCGCCCTTGCACCAGCGGGAACACCAGCAGCACCATGCCGGCCGCGGCGGTGAGCGCGCCGGTCACGTCGAGGCGGGTCCGGGTGCGGGTCGGTGCCGCCGTGGGCAGCGCGGCCCGGCCGGCGAGCAGGGCGAAGATGCCGAGCGGCAGGTTGATCGCGAAGACCATCCGCCAGCCGCTTCCGAACAGGTCGGCGTCGATCAGGGCGCCGGCGACGACCGGGCCGAGGATCGTGGCGAAGCCGATGATCGGGCCGAACGTGCCGAACGCCTTGCCGATCTCGCGCGGCGGGAAGAGGTCGCGGATCAGCCCGAAGCCCTGCGGGATCATCACCGCCGCGAACAGGCCCTGCACCACCCGGGCGGCGATCAGGCTCTCCGGCGACCAGGCCGCCGCGCAGAGCAGCGAGGCGCAGACGAAGCCGACCACGCCGACCAGCAGCACCCGGCGCCGCCCGAACATGTCGCCCAGCCGGCCGCCGGTGAGCAGCCCGACGGCGAGCGCCAGCGTGTAGGAGGCCGCGATCCACTGCAGGCTCGTGAAGCTGCCGCCGAGCGACGCCTGGATCGCCGGCGCGCCGACGTTGACCACCGTGGTGTCGAGCAGATTCATGATCGTCGCGGCCAGGATCGCGAAGAGCCCGAGCCAGCGGCGCGGCTGAGCGGCCGGAGTCGCGGGCGCTGCCGCCGGGGCGGCGGTGGGTTCGAGGACAACGGTGCTCACGGCAACCTCCGAAGCGGAGCGGAATGAACTGTTCCGAACCCAGACTAGCAGAGCGGAATAATCCGTTCCATAGTTTGAAGCAGCAGAACAGAACTCTTCGTTCCGCGAGGGTGGTAGCGTTGTGTGTCATGACGACCGTCCCGCTGAGCGGCCGGCGAGCCCAGGCCGCACGCAACGACGCGGTGATCCTCGACGCCGCCCGCGACGTGTTCATCGCTGACCCGTCCGCGCCGATCTCCGCCGTGGCGCACAAGGCCGGCGTCGGGATCAGCGCGCTCTACCGCCGCTACCCGAGCAAAGAGGAACTGCTGGCCAAGCTCTGTCTCGACGGCCTGTTGCTCTACAACGAGATCGCCGAAGAGGCCAACGCCGCGCTCGACGCCGGCACCGATCCGGCCGAGGCGTTCGGGACCTTCATGGTCCGGGTCGTCGACGCCGACACACACTCGCTGACCCAGCGGCTGGCCGGCACCTTCCAGCCCACCGAGGAGCACACCCGCGGCGCGATCCGGGCCGGCGAGCTCAACCAGCGACTCTTCGACAGCCTGCACGCGGCCCACGCCGTCCGGCCCGACTTCGCCTTGGCCGACCTCGGCCAGATCTTCGAGATGATCGCGGCCATCCGCTTCGGCGACGACGAACGCCGCGGCCAACTCCGCCGCCGCTACCTGGCGCTGGTCATGGCCGGCATCTTCCAGCCCGACGCCGGTCCGCTGCCCGGCCCGGCGCCCTACATCGGCGAGTTCGCCGGCCGCTGGACCAAGGTCACCGACGCTCAATAACGGCGACCTATCATTTGAAGGTGTCGGATTCCTCGCTTGCCGAAGTTCTCCGCGCGCGGGGCCTCCGGCTGACCGCGCAGCGGCAACTCGTTCTGGAAGCCGTCTACCAACTGGGCCACGCCACGCCCGAGCAGGTGCACAACGCCGTGCGGGAGACCGCCGCCGGTGTGAACATCACCACGATCTACCGCACCCTGGAACTGCTCGAGGACATCGGGTTGGTTACCCATACGCACCTCTCGCACGGTTCGCCGACCTACCACGCGGCGGGCGGGCATCAGCACGTCCACCTCGTGTGCCGGTCGTGCGGTGAGGTGACCGAGGTTGACCCGGCGGTGTTGCAGCCGCTGGTCGACCAGTTGGCCGCCGACCGCGGCTTCCGGGTCGACGTCGGGCACGTGGCGCTGTTCGGCGACTGCGGCGGCTGTGAGGGGCAGGAGCAGGGATGATCGACACACCCGGTGCGATCGCTGTTGAGGCGATCGACGAAGAGAGTGCGGACCATGGCGTGGCCGCGCACTACGGCGACCCCAACCGCGAGCAGCGGCTGCTGGCCACCGATGTCGGGCTGGTCGACCGCTCCAACCGCGGGATCATCGCCGTGCCGGGCGAAGAGCGGGCCTCCTGGCTGCACACGCTGACCACCCAGCACCTCGCCGACCTCCACGCCGGGCAGGGCAGCGAGTTGCTGGTGCTGTCGCCGCACGGGCACGTCGAGCAGCACGCGGTGGTCGCCGAAGACGGCACCACCACCTGGCTCGACACCGAGCCGGGCGCCACCGCGGGTCTCCTCAAATACCTGGAGATGATGCGGTTCTTCACCAAGGTCGACCCGCGCGACGCGAGCGCCGAATACGCCATGTTCTCCCTGATCGGCCCCCACGCGGTCGGCGCCGCTGCGAAGCTCGACGAGAGCCTGGGCAGCCTGCGCGAGCCCGACGCGGTCGCCGTGCCGGCCGCCAAGTTCTCCGCCGGCGACGCGCCGGCCCGACCGACCACGATCTATGACACCCGCCCGCTGCCCGGCGGCGGCTTCGCCCGGCGCACCGCGCTCGGCGTCGACTTCCTGGTGCCCCGCGACCAGTTCGCCAGCACCACCGCCCGCGCGCTCGACCTGGGCATCGCGCCAGCCGGCCTGTGGGCCTACGAGGCCACCCGGGTCGCCGCCCGCATCCCGCGGCTCGGCTGGGAGACCGACCACCGCACGATTCCCGCCGAGGTCGACCTGATCGCGCCGGCCGTGCACCTCGACAAGGGCTGCTACCGCGGCCAGGAGACGGTCGCCCGGGTGCACCACCTCGGCCGCCCGCCGCGCCGCCTGGTGCTGCTCCACCTCGACGGCATCACCACCGACCAGCCGCCGGCCCGGCACACCGAGGTGACCGTCGACGGCCGCACGGTCGGCTTCGTCGGCACCGCGGTGCGCCACCACGAACTCGGCGCGGTCGCGCTGGCCGTGCTCAAGCGCAACGTCGCCGACGACGCGACCCTCCAGGTCGGCGAGTCCACGGCGGCGATCGACCAGCCGTAAGGGGTCGTTCTACTATCGCGCCATGACAACAACGACGTTGATCACGGTGGCGCCTACCGGGGCTGAGTCGGCCAAGGCTGACGTGCCGGCCCTTCCGGTCACGCTCGATGAGCTGGTGGTGACCGCCAAGGAATGTGCGGCGCTGGGCGCCTCGGTGATCCACGTGCACATCCGTGACGAGCACGCCCGGCCGACGCTCGACCTCGGCCGGCTGCGGGAGACCGTCACCGCGCTGCGCGAGTCGACCGACCTGATCGTGCAGCTCTCCAGCGGTGGCGCGACCACCGACCCCGAAGCCGACCGGCTGCGGGTGCTCGACGCCGGCCCCGACATGGCCTCCTGCACGATGGGCACGGTCAACTTCGGCGACGACGTGTTCCTCAACCGCTGGGAGTTCATCGTCGACCTGCACACCCGGATGCAGGAGCGGGGCATCGTCCCTGAATACGAGATCTTCGACCTCGGCCACCTCGCCGCGCTGGAGCGGCTGCTCGGCAAGCACGGGCTGCCAGCCGGCGGGCACGTGCATGTCGACTTCGTGATGGGCGTGCCGGGCGGGATGCCGGGCACCACCGCCGCTCTGGTCGCCTGCGCCAACGAGGTGCGCAACCTGCCGGCGGGCACCACGTTCTCGGCGACCGGCATCGGCCGCACGGCGATCCCGGTGCTGCTGGCGTCGCTGTCGGCCGGCGGGCACCTGCGGGTCGGCATGGAAGACACCGTCACCTACGCCAAGGGCCGCCCGGTCGAGTCCAACATGCAGCTCGTCGCCCGCGCGGTCGGCTTCGCGCAACTCGCCCAGCGCCCGCCGATGACCCCGCTCGACGCGCGTGAGCTGCTCGGTCTCAAGACCAACCGCTGAGCCGAGAGGTACCGTCGCGCCATGGGCAAGTTCTACGAAGGCGGCGTACGCCTCGCTGAGGTCGTTCGTTCCGGCTTCCCGGAGGGCTACCACCACGGTTCCGTGGTGGTCCTCGACGCGACCGGCACCGCCGTCGCGACCGCGGGCGATGTCGAGTCGCCGATGTTCCCGCGTTCGTCCAACAAGCCCATGCAGGCGGTCGGCATGCTCCGCGCGGGCCTGCGGCTCGGTGACCCGGCCGACCTCGCGCTCGTCTGCGCCAGCCACTGGGGTCAGGACATCCACGTCGACCGGGTCGCGGCGCTGCTGTGGAAGGCCGGGCTCGACGAGTCGGCGCTGGGCTGCCCGCCCGACATGCCGCTCGACCCGGCCGCGGCCGCCGACGTGATCCGGGCCGGTGGCGGGCCGTCGCGCATCCAGATGAACTGCTCCGGCAAGCACACCGGCATGCTGCTGACCTGCCAGGCCGCCGGATGGCCGATCGAGGGCTACCTGCAACCCGAACACCCGCTGCAAAAGGCGCTGGCCGCCGCGGTCGCCGACGTCGCCGGCGAGGAGATCGTGGCCACCGCCGTCGACGGTTGCGGCGCGCCGCTGCTCGGGCTGTCCTTGACCGCGCTGGCCCGGGGCTTCCTGCGGCTGGTCGACGGCACAGTGGAGGCCAGCCCCGCCGACGCGATGCGGGCGCATCCCGACCTGGTCTCCGGCCGCGACACGACCGAGAGCAACCTGATGCGGGCCATCCCCGGGATGCTCGTGAAAGCTGGTGCGGAAGGGGTCATGGCGGTTGCCGTGCCCGGCGCCGGGGCGGTGGCGATCAAGATGGACGACGGCGCGCACCGGGGCAACCGGCCGGTGCTGGTGTCGGCGCTGCGCCGGATCGGCGTCACCGGCGCCGCTCTGGAAGAGACCGCTGACGTGCCGATTCTCGGCGGGGGAGCGCGAGTGGGAGAACTGCGCAGCCTTTGGTGAGACTCATGACACTGCTAACTGCTGTTAGCGTTTCGCTTGCAGGAGCTAGCAGACGGAGCTACCGTCGTACGCATGCCCTCGAAAGATCTGCCCCGCGATGTCGGCGGGTTCATCCGCGATCTGCGGCGTAACGCGCAGATCTCGCTCCGCCAGCTCGCCGAGCAGGCGGGCGTCAGCAACCCCTACCTGAGCCAGGTCGAGCGCGGGCTGCGCAAGCCCAGCGCCGAGGTGCTCCAACAGCTCGCCAGCGCACTGCGGGTCTCCACCCCGGTGATGTATCTGCGCGCCGGCCTGCTCGAGGAGAAGGAGGGGTATGGCGTGCTGACCGCGATCGCCGCCGACTCCGAGCTCACGATCGCGCAGAAGCAGTCGCTCAGCCAGATCTACGAGACGTTCCGCCGCGAGAACGCGCGGCACGCCGAAGCGGAAGCGGAGACGGCCAAGCAGGCCGAAGCCGCGAGCGAGGCGGCCGCCCAGGCCGCGCGCGCCGCCGACGCCGCTGCCGCCGCGGCCGGTCGTGCCGCCGGCGGGGCCACCGAGGCCCCGACCGGCTGGCCCGGCGACACCGAAGCCACCCCAACACCGCCGGCGAAGAGCCGGCCGGTGGTCAAGAAAACGGCCAAGAAGGCCGTGAAGAAGGCGGCACCAAGGGCCGCCGAGGAGGAGAACTGATGTCCCAGCCGAAGACGACCCGCATTCCGGCTCCGTTGTACGCGGCCGCCGGCGCCGGGGAGATGGCGTTCCGCCAGCTGCTCAAGCTGCCGGCCTACGCCAACGACCTGGGCGACAAGGCCGCCAACAACGGCGCGGAGCTTCGTCAGCAGGTGATCACCACGACCGCCGAGCTGCAGAAGCGGGCCACCGCGGCCTACCGGCAGGCCAACGAGCGCGCGGTCAAGCTGCGCAAGGAAGACCTCGACATGGACCGGCTGCGCGACCTCGCGATGCGCCAGGCCGGTCAGTTCGCGGTCGGCGCGCAGGAGCTGCAGGAGCGGGCGATCTCGTTCTACACCCAGCTCATCGAGCGCGGCGAGAAGGTCGTGGGCACCGGTGTGGTGCAGGCGGCCGACACGGTGCAGGCCGACATGATCGAGACCGAGAAGCCGGTCAAGCCGGAGAGCAACGGGCACGTAACCAGCAACGGCCACGGCACGATCGGCTCCGGCGAGACCAAGCCGATCGCCAAGAAGACCGTCTCCCCGCCGAAGAAGAACACCACCCCCAACACCAAGTAGGGGTACGCGTCGCGAAAGAGGGGACCGACCGGCTGGTCGGTCCCCTCTCGCGTGCTCGAACGTCAGTCGGCGATGCGGACGCGTACCCGCCGATTGGCCTTGCCCTTGCTTTCGACCTTGACGACCTGGATCCGGCCGATCTGGCGGGTCGACGCGACGTGGGTGCCGCCGTCGGCCTGCACGTCGAGCCCGACGATGTCGACGATGCGGATCTCCTGCTCGTCGGCGGGGATCAGGTTGGACTGGGTGCGGATGATGTCGGGCAGCGCCAGCGCGTCGTCGCGCGGCAGCACCTTGACCGCGACCGCCCGGTCGGCGGTGACCTCGGTGTTGACCAGCTCTTCCAGCTTGATCTTGAAGTCTGGTGGCACCTCGGGCAGGTTGAAGTCCATCCGCGCCTCGCCGGGCTCCATGTTGCCGCCGGTGACCAGCGCGCCGAAGTCGCGGAACACCACGCCGCAGAGCACGTGCAGCCCGGAGTGGGTGCGCATCAGCATCGTGCGGCGGCCGTCTTCGACCGCACCGGTGACCGCGGTGCCGACCGGCGGCAACGGGTCGCCCTCGGCGGGCAGCAGGTAGAGATCGTCACCCTTGCGGGTGCCGACGATCCGGGTCTGGGTGCCCTGCCAGAGCAGCGTGCCGTGGTCCGGCGGCTGGCCGCCGCCACCGGGGTAGAAGGCCGATCGGTCGAGCACGATGCCCTCGTCGGGCGACGAGTGCAGCACCGTGCACTCCCACTCGCGCAGCGTCGGGTCGATCAGGTCGAGACGGTGTGTGCGGCCATGTTCGGAAACGCCCATGACCGGGCAGACTACTCCGGCGCGTTGAGGAACTCGGAGATCCGGGCGCGCAGATCGGACCGCTCGGTCCAGACCACGCCCGGCCGGTCGTAGACGTGCAGCGTGGCATTGGGCAACACGGCCGCGAGCCGCTCGGCGACCGCGACCGGGTGCAACTCGTCGCCGGCGCTGCCGATCACCAGCGTGCGGGCGGTGACCCGGCCCAGCCGGGTCGGATCGGCGATCGCCACCTCGTCGGCCAGCGAGGCCAGGTCGGCGGCGAGGCCGTCGCGCATCAACTGGTCGATCCGCTGCCGCAGGTAGGCCCAGATGGCCGGGGTGCCGCGCAGGTTGGGCGGGATCTCGGTGGAGATCGCGTCGGCGACCGCGGAGACGTCACCCGCCTCGACAGCGGCGGCCAGGGTGGCCAGCCGGCTCTTGACCGCGGCTGGCCGCGGCAGGTCGAGCACGGCGGGCAGGAAGAAGACCAGCCGGTCGAACCGGTCGGGACTGTCGGCGACGAGCCGGGTCAGCGCGCCGGCGCCGAGGCTCACCCCGAGCGCCCGGGTCGCCCCCGAGAGGTCGGAAATGGCCCGCAGGTCACGGGCCAGGTCGGCGTAGGTCCACGGCCCTTTTGGTGCGTCGGAGCGACCGTGGCCGCGGAACTGGAAGAACACCTTGCGCCCGTCGACGGCGCTGCCCAGCGGGCGGGTCACCGCGATGCCGCTGGCCAGCCCGTGCGCGAACACGGTGGTCGGGGTGCCGGTGCCGGTGACGAGCCGCTCGAGGCGGACGCCATGTGGTGTCGCCACCAGTTCTGTCTCCGGCTCGGGCAGCGTCGGGCGCCCGCTGCGGGGTGCGCTCGGGCCGGGGCCGTAGGTCCGCGGGCCACCGTCGGGCGGTGGTGGCCAGCGGAAATCCCTCACCAGAAGCCTTTGCCGTCGGTCAGGTCTTTGAGCCCGACACGCACGTCGAGCAGGTAGACGAGCGCCGCGCCGATGCCGACCAGCCGGAACAGGCTGAACGTGCCGAACGGGAGCAATGACAGCAGGAGGCAGATGCCCAGGATGGCCAGCCAGCCGCCCTTGGGCAGGGTGCCGATCGCTGGGAAGGCGTCGGTGCGTTGGGTGAGGCAGTGCACGAACGCCACGCCGATCAGCACCAGCGAGAGAACCAGGAAGAAAATGCTGATGCCGTTGAGGACATCGTCATAGAAGATGGGCGCGCTCGTGGGCATGCCCCTAAGCGTACTTCCGCGACGGCGTGTGCCGCCCGCCGTCAGCGCTCGGGGATGTAGCGCCACGGCGGGTCGCTGCCAGGCGCGTCGTCGGCGACGTAGGTCTGGGTGACCTTCACGTCGCCGTCGGGCCCGGTCCAGCGCCATTCGTGGGTCAGCGGGCTCGGCGGCAGGTCGTCGGTGATCGGCACCTCAATCTGAGTGCCATCCTGCGGGCCGCCGATGACCGGAATCCACGCTTTTGCCATGCTCCGATCATCGCTGGGCGATCTGCACGGCGCAGCAAAATCGCCCTGTTATCCCGGGGGTTGGCTCACGCGCGAGGCCAACTTCTTGGGCGCCATGATGCGGTAGCTCTCCGTCAGCAACTCGCCAACCTCGACCCAGTCGGTGCGCCGGCTGAACGTGATGCCGACCACGTTGGTGCCCCAGTCGGCTCTGAAGTAGGGCGGCCCTTGGCTGGCAAAGGCCGCGACCTCGTCATCGGGCGCCCGGAAGGTCATCACGACCAGCGGCTTCCCGCGCGCCCGCGGGTGGTCGGGGTCAAGGGTGTGCACGTGGGCGAACGTGCGCTGGCGGATCCGCCAACGCACGCCGACCCAGGCTGGCTCTTCGTAGGTCTCAGGCAGCCCGAGACAGACCGGCCGGAGCCGATCAAGAATCTGCGGTGGCACGTCGCCGGGCGCGGACACGGAAAGACCGTAGCGCCGGCCTCTGACACTTCCGTAGCCTCGGCCCATGCCGAAGGTCACCCTCCGCCCGGCTTCAGACGACGACGCCTCGGCGATCGCGTCGATCTGGCAATCGGGCTGGGCCGACGGCCATCTCGGCAACGTGCCGGATGCGTTGGTCGCGGTCCGGACGCCGGAGTCTTTCCAGGTCCGGGCCGTCGAAGGGGTGGCGCACACGACGGTCGCCGTCGTCGGGGGCGTGGTAGCCGGGTTCGTGATGGTGGTCGATGACGAGGTCGAGCAGGTGTACGTGGGCCGGGCGCATCGGGGTTCCGGCGTCGCGGCTCTGTTGCTCGCGGAGGCCGAGCGGTTGGTCGCGGCCGAGGGGTATCGGGAGGCCTGGCTCGCGGTGGTGGCGGGCAACGCCCGCGCCCGCAGCTTCTACGAACGAAGCGGCTGGTCCGACGCGGGCGTCTTCGACTACCCGGCCAACACGGCCGACGGCCCAATCCCGGTGCCTTGCCACCGCTACGTAAAGCCAGTCGGCTAACCCGGACAACGAAAGCGCCCCGCACCTCCGAAGAGATGCGGGGCGCCTTGGCCTCACAACGATGATCGCCGGCCAAACCTGCGAACTAGCGACCCGAGTACCACGGCGCCGAGGGCCACGCCGAGCAGCGACAACACGTCGGCTCCGGTGGTGGGTAGCGGCTCACCATCCGGCGACGGCGACGTTGCTGGGCCGTGCATTCACGGATTAAGAACGATCGGGCCCGAGGTGGCCCCGTCGCGAGTCGCCTCGAACTCCACCGTCCAGGAGGTCGCGAAGCTGATCCCAGAGCACCGCTCGTCCGCTGCGAGTTGGAGAAGCACCGCATCCTGGAGCTTGACGTTGTTGAGCTGGTTGTCGTTGGCGATCACCGGTCCCGTTGTGCCGGGTTCGTAGGTGACGGCTGAAAGCATGCTGGCGCAGTAGCCCGCGTCGGTACCCCCGGTGATGTGGCCGCCGAGGATTGCGCTCGGCGTGATCTTCTTGATTCGGGCGTTGACGGTGTTGCTGGCGGGGTTCGAGACCTGGATGTTCACGCTGCCCTTCTCTCCTGGCAGCAGCGAGAGCTGCCCGGGGCCGCGGCCGAGCCACGAACCGTTGACCGTGACGGAGTTGAAGGTCTCGGCGGTACCAGTCGCGTTTGCGGTGCCTGTCCGAGAGAACACCGCCCAAGCGGTGCCTGCAGCGGCGAGGACGCCCGCGGCGGCGAGGGTGGCGGCAAGGATTCGCTTCGAACGCTTCTGCAACGGAGTTCTCCTAGTGCGTGCCGGCGTCCGGGCCGGCTATGTATTCGGGGAGGGTGCCGCGGCGCATACCGGATGTTTCTGCCCAGTTGCGGCGACGAGGGAAACTATGCCGGAAGCGGACGAGATCGCAGCATAGAGAACACGGTTTGTGATTGCTCGCCGACAAGCGGTTCTGCCGGTCGAACTAGTCGAATGGCGCCGCCGGACCGGATGACCCCGAATAGGTGACGGGCGAATAATGCGATTATTGCTCGATGAGCCCGCCGCATTCGGCGCGCTTAATCGCGACTATTGCTCGTCGAATAGCACCGAGAATTGCTCGCCGCGACGCCGCGGCGAGGCGGCCGGACGGTGGACCGCGAGAAGAACTCGCAAAGGCCGAAGATCCAGCGAAGTGCCAGGTCAGTGGCGCTATGGACGTACTCCGCTGGTGGTGGCAATGAGCCATGTGCTAGCCAGGTGTTTTCGCAGGTCAGAGCACTTTTGGCGATCACAGAACGCGGCTAAAGGGGACTTAACGGGCATAGCGGATCGCTCTAAGGGGTTAAGCCGTCAGGGCTTAGTTCGGGAATTTGTGCACAGAGAAGCTCGGACGGTTGCTTGTTGAGTGGAAAGCAAGATCTCGGGCATTGTTGTTCTCGGCGCCGGACCGCCTCCACCGGGCCGGCGCCATCGAGATTTTCTCTCGCCCCAATTAAGCCCCGCTTTGAAAGGACCATCCGCCGATGCGCGCGTTCACGAAGCGGGCCGTCGCCACTGCTGACAGCGCGGCCGGGCGACCAATTGTCACTCCGGCCAACCACGCGGCCTGACCGCCGAGCCGTTTGAAACCGCACTCGGTAGGAGCGAACGTCCCATGCGCAACATCTCCCAGCGCACCGCCGTCATCACCCTGGTCGTCGTCATCGTCGCCGGCATCGCCAGCGTGGCGTGGGCGGCATGGTCGGTCACGGGAAACGCCACGGCGACCGTGACCGCGTCGGAGGTGACCGCGCTTCAGGCGACCGCCACGCCGACGGGGCATCTCTTCCCGGGCGGCAGCGCGGCCATCGAGGTCAGCGTCACCAATCCCAACGACTTCGCCGTCGAGGTGCAGTCGTTCTCGAAGGATCCGCGGGTGACGGTCGACGCGGCGCACGCCAAAGCGGGATGCACCGCCGCCAGCGTCCGCCTGAAGCCGACGAAGACCGCGATCGCCCAGCGGGTCGACGGTGACGGCGGCACGAAGAGCTTCGTCGTCGAAGACGCCGTCGAGATGCTCGACAACGCGCCGCAGTCCTGCCAGGGCGCGTCCTTCGAGATCACGCTCGCGCTGGCCGGCGTGAGCCTCCCGGACTGAAGCTCGTGAAACTGATTACGGCGCTGAGCGCCGCCGCGCTGGCGCTCACCCTGGTGGGCGTGGCGGCCGGTTCGGCCGCACAACCGGCCGGGGCCGACCTACGCCTTTCCGGCGTGGGCCGGCCCTGGCCGGGCGCCGGGCCAGACCAACCGCGGACCTTCACCGTGGAGGCCACACCGGTCTCCGGCTTCTACCCGGGCGCCGAGCGGTCGGTCCCGGTCCTGGTGCGCAACCCCTACCCGTTCGACCTGCGGATCACCAGCCTCGGCGGCGAGGTGGCCGACAGTTCCCGCCGGGACTGCCCGGCCGGCCCCGCCAACCTGGCCGCCGGTCCGCACCAGGGCGAGCTGCCCATGACGTTGCGCGCACTCGAGGCGCGCGAAGCCGGTTCGATCCCGTTCCGGATGCCCATTTCGGTGACCGACCAATGCGTGGGGGTCACCTTCACCATCCGGATCACCGGTGTAGCCACGAAGGTGAACAAGTGAAGCGACTGATCGCCACCTCTCCGGCCGTGCTCGGCGGAATCGCGGCCGTCACCCTGGTCGCCGGTGCCGGCGCGGCCATCGCCGCCTGGCGCGTGCAGAGCGAAGAGGTCGTGCTGACCGCCGGGACCGCGACGCTGTCCCAGGGCAACAAGCCGGTGGTCGCGGCAAAAGGCAACCTGGTCACGGTCTCCTGGACGCCCAACACGTTCGGCGAGCGCAAGGTCGACAGCTACCGGATCAAGCGGTACGACCTGAGCGGCACCGCACAGCAGCCACACGGGGGCTGCGAGGAAAACGTGGCCAAGGAGACCTGCACCGACGCGCAGGTGCCGGTCGGCTCGTGGCGCTACACGGTGGTGCCGGTCAAGGCCGGCTGGACCGGGCCGGAGAGCGAGAAGAGCGACGCCGTCCTCGTCGCGGCCGACGGCAAGGTGGTGGTGATTCCGGCACCACTGGTCGACAAGGCCGCCGGCCCGGCCGCCGGGCCCGCGGTCGTGCAGCTCGGCGATCCCGCCGACCCGGCTGTCGCGACCACCGACCTGGCCAACCAGCCGCCGGCGTGGACGCTTCAGCCCGGCGCAGACGGTGTGCTCGGCAAGGACGACACACTGACCTACGGCGGGAGTGCGGCGGTCGACCCCAAGACGATCATCAAGGACTGGGACGGCAAGGCGCGCGACGTCACCGTGGCGGCCAAGGCAGCCGACCCTGGCCACTCGGCGGTGCTGACCGTCGACGACGGCACGACGCGGGTGTTCGGGCCGCTGGCGGTGCCCGACTCGACGGTCGCGGCCGACACCACCTTCACCGCCACCCTGGCCGCGGTCGACGGTCGGATCGTCGTGACCCTCGGCGCGCCGCAGGTGGCGCCGGCACCCGACGAGGCGGCGCCCGCGCCCGCTCAGCCCACCGAGACCAGCCCGGGACAGCCGGTCCAGGAACCCGAGACGACCGCGCCGGCCGAGCCGCCCAGCCAGGAAGCACCGGCACCCACCGAGTCGGCCGGCAGCGGCACCGAAAGCGAACCGGCCGGCCCGCCGGCCAGCGACGGCGGCGGCGCCACCGAGGGTGAGCCGGACACGCCGCTGACCGACACCTCAGCGACCGGGACGCCGCCGGCCGCCGAGGTCACCCCGACGGCGACCGGTGACCCGGCCGTCGTGCTCGTCTCCGCGTGATGACCGCCGCGGTCGACGAAGATGTGACGACCCGTGACCTGACCAGCCGTAACCTGGCGCAGGTCCGGAGCGGTGTTAACGGTGTGCAGCTCACGCCGAAGAAGATCCTCGCGCTTATGCTCGGGATCGGCCTGCCCGTGGTGATCTCAGCGGGCTGGGCGCTCGGCCAGCGTGGGCCGACCGAGACCGCCGAGGGCGGGGCCGGTGCGATGGGCACCGCGCCCGAGGAGCAGGTGCCTTCGCCGGCCGCGCAGCAAGACGTCTACGACGACGGGCCGGTTGTGGTTCCGATGGTGAGCACCGCTGCTACGGCGACGCCCACGCCGTCGGCCGAGGCGAAGACCTCGCCGGGGCCGCACCCGACCACCGGCGCGACCCCGCTGCCTGAAGACGAGACGCCGAGTCCGGAGCCAAGCCCCTCGGATCCGGAGCCGACGGTCGAGCCGAGCGTGCCGGCGACCGACCGCTAAAGCCGAAACCAGGCAAATCGCCCACCGAGCAAGCCGGCCGCCCGTACGGTCAGCTCATGGGTCTGGTCTTGGCGATCGTTTCGGCGATCTGCTACGGATCGGCCTCGGTGTTTCAGGCGATGGCCGCCCGCCGGGCACCCGCCGGTGGCGAAGAGGTCGACGCCAAGTCGCTGGTCAAGGTTGTCGCGCAGTGGCGCTACATCCTGGGTCTGGGGCTCGACGGGCTCGGCTTCGTCTTCCAGTTCATCGCGCTGCGCAGCGTGCCGATCTTCCTCGTGCAGGCGGCCCTGGCGGCCAGCCTCGCGGTGACCGCCGTGATCGCCATCCCGCTGCTCAAGCTCCGGCTCGGTGCCGTCCAGTGGGGCGCGGTCGGTGGCGTCTGCGTCGGTCTCGCGCTGCTCGGTGTCTCGGCCGGCCGGGAGAACGCCGACCAGCCCTCGTGGTCGTTCCGGATCGGGGTGACGATCGCCGTACCCGTGCTGGCCCTGATCGGTCTGGCCGCCCTCAAGCTCAAGGAGCCGGTCCGGGCCGCCAGCCTCGGCCTGGTCGGCGGCCTGTTCTTCGGCATCGTGGCGCTCGCCGCGCGGTCGATCTCCGACGTCGAGTGGACGAAGTGGTTCACCGGGCCGGAGCTCTACACGCTGGTGGTCGCGGGCGGCCTGGCGTTCGTGTTCTACACGATCGGCCTCCAGCGGGCCTCGGTCACCACGGTGACCGCCGGCCTGGTGATCGGCGAGACGGTGCTCCCGTCGGTAGTCGGCGTGATCGCCCTGGGCGACACCACCCGGCGCGGCTTCATTCCGGTCGCGGTGGTCGGCTTCGCGCTCGCGATCGCGTCCAGCCTGATGCTGGCCAAGTACGGCAGCTTGGAAGAGCCGGACGAGCCCGACGAGCCGGCCGCACCGGCGACGGGCCCTGGGACCGCCGAGTTGCAGGCGGACTAGGCCGTGTCCTGCCGCTCATCGCGGCCTGCGCCGGGCCCAGCTGCCGCCTGGCGGCGTCCCGGGATCACCGAGATACAACACCGGTATCCCGGCAATCCCGGGCCACCACCAGACAACATCTGGACTCCGTCTCGGCTCACGACGATCGACAGGACACGGCCTAGATCTGCCGGGCACCCAGCGGCCGGTGCACCCCGGGCTCGACCCGGTAGGCGTCGGCGCCCGGCACCGAGGTGACCGCCTCGGCCAGGTCGGTGCCCACGTAGTGCAGGCCGGTGCCGTCGTCGGTGGCATACCCCGAGGGCAGCGTCCCGTCGTCGATCAACCGCTGGAAAAGGGCACGCCGCGGCTGCGTCGTCAGATCATGGTGTACGCCGTTGCTGTAGGGCAGGAAGCCCAGCGCGTCGGTCACCGGGTCGAGGTCGTCGGAGAACGAGTCGGTGGTGCCGCCCAGGTGCCAGCAGATGCTGCCCGCGCTGCCGCCGCCGAGCACCACCCCGGCCGCCCAGCACTCGCGGAGGATCTCGTCGAGCCGGTGCGCCCGCCAGACGGCCAGCAGGTTGACCACGCTGCCGCCGCCGACCCAGATCAGGTCCTGCGACAGCAGGAAGGCCCGCACGTCGCGGACGTTGGGCTGGGGAAACAGCGCCAGATGGCTGCCGTCGACGTCGGCGAGCACGGCGGCCACGCTGGCGATGGCGGCCGGGTCGTCGCCGACCGCGGTGGGGACGAAGCAGACCTTGGGGCGGCGGGCGCCGGTCAGCGAGATCGCGTGGTCGAGCAGCGCGCTGCGCCGGCCCGGCGGTGTGGAAGCCGGGCGGAGATTCGGTGAGACTGCGAAGATCTGCTGCGGACGGGACACGCGGTGATCATCTCAGAGAGGCAACCGGCGGGGCTGACGACGCCCACCCCCGTAAGCGTCGCCCGCCCTCCGCCGGTGTCAGGCGGCCGCCGTCCCCCAACGGCAGGGCCACCATTCCCCCAAATGCGTCGCTCGTCGCCGGCCTTGCGGCCTGCGGCTTCCCCCGAAACCCCTTCGAGCGTGGCGCCGGTAATTACGGTAGTTCTTCTCGTGATCGAGGGACAAGCAAGATTCCTGTCTCGCCCATCACATCGGTCCTTACCGTTGATCCGGGCCAAAGAGATGTGCGAATGCCTGGAGGTTGGCCAGCGACTCGCCGCGCTTGACCCGCCACTCCCACTCGCGCCGGATCGCTGTGCCGAAGCCGATTTCCAGCATGGTGTCGAAGGATTCGTCGGCGTAGGTGAGCACCGCGCCGAGGAGCCGGTCGAGCTCGTCTTCGTTGACTCCTGCGAGGCCGACCCGGCCGGTCAGATAGACGTCGCCCACCACGTCGATGGAGAAGGCGACCCCATACATCCGGGCGTTGCGCTGGAGCAGCCAGGCCCACAGCTCTTCGCGGCGCTCGTCGGGCTGGCGCATCACGAACGCCTCGACGCGTAAGGCGTGCTCGCCGACGATCAGGTTGCAGCTCGTCTTGAGCTTGTGGGTGCCGGGCAGGGTCACCACGTAGGACAGCTCACCGGTCGGCTCGATGGCAAGCTCCCGCTCCGCGCAGACCCGCTCGATCAAGGCCGCGATTTCAGAGGGCGACGAGCTCACCACGCGGTCGTGCCCGCGCCCAATGCCGCTGCTTCGCCCTCGAGCCGGGCGGTCAGCCGCTCCCGATGCTCTGTCACCGCCCCACCGTAAACCGCGAGCAGCCCGCTCGCCGTGCGCGACCAGGAGAACTCGCTGGCGTGCGCGACGGCACCGCCGGACAGGTCGGCGCGGCGGCCGGGCGCGGCCAGCAGGCCGCCCAGGGCCCGGGCCCAGTCGTCAGGGTCGTGCCCGTCGACCAGCAGGCCGCTGATCCCGTCGCGGACGGCGGTGACCAGGCCGCCGACGGCGGCGGCGACGACCGGGGTGCCGCAGGCCTGCGCCTCGAGCGCGACCAGGCCGAACGACTCGTTGTAGGAGGGGACCGCGACCAGGTCGGCGGCCCGGTAGACGTCGGCCAGGTCGGAGCCGGTCTGCGGCGGCAGGAAGCGGATCGTGTGGCTGATGCCGAGCGACGCGGCCAGCTCGATCAGCGCGGTCGGCCGGTCGAGGCCGGTGCCGCTCGGGCCGCCGACGATCACCACGGTCAGGTCGCGGGCGATCTCGGGGTCGCGGGCGTGCAGCGCGGCGGCCGCGGCGAGCAGCACGTCGGGCGCCTTCAGCGGCTGGATCCGGCCGACGAACGCGACGACGTAGCCCCGCTCCGGCAGGCCCAGGTGGCGCCGGGCGGCGAGCTGGTCGCCGGGGGTGAAGCGGTCGAGGTCGACGCCGGGCTCGACGACGCTGACCTGGTCGGGGTCGGCGCCGTAGCGGTTGATCAGGTCGCGGGCCTCGAACGTCGTGTTGGCCACCAGCCGGTCGGCCTCGGCGACCACCTGCTCCTCGCCGACCACCCGGGCCAGCGGCTCGGGCCGGTCGCCGGACGCGAGCTGCGCGTTCTTGACCTTGGCGAGGGTGTGCGCGGAGTGCACCAGCGGCACGCCCCAGCGTTCCCGGGCGAGCCAGCCGACCTGGCCGGAGATCCAGTAGTGCGAGTGCACCAGGTCGTAGTAACCGGGCGCGTGGGCCGCTTCGGCCCGCAGCACGCCGGTGGCGAACGCGCACATCTGCGCCGGCAGGTCTTCCTTGGCCAGGCCCTCGAACGGGCCCGAGATGACGTGGCGGACGGTCACGCCGGGCGCCATCTCCACGGTGTGCGGCAGCCCGCCGGAGGTGGCCCGGGTGAAGATCTCGGTCTCGACACCGGCTTCGGCGAGCCGGCGGGCGACTTCGGTGACGTAGACGTTCATCCCGCCCGCGTCGCCCGTGCCGGGCTGGTCGAGCGGCGAGGTGTGAACGGACAGGGTCGCGATGCGTCGGGGGAGCGGCCAGGGCTGGGAACCTCGCTGCCGGACGACGCCGGACGGCGCCTGCACCACATGTGCTCCCTTCGCGACGGGCCCAGATCGTTGGGCGCCCATGGATAAAACCTCTCCCCCAGGCGACATCTTCCCCACGCACGAGTGGCTACGCCTACCTAGCGGCATACAGACGTGACGGACTTCATCCGACCGTGAGCCACGACACGTGATGCGAGAGGATTGCGGGCATGCCGATCGCCATCGTCACCGGTGCGTCCAGCGGGATCGGGGCGGCTTCCGCCCGCCGGCTGGCGGCCGAAGGGTTCACCGTCGTCCTCGCCGCCCGCCGCGCCGACCGCCTCGAAGAGGTTGTGACACAAATCACCGATGCCGGCGGGTCCGCCGTCGCCGTGCCCTGCGACGTCACGTCCGACGAGTCGGTCGCCGAACTCGCGACGGCCGTCGCCGACCTCGCCGAGTCGGCCGGCCGCGAGGAGTCGGGGCCCGACGAGCGGGTCACCCTGCTGGTCAACAACGCCGGTGGCGCGATCGGCCTCGACCCGGTCGAGAGCGGCTCGGTCGACGACTGGCGTTGGATGCACGAGGTCAACGTGCTCGGCACGTTGCGGGTGACCAAGGCGCTGCTGCCGCTGCTGGCGGCGTCCGAGGCCGGCACGATCGTGATGCTCAGTTCGACGGCGGGCTTCATCGTGTACGAGGGCGGCGGCGGCTACAGCGCCGCCAAGCACGCGATGACCGCGATGACCGGCACCCTGCGCCTCGAACTCGCCGGCCGGCCGGTGCGGGTGATCGAGGTCGACCCCGGGATGGTGCGCACCGACGAGTTCGCGACGAAGCGGTTCCGGGGCGACACGGCGCGGGCCGAGGCGGTTTACGCCGGCGTGGAGATGCCGCTGACCGCCGACGACATCGCCGACTGCGTCGCCTGGTGCGCGACCCGCCCGCAACACGTCAACATCGACCGCCTGGTCGTCCGCCCGCTGGCCCAAGCGGCGCAGCACAAGGTGGCCAAGGGACCCATCGGTAGGCAGAACTGACCCGCCCCGAGGGGAAGCCGACCCGCGGCACGACCAATCAAAACCGGCTGCGCCGCGTCGACAACTGGATCGCGGCCCACGCGGCCGGCGCGCTGCACGATGCCGCCGACCCGCTGGTGATCGACCTGGGCTACGGCGAGACCCCGGTGACGGCGGTCGAGCTGCGGGCCCGGTTGGCCCGGGTGCGGCCCGACGTCCGGGTGGTCGGCCTGGAGATCGACCCCGAGCGAGTGGCCGCCGCCGCACCGGCCGCCGACCCGCCCGGCCTGACCTTCGCCCGCGGCGGCTTCGAGCTGGCCGGGCTGCGGCCCACGGTGGTGCGGGCGCTCAACGTGCTGCGCCAATACGACGAGGCCCAGGTCGCGCCGGCCTGGGCGACGATGACCGGCGGGCTGGCGCCGGGCGGGCTGCTGGTCGAGGGCACCTGCGACGAGTTGGGCCGGCTGGCCGCGTGGATCTGTCTCGACCACACCGGCCCCCGCTCGCTCACCCTGGCCGCCCGGCTGTCCACTCTCGACACTCCGGCCACGCTGGCGGAACGGCTGCCCAAGGCGCTGATCCACCACAACGTGCCCGGCGAGCCGGTGTATGACCTGCTGCGCGCCCTCGACGACGGATGGCGCGACGCGGCTCCCTACGCGACGTTCGGTGCCCGGCAACGCTGGCGCCGGGCGGTGGCGGCGGTCAAGGCCGGCGGCTGGCCGGTGCTCGACGGGCCGGCGCGCTGGCGGCTGGGCGAGCTGACAATCGCCTGGCCAGCGGTATCCCCGTCAATGCCTGCAAAATTCTCTTAAGCGGACAGCGCCACCTAAATCACCACAGCCTCGTTGGGACGTTCGACAACAACCCATCACACAGACGGGGAGGACAGGCTGTGCGTAACCGGCTGTCCCTCATTCTTGCCGCCCTCGCACTCCTGGTGCCGGTCTTCGCGCTGACCAGCGTCGCGGCGCAGGCCGCGCCAGCGGCGCGCGTGGCCGCGGCTCCCAAGGATTGCCCGGCGGGCTCGACGCAGCAGGACTACTACTGCACGCCGACCGAGACCCCGGTGGCCACGCCCACCGAGGCTCCGGAGACGCCGCAGCCCACGCCGACATTGCCGCAGACCGGTGCCAAGGCCGGCACGCTGGCCGGGATCGGCGGCGGCGCGCTGGCGGTCGGCGCGGTCATCGCGCTCTGGGCCGTGGCATCGCGCCGGCGGCACCGCTTCGAGGCCTGAGGTTCGAGCAAGGAGCACAACACCCCCAGCCCGGTGCGTACCCGGGGGTCCAGTGGGGGTTACCGAAGAGGGCTCGCGCGCGCAAGCGCCGCGGGCCCTCTTCCAGCTCACAGCGTGCAGTTGACCAGCACGGGTTCGGGGTGCAGGGTCACGCCGAACCGCTCGTGCACCCCGTCGCGGATCTCCCGGGCCAGGTCGAGGAGCGCCGCGGTGCTGCCCGGGCCGCGGTTGGTGAGCGCCAGCGTGTGTTTGCCGGAGATCGCCACCCCGCCCCGGCCGCCGTAGCCCTTGGTGAAGCCCGACTTGTCGATCAGCCAGGCGGCGCTGACCTTGACCAGCCCGCCCGGGCCGGGCCACGACGGCGGGTCGGCGATGCCGGCGGCACGGGTCCGCAGGCATTCGAAGGCGGCCGCGTCGAGCACCGGGTTGGTGAAGAACGAGCCGACCGACCAGGTGTCGTGGTCGACCGGGTCGAGCACCATGCCCTTGCCGGCGCGCAGCGCCCGCACCGCGGCCCGGGCCTCGGCCAGCGGCACCCGGTCGCCCTGCGCCACCGCGAGCGCCTTGGCCAACTCGGCGTAGCGCACCGGGGTCGACTCGCCGGAGCGGCCCAGCCGGAAGTCGACCGATAGCACCACCCAGCGGTCGCTGTGCTTGAAGACGCTGGTGCGGTAGGCGAACCGGCACTCCGCCGGCGTCATCCGGTGCACCGCGTCGTCGAGCCGGTCGTAGACCTCGACGCTGTCGATCGTCTCGGCGACCTCTTGGCCGTAGGCGCCGACGTTCTGGATCGGCGTCGCGCCGGCCGAGCCGGGGATGCCGGACAGGCACTCGACGCCCGACCAGCCGGCGTCGACGGCGGTGGCCACGAAGTCGTCCCAGGGCTCGCCGGCGGCCACCCGGACGATGACCTCGGTCTGCGTCGACGAGACCACCTCGGCGCCGCGGGAGCGGATCAGGAGCACCGGACCGGGGACGCCCGCGTCGCCGATGACGACGTTGCTGCCGCCGGCCAGGATCAGCGCGGGTACGCCGTCGCGCGCGGCCGCGCGTACGAAATGAACGATTTGTTCCGGATCTTCCGCCGTGTGCACCTGACTCGCCGGGCCACCCAGACGCAGCGTGGTGAAGTCGGCCAGCGCGCGTGGAGCGAGCGGGCCGGCTGCGGTGGGAGGTTCGTGGCTAACGTCTGGCACGCTGTTCACCCTAGGCTGAGAGCCTCCGGCATCTGTGGCGACGGTCCGGCTGGGCACCTAAGGAGCACCCGATGACCAGACTGCACGGCACCAAGGACTTCTGGCTCGGAGGGCTGCGCGCCGAGGCGGCCGCGTTCGCGGCGGCGGTGGCGCAGGCGCCAGCCGACGCCCCGGTGCCGTCCTGCCCCGGGTGGACCGTCACCGATCTCGTGCACCACGTCGGCGGCTGCTACGAATATGTCACCTGGCTGTTCGAGCGCGGTGGCACCGACCGGCCCGACCCGACCCGGGCGCCCGCCGGCCCGCCGGCCGACGAGGTGGCGCTGGCCTGGTGGCAGATGCGCTACGACACGTTGCTCTCCACTCTGGACGCCACCGACCCGGAAGCTCCGATGTGGAACTGGGCGCCGCAGACCAAGCGGGCCGGCTTCTGGCACCGGCGGATGGCCCACGAGACCGCGGTGCACCGGTGGGACGCGCAGATGGCCACCGGGGCGAGCGAGCCGATCGAGGCGAAGCTGGCCGCCGACGGGATCTCCGAGGTGCTCGACACCTGGCTGCCGGCGGGACGCCGGCAGACCGGCGATCGCCCGCACGGCGTCGTGCAGCTCCTGGCCGCCGACGCCGACCAGGAATGGCTGGTGCGGTTGCGCGGCGAGGGCGTCGCGCTGCTCGACACCGACACCATCCTCGACGGCGAGGAGCCACCGGCCCGGGTGCACGCCGAGGGCACCGCGAGCGATCTGCTGCTGGCGCTCTACGGCCGCGTGGGTTTCGATGTGCTTGTGGTCAGCGGCGACCCGACGCTACTGACGGCGTTACGCACGGGGTGATCTTTTGACCAGGGCGAAGAACGGCACGCGGGAACGACCGACGCTGGAGGCGGTGGCGCAGCGCGCCGGCGTGTCCCGGGCCACCGTCTCGCGCGTGGTCAACGGCTCGACCACGGTCGCCGAGCCGATCCAGGAGGCCGTCCGGCGGGCCGTCCGCGAGCTGGGCTACGTGCCCAACCTGGCCGCCCGCAGCCTGGTCACCCAGCGCACCGACTCGGCGGCGCTGATCCTGCCGGAGACACCGACCCGGGTGTTCTCCGATGACCCGTTCTTCCACGGCATCATCCGCGGCGTCTCGATGGAGCTCGACGGCGCCGACAAGCAACTCGTGCTGCTGATCGCCGGCTCGACCGCGGGCCACGACCGGGTCGAGCGCTACACGATGAGCCGACACGTCGACGGCGTCATGTTCGCCTCGATGCACGGCGCCGACCCGCTGCCGGCCGCGCTGATCCGGATGGGCATCCCGGTCGTCTGCAGCGGCCGCCCGCTGGGCCGCACCACGGTCGAGGTGCCCTACGTCGACGTCGACCAGATCGGCGGCGTGGTCTCCGCGGTGCGCCACCTGCTCGACTCGGGGCGCAAGCGGATCGCGACGATCTCCGGCCCGCAGGACATGGTCGCCGGCATCGACCGGCTGACCGGCTACCGGCAGGCGCTGCGCGACTCCGACCGGCGGTCGATCGTGGCGATCGGCGACTTCACCCGCGAGTCGGGCACGGTCGCGATGCGGCAACTCCTCGACGACGACCCCAAGCTCGACGCGGTGTTCGCCGCCTCCGACCTGATGGCACACGGCGCGCTCAAGGCGCTGCACGAGGCCGGCCGCCGGGTGCCCGACGACGTCGCGGTGATCGGCTTCGACGACATCGAGATGGCGCGCTACACCGAGCCACCGCTGACCACCGTGCGCCAGCCGATCCAGCAGATCGGCCGCGAGATGGCCCGCCTGCTGATGCGACTGGTCGCGGGCGAAGACATCGAGCCGGTGACCATGCTCCCCACCGAGCTGATCATCAGAGAATCCGCTTAGCGCTCCGGTGCAACGGATTGACGCCGGCCCACGTTCTTAGCGTCGTGGATCGATGGAGTCGGCGTGGACGCTGAGACGCGGCACGACTTCACCGTGTTCGTCGCCAACCGGTCGGCGGGCCTGTTCCGGTTCGCGATGGGGCTGACCGGGCACCCCCACCAGGCCGAAGACCTGCTGCAATCGGCGCTGGCCAAGGCCTACCGGCACTGGGGGCGGGTGCGGCACGGCAACCCGGAGGCCTACCTGCGGCAGGCGATGTGCCGCGAGCAGATCGACTGGTTCCGCCGGCCCAGTTGGGGACGGGAACTGCCGAGCGAGCGGCTGCCCGAGCGGCGGGTCGGCGACGGCACCGCGACCGTCGACCTGCGGCTCGCGTTGCGCCAGGCGCTCGGCCGGCTCAGCCCCAAGCACCGGGCGGTGCTGGTGCTGCGCTACCTCGAGGACCTGCCCGACGACGAGATCGCCTCGCTGCTCGGCTGCCGGCCGGCGACCGTGCGTAGCCTGGCCGCCCGCGGCCTGGAGCGGCTGCGGGTGCTCTGCCCGGAACTCGCGCCGCGGCTGACCGAGGAGCGGCGATGAGCACCGAGCTGCGCCGCGCCCTGTGGGAGCTCACCGACGTGCCACCGCCGCCCGACCTGGCCGGCAACGCGATCCGGCTCGCCGAGCGGCGGCGCCGCAGGCGGATCGCTGTCGGCGCCGCGGCGGTGGTCGTGCTGGCGGTCGCCATCGCGGTGCCGTTGCGGCCGGAAGGCAAGAGCGTGCCGGTGCCGATCGCGCCGACGCCGTCGATCAGCTCGCCGGTCGAGCCCACCGAGGCGCCGGCCGAGCCCACCGAGGCGCCGGTCGAGGTGCCGGAGCCGCCGGCCGGTGCCGGCCCGCCCAAGGTCGCCGCGTTCGCCTACGCGGGCGTGCTGCCGCAGACGTCGACCAACGGGGAGCCGATTACCTCCGACCAGGCCTTCTCCTACGTGCTGGATCGGTACACCGGGGCGTACGTGAAGATCCCTTATCGGGTCGCTGTGCCGTCGCCGGACGGGAAGCGGTTCTTCGTGGGCAATGGTGGGCTAGGCGGGATCATCGACGGCGCACGGGGTTCGCTGCGCCAGGTCGACGCCTACTCCGGCTACACCGTCGGGGTCGACTGGTCGCCGGACGGCCGGCGGATCCTGCTCAGCAACGCCGGCGTCAACGGTCCGGGCGGGTTCACGGTGGTCGACGCGACGACGCTGGAGGCCGGGCCGTTCGTGCGGGTGCCCGACCTGGATGAGCGCAACGCGCGGGGCCTCGGCTTCTTCTGGGCCGCCGACGGGCGGAGCGTCGGGCTCACCCTCACGGTCTCGGAGGGCGAGGCCAGCACCGGGAAGACGGTCGGCATCCGCTTCTACGACCTGCGCGGGAAAAAGCTGCGGACGCTCGGGTTCACCGGCACCGAAGCGGTCCGGACCTCGGCCGACGTGTCACCGGACGGCAAGCGGGCGGTGGCGGCACCCGCTTGGGGCGACGACGGGATCCGGATCGTCGACCTGCGCACCGGCGAGGTGACCGCGGAGTTCCCCGGGAAGGAGGTCGTCGGCTGGTATGACGACGCCCACCTCGTGCTCCGCGACCCGGTGATGCTGCGGCTGTTCGACCTCCGCGGGCGGGAGGTGCGCAGGATCCGGGGCCCGGAGGACCTGTTGTCCGGAGCGGCGGTGCACCTGGTGAGGGCGAAGGGGCTGCCGGCGGCGTCAGCCCGCTATGCGTTCTAGCTGCCGGGTGACCAGGGCGCGTCGGGCGGCCTCGCGGTCGCGGGCCGGGCCGGTCAGCAGATGGCCGGCCGCGGCGACCAGGCCGATCGAGCCGACGATGATCCAGTGCCAGCTGCCGAGGTGGTCGAGGCTGAGGCCGCCCAGCGCCGGGGTGAGGAACGCGGCCGCCGGGAAGGTCAGGTTGAACACCGACTGGTAGCGGCCCCGCAGTTCTTCGGGGGAGAGCTCGGCGTTGACCTCGGCGTTGGGCGGCGCGGCCAGCATCGAGCCGACCGTCCAGATGATCGCGGCGAGCAGGTAGACGGCCAGGTGGTCGGCGAAGGCCAGCGCGCCGAAGCCGATGCCGATCAGGCCGAGCGCGGTGGCCAGCACGGTGTGCTTGCGGCGGCCGTCGATCAGCGGTGGCACGAAAAGCTGGCCGACCACGATCAGCGCGGCGCTGATCGCGACCACCGTCCCGTACGCGGCCGGGCTCAGCCCGTCGGCCCGCATCGCCAGCGGCATGATCGTCGAGGTCTGGGTGGAGAGCGCGGCCAGCAGGAACGTCAGCCCGACGAAGACCAGGTAGGTGCGGTCGGTGAGCGCGGTGATCAGGCCGCCGCGGTTCTGCGCCAAACCGCCGCCGCGCCGGAACGTCTCCGGCACCTTCCAGGCGATCACGACAGCGGTGATCACGGTGGCGCCCGCGTCGGCCAGGAACAGCGCGAGATAGCTGACCTGTGCGAGCAGGCCGGCGAGCAGCCCGGCCGCGGCCATGCCGAGGTTGAACGACCAGAACTGGAGGTTGAACGCGCGCGACCGGCGGTTGGCCGGCACCACGTCGACGATCGCGGCGACGAACGCCGGCATCGGCATCGAGTGCACCAGGCCGAGCGCGACCGTGAGCACCGCGATCAGCGGCAAGTGATGGGCGAACGCGAGGGCGGCCATCAGCGCGGCGGCCGCGGTGTGCGACCAGAGCAGGGTGGCCCGCCGTCCCCAGTGGTCGGCGAGCACCCCGCCGAGCAGCGTGCCGGCGATGCCGCCGAGCCCGTAGCCGCCGACGACCAGGCCGGCCAGGCTCGCCGAGGCGCCGCGCTCGTCGGTCAGGTAGACCGACATGATCAGCATCGCGAACGCGCCGACCCGGTTGATCAGCATGCCGGACCACAGGTACCAGTAGGTGCCGGGCAGGCCGCCCGCGGTGTTCCGCAACCAGCCCCGCAAGTCCGGTCTCCCTCAGTTAAGAAGCTTTACGGAGGGACGCTACGAAGCGGCGGAGGTCGGCGCCAGCGTGTCGCTCATCACGGAGGTCGGTTGAACGGCGCGGCGGGCCGCCGCGATCTCGGCCGCCCGCCGTTCGCGGCTCGGCCCGGCCGCCAGGGTGATCGCCGCGGCCAGGAAGCCGATCAGCGCGCAGCCCACCCAGAGGGCGGTGTTGCCGAGTTGGTCGCGGACGAAGCCGCCGGCCACCGGTGCGGTGAATCCGGCGATCGACCACGACAGCGCGAAGACGCCCTGGTAGCGGCCGCGGACCGAGGCCGGCGCCAGGTCGGCGATGGTCGCCGCGTTCGACGGTGAATAGACCATCTCGCCGAGCGTCCAGACCAGCACCGTCATCGCGTAGAGCCAGGCGCTGCCGGCGAACGCGGTCAGCCCGAAGCCGACGCCCTGCACGATCGCGCCGACCGCGAGCACCCGGGTCCGGCTGTGCCCGCCGATCAGCTTCGGGATGAACAACTGGCCGAGCACGATCAGCACCCCGTTGAGCGCGATCACCCAGCCGAAGGTCGACGAGGACAGGCCGTCGTCGGTCATCGCGATCGGCAGCATCGAGATGTGCTGGAGGAAGACCATCGCGGCCAGCAGGTTGACGAACGTGAAGAGCAGGAACACCCGGTCGCGGAGCACCACGCGCAGGCCACCGCCGCCGGGCATGGCCAGGTGTCCGCCGATCGGCCGGGTCTCGCGCACCTTGGTCAGCACAATCGCCGCGGTGAGCAGCGTCGCCGACGCGTCGACCACGAAAAGCAACAGATAGTCGAGGTGGGCGGCGAAGCCACCGACGATCGCCGAGAAGGCGAAGCCCAGGTTGATCGCCCAGTAGTTGAGCGAGAACGCCCGGACCCGGTCACGGTCGGGCACCACGTCGACCATCATCGCGGCGAACGCGGGCCGGGCCGCCTCGGCGAAGGCGCCGAGCGCGAAGGCGACGCCGGCGATCATCAGGAACGGTCGGGAGAAGCCGAGCAGCAGCATCATGCTCGCGCCGCCGACGTGTGCGAGCAACAGCGTCGGTCGCCGGCCCCAGCGGTCGGCCAGGACGCCGCCGACCATCGTGCCGACCCCGCCGCCGGCGCTCCAGAGGCCCACCACGAGGCCGGCCTGGATGTCGCTGAAGCCGCGTTCCTTGGTCAGGTAGACGGTGAGAAAGATGAGGACGAAGCCGCCGAGCCGGTTGACCAGCGTGCCGCACCACAGATACCAAAACGTTTTCGGCAGTCCACCCGCCGTTTCGCGCAACCAGCCGCGTACCAAGACCGAGCCCCCCGGGGTAATGACCGCCGAACCACAGCGGCCTTACGCAACCTAAGTTGTGTGGACCTTGGAAGTCACCTGCATTTCGACATGGCCCACGTCACCCCGGGTGGGGTGCGGGCCGGTCAACCGGCTGCGCGAGGATGGCTTCATGACTGTGGGGACGTTGGTGCTGCTCCGGCACGGCGAGAGCGAGTGGAACGCGAAGAACCTCTTCACCGGGTGGGTCGACGTCGACCTGACCGACAAGGGCGAGACCGAGGCCCGTCGCGGCGGTGCGCTGCTGCGCGAGCATGACCTGCTGCCGGACGTGCTGCACACCAGCGTGCTGCGCCGCGCGATCCGCACCAGCGAGCTGGCGCTGGGCGAGGCCGGCCGCTCCTGGATCCCGGTGCGCCGGTCCTGGCGGCTCAACGAGCGCCACTACGGTGCGCTCCAGGGCAAAAACAAGAAGCAGACGCTCGAGGAGTACGGCGAGGAGCAGTTCATGCTCTGGCGCCGGTCCTACGACGTGCCGCCGCCGCCGATCGACCCGACCGACGAGTGGGCGCAGACCGGCGACCCGCGCTACGCGGAGCTGCCGCCCGAGCTGATGCCGCGCACCGAGTGCCTCAAGGACGTGCTCGTGCGCACGCTGCCCTACTGGTATGACGCGATCGTGCCCGACCTGCTGGCCGGTAAGACCGTGCTGGTCGCCGCGCACGGCAACTCGCTGCGGGCCGTGGTCAAGCACCTCGACGGCATCTCCGACACGGCGATCGCCAAGCTCAACATCCCGACCGGGATCCCGCTGCGCTATGACCTGGACGCCAACCTGCGTCCGCTCACGCCCGGTGGCGCCTACCTGGACCCGGAGGCCGCCGCCGAGGCAGCGGCCGCCGTGGCCAACCAGGGACGTTAGTTCGAGTTCGACGAAAGACCCGGCTGTTCGCCGGTCACCAGGTAGATCACGTGGTGGCCGGCGTTCACCGCGTGGTCGGCGAAGCGCTCGTAGAAGCGGCCGAGCAGGGCGCCGTCGATCGCGGTCTCCGCGCCGTAGGGCCAGTCGGGGCTGAGCATGACCTTGAACAGCTCGACGTGCAGGGCATCCATCGCGTCGTCGTCGGTTTCGAGCTCAGCGGCGCCGACCGCGTCGAGCTTCGAGAGCACGTCGCCGATCTTCGCGGCCATCTTGTCGGCCACGGCCGCCTTGGCCGTGAAGACCGGCCGCAGCTCGGCCGGAACGGCCGGCGACGGGTGGCGGCGCAGGGCGGTCTTGGCGACGTGGTCGGCGAGGTCGCCCATCCGCTCCAGGTCGGCGGCCACCTGAAGCGCGGTGATCAACACCCGCAGGTCGCTCGCGACCGGCGCCTGGCGGGCCATGAGATCGGTCACCCGGTCTTCGACCTGGTGGTAGAGCGCGTCGACGTCGGCGTCCCGGGAGATCACGTCTTCGGCGGCGGCCCGGTCGGCGAGCAGCAACGCGGTCGTCGCTTCACCCATCGCGGTGCGCACCGCCTCCGCCATGTCGACCAACAGTTGGCTGACGATGTGCAGGTCAGCGCGGAACTCTTCGCGCAAGGCCATCTCGGTGCTCCTGGAAAACGGTGTGTCGGTGATGAATCAGGGATGACCGGAGGGTAATGTCCGGCCGGACGTTGAGCTATGTCCGGTTCACCGTAGGTGTATGTCACAGAACACCAGTAAACGGTGCTAGGCCGGCCGGTGAACATTGCGCGATCTGCGCCCGGTTTGCCCGGCCCGACCAGCGTGTTCGTAAACAATGACCCTACGATCGCCTCGTGGAATGGGCGATCGTTGCTGGCGCGTGCGTCGTCAGCCTGCTGGCGGGTCTCACCGCCGGGTCGCTGATCCCGCGCTTCAGGCGACGGGGGTCAGCGGCAGTGGCCGCTACCCGCGCCACCGGCGACGGAAGGCAGGCGATCGCCATCGACCGGCAAGATCCGCAACCGGGGTTGGGTCGCAAAAGCCTCGATTCGCTGCGGGTCGGCGTGGTCGTGCTCGGCGCCGACGACACCGTCGTCCTGGTCAACCCGGCCGCCCGCGCGATGGGGCTGCTCCGCTCGGCGGGCACCCCTGGGAGCCTGGTCGCGCACCCGATCATCCGTACCCTGGCCGGCCAGGTCCGTCGCTCCGGCGTCCGCCGCGAGGTCGAGCTCGACCTGCCGCGCGGCGACGGCAGCGCTTCCGACCCGCTCGGCGTACACCTGCGTGCCGTCGGTCTTGGTGGCAATTTCGTGGCGGTCGAGGCGGCCGACGTGACCGAGGCACACCGGGTCAGCCGGGTGCGCCGGGACTTCGTCGCCAACGTCAGCCACGAGCTCAAGACCCCGATCGGCGCGCTGCAACTGCTCGCCGAGGCGCTGCTCGACGCGACCGACCCGACCAACGTCGGCCCGATGCCGGGCGCCGGCCCCGAGGAAGACGTCGCCGCCGCCCGGCGGTTCGCGTTGCGGATCCAGCACGAGTCGACCCGGCTCGGCCGGCTGGTCAACGAACTGCTCGACCTGGCCCGCCTCCAGGGCGCTGACCCGCTGCCCGATCCCGAGCCGGTCTCGGTCGACTGGGTGGTCGCCGAGGTGATCGACCGCACCCGCACCACCGCGTCGGCCCGCGACATCGAGGTCGTGGTCGAGGGCAAGCGCGGGCTGACCGTCTACGGCAACGACAGCCAGGTCGCCACCGCCATCGCCAACCTGGTCGAGAACGCGATCGCCTACTCGAAGGAACAAACCAAGATCGTCATCACGACCGCGCTCGACGACGACGCGGTCGTGCTCTCGGTGACCGACCAGGGCATCGGCATCGCCCCGGACGAGGTCGACCGGATCTTCGAGCGGTTCTACCGTGCCGACCGGGCCCGGTCCCGGGCCACCGGCGGCACCGGCCTAGGTCTGGCCATCGTCAAACACATCGCCACCAACCATGGCGGACGCATCGACGTAGTCAGCACACTCGGGGAGGGGTCGACGTTCACCCTCCGGCTCCCGGCGAGCCCGCCGGACGCCGCCCTCCCGCTACCCCCGTCAATTGAGATCGTGACTGGATCGGTCGAGTCGAGCCGGTCCGAGCGGTAAGGAAGGAAAGTCCGTGGCCCGCGTGCTCGTGGTCGAGGACGAAGAGTCGTTCTCCGATGCCCTCTCATACATGCTCCGCAAGGAGGGTTTCGAGGTTTCGGTCGCACCGACCGGCACCTTGGCGCTGACCGAGTTCGACCGGACCGGCGCCGACATCGTCCTGCTCGACCTGATGCTGCCCGAGATGTCGGGCACCGAGGTCTGCCGCCAGCTCCGCCAACGCTCGAAGGTGCCGATCATCATGGTCACCGCGCGCGACAGCGAGATCGACAAGGTGGTCGGCCTGGAGATCGGCGCCGACGACTATGTCACCAAGCCCTACTCGCCGCGCGAGCTGGTCGCCCGGATCCGGGCGGTGCTGCGCCGGCACGGCACGGAGGTCACCGAGCCCGACACGCCGACCCTGGCCGCCGGCCCGGTCCGGATGGACGTCGAGCGCCACGTGGTGACGGTCGACGGCTCGGCCGTGCAGTTGCCGCTCAAGGAGTTCGAGCTGCTCGAACTGCTGCTGCGCAACGCCGGCCGGGTGCTGACCCGCGGCCAGCTGATCGACCGCGTCTGGGGCGCCGACTACGTCGGTGACACGAAGACCCTCGACGTGCACGTCAAGCGGCTGCGCTCGAAGGTCGAGCCCGAACCGTCGACCCCGCGCTTCATCGTCACCGTGCGCGGCCTGGGCTACAAGTTCGAGCCGTAGGTCAGCTCTTCTTGGGCGGGGTGGCCGGCTCGCGGCCGCCGTGGAGCTCGCGGGCCAGCGGCAGGCGGCGCTTCGGGTCGGCCGGGTGGGGTGCGACCACGCCGCGGCGGGCGCGGGCGGCGCACAGCTCGGCCAGCTTGGCGTAGGCCGACTTGCCGATCAGGGCGACCAGCTCCGGCTCGTAGGACTGCCACATCGGCTCGCGGCCCACGTGGGCGTCTGGCGACGACGTGCACCACCAGTGCAGGTCGTGGCCCCCGGAGCCCCAGCCACGCCGGTCGAACTCGGTCAGCGTGGTGATCAGGATCTTGGTGTCGTCGGGGCGCTTGTGCCAATCCTGGTCGCGGCGGACCGGGAGCTGCCAGCACACGTCGGGCTTGTATTCCAGCGGGTGCACGCCGTCGCGCAGGGCCTGGGCGTGCAGCGCGCAGCCGCCGCCGGCCGGGAAGTCGGCGTCGTTGAGGAACACGCACGGGCCGTCTTCGCCCTGGGTGGCGGTGCGCCGGGCCGGCGTCTTGCCGTCGACCGTGTCCATCTCGGTGTAGTTCTTGAACCCGCGGCGGTAGTGCTGCCAGGTCTCCGGCGTCAGCTTCTTGGCCGCGGCACGCACCCGGGACTCGTCGTCGGAGTCGGTGAAGAACGCGCCGTGCGAGCAGCAGCCGTCTTCGGCCCGGCCCTCGATGATGCCGTGGCAGCCCTTGCCGAAGATGCACGTCCAGCGGGAGAGCAACCAGGTGAGGTCGGCGCGGATGAGGTGTTTGGGGTCCTCCGGATCGAAGAACTCCACCCATTCCCGCGGAAAGTCGAGGTCTACCTCGCGGCTGCGCGGGTCGTCGGCCGAGTCGACGAGAACGCGAAGTTGGTTGCGTGCTGGCACCCGACAAGACTACGCCCGAATAGGCCGCGAGCCTTCGTGCCGCACGGTAACCCGCGCCCCATAAGGTGCGCCTATGAGGCTGGGCGTGCTCGACGTCGGTTCCAACACCGTGCACCTGCTGCTGGTGGACGCGCATCATGGTGCGCACCCGTGGCCGGCGCACTCGGAGAAGGCGGTGTTGCGGCTCGCCGAGCAGATCGGTCCGGACGGCGCGCTCACCGACGCGGGGTCCGACGCGCTGGTCAAAGCCGTGCACGACGCCCAGGTCAGCGCCAAGAAGCTGAAGGCCGACGACCTGCTCGCTTTCGCGACCTCCGCGGTGCGCGACGCGACCAACGCCCGCGACGTGCTGGCCCGGGTGCGCAAGGAGACGGGGGTACGCCTCCAGGTGCTCTCCGGAGCCGACGAGGCCCGGGCCACCTTCCTGGCCGTACGCCGGTGGTTCGGTTGGTCGGCGGGTCGGCTCCTGGTCCTCGACATCGGCGGCGGCTCGCTGGAAATCGCGGCCGGCATCGACGAGACGCCGGACCTGGCGATGTCGCTGCCGCTGGGTGCCGGGCGGCTCAGCCGGGAGCTGCTCGGCGTCGACCGCGACACCTCTTCCCCACCGTCGCCGAAGGCCGTCGACGAGCTTCAGCACTACGTCGAGAAGCAGCTCGACGGTGCCGTCGCGAAGCTCGCCGACGCCAAGTGGGACCGCGCGGTCGCCACCTCGAAGACGTTCCGCACCCTGGCCCGGCTCGCCGGCGCCGCGCCGTCCCGGCAGGGGCTGTGGGAGCCGCGCGCGCTGCCGGTGCACGGCCTGCGTCAGGTGCTCGGCTTCATCCGGCTGATCCCGCCGCGCCAGGTCTACGAGCTGGAGGGGGTCAGCGCCAGCCGGTCGCACCAGCTGCTGGCCGGTGCCGTGGTGGCCGAGGCGGTGCTCCGGAAGCTCCAGATCGAGTCCGTCGACATCTGCCCGTGGGCACTGCGGGAAGGTGTGATCTTACGGCGTCTCGATCAGCTTGAATCGGCATAAACGAGGGATTTGCGGTGGCTCGTCCGAGTGAGTGGAGCCACGTAGGGCTACCCTGACAGTCGTGACCTCGCGCACCCCCGTACTCCTGTCAAGCTCTTCGGTCTTCCCCGAGCCGACCGCGGCGGCCTTCGAGATGGCCGCGGCGCTGGGCTACGACGGCGTCGAAGTCATGGTCTGGACCGACGCGGTGAGCCAGGATGCCGGCGCCCTTCGCGGGCTGGCCGCCCACTACGGCGTGCCGGTGCTCTCCGTGCACGCGCCCTGCCTGCTGGTCACCCAGCGGGTCTGGAGCTCCGACCCGTGGGAGCGGCTGCGCCGCGCGGCCGAGCTGGCCGAGGCGGTGGAGGCGCCGACCGTCGTCGTGCACCCGCCCTTCACCTGGCAGCGCGACTATGCCCGGTCGTTCCAGCCGGGGCTGGAGCGGATCGCACACAAGCACAGCGACCTGACCTTCGCGATCGAGAACATGTTCCCCGTACGCATGGCGGGTCGCGAGTTCGTGCCCTACCAGCCCGGCTGGAACCCGACCGAGGCCGGTTTCGGCGCCTACACGCTCGACCTGTCGCACTGTGCCGCGTCGCGCACCGACGCGCTGGCCATGGCCGACTCGATGGGCGACGGGCTCAAGCACGTGCACCTGGGCGACGGCAGCGGCGAGGGGCGCGACGAGCACCTGGTGCCCGGGCGCGGCAACCAGCCCTGCGGCGAGCTGCTCGAGTCGCTGGCCGGGCGGGGTTTCCGCGGCTCGATCGCCGTGGAGGTCAACACCCGGGGCGCCAAGAGCCGCGCGGTCCGCGAGGCAGATCTTCGGGCCGCGCTCGAGTTTGCCCGCCAGCACCTCCCGGCACCGGCGAAGGTCTAGACGCCAGCTAGCGTGGCCCGCTTGCGGGCCCGGTGCGCCGCCACGTGCGAACGGGTGGCGCAGCGTTCCGAGCAGAACCGCCGGCAGTTGTTGGACGACGTGTCCAAGTAGACGTTGCCGCACCGGTCGTCGGCGCAGACACCGAACCGGGCGCTGCCGTGGGTGGTCAGCCAGACGGCCAGGCCCCAGACGGCGGCGGCGAGGTATTCGGAGCTGGCCGACGCGCCGCGGCTGGTGACGTGCATATGCCAGTCGCTGGCGTCATGGCCGGAGATGCGCGGCTGGACCGGATGGTCTTTGAGAAGCGTGTTGATCTCGTTGACGGCCTCGGTGTCGCGACCGGCGCTGCCGAGCAGGAAGACGTCGCGCAGCCGCTTCTGAGCACGCCGGAACGCCGCCACATCACGCTCGGTGACCTCGTCGCGCATCCAGACGTTGTCGGAGGTGAAAACGGCCCGCAGGTCGTCGATCCCCTCCATGGGGGCGTTGACCAGGTCAACGGCGGTGCGCGCGTACGCATCGAAGTTCACCCGACAACCGTAGACGACGCGCAACCCGGGTGCCTCGTCCGTCGGGTCACTCTGCGACGGTGCCACTCCGCTAAGCGATCATGGTGGGCTCCGACGCTCGCCGAGAACCACGCGTCCGTGGGCGTTACGCTGCCGTCATGCTCCGATCGGTCATCCTTGCCGCGTCCCGGTCATCCCGGGTCGAGCGGCTCGTCGAGACGGCTCCGCTGACCCGCGACGTCGTCCACCGCTTCATCGCCGGCACCACGGCCGATGACGCTCTGCACGCCACCCGCGACCTGGTCGGCGACGGCCTGCGGGTCACCCTCGACCACCTCGGTGAGGACACCGTCACCCCCGAGCAGGCGACCGGGATCAAAGCCGAATACCTCGCGCTGCTGACCGCCCTCTCCGGGGCCGGCCTGACCCCCGCGGCCGAGGTCAGTGTCAAGCTCTCGGCCCTCGGCCAGAAGTTCGACGAGCAGCTCTCCTACGACCTCGCGCGGCAGATCTGCGCCGCGGCGGCCGACGCCGGCACGACGGTGACCCTCGACATGGAGGACCACACCACGACCGACTCGACGTTGGAGATCCTCGCGAAGCTCCGGCTCGACTACCCGGGCACCGGTGCCGTGTTGCAGGCCTACCTGCGCCGCACCGAGGCCGACTGCCGCGAGCTGGCCGGGCTGGGCTCCCGGGTGCGGCTCTGCAAGGGCGCCTACAAGGAACCCGAGTCGGTGGCGTTCCAGTCGGCGGTCGACGTCGACAAGTCCTATGTGCGCTGCATGAACATCCTGATGTCGGGCGAGGGCTACCCGATGCTGGCCACCCACGACCCGCGGCTGATCGCGATCGGCGAAGACCGGGCCCGCTGGTTCGACCGGGCGCCCGACGCGTTCGAGTTCCAGCTCCTGCACGGGGTGCGCCCCGACGAGCAGCACCGGCTGGCGGCGGAGGGCTACACCGTGCGGGTCTACGTGCCCTACGGCGACGACTGGTACGGCTACATGATGCGCCGTCTCGCCGAGCGCCCGGCCAACCTGCTGTTCTTCGCCCGCGCGATGAAGTCGCGAAAGTAACTCATCCGAACGGCTGATCCCTCGATCGGGTGGACGGCCTTAATCTCCCCCGGATGGCTGAGCAAACAGGTGCGCCGGCACCACGCCGGCGATGGCCCGTGTGGCTCCCCATCGGCCTGGTGGTCGCGCTGGTGCTGTGTGTCGCGCCAGTCGCGGTGGGTGTTCTTGTCCTGCGTGGGCTCGACAGCCCGGCCTGGACGGTGACCCCGGCCGCCAAGGCGGAGCCGGCGCCCAGCCCGGTGGCCGGCGACGACACCCGGGTCACCGCAGCCTGGCTGCGCCAACGGATCGGCGACGCGCTGACGGCACAGGGCGCCGCGCTGCTCAAGGGCGACCAGGCCGGTTTCCTCGCCGTGGCCGACCCCGCCAGCCCGGCGGCCGCGGCGCTGCGCGAGCAGTTCGGGTCGCTGCGGGCCATGAAGGTCACCCGCTGGGCGGCCACCGCCGACGCCATCCCGTCGTCGGTCGGTGCCAACAAGTGGCGCACCCTGGTCGAGGTCGACCACTGCTTCGTCGAGCCCGATTGCCAGCCGATGACGATCACCTACGGCACGGTCTGGACCGACACCGCGGCCGGGCTCAAGCTGGTCGGCGTCGAGCCGTCGATGTCGACCTACGACGGCCCCCGCCCCTGGGAGGTCGACCCGATGGTGGTGGCGACCGGCAAGCGAGTCATGGTGGCCACCACGCCGGCCCTGCGGGGGCAACTCAAGACCGTGCTGGCCGAGGCGGAGAAGGCCGCGGTGGTGGCCGACCGCTACACGGTGGGCGGGCCGCCGCCGGCGCACTACGAGGTGTTCTACGCGGGCGTGGCGGAGTGGAAACGCTGGTTCGGCGGCAAGCGGCCGTCGTGGACCGCCGGCTATGCCCTGCCGGTCGGCGGGCGCCAGATCGACGTGGTGATCAACGCGGCCGCGCCGCATCGCAACGACCTCGACGATCTGCTCCGGCACGAGATGACGCACGCCTCGACGATGCCGCCGACGGGCTTCCCGGCGTCGGCCTGGTGGCTGGTCGAGGGGATCGCCGAACTCGCCGGCTCCGGTGGCGCGTCGCCGCAGAGCTATGAAGGCATCCAAGAGGTGCGCAAGCTGGTCAAGGAGCGCAACTGGACCGGCCCGCTCCAGGACCTCAAGATCGCCGACAACGCCGCCGACTGGGAGGTGGCCGGCGCCTACGGCATCGGTTATCTGGCCGTCCGGCAGCTCGCGGAGCGGTTCGGCGAGGCCGACGTGCTGGCCTTCCTGAAGGCGCTCACGCACGACCGGATCGAGATCAACGAGGCGAGCCAGCAGGTCTTCGGCGAGCCGTGGTCGCTGCTCAATGATCAATGCGTGGCCGCCGTACGGGCCGCCGCCAGATGATCTTGGAGTTTTAGCCCGTCTGAGATGTCCCCTTTAGGGGTAAATTTCGGGAAAACTCGGTGAGTTGGCTTGACGAACCATGATCAAAGCGGTGAAGGCATCGCGCCGGTAACAACCGCACCGCTACCGTACTAGCTACACGCGCGTTGACGGCGCGCGCCGGGGATGGATTGGTTGGTGAGCCATGGCATCACCACAGGCCGACAGGCTGTCGGAGGTCAAGTTCCTGACGGTCGCTGAAGTAGCGACCCTGATGCGGGTGTCGAAGATGACGGTCTACCGCTTGGTGCATTCCGGTGATCTCACCGCGGTGCGCGTCGGTCGATCGTTCCGGGTTCCGGAACACGCCGTGAACGAATACCTACGCGGCGCCTTCCAAGAGTCCGCATAAGAGCGACTGGGGAGCCGACCGTGGGGCCTTCGGGTCCCGCGGTCGGGGTCGCTTTGGTTGGCGAGACGGTCAACGCGTACCCTGGATCGCGATTCTGACTGTGCCGTGGTGCAATGCGCCCGAGGCCAGCACGGATCCGAAGTCAGCTGGCCGTCGGCCTTCACGTCCCCGTGACGTCCGACGCATGTCGCACGTTCACTGGGAGAGGGCTGTCGTATGGGCTCGGTGGTCAAGAAGCGCCGCAAGCGTATGGCCAAGAAGAAGCACCGCAAGCTGCTGCGCAAGACCCGCGTCCAGCGTCGTCGTCTCGGTAAGTGACGTCGTCCCGGGCCTGAGGTCTGAGTTCGGGCCGCCGGCCCGGACCTGACGTCTAGACCTGCGGCACGGCGCGTCCGCGCGGCACCCTCCTGAGTTTCGAACCGGAGGCCAACGTGAGGTCGCGACCAACAGGCTCGGTTGTCGTCACCGGCGTCAGCCGGTTTCTTGGTGCGCACGTGGCCGCTCGGCTAGCCGCCGACGGCCGCATCGGCCGTGTCGTAGGGCTCGATCCGCACGCGCCGCCACCGGAGTTCGCCCACCTGCTCGACGGGGTCGAGCAGGTGCGCGGCGACGCCGGTTCGGCCAGCACGGTGATCGCCGACCTCGAAGCCGAGGCGGTGGTGCACCTGGCGCTGGCCACCGCGCCCGACCCGCAGAACGGGGGTCGGGCGGCGATGAAAGAGCAGAACGTCATCGGCACGATGCACCTGCTGGCCGCCTGCCAGAAGGCACCCCGGCTGCGCAAGCTGGTGATGCGCTCGTCGACGGCGGCCTACGGTGCGTCGTTCCGCGACCCGGCGGTCTTCACCGAAGACACCGAGCCGCGCGAGGTGCCACGCGGTGGGTTCGCCCGCGACATCCTCGACATCGAGGGCTACGTCCGCGGCTTCCGCCGCCGCCGCACCGACGTGACCGCCACCGTGCTGCGGTTCACCCCGTTCATCGGGTCCGGCACCGACACGATGCTGACCCGCTATTTCGCGCGCCCCGTGGTGCCGACGGTGCTCGGCCGCGACCCGCGCCTACAGTTCCTGCACATCGACGACGCGATCGAGATCGTGCACCGGGCGGTGCTCGACGACCATCCCGGCACGTTCAACGTCGCCGGCGCGGGCGTGCTCTCGCTGTCGCAGGCCATCCGCCGCGCCGGCCGCATCCCGATGCCGGTCCTCGAGCCGGGCCTGTCCGCGGCCTCCAACCTGGTCCGCAACCTCGGTCGCAGCGGCTACGGCCTCGACCAGGTTGACCTGTTCGTGCACGGCCGGGTGGTCGACACCACCAAACTGGTGCAGGAGTTCGACTACACGCCGCGCACCACCGCCGACGCGTTCGACGACTTCGTCGCCGGCCACCGCGGGGGAGCGGTGCTCCGGCGCGAGCAGCTCGCACTCGCGGAGCGGGCCATCCTCGACGGCATCCGCCAGGCCCGCGCGACGGTGCAGGAGAAGCCATGAGCGAGCGGAGCGAGCGACCCAGCCGGCTCAGTGAGCCCGAGCTCATGCCCCGCCTCGCGGAGCGAGGCATTTGCATGAGCGAGCGCGGCGAGCGACCCAGCCGGCTCAGTGAGCCCGAGCTCATGCCCCGCCTTGCGGAGCGAGGCATCTGCGTGAGCGCGCGCAGCGAGCGAATCAGCAAGCTCAGGATTTTGTCGCGGGCCGGCCGCGCCCAGCGAAGCGAGGCACACGCATGACGACAGACGACCAGGGTCGCGCCGATCGGCCACCGAAGAAGACCACCCGCAAGGCGGTCCGCCGGGCGCCGGCGCAGAAGACCAACGGATCCAGCCGCATCGGTCTGCCGGCCGGCGGGTTCACCGTCGACCCGCCGGCGCCCAACGGCGCGGGTCCGGCCGGTCACCAGCACAACGGGCACAAGCCCGAGCCCGGCCCGCTGCCGCCCGCGGTGGCCGACCAGCCCGGCGACGTCTGGGACAACCGGGTCGCCAACGGGCTGGCGTTCCTGCGCCGCCGGCTGGCCGGCGACTACGAGGTCGACGAGTTCGGCTTCGACCCGGACCTCACCGACAAGGTGTTCCTGCCGCTGCTGCGGCTGCTCTACCGGGATTGGTTCCGCACCGAAGTATTCGGCGTCGAAAATCTCCCGGTCGACGGCCCGGCGCTGGTGGTCGGCAACCACTCGGGCACGGTCGCGCTCGACGCGGTCATGCTGGCCACCGCCCTCAACGATCGCACCCCCAACCACCGGCACCTCCGCCTGCTCGGCGCCGACCTGGTGTTCCGGATGCCGATCGTGTCGGAGCTGGCCCGCAAGTCGGGCGGCACCGTCGCGTGCAACCCCGACGCCGAGCGGCTCCTGAGCAACGGCGAGCTCGTCGGCGTCTTCCCCGAGGGCTTCAAGGGCGTCGGCAAGCAATACGCCCAGCGCTACAAACTCCAGCGCTTCGGCCGCGGCGGCTTCGTCTCGGCGGCGCTGCGCACCGGCACCCCGATCGTTCCGGCCGCGATCGTCGGCGCGGAGGAGATCTACCCGATGCTGGCCGACATCAAGCCGCTGGCCCGGCTGCTCGGCATCCCTTATTTCCCGGTGACGCCGACGTTCCCGTGGCTGGGCCCGCTGGGCATGGTGCCGCTGCCGAGCAAGTGGCTGATCGAGTTCTCCCCACCGATCCCGACCGCGCACCTCCAGGACCAGGCCGACGACCCGCTGGTCGTCTTCAACCTGGCCGACCAGGTTCGCGAGACCATCCAGCAGACCCTGCACACCCTGCTCGAACGCCGCCCCGACCCGTTCGGCCGCTGACCCGCGCCCCGCACTGCGGCGTGCAAGCTGGTGGCGGCCAAGGCGCGGCGCTCGCCGCGCCGTGGCGAGTCCTCGGTGTGTCGGAGGCGCGACCGGTTGAGCCACCCCGGCTGGGCGTGGGCCGCGGTGATCGTCTGTGGCTGGTCGACATCGGCAGCGCTCGTCGCTTGATCGTCTGCAGCTCATCGGCAATCGGCGCGGCGTGTCGTGCGGACCTAACACACATGATCATGGTCGAAGCCTGGCGTCGTGCAGATCAGCTGCAAACGATCAACCGCATCCCAGGGCCCGAGGCCCATTGGCCCACCCGCTGAGCGTGGGCGCGCGTCCACACGGCGATCTGCGGCGGCCAGTCTGTCGAAGCAGAGATCACCTCAACAGATTGGCCGCCCCAGATCCGTTGTGCTGGTGACGCGAGCATCGCTGCGAGGCCGACAGTCAGCGCAGTAGCCCGAGCAGGGAGCCGAGCGCCTTAAACGGCGTCATCGCCTGTCCGTGGCGCTGCCGGTCTGCCCCCGCATACCTACGCAGATCGGGCGACGAGACCCGACAACCGCCGAGGCCTATGCCGAACGCGCCGCAGGCGAGCCCACCGGGCTCAGCCACCGCGAGTTCCGATCGCGAAGACCGGCCGATGGACCGTGTCCCGCGGACCGCGCCGGTAGACGCCTCCCGGACCCAAGCCGCAACCGACAAGGAAGCCCGACCGATCGTGGGACTGCGGCAACAGATCGGCTGAGCCGCTCCGGCACCAGAGCCGGCGGGCGCACGATGGACCTGGCCCGTTGGTCGATCGTGTCGGCCGGCGTCTGGTGGGCGGCCTTCACCGTGCTGCCGCTGCTCAACCGGCGCGGCGCCGGCGCCGCACGGCCATGACCGTCGTGATCGCGCCCGCGACCAGCCCGGCGGCCAGGGTTGACGGCACAGCCACCTTGGCGGCCTTGCGGCCCGTGCGGAAGTCGCGGATGTCCCAGCCGCGCTCGCGGGCCGTGCGATAAAGCCCACTGTCAGGGTTGACCGCCACCGCGTTGCCGACCGCGCTCAGCATCGGCAGGTCGTTGACCGAGTCGCTGTAGGCGGTGCATCGGCGCAGGTCGAGGCCCTCGACGTTGGCGAGTTGGGCGATCGCGTCGGCCTTGGCCGGGCCGTGCATCAGGTCGCCGACCAGGCGGCCCGTGTAGGCGCCGTCGATCACCTCGGCCACCGTGCCGATCGCGCCGGTCAGGCCGAGGCGTTGGGCGATGATCCGGCCGATCTCCACCGGCGCGGCGCTGACCAGCCAGACCCGCTCGCCGGCGTCGAGATGCAATTGCGCGAGCGCGCGGGTGCCCGACCAGATCCGGGGCGCCATCAGCTCGTCGAAGATCTCCTGGGTCAGGCGTTCGATGTCGTCGACCCGCCAGCCCTCGATGAACGCCAGGGCGACCTTCTTGGCGTTGGACATGTCGCCCGCGTGCTCGGCCGCGAGCAGCCGGTAGCGGGCCTGCTGCCAGGCGAACCTGGCCAGGTCAGTGGTGGTGAAATAGCGGCGCGCGGCCAGGCCGCGGGCGATCCAGTAGATCGAGGCACCCTGCAACATCGTGTTGTCGATGTCGAAGAACGCGGCCGCGCTCTTGTCGATGTCGACCTCGAGCGCCGCTTCGACCTCGGCCTGGGCCCAACCGGCGGTGTGGCCGTGTGCGTCGGTGCTGATGGTCAGTCGGTGCTCCGATGCCACGCAGATACCTCCGATTTGCCCGGCGGCGGCGGCGCCGCCGACAAGTCACCGCCTCATGCGAGGGTATCCGCCCGAAGGCACCTCTTCAGCGATCGAGGCGTTCCCCGAGGTGGAGAACGCCCCGATCGTGGTAGGCCGTCAGGGGACGAGGCCGCCGAGAAGGTCGCCGAGGTCTTCGACGACGTTGCCGTCGTGGCTCGGCGTCGGGGTCGGCGACGTGGGTGCCGGGCTGGACGCCGGCCGGTCGGCCGAGCCAGGTGCGGCAGGCGTGTCGGACGAGCCCGGCTTCGGGTCGCTCTTCTCCGGCCGGACGTCGTTGGCCTCGCCGGAGCCGCCGTTCTGCGACCTGCCAGCCGGTGCGTCGGCGGGAGCGCTGCCCGCCGGGCAGGCACCCGGCAGCGGGCCCAGGGCGTCGGCGCGGGTGGACGCCTCGGCGCCGCACTTGAGCGCGCGGCGCAGTTCGTCGCCGCGCTTCTCGACCGAGAGCAACAGACCGCCCGACTTCAGCGCCCGCTCGTGGCGGGCCTCGGTGGTGCCGTCGATCAGGCTGCCGACGTCGGTGCGCTGCTTCTTGAGGAAGGCGTCGATCGCGTCGAGCGCGGCCGTGTCCTTCCGCTGCGTCGCGGCCGTGGTGAGCAGCTTGACGCCCTCGGTCGTGTTGGCGTCCATGTCGTCGAGCGCCCGGGCGAACCCGTCGCCGTCGCTGACCGCGCGTGCCTCGGAGAGGCGGTTGCGGGCGAAGTCGAGGAACAGCTGACCCTTGGACAGGTCGGAGCTGGCGAGCGCGAGTTGCGCCCGTTCGGTCGAGCGTTTGACACCGTAGAGCGCATCGCCCGGCACCGCGTTTTCGCTGGCCGCGGACATGCCCGAGATCGCGATCGCGCCGACGGCGACGCCGGCCAGGATCGCGCCGCGGGTGCGCAGCCGGCGGGCCCGTTGCTTCGGCGCGGTGGCCGCGGCCCGGAACGCCTCGAGGTCGACGGTCGCGCCGGTGTCGGCTATGTTGCCGATCCCTTCGCGCTCGGCCGCGGCGACGAGCATTGCCCGCAGGCTCATCCGGAACTCGGGATCGACGTCAACGTCGACCGAGTGCTTGAGCGCCGACACCCGATGCCCGATAGCCACGACATCGGCGAGATCATCGTCGACCGAAGACCGTACGTGGTGACGACGGCCGCCGTGGGCCTCGTCGAGAAGCTGGGCGAAGCGCTCGGCGCGCCGCCGATGGAAAAGGACGGAGTTCACCGCGGGCACCTCCCTTCGCTGGTTACGACAGTGATGCCGGGGCAGATGCCTTTCGGATCCACCACCGGTCGCATCGAGTCCAACGGTCGAAAGGCACGAGAAGTTACGGGGCGGAGGCCACCGCTCACGGTTGGAACCCGTCCGGCAGGAGGCGGGCGAGCGCGCGCACGGCACGGTATTGCAGTGCCTTGATCGCCCCCTCGTTCTTGCCCATCGCCTGCGCCGTCTCGGCCACCGAGAAGCCCTGGAGGAACCGCAGCACGATGCATTCCTGCTGCTCAGGGTTGAGTTGCTTGACGGCGGTCAGCAGGGCGACGTTGGTGATGTGATCGACCACCGCCGCTTCCGGGCTGCCTTCCGGGCCGCGGTCTTCGCGGTCGGCGTCGAGCACGTCGCCGGTGGTCACCTCGAGCCGGTAGCGGCCCGACTTGAAGTGGTCGGCGACCAGGTTGCGGGCGATCGTGACCAGCCAGGCGCCCAGGTCGCGGCCCTGCCAGGTGAAGCTGCCGATGCGCTTGAGGGCGCGCAGGAACGTGTCTGACGTCAGGTCTTCGGCGAGTTGCCGGTTGCCGACCCGGAAGTAGACGAACCGGAAGACGGTGTCGACGTAGCGGTCATAGATCAGCCCGAACGCCTCGGCCTCGCCGGCCTGGGCCCGCTCGACCAGCGCCCACACCTCGGTGGCCGGGTCGGACGGGTCGGGTCGGGACGGGAACGGCGCGGGTGTGCCGCCGGAGCCGCCGGTGCGCTGCTCGGTGATCGGCGGCACGACCGGAACGGCGGGGATGACGGCGGTCTCGCCGCTCTCCGCCGGGCTCTGGCCGACGCCGGGCTGTGCCGGCATCGTCGGCCGGTTGGGCGTGCCGACCCGGCCGCCGTTGACCTGCTTGCTGTTGCTGCCGGGGCCAACGGGTCGCCCGGGAACGTCGGTGTGCGGCTTGTTGCGGATCCGCCGGGCGCCCCCGTCGGCGACGGTGCCGTCGCCACGCCAGGTGGATCCGTCCTCTCGGATGTCGAGAGTCCGCATCTCGTGGAGCAAAGACCGGCGCAGTGCGGTCAGGCCGGCGTTGAGTGCGAGCCGGGCGTCGAGAAGCTCGCGGCTCATCAGACCCTCGCCGGCGTAGCTGTAGGCCGTCACTTGCCGCCCTCCTGGCCGCGTGCCGATGAATCGTGCAGCCACGAGTTGGCACTCGGACATAGGTGCTCATGAAGCGCGTCTATGGGCACAGCGGCCTCCTCGGGGATGAGGGGTGTGACTCACATACAAAAGGGGTGAGCCGACCCAAGGATGATAGGGCCAACATCACCCACGTGTGGGGAGTCCGTTACACAGAGCCGAAGTATTTCCCGATACCACCTGAACGTGTCGCACATCTTGTCCGCTACCGCACCTAAGCCACTCGCCGGAGCGAGGACCGTCACCTGCGGAAAGCGGGCGACACGCCGAATCGCGACACGCCGATGTGCGAGGGGCGGTTTGCCCGATCGGCGACACGCGGGTGCATGGTCGGTTCGCGCTTTCAGTCCCGTCGGTGGGATCGCGACGCACACTCGCACAACGCCGCTAACGCCACCCATGGCGACATTCGGCAGCACTGTGCCAGACTCTGCGTCCGTGGTGGACAGCCGTTCCGACACACTTGCCGACCGGGTGGCGGCGGCCGCTGCCGCGACACCCGATAAGCCCGCGTTGATCTGGCACGACACGACGCTCACCTGGGGTGAGCTCGACCGTCGCGTCAATGCCGCCACGACCGCGCTCATCGGGCTCAACCTCCCGACCGGCGCTCGGGTTGCGCTCGCGCTGCCGAATTCTCCGCGCTATGCCGTCGCGCTCTTCGCCGTGCTGCGCGCCGGGCTGGTCGCGGTGCCGGTCAACCCGCAATACACGGCCCGCGAACTCGGCCATGTGCTCGCCGACTCGGGCGCGTCGGTGCTCGTCGCCAGCCCCGATGCGGCCCGGCTGGTCGAGCGCGTCCGGGGAGACCTGCCGGAGTTGGCGCGCGTACTCGAAAAACTGCCGGAAGATGGTCCGACCGGTCCGCCGGCCGCGGCCAGCACCGGCGACGGTGCGTTGGCCGTGCTGCTCTACACCTCGGGCACCGAGGGTCGCCCGAAGGGCGCGATGCTCAGCCACCGCGCGCTGATGGCCAACCACGCGCAGGTCGACGGGATCACGCCGACGGTGGTCGGTCCCGACGACGTCGTGCTGCTGGCGCTGCCGCTGTTCCACGCCTACGGGCTCAACTCGGGGCTGGGCGCGGTCGCCTACCACGGCGCGACCGGGGTGCTGATCGAGCGCTTCGACCCGGCCGACTCGCTCGCCGTCATCGCCCGCCATTCGGTGACCGGGCTGGTCGGCGTGCCGTCGATGTTCCAGGCCTGGTCGCTGCTGCCCGACCTCGGCGAGTCGATGGCGACGGTGCGGGTCGCGGTCTCCGGCGCGGCGCCGCTGGACAGCGAGACCGCGGCGCGGTTCACCCGGGCGACTTCACACCCGGTCTTCGTGGGGTACGGGTTGACCGAGACCGCGCCGGTCGTCACGTCCACACTGGCCAGCCCGGAGCCGAAGGCAGGGTCGATCGGGCGGCCGATCCCGGGTGTCGAGGTGCGACTGGTCGCGCCCGACGGCTCCGAGGTGTCGGACCCCTCCGATGTAGACGCTGACGAGTTCGACCTCGAGGTTGGCGCGCCGGAGACCGACCCTGGCGAGATCGTGGTGCGCGGCGCCAACCTGTTCGACGGCTACTGGCCCGACGGGCGCGACGGTCCCGACGCCGACGGCTGGTGGGCGACGGGCGACATCGCCTACGCCGACGCCGATGGCGACCTCTTCCTGGTCGACCGCCGGGGAGAGCTGATCATCGTGAACGGGTTCAACGTCTACCCTCGTGAGGTGGAACAGGTGCTCGAGTCGCATCCCGGTGTCGCCGAGGCGGCGGTGATCGGGGTGCCGCATCCCTACACCGGGCAGACCGTCAAGGCTTTCGTGGTGCGCACGCCGGGCACCGACGTCGACCCGGAAGACCTGCTCCGGCACGCCGAGCAGAACCTGGCCCGGTTCAAGATGCCGACCGCGCTCGAGTTCGTCGGCGAGTTGCCGCACTCGGCGATCGGCAAGGTGCGCAAGGCCGAGCTGCGGGGCGACGGTGCCTAGGGTCGCGCTGGTCACCCGCACCGACTGCCACCTGTGCGTCGCGGCCCGGGCGGCGCTCGACCGGGTCACCGCGCGCACCGGTGAGCCGTGGACCGAGCTCGACGTGAGCGACGACATCGAGCTCGAACGCGACTACGGCGACCGGCTGCCGGTGGTGCTGCTCGACGGCGCCGAGCACGGCTACTGGCAGGTCGAGGAAGATCGTTTGACCAGAGATCTAGAGTCGACCTCGTGACGCGTACGCACCTGGTCTGGGACTGGAACGGCACCCTGCTCAACGATTTCGACCTGGTGGTCGCGGCGACCAACCACGCGCTCGCCACGGTCGGCGGCCCGCCGGTGACCGCCGACGACCATCGGCGCAACTTCATCCGCCCGGTCGCCGACTTCTACGCGGCGGTGCTCGGGCGCGCGGTCGACGCCGACGAGTTCGACCAGCTCGACGTGATCTTCCACGACGCCTACCGGGCCCGGCTGACCACCTGCGCGCTGGCCGACGACGCGATGACCGCCATGCGGTCCTGGGTCGGCACCCAGTCGCTGCTGTCCATGTGGTTCCACGACGACCTGGTGCCCGCGGTGACGGCGTTCGGCCTCGACGGGCGGTTCCGCCGGGTCGACGGGCTGCGGCCCACCCTCGGCGGCGACCGCGCCTACAAGGCCGACCACCTCAAGGAGCACCTGGCCGCCCTCGGTCTCGACGGCGCCACCGTGGTGCTGATCGGCGACTCGATCGACGACGCCGACGCGGCCCGCTCGGCCGGTGCCGCGTGCGTGCTCTACACCGGCGGGTTCACCGACGAGGTGCGGCTGCGCGCGTCAGGGCACCCGGTGGCCGGCACCCTCACCGAGGCGGTCGGGCTCGCCGCCGAGCTCTGATCAGCCGCGCAAGTAGGCGAGCACGGCCAGCACCCGGCGGTGCTGCTCCTCGTCGGGTGGCAATTGCAGCTTGGTGAAGATGTTGCGCACGTGCTTCTCCACGGCGCCGTCGCTGACCACCAGCTTGCGGGCGATCGCGGTGTTGGACATCCCTTCGGCCATCAGCCCGAGCACCTCGCGCTCGCGGGCGGTCAGCTCGCGCAGCGGGTCGTCGCGGCGGCGCCGGACCAGGAGCTGGGCGACCACCTCGGGGTCGAGCACCGTGCCGCCGCTGGCCACCCGGCCGAGCGCGTCGAGGAACTCGGTGATCGCCGCCACCCGGTCCTTCAGCAGGTAGCCGACCGCGCCGGCCCGGTCGGCCAGCAGGTCGTCGGCGTAGGAGACCTCGACGTATTGGGAGAGCACCAGCACCGGGGTGCCGGGCACCAGGCGGCGCGCCTCGACCGCGGCCTTGAGCCCCTCGTCGGTGTGCGACGGCGGCATCCGCACGTCGACGATCGACACGTCTGGCTTCTCCCGGACGATGGCCTCGACCAGGCTCGGGCCGTCGCCGACCGCGGCGGCCACGTCATGGCCGTGCTCGGTCACGAGCCGGACCAGGCCCTCGCGGAGGAGTACTGCGTCGTCGGCGATCACAATGCGCACCGTTAGAGCCTAGTGAAAAGGGCCCCTTGTCGATAAGGGGCCCTTTTTGCGGGGATTTACACCGGAAGAGTGGCCTGAATCAGCGTCGGGCCGCCGGCCGGACTGGTCACCGCGAGCCGGCCGCCGGCCGCATGCACCCGGTCGGCCAGGCCGGCCAGGCCGTGGCCCTTGGAGACGTGTGCCCCGCCCTCGCCGTCGTCGGAGATCTCCACCCGGAGCGAGTCGCCCTCGCGGGTCACCGCGATCCGGCAGATCTCCGCCCGGCTGTGCTTGGCGACGTTGGTCAGCGACTCGGCGACCACGAAGTAGGCGGCGCTCTCCAGGGCCGGGTCGAGCCGGCCGGACGGGGTGCCCAGCGCCGGGTCGATGGCCAGGTCGATCGGGATCACACCGCGGCCGGCGAGCGCGGCCAGGGCGCTGGGCAGGCCACGGTCGACCAGGATCGGCGGCGCGATGCCCCGGGACAGCGAGCGCAACTCGCTGAGCGTCTCGCGGGTCTGGGTGAGCGCCTCGTCGATCGTCCGGCGGGCCGCGTCGGGGTCGTTGTCGAACTGTTGCTGAAGCCGGCCGAGGTCCATGGCCAGCCGGACCAGTCGCTGCTGCGGGCCGTCGTGGATGTCACGCTCGAGCCGGCGCAGAGCGGTCGCCTCGGCCGAGACGGCGGCGCGCCGCTGCCCCTCGAGGGTCGTGATCTTGCTGCGCATCTCGGCAACGCCGGTCAGCATCGTCTTGCCGAAGCTGGCTTGGAGCAGGGCCGCGCCGCGCACCACGATCGGCAGGCTGAGCAGGAAGAACACCCCGATGGCGGTGTAGAGCAGGAGCCGCGGGCCGGTGCCGCTGCCGAGGCCCAGCAGGGTGTTGAGGTCGACCTCGTCGGGGTTGCGCGGAATCGCCCAGTCGTAGGCCCAGTAGGTGATGCCGCCCAGCGCGCCCGCCCACCAGACGATGGTGAGCACGAACGCGACGATCGACAGGGCGAACTTGACGATCGCGTGCACCGCGTCGAGCCATGACTGGCTGTCGCCGACGACCGACATCACCCGGCGGAAGAGGCCGGAGCCGGGCTCGGCGGTGCGGTATTCGGGACGGACCCGGGCGAGCCCGAGCACCGGGCCGATCGCCATCCGGTCGAGGTCGGCGAAGACCCGGGCGAGCAGCAGCGCGCCGGCCATCACCGGCAGGCCGATGCCGGTCACGATCAGGCCGGCGCTGAGCACGATGCCGACCAGCACCGCGACAAATCCGGCGATCGCGAGCGGGAAACCCACGATGACGTACGCCGAATCGGTCATTAACTGGCGAATGATGCCGCGGTGAGCCGCGGGTGCGGTTCCCACGGGGCTGGAAACGACGGCTGTGGTCATGTCATCGACGCTATTCATCCGCCCCGCTCACCCCCATCCCGGCAACTTGCCTCTTCAGGGTAGGGCTGTCCGTACCCCCGATCGGTACCTGCGGCTCGTGAGTGGTGGCACAAGTCCGTTTTACGCAATAATCGGCTCAGGGGATAGGCGGTTGTCGAGCGACCAAGATCGCGATTTGTGCACGAGTTCACAAGCGCCTAGGCTGAGTCCCCGACGAATCCCGTTAACACAGCCGGTCACCGCGCTTTGCTGCGGGCCCCCCGCTCGCGGGCCAGCCGGACGATCGCACCACGGAGTCGCATGAGCCAGCACCGCCCTGGAGGCCCCAACGGACGGTCCGGCGGCGTGCCCGCCCTCCCGGACCTGCCCGAGGCGACGGTGGCCCGCCTGCCCGAATATCTTCGTGCGCTGCACCACATCGCCGAAGTGGGAAGCGACACCATCTCGAGTGAAGGGCTCGCCACGGCGGCCGGCGTCAATTCGGCGAAACTGCGCAAAGACCTTTCACATCTCGGGTCGTACGGGACGCGTGGTGTTGGTTATGACGTGGCCCTGCTGATTGATCAGATCGAGTTCACCCTGGGGTTGGATCAGCGGCGCGCCGTCGCACTGGTCGGCGTCGGCAACCTCGGTCACGCGCTCGCCGGCTATGCGGGTTTTGCCAGTCGCGGTTTCCGCATCGCGGCGCTCTTCGACGCCGACCCCGAGCGGGTGGGCGAGCCGATAAACGGCCTCAACGTGTTGCACATCTCCGAGCTGGCGACCGTGGCCGCCGCCGAGTCGATCGCGATCGGCGTCATCGCCACCCCGGCCGCCGCCGCGCAAGACGTCGCCGACGCCCTGGTCGCGGCCGGCGTCACCAGCATCCTCAACTTCGCGCCGTGCGTGCTTTCGGTTCCCGAAGGGGTAGACGTCCGCAAGGTCGACCTTGCGATCGAGTTGCAGATCCTCTCCTTCCACGAACACCGCAAGTCGGCGCTGACCGCCCTGCCGGGCGGATACGGGAGCCCGAACGGGCTCGCGGCGACCGGAACGGAAGAGGCGGTGGGCACATGAGCCTGATCGTGGTTGGCGCTTCCTACAAGACCACGCCGGTCGCCGTGCTGGAGCGGCTCGTGATTCCGGCGGCAGACCTCACCCGCACACTCGAGCAGCTTCTGGCGCAGCCCTACGTCCGCGAGGCCGTGGTCCTGTCCACCTGCAACCGGGTCGAGATCTACGCCGCGGTCAGCGGTTTCCACGGCGGCCTGGGCGACATCTGCACCGTGCTCGGCGAACGCGCCGGCTCCGCGCCGGCCGAGCTCGCCACCCACCTCTACGTGCACCACGACGCCGCCGCGGTCGAGCACACCTTCCGGGTCGCCACCGGGCTCGACTCGATGGTGATCGGCGAGGCGCAGATCCTCGGCCAGCTCCGTGACGCCTACCACGTCGCCACCGAGGCCGACAGCGCCGGCCGCACGCTCCACGAGCTGATGCAGCAGGCGCTGCGGGTCGGCAAGCGGGCACACGCCGAGACCGGCATCGACAAGGCCGGCCAGAGCGTGGTGACCGCGGCCCTCGACCTCGCCGCTTCGCACTTCCCCGGCGGCCTCGCCGACCGCCCCGCGCTGGTCGTCGGCGCCGGCGCGATGGGCGCCCTGTCGGTCGCCACGCTGTCCCGGATCGGCGTCGGCCCGGTCTCGGTGACCAACCGCGGCGCCGACCGCGCGGTCCGGCTGGCCGCGGCCTACGGCGCCTCCGCCGTTCCGATCGCCGAGCTCGCCAGCAAGCTGGCCGAGGTCGACCTGGTCGTCGCCGCCACCACGTCCACCGAGCCGGTGCTGACCCGCGAGACGGTCGCGGCAGCCCTGCCCGGCCGCACCGGTCCGCTGGTCCTGCTCGACCTCGCGGTGCCGCGCGATGTCGCACCCGATGTCGCCGGCCTGCCCGGTGTCGTCGTGATCGACATCGACACCCTGGCCGCCGAGCTGCGCGCCGGCCACCACGCCGCCGACGAGGTCGCGGTCGAGGGCATCGTCGAGGCCGAGGTCGAGTCGTTCGTGGGCTGGCTGCGCGGCGCCGAGATCGCGCCGACCGTGGCCGCCCTGCGCACCCAGGCCGACGAGGTCGTCGCCGCCGAGCTGGCCCGCTTGCGGCAACGCCGACCCGACCTGAGCGAGGAGCAGCGGTCCGAGGTGGCGCACACCGTCCACCGGGTGGTCCGCCGGCTGCTGCACACGCCGACCGTCAAGGTCCGGCAGCTCGCCGCCGCCCCCGGCGGCGACCAATACGCCACGCTGCTCCGGCAGCTCTTCGACCTCGAGGTCCCACAGACCGCGCTGGTCGACGACGTCCCACCGTTGGGAGACCCCACATGACCCCGCTGCGCCTCGGCACCCGGGGCAGCAAGCTGGCGCTGGCCCAGTCCGGCCTCGTCGCGGCCGCGTTCACGGCGGCCACCGGCCGGCCCGTCGAGCTGGTGGAGATCACCACCGCCGGCGACCGGTCGACCGCGCCGGTCGCCCAGCTCGGCGTCGGAGTGTTCGTCTCCGCACTGCGCGACGCGCTGGTGGAGCGCCGGATCGACGTCGCCGTGCACTCCTACAAAGACCTGCCGACCGCCGTGCCTGCGGCGCTGCACATCGCCGCCATCCCGCTGCGCGAAGACCCGCGCGACGCACTGGTGGCGCGCGACGGCCGCACGCTCACCGACCTGCCCGACGGCGCGCTCGTCGGCACCGGCGCGGTGCGGCGGATCGCCCAGCTCAACGCTTTGCGGCTGCCCCTGCGGGTGACGCCGATCCGGGGCAACGTCGACACCCGGATCCGGCGCGTCCTCGGCCCGGAAGCCGACCTTGACGCCGTCGTCCTCGCCCGGGCCGGGATCGCCCGCCTCGGGCGTGCCGACGAGATCACCGAAACGCTCGACCCGATGCTGATGCTGCCCGCGCCAGCACAGGGTGCGCTGGCGGTTGAGTGCCGCCACGACGACCATGACCTGGTCGAAGAGCTCGGCGCGCTCGACGACGGACCGACCCGGGCCGCGGTCACCGCGGAACGGGCCTTGCTGGCCACGCTGGAGGCCGGCTGCAGTGCGCCGGTCGCCGCCTACGCGGAGCTCGCGGAAGGCGACGACGGTGACGAGATCTACCTGCGCGGTGCGGTGATCAGCCCGGATGGCGAGCGAGCCATCCGGCTGTCGCGCACCGGGACGCCCGCCGCCGCCGCGGAGATCGGCAAGGCCCTGGCCGCCGAACTCCTCGACCGTGGCGCCGATACCTTGTTTGGGAGCAAAGAATGACCCGCACCCGTAAGCCCGCCGGCCACATCGCGTTCGTCGGGGCGGGGCCCGGCGACCCGGGCCTGCTGACCCGCCGGGCACACGACGCGCTGGTCGAGGCCGACCAGGTGATCTACGACCGCGGCGTGCCGGAGTCGTTGCTCGCGACGATCCGGGCCGAGGCCAAGGAAGACGCCCAGTTCACGCCCGCCGAGGGCGCCTCCGGCGACGTGGCCAAGGTGCTCATCTCCGCCGCGCGCTCCGGGCTCTCCGCCGTGCACCTCGTCGCCGGCGACCCGTTCGGGCACGACTCGGTGGTCAAGGAGGTGCAGGCCGTCGCCCGCACCGCCGTCCACTTCGAGGTCGTCCCGGGCGTCGGCCAGGCCGAGGGGGTGGCCACCTACGCGGGTGTGCCGCTGCCGGGCCTGCGCACCGCCGCCGACGTCGACGACGTCTCGACCCTCGACTTCGAGGCGCTGGCCACGGCCGTGGCGCGCGACTCGCTGGCACTCGCGGTCGACGCGGGCGACCTGGCGACTCTCCGCGACGGCCTGCTGGCCGCCGGCCTCGACGGCACCACCCCGGTCGGGGTGACCGGCGACGGCACCGGCGAGACGCAGTTCACCACGACCTCGACGGTCGACAGCTTCGTCGCCGCCGCGCTCGGCTTCACCGGCCGGGTGGTGCTCACCCTCGGCGCCGGCGTCGCACACCGCGACAAGCTGAGCTGGTGGGAAAACCGGCCGCTCTACGGCTGGAAGGTGCTCGTGCCGCGCACCAAGGAGCAGGCCGGTGCGATGAGCGCCCGGCTGCGCGCCTACGGCGCGATCCCGTGCGAGGTGCCGACCATCGCCGTCGAGCCGCCGCGCACCCCGGCGCAGATGGAGCGCGCGGTCAAGGGCCTGGTCGACGGCCGCTACGCGTGGGTGCTCTTCACCTCCGTCAACGCGGTCCGCGCGGTCTGGGAGAAGTTCGGCGAGCACGGCCTCGACGCCCGCCACTTCGGCGGCGTGAAGATCGCCTGCATCGGCGAGGCAACCGCCGACGCGGTCCGCGCCTTCGGCATCCAGCCCGAGCTGGTCCCGGCCGGCGAGCAGTCGTCCGAGGGCCTGCTGGCCGAGTTCTCACCGCATGACGAGGTGCTCGACCCGGTGGGCCGGGTGCTGCTCCCGCGCGCTGACATAGCGACCGAGACCTTGGCCGCCGGCCTGACCGAGCTGGGCTGGGAGGTCGACGACGTGACGGCCTACCGCACGGTCCGGGCAGCCCCGCCGCCGGCCGAGATCCGCGACGCCATCAAGTCGGGCGGCTTCGACGCGGTGCTCTTCACCTCGTCGTCCACGGTCCGCAACCTGGTCGGCATCGCGGGCAAGCCGCACACCCGCACGGTGGTCGCGGTGATCGGCCCGAAAACCGCCGAGACGGCGACGGAGTTCGGCCTGCGTGTCGACGTCCAGCCGGCCCACGCGTCGGTCCCGGACCTGGTCGAGGCCCTGGCGTCGTACGCCGTCGAATTGCGCGAAAAGCTGGCCGCGATGCCGGCGAAGCAGCGCCGCGGCTCGAAGGTGCAGGGCCCAACCGCGTTGAGGTTCCGCTGATGGCCTTCCCTTCAGTGCGCCCAAGGCGACTGCGGGTCAACCCGGCGGTGCGCCGCATGGTCGAGGAGACCAAGCTCGCACCGTCGGAGCTGATCCTCCCGATGTTCGTCAAGGAGGGCCTGACCGAGCCCCGCCCGATCACCACGATGCCCGGCGTCGTGCAGCACTCCCGCGAGTCGCTGCGCAAGGCCGCGGCCGAGGCGGTCCGGGCCGGGGTCGGCGGCATCATGCTGTTCGGCGTCCCGGTCAACAAAGACCCGCAAGGTTCCGGCGGCCTGGACCCGGACGGCATCCTCAACGTGGCGATCCGCGACGTGATCTCCGAAGTAGGCGACGCCACAGTGGTGATGGGCGACGTCTGCCTGGACGAGTTCACCTCACACGGCCACTGCGGAGTTCTCACCGAAGACGGCCGGGTAGACAACGACGCGACCCTGGAGTCCTACGCGACGATGGCGGTAGCCCAGGCGTCGGCTGGCGCCCACATGGTCGGCCCGTCCGGCATGATGGACGGCCAGGTGGGAGTGATCCGCCAGGCCCTCGACGCCGCCGACTACCAGGACGTAGGCATCCTGGCGTATGCGGTGAAGTACGCGTCGGCCTTCTACGGCCCCTTCCGCGAGGCAGTGGAGTCCTCGCTGGAGGGCGACCGCCGCACCTACCAGGAAGACCCGGCCAACGCCCGGGAGGCCCTACGCGAGGTAGCGCTCGACGTAGAAGAGGGCGCCGACATCGTGATGGTCAAGCCCGCGCTGACCAACCTCGACGTGATCGCGGCAGTCCGCGCGGCTGTGGATATCCCAGTGGCGGCCTACCAAATCTCAGGCGAGTTCGCGATGGTCGAGGCCGCTGCCGCGAACGGCTGGGTCGACCGCGAGCGAGCCATGCTCGAAACCCTGACGTCGATCCGCCGGGCCGGCGCCCAAATCATTTTGACCTACTGGGCCGTCGAGGCCGCCGGCCTGCTCCGCTCCCGCTACTAGCGGCCGCTCAGTCGATCTCTTTCGGCCCGTCCAGGGCCGACCCCTGTTTTCAGGCTTTGCTCTGCACCCCTGTAGGAAGCACCTTCGCGTCGGGGTGCTTCCTACAAGGGTGCAGAGCAAAGCCTGAAAACAGGTAGGGCGGGGTGGGCGGTTGTCCACAGGTTCGACCGTTGTCCACAGGTTCGGCCGCGGTGCTGCCGGGTGACCGGCGCGGGGTACATGCTGCCGTGATGAGCAGGCAGGACCTTTCCGTCGCCCTTCCGGTTTCCGGGCTCGTGCGGGCCGCGCGGCTGCGGGCCGATCTCAGCCAGCGTCAGCTGGCGGCCAAGAGCGCTATCAGCCGTGGCACGGTCTCCAAGGTCGAGACGGGTGAGTCGATGCCCAGCTTGGCGATGATGGAGCGGTTGCTCGGGGCCTGTGGGTTTCGGCTTGTGGTTGTTGATCAGCATAATCGGCGGTTGCGGCCGATGGTGGACAGTGACAACACGCTTGATCTTGCCGATCGGCGGTTTCCGGCGCACCTTGATGTGATTCTCGATCCGGAACCCGGCGAGTGGTGGGCCGATATTTACGGGCTGGCGCGGCCGCCGGAGACGTTTTATCGCAATCGGCGGGTGCGGGATCAGCAGCGGCGGCGGAGCCAGTGGGAAGTGCGGGTCAAGCAATTCCGCAACGCTCCGCCGCCACCATGGCGGCCGGAGTTTTACGTCTAGACGCGAAACGGCCCGGCCGAAGGGCCGGGCCGCTCGCTGAGCGAGGTGCGGTTAGTCGTCGTTGCGGATGGTGCCTACGCCGATCGGGTCGGTCAGGACCAGGCCGGGGATGCCGGCGACGATCAGGGTGAGGGTTTCGTTGGGCTCGCGCTGGCGGTCGCCCTTCACCGTTACGTCGACCGTTGTTGACGTGGCGCCGGCTGGCAGGGTGCGGCAGCCGATTACCGGGTCGTAGTCAGAGCCTGCCCGAGCCGTCAGGCCCAGCGTGGTGCCGCACAGCAGGACCGGCTCGGACAACGGGCGGGAGACCGACACCGTGAAGCTGAGCTTTGTCGTGCCGGAGTTGCCCTCCGTCACCGCGGCGTCGGAGACCTTCAGCTCGGCCCTTGAGGAGAAGCGGGCCACCTGTGGGTCGTGGTCGCTCGAACCGCGTGAGCCGTCGCCGTCGTAGTTTGCTGACCAGTCGGCGTTGATGTGTGCCGCCCGCATCTGCACCAGGTCGCCGTAGAGCGGGGCGTTGACGAACAGGTGGTCCAGGGTCTGGGCCTGGCCTTCGAAGGAGTACGAATATGCGCTGGCCGGCACGTCGCGCACCAGGTCTTCCCACAGGTTGTGCAGGCCGGCGTTGTAGAGCGGGGCGAGTTGGTCGCCCGGGTTGGACTGCACCGGGTCGTCGGGGCGCGGGAAGACGTTGAGGTCTCCGCCGTAGACCACGCGGGCGTTGGGGTCTGCCGCCTCGATCGCCTTGACGATTTCGGCGCCGTAGCCGGCCTGCTCGCGGCGTTGGCCGATGCGGCCGTCGGGGCCCGACGAGTAGTGGTTGCTGATTGCCCACACGACCTGGCGCTCGCTGCTGCCGGGGGTTGCCGACACCAGGAACTTGGCCACCTGGGGTGCGCGGGTGAAGACGTCGGAACCGTCCACCCCGGTCGACGTGTCTACGTCGGCGGGCAGGTCGGCGTTGAGCGACTTCGGGTTCTGCACGTCGGTGTTGTAGGGGAGCGGGGCACCTCGGTAGGAGACGCCCGAGTTGGTGCCCAGCACCGCGTCGGCCGGCGTCACGGGGGCCAGGGAGACCCGGTCGGTGCGGTAGAGGAACGCCGCGGTGATGCCGCGGTCGTCGGCGCCGTCACGGTCGAAGGCGGCGGCGTACGCCGGACCGCCCTTGGCCTTGATGGTCAGCGCCAGTTCCTGGATCGTGTCGGGCGCGCCGTCGGCGTTGTCGGTGGTGCCGCAGACCAGTGCGCCGCCCGAGACGGAACAGATGTCCTGGTCTTCGGCTTCCTGCACGAGGATCAGGTCGGGGCCGTGCAGGTCGTTGGTGATCTGGTCGGCGAGCGACGCGAGTTGGGCGTCGTATTCGGCCTGGGTGAGCGGGACGTAGTCGAACGGCGGGGAGACGCCGGGGCAACCGGTGTTGCCCAGGAAGTCGCAGCCGTCGAAGGGGTCGTCGCGGAAATCGTACAAATTCTCGACGTTGTACGTGGCTACCGCGTACTCCGTGTTGCGGTTAGCGGCTTTTGGTGGGTTGTTCTTCGACGGGTCGGTGCCGCCCGCGAAGGTGACCTGCTCGGGCTGGATGCCGAACTTGTCGAACGAGAAGTAGAGGCCGCCGACCGCGTCGCTGGTGAGCTTGTCGAAGGTGTGCACCGGCGGGAGGAGCGTGGTGCTGTCGCCGGAGCGGTCCTTGACGCCCATCGTGCCGAAGAGGATCCGGTTGCCGTTCTCGTCGTCGAACTTGGCCGGGTTGTTGTCGAGCGGGTGCGAGTCGCGGAAGACCCTTTGGGCGTACGGGTCGGTGCGGGCCAGCAGCGGGTCGTTCTTGTCGATCACCCACACCTCGGAGTCGGCGGTGCTGGCGAACACGTCGCGGCCGCTGACCGCCTGTGCGCCGGCCCGGACCCGCATCCGCATGCCCTCGTGCCGCTCCCAGAACCGGTCGGCGGTGGCGAGGTCGACCGGGGGCACCGCGTCGGTGACCGCTACGTCGGTGTCGACGTTGAGGCCGCTGGCCAGCTTGGACACCAGCGAGGCGCTGGCGATCTCGGTCAGGTTGAAGTATTCGGTGACCCGGCCGCGGAGCACGATCTCGTCGCCGACCACCGGCTGGTAGCCGCCGATCAGCGTGGGGAACGTGCTGGTGTAGACGAACACGCCGTCAGAGGTGAGCGGGTCGCCGTCGTCGGCGCCGGCCCGGCTCTGGAAGAAGAAGCCGTATTGCAGCGCGCCGGCCGCGGTGCGGGAGAGCGCCCGCTGGGTGACCACGCCGCGGATGTCGTAGAGCTGGGCGCTGTTGCCGCTGGCCGGAGCGAGCGGCGAACGGTCGAGCTTGCCCTGCTCGGCGTCGGTGGTCTGGCCCTGCACCTCGCCGACCGTCAGCACGTGGTTGACCTGGACGGTCAGCGTGCAGGACGCGGTCGTGCCGCCCTCGTCGCGCGAGGTCACGACGACGGCGTAGCTGCCACCCGGCAGGTCGGCGCTGGCGGTGATCGTGGCGGTGGCGGTGGCGCCCGGGCCGCTGGCGGCTGTGAACGCGGTGCGGCTGATGCTGCCGGCGGTCGGCGCCGGGGTCACCGAGGTGATGTCGAGGTCAGCGATCGTGTCGTCGGGGTCTGCCGCCGTGACGTCGCGGGTCGCCGCCGTGCCGGCCGCGGTGACCAGCGCGCTGCCGCAGGTGACGACCGCGGGCGCGTCGACGGGGCCGCCGCCGGTCGAGTGGCTGCCGAGGCCGCCGAAGGTGTCGACGGCGAAGCCGTCCCATTCGGTCGCCGGGTCGAACGCGTCGGTCGGGTCGAGGTCGCCGGCCGTCACGGTCGCCTTGCGGCGCAGCGTGTTGTCGGCCGTGCTGGTCAGCCCGGTGCCCCACTCGGTGCCGGGGTCGACGCCCACCTGGCCGAGCGAGTCGACCACCGCGCCGCTCTTGCGCAGCACGATCGCGTCGTCGCCGTTCCAGAGGCCGGATCCGGTGGTGGCGTCGGCCTGGGCCAGGATCTCGGCGCCCGACGCGGAGTGGGCGAAGACGAACACGTCGCCGTCGGCGACCGTGCCAGTGAGCGAAGCGGTGAAGCTCGCGGTGGTCGCGCCGTTGAAATAGACCTGGAGCTGGTAGGCGGAAAGGTCGACGGGCGCGCCGGTGCCGTTGTAGAGCTCGACGGCCTTGTTGTTGGACGAGCCCTCGACGTATTCGGAGATGAGCAGGTCGGTCGGCGCGGCGAACGCGCTGGTCGAGACGCCGACCAGGGCGGTGGTCGCGGTCAGGGTCGCGGCCGCGAGTATCGCGGGCGCGCGGAATGAGCGCACAGAAGCCTCCAGGGGTGGTGGGGGCACAAGGGGTGGGTCAATCCTGAATGGAACAGCAATCCAGGGCTGTCTAACAGCCCTGGATGGCGATCACGTGTCGAGCCGCTAAACGCCGTGCTCGAGGCGGCGCAGGATGTCGGCCAGGTCGGCGCCGTATTCGTACCACTCGCGGTCGGGTTGGAAGCCCAGCTCGGCGTTGACCTTGAGCATCGACTCGTTGGCCTGTGCGTTCCAGGTCTGCACCTCGGCGAGCTTGGGCTCGGCCGAGCGCAGCTCGAACAGCATCCGCGCCTTGATGGCCCGGTCGATGCCGTAGCCGCGGTGGTCCTGGACGACGATCGTGTCGTATTGGTCGGCGCGGGTGGGGTGTTGGGCCGGGACGACGACCTCGGTCAGCCCCGCCACGTCGCCGGTCTTCTCGTGGATGGCGAGCACGATGTAGGGCTTCATGCCCCGGCGGTGCAGGCAGTCGAGGCTCGCGCGTAGTCGTTGCGGGTCGTAGGAGCTCGGTCGTAGGTCGAGGTCGCCGTCGTCGACCTCACGCAGCTCGGCCTTGGCCTTGGCGTAGGCGTCGAGCAGGTCGTCGGGCGGGCCACCCGGGCAGAACTCGAGGTGGTAGCCGGCCCCGATGCCGCGGGCCATCTCGCCGAGCGAGAGCCAATCGACCGAGTTGAGCCGGAGCACACTGCGGGTCTCGGTGTATTCGCGGACGAAACCCACTGATTCGAAGAACGTGACAGCCGGGGTGCCGCCGACAACCTCGGCGCCGATAACGGAAAAGCCTTCGTGATAGGTCTTCCGGGCCGCCTGGGCGAGCATTTCCCGGGCCAGCCCGGCGCGCCGGGCCTTGGGGTGGATCAGCAGCTCGACCACGCCGATGTCGCCCAGGAGCAGCACGTTGGCGTGCCCGACCACCCGAGGTGGCCCGCCGTTGCCGCTGGGTTCCTCGGCCAGCCAGGAAATGCGTCGCTCACCCGGCATCGTCTCCGCGAGGTATTCACGAAGATAACTCTCTTGCCACAGTGGGTCATCCGGCAGGTCCGCCATGAGCACCGCATTCAGGCTGTCCAACATCGACCTGAGCTCATCGGCGGAGGCGGTTTTGGGATCCCACTCGCGCACCATCACCTGTCTAGCTTGCCGCTAACGGGTCCGAGGCGAAAGGCCTTAGTTCTCCAAAGTGCCGAAGCCATTACGCTACGTGCGACTCTTGGTGCCGTAGTCGTTGGCTGCGTTGAACACGTCTTGGGCGTATCGCTGCACGTCGTTGTAGCTGAGGATGGCGCCCCACCAGTCTTGGGCCTTGCTGAGGTCTCGCCCGTTTCCGCACAGATAGTTAGCTGCTGCGAGGGCTGCGTCGTCGATGTCGTGGGGATCCTTGATGCCGTCGTTGTCCGCATCCGCACCGGAAGTGGCCCAGGTGCTGGGGATGAACTGCATCGGGCCGACGGCTCGGTCGTAGGTCGGGTCACCGTCGAGTTGGCCGTCGTCGGTGTCGGTGATCCGCTGGCGGTTGCCCTGACCGTCGAGCGGGAGGCCGATGATGTGCGGGAAGGTCTGGCCGTCGGAGGCCAGCGTCGCGCCGTTGGCGGTGCCGTGTGCTGACTCGACCTTGCCGATCGCGGCGAGCGTGGTCCAGGAGATGTGGCAGGTCGGCTTGTTCTGGCCGGCGACGAGTTCGGCGTAGCCGTAGGCGCGGACCGCGGTGACGCTGATGCCGGTCTTGGTGGCGACCTGCTGGGCCCAGGTGGTGAGCACGTCGGCCGGCTGGCCGCCGCCGCCCTGCACGGGCGGGTTGGCCGGGTTGGTCGTCGCGGTCGCCGTCGGGAACCCCGGGTTGACCGGATCGGTCGGCGCGAACCCGGTCGGCAGGCCGGCACCGGGAGTGGCGCCGGCGGACGGGTCGCCGGCGGGGCTGCCCGCCGGGCTCGGGTGTGCCGCGGGTGGCGCGTTGGCCGGCAGCACCACAGCGCCGGCCACGGCGGTCACGCCGATCAGCGCGAACAGCAGCGCGCCCGGGAGGACCAGCCGCCCGCTCGGGGAGCGGGACCACCGGCCGAGCGCCGCGGAGCGGGCCTTGAGCGCGGCCCCGGCGGCGACGCCCCGGTCGGCGGGGCGCTCGATTCCGGGCGGCGGGCGCCGCGCGGGATCCCACTCGGAGCCGAGGTCAATGTCGACCTTGACGGCTGTCGATTTCGCCGCTTCAGACTTTTCGGGCTCGACTTTGACGGGTTCTGGCTCAACAGGCGCTGGCATCGCCTTCTTGTCGCCCGGCGCGCGCTGGTCGGGCACGGACGCCCGAAGCTTCGCGGCAGCCGTCGGCGACTCCTCCCCGGCACCCACGTGAAAGAGCCTACCGATCCAGGTGCCCGATGCGGCAAGGCGGAGGCCGTACCCTGTCTGGCATGCCCCGTTATGAGTTCCGTTGCCGCGCCTGCGGCAGCACCTTTGAAGTAAACCGCCCGATGGCCGAGGCGAGCGCGCCCGCGCAATGCCCCGACGGCCACGCCGACACCGTCAAGCTGCTCTCCGCGGTCTCCGTCGGCGGCCTCGGTGGCTCCGCGCCCGCGCCGGCCGCGGGTGGCGGCGGCGGTTGCTGCGGCGGTGCCTGCGGCTGCTGATCCCGGTCGGTCACCGCCTGTCGATCATCCGTTGGTCCTGTTAGGACTGACCAACGGTGCCGCAACTACCCACCAGACACCTCGTTACTCAGCCGTACAACCGCGGCCGGACACCCGCGGTTAACCCCGGCGTAGCACATTGCCCCTGGTGGGGGCGGGTTTTCGACCTTGAGCCGCGCTGGGCCACCCGAACCTACGATGCGCCGGCTGACCGGAGTGCGGCAGCATGGACCCCGACTTCCAGGGGGGCGGAGGTTTCACGCGTGCCGGGACGAGTTCACCTTCCCAGTGGTTTGGTGACTTTCTTGTTCACCGACATCGAGGGCTCGACCCGTCTTGCCCAGATGCTCGGTGCGGGTTACCGGCCGGTGCTCACCGAGCACCGGCGACTGCTGCGTGCCACGCTCGCGTCCAGCCACGGCATCGAACTGTTCACTGAGGGCGATTCCTTCTTCGTCGCGTTCGACGACGCCGGCGCCGCGCTCGAAGCCTGCGTCACCGCGCAGCGCGCCCTGGCCAACCACGACTGGCCGACGCCCGAGGCCACGCCAAGGGTCCGGATGGGCCTGCACACCGGGCAGGCGGTGCCGCTCGCCGGCGAATACGCGAGTCCGGAGGTGCACCGGGCGGCCCGGATCGCCGCCGCCGCGCACGGCGGCCAGGTGCTGCTCTCCGCCGCGACCGTGCACCACGCCGCTCCGCTGCCCGCCGACGCGTCCCTGATCGACCTGGGGCTGCACCGGCTGCGCGGCTTCGACGACCGGGAACGCCTCTTCCAACTCGTCGCGCCGGGCCTGGCCCGCGACTTCCCGCGGCCCCGCACGGTCGACGAGGCGGCGCACAACCTCCCCACCCAGGTGACCTCGTTCATCGGCCGGCAGTCCGAGCGGGCCGAGCTTTCCGCCCTGCTGCGCGACAACCGGTTGGTCACCGTCGTCGGCGCGGGCGGTGGCGGCAAGACCCGGATCGCCGTCGAGGTGGCCGGCAAGCTGGTCGACTCCTATCCCGACGGTGTCTGGTTCGTCGACATCGCCACGGTGACCGATCCGGGCCTGGTCGCGTTCGCCGTCGCCGCGGTCTTCGGCCTGCGTCCCGAGCCCGGCCGCCCGATGATCGACACCCTGGTCGACTACGCGGCGAGCAAGCGGATGCTGCTCATGCTCGACACCTGCGACGCCCAGCCCGGCGCCTCCGCCGAGGCGATCTCCCGGTTGCTCACCGGCGGCAGCGCGCTGCGGGTGCTGGCCACCAGCCGGGAACCGTTCGGCCTGCCCGGCGAGGTGGTGTGGCGGATCCCGCCGCTGTCGACCGAGCCGGCACCCGGCGGCGGGCCCAGCGACGCGATGGCGCTGCTGCTCGACCGCACGGCCGCCGCCCGTGGTGGGCGCCGGGGCGGGTTGACCGAGTCGTCGGAGCTGCAACGGGTGGTGTCCCGGCTCGACGGCCTGCCGCTGGCGATCGAGCTGGCCGCCGCGCGGCTGCGGGTGCTCTCCGCGAGCCAGCTGGCCGAGCGCCTCGATGACGTGCTCGGCACCCTCGACGCCGGCCGCGACGACGCCTTCGAGTCCACACCGATGGGTGGCACCGCCGGCAACCAGGAAGACACCGTCGACCTCAACGCGGCGGCGCTCGGCGAGGCGCGCAGCGCGCAGACCCGGGCCGCGCTCCGCTCGGCGACGCAACGGCACGCCACCATGCAGGCGACCGTCACCTGGTCCTACCGCACCCTTGGCCCACGTGCCGCCCGGCTGCTGCGCTGGCTCTCCGTCTTCGCCGGCCCGGTCGACCTGGCCACCGTCGAGTGGCTGCTCAACGACGACCCGCTCGACCCGCTGGCCGTCCTGGTCGACAAGTCGATGATCCAAGTGGAGCCGCACGGCGCGGCGAGCAGTTACCGGATCCTCGACCCCATCCGCGCGTACGCGGCCCGCCGCCTGGTCGACGCCGGCGAGGAGCGGGGCGCCCGCGACCGGCACGTCGCCTGGTGCGGCCACGCGCTACAGCGGGTGTTCCACGGCGCCGACGGCCGCCCGGTGACGCTGTCGCTGGCCGCCCTCGACCCGCTGGCCGACGAGGTGCGCGCCGCGTTGCGCTGGACCGCGACCGGCGGCAGTGCCCGGCTGGGCCTGCGGCTGGCCAGCGGCCTCGACCAGTGGTGGCGGGAGCGCGGGCTGGCCCGGGAGGGCCGGCTCTGGTTGTTCCGCCTCTACGGCCGGATCGCCGAGACCGGTGAGCCGATTCCCGACGCCGAGCTGGCGGCGGCCTACCACATGCACTCGCAGCACGCCGCCGCCGACGGCGAGTTCGCCGAGGAGCTGCGGTTCGCGCAGCGGGCCGAGGTGGCCGCGCAGCAGGCGGGCGACGCGGGGCTGCTGGCCCGGGTGATCGCCGGCCGCGCCGGCCCGCTGATCGACATGGGCCGGCTGACCGAGGCCGAGCGGGCCAGCCGCGACGTGATGGATTGGGCCAACGGCAACGGCGTCGGCAGCGAAGCGCTGGTCGCCGTGCTGAGCCTGGCCGAGCTGCTGTGGCAGCGTGGCGCCCTCGACGAGGCGGCCGAGTTGCTCGGTGCCGCCCGCCCGATGGAAGCGGCCCGCCCGGCCGAGCGGGGCCGGCGCACCGTCGACATGCTGCTCGGGATGGTCGCGCTGGCCCGCGGCGACCTGGTCGCGGCACACGACCACCTGGTGGTCGCGCTGCGCTCCCGGATGGCCTACGGATTCCGGGGCAGGGCCTGCGACAGCCTCAACGCGATGGCGGTCCGCTGCGCGCACGGCGGCGATCCGAAGACCGCGGCCAAGCTGTTCGGTGCCGCCCAGGCGACCCGCACCACGCAGCGCGGCGCGGGCGGGCTGTTCGCCGCCTACTGGTCGCGGGAGCAGGCGGCCACCCGCGCGGTGCTCGGCGACCCGGGTTTCGACACGGCATACGCGTCCGGCGCCGAGCTGACGCTCGAGCAGGCGGCCGCGATGGCGCTGGCCGTCGAGCATCCCGACCTGGCCGCGGGTTCCAGCCGGTTCGCCGCCGAACTGCCGACCGACCCCGACGTGGGCGAGCCGGCCACCGTCCTCTTCGTGGAGCCGCTCCGGCGCGCCGACATCCTGTTCGTCGACCCACCCGCACCGGCCGATCGCCACTCGACCGACCCCCGGACCGCCGAGGCCCGCCGGCCGGCGGACGCGCGGCCCGCTGACGCTCGCCGCGCGGCGGACGCCGACCGCGTTTCGGAGCCGGGTCGCCCGGCCGACCCGCAGCGGGCGGCCGAGCCGCGGCACCGCAACGACCAGCGGCACGCGGCCGATCCCAAGCGCGACGGTGAGGTCGACACCACGGTGGTGATCCGCGAGTCGCGCGCCGGTCGCTCCCGCGAGGCCGGCACCGACCCGCAGCCGCCACATCCGCGCCGGTCCCGCACCTACCGCGGTGCGCTGATCGGCGACGCCGACACCGCCGACCGCGGCCGCGAAGGCTAGCTGCCAGCGCCGTCACCGTGCGCGCTGATGCGCGTACCCCTGCTTCCCGGCCACACGCACGTGAATGGCTTGGCTATGGTGTGGGCGTGCGGGAGACGGCGTGATCCATTTTCCCCGGGTGCGCCAGAGTCCTCTGCGTGCGCTCGGCATCCGGCTGTTCGCGGCCATCGGTCTGGTCCTGCTCATCGTCCTGGTCGTGTTCATCGACCGGCGCGGCTACCGCGACATCACCGACACGCCCCTGTCGCTGCTCGACTGCGCCTATTACGCCGTGGTGACGCTCTCGACCACCGGCTACGGCGACATCACGCCGATCAGCCAGTCGGCCCGGCTGGTCAACGTTCTCGTGATCACCCCGGCCCGCGTGCTGTTCCTGATCATCCTGGTCGGCACGACGCTCGAGGTGCTGACCGAGCAATACCGCACCAACCTGCGACTGACACGGTGGAGGAAGACAGTGAAAGACCACGTGATCGTCTGCGGGTACGGGACGAAGGGGCGCAGCGCGGTCAACGTCCTCCTGGAGAACGGGATGGACAAGCGCAAGATCGTGGTCGTCGAGAACAGCCCGGCCGCGCTCCGGTCGGCGATCGCCAACGGTCTGGTCGGCGTGGAGGGCTCCGCGACCCGCTCGGCGGTCCTGCTGGAGGCACACGTCAAAGACGCCAAGTCGGTCATCATCGCCACCCACAGCGACGACGCGGCCGTGCTGGTGACGCTGACCGTGCGGCAGTTGACGGCCGGCAAGGTGCGGATCATCGCCGCCGCCCGGGAGGCCGAGAACGCGCCGCTGCTCAAGCAGAGCGGCGCACATCACGTGATCGTGTCGGCGTCGACCGCCGGCCGGCTGCTCGGCCTGTCGACCTCGGCGCCGCCGCTGATCGACGTGGTCGAAGACCTGTTGACCCCGGGCCAGGGCATGGCGCTGGCGATGCGGTCGGCCGAACGCCAGGAGGTCGGCCAGGCGCCGCGCGACCTCGACCCGCTGGTGATCGCGCTCGTGCGGCGCGGCAAGGTGGTGTCGCTGGCCGAGCCGGCCGGCCTCACCGTCGAGACCGGCGACATGCTGGTCTACGTGCGTGACGACCGGTCGGCGTCGCTCAGCCAGTAATTACAGGATGGTCCAGGTGTCGCCGCTGGTCAGCAGCCCGGCGAGTTGCTCCTCGGGCGTGCCGGTCGCCTTCGCCACCGCGGTCTCGGTCTGCGTGCGGACCCGCTGGTCGTAGGACGGCCGCTCGACCTTGCGGAGCACACCCATCGGCGTGTTGCGCAGGTCGAGACCGGGCAGCCGGGACAGCGCGAACGCGTAGGCCGGCTCGGCGACCGTGGCGTCGTGCACCACGATGTCGGCCGGGTCGACCGTCGCGGTCTCGCGCACCTCGAGGCCGAACCCGCCCGGCGGGTGCACCACGCAGCGCTGGCCTTCGGCGCCGAAGGTGATCGGCTGGCCGTGCTCGAGCCGGATCAGGTATTCGTCGCGGGTGGACGGATCCTTGAGCGTCTCGAACGCGCCGTCGTTGAAGATGTTGCAGTTCTGGTAGATCTCGACGAACGCGGAGCCCTCGTGCTCGGCCGCCGCGCGCAGCACCGACTGGAGGTGCTTGCGGTCGGAGTCGATGGTGCGGGCCACGAACGTCGCCTCGGCGCCGAGGGCCAGCGAGAGCGGGTTGAACGGCGAGTCGGCCGAGCCGACCGGCGTCGACTTGGTGACCTTGCCGAGCTCGGAGGTCGGCGAGTATTGACCCTTGGTCAGGCCGTAGATCCGGTTGTTGAACAGCAGGATCTTCAGGTTGACGTTGCGGCGCAGCGCGTGGATCAGGTGGTTGCCGCCGATCGAGAGCGCGTCGCCGTCACCGGTGACCACCCAGACCGACAGGTCGGGGCGGCTCACCGACAGGCCGGTCGCGATCGCCGGCGCCCGGCCGTGGATCGAGTGCATCCCGTAGGTGTTCATGTAATAGGGGAAGCGCGACGAGCAGCCGATGCCGGAGACGAACACGGTGCGCTCGCGCGGGATCTGGAGCTCGGGCATGAAGGACTGCACGGCGGCCAGGATCGCGTAGTCACCGCACCCGGGACACCAGCGGACCTCCTGGTCAGACTTGAAGTCCTTCTGGGTGAGCTTCACTGCGACGGGATTAGCCATTTTTGACGACTTCCTCGAGCATTGACTCCAGCTTCGCGGCCGTGAACGGCAGGCCGCTGACCTGGTTGTAGGGGATCGCGTCGATCAGGAAGCGCGACCGGATCACGTGGGCGAGCTGGCCCAGGTTCATCTCCGGAATGACCACCCGGTCGTAGCCGCGGAGCACCTCGCCGAGGTTGGCGGGCATCGGCGAGAGGTGCCGCAGGTGTGCCTGGGCGATCGGCAGGCCGCGGTGGCGCAGGGCCCGGCAGGCGGCGCCGATCGGGCCGTAGGTCGAGCCCCAGCCCAGCACCAGCGTGCGCGCGTCGCCATCGGGGTCTTCCACCTCGATGTCGGGCACCGGGATCGCCTCGATCCGGGCGGCCCGGGTGCGCACCATGAAGTCGTGGTTGGCCGGGTCGTAGGAGATGTCGCCGGTCTTGTCGGCCTTCTCCAGGCCGCCGATCCGGTGCTCGAGCCCCGGCGTGCCCGGGATCGCCCACGGCCGGGCCATGGTGACCGGGTCGCGCAGGTAGGGCAGGAAGCTCTTGCCGTCTTCGCTGTTGGGCTCCGTCGCGAATTCGACCCGCAGGTCGGGCAGCGTGTCGACGTCGGGCAGCAGCCACGGCTCGGACCCGTTGGCGACGTAGTTGTCGGACAGCAGGATCACCGGCGTGCGGTAGGTGAGGGCGATCCGGGCCGCCTCGATCGCGGCGAAGAAGCAGTCGGACGGCGACCGCGGCGCGACGACGGCGACCGGCGCCTCGCCGTGCCGGCCGAACAGGGCCATGTTGAGGTCGGCCTGCTCGGTCTTGGTCGGCATGCCGGTCGACGGGCCGGCCCGCTGCACGTCGATGATCAGCAGCGGCAGCTCCAGTGCCACGGCCAGCGAGATCGTCTCGCCCTTGAGCGCGACGCCGGGGCCGGACGTGGTGGTGATGCCCAGGCTGCCGCCGTAGGAGGCACCGAGCGCGGCACCGATCGCGGCGATCTCGTCTTCGGCCTGCATGGTGGTGATGCCGAAGCGCTTGTGCTTGCTCAGCTCGTGCAGGATGTCGGACGCCGGGGTGATCGGGTAGGCGCCGAGGAACACCGGCAGGCCCGACCGCACACCGGCGGCGACGAGGCCGAGCGACAGCGCCTGGTTGCCGGTGATGTTGCGGTAGGTGCCGGGGCTCATCTTGGCCGGCTTGACCTCGTAACGTACGCCGAAGTCTTCGGTCGTCTCGCCGAAGTTCCAACCGGCCTTGAACGCCGCGATGTTGGCCGCGACGAGCTCGGGACGGGCGGCGAACTTGCGCTCCAGGAAGCGGATCGTCGACTCGTAGGGTCGCGAGTACATCCAGGAGAGCAGGCCGAGGGCGAACATGTTCTTCGCGCGCTCGGCGTCTTTCTTCGAGACGGCGTGCTCGGCGAGGGCGCCGATCGTCATCGAGGTCAGCGCGACCGGGTGCAGCGCGTAGCCGTCGAGCGAGCCGTCTTCGAGCGGGTTCTCCGCGTAACCGACCTTGGTCAGGTTGCGCTTGGTGAACTCGTCGGTGTTGACGATGATGTCGGCCCCACGCGGCAGGTCGCCGACGTTGGCTTTGAGTGCGGCCGGGTTCATCGCCACCAGCACGTTGGGCGAGTCACCCGGCGTGAGGATGTCGTAGTCGGCGAAGTGCACCTGGAAGCTCGAGACACCGGGGAGGGTGCCGGCTGGAGCGCGGATCTCGGCGGGGAAGTTGGGCAGCGTCGAGATGTCATTTCCGAGCTGAGCGGTCTCCGAAGTGAACCGGTCGCCGGTGAGCTGCATGCCGTCGCCGGAGTCGCCAGCGAAGCGGATGACCACGCGATCCAGTTGACGGACCTGTTTGGCCACGAGTAGCTGACCTCCTTGCCGGACGGCGGCGGCGGGGTCGCTCGTCGTTGGGCCGTCCCGCTCCATGTTGTGTCTTGGAAAAGCGTACGTCCCGGGAACAGCCTTTCCACGTACCGGGTCCCGCCCGGTGAGACGACCTTCTCACTTAGGGGTCAGGCTTACCTTACTTGTGAGCGAAAGCACTGCTCGGCGGCCTAATCAACCGCCGGCACGTCGAGTTGCGTCGTGCTGTCGTCTTCTATACGGCGGCGTAGCGAGGTGGTCGCCAGCGTTATCGCCAGGACCACCAGCAGGACCGAGACGACCACCAGGGCCAGCGCGGTCTTCTGCACCCCGCTCAGCCCGTCGCGGTTGTCGGCCACCTTGGCGAACCCGCCGATGGTGCCCTGCGAGGCGGTCGGGCCGACCGCGCCCACCGGGGTCGGCGACGGCGTGGCGGTGGCCTCCGTGGCGGTGATCCGGAAGCTCATCTGCACCTGTTTGGTGCCGTTGCCCGAGGTCAGCGTGCCGAACACGGCTCCGGACAGCGGCGCGAGGCGCTGCGCGTCGAGGGTCGCGACCAGCGGCAGCGTGGTGGTGACGGTCTGGCCACCGCCCAGCCGGCCGAGGTCGCAATGGGTGCGCTCACCGGCGGCCGCGCAACCGTTCGGCTGGGCGGCGACGGTCACTCCGGCGGGGAGCAGCACCTCGACCGCGCCGGCCGACGAGCCGTCGCCGGTGTTGCTGAGCTTGACCTCGAGGTTGGCCGGCTGGTTGGGCGAGCCGAAGGCGACCTCGGAGGCGGCCAGGCTGATCCCGGCCACCGGCGGACCGGGTGGGAACAGCACGGCGAAGCCCTGGTTGTCGCTGACCGTGCCGAGGTCGGGCCGGCCCAGCGCGCTGGCCGTGACGTCGATCGAGCCGCCCAGTGGCATCTTCCGCCAGGCGTCGCCGGCCACCCGCACCCGGACCGAGGTGGAGAAGCGCAGACCCGGACCGACGATCCAGGAGCCGCAGACGTAGGTGCGACCGGCGGCGGGCGCACACCCCGGCGTGCCGGCGTCGGTCACGCCAACCGGCAGCGTGTAGCGCATCGCGACCTTTTCGACGATCGAGCCGGTGTTGGCCACCATCACCCGCAGGTCGGCGCGGGTGTTGGAGTGCGACCAGTAGGACCGGCCGAGGGTGATGTCGTTGGTCCAGACCAGGGCGCCCAGCTTCGGCTTCTGCCCGGGCAGCACGGGGCCGGGCTGGCCCGGCGGCTGGATGGTCGGGCCCGGGCCGCTGGTTGGCGGGTCGGGCGGCGCCGTCGTCGGCTCCGGGTCGGCGGTCGCCTCGCCGGTCGGCTGCTCGGTCTCCGGATCGGTGGGCGGCGGCTCGGTCGTCGGCTCCTGCGTCGGCTCGACGGTCGGTTCGGCGACCGTCGGCGGCGCGTCGGGCTCGGTCGTGCCCGGGTCCGGGTCGGTGCCGGTGTCACCCGGGTCGCCACCCGGGTCGCCACCTGGGTCATATGCGACGACCACACCGGTCGGGCCGTTGGCGCCCGCTCCCATCGACGGGACCATCACAACGAGCGCCATCACCCCGGCCGCGATCAGGCCGGCAGCGATCGCGCGCAGGAGTGCGAACGCGCGCCGTCTGCTCGACATGGCACCTCCGGCCTTCGTTGGGGTGCTTCATTATTCGGCGATAGTTGCTTCCTGACACCAGTTGGGTCGGAAACAAAACCGTAACTACCGCCGCTCCGCTGACCAGCGCAGACTTATCGGTCGGGACGAATAACCCGAACGGCGGTAGAGTCCCGGCCATGACGGGTTACCTCGGGTCCTACGTGACGCTGGGGCTCCTGCTGGTGGCCAGCGTCTTGATCTTCGTCGGCGCGTTCACCGCCAATCGGCTGCTCAGCCCGGCCGACCCGGCCGAGCCGGCGGGCAAGCGCCAGACCTACGAGAGCGGCGTCGACCCGGTCGGCGGCGACTGGGCCCAGGTGCAGATCCGGTATTACGTCTACGCATATCTTTATGTGCTTTTCGCGGTTGAGGCCGTTTTTCTCTTTCCGTGGGCAGTCGTGTTCGACCGGCCCGGCTTCGGCGCGACCACCGTGGTGGAAATGGCCATTTTCGTGGCGGTCCTGGCGCTCGGCATCCTCTACGCCTGGCGCAAGAAGATCCTCAACTGGACCTAGGCGAGTCCGCGGCGGGAGACCGCCGGCGGGCGGTCGCCGCGGATCGACGACACGGTGTCGAGCACCCGGCGGGTCTCCCGCACCTGGTGCGCCCGGAACAGCCGGGCGCCGAGCCAGGCCGAGACCGCGGTCGCGGCGAGGGTGCCCTCCAGCCGCTGGTCCACCGGCAGGTCGAGGGTCTCCCCGATGAAATCCTTGTTGGACAGTGCCACCAGCACCGGCCAGCCGGTCGCCACCAGGTCGCCGAGCCGGCGGGTGAGCTCCAGCGAGTGCCGGGTGTTCTTGCCGAAGTCGTGCGCGGGGTCGACGACGATGCCGTCGCGGCGTACCCCCAGATCGGCTGCCCTCCGCGCGAGTGCGGTGATCGTCGCGACCACGTCGGCGACCACGTCGTCGAACGCCGCCCGATGCGGGCGCGTGCGTGGCCGCAGGCCGCCCGCGTGGGTGCAGACCAGCCCGGCACCGGTCGCGGCGGCGACCTCGGCGAGGTGAGGGTCGGCGCCGGCCCAGGTGTCGTTGATCAGGTCCGCGCCGGCCGCGACCGCCTCGGTGGCGACCTCGGCCCGCCAGGTGTCGATCGAGATCACCGTGTCGGGAAAGGCGGCGCGCACCGCGGCCACCGTCGCGACCGTGCGGGTGATCTCCTCGACCGGATCGACGTGGTCACCCGGGCCGGCCTTGACCCCGCCGATGTCGATGATGTCGGCGCCGTCCCGGACCGCGGCCTCGACCGCGCGGAGGGCGGCGTCCGCGGCATATGTGGCGCCGCGGTCGAAGAACGAGTCGGGTGTCCGGTTGACGATCGCCATCACCACGAGGTCGGTCGGGCCGAAGGTCCGCGGTCCCAGCCGCAACTCGCCCGACATGCGCTCTCCTCGTGTCGCCATGGGTCCTCCGGCCGCCGTAGGACGTCCGGCTTGATCCTTGCCCGCGAAGGTGGACGACGGGGTGGCGGGGTCGACCCTCCCGGCCCGACATGCCACGATCGGGCGTATGGGTCAGCTACTCCTTATTGTGGTCGTGGCGGTCACCGTCGCGGCGGTCGTGTTCGGCGTGACCGTGTTGGTCAGCGGGCGCGACGCCGGGCTGCAGCCCGCCGAGCCCGACGGGCGGGCGTTGCCGCTGCCTACGACCCGGCCACTGCAGGAGACCGACCTCGGCGAGGTGCGCTTCGACCTGGCCACCCGCGGTTACCGGATGGCACAGGTCGACCAGGCGATGCGCCGAGCCGCCTACGACATCGGTTACAAGGACGAGCTGATCGGGGTGCTCGAGGCCGAGGTCAACGCGTTGCGCGAGGGCCGGGTGCTCGATGCCGACGCGCTGCGCCGGGCCCGCGAGGCGGCACAGGCCCCCGCCACGCCGCCGGCGGTGGCGACCGAGCCGGCCAAGCGAGGGTGGACCGAGTTCACCCGCCCGGCTGAAGATGACGAAATCGCGACCGAGCCGGAGGCGGCCGAAGCGGCCCCGACCAGCACCGGCGAGCCCGCTGCCGACCCTGCCGCCGAGCCCGTGACCGCGCCGGCCGCCGACGTGGATTCGTCGGTCGAGAGCGCGGCCGCGCCGGTCGAGGCGGAGCCCTTGGAGCCGGCCGCCGACGACCGCGCCCCCGAGACCGCGGGCGCGGACAAGGCTGCTCAGCGGGCCGCTGCCGACCGGTCCGACGCGGACCAGCCGACCGCGGACCCGCAGCTCGGTGACCGTGCCTCTGCCGACTCGCAGCTCGGTGATCGCGGCTCTGCCGACGCGCAGCTCGGTGACCGTGCCTCTGCCGACTCGCAGCTCGGTGACCGCGGCTCTGCCGACCCGCAGTTCGGTGATCGCGGCTCTGCTGACCAGCCGCTCGGTGACCGCGGCTCTGCCGACCAGCCGCTCGGCCACCAGGCGCCCGCCGGCCAAGCGGCCGCTGGTCAGCCGGCCACCGAGGGCGCAGGCAGCGCGGATCCGGCCAGCGCCGAGGCCCTCCAGCCGGCGGAGGAGGCGGTCGCGCCGGTCAAGGCGCGCACGCCCGCGCGGCGCACCGCAACCCGGACATCTCGCCCGACCAAGCGCGCCACGGCGGCGGCCGACCAGGGCGATGTGGGTGCTTCCGCAGAAGACGCTGATTCCGCCAAACAGCTCGACGAGGCCGAAACCTCCGCGGTCGTCGCGACGCCGACGGAAGACGCGGGGTCGGCGCGCCGATGAGCGAGGAAGACCTGCGCGAGGCCGCCCAGCCCGGCGCCGGAGAGGTCACCGCGACGGTCATCATCAAGGCACCCGCCAAGCAGGTGTACGAGGCCTTCACCGCCTGGCGCCGGCAGGGCGAGTGGATCCCGTTCACCACGGTCCGGGTGGTCTCCGGCGACGGCGGCGAGGGCACCGTGATCGAGGCGGTCACCGCGCTCGGCCCGGCCGTCCTCCGCGACGAGTTCCGGGTGGCCCGGCTCGACCCGCCCTACGAGGTGCGGGTCATCCACCAGGGCAAGCTGCTGCGCGGCCCGGGCGTGCTGCGCTGCACCCCGATGGGCACCGACCGCACGCAGGTGGTCTGGCACGAGTGGTTCCACCTGCCCGGTGGCGCCGCCGGCCGGGTCGCCTGGCCGCTGCTCTGGCCGGGTTCGAAGCTGAGCCTGACCCAGGCCCTGAAGCGCTTCGCCCGGCTGGTCGAGGCGGGCCGGCTGCCCTGAGATTTCGTCGTACCCCACTCATAGGGTTTCGCTCGTGACAGACCTCGTGATCGGCGCCGACGGCAAGGCGCGCTGCCCGTGGGGCAGCAGTCCCGACTACCTCGACTACCACGACGCCGAGTGGGGCCAGCCGCTGCGCGGCGACGATCACCTCTACGAGCGGATGACGCTGGAGGCGTTCCAGTCGGGCCTGTCCTGGCTGACCATCCTGCGCAAACGGGAAAACTTCCGGAAGGCGTTCGGGCGGTTCAAGATCAAAACCATCGCGGCCTACGACGACAGCGACGTCGCCCGCCTGATGGCCGACACCGGCATCGTCCGCAACCGGCAGAAGGTCGACGCGGCGATCAGCAACGCCCGCGCCGCGCTCTCGGTCGAGGGCGGGCTGAGCAAGCTGCTGTGGTCCTACGCGCCGCCGCCGCGGCCACACCGACCGCGCTCGGGCGCCGAGGTCCCGGCCACCACGCCCGAGTCCACGGCCATGGCCAAAGACCTCAAGAAACGCGGCTTCCGCTTCGTCGGCCCGACGACGGCCTACGCGCTGATGCAGGCCACCGGCATGGTCGACGACCACTTGGAGGGCTGCCACGTGCCGCCGCACTGACCAGCCGACCCGCTGTGATGGGATGGTTCGCATGGCACAGTGGGCGGTCGTCATCCCCGAGGCTCGGCTGGCGGCCGAGCGGCTCTTCCACCACGAAACGCTGGAACTCACCGACGTGGGCGACGCCCCTCGCCCACTCGCGGGCGACGAGGTTCTGGTCATCGCGGAGGCGCAACCGCCGCAGATCGTCGCGCTGGGCCGGGTCGCCTCGGCCGCCGGCCGCGCCGACGACGACCCCGACAACGCCGACGTGGCAACGCCCGGCCCGGTCGTGGTCACCTACACGCGGCGATTCTTCGACGACCCCGCCGCGGCCGCCGAGCTGACCCCGGCGGGCCCGGTCACACCGCTCGACAGCAACACCTTCGCGACCCTGACCGCCCGCGTAGCCCCCGCCGTCGACAACCGCACCTGGCTGGTCAGCCTCGACCTGCCGATCGAAGCCCCCAACCCGGCCGAGGCGGTCCGCCTCTTCTGGTCCTACGTGATGGACCTTGGCCCGCGCGAGCTGCCCACCTATGTCTCACCGTCTGACGACGAGCTGGCGATGCAGGCCTTCGTCCTCGGCGAGGAAGCCAACCAGGACCCGGAAGAAGAGGACTAGGGCGCGTCCCGGATCAATGATTCGAGCACCTGTCGGTGCTACCCGCGAACCCTAGGTTCGGCGGTTCCGTGGCCTATGAGCAGGCTGACGGCTACGGGCTGGCGACCGCCCACGTGGCTGGTCGGCACGTCCATGGGCGCCGCATGGTCACCGGCGGGCAGCCCGCGCCGCCGCAGACGCGGCCCAGCGGCGGCAGTGCCCGGGCCCGTCTGATAACCGGCCGCGTGCGGACGGCGGCCGGGTCGCGTCACTGTCAAACGCCCGCACCGCGTGCTGGTCGACAAGGCCTACTCATCCCTGACGATCGTTTCGACAAGGTCCGCGCCATTTAGATTGCATAATCGAAGGCACTTGCGGGGCAGATTTCCCGCTGTGGATCGGGGATAATTGATGCATGCGGCAGCTCCAGTTCTTCACTACGAAAGAGCTAGCTGCCATGCGCGATCGCACTGCGGCGCGCAATTATTCGGCTGCGGGTGAAGAGTTTCGTCGAGAGCATCAGCGCCATCGCGCCTGGGGGTTGACCCGACGGCACGCCGAGCGTCTGCGCCGTGCCGCTGACCGCGACTCCCGCCCTCCGGCTGCCGGCGGAAACTCTCCAGAGGCTGGCTACCCGGCAGCTAACCGCGCGGTGCGACCGACCACGGGCCCAGACGTAACGGCAGGTCAGCACCACTCGGGCGGTGCGGCGCCGGCGAACGCATCGTCGAAGCTTGCCGCGGAGGCGTCGACCGGGCCCGCCGGAGTTGCGCAGTCGCGGCCAGCGGGATATGCGCCGACGTCCCTGGCCGAGGCCACCGCGGGGCAGCCGGCGGCAGAGGCGTCGACCGGGCCCGGGGGAGTTGCGCTTCCGCATCCACCAAAGAGCAAAACTAAGCTGGCAAGGGATTATCGCAATTGGCCGCGATGGCGTCGATCAACCGACCAAAGACGCCTTCTCGCGCGCGGCGAGAAATGTGCCGTCGAGGCCCAGCAAAAGAGGTTCCGGCGTTCTCAACAAGATATCTACTATCGCGCCCGACCGGGAGCGCACCTTCGCGGCCCACCGGATGAGGACGGTCAAGGCCGGCCCTGCTACGACCGACCGCATCGCCGGCAGGCGCCGGTCCGGGGCGACACCTCGGGCACTCCAAGCCCGCCCCGGGCGCGTGATCCTTGTTGGCCACCCGACGAAAGGTCGCGGCTCGACCATCCGGCGCAGAGCGACGGACCTAGCGGCCTTCGAAGGTTGGCTTGCGCTTTTCGACGAAGGCGACCGTGGCGTTGCGGTGGTCGGCGGTGGCGCCCGCGATGGTCTGGGCCTGGGCCTCCGCGGCCAGCGCGTCGTTCAGCGTGCCCGCGTCGCCGACTGAGAGTTCGCGCTTGATCGCGCCGTAGGCCACCGTCGGGCCTGCCGCCAGTCGGGCCGCCAGGGCCTGTGCGGCCGGCAGCACGTCGGCGTCGGCCTCGACTACCCGGGTCAGGAGGCCCAGCCGCTCGGCCGCCTCGGCCTTGACCGGCTCGGCCAGCATCAGCAGCTCGATCGCCTTCGCGTGGCCGACCAGGCGGGGCAGCGACCAGGACAGGCCGGTGTCAGCCGCCAGGCCTACGTTGGCGAACGCCATCAGGAACGAGGTGCTCGGGCCGCCGATCCGGAAGTCGGCCAGCAGCGCCAGGCCGGCGCCGGCGCCGGCGGCCATTCCGCCGACCGCGGCGATCACCGGCTTGGGCATGCTGCCCAGCTTGGAGGCGATCGGGTTGTAGTGGCGGCGGACCGTGTCTAGCGAGTCTGACGTGCCGGACTCGAGGACGGTGACGTGCTCGCGCAGGTCTTGCCCGGCGCAGAATGCCCGGCCCGCGCCGGCCAGCACGACCGCGCGGCAGGAGCGGTCGGTCTCCAGCGCTGCCAGGGCGTCGCGGAGCGCCTCCTTCAGCGGCACGTCGAGCGCGTTCATCGCCTCGGGCCGGTTGAGCGTCAGCGTCACCACGGCGTCGGTGCGGTCGACCAGCAGCACGTCACTCACGTCTTCAGGAACCTTTCGATCGGGCGGCCCGCAGGCCCGCGTCGAGACAGCTTTCCACGTAGCGGTCGGCGGCCGGGCGCAGCCGCGTCGCGTGCCGGTCGAAGAAAGCGGCCGCGTTGCTGCCGGCCCAGCGCTCGGGCAGCAGGGCCGGCGGGAGCTGGGGATCGCGGAACAGGAAAGTGCGCCAGGCGTGCACGAGCCGGAACCGGGCCGCGTAGGCGAGTTCGTCGTCGCTGCGCGGGGTGACCTGGGACAACAGGGGGCGCTGCTCGGCCACGAACGTCTCGTAGGCGTTGCCGATCTCCTCCAGGTCCCAGGCCCGGCGGACGACGGCCATCGCGCCGGAGGTGCCGGCGGCGTGGGTCGCGGTGAAGCGTTCGTAGCCGACCCCGGTCTCGACCAGCAGGGCGTCGACGTCGGCGCCGGGGCGGGTGGCGACCCAGGTGCGCTCGTCGAGCATGCCGTAGCCGAGATAGGTCAGGTTGGCACCGAGGCGCTGGCGTTCCCGGCGGGCCGTGGGCGCCTCCAGGACGATCAGGTCGAACCGCCCGTCCCAGCCGGCGCGGTTGGTGCGGTAGATGCGGGCGGCGGCCTCGTCGAGTCGCCTCGCGGCCTTCGACGTGATCAGATAGCCCGGCCCGGAGGTCAGCCGCAGCGGGTGTAGCCAGCCTTGTCGCACCATGCGGGACACGGCAGTCCGCACTGCGGGCGGTGCGATGCCGAGGGGAGCGAGCAGACGCACCAGGGCGGCAACGGGGGCCCTGCCGCCACGCGGGCGCAGGTAGTCACCGTAGAGGTCGAAGAGTGCCGACCGTGCCTGCATGACCGCACATTGTGACAGCCACTTTCAAGATAAGCTAGATGCTGTCACATCAATACCGCCTCGGTTTGGGTCCAGCGGTGGTTATCAGGGAAAATCATTGGTCGGCGCCCTGCGAGGCGCCCTCGGGTAATACGGTGCCACGGGCCGTAGCGTGGTGCCGCTGTAACGAAGTGGCTGTGGGATAACCCACCACCCTGGCGAGTCTGAGGGGAGACAACATGGCGGCGATGAAGCCGCGGACGGGCGATGGTCCGCTGGAGGTCACCAAGGAGGGCCGGGGCATCGTGATGCGGGTTCCGCTGGAAGGCGGAGGGCGGCTCGTCGTTGAGATGACCCCTGACGAGGCCAACGCGCTCGGTGACGCACTGAAGACCGCCGCCGGCTGACGTCCGACTGCGCCCGCCGGCACGCCCGCACTGGGCTGCCGGCGGGCCTCCTTGTTCTCCGAAGCGAGACAGCACAGCAACAGCACAGAGCCCGGGAGGCCGGCGTGCCCACAATCAGATTCATCGACACCGCAGACGCCGACGCTGACACGATCGTCGTGCCCATCCGGGCCGGCGCGCCGCTCGCCGAGGGCCTGCCCGACGACGTGGTCGCGATGGCCGCGACACACAGCGGCAAGCCGGGCGCCGTGGAGGTGCTGCCCCGCCCGACCCAGCGGCCGTCGAAGGTCCTGCTGGTCGGCGTGGGTGAGGGCGCGAGCGGCTGGCGGGCCGCCGGCGCCGGCCTGGCCCGCTCGACCGCCCGCACCGCGTCGGTCACCGTCGCCCTGCCGACCGCCGAAGACCCCGACATCCGCGCGTTCGCCGAGGGCGTTCTGCTCGGCTCCTACAAGTTCCGGCTCGCCGCACCGCGCGCCGACGGCCCGCCCGAGCTCGCCGAGGTGCTGCTGGCCGGCACGCCCGACGAAGCCGCGCTCGCCGCCGCCCGGGCCACCGCGGCCGCCACCACGCTGGCCCGCGACCTGACCAACATGCCGTCCGACGTGAAGACGCCGCAGTGGTTCGCCGAGCGGGTCACCGAGGCCGCGGCGGCGTACCCCGGCTTGACCGTCTCGGTTCGTGAGCCCGCGCAACTCGAGGCCGAGGGCTTCGGCGGCATCCTGGCCGTCGGTGGCGGCTCGTCGCGCGGTCCCCGCCTCGTGGAGATGTCCTGGGCACCGGAAGGCGCCACCCAGCACATCGTGCTGGTCGGCAAGGGCATCACGTTCGACACCGGTGGCATCTCGATCAAGCCGCGCGACTCGATGAAGCTCATGCGCAAAGACATGGGCGGCGCGGCGGCCATCATCGCCGCGACGATCGGCGCCGCCGCGCTCGACCTGCCGGTGCGGGTCACCGCGCTCGCCCCGCTCGCCGAGAACATGGTCAGCGGCTCGGCCTACCGGCCCGGCGACGTGATCCGGCACTACGGCGGGCGCACCAGCGAGAGCAACAACAGCGACGCCGAGGGTCGGCTGGTGCTGGCCGACGCGCTCGCCTACGCGGTCGCCCGGCTCGAGCCCGACCTGATCGTCGACCTCGCGACGCTGACCGGGGCCAACTCGGTCGCGCTGGGCAAGCGCACCGGCGCGCTCTACAGCGACAACGACGCGCTGGCCAAGGCGCTCGCCGACGCCGCGACCGACGCCGGTGAGCAGGTCTGGCGGATGCCGCTGCCGCCCGACTACCGCGACTTCCTCAGCAGCGACGTGGCCGACCTGAGCAGCATCGCCTCCGAGGGCGGCGCGGGTGGCGTGATGGCCGCGCTCTACCTGGCCGAGTTCACCGGGCCGCTGCGTGACCGCTGGGCGCACATCGACATGTCGGCGCCGTCGTGGGCCGATTCAGACAGCTCCGAGCTGACCAAGGGCGCCACCGGCTGGGGCGTACGCACGCTGCTGCGCTGGCTGGCCAGCTTCTAGCGGCGGACGGCGGTGAGCAGGCCGGCGCCGGTGGGCAGCAGGGCGGGCACCCAGTCGTCGGCGTCGCGCAGGTCGCGGACCACCTCGCGGATCAACACGGTCTCGGGGTCGCGGGCGGCCGGGTCACCGATCCGGCCGCCGGCCAGCGCGTTGTTGACGGCCAGCACGCCGCCGGGCCGCAGCAGCCGGCCGGCCGCGGCGACGCAGGCCGCGTATTCGGTCGGGTCGGCGTCGACGAACACCAGGTCGTATCCGCGGTCGGTGAGCCGGGGCAACACGTCGAGCGCACGGCCGGTGATGATCCGGGTGCGCGACGGCGCGAAGCCGGCCTCCTGGAAGATCCGCCGGGCCACCCGCTGGTGTTCGTTTTCCACGTCGATCGTGGTCAGCACCCCGTCGGGGCGCATGCCGCGGAGCAGCCAGACCCCGCTCACTCCGGTGCCCGTGCCGATCTCCACCAGGGACCGGGCGTTGCCGGCGGCAGCGAGCAGCCGCAGCGCCGCGCCCGAGCCGGGCGACACGCAGGGCAGCCCCACCTCCTCGGCGAGCCGGCGCGCGGTCTGTAGGACCAGGTCCTCCGGCGGGTACGCGTCGGCGAACTGCAGCGCTTGCGCTGTGGCCGGGCCGGCGGTGCCCATGGGTGAACCTCCGTGCGGGGGGAGCGGGGGGACCGGGTATGAGCGTAGAACCCACCGTCGGTGTTGGATGGACGGGCGGGTGGTGAGGCGTTCGGCAACTTCTGAATGCTCTTCAGCTATCCATGCAATCCTTGAGTCGGGGTAATGGGCGGCGATCGGGAGGCGATGTGACCGACGGCTGGAATTGGCAGCAGCCCGACGGCGGCCGGCCCTCGGGCCAGCCCGGCCCTCGGCCCATGCCGCCCAGCTCCGGGGTCCCGACCAGCCCGATGCCCTACAACCCCGGCCCCGCGCCGTTCGGCCCGGCGCCGTCCGGTCCCGCGCCGTTCGGCTCGCCGCCGTCCGGTCCTGCGCCGGCCAGCCCGTGGTGGTCCGACGCGCTCGGTGACCCGTGGCGCGACCCGCACGCACCGGCCGCTGTCGTACTGCAACCCACCGTGACCGGCGCCGCCGAGCCCGAAGCAGTCGTCGACCCCGACGCGCCGAAGCCGCCCGGCAACCGCTCGGTGCTGCTCGTCGCCGTGGTCTCCGCGCTGCTCGCAGGCCTGCTCGGCGGCTCGCTCGGCTATGCGTTCGCGGCCCGCAACGGGATCGGTGGCGGCCGCACCGCGCTCGGCGGCAACGGCGCCTCGCCGCCGGCCGCGGCCAACCGCCCGCCCGACTCGCTCGCCGGCGTCGCCGCGCGGCTGCTGCCCAGCGTGGTCACCGTGCGGGTGGCGTCGAGCAGCGGTTCCGCGCTCGGCTCCGGCTTCGTGGTCTCGGCCGACGGTTATGTGATCACCAACGACCACGTGGTCGAGGGCGGCGGCACGCAGACCTTCACGGCCGTGTTCAGCGACGGCAACACCGTGTCGGCCAAGCTCGTCGGGCAAGACCCGGAATCCGACATCGCGGTGATCAAGCTGGCCAAAGACGGCCTGACGCCGGTCCAGTTCGGCGACTCCGACGCGATCGCGGTCGGTGACCCGGTGCTCGCGATCGGTTCGCCGCTGGCGCTGGCCAACACGGTCACCTCCGGCATCGTCAGCGCCGTCGACCGCACCATCCAGGCCGGCGACCCGGGCGGTCCGGTCCGCTACTACGCGGCGATCCAGACCGACGCGGCGGTCAACCAGGGCAACTCGGGCGGTCCGCTGGTCGACGCCGGCGGCCGGGTGATCGGCGTCAACGCGGTGATCAAGTCGCTGGCCGCCGACGAGCAGAGCGCCGGCAACATCGGCCTGGCCTTCGCCATCCCGATCAACCAGGCGAAGCGGGTGGCGCAGGACATCATCGACACCGGCAAGGCCCGCCGCACGGTGATCGGCGCCAAGGTGACCAGCGGTCGCACCACCGGCACCGGGGTGCGGCTCGACTCGGTCGAGCCGGGCGGCCCGGCGGAGTCCGCCGGCCTGCGGGCCGGCGACGTGGTGACCCGGATCGACAAGCACCCGCTGGAAGAGGCCATCGACCTGATCGCCCTCGTCCGCAAATACGCGCCGGGCGCTGTCGTCACGGTCGAGTTCCGGCGGGGCTCGGAGACCCAGACCGCCTCAGTGACCTTGGCCGCAGACGCTCAGTAGCCGCCCTTCCGGGCCGTTCCCTTCCGGCGCGCGCCGCGCGTATGGTTGCGCCGGGGATTGCAAGAGGGAGGCCCGGGTGTTCGAAAACCTCAACTGGTGGGAGATCGGTCTCCTGGTCCTGGTGGCCCTGTTGATCTTCGGTGACAAGCTGCCCAACGTGATCAGCGACGGCCTCAAGATGGTCCGCAACCTGCGCCGGATGGCCAGCAACGCGACCGGTGACCTGAGCCGTGAGCTCGGCACCGACATCCAGCTCGAAGACCTGCACCCGAAGGCGTTCATCCGCAAGCACCTGATGAGCGAGGAAGAGCAGGAGTCGCTGCGCAAGCCGCTCCAGAAGATGTTCGAAGACGCCAAGTCTGACCTCAGCGGCGTGCACCAGGACCTCAAAGACGTGGCACAGGCCGCCGACCTCAAGTCGGCGACCCGCAAGCCGGTCACCGACACGCCGGCGGCAAGCGCCCCGCCGCCGCGCCGGTCGTTCGACGACTACACGTAAGGGTTCAGCGCCCCGCGGGGCGCAACCCGAGCGACTTGCCGATCAGTGAGTCGCGGCGCACCGCGAGCCGGTCGGCGATCGCCGAGATGGCCTGTGCGGCCGGCGCGGTGGGCTCTGACAGCACGATCGGCAGCCCGGCGTCGCCAGCCTCGCGGACCCGGGTGTCGAGCGGGATCTGACCCAGCAGCGGCACCTCCGCGCCGAGCGTGCGGGTCAGCTTCTCCGCGACGACCGCGCCGCCGCCCGAGCCGAAGATCTCCATCCGCTCGCCGGTGGGCAGCTCCAGCCACGACATGTTCTCCACGACGCCGATCAGGCGCTGGTGTGTCTGCAGCGAGATCGCGCCGGCCCGCTCGGCGACCTCGGCCGCGGCGAGCTGCGGCGTGGTGACCACCAGGATCTCCGCGTTGGGCAGGAGCTGGGCCAGCGAGATCGCCACGTCGCCGGTGCCCGGCGGCAGGTCGAGCAGCAGCACGTCGAGGTCGCCCCAGTAGACGTCGGCCAGGAACTGTTGCAGCGCCCGGTGCAGCATCGGGCCGCGCCAGACCACCGCGGCGTTCTGCGCGGTGAACATGCCGATCGAGATCACCTTCACGCCGTGCGCTTCCGGCGGCATGATCATGTCTTCCACCCGGGTGGGCTTGCCGGCCGCGCCCAGCATCCGGGGCACCGAGTGGCCGTAGATGTCGGCGTCGACCACGCCCACCGAGAGGCCGCGGGCGGCCAGCGCGGCGGCCAGGTTGACGGTGACGCTGGACTTGCCGACGCCGCCCTTGCCGCTCGCGATCGCGTAGACCCGGGTGCGGGAACCCGGCTGGGCGAAGGGGATCACCGGCTCGGCGCCGCCGCCGCCGCGCAGCCGGGTCTGGAGGTCCTGGCGCTGCTCGGGGCTCATCACCCCGAAGTCGATCTCCACGCCGCGCACCCCGGGGACCGCGGTGACCGCATTGGTGATGTCGGTGCGCAGCTTGTCACGCAAGGGGCAGCCGGCGACGGTGAGCAACAGCTCGACCAGGACCAGCCCGTCTTCGTCGATGTTGAAGGATTTGACCATGCCCAGGTCGGTGATCGGGCGGTGGATCTCCGGGTCTTCGACGGTGGCGAGGGCTGCCTGAATGGCTTCCTCACGAGACGTGGCAGGCGCAGACATGGTGCAACTCTATGTCGCTGGTCAGGCGTCGGTATCCGCGTGGTCGTCCGGCTCGGCGACGGCCTGCTTGCGCCGCTTCTTCCCCCGCTGCCGGTCGTCGAGATCCTCGGTGAGCCGCCCGAGTTCGGAGCGCAGGAAGTCGCGGGTCGCGAGCTCGCCGATCGCCACCCGCAACGACGCGATCTCCCTGGTCAGATATTCGGTGTCGGCTTTCTGCGCCGCCGCCCGCCGCCGGTCTTCCTCGAGCGAGATCCGGTCGCGGTCGGCCTGGCGATTCTGCGCGAGCAGAATCAGCGGCGCCGCGTAGGAAGCCTGCAGCGACAAAATCAAGGTCAGGAACGTGAAGGTGTAGGGGTCGAAGCGCCAACTCGACGGCGTCAGTGTGTTCCAGCCCACCCACAGCAGGATGAACACGCTCATGTAGACGAGGAACTTGGCTGTGCCCAGCGCCCGGGCGATGGTCTCCGACCAGCGACCGAACGACTCGGGGTCGAACCTGGGCAGCTTCAGCCGGCGTGGCTCCCGCGGCTGGTCGAGCCGGGCCGCGGGGCGCGGTTCAGCCATCGTTGCGACCGGTCGCCGGTGCGGGCGGCGGCGGAACGGCCACGGGCGAGCCGGGCGCCTCATCGGTCACGTCGCGGTCGCGCCAATCTGGCGGGAGCGTGTGGTCGAGCACGTCGTCGACCGTGACCGCGCCGACCAACCGGTTGTTGGCGTCGACCACCGGCATGGCGACCAGGTCATACATCGCCATCCGGCGGGTGATCTCGATCAGCGGCGTCTCCGGGCGCAGCGGGTTGATCCCGCTGTCGACCACGCCGCCGATGATGGCCGAGGGCGGCTCCCGGAGCAGCCGCTGGAAGTGCACCATGCCCAGGTATTTGCCGGTCGGCGTGGCCATCGGCGCCCGCGCGACGAAGACCTGCGCCGCCACCGCCGGCGGGAGCTGCGGCTCGCGGATCCGGGCCAGCGCGTCGGCGACCGTGGCGTCGGGAGTGAGGATCACCGGCTCGGAGGTCATCACGCTGCCGGCCGTGCCGGCCGCGTATTTGAGCAACTGCCGGACCGGCTCGGCCTCGTCGGGCTCCATCAGGTCGAGCAGCCGCTGCCGCTCCGTGACGGACAGCTCGCCGAGGAGGTCGGCCGCGTCGTCGGCGTCCATCTCCTCCAGCACGTCGGCGGCCCGCTCCTGGTCGAGCGCCGCGAGGATCTCCACCTGGTCGTGCTCGGGCAGCTCGCCCAGCACGTCGGCGAGGCGCTCGTCGTCGAGCGCCGCGGCGACCTCGTTGCGGCGGGTGTCGGACATCTCCTGTAGCGCGTTGGCCAGGTCGGCCGGGCGCATCTGCTCGAGCACGGTGAGCAGGCCGGCGGTGCCCTGGGTGTCGGTGAGCCCGATCAGCCCGTGGACCCGATCCCATTCGAGCTCGACCAGCTGACCCCGCCGGGTGAGCCGCCGGCTCGGCTGGCGGACCGCGACCCGGCCCAGCGACCACTCACCGGTGCGGTTGGTGTCCATCGCCAGGTCGACCACGGTGCCCGGGGTCTCGTCGGGCAGGATCGTCACCCGGCGGTCGAGCAGGTCTTCGAGGACCAGCAGCTCGTTGGGACGCTTCTCGAACCGGCGCAGGTTGAGCATGCCGGTGTTGAGCACGACCGCGTCGGGGTCGATCGAGGTGAACCGACCCATCGGCAGGAAGATCCGGCGCCGGGCGGTCATCTCGGCCACCAGGCCGACGACCTGGGGCGGACGGTTGGTGGTGCGCAGCCGGGCGACGGCGTCACGGATCCGGCCGACCTGGTCGCCGTTGGGGTCGTAGACCGGGAGGCCGGCGAGTCTCGCGATGTAGACCCGCGCCGTCGTCACCTCGTAAGCCTAATTCCCTACGCTTACCAGCATGACGAGCGTGGCGTACGAGATCGTCGACGTCTTCACCGACCGGCCGTTCACCGGCAACCCGCTGGCGGTGGTGTTCGGCGGCGAGGAACTGGCGAGTTCCCAGATGCAGGCCCTGGCCCGCGAGTTCAACCTGTCCGAGACGGTGTTCGTGCTGCCACCGTCGCCCGGTGCGGAGGCGACCTACCGGGCGCGGATCTTCACGCCCAACAGCGAGTTGCCGTTCGCCGGGCACCCGAGCGTCGGCGCCGCCGTCACCGCCAGCGCGCGCGGGCTGTTCGCCGCCGGGTCGGTCGTGCAGGAGTGCGGCGCGGGTCTGCTTCCGGTCGTGGTGTCCGGATCCACCGCGACGCTGACCGGTGGCCGCGCCACGGTCGGCGAGCCGCTCGAGCCCGGCCCGCTGCTCGCGGCGGTGGGGCTGACCGCCACCGACCTCGACGGGGCCGGGCCGCCGCGGGTCGCCGGCTGCGGTCTCGAGTTCCCCTACCTGCCGGTCCGCCCCGACGCGGTGGCCCGGGCCCGGCTCGACCGCGCCATCTCCACCGACGTCGACGTTTTCGCCTGGGACCCGCAGACGCGCACCGCGCACGCCCGGGTCTTCGTCCCTGGCCTCGCCGTCCCCGAAGACCCGGCCACCGGCTCGGCCGCGCTGGGGCTCGGGGTCTGGCTGGTGACCAACGGCCTGCTGCCGGCCGACGGCGAGTCGAGCTACGTGGTGCACCAGGGCGTCGAGCTGCATCGCCCGTCGGTGCTGGAGTGCTCGGTCACGGCGGTCGGTGGCGTGGTGACCAACGCCCGGGTGACCGGCAACGTGGTGCCGATCGCCCGCGGCGAGATGGCCGTGCCGCCGTTCATCGGATAAGCCGACTAGCGGTATATACCGATGGTCGGTAGCATTGGCGAATGGCTATGCAGGAGCCGACCTTCTTCATCCTGACCGCGCTCGCCGAGCAGCCGTTGCACGGCTACGGCGTGATCCGGGCCGTCGCCGACCTGTCGGGCGGCCGGATCACGCTGCGCGCGGGCACCCTCTACGCCGCCCTCGACCGGTTGACCGAGGAGGGGCTGCTCGTCCTCGACCGCGAGGAGGCCGTCGACGGGCGGCTGCGCCGCTACTACCGGCTGACCGACGACGGTGGCGCCGCGCTGTCCGCCGAGATCGACCGGATGCGCGCCAACGCGACGATGGCCGCCGCCCGGCTGCGCCGCACGACCCGGCTCGCGTTCGGCCCCGCGTCGTGAGCCCGCTCGAACGCCGCTACCGCCGCCTGCTGCTGGCCTTCCCGCGCGCCTACCGCCGCGAGCGGGGCGAGGAGATGCTGACCACCCTGCTCGACGGCGCCCCGACCGACCGGGCTCGCCCGCCGGCGGCCGAGGCCTGGGAACTGCTCCGCGTCGGCCTGCGCATGCGCTTCGGACCGCCGCGCGGCCGGGTCTATGGCGCGGTGGCCATCGTCGCGGCGATCACTATCGGATACGCCGGCCTCAGCGCGGTCGCCCGGCAGACGGCCGACTCCGGCCGGGACACGATGTCGGCGGCCCTGTCGCTGCTGCCCGACTCGATGGTCATGGGTCGTGCCGACCGGATGCTCACCACGTTCGGCGGCCCGACCGAGGTCGAAGCCACCTACCCGGCGAGGGCCGAAGCGCTCGACAGCGTGGCGACCGGCCTGCGCGAGCGCGCGGTGGCCGACGGATGGGAGGCCGGCCCGATCCTTCCCGGCCACCGCTTCACCCTGGACCGGGCCGGCGAGCGCCTGGTCGTCTCCGTCGTGGCCGGCGATCCCGGTCCCGGGGTCGGCGCCGCTTTCCAGGTGCGCTACCCGTGGCCGGCGCAGGCCCTGCCGGTCGGTGTCGCGGTGCTCCTGCTCGGCGGGCTGACCGGTTGGCTGGTCGCGGCGTGGGTGCTGCGCCGCTTCCGGTCCCGCCCGCCCGTGGCCCAACTCGGGTTGGCGTTGATCGGCCTGCCGAGCCTGTTGTTCGTCATCGCGGGCGGCGTGGCCACCGCGGCGGCCGTTCGGTCGCAGGCCGTCCAGGTGGGCTTCGCCGGGCCGCTGACCGAACGACTCGGACTTCTCGGCCTGGCGGCGACGCTGGTCCTGGCTCTGGCCCTGCCGGCCGAGCGCGCCGCGGCCACGCCGTCGCCGCGGACCGACCCGGTGCGACTGGGTGCCCGGCTGGTGATGGCGGCGCATCTCGCGTTCGGCCTGGCGATCGCCACCGTGCTGGTCACTTTCACGGGCCGGATGCTGACCACCGGCGCCGACCGGGCCACGATGCTGAGCGGCGCACAGGACCCCAAGGAACTGCTGCCGCTGCCGGTGTTCGTCCCGGTCGCGCTGCTCTACTACACCGGCGTGATCCTGTCGCCGCTGCTGCTGACCGTCTCGGTCCCGCTGCTCGTGACCGGCCGCCGGCGGGTCGGCCCGCTGGCCTGGCACGTGCTGCTGGTCGCGGCCGTCTCGGCCGTCGCACTGCCGGCCCTGCTGCTCACTCCCTACGGCGGCGACGCCGCCCGCTGGTGGCTCGACTAGCGGCGCTTGCCGAGCACCTTGTGCAGGCGGAACGGCTTGCGGACGGGAGTGGTCGCCGCGGTATCCCGGGGCGGCTCGGCGAGGCTGCCGTCGGGCAGGTCGGGCCGGGTGACGGCCGGTGTGTCCTGCGCCTGGGTCAGGCAGCTCAGCGTGCAGTCCATCGCCCAGCGTTCGAGCAGCTTCTCGGTCGGGCCCGACGCGTTGAGCCGCTTGCCGCCGACCTGGGGCGCCACCGTGTTCCACTCGTCGTCGCCCGGCTGCACCCGGCGCACGTCGGCGGTGAAGGTGACGATCCGGCCGCCGTGGTCGCCGCGCAGCGTCACCTCGGCCGTTGCGGCCCGGGCCAGCCCGGGTGCCTGCTGCTCACCCATGCCGCTGACCAGGTAAAGCGCGCCGTCGACCGGCACGCACCAGAGCCCACGGGGTGCCGCGCCGTCGACGGACACCCAGGCCACGGCCGCCTTCTTGATCGCCTCTTCCACCACCGGGTCGGTCACCCCCTCATCCTGCCCGGCGCCGTGGCCCGCTGGCCATGGTCGACCTCGTCGAGCACCCCGACGAGCCGGGCCACCGCGCGGCCGGGCCAGTCGACGTCGGCGCCGAAGACCAGGTGGTCGACCAGGTCGGGCGCGGCCAGCCGGACGGCGGTCATGCCGATCTCGGCCGCGCCGGTCAGCTCGTGGCTGCCGCCGTCGCCGACGTAGAGGCACTCGGCCGGCGCGACGCCGAGCCGCTGGCACGCGGCCAGGTAGATGCTCGGGTCGGGCTTGCAGACGCCCTCCTCGACGGAGAAGACGGCGGTGTCGAGCAGTGGGGCGACCGGCAGGCTGGGCAGCAACACCGGCAACTCGTGGGTGCAGTCGCTGACCAGGGCCGTGCGCAGCCCGCGCAGCCGCAGCGCCCACAGCACCGGCACGGCCTCGTCGCGCAACTCCGTGTCGTGCCGGACGGCGCGCAGCCGGCAGGCCACCGCCGCCTGGACCATCTCGTCGGACGGGTCGGCCCCGGCGCGAACGGCGATCCAGCGGAGGTTGTCGGCCGCGGAGCCGAGATCTCCGCTGGCCCGGCGGTAGTAGGACGCGTCCAGGAGGGCCGTCATCAGGGTCGGATCACATCCCAGGATGCGGGCGGTCTCGAGGTGGTCGGGGCCGCGGCGGACCGGCCGGGTGAGAGTGCCGAAGAAGTCGAACACGACCGCGCGTAATGCGGGCAACATCAGCCTCCATGGCAGGACCTGGGGGCAGTAGCTGGCAAGACCGGGGAAGCCTATCGACGGCGACGTGTGCGCCCTATCGGCCGATCGACCGAGAGTAGTCGGATAGCCGCAGTATGTGATTTGTGAGGATGGTTCACTGTGCACCGCCCCGCGCTCGACCCCGCCGCCACTCTCGCGCTCGTCGTCGCCGTCCTCGCCGTCTCGACCTCGGGCCCGCTGATCGCGTTCGCCGCCGCCGCACCGGCCCTGGCCATCGCGTTCTACCGCAACGCCCTCGCCGTCGGCGTGCTCGGCCCGATCTCGCTGATCAGAAACCGCCACGAGTACGCCAACCTGGGCCGCCGCGAGGCCGTGTTCTGCGTGCTGGCCGGCGTGGCGCTCGCCGCGCATTTCGCCGCCTGGATGCCGAGCATCCGGTTCACCACGGTCGCGGCGTCGACGGCGCTCGTCGCCACCCAGCCGGTCTGGCAGGGGCTGATCTCGGTCGCCCAGGGCCGCAAGCTGCGCACGGTGACCTGGGCCGGCATCGGCGTCGCGGTGCTCGGTGCGGCGCTGGCCACCGGCGCCGACTTCGGCGTCTCGTCCCGCGCGGTGCTCGGCGACCTGCTCGCGCTGGTCGGCGCCGTGATGGCGGCGGCATACACCGCGCTCGGGGAGCGGGCCCGGGTGACGCTCAGCACGACGACGTACACCACCATCTGTTATGGGGTTTGTGCGGTGCTTCTGCTGATCATCTGCCTGGCGTCGGGCCAGCGGCTGGGCGGCTACCCGGGTTCGAGTTGGCTGGCGATCCTCGGCCTGGTGGCCGGCGCCCAACTGCTCGGGCACACGATGTTCAACTACGCGCTGCGCCGGGTCTCGGCGACCACGATCAGCGTGCTGATCCTGCTCGAGGTGCCTGGCGCGGCGACCATCGCCTGGCTCTGGCTGGGCCAGGTGCCGCCGGTCGAGTCGCTGCCCGGCCTGGCCCTGCTGGTGGTCGGCGTCGCGATCGTGGTGCTCGGCGGCGCCCAGGCCGGCCGCCGCGAGCGGGCCCGGGCCCGCGACCTGGAAACGGCCGCCCTGCCCTAGCCGACGGCCTGCTCGCTGGCCTTCCACAGTGCGGCGGCCAGGGCCTGGTCAGTGGCCTTGGGGGACACCCGGCGGGGCTTCTTGTCGTAGTAGAAGCCGCCGTTGACCAGCCGCGCCGGGTCGGCGGTGGCGAGCCAGACCAGCGTCTCGGCACCCTTGTCGGGGCCGCGCAGGAACGGCCCGTGCTTCATGCCCCAGGCGATCAGCCGGTTGTCGTTGTAGAACCGGGTGCGCACCGCGCCGGGGTGGAACGAGAACGAGAGCATTCCCGGCCACTGCCGGGCGGCCTCGCCCGCGAACAGGATGTTGGCCTGCTTGCTCGTGCCGTAGGCGAGGAACGGGACGTAGCGCTCCAACTGGCGGTTGAGGTCGCGCGGGTCGAGGTTGCCCCAGCGGTAGGCGCCGGACGCGGTCACCACCGTGCGCCCGATCCGGTCGTGCAGCAGCGTGGTCAGCAGGAAGCTGGCCAGGTGGTTGGCCTGGATGGTCAGCTCATAACCGTCCACGGTGGTGGCCGGGTGCAGCACGATCGCGCCGGCGTTGTTGGCGAGCACGTCGATCCGGTCGTACGCCGTGCGCAGGTGCGCCGCCAGCGTGCGCACGTCGTCGAGCGTGGAGAAGTCGGCGCGGTAGGAGGCCGGCAGCGTGCCGGTCGCGTCGCGTACTTCGGATGCGGCCGCGGCCAGCCTCGCCGGGTCGCGACCGACCAGGACGACCTGGTCACCGCGGCGGGCCAGGGCGACGGCGGCGGATAGACCGATCCCGGAACTGGCGCCGGTGATCACTACGACTCGCCCGGTGACTTCTTCCACTGCTTGGTTCTCCTCGGTCTTCGCGCGAGGTTACCGTTTGGCTAACTGTAACGATCGTGAGGAGCTGTCGATGGTCGCAGCCGGCCGCCCGCGCCGTTCCTGTCTCGCGGTACCCGGTTCGAGCCTGAAGATGCTCGACAAGGCCCGCGGACTCCCGGCCGATCAGGTCTTTCTCGACCTGGAGGACGCGGTCGCGCCGCTGGCCAAGCCGGAGGCCCGCAAGAACGTGGTCGCGGCGCTCAACGAGGGCGACTGGGGCGACAAGACCAGGGTGGTGCGGGTCAACGACCTGACAACGGAGTGGACCTACCGCGACGTGGTCGAGGTGGTCGAGGGCGCCGGGGCCAACCTCGACTGCGTGATGCTGCCCAAGGTGCAGTCGGCGGCGCACATCGAGTGGCTCGACCTCACGCTCACCCAGATCGAGAAGACGATCGGCCTGCCGGTGGGCGGGATCGGCATCGAGGCGCAGATCGAGAACGCGGCCGGGCTGGTCAACGTGGACGCGATCGCGGCCGCCTCGCCTCGCGTCGAGACGATCATCTTCGGCCCGGCCGACTTCATGGCGTCGATCAACATGCGGTCGATGGTGGTCGGTGGGCTGATCCCGGACTATCCCGGCGATCCCTACCACTACATCCTCATGCGACTGTTGATGGCCGCCCGGATGCACGACAAGCAGGCCATCGACGGCCCGTTCCTACAGATCCGCGACGTCGACGCGTTCCGCGCGGTCGCGAAGCGCTCGGCCGCCCTCGGCTTCGACGGCAAGTGGGTGCTGCACCCGGGCCAGATCGACGCGGCCAACGAGATCTACGCGCCGGCGCAGGACGACTACGACCGGGCCGAGCTCATCCTCGACGCCTACGAGCACGCCACCTCGGAAGCGGGCGGCAAGCTCGGCGCGGTGATGCTCGGCGACGAGATGATCGATGAGGCGTCGCGCAAGATGGCCCTCGTGATCGCGGCCAAGGGCCGGGCCGCCGGGCTGGCCCGCACCAGCCGGTTCACCCCACCGGAGGGCTGAGCGGGGGAGTGTCCGGGGATACCCCGCACAGGGGGCGTCGTTGCCGGGCTTGACCCGACCGGGCAGGATCTCACGCATGGGAATCGACACTCAGGCCGACGACGGGTTGACCAGCGTTCGCCTCGACGGCCGGGTCGCCCTGGTCACCGGCGCGGGCAGCCCCGACGGCATCGGCTACGCGACCGCGCGCCGGCTGCGCCAGCTCGGCGCCAAGGTGGCCATCGTGTCGACCACCCGCCGCATCCACGACCGGGCCACCGAGCTCGGCGCCATCGGGTTCGTCGCCGACCTGACCGACGAGGCCGAGGTCGGCGCGCTCGCCGACGCGATCTCCGAGCTGCTCGGCGACGTCGAGGTGTTGGTCAACAACGCCGGCCTGGCGAGCCGGGCGAGCCCCGAGGTGCTCCGCCCGGTCAACCAGCTCACCTTCGACGAGTGGCGCTCCGAGATCGACCGCAACCTCAGCACGGCGTTCCTGTGCAGCCGGGCGTTCATCGGCGGCATGTCCGAGCGCGGCTGGGGCCGCATCGTCAACCTCTCGGCCACCGCCGGCCCCGTCAACGCCCTGCCGACCGAGGCCGCCTACGCCGCGGCCAAGGCCGGTGTGGTCGGCCTGACCCGGGCGCTGGCGATGGAGATGGTCGCCGACGGGGTGACCGTGAACGCGGTCGCGCCCGGCACGATCTACACGGCCGCGTCCACGGTCACCGAGCTCAAGCAGGGTCTCGGCACGCCGATCGGGCGGCCGGGCACCCCTGACGAGGTGGCCGCCGCGATCGCGTTCCTCTGCTCGCCGGCCGCTTCCTACATCACCGGCCAGATGCTGGTGGTCGACGGCGGCAACAGCGTGCGCGAGGCGCAGTTCCGTTAAACAGCAGAGCCGTTAAACAGCAGAGCCGTTAGTAGCCGTTGTTCAGCGTGTCGCCGGTCGACGCGCTGAACCAGCCGAGCCCGATGATGCCGCAGCAGAACAGCACCGCCAGGCCGGTGAATACGTAGCTCAGCACCAGGCCGGCGGTGGCCAGGCCGCCGCCCTCTTCGCCGGACGTGCGCAACTGCTTCTTCGCCAGGTGGCCGAGCACGATGCCGGCGGGCGCGAAGACGAACGCGAACACCAGCGACAGGATCGCCAGGATGTTGGTGCCGCGGGCCTGCGGGTAGCCGTAGGCCGGCTGCTGCTGCCCGTAGCCGGGGTAGGCCTGCGCGTAGGGGTCGGGCTGCCCATAGGGGTTCGGCTGGGCGTAGGGGTCCGGCGGCTGCCCATAAGGGTTGCTCTGCCCATAGGGCTCGGGCTGACCCGACGTGGGCTGGCCCGGGATGGGCTGGCCGGGGGCGGGCTGGCCGGAGACCGGCGGCCCGTAGGACGGCGGGCCGGACTGCTGCGGGTCATAGGGCTGCCCAGGCTGATAGGGGTCGGGCTGGCTGCCGGGCGGTGGGTAGCTCATCGTCACACTCCTGAGTCGTCCCCGGCACGCTACTAAACCCTAGGTAGCGATTCGCATCCCGAGTCGGTCCTGAGGAGGGAAGATGTGGGTCATGGCGCGCCTTGCCCAGACTCCCGGCCTCACCGACGTGCAGACGTCGATCCTGGAAACGGTCCGCGAGTTCGTCGATAAAGAGATCGTTCCGCACGCGCAGCGGCTCGAGCACGCCGACGAATATCCGGCCGACATCGTCGCCGGCATGCGTGAGATGGGTCTTTTCGGACTCACGATCGACGAGGAGCACGGTGGCCTCGGTGAGTCGCTGCTCACCTACGCCCTCGTCGTCGAGGAGTTGTCGCGCGGCTGGATGTCGGTCTCCGGGATCGTCAACACCCACTTCATCGTCGCCTACCTGGTCGCGCAGCACGGCTCGGCGGAGCAGCGGGCGGCCCTGCTGCCGCGGATGGCGACCGGCGAGGTGCGCGGCGCGTTCTCGATGTCGGAGCCGGGCTGCGGTTCAGACGTGGCGGCGATCCGGTCGACGGCGCGCCGCGACGGCGACACCTACGTGCTCGACGGCCAGAAGATGTGGCTGACCAACGGCGCCCAGTCGGGCGTGGTGGCCACGCTGGTCAAGACCGACCCCGCCGCCCAGCCGGTCTACCAGGGGATGACCTGCTTCCTGCTGGAGAAGGAGCCCGGGTTCGGCGAGACGGCGCCGGGGCTGACCATCCCCGGCAAGATCTCCAAGATGGGCTACAAGGGCGTCGAGACCACCGAGATGATCCTCGACGGTGTCGCGGTGCCCGACTCGGCCATGCTCGGCGGCCCCGACCAGGTCGGCCAGGGCTTCTACCAGATGATGGACGGCATCGAGGTGGGCCGGGTCAACGTCGCCGCGCGCGCCTGTGGCATCTCGATCAGAGCATTCGAACTAGCCATCGCGTACGCGCAGCAGCGGCACACGTTCGGCGAGCCGCTGGCCGGCCACCAGGCGATCGCGTTCAAGCTCGCCGAGATGGCCACGAAGATCGAGGCCGCACACCAGATGATGGTCAACGCGGCTCGCCTGAAAGACGCCGGCGCACGCAACGACGTCGAAGCCGGCATGGCCAAGCTGCTCGCGTCCGAATACTGCGCCGAGGTCGTGCAGGAGTCGTTCCGCATCCACGGCGGCTACGGCTACTCCACCGAATACGAGATCGAGCGGCTGATGCGCGAGGCGCCGTTCCTGCTGATCGGCGAGGGCACCTCGGAGATCCAAAAAACGATCATCTCGCGGGGTCTACTGAAGGAATACCGCCTCTAATGTGAGGGCGTGCCGTCACCGCCGCTCCGTCGAGATCGCAACTTCGTTCTCTTCTGGATCCTGCAGGCGGTGTCGGTCGCCGGTGACTCGCTGACCACCCTGGCCGTCCCCGTGCTGGTCCTGGTGCTCACCGACTCGGTCTTCCAGATGGGCCTGGTCACCGCCGCGATCGGCGCCGCCTGGCTGGTCTCCGGCGTGCTGGCCGGCACGATCGTCGACCGCTTCGACCGGCGCACCGTGATGATCGCCTGCGACGTCGCCCGGGCCGCGCTCTACGCCCTGGTGCCGCTGGTCTGGTTGGTCGAGCCGCACCTGTGGGTGCTCTACGTGGCGATGCCGCTCGGTGCCGCGGCCGGCATGCTCTACCAGGTCGCCTACATCACCGCGGTGCCGGCGCTGGTCGGCAAGGACCGGATCACCGAGGCCAACGGGCTGCTCTCGGCCACGTTCGCGGTCGCCGGCATCACCGGCCCGGCCATCGCGGGCGCGCTCTTCGCGGTGCTCGACCCGGCCTGGGTGATCGGCATCGACGCGATCACCTTCGGGCTGTCGGCGGTCGCGATGTCGTTCGTCCGGATCAGGGCGCGAGAGACCGTGCCGGAGCGGGAGTCGCCGATCCGCGGCTTCCTGACCGGGGCCAGGTTCCTCTGGCAGAACCCGGTGCTGCGTACGGTCACGCTGCTGCTCTGTGGGGTCCTCTTTCTCACGTACGCGATGGATGATCTGCTGATTTATCGCCTGAAGAATGACCTGCACCAGGGCGGCGGCGCCATCGGCGTGGTGTTCGCGATCGGGGCCGCGGGCGCTGTGGTGGCCGGCCTGGTGGTCCCGGCGCTGCGCCGCAGGCTGGGCTTCGGGGCATGTTGGATCGGCGCCTACGCGTTGAGCGGGTTGGCGTTGGCCCTCGCCGGCAGTGCCACGGTGGTGCCGTTGGTCGCCGGCCTGCTCGCGGTGATCCTGTTCTGTCAGGGCGTGGCCGGCACCTGCTCGATGTCGCTGCGCCAGGAGATCACCCCTGACCACCTGCTCGGCCGGGTCACCTCGGCGTTCTGGACGATCCACTATCTGCCCGGCCCGATCGGCGCGCCGCTGGTCACGTTCGCCGCCGCGCGCGCAGGAGTGCCAACGGTGCTGCTCGTGCTGGGCCTCGGGCTAGGCGCGATCGCCCTGGTCGCCGCTTTCTCCCCGTTGCGGGCCCGCGGTCTCGATCGCCCGGCGCATGGTGAAGCTCTGTAGCCGGGTCGTGTAGCCCAGGTGCTCGTTGAGCCGCCGCATGTCGGCGTTGCCCTTCTGGGTCCAGGTGTAGACCTCGGTGATGCCGACCTTGGCGGCGTAGGCCAGCGAGAGCCGCTTGAGGTGGGCGGCCACGCCCCGGCCGCGCCAGTCGCGGTCGACCACGGTCAGCGCGTTTTCCGCGCGGTGCGGGTTGTCGTCGTCGCCGATCAGCCCGGCCAGCCCGACCGGCGCGTCACCGGCGACGGCGACGAACATGGCGGCCGGGTCACCGATCCAGCTCACCCGCCACTCGTCGATCGGCGCGTGCATCGGCGCGATCAACGCCATGTCCTGGAACGCCTGGAGGGCCAGCCGTTCGTAGACGACGTCCCAGATCTCCGGCCGCTCGGCGACGGTGACCACCTCGAGGTCGCCGCGCGGTGGGGGGACCGGCTCGACGCCGATCTCGCGCACCTGCTCGACCTGCCGGTCGACCTCGGTGAACCCGTGCCGCTCGGCGAACGCTTTCGACCCCTCGTCGTCGGCGTGCCCGAGCACCTGGTCGACACCGAGCGAGGCAGCGTGGGCGAGCAGGTGTGGCATGAGCCGGCTGCCGATCCCTTGGCGCCGGAACGCGGGCAGCACCCTGGGCGTGACCGTGGCGGCGCCGCGGATGCTGGACCGGTCGGCGACGGCGCTGCCGATCACTTCGCCGTTTTGCTCGATGAGCAGCACGAGGCTGTCGCGGGTCAACCCGGCCCGCATCTCGGCAACCGACGGCGCCCGCTCATAGGGCACGACGATCATCCGCACCTGCCGGACCGCCGCGAAGTCGTCATCGCCGGCCGCCCGCCGCACCGTCAACATCCCCGGACGCTAGCTCGCCGGGCGGGTGCTCGCGAGCGCATTTGCTCTGCTGCCACATACGCCCCGCACGCCGCCGGGGGTGGGGCGTATGCGGCAGCAGAGCAAAGGGGCCTAAAGCAGGCTCAGGTTGGCGACCGCGCGCTCGACCGCGATGCAGCGGTTCTCGACATAGTCGAGGCCGGCCTCGGTCGCCAGCTTGCGGGCCTCGGCCGAGACGATGTCGAGCTGGAGCCAGACGGCCGGTGCGCCGGCCGCGATCGCGTCGCGGACCACGGCGGGGGTGTCGCGGGCCGGCCGGAACACGTTGACCAGGTCGACCGGGAACGGGATCTCGGCCACCGTGCGGTAGACCCGCTCGCCGAACAGCTCGTCGGCATAGGGGTTGACCGGGATGATCCGCCAGCCGTGGCGCTGCATCTGGCGGGGAACCGAATGCGCCGACTTCTGCGGGTCGCGCGACGCGCCCACGACCGCGATCACTTTGGCGTCGGCGAGGAGTTGCTGAGCATCACGCACGCGATCGACTCTAGCTCCGGTGGTTGGCCGTCGACTCGTCGCTCTGGGGCGCTGTCGCCTGCCGCACGATCGTCGGGGTGCGGCCGGCCGGTAGCGCCGCCGGGGTGCGGCCCGCGGGCAGGGCCGGCGGTGCGCCGCCGTCGCGCAGCCGGCGGGATAGCCGCTCCAGCTCAGCCGGGCGGCCGATCGAGGCGCGGTGCTCGGGGTGCGCGACGTAGTAGCGGATCGCGTCGGCCAGGAACCACGGGTGGATGTCGAGCACGTCGATCGGCACGTCGAGGCGCGGCCGGCGCTCGGCCGGCGGCCGCACCAGGTAGCCGGTCGCGATCAACACTTCAAGCTTCTGGGTACGCAGCCGCGGCGCCCACGGCGTTCCCGGGCGGATCGCCTCCCACGGGACGTCGACGCGGTGCAGCCGGCCGGGGATCCGCAGCCCCTCGGGCCGCAGCTCGACCGTCGTCGGGATCAGCAGCGAGTGCAGCAACAGCGCGGCGGCGAGCAGGGCCGGCAGCACGGCCAGCAGGATGTCGAAGAACCCGCCATCGGCCGCGACCCAGTCGATCCCCAGCGCGGTCGCGGAGATCAAAACCACGAGCAGCGCGGCCACCTCGATCGTGCGACGCCGGTTGGTCGGTGCCACGAACGTGTCGCCCTCGATCTGGAAGGTGGCCGGCCCGGCCGGGCGCCAGCCGATCAGCGTGACCATCGCCGCCACACCGGCCAGCAGCGGGCCGAGATGCAGCAGGAAGTCGAGAATCCAGATGGAGCTGTCGAACGCGATCGTCGCCGCGCCCCAGACCACCCCCACGGTCACGGCGCCGAGCAGCCATCGCTGGTGCATCTGCGGAGCCTACCGGGGATAGGCGAACGTCAGTCGTCGTGCCCCATCCGAACGGGTAGGTCGCCGTCACACCGAAGTTTGATTTCCGACCGGCCGGCCGGGCCCCGGAACTTCACCTCGGCCTCCTTGTCGGGCCCCCTGTCCTGGTCGTCTACCGCGTAGCCCTGCGCTGGCGAGATATAGACGATCCGCACCAGCCCGTCTTCGCAGGTGGCGGTGACGGTGCCCCCGGGGGATCCGAACGGCTTGCGCTTGGCGTCCGGGGTCGCCGGGGGCGGGGTCGGGCTGGCTGCTGTGGCGGTTGGCGGCACCGGCCGTTCCTTCGCCGCCGCGAGATCGCGGGCCACGTCGGTCTGGCTGCGCACCCCGCCGGGAGTGCTGGCGAGGCTGTCGCCGACCAGCCGGAGCGCGCCGACGCCGGCCAGCGTCGCCACGATCACGACGGCGAGCCATCCGAGGACGGCGAGGCTCCGGCGGGGCATCACCCGACTATGCCCTGCCGATCGCTAAAAGCAGCACCGGCCGACGCTAAGAGCGGGTTAAGGGCAGCGCCGGGCCGGGCTGGCGGGGGATACGGTGCGAGCTGTGCCGCGCCTGCTGCTCATCGAAGACGACCCCGCGATCCGCACGCCGCTGCTGCGGGCGTTGCGCGACCGCGGGCACGCCGTCGCGGCCGCGAGCACCGCGATGGAAGGGCTGCGGGCCGCCCTCGACGACAAGCCCGACCTGGTCGTGCTCGACCTCGGCCTGCCCGACGTCGACGGCGCCGAACTGCTGCGGATGCTGCGCGCGGTCAGCCGGGTGCCGGTGATCGTCGCCACCGCCCGCGACGCCGAGGCGGAGATCGTCCGGGTGCTCGACGCGGGTGCCGACGACTATGTGGTCAAGCCGTTCACCGCCGCACAGCTCGACGCTCGGGTCCGGGCGGTGCTGCGCCGCGGTGCGTCGCCCGCCGCGCCCGACGAGACCATCGTCGTGGGCGGCCTGGAGATCCAACCAAGGTCACGCGGGGTACGCCTGGACGGCGCGCAACTCGACCTGACACCGCGCGAGTTCGACCTGCTGCACCACCTCGCGACCCGGCGGGACGAGGTCGTCACCAAGCGGGAGTTGCTGACCGAGGTGTGGCAGATCCCCTACGGCGGCGCCGACAAGACCGTCGACGTGCACCTGTCCTGGTTGCGCCGCAAGCTCGGGGAGACCGCCGCCGCGCCGCGCTATCTGCACACCGTCCGCGGCGTCGGGGTCCGCCTGTCCGCACCGGACGGCGCCCCGTGAGGCGCCGGCTGACCCTGCTGGTGGCCGCGACCACCACGCTGACCCTGATCGCCTTCCTGGTGCCGCTGGCCCTGCTCCTCCGCGACGTCGCCGAGGATCGGGCGACCGGCCGGGCCACCGCCGACATCCAGGGCATCGTGCCGGTGGTCGGCACCGGCGACCGTCCCACCATCGAGCTCGTCGTCGACCAGTTGGTCGCCATGTCCGGACGGACGGTCACGGTCTACCTGCCCGACGGCGGCGCCCCGGTCGGCACGCCGGAGCCCCGCACGGCGGCGGTGGACCTGGCGGCGACCGGGACGAGCCTGACCGCCGACCTCGACGGCGGCCGCGAGATCGTGATCGGGGTCGGCCGCGCGGATGGCACGGCGGTGATCCGGACCGTCGTACCCCCGGCTGATCTGACCGTCGGGGTGACCCGGGCCTGGCTGGTGCTCGCGGGCCTGGGCCTGCTCCTGATCGTGCTCGGCCTGCTGGTTGCCGACCGGTTGGCGCGCAGCCTGGTGCGGCCGATCGACGAGCTGTCGGCGGTGTCCTACCGGCTGGCGCGGGCCGAACTCGGTGCCCGGGCCAGGATGCCGGCCGGGCCGCCGGAGTTGCGCCAGGTGGCCGGGGCCCTCAACCACCTGGCCGAGCGGATCCAGGTGCTGTTGCGCGAGGAGCGCGAGCAGGTGGCCGACCTGTCGCACCGGTTGCGTACCCCGTTGACCGCGTTGCGGCTCGAAGCCGAGTCGGTAGGCGATCCCGATGACCGGGCCCGGGTGACCGCGGGCGTCGACTCGCTGGAGCGGGCGGTGACCGGGCTGATCCGGCAGGCGCGATGGCGCAGCGCCGAGTCGACCGACGCGTTCTGCGACGCGGTCGCGGTGGTGCGGGACCGGGTCGAGTTCTGGTCGGTGCTGGCCGAGGACACCGGCCGGGCGATGCGGCTGTCGCTGGTCGACGGCCCGGTGCTGGTCGGTGTCGCCGCCGACGAGCTGGCCGCGGCCGTCGACGCCCTGCTCGGCAACGTGTTCGCGCACACGCCCGACGGGACGCCGTTCGCGGTGTCGCTGTCGGCCGACCGGGTGCTGGTGGTGTCGGACGCGGGCCCGGGGCTGGCCGGTGCGGCGGTGTCGCGGGGCGTGTCGCAGGGCGGCGGCACCGGCCTCGGTCTCGACATCGCCCGGCAGGCGGCCGGCGGTGCGCTAGATATTTCGAACAATCCGGGTGGTGGCGCGGTGGTCGTGCTGCGGCTCGGCCCACCGCCGCGCTCTTAACCCGTCCTTAGCGATCGCACAGCGCGCTGCTATCCGCCTCCGGACGAACCTCTTGGGTATCCCCGAGTACGGAGGTCACAACAATGAAGCGCACACCGGTGATCGTCACGCTGGCCGGCATGGCGGCTCTCGCCGTCACGGGCACGGCGCTGGCCGCGACCAGCGACGACGGGCCTACGCCGTCAAGCAGTTCGGTCACCACCGACGACCCCACGCCGACGTTCGACGACAACCCCGGTCCGGACGACACGCCGAGCCCCGTTGACTCGCCCAGCCCCGCTGACTCGCCCAGTCCCGATGACTCGCCCAGCCCGGACGACTCGGCGACCAGCACGCAGCCGCCGCTGGCCGGCAACATCAGCGCCGCCGAGGCGCGGCGGATCGCGGTCGGCCGGGTCGGCGGCGGGACCGTGACCAAGACCGAGGCCGAGTTCGAGCACGGCTTCTCGACCTGGAAGGTGGAGGTCGTGCGGTCCGGCGTGGAGCACGACATCTACGTCGACCGGGCCACCGGCCAGGTCATCAAGGCCGACAGCAAGGCGACCGACGACCGGGTTGGCGGCGACGACAGCCCGACGCACGATGCCAACGACGACAAGGGCGGCGACCGCGTCGGCAGCGACGACGGCGCGAACCACGACGCCAACGACGACCGGGGCGGCGACCGCGGCGGGCACGGCTCCGACGATCGCGGCGGCGACGATCACGGTGGCCGGCGCTGACGCTCTTCCTTGGCCACCCTCGCCCTGACGGGCGGGGGTGGCTTTCGTTTGATCCAGACTGGCCGCATGACGTTGATCCTTGGCCGGCGGGAGATCGGCGCGGCCGTCGACCTCGACGCGGTGCTGGACCTGCTGGCTGCGGGCTACCGGGCCGACGCGGCGGGTCCGGCACCGCTGCGGATCCGCACCGACCTGCCCGGCCCGGGCACGGCGACCTGCCTGATGCCGGGTTGGTTGACGGACGTGCCGGCGTACACCGTGAAGGTCAATGCGAAGTTCCCCGCCGCGACACCCGCGCTGCGCGGCGTGGTCTGCCTGCACGCCCTTGCCGACGGTGAGCTGCTCGCGCTGCTCGACTCGGCCAGCGTGACCGCGTGGCGCACCGGGCTGGCGGCGGCGCTGGCCACGCACACGCTGGCGCCCCCGCGGGCCGCGACGCTCGGCTTCGTCGGTGCCGGCGCGCAGGCCGCGACGACGCTGGCCGGCCTGCGCCACCTGCGACCGTGGTCGCGGATCGTGGCGACCGACCTGGACCCCGCCCGCGCCGCGGCTCTGCCCGCTGAGGTCTCGCCGTCGGCGATCGAGGTTGCCGCGACGGCCGATGTGGTCGTGCTGGCGACCTGGTCCCGGACGCCGCTGCTGCGGCTCGCCGACGTCCGGCCGGGCCAGCACCTGACCTCGCTGGGTGCCGACGAGCCGGGGAAGCAGGAGTTGGCCGCCGACCTGCTGGCGGCCAGCCGCTTGATCGTCGACGACGTCGACCTCGCGCTGACCGGCGGCGCGCTGGGCAGCGCGGGCCTCGACGCGACCGCCTGTGCCGGCACGCTCGGCGAGATCCTGCGCGGCTCGCTGCCGGCGGCCGCACCGCCGTCGCGGCCGAGCGTCTACAGCCCGGTGGGCCTACCGTGGCAGGACCTCGCCCTGTCCTGGGCGGTCTACCAACACGCCCTTCGCGCGGGCGCCGGCACCCGCGTCGACCTGCTCTAGGAGACTCGAAGTCATGACCTATCGGCGTTCGGCCGGGTCGCCGCGGGGTGAGGCGCGGCGGCGGGAGCTGCTCGACCTCGTGACCGAGGACCTGGCCGTCAACGGGCTGGTCGACTTCTCGCTGCGCCGGGCGGCGCGGGCGGCCGGCACGACCCACAAGGTGCTGCTCTACCACTTCGACAGCGCCGAGGATCTGCTGGAACGGGCGGTGGCCCAGCTCCGCGAGCTGCGGATCTCGCGCAGCCTCGGCGCCGCCGCCGACGAGCCCACGCTGGCCGGCCGGGTCCGCGCGCTCTGGCCGGTGTTGACCAGCGGCGAGTCGTGGGTGCTCGACCAGGCGATCGGGCTGGCGATCTACGACGCCGACCGGCACGGCGGGCTGGCCCGGGGCGGTACGCAGCAGTATCTCCCGGCACTCGTGTCACTCTGCCCGCCCGGATGGGAACAGGAACGCAAGGCCGACGTGGCCGCGATGATCCTGGCGACGCTGCGCGGTTTCCTGATCGACCTGCGCACCAGCGGCGGCGACCCGGTCGGGGTCGAGGCCGGTTTCGTCGCGCTGGGCCGGGCCCTCGACCGCGAGGAGGCGGCGGGGTAGACGCTTTGCGAACCGCGTGGTTCACTTCGAGGTAGACGACCTGGAAGGGGGACCCCGACATGGAAACCATCCAGACCTCGGCGGGCCCGATCTCCTACACCGACACCGGCGGCAGCGGACCGACCATCGTGTTCCTGCACGGGATGCTGATGGACGGCTCGCTCTGGGACGACACGGTCAGCGCCCTCGCCGCCGACCACCGCTGCGTCGTGCCGACCCTGCCGATGGGCGCACACCAGGTGCCCGCCCACCCCGACGCCGACCTTTCGCTGCCCGGCCTGGCCCGGCTGGTGGCCGACCTGCTGGCCGCGCTCGACCTGCACGACGTCACCCTGGTCGGCAACGACACGGGCGGCGCGCTGGCCCAACTCGTCGTGGCCGACGGCGCCGCGCGGGTGTCCCGCCTGGTGCTCGCCTCCTGCGAGGCGTTCGACAACGTGCCACCGGGCCTGACCGGCCGCACCCTGGTGCTGACCGGCCTGCTCCCGCCACGCCTGTTCGGCCTGTTCATGACGCAGATGCGGATCCGCGCGCTGCGCCGCCTCCCGGTCGCGTTCGGCTGGTTGACCAAGCGCGGCGACGCGCACACCGCCCGCTGGGTCCGTCCGGTGCTGCGCGATCCGGCGATCCGCCGCGACGCCACCCGGATGCTCCGGGCGATCCGCGCCGACCGCGACGTGCTCAACCGGCTGGCCGTCCCGCGACTGTCCGCTTTCGACGGCCCGGCTCTGGTGCTCTGGGCCCGCGGCGACCGGGTCATGCCGCCGCCGCACGGCCGTCGCCTTGCCGAGCTGCTCCCGAACGCCCGCCTGGTCGAGGTCGACGACACCGCCACGCTGATCCCGCTCGACCAGCCCCGCGTCTTCGCGTCGGCCGTCGCCGACTTCGTCCGCACCGACGAACTCATTGGCTGAGCTCGCCGCGCTCGTGGCGGCCTGTCCCTGGCTGTGGGACGCGCTCACGGCGGTGCGTCGCTCCGGCCTGCCGGACGCGTGGATCGGCGCGGGCGTGCTGCGCGACCTGGTGTGGGACGAACGCTTCGGGCCCGGCTTCGACGCATCCCGGGTCAAGGACGTCGACGTGGCCTTCTTCGACCCGACCGACCTGCACCGCGACCGGGCCGCGACCGAGCTGCTGGCGACCCTGCTGCCGGCGGTGCCGTGGGAGGCGACGAACCAGGCGGCCGTACACACCTGGTTCCCGGCGCATTTCGGCGGCGCGCCCGTGCCGCCGCTGCTCAGCATCGCCGACGCGGTCGCGACCTGGCCGGAGACGGCAACGTCCGTCGCGGTCCGGCTCGACGCTGCCGGCGAGCTGGAAATGTGTGCCCCCTACGGCCTGACCGACCTGCTCGGCGGCATCTGGCGACACAACCCACGACGGACCACGATGGAGCAGTCCCGCCAGCGCCTGGCCCGGCAACGCCCGGCCGAGCGCTGGCCGGGCGTCCAGGTCGTTACGGAGTGATCAGGGCGGCGCTGCGGCTGGCCGCGGCCAGGGCGTCGAGGTGGCCGGTCCGGCAGTAGACCTCGACCGCCGTGTCGGTGAACTTGATGACGTGTTCGTCGCCGTGCGCGATGGCCTGGTCGACCGCCTCGGCCACCGCGTCGGGGCCGCCCGGTGGCGTCGGCAGGATCGCGCGCGGTGCGGCGTCGGCCGGTGCCCAGCCGGCATGGATGGCCGCGCTCGCCGCCCACACCGCCGCCGCGCTCGGTGCCCACAGCTCCCGGGGCAGCGCGGGCAGCGTGTGCAGCACCGCGTTGGGTGCGGTGGCGGTGTGCACCAGCAGGACCGGGCTGGCGTGCCCGTGCCGCAGATAGCTCAGCGTCGCCGCCGTGACCAGGTCGGTGAGCGCCCGCTCCGGGTCGGTGGTGGCATCCAGCGTCGCGACCGCACGCGGCCAGCCGTCCATCCGGGACAGTTGGCCGAACCGGTCGGCGACCCGGCCACGCTGGTGTGGGATGCGGGGGAGGGCGTCGAACGCGGCGCCGGCGGACGCCGCGGGTGGCCCGGTCACGGCCGGATCAGCACCGGGTACGGGCTGGTAGCGGGTCGCCCAGAAAGCCAGCCCGTGTGCCAGCTCGGCCAGCGACTGCTCGTTTTCCGCACCGGCGAGCAGGGCCCGGACCACATGGCCGACCCGGATGACGCCGTGCGTGGTGCCGGCCGCGATGCCGGGCAGCAGCCGCGGCCACCAGCGGGCGAGCACGTCGCGCCAGGGCTCCTCGGCGACCCGGTCGGTGAAATAGGCGGTCCAGTCGCCGAGTCGCCGCCCCGCGCCGAGCGCCTCGGCCCAGGTGTCGTCGGTGATCCGGTCGCTGGGCGGGGGCAACGGGTCCAGCCGCCGCGTGTAGCGGTCGACCCAGCCGTCGACCTGATCGGCGTACCCCCGCCTGATCATCACCTCGACCGCCATCGGGCCGTGGTTGGTCAACTGGTCCTCGCCCCACTCGGGCCCCGTCCGGTGGAACCGCTGGTATGCCTCGTTGAGCACGCCGCCAGTCATGCCGTCTCCTTCGTCGTGGGTGCTACCAGCGTGCCGCGCGGAGGTGGCGGGGTCATCCGTAGTGACCACCCATCCACCACCTATCGGTCGCGATCTCGGTCGGGTTGGTGACATCGGCGACGGAAAGGAAATCGTCGTTGGAGAAGCTGTTTTCGGCGAAGGCCATCTTGCCGGAAACAGCGGTTGGCGATCGTCGGGATGGGGCAGGATCGCAGTGCGGGAAACAACCAGGAGGCCGCCGGTGAGCGACGAGAAGCGGTTGTCCCGGGCCGGGTTGGCCGACCTTTTCGCGGTCGGTCCGTGCCCGGTCGAGCTGGTCGGTGTCGAGGTCGAGCACGGTCTGGTCGACCCGGCCACCGGTCTGTGCGTTCCTTATCCGGCGGCCCGCCGACTGCTGAAAGCGTTTGTCGACGAGTTCGACGGCGCGCATTTCTTCGACGGCGAATTCCCGGTCGGAGTTGACCTACCCGATGGTGCGAGCTTCAGCCTGGAGACCGGTGGCGCACTCGAATACGCTTCGGCGCCACACGCCACCCTTTCGGCCACTGTGGAACAGACTCGCAGCGACCTCCAACGGGCCGCTCGGGTGGCGGCCGGGCACGGCGTCGCGCTGCTGTCGGGCGGCAACATTCCGTTCGCCACCCGCGCCGACATCCCGTGGATCCCGAAGCCCCGGGTCGACATCATGCGGCGTTACTTCCGCAGTCTCGGCGCCGACGGGGCGTACGCCGATGAGGTCATGGGTCTGACCCTGTCGACGCAGACCTCACTCGACTTTGTCTCCGAGGCCGACCTGCTGGAAAAGGTCCGGCTACACGTCCTGGCGGCGCCGGCGGTCAGCGCGCTGTTCGTCAACTCACCGATCGCCGAGGGCGTCGAGACGGGCGCGTTGTCCCGCCGGATGCAGTATTGGCGCCGGTTCGAGCCGGCTAGGTGCGGCGTGGTCGCGGCCGGGTCGCGCGCCACCTGCACGGTGTCTGACCTGGTCGACTGGGCGGTCCGGCTACCGATGATCTACCGGTCGGCCGGCGGCACCCATGTGCCCGCACCGGCGGTCCCGTTCGCGACCGTGCTCGACCAGGGCTTCGGCGACGGCACCTGGCCCACCCTCGACGACTGGGCGCTGCACCTGTCACAGACCTGGCCACACGTGCGGGTCCGGCGCACGATCGAGGCCCGGGCGTGCGACGGCCTGCCCTGGCCGTTCTTCGCGGCGGCGCCGGCCATGTGGGTCGGCCTGACCTATGACGCACCGGCCCGCCGCGCCGCCATCGCCCTGCTCGAAAGCCTGACCGTGGACCAACTCGAACGCGCGACCGACGAGGTGGCGGCGAAGGGCCTGGCCGCGGCGATCGGGCCGTTCAGCGCCTGCGACCTGACCCGCGAGTTGCTCCGACTGGCCCGCGGCGGCCTGGCGGCCCGGGTGGCGGCCGGCATCGAACCACCCGAGGTGCTGTCCTACCTCGACCCGCTGGAGCGCATCTGCGACACCTTCCAGACGACGGCGGAGCAGACGCTGTCACGCTGGCACGGCGGCCTGGGCGGATCGCCGCAGGCGTATGTCGCGGAGTTCCGCATCCCGGCTTGAGCCGACCGGAAGTTGATCCGGAAGCAGGATCGGGGCGACGATCGCACCTGACCCTGGCGGCGGCGCCTCCTGCGGAACGGAGCCTGATGGCGAGCGACGATGACTTCCTGGCCTGGCGCGGCTCGCTGCACCGGTTGACCGAGAGTCGGGAGGCCGCGCGTTCGTGGCGCCGGCGGCGCTACGCCTTCGCGCACCGGTTGGGCGAGGCCCTGGCCGGACCGACGCCGGACAGCGCCGCGATCGACGGGCCGGTGGTCTACGGCATCTGGCTCCGGATGGGGCTGCTCTACGTCGGCCAAACCACGGAAGCGCAGCGCCGCCTGCGGGACCTGCCCGTCGGCGAGAGCCACCACCTGGCCAACACCTTTCCGCCCGAGATCTGGCACAAGGTGCTGGTCGTCGCGTGGCCCCGGCTGCCCGAGGCGGCGCCGCTGACGGACGCGCTCGGCGCGTCACTCGTCGGTCTGGCGCTCGAGCATCGGCTCCAGGAGCGGCTGCAGCCACTCGCCAACTCGGAGCGACGCACGTCAGACGGCGGGTGGCGGGCGGTGGCACGGGAAGCCAGCAGGTCGCGCGGCGCCCGCGCCGCCAAGCAGGTCGAGGTGTTGTCTCGCGCGGTCGAGCGCGTATGGGACCAGGCCGACGGCACCGGCCCGCTGTCGCCGGCCTGCCGGCTGGTCTTTCCGGAGCGCCTGGCGGTCTAGCCAGGTCAAGGGCGAACCAGCGGCCCTTCCGGAGCGTGAGGCGGTGCAGGCCAGTCTAGGTCGGACCACCGGCCTTGCCGGAGGGTGTGGCGGTGTAGGCGGGTCAAGGTCGGACCACCGATCTTGCCGGAGGGTGTGGCGGTGTAGGCCGGTCAAGGCCGGACCACCGGGTGCGTCTGGTGGTCTAGCCGGTCAAGGCCGGACCACCGGGTGCGTGTGGCGGTCTAGCCGGTCAAGGCCGGACCACCGGGTGCGTCTGGTGGTCTAGCCGGTCAAGGCCGGACCACCGGGTGCGTCTGGTGGTCTAGCCGGTCAAGGCCGGACCACCGGGTGCGTCTGGTGGTCTAGCCGGTCAAGGCCGGACCACCGGGTGCGTCTGGCGGCCTAGCCGGTCAAGGCCGAACCACCGGGTGCGTCTGGCGGTCTAGCCCGTCAAGGCCCGCTCGACCGCGGACCACTGGTCTTTGACCGGGAGGTCGGCGCCGGCTGGGCAGGAGCGTTTGAAGTCGCACCAGCCGCACATCGGGCCCGGGGTCGTCGGGAAGGCGTCGTCAGGGTCGGCGCCGGCCGCGACCGACTTTTCCGCGTCGAGGATGTCGCGGGCCGTGTCTTCGGCTCGGGAGACCTGGCGGGCGATCGAGGCCTCGGTGTGGTCGTGTGCCGCGATCGTGCCGGTCGGGAGGTGGTGCAGCTCGACCCGGCGGCAGGGGCGGCGGAAGACCCGCTCGGCCGCGTAGGCGTAGAGCGCCAGCGCCTGGGAGCCGCGGGCGTCGTCGGTGTCGAGGCCTGTGCGGCCGGTCTTGTAGTCGACGATGGCCAGCTCGGCGCCGCGGGCGTCGATGCGGTCGGCCCGGCCGTTGAAGGCCAGCACCGACGTCTTGACCGCGACCACCCGCTCGACGCCCACCGGCTCGGCGTCGGGGTCGAGGCCGCCGACATAACCCTCGAGCCAGTCGAGGGCGCGCCGGTAGATCGCCCGCTCCTGCTCGTCGTCGCGGTAGCCCTCGCGGACCCAGGTGCCCTTGAGCAGGCCCGGCAGGGCCTCGCGGGTGCGGCGCTCAGGTGGCAGCGCGAACCAGCCGCGCAGCGCCGTGTGCACGCTCGCGCCCAGGGAGTTGTGTGCCCACGGCGGGCCCTTGGGCGGGGTCGGGCGGTCGACGTAGGAATAGCGGTAGCGGCGGGGGCAGTCGGTGTAAGCGCCGAGCTTGCTCGGCGTGCACACGAAGAGCCGCTCGGGCATGCCGGCGAAACCGAGCTGCTCGGCCCGGGGCGCCGGAGCCCGGCCGGCTGGGGAGGTTGGCCTGCGCACGGGAGAATCCTCCCATCCGGGTACGACAACCCCGGATGGTCACCCCGCCCGGTAGGTGTCGACGAACGCGAAGATGGCGTCCGCGATCAGCTGCACCGCGATCGCCGCCAGCAGGAGGCCGGCGATGCGGGTCAGCACCTCGATGCCGCCGGGGCGCAGGATCTTGACGACGACGCCGCAGTAGCGCAGCACCAGCCAGACCACGAGCATGGCGACGAGGATGCCGAAGCCGACCGCTACGTAGTCGCCGGCGCCGTCCGAACGTTGCACGAACAGCATGGTCGCGACGATCGCTCCGGGGCCGGCCAGCAACGGCGTGCCGAGCGGCACCAGCGCGATGTTGGACGTCGAGTGTGGCGACGGGTCGTCGGTCTTCCCGGTCAGCAGCTCCAGGGCGATCATGATCAGCAGCAGGCCGCCCGCGCCTTGCAGGGCCGGCAGCGAGACGTGCAGGTATTCGAGCAGGTTCTGGCCGGCCACCGCGAACAGCACGATGACGCCGAGCGCGAGACACACCGCCTGCCACGCGGCCTTGTGGCGGTCGCGCGCCGCCATGTTGCCGGTCATCGCGACGAAGATCGGCACCATGCCGGGAGGGTCCATGATCACCAGGAGAGTGACGATGACCTCGCCGAATACCTTCAAATCCACGCGATGACGGTACGTGACGATCTTTCGCGTCAGCGCAGCACGGGTGTGACCCCGGAGGAGGTGGCGACCAGGCGCTCGTACACGCCGGGTGTGGTGGTCTCGGCACCCAGCGTCACCGACTTGTGCGTGCCGTGGAAGTCGGACGATCCGGTGACCGCCAGCCCGAGGCCCTCGGCGAGCGCGCGGACGTGGGCTCGCTCCGCCGGCGTGTGGTCGGTGTGGTCGCCCTCCAAGCCGAAGAGGCCCTCGCGGGCGAGCGAGACGATCAGCTCGTCGGCGACGATCCGACCGCGCCGGGTGGCCCGAGGGTGTGCGAAGACCGCCACCCCGCCAGCGTCGCGCACCAGCCGCAGGGCGTCGAAGACGTCGAGTTCGGCCTTCGGCACGCGGTAGCGCCGGCCGAGCCACTCGGGCGCGAACGCGTCGCTGGTCGAGCCGACCAGGCCGGCCCGGATCAGCGCCTGCGCGATGTGCGGTCGGCCGACGGTGCCGCCGGCGGCGTATTCCAGGACCTCTTCCCAGGTCACATCGTGCCCGTCGGTCCGGAGCAGGCCGATGATCCGCTCGGCCCGCACCTCGCGCGCGGCGCGCACCCGGGCAAGTTCGGAGACCAGCGAGGGGTACGCCGGGTCGAAGAGGTAGGCCAGCAGGTGCAGCGAGATCGGCGGCTCCGCGCCGTGCCACCGGCAGGACAGCTCCGCACCGCGCACCAGCGCGAGGCCAGGCGGGCGGGCCCGCGCCGCCGCGGCCCACCCGGCGGTCGTGTCGTGGTCGGTGATCGCGACCACGTCGAGCCCGGCCGTGGCGGCCGCGGCCATCAGCTCGGCCGGGGTCAGCGTGCCGTCGCTGGCGGTCGAGTGGGCGTGCAGGTCGATGCGGATCATCGAGGCCGAGGCTACCGGGCTCAGCCCTCGGTGGACCCCAGGCGGGGCACCAGATCCCAGGCGCTGCCGGCCGCCTTGGGCACCGAGAGGAGCTTGCGCACACCGTTGGTCTGGCAGCGGACGACGCCGCCGTCGTAGGCCGCGACAACGGTGGAGCTGTCGACCCAGATCGGCGAGCGTACGCCCGCCGCCGCGCACTTCTTGGCCGCGGTGTCACCGGCGGCCAGCGCGCTGTCGACGCTGAACAGCGACAGCTCGTCGCCGGCCGGCTCGGCCAGCCAACCGCCGTCGGGGGAGAGACTGTGTGCCAGGCCCTCGGCGGGCGAGGCGAGGCCGCAGACCTTGGTCGGCCTGATCGACATGGTCGGTCCGTCGGGGTGCAGCGCCGCCAGGCAGAGCTGCTCCTGGTTTTCGGTGCGGGCCAGCCCGACCGCGATGTCGCTGCGGATGCCGAAGACGCCGGAGACGGTCGGGTTCCACACCGGGCTCGCCACACCGGCGGTGTCGTTGACGGTGACGAACTCATAGCCGCGCGAACTGCCGGCGTTGCCGGCGACCAGCACCCGGGTGCCGAGCATCGCGGTCGGCGCGGCGTCGGCCGGCACGGTGGCGGTGCCGATCGGCTTGGCTCCCTCGCGGCTCAGGTCGGCCAACGACAGTTTGCCGCCGGTGACCAGGGCGATCCGCAGGCCGTCTTCGCTGACCGACCAGCGGCTGCCCTCGGGCGCGATCTGCACCGGCAGGCCGTCGACCGGTTGCAGGTAGACGCCGCCAGTGCTGCCGAACAGCCAGCCGGCCGGCACCCGGTAGGCGCGGTCGACGGCACCGAACCCGCCCAGGTCGAGGCGGCGGCCGTCGGTGGTCCACAGCAGATCGCCGATCCGCAGGTCGAGGCCGAGACCGGCGACCTCGTGCGCGTTGATCGACGCGCTCGTCGCGGGCTGCGGCAGCGCGGTCGGGTCGGCCGCGAAGACCGACGAGTCGTAGCCGGGGCGCGGCGAGCGCAGCAGTTGCCAGCCGGTGACGCCGCCGACCAGCAGCGCGAAGGCCAGCAGGGCGCCGAGCGTGGTGAAGCCCTTGCGCCACCGGCGGCTCCGGCGGTTGCGGTGGATGATGTCTTCCGCGCGGTCGGTGCCGGCCGGGGTGAGTTCGACCCGGTCGTGGAACGCGCGGCGCAATGTCTCTTCGAGCATCAGCGCCCCTCCAGTCCTCCCGCCGGCGCGGGAATGCGGGGGGCAGGGGCGCGCACCGGGCGCACCGGCGGTGGTGCCTGGCGCGGGATCCGCGGCGGCTCGGCCTGTGCGGCCAACTCGTCGACGCGGGCCTGGTCGGCGGCTCGCTCGGCACCGAGCCGGCCGCGCAGCGTGCTGAGGGCGCGGGAGGTCTGGCTCTTCACGGTGCCGGTGGAGATGTCGAGGATCGCGGCGGTCTGTGCCTCGGAGAGGTCTTCGTAGAAGCGCAGCACCAGCACCGCACGCTGCCGGGCCGGCAGCGACTGCACGTGGCGCCAGAGGGCGTCGCGTTCGAGTTGCTCGTCGACCTTGTCGGCGACGGCCCGCTCGGGCAGCACCTCGGTCGGGCGCTCGCCGTGCCAACGTCGGCGCCACCAACTGATCGAGGTGTTGACCAGCACCCGCCGGGCGTAGGGTTCGACCGCTTCGATCTCGCCGAGCCGCCGCCAGGCCAGGTAAATCTTGGTCAAAGCGGTCTGCAACAGGTCTTCGGCGGTCGCCCAGTCGCCCGTCAGCAGATACGCGGTGCGCAGCAACGCGGGCGAACGGGCGGCGACGAACTCGCGAAAGTCGTCTTCGACCGAGTGCCTGTCCGTCACCGGACGCCCTCCCTGCGGTTGCGCGTGGGTGCAGACTTACACACCAGGGCGAACCGGTAAACGGGCGAACGGTTGTCGTTGCGGAATCGATCGGCGGGTGTCGCTATGCCCCGTCGTCGGCGCGGGCCTCGTCGGCGTCTTTGCCGAGCCGGGCCTCGACGGCCTGCGGCTCATACATTTCCTCGACAACGCGCAGGTAGAGCTCGTTGGGGTTGGGCAGGTGCTTGATCTCGCGCAGCGCCTGCTCCTGGCCCGCGGACTCGAGCACGAACGTGCCGTAGTTGAGCGCGCGACCGAGCGGCGACTGCTCGTATTTCATGTCGGTGACCCGCAGCAGGGGCATCATCGCGACCCGCCGGGTGATGATGCCGCTGACCACCATGACCCGCTTGTTGGTCAGGATGAAGCGGTCGAAATACCAGTCGCCGACTTTCCAGGCGACCCACCCGAAAATGCCCACCCAGACCAGGATCGCGGCCGTGGTCAGGCCGGTCGCCTCCTGCCGGAACAGGAAGCCGGACAGGTAGCCCAGGATGAACGTGGCCAGGATGATCACGAGGAGCGGCGTGCTCAGGTGGATCCAGTGCCGCTTCCACTCGCCCCGGTAGCGCTCGGTCGGGAAGAGGTAGCGGGAGACCAGCGGGGTCGGCTCGTCTTCGAGGGGCAGCACCCGGCGGGGGCCCAGCGGGAGGCCGGACGCGTCGACCTGGAGACCGGCGAGGTCCTCTTCGGAGATGTCGGTCGCGGTGTAGCCACCACGGGGCCGAGCGGTCTCGCCGGTGGCGTAGTCGGCCGAGTCGCCGAAGCCGGCGCTCTCCGAATAACCCGCGCTGGGCGAGTAGGCCGGGCCGTCGCTGTAGCCGGGTCCGTCGTCGATGGGCGCGCCTTCGCGCGCCCAGCGGTCGCGATCGGACTCGTCAGGGTCTGGTGGCGGGGTGGACGGTCGGTCCATAGGTGACGGAGGCGCCTAGGCGACGAGGCTCGTGAAGAAGTCGCCGAAGCCCTCGGCGACATCCATGATGCCGCCGCCGATGTTCTTGAACACATCGGCAGACTCGTTAGGGCGGAAGGCAATGAAGAATATGAGGAACGCGATTCCGCCCCAAGTGAGGATCTTCTTGAGCATTGCGGCCCATCCCCCTCTGTCGCGGCGCCGGCAACTTGCCGCGGCAGGCTCAGAGTATCAGTCGTTGTGCTCAGGTTGAATCAACTGAGCACAATCCGCACAAGCGGGAACGGCCGCCTCAGGCAAGGCCATGCAGGTACGGAGAAGGAGCACCGTACACGAGTTCCGGGGGGAGCCACTCGCAAAGATCGTGCAACACGACGTGCTCTGCGAGGACGTAGCCGGCGTGTGCCGGCCAAGCTATGGCATAAAGCCACATTCCACGCGCTTCCCCGACGTACGCGCTGCGGTCGTCAGCCGACGAGATGGACCACAGTGGAGTCGGGTGGCCGTCTACTTTGATCTTGGCGTGCGCGCCGTGCGCCTCGCCCGGGCCCGGGTCGGTCCGGGTCAGGTCGTGCACCAGGTGGGCGCCGGGATCGCTGCCGGCCAGGCCGGCGAACCGGTTGCCCAGCCCGACGCCCGGCTCCTCGGCGACGATCACCAGATCGGCCGGCCCGCCACCGAACGGTGCCGGCCCGCTGCAGGCCAGGGCCGTCGCGCGGACGCCGGAGTGATCGTCACCGGCCCAGGCGACACCGGTCACCGTCCAGTCGAGCAGCAACGGCCAGGTGCACCAGAGCGGCATCGCCGCCCGGTTGGCCGGGGTGCCGGCGGCGACCGTGTTGATCACGGACTTCACGATCTCGGCGTTGTTGTGCTCGGCGATGTGCAGCGGTGGCACGTCACCGCACCCGTCGCAGCGCCAATCGGCGCGCATCAGGTCCGGTGGCCGAACGCCGCCACCGCATCTCGGGCAACTCACCGACATGCCCACACCGCTACGCTCCTCGCGGTCGGCACCGAGGTCAAGCAATCCGGCTCTTTCGGTCAAACCTGTTCGGGTGGTGGCTCCCCGTACGTCCGGATCCAGGCGTGCATCGCGATGCCGCTGGCCACGCCCGCGTTGATGGACCGGGTCGAGCCGTATTGCGCGATCGAGAAGAGCTGGTCGCAGGCGCCGCGGGCGGTCTCCGAGAGGCCCGGGCCCTCCTGGCCGAAGAGCAGCACGCAGCGGCGGGGCAGCGTCACGGTCTCCAGCGGGCGCGACCCGGGCAGGTTGTCGATGCCGATCACCGGCAGGTCGGCGCCGTGCGCCCAGGCGACGAAATCCTCGATCGTGGGATGGTGCCGGACGTGCTGATACCGATCGGTCACCATGGCGCCCCGGCGGTTCCACCGACGGTTACCGACCACATGCACCTCGGCCGCAAGAAATGCATTTGCATTTCGCACCACGGTGCCGATGTTGAAATCGTGCTGCCAGTTCTCGATGGCGACATGAAAACCATGCCGACGCTCGTCGAGGTCGGCGACCACCGCCTCGTGCCGCCAGTAGCGATAACGGTCGACGACGTTTCGCCGATCACCCTCCGCGAGTAGCTGCGGGTCGTATTTCGGGTCGGACGGCCACGGACCGGGCCACGGTCCGACGCCGATCTCACCCTCCGGTTCCACGTCCGGCAGATTAGGGGGTACGCGCGACGGCGCGCGAACCGGCCCGATGATCAGACCATGCCCAGGGCATGCCCGAGATCGGCCAGGAACCTGCGGTCGGCCGGGCCGAGTTGCTCGGCCGCCGGGCCACGCACGCCGCGACCGCCGGCGCAGACTCGGGCGGCGATCGACTGCACCCACTGCCGGTAGGCGGCGGAGTCGGCCGGGTCGGCCCGGCCCAGGATCCGCACGGCCGCCCGGCACTCGTCGAGCAGGTCGCCGGCGGGGCGGGTGGGTCCGTTGGGCAGCCGTTCCGCGTAGACGGCGGCGACGACGGCGCGGACCAGGTCGCTGTCGAACGCGCGGCCGGCGGCCATCGCCTCGAGGCCGGCCAGCCCTTCCTGCACGGTGCGGCCGGAGTTGCCGGTGTGCGTCGCGGCCACGATCACCCGCCCGGGTAGCCGCACGAGGAGTTCCCACTGGTCAGCGGTGAACGCGTCGATGGCGACGTTGGGAAATCCGTGGATCGGGTATGAAAGCGGATCGCCGGGCGCGGACTGGCTAGGCATAACGACCTCCCAAGGTCAGCATATGCCGGATTTGGCCTGTTGCGACCAGCCAGTTTCTGGGGCTACCGAGGCAGGGGTTCCGGGAAGCTCGGGCGCTCGGGGTCGAGGCCGCCGGCGTTGGCGCCGTGCACCCGCTTGGGCACCATGACCTTGCGCCGGAAGACGCAGACCAGCGTCCCGTCCTGGTTGTAGCCGCGGGTCTCGACGGTCACCACGCCCCGGTCGGGCTTCGAGCCGGACTCGCGCTTGTCGAGCACCGTCGTCTCGCCGTAGAGGGTGTCGCCGTGGAACGTCGGCGCGACGTGCCGCAGCGACTCGACCTCGAGGTTGGCGATCGCCTTGCCGCTCACATCGGCCACCGACATGCCGAGGAGCAGCGAGTAGATGAAGTTGCCGACCACCACGTTGCGGCCGAACTCGGTCGCGGTCTGCGCGTAGTGCGCGTCGAGGTGCAACGGATGGTGATTCATCGTCAGCAGGCAGAAGAGGTGATCGTCGGCCTCGGTGACGGTCTTGCCGGGCCAGTGCCGGTAGACGTCGTCGACCTCGAACTCTTCGTAGTAGCGCCCGAACCGCATTCCCGCACCATAACGGGCTGGCGAACCGGGGGGAGACGCAATGAACGGCGGGGCCCTCCCCGGCACCCGCCGTCCACGCTTGTCCGTCTGATTTTGCCGGACCAACCGGTACCGGAAAACCCTTCGGGAAGTGACGGGGGTCACCCGTTACTGTTTCGCAACCTTACTTATCGTAAGAGTGATCGACTTCAGGACGGTTCGTCACCCGTGCCGTTTTCCCTTGACCGAGCGGGGTAGATGAATAACGGCGGCAGGATGGGCCAGACGATATGGAATCGCTCCCATCACCGTACGCGATGCGGATCTTGAAGCCCTTCGCCGCTCCGGCGGCGCGCACCTGGGAATGTGGCGCACCCCCGGATCGTTGACACCCTCGGATGCCTCGTACGAGGCGCGAACGAGACCGATCGGAGTGATCCATGGCGACCGTTGAGCTGACGACCGAGAACTTTGACAAGGTCACCGGCGGTGACGGCATCGTTCTTGTGGACTTCTGGGCGAGCTGGTGCGGGCCGTGTCTGCGCTTCGCTCCGGTCTACGACCGGGTGTCCGAGAAGCACGAGAACGTGGTGTTCGGCAAGGTTGACACCGAGGCGCAGGTCGAGCTGGCCGCGCGTTACGACATCCGGTCGATTCCGACCCTGATGGCCCTGCGCGACGGCGTGATCGTCTTCGCACAGCCGGGCGCGCTGCCCGAGTCGGCGGTCGAGTCCTTGATCTCGCAGGTCGAGGCGCTCGACATGGAAGACGTGCGCAAGCAGCTCGCCGAGCACGAGCACACCGGTCACAGCCACAACCACTGACCTCCCCCCTTTCGAACAGGGCGTCCCGTTGTCACGGGGCGCCCTGTTCGCGCTTGTGACCTGCGCGCTTGCAATCATGCTCGTACACGTGTTCGAATCGGGTAATGCGTTGGGACAACCTGTCGGCTCTCCCCGACTTAGACGTCCCTGACGGGGCTGACGGCCCCGCCCGGGCGGCGCCGGCGACACCACCCCTGCCGCTGGCGCTTCCCGGCGCAGTCGCGCGCACCTTCGACACGCCCGGCTTCGCCGGCATGACCTTCTACGAGGTGCGGGCCAAGTCGGTCATCAACCGGGTGCCCGGCAACTCCCGGATGGGCTTCGACTGGACGATCAACCCCTACCGGGGTTGCAGCCACGCGTGCACCTACTGCCTGGCCGGCGACACCGAGATCCTGATGGCCGACGGCCGCACCCGCGCCCTGCGCGACCTGGTCGTCGGCGACCGGATCTATGGCACGGCCCGCTCCGGCACCTACCGGCGCTACGTCACCACCGAGGTGCTGGCGCACTGGACGACGACCAAGCCCGCCTACCGGGTCACCCTGGCCGACGGCACCGAACTCGTCGCCAGCGGCGACCACCGCTTCCTCACCGAGCGCGGGTGGAAACACGTCACCGGCACGATGGGTGGCGCTGACCAGCGCCCCCACCTGACCAGCGGCAACAAGCTGATGGGCGTCGGCCGGTTCGCGACCGGCCCGGCCGACACTCCCGACTACCGGGCGGGCTATCTGTGCGGCATGAGCCGCGGCGACGCCAACGTGACCGAGGCCCAGCCGCTCGCCCGCACCCGCCGTTTCCTCCGCGAGGCCGACCCCGACCTGGCCCGGCTGGCCGCGGCGGGCCGGATCTCCGCGCCATCTACACCCAGCGACGACTGGCGAAAAGGCTTCCTGGCGGGAGTGTTCGACGCGCAGGGCGCACACAACGGCACCGCGCTGCGGATCGGCAGCATCGACCGGGAGACGATCGACGAGGTCGCGGCCGCGCTGCGCGAGCTCGGCTTCGACTTCGTGGTCCGGCGCACCGGCGGGGGAGCCCGGGGCTGGTTCGTCCGCGTCGTCGGCGGCCTCGCCGCGCGCCTGCGTTTCCTGCACACCACCGACCCGGCGACCACCCGCAAGCGCTCGATCGAGGGCCTGGCGCTCAAGTCCAACGTGCCGCTCGACGTGCTCAAGGTCGAGCCGCTCGAGGGCGAGATGACCCTCTACGACATCACCACCGGCACCGGCGACTTCATCGCCAACGGCGTGGTCAGCCATAACTGCTTCGCCCGCAACACGCACACCTACCTCGACCTCGACCCGGGCCACGACTTCGACAGCAAGATCATCGTGAAGGTCAACGCCGGCGAGCTGGTCCGCAAGGAGCTGGGCGCCCGCCGCTGGCGCGGCGAACACATCGCGATGGGCACCAACGTCGACGTCTACCAGCGGGCCGAGGGCCGCTACAAACTGATGCCCCAGATCCTGTCGGCGCTGCGCGACTTCGCCAACCCGTTCTCGATCCTGACCAAGGGCACCCTGATCCTCCGCGACCTCTCGCTGCTGCGGGAGGCCGCGTCGGTGACCTCGGTCGGCCTGTCGTTCTCGATCGGCTTCGTCGACGAAGAGCTGTGGCGCCGGGTCGAGCCCGGCACGCCCAGCCCCCGCCGCCGCCTCGACGCGGTCCGCACGTTGACCGACGCCGGCTTCGCGGTGGGCATCCTGGTCGCACCGATCCTGCCGGGCCTGACCGACAACGAGGAGTCGATCGACCGCACGGTGGCGGCGGCCGCGGCGGCCGGCGCGTCGGGCGTGGCCGGCATCTCGCTACACCTACGACCCGGCACCCGCGACTGGTATGCGAAGTGGCTGGCCCGCGAGTTCCCGGCGCTGGTGCCGCGCTACCGGGCGCTCTATCGGGGTGGTTCCTATCTGCCGAAGGAATACCAACGAGAGATCACGGCGCGGGTCCGCCAGGCAGCGCGGCGGCATGGCCTTGATCGAAAGGACAATTTCGAACGCCAACTTCCGGAGCCACCACCCGAGCCAGAGCAACTAACGCTCCTCTAGCGGGCATCGGCGCGGCGCCTTTGTTGATAGCGTTCGCCGGTGCGCGTCGGTGTTTACGTCGATGGATACAACCTCTATTACGGTGCCCGCGGACTTTGCGGCCGTGGCACGGCCGGTTGGCGGTGGCTCGATATCCGCGCGCTCGCAGAGCGGCTCGCGGGTGCGCACTGGCCGCACGCCACTATTGATCGAGTCGTCTATTGCACGGCGCTGATCGACGCCGCAAGCAACCTGTCGGGATTCAACGACCAGGACGTCTACCTCAAGGCGATCGCGGCCGGCAACAGCGTCGATCATGTCGAATACGGCAGTTACGTGTCGCGAGTCAAGGTTGCGCCGCTCGCGGTCAAGGCCCCCAGCAGGCAGGGCGGCCCGCAGCTGGTCACCTCCGGATGGCCGGTCATGATCCGCGATGGGCAAGGAAATCCGGTGCCAGATGCCCAGTTCATGGTTTCTTTCGCACACCGCGAAGAGAAGGGCTCCGACGTCAACGTCGCCTCCCACCTCCTCGTTGACGTGCTCACGTCGCGCGTCGACGCGGCAATTCTGATCTCGAACGACAGCGACCTGAGCTTTCCGATCTCATTCGCAAGGTCGAAAGTGCCGATCGGTTTACTCAACCCGTCGAAGAATCCTCTGGCCGGTGCCCTGAGAGGAAGACCCGACGAAGGTGTCGGATCACATTGGTGGCAGCGACTGACGGCCGGTGACTTCCGCGCGTGTCAGCTGAGCGATCCGGCCGGCACATTCGCCAAGCCGTCAGATTGGTAGGCGCCCGACGGGGTTGCGAATGACCGTGGGCATCGGCTAAATTTAGCCGCATACACCACCCGGTCCCCTCGTGGGGCCGGGTCTTTTATTGCTTGGCAGCCCTTGAAATGTTGAGGCCCAGACGCGCTCAGCGTCTGGGCCTACGGTGGTGGAGCTGAGGGGATTTGAACCCCTGACCCCCTCGATGCGAACGAGGTGCGCTACCGGTCTGCGCCACAGCCCCGCCGCTGAACAACGTCCAGCGAACCGGCGATAAGGCTAACAGGTAGGACGTCCAGACAGCGAACCGCCCCACGGGGGTGGCTCGCGGATCAGGCCGGCACTCCGCCGGCCCCAGGCGGCGCACCACCCTGACCCGCGAGCCACCCCTACGCCGTGTTGCTGCGCCGGGCCTCGTAGGCGCGGCCGCGCAGCCCGCCGGCCCGACGGTAGGAGACCGAGCCCGTAGCCGCCGGCGGCAGGTCGGCCGGGCGGTCCAGGCCCATCGCGGCTCTGCGGACCGCTTCCCGCTGTGCGGCCAGCCGCCGCTGCTGCTCCCGCCGGGCCTCGGCCCGCCGGGCCTGCTCCGCCCGCACCTCCGCCTGCCGGGCCGCCAGCCATGCCGCCCGGCGGGCCATCTGCCGCCGCCGTGCCCGGTCGGCCAGGGCCCGGCTGCGCAGGTGCACCAGATAGACCACGAGCAGGCTGCCGGTCACCGCGACACCGACCCAGAAACCCGGCCCGACCAGGAACACCCCGACCAGCTCGACGAGGTTGAGCAGCACCAGGGCGGCCAGCACCCGCCGGCGGCGGTAGACCGCAGTGGCGTGGCGCCGCTGCGGGGGACGGCGGGACGGCCGTGCCCGGACCCCAGGCGGCACGGCCCGCAGGCGCGGGGAACGGCGGGGTGCGGGTGGCGCGGAGACCGGCGGCGCCGACACGGGTGGCGCCGAGACGGGGATTTCCGGGCGCAGTGGAGGGACCACCGCGCGGCTGCCGCGGATCGGGCGGCGGCCGGGCACGGTGCGGCTGCGGCGGCGGCGTGAAAGCACGCGGGCCGTCGACAGTGCCCTCTCCGCCACGAGGCGCTCGGTCGCGTCGTAGCGCCGGACCAGGGCCGGCGCCAGAGCGAGCAGCCCGGCCGCGGCGAGGACAGCGAGGAGCACCGAGGTCGGCACCCTCACCCCTCCCGTCAATTTACGGTGACAACCCGATCATGCGGATTGATGAGGTTGCCGTACGTTCGTAATTCGAGGTTACGGGCGGGTACCGAACTATGTGGCGCAACGCGCCGACTTGCTCAAGATCAGGATGCGTTCGCCCGCAGTCGGTGCCAACGGGCCAGCAGGCCGCCTTCGGCCGCGACTTCCTCGCTGGTCATCGCGTATCCGATGTGGTCACGCCAGGCGCCGTCAATGTGCATGTAACGGGGATGGTAGGCCTCTTCGCGGAAACCGAGCTTCTCCACCACGCGCCGGGAGGGTTTGTTTTCCGGCCGGATGTTGACCTCGATGCGGTGCAGACCCCCGTGGCGGAACGCATGGTCGACCACCAAGGCCAGCGCGGTCGGGATGACGCCCCGGCCCGCGGCACGCCCGTCGACCCAATAACCCACATAAGCCGAACAGAACGCCCGGCGTACGACGTTGCCGAGGTTGATGTGCCCCACGAAACGGTCGTCGAGGCATACGGCGAACGGCATGCTCTCGCCCCGGCGGGCGGATTTGCGCTGGTCACGTTGGACGAACCGGTAGGCGGCCACCGAGTTGAGCTCGTTCCAGTCGCCTGGCGCCGACGGTTCCCACGGCGCCAGCCAGGCCCGGTTGGAGCGCCGCACCTCCGACCACGCTGCCGCGTCGGAGCGGCGGTAGGGGCGCAGCGTGACCGGCCCGTCGCGCAGGACGACGGGCCAACCGGGTGCGGCGCCGAACGGCATCACTTTCGTCGGTCCAACAACAGCACATCTACTGTGGAGCCAGCGGCCGCGGCGGTCACCCGCTCGCCGAGCACGACCAGGCCGTTGGCCTCCATCAGGCCAGACAGGGTGTAGGGGCCGCCGTGCAGCGGCTGCACCGTGTAGCCACCGCCACGCCGCTCGGCGACGTGGGCCGGGCGGAACTCGCGCAGGCCGGCCGGCGAGGTGACGGTGTCGAGCAGGTGGGCGCGCACGCTCGGGCGGAACACCGGCTCGGCGCCGGCGAGCAGTTGGATCGCCGGGCGGGCCAGCACCTCGAAGCCGATCAGCGCCGCGCCAGGGTCACCGGGTAGGCAGACCACGGGCACCTCCTCCGCGCCGACCGTGCCGAATCCGAGCGTGGTGCCAGGGTAAAGGGCGACCTCGGTGAAGGCCACGGGTCCGGCGCGTCCTTGATCGCGGCGGGACAGGATGCGCCGCACCATGTCGCCCGGACCGGTGCCGGTGCCGCCGGTCGTGATGATCAGGTCGGCCCGCAGCGTCTGGTCTTCGAGCAGCGCGCGCAGCCCTTCCGGGTCGTCGTCGCAGATGCCGACCCGGTAGGCCAGCGCGCCGACCTCGGCCGCCGCCGCGGTCAGCGCGTGTGAGTTGGCGTCGACCACCTGGCCGGGCTGGCTGCCCCGGCCGACCTCGACCAACTCGTCGCCGGTGGCGATGATGACCACCCGCGGGCTGGAGCGGACGACCACGTGCCCGATGCCGGTGGCGGCGAACGCCGCGACCAGGGCCGGGCTGATCGTCGAGCCGGCCCGGGCGAGGACCGAGCCGGCGGCCAACTCGTCGCCGGCGCGGCGCAGGCCCGAGCCGCGCTTCGGCGGCTGGAAGATCTCGACCGCGGCCATGCCCTGGTCGGTCCAGTTGATCGGGACGACGACATCGGCGCCACCGGGCAGTGGCGCGCCGGCCGCGACCGAGAAGCAGGTCGACGGGGTCAGCCGGACCGGGCGCCAACTCGACGCCGACAGGTCGCCGATGACGTTGAGCCGCACCGGTGCGCCGCGGCCCGCGGTGCACACGTCTTCCCAGCGGGCCGCGTAGCCGTCGATCGCCGCCAGGTCGAACGACGGAAAGGCGTGCGGCGCGAGCACGTCTTGCGCCAGCACGTTGCCGTAGGCCTGGGTCAGCTCCAGGTCGAGGGGTGGCAGGGCGCGCAGCCGCCGCAGCGCGCTGCCCAGATAGTCGGCCAGCGGGGTCAGCTCTCGGGCGGCGACCTCCGCCGCGTCGGCTGTCTGCGTCATGAGCCGACTCCTCCCGCTCGGACGAACTCTTCGAGCCAGGAACGGAAGGCCGGGCCCAGGTCGTCGCGCTGGCAGGCGATCTGCACGACCGCCTGCAGGTAGCCCAGCGGCATCCCGGTGTCGTAGCGGGTGCCGCGGTAGATGATGCCGTGCACCGGCGTGCCCTCGTCGAGCAACGTCTGCATCGCGTCGGTGAGCTGGATCTCGCCGCCGCTGCCGGGTTTGGTCTGCCGGATCGTCTCGAAGATCTTCCCGGGCAGCACGTAGCGGCCCAGCACGGCGAGGTTGCTCGGCGCCTCTTCCGGCGACGGCTTCTCCACCAGGCCGGTCACCTTGACCACCTCGGCGCCGGGCACCAGACCCGGCTCGGCCTCCGCCACCGACGCGATGCCGTAGCGCTTGACCTCCTCCCGGGGCACCTCGAGGAAGGCCAGCACGATGCCGCCGGTCTGCTGCTGTAGGTCGATCATCGCCGGCAGCAGCGGCTCGGACTCGTCGACGAACTCGTCACCGAGCAGCACCGCGAACGGCGCGTCGCCGACGTGTGAGTCGCCCATGCCGACCGCGTGACCGAGGCCGAGCGGCTCGCCCTGCCGGCACGTGTAGATCTCGGCGAGCTCGGCGGGCTTGCGCACGGCGGCGAGGCGCTCGACGTCGCCCTTCTCCTCGAGCCGGCTCTCCAGATAGGGCTGCCGGTCGAAGTGGTCGACCATCGAGGTCTTGCCCCGGCCGGTGACCAACAGGATGTCGGTGATGCCGGCGGCCGCCGCCTCTTCCACGATGTATTGCAGGACCGGCCGGTCGACGACCGGCAGGAGTTCCTTGGGGACCGCTTTGGTGGCCGGCAGGAAGCGGGTGGCGAGACCGGCGGCCGGAATGACCGCCTTCACCGCCCGCTGCCGCGGCTCGGTCGAGTTGGAGGGCGGTCGCGGGGTCGCTGGCACGTCCGACATTCCGCGAGACTATCCGCCCCTCGTCTGTCGCGGTGGCTGCGTCCCGCTTGACGCGCCGCCAGCAGGTCGTATCGGGCCCGTGCCGCCGGCCCGGGGCAGGTTGCCGTCGGGCGGCACCGCGCCGGAGGTCACCTTGATCTCGGCCATCGTCGGTCGCTCGCCCGGCGCCGTCCGGTAGCCGTCACGACCGGCCGCCTTCGCGGCGTAGAGCGCGTCGTCGGCGGCGTCCAGCACCGCCTGCACGGTGGTCGCGTGGCTCGGGAACACCGCGATTCCAATGGAGACGGTCACCTCGATGCCGCCGGTGCCCTCGACCTCGATGGGCTCGTCGCGGACGGCGGCGCCGAGCCGTTGCGCGACCGTCGCGGCACCGTCGGCGTCGGTCTCCGGCAACAGCACCACGAACTCCTCGCCGCCTTGGCGGAAGGCCAGGTCGACCTCGCGCACCACGCCGCGGATCCGGCCGGCGAACTCGAGCAGCACGGCGTCGCCGGCTGCGTGCCCGTAGGTGTCGTTGACCTCTTTGAACCGGTCGAGGTCGAGGGCGAGCACGGCGAGCATCCGGCCGAAGCGGCTGGCCCGCTCGACCTCGCGCCGGATCGACTCGCGCAGGTAGCGGTAGTTCCACAGCCCCGTCAACGGATCGGTCAACGAGAGCCGCTGCGCCTCCTGATGCACGCGTACGTTGTCGACGGCCACCGCGGCCTGCCCGGCGAACGTACGCAAGGTGATCAGGTCGGCATCGTCGAACTCGTCGGAGCCCAGCCGGTCGTAGAGCGCCAGCACACCCGACGCGGTCGGCGGTTCGGCCGGCTGCACGCCGGGCACCGGCACCGGGTCGGTGACCGGGCCGGCGACGTTGAACGGCACAGCGACATAGGTGCGGCACCGCGGCTCGAACGGCGAAAGCGACGGCCCGTCCCGGTCGACCCGGCCCCGCCGCGGCAGCCCGGTCGCGGCCACCCAGCCGAGCAGGCCCTCGCCGACCGGCACCCGCCGGCCGGCGACGTCGACCGCGAGCCCGCACTGGCCGACCAACGTGCCGGTCGCCGGGTCGAGCAGCAGCACCACGCCGCCGCTGGCACCGGTCGCCGCCCGCGCCGTCTCCAGGATCACCTGGAGGATCCGCTGGAGGTCGTGGGTGCTGGACAGGGTGTCGCCGAGCACCGCCAGGTGGCCGCGGAGTTGGTCGCGGCTCGTCGTCAGCGCCCGCACGTAGGCCTGGGTCTCCCGGGTCATCCGGTTGAACGCGACCGCCAGCCGCCCGACCTCGTCGCGGCCGCGCACCGGCACCCGGGCCGCCAGGTCACCACCCGCCGCCCGATCGGCCGCACCGGCGAGTTCGGCCAGCGGCCGGGTCGTCGTGCGGGCCAGCCACCAGGCGGCGCCGACGGCGAACAGGCCGGCCAGCACCACGGCGGCGACCAGCAGCCCGTAGAGGGCCTGAGGCTCGCCGGCCGGCACCGAGAGCACCAGCGGCAGCGGCTGGCCGGCGGACGGGCCGACGCGGCGAACGAACCGGCCACCGGCGGTCTCGGCGACGTTGTCACCGCGTACCCCGGCAGCAGCGGCGACCACGTCGGCGAGCGCACCCGGCGACTCGGTGCTGTGCACCGCGGACCCGCCCTGGAGCAGGGTCACCGCGGTGCCGGTGGCGCCACCGAGCCGGCCGATCATGGCGGCGTCGAGGTCATGGGTCGCCCAGATCACTCCGAGCGGCGCACCGGCCGCGTCCCGCGTCTCGATCCCGACGGCGAGGCCCAGGAACGGGCCGGCGTCCGTGGGCCGCGCGCAGTCGGCCCACGGACGGGCCGGAGATCCGGGCGTGCGCAGCCGGGGTACGCCGTCCGCGTTCTCGACCACGACGCCGGAGGCGAGCCCGCGGGCGACCACCTGGCTGGCGATGTCGGTCTGGCGGGCCGGGTCGGCGGTCACCGCGACCGCGTCGGCGGCGGCCTGTAGCTGTAGGCAGAGGGAGCTGACCGAGGTGCGCACCGCGGTCGCCGCGACGCCGAGCCGGTCAACCGCGCGGTCCCGGCCGACGGCGCTCACCGTGCCGCCGACGAAGAGCGCACCGAGCAGCACCGGTCCCAGCACGACGGCCAGGAACGCGGCGGTCAGCCGCCCGCGCAGTGTCACGAACTCCCCCTTCGGGCCGTGCCATGCTCGGCGGTGGCGTTGGCCTCGAAGGTCTAACCGGGTAAGGGTCGGGAGTGTTGCGTGCCGGATTTATCGCATAGTGGGCTGACGAAGGCTGACATGCGGGCGGAAGTGCTCGCCCGCCGCCAAGCGCTGCCCGCTTCCGCCCTCGCGGATGCCGCCGCGCGGGTGACGGCGGCGGTCGCCGACCTCGTCCGGACGAGCACCCCAAGACTGGTCTGCGGGTACGTGCCGATGGGCAGCGAACCTGGCGGAGCCGACCTGCCGGCGGCGCTGCGGGCCGCGTTGGCCGAAGAGGCCGAGGTGTTGCTGCCGGTGTTGCGCCCGGACAACGACCTGGACTGGGCCGCGTACGACGGGATGCTGGTCCCGGCTCGCCGGGGGCTGCGGGAGCCGCCCGGGGAACGGCTCGAACGCGCGGCGATCACCGGGGCCGACCTGATCGTGGCGCCGGCAGTCGCGGTCGACCGGCGCGGGATGCGGCTCGGGCGGGGTGGCGGTTCCTACGACCGGGCGCTGGCGAGGGTGCGCGACGGCGTGCCGATCGTGGCGCTGCTGCACGACGGTGAGCTGGTCGACCGGGTGCCGGACGCGGCACACGACCAGCGGGTGACCGGGGTGATCACCCCGGCCGGGGGACTGCGCTGGCTTTAGCTCGACGACGCCGGCGTGCTCGTGGCCGCCTTGGCCGGCTCTGACTTCGGCTTGGACTCGGTCTTGGTCTCGGTCTTCGACTCCGACTTGCCGTCGGACTTGGACTCGGACTTGACCTTGGTGTCGCCGCCGTTGACCCCGTTGCGCGAGTCGGTGCGGTAAAAGCCGGAGCCCTTGAACACGATGCCGACCGAGTTGAAGACCTTACGCAGGCGGCCCTCGCACTCGGGGCACACGCTCAGCGGCTCGTCCTTGAACGACTGGACGGCCTCGAGCTGGTGTCCGCACTCGGTGCAGGCGTACTGGTAGGTCGGCACGGCTTCCTCCGGATCTTGCGCGGTGGGTGCGGTGGGTCTGGCACTCAGCGTATCCGAGTGCCAATGGTGCGGCATCGGACCAGCATTCGTCCAGCTACAACGTCAACTCCAGTGCGGCGGGACGTCTTCCCAGAGCCGCTCGTCGTTGGTGTTCCGTTGCTCACCCCAGCCGTGATCCGTGTCGTCGGCCGTCTGCTCCGGGAGCAGGAACTCGTCACCGGTGAGGTCGACGGGACGCTCGTCATCGGGTGTAACTGGCGGTTCCACGCGGTTCACGAGGGCAGCGTACCCGTGCGTTCGGTAGCGTCGGTCGCCGTGACGTACGACGACCCGAACCTCGACCCGTGGCGGCGACCCGGCCCCGGCGCCGAGCCTGTCCCGGGTCGCCCTGGACAGCCGCCGGCCGTACCCCCGACTGGTTATTCGGGGCCGCCATCGACGGACCCGCCGCCGGCGGGGTGGCGGCCGCCCACCTATGTGCAGCCGCCACCACCCCGGCAACTCGCGCCGCAGGATCTCGACAAGGTCGAGGCGCAGGAGAAGGACGCCCGCACCCTCACCTATGGCGTCGCGCTGGTCGCCGCCGCGGTGATGGTCGTGCTGAGCTGCCTGCTCTGCTCCAGGGTGCTGTTCTAGTTAGGGGACGGCGCCTTCCCAGACCGCGTGCGCGCCGCTGTCGCCGGTGAGGAAGACGTAGATGCCGGTCGCGACGGCGAGCGCGATGATCACCACGCTGAACGCCAGGTTGACCCAGACCGGCAGGTGCGGCACCCGGCGGCTGCCGCTGGTGATGAAGAGCATGACGAGCGTCACGATGCCCAGCGCGAGAGTGAACCACCAGGTGCGGTCGCCGTAGCTCTGGTGCTGGCTGACCTTGTCGAGAATTTCGGGGGAGAAGCCGGCGGCGACGAGGCGGGCCTGGAGGTCTTCACCGGACTGCGTCGCGAGAAAGGCCGCGACTGGTGCGACGACGGCGAGGGCGAGGGTGGCCCAGCCGATTTTGCCGCGAACCTTGGGAACCAGCGCGTAAACCACGGCGGCGAGGCAGAGCAACGGGATGAAGACCACGGCCGCGTGGATGATCAGGGGGTGGGCCGGTATGCCCAGTATCTGGTTCAACACGCGGGCCTCCTATTTCAATATGCGTGACAGCGTACGGCCGGTCCCCGCCGCTGAAGAGTCCTTACGACGGGGACACGTGGGGTGGGCGGGGTTCGGTTCATCGTTCAACCAAATCGTCGATGAACTGCTCGTATCTTGAACGTTTCCAGGCTGCGTGCTTCCATTGCGCCATGTCCGAGACGGCGGAGGAACGGGGCGCGGTGCTGCTGCGGTCCCGCGGCATGCGGGTGACCCGCCCGCGGATCGCCGTGCTCGAAGTGCTGGCCGGCGGCGGCCACCTCGAGGTCGACGAGATCGCGACGGCCGTCCGCGCCCGCCTCGAATCCGTTTCCACCCAGGCGGTGTACGACGTGCTCGGCGCGCTGTCCCGGGCCGGCCTCGCCCGGCGGATCGAGCCGGCCGGCAGCCCCGCGCGGTTCGAGGCGCGGGCCGGCGACAACCACCACCACGTGGTCTGCCGGGCCTGCGGCGCGATCGCCGACGTCGACTGCGCCACCGGTTCGGCGCCCTGCCTCGACCCGGTCGGCGCGGGCGGGTTCGTGGTCGACGAGGCGGAAGTGACCTTCTGGGGTCTGTGCCCCGACTGCCAGCAGCGCAAAGCCAGCGACGACTGACCGTGGCAGGCTAGACCTCATGGCGGATCTGGGGCTTTTCGGACCGGGCACGGTGAGCTGGCGGGTGCATGCCGAGCCGATCCTCTTCGTCGGCGGTCTCCGTTCCCTCTTTCTCCAGGCGCTGCATCCCCGGGCGATGGCCGGGGTGGCGCAGAACTCGCACTACAAAGACGACCCGTGGGGCCGGCTGATGCGCACGACGATCTACGTCGCGACGGCGGTCTACGGCACCACCGAGGAGGCCGTCGAGGCCGGCCGCCGGCTGCGCGCCATCCACGCCCGGATGCGCGCCCGCGACCCGTTCACCGGCGAGGAGTTCCGGATCGACGAACCGGAACTGTTGCGCTGGGTGCACGTGACCGAGATCGAGTCGTTCATCACCACCGCCCGGCGGGCCGGGGTGCCGCTGACCGACGCCGAGGTCGACACCTACTACTGGGAGCAGCGCCGGGTCGCCGCGCTGGCCGGCCTCGACCCGTCGACCGTCCCGGCTTCCGCGGCCGAGGTCACCGACTACTACGCGTCGATGCAGCCCGCGCTGAAGGTCACCCGCGACGCCGCCGAGGCACTGGTCTTCCTGACCGCGCCGCCGATGCCGGTCTCGTGGAAGCTCAACCCGGCCGCGAGACTCGGCCTCGAGCTCGGCGGTCCGCGACTGGCCTACCTGGGTGTCGCCTCCACCGCGCTCGGCCTGCTCCCGACCTGGGCGCGGCGCCTCTACGGCGGGCTCGGCTTGCCGATCGAGGGCTTTACCGCCGGCCTTTCGGCCCGGGCGATCCGGGCGGCGCTGGGTGCCTTGCCCCGCCGCTACACCGAGGGCCCGATCTACCAGGGCGCGATGGCGCGGGCCGCCGCACTCACCACTCAGACGTAGGCCTCGGCCAGGGCGGCGAGCTCCGGATCGGCTCCGCCCGAGATCGCCCGCACCGGGTCGGCCCGGCCCCCGATCACCCGCACCGTGCCGGCGACGATGTCGGCGACCTGCACCCGCGGGTCGTCGGCGGAGTCGACCAGCGTCAGCTCGGCCAGGTCAGGTGCGGCGGACCGCAACCAGGCCACCCGCGCCGGGGTGAGCGTGCTCTGGAAGTCGTGCACGATCCGGACCGGGCCCCAATGCGCGACCGCGTGCACGATCGCCGGCGCCAGCAGGTCGACCGGCGCGAACGCGGGCGGTTCGGCGCGGACCCGCTCGCGGAAGTCGTCGGCCCGCACCCGGGTCTTGGCGAGCAGGGCCAGCGTCTCGTCGGCGGCCGGCGGGACGCCGGTGCGGCGCAGGTCGTCGATCGACCAGAAGAGGGCGTCGGCCGCGGTCGGATCGAGAGGCTCCCGGGTGCGCATCAGCGCGTTGGCGGCCACCAGGAGGCGGCGCCAGCGCGGCTCGTCGGTGACCGGCAGCGTGGCGGCCCGCTCCGGTGCGTCGATCAGCAGGTCGAGCAGCGTCTCCACCAGGAAGCCCGGCTTGTCGACGAGCTGGACGTGGGCGTGGCCGTGCACCGGGCCGCCCGGGCCGAGCAGCCAGACGAGGACGCCCCGGTGCTTCTCGCGCAGCAGGTGGTTGGCCTTGTATTCGGTGGCCGGCGAGCGGATCCGGGCCCGCAACTCGGCCATGCAGTCGGCCGCCGCCGCCCACGACAGGTGCACGCTGCCGTGGGCGAACACCGTGGTGGGTGAGCTGACCAGCTGTTGGCCCTCATAGCCGGACTCGTCGCAGGCGATCACCCGGGGCTCCGCCACCAGCCAACCTTCGCATGCCCGGCTCAGGCGGCGACAGCGGATTTCCGCCGCTTCCGGGCGGCGAGTGCGATGAAGATGATCAATGCGAGCAGGCCTGGCCCACAGTGGACGGCCAACGCGCCGGCCAGGCTGGGCCCACCCCAGTCCTTGTCATAGGTGGACGGGTCATGGAAGTCGATCACGAACGGCTCGATCACCGCCCGCACGATGAGAAAGGAGCCGATGACGATCCCGATGACGGAAAGCAGCTTCTTCATGCCATTCAGCCTGGCGTCGCGAGCCCGCCCGTCCCATCCGGCCGGCCACACTCTGCGGGTGCGGGTAGCCGTACCCGCGATGTTCGATCAACGAATTTATGGGTATCACCGCGTGGTCCGGCGCGACGAAGCGGCGGCGAGGAGGCGGTGCGGCGATGGATCGGTTCGAGCGCATGATGACGGCGACCGTCGCGGGCCTCGCGCTGGTCATCGGTCCGGCGGTGCCGGCGCTGGGCGCCGATACCGCGGCGCCCGGCGGCCCGGGCGTCGACGAGCAGTTCCTGCCGGCCGACAAGTCCGGCTTCGCGACCTCGACCACGACGGCCAGCACGGTGTGGCTGACCGTGCAGAAGGAGGGCGGTCTGGGCGAGATTTACTATCCGGACCTCAGCACTCCGAGCGCGCGGACCCTCGACTTCATCGTCGCCGACCGGCACGGCCACGCGACCCGGGCCGCCGACGCTGCGGTGCGCACGGTCCAGACCGACCCGCGCAGCCTCTCCTACCGGCAGGTGTTCACCGACCGGCGCGGCGGCTGGTCGCTGACCGCCGACTACACGACCGACCCCGCGCGGGCCAGCGTCCTGGTCGATCTGCGGTTCACCGCCTCGCGCGCCTACGAGCTCTACTCCGTCTACGACCCGGCGCTGTCCAACAGTCGCGGCGACGACACGGGCCGCACCACTGGCCGGGCCCTGGTCGCGAGCGACGGCACCAGCGCGAGCGCGTTCGCGGCCCGACCGGCCTTCACGGCCACGTCCAACGGCTTCCGGGGCTCCAGCGATGGCTGGACCGATCTGCTCGCCGATGGCCGGCTCGACGGCCGCTATGCCTCGGCCGGCGCCGGCAACCTTGTGCAGACCGCGGCGACCGGGCTCACCGGGGCGCGCGGACGGCAGCACGGCACCCTGGCGATCGGCTTCGGCCGCACCGCCGGCGCCGCGCTGACCACCGTGAACGCCTCGCTGGCCAGCGGATACGCCCGCACCGCGGCCGGGTACGCGCACGGCTGGCACAACTACCTCGGCAAGCTGAAGCCCGCACCCGCCTCGCTGTCCGGTCGCGATCAGCGGACCCTCTACGACGTCTCGGTCATGGTGCTCGCCGCCAGCGAGGACAAGACCCACCGCGGCGCCTACGTCGCCTCGCCGTCGATGCCGTGGATCTGGGGAAAGGACGACCCGTCCGGTCCCTACCACCTGGTGTGGTCGCGTGACCTCTATCAGATCGCCACGGCGTTGATCGCCGCCGGCGACGTGGCCGGCGCCGACCGGTCCCTGACCTACCTCTTCGACGTGCAGCAAAAGGCCGACGGTTCGTTCCCGCAGAACTCGCGGGTCGACGGCACGCCGGTGTGGACCGGCCTGCAACTCGACGAGGTCGCCCTGCCCATCGTGCTGGCACACCAGCTGGGCCGCACCGACGCCGACACCTGGGGCCACGTCAAGCGGGCGGCCGACTTCCTGCTCGGGTTCGAGCAGGACGGCAACCAGGCGCCGTGGTCACCGCAGGACCGCTGGGAGAACCAGTCCGGTTATTCGCCCGCGACGATCGCCGCCGAGATCGCCGGCCTCGTCTGCGCGGCCGACCTCGCCCGCGCCAACGGTGACGCCACCTCGGCCGAGCGCTACCTGGCCACGGCCGACGACTGGCAGGCCCGGGTCAAGGCTTGGACGGTGACCACGACCGGTCCCTACTCCGCCGACCCTTACTTCCTGCGGCTGACCAAGGACGGCAACCCGGACGCGGCCACGGCCTACACCATCGGCGACAGCGGCCCGGCCGACGTCGACCAGCGCCGCGTGGTCGATCCCAGCTTCCTGGACCTCGTGCGGCTGGGCGTGCTGCCGGCCGACGACCCGGCAGTGGTGAACACCCTCGGCGTGATCGACACCCAGTTGGGCGTGCCGACGGCCCGGGGCCGCTACTACCACCGCGCCTCGTTCGACGGCTACGGCGAGAAGGTGGACGGCGGCCAGTGGGAGTTCGGCCTGCCCGACGGCTCGCGGATCACCCGTGGCCGGGCCTGGCCGCTGCTCAACGGCGAGCGCGGCGAGTATCAGATCGCCGCCGGTCAGCTCGGCAACGCCCGGCGCCAGATCAGCACGATGGCCAACGCGACCGGTCCCGGCGCGATGCTGCCCGAGCAGGTCTGGGACGACCAGCCACCGGCCGGCACCAAGGGTTTCGCGCCGGGCACGCCGACGTTCTCGGCCACCCCGCTGGCCTGGACACACGCCCAGTTCGTGCGGCTGGCCCAAAACGTAGCGGCCGGCCGCGTGCTCGAACAGCCGACGATCGTGGCCGACCGCTACGGCAGCGCCGCACAAACCTCGCGCAGATAGCGCAGGCCGTTGGTGGCCAGGGCGTCCTGGGTCGGAGCGAACGGCCGCCAGATCGAGGCGGCCACCGCGATCGCCTCGTTTTCGCCCGTGAACGACTCGATGCAGATCGGCCCGCGGTAGCCCGTCGCAGCCAGCGTCGAAAGCCAGCGCGGCCAGTCGATGTGGTCGTCGCCCGGTGCCCCGCGGTCGCTGCCGCTGACCTGGACGTGGACCAGGCGCGGGCCGGCGGCGGTGATCGCGGCGAACGGGTCGGCTTCCTCGATGTTCATGTGGTAGCTGTCGAGCATGATGCCCACGTTGGGCGGCAGGCCCTCGAGCGCGGTCAGGGTCTGCGCGACCGTGTTGACCACCGAGGTCTCGTAGCGGTTGAGCGCCTCCAAGCCGATGGCCACACCCGCGGCGCCCGCGTATTCGGCCACCGGCAGCAGGGCCGCCCGCAACGACGCGTAGCAGGCCGCCCGCTCCGACGGCAGCATCCGCCAGACCCGGCCCACCGAAGCGTAGGCCGGGCCGCATACGGATCCGGCGCCCAGGACCACCGCGGCGTCCACAAGGGAGCGTAGGTAGTCCTGGGTCGCGCGGACGGTGTCGGGATCGGTGTTGACCAGGTCACGGCCGGGTGGCGTGACCGAGAGGACGGCGGCGGCGGTCAACCCGTGTGCGGCCAGCAGGTCGCGCGTGCGGGTGGGTGACCAGTCGCCGACGTTCTCGACCGGGATCTCGATCGCGTCGAAGCCCCACGCCGCGATGCGTGGCACCAGGGTGGCCAGCGCGTCGTCGGTGACCGGGGACGTCCAGATCCAGGGGTTGGCACCGATCGGGAACATGGTTACTTGCCGCCCCAGGCACCCGGGTAGCCCGGAAGGTCGCTGCAGCCGCACATCGCGTAGTGCAGGGGCGGCATGCTCGGGTCGACGTATTGCGCGAGGTTGCCGTCGTTGATCGTGGGCTGCGGCAGCTTCCACGGGCTGGGCACCGGTTCGCCCTTGAGGATCTTCAGAGCGGCGATCACCGGGGTACGCCACTGGTAGGTGGGATAGGTCGGCGCGACCGCGGTGAGCTTGCGGTCCTGCCACATGCGCAGGAAGTCCTGCTGGTCTTCGCCGACGATCGCCGGGAACGGCTTGCCGGCGTCTTCGAACGCCTCCGCCGCCGCGACGGCCGTGGCGCCGGCGTCCATCCAGATGCCGTCGATCGAGCCGAAGCGCTGGATGTAGTTGTTGACGATGGTCTTCGTCTTCGCCGGGTCGCCGTCGGTGAACTCGACGCCGACGACCTTGAGCTGCGACTTGTCGAAGGCGACCTTCGCGGCGCCCCAGCGGGCCTCGAGCACGTCGACGCCGGGCAGGATGCGCAGGGCGAGCACGTTGCCGCCCGGCTTGACCTTCTCGACGAGGAACTCGGCGCCGGCCGCGCCGAAGGCGTACCCACCGATCGGGTTGATGAAGGTGACCGGGCACTTGGTGTTGACGCCGCGGTCGAAGACGATGACGGGCACCTTCGCGCACGCCTGCTCGACGGCCGGCGTCAGCGTCGCGGTCGTGTTGGGCGACACGATCAGCGCGCTGCAACCCTTGCCGAGCAGGTCGGTGATGTCGGAGATCTGCTTGTCGTCTTTGCTCTCCGCATCGGCCACCTGGAACGACTTGATCTCCGGGTGCAGCTTCACCTCGGCCTGCATGTTCTTGAAGCCGACCTGGCGCCAGGGGTTGCCGACCCCGGCGTTGGAGAAGCAGAGCGTGTAGGGCCCGGCCTTCTTGTATTTGGCGGTGTCGGCGTTCTTCGGGTTGAGCGCCTGCTCCCACGGCTTGTCGCCGGGGCCGGTCGCGCTGGCGGTGCGCAACGCCATCTCGTTGTCGTAGTCGCCCTGGACGAAGAACGACGAGGTCTCGCCGGTGCCCCCGCCGGCGTCGGCCGAAGCGCTGCCGCTCGGGCTGGCCGCAGGGACGTCGCTGGAACAACTAGCCAGTGCCATCGCTGAAACCGTCAACAGAGCGAGGGCGCTGCCTGTCCTTTTTCCCATCTCTTCTCCTAAAAGGTGGTGGTCAGGTGCGTGCCCGTAGCCCGCCGATGGCCACGGCAGTGAGGATGATCAGGCCCTGCACCGCGGACGCCAGAGCGCCCGCGACGCCGAGCAGGTTGAGCAGGGTCAACAGGGTCTGGAGGGTGAGCGCGCCGAGCATCGCGCCGACGACCGAGCCGCGCCCGCCGCCGAGGACCACGCCGCCGAGCACGACTGCGGTGATCGCGGTGAACTCCAGCCCCGCGCCGACCTGGAAGCTCACGCCGCCGAAGCCGCCGAGCAGGATCGCCGCGACGGCCGCGCAGCCGCCGCTGATCACGAACGCGGTCGTGCGCACGCCGGCCACCCGGCCGCCGGCGAGCCGGGCGGCGCGCGGGTTGTCGCCGACCGCGAGCAACATCTTGCCGAAGTCGGCCCGCATCGCGAGGATCGCCAGCGCGGCTACGACGAGCAGGATCAGCACCGCGTAGGGGATCTCGCCCAGCCACGGCACGCCGTCGATGCCGCGCCGGCCGAGTTGCCGGAACTCGTCGGAGAGCGCGCCGCGCGGCGAACCGCCGGTCCACGTGTAGACGGCGCCGACCAGGATCAGATACATGCCGAGCGTCGTGATGAACGACGGCACCAGCAGCAGCGTGGTGACCAGCCCGTTGACCAGACCGACCAGCAGGCCGAAGCCGAGCACCAGGGCGATCACCGGCCAGGTCGCCGACGGGTCGCCGTCGATCATCCGGGCGGCGATCACCACCTCGGCGGTGACCAGCGAGCCGACGGACAGGTCGAAGTCGCCGGAGACGATCACGAAGTATTGGCCGGCGGCCAGGATGATCAGCGGCGCTGATCGCTTGAGGAACGCGAGCAGGGCCGGCGGGTCGTAGAAGTCGGGTTGCCGGATCGCGATCGCGACCAGCAGCAGCACCAGGATCGCCAGCACGGGCAGCACGCTGCCGGTGCCCCAACGGGTCCGGCGGGCCTGAGTTTCGGTCGCGGCCGCGATAGTCATGCCGACCCCTTCCGGCGCAGCCGCAGCGCGTAGATCGCGACCGCGGCGACGATCACCACGCCCCGGATCACCTGCTTGAAGAACGGGTCGACGGCGAGTTGGTTGAAGATGCCGTCGATGACCGCGAGCAGCAGCACGCCGCCGACGGTGCCGGCGACGCCGCCCCTGCCGCCGGCCAGCACGGTGCCGCCGAGCACGACCGCGGCGATCGACTCCAGGTCGTAGCCGCCCTCGGCGCCGACCCGGGGAGCGCCGGCGCCGAGCCGGCTGGCCAGGTAGAGCCCGGCGATGCCGGCGCAGATCGAGCAGATGACGTGGGTGCGGATCAGCACCAGGTCGGTGCGCACGCCGGAGAGGCGGGCGACGTCGAGGTCGCCGCCGGTGGCGATCAGGTGGTGCCCGTAGCGGCTGCGGTTGATGACCACCCAGGCCACCGCCGCGACGCCGATGAAGAGCACGAAGGCGACCGGGACCGGGCCGAACCGGTCGTAGCCGAGATGCTGGAAGGAGACCGGGACCTGGCCGGCCGGGCCGGCGTAGCCCTGTTCGAGATAGCCCTTGATCAGCAGGCCGACGCCGAGCGTGGCGATGAACGCGTTGATCCGCAACTTGGTGATCAGCAGCCCGTTGACCAGGCCGATCGCGGCGGAGACGGCGAGCACGGCGAGGATGGCCGGCAGGACCCGGCCGTCGCTGTTGGCCATCGTCTCGGCCGCGATCAACGACGTCAGGCTGATCACGTAGGCGACGGAGAGGTCGAGCGAGCCGGCCAGGATGGTGAACGTCTGGCCGACCGCGACGATGCCCAGCCCGGCGGCCCGTTGCAGCAGGCTGACCGTGCTGTTCTGGCCGAAGAGCGAGCCGCCGTCGGTGGCGACCAGGATGCCGCCGACGATCAGGGTGACGCCGAGCGCCAGCCAGACGCCGTTGGTGGAGTCGATTCGCGGGCGCCGGAAACTGGCGGAGAGCGCCGTCATGCGGGCACCTCGTGCGGTGTGCCGGTGGCCAGGCTCAGGACCGCCTCCTCGCTCGCGTCGCCGGGCAGTTCGCCGGCGATGGCACCGTCGCGCAGCACGACGATCCGGTCGCTCATGCCGAGCAGTTCGGGCAGCTCCGACGAGATCATCAGGACCGCGGCACCCTTCTCGGCCAGGTCGCGGATCAGCTCGTGGATGGCCGCCTTGGCGCCGACGTCGATGCCCCGGGTCGGCTCGTCGAAGAGCAGCACCCGTGGTGCCATCGCCAGCCAGCGGGCCAGCACCACCTTCTGCTGGTTGCCGCCGGACAGGTAGCGGACCTCCTGGTCGAGGCCGGCCGCGTGCACCTCGACGGCGGCGAGCAGGTCGCGCACGCTGGTGGCCCGGCCGGCGCCGCCGAACCAGCGTGGCGTGGCCGCGCGCTTCGCCAGCAGCGCGTTGTCGAGCACCGACTGGTTGAGCACCAGCCCTTCGCCCTTGCGGTCTTCGGTGACGTAGGCGATGCCGGCCCGGACCGCCTGCCGGGGCGAGCGCACCCGCAGGGGTTTGCCGGCCAGGGTCAGCTGCCCGGTGCGGAAACCGTCGGCGCCGAACAGCGCGCGGGCCAGCGCCGAACGGCCGGAGCCCTGCAACCCGCCGACGCCGAGCACCTCGCCGGCCCGCAACTCGAGGTCGACGTCGCGCAGACGTGCGTTGCCGGCGCCGGTCAAGGTGAGCAGCGCCGGGCCGGTCGCGGCGGTCTTCGGCGGGTAGTAGGCGGCCAGGTCACGGCCGACCATGTGCCGGACCAGCGCTTCCGGGGTCGCGTCGGAGGTGTTGAGGGTGACCACCCGGCGGCCATCCTTGAGCACGGTGATCCGGTCGGACAGGTCGAACACCTCGGCCAGCCGGTGTGACACGTAGAGGATGCCGATGCCGCGCTCCTGGAGGCGGCGGACCAGCGAGTAGAGGAGTTCGACCTCGTGGTCGGCCAGCGCGGCGGTCGGCTCATCCATGATCAGGATGCGCGCGTCGAGCGACAGCGCCTTGACGATCTCGACGACCTGCTGCTGCGCGATGCCGAGCTCGCGGACCCGGTCGGTCGGGCGCACCGACTCCTCACCGATCGCGGCGAGCAGGTCGGCGGTGCGCTCGCGGATGGCCCGCCGGTCGACCAGGCCGCGCCGGAGCGGCTCGCGGCCGAGGAACACGTTCTCCGCGACCGTGCGCTCGGGGAGCAGGTTGAACTCCTGGTGGATGATCCCGACGCCGGCGGCCTGGGCCGCGCGAGGGCTGTGCAGCACCGTTGCCGCGCCGCCGATGCGCAGCTCACCCGCGTCGGGCTGGTATACGCCGGAGGCGATCTTCATCAGCGTGGACTTGCCGGCGCCGTTCTCGCCGACCACGGCATGCACCTCGCCGGGCCGCAGATCGAGATCCACATCGGACAGCACCGGGACGCCGTAGAACGACTTGCCGACGGCGCTCATTGTCAGCAGCGCATCCGAAGGATCGGGTAAATCCATGTGATCACCGAAACTTTCGTCTGCCAGGCAAGAGCTTTTGCTGAGCGAACCGAAAGTGCTGTTGGCGTCGCATCGTAAGCGGCCGAACACGCGTGCATCAAGACCGCAACAGGCTGGACACGATCACAGTTCTGCATTGATTGATTCGCCTGTACGAATAACGATATTGGTTGGGATTTGTCCAATATAGAGGGAGAGTTCTGCTGAGAGAGCGCGAACTTTGGTCGTAACGTTCAAAAGCGGTGGCGAAACATTGACTTGACCGCACGGCGCGTTGAACAATCCTCGGACTGATACATGTCGATGGACCCAGCCCTCGACGGTAGACGCGTATTCGGCGGCGCGTTGCCCCGCACCTTCGCCCGTCCCGCACGGCACCTCGAAGGAGTCCGCATGCGCCGCCGCAGACCTGTCCTCACCATGCTCACGATCGCCATCACCCTGCTCGGCCTGGGCATCTTCCAAGCCCCAGCGCAAGCCGCACCGGCCTTCCGGGCCCTGGTCTTCAGCGAGACCGCCGGCTATCGCCACGACTCGATCGCCGCCGGGGTCACGATGTTCAACCAACTCGCCACGGCCAACAACTTCGAGGTGGTGTTCAGCGAAGACTCCTCCGTGCTCAACACCGCCAACCTCAACACGTTCAACGTGCTGGTGATGTTCCAGACCTCGGGCATGGTGTTCGACAACGACGCGCAGCGCACCGCGGTGCAGAACTATCTGCGGAGCGGCCACGGGATCGTCGCGATCCACAACGCGACCGACATGGGCATCGACACCACGTTCCCGTGGTGGGACCAGACGATCAACGGTGGCGCGCACATGCCGTCGCATTCGCCGGGGTCGTTGCAGGGCTACGCCCGGGTCGCCGACAAGGCGCACCCGTCGACGGCCGGGTTGCCGGACAACTGGCAACGCACCGAGGAGTGGTACAACTTCGACGTCAACGCGCGCGGCAACGTGCACGTGCTGGTCACCGCCGACGAGCGCACCTACAACCCGGGCGGCGACGCGATGGGCATCGACCACCCGATCTCCTGGTGCCGCGAGACCGAGGGCGGCAAGGTGTGGGCCACCGCGATGGGCCACGACATCGCCTCCTACAGCGAGACCAACTTCCGCAATCACGTCCTCGGCGGCGTCCGTTACGCGGCCGGCAACCTGGCCGGCGACTGCGGCGGCACGGTCTGGGGCAACTTCGAGAAGGTCAGCCTCGACTCCAACACGGTCGACCCGATGGCGTTGGACATCGCGCCGGACGGCCGGGTCTTCTACGTGCAACGGGCCGGCCAGATCAAGATCTTCAAACCGGCGCAGCAGAGTACGGTCACCGCCGGCACCCTGTCGGTCTACACCGGCGGCGAAGACGGCCTGGTCGGCATGGCGCTGGACCCGAACTTCGCGACCAACGGCTGGATCTACCTCTACTGGTCGCCGTCCTCGTCGAGCACTGACGTCAACCGGTTGTCGCGGTTCACCGTCAGCGGCGACACGGTCAACCTGGCCAGCGAGGTCGTGCTGCTGTCGGTGCCGGCCTACCGCGACCGGACCTTCCCCGAGCCCGGGCACACCGGCGGCTATGTCGGCTTCGGCCCCAACGGCAACCTGTTCCTGTCGACCGGCGACGACACCCCGCCCAACCTCGACCCGGCCTGGCAGGGCTACGCACCGCTCGACTGGCGGTCCGGCAAGTCCAACCTGGACGCCGCCCGCAGCGCCGGCAACACCAACGACCTGCGCGGAAAGATCCTGCGAATCCACCCGGAGACCAACGGGACCTACACGATCCCGAGCGGCAACCTGTTCGCGGCGGGCACCGCGCAGACCCGTCCGGAGATCTACGCGATGGGCTTCCGCAACCCGTTCCGGTTCGAGGTCGACAAGCAGACCGGCTGGATCAACATGGCCGACTACGGGCCGGACCGCGGGCTGCCGACCACCAACCGCGGGCCGGAGGGCCTGGTCGAGCTCAACGTGATCAAGCAGGCCGGCAACTTCGGCTGGCCGTTCTGCCACGGCAACAACCAGGCGTACGCGCCGTACAACCCGGACACCGGCGTGGTCGGGTCGAAGTTCAACTGCAACGCCCCGGTCAACGACTCGCCCAACAACACCGGGTTGCGCACGTTGCCGCCACTGGTGCAGCCGCAGATCTGGTACGGCTACGGCGCTTCGTCGCAGTTCCCGGAGATGGGCGAGGGCGGCGCCGCGCCGATGGGCGGCCCGGTCTACCGCTACAACGCCGCCAGCACCTCGACGACGAAGTTCCCGGCCTACTACAACGGCGTGCACTTCTTCTACGAGTGGGCCCGCAACTACGTCAAGGAGATCCATTTCGACTCGTCGGGTGGTCTGGTCAAGATAAACCCGTTCCTGCCCGGTGAGTTCTTCAACAAGCCGATGGCCATGCGGTTCGGCCCGGACGGCTCGCTTTACCTGCTCGAATGGGGCGCCAACTTCGGCGGCGGCAACAACGACTCCGGCCTATACCGGATCGACTACGTCAAGGGCGGCCGCGCGCCGGTCGCCGTGGCCACCGGCACGCCGACCAACGGGCTTTCGCCGCTGACCGTGCAGTTCTCCAGCGCCGGCACGCACGACCCCGACACCGGCGACACGATCAGCTACGCCTGGGACTTCGACAGCAACGGCAGCACCGACTCCACGGCGGCGAACCCTTCGCGCGTCTACAGCTCCAACGGCAACTACGTGGCGAAGTTGACGGTCACCGACAACACCGGCCGCTCGTCGTTCGCCAACGTGCCGATCACGGTGGGCAACAACGCGCCGGTGGTCACCATCACCGGGCCGACCAACGGCGGCATGCTCGACCTCGGGCAGAACGTCGCCTACTCGGTCAGCGTCACCGACGCCCAGGACGGCACGGTCAACTGCCAGCAGGTCTTCACCAACCCGGCGCTCGGGCACGACGACCACGAGCACGGCACCACCGACCTGCCCGGCTGTTCGGGCACGGTGTCGACCAGCAACCTCGGCGGGCACCCCGACGGCGCCAACCTGTTCTACGTGCTCAACTCGCGCTATCAAGACAACGGCAACGGCTCGGTGGCCCGGTTGACCGGCTACGCCAAGGTGATCCTGCAACCCAAGCACAAGCAGGCGGAATACTTCACGGCCCAGTCCGGCACCCGGATCGTCGCGCAGACCGGCGCGGAGAGCGGCGGCCGGATCGGCGACGTCAGCAACAACGACTGGATCATGTTCGACCCGATGAGCCTGCAAGGGATCAGCACGGTCAGCTACAAGATCTCGTCGCCGAGCGGTGGTGGCAGCATCGAACTGCGCGCCGACTCGCCGACCGGCACGCTGCTGGCGACCAACCCGGTCGCGGCGACCGGCGGCTGGGACACCTACGTGCAGCAGGCCGCGGTCAACGTGGCCGCCCTGTCCGGCACGCACAAGCTCTACATGGTGTTCAAGACGTCGGTCGACAACAACTACGACGTCGACGCGTTCACCTTCGGCGGCAACGGCGTCGGCACCACGCCCTCGGGTGGCATCGCGGGCAAGACCTACACGTTGACCGCGCAACACAGCGGCAAGCTCGCTGATGTCAACGGGGTGTCGACGGCCGACAACGCGGTCGTGCACCAGTGGGCCGCCACCGGTGGCGCCAACCAGCGCTGGCAGGCGGTCGACGCGGGCAGCGGCAACGTCTACCTGAAGGCCGTGCACAGCGGTAAGTGCATGGCCATCTCCGGTGGCTCGACCGCCGACGCCGCCGGGGTCGTGCAGCTCACCTGCAACAACCAGGCCAACCAGCAGTGGACCCCGGTCGCGACCTCGACCACCGGCGTCTACCAGCTCAAGGCCGTGCACAGTGGCAAGTGCCTCGACGTCAACGGCGCCTCGATGGCCGACGGCGGGATCCTCATCCAGTGGCCCTGCCACACCGCCACCAACCAGCAGTGGCGGTTGACCCAGCAGTGACCGGCCGGCGGAAGGGCCCGCTCAGTAAGGGGCCCTTCCGTCCCGGAGACGCAGGCCGGGAGTGACCGGCATGTCCAGCCGGATCGGCTCGGTCGCCGGGGGCCCGAAGCCCGCGGCGGCCAGGCCGACCGGCTCGGTCCGGGTCACCGTCGCCGGGCCGTCGCCGGCGAACTCCTCGGTCGTCATCGCCTGTAGCGCGACGGTCGCCATCAACGTCATCGCGACGGCGAAGACCAGTGCGACAGAGACGATCAGACCAAGCGGGCGTACGCCGTTCACGGTGGCCAGGCCCGTCCGGTCCAGCTCGACGCGTACCCCTGCCATCGCGGTGTAATGCATGCCGCAGACGCCGGCCGCCAACAGCACCGACGCGACGGTGATCGGCAGCCGGCCGGCGACCGTGGCGCTGAACCAGAGCGCCGCGGTCGCGGCGACGACCGCGATCAGCGCCGACAGCGCGACCAACTGTGGCTGGTAGGAGATCTCGCCGGCGACGTCGACCGCCGCCATCCCGGTGTAGTGCATGCCGAGCAGGCCGGCACCAGTGATGCCGCCGGCGCGCAGGATCGCCGCGGTGCTCGGCTCGCGGTATCCGACCAGGAAGAGCCCGATCCCCACGGCTCCGAGCGAGAGGGCGAGGCTGGCCGCGGTCAGGGCCGGGCTGTAGCGCACCGGGCTGTCGACCACGTCGAAGCCGAGCATCGCGGTGAAGTGCGCGAGCCAGACCCCGGCGCCGCCGATCGCGACGGTCGCGATGGTCAGCCACTTCACCCGGCCCGGGCCTTGGCGCAGCGTGCGGGCGCGGGCGGCGCAGTAGAGGCCGATCAGGGCGCCGACCACGGCCACCACGTAGGCGAAGCCGGGGTTGATCCAGCCGTGCGTGAAGTGGTGAACCTCTGCCATGCGAATAGTCAGTCAGCTCGATAAAGTAGTGAGTCGCACATCTCGTCCGTCCCTCACCCGATCGAGGTGGCTTGCGTTATATGTCCTTTTGGCCCGTTGACCCGCAGAAGTGGCGCCGCCTACGGTCGCTCGGCGTGGGACAACACATTCGACGGCACGGCTGGCTGATCGCCGGCGCGACCGCGGTCGCGGCGACGCTGACCCTGGCCGGCACGTATGCGGCACACGCCGAAAGAACACCCGAACGCAACGACGCTGCGGTCGAACACACCGAATCCGGTTGGCGCCAACCCGAATCGCGCATGCCGACGATGTCAGCGACCGCGCGGCCGGCCGAAGCGGTGCCGGAACGCTTCGCGACCCTGCCCCCTGGTGCGACGTTGCCGTCGGGTGCGCAGTGCGCGACCTGGGTGCGGGCCCGTCCTGCGGCGGAGAACCGGCAGATGAACCTGATCGCCAACTCGACCACCGGCCACCACGTCGGCCCGGACATCTACGACGACAGCCGCTCCGACAGCCGGATCGCCCCGCGTGTCGACGGTGCCTTCACCGGGTCCACAAGGGACATTCTGCGCTGGGCGGCGTGCAAGTGGGGCATCGACGAAGACGTGGTGTTCGCGCAGGCCGCGCAGGAGAGCTGGTGGAAGCAGACGGTGCTCGGCGACTACAGCACCGACCCGGCGCGGTGCGCGCCTGGTCACGGGATCGGCGCCGACGACCGCTCCGGCGAGTGCCCGGAGAGCTTCGGCATCCTTCAGGACCGGCATCCCTACCAGAAGTCGGCGTGGCCGGGCGTGCTCCGCTCGACGGCCATGAACGCCGACCTGGCCTACTCCATCTGGCGGGGTTGTTATGAGGGCTGGGAAGGCTGGCTCAATTCGGAGGAACGCGGGGAGCCCTATGCGAAGGGCGATCTGTGGGGGTGCGTGGGGCGCTGGCTGAGCGGTCGCTGGCACACGCCGGAGAGCGAGGACTACATCGGCCTGGTCAAAGACCTGATGGCGCAACGGGTCTGGGACACGCCCGAATTCAAGCAGCCGTAGGCCGCAGCTCGTCAGCGCAGCGCGCGGGTGACCAGGGCGGCGAAGCCGGTGGCGGCGTCGGTGTCGGAGCGGCGGTCGGGCCAGCGCATGTGGCCGAGGAAGGCGTGTTGGAAGCAGGCGCCCAGCAGGAGGCTGGCCGCCGCGTAGAGGTCGGCGTCGGCGCGGACCAGGCCGCGCTCCTGTTGGCGGTGGAGGTAGCCCATCACTGCCTCGTTGGCCTTGTGCGGGCCGGCGCCGACCTGGCGTAGGCCCGCCGTGTGCGCCGCCAGGATCAGCGGGTCCGAGAAGATCGACCCCAGTGTGGGGAAGCTGTCGGTGTAGAACGTGATCATCGCGGTCGCGATTGCCGTCAGGCCTTCGGTCAGGTCTTCGCCGGCCGTGTTGACGGCGCGGGCCAACTGCGCCAGGCCCGGTGTGCGCTCGTGCAACACCGCCACCAGGAGTTCTATCTTGCCCGCGAAGTGTTTGTAGAGCGTGGCCTCGGAATAGCCGGCCGCCTTGGCGATCTCGCGGGTGGTGGCGTTGGCGAGGCCCCGGGTGCGGATGACCTCGGCGGCGGCGTCGAGGATCACGTCCCTCGTTCCCACTGGAACCCCCTTGACAGGTTAGTAAGCGCTCACCCATCCTAGTGGTGAGTGAGCACTTACTAACCACGGGAGGACCTGATCATGAAGATCACCGTTCTGGGTGCCACCGGGGGGACCGGGCAGCATGTCGTGCGCCGCGCCATCGCGGCCGGGCATCACGTCACCGCGGTGGTTCGCGATCCCGCCCGGTTGTCGGTGGATGCCGATCCGCGGCTGGAGATCGTCGTCGCCGACGCGCTCGAGCCCAACGACCTCGCCGCCGCGGTGACCGGTCGGGATGCCGTCGTCGACACGCTCGGGCCGCGCGGCACGCAGGACGCCACCGTCTGCTCGCGGGGGGCAGCCTCGGTGGTCGCGGCCCTCGCCGTCAACAACCCGGCCGCGCGGCTGATCGTCGTCACCGGCAGCGGGCACGTCAAAGATCCGGGCGACGGGCCGCTCATCCGCTACGTGGTCAAGCCGTTGATCGGCAGCACCGTGCTCAAGAAGCAGTTCGCCGACTTCGCGCGGGCCGAGCGGATCGTCTTCGACAGCCGGCTGCGCTGGACCGTGATGCGGCCGCCGCAGCTGACTGACGGGGAGCGCAAGGCCTACCGGACCGCCCTCGACCGCAACGTTCGCGGCGGTCTGAAGCTCTCCCGCGCCGACCTGGCCGACGCCATCATGGTTGCCCTCGGCGACCCGCGCACCGAGGGGCACACCATCGGTTTGGGCTACTGACGGCCGTAGGTGTCGCGGTAATACCCGGCGAGCCGGTCGCGATAGTCGGGCTCCGGGTTGTATTCGGGAGCGTCCTTGATCTGCTCCCGGGTGCGGTCGACGTGCACCGTGCGCGACCGGTGGTCGACCCGCTCGACGACGCCGGCCGGCAGCAGCACCGTGCGGCCGAAGATCCAGGGACCGGTGTCGACCACCAGGTCGGTCTCGCCGGCCTTCTCCACCTTGCCGATCTCGCCGTCGACGGCCATCACGGCATAGCCGGTCAGGTCGAGCGAGAAGCCCGGGCCGCCGCCGTTGGCAGCCGCCACCTCGCCGTCGGGTTCGTCGTCTGGGCCCTGGTCGGGCGTGGTCTGGTCGTGGCCACCACCGAGAGCGGGGGTGCGCCACGACCACGCGTTGAAAACGGAAGCCTCCACGACTTCCGCTTACCCCGAAGTCACCAGGCCAGAACCCCGTTCTGATCGCCCTCCAGGGTGATCAGGTGACCTCACAACACGCCCGAGGGGCCGTCGGCCGGCAGCGTCGCCAACTCCACGTTCACCGCGGCGGCCTGTTCGGGGGTACGGAAGCCCGAGTTCTGGTTGAAGTCGGTCCTGGTGTAGCCGGGGTTCGCCGCGTTGACCTTGATTGGCGTGTCCCGCAACTCCTTGGCGTACATCGCGGTGATCATGTTCAGCGCCGCCTTCGAGGCCGGGTAGGGCACCGAGGTCAGCACATACAGCGGGCTCGCCGGGTCGGTCAGCGAGGTGATCGAGCCGACCTCGCTGGAGACGTTGACGATCCGGGCTGCCGGCGCCTGCCGCAGCAGGGGCAGGAACGCGTTGGTGACCGCGACGACCCCGTACACGTTGGTCTCGAACACCTCGTGGATCGTCGCCACGATGGTGGCGCTCGGCTCCGCCGTGCCGTCGGCGCGCAGGATGCCGGCGTTGTTGACCAGGATGTCGAGCCGGCCGAACTCGGCCGTCACCAGGTCGACCGCGGCCTCGATCGTCGACTGGTCGGTGACGTCGAGCCGGACGAACCGGGCGTCCAGCCCCTCGCCGGCCAACTCCTTCGCCGCCGCCTGCCCGCGGCTCTCGTCGCGGGCACCGACGAGCACGGTCATTCCCAGCAAACCGAGGGCCCGCGCGGTCGCGAGGCCGATGCCCTTATTGGCACCAGTGATCAATGCGATCTGTGTCATGCGTCGAGCCTGTCGGGCGTGGGACCGGTCAGGCAGGACCAGCGTTGCCTGGTATCAGCCGTACCACCCAGGTTGGTGCGGAGTGCGGCACTCTTGACCGGTGACCGTCAACCGGCAAGAGCTCGCCGCGTTCCTGCGCACGCGCCGGGAGCGGCTGCTGCCCTCCGACGTGGGCCTGCCCGGCGGCGCCGGCCTGGGCCCGCGCCGCACGCCGGGGCTGCGCCGGCAGGAGGTCGCCGAGCTCGCGGGGATGTCGATCGACTACTACATCCGGCTTGAGCAGGCGCGGGGGCCGCAGCCGTCGCGGCAGGTGCTCGGCGCGCTGGCCCGGGCGTTGATGCTGACCATCGACGAGCGGGAATACCTGTTCCGGATCGCCGGCGAGGCGCCGCCGGCCGTGGTCGGCCCGAGCAGCGAGTTGCTGCCCGCGGTGCGCTACCTGCTCGACTCGATGCCGCTGACCCCGGCGTACGTGGTCGACGCGAAGTTTGACCTGCTCGCCTGGAACTCGCTGGCCACCCGGTTCATCGGCGACCTTTCGGCCTACCCGGTCGACGACCGCAACATGCTCCGCTGGATGTTCCGCCAACCGGCCGACGACCTGCACTGGACCGACGAAGACGCGTTGGCGTTCACCGCCACCTCGGTCGGCGACCTGCGCGCCGCGTATGCCCGCTATCCCGGCGACCCGGGCATCGAGCGCCTGGTCACCGAGCTCCTCGGCGTCTCGCCGGTCTTCGCCCGGATGTGGCACAGCCACGACGTGGTCGTGCGCCGCGGCGTGCGTAAGCGGGTCAACCACCCCGACGTCGGCCCGCTCGAGTTCGAGTGCCAACTGCTGCACATCGGCGACAGCGACCAACGCATGATCGTCTATTGCGCCGAGCCGGGTTCGCCGACCGAGGACGCTTTCCGCCGGCTCGCCGCCATGCCGGCCCTCGCGGCGCTGCCAGCGATGCGTGACTAGGCGAGGCCCAGCAACCGGCGCAGGCCTTGATCGACCTGGCTGAGCACGGTTGGCGGCACGCGGCCGTGTCGATGGCCGAACGCGTCAGGGTCGGCGTAGCGGATGCGCGACAGGTCGATGGTGCCGCCGCCGGCGATCTCGGTGGGCAGCGGCAGCAGCAGCCCTGGCACGTCGCCGTCGGCGCGATCGTGGATCACCACGACGACCGGGTAGTGGACGCTGAACGTGCTGGCGCTCACCACCAGGACGCGGACCCGGCGGCTGCCGAACGTGTAGTCGAAGACGTCACCGCGGGCGATTGACCCGCGGATCACCATGTGGCGTCGACCTCGGCCAGCGCCGCCGCATCGTCGCCGTCGAGCGAGGCGTGCCAAGCCTTTGCCGCGGCGATGGCGTGCCGGTCGAGGTATTCGCGGATGGCCTCCGCGACGAGCGCGGATCGGTTGCCCCCACCCACCGCGGCGTTGAGCGCCTGGGCGAGCTCGTCGTCGAGGGTGATGGACATAGCCGCGGTCATGCCGGCGACACTATCAATGATCGTATTGGAAATGGTGTTGGCGATCGGCGTGTCGCTCTTACTCGCCGCTCGTGGCGCCCCACTCTTCCGGCGCGACGTCGGCGGTGTGCTGGCTGAACATCCAGCGGTGGCCTTCCAGGTCTTCGACCCGATAGCTGCGGACGCCATAGGGCTGGTCGGCCGGCTCGCTGAGCACCAGGGCGCCGGCCTCGCGGGCCCGGGCGGCGTGCGCGTCGACGTCGTCGACGTACACCATGATGCCGTTGACCAGCCACGGTTGCTCGGTCCAGCGCATCGCGGTCGTGCAGTGCTCGCGATGGTGCTTGGGGCTCTCGTAGCCGATGCCCGGCGGCGTGGCCAGCGCGATCACCGCGTGGCCGAGGGCCAGCTCGGCGTGCCCGATCGAGCCGTCGTCGTTGGTGAAGCGCATCCGCTCCGTGAAACCGAACGCCGCGCGCAGGAACTGGATGGCCGCGACGCCGTCTTCATAGGCGAGCATCGGCACGATCGCCGACGGGTAGTCGGCCGGGCGCGTGTTGCGTTCCGGCCCGGTCTCGGTGTCAGTGGTCATGTTCCCGACGATATCGACGCGGGTTGGCGTCCGCTTGGACAAATGGGAAGCCGGCGCAACTCCGGATCGGCACAGGCGTTAGCCGGGTGTGGGACTGGCCGGCACGCTGATCGCGCGCCTGGTCGAGGTGGTTTTGGCCGTCGGCGGGCTGCTCTTCACCATCGCCGGCAGCGATTCCGAGCCCAACGTGGTGCTGTTCCTGCTGTCCTGGGGGCTGCTCGCGGGCGCCTACCTGCTGGTCGGCACGGTGCGGGTGCGCCGGGAGCGGCTGGCCGACCCCAACTCGCCGGCGCCGCCGGCCACCGGCTGGAACGCCCGGCTGATCGGGCGCCGGTTCAGCTTCTTCTTCACTGTCGCGGCGAGCGTCACCGGGCTGGGCGCTTCGCTCGACGTGCTCGCCGTCGACGAGAACAGCGACTTCAGCGGGCTTGTGCAGGGGCTCGGCGCGTTCGTCACGATCTGCGCCTGGCTGCTGCTGCAACTGGGCTACGCCCGCTTCTACATGCAGTGGCCCGACTGGCGGTTCCCCAACTGCCCGTACCCCCGGTTGATTGATTTTCTGTATTTCTCGGTGACCGTCGGCGTCTCGTTCGCGGCGTCCGACGTGGAGGTGCAGGGCCGCGCGGTGCGCTATCACGTGATGGTGCACAGCGTGATCAGCTTCTTCTACAACGCGATCGTGCTGGCCATCGCCGTCAACATCATCACCGGATAGCCGTCCTTCGTTCGGAGGATTCCGATCGGGCCTTTCGGGTGTGTTCCGGCATATGGGATCTATCCCGAGTATGACTGTCAAGTGACGTCTTCCGAACCCCCCAAGACGCCCGAGCCCGAGCCCGAGCCGATCCCCGCACCTGGGCGGCCCTGCGCACGCGTGGTCGGCGGCTGCTACGCGCTGATCGAGCAGATCGGTGGCGGCGCCGGTGGCACCGTGTGGCGCGCACTCAGCCAGGCCACCGGCGAAGAAGTCGCGATCAAGCTGCTCCGCGAGGAACTGGTGCTGCAACCCAAGGCGGTGATGCGGTTCGTGCAGGAGCGGGCGATCCTGGCCGCATTGCGGCACGAGAACATCGTGCCGGTCCGCGAACTGCTCACGGTCGGCGAGTCGCTCGGCCTGGTGATGGACCTGGTGCCCGGCGGCAGCCTGCGCGACGTGCTGCGCAGGCGCGGGACGCTGGCGCCCGCCGAGGCGGCGACGTGCATGGCTGCGGTGGCCGAGGGGCTGGCGCACGCCCACCACCTCGGTGTCGTGCACCGCGACCTCAAACCCGACAACATTCTCGTGGGTACGCCCGACGCGCTCGACCGCGATCCGCGGGTGCGGCTGACCGACTTCGGCATCGCCCGGGTGATCGACGCACCGGCGCTGACCACGGCCGGTGCCCTGCTCGGCACGCCCAACTACCTGTCGCCCGAGCTGATCCACGGCGGCCGGCCGTCGCCCGCCTCCGACGTCTACGCCTTCGGCATGGTGCTCTACGAGTTGCTGACCGGGCGGCCGCCGTTTGGTGGGCACACGCCCCGCTCGGTGATCCGCCGGCACGTGGAGACCCGGCCGCGCCGCAACCCCGGCATCCCCGACGTGCTCTGGAAGCTCATCACGTCCTGTGTGGACAAGAACCCGGCGCGCCGGCCCGACGCAGCCGACCTGGGCGCCGCGCTGCGCACCGCCGCGCTGCGCCTGGGCGCCACGCCGGCCCTACCCAGGCAGCACCCGCTGCCGATGCAGTCGGCGCTCACCGCCGGCCGCCCGTTCGTGCCCAGCCAGCGCCGCCGGTCACCGGCCTGGCACGCGATCACCACGGTGGTCACCTCGTTCGTGCTGATGGCCGCCGCGCTGATCGCGTTCGAATGGCCGGGCCCGGGCAGCGGCACCGAAGCCGCGGCAGACCGGCCGAGCGCGACACCCAGCCCGAGCCCGACCGCGGCCAAGGGCGGTAAGCCGGTCCGGGCCGGCCAACCGATCGCGACCGATGCGGCCCGGCTGACCGCCAACCGGTTGGGAAAGCCGGCACCGGCCAAGCCGCGGACGTCGGAGGACGCCCGGGTCGCACCGCTGCCGACGGTCTTCGGGACCGCGCACTGCACCGGTTTCCAATGGAAGTTCCTGCAACCGGCGTTCTCCAACACCTGCTATGCGACGGGTCCGGGCATCCGCGTCTCCGGCGCGCTGCGCTCCAAGGAGGTGACGGCCGACATCACGCTGACCCTGAAGGACACGGCCGGCAAGCAGGTCGGCGACGCGTACACCTGCAAGCGGTTGACCTTCGCGAAGGAGATGTCGGAGCGCGCCTGCGGCCCGTTCGAGCTGATGCCGCCCCGCGGCCGGCGCTACGTGCTGGTGCAGAGCTGGCGGGTGTACGACAACGACGGCAGCGCGATCCTCGGCGAGGCGAAGAGCGCGGAGTTCGCTTTCTAGGGACAACGGCGGGCTCCTGGGTTCGCTACGGTCTCGGCGTTGTGCTTCGTCGATCCCTGCCGAGGAGTCACCGCCGTGCGCCGCTTCCTGGTCGCTGCTCTTGCCGTTTCCGCCCTGGCCCTGGCCGCCTGTGGCAAGGAAGACGAAGCTGGTCAGCCGGCCGCTGCCAGTGGCGCCGACACCGCGGCGGCCACCGCCACGGCGTGCACGGAAGCGATGGCGCTGAGCAAGACCGGCGCGACCGCCTTCGAGGAGGGCGTCGACAACCTGCTGAAGGTGGCGCTGGAGGGCGACGACGCGAAGGCCGAAGCGGCGGAGAAGGAGTTCCGCGCCGCCCTGACCACCTGGGCCGACCAGTTGGCCGCACTCTCCGGCGAGCCGGTCGCGGAAGACGTCAAGGCGGCGCTGACCGAGACCGCGGCGACCGTCAAGAAGATCGCCGACCCGGAGGACAAGACCCCGATCAATGCCGCCACGCAGCAACTCGCCGACATCGCCGACAAGATCGGGGCCGCCTGTGCCTGACGCCGCGGCCTCGCTGCCGCGTCACCAGGTTGACCCGGTAGCGTTCCCGCGATGAGCGTCGAGCCACTGCGGGGAAGGCCCGCCCGGATCGTGCGGGCCGTGCTGCGGCTGCTGCCCACCCCGATTCGCAACCAGGTCCTGCGACACCGCGAGATGCTCAAGTTCCTGATCGTCGGTGGCACCTGCTTCCTGGTCACGATCGCGGTCAACTACGCGCTCAAGCTGACGATCCTGTCCAACAAGCCGGTCACGGCGCTCACGGTCGCGACGATCGTCACGACGGTGCTCTCCTACATCCTCAACCGCGAGTGGGCGTTCCGGACCCGGGGCGGCCGCGAACGCCGCCACGAGGCGGCGTTGTTCTTCGCGGTCAACGCGATCGCCATCGGCGTCAACGACGTGCCGCTGCTGATCGGCCGCTACGTGTTCGACCTGCGGGTCCCTGACGTGAGCCTGATCGTCCAGGAGATCAGCGACTTCGGCTTCGGGATCGTGGCGGGCACGCTGGCCGCGATGGCGTTCCGGTTCTGGGCCTACAAGAAGTGGGTCTTCCCGCACCCGAAGGTGCAACTGGTCGCCCAGGATCAAGGCTCCCGGGCCGCCTAGCGCCGGCCGGCACTCCCGGCCAGGTCGCGTTGGGCCAGCCAGCGGGTGTATTCCACGCGGTCGAGTGGATTGCCGTCGGTGCGGGCCCGGCGCGGTGGGCGGCCCTCGACCGGGCGGTCGCCGGCCGGGGTCGAGGTCCACAGGCCCTCGCCGTTGGTCAGGTTGGGCAGGCGGCGTTGCGCCTCGGCGACCAACCTGGCCGGGATCGAGCCGCTGATCCGCCACGTTTCCCCGGTCGGCAGGGTCTCGTCGACGCGGCCGCCGAGGTGGGCCAGGGCGCCGGTCACCGGGCCGAGCGCGGCTGCCGGGATGTCGGCCTCGAAATGGTGACAGGGCTCGAAGACCCGGGTGCCGGCCGCCGCCAGTGCCAGCAGCAGCACGTGTGGGGTCAGGTCGCGGAAGTCGCCGGCCACCGTGATCGGTGACCAGTAGCCGCTGTGCGTCAGCGTCACCCGCACGTCGGTCACCGGCCAGCCGCACAGGCCCTGCTCCAGCGCCTGCACGGCCGAGTCCTCGATCGCCTTGTGGTAGGCCAGCGGCAGCGAGCCGAGTTCGACCTCCAGGCCGTATTCGACGCCGGTGCCGGGTTCGACGCGCAGGCCGACCGTGCCGAAGAAGCCGTTGCCGATGATCTCCACCGCGGTGCCGACGCCGGTCGGGCGTTCCAGGTGGATCAATTGGCTCGGCGCGAACTCGGCGAGGATGCCCGCGTCGGCCAGCGTCGAGGCGATTACCTCCTTCTGCACCTCGCCATACAGGCGGACGCTGCTTTCCCCCGACGCGGTCACCGCGGTGTGGATCAGCGGGTCCTCGTCGGCCATTCGCAGCAGCGCGGCGTGCAACCCCGACGGCTCGCCACCGTCGCGCCGGCGGACGACCGTCTCCAGGCTCGGGCGCGGGAAGTGCGCGTCGACCACCAGGCCGGCCGGCGAGCCGACCTGGTCGCCGATCCGCACGGTGGGCAGGCCGTGCAGCGCCGCGATGTAGCCCGCGGTCAGCGCCGGCGCCGCCGGGTCACCGACCACCGAGACGGCCGTCAGTTGGGCCCGGTGCGCCGCGACGCGGCCATCGGGGGCGGCACGGAACACCTGCACCCGCTGCCGGGCGGTGAGCGCGCCGCCATAGGAACGGGCGTACGCCACCTTGGCGCCGCCCGGACCGCGGGTGATCGCGAAGACCCGGGCCCGCGGCTCCGGCTCGGCGGGCGGCGCCGGCGGGAGCAGGTCACCGATCGCGTCGAGCAGCGCGGGCACGCCGGTGCCGGACAGGGCCGACCCGAACAGCAGTGGATGCACCAGGCCGGCCGCAGTCTGGGCGCGGAGGGTTGCCCGCAAGGCCGCCGGAGGCACCGGCCGGTCATCGACGAAGGCCGCCAGCAGCGTGTCGTCGTGCTCGGCCAGCACCGGCAGCCAGCTATCGGCGAACGGCGCACGGGCGGCACCGCCGTCAGCCGTGCGCGCGTCGGCGGCACCGCCGTCAGTGGAGCGCGCGTCGGCGGCACCGCCGTCAGCGGAGCGCGCGTCGGCGGCACCGCCGTCAGTGGAGCGCGCGTCGGCGGCACCCTCGATGAAGCGGGCGCCCGCGGTGCCGAGACCCTCGACGGTCCCCAGCGGTGCGATGGCGGGCGTGAGCAGCCGGCGGATGTCGGCCAGCAGCGTTTCCGAGCGCGCGCCGGTGCGGTCGACCTTGTTGACGAACAGCAGCGTGGGCAGGCGCAGGGCGCGGCAGGTGCGCATCAGCAGCCGGGTGTGCGGCTGCACGCCCTCGACCGCGGAAAGCACCAGCACCGCGCCGTCGAGCACGCCGAGGGCCCGCTCGACCTCGGCCATGAAGTCGCGGTGCCCGGGTGTGTCGATGAGGTTGACCTGGCGGTCGCCGACCCGGAACGCGGTGACCGCGGAACGGATCGTGATGCCACGCCGGCGCTCGATCTCGCCGGTGTCGGTCTGCGTGGTGCCCGAGTCGACGCTGCCGAGCCGGTCGATGACCCCGGTGTCGAACAGCAGTCGCTCGGTCAGGCTCGTCTTACCGGCGTCGACATGCGCCAGAATCCCGATGTTGACGGTATGCATATGCGGAGGTGTCCTCGAAAACTCGGCCGGTGGATGGGCGGAAGTTTTCGCTGCCTCGCATTGCACGCTCCTGTCGTCGAGTGCGCCTGACCCGCCGAGAATCCCACGAGAGGGAGGCCAGGCGCATCCGAATTAACCCGCTTGGTCGGCCACCCAGGCGCCGGTCAGCCCGCGGAAGTGCGCCACGAAGCGATCATGTTCGTCAACGGGGTACGTGTTGCGCACGGTCTCCACGAGCAGGTTGTCGAACTCGGGGGACCGCACCCAGTCGTAGACCAGCTCGTCGACGTGTGCCAGGCGGGACGCGCAGAAGTCGGCATATCGTTCGGTCTCGAAATAGTCGTCGGCCAGCTTGCGGTATGCGGCCAGCTTCTCCTGGTAGGTCAGGTCGCCGCGATCGGCGATCTCGAAGTATTGCCGGGTGTTGAGGTCGACGTTGAATCGTCGGTCGGTCACCACGCAAAACGTCGTCCACCGCAGCAGCGCCTTCATCGCCCACGGGAAGTAGTAGTGCAGCGAAGTCAGCGCCACGTCTGGGCAGGCATTGGCGTAGTCGATCGGGTAGACCTCGCTGCCGCGGACCAGCGACTCACAGGAGTTGAACTCCCAACCGAAGAACGCGTTGACGAGCCGGGAGATGGTGACCACCTCGTCGCCGGTCTCGGCGCTGAGAAAGCCGTGCTCCACCGCGTAGCGGTCGTGCATGGGCAACTCCGGCCGGAACTTCATCACCATCGTCTCGGGCCCGATCGACAGCGACCGGCTGAACACGTCGTAACCCTCCACCGACTGCTGGAGGTGCATCAGTCGCTCGCCGGACGCGTCGTACGCGGCATGCAGTTCGGCACTGTCCTTGATCTTCGAGACACCGACCCAGGCGCCACCGTCGTAGGGCTTCATGAACAGTGGATAGCCGACTTCCTCGGCCACCGCGTCGAGGTCGAACGACTGGTTGTAGCGGGCCGCGGTGTAGGCCCAGCGGGAGTTCTCCAGCGGGTGCTTGTAGGGCACCAGCACCGTTTCCGGCACTTTGAGACCGAGCCGCATCATCGCGCAGTAGGCCGCGTGCTTTTCCATCGACTGGAACGTGAACGGGCTGTTGAGCAGGTAGACCCCGTCCATCATGGACACTTTCTTGAGCCACTCGCGCGGGTGGTAGTACCAGTAGGCGAGCCGGTCGATGACCAGCGAGTGGCGTGGCTTGTCGCGCAGGTTGAACGGCTCGATGGTGACCCGGGTGGTCTTCAGCCGGTGCTTGCGCCCCGCGCCGTCGACGACCGGGCCGAGCCGGTCGACCAGCGCCTCGTAGGCCCGGGGCCAGTCGTCCTCCGTACCCAGCAGCATTCCGATGATGTGTTCGACGTCGGCCACGTGCAGCCTCCCCAGTCAGCAAAAGCGCGGCAGATGATGCGCCCATTGCGCGCGCCACGACGGCCAGTCGTGTGGCACGTCGTAGCCCCACAGGTCCAGCTCGTGCCGGATCCCTTTGTCGGCAAGCAGTCCGGCCACCTGCCGGGTCGAGTTGAGGGCTCCGGTGGTGTCTTCCCATTGCCCCTGACCGCAGACCAGCAGCACCGACAACCGGGTGCGCAGCCAGTCGAGATGGTCACCGTGCAGATTCCCGAGATAGTCGGCCGGGCTGTTGAAGTAGGCCGCGTCGCCCCGCTCGCCCCAGCCGTGCCAGGCCGACGGGTCGTAGTTGCCGGAGAAGCACATCGCCAGCGGGAACAGATCGGCCCGCTTGCAGGCGAAGTTGAGCGCGTGGAAGGCGCCCATCGAGCAGCCGGCGACCCCGATCTCGGCCCCGCCGGCCACGTCTTCGTTGATGAACGGCACGACCTGGTCGACGATCCACGACTCGAAGTTGGCGTGCCGCTTGGCGCGTTCCTCGAGCGGCAGGTCGCGGGCCGCCCAGGAGGCCGCGTCGTAGGAGTCGACGCAGAAGAGCTTCACCCGCCCCGCGTCGATGAGCTCCTTGACCGCCTCGACCATGCCGTTGTTGGCGAAGTCGCCGGCGCGGCCCTGCTCCGACGGGAAAACCAGCACCGGCCGGCCGTAGTGGCCGTAGCGCACCACCGATCCGGCCGTCCCGATGGCCGGGGAGAACAGCTCGACCCAACGTTCTCGCACGCTAGCCTCCCGACTTCGAACCCCGCCCCCACGAACCTGGGCCCCACGAGCCCAGGCTCCACGACGTCTCGCCCCACGACCGCGCCAGCAACCGGGTCAGATGGGGGTCGAACGCGTCCCGCCAGCCGATGAAGTGGTGCCCGTCGGGCACCTCCACCAGTTGCGCCGGATAGCCCTGCCGGGCCAATGCGTCCGCCATCTCCCGGTTGTTGGCGAGGTTCTCCTCGACGGTGCCACAGGTCAGCGCGGTCGGCACGGGATGCGCGGCGAACGCCGAGGCGACGACCGGCCCGGTGAACCGGGTTATCCGCTGGAAATAGCGGAAGCCGGACTCCTGCGGATCAAGTCGCGGCCGGAAGAAGCTGCCGGACTGGAGGAACAAACCCGCGAACACGGCGGGGGTACGCCGCTGCGCGTGCAGCATCGCCAGCCCGCCAAGACTCGCGCCCATCCCGGTGACCTTGCCCTCGAAGCCCAACTCTTCGCGGAGCCGGGCCAGGACCGGGTCGGTCAGCGTGGCGGCGTAGGCGTTGTTGGCGGAGTACCAGTCGCTGCGGTCGCCGGGCCCGAGCAGCACGAGGTGGAACGGTGGCAGGGCACCGGAGCCGACCATCGCCGCCGCGTAATGGCCGAGGTCGGCCAGCTTGTCGAACTCGGGACCGTCGTGCGCGACCAGCACCCGGTCGCCGGCGCTGGGCGGCGACCACGTGCGGATCCAGACCTCCGCGTCGAGCGCCGGCGCGGCGACGGTGAACTCCCGCCAGGTGCCGCGGGCGGCCGGCAGGTCGAGCCAGATCGGGTCGACGTAGTCGCGGCGGTGCAGCACCGACTTGTCGCCGAACGCGCCGGGCACCCGCGCCGGATTGGCCGGGTCGTTGACGGTCTCCTCGCGGCCGTCGTGGTGGCGCAGCCGGAGCTGGTATTCCAGCCGCCACGCGTCGGGCGCCGGCAGGTCGAGAACCCAGGCCTGGTCGCGGTAGTCGAACTCGAGCCGGTCGCCGGGCAGGCTGGCGTGTTGCTCGAGGCGGACGCCCGCGAGGTGGCGCCCGGGATCGGGATAGCGGAACGTCAGCCGGCCGTCCACCCATCCCATCGGAGAACTCTAACTGTGATCAGGGTCGCACAGCGAGAAAGACGAAAGCAGCCATGAGCGCCAGGTGTACGCCGCCCTGGAGCGCCGTGGCCCGCCCCGGCACCACGGTCAGGATGCCGACGACGACCGTCAGGGCGAGCAGCACGAGTTGGGTCGCCGGCAGGCCCAGGATCAGCGGGCCGTCCAGCCAGATCGACGCGACCGCGATGGCCGGGATGGTCAGGCCGATGCTGGCCATGGCCGACCCGTACGCCAGGTTGAGGCTGGTCTGCACCCGGTCGCGCAGTGCCGCCCGGGTGGCGGCCAGCGTCTCCGGGAGCAGCACCAGCAGCGCGATGATCACGCCGACCACGGTGGGTGGGAAGCCGGCGGCGGCGACGCCCTTCTCGATCGTCGGTGAGACCGACTTCGCGTTGCCGACGACCGCGACCAGGGCGACCAGCAGAAGCAGCAGGCTGAGTTGCGCGGCCCGGTTCGACGGCGGGTCGGCGTGCTCCTCGGTGTCGATCACCGTGCCGCTGGTGGTGATCGGCAGGAAGTAGTCGCGGTGCCGCACCGTCTGCACCGCGACGAACAGGCCGTAGAGCGCGAGCGAGGCGACGGCGGCGAAGGTGAGTTGGGCGCCGGAGAACTCCGGGCCGGGCTCGCTGGTGGTGAACGTCGGGAACACCAGGCTCAGCGTGGCCAGGGTGGCGACGGTGGCGAGCGCGCCGCCGCTGCCTTCCGGGTTGAACACGGCGATCCGCCGGCGCAGCGCCCCGACCAGCAGGCAGAGCCCGACGATGCCGTTACACGTGATCATCACGGCGGAGAAGACGGTGTCGCGGGCGAGGGTCGCGGTCTTCTCCGGCGTACCGCTGATCATCAGCGTGACGATCAGGGCGACCTCGATGAACGTGACCGCGACCGCGAGCACCAGCGAACCGAACGGCTCACCGACCCGGGCGGCGACCACCTCCGCGTGGTGCACGGCGGCGAGCACCGCGCCCGCGAGGCAGACCGCGAGCAGCCCGACCACCCACCCGGCGAGGTCGCGACCCCAGGTCACCCCGAGCGCGATGACCGCGACGACGGGGATGACGACGGTCCAATTTGTCAGGTAAGCGCGTTTGGTCGTAGCTCCGGCCATGCGGACAAGATTAAACGCTTTCGAAGAAGAGGTCGGCGGCGCTGAAATGACCCGGATCGAAATCGTCGGACCACGGCAGGTGCGGCAGGATTGTCGCCCGCAACAGCTCCGGCGACCCGCGCAGGTCGTCGGCGTCGTAGTCGGGAATGGCGATCACGGTGACGGCCGGGTCGGCGGCGCGCAGTTTGGCGACCAACTCGTGGTCGGCGAACGCGAGCGGATAACGCACATGCACGGTCGCGCGCACGTCGTCGTCACCGGCCAGCCGGATCCATTCGTCGTCGCCCGGCTCCCAGCTCACCGCGAGTTGGTCGTCGCCGGCCGCGACCCGTTTGGCAAGCCGCTCCGCGGCGGCGCTGCTCCACTCGGGCGGACTGCCGACCCAGGCTCGCAGGGTGTCGTCGAGATCGATCATCGCAGGCTCCTGGCGATTCGGAGACTATCGACGAGAGTAGCTCATTAATCGAGCGCAGACCCGATAAATCGGAACGCTTCCGGAATGATCGTCTGCCAATAGTCGAAGCTGTGGCCGCCGTCGCTGTAGCGACCGGCGACCGGCGGATACCGGAGTTCCTTCTGGAGCGCCCGGACGTTGGCGAGCAGCGGGTCGTCGAGCCCGCACCAGAGCCCGAGCGGATGGTCCTGGATCCGGGCGACCTGCTCGAAGACCTGGTCGCCGGGTGCGACGGCGGGGGAGAAGGCGGCGGTCGCCCGCGCGAACCCGCGGAAGGTCTCGGCCAGCAGCAACGCACCGGCGCCGCCCGTCGACCAGCCCCAGAGGACGATCCGGCCGATGTCGAAGCCGCGTTCGGCACACCAGTTAGGGACGTCCTCGTACGCCATCCGCTGTGGATCGTCTCCGGTTTTCGGCCGCCAACCTCGCCGGCCACCGTCGGCGCCGGCGAGCACGAACGGCGCCGCCCCTTTCTCGACCGCGCGGCTGAGCGCGCGACCGAACCCGAGCCGCGAAAAGTCGCGCGGCCGGGTGGACGTGCCGTGCAGGACGATGCAGACGGGCAACCCTTTGCCATCCCCATGCCCGGCGGGAACGGCGGTATAGAAGTCCACGCTCCTACCGCGCGCGACAGAGTTTCTCTTCTCGACCCGCTCCGCCGCCTCTTGCGCATAGGCGAGCCCATTGACCCCCGCGCCGATCCCGGCCGCGGCGGCAATGGCACTTCCGAGCAACGTCCGACGTCTCACACCGGACCAACGGTTCGGCCCGCCAGCCCGTTATGCGACGTTCCAGGAGGCTTTCCAGCAACAGATCGAGCGCGCTGGAAGCGCCTCGCGCGGCCGCCGCTCTTTACCCAAGACGGGTGTGTCGGACTACCGCATCCGGAACACTGGCCAAGCTCGTTGCGGACGAGTGCTTATCTGGCCGGCACCTTGGTCGTTTCAGCCCGCAGGTCCCTCGCCCACCTCGACGTTGCGGGACGGGATCAAGTCTTCTTCCGCCACTGCGATCGCTGCACGAACGTCTCCAGCGCACGCGCGGTAGACCGTCCACTCCGTGACCTCACGGATCGCCAGGCGCTGGCGATCCTCCAAAGAGGTCGGATTGAAACGCATTCGGGCGTTCAGTCGCCGTGCTGGGTCTGGACATAATGCCGCGATGGAACCCCGCAAGGTCAAGATGTTGGAAGTCTTCCGCTACGCGCGGGGAGCGAGTCAGGTCGAGCTCGTGATCGACGGATATCCCAATCATCATTTCGTGACTTCGAGGCCTGATCGTGTGCAACCCAAGATCATGCTGGAGCGGGGGATCAACGCGACGGCGATGGTCACCGCTGCGGACGGGCCACGACGTCCGCTCATCGCCATCCGCTCCAGTCCGTGGAAGGCTGGCCACGCGACCAACCCGTGGCATGATGAGTTTGATCTTGACCATGGACACGTCCGTTATTTCGGTGACCACAAACCGGGCATTGCCGGTATGCCAGGTGTGACGGCAGGCAACGGTGCGCTGCTTCAGGCCTGGGAGCAGCATGCTGCGTCGACAGAGGCGGAGCGTCGACTAGCCCCGCCGCTCCTTCTCTACCGTTCCATCACGGTTGAGCAGGGCGGTCGATCTATAGCTAAGGGACATGTCGAGTTCTGCGGAGTTGCCGTCATCGAGCGGCTCGAGTATGTGATCCAACGCGATTCCAGCAGCGGAACCAGCTTTCCGAACATCGTCCTCGACCTTGCGATCTTGGATCTGGCTGACAAGGGCGATGCGGTGGACTTGCGCTGGATCGATGACCGGCGTGACTCCGCGCTAACTGCGGAGGAGGCGATGCGACACGCGCCGGGTTCGTGGCGACGCTGGGTTGCCCAGGGACGAGGAGCAATTCCGCAAGTTCGCCGACGAGTCGTCAGCTCCCGGGTCAGATCGAGCGACGAACAGTTGCCGATTGTTGGCTCGACAGAGGAGGCCATCCTCGAGAAATTGTATCGACACTTCGATGGTCGCAAGCACGCATTCGAGTTGCTCGCGGCTCGGATCGCAGGCCGCATCCTGGGCGGATCAGGCGCGGTGTACCACGCTGGCTGGCTCACTCGGTCGGGCGGCGATGGCGGCGTCGACTTCGTCGGCCGGCTCGATGTCGGCTCTACAGCTAGCAACACACCGTTGATCGTGCTCGGTCAGGCGAAATGCGTACAGCCTCGATCCTCGATCGGTGCCGACCAGGTGGCCCGTGTCGTGGCCCGGCTCCGCCGCGGTTGGCTTGGCGTATACGTAACGACCGGTGTCTTCTCCAAGCAGGCTCAAATCGAGATCATCGATGACGCATATCCCTTGGTGCTTGTCAACGGCCGTGAGTTGGTGGAGCAAGTCGTACAGTTGGCGGCCGTCGGCCATGGAAGTGATATCGATGCGTTGCTCGAACAGATCACGAGCGAGTATGAAGGTGCGGTGACGCATCGGCGGCCCGAGGAGATCCTGTTCGCCTGATGCGGGTTGTCCCTCGAATAGACCCTTCACCTCACCCTTGCCCGGAGCGTTGAGGGTTTAGCGCACGTCTATGCGAACCATAGTCTGCCGTCCATGTTGGGCATCCCTCGTTCCGGGCGGCGCCGCTCGGCTGCCGCGCTGGTCGCGCTCGCGACCCTGTCCGCGTTCACCTTGACCAGTGCGCCCGCGCATGCCGTGCCGACCGCGGCCCCGGCGAGCGCGCCCACGCAGACCTACCTGGTGCAGACCACCGACGCACCCGCCGCCACCTACAACGGTGGGATCGCGGGGCTGGCGCCCACCCGCGCCGGCGCCGGTGCCAAGCTCGACAGCACCAGCACGAACGTGCGGGCCTACCGGCGGCATCTAGGCCAGACCAACACCCGGGTGCTCGAACGGGCCGGGGTCAGCGCCAGCAAGGTCAGTCATGACTACACGCTGGTCTTCGCCGGGTTCTCCGCCGAGTTGACGGCGGCCGAGGCCGCCCGGCTCAAGGGGACCCCGGGGGTGGCCAACGTCTGGAAGAACGAGTTGGTCCACTCGGACACCTTCACGACGCCGGCGTTCGTCGGGCTCGACGGCAACACCGGTGCCTGGCGCAAGGAGTTCGGCAGCCCCGAACGCGCCGGCGAGGGCATCATCGTCGGCGTCATCGACTCCGGCTTCTGGCCGGAGAACCCGAGCTTCGGCCCGCTGCCGACGCCGCGCCGCGACCAGAAGACGATCGACGCCAAGTGGCACGGCACCTGCGTGCCGGGGCCGGAGAACCCGGTCAGCTGCAACAACAAGGTGATCGGTGCGCGCTGGTACGCGTCGACCCCCGACATCTCGCACGCCAACCCGGGTGAGTTCGACTCGCCGCGGGACTACTTCGGCCACGGGTCGCACACCGCCAGCACCGCGGCCGGCAACCACGGTGTGACCGCGACCATCAACGGCGGCGTCGCCGGTGTCATCTCGGGCATGGCGCCGGCCGCACGCCTGGCGATCTACAAGGTGCTCTACGCCAACGAGGCCGGCACCCAGTCGGTCGGCAACAGCACCGACATCGTCCACGCGGTCGAGGACGCCGTCGCCGACGGTGTCGACGTGATCAACTATTCGATCGGCGACGACGTGGACAGCTTCGGCCCCGTCGAACTCGCCTTCCTCAACGCCGCCAACGCGGGGATCTTCGTTGCCACGTCGGCCGGCAATGCCGGGCCCGACTCCAAGGTCGACAACGGCATGCCGTGGACGACCACCGTTGCCGCCGGCACCCACGACCGGTCGTCGACCAAGACCCTGACGCTCGGCAACGGTCAGGCCTACCAGGGCATCGGCACCGGGCCCGCCGCGGTGACCGCGCCGATCGTCGACGCCCGGACCAGCGGACTGGCCGGCAGCGCCGAACTCAGCGCCGCCCAGTGTGTGAGCACGCCGCCACAACTCGACCCGGCCAAGGTCGCCGGAAAGATCGTGCTCTGCGAGCGGGGCAACAACAACCGCGTCGACAAGAGCCTCGCGGTCAAGAACGCCGGCGGCGTCGGCATGGTGCAGTTCAACCCGACGCCCAACTCGCTCAACGCCGACTACCACGCGGTGCCCTCGATCCACGTCGACCAGACCGTCGGCGCGGCGGTGAAGGCCTACATCGCCGCCGGTGGCAGCCCGACCGCCACGATCTCGGCGGCCAGCAACGCCAAGGTCCGGGCACCCGTGGTGGCCACCTTCTCCAGCCGCGGTCCGGGCCTGTCCACCGGCGGCGACCTGCTCAAGCCCGACATCATGGCGCCCGGCGTCGACGTGGTCGCCGCGACCGGGCCCAACAGCCACAACGGCAACCTCTGGGACACAAACAGCGGCACCTCGATGGCCAGCCCGCACATCGCCGGTATCGGCGCGCTGATCCTGGCCAAGCACCCCAACTGGTCGCCGATGATGATCAAGTCGGCCCTGATGACGACGGCCGGCGTGCGGGACAACGAAGGCCAGCCGATCCAGGACCAGGCCGACGGCACCAACGCCAACCCGCTGGAGATGGGTGCCGGCCAGGTAGCGGCCAAGGAGGCGTTCGACCCGGGCCTGGTCTACGACTCCGGGATCACCCAGTGGTTGCAGTATTCCTGCGGCATCGGCGTGCAGGGACTCTGCACGAGCGCCGGCACGGTCGACCCGAGCGACTTCAACAGCCCGTCGCTCGCCGTCGGTGACCTGGCCGGCAAACAGACCCTGACCCGCACGGTGACCAACGTGAGCAAGCTGCCGGCGCTCTACCTCGCGACCGTTGAGGCACCGGCCGGCTTCAAGGTCGACGTGACACCGAAGATCATCGCCTTGCTGCCCGGCAAGAAGCAGAGCTTCAAGGTGACGATCACGCGTACCAGCGCGGCTCTCGGCGAATGGTCCTTCGGCTCACTGCGCTGGCGCGACCTGCTCGGCCACGACGTGCGCAGCGCGATCGCGGTCCGGCCGGTGCCGGTCGCGGTGCCGCGGGAGGCCAGCGGCACCGGCGCCGCCGGCCAGGTCACCCTCCCGGTCACCGGCGGCTACGTTGGCACCCTCGCCACCGAGGGCCACGGCCTGGTCGCCGCGACGGTTGACCAGTGGAACCTGACGCCCGACCCCACGACAACGTTCAACCCCAACGCGCCGGCGACGGCCAGCGACACCGTCTCGGTCAACACGACCGTCCTCGCGGGCGCGAAACTGACCAAGTTCGCGACGTTCGCCGCCGACTATCCGGCCGGCACCGACATCGACCTGTTCGTCTACCGGCAGGCGGCCAACGGCACGCTGGCCCCGGTCGGGCAGAGCGCCGGCGGCTCGGCGGATGAGTCGGTGACGGTCACCGATCCCGGCACCTACGTGACCTTCGTGCTCCTCTTCGCCGCGCCCGGCCCGGTCGACGTCGAGCTCGACCGCTGGGTTGTCCCGGCCGGCAACGCCGGCAACCTGACCGTCACGCCGGCGAGCCAGCCGGTGACGATCGCGGGCAAGACCACCGTGACCGCCGCATGGACCGGCCTCACCGCCGGCCAGCGCTACCTCGGCGTCATCGAATACTCCGACGGCACCAACACCATCGGCACGACGAACCTGCTCGTATCGGGCTGACGGCTGTACGGAAGGGCGCCCCTGCGGGGGCGCCCTTTTCCTTGCCTTTCCCGGGTCCGCGGTGGGCACGACCGTCGCTCCCGCCGGGGAGCGCTCCGCTTCGCTGCGCTGCCAGGTCCGCGGTGGGTCAGCTACGGTTCCCGGGTGGCGCTGGACATTTCGATCGCACGGACCGGGTCGGCCGACGACGCCGCGTTCGTCGCCGAGGTCACCGAACTGGTCAACAACGTCTACGCCGACGCGGAGAAAGGGCTCTGGCAGCCCGGGGCGCAGCGCACGCATGCGGCCGAACTAGCGGCGATCATCCGCGCCGGCGAGCTCGGCGTCGCCCTGGCCGGCACCCGGCTGGTCGGAGCGGTCCGGGTGTGCCGGCTGGCCACCGGTGAGGGCGAGTTCGGCATGCTGGTCGCCGACCCGGCGCACCGGGGTGTCGGCGTCGGCCGCGAGCTGGTGGGCTTCGCCGAGGCCTGGGCCCGCGGTCAGGGCCTGCCCCGGATGCAACTCGAGCTGCTGGTGCCACGCGACTGGACGCACCCGGTCAAGGAGTTCCTGCGCGAGTGGTATACCCGCCTCGGCTATCGCGAGGTCCGGCGCGACCCGTTCGAGCAGGCGCACCCCACGCTCCAGCCGCAGCTCGCCACCCGGTGCGACTTCGTCGTCTTCCACAAACCGCTCTAGCCCCCCAACCGGCGGACCAGCGGCAGGGTGGCCTCGACGACCAGCTCGCGGTCGTAGCAGACGCCCACTTCGAAGCTGCCGGTGTCGGTTTCGCGGGCGAACACCGCGCCGGCGTAGTGGCTGCCGATGAACAGGAACGTGCGCTCACGCACCAGCGGGTCGTCGGCCGCCAGTGGCACGCCGCGGATCCGGGCACCGGGCCCGGGCGGCAGGTCGTGGCCGAGGACGTACACCTCGATGCCCTTCGTGGTGATGTAGCCGTAGCGCAGCCGGGCCTCGTCGTCGAGGTTGGCGGCGTCGCCGACGTTGACCACCAGGATGGCCGAGTCGGAGGTGTGCATCGCCTGGTTCTCGATGTGGCCGCCCATCGCGGCCAGCAGTTCCGGGGTGGTCGGGTTGACCGGCTCGGTGCGGGAGAGCATCTCGAACGGCGTCTCCGGCGGCACCCGCCGCGGCGTCACCCGGGCCAGCGCCAGCGCCGATCGGGCGACCGTCGCCGGCAGTGGCCCCGGGTGTCCGAAGTGGTGGCCCTGCCCCAGCGTCGCGCCCAGCGACCGGGCCACCGCGAGGTGACCCTCGTGCTCGATGCCCTCGGCCAGGATCTGCGCGCCGCTGCGGCGGGCCTCGTGCAGCACGGCGTTGACCACGTGCGAGACCGCCCAGGTCGGCGAGTGGGCCTGCACCACGCTCTTATCGATCTTGATGATGTCGGGGTTGACCAGGGGCATCGCCGCCAGGCTCGACGGTTCGACACCGACGTCGTCGAGCGCCACCCGGGCGGACAGGCGGCGCGCCTGGAGCACCGCTTCCATCAGCGCGGCCGGATCCTGCGTCACCGCGCGTTCGGTGATCTCGATGACCAGCTGCCGTTCCCCCATCAGCTCGGCGAACACGTCGAGCAGCCGCTCCCGGAACGGCCCGCGGAGGCTGAGCGGGTCGAGGTTGACGAACAGCGCGAGGTCGGTGAACCCGGTGGTGAGGAACCGCTCGGCCGCCACGCCCGCGCAGAGCCAGTCGAGGTCGGCCGAGCGGCCGAGCTTCGCGGCCGCGGCGAAGAGTGCGAGTGGTGACTCGTAGCGGCCCTCCGGACCGCGGGCCAACGCCTCGAAGCCCACGACCGATCCGTCGGCGATCGAGACGACCGGCTGGAAGACGGGGTTGACCGCCCGGTCTCGCAGGATCGCCGCGAACTCGTCGTCCGGTGACCGTTCGGCACCCATCGCGCTCGGGCCTCCCTCGGGCGTCGCGAAGACCTCCGCAACCGCGACGGTAACAACCGCGAGCCCACCTGATCGCCAAATCGGCTGGTCAGGGGCTGGGTGTTCCGCCGAGCGCGCGGGTGAGCTGAGCCCGGTTGCGCACGCCGTGCCGCCGGTAGAGGCGGGTCAGCTTGGCCTCGATGGCCTTGACCGACAGGTGGGTGGCGCGGGCGATCTCGCGGTTGGTCGCGCCCGCCAGCAGCAGGTCGACGATCCGCCGCTCGGTCTCGGAGAGCCCCTGGCCCTGGCCGCCGTCGAGCCGCGACAGCTCGGCCTCGGCCGCGGCCAGCCACGGTGCGGCGCCCGCGGCGGCGTAGCCGGCGATGGCCTCGACCAGCGCGGACCGCGCCGCGCCGCGCCGGTGCGCCCGGCGCTCCAGCGTCGCCAGCGTGTGCCAGGACTTCGCGACCTCCATCGGATAGGGGTGGTCGCCGGCGTCGGCCAGCGCCTCGGCGAGGCCGACCGCCGCGCCGCGCGGCTCGCCGATCGCGGCCGTCACCAGAGCGGCGGCCCGGGACAGTCCGAGTTGGACGACACCGCGGTTGAGCTGCGCGGCGACCGCCCGGGTCTCGGCCAACACCTCGGCCGCCTCGTCGAGCGCACCGACGGCGGCGAGCGCCTCGACGAAATCGGCGTGCCAGAGGAACAGCGCCGGGTCGTTGCGGGACAGGCGACGCTCCAACTCCTGCGCCTTGCGGAACTCGGCGACCGCCGCGTCGGGGGCGTCCTGGAAGAGCAGCACCTGGCCGTGCGCGGCGTGGGCCAGCCGCAGCCAGTCTTCGTCGCCGGCCGCCGAGCAGGCCTCGATGGCCTGGACCAGCAGGCCCGCCGCGACGGCGGGGGAGCCGGCCAGCGTCTCGCCGAGCGCGCCGACCACCAGCCCGTGCCCCGGCGTCGCCTCCATGTCGAGGATCAGCCGCATGCCCTCGCGGCCGGCCCGCAGCGCGTCGGGGCCGCGGCCGGACCGAGCGTAGATCGACGCGGACGCGAGCAGCACGGTGGACAGGTCGCGCAGCGTGCCCGAGCGCAGCACCGCGTCGCGCTGGGTCTCGATCACCCGGATCGCCTCGGCCATGTCGCCGGCGTAGGCGCGGCCGCGCGCGTACATGGCCGCGGCGTGCACGCTCTCGGTGCTCGGCGGCAGGTCGGCGGCCAGCGACGCGGCGGCGCTGAGCAACCGGATGCTCTCCGGGTCGCGGGCGCCGTGGATCAGCGAGCGGGTGGCCAGCAGCGACACCAGGTGCTCGGTGGCGCCGGCCTCGCGTGCCTCGCCCTCGCCGCGCTTGAGCTCGGCGTCGGCCAACTCGATGTCGGCGTCGTAGTAGGCCTTGAGCGCCCGGTAGTGCCGGACCCGGCAGAGCAGCGCGGGGTCGTCGCCGGCGTCGGCGTAGGCGGCGTCGAGCACGGGCCCGACGGCCGACTGGTCCTGGCCGGCGAGGTCGACGATGAGCAGCCGCGCGCCCACGCGGACGCCCGGGTCGTCGGCCGCGGCGAGCGAGGCGGACGCCAGCCGGTGCGCGTCGGCGGTGAGGCCCGCGGCCTGCGCGTGCTCGGCGGCCGCGTAGCGGCGCGCGGCGGCCAGGCCCGGCAGCCCCGCCGGGGTGCGTTCGGCGGCCCGCTCGGCGAGGTCGGCGGCGACCGCCGGCGCGCCCCGCATCCGTGCCGTGGTGGCCGCCTCGACCAGTTGGGCGGCGAGGTCTTCGTCGTCGTGTGGCCGGGCCAGCGCGAGGTGCCGGGCGCGTTCGACCGAGTCGTCGGTGCGGGCCGCGATGTGCTCGTGCGCGGCGGCCCGGGCGGCCGGCGGGGCGTCGGCGTAGACCAACTCGCGCAGCAGCGGGTGTGCGAAGCGGACCATCTCGTCGGGACCGACGGTGGCCAACCCGGCCTCCATCGCCGCCTCGAGGCCGACCTTGGCGTCGCCGTCGCCGCCGACCAGGGCGACCGTCGGGCGGGCGGCGGCGGCCGCGCGGAGCAGCACCGGGCCGCTGTGCGCGGGCAGGCTGGCCAGCCGCTGGGCGAGCAACGGGCGGAGCCGCTCGGGCACCGGCAGCGGCTGGTCGACCCCGATCGTGCCGCCGCGGGCGACCAGGGTGCGGCCCAACTCGACAGCGAGCAGCGGGTTGCCCTGGCTGGCCTCGTGCACCCGGGCGATGGTGGACAGCGACAACACCGGGCCGAACCGCTCGCGGAGCAGGTCGGCGGTGTCGTATTCGGTCAGCGGCGGCAACAGCAACTCGCTGGTCGGTGCCGGGCACAGGTCGGCGTGCCGCGGACCGGCGGCCGTCTCGACCCGCTCGGCGCCGAGCAGCCGGACCCGGGCGCCGGCCAACCGGCGCGCGACGAAGCGCAGCACGCCGGCGCTGTGCGGGTCGACCCACTGGAGGTCGTCGACGAGCATCAGGACGGTGCGGTTGGCGGCGAGGCGGCGCAACACCTCGAGGGTGGCGAGGCGGACCGCGAGTTGGTCTTGCGCGGTGACCGGGGCGGCACCGCGGAGCAGGGCGCCGTCGAACGCGGCCCGCAGGTGGCGGGGGAGGCCGTCGCCGCTGACCCCGTCGAACAGGTCGACCAGCGTCAGGTAGGGCAGGCCGGACTCGACCTCGGCGGCGTTGGCGTGCAACACCAGCGGGTCGCCGGCCAACGCCGGGTAGGCCGCGAGCACGGTGGACTTGCCGATGCCGGCCGGACCGTAGACGACCACGCTCTCGCCCGCGCTCAACCGGGAATGGAGCAGGTCGAGAACGTCGGACCTGCCGACCGGGGTCGCGTCGCGGTTGAGTGCCACGAAAACGAGTCTGCCTTGCGATTTGTGTGCTGTCGGTCGGCGGTCCGGGCCTTTTTTCCTGAAGTCCTATCGCCGATCTTGGATGGTCACGCAGTTTCCGGTATTGAAGCCGCCCTCGGTGTCCTTCACCAGGACATCGGCGGCATCCGAGATCCGGGCGCAGACCTTAGGACTGTCGCCGATGATGTCGCGATAGTTGTTGCCGGTGACCGAGCGCACTGACGGCTGTTTGTCTTCGACGTAGAACCGGCCCTGCGGGCTCTGGCCGTCGCCGCCGTAAATGTGTAGGTGGAATCCGCCGGTGTTCCTCGGGGTCTGGCCCGCCCACTCCACCTGATATTCGACGACGAACTTCTCCTTGTCGACGAACGCCTGGGTGATGCAGACCCAGCGCGGGTTGGCCTGGATCGCGTCGGTGCACTGCTCGGCGGCGGGCAACACCGGTGCGGTGGGCCCGGCCGCGCCGGTGGCCGGCGTGGTGGGACCGCCACCGGCGTTGTTGTTCAGGCCGAGGCGGTCGCGGTTGACCCAGAGCGCGGCGCCGGCGAGCGCGACGACCAGCACCGCGATGATCGACAGCAACACGGTGCGGCCGCCGCGCCTGGGCGGGGCGGGCGGCGGGGGCGCGTAGTCGTAGCCGCCGGGGCGCGACCAGGTGGGTGCGGGCGAGGTCGGCGCGGGTGCCGAGCCGGCCCGGCCGGTGGCGAAGACGGTCGGCGGCATCCGCATGGTCGCCTGCTCCGGTTGTGGTGCGCGTGGTGGCGGCGCCTGTCGCGGCGGCGGGTTGCCGGCCGGGCGCGGCGGGCTCGACACCGGGCGGGCGGCCGGGCTGATCGGCGCGTTCGGCGTTTGCGGCGGCGCGGCCGGCGCACTGGGCATTTGCTGCTGCGGCGCGGCCGGTGCACCGGGCATGGCCGGCGGCGGGCCGACCGGTGCGTGCGCCGTCCTGCTCGGACCGGCCGGCGAGGACGCCTGCGGTGGCGCACTCACTGGCGAAGACGCCTGCGGCGGCGCGCTCACCGGTGCGGAGCCGCTGCTGCGGGTGGGTGGATGGTGGATGGTCACCGTCGCGGAGCCGCGCGCGGCGGCCGTGCCCGGTGCCGGGCCGGACGCCGGGGCCAGCGGCGCACCGGCCAGCCGGGCCGCGCCGAGCGCCACCGCGTGCTTGGGGTGCGCGTCGACCGCGACCGGCCGGTTGAGCTCGGCGGCGACCAGTTGCGCGACGATCGGCATCCGCGACGAGCCGCCGACCAGCAGCACCGAGTGCAGTTGCTCGGCCTCGACGGCGGCCGAGCGCAAGGCCCGGCGCAGCGCCTCGATCGAGCCGTAGAGCGCCGGCCGGACCATCGACTCCAACTCGCCGCGGGTCAGCCGGACCTCGGTGGAGACGTTGGGCAGCAGCACCGGAATGGATGCGTCGGTGTCGGCGGAGAGCGCCTCCTTCGCGGCCACGCACTCCTCGCGCAACCGGGACACCGCGGCGATCGCGCTCGGGTCGTCTTCGTCGAGTTCGTCGAGCTTGCCGCCGAGTGCCTGCACGACGTGGTGGAAGACCGCCGCGTCGAAGTCGATGCCGCCCAGCCGCTCGATGCCCTCGGGCTGGCCGAGGATCTCGAAGCCGGTCGCGGTCTTGCGCAACACCGCCGCGTCGAAGGTGCCGCCGCCCAGGTCGTAGACGGCGACCACGGCGCCGGTGTCGATCCGCTGCTGGCTCGCGTAGAACACGGCGGCGGCCTCGGGCTCGGTGGTGAACGAGACCGGGTCTTCGATGCCGGAGAGCCGGACGGCCTGGCGGAGCAGGTCGGTCTTGTAGGGACCCCAGTTGGCCGGGTGCGAGACGGTGATCGCCCGCGGCGCGCCGCCCTCCCGGGTGGCCACCTCGTCGAGGGTCCAGCGCAGCAGCCGGCCCATCAGCGCCTCGGCCGAGTAGGGCACGCCGCCGAGCAGGATCGGCGTGGTGTCGCCGAAGCGCCGCTTGAACTCGCGGGCCACCCGGTGTGGCTCGGTCAACCCGCGCCGGTTGGCCGGCTCGCCGGTCAGGAACGTCTCGTCTTCCCGCAGCAGCACCACCGACGGTACGGCGGCCGCCCGGCTGCCGAGGGAGGCGATCTCCGCGTGGCCCGCGCGCCAGGTAGCGGCAGCCGTGAACGTGGTGCCGAGGTCAACGCCGAGTGCGTACATCGCGGTCGCTCCGGTGGTCGTGGGCAGGGTGCTGGATCGAGTGTTCTTGATGGCACAGCGGCGCGCCGGATGCTGTCGGGTGTCCGACCGCGCGGTCGTGCCGATTGGGCAACGTGGCGTGAATGGGGGACGTGACGGGGAAGTCCCCGACGGCGGCGGCGCGGGTGCCGCCATAGTGTTGACGCATGGATGCGCGACCACTCAAAGACGTCTTCGCCGGCCTCGTCGGCGACCCGTCCGCAGGTGCTGACGCGCTGGCCGCCGCCGGCCACGACCTGCCGGCCGACCTGGTCGCCGAAGCCGTGGTCAGCTTCGCCGGCACGGCACCGGCCGAGGTCGCCGAGCATCTGGCCCCGTTCGTCACCGCCAACAGCGGCGTGCCGACCGACGACGCCGGCACCGACGACTGGTTTGACCTGCTGGTCACGGCGCCCGACCCAAACGAAGGCGAAGAGCTCGACGACGGCACCGCCTTCGACGCGCCGCCGGCCGACCATGCCGGGTTCGGCGAGCTCGACTTCGGCACGGGTGCCGACGCCGACGGCGACGTCGACGCGGTGACCGACGACGACCTCGACGCGGATCTCGACGACTTCGACGACAGCCCGGCCGGTGCCACCGACGGCCAGGCCGACGAGCCGGTCCTCGACCTCGACGGCGACCTCAGCGGTGACCTCGACGACGCGGATGACGACGACAGCGACGATGCCGACGACGCCGATCTCGACGGTTGACCGGCCGGGCGGTCGCGGCATGGTCAGCGCGCCCGGCCGTTGAGGTCGGCCAGCAGTCCCTCGCAGGAACGCACCGCCACCCGGGCCGCGACCGCCATCTCGTGTGCCGTCATCGGGTTCTCGGCCCGCCGCTGCCAGCGCACCAGCGCCTCCGACGCCGCCGCCCGCAGTTGGCCGGCCCCGGCGTCCGGCGGCAGGTCGAGGCGGATGTGCGGCGCGGTGCCCGTACCCCCGATGACCCGTTCCAGTTCGTCGACCACCGCAGGCTTGCCGCCGAGCCACCCGGCGCGCAGGGTGGCCAGCACCCGCAACTCGTTGAACGGGTGGGCGGACGCGACGATCTCCTCGACCTCCGCCGCGACGGCCGGGCTGCCCGGGCGCGGGCGGGTGCGGGCCAGCGAGTCGAGGGCGAGCAGGGCCGAGCGGGCCTTGAGCACGTCGCGCCGCTCGAAGAAGAGCGACGTGAGGACCTCCTGGAGGTCGTTGAGGCCGCTGCGGTCGGTCAGCTCGCGGGCCACCGAGGTCGCGGTGGTCAGCGCGCCCTGGCGCAGCAGCGTGCTCGCCAGCCGGATGCCGTAGAGGCCGAACCGGGCCAGCAGCGCTTCCCGCTCGATCGAGGTCAGCCCCAGCTCGGGCAGCGTGTTGACGAACCGGTCGGCGGTGAGCATCAGCTCCTCGGCCGGTTTGACGTCGAGCGCCGCGACCGCGCGCAACTGCCGCACCTCGGTCTCGGTCAGTGTCGCCGCGGTCTCCGCGAGCAGGCCGGCGACCGGCACGACGGTCTGCACCACCCGGCGCACGTTGGCGTCGGTGGCGAGCCGGGTGGCGATCCGGCGGGCCGAGGCCATCGCGTCGAGCCGGCCGACGCCGATCTCGTCGGCCCGCGACAGCACGCCGATCGCGTTGACCGGGTTGGGCCGGGACACCTCGGTGTCGTGGAACGCGTGCAGGAACTCGAGGTCTTTGGCGTGCAGGTGGCGCATCAGGTAGAGCACCGCGTCGGCCGGCGTCTCCTCGTCGTCGGGTGCGAGCAGCTCCCACGCGCGCTGCGAGACCCGTTCCGAGAGCGAGCCGATGCCGGGGGTGTCGATCAGCGTGGCACCGCGCAGCGCCTGCGACGGCCAGGTGATGTCGAGGGAGTGCACGTCCTCCGGTTGGGTGCCGCCGAGGTCGACCTCGATCGCGCCGTCTTCGCGGGTGAAGCGGAGCTGGCGGGGCGAGCCGGAACGCGGGTGCAGGGTGACCCGGTAGGTGTGCCCGTCGCGGTACCAGGTGACGATCCGGGTGCACTCGCCCGCGTCGGTCGGCGCCAGCCGGTCGGACACCAGGGCGTTGAGCAATGTGGACTTGCCGGACTTGACCCGGCCGGCGATCGCCACCCGCAACGGCTCGTCGAGCCGCGCGCGCACCTCGGCGATCCGCTGGTCGAACCCGCTGCCCCGATAGACCTGGGCCGCCGTGGTCAGCGCCGCCCGGGTCCGGTCGACCAAGCTCATGCCGCACCGGCCAGCTTGGCCGCCCGCTCGCGGAGTTGGCGCAGCCGGGTCAGCTCGGCGTCGAGGTCTTTGAGCCGCTTCTGCCGGTCGGCCTGGGAGCGCTTGGCCGTGTCGGTGGCGCCGGCCAAGGCGGTCGCGGTCGAGCGGTTGAGCTCTTCGGCCAGCCCGGTGTAGTGGTCGCGGAGCTGGCGCTGCACGCGGCGCACGGTGTCGCGGCTGTCTTTGCCCATCACGAAGCTGATCTCGTCGCAATAGCGGCGCATCGCGTTCTTGCCCTGCGCCCGGCGCTTTTCGAGCTGGCGTTTCTTCTCGTCCTTGAGGCCGCGATGGCCCATCACCACGCCGATGCCGATGCCGATCGGGCCCAGCGCGACGCCCATCAGGCTGCCGAGCATGGTGAACATCAGGGCGCCACCGTACGCGCTCTTCAGCGCCACCATCACCTGCTTGCCGGCGGTCATCTTGGCCAGCTCGATCCGGTGCTCGAGCGGCCGCTCCTCGACCAGCGGGGTCGGGTTGTAGACCTTGAGCAGCTCGATCGCCTCGCCGGACGCCTCGTGGAAGTGGGTGGCCACCTGCTCGCTCAGCTCGGTCGCCCGCCGGCGCAGGTAGGTGTAGTTGCCGAGCAGGTCGTAGGAGATCCGGGCGCGCAGCCACTCCTCCATCTCCGGCCACATGTCGGCCGGGTCGACCTCGTCGATCGCGTCGTCGGCCTCGGTGGTGATCTTGCGGATCCGGTCGCGCAGGTCGAAGTCGACATCAGCGGTCAGGTCGGCGGTGCCGTCGTTGAGGGTCACGCTCCACCGGGCGGCCGCGGTCTTCAGCTCTTCGACCCGGCGCTTCGCGGTGTTGAGGTCTTCCAGGATCCGCTGCGCGCTGGCCGGGTCGGCGAGCGAGTCGCGTTCGCCGGAGAACTGGCTGGTGAGCTGGTCGCAGACGGCGACCACCTCGGCCGCGGCGTCGGCGGAGCGGCGGGTGGCGGCGCCGCCACCGACCCGTTCCTGCACGAAGCGGACCACGTCTGGGAAGCCGGACTCGGTGTTGAGCGCCTGGTCGTTGCTGCGCACGGCGCGGGCACGCAGCGGCGAGGCGACCGGCATCAGCGGCATGTCGCCGACCATCCGGAGGTGGCCCGCGTTGAGGTCGCGGATCCGCCGCCAGGCCGGGTAGAAGTCAATCTTGGTGAGCACGCAGACCACCGTCGGGCAGAGTTCGTGTGCCTGGCGGAGGAACTCGACCTCGCTGCGGGTCAGCTCCTGGGCCGCGTCGGTGACGAACAGGACCGCGTCGGCGACGGAGATCGCGGCGAGCCCGGCTGCGGCATGCGCGGAACCGAGCCCGCCGACACCTGGGGTGTCGACCATGACCAGCCCACCGGCGAGGATCTTGCGGGGGACGGTGACGTCGACGCGGGCCACCCGGCTGCCCTGGTCGCTCTCGACGACGTGCCGGCGCAGGTCGGCGAAGTCGACCTTTTCGCGGCGCGGCGGGTTGTCGTCGTAGACCAGCGTGGCGGTCTTCTCCTCACCGTGCCGGACGAACGTGGGCACCGCGGTGGCCACGTCGTCGTCGACCGGGCAGACCGCCGTGCCGAGCAACGCGTTGATCAATGAGCTCTTGCCCTGTTTGAACTCGCCCGCCACGACGATGTGCACCGCCGGATCGTCGAGCCCGGCGCGCGCCTTGCCGAGCCGGGCGGCGAGGTCTTCCCGGCCGTAGGCCGCGCAGGCCTTGACACCGAGATCAACCAGCGTGCTGGCTGGCGCGGTAGCTGGCTGCGTCATCGCGGGCTATCCCTCCGGTGTGTACGGCGCAGCGGGCCGGCCGGACCTTTCGGTCCGGCCGCCCGCTGTCGGCGAGAGGTGTGTAGTTGGGTGTGGGCCAGATCAGACCGGGGCGTCCGCGTCGTCGTGGTCGTCGGCGTCCCGCAGGGTGTGCTCCTCGGGCTCGTCGAGCGTCCGGACCGGCGGCAGGCTGAAGTCGTTGTCCTGGTCGAAGTGCGAGTCCTGGTCGCCGTCGCCCTGCTCGGTGTTGACGACCGAGTCGTCGGCGTCGATGGTCGTGGTCTCGGTGGTGGTGGTGTCGTTGTCCTCGTTGGTCGTGTCGCCGTCGCCGAGGCCGATCGCGGAGTTGTCGTTGTCGGTGATGTTGGTGCCGGAGCCGACGTTGGAGTCGTCGAGCTCGGAGTCGTTGACGCTGGTCACGTCGCCGTCGCCGAAGTTGATGACGCCGTCGTTGTCACCGTCGACGTCAACGTCGTTGGCCTGCTGCTGGTTGTTGTTGCCGACGATCGCGTCGTCGACGTCACCGTCGGCCACGATGCCGGTGTTGGTGCCGGTCACCACGGGCGCCTCGTTGTCGCCGTCGATCTGCACCGCGCCGTCGCTGTTGACCAGGTTGTCGCCCTCGATGTCGCCGTCGACGACCTGCGAGTTGTCGCCGGTGGCGGCGTTGACGTCACCGTCGGCCTGGCCGACCGCCACGGCGCCGTCGCCGTCAGCGAACGCGTTGTTGGTGTCGACGTCGATGTCGCCGTCGAAGTCGTCGCCGACCTCGATGTTGGTGCTCTGGTCGACGATCTCGTTGATCACGTCGTTGTCGTTGGTGACCTGCGTGACGTAGGTCAGGTGCTGCACGACCTGCTCCATCGACTGCGGGCCGGAGGTGACCTGGTGCGCCGGGGGCGTGTATTGCCCGCCGCCACCGCCGCCGCCGCTGGTGTAGCTCTGCAGGGCGCCGCGCGCCTCGGCCGGGAAGCCGGGCTCGCCGCAGGCCTGCTGCACGATCGCCGGCATGTCCAGACCGGACAGGTCGTGCTCGCTGATGCCCTGGGCGACGAGTTCGCCGTTGGGGTTGCTCACGAACTGCAGCGCCTTGTTGGGGTCCGTCGCCAGCTCCTTGATGAAGTTGACCAGGAGGTTGGTGATCTCGACGTTCTGCATTTCCTTGCCTCCTTTAGAGATGTCTCCCGGCCTGTCTGGCGGGTATGGATACAGCCTGGCCGCCGGCCCACCCCCCGGACATCGGGAAGACCCCCCTCGGTGTGGGAGGCGGATAGGGGGTACCTAGCAGACCGCGAAACACCCCGGTCATGACGCGGAGTGTCAGGAATCAAGCAGGGATTTCAGGGCCGCGACGAATTCGGCCCGATCAGTGGCGCCGACCTTGGTGCGGATCCGCGCGACGTGGTGCTCGACGGTCTTCGGCGAGATGAAGAGCTGCGCTCCGATTTCTTTATGGGTACGCCCGTCGAGCACCAGCCGGGCCACCTCGATCTCCCGCTCGGAGAGCCCCGCGGTGTTGGTCTCGGCGGCCGGTGCGGCCACACCGGACAGTTCGCGGGCCACCTCGAGCAACCGGCGGGCGGCGGTCGGGTCGCCGGTGCGGATCGCCGCGTGCCCGGCCAGCCGCGACCCCTCCCAGGGCAGCTCGGCGCCGGCCAACCGCTCGACGGCCGTGACCACCTCGGTGACGTCGACCGTGCCGGCCGTCGACCGGGCCCACGCCGCCGCGGCAGCGGCCTGGGCGCGCTGGCGCTCCTGGCCCGGCGCGGCCGCGGCGATCGCGTCGGCGGCGGCCTTGACCGCCGTCGCGTCGTCGGTGGCGACCGCGAGCTGCAACCGGATCCACTCCACCGTGACCCGCCAGGCCGGTGGGTCGCCGAGACCGGCGACCGCGGTGTCGAGGGCAGCCAGCACCGGGGTGATCCGCTGTGGCCGGCGCAGCCGGGTGGCCGCGACGGCCAGTTCCTCGATCTGCTCGGCCTGGAAGAGGTCGACCGACTGCCGGGCCAGCACCGGCTCGACGCTGACCCACGCGTCGCGGAGTTTGGCGACGTCACCCGAGCGCCGGGCCAGGCCCGCGCGCAACGCGGCCGCCAGCAGTGCCTCCCGCCCGGCCAGCCCCGCGCCGAGCCGGCGCAACTCCGCGACCGCCGCGTCGTAGCGGCCCGTGCGCAGCCCGACCCAGGCCAGCAGCAGCCGGTGCCGTTGCGCACCGACCGGCCCGCCGATGCCCCGGTCGAGCGCGCGGCGCAGCAGGTGCTCGGCGGTCGCGGCGTCGCCGGCGGTCACCGCGACGACCGCACCCCACGCGTGCGGCGTGTCCGGCAGGACCACCGCCGGCGGCATCCGCTCCGCGGCTTCGGCGGCCTCGATCAGGAGGGGTACGGCGGTCGCCGGCTCCTCGGCCGCCGCCAGCACGCCTTCCCCCAGCAGCCGCAGCGGCCCCTGCGCCGTTGCCAGGATCTCCCGCGCGACCGCCAGCCGGCCCAGCGCGACCAGTGCGGGCACGGCCAGCAGCGGGCCGGGCGGTGCGCTGCCGGTGAGGGCGTCGGCGGCCCGCGCCGGCCGGCCGTCGTGTGCCGCGACGGCACCGGCGACCAGGGCGAGCCGCTGTGCGACGTCGGGATCGCCGGCCGCGCCCGGGTCGACGGGCAGCCCGACCAGCGCCGCCGCTTCGGCCCGGCCGGCCGCGATCGAAGCCGGTTCGGTGCCGGCGTCCACCGCGTCGTCGTACCAGCCGATCGCCGCCGCCGGGTCGCTGAACCGCAGCCGGTCGCCGGCGGCGCGGAAGACGTCGCCCCCGGCGCGGATCCCCGCCGCCCGGAGCTGGGTCGCCGCGGCGACCGGGTCGGCGCCCGAGTCGGCGAGTGCCCGCGCGACCCGGCCGTGCAACCGCCGCCGCTCGGCCGGCGCCAGGTCGGCGAGCAGCGCCTCGGCCACGGCGGGCACGACCCGCTCCGCGTCGGGCACCAGGAAGCCGAGGTCGCGCAGCGCGCGCAGGGCGGCGGCGACGCCATCGGCGGTTTGCCCGGTGGCGGCGGCCAGCACGTCATCGCGCAGGTCGAGGCCGAGCGCGGCGACCCGCGCGACATCGGCGACCCGGGACGGCTCGGTGGCCAGCCGGCGCTGCACCCGGGGCAGCAGCGCGCCGGTCGCGGCGAGAGCGGCGATCGCGGGCCAACCGCCCGACGCGACGTGCAGATCGGCCCGGCCGGTCAGCGCCGCGGTCGCGGCGGCGTCGAGCGGGCCGAGCGCAACGACGCCGTCGCGGGCGGCGACCTCATCGAGCTCGGCCAGCAGCGGCGGATCGAGTGTCGGGCGCCGGGCGAGCAACACGGGCGTGCCGCGCCGGGCCTCGTCGGACAGCCGGCGCAGCGTCGCCTCGTCGAGCCGGTGCGGGTCGTCGACGACGATGGCCGGCGCGGACTCCGGCACCTCGGGCTGGTCGGGCGTGACCCACACGGCGCCGGGCACGGCCAAGGCGCGCAGCCGGTGCGTTCGACCGGCTCCGTCGACCCCGACCACGACCGCCACGACCGTTCACCCTGCCAGAGCGGCGGCCCGGCGCGCGCTGACGGATTCCCGACCCGTCATTCGAGCTCGGCGAGCAGGCGCTTCGGTGCGACGGTCCGGTAGGCGTCGACGGCCAGCTCGCGGATCTCGGCCCAGTCCGGGTCGCGGTCGAGCCGGACGCCGAGCCAGCCGCGGTGCCCGACGTAGGGCGGCCGGAAGAAGACGTCCGGGTTCTCGGCGATCAACTCGGCCTGCACACCGGGCGGCGCCGCGCAGCACAGATGCGGGAACGTGTTCTCGTGATGGCCCCGCACCGCCAGGGTCAGGAACGACGTCTTGCCGCGGACGAACCAGGTCGGCTCGCCGTGGCTGAGCCGCTCGGTGGTCTCCGGCAGCGCCAGGCAGATCTCGCGCATCCGTGCCAGCAGGTCCATCCGCACAGTCTGCCCGTCATCAGTTGTGCACGGCGGCTTCGCCGGTGCGGACCAGCTTGTGCCAACGCAGCCGGCCACCCGTGAGTGCGGTGACCAGAGACTGGATCAACACCAGATACATCAACTGGCGGTACGCGAACTGCTGGAGCGGGAGTGTCCAGAGTGGGGTGAGCCGCTCCTTGTCGAGCTTGAAGGCGACCACGCCGGTGACCAGTTGCATGCCGAGCATCGCCAGCCAGGCGAGCACGGTCTCCGTCCGGCCGGCGAACAGCACACCGTAGACGGCGAGCAGGTCGATGACGGGGGCGAGCAGCGGCAGCGCGATGCCGAACAGCGCGAGGAACGGCAGCCCGCGGCGGCCGAAGCGACCCGACGGCCCGTCGTCGACGACGGCCCGGCGGTGCTTCCACATCGCCTGCATCGTCCCGTAGCTCCAGCGGTAACGCTGCCGCCAGAGCTGGCCGAGCGACGCGGGCGCCTCGGTCCAGGCGCGGGCGCGGCCCTCGTAGACCACCTTCCAGCCGGCGCGGCAGAACGCGATCGTCACGTCGGTGTCCTCGGCGAGCGTGTCGTCGCTCATCCCGCCGATCGCCAGCAGGGCGTCCTTGCGCCAGGCGCCGATCGCGCCGGGCACGGTCGGCATGCAGCGCAGCGCCTCGTAGAGCCGGCGGTCGAGGTTGAAGCCGATCACGTACTCGATGTGTTGCCAACGGGCCACCAGGCTCTTGCGGTTGCCGACCTTGACGTTGCCGGCGACCGCGCCCACCTCCGGGTCGGCGAAGGGCTGCACGAGCTGGCGGACCGAGTCCTCTTCGAACACGGTGTCGCCGTCGACCATCACGACGATGTTGGCGCTGGCCGCGGCGACACCGGTGTTGAGCGCGCTCGACTTGCCGCCGTTGGGCTTGCGGATCACCCGCACGTTGGGCAGGCCGAGCGCCTCGGCGATGTCGGCGGTGCCGTCGGTCGAGCCGTCGTCGACGACGATCACCTCGATGCCGCCGGGATGATCGCCGCTGGCCAGCGAGCTGACCGCCGACTCGATGCCCTCCCGCTCGTTGTAGGCGGGCACGATCACCGAGACCTTCTCGGTCACCGGCGGGCCCCACGTGAAGGCGCCGCGGCGACGCCTGGCCTGACGACCGGAGAGCACGAAGAGCAGCAGGGTACGGGCCAGCGTCAGGGCGCCGACGACGAGGAAGAGGATGGCGAAGAAGTCGAGCGACCAGTCGGCGATCCGCACCGCGCTGGCCAGGGCCATGCCGCGCTGTTCGTCTTCGGCCGAGGCGGGCGGGTTGCGCAGCACCGTCGGCGCGGCGCCCGTCTCCGGGTCGGCCAGCGTGCGTTGGAGGCCGTCGGTGACCGTGACGAAGGCGTACCCCTTTGCCTGCATCATCGGGATGAACCGGTCGAGGGCCTGCACAGTCTGCGCGCGGTCGCCGCCCGCGTCGTGCATCAGGATGACCGCGCCCGCGTCGTCCTTCGGCGTCATGTTCTCGATGATCCGGTCGATGCCGGGGCGGGCCCAGTCGTCGCTGTCGAGGTCGTTGACCACGGTCACGTAGCCGAAGGTGCCGGCCTGGGTGATGAGGTTCCACGAGGCGTCGTCGATCGCGTCGACCCGCGACGAGTAGGGGAAGCGGAGCAGCGAGGTGCGCACGCCGGCCGCTTCGGCCAGCGCGAGTTGGGTCTGCGAATACTCCATCCGGCGGCGCCACCCGGGCAGGTTGGCGACGTCCGGGTGGGTGAACGTGTGCACGCCGAGTTCGTGGCCCTTGCTGACCAGGTTCGCCGCCTCGTCGGGGTAGCGCACCACCTGGGAGCCGACGACGAAGAACGTCGCCTTGGCGTTGTAGCGGTCGAGGGCGGCCATCACTCGCGGCGTCCATACCGGGTCCGGGCCGTCGTCGAAGGTGAGCGCGATGGTCTTCGGCGGGAGCCGGTAGGAGCGGGGGGTCTGGCCCGGCGCCGCGTTGATGATCGGGCCACCGTCGACGATCTGCTCCGGCACGATCGTGGCGTCGCCGGCCTCGCCCACGTGATCGGGTGCGAACCGGGCGTTGGCGTAGGCCTCGACGAGCAGCAGGCTGACGAAGACGAAGACCAGGACGGCGGCGACGACCCATTTGGGCCGGGGTACGACGCGGCGGCTCGGCTTTCGCGGCGGGGTGGTGGTTCCGGGACTGACGTCGATCGGTGGCGGTGGCGGTGGCGGCGCGAGCGCCACCGCGGTGCTCGCCAGCGGGGCTGGGTCGACCTGGCCGATGGCCCGCTGGCCGGGGACCGCGCGGGCGATGCCGGTCGCGGTCCGGGAGGTGTTGAGCGGCCAGTGCGGTGGCTGGTCGCCGGGCACGGTCGCACGGCCGGTCGCCGGTGGTTCCGGGATCGGGTCGGCGTCGGGGATCGGTTGGGTGTCCTCGTCGTCCGCAGGGCCCTCAGCCATGGGCGGATAGTGCGGGCCGATCTTCATGCCGGCCGGAACGGTGGCCTTGCCGCGGACGGGCTCGCCGGCAGCGCCAGCGAGCCCGTCCTGCGGATCAAGGGTTGGTGCGCTCATGCGGCGCTGTCGGTCGGGGAGGGCTCGGCGGTCGCCGTAGCCACGGAGGTCGCCTCCGGCGTGCCGGGAGCGTCCGGTGTGGAGCCGGAACCGCTGCCGGAGTCGCCGGTGCTGCCGCCGGCGGACTCGGTCGGGGCGCCGGTCTCCGTGCCGCCGCCGGTGCCGGGGTCCGGCGTTCCGGGGTCGCTCGGGCTGGGCGCGTCGGAGCCGCCGCCGGTGCCACCGCTGCCGGTGCCACCGCCGGTGCCGCCGCCGTCGCCGTCGCGGGTGCCGCCGGTCTCGCCGCCGCCCGTGCCGCCGCTCTCGCCGCCCCCGGTGCCGCCACCCGAGTCGCCGGCGCCGGTGCCGTTGCCGGTGTCGCCGCCGGTCCCGGAGCCGCCGCCGTTGCCGCCGCCCGTGCCACCGCCGTTGTCGTTGCCGGCCGGCGGGTCAGGTACCTCGCCGCCACCGCCGCCACCCTGCTGGTCGCCGGGCGGAGGCGGTTGGGTCGGGTTCTCGGTCGGCGGGGTGGTCGGCTCCTCCGTCGGCGTGGCCTCCGGCGGCCGGGTCGGCTCGCTGGTCACCGGCGGTGGCGAGACGGGCGCCGTGCCCTTGGTCGGGCTCGGCGTCGGCCGGGCCGCGACGGTGAGGGTCGAGGTGCTCAACCCGCCCGGCCCACCGGGTGCGGTCGGCGGCGGCAGGGGCGCCACGAACGGCCCGGGGTTCGGCGGGCGGAATGCGGTGTGCAGGGCGGTCTCGGCGGTCGCGTCCTTGTCGGGGCGCTGGACGCGGTCGGGGAACGGCATCAGCGCGTGCGGCAGGGCGGGGCCGCCGGCGATGCTGACCCCGACCAGCGCGGTGTAGCTGAGGCAGATGGCGCCGATGCCGTACGCCGCGAGGCGCACGAGCCGGCGCCGCCGGCCGGTCTCATCGACGAAGATGGGTGCCGCTGGATCCTGCCCGAGGGCCGCTCCGGGCACGTCGAGGGGCTCTGCGGCGCTGACGATGATGTCGGTTTCGGGCTCCTGATCCGGAATCACGCCGGGAAGCGTATGGACCACTCTGTGCAATGAGGAGGCAAATGTCACCCATCAGGGCGTCGGTGGGTCTGGTCATAAAACTGCCCGAACCGGCCGTCACCTAGCGGCTGAAGGGCACATGAATCCGGATAGATCGGACTCACGCGACCCTGACCAGCACGGATGTCCAACATCAAAAAGGTGACGGGGAACCGGTGCGATAGCTGCTGTCCGGTAAGTGACACTTGCGCGACTTGTTCGGCGATGCTCGCGTCGGGAATCCGACCGCACATCTACCCCGCATCACCCGTTGTGCCAGTGATCGCCGATCGTTAAGCTCTCATGTGCGCGCCCCTATCGCCCGCTTCCCCCGTGGCAGGCGATCGGGGCGCGCACCTATTTGCGGCTCAGCCGAGGCGTGCGGCCGCTGAGGTCCCATAGCGTGCGGCGACCAGCGACTTGAGCCCGGCGGGAAACGACTCCTTGGCCCGCAGGTGTGGCGCGAGCAGTGCCCGCTGTGCCGCCGGGTCACCGCCGAATGCGGCCAGCGACTCCGCCGGATAGGCGTTGGCGACCGCGAGGATCGCCCCGGCCGCGCCGAGCGCGCCGGCCAGCAGCACCAGCGCGGCCGAACCCACATAGACCCTGCCGTCCCACACCGCCAGCTCCTGGAGCAGCCGCTCGGCCGAGCCGGTCGAGTCCTTCACGCCGGCGATCGGCAACTCCGGCAGCGCGGTCACCGGCACCTCGCCGCCGGCCGTGCCGGGGAAGTGGTAGGCCAGCACCGGTGCCGGGCCGGCGGCCTTGGCGACCGCGGCGTAGTAGCCACCCAGGTCGCCCGGCCGGCGTGGCGGTGCCACCAGCACCGCGTCGGCGCCGGCACCGACGGCCGCTTCCACGCGGGCCGCGGCCGCGCCCCGCCACGCACCGCTGGCCCCGGTCAGCACGGGCACATTGCTTGGCAACGCGGCCCGGACCGCGGCGGTCAGGCCGGCCAACTCCTGGTCGGAGAGAGTGTCGGACTCGCCGGTGCTGCCACCGACCAGCACGGCCTGGATGCCTTCGGCGGCCAGCCGGGCGGCGTGTGCCGCCGTCGCGCGCTCGTCGACCGCGCCGTCGTCGTCGAACAGGGTCACCAGCGCTACCGCGACGCCGGTCCAGAGCGGTTCGGTCACGCCGAACACGCTATATCCAGCGGGAGCCCAACCACATCCGCGCGGCCCAGTCGGCGTAGGGCATGGCGTCGCCGACAAAGACCTTGTAGAAGTAGCCGAAGCAGAGCACCACCAGCACCAGGTAGGCGCCGGCGACCACGCCGCCGACCAAACGGCGGTCGGCGAGTCTTCGCACCGAGTCGGCGGACGGCAGCGCTCTGGTGGCCGGCGACATGATCGCGCCGAGCGCGTAGACCACCGCGAGGATCATGAACGGCAGCGCGGGCGCGGTGTAGAACGAGAACATCGTGCGGCCGTTGTCGATCGCGAAGTAGAACCACGGGATCAGGCCGAAGAAGACCATCAGCAGGATCGCGCCGGCCCGCCAGTCGCGGCGCGCGATGCCGAGCCAGACCAGCGCGGCCAGCGCCGGCAGGAACGACCACCACAGCACCGGCGTGCCGAGCAGCAGCACCTCCGACGCGCACGAGTCGGTGCCGCAGGTGCCGGTGTTGGACCAGTAGAACGCGACCGGGCGGCCGAGCAGCAGCCACTGCCACGGCCACGACTGGTAGGTGTGCTTGGTGTCGAGGCCCTCGTGGAACTTGAGCGCTTCCTGGTGATAGTGCAGCAGGTTGTGCAACGCACCGATGACCGGCGGCTCCGGCCGGTTGTTGTCGGCCAGCCAGTGCCGGTAGAAGCCGTCGTCGGTGAGGAACCAGCCGCTCCAGCTCGCCAGGTAGACCACCAGGGCCACCCCGATGAACATCACGATCCAGCCGAACTCGTCGAGGAACGTGTCGCGGATCGGGTGCCGGGCGCCGACGGTGCGGCGGGTGCCGTATTCCCACCAGAGGATCAGGATCAGGAACGCGGGCAGGAAGAACAGCGCGCTCCACTTGACCGAGACGGAACAGCCGAACAGCACCGCGGCCGCGAGCCGCCACCACGGGAACGCGAAACCGAGGCGGCCGGCCCGGCCGAGGCGGGTCGGGTCGAGCCCGTTCTCCATCGCGGTCAGCCAGCGGCGGCGGCGCGCGTCGCGGTCGGCCACCAGCGCGCCGAACGCGGCGAGGATGAACAGCAGCAGGAAGATGTCGAGGATCGCGGTGCGCGACAGCACCAGGTGGAAGCCGTCGAGCGCGAGCAGCAGGCCGGCTGCGGCGCCGAGCGTGGTCGAGCCGAACATCCGCCGCGCGATCCGCACCATGACCAGCACCGAGATGGTGCCGGCGACGGCGGCGGAGAAGCGCCAGCCGAGCTCGGGGGCGGCGGTCCAGAGGTGACCGGCGGCGCGCACGTTGCCGTCGGCGTCCTGGTAGCCGAACATCCACTCGCCGATCGCGATCAGCCATTTGCCGAGTGGCGGGTGGACCACGTACGACGCGACGTTGTCCTTGTAGTTCCATTCGACGCCCTTGGTGAGCAGACCGTAGGCGTCTTTCGCGTAGTAGGTCTCGTCGAAGATCTTGCCGGGCGGATGGGACAGCCCGACGAACCGGACCACCGCCGCGATCGCCACGATGAGGCCGGTGACCGCCCAGGACCACGGATCGCGCCGCGCGTCGAAGGGCAGCAGCCGGCGCCGGATCACATCGGGCACGGCTTTCGCCGGCGCCGCTATGGAGGTCGGTGTGTCGCGCTCCGGTGCCTTGGCCTCCTCGGGGCCGGCATCGGGGCTCGCTACGCTCGTCGCCGCCAGGGTCACCACGCGATCGTAGGCCGCCGAGACCGAATTGAGGTGTTCGGCGGGGCGGTGTTCAGCGGACCGGTTAGCAATAAGGGGCTATGAAGTGCCAGAAAATGGGCGGTTAGTGCTAGTTGGCGCGCCCCTCGGCAACCCTGGTGACGCTTCGCAACGGATGCGTGACGCGCTCGCGGAAGCCGACGTCGTGGCCGCCGAGGACACCCGGCGGCTGGTCCGGCTCGCCCGGGACCTCGGCATCACCGTTGCCGGCCGGATCGTCTCCTACTTCGAGGGCAACGAGGAACGGCGTACGCCGGAACTCGTCGACACGCTCCGTGACGGCGCGGTCGTCGCTCTGGTGACCGACGGCGGCATGCCGAGCGTCTCCGACCCCGGCTACCGGCTGGTGCGGGCCGCGCTCGACGCCGGCCTGCCGGTCACCGTCGCGCCTGGTCCGAGCGCCGTGACCACCGCGCTGGCGCTTTCCGGGCTGCCGACCGACCGGTTCTGCTTCGAGGGCTTCCTGCCCCGCACCGGCGCGGCGCGGCGGTCCCGGCTCGCCACGCTGGCGGCCGAGGAGCGCACGCTGGTGCTCTTCGAGGCGCCGCACCGGCTGGCGGCGATGCTCGCCGATCTCGCCGCCGCGTTCGGGGCCGACCGGCCGGCCGCGGTCTGCCGGGAGCTGACCAAGACCTACGAGGAGGTCGTCCGGCAGCCGCTGGGCGCGCTCGCGGAGTGGGCCGCGGCGGGCGATCCCAAGGGCGAGATCACCCTGGTGGTGGCCGGCGCGCCGCCGGCGGCGGCGACCCGTCCGGCGGACGCGGACCTGCGCGCCGAGGTCGCGGCGGCCGAGGCCGGGGGCATGTCACGGCGCGACGCGATCGCGGCTGTCGCGGAGCAGCATGGGGTACGCCGGCGCGAGGTCTACGCGATCGTGCACGCACCCGGTGGGTCTCAGTAGGTAGCGGCCAGGAAACCGATGGTGACCAGCAGCGGGGCGGCCAGCCCGCAGACCGCCGCGGTGCGCCGGGCCCGCCGGTCCTCCAACCGCAGCGCACCGGTGGCGAGCACGATGCCGACGCCGGTCAGCAGCACCAGCAGCACGCCGAGCAGCCAGCGCAGCGTCATCAGCATCCGGCTCTCGAGGTAGGCGGTGGCGCTGCCGGGGTGCACCATCTGCGCCCGGACCTGGGTGCCGGACAGCGTCTGCGCCCGGCTCACGCCGATCAGGCGTACCCCCTCGGTGGTGTAGCGACCGTCCGCCGTGGCGAATGATCCCCGGCAGCGTTGGGTGAGTCCCGACCCGACGCAGCCGGCCACCGTCGCGGTGCCGGTGTCGCCGCGACCGACGGCGAGCCAGATCGGCTCGGCGGTGACCCAGGCGAAGAACGTGCCGGTGAGCGCGAGCACGATCAGCATGCCCAGCGCGGCGCGGAGTTGACGCGGCCGGCGCGGGCGGCGCGACCGGGCGGCGACGTGCCGCGGGCGGGTGGCGGCGCGGGCGCGGGCGGCCAGCCGGGTCGGCGACCAGGCGTCCCTGTCGACCACCTCGGTCGTCCACGGGCCACCGCTGCTGTCGCCTTCGTCGGCGGTCCGGGCCGAGGGCGCGGGCGGGGTCGCGTCGCGGAGCGTGTCGACCTTCGCGCCGCTGCGGGCCAGCGCGGCGCCCTGCACGGCGGCGGCGAGACCGTTGAAAGCGGCCGGTTCACGAGCCGGCGCCGGGACGGATGCCCGACCGGCCGCGTCCCGCGACGGGTCCGGCTCGTTGGAGGGCTCGGTCAGCTCTGACTCGGGGGCGGTCTCGGGCCGTTCGGGCGTCACGCTCACAAATCTCATTGGACAACGCCTCACGTCACCGTTCGTGCAGGTAAAGGGCGTGTCGGCGGATAAATCCGGACAATATAGGTGGGGCGGGTGTGGGCTCGGTGGCCGGGCTCCACCAAGGCTCACTACCCTTGCGCCCATGAGTCACGTTCTCGCCGCGGTCGCCTGGCCCTACGCCAACGGCCCGCGTCACATCGGCCATGTTTCCGGCTTTGGCGTCCCCGCCGACGTGTTCAGCCGATACATGCGGATGGCCGGGCACGACGTGCTCATGGTGTCGGGCACCGACGAGCACGGCACCCCCATCCAGGTGCAGGCCGACAGCGAGGGCGTTACCCCGCGCGAGCTGGCCGACCGCTACAACCGGGTGATCGTCGAAGACCTGCACGGCCTGGGGCTCTCCTACGACCTCTTCACTCGCACCACGACCGGCAACCACTACCAGGTGGTGCAGGACCTGTTCGACGGGCTCTACCGCAACGGCTACATCGTCGCGAAGACCACGCTCGGGGCTATCTCCCCGTCGACCGGCCGCACGCTGCCCGACCGCTACATCGAGGGCACCTGCCCGATCTGCGGCTACGGCAGCGCGCGCGGCGACCAGTGCGACAACTGCGGCAACCAGCTCGACCCGGAGCAGCTGATCAACCCGCGCTCCCGGATCAACGGCGAGACGCCGGAGTTCGTGGAGACCGAGCACTTCTTCCTCGACCTGCCCGCCGTGGCCGAGGCGCTGGCCGCCTGGCTCGACACCCGCGACGGCTGGCGCCCCAACGTGCTGCGCTTCTCCCGCAACCTGCTCGACGACCTCCAGCCCCGGGCGATCACCCGCGACCTCGAGTGGGGCGTCCCGATCCCGCTCGACGGCTGGCGCGACCGCACCGACAAGCGGATCTACGTCTGGTTCGACGCGGTGATCGGCTACCTTTCGGCATCGATCGAGTGGGCCCGCCGCACCGGTGACCCGTCGGCGTGGAAGAAGTGGTGGTCGGCCGACGGCGAGGGCAAAGACGCCGCCGCCTACTACTTCATGGGCAAAGACAACATCGTCTTCCACTCGGTGATCTGGCCGGCGATCCTGCTCGGCTATTCGGGCCAGGGCTCCCGTGGCGGCTCGCCCGGCGACCTGGGCACGCTCAACTTGCCCACCGAGGTCGTCTCCAGCGAGTTCCTCACCATGGAGGGCCGCAAGTTCTCGTCGTCGCGCCAGGTGGTCATCTACGTGCGCGACTTCCTGGAGCGCTACGACGCCGACGCGCTGCGCTATTTCATCGCGGTCGCCGGCCCGGAGAGCCAGGACACCGACTTCACCTGGGCCGAGTTCCTCCGCCGCAACAACGACGAGCTGGTCGCCGGCTGGGGCAACCTGGTCAACCGCTCGATCTCGATGGCGGCGAAGAACTTCGGCGAGATCCCGGCCGCGGGTTCGTTGACCCCGGAAGACGAGGCCCTGCTCGCGGTGGCGAAGGCGGGCTTCGGCACGGTCGGCGGCCTGATCGAGAAGAGCCGCCAGAAGCAGGCGATCGGCGAGGCCATGCGGGTGGTCGCCGAGGCCAACAAATACCTGTCGGAGCAGGCGCCGTGGAAGCTCAAGGACGAGGCCGACAAGCCCAGGATGGGCACGATCCTGCACGTCGCGCTCCAGGTGGTCAGCGACGCCAACACGATGCTGACCCCGTTCCTGCCACACTCGGCGCAGAAGGTGCACGAGCTGCTCGGCGGCACGGGCGTACACGCCCCGATGCCATCGATCGAGGTCGTCTCCGACCTCGACGGCGGCCCGTCCTACCCGGTCCTGACCGGCGACTACACGGTCGGCGCCCGCTGGGAGTCCGTGCCAATCGAGGCCGGCCGCGCCCTGGCCACCCCGAAGCCGGTCTTCAAGAAGCTCGACCCGTCGATCGTGGAAGAGGAGCTGGGCCGGCTCGGCTGAACGGGGTGGTCCAACGGTACGGCCCGTGGATCACCCAAGCCATGCGTCCACTAGTCCCGTCAATCCCACTGCCCTACAGTCGCCGCAACGCCTTCAGCAACGGAGCGTGAAGGCGTCACGACGCAGGGGGACTGAGGCAAATGGACCCATCCATCCCGCACGTGCCAGGGCCGAGCGACCAACCGCCGTTTCGCGAGCAGCAGCCAGCCGGCGTGGTGCCACCTGGGCTCGCACCTCTGCCACCGATTCAGCCATGGATCGTGCTGGGTGCTGGCGCGGCCGCCACGATCGGCTCGTTCCTGCCGTGGGCCAGTGTCACCGCGCCGCTCATCGGCACGGTCAGCGCGTCGGGTGTAGACGGCACCGATGGCTGGGTCACCGCAGCGCTCGGGTTGGCGCTGGTCGCGTTCGGCACTCTGACGCTGCGCAGGCACCGGATGCCGAGCGCCGTGCCGGTCCTCGCTCTACTCGCCGCTCTCGCTCTGCTTGCGCTGGGCGTCTGGAAGATTGCTGACCTGTCATCGGCCGAGGAAGACATGCGGCAACAAATGGCTACGCCGTCGGAAGACGATGTCTTCGGCATCGGTGCGTCGATGAGCCAGGCCGTCCAGATGAAGGTCGGAATCGGGTTGTGGCTGATCATGCTGGCCGGACTGGCGGGTTCAGTGGCAACCATCGTGATGCTGATGACCGGTCGCCGTGCCGCTCGGGTGGCCTAGATCTCGTAGCGGTTGTCGATGATCTGGCGGTCGGTGACCTCGCTCAAGGGCGCCCAGGTTTCGTAGATGCCGCGTTCGTAGCACTGGGCCGCCAGTCGGGCGACCGCCTCCGGGTCCGGGCGGCACAACCGCAGCCGCAGCCAGCCTGATTCCTGGCGTAGGACCAGGCAGGGTGCGTCGCGCCAGCGGCCGTATTCGTTGCGGCGGACCAGCGTTTCCACCGGATAGCGCGCGGCGCGGGTCATTGCCAGCACGCGGAACTCGCCCGGCGGGTCCGCGACCGCGACGCATTCCTCGCCTCGGTAGGTGCCGACCAGGTGCACTGCCGACTGCTGGTCGCCGATCTGCACATACTCCTGGTCCGGTGGGATGCCGGGCAGTTCGGCGAGCAGTGGGCGCCAGCGCGGGCCGGCCATCCGGAGCCAGCCCCGCTGCTCCGGCTGGAACGAGTAGAGGATCGCCTCGTCGCCGTCGGCCGTGTAGGCGACCAGGGTCGCGTTCGCCGGCATCGGGAGGTCGGTGAAGTTGCTGGTCACGAACTCCGGGATGACGTGCCGGCCGCTCGGTGCGAAGCCCGTGCCCAGCACCGGTGCGCCCATCCGGTCGTGTGCCGGCATGCTGACCAGGCCCGGATAGCGGTCGTAGGACGGCAGGTCGAAGTCGGACGGATCCACCGCCCGCCAGCGCAGCGCGAACGCCACATCCTCCGGGTCGCGGCCGTCGTCGGCCTCGGTGCGCAGCAGGGTCAGGTCGGCGGGGGTACGCAGGTGCGCCACGTCGTACTCGCGGTAACAGAAGCCCTGCGGCAGGCGGCCCCGCAGGTAGGCCGCGACCTGGCTGCCCGACAGGTGCTTGACCATCCGGGTGCCGCGCCGGATGTGCGCGCTGGCCCGCAGCGCGACCAGGATCGGGTCGTTCGCCGACGCCGGCTGCTGGCTGCGGCTGTGCACCTCGCGCCAGCCGATCGCCCGGCTCAGCGGCAGGGTCATCGGGTCGTCGGGCTCTTCCGCGCCGTCGTGGTGCACCCGGTCGGGGTGGTGCGGGTCGGCGGGCCGGCCGTTGACCGCGGTGATCTCGGTGACGTGGGTGAAGCGGTGGAAGGGGTAGCGCTGGCCGGGCCGGGGGTCGCGCTCGAATCCGTCGCCGGGCTCGGCGCTGAACAACTCATAGGCGGCGCCGCGGGCGATCTCGACAGCCGGGTAGGTGACGTCGCCGAGGGTGACGCGCAGATCGGTTGGGGAGCCCGTGCGCTCCTGAGGGGTGACCGCCACCCGGCAGACCCTAGGTGCGCCGCGTGTGCCGGCAGTGAACAGTTCGTGAACTTCCCCTGCTCGGCGGTGCGCGCTATGTCACTGCCGCCATATGTGATGCTGGCCAGCGATGACCGAGCAACCGAACGAGTCGCGCCAGCAGCGCGCCGCACGCCGCGCCGGCGAGTTTCCGGCACCACCGCTCCCGCTGGCGGTGCCGGTGGCCGACAGCCATACGCACATCGACATCACCGTGTCGGAGGCGAGCGGCGGCGGGCGTGACGTGTTCGGGCCCGATCCGGTGTCCGGCGCGATCGCCGCGGCCGCCAACGCCGGCGTCGACCGGCTCGTCCAGGTCGGCGTCGACGTCGAGTCGTCGCGCTGGGGGCTGGCCAAGGCCCGCGAGCACTCCGCCGTCGTGGCGACCGTCGCGCTGCACCCCAACGAGGCGCCGCGGCTGCCCAACCTCGACGAGGCGTTGCGGATCATCGAAGGGCTGGCCGCCGACGAGCGGGTGCGCGGGATCGGCGAGACCGGCCTCGACACGTTCCGCACCGGCGCCGAGGGGCGGCCGGCCCAGGAGGCCAGCTTCCGGGCGCACATCGCGATCGCTAAGCGCTACGGCAAGGCCCTGGTGATCCACGACCGGGACGCGCACGCCGACGTGCTGCGGGTGCTCGACGAGGAGGGCGCACCGGACACGGTGGTGCTGCACTGCTTCTCGGGTGACGAGCAATTCGCGACCGAGTGTGTACGCCGCGGCTATCTGCTCTCCTTCGCCGGCACCGTGACCTTCGGCAGCGCGACCGCGTTGCGCGCCGCGGCCGTGGTCACCCCGCCCGACCAGATGCTCGTCGAGACCGACGCCCCCTACCTGACCCCGGTGCCCTACCGCGGGCGGCCGAACGCGTCGTATCTGATCCCGCTGACCGTGCGGGCGCTGGCCGAGGCCAAGGGCGTCGACGTCGACGAGCTGTGCACGGCGATCTCCGGTGCCACCGAACGTGCGTTCGGTCACTGGTAGCCAGTTAAAACTGGACAGTTTCAACTGTCGAATTCTACGGTCGGCACATGCCTGAGGAGTCGGCCGTGCGCGCTGCCCGCGAACTGCGCGTCGTGGTCGGCCGCTTGCGCCGCCGGCTGCGCGCGCTACCCGGCTCCGGCGCGCTGACTCCCTCGCAGACCTCGCTGCTCACCCGGCTCGGCAAGGAAGGCCCGGCGTCGGCGAGCGTGCTCGCGGCCGCCGAAGGGGTCCGGCCGCAGTCGGTGGCGACCCTGCTCGCGGCGCTCGACGAGCGGGGCTTGATCGACCGCCGCCCGGACCCGGTCGACGGCCGGCGCCAGGTCATCTCGCTCAGCGCGGCCGGCCGGCAAATGTTCGAGTCCGACAGCCGGGCCCGCGAGGAGTGGCTGGCCCGGTCGTTCGAGGACCGGTTCACCGAGGCCGAACGCCAGACCGTGGTCGCGGCGCTCGCGCTGCTCGACAGGCTGGCGGAGTGACCACGGCCGCCGTCACGCCCGCGGCACCACCGGCCGCCCGGTTCGACCGCCGGCTGATCGCGCCGATGATCCTCGGCTCCGTCCTCAACCCGATCAACTCGTCGATGATCGCGGTGGCGCTGATCCCGATCGGCATCGCGCTCGGCGCGCCACCCTCCGACACCGCCTGGCTGGTCTCCGGTCTCTACCTGGCCACCGCGGTCGGGCAGCCGGTGGTCGGCCGGCTGGTCGACACCTACGGCCCGCGCCGGCTCTACCTGATCGGCGGCGTGCTGGTCGGCGCCGCCGGGCTGGTCGGCACGTTCTCGCCCGACCTGTGGGTGCTGGTGATCGCCCGGGTGCTGCTCGGCCTCGGCACCTGCGCCGGCTACCCGGCCGCGATGTATCTCATCCGCCGGTCCGGCGCGGAAAGCCCGGCCGGCGTGCTGACCGCGCTCGCCGTCTCGGCCCAGACCATCTCGGTGGTCGGGCCTACGCTCGGCGGCCTCCTGATCGGCGTCGGCGGCTGGCGCACGATCTTCGCGGTCAACATCCCGCTCGCCGTCGCCTGCCTGGTGCTCGGCGCCCGCCGGTTGCCGCGCACCCCGCTGCCGGCCACCCGGGCGCGGGTCGACCTGCTGGGCATCGCGCTGTTCACGGTGCTGCTCACCACGCTGCTGCTGGTGCTGATGCGGCCGGCGCACTGGTATCTGCTGCCGATCACCGTGCTCGCCGGCGCCGCTCTTGCCGTCCGCGAACTCCGTACCCCCGAACCGTTTTGGGATCTGCGGGTGTTCGGCGGCAACCTGCCGCTGCTCGCGACCTACGGGCGCAACCTGCTGAGCTACGTCATCGCGTACGGCTTCATCTACGGCTTCACCCAGTGGCTGGAGGCCGGCCGCGGGTTGAGCGCGTCGGTGACCGGCCTGGTGCTGCTGCCCACGTTCGTGGCCGCCATGGTGGTCTCGACGCTGACCGGCCGGCGGGCCGCGGTGCGCGGCAAGCTCGTGGTGGGCAGTCTCGTGCAGGTGGCCGGCGCGCTCCTGCTGCTGACCGCCGGCCCGCACAGCGGCGTCCTGCTGCTCGGCGCGGTCGCGCTGGTTGCCGGCGTGCCGCAGGGGCTCAACGGCCTGGCCAACCAGAGCGCGCTCTACCACCAGGCCGACCCGGCCCGGATCGGTGCCGCGGCCGGGCTGCTGCGCACGTTCATGTATCTCGGCGCGATCGTCGCCGCGGCCGCCAACGGTGCGTTCTTCGCACACGGCGCCGACACCACGGGGCTGCACCGGCTGGCCCTGTTCCTGCTCGTCGTCGCCGCGCTGTTGCTCGCGGCGACGGTCGCCGACCGCTCACTCGGTCGGGTCGGCACGAAGAAAGGTTGACCATCATGACACTGACCACTTTGGACACCCGCAGCGCGCTCGTCGTCATCGACCTGCAGCAGGGTGTCGCCGCGATGCAGACGGTGCCGCACGCGGCCGGCGACGTGCTGGCGCGTTCGGCGGCGCTGGCCGACGCGTTCCGCGCGCACCAGCTTCCGGTCGTGCGGGTGCGGGTCTCGTTCGCACCGGACTTCGCCGACGCCGCGCCGGGTCGCACCGAGGCCACCGGCCGGGCCGCCGCCGGCATGCCGGCCGACTGGGACCGGCTGGTCGACGAGCGCCCCGGCGACCTGGTGGTCACCAAGCACAACTGGTCGGCGTTCTACGGCACCGACCTCGACCTCCAGCTCCGCCGGCGCGGGATCACCCAGCTGGTGCTGACCGGCATCGCGACCAGCATCGGCGTCGAGTCAACGGCTCGTTCGGCGTACGAGCACGGCTACAACGTCACCCTCGCGGTCGACGCGATGGGCGACGCCCAGGAGGAAGCACACCGCAACAGCGTGGAACGGATCTTCCCGCGGCTGGGGGAGACCGGCACGGCGGCGGAGATCGCCGAACTCCTGGAGAAGACGCGCGGTTAGCGGTCTGACAAAACGGATAGGACGTTGCCGGCCGGGTCGGTGAACCAGGCGATGTCGGGGCCGTTGCCGCGCACGATGCCCTTCTCGTCGTGTGGCATGCCCTCGTAGCGCTCGAACGTGATGCCCCGGCCGGCCAGGTCGTCGACGGCCGACACGATGTCGGCGACCGGGAAGTTGAGGATCGTGAACGAGGCCGGCTGGTGGTTGGCCTTGGGGTAGACGAGCACCTCGGCACCGGCGCCGATGTCGATCATCAGCATCCCGTTGAGCTCGGAGACCGGCAGCCCGAGCGTGTCACCGTAGAACCGCTTGGCGGCCGGGATGTCGTCGACCGAGAAACCGCTGAACGGCCGGGTGGGCTTGAACATCGTTGGTCGCCTCCGTTGGCTCGGGTCATCACCCCGATCGTCACACGCTCAGCCGGGGCGCGCAGCCTCTCTCACCCGGTAGGAGCGGCAGCCCAGCCGCCGCCCGAACTCGGCCAACCGGGCGTCGAACCCTCCCTGCGCGGCCCGCAACGGCTCGCGGGCCACGAACCGGACCGCCCACCGACCCTTCTCCGCCACGTTGAAGATCCGTTGGACGATCCGGGTCCGCCCCGGGCCGTCGGCGTGCAGCGCCGTCTCCGACCGGAACCACCAGTCGCCCTGCATCACGATCGTGCGGGCGGCCCGGTCGACGCTCGCACCGGGCTGCTCGACCAGCGCGACCTCGGCGACCCGGTCGATCGGTGCCTCGACGACGCCTTCCAGGGTGAGCAGCAACCGTCCCATGGTCTATTATCTTGACCGCCAAGCATCTTGATAGTCAAGAGGTCAGCGTGAGTTGGGATCAGGCGGCCGCCGCACTGACGGCGGCGGTGCGGGAAAACCAGCGGGCGACCGAGGCGTTCGACGCGGCCGTCGCGGAGCGGCTCGGCGTCAACCGCACCGACGGCGCCTGCCTCGACGTGCTCGACCAGCTCGGCGGCGCGGCCACGGCCGGTGAGCTGGCCGCCGCGCTGCGCCTCACCAGCGGCTCGACCACGACGATGATCGACCGGCTGACCCGCAGGGGGTACGTGACGCGGGTGCCCGATCCGGCCGACCGGCGGCGGGTCGTGGTCACCCTGACGCCGGCCGCCCGGGAGCGGATCGGCGAGATCTTCGGCCCGGTCGCGGCGGCCGGCGCGGAGGTCTTCCGGCCCTACTCGGCGGCCCAGCTCGACCTGGTCCGCGAGCTGCTCACCGCCGCGACCGCGGCGCTGACGGCCCAGATCGACCGGCTCGGCCGGTGACTCGTAGGCTCGGCGCCGTGACCGAACTGCTGGGGCCGGCCGAGATCCGGGTGCTTGCGAGCCGGCTCGGGGTGGCGCCGACCAAGCGGCTCGGGCAGAACTTCGTGCACGACCCCAACACCGTGCGGCGGATCGTCGCGACCGCCGGGCTCGCGGCCGACGAGGTGGTCCTGGAGGTCGGGCCCGGGTTGGGTTCGCTGACCCTCGGGCTGCTCGCGGCCGGCGCCCGGGTGCAGGCCGTCGAGATCGACCCGGTGCTGGCCGGCGCGCTGGAGCAGACCGCTCGCGACCGCGGTGCCCCGGAAGGGCGGCTCACCGTGCACGCCGCCGACGCCCTGCGGATCACCGCAGCCGAGTTGCGGCCCGCGCCGACCGCGCTGGTCGCCAACCTGCCCTACAACGTGGCCGTGCCGGTCGTGCTGAACCTGCTCGCCGAGCTGCCGACCCTGCGGCACGGGCTGGTCATGGTGCAGAAAGAGGTCGCCGACCGGTTGACCGCTACGCCGGGCGGCAAGGTCTACGGGATCCCCTCGGTCAAGCTGGCCTGGTATGCCGCCGCCCGCCCCGCCGGCCGGGTGCCGCCGAGCGTGTTCTGGCCGGTGCCCAACGTCGACTCCGGCCTGGTCGGGTTCACCCGACGGGAGCCGCCGCGGGCCGACGTACCCCGGGCGGATGTTTTTCGGGTTGTCGATGCCGCGTTCGCGCAGCGTCGCAAGACCCTGCGCGCGGCCCTCGCCGGTTGGGCCGGCGGTCCGGAGCGTGCGGCGCAGGTGCTGGTCGCCGCCGGTGTCGATCCGGGCGCCCGCGGCGAGTCGCTGGCCGTGGGCGCGTTCGCCGACATCGCGGCGGCGGCCAACGTGACCGCACACCGCTCCGAGTAGGCTGATTCCCGTGCTAAGGGGCTGTCTTGAAGTGGATGACCGGGCTGCGGCGGACCCAGCCGCCGCCTGGAACCACGCCGGTCACGACCGGATACAACACCGGTATCCGGCCGCGCCCGGCGCGGCCCCAGCCGACGGCTGGGCCTCGCCTCGCTCCGGCCCCCACTCCAAGACAGCCCCTAGCCAGGACATCCCTTCGTGACCGAAGCGTGGGAGCCGGAGGACGACCGTCCCCGGCTGGGAGCCTCCGGTCCGGTCAAGGTCAAGGTGCCAGCGAAGATCAACTTGCACCTTGGTGTCGGTCCGGTCCGGGCCGACGGCTATCACGAGCTGAGCACCGTCTATCACGCGATCGCGCTGCACGACGAGCTGACCGCCCGCCGCGGCGACACGCTGACCCTCACGATGGAGGGCGTCGGCGCCGGTGAGCTGGCGCTCGACGAGAGCAACCTGGCCATCCGCGCCGCCCGCGCGCTGGCCCGGCACGCCGGCGTCCCTGCACACGCCCGCCTGCACCTGCGCAAGCAGATCCCGCTGGCGGCCGGGCTGGCCGGTGGCAGTGCCGACGCGGCCGCCGCTTTGGTCGCCTGCGACGCGCTCTGGGGCACCGGCATGTCCCGCGACGAGCTGGCCGCGATCGCCAGCGAGATCGGTTCCGACGTGCCATTCCTGGTGTACGGCGGCACCGCGCTCGGCACCGGCCGCGGCGAGACGGTCAGCCCGGTGCTGGCCCGCCCCACCACCTGGCACTGGGTGGTGGCGATCGCCGACGGCGGCCTGGCCACCCCGGCCGTCTACAGCGAGCTCGACCGGATCCGCGCCCTGCGCGCCGCCCCGCCGCCGCTGGGCAGCGCCGACGACCTGCTCGCCGCGTTGCGCCAGCGCGACCCCGAGGTGCTCGCCGACGCGCTCGGCAACGACCTCCAGGCGGCCGCCCTGTCGCTGCGCCCGCAACTCGCCGACGTGCTCAAGACCGGCCGGGCCGCGGGTGCGCTCGCCGGCCTCGTCTCGGGCTCGGGCCCGACCTGTGTCTTCCTCGCCTACGACCAGTCCGAGGCGGCCATGGTGGCCAGCGCGCTCGAGGCCGCCGGGGTCTGCCGCGAGGCCCGCACCACCACCGGCCCCGTGGCGGGAGCCCGGGTCGTCTGATGGCGAATATCGTCAACTTGGACCGGGTGTCCAAGGGCTACGGCGCGGCCGGGCTATTGCTCACGGGGGTCTCGGCGGGGATCGACGACGCCGACCGGATCGGTGTGGTCGGCCTCAACGGCGCCGGCAAGTCAACCCTGCTGCGGCTGATCACCCGGCAGGAGGAGCCCGACGAGGGGCGCGTGACGCTGCGCCGCGACCTGCGGGTGGCCGCCCTGCCGCAGACGATGTCGTTCGACCCGGAAGCCACCGTGCGGGATGTCGTGATCGGCACCGCCTGGCTCGCCGAAGGCCTCGGCGCCGAGCACGAGTGGGCCGGCGACGCCGGTGTCCGGGCGATCCTCGACGGCCTCGGCATGCCACACCTCGGCCTCGACCAGCCGGTCGGCCCGATGTCCGGTGGCGAGCGGCGCCGGGTGGCGCTGGCCGCGCTGCTGGTGCGCCCGGCCGACCTGCTGGTGCTCGACGAGCCGACCAACCACCTCGACGTCGCCGGTGTCGACTGGCTGGCCCGGCACCTCACCGGCCGCAAGGGCGCGCTGGTCGTGGTCACCCACGACCGGTGGTTCCTCGACGCGGTCTGCACCAGCACGTGGGAGGTCGCCGATCAGACCATCCGCGCGTACGAGGGCGGTTACGCGGCCTGGATCCTGGCCCGGGCCGAGCGCGAGCGGGTCGCGGCGGCCACCGAGGCCCGCCGGCAGAACCTGCTGCGCAAGGAGATCGCCTGGTTGCGCCGCGGTCCACCGGCCCGCACCTCGAAGCCGCGGTTCCGGATCGACGCGGCCAACGCGCTGATCGCCGACGTGCCGCCGCCGCGCGACACGCTCTCGCTGCAACGGCTGGCCACCGCCCGGCTCGGCAAGCAGGTCTACGACCTGTCCAACGTGTTCCTGAAAGCCGGCGACAAGCCGATCCTCGACGACCTGACCTGGCAGGTCGGGCCCGGCGACCGGATCGCGCTGCTCGGCGCCAACGGCGCGGGCAAGACCACGCTGCTGCGACTGCTCGCCGGCCGGTCGACCCAGGCCGCCGGCCGGTTCACCGTCGGTGCCACGGTCAAGCCCGCCTTCCTCTCGCAGGAGTTGGCCGAGCTGCCGGGTCACCTGCGGGTGCTGGAGGCCGTCGAAGAAGTGGCCCGCCGGGTCAACTTCGGCGGTCGCGAGCTATCGGCCTCGCAGCTCGCCGAGATGTTCGGCTTCGTCGACCGCCCGTCCGGCGGCGGCACCCGCACGTCGAGCCTGTGGACGCCGGTCAGCGACCTGTCCGGTGGCGAGCGCCGCCGGCTCCAGATGCTCCGGCTGCTGGCCGCCGAGCCCAACGTGCTGCTGTTCGACGAGCCGACCAACGACCTCGACACCGACACGCTCGCGTCGCTGGAAGACCTGCTCGACTCCTGGCCGGGCACGCTGGTCGTCGCCTCGCACGACCGCTACCTGGTCGAACGGGTCACCGACGTGGTCTTCGGGATGTTCGGCGACGGCCGGCTGGTGCACCTGCCCGGCGGCGTCGACGAGTATCTGGCCCGGGTGAGCGGCGCCCCGGCGGTGGCTCTGTCCGCCCCGACGACGGCTGCCGCACCTGACGAACGCACCGGCATGTCGGCGGCCGACGTGCGGGCGGCCCGCAAGGACCTGGTCCGGCTCGAGCGGACGGTCAGCCGGCTGACCGAGCGGGAGGCGGCGCTGCACGACGAACTGGCCACCCACGCCACCGACTACGCGAAGGTCGCCGACCTCGACAGCCGGCTCCGCGAACTGCGCGCGGAGCGTGAGCGCGCCGAGGAGGAATGGCTGACCCTGGCCGAGCAGGTAGACGCTTCGTAACCCCCGATGTGCCGTCGGCCAGGTGGTTGGGCCACAATCTGTTTCGACCGACGACATCGGCGCTGGAGGGCACGTGAGCACGCACAACCCGATCAACCACCCCGCCCGCTCGACCTACCGGGTGCTGACCGGCCTGTCCGGGCTCTACCTGGTGATCTTCGGCGGGATCGGCGCGGCGACCACCGGTGGCGACGGGCTCTTCGCGCAGGACGGCGGCTCGGTGCTGGGCCAGGGCACCAACCTGGCCAACTCGCTGCTGAGCATCGTGATCGGCGCCATCGTGCTGATCGCGACCGTGCTCGGCCGCAACATCGACGTGGCGGTCAACCGGGTCTTCTCGTACGTGCTGATGGCGCTCGGTCTGGCCACGCTCGCGACGATCCGCACCGACGCCAACTACCTGGGCCACACGCTCGCGACCAGCATCGTGATGATGGGCCTGGGCACCCTGCTGCTGCTCGCCGGCATGTATGGCCGGGTCGGCTCGGAGGACGAGCACCAGGCGTGGCAGCGGGCCCGTCTGGAGTTCTGAGCCCGAAGAAAGCGACCTAGCCCCACAATTGGGGCATGGCGCACTTCCCGCTCAATCACCCGCTCCGGCCGCTCTACCGGACGCTCGCCGGGCTCACCGGCACCTACATCCTGATCTTCGGCTGTGTCTCGTTGACCAGGACGGTCGGTAACACGCTGTTCTCGCGGGACAGCACCTGGGCGTTGGGGCTGCGTACCAATCTGGCGTTCGCCATCATCTCGGTGATCTGGGGCCTGATCCTCGTGACGGCCAACCTGATCGGCGGCAACATCGAGCACTACACCAACCTCGCCGGTGCCGTGCTGTTCATGGTCACCGGGATCTACATGGTGGCGTTCATGCAGACCGCGGCCAACTTCCTGAACTTCTCGGTCTCGACCGCGATCCTGTCGTTGGTCTTCGGCCTCGTGCTGCTGGTCGCCGGGATGTACGACAAGACCGGCAGCCCCGAGCGAGCACGCACGGAACAGGCCTTCAAGACGACTTCGGTCCCGCCGCGCACCGCGCCCCGCCGCTAGGGGGTGTCGCCAGGGGTGTCGCTAGGCCGAGCGGTCGCGGACCACCAGGGCCGGCTTGGACTCCAGGTGGGACAGGCCGTTCCAGGCCAGGTTGACCAGGTGGCTGGCCACCACGTCTTTGCGTGGCTTGCGCACCTCGAGCCACCAGCGGCCGGTCACCGCGACCATGCCGACCAGCGCCTGCGAGTAGAGCTCGGCCAGCTTGGGGTCGAAGCCGCGGGACTTGAACTCGGCGCCCAGGATGTGCTCGGCCTGATGTGCGAGGTCGTTGAGCACGCTGCTGAAGGTGCCGGTCGATGACATCACCGGCGACTCGCGGACCAGCACCCGGAACCCGTCGGTCTCCTGCTCGATGTAGTCGAGGAGGGCGAGCGCGGCCTGCTCGAGCAGCTCGCGCGGGTGTCCCGCGGTCAGCGCGTTGGTGATCCGGTCGAGTAGGGAGCGCACCTCGCGGTCGACGACGACCGCGTAGAGGCCTTCCTTGCCGCCGAAGTGCTCGTAGACCACCGGCTTGGAGACCTTGGCCCGGGCGGCCACCTCTTCGATCGACGTGGCGTCGAAGCCGCGCTCGGCGAACAGCTGACGCCCGATCGCGATCAGCTGCTCACGACGCTGGGTCGCGGACATCCGGACACGGGACCGGCCGCCCGCCGGGTTGGCTGGGTCGGCTACCACGCGAGCATCCTGCCAGCCCGCCGGTGCGGGCCGCTGACCCGCACCGGGAGCGTCATCAGATTCAGGCCTTCTTGTCGATGAGCTTGGCGGCGATCCGTTCCGGCTTGGGCCAACGCACGTCGTAGGCGGCGCCGGCCTTCTCGAAGAGCCAGATCACCCGGGCCGAGATGTCGAGCTGACCGCGCAGCACGCCGTGCCGGGCGCAGGTCGGGTCGGCGTGGTGCAGGTTGTGCCAGCTCTCGCCGAACGACAGGATCGCGAGCGGCCAGAAGTTGCTGGCCTTGTCGCCCTGGCGCACCTCGAACGGGCGCTCGCCGTAGACGTGGCAGACCGAGTTGATCGACCAGGTGATGTGGTGCAGCACCGCGATGCGCACCAGGCCGGCCCAGAAGAACGCGGTCAGCGCGCCCATCCAGGACATCGTGACCAGGCCGCCGACCAGGGCGGGCGACAGCACGGAGATGACCACCAGCAGCGGGAAGAGCTTGTCGACCCGGGCGATCGCCTTGTCGGCGAGCAGGTCCGGGGCGAACCGCTTCCGGTTGCCCAGCTCGCGGGAGAAGAGCCAGCCGACGTGCGCGAAGAACAGGCCCTTGGTCAGGCCCCAGAAACCGCCGCCGAAGCGCCACGGCGAGTGCGGGTCACCCTCGAGGTCGGAGAACGCGTGGTGCCGACGGTGGTCGGCGACCCACTGGATCACGTTGCCCTCGATCGCGAACGAGCCGGCCACCGCGAGGGTCACCCGCAGCCAGCGCTTCGCCTTGAACGAGCCGTGCGTGAAGTAGCGGTGGAAGCCCACCGTGATGCCGAGGCCCGAGACGACGTAAAGGACCAGGGCGATCGCCGCGTCCGTCCACGACAGCCAGCCGCCCACAGCGGCGACCGGAATGGCCGCGAGCACCGCGAGGAACGGCAGGACGACGAAGAACCAGAGCGCGATCAGCACTCCGAGCGGTTGCTTGCCCTCAGTCAGTGGCTTCGGGCCGATGGATGTCGTCGTCTGGTCGGGAGTCGCGGTGACGGTGGTCATGGCACCTCGCAGCGGGGAAGTGATCGGAAACTTACGCCTACGTCACCGTAACTTACGGAACCGTAGTTAGCATCCGGTGAACCGCAGAATTTAGGTTGGGCTAACCCGTGCGAGGGAATGAGTCAGCGTATGTCCCCGCGGGCGCGACAAGCTAGGATTACCCGGCTCAGTGGGACGTGGGGTAACGGCAGCCCGCCGGACTTTGAATCCGGAAGGTCCTGGTTCGAATCCAGGCGTCCCAGCTTCTTTCGGGTGACCGACAGCCCCGATGTGACCACCCGACTAACATGAGGCGGCACGCCGTACGCCGTCCGACGGGAGCCCCCTCGTGACCGAAGACCGCACCGTCGTCATCCTCGCCGCAGGCGAGGGAAAGCGGATGAAATCGGCGTTGTCGAAGATGCTGCACCCGCTGCTCGGCCGCACCCTGCTCGGTCACGTGCTGGCCGCCGCGGCGCCGGTCGAGGCCGACCGCACGCTGGTCGTCGTCGGGCACGCCGCTGACCAGGTCGAGGCGCACCTCGCCGAGGTCGCGCCCGGTGCGACCCCGGTGCTCCAGGCCGAGCAGCACGGCACCGGCCACGCGGTGCGCATCGCGCTCGACGCGGTGCCCGACGCGACCGGCACGGTCGTGGTGCTCAACGGCGACGTGCCGTTGCTGCGCGGCGAGACGGTCAGCGCGCTGGTGGCCGCGCACGAGCTGGCCGGCACCGCCGCCACCGTGCTCACCGCCGAGGTGCCCGACCCGACCGGGCTCGGCCGGATCGTCCGCGACCCGTCCGGCGGCCTGGAGCGGATCGTCGAGGAGCGCGACGCGAGCCCGGCGGAGAAGGCGATCCGTGAGATCAACGCCGGCATCTACGCCTTCGACGCCCGCCTGCTGCGCGCCGCGCTGGCCAAGCTGACCAGCGACAACGACCAGGGCGAGGAATACCTGACCGACGTGTTCGGCCTGCTCGCCGCCGCCGGCGAGCCGGTCGCGGTGCACGTCGCGACCGTCGCCGAGGAGACCCTGGGCTGCAACGACCGGGTCGAGCTCGCGGCGCTGCGCGGTCGCCTGCGCGACCGGATCAACGCCGACCTGATGCGCTCCGGCGTGACCATCCTCGACCCGGCCACCACCTGGATCGACGTGACGGTGGCCGTCGAGCCCGACGCGGTGATCGACCAGAACACCCAGCTCCGCGGCGCCACCCAGGTCGGCACCGGCGCCACGATCGGCCCCGACACCACGCTGATCGACACGGTCGTCGAGGCCGGCGCGACAGTGCTGCGGGCACACGCGGTGCAGGCCAAGATCGGCTCGGGCGCGAGCGTCGGCCCCTACGCCTACCTGCGGCCCGGCACCCGGCTGGCGCACAAGTCCAAGATCGGCACGTTCGTCGAGACCAAGAACTCCGAGATCGGCGAGGGCTCGAAGGTGCCCCACCTCTCCTACGTCGGCGACGCGACGATCGGCGAATACAGCAACATCGGCGCCGCCTCGGTCTTCGTCAACTACGACGGGGTTAGCAAGCACCGCACGGTCATCGGCAGCCACGCCCGCACCGGCTCCGACAACATGTTCGTCGCGCCGGTCGAGGTGGGCGACGGCGCCTACACCGGCGCCGGCACGGTGGTGCGGCGCGACGTGCCACCGGGCGCGCTCTCGGTGTCCGGCGGCCAGCAGCGGATCTTCGAAGGATGGGTCGAATCCCGGCGTCCGGGGACAGCTGCGGCGGAAGCGGCCCGCGCTGCGCGTGACCAACTGCACGCGACGCAAGACGCTGATGCCGACGTCGATGCTCCGGGAGATACTTCAAGCGAGTAAACATCCGCCGAACTCACGGAGCGCCTCACCCATGGGCAGCATCGTCGCCGAAAACCGCAAGAGCCTGATGCTCTTCTCCGGCCGGGGGTTCCCCGAGCTGGTCACCGAGATGGGCGAGGTGCTCGGCGTGGCGCCGACGCCGACCGACGCCTACGAGTTCGCCAACGGCGAGATCTTCGTCCGCTACCGCGAGTCCGTCCGGGGCTCCGACGCCTTCGTCGTGCAGTCCGCCGGCGAGGGTGTCAACAAGTGGGTGATGGAAACGCTGATCATGGTCGACGCGCTCAAGCGCGGTTCGGCCAAGCGGATCACCGTGGTCCTGCCCTTCTACCCCTACGCGCGGCAGGACAAGAAGCACCGCGGCCGTGAGCCGATCTCCGCGCGGCTGGTCGCCGACCTGCTCAAGCAGGCGGGCGCCAACCGGATCCTGACCGTCGACCTGCACACCGCCCAGATCCAGGGCTTCTTCGACGGGCCGGTCGACCACCTCTTCGCGATGGACGTGCTGGCCAGCTACGTCGAGCGCAAATACGCCGGCCGGCCGATGACCGTGGTCGCGCCCGACTCCGGCCGGGTCCGGGTCGCCGAGCGCTGGACCGACCGGCTGGGCGGCTGCCCGCTGGCGTTCATCCACAAGACCCGCGACCCGCTGAAGCCCAACCAGGTGGTCGCCAACCGGGTGGTCGGCGACGTCGAGGGCCGGGTCTGCCTGATCGTCGACGACATGATCGACACCGGCAGCACCATCGCCAAGGCCGCCGAGATCCTGCACGACACGGGTGCGGCCGACGTGGTCGTGGCGGCCACCCACGCGCTGCTCTCCGACCCGGCCACCGAGCGGCTCAAGAACAGCCGGATCAGCGAAGTCGTCGTGACCAACACGCTGCCGCTGCCGCCGGAAAAGCGGCTCGACAAGATCACCGTTTTGTCGATCGCTCCGCTGCTGGCCAGGGCCATCCGCGAGGTCTTCGACGACGGGTCCGTTACGACCTTGTTCGGCGGGTTGAGCTAAGCGGCTCTCCGAAACCCGCTTCAGCGCGTTGAGCTGAATCCGGCAGACCCGGCGGTAAGGTGCTGCCCCGATTCCGGTAGAGTGTTGAGGTTGCCACGGCGAGGGTGACCCGGCTGGTTCTCTTATGCAGCCACGGGCGCCGTCATCGACGCGGTGTCCGGGCCAGCCCCGCGCGCCTCTCGCCCGGCACCGCCGCCGTTTGCACACAGCCCAGACCAAGATCCAGGAGTTCTCCCGTGTCCGAGGTAAAGATCGCTGCCGAACCGCGTACCGAGTTCGGCAAGGGTGGTGCCCGCCGCACCCGGCGCGCCGGCCTGGTGCCGGCCGTGCTCTATGGCCACGGCGAGAAGCCCAAGCACATCGCGCTGCCCGCGCGTGAGTTCGCCGCCGCGATCCGCCACGGTGGTGCCAACCAGCTCTTCGCGATAGAGGTCAGCGACGGCACCCAGGCGCTGGCCCTGCCGAAGGCGATCCAGCGCGACCCGGTGCGCGACACCTACGAGCACATCGACCTGCTGCTGGTTCGTCGCGGCGAGAAGGTCACCGTCGACATCCGGGTGTCCCTGATCGGCGAGGCGGCGCCCGGCACGCTGGTCGTGCACGAGAGCGACACCCTTTCGGTCAGCGCCGACGCGACGCGCCTGCCCGACCACTTCGAGGTCTCGATCGAGGGCCTCGAGGCGGGCTCGAAGATCACCGCCGCCGACGTCACCCTGCCGGACGGCACCGAGCTGGTCGCCGACCCGGAGACCACCATCGCCGTCATCACGGTCGCGCCGAGCGCCGAGGCGCTCGAGGGCGAGACCGCCGAGGGCGAGGCGGCTGAGGGCGAGGGCGCCGAGGGCGAGGCTGCCGGCGAGGCGAGCGAGGAGTCGGCTGCGGCCGCTTCCTAAGTCACACATTGGTCTGTGCGCGACAAGGCCCTTTCCGGCTCTGACCGGGAGGGGCCTTTCGCAACTCAGTTGAAGGCCTCGGGAGAATGACAAGCGTGGAAGCGACAGCGCCGTTCCTCGTGGTCGGTCTTGGCAACCCCGGTAAGGAGTACGCCAAGAACCGACACAACGTGGGCTTCATGGTGGCCGACCTGATCGCCGACCGGATCGGGGCCAAGTTCAGCCGGCACCGCCGCGCGGTCGGCGAGGTCGCCGAGGGCCGGCTCGGTTTCGGCGGGCCGCGACTCGTGCTGGTCAAGCCGCTGACCTACATGAACCTCTCCGGTGGCCCGGTGGTCGCGCTCGCGCAGTTCTACAAGGTGCCGCCGGAGCAGATCATCGCCGTCCACGACGAGCTCGACATCCCCTACGGCCAGATCCGCGCCAAGGTCGGCGGCGGCGAGGGCGGGCACAACGGCCTGCGTTCGATGTCGAAGTCGCTCGGCACCAAGGACTACGCCCGGGTGCGGTTCGGCATCGGCCGTCCACCCGGCCGGCAGGACCCGGCCGACTACGTGCTGAGCGACTTCTCCGCGGCCGAGCGCAAAGAGCTCGACTTCCTGGTCGACCGGGCCGCCGACGTCGCCGAGGCGGTCGCGACCCGCGGAGCTGAATGGGCACAAAACGCCTATAACGGATCCTGATCAAGTCCGTATCGCCTGCCCGGTTCCGCCCGTTGTGTCTTAGGCGGAGCTTAACCGGGGGAGGCGTGGGTGCGCGAAGTGATGGACCGCGGGCTCGACGTCAGCGAAGCCGCGCGCCCCGTCCGGACCCGGCGCGCAGCCGCTAAGCCCCCCGCACCGGCCCGCAGTTCCCTGCTGCGCCGGATACCCGGCCGGCACGTCGCCCTGTCCCGCCGGGCGGCCTGGGAAGCGCGCTACATCCGTACCCTGTTGCTCGCCGATTTCCTGGTTGGTGCCGCCGCCGGCGGCCTGGCCTTCAAGCTGCGCTTCGGTGACGACCTGACCCGCTACAACCAGGACTACCTGGTGCTCTCGGCGCTGCTGCCGTTCGCACTGGTCGTCGCGGTCGGGCTGTCCCGCGTGTATGAGGCGCGGTTCCTGTTCGTCGGCACCGACGAGTATCAGCGGGTGATCCGGGCCGGGCTGAGCCTGATCGCCGGCGTCGCGATGGTCTCCTACGCGCTGGAGATCCCGCTCGCCCGCTCCTATGTGCTGATCGCCCTGCCGGCCGCCACCTTCGCCACCGTCGCGGTCCGCTTCGGCCTCCGCAAACGCCTGCACCGGGCGCGCAAGAAGGGCGACTGCCTGCGCCGGGTGATCGTGGTCGGTCACGAACTCGCCGTGATCCACCTGGCCCGGCAACTGTGCCGCGAGCGCTATCACGGCCTCGAGGTGGTCGGCGCCTGCCTGCCGCCGCAACACGACGGCGAGGTCGGGCTGCCGGTCTACGGCACCTTCGACGACGTCGCGGACGCCGTCGACGTATCGGGCGCCGACACGGTGATCGTGCTGTCCTGCCCGGAGATCGACGGGCAGACGCTGCGCCGGCTGGCCTGGCGGCTGGAGCGCGACGAGATCGACCTGATCCTGGCCAACGCGCTGATCGACGTGGCCGGCGACCGCACCACCATCCGGCCGGTCGACGGGTTGCCGATGCTGCACGTCGAGCACCCGCGCCTGGAGGGCACCGCCCGGCTCGGCAAGGAGGTGTTCGATCGGTTGGGCGCCGCGTTGCTGGTGGCGCTGCTGTCACCCGTCCTGCTGGTCGTCGCCCTCTGCATCCGGCTCGAGTCACCAGGACCGGTACTCTTCCGGCAGGTACGCACCGGTCGCGATGGCCGGGAGTTCCTGATCTACAAGTTCCGCAGCATGTACCTCGACGCGGAGGCCCGGCTCGCGGAGCTGCGACACCTCAACGAGCACGACGGCGTCCTCTTCAAGATTCGCAACGACCCGCGGATCACCCCGGTGGGGCGCCGGCTGCGCCGGTTCTCGCTCGACGAGCTTCCGCAGTTGTTCAACGTGCTGCTCGGCCAGATGTCGCTGGTGGGCCCGCGACCGCCGCTGCCACAGGAAGTGGCGCAATACGCCGACGACGTGCGGCGCAGGCTCGCGGTCAAGCCCGGGATGACCGGGCTGTGGCAGGTGTCGGGCCGGTCCGACCTGCCGTGGGAGGAGGCGGTCCGGTTGGACCTGCGCTACGTGGAGAACTGGTCGCTCTCCCTCGATCTGGTGATCCTGATGCGCACCCTGGCCGCCGTCGTGCGCCCGAGCGGCGCCTACTGACAACGAGGAGACACCCCTCATGACTCCGCCGGTGATCGATGGCGCGTTCGCCCGTTGGCTGGCCGGGCGCGCCGGTGACCTGTTGCTGCGTACCCGGGCCGAGGTCGGCTTCGCCGATCCGCACGCTTTGAAAGCGGCCGGCGACAAGCTGTCACACGAGCTGATGCGCACCGAGCTGGCCCGCTGGCGGCCGGCCGACGCGGTGCTCTCCGAGGAAGACAAGGACGCCCGGTCGCTTGGCAGCGGCGCCGATCGGCTCGGCGCCGAGCGGGTGTGGATCGTCGACCCGCTCGACGGCACCCGCGAGTTCTCCGAGGAGGGCCGTGACGACTGGGCGGTGCACGTGGCCCTCTGGGGTCGGCACGGCACCAGCCCGCACAAGCTGCTCGCCGGCGCGGTCGCGATCCCGGCACAGCACCGGACGCTGGCGACCGACTTTCCCCCCGCGTACCCCCCGATGGGTCCGCATCCTCGTTTGCGCCTGGCCGCGAGCCGCAGTCGGCCGCCGGCCTTCCTGGCCGACCTGGCCGCGGGGCTCAACGCCGAGCTGGTGCCGATGGGGTCGGCCGGCGTGAAGATCGCCGCGGTGGTCGGCGGCGAGGTCGACGCCTACGTGCACGCCGGTGGGCAATACGAGTGGGACTCCGCGGCGCCGGTCGCTGTGGCGACGGCCACCGGGCTGCACGCTTCCCGGATCGACGGATCTGCGCTGAAATACAACGAGACCGATCCCCGGCTCCCCGATCTGGTGGTCTGTCGCAAAGATCTGGCACCCCGGTTGCTCGCGGCGCTGCGGCAACACCTCGCGGGGTAGAGTCGCTCGGGAAAAACCTAGTTAACCACTAGACAATTGCGAAGGGGTTCCATGCCGCCGGCCTACCGGGTCTCCCACCTCGCGGCGCTCGAGGCGGAGAGCATCTTCGTCATGCGCGAGGTCGTCGCCGAGTTGGAGCGCCCCGTGCTGCTCTTCTCGGGCGGCAAGGACTCGATCGTGATGCTCCGGCTCGCCGAGAAGGCGTTCGCACCGGCGCGAATCCCGTTCCCGGTGATGCACGTCGACACCGGTCACAACTTCCCCGAAGTGATCAACTTCCGCGACCGCCGGGTCGCCGAGCTCGGGCTGCACCTGGTGGTCGCCAGCGTGCCGGAGGCGATCGAGTCGGGCCTGGTGGTCGAGCCCGGCGACGGCACCCGCAACCGCATCCAGACGCCGGTGCTGCTCGACGCGGTGGAGAAATACCGCTTCGACGCGCTCTTCGGCGGCGCCCGGCGCGACGAGGAGAAGGCCCGCGCCAAGGAGCGGGTGTTCAGCTTCCGCGACGAGTTCGGCCAGTGGGACCCCAAGAACCAGCGCCCCGAGTTGTGGTCGCTCTACAACGGCCGGCACCACACGGGCGAGTCGATCCGGGTGTTCCCGCTGTCCAACTGGACCGAACTCGACGTCTGGCACTACATCCAGCACGAGCGGCTCGACCTGCCGTCGATCTACTACGCGCACGAGCGCTCGGTGATCTCCCGCGACGGCATGCTCTACGCCGTCAACGAGTTCATCTCGCCGCGCGGCGCCGAGCAGCCGTTCACCGCCAAGGTCCGCTACCGCACGGTCGGCGACGCGTCGTGCACGGCGGCGGTCGAGTCCGCCGCCGACACCGTCGAAAAGGTGATCGACGAGGTCGCCGCCACCCGGATCACCGAGCGGGGCGCCACCCGCGGCGATGACCGGGTCAGCGAGGCGGCCATGGAAGACCGCAAGCGAGAGGGCTACTTCTGATGTCGCCGACTGCTACCGAGCAGCGCACGATGGACCTGCTCCGGTTCGCGACCGCGGGCAGCGTCGACGACGGCAAGTCGACGCTGATCGGCCGGCTGCTCTTCGACACCAAGTCGCTCTTCACCGACCAGCTGGCGGCCGTCGAGGCGGTCAGCGCGGCCCGCGGCGACGAATACACCAACCTGGCGCTGCTCACCGACGGCCTGCGGGCCGAGCGCGAGCAGGGCATCACGATCGACGTGGCCTACCGCTATTTCGCGACGCCGCGCCGCAAGTTCATCATCGCCGACACTCCCGGGCACATTCAGTACACCCGCAACATGGTGACCGGCGCGTCCACCGCCGACCTGGCGCTGATCCTCGTCGACGCCCGCAAGGGCCTGGTCGAGCAGTCCCGCCGGCACGCGTTCCTGTGCTCGCTGCTGCGGGTGCCGCATCTGGTCCTCTGCGTCAACAAGATGGACCTGGTCGACTGGTCGCAGGAGGTCTACGAGCGGATCGCCGACGAGTTCACCGCGTTCGCGGCCAAGCTCGAGGCACCCGACCTGTCGGTGGTCCCGATCTCGGCCCTCAAGGGCGACAACATCGCGTCCCGCTCCGAAAACATGCCGTGGTACGAGGGTCCGTCGCTGCTGCACCACCTGGAGCGCGTACACATCGCGTCTGACCGCAATCTCGTCGACGTGCGTTTCCCGGTGCAGTATGTGATCCGTCCACAGTCGACAACGGTGACCGATTATCGGGGTTATGCCGGGCAGGTCGCGTCTGGGGTGCTCAAGCCGGGCGACGAGGTGATGGTGCTGCCGTCGGGGCTGACCAGCCGGATCGCCGCGATTGACACCGCTGATGGGCCGGTGGCCGAGGCATTCCCGCCGATGTCGGTGACTGTCCGTCTCGAGGACGAGATCGACATCTCGCGGGGTGACCTGATCTGCCGGCCGAACAACGCGCCTGCCGTCGCTCAAGACATCGAGGCGATGATCTGCTGGATGGATGAGAGCAAGCCGCTGCGGGTGGGTGGAAAATACGCGCTCAAGCACACGACGCGGTCCGTGCGGGCGGTTGTTCGGGATCTGCATTATCGGCTCGACGTGAACTCGCTGCATCGGGATGAAGAGGCGGGGGAGTTGCGGCTCAACGAGATCGGTCGCTTGAAGCTGCGGACCACGGCGCCGCTGTTGGCCGACGAGTATCGCCGGAACCGCACGACCGGCGGCTTCATCCTGATCGACGAAGCCACTCACCGGACCGTTGCCGCGGGCATGATTGTGGAAGCTAGCTAGTTTGGGGCTTGGCCCCTACCGGGGCGCTGCCCCGGACTTGGCCGCTCCGGACTCGGCCGCCCTAAAGAGATCCCGCCTCCACCCTGCCGGTGGGATGTGGGTTCTGGCCCAAGCTGCGCCACGCAGCCCATGATCATGTGCACGTGGCCAGTACCGGCTGGCCGACTCCGCATGATCATGTGCACCTCATCGACAACCAGCACGGCGTGTCGTGCAGACGCGGCACACATGATCATGGCGGAAGCCGCGTGTCGTGCAGATGGGGTGCACACGATCAAGCCCAGCGTCCCGATCCAGTAGATTTAGGAAAAAACTGGTAGCTGGGGCGACCAGTTTTTTCCTAGATCGCGTCGTCGCCGGCGCGGCGCAGCGCGACACACGGACAAAAGGCGACGCGGCAGCCTCCGAAGCGCAGTGGGCGCTGAGGTTGCGGCGGGCGCCGCTGATCGGTCACCTACCGCCCGCGGCGGTGGCATTAGGCCGCCCGGCCGGCGCTGAGATGGCGGCCGGGGCCGTCCATCGGGCACTCGCCGCCCGCGGCATAAGAAGCGTGGTCGGCGTTGAGCGGCGCCCACCGATCGCCCGCCGCGCTACGATGGCGTTGAGCCAGGTGGTCGGCGCTGAAGCGGCAGCTGGTGCCGCCGATCGGGCACTCACCGCCCTCGGCGGCGCGTAAGAAGCGTGGTCGGCGCTGAGCGGCGCCCACCGATCGCCCGCCGCGCTACGACGGCGCTCAGCCAGGTGGTCGGCGCTGAAGCGGCAGCTGGTGCCGCCGATCGGGCACTCACCGCCCTCGGCGGCGCGTAAGAAGCGTGGTCGGCGCTGAGCGGCGCCCACCGATCGCCCGCCGCGCTACGACGGCGTTAAGCCAGGTGGTCGGCGCTGAAGCGGCAGCCGGCGCCGCCCATCGGGCACTCACCGCCTGCGGCGGCCGCGTGGTCGGCGCTTGCGGCGGTGCCCACCGATCACCTGCCGCGCGGCGACGGTGTTGAGCCGCGTGGTCGGCGCTGAAGCGGCGGCCGGGGCCGCCGATCGGGCACTCACCGCCCGCGGCGGCGGCGTAAGAAGCGCGTGGTCGGCGCTTGCGGCGGTGCCCACCGATCACCCGCCGCGCGGCGACGGCGTTGAGCCACGTGGTCGGCGCTGAAGCGGCGGCCGGGGCCGCCTATCGGGCACTCACCGCCCGCGGCGGCGGCGTAAGAAGCGCGTGGTCGGCGCTTGCGGCGGCGCCCACCGATCACCCGCCGCGCGGCGACGGCGTTGAGCCACGTGGTCGGCGCTGAAGCGGCGGCCGGCGCCGCCTATCGGGCACTCACCGCCCGCGGCGGCGGCGTAAGAGGCGTGGTCGGCGCTGAGCGGCGCCCACCGATTACCCGCCGCGACGGCGACGGCGTTAAGCCACGTGGTCGGCACTGAAGCGGCAGCCGGCGCCGCCTAGCGCTGGCGGCGGGTTGCTGCGTAGGTCAGGCCGGCGCCGAGGAGAAGGGGCGGGCCGTGGATGTTGCGTAGGGCGGTCAGGGCTACCCCAACCAGCAGTGCGCCAACACCCACGATGCGGCCCAGGGTGCGGTTGCCGCGCCCCGTTTCGCCGCCGGCTATCAGTGCGACCTGCACCGCCACCCCCGCAGCGACGCCGACATAAAGGGCCACCTCGCTCGCCGTGCCGAGCAGGGCCACCGACCACCAGGCCACGCCGGCCGGCATCCACAGGTGGCGTGGTCGCAGGTCTGCGCCGATGGCGTCTGGGCGCCAGGCCGCGCTTGCCCGCAACGGCCGGGTCAGCAGCGCGACCGTGAGTGCGCCCGCCAGGCCGCAGATGGCGATCGAGTTGCCACCCCCGGTCGGCTGCCAGGCCACCGCGATCGCCTCGGCCACCAGGCCGACGCCGAAATAGCACGTTGCCCAGAGCCAGCGGCGCAGGGTGAGTTCGGCCAGCGAGCCGACCACTACCAGGAAGAACAGGTTGGAGATGGTGCCGAACCAGCCGCCGTCCTGCACCAGCAGCGACGTGAACAGGCGCCAGACCTCGCCGTCGCGGATTGCCGGGGTGCGTTGCAGCGAGGTGAGCACCGACGGGAACGCGAATTGGAGCAGGCTGGGCACCGCCGTCAGCACGAAAACGGCGAGCGTCAGCGGATAGGGGCGCAGACGGAGCAGGGTCATTCGATCCGGCCCGCGCCAGCGCTCGGCCGGGCGGCGAACCACACCGGCGCCGTGAAACCGGCCCCGGCGTAGGCAGCAGCCACCGCCGCCGCCACCGGCTCGATCGAATCCGCGTCGACCAGGGCCAACACGCAGCCGCCGAACCCGCCTCCGGTCATCCGGGCACCGTAGGCGCCCGCGGCGAGTGCTGTCGAGACTGCCAGGTCGACCTCCGGCACCGTGATTTCGAAGTCGTCGCGCATCGAGGCGTGCGACGCGGTCAGCAGTGGGCCGATCTCGCGGACCTCGCCGGCGCGCAGCAGCGCGACCGTCTCCAGCACCCGCTGGTTCTCCGTCACCACGTGCCGGACCCGGCGGCGCATCACGTCGTCCGGCAACGCCGCCAGCGCCGCGTCCAGGTCTGCCACGTCGCGCAGTGCCGGCACGCCGAGCAGGGCCGCCGCTTCCTCGCAGGCGCGGCGGCGGGACGCGTACTCGCCGCCGGCGTGCCGGTGTGGTGCCCTGGTGTCGACGACCAGTACGGCCAGGCCGAAGGACGCGACGTCGAACGGGATCTGCTCGATCGCCAGCGTGCGGCAGTCGAGGAAGAGCGCGTGGCCGGCCTCGGCGCGGATCGACGCGGACTGGTCCATGATTCCGCAGGGCATGCCGACGTAGTCGTTCTCGGCCCGCTGCGCCAATGCCGGGCGCTCCTCGACCGGCACCGCCAGGTCGCCCAGGTCGGCGAGCGCGGTCAGCACGGCGGACTCCAGGGCGGCCGACGACGACAGGCCGGCACCTGCCGGCACGTCGGAGGCGACGGCCAGGGAGGCGCCCGGCACGTCGTGGCCCTTGGCCCGCAGGGCCCAGACGACACCCGCGACATACCCGGCCCAGCCATCGATTTTGCCCGGTTCGTCGGCCTGCGCCGCATCGAACTCGATCGTCTCGTCGGACTGCTCCGACCACACCCGCCACCGTGGTGTCGGCAACGATGCCGCCGCGACCACGATGCGGTGCGGGAGCGCGAACGGGAGCACGAAACCGTCGTTGTAGTCGGTGTGCTCGCCGATGAGGTTGACCCGGCCCGGCGCGGCCCACAACCCGGCCGGCTCGGCACCGAAAGCGGAGGAGAAGCCCGCAGCAGCCCGGGCGGTGACGTCGCTCATGGGCTGCATCCCATCACAACGGTTCGGCGCGGGGAGCGCGACGTGTCTACGATCGCTGCATGCAGGCAGGGCCCGCTGCTAGTCAACCCGGCACAGCCGGGCCCCGTCGGCGTTTTCCGGCGGGGCGTCCCCAGCGCAATCCAGGTCCGGTCGCCCGGCGCCTCGCCCGTCTCGTGGTGCGCACCGCCGACGGGCTGACCGCGGCGCTCGGCGCCGACCCGTCTTCCGGACGCGAGCAGATCAGCGAAGCTGACCTGCGCGAACTGGTGGCCGCCAACACCCGTCTCGATCCGGTCGAACGCCGGATCATCGACGAGGTGCTGGTCGCTCGCGACACCATGGTGCGCGAGGTGATGCGGGCGCGCACCGAGGTGATGTTCCTGTCCGCGGGACTCACCCTGGCCGAAGCCGCCCATCGGGTACGCGAGCAGACACACACCCGCTATCCCGTCATCGACGGCACCCACGACGACGTCGTCGGTTTCGTACACCTGCGGGATCTGCTCATCCGGCCTGAAGGCGACGGTCGGCTGACGATCGGCGACCTGACCCGCGAGGTCAAGCGGATCCCGGCGAGCAAGCGGGTTCTGGTCGCGCTCAGTGAGATGCGCCGCGAGCGGCACCACCTGGCCGTGGTGATCGACGAATACGGCGGCACCGCCGGGATCGTGACCCTCGAAGACCTGATCGAAGAGGTGGTCGGCGAGATTCACGACGAGTACGACGTCGAGCCCGACCCGGTGCCCGGCCGCCAGACCGACCTCGACGGCCGGCTCAACCTCGCCGACTTCGCCGAGCGCGCGGGATTCGACCTGCCGCCCGGCCCCTACGAGACGGTCGGCGGCTATGTGATGGCCCGGCTGGGCCGGGTGCCCCGGGTCGGCGACGAAGCGCCGGTTCCCGCCACCGCGGAAGGTGCCGACGGCTGGGTGCTGCGAGTGCTCGAATTGGACGGTCGCCGGGTCTCCCGGGTCGCCATCCGCGTCGTCGACCTGCCGCCACCGCCCGAGCCCGCCCAGGTGATCGCGACCATCCCCATGCCGATGCTGCCACCGCGCCGAGAGCCGGCGACCGAACGGGCCACCGCCCGCGACTAATGCACCTGGAGCTTCTGCCAGGTGGAGCCGTCCGGGGAGAACGCCATCCAGGAGCTGTCGAACAACTGGTAGGCGACGTAGCCGGCGTAGGTCTGGCGGATGAAGCCGACCGCCGGCAGCCCGGCCACCGGGCTGAAGCTGGCTCCGCCGTCGTCGCTCACCCACCACGAACTGGGTGCACCACCCTGCTCGATGACCAGCAGCCGGCCGTCGAGCAGCGGCACCGGGTCGCCGGACACAGTCGCGGGCGCCTTGTGCGCGGCCGCCGCACCCGTCAGGTCGTTGCTGGTGAAGTCGCGGCCGCTGTCGGTGGAGTGGTAGACGGCGCGCAGCTCACCCTTCTCACCGCGGGCCACCGCGTAGACCTCGGTGCCGAGCGTGCCGGTCGTGACCGTGTAGACGTCGCCGGCTGTGGCCGGAAGCGGGGTCACCGACCAGCTCCGGCCCGAGTCGCGGCTCACCGCCACCGCGGGCCGGCCGTCGACCACACCGCCGATCCACCAGGCGCCGTCGGCCGCCGGGGGTGGGATGACCGACCGGATGGTGAGCTCTGGCTGGGCGGTCAGCGGTCCGAGCGGCCCCTCCTCGGGGCTCAGCACGGTCACGGCGGCGGCGACCGGGTCGTAGCGGAGCAGCTCGCCGGGCCCGATCGCGGCCCGGCTGGTCGCCGCCGGCGGCGTGACCGGCTTCCAGTTCGTCCCGTCGGCCGACGACCAGTAGGAGTCGCCTCCCTTGAGCAGCCAGCGACCGCCGGGGAACGCGATCAGATCGGCCGACCCGCCACCGACCGGTGACGGCGCCGCGGGACCCCACTTGAGCCCGCCGTCGTCGGTGCGGGCGAGCGGCGGGCAGTCCTGGGCGCAGGCCGTCGCGGCCAAACCGTGGGTCCGGTCGGTGAACTCGACGTCGGGGTTGTCGCCGCCGAGGACGTAGACCGGTTGGGGCAGCAGCCCGACGATCTTGATGCCGCCCGCCTCGTAGACCGGTGTGATCGCGGCCGGGTTACTGGCGGTCACCTCGGGCGTCGTGCCGTCGTGCTGCCAGGGCCGGGCGGCGATGCCGATGACGCCGAGCAGGGCGAGCACCGTGGCGCCGGCGGCCGCGGAACGGCGGCGGCGGATGCGGCGCGCACGCCGCCGGACGTCGGCCAGCGGTGGCTGCTCGATCTCGTCGAGCAGGGCCGTGCGGGACCGGGCGAGCCGGTTGTCAAGATCGGGCACGGGTCACCTCCGTCCGGTAGCCGTCGAGCTGACCGGCGAGCGCCGCGCGGGCCCGGGACAGCCGGGACTTGACCGTGCCGGCGGGCACGCCGAGCAACGTCGCGATCTCGTCGACCGGCAGATCGGCGTAGTAGTGCAGGACGACCACCTCGCGGAACCCGGCCGGCAGCGTGGCCAGCGCGTGGCGCAGGTCGGTGCGTTCGGGGCCGGGCGCCGGCTCGACGGTCTGCGCCACCGGGCGGTCGCGCAGCATGATCGTGTCGAGCAGCTTGCGGCGCCGCCAGCGCCGGCGGACGACGTTGACCGCGACCGTGCGCAGCCACGCCTCCGGGTTGTCCACGTCGGCGAGGCCCCGCGGCCGGGCGATGGCCCGGGCGAACGCCTCCTGCACCACGTCTTGTGCCTCCGTGAGATCGCTGGTGAACGCGTAGACCTGCGCGACCAGACGCCGATAACAGGCGTGGTAGAGCTCTTCCATCGCCTGGTCGGTCCTGCCCCGGTCGCCCGCCAACCGCCGTCCCTCCGCTACTGGCCACACCGTACGAGTTCCGAGGGGCCGGTGGGGTTCCCAGGAGCGACTGGCAGAATTGCCGGCATGTCCGACGCTCCCACTGCCCGGCCCCGGGTGCTCTCTGGCATCCAGCCGACCGCCGACTCCTTCCACATGGGCAACTACCTGGGAGCGGTGCGCCAGTGGGTGGCACTCCAGGACACCCACGACGCCTTCTACTGCGTGGTCGACCTGCACGCGATCACCGCGGGCCACGACCCGGCGCTGCTCCGGGCGCGCAGCCGGGTGTCGGCCGCGCAGCTCCTCGCGCTCGGTCTCGACCCGGAGCGGTGCACCCTCTTCGTGCAGTCGCAGGTGCCCGAGCACCCGATGCTGTCGTGGGTGCTGAGCTGCATCACCGGCTTCGGCGAGGCCAGCCGGATGGTGCAGTTCAAGGACAAGTCGGCCAAGCAGGGTGCCGATCGGGCGAGCGTCGGCCTGTTCACCTACCCGATCCTCCAGGCGGCCGACATCCTGCTCTACCAGGCCGACGCGGTGCCGGTCGGTGAAGACCAGCGCCAGCACCTCGAGCTGACCCGTGACCTGGCCGGCCGGTTCAACACCCAGTTCGGCAAGACCTTCACGCTGCCCGCGCCGTTCATCGTGCGTGACACCGCGAAGATCACCGACCTACAGGAGCCGACCGCCAAGATGTCGAAGTCGTCGTCATCGCCGGCCGGCATCATCGAGTTGCTCGACGATCCGGCGAAGTCGGCGAAGAAGATCCGTTCCGCGGTCACCGACACCGGTCGCGAGATCATCTACGACCCGGCCACCAAGCCGGGCGTCTCCAACCTGCTGACGATCTACTCGGTGCTCGGCGACAAACCGATCGACGAGCTTGTCCTGGCGTACGAGGGCAAGGGCTACGGCGACCTCAAGAAGGATCTCGCCGAGGTGGTGGCCGAGTTCGTCCGGCCGATCCAGGAGCGCACCAAGGCCTACCTGGACGATCCGGCCCAGCTCGACAAGCTGCTCGCCATGGGTGCCGACAAGGCCCGCGCGGTGGCGTCGCCGACACTGGCCGCGGTCTACGAGCGGGTGGGCTTCTTCCCGAGCCGCGGCGCCTGAGCCTGACCCACCGCCCGCGCGGGTCCGCGTAGATCCGTAAGAATGTCCCGTGTGAACCCACTCGCGCGGCTCGAGGCCGGTATCAACCGGGCCATCGACCGCGCGCGCCAGCGGTCCGGCGCCTTCGACCACTTCTGGCGGGCCGCCGACCGGTTCGGCTACGTGCTGGGTGGCCGGCTGGCCGCGGCGATCGCCTACTACGGGTTCTTCGCGATCTTCGCCTTCGCCCTGGTCGGCTACGCCGCCTTCGGCTTCGTGCTCAACGACCGCGGTGTCAACGAGGCTGTCGTCACCTTCCTCACCGACAACCTGCCGTTCCTCGACATCAAGAGCGTCGAGGACGCGGTCAACGGTGTGCAGACCACCGGCCGGCCGATCGGCATCATCGGCCTGATCGGGCTGGTGTTCACCGGCATCGGCTGGGTCGAGGCGCTGCGCTCCTCGCAGCGCGCCGTGCACGGCTTCAAGCAACAGCCCGGCAACCTCGTCGTGCGCCGGATCATCGATATCGGTGTCCTGCTGCTGGTCTTCGTCATGCTGATCGTCTCGGTCGGCGCCGTCGACGGGCTCAGGACGCTGCTCACCTGGCTGATCGGCGACGGCGGCGTCTGGCTGATGGTGCTCACCTATGTCCTGACCGTCATGGTCAACCTGGTGATCGGCTTCGCGCTGCTGTGCGTGATCCCGCGGATCCGGATGAGCCCGATCCGGCTGATCCTGCCGATGGTGATGGTCAGCGGCGGGCTGACGATCCTCAACTCGGTCGGGCGGCTCTACGTCGACTGGGTCCGCAGCAACGCGGCGTACGCCCTGATCGGTCCGATCGGGCTGTTGATCTATCTTTATCTGTTCAACCAGGTGTTGATCTGGGCGGCGGCCGCCGCTGCCACCGACACGCACGGCACCGTGCGCGATCTGAGCGCTGAACGGGAGAACGTGCCGCCGCCCCATGCCACCTCGCCGGTCGATCATGACGAAGATGACCCGCCGAACGGGCACCAGGGGCCGTCCAGCGGCGCATGATGGTCGGATGGGTGCACTGGTGACCTTGCGGCTGCCCGACGACTCGCCGCTCCATGAGCTGCCGTGGATCATCACGTTCGGTCCGCTGGCCGACGACGAGGAGTGGGAGCCCATCGTGAGCGGGCCCTACGAGCGCCCGCACGCGCTCGCGCTGGCCCAGTCGGTGGTCGCCGACGAGGAGCTGATGGCCGTCGTCGAGCCGCTGATGCCACACATCTCCGACGACGAGATCCGCGGCGAGATCGAGGCGGCCCGGATCGCCGCCCTGCACGAGGAGCGCCCGTCCGACGGCTCGCTCGACGACCTCGACCTGGAAGACGCCGGCCTCGACGGGGAGACCGGCGGGGAAGACGAGGGCCTCGACTACGCGGGGCACGCGCTGCCGCCGCCCAGCCCTGACCAGGTGATGGCCGGCTGGGGCCGGATCGCGGCGAAGCTCACGGCTCCGCGCGCCGACAACCCCTGAAGCTGATGGTGCCCCGGCGGACCGAAGTCGACGCCGGGGCAACCTACCCACCACACCCCCACCACAGGGGCCTCGTAGGTAATGGCTTACCCCAGTCGCACCGGTTTCAACCAGGCGGCCGCGTCGACCGGCAGAAAATCTCCGTCGAGCGCTTCGGTGGTCAGGATCGGCGCGCCGTAGCGGGACACGTCGACCGGTTCGCTGCCCAGATTGACCACGCAGCTCAGCTCGCCGCGGCGGAACGCGAGCACGCCCGGCTCGGCCTGTAGCCAGGTCAGCTCGCCGCCACCCAGCGTCGCCTCGCTGCGGCGCAGGCGCAGGGCCGCCCGGTAGAGCTCCAGCGTCGAGCCGGCGACGCCGTCCTGCGCGGCGACGGTGCAGCCGGCCCAGGTCGCCGGCGCCGGCAGCCAGCCGCCGCCCGTTCCGAACCCGTAGGGCGCCGCCGCGCCGGACCAGGGCAGCGGCACCCGGCAACCGTCGCGGCTCTCACCGGTGCGCCGGAAGGCGGGGTCCTGCCGCAGCTCGTCGGGGATGTCGAGCACCTCTTCGAGGCCGAGTTCCTCGCCCTGGTAGAGGTAGGCGACGCCGGGCAGCGCGAGCATCATCAGCGCCGCGGCCCGGCCCCGGCGCAGGCCGGCCTCGCCGCCGCCGTAGCGGGTGACGTGTCGCCGCTTGTCGTGGTTGGACAGCACCCAGGTGGTGGGCGCGCCGACCAGGGTGGCCTCGGCGAGCGCGGTGTCGATCACCTTGCGGAACGAGTCGACGGTCCAGGTCGCGTGCAGGAAGTCGAAGTTGAAGACCTGGTGCAACTCGTCGGGGCCGACGTAGCGGGCCAGCCGTTCGGGCGTCGATGCCCACGCCTCGGCGACCGCCATCCGCCCACCTGGATAGCTGTCCAGGATCTGGCGCCAGGACCGATAGATTTCGTGTACGCCGTCCTGGTCGAAATAGGGCAGCGCGGTGCCCTCGAGCAGCCGGCTCTGCCGTTGGTTGCGACCGGTCTTGCTGCTGTAGCCCACGTCGGGCAGCCCGGGCGCCTTCACGTTGCCGTGCGCGACGTCGACCCGGAAGCCGTCGACGCCCCGGTCGAGCCAGAACCGCAGGATGTCTTCGAACTCGGCCCGCACCTCGGGCAGGTCCCAGTTCAGGTCGGGCTGCTCGGGGTCGAAGATGTGCAGGTACCACTGGCCGTCCGGGACCCGGGTCCAGGCGTCGCCGCCGAAGATCGACTCCCAGTCGTTCGGCGGCTCGGCGCCGTCGGGGCCGCGGCCGTCGCGGAACATGTAGCGCTCCCGCTCGGGCGATCCCGGCGGCGCGGCCAGCGCGGCCTGAAACCAGACGTGCGCGCTCGACGTGTGGTTGGGCACCACGTCGACGATCACCCGCAGGCCGAGCGCGTGTGCGTCGGTCATCATCGCGTCGAAGTCGTCGAGGTCGCCGAACATCGGGTCGACGGTGCGGTAGTCGGTGACGTCGTAGCCGCCGTCGATCATGGGGGAGCGATAGAACGGCGTGAGCCAGATCGCGTCCACGCCGAGGTCGCGCAGATAGGGCAGGCGGTCGCGGAGACCGGCTAGATCGCCGATGCCGTCGCCGTTGGAGTCGGCGAAACTGCGCACGTAGACCTGGTAGATGACGGCGTCTCGCCACCAGCCAGCGTCTGCTTCATCCGCATTGGCAGCGAATTGCCCCTGTTCCATTGGCACCGAAGAAGCATGCCGGAAACAACCTCGACACTGCAAGGACCCGACAGGGCTTGCGCAAGCTTCGCAAGGAGAGCTTTCAGTGCGTCCTGGCGGTCCCGGTCGACGAACGGACGACCAGCTCCGGACGGAACAGATACTCCGAATGCGGCGCGGCGTGCCCTTCGATCTCGTCGACCAGCGCCCGCACCGCCGCGACCGCCATCGCCTCGACCGGCTGCCGCACCGTGGTCAGCGGCGGGTCGGTGAACGCCATCAGCGGCGAACCGTCGTAGCCGACCACCGACACGTCGTCGGGCACCCGCAGCCCGCGGCGCCGGGCGCAGCGGATCGCGCCGAGCGCCATCATGTCGGAACCGCAGACGATGCCGGTGACGCCGGCGTCGAGAAGCCGGTGGGTGGCCGCCTCGCCGCCCTCGACACCGAAGAGCGAGAGCGAGATCAGCCCGTCCAACTCGGCGTCGGAGAAGTAGCCCTGTGCCCGCATCGCGGCGCGGTAGCCCTCGATCTTGCGGCGCACCGGCAGGAACCGGTCGGGCCCGCTGATCAGGCCGATCCGCCGGTGCCCGAGCGTGGCCAGGTAGGAGACGGCGAGCTCGGCGGCGGCCTGCTCGTCGGGGGAGACGAACGGCGCGGCCAAATCCGGCACATAGCCGTTGACCAGCACGATTGGCAGTTCCCGGGCGACCAGCCGGCGGTAGCGCTCATGGTCGCCGGTCGCGTCGGCGTGCAGGCCGGAGACGAAGACGATGCCGTTGACCTGGCGGTCGAGCAGGATCTCGACGTATTCGTCTTCGGTCGCCCCGCCCGGGGTCTGGGTGCACAGCACCAGCGTGTAGCCGCGCTGGGCCAGCGCCGACTCGATGGTCTGTGCGAACTCCGGGAAGATCGGGTTGTTGAGCTCCGGCACCACCAGCCCGACCAGGCCCGCACTGCGCCGGCGCAGCCGGGCGGGGCGCTCCAGGCCGAGCGCGTCGAGAGCGGCGAGGACGCTTTCCCGGGTGTCCGGACTCACTCCCGGCTTGTCGTTGAGCACCCGGGAGACGGTCGCCTCGCTGACCCCCGCGCGGAGCGCGATGTCGGAAAGGCGGGCACGCATGGCTGCACAGTATTCGGTCAGGAAGTGAGGGCGCGTAACCCGGAGAGGTAGGTCTTCGGGTCGGGGCCGGCCGACAGGATGCGCTGGAGCGCGTAGCCGGGGACCATCCCGAACAGCACGGCGCCGACCGCTTCGACGTCGGCGTCGGCCGGCAGCTTGCCGGCGTCGCGGGCGCGGCTGGCCAGCAGCGTGAAGTGGCCGCGCATCCGGCTGTAGGCGTCGAAGACGAAGGCGGCCAGGGTGGGGTCGCGCATCGCCTCGGCCCAGACCTGTAGGGCGATCCGCATCAGGCCGTCGGGGCCGGTCTGCCGCTCGACGAACTCGATCGCCCGCTCGACTGCCTCGGCGGGCGACAGTGCCGGCTCGTGCTCCGCGAGTTCCTCGAACATCGCCGACGCGGCGCCGACCACCGACTCGGCGATCGAGGTGATCAGGTCGTTCTTGCTCTTGAAGTAGCGGTAGACCGCGCCGACCGAGAGGCCGGCCTCGGCGATCACGTCCTGCATCGAGGTGTTGTGGAAGCCGTCGCGAGTGAAGCAACGCTGCGCGGCGTCGAGGATCTGCTGGCGGCGGGCGGCGAGGTGGGCTTCGGAGACGCGTGGCATGGGTTACATCCTAAAACGAACGCTCGTTCTTGACTACCGACGGTCATCGATGGGATGCTCAGGTCATCAAAGAAGAACGAGCATTCGTTTTAAGGAGATGGCCATGCCTCGCCAGGGTCGCCCACCGCTCCTGATCGCCGTCCTCATCGGGATCGGCATCGTGGTCGCGCAGGCTCTGCTCGTCCCGCTCTTCGCGGCACCCGCCACCCACCTCGGCCCGCGGGACCTGCCGGTCGTGGTCGCCGGTCCGGCACCGACCGCCGACGCGCTGGCCGCACAGCTTCCGCCGGATGCGTTCGACATCACCCGGGCGCCGGACGCGGCCGCCGCCGACGCGCTGCTGCGCGACCACGAGGCCTACGCGGCGTTCGTCATCGGCCCGACCGGCCCGGCCGTGCACACCGCGAGCGGCGCCAGCCCCACCGTGGCCCAACTCGTCGGCCAGGCCGCGGCCTCGATGAACGCGCCGGTCACCGACGTCGCGCCCGGCTCGCCGGACGATCCGCGGGGCGCCGGCTTCGCGTCCGGCTTCCTGCCGCTGGCGCTGACCGCGCTGGCCGCCGGCGCCGCGCTGGCCCTGCTGGTCCGCGGTCACTGGGCCCGGTTCACCGGCGTGCTCGTCTTCGGTGTGCTGTCCGGCACGGTCGGCGCGCTGGTGCTACAGCAGTGGCTCGGCGTGCTGACCGATGACTACCTGCTCAACGCGGCCGCGATCGGGCTGTTCGCGACCGCTGTCGCCGGCACCGTGACCGGGCTCGGCGCGATCGCCGGCCGGCCGGGCATCGGGCTGGCGGTGCTCACCGTGTTCCTCGTCGGCAACCCGCTGTCGGCCGTCAACGCGGCACCGGAGTTGCTGCCCCAGCCGTGGGGCGCGATCGGCCAGTTCCTGCCGATCGGCGCCGGTGGTTCGCTCCTGCGGTCAACGGCCTTCTTCGATGGCGCCGGCGGCGCGGGCCCGGCCTGGGTGCTTACCGCGTACGCCGTCGTCGGCTTGCTCCTCGCTCTGGCGGGTGCCGTCCGCACCCGCCGAACGGCTCCTGTCACGGTGCCGGCGGAACGCGTGCCTGCTGCGGTCTGAGCGACATCGGTTAACAAGGGTCCCTTCCTATGCGGAAAGCGATTGGAAGGGGCCCTTCCTAACGCGCCGGGCGATTTCGTTCTCCGCCAAGTCACGCCTGCGTAACGGCCATCCAACAGTCGAGTCTGGATTTTCGTTCCGCGCGGTAGCTGGGCGTACGCTCCCGAGCAACGTGAACTCACCGCGCATCCCTTGCGGTGTGTAATGGGAAGGGAGACCGTCTTGCGCTCAGTGCGTGGGATGCGGATCGTCGGGATACTTGCGGTGGGCGGCCTTATGGCGGGCCTCGCCGCGTGTGGTGACGCTCCGGAAAGCAGCAGTGGCACCGGCGACAGCAGTGCCGCCCCTGCTGCCGGCGACTATAAGACGTGCATGGTCACTGACATCGGTGGCATCGACGACCGGTCGTTCAACGCGTCGGCGTGGAAGGGCCTGCAGGACGCCAAGGCCGACAGCGACAAGCTGGCCACGCCGAAGAACGTCTCGTCCAAGGCCGAGGCCGACTACGTGCCCAACCTGACGCAGTTCGCGCAGCAGGACTGCAACTTCGTCCTGGCCGTTGGCGGTCTGATGGGCGACGCGACCAAGCAGGTCGCGACGGCCAACGCCAGCAAGCAGTTCGCGATCGTCGACGCGGCGATCCCGGGTGCGACCAACGTCTACCCGATGCAGTTCGACACCGCGCAGGCCGCGTTCCTGGCCGGCTACCTGTCGGCGGGTTACTCGAAGAGCAAGAAGGTGGCCACCTACGGCGGCCTCAAGATTCCCCCGGTCACGATCTTCATGGACGGGTTCGCCGACGGCGTCGCCTACTGGAACCAGCAGAAGAACGACAACGTCCAGGTGCTCGGCTGGGACAAGGCCAAGCAGAACGGCTCGTTCGCCGAGAGCTTCACCGACCAGGGCAAGGGCAAGGCGCTCTCGGACGGTTTCGTGGCGCAGGGCGCTGACGTGATCATGCCGGTCGCCGGCGGCACGGGCCTGGGCACCGCGGCCAACGCGGGCAGCAAATACTCGGTCGTCTGGGTCGACGTCGACGGTTGCGAGAGCGCGCAGCAATACTGCTCCTCGTTCCTGACCACGGTCGTCAAGAACATCCCCGAGGCGGTCAAGGAGGCGGCGGTCAAGGGTGCTGACAGCACCGGCATGCTGACCGGCTCCTACCTGGGCACGCTCGAGAACAACGGCGTCTCCATCGCGCCTTACCACGAGTACGACAGCAAGGTCAGCCCCGAGCTCAAGGGCGAGGTCGACAAGCTGAAGGCCGACATCATCGCGGGCACCGTCAAGGTGACCTCACCGGCCCAGCCCAAGTGATCTGAATCCCGGCCGAACAGCCGGTCCCACTCCGGTGGGACCGGCTGTTCCCCGGCCGGGTCCGATCGTGAACAATTCTCCGCACCACACCGTCTGAAGGAGGTCACGCTGAGACTCGAACTGCGCGGCATCACCAAGCGCTTCGGCGACCTCGTGGCCAACGACGACATACACCTCACCGTCGAGCCCGGCGAGATCCATGCCCTGCTCGGCGAGAACGGCGCCGGCAAGTCGACCCTGATGAACGTCCTCTACGGGCTGCTCCAGCCCGACGAGGGCGAGATCCTGGTCGACGACAAGCCGGTGCAGATCCGCGGTCCGCGCGACGCGATCGCGGCCGGCATCGGCATGGTGCACCAGCACTTCATGCTCGTGCCGGTCTTCACCGTCGCCGAGAACGTGATGCTCGGCGCCGAGCAGACCACCGGCGGCCCGATCGGCTTCCTCGACCGCCGCCGCGCCCGCAAGCTGGTCCGCGAGGTCTCCGACCGCTACCGGCTGGCCGTCGACCCCGACCGCACGGTCGAAGACCTGCCGGTCGGCGTGCAGCAGCGGGTCGAGATCGTGAAGGCGCTGACCCGCGACGTCGACCTGCTGATCCTCGACGAGCCGACCGCCGTGCTGACCCCGCAGGAGACCGACGACCTGCTCGAGATCATGCGGACGCTCAAGGCCGCCGGCAAGTCGATCGTCTTCATCACACACAAGCTCAAAGAGGTCCAGGCGATCGCCGACCGGATCACCGTGATCCGCCGCGGCCGCACGGTGGGCACCGCGGCGCCCGACACCAGCGAAGAGGAGCTCGCCTCGCTGATGGTCGGCCGGTCGGTGCTGCTCCGGGTCGACAAGCCCGCCGCCGACCTCGGCGCGCCCGTGCTCGAGGTCGCCGGCCTCGCCGTCAACGACGACCGCGGCCACCGGGCCGTCGACGGCGTCGACCTGACCGTGCACGCCGGCGAGGTGCTCGGCGTCGCGGGCGTCCAGGGCAACGGCCAGACCGAGCTGATCGAGGCGATCATGGGCCTGCGCCCGGTGGTCGCCGGCAGCACGACGATCGAGGGCCGCCCCACGCTGGGCCTCTCGACCCGCGACATCCTGCGCGAGGGCGTCGGCTACGTCCCCGAGGACCGCAGCGTCGACGGCCTGGTCAAAGACTTCACCGTCGCGGAAAACCTGGTGCTCGACATCTACAACACCGAGCCCTTCGGCACCCGGTGGGTGATCCGGCCCGACGCGATCGCCAAGTCGGCGCGCGAGCGGGTCGAGCAGTTCGACGTGCGCACCGACGCCTCCGGTCAAGCCGCGGTCGGCACGCTCTCCGGCGGCAACCAGCAGAAGGTGATCGTCGCCCGGGAGTTCTCCCGGCCGCTCAAGCTCTTCATCGCCGCCCAACCGACCCGCGGCGTCGACGTCGGGTCGATCGAGTTCATCCACCGCCAGATCGTCCGCGAGCGCGGCGAGGGCACGGCCGTGCTGCTGGTCTCCAGCGAGCTCGACGAGGTTCTCGCGCTCTCCGACCGGATCGCGGTGATCTACCGGGGCCGGGTGATCGCGGTGGTGTCGCCGGACACGCCACGCGAGGAGATCGGTCTGCTGATGGCGGGCGTCACGACGGAAGGCGCCGGGGTGAAGGACGGGCACACCGATGACTGAGCAGACGACGGCGACCGCGGAGGACCTCGCCGCGGCCGGTGCCGACCAGCTCCCGCCGCCGAAGACCTTCGCCGGGCGCTACCTGCGCACCATGTGGACCGCCAACACGGTCACCGTGACGGTGCTCGCCGTGCTGCTGGCGCTGGTCATCGGCGGCATCCTGATCGCGATCTCCGACGAGAACGTGCGGGCCACCTTCTCCTACTTCTTCAGCCGACCCTCCGACTTCTTCAGCCTGTCGTGGGACAAGGTCAGCGACGCGTACGCCCAGCTGTTCAAGGGTTCGATCGTCGACCCGGCGGCGGTGCAGGCGGCGGTCAACGGCACCGGCACCTGGGAGCGGGTGTTCTTCCCCATCTCGGAGACGCTGACCTACGCGGCGCCGCTGGCGTTGACCGGTCTGGCGTTCGCGCTGGCCTTCCGCGGCGGCCTGTTCAACATCGGCGTGCAGGGCCAGGCGATCATGGGTGCCGTCGGTGCCGCGCTCGCCGGCTTCCTGCTGCCGCTGCCGGTGGGCATCCACCTGGTCGTCGCGCTGGTCTTCGGCGCCGCGTTCGGTGGTGCCTACGGTTTCGTGCCCGGCTTTCTCAAGGCCCGCACCGGCGCGCACGAGGTCATCACGACCATCATGCTCAACTACGTCGCGCTGTTCTTCCTGGGCTGGCTGATCATCCAGAAGGGCATCCAGGACCCGGAGCGCAGCGACGCGATCAGCAAGCCGGTCGACGACTCGGCCCAGCTGACCCACCTGCTCGGCTTCCTCGGCCCCAGCCTGCGGGTCAACCTCGGCATCGTGGTCGCGGTGCTGGTGGTCGCCGCGGTCGCCTGGCTGCTCAAGCGGTCGACGTTCGGCTTCGAGTTGCGCGCGGTCGGCCTCAACCCGGAGGCCTCGCGCACCGCCGGCATCGGCGTCGGCTCGACCTACGTGCTGGTGATGACGGCCGCCGGCGCGCTCGCCGGCCTCGGCGGCGCGACCATCGTGATGGGCACCGCGGTCAGCCTCACCGGCGCGGTGATCGGCAGCGTCGGCTTCGACGGCCTGCTGGTCGGCCTGCTCGGCCGGGCCAAGCCGTGGGGTGTGCTGTTCGCGGCGCTGCTGTTCGGAGCGCTGCAGGCCGGTGGCAACCGCATGCAGTCGTTCTCCGGGATCTCGCTCGAGCTGGTGGGCGTCATCCAGGCGCTGATAGTGATCTTCGTCGCCGCGCCCGCGCTGGTGAAGACCGTGTTCCGGCTGCGGCCGGCCAAGGTCAGCGGGCTCGGGACCGGCATGTCCAAGGGATGGTGAGACCGTGACGGCCAGCACCGTCGACACGGCCCAGGTGGTCGTCGAACCGGTCCGCTACTGGACCCGCCAGCGCAAGGTCGGTGTGGGCCTCGCGGGGGCGGGCCTCGTCGCGGCCGTGCTCTTCGGCGCGCTCGCCTCCGCGCAGAAGGCCGAGTTCACCCTCGCCGAGACGATCAGCGGCAGCTCGATCGGCCTCAACGGCCGGGTCGGCGCGATCCTGTTCGGCGCGATCGCCGCCCTCGCCGGCGGAGCCATGCTGGTCACCGCGCGCCGCGCGTTCGGCTGGCTGCTCGGCCTCGGCATCGTCGCCGCGCTGATCTCGTTCCTCTGCTGGCAGCTCTCCCAGGCGCCGGACAATCTCAACATCATCCCGCTGGGCAGTGTGGCGCACAGTTCGGTGACGCTGGCCCTGCCGCTGATCCTGGGCGCGCTGGCCGGTGTGCTCTGCGAGCGGTCCGCGGTGATCAACGTGGCCATCGAGGGCCAGTTCCTGATGGGCGCGTTCGCCGCGGCGATGTTCGCGACCCTGGCCGGCAGCGTCTGGATCGGCATCCTGGCCGCCGGCGTCGGCGGCCTGATCATCGGGCTGTTGCTCGCGGTGCTGGCGATCCGATTCCTGGTCGACCAGGTGGTGCTCGGCGTCGTGCTCAACGTCTTCGCGCTGGGCCTGACCGGCTTCCTCTACGAGCAGCTCATGGCCAAGGACCAGTCGCGGTTCAACCAGCCGACGTTCGTGCCCGAGTGGGACATTCCCGGGCTGTCGAAGATCCCGCTGCTCGGGCCGGCGCTGTTCAAGGGGAACGTCTTCCTCTACGGCGCGATCGTGCTGGTCATCCTGATCCACGTAGGGCTGTTCTACACGCGCTGGGGCCTGCGCACCCGCGCCGTCGGCGAGCACCCGGCGGCTGCCGACACCCTCGGCGTGAAGGTGCTCGCGCTGCGCTACCGCAACGTGCTGATCGGCGGCGTGGTGGCCGGCTTCGGTGGCGCCTACTTCACGCTGCTGTCGACCACCAACTTCAACAAGAACATGACGTCGGGCCTCGGCTTCGTGGCGCTGGCGGCGCTGATCTTCGGCCGGTGGAGCCCGATCGGCTCGATGCTGGCGGCGCTGTTCTTCGGCTTCTGCTCCGCGCTGGCCGTCAGCCTGGGCTCGATCAACAGCCCGATCCCGAGCGGGTTCCTCAACATGCTGCCCTACATCGCCACGATCGTCGCGGTCGCCGGTCTCGTCGGCCGCGTGCGCGCGCCCGCCGCGGACGGAACGCCCTATATCAAGGGTTAGGGTCTGCTCATGGAGATCGACTGGGTGGCGCTACGGGCGGCCGCCGTCGAGGTGATGGGCCACGCGTACGCGCCGTACTCGGACTTTCCGGTCGGTGTCGCGGGGCTCGTCGACGACGGGCGGGTCGTGGTCGGCTGCAACGTGGAGAACGCGTCCTACGGGGTGACCCTCTGCGCCGAGTGCGGCATGGTCTCGGCCCTGCACGCCTCGGGCGGCGGCCGGCTGGTCGCGGTCTCCTGCGTCGACGGCGCCGGCCAGCCGCTGATGCCGTGTGGCCGCTGCCGTCAACTCCTCTTCGAGCACGGCGGCCCGGAGTGCCTGGTCGAGGCGCTGCCCGAGCCGCTGCGGGTCGGTGACCTGCTGCCGCACGCGTTCGGCCCGGCCAACCTCGACAAGGGCCGCGGCGCGATCCCGGAGGTGCCCGAGCGGCTGGCCCGCTGGCGCGGCCGGGGCACGGTCTTCGTGCACACCGACAGCGCCGGCGGCGCGTTGGTCTGGACCGGCTACTGGGAGCGCTCGTCCGGCGAGGGCGAGGAGAAGGGCATCCTCGAAGAGGCGCCCACCTGGCACGACCCGGCCCAGGGGATCGAGTGGGCGCGGGCCCGCACCGCCCGCATCGTGGTGGTCGACGAGGCCGGCGAGACCTGGTGGGCCGGCGAGGGCCAGGCGCCCGCCGAGATCGGAAAGCGGTGGGAGGCATGACCTTCGCGGCGGTCGACGTGATCCGGACCAAGCGTGACGGTGGTGTGCTCTCCGACGCCGCGATCGACTGGGTGGTCGACGCCTACACCAAGGGTGTGGTCGCCGACGAGCAGATGTCGGCGCTGGCGATGGCGATCCTGCTGCGCGGCATGACACCGGCTGAGATCGCCCGGTGGACCGCCGCGATGATCGCGAGCGGCGAACGGCTCGACCTTTCCGCCGTCGACCGGCCGACCGCAGACAAGCACAGCACCGGCGGCGTCGGCGACAAGATCACGCTGCCGCTCACCCCGCTGGTCGCCGCCTGCGGCGTCGCGGTGCCGCAGCTCTCCGGGCGCGGCCTCGGGCACACCGGCGGCACCCTCGACAAGCTGGAGTCGATCCCGGGCTGGCGGGCCCGGCTCGACAACGCCGAGTTCATCAAGCAGCTCCGCGATGTCGGCGCCGTCATCTGCGCCGCGGGCGACGGCCTGGCGCCGGCCGACCGCAAGCTCTACGCGCTGCGCGACGTCACCGGCACGGTCGAGGCGATCCCGCTGATCGCCAGCTCGATCATGAGCAAGAAGATCGCTGAGGGCACCGGCGCGCTGGTGCTCGACGTCAAGGTCGGTTCCGGCGCGTTCATGAAGTCGCTCGCCGACGCGCGTGAGCTCGCCCGCACGATGGTCGACCTGGGCAAGGCACACGGGGTACGCACGGTCGCCCTGCTCACCGAGATGTCCACCCCGCTCGGCCGGGCGGTCGGCAACGCGATCGAGGTCGAGGAGTCGGTCGAGGTGCTGGCCGGCGGCGGCCCCGCCGACGTGGTCGAGCTGACGCTGGCGCTGGCCCGGGAGATGCTCGACGCGGCCGGGCGGCCCGACGCCGACCCCGCCGCGGCGCTCGCCGACGGGCGCGCGATGGACTCCTGGCGGGCGATGATCCGGGCGCAGGGCGGCGACCCGGAGGCGGCGTTGCCGGTCGCGCGGGAGACGCACACGGTCACCGCCGAGGCCAACGGGTTCGTCGCGGCGGTCGACGCGTACGCCATCGGGGTGGCGGCCTGGCGCCTCGGCGCGGGCCGGGCGCGCAAGGAGGATCCGGTCTCCGCCGCAGCCGGGGTGCTGCTGCACCGCCGGCCCGGTGATCCGGTGCGGGCCGGCGAGCCGCTGTATGAGCTGCGTAGCGACGACCCGGCCCGGTTCGGCGCGGCGTTGGAGGCCGCCGCCGGCGCGGTGACGATCTCGACCCAACCGCCGGCCGCCACGCCGCTGGTCATCGATCGTCTCGCCTGACGTTCCGCTGCGCGCCCGGAAGGGCTATCCTCGCTGGCCAGGGGGATCGTCGACGTCAGAGGAACCAAAACGCCGTGACCGTGCCTGCCCCCGACCCGCGGCCCATCCGGGCGGCCAGCGTCGATGAGCTGCGCCGGCTACGCCTGCCGACACCGCCGGCCGGGTTCCCGTTGGTGTGGGAGCCGGGTGACGAGGTCGAGTTGCGACCCACCGGCGACATCGAGGCGCGCACCGCGATCCTGCATCTGGTGCTGGCCCGCTGCTTCGGCATGCCGCCACAGGCCGCGATGAGCTGGTTGCTCACCTCGCACCTGGTCGAGTTTGTGACGCCGCCGGAGTGGCAGTTCGTGGTGGCCGAGCGAGGTGACCGCCGCTCGTTCGTGCTGCACCACGACGCGATCTTCGCGCTCGCCTGGCTGCTCGGGCTGAGCAAGCATCTCGACCCGACCGCGCCGACCGACGAGCGGTTGATGGAGGCGTTGCCGCACCTACCGGAAGGCGAGACATTCCGGGCATGGCGCTCGCGAATCCTCGCCGCGCCGCGTGACGCCGCCGAGGCCGCCGCGATGCTCGACTTCTACTACTGCCTCGACTGGAGCTACCTCGAAGCCGAGCGGCGGGGCATCGGGCTGCCCGGTGTGGTCGACGCCAACGCGATCGGGCAACGCCGCTGGGCACTGGAGTGGGCCGTGGTCTTCAAGGGCCCCTACCACGATCCTCCGGGCGGCTGGGAAGAAGTCGATCTCTCTACCTAGCCCGGTATTGATCCAGCCGCACCGCCGCCGTCACCGCGACCGGCGTGGGCAGCTCGATCGCGGCCGGTGCCCGGTGCCAGGCGCTCGGACCCATGCCGACCACGGCCGCCACCTCGTCGCGGTCGAGCCGCAACCGCGACCGCAGGCTCTGCCGCCGCTCCAGCACGAACCACTCGTCGAGGCTCGCGGCCAGCCGGTCCTCCTTGTCGGGGTCGACCCGGAGCAGGCCGAGCGCGTCGACGAGTTCGGCCAGGTGGTCGGGCTCGGGCGTGACGACCAGCAGCCGGCCGTCAGGGCGCAGCACCCGATGGAACTCCGGCCCGTTGCGGGGCGCGAACACGTCGAGCAGCACCGCGGTGTCGTGGTCGGCCAGCGGCAACCGGCCCCAGGCGTCGGCCCGGACGGCGCCGGCCCGGTCGTGTGCCCGCGCGGCCCGGCGCAGCGCCGGCTTCGACGCGTCCAGGGCCAGACCGACCAGACCTTCGTTCCCATCGAGTACGGCCGCCAGGTGCTGCCCCGTCCCGGCGCCGACGTCGACGGCCAACCCGTTGGACCCGGCCGCCCCCTCGGACAGCGCCGCGGACACGAACGCGTAGTGCCCCTTCGCCAGGAACGCGTCGCGCGCGGCGACCATCTCCGGCGTGTCACCGGTGTGCGGCGACCGGCCGGCGCTCAGGTCGACGTACCCCTGTCGCGCGATGTCGAAGCTGTGCCCCCGCGGGCAGCGCAACGCCTGGGCGACGGTGTTCAGTGTTTCGTGGCACACCGGGCAACGCAGGTGAGCCACAACGTCACGGTTCATTCGACCTCTGCCACTAAAGTCTTTCCATGGTCGCAATTGGCATGGAAGAGATCGTCAAGGCCCCTAAGGCGCTGCTCCACGACCACCTCGACGGTGGGCTGCGACCGGCGACGGTCGTCGACCTCGCGGCGGAGGTCGACCATGCCCTGCCGACCAACGATCCCGACGAGCTCGGGCGCTGGTTCGTCGAGTCGGCCGACTCCGGCTCGCTCGAACGCTACCTCCAGACCTTCGAGCACACGGTCGCGGTGATGCAGACCGCGCCGGCGCTGCACCGGGTCGCCGAGGAGTGCGCGCTCGACCTGGCCGCCGACGGGGTGGTCTACGCCGAGGTCCGGTTCGCGCCCGAGCAACACCTGGAGAAGGGCCTGACGCTCGACGGCGTCGTGGAGGCGGTGCTCGCCGGGTTCGCCTCGGGCACCGCGAAGGCGGCGGCGAAGGGGCAGCAGATCCGGGTCGGCACCCTGCTGACCGCGATGCGGCACGCGGCCCGGTCGCAGGAGATCGCCGAGCTTTCGGTGCGCTACCGCGACACCGGGGTGGTCGGCTTCGACATCGCCGGTGCTGAGGCGGGCTTCCCGCCCACCCGCCACCTCGACGCGTTCGAATACCTCCAGCGGGAAAACTTCCACTTCACCATCCACGCCGGCGAGGCGTTCGGGCTGCCGTCGATCTGGCAGGCGATCCAGTGGTGCGGTGCCGACCGGCTGGGGCACGGCGTGCGGCTGGTCGACGACATCACGCCCGGCGGCGAGCCGGTGCTCGGCCGGCTTTCGGCCTATGTGCGCGACAAGCGGATCCCGCTGGAGCTGTGCCCGTCGTCCAACGTGCAGACCGGTGCGGCGCCGTCGATCGCGCAGCACCCCATCGGGCTGCTCCGCGACCTGCGCTTCCGGGTCACCGTCAACACCGACAACCGGCTGATGAGCGGCACCTCGATGTCACGCGAGATGGCGCTGCTGGTCGATGCGTTCGGTTACGGCTGGGCCGAGATGCAGTGGTTCACCATCAACGCGATGAAGAGCGCGTTCATCCCGTTCGACGAACGGCTCACCATCATCAATGAGGTGATCAAGCCCGCGTACGCCAAATTGGCGTGACGGCCGTCTTCGCCACGTGCACAATCCGGCACATCGGAAGTCCAATTCAGACTTAACGGGTATTTCTCATCGTCTCTTCGTACGAATCCGCAGCGCGCTTCCCCTATAAGGGGCATTGCACCAGCGCTCTGTCGATCCGCGCGCCCCGGAAGTAGTACCGCCTGCGGGAGATCGACGCTCACCTAGGGTGACGCGAGGTCAACGCGGTGCTGACAAACGGCCTGAACATCGCATCAGTACGGCGATCACGGACAGGGTGGGCTTTCTCTTTGCTAGCTCGACGTGATGGAATGCCGGGGGTCCGACCCGCCCGGGTCGGCCGATCGGCGGTGCCCGTGCGCAATTTCCTGACGGCGCCGAACCGGAGGGCGGTGACGTGAGCAAGCGGCCGAAGACGGCGAATTCCTTCATGTCGCGTCTCCGCCGGCCAGCCGGCCGGCTTCGTGATCTGCCGATCTGGTCGAAGCTCGGCCTCATCATGATCGTCCCGACCCTGGCGACGATCGTGGTTGGCACCAACGGCCTGATCGACCACATCGACACGTCGGAGAACGCGGACCAGGCACGTGACCTAGCCGTCGTGGTGGAGGCGTCGGGGGATCTCGTCCAGAACCTGCAGAACGAACGCGCCGCGGCCGCGATGCTGCTGGGCGCGAGGTCCGACACGCAGGCGAAGAAATACCGCACCGCTTTCGACACTTCGCAGCAGGCCGTCGACCGCGTGGTCAACAACTACGCGACGCAGCGCGCTTCCCTCAACGGCCTGCCGACCAACTTCGTCACCACGCTCAACCAGATCGACGACGGCCTCCAGGGCCTGCCGGGTGTGCGCAGCCAGGTGACGAGCGACAAGTTCGCCTTCACCGACGCGGCCCGGGCCTACAACGCCCTCGTCGACAACCTGCTCAACCTCCGTGACGGCGCCGCACAGCTGGCCGCCAACACGTCACTGAGCGAGCGGATGCGTGCGGTCGCCGCCGTGGCGCGACAGAAGGAGTTCCTATCCCAGGAGCGCCTGGTCGTGCTCCAGGCCTACAGCGCCAACAACACGATGAACCCCAACCTCAAGAAGGAGTTCATCGCTTCGCAGACGGGCCAGCTACAGGCCGCGGAGACGTTCATCTCGGTCGCCACGGTGACCGAGGAAGAGTCCTACAACCAGACGGTCGCCGGCTCCGACCTGCGTTCCTCGACCGCCTACGCGGGCTGGATCACCGGCATCATGCCGCAGAGCGGCTCGCTCGCCGAAGCACCGTTCACGATCGACGGGTGGGACAGCGCGCTGCTCGGCCACAGCCGGTTGATCCGCAGCGTCGAGCGACGGCTCGACAACACCGTGGTCGACACCGCCACCACCCTGCGCGACGACGTGCAGCGCCAGGTCCTCATCGAGACCGGCCTGCTGCTCGCGATGCTGCTGCTGGCGATCCTGTTCGCCTGGTTGGTCGCCCGGTCGATGGCGCGGTCGCTGCGCGAACTGCGGCACGGCGCCCTGGCGGTCGCCCAATACGGCCTGCCGCAGGCGGTGGCCCGACTGCGTGACCCGGCGCTGTCCACCCAGATGTCGCCGGCCCAGCTCGCCAACCAGATCGCCGAGCCGCTGCCGGTCCGCAGCAAAGACGAGTTCGGCCAGGTGACCGAGGCGTTCAACGCGGTCCACCTCGAAGCCGTCCGAACCGCGGCCGAGCAGGCCGCCCTGCGTGCGTCCGTCGCGACGATGTTCGTCAACCTCGCCCGCCGTTCGCAGATCCTGGTCGACCGGCTGATCGGCCACCTCGACCGGCTCGAGCGCGGCGAGGAAGACCCGGACCGTCTGGCCGAGCTGTTCCAGCTCGACCACCTGGCGACCCGGATGCGCCGCAACGACGAAAACCTCCTGGTGCTCGCCGGCGCCGACTCGACGCGTATCCAGCGCGAGCCGGCGGCCCTGATCGACGTGCTGCGCGCCGCGCAGTCCGAGGTCGAGCACTACACCCGGATCGAGTTCGGCGTCATCGACCGTGACATCGAGGTCGCCGCGCACGCGGTCAACGACCTCGTGCACCTCGTCGCCGAGCTGTTCGACAACGCGACGGCGTTCTCGCCGCCCGACTCGAGCGTCATGGTCGAGGCCCGCCGGATCGGCGAGCACGCGGTGCTCTACGTCGAAGACCGCGGCATCGGCATCACCAACGAGCAGCTCAACGACCTCAACGAGCGGCTGTCCCAGCCGCCGATGGTCGACGTGGCCGTCTCCCGGATGATGGGCCTCGTCGTGGTCGCGCGGCTGGCCGCCCGACACGGCGTCAAGGTCGAGCTTCGTCCGGCGTCCGACCGCGGCACCGTCGCCGACGTCGCCCTGCCCACCTCGGTCCTGGTGCCCCGGGCACTCGCGGGCCGCGGGCCGCTGGCCGGCCAATACGAAGTCCAGATGCCGCAGCAGCCGGCCCAGGTCTCCCGCACGCCATACCCGGCGCCCGCGCCGTTGGCACTGGAGAGCGGCCCGATGGGTCAGCGGCCCGACCACGACCTGGCCGGTGCCGGCGCGGGTGGCGGTCTCGCCAGCGCGTTCGGTGCCCGTCCGGGCGACGCGCCCTACAACGGCGGCAACGGCGCACACAGCGCTAACGGCGGTGCCAACGGCAACACCCGGAGCGGGCCGATGCCGGCCTGGTCCGACCTCACCGGCGCAGGTCCCGCGCACCGCCCGAGCGACCCGTTCGGCTCGCGCACCAACAACGGTGCCGCGCGCAACGACCCGCCACTGCCGCAGCGTCGCTCGACCGACGGCTGGGCGATGGAGGGCGAGGTGACCGGCGGCGGTCCGCAGTCGCCCGGGATCCCGCGCCAGACGCCGCGCGACAACGGCACGCCCCCGGTCTTCTCGGCGCCCCCGGTGATCTCGGTTCCGCCGGTGATCTCCGTGCCGCCGTCGTCGCCGGGGCCGGCAGCCGCGCCACGTGGGCCCGAGGTCTGGGAGCAGGGCGGCCCCACGCTGCCGCCGAGCGCCCCGGCCGGTCCGCCGATCGCCATGCCCGACAGCCCGGTCGTTCCGGGTCGGTCGAGCGGGTTGCCCGGCCGCACGCCGGAGCAGCCGGCCGCACCGAGCTACCAGCAGGCCGCACCGATCCCGGCCAGCGCGCCGCCGGCGCAGCCCACCGCTCCGGCGCAGCCTTACGGCCTGGCGGGTGCGGGCATGGGTGCTCCGGCTCCCGCGGCCAACCCGGCGCCGCCGGCGTGGCCGCCGGTCGCCGCCGAGCCGCAGCCGGCCGTCGACCAGCTCAGCGCCGGCTACGACCTGACCGCCGAACTGCCCCGGGTCGAGCGCCCGGCCGCACCGGCACAAGCATCCGCACAGCCCGCCGTCCCGCCGATCATCCCGGCCGCCAACAAGGCCCGGTTCGCCGACGAGACGATGGAACTGCCGATCTTCCGCGAGCTCGAGTCGGCGTGGTTCCGCACCCGCCGGGCGGCCGCGGAAGAGGCCGCCTCGCTCACGCCGACGCCGAGCGCCGCAGCGACTGCCCCCGCAGCCGCCGCAGCGTCCGCACCGGCCGCTGAGCACCGGATGAGCGGTGGAGCCACCGCGGCACCGACGGAGCAGTTCGTCACCGTCGAGGCCAGCCAACGGCTCACCAGCTCGCCGCAGTCGCGGACGGCGCCGGCAGCGGCACCGTCGACCGGTCCGGTGGGTGCACCGATGGGCGGCAGTGGCGGCCTGCCACCGCGCAGCCCGCTGCCGACCCGGCCGCCGGCACAGCACGACAGTGGCATTCCCACTGGCGGCGCTCCCAGCGGCGGGAACGGCAACGGCAACGGCGCCGCCAGCCGGCCCGCGCAGGAGTCCTGGCAGACGGCCGCTGACGACGGGTGGCGGGCAGCTTCCGCCATCTCGGAGATGCAAGTGAACGAAACCACGCAGGCCGGCCTGCCCAAGCGGGTGCCAATGGCGCAACTCGTGCCGGGTGGGGTCGACAAGTCAGCATCGTCGGTGCAGAAGCGCACTCCGGAAGCGGTCCGCGGGCTGCTCTCGGCTTATCACCGGGGTGTGCAGCGCGGTCGCACCCAGCCAAAGGACGAAACTTCGGATACGACTCCGGCCGGGCAGCCCTCCCAAGCTGGCCACGGTCCGGGTGCCGGGAGCGGTCAGAAGGAGCACGAACGATGACAACCACGCAAGATCTCGGGTGGCTGCTCGCCAACTTCGCCGACCGGGTGCCGGGGGTCGCACACGCGATCGCGGTTTCCGCCGACGGTCTGCTCCTCGCCTCGTCGCGGGACCTCCCGCGCGACCGGGCCGACCAGCTGGCCGCTATCTCGTCCGGTCTGGTCAGCCTCACGCAGGGCGCGGCCCGCTGCTTCGAGGGCGGTGCCGTGCTGCAGAACGTCGTCGAGATGGACAACGGGTTCCTCTTCCTGATGTCGATCTCCGACGGCTCCTCCTTCGCGGTCCTGGCGGCTCGCACGTGCGACGTCGGCCAGGTCGGTTATGAGATGGCGTTGCTGGTCGACCGCGTCGGTGACGCGCTGACCCCGGCGCCACGCACGGCCGCGGGAATGCTGGGCTAGTCGTTCCGGCAACGGAACGGCGCACGACAACGACATACAGACGCGACGGTCCCCGAGCGATCGGGCCGTGTTCGGATGCGAAGGGGGGTGAACGGCGATGACCGACAGAGACGAGCCGACGGGCGCGCTGGTGCGGCCGTACGCCGTGACCCGCGGACGCACCCGGCCCCGGCTCGAGATCGCCCTTGAGGCACTCGTCGAGACGACGGTCCGCGGCCGAACCGCCAACTCCACCAAAGGTGGGGGAGGCCGCGAGCACCAATACATCGCCGCGTTGTGCGACGGCCGGTTGCAGTCGCTCGCGGAGATCGCGGCTCGGATGCAGCTCCCGCTGGGGGTTGCCCGGGTCCTGATCGCCGACATGGCCGCCGACGGGCTCGTCGCGGTCTACGAACCGACCTCACTGGAAGACACGAACGATGCGGTGGGCACTGAACTGCTGGAGAGGGTGCTGAGTGGACTTCGCAGGCTCTGACGTGACGCACCGCCCGAGCGCTGGCCGTGTGACGTCGGCGAAGATTGTCATCGCCGGCGGGTTCGGCGTCGGCAAGACGACGCTGGTCGGGTCGGTGTCGGAAATCACGCCGCTGACCACTGAGGCCATCATGACCTCGGCCGGCGTCGGCGTCGACGACACCCGGCAAGTGCCGGGCAAGACGACGACCGTGGCGATGGACTTCGGCCGGATCACGATCGACCGTGACCTGATCCTCTACCTGTTCGGCACCCCCGGCCAGACGCGATTCTGGTTCATGTGGGACGAGCTGGTCCGAGGTGCGATCGGTGCGATCGTGCTCGTCGACACGCGTCGACTAGCCGACTGCTTCGCCGCGATCGACTTCTTCGAACATCGCCGCCTGCCCTACCTGGTGGCGATCAACTGCTTCGACGGCGTGCAATACCACGACCCGCAGGATGTCCGCGATGCCCTCGCGATCTCCAGCGACGTCCCCGTGGTGGCCTGCGACGCCCGCAACCGCGAGTCGACCAAGCATGTGCTGATCAGCCTCGTCGAATACGTGCTGAGCATGCGCCGGTCCCGCGCGGTCGCCCCGGCCTGACCGCCAACAAGAAGCCCCACCGCCCGGAAGGCGGTGGGGCTTTCTTCGTGCTCGGGTGTGCCGGGCGGCGGGTCAGCTGAAGCGGACCCACGCGCCGTTGGTGACCTGGAAGATCGCCAGCGAGTCGCGGGTCATGCCACCGTGGTCGATCGGCGCGAAGGTGTAGGAGCCGGCGATGCCCTCGGAGATGAGGTTTTCCATGTAGACCCGGATGCGGCCGCGGTCGACGCTGCGGCCCAGCCGGGCCGCGTTGGCGATCAGCCGCACCGCGTCGGAGCTGTAGGGCGCGAAGCCACGGAACGCGCCGTGCTTCTGGATGTAGCGGTAGATGAAGTCACGCCGGTCGAGGTCGGCCATCGTCGTGTCGGTCAGCGACGTGCCGGCCAGCGACGCGGGGTGGACGGCCAGCGCGTCTTGCGCGGCGGTGGCGTTGTCGCCGGTCAGCGTGTCATCGGCAACCGCGCCCGGATCGAAGATGAGCTGGCCCCCGAAAGACAGGCCGTTCTTGAGCGCCAGCGCCGCGGCACCGGAGTCGGGCGCCTGGGCCCAGATGATGATGGCGTCGGGCTTCGTGTCGGCCACGCGCTTCGCGAACGGCGTGACGTTGGTGCTGCCGGTCGGCGGGAGTTGCTCGTGTGCGATCAGGTGGCTGCCGAGTTTCTTGCGCAGCGCGTCGTAGCCGGCCTCGCCGTAGGCACCGTTGCCGTAGAGCATGCCGATCTTGTCAAGCTTGCGACCGGGCTCCGAGATGAGGTCGGCCATCATCCGCGCCACGTCGTCGGCGTTGGCCTGTAGCCGGTAGATGTAGGTGCGCTGAGGGAGCGGCGTGACGATGCCGTCGGCCGACGCCAGCGAGATGAACGGCACCTGCTCGGTCTGCGCGACCTTGAGCATCGCCAGCGAGGTCTCGGCCAGGACGCCGCCCATGACCGCATGGACGTTTTCCTTCTGGATGAGCTCGGTCGCCTGCTGCTCGGCGGTCTCCGGGCGGCTGCCGTTGTCGCGGTAGATCATCTTGACCCGGCGGCGCAGGTTGCCGACCGGCACGCCCTCTTCGTTGAGCGTGTCGACGGTGATCCGCAGCGCGCGCTCCTGGAGCACGCCATGTGCGGCGCCCGAGCCGGTGAGCTCCAGGCTGGCACCGATGATGAGTTCTTCGGACCCCTTGGTGGTCGGGCCAGGGCTGTTGGTCTCGTCGGATCCACAGGCGGCGGTGAACAAGGTGCCCGCGGCTGCGACCAGAACGCCACGCCGGGTCATCTGGGCCCGGCCGAACGCCGGCTTCGCCATCTGGTGCCGCCTCTCCACTGCCCGGCGACGCCCGTCGCCAGATATCACGCGGGTATGCTCCCGGCCCGGTAGCCCCGCCGTCAAATCGCGGTTACTACCCAATCGGGGCATCCCGCAGGATCACGACCTGGCCGACCGGTATTCGTATTCCTGGCTCTCGTCGCGTCCACCGTGGTCACGGCTGAAGTCCCAGCCACCGGCCGACTCGCGACCGGGGCGACCGCCCACCGCGTAGCCGCCGATCTCCTGGCCGCGGCGCCAGCCGCGGAAATAGCCGGTGGTGTGCGCCGCGATGCTGGCCGCGTCACGGACGATCCGGAAGGGCCGCTCGTCGCGTAGCGGCGAGCCAGGCACCAGGTTGGCCTGGGGCACCCTGCGGGGTAGGCCGGACTGCGTCTCGATGCCTACGGCGGGCTGAGCGGCCTTCTCGGCTGCCTGCCAGCCGGTGTCGGCAACCGACGCCCAGCCGAGGTCTTCGGCCTCGTCTTCCGGGTGGCCGGTGAACCACGCCGAACGTGCGGCCGCGAAGATCAGCAAATCGCCGTCGCCCTCGTCGTTGGACACCGGGGGCGCGCTGATGCCGATCGGAAGCTGCGGGTGGCTGCCCGTGTCGGACGGAGTCTCCACCAGGCGCAGCGGCGGTGCGTCGTAGCGCGCGGCGTAGTCGTCGCGGGTGCGCCGCTCGTCGCGAACGCGCGACCGGTTTTCCCGGGGAGCCTCTTCGCGCAGGGCGCGGTCGGCCAGCGGCGGCGGCTCGACCAGACGCAGGATCGGCGGCTCCGGCGGCATGTCGTCGGCCAGCCACGGCGGCTGCACCCGGTCGTCGCCGATCGGCGAGTAGGTCGGCCGGTCGAGCTCGCTCGGCGGCAACTCGCTGAGGTCGGGGAAGCGCGGCTCACCGTTGGCGCGCTCGTCGGAGGTGTTGTCGACGAGCGGCCAGTTGGCACGGGCGCCCGGCTCCGGACGCGGTGCGGGCACCGGGATGCTCAGGTCGGTCGCCTGGAACCCGCTGACCGGCGGCTGCGGCGGTGCCGGCGGCGGCGTCGCCGTGGCGCCGCGACCGTTGGCCCGCGGCGGGATGACGGTCGGCCGCTTGCGCTCGGCGCGGGCCGAGTTCATCGCGGCGTTGGTCAGCGTCGCCCGGAACGGCTCGCCCGCCTCGGCCGGCGGCACCGTCGGGCGCTGCGCGGGGATCGGGGTGATGCCCGGCGGCGGGGGCGGCACGGAGATCGGCTTGTTGACCGGGCTGGCCGACACCGGCCGGCCGGGCAACGGCATCGCCATGGCGGCCGGGGACTGCGGCGCGGCGGGCGGAGCCGACTGCGGCGTGGCGGCCGGCTGCTCGTAGCGGCTGGCGTTGTCGAACCCGGCCTGCTCGGTCGGCGCCGGCCGCGCGTAGCGGCCGGTGCTGTCGAAGCCGCCGGAACCGGATGCCGCAGCCGGCTGCTGGAAGCGGCTCGGCCCGTCGGAACCGTTGGAGGCGGCGGGCTGGAAGCGGCTCGGCCCGTCGGAACCGTTGGAGGCGGCGGGCTGGAAGCGGCTCGGCCCGTCGGAACCGTTGGAGGCGGCGGGCTGGAAGCGGCTCGGCCCGTCGGAACCCTCGGAAGCGGCAGGCTGCTGGAAGCGGCTGGACCGGTCGGACCCGTTGGAGGCGGCAGGCTGCTGGAAGCGGCTGGGCCCGTCGGACGCGGCGGGCGACTGGAAGCGGCTGGGCCCGTCGGACGCGGCGGGCGACTGGAAGCGGCCGGGTCCGTCGGACGCGGCGGGCTGCTCGTAGCGGCCGGGCCCGTCCGACGCGGCCGGCTGCTCGTAGCGGCCGGGGCCGTCGGAAGCGGCGGGCTGCTCGTAGCGGCTGGCGCTGTCGAACCCGTTGGAAGCGGATGCGGCCGGCTGCTCGTAGCGGCTGGTGCCGTCGAAGCCCGTCGACCAGGCGTGCCCAGGGCTGCGCGACGGCATCGACGCGCCGGTGGGTGCGCTCGCGGCGGGCGGGGTCGCGGCTGCCGCCGGCGGCTCGGCCGAACGGGCCGGGGTGCGCGGCGTGGCCTGGCGACGCGGTGCGTTGGGCGGCCGGGCGGGGCTCGCCGCGCGCTGCGGCCGGGCCGGCTCGACCGGCTGGGCCGGCTCCGCGAACGGAACGGAGGCCGCGGTGGTGACCGGGGTGGGCGCGGTCGGTGGCGGTGCCACCGGGGCCGGCGCGACCGGCGGGGTGGTCAGCGCACGCGGAGTGGTCGCCGCGGCGGCCGGCTCCGGGCGGTGCCGGCGGCCGGTGGAAGAGCGATCGGGCAGCGGCAACGGCAGCGCGTGTAGCCCGGCCGGCGTCGCCGCAGGCTCGGTCTCGGCGACGCGCAGGACCGGCGCGGGCTCGGTTTCGGTGACCCGCCGGAGCGGCGTGGGCTCGGTCTCGGCGGTGGCCCGCCGGATCGGCCGGCGAGGTGCGGCGGTGACCAGCGTCGTGCGGGCGGCCAGGGTGGCGACCAGGGCCGCGCAGCCGTCGTCGCAGGAGCGCACGGCGGCGACGGCCTGGCGCACCGCGTCGGCGGACGCGCTGGCGAGCGTCTTGTTGATGGTGCCGCGCCGCGGGGTCTCGGCGATCGCGACCCGCAGCGCGGTGATCGCCTCGAGCACCCTGGCCTGGTCGGCGACGCCGGAAGCGGTCAGCCGGACGGCGACCGCCTCGGCCGCCGCGGGCAGATCGCGGCCGCGGGCGACGGTGCCGCTCAGCGTGCCGGGCTCGGGAAGCGCGTCGAGGACGGCGAGCGTCAGCGGCTCGGCCGGGTCGGAGAAGGCGCGCAGAGCGGCGGGGTAGAGCTCACGGAGCACCTCGCGCAGCGTCGCCGCGGCGGAGTGCCGGCCGCCGGCGAGGGCGGAGTGCGCGGCCAGGATCGGCCGGTAGGGCGCGAGGTCGCGGGGCACCGGCAGACCGATGGCGAAGATGGCGCCCGCCTGCAACGCCCGGGCGAGGCCGACCGCGCGGCGCTCGGCCGGCGGGGACTCCATCTCTTCGAGGGACTCGTCGTCGGCGAAACGCTCGGCGAAGTCGTCGACGGCGTCGTCGTCAGCGATGGCCAGTGGCCGGCCGGCGGCGGTGAGCAGGGACGTCACCTGGTGGTCGTCGCTGTCAGCGGCGATGGCGGCCGAACCGGGGCCGTTGGCCCGCTCGGCCAGAACGGCGCCAAGCTGGGCGTAACCCGCCGGGTCGTCGGTGATCTCGCATACGCCGAGCAGCCGCCCGGCGTCGTCGACAACAGCAGCCGTCAGACCTGTGCCAGCGCCTGCCGGCCGACCCGTCGGTTCCGCCGATGCGAGACCGCAGTACACCCGTACGAGCGCCACGGTGTCGTCCTCCTCCCCGGGCACATCTCGTGTGCCAAGGACTGATGTTCCCTGGTTGGGGGTCAGTCGCGCCAGTCCACAGCGGCAGAGATCTTGCCGATAATCGTGCGCCAGCCCAAACTTGCGGTTTGTGCCCCGATTTTCCGGAGTCGGCGGCGTGCCATGAACCCGCCGATCCCGCCGTCGACCACGCCACGCAGGGCTTCGTCGAGGTCATCGAGGCTGTTGCCAGGGGAGAGCATGTCAAGCACCGCGGGCAGCCGCAACGCGTAGGACAGGTCGCGGGCGACCTCGCCGGCCTCGATGATGAGCGGCGGATCCCAGCTGTCGTGCCCGCCCCGCAGGTTTTCCACCACGAGGTCGAGCTCGTAGGAGTCTTCGTCGAGCGGCGCCACGTTGACCGGCTCGAGCCGGTCGACCAGCGTGGCCCAGGTGTCGACCTGGGCGAAGTCGTTGGGCGCGCCCGAGCGGATGAAGCTCACCAGGCCTTCGGCGCTGCGGAAGAGCAGCAGCTTGCCCCGGTGGGTGAGGAAGACGGGAACCTCTTCGGCCTCCGGCTCTTCCTCTTCTTCTTCCTCTTCGTCCTCTTCGAGCTCGGCCTCGGCTTCGGCGTCAGCCTCTTCGGCCTCTTCGTCGTCGTCTTCGCCGCGTTCCTTGCGCCCGGCCGCCTCGGCCTGCTCCGCCAACTCCTCGTCGGTGAAGAGGTCGGCGTCGTCGTCTTCGTCGTCCTGGCGGCCGCGGGCGGCGAACAGGTCGTCTTCCTCGCGGTCGGAGGTGTCGGTCGGCGTCAGCTCGTTGGACATCCGGTAGGCGCGCAGCGTGTAGCCGGTGCCGGCAGGCAGCGCGATCTCGATCGGGTCGATCCGCAGCTCGTCCCAGAGCGCCCGCTGCTCGGCCGGGTCAACGCCGGTCTCGTCGGCATCGTCGTCGGCGTCGTTGTCGACCGCGTCGACCTCATCCACCTCAGCGGTCTCAGCCGGTGTCTCCACCGCCGCGGGCTCGGTCGTGTCGCTGCCGGCCGTGGTCTCCTCGACCTCTGCCGCGGGCTCGTCCGTAGACGGCGGCTTGGCCTTGGACCGGTTGGACTGGCGCGCCACGCTGACCTCCGGGAGTGGTGTGTTTCGGGCGTGCTTTGGTGACCTCGCGCACGAACACCCTAGTGTGCTCCCGTGGCGTTCACCGACCGCACCCCGGGTCACCACTTCCTGGCATGGTCACGCCGTTACGAGTAGGCTTCCTACCTATGAAGGCGCAGGCGCTGCACGGCCACCTCGACGCGCTGCTGCTGTCGGTGCTCGAAGACGGCCCGCTGCACGGCTACGCGGTCATCGAGGCCCTCAAGGCCCGCAGCAGTGGCTCGCTCAACCTGCCCACCGGCACGGTCTACCCGGCTTTGCGCCGCCTCGAGCGGGCCGGCTTCGTCGACAGCTCCTGGAGCACGGTCAACGGCCGCGAACGCCGCACCTACGAGCTGACCGGCTCCGGCCGCCGCGCCCTCGCGGGCGAACGCACCAACTGGCACGAGTTCAGCTCGACGGTGGGCCGCTTCCTGGGCGCCGAACCCACCTAGACAACTTCTGGCTCGGGTTCGCGGTGGGCACGACCGTTGCTCCCGCCAGGGATCGCTGCGCTTCGCTCCGCTTGCCAGCTTCGCGCCACCGCGACTCAGCCCACCAACCCCGCGCGACACGCCGGCGGCGGCGCGGCGCCTCAGGTGGCGCGCAGGGTGGTTGCGGCCGCGCGGGCGATCCAGGTAGCTGCCGCTGTCATCGCGATGCCGCCGACGATCATCGGTGGCCAGGTCAGGGCGGCGGTCCACATCTCGGCCGACCAGCCGTACAAGGTGATGCCGCTGACCGCGACCAGGGTGAGCACCGCGGCCAGGGCGATGGTCGCGGTGCGCAGCAGCCGCGGTGACACCGGGCGGCCGTAGCGGGTGGCCAGCCAGAGCGCGACACTCCCCAGGAAACCGGCAGCGACCGACAGCCGGCCGAGCCAGTCGACGCCCGCCGACAGGGCCAGGTAGGCGGTCGGCGGTTGCGGGCCCGTCCAGGGCGCGCCCTGCCACATCAGGTCGCTGCAAATGGCCGAGACCGCGAACACCGCGACCACCCGCAGCCCGAACACCCGCGCCGCCGATGCCGCGAGTTCGGCTTGGAAGGCCGGTGCCACCTGGGAGATCGTGCCGAACTCGGCGACCGCCGCATGTTCAGCGACCGCGAGAGGCTGCCCGGCCTCGCGCAGGTCGCGCACCGCGTCGTCCAGGCCGTCGCGGGCCTCGGTCAGCATCCGCCGCTTGAGCGCGGCCGGACCGGACAGGGCCCGGTCGAGCAGCCGGAGGTGCTGGTCGACGAGGCTGGCACGCATACCGGAAGCCTGGCACGACAGACCCCGCAGCGGCCTCCGGTGGTCTCCCCTAAGGAGCGAACGCCAGATAGCCGCGCTCGTCGGCCTGCTGGATCCGCCACTGGTCGCGGTACCAGCCGGGCTCGGCGATCAGCGACGCGTGCCGGCCGCGCTGGATGATCCGGCCCGAGTCGAGCACCAGGATCTCGTCGAAGTCGTCGAGCCCGCTGAGCCGGTGGGTGACCAGCACGACCGCGCCCGGTGCGGCGGCGACCACGGCGGCCAGCACCGCGTCGGCGGCGGCCGGGTCGAGGCCCTCGGTCGGCTCGTCGAGCACCAGCACTTCGGGCGCGAGCAGCAACGCCCTGGTCAGCGCCAATCGCTGCCGCTGGCCGCCGGACAGCTGGCCGCCGTCTTCGCCGACCTCGGTGTCCCAGCCGGCGGGCTGCTCGTGCACCCAGTCGAGGAAGCCGGCCGGTGCCGCGGCGGCCGCGAGGTCATCGTCGGTGGCGTCGGGCCGGGCCAGCAGCACGTTGTCGCGGACCGGGGCGTGGAAGACGTGGGCGTCGGCGAACAAGCCGCCGACCCGGTGCGGGTCGCCTGCGCCGACGACCTGACCGGCGTCCGGGCGGACGGTGCCGGCCAGCACGGCGAGCAGCGTGCTCTTGCCCGCGCCGCTCGGCCCGACCACGGCCACCCGCCGACCCGGCGGCAAGCTGAGGCTGACATCGGCGAGGGCGGGCGCCGCGCCCGCGCGGTAGGTCACCGAAACGTGGTCGACGCCCGGGACGCCGTCGGCGGTCGACACGACAGGGCCGGGCGTCGGGGAGAGCAACGCGGCCACCCGCGCCAGCGCGCCGCCGAGTTGCGTCCGCTGCCGGGCGGCACCGACCAGCGCCAGCGCCGACTCGACGGCCGCGATCGTCCCGACGGCGAGCACGCCGACCAACGTTCCCGAGGTGCCGGCGTGCAGCGCAGCCAGCACCACGCCGGCCGCGGTGGCACCCGCGAGCAGCACGCCCGCGCCGTCGACCGCCCAGCCGATCAAGGCCAGCCGCCGTTCGAGGCGGGCCAGCGTCGCGGCGCGTCCGGCGGCCCGCGCGAGGGCCGGGCCGGTCGCACCGAACGCAGCCAGGTCGGCCGCGCCCGCGGTCAGGTCGATCGCGTCGACCGCCAGCGCACCGCGCAGCGGCGCCACCTCCGCGGCCGTGCGCCGGCTCAGTGCCGACGCCGCCCAGGGCAGCGCGACCGACGCGAGCAGCAGCCCGGCGGCCAGCGGCAACGCGGCCAGCGGGCTGATCGCCGCGGCACCGATCACCGCGAGCACCGCGACCAGCCCGGCGGCGGCAGCCGGAACGAGCACCCGCAGCAGCAGGTCCTGCACCGCGTCGACGTCGGAGACCAGCCGGCTCAGCGCGTCGCCGGACCGGTCGGTGGCTCGGGTGGGCCGGGAGGCAAGGGTCGCGAAGATCCGGGCGCGGACCTCGGCGATGATCCGGAGCACCGCGTCGTGGCCGGCGAGCCGTTCGGTGTAGCGCAGTACGCCGCGGGCGATGGCCAGCGTCCGGACCGCGACGATCGCGACGGTGAGCGCCGCCACCGGCGGTTGCCCGGCGGCGGTGATGAGCAGCCAGGTCGCCGTCGCCATCAGGGCCAGCCCGGCCAGCTCGGTGCCGGCCGCGAGCAGGCCGCCGCCGATCAGCCGACCCAGCCAGGGCCGGGCGACCCGCAGGACGGTGCGCTCAGCGGCGGTCATGTCAGGCACCCACCCTGGCGGGCGTCAGCTCGGTCACCACGCCGCCGTCGACCCGCAGCACCCGGTCGGCGACCGCGAGCAGGGCCGGGCGGTGCGCGACGAAGACGCCGGTGCGCCCGGCGAGCAGGCCGATCGTCGCCTCGACGACGGCCGCCTCCGACGCGGCGTCCAACCGGGCGGTCGGCTCGTCGAGGAGCACCAGCGACGCCTGGTCGCGCAGGAACGCCCGGGCCAGCGCGATCCGTTGGCGTTGGCCGCTGGACAACCCGTACCCCCGCTCGCCGAGCATGGTTTCCCAACCGTCGGGCAGCGCCGCGACGACCTCGTCGAGCGCGGCCGCGGTGGCCGCCTTGTCGAGGTCAGTGGAGGGCGCCGCGCCGAGCCGCACGTTGTCGGCGACCGTGCCGGCGAACAGGTGCGCCCGTTGTGGCACCCAGGCGATCTGGCGGCGCCAGGCGTCCAGGTCGGCGTCGGCCAGGGGGACGCCGGAGACGAGCACCTGGCCGGCGGTCGGCTGCACGAAGCCGAGCAGCAGGCCGAGCAGCGTGCTCTTGCCCGCGCCGGACGGGCCGACGATCGCCACCCGCTCGCCGGGCTGGATGGTCAGCGAGACGTCGCGCAGCGCCGTGGTGCGGTCGTAGGTCACCGTCACCCCGTCGAACACCAGCGGGCCGGGACGCGGCACGGCAATGCCAACGGCCGGAGCGGAGGAGGACGGCAGTGCGGACAACGCCTCGTCGAGCGCGGTCAGGCCTTCGAGGCTGGCGTGGAACTTGCTGCCGGCGGCGCGCAGCGGCAGGTAGGCCTCCGGGGTCAGCAGCAGCACGAGCAGCGCGACCTGGAGGGTGATGCCGCCGGAGAGCAGCCGCAGGCCGACCGGCACCGCGACCAGCGCGACCGAGATCGTCGCCACCAACTCCAGCACGAGGGCCGAGAGGAACGCGATCCGCAGCGTCTTCATCGTCGCCTCGCGGTGCGCGTCGGCCATCCGGCGGACCACGTCGACCTGGGCCTGGGCCCGGCCGAACGCGCGCAGCGTTGGCAGGCCGCTGAGCATGTCGAGGAAGTGGCCGCCGAGCCGGGACAGCCGCCGCCACTGCCGCTCGGTGGCCGCCTGGGCCTGCCAGCCGACGAGTGCGCCGAAGACCGGGATCAGCGGGAGCGTGACGGCGACGATCACCGCGGAGGTCCAGTCGGCGAACACCAGCCGGGCCAGCACCGCGATCGGGATGGTCACGCCGAGCACGAGTTGCGGCAGGTAGCCGGTGAAGTAGGCGTCCAGCCCGTCGAGGCCGCGGCCGACCAGGGTGGCCAGCGAGCCGCCGCGCTGGCCGGCGAGCCAGGCCGGGTCGCGCCGGGTGACCGAGCCGAGCAACTCGACCCGCAGCGCCTCCTTGACGGCGGCGGCGCTCCACGCGGTCACCGCGCCCTGGGCCCAGGCCAGCGCGGCGCGGCCGGCGACCAGGACGACGAACAGGCCGAGGGCGGTGCGGTCGAGGCGACCACCGGCGGCCGCGGTCAGCACCGTGGCCAACGCGGTCGCCTGGAGCACGATCACCACGGCGGTCGCGACGCCGGCCAACCCGAGCACGGCGAAATGGCGCCGGGTCGCGGGCACCCGGTGCATCAGGCGCGGGTCGAACGGTCGCCGGCGGCTCACCAGTAAACCGGGGCCTTGCCGTCGATCCGACCGCGGAACACCCACCAACTCATCGCCTGGAAGCCTATAAGCACCGGAACCAGTGGCAGCGCGAGCCAGCTCAGCAGGCGCAGCGTCGACGGTGCGGCAGCGGCCTCGGCGACGGTCAGCGTCGCGGCCGGGTCGACCGTCGAGACCAGCGCGGCCGGGTAGAGCCCGAGCCCGACCACCAGCACCGGCGCCACCAGCGCGACGGAACTCGCGGCGAATGCCCAGCCCGGCCGCCGATGCGCGAAAGCCCGCGCCGCGCCAAGGACAACCACGATGAGCAGCACGGGCAGGAAGGCCCAGGCGTTCACCGCCGCCCGCACGTCGGCGGAGAGCAGGCCGAGAAGCGTGGTCACCGCCACAGCACCGAGGGCGACCGGAACGAGCCGGTCGACCAGTGCGGCCCGCCGCGGCGCCTGTTCTTTCGGCATCCGCAGGGACAGGAAGGTGGCGCCCTGCACCGCGACGAGCGTCACCAGTGTGATCGCGGTCGCAGCGACGAACGGCGTCGCCAGATGGCCGATGCCACCGACGTGGCCGGCGGCGTCGAGCGGCACACCCTGAAGCATCCCGCCGAGCACCGCACCCCAGCCGAGGGCGGCCAGCGCGCTGCCGCCGACCACCACGTGATCCCACCGGGCCCGGGCGGCCAGGCGGTCCGGCCGCCCGCGTAGCTGCACGGCCACGGTCACCAGGACCACCCCGACCAACGCCACGACGACGGCCGGGTAGAGGCCGGACAGCAACTCGCCCTCCAGGTGCGGGAAGGCGCCGAACAGGATGCCGAGGGCGGCCACCAGCCAGACCTCGTTGCCGAGGAAGAACGGGCCCACGGCGGTGAGCGCGGCGCGCCGGTCAGGGTCGTCGCCATGTGCCGGCAGCAGCAGGCCGACGCCGTAGTCGTAGCCGCCGAGCACTAGGTAGGCGGCGAAGAACAGGCCCAGCAGGGCGTACCAGATGAGGTCCATGCGGTCTTTGCTCCTATCGGGCCAGGACCGGTTCGGGCCGGTGCTCTTCGGGGGAGAGGTCGGACAGCGAGCGGCCGAGGGCGGGGTCGGCGGTGCCCTGGGCGGCCCGCTTGGCGATCAGCACCCAGTTGGTCACGGCGAGGGTGAGCAGCAGCGCGGTGAAACCGAGGAACGACGCCAGCAGCACGCCGCCGCTGATCGGGCTGACCGCGTCGTCGACCTTGAGCAGGCCGTAGGCGGCCCACGGTTGCCGGCCGCCCTCGCGGGTGAGCCAGCCGAGGATGGCGGCGAGGAACGGCAGCGGCAGCGCCAGCACGACGAGCACCAGCGGGAACTTGAGCCGGATGATCCAGTCGCGGTAGAAGAGCGGCAGCATCAGGACCGCCCAGGCCAGGATGAAACCGATCAAGATCATGAAACCGAGACTGACATTGGCGTACGCCGGTGGCAGGTAATCGCCCGGTCCGAACCTGGCGGTGAAGTCGGCGACCGCCTGCGCCTTGGCCGCGTCGTCGCCGAACTTCGTCGGCTGCACCGGGCCGACGGTGCCGAACTGGGCGAAGCCGAAACCCAGCAGTGGGACGCCGGCGCAGGTCACCGTCACCAGCCCGATCCACAGCGACTTGCGCAGCAACTCGTAGTCGGGGGAGCGGCGCAGCAGCAGCACGGCGCTGATGCCGGCCAGCACCATGCCGCCGGTCAGCAGCGCGGCCGACAGCACGTGCCCGATCGCCATCGTGAAGGTCGGGTTGGTCAGCAGGGCGGTGAAGTCGGTGAGGTGTGCGACGCCGTCACGGACCTCGTAGCCGACCGGGTGCTGGAGCCAGGCGTTGGCGACCATGATGAAGAACGCCGACGCGTACGCCGTGATGGCGACGCCGTAGATCAGGGCTAGGTGCACGCCGCGGCGGAGCCGGTGCCAGCCGAAGATCCACATGCCGAGCAGGGTCGACTCGAGGAAGAACGCGAGCAGGGTCTCCATGGCGATCGGCGCACCGAACACGTTGCCGATGTAGCGCGACAGGCCACTCCAGTTGAGCCCGAACTGGAACTCCATCACGATGCCGGTCGCGATGCCGACCACGTAGTTGATCAGGTAGATCGAGCCCCAGAACCGCACCATCCGTTCGTAGACCGGCTTACGGGTCACGAACGCGGCGGTTTGCAGATAGACGAGGAGCGTCACCAGGCCGAGCGTCACGAGGACGAACAGAAAGTGGATCGAGGTCGTCGTCGCGAACTGTAGGCGGGCGAGCGGCAGGGGATCCATGGCCACCCCTCCGGAGGGATAGTGTTGTTCGCTTGTTATAGCGACTCTACACGTAGCTTCCCTACCTATGTTCTCCTACGTTCTGTAGTAGTCATGTACATGACTGTACTACGAAACGTCGTAGACGTGTGTCAGGAAACGAAGAGCGCGCCGGCCCACACCGCGAGCAGCGTCGCGGCGGCCAGCGAGAGCACGGCCACAGCCGGTGTGGGGTGCAGCGGGGCGCGGAGCCGGCGGACGCGGGCGACGATGTCGTGCTCGGCGGCGCCGAGCATGCCCGCGGGCGTCGCGTGCGACGGCGCGGTCGCGAACCGGGCCAGCGCGGCCGCCAGCAACTCGTCGGTGTGCAGCCGGCGGGCATGGTCGTCGGCGCGCATCTCGACCAGCAGCGCGACGGCGGCGAAGGCGCGGCCGACCCAACTCACCCCGGGCAGCGCCCGGACGAGCGCGGTGAACGGCAGCAACACGAGGTCGTGGCGCTCCTTGGCGTGTGCCTCTTCGTGACTGAGCACGGCGGCCAACTCGTCGCGGCGCAACAGGCTGAGCGCGCCGGCACTGATCACCAACCGGGGCCGCAGCCCCGGCACGCAGTAGGCCGCCGCACTGGGGTGGTCGAGCACCAACGCACCCGGCGCGGCCGGGTCGGCCCGGGCGACCAGGGCGAGCAGGTCGCGCTGGCGTTGCCGGGCCTTGGCCGCGGCGCGCAGGCTGGCGCCGGTCGACCAGAACAGCACCACACCGACGCCGAGCCCGACGCTGATCAGCGCGAGGTGCCCGACACCCAGCTGGGCCGGCAGTCGACCGCCGGCGAGGTCGCCGGCCAGCGACCGCAGCGCGGTGCCCGGCGGCTGGTGGTAGGGCGCGAGGCCGATCGAGATCGGGATGCCGATCGCGGAGAGCCCGATGGCCAGGCCGATGCCCTGCCAGCAGAGGATCGCGATGGTCGGGCTGTTGGCCGGCCAGCGGGACCGGAACATCACCCAGGCGACCAGATAGCAGCCCAGCACCGCCGCGCCGAAGTGTGCGGTGTAGTGCATCGGTCAGCCCTGGTCTTTATCCAGCGCGGCGCGCAGCACGTCGGCCTCGTCACCGGTCACCGACCGGGCGAACCGCACCAGTGCCGCGTCGCGCTCACCGGATAGATCGAGGGCGTCGAGCATGAGCTGCGCGATGTATTCGTCGCGGCCGGCGATCGGCTGATAGCTCCAGGCCCGGCCGGTGCGCTCGCGCTCGACCATCCCCTTGCCGGCGAGCCGGTCGAGCACCGTCATCACGGTGGTGTAGGCCAGGTCACGCCCGGCCAGGCCATCGACGACTTCGCGCACCGTGGCAGGCCCAGAACGATCCCACAGGACGTCCATCACCGCCCGCTCGAGATCTCCCAACCGCGTCACACGTCGATCCTACCTTGCGTAGTAGACCGGTTGCGAGCTGGTCCGATCGGCGAGCGGAGATCCGCTGAACGGCCGAGGCGTGGAGGCATGCCGCCAGGAGACCGGAAGCGCTACAGTCGGCACGTGATTGGGCCCAGTGCCGCTCCGTCCTTTATGCGAGTGGTGCGCGTCATCTCACTGGTGGCTGCCGCCGCGTTGCTTCTCGCCGCCGGGCTCGCCAAATTCTTCGACCACGATCGCGCGGTAATGCTGACGGTGTTTTTTGGCGCCACGGTGATGCTCGCGGTGATCGGAGGCGTCTTCGTCGTGCCGAGGCACGGCCACTCGCGCTAGCGGCGCCGGCCCACCCGGCGGGCGACCGCCCCGGCGCTCGCCGCCGCGATCGCGACGCCGGCGGCGGTGATCGCCTCTTGGGCGCTGAGCCCGAGAACCTGTGAGGCGATATAGGTCGCACCCGCCACCAGGCTCGGCGTTGCCGCCTCTGCGATGGTCCGCAGCGTCTTGCTCCACTCGTTGCGCCGGTGGCGGCGGGCCGACTCCTCGCTGCGACTGGCGCGGAAGACCAGGTATTCCTGGTCGAGCTGACGGTCGGCCTTCAAGTAGATCTGGTCGAACCTCAGGTCGGCCTCGTCCTGCTCGCGCGGTGTCCGCTGCGCCGGCGCGTGGGTGTCAACCCGCTCGGGATCACCCGGCTGGTTGAGTCCGCTGTTCTCGCGCTGGCTCAATTGATCTCCCTGCGGGTGATCTTGATCGCCTGGAGCACATGACAACCCTCCTTTAGAGACTAAGGCCTAACCCTCCGTGCAGCTAGAGCTGCGTTGTTCGGCGGCGATGATCTGTTCTACTTGGCATTGTTGAGTTGTTCCCTTGTGGAACAACATGGCTTACAGTGAGAACCTGTCGACGTGGGGGTGCTGCCGTGGCTCCGCCTAACCTGACCAGAAACGTGGCCCTTTCCATTCGGCGCCGACGCGACGAGCTGGGCTGGTCAGCGCGCGAGTTGGCCGAACGCTGCGCCGCACTCGGCATGCCGTCCCTCACCCGGGTGACGATCGCGAAGATCGAAAATCACAGCCGCGGAATCGGCATGGAAGAGCTGGCGGTCCTGGCAGCCGCGCTCGGCGTCCGCTTCGACGAGCTCACCAGCGAGCAGGTCTCGGGCGAGCGGGCGATCACGATCCTTCATCTCGCCGGCCTGGGGCTCGCCGCGGGTCACCTGTTCGGGGCACCCGTCGTCGGCCAGGACAACCCACATCTAGAGCTCTGCAACGAGCTTGCCGCCGAACTCAAGTCGTTGGACAACACCATCGACGGTGCGCGACCCGACCTGGTGGTTGTCACCGGCGATCTCGCGCGCACCGGGCGGCCGCGCGAATACGACCTGGTCAAGGCGTTCCTTGAGACGCTGGCGGAGCGGCTCGGCCTGGGCTTCGAACGGATCGCGATCGTCCCGGGCAGCCGAGACGTCAACCTCCAGGCCACGAAGGCCTACTTCGCCGAGTGCGACGCCGACGAGGTCGAGCCCCGTCGGCCCTACTGGAGCAACTGGAGCCGGTTCGCCGCGCTCTTCGGCGCTTGGCCGGACGCCGGCCGGGTGGTGCGCATGCAGGCCGAGCAGCCATGGAGCCTCTACGAGATCAAGGATCTCAAGGTGGTGCTGGCCGGTCTCAACTCGACAGTTGAAGACGGTCCAGATCGCACTGGGCACGGCGGAGAGATCGGCATCGAGCAGGCGCAGTGGTTCGCGGAGGCGCTCCGCGACTACGAGCGGCAGGGTTGGCTGCGGATCGGCCTCGTCCACCACGATCCTCTCGGTGGGCGTGCGGCCGGCGACGGCGATCTCGGTGACACGGCTACGTTCGATGGGCTTCTCGGTCCGCGGCTCAACCTGCTCCTGCACGGCAACGACGCCGGCGCCGGGGTCGCACACCTGCCATCTGGGCTGCTGACGCTCGGCGCTGGCCGCGCACCCGGCGCGGAGCCCGACCGCGGCGCGGCCAACCGATGCCAACTCCTGCGGATCTCGGCTGACGGGGTGGTCAGGGTGGTCCGCCGTTACGACCTCGACCGGCGGCGCTGGCAGCCCGACGGCAGCGCCCGGCGTAAGCCGTCCTGGTCGGCGCCGATACAGGAGCCGTTCCGCGCCGTGCACGGCACGTTCCCGGCGGGGTCGGCCGGTGCCGCCGATGCGCCCGCGATCACGATGTGGCACAACCCGGGCGCGGAGTGGGTCGCCGGCGAGCCGATCGACGAGTCGCCACCGGCGCTCGACGCTCGGCGGCTGCTGCTCGACCGGGTGGCCGACGTGTGCGTGGCCCGCCAATCCAACGCGGTCGTCCACCGGATCAAGGGCGATCCGCCCTACCTGCGGGTGACTTATGTCGAGCAGGGGCACGCTCGCCAACTCCGGATCGGCGCCTGCGTCGGTCCGTTCGGCGAGACCGAAGTCGACCAGTTCCACGCCCGGGTCCACGCCATCGACGACGCCCTCGAGTCGACCCTGGTGTTCAACGGTGCCGAGCCGGCCGACGCCCTCCGGCACTACGCCGCCCGGCGCGATGTCCGGCTGACGAGCTTTCTGCAGTTCCAGGGTCTTGTCGACCTCAGCGGATACGTGCAGTCACAGGCCCGAGCGCTGGCCTCTGACCAGCGCTACCCGGAGAGCGGCTACGTCCCGCACCGCTTCACCGACGCGCTCAACCCGCATGGGCCCGTCCACACCGATGTCATAGCCGCGTTGATCGACCAGGTGAGCGCCGACGACGGTCGCTTCGTGCTGCTGCTGGGCGATTTCGGTCGGGGCAAGACCTATGCGATGCGCCAGCTAGCCCGCCGCATCCTCGACGAGCGGCCGCATCTGACGCCGATCCTGATCGACCTGCGGGCGCTCGACAAGACGCACACCCTGGAGGCCCACGTCGCGGCCCACCTGGCCGCGCACCGGCACGACGACATCGACATGCGGGCTTTGCGCTACATGCTCGAGCAGGGCCGCATCGTGCTGATCTTCGACGGTTTCGACGAGCTGGTCGCGCGCGCCACCTACGAACGCGCCGCCGATCACCTGGCGACCCTGATCAGCGGAGCGACGGAACGGGCCAAGATTGTGGTGGCCAGCCGGACCCAGCATTTTCAGACCCACGGCCAGGTGCTCACCGCGATGGGCGCACAGGTCGGCGCGCTAGCTCAGCGCCGCATCCTCACGCTCTCCGACCTGTCGCAGGAGCAGATCAGGACCATGCTGCTTCGCCGTTACGGCAACGACGAAGTGGCGGTCGACGAGCGCATCGAACTGCTCTCCAAGGTGCCAGGCCTGATGGCGCTCGCGCAGAACCCGCGGATGCTGGGTTTCATCGCCGACCTCGACGAAGAACGACTCCGTGCGGTCGCGATCAGTGGCGGTGTCATCAGTCCGGCAAGTCTTTACGAGCAGATTCTGCACAACTGGCTCAGCCTCGAGGAAGCCCGCACCCAGAGCATCCCCGGTGCGCCGCTCGGCCTGCGGCTGGCCGAACTCTGGACGGCGGTCACCACCCTCGCGCTTCGCATGTGGGAGACCGGCGACGCTTTGGTCGGTGTCGACGAACTCGGCATCGTGGCGCGGGACCTCACCGAGCTGGCCGGCGGCCACCTCTCCGAGGAGCAGATCGCCTACGCGGTCGGGGCGGGCAGCCTGCTGGTGCGCACCGACGAGGGTCTCTTCGGCTTCATCCACGAGTCGGTCGCCGAGTGGCTGGTGGCCCGCCATCTAGCCAGTGTGGTCGACGCCCGGCCGGTCGGCCCGGCGCCACTGCTCGAGCGCAAAACCCTGACGTCGCTGACGGTCGACTTCCTGTGCGGCCTGGCCGATCCGACGAAGCTCCGCGGTTGGGCCGATGCCGAGCTGTCCCGCGGCAGCCGGATCGGCCGCGACAACGCCACGAAGGTGCTGGCCAGGCTGAGCTCGTCGGAAGGCCTCGACCTGCGCGGTGCCGACCTCAACGGCGAAAACCTTTCCGACCGCGCCTGGCCCGACGCCGACCTGAGCGGGGCCAACTTCACCGGAGCGCGGATGGCCAACATGAACCTCCGCGGGGCGATCCTGCGCGACGCCCGGCTCGTCGACGTGTCGCTCGACTCCACCGACCTCACGGATGCGGACCTCTCGGGTGCCGACCTGCGGGGTGCCCGGGTCATCACATCGCGGTTGATCGGCGCCCGGCTCGACGGCGCCTTGCTCAACGACGCCCGGCTGCTCGATTCCGACCTGACCGGGGTCTCGGCCCACGATGCTGTGTGGCGCCGCGCGGCGTTGATCAAGACGACTGCCGACCCAGGGCTTGTCCGCCAAGCGCTGGCCGGTGGTGCGGCGGTGCTGACCGGAGGCCCAGCGGCGGGCGCGGCGGTGCGCCTGCAGTCGGCAACCATGCCTCCCGAGGTCGGCGTGCGGTTCGGTTTCGAAGAAGGTCGCTTCCCCCGGCCGGTCGCCTACGACGCCGACGGCGTGCTGCTCGCGATCGGCAATGAGGATGGTTCGGTGCTGATCTGTGACGCCGCCTCCGGCGCTCCGATCCGCACTCTGGTCGGTCACGAGTGGCGGTCCTACGCCGTCACGTTCAGCCCCACCGAACCTTTGCTGGCCACCGGCTCCGTCGACGAGACCGTCCGCCTCTGGGACGCCAACACCGGCGAGTGCCTGCATATCTTGGAGGGTCACCAGGACTGGGTCTGGCCGATGCTCTTCAACAAAGACGGCACGCTGCTGGCCGCCGGCGCGTCCGACGGTGTCGTCCGGGTCTGGGACATCCGTACCGGCCAGTTGCGCTGGCGACTGCCTGGCCACGACACCCGGGTCTTCACGGCGACCTTCGACGACGGAGGTCGCTTCCTGGCGACCGGCGACGACGTGCGGGTGCAGCTCTGGGACATCAACACTGGAGAGCTCCATCGTTCGCTGGAGACCGACGGAGCAAGCACCTACTGGCTGAGGTTCAACCCGGCCGGCACCTGGCTGGCAGCCGGCGGCTCTGACGGTGCGGTTCGGCTCTGGTCGCCCGGCACGGGTGAACTCGTCCATCGGCTGGCCGGGCACCGGGCATCCATCTACTCGCTCGACTTCCACCCGACCGCCGGCTACCTCGTCAGTGCTGACACGCAGGGGTCCCTGCGCCGCTGGGACCGCTCGGCCGCCACCGGCGAAGTCTCCGGTCGGGAGATCGGCAAGCACACCGGTGCGGTTTACCGGATCACGTTCAGCCCCGACGGTCGACGGTTCGCCACCGGCGACAGTGACGGTGACGTGTGGTTGTGGGACGCGGAATCCTGCTCGATCGTGCACGAGCTTGGGCGGCACCACGCTTCCGTTTGGCCGATGATGTTCCGGCCCGACGGCGCCCAACTCGCCACCAGCAGCAATGACTTCACCACAAAGCTCTGGGACACCGAGAGCGGCGAAAACCTGCACACGCTGCGGGGCCATGGCCGGCAGATGCGGGCGGTGGCCTTCAATAGCGACAGCTCGTTGCTGGCGACCAGCGGTAACGACGGCGTGGTGCGGTTGTGGTCGCCGCACACGGGTCAGTGCGTTCGGGTGCTCAAACACCAGGCGGACCAGTTGATCTCGGTGGTCTTCAGCCCGAGCGCGCCAGAGCTAGCCACCGCCAGCAATGACGGGCGGGTCTATCTCTGGGACGCCCAATCCGGCAAGGAGGGCCGGGTGCTCCTGCCCGCCACCGACTACGTGTGGGCGACCGCCTTCCATCGCGACGGCGAGCAGGTCGCGATCGCGACTGACGACGAAAACGTGAAGATCATGCTCCGGTCGACCGGCCGCCTGCGCAACACGCTGGTCGGCGAAGGCGGCCGGGTGCGCGCGCTCGCGTTTAACCCCGACGGCGATCGCCTCGCGACCGGCGGTGACGACACCCAGGTCCGGATCTGGGATTGGGAGGCAGAGCGGGCCGACGTGCTGCCGCAGGAGCACAGCGGCCGGATCTTCTCGCTCGCCTACAACCACGACGGCAACATGCTGGCCACTGCGAGCCACGACGAGACCGTCGTGATCTGGAACGTCGCGGACCGCTCGGTGCTACACCGGCTCCGGCCCGGTCGCGGCAAGCTCTGGTCGGTGGCCTTCCATCCAGACGGAGAGTTGCTCGCGACGGCCGGTGACAAAGAAGTGATCGACATCTGGTCGGTGCGTACCGGTCGCCGGGTCTTCGAACTTTCCGGACACAACCGTCGGGTGTGGTCGGTCGTGTTCAGCCCTAATGGTGAGTTTCTCGCCAGCAGCAGCACCGATGGCACCGTTCGGCTTTGGCGCACAGCCTCGGCCGAACCCGCGCACGCGGCCACTCTTCTCGGACTCCCTAATGGATGGGTAGCGTTCGGAGCGGATGGACGGCATAAGGCGGATGGCGCGGTTTCAGGTGAGTTCTGGCATATAGTTGGTATGTGCCGATTTGAGCCCGGCGAACTCGATCAGTATCTGCCTGAGACACACGAGCTCAGTGCCGATGCTCCCTTGTTGTGACCCACCCGTAATGGCGGGGTCCACTCTCATCACATTCTGCTCAAGGAGTTGCGTTGCCGTGAATTTCGCCGGTCTGCGAACCGCCGTTCTCCGCGGGGCTGTGCCTGAGGTGCACGGCATTGTCGCCAATGTGCTCACGCGCATTGTCAGCTGCGAGTTAGACGTTCGGGCGGTGCGACACCCGCTGGGTTTCGCCTGCCTGCCGATTCATCGGTTGGGGGCCGAAGGCATCTGTGTGCACGTCTGGCCGCCCGATCGCGCGCCGGCGCGACTGACCACATCACCATTCCATTGCCACAGCTGGCAATTGCTCAGCCAGGTGCTTTACGGAACGGTCGGAAACCAGCGTGTCCACGTCTTCGAGGGTGGCTCGACCTATCGCATGTTCACCGTCCACTCGAAGGGTGAGGTCGACGAACTCATCGCGACCGATCGCTTCGTCGATGCGCGCGCCGTCCCGGCTGAATATTGGGAGGCCGGCCAACACTACGACCTGCCGGCGGGAGAGTTCCATGCGTCGGCGCTTCTCCCGGGAGTTGCCGCGGCGACGGTCGTGCTCGGGCTGCACGATGTCGATCGGCCAGACCTGACGCTCGGTGGCATCGATACACCCAGCCACCGGGTCGAACGCGAGTTCTACTCCGACAGCGACTGCTGGGCCATCGCCGCCGACGTGTTGCGGGGGATGTCGGGCGCCGTCACGGACCGGTCCGGAGAACTCGTCTCGGCCGACGCGGAGTGAGCGGCCAGACGGTTGGCACGCTCGCGGTCGCCGACGAAGGCCTCGACATTCTCGACGCCCACGAGGTCGAGTTCCAGGCCGCCGGTTACCCCCAAGCGGAGGAGGCGCGGCTGGCCAACATCGCGTGTTATGAAAGCCCCGCGACGACGGTTCGCTACGTCGCCGACCGTTACCACATGATCCGTCGTGACTTGGCGACCCAGGCGCTCAGCGCCGCGCTGAGTGCCGGACCGCGGGTCGACGGTGCGGTGCTCGAGGTCGGTGTCGGCTCCGCACCGATGCTCGATCAACTCGACGACGATCGCATCACGCTGGCAGCCGACCTCGTCGAGCCCGCGCTGCGCGCTGGCGGTGCCCGGCATCGGCCCATGATCTTCGACGCCACGAGACCGTTCCCGATCAGCGATCGGTCGGTGGCGGCGGCCCTCATGGGTGAGTTGATCGAGCATGTCTACTATCCCGACGCGCTGTTACGCGAAATACGCCGGGTGCTCAAACCCGGCGGCGTGTTGGTATTGACCACACCGAATCTGGCGACGTTGCAGGATCGCATCCGGTTCCTTTTCGGGCGCGCGCCGCGCCAGATAGATCCACTCCACGCCTACCTTCATCTGCACATCCGCCCATTCACGGTCGATCTGCTTCGGCAGCTTCTCGACGCGACGGGATTCGACCTCATCACCGTTCAGTCCAACCTGGTTGGCGTGCGGTTACGCTCCGGTCGATGGATCCAGTCGAGGTTGCTGGCCCGGCTCTTCCCAGGACTCGGTGGATCGCTGGTGGTGTCGGCCCGGCGTCGAGAGGAAGCAACCTGATCTGATCCATTCATGAGCGCCGAAGCGTCCCGCACACTGGCAGGATGCGGCGACTCGATGACCCGGATCGATCGGCGGATGGCCTCGACTTCTTCATCAGTTATGCACCGATCGACGAGCCATGGGCGACGTGGATCGCCTGGGAACTAGAGGTCGCCGGGTATCGCACCATGTTGCAGGCGTGGGACTTCGTTCCCGGGAGCAACTTTATCGACTTCATGGACCGCGGGGTCAGCCAGTCCGTCGCGGTCATCGCCGTGCTCACGACGACCTATGTGCGGTCGCGTTACGGGCGGATGGAGTGGCAGGCCGCACTGCGCCGGGCGCCGGATCATCCGGAGAGCAAGCTCATCACCGTACGGGTGGAGGATTTCCCGCTCGAAGGGCTGCTCGCCACGATCACCTTTGTTGACCTGGTCGGGGTGGACGATCCGCTGGAGGCGCGCGACCGAATGCTGCGGCGGATCGCCGAGGCGATGAACGGGAGGGCGAAGCCGCCGGGCCAGCCGGCCTACCCGCCGGCTGGCCGGCGCAGGACGCCGTCGACCGATCTGCCGCCCTCTGTGGCCCTGCACCATCCACGACTGCGCGCCCACGCTGCCACTGCCTATCCGCCGGCCCGACCCGAGCTCTACGAGCATCTCGACGAGGTGACCTTCCTGAACCTCCAGGGTCTGCGCTTCGGGCCCGACGGCTATGCCCTGGACGGGCGTTATCACCGCCGCGACCTCATGCGTGCGATGGAGATGGCGGTGCGGCAGCAGTTGGGTGCTGACACCGTGCACGGCGTGCTCGTGGGCGGGGACCTGACCGAAGCCGGCGGGATCCGCGAGTTCGACGAGGCGCTGAGTTTTATCGTCGGGCTGCGACAACTACTCCGGGTCGCGCCACACCGGGTGGCGGTCGTGCCGGGCAGCCACGACGTCACCCGAGCCGCGTGCCGCGCGTATTTCGCGAACTGCGAGGCCGACGAGATCGCGCCGGAGCCGCCGTACTGGCCGAAGTGGCGCCACTTCCGGCGCTTCTTCGCCGACCTCTACGACGGCGTAGAGGGGCTGACGTTCAACGAGACCCACCCTTGGACCCTCTACGAGATGCCTGATCTTCGAGTGGCGGTGGCCGGCCTGAACTCCACGATCGCCCACAGCCATCGGGAGGCCGACCAGTTCGGCTGGATCGGGCGTACCCAGGCCGCCTGGTTCGGGCACCGCCTCGAAGAACTCGACGACGGCTGGCTTCGCTTCGGCCTGATCGGCCACCCGGTCACCGACCACGGCACCGGGTCACTGCGCGACGGCGATTCCTTCGAGTCGTTTGTGGCGCCCTGGCTAGACGTGCCGCCCATCCACCCGGCGGGCGTGGCAGCTTGCTTGCTCACGGTCGCCGCCATGAACAAGCCCGGCGAGCCCCGCTTCCGCCAACGCGACCTGCTTTAGGCCGGGGCCTGCCGACCATCGCCGCCTGCGACGGGGCTAGATGCCCTTGGGGTGCCAGACGGTCTTGGTCTCCAGGAACGCCGTCATGCGGGTCAGGCCTGGGTCGTCGGACCAGTTGGCCGCCTTCGCCGGCGGGCGGATGACGCGCTTGAGGTTGCCGGCCGCCGCCTCTTCGAGGGAGGTGGCCAGCGCCGGGTCGGTGACGCCGGCCAGGTCGATGGCGTTGACGTCCATGTGTGCGGCCAGCCAGGGTGCCGTCTCGGCCGGGTCGCCGGTCAGGATGTTGACCACGCCGCCGGGCAGGTCAGACGTCGCCAGCACCTCGGCCAGGGTGACCGCCGCCAGTGGGGCGTCGCGGGCGGTCAGCACGACCGCCGTGTTGCCGGTGACGATGACCGGGGCGAGCACGCTGACCAGGCCCAGGAACGACGGCGGGGTGATGACCCCGACCACGCCGGTCGGCTCCGGCGACGACAGGTTGAAGTAGGGGCCGGCCACCGGGTTGGCGCCGCCGTAGACCTGGGTGATCTTGTCGGACCAGCCGGCGTACCAGACCCAGCGGTCGATCGCGTCGTCGACCTCGGCCGCGGGCAGGCCCAGGCCGGTGAACTGGTCGCGGCGGCCTTCGAGCATCTCGGCGACCCGGTAGAGGATCTGGCCGCGGTTGTAGGCGGTCGCGCCGGACCAGCCCTTCACGGCCGCGCGGGCCGCGACCACCGCGTCGCGGACGTCTTTGCGGGAGGCCAGGGCCACGTTGGCATCCTGTGCGAGGTAGGAGCGGCCCGACTCGCTGCGCGGGAACTTGCCGCCGATGAACAGTTTGTAGGTCTTGCGGACCGACACGCGTGCGTCAGACATCGAGGTATGCCTCCAGCCCGTGCCGGCCGCCCTCGCGGCCGTAGCCGGACTCCTTGTAGCCGCCGAACGGCGAGGTCGGGTCGAACTTGTTGAACGTGTTGGCCCACACCACCCCGGCGCGCAGCCGGTCGGCCATCCACAGGATCCGCGAGCCCTTGTCGGTCCACACACCGGCCGACAGACCGTAGGGCGTGTTGTTGGCCTTCTCGACGGCCTCGGCCGGCGTGCGGAAGGTCAGCACCGACAGCACCGGGCCGAAGATCTCCTCGCGGGCGATGCGGTGGGCCTGTGTCACGCCGGTGAAGATGGTCGGCGCGAACCAGAAGCCGTGGTCGGGCAGGTCGCACGGCGGCGACCAGCGCTCGGCGCCCTCTTCGCCGCCGATGTCGGACAGCGTGCGGATGCGGTCGAGCTGTGCCGCCGAGTTGATCGCGCCGATGTCGGTGTTCTTGTCGAGCGGGTCGCCGACCCGCAGCCGCGCCATCCGCCGCTTGAGCGAGGCCAGCACGGGCTCGTAGACCGACTCCTGGACCAGCAGCCGCGAGCCGGCGCAGCAGACGTGACCCTGGTTGAAGAAGATGCCGTTGACGATGCCCTCGACCGCCTGGTCGATCGGCGCGTCTTCGAAGACCACGTTGGCGGCCTTGCCGCCGAGCTCGAGCGTCACCTTCTTGCGCGAGCCGGCGACCGAGCGGGCGATCGCCTTGCCGACCTCGGTCGAGCCGGTGAACGCGATCTTGTCGACGCCGGCGTGCTCGACCAGCGACCGGCCGGTCTCGCCGGCGCCGGTCACGATGTTGACCACGCCGGGCGGGAGGTCGGCCTGCTGGCAGATCTCGGCGAACAGCAGCGCGGTCAGCGGGGTGGTCTCGGCCGGCTTGAGCACCACCGTGTTGCCCGCCGCGAGCGCCGGCGCGATCTTCCACGACAGCATCAGCAGCGGGAAGTTCCACGGGATGACCTGGGCGGCGACGCCGAGGGCGCGCGGCGAGGGGCCGAAGCCGGCGTGGTCGAGCTTGTCGGCCCAGCCCGCGTAGTAGAAGAAGTGCGCGGCGACCAGCGGGATGTCGACGTCGCGGGACTCGCGGATCGGCTTGCCGTTGTCGAGCGACTCCAGCACCGCGATCTCCCGGCCGCGCTCCTGGATGATCCGCGCGATCCGGTAGAGGTATTTGGCCCGGTCGCGACCGGGCATCTTCGACCAGACCTTGTCGTAGGCCTTGCGGGCCGCGGCGACCGCTCGGTCGACGTCGGCCTGGCCGGCCTCGGAGATCTCGGCGAGCACCTCTTCGGAGGCTGGGTTGATCGTCTTGAACGACGTGCCGTCGGCGGGGTCGACGAACTTTCCGTCGATGAACAGCCCGTAGGAGGGCTTGATGTCGACGACCGCGCGGGACTCGGGGGCGGGTGCGTATTCGAACATCGTCAGTCCAGCGTGAAGTAGTCGGGACCGGCGTATACGCCGGTCGTGAGCTTGGTGCGCTGCATGAGCAGGTCGTTGAGCAGAGTCGAGGCGCCGAACCGGAACCAGTCGGGGTCGAGCCAGGCGTCGCCGGCCGTCTCGTTGACCAGCACCAGGTATTTGATCGCGTCTTTGGTGGTGCGGATGCCGCCGGCCGGCTTGACGCCGACCTGGCGCCCGGTCAGGTCGCGGAAGTCGCGCACCGCCTCGAGCATCACCAGCGTCACCGGCAGGGTCGCCGCGACCGGCACCTTGCCGGTGGAGGTCTTGATGAAGTCGCCGCCCGCGAGCATGCCGATCCAGGAGGCGCGGCGGACGTTGTCGTAGGTCGACAGCTCGCCGGTCTCCAGGATGACCTTGAGGTGGGCGGTGCCGCAGGCCTGCTTGACCGCGGCGATCTCCTCGTAGACCTCGAGGTAGCGGCCGGAGAGGAAGGCGCCCCGGTTGATCACCATGTCGATCTCGTCGGCGCCGGCCGCGACGGCGGCCCGGGTGTCGGCGAGCTTGACCTCGAGCGGCGCCTGCCCGGAGGGGAACGCGGTGGCGACGCTCGCCGTGTGGATGCCGGAGCCGGCCAGCGCCTCGACGGCGGTCGGGACCATCGCCGGATAGACGCAGATCGCGGCCACCGGCGGGCAGGTCGGGTCGGCCGGGTCGGGCCGCCGGGCCTTCGCACAGAGCGCGCGGACCTTGCCGGGGGTGTCGGCGCCTTCCAGCGTGGTCAGGTCGACCATCCGGATCGCCAGGTCGATCGCCCAGGCCTTGGCCGTTGTTTTGATCGACCGGGTGCCGAGCATCGCGGCGCGCTGTTCGGCGCCAACCTGGTCGACCCCGGGCAGACCATGCAGAAATACCCGAAGGGCCGCGTCGGAGCTTGTGACTGAAGACAGGTCCAACGCCGTCGTCGCTGTCATGCGGACGAGTGTACGGGTGTCGCAACTACCGGTACCTTGACCAACCGTGGACGTAGAAGTGGTCAACCACCCGCTTGCCCAGTCGCGCCTGACCGCGATGCGGGAAGCGGGCACCGAGCCCGGGAGCTTCCGGGCAGCACTGCACGAACTCACCACCATGCTGGTGTACGAGGCCGCGCGCGCATTCCCGATCGAGCGTTATCCGATCGAGACCCCGGTGGCTCCGACGGAGGGCACCCGGCTGGCCAACCCGCCGCTGCTCGTGCCGGTCCTGCGGGCCGGGCTGGGCATGGCCGACGCCACCCTGGCCCTGCTGCCCGAGTCGTCGATGGGCTTCGTCGGCCTGGCCCGCGACGAGGAGACCTTCGAGCCCCGGGCCTACCTCGAGTCGCTGCCCGCCGACCTGGCCGGCATCCCGGTGCTGGTGCTCGACCCGATGCTGGCCACCGGCGGGTCGCTGGAGCACTGCTGCCGGCTGCTCGCCGACCGTGGCTGCACCGACATCACGGTGATCTGTGTGCTGGCCGCACCCGAGGGCATCGCCCGGCTGGAGCGCTCCGGGCTGCCGCTGCGGCTGGTGACCGCGTCGATCGACCAGGAGCTCAACGAGAAGATGTATATCGTTCCCGGCCTCGGCGACGCCGGCGACCGCCAGTTCGGCGGAATGCCCCGTTTTTGACGCATGGGCGACCGGTGAGTGCGACGCGGGCGCGAAGCGGCTACCGTTCCGCGACATGACCAGTGTTCCGATCGCCGAGGAGCTCCTGCTGCTCGTCTACGACAACGAGTCCGGGAAAGCGACCGGTTCGCGCATCGGGCTCGACCTTGGCATGGCCGCCGCAGTGCTGGTCGAGCTGGCGCTCGCCGGGCGGATCGCCTATGCCGACGGCAACATCGTCGTAGCCGACGCGACACCCACCGGCGTCCCGGTGGCCGACGAGGTGCTCGCCAAGATCGAGGCAAACGTGCCGCACACCCCGGCCGCCTGGGTCCAGCGCCTGCGCCACCGGCTCCGCGAACGCGTCCTGTCCGACCTGATCAGCCGGGGCGTGATCCGCGACGTCGACGACGTCGAGCAGGAGTTCATCCACGTGCACCGCTACCCGTCGGTCGACGCCTCGGTGGAAAACGAGACCCGGGCCCGGCTGGCCGCCGCCCTGGCCGGCGAGGGCGCGCCCGACGAGCGCACCGCCGCCCTCGCCACCCTGATCGTCGCCGCCCGGATGGAGGCCGCTCTCGGCCTGTCCGGCGAAGACGCGGCCACCGCGCACCAGAAGCTGGAGCGCATCGCCAGCGGCGCCGGCTTCTCCGGCGGTGTCGACCTGGAGCAGTCGACGGTCCGTCCGTCGGTGGCGCTGGTCGTCATCGCGCTGGGCAAGGCGATCCAGACCGCCCTCGGCACGCCCCGCCCGGTCACCCACTAACCAGCGCAGACCGCGACCACGCGATTACGCTGTGGAATCGTGGCCTCCGCCGTTGGTGATCCGCTGTCGCCGCGGCCGCCCGGCGGGGTGGCGCCGGCGGTCACGGTCGCCATCGCGGTGCTCTACCTGGGCGCCGCCTTCGCGGTGACCGGGCCGCTCTGGGTGCACCTCGGCACGGCCACGCCGGCGGTCAACCCACAGGACCACGTGTTCTTCCAGTGGGTGCTGGCCAACGGCGCGCAGGTGGCCGAGCACGGGATCTACCCCTTCACCACCCGTGCGCTCAACGCGCCCGACGGCGTCAACCTGATGGCCAACACGTCGATCCTCGGGCTGGCCATCCCAGCCTCCTGGATCACGCTGCTCTGGGGTCCCCAGACCGCGTTCGCGGTGTGGCTGGTCATCGGCCTGGCCGGCACCGCCTTCGGCTGGTTCTGGGTGTTCTCCCGGCACCTGGTCGACAACGGCCTGGTCGCGTTCGCCGCGGGCGCCCTCTGCGGCTTCGCGCCGGGTCTGGTCAGCCACGCACAGGGCCACGTCAACTGGACAGCCCAGTTCGTCGTGCCGTGGATCGTCGTCGCGATCATCCGGCTCAGTTGGCCCGGCCACGCCATCCGCCGGGGCATCTGGCTCGGCCTACTGGTCACCTACCAGGCCTTCGTCAACGAAGAGGTGCTGCTCTACACCGCGCTGGGCCTCTTCGTGTTCGTCGTCTGCTACACGCTGATCCGCCCCCGCGCGGTCAAGGACCGGATCCCGCGCTTCCTCGGCGGCCTGGCCGTCGCGGTCGCGGTCGTCGTCGCCCTGCTCAGCTATCCGCTCTGGGTGCAGTTCTACGGGCCGCAGAGCTATCACGGTGTGCCCACCGCCGTGAAGGACGTCAGCACCGACCTGGCCGCCTATCCGGCGTTCCCGCGACTGTCGATCGCCGGCAGCACCGCCACCGCCGAGCGCCTCGCGCAGGGCCCGGTCGAAGAGAACGCCTTCTTCGGCTGGCCGTTGCTGATCGTCTGCCTGATCGCGGTCGTCCTCACCTGGCGCCGCAAGGTCACCTGGGCACTGCTGATCACCGGGTTCGTCTTCGTGGCCCTGTCGCTCGGCCCGCACATCATGATCAACCAAGACGACACGGGCGTCGACGGCCCGTGGCGCTGGCTCGAGTCGGTGCCGATCTTCAACTCGGTCGTGCCGACCCGACTCTCGCTGATCGTCGTGCCGATCGCGGCCGCGCTGCTCGCCCTCGGGGCCGATCGCGCCATCCAGCTAGCCCGCGGCCGCCGTTTTCCGGTCGCGGTCGCCATCCGCGTGCTGACCGCCGCCGCGGTGCTGGGCGCGCTGGTCCCGCTGGTGCCCCGACAGCTACCGACAGCCCAGGTGCCGGCGCCGCCGCCGTTCGTCACCGCCGGCATCTGGCGCGACTACGCGCGGCCCGGCCAGTCGCTGGTCTTCGTGCCGGTCACCGACAACATCCACCTCGCCGGGATGCGCTGGGGCGCGCGGGCCCAGATCGGCTTCGCGATCGCCGGCGGCTACTTCCTCGGCCCCGACGGCGACGAGGACAACCGCGCCATCTTCAACGCGCCGGTCAGGTTCACCACCGCCCTGTTCGACGAGACCAGCCGCACCGGCGACCTGCCGCCGGTGAACGACGAGACCCGCGCCAAGTTCGAGGCCGACCTGAGTTTCTGGCGTGCCTCGGCGCTGGTGCTGCCGCAGACCGAGGTCAACGCCGGCCAGCTCCGACTGTTGGTGGTCGAGCTGACCGGCGACCTACCCGACGACATCGGCGGCGCCTGGGTTTGGCGGGTGTCCTGACCGACTCACCAGATGCCGAGCGACGCGGCCGTCTCGGTGCGTAGGGCCCGGACCGACGCCGCCGCTCGTTCGCGGGCTGCCGGCACGTCGCCGTCGACGACCGGCTCGATGACCTCGAGGTAGGCCTTGAGCTTCGGTTCCGTGCCGGACGGGCGGACCACCGCGCGGGCCGACTCGGTGCGCAGGATCAGCACGTCGGCGTCGGGCTGGAGGTCTTCGACCGAGATCACCGGCTCGTCGAGCAGCGAGCCCGGCGTCTTGGTGCGGATGTAGGTCATCGCCTTGTCGATGTCGGAGAGGTCGTCGACGCGGACCGAGAGCTGGTCGGTCGCGTACACGCCGAACTCGGCCGCGATCTCGTCGAGCCGGTCGCCGATCGTGCTCAGCGACGCCTTCAGCCCGGCCGCCAGCTCGGCCACCAGCAGCGCCGCGGTGATGCCGTCCTTGTCGCGAACCTGGTCGGGCGCGACGCAGTAGCCCAGCGCCTCTTCGTAGCCGAAGGCCAGGTCGGTGCCGGCCCGCACGATCCACTTGAACCCGGTCAGCGTCGCGCCGTAGGGCAGGCCGCGGCGCGCGCAGAGCTGCGAGAGCAGTGACGACGACACGATCGTGGTCGCATAGCGGCCGGTGACGCCGCGCCGTTGCAGGTGGTCGGCGAGCAGCACGCCCACCTCGTCGCCGCTTAGCATCCGCCAGCCGAGCGGGCCGGGGATCGCCACCGCGCACCGGTCGGCGTCGGGGTCGTTGGCGATCGCGATGTCGGCACCGGTGACCTTCGCCAGCTCGATCACCCGGTCCATCGCGCCGGGTTCCTCCGGGTTGGGAAACGCCACGGTCGGAAACAGCGGATCCGGCTCGGCCTGCTCGGCGACCTCGTGCGGCCGCGCGAAACCGGCCCGCGCGAACGCCGCCGCGAGCACCTTGGCGCCGACGCCGTGCAGCGGGGTGTAGGCCACGGCCAGGTCGCGCGGCCCGTCCGGGTCGAGCACCCGGGTCGCGCTATCCACATAGGACTCGACCAGGTCGTCGTCGAGAACCACACCGAGACCACCAAGGGGTACGTCGGTCAGCGCGCCGACGGAAGCGATGGCGGCCGAGATCTCCACGTCGGCCGGCGGCACGATCTGCGCGCCGGCACCGAGGTCGCCGCCCAGCCCGGCACCGAGGTAGACCTTGTAGCCGTTGTCCTGCGGCGGGTTGTGGCTCGCCGTCACCATCACACCGGCGGCGGCGGAGAGCTTGCGGACGGCGTAGGCCAGCACCGGCGTCGGCAGCGGGCCCGGCAGCAGCAACGCCTCGCGGCCGGCACCGGTCGCCACCCGCGCGGTGCGCTCGGCGAACGCGCGCGAACCGTGCCGGGCGTCGTACCCGATGACCAGCGGACCGGTCGCACCGCGGGCGGCGAGCCAACCGACCAACCCGGCGGCCGCCTGGGTGACCACCGCGAGGTTCATCCCGTTGGGCCCGGCGCGCAGCGGCCCGCGCAGCCCGGCGGTGCCGAAGGTCAGCGGCCCGGCGAACCGGTCGGCCAGGTCTGCGGCGGTGCCGGGCAGCCCGTCGAGCACCTGGGCCAGCTCGGCCCGGCTCGTCTCGTCGGGGTCGTCGGCGAGCCAAGCCCGCGCGCGTGCCACCAGGTCGTCCAGCTCAGTCATCCCGTTTTGATAGCACGTGCACCCACACCCGCCACCGACGGGCCTCGGGCGCGGTCAGTTGGCGACGAGCTGGAACGAACGGACCATCTCGTCGAAGATCGGCTTGCTCGCCGCGAATCGGTCTTCGGTGCTGGTCAGGAAGAACGAGTAGGCATGCCCACCGTTGATGACCGCCCCCCAGACACCGTGCCGCTCCTCGCCGCAGGTGTATTCGAGCTCGCCGGAGACCCGACCGTCGATCTGGCCCTCGCGCAGGTCGACCCGCTTGTAGGGCTTGGGGCACGACTTCGAGTTGGACTTGAGCCCGCGCTCGGCGGCGGCCAGGAACCCGGACGGGGTGGCCTTCGAGCTCGCGTCTTCGACCAGGATGCGGACCTTGCGGCCAGAGTCGTCGGGGTCGATGTAGTCGTAGTAGACCGACTTGCCGCCGCCGGCGCGCTTCCAGCCCTTGGGCACGTTGACGGAGACGCCGCGCAACGCGTGCACCTGGGTCGGGAAATCGGCGGCCGACGGCGCCGAGCTGGGCCCGCCCGACTGCGCCACCGGCTGGGTGGGCTGGTCGTCGCCGCCGCTGAACGCGACGAACCCGATCACGATCAACACCACCGCGAGGCCGCCCGCGACACCGAGCTGGAGCTTCCGTGGCCAACCGCGGACGGTGTCGACCAGGTCGCCGCCGCGCCGCTTGAGACCGGCCACGGCACCGCCACCGGACGGCGGCGCCGGGGGCTGCTGTCCCCAGGTCTGTGTGGGCATCTGCCCGGTCGGGGTCTGTAGCCCGGGCGCGGCCGGAACGGGCTGCCCGTTGGACAGCCGTTCGGTCAGCGACTCGCCCGGCGCCAGCATCGCCCGGCCGCCGATCTGACCGGTCGGGCGCTCCGGTGGCGGCGCGACCGGCTGCCACGGCGAGCGCTGTGCCGGCACGACCGCGTAGGGGTCGGTCATCATGTGCGCCGGTGCCTTGCTGGCCAATGGGCCGGCGAGCAACTCGCGGAGCATGCTGCGGGCGGTCGCCACGTCGTAGCGGCGGGCCGGGTCTTTCTCCAGCAGGCCCATCAGCACGTCGTTGAGCACGCCGGCCCGGCTGGTCGGCGCGGGCGGGTCTTCGACGACCGCGTGCATGGTCTCGATCGGGTCGCCCTTGTCGAACGGCGGGCGGCCCTCGACGGCGGTGTAGAGCGTCACGCCCAGCGAGAACAGGTCGCTCGGCGGCCCGAAGTCCTGGCCCATGGCCCGCTCGGGCGAGATGAAGTGCGGCGAGCCGAGCACCATGCCGGGCGTGGTGAGCTGCACGTCGGTGGGCATCCGGGCCACGCCGAAGTCGGTCAGCACGCACCGGCCGTCGGCGCAGATCAGCACGTTGGCCGGCTTGACGTCACGGTGCAGCACGCCGTTGGCGTGGGCGATCTCCAGCGCGCCGAGCAGCGCGATGCCGATCTTCGCGACCGCGCGCGCCGCGACCGGGCCGTCTTCGATCACCATGTCGGCGAGGCTGCGCGCGTCGAGCAACTCCATGACGATCCACGGTCGACCGTTTTCCTGGACGACGTCGTAGACCTGCACGACCGACGGGTGCTGGAGCGCCGCGGCGGCGCGCGCTTCCCGCATGGTGCGCTCATACATCGAGTCACGGTCGCTGGGCGCGAGACCCGGCGGCAGCACGACCTCTTTGACCGCGACGTCGCGACGCAGCAGGACGTCGCTCGCGCGCCAGACCGTGCCCATGCCGCCGTGGCCGACCGCCGCCCGAAGCGAGTAGCGGCCGCCGATCGTGGCTCCCGGGGCCGCACGGCTAGCTCTGTTGCCACCGATGCCTGGACTGTCAGTCGGCATGGAGAATCCAGAGCCATCAGGGGCACCGGTGGAGGTTGGGCTGTTGGATCCGGAGGTGGCGGAGCCGCTCCACGTCGGAATCTGAGTCACTGAAAAGCCGCCGGGGGGTCGAGGGCCAGTTACCAACCTCCCTATCTTGGGGGAGCCGGCCCGATAAGGGAAACCGCATCACCTGTTGTGATGGATCATTGACGGTGGGTGCGAACGACCGAACCGTCCGTGCTGACGCCCTCACAACTTAGGATTCGTTGATGGCGGAGCGGAAAGCGGAGTCGGGTTTCCCGGTCAAGCCGGTTTACGACCAGTCGGACCTTCCCGACGACACCGACATGCGGGTCGGCCGGCCGGGCGAATATCCCTACACCCGCGGCGTCTACCCCACGATGTATACGTCGCGGCCCTGGACGATGCGCCAATATGCCGGCTTCGGCACCGCGACCGAGTCCAACGCCCGCTATCACCGGCTCCTCGAGCACGGCACGATGGGCCTGTCGGTGGCGTTCGACCTGCCGACGCAGATGGGCTACGACTCCGACGACCCGGTCGCGCACGGCGAGGTCGGCAAGGTGGGCGTGGCGATCGACTCGCTGGCCGACATGAAGACGCTCTTCGACGGCATCCCGCTCGACCAGGTGTCGACCTCGATGACCATCAACGCGCCGGGCTCGCTGTTGTTGCTGCTCTACCAACTTGTCGCGGAAGAGGCCGGCATCCCGGGCAGCGCGCTCAACGGCACGATCCAGAACGACATCCTCAAGGAATACATCGCCCGCGGCACCTACATCTTCCCGCCGAAGCCGTCGTTGCGGCTGGTCGCCGACACCTTCGCCTACTGCCGCGCGGAGGTGCCGAAGTGGAACACCATCTCCATCTCCGGCTACCACATGGCGGAGGCCGGTGCGACGCCCGTGCAGGAGATCGCGTTCACGTTGGCCAACGGCGTCGACTACGTGCGCGCGGCGCTCGCCGCCGGGCTCGCCGTCGACGACTTCGCGCCCCGGCTGTCGTTCTTCTTCGTCGCCCGCACCACGCTGCTCGAAGAGGTCGCCAAGTTCCGCGCCGCCCGGCGGATCTGGGCCCGGCTGATGCGCGACGAGTTCGGCGCCCGCGATCCGAAGTCGATGATGCTGCGGTTCCACACCCAGACCGCCGGCGTCCAACTGACCGCGCAGCAGCCCGAGGTCAACCTGGTCCGGGTCGCGGTGCAGGGTCTGGGCGCGGTGCTCGGCGGCACGCAGTCGCTGCACACCAACTCCTACGACGAGGCGATCGCGCTGCCGACCGAGAAAGCGGCCCGGCTGGCGTTGCGCACCCAGCAGGTGCTCGCCTACGAGACCGACCTGACCGCCACCGTCGACCCGTTCGCCGGCTCCTACGTGGTCGAGGCGATGACCGACGAGATCGAGACCGAGGCGGTCGCCCTGATGGAGCGGGTCGCGTCCTACGGCTCGGCGGTCGACGCGATCGAGGCGGGCTTCCAGAAGAACGAGATCGAGACCTCGGCTTACCGGGTGGCCCAGGAGATCGACAGCGGCTCCCGGGTGGTGGTCGGGCTCAACCGCTTCGCGATCGCCGAGGAGGAGCCCTACGAGCCGCTGCGGGTCGACCCGGCGATCGAGGCGGCCCAGGCCAAGCGGCTCGGCGCGATCCGCGACGCCCGCGACGGCGCGGCGGTGACCCGGGCGTTGGCGGCGCTCAAGGGCGCGGCCGAGGGCACCGACAACGTGCTCTACCCGATGCGGGACGCGCTGCGGGCGTACGCCACCGTGGGCGAGGTTTGTCATGCCCTTCGCGAGGTATGGGGTGTCTACCACCCCGTCGAGCGATTCTGACCGAGAGGTTGTTACGGTGCGTTAAACTCGCACCGACACTGCATCGTTACGCTGAGCTACCAAGATCTGCCGGACGCGCTGTGCGGCACGGAGTGCCGTGAGCGTGTCAGCGTAAGTCGCCTCACCCGGCAAGGTGACCATCAGCCGGGTAGATTGAGACCAGATACCCGGATTCTCGCGCGATCCAGCGGCGTGGCCGTGTCCGCCGCCACCATCACGCGTTGTAGGAGGTGTGGGACAGTTGGCAGGTTTCAAGGCGACCGCCGACGCATCCCCGCCACTCGACGAGGGCTCCTACCAGGGCTTTCGTGACCCTGCGCAATCTGATCATCACCGTAATGATGTTGCGCAGCGTCACCGTCGGAGGTCTAGGCTAGCCAAGTCCCATTCCGCCCAGAGTGATCGAGATTTTCACGTGACGAGTGCGTTGACGCTGCCTTCCAACAGCAGCTCGGTGGCGTCCTCATGGCCCGAGACACCGCCTGGCGCCGACCCCCTTCCAGGTCAGCTAGATCGCTGGCTGGCTGCCCGGGGAGCCGAGCTCGTAGCCGTACGTCGTCACATTCACGCCCACCCCGAGCTCTCCCACCAGGAGTTCGAGACGGCGTCGCTGGTGGCCCGCGAGCTGGCCGTCGCCGGCCTGACGCCGCGGCTGCTGCCCAAGGGCAACGGCGTGATCTGTGACGTGGGCGAGGGCGACCGGGTGATCGCGCTGCGCGCCGACCTCGACGCGCTGCCGCTGCCCGACGGCAAGGACGTGCCCTACCGGTCCACCGTCGACGGCGTCGCGCACGCCTGTGGCCACGACGTGCACACCACGATCCTGCTCGGCACCGGGCTGGCCCTGGCGCAGCTCGCCGAGCGCGACGAGCTGCCCGGCCGGGTCCGGTTGCTGTTCCAGCCGGGCGAGGAGTGCATCCCGTCCGGCGCACCCGAGGTCATCTCGGCCGGTGGGCTCAAAGACGTGGGCGCGATCTTCGCGCTGCACTGCGCGCCGCAGCTCCCGGTCGGCCTGGTCGGCGTGCGCTCCGGCCCGTTCACCGCGGCCGCCGACACGGTCGAGGTCAACCTGCGCGGCAAGGGCGGCCACACCGCCCGACCGCACCTGACCACCGACCTGGTGCACGCGATGGGCCGGGTCATCATCGACGTGCCGTCGCTGCTCGACCGCCGGGTCGACGCCCGCGCCGGTGTCTCGATGGTCTGGGGCCGGGCACACGCGGGCGAGGCCTACAACGCGATCCCGGCCGAGGCCAACCTCAAGGGCACCGTGCGGATCCTCAACCGCGACGCCTGGCGCGAGGCCCCCGAGCTGGTCACCCAGCTGATCCGCGACGTGGTCGCCGCGACCGGCGCCGAGGTCGAGGTCAAATACACCCGTGGCGTGCCGCCGGTGATCAACGACCGGATGGCCACCGCGGTGGTCGCCGGTGCGGCCGGTGCCGCGCTCGGCCCCGACCGGGTGGTCGAGGCCGAGATCAGCATGGGCGGCGAAGACTTCGCGTTCTATCTGGAGCAGGTGCCCGGCGCGATGATCCGGCTCGGCACGACGCCGCAGGGCGCCGACGTCAAGCCCGACATCCACCAGTCGACGTTCGACGTCGACGAGAAGGCCATCGGGTATGGCGTGCGCGTCATGGTGCACACCGCGCTGGCCGCACTCGCCGCCGGCACCTTCTAGGCCTTCTCCTCCCGCGCCGGCTCGTCGGCCGGCGCGGGCTGGGTCGGAACCGTCGGCGGGGCCACCCTCGCGGCCGGCAGCCCGGGCCCGGCCAGTGCGACCGCCGGGCGGCCGCGGCGCAGCCGGCGCACGTAGCCGAAGACCAGCAGCCCCAGACCGGCCAGCACCAGCCAGGGCACCAGCGCGCCCAGCACGGTCAGCATGACGCCCACCGTGGCGGTGAACGCGTGCCACCCGCCGCGCAGGCCGGCCAGGAAGCCGGTGTCATCGCTCTTCGGCGGGGCCGGCGCCTGCGCGTCGGGGCCGAGCAGCGTCACGGTGATCGTGGAGAGCGCGGTCAGGTCGTCGAGCCGCCGCTTCTTGCCCTCCAGCGAGGCGAGGTCGGCCTCCCGCTTGCCGAGCTCGTTTTCCAGCGTGACCAGGTCGTTGATCGTCTTGGCCTGGGCCAGCAGCCGGCGGGCGCTGGCTACCCGGGCCTGCTGCGTGGTGATCCGGGCGTCGAGGTCGACGACGTCTTCGGTCACGTCTTCGGTGCTGATCGACCGGCGGTCGTCGGTGCCCTTGTCGGCGATGTCGTCGACCATGGCGGTGAACCGGCTGGCCGGCACCCGCAGGGTGAGCACCGCCTCCGACCGCCCGCCGTCGTCGGTGCGCTTGTCGCCGCCGACGAAGCCGCCCGCGCCGGTGGCCATCGAGGTGACCTCGGCGGCGGTGCGCTCGACGTTTTCCACCCGGATGGTGATCGACCCGGTGTAGATGATCTGCCGCTGGTCGACGGCGAGCTCGACACCGCCGGCGCCGCCCTGGGCCTGGGCTTGCTCCTGGGGCGCCTGTGGCGCGCCCTCGGCGGCCTTCTGCGCGTCTGCCCCGTTGCCGCCGGCGTCGCTCATCGGCGCGCTCGCGGTGCTGCCCGCGTCGTCATTGCTCCCGCAACCGGCCAGCGCCAGCGCGGCCACGAGACCACCGGCCGCGAGCGCCGTCAGCGCCCGTCTCCGTCGTACGCTGCCCATATCAGTTCCTTCCGAATCAGGTGCGGGTCTGTCGGTCAGACGTGCCGCGCGCGCACGCCGGTTCCGGCAGACTCGCGAGGGGACATCACGATTCGGCAGCCAAGGGGGTCACGACATGAGACTGACCAAATTTGGCCATTCCTGCGTACGCGTGGAGCACGACGGCGCCGTGCTGGTCATCGATCCGGGCAGCTTCAGCGAGCGCGCGGCACTTGACGGCGTCGACGCGGTGCTGATCACCCATGCGCACCCCGACCACCTCGACGTCGACGCGCTGACCGACGCGCTCGCCAAGCGTCCCGAGGTCATCGTGCACACGCACACCGACGTCGCCAAGGAGCTGACGTCGTTGGGTGGCGTGGTCAACACCGTCGCGTCTGGACAGTCCTTTTCGGCCGCCGGGCTGCCGATCGAGGCCTTCGGTGGCATCCACGCGGAGATCCATCCGGACATTCCGCGGATCGCCAACCTCGGCTTCCTGATCAACGAGTCCGTCTACCACCCCGGCGACTCGTTCGACGTGCCCGAGGGTGCCCGGGTCGAGACGCTCTTCGTGCCGGTGTCCGCGCCCTGGCTGAAGATCAGCGAGTCGGTCGACTTCGTCCGGGCGGTCGCACCCCGCCGGGCGTTCGCGCTGCACGACGGCGTCATCAACGAGGCCGGCGGCAAGCTGGTCGACGGCGTCATGACCCGCCTGCTCAAGGTCGACTACCAGCGCCTGACGCCCGGTACGAGCGTCGATGCCTGACCCGGTCGCCGAGCTATACGCCGCACCACCCGACGGGTTCATCGTCGCCCGCGACGAGCTGGTGGCCAATGCCAAGGCCGCCGGCCAGAGCGACCGGGCCAAGCAGCTCGGCAAGCTGCGCAAGCCGACCGTGGCCGCCTGGGTGGTCAACCTGCTGGCGATCCGCCGCCCCGAGTTGATCGACCAGTTGGTGGAGCTCTCCGCGGCGCTGCGGTCGGCACAGCGCGAGCTCAAGGGCGACGCGTTGCGCGAGCTCACCAAGCAGCGCCGGGAAGCGGTCGGCGCGCTGGTCAAGGAGGCGGTCACGCTCGCCACCAAGACCGACCCGCGCAACCGGGGCAAGCTGCCGGTCGGCGAGGTCGAGGCGACCCTGACCGCCGCCGTCTCCGACGCCGAGGTGGCACACCAGCTCCGCTCCGGCCGGCTGGTGCGGGCGGCCAGCTACGCCGGCTTCGGCGAGGTGCCGCGCCCGCAGCTCCGGCTGGTCACCGACGAGCCGCCGGAGCCCGAGCCGGCCGACGAGACCGACGAGCGCGGGTCACGGCGGGCGGCCGACGCGCAGCGCGCGGCGCAGCGGAAAGCGGCCGACCGGGAGCTGGCCGCCGCCCGCAGCGCCGAGAAGGCGTCGCAGGCCGAGCTCGACAAGGCCACCAAAGCGGAGGCCGACGGCGCGGCGGCGGTCGAGGAGGCGGAGGCCGCGCTCCAGGAGGCCGAGCGCCGCCGCGCCGACGCCGACGCCGCACTCGGCCAGCTCCGGGTGGCCCGCAAGGCCGCCGAACGCGCCGCCGTCCAGGCCCGCCGCCGCGTCGGCGAGGTCGAGGCGGCCATCGAGGGCCTGGACGAGGCATGACACCCGAGCAGACCGCACAGGCGTCGCGGGACGCGGTGTTGGAGTTGGGTGGCGCCTACGCCGAGTGTCCGCGGACCCTGCGGCGGGCCCGCCAGCTCGGCCTGTCGGGCTGGGCGTTCTACGTGGCCGGGCGGGGCGGCGCGCTGGGCGACGTGCGGCCCGACACGGTGGCGGCCGCGCTGGGCTTCATCGCGCCGGAGGCGGTGGCCGACGGCTGGGACGGCGCCCGGCGGGTGCTGCCGCCCGCTGAGGTCGCCGCGGTGCACCTGGCCGAGTGCTGCCGGTGGGGCGTTGAGCAGCTCGGCGGTTTCCCCCGGGTGGAGCGGCTGGTCGAGCTGACCCAGCGGGTGGTGCTCGCCGCCGACGCGTCCGCACTGCCGCTGTTCGCGGCCTGGCGGGCGATGCCGGTGCCCGACGACGACCCGGGCGCGCAGGCGGCCGTGCTGCTGCACCTGCTGCGCGAGCACCGCGGCGGCGCGCACCTGCTGGCCGTGCGGGCCAGCGGGCTGAGCCCGCTGGAGGCGATCATCGCCGGGCCGGAAGGCGAGGCGGGGGCGGTGGCCTGGGGCTGGCAGCCGCCCTACCCGGGCATCGGGCCGCTGTTGCGCCGCCGGATGTGGGCCGAGGCGGTGACCGACCGGATCGCGGCGTCGGCCTACGCCGCACTCACCCAGACCGAGCGGGTCGAGTTGCTCGGGCTGCTCGACAGCGCCCGCAAGGGCGTCCGGCCGCAGGGCAGCGAACCCGACCGCCGCGGTCCGGAGCCAGACGGCGACGCCCGCGTCGTGCTGGATTAATTCGGTCGCACCGATGCCCGGGGGTGTGGGACAAACGTCGGGTGGCGCTACCTGACGGCTGGAGCACGCTCCGGCCCACCCTCGACGACCTGCCGGCGATCCTCGACCTGATGCGGGCCAGCGACATCGCGGCCACGGGGGAGGCCGAGACCGGCGAAGACGACGTCAAGGCGGCGCTGACCTCGCCACACGTCGACCCGGCGCGCGACTGCTGGCTGGCCTACGCGCCCGACGGCCAGCTCGGCGGCTGGGCCTACATCGACAACGAAAACGGCGGCGACCGCGAGTTCGTCGAGGTCTTCGTGCACCCCGACCACGGCGCGCCGAGCCGGCGTCCGCTGCTCGACATGCTGCTGCACCGGGTGGCCGAGCGGGCCGCCGAGCGCGGGTCGGCGGAGGTCGTCGCCAAGGCCGGCGCGCTGCCGACCGAGATCGACTACATCGCCGACATCAAGGCGGCCGGCTTCCAGTTCGAGAAGCGCTACGCCCGCATGCGCCGGTCGCTCGACGGAGTCACCCCGGCACCGCTGCCGGCCGGCGTGACGATCCGCCTCGTCGACCCCGACGACGACGAAGACCTGCGCCTCTTCCACCGGGTCTACGACACCGGCTTCCGCGACGCACACGACTACCAGCCGCGCGACTACGACTCGTGGCGGGCCTACGTGGCCGGGCTGACCTCGGTCGCCTGGGACGAGTGGTTCGTGGCCGAGGTCGACGGCGTGCCGGCCGGCGTGCTGATGTCAGCCGACCAGTTGCTCGAGCACAACGAGGCGTGGGTCAAGAACCTGACCGTGCTGCGCGAGTTCCGCCGCCGTGGTGTCGGCGGCGCGCTGCTGCGCCACGCGTTCAGCGTCTACGCGGCCAAGGGCCGGGCGCAGGTCGGGCTCGGCGTCGACCTGACCAGCCCGACCAAGGCCGCCAACGTCTACCTGACCGCCGGGATGTCCGCGATCTACGAGGCCGACATCTTCCAGCAGCGGGTCAAAGCTCTGGCGACGAGGTCTTCGTAGGCCGGCCGCGCAACTCGGTCACATAGTCGTCGGGGGCGCCGGCCTTCTCGGCCGCGTTGGCGATCTCGGAGAGATACCACGCGGTCGGCAGGCCGCCCTCGTAGCCGTTGAAGACATACACCCAGACGGTCTCCTCGCCGTCGAGGGTGACCGCACGCATGTGCAGCTTGCGGTAGGTCTCCCCGGTCACCCCCTCGACCTCGTCGAGCTGGGCGGCGTCCCAGGGATGCACGTCGTAGAGAGCGACGAAGACCCGATCGCCGGGTGATTCGACGATCGTGGTGACCGCGCCCTCCCAGCCGATCACGTCTTCACCCGCGAAGGTGAGCCGCCAGCCTTCCAGCCAGCCGGTGCCCACCATCGGCGAATGCGGACAGTAAGCACGCATTCGGGCGGGATCGAGGTTTGAGCCGTACGCGGCGTAATGACGCACGGCGATGACGATAGCCCGGCTCGCCGGTCGTGGAGAATACGACACGTGACACGAATCGTTATCGTGGGTGGTGGACCGGCCGGTTACGAGGCGGCGCTGGTCGCCGCGCAGCTCGACGCCGACGTGACAGTCGTCGAAGCGGAGGGCGCCGGGGGCGCCTGCGTGCTGTCGGACTGCGTGCCCTCAAAGACCTTTATTGCCAGCTCAGACGTGGTGACGGCCGGGCGGGACACCGAGCGTTTCGGTGTCCACTCGGGCGGCGCCGAAGCGGTGAGCGTCGATGCCCGGGCGGTCAACACCCGGGTGAAAAACCTCGCTCAGGCCCAGTCGAATGACATCCACAACAAGCTCGTCAAGGCGGGTGTCGACTTCGTCGCCGGCACTGCCCGGCTCGGTGCTGACACGTTGGGTCACACCCACCGGGTCGAGATCACACCTGCGGGGGGTGACGCGCCGTACTCGGTCGATGCGAGCACTGTGTTGATCGCCACGGGCGCGACGCCGCGGGTGCTGCCCACGGCCGTGCCCGACGGTGAGCGGATCCTCGACTGGCGCCAGCTCTACGACCTGCCGGAGCTGCCCGAGCACCTGATCGTGATCGGCTCCGGCGTGACCGGCGCCGAGTTCGCCAGCGCCTACCTGGCGATGGGCGTGCGGGTGACGCTGGTGTCCAGCCGCGACCGGGTGATGCCGCACGAAGACGCCGACGCCGCCCAGGCGATCGAACGCGTGTTCCGCTCGCGGGGGATGACCATACTCAACAACGCCCGCGGCAACGCCGTGCGGCGCACCGCCGACGGCGTCGAGGTCGAGCTGTCCACCGGCGGCACCGTCACGGGCTCACACGCCCTGATGGCGGTCGGCTCGGTGCCAAACACCGCCGGGCTCGGGCTCGAAGACTACGGCGTGGCCGTCGGGCCGGGCGGCTATGTGACCGTCGACCGGGTGTCCCGCACCAACGTCCCCGGCATCTACGCGGCCGGCGACTGCACCGGTGTGTTGCTGCTGGCCAGCGTCGCGGCGATGCAGGGCCGGATCGCGATGTGGCACGCGCTCGGCGAGGCGGTCCAGCCGCTGCGGCTGCGCACGGTGGCCGCCAACGTGTTCACCGACCCGGAGCTGGCGACCGTCGGGGTGAGCCAGAACGACGTCGACGCGGGGCGGGTGCCGGCCCGCGAGGTGATGCTGACGCTCTCCGGCAACGCCCGGGCCAAGATGGCCGACCTCGGCGACGGCTTCGTCAAGCTCTTCTGCCGCCCGGCCAGCGGTCAGGTGGTGGGCGGTGTCGTGGTGGCGTCGAAGGCGTCGGAGCTGATCCTGCCGATCACGCTGGCGGTCGAGAACAACATGACCGTCGACCAGCTCGCGCACACCATCACGATCTATCCCTCGCTGTCGGGATCGATCACTGAGGCGGCGCGTCAGCTGATGCTGCACGAACTCCAGTAGCGTCGAGCGTCGCTCCCGCCGGTGCTGTTGCCGGGATCGGCGGGACCGGCGGGGCGCCGCGCAGGGCGGCCGGCTTCCACAGGGCCAGCCCCCAGCCGGCGCCGGCGAACACCACCGCCGCGACCACGGCGACCACGATCAGGCGCCAGCCCGACGAGGTGAGCGCCGAGCCGCCGAGGTGGCCGACCAGCGTGCCGTAGGTGGCCCAGCCGACCGCGGCCAGCGCCTGGTAGAGCAGGAACTGCTTGTAGGGGTATTGGGCGCGGCCGGCGGAGAAGCAGGCCGCCATCCGGCCGCCCGGGACGAACCGGCAGATCAGGATGACCAGCGGCCCGGGCTCGCGCAGCCCGCGGGTCAGCTTGCTGGCTGCGCGCCGGGCCCGGCCACGCTGCTCGGCGGTCTTGGCGACGCCCTCGGTCTGCACGCCACACCGTTGCCGCAGCCGGGCGATCGGCCCGGTGCGGTGGTGGGTCGAGCGGCCCAGCAGGTAGCAGGCCCAGTCGCCGATGATGACGCCGACCGCGCCCACCGCGATGGTGGTCGGTAGGCTCAGGTGGCCGTAGGCGGTCAGCGCGCCGCCCGTGATCATGATGGCCTGGGTCGGGATGACCGGCACGAAGGCGTCGACGATCAGCAGGCCGAGCAGCAGCAGATAAGCGGACACAGGCGAGGTCACCGTGCCTAGCACGTCGGCCATGCGCGCAACCTCCATCCCCGCCGGGCTCAGGATAGTTTCCAGAAAGCCCTGATGGGGGACAGTTACGCGCGGCCCCCAACCGCTCGTCTCGCATTTTGACCCTACAGACGTCACGGTGCTGGCGGCGTACCGTGGAAATGTGCGGTCCGGCACGTCGGGTCCCCCGTTCCTGGTGTGCCGGGCCGCCACCTCTGGGCCGTCGGCAGGTCCCGTGCCGACGGCCCCCTCATGTGAGGCCGACGGCCTCACATGTGAAACAGACCCGCAACGAGCCCCGCGTAGCGTGCGCGCATGGCGGACCTGTTCGAGGACTATCGGCTGGGCCCGGGCTGGGACGAGATGTTCGCGACGGCCGGCATGCCGCGGGAGACCTACGAGACGCTGCACGCCACCCTGCAACCGCTGTCCAGCGCCGACCTCGGCGTCCGGGCCGACGTCCTCGCCCGCGCCTTCCTCGACCAGGGCATCACGTTCGCCCTCAAGGGCGTCGAACGCCCGTTCCCGCTCGACATCGTGCCCCGGATCATCGACGCCGCCGAATGGGCGGTGGTGGAATCCGGTGTCGCGCAACGGATCCGGGCGCTGGAGGCGTTCCTCGCCGACGTCTACGGTGCCGGCGAGGTGCTCGAAGCCGGCGTCGTTCCCCGCGCGGTGGTGGTGACCAGCGCCCACTTCCACCGGGAGGTGGCCGGCATCGTCCCGCCCAACGGCGTCCGCGTGCACGTCGCCGGCGTCGACCTGATCCGCGACGAGGCGGGCACCTTCCGGGTGCTCGAAGACAACGTGCGGGTGCCCTCCGGGGTCAGCTACGTGATCGAGAACCGGCGGGCGATGAGCCACGTGCTCCCGGAGGTGTTCGCGGCCACCCGGATTCGGCCGGTCGAGTCCTACCCGAGCCAGCTCCTGCGGGCCCTCCAGGCCGCCGCCCCGGCCGGTGCCGGCGACCCGACCGTGGTGGTGCTCACACCGGGCGTGCACAACTCGGCCTACTTCGAGCACGCGCTGCTGGCCCGGGAGATGGGCGTCGAGCTGGTCGAGGGGCGCGATCTGATCTGCGCCGGCAACCGGGTCGCGATGCGCACGACGGCCGGCGAGCAGCCGGTCGACGTGATCTACCGGCGGATCGACGACGAGTTCCTCGACCCGGTGCACTTCCGGGCCGACTCGATCCTGGGGGTGGCCGGGCTGCTCAACGCCGCCCGGGCCGGCCAGGTGACGATCGCCAACGCGGTCGGCAACGGCGTCGCCGACGACAAGCTCCTCTATACCTACGTGCCCGAGCTGATCCGTTTCTACCTCGGCGAAGAGCCGGTGCTGCCCAATGTGGAGACCTACCGGCTGGCCGACCCCGACGTGCTCGACCACGTGCTGGATCGCCTCGACACCCTCGTGCTCAAGCCGGTCGACGGCTCAGGCGGCGCCGGCATCGTGATCGGCTCCCAGGCGACCGACGCGGAGCTGGCCGAGGTGCGGGCCCGGCTGCTGCGCGACCCGCGCGGTTGGATCGCCCAGCGCGAGGTGAAGCTGTCGATGGTGCCGACGCTGATCGGCAATCGCCTGCGGCCCCGCCACGTCGACCTGCGGCCATTCGCCGTCAACGACGGCACCCGGATCTCGGTGCTGCCGGGCGGGCTGACCCGGGTCGCGCTGCCGGAGGGCGCCCTGGTGGTCAACTCCAGCCAGGGCGGCGGCTCCAAGGACACCTGGGTGCTGGCCGCCACCCGGCCGGCTCCGGTCGACATCGCGCCGGTGCGCCGGCCCACGCCGACCGCCGACCCGGCGCCGACCCCCGATCCCGGCCCGGGCGTCACGTCACAGCAACAGCAGCAACAACAACAGGGTGGTGCGCCGTGCTGAGCCGGATCGCCGAATCGCTCTACTGGATCGGCCGCTACGTCGAGCGCGCCGAAGACACCGCGCGCATCCTCGACGTACACCTGCATCAGATGTTCGCCGATCCGTGGATCGCCGAGGATGCCGCGTGCGGTTCGCTGCTCTCGGTCATGGGCGTGTCCACCGCCGAGGTCGGGCCGCTGTCCGCCGCGCGGGTGGTCACGCTGCTCGGGCTCGACGCCCGCAACCCCAGCTCGGTGGTCGGCGCGCTGGCCGCCGCCCGGGAAAACGCCCGGGGCGCGCGGGAGACCGTCTCGTCGGAGATGTGGGAGTGCCTCAACGCCACCTGGCTCGGCTTGCCCGACGCCCGGCAGCGGGTCGAGCAACAAGGCATACATGCTTTCTTCGGATGGGTACGCGAACGCTGCGCGGTGCTCGCCGGCCTGGCCGACGCGACGATGAGCCGCGACGAAGGCTGGCTGTTCCTGGTGCTCGGCCGCAGCGTCGAACGGGTCGACATGTCGGCCCGGCTGCTGTCCACCCACGCCCGCGCCGGCGGTTCCATCCCGTCCTGGCTGACGCTGCTGCGCTCGTGCGGCGCGTGGGAGACGTTCCTGCGCACCTACCGCGGCTCTCTCGACGACCGGCACGCGGCCGAGTTCCTGCTGCTGGACCGGCTGTTCCCGCGCTCGGTGTTCGCCGCGCTCTCCACCGCCGAGTCGTGCCTGGCCGAGCTGGCACCCGGTCCGGGCCGGGCCGGCGTCGCCACCGACGCGCAGCGAATCGTCGGCCGGACCCGCACCAACCTCGAGTTCCGCGCCGCCGACGAGCTGCTCGACGACCTGGCCGGGGTGCTCGCCGGTCTGGAGCGCACCTGCTCGCAGGTCAACGAGGCGGTTTCGCGCCGCTACTTCCGGCAGACCTCCGCGGTGACCTGGGTTTCCGAGGCGGTGGCCTGATGGCGGGCTGGCGGTTGGAGATCGAGCACAAGACCGGCTTCAACTACGACGGCCGGGTCGGCGCTTCCTACAACGAGGCGCGGATGACGCCCCGCGACGAGCCGCACCAGGCGGTGCTCGACGCGCGGGTGCAGGTGTGGCCGGCGGCCCGCACCCACCGCTACGAAGACTATTGGGGCACCGTCGTCACCGCGTTCGACGTGCACACCCCGCACGAGCGGCTGGCGGTCACCGCGTCGGCCACCGTGGAGACGCTGCCGGCGGATGGCCTGGCCGCCGGCGCGTCGTGGGCCGACCTCGCGGTGCCGGGCACCGTCGACCGCTGGCACGAGTTGCTGCTGCCGACCCCGCACACCGCGCTCGACGAGGAGCTGACCGCGCTGGCCGACGAGCTGCGCGGTGCGCACGACACGCCGCACGGCGCGGCCCTCGCGGTCTGCGAACGGGTCAACACCGAGGTCGCGTACGTGGCCGGCTCCACCGGTGTGCAGACCGACGCGGTGCAGGCGTGGCGCCAGCGCAGCGGGGTCTGCCAGGACCTCAGCCATCTCACCGCCGGCCTGCTCCGGGCGATGGGCGTGCCGGCCCGCTACGTCTCCGGCTATCTGCACCCCACGGCCGACGCGCCGATCGACGAGCCGGTGGTCGGGCAGAGCCACGCCTGGGTCGAGTGGTGGGCCGGGCGGTGGACCGGCTTCGACCCGACCAACGGCATCGTGATCGGCGAGCGCCACGTGGTCGTCGGCCGCGGCCGCGAGTATGGCGACGTGCCGCCGCTCAAGGGCGTCTACGCCGGCCCGCCCAACACCGGCCAGGGCGTCTCGGTGCAGATCACCCGGCGCCGCTAGCGATCGATCGTGTCCAGGGAGGCCATCACCCGCAGGGCGTTGCCGGCCAGGCCGATCCGCAGCGGGGTGTAGCCGCGCGGCTCGCCGTCGACCTCGACCGGCACCGGCCGATCGGTCTCCACCAGGATCTCGTCGGTGGCCAGGAACGGTTCCTCGCCGTGTGAGCGCAGGTGGCCGGTCGCCGCGTTGCGCGCCGTCTCGCGCAGCAGCCGCACCCGGTTGGCGTCGCCGACCGGGTAGGCGACCAGCAGCCGGTCGTCGGCGTCGGCGTCGGCGGTGATCGGCCGGCCGGCGTGGAAACCGCCGTTGGCGACGTAGAGCTGGTGGGTCAGGTATTCGTGTGACCGGCCGTCGGCCCGCACGGTCACCCGCATCGGCCGGTGCTGGGTCAGCAGCGCCAGCGCGGTCGCCGGGTAGGCGAGCCGCCCGATCACCTTCTTCAACCGGGGCGGCGCCTTCGCGAAGATCTCCGCCGACAGCCCGATCCCGACGTGGTTGGCGAACGGCAGGTCGCCGGCGATGCCGAGGTCGACATCGATCACCTTGCCACCGGTCAGGATCGCCACCGCGGCGTCGAGGTCGAGCGGGATGCCGAGGGTACGGGCGAAGTTGTTGGTCGTGCCGAGCGGCAGCAGCCCGAGCGCGACGTCGCGGTGCGCCAGATGCCGCGCGGCCGCACCGATCGTGCCGTCGCCGCCGCCGACGATCAGCAGGTCGGGCCCGAGGTCGGTGGCGGCTTCGAGGCTGCCGCCCAACTCGCGCGGATCGTCGACCGGAAAGACCCCGAGCAGCTCGAAGCCGGCCGCGTCGAGCCGTTGCCGCACCCCGGCGTAGAGCCGGCGGCCGCGGCGGGAGTGGGCGTTGACCAGCAGCACGGCCCGGCGACCGGTGACGATCGCCGTGGTCAGCTCCGGCTTCGTACGCAATGCGGGTCCTCGGGGTTGGTTGGAAATTCGCGTGCGTCCCGGATTGCCCGCCCGCTAGCCTGGCGACATGGTTGGACCAGCACGCACGACGACGCCGGGATGTCCCGGCGTGCTGCGCTGACCTTACCGTCATCGATCCAGCCCCGGGGCGATCCGCCACCGGGGCGCTTTGCTGTGCGGTGGTGGGTCGTCGCGGGCGACTTTCCAGGAGCAGACATGATCGACCATCGCAAGCTCGGGCGTGAGCTCGGCATCTTCCACTCCGACCCGCGTTCCGGCGCCGGCCTGCCGATCTGGCTGCCGGCCGGTGCGGCCGCGCGGCACGCCGTCGAGGAATACCTGCGCGAGCTCGAACGCCGCAACGGTTACCAGCACGTCTATTCACCGCCGCTGGGCCGGCGCGAGCTGTTCGAGCTGTCCGGCCATCTCGGCTATTTCGCCGACGACATGTTCCCGCCCATGCGCGTCTCCGACGACGACGAACTGATGCTGCGCCCCGCGCTGTGTCCGCACCACTCGCTGGTCTACCTGGCGCGCGGGCGGTCCTACCGGGAGCTGCCGTTGCGGATCGCCGAACTCGGCGGCATGTATCGCAGCGAGCGCTCCGGGGTCCTGGGCGGGCTGAGCCGGGTGCGGGCGATCCAGCTCAACGACGCGCACATCTTCTGCGCCCTTTCCGACGTGGGCGCCGAGGTGGCCGCGGTGCTTCGGCTGGTCGACGTCGCGCACGCCGCGCTGGGGGTGCGGGTCAGCGGCCTGCGGCTGGCGTTGCGGGGGCCGGGCGAGAAGTATGTCGGTTCCGACGCCTCGTGGGAGCTGGCGGAGTCGTTGCTGCGCGCGGCGCTCGCGGACCGGTCCTATGTGGAGGTCCCCGGTGAGGCGGCGTTCTACGGTCCGAAGATAGACATCCAGGTGGAAGACGCCGCGGGACGGGAGTGGACCCTGTCGACCGTGCAACTCGACTTCGACAAGCCGGCGCGTTTTGACCTGTCCTATGTGGATGACCGTGGCTCGCGGGGCCGGCCCGTGATGGTGCACCGCAGCCTGGTCGGCAGCATGGAGCGGCTGTTCGGCTATCTCATCGAGGCACACGAGGGTGCGTTCCCGGCCTGGTATGCGCCACTGCAACTGCGGGTGCTGCCGGTTTCGGCGGAGTCGTCGGGCGCGGCGGCCGCGTTCGGAGCTGCGGCGCTCGACGCCGGGCTGCGGGCCGACGTCGTGGCCGAGAGCGGCTCGCTCGGTGCCCGGATCCGCGAGGCCGCCGGGCTGCGGGTGCCCTATGTGGCGGTGATCGGCGAGCGCGAGGCGGCGGCGGGCGAGGTCGCGCTGCGCGTGCGGGGCGGCCGCGAACTGCCGCCGATGCCGGTCGCCGAGGCCCTGCGGCTGATCGGGGGTGTGGTCGGCGCGCGGTCCCACGAGTTGGTGCCATAGCGCGTCAGTTCTCGTAGCAGTCGTCGCGTTCCTCCTCCTCGACCAACTCGCGGTAGTGCCGGTTGCGGCCGCGCAGCACGACGGTCGCGACGGCTGCCGCGAGCACCGAGCCGACCAGGATGCCGAGCTTGGCCGTGGCGTCCCGGTCGCTACCCGGGCCAAACGCGAGTTCGCCGATCAGCAACGCGACGGTGAAGCCGACCCCGGCGAGCACGGCCAGCCCGAGCACGTCCCACCAGGAAAGGCCCTTGGCGAGTTCGGCCCGGGTGAACCGCTGCACCAGCCAGGTCGAGCCGAGCACCCCGACGGTCTTGCCGACCAGCAACCCGGCCACGATCCCGATCAGCACCGGGTCGCCGAAGCCGCCTGCGCCGGACACGGTGACGCCGGCCGCGAAGAAGGCGAAGACCGGCACGGCAAGACCGGCGGAGAGCGGCCGCCAGCGATGCTCGAAATGCTCGGCCAGCCCGGGCCCCTCGCCCGGGCTACGACGCCGCACCGGCACGGTGAAGGCGAGCAGCACGCCGGCGACGGTCGCGTGCACGCCGGACGCGTGCACCAGCCCCCAGGTGACCAGGGCGAGGGGGAGCAGCAGCCACCAGTGCCGCACCCGTTTCTGCACCAGCAGGCCGAAAAGCGCGAGCGGGATCAGCGCGAGCAGCAGCGGCACCGGGTGCAGGCTCGTCGTGTAGAAGGCGGCGATGATGGTGATCGCCAGCAGGTCGTCGACGACGGCCAGGGTGAGCAGGAAGGTGCGCAGCGCGGCCGGCAGGTGGGTGTTGATGAGACCCAACACGGCCAGCGCGAAGGCGATGTCGGTCGCGGTCGGTATCGCCCAGCCCCGCGGCGCGCCGCCGCTCGTCGTCGCGTTGATGGCGACGTAGATGACCGCTGGCATGGCCATCCCGCCGATCGCGGCCGCGACGGGCAACGCCGCGCGCCGCGGGTCGCGCAGGTCACCGGCGACGAACTCGCGCTTGAGTTCGAGCCCGGCGACGAAGAAGAAGATGGCCAGCAGCCCATCGGCGGCCCATTCGGCGACGGTGAGGTCAAGGTGCAGCGCGGCGGGGCCGAACTGGAAGTCGGAGACCGTCTCGTAGGTGCCGGACCAGGGCGTGTTGGCCCAGATCAGTGCCGCGACGGCGGCACCGACGAGAAGCAGGCCGCCGGTGGTCTCGGTGCGCAGAATCGCGGCGATGCGGCTGGTCTCGACGAGGCTGCCGCGCCCGAAGAGCCGGATCTTCTCCGCCACGGATGCGTTCCTCCGGAAGGGTCGGCAAACGGATCGCCGACCAGCCTTCCCGGCACACCCTGTTCGTCACCTTACCGGCGATTGCCAGCGGTTTCGGGGCTGTCGGAGCGGAGGCTTTGCTCTGCTCACACATACGCACCTCCCTGGCGGCGGGCAGGTGCGTGGATGTGAGCAGAGCCGAGAGGCCTTGCTCTGTTCACGCATACGCACCTCCCTGGCGGTGGCCAGGTGCGTGGGTGTGAGCAGAGCAAAGCCTTGCTCTGCACCCCTGTAGGCACCACCTCGGCGGGCCGGTGGCGTCCAGAGGGGTGCAGAGCAAGTGGAGATCAACCCGCGAAGGCAACCGCCACCGCCAGGCCGACCCAGAGGACCTGGAGGATGCTGCGCCGTCCGATCGGTTCGACCGGCCGCCCGCCGAGCGACAACTTGCGCCGCGCCGCCGAGACGTTGGCCGGGAACATCGCGATCATCAGCAGGGCGAGGGCACCGGCGGCCAGCCGGGAGGTCACCGGGATCAGCAGCCCGACCGCCCCGGCCAGTTCGAGCAGCCCGGTGACGGTGACCAGCAACTCGGGCCGCGGCAGGCGCGGCGGGACCATCGCGATCATGCCGGCCCGCATTCGCGGTGCGAAGTGGGCCAGGCCGGTGACCACGAACATGAGGGCCAGGCCGACCCGCAGCGCGGGGTGCCAGCCGTCGAGGGCGTCGACGCCGGCCAAGCCGGCCACGCGGGCGAGGACGAAACCGATGATCAGGAACACCAGGGGTGCCATGCCGAACTCCTTCATCTTGTCGGTGTCAAGTTAACAGCAGAACTTGTCACTGGCAAGTTAGAGTGGTGGCATGAGAAAGTGGCGCGCATGACACGGCCCTACCACCACGGCGACCTACGGCGGACCCTGCTGGCAGCGGCGGCGGAAGCGATCACGGAGCACGGCCCGGCCGCGCTGAGCCTGCGCGACCTGGCTCGCCGGGCCGGCGTCTCGCACGCCGCCCCGGCACACCACTTCGGCGACAAGGCGGGCCTGCTCACCGCGCTCGCCGCCGAGGGCTTCACGCTGCTCGCCGACGAGCTCGACCGCACCCGCGCGGCCGGTGGCGGCGTGATCGACGCGGGGGTCGGCTATGTGCGGTTCGCGGTCGCCAACCGGGCGCACTTCGCCGTGATGTTCCAGCCCGAGCTGCTCAACCACCACGATCCCGAGCTGATCGCGGCGCAGAGCCGGGCCTCGGGGGCGCTGGGTGCCGCGGTCGCCACCGTGCGGGACGCCGAGCGGCGCGGCGCCGACGCCCGGACCGCCGGCCTCTCCGCCTGGTCGATCGTGCACGGCTTCGCGACGCTGTGGCTGAGCGGCGCCCTGCCGGGCGACCTCGGCGCCGACCCAGAGGAGGCGGCCCGCCAGGTGATCAGACCGCTCTTCGCGCGCGGCTGACAGCAGCCGGCCGCTCACCAGCAGCCAGCCGCTCACCAGCAGCCAGCCGCCGACCAGCAGCCAGCCGCTGGCCAGCCCGGGACCGAGCTACCAGCTCGTCGGCAACGGCATGCCTTCGGCGAACCCGGCCGACGACTGCACACCCACCACCGCGCGCTCGCGGAACTCCGGGATCGACGCGGCGCCGGCGTAGGTGAACGCGCTGCGTACCCCTGCGACGATCTCGTCGATCAGGTCTTCGACGCCGGGGCGGTCGCGGTCGAGATACATCCGCGCGGAGGAGATGCCCTCCTCGAACACCGCCTTGCGGGCCCGGTCGAACGGGCTGTCGTCAGCGGTGCGGGCGCTGACCGCGCGAGCCGACGCCATCCCGAAGCTCTCCTTGTAGCGCCGCCCGTCCGGATCCGTGTAGAGATCGCCTGGCGACTCGTAGGTGCCGGCGAACCAGGAGCCGATCATCACGTTGGACGCGCCCGCGGCAAGGGCCAGAGCAACATCGCGAGGATGGCGTACGCCTCCGTCGGCCCACACGTGCCGGCCCAGCTCGCGGGCCGCGTTGGAGCAGTCGAGCACCGCCGAGAACTGGGGGCGGCCGACGCCGGTCATCATCCGGGTCGTGCACATCGCGCCGGGTCCGACGCCCACCTTGATGATGTCGGCGCCCGCCTCGACCAGGTCGCGCACCCCGGCCGCGGTGACCACGTTGCCGGCGACGATCGGCACCGACGGGTCGAGCCCGCGGACCGCGCGCAGCACGGTCAGCATCCGTTCCTGGTGGCCGTGCGCGGTGTCGACGACCAGCGTGTCGACGCCGGCCTCGAGCAGCGCGGCGGCCTTGCCGACCACGTCGCCGTTGATGCCGATCGCAGCCGCGATCCGCAGCCGGCCCTTGGTGTCGAGCGCCGGTCGGTAGAGGGTCGCCCGCAGCGCGGCCGCCCGGGTGAGCACGCCGACCAGCCTCCCCTCGACGTCGACGACGGGTGCGATCCGGCGCCGGGCGGAGTTGAGGGCGTCGAAGCCGCGCCGCGGGTCGGCCTCGGCCGGCACGGTCAGCAGCTCGGTCGACATCACGTGGCGCACCTGCGCGAACCTGTCGACACCGATCAGGTCGGCTTCGGTGACCACGCCGACCGGGCGCTGCCCGTCGTCGACCACCACGACGGCGCCGTGTGCCCGCTTGGGCAACAGGTGGATGGCGTCGCCGACCGTGTCGGTCGGGCCGAGCGTGATCGCCGTGTCGTGCACCAGGTGGCGCTGCTTGACCCAGGCGATCACGTCGGCGACGACCTCGATCGGGATGTCCTGCGGTATCACCGCCATCGCGCCGCGTCGCGACACCGTCTCGGCCATCCGGCGACCGGCGACGGCGGTCATGTTCGAGACCACGAGCGGGATGGTGGTGCCGCTGCCGTCGTCTGTGGACAGATCCACGTCGAGGCGGGACACCAGGTCCGACCGGGCTGGCGTCATGAAGACGTCACTGTACGTCAGATCGTGGTTGGGCGCGTTGCCGTCGAGAAACTTCACCGAGCCATCATTCCCGCAGGTCCCCTGCGTTGCTAAGCGATCGTGCAGATCGGGGCGCCGGCGGTCACCGTCGCACCGACCGTAGCCGCCAGACCGGAGACCGTGCCGGCCTTGTGCGCGTTGAGCGGCTGCTCCATCTTCATCGCCTCGAGCACGACGATCAGGTCGCCCTCGGCCACCTCGTCACCGTCAGCGACGGCCACCTTGACGATCGTGCCCTGCATGGGCGAGCTGAGCGTGTCGCCGCTCGCGGCGCCGGGGCCGCTGTGGGCTCCCGCCCGCCGACCGGGGCGCGTCGTTGGAGCGTTGCCCGAGTTGGCGCCCGTACCCCCGGAAAAACCTGCGGGAAGACGCACCTCGAGCCGCTTTCCGCCCACCTCGACCACGACGGTCTCGCGTTCCGCTGGCGGCGCGGCCGCGGCCGCGGCAGCGGCAGCCGCGTCGAACGGCTCGACGGTGTTGGACCACTCGGTCTCGATCCACCGGGTGTGCACGCGGAACGGCTCGTCGGCGAACGCCGGATCGCGGACGACCAGGCGGTGGAACGGCAGCGCGGTGGCCATCCCGTCGACGACCATCTCGTCGAGGGCGCGGCGGGCGCGTTCGAGCGCCTCGATCCGGGTCTCGCCGGTGACGATGACCTTGGCCAGTAGCGAGTCGAAGTTGCCGCCGATGACGTCACCCTCGGCGATGCCGGCGTCGACCCGGACGCCCGGGCCGCTCGGCAGCCGCAGCTTGGTGACCGTCCCGGGAGCGGGCAGGAAGTTTCGGCCGGGGTCTTCCCCGTTGATCCGGAACTCGAACGAGTGTCCGCGCGGCGCCGGGTCTTCGACGTGCCGCAACGGCTCACCGTCGGCGATCCGGAACTGCTCCCGGACCAGGTCGAGGCCGGAGGTCTCCTCGGACACCGGGTGCTCGACCTGGAGCCGGGTGTTGACCTCGAGGAAGGAGATCGTGCCGTCGGTGCCGACCAGGTATTCGACCGTGCCGGCGCCCTCGTAGGCGGCCTCGCGACAGATCGCCTTGGCGCTCTCGTGGATCTGTTTGCGCTGGTCGTCGGTGAGGAACGGGGCCGGAGCCTCCTCGACCAGCTTCTGGTGACGGCGCTGGAGCGAGCAGTCGCGGGTGCCGACCACGACCACGTTGCCGTGCCGGTCGGCCAGCACCTGGGCCTCGACGTGCCGCGGGTGATCGAGGTAGCGCTCCACGAAGCACTCGCCCCGGCCGAACGCCGCGACCGCCTCGCGGGTGGCGCTCTCGAACAGCGCCGGGATCTCCTCGATCGTGCGGGCCACCTTCAGGCCGCGGCCGCCACCGCCGAACGCCGCCTTGATCGCGACGGGCAGGCCGTGCTTCTGCGCGAACTCGACCACCTCGTCGGGGCCCTTGACCGGGTCGGGAGTGCCGGGGACGAGGGGTGCGCCGGCCCGCTGCGCGATGTGCCGGGCGGTGACCTTGTCGCCGAGGTCGCGGATCGCCTGCGGCGACGGGCCGATCCAGGTCAAACCCGCTTCGGTCACCGCGGCCGCGAAATCGGCATTCTCCGACAGAAACCCATAACCAGGGTGTACGGCGTCAGCGCCGGCGCGCGTGGCGATGTCGATCAGCTTGTCGATGCGCAGGTAGGTCTCGGTGGCGCTGTCGCCGTCGAGCGCGTAGGCCTCGTCGGCCAGCACCGCATGCGGCGCCTCGCGGTCGGAGTCGGCGTAGACGGCGACGCTGCCCAGCCCGGCGTCCCGACAGGCACGGATGACCCGTACCGCGATCTCGCCGCGATTGGCGATCAGAACCTTGCGCATATTCGGGAGTGTATCGGCGCGGATGATCAACTTACCCATTAGTAGCTGTGGGATGTGCAACGCTTGGCCCGTGTCGGCAACCCGGATGATGATCCTCGGCGCGGTGCGGTTGATGCAGCCCGTGCACGGCTACGACGTACGCCGTGAGCTGCTCAGTTGGGGTGCTGACAAGTGGGCCAACGTGCAACCTGGATCGATCTATCACGGGTTGCGCAAGCTCACCGAAGAGGAGATGTTGCGTGCGGTCGGCACCGACCAGGTCGGTGGGCGGCCGGCCCGCACGTCCTATGAGATAACGGCCAAGGGCGAAGCCGAATTCGAGACCCTGTTGCGCGATCAGTGGTGGAATGTCGCGCTTCCGACGGACCCGTTCTTCGCGGCCTTCTCCTTCGTGGATGCCCTGCCGCGCGAGGAGGCGTCGGCGGCGCTGCGCAACCGGGCCAGGGTGCTGCGGGCGACGGTCGACGGCCTGCGCGCGTCGCTCGAGTCGCGCTGGATCAGTGAGCTGAAGCCGACCCACGTGGCCTGGATGTTCGAGTTGAGCATCATCCGCTCGGAGGGGGAGATCGACTGGTGTGAGCGCATCGCCGACCTGATCGATTCAGGAGTGTCGTACCTCCCGGATAGCCTCCGCGAGTCTCCCGAGTTCCGCGACTATCTCGACGGATCAAGCAATATTCAACGTTGACCATTCGAGTTATATCGCGTTAAGGTCCCGGGTGACACACGTCGACCCGGGGGTGGTTCATGATCATCGAGACCAGTGGGCTGCGGAAGTCATTCCGTTCCCGCCAGGGCAGAGAGAAGAAGACAGTCGAGGCCGTGCGCGGCGTCGACCTGCGCGTCGACGAGGGCGAGATCTTCGGGTTCCTCGGCCCCAACGGCGCCGGCAAGACCACCACACTGCGCATGCTGGCCACGCTGATCGTCCCCGACGGCGGCGAGGCCACGATCGCGGGCGCCGACCTGCTGCGCGACCCGGGCGAGGTGCGCCGGCGGATCGGCTATGTCGCGCAGGGCGGGAGCACGTGGGACGACTCCACCGCGCGTGAAGAGCTGGTGCTCCAGGCCCGGCTCTACGGCATGGGCAAGGCCGCCGCGCTCGAGCGGGCCGCCCGGGCGCTCGACGCGTTCCAGCTTTCCGACTACGCCGACCGCAAGTGCAAGACCTACTCGGGCGGCCAGCGGCGCCGGGTCGACATCGCGCTGGGCATCATCCACGAGCCGCGGGTCGTCTTCCTCGACGAGCCGACAACGGGCCTCGACCCGCAGAGCCGCGCACACATGTGGGACGAGATCCGCCGCCTGCGCTCCGAGGGCATGACGGTCTTCATCACCACGCACTACCTCGAAGAGGCCGACGCGCTCTGCGACCGCATCGCGATCATGGATAACGGCGAGATTGTCGCCCAGGGCACCCCGGCGGAGCTCAAGCGCGAGATCTCCCACGACGTCATCACGGTCGGGCTCAACGGCGCCACGGCTGAGGCGGCGACGCTGCTCGATGCGTCGACGTTCGTGGCCCGGCTGGAGAAACTCGACAGCGGCGACGGCCTGCGCCTGTTCGTCGACGACGGCGCCACCGCGATGCCACAGGTGCTGCGCGAGCTGGAGCGCAACGGCGTCACCCTCAAGTCGATCGAGTTGCACCGCCCGAGCCTCGACGACGTCTTCCTGACCAAGACCGGCCGATCGCTGCGGGAGAAGTGACGATGAAGTTCCTCCGAGACTGCTGGTTGATCTTCCAGCGGCAGATCCAGCTCCTGCTCCGCAACCCGATCTGGGTCTTCGTCGGCGTCTTCCAGCCGGTGATGTACCTGTTGTTGTTCGCGCCCCTGCTCAAGCCCGCGCTGTCCCCGCTCGGCGTGACCACCGACGCCGAGGCCTACCGGGTCTTCGTGCCCGGCCTGCTGGTGCTGCTGGCCATCTTCGGCGGCCTGTTCCAGGGCTTCGGCCTGATCGCCGAGCTGCGCGCCGGCGTGATCGAGCGGTCCCGGGTCACCCCGGTGAGCCGGTTCGCGTTGCTGCTCGGCCGTTCCCTGCGCGACGTGGTCTCGCTGATCGCCCAGGCCGGCATCATCACGCTGCTCGCGCTCTTCTTCGACTTGCGGGTGTTCATCGGCGACCTCTTGCTGGCCTACCTGATGCTGGCACTGATCGCGCTGATGACCTCGGCGGTGTCCTACGGCGTGGCCCTGGCGGTGAAGAGCGAAGACGCGCTGGCGCCGCTGATGAACACGGTGGCCCAGCCGGTCCTGCTGCTCTCCGGCATCCTGCTGCCGCTTCAGTTCGCGCCGGGCTGGCTCGAAGACGTCGCCAAGTGGAACCCGTTCTCCTGGGCGGTCGACGGCACCCGCGCCCTGTTCGCGGGCGACGTCGGCAACGACAAGGTCTGGCAGGGCCTCTTGATCGTGGCGGTGCTGACCGTCCTGGCCGTCTGGTGGGCGGCGCGCGAGTTCGCGCGCAGCGTCCGCTGACGCCTGTTGCCGGCCGCTGACGGCCGCTGCCGTCCGCTGCCTCCGGGGGGAGGGGTGGTGATACCCGCGAGCCACGGGGTCGCGGGTATCACCATCGCGGGCCTTTCCCGGAGGTCCGTGCAACCGCTCTCTCCGCGTACGGTGAGGTCGTGCCGCGCCTAGTCCACGACCGCATCACCCTGCTGCTCTATGCGCAGCTAGGTGTCTGGGGCTTCTTCCTCTACGGCTTCGGCCCGGTCGTGCCGTTGCTCCGCGACGAGCAGGGCGTCAGCGCGGCGCTGGCGAGCCTGCACGGGACCGGCCTGGCGGCCGGCATTCTCATTGCCGGCTTCATCTTCTCGCCGGTCTCCCGTCGCATCGGCCGCGGCGCCACGATCTGGGTAGGCCTGACCGGCGTCGTGCTGGTGATCGTCATCCTGTGGTTCGCCCGCCCGCTACCCATCACGGTCGGCGCGGCCGTCCTGGTCTCGATCTTCGGCTCATTCATCGTCAACGGCGTCAACGCCGCGATCTCCGACCACCAGGGCGCAGCCGCCCCGGCGGCACTGAGCGAGGCAAACGCGGCGGCCGCCTTCACGGGCATCGTGTCACCGGTCGTCGTAGGCGTCTTCGTCGGCGTAGGCCTGGGCTGGCGCCCGGCCCTGTCCCTGGTGATCGTGCTCATCCTCGGCGTACTGGTGCTAGCGAGGCTGTGGCGGGTGGGCACCCCGGCGCGCGCCTTGCCCGTCACTGGTTCCGCCCGGCCGGGCCGCCTGTCCCGGTCCTACTGGATCACGCTGATCCTGCTCGCCTCGACGTCGTCGATCGAGGTCTGCTTCTCGCTGTGGGCGGTCGACGTGCTGCGCACCCACGCCGGCATGGCGTCGGGCCCGGCCGCGGCTGGCTTCGCGGCCGTCCTGGCCGGCATGTTCATCGGCCGCCTGGTAGCCGGCCGGGTCGCGTTGCACATCCCGACGATCCGCTTGCTGTTGCTGTCCCTGGCCATTTCCCTGGCCGGCTTCGCAATCTTCTGGGTGGCGACGGCCCCGTGGCTGGCCATCCTGGGCCTACTGGTGGTCGGCCTCGGCATAGCCGTCCAATACCCGCTGGTCATCTCGCTTGCGCTGGCGGCCGCCCCCGGCCAGGCCGACCGAGCGTCCGGCCTGACCTCCTACCCGGTCGCCTTCGGCTTCGGGGTCGCCCCCGTGGTGCTGGGCGCCTTGGCCGACCGCTCAGGCCCACACCAGGCCTTCCTGGTGCTGCCGTTCTTCATCCTGGCGGCGGTGGTCCTGACGATGTGGCTGGCGCGGTCGCTAGCTCTTCCACAGATCGGTGAGCCGCACGCCGAGGTCGTCGAGCAGGTGGCGTAGCAGCGGCAAGGAAAGCCCCACGACCGTCCCGTGGTCGCCCTCGATCCGCTCAACAAAGGGCCCGCCGAGCCCATCGATGGTGAACGCGCCGGCAACATTGAGCGGTTCCCCGGTGCCGACGTAGGCGGTGATCTCCTCGTCGCTGAGCTCGGCAAAGTGCACCACGGTAGACCCGACCGCGCCGACGGTGACCCCCGCGAGGTCGATCAGGTAATGCCCGGTGTGCAGCACCCCGGAGCGCCCGCGCATGTTCTGCCACCGTTGGACGGCATCGGCGGCATCAACGGGCTTACCGAGCACCTGCCCGTCAAACTCAAGGACGGAATCACACCCGAGCACGAGCAACCGCCCGCCGGGACTGATCGACAACCCTTCGGCCCCAAGCCGCCGCGCGACTTCGGTCGCCTTCATGCGAGCAAGCGTCTGGCAAAGCTCTTGAGCACTAGGCTCCCGAACCGCCGACTCGTCGACCCCGCTGACCACCACTTCCACGTCAATCCCAGCCGCGCTGAGCAGCGCCCGCCGGGCCGGACTCGCCGATGCCAACACCAAGGTTGTAGATCCAGCCGTACGCACGGGGAGCTACGGTACCGGTCCCCTCGCCGCGCGATGCCGACGGGCACGCACATGGAGCACGAACCCAGCGATAACCACCCCAACCACAACCAAGGCCACAATCCCAATCGCCGACCCGTCACCATCCGGTCCTGCTGGCGCCGCGGCGCTCTGGCTTGGGGTGGCCTGGGTGGGGGGCGGTAGGTCCGCGGTAAGTGCCGCAACAAGATTCAGCACCCCGAAGCCATACTGATCGTCCCGCCCCGGCGCCCCCTTGTCGGTTGCGGTAGCAGTAAGCCGACGCACCACCTCAACGGCCGACAGCTCAGGAAACCGACTCCGCACCAAGGCCACGGCCCCAGAAACAATCGCCGCAGCGTCGGAGGTGCCAGTGCCGGGGCCATATCTCCCATGCGGACGCGTGGTCATGATGTCGATGCCTGGAGCAGCAATTACCAGGCCGTCGCCGGTGACCGACGTGGCAGCTAGATCCCCGTCGCGATCCGTAGCCCCAACCGCGACCACACCGGGGTATGCCGCCGGGAAGCCCACCTGTGAACTCGGCCGGTTTCCTGCTGCTGCGACCACAACAATGTCCGCAGCAATCGCAGCTTCAACCGCGGCTCGAAGGTCCGGTGCGGGGTTGCCGTCTCCAGAGATGTTGATGACCTTGGCACCGTGCATCCTTGCCCAGTTGATCCCCTTCGCCACCGACTCTTGCCCGATCAGGTCGTTGTTTAGATCAACAGCTATCGGCAAGATCTTTGCTTTTGGTGCTATGCCGAGGATCCCAGTAGCGCCTTGGCCATGAGCGGCAATAATTCCCGCCATCCCGGTGCCATGGCCAGTCAGGTCCGAACGACCATCCGACCCATTGGCTGCAATCTCTGTTCCGGGTAGGACGTTGCCGGCGAGGTCAGGATGGAGATCCACGCCGCTGTCGATTACCGCCACGGTGACTCCCGATCCATCGCTGATCTTATGCGCGGAGGGGATGTCGAGGAATCGAAGGTGCCATTGTTGGTCGCGTACCTCATCCGCGCCCGCGAGCCCGGTCGTTGCGAGGACTACGCCTACGAGCATATGAGTTAAGGCGCGAACCTTGATCACCGCTCTACGCCAATCGTTGGGCCGGGATCGAAGTCCGAATTGATCGCGGGCGGCGTCACGACCGGTGGCACTCCTTGACGAGTTTCCCATGGGTGATCTGGGTCTCGCCTCTTTACGCTGCTGCTGCTTCCCTGGCCCCGTTGTTGCGGAAAATGAGCCGGTTGGCTTCCGGTGATGACACCTCCTGGTGGGTTGGGCCGAGAAGTGCCACCGGATCCATGCGGCCCCGCAGACGAGGGCATTCTGCCGATGACGCCGCCGGATGGCAGCGCGCTGGGAGAGCGATTTGTCGGGTTGCTATTGGACAATCCCGGCGCGGAACGCGCCTTGGGATCTCTCCGAACGGCGGGCATCGAGGTCGCTGTCGGGAGGAGGACGCTCCGACTCGCTGTGGCAACGGCTCGCGGAGAATTTTCTGGCACCTGGTTTGCTACTGGGAGCGTGCTGTCGTGTCCGATGAGGTGCGAGGCCGAACCCCCCAGCCGCTCGACGCCGTCAAAGTTAGCTGTTTTAGACGGCGGCTCGAGCACCGGGATCGTCGGCACAGTGGAGAGTGCCTTTGGCAGAAGAGCGGGGTCTTCTCTGGGACCCGACGACTCATATGGCGTTGGCCGACGGAGTTGGGTTTGGGCTAGGACCAGGGTGTGGCTTAGGTCGGTCATGATCGTGCGGGCCTTGACGTTGAGCCGCTCCATGTCCGCGGCGGCTACCGGCGGCGGGCCCAACGATGTGCCGGGGACCTGGGAAGCCTTCGTCTGCTCGACCAAGTCTTCGTAGTCCTTTAAAGTCGCCAACTTCGCGGCGTACTCGGCGTTGATTGACGCCACCTTTGTGCGGGCTGAGTCGAGGGTCAGGGTGGCCGTCGAGAGGGCGCTGTAGTTGGTGGCCGCCACCTCGTGGGTCGCTCGGACGTGGCCGATCAGATAGTCCAACCGCGCGATGAAGGCACGCGCTGCCGGGCTTTTCTCTGGCGGCCAGGCCTCGGCCAGGTGATCTCGATATACCTGCAGCCGGGCCATGTGGGTGGCCGTCAGTTCCGTGAGCTTGCGCAGACCGGCCACGTGACGCCAATGCGCATCGGTCACTTGCGGCGCGATCATTCGCCACATCGACGGGGCGTCGTGAGCTGTCCAGTCCGTGGCGCTGCGGGTCGCCGACCCCGTGGCCGTGTCACGCATTGTGCGGGTCCGGGAAGCCGGCGGCCGTCTTGTCGAGGGCGGCACGGACGTCTTCGACCTTCGCCGCGGCGAACGCGTCTGCCGCGCGGTAGTTGCGGCTCACCTCGCCCGCCGCGACCGCGAAGCCGCCGGTTACGTCCTGGTAGTAGTAGACCGTGTAAGCCGTGTCCTGCGCCGACGCGGTGTGGCTTTCCAGGAAGGCCAGCAACTCTGGAAAGTCGGTGTAGGCCGGCGGGAGCTCGGTCATGATGTCGTCGAAGATCGGGTCGAGGTGCGGCGCGAAGTTGTTGTGGACTTCGGCTTCTAGTTTTGCCGCGAACTCGGCCATGCGGTCGATGTCGGCCTCGATGGCCTCATAGTCGTTTAGCCACGCCGGGGAAAGGTCCTCGTTGGACCGGGCCACCTCAGATCCCTCCTCGCGGTCACCAATCCATTGCTGACCGTGAGGTTAGACCCGCCGCACCAGGCGGCGCAGCCCTGAATGTGCGACTTAGCGGGGCAGGCCTGACGCGCGCCATGCACCCGGGCCCGCCGGTAGTGGGCCGGGTCGGGCGGATCGGGTCCAATGCGACGAAGTCGCCCGCCCCGGCGCAGTCGGCGTTGGGCGGAGGCGCACTGTCAGGACGCCGACCAGCGCCGCCAACTCCTCCGGGGTCGGGGTGCCGCGGGTGACCTTGAACAGGGGTTCGTCCGACATCCCTCCAGCGTACGGTCGGTCTGCGTCACATCAGCAACTGCCGCCCGTGTGGCCTTCAGGTGACACAGGTACGGTTTTGGGTGATGTCGATGACTCCGCCGCAGCTCGTCGCCGACCGGTATCGACTCATCGAGCCGCTCGGTCAAGGCGGCATGGGCCGGGTCTGGTTGGCCCTCGACGAGGTGTTGCACCGCGAAGTCGCGATCAAAGAGCTGGTTCCGCCTCCGGGACTGACCGATGAAGAGCGCCGGGAGACGCGGCAGCGGTCGTTGCGCGAGGCGCGTGCCATTGCCCGGCTCAACCACATCAACGTGGTCCGCATCTTCGACGTGCTCCGCACCGACGGTGATCCGTGGATCGTCATGGAATACGTGGCTAGCCGGTCGTTGCAGGATGTGATCGCCGCCGACGGGCCGTTGCCGGCCGTGCGGGTTGCCGAGATCGGGCTCGGCATGCTGGCCGCCCTCCGTGCCGCGCATCGGGCCGGGGTCGTGCACCGTGACATCAAGCCCGCCAACGTTCTGCTCGCCGACGACGGCCGGGTTGTGCTCACCGACTGGGGACTGGCCACCATGCCGGGCGATCCCACCGTGACGCGCACCGGCCTGGTGCTCGGGTCGCCGGCCTATATCGCGCCCGAGCGCGCCCGCGACGGCACGTCCGGGCCTCTTACCGACATGTGGTCTCTTGGCGCCACGCTCTACGCCGCCGTTGAAGGGCAGTCGCCGTTCGCCCGGCCGTCGGCGCTCGCCACCCTCGCCGCGCTGGCCACCGAGCCGCCGGCGCCGGCCCGGCACGCGGGTGCGCTCCGGCCTGTCCTTAATGGACTGTTGCGGAAAGATCCGGCGGATCGGATCGATCCGGAAGAGGCCGATCGGTTGTTGCGGCGCGCCTCCGGCCGCAAGACCGTCGCGCGTCGCCCTCTTCTCGATGGGGTACGCCGGCCCACCGCACTCCGTGACCGCCTGGGAAACCCCGGCGGAAGCGCGCCCTACTACCAGGGCCTCGCCGCGGCACCCGCCTCCCCGGCCGCCCCCGCGCCGACCGGCCCGGGCGCGCCGACCCCGACCAGCCCTGGCGCGCCGACCCCGACCAGCCCGGGCGCGCCGACCCCCGGCGCGGCGACCCCAACGAGTCCAGGCACGCCAACTCCGACCAGCCCGGCAACACCCGGCCAGGCGAGCCCGGGCGTACCCAGCCAGGCCAGCCCGGCCGCACCGGGCCAGGCCAGCCCGGCCGCACCGGGCCAGGCCAGCCCGGCCGCATCCGGCCAGGCCAGCCCGGCAGCGCAAACCGCGACGAGCCAGGACGCCCCGACCACCCGCCGGCCGCACAACCCGCCCGGCGCCGGCGTCTGGCCGATCTCACCCGCCGCGCCCACCGCGGCCCCGCTGAGCCCCGCGGCCCCGCACCAAGCCAGCCCGACCTCAACCCCGGGACACACTCAACACGACGCCCGCCCGGTCGTCGTGCCAGGTTCCCCGGCCGGCCCGACCGCGGGACCCACTTCACCCGCGACCCCGACGATCCGCCCGACGAGCCCGGCCACAGGCACGGCCCGCCCCACGAGCCCGGCCGCGCACCCGACGAGCCCGGCGACCCACCCCACGAGCCCAGCGACCCACCCCACGAGCCCGGCCGCCCGCCCCACCAGCCCGGCGGCCCGCCCGACGAGCCCGGCCGCCCGCCCGACCAGCCCGGCCAGCCGCCCCACGAGCCCAGCCGGCCGCGCCTCGGTGCCGCCACCGCCGCCCGCCACGGCCCCACCCGGACAGCTGACCCCGGACCGTCCACGCCGGACAGACCAGCGCACCCGCTCCCTGGCCGTGCTGGCAGCGGCGCTCGCGGCCGTCGTACTCATGATGGCCGTCGTCCTGCTTCTCCTCCGCGACGATCCGGCCGCCAACCGCGCCGACCCGCCGCCAGCCGGCAGCACGACGAACGCGACCAACCCGACCAACCCGGCGAAGCCGACGACCCAGCCCGCCGCCCCACCGACCACCAACGCCGCGCCCACCGCGACCCCGACCCCGGCGGGCTTCAAGCTGCCGACCGGCTGGCGGATGCGCGACGACGGCACCGGCTTCGAGGTCCCGGTCCCCGACGGCTGGGCGCTGACCCGCGACGACGACGGCCGGGCCAAGTGGACCGAGCCCAACGGCAACCGCTTCCTGCTCATCGACCAGACCCGCGATCCCCGGCCCGACCCGCGCAAGGACTGGCTCGAGAACGAGTCGGTGCGCAAAAGCGGCTACAACGACTATCGCCGGATCCAGATCAAGACGGTCAAATACTGGGACTCCGCGGCTGACTGGGAGTTCACCTACACGAGCAAGAGCGGCACCCGGCTGCACGTGCTCAACCGCGGCTTCGTGACCGCCAAGGACCAGGCCTATTCCATTTACTGGAGTACGCCCGACGCCCAGTGGCAGTCGAGCCGCGGCGACCTCGCCGTGATCATCCAGGGGTTCAAGCCGGCCCGTCGCTAAAAAGCTGGATTGCCGTCCGGCCCGCGGGGTATTGAGATCCGCGGAAACGGAGGTGACCACATGCTTCACCGTCGACCTGGGTCGGTCGCGAGCTATCTGCTCTGGGCGCTGGTCGCCCTCGGCGACCTGGCAATCGTGGTGATCAACGCGGGGCTCACCCTGGTGATCGCCCTGGCCGGCTGCGGTGTGGTGGCAGCCGGCACCGCCATGTTGCGCCGCCTGCGGCAACGTGTTCCGGCCCCCGTCGCAGTGCCCTTGGAGCGCGACGCATAGTACTGTCGCGGGCCATGCCCCTCGACGAGGTAACGGACATCTGGGATCGCCTCTTCGGCGCGCAGCCCGACCCACCTTCCTGGCTGGTCGTGTTGACCGCCCTGCTGGCGCTCGCGGTGGTCGTGGTGCGCGGGCCGTGGCGGGTGGCGCGCAACGCCATCACGATCGCGCACGAAGGCGGCCACGCCCTGGCCGCGCTGCTCACCGGGCGGCGGCTGCGGGGCGTACGCCTGCATTCGGACACTTCGGGGTTGACCCTCTCAGCGGGCCGGCCGACCGGGTTGGGCATGGCGGTCACGCTGGCCTGCGGCTATATCGCACCGTCGCTGGTCGGCCTCGGTGGCGCGTTTCTGTTGGGTGGCAACCACATCACGCTGCTGCTCTGGGTGACGGTGCTGTTGCTGCTGGCGATGCTCATCATGATCCGCAACCCCTACGGCGTCTTCTCGGTGCTGGTGACCGGCGCGGTGGTCTTCGGCGTTTCCTGGTTCGGCTCGCCGCAGGTGCAGGCGATCTTCGCCTACCTGGCCATCTGGTTCCTGCTGATCGGCGGTGTGCGCCCGGTCGGCGAGTTGCAGACGCTGCGCAGCCGGGGTCGGCTGCCCGACTCCGACGCCGACCAGTTGGCCCGCGTCACGCACGTCCCCGGTCTGCTCTGGGTCGGCTTCTTCGGGCTGGTCAGCCTCGTCGCGCTGGTCGTCGGCGGCTACCTGCTCGCCGACCCGATCCTGTCCGCGGCGGGAATCACCAACTGACCAGGCAACCAAACACTTCGCCGGCGCGTGTTGCCTTTCGTGGACGGCACGGACTTCGACGAGTTCTACCGGGCCAGCCGGCAACGGCTGCTCGGGTTCGTCTACGTCCTCACCGGTGACCTCTCCGAAGCGCAGGACGCCGTCCAGGAGGCCTACATCCGGGCCTGGCAACGCTGGTCGACGGTACGTGACTACGACGACCCCGAGGCGTGGATGCGGGTGGTCGCGGCGCGGATCGCGGTGAGCCGGTGGCGGAGCCTGCGCAGCCGGGCCCGCGCCTACCTGCGGCACGGCGCGGTCGAGTCGGTGCCGCCGCCCAACACCGACACCGTCGAAGTGGTCGCGGCATTGCGCCGGTTGCCGGAGGAACAGCGCACGGCGATCGCGTTGTACTACCTGATGGGCATGCCGGTCGCCGAGGTCGCCCGGGAGACCGGTGCGCCCGAGGGCACGGTCAAGGCACGCCTCGCGCGCGGCCGCACCGCCCTGGCCGGCCTGCTCGCCGTCGAACTCGGCGAGGTGGCCGATGCGTGACGAGATCGACCTGACCCAGCGCCTGGCCACCGACCTCGGCCGGGTGCAGTGGCCCGCGGGCGAGGAGATCCGGAAGATCGCCCGCCGGCGCAACCGCCGTGCGGCCGTCGCCGCCTCGCTGTCCGTACTCCTGCTGCTTTCCGGTGTGTGGGTCGTGGCCACGCGGCCGTTCCAGCAACAGCAGACCGCCGACACGTTCGCGTCCGCCCCGGACGCCACGATCACGCCCGGCGACACCGAGTGGATCCCGCCGGAGGCGTTGTTGACGCCCGAGGATGTCGGGCCGGGGTTGGTGGCCACCCGGGTTTCGGTCAAGCAGAACCAGCCGATCGGGGCGTGGGCGTTCACGCTCGCGGGTTGTCCGGCGTTCGCCAAGGTGCCCACCTACCAGGGCGTCTACCAATATCGGCGGGACCAGACCCTGGAGTTCCCTCCGAAGATCCCGGGCAAGCCGGAGACCGGGCTCGCCGTGTTGCACCAGAGCGTGATGCGGCTGCCCGGCGGCGCCGCACGCGACCTGGTGCGGGAGGCGGTCGAGGTCACCGAGGCGTGCCCGAAATACAGCTCGATCGGGATGCTGTCGGCGCTGACCGGTGACCCCGAGATGGAGAAGCAGCAGGTCAAGGTGGAGACCACGCACGTCTGGGTCGAACTCGACAAGGGTTTCGCCGGTGACGAGTCGGTGCTGTTCGAGCACCGGATAACCGGCGCGAGCCCCGCCGTCGTGCTCGGCACGTCGGCCATCGTGCTGGTGCGGGTCGGCGACCTGGTCGCCACCGTCGAGCAGGTCAACGGCGAGAGCACCGAGACCACCCGGCGGCTGGCCAAGCGGGCCGCGGCCTGGCTCTGCACGGCCGCGACGCCACCCTGCTGATCAGGTGCCGCGGGCCAGTTCGGCGGCCGCGTGCCGGTGCGGGTCGTCCTGCGCGAGCCGGCCGAGCACCGCGCCGCTGATCTCGGTCAGCGCGTCGAGTTGCTCCGGGGTGAGCAGGTCGAGCAGGTAGCTCCGGACCGCCGCGAGCCGGTCGTCGGTGGCGCCCTCGACCGCGGCACGGCCCGCCTCGGTGAGCTGGAAGACGGCGCCGCGCGAGTCTTCGACGCAGTCTTCGCGCACCACCAGGCCGCGGGTCTGCATCCGGCCCAGGTGGTGGGAGAGCCGGCTCTTCTCCCACTGCACCTCACAGCGCAGCGCCAGCCCGCGCAGCCGGTGTTCGGGCGCGGCGAGCAGCGCCGACAGGATCGCGAAGTCGGCGTCGGACAGCCCGGTCTCGGCCAGCAGTTGCCGGTTGAGCTGGCTGGAGAGCAGCCCTTGCATGCGGCGGTAGCCGTCCCAGGCCCGCTGCTCGCGTGCGGAGAGCGGACGGATGCCGTTGGTGGCCATGCTGTGACAATAGCCATTGGTTGACGTATCAGCCAGTTGGGTTATGGTTGACGCGTCAACCGTGTCTTCCGGAGGAACCCAGTGACTGACTACGGGCATGAGCTGCTGTTCGGCACGTTCATCACGCCACGCGCCGACTCGCCCGAGCGCGTCGTCGCGCTCGCCCAGCTCTCCGAGCAGGCCGGGCTCGACCTGGTGACCGCACAGGACCACCCCTACCAGGCGGCGTTCCTGGACACCTGGACCCTGCTCTCGATGATCGTCGGGCGCACCCAGCGGATCCGGGTCTCGCCCAACGTCGCCAACCTGCCGCTGCGCCCACCGGCCGTCTTGGCCCGCTCGGCCGCCAGCCTCGACCTGCTCAGCGGGGGCCGGGTCGAGCTGGGCCTGGGCGCCGGCGCGTTCTGGGACGCGATCGTCGCCAACGGCGGGCCGCACCGCACCCCGCCCGAGTCGGTCGAGGCGCTCGAAGAGGCGATCGCCGTGATCCGCGGCATCTGGGGCCAGACCGGCTCATCGGTGCAGGTCAATGGAAAGCATTATCGGGTACGCGGTGCGAAGGTCGGCCCCGAGCCGGCACACGACATCGGCATCTGGGTCGGCGCCTACAAGCCGCGGATGCTGCGCCTGATCGGCCGGCTCGCCGACGGATGGTTGCCGACGCTCGGCTACGTCCAGCCCGACCAGTTCCCGGAGCTCAACAAGCTGATCGACGACGCGGCCGTCAAGGCCGGCCGGGAGCCCGCGGCGATCCGGCGGTTGGTCAACTTCAGCGGGGTCTTCAGCCGGGGTCCGGTTGGTAGCGGCATCAGCGGTACCGCCGAGGATTGGGCCGAGCAGCTCACCGAACTGACCCTGACGCACGGCCTGAGCGCATACATCCTGGCCGGCGACGACGCGACGACCATCCAGCGGTTCGGTGCCGAGGTGGCGCCGGCGGTGCGCGAGCGGGTGGCGGCGGAACGCGCCCGACCAGCCGCGACCGGGACCGGGAGCGGGACAGCGACCGCGACCGGGACCGGGACCGGGACAGCGACCGGGACCGTGCCGTCGCCGGAGCCCGAGCAGGCCGCGCCGCGTGAGTCGATCACCGTCAATGGCGAGATCCCCGGCGTCGGCATCACGCCGACGCCCGACGACGGCGTCCGGCTCGCCGACCGGACGGTCTGGGACGAGAGCGAGCGCCCGGTGGCACCGCGGATCGACGAGGGGCACAAATACACCCGGCACGAGCGGGCCCGCGGCCAGCAGCTCATCGACATCCACGACCACCTGCGCGAGGAACTGGCCCAGGTGCGCGACCTGGTCGACCAGGTCGAGGCCGGGATGCTGGGCATCGGCGAGGCCCGCTCGGCGATCAACGAGATGACGTTGCGGCAGAACAACTGGACCCTCGGCACCTACTGCGAGTCCTACTGCCGGCTGGTCACCACCCACCACACCATCGAAGACCAGTCGATGCTGCCCAACCTGCGCCAGGCCGACGCCCGGCTCGCCCCGGTGACCCTGCGCCTGGAAGCCGAGCACAAGGTCATCCACGAGGTGATCGAGAGCGTCGACCGGGCGCTAGTCGCGCTGGTCGCCGGCGAGGGCGACCTCAAGGGCCTGCGCGCCGAGGTCGACCTGCTCACCGACACACTGCTGAGTCATCTGTCCTATGAGGAGCGTTCGCTGGTCGAGCCGCTAGCCCGCTACGGCATGCACTAAAGCACTAGAGCGGGATGTTGCCGTGCTTCTTCGGCGGCAACGTCTCGCGCTTGGTGCGCAGGGCGCGCAACCCGCGAACGATCTGGGTGCGCGTCTCGTGCGGCGGGATGACCGCGTCGACATAGCCCCGCTCGGCCGCGATGTAGGGGTTGGCCAGCGTGTCCTCGTATTCCTGGATCTTCGCGGCGCGCACCGCGGCCGGGTCTTCGGCCTCGGCGAGCTCGCTGCGGTAGAGGATGTTGACCGCGCCCTGCGCACCCATCACCGCGATCTGTGCGGTCGGCCAGGCGAAGTTGAGATCGGCGCCGAGATGCTTCGAACCCATCACGTCGTACGCGCCGCCGTAAGCCTTGCGGGTGATGACGGTGAGCTTGGGGACGGTCGCTTCGGCGTACGCGTAGATGAGTTTGGCGCCCCTCCGGATGATGCCGTCCCATTCCTGGCCGGTGCCGGGCAGGAACCCGGGAACGTCCACAAAGGTCAGCACCGGGATGTTGAACGCGTCGCAGGTGCGCACGAACCGGGCGGCCTTCTCGGACGCCGCGATGTCGAGCGTGCCCGCGAAGTGCTGCGGCTGGTTGGCGACCACGCCGACCGGCCGGCCCTCGACCCGGCCGTAGCCGACCACGATGTTCTGCGCGTAGAGCGGCATCACCTCGAGGAACTCGCCCTCGTCGAGCACGTGGGTGATGACGGTCTTGATGTCGTAGGGCTGGTTGGCCGAGTCGGGCACGAGCGTGTCGAGCTCGCGGTCGGCATCGGTGATCTCCAGCGGCGCGGTGGCCGGGAAGACCGGCGGCTCGTCGAGGTTGTTGGACGGCAAGTAGGACAGCAGCGCCTTGACGTAGTCGATCGCGTCGTCCTCGTCGGCGGCCAGATAGTGCGCGTTGCCGCTGCGGGTGTTGTGGGTGCGGGCGCCGCCCAACTCCTCCATGCCGACGTCTTCGCCGGTGACCGTCTTGATCACGTCGGGGCCGGTGATGAACATGTGCGAGGTCTGGTCGACCATCACGGTGAAGTCGGTGACCGCGGGCGAGTAGACAGCGCCGCCGGCGCAAGGACCCATGACCAGCGAGATCTGGGGTACGACGCCAGAGGCGCGCACGTTGCGGAAGAAGATCTCGCCGTAGAGGCCGAGCGAGACGACGCCCTCCTGGATCCGCGCACCACCCGAGTCGTTGATGCCGATCACCGGGCAGCCGGTCTTCATCGCGAGGTCCATCACCTTGACGATCTTCTGGCCGAAGACCTCGCCGAGCGACCCGCCGAAGACAGTGAAGTCCTGGGCGAAGACACAGACCGGCCGGCCGTCGACGGTGCCGTAGCCGGTGATCACGCCGTCGCCGTAGGGCCGCGTCTGGTCGAGTCCGAACGCGACGGAGCGGTGCCGGGCCAGCTCGTCGAGCTCGACGAAGCTACCTTCGTCGAGCAGCATCCCGATCCGCTCGCGAGCGGTCTTCTTACCTCGGGCGTGCTGCTTCTCGACCGCGCGCGCCGAGCCCGCGTGGGTCGCGTCGTCGGTGCGGGCCGCGAGGTCAGCGAGGCGACCGGCCGTGGTGCGGACGTCGCGTTCGGCACTGCGTTGATCTGTCACGGGCCGATCGTAACGACGGTTCAGGTGCCCGGTGCTGTGCCATTGGTCTCGACCACCCCGTAGCGTTTCGCGACTATTGCCCCATTCGTTATCACTCTCGTGAAGATGGTCGTCGGGATGCTGCTACTGGTCGGCGGCGTCGCCGTCCTTCTCACCATGAACCGGCTGTTGTGGCCGCTGGCCGAGCGCGGCGGACCAGCCGGAAGCCCGGGGTTGCCCGGGCGGACGCCGGTGGCGGGCGGCCGGCCGGGGCCGGCCCGCCACCCGCGCCAACGGGTGCCGACAGGCACTCCACCGGACGGGCAAGCCCGCGCGGACGCCCGCGCCGGAGCCCGCGAGGACGCTCGCGCCGGAGCCCGCGAGGACGCTCGCGCCGGAGCCCGCGAGGACGCTCGCGCCGGAGTCCGCGCGGACGCCCGGGCCGGGGCCCGCGGCGACGCTCGCGCCGGAGCCCGCGCGGACGCCCGCGCCGGAGCCCGCGCCGGAGCCCGCGAGGACGCCCGTGCCGGAGTCCGCGCGGACGCCCGGGCCGGGGCCCGCGAGGACGCCCGTGCCGGAGCCCGCGCGGACGCCCGGGCCGGAGCCCGCGCGGACGCCCGCGCCGGAGCCCGCGCGGACGCCCGGGCCGGGGCCCGCGGTGACGCTCGCGTCGAGTCCCGGGCGCAGGCCCGCGCCGGGGCCCGCGCGGACGCCCGGGCCATGGCGGGTGCGGACGCGCGCGCCGAGTCCCGGGCGCAGACCAGGGCGCGGGCCCGCGCGGCCGGACAGGTCTACCGGGCGGCCAGCCGCGAGCAGACACCGCCCACCCGCTAGGGCCGGGACCTCGGGAGGCCGGGACCTCGGGAGGCCGGGACCTCGGGAGGCCGGCACCGAGATCAGGAGGCATAGGCTTGCCGGGTGCCGGGCTCGCCGTACACCGACCTTGACCGTCCGCCGCTGCGTGTTCAGGCACTGCAGCGGGCGTTGACCGGGCCCGGCGACTTCTGGACCCGGCTCGACGTGCGTGCCGAGACCTCGTCGACCAACGCCGACCTGGCCGCGGCCGCCAGCGCCGGAGAGCCTGAAGGGCTGGTCGAGGTCGCCGAGCGGCAGACTGCCGGCCGCGGCCGGCTCGGCCGGGTCTGGCAGTCGCCGCCGCGGGCCGGGATCGCCGTCAGTGTGCTGCTCCGCCCCGGCGCGGCCCGCCCCGAGCTGGGCTGGTCGGCGCTGCCGCCGAAGGCGTACGCCTGGTTGCCGTTGCTCGCCGGTGTTGCCGTCGCGGAGGCGGTCACCCGCCTGGCCGAGCTGCCGGACGGCGTGCTGCCCGCGCTGAAGTGGCCCAACGACCTGCTGATCAACGACGCCAAAGTGGCCGGCATCCTGGCCGAAGGGGTCGCCGACGGGTCCGGTGAGCCGCCGGCGGTGGTCGTCGGGATGGGGCTCAACGTGACGTTGCGCGCCGACGAGCTGCCCACGAGCCCGACCGGGCTGCCGGCCACCTCGCTGCGGCTGGCCGGTGCCGAGGTGACCGACCGTGATCCGCTGCTGCGGGCGATCCTGCGCGGGCTGGCGACCTGGTACGAGCGCTGGCGGGAGGCCGACGGTGACGCGGCCGCGAGCGGGCTGCGCGGCGCCTACCTGAGCCGCTGCGGCACGGTGGGCCGCACGGTGCGGGTGCTGCTGCCCGGCGGCGGCGAGTTCAGCGGCACCGCGACCGGCGTCGACGACAGCGGCCGGCTGATCGTGCGCACCCCGCAAGGCGACCAGATCGTCGCCGCGGGTGACGTGCTGCACCTACGCTGACACCCGACAACATCCGGGGGTACGCGCCAACGGGGCGAGGCAGTAGGTTCACCCCCGACCCGTCAGCGTGCGCCCCGGAGGTGTGCCGTGGCTTTTCCCGACGACGTGTTGACCAGTGACGAGCGCGTGGTTCTGCACGTGCACCCGCACTGGAAGACACTCGCCCGACCCATCCTGCTCGGCATCCTGGTGATCGCCGCCGCGGTGGTCGCCCTGATCTTCGTGCCGAGCGGCATCGGGCAGCTCATCATCGCCGCGGCCGCGCTGATCGTGCTGGTCTGGCTGCTGCTGCGGCCGGTGCTGGTCCGGCAGACCACCCACTATGTCTTCACCGACCAGCGGATCCTGCTCCAGGTCGGCATCTTCAACCGCGACCGCCACGACATCCCGCTGAGCCGGGTCAACGACCACTCGATGAACCAGCATTTCGTGGAGCGCCTGCTCGGCACCGGCACGCTGGTCATCGAGTCGGCGGGGGAGCGGGGCCAGCAGGTGCTGCGCGACATCCCGCAGGTGGAGAAGGTGCAGACGCTGCTCTACGAGCTGGTCACGGCCGACCACGACCGCGGCACCCTCGACGAGGGCGAGATGCGCGACATCATGCGCGAGCACCGCGCGGCCGAGGCCGGCGGCGCCGAGCCGGCCTAGAACTCCGCGTAGACGTAGGGCCGCTGCGGGGGAAACAGGTCCCGCAGCGCCCCGGCGGTCTCGGCCGGGAAGCGGCCGAGCCGGCGGAGCACGATCTCGACCGGGTCCAGCACGCCGTAGACCAGCGCCGACAGGCCCGCCGCCGTCAGCGTCGCGGCGGCCGGTGCGGCGCTGCGCTCGACCGCGAGCGCGCCGCTCGTGCCGTCGAGGTGATAGCGGCCGGCGAGCAGCGGGTCGTCGACCACCTCGACGGTGAGCGCCGCCGGGCCCGTCGCGATGCCCGCGAGACCCTCGAGCGAGAGCACCCGGGCCATCGGCGCGGCCGAGCCGGGCACCCGCACGTCGGTCTTCGTCTCGACGGCGAAGTCGTCGGCCCAGAGTTCGGGCGTCTCGCCGGGCAGCAGCCAGAGGTTGACCCGGTCGACCTGGTCGACGTGCCGGGCCAGGAAGCTGAGCAGCAGCGCGCGGCCGTGCGGCCCGGTGTGCAGCAGCGTGTCGGCCGACAGCTGGCCGAGATGCTCGTCGATCCGGTAGGACAGCGCGCCCACCACCTGGCCGTCGACGTGTGCGGTGACGGCCCACTTGCGGTCGTCGCGCAGGGACACCGCGCGGAAGTCCGGGAAGATCGAGAAGCCGTGCTGGCGGGCCATCAGCCGTTGGGTCAGCGCCCGGTGGTCGGCGTAGCCGTCGGCGATTCGCCGCCAGCGCAGGTCGCCGGGCAGCGTGGCGCGGGCCAGGTCGGCCAGGCCCGCGGGGGAGAAGGTGGCGGTGCGGTGCTGGGGCAGGCTGACATAGCCGAATCGGGCGTAGAACGAGGTGCGAAACGGGTAGAGCACCGAGACCGGGTGGCCGTCGTCGCGCATCGCCTCGAGCAGCCGGTTGAGCAGCGCCCGCACGTAGCCCTGGCGCCGGGCGAGCGGGTGGGTGGCCACCCCGGCGACCCCGGCCATCGGCAGGATCGAGCCGCGGATGTTCTGCCGCATCGGGATCGCGGAGACCGCGGCGACGGTGGCGCCGTTCTCCTCGGCGATCAGCGTGTGGTTGCCGGAGTGGTAGGGCAGGACCTCGCGGTAGTGCGCGGAGACGGCCTGCTCGGTCGGCGACTTGTCGAACGCGTAGGACTGGAGCGGGAACGACGTGCGCAGCCGCTCCTCGCCGCTGACCCGCCTGATCTTCAACGTCGCAGCTTCAAGATCGGAGTCTCAACGCCGACGGCGGGCCGAGCCGGCGGACTCGAACTCGCCGACCACCTCGGCCAGCTCGGCCACCGGGTCGAAGGTCGCGATCACGTCGCCGTCGATCGGGTGGTGGTGGCCGTTGTGCTTGGCCGTCGCCACCACGCTGCGGCGGTTGGCCGGTGCCGGGACGGCGGGCGGTGCGGAAGCGGGCTTCGCGGCCCGGAAGACGAAGGTCCGGTAGGTGTAGAACCGGAAGATCGTCGCAAGGCCGAGGCCGAGGAACTTGAACACGTTGAGCAGCAGCAGGCTCTCGGTGCCCAGGCCGTATTTGGCGATGCCCAGCACGCCCAGCTCGATGACCAGTCCGGCGGTGTTGAACCCGATGAAAAGCAACGTCTCGCGGCGCATGGCCGACTTCGGACGGTCGCGGTAGGTCCAGTGCCGGTTCATGAAATAGGACGTGAACGTCGCGAACACCGTCGCGATGACGTTGGCCTTGAGTTGGCCACCGTGGAAGACCGTGAGCGCCAGTGCGTTGAACACCACGAAGTTGATGACTGTGTTGATGCCACCGACGATGCCGAACTTCAGCGCTTCGCGGAACAGCTTCTGCCACCGTTCGGGCAGGAGTCGGTCAACGCGCATTGGGCCACCTTACGGGAGATGGGCGGTTCAGTTGAGGCCAACGGTGGACGCTGGGGGCGATATCACTAGCTCAATCACCCTTGGTCACCATTGGGGCAGCGGACGGTATTTGTGGCGCCGCCGCATCGATGAAAACGAACCGCCGGTAGGACCAGAAACGGAACAGTGTGCCGAATGCGGTGCCAACGATCTGTGCGGAAAGGTTGTCGGCCAGCGTCGTCTGGAAGACGCCCGGCCAGAAACTTCCCAGCACGTAGTGGCTGATACCCAGGCACGCCAGGCCTATGCCGAGGCCGACCGCATTGAAGAAGAAATAGAGCAGGTATTCGCGCCGCATGCCGGTGCGCTCGCGGTGCCGCCACGTCCAGAACCGGTTGCCCACGAACGCGAGCGTCGCGGCGATCACGGTGGAGATCGTTTTGGCCAGCAGTGGCGGTTCGCCCGCGTTGGAGATCAGCAGGTTGAAGATGATCAGGTCGACGATGAACGCGATGCCGCCGACGATCCCGAACTTGCCGAACTCTTTGATCAGGTGCCCGAACCGGCCTCGCAACCGCGCGACCATCCCCGTCGGAGGGGCCGAAGGTGACGACGACTCGTCGTCGGCAACGGTTGCGGACACGGGCCGAGACTACCGTCTGTGTGCACGGGCCGTTTGCCGCGCCGGAAACGTTAACCAGACAGTGATCAGCCCGCCCGGCGGATGACCGGGCGGGCGCCAGCAATGATCACCCGGCGGCGGGCAGGTCGGCGAGCTCGTCGAGCGCGGCCCGGCAGTCGGCGCAGGTGGCCAGGTGACCGTCGACCGTGGTGCGGGCCCGCCGGGCCAGCCGCCCACGCACGTAGCCGGCGAGGCGGGCGGCCACCTGCCGGCAGGCCGGCGCGTCGGAGGGCGTCACATGCTGTTGCAGATAGATCTGCCGCAGCCGCTCACGGGCCCGGAAAGCCAGCGCCGCGACGCCGCCGGGCGTGAGGCCGAGCCGGCCGGCTACCTGGGCCGCTGACTCGCCCTGCACAGCGGTGTGCCAGAGCACCGCCCGCCAGCGCTCCGGGAGCCGGGCGAAGGCCCGGGCCGCGTAGAGCCGGTCGAGTTGGGCCACCGTGGGGTCGGCGAACGGCACGCCGGCCTCGTAGCGGCTCAGGTCGTCGGTGAACTCCACCCGCTGCTCGGTGCGGAGCCGGTCGTATCGCAGGTGCTTGAGTGTCGTGTAGAGGTAGGGCCGGAAGGCCCGGGCCGGGCCGCGGCCGGCCCGGAGCGTGGCGAGCACCTTGGCGAACGTCTCGGCGACGAGATCGTCGGCGTCGGCGCGGTCCCGGACGAGCGAGCAGGCGAGCCGGCGGGCGCCGCCTGCGTGTCGGACATAGAGAGTGCCGTAGGCACCGGTGTCACCGGAGCGGACGGCTTCGACCAGGTCTGCGTCGGAAGGCTCGTCTTCGCCGTCCGCTGGTTCCGGTCGCTGGTCGGTGGTGGCTGGGCTGGTCATGCCGCCTCCAGGGGGAGGAATGGGGCGGAAATGCCTATAGGGAACGTGAGGGAGAAAACCCTCGTTATGAGGAAAAGCGTAGGTCACTCCGTAGCGTGAGGGAAGAGGCGTTTTGGCAGCCCGGGGCGCCGATGGGTGGGGACGTCGATGGGCGCCATGCGCGAATCTGCGCGGGAGAGCGCGACATCCCTCGGGGAAATCCAAAACGTCCGTCCCTTGTGCAGATTTTCACAAGCGGGCCCGCTGCCCTTAACGCTCATTCGGTTTAGTCTGAGTTGAACCCCGAGGTATGCACTGGCGTGGCGCTGAGCCCGCCCAGGTTGTGCACCCATAGGTCAGCGTCGACCGCTAGGAGTTCGCAATGACTGTCACGGCCACCCGCCCCGGCGCGGATGAAACCCCGACCTCGCACCCACGGCTGCTGGCCTGGGTCAACGAGGTCGCCGAGCTCACGAGACCCGACCGAGTCGTGTGGGTCGACGGGTCCGAAGAGGAATGGACCCGGCTGACCGGCGAGCTGGTCGAGGCCGGCACGCTCATCCGGCTCAACGACGCCAAGCGCCCCAACTCGTTCTGGGCGCGCACCGACCCGACAGACGTGGCGCGGGTCGAGGAGCGCACCTTCATCTGCTCGGTCGACGAGGCCGACGCCGGGCCGACCAACAACTGGATGGCGCCCGACGAGATGAAGCGGGAGATGACCGAGCTCTACCGCGGCTCGATGCGCGGCCGGACGATGTATGTCATCCCGTTCTGCATGGGCCCGATCGAGGCCGACAACCCGATGTTCGGCGTCGAGATCACCGACAGCGCGTACGTGGTCGCCTCGATGCGCATCATGACCCGGATGGGTGCCCGGGTGCTGGCCGCGATGGGTGACGACGCCGACTTCGTGCCGGCCCTGCACTCCCTCGGCGCCCCGCTCGCGCCGGGCGCGGCGGACGTGGCCTGGCCGTGCAGCGAAACCAAATACATCTCGCACTTCCCGGAGACCCGGGAGATCTGGTCCTACGGCTCCGGTTACGGCGGCAACTCGCTGCTCGGCAAGAAGTGCTACTCGCTGCGGATCGCCAGCGTGATGGCGCGCGACGAGGGCTGGCTGGCCGAGCACATGCTCATCATGAAGCTGACCTCGCCGGAGGGCGTCGTCAAATACATCGCCGGTGCGTTCCCGTCGGCGTGCGGCAAGACCAACCTCGCGATGCTCGAGCCGACCATCCCGGGCTGGAAGGTCGAGACGATCGGCGACGACATCGCCTGGATGCGGTTCGGCGAAGACGGCCGGCTCTATGCCGTCAACCCCGAGTTCGGCCTGTTCGGCGTCGCGCCGGGCACCGACTACCGGACCAACCCCAACGCGATGCGTACCCTCGCACAGGGCAATTCGGTCTTCACCAACGTCGCGCTGACCGACGACGGCGACATCTGGTGGGAAGGCATGGGCGAGCCGCCCGCGCACCTCACCGACTGGAAGGGCCAGTCCTGGACGCCCGACTCCGGTGAGCTGTCGTCGCACCCCAACAGCCGGTTCTGCACGCCGATCGAGCAGTGCCCGATCATCGCGCCGGAATACACCGACCCGCGGGGCGTGCCGATCGACGCGATCCTGTTCGGCGGCCGGCGCAAGACGACGGTCCCGCTGGTGACCGAGGCGCGCGACTGGGTGCACGGTGTCTACCTGGGCGCCACCCTCTCCTCCGAGACAACCGCGGCGGCGGCCGGGAAGGTCGGCGTGGTGCGCCGCGACCCGATGGCGATGCTGCCGTTCATCGGCTACAACGCCGGCGACTACTTCGCGCACTGGATCGAGATGGGCAAGGGCGCCGGCGCCGACACGGCCAAGCTGCCGAAGATCTTCTACGTCAACTGGTTCCGCCGCGACGCCGACGGCGGCTTCCTCTGGCCCGGGTTCGGCGAGAACTCGCGTGTTCTGAAGTGGATCGTCGAGCGGATCGACGGGCGGGCCGGTGCGGTCGAGACCGCGATCGGCCACGTGCCGACGCCGGACTCGCTCGACGTGTCCGGGCTCGACATGGGCCCTGACGAGGTGGCGGCCGCGCTGCGGGTCGACGCCGACGAGTGGCGCGCGGAGATCCCGCAGGTCACCGAGTGGTTCGAGAAGTTCGGCGACAAGCTGCCCGGCGTGCTCTGGGCCGAACTCGACGCACTCAAGGCCCGCCTGAGCTGATCTCGCGTTGGGGAGGCCTGTGCGGACGGGCCTCCCTACACTCACGAATATGCCCCCAACGGTGCGCGCGTTGGTCGCGCTCCTCTACACCACGGCCGCCGCGACAGTCGCGGTCGAATTGCTCAATTGGGCGTACGCGCCGGAGCACGGCTTCGGTCTCGCGGTGCGCACCGGGTGGGCGATGCTGCGCGCGTTCGGCTTCCTGATCCTGGTCTGGCACGTGCATCGCGGCCGTGCGGCGGCCAAGCCGCTCGGGCTGATCCTCGCCGTCACCACCGTGTTCGCCGTCGGGCGCCTGATCGTGCCGCGGTCGGGCGTGCCACCGCTGCCCGGCGCGCTCGGCTTCGTGCTGCTCACCGCGTGCTGCCTCGCGGTGACCGTGCTGCTCTACCGGGTGCCCACAGTGGGCGCCCACCTGGTCCGCCACCCCAACCGGCTGGTCATCACGCGCGACGGGATCGGCTGGCAGGAGGGCGCGCCGCGGCGCCCGGCGGCCGCGGCCCGGGCGTTGGCCGCGCGCGCCGCCGCTTTCACCTACGCGCCGCTGATGGTGGTGCCGGCCCTCGTGTCGCTGGGCCAGGTGGTGCCCGACCAACTCGACCGCCTGCCGGTCGTCGTGCTCTGGCTGGTGTTCGCGGTCATCGTCGGCAACGCGCTGCTGCCTATCCTGATCTTCCTGATCCGCGGCCGGCGCTGGGCCGGCGTCGCGCTGTTCGTCGTCACGCTCGTGGTCCTGGCTGTCGACCTCCCGCTCTGCGCCTGGCTGCTGGGCGTCGACGGGCTGGTCCGCGACGGCGGTCCGCTGCTGGCCGCGGCGGCGGTCGCGCTCTGGGGTGCACGGCCCGTGCCGTCGACGACCGGCGTCCGGGTGCCGGCGCCGCGCGCGGAGTCGACACTGGCGGATACGGTTCCGTGATGATCGATTACGACGTGATCGTCGTCGGCGCCGGCCCCTCCGGCGCGACCGCGGCGGTGGCCGCGCGCCGGACCGGCGCCAGCGTGCTGCTGCTCGACAAGGCCAGCTTCCCGCGCGACAAGACCTGCGGTGACGGCATCGCGCCGCACGTGCTCGACGTGCTGGGCGCGCTCGGCGTCGACGGCATCGCGGCCGGCTTCGAACCGGTGCGGTCGCTGAGCCTGGAGACCCCCGACGGCCGTGCGGCCGGCGAGCTGCGCCGGCCCGACTACACCATTCCCCGCTACGTGCTCGACGCGCGCATTGTCGACGCCGCGGTCGGCGCGGGCGCCGAGTTGCGCCGGCACAACGTGCGCGAGGTGCGGGTCGAGGCCGACCGCGTCGTGGTCGACGACACGTTCGCCGCGCGGTCGCTGATCGGTGCCGACGGCGCCGGGTCGATGGTCCGCCGGTCGATCGGGCACCAGCCCAACAAGGGCCGTCACCTGGCCGTCGCGATGCGTGGCTATGTGGCCTTCCCCGGCCTGACCGATCAGCGGATCGTCACCTCGGGGCCCCGGTGGCCGGCCTACGCCTGGGCGTTCCCGATCGGCGATGGCACGGCGAATGTGGGCTACGGCGAGGTGATGCGGGGTCAGCCACTCAGCCGCGCGCACCTGCTCGACCGGATGGCCGACCTGTTGCCGGAGATCGATCTCGCCGACGTCACCCGGCTGCGGGCACACCACCTGCCGCTGTCGACCTCCCAGCCGCGGCACGGCAACGGCCGGGTGCTGCTGGTCGGCGACGCCCAGTCGCTGATCAACCCGTTCACCGGCGAGGGCATCTTCTACGCCGTGCTCTCCGGCTCGATCGCCGGGCACGCGGCGGCCGTCGCACCGGCCAACGCGGCCCGGGTCTACGCGACGGCGTGGCGCCGCCGGCTGGGCCGGCACCTGCGGCACAGCGCCGCCGCGGCCTGGCTGGCCCGCCGGCCGACAGTGATCCAGGCCGCAGTGCGGGCGGCCGGCAACGATCGCCAGGTCTTCGACTCGATCGTCGAGCTCGGCCTGGGTGACGGCCTGCTGCACCCCCGCACGCTGGGGCGCATCGCACGAGAGCTGACCGTTCGGACAGAACAAGCTCGTCCTTTCGTCCATGGCGGAGGTCGCTAGTCTGCAAGTGATGAATCTGCGTGATCTCGTCTATTCGATCTACGAGCGGCGGCTGACCTTCCGGCTGGCCGGCAAGCCGGTGCCCCGGCATGTCGGCGTGATGTGCGACGGCAACCGCCGGTGGGCCAAAGAGATGGGATACGTCGATCCCAACGACGGCCATCGGGTCGGCGCGGCGAAGATCAAGCATCTGCTCGGCTGGTGTGACCAGGCCGGCATCGAGCATGTGACGCTCTACCTGCTGGCCACCGACAACCTGCGCCGGCCGGCCGCCGAGCTCGACCCGCTGCTCCAGATCATCGAAGACCTGGTGGTCGAGCTGGCCGAAGACGCCAACCCCTGGCGGCTGCGCATCGTCGGCGCGCTCGACCTGCTGCCGGCGCCGACCGCGGCCGCGCTGAAGGCGGCGCAGGAGCGCACCCGGGAGCGGGTGGGCGGCGCCGAGGTCAACATCGCGGTCGGCTACGGCGGCCGGCGGGAGATCGCCGACGCGGTCCGCTCGCTGCTCCAGGAGCAGGCGTCCCGCGGCGGCACCCTGGAGGAGCTGGCCGAGGTGCTCGACGTCGACCACATCGCCGAGCACCTCTACACGCGCGGCCAGCCCGACCCCGACCTGGTCATCCGCACCAGCGGCGAGCAGCGCCTGTCGGGCTTCCTGCTCTGGCAGTCGGCGCACTCGGAGTTCTACTTCTGCGACGCCAACTGGCCCGACTTCCGCCGCGTCGACTTCCTCCGCGCGCTGCGCTCCTACGCCAGCCGGCAACGCCGCTACGGCGCTTAGCCGACTTCGAGGGTGGCGGTCGTCGATGCCGCCCGGCACACTCTCTGGGCATGAGGCTGCGCGGGGTGCTCCAGGTCGTGATCGTGCTCACCGCCGGGGCGCTGGCCCTCGGCTGCACGGCTGAGGTCGACCGCCAGGCGGCACCGCTGCCCTCGTCGCCGGCCGGCGCCACCGCCGGCCCGGGCAGCACCGCCGGTGCCGCACCGACGACGCCGGCCGCCGGGCCGACCGCGACCAGCGTTCCGGGCACCGAGATGACCCCGCCGGCCGACCGCAACGTCTGTGGCCGGGTCCGCACGGCCTCCAACGACTACTCGAAGTCCTACGACAACGCGGCGCAGGCCGACAAGGCGACGATCGGCAAGAAGTGGGCGGGCTTCGTGCGCGACCGGGCCGGCGAGGCCCGCGACCCCAAGCTCAAGACCGACCTGACCAAGGTGGCCGACGAGGTCGCCTCGTGGCGCCCGGGCCAGCCCGACCTGCGCGCCTACATCAGCCTGCTCAACTCGGCCTGCGCCCGCTGGGGCGTCTAGGCGCTCAGCGGACCGACGCCGCGGCCGAGTCGAGGAAGTCGCCCAGGGCCTCGGGGGATTCGAAGGTCAGGTCGGCGGCGCCGGCGACGGCCTGGCCGGTTTCCGGGTTGGCCACCGCGACGCAGACGCCGAAGAAGGACGGGTCGCGTTCTTCGCGGTCGCGCAGGGCCGCGAACGCCTTGAGGTCGGAGACGTCGTCGCCGAAATACCAGGCGCAGCCGGCCGAGGCCACCGCCTCGCCGATCACCAGGCCCTTGTCGCGGTCGACCGGCGGCTTGAGCTCGAGCACCATCCGGCCGGCCTGCACCCGCAGGCCGAGCCGCTCCGCCTCGGCATGACCCCAGCGCTCGACCTCGCCGGCGAGTTCGGGTGCGGTGCGGTAGTGCAGGGCCACCGACAGGCGCTTGTATTCGACGAGGATCTCCGCCGGCAGCTCGGACCGGGCCCGGTCGGCCAGGTCGGCCATCGCGGGCACCCAGGGCAGCGCGGCGGGCTCGGTCACGGTGGGGCCGGCGCCGTGGCTGTGCTCGAGGCCGTAGAGCCCGTAGAGGTCGACGTCGGCGGCGCCGTGGAAACGGTCGCGCAGGAAGTCGACCGGGCGGGCCGAGACGATCGCCACCCGCCGGACGACCGAGGCGAGTGCGCCGATCGCCGACAGGGCCCGCGGCACCGGCCGCACCGCGGTGGGATCGTCGGCGACCGGCGCCAGCGTGCCGTCGAAGTCGAAGAAGAGCACGCACTCGTCGGCTCGATCGGCGGTCAAGCGCCATGCGCTTTCCGCACTCAGCGGGCGGTCGTCGCGCCCGTGGCCGTTATCTGACCCCCGCACACGCCAAAGCCTACCGGGTGCGGGACCCCGCCGGACCCGACGGATCACCCGGTTGACAGTAGGTCACTCTGCGATTATTGATCTTTGTCGTGCTGGCCCACCCCGGATCAGTCTTCGACAACGCCCATCCGGCGCGCGGTGCGCTGCCCGAACGGAACGACGGCGCCCGCCTCCTCGCCATGGCTGAGCAGATAACCCTCGACGAATCCCGCGTTGCGGTCTCCCGTGTGCGCGTCGACCTCGTTGAGCCGACGTGCCACGAACTCCGCGAGCGCGTTGATCCGCCCGTTGACTCTGGTGTAGAGCTCGGCGAAGACCGCCAGGACCACACCCACCGATGCGGCTGCCACCGTTGCCATGTTGAAGGCGGGTGGGACCTCGTCGGTGCCTTGCACTCCCACGATGATGTTGGCGGTCGCGAATAGAGTGATTGAGACGGCCGCGACCACGACCGCCCCCCATTTCAGGGCCATCGAGGACCCCTCCTCCTTGTCCCGCAGGGCTTGGCTGACCTCCGGTGCTCCCCACCCGACCCGAGCCCAAGCAGTACAAAGGCGCACGCTACTGCGCCACAGAGGTAACATCCGTGCCATTCGCCACTTGAAACACAGGTCTTTTCGCCATTTGCGCATCTAGACGGGCCTTTAGCGGGCTAGACCGCTTTGCCGCGGCGTGACGGACGGTCGGTCGGCAACAACGGCCGGTAGGCGAGATAGCGGATGGTCTCGCGGATGTGGAACTTCTCGGCGTCGGAGACGTTGGGATCGATCAACCGGCGCAGCAGCGCTTCGACGTCGGGGTCCATCGGCGGTGCGGCCGGCGCCGGGCGCGCGGCAGTGGTGGTGTCCCAGCCGAGCACGCCGAACGCGACCGAAGGGTTGAGGCCCAGGCCGGTGCAGAACGCGACCACCCGTTCGGCTTCCGGATCGCTGGCCCAGTCGGCGCGGATCCAGCGGTTGACGGTCTGGCGGGAGACGCCCGTGCGGCGGGACACCTCGGAACCGCTCCAAGCGCGGGTGGCGCGGGCGTCATCGAGCGCCTTGCGGACGAAAGCAGCAAAAGCAATCTTGCGCCCAGGGGAGGTGTCCGGCACCGGCGTACGGTACGGCCAGTTCTCGATCTTCCCGGTCGGTGCGCCCGATGTGTATCGCGTGCGTGACGACCCCAGAAGATCGCCGGTAAACGATCGAGGGGGGTCTTCGGGGCGCGTCACGTGGTCAGAATAGGTCGACAGGGGTTCCGCGCTAATCGCCCGAAAAGCCGATGCTGTCACGTACGCGATACGCCCTACGGTGTGTCACGTGAACGAGACGAAGCGTGCCGATAGCCGTCACGTATACGTGACATCACAGGGATTTGTCCGGTGACCGAGCTGGCCACCCGGGAGCAGGCCTTCGGGTTGATCGCCGCCGGCGTCGCGGCCGGCATCACCGCGCCGTGGCGGCTCTACCTGGCCCGCGGGGCCCGGTACGTGTCCCTACAGGTCGCCGACATGGTCGAGTGGGACGCCTGGCGGATCCACCTCGGCTGCCCGGACCTGCGGATCCGGGTCTACGACACCGGCGCCGAGGTGCGCCGCACCTCGGTCGCCGAGGTGGTCATCGACCAGTGCCGGGTCGCGGTCGAGCTCGTCGAGGAAGTCGGCGTCGACGACATCGACCACCTGCTGGCCGGTCACCCCCACATCGACCGGGCCCCGCGTTATCCCGACGAACGGTGAGGGGCAGCGCGTACCGATGACGCTGTACTTCGCGATCTTCCTGGTGTTGGTGCTCAGCTCGTCGAGCTACGCGGCGGGACGGCTGCACGGACACCTGACCTACCGCAATGGATACCGACAAGGCTATTTCGACGGCGACCGGGGCGCGTGGAATCGCCGGCGCCGGGAGGCGCAGACGGTGGCGGCCACGATCCGGGCGGAACCGCGGCAACGGTCCGCACCGGACGTCCCGACCACCACGATCGGTTCGGGAACCACCTATCTGAGCGCCTCCTTCGCGGGGACCACAACCGACGGCGGACGGCACGCCGCGGGTGTTCGCCTGATGGCGGGACAACCCACGGGGTGAGTGGTCTTCTGCGAGCGTGAACCGCCTGGTGGCTCGGCGGTTCATGCAACCCGGGATCGGGCCAGTCCGGTGGCCCCGATCCCACGGCAGCGACGCGTGAGGGGCGCGCGTCGGTGCCGGTGGCCGGCCCGGCTCGCGCCAGCCGGGCCGGCCAACCCCTAACGTGCCGCCCCAAGAAATCTCGGTAAACGAGAGGCTCTTACTTCGGCGTGTACTTCCCCCGGACGGCCGACGCCAGTTAGCGTCTAGCCATGGCGAGGGGTCATCCCTCGCCAGCCGGCCGGCCTGGACCTGCGAAGACTTCGCCACGGGGCCCGCATCCGACCCCGTGCTCCCGGGCACCGGACGTGGCGGAACACGCGGGCGGTCCGGGTGCACGCTCGCCGGAGCAGGCCTGTGACGACATCGCGCACCACTCCCCGGGCCACCCAGGACACCACCGCGACCGGCCGCGCTCCGCGTGGGCGCAAGGCCGCCGCGAAGGAGGACGGGCCACGAAAGCCCGTCTACGTCCTGGACACCTCGGTCCTGCTGTCCGATCCCGCGGCCTTCCGCCGCTTCGACGAGCACGAGGTCGTGCTCCCGTTGGTGGTGATCACCGAACTGGAGGGGAAACGGCACCATCCCGAGCTCGGCTGGTTCGCGCGGCAGTCGCTGCGCATGCTCGACGAACTGCGGATCAAACACGGCCGGCTCGACCAGCCGGTGCCCATCAACGACGTTGGTGGCACCCTGCGGGTCGAACTCAACCACTCTGACGACGGCGTGCTGCCGCCCGGCTTCCGCAACGAGTCCAACGACGCGCGGATCCTGTCGGTCGCCCTCAACCTCGCCGGTGAGGGTCGCGACGTCACTCTCGTCAGCAAGGACATGCCGCTGCGGGTCAAGGCCGCCGCGGTCGGGTTGGCGGCCGACGAATACCGGCACGGCCAGGCCAGCGATCCGACGTGGACCGGCATGGCCGAGGTCGAGGTCGGCGAAGACGAGGTCAACGAGCTCTACGGCGGTGCCGACCTGGCCCTCGACGCGGCGGCCGAGCTGCCCTGTCACACCGGCCTGGTGGTGCACTCGGCGCGCGGCTCGGCGCTGGCCCGGGTGCTGCCCGACAAGGTGGTCCGGCTGGTCCGCGGCGACCGGGAGGCGTTCGGGCTGCGTGGCCGCTCGGCCGAGCAGCGGATCGCCCTCGACCTGTTGCTCGACGAGTCGATCGGGATCGTGTCGCTGGGCGGCCGGGCCGGCACCGGCAAGTCGGCGCTGGCCCTCTGCGCGGGCCTCGAGCAGGTGATGGAGCGGCGCCGGCACAAGAAGGTGATCGTGTTCCGGCCGCTCTACGCGGTCGGCGGCCAGGAGCTGGGCTATCTGCCCGGCAGCGAGTCGGAGAAGATGTCGCCCTGGGCCCAGGCGGTCTTCGACACGCTCGGCGCGGTGGTGCACGAGAACGTCCGGGAAGAGGTGCTCGCCCGGGGCATGCTCGAGGTGCTGCCGCTGACCCACATCCGCGGCCGGAGCCTGCACGACGCGTTCGTCATCGTCGACGAGGCGCAGTCGCTGGAGCGTGGCGTGCTGCTCACGGTGCTGTCCCGGATCGGCCAGGGTTCGCGGGTGGTGCTCACCCACGACGTCGCACAGCGCGACAACCTGCGGGTCGGCCGGCACGACGGCGTCACGGCGGTGATCGAGGCGCTCAAGGGGCACCCGCTGTTCGCACACGTGACACTGACCCGCTCGGAGCGCTCCGCGATCGCCGAGGTGGTCACCGACCTGCTGGAAGACATCCCGAACTGAACGCGTGACGGAAGGGGCCCGCCGGAAAAGGGCCCCTTCCGTCCGCTCACCTCTTGACGACCTGGTAGCGCAGGTGGGTCACCCGGTTGCCCTGCACCGACATGAGCGGACCCTCCAGCTCGACCGGCTTGACGCCCAGGTCGCTGAAGTAGGGCGTGCCGCCACCGAGCAGCACCGGCACGAGGTCGATCCAGACCTCGTCGAGCAGCCCGGCGTCGAGCGCCTGGCTGGCGATCCGGCCCGAGTTGAGCCCGACGTTCTTCCCGCCGGCGAGCTCCGTGGCGCGGGCGATCGCGCTCCCGATGCCGTCGGTGACGAACTCGAACCACTTGTTGTCCTCGTACCCCGTCGGCGGGTTGTGGGTCAGCACCACCGTCGGCACCTCGAGCGGGTGCATGCCACCCCAGCCGTTGGTGAAGTCGAACAGCTTGCGGCCGACGACCAACGCGCCCAGTTCGGCGGAGAAAGCGCGCTGGTGCTTGGCGCTCGCCTCGGTGAGCCGCCAGGTCATCTCCGGGTTGCCGGTGGGCACCTCGACGTCGCCGTTGCCATACCAGGCGAAGAGGTGCTCGAAGCCGGTCTCGCTCGGGCCGGAGACGAAGCCATCGAGCGACATGCTGGCACCGGTGCAGACCTTCATTGTTGATCCTCCATAGGTTGGCTCTCTTTACCCGTGCGTCGCCCGGGCCTCCCCTGGATCGACATGGTCACCGGAACTTTTTTCGAAGAGCCGCTTCGCCGGATTTACCCAGCTTTACCCCGTGACCCAGATCACACAATGGCCTCCCTATTTCCCTCACGACTCACTGTGCGCAATGGTGTCTGGCGAGCGAACGCGCCCCTGGAAGAGCGGGGGCCGCTCCCGGCGGACCAAGCGCCGGGTCTTTGTCCCCGACGAAGGGAACGACTTCGTGACTCGGCTGTGGAGCCGGTACGGGGTTCGGGCGTTGGCGGTCGGCATCCTCGCTGCGGGGGTGGGTGGCGGCTTTTACCTGAGCCCGGACCGGAAGATCCAGGAGCAGGGGATCGATGCGCGATTCGCCGCGGAGTCTCAGCAGGCCGAAAACGCGCTGCTGAAGGAGCACCACCTCGACCACGAGTCGGCCATGGCGCTGCGCCGTGAGGTCGAGGCGGTCGCGCAGCAGCGCGCCCAGGAGGCCGCGAAGGCCGCCGCCGCGCGGGCGAAGCAGGCCGAGGAGGCCAGCCGCAAGAAGCGCGAAGCGGAGAAGGAACCGGTCCCGTTCAAGCCCTACGACGGCCCGATTCCGACCTCGTGCAACGAATACTCCGGCAACCGCAAGATCGGCTGCGCGCTGATGCTCGCCGAAGGCTTCAAGATCGACCAGTTCCCGTGCCTCGACAAGCTCTGGACCCGGGAAAGCCACTGGAACGCCAGCGCGCACAACGACAGTTCCGGTGCGCACGGCATCCCGCAGGCCAAGCCCGGCAACAAGATGGCGACGGTGGCCGACGACTGGGAGACCAACCCGGCGACCCAGATCAAGTGGGGCCTCGGCTACATCGAGGGTCGCTACGACGATCCCTGTGGCGCGTGGGCCCATTCGGAAGACGTGGGCTGGTACTAACTACCACAACCTTTGGCAGAGGGTACGAACCGGCGGGTTCGTACCCTCTGCGGCTTTTGCGGGATCTAAGGTCTGATCCATGCGTGGGTGGCGCTTTCGAGGCGCGTTACTGGTGACGGCGGCGGCGGCCATTCTCGGCCTGCTGCCAGCGGCGTCGTGGGCATCGGATGACGGGCAGGAGCGGATCGTCGGCGGACACAGCGTCGACGAGGGCACCTACCCCTGGATGGTCCGGCTTTCGGTCGGCTGCGGCGGCTCGCTGGTCGCACCCCAGATCGTGCTGACCGCCGGCCACTGCGTGAAGCGCAGCGGAGCCGACACCAGCATCGGCATCACCGCCGGCTCGGTCGACCTCCAGTCGGCCGACGCGAAGACGGTGCGCTCGCGCTACATCCACCGGGCGCCGGGCTACACCGACGCGTCCAAAGGCGACGACTGGGCGCTGATCCTGCTCGACCAGCCGCTGAACCTACAGACCCTGGCGCTGGCCCAGGACGGCACCTACGACGAGGGCCGGTTCACGGTCATGGGTTGGGGCTCGACCCGCGAGGGCTCGCTGACCCAGCAGCGCCGGCTGCGATCGGTCGATGTGGACTTCGTCTCCGACGCGTCGTGCGGCCGCAAATACGGGCGGCTCGGCCTGGAGATCGTCGACTCCGACATGATCTGCGCGGCCCGCAACGGCAAGGACTCGTGCCAGGGCGACTCCGGTGGTCCGATGGTCCGGCTGGACGCGACCGGTTCCTGGTTGCAGATCGGGATCGTGAGCTGGGGGTACGGCTGCGCGCGGAAGAACTATCCAGGTGTCTACGGCCAGGTGTCCACCTTCGCGCCCGACATCGCCGCCGGCGTGACCGCACTGCAGAACCGCTTGGCGTGAGCGCTTCTCGCCTGGTACCCCTAGTGCGTGTCCCAGGACTGGACGACCGACCCCGACCCGGCGCGCATGCGCTTCGGCACCGAGACGTTCTACGCCGCGGTCGGGCGGGCGTTCGTGGCCATGTGCGCGGTCGTGCCGGTGCTGTTCGCGATCGAGGCCCTCGACTACTGGCTGCACCTGGGCCTCGACCCTCGGGGCGGGATCATCCCGCGGAGCGTCTACGGCCTCGACGGGATCGTGTTCTCGCCGCTGCTGCACGACGGCTTCGACCATCTCTACGGCAACAGCGTCCCGCTGATCCTGCTGGGCACGTTCGTGTTGGCGGCCGGCTCGCGCCGGTTCATCTGGTCGACCGCGTTCATCATGTTGGTCAGCGGCCTCGGCGTGTGGATCACCGGCCCGCCCAACACCGTGGTGGTTGGTGCCAGTGGGGTGATCTTCGGTTACTTCGGCCTGCTGTTGGCCCGGGGGATCGTGGAACGCACGTGGTGGAACCTCGGCGTGGTGGTCCTGGTCGGGCTGCTCTACTGGTGGCAACTCTTCGGCATCCTGCCGTCCGACCCGCACGTTTCCTGGCAGGGTCACCTCTTCGGTTTCCTGGGCGGCGCGGTCGCCGCGATCCTGTTCCGTCGCTAACAGCTTGGGACGGACCTTGCCGGTGTGGCATCGCTATGCCTACCGTCGATGTCGACCGGGCAGCGGTCGATCGGGCAGCATTGCCTGAAAGGCATTGGTGAGCCATGCGGGAAATCGACGTCGCGATCATCGGCGCGGGGCCGGCCGGCTTGTTCGCGGCCTATTACGCGGGCTTCCGCGGCCTCTCGGTGGCAGTGATCGACGCGCTACCCGAGCCGGGCGGGCAGGTGACCGCCATGTACCCGGAAAAGCAGATCTTCGACGTCGGTGGCTTCCCCAGCATCAAGGGCCGCGAGCTGGTCGCCAACCTGGTCGAGCAGGCCGCACCCTTCCGCCCCGAATATCTGCTCGGCAACCGGGCTGACGACCTGTCCCACGTCGACGGGCAGCCGGTGCTCCGGATGGCCGACGGCTCGGAGCTTCGCTGCGGCGCGGTGATCATCACCGGTGGCATGGGCAGCTTCACGCCCCGCCCGCTGCCGGCCGCCGAGGGCTTCGCCGGCACCGGCATCGTCTTCTTCGTGCCCCACCTCGCCGACCTGGCCGGCCGCGACGTGTTGATCGTCGGCGGCGGCGACTCGGCGTTCGACTGGGCGCTGGCCCTCGAGCCGCTGGCCAAGTCGGTGACGCTCGTGCACCGCCGCGACCGGTTCCGGGCCCACGCCGCCACCGTCGCCCGGGTTCAGGAGCTGAGCGTGAAGATCGTGGTCAACGCCGAGGTCGCCAAGATCCACGGTCAAGAGACGATCACCCACGCCGACATCGTGGTCAAGGGCGGCGAGACCGAGACCATCCCGGTCGACACGGTCGTGGCCGCGCTCGGCTTCACAGCCGACCTCGGGCCGCTCGCGGCGTGGGGGCTAGACCTCGACAAGCGGCACATCAAGGTCGACAGCACCATGGCGACCAACCTGCCCCGGGTGTACGCCGCCGGCGACATCACCGAATACCCGGGCAAGGTCCGCCTGATCGCGACCGGGTTCGGTGAGGCGGCGACCGCGGTCAACAACGCGGCGGTCGCCATTGACCCGGCCGCGCACCTGTTCCCGGGTCACTCCTCCGAGAACGGCTAGCTCTTAGCTGAGCTCCTGCTCGGCCAGCGGGCGGCCGTCGAAGTCGACCGAGGAGTAAAGGGCCAGCTTCTCCAACCGGTGGTAGGAGTCGATGATCCGGATCGTGCCGCTCTTCGACCGCATCACGATCGACTGGGTGTAGGCACCGCCGGCCCGGTAGTGCACGCCGCGCAGCAGGTCGCCGCTGGTCACGCCGGTGGCGACGAAGAACGCGTTGTCGCCACGCACCAGGTCGTCGGTGTGCAGGACCCGGGCGAGGTCGTGGCCGCCGGCCAGCGCCTTCTCCCGCTCGGCGTCGTCGCGGGGCCAGAGTTTGGCCTGCATCTCGCCGCCCATGCACTTGAGCGCGCAGGCCGCGGTGATGCCCTCGGGCGTGCCCCCGATGCCCATCAGCACGTCGACCTCGGAGGTCTCCCGAGCGGCGTAGATCGCGCCCGCGATGTCGCCGTCGGAAATGAAGCGGATCCGGGCGCCGGCGTGGCGCACCTCGTCGATGAGTTGCTTGTGCCGCGGCCGGTCGAGGATGCAGACCGTGACGTCGGAGACGCTGCCCTTCTTGGCCTTGGCGATCCGGCGCAGGTTCTCGGTGGCCCCGGCGTTGATGTCGACCACGTCGGCGCAGTCTGGCCCGACGGCGATCTTCTCCATGTAGAAGACCGCGCTCGGGTCGAACATGGCACCCCGCTCGGCCACCGCCAGCACCGCGAGCGCGTTGGGCATGCCCTTGCTCATCAGCGTGGTGCCGTCGATCGGGTCGACGGCCACGTCGACCTCGGGGCCGGTGCCGTCGCCGACATGCTCGCCGTTGTAGAGCATCGGGGCGTTGTCCTTCTCGCCCTCGCCGATCACCACGACGCCGCGCATCTGGATCGAGTTGATCAGCTTGCGCATCGCGTCGACGGCGGCGCCGTCGCCGCCCTCCTTGTCGCCCAGGCCGACCCAGCGACCGGCGGCCATCGCCGCGGCCTCGGTCACCCGAACCAGGTCAAGGGCCAGGTTGCGGTCCAGGTCTTGGGGGATCTTGGCGCTCATCGGGCGGCCTCCTCGCGTCGCGGCGGTGCAGTGGGAGTCGGTCGGTCGGTACCTGTGATCCTGGCATGACCGGCTGCTGAACGTCCGTTCGGGGCGCGAAGTCGGCCCCGTGTGGCGCCGCTTTCCGAAGCTGGGACAATTCACTGCGTGGAGCAGCAGGAAGCGGGCACCAAGGAGATCGTCGAGTCGGCGCAGCGCGCCGAGCGCCGGCCGCGCGACATGGTGATCTCGCTGGCCGTGCTGCTCGTCCCGATCCTGCTCGCGTTCGGCATCTACCGGGTGTTCTTCGACGGCCACGACCCGATCAAGGTCGACCCGTCGGCGGCGATCGACGACGCCCGGCACGCCGGCGCCTTCCCGGTCCTCGTGCCGACCGGCCTCGACCAGGACTGGACCACCGTCAGCGCCACGTTCCAGACGATCGACGGCGGCAAGGTGCTGCGCTTCGGGATGGTCAGCCCGGATGGCCAGGGTGCGCAGGTGGTGCAGACCGACGCGCCGGCCGACGACATCATCCCGGCCGAGTTGACCCGCGACGCGCGGATCCAGGGCAACACCGAGATCGCCGGCGGCCCGTGGCAGACCTACTCCACCCGCCCGGGCGAGCACGCCTTCGTGAAGGTCGCGCCCGACTCCACGGTCATCGTGGTCGGCGGCGCCTCCGAGGCCGACCTGACCGATCTGGCCGCCTCGCTCAAGTGATCTAGGTTGATACGCTCCCTGGTCCCGCAGGCCCCTGGAGCCCGAAGCTGCCGCTCTCGCGCCGGACCGCCGCCGTCAGCGTGATCGGGGCGGCGCCGTTTGCTTGATCAAGTTAGGCTACGGCGCTTCCCGTCGATGAATTAGTGGAGTATCCCTTGCGTAAGCGCGTTCTGGCGACCGTCTCGACGGCCGTCCTGATTGGTCTGGCCGGCTGTGGCCAGGCTTCCGACTCCGCCGCCGGCGGCAACCCGGCCCCCGCGGCCACCACCACCGTGCCGGCCGATCCGGTGGCCCGGCTCAAAGCGGCGACCAAGGAGATCGAGGCCGGCAACTACCGGTTCGAATTCAAGAACGGTCCGATGAGCGGCAAGGGGTACGTGCACAAGCCGACCAACGGCACGAAGTTGGACATGGCCTTCGACGACCCACAGCTGAAGGCCACGGCGGAGTTGCGGGTCGTCGACTCCGCGACGCTGGCCCGGCTGACGGTCGGCGGCCAGGCCATCGCCGGTGGCGGCAAGTGGCTGAAACTCGATACGGCCAAGATCGCGGACAACGAGTTGATGGCCTACATCGCTGACGCGGACGTGCCCGGCGCCGGGCAGATCCTGGCCACCGCCACCGACGTCGTCGAGAAGAACGGCGCCCTGACCGGCATGGTCGACCTCGCCAAGCCGCAGGGCATCCCGGCACTCGACGAGGAGACGCTCGACCAGGTCTCGCGGTCGATCAACCGGGTCCCGTTCAGCGCCACCCTCGACGAGCAGGGCCGGCTGGCGAAGCTGGTGCTCGACCTGGTCGGACCCAGCGCGGGCCATCTCTCCACGATCGACTTCAGCTACACCGACTACGGCAACGCGACGCCCGACGCGGCACCCGCGGCCGCCGAGACCATCGACGCCCCGGCCGACTTCTACGACCAGATCTGACCGGTTACGCCTCGGCGCCGGCCTGTTGGCGGGCGGCGTCGAGGCGTTCGCGGGCGCCGTCGAGCCAGTGTTGGCAGATGTCGGCCAGCCGCTCGCCGCGCTCCCACAGGGCCAGCGACTCTTCCAGCGAGATGCCGCCCGCCTCGAGCTTCTCGACCACCGTCGCCAGTTCGGCGCGGGCCTGCTCGTAGCTCAGGTTCTCGTCGGTCACCGGTTCTCCTCGCTCGCCTCGTCGACCGTTGTCGACAGTTCACCGCTCGCCAGCCGTACCCGCAGCACATCGCCCTTGGCCACCTCGGACGCCGCGCGCACGACGTGCCCGGAGCGACCCTGGACGATGGCGTAGCCGCGGTCGAGCGTCGCGGCCGGCGACAACGCGCGCAACCGGGCCACCGTGTGCCGCAGGTCACCGGCCGCCGCGCTGATCCGGTGGTCGAGGCTGCGCCCGGCCCGGTCGCGCAGGGCGGTCACGTCGGCCGCGCGCTGCTCGATCATCACGTGTGGCCGGGCCAGCACCGGGCGGGACCGGATCGCGTCGATGCGGTGCTGCTCGCGGTCGACCAGGCCGCGCACGGCGCGGTCGAGGCGCTGCCGGGCCTGCCGGATGACCCGGATCTCCTCGCCCAGGTCGGGCACGATCCGCTTGGCGGCGTCGGTCGGTGTCGAGGCGCGCACGTCGGCGACGTAGTCGAGCAGCGGCGCGTCGGTCTCGTGGCCGATCGCGCTGACCACCGGCGTGCGGCAGGCGAACACGGCCCGGCACAGCGTCTCGTCGGAGAAGGGCAGCAGGTCTTCGACCCCGCCGCCGCCCCGGGCGATCACGATCACGTCGGTCGACTCGTCGGCGTCGAGCACCTTGAGCGCGTCGATGATCTGCGGCACCGCGGTCGGGCCCTGCACCGCGACGTTGACCACCCGGAAGTCGACCGACGGCCAGCGGCGCCGGGCGTTGTTGAGCACGTCGCGCTCGGCCGCCGAGGCGCGCCCGGTGATCAAACCGACCCGGCCGGGCAGGAACGGCAACCGTCGCTTGCGCCGCGGGTCGAACAGGCCCTCGGCGGCCAGCAGCTTCTTGAGCCGCTCCAGCCGGGCCAGCAACTCGCCGAGGCCGACCTGGCGGATCTCGTCGGCGCGCAGGCTCAGCGTGCCCCGGGCCGGGAAGAAGTCGGGCTTGGCGTGCAGGGTGACCCGGGCGCCCTCTTCGAGGTTGGGCGCGCCGAGGTCGAGCACGTCACGGTTGGTGGTGACGGTGAGGCTGAGATCGGCCGACGGGTCACGCAGGGTGAGGAACACCGTGGTCGCGCCGGGCCGGCGGCTGATCTGGGCCACCTGACCGTCGACCCAGACCCAGCCGAGCTTGGCGATCCAGCCGCTGATCTTCTGGCTCACCACACGCACCGGCCACGGCTCCTCCGGAGTGCTCTTCGGGGCACCGTTGGGCTCGGGCGTGGTCACCGCACCACCCTACGGCGGGCGGCCGGTCGCGCGGTGGCAGCGGCGGGGTTTCCGGCCGCCACGTACGATTGGCTGGTGATCGAGGAACGCAAGCGTGTGCTCCTGGCCAACCCCCGCGGCTACTGCGCCGGCGTCGACCGCGCTGTGCTGACCGTCGAAGAGGCGCTCAAGCTCTACGGCGCGCCCATCTACGTCCGCAAGCAGATCGTGCACAACAAGCACGTGGTGGCCACGCTGGAGCGGCGCGGGGCGATCTTCGTCGAGGAGAACGACGAGGTTCCCGAGGGTGCCACGGTGATCTTCTCGGCCCACGGCGTCGCCCCCGAGGTGCACGACCAGGCCAAGGCCCGCCGGCTCAAGGCGATCGACGCGACCTGCCCGCTGGTGACCAAGGTCCACCAGGAGGCCAAGCGGTTCGCCGCCGACGACTACGACATCCTGCTCATCGGTCACGAAGGCCACGAAGAGGTCGTCGGCACGGCCGGTGAGGCGCCCGCGCACATCCAGCTCGTCGACGGCCCCGAGGGTGCCGACAAGGTGACCGTGCGCGACCCGGCCAAGGTGGTCTGGCTCTCCCAGACGACGCTCTCGGTCGACGAGACGCTGGAGACGGTCGACCGGCTCAAGCAGCGCCTGCCGCTGTTGCAGTCGCCGCCCAGCGACGACATCTGCTACGCCACCCAAAACCGGCAGCAGGTCGTCAAGCAGATCGCTCCCGACTGCGACGTGCTGCTCGTCGTCGGCTCGCGCAACTCGTCCAACTCGGTGCGCCTGGTCGAGGTCGCCCTCGACGCCGGCGCGCGGGCGTCCTACCTGGTCGACTACGCCAATGAGATCGACGACGCCTGGCTGGCCGGTGCCACCACGGTCGGCGTCACCTCCGGCGCGAGCGTGCCCGAAGACCTGGTCTCCGAGTTGCTCGACCACCTGGTGGAGCGCGGTTTCGAAGACGTCTCCGAGGTGACCACCGTCGACGAGCGGCTGGCCTTCTCGCTGCCGCAGGAGCTCAAGCGCGACATGAAGGCCGCGGCCGCCCGCGCCGCCTCAGCCGACTGACACCAGGTTTTCGCGCACGGCCGTGACCAGCTCTTTCGGGTCGTCGGCCCAGAAATGCAGCGCCGTCACCGGCCCGCGCGGCAGGTCGACGGCGGTCGGCCCGGTCAGCACGAGTTCGATGTTGGTCTGACCGAACACCGCCACCTTGCCGATCAGCCCACCGTCGGCGGTCTCCTCGAACTGCACGCCCTTGCTCTTCTCCAGCGGCCGGTTGCGGGTGCGCACCTCGGCGATCGCCGACCAGGGCAGGAACACGTCGACGGTGAAGCCGGAGCGGACCCGGACGCCAGTGGCCCCGACCACGTGCGGGTGCACCCGGATGGCGCCGAGGAAACCGACCATCCAGAGCAGGCCCCACAAGCTGAGGGCGAATGCGATGATCTGCACGGTCCGCCAGGGCAGCAGGAAGTGCAGGATCGGAATCTCCACGATCGACACGCCGATGAACGCGAGCATCACGGGCGTGGTCATCGCGCTGTAGCCGAACCGGGCGCCCGGGCCGGCCGGGTCGCGGCGGAACACCCAGCGGAAGAGGCTGACCCAGACGCCGCGTTCGTAGGTCAGCGCTGTGCGGAGGAGGTTCACCCCCTCAGCATAGCGTTTTTACATTGCGATCGTAATGTCAAAGACGTTGGGCCGACGTGATCATGGCGGGAGTGCCCTGCTGGCAGGTGCTGACCAGGTCGGAGCGGACCTCCAGCGTCAATCGCACCTTGACGCCCGCGTAGACCAGGCTGGTTGGCGCATTGATCAGTAGATAGTTGTCGAGCAACAGGCAGCCGGGCTCGACGCCCTCGGTGACGGTGCCAGTGACGCTGACGACCTTCGGGGTGTTGGCGCCCGACGGTTTGGTCGGCCGCGGCGACGGGTCGCGGCCCGGGGGCGGCGTCGGCTGCACGGTCGGGTCCGGCGGAAACGTCAGCGTCGGGCTCGGCACAGCGGGAACCGTCGCGGTCGACACCGACGGTGCCGGCAGCGGATCGCCGCCTTCCCGGGTCGCCGAGCATCCGGCGAGTGCCGCTGTCAGGACAATCGCGAGCGGCACCGAAACCCTGCGCATGACGTCGAAGTGTGTCATTGGGATCGGACGCACGCCAGGGCCGGCGCGGTTCCCGATCAGATGAGTTCGGGCGCCTGGAGTTGGCGCGGCGTGCTCTCCACCTGTTGCGGCACCACCAGGTCGTCGCCGGACACGCCCAGCTCTGCCAGCTTGCGCGCGCTGACCAGGACGCGGGCCTCGAGCGAGCCGACCGCGCGGTTGTAGGAGGTCACCGCCGAGCCGAGCGATGAACCCAGCTTGCCGACGTGGTCGCCGAGCGTGGCGAGCCGGCCGTAGAGCTCGCGGGCCAACTCGTGCACCGCGACCGCGTTGCGGGCCAACGCCTCCTGCCGCCACGAGTAGGCGACCGTGCGCAGCAGCGCGACGAGGGTCGCCGGGGTGGCCAGCACGATGTTGCGGCTGAACGCGTGCTCGAGCAGCGTCGGGTCGCGCTGCAACGCGACGTCGAGGAACGTGTCGGCGGGCACGAACAGCACCACGAACTCGGGCGACTGGGCGAACGCCGACCAGTAGGCCTTGGCGGCCAGCCCGTCGACGTGTGCCCGCAGCTGCCGGGCGTGCGCGTCGAGGTGCTGGTCGCGGGTGCGCTCGTCGCGCGCCTCCATCGCGGTCAGGTAGCCCTCGAACGGTGCCTTGGCGTCGACCACCACGGTGCGCCCGCCGTGCAGGCGCACCACCAGGTCGGGGCGGACGCCCTGGTGGTCGGTGGAGGCCGTCACCTGCTCGGAGAAGTCGCAGTGCTCGAGCATGCCGGCGGCCTCGACGATCCGGCGGAGCTGGAGCTCACCCCAGCGGCCACGCACCTGCGGCGCCCGCAGCGCGGCGACGAGCTGCTTGGTCTCGGTGCGCAGCTCGCCGGAGACGGTCGACATCGTGCGCACCTGCTCGCGCAGCTCGGCGTAGGCGTCGACCCGGTCGCGCTCGAGCTCGGCCACCCGCAGCTCATAGCGGCGCAGCGTCTCGTGCAGCGGCGCGACCGCCCGCGCCACCGCCTCCTGCGACTGCACGGTGGCTTCGAAGGACAACGCCCGCATCGACTGCTCCAGGCGCCCCTCGCCTTCGCGGGTCGAGTCGATGGTGGCCTCGAGCCGGGCAACTCGGGCCGCAGACCGCGAAACCGCCGCAAACCACCCGGCCACCGCACCCAGGGCAAGGCAGAGGACCACTACGGCCACCGTCGAAAGGTCCATTCGGTAAGACTGCCAAACGGGTACGACATGACAAGGCTAGGTACCGTCGTGTCATGACCTGGTTGTGGTTGATCGCGCTTCTGGTGATCGTCATCGCGCTGGTGCTCTACTACCAGCGGGGGGTGGCCGGCCGCCGCGAGCGAGAACTGGCCGACGCTCGCGCGGAGGCACAGCGCTGGTATGAGCGGCTCGGCGGGCAGGTGATGAACCTGCATGGTGAGGACACGGCCGTCCGGCAGGCGCTGGCCGACGCCGGCGAGCGCTACACGGCCGCGGGCAGCCAGCTCGAGCAGGCGCGCTCCACCCGGCAGTTCGAACTCGCCCGGGAGACCGCGCTGGAGGGCCTGACCTACATCCGGGCGGCCCGCACCGCGATGGGCATCGACCCTGGCCCGGAGTTGCCGCAGTTGGCGTCGGCGCGGGGTGCCGGCACGCTCACCAAGGAGCGCACGGTCGACGTGCAGGGCCGGCCGTTCACGGCGGGCCCGCAGCCGACCTCCGGCACGCCCTACTACTACCCGGGCGGGCGCTACCAGGGGCGGCCGGTTCCGTCCGGCTGGTATTCCCAGCCCTGGTGGAAGCCGGCACTCGGCGGTGCCGCCGGTGCGATCGGCGGCCTGCTGATCGCCGACGCGCTGTTCTCGCCCGCGTTCGCCGACCCTGGCTACGGCTACGACTCCGGCTATCAGGAGGGCTTCCAGGACGGCAACGACTACGGCGACGGCGGTGGTGACGGCGGTGGTGACGGCGGCGGCGACGGTGGTGGCGGCGATGGCGGCGGCGACTACGGCGGTGGCGGCGACTACGGCGGTGGCGGTGACTGGGGCGGCGGTGGCGGCGACTTCGGTGGCGGCGACTTCGGCGGTGGCGACTTCTGACCGGCCCGCCCGACCACCGCGAGTAGGGCTAGCGGGATGGTGCCGGGGGTCTGGCGTTGGGCACAGTAGGTGACGTGACGACGACCTATCCGCAGACCTCGACCCAGACACCCGCACCGCGGCCGGCCGGCGGTCGAGCCGCACCCTGGCTCGCCGGCGGCGGCTTCGCGTTGCTCGCCTGCGCGCTGGTGAGCGGCGTCGCGCAGGCCGCGCACGACTTCCGCTGGTGGTCACTGTTCGTGGTCATCCCGACGTCGCTGATCTCCGCGGCCGGCTTCGTCTACCTCCGCCGCGGTGGCGGCATCCTGGCGTACGCCCTCGGCAATCTCGGTTTGATCGCCTTCGCCGTCGGCGTGATGCTGATGTTCGGCGACGTGCCCCGCTTCTGGCCGCTGCTCATCTCGCTGCCAGCGGCCGCGATCGCCGGCAGCTACTACTGGCGGGCCGACGACCCGCTGGCCCGGTCGTTCCACCGCACGCTCGCGATGCTCGCCACCATCGCTGTCGTGCTCGGGCTGGGCTTCCTCGGCTTCCGGTTCCACTGGTTCGAGCCGGAGCCGCGCTGGTGGGCGTGGTTCATGGTGGCCGCCGGCGTGGTCGTCGTCGGCAACGGCGCCGAGCTCGTGCGGCACCGCATGGTCTACCGGGTCTCGGCCGCCGCGCTGGCGGCCGGCCCCGGCATCATCACCATCCTGCTCGGCGTGCGCTTCCTGCGCGGCTGGTGGTTTTAGAAGGCGCTGGCGACGACCAGCTCCGTGGTGCGGTCGGGGAGCAGGTCGAGCTTGCCGATGCGGCCGGCGGCGCGGAGGTCGTCGGCGGCCAGCGACAGCGTTTCGAGCATCGCGGCCGGCCCGAGCACCTCGGCCAGCGGGACCTCGGTGCGCATCGAGACCTTGCGCTCCGACTTGGCCCGGCGCACCTGTGACAGCGCCTCGCCGGCCAGCTTGAGCAGCTCGGGTGTGGCGTCGCCGGCGATCTCGTGGACGGTCGGCCACGGCGCCCGGTGCACCGAGCCGTAGCGCCACCACGACCAGACCTCTTCGGTGACGAAGGGCAGGAACGGCGCGAACAGTCGCAGTTGGACGGAGAGTGCGACGGCCAGCGCCGCCCGGGCCGAGGCGGACGCCGCCGTCTTTCCGTAGGCGCGTTCCTTGACCAGCTCGATGTAGTCGTCGCAGAAGCGCCAGAAGAACGCCTCGGCGCTCTGGAGCGCGGTGGTGTGGTCGTAGGCGTCGAAGGCCGTGGTCGCGGTGGCGACCACCTCGCGCAGGCCGGCCAGCATCGCCTGGTCGAGCGGCTCGGTGACGGTCTTGTCGGCGGAGGTCACCCCGAGGCCGAGGGCGAACCTCGACGCGTTGAGCAGCTTCGTGGCCAGCCGCCGGCCGATCCGGATCTGCGCCGGGTCGAAGGCCAGGTCGGTGCCGGGCCGGCCGCTCGCGGCCCAGTAGCGCACCGCGTCGGAGCCGCTGTCGACGAGCAGTTGCATCGGCGTGACGACGTTGCCCTTGGACTTCGACATCTTCTTGCGGTCGGGGTCGAGGATCCAGCCGGACAACACCGCGTCGCGCCAGGGCAGGGTGCCGTGCTCGAAGTGGGCGCGGACCACCGAGGCGAACAGCCAGGTGCGGATGATCTCCTGACCCTGCGGCCGCAGATCCATCGGGAACACCCGGGCGAACAGGTCGGGGTCGGTCTCCCAGCCGCCGACGATCTGCGGTGTCAGCGACGAGGTCGCCCAGGTGTCGAGCACGTCGGGGTCGCCGGCGAACCCGCCGGGCACGCCGCGCTGCTCCTCGGTGTAGCCGGCCGGCACGTCGGACGACGGGTCGACCGGCAGCCGGTCTTCGGTCGGCACCAGCGGGTGGTCGTGGTCGGGCCGGCCGTCGGCGTCGAGCGGGTACCAGACCGGGATCGGCACGCCGAAGAAGCGCTGGCGGCTGACCAGCCAGTCGCCGGTGAGGCCGCCCACCCAGTGCTCGTAGCGGTGCCGCATGTGTGGCGGCACCCAGTGCAGTTGCCGGCCCCGGTCGAGCAGCGTCGCCCGCAGGTCGGCGTCGCGGCCGCCGTTGCGCAGATACCACTGCCGGGTCGACACGATCTCCAACGGTGAGTCGCCGCGCTCGTAGAACTTCACCGGGTGGGTCACCGGGCGCGGCTCGCCGATCAGGTCGAGCGACTCGGAGAGCAGGCCGACGATCTCCCGGCGGGCCTGGTTGACGGTGCGGCCGGCGAGCGGCGCGTAGGTCGTCGGGTCGACGCCCTGCGGCGGCTCGGCCAGCAGCCGCCCGTCGCGGCCGATCACCACGCGGGTGTCGAGGCGCAGCTCGCGCCACCAGGTGACGTCGGCGAGATCGCCGAACGTGCACACCATGGCGATGCCGCTGCCCTTGTCTTTTTCGGCCAGCGGATGCGCGTGCACCGGGACGTCGACCCCGAACACGGGGGTACGCACGGTGCGCCCGAACAAATGCGCGTAGCGCTCGTCATCGGGGTGGGCGACCAGCGCCACGCAGGCCGGCAGCAGCTCGGGCCGGGTGGTCTCGATGTAGACCGGCTCGTCGCCGGGGCCGTGGAAGCGCAGCCGGTGGTAGGCACCCGGCCGCTCGCGGTCTTCGAGCTCGGCCTGGGCCACGGCGGTGCCGAAGCCCACGTCCCAGAGCGTCGGTGCCTCGGCGCTGTAGGCCTCGCCGCGGGTCAGGTTGCGTAGGAACGCCCGCTGCGACGTGGTGCGCGCGTGGCGGCCGATCGTCGTGTAGGTCAGCGACCAGTCGACGGAGAGCCCGAGCCGGCGCCACAGCGCCTCGAACGCCTTCTCGTCTTCGACCGTCAGCCGCTCGCACAGCTCGATGAAGTTGCGCCGGGAGATGGCCGTCGGGTTCTTCCGCGCGGCGTCGTCGACCGGTGCCGGCGGTGGGGTCCACGCCGGGTCGTAGGGCAACGCGGCGTCGCCGCGCACGCCGTAGACGTTTTGCACCCGGCGCTCGGTGGGCAGGCCGTTGTCGTCCCACCCCATCGGGTAGAACACCATCTTGCCGCGCATGCGCTGGAATCGGGCCACGGTGTCGGTGTGGGTGTAGGAGAAGACGTGGCCCATGTGCAACTCGCCGCTGACCGTGGGTGGCGGCGTGTCGACGGAGAATACGTCACCGCGGGCCTTGGACCGGTCGAACGCGAAGGTTCCCGTCTCCTGCCACCGGCGCGACCAGGTCTCTTCGAGGCCGTCGAAAGACGGCTTCTCCGGGATCCCGGCGCGCCTGCCCGCCGTATCCGTCATGCGGTCAGGGTACCGCCGGGTTCCAGCGATTTCCGAAAGCCAGGCTCTGGCTCGGCGCGGTGAAACCCTTCTCCGGCTGGCCCACCAGCGCGCGTTTCAGCACGTCGGTCACCGCGGAGATGACCTGCACCTGCACGGCCGCGCCGACCCCGTCGGCGGGGTGGGCCGGGTTGGCGGCGATCCCGGCGACCGCGGCCTGCGGCGTGAAGCCCACGAACGACTCGGTCGCGTTCCCCTCGGAGCTGCCGGTCTTGCCGGCCACCGGTCGCCCATCGAGCATTGTGGACACCTGCGCGGCGGTGCCGCCGTCGCACTGGCCGTACGCGCCGGACTGGCCGACCGGGCAGCGCGCGGCGTCGACCGCGGCCCGCGCGATGTCGGGATCCACCACCCGATGGCAGTTCGGGTCGGCCGCCGCCACCGCGGTGCCGCTCGCGTCGGTGATTCCCTTGACCGGCAACGGCGTGCAGTAGGTGCCGTCGGCGGCGATGGTGGCGTAGGCGTTGGCCAGGTCGAGCGGCGTGGTGTCGGCGACGCCGAGGGTGAACGAGCCCCAGTCGTCGGCGTCGGTCTTCGCCCGCTCGGCGTCGGCCTTGGCGCGGAACGTGATGCCGAGCCGCTGCGCCATCTCGACCGCCTTGGCCGCGCCGACGTGCTCCTCGAGCCAGACGAAGTAGGTGTTGACGGAACGGCCGAAGCCGGTCCACATTGTGCGGTAGCCGTCCATCCACGATGGATTGTCGTTGACCGGGCAATAGGCGCCGCCGCAACTCGCCGGGCCGCTGTCTGCCCACTGGGTCGGCAGCTGGGCGGGCGCGTTGAAGCCGGTGTCGAGGGTGTAGCCCGCTTCCAGCGCGGCGAGCATGGTGAAGAGCTTGAACGTCGAGCCGGCCTGATAGCCGGTCACCGAGTCACCGCCGGCGACCAGTTGGTCGACGGTGTTCGGATAGTCCCTGCCGCCGGGGTTCTTGGCGAGGCTGTAGTGGCGGTTGACGGCGAGCGCCAGCACCCGGCCGGTGCCCGGCTGCACGGCCGCGATCGGCAGCGCCTTCGACGAGCCGTAGCCGTAGACGTTGGTCGCGGCGTCGGTCGCGGTCGACTGCACCTTCGGGTCCATCGACAGCACGATCCGGTAGCCGCCGTCGCGGAGGGCGGCCAGCCGCTGCTGCGCGTTCTCGCCGAACGCCTTCTGCTGCTGCCACCAGGAGACGAAGTAATCGCAGAAGAACCGGCTGTCGGCCGGAGTGGCCGCCGTGCACCCATTGGGCACGCTGCTGGGCTTGAGGCCCAACGGCTGCGACTTGGCCTTGGTGGCGTCGGCGGCGGAGATGTCGCCGGCCTTGGCGAGGGAGTCGAGCACGTAGTCGCGCCGGCTCTGCGCGGCGGCCTTGTCGCCGTGGATCGGGTCGTACTGGTCGGGCGACTGCACCAGCCCGGCGATCAGGGCGGCCTGGGGGAGGGTCAGCTTGTCCGGCGTTGTGGAGAAGTAGGTCTGCGCGGCCGCCGAGATCCCGTAGGCACCGGCGCCGAAATAGACGATGTTGAGATAGCGGGAGAGGATCTCGTCCTTGCTGATCGCGTGCTCGACGGCGACGGCGTACCGCATCTCCTCGATCTTGCGCCCGAAGTCGTCGGCGGTCGCGGCCTGCTGTTCTTCCTTGGTGGCCCGCGGATCCGTCTTGAGCACGTTCCGGACATATTGCATGGTCAGGGTGGAAGCGCCCTGCTCGGTCTGCCCACTGCTCCCGTTGGCGACCACGGCCCGCAACACACTCCGCACATCAACGGCGCCGTGCTGGTAGAACCGGGTGTCCTCGGCCGCGACCATCGCCTGCCGCATCACCGGCGCGACGGCGTCCAGCGCCACGTTGGTCCGGTTGAGGTCGGCGAACGTGGTGATCAGCGTCTTGCCGTCGGCGGCGTAGAGCCGGGATGCCTGCGGAACGCTGGGCTGCGCGAGCGCCACGGGCAGATCGGTGGTCGCTATGGCGACCCGGGTCGCGACAAACCCGGCAAGCAGCCCACTCGGCAACGCGGCGGCGGCGAGGAGCAGGCCCATCACCCCGACGCCGATCGCCAGTCGCGCCCACTTCGCCATCTGTGCCTCCCCGAGTGTTCCTCCTCAGGTTCCGCACTTTGCGCACGGATGCCCAGCTTCCGGGCCCAACTCACACCGCTCTGCCAGGAACCGCCCAGCCCGTTCCAAGCTGCCTGCTTGACCGGGGTGTCTAGCGTCGGTCATATGACGACCACGAACGCCAAATACGACAAGAAAGAGCAGTTGCGGCAGATCGAGAGCGGCCTGCTCCAGGGCGAGGAGATCATCGCGGTGTACGACGCGATCGGCACCGGCACCGGCTTCATCGGCCTGACCAACCGCCGGGTGATCGTGCAGGACAAGTCGTTCGTGGGCAAGCGGGTAGCCATCACGAGCATCCCCTACGGCAAGATCACCAGCGTGAGCGTGGTGAGCGACAAGTCCTGGGGTGGCTCGTTCTTCTCGACGGGCTCGATCGCCATCCACGTGGGCGCGCACACCTACGAGGTCGCGTTCCGCGGCTCGGACAAGGCCCACCACGTCCACAACGTGGTGCTGCACTACATCTCCTGAACCCAGTCCAACCAAAGGCCCCACTCCCGAGCGAACACCTCATAGCGGCGCAGCACGTCATCAGGCGGCAGGCCGACTTCGCGCGCATACGCCCGCAGCCCGTCGGCGGGGATCATGTCTATCGGGTCGTGGTCGGTGAGGTCGAAGGGCGGAGGCAGCGGCAGCAGCGAATCCTGGCTACGCAGGTCGAGGCAGCAGGCCGCGACCGTCTTGAGGGTTCGGATGCGGCGCGCGCGGTCGCCACCCTGAAGCCGCTCGACGATCCGCTGGCGTGCGCCGGGGGTGCCCAGGCCGGTCTGCACGAGATCGACCCAGATCGCCTGTTCGTCACTCGCCGGATCGAAGCCGGTCACGAACCGGGAAGCCGAGTCGCGCAAGTCGGCATAACGATGGTCGGACCAACGCACGTACGCGACCCGCTCAAGCCCCGATTCGAGCACGCCTTTGTCGTCTTCCTTGGCAAGCCGTGCGAGCAGCGGACCCAACTCGGCCGGATCGTCGATCCGCACCATGAGCACGGTCGGCTTACGGATCCTGGCGGAGGGGGATTCCGCGAACAGCGCGACGAGCCGCGCCCGCATCGGGTGCGACATCGGGTAGCGGATGGTCAGGGCATCGGCGACATGCGCGGGCGCCGCTCTGGTGAACCAGAGCAGGGCCGCTTCCTGAAGGTTCGCCAGCTCGCCGGTCTGATCACCGGATCTCGCCGCGGGAACGAGCCACAGGAGAAACCGGGCGAATGCCGGATCGGTCTGCTCGTCGCGCAAAAGGCTCGCGCAGCGTTGGATCAGGTCGGCGGGCAGAGTCGCGTCGGGCGCCCTTTCCGGCGCGTAGACCCAGCCGAGTGCCCACGCCGCCGTCATGGCCATCGGGCGCGGCTCGTCGAGGAGCGGAACGAGCTCGGCGGTGAGCCCGGTGATCAGCTTCGCGGGCAGTGCACCGCGGTGGTTCGCGACGACCAGCACGACCGTGTGTGCCGCCTGAAGCCGGACGGTGTGGTCGGGGGAGCGAAGCGTTTCCCGGACCTCCTCCGCGTCGAGCGTCTGGGGTCGCCTGCCTTCCAGATAATCGTCCAGGAACAGGTCCTGGATGAGCGCGACGTCGCGTTCCCAGTCGCCGGTGCAGGCCGCCACGACCCGTTGCACGACCTCACTGCGCCACCGGGTGCGCACCAGCTTGGCCAGCTCCGGCCTGGACCGTTGGAGTGCGGTGTCGACAACTGTCCGCACGAGCGTCGCGCTGACGTTGGGCTCATCGGTCAGGCAATCCGTGGCGAGCAGGTTCAAATGCGGTGCGAACTCCTCGTCGGAGAAGCGGTCCGCCACCAGTCCCTGAAGGATCTCCTCAGCGTCGGCGTCGTTGCAGCTGGCAACGCAGAGCCGGACTGTCTCCAACCAGCTTTGGGACCCCTTCGAGTCCGGTGCCGACGCGGTGCGGATCACCAGCGGCAGCACGGCGTCGGCCAGCGTGCCCTTCGGATCGTGGCCGGGATGATGCCCCTCCACGAGGGCCCGGGCGGCCAGGTATTCCTGGAACGTCAGGTGGCGGAACTCGTACACGGGGACGGGTCTGCCGTTGTGTCTGATCTCGCCCGCCTGTGCCAGCAGGCCGGTGCGGTCCTCAACCAGCGCGAGGAACGCCGACGGCGTGCGGCTCTGTGCGGCGTAGACCTGCGGGAACTCGGCACGCATCGCGGCGAGGACGTCGAGCACCTCGTCTTCGCGGAGGCGTTGGACGCCGCGGTCGCACATCGTGTAGGCGAGGTATTCGAGCTGCGGCATCGCCTCGCGCGAGTCGAGCGGCAGGTCGATCTCCCGGCGCCAGTTGAGCAGCACCTGCACGGCCTCCCAGTAGAGGTCGGCCCGGCGGCTGGGCAGCTTGCCCACCTTGCGCTTGACCAGCGCCATCGTGGTGAGCAGCATCGGATTGCCGGTCAACGCCTCGATCTGCGGCGTGCTGTGCACATCGGAGATCAGCTCTGCGGTCGCACTCTCCCGGCGCTCGGGCGGCTCGGCGAGCGCACACCACCGGCTGGCGAACTCGTCTTTCTCACCGGCTTCGAGAGGATCGACCACCACGTGCGTGAAACCCCGGCCGATCCGGTAGCCCATCTCGCGATAGCCGACCACCCGGCACGTCGTGACGATCGGGGCCTTGGGATATGCCGTGGCGATCCGCTCGATCTGTTGGCTGAACTTGGCCCGCAGCATTGGATCCGCGATCTCGTCGAGGCCGTCCAGGAGCAGCAGGGCGGTCCCATCGGTGAGCCTGCCGCGGAGCAGTTCGCGCAGCGCGGCGCATTCCTGGTCGTTCATCTCCTGCTGGCGCAGCGTGAAATTGAGGACATCGTCGAACGCGCCACCGATGTGGTCGCTGCGCAGGTCTCGGCAGCGGATCAGCACCGGAAGAAGGTCCTCCTCCGGCAGCGTGCCGACATCGGGCAGGTCACGCCAGTCGGGGTCGTCGGCGAGCCGCAACAGGTAGGCGGTGGTGATCCAGCGCAGCAGCGTGCTCTTGCCGGAGCCGGGATCGCCGAGGACGACCAGCCGACGGTCGGCGGCAAGGCGCTCGCCGAGCGGCACCCGGTCCTGCGTTCCCGCATCGGGTTGCGCCCCACCCAGCCGCTCGCCTCGCACGGAGGTCGGCCGAACCCGCAGGGCAACGTAGAGGCGGCGCAGCTCGAGCTGGCGCAGGGCGATGTGCCGGTCCCCTTCCGGCAGGTTGACCAGGTCGACGAGGTCGCAGGACTCCAGCGCCAGCTGCCGGTATCGCGCCTCCGCCGTGGTCGCGGCGCTCGACTCGGCGATCGTCCGGTCCAACGGGAAGTAGCGGACCAGGGCGGTCACCAGATCGTCGGCGGCTTTCGCCTGGTTGTGCCACCAGGCGGCGACCTTGCCGTCGAAGGCGACCGACTCGGTGTCGGCGTCTTCCTCCATCTGGACGACGAACACCCGGTTCTGGCGGTTGGCCTGCCGGGCCGCGTTGACCACCCGGCGTGCCCAGGGTGTGCCGACCGCCCGGATGGTGCCGCACAGGACGACCGGGCCGCCCGCGTTGAGCACCTTCTGGGTCTCCTCCACCACCGACTCGCCGACCAGCACCGTCGCGCCGTAGTGCACGTCGTAGCCGGCGGCCTGGATCGGCGCGGCCAGCTCTTTGGCCCGGTCTTCCTCGCCGTTGGCGTGGGCGATCAGGACGGTGACGCTCACCGGATCGCCCGCAGGAGTTGGGCCACGCCGCCGGCCCAGTCGGTGGTCAGGTCGGCGGTCTTGAGGTCGGCGAGCAGGGCGGGCGCGTCTCCGCCGGTCAGGACGACGGGCAGGAGTTTCACCCCGGCGCCCTGGATCTGGCGGGCCAGCGTCGACGCCCACTCCCGCACGATCCACGGCGACTCCACGCCGTGCACCGAGTAGCAGAGCACCACGTAGCCGGCGGTCGTCAGACCCTGGTTCATCCACTCCACGATGGAGTCGCCGACCTGGAGGTCGGTCACGTCGAGATGGACGTCGTGCCCAGCGGCGCGGATCTCGTCGGCGAGCTTTTCTGCGGGGGAGGCGTCGGCCATGCGATGGCTGACGAACACGACGGCCATCGGCGCATGGTAGCGATGTCGGTACCGTGAGCGGTACCGCCGATCACCCGGACAGGGTCAGCGGATGACCGGATTCCACTCCCGCTTGGCGGCGATCGAGACACCGGGCGCGCGGTAGTAGGGATCCGCGGCGACAAGCTCTTCGAACTCGGCCTCGGTCGCCACATCGAAGATCAGCAGCGCACCGGACTCGTCGGCATAGGGCCCGGCCAGCGCGACCAGACCCCGTTCCTTGAGCCCGGCCAACACCTCCCGGTGCGCGGGCCGATGCTTGAGCCGCTCCGGGTTGCCGTCAAAAGACAGTTCGAGCAAGAACATCAGGCCATCCTAGGCCCGGTCGCCTTGCCTACACGTTGAAGCGGAAGTCCACCACGTCGCCGTCCTGCATGATGTAGTCCTTGCCTTCGATTCGGACCTTGCCGGCCGCCTTGGCCGCCGCCATCGTGCCGGCCGCCATGAGGTCGTCGTAGGACACGATTTCGGCCTTGATGAAGCCGCGCTGGAAGTCGGAGTGGATCACGCCGGCGGCCTCGGGTGCGGTGGCGCCGATGGGGATCGTCCAGCCGCGCGACTCCTTTGGGCCCGCCGTCAGGTAGGTCTGTAGGCCCAGCGTGCGGAAACCGACCCGGATGAGCTGGTTGAGGCCCGGCTCCGGCTGGCCGATCGACTCCAGCAGCTCGCGTGCCTCGTCTTCGGGCAGGTCGATCAGCTCCGACTCGACCTTGGCGTCCATGAAGACCGCCTCGGCCGGTGCCACCAGGGCGCGCAGCTCGTCGAGGAACGCGGCGTTGTTGAGCTCTTCCTCGTCGACGTTGAAGACGTAGAGGAACGGCTTCGCGGTCAGCAGGTGCAGTTCGCGCAGCTCAGCCACGTCGATGCCGGCACCCGCAGCACCCGCGTAGAGGGTGACGCCCGTGTCGAGCAGCTCGCCAGCAGCCTTGGCCGCGGCCGCCATGGCCGCCCGCTCCTTGCGGAGCCTGGCTTCCTTCTCCAGCCGGGGGAGGGCCTTCTCGATCGTCTGGAGGTCGGCCAGGATCAGCTCGGTGTTGATCGTCTCGATGTCGTCGGCGGGGGAGACCTTGCCGTCGACGTGGACCACGTTGGGGTCCGAGAACGCCCGCACCACCTGGCAGATCGCCGACGCGTCGCGGATGTTGGCCAGGAACGCGTTGCCGCGGCCCTGGCCCTTCGACGCGCCCCGGACCAGGCCGGCGATGTCGACGAAGGAGACCGGGGCCGGCACGATCTTCTGCGAGTCGTAGAGCGCGGCCAGCTTGCCGAGCCGGGCGTCGGGCAGGCCGACGACGCCGACGTTGGGCTCGATGGTCGCGAAGGGGTAGTTCGCCGCCAGCACGTCGTTTTTGGTCAACGCATTGAACAGGGTGCTCTTGCCGACGTTGGGCAGGCCGACGATCCCGATGGTCAGACTCACAACAGACCAGCTTACGCAGGCCCTTCGAAGATCAGGCGATCGCCTGCCACCAGCCGTCGATGGCTGGCGGGGCGTCGACGTCGACCCGCTCGCCCGGGCGCGGGACGGCGAGGGTGACCCCCTCGGCCTTGGCCTCGGACCAGAGGCGGTCGGCGGGCTCGGCCCAGTCGTGGAAGGCCAGTACGAACGTGCCCCAGTGCAGCGGGATCATCAGCCCACCCCGGACCGCCTGGTGTGCCCGGACCGCGTCTTCCGGGGTCATGTGGATGTCGGGCCAGCCCTCGCCATAAGCCCCGATCTGCATCAGGGTCACGTCGAACGGGCCGTGAGCGGCGCCGATCTCGGCATAACCGTCGAAATAGCCTGAATCGCCCGTGTAGAAGACCTTGCGGTCGTGGCCGGCGACCACCCACGACGCCCACAGGGTCTCGTCTCGGGTCAGGCCGCGACCGGAGAAGTGGCGGGCCTCGGTCGCGGTCAGGGTCAGGCCGGCCACCGTGATCGACTCGTCCCAGTCGAGCTCGATCACCCGCTCGGCCGGGATGCCCCAGCGGGCGAAGTGGGCGCCCACGCCCAGCGGCACCACGAACGGGGCCGTCGAGCTCAGCGCCAGTGTGCGGATCGTCGGCAGGTCGAGGTGGTCGTAGTGGTCGTGCGAGATCACGATCGCGTCGAGCCGGGGCAGCTCGTCGAGCGGGACCGGGGGCTCGTGCAGGCGGCGGGGGCCGACCAGGTGCGACGGCGAGCAGCGGTCGCTCCAGACCGGGTCGAACAGCACCCGGTCGCCGTCGATCTCGACCAGCGCCGACGAGTGCCCGTACCACGTGATGTGTAGGCCTTCCGACGTGGCGCCGGAGGGGTGCGCCAGCGGGATCGGGAGGCGGGGCTTGCGCCGCTCGCGGTCGGCCAGGAAGGAGCGCAGCAGCGCGCCGCCCGGAGCCGCGATCGTGCGGGCCGGGACCCGGTTGTGGAACTTGCCGTCGCGCCACTGCGGCGACGGGCCGACCCGGCGCTCGTCAGGACGGGCGCCCATCTGGAGCGGCACGTCGCGCGCGGCCCAGGCCAGCGCCGCCGCGGCCGTGCCCAGGATGCCCAGTGCCCAAGTCGACTTCTTCGCCATGACCACAAGTGTGCAACAACGCACCGACAAAAAGCTGAGCGTCTACTCAGCTGATAGCGATGTCCGATTCCCGCGAGCCAGCGGCGCCGGCGCGAGGCAGGATCAATGGCATGGAACTGGAGTTCGAGCGGTGCTACCGGGCGGTCGACAGCCGTGACCAGCGGTTCGACGGCTGGTTCTACACGGCCGTGACCTCGACCGGGATCTACTGCAAGCCATCCTGCCCGGCCATCACGCCCAAACGGGCGAACGTCCGTTTCTACCCCTCGGCCGCCGCCGCGCAGCGGGCCGGCTTCCGGGCCTGCCGCCGCTGCCGGCCCGACGCCGCGCCCGGCTCACCGGAGTGGGACGTGCGCGCCGACACGGTCGGCCGGGCGATGCGGCTGATCGGCGACGGCGTCGTCGACCGGGAGGGCGTGCCGGGGCTGGCGTCCCGGGTCGGCTACACCGAGCGTCACCTGCACCGCATGCTCGTCGCGGAGGTCGGTGCCGGCCCGCTGGCACTGGCCCGGGCGCAGCGGGCCCAGACCGCCCGCATCCTGGTCGAGACGACCGATCTTGGTCTCGCCGAGATCGCGTTCGCGGCGGGTTTCGGCAGCGTGCGGCAGTTCAACGACACGATCAAGGAGGTGTACGGCGGCCCGCCGTCGACCCTGCGCGAGGCAAAACACCGCAAGACCCCCGAAGCCGGTGTCGTCAACCTGCGGCTCGCCTACCGGCCACCGCTCAACGCGCCCGCGCTGCTCGAGTTCCTCGGCGACCGCGCGATCCCGGGCGTCGAGGAGGTTGTCGACGGCACCTACAAGCGGTCGCTGACCCTGCCCCACGGGGCGGCCGAGGTCGAGCTCACGCCGCTGCCGGGCCATGGCGGCGGTGCCCACGTGGCCGCCACGCTGCGGCTCAAAGACGTGCGCGACCTGGCGCCCGCGGTGGCCCGCTGCCGCCGGCTGCTCGATCTCGACGCCGACCCGGAGGCGGTCGACGGGTTGCTCGGCACCGACCACGCCCTGGCGAAGACCGTCGAGAAAGAGCCGGGGGTACGCGTCCCGCGTGCCGTCGACGGCTTCGAGACCGCCGTGCGGGCGATCGTCGGCCAGCAGATCTCGGTGCCGGCCACCCGCACGATCCTCGGCCGCATCGCCAAGAGCGCCGGCACCGCCGGCTTCCCGGATGCCGCGGCCGTCACGGAGTTGCCCGACGAGGCGTTCCCGATGCCGGCCGCCCGCCGGGAGACGATCCGCGGCCTGGCCCAGGCGGTGGTCGACGGCAGCGTCGACCTCGACCTCGGCGCCGACCGCGAAGAACTGGTCCAGGGCCTGGTCGCGCTGCCCGGCATCGGCGCCTGGACGGCCGGCTACGTGGCGATGCGCGCCGCCGGTGACCCCGATGTCTTCCTGCCAACCGATCTCGCCGTCCGGCGCGGTGCCAAGGCCCTCGGCCTGCCGGACGAACCCAAAGCACTCGAGGCGCACGCCGCGGCCTGGCGGCCGTGGCGGTCCTACGCCCTGATCCGTCTCTGGAGGAACGCGTGAACACCACCACCATGTCCACCCCGACCGGCCCGCTGACGATCGTCGCGACCGACGAGGGCGTCGTGCGCGCCGCCGGCTTCACCGCCGACGTCGACGAGTTGCTGGCGCTCGTACACCCTTCGCTTCGTGGCCAACCGCGGCCGCGCGCCGACCTCGGGCCGATCACCGACGCGGTGTCGTCCTATCTGGACGGTGATCTGACGGCGCTCGACGCGGTGCCGGTCGAGCAACGGTCCGGCGGAAGCTTCATCGGGCACGCCTGGGACGTGCTCCGCGAGGTCAAGCCCGGAGCGCCCGTGACCTACACCGAATACGCCGCCCTGGCCGGTCGCCCCTCTGCGGTGCGCGCGGCCGCGCAGGCCTGTGCCCGCAATGCGGCGGCCCCGTTCGTGCCCTGCCACCGGGTGCTGCGCACCGACGGCACACTCGGCGGCTACCGCTACGGCCTCGAAGTGAAAAAGTGGCTTCTCGGGCACGAGATGCGGTAGGACCGTTGCAGCGATTACCGTCACGGGGTGCGTACCAAAAGTGACCATCAGTCAGGGGTACGCAACCTGTGGCGGCTTCGCCGCTACCTCCGCCCCTACCGTCTCCAGTTCGCCGGCCTGGTCGCCGCCGCCCTCGCCGGCACCGCGGTCGGCATCGCCGTCCCGTTGGTCATCCGCAAGGTGGTCGACGGGCCGATCGCCCATGACGACCCGCGCGGCCTGTTCGCGCTGGGTGGCCTCGCGCTGCTGTTCGGCATTGCCGAGGCGGTGCTGATCTTCATCCGGCGCTGGTCGCAGTCGAGCCAGGCACTCGGCATGGAGGCGACGATCCGGCAGGAGATCTACGCACACCTGCAACGGCTGCCGGTCGCGTTCCACGATCGCTGGCAGAGCGGCCAACTGCTGGCCCGGGTCACCGCCGACCTCTCGGTGATCCGCCGCTTCCTCTCCTTCGGCCTGCTGTTCCTGATGGTCAACCTGGCCACCTACGCGGTGGTCGTCGCCCTGCTGATCCACCTGCACTGGCCGCTGGGCCTGCTGGTGGCCGGCAGCGCGGTGCCGCTGGCAATCGTCAGCCGCCGGTTCACCCGCACCTACCTGCGCACATCCCGCCGGATGCAAGACGAGCAGGGCGATCTGGCCACCCAGGTCGAAGAGTCGGCGCGCGGCCTGCGCACGGTCAAGTCGTTCGGCCGGCAGTCGTTCATGAGCGGCCAGTTCGGCGCCGGCGCCGACCGGTTGCGGGACACCGCCGTCGCGAAGGGCCGCCAACTCGCCGGCACGTCGGCCCAGTTCGACCTGATCCCCAACCTGACCCTGGCGGCGGTGCTGGTCGCGGGCGCGATGGAGGTGGCGGCCGGCCGGCTCACGATCGGCGAACTGGTCGCGTTCGTGACGCTGCAACTCATGCTCATTTGGCCGATCGAGTCGCTGGGCTGGATCATCGGCAACGCGCAGGAGGCGATGACCGCCTCCGACCGGATCTACGAGGTGCTCGACGCACCACCGTCCATCATGGATCGCAGCAACGCCCGGCGGGCCGGCCGGGTGGCCGGCGAAGTGTGCTTCGAGAACGTCCGGTTCACCTACCCGGGCAGCTCGGTGCCGGTGTTGCGGGGGATCACGCTGACCGTGCGGCCCGGTGAGACGCTCGCCGTCGTCGGCACCACCGGCTGCGGCAAGACCACGCTGGTCTCGCTGGTGCCCCGGCTCTACGACGTGACCGCCGGGCGGATCACCCTCGACGGCCGCGACATCCGCGACCTGCGCCTCGACTCGCTGCGCGAGGTGGTCGGCGTCGCGTTCGAGGAACCGACGCTGTTCTCCATGTCGGTGCGGGAAAACCTGGCGCTGGGCCGCACCGACGCGACCGACGACGAGATCCACGAGGCGCTCGCGCTGGCCCAGGCCGACTTCGTCGAAGACCTGCCGTGGGGCCTCGACACCCGGGTCGGCGAGCAGGGCCTGTCGCTCTCCGGCGGCCAGCGGCAACGGTTGGCACTGGCGCGCGCGATCCTGAGCCGGCCCCGGGTGCTGGTGCTCGACGACCCGCTGTCGGCGCTCGACGTGCACACCGAGGCACTGGTCGAGAAGGCGCTGGCCGGCGTGCTGGCGGACACCACCGCGCTGCTCGTCGTGCACCGCCCGTCGACGATCGCCCTCGCCGACCGCGTCGCGCTGCTGTCCGGCGGCGTGATCGCGGCGACCGGCACGCACTCGGAGTTGCTGGCAACGGTGCCGGCCTACCGGGCCGTGCTCTCCGAGGCGGCGGCAGCGGACGCCGCATGACGGTGCACTCCTGGCGCGGCCGGGCGACCGAACACGACGCCGACCGGACCGCCGCCGAGGGCACCGACGCCGCTGCCGTCGCCCGCCTGCGAGTGCGCAGCCGAGCCCTGCTGGCTTCCCTGGTCCGCCCACACCGGCGCCCGCTGGCCGCCACGGTCGCCCTGTTGGTCCTGCAGAGCGCCGCCGGCATGGCCGGCCCGTTCCTGGTGATGCTCGCGATCGACAAGGGCATCCCACCGCTGCGGGCCGGCGACCCGACCATCCTGATCGAGGTGGGCCTGGCATTCGTCGTGGCCGCGGCCGCGGAGTATGTCGGAAAGCGCGGCTTCCTGCGGCTGTCGGCCCGGATCGGCCAAGACGTGCTGCGCGACCTGCGGCAGCGGGTCTACGACCACTTCCAGCGGCTGTCGATCGGCTTCCACGAGCGCTACACGTCGGGCCGGATGGTGGCCCGGCTGACCAGCGACATGGACTCGATCAGCGAGCTGGTCGACGGCGGCATCGACGACCTGGTGCTGGCCGGCCTGTCGGTCGTCTCGGTCGCCGGCGTACTGCTCTACCTCGACCTGCCGCTCGCCGTGCTCACCCTGCTGACCTTTCCGTTCCTGCTCTGGCTGTCGCGCTGGTTCGCGCTGGCGTCCGCGATCGCCTACCGGCGTACCCGCGAGGCTGTTGCCTTGGTGATCGTCCACTTCGTCGAGTCGCTCGGCGGCATCCGGGCGGTGCACGCATTCCGCCGCGAACCCCGCAACCAGCAGATCTTCGACGCGCTCAACGACGACTACCGGGTGGCGTCGCTGCGCGCGTTCCGGCTCATCGCCGTGTATTCGCCGAGCATCAAGTTGATCGGCAACCTGGCCATCGCGGGCGTGCTGACGTTCGGTGGCTGGCAGGTGCTGCACGGCGAGACGGCGATCGGCGTCCTCGCGGCGTTCCTGCTCTACCTGCGGCGATTCTTCGAGCCGATGCAGGAACTGAGCCAGTTCTACAACGCGTTGCAGTCGGCGACGGCGGCGCTGGAGAAGCTGTCCGGTGTGCTGGATGAGCGTCCGGCGGTGCCGGAGCCGGGCCGGCCGGTGCCGCTGCCCGCCGCCCCGGGCGGCCGGGCGGTCGTGTTCGACAACGTCACCTTCGGCTATCGCGACGGGCCGCCGGTGCTGGCCGACTTCTCCATCGAGATTCCGGCCGGGCAGATCGTCGCGCTGGTCGGTGCGACCGGCGCGGGCAAGTCGACGGTGGCCAAGCTCGTGGCCCGTTTCTATGATCCGGTCTCCGGCGCTGTTCTTCTCGACGGCGTCGACCTGCGTTCGGTGTGCGACCCCGACCTGCGGCGCGCGGTCGTCATGGTGACCCAGGAAAACCATCTGTTCGCGGGTACGGTCGGTGACAACCTCCGGTTCGGCCGGCCGGACGCTTCCGACGCCGACCTGGTGGCGGCGGCGCGGGCGATCGGTGCGCACGACTTCATTGCCGCGCTGCCTTCCGGGTATGACACCGACGTACACCGTCGTGGTGGTCGGTTGTCTGCCGGGCAGCGGCAGTTGGTGGCGTTCGCGCGGGCGTTCCTGGCGGATCCCGGGGTTTTGATTCTTGATGAGGCCACGTCGTCGCTCGACGTGCCGACTGAGCGGTTGGTGCAGCGCGCGTTGCGCACGATCCTGCGCGAACGCACGGCCCTGGTAATCGCTCACCGCCTGTCAACCGTGGAGATCGCCGACCGGGTTCTGGTCGTCGACGACGGCCGGGTCGTCGAAGACGGGCCACCCTCCCGCTTGATAGCGGGCGGGGGTCGCTACGCCACTTTGCACACGCAGTGGCAGGACTCGCTGCTCTGAGCTTGTTCGAGTCGAGGTTGCACGTGGGGCGTTGCCTCTTGCCCTATCCCGGGCGGCGGTGCTGCCTTTGGTGTGGGGCGGGTTGCGATCCTGAGGCCCTGTCATGCCGGGGCTGGTGTCGCGTGGGGGCGGGGCTGGTCTGTCGGCCCGGCACAGCGGCCCGTTCCTGATAGGCCGCCGCCGTGGGGCGGACACCAGCCAGGCCCTTGATCGTCTGCAGCAGATCTGCACGATTCCAACCGCGCGGGGTGATCATGTGCGCCCGATCGACACGACACGCCGCGCCAGGTCTCGATGAGCTGCAAACGATCACGCAAATCCGCCCTGCCCGTGCCGGCCAGCTACAAACGATCACCGACCGCCCTGGCCAGACCAGGAGCGGCCGACCGCCGGAGCGGTCGGGCCTGGAGCGGTTGGGCCCGGGCGGCCCTTCGATCGACGCACACACCGAGAGCGCTTAGCTGCCAGATCCACGCGCCGGTCAGCCATACCCCGCACCAGAAGCGACCTGCCGATCTCCGGCCTCCATCACCACACGGCCGCGGTCGCGAACCGGCCGCAGGGCGTCCGCATTCGGGCGCCGTGCGTAACGGGCGCCGGTAGGCGCGGGTATCGGCCGAACGTGGTGTGGAGATCGGCCGACCGCGCGCCGTGCTGACCGATGACCTTGGTCCCGTCGGCGGGACCGGCATCGAGATCGGTGCGAGTGGTTCGAAGGCGCGCCATCCAAAGGATCACGACGGTCCGAATGTTTGCGCTAACAGCCTGAAAGACATAACCCTTTCCGGTGGTGCTGTGCCAGCCTTCCAGGATCGAAATGTCGACGGTCCTTAATGGAGGAGACGCGCGATGACTAACCCTTATGGGTCACCGCAGGTGCCCGGTCCGCCGCAATACGGGCAGTCGCCGAATCCCGTGGATCCGACCGCCGCATTCGGGGCTCCGCCCGGTTATCCGGCGCCGCCCACGAAAAAGAAGCGGTGGCTCGTGCCGACCCTGGTCGGCGGTGGTCTGGTGCTCGTGCTCTGTTGCGGCGGTGCCATCGTCGCGGCCGCCAACGGCGACGACAAGCCTGACACCAAGCAGGCCAGCGATGTCACCGGCGCCGGGCCGGCGGCCGCGCCACCAGCCACGAAGGCCGCTGCCGAGCCGACAACCGAACCAGCGACGGAGCCGGAGCCGGAGGGAGAAAAGCAGGGTCCGCCGAGCGCCAAGGTGGGCAAGACCATCGTGATCAGCGGCGGGCTGTTGGAGGGCGACGAAATGGCCTTCACCGTCAAGTCGGTGAAGCCCGCCCGATCCGACAACATGTTCACGCAACCAGGCGCCGGCAAGAAATACATCGCCGTCGACATTTCGGTGTTGATGAAAAAGGGCGACGCGCTGATGACCGGCAACGAGATCACGTTGCAGGGCCAGGACGGCGAGGTCTACAACAACCAGTTCGTGGTGCACGACGACGCTTTCGAATGGGCCCAGCTGTCGGCCGGCCAGCGTAAATCCGGGCTGGTGTTCTTCGAGGTGCCCAAGGCGTTCGCCCTCAAGGGTGCCAAGGTGCTGGTGCGCGACTTCTGGGACAGCAAGCCGGCCGGGGCCTGGCTGCTCTAACTCAGGCTGGCATGCTGTGGCCATGAGTCTGGATGGTGTGGTCGCGCTGGTAACGGGTGGCTCGCGGGGGATCGGGCGGGCCACCGCCCAGCGGTTCGCGGCCGAGGGTGCGACGGTCGTCGTGCACTACGTGAGCAACAAGGCCGCCGCGCAGGAGACGCTCGACAGTCTCGGTGCCGGCGCGCACGAGATGCGGCAGGCCGATCTCAAGGACCCGGGCCAGGTCAAGGATCTCGTCGACCTCACCATCGCTCGGCACGGGACCATCGGGGTCCTGGTCAACAACGCCGGGGTTTACGAGAACCATCCGGTGTTGGAGACCTCCTACGACGAGTGGCAGGAGATCTGGCGGCGCACGCTAGACACCAACCTGGTCGGGCCGGCCAACCTGGTGCACGCGGTCGTGCCGCACATGGTCGCGGCCGGCGGCGGGCGGATCATCAACATCACCTCGCGGGGCGCGTTCCGCGGCGAGGCGAGCCACCCCGCCTACGGGGCCAGCAAGGCCGGGCTCAACAGCTTCAGCCAGTCGCTCGCGAAAGCGCTGGGGCCGCACAACATCTTCGTCACCGCGATCGCGCCGGGCTACGTCGAGACCGACATGGCGGCGCCCTACCTCAACGGGCCGCGGGGCGCGGAGATCCGCAATGAGACGGCGATCGGGCGGATCGCGACGGCCGACGAAGTGGGGCGGCTCGTGGTGTTTCTGGCGACCCCGGGCACGGAGTCGATGACCGGCGGGGTCATCGACATCAACGGCGCGTCCTATTTGCGAACCTGACGGAAGGTCAGAAGACGATCACCGGTCGTTGAGAACGAGCCGGTAGGCGTCTTCGATGCGGGCCGCGAGGGTGACCTCGCGCTCCGTGATCGCGACACCGTCGGCGGCGGCGACCTTGACCTGTGTGTAACCATCCAGGCGACGAATCTCAGCCCGAAGGTGTAACGCGTCGGCGCAGACCTTCACCCTTTCGGTGAGATCGCTGTGCTGCGTGTTGTCGACCAGGAACACTCGCTTGAGCTGCTTGTCTTCGCGGGTCCAGCCGGCGAGCAACGCGAGCGCGTCGGATAGGTAGTCGCCTCGGGCCCGCCCGCTCCACAGGGCTCGCATCCACACCTCCCAGGCGTCGTTGCCGGCTTGTGGCCAAATCGTCGCCATCTCGTCATGGTTCGGTGCCCTAAGTCTTTCGCTGACCGGCCCCCATGTCCACGCCCACATTTCCCCCTTGTAGTGACCTAGGGGACGGCTCCGACACCCGAAACGGCATTTCGTCTGGCACCCTGGTTGGTCGTGCACAACGAACGTCTGAACGAGCCCGCCGGCCGGGGGAGTGTGAGTCCCCGCGTCATCGTCGGTGCCGCTATCGTTGCTGAGCGTAAAGTTTTGGCCTGTGCCCGGGCGCATCCTCCGGAGTTGGCCGGAATGTGGGAGTTCCCCGGCGGAAAGGTGGAGCCGGGTGAGTCCGAGACCGCGGCACTCGTGCGGGAATGCCAGGAAGAACTGGGTGTGCGCATCGTGGTTGGCGACCGCATCGGCGACGATATCCCGTTAGGGCACCGCCGTACCGTATTGAAGATTTTCGCCGCACGACTGGTTGACGGGAACCCGACGGCCCTGGAGCATGCCGAGCTGCGCTGGCTGGGCCGCGACGAGCTCGACGACGTGCCCTGGCTGCCGGCCGACGCCCCGATCGTCGTCGCCCTCCGAGAAGGCACGCTCTTGGAGTGACAAAAAAAAGGGCCCCGCACCGAAGTGCGGGGCCCTTAAGGAAGATCAGTCCTGGTCGGGGTGCGCGTAGTTGAGGTCGCGCGGCGGCATCGGGAACTCCACGTCGTCACCGAACGGCGACGCGGCCCCCGAGCGGTCGAACGCGGCCTCGCTGACACCGAGGCGGCCGTTGGCGCCCACGGCCGGAAGCTGCGCCGGTGAAGGCCGGCGGTGCCAGTTGACGCCTCGTTCCACTTCCTGCTCCTCGGTGCGTTGGTGTGCGTCGGGCAGCTCGGCGCCGCTCATCGCGGGTGCCGCGCTCGACGTCGAGGCGGTGTGCACCAGCTCGTCGTCGTTGGGGTGCCGGCGGAAGATCTTGCTGCCCAGCCAGACCAGCGGATCGTACTTACGGTCCACCACGCGCTCCTTCATCGGAATGATCGCGTTGTCGGTGATCTTGATGTGCTCAGGGCACACCTCGGTGCAGCACTTGGTGATGTTGCAGTATCCGAGACCCTGATGCTGCTGAGCGTACGTCTTCCGGTCTTCCCGCGCGTCCAATGGATGCATATCCAACTCGGCGGCGCGGATGAAGGAGCGCGGACCCGAGAACGCCTTCTTGTTCTCGTCGTGGTCACGCACCACGTGGCAGGTGTTCTGGCACAGGAAGCACTCGATGCACTTGCGGAACTCCTGCGAGCGCTCGACATCGACCTGCTGCATCCGGTATTCACCCGGTGCGAGGTCCTTCGGCGGCGCGAAGGCCGGGGTCTCGCGGGCCTTCTCGTAGTTGAAGGAGACGTCGGTGACCAGGTCGCGGATCACCGGGAAGGTGCGCAGCGGGGTGACCGTGACGGTCTCGGTCTCCTCGAACGTCGACATCCGGGTCATGCAGCCCAGCCGCGGCATGCCGTTGATCTCCATCGAGCACGAGCCGCACTTGCCGGCCTTGCAGTTCCACCGGCAGGCCAGGTCGGGCGCCTCGGTGGCCTGGAGCCGGTGGATGATGTCGAGCACGACCTCACCCTCGTTGACCTCGACCTCGTAGTCGGTCAGGTCGCCGCCGGTCTCGTCGCCACGCCAGACTTTGAATTGGCGCTTCTGTCCCATTACTTGCCCGCTCCTTCGGTAACAGACCCGTCGAAGTCTGTGAGCTCCCCCTCGGTCAGATACTTCGACAGCTCGCCGCGGTCGAAGAGGTGGATCAGCTCGGGCCGCATCGTCGGCAGCGGCTTGTGTTCGAGCCGCACCTTGTCGCCGTCGAGCGAGCAGACCAGGTTGACCGTCCGCCACTTCGCGGACATCGCCGGGAAGTCTTCGCGGGTGTGGCCGCCGCGCGACTCTTCCCGCTCGAGCGCCGCCTTCGCGGTGCACTCCGAGACCACCAGCATGTTGCGCAGGTCGAGAGCCAGGTGCCAGCCGGGGTTGTAGCGCCGGCCACCGGCGGAGCTGACCTTCGCGACCCGCTCGCGCAGCTCCGCGAGGCGGACCAGGGCGTCTTCGAGCTCACCCTTGCGCCGGATGATGCCGACCAGGTCGCCCATCACCGCCTGAAGATCCTGCTGCAACTTGTACGGGTTTTCGCCGGTGTCCCGCTGCAGCGGTGCGAGCGCCGCGTCGACAGCGGCCTCGACGTCGGCCGAGGGGACAGCCGGGCGCTTCTCGATGCCGTCGACGTAGCGGGCCGCGTATTCACCGGCGCGCTTGCCGAAGACCAGCAGGTCGGACAGCGAGTTGCCGCCGAGGCGGTTGGAGCCGTGCATGCCGCCGGACACCTCGCCGGCCGCGAACAGGCCCTGGACGTGGCCCATGGCCGCGCCCGAGTCCGGCTCGACCTCGACGCCGCCCATCACGTAGTGACAGGTCGGCCCGATCTCCATCGGCTCCTTGGTGATGTCGACGTCGGCCAGCTCCTTGAACTGGTGGTACATCGACGGCAGGCGCTTCTGGATGTAGTCGGCGGACCGGCGCGACGCGATGTCGAGGTAGATGCCGCCGGCGGGGGTGCCGCGACCCTCCTTGACCTCGTTGTTGATCGCGCGGGCGACCTCGTCACGGGGCAGCAGCTCCGGCGGGCGCCGGTTGTTGTCCGGGTCGGTATACCAGCGGTCGGCCTCCTCCTCGGTCTCCGCGTATTGCTTGCGGAAGACGTCGGGGACGTAGTCGAACATGAACCGCTTGCCCTCGGAGTTCTTGAGGACACCACCGTCGCCGCGGACCGACTCGGTGACCAGGATGCCCTTGACCGACGGCGGCCAGACCATGCCGGTCGGGTGGAACTGGAGGAACTCCATGTTGATCAGCGTCGCGCCGGCTCGCAGGGCGAGCGCGTGGCCGTCACCGGTGTATTCCCAGGAGTTGGAGGTGACCTTGTAGGAGCGGCCGACGCCGCCGGTCGCCAGCACCACCGCGGGCGCCTGGAGGAGCACGAACTCGCCCGACTCGCGGTAGTAGCCGAAGGCGCCCGCGATCCGGTCGCCGTCGAGCAGCAGCTCGGTGATGGTGGTCTCGGCGAACACCTTGATCCGGGCGTCGTAGTCGCCGAACTCGCGCTTGTCGTCCTGCTGGAGCGACACGATCTTCTGCTGGAGTGTGCGGATCAGCTCGAGGCCCGTGCGGTCGCCGACGTGGGCGAGGCGCGGGTATTCGTGGCCGCCGAAGTTGCGCTGCGAGATCTTGCCGTCGGGCGTGCGGTCGAACAGCGCGCCGTAGGTCTCCAGCTCCCAGATCCGCTCCGGCGCCTCTTTGGCGTGCAGCTCGGCCATCCGGAAGTTGTTGAGGAACTTGCCGCCGCGCATCGTGTCGCGGAAGTGGACCTGCCAGTTGTCGCGCGAGTTGGCGTTGCCCATCGCCGCCGCGGCGCCGCCCTCGGCCATCACCGTGTGTGCCTTGCCGAACAGCGACTTGGAGATGATGGCGACGCGCTTGCCGGCGAGCCGTGCCTCGATCGCCGCGCGCAGGCCGGCGCCGCCGGCGCCGATCACGACGACGTCGTAGTGGTGTCGTTCGATTCGCTCAGTCATGTCAGTCGCCTCAGTTGATGAACCGGGGATCGCCGAACCAGCCCGCCGAGACCGCCATGATGTAGAAGTCGGTGATGGCGAGCGTGGCCAGGGTGATCCACGCCAGTTGCATGTGCCGGGTGTTCAGCTTGGACACAAAGGTCCAGAAGCGGTAACGCACCGGGTGGCGGGAGAAGTGCTTGAGCCGGCCACCGGCGATGTGTCGGCACGAGTGGCAGGAAAGCGTATAGGCCCAGAGCATGACCACATTCAAAATAAGAATGAGGTTGCCGAGCCCGAAGCCGAATCCCTCGGGGCTGTGGAATGCCTTGATGGCGTCCCAGGTGTTGATGACCGAGATGATGCCGGCGGCGTAGAACGCGTAGCGGTGGGCGTTCTGGAAAATCAGCGGGAAGCGCGTCTCGCCGGAGTAGGTCTTGTGCCCGTCGGGCACCGCGCAGGCCGGCGGCGAGAGCCAGAACGAGCGGTAGTAGGCCTTGCGGTAGTAGTAGCACGTCAGCCGGAAGAGCAGCAGGAACGGCAGCGTGAGGGCCGCCTCCGGGATGATCCACCAAGCCGGGAGGAAGGTGCCGAACTCCGCCGCGTCACCGCACCTGTCCGTGATGCACGGCGAATAGAACGGCGTCAGGTAGTGGTAGTCCGAGACGAAGAAATCCTTGTGCATGTAGACCCGGACGGTCGCGTATGTGACCCAGGCTCCGAGTCCGATGACGGTGATGAGGGGCGCGAACCACCATCGATCCGTTCGCAACGTCCGAGCCGTTATCGAGGCGCGCGCCTGCGCCCCGACCGGCCTCGTCGCCGTTGTCGTCATGAAGTCTCCCGCAAGGTTCTTTGGCCGCTGGCCGGCGCGTGACGGTGCACACGTTACGCCGAGGAAAACGAGCGGCTCGCAGAGGTCCAGCGGGTGTGATCAATCCCGTGGATGAAGGTCAGAGATCAGGTGCGGCAAGCCGGCGTACGGACGCCGCGCAGTCGTCGTGCCGATCCTCCAGTCGCTCCACGACAGCGTTGCCGCGGTCGTTTCGCGGTGCGACGAAAAACGCCGGAGCGTCGGTGCTCACCTGCCGGTCAAGGGCATCGGCGTACGCCGTGCGCGCGTCGACAAGTTGCGTCCACTCGGCGAGCAGCCGGTCGTCGTCGCGGTCGTTGTCGCGCCGGCCGGCGGTGATCTCGTCGAGGAACGGCTTGATCGCCGCGTTCTCGTCGCGGATCGCGGTGGCGCGTTCGCGCGGGCCGCTGGCCGAACCCGGCGGCGCGACCCGATTGAGCCGCACTTCCAGTGCCTGGCAGGCGTCGTCGACCCGGAGCAGGCGGTGCCCACCGTCGCCGACGGCGTCGACCACCCGCACCGCGCCGATCCCGATGCCGGCGCAGGCACCGATCACGACCACGACAGCCACGACAACGGCACCGATGATGAGCCACCGCTGCCGCCGGTTGTCCAACTTGTCCGACGACGAGGAAGACGACGCCGGATCGGCCGGCGACAGCACATCGTCGGCCGGCGGCGCGTCGTCGGCCGCCGACTCAGTCGCAGCTTCGGGCGCTTCGTCTAAATTGTCTGGCTCGGTCTCGTCGGGCGACCTCGGATAGGGCGGGGGTGGCGGGGTCGTCATGGAGACGAATCTATCCCGACGCGCCACCCGTGAAGTTCCACGAAGCAAGCCGGAGCGACGGACCGGTGAAACCGAACATGTCCCAGCTGTCGGCCGGCGTGATCGCATTGCCGCCGACACCGAGCACGGCCCCGGGCCCGAGCGCCAGCGGGTAGGACTGGGTGAACCGGAAGTTGCGTACGGGTCGGGTGATTTCCCCGTTTTCCACCAGCCACACGCCATTGCGGGTCAAACCGGTGACCACCAGCGTCTTCGGATCGAGCACCCGGGTATACCAGAAGTCGCTGACCAGCAGGCCACGCTCCATCGTGGACACCAGCGCGGCGGTGTGCCCGTCGGCCGCCGGGCCGGCGACCGCGGCGGTCGGCGCCGCGTCGTCGGGCAGCAGCCGCAGGTTGGCCGGCACCGGGCCGAAGGAGCTGCCGCCCGGCCAGCCGTGGCCGGTCGAGGCGACACCGGCCTCGGCCGCCGACCGCCGGTCGTAGGCCACCCCGAGGGTGATGCCCTGCCCGACGAACGTGACCGGGCGCTTGGGCGTGCCCTCGCCGTCGAACGGCATGCCGACGCCGGCGGTCGCGGTCACGTCGTCGACGATCGTCACGGCCGGGTCGAACTGCGGCGCGCCGATCTCGGCGAACGACTGCCGCTCGTTGAGCAGCTTCCCGTTGAACCCGTAGAGCGCGAAGTTGGTCAGCAGGTCGGCGACGGCGGTCGGCTCCAGCACCACCTCGTAGCGGCCCGGCGGCAACTCGATCGGGTCGGCACCGGCGCGGGCCTTGAGCGCGGCCCGGCCGCCGAGCACCGCGCCGTCGAGATCGGCCAGCCGGCGCGAGCCGAGTCGCGCGACGCCGTCGGCGCCGGGCACCCGGGCGATGCCGTCCATGGCGGCCTCGGCCGCCCGGCCCGACACGGACTGGCCGGCGCTGTTGGCGAACGCGCCGGACCAGTAGACGGTGCGGCAGTAGCCGGCCGTCTCCAGCCCTTCCGCCGCGTCGACGAACGCGCGCACCCGGGCGGCCCGCTCGTCCGGCGAAGCCTGAGCGGTGGCCTCGTCCCAGGCCCCGTCGGTGACCAGCGGCGCGGCCGGCGCGAGCCCCGGCCACGCCGGGTCGACGGGTGTCAGGGCGACCGCGGCGATGGTGCGCTCGACGAGCGCGGTCAGGCCGGCCTCGTCGACCACCGTGGTCGAGCCGCCCACCGTGCGGCCGTCGAGGTGGATCCGCAGCCGGATGGCGGTCGTCGCGTCGGCGACGTTCTGGTGGATCCCGGAGTTGGCGAACCGGGTCAACGCCAGCGCGGTGTGGTCGACCAGCGCCTCGGCCTCGGCGGCGCTGCCCGCCAGCCGGCGGACCAGGTCGACGACCCGGCCCGCGAGATCGAGCTCTGCCGACATCAGCCCGTCACCCCTACTCGTACGCCGGTGAACCGCGCCGGTGCCGCCGGATGGCCGGTGTGCCCGGTCTGGCCGGGTTGCCCCTTCCCGCAGTTGGGAATGCCCCAGTCGGTGATCTCCGACGAGAGCATGTCCATCGACTGCCAGAAGGTCGGGCCGATCCCGGTGTAGGTCGGGTTGCGCAGCATCCGGCCGATCTTGCCGTTTTTGATCTCCCAGCCGATCTCGCAACCGAACTGGAAGTTGAGCCGCCGGTCGTCGATGGACCAGGACCGGTTGGTGTCCATGAAGATGCCGTCGTCGGTGGCGGCGATGATCTCTTCGAGCGTGTGCGGGCCGGGTTCGAGCCCGACGTTGGTCATCCGCACCATCGGCAGCCGCGCCCAGCCGTCGGAGCGCACGCTGCCGCCGTAGTCGAGGCCGGCGACCGACGCCGAGTCGCGCCCGGCCAGCACGCCGACCCAGACGCCCTCGTGCACCGCGTAGCGGGCGGCGGCCGGGGTGCCCTCGTCGTCGAAGCCGAAGCTGCCCAGCGCGCCGGGGATGGTCGGGTCGATCGCGATGTTCATCAGCGGCGAGCCGTAGCGCATCGAGCCGAGCTGGGCCAGGTCGAGCCAGGAGGTGCCGGCGTAGGCGGCCTCCCAGCCGAGGATCCGGTCGAGCTCGATCGCGTGCCCCACCGACTCGTGGATCTGCAACGCCATCTGTCCACTGCCGAGGATCAGCGTGGTCTCGCCGGCCGGGCAGGGCGCCGCGGTCAGCAGCTCACGCGACTCGACCGCCACTCGGGCGGCGTTGCCGGGCAGGTCGAGCCCGGTGACCAACTCCCAGCCGCGGGTGCCGAACTGGTCGCCGTAGGAGCGGCGCTGCGACTCGCCCTCGCCGATCGAGGTCGCCGAGATGCCACCGCCGCACTCGCGGATCCGCTGGTCGATCCGGTGCCCCTCGCTGGAGACGAACCACTTGGCGGTGTCCCAGACGCGGTAGAAGCTCTCGGCCAGGTCGGCGCCGTGCTCTCGCATCGTGGTGGTGAGCCCGACCATCAGGTCGGCCTTCTCGGACAGCGGCACGCTGAGCGGGTCGACCTCGCACGGCGACGACCACGAGCCGGAGGCCGCGGGCAGCGGGATCAGGCCGGTGGCCGGCCCGGGCACGCTGGCGCTCGCGTTGGCGATCCGCGCCGCTCGGGTGCCGGCCGCCCGCGCGGCGGCGTCGGACATGTCGGGGACGGCGTAGAAGCCCCAGCCGGATCCGACCAGGGCGCGCACGCCGACGCCGGCGTCTTCGTCTTGGCTGAGGTCTTCGATCTCGCCGTTGCGGGCTGACATGGACTCGCTGCGCCGGTGCATCACCCGCGCGTCCGCGTAGCGCGCCCCGGCGTCGAGAGCGGCCTGGACCGCGGCGGCGGCCGCGTCGAAATGGGTCACCTGGCCGAGCCTAGGTCACGATTCCGTCGCGGGCGCGAACCTTCCCGGGGCATGGGGCGTCCTCGATGCAGAGTCGTTACCACTGATCCGGCTGACAGGTCGATGGCCGTAGCTTACTTTCAGCGCCAGCGGTCGGATGCAACTTCCTTTCGCGCCCGAAGCGTTCACTGCACAGTGCACGACCCGGAAGGGGGTGACCGAGGACCATGACCGAAGGCGCCGCCGGACCGGTTGGTCTCAAGGTCGCTTCGCCCGAAGCGCCGGTCGGTGACCAGACCGGTGCGGGTAAGGAGTTCGTCGGCCGCTCGCCCGGGCAGCTCGCCTGGGTCCGCCTGCGCCGCGATCGCACCGCCTGGGCCAGCGGCATCACCCTGCTGGTCTTCGCGTTGATGGCGATCTGCGCCCCGCTGATCGAGAAGGTCTACGGCAAGGGCCCGCTCGAGCGCTTCACCGACAAGCTCGATCGCAGCGGCAACCCGCTCGGCTATCTGGGCGGCATCAGCGCCGAGCACTGGCTGGGCATCCAACCGCGACTCGGCCGCGACATCTTCATCCAGATCGTCTACGGCCTGCGCACGTCGCTGATCGTGGCGCTCACCGCCGCCGTGCTCACCATCGTGCTCGGCGTGGTGATCGGCATCGTCGCCGGCTATCTCGGCGGCAAGGTCGACGCGCTGCTGAGCTGGCTGACCGACCTAACGCTGGCCTTCCCGTTCTACATCTTCTGCTTCGCCTTCGTGCCGATCGCGGTCGCGCAGAGCTACGGGCCCACCGACCAGGAGGCGTCCTGGTTCCGGCCGTTGTTGCTGATCGTCGTGTTCGTCGTCTTCAACTGGACCTATAGCGCGCGGCTGGTCCGCGGGCAGGTGCTGACCCTGCGCGAGCGGGAGTTCGTCGAGGCGGCCCGCGCCTCCGGCGCCGGCCTCGGGCACGTGCTGTTCCGCCAGTTGCTGCCCAACCTCTGGGCGCCGATCCTGGTCACCTTCTCGCTCAACGTGCCGGCGCTGATCACCGCGGAAGCGGCCCTGTCGTTCCTCGGCATCGGCGTCCTCGAGCCGACGCCCGACCTCGGCCGGCTGATCTCCGACAGCGTCAACTACGCGCGTGACGACCCGGCCTTCACGCTGACCGGCGGCATCACGCTGTTCCTGCTGGTGCTCGCGTTCAACCTCTTCGGCGACTCGCTGCGCGACGCCCTCGACCCGAAGTCCGACCGGTAGGGGGCGCGACGATGCTGCGGTTCTTCATCAAGAAAGCGCTCCTCGCCGTCGTCACGCTGTTCACGGTCAGCGTGCTCACGTTCGGCCTGTTCTTCGCCGTGCCCAACAGCCCGGCCGAGCTCATGTGCGGCAACCGCAAGACCTGCACCGAGGCGCAGCAGGAGAGCATCGCCCGGCGGATGGGGCTCGACAAGCCGGTCGTGCAGCAATACGCCGACTTCATGTCCGGCATCGTCACCGGCCGCACGTTCGGCGAGGGCGACGCCGCGCGCGAGTGCCCGGCACCCTGCCTGGGCTACTCGTTCCGCAACGACGAGCCGGTCACCGACATCATCGGCCGCACGCTGCCGGTCACCCTGAGCATCGTGTTCGGCGCCGCGGTGGTCTGGCTGCTGATCGGCGTCTCGGTCGGCATGATCTCGGCGCTGCGCAAGGGCACCATCTTCGACCGGGGCGCGGTCGGCTTCTCGCTCACCGGCGCCTCGATGCCGATCCTGTTGTTCGGGCCATTGCTTTTGATCATCTTCGTGTACGAGACGGGACTACTCGCTTATCCGAGCTACGTGCCGATCACCGAGAATCCCGCGAAATGGGCGGCCGCGATGCTGCTGCCCTGGCTGGCCCTCGGTTTCATCAACTCCGCCAGCTACGCGCGGCTGTCCCGGGCGCAGATGTTGGAGACCTTGTCCGAAGACTTCGTGCGCACGGCACGGGCCAAGGGCATGACCAAGTTCCGGGTGTACGGGAAACACGCCCTGCGGGCGGCGATCACGCCGATCGTCACCATCGCGGGCCTCGACCTGGGCACCTACCTCGGCGGCACGGTGGTGACCGAGACCATCTTCGGCTTCACCGGGCTGGGCAAGGCCTCGCTCAACGCGGCGATCAACCTCGATATGCCGCTGGTCATGGCGACGGTGCTGCTCGCCGCGTTGTTCATCGTCGCGGCCAACGTCATCGTCGACGTCCTCTATTCGTTCATCGACCCAAGAGTTCGGCTCGCATAGACCCACGGGCGCGTGTCGGTGTGGGCCGTGCCGACACGCGCCCGTGATCCGAAAGAAATGTTCGGTGTAGAGGCTCAAGCTGGAGGATTTCTGCAATCCTCCACGGGATAGGGAGGGAGTGACCGATGCGTTCATCACGGGCGTCGCGGCGGCTGACCGCGGCCACCGGGGTCGCGTTGCTGCTGACGGCGACGCTGGCCGCTTGTTCGAAGAACACCGGTGAGTCCGGTGACAAGGGCGACGAGGTCGTCGTGAAGACCGGTGCGATCTCGACGGACCCCAAGGAGTCACAGGGTCCGGCGCCGGAGGTTCCGGGCGCGACCAAGGGCGGCACGCTGAAGGTCATTCAGCAGACCGACTTCGAGCACATGGACCCGCAGCGCACCTACGTCGTCGGCGCGATGGCCGTGCAGCACATGCTGGTCCGCAACCTGACCCAGTTCCGCGAAGACGGCAAGGGCAAGCTGACGCTGGTCGGTGACCTCGCCGAAACCCCGGGCAAAGACGTCAACAACGACTGCAAGACCTGGGAATACACCCTGAAGAAGGGTGTCAAGTATGAGGACGGCACCGAGATCAAGGCCGCCGACGTGGCCTACGGCATCGCCCGGTCGTTCGAGGAGACCATCGACGGCGGCCCGACCTACGTGCAGGAGTGGCTCGCCGACAACCCGACCTACAACGCGGTCTACAAGGGCCCCTACACCTCCGGCAACACCACCGTGCCGGGCCTGACCGTCAACGGCGACTACGGGCTCAAGTTCGAGTTCAAGAACCCGCACTGCGACCTGCCGTTCGCGCTCAGCATGGGCACCTCGGCCCCGCTGCCGGCGGCCAAGGACACCAAGCTCGAATACGACCGGCATGTCTTCTCGTCGGGTCCGTACAAGATCAAGGAATATGTCAAGGACAGCAAGCTGGTGCTGGAGCGCAACCCGAACTGGGACGCCAACACCGACCCGATCCGGCACAACTATCTCGACGGCCTCGAGGTCGAGATGGGTCCGGACGACGCCGCGCAGACCGAGCGGGCCATCGCCGGCGGTGCTGACGCCAACGCGATCGCCTGGGACGGCGTGCCGCAGTCGCTGGTCAGCAAGGTGCAGGGCGACCCGTCGCTCAAGGAGCGGACGATCGACACGCCCAGCCTCTTCGTCTGGTACCTCGCGATCAACAACCAGAAGGTCACCGACATCAACGTCCGGCACGCGATCGGTTGCGCGCTCGACAAGCAGGGCATCCTGCTGACCCAGGGTGGCGACGCGGCCGGCCGGCTGACCAACAACCTCCAGGCCGACACCACGATCGGCTACACGGACATCCCCGACCCGACCGGGTGTGGCCCTTCCGGAAACCCGGAGAAGGCCAAGGAGCTGTTGGGCGGCAAGAAGATCAAGCTCGCGTTCATGTCCCGCGACACCGCGTTCGGTCAGCAGACCGCCCCGGTGCTGAAGGACAGCCTGGAGAAGGCCGGCTTCGAGGTCGTCGTCTCCTACGTCGCGCAGCCCAACCACAACCCGACCGCGCGCACCAAGGACAACCCGTACGACATCTACATCAGCAACTGGGGTGCGGACTGGCCGAGCGGCGCGTCGACGATCCCGGTGCTCTACGACGGTCGCAAGATCGGCCCGCAGGGCAACTCGAACGTGTCCTACTTCAACGCTGACGACGTCAACCAGGCCATCGACAAGGCCTCGGCGCTGCCGGCGGGCGAGGCGGGCGACGACTGGTCGGCGATCGAGAAGACCATCATCGACAAGTACTACCCGGTCGTCCCGATCTACCAGTCCAAGACCTTCGTGGTCATGGGCGACAAGGTCGGCGGTGTCTTCCACTCCGACTCGATCGGCACGATGGTCTACTACAACGCCTTCATCAAGCAGTAACAGCGCCTAGGAAAGAGGGGCCTCTACGGAGGCCCCTCTTTCTGTTCGAGCGGGCACCACCAGGTGGTCCGGCCGCCGTAGGTGCCCTGCACGGTGGGTGTCCCGTCACGCGGACAGCGCGCTTCCGGCGGGCGCAACGACAAACTGCCCAGTGTGTGTACGCCGCCGTCGCGCACGGTCGTGCGGATCGCGAAGCGGGTGGCCCGCAGCAGCGCTTCGACCATCTCCGGGGTCAGTTCGTCGACCGGCCGGCCGGGGTGCACCCGGGCCCGCCACAGGATGTCGTCGGCGAGCAGGTTGCCGATGCCGGCGATCGCGTGCTGGTCGAGCAGGCGGGCCTTGACCGGTGCCGTGCCACGCGCGAGCGCCGCGCGAAACTGGGCCGGCGTGATCGCCGTCGCGTCGGGGCCGAGCAACTCGATCGGCGGGTCGAGCCGGATCCGGCCCAGCCGGCGCGGGTCGATCAGCATCAGCCGGCCGCCGTCGGCGAACTCCAGCGCGAACCGCGCGAACCGGTAGTCGCCGGCGGCCCGCCCGCGCTCCCAGTAGTCGCCACCGTCCACTTCGGTGCCGTCCGGGTCGGCGATCACGATCTTGCCGGACATGCCCAGGTGGATGCCCAGGATCGGCCCGTCCTCCGAGGTCTCGCACCACATGCTCTTGCCCTGCCGGTGCGCCACGGTCAGCTCACGGTTGAGCAGCGCGGCCTTGATCTGCCCAGGCGGATGCGGCCGGCAGACCCACCGGTCGTGGTCGTCGACGTCGACGACCCGCCGGCCCAACGCGGCCCGGTCGATCACCGACCGGGCGTTCTCAACCTCGGGAAGCTCCGGCACGTCCTAGACGCTACGACGCAGGAAGTCGCGTTCGGCTGGGAGGCGGCGAGCCGGGTCGGCCTCCCGCAGCAACTCGTGCGGGCGATTGGTCTGAGTCAGGGCCGTCGACAGGCGGGCCACCTGGTCCGAGACCTCGGCGTCGGCCGGGTCCACCACGATCAGCATCGGGCGCACCGTCGAGCGGATCGGCACCGCCTCGGCCGCCAACTCCAGCAGCGAATGGTGGCTGTAGATGTCGGGGCCGTCGATCGGCTGCCCGAGGTAGCGCTCGGCGTAGGCGGTGCCGCACAGCGCCCAGTCGACGATCGGCTCCTCGACGATCGCGCTGCGGAACACCTCCGGCCGGCGCAGCACAGCGAGCGCGGCGAGCCAGCCGCCGAACCGCCGGCCCCGGATCGCGACCCGGGACAGGTCGAGGTCGGGGTGCTTGCCGCTGAGCGCGGCGAGGGCGTCGACCTGGTCGCTGAGCATCACGTCGGCCAGCCGGCGGTGCACGACCTTCTCGAACGACGGCGCGACGCCGGGGGTACCCCGGTTGTCGACCGTGACCACCGCGATGCCGCTGTCGGCCCACCACTGCCGCTCGATCCAGGCGCCGCGTTCGGCCCGCACCTCCTGGTGGCCGGGGCCGCCGTCGATGTCGAGCAGCACCGGCAGCCGGCGCCCGTCGACGTGCCCGGCCGGGTAGATCACCGCGGCCGGCAGCCGCCGGTCGGTGACCCGTTCGAGCGCCGGGCGCGGTGCCACCGGCGGCTCGGCCGCGAGCAGGCTCAGCTTCGCGACCTGCTCGTCGCCCTTCCAGACCGTCCAGCGGGTGCCGGTGTGTTCGAGCGAGCGGGCGCCGATGACCAGCACGTCGCCGCCGACCGCGCCGGTGTGCCAGCCGGGTGCGGTGGTCAGCCGGCGCGACTCGACACCACCGCCGCCGATCGCCGTGCGTACCCGGAAAAGATGTTGTTCGCTCGGTTCGCCGTCGCTGGCCTCGACCAGCAGGTCGGGTGAGCCACCCGGGCCGGGCATCCGGCCGACCACCCGGCGCAGGTAGAGCGACGGTGGGGTGAGCAGGGTGCCGTCGGCGAACAGGCAGCGCGCGTCGTAGCCGTCGTGCGCCAACTCGCCACCGACCAGCACCCGGCCGTCGGGCAGGTGGCAGGGCGTGCCGGCGACCGGCTCGACCCAACGCGGGTCGGCGAGTTCGGCGTGCACCTGGGTCTCGCCGGTGCGCGGGTCGACAGCCAGCACCAGGCCGTGCTGCTGCATCCGGCGCAGCACGGTGATCAACGGGCCGCCCTCGACCCAGTCGACCGCGACCAGGTAGGGATAGGTCTCCCGGTCCCAGTGCACGTCGACCCAGCCGCCGTCGAGGTCGAGCAGGTGCAGGCTGACCTCGGCGTTGACGCCCCCCGCCAAGGGCCGGGCCAGGGTGACCGGCGGCTCGCCGACCTCGAACCGGGTCACCCGCGCGTCGTCGACTCGGGTCGCCAGCAGCGACTGCCCGTCGGGCGCCCACCAGTAGCCGCGGTGGCGCTCGAAGTCGTGTTCGGCCACCGGCTCGGCGATTCCCCAGCTCACGTGCGGGCCCTCGCCGGCGAGCAGCACGTCGGCGCCGTCGGGTTCGATCACCCGCAGCTCGCCGGTCGGGCTCAGGTAGGCGATCCGGGTGCCGGTCGGGTCCGGTCTCGCGTCGCGGACCGGCCCGGCCGCGGAGATCTCGGTGACCGCACCCGACGCCAGGTCGACGCGGCGCAGCCGGCCGTCGTGGACCAGGGCCACGACCCGGGCGAGCGGATCCATGGCGTACGCCTCGATCGGGCCGTCGGCGACCTGCCGTTCGACCGCTTCCTGGGCCGCGCCACGGGGCAGGTCGAGGGTCCACAGCGCATCCGTGGGATCTTCCGGGCCGGCGGACCGCAGGAACAGCACCCGTGAGCCGTCGGCGGCCACGGTGACCTGGTGGGGCGCGCCGCGGGTGAACCCGTCGGTCCGTGCGGCCAGCTCGGGAAACTCCACATCCGGATCGTATGGGGTACAAGAGGCTGGTGAGAGTCGTTCCGGGAGGCCGCCGAAGACACGCGTACAGTGGCCCGGTGGCTCGACGACTACTGCTGGTGCACGCACATCCGGACGACGAGTCGATCAGCACCGGCGCGACGATGGCGCACTACGCGGCGCAGGGCGCCCAGGTCACCCTGGTGACCTGCACGCTGGGCGAAGAGGGCGAGATCTACGTGCCCGAGCTCGCGTTGCTGGCCGCCGCGGAGGGCGACCAGCTCGGCGGCTACCGGATCGCCGAGCTGCGCGCCGCTTGCGCCGCGCTCGGTGTCTCCGACGTGCGGTTCCTCGGTGGCGCGGGCCGTTACCGCGACTCCGGGATGATGGGCCTGCCGACCAACCAGCACCCCCGCGCGTTCTGGGGCGCCGACGTCGACGAGGCCGCGGCCCCGCTGGTCGAGGTGATGCGGGAGACCCGGCCGCAGGTCATGGTCACCTACGACGCCAACGGCTTCTACGGGCATCCCGACCACATCCAGGCGCACCGGGTCGCGATGCGCGCGGCCGAGTTGGCCAGCGCCGAGGGCGTCGGGCCCGAGAAGATCTACTGGAGCGCGATGCCCAAGAGCGTGCTCGAGGCCGGGCTGCACGCGTTCGCCGACACCGTCGGCAACCCGTTCGAGGGCGTCGAGAGCGTCGACGACTTCCCGTTCGGCACGCCCGACGCCGAGATCGCCGCTCGGATCGACGCGACCGACCTGCACGAGGCCAAGGTCGTCGCGCTCAAGGCGCACGCCACCCAGATCCCCGAGTCGTCCTGGCTCTACGCCCTGGCCGGCGACTTCGGCAACGAGTTCATGGGCGTCGAATACTTCACGCTCGCGGCCGGCAAGCGGGGCCCGGGCGACGGGCCCAACGGGTGGGAGAGCGACCTGTTCGCCGGCATCACCACGGCCGACCCGGCGCCGGCGGAGGCCGGCTCCCGGTGAGCAGCGTGTCCACTCCAGCCGAGCACCGCCCGTCGGAGCCGCCCGAGCCGCAGGCGCCGGAGCCGCGGCCCAGCCGCGACCGGGGCGTCGTGGCCGGCCTGCTGACCACTGCCGGCGTGCTGCTGGCGGTGCTGATGTCGGCGCTCTCGGGGCTGCTCGAACTGCTGCTGATCAGCGTGCGGGTCGGCGGCTACCTGATCGGCGTCTCGGCGGTGCTGGCGCTGGTCGCCAACCTCTTCATCGGCCGGTTCGCCCACCGCGCGACCCGGCGCCGCTGGCCGGTGATCATCGCCGCCGTGGTCTGGCTGTTGATCGTGCTGCTCGCGGCCGGCAGAACTACAGAGGGTGACTATCTGATCACCTCGAATAACTGGGTCGGCTGGGCCATGATCGGCCTCGGCTCGCTTTCCTGGACCATCGTCGGCATCCGCCTGGTGTCTACTCCACCTGCGAAAACGCTCTACTAGACGATCGGTCGCGGCGCCACCTCGGAACGTGAGGGTCGCCACGAAGCCTTTTCGGGTTCCGAGACCAAGCCGTTACACTCGGTGCGGTCACACAAACCCGACTTAAGGTGATTAATGCGGACCGCCCTCTGGAGCACGAAGAAGCGTCGTCGATACTCCGTCGGCGGCGCGATCCTCGCCCTGCTGCTGATCGCCATCGGCGCCTTGGCCGGGTTCACGACCAACGGTGGCAAGGGTGACTTCGCCCGGGGCACCTCGGTGCTCGGCATCGACATCAGCGGCCTGGACCGCTCGGACGCCACGGCGCGCCTGCACGCCGGGCTCGACGGCAAGCCCGAGCTGGACAAGCCGATCACCGTGCACATCACCGGTGACTCCGCCAAGGCGGCCGACGCACAGGTCGTTCCCGACCAGGTCGGCCTCGGTGTCGACGTGGACGCGACCGTGACCGCGGCACACGCCAACGGTGGCCACGCCGTCGCGCCGGCGGTCACCCTCGACACGAGCAAGCTCGACGCGGCCCTCCGCCCCACGGTCGACAAGATCACCGCTGACGCCGCCACCCCCGGCTCGGTGACCTTCGACGGCGTCACCCCCAAGGTCACCTACCCTTCGCCGGGTAAGGGCGTCGACATCCAGAAGACCGGCGACGCGGTGAAGACCGGCTGGCTCGACGCCGTCTCCGCGGCCGGTGTCGCGACCGGTGGCACCGTGCCGAGCCCCGGCCAGCCCGGCGCACCGAGCGTGTCGGTGCCGCTGATCGAGATCGACAACGCCAAGGGCCGCGCCCAGGTCGACCAGTTGATGGACTCGCTGGTCAAGCCGGCCGTGTCGGCTCCGGTGACGGTGCACTCGGCCAAGGGCGACGTCACCATCACGCCCGACATGATCGCCAAGAGCCTGAAGATCACCGGTACCGCCGACGGCACTGTCACCCCGACCGTCGACGCTGCCGCGCTGCGTACCGCGATGGGTCCGGCGATTTCCAAGATCGAGTCGTCGCCGCCCTCCGCGGTCAAGGGCACCGGCGCCAGCCAGCAGGTGCTGGTCAGCACCGCAGGCGGCGCCTACGTCGACGGCAACAAGCTGGCCACCGACGTGCTCGGCGTGCTGCCCCACGCCACGCCGCGCACCGTCAACGCCGTGCTCAACCCGGCGCCGGCCCAGGTCACCGACCCCAACCTGGCAAAGCTCGGCGTCAAGGAGAAGGTCTCGTCCTTTACCACCAAGTTCCCCGGCGGCCTGACCCTGCCTCGCGTGCACAACATCGTGACCGTGGCCAACAAGGTCGACGGCGCGGTCGTCAAGCCCGGCGCGACGTTCTCGCTCAACGGCTACACCGGCTGGCGCGGCTACGAGCAGGGCTACGTCGACGCTCCGGTGATCGAGAACAACAAGCTCGTCCCGGCCGTGGGCGGCGGCATCTCGCAGTTCACCACCACGATGTTCAACGCCAGCTACTACGCCGGCCTGAAGGACGTCGAGCACAAGCCGCACTCGTTCTACATCCCGAACTACCCGTCGGTGATCGAGTCGACCATCTTCTGGCCGACCCTGGACCTCAAGTTCCAGAACAACACGCCGTACGGGATGTTGATCGACACGTCGTACACCAATGACTCGATCACGGTCTCGATGTGGAGCACGAAGGTCTACGACAGCGTCAAGACCGAGTGGGGACCGAAGACCAACGTCACCAAGCCGGCGGACAAGACCCTGCCGGCCGGCCCGGAGTGCATCGCGACCGCCGGAAGCGACGGCTTCAAGCAGGACGCCTACCGCGTTATCCGCAAGGACGGCAAAGAGGTGCAGCGCGAGAAGTTCAGCTGGAGTTACGATGCGGAACCGCACTACACCTGCGCCAAGCCCGACCCCGTGACGACGACGGCGACCGACCAGGCCGACGGTCAGCAGCCGGCGACCGACCAGCCGGTCGACCCGGAGACGCCACCGGCCGTGCCGCCGGCGACCTCTGGATGGGGCCGCTGACCTGAGCGTCGGCTGACGCGGGTGGAAGCTCGGCGTTGGAGGCGTGGATGAGAAACCGCTGGCTGCGAATCGGGGCACTGGCTGGTGCCCTGTTCGCGATCAACCTGGTCGCCCGTGCGATCGCCAACTGGATCTACGGCGACGACACCGGAATGCAGGACCGCATCTCGCTGGTGTTCTTCGGGGTCGTCGCGCTGGTGCTCGCGGTCGTCGCCTTCCGCTGGGGGCGCGACCGCGTGCTCGGCGTCTGGCTGGCCGACATGCTGGGCGCCGTCGTGATCGCCGGTCTCGTCACGGTGGTGCTCGGGCCGGCGGTCTTCGGCGCCAACCCGGTCGGCGGCGGCGCGGGCGAGTTCTTCGCGCAGATCTGGCTCTACGCCGGGTTCAGCGCCGGCGGCGTCCTGCTCGGCTACCTGCTGGCCGTGGTGCTCGGCAAGGACTACCGGTCGCGCCAGCTCGCCGCGTTCGCCAAGGCCAAGCTCAGCAAGCCGCGTCGGGTCGTGCGCCGCTGACCGGCTGCTCCCGGGTCAGATAGCTGTGGTGGGTGGTGAAGCCCATCGTCCCGTAGAGCGCGACCGCGGCCGCGTTGCGCTCTTCGACCTGTAGGAACGCGTCACTGGCACCGAGTTCGGCGGCCCAGCCGGCGAGGGCCGCGGTGACCTTGCGGGCCAGGCCGCGTCGGCGGTGCTCCGGCACGACCTCGATCAGCCCGAGGTGCAGCCACCGGCGGTCGTCGCCGACCACCGCGCCCCGACCGATCGCGATCAGCGCGTCACCGGCGTACACGCTGGCGAATCTGACCTCGGGTGGCCCGGCGAGCACGTGGCGAGCGGCGGCCGGGAGGGTCTTCTTCCGCGCCTGGGCGATTTCCAACCAATCGTCACCGGGCGCTTTGGCCAGCGACACGCCCGGCTCGTCGCCGGTGATGAGCGGCACCAGGGGAGCGGTTTGCAGCAGCGTGAGCGGCCGCGCGGTCCAGCCACGTTCGTCGAGGGCGGCACCGACCGGCGCCGCGAGCGGCAGCGGCGTGTTGACAAGGGCCGGCTGCCCACGCTCGGCATACCAGGCCTCGATCGCGTCGATCGCCGCTTCCAGGGGCCGGTCCGGGTCGCCGATCGGGAGCGCCGAATTGGCCCGCCCGGTCCACCCGTCGGCGCTGCGCAACAGCCAATCGCCCAGCTTGGCGCGGGTGGGCGCCGGCCAGGCGGCGTCGGCGGCGAGCTCCAGGGCAACCACGTCGGCGGCCGTCGGGCGCCGCTGCGGCGGCACCCGCTTGGCCCGATGAACCTCCGACAGGGGTACGACGATCGTGCCGTTTTTGGTGGCTACGGTGAGATTCGTCTCGTCTACCGACACGAGCTCACCCAGCGCGTCTGAATAAAGCGGCCGACCGTTGCGAACACCGACAATCCGCCGGATCACCACGCGGTGTCCCACATCCTGCCGTCGGAGCACGATCGACCCCCCTCCACGCGAGATACTAGGCTCTTGAACGTCGCGGGTGATCGCGGCGTGGCTTGCGGAGGAGAGAGAACCCGTGACCTACATCATCGCGGAGCCCTGCGTCGATGTGCTCGACAAGGCGTGCATCGAAGAGTGCCCCGTGGACTGCATCTACGAGGGCAACCGGATGCTCTACATCCACCCCGATGAGTGCGTCGACTGCGGGGCCTGTGAGCCGGTCTGTCCGGTGGAGGCGATCTTCTACGAAGACGACGTGCCGGAGCAGTGGAAGGACTACACCACTGCCAACTACGAATACTTCGAAGATCTCGGCTCCCCCGGCGGTGCGTCCAAGGTCGGCAAGATCGACAAGGACCACGCCGTCGTGCTCGCACACGCCCCGCGCGAAGGCGAACACTGACCGGCGTGCGCGTCTCGGCCACCCTGCCGGACTTCCCGTGGGACCTGCTGGAGCCCGCGAAAGCGGTCGCCGCGGGGCACCCCGACGGCATCGTCGACCTGTCGGTCGGCACGCCCGTCGACCCGGTGCCCGCGGCGGTCCAATCAGCGCTGCGGGGCGCGGCTGACACGCCCGGCTACCCGCTGACGGCGGGCACGGTCGAGCTGCGTTCGGCGATCCGTCGCTGGGTCGCGCGCGCGTGCGGTGCGACGTTCGCGGAGATCGGCGTGCTGCCCACGATCGGCTCGAAGGAGCTGGTCGCGGGCCTGCCTGCGCTGCTCGGCCTGGGTTCGAGTGATGTCGTGGTGATCCCGCCGGTCTGCTACCCGACCTACGAGGTCGGCGCGCGGCTGGCGGGGGCCCGCGTGATGCGGGCCGACTCGCTGCTGTCCCTGGGCCCGGCCACCGACGTCAAGCTCATCTGGGTCAACTCGCCCGCCAACCCGACGGGCCGCGTGCTGCCCCCGGCCCACCTACGCAAGGTGGTCGACTGGGCCCGCGAACGCGGCGCGGTGGTGGCCAGCGACGAGTGCTACCTGACGCTGGGCTGGGAGGTCGAGCCGACGTCGATCCTGTCGCCGTCGGTCAACGGCGGGTCGCTCGACGGCCTGCTCGCGGTCCATTCGCTGTCGAAGCGCTCCAACCTGGCCGGATATCGGGCCGGGTTCGTGGCCGGTGACCCCGCTCTGGTGGGCGAGCTGCTCGCGGTGCGTAAGCACGCGGGGATGATCGTGCCGGAGCCGATCCAGGCCGCGATGGTGGCGGCCTTGGACGACGAGGCTTCGGCCACTGAGCAGCGCACGCGTTATGCCGCTCGTCGTGGGGTGTTGCGGGATGCGCTGGAGAAGGCCGGGTTTGCGGTCTCGCACTCGGAGGCAGGCCTCTACCTGTGGGCGTTTCGTGATGAGGACTGCTGGTCCACGGTGGAGTATCTGGCTGGGCTCGGGATCCTTGTCGCTCCTGGTTCGTTCTATGGGCCTACCGGGGAGCAGCATGTGCGGGTCGCCCTGACCGCTACCGACGAACGCATCGCTGCCGCTGCTGAGCGTTTGGCTGGCGCATAGGTTTTGGGGCTTTTTCGGGGCTTTGCCCCTTGCCCCCACCGGGGCGCTGCCCCGGACCCCGGCCGCTCTAAAGAGATGCCAGCCCGTGGGGGCGGATCTCCTCGTCGGGCTTCGCTTAGGGCACCAGGATCTCCGGATGGGGACAAGGTCGTTCGTCCAGTAGGGCGCTCCACCTTGTCCCCATCCGGAGATCCTGGTTTGTGGGCTGCGCCCGACGAGGAGATCCGCCCGGGGGGTGCGGGTGCGGCTTTCGTGATCAATGGCCAGCAGCGACCGGCACGCCGGCCGGCGTTGTCCGCGATCTGGGGTGGCAGATCTGTCGAAATGTTGATCAACTCGACAGATTTGCCACCCCAGCTGGGCTACTAGGCGCCATTCCTAGCGCCGAAGCGCGGAGCGCCGTCAACAGCGAGTCGGTCAGCTCGAGTGGGCAGAGCGCGGCCGCGGTCGGACGCCGAAGGCGTTGTATAGCGGCGGTCGGCTCCCTGCGGCCGGCGCAATACCGCGACCGGCTTCGGAGGCGATGCCGGCGACCCGACAGATTGCGCTGGCGTCGCTGTCCCGGGGCTGTCCGGGGCGGCAGACCTGTCGAACGGTAGATCAACTTTACAGATTTGCCGTCCCGGATCGGCATTGCAGGCGATGGGTCTTGATGCCGGGCCGACTCGGAGCGATCTGGGGCGGGGGATGTGGGGAAACGTAGATCAACTTCCCACGTCTGCTGCCCCAGATCGGTCGGCTGCAACCTCCGCCGGACGGTGCCGCAATTCGGCAGCCGGCGGGAGCCACCTCGCGGTCGGCGGTCGGCCGGTTGCCGCCGCCGGGTGTCGGGTTGACCCGCTGTTCGGCGCCGAGGCCCGGTTGGCTGCGTGCAGGGCCCAGTTGGCCGCGGCCAGGTGCCGGGGCTCGGTGGCCGCGGCCAGGTGCCGGGCCCCGCGGTGGCCGCGGCCAGGTGCCGGGGTGGCCCGGGTTGGCCATGGCCGAGTGCCGGGGTGGCCCGGGTTGGCCATGGCCAAGTGCCGGGGTGGCCCGGTTGGCCTGCCGCCAGGTGCCGGGTTGGCTCCGCTTGGCCTGCCACGAGGTGCCGAGGTGTCCCGGTTGGCCGGCCGATAGGTGCCGAGGTGGTTGGTTGGTGCGCCGCCCTGTGAAGGGAAGCCCGGTCGACTTCGCCGCCAGCGGCGCGGATGCGGTCGCCACCACCGGCCCGCTGCTCGGTGCCGGGTCGCGCCGGGAAACAGCGCCCGGCCCGGTTTGCCCGCGGGATGGGTCGGGCCAGCGGGTCATCGGTTGATCATGGCTGCGGTGCCGGATTGGAGCGGGGTCCATGCCGGACGGTGTGGCGGATGGCCCAGCCCTGGCGGGGCCTATCGTGGGTGGATGGCTGATCCGGTTGTTGCGGTACGGGGTGAAGCGGTGCGTGAAGTGCCGCCGGAGATCGCGCGGTTTGCCGTTACCGTCGTGGCTCGCGACAAGGATCGGCAGGCGACCCTGCGCAGGCTGGCTGAGCGGGCCGATCACACGCGGGCGCTGATCGACGGCTACGGCGCGGCCATCGAGCGCAGGGAGGCCGGCAACCTTCGGGTCTTCCCGGAGCGCAAGCGCGCCGGCGAGAAGGTCAGTGCCTACCACGGCACCGTGACCACCACCGTCACCGTGGCCGACTTCGAGGTGCTCGGTGAGCTGATGTTGCGGCTTGCCAATCAGGAGCAGACCGAGATCGTCGGGCCCTGGTGGGAGTTGCGGCCCGACAGCCCCGCCCGGCGGGAGGTGCGGCGCGCGGCCATCGATGACGCGATCGCGGTGGCGCGCGACTACGCGACGGCGCTCGGGGCCCGGATCACCGCCCTCGTCGAGGTCGCCGACGCCGGGATGCGGGCGCCGGGGATGCAGCCGATGTTCGCCCGGGCCGGAATCGAGCGCGACAGCGCGGCCAGCGGCGTGCCGGCCATCGACCTCGACCCGCAGGTGCAGTCAGTGTTTGCCACGATCGAGGCCCGGTTCACCATCAGCGAGCCGACCGCGTTGCAAAACAACAACTAGCGCAGGTCGACGTCGGTGCCCATCGTCGCCGCGGCCCAGCAATAGCGGGTCAGCACCGTGCGATACGGGCGGAACCGCTCGCCCTCCGGCTCCAGTTGCTTCGGCGTCAGGAGCTGCGACCGGGGCCAGATCTGCGCGAATCCCTGGCGTACGCCGAGGTCGTCGACCGGCCACACGTCGAGCCGGTGTAGTTCGAAGATCAGGAACATCTCGGCCGTCCAGGGGCCGATGCCGCGTACCGAGACGAGGCGGTCGATGATCTCGTCGTCGGGCATTCGAGCGCCGGCCTGAAGGACCACGGTGCCGTCGATGACCTTCTCCGACAGGTCGCGCAGCGCCGCCACCTTGGCGTGCGACAGCCCGGCCCCGAGCAGTTGATCATCCGTTAGCGCCATCAGGGCCGAGGGCGTGAACGGGCCGTCGACCAGAGCTCGCAGGCGGGTGTGGATCGCGATCGCCGAGCGGCCGGAGAGTTGCTGGAACGTGATCGCCCGGGCCAGGGCCGCGAACGGGCCGTCGGGGTCGCGCTCGCGGTGGTGGATCGGCCCGGCCTGCTGCACCACCTTGGCCAGGGCCGGGTCGATCGCCGCCACCCGACTGGTCGCCTCCGCGAGGCCGACCGTCAAGAGTCCCGCACCTCCACCGCGACATCGACGCCCGGGTAGTACCGCTGCACGTCGGATGCGCCGTATTTGCTGCTGAACTCGTTCATCACCTGGTCGACCTTGCTCCGGTCGGTGATCAGTTTGGCCTTCGCCGAGTTGGACCCGAGCTTGATCGTCGGGTTCTTCCGCAGGTTCCGGTACCACTGGCTGCCCGCGCCGCCGACCGGCAACAGATAGGTCGACTTGCCTTCCCGGATGAACCACACCGGGTTCGAGTGGCTCTCGCCCGTACGCCGGCCAATGGTGGTGATTTCGATCTCTGTCGCTTCGCGTGCCATCGCCGCACCCCCTACGGACCACGGTAGGCGGGCCGGGCGGCCTGCGCCCGGGTTCCGGGTGCAGGCCGTGCGATAGTTCCTCGCGTGACGGCGTACCCCTTCGATGTGCTTGTGGCCCGTGCGGCGGCGTTGGCTGATCTTGGCCCGCGGCGGCTGCTGGGCATCGTCGGTGCCCCTGGTGCGGGCAAGTCGACCTTGGCCGCGCGGCTCGTCGAGGCGGTCGGGCCGACGGCGGCGCTGGTGCCGATGGACGGCTATCACCTGGCGCAGGCCGAGCTGGACCGGCTCGGTCGACACGAGCGCAAGGGCGCCATCGACACGTTCGACGGCCCTGGCTATGTGTCGATGCTCGGGCGGCTGGCCGCCGGCGGGCCGGAGACGATCTACGCGCCGGCCTTCCACCGGGAGATCGAGGAGCCGGTCGCCGGGTCGATCGCGGTGCCGCCGGAGGTGCGGCTCGTCGTCACCGAGGGCAACTATCTGCTCGTGCCCGAGGAGCCGTGGTCGGGGGTGCGGCTGGTGCTCGACGAGGTCTGGTATCTCGACCTCGACGAAGAATTGCGGCTGCGCCGCCTGGTGGCAAGGCATATGGCGTACGGGCGCAGCCAGGCGGAAGCGAAGGCCCGCTCCTACGGCAGCGACCAGGTCAACGCCGAGCTGATCGCGACCACCCGCAACCGCGCCGACCTGATCGTCCGGGTGATCCAGGACTAATCGTTGGCGTGCAGAGCCGCGTTGAGCTCGATGCCCTTGCCCGTGCGCGGGCGGGCCTCCAGGGCACCGGTCACCGAGTTGCGCCAGAACAGCAGGTTGTCGAGGCCGGCCAGCTCGCGCGCCTTGACCACCCGGCCGTCGGGCAGGGTGATCTTCGAGGCCGCGGTCACGTAGCAGCCCGCCTCGACCACGCAGTCGTCGCCGAGCGAGATGCCGATGCCGGCGTTGGCGCCCAGCAGGCAGCGCTCGCCGATCCGGAGCTTGTCCTTGCCGCCGCCGGAGAGGGTGCCCAGGATCGAGGCGCCGCCGCCGATGTCGGAGCCGTCGCCGACCACGACACCCGCGACGATCCGGCCCTCGACCATCGAGGTGCCCAGCGTGCCGGCGTTGAAGTTGACGAAGCCCTCGTGCATCACGGTCGTGCCGGCGGCGAGGTGGGCGCCGAGCCGGACCCGGTCGGCGTCGGCGATCCGGACACCGGCGGGCACCACGTAGTCGATCATCCGGGGGAACTTGTCGACGCCGTACACCGTGAGCTGTCGCCCGGCCACGCGCTCGCGGACCCGCAGCTCGTCGACCCGGTCCGGCGGGCACGGCCCGGCCGAGGTCCAGGCGACGTTGGCCAGCATGCCGAAGATCCCGTCGAGGTTGAGCTCGTTGGGCCGGACGATGCGGTGGGAGAGCAGGTGCAGCCGCAGGTAGGCGTCGGCGGCGTCCTTGATCGGGTCGGCCAGCGAGCCGAGCTCGACGACCACGATCTCGCTGCGCAGGCCCGGCAGGGCGCGCTCGCCGACCGCGCCGGCCGCGGGGCCGAGCAGGGTCGCCGGGTCGCCGGCGGGGCGGGCGCCGAGCCCGAGGTTGCCGGCCGGGAACCAGGCGTCGAGCACCTGACCCTCGGCGGTGCTGGTCGACAGGCCGATTCCCCAGGCAGGCTGCTCGCTCGTCACGCTTATGACGGTAGCGTGCGAGTCATGACCAACCCGCTTACCCCCGCCGTGTTGTCGGACCCGGTCGAGCTGACCCGGGTGCTCGTCGACATCGAGTCCGTGTCGCTGCACGAGAAAGACATCACGGACTGTGTCGAGCAGGTGTTGCGGGCGGCTCCGCACCTGCGGGTCGAGCGGTTGGGCAACACCGTGATGGCCCGCACCGACCTCGGCCGGTCACAGCGGGTGGTGCTGGCGGGTCACCTCGACACGGTGCCGATCGCCGACAACCTGCCGGCCCGGATCGACGGCGACATCATGTCGGGCTGCGGCACCTCCGACATGAAGTCCGGGGTGGCGCTCGCGCTCCAGCTCGCGGTCGAGCTGCCGGAGCCGCGCTACGACGTGACCTACTTCTTCTACGAGGCCGAGGAGATCGACTCCGCGTACAACGGATTGAATCTGGTTTCCAAGAGCCACCCGGAGTGGCTCGCGGCCGACTTCGCGGTGCTGCTCGAGCCGACCCATGGGGTGGTCGAGGCGGGTTGCCAGGGCACGATGCGGGTGCTCGTCGGCACCACCGGCAAGCGGGCCCACTCGGCGCGGTCGTGGCGCGGCGTCAACGCGATCCACGCGGCGGCGGGGGTGCTCGACCGGCTGTCCGACTACGCGGCCCGGCAGGTGACCATCGATAACTGTGACTATCGCGAGGGGCTCAACGCGGTGCGGATCAACGGCGGCGTCGCCGGCAATGTGATCCCGGACCGGTGCGAGATCGAGATCAACTACCGGTTCGCGCCCGACCGGTCCGTGGAAGAGGCCGAGGCACACCTTCGAGAGCTTTTCCAGGGGTACGAGGTGACGCTCGTCGACGCGGCCCCCGGTGCGCTGCCGGGCCTCGGTGCGGCGCCGGCTCAGGAGTTTCTCGCGGCGGTCGGCACCGACCCGATCGGCAAGCTGGGCTGGACCGACGTGTCGCGCTTCGCGGCGATGGGCATCCCGGCGCTCAACTTCGGCCCGGGCGACCCCAACGTGGCGCACGCGGTCGACGAGCACGTGGAGATCCCACTGATCCGGCAGGGCGCGCTCACCCTGCACCGCTGGCTGGCTGTCGGTTAGTTGCGGTCGCCGCAGCTCACCGTGTCGTCGATCGGGTGTAGCTCGATGGTCGGCTCGTCGTCTTCGTCGGTGATCGGCGCGATGCGGTCGAGCCGGCGTTCGGCCACCACCGCCCGGATGCGGCGGTGCATTTCGCGGCGCTGGCGGATCTGGTCGAAGCGGGTCATGGTGGCTTGCCTCCCCCCAAGGTGCCCGGCGGCGGTGCCGGGCGGCCCTGCATACCCGGTATTCGAAAGATAAGACGCCCAGCAAGCGAATTCGGTTGCGGGTACATCCGTGTGAATTTCTTGTTACCGGGCAACTCTGGCCGGATGGCCGAATCCGATCTCGCGACTTCCGAACCCGTTCGCGGGCGGGCCGCAACCTGGTGCCCGCGCCCGGCTTGGCTACCGTGGTGACCATGACCCACGGAAACGGCCGCGAGCGCCATCGACGAGGCGGGCCGGAGCGCCACCGCGGCGCCGTCACGCTGCGCCGTGACGCGATCCCCTTCGCTACTGCCGACCAGCGGCTGCTGGACTCGCGTACCCGGGCGGACTGGAAGACCAAGGACGCCTGGCGCGCGCTGCGCATCCTGTCGGAGTTCGTCGAAGGCTTCGACACGCTCGCCGACCTGCCCCCGGCGGTCAGCGTGTTCGGCTCGGCCCGCAGCAGGCCGCAGAGCCCCGAGTGTGTCCTGGCCGAGCAGGTCGGCGCCGCACTCGCGCGGGCCGGCTACGCCGTGATCACCGGCGGTGGCCCCGGCGTGATGGAGGCGGCCAACCGCGGCGCCACCGAGGCCGGCGGCCTCTCCGTCGGGCTCGGCATCGAGCTGCCGTTCGAGCAGGGCATCAACGACTGGGTCGACATGGGCATCGACTTCCGCTACTTCTTCGCCCGCAAGACCATGTTCGTGAAGTACGCGCAGGCGTTCGTCGTGCTGCCCGGCGGCTTCGGCACGATGGACGAGCTCTTCGAGGCGCTGACCCTGGTGCAGACCGGCAAGGTGACCCGGTTCCCGGTGGTGCTGATGGGCGAGGCCTACTGGCGTGGGCTGCTCGACTGGATGCGCACCACGCTGCTCGCCGACGGCAAGATCGGTGAGGCCGACCTCGACCTGGTCCTCGTCACCGACGATGTCGACGCGGCGGTGCATTACATCGTCGACGCCGACGCGGCGCTCGCCGCCGAGCAGGAGGCGCTGCTCGACGCCGCGACCTCCGGCGGCGACGACTGAGCCATGGCCGCCATCTGCGTGTTCTGCGCGTCGTCGCAGACCCTCGACCAGCGCTTCCTCGACCTGGCCACGTCGGTGGGCGACGCGCTGGCCCGGGCCGGGCACGTCCTGGTCTCCGGCGGCGGCCGGGCCGGCATGATGGGCGCGGTCGCGGCGGGTGCCCGGGCCGCGGGCGGCCACACCATCGGCGTGATCCCGCAGTCGCTGGTCGATCGGGAGATCGCTGACACCGCCTCCGACGAGCTCGTGGTCACCGACGGCATGGGCAGCCGGAAGAACCTCATGATCGAAAAGTCCGACGCGTTCCTCACCCTGCCCGGCGGCATCGGCACCCTCGACGAGCTGTTCGAGGTCTGGACCACGGCGACGCTGCGCGCGCACTCCAAGCCGGTGGTGGTGCTCGACGTCGACGGCTTCTACGCGGGCCTGCTGGCCTGGCTGGCGACCCTGGCACCGGGCGGCTTCGTCCGCCGCGAGGCCTTCGACGCGCTGACGGTCGTCGACTCCGTGGACGCCGCTCTCCTGGCGCTGCCCCGGTAGCTTCGCCCGTTCGGGGCAGGTGGTGCCGGTGGGGCTTGTCGGACCCGCGTGGTTCGATTGGCGGCATGCAGGCGTACCGGCTGGTTCGCCGGGCGCCCGCGCCGGACGAGCCGCGGGCTGACCGGCTCGACTCTTTGCAGGCCAACGTGGTCGCGCACAGCGACGGGCCGCTGCTCGTGCTCGGCGGGCCGGGCACCGGCAAGACCGACACCCTCGTCGCGGCCGTCGCCGCCCGGGTGGCGTCTGGTGTGGATCCCGAACGCGTGCTGGTGCTCACGTTCAGCCGGCGCGCCGCCGGCGCGTTGCGCAACCGGATCGAGTCGCAGATCGCCGCCGGCGACGGGCGGGTCGTCCACGAGCCGCTGGTCCGCACGTTCGCCGCCTACGCGTTCGGCATCCTGCGCCGGGCCGCCGCGCTGCGCGGCGAGCCGTCGCCGCGCCTGCTCACCGGTCCCGAGCAGGATCTGGTCATCCGCGAGCTGCTCGACGTGGTCGGGCCCGACGAAAACCCCATCGGCTGGCCCGAGCACCTCCAGCCGGCGCTGCGCACCCGGGCGTTCGCCGAGCAGCTCCGCGACCTGCTGATGCGGGCCGCCGAGCGGGGCATCGGCCCGGTCGAGCTGGCCCGGCTCGGCGAGCGGCTGGGTCGTGACGACTGGCCGGCGGCGGCCCGCTTCCTGCGCGAATACGTGGCGGTGCTGGCCCTGCGCGACGCGACCACCCGCGGCTCGGTCGCCTACGACGCGGCCGAGCTGGTGCGGGCCGCGACCGGGCTGCTCGACGACGACCCCGAGCTGCTGGCCACCGAGCGCGGCCGGCTCGACACCGTCTACGTCGACGAGCTCGCCGACACCGACCCGGCCCAGCTCGACCTGCTGCACCGCGTCGCCGGCGGCGGCACCCCGCTGGTCGCGTTCGCCGACCCCGACTCGTCGACGTTCGCGTTCCGCGGCGCCGATCCCAGCGGGGTGACCACGTTCCCGCACCGCTTCCGCACCGCCTCGGGCGCCGTCGCCCGCACCGTCACGCTGCGCACCGACTACCGCACGAGCGGGCCGCTCTTCGAGGCGACCGGCCGGGTGGCCCGCCGGCTGCGCGGCCCGGTCGGCCACCGCCGCGCCATCCCCGCCGGGGAGGCGGGGAAGGTCGAGGTGCGCACCTTCCGGTCGCGCACCAGCGAGGCCGCGTTCCTGGCCCACGCGTTGCGCGAGGCCCACCTGATCGACGGCGTGCCCTGGTCACGGATGGCGGTGCTGATGCGCTCGACCACCCTGCAGCTGCCGTCGCTGCAACGGGCGCTGCACTCGTCGGGCGTGCCGACGGTTGTGCACGCCGAAGACCTGCCGCTGCACCAGCAGCCCGCCGTCGCGCCGCTGCTGCTCCTGCTGCGTTGCGCGCTCGAGCCGGCCTGGCTAGACGAAGAGGCCGCGGTCGCGCTGCTGCACTCGCCACTGGGCGGTGCCGACCCGCTGGCCGAGCGGCGCCTCCGGCAGGGCCTGCGCACGTTGGCGCTGGCCGCCGGCGACCGGCGCCCGTCCGGCGAGCTGCTGGTGGAGGCGCTGCGCGACCCGTCCGAGCTGGCCGCTGTCGAGCGGCGCTGGGCGGCGCCGGCCAAGTCGGTGGCCCGCCTGCTCGCGGCGGCTCGTTCCGCTGCGGCTTCGCCGGGCGCGAATGCGGAAGACGTGCTCTGGGCGCTGTGGCGGGCGACGGGGCTGGGCGACCGCTGGTACGGCGCGATCGCCCGCGCCGGCCGCGCCACCGGTGAGCCCGACAACGGCCCACGCTGGCGGGCGGCGGCGGCCGACCGCGACCTCGACGCGGTGGTGGTGCTGTTCGACGCGGCGGCCCGCTTCGTCGACCGGCTGCCCGGCGCCCGCACCGAGGTCTTTCTCGACCACGTGCTGGGCCAGCAACTCCCGGCCGACACGATCGCTCCGAGCGCCGACCGCGGCGACGCGGTGCGGCTGCTCACCGCCCACGCGGCCAAGGGCCTCGAGTGGGACCTGGTGGCCGTGGCCGGGGTGCAGGAGGGTGTCTGGCCCGACCTGCGGTTGCGCGGCACGCTGCTCGGCTCGGAGCGGCTGGTCGACGTGGTCTCCGGGCGCGCCGACGGCACGGGCGTGGCCGCGTCGCTGGTCGGCCAGGCGTCGGCGCTGCTCGACGAGGAGCGGCGGCTGTTCTATGTGGCGGTCACCCGGGCCCGGCAGCGGCTGCTGGTGTCGGCGGTCAACTCGTCAGCCGTGGGTGGCGCTGATCACGAGGAGCAGCCGAGCCGGTTCCTGCACGAGCTGCTCGGGCCGACTGGCGGGGCCGGCACCGACGGCGACGGCCTGCCACCCGATCCTGACGACGACGTGCCGCCGGACCCGGATGGCGATCCGCGGTTGGACGGCCCGACGGCCCAGCCGCGCGGTCGCGACGGTCTGCGCCGCAACGGCGCCGCGCCCAACGGCGGCGGCGACCCGCGTGTGGACGGCCCGCAGGGGCGGGCGCCACACCACAAGGACACGCCCAGCGGCGATCTGCCGGCAGACGGCCAGGCGCGCGGTGGCGAGGGTTCGCGCCGCACCGGCACCACGGCCAACGGCGACAGCGATCTGCGGCTGGATGGCCCACCGGGCCCGCCGGACCCAGACGGCCCGCCGGCGCAGCCGCATGGCGGCGGCGGTCCGCGCCGCGGTGGTGCCACGCCGGGCGACGCTGACTACTCAGCGAGCGGTGGCGACCTGGTCGTCGACGACAGTGATCTGCCGGCTGAGCCGGAGGATCTGCCGCCCGATCCGGATGATCTGCCGGTCGATGACGATGGGCGGGTGATCTGGCCTGAGGATTGGGCTGAGGAGACGCCGCCGGGGGAGAGCGTGGCGGCGCCCGTTGTGGTGCGGCAGCGCGAGGACTATGTCGACGAGTTGCCGCTGGCCCGGCCGCCCCGGGCGATGACGCTGTCGGCGTTGGTGGCGGAGCTGCGCACAGCTGCGACTGATCCTGCCGCCACACCCACCCGGCGGCGCGCCGCGGCGGGGGAGTTGGCTCGCCTGGCCGCCGCCGGCGTGCCGGGCGCGCATCCCGACGACTGGTGGGGGCTGCGGCCGCTCTCCGACGACCGGCCGCTCACCGACGAGGGCGAGACAGTGCGGGTCACCCCCTCCACCATGGAGAGTGCGCTGCGGTGCAGCCTGCGCTGGCTGCTCGAACGGCATGGCGGCGCGGCGCCGGCCAGTGCCGCCCAGGGCATCGGCAACCTGGTGCACGCGGCCGCGATGCTCGCCGAAGACGCGGCCGCCGACCGGGAGCGGCTGATCGAGTATGTCGCCGCCCGGTTCGACGCGATCGACCTCGCCGCCCGTTGGCTGGCCGGGCCCGAGCGCGAGCGGGCCGAGGCGATGGTCGACAAGCTGCTGCACTGGCTGGCCGCCAACCCGCGCCGCCTGCTCGCGATCGAGCAGGAGTTCGCCGTCCGGCTCGACGATCCGACCCGGCCGGTCGAGCTGCGCGGCCGGGTCGACCGGCTCGAGGTCGACGCCGAGGGGCGGCTGGTCGTGGTCGACCTCAAGACCGGGCGCACCACCTCGACCGCCGATGACCTGGCCGAGCATCCACAGCTCGCGGCCTACCAGGCGGCGGTTCAGGCCGGCGCCTTCGACCAGCACGGCGACGAGCCGGGCGGGGCCGCGCTGGTCCAGCTCGGCACCAGCGCCAAGGCTGCCAAGGAGCAGGTCCAGCCTTCGCTGACCGAGGGTGAAGACCCCGGCTGGGCGCAGGCACTGGTGCGGCGCACCGCCGAGACGATGGCGGCGTCGACGTTCCATGCCATCGCCAACAGCCGGTGCCGGGTCTGCCCGGTCCGCACGAGCTGCCCGATCTCGGGCAAGGGACGCCAGGTCGTGGAGCCGCAGTCATGACTCAGCCGTCGCTGTTCACGACCGCGCCGGCGCCGCGTAAGGCGGCCTCGGCCGGGCCTCGCTACACGCCGGTCGAGCTGGCCCGGCTGCTCGGCATGCGCTACGCGCCGACGCCCGAGCAGTCGGCGATCATCGCCGCGCCGGTCGAGCCGCTGCTGGTGGTCGCGGGAGCCGGCTCCGGCAAGACCGAGACGATGGCCGCGCGGGTGGTCTGGTTGGTCGCCAACGGCTACGCCACGCCCGACCAGATCCTCGGCCTCACGTTCACCCGCAAGGCCGCCGGCGAGCTGGCCCACCGGGTGCGGATGCGGCTGGGCCAACTGGTCCGCCGCCTCGGTCGCGCCGGTGACCTGTCCGGCGAGGCGACGATCTCGACCTATCACTCCTACGCCGCCCGCGTCGTCACCGAGCACGGCCTGCGCTCCGGATACGAGCCGGCGACCCGGCTGCTCACCGAGGCGTCCCGCTGGCAGATCGTCGATCTGATCGTGCGCAACTACGACGGCGACATGTCCGACGTGGAGCGGGCGGCCAGCACGGTCACCGACGCGGTGCTGGCGCTCTCCGGCGAGCTGGCCGAGCACCTGGTCACCCCCGACGAGCTGGCCGGCTGGACCGGGCGGTTCTTCGCCGAGGTGCAGGGTCGGCCGGGTCGGGTCTACGCCGACGTGAAGAAGGCGCTCGCCGTGCAGCAGGCCCGGCTCGCGCTGCTGCCGATGGTCCGCGCCTACGACAAGCGCAAGATCGACTTTGAGGCGATGGACTTCGGCGACCAGATGGCCCGCGCCGCCCGGGTGGCCCGCGACCATCCCGATGTCGGTGCGGTCGAGCGGGCCCGCTACCCGATCGTGCTGCTCGACGAGTTCCAGGACACCAGCCACGCCCAGGTCGTGCTGCTCCGCTCGCTGTTCGGCGACGGCCACCCGGTGACCGCGGTCGGCGACCCGTGCCAGTCGATCTACGGCTGGCGCGGTGCCAGCGCCGGCACGCTCGAACGGTTTCCCAACGAGTTCGCGCGGCCCGACGGCCGCCCGGCCCGGTCGTTGACGCTGACCACGAGCTGGCGCAACCGGCCCGAGATCCTCAGCGTCGCCAACCAGCTCTCCGCGCCGTTGCGGGCGGCCGGTGCGCAGGTGGCCGAGTTGGCGCCGGCGTTCAGCGTCGACGAGCCGATCCGCGGCCGCGCCACCGTCCACTGTGCGCTCCTGCCGGCCGTCGGCGACGAGGCCGGCTGGATCGCCGACAGCCTGGTCGCCGCGTGGCGGGGTGCCGCCCGGATGCCCGACGCGCTGCCGGAGCACATCCCGTTGGAGCGGCGGCCGACCACCGCCGTGCTGGTCCGGGTGCGCAGCCAGATTCCGGCGATCGAAAACGCGCTGCGCTCCCGCGGGCTGCCGGTCGAGGTGGTCGGCCTGGGCGGGCTGCTCGACACCCCCGAGGTGCGCGACGTGGTCTGCACGCTGCGGGTGCTCGCCGACCCGACCGACGGCGCGTCGCTGCTGCGGCTGCTCACCGGTGCGCGCTGGCGGATCGGCCCGCGCGACCTGGTGGCGCTGCACCGGCGGTCCCGCTCGATCGCGGCCGCCCGGCGCGACCTGGTCCACCCGGAGGGCGACGAGCCCGACCTGGTGCCCGACGCGCTCGACGAAGCGACCCTGGTCGAGGCGCTGGCCGACCTCGGGCCCGCGCAGTTCTACTCCGCCGAGGGCTATGCCCGCATGAAGGCCTACGGGAATGAGCTCGCCCTCCTGCGCTACCGCATCGACCAGCCGTTGCCCGACCTGATCGCCGACGTCGAACGCACCATCGGGCTCGACGTCGAAGTAGCGGTGCGGGCCGGCACCGGCGGCCGGGGCGGCGACGCCGGCCTGGCCCGCGGCCACCTCGACGCGCTCGGCGACGTGGCGGCCCGGTTCGCTCGCGACAGCGACGGCGGCGCGCTGCCGGGCTTCCTGGCCTACCTGACCGCGGCCGAAGACGAGGAGCGCGGCCTGGAGCCGGGCGAGGTCGAGGTCGTCGAGGGCGCCGTCCAGGTGCTCACCGCCCACGCGGCCAAGGGCCTGGAGTGGGACGTGGTCTCCGTCGCCGGGCTGTCCCGCGGCGTCTGGCCCGGGCTCGCCCGCGCTTCCGACAACTACCTGGGCGGCCTCGGCGTGCTGCCGTTCCCGCTGCGCGGCGACGCCGGTGGGCTGCCGCGGTTCGCGATCGACGACACCGGTGACCAGCGCGAGGTGATGACCGCGCTGACCGAGTTCGGCGAGGCGTGGCGGGCCCACGACGAAAACGAGGAACGCCGGCTGGCCTACGTCGCGGTGACCCGGCCGCGGCGGCTGCTGCTCTGCTCCGGCTACTGGTGGGGCGAGGGGGTCAAGCGCCCCGCGCGGGCCGTCGCGGTTCCTCACCGAGGTGCACGACGCCTGCGTGGCCGGCGGCGGGGTGGTCGACGCCTGGGCGCCCGAGCCGGCCGGCGAGTCGAATCCGACCGTCGAGGAGACGCCGCGCGCCGAATGGCCGGGCGACCCGCTCGGCCCGCGCCGCCCGGGGATGACCGAGGCGGCGGTGCTGGTTCGCCGCCTGATGACCGAGCCCGAGGCCGACGCGCTGCTCGACCCGGAGGCCGCCGACGACGCCGAGCGGTGGCGGCGCGAGGTCGACATGCTGATCGCCGAGCGCGACAAGCTGGTCCGCGGGCCCGGCCCGCTCGAGGTCACCCTTCCCGACCACCTGACCGTCTCGCAGCTCGTGCTGTTGCAACGCGACCCACAGGCGCTGGCCCGCTCGTTGCGCCGGCCGATGCCGTCGCATCCCGATCCATACGCCCGCCGGGGCACGGCCTTCCACGCCTGGCTCGAGCAGCGCTTCGGCGCGGTGCGGCTGCTCGACGTCGACGAGTTGCCCGGCGCCGCCGACGAAGACGCCGCACCCGACGACGCGCTGGCGGAGTTGCAGGAGCTGTTCCTGGCCAGCGACTGGGCCGACCGCGCACCGGTCGAGGTCGAGGTCCCGTTCGCGACGGTGGTCGGCGGCGTCGTGCTGCGCGGCCGGATGGACGCGGTGTTCGCCGACCCCGGCGGCCGCTTCGACGTGGTCGACTGGAAAACCGGCCGCCGCCCGACCGGCGCCGACGAGCGGGCCGCCGCGATCCAGCTCGCCGCCTACCGGCTGGCCTGGGCCAACCTGGCCGGGGTCCCGGTCGACCGGGTCCGGGCGGCGTTCCACTACGTGCGCTCCGCGGAAACCGTGCGCCCGGTCGACCTGCTCGACGCCGCCGGCCTGGCGGCACTGGTCACCGCCCTACCAACGGCGACGGCCTAGCCCGGCGCGAGCCGCCGGGACGGCTCAGGCCCCGGGCGGGCCGCCGGCGACGGGCCTTGCCCGGGGTGAAGGCGCCGGGAAGGTTCAGGCCCCGGGCGGGCCGCCGGCGACGGGCCTTGCCCGGGGTGAAGGCGCCGGGAAGGTTCAGGCCCCGGGCGGGCCGCCGGCGACGGGCCTTGCCCGGGGTGAAGGCGCCGGGAAGGTTCAGGCCCCGGGCGGGCCGCCGGCGACGGGCCTCGCCCGGCGCGAGCCGCCGGGAAGGTTCAGGTCCGCTCGAGCCGCCGGGGACGGCCTAGCCTCGAGCGAGGCGCCGGGAGGCCATCTCGGCGAAGAAGGCGCTGCCGTCGGCGATTACCGCGTCGTCGAAGAGGGCGTCGGGCGAGTGGTTGGTCGCCGCGGTCATCGGGTCCAGGTCGGGTGGGCAGGCGCCCAGGTTGAGGTAGGCGCCGGGGACCTTCTCCAGGACGAACGACATGTCTTCCGAGCCGGTCTTCGGGTTTTCCAGCCACTGGTAGCGCTGGTCGCCGAAGACCTCGGCCGCCGTCGCGGCCGCGAAATCGGCCTCGCCGGCGTCGTTGACCACTGCCGGGTAGCCGCGTTCGAGTTCGACGTCGACCTCAAGACCCTGTGCGGCGGCGATGCCTTCGACCACTTCGGTCGTACGCCGGATGAGCTTCTCCCGGGCCGGGTTGGAGAACGACCGCAGTGAGGCGGCGAACTCGGCGGTCGCCGGGATGACGTTGTCGACCGTGCCGGCGTGGAACCGGCCGACGGTCAGCACGACCGGGTCGAACACGTCGAAACCGCGGGTCACCATCGTCTGCAGCGCCAGCACCATCTCGCAGGCGGCCGGGATCGGGTCGCGGGCCCGGAACGGGGTCGAGCCGTGGCCGCCCTTGCCGCGTACCCGGACCTTGCAGGTGTCGTGTGCGGCGCCGAACACGCCCCGCCGGCCGAAGAACATCCCGTGGGGGAAGACCGCCGAGACATGCAGGCAGTACGCCGCGACGGGCGGGTCACCGGCCGCCGACAGCACTCCTTCGGCGAGCATGGGCTGGGCGCCGCCGGGGCCCTCCTCGCCCGGCTGGAACATGAAGATCACGTCGCCGGCCAGGTTGTCGCGGACGGCGCTGAGCAGTCGGGCCGCGCCGACCAGGATCGCGGTGTGCAGGTCGTGGCCGCAGGCGTGCATCACGCCCGGGATCGTCGACGAGAAGTCCAGACCGGTCTGCTCGGTCACCGGCAGGGCGTCCATGTCACCCCGGAGCAGCACCGAGGGACCGGGTCGGCCACCGCGCAGCACCGCCACCACCGAGCTCAGCGAGCGGCCCGTGGTGATCTCCAACGGCAGGCCGGCCAGCGCGGAGAGCACCGCCGCCTGCGTCTTTGGTAGGTGCAGGCCCAGCTCGGGCTCGCGGTGCAGCGACCGGCGCAGGGCGACCAGGTCGTCGCTGATCTTCGCTGCGGACTCCCGGAAGTTCATCGAGTGGCTCCCTCTCAGTCGACGCCCAGCCTGATCAGCTCCAGCAGCGCCGCGCCGTAGGCTTCCTCGGCGGTGCCGCCCTCGACACTGAGCCGGCGGCCGGCGGCGGTGATCTCCACGCGAAATTCCATCTGGCTGCGTTCCAGCATGTGGAACGTGGCGCCGAGCAGTTCGCGGAGTTGGTCTTCGCGGGGCAGCCAGATCGCCTCGCTCTGCTCGATGTCGTCCATCGCCCACTCGGTCGTGCCGTTGAAGCCGATCACCGGGCCGTCAGGCTGCTCATACACCGCGATGACCATGTTGCTGAGCACGAACACCTCGTCGTCGAGGTCGCGGTCGGGGATGGCGAAGTGGTCGCCGGGCGCCGGCTTCCAGCGCAGGCCGGCATCGTGCAGGCGGATGGCGAGCGGCACGGACAGCACGCCCTCCATGGTGCCCCGGGTGCTTCACTAGGTGCATGCCGAATGCCGAACGCTTCCCCGCGGGGGCAGTGACCCGGCTCGGCCCGCCGCCGCCGGACCTGCCGCCCCCGGCACCCCCAGAGAGACGGGGGCGCGGCCCGATCTGGTGGTTCGCCGGCGCGGCGACGCTGATCGCGCTGACCGGCCTGGTCGTGGTGATCGCCGTGCACCCCAGAGGCGAAGGCCCCGGCCTGCTCTCCGGCCAGCCGCACGCGCCCGCCGACGCGCGCCCGCCGCTGGCCCGCGCCTGCCCGCCACCACCGGATGTCTCGGGCGCCCCGGTCGCGCCCAGCCAGCCCGCGCCGGCCCCGACCGGGCCGCGGACGGTCGACGAGGCCACCGGCATCTCCTACCCCTCCTACGGCGCGCCGTGGGAGTCCTGGAACGCCGTGTGGAACGCCGGTGAGCTGCGGGTTCCCTACAAGGTCGGTCAGCATTTCATCACCGAGCACCTCTACGACGGGGTCAGCGACTATCACGCGTCGGTGCTTTCCGGCGCGGTGCCGGCAGCGGTCAACGACGCGTTCACCTTCGACCTGGAATGCGTCGGCCGGCAGGTGGCCGCCGACGCGCGGGCGCACTACTACCCGCAGCCCAACGAGCAGGAGCTGCTCCGCGACGAGCGCACCGTCCTGGGTGGACGTCCAGCCTGGGTCACTGTGTTCCGGCTGCACTTCCACACGCCCGGCCTGCGCGCGACCAGCGAGCTCGTGGCGCTGGCCTGCATCGATGTCGGCAAGCCGAGCGCGGCGGTGCTCTACGTCTCGATTCCGGGCACCCATACCCAGTGGGACTGGGTGGCCACCGACGCGCTGGCCGGAATGCGGGTGGTCTGACGGTCACGCTCGGCCCGCGGCGCGCTAACCTCGGCCCTGTGGCCCGCAGAATAAAGATCCCGGCGACGAAATATCCGGTCGAGCGGTTCACGCTCGACAACGGCTTGCGGGTGGTGCTGGCGCCTGACCGCAGCGCACCCGTGGTCGGTGTCGCGGTCGTCTATGACGTCGGCATCCGCAGCGAGCCGGAGGGGCGCACCGGTTTCGCGCACCTCTTCGAGCACCTGATGTTCCAGGGCTCGGAAAACCTCGAGAAGCTCGAGCATTTCCGGCATGTCCAGGGCGCGGGCGGCACCTTCAACGGCTCGACCCACCTCGACTACACCGACTACTTCGAGGCGCTGCCGTCCGGCGCGCTGGAGCGGGCGCTGTTCCTCGAGGCCGACCGCATGCGCGGTCCCCGGCTGACCGAGGAAAACCTGCGCAACCAGGTCGACGTGGTCAAGGAAGAGATCCGGGTCAACGTGCTCAACCGGCCCTACGGCGGCTTCCCCTGGCTGAAGCTGCCGCCGGTCATGTTCGACACGTTCGCCAACGCGCACGATGGCTACGGGTCGTTCGAAGACCTGGAGAGCGCCACGGTCGCCGACGCGGCCGAGTTCTTCGAGCGCTACTACGCCTGCGGCAACGCCGTGCTCTCGGTCGCCGGTGACCTCGACGTCGCCGAGGCCACCGAGATGATCAAGCGGCACTTCGGCGACGTGCCGGCGCGGCCGGCACCGGTCCGCCCCGACTTCGACGAGCCAGACCTGACGAGCGAGCGACGCGAGTCGTACGCCGATCGCTTGGCGCCCCTGCCCGCCATCGCCTCCGCCTGGCGGGTGCCGGACCCGATCGACGACTTCGACGCCTACCTGCCCTACGTGGTGCTCGCCGAGGTGCTCACCGACGGCGACGCGTCGCGGCTGGTCGAGCGCCTGGTGCTGCGCGACCGCACGGTCACCAGCATCGGCGGCTACCTGGGCTTCATGGGCGAGCCGTTCGAGGTGCGCAACCCGACCGCGGCGCTGCTGCAATACCACCTGCCGCCGGGCGGCGACGTCGACAAGGTGCTGCGCGCCGCCGACGAGGAACTCGAGCGGTTGGCCGGCGACGGCATCACGACCGGCGAGCTGGGCCGGGTGCAGGCCCGGATGGCGACCCACCTGCTCCGCGACACCGACGCGGTGCTCGGCCGGGCGCTGCGCATCGCGGTCCTGGAAGAGCAGCGCGGCGCACCCGAGCTGATCAACGACCTGCCGCGCCTGATCGGCGAGGTAACGCCCGAACAGATCCGCGCGGCCGCGGCCGCCCTGACCCCGCAGCGCCGGGCGTCGGTCGAGGTCATCCCCGGAGGCGGACAGTGACCCAGACGAAGCGGCCGTTGCCGGCCCTGTTGCCGGCCGCACCCATCAAACTGCCCACCGAAGCGGAGCGGCAGCTCACCAACGGCCTCACCGTGATCGCCATCCGCCGCCCGGCGGTGCCGCTGGTCGAGGTGCGGCTGCGGGTCCCGTTCGCGCGGGCCAACCTGGCCCGCGGCGCGATGCTCTCGCAGACCCTGTTCTCCGGCACCGAGCAACTGTCCACCGTCGACATCGCGGCCGAGCTCCAGATGGTCGGCGGCGGGCTGAGCGCGTCGGTCGACCCCGACCGGCTGATGATCAGCGGCAACAGCCTGGCCGCGGGGCTCACCCGGATCCTGGAGATCCTGGGCGAGGTGCTCGACGGCGCGGCCTACCCGAGCGACGAGGTGTCCACCGAGCGCGACCGGTTGGTCGACAACATCCAGGTCGCCAAGAGCCAGCCTTCTCACCTGGCCCGCGAGGCGCTGCTGCGGCGGCTCTACGGCCGGCATCCCTACGCGGTGCAGACGCCGGAGCCCGAGCAGGTGCGCGCGGTGCGCCCGGCGCAGCTCCGGGCGTTGCACGCCGAGCGGGTGCACCCGGCCGGCGCGACGCTGGTGCTGGTCGGCGACTTCCAGCCGAAGCGGGCGCTGGACACCGCCGAGGCCGTGCTCGGTTCGTGGAACGGTGGCGGCAAGGACGTGACGCTGCCGACCGCGCCCGGCCCCGAGGCCGGCCCCGTGCTGCTGGTCGACCGGCCCGGCTCGGTGCAGTCGTCGCTGCGGATCGCGCTGCCGGGCGTGCCCCGGACCCACCCCGACCACGCGGCGCTTCAGCTCGCCAACCTGGTCTTCGGTGGCTACTTCTCGTCGCGCTGGGTGGAGAACATCCGCGAGGACAAGGGCTACACCTACGGCCCGCACTCCGTGGTCGACCACTCCGCCGCCGGTTCGGTCGTCCTGGCCTCGGCCGAGGTGGCCACGGAGGTGACCGGTCCGGCGCTCCTGGAGACGCTCTACGAGCTGGGCCGGCTGGCGACCCTGCCGCCCGGCGAGGAAGAGCTCGAACAGGCGCGGCAGTACGTGCTGGGCACGCTCAAGCTCGGCATGTCGACGCAGGCCGGGCTGGCCAGCCTGGCCAGCACGTACGCCGGGTTCGGTCTGCGGTTGGACTTCCTGTCCAGCTACAGCGAGCAGCTCGCGAGCGTGACCCGCGACGAGGTGGCCGCCGCGGCGGCGAAATACCTCGCACCGTCGGGCGCGGTGACCGTGATCCTCGGCGATGCCGAAAAGATCGAGGCGCCGGTCGCGGCGCTGCGTGAGGTGGAACTGGAATGACGATCGCGCCGCCCCTCGCCCGTTCCACGCTCGACCGGGCGGGGCACCGGCGGTCGGATCCGGACTGGCTCGCGTCGGCCTGGCCGGCGGCCCGGCTGCTGCGGGTCGACTCGTCGGCCGGCACCGCGCTGTTCCGCGACCTGGTCACCGGTGACGCGGCCGACGCCGCGGTCGGTGCGGTGTTGCAGCTCGTGCTGTCTGCCACCTCCGACGCCGACCAGTCGTCGGCCGTGTTCCTCGGCATCGAGCCCGACGGGGTCGCGGTGTTCGCTCTGGATGGGCCGCTGCCGCCGGTGCCCGGCACCCGCCCGGCCAACCTGCGCGACGTCGGGCACCAACTCGACGACCGCGACGCCGGCCTGCTCACCACGGCGCTGGCGCTGCTCAACTGGCACGCCCGCAGCCCCTATTCGCCGCAGTCGGGCCAGCTCACCACCGTCGGCGAGGCAGGTTGGTCGCGGGTCGACGCGGCCGGCAACCAGACCTGGCCGCGGACCGATCCGGCGATGATCGTGCTGGTGACCGACGGCGTCGCCGGCCCCGAGGGCCGGTGCCTGCTCGGCAACAACGCGACCTGGCCCAAGCAGCCCGGGCATCGGCGGTTCTCCTGCCTGGCCGGCTATGTCGAGCCGGGGGAGTCGGCGGAGGCCGCGGTCACCCGCGAGGTGCTGGAGGAGGTCGGCATCGCGCTCGACCGGATCGACTACGTCGCCAGCCAGGCGTGGCCGTTCCCGGGATCGCTGATGCTCGGCTATTCGGCGGTGGCCGACCCGGCCCAGCCGCTGAAGGTCGACGCGGTCGAGATCACCGAGGCCCGGTGGTTCACCCGCGGCGAGATCCAGGCGGTGTTGACGGGCGAAGGGATCGATGTGGGTACGCCCGGCGAGCCGGCCATGGTCGGCCTGCCGATGGAGGTATCCATCGCCCACTTCCTGATCACAAGCTGGTTGGCTTTGTGATCTAGGCCTCCTGGGCCGCGGACCCGGCTTGGTCAGGGGCCCGGTTTGTGGGCCCCTGACCATTTGCGCGCGGGAGCGAACGGTCGCGCGCCCGACGGTCGCGCGTAAATCAGCTTGTTATGCCGCTTCGAGGGCGGAAAGGTGCTTCTTGACCTGGGTGATCGACGGGTTGGTGAGCGCGCTGCCGTCGTCGAAGCGCAGCGTGGGGACGGTCTGGTTGCCGCCGTTGACGCTCATCACGAAGTCGGCCGCGGCCGGGTCACGCTCGATGTCGACCACCTCGTAGGCGATGCCCTCGCGGTCGAGCTGGGACTTGAGCCGGTGGCAGTAGCCGCACCACGAGGTGGAGTACATGGTCAACATCGAGGTTCCTCCGGGGGTAGGGGTCTCCGATCGGTTAAACGTCGGACCGGGCTGTCATGATTCCTGACTGTGGCGGTTGACTCTCCGGCGGAACAGGTCCTGGCGGGCCTCGACCCCGAGCAGCGCACCGCCGTGACCGCGCCGGCCGGGCCGGTCTGCATCCTCGCCGGCGCCGGCACGGGCAAGACCAGGGCGATCACCCACCGGATCGCGCATCGGGCGTTGCGCGGTGAGACCGCCGGGCGACACGTGCTCGCGGTGACGTTCACGGCGCGGGCGGCGGCCGAGATGCGGGCCCGGCTCGCGGCCCTCGGGGTCGCGGGGGTGCAGGCGCGCACGTTCCACGCGGCGGCGATGCGGCAGGTGCGCTACTTCGCGCCGCGGCTGCTGGCCGGGCGGGAGATGCCCGAGTTGGTCGCCAGCAAGGCGCGCCTGGTCGGGCTCGCGGCGGCGAAGGTGGGTGTGCGCACCGACCGCACCGGGGCGCGCGACCTGGCCGGCGAGATCGAGTGGGCCAAGTCGTCGCTGGTGGAGCCGGGCGAATACCTCGTGGCGGCGGCCAAGGCGACCCGCGACACCCCGTTCGAGGCGGCCAAGGTGGCCGAGGTGTTCGCCGCCTACGAGCAGCTCAAGCGCAGCAACGGGGTGATCGACTTCGAAGACCTGCTGCGGGCCGCGGTGTGGGGGATCGAGGAGCACTCAGACGTTGCCGAGCAGGTCCGGGCGCAATACCGGCACTTCGTGGTCGACGAATACCAAGACGTCAACCCGCTTCAGCAGCGGTTGCTGGACGCCTGGCTCGGCGGGCGCGACGACCTGACCGTGGTCGGTGACGCGTCCCAGACGATCTACTCCTTCACCGGTGCGACCTCCAGCTATCTGATCGACTTCCCGCGGGTCCGGCGGTCCGCGGTCGTGGTTCGGCTGGTGCGCGACTACCGGTCGACGCCGCAGGTGGTCGGGCTGGCCAACGCGGTGATCCGGCAGGCCCGGGGCGCCGAGGCGCGGCTGCGGCTCGAGTTGGTCGGTCAGCGACCGCCGGGCGCCGAGCCGGAGCTGCGGATCTTCCAGGACGAGCCGGGCGAGGCCGCCGCCGTGGCGGCGCGCTGCCAGCAGCTCATCGCGACCGGCACGCCGGCGCGGCAGATCGCGGTGCTGTTCCGCACCAATGCGCAGTCCGAGACCTATGAGAAGGCGCTGGCCGAGGCCGAGGTGCCCTATGTCGTCCAGGGCGCCGAGCGGTTCTTCGAGCGGCCCGAGATCCGGCAGGCGGTCGTGGCGCTGCGTTCGGCCACCCGCGGCGTCGACTCGGCGTCGCCGTTGGTGCCGGCCGTGGTCGACGCCCTGGAAGCGGTCGGCTGGGCACCGTCGCAGCGGCCGCCGGGCGGTGCCACGCGGGAGCGTTGGGAAGCGCTGGCTGCGCTGGTGCAGCTCGCCGAGGATTTCGCCGTGACGCCCGTGCTGCTGCCGCTCGGCGAGGGCGCGGTGTCGTCGCGGTCGCCGTCGCTGGCCGACTTCGTCGACGAGTTGCACCGGCGGGCGGCGGCGCAGCACGCGCCGACCGTCGAGGGCGTGACGCTGGCGTCGCTGCACTCGGCCAAGGGGCTCGAGTGGGACGCGGTGTTCGTGGTCGGGCTCTCCGACGGCACGCTGCCGACCACCTACGCCAAGACGCCCGAGCAGGTCGAGGAGGAGCGGCGGCTGCTCTACGTCGGGGTGACCCGGGCCCGGGAGTGGCTCTGGCTGTCCTACGCGATCTCGCGTTCGCCGGGTGGGCGGCCGCGGCGGCCGTGCCGGTTCCTGCCCCAGTTCGACGGCCGGTCCGGGGGCGGTGGCGGGTCCGTCGCGTTGTCGCCACACAGTCGCAAACCCGACAGCCGGCCGCCGCGGATCGTCTCCTGCCGGATCTGCGGTGCGACGTTACTGGGCGGCTCCGATCGCAAACTCGGCCGGTGCGCGACCTGTCCGTCCGATTTGGACGAAGAGCTGCTGGGGCGGCTACAAGCCTGGCGGGCACGCGTTTCCGCAGGTCAGCGGGTTCCGGCATACGTGGTCTTCACTGACGCGACGCTGGTGGCGATCGCCGAGCGCAAGCCGGCGCAGCGCGCCGACCTGATCGCCATCGCTGGGATCGGGCCGCGCAAGCTCGGCCTCTACGGCGACGCGGCGCTGGCCCTCGTGGCGGGCGCGGCGGTTGATGATCTTGAGCCAGAAAAAACTTCGGCGAATGACCCGTAAAACCGTTTGCCCTCCCCTGAAGGGGAGGCATAGCCTCAGAGCACATCAGGGACGAGCGGCTGCTCAACCCTGGTTAGGCAGATTTATTCCGGCCGCGAGACGAGAGCAGAAGGAGGTGGCCCCGGTGGCAAGCATCAACACGACCCGACCGTGGTCGCTGAGCGCTGCCCTGAGCCCGGTGGAAGCTGCCCGCTTCCACGCGCACGCCCAGGCTCCGACCGCGCCGGCATATCAGGCCCAGGCTCAGGCCGAGCTGCTCCTGGTGCCCACTGCCGTCGCGTTCAAGGGGACCAATGTGTCCACGGTCAAGGGCATTCAGGTCAAGGGCGGCATGGATGTCCGCGGCGTCGTAGATCTGCATTGAGGGCCAGGCGACTGCGTCGGCCAACGGGCGGTCTTCCTGGGTTGCGGCGATTGCCGGGTCTACCTCGTTCAAGGTCGCCAGGAGGTCTACTACGTCTTCGGCCAGGGCGTGGCGCCACTTGTCGATCTCGATGCCGGGGGGTGCCCAGGTTACCTGGGTGAGCAGGACGACGATCACACGACGGGTCACGGTGACCAGGTTAGGCCGGGGTCAGTCGGCAAGGACTACGCCGGCGGTTGCCGCCACGCCCTCTAGGTAGCCGCGGGCGCGTTCGGTCTTGGAGTAGCGACCCACGAGGGCCCAGAAACGGGCGTTGTGGCTGGGGACGACGAGGTGGGCGAGTTCGTGGAGCAGCACGTAGTCGATCACCCAGTCGGGCATCTCCTGGATCCGGTGGGAGATGCGAATGGACCGGTCAGCCGGCGTGCAGGAGCCCCAGCGGCCGTTCTGGTTGGTGACCCACCGGACGCTGGCCGGTTGGGCCGTGCGGGCGAACTCAGCCAGGTATTGCGCGATCAGGCGCTGCGACCTGGCCTGGAGCTCGGCGTCGCTGCGACTGAGGCGGTGTTCGCGAGCAGCGAGACGGGCGAGCATCTTGTCAACCCACTCGGTCTCTTCGGCCCGCGAGAACTGGTCGGGTATGAGAACGACCACGCGCTCACCGTCGCGGTAAGCGGACACCGTGCGGCGCCGGCGCTGGGAGCGCCGCACTTCGACGACCGGCTTCCGCGTGGCGGCCATTACCGCACCCCGGAGCCCCGGGTTTCAGTCACGAAGGCACGCTAACCGGTAGGTGCCATGCCGCCGCAAGGGCCAACACACACGGTCACGCCGGGAAAGTGCCGGTTGACGGCGGGTCGTCCGGAAAAATTTTCGCGCCGACCGCGGTAACCGTGGGTCCGCTGCGCCCCGAGGGACCCTACGCCAAACGTTAAGGGATGCCGCGCCCGGATGGGCGGTAAACGGCGTGATCCAGCTCGCAGGAGCGCTTTGGTCGGCGTGTCCTGAGCGAATCTGACTAATCAGGCCGAGTCCGACATGCACACTCGTCGGCAGTCAGGTGTCGCATCGCACTACCAGCGGGGCCCCGTCGCTGGTGATGATCGGGTTCCTGACATGGAACCGCCCGCTAGTGGGTAGGGTCCGCGGACCGGCGGTCACACGTGTGACCGCGGAGAAAGCCCCGACGCCGGTGCTCTTGTGCCGCGCCCGGGCATTCGCCGGGGCGAAACCGGCGAACAAGACTAGGAGGGCATCGTGGCCGACAAGGCCCAGACCTACAACGGGTACTGCGTTAAGTGCAAGGAAAAGCGCGATTTCACCGGGACCGTCGAGGTGTCGAAGACCGGTATGAACATGGCCAAGGGCAAGTGCCCGGTGTGTGGCACCACTGTCAACCGGATCCTCGGCAAGGCGAAGGTCTGACGACCGCGCGTTGCACGAAGTTTGTTCGCGGGAAGGGGCGGCCGAAACGCTGGCCGCCCCTTCCCGCGTCCCGAAACGGATACGCAGTGTCATGAAGATCGGGCGGTCACGTTACCGCCCGGTTGTGGATAACTTCCCAGAAGCTGTGGATAACCCCGTCTACATGACCCGCCACCTGTGGACAACGAGTCGGTCGGCAGCAGGTGACGGTGACATTCTGTTACGTCGTGACGACGATCGGGTTGCTCCGGCCAACGCTCCTACCGGGCCTCGCCCGCATCCGCCGGGGGCCGCGCACGCTCCAGTTCGGCGTCGACCCCAGGCACGCCGTGGTGGTCGACCTGGCCGACGAGCGCGTGGCCGGGGTGGTCGACCTGCTCGACGGCACGCTGACCGAGCAGCAGTTGCTGAGCCGGGCCGTGCGGCGTGGTGCCCGATCGGGTGACGTCCGCGCCCTGCTGACCACCCTGCACGCGCATGGGCTGCTCGTCGCCGCCCACTCCCTGGCCTGCCCGCCCGACCTGAGGGCGGAGACGGCGGCGCTGGCGCTGCGCTGCGCCCGCCGCCGGCTACCAGGTGTGGCCAATCGCACGCCGGACCAGATCATGCGTGGCCGGGCCGAGGCCCGGGTCGCCGTCGTGGGTCGCGGCCGGCTGGCGGCGCCCATCGCTGTCGCGCTGGCTGGCTCCGGCGTCGGGCACGTCCGGGCCGACCTGCCCGGCGAGGTCCGGCCCGAGGAAACCGTCCTCGGCCTCGACCCCGCCGCCGTCGGCCGGCCCCGCTCGGCCGCCGTGGCGGCGGCCCTCCGCCGCGCCCGCACCAGCGCCGCCCGGTCAGGCTCGGCGACGCCGGCGTCGCGTGCAGGAAGCCCCACCTCGATGACGGCACGAGCCGGTTCCGGCACCGCCGTCACCGCGGCGCCGCCCGGCGTTCGTGCCGGGAAAGGCAAGCCACAGCTCATCGTTCGGGTCGGTGCCGACCAACCGGTCAACCTCGCCACCACCGCGCTGCGCCGTCGCGGGCAGGCCGTCCTGGTGGTCGACATCCGCGACGGCACCCCCGTGATCGGTCCGTTCGTCGCAGCCGGCGGCTCGCCGTGCCTGGCCTGTCTCGACCGGCACCGGATCGACCGCGACCCGGCCTGGCCGGAGATCGCCGCGGGCCTCGCCACCGCGCCGCCGGCGGAGGCGTGCGACCTGGTCACGATCATGGCGGCCACCGCTTTCGCGGTCGCCGAGGTGCTCGCCCACCTCGACGGCGGGAGGCCCAGGACGGCCGGCGCGGCTGTGGAACTGGTCTCACCTGGTGAGCTGCGGTGGCGCTACTGGCCGCCGCATCCGCGATGTTCCTGCGGTTCTAGCCGTCACGATCTTGGGAGTCCGTAATCTGTCGGTCACAATGATCTGGTGAGCGACATCCCGCGCCAGGCTGTAACCCGGACTGCCAAGCTCGCCTCCCTACCTCTCGGCTTCGCGGGCCGGGCCATGTTGGGGTTCGGCAAGCGGATGACCGGCATGGCGTCCGATGCCATCTCCGCCGAGTTGCAGCAGCGCACCGCCGAGCAGGTCTTCAGCGTGTTAGGGCAGCTCAAGGGCGGTGCGATGAAGTTCGGTCAGGCCCTGTCCGTCTTCGAGGCCGCGCTGCCCGACGAGATGGCCGCGCCCTACCGGCAGGCCCTGACCAAGCTCCAGGAGGCGGCACCGCCGCTCCCCGCTGCCAGCGTGCACCGCGTGCTCGCCGACCAGCTCGGCCCCGAGTGGCGCAGTCGCTTCCTCGAGTTCGACGACACACCCGCCGCCGCGGCGAGCATCGGGCAGGTCCACCGGGCGGTCTGGAAGGGCCGCGCCAAGGGTGGCCGACCGGTCGCGGTGAAGATCCAATACCCCGGCGCCGGCGATGCCCTGCTCTCCGACCTGAAGCAGCTCTCCCGCCTGGGCTCGATGTTCAAGGCGATCCAACCCGGCCTCGACATCAAGCCGCTGCTGGTCGAGCTGCGAGCGCGGATCTCCGAAGAGCTCGACTACGAGCTGGAGGCCAAGGCACAGCGGGCTTTCGCGGCAGCCTACGCGGGCGACGAAGAAATCCTCGTCCCCAAGGTCGTCGCCCAGGCCCCACGGGTCCTGGTCACCGAGTGGATCGAGGGCAAGCCCCTCTCGAAGATCATCGCAGCCGGCACCCAGGAAGAACGCGACCTGGCCGGCGCGCGGATGGCGACCCTGCACTTCTCGGCGCCCGCACGGGCCCGGATGCTGCACGCCGACCCGCACCCCGGCAACTTCCGCATGATGCCCGACGGCCGCCTGGGCGTCGTCGACTTCGGCGCCGTTGCCCGCCTCCCGGAAGGTCTCCCCGAGCCGGTGGGCCGCCTGAGCCGCCTGGCGCTCGACGGTGACGCCCAGGGCGTGGTCGACGGCCTGCGGGACGAGGGCTTCCTGCGCCTCGAGCAGGAGATCGACGCCGAGTCGGTGCTCAAGTTCGTGCTGCCGATGCTCGACCCGATCGCGCAGGAGGAGTTTCAGTTCACGCGGGCCTGGCTGCGCGCCGAGGCCGCCCGACTGGCCAGCCCGAAGTCACCGGCGTTCCAGTTGAGCCGCCAGCTCAACCTCCCGCCGTCCTACCTGCTGATCCACCGCGTGACGCTCGGCTCGATCGGCGTCCTGTGCCAGTTGGAAGCGAAGGCCCCCTACCGCGGCATCATCGAAACCTGGCTGCCCGGCTTCGCCCCGGTGGGCTAAAACGATTGTGGGGCGCGCCCAAGCGGCACGCCCCACAACAGTAAAAACGTTTAATAGTCTTCTTCGTCGGGTTTCGACGGGTTCTCTTCCTTCGGGCTCTCGTCGCCGAAGTCGATGTCGCCGAGGTCGTCGAAGTCGCCCAGCCCGCCGTTGTCGAACTGCGAGCGCGCGAACGCCTCCGGGTCGGCGAAGTCGTCGCCCGAGGGCAGCAGGTCGGGGTGCTCCCAGAGCCCGTCACGCCCCTGGATGCCCCGGTGCTCGGTGACCGCCGCCCACAGCGCGGCAGCCTCACGCAGCCGGCGCGGCCGCAGCTCGAGCCCCACCAGTGCCGCGAACGTCTGCTCGGCCGGCCCACCGGCGGCACGCCGGCGACGGAACGCCTCGGCCAGCCGCACGACGTTGGGCAGCCGGTCGCCGACCGCGACGTCGACCACGTGGCCGACCCAGCCCTCGACCAGCGCGAGCATGGTCTCCAGCCGGGCCAGGGACGCCTTCTGCGCCGGAGTGTCCTCCGGCGTGAAGATGCCCTCCATGGCCATTTCCTGCATCGACTCGGGGTTGGTCGGGTCGATGCGGCCCATCGCCTCTTCGATCGCCTCACGGTTGACCGTGATGCCGTTGGCGTAGGTCTCGACCGCGTTGATGATGTGCCCGCGCAGCCACGGCACGTGCTCGAACAGGCGCTGGTGCGCGGCCTCGCGAAGCGCGACGTAGAGCCGCACCTCGTCTTCCGGCAGCTCCAGCCCCGAGGCGAACTCGCGGATGTTGGCGGGGATCAGGGCGCCCGTGCCGGCCGGCCCGAGCGGGAGGCCGATGTCGCCCGCGGAAAGGACCTCCGCGGCGAGCGAGCCGAGGGCCTGACCGAGCTGGCCGCCGAACAGGGCACCGCCCAGCGTGGTGACCATCGACTGCATCGGCCCGAGTTGGGCGCGGGCCTCCTCGGGCACCAGGTCGCCCATGGCGTTGACCATGCGGCCGGCGACCGGGTTGCAGAGCTTCTGCCAGACGTCGAGGGTCCGGTAGATCCACTCGTTGCGGTTCCAGGCGACGGCGGTCTTGACGCCCGAGGGCAGCGCCACTGCCTGCTCGAGCCAGAGGTCAGCCAGGCGCAGCACCTCTTCCACGGCGTTTCGCTCGAACGGCGAGACCGCGGGGTCGCCGGCTTGGGAAAGCTGTGCGGCGGCTACCTGGCGCGCCAGGTCCCAGTTGACCGGGCCGGAGCCCGGCGCCGCGAGTAGCTGCTGCAGTTGCGCCATGAACTGCTGCATCTGCTGCGGATCATTGGGGTCCGGCGGCTGGCCGCCTGGGAGCGCGAAGCCAAACGGAATATCAGGCACACCTCAACGGTACGCGCGTCGAGCGCGGGCGACCGTACCGCAGCCTTAAGCCCAGGGAGAACTGGGGGAACACCATTCAGGGACGGTCGGTACGCTTCCCGCCATGAAAAGTCGTGGCGTGACGGTTCTGCTCGGTGCCGTGATCACGGTGCTGCTGAGCTTCGGGGTGCTTTCCGCCCCGGTTCCGTACGTCGTGCTCAGCCCCGGCCCCACCGTCAACACCCTTGGCAAAGAGGCCGACAAAGAGGTCATCCAGATCACCGGCACGCAGAGTTACTCCTCTGCGGGGCAGCTTCGGCTGACCACGGTGTCGGTGGCGTCGGAGACCAAACTGCTGCCCGCGATCGCCGGCTGGTTCTCCGACAAGGAAGCGGTCGTCCCGAAAGAGTTGATCTACCCGCCGGACCAGACCGAGAAGCAGGTCGAGCAGCAGAACGCCGAAGACTTCCAGGCGTCGCAGACCAGCGCGGAGACGGTGGCGCTGACCAAGCTCGGCTACCCGATCCAGGTCACGGTCAGCTCGGTGACCGCGGGCGGTGCCGCCGAGTCGGTGCTCAAGGCCGGTGACGTGATCACCAAGGTCGACGGCAAGGCGATCACGGCGGCGCCGGAGCTCACCGACGCGATCAAGGCCAAGCCGGCCGGCAGCACCTTCACCATCGGCTACACCCGCAACGGGCAGCCGGCGGAGGCCACGCTCACCACCAAGGCGGTCGACGGTCAGGCCCGGATCGGCGTCGAGATCGCGCAGAAGCAGCCGCACCCGTTCGACCTCAAGTTCGACCTCGAAGACATCGGCGGTCCGAGCGCCGGCCTGATGTTCACCCTCGGCATCATCGACAAGCTCGGCGCCGACGACCTCACCGGCGGCAAGATCATCGCGGGCACCGGCACGATCGACGACCAGGGCAACGTCGGCCCGATCGGCGGCATCCCGCAGAAGCTGGTCGGCGCCAAAGACGCCGGCGCGGTGGCGTTCCTGGTGCCCGCCGACAACTGCAAGGAAGCCAGTGACAACGCGGTCGACGGCCTGCCGCTCTACAAGGTGGCCACCGTCGACGACGCGCTGGCCGCCCTCAACACCCTGAAGACCGGCGGCCAGCCGCCCAAATGCTGATGCACCGTAGTCTGAACGTCGCCCCCTGAGCTGGTCCACCAAGCGTTGCGGAGCCAACCGTGGTCATGCGTAGCAGTCCCCTGCCGAGAATGAGCCGCCGTGGCCGCGTGACGGTCGGCGTGCTGGTCGGCGTCTTCGTGTTGTTCACCTTGCTGGGGTGGGGTGTCAACGCGTGGACCGACTGGCTGTGGTTCGACGAGCTGCACTACACGAAGGTCTTCACCACCGTCCTGACCACACGCCTGCTGTTGTTCCTCGTGGTCGGCGCGGCCATGGCGATCGTGATCGGTGGCAACCTCTACCTCGCCTACCGGCTCCGGCCGCTGCTGCGCCCGCACTCCTCGGAGCAGCAGACCCTCGACCGCTACCGGGTGGCGCTGACCCCGCGGATCGGCACCTGGTTCGCCATCGTGTCGGTCGTCGTCGGTCTCTTCGCCGGGCTATCCGCGCAGGGCCGCTGGGACACCTGGATGCTTTTCCGCAACGCCCAGCCGTTCAACGTCAAGGACCCGATCTTCAACATCGACATCGGGTTCTACGTCTTCCAGTACCCCTTCTTCCGTTATCTGCTCGGTGTTGGTTTCACCGCCGTCGTGCTCGCGGTGCTCGGCTCGCTCGCGGTGCACTACGTCTTCGGCGGCGTGCGCCTCCAGGGCGGCGGCGACCGCATCACCAACGCGGCCCGCGCCCACCTGACCACGCTGGTCGCCGTCTTCGTGCTCTTCAAGGCGCTCGCCTACGTGCTCGACAAGCGGGCGCTGCTGCTGTCCTACAACGAGGGCGCGAAGGTCTACGGCGCCGGCTACACCGACGTCAACGCGTTGCTGCCGGCCAAGGAGATCCTGGGCTACATCTCGATCGTCGTCGCGATCGCGATCATCCTGTTCTCCAACGCGTTCATCCGGAACCTGGTCTGGCCGGGCGTCTCGCTGGCCCTGCTGCTCATCTCCGCGGTCGCGATCGGCGGCATCTACCCGTCGGCCGTGCAGAGCTTCCAGGTCAACCCGAGCACGCTCGACAAGGAGCGGCCGTTCATCAAGAACAGCATCGAGGCGACCACCGCGGCGTACGGGATCGACAAGGTCGACATAGAGCCCTACGCGGGCAGCAGTCAGCCACCGCCCGCGAGCCTGGCCACCGACACCTCGATCGTGCCCAACATCCGGCTGCTCGACCCGCAACTGCTGTCCGAGACCTACACCCAGCTCCAGCAGGCCCGCGGCTTCTACAACTTCGGCGACAAGCTCGACATCGACCGCTACAAGATCGACAACAACACACAGGACTACGTGGTCGGCGTCCGCGAGATCAACTACGCCAACCTGACCGCGCAGCAGAGCAACTGGCTCAACCGACACACCATTTACACACATGGATACGGCGTGGTCGCCGCGCCCGCCAACCGGGTCTGCAACGAGCAGCCCTACTTCGTCTCCGGCTTCCTCGGCGACGAGGGCAGCGACGGTTGCCAGTCGCCGACCGAGGAGATCAAGACCAGCCAGCCACGCATCTACTACGGCGAGCAGATGCGCGACGGCGACTACGCCGTCGTCGGCTCCCGGGGCGCGGGCAGCAACGCCGAGTTCGACCGCCCGACCGGCAACGCCGAGCAGTACTACACGTACGACGGCACCGGTGGTGTTTCGATCGGGTCCTTCCCCCGGCGGCTGCTCTACGCGGTGAAGATGCAGGAGACCAACTTCCTGCTCTCCGAGGCGGTCAACGACAACTCGAAGCTGCTCTACGTGCGCAACCCGCGTGACCGGGTCGCCAAGGTGGCGCCGTTCCTCAAGCTCGACGGCGACCCCTACCCGGCCGTGGTCGGCGGCCGGGTGGTCTGGATCGTCGACGGCTACACGACCGCGGCGACCTACCCCAACTCCGAGCGGATCAACCTCCAGTCGGCGACGACCGACGAGCTGACCGGCACGGGCACGGTGGCGCAGGCCAGAGAAGAGATCAACTACATCCGCAACTCGGTGAAGGCGACCGTCGACGCCTATGACGGCACGGTCAAGCTCTACGAGTTCGACGACCAGGACCCCGTCCTCAAGGCGTGGAACAAGGCGTTCGGCGGCAACCTGATCATCCCCAAGGCCGAGATCCCGCAGGAGCTCAGCGACCACCTGCGCTACCCGGCCGACCTGTTCAAGGTGCAGCGCGACCTGATGGCCCGCTACCACGTGACCGAGCCCAACGAGTTCTTCTCGGGTCAGGACTACTGGGAGGTGCCCAACGCGCCGGACGCACCGGACCGTGGGCAGAAGCAGCCGCCCTACTACCTGATGACCCAGCTCCCGGGCCAGGACGCGCCCCGGTTCCAGCTCACGTCGGCGGTCACCCCGCGCGGCCGGCAGAACCTGGCCGCGATCATCTCCGGGTCCTATGTCGACGGAAAGCCCAGGCTCGAGGCCCTGGAGCTACCGGACCAGTCCGTCGTCTCCGGCCCGGTCCAGGTCCATCAACAGATGACGAACGCCACCGACGTCCGCGGGCAGCTATCCGTGCTGGCGGCCGACGGCAAGGCCACGGTCCAATACGGAAACCTGCTGTCGTTGCCGTTCGACAGCGGCATGCTCTACGTCGAGCCGGTCTACGTGAAGAGCAACGACCAGAACGCCTACCCCTTGTTGCAACGCGTGTTGCTCTCCTACGGCGACGGCTCCAACGCGGTGCTGGCGACCAGCCTCCAGCAGGGCATCAAGGATCTGGTGGCCAAGGGTGACGCGCAAAGAGCCCTGACCGGCCAGCCACCACAGTCACCGCAACAGCCCAACCCACCGCCCGCGACCGGCGCCCCACCACCGGCGACGGTGTCACCGGAGCTGTCGGCGGCGGCCCAACGCGTCGCTGACGCGATCGACGAGGTCAAGGCCGCCCAGGAGTCGGGTGACTTCACCCGCTGGGGCAAGGCCCTGACCGACCTCGACGCGGCCAACGAGGCGTTCCTGGCGGCCCAGCGGGCGGCAAACAACCGCCCGGTGGCCACGACACCGTCAGCCACCCCGACGCCCACGGCGCCATCACCCACGGCGACGCCACAACCGGGCTGAGCAGCAGGTCAACACGGGGGCCCGCGCCACGCGGGTCCCCGTTTTGGCACCCAGCCACACGGTGCGCTAGTGTTTAGAAGCCGACGCGGGGTGGAGCAGCTCGGTAGCTCGCTGGGCTCATAACCCAGAGGTCGCAGGTTCAAATCCTGTCCCCGCTACGAGTAGGAACGGCCCCTCAGAGATCCTCTGAGGGGCCGTTCTTGCACAGTGACCAGCTACGGTTGATCGTGACAAGCGAAACGTCCGCGGCGGCCCGGCACCGCCGCGCACAGCTCAGCGACTTCCTGCGCATCCGGCGGGCGCGGCTCGCACCCGCCGACGTCGGGCTCGTGACCGCGGGCCGGCGCCGCACCCCTGGCCTGCGGCGGGAAGAGGTCGCGGTGCTGGCAGCGGTCGGGGTGTCCTGGTACACGTGGCTCGAGCAGGGTCGCGACATCAACGTCTCCGCCGAGGTGGTCGACGCCGTCGGCAAAGCGCTGCGGCTCAGCACGGCCGAGCGGGCCCACCTCTACGCGCTGGCCGGCCTGCGGCCGCCGTGCGCCGACCTGCGCGCCGACCGTGGCGCGGCGGTCACGCCCGAGCTGCGGCAACTGCTCGACGGGTGGTCGCCACGACCGGCGGTGCTTCGCGACCGGCACTGGAACCTGCTCGCCGTCAACGACGCGGCAGCGGCGATCTACGGGTACGGGCCGGAGGACCACAACTGCCTGGTGACGTTCTTCACCAGCGCCCGCCACCGCGACGCCCACCTGCACTGGGCGGCAGTGGCGCCGGCGGTCGTGGCCGCGTTCCGGGCCGACGTGGCGCACGCGCCGGACGATCCGGAATACCGCCGGGTCGTCGACGAGCTCAACGCCGTGAGCCCCGAGTTCGCGGAGCTGTGGGCCCGGCACGACGTGCAGGTGCCGGGCCAGATGGTCAAGGCGGTGCGGCATCCCGAGGCCGGCGAGCTGTTCTTCGACACGACGAGCCTGGCCGTCGTCGACCATCCGGCCTGGATTCTCGAGCTGTCCAACCCGCGGCCGGGCACGGGAACGGCGGAGCGGCTGCACACCCGCTGAGCCTGGTGGTGCCACGCCCAGGATCGGTGCGCACTGGTCGCGTCGCCCGCGCGACCCGACTCTGAGAGCCATGCAGAACTTCTCCCGATTCGCCGGCCGGGTCGCGCTGATCACCGGAGGTACCAGCGGCATAGGGCTCGCCACCGCGGCGCGTTTCCTCGCCGAGGGCGCGGAGGTGGTCGTCACCGGACGCGACAAGGCCCGCCTCGACGCCGCGGTCGAGACGCTGGACGGCGGCAACCGGGTCCTCGCCGTCCGCGGCGACGTGGCCGACCTCGCCGAGCTCGACGCGCTGATGGACGCGGTCCGCGAGCGCCACGGCCGCCTGGACGCGCTCTTCGCCAACGCGGGCACCGCCTCTTTCGTCCCGACCGCCGAAGTGTCCGAGGCCGACTTCGACCGCACGGTGAACATCAACCTCAAGGGCGTGTTCTTCACGATCCAGAAGGCGCTGCCGCTGCTGCGGGTCGCGCCGGCGGCAGCGGTCGTGATCAACGCGTCGTGGGCCCTCCACCGTGGACTGGCCGGTGCCGCCGTGTATTCGGCGACGAAGGCCGCGGCGCACAACCTGGCCCACACGCTCGCGGCGGAGTGGGGCCCGTGGGGGATCCGGGTCAATTCGGTGAGCCCCGGCTACATCGCGACCCCGATGTTCGACGCGGAGATCCCCGTCGACCAGCACGCGGGTGTGCTCGCCCAGGTGGTCGCGGGCCGGTTCGGAACCGCCGAAGATGTCGCCGGAACGGTGGTGTTTCTGGCGTCGGACGAGGCGGCCTACGTCAACGGCCAGGATCTGATCATCGACGGCGGCCTGGTCGCGGCAGGCTAGCCGGCCGATGGCAGGGTCACCGTCACGATCAGGCCGCCGCCGGGGTTGGGTCGGGCCACCGCCTCGCCGCCGTGGGCGCGGGCCACCGAGCGCACGATCGACAGGCCGAGGCCCGCGCCCTTCGCGGTGACCAAGCGGTCGTCGTCCAAGCGGCGGAAAGGTTCGAAGAGCCCCGGGATGTCGTACGCCGGAATGACCGCACCGGTGTTCGCCACCTCAAGCGAGACGCCGCCCTCGGGCAGGTGTCGGCTCGTGACCCGGGCGTAACCACCGCGCACGTTGTGCCGCAGCGCGTTCTCGACCAGGTTCTGCGCCAATCGTTCGAGCAGCACCGGGTCGCCGGTGGTCAGGGCCGGGCCGGCCGCCGCGCTCAGGGTCACTGCTGCCGCCTGCGCCTCCGACGCCGCCTGGGCCACCACGTGGGTGACGATGTCGGCCAGGTCGATCTCGTGCCGGTCGCCGATCTCGCTTTCCGAGCGGGCCAGCAGCAACAGCCCGTTGATCAGGCGCTCCTGCCGGTGGTTGATCTCCAGCAGGGTCTCGCCCAACTGCATCACGTCGGGTGACGCCGTGCGGCGGTTCATCGCCACCTCGACCAGTGCGCGGTTGAGGGTCAGCGGGGTACGCAGCTCGTGCGACGCGTTGGCCACGAACCGGCGTTGGCTCTCGAACGACCGGTCCAGGCGCTCGACCATCGTGTCGAAGGTGTCGGCGAGTTCTTTGACGTCGTGATCACCGCCGCGCAGGGCGATCCGCTCGTGCAGGCTCAGGTCGGCGCCGCGGGCGCTGGCGATGCGACGGGCGGTGTCGGTGACCCGGTGCAGTGGCGCCAGGACCCGGCCGGCGATCAGCCAGCCCAGGGCGATCGCCGCGCTGCCGACCACACCCAGCGCGATGCCGCCCTGGGTGAGCTGCGACGTCAGTGCGTCGCTGCGGACCTTCGCCTGCTGCTGCGCCATGAACTGCGGCATGTCGGCGGCGGGAATCGGGTCGCCGTCGCTGGTCTGGAAGAACACCGCGTCGGTGCCGGGCGGGGAGCCGATCCGCTGGCTGACCATCACCCCGCTGCGGGTGGACACCTGCTGCTCGACCAGCAGGTGGGTCACGCCGAGCACGACCAGGCCGCCGAGCAGGAACAGGCCGCCGTAGACCAGGGTCAGCCTGGCCCGCAGGGTCGGCCGGAAGCGCTTCATGAGATGCGGTACCCCTCTCCGGCGAGCGTCTCGATGATCGGCGGGTCGCCGAGCTTGCGGCGCAGCTTGAGCACCGTGAGCCGCACCGCCGACGTGAACGGGTCGGCGTTCTCGTCCCAGACCTTCTCCAGCAACTGCTCGGCGCTGACCACGGCACCGTCGGCCCGCAGCAACTCGGTCAACACACCGAATTCCTTTTTGGACAGGGGTACGTAACGGTCGTCACGGAACACCTGCCGGCGGGCGGCATCGAGCAGGATGCCGGCCCGGCGCAGCACCGGCGGGGTCGCCGGGCGGGCACGCCGGCCGAGGGCCTGCACGCGGGCCGCGAGTTCGACGAAGGCGAACGGCTTGGGCAGGTAGTCGTCGGCGCCCAGGGACAGGCCGGCGACGCGGTCGCCGATCTCGGCCGACGCGGTCAGCATCAGGATCCGGGCGGTCGTGTCGGAGCCGACCATGGCCCGGCACACGTCGTCGCCGTGCACCTTCGGCAGGTCGCGGTCGAGCACCACGACGTCGTAGTCGTTGACCGCGAGCCGTTCCAGCGCCGCGTCGCCGTCGAGGGCGATGTCGACGGCATGCGCCTCGTCGCGCAGCCACTCGGCGATCGCCTCGGCGAGCAGCCGTTCGTCTTCGACCACGAGGATCCGCATCGACACATGGTGGCCGGTCAACCTGTTTCTTCGCTGTTAGCGAATCCGGAAGCGCGGGCGAAACAGGCCGCGGCGTTGACTCTGCCGCCACAGCCGGTCGCATCCGCGCGACCAGCCCGCAAGCGGGAGAAGTCATGAAACGAAGGCAACGCCTGGCGTACGCCGTGATCCCGATCGCCTTGCTCCTGGCCCTGTCCGGCTGCGGCGGTGACGATGGCGGCGACGGCAACGGGGTCGCCTCGCTCGGCGGGACGCCCACCGCGTCGGCGAGCAGCGGCGCGGCGGCCCCCGCGGACGAGGGGGAGCGGGCGCTGAAGTTCGCGCAGTGCATGCGGGAGCAGGGGATCGACATGCCCGATCCGGAGATCGACGGTGGCCGGATCAGCCAGCGGATCAACGCCCGCCGGGGTGACAACGTCGAGGCGGCGCAGGAGAAGTGCAAGCAATACGCCCCGTCCGGCGGGCCGGGTGGCAAGCCGGATCCGAAGGCGCTGGAAAGCATGCTCGCCCACGCGAAGTGCATGCGGGACAACGGCGTCGAGGCCTTCCCGGACCCGGATCCGGACAAGGGCGGCATCCGGATCAACGAGGCCATCGCCAACGATCCCGACTTCGCGGCGGCGCAGAAGAAATGCGACGCGCTGATGGAAAGGCCGGACTCCAAGTGACAGCGCGACGAGGTGCGAAACTGGCCGGTGGTGCGGTCACCGTGCTGGCGGTCGGCGCCGCCGCGGCGGCCACCATCGGCTTCGGGTTCGGCTCCGACGGCGACGGCGCGACCGCCGCCGAACTGCCGCCCGCGACGACGACGGTGACCCGGCAGACCCTCGACGACACCGAGAGCGTCGACGGAACGTTGGGCTACGGCGACACCACGAAGCTCGCCGCGCGGTCGGGCGGCACGGTCACCACCCTGCCGTACGCCGGATCGGTGTTCCAGCGCGGCCACGCAGTCTACAAAGTGGACAATCAGCCGGTCGTGCTGATGTATGGCAAGCTGCCAGCCTATCGGGCGCTCGGCCCGGGCGACGAGGGCGCCGACGTCAAGCAGCTCGAGACCAACCTGCGCGCGCTGGGCCACACCGGCTTCACCGTCGACGACGAGTTCACCTCGGCCACGGCCGACGCCGTCCGCGACTGGCAGGACGACCTCGGTGTCACCGAGACCGGGCGGGTGGAGCTGGGCCGGGTGCTCTTCGCGCCGGGCCCGATCCGGATCGACAGCGTCACGGCGACGCTGGGTGGCGGGGTCGGCCCGGGCCAGGAGGTGCTCGCCTACACCGGCACCAGCCGGGTGATCACCGTGCAGCTCGACATCGGCGAGCAGCGGCTGGCGAAGAAGGGCACCAAGGTGTCGGTCGAGCTGCCCGACGGCAAGCGGGTCGACGGCACGGTGCAGCGGGTCTACACGGTCATCGAGGCCAGCGACGACCCCAACGGCGCACCGGAGACGAAGATCGAGGCGCAGGTCTCGCTGGCCGACGCCAAGGCCGGCGCCGGGCTCGACGTCGCCGCGGTCGAGGTGACGTTCACCGCCGCGCAGCACGCCGACGTGCTCACCGTGCCGGTGGCGGCGCTGGTCGCGCTGGCCGAGGGCGGATACGGCGTCGAACTCGTCGAGGGGAGTGCGACCCGCTACACCCGGGTCGAGACCGGGCTGTTCGCCAACGGCCGGGTAGAGGTCGCCGGCGACGGCGTCACCGAGGGCGTGACGGTGGGGATGCCGAAATGATCGAGCTGGCCAACGTCTCGAAGGTCTATCCGGGCGGGGTGGCCGCGCTGCGCGGAGTGAGCCTCGACATCGGCGAGCGCGAGCTGATCGCGATCGTCGGGCCGTCGGGCTCGGGCAAGTCGACGATGCTGCACCTGATCGGCACGCTCGACGTGCCCAGCGCCGGGCAGGTCACGATCGACGGGCACGACGTGTCTCGCCTCTCCGACCGGCAACTCTCCGCGCTGCGGGCCCGCCGCATCGGGTTCGTCTTCCAGCAGTTCCACCTGGCGCCCGGGGTCAGCGCGCTGGACAACGTCGCCGACGGCCTGTTGTACGCCGGTGTCGGTCTCGCCGACCGCCGGCGCCGCGCGGCCGAGGCCCTGGAGCGGGTCGGCCTGGAGCACCGGCTCGACCACGAGCCACACGAGCTTTCCGGCGGCGAGCGGCAGCGGGTGGCGATCGCCCGGGCCGTCGTGGGTGAACCGCCGGTGCTGCTCGCCGACGAGCCGACCGGCAACCTCGACTCCGCCTCCGGCGCGGGCGTGCTGGCCCTACTGCGCGACCTCCACGCGTCCGGCACCACGGTCGTCGTGATCACCCACGACCGGGAGATCGCCGGCGGCCTGCCCCGCCAGGTGCGGATGCGCGACGGCGAGGTGGTGGCGGCATGAGCTCGCTCCTGTCGCCGGCCCGGCTGCGTCCGAGGGACATCGTGCGGGTGGGTGCGGTGGGTCTGCGTACCCGGCCGACCCGGGCTCTGCTCTCGGCGTTGGGCATCGCGATCGGCATCGCGGCCATGATCGCGGTCGTCGGCATCTCCGCGTCGTCGCGCGCCGATCTCGACCGGCAGCTGTCGGCCCTCGGCACCAACCTGCTGACCGTCACGCCGGGGCAGTCGATCTTCGGCGAGGACGCCAGCCTGCCGCTGGCGGCCGAGTCGATGATCGAACGGATCGGCCCGGTGCGCTCGACCTCGGCGATCGGCAGCGTCGGCGGCGCCAGCGTCTACCGCTCCGACCGCATCCCGCCGGCACAGACCAACGGTCTGTCCGCGTTCGCCGCCCGGCTCGACCTGCCGGAGACGGTGTCCGCGACGTTCCGAAGTGGAGTGTGGCTGAACGAGGCGACGGCCCGGTATCCGGCGGTCGTGCTCGGCGACGCCGCGGCCCGCCGGCTGGGCATCACCCGCGCCGGCCCCGAGGTCGAGATCCTGGTCGGGGGCGAACGCTTCGTCGTGGTCGGCATCCTGGCACCGGTCGCGCTCGCCGAGGAGTTGGACGACGCCGCCATCATGGGCTGGCCGGTGGCGACCGACCTGTTCGGCTTCGACGGCCACCCGACCACCGTCTACACCCGCTCCGACGAGAGCCAGGTCGAAGCGGTCCGCGCGGTGCTCGGCCCGACCGCCAACCCACAGGCGCCGAACGAGGTCGACGTTTCCCGCCCCTCCGACGCGCTCACCGCCCAACGAGCGGCCGGCGCCGCGTTCACCGGCCTGCTCCTCGGCCTGGGCGCGGTGGCGCTGCTGGTCGGCGGCGTGGGCGTGGCCAACACGATGGTGATCTCGGTGCTCGAACGCCGCGGCGAGATCGGCCTGCGCCGCTCGCTCGGCGCCACCCGCGGCCAGATCCGCACCCAGTTCCTGGCCGAGTCACTGCTGCTGTCGGCCCTGGGTGGCATCGGCGGTGTCCTGTTAGGAATCGTCGTGACCACGGGGTACGCCTACTACCAGCACTGGCCGACCACGGTGCCCGGCTGGGCCACGGCCGGCGGCCTGGCGGCAACGATCGTGATCGGCGGCATCGCGGGCCTCTACCCGGCCATCCGCGCGGCCCGACTGTCTCCGACGGAGGCCCTGGCCGCTCCGTGAGGTTGAGACCGAAACGGCCCTCTTCTGGGGGGTCGTTTCGGGTATCAGGCCATGAGCGCGGTCACCGTCGCATCACCGTCGATGACGTAGACGTGCCCGTTGGCGACAGTCGGTGCCGTGCCCAGCCACCTGCCCACGGGATGGCGCCAGTGCGGCTCGCCGGTCGACGCGGCCACCGCGTAGATGGACCTGTCCGTTCCGAAGTAGACGTTGGAGCCGTCCACCGCGGCCGCGCTGGCACGCCCGTCTGGTCGGTAGACCCATCTGACGCGGCCGGTAGCGACTTCGATCGCGTGCATGTCGCGCGAACCGACATAGGCGACACCGTCGGCGACCGCGACCGCCGAAAGCTGCCCGCCCCAGCCCGAGACGTGCACGTGCCATCCGCTCTCTCCGGTGGTGGCGTCGAGCCCGTAGACGCGCTTGCCCTCGGGCCGTGCGGCGATGACAACTCCGTCGGCGACGCCAAGGCGCCAGGTGATCGGATCACCAGGCAGGAAGCGGACCGAAGGGCGGGGCCTGGGAATGACCTGCCACCGCCGGGTGCCCGAAGCCGGATCGATGTTAGCCACCCGACCCGACACGGTGCCGCAGATGACGTTGTCGACGTCGGCGAAGAGCGCGGTCGGTTCCTGGTCGACCGCACATTCCCAGCGGACCTTCCCAGCCTCGGCGGAGAGGCTGACCACCCGGCGACCCCGGCAGACGACGACGTGGTCGTCGAGCGCGAACAGCGGTTGCCCGAGGTTGGTCGATCCCTGCCAGCGCTCGACACCGATGGCGAGGTCGAAAGCGATGATGCGGCCCTCGGGACGGCCGCGGAATGCGCCGATGATCGCTACGCCAGTCTGGACCGTCGCCACCGTGGGGTTGCTGCTCACTGCGGGCTGCTGAGTGGGCGTTGGCTGGTTTCCAACCGCTACGTATACGGTCGACGGCGTGGTGTGCAGACGGATCTGGCTCGCAGGGTAGGTGAGGAGCCGGGACCACAACAGTTCGCCGGAGTTCGTGTCGATGCAGTGCAGGTGGGTGGTTGAGTCGTAGACCAGCACTCGCCGACCCTGCACGGCCAGCGGTGTGCTGAGAATGCCGTCGCGTCCGGCAACGGACCACCGAACAGCCCCAGTGTGCCCGTCGACGCCATATAAGCGTCGGTCGCCTCCGGCCACCAGCAGCACGTCTTCAGCCAGCGCGGGAGGGTAGCTGGCCGAGGTCGCCTGCGGGAACAAGCCGTCCAGAATCGCGGGATCGAATATGAGCTGGTGCGCCTCGGACAACGGCGGCACCTGCTGGCGGATGCCCCGGCCGGCGAATCCGATCTGGACGGTGCTCCAGCCGATCGTGGCAGCTGCGATGTTTGCCGGGGACTGACTTGGGGGTGCTTCGGCAGGACCGGCAGCGGTGGAGCCAGCGAGAGCAAGCAACTCGTCAATCAGTCGCTCGTTGGGAAGACGGCCGTCTCTGACGTCGGCGTAATGGTAGTCGGACAGGCGAAAGAACACCTTGCCGGCCAGTAATAGGGGGATGAGCCGCTTGTCCTGCCCCTCCGCGTGGCTGATCTCGCGCTTCACCCACTTCGAGGCTTTCGATTCCGGCGTCATCACGATGAGAACTGCCGCGCAGGTGTTGATCTTTTCGATGATCACCTCCTCCCACTGGTCACCCGGCACCATCGCGTGGTCGAACCACACCGGGACACCCGCGTCGGCCAGATGCGTCGCGAGCCGCTCCACATAGGCCTTGTCGCTCCGGCTGTAAGAGATGAACACATGCCCACCCACGCACGGCAGGCTATCGGACACTCCGCGTAGCGAGGGATCCGCGAAACGGGTCGCTCAATCGCCACTGACGGTGAGCTGTTCGAGGTGGTCGGCGATCGGGCCGGCGGTGAGCATGCCGCTGCCGGCGCCGGCCAGTTCGTCTGCCGCCGGCGTCAGAGCGGCTCGTGCACGGCCGGCGCGGTCGTGGTCGCCGACGTGGACGGCCGCCCGGCCGATGAGGCACCAGAGCGCCTCCAACAGCAGGTCGGCCGGCGGGTCCGGAGCCTGCCGCAGCGCGGTCGCGGCCTCCGCCCGGCGGTCGCGCGCCAGCAGCACGAGAGGCCGGGCCCAGGGTGCGTAAGGCCCCCAGTCGGTCGAGTCGTCGAAGTCGGCCGGCTCGTCGTGCCAGACCCGCAGGCACAGCACAGCCAGCGGCAGCAGGCCGCGCTCGACACCTGGCATGCCGGCACCGGTCAGTTCGGAGGAGGCGGCCCGGTAGGCGGCCTCGGCGGCGGAGATCGACGCACCGCTCGCGGCCAACCTCAGCGCGCGGTACCAGGCCGTGAACGCGGAGACGAGCGGCCGGCCGTGGCGTGCCGCCAGCCGGTCCGCGGCGGCCGCGTGCGTGTCGGCCCCCGCGAAGTCGGCCAGCGCCGACCGGGCCTGTAGGCGCACCAGGTGGCCGAGGATCTCGAACGAGGCCAGCCCGTGTTCGGCCGAGAGGGTGATCAGTTCCGCCCCGATCCGGTCGCGCTCCGGTGCCAGGCCGGCGCGCTGGAACGTCTGCATGTAGACGCCGTTTAACGCGAAGGCCAACAGGGGTGGGTCGCCGAGCCGGCGGGCGACCTGTTCTGCCGCCAGGGCGGCCGCCGAGGCGTCGGTGCCGCGCGACTCCACCGCGATCGTCGCCAGCAGGCGGGCCCGGACCGCGTCCGGGGCGTCCGCCGGAAGAGCGGCCAGCGTCCGCGTCGCCGCGGCCACCACGTCGGCCGCTTGGGCCGGGTCGTCGGAACGCGTCCAGATAGCGGGTACGTCGTAGCGCCCGATCACCCGCGCCGTCAGTTCCGGGTCGCCCAGTCGCTCGGCCGCCTCGATGGCCGCCAGCCGCTGGCCGCGCGCCGCCTCCAAGCCGCCGACCACCGCCAGGCCGCTCAGCAGGTCGACCGTCGACTCGAGGCGGACCGATGCGCCGGACACCGTGCGGTCGTAGGCGGCCGCCGCGTCCGCCCAGATCTGGTCGGCGGACGACGGGCGGGTCTGCCGGAGGATGTCGGTCTCCAGTCGGCGCAGTTCCGGACCGGGATCGATGCCGAGTTGCTCGCGGAGCAGGTCGCGGGCCCGGCGCAGCACCGCGAGCGCGTCGCCCTGCCGGCCGGTCTGGTTGAGCGCCGAGGCCAGCAGCCGCCAGGCACCCTCCCGCCACGGGTGCGCGGCCACGTGCGCGTCCAGGTCGGGCACGGCCTCGGCGGCCCGGCCGAGCGCCAGCATCGCCTCGGCCCGCAGTTCGACCGCGTTGAGCCGCAGTTCTTCGAGCCGGGACCGATCGGCCACGGTCCAAATCTGATCTTCGAATCCGGCGTACGCCGGCCCGCGCCACCAGGTCAGCGCCTCGTCGAGCCGGTCGAGCACAACCCTCGGCGGTGGGGCTGACGCGTCGGCGACCACGTCGGCGAACCGCCACGCGTCAACAGCGGATGGCTCGGCCTTCAGCGCGTAACCGGGGCCCTCGGTGACGAGCAGCGACGGCCGGGCCCGGGGTGCCCTCGACGGCTCCAGCGCGCGCCGCAGCGCGGCCACGAACGTGCGGACCGCGCTCACCGCGCCGGCCGGTGGGTCGTCGCGCCACAGGTCGTCGACGAGCACGTCGACCGGGACCAGCCGGCCGCGGGCGACGATCAGCCGGGCCAGCACCGCCCGGTGCTTCGGGCCCCGCAGGTCGATCGGCGCACCGGCGGCGTCCCAGGCGACCACCGGACCGAGCACACCGAACCCGACCGGCACCGACCCGCCTCTCCCGCAAACCGGAGGCCAACGTATCGCGCTCATCGGTTGCTCATCCGCGATCGGCACGCTGGATCCCGAACCCACCACGAAAGGACCCTGGCAGATGCCCTCGATTCCCGGATTCGACCTGCGCCGCGTCACCGTCGACGACGGAGTGGCGCTGACCGCCGCGGTGGGCGGTTCCGGCCGCCCGATCGTGCTCCTGCACGGCTTCCCGCAGACCCACCTGATGTGGCGGCATGTCGCCGCCGACCTGGCCGCCGACCACACCGTGATCTGCCCAGACCTACGGGGGTACGGCGCCAGCGACAAGCCGGAGGCCGGCGAGCTCACCTACGCGAAGCGGACCATGGCCGCCGATGTCGTGGCGCTGGCGAAGGCACTCGGACACGACCGGTTCGCCCTCGCCGGCCATGATCGCGGTGCGCTGGTGGCCATCCGCGCCGGTCTCGACCACCCGGAGACGATCACCCACTTGGCCGCCCTCGACGTGCTGCCGACGCTGGACATGTGGGATGTGCTGCACGGCGCCCAGGCGGCGGTCGCCTTCCACCTCTACCTGATGGCCCAGCCGCCGGGCCTGCCCGAGCGGATGATCGAGGCAAGCGCCGACGAGTTCTTCGGCTCGTTCCTCGACGGCTGGGCCGGCGACGCCGCCGCGATCCCGCCCGACGTGCGCGCGACCTACCTGGCCGCCTCGCGGGCGGCGGTCCCGTCGATCGTCGCCGACTACCGGGCCTCGGCGGGCATCGACGTGGCACACGACCGGGCCGACCGCGACGCCGGCCGCCGGCTCGCCATGCCGGTCGCGGTGGTGCAGCAGGACTGGGGTGCGGCGCTCGGCTATGACGCGGCCGCGATCTGGGGTGCCTGGGCGCCGGACCTGGTGCACCGCACGACCTCGGCCGGTCACTTCATGGCGGAGGAGGCGCCCGACGAGATCGTCAAAGCGTTGCGTGACCTGTTGAGCCGATGAGGGTTCGGACGGGTGACCCGACCCCCGCCGCACACGGCGTCCGTCGTGGGTGGCGGGGGGTCGGCCCTACGGTGGACAGCGATGCCTAAGTGAGGGGGTCGCGACCCGTGCAAGAGGTAACGGATCCGCCGGAGGAGGGGCGCGGGGAGCCCTACGCCGAGACCGCCGAGATCGAGCTGTCGGTCCATGATGGTGTGTGGCCGGCCAGCGAAGATCTCCCGCTGCCGACGGTCCACCATCGGGTGATGCTGACCGACCTGCCGCCGAGCGGGCTCGCCGACATCGCGCGCCGGCTCAAGCTGACGCTTCCGGAAGCCGAGTTCGTGCCCGAGCCGCCACCGGCCCAACCGCCAGCGGCCGCAGAGCCGCCACTGGCTCTGGACGAACCAGCGCCCCGACTAGAGCTGGTCCCAGCGCCGGCGGCGGCCCCCGAGCCGGCAACGATCCCCGAGCCGGCAACGATCCCCGAGCAACCAGCAGTGCCCGAGCCCGAACGAGTGCGGTCCTCCGGGCCGGCCCTCGCGGAGCTGCCCGCCACCGAGCTCGACGAGCTGGCCAGAGACCTGTTCGCGCGGGTCGTCGACGGCCCGGCCCAGGCCTGGGCCGAGGTGCCCGCGACCGAGGAGCTCTTCGACTACCTGCGCCGCGAGCTGGGCGACGAGCAGCGCCGGATAGACGCGTTCGTCTACCGGGTCGAGGGCGGCAAGCCGGTCGTGGTCGTCCGGCCGTCCATGGCGCCCGACGGCAGGCGCATCCTGCGCCGCATCGTCCGCACCACCTCTCGTGAAGTGGCCTGGAAGGTCGTCGACCTGTGGATCGGTGTGCCGATCGCGATGGTGCTCAACCCGCCGGCCGACCTCGTCGAAGCCGTCTACTACGCCGCTGACCTCGGCCACTGAGACCTTGCCATCCGTGGCAAGGCCGCGGGCAGACGGTGGAGTCGACATCGGGCTGACGACGAGGAGACCACCGTGGTCCCTGGGCCGGCGATCGAGCTGCGGGTGCTCGGGCCGCTGAGCCTTACGCTCGCCGCTGAGCAGCGGTTGCCACCACGCGACCGTGACCTGCTCGCCCTGCTCGCCTGCCGGCCCAACGCGCCCGTCCCGGCCGGTCAGTTGGTCGACGCGCTCTGGCCGGCCCAACCGCCGCGTACCGCGGCCAAGGCACTCCAGGTGCGGGTGCACGAGCTGCGGCGGGCGCTCGGCGACCCGGGCCGGATCAAGCACGACCAGCAGGGGTACGCGCTGTCCGTCGCGCCGGCCGAGGTCGACGCCCCGGCGTTCGAGGCGCTGCTCGGTCAGGGCCGGGCCGAGTTGGGCGCCGGCCGCCTCGCCGCCGGCGTCGCCGTGTTGCGGCGGGCCCTCGACCTCTGGCGGGGTCCGGCCTTCGCCGGCCAGGACCATCTCGAGCCTGTGCGGGTAGAGGCGGCGCGCCTCGCCGAGCTGCGGCTCGCGATGGTCGAGGCGCTGGCCGACGCCGAGATCGCACGTGGCCGGCACAGCGAGATCGTCGAGTTGTTGCGGACCGTGCAGGCCGAGCATCCGCTGCGCGAGGAGGTGACCGCCCGGCTGATGCTGGCCCTACACCGGGCGGGCCGTACCGCGGAGGCGGTGCGCCACTATCGCGAGCTGCACCGGCGGCTCGCCACAGAGCTGGGCGCCGTGCCGGCCCGCTCGCTGCGCGACCTGCGCGCGGCGATCGTCGCCGGCGATCCGGCGCTCGACCTGCCGCAGCCGGTGGTGGCCGTGCCGAAGCCGGCCGAGCTGCCGACCGAGGTGCCCGCGTTCGTCGGCCGGGCCGGCGAGATCGAGCAGCTCCGCGCCGTGCTCACCGCGCGGACCGGCACCACCGCGATCGCCTCCGTCAACGGGATCGGCGGGGTCGGCAAGTCGGCGCTCGCCGTCGTTGTGGCCGCGGCCCTGTCCAGAGCAGACGCGTTTCCAGACGGGCAGCTGTTCGTCAACCTGCACGGTGCGACCGCGGGGCTGCGGCCACTGACACCGGTCGACGTGCTCGCCCGCTTCCTGCGCTCACTGGGCATCGAGCCGCCGCACGATGTCGAGGAGGCCGCGGCGCGGTTCCGCTCGGCGACCGCCAACCGCCGGATGCTGCTCGTGCTCGACAACGCCTTCGACGCGCACCAGGTGCGACCACTGCTGCCCGGCGGCGGCTCCTGCGCGGTGCTGGTCACCAGCCGGCGCGTGCTGTCCACCCTGGATGGCGCCGCCCAGCTGCGATTGGGGCCGTTGGGGCAGGACGACGCGCTGACCCTGCTGGCCCGGCTGGCCGGCGGCGACCGGGTCGCCGCCGAGCACGCCGCGGCGGCCGACATCGCCCGGTTCTGCGGGCTGCTCCCCCTCGCCCTGCGGGTGACCGGCGCACGACTGGTCGCGCAACCGGCGCGCAGCCTGGCCACCTACGCCGACCAGCTCTCCGACGAACGGCGCCGGCTCGACGCGCTGGAGCACGCCGACCTGGCGGTGCGGGCCAGCATCGCGGCCAGCCACCAGGACCTCGGCGGCCAACCCGAGGTGGCCGCGCTGCTGGCCCAGGTGGCGGGCCTCGACGTGCCGGATGTGACCGCGGAGGTCGCCGGTGCCGTCGCCGCGCTGCCGGTGGCGCAGGCCGCGACCGCACTCGACCGGCTGGTCGACATCCAGCTGATGGAGCAGCCGGCCGACGGCCGCTACCGGATGCACGACCTGATCCGGCTGTTCGCTCGCGAGCGGGCCGGCCTGGCACCGGAGGCGCTCGTGCGGGTGGCCGACCACTACGCCGCCATCGGCGAGCGGGCCACCCGGTTGCTCGACCCGGGCCAGGCGAAGTGGCTGGGCGACGCGGCTGCGGGCCTGGACGGCGGCACGGCCGCCGCCGCCCGCGTCTGGCTCGACGCCGAACGGGCTCACATCGTCGGCATCGTGCGCCAGCTCTCCGCGTTGCCGGGCCAGGCGAGCGCCGCCGCGATCCGGCTCGGTGCCGCGTTCGCCACACCCCTGGACATGGGCGGTTATCTGCGCGAATGGATCGACTGCGGCGAGGCGGTCGTGGCGGTGGCCGCACGGCTCGGCGACCGGCCGGCCGAGGCGCGGGCCCGGATGTTCCTCGGCTACGCCTACGGCCGGCTGGGTCGCCAGGCCCACGAGGTCGAAGAGGTCGAACGCGCCCTCGTCCTGTGGCGCCGCGTTGGTGACCGCTTCGGCGAGTCCGGCGCTCTCAACGCCTGCGGCCTGGCCTATCTGCACGTCGGCCGGTTGGCCGAAGGGATCGCGCACCTGGAGAGCGGGTTGGCGCTGCGCCGCGCCGTCGGCGACCAGCACGGCGAGTCGATGCTGCTCGACAACCTCGGCTGCGGTTACCGCGCACAGGGCCGGCTGGCGGAAGCGATCGAGGTGCACGAGAAGGCGCTCGCGCTGGCCGACGAACTGGGCAACGTCCGGTCGCAAGCGCATGCGCTCGGCAACCTGGCCGAAGACCTGCGCGCGGCCGGCGACTACCACCGGGCCCTGACCTATTACCGCCGCAGCCTGGCCAACCACCGGGCGTTCGGCGAGCGTCATCACGAGGCCCGCGAGATGTGGGGGATCGGCTCCGTGCTGCACCGGCTCGGCCGCTCGCGGCCGGCCCGCCGGCACTGGGACGGTGCCCTTGCGATCCTCCAGGAGACCGGCCGGCTGACCGCCGACGAGGTGGCGGAGATCAGGCGGGGGCCGGTCGATGTGGTGCCGGCCGCGATCGAGGTGCTCGGGCTGACAAATGTCATAACCACGTCGTAACCGGCCAGGTCCATGATGGGTGGCAGAGACCGGGACGGGAGAGTTCACGACGGTGACTGGCGATACCCGCTTCCTGCTGCTCGGCCCCATCGAGGCGCACCGTGGCGACCAACCTCTTCCGCTGGGCCGCCGCCGCGAGCGCTGCCTGCTCGCCGTGCTGCTGCTGGCGGCCAACCGGGTGGTGCCCGCCGAGCGCCTGATGGACCTGCTGTGGGACGGCGATCCGCCCGACTCCGCGCGAGCCAGCCTGCACACCCACGTCTCGCGGCTACGGGTGCGGCTCGAGCCCGGCGTGGTCATCGCGGCCCAGCATGGCGGGTATGTGGTGCGGACCGATCCGGCCGCCATCGACGCACACCGCTTCGCCGGGCTGGTCCGTGATGCCCGTGCGGTGACCGACCCCGAGCGGCGGGCAACGGTCCTGCGCCGCGCGCTGGCGCTGTGGCGCGGCCCGGCGCTGGCCGACAGCGGGAGCGACCGGCTTCGCGAGCGGGTCGTCGCCGACCTCACCGAGCTCCGGCTGACCGCGCTGGAGCTGGCGATCGACGCCGACCTCGCGTGCGGCCGGCACGCCGACGTCGTCGTCGAGGCGTCCGGCCTGGTCGCCGAGCATCCCCTCCGGGAGGGGCTGTGGGAGCGGTTCGCGCTGGCCCTGCACCGATCGGACCGGCGGGCCGACGCGCTCGACGTGCTCGATCGGGCCCGGGCCAGGCTCGCCCACGAGCTGGGCATCGACCCCGGGCCGGGCCTGGCCCGGATGCGGCAGGCGATCCTGACCGCCGACCCGGGGCTCGCGCCGCCCCCACCGCGGGCCGGCGGCCTCCCGCGCCAGCTTCCGATGGACATCGCCGAGTTCACCGGCCGCGAGGCCGAGATCGAAAGCCTGGTGGAGCTCGCCGGCCGGCCGTCGGGCGCCGCGCGGATCGCGGTCGTGGAAGGAATGGCCGGCGTCGGCAAGACCCGGCTGGCGGTGCACGTCGCTCGATTGCTGGTCGACCAGGGCCGCTTCGACGAGGTGCAGCTCTGGGCCGACCTGCACGGGCTCGCGGGCGACCAGCCGCGGGCCGATCCACACGAGGTGCTCGGCCGGTTCCTGCGCGAGCTGGGCGTGCCCGACGCACCCGTCGACCCGCAGGAGCGCGCGGCCCTCTACCGGAGCCTGCTGGCCGGCCGTCGGGTGCTGGTGCTGCTCGACAACGCGGCCGACGAGGAACAGGTCCGGCCATTGCTGCCGGGCGGCCCACACTGCCTGGTGCTGATCACCACCCGACGCCGGCTGTTCCGGCTGGAGGGCGGCTGGCCATTGCCGCTCGACGTGTTCAGCCCCAGCGAGGCGGCCGAGCTGATCACGAGGGTGGCCGGGCCCGGCCGGGTCGTCGCACACACCGCCGACGTGGCGCAGCTCGCCGAACTCTGCGGTCACCTGCCGCTGGCCGTCACGCTGGCCGCCCGACGGTTGCAGGGCCGTCCGACGTGGACGGTCGCCGACCTGGTCGACCGGCTCGCGACCGACGACAGCCGGCAGACTCTGCAATCGGCGTTCGACCTGTCCTACCAGGCCCTCGGGTCCGAACAACGCCGGTTCCTGCGGATGCTGGGCCTGCACCCCGGCCCCGACTTCACCGCCGACTCGCTCGGTGCCCTGGTCGCCCGCCCGCGTGACGAGGCCGAGGGCATCCTCGAAAGCCTGCTCGACGAGCACCTCGTGCAGCAGCGGGTGCCCGGCCGCTATCTCCTGCACGACCTGGTCCGTGGTTACGCCGCGTCCCGGGTCGCGCGCGACGAATCGGTCCCGACCCGGCACGCCGCCATCGGCCAGCTCCTCACCCACTACCTCGATCTCGCGCGGCAGGCGACGCTGCTGATCCACCCCAGCGAGTCGCGCCGGGTGGCGCGCACGTCGGCCGGCGCCGACGGCCGGGGCTGGCCGCGGACCGCAGCCGAGGCCGCCGCCTGGGGCGACGCCAACTTGCCAACCCTGGTGGCGACCGTGCGATTGGCGGCCGGGCTACCCGGGCCGTTGCCGCGGCTCGCGGTGGAGCTGGTGCTCGCCCTCTACCGGCCGCTGGCCAACCGGGGTCACCACGACGAGCGGCTGGTCCTCAACGCGCTCGCGGCGCACACCGCCGGCCGGATCGGCGACCGGCGGGCCGAGGCGCAGGCGCTCGAAGACCTCGGGGTGATGTGTGGGCAGATCGGGCGGCTCACCGAGGCGGTGCAGCACATCAGCGCGGCGCTGGCGATCTGGCGCGAGCTCGACGACCCGATCGGCATCACCGGCTGCCTGACCCAGCTCGGCAACAGCTACCGGCAGCTCGGCCGGTTCGACGACGCGGTGCGCCACCTGCGGCGCAGCCTCGCGGTGAGCCGGGCCGCCGATTACCGGGCCGGCGCGGCCGGTGTGCTCAACAACCTCGGCCTTGCCCTGCAGGGCATGGGTGCGCACGACCGCGCGCTGCGCTACCAGCGACGCAGCGTCGCCGCGTTCCAGGCGCTCGACAACCATCGCGGCGCGAGCATCGCGCGGGCCAACCTCGGCTGGGCGTGCCAGCGGGCCGGCCAGCCGGGCGAGGCGCTCGGTCACCACCGGGCCGGTCTGCGGGTGTTCCGCGAGGTCGGCGACCGCTACAACGAGGCCGAGCAGCTCTGGGCTCTCGGGCTGGCCCACCACACGCTCGGCGAACACGGGGTCGCGCGAGCGAGTTGGCGGGATTCGGTTGGCCAGCTTGTCGACCTGGGGCACCTCGCCGACGACGAGGGCGAAGAGCTGCTCGCCGCGGCGGTGCCGGCGACCCCCGACGTGATCCGGTTGAACAGTTGAGGGTCGCCGACACGGTCACCGACCGGGCCTGTGTGGTGTTGCAGGACCGGCCGGTGCTGGGCCTGCACCGCGGGCTGGTCGACCTGCTGCTCGCCGCCGAACGCGATGGCCGGGCGGTGCGGGTGGTCACGCCGCCGACCACCCGGCTGACCATGCCGTTGCACGCCGTGCTGGCCGGTGGGGCCGGCAGCTGGGTGGTCCGCTACCCGGAGCACGGCTACTTCGACGCCGACTCCGGTGCGCCCCTGCACTGGTCGGAGGGAGACTTCGCGGCCTACGCCGAGCCCGCCGGCCCGGCAGCGGCAACCGATGCCGGCTCGCAGCTCTGGATGACCGTGCGGCTGCTGCACACCAGCCCGCCGGCCTCCTTCGGCCTGGCCACCGAGGCGGTGTGCACGGCGCTGACCGGCGGGCCGCCGGCCGGCTGGGGCAATGCCGAACCGGTGGCCGAGCCCTGGCGACCGATCGAGCTGAGCATCGCGGCGGCCAGCCGGGGGCGGCGACCGACCACGCTGGTGGTGGTCGGTGGTGGTCAGCGGGCGGCCATCGGGCTGCTCGAGTTCGCCATCGAGCCCGCCGGCATCAGCGAGACGCTGACCATGGCCGTGGGTGGTTTCGCCGCCGCACCGCCAGACCTTGACGAGCTGGCCACGCGGCTCGCGACCGACCATCCGCTGGGACTCGCGCTGATGGTGTTCCGGCCGGGCCGGGCCGACCTGACGCAGGTGCCGTTCGAGCCCGCCGAAGGGCGTCCGCTGTGCGTCACGGTAGGTCCGACGGCATATACCGGCGACGGGCGCGACGCACTGCTCGCACTCCCAGGTGCCCGCACCGCGGGCCCGGCTGTCCATTGCGACCTGTCCGCCGGTTGGGCCGCGTACGCCCAGGTCAGATCCGTTGCCATGGCCGGCAAGGAGGATGGCAAGCCGGACGCGGTTGGCTAGCCCGGCAGCCGGCGCCTCCGGCTGCGCGAAAACCTCCGGGAGGCGACCATGCGATTCGACATGGGCAGCGACGCGCTGCCGACGCTCATCAACCGCACCCAGGGGTCGCACCAGGACCTGGGCGCGCTCATCCGGCAGTTGATCGCCGCCGCCGAGCCGCTGGAGGGCAAGTTCAACGGCTCGGCCAAGGTGGCGTTCGACCGGTTCAAGGCCCGCGGCGACGAGATCACGGCCGAGCTGAACTCGGCCGTCGCCTCGATTCTCGGCGGCCAGCAGGGCATGAGCACCTCGTTCGTCGAGGGCGACCAGTCGATGGCGGACACCTCGCACGGCACCGAGGGTTCGGCCGACTTCGCCGGCGCGTCGTTCCGCACGCTGGCCTGACCGTCCACATCAGACGAGGAGCGGTGATGGGTTCACTGGATCGGCTCAGCTACGACACCGGTGCGTCCGCCGAGGCGCAGGGCAACATCGCGCGGGTGGTCGGCCAGCTCGAGAGCCTCATCAACGACCGTGACCAGGCGGTCAAGTCGGCGTTGGCGGACTTCTCCGCAGACGGCGTCTCCGACCTCTACCACGGCAAGGAGGTGCGCTGGAACCGGGCCGCGCAGGAGGTCCGCTCGATCATCGCGCTGATCCGCAAGACGTTGAGCGAGAACGACAGCACCGCCGGGCAGGCCCAGTCCCGGGCCCGCGCCGCGGTCGACGCGATCTGAGGACGAGTCGTGGCCCGCTACCGCATCGAACCGCTCGGCGTGCGGCAGGTGGTCAACACCGTCGACGCGTACGCCCGGGACCAGCTCGCCAAGGCCAGTGAGAGCACCCAGGACGCGGTCGAGGCCGCGACGACCCATCTCGACCCGATGTCGCCGGTGCGTGGGCTGCTGAGCCCGTTCGGCCTCGCCGTCAGCGGTCAGCTCAAGGCGGTGTACGCGGCCACCAGCGACGTGCTGTCGGCCGCGGCGAACGCGACCAACGCCTACGTCGAAGCCGACCTGGAGATGGCCCGCCGCGGCGCGAACGGTGAGGTCTACGTCTCGGGTTCCGTGGGCGACCGGGCGCAGCACGCCGGTGCGCGGGAAGCCGGCGGGCTGGCCGCGCTGCCGCGCCAGGACGCTGACAACGCCCGCAACGGCAGCCACCCATCCCTCGCCGACTGGCTCGCGCAGGTCAACGGGGGCAAGCCGTGACGGACTACTACCGCCAGCACTGGAAGTCGAACGAAACCGCGCGCTACGGGCTGGGCGGCGCGCTGATCGACCCGGCGGCGATCCCCGAGGTCCACTACGACGTCGGCGGCCTGGACGGTGACGCGGCCAAGCTGATCGCATTGGGCAAGCGGATCGAGTCGGTCGCGCAGGGCATCGAGAAGCGCTGGCGGGACGGGCTGCCCGACCATTACGACGCGCCCGAGGCGGATCAGCTCGTCGCGGGCACTGGCCGGGTGGTCGCCAAGGCCGGCAAGCCGAACGCCGACCTCGCCGCCGTCGGCGCCGCCCTCAGCACGCTGGCCTCGGCGGTCGGGACGTTGCAGCTGAAGCTCGACGTGCTGCGCGCGGAGGCGACGGCATTCCGGGCCTGGGCACTGAGCCTGACCTCCGAGGCCAAGTTCCACGGCGGCGCCGGCGTGCCGAAGGACTGGCGCACCGAGCTCTACCCGGCCTGGAACCGCACGTTCGGCAAAGACGTCAACATGAGCCTCTGCAACCAGGTCGGCGACGCGCTCGACGGCATCATGCGCGCCGAGGAGGCATGCGTGGCGGCCATCGAGTCGCACACCGACACCGCGGCGCTGCCGATGCCCAGCGAGATCCCGCCGGTCCGCGAGCCGGGCAACGGCGCGCTGCGGCTCGACGACGCGCGGGCACGCCCTTACGACTGGCGCCGCCTGGCCCTCACCTCCGGTCACGACCTCCCGTGGGGTGGCTGGCAGTCGATCCCGAAGCACCGCATCGACATCTTCACCAAGCTGGTCGCCGGCATTCTCGACAGTCTCGTGTTCTCGCCGGTGAAGTTCTACGCCGGCCTGGCCGGCCTGGGTCTCGTGAGCGCGAAGGACCCGATGCACCGAGGTCAGCTCGGCATCACGTTCAAGGCGGGCACGGCGAAGCAGACCTGGGCCGGCGTCGGCAGGCTGATGCTGGCCGGCGCACCCGGCACTTACCTGGACCGCGGGCTGCGCCACCAGAACGTCCAGACCTGGAAGCAGCTGGGGCTCAGCTTCGTCGCATCCGACGAGCACGATCCGTGGGTACGCACGGGAAAGGTGGCCGGCAACATCGCCGGACTGTTCACGCCCTCGCCGGCCAAGGGAGTCGGGCTGACCCACGCGTTGGAACGCCTGGCCGAGGCGGGCGGCGAGGCCGCCAAGCGCGGTGGCTGGTGGCGGCTGGCACACGCGGGCGAGCTACCCAAAGCGGTCAGCGAGGGTGCCTGGGTCGGCGCCGACGTGCGGGTCGGCGCGAAGTTCGGCTCACCCGCCATCCGGGACCTCGCTGACGCCGTCCGGTCCGGTTTCGGCCGCGACGGCTCCAACCTGACGCCACGCCACCTGCCCCCGCAACCGGTGCACAACCCGGAGGCCGCGGTCGGGCACGCCAGGCAGTGGTCGGTCGACGCGCAGAAATCGCTGGGCGACGCCTACTACCCCGAGCGGGCCGCGCTGCACGATGCCAAGCTGCGTGCTCTCCGGGCGGCCGAGATGGCCGACCACCCGGCTATCGAACGCGACTTCACCGATCGGCTGGCCGCACTGGCCCGCCAGCACCAGGCGAACCTCGACGCGATGCTCGACGAGGCCGACCGCCGGATCCTCGAGGCGCAGCGGACCGGCCTGCCGCACCACGATCCGGCGGCACCGCCACCGGTCGCGGCGCCGGCGCCGACACTGTCCACATCGGAGTTCGAGCGGATCTGGACCAAGTTGCCGGAAGGGGCCCGGGAGAACCTGCTCGACCTGGTGCTCTGGCGCACGGGGCCGGTCGACACCGCCAGCAACCTGCCCGGCGAGTATTTCTGGCCGCAGGCGCCGGAGACGCAGGAGTTCCTGGGGACGCCGCTCGGCAGGACGCTCGACTATCTGCGCCTGCATCCCGACATCGCGATCGCCGAGTATCTGCGCCAGCATCCGCTCGTGCCGGCTGACTGAGGCCGCGATGGTCCGCGACTACGACGCCCAGCTGCTCGAGTCGGTCGCTGTTCGCCGCCGGCGGCTGCGGGACGCGCTGATGTTCGGTTCGCTGGCCAACCGGCGCTCCTACGGCGAAGGCCTGGGCCGGGCGATGGCCGGTGTCGTGGTCGCCGCCGTGCTCGCCGGTGGCTGCGTCGGGTGGGCGTTCGTGCGGCACCAGATCGCACTTCAGCAGGAACGCGACAAGCCGGCGGTCACCGCGACCGTGCCGGCACGATAGGGAGGGCGACGTGGCGGTCCGCTACAGCCGGGTCACGGTGGTCGGCGCGCGGCGCCGGCTCGACACCGTGCTGCCCGCTGACGAGCCGGTCGGCCGCCTGCTGCCCGAGGTCATGGTCCTGCTCGACGAGCCGGTCGCCCAACCGCCGCGCCCCCGGCAGCTCGTCACCCGTGCCGGCGCGGTGCTGGATGCCGAGGTGACCCTCTCCGCCGCCGGCGTGCCCGACGGCGCCGTGCTGGACCTGGTCGGTGTCGACGACAGCCCGCCGGCACCGGTTGTGCACGACGTGACCGAAGACGCGGCCGACGGCCTCGGCGCGCATGCCTGGCGATGGGGGCCGGCGGCCCGGCGCTGGACCGCGACCGCGGCGGTGGTGCTGCTCGCCGGGACGGTGGCGACGCTGGCCGATGCCGGGCCCGCCGGAGCGCCGTGGCTGGCGGTCGGTGCGGTCGCGTTGTGCCTGGCCGGCGCCGGCATCGGGCGGGTGCACGAGCCCGTCGGCACGGCGCTCGTGTCAGCCGGCGGGCTGGTCGCGTTGCAGGCCGGTTGGATCGCGGCGGCCGGCTGGTCGACCGGCGCGCGTGGGGCGTTGCTGGCGGCCATCGGGTGTGTGCTGCTCGTGGTCTACGGGTTGGCCAGCCCGGTCGGTCGGGCCGGCGTCGCCGGCGGCGGCCTCGGTCTGTTGTTGATCGCCCTGGGCTGGGTGGCGACCCTGGCCGGGCTGCCTCCGGCCAGGCTCGCCGCGGCGCTGGCCGTGCTGGCAACCGTCCTGATCGGACTGCTGCCCCGGTTGGCGCTGGCCGTCGCCGGGCTGAGCCGCCTCGATGACCGGCGCACCGGAGGCGGCGAGGTGGCCCGGCGGGAGGTGACCGGCGCGCTGACTGCCGCGCACCGCACGCTCACCCTCGTCGTGGTGGTGTGTGCCGCTGCCGCCGCCCTCGCCGGCTGGCTGCTCGCCGCGCACGCCGACCGGTGGGCCGCACCCGCGGCCGGGCTGCTGGCGGTGGTGCTGGCCAGCCGGGCCCGCGGTTTCCCACTCGTCGGCGAGGTGGTCGCGTTGTCGGCTGCCACCGGCGTGGTCCTGCTGGGCCTGCTCGCTGCCTGGGTACGCACCGCCGGCGGCGCGACGGCGTGGATGGTCGCGGCCGTCGCGGGCGCGGCTCTACTCGCGCTCGGCGTGCTCGCGCTGGACCCGCCCGCGCACGTGCAGGCCCGGGCCCGGCGGGTGGCCGACCGGATCGAGGCGGTGGCGGTGGTCGCGCTGCCGCCGGTCGCCCTCGGTGTGTTCGGCGTCTACGCCCGCCTGCTGCACAGCTTCTGAGAGGTCACCCGATGAGCCAGCCCGGTTGGTACGGCGACGTCCTGCGCGACCTCGGCGGCGGCGACGCCGGCCAGGCGGAACCGGCCGGCTGGCCGGCGCTGCTGAACCCGGCGATGGAGGCGGACACCGCCACCCTGCCGGCGGTCGGCCGGGCCCGGCCCCTGGCGGCTGAACCGACCCCGCCTCCCGACCCGGCCGCCGCGGCCAGGGCGGTGCGGGCGTTGACGGGCCGGCATCCGCGCGGCGAGCCGCCGGCCCGCGCGGCCCTACGCGTCGCCCGTCGCCTCCTCGGCGCCCGGGCCACCGCGGAGGCCCACGCGATCGCCGGCGACCTCGGCCGGGTGACCCAGCCGGTCACCACGTGCCGCCGGATCCTGGTCGCCGGGGTGGCGGGCGGCTCCGGTGCCACCACGCTCGCGGCGCTGCTCGCGTTGGCCTTTGCCGGTCACCGCCGCGACCGGGTGCTCGCGCTCGACGCCACGGCCGGCGCCGGCTCGCTGTCGTTCCGGCTCGGCTCGGCGCTGCACTGGTCCTATCCGGACCTGATCAGGTCGGGGCTCGACGGCGCGGCCAAGGTGGTCGGGGCGGGCGAGCGGCTCGGCGTGCTCGACCGTCCGGCCGGTGTCGCCCTCGACGACTTCTGGACCGCCGGTTCGTGGATCGCCCGCTACTACGCCGTCAGCGTGCTCGACGGTGGTGCCGAGGGCGCGACCGATCCCCGCTACCTGGCGCACCCGCACAGCCTGGTGCTGGCCGTCCCGGCCACGGTGGATGGGGTGCGCGCCGCGCTGACCTGGCTCGACCGCACCGGTCCCGAGGTCGCCGGCCGCACCGTGCCGGTGCTGGTCGGCCACGCTCCCGTGCACGGCCTGCGCGACGGGCCGGCGCTGCGGGCGCTCTGCGCCGGCACGCCGGCGGTGGCGCTCGAGTATGACCGCAGCCTGGCGACCGGCGCTCCGCTGTGGCCGAAGCGGCTCGGCCTGCCCACCGTCGACGCGGTGCTGCGGATCGCCGGGCTGGCGCTCACCATCGCCTGCGGCGGGCGGTCGTGACCACCCGGCTGGTGCACCGGCCGGCCCGGGCCACCCGCCCGGCCGCGGAGCCGGTCGCCCGGGTCGTCGAGGCGCCGCCGACGCTGCCGGAAGGCCGGGCCGCGTCCAACGTCATGATGTTGTTGCCGGCGGTCGGCATCGCCGGTTCGCTGTCGATGATGCTGTTCTTCCGGGGCAGCGGGTTCGCCGTCATCGGCGCGCTGGTCCTGGTCGCGGCGCTGGTCATCGGCGGCCTGCTGATGCTCTCCCAGCGCGGCCAGGCGGCCCGCGCCCGCCGGCAGCAGCGGGAGCGCTACCTCGACTACCTCGAAGAACTGCGGGAGAGCCTGGCCGCCGACGAGCGGGCGGCCCGGTTGCGGGCCCGACAGCTCAACCCCTCGGTGGCCGCGCTGGTCGACGTGGTGCGCGACCCGGCCCGGCGGTGGGAGCGGCGGCGTTCCGACCCGGATTTTCTCGCACTGCGGATCGGTCTGGGCACGCTGCCGGTGCGGCCGCTCACCCTGCCGGACCAGGGGACCGCCCTGCAACCGACCGACCCGTTCATGCTCGCCGAGGCGCGCGGTGTGCTGCGCCGGTTCCGGCAGGCTCCCGGGATGCCGCTGGTCGTGCCGCTCGACCGGGTCGGCGACGTGAGCATCGTCGGGCCACGGGCGGCGGTGCTGCGTACCGTCGAAACCGTCCTGACGCAGGTCGCGGCGCTGCACGCACCCGACGACGTGGCACTTGCCGTGGCCCATCCGCCCGGGCGGGAGGCCGACTGGGCCTGGGTGCGCTGGCTGCCGCACGTGCTCGACCCGATGGCGCGCGACGGCGTGTCGCCGGCCCGCCGGATCGCCACCGATCCCGGGTCGCTGCGCCTGCTGCTGCGGGCCGAACTCGACCAGCGCGCCGCGCTCGCCGCCGAGTCACGCCGCGGCGGCGACCTGGTCCGGGCGCACCGGCTGCTGGTCGTGCACGACACCTACGGCGAGGTCCCCCAGCGGCTGCCGGACGACCTCGGTGTCACGGTGCTGCACCTGGTGGCCGACCGGCTGCAGGAGCCCGAGCAGGTGGCGATCCGGATCACCGTCGATGGCGCCGACGCGACCGTCGAAGACCTGCGGCCGGCCGCCCCGCTGCGCTCGGCCGGCCGGCTCGACCCGGCCGGACCGGCCCTGGCCGAGGCGTTGGCCCGGATGCTCGCGCCGCTGCGGCTCTCGCCGGACTCGGTCGACGAGGACCCGCACGCCGGCCCGGTCGACATCGTCAACCTGCTCGGCATCGAGGAGCCGGCCACGGTGGACACGGCCTGGCTCTGGCGGGACCGCGGCCCGCGCGGTTTCCTGCGGGTGCCGATCGGCCTCGACGAGCAGGGCCAGCCGGTGCTGCTCGACCTCAAGGAGTCGGCACAGCTCGGCATGGGCCCGCACGGCCTCTGCGTCGGCGCGACCGGCTCGGGCAAGAGCGAGTTGCTGCGGATGCTGGTGCTCGGGCTGGCCGTGAGCCACTCGCCGGATCAGCTCGCGCTGGTCCTCATCGACTACAAGGGCGGTGCGACGTTCGCGCCGTTCGCCGAGCTGCCGCACGTGGCCGGCGTGATCACCAACCTCGAAGACGACGCCGGCCTGGTCGAGCGGGCCTACGCCAGCCTCGACGGCGAGGTGAAACGGCGCCAGCAGGTGCTCCGCGACGCCGGCCACGTCGCCAACATCGCCGACTACGCCGCACTGCGCGAGCAGCGGCCGGACCTGCCGCCGTTGCCCTACCTGATGGTGGTGATCGACGAGTTCGGCGAGCTGCTCACCGCGCGACCCGACTTCATCGAGCTCTTCCTGACGATCGGCCGGATCGGCCGCAGCATCGGCGTGCACCTGCTGCTGTCCAGCCAACGCATCGAGGGCGGCAAGCTGAAGGGCCTGGACACCTACCTGTCCTACCGGCTCGGGTTGCGCACGTTCTCCGAAGCGGAGAGCCGCACGGTTCTGGAGACGCCGGACGCGTTCCATCTCCCGCCGTTGCCCGGCTTCGGCTTTCTCAAGGTCGACACAACGATCTACCAGCGGTTCAAGGCGGGGTACGTGTCGGCGCCCTACCTGCCGGCCGCCGCCGCCCCGCCGGCCGGGTCCGCGCAGCCACCCGCGGTCGGTGTGTTCGGCACCTACAACGCACCGGTGACCGTCGACGACACCGAGGCCGAGCTGCCCGCCCGGACGGTCGGCGGCAGCCTGCTCGGGCTGCTCGTCGACCAGCTCGCCGCGGCGGCCAAGCCGGTGCACCAGATCTGGTTGCCGCCGTTGCCGGCCGCGCTCACCCTCGACCAGGTCGCCGGCCCGGTGGTCGCCGGCCAGGGCGGCGTGCGGCTGCGCGCCGAGCTGCCGCCGATGCGCGTGCCGATCGGCATCCTGGACGATCCGGCCCACCAGGGGCAGGGCGGCTGGGTGCTGGACCTGACCGCCGCCGGTGGCCACGTGGCCGTGATCGGCGGCCCGCAGTCGGGCAAGACCACGTTGCTGCGCACGCTGGTGACCGCCCTCGCACTCAGCCACACCCCGCGCCAGGTCGCCGTCTACGCGATCGACCTGGTCGGCTCCGGACTGTCCACACTGGCCGGCTTCCCGCACGTCGGTGGCGTGGCCGGACGCAGTGACCGGGAACGGATCAGACGCACCATGGAAGAGGTGCGCGCGATGCTCGAAGATCGCGAACACCTGTGCCGCGAGCACGGCATCGACTCGGTCGAGCAGCTCCGGACCCGGCACGCCGCCGGCGAGCTGCCCACGCTGGCGACCGCCGATGTGGTGCTGGCCGTCGACGGGCTCGGCGCCCTGCGGACCGATTTCGAAGACCTCGAGCCCTTGTTGGCCGACCTGTTGCAGCGCGGTGGCGGCTACGGGGTGCACGTGGTCGCGACCATGCTGCGCTGGAACGACGTGCGGATGGCCCTGCAGGCCACCTTCGGGGGCCGGATCGAGTTGCGGCTCGGCGACCCGACCGACTCGGCGGTCGACCGCCGGTTGGCCGAGACCATCCGCCCCGACCAGCCGGGGCGGGCGTTGACCGTGGGCAAGTTGTTCGGCCAGGTCGCGTTGCCGCGGATCGAGGGGCTGGCGGTGCCGGACGGGCTGGCCGAGGCGGTGGAGCAGGTCGCGACACTGGTCCGCACGGCGTGGCCGGGCCCGGTCGCTCCGCCGGTGCGGGTGTTGCCGCACCGGCTGCCCGCCGACCGGCTGCCCACGGCGACCGCCTCGCCCGATCGGCTGCCGGTCGGCGTCGACGAGTTGGCACTCCGCCCTGTCGACCTCGACCTGTTCGGTGCCGACCAGCACCTGCTGGTGCTCGGCGACGGCCGGTGCGGCAAGACCAACCTGCTCCGCGTCGTCGCCCGCGGCCTGTGCGCGCGCTTCACCGAGGAGCAGGTGGTGTTCGCCGTGGTCGACCCACGCGGCCAGTTGCGCGACGCGATCCCGGCGGCCTTCGTCGGCGGCTACGCGCACAACGCCCGGATGGCCGGCGCGCTGGCCGCCGGGGTGGCCAAAGAGCTGCTCAAACGGATGCCGGACGACCCGGGCGCGACCGCCGGTCGGGACGGGCCGCGGGTGGTGCTCCTGGTCGACGACTACGACCTGCTCGCCGGCGGCGGGCAACGCCCGCTGGAGGCGCTGCAACCGCTGATCCCGGCCGCTCGTGACATCGGCCTGCACGTGGTGCTCACCCGGCCGGTGGCGGGTGCCGCGCGGGCCCTCTACGAGCCGTTCGCGCTGGCCCTGCGGGAGACGGGCACGACCGGCCTGGTGATGGCGGGCGACCGGGCGGAAGGGCCGATCTTTCCTGGCGTGTACGCCGGACCACAACCGCCCGGCCGGGGCTGGTGGGTGCGGCGTGGCGAACCGGGCCGGCTGGTGCAGACCGCGACCGACCGGGACACGCCGTGAGCCGCGATGTCATCGTGCTGGTGCCGCAGATGCCGGACGTGGCGGCGGTGACCCGGGCCCTCGAAGCGCTCGGCCCGGACCTGTTGGTCGACGCGGCCGGCGACGCCGGCCTGACCCGGATCTGCGCCCCGTCGGGCCGACCGTTGCTCGTCATCGAAGAGCCGATCATGGTCGCCGTGCCGGGCGAGGTCGCCCGCCTGCTCGATGTCGAGGTGGCCGGTCGCGTCTCGACCCCGGTCTGGTGGTTGGAGCTGCGGGCGAGCGGACCAGACACGGTGGACCTGGTCTACCGCTTCGCGGACGCGGTGGTCGAACACCTGGGCGGCACGCACTGGCCACCCAGGTGACCGGCGTCAGTCGATGAAGATGGTCTTCTTCTGGCTCTCGATGCTCTTCAGGATGCTCGCGGCGTCGCCCGGCTTGCGGATGAACTCCTGGAACGCCGGGATGATGACCGTCGACGCGAAGTCGGGCCGGGTGTCGCGGTCGAGGAACTGTGCGATGTTCTTCGCGCTGCCGACCAACTCGGCCGACTTCTTCTGGATCGCCGTGTAGGAACTGGTGTCGGCCTTGGTGTTCGACGAGATGAACGGCTCGCCGAGCTTGCTGGCCGCGGTCGCCGCGTCGGGGCTGGCCAGGTAGGCGAGCAGTTTCTTGGCACCGGCCTTGTTCTTCGGCTTGGCGCTCATGCAGAAGCCGTCGATGGGTGCGTCGATCGCGTCGGCGCCGATGGCGGGGTCGACCGCCGGGAAGGTGAACAGGTCGACGTCTTCGCGTTCGGCCTGCGGGAACTGGTCGATCAGGAAGGTGCCGAGCAGATACATGCCGGCCTTCTTCTGCTGGAGCGACTGTGCCGCCTCCTGCCAGGTGCGGCCCAGCGAGTCGGGCTGGTGGTAGGGCAGGATCTGCGCCCAGGCGTCGAAGACCTTCTTCACCTCGGCGCTCTCCCACGAGCCCTTGCCGGCCATCAGGTCGATGTGGAACTGGTAGCCGTTGATCCGCATGTTGAGGATGTCGAACGTGCCCATCGCGGGCCAGCCGTCCTTGTCGGCGAACGCGACCGGCACCAGGCCGTCGCCCTTCATCTTGTCGGCGAGCGTGGCCAACTCGTTGATCGTGGTGGGCGGGGTATAGCCGCGCTCCTGCCAGACGCTCTTGCGGTAGAAGATCGCCCACGGGTAGTAGGACTGCGGCACGAAATACTGCTTGCCGTCGTCGCCGGTGCTCGCGGTCTTGAACGAGTCGGCGACGCCGTCGAGCGGCCAGACGTCGCTGATGTCGCCGACCAGCCCGCGCTTGGCGAAGAACCGCATCCGGTAGCCGGCGAACCAGGAGAACACGTCGTCGGGGCTGCCCTGTAGGTAGTTGTTGATGTTCTCCTGGAACGTGTTGTGGTCGATCTCGTTGAGCTTGACCGTGATGCCGGCGTTCTTGCCCTGGAAGTCGGTCACGGCGGCCTGGCGCTGCTTCGCGAAGGTCGAGCCCACCTCGTTGGAGCCGAACGTCACCTCGCCCTGACCAGAGCCGCTGTCGGTCGCACCACCGCCGTCGTCGTCACTGCCACAGGCAGCGAGTGCGGGGGTGGCGGCGACGGCGGCCGCGCCGAGCAGCAGAGACCGCCGGTTGATGTGGTTGTTCATCCGAGCCTCCCAAAAATGTGAGTACGGAAGTCAGCAGAGGAGCCGGGCGTCGGCCCAGTCGGCGTGGTCGTAGTCGACGCCGTTGCCGCCGTCGCCGACCACCAGACGCAGCGCGCTCCGGCCGGTCACGTCGAGGTCGATCGACACCGGGCCGGACGCCACGGTGACGGGCGCGCTGGTGTAGATCTGCGTGCCGTCGGCCAGCACCGAGAAGACCACCCGGGCGGTGGCCGAGGTGACCTCGCCGTCGATGCCGGCGGTGGCGGTGAACCGCTCGCAGGTGCCGCCGAGGGCGACTGTGAGGTCGGCCGGTGCGTGCGCGCCGATCGCGCGGACGTAGCTGACGCCGCCGACCGTGGGCACCAGGCCGTCGCCGACGGCCTGCTCGCCGTTGGACTGGTCGCGTTCGGCCGGACCCCAGCCGTTGCTGCCGGAGAACGCGGGCGTCGAACCGGTGCCCGGCGCCGTGCAGGTCAGCGCGGCGGCGCCCCAGTCGGCGTGGTCGTAGGTGTTGTCGCCACGGCCGTCGGTGACCCGAAGCTCCAAAGTGGAATAGCCGCCGGTCGACACGCTCAGCCGGGTCGGGCCGTCGGCCGCCCGCTTGATGCCGCTGTAGGCGAGCAGCCTTCCGTCGCCGTACACCTGGAAGCGGGCCGAGGCCGCCGCGTTGCTCACTTCGTCGTCGATGCCGACGGAGGCGGTGAACAGCGGGCAGGCGCGACCCAGGTAGACGTGCACGGCGCTGTCGGCGTGCGCGCCGACGCCCTTCGCGTAGCTGGTGCCGTTGATGGTCAGTGTGCCGCCGTCGGCCGCGGCCTGCTCGCCGTTGGCCCGGTTGCGCTCGGCCGGGCCCCAACCGTTGCTGGACGCCAGCCAGGCCAGGTCGCCGACCTGGTGTGTGCCGGCCGCGGGTGCGGCGGCCAGGGTGCCGGACCGGTTGACCCGGAACATCGCGACGCCGTGCGCAGCCACGGTCGCGCTGATCGCGCCGGTCGAGGTCGAGGTCGCGCCGGTCCACAGGTTGCGCAACGAATAGCCGGTCGAGCCACCGAGACCGACCTCTGCCGCCGAGGTGCTGATCGTGGCGCTGGCGGTCGTGCGGTTGAACAGCACGACCGCGACGCCGCCGTCGCTCATCGGCTTGGCCCACACCTCGGTCTCGCCGAAGTCGCGCAGCTTGCGGCCCTGTGAGCCGCCCCAGTCCTGGTTGACGGCGACGACCTCGGCGTTGCGGATGATGCCGAGCGTCTGCGCCGACATCGAGCGCAGGTCGTTGCCGAGCAGCAGCGGCGCGTTGAGCAGCGCCCACAGGCTGAAGTGCGCGGTGTATTCGGTGGCGGTCATCCCGCCGTTGCCGACCTCGAGCATGTCGGGGTCGTTGAAGCCGTTGTTGCGGGCAAACGGCTCGAGCCCGTTCTGCTGGTCGAGCAGCGACAGGACGCTGCCCCAGTTGTCGGAGATGTCGCCGGTGGTGCGCCAGAGGCTGCCACCCACCCGGGGCCCGAAGACCCACGGCTCGGCACCGCCCCAGTTGCAGATGCTGTAGACGATCGCCCGGCCGCTGGCCTTGAGCGCGTCGCCCATGGCCTGGTAACGCTGCGCATCGGGCCGGCCCTGGTTGTTGCAGTTGTCATATTTCAGCAGATCGATCTGCCAGAGTGCGAACGTGTTGGCGTCGACCACCTCGTGGTCGAGGCTGCCCGGCAGCCCCTGGCAGGTCGCGGTGCCGGCCGACTCGTAGATGCCCAGCTTGAGGCCGCGGGCGTGGACGTAGTCGGCGAGCGCCCGGATGCCGCCCGGGAACCGGGTCGGGTGCGGCTGGAGCCGGCCCTGCGCGTCGCGGGTCGACGCCATCCAGCAGTCGTCGATGTTGACGTAGCGGTAGCCGAGGGCGTCGAGGCCGTTGGCGACGATCGCGTCGGCGGTCTGCTTGATCAGGTTTTCGTCGATGTTGCAGCCGAACTTGTTCCAACTGTTCCAGCCCATCGGCGGCGCGGTGATCGGCACGACCGGGGTGGATGCGGCGGCGGGGGACGGGACGGCGAGGGCGGCGGCGCCGAGGATCACGGCGGCCAGGAAAGACAGCGGCTTTCGCATGATTCGCACCAATCTTCGTGCCGCTACAACGTTACGTCAGTAAATATTGATGGTTACGATCATGCAAGGGCCTGATCACGAGGAGGCGCTTATGCCCGCCCGAAGACGGCTGACGCTGCGTGACCGGATAGTGGTCACGCTCATGATCGGCGTACCATTGATCTTCGTCATCCTGTTGGTCTGGTTGCCCGCCCTTTCCTCGGTCGCGCTGTCGTTCTCGCGGTGGGAGGGGTTCGGCGGGATCGGCTCGATCGACTGGATCGGCTTCGAGAACTACAAGAACATCGCCACGATCTACCCGCCGTTCTGGCCGGCGATCTGGCACAACCTGATCTGGGTGGGCTTCCTGTTCCTGATTCCCACGCCGCTCGGGATGTTTCTCGCGGTGCTGCTCGACAAGGAGATCCGCGGCAGCCGGCTCTACCAGACCGCGTTCTACCTGCCGGTCATCCTCTCGCTGGCGCTGACCGGCTTCATCTGGCAGCTCATCTACTCGCGCGACCAGGGCCTGCTCAACGCGTTGCTGGGCACCCAGATCGACTGGTACGGCGATCCCAACGTCAACCTCTGGTCGGTGCTGGTCGCCACGGCGTGGAAGCACACCGGCTACATCATGCTGATCTACCTGGCCGGGCTGAAAGCGGTCGACCCGGGGTTGCGGGAAGCCGCGCGGGTCGACGGCGCGAGCGAGCCGCGCACCTTCTTCTCGATCGTCTTCCCGGTGCTCCGGCCGATCAACCTGATCGTCCTGGTCATCACGATCATCGAGTCGCTGCGCGCGTTCGACATCGTGTGGATCGTCAACAAGGGCCGCAACGGCCTCGAGGTGATCGCGGCGCTGGTCGCGCAGAACATCATCGGCGAAGCGAGCCGGATCGGCTTCGGCTCCGCACTGGCGACCATCATGCTGCTGATCTCGTCGGTCTACGTCGTCGTCCATTTGCGCGCGACCACGAGGGGAGATGACCGATGAAACCGTTGCGTTGGCCCCGCGTCGTCCTGCACGTGTTCCTCACCGTGATGGCGGTCGGCTGGCTCGTGCCGTTGTTGTGGGGCCTGTTCAACTCCCTGCGCGACTACGACTACACCGGCACGCACGGCTATTTCTCGTTCGGTGGCTTCACCTTTCAGAACTACGTCGACGCCTGGCAGCGCGCCGAGTTCGGCGAGAAGTTCCTCAACTCGCTCTACATCACCGTTCCGGCCGTCGTGCTGACGTTGTTCCTGTCGTCGTGCGCGGCGTTCGTCCTGGCGAGGTTCAGCTTCAAGCTCAACCTCACGCTGCTCGGCGTCTTCGTCGCGGCCAACCTGCTGCCGCCGCAGGCGTTGCTCATCCCGATCTACCGGGCGTTCCGCGAGGTGGACCTGCTCAACAGCTACACCGGCCTGGTGCTCATCAACACCGCGTTCCAGCTCGGCTTCTGCACGCTGGTGTTGAGCAACTACATGAAGACCATCCCCCATGAGTTGTACGAGTCAGCCGAGGTCGACGGCGCCGGTGTCAGCCGGCAGTTCTTCACGCTGACCCTGCCGCTGGTGCGGCCGGCGCTGGCCGCGCTCACAACGTTGCAGGTGACCTGGATCTACAACGAGTTCTTCTGGGCCACCGTGCTGCTCTCCGACGGCGACAAGTTCCCCATCACCAGTTCGCTCAACAACCTGCGCGGCGAGTTCTTCACGGATTACAACCTGCTGTCGGCCGGCTCGATCATCGTCGCGCTGCCGACGCTGCTGGTCTTCTTCATCCTGCAACGGCAGTTCGTGTCAGGGCTGACATTGGGTTCCACCAAGGGCTAATTGGCGAGGGGGAGCACCGAGCCGGGCAGCTTGCCGCCCGGCCGGTAGACCACGCACATCAGCGCCCGGTCGCCGTCGGCCCACGTCTCGGCGGTCGGCAGCACCGGGTAGAAGTCGAGCCCCTCCGCCGAGCCGCCGCGCCACAGCTTGCCGAACGCCGCGCCGCAGCGGTCCCAGCCCAGCGCCGCCACGGCCGGGCGGTCGAACGCGCCATCCGGTGCGTACACGAAGCCGAAGGCCTGGTTGTCGGCACTTTCCTCGCAGGGGCGATAGATGACGACGCGGTCGTTGGCCATCCGGGAGTAGGCCGGGTCGTCGAAACACTCGGTGGCCTCGATGCCCAGCACCCCGGTCGTCTCGGCATCGAGAAAGGCGTCGGTCTTCTTCATCGGCGCGTCCGGAGGAGCGACGAACAACGTGCCGAGCGACAGCACGCTCGCCGCGACGGCGATCCAACGGGTTACGGCCACTCGCGGACCGTAGGCGGCCCCGCTATCGGCTGGGCCAACGACGGATGTCCGCCGGGTGACCGCCGATCAGCCGTCTCTCAGCTGGCTTTCAGTTCATCCTGTGGCAACTCCGAGGTTCGGCCGCGGTCGTTCGGCTTTGGCTCAATGCGCGTGTCCCACCGCGCTCCTGACGGTGGCTGATCCCTGAGGGGGAACCACAGTTGAGTCCTTGGATTTCGGGACATCGCCGGGCCGTGCTGGCGGCCGTCGGTGCCGCGGCGCTGTTCGCCGGTGGTGTCGCGTTCGGCCCCGCCGCGTTCGGTGACGCCGCGCCGACGAAGTTCCCGGCCGCGGAGCAATACAAGCCGACTCCCGTCCCGGACCGCGTCATCCTGATCCCGACCGACCAGCCCGCCACCAGCCAGCGCGTCTCGTGGCGTGCCGAGGCGTCCGCCGAGTGGGCGCAGGCGCAGATCCTCGAGGCACCGAAGGCCCTCGGCGACGTCGCACCGGCCGCCGGCGCGGTGTCAACCGTCAAGGCCAGCTCCAACACCCCGGTGACCACCTCGCTGGGGTACGCCTCGACCTACCACGCCGTCGAGTTCACCGGCCTGAAGCCGGCGACCCGTTACACCTATCGGGTCGGCGACGGCACCAACTGGAGCGAGTGGATCGACTTCACCACCGCCGCCGAGGGGCTCCAGCCGTTCTCGTTCATCTACTACGGCGACGCGCAGAACTACATCGACAGCGCCGTCCCGCGGGTGTTCCGCCAGGCGTTCGCCGACCGCCCGGCGGCCAAGGTGATCGTCAACGCCGGTGACCTCATCGACTCCGCCAACAGCGAAGAGCAGTGGGGCCAGTGGTACGCGGCCGGCGGCTTCATCGACGGCCAGGTCAACAACCTCTCGGTGACCGGCAACCACGAGTACAGCGGCGTCAGCCTGTCGTCGTTCTGGGCGCCGCAGTTCCCCTACCCGGACAACGGCCCGGCCGCGTGGGGCAACGAGCCGGCGCTCGACTCGACCGCCTACTACGTCGACTACCAGGGTGTGCGGTTCATCGGGCTGAACACCAACGTGCAGAGCATCCCGCAATACATGGACGCGCAGACCGAGTGGCTCGAGGGCCTGCTCAAGGACAACCCCAACAAGTGGACCGTGGTCACCTTCCACCACCCCGTCTACTCGACCGCCGAGGGCCGCAACAACCCGATCGTCCGGGCGCAGTGGGGTCCGCTGTTCGAGAAGTACGGCGTGGACCTGGTGCTACAGGGCCACGACCACACCTACGGTCGCGGCAGCACGGTCGCGTCGCGGCAGTCCGCGCTGGTGCACAACAGCACCGTGTACGCGGTCTCCGTCTCCGGCGGCAAGATGTATGACATCGACGGTTCGGTGTGGACCGACAACGGTGCCGACATCATGGCGAAGACCGAAGACTCGCAGCTCTACCAGATGATCGACGTCAAGGCCGACTCGCTGACCTACGAGTCGCGCTTCGCCAACGGGCAGCACTTCGACGGTGTCGTGGTGCGCAAGAACGACGCCGGCGAGCGCACCGTCAACGAGTGGCGCACGCCGGCCACCACGACCGGTGAGCACGTCGCCGTCAACACCACCTCGCCGAAGGCGGGCAGCAAGCTGGCCGTCACCGCGTACGGGTATGACCCGAACGAGTCGGTCGAGATCTACCTGCGCAAGACCAACACGGCCGACGGCAAGCCCGGCATCCTCGTCGCCACCAAGAAGGCCGACGAGCTGGGCCGGCTGGACTACACGTTCACGCTCCCGGCGAGCGCGAGCGGCGGCACCACGCACACCGTCTACCTGGAGAGCCGCACCCAGCAGATCTCCAGCCCGGTGATCACCGTCAAGAAGTAGTCGTTTTCGCGGGCCGGCCTCTTCGTGGGCCGGCCCGCATTCGGACCGATCAAGGTTCTTGGCAAGGGTTTGGCAAGCCTGCCGCGTCACCATCGCCAGCGCGTCGCGAATGGTGGCGGGTGGACGACGGGGGATGCCGGATGCGGCGGTTGGCCTGGGCCTTGGCGGTGCTGCTCGGCGTGAGCATTGGTGGCCTGCCCGCGGGAGTCGCGTTGGCCGCACCGGCATATCCGAAGCCGCTGCCAGCACAGTGGTGGTTCGACGCCTGGCAGGTTCGCGAGCTGTTGTGGCCGCGTACCCAGGGCGAAGGGGTGATTGTCGCGGTGCTGGACACCGGCGTCCAGGCCAATCTGCCGGATCTACGCGGAGTGGTGCTTCCCGGCGCGGACGTCACTGGGCATGGCACGGACGGGCGGGTCGACGTGGACACAGAGCCTGATGCCGTCGCCGGGCACGGCACCGCCATGGCGTCGTTGATCGCGTCTCAGGGCGCCGCCACTGGCTTTGTCGGCGTCGCGCCGAAGGCCAGGATTCTTCCGGTGACCACCCACGGCGGTGGGGCGATCGGGGCCTTCAGCAAGGGCATCCGGTGGGCGGTCGACCATGGCGCGCAGGTCATCAACATCTCCCAAGCTGCCAACAGCGAGTGCGTTCCGGAGGTGCAGGAGGCGGTCGGCTACGCGATCGAGCACGACGTGATCGTGGTGGCTGGCGCGGGTAACGTCGGCGACGAGGAGAACTACGCGTCGATGCCGGCGGATTGCGCGGGCGTGGTCGCCGTCGGTGCCGTGGGCGTCGCCGGCGACAAATTCGCACCGTGGTCGAAGACGGAGCGCCAGCCCTACGTGGCGGTCGGTGCGGCCGGAGTGAACACGCCGGGATTGCTCCGCGACGGTGTGGTTCATACCGGCGCGGGCGGCACCAGCAGCGCCTCCGCCTTGACGTCGGGCGTCTTGGCCCTGGCCCGGTCGGCCTACCCGGACATGCCGGCCCGCGAGGTGGTCCGACGCCTGATCGGCAGTTGTCTCGACGTCGCCCCGGACGGTCGGGACGACCAGACCGGCTACGGCATGATCCGGCCCAACCGGGTCCTGACCGGCAACGTGCCGGACGGCGGTCCGAACCCGGTCTTCGCGGCGTACGACAGTTGGAAGGCCGAGCAGGCCGCCTCCGCGTCGGCGGCGCCAGCTCCGGTCGCCGAGCCGGCGCGGAAGTCCGAAGAGCGGATCATCCTCATCGTCGTTGTCGGCGTGGTCGCCCTCGCCGGTCTGCTCGTGCTCGCCGTGTTCGCCGTGGTCCTGCGGCTCCGGCTGCGATCGTGACCGGTCCTCAGGCCGCCGGAATGTGCAGGACCGCGTCGCACTGCGCGATGGTTGGCTCGTCGAGCGGGAAGTAGCCCTGTTCCGGTGTCGCATCCGTCCGGGTGTGGCCGGCCAGCGCCGCGGTGAGCCGGGCGCGGTCGAACACGGTGGTGCCGGTGGCGGCCTCGGTCAGGGCGGCCTCGAAGGTGCCGTTGAGTGCCGGCTGGAGGCCGAGCGCCGCGCTGGCGCCCAGGCTGCCGATGATGACCGCGTAGCGGTCGCCGAGCAGGGCCGACGCGATCGAGCCGGCGCTCGACCATTCCAGGTCCATGCCGGCTAGCTGCCAGGTGCTCGGCTGGCGTTGCAGGTGGCGGTTGTGCGCGAACACCAGTGTCGGACCGCGGCGCTGCTCCTGGGCGCGGATGTCGAGCAGGTTGTGCGCCATCCAGGCGTCGCGGACGCCGAGCAGCCGTGACGTGCGCACCGCCTGAAGTGCCGGTGCGGCCGCCTCCGCGTGGTAGCCGAGCAACCGCGCCGCCACGTCGGCGTGCAGGTCGGCCCGGCGCCACTCGGCCAGCGACGACGCGGCCACCAGGCGCGGCGCGTTGGCGTAGAGCTCGGTGCGCAGGTCGTCGGCGATCGCGCGGAGCCGCAGCGCCTCGGGCGTGCCGCCGACGGAACGCGTGTGGTCCATGATGGCGGCCTGGTCGCTCCACCGGTCGTCGGCGCCGATCAGGCCATCGAGGTCGGCGGGCTTGTGCAGGTCGAGGTGCGCGCCCAGATAGCCGACCACCTGCGCGAGATAGCGCCGCGGGCTGGGCGCACCGGTCATCTCCAGCGGCGCGTCGAAGCCGTGGAACGACACCTGCTCGCCCGGCGGCCGCCCGGCGTTGTGTGCCCGCAGCCACTCGACCAGCTCGCGATTGCCGTGCAGCGCCCCGAAGCCGGGGCTGAACCCGGCGGCCAGCGCGGCGTCGAGCGTCGACCCGCCACCGCGCACGTAGTCGTCGACCGCGAGGCCGGCGACCCGGTCGGACTCCAGGACGATCGAGCGGAAGCCCGCCGCCACCAGGTCGGGGAAGACCTCGTTGCGGACCGCCGAGAAGGCCGGCTCGCCGTGTGTCGGCTCGCCCAGCGCCAGCAGCTCCCTGCCGGCGGCCAGCCCAGCCATCACCTGTGCGGTCATGGGTCCGCACGTTACCGGTGCCGGGCCGCCCGCCGGCGCTGTCCTGGGTCACCCGACCCGTGAAGTTTTCCTTCACTTCGACATCCGTCTCTTGAGAATTCCTTCGTGATGCGGTTGGCTCGCCGGCATGGGTAACCGTCTATCGGCTCGCCGTGCCGGGCTCGTGCTGTTGCCGCTGCTGGCCGCGTTCGCGTTGGCCGCTCCGGCGAGTGCCGACGCGACTCTCGTCGACAGCGCCGCGGCGTCGTCCTACCCGGCGCCGTCGACGCTGATCGCGCCCGCCGCGGCGGCCGACCAGTCGATCGAGACCGACCGGCGCACCCGGCCGGTCGCGCCCGGGCTCGAACTGACCTCGTTCGACCGGCTCGACGCCAACGGCTGGACCCGCGCCGACGCGCTGACCGCCGACCTCGGCGGCTCTGGGCTGTCGGTCGGCTATGTCAACACCGGTGCCGTCGCCCGCACCGCGCCGCTGCGTGGCGTCGCCGACGAGGCCGGCGCGGTCGCGGCCGTCAACGGCGACTTCTTCGACATCAACCAGTCGGGTGCCGCGCAAGGCATCGGCGTACGCGACGGCGCGCTCGTCCAGTCGCCGGTCGCCGGGCACCCGGACGGTGTCGCGATCGGGCCGGACGGGGTCGGCCGGGTGGTGCAGTTCTACTTCGACGGCAGCGCGGCGCTGCCCGGCGGGCCGGTCACGCTGACCCAGTTCAACAACCTCGTGCAGGCCGGCGGCGTCGGCGTGTTCACGGCGCTCTGGGGCGACTACGACCGGGCCCGAGCGGTCGCCGGTGCGGCCCGGGTGACCGAGGTGGCGCTGGTCGACGGGCGGGTCGCGACAGTAGGCGCTGCGGCCGGGCGCGGGCCGGTGCCGGCCGGCACCACGATCCTGCTCGGCCGCGACGCCGGCGCCGACGCGCTGGCCGGGCTGCGGCCGGGCGACCCGGTCGAGGTGACCTACCGGGCCAAACCCGCCGACGACCGGGCGGTCACGGCGGCGGTCGGTGGCAACCGGGTGCTGGTGCGCGGCGGGGTGCCGCAGGACATCGGCGACGTGACGCCGGAACCGCGTACCGCGGTCGGCTTCTCCGCCGACGGCAAGAAAATGATCATGTTGACCGTCGACGGCCGCCAGGCCGACAGCCGGGGCGTGACGCTGACCGAACTCGGCCGGCTGATGGCCTCGCTGGGTGCCCACGAGGCGCTCAACCTCGACGGTGGCGGCTCGTCGACGCTCCTGGCCCGCAAGCCGGGCGCAGCGGCCGTGCGGGTGGAGAACGCGCCCTCCGACGGCTCCGAGCGGCCGGTGCCCAACGGGCTGGCGGTCTTCGCGCCCAAGGGCAGCGGGCGGCTCACCGCCTACTGGGTCGAGACCGCCACCGATCCCGCCGCCGCGCCAGGGATCGGGCCGGTCCGTGGTGGCCGCCCGGATCGGGTGTTCCCCGGGCTGACCCGGCGGCTCATCGCCGCCGGCTACGACGAGACCTACGGACCCGCGGCCGGCGCGCCGACCTGGCGGTCCAGCAGGGTGCTCAACGGTGTGGTGTCGTCCGGCGGCGTGTTCCGCGGGCTGCTGCCGGGCACGGCGACGGTGACCGCGTCGCGTGGCGCGGCCCGTGGCTCGATCGACCTGACAGTGCTCGGCCCACTGTCCAGAGTGGATGCGACGGCCGACAAGGTGGCGCTCGACCGCGCCGGCGCGACCGGGCGCTTCGGTGTCGTGGGCTACGACGCGGAAGGCAACAGCGCGCCGGTCGAGCCGGGTGACGTGCGGCTGTCGTACGACAGGACGCTCTTCGAAGTGGTTCCCGGCGGCGACGGGTTCTTCACCGTGCGGGCGACCGCAGGCAGCGGCGCGGGGATCGTGACGGCCACCGTGGCCGGGCGGAGCACGGTGGTGCCGGTGACGATCGGGCTGACCGACGTGCCGGTCGCGACCTTCGACGACGCCGCGGCCTGGAAATTCAGCGCCGCGCGGGCCACCGGATCGGTCGCGCCGGCGCCGGGACACACCGGGACCGGGCTGCGGATGGGGTACGACTTCGGCCAGTCGACCGGCACCCGCGCGGCCTATGCCGACCCGCCGGCCTGGATCCCGGTCGACGGGCAGCCGCAGGCGTTCGGCATGTGGATCTATGGGACGGGCAAGGGTGAGTGGCCGAGCCTGCACCTGCACGACGCGCTCGACCAGCAGCACGTCTTGCGCGGTCCCTACATCACCTGGACCGGCTGGCGGTATGTCGAAATGGCGGTGCCGCCCGGCGTGCAGTATCCCGTGCGGATCCGGCGGTTCTATGTCGCGGAGACCGATCCCGCCAAGGCCTATCAGACCGACATCGTCATCGACGACATCGTGGCGCGGGTGGCGCCGCCGGTCGACGTCCCGCCGGAACCGCCCCGCACCGATCGGGTGGTGCTCCGCGACGGCACCGTCGACGGCGCGCCCTGGCGGCTGGCGGTCATGTCCGACGCGCAGTTCGTCGCCGCCGACCCGGACAGCGACCAGGTCGAGCGGGCCCGCCGGACGCTGCGCGAGATCCGCGCCGCCGGGCCGGACTTCCTGATCATCAACGGCGACCTGGTCGACACCGCCTACCCGGCGGACTTCGCGCTCGCCAAGCGGATCCTCGACGAGGAGTTGGGCGGCGCCCTGCCCTACTACTACGTGCCCGGCAACCACGAGATCATGGGTGCCCCGATCAGCAACTTCACCTCGGTGTTCGGGCCGACCTCGCGGGTCTTCGACCACCACGGCACGCGGATCGTCACGCTCGACACGAGCACCGGCACGCTGCCGTTCGACCAGCTTTGTGCTCTCCGTGCGGCGCTCGACTCGGCGGCTACCGACCCGGCGGTCGGCTCGGTCGCGGTCTTCGAGCACCACCCGCCACGCGATCCCACGCCGGCCAAGGCGAGCCAACTCGGTGACCGCAAGGTGGCGGCGCTGGTCGAGCAGTGGCTGGCCGACTTCCAGCACCGCACCGGCAAGGGCGCCGCGTTCGTCGGCGGGCACGTCGGCACGTTCCACGCCGACAGGGTCGACGGCGTGCCGTATCTGATCAACGGCAACAGCGGCAAGGAGCCGTCGACCGCGCCGCACCTGGGTGGGTTCACCGGTTGGACGATGCTCGGCATCGACCCGGTCACGCCGGCGGAGGCCGCGCGGGCCCGGGTCAATCCGCTGGCATCCGGTCCACGTTGGATCTCCGCCGAGGTCAACGCACATGTTGACGCGGTGACGCTGGTCGCGCCGGACTCGGTCGCGGTCGGCAGTCCTTCGCCGGTAACGGCGACGTTGACCCAGCCGGGCGGGCGGGTGGTGCCGGTCGCGCCGCCGGTCACGGCTCAGTGGTCAGGGTCGTCCGTCCACATCGGAGAATCGCTGGTCGGCGTCGGTCCTGGCGACCGGGCTTGGTTCGACCCGTCGACCGGCCGGCTGACCGCGCTCCGGGCGGGCGGCACGGTGACCCTGACGCTGACCGTCAACGGAGTCAAGGCAACCGCGACCGTGTCACTGCGGGCGGGCTGACCCCAGGCTGTCGCTCAGGGGACGACGACCAGGCGATCGCGGGTCTTGCGGGCCTCGGCCCAGGCCTGTTCGACGTCGGCCAGGGCGACCGCGCGGGCGCGTACGTCGAAATCGCCCTTGGCAACCGCCGCGGCGAGCTTGGGTAGTTCGGCGACGAAGTCCCGGCCGGGCACCGACCCGATGCCGCTGCCGACGATGCTCAGGCGGGCCGAGCGCAGGGCGGCGGACGGGATCGGGGCGGTCGGGCCGGCGACCGAACCGATCTGGATCCAGGTCAGCGGTGCGCCGCGGTCTTTCCGGGCGGTGAGCAGGTCGACCATCGCCCGGGCGGCCGGCTCGCCCCAGACGTAGTCGACGACCACGTCGACGTCGGCGGCTCCGGCCAACTCGTCGAAGGTAACGGCCCGGTCCACGTCGAGTTCGGCGAGCAGGGCGCGGTCGCGGCCCGCGGCGATCACCTGCTTGGCGCCGAACCGCTTGGCGACCTGGATCGCCATCCGGCCGGCGCTGCCGGTCGCGCCGAGGACGAGCACCCGCTGCCGGCGCGGGAAGTCGACCCGCCGGCGCAGCGCGACCCACGACGACATCGCGGGGTTCATCGCCGCGGCGATCCGCACCGGGTCGATGCCGCTCGGCAGCACGACGCTCCGGCGGAGGTCGATGACCGTGCGCTCGGCCATCGTGCCGAGCGTGGTGTCGTCGAGGACGGCGTAGCGGATGCGGCCGCGCGGGTCGCGCACGACGGCGTCGATGCCGGGCACCAGCGGAAGCTCGTCGGTGCTGGTGTAGTGCGACCCGTCGGCCTGCGAGCGCACCCGCGGGTGCAGCCCGGCGGCGAGCACCTCGACCACGGTCTCGTCCGCACCGTGGGCGACGGGGTCGGGGAACTCGCTGAATCGCGGTGGGGCGTCGAACGCGGTGACGACGGCTGCTCGCATGACAGTTCTCCTGCCTGATAGTTGGCAACACGAACTATCTACAGGATGGTTGGTATTACGAACCATGTCAAGTAGGCTTGGGTGGTGCCTACCGAGCCGCTTGTCGATGCCCTGGCCCAGTCGGCGTTCGTGGTGATGGGCGCGCTCACGCGGATCGCGGCCGAGAACGACCTGTCGCTGACCCAGCTGCGGGTGCTGGGCATCCTGCGCGACCGCACGCTGCGGATGTCGGAGCTGGCCGACTTCCTCGGCCTGGAGAAGTCGACCCTGTCCGGCCTGGTCGACCGGGCCGTCCGGCGCGGCCTCCTGGAGCGCCGCAAGAGCCCGGTCGACAGCCGGGCCGTCGACGTCTCCATGACGGCCGCCGGGCTGCAACTGGCGGAGGTGCTTCAGGCCGACCTTCAGCGGGCGTTGGCGCCGCTCACCGACCAACTCGGCGCCGACGAACGCCGATCGCTGGCCGGGTTGCTGGGCCGCATCCTGCGCTGACTATTTCTCCGGGCGGTCCGGCTCGGTGCGGCTGCCGCGCAGGAAGTTGGCGGTGCTCTGAGCCACCTCGATCTTGTCCTTGAGATTGGGGTCGGCGGCGATCAACAGGTAGATGACCGCCCAGCCGAGCGTCGCCAGCCGGGCCCAGCGCAGCGTCTCGCTGTCGAAGTCGACGAGCGGCGTGACCGCGAGCACGACGGCGAACGGGATCGCGGCGACGGCGACCGTGCGGGCGATCCCCAGGGCGAGCTTGAGCCGCCGGCGCGGGTCGACCGACACCGGGCTGGCCCACCGCAGATCCCCGAGTTGGCCGGAGGCGACCGCGATGGTGGCCGCCCGCAACCCGGCGACGAGCCGGTCCCAACTGTCGGCCCGGGGTGCGATCAGATGTCGCTTGAGCTGGCGGACGGCGGTCGCCGCCCCGGCCGCACGGTCGGCCCGCCAGACGACCGTCGCGGCGTCGGCCGGACCGAACGCGCGCGGTAGCTGATGCTCGATGAAGCGGGCCGCGCGCTCGATCTTGGCGACCCAGCGGGCCCGTTCGGTGAGGTCGTTGCGCTTGTGCTCGTCGTCGACCTCGTAGAGCACGCACAGGAAGTCGTCGAGGATCTCCTCGCGGGGGTTGCGCCGCCACAACCTGCGCTCGGCGACGATCGACGACCAGGTCGGCACCGCGGCGCTGACGAAGAAGAGCGTTGCCATCCCGGTCGCCGCGATCAGGCTGCCGCCCAGCAGCACGGCCCAGTGCTGCTGATCCAGGAAGCTGACCAGCGCGTACCCGAGAGCGACCGCGACCATTCCGATGGGTGCGCCGCGGATCAGGACGCCGTCCCAGGTCGGTGCCGATGCGAACCGGAAGAACACCAGCAGCACGCCCACGGTCAGGAGGAGGCCGACCGAGGCGAATCCCGGCCCGTCCAGGGCCGTTCGGGACTCGACCAGCCAGCGGAGGCCGAACCAGGCGAGCACCGCGCCGGCGAGCAACGACAGTCGCCGGGTGAACCAGCCGATGCTCCACCAGCGCTGCTGGATGACCACGGCGTGCTGGAGGAAGCGGTCGACCCGGGCGACCACCGCCGCCGGGTCGGGCGTCGATCGGGCGAGCGGCTCCAGCAGCGGCAGGTGCCGGCTCGAGTAGCGCCAGTCGCGCAACGTGCGCTCCTCGAACCGCCGCGGCCGCCAGAGCAGCGCCCGCAGCGGACCACCGGCGCGCAACCAGATCGCGAGCCGCCGGCGGCGCTGCGCTCCCGAGAGGGTCAACGGGTCGCCGAACGCCCGGCGGGCCAGCGTGGGCAGGCCCATCGACCAGTAGATCTCCGCCCGCGTCTCGCGGATCTCCGGGTGTTGACCGGGTACCGCCGGAAGCCCGTCGAGCAGCGCGAGGGCCTCGCGGAGACGCCCGTTCTCCAGCAGCGTCCAGGCGTTGACGTCGGCGAGATGGATGTCGGTCGGGTCGATCCCGCGCGCCGCCGCGAGGAGTTCCAGCGCCTGCCCGTCCATCCGCAGATAGCGGCAGATCGTGGCCAGCCGGGCGAGCAGGTCGGTGCTGTCACCGTCGACGGCGACCGCTGCGGTGAGCGTGTCGAACGCGCCGACCAGGTCGTCGGCGTCGAACATCGCCTCGGCAGCGGCGAGCGCCGCCCGCACCCGGCCGTCCCGTCCCCGCCGGCGTTCGGCCTGGCCGACGAGGTCGGCCGCGGGCAGGTCGGCCTCCGTGATGTCGGGTTCGTCGGCCGGCCAGAACTCCTCGGCCGCCTGATCCCGCGATCGGCGCCGCCGCCGGAGCCACCCGACCGGCCCGCCGGTGCGCCACCAACTTCGCCGCCGCACCCGCTGGAGCGGACCGACCGTGTGGCGGTAGGCGTCGACCTCGAGGGCGAACAGTTCCATCGCGCGGTAGGTCTCCGCGAGCGCCTCCCGCATGGGCGTCGCGTCGCGCACCTCCTCGGGCAGCTTGGCGGTGAAGGCCAGCGCGCGGCGGAAGGCGCGGAAGCCGACCAGCAGGGCGACGAACTCCGCGGCGTCGGTGGGAGTTGGCGGGCCCACGCGGTCGGCGGCCGCGAAGAGACCGGCGGCCAGCCGCAGGTGACCGAGTTCGCGTTCGGCCCGTGCCAAGCTGCGCAGCCCGTCCGCTGTCGTAGCGCCGTCCCGGAGCAGCAGGTCGACGGCCTCCAGCGGTTGACCGGCGGAGATCAGGTCAGCGGGGTCGTCGTCCATCGCACCAGAATGGACATACCGCGAGCGGCTGTCCAACGAGTCATCGTCAGGGAAGCTGCGACACCGGCAGGGGACCGCGGGTCTTGACGGTTCTGATCGCGAACGTGCTGTGCGCGTCGACGATCGAGGGAATGGTCAAGATCTGATCGATGAGCAGCCGTTCGTACGCCGCCAGGTTGGCGACCGCCGCCTCGACCATGAAGTCGGCGCGGCCGGCGACGACGTGGCAGGCGACGACCTCGGGGATGGCGGTCAGGGCCGCCTCGATCCGGGCCGCCGTCTCGCGGGAGTGCCGCTCGACCCGCAGCTCGACGAAGACGGTCAGGTCGAGGCCGAGCCGGGCCCGGTCGAGCTCGGCCCGATAACCGGCGATCAACCCGTCCTGCTCGAGCGCACGCACCCGGCGCAGGCAGGCCGACGGCGAGAGGGCGACGGCGTCGGCCAGATCGACGTTGGCGATCCGGCCGTCATGCTGGAGCCGGGTCAGGATGGCCCGGTCGGTGGCATCATACGAGGGCATCGGCACATGATTGCGTGCTGGTCGCATTCTGCGCAACGCTGTTGCGTCATGGCGCCTCTGGGCGACCATATTTGCCATCGCGTGCGGCGGTGGCGCTGTCAGACTTCGATGCATGAGTAGCGATATCGGCGTCGTCCGCGGCACGGCCCTCTACATTGGAGCGCTGCTCGGGCCGGGCCTGCTGCTGCTGCCCGGTCTCGCCGCGCACCAGGCCGGCCCGGCGTCGATCGTCGCGTGGGTGGTGCTGCTAGGCGCGTCGGCGCTGTTCGCGGTGGTGTTCGCGGCGTTGGGGGTGCGGCACCCGTCGGCCGGGGGAGTGTGGGGCTACGCGAGGGCCGGCCTCGGTGACCGCGCCGGCCGGGCGGTCGCCTGGTGCTTCCTGGCCGGCGTGATCGCCGGAGCGCCGATCGTGTGCGTGATCGGCGGCAACTACGTGGCCGAACTGACCGGCGGCGGTGTCCGGGTCGCCGCCACCACGGCCGCCCTGCTGCTGTTGGGAGCTCTCGGCGTCGTCGCCCGCGGGCTGCGCACGTCATCGACCGTCCAGTTCGGACTTGTGGCGCTGCTGCTGGCCGTGGTGGTCGGCGCGGTCGCCTCCGCCGCCCCGGCCAGCGCGGCCGCCAACTGGACGCCGTTCGCACCGCACGGCTGGTCGGCGGTCGGCCGCGCCGCGGCGACGCTGATGCTGGCGTTCGTGGGGTGGGAGGCGATCGCGCCGCTGACCACGCGGTTCGCCCAACCGCGCCGGCAACTGCCGGTGGTCATCGCCATCGCGTTCGCCGCCACGACCGTGGTCTACCTCGCGCTGGGCACGGTGACCGTCGCGGCCCTCGGGCCCCGCGCTGGGACGGAGGTGCCGCTCGCGGCGCTGCTCACGCTCGGGCTGGGCGACGCGGGCACGGCGGTCGCGGCCGTCGGCGCGGTCGTCCTCACCGTCGGCGCCGTCCTCGCCTACATGTCCGGCGCGGCCGGCCTCGCCCGCGCCCTGCGCACCGCGGGCGCCCAGCAATCGGCTTCCCGGACCGGTCCCGGGACAGGTTGGGGTGCGCCTGTGCCGCTGCCGGAGAGCGGCGGTCGCGATCTGCGTGGAGCGGCCGATCTGGGGGCGGCGGTGCCGGCATCGCGGAGCGGTGGTCGCGATCAGGGCGGGGCGCGCCCCGCCGATGATTTGCGCGGCACGATGCCGGCGTGGCTCGCGCTCGCGATCCTCGCGTCCGGCGCGATCCTCATCGTGCCGCTGGCCACCGGCGCGATCGGGCTGGCCACGCTGGTCAACGTGCCCACCACGTTCTTCCTGGTGGTTTATCTCGGCTGCACCGCGGCCGGCTGGCGACTGCTGCGCGGCATCCCGCGAGCCTGCTCCGCCGTCGCGTTCGGGATCGTCGCCGTGGTCCTGGGCTTCTGTGGCGCCGCGCTGATTCCGGCCGCTCTGGTCACCGCGGCGGCCGCCGTCAACCGGAAGCGGCCGCCCGAACCTGCCGATCGGCTGACCCACCACCCGGCCGGAACTCCCTTGAAGGCGGCCCGTTCGCGCAGCTAGTCTCCGCAGGAAGGGTGCTCGAAACATTTTCGAGGGTGGGGGGAACGGGTGCCGGCTGAGGTCGGGCGGCGGGCGACGCTCGCGATGGTCGCCGAGTCGTGTGGCGTTTCGCTGCCGACCGTCTCGAAGGTGCTCAACGGGCGGGCCGACGTCGCCAACGACACCCGGGCGCGGGTGGAGGAGGCGTTGCGGCAGCACAACTACATCCCGCCGGGTGCGCGCAGCCGCGGCACGGCGGCGCCCACCCGCACCGTGGAGCTGGTCTTCGACGACATCATCAGTCCCTACGCCACCGAGGTGCTGCACGGCGTCACCGACGGCGGCGACGAGCTCGGCGTCGACGTCGTGGTCCGCCGGCTGCCCACGCTGACCGACCGGCCGCCGCGCACCGAGGCCGCCTGGGCCCGGCGGATGACCGACGCGGGCCGCAAGGGGCTCATCGTGGTCACCTCCGAGCTCACCTCGCGCCAGCTTGCCGCGTTTGACCGTGCCGGGCTTTCGCTGGTCGTCATCGACCCGGTCAACCTGCCGCGCACCGACGTGGTCAGCGTCGGCGCGACCAACTGGAGCGGCGGCCTCGAAGCCACCGACCACCTGATCCGGCTGGGCCACCAGCGGATCGCGTTCATCGGCGGGCCGGTCGCGTCCTCGCCGAGCCGGGCCCGGCTGCACGGCTATCGCGCCGCGCTGGAAAACGCCGGCATCCGGGCCGATCCGGCGCTGATCCGCAACGGCTCCTTCGACTTCCCGTCGGGGCTGGCGCTCGGTGGCGAGCTGCTCGACGCCGACAACCCGCCGACGGCCGTGTTCGCGGCCAGCGACCCCACCGCCATGGGGGTGTTCGCCGCCGCGCAGGCGCGCGATCTGCGCATCCCCTCACAGCTCAGCATCGTCGGCTTCGATGACACCTACCTGACGGTGATGTCGACGCCCGCGTTGACCACGGTGCGGCAACCGTTGCGCGACATGGGCCGGGTCGCCCTGCGCACGCTGCTGCGCCTGATCTCCGGCGAGCCGCTCGACTCGCATCACGTGGAGCTGGCCACCACGCTCGTCCTGCGCGAGTCGACCGCGCCGCCCGCGGATAAGCGCTAGCGGGGGGCGGTCGAGCCGCGAACGATCAGCTCCGTCGCCAGCTCGACGTGGTGGGAGTCGAGCTTTTCGCCGGCGGCCAACCGCAGCGCGGTGCGCAGCGCGACGCCGCCCATCTCTCGCAACGGTTGCCGCACCGTGGTCAACGGCGGTGACGCGAGGCGGGCGACGTCGGTGTCGTCGAAGCCGACCACGCTCAGGTCGTCGGGCACCCGCAGGCCGCGGCCCCGGGCCGCCTCGATCACGCCGGCCGCCGTCTCGTCGCTGCCGGCGAACACCGCCGTCGGTGGTGACGGCAGGTCGAGCAGCGCGGCACCGCCCTCCACCCCGTCTTGATAGCGGAAGTCGCCGGTGCGCTGGTATTCGTCGGGCACGGTGACGCCGGCCGCCTCCATCGCGGCCCGGTAGCCGTGCAGCCGGGCCTGGTTGCAGGCCGACTTGGTGGAGCCGCCGACGTAGCCGATCCGCCGGTGGCCGAGCGCGAGCAGGTGCTGTGCCGCGGCCATCCCGCCCGCGAAGTTGGTCGAACCGACGCTGGGCACCCAGTTGCGGGGCAGGTTGAGCGGGTCGATGACGACCAGCGGCAGGTGGGCGCGGGACAGCGCGGCCAGGTCGCCGGAGGTCAGTTCGTCGACCACCGCGATGACCGCCCGGCGACCCGCCGCCGCCAGGTCGCGGGCCCAGCCGCGCGGGCGGTCGGGCTCGGCGCCGGCCGGGCGTGGCGGGCGGGCGCTGAGCGCGACCGAGACGCCGGCCTCGCTGCCCGCGTCGAGCACGCCTTGGATGATCTCGGTCGAGTAGGCGTTGAGGTCGCCCTTGAACATCAGCTCGATGCGAGCGGTGGCGGGGCTGCCCTTGGGCGACGGTGACCGCCGGCCAATGTAGTCGTGCTGCTCCAGCAGCGACTCCACCAATGCCCGGGTCTCGGGGCCCACGTCGGCGCGACCATTGACCACCTTGGACACGGTCGTCACCGAGACGCCGGCCGACGCGGCGACGGTCGCCAGCGTCGTGCGGCCATCCTTGGGCGGCACGGATCTTCCTCCCATCACGGACCAGCGTCACCCGGGGCCGGCTCGACGTCTGCTGGAGTGTCGAGGCGCCGGTCGTGCCCGACGACGCGGGTCGGGCCGACCAGCCGTACCGTACCGTGGCACGGCAGGTCGGCGGCGGACGTGCCGACATGCACGTCGATGTCGCCGGCCTCGACGATCCGGCGCAGATCGCGGCCGGTGAACGCGGTGCGGTCGGCGTGCACCGAGAACCGCACATCGGCGGCTGAGCCCGGAGCCAGGGTGACCCGCGCGAAGCCGGCGAGCTGCTTGACCGGGCGCACCACCTGGGCGACCACATCGTGCAGGTAGAGCTGCACGACCTCGTCGCCGGCGCGGGTGCCGGTGTTGCGGACCCGCACGGTGGCCGTGAACTCGCCGTCGGTCGGCACCTCGGTGGACGACAGTCGCAGGTCGTCCACAGTGAACGTGGTGTAGGACCGGCCGTGGCCGAACGGGAACAGCGGCGCGGGATCGAGGCTGCTGATGTCGGTGCTCTCGGCACCGAGCGGGGGCTGGAGGTAGGTGCCGGGCTGGGCACCGGGCAGGCGCGGCACCTGCACGGGCAGCTTGCCGCTGGGCTGCACCCGGCCGGAGAGCACGCCGGCGATCGCCGCGCCGCCCTCCTCGCCCGGCATGAACGCCTGGACCAGGGCGGCCGCGTGGCCGTGCAGGTCGCCGAGTGCGTAGGGGCGGCCGGAGACCACGACCACCACGACCGGTGTGCCGGTGGCCACCAACTCGGTGAGCAGGTCGGCCTGGACGCCGGGCAGCCGCAGGTCGGGCGCGTCGCAGCCCTCGCCGGACGTGCCGTGCGCGAACAGGCCGGCGATGTCGCCGACGAACGCGACACAGACGTCGGCCGAGCGGGCCGCCTCGACCGCCTCGGCGAAGCCGGACCGGTCGTCGCCCTGGATCTCGCAACCCAACGCGTGCACGACGTCTACATCGGACAGCTCAGCGCGCAGCGCGTCGACCGCGGTCGGCACGTCGACACCCAGACCGAGCCCGGGATGCCGCGGCAGCACGTGGTTGGGGAATGCGTAACAGCCCATGAAGGTACGCGGCTCGGCCGCGCACGGCCCGACCACCGCGACCCGCCGCACATCGCGCAGCGGCAACGCCGTGCCGGGGTCGAGCAGCACGATCGACCGCTCGGCGATCTCCCGGGCCAGCGCCCGGTTGCCGGCCGAGTCCAGGTCGACCGAGGCCGCGCCGGAAACCGAGCCCTCGGGCGTCCAACCCGGGTCGAGCAGGCCCAGCTCGACCTTCTGGGTGAGCAGCCGGCGGGCGGCCCGGTCGACCAACTCCTCAGCCACCGCGCCGGAGCGCACCTGGGCGAGCAGCGCGGCGCCGTAGCCGATCGTGTCGGGCAGTTCGACGTCGATGCCGGCCGCCAGCGCCAGCGCGCCGGCGCCCGCGTCGTCGGCCGCGACGCGGTGCATCGAAGCGAGGAACGGCACCGCCCAGTAGTCGGAGACCACCGTGCCGGTGAAGCCCCAGTCGTCGCGGAGCACGTCGGTGAGCAGCCAGTGGTCGGCGCCGGCGGGGATGCCGTCGACGTCGGCGTAGGAGTTCATCACCGAGCCGGCCGCCGCGGTGGCCACGGCCGTCTCGAACGGCGGCAGGATCACGTCGATCAGCTCGCGGCGGCCCATCGACACCGGGCCGTGGTTGCGCGCGCCGCGGGAGGCCGAGTAGCCGGCGAAGTGCTTGAGGGTGGCGATCACCCCGGCGCTCTGGAGCCCGCGAACGTAGGCCGCGCCGAGCATCGAGACCAGGTAGGGATCTTCGCCCATGGTCTCCTCGACCCGGCCCCAGCGGTAGTCGCGCACCACGTCGAGCACCGGCGAGAGTCCCTGGTGGACACCGACGGCGGCCATGTCGCGACCGATCGCGGCGGCCATCCGCTCGACCAGGTCGGGGGAGAACGTGGCGCCCCAGGCGATCGCGGCGGGGTAGACCGTGGCGCCATAGCTGGTGAAGCCGGTCAGGCACTCCTCGTGGACCAGCGCCGGAATGCGCAGCCGGTGTGCGTCGAGCACGACGTGGTGCTCGCGCACGAGCTCGGCCGCGCCGTCGACGGCGGTCACCGGCGCGCTGCCGTAGACCCGGGTGAGGTGGCCCAGACCGTGCCGGCTCGCCTCGTCGAGCGGCAGGTCGCCGGCCGAGAACACGTCTTGCATCGGCGCCACGTTGTGGTCGGGCGCGAAGATCTGCTCCGCCTCTTCCTCGTGCAGGTCTTTGCGCAGCCAACGGCTGCCGAGCTGGGCGATCTTCTCTTCGAGCGTCATCTCGCGCAGGAGGAGCTCGACCCGGTCGGCGACCGACCGGGTGGTGTCGTGCCAGGGGTATGTCGCGAGTTGCGACTCCGGGGCCGTCACGGCAGGTGCCTCCTTCGCGCAAGATAGGGGATCGGTCTTCGAAACTTTCGAAGGTTGTAGTGCCCGTGTCTGGCCGGCCGACGATCGGCGGTCAGCAGCGAGTCCATGGCGACATGCCTTGCGCTGGCCTTACTTTCGCCGATCAGAACGAAGGCTTCAAGCCCTTGACACCTCGATGGCGGAATCCTACGTTGACTTGAAAATTCTACGTTAATTTGCGAGATCGCCGGCCGAAAATTCCCTGTCCGAGCACCCCCGTGCTCGGCCGTGGGAGCGCTCCCTAGGTCGGTGATGCCTCGCGCCTCGCACGATCGATTCGCCGCGCCTTCAGCGGCTCACGAGTACGGAGGTCAGCGTGGAGCGCAGCATCTTGTCCCGGCGGAACTTCCTCGGTCTGTCCATGGGCGCGGCCGCTGGGGTCGCGCTCGCCGGCTGTGGAAGTTCCGGTCCCGGCACGGCCAGCGGCGGCGGCAACAGCGCCGGCGCCGCCAGCTACTGGTATCTCACCGGTCAGCCCGGTGAGGGCATCCGCACCAACAGCGTCAACCGCTTCAACCAGGCAAACCCCAACACCAAGCTCACTGCGACGACATTCCAGAACGACGCCTACAAGACCAAGATCAAGACAGCGATCGGCGCCGGCCAGGCTCCGACGATCATCTGGGGCTGGGGTGGCGGCACGCTGCGCACGTATGCCCAGGCCGGCCAGGTCGAAGACCTGACCTCGTGGTTCGGCGAGAACGCCGCGGTCAAGGACCGGCTCTTCCCGTCGTCGTTCGGCGCGGCCACCATCGACGGCAAGATCTACGCGATGCCGGCCGAGACGGTCCAGCCGATCGTCCTGTTCTACAACAAGCGTGCTTTCGAAAAGATCAAGGCTGAGCCCCCGCAGAGCTGGGGGGACATCATGGACCTGGTGCCCAAGTTCAACGCCGCGAAGATCGCGCCGTTCTCGCTGGGTGGCCAGTCCCGCTGGACCAACATGATGTGGCTCGAGTTCCTCTTCGACCGCATCGGCGGCAGCGAGGTCTTCCAGGCCGTCTTCGACGGTCAGAAGGACGCGTGGTCCAACCCCGCCGCGATCGACGCGTTGACCAAGATGCAAGACCTGGTCAAGGCCGACGGCTTCATCAAGGGCTTCTCGTCGATCACCGCCGACTCCAACGCCGACCAGGCATTGCTCTACACGGGCAAGGCGGCGATGATGCTGCACGGGACGTGGACGTACGGCAACATGGCCACTGCCGGAGGTGACTTCGTGTCGAGCGGCAGCCTCGGTTACATGAACTTCCCGGGGATCGACGGCGGCAAGGGCGACGTGTCCGACACGGTCGGCAACCCCGGCCAATACCTGTCCATCTCCTCGAAGGCGACGGCCGAGCAGAAGGAAACCGCGAAGAACTTCTTCAAGACCGCGGTGCTCTCCGACGCCGAGGTCAAGGAGTGGGTCGACTCGGGTTCCGTGCCGATCGTCAAGGGCACCGAGAGTGCCTTCGGCGCCTCGAAGGACGCCGACTTCCTCAAGTTCGTCTACAACACGTCGGCCAACGCCAAGGTCTTCGCACAGTCCTGGGACCAGGCGCTGAGCCCGACCGCGGCGGAGAAGCTGCTCGACAACATCGCGCAGCTCTTCCAGCTCAAGGTCACCCCCCAGCAGTGGGCAACCAACATGAACGGGGTCATCGGGCAATGACCGCACTCGCTCCGCCCGCACCGCGGAGGACAACCAGCAACGCCTCCACGGGCGGGCGGAGCGGGTCCGTCACGTGGATGGCGTTACCCGCCTTCCTGATGTTCGTCGCGTTCGGCATCATCCCGCTAATCGGTGTGCTGGTCCTCAGCTTCACCCAGTGGGACGGCATCGGAAAGATCAATCCGGCCGGGTTCGACAGTTGGCGCACCGTGCTCAGCGACCCCGACCTGATCCACGCGCTCTGGATCACGTTCCTGATCATGGCGCTGTCGTGGGCGTTCCAGACGCCGATCAGCCTGTTGATCGGCGTCTACCTCGCCGGGCACCAGCGCTACCGCGAGATCCTCGCGGTCATCTACTTCGTACCCCTGCTGCTCAGCTCTGCCGCCCTGGCCATCACCTACAAGGCTCTGCTCGACCCCAACTTCGGTCTGGGGCCGGGGCTGAAGATCCCGCTGCTGACCCAGGACTGGCTGGGCCGCGACAACCTCGCACTGGGCGTCGTGGTGTTCGTGGTCTCCTGGCAGTTCATCCCGTTCCACTCGCTGATCTACCAGAGCGGCGTGCGGCAGATCCCGAAGGCGATGTACGAGGCGTCCGAGATCGACGGCGCCGGCCGGGTGCGTCAGTTCTTCAGCATCACGTTGCCGCAGCTCAAATACACCGTCATCACGTCGTCGACGCTGATGGTGGTCGGCTCGCTGACCTTCTTCGACCTGATCTTCGTGCTCACCGCTGGTGGCCCGGGCGATGCCACCCGGGCGCTTGCCCTAGACATGTACAAGCGAGGTTTCCAGGCCAACCTAATGGGCCCGGCGAGCGCGATCGCGGTCATCCTGGTGCTGGTCGGCCTCGCACTCGCGCTGCTGTTGCGCCGCCTCGGCGGGCGCGACGCGGCCGAGAGCCAGATGGAAGGCGTGTGACGTGGCGACGACCCTGACGACGGCACCCCAGCGGGCGACCGAGCGGCGACCTTCGCACCGCCCCGCCCTCGGCGGCCGGCGCAAGTTGCCCAACCTGCCGGCCGGGGTGGCCGGCCTGATCTGGCTCCTGATCGTGCTGATCCCGCTCTACTGGATTCTGATCACGAGCCTCAAGACCCAGGACAACTACTTCATCACCAACCCGTTCGCGCCGCCGACCGACCCGACGCTCGACAACTACCGGATGGTGATCGAGGCCGATTTCGTCCGCTACTTCGTCAACAGCGCGATCGTGACGGCGGGCGCGGTGCTGCCGGCGGTGCTGATCTCCTTCATGGCGGCGTACGCGATCGTTCGGGCCAGCCACCGCAGCCGGTTCCTGCGCTGGGTCAACTCGGTCTTCCTGATGGGGCTCGCGATCCCGCTGCAGGCGGTGATCATCCCGGTCTACCTGATCATCATCCGGCTCAAGCTCTACGACACCCTGCTGGCGATCATCCTGCCGTCGATCGCGTTCGCGATCCCGCTGTCGGTGCTGGTGCTCGGCAACTTCATCCGTGACGTGCCGCGCGAGCTGTTCGAGTCGATGCGGATGGACGGCGCCACCGAGTGGGGCACGCTGCGCCACCTGGCCTTCCCGCTGGTGCGCCCGGCGCTGGTCACCGTGATCATCTACAACGGACTGAGCATCTGGAACGGCTTCCTGCTGCCGCTGATCCTGACCCAGAGCCCCGACCAGCGCACGTTGCCCCTGGCGCTGTGGACGTTCCAGGGCCAGTTCAGCATCAACGTGCCGGCCGTGCTGGCCTCGGTCGTGCTGACCGCCCTGCCGATCCTGGCCCTCTACGCCGTCGGCCGCCGGCAACTGCTCAGCGGACTTACCGCCGGCTTCGGCAAGTAACGAGGTTGACCGTCCCCGAGACGGGTAAGCGGCGAAGAACGGGAGGTTATACGCCGCAAAGGGGATATTGTGACCAGCACAGCGACCATCGCCGACCTGTCCACCGCCCGCGACGTGGCCCGGCAGCTCCGGGTCGACTCGGTGCGGGCGAGCACGAGCGCCGGATCCGGCCACCCCACCTCCAGCATGTCGGCCGCCGACCTGCTCGCGGTGCTGGTCACCCGGCACTTTAAATACGACTGGGATGACCCGGCCAACGACGCCAACGATCACCTGATCTTCTCCAAGGGGCACGCGTCGCCACTGCTCTACTCCGTCTTCAAGGCGGTCGGGGTGGTCTCCGACGAGGAGCTGATGACCGGCTACCGGCGGTTCGGCCAGCGGCTCGAAGGGCACCCCACGCCGGTGCTGCCCTGGGTCGACGTGGCGACCGGCTCGCTGGGCCAGGGCCTGCCGGACGGCGTCGGCGTCGCGCTGGCGGGTCGCTACCTCGACGAGGTGCCTTACCGGGTCTGGGTGCTGTGCGGCGACAGCGAGATGGCCGAGGGCTCGATGTGGGAGGCGCTCGACAAGGCCGCCTACTACCGCCTGTCCAACCTGATCGCGATCGTCGATGTCAACCGGCTCGGCCAGAGCGGACCGACCGAACTGCAATGGGACCTCGACGCGTACGCCCGGCGGGCCGAATCGTTCGGTGCCCGGGTCATCATGATCGACGGGCACGACCTGGACGAGATCGACCAGGCCCTGCAGTCGGCGACGGACCGCACCGACGACCGCCCGACGGTGATCCTCGCCCGCACGTTGAAGGGCCGCGGCTTCAGTGAGGTGGAAAACCTCGAGGGCTGGCACGGCAAGCCGCTGCCGAAGGAGATGGCCGACCGGGCGATCCGCGAGCTCGGCGGGGAAAGCAGCCTGACGGTGCGCGGCCCGCGTCCGGTGACCGAGCCGCCGGCCAACCGCGGGGCCCCGCTCGGTGGACCGCCCGAGTTGCCTACCTACGCGGTCGGCGACAAGGTGGCCACCCGCAAGGCCTACGGCGACGCGCTCACCGCGGTCGGCGGCAGCAACCCGCGGATCGTGGCGCTCGACGGCGAGGTCGGCAACTCGACCTTCTCGGAGGAGTTCGCGAAGGCGTTCGGCGACCGCTACTTCGAGATGTATATCGCCGAACAGCAGATGGTCGCCGCCGCCGTCGGGCTGAGCGTACGGCGCTACATCCCGTTCGCGTCGACGTTCGCCGCATTCCTGTCCCGGGCGTACGACTTCATCCGGATGGCGTCGATCTCCCGTGCCGACATCCGGCTGGTGGGCTCGCACGCCGGCGTCGAGATCGGCGCCGACGGGCCGTCGCAGATGGCGCTGGAAGACCTGGCCATGCTGCGCGCCGTGCAGGGCTCGACCGTGCTCTACCCGAGCGACGCGGTCTGCGCCACGGCACTGGTGCGGTCCATGGTGGACCTACCTGGGGTCAGCTACCTGCGCACCACCCGCGGCGCCTACCCGGTGCTCTACGAGGCGGGCGAGTCGTTCCCGATCGGCGGCTCGAAGGTGCTGCGCTCCGGGCCGTCTGACGCGGTGACGCTGATCGGCGCCGGCGTCACCCTGCATCAGTGCCTCGCGGCCGCCAACGCGCTGGCCGCCGACGGCATCCAGGCCCGGGTGATCGACCTCTACTCGGTCAAGCCGATCGACACCGCGACGCTCAGCGACGCGGTGGCCGCCACCGAGGGTCGGATCGTCGTCGCCGAGGACCATCACCCGGAGGGCGGGCTCGGCTCGGCCGTGGCCGACGCGCTGCTCGCCGCCGGCTCACCGGCGCTGCGCATGAGCCACCTCGCGGTGCGTGAGCTGCCCGGCTCCGGCAGCACGGCCGAGCAACTCGCGGCCCAAGGCATCGACGCCGACCACATCGCGGCCAGCGCCCGCGCGTTGACGAGCTAGGTGTGCAGGTAGCGCTGCCAGTCCGGCGGCACCCGCTCGGCCGGGCCGGGCACACTCTGGTCGAGCGGGTGGCTCTCCGGCGGGGCGAGCGGCGGACCCTCGAGAAACTCGCCGGTCCGGTAGTCGTAGTACCAGTCCTCGCCGGGCTCGAACGAACGCACGATTTTGTGATCGGTCGTGGTCGCGTGCTGGGTGGCGTGCTGCGCGGGTGACGTGTCACAGCAGCCGATGTGGCCGCACGTGGCACAGCGCCGCAGGTGCAGCCACCAACCGCCGCTGTCGAGGCATTCCGCGCATCCGGTGCCGGACGGGGGCACCTCGGGTCGCACGAGTGGTTCGGTCACAACTCCTCCTCGCGGGTTGCGTCATCCCGTAGCCGGAAGGCTACCCCGCGTAAGATCGCCAAGTGAGCAGCCTGCTCGACAGCCTGGTCGACCAGCGCGCGGTCTGGGTCTATGTGATCGTCGGCCTCGTCGTCTTCGCCGAAGACGCGTTGTTCTTCGGCTTCATCCTGCCTGGCGAGACCGCGGCCATTCTCGGCGGCGTCGCCGCCAGCCTCGGCCACGTCAGCGTGCTCTGGATGAGCGTCATCGTGGTCGCCGCGGCGATCCTCGGTGACACGGTGGGCTACGAGATCGGCTCCCGCTGGGGCCACCGGGTGCTGCGGGTCAAGGTGCTCCGGAAGCGCCAGAAACAGGTCGAGTCGGCCCGCGCGTTCATAGCCAGACGCGGCGGGCCGGCGGTCTTCCTCGGGCGGTTCATCGCGTTCCTGCGGGCGTTCGTCCCGTTCGGGGCCGGGGTGGCCCACATGCACTACCGCAAGTTCCTCGCCTACAACGCCGCTGGCGGCGTGGTCTGGGGCGTCGGCTCGGTGCTGCTGGGTTATCTCGCCGGCAACTCCTACACCATGATCGAAGGCGCCCTCGGCAAGTGGGCGGCGATCGCGATCGGCGCGGTCGTGGTGGCCGGGCTGCTGGCCTGGGTCATCTACCGCCGGGTCCGCGAGCGGCGCAGCCACTAGACCCTGGCGGCTGCCAGCCGGAGCGCCGCGGACAGGTCGGCCGGGGTCAGCGCGCCCTCGGGGTCGATCAGCCACTGGATGGCCATGCCGGCCAGGAGGGCCTGCGCCAGGCCGCCGAGCAGCCGGGCCTCCTCGCCGTCACCGCCGGCACCGAACAGGCCGGCCAGCTCGGTGCGGCCCTGGCGCTGGCCGGCGACCAGGAACTCGTGCACCTCGGGGAGCCGGTCGACCTGGCCGGCCAGCTCGAACTGGGTGGTCCAGAGCGGGCGCTGGGTGCGCACCGAGTCGATCACCGCTGCCCAGACCGCCTCGAACGAGCCGTCGGTGCCGGACAGCTCGGTCGCCAGCTCCGCGCCCCACTCGGCCAGGGCCTCCATCAGCGCCTGGTTGAGCAGCTCCCGGGTGGAGCCGAAGTGGTAGCCGATCGCGGCCAGGCTGACCCCGGCCGCGCTCGCGATATCGCGGGCCGTGGTGCGGGTGTAGCCGATGTCGTGCAGGCACTGCTTGGCCCCGGCGATCAGACTCTCCCGGTTTCCCATGCGGCGATTGTACAAGTGTGCAAAACCCGCTTGGTGCACGAGTTGTAACCGGCCAGCCCGATCTGTGACCATGGACAGATGACCGACGAGTGCACCGCCCGCGAGGTGCTCGACCGGGTCGGCGGCAAGTGGAGCATCGCCATCATCGTCGCCGCGGCCCGTGGTCCGGCGCGGTTCACCGAGTTGGAGCGGTCGATCGACGGGATCAGCCGGCGGATGCTCGCGCTCACGCTGCGCAACCTCGAACGCGACGGCCTGCTGCACCGCACCGTCTACCCAACCGTCCCGCCGAAGGTCGAATACGTCGCCACCGACCTGGCCCGGGAGATCTACGACGCGCTGGTCACGCTGACCACCTGGGCCGAGCGGCACCGGGCCGAGATCGCCGCCGCCCGGGCCGCCTACGACCGACGGGCCACGGCCGCCGCGGAGTGAGTGACATGGAACTGACCGCCGACTGCGCGCGGTGCGCGGGGTTGTGCTGCGTGGTCCCGGCGTTCGCGAAATCCGTCGACTTCGCGATCGACAAGCCGGCCCGGCAGCCCTGCCCCAACCTGGGCGGCGACTTCCGCTGCGGGATCCACCGCGACCTGCGGCAGAAGGGCTTTCGGGGCTGCACGGTCTACGACTGTTTCGGCGCCGGCCAGCATCTGACCCAGGAGACCTTCGGGGGCGCCGACTGGCGCTGCCGGCCCGAGATGCTCAGCGCCTTCCCGGTCATGCGGGAACTGCACGAGTTGCTCTTCTACCTGACCGCGGCACTGGAACTGAAGCTGCCGTCGGCACAGCGCGCCGCGCTGGAGACGGCTCGGGCGCAAACCCATGAACTCACCGGGGTTACGCCGGCGGACCTGATCGCCCTCGACGTGGCGCCGCGCTGGGCCGCCGTCAACGACCTGCTGATGCGGGCCAGTGCCGCCGTGCGGGCGACCGCACCGGGCCCGCGCCGGGAACGCCGCGGCGCCGACCTCGTCGGCAAAGACCTGCGCCGCACCGATCTGCGGGCGGCCAACCTGCGAGGTGCCTATCTGATCGGTGCCGACCTGCGCGACGCCGACCTGGGCTGGGCCGACCTGATCGGGGCCGACCTACGCGACGCCGACCTGCGCGGCGCGCGCCTGCGGACGGCGTTGTTCCTCACCCAGCCGCAGGTCGACTCCGCGCGCGGCGGCCACACCACGGCCCTGCCGAGCGGCCTGCACCACCCGGCTCACTGGGCTAACTGAGCTGTTCGGCGACCTCGAACTGCACGGCGCCATTGGCGTCGACGGCCGCGTCCAGGGACTTGTCGTCGAGCACCCGGGCGGCTTCGCCGTCGAGGAACAGCTTGGCGCCGTCGGTGTCGACGATCTGGTCGCCTTCCTGGGGCGAGGTCGCGAGGCTCATCGTGAGCGCGCCCTGGGTCGGGTCGGAAGCGATGCGCACGCCGGCGCCATCCGGCAGGTTCTGCTGGCCGGTGAGGTCACGGATCACCGCGACGGCGTTGTCAGTCACTGCGAGCATGGTGAAACCCTCCAGTTGAGCGGCAGGGGATTGGTTGAGACCGCAACTGACAGGGCCGTCCCTACGGCGAGCGGTTCTGCGGCCGTCCAAGACCCACGTAACCCTCCGGCGCCGGATCCCGCAACCGGAACGCGACTTATCCTGGCTTCATGAACCCGTTGCCCGGCTCTGTATCCATCCGCGAGGTCGCACCCCGGGATGGGCTGCAGAACGAGGATCCGGTGCCCGCCGCGGCCAAGGTAGAGCTGCTGGACAAACTGTCTGAAACGGGCGTCCGCCGGATCGAAGCCGTGTCGTTCGTCCACCCGAAGGCGATTCCGCAGATGGCCGACGCCGACGAGGTGTGGGCGAAGGTGCGCAAGTCACCAGCGGTGCGCTATTCGGCTCTGGTGCCCAACTCGCGCGGCGCGCAGCGCGCCCTGGCGGCCGGGTTCACCGAGGTCGAGGTGGTCGTCTCGGCCAGCGACACGCACAACAAGCGCAACGTCAACCGATCCACCGCCGAGTCGCTCGACGACATCGCGGCGCTGATCGACGAGTTGCACGGCGCGGGCGCCAGTGCCGAGGTGATCGTGGCGACCAGCTTCGGCTGCCCGTTCGAGGGCGACATCGACCCCAAGCGGGTCGCCGACATCGTCGACCGGGTGGTCGCCGACGGCGCCGACCGGATCGCGTTCGGTGACACCACCGGCATGGCGACCCCACGCCGGGTCGCCGACGTGGTCACCGCCGTGCGCGACCGCCAGCCCGACATCCCGGTGCTGCTGCATTTCCACAACACCAGGGGCACGGCGCTGGCCAACATCCTGACCGCGATGGACCTGGGCATCACCGAGTTCGACGCGAGCGTTGGCGGCCTCGGCGGCTGCCCCTACGCGCCGGGCGCGACCGGCAACGTGGCCACCGAAGAGGTGGTGCACATGCTCGAAGACATGGGCATCGACACCGGCATCGACCTCGACGCGCTGATCGAGGCGGCGGCGCTGGCGCAGCGGATCGTCGGCCGAGAGTTGCCGTCGGGCGTGTTGCGCGCGGGGCCGCGTACCCGATTGGTGTCATGAAGGTCGAAGATCTGGTCCGGTTGCGCCGCGCCCGCGACCTGATCGACCGCGAATACCCGCGCCCGCTCGACGTGCCCGCGCTGGCCCGCGCGGCGCTGATGTCGCCGTCGCACTTCGCCCGGCAGTTCCGCGCCGCGTTCGGCGAGACGCCCTACCAATATCTGATGACCCGGCGGATCGAGCGGGCCCAGGCGCTGCTGCGCCGCGGCGACCTGTCGGTCACCGAAGTCTGCCTGGCGGTGGGCGCGACCTCGCTGGGCTCGTTCAGCAGCCGGTTCACCGAGTTGGTCGGGGAGAGCCCGTCGGCATACCGGGCCCGCGACCATTCGCGGCTGGCGGCCGTGCCGGCGTGCGTCGCGCAGCGGCTGAGCCGCCCGACAAAAGCAGGTCTGGAGAAGCGCCGCGCGGTCGCGCGGGCCTAGCGTCGAAGGCATGAACCTGACGCTTTCGCACACCTTCATCACCGTCGACGACCAGGACAAGGCGCTCGCGTTCTACCGCGACGTGCTGGGTCTCGAGGTGCTCACCGACGTGGCCATGGACGACTGGGGGATGCCCTGGCGGTGGATCACCCTCGGGGTGCCGGGCCAGCCGGGCATCGAGATCGGGCTCGACCCGCTCGCCAGCAAGGCACCCGCCGACCAGGAGCCGCTGCGCGCGCTGGTGGCCAAGGGCGCCCTGGCCGCGCTGATCTTCGAGACCGACGACTGCGACGCCACCTTCGAGAAGGTCCGGGAGGCGGGTGCGGAGGTGTTGCAGGAGCCGATCGACCAGCCCTACGGGGTGCGTGACTGCGCGTTCCGCGACCCGTCGGGCAACATGGTCCGGTTCAGCGGGCGCCGGTCATGAGGGGCCCCGCGTTCCGGGACCCCTCATCAACCGTCAGACCAGGCTGGCGACCGCGCGCTTGGTGAGCACCGTCGCGAGGTGGCGGCGATAGTCGGCGCTGGCCGACAGGTCGTCGCCCGGCCTGGTGCCCTCGGCCGCGTGTGCGGCCGCGGCGCCGATCGCTTCGCCGCTGTCGGCGCCGGCCAGCGCCGACTCCGTGGCGGTCGCCCGCAACGGCGTCGAACCCATGTTGGTGAGCGCGACCCGGGCCTCGGTGATGGTGCCGTTGTCGCGCTTGACCATGGCGGCCACGCCGACCAGGGCCCAGCCCTGTGCGACCCGGTTGAACTTCTCGTAGGCGCCCGACCAGGCGCCCTGCTTGGGCACCCGCACCGCGACCAGCACCTCGTCGGGCGCCAGCACGCTCTCCAGGTAGTCGACGAAGAACTCGCCGGCCGGGACGGTCCGCCGGCCACCCGGCCCGGCGATCTCCAACTCGGCGCCGAGCACCAGCGCCACGGCCGGCAGGTCGCCCGCCGGGTCGGCGTGCGCCAGCGAGCCGGCGAACGTGCCGCGGTGCCGCACCTGCCGGTCGGCCACCGTCGCGGTGGCCTGCGCGAGCAGCGGTGTGTGCTCGTTGACCAGCGGATCGCGCAACACCGTGGCGTGGGTCACCATCGAGCCGATGACCAGCGCGTCGCCGTCGTCGCGGACCTCGCGCAGCTCGTCGATGCCGCCGAGGTCGACCAGGGTGCTCGGCGCGGCGAACCGCATCCGCAGCAACGGGATCAGGCTCTGCCCGCCGGCGATCACCTTGGCGTCTTCACCGGCATCGCGCAGCGTCGACACCGCCTCGTCGACGGTCGTCGGCGCCGCGTAGTCGAACGACGGTGGGATCATGCCGCACCTCCCTGGACCGCCCGCCAGACCCGCTCCGGCGTGCACGGCATCGCGATGTCGTGGACACCCAGCGGGCGCAGCGCGTCGACGATCGCGTTGACGACGGCGGGCGTCGAGGCGATGGTGCCGGCCTCGCCGACCCCCTTCGTCCCCAATGGATGGTCGGGCGCCGGGCTCTCGGTGCGGTCGGTGACGATCGACGGAAGGTCGGCCGCCGTTGGCAGCGTGTAGTCGACGAACGTGCCGGTCATCAGGTTGCCGTCGGAGTCGTAGACGGCCTCCTCGAACAGCGCCTGCGCGATGCCCTGTGCGACACCGCCGTGCACCTGGCCCTCGACGATCAGCGGGTTGATCACCCGGCCGACGTCGTCGACGGCCACGTATTTGCGGATCGTCACCCGGCCCGTCTCCGTGTCGACCTCCGTCGCGCACAGGTGGGTGCCGTGCGGGAAGGAGAAGTTGACCGGGTCGTAGACCGCGTCGGCGTCGAGCGTCGGCTCGATACCGTCGGGCAGGTCGTGCGCCGCGAACACGGCCAGCGAACAGTCGGCGAGGGTACGGCCGCCGTCGGGATTGCCGCGCACCCGGAACTGGCCGCCGGTGAACTCGATGTCGGCCGGGTCGCACTCGAGCATGTGCGCGGCCACCGGCTTCGCCTTCTCGATCACCTTCTGGCAGGCGTTGTAGAGCGCGATGCCGCCGACCGCGAGCGAGCGCGAGCCGTAGGTGTCGAGCCCCTTGTAGGAGGTGCGGGTGTCACCGTGCAGCACCTCGACGTCGTCGAACGCGACGCCGAGCTGGTCGGCCACGATCTGGCTCCACGCCGTCTCGTGGCCCTGGCCGTGTGGCGACGTGCCGGTGACCACCTCGACGCGGCCGGTGGGCAGCACCCGGATGCTCGCCGTCTCCCAGCCGCCGGCGCCGTAACGCAGCGATCCGAGCACCCGCGACGGCGCCAGGCCGCACATCTCGGTGTAGGTCGAGACGCCGATGCCGAGCTGCACGCTGTCGCCGGTGTCCCGGCGGGCCTGCTGCTCCTGGCGCAGCTCGTCGTAGCCGAACAGCTCCATCGCCCGGTCGGTGGCCTTGGCGTAGTCGCCGGAGTCGTATTGCAGGCCGCAGACCGTGGTGAACGGGAACTCGTCGGCGTTGATCCAGTTGCGGCGGCGCACCTCGAGCGGGTCGAGCCCGAGCTCGTCGGCCAGCTCGTCCATGATCCGCTCGATCGCGTAGGTCGCCTCGGGCCGGCCGGCGCCCCGGTAGGCGTCGGTGATCACGGTGTTGGTGAAGACCCCGACGCACTCGAAGCGGTAGGCGGGGAACTTGTAGATCGCGTTGTACATGAACGCGCCGAGGATCGGCACGCCCGGGCCGACCAGGCCCATGTAGGCGCCCATGTTGGCCAGCAGCTTGACCCGCAGGCCGACGACGGTGCCGTCGCGCCGGGCGGCCAGCTCCACGTCTTGGATCATGTCGCGGCCGTGGTGTGCCGAGACCAGGCTCTCGGAGCGCGACTCGGTGAACTTCACCGGCTTGCCGAGCCGCCGGGCCGCGATGAACGTGATCAGCTCCTCCGGCGTCACCTGCAACTTGCCGCCGAAGCCGCCGCCGACGTCGGGCGCGATCACCCGTACCTTGTGCTCGGGCGTGCCGGTCACGACGGAGAGCAGGAAGCGCAGGATGTGCGGGATCTGCGTCGCCGACCAGATCGAGTAGACGTCGCCGGTCGGGTCGACCACCACGCTGCGTGGCTCCATGAAGGCTGGGATCAGCCGCTGCTGCACGTAGCGGCGGCGGATGACCAACTCGGCGCCGTCGATCGCCGCGGCCGCGTCGCCGCCGGTGCCGGCCGCGGCCGAGTCGAACACCCAGGTGTAGCCCTTGTTGGTGCCCTTGTCGGCGTGCACCAGGTCGGCGTCGTCGGCGATCGCCGCTTCCAGGTCGAGCACGGTCGGCAGCGACTCGTAGTCGACCTCGATGGCCGCGATCGCGTCGAGTGCCGCCGCCCGCGACCGCGCGGCGACGACGGCGACCGCCTCGCCCATGAAGCGCACCTCGTCGACCGCGATCGGCGGCCGGTCGGGGCGCACCATGTCTTCGGTGACCGGCCACGCGCACGGCAGCGAGCCCTGCACGTCGGCGACGTCGCGGCCGGAGAAGACGTCGACCACGCCCTTGACCGCGAGGGCCGGCGCCACGTCGATGGCGGTGATCCGGGCGTGTGCCATCGGGCTGCGCAGGATCGCCAGGTGCAGCATCCCGGGCAGGGTGACGTTTTCGGTCCAGGTGGTGCGGCCGGTGATCAGCCGGGCGTCTTCCTTGCGTCGTCGCGCGCTGCCGACCTCTAGCGCGGGGCCTTCGGTGATGGTCATCGGTTCTCCCTCACGGCACCGGCTGCGGGATGGTCTCGTCGGGCACGTCTTCGCGCCGCAGGCCCGAGTCGGGCGTCTCGCCTTCGCCGGCGCGCGGGGTCGGCGGCGCCGGTTCGGCGGTGCCGTGGCCGGCGCGGATCTCCGCGCTCGCCTCGCGCACCGCACGCACGATGTTCTGATAGCCGGTGCACCGGCAGAGGTTGCCCTCCAGCCCTTCGCGGATCTCCTCTTCGGACGGGTCGGCATTCTCTTCGAGCAGGTCGACGGCGGCCATGATCATGCCGGGGGTGCAGAAGCCGCATTGCAGGCCGTGTGCCTGGTGGAAGGCCCGCTGCACCGGGTGCAGCGTGCGGTCGGGACCGGACAGCCCCTCGATCGTGATGATCTCGCGATCGTTGGCCTGCACGGCCAGCACGGAGCAGCTCTTGACACTTCGCTGGTGGCCGTCGGCATCGCTCATCAGCACGGTGCATGCACCACAGTTGCTGGTGTCGCAGCCGACCACAGTGCCAACCTTGCCGAGTTGTTCGCGTAGGTGATGGACGAGCAGGGTGCGCGGTTCGACGTCGTCCTCGTAGTCGACTCCGTCGACCTTGATGGATACCCGAGTCATCAGGCCTCCTGGCTTGCTCAGGGACGGGCGCGCGGGGGTGGCGCGCTGATCTCAGCCAAACCCTTCCCGCGCGGCGAGGCAAGGTTTTTTGTGAAAGGGATCACTTATTTCGCGATCACGCGGACCAGTTCGTCGAGGGCATCCACTGTGTGCCCGGCGACGAAATCGTCGAGATGCGGCAATGCGGCCGCCATCCCGCCGGCCAACGGTGCGAAACCGGCCTTGCCGCGGTGCGGATTGACCCAGATCAGGCGGTACGCGAGGCGCGACAGCCGATGCGTCTGCGCGGCCAGGGCGTCGGGGGAGCCCCGCTCCCAGCCGTCGCTGAACACGACGACGATCGAGCCCCGGGCCGTGCCGCGCTGGCCCCAGCGGTCGAGGAACGCCTTCAGCGCGTCGGCCAGCCGGGTGCCGCCGTGCCAGTCCGGGATCGCCACCGAGGCGGCGTGCAGCGCGGCGTCGGGGTCGCGGTGGCGCAGCGCGCGGGTGATCCGGGTCAGTCGGGTGCCCAGCGTGAATACTTCGGTGCGGGTGGGGCGGCGGCGGACGGCCGCGTGCGCGAACCGCAGCAACGCGTCGGCGTAGGGGCTCATCGAGCCGGACACGTCGACCAGCAGCACCAGCCGGCGAGGGCGCTCGTCGCGCCGCCGGCGGGCCAGCCTGGTCGGCTCGCCGGCGTGCCGGAGCGCGGCCCGCAGCGTGCGCGCCGGGTCGACCTCGCCGCCACGGGCCGGCCGGCGCCGCCGGCTGCGCCGGGTCGCCGGCTCCGGGCCGAGCAACGCGAGCAGCCGCCGCACCTCGTCGCGCTCGCGCGGGGTGAGTAGGGCGAAGTCGCGCTGGCGGAGGATCTCGACGGTGCTGGCCGAGAGACCGAGAAGCAGCGGCTCCTCGTCGGTGTCGCTCGCCTCGCCGGGCGGGCCAGACGTGTAGGGCGCCGCGATGCTGGGCGGCGCCGGCGCGGCGGGGCCGAACCGGTCGCCGGCCGGCCGGTGACCGCCGAAGTAGGCGGCGAAGGCGGCGTCGTAGATCGCCAGGTCGTCGGGCTCGGCACAGAGCGTCTGCCGGCCGGCCCAGTAGAGCCGGCCCGGCGTGATGTCGCCCAACGCGTCGACGGCGCGCAGCATCGTCTGCACCCGGTCGGGGCCGGCGGCGACGCCGGCGTGCCGCAGCGTGCGGGCGAACCCGACGAGCAGCGCGCTGACGTCGGCGCTCATGGCCGGGCGGCGACCAGGGCGTCGAGGCCGGTGGCCTGGACCCGGGTGAGGTCTTCGCGATATTTCAGAACCGCGCCCAGGGTGGCGGCGGCCAGGTCGGGGTCGAGGGTCTGCGCGCCCAGCGCGACCAGCGCGCCGGCCCAGTCGATCGACTCGGCGACACCGGGCGGTTTGATCAGATCGAGCTCGCGCATCCGCCCGGCCGCGGCCGCGACCTGGGCCGCCAACCGCTCCGTGACGGCCGGGAGCCGCTCGCGCAGGATGGCCACCTCGCGGTCGAACCCCGGGTGCTCCACCCAGTGGTAGAGGCAGCGGCGCTTGAGCGCGTCGTGCACCTCGCGGGTGCGGTTGCTGGTCAGCACCGTCAGCGGTGGCGTCTCGGCGGCGATCCGGCCCAGCTCCGGCACGGTGATCGCCGCTTCCGCGAGCACCTCCAGCAGGAACGCCTCGAACTCGTCGTCGGCCCGGTCGACCTCGTCGACCAGCAACACGCACGGGCTGGTCTCCAACGCCTGTAGCAGCGGGCGGGCGATCAGGAAGCGGCGGTCGTAGAGCCCGGCCTCGATCGCGGCGGCGTCCGGCGGCGTGCCGGTGGCGGTGGCCGCGGCGGTCGCGGCCGCCTCGGCCGCGCGCAGGTGCAGGATCTGCCGGGGGAAGTCCCAGTCGTAGAGCGCCTGCGCCGCGTCGAGCCCCTCGTAGCACTGGAGCCGGACGAACGTGGCGCCGGTCGCGGCCGCCAGCGCCTGCGCGAACGCGGTCTTGCCGACGCCGGCCTCGCCCTCGAGGAACAGCGGCCGGCCGAGCTTGAGCGCGAGGAAGCCGGCGGTGGCCAGGCCCTCGTCGGCGAGGTAGCCGGTCGTGGCCAGGGCTTCGGCCAGCGCCGCCGGCGATGCCAGCGCGCCGGGCCCGTCGGGCAGCGGGGTCGTCACGTGGCCAACTATGTCAGTCTGGCGGGTCCGTCAGAAGGCCGTCGCGCGGCGCTGCCGGACCAGCGCGAGCACCAGCAGCGGCACCGCGCAGGCCGCCCAGACCAGACCCAGCGTGATCGGGTTGGGCAGGGTCGGCAGCGCCAGTGGCCAGTCGGCGTCGAGGAAGACCGGGATGGCCGGGTTGGCCACCACCCAGGCGGCGATGGCCAGCGGCGGGCCGAGCAGCACGCCGAGCAGGACCGGCCAGAGCCGCAGGTGCCGGGCTGCCGAGCGGAGTGTCGGTGCCGGAACGCCCTGCGACCGCAGCACCCGGGTGCGGGCCGAGCGGTCCGCGTTTTCGGCCGCGGCCACCAGACCGAGGCCGAGCAGCACCAGCAACACCGCGAAACCGGCGCTGACCAGCTCGTAGCGGGAGGCCAGCGCGGCACCGTCACGGGCGGCGAGGTCTGCCACGTCGCGCACCGAGGTCTCGCCGAGCACGGTCAGGCCCACCGCGGCCAGCTGGGCGACGGCGTCGTCCGGCGCGTCGGGGCCGATCCAGACCTGCGGCGTGCCGCCGGCACCCATCGGCGCGGCGGTGTCGAGGTAGCCGATGTCGACCAGCAGGCCGGATGCGCCGAGGCCGGGCAGGGTAGCCAGCGCGCCGACGCTGTCGGCCGGGACCGTCTCGGTGCGGCCGGGCGAGGAGAGCGCCCAACCGGTGTCGGTCTCGCGAGCGGCGGCCGAGGTGGTGCGCAGGATCGGCAGCACGGGCGGCGCGTCGGCGACCAGCAACCGCTGCGGCACCTGGGTCGTCTGCAACACCACGGTGGCGCCGTCGGCCGCCGAGGTCAGCTTCGGCGCGGTCGACTCGATGCCGTCTTCGGTGGTGGCCCGCCAGCGGGTCGTGTCGCGCAGCACGTCGGGGCCGGCGACGACCTTGTCGGGACCGGTCGCGGCGATCTGGTGCACCGTCAGCTCGGTGGTGCCCCAGGTGGGTTGCACCTCCAACCCGATCAACCGGCAGGCCGGCTGGCATTGCGGGAGGCTGCCGTCGTAGCGGTGCCGTCCTGGCCGCAGCGGGCCCAGCGACACGGTGCGGTCGGCCTCGCCCGGCGCCTGCACGAGGGCGCGCAGTTCCGGCGTGTCGCCCTGGAAGAAGGGCCGGGTCAGCGGGTCGATGCTGTCGGCGACGACGGTCGCGTCGACCCGGATGTGGCTGCCGGCCACCGACAGCGAGGGCGCGCGTTGCGGGCGCAATCGGGCGCTCTGGTCGGCGGGCACCGAGCCGGGCCAGGCCACCGCCGAAAGCCGGTCGGTGTCGGCCGCGATGGTCGTCGGGCCGGAGCCGGTGGCGGGGATGCGCACCACCGCCATCGCCCAGCGACCGTCGGGATCGGCCTGCCGCACGGCGGTACGCAGCGCCCCGCCGGCGAGTTGGTTGACGTTGAACACCCGGTCGGCGCCGAGTTCGATGCCGGCCCGCTGCTCGCGGGCGGCGCCACCCAGGTCGACCGCGAGCACCGCGAAGCAGAGCAGCGCGACGCCCAGCACGGCCAGCGTCACCGCCCGGCGGGGTGCCGAGCGGCGGGACAGCTCGATGCCGGCCAGCGCCCCGGAGAGCCGACCGGCGAGCAACGCCCGGCCACCGACCCGGCGTGCGGCCGGCCCGAGCAGCCGGGCGACGAGCAGCGCACCGGCCAGGATGAGCAGCGCGGGCGCGAGGATGCCGAGGCCGCCGTGGACCGGGCCGGCCTCGCCGCGGGCCTCGACGGCGGTGAACACGGCCAGCGCGACCACCATCGCGTCGATCGTCGCCGACCGCCAGGCACCGCCCTGCCGGGTCACCTTCCGCAGCAGATCGATGGCCCGGCCGGTGATCAGTGGCCGGTAGGCGAGGGCGGCGGCGAGCAGGGCACCGGCGACCGCCACCACGGCATAGCGGACGGTGTCGCCGGGTAGGCCGAGGTCGACGCCGCCACCGGGCACGGCCCAGTCGCCCACAAGCTGGCCGGCGACGAAGCCGATGGGCGCACCGACGAGCAGCGCGGCCCAGTCCGGGCCGGCCGCGAGCCACCAGCGGTGCGGCAACGGCATGCCGCGCAGCGCCACCTGGCCCAGCTCGGTCCGGCGGGTGTCGGATCCGGACGCCGCCGCCAGGAAGATCACGAACCAGCACAACGGCACGACGGTCAGCGCCAGCCAGGGCACCAGCGAACGCACCGCCGCGCGACTCTCCTCGATCCGGGCGATCAGCGGGCCGGCGCCGCTGACCAGGGTGGCCTGGTTTTCGGTGGCCTTGTTGTTGAGCCGGTCGAGCTCGGCCGGATAGCGGTCGACCCATCCGGTGGTGAGCTGGGCCGGATCGGCGATCAGGTCGTAGGACTGCGCCTCCGGCACCACGAGAGTGAACAGCTTGGCGGTGGCCCGCGAACCGAACACCGGCTCGACACCGACGTTGTTGGCCACGTCGGTGCCGACCAGCCCGTTGGTCAGCAGCCCGGGCGGGAACGGCGGGGTGGCGCCCCAGTAGGCGGCGGCCGGATCGGTCGGCCGGTAGATGCCGACGACGGAGAGCGGCACGGCTTCGCCGAGCCGGTGCAACTCGTTGGCGCCGTCGGCGAGCACGAACTTGGACTGGCGGACCGACAGCGCGTCGCCGACCGACGCGTGGATCCGCTCGGCGGTGCGGAAGCCGAGCATCACCTCGCCGCGGCCGGTGGGGCAGCGGCCGGCGTCGAGGCTGACGTGCCCGCAGACCCGGTCGCGGTAGGACAGCTTGAACGCCACGTCGATGTTGGGCACGGCGATGTCGAAGGAGGCGCCGAAGATCGGCTCGAACCCGGGCGTGCCGAAGGCGCCACCGCCGAGCCGCTCGAACGTGTCGCCGGCCGCGCCCGGGTCATCGCTGGGACGCTGGAAGCTGAGCACGGTCTCGCCCGGCGCGGCGCCGGCCACCTCGGTGGCGACGATGGTGCGCTGCGCGGCCGCCACGTAGGCCGGGCCGGCCACCGCCGCGGCCACCGGGAGGGTGCCCAACAGCAGCAGCACCGCGGTGCGGCCGCGGGCCGCCCGGAACAGGTCGAGGATCACGGCGATCATGTCGGCTCCCCACCGTTGCGGCGCAGCAGGCCGGCTGCCAACAGCACGACGACCGCGTAGACCAGCGCCGCCGCGGCCAGCGCGAGCAGCAGCGGGACGGCCCGGACGGCGGCCGGCGGTGGCAGCACGTCCCAGCCGTCGGCGAACACGTTGAGCGGCGCGGCCAGCACCGTGCGGGCGGGCAGCGCGGCGAACACCCCGGCGACCAGCGCGACGCCTGACACGACCAGGTAGCCGCCGAGGGTGGCCCGGGTGACCGCCCGCGCGGTCAGGCCCTGCCGGCGCAGCGAGGTCAGCTCGGCGCCGCGGGGCCGCCGCTCGACCGCGACGATCACGCCCAGCGCACCGGCCGCGAGCAGCACCATCAGCGCGGCGGCGAGCAGTTGGAAGCGGACGGTCGACGGCGGCGCCTGGCGGCTGTAGCGGTCGGTCAGCGCGGCGATCGTGCCGGTGCTGAATGCGACCACGCCCTGCTCGGCGAGCCGGTCGGCGAGGTCGGCCGGTGCGTCGTCGGTCGCCCAGACCTGTAGCGACTCGCCGCCGCCGAGGTCGCCGCTGATCAGGTCGGCCGTCTCCAGGTCGACCAGCACCGCGTCGCGGCCAACCCGGGGCAGCGCGTGCGCGTCGCCGGTCACGTTGACCGGGACCGAGGCGCCCGGGAACGCCACCACGTGGGGGTCGCCGGCGGAGAACTCGGCGCCGCGGACGCCGGCCGCGATGGCGGGCAGCCGGTCGGGGCTGTCGTCGACGAACACCGAAGGGTCGCTCTCGCCGGTCGGCCCGGGGGTGACCAAGAGGCCGGCGGTGCTGGTGGCGACGGCCGGTGGCTGCGGACCGGCAGCCACCGCGGTGCGCCAGCGCGACCGGTCGGCGAACGCGGCCGCGTCGACCCCGCCGCTCGCCCCGCGCAGCGCGGTGAGCCGGACCGCGTCGGGCGTCGGCCGGTCCGGTGGCAGTGGTGGCGCGTCGGGGCCGACCACCCGCTGGGGGACCTTGGTCAGACCGGTGAACCGGAAGGACACGAGCCGGCAACTGCTCTCGCACTCCGGCACCCGCTGGCGATAGTCGGCCGCGGCGCCGGCGACCGGGCCGAAGTCGGCGGTGACGGTGCCGCCGTCGGTGGCCTGTAGCAGGGCCTCGACCTTGGTGCGGCCGCGCACGCCGGTCGCGGCGAGGGTCAGCTCGGTGCCGGTCACGTTGAGCGGCGCCGGAGCCTGGGGCCGCAGGCGCGCGGCGACCTGCGCGGGATCGGTGCCGCCGTAGTCGCCCCGCCACCGCGCGACGGCCGCGAGCCGGGTCGCGTCGACGGCCAGCACGCCGAGGTTGGGCGACGCCACGACGGCCATCGCGAACCGGCCGTCGGGGTCGACCGCGCGGGTGGCGGCCAGCAGCCGGGCCCGGCTGGCCGCGCTCACCAGCAGCACTTTGTCGGCGCCGATCTCGGTCGAGGCCCGCTCGGCGCCGAGCCGGTTGGTGGTGTCCGAGGTGGTCACCGCGACGCAGAACAGGGTGACCGCGGCGGTCAGCAACGCGGTCAGCCGGGGCACCGCGGGCCGGCGGGCGAGCTCGGTGGCGGTGAACGCGACGCCGAGCCGGCCGGCGCGCAACGCCCGCTGCCCGACCTTGGCGGCGATCGGCACCAGCACCCGGGCCAGCACCACGCCCAGCGCGAGGGCGAGCAGGGCCGGCGCGAGCAGCGCGAGCCAGGTGCTCTGCGGAGCCGCACCGGCCGCGACGTCGGTCTCGGCCACCGGCCGGCTGGCATAGGCCCAGGCCTCGTAGGCGCCGGCCAGGGCGAGGATCACCAGCACGCCGTCGATCGCGCCGTAGCGCCACCCGGTGTGCCGGGGCGGCACGGCCCGCATCAGCAGCGCGACCGGCGCACCCAACGCGCGCCGCTCGGCGATGGCCGCGGCCACGATCGCGCCGACGACGGTCAGCAGCGCGGCACCGACCGACAGCAGGTCGGTCGTCGTCGCCGAGGCCTTCGCGATGCCGCTGCCGGCGCGCAGCGGGAACGCCAGGGCGAGCCCGACGAGACCGCCGGCGAGCATCGGCACGGCGCTCTGGCCCAGGGTGAGCGACAGGATCCGCGGCCGGCTGGCGCCGCGCAGCTTGAGCAGGCCGACGTCGCGATGGCGCTCGAGCGCGCCGTGCCGGACCGCGAGGAACAGCGCGATCCAGCAGAAGGCGAGCAGCTCGACGAGGCTGATCGGCACGGCGTACACGATGTCTAGTTGGCTGTTGTAGATGGTCACCGCGAGCACCCGAAGGGGCGTCTGCGGCTCGTAGCCCCGCCCGCCGAGCAGCCGCTGGCCGCTGACGATGTGGTCGCGCACGGTCAGCGGTGCGACGTGCGAGAACACGTCGCGGCTGGCGACCGTGTCAACGACCAGCGTGGTGCCCTGCGGCTTGGCGTCGACGATCGTCTCGGGCGTGGTGAGCAGCGGTGTCGAGGCCTGGCCGCCGACGTTGAGCAGCCCCGACGCGGCCCAGTAGTCGGAGTAGGGGTCCTTGATCCGGTAGACGGCGGAGACGGTGAGCGGGTATCGATCGACACCGGGTGCGTGGTATTGGATCGCGTCGCCGGGCTTGACCCCCAGTTGGCGGGCCGTGACCTCGTTGATCGCCACCTCGCCCGGTCGGGCCGGGCAGCTCCCGTCGACCACGATCTCGGCGCAGAAGCCCGTGCGGTGGACGAGCAACACCGTGGCCTGGTCGGTGCCGTGCAGCGCCGCGCCGTTGACCAGCAGGCTGCCGCGCACCGTCAGGTCGGGCAGCGCGAACGCGTCGCGCACCTCCTGCTCGGCCGAAGTGACCGAGTCGGGCCGCAGGTCGCCCTGGTCGACGCCGCGGCGCACGGTGGCGGAGCGGTCGCTGACCGGCGCCGCCTCGGCGCTCGCGGTCGCGAGGTCGCGGGTGGTCGCCGCGATGTATTGCGGTGCGGCGGCGGCCGCGCCCGCGGACAGCACGGTGAGCAGGAAAAGGGTGAGGGAGGGCGCGCGCCGGCTGGCGAGTGCACGCAGGATCAGCCCGAACATCCCGCTCCTGTCGACCGGGCCCGGCGCCATCGCGCGGGCACGCATGGTGGACGCGGCCACCGAGGGGAGAGGTTGTCACGGTGCATCGATCTTGTCTGCCCCGTGACCCAACGACACAGAACTTGCGTACGCACCTCAGGATGGCTGCATGGAACTCGTCCGCAAATGGTTCGCCCGTGTCGGCGCCGTCGTCACCACTGCCACCCTCGCGGTCTTCGTGCCCGCCGTCGCCTGGGCCAGCACCTCCGGCGCCTACGACGTCGCGGTCGAGGCGGCCCGCAGCCGCCGCCGCGGTGGCGGCATCGGTTTCTTCGGGGTCGCCGGCCTGCTCTGCTGCCTCGTGGTGGTCGCCGGCATCGTGCTGGCCGTCGTCCTGATCAGCCGCAACCGCAAGAAGCGTTAGCGCGCGAGCGCGGCTTTGGCCTTGCGCAGGAAGTCGGCCGCCGCCTCGCCGGGGGTCGACTTCTCGCTGGCCACCCGGCCGGCTGCCGCCGCTAGCAGCGTCCGCAACTCGGCGTGTGCGGGCGGCGGCGGTGCCGGCGCCGGGCCGATCCGGTCGCTCACCGCGCTCTCGAACGCGAGCGCGGTGCGCGCCGGGCCCTCGGCCAGGTCGGCGGCGTTGGTCTCGCGCACCTCGAGGTTGGGCGCGAAGCCCCGGTCGTCGCCGAGCAGACGGCCGGCCTGCGGGTCGTTGGCCAGGAAGTCGATCACGTCGGCGACCGCGCCCGCGTCGCGGGTGCCGCGGAAGCCGGCCCAGTAGTAGCTGGCCCGGGCCCACTGCGCGCGCGGGTCGCCGGGACAGGCGACCAGCGCGAGGTCGTCGTCGACCTGGCCCTGCCAGCCGGCGAACTCGCCCGACCAGCCGAACGCGGCCGCGGTCGCGCCGCCGACCAGGGCCCGCTCGCCGGTCGGCCCGCCGGCCGGCGGCGTCGCCTCGTCCCAGCGCGCCTCCTGCCACATCGCGAACCAGCGCGCCAGGTCGTCACTCTGGAAGCCCAGCCCGTCGGCCCGGTAGAGCTCGCGGCCCTGGGAGCGCAGCCACATCCAGAACGCGTCGAGGTCACCGGACGCGTCCGCGGTGCCGGCGACGTCGCCGCCGCTTTCCCGGGTCACCTGTGCCGCCCAGGCCAGGAACTGCGGATAGCTCATGCCGGTCTTCGGCTCGGCCACGCCGAGTTCCTTGACCAGCGTGCGGTTGTAGACGAGGGCCGCGGTCTCGGCACCGGCCGCGACGCCGACCACCCGGCCGCCGACGGTGCCGTAGTCGGAGAGCCCCGCCGGGAACCGGGTCACGTCGATCCGGCCCTCGGTGACCGGCGTGGTCAGGTCGAGCAACAGCCCCCGGCCGGCGTAGTCGACCAACCGGGCGTCGTCGATCTGGAAGAGGTCGGGTGCGTTGCCGCCGACCGCCTGGGTCGCCAGCCGGTCGTAGTAGCCGTCGGCCGCCTGCCAGGTGATCTTGAACATGGTGCCGGGGTGCCGGGCCGAGTAGAGCTTGAGCGCCGCCTCGGTGCGTTCGGCGCGGGCCTGGTCACCCCACCAGAACACCGACAGCGTCACCGGACCGGACGACTTCGCGGGTGCGCCGGCCGAACAGCCTCCCAGTGCCAGGGCGACCGCGGCGAGCAGCGCCACCGGCGGCCGGCGAGAGAATCTGCGCACGCACGAACTCCTGGGGCTGTCGGTCGCGGATCACCACTACACCGCCCGTACCGAGCCGTGTCAACGGCACGTGATCTACTGAAATCGTGGAGCTGGTGCACCAGGGCAAGGTCCGTGACCTCTATGCCGACGGCGACGATCTGCTGCTGGTCGCGTCTGATCGGCTGTCCATCTACGACGTGGTGCTGCCGACCGCGATCCCGGACAAGGGCGCGATCCTGACCCGGCTGTCGCTGTGGTGGTTCGAGCGGCTAGCCGACATCGTGCCCAACCAGGTGATCTCCGCGACCGACGTGCCGGCCGAGTTCGCGGGCCGGGCGATCCGGGTCCGCCGCCTCGACATGCTGCCCGTGGAGTGCGTCGCGCGCGGCTATCTGACCGGCGGGGGAATGCGCGAGTACGAGCGCACCGGCGCCGTCTCCGGCATCCCGCTCGCGCCCGGCCTGGTCGAGGCGCAGCGGCTGCCCGAGCCGATCTTCACGCCGTCGACGAAGGCGCCGGCCGGTGCGCACGACGAGCCGATCTCCTTCGACCAGGTGATCGCCGAGGTCGGCCAGGACACCGCCGAGGCGATCCGGGAGATCACGCTCGCGGTATACCGGCGCGGTGCCGAGTTGGCCGCCGAGCGGGGCGTGCTGATCGCCGACACGAAGATCGAGCTCGGCCGCGCACCCGACGGCGGTCTGGTGCTCGCCGACGAGGTGCTGACGCCCGACTCGTCGCGCTTCTGGCCCGCCGACGACTACGAGCCCGGCCGCCCGCAGTTCTCGTTCGACAAGCAGTTCGTCCGCGACTGGGCGACCGGCGCCGGCTGGGACAAGAAGTCGCCGCCGCCCCCGGTGCCCGACGACGTCGTGGCCGTGACCCGCGCCCGCTACATCGACATCTACGAGCGCTTGACCGGCGAAAGCTGGTAAGGGTCTGTCCTGCCGGTCAACGCGGCCTGCGACGGGCCCAGCCGCCGCCTGGCGGCGTCCCGGGATCACCGAGATACAACACCGGTATCCCGGCAATCCCGGGCCACCACCAGACGACGCCTGGACTCCGTCTCGGCTCGCGCTGACCGGCAGGACAGACCCTTCAAACCCAGTCGAGGGTACGAGCGACCGCCTTGCGCCACTGGTTCCACTCGGCCTCGCGGCGGGACTTGTCGATCAGCGGTTGCCATTCCCGATCGGGCTGCCAGTGCGCGCGCAGCGCGTCGAGGTCGGGCCAGAAGCCGACCGCGAGCCCGGCCGCGTAGGCCGCTCCCAGGCAGGTCGTCTCGGTGACCCGGGGCCGCACCACCGGCAGGTCGAGCACGTCGGCCAGCGACTGCATGAGCAGGTTGTTGACCGTCATCCCGCCGTCGACCCGGAGCCGGCGCAGCGCCACGTCGGTGTCGGCGTCCATCGCCTCGACCACCTCGCGGGTCTGCCAGGCGCTCGCCTCCAGTGCCGCGCGGGCCAGGTGGGCCCGGGTGATGTAGCCGGTGAGCCCGGCGATCACCCCGCGCGCGTCGCCGCGCCAGTGCGGCGCGAACAGGCCGGAGAACGCCGGCACGATGTAGCAGCCGCCGTTGTCGTCGACGGACGCGGCCAGCGCCTCGATCTCGTCGGCGCTGCCGATCACGCCCAGGTTGTCGCGCAGCCACTGCACCAGCGCGCCGGTGACCGCGATCGCGCCTTCCAGCGCGTACGCCGGTGGCTCGGAACCGACCTGATAACCCACGGTCGTGAGCAGGCCGTGTTGCGACACCACCGGGGTGGCACCAGTGTTGACCAGCAGGAAACTGCCGGTGCCGTAGGTGCACTTGCCCTCGCCCGGCGCGAAGCAGGCCTGGCCGAACAGTGCGGCCTGCTGGTCGCCGAGCGCGCCGGCCACCGGGACGCCGTCGACCCGGCCGCCCCGGGCCGGGCCGTAGACCTCGGCCGACGGCCGGATCTCGGGCAGCATCGCCGCGGGTATGCCGAGCGCGTCGAGCAGCTCCGGGCTCCAGTCCAGCGTGCGCAGGTCCATCAGCATCGTGCGGCTGGCGTTGCTGACGTCGGTGACGTGCCGGCCGGTCAGGTTCCAGATCAGCCAACTGTCGACGGTGCCGAACAGCACCTCGCCGCGCTCCGCCCGGCCGCGCAGCCCGTCGACGTTGTCGAGCAGCCAGCGCAGCTTGGGCCCGGCGAAGTAGGTGGCCAGCGGCAGCCCGGTGATCCGGCGGATCTCGGCGGCACGGTCGTCGAGCGTACGCAGGATCGGCTCGGTGCGGGTGTCCTGCCAGACGATCGCGTGGTGCACCGGCGCGCCGGTGGCCCGGTCCCAGACCACGGTGGTCTCGCGCTGGTTGGTGATGCCGAGCGCGGCGATGTCGTAGCCGGCGACCGCCTCGTCGACCACCGCGCGCACGTTGGCCCAGATCTCGGCGGCGTCGTGCTCGACCCACCCGGGTCGCGGGTAGCGCTGCTGGTGCTCGCGGCGGGCGACGGCGACGATCCCGCCGTCGGCGTCGAAGACGATGCAGCGGGACGAGGTGGTGCCCTGATCGATCGCGGCGACGTACGGCATGCCGGCCATTGTGCCGAGGAAAATTGCCCCCGAATAGGATCGTGGCGTGCGCGAGATCGCGGTCTTCAGTGGTGGAGCCCATCCGGAACTGGCCGCCGACATCTGTGAGCACCTCGGTGTGCCGTTGCAGCCGACCCGGATCTCCCGGTTCGCCAACGACTGCCTCGAAGTGCAGTTGCAGGCCAACTGCCGCGAGCGCGACGTCTTCCTGATCCAGCCGATCGTGGCGCCGACCCAGGAGAACCTGGTCGAGCTGCTGTTCATGATCGACGCGGCCCGGGGTGCGTCGGCCGGCCGGATCACCGTGGTGCTGCCGCACTTCGCCTACGCCCGGTCCGACAAGAAAGACGCGCCGCGCATCTCGATCGGCGCCCGGCTGGTCGCCGACCTGCTGGTCTCCGCCGGCGCACACCGGGTGCTGGCGATGACCCTGCACTCGCCGCAGGTGCACGGCTTCTTCAGCGTCCCGGTCGACCACCTGCACGCGCTGCGCGAACTCGCCGACCACTTCCGCGGTGAAGACCTGAGCGAGACCGTGGTGGTCTCACCCGACCTCGGCAACGCGAAGGAGGCGGCGGCGTTCGCCCGGATGCTCGGCACGCCGGTCGCCGCCGGTGCCAAGCAGCGCTTCCAGGACCGGGTCCGGATCAGCGCGGTGATCGGCGACGTCACCGACCGCGACGTGATCGTGCTCGACGACGAGATCGCCAAGGGCAGCACGGTGATCGAGTTGGTCGACCACCTGCACCAGCTCAAGGCCCGCTCGATCCGGCTGGTCTGCACGCACGGCCTGTTCGCCGACGACGCGCTCGACCGGCTGGCCGCGCTGGAGGGGGTGCGGGAGATCATCTGCACCAACACCGTGCCGATCCCGGTCGAGAAGCGGATCCCGCAGCTCACCGTGCTGTCGGTCGCCCCGGCGCTGGCCGAGGCGATGCGCCGCATCCACAACGGCGAGTCGGTCTCCGCCCTCTTCGCCTAGCGGAGCGCGGCCGCCGCCGCCCGGCGCACCGCCGCGGTGAGCGACGTCAGCACCGCGGAGCTGAGCTTCCAGTGCTGCCAGTAGAGCGAGATGTCGAGATGCTGGCCGCCGGCGAGCCGAACCACCCGGCCGGCGGCCAGGTCGCCGCCGGCGAGTTGCTCGGGCATCAGGCCCCAGCCGACGCCCAGCCGGATCGCCTCGGTGAACCCCCACGCCGACGGCACGTAGTGGGTCGGCGGCTCGGCCGGTCGGGGGCTCAGCGAGCGGAGGAACCGGTGCTGCAACCGGTCCTTGCGATCGAGCACCAGCATCGGCGCCGCCGTGAACTCGGCTGTCGTGCCGCCGTCGGGGAACCAGCGCGCGGCCACCGCCGGCGACGCCGTCGCCAGGTAGCGCATCGCGCCCAGCCGCTCGGCCCGGCAGCCCTGCACCGCCTCGCGCTGCGCGGTGACCGCGGCCATCACGGCACCGTCGCGGAGCAGGTCGGCGGTGTGGTCCTGGTCGTCTTCGCGCACGTCGAAGAGGATCCGGTCACCGGCCATGGCCAGCGCCGGGAGGAACCAGGTGGCCAGCGAGTCGGCGTTGACCACGACCGCGGCGCGCGACCAGGGCACGTCGCGGTGGCCGGCCGCGGCCAGCGCCTCGCGTTCGAGCACCGCGATCTGGCCGGCCAGCCGGAGCAACGGCCGGCCCGCCGGGGTCGCCCGGCACGGCTTGGCCCGGCGCAGCACCACCTGGCCGACGGCCTGCTCGAGCGCCTTGATCCGCTGGCTGACCGCCGACGGGGTGACGTGCAGGGCCCGCGCCGCGGCCTCGAAGCTGCCCTCGTCGACCACGGCGGCGAACGTCGCGAGCTGCGTCGAGTCGAGCACCATGATGAGAAATTCTAAACAACCATGAAAAACCTTAGCTGGAGTACGGGCAGCCGCTCACCGTACGGTTCGGCCATGCTCACCTCCGTGCTCGCCGGCTTCGCCAACTCGATCGTGCTCATCGCGGCGATCGGCGCGCAGAACGCCTTCGTGCTCCGGCAAGGGTTGCGGCGCGAACACGTCTGGGCGGTGGTGGCCGTCTGCGCCCTCTCCGACGCCCTGCTGATCACGCTCGGCGTCGCCGGAATGGGCACCGCGATCGCCGACCGGCCGGCGCTGCTCCAGGCGGCCAAGTGGTGTGGCGCCGCCTTCCTGCTCGCCTACGCCGTGCTCGCCGTGCGCCGGGCGACCCGGCCGGCCGCGCTCGACCCGGGTGAGGCCCGACCCGCCACCCTGCGCGCCACGGTGATCGCCTGCCTGGCCTTCACCTACCTCAACCCGCACGTGTATCTCGACACCGTGCTGCTCCTCGGTGCGGTCGCCAGCCAGCACCGCTACCAGTGGGTGTTCGCGGCCGGCGCGGCCGCGGCCAGCGCGTTGTGGTTCACCGCGCTGGGCGGCGGCGCTCGCAAGTTGGCGCCGGTGTTGGCCCGCCCCGGCGCCTGGCGGGTGCTCGACGGCGTCATCGCGGCCATCATGGTCGCGATCGCCGCGAGTCTCGTCCTTGGCTGACCTCGACGGGTCCATCCTCGACGGTCCCCCCAGCGGGACTACAAAACGACGGGTTGCGCGCACGCGGTGTGCGACTACACCCTCTTGACAGGCGGCACCATTCACGAAACACGATCGGGTGAGGCTCAGTTGTCCGGGGCGCAGGTCGATCGGCGGAGGGTGCACGACCGGGTGAGAGGGGGACGGCATGGATCGCGAGCCGGTTCCGGCGGTCGACGGGCCGGGCGGAGAGAAGTCGCGACAGCCGGCTGCCGTCGCGGTGGAGACGGTGGTGCGCCTGCTGGCGCCAGACGCGACGGGGGTGCCGGTGCACTGCGGCCTGCACTACGACCCGCATGATCCCTACGCGGTGCACGTGCGCTTCTTCCTCGACCGGCGCCGGCAGGAGGCGATCAGCTGGTCGTTCGCGCGCGAGTTGCTCGCGGCCGGCCTGCACGAGCCCAGCGGCCTCGGCGACGTGCGCATCTGGCCGTGGCGCACCACCCAGGGCGACGCGGTCGCGCTGGCGCTGAGCTCACCCGACGGTCAGGCGTTGCTGGAGGCGCCGCGGGCGACGGTCGCCGCGTTCCTCGACGACACCTACACGCTGGTGCCGCGCGGGCGCGAGTCTGACCGACTAGACCTCGATGCCGATGCGTGGCTGACGGGCCAACTCCTACCCGAGCTACCCGACCAGGCCGACCCTGATCTCGATCAAGACGGCCGATAGCCCAGCGAGGCGTCAACCCCGCTGATCTCGATCACCCGGGCCACGTGGCCGTGCGCACCGGTCAGCCGGAGCCAGCCGCCGGCCTCGGCACAGCGCCGGTCGCCGCGCACAAACGTGGTCAGCCCGGCCGAGTCGCAGAAGGTCAGCGCGCTCAGGTCGACCACCAGCCGGGGCGTGTCGCCGGTGGCCAGCGCGGTGATCCGCGCCAGCAACTCCGGTGAGCTCGACATGTCGAGTTCGCCGGCCAACCGCAACAGGACCGCGTCGCCGACCCGCCCGGTGGTCACCACCAGGGGCGCGACGACCTCGGTCTCCTCGATGCGCGGCCCGCCCGTGGCCTGTCTGGGCGCCGCGGGATCCGTGCTCACTCCACCCGCTCCCCGGTCCCGGCCGCCTCGGCCCGCCTGGAGTTGTTGCCGTCGATAGTGGTGCTGATCCGCACCGTCGTGCCGGCGGGGCCGGTCGCCACCTTCATGCTGTCGCTGAGCTGACCGGCGAGCCACAACCCCCAGCCGCCCGCCGTGTCGGGTGCCGGCCGCTCGTGGTTGGCCAACTGGTCGGGGCCGATCCCGCCGCCGCCGTCGGACACCTCGCAGACCAGCGCGTGGCCGGCCCGCCAGAGCCGCAACTCGCCCGCGCCGCCGCCGTGCCGGACCGCGTTGGTGATCAGCTCGTTGACGGCCAGGACGAAGTCGTCGAGCCGTTGGTCGCGCAACCCGGCGGCTTCCGCACAGGCGGTCAGGGCGTGCCGGAGATCGGTCACCTGACCCCGGGAGAACGTCTCGGCGAGCAATGCCGACTCGGTGGTGGGCACAACCGCATCCGGCAGATGGTGCCCGTCGTCGGTCATGTGCCGCCCCGGAATTGCTAGTCACGTGGGCGCCTCGCGGCACCCCGGAGCAACCGTCAGCGCGGCGGCAGCCCTCAATCACACTACGTCCTGCCGGCCAGGCCCGCATCCGGCCGCCACAGCGTGGATCTCAAGCGTGTGCCACGGCGGCCGGGTCTGTGGGATCGTCGGAGCGTGCCGGACAACCGGATGGCCCCGGGTGCGGACGGCCCGCTGGCCGCCCTGATCGACGCCGCGGTGGCGGTGTTGGCAGAGCGGCTGGAGTGCTCGGTGGGAGAGGCGCGACAGCGGTTGCGCGAGCTCGCCAACCGGTCCGGGGTGTCCGAGGCGGAGACGGCGGCGGCGGTGCTCGACAGCACCCGACCGCCCAACCCGGAGGCACCGTTCGAAGAGGTCCGCCGGATGGCCACGGCCGCGGCCAACGAGGCCGCCGCGATGGCCGCCCGGGCGGTCGCGGCACCCGGCCGGGAACCGCTGGCCGACCTCGCCGGCACGCTGCGCGAGCGGCTCGCCCGGGAGGCGGGCAGCGACGCGGTCGCCGTTTACGCCGTGGAGCCCGACGGGTCCCTGCAACTCGTCGGCGCGGCCGGGGTGCCGGCGGCGGTGGTCGACGCGTGGAGCCGGGTGCCGGCGCATCCGCCCACCGAGGCCGGCTACGTCGCGCGTACCCGGGAACCGCTCTTCCTGGCCGACCGCACCGCGACGCCGCCGCACTACCTGCTGGTCGGTGGCCCTGGTGCGGAGTGGCCGTCGCGCGCGGTAGTCCCGGTCGGCGGCGAGGCCGCGGTCGCGGTCGTGGTCGCCTTCTTCGTCAAGCAGCAACCCTTCCCGCCGGCCGTCCAGGATGCGGTCACCCGGGTCGTCGGCGACGTCGCGGGCGAGATCGTCGAGCGGTTGCGGGTGCATCCGCACCAGGCCGGCTGGATCACCGACGCGCAGTCGATGCTCGACGCGATGCCCGGCGCCGTCGGTGTCTCCGTGCCGATCCGCGACCCGGCCGGCGAGATCGTCGACTGGGTCGTGGTCGCGGCCAGCCCGGAGGCCACCGACGTGACCGGCAAGCGCGGCCGGGAACTGGTCGGCACCAGCACCGCGACCGCCTACCCGACCATCGTCGGCACCGAGCTGTGGCACTCGCTGGCCCAGGTGCTCGACTCGGGCCGGCCGCGCGAGGTGGGCCCGTTCACCTACCTGGCCCAGGTGCCGGGCATCGAGCCGGCGGTGTTCACCGTGCGGATCTCCCGGTTCGGCGGTGGCATCCTGCTCACCTGGACCCGGCACGACGAGGAGCGTCGGCTGGCCTCGCGGATCGCGCAGACCGAGCGGCTCGGCCGGCTCGGCTGGGGCGAGTGGGACCTGACCACCGGCGAGGTCTACTGGTCGGCCGGGCTCTACGCGATCTTCCGGCGCGACCCGGAAGCCGGGCCGCCGACGCTCGAGGAGGCCGCCGACCAGCTGCACCCCCAGGACGCGCCGCGGATCGCGCCGCAGCTCGCCCGGGTCTTCGAGCACGGTCAGCCGGCCGACCTCAACTACCGGATCGTCATCGGTGGCGAGGAGCGGCACCTGCGGGCCCGGTTCGAGACGATCCGCGACCGCACGGGGCGGGTGCTCAAGGTCTACGGCATCGTGCAGGACGTCTCGGCGCGCGAGGCGGCCGCCCGGGACCGGGCCCGGCTGGTCGACATCGAGGCCGAGCTGGCCGAGCGGCTGCGCAGCCAGCAGACCGAGCACCGGCTGGTGACCGCGCTCCAGCAGATCATCCTGCCGATCCCGACCGGCGTGCTGCACCTGCCCGAGCTCGACGTCGCGGTCCGCTACCTGCCGGCCGAGGTGGTCAGCCGGGTCGGCGGCGACTGGTATGACGTGGTCGAGCTGCCCGGCGGCCGGAGCCTGCTGGCGGTCGGCGACGTCGCCGGGCACGGCATCACCGCCGCCGCGACGATGGCCCGGCTGCGCCACTCGGTGGCGGCGCTCGCCGTCACCAGCACCGACCCCGGCGAACTGCTCCGCTATCTCAACCGGATCGTGCACGACGATGCCAGCGAACCCACGGCGACCGTGGTGGTGGCACACTTCGATCCCGTGACACGCGCGCTGACCTGGGCCCAGGCCGGGCACCCACCGCCGATCCTGCTCTCCGGTGGCACCGCCGCGGCGCTCACCCGGCCACCCGGGATGATCGTCGGCGCGCGCCCGGACAGCACCTACGAGACCGTCACGACCACGCTGGCCGAGGGCGACACCGTGCTGCTCTACACCGACGGCCTGATCGAGCGGCGGGGCAGCTACGATGCCGACTGGCTCGGCCCGCTGCTGCGCAGCCTCGCCGGCACCGGCGACCTGCCCGTCGACGCGCTGATCGAGCGCCTCCAGCCGGCCAACCCGGGCGACGACACCTGCGTGCTGGCTTTGCGGCTCCGCCCGGCCGATGCCGGGTAAGCCGGCGGTGGGCCTTCAGGGCCCGTTGTGGCGCGCCATCGTGGTGTTCCGGTTCGCCTCGCTGGCCTTCGCGCTGGCCTTGATCGCCGGCAACGTGCGCTACTACGCGCGGCCGCTCGGCGCGGTCCCGGTGGCCCTCGTGATGATCGGCTGGACGATCGCCGCGAGCTGGCTCTACGCCCGGCCGCGGCGGCGCGGCTGGCCGCTGCTGATCGCCGACGTCGCGGTCACCGCCGCGGTGCTGCTCTCCGCACAGTGGGTGATCGGCAGCGCGGCCCTCGGCCGGGGCACCCCCGGGCTGGCCGTCGCCTGGCTCGCCGCCCCGGTGCTGGCCTGGGCGGTCGCCGGCGGCCGGCGGCTCGGCGTCGTGGCGGCGCTGCTGGTCGGCCTGGCCGACATCGCCGTGCGCCCGCGGCTCAACCAGGCATCGGTGACCGGCACGACGCTGATGCTGCTGGCGGCCGTCGGCGTCGGGCACGTCACCCGGCTGGCCGCGATCGCCGAGGCGCGGCTACAGCGGGCGGTCGAGCTCGAATCGGCCAACCGGGAACGCGAGCGGCTGGCCCGCGACATCCACGACTCGGTGCTCCAGGTGCTCGCGCTGGTCCGGCGGCGTGGTGCCAGCCTCGACGGTGAGGCCGGCGAGCTGGCCCGGCTGGCGGGGGAGCAGGAGGCCGCGCTGCGCCGGCTGATCGCGACGGCCACGCCGCCGCCGTCGCCGAGCGGCATCGTCGACCTCGGTGCGCTCGTCACGGCGTACGCCAGTGATGTGGTCTCGGTCGCCGCCCCCGCGACGGCGGTGCCGCTGCCGGCGGAGATCTCCACCCAGGTCGCCGCGGCCGTCGGTGCCGCGGTCGACAACGCCGCCCGGCACGCCGGCCCGGCCGCGCGGGTCTTCGTGCTGGTCGAAGACGAGCCCGGCGCGGTCACCGTGACGGTCCGCGACGACGGCGCCGGCATCCCCGCCGGGCGGCTCGAAGCGGCCGAGCGGGAGGGCCGGCTCGGCGTCGCGCAGGCGATCCGCGGCCGGATCGCCGACCTGGGCGGCACCGTGCGGATCCACTCCGCGCCCGGACAGGGCACCGAGATCGAGATGACGGTCCCTAAGGTGTCGGCATGACCGACGCGATCCGGGTGATGGTGGTCGACGACCATCCGATGTGGCGCAGCGGTGTCGCCCGCGACCTGGCCGAGGCCGGCTACGACGTGGTGGCGACCATCGGGGAGGGCCAGCAGGCGGTGCGGATCGCCGGCGCGACCCGGCCCGACGTGGTGGTGCTCGACCTGCAACTGCCCGACATCTCCGGCGTCGAGGTGATCCGCGGCCTGCGGGCCAACCTGCCCGAGGTCCGGGTGCTGATGCTGTCGGCCAGCGGTGAGCAGCAGAGCGTGCTCGACGCGGTGAAGGCGGGTGCCGCGGGCTACCTGCTGAAGTCGGCGGCGCCCGAGGAGTTCCTGGCCGCGGTCGCACGCACGGCCGCCGGCGAGGCGGTCTTCACGCCCGGCCTGGCCGGCCTGGTGCTGGGCGAGTACCGGCGGCTGGCGGCCACGCCGGAGCCGGCCGACCGCGCGGCGCCGGCGTTGACCGACCGCGAGACCGAGGTGCTCCGGCTGGTGGCCAAAGGGTTGTCCTACAAGCAGATCGCCGAGCGGCTGGGCGTCTCCCACCGCACGGTGCAGAACCATGTGCAGAACACGCTGGGCAAGCTCCAGTTGCACAACCGGGTGGAGCTCACCCGCTATGCCATCGAACAGGGCCTGGACCAGCCCTAGCTTTTACTCGTACGGCGGATCCTCGGTCTCGTGCATGGCCAGTTCCTCCGCGGTGGCACCGCCGCCGGCCGCGCCCGCGTCGTCGGCGATCGAGTCGCCTTCGTCGTCGAAGAGCGCACCCTCCGGCTCGTCTTCACCCGCGAACTGCGCCGGGTCGACCAGTCGCCCTATCGGCGCGCCACCGTCGCCGATCTCGAGACCGTCGGTGTCGTAGAGCGACGACTCCGAGCCCGAGTCGTCGGCCGGACCGTCGTCGAGCACGTCGGCGTCGAGCTGCGACTGGGCGCGCTCGGTGCCGAGGTCCTCCTCGTCGCGGATCTTCGCGTCGGCCGGGGTCGCCAGCGGATCGTCGACGTCTTCGTCGAGGTTCTCCCGGGCGAGCTTGTAGTCGAGCGACTCACCCTCCTCGGCCTCCTCACCGGTGGTGCCGAACCGGTCGACCGCCTGGGGCGAGTCGGTCGGGAACGCGGTCGGGTCCGGGCCGCTGGTCTCCCGCTCGGACTCCACCTCGTCGTAGGCGGTCGAGTCGTCGTCGGCGGTGCCCGGCAGGCCTTCGCTCTCCGGGTCGGACCAGGGCCGTGGGTATTCGTCTTCGCGCGGCATACCGGGCGTCTACCCGCCCGGCCGGCAACACAACCGGCCGTGACCCCACGTGATAGATGCCTCATGGCAACTAATCGGTTCGGTTTTCATTGCTCCGTTCGCGCACAGCGACGTAGGGTCACGTTTAGGGGATGGCTGCGCTTTGCGGCGGTCTCCGGGGTGCTCATCACGCGGGCATCAGATCGCAATTTCCAGAATCCGGTGCCGACTCTCCCCGCCCCACCAGGGCGGCGGCGAGGCGAACGAGGAGGCTGCGCGATGACCCTTCAAAGCGGCTTGCCCGCTTCCGGTGAACTAGATCTTCCGGCCCTCGACGCGGTCGCCATGTCGTATGCCCAGCGTTCGGGAGATGATGCACGGCGGTTGGCGCGGGAACGCCTGGTGCGCTCGGCGATGCCCTTCGCGGGCCGGTTGGCGCGGCGCTATCGGGGCCGCGGTGAACCGATGGACGACCTGGAGCAGGTGGCCCGTCTGGGCCTCTTGAAGGCCGTCGACCGCTTTGACCCCGAACGCGGCGCTTTCACCGGTTTCGCGGCGGCGACAATTATCGGCGAACTCCGCCGGCATTTCCGCGACCGCACCTGGGGCGTCCACGTCCCGCGGCGGATGCAGGAGCTCAGCATCGAGGTCAACCGGGCATCCACCGAGATGACCGCGAAGCTGCGCCGCTCGCCGACGGTGCCAGAGCTGGCCGAACGCCTGCGGGTCGACGAAGACGACGTGCTGGCGGCGCTGGAGACGGCGGCCGCCTACACACCGTTGTCGCTCAACATGCCGGCCCGCGCCGAGAGCGAGGCCGAGCTGGGCGACCTGATCGGCGGCGCCGACGTGGGCCTGGAGGCGGTCGACGACCGCCTGACGGTCGCCAGCCTGCTGTGCCGGCTACCGGAACGCGAGCGCCGCATCCTGGCGCTGCGCTTCTACGGCAACAAGACGCAGACCGAGATCGCCACCGAACTGGGCATCTCCCAGATGCACGTGTCCCGCCTGCTGTCCCGCGCGCTGGCCTGGCTCCGCGAGGCGATGCTGAGCGACGCCCCGAAGCAGTGGCAGGCCGGCATGGGCCCGGGCGAACACCACGAGATCACCGTGCAGCGCCGCGACAAGGCGAGCCTGGTCCGCCTGGACGTGGCCGGCGAGGTCGACCGCGACACGGCCGACCCGTTGCGGGCGGCACTGTTGGAGGCGGTGCAGGCGGTGTCGGACCGCCCACAGCCACGCGAGGTGGCCGTGAGCCTGGCGGGCGTGCCGATCATCGACGCCGCGGGCGTTTCCGCGCTGCTGGCGGGCCTGGAGGCCGCCCGCGCAGCCGGCGTGCGCCTGCGCATCGGCGACATGCAGGTCTACGTCCGCCGCACCCTGCGGGTGGCCGGCCTCAACCCCATCATGTCGGCGCCACACGCCTAGGCCCGTTCAGAGCCGGCGGACGACCGGCTCCAGGACCTTGACGAGTTCGGCGGTGTTGCCGCTGCGGTAGTGGTCCTGGCAGGCGGCGATGTTGTCATGCTGGGACAGCTCGGACCAGTCCAGCCGGTATCCGGCGGCCGCTGCGAGTTGACGGAGAAACGCCCGGATCGCTCGCCCGTTGCCCTCGCGGAACGGATGCCGCACGTTGAGTTCGCCGTAGTAATGGGCGAGGGCGGGGACGAACGCGTCGATCCTGATGCCGGCCAGGAAACCGTCATCCTTCAACCGGTCGAGCACCGCGGTGACCTCGTCTTCGACGAACCGCCAGTTGCAGAAATACACCCCAGGCTTGCTGATGTCGACGGTGCGGGCCTGCCCCGCCCACGCGTAGACATCGCGGAACAGCAGCTCGTGAAATCGGAACAGATGGGATGCGTTGTAACTGCCGGGAACCGTCGAACGGGAGATTTCCACGTCACGGATCGACGCGACTTGAGCTTCGACTTCGTGTAACTGGTCGGCGTCGGTGATTCCCAACAGATTCGCGAGGCAGTTCGTGCCTGGAACGCAGTAGGGATCATCCACGGTTGAGCCGGCCGATCACCTCGGCCACGAGATCGTCGGCAGTGATCCGGCCGGTCGCCACGTCTCGGAGCCTGTCCTGCCAATCTTCGGTGAACTCGACGCCCTCGATAGCTGCGTTGGAGGTGGCGAGGGCGACCGAGGTCTCGGCCTCGGCGATCTGACGTGCGTAGTAGATCCGCATGAGGTCGGTGCTGATCGGCGCGTCCGAGGGCTGTGAATCAGACAGGCCGACCCTGGCCGCCTTCCAGGGCAGCTCCTGATGGGTCATCTCGGAGAGCTCGCTGGCAGTGAACTTGCCGTATTCGGAAACGACCCATCGCACCGACGACAGCTCCATCGGCGTCAAGTTTTTCGCGGACCCGAGAGGCCAATTCGCGACCTCGCGCTGTTGCCGGTGATGCTTGAAAAGGGCAGGTGCGACCGGACCCTGTTGCCAGGCTTCGAGCGTTTCGTCAAACAACGGCGAGCCGTGTCGCGCCAGATGCCATCCCTGGCAGTAATAGACAAGCTTTTCCAGCTTCATCGTCGTCGTGCGACCGTGGCGTTCGAGAACGGCGGCGGCGACATCGTGCACGGTGGCCATGGCACCCCCTTCGGTCGCCGACAGTAACGGCGCGCACGATCCGTTGACTGGAGGTGCGCGCGGCGTGTTGCTTGACTTTTGATTCTAGCTGAGGCAGTTGCTCATTCCTAGAACGTATGTGCGACGAGCAATCGCTAATCGGCGTGGTCGTAGTCGGGGGCCACGACTGACCAGACGACCTTGCCGTCGGGTAGGTCAGTGACGCCCCAGCGCAGGGCTACCGCCTGGATCAACAGCAAACCTCGGCCGCCGTACGCGGTCGTCGGCACCGGGCCCGCGTAGACCGGGACCGCGGTCGACCAGTCGCGGACCGACAGGTGCAGGGTGTCGCCGTCGGCGCCGCGGCCGACCAGGACCGTCATTGCCGTCTGGGCGTGTGCCACCACGTTGTTGACCAGCTCGGTGACCACGATGCAGGCCGCGCCGGCGACCGCCGGTTGTTCCCAGCGGGCGCACGCCTCGGTGACCAGCTCGCGCGCGCGGCGGGCGGCGCCGGTGACCGGGTCGAGGTCGGCGCGGAGCAATGACTCGGTGGAGTGCGGCGGCGGGTGGTCGGCGCGGTCGGCCACGCGGAAGCCGACGTTTTCCCATGGCCCCGCGAACGCGTGCGGCACGCTGATCATCGGCTGGCGCGACGGCCAGTCGGCGGTTTCCCGGGCCACTTCCTCGAAGGTCGACAGGACGGTCGGGTCGTCGATCCGCGGGCCGGTCACCTCGATCACGGCGGGCGTGCGGTCGGCCACGACCGACAGCAGGGCACCGCGCAGCGCCTCGGCCGACCGCTGGTCGAGCACGCCCTGGAGCTGAACGACCGCGTAGGGCTCGTCGTCGGCCACCAGAAAATGCACATCGGTCGGCATGATCGCTCCATTGTGCATGTCGGGGACGTACTCATGCGTCTTCGTCACCATCGCCGGCTCCGTGCGTGACGGCGGGTGACGGCCGCGATCGTGCCCGCCGCGGTGCCGGCGGCCAGGCCGAGCAGCGCACCGACCCGCACTGTGGCGCGGCGGCGGTCGCCTTCGGTCGGGATCGGCGTGGCACGCCAGTTGACCCGCAACCGGGCGGCGATCCCACCGGCGTACGCCTCCCGGCGGGGTCGGGTCAGCAACCGCACGATCGTGTGGGCCGCCACCTCCGGCGGCTGGACCGGTGGTGGCGGCGCGATTCGCCGGCCGGCGGCGTATTGGCGGACCGGAGCGGCCGTGCCGGCCGGCAGCACGGTGCAGATCGAGATCCGCTTCTCGCCGGTGACCCGCAACTCCTGGCGGACCGTGTCGGCGAGGCCGCGTACGCCCTGCTTGGCCGCGTTGTAGACCGACTGGTAGGGCAGCGCGACGGCGGCCAGCGCGGAGGCGTTGTTGACCAGCACGCCGCCGCCGGCCGCGCGCAGGTGTGGCAGGGCGGCCCGCATCCCGTAGGCGGCGCCCAGCAGGTTGACCTCGATGACCTGGCGGAGTTGCCCGAGCGGGATCTCCTCGAACAGGCCCACCGCGCCCGTGGTGGCGTTGTTGACCCAGGCGTCCACCCGGCCGAACAGGGCCGCCGATCCCTCGGCCAGGCGCTGCACGGCGGCCGGATCGGTCACGTCGGTCGGCAGCACCGCCGTCCGGCCGCCGAACGCCCGGCAGCGCTCGGCGACCGCGTCCAGCGCTGGTTCACCACGGGCGGCGAGCACCACCGTGCCGCCCTGCCTCGCCACCTCCAGCGCGGTCGCCGCGCCGGCGCCGCTGGAGGCGCCGGTGATCACGACCACCGCTTGGGCGAGCGGGCGGGTAAGCGCCATATCAGCCCGATACCCCATCTGGGGCGGCATCATGCGGATTCGCTGCCGCCCACTCCAGCCACAGGGCCGGCAAACCGACGCAAGGCCGGCTAGCGGCGCTGTGGACCGGACCTGGTCGGGCCCGCCGGCATGGGCCGGGCGACCACCGTGCGGGCCGCGTCGGCGGCCACCAGGCGGGCGGCCAGCGCCCGGGCCTTGAGCGCCCGGGGGCCGGCGGTCAGCGCCCGCGGGTTGGCCTCGCCGGTCGCGTGGTGGTGCTGCGGTTCCGCGTAGCGGGTCAGGCCGATCACCGCGGTCAGCGTGATGAAGAAGCCGAGCCCGGCCACCCACTCGCGGCCTGGCTGGATCTTGTCGCCGAGGAAGAGCAGGCCGATCACGGCGGCGGGGATGGCGCCGGCGGCGTCCATCGACGCGACGGCCGCGGTGGTCGAGCCGCGCTGCATCGCTAGGCCGAGCAGCAACTGGCCCAGGATCGAGGCGCCGACGAGCACGTAGAGCAGCGGGCTGGAGACGAACTCGGGGATCGAGTGGCTGGACGCCAGCGGGCGGCCGGCGACCGCGGCGGCGGAGAACGCCATCCCAGCCAGCGAACCGAGGGCGACCGAGCCGGGTGCGCCGTGCAACCGGGCCGCGAAGACGCCGATCACCGCGATGCCCGCGAGCCAGCAGAGCAGCAGGACCACGCCGGTGGACCCGATCGAGTGCGCCGGCGCCGGTTTCGCGGCGATGACCAGCGCGAAGAGCCCGCCGAAGAGGAGGGCCAGCAGGCCCACCTCGGCCTTCGGCAGCCGCCACCGGAGGATGAGCACCCCACAGAGCGCGGTCACCCCGAGGCCGGCGGAGGCGGCCGCCTGCACGAGGAACAGCGGCAGGTCCTTGCGGGCGACGAAGGCCAGCAGGAAGCCGAGGATCTGGAAACCCAGGCCGTAGACATAGATGCGGTGGCTCGCCAGCCGGACCAGGAGCTTCGGGTTGCACGACGTGTGCAGCTTGGTCCGTGTTGCCGCGACCGATTGGAGGAGGTTGGCGACCCCGTACGCGAAGACCATCGCGGCTAGGAAGCCCCAACTGGTGGACAGCACCCGCGCACAGTAACGGAGATTCCTGTCACCCCGCTCGGCGACCGGCCGAACTGGCTGACCAGCGGCTACCCCGGGTATTTCGATCAAAACAGCAGGTCAGAGATGATCTCGGAAAACCCGACAAGGCGTCAGCTCAAGCGGGTAAGCACCTCTTCGTGAATTTTTCCGTTCGTGGCGACGGCGCTCCCACCTGCCGGACCCGGACGACCCGTCAGATCGGTGAAACTGCCACCCGCCTCGGTGACGATCGGGATGAGCGCCGCCAGGTCCCACAACGAAAGTTCGGGCTCCACCATGATGTCGACGGCGCCCTCGGCCACCAGCATGTAGCCGTAGAAGTCGCCGTAGGCCCGGCTGCGCCAGCTCTGCCGGATCAGATCCAGCACGGGGTCGAGGCGGTTCGTCTCCTCCCACCCGTGCAGGCTCGAATAGCAGAAACTGGCATCACTGATCCGGCGTACGCCAGAGACCCGAATGGGTGTCGCCGCGGCGGTGTGCCGGCCGGCGAACGCACCGTGCCCGAGGGCCGCCCACCACCGCCGGCCGAGCGCCGGTGCGGAGACCAGCCCGACCACCGGCTGGTCGCCTTCCATCAGGGCGATCAGCGTGGCCCAGATCGGCACACCGCGGATGTAGTTCTTGGTGCCGTCGATCGGGTCGATCACCCACTGCCGGTGCCCGGGCCCGGCGGCCGCCTCCGACGCGCCGAACTCCTCGCCGAGCACGCTGTCGCGCGGCCGGGTGCGGCCCAGGGTCGATCGCAGCGCCCGCTCCACGGCCTGATCGGCGTCGGAGACCGGGGTCAGGTCGGGCTTCGACTCGACCCGGAGGTCGAGGGCCCGGAACCGGTCCATCGAGATCTTGTCGGCGGTGTCGGCGAGAACGTGCGCGAGCGAAAGGTCGTCCGAATACCGGGGGGCCATGGCGGCAGACGTTACTAGGATTCGGTGTCTTCCCCGGCCCGGGAGGCCAGCAGCCGGCGATAGCTCGCGAGGCGGCGGGGGTCGGCGTTGCCGGCGGCGACCCAGGCGTCCAGCGCGCAGTCCTGGTCGTGCGGGGTGTGCTCGCAGTTGGGCCGGCACTCGACGGTGCCCTCGACCAGGTCCGGGAAGCCGTGCAGCAGGCTGTCGGCGGAGACGTGGGCGAGCCCGAAGCTGCGTACGCCGGGCGTGTCGATGATCCAGCCGTCGTCGCCGGGCAGCTTCAGCGCCACCGCGCTGGTCGAGGTGTGCCGGCCGCGGCCGATCGCGCTGACCACGCCCACCGCCCGGTAGGCGTCTGGCACCAGGCGGTTGACCAGCGTCGACTTGCCCACGCCGGAGTGACCGACCATCACCGAGGCCAGCCCGGACAGCCGCTCGCGGACCCCGGCCAGGTCGCTGTCGGGGCGCACCAGCACGTGTGGCAGGTCGAGTTCGGCGTAGTAGTCGAGCACCTCCTCGGGCCCGGCCAGGTCGGCCTTGGTGAGGCAGAGCAGCGGCTCGATGTCGGCGTCGTAGGCGGCGACCAGGCAGCGGTCGATGAATCCGGTGCGCGGCGGCGGATCCGACAGGGAGCTGACGATGACGAGTTGGTCGGCGTTGGCCACGACCACCCGCTCCAGGCGGCCCTCGGGCGTGCTGTCGTCATCGTCGGCGGTGCGGCGCAGCACCGAGGTGCGCTCGGCGATCCGGACGATCCGGGCCAGCGCACCGGCCGAGCCCGAGGTGTCGCCGACCAGCGCCACCCGGTCGCCCACCACGACCGACTTGCGACCCAGCTCGCGGGCGCGCATCGCGGTGACCGGCGGGCCGCCGTCGACCTCGACCGTGTAGCGGCCCCGGTCGACCGCCATCACGAAGCCGTCGATCGCGTCGGTGTGCCGCGGGCGGGTGCGGGTGCGGGGACGCGAAGATCGGCCCGGGCGGACCCGGACATCGTCCTCGTCGTACTCCCGTTTCTTGCCCGCCAGAGCCTTCTCCTTAGTTTTTGCCGGTCACCATCGCTGACCATAGTGCCGGGAAGTCCGGCATGGTCTTCGAGGTGCATGCCACGTCGTCGAGTTCGATGCCGGGCACGACCAGCCCGACCACCGCGCCGGCGTGTGCCATCCGGTGGTCGTCGTAGGTGTGGAAGACGCCGCCACGCAGCGGCCGCGGGGTGATCTCCAGCCCGTCGGCGGTGTCGGTGACCGAGGCGCCGAGCGCCGTCAGCTCGGTGGCCAGCGCGGCCAACCGGTCGGTCTCGTGGCCCCGGATGTGGCCGACGCCGCGCAGGCTCGATGGTGAATCGGCCACCGCACCGAGCGCGGCCAGCACCGGGGTCATCTCGCCCACCTCGGAGAGGTCGGCGTCGAGCCCGTGCACCACTCCCGTGCCGCGCACGGTCAGCCCCTCGGTGCCCAGGGTGACCTCGCCGCCCATCTGGCCCAGCAGCGCCCGCAACCGGTCGACCGGCTGGGCGCTGCTGCGCGGCCAGCCGAGCAGGGTGACCGAGCCGCCGGTGACCAGAGCCGCGGCGAAGAACGGCATGGCGCCGGAGAGGTCGGGCTCGATGGTCCAGCCGCGCCCGGAGAGCTTGCCCGGCTCGACCACCCAGATGTCGGGTGCCGAGTCGTCGATGCCGGCCCCGGCCGCCCGGAGCATCTGCACGGTCATCCGCACGTGCGGCGCGGACGGCAGCGGCGGGCCGACGTGGCGCACCACGACGCCGCGGTCGAAATCGGGCGCGGCCAGCAGCAGGCCGGAGACGAGTTGGCTGGACGCGGATGCGTCGATGACCACCTCACCGCCGGCGACCCGGCCGGTGCCGCGGACGGTCAGCGGCAGGCTCAGGCTGGACGGGGTGTCGATGGCCACGCCGAGCGTGCGCAGCGCGTCGACCAGGGGGCGCAGCGGGCGCTGCCGCACCGACGGGTCGCCGTCGAAGGTGACCGGGCCCTGCGCCAGGCCGGCGATCGCCGGCATGAACCGCATCACCGTGCCGGCCTGGCCGACGTCGACGTGTGCCGGGCCCTGGAGGGTGCCCGGGCGGACCACCCAGCGGTCGTCGTCGACGGTGGAGACGCTGAGGCCCATCGCCCGCAGGCCGCCGGCCATCAGCACGGTGTCGCGGGCCCGCAGGGGGCGGGACAGCGTCGACGGGCCGACGCCGATGGCGCCGAGCACGAGCGCCCGCGCGGTCATCGACTTGGAACCGGGCAGCTGGACCGTCGCGCTGACCGGGTCGGCGGCAGTCGGCGGGGTCCACGGCACGTGTGCGGTCTGGTTGGCCACGTACTCCAGTCTGACTGGCCCGAGGGCCGAGCCGCGATCGACATTCGGCACTCCCGCGTGCCGGGACGAGTTGCGCTAGCGTGACGGGCATGTGCGGGCGCTACGCGACCACGAAGGACGCGCCGGACCTCAGCGTGCTCTTCGACGCGTTCGACGACACCCGCGACGGCCTGGTGGCCGACTACAACGTCGCGCCGACCGACCCCGTGCCGATGATCCGGATGTCGCAGCGCCTGGGTGGCCGCACCCTCTCGGTGGCTCGCTGGGGCCTGGTGCCGAGCTGGGCCGGCGACACCAAGGGCGCCGCCCGCATGATCAACGCCCGCGCGGAGACGGTCGCGACCACGCCGGCTTACGCGCGGTCCTTCGCCAATCGGCGCTGCCTGGTGCCGGCCGACGGCTGGTATGAGTGGGTGCGCCGGCCCGGTGGCGGCAAGCAGGCCTATTTCATGACCGCCCCGGAGCCGGTGGTGTTCGGTGGCCTGTGGGCCGCGTGGGGCGACCAGAAGCTGCTGACGTGCAGCATCGTGACCATGCCGGCACTCGGTGACCTGGCGTTGGTGCACAACCGCATGCCGTTGGTGCTCACGCCCGACCGGTGGTCGGCCTGGCTGGCCGGCGGCGGCGGGGCCGACGAGGTGCTCGCGCCGCCCACCGACGAGACGCTGGCCGGCATCGAGATCCGCCCGGTCGGCCCCGGGGTCGGCGACGTGCGCAACGACGGCCCCGATCTGGTGACCCGCGTAGCCGCCGCGGCATTGGGTGCGCCACGGGAAGAACCGGTCGAGCTGACGCTCTTTTGATCAATGATTTATGCCGGTTGATTTTTCCCTTTCTGTAAACCTTGTATCGATTTCCCGTCGCAGAGTTTGCGCAGGTTCGATGCAAACCCTTGTCTCCGATGTCACGAGTGCGATAGAACACAGCGCCGGCAATGGGTGCCTTCTCGCACCGGGCGACGACACCCATTGATCCTTGATCTTCCGTTCACCACTGGCGGAAAGCCGGCCCCACGGGGGAGGTGGGTTGTTGATGACACGGGCGCGTATGCCACGCCCGCACGAGGTCGCCGCCGCACGTCGAGATCCTCGATTGCTGCGCGCGTCGGCCGAAAGACAGCTCGACGAAGCCTGGCGCACACGGGGCGCCTGCCAGGCCGTCGACCCAGAGACGTTCTTCCCGGCACCGAGCGAGCCGGCCGACACCGCCATCTCGCTGTGCCGCGGTTGCGACGTGCAGGGCGCCTGCCTCGCGTGGGCGCTCGAGGTCGGTGACTGCCACGGCGTCTGGGGTGGCACCACACCACGCGAACGGCGGGCGATGCTGGTCGCCTGGCGTGGCCAGCTCACCCGGGGCGCCGAAACGATCGACTCGGGCCCACCGATGCGCGACCTGTCGCTCGAACTGGTGCCGGTGAGCTGACCTGGGCCTCCGGGCCAGCACAATGGTGGTCATGGGGGTCACACAGATCGCGACACCGCACGGTCCGGCCGTCGCCGACACCGACGAGGTCGACGGCCGGCCGTCGGCGCTGCTCATTCTCGGGCACGGCGCCGGCGGCGGCGTCGACGCGCCCGACCTGATGGCGGTCCGCCGTGCCGCCGTCGCGGCGGGCGTCACCGTCGTGCGCGTCACACAGCCTTACCGGGTCGCCGGCCGGCGGGCGCCGGCACCGGCGGCGCAACTCGACGCTGCCTGGACGGCGGTCGTCCACGAGATCGTCAAGGGCTATCCGGAGCCGCCGCCACTGGTCGTCGGCGGGCGGTCCAGCGGCGCGCGGGTGGCCTGCCGCACCTCGGTCGCGCTCGGCGCCGCAGGCATCGTCTGTCTCGCCTTCCCGCTGCATCCGCCCGGCCGGCCGGAGAAGTCGCGGGCCGACGAGTTGCTCACCGGCGTGCCGACCCTGGTCGTCAACGGCGATCGTGACCCGTTCGGGGTTCCTGAGCCGTCGCCGGGCGTCGAGGTGGCGGTCCGCTCCGGCCAGCGGCACGACCTGCGGGGTGATCCGCGCGGGTTGGGGCTGCTGGTGGTGGAGTGGCTGCGCGGCAACGGTTGGGCCCGTCCGTAACTGTCCGGAGGCGGGCTCGTTGATTTGGGTGAGCCAGGCATGCCCTGGGGACTCCCTCCACGAGTCCGCGGACCCCCCGGTCCGCATCAACCTCCCAGGCCCACCTGGCCCCGGGGACCACGTCCCCGGGGCCAGTGGGTTGGGCCATGGGAATTCGTTAGGTCCCCCCGCTGTTTAAGCCACCGGATGCAACGGATGGCAAGGGGGCTTTTCCCAGTGCAAGCAGCTACGCGGGGCAACCGCGACACCGGCCGAGTGCGCGCGCTTCTGACCGCGCCCGAATGGTCGGCGAGCGACGTTAGTCACGCCCTCATCGGGGGCAACCCACCAGCAACTGAAACTGTCGAGCGCGCGCGACGCGTATCCTCGGCGGGACAGTCAAGGGGGGACGTGCGGTTGACGCAGCCGGAGAAGACCCGAACCGAGGAGCCGACCGACGAACGGCGGGCCCGGTTCGAGCGTGACGCGCTGCCCTTCGTCGACCAGCTCTACGCCGCGGCCCTGCGGATGACCCGGAACCCGGCCGACGCGGAAGACCTGGTGCAGGAGACGTTCCTCAAGGCCTACGCCGCCTTCCACCAGTTCGAGGAAGGCACCAACCTCAAGGCGTGGCTCTACCGGATCCTCACCAACACCTACATCAACTCCTACCGGCGCCGGCAACGCCAGCCCATCCAGGCGCCGACGGAGGAGATCACCGACTGGCAGCTCGCCAGCGCTGAGTCGCACACGTCCAGCGGCCTGCGCTCGGCCGAGACCGAGGCGCTCGACCGGCTGCCCGACAGCGACGTGAAAAACGCGCTCCAGCAGCTCCCGGAGGAGTTCCGGCTGGCTGTCTACCTGGCCGACGTCGAGGGGTTCTCCTACAAGGAGATCGCCGACATCATGAACACGCCGATCGGCACGGTCATGTCGCGACTTCACCGAGGCCGCCGCAACCTGCGCAACCTTCTGGAGCGCTACGCTGCGGATCGAGGTTTCACCCGCACTCCGTCGGGTGACGCGGCCGCTGCCCGCCAGGAGGTGTGAGGAACCGTGAGTTGCGGTAACCCCCACGAGACCGACTGCAGCGAAGTGCTCGACGAGGTCTACCTCTACCTCGATCTCGAATGCGCTGACCAGCGCCGCGACCTGATCCGTCACCACCTCGACGAGTGCTCGCCGTGCCTGCGCGAATATGGCATCGAGCAAGAGGTGAAGGCGCTGGTCGCCCGCTGCTGCGGCAACGAGACCGCACCGGCGGAGCTGCTTGCCCGCCTGCGCACCAAGCTCACCGAGCTGCGCACCGACGTCTGAGCCCTAGATACGCCCGTCGCCGGCCCGAATGGGCCGGCGACGTCGTCTATTAGGAGTTAGGGCGCTTGCCGTGGTTGGCGGCGCTCTTCTTACGGGCCTTCTTCTTGCGACTCTTCTTCGCCATATGTCGACCTCCGTCTGTCCGGTGACCTGACGATCCTAGACGGCCCGCCACCGACGCACCGACGGCCGGCGCATGGTTGGATGCTGACGCGGGCCGACGCCGGCCGCGAGAGGCGAGGGAGGGACCGCGCGATGTCCGAGGAGATCCGCGCCGAGATGGTGGCGAACGTGTGGAAGGTCGTCGCTACCAAGGGCGACACCGTGGCCGAGGGCGACACGCTGGTCATTCTCGAGTCGATGAAGATGGAGATCCCGGTCATCACCGAGTCCGACGGGGTCATCGCGCAGCTCGCCGTCAACGAGGGCGACGTCGTCCAGGAGGGCGACCTGATCGCCGTCATCGAATGACCGTCCGGGTGCGGCCGGCCACGCCGGCAGACTTCCCGGCGGTCGCCCGGCTCACCGTCGACGCCTATCGCGAAGACGGTCAGCTCGCGGGCGACCACGGTTACGACAAGAAACTGGCCGACGTGGAGACCCGGGCCGAGGCCGGCGTGCTGCTGATCGCGGCCGACGACGAGACCGGCCAGGTGCTCGGCTCGGTCACCTTCGTGTTGCCCGGCAGCGCCTATGCGGAACTGTCCGGCCCCGGCGAGGCCGAATTCCGGATGCTCGCCGTCGACCCGGCCGCGCAGGGCCGCGGTGCCGGTGCCGCGCTGGTGCGGGCCTGCGTCGAGCGGGCGACCGGCCTCGGCTGCGGTGCGATCGTGATCTGCGTACGCAGCTTCTCCGAGCCGGCCAAACGGCTCTACGCCCGGTTGGGGTTCACTCGCATCCCGGAGCGCGACTGGTCGCCCTTCCCGGGTGTCGACCTCGAGGCGCTCCGGCTGCCGCTCGCGGGCTGACCGGCGACCGCCACAGGTCTTCGGCCATCTCCAGCGCCAACTGCTTGCGCTCGGGGATGCCGAGGTTGGGGTCGCGGATCGCGAACCAACTGCCGTGCACGGCGAACAGCGCCAACGTGGAGCGGAGCTGGTCGGCCGGCTCGGTCGAGCCGTTGGACAGCAGCGCGGCCACCCGCATCATCCGGTCGCGCATGTCCATGCCGGCCGACATGCTCTTGATCACCGTCTGGTTCTGCTCGAAGAAGCGCATCACCGACGGCTGGTCGCCACCGAAGAACTCGTCGGCGTAGCGGGAGATCAACCGCTGGCGCCGCTCGGTGCTCGGCGGCTGCGTCTCGGCCCACTCGATGAGCCGGTCGAGCCCGGCCAGCCGGTCTTCGGCGAAGCTCGAGACGATCTCTTCCTTGCTCTTGAAGTGGTAGTAGAGGGCGGCCTTGGTCACTCCGAGCCGCTCGGCGATCTCGCGGAGCGAGGTTTTCTCGTACCCGTTCTCCGTGAAGAGCTCGAGCGCGACGGCCTGGATTCGGCCTCGCGTGCTCTCGGTCACTCTGACCCCCTAACTAACTTGACGACCGGTTAGTTCGCAGCTTACCGTGCGGCTAGTAAGAAAGACTAGCCGGGCGGCAAGTAAGGCCCATCACGCTGGGGGGCGTTCCAGATGACCACCGCCGACGCGCCAGCCATCGCACCACAGAAGATCCGCGGCATTCTCGCGGGTCTGATGATCGCGATGATGCTCGCGATGCTCGACAACATGATCGTTAGCACGGCGCTGCCGCACATCGTCAGCGAATTCGGTGGCCTCAACCACTTCACCTGGGTCGTCACCGCCTACGTGCTCGGCACAACCGTTTCGACGCCGATCTGGGGAAAGCTCGGCGACCTTTACGGCCGCAAATCGGTCTTCCTTACGTCGATCATTATCTTCCTGATCGGGTCGGCGCTCTGCGGAATGGCCGGCTCCGCGATGCTCGGCGGCACCGCTGACGGCATGATCGAGCTGATCGGCTTCCGCGCGGTGCAGGGCCTCGGCGCCGGCGGCCTGATGGTCGGCGTCATGGCCATCATCGGCGACCTGGTCCCGCCCCGCGAGCGCGGCCGCTACCAGGGCATGATCGCCGGCATCATGGCGATCGCCATGGTCGCGGGCCCGCTGGTCGGCGGCTTCATCACCGACAACCTGTCGTGGCGCTGGGCGTTCTACGTCAACCTGCCGCTCGGCGGCGTGGCCCTGCTGGTGCTGGCCACCCGGATGCACCTGCCGCGCTACCGCACCGAGCACCGGATCGACTACCTCGGCGCCGGGCTGCTCTCCGTCGGCATCACCGCGCTGGTGCTGATCACCACCTGGGGCGGCAACCAATACGACTGGGGCTCGCCGCAGATCCTCGGCCTGGCCGCGCTGACCGTGGTCTCCCTGGCGGTCTTCGGTGTTGTCGAGCGCCGCGCGCCGGAGCCGATCCTGCCGCTGCACCTGTTCCTCAACCGCAACTTCGCCCTGATCTCCGCGGTCGGCTTCCTGCTCGGCTTCGCGATGTTCGGTGCGATGAACTTCCTGCCGCTGTTCCAGCAGACCGTGCAGGGTGCCTCGGCGACGAACAGCGGCCTGCTGCTGCTCCCGCTGATGGCCGGCATGCTGGTCGTCTCGGTGATCACCGGCCGGGTGATCACGAAGACCGGGCGCTACCGGATCTTCCCGATCGCCGGCGGCGTGGCCCTGCTGGCCGGCATGGCCCTGCTCTCCACGATCAACGCCGACACGACCAAGCTGACCCTGGCGCTCTACATGGTGGTGCTCGGCCTCGGCATGGGCGGCCTGATGCAGACGTCGATGCTGATCGCGCAGAACAGCGTCGAGCAGAAGGACCTCGGTGCGGGCAGCGGCGCCGCGACGTTCTTTCGCTCCATCGGCGGCTCCATCGGCATCGCCCTCTTCGGTGCGCTCTTCGTGCACCATCTGGCGAAGTCGCCGGCCGGCGGCGCGCTGGCCGGGGACGGCGGCGGGGCGGGCGTCGACCCGACCGCCCTCCAGAAGCTCCCGGCGGAGATCCGCGACGCGGTGATGGGCGGCCTGGCCGACTCGATCGCCTACGTCTTCGTCTGGGCCGCGGTGATCGTGATCCTGGTGCCGGTGCTGGCCTGGTTCGTCAAGGAGATCCCGCTGCGCGGTGCCGGCGACCAGCTCAAGCCGGGCGAGAAGCGGGAGACCCCGGCCGACGAAGCCGAGGTCGCGCTGGCCAAGGCCGAAGCCATCGCCGACTGACGCGCTGTTCGCGAGGACGCCCCCGGATCACTCCGGGGGCGTTTCTCATGTCTGGCGCCGTGCCACGATCGCGGCCGCGATCCCGACGAGAATCGGCGCGTAGACCACGGCGACCTTGATCAGCTCCCACTTGCCGGCACGCGTCACCCCGACCCCTTCCGCCGGCGGTCGCGGATCGCCGCCACCACTCCGACCGTGACCAGGCAGACGAGCAGGCTGACCAGGGCCGCCGGCAGCACCCACAGCACGAGCACGAAGAGCGAACCGTCGCGCGGCGACATCGTGCAGCCCCAGCCGATGCCCTCGCATTGGCCCTCCGGCACCTGATCCGACTGCGTCAGCACGCCGACACCGCAGGCCGCGAGCACCGCCACGTGCGCGGCCACCAGCCAGAGCGCGGCCTTCCCCGTGCGCTTCATAGCGACGACGCTAGTGGGGCGGGAGGCAACGCGCGTGAGTGCGGATGCTCAGGGCCCGGTGATCGGAACGTTGCGATAAAGCGGAGTTCCGTGCAGAATCGAGCAGACAGCGCGCAGGGGAGGCACGGATGGGGACACCGGGCGCCGGCATGGCCGCCGACATCGCCGAGCAGCCGGAGGTGTTCGCCGGGTTGCTCGAGCCGGCCAACGCCGACCCGATCGCCGCCGTCGCGGCCGCGATCGTGGCCCGCCGGCCGCGGCACGTGGTGTTCACCGCGCGCGGCACCTCCGACCACGCCGCGCTCTACGGCGCCTACCTGGCCGAGATCCGCCTGGGCCTGGCCGCCGGGTTGGCCTCGCCGAGCGCGGTCACCGTCTACGGCGCCCGCCCCGACCTGTCCGACGCCCTGGTCGTCGGGGTCAGCCAGAGCGGTGGCTCGCCCGACCTCACCGAGGTGGTCCGGGTGGCCCGCGAGAGCGGCGCGCTCACCCTGGCGATCACCAACAACCCCGACTCGCCGCTGGCCGGCGCGGCCGAGTTGCACATCGACGTGGCCGCCGGGCACGAGCGCGCGGTCGCCGCGACGAAGACCTACACGGCCGAGCTGCTCGCGCTGCTGCTGCTGGTCGAGGGGATCCGCGGCGGCACCGGCGTGGTGCCGGCCGACGAGCTGCGTACCCTCGCTGAGCTCCCTGCCCTGGCCGCGACGGCGCTGGCCGACCCGACGGCGCCCGACCTGGCGCGGCGCTACCGGTTCGCGGCCCGGATGGTGACCACTGGTCGCGGCTACGCCTACCCGACCGCCCGCGAGGCCGCCCTCAAGCTGATGGAGACCTCCTACCTGCCGGCGCTGTCGTTCTCCGGCGCCGACCTGCTGCACGGCCCGCTCGCCCTGGCCGACCCCGACGTGCCGGTGCTCGCGGTGGTCGGCGCCGGCCCCGGCGGTGCCGCCATGCGCGAGGTGCTGGCCCGGCTCGGCGAGCGCCGCGCCGACGTGGTCACCGTCGGCCCGGCCGACGTGCCCGGCTCCTCCGCCCGGCTCGCCGTGCCCGAGGTCGACGAGCGGCTCGCCCCGCTGCTCGACATCCTCCCGCTGCAACGCCTGGCCCTCGCGCTGGCGCTGGCCCGTGGTGAGAACCCCGACGCACCCCGTGGCCTCGCCAAAGTGACCTCCACGCTCTGAGCGTGTCAGGCTTGCGGGCGTGTCCACGCTGCGTGACCTAGTCGAAGAGCACACCTCCCTGCGCCGGGGCGACATCGACCACCTCCACCGGATCGCCGGCGAGTGGCAGTTGCTCTCCGACCTGTCCTTCGCCGACCTGCTGCTCTGGGTGCCCGTCGACGACGGCACGTTCCTCTGCGTGGCCCAGGTCCGCCCGACCACGGCACCCACCGCCTACGAGAACGACCAGGTCGGCCGGATCGTCGGCGGGCCCGAGGTGGCGCATCTCGACATCGCCTTCCGCGAGGGCCGGATCTGGCGCGAGGGCGACCCGGTCTGGTACGGCGACACCCCGGCCCGCCACGAGGCCATCCCGGTGCGGCTGCGCTCGGCCGACGGGGAGAGCGGCGAGGTGATCGCGGTGGTCGGCCGGGACACCAACCTGTCGACCGCCCGGACGCCCAGCCAGCTCGAGCTCAACTATCTGACGACGGCCGACGACCTGGCCCAGATGACCTCCGACGGCACCTTCCCGCCGCGCCGGCACCCGGGCGAGACCACCTCCGCCCCGCGGGTGGGCGACGGGCTGGTCCGGCTCGACGCCAACGGCAAGGTGACCTACGCGAGCCCCAACGCCCAGTCCGCCTACCGGCGGCTGGGTTTCGCCGCCCACCTGGTCGGCGAAGACCTGGCCGCGCTGATCAAACGGCTGGCCGACGACCCGCTGGAAGGCACCGACGCGGCCAATCGGGTGCTCTCCTCGCTGCGCGGCGAGGCGCCGGCCCGCAAGGAGGTCGACGCCCGCGGCGCGACGGTCCTGCACCGCGCGCTGCCACTGATGCCCGCGGGCGTGCCGATCGGGTCGCTGGTCCTGGTCCGCGACATCACCGAGGTACGCCGCCGCGACCGCGCCCTGGTCACCAAGGACGCGACGATCCGCGAGATCCACCACCGGGTGAAGAACAACCTCCAGACGGTCGCGGCGCTGCTGCGCCTCCAGGCCCGCCGGGTCGGCATCCCGGCGGCGAAGGCCGCGCTGGAGGAGTCGGTGCGCCGGGTCGCCTCGATCGCCCTGGTGCACGAGACGCTGTCGATGTCGAGCGACGAGGCGGTCGAGTTCGACGGCATCGTCGACAAGGTCGCCGGGGCCGCGACCGAGGTCGCGAGCACCGAGCTCGCTGTCCGGATGCGGCGCGAGGGCTCGTTCGGGGTGCTGCCGGCGGAGATCGCCACCTCCCTGGTGATGGTCCTCAACGAGCTGCTGCTCAACGCGGCGGAGCACGGCTTCTCGGGCGACGGCGCGGTCGAGCCGGAGGTGGTCGTGGCGGTGCACCGGTTCCGCAAGCAGTTGCACGTCACGGTGGCTGACAACGGGCGTGGCCTGCCGCCGGACTTCGATCCCGACAAGGGCGGCCGGCTGGGTCTCCAGATCGTCCGGGCGCTGGCGACGGGGGAGTTGCGGGGCTCGATCGAGCTGCGCAACCGGGCTGAGGGCGGCACCGAGGCGGTCCTGGTGGTCCCGCTGGGCAAGGCCCGTTGATCTCCTCTTGCTCTGCACCCCTATAGGCAGCGCCCGAGCGCTCGGGCGCTGCCTACAAGGGTGCAGAGCAAGAGGGAGATCAACGGCGGGTCAACAGCGCGACGGTCAGGCCCGGCTCGTGCCAGACCTGGTGGGTCGCGTAGGCCGCACGGAGGGCCGCGCCCTTCGAACCCGGCACCATGGCCAGCGGCGACAGCCGGTCGCCGCTGGTCAGCAGCCAGATCCGCGGCGCGCCCGCGGCGGCCAGACAGGCGCCCGGGTCCGCGCATTCGGTGGCCCGCAACTCGCCCCGCTCGACCGCCGTCTGCCGCACGAGCACATCGCGCGGCGCCCCGGAGCCCAAGCCATAGGCCACCGCGACGTCGAGCATCTTCCAGCCGCCGCGCGGCTCGTAGACGATCGCGTCGCCCGGCTGGGCGTTGGCCCGGATCACCGCCACCGCACCCGGGTAGTCGACCGGCGCCGAGCGCGGCCACTCGTGCGTCCGCCGCAGCGCGGCCTGTGTCGGGCCGCCGAGCGCGGCCACCAACACCACCAGCGCCAGCGCGTAGACCAGCCTGACGCGACGCAGCGCGACAGTGGCCAGCAGGCAAATGAACGGCACCGTGACCACCAGATAGCGCGGCACCCAGTAGGGCCCGACCAGGCCGGCCAGGAACAGCAGCGCCGCCGGGAGTAGTGCCGACAACCCCAGCACGGTTGGCCAGCGGTCGTCCCCCACGGCCCAGCCGAGCGCTGCCAGGGCGACCAGCGCGCCGCCGACCGCGCTTGCCTGTAGCACGCTGCCGGGCAGGCCGAGCAAGTCGCCGGCCCCGGGCCGGAGCACCCAGTCGAGCTGTACGCCGGCCTGGCCACGAGCGACGACGACCAGCGGCACGAGCAGCACGGCGGCGGCACCGACCGCGGCGGCGAAGCCGAGTGCCGCCCGCCGCCGTCCGATCACCGCCGCCGCGTGGCCGGCCAGCACCAGCAGCGCCACCAGGTTGCACAGGCCGAGCCCGAGCACCGCCGCGCCGTAGCCGGCGAACCGCGGCCACGCCGGCCGATCGACCGCCCGGGCCAGCATCAGGGTCGCGAGCACGGCGAACAGGGTCGCGAACGCGTACCCCCGAGCCTCCTGGCCATAGCGCGACGTGCTCGGTACGACCGCGAACAGCAACCCGGCGACCAGGCCGGCGCGATCACCGAACAGCCGGGCGCCGAGTTGAGCCGTGACAGCGGCGGCCCCGGCCATGGCGAGCAGCGACGGGAGTCGCAGTGCCAGGGCCGAGTCGCCGAACAGCCGGATCCAGCCGTGCAGGAACAGGTAGTAGGGCCCGGTCACCGCGTCGATGCCCGCGAGCATCCGCCACAGGTCGGGCAGTGGGCGGGTGGCGGCGCTCCAGGTCGCCAGTTCGTCGCGCCAGAGCGGAGCCCGGTCGAGCTGGAAACCGACGATCAACAAGGTCAGGGCGGCCGGGGCCCACGGTCCGGCGATGAACCGGCGCGGACCGGCACCGACCCCCGCCCGGGCAGGGTCCAACTGCTGCGTCATCGCCGGCCTCCCGCGCTACGCCGCAAATGTCCCTATTGCCCCATCAGGCTAGCGTGAAGCAGGCCACACCGGGGCCCGGCATCTGGGACTGCCCGAGGTAATCGCAGCGTGCTGTGGCAGCATGATGAGCGTGACTGCGACTGCCGACGAGCGCATGGTGAACCTGGGCCTGACGGTCCGGCGCCATGTCGACTACGGCCGGGTCCGCAGCGCCATGTGTCCGGCTCACTGACGACGCCCGACTCACGTCCGGGCGCGTCCGCGCCGGGCCTTTCCATGTGTTCCCCCGGTCGCGCGCCGCGCCGCACTTGCGACCTTCGGAGGAACGCCCGCGATGGCGGTCAGCAGCACCCCAGCCCGTTCGCCTCGCCGCGCCCGGGGCGAGGGCCAATGGGCTCTCGGGCACCGCGAGCCGCTCAACGCCAACGAGCGCACGAAGAAGGACGACAACCCGCTCAACGTGCGGGCGCGGATCGAAAACATCTACGCGCACGGTGGCTTCGCCTCGATCGACCCCGCTGACCTGCGCGGCCGGTTCCGCTGGTGGGGCCTCTACACCCAGCGCAAGGCCGGCATCGACGGTGGTCGCACCGCGGTGCTCGAGCCGCACGAGCTCGAAGACGAATACTTCATGCTCCGGGTCCGGGTCGACGGCGGCCAGCTCAGCCTCGAGCAGCTCCGGGTGATCGCCGGGATCTCGCGGGAGTTCGCGCGCGACTCCGCTGACATCACCGACCGGCAGAACATCCAGCTCCACTGGATCCGGGTCGAAGACATGCCGGAGATCTGGCGCCGGCTCGAAGCCGTCGGCCTCCAGACCACCGAGGCGTGCGGCGACTGCCCGCGGGTGGTGCTGGGCAGCCCGGTCGCCGGTGTCGCCGCCGACGAGGTGCTCGACCCCACGCCGGCCATCGACGCGATCGTCGAGCAGTTCGTCGGCAACAAAGACTTCTCCAACCTGCCGCGCAAGTTCAAGTCGTCGATCTCCTGGCTCGCCGACATGCCCTACGAGATCAACGACATCTCGTTCCTCGGCGTCGAGCACCCCGACTACGGCCCCGGCTTTGATCTCTGGGTCGGCGGCGGCCTGTCGACCAACCCGATGCTCGCCCAGCGCCTCGGCGTCTGGGTGCCGCTGGCCGAGGTGCCCGACGTCTGGGCCGGCGTGGTCAGCATCTTCCGCGACTACGGCTATCGCCGGCTGCGGCACCGGGCCCGGCTCAAGTTCCTCGTCGCCGACTGGGGCGTGGAGAAGTTCCGCGAGGTGCTGGAGAAGGAATACCTCGGTCGGTCGCTTGTAGACGGTCCGGCTCCGGCGTTGCCGGACAAGCCGATCGACCACATCGGCGTGCACCAGCAGCGCGACGGGCGTTTCTACGTCGGCGCCGCGCCGGTCGTCGGCCGGATCTCCGGCACCCAGCTCACCCAGCTCGCCGATGTCGTCGAGGCGCACGGGAGTGGCCGGGTGAGCCTTACGCCCTACCAGAAGCTGCTTGTCCTCGATGTTCCCGAAGAGCGGGTCGAGTCTCTCGTGACCGGGCTGCGCGGGATCGGGCTCGAGGCCCGCCCGTCGACCTGGCGGCGCGCCACGATGGCCTGCACCGGCATCGAATACTGCAAGCTCGCCATCGTCGAGACCAAGGCCCGCGGTCAGGAACTGGTCGCCCGCCTCGAAGAGCGGCTCGGCGACATCGACGCCGACATCACCATCAACATCAACGGTTGCCCCAACGCCTGCGCCCGCACCCAGACTGCCGACATCGGCCTCAAAGGACAGTTGGTGATCGGGCCCGACGGCCGCCAGGTCGAAGGCTTCCAGGTGCATCTCGGCGGCGCGCTCGGGATGGCGCAGGGCCAGACCGCCGGTTTCGGCCGCAAGCTGCGCGGCCTCAAGACAACCGCGGAGGAGCTTCCCGAGTACGTCGAGCGGGTGGCCCGCCGTTACCTCGACGGTCGCACCGAGGGCGAGGCGTTCGCTCAGTGGGTGATGCGGGCCGACGAGGAGGCGCTGCGATGAGCTCCGAGAGCCGGGCCGCGCCGATGCACTGCCCTTACTGCGCCGAAGAAGACATCCGCCCGCACGAGGAGTCGCACGGTGCATGGGAGTGCCGCGGCTGCCAGCGGGTTTTCTCGGTCAAGTTCCTCGGCCTGCGAGCAGCGGGCGTCCAAACCAGGACGGAAGAGGTGAGGTAGCCAGATGAGTGCCGTCAACGCGGTCGATCTGGGACTGGTGTCGCTGGGCGGTCCCCGCCCGGCTCAAACCGATCGGCGTTCCGCCGACGAGCTCAAGGCCCTCGCCGACGCGGCGGGCCGTGACCTGGAAGGCGCGCCGGCGCTGGAGATCGCCCGTTGGGCGGCCACCACGTTCGGCCCGCGGTTCTGTGTGACCAGCTCGATGGCCGACGGCGTGGTCGCCCATCTCATCTCGCGTGTGGCACCCGGCGTCGACGTGGTGTTCCTCGACACCGGCCTGCACTTCCCGGAAACCCTCAAGGTGCGTGACGCGGTCGCCCGCACCATGCCGGTCAACGTCCGGTCGATCCGCCCGCGGCTGACGGTGGGCCAGCAAGACGGCGAATACGGTCCGCGGCTGTTCAACCGCGCGCCCGACGAGTGCTGCTTCATCCGCAAGGTCGAGCCGCTGGAGCGGGCGCTCGGCGACTACGACGCCTGGGCCGCCGGCCTGCGCCGCGACGAGTCACCGACCCGGGCCAACACGCCGGTGGTCGGCTTCGACCCCAAGCGCGGCAAGGTGAAGGTCAACCCAATCGCCGCCTGGAGCCAGTCCGACGTCGACTCCTACATCTCCCGCTGGAACGTGCCGGTCAACGAGCTGTTCAAGCAGGGCTACGGCTCGATCGGCTGCTGGCCGTGCACCCGGCGCACCAAGGCCGGCGAAGACCCGCGCGCCGGTCGGTGGGCGATGTTCGACAAGACCGAATGCGGCCTGCACGTATGACGCTTCACCTGTGGCTTCCCGCCGCGCCCGGCCCGCTGGTGCTGGTCGCGCACGGCAGCCGCGACCCGCGCGCGGCCCGGGCCAACGCGGCCCTGGTCGACGCGGTGCGCCGGGCCCGTCCGGGCACGCCGGTGCGGTTGGCCTTCCTCGACCACAGCGGGCCGCGGCCGGCGGAGACGTTGCTCGCGCTGGAGGCGGCCGGCGAGAAGCGGGCCACGCTGGTGCCGTTGCTGCTGACGTCGGCCTACCACGTGCGGGTCGACGTGCCGGCCGCGTTGATGGACGCGCGCGCCGCTGGGCTCCGGATGCCGGTCGCGGTGGCCGACGTGCTCGGCCCGGTCAGCGGGGTTACCGAGCCGTTGCTGCTGAGCGCGTTGCGCCGGCGGCTGGCGGCGGCGTCGACCGCGGCCGGGGTGTGGGCGCCGGGCGTGGTGCCGCTCGACGGCGTGGTGTTGGCCGCGGCGGGCACCCGCGACGACGCGGCCCGGTCGACGGTCGAGACGGTCGCCGGAAACCTGTCGACCGCGCTGGGCGGCGTGCCGTGCCAGGTGGCCTACGCGTCGGCGGCGAAGCCGACCGGCGACGAGGCGGTTGCCGCACTGCGGGCGGGTGGCGCGCGCCACATCGGTGTCGCGTCCTACTTCCTGGCGCCCGGCCTGCTACATGAGACGGTCGTCACGGCCGCCCGCCGGGCCGGCGCCGCGGTGGTGGCCGAGCCGCTCGGCGGTGCGCCGGAATTGGCCCGACTGGTGCTGGCCCGCACGGCGACGGCCCGCGAACCGATCTGCGACCTGGCCAAGGCGGCGTGACCGGGGCGGCTTGACCCGCCCACTTTGGAGCGATTGCCGGAAGATGCGGCGGGCCGCTGGATAGCTTGCGCGCGTGACGCACGACATGTCCCGCCGGCCGGCGAAACCAGGGTTCTGGGACACGCTGCCCGGAGTGTTCACGGTCCTCGGCCTGTTGGCCCTGGTCACACTCGTGGTGCTGCTGCGGGTCGGAAACGGCCGCAGCCAGTCGGACCTGGTCGCCGACATCGCCTCGTGCGAGTTTCACGGCTCGTCGGTCGCGGTGTCGCTGACCATCCGGAACGACGGCGAGGAAGCCGGATCGGCCCGGATCGAGTGGGAGTATCGCGACGCCAAGGGTGGCGTCGTCGGCAAGGACTCGGTCGTCGTGTCTGACGCGGCGCCTGGTCAGACCGTGCGTCGTGAGGTGACCACCTCGCTCGACGCACCGACATCGAAGGGCACCTGCGAGATCACGGTGGTGCTGAACCGGAGTTGACCTCAGGATGACCAGCAGGTGTACGGAACCCGCAAACGCAGGACGCCCCGGTTGCCCGGGGCGTCCTTGCGTGGTGCTGGTGTTTCGTTGTCAGGCGGAGTGAGCGCGCAGGACCCGCAGGCCACCGCGGCGCTTGACCGCGCGCCGCTCTTCCTCGCTCATCCCGCCCCAGACGCCGGCGTCCTGACCTGATTCCAGTGCCCACTGCAGGCACTGGTCGGTCGCGGGGCACCGCCGGCAGACGGCCTTGGCCTGCTCGACCTGCAACAGAGCCGGGCCGGACGTCCCGATCGGGAAGAACAGCTCCGGGTCTTCGTCGCGGCAGGCAGCATGGTGGCGCCAGTCCATGGCGGCAACACTCCTCGTTCAGCGATGGCAAACAATGCGGGTGGATCTTTATATGCGCGCGCGTTGCACTCCGTGACGGTGAGCATCCGCCACGTTGGCAGCGCGTGGGCAGGCGATTAGCCCCGAGGAACGGCGCCGAGGGTGCGTGCGGAGTGCTCGCAGGCAACGTTCCCGTAACTCGTTTTCGCTTGTGAATACTTTCACGAACTGTCGCGATGTCAAGAGGGACGCCGCGAAAAAGTCTAAGCGGGTGAGCAAGCTCACGACCCCTTTGTCCGGTTTTCGAGCATGTGCTCGGCACCCGGATTTCGCCAGCCGCAATCAATGTAGTACGGTCCGCGCCACATTACTGGCATTTCCGGCACGTGTCACCCCTGCGGCTGCCAGAATCGGCGCCTTGACACCTCGTACCCGCTCCTCAGCAGATTACTCTCAGCGCTTGCGCCACGGAGGTAAATCTAACTTTTTCCCGCTCACCGAGATAGTCACCGTCTAGTTGGAACGCCTCCGGACGGCTCGCGAGCAGGGTGAATTCGTGAACATCATGGAGTTGGAAGACTTGGCGGCCGTGCGGATTCGTTCGCGGCGACAGGATTTGGGTGACTGTGCGTGTCGTCTTGGCGACCGCTAGCTGACGGACGGCCAGTACGTCAAGTCCGAGGTCGAACGACGCGTCCGGATTGGGGCTTACGGGGCGATCGCCGAGATAGGTCCACGGCGTGGTGTTCTGGATGATCACCGTGGACAGTTCATCGATCACCGTCTCGGCCGGGCGCTCCAGCGAGATCGCCGGATGGCGTCGGTCGGTCGCCAGAAACTCACCGAGCGTCGACCGCAGATAAAGTGACGAGCTCGACACCCGGCCGCGCGATCGGGCCCGCTCGACCCGCCGGATGACGGCCGCGTCGAGACCGAATCCTGCACAGAACGTGAAGTAGCGATCGTCGGCGCGGCCGAGCCCGATGGTCCGCGACCGCCCGGCCCGCAACCCCTCGAGGATCACGCCGGTGCCCTCTATCCAGTCCTTGGGTAGACCGATCGCCCGGGCGAACACGTTCGTCGAGCCGCCGGGAACGACGGCGAGCGCCGGCAGCCGCTCGGCCGGGGGCGCGTCGCCCATCTCCCGCATGTCGGGCAATGCGCCCATCAAGCCGTTGACTGCCTCGTTGACCGTGCCGTCCCCACCCAGGGTGACAACGACATCGACACCGAGTGTGGCCGCTTCGCGGACCAGCTTGACCGCGTGCCCGCGCCGGCGGGTGAACTCGACCCGCAGGTCGACAGCGCTGCGCAAGGCGCGGATCAGGACATCACGGCTGCGTTCTGAGGTCGTGGTGGCCTTCGGGTTGACCACGAGCAGGGCCCGCATGTGGCGGACTGTACCCGCGAGTGCTCACCCTCTGTGCGCCTTCCGCGCGCCCCGGAGCAGCTGTGTCGTACGGCACGGCGGTATCGTGGCGGCGTGTCCGAGAACCCCGCCGAGACCGCGCCGTCGACGTTGCGCGCCGCTGTGTGGTTGCTCTTCGCGGAAGCCGCCGGGATGGTCGCGCTGACCCTCTATCTGGGCTTCGAGTCAGCGACCGCCGATTCGGTCGACCTGACCTCGGCGCTGCTGCTGACGGTCTTCGCGGCGCTGGGCGCCGTGGCGCTGTTCTTCATCGGTCGGTTGCTGACCGCGGGGCGGGCCGGTGCGCGCGCCCCCGCGATCGTCCTGCAACTCATGCTCTGCGCGGTCGGCTACTACATGATCCAGGGCGGGCTGGCCTGGCTGGGCGTCCTGTTGATCGCGCTCGGCCTGCTGATCTGCGGCCTGCTGGTCGCACCGGCCAGCAACAAGGCGCTCGGCGTCGGCTGACGTTCTCAGGCCGTGTGATCCAGCACGATCTTGCCGAAGATGCCGCCCTCACGCAGGTGCGCGAACGCCCGCTCCACCTCGGAGAAGCCGATCACCTGGTCGACGATCGGCCGGACGGCCTTGTCGGCGCAGAACGCGAGCAGCGCGGCGAGCTCGCCCGGGCTCCCCATCGAGGAGCCGAGGATCTCGAGCTGCATGGCGTACACCCGGCGCAGGTCGATTTTCGGTAGGTAGCCGGACGTCGCGCCGGACACTACGATCCGCCCGCCCGGAGCGGTCGCCTTCATCGAGTGCTCGAACGTCGCCTCGCCGACCGTCTCGATCACCACGCCGACCCGCTCGGGCAGCCGCGCACCCGGCTCCAGCGCGGTCGCCCCGATGCCGGTGATCCGCTCACGCTTCTTGGCGTCGCGGCTGGTGACGTAGACCCGCTTGTCCATCGCCACCGCGATCAGCGCGGCCGCGGTCGCGACCCCACCGCCGGCGCCCTGGATCAGCACGGCGTCGGTCTCTTCGACGCGGCCCTTGGTGGTCAACATCCGGTAGGCGGTCAGCCACGCCGTCGGCAGGCAGGCCACGTCTTCCCAGGAAAGATCGGCGGGCTTAGGGACAAGATTCTCCACGGGTACGGACACCCGCTCGGCCAGCGTCCCCGGAAAGTGCTCGGAAAGCAGCGAGTAGCCCCGCGGGTCGCTCGGCGTGGTGATCACCGGGTAGACGACGACCTCCTCGCCGCCCGGGGCGATGCCGGCCGCGTCGCAGCCCAGGATCATCGGTAGCTGCTGCTCGCGCAGGCCGACCCCGCGCAGCGACCAGAGGTCGTGGTGGTTGAGCGAACTGGTGCGCACCTCGACGGTGGCCCAGCCGTCGCGCGGCTCGGGCTCGGGCAGGTCACCGACGGCGAGCGCGGACAGTGGGTTGGCGTCATCGAACCGGGTGGCGAAGGCAGCGCGCATGGTTGGAATCTAATCGCTCGGGGTGTCGGTCGTGCGGGTCGGCGGTTGACCTGGCACCGCGAGCCTGGCAGCGATGCGAAGCGAGCGGTGCCCGGCGGGAGCGACGGTCGCGCCCCCGACGGGCCCGGGAACAGCTCTTTAGATCCGTGCCACGCCGTCGCGGCGGGCGGCCTCGGCCACCGCGGCCGCCACCGCGGGTGCCACGCGCGGGTCGAGTGGCGACGGGACGAACGCGTCGGGGTGCAGGTTGTCGGCCACCACCCCGGCGATGGCGTCGGCGGCCGCCACCTTCATGCCCTCGGTGATGCGGGTCGCGCGGGCGTCGAGGGCGCCGCGGAACACGCCCGGGAACGCGAGCACGTTGTTGATCTGGTTGGGGAAGTCGCTGCGGCCGGTGGCGACCAGCGCCGCGTGCCGGGACGCGATGTCGGGGTGGACCTCGGGGGTCGGGTTGGCCAGCGCGAAGACGATCGCGCCCGGGGCCATCGTGGCCACCGCCGACTCGGGGATCTCGCCGCCGGAGACGCCGATCAGCACGTCGGCGCCCGCCAGCGCCTCGGCGATGCCACCGGCCCGGCGGTGCGGGTTGGTCATCGCGGCCATCTCGGCCTTCGCGACCGCCGCGGGCGCGGCCAGGTCGGGCCGGTCGGAGTGCAGGATGCCGCGCGAGTCGACGACCAGCACCTCGGCGGGATTGACGCCGCCCGCGACCAGCATCTTCGTCACCGCGATGCCCGCCGCGCCGGCGCCGCTGACCACCACGCGCAGGTCGGTGAGCTTGCGTTCGAGCAGGGTCGCGGCGTTGCGCAGCGCGGCGAGCACGACGATCGCGGTGCCGTGCTGGTCGTCGTGGAAGACCGGGATCGGCAGCGCCTCGTCGAGCCGGCGTTCGATCTCGAAGCAGCGCGGCGCGCTGATGTCTTCGAGGTTGATGCCGCCGAACGACGGTGCGAGTGCGGTGACCGTCGCGATGATGCCGTCGATGTCTTGCGTGTCGAGGCAGATCGGCACCGCGTCGACGCCGCCGAACTGCTTGAACAGCACGGCTTTGCCCTCCATCACCGGCATCGCGGCGCGCGGGCCGATGTTGCCGAGACCGAGCACAGCGGAACCGTCGGTCACGACGGCGACCGTGTGCGCGACCCAGGTGTAGTCGTCGACCAGGGCGGGGTCGGCGGCGATCGCCTCACAAACCTGGGCGACGCCCGGCGTGTAGGCCAGCGAGAGGTCTTCGCGGCTGGTCAGCGGCACGGTCGAAGTGACCGCCATCTTGCCGCCGCGGTGCAGTTCGAAAACAGGATCCTCGGACGAGGGTGCCATTGTGGTACTCCAGTTCGCGTCGAAGAGTTGCAAACAGCCGGCAGAGAGGTGCCGGCTCGACGCGAGGTCAGCGGTGACCGGCGAAGCAAGCGGGGGTACCCGCTAGTTGTCGAGCATAATGCTTGACCGCGGCCGTCCGGGCCGCGGCCAGTAACGGAACACGACGCGACCGCTCACGTCGGCCACGCCGTAGGCCCGCGAGTCGTCGGTGACGAACTCGTTGTCGCCGCGTATCCACCAGCCGCCGTCCTGCGCGCGCACCGCGCGCTTGACCACCAGAAGGTCGGGGCGTGCGCGGAAAGTTGCGACGACGATGTCACCGGGCCGGATCGGCCGTCCGCCGCGGAGCACCAACAGCGCGTCGCCGTCACGCAAGGTAGGCACCATCGAGGGGCCGCGCACCAGAGCGGCGAAAAGTGACGCCACGAACGCACCTCCGCGACGTTTCGGTGCAGCGCCGGGGGTAATGTCCTCAGCGAGGATCATCGTATGTCTTCCCTTGGAGGAGTCCTGATGCGACTTCCTAGTTTCCTTGCGCCGCGCACCGTCGTCAGCGCTCACTGCGACCTGCCTTGCGGCGTTTACGACCCGGCGCAAGCCAGGATCGAAGCCGAGTCGATCAAGGCGATCATGGAGAAGTACCAGGCCAACCAGGACCCGGTCTACCGCACCCGCGCCTTGATCATCAAGGAGCAGCGTTCGGAGCTGGTCAAGCACCACCTGTGGGTGCTCTGGACCGACTACTTCAAGCCGCCGCACTTCGAGAAATACCCCAACCTGCACGCGCTCTTCAACGAGACCACCAAGCTGGCCGGCGGCGCCGGCTCCAAGGAGTCCGTTGACCCCGCCGACGGCGACAAGCTGCTGGCGAAGATCGACGAGATCGCGAAGATCTTCTGGGAGACCAAGAAGGCCTGATCGAGACCCTTCGACGCATGAGCCGGCCGGCACCCCGCATGGGGTGCCGGCCGGCGCTGTAGAGTCCGCGATCGAGGGGATGGCAGCCGGTGAGTCAACTGACAACTTCGGGCGCGAACGTCGACGACGACGTCGTGCTCCTCACGGTGCCCGCTGACGGCGGCTACCTGGGCGTCCTGCGCACCGCGACGGCCACGCTCGCCGCCCGCCTCCAGTTCGCCCTCGACGAGATCGAAGATCTCCGCATCGCGGTCGACGAGGCCTGCGCGATGCTCCTGGTCGTGGCGACGCCCGAGGCCGAGCTCGAATGCCGATTCGCGGTGACCGACGACGCGCTGCTGGTCGAGGTGACCGTGCCCACCGTGCGCGGTGCACGCCTCCCGGCGGAGAGCTCCTTCGCGTGGAAGGTGCTGACGGCGCTGACCACCTTCGCCAACGCCGAGGTCGCCGACGGTCGCGCCACCATCCGACTGATCACCCGCCGGGTCGGACACTAGCCCGGACCTGGGCAAATCAATCTGGTTACGGGCTCCAGGATGCCCCAATCTCGGCTGACGAGAAACCGGACTTTTTGGAGAGTTCAAATCGGACAAATGCTGGTTATAAGCGAATTGAAATCTGCTTGATAAGGCCTAACAAAGAGGTTCTTAAGGATCACTAAAGACTAGATCCACAACGGATTTTTTGTCCGTCAGCGCTTTTCCGCACGGCCGGTAAAGTCGGCTCCGTTCCGCGGTGGCAACCCACGGAAAGTTCTCAAAGGAGTTTGATTCGATGTTCTCGGCAGCGCGCAAAGGCACCCGCCGGGCGCCGCGCACCACTGGCGGACGCTTCGGCTTCCGGCGGCCCGGGCGTGCCCTCGTGATGGTGCTGACCACGCTCGGCCTCGCAGCCGCCGGCGTCGGGGTCGCGGTCGCGTCCTCCGGCTCCGTCACGGTGACCAAAGCGGGGACCGTGATCGATGGGCAGACGATCAACGGATACCTCTACGTAAAGGCTGACAACGTCACCATCCGGAATACCACCATTCGCTACGGGGGCTATCACTCCCTGCGGATCTATGACGGTTTCTCCGGCACGCGCATTGAAGACACGAAGATCTTCTGTCAGGAAAGCAAGACCAACGGGATCGTCTTCGGCAACTACACCGCCGTGCGGGTTGAGCTGCAGGGATGCCGCAACGGCTTCATGTACTCCGACGCGCTGCCCGCGACGATCATCGATTCCACCTGGAACGGGCAGAAGATCAACGTCAACGCGGGTGAGGCCGTGCCGACCCCGCCGGCCAAGCCGACGCAGCCGACGCCGGCACCGAGCGCGACGCCCACCCCGACCGCGAGCCCGACCGCCAAGCCGCCGGCCCCGAAGCCGCCGACGAAGCCGGTCGAGCAGCCGCCGGCCGGCGGTGGCCAGGGGCCCGGCATCCCGAGTTCGTTCCCCGGCCCGTCCAACACCGGCGTGCCCGACGGCCTCGCGCTCAAGGCCTCCGGTGGGCTCACCCTCTCGAAGGCCGGCCAGGTGGTCAGCGGGCTCGACATCAAGGGCTGCGTGACCGTCACCGCCAAGAACGTGACGATCCGCAACTCGAAGATCACCTGCACGAGCAACTACTCGATCAAGGTGAGTGACGCCAACGCCAACCTGCTCGTCGAGAACGTGACGATGGACGGCGCGGGCAAGAACTCGGCGACGGTGTGCTGCGGCGGCTACACGCTCAAGAAGGTGGAGATCTTCAACACGATCGACGGGCCGCGGCTGGGCGACAACAGCCAGGTCATCGACTCGTGGATCCACCACCTGACCCGGGCCGACGGCTCGCACAACGACGCGATGCAGACCACGGCCGGCAAGAACATCGTGGTCCGGCACAACACCATCGAGGCCTATAACCCGAACACCAAGGATCCGTTCAACGCCTGCCTGATGATCGGGTCGACGACCGGTCCGAGCGTCACCAACCTGGTGTTCGAGCAGAACTTCTGCAACGGCGGCAACTACTCGATCGGCGTGCGAACCGACCTCACCGCGTCGGGCATCGTGATCCGCGACAACCTCTACGGGCACGACTTCCGCTACGGCGTGATCGCCCGCACCACCCAGTCCGGCATCTCCTACGAGGCCAGCACCAACCTGTTCGCGGACACCCGCAAACCGGTCAAGTAACTAGCGCGAGGCGGCGGCGGGATCCACTTCGGATCCCGCCGCTTTTCTCACAGCCGGTCGTCGAGCGTGGCGACATCGCCCTGCCCCGCGGCCTTGTCGATGCGCGGCTTGGCCGCCGAGTCGCCATACAGCGCGTAACGCAGGAACTCCGTGGTCGCGTCGGCCAGCACCTCGAACGACGCGCCACCGTCGCGCAGCAGCGTCTCGCCGTGGTCACCCTTCGGGAACGACAACATCGCCTTCGGCCACGGCACGGCGTCATAGGCGGCCTTACCCGACGCATACGAGATCGTCTCGTCCCGCTTCCCGTGCACGAACAGCATCGGGGCGGCGGCGCCGCGGAACCCGGTGCCCGCGCCGAGCGCATTCCCGGACAGCACGATCCCGGCATCCAGCCGCGGGTCCCGGGCCAGCGTGAACATCCCGACCGTGGTGATGCCGCCCGCGGAGTGCCCGGCGGCGGCGACCCGATCGATGGCGAGGCGCCCGAAGAACCGGTCACCACTTCGCTTGTCGAGGGCGAGGACCTTCCCGATGACGTACGAGGCGTCGGCCGGCTGATTGACCACGTCGAGCACGTCGTAGTCACGCACCCCGCCACTGGTGTGCGGGTAGGCCGGCGCCGCCACCACGAACCCGGCCGCCGTCCACCGCCGCAACAGCGGTGCGTAGTCGCTGGGCCGCCCACCGAGCCCATGGCTGAACAACACGAGCGGGAAGCGTCCGGTCCCCTCGGGGTAGTAGATGGTCGTGGCCAGCGCCCGCCCATCCCGCGAGAGGTCCAGCTCCCGCACGCCCACGTCGAACGACTTGGTGGGTGCCTTTCCCGTGAACGGCGTCGGCGACACCGCGGTTGGCGACGCTGCCGGAGTCCGGAATACCGGGGTGACCTGCCGCGCGTCAGCACCGCACCCGGCCAGCGCGGCCGCACCGACCAAGGCCGCCACGAGCCCGACCGCGACCCGTGGTGAGGTCGATCGGTGTGTGACGGGCCGGTCCTGGGCGCCGAAATGACCCGCATTGGCGACAGAGGGAGCCGGGTCGGTCGGGCCGCCGGTGCGCGAGGTCATTCGCCGACCCTAGCGTCGCTGGTCACGCCCGTTCTGTCGCATCAGCGTGCTCGCCCCGCGGGCGAAGCGCCCCGGGCGTGTCGTGGAGCCGGCGGGTAGGTCTGCGCGGGCGTACATAACAAAACGTGTGGCTACATGTTTTGTTATGTACGCCGCGACGAGGTGGTCGGCTCCCGGCGCGACCCGAAGAGAACCAGCCCTTCAGCCGCACAGGGGTTCGTCGGGGCCGAAGGTGATGCGGAGGGGCCCCGGAGCGCAGCGGGCGTGTTTGTCGCCGTCGAGGCGCCAGCGGAGGAAGTCGGTCGTCGAGGTCATCACCTCGTTGAAGCCGGGGCGGCCCGGGCTCAGGTAGGAACCGTGGTTGAGGCCCGGCAAGGTCAGGAAGCCCTTGTCCCACGGGACGCGGGCGAACACGGCGCGGCCGGTCGAGTAGGGGACCGTCGGGTCGGCGTCGCCGTGGATGAAGAGCATCGCCGCCGGTGGGCCGCCGAACTCGAAGCGTGGGCGGGCGCCGGCGATGACGATCGCGCCCTTCAGCCGGGCGGAGTGGCCCTGCTGGAACATCGCCGCCGCGGTGTAGGCGCCGCCCGAGTGGCCGGCCGCCACCACGTCGCGGGTGTCCAGGTGGCCGGCGAACAGGTCGTCGGGTGCGGCGTCGAGCTTGCTGACGGCGAGCACGACCGCCCAGGCGTCGGCGGGCTGGTTGACCAGGTCGTCGCGGGTGTAGGCCGGGGCGTTCTTCTTCGTGTGCGGGAACGCGGGGGCCATCACCACGAAGCCGGCCGCGGCCCAGCGGGTGGTCATCTGCACGTGGTCTTCCGGGCGGCTCTGCAGGCCGTGGCTGAAGATGACCAGCGGGAAGCGGCCGGCGGCCACGGCCGCGTCGCGAGTCACCGTGCCGGTGCCGGGGCGACCGGCTGACAGGGACGCCGGGTACCAGATGGTGGTGGGCAGCGGGCGGTCTGGGCCGCGGGCCAGGGCCAACGTGCGGACGCCGACCGGGTAGGCGCCGGCGGCACTGAAAACGGTGTCGCCGGGTGCCGCCGCCGCCGGGACAAAAGCGGATATGGCGAACAGCAACAGCAAGGCGACTAATGCGAGTACGGACCGCCTTCCCCCCATGACCACACGGTAAGTGCTGGGAACCGGACAGACGTCAGCCTTTTCGGTGTTTGGGGTGGTCGATGCGGTTCGCTAAGGTCGTTCGCATGTCTGACGACTACCGGGACCCGAGCGGCAACACGGAGGCTTTCCGCGCCTTCGTGCGCAGCGACGAGGCGCCTGCCCCCACCGCACCACCCGCCCCCGCGGCCAACCGCACGCCCCTGCTGATCGGTGGCGCGGTTATCGCCGTCGTCGTGATCGTCGTCCTGGTGTTCGCACTGACCCGCTAGGCCGCCCCGCCGGCCACCACCCCGAGCGTCTGGCTGGCGATCTCCCACTCCTCATCGGTGGGCACGACACACACCGCTACCGGCGCGTCCGGTGGCGAGATGACGCGCGCCCCGCGTTCGGGCGTGTCATTGCGCGCCGGGTCAACGGCGATACCCAGACGATCAAGACCGGCTAACGCCGCCGCTCGTACGGCCGGTGCGTTCTCTCCCACGCCCGCGGTGAACGTGATCGCGTCGAGGCGGCCGAGTTCGGCGTAGTAGGCGCCCACATAGGAGCGGATCCGCCGGCAGTAGACGTCGAACGCGAGTGCGGCGGCCCGGTCGCCGGCTGCGCGCCGGGTCAGCAGGGTGCGCATGTCGTTGACGCCGGCCAGGCCGACCAGGCCACTGCGGCGGTTGAGCAGGTTGTCGATCTCCGCGAACGGCATGCCGGCGACCCGGTGCAGGTGGAAGATGATCGCCGGGTCCAGGTCGCCGCTGCGGGTGCCCATGACCAGGCCCTCCAGCGGGGACAGGCCCATCGAGGTGGCGATGCTGCGGCCGCCCTCGACGGCGCAGGCGCTGGCGCCGTTGCCGAGGTGCAGCGTGATCGTGTTGACCTCGTCGAGCGGCCGGCCGAGCAGCGCGGCGGTGCGCCGCGAGACGATCGCGTGCGACGTGCCGTGGAAGCCGTAGCGGTGGATCCCATAGCGCTCGGCCGTTTCCGCGTCGATCGCATAGGTGCTGGCGGCGGGGGAGAGCGTGCGGTGGAAGGCGGTGTCGAAGACCGCGACCTGCGGGATGCCGGGCAGCAGCGCCCGGGCGACCTCGATGCCCGCGAGGTTGGCCGGGTTGTGCAGCGGCGCCAGCGGCACGAGGTCGGAGATCGCCGCGACCACGGCGTCGTCGACCAGCGCCGGGGTGCTGAACATCAGTCCACCGTGGACGACCCGGTGGCCGACGGCGGTCAGCCCGTCGAGCGGGAGGTCGGACATCGCGGCGGCCAGCGCCTCGGCGTGGTCATGTGGTGCGCCGGGCACCCGTTCGCCGATCTGCTCGACGGTCCCGGTCGCGACGACCAGCGGCTCCCCGGTCGCGGGCACGTCGAACAGGCGGTATTTGAGCGACGAGGAGCCGCAGTTGAGGACCAGCACCCGGCTCATCGGGCGGCCGCCTGGATGGCCGTGATCGCCACCGTGTTGACGATGTCCTTCACCGTGGCGCCGCGGGACAGGTCGTTGACCGGGCGGCGCAGGCCCTGCATCACCGGGCCGACGGCGACCGCGCCGGCCGAGCGTTGCACCGCCTTGTAGGTGTTGTTGCCGGTGTTGAGGTCCGGGAAGATGAAGACCGTCGCGTGGCCGGCCACCTCGCTGCCGGGCATCTTGGCCGCCGCCACCTCGGCGTCGATCGCGGCGTCATATTGGATCGGGCCCTCCACCGGCAGGTCCGGCCGGCGTTCGCGGACCAGCGCGGTCGCCGCCGCCACCTTGTCGACGTCGGCGCCGGAGCCCGACGTGCCGGTCGAGTAGGACAGCATCGCGACCCTCGGCTCGATCCCGAACGCGGCGGCGGTGTCGGCGCTCGACAGCGCGATGTCGGCCAGTTGCGCGGCGTCGGGGTCGGGGTTGACGGCGCAGTCGCCGTAGACCAGCACCCGGTCGGCGAGCAGCATGAAGAACACGCTCGACGCGACCGACACCCCCGGCACGGTCTTGATCACCTCGAACGCCGGGCGGATCGTCGCGGCCGTGGTGTGTGTCGAGCCGGAGACCATGCCGTCGGCCTGGCCGGCCAGCACCATCAGGGTGCCGAAATAGTTGGGGTCGGCCACCACGTCGTGGGCCAGGTCAAGGGTGACGCCCTTGTGCGACCGCAGCTTGGCGTAGGTGGCCGCGAACTCGTCGCGCCACGGGCTGGTCGCCGGGTCGACCACGTCGGCGCCGGAGATGTCGACGCCGATCTCGCGGGTTCGGCGGGCGATCTCGTCTTTGCCGCCGAGCAGGGTCAGGTCGGCGACGCCGCGGCGCAGCAGGATCTCGGCCGCCCGCAGGATCCGTTCCTCGGTGCCTTCGGGCAACACGAGCCGGCATGACCGGAAGGCGTCGGGACGCGCCAGCGTGCCGGCGGCTGAGGACCTTAGTGGGCGTCGCGCCGAGCGGGCGCGGTCGATCAGGTCGTATTCGAACATCAGCGGGGTGACCCGCGACGAGCGTGCCACCTGGAGGCGGTCGGCGAGCGCCGCGGTGTCCACGTTCGACTCGAAGGCGCCGAGCGCGGCCTCCACCTTGCGCGGGCTGCTGGCGCTCGGCCGGCCCTCGATGCGGGACGCCGCCGCGACCGTGTGGTAGCTGTCGGATCCGACCGAGAGCACCGCGAGCCCGGTGTCGAGGCGGTCGATCAGCCGCATCACCCGCTCGTCGGGCTGCTCGCCCAGGGTCAACATCACCCCGGCCACCGCGACCATCCCGCTCGCGTGCGCGCTGGACGCGGCGAGCAGCAGGTCGGCCCGGTCGCCCGGGGTGATCACCAGGCAGCCGTCGGTCAGGTGGTCGAGGAAGGCCGGCACGTGCGCACCACCGACCACATAGTCGAGCACGTCTCGGTCGAGCGCGCGGGCGTCGCCGGCCAGCACCGTGGCGCCCAGGGCGGTGGCCACCTCGCCCACCGTTGGTGCGGAGACGGTGGCCACCTCGGGGATCACGTAGGCCGGAACGGGTAGGGCCGGCGGCACGACACCGGCCGGGGCCCGGTTGGCGATCACCGCCAGCACGGTGGCGCCGAGGTCGGTCAGGCTGTGGTAGGCCGTGCTCATCGCCGACGCCGGGTCGTCGGTCTGCCCGTCGACCACGGCGACTGCCACGCTGCCCAGCTCGGTCGCCAGCCGGGCGTTGAAGCCGAGCTGGCGGGGGTCGTCGCTGTCTTCCAGGTCGCTGCCGATCACCACCATCGCCGGCACCTGGTCCTCGACGGCCCGATAGCGCTCGACGATCCGGGAGATCAGCTCCTCGCGGTTGCCGGCCGCCACCAGCGCGGCCGCCTCGGCGTAGGTCATACCGTGCAGGTCAGCGGCCGGCAGCGAGATCGCGTAGCGCTCCCGCAACAGGTCGAGGATCGGGTCGTGCCCGGGTCTGGTGACCAATGGCCGGAACGCGCCGATCCGACCGACCTGTCGGGAAAGGAGCTCGGCCAGACCGAGTGCCACCGTCGACTTGCCGCCACCTTCGCCGAAACCGGCGATATAGACACTGCGCCCCACCAACCCAACCTACCGAGGTGGGCCTGTGGGGCGCAGTGATCGGCGCGTCAGTCTTCGTCGTCGTCGAGGCGGGCCAGGAAGGTGGCGAAGCGCTCCATCGGCGTCTCGAACTCCGGGTTGTCGTCGACGAAGTCGCGGAGCCGGTCGGCGACCCACTCCAGCGACACCGTCTCGGCACCTCGGCGCTCGGTCAGCTCCTCGATGCCCCGGTCGGTGAAGTACACGTTCCTACCCCTCAGCGGGCCGAGGCAGTGCGGCCTCGATCAGCGCGCTCTGCTCGGCGTCGTGCAGCCGGGTCGAGCCCACCGACGGCGCCGCGGCCGCCGGGCGGGAGATCCGCCGCAGCCGCACGCCCTCGAGGTGCTCGAGCAGGTTGAGCGCGACGAACGACCAGGCACCCTGGTTGGCCGGCTCTTCCTGCACCCAGGCGAAGTCGACCGCGTTGGGGAACTGCGCCAGCGCCGCCTTTACCTCGTCGACGGGGAGCGGGTAGAGCTGCTCCATGCGTACGAGTGCGGTGTCGGTGATCTTGCGCTCGGCGCGGGCCTGCACCAGGTCGTAGTAGAGCTTGCCGGAGCAGAGCAGCACCCGCCGCACACCGGCCGGGTCGAGCCCGCTGGTGTCGGGGATGACCGGCTGGAAGCTGCCGGTGGCGAAGTCTTCCACCGACGAGACGACCAGCTTGTGCCGCAGCAGCGACTTGGGCGTGAAGACCACCAGCGGCTTGCGCTTCGACGACAGGGCCTGCCGGCGCAGCAGGTGGAAGTAGTTGGCCGGGGTGGTCGGGATGGCCACCCGCATGTTGTCTTCGGCGCACATCTGGAGCCAGCGCTCGGGCCGGCCGGAGGTGTGGTCGGGACCCTGGCCCTCGTGGCCGTGCGGGAGCAGCAGCGTCAGCGCCGACTGCTGGCCCCACTTGACCTCGCCCGAAGTGATGAACTCGTCGATCACCGACTGGGCGCCGCTGGCGAAGTCGCCGAACTGGGCCTCCCACAACACCAGCGCCTCGGTGTTCTCCACCGAGTAGCCGTATTCGAAGCCCATCGCGGCGTATTCGGAGAGCAGCGAGTCGTGGATGAAGAACCGGGCGCGGTCCTTCGTGAGCGTCTGCAGCGGCAGGAAGTCTTTGCCGGTGTCGGCGTCGACGACCGAGGCGTGCCGCTGCACGAACGTGCCGCGGCGCGAGTCCTGGCCGGCCAGCCGGACGGTGAGCCCGTCGGCCAGCAGCGTGCCGAACGCGATGATCTCGCCGAAGCCCCAGTCGATGTTGCCCTCGACAGACATCTTGTGGCGCCGGTCGAGCAACTGCTGGAGCCGCTTGTGCGGGGTGAAGCCCTCCGGCAGGTTGACGTGTGCCTCGCCGACCGCGCGGACCGCCTCGATCGGAACGGCCGTCTCGACCGCCGGCTCCGGCTCGGGCTGACGGCTGCGCACCGGCCGGGTGCCGCTGGCCGCCGCGTCGCGGGTCGCCTTGAACACCTGCTCGAGCTGGGCCTGGTAGTCACGGAGCAGCTCTTCGGCGTCGTCGACGGTGATGTCGCCGCGGCCGATCAGCTCCTCGGTGTAGAGCTTCCGGACCGAACGCTTCTGGTCGATGATCGCGTACATCAGCGGGTTGGTCATCGAAGGGTCGTCGCCCTCGTTGTGACCGCGGCGCCGGTAGCAGACCAGGTCGATCACCACGTCTTTGTTGAACGCCTGGCGGTATTCGAACGCCAGCCGCGCGACCCGGACGACGGCTTCGGGGTCGTCGCCGTTGACGTGGAAGATCGGCGCCTGGATCATCCGGGCGACGTCGGTCGAGTAGAGCGACGAGCGCGAGTATTCCGGCGCGGTGGTGAAGCCGACCTGGTTGTTGACCACCACGTGCACGGTGCCGCCGGTGCGGTAGCCGCGCAGCTGCGAGAGGTTGAGCGTCTCCGCGACCACGCCCTGGCCCGCGAAGGCCGCGTCGCCGTGGATGGCCAGCGGCAGGACGGTGTAGCCCTCCAGCTTGAGGTCGATGCGGTCCTGCTTGGCCCGGACGATGCCTTCCATCACCGGGTCGACGGCTTCGAGGTGCGACGGGTTGGCGGTCACCGAGACGCTGATCGCGTGCTCACCGTCGGGCGTCGTGAACTTGCCGTTCTGGCCCAGGTGGTATTTCACGTCGCCGGAGCCGTGCGCCGACTTCGGGTCGATGTGCCCCTCGAACTCGGAGAAGATCTTCTCGTAGGGCTTGCCGACGATGTTGGCGAGCACGTTGAGCCGGCCGCGGTGGGCCATCCCGATCACGACCTCGTCGAGGTCGCCCTCGGCGGCGGTCTGGAGCACCTCGTCGAGCAGCGGGATCAGCGACTCTCCACCTTCGAGCGAGAAGCGCTTCTGGCCTACGTATTTCGTCTGCAGGAAGGTTTCGAACGCCTCGGCCGCGTTGAGCCGGTTGAGGATGTGCTTCTGCTCCTCCGGCGTCGGCTTCTCGTATTTGCGCTCTATCCGGTCCTGGATCCAGCGCCGCTCTTCCGGGTCCTGGATGTGCATGTATTCGATGCCGACCCGGCGGCAGTAGCTGTCGCGCAGCACGCCGAGGATGTCGCGCAGCTTGAGCGTCTGCTTGCCCGCGAAACCGCCGACCGGGAAGCTGCGGTCGAGGTCCCACAGGGTCAGATCGTGCTGGAGCACGTCGAGGTCGGGGTGCCTGCGCATCTTGAACTCGAGCGGGTCGGTGTCGGCCATCAGGTGACCGCGCACCCGGTAGGCGTGGATCAGCTCGATCACCCGCGCGGTCTTGTCGATCGCGCCCTCGGAGCTGACCGCGACGTCGCGCATCCAGCGGACCGGCTCGTAGGGGATCCGCAGCGAGGTGAAGATCTGGTCGTAGAAGCCGCGCTCGCCGAGCACCAGCTCGTGGATCGCCTTGAGGAACTCGCCGGACTGCGCGCCCTGGATGATCCGGTGGTCGTAGGTGCTGGTCAGCGTGATGATCTTGCTGACGGCGAGGTCGGCCAGCCGCTCTTCGGACATGCCGGCGTAGGGGGCCGGGTATTCCATCGCGCCGACGCCGATGATCGTGCCCTGGCCGACCATCAGCCGGGGCTGCGAGTGCACGGTGCCGATGCCGCCCGGGTTGGTCAGCGAGATCGTCGTGCCGGCGTAGTCGTCCATGGTCAGCTCGTTGCGCCGGGCCCGCCGGACGATGTCCTCATAGGCCTGCCAGAACTGCCGGAAGTCCATCGCCTCGGCGCCCTTGATCGACGGCACGACCAGAGTGCGGGTGCCGTCGGGACGCTTGAGGTCGATCGCGATGCCCAGGTTGATGTGGTTGGGCTGCACGACCGCGGGCTTGCCGCCGACCTCGGTGAACGAGTTGTTCATCTCCGGGATCTCGCGCAGCGCGCGGACCATCGCCCAGCCGATCAGGTGGGTGAAGCTGACCTTGCCACCCCGGCCGCGGGCCAGGTGGTTGTTGATCACGATGCGGTTGTCGACCAGGAGCTTCGCGGGCACGGCCCGGACGCTGGTCGCGGTCGGGACCGCGAGAGAGGCGTCCATGTTCTGGACGATGCGCGCGGCGACGCCACGCAAGGGGGTGGTCTCGGCAGCCTTATCGGCCGCGGGCGCCGCGGCCTTGCTGGCGGGAGGAGAGGTCTTGGCGGGGGCGGGGGTCGTGGCGGGTCGCGGCTGCGCCGGGGCCTTGACGGCCTTCGCGGGGGTTTCCACCTTGCCGTCACTCTTCGCAGTTGCCGGGGTTACCTTCGCGGCGGGCTTCGCATCGGCCGCACGGGGCTCGGGGGACGTGGCCGCACCGGGGGCGTCGGTGCCGGCGCGGGCGGCCGTCTGCTTCGCGGTCTTGGCGGTGGCCTGAGTGGGCGAGGAGCCGTCACCGTCTGGGCGATAGTCGGCGAAAAAGTCGTGCCACGCCGGGTCTACGCTCTTCGGATCCGCGAGATAGCGCTGATACATCTCGTCGACGATCCACTCGTTGGGGCCGAAACCCGCCAGTGGGTTATCGGATGTCTGCTGGCTCGACACGGCCGGTAATCGCCTCTTCCGCGCGCTGTGTGTATGTGTGAGAAGTCGGGTCCAAGGCTACGCCGCGCGACATGGACGGCCGTCGCCGACGTCCGTCCGTGTCACGTCTCACAGGTTAAAACGCGGGAAGATGTTAGGAGATGTCGCGCGTGCGTGTGATGAGGGTTCCGACAGTGCCGGTGACCACGGCCCAGGCGACCAGGATCACGCCGCCGACCCAGTAGGCCGGCTGGTCGGGAAGGTCACGCCCAGCGACCATCAACCCGGAAGCGATCGACGGCAGTGCGTATTGCACGTTGTTGATCCACGGCTGGTCGAGCGACTGGGAGAGCAGCGTGAACAGGAAGCCGACGATCGCGGTGCCGAGCACATAGGCCAGCACGGCCGTCACGGTCGCCGCGATCTGGCTGCGCATCAGCACGCCGATGCCCACGCCGAAGATGCCCCAGAGCAGGTAGGCCAGGCCGTTGAGCAGGATGGCCCGCTGCACCGACGAGTCGCCGAAGTGGGTCGGCAGGTTTTCGCTCTGGAAGAAGATCATCGTGGCCGGGATGTTGAGCGCGGTCGTGATCAGCCAGAACAGCACGCCGATGATCGAGGCGACGCCCAGCTTGGCGCTGATCACCGAGGTGCGGTGCGGCGTCGCGAGGAACGTTGCTGTCGCGGTCTGGTGATGGAACTCGTTGGTCACCATCAGGATGCCGAGCAGCACCACGAACAGCAGGCCGCAGAACTGGCCCGAGGTGTAGAGGTTGGCCGCCTGGTAGACCTGGTCGCTCACGGCGGCGAGGTTGGCCGCGTCTTCCGGCGAGACGTCGGTCGGCGGCGCCTGGGTCAGCGTGAAGTGGGCGAACAGCGCGTTGAGCGCGAACGTCGCGGCCCAGGTCACGATCGCGCCCAGGGCGAAGAGCCACCAGGTGTTGGTGGTCAGCAGCTTGCGGAACTCGGCCTTGACCAGCCTCATCGGATGCCCGCCTTTCCGGCCGTGAGCTCCAGGAACACGCCTTCGAGGTCGGGGCGCTCGGGGGTCAGCTCGTGCAACTCGACACTTGCGGCCAGGGCCGCCTTGCCGACCGCGGGCGCCTCGACGCCGGTGACCAGCAGCGTGCCGTCGGCACGCGGGGTGACGACGGCGCCCGGGATGCCGGCCAGCGCCGCGGCCAGCGCGTCGGCCTGTGGGGTGCGGACCCGGACGTGGGCCGAGGTCGACATCGAGGCGAGCACCTCGGCGACCGGGCCCTGCCGGACCAGCTTGCCGGCCGCGATGATGACGACGTCGTCGGCCAGCAGCTCCATCTCGGAGAGCAGGTGGCTGGAGACGAGCACGGTGCGGCCCTGCTTGGCCAGGCTCTGTAGGAAGCCGCGCATCCACCGGATGCCCTCGGGGTCGAGGCCGTTGGCCGGCTCGTCGAGGATCAGCACCTTCGGGTCGCCGAGCATCGCGGCCGCGATGCCCAGCCGCTGGCGCATGCCGAGCGAGTAGCCCTTGAACTTGCGCTTGGCGGCCGGCGTCAGGCCGACCAGCTCGAGCACGTCGTCGGCCCGGTGGTCGGGCAGTCCGGCGGCGGCGCACAGCACCCGCAGATGGTTGCGGCCGGTGCGGCCCCGGTGGGCGGCCGACGCCTCCAGCACCGCGCCGACGGTGCGCACCGGGTCGGTCAGGTCCGCGTAGCGGGCACCGCCGATGGTCGCCGTGCCGGCCGTCGGTGTGACCAGGTTGAGCAGCATGCGCAGGGTGGTCGTCTTGCCGGCGCCGTTGGGGCCGAGGAAGCCGGTGACCCGGCCCGACTGCACGGTGAACGAGAGACCGTCGACGGCCAGCAGGTTCTTATAGCGTTTGGTGAGACCGGAGACCGTTATCTGGCCGTCGGACATCTCACTCCCTTTCCCCCCGGGGTGGCATGGCCGCCACACCATACCGGTGCCCTCCGCCGAGATGCTGCCCTTAAATGGCGATCCAGGTGGCCCGGGCGTGTGCCAACAGGTCGCCGCCGGCCGAATAGAGGGCGGTGTGCACCGCGGCCTTGCGCCCTTCGGTCCCGGCCAGCGCACCGACCAGCACGTTCTCGCTGCCAGGGGCCGGTAGCGCGGTGACCACGGCGGCCATCCGGCCCAGCACGTAGGCCCGGCCGGGGGACAGGACCGACCAGCCGCCGGGGCAGTCGAGCGCCGCCCACACGGTCTCCGGCCCGACCTGCGCCGGCGCGGTGAACGGGGCGGCGACCACGCCGTCGACCGGCCCGGGAAACACCCGCAGCCCGTCGGCCCGCTCGGGGCCGCAGACGTAGCAGGTCGGGAACGGATGGTCGGCGAAGCCGGCGTAGCTCCGGGCGGCGTCGGTGGCGGCCGCGAGCGTGACCGGCGGCGCGCCGACCCCGAACGGCGGGACCGAGCGGACCGTCGCGACGACCGCGCCGGTCGGGTCGAGCACCCGGTCTTCGTCTGCGGCGAACGGCACGTCGAGCGGTGGCGGCTTGACCAACGTGACCTCGGGGATGCCGGTGCCGACCAGTGCCGCGAAGGTGCCGGCCGAGTAGCCGCCGTTGCCCGTGCCCGGCGGTCCGTTGAACCGGGCCGCGATGACCATCTCCACGTGCACACACTCCCACACCAGCGCGGCGCGTCCGGCGTTCACGCAATCGACATCCCTGGACAGGTTCTCCGACACGCATGTGGTAGCCAGCACACTTACACAGAACGCATGGACCTCCTGACCAGGACCGGCGGCTACACCCTGCTGATCGCGGACAACGCGCAGCAGGTCGCCGCCGCCCAACGGCTGCGCTACCAGGTGTTCGCCGGGGAGCTGGGCGCGACCCTGCACACGACCGTGCCGGGCCACGATGTCGACGAGTTCGACGACGCCTGCGACCACCTGATCGTCCGCGACGACAAGTCCGGCGAGATCGTCGGCACCTACCGGATGCTGCTGCCCGGGCGCGCACCGCGCCGCTACGCCGAGACCGAGTTCGACCTCTCCGCCCTGGACCCCCTGCGGGACCTGCTGGTGGAGACCGGCCGCTCGTGCGTCGCACCCGAACACCGCTCCGGCGCCGTGATCAACCTGATGTGGGCGGGCATCGCCCGCTACCTGCACCTGCACAACAAGCGCTGGCTCGGCGGCTGCGCCTCCATCTCGCTGGAAGACGGCGGAAAGACCGCCGCGGCGGTCTGGGAGCGGGCTCGCACGAAGCACCTGTCGCCGCCCCGGATGCGGGTCCGGCCGCACCACCCGTGGGAGATCCAGCCGGCCGAGGCGTCGTCGACGTCGGCGCTGCCGCCGCTGCTCCGCGGCTATCTGCGGCTCGGCGCCTGGGTTTGCGGGCCGCCGGCCTACGACCCGGACTTCGACGTCGCCGACCTCTACGTGCTGCTGTCCACGGACCGGATCGACCCCCGCTACCGGCGTCACTTCCTCGGGGAGTCGGAATGAGCCTCTGGCGGCCGCAGAACGAGTGCGGCACCGACTGCCTGCTGACGCCGGACGAACCCGGGCAGGCGCCGAAGGCGGTGCAGGTCCTGCGGTTCGTCCGGCTGATCGGTGCGCTGCTGGTCGGCGGGCTGCTCGTGCCGGTGCTGCCGCTGCTCACCGAACGCGGCCGGGACCGGGCCGGGCGGGCCTGGGCCCGACTGACGCTGGCCGCGCTCGGCGTGCGGCTGCGGCTGCGCGGCCGGCCACCGAAGAACCGCGCGCTGGTGGTGGCCAACCACGTCTCCTGGCTCGACATCGTCGCGCTCCAGGCCGTGGCACCGGGCCGGATGCTGGCCAAGGTCGAGGTGAAGCGCTGGCCGCTGTTCGGCGCGCTGGCCGCGTCGGGCGGCACGATCTTCGTCGACCGGGCCAGGCCGAAGACCCTGCCCGACACGGTGGCTGACGTGGCCGCCGCGCTCCGCGCCGGCGCCGTGGTCACCGTCTTCCCGGAGGGCACCACGGGCTGCGGCTCCGAGGTCGGCACGTTCCGCCCGGCGATGTTCCAGTCCGCGATCGACGCGGGCGCGCGGGTGGTCCCGGTCGTGCTGCGGTACGGCAGTCCGGCGGCCTCGTTCATCGGCGACGAGACACTCTGGAGCTCCGTACGCCGGGTGCTCGCCATGCCCGAACTGGTCGCGTCGGTGACCATCGCGCCGGCCCTGCACCCGGAGCCCGCCGCGTCCCGCCGGGCCCTGGCCCGGGTGGCTCAGGCGGCCATCGGCACGCCGGTGTTCGCCGCCGCCGCGCCGGCCCGTGTCGAAGTCGAGCCGCAGCCGGTGCCGCTGGCTCTGGCGGCATAGCCGCAGAGCAAGGAGTGATCCCGAGGCCGCTGGCCTATCGCGATGTATCGCGTTATGCTCAAGCGGCTTCGGGAGGTGAGCCGTGTCCAACAGTTGGACCGTCGACGAACCGCGTCAGATCGTCATCGAGACGCCCTTCGAGCGGGTCGACGTCGACCTCTTCTCCGGCCGGGTCAACCTGGTCGGCGGTGACGATGGCCGCGCACGGGTCGACGTCAACCGGATCGGGCGCAACCCGGTGATCGTCGAGGTGGTCGACCGTACCCTCGTGGTCCGGCACAACCGCCGTCCGAGGTTCCCCGGCGTGCTCTGGTGGCTCGGGCAGATCCGCCGCCGGTTCCGGGTCGACGTCTCGATCGGCGTGCCCCGCTCGACCGCCGCCCACGTGCGGCTGGTCGACGGCGCGGTGGTCGCCGCCGGCCTGCGCACCGACACCGAGGTCGACCTGACCTCCGGCCGGATCACCCTGATGGGGCTGGGCGGGCGCACCCGGGCCAAGGTCGTCTCCGGGCCGGTCGAAGCGCTCGGTGTCGACGGCGACCTGAGCCTGAGGACCGTCTCCGGCGAGCTGATCCTCGCCGACAGCGCGGCCGACCGGGTGGAGATGACGACCGTCTCGGGCTCGGTCACGTGTGATCTTGATAATGCCCACCACCGCGAGCTGCGGCTGCACACCACCTCCGGCAGCGTCACGGTGCGGGTCCGCCAAGACGCCGACCTGGCCGTCGACCTGCACACCCAGTCGGGGCAGATCACCACCGCTTTCGCGGGACTGGGCGCGGAGAAGCACGGCGCTTCGCAGCACCGGCGCGGCGTTCTCGGGCCGGGAACCGGCAAACTCTGGGCGACGACCGTTTCCGGCAGCATCGCCCTGCTGGCCCGGCCGGTCGACGACGACGAGGAGACGCCGGAATGACGGCCGTGTTCAGCCACGGGCGGTTGCGCCTTTACCTGCTCAAGCTGCTCGACGACGGCCCGAAGCACGGCTACGAGCTGATCCGGCTGCTGGCCGACCGGTTCCACGGCACCTATTCACCCAGCGCCGGCACGATCTACCCGCGGCTGGCCCGGATGGAGACCGAGGGCCTGGTCACGCACACCGCGGCCGGTGGCCGGAAGACCTACGCGATCACCGACGGCGGCCGCGCCGAGCTGCGGCAGCGGGCCGGTGAGCTGGCCGCGCTGGAACAGGACATCAACGCCTCGGTCGCCGATCTCGCCGCGGAGATCCAGGCGGAAGTACGCGGTGCCACCCGCGACCTCAAGCGCGAGCTGCGCGAGGCGGCCCGGCAGACCCGGCGCGGATCATGGTCGGTCGACGCGCCGGTGGTCGGGCCCTACCCCGGAACCGACCCGCGCGACGACTTCGACCGGCGGCTGGTGGCGTTCACCGACGAGGTGCGCGGGATCGTCCGCCGTGGGCGATTCAGTGACGACCAGCTCCGCACCGCCTCCCGCCTGCTCGACGGCGTGCTCGACGGGCTCCGGCGGATGCAGAGGTAATTTGCGCATCGCGCACAGCGGACTTTCAGCTTCAGTCCAGCAGCGCCACAGCGTACGGGTAAATGATGGGTGTCATGGCCGCACCACAGACCGAGGCGAGACTCCTCGTGGTCGAAGACGACCCCAACATTCTTGAGCTGCTCTCAGCCAGCTTGAAGTTCGCGGGCTTCGACGTGAGCACCGCGACGAGCGGCAGCTCCGCGGTCAGCGCGGCCAAGGACCGCCGCCCCGACCTGGTCGTCCTCGACGTCATGCTGCCCGACCTCGACGGGTTCGAGGTGATAAGGCTGATGCGCGAAGGCGGGACCCGCACCCCCGTGGTGTTCCTGACCGCGCGCGACGCCACCGACGACAAGATCCGGGGCCTGACCCTCGGCGGCGACGACTACGTCACCAAGCCGTTCAGCCTCGAAGAGCTGACCGCCCGCATCCGGGCCGTGCTGCGCCGCACCACGGCCGGCGACCAGAGCGCCTCCCGCCTCACGTTCGCCGACCTCGAGCTCGACGAGGAGACCCATGAGGTCTACCGCGCCGGCCAGCGGGTCCAGCTTTCCCCCACCGAGTTCAAGCTGCTGCGCTACCTGATGCTCAACGCCAATCGGGTCCTGTCCAAGGCGCAGATCCTCGACCACGTGTGGAACTACGATTTCCGCGGCGACGACAACATCGTGGAGAGCTACATCTCCTACCTGCGTCGCAAGATCGACAACGGACAGCCGCGGCTGATCCACACCCTGCGTGGCGTCGGATACGTTCTGCGCAAGCCAACGGCCTGACCGGGGTGCCGATGTTGGCCCCCCTGCGTGGCACACCGCTGCGCGTCAAGCTCGTCGCCGCCGTGCTGGCGCTCGTGACGGCCGCCCTGCTCGTCATCGGGGCGGCCAGCACCTTTTTCCTGCGCAACTATCTGCTCGACCAGGTCGACGGCAACCTGCGCAGCCTCAACAACAACGTGCAGGCGCTGCTCCGCGACAACATCCAGTTCGCCGTCGGCGACAACGCGTTCGCGGTCGCGTCGACCCCGGCGCAGCCCACGCTCAACGACCTGAGCAGCAAGCCGAGCCAGCTCTTCACGCCCGACGGGCCCGACCTGCCGCAGAACTACGCAGGCCTTCAGCAGGAGTTGCAGAAGCACCACACCGACCCCTACACGATCAAGGCGATCGGCAGCCAGACCCGCTGGCGGGTGCTGATGGTGCAGCCGCAGGACAGCAACGCGATCGTCGCGGTCGGCTTCAACCTCTCCGACGTCGACCACACCGTCAAACAGCTCCTCTGGATCGACGGCCTGGCCGGCGGCACGGTGCTGATCGTCCTCGCCACGCTCGGCGCCGGGATAGTCCGGAGCAACCTGAAACCGTTGCGCCAGATCGAGCGCACCACGGTGGCGATCGCGGCCGGTGACCTGAGCCAGCGCGTGCCCGACCCGGAGCCGGGTGTCGACGAGCCCAAGACCGAGCTCGGCCGCCTCTCCCGGGCGCTCAACGCGATGCTCACCCAGATCGAGACCGCCTTCGCCGCGCGGGCCGAATCGGAGACCGCTGCCCGCGACGCGGCCTTCGCCGCGCAGGCGTCGGAGGCACGGGCGTTGCGATCCGAGGAACGCATGCGGCAGTTCGTCGCGGATGCCTCTCACGAGTTGCGTACGCCGTTGACCACCATCCGTGGCTTCGCCGAGCTCTACCGGCAGGGCGCCGCCGGCCCGCCGGAAGACACCGCACGCTTGGTCCGTCGGATCGAGGACGAGGCGGCCAGGATGGGCCTCCTGGTGGAGGATCTCTTGCTGCTCGCCCGGCTGGATCGGGAGCGACCACTGTCGCTGTCCCCGGTCGAGCTGCGCGTGCTGGCCAGCGAGGCGGTGCAGGCGGCCGGCGCGATGGCCCCGCAGCGACACATCGCGATCGACGTGGCGCCGCGCGCCGGTGCGCTGGTGGTGCGGGCCGACGACGCCCGGCTCCGCCAGGTGCTCGGCAACCTGCTGACCAACGCGATCATCCACACCCCGCCCGACGCCGAGATCAGCGTCCGGCTCCGCTCCGACGGCGACTACGCGATCGTCGAGGTGGTCGACACCGGCCAGGGCCTCTCGGCCGACCAGGCCGAACGCGTCTTCGAACGGTTCTACCGGGCCGACGCCGCCCGGCGCCGCGACCGGGAGGCCACCAGCACCGGCCTCGGGCTGGCGATCGTGGCCGCTCTGGTCCGCGCGCACGGCGGCAACGTCGAGGTCGACAGCGTGCCAGGACAGGGCTCGACCTTCCGGGTACGCCTGCCGTTGGCCACCGGCGGTGGCGACGACGAACACGACGGTCCCGATAACCACGGTGGCCCCGACAGTCCCGCGGGCCACAACGGCAACGGCACGGATCCGGACCGGCACTCTCAGACAACGCTCAGCCCGGCCCCAGGCCCGTCGCAGAGCGGTGGGGAAAGGTAAATGTCATGACCGAGCACGAAAACCCCCGGCGATCCGACCCCGAGCGGGGTGCCGAGCCGGCCGCCGAATCCGACGCGCCGCAGGCGCCGCGGCCGGAAGGCACCGAGCAGCCGACCGCCTACCAGCCGGCCGCTGAGCAGCCGACGGCCTACCAACCGGCGGCGGACCAGCCGACGGCCTACCAGCCCGCGGCAGAGCAGCCGACGGCCTATCAGCCCGCGGTGGAGCAGCCGACCGCGCAGCAGCCCTCCGTCCCTCAGCCGGTCAGCGGCACGCCCGTCACCGGGCAGCCGCAGAGCCCGTGGCAGCCGCCGGCGTCGCACTACCCGCAGCCGGGCCCGGGCTACCCGCAGGCCGGTTCCGCGCCGGGCTACCCCAGCTACAGCTACCCGTCGGGCCAGCAGCCCGGCTACGGCCAGCCCGGTTACGGCGCGGCGCACGCGGCCGACGCGGGCCAGACCTACCCGGGCCAGCCGCACCCAGGTCAGGCACACCAGCCGCATGGCACGCCGATCCCGTGGACCGGCCCCGGCGGTCCGGGTGGGCCGCCGCCCGGCCAGCCCTGGCAGCAGTCGCCCGGCCCGCACCGCCCCAACCGGGTCGGTCGCTGGATCGCGGCGGCCGCCGTGGCCCTCGTGCTGCTGCTCGGCGCCGGTCTGGTCGGCGGCGTCATCGGCGCCGCGATCAACGGCAACGACAAGGACAACGCCGCCTCCCGCGCCGCCGCCGCACCGGTGATCAACCGGTCGTCGCTCGCCGAGATCGCGCAGAAGGTCGAGCCGAGCGTCGTCTCGATCACCACCAGCACCGGCGAGGGCTCCGGCGTCGTGCTCACCGCCGACGGCTACGTGTTGACCAACAACCACGTCGTGGCCAGCGCCAGCGGCGACACCGTCACCGTGGTCTTCGACAACGGCAAGCGGACCACCGCGAGCATCGTCGGCACCGACCCGAAGACCGACCTGGCCGTCGTCAAGGCCAGCGGCGTCTCCGGCCTGAGCCCGGTCAAGTTCGGCGACAGCGCCGCGATGCAGGTCGGCGACACCGTGCTCGCCCTCGGCAGCCCGCTGGGCCTCCAGGGCTCGGTCACCGCCGGCATCATCAGCGCCAAGGACCGCACCATCCGCACCCAGTCGGAAGACCAGCAGCAGAGCCCCTTCCCGAGCGGCGACCAGCAGCAGACGGCCACCTCCCTGTCCGGCCTGCTCCAGACCGACGCGCCGATCAACCCCGGCAACTCGGGCGGCGCGCTGGTCAACACCAACGGCGAGGTGATCGGCATCAACACCGCGATCGCCACCTCGGGCCAGGGCAACGGCAGCATCGGCGTCGGCTTCGCGATCCCGAGCGCCAAGGCCGAGCAGGTCTCCCAGGCGCTGCGCAACGGTGACAAGATCTCGCACCCGGCCCTCGGCGTCTCGGTCACCGAGAACGAGAACGGCGGCGGTGCCCTGGTCAGCGGCGTCACCGCCAACAGCCCGGCCGCCAAGGCCGGCCTACAGCAGGGCGACATCGTCAGCAACTTCGGTGGCCAGACGATCAACACTTCGGACGATCTGGTGTCGGCCGTCCAGTCGCACAAGGTCGGCGATCAGGTGCAGCTCACCTACAGCCGGAACGGGTCGGAAAAGACCGCAACCGTGACGCTCGCTGAAGCGTCATAAGAGCTAGATACGCGCACACCAAGGACTCGCGAGCCGCGTGACCCGCGGAGACGGTCCTCCTCCCAAATGGTGGCGGGTGGCACGGCCCTCGGGGGTTGGTCGTGCTGCCCGCCACCGCCCATATCCGCCCTCGGTAACCAGTCGGTGACCGCGGGCGGATGCTCGCTGTGTGTCGCTGTCGGGTTGCAGACGCGAGGTCGATTCCGATCTATGACGGGCCTACTGTGCATCCCCGGTGGTGTAGGGGGAGGCAGGGGTTGTGACGGTCGTCGAGACCCGGGTGAGTGTGTGGGAGGCGCTGGCCGGGCGGGCGCCTGGGCAGCCGGTGGGCCCGCACGACCCCGGCATGTGGGCGGCCGTCGTCGAGCGGCTCAATCCGGCCCGGGCCAGGCCCGTGCTGCGCGCCGGCATCGAGCAGGCCGAGCTGATCTCCGTACGCGGAGTGCCCTATGTGATGCTCCGGTCCCCCGACGACCGCGGCGGCGCCTGCTACCTGCGGCTGACGCCGGAAGAGTGGCAGCTCGCGACCCTGATGGACGGCACGCGCACCGTCGCCCGGCTGGTCGCTGAGTTCGCCCGCATCGGCGGCCGGCTCGCGCCCGACCAGGTCACCCGGGTGGTCGCCGACCTGGCCGCCAACCGGATGCTCGCCGAGTTGCCGGTCGACGCGTTCCGCCCGCTGTCCAAGGTGCACCGCCGGCCGTGGCCGCTGCGGCTGGGCCGCGCGCTGCTGGCGTTCGCGCAGGGCCGGCGCACGGTGGTCGCCAACATCGACCCGCTGGTCGGCTTCCTCTACCGGGCCGGCGGGCGCCTCCTTTTCCACCCGGCGGTCGTCGCGTTGCTGGGCACCGTCGCGCTGGTCGGCCTGGTCGCATTCGGCTGGACGTGGTGGCACGGCGAAGAGTCGATCTTCCTGACCGGCGGCTCCTACGCGACCGGCGCGGCCGTCCTGCTCGGGCTCAACGTGCTCGCGCTGGCCTGCCACGAGTTCGGCCACGCGCTGGCCACCAAGCACGCCGGCCGGCGGGTTCCGGCGGCGGGCTTCCTCGTCTACTTCGGCATCCCGTCGGTCTTCGTCGACACCACCGACGTCTGGATGGCCGGCCGCCGCGCGCGGATGACCACCACGGCCGCCGGTCCCGCCGCGGGGCTCGTGCTGGCCGGCACCGCCTCGCTGGTCGGCGTCCTGGTGCCGGAGGCGGCGCCGTGGATGTTCAAGCTGGCCTTCGCCTGGTATCTCAACGCGCTGTTCAACCTCAACCCCTTCCTCGCGCTCGACGGCTACTACCTGCTAATGGACTGGCTGGAGATCCCCAACCTGCGTGCCCGGGGTCTCACCTTCGTGGTCAGCCGGTTGCGCCGCCGCCCGCCGCGCTGGTCGCAGCTCGACCGCGAGGGCCGGCTGGTCGCCCTCTACGGCACGGTCGCCGTGCTCTGGCTCGCCATCGCGGTCAACCTGGGCTGGCGGATCTGGACCGACCGGGTCGCCGGGCTGACGATCGGCCTGTGGCGGTCCGGCTGGCCGGCCCGGGTCCTGCTGTTCGTGGTCGTCTGCGGGCTGGCCGCACCGCTGGTCTACCTCGCGTTCGGCTGGGTCGCCGGTCAGGTCCGCGCGCTGCGCCGGCGGATCGAATCGCGCCGCCGCGACCTCGACGCACCGCGCCGGCTCGACGCGCTGCGGGCCTCGGCCCTCGGCCGGCTGCCCGGCGCGGCGCTGGCCGACCTGGCGGCGGTCGCGACCTGGGTCCGCCCGCGCACCGGCCAGCAACTCGTCTTCGCCGGCGCCGCCCAGCGCGCGGTCTACGTCGTGGTCGACGGCGCGGTCGAGGCGCGCCGGCCCGACGACCCGTCCGGCCTGGTCCGGCAGCGGCTCGGCGCCGGCGGCGTGGTCGGCCTGGCCAGCGCGCTGAGTGGGGCACCGGCCGCGCTCGGTTGGCACACCGCCGGCACCACCCTGCTGTCCCTCCCGTCTTCGGCGGTATCCCGGGCGATCGGCCCGATCCCCGGCCCGCCACCGGGCGAATGGGACGAGGCCGACCGGCTCTTCGGCGAGGCGCCCGCGCTGCACGCGCTGAGCGCCGAAGACCGGATGGGTCTGGTCTCCGCCGCCCGGCCGGCCCTGCTCGCACCGGGTGACCCGGTCACGCTCAACGGCGCCACCGACGCGGTGGTCATCGAGTCGGGCACCGTGACCCTGCCCGACGGCACCGAGTTGCGCCGCGGCACGCTGATCGGCCCGATCGGCGACGGCCCCGGCGGGACCGTGGCCACCGCCCGCACGCCCACCCGGCTGTGGTCGGTGCCGGCGCTGTCGGGCACCCCCCTGCTGCTCGGTGCTGATCCCAATGCTCTGGCGCGAGCCTCCGCGGCCGGTGCCGGCCCGCGGGTCGGTGTCCACCCGGTCACTGGCTACCCGCCGCTCGCCGCGCCGCCCGGGCCGCCGCCGGTGATCGACGAGAACGTCGACGGCCGGTTCGAACGCCGGCTCTGGTGGCTGGTCTCGCTGCTCCTGCTGCTCGCGCTCCTGCTCACCGCCACCAACTTCATCCCCGGGCCGGCCTGGGCCGAGATGCCCGCCGACCGGGCACTGCTCGCGGCCACCCGGGGCACCGCCGACGTCGACGTCAACGGCCAGGCGGTGAAGCTGTCCTCCGGCGACAAGCTCTACGTGACCGAGGGCGACCGGGTGCACCTGCGCGACCGCTCGCGGGCGGAGCTGACCTTCCGCGGCGGCGCGGTCACCGTGCTCTGCGCCGGGAGCTCGATCGACGTCGGTCCGCTGTGGAGCGAGGGTGACCGGCGCACCGTGCCGCACGGCGAGGTGCGGCTCACCGACGGGCGGGTGCTGGTCGACACCGCGAGCACGCGGAGCACGTTCCGGCCGCTGGCCCTGTCGGTCGACGCGAGCGGCGCGAAGCTGACGAATGACGGCGAAGCCTGGTACCAGGCCAGCGCCGGCGGCGCCAGCTCCGTCTCCAAGGGTCGGGTGCTGGCCGACGACCAGCTCCAGCCGGCCACCGACGCGGCGCTCGACTGTGGCGACGGCCGCGAGGTGCCGCGCCCGGCCGGGCCGACCGAGGAGCCGACGCCGAGCGACGAGCCGACCCCGTCGGAGCTGCCGTCACCGACCGCGACACCGACGCCGACGGCCACGCCGCCGGTCGACGACAACGGCGGCGACAACGGCAACGGCGGCAACCCGCCGCCCGGGAACCCGCCGCCGGGCAACCCACCTCCTGGGAACCCGCCGCCGGCCACCCGCCCACCGGTGACCCGTCCGCCCACGACCCCACCCACGTCGCCGGCCGACACCAACGACCCGCCCGAGATCACCTGGCGCAACGATCCTGGCGGCACGATCGACCAGCAGATCGGTGGCGAGTCGTCGTGCGGCAGGAACGGCACGAGTGCCGGCGCGTCCGTCGTCGTCACCGACGACAACGATCCGGAGCAGGCGCTCAAGGTCACGGTCTCGTGGAGCGGGTTCGATTCCGGCAGCGACGCGATGTCGTGGGACGGCCCGTTCTTCGGAACGATCGGCCCGGTGCCCTACACCGGCAAGCCCAACGACGGTGGCACGCTGTCGATCAAGGTGACGGCGACCGACTCCGAAGGCGAGAGCAGCACGATCTCGGGCACCGACATCACCGTCGCGCCCTGCGACTTCCAGAATCCGCCTTCATAAGGAGATTTGGTGCTCTGCTGGTTTTGTCAGAAGTCGGCGCGAGGGTCGTGCCGGTTCTGTGGGCGCGGCGTGTGCGAGGACCACGCCCGATTCGGCCCGTTCCTGTTGGAGGTGCACCGCTCGGAGACGCGCGGCCGCGCCGAGGGTCTGGTCGTGGAAGACGCGGTGCAATGTGGCACCTGCCGACCCCGTCCACAGCCGGTGCCGATGCCGGAGCTCGACTGACGGCGCTACGGTAGGAGCGCGTCGATGGGAGGCCGGGCGATGAGTGACTTCGACGAGGTGCTGGAGCGACTGGTCATCGACCCTGGGTTCGCCAGTGCCCTCGCGTCCAACCCGGGGCTGGCCCTGGCCAGCTATTCCTTGAGCGACGACGAGATCTCCCTCCTGCACACCCAGGTCGGCGCCGCCCCGTCGACCGAGCACGGCGTGGAGACCCGGGCCAACCAGTCGAGCACGTTCGGCCTGCTCGGGTCCTTCGGCGGGCTGCTCGCCGACGGCATCGGCGGCGGCTCGTCGGGCATCGGGCACGCGGCGACCAGCGGCCTCGGCTCCGCAGGCACGAGCGGCTTCGGCCCGGCCGGTCATGACGCCGCCAGCTTCGGCCCCTACGCGCAGGCCGAGGGCACCCACGGCGGCATGGGCGGCCTGGCCGGCTTCGGCGACGAGATCGGCCAGGGTCTGTCCGACACGCCGACGGGCTCGGCGGGCATGGGCCACGCGCCGGTGCCCATCGACGGCCTCGGCTCGGCGCCCACCGATCACGTGGGCCTTGGCGCGGCGCCGCCTTCTGGGCCGCCGGAGGGCTACCACACCCGCGTCGACGTCGACGGTGACGGCGACTGGGACAAGCACGTGCTGCTCGGCCGCGACGACGGCGGTGTCGACATCCTGGTCGACAACAACCACGACGGCCGCGTCGACTTCGTCGGGCACGACACCGATGCCGACGGGCTGGTCAACTCGGCCGACTACGACAAGAACAACGACGGCTTCTTCGAGAAGACGATGTACGACGACAACGGCGACGGCTGGATGGACCGCACGGTTCCGCACCACCCCTAGGGCCTAAACGGCCGAGATTGCTCTGGCGCTGATGGTGATCGACGTACACCATTGCGTCAGGGAGGTGTTCGGGGTGGTAGCCATCGCCACGGATTCGCTGACCAAGGTGTTCGACGACGGCACCGTGGCGGTCGACCAGGTCAGCCTGACGGCCGGCGCGGGGGAGTTCCTCGTGCTGCTCGGGCCGACCGGTTGCGGCAAGTCGACGATCCTGCGGCTGGTCGCGGGCCTGGAGGCGCCGAGCGCGGGGCACGTGCTGATCGACGGCCAGGTGGTCGACCACCTGCCGTCCCGCGAGCGCCGGCTGGCCATGGTCTTCCAGGACTACGCGCTCTATCCACATCTGACGGTCGCGCAGAACATTGGCTTCCCGCTGCGGGTCCGCCACGAGACCGCGACCGATGTGTCGGCCCGGGTCAACGAGGTCGCGGGCCAACTCGGCATCACCCCGCTGCTGCGCAAGCTCCCCGGCGCCCTGTCCGGCGGCGAGCGGCAGAGGGTGGCGATGGCGCGGGCGATCGTACGCCAGCCGCTCGGGTTTCTCCTCGATGAGCCGCTGTCCAACCTGGACGCCGGCCTGCGCGCCGAACTTCGGTCCGATGTCGCCGCGCTGGCCCGCAGGCTCGGCGTGACCACCCTCTACGTCACGCATGATCAGTCCGAGGCGATGACCATGGCCGACCGGGTCGCGGTCCTCCGCCGCGGCGTGTTGCAGCAGGTCGGGCCGCCGGAGCAGGTCTACAACGACCCCGCGACGCTGTTCGTCGCCGCGTTCCTGGGCACCCCGCGGACGAGCCTGCTGGAGGGCGCGGTCTACGCCGACGGCGACCGCGTGGTGCTCGACCTCGGCTCGCAGGTGATCGAGTTGCCCGCCGACCATCCGGTGCGGGCCCGGCACACCGACCGGGTCACCCTGGCGCTGCGGGCCGACGCGCTGACGCCGGCGCCGCCCGGGCACGGCGGGCCCACCCTGTCGGGCACGGTGCGGCTGGTCGAGCATCTCGGCCACGAGGCGCTGGTGCACGTCGACACCGGTGCCTTGCCCACGTCGACGGAGCGGTCCCGGCTCGAGGTGCCCGACGCGCCGACGCTCGCACGCATGCGGCCTGCTGCGCGGCCGGCGACGGCAAAGACGGAATACGGCTTTTATCCGGTGTACGACCCGGAGCTGCCCGGCGAACCGCCCACGGTCGGCGAGGTGGTGGTGCGGGTGCCGGTGGCTGGGCTGCCGCGTTTGGACGAGACCATCACGTTGGCCGTCGACGTCGACCGGCTGCTGCTCTTCGACCGCACGGGTGCGCGGATCCGGCTGTCAGCCCGGTAGGCCGGCGAGCGCCAGGTCGAGCCGCTCCGCATATGGGCGGCTGATGGCGCCTTCGCCGGCGCGGACCGCGACCTTCTCTCTCAGCATCGTGACCTGGTCGGCGCGGGCCTGGGTGTTGTGCAGCTCGCGGAGCAGGTTGCGCAGGTCGACGGCGGTGTCGCGGCGGATGGCGCCCGCCTGCTGGCCTTCGTCGATCACACCTTCGAGGTGGCTCATCGCCTCGCCGAGGGATCCGGCCGTGGTCGGTTCCGGCTGGGGTTGGCGAGCTGGTTCGGGGTTGGCGGGTGGTTCGGTCGTCGGCGCGGGCTGGGCCGTCACGCTGCCGGGGGATGCGTGGTCGTCGCGGAGCAGCGGGACCAACGCGGCGGTGCCGACGGCGAGCACGGCGGCGATCGCGGCGGCGACCAGAACGGCTCGCCGCTTGCGGGCGCGTCGCACGCCCGGCAGCGCCGATGTGGCCTGTGGCCCGGGTTCGCTTCGCGGCGAGTGATCGTTTTGCCGCGCCGGTCCGGCCTGCGGCGTCGGTCCGGTCTGCGGCGTCGGTCCGGTCTGCGGCGCGGGTCCGCCGTTGCCGGAGGGCCCGGCTTGCGGCGCGGGTGGGGTGTTGTTTGTGGCTCCGGCCTGCGGCGCGGATTCGGTGTGCGGCATGGATTCGGCCTGCGACGTTGGTTCGGCCTGCGACGTTGGTTCGGCCTGCGACGTTGGTTCGGCCTGCGACGTTGGTTCGGCGTGCGACGTCGGTCCGGCCTGGGACGTCGGTTCTGTCTGCGGCGTCGAACCAGGCTGCGGGGTCGAACCAGGCTGCGCCGTGGGACCGGGCTGCGGCATCGAACCAGGCTGCGCCGTGGGGCCGGCCTGCGCCGTGGGACCGGGCTGCGGGGTTGGTCCGGGCTGCGGCGTGGGATCGGCCTGGGGAGCTGGACCGGCCTGCGGTGCGGCATCGGCTGTGGGCGGTGGCGTTGCCGCCGCGGCGCGGAGGGTTACCGCGACGGCGTGCGCTGTCGGCCTGGCGGCCGGGTCGCGGGCCAGGCAGCGCAGGCAGAGGTCGGCCACCGCGGGCGGCAGGCCCGGCACCTCGGGCGGCGCCGGTTCGATGCCGGCCCGCAGCGCGCGGGTCAGGTCTTCCCACGTGTCGGCCGGCACGGGAACACGGCCGGTCAGTGTCTCGTGCAGCAGCACCCCCAGCGCGTAGCTGTCCGTCGCCGGCTGGGCGGGCGTGCCGTCGAGGCGCTCCGGAGCGACGTAGGCCGGCGTGCCGAACGTCTCGCCCTCGGCGTCTTCGTCGGGGGCGCCGATGCGGGTCGCGATGCCGAAGTCGAGTACCTTCGCGCCGGTCGCGGTCATCATGATGTTGGCCGGTGTCACGTCGCGGTGCACGATGCCGAGCCGGTGCGCCGCCGCGAGCGCCTCGGCCACCTGGGCGCAGACCTCGATCGCGGTGCGCCAGGGCAACGGGCCCTCGGTCAGCCGGGCCTCCAGCTCTTCGCCGGCGAGCAACTCCATGACCACGAACGCGGTGACCGTGCCGTCCGGCGCGACCGTCTCGGCGTAGTCGTGCACCGTCGCGACGTGTGGATGGACGAGTTGGGCGGCCGCGCGGGCCTCGTCGCGGACCATGTCGCGGAAGCGTGGGTCGGCGGCCAGCGAGGCGGAGAGCACCTTGACCGCGACGGTGCGGTCGAGCACCTCGTCGCGGGCCCGCCAGATGACCGACATGCCGCCGGCACCGACCCGGTCGATCAGCCGGTAGCGGCGGGCCAGGAGAGCGCCCGGAGTGAGCGTGGACATGCGTGCACCTGCCGGCGAAGGAGGGGATCGATTCAATCTCGGCGATGCCTGGTGGCTTGTCAACCGGGGGCGGCACCGCCGGTCATGCCAGGATGGGCGGGTGGGTAGCGGTCGAGTGGCGTTCGTGCTGGGTGGCGGCGGTGTGTTGGGCGCCGTCGAGGTCGGCATGTTGCGCGCGCTCTTTCGCGCCGACATCAAGCCCGATCTGGTGATCGGCACCTCGATCGGCGCGGTCAACGGCGCGCTGGTCGCCGCCGACCCGACCGAGGCGGTGACCGACCGGCTGGTCCGGCTGTGGGCGAGCCCGGAGGCCAGCGAGGTCTACGGCGACTCGGTGGCCCGGCAGTTGCGTCGCTTCGCGGCCCGCACCCACCTGCACTCGCCCCGGCCGCTGCGGCGGCTGCTGGAGCGCGAACTCGGTGAGAACACCACGTTCGAGGAGCTCAAGATCCCGTTCCGGTGCTGCGCCGCGAGCATCGAGCGGGCCGCCGAGCACTGGTTCTCCACCGGGCCGGTGGTCGACGCGGTGCTGGCCAGCGCCAGCGTGCCGGGGCTGCTGCCGCCGGCCGAGATCGGCGAGGAGCACTACGTCGACGGTGGGATCGTCAACTCGATCCCCATCGGCGAGGCGGTCAGCAGTGGGGCACGGCACATCTTCGTGCTTCAGGTCGGCCGGATCGAGCGCCCGCTGACACCTCCTCGCCGGCCCTGGGAGGTGGCCCAGGTCGCGTTCGAGATCGCCCGCCGGCACCGCTTCGCGCGCGAACTGGCGGCCCTGCCCGACGATGTAACCGTGCACGTGCTTCCCACCGGGGGCCTGGAGCCCCGCGACGACACGCCCTGGGCCTACCGCGACATGGCCGCGGTCGGCCGCCGGATCAGCCGCGCCTACACGGCCTCGCGGCGCTATCTCGTCCAGCACCCGCTCGCCGCCCGGGACGACGGCTGATGGGCCCGCCGCCCCGCTGGCTGCGACGGATCCTGCTCGCACCGCTGGTCATCGCCCTGGCGTTGGTGCTGCTGACCACGCTGCCGGTCTGGCTGTTGCTCGCCTCGGCGGTGTCGCCGCTGGTCCCCGGCCGGTTGCGGCCACTGCGGGTGATCTGGCTCGGCACCGTCTACGTGGTCTGGGACGCGTGCGCGCTGGTCACCATGTTCGCGCTGTGGGTCGCGTCCGGCTTCGGCTGGAAGGTGCGGGCGCCGGCCTTCCAGCGGGCACACTACGTACTCGTCGGAGCGTTTCTTCGGTTTCTGTTCGCGCAAGCCCGCTGGACGCTCAAGCTGCGCCTCGACATCGCCGGCAGCGACCCCGACACCGCCCTGCCCGGCCGGCCCGAGTTGGTGGTATGCCGGCACGCGGGGCCGGGTGACTCGTTCGTGCTCGTACACGCGCTGGTTAATTGGTTTGATCGAGAGCCCCGGATTGTCCTGAAAGACACGTTGCAGTGGGATCCGGCCGTCGACGTGATGCTCAACCGGCTGCCCAACCGGTTCATCGCGCCGCAGCGCGACCCCGACGGGCTGGAGAAGCTGGTCGGCAACCTCGCGGTCGGTCTCGACGAGAACGACGCCTTCGTGATCTTCCCGGAGGGTGGCAACTTCACGCCGCGCCGCCGGCTGCGGGCGATCGAGTTGCTCCGTTCGCGCGGGCTTTACCGGATGGCGGCGAAAGCGGAGAAGATGCGCAACGTGCTGGCGCCGCGCCCCGGCGGGCTGCTCGCCGCGCTCGACGCCGCACCCGACGCCGGCGTGATCTTCGTGGCGCACACTGGCCTCGACCGGATGCTCACGGTCGGCGACGTGTGGCGCGAGCTGCCGATGGACAAGCAGATCACCATGCGGTTCTGGTCGGTGCCGCCGGAAGACGTGCCGCAGGGGCGGGAGCAGCGGATCGAGTGGCTCTACGACTGGTGGGCCAAGATCGACGCGTGGATAGAGGAAAACCGGCCGTTGGTCGGCGCGCCTGAAAGGCATCTGACGGCTTCCTGAGTACGCGCACTCTATGCCGCGGGCCGGAATCCGGCCAGGATGCGGAGCGTGACCTATCCGTGCCCGTCCTGCAAGGCGCCCGCGTCGCTGGAAACCGGCTGTCCCAGCTGCGGCCGGGGGCCGGATCCCGACGCCGACGAGGTCGTTCGGCTCAACGCGGAGATCGCCGAACTGACCATTTCGGTCGAACAAGCGCGCCAGGTGTACGCCGAGCGCGCGGCCCAGTTGGCCGCCGCACACCGCCGGCGCGAAGACGCGGCCGCGCGAGTCCGGGCGGCGACGTTCCTGGGTTTCGGCCCGGCGCCGTTGCCTGCCCCTGTGCCCGCGCCGGCCCCGCTTGTCGGTGGGCCGGCCGGTGAGACGACTCCACGTACCGCGCAGAATGTTTTGTTCGTCCTTGGTGGACTGTTGGTCGGCGCGGCCGCGATCGTGTTCACCGGCGTGGCCTGGGCGACCTATGGCGTGGCCGCGCGGGCGGTGATCCTCGCGGTGGTGACCGCGCTGGTGCTCGCGGTGCCGCCGGTGACCGCGCGGCGCGGGCTGCGCTCGACCGCCGAGACGTTCGCGGCGATCGGCATGCTGCTGGTGGTGCTCGACGGCTACGCCGCCTGGTATGCGGACCTGTTCGGCATCGGCTTCATCGACGGAGCGGGCTACGCGGCAATGGTCTGCGCCGTGACCGCTGCGGTCGGAGCGGGGTACGGGCGGCTGACCCGCCTCGGCGCGCCCGGGTTGGCCGCGCTGGTGGCCGTCCAACCGGTGCTGCCTCTCATAGCCGACTGGGTCGACGCGTCGGCGTTCGGCTGGTCGCTGGCCTTCGCCGGCACGGCCGCACTCGACCTGGCGGTGGTGCGGTTCGCCGGCGGCCCGGCGCGGGTGGTCGGCTGGATCGCTTTCGGGTGCGCGCAGGTCGCCACGGGGGTGTGCGCGCTCGCCGTGCTGGTCTTCGACACGGGCGTCCCGGCGCTGCTCACCGGTGTGCCAACGTTGCTCGTGGCCGTGCTGCTCGCCGCGGCCGGCCCGGTCGGCCGGGTGGCCTGGCTGAGCACGGTCGGCGCGGCGACGGTGCCCCCGGCGCTGGCGATCGTGGTGCTCCGCCCGGTGGCGCAGTCACACGGTGCGATCCTGCTGATCGTCGCGGCGGCGACCGTGCTGGTGATCGCGCTGGCCGCGCTGCGGTTGCCGGTCGCCCGGCCCGGTGCGTTGCTGACGGCGGGCGTCTTCCTGTTGATTTCCGGGAGCGCCGCGGTGACCGTCGCGGCCTTCACGATGGCCGAGTCGACGCCGGCGTTCACCGCTCCCGGCGCCAACGCGGCAGACCTGCCGCAGGATTGGCAGCTACCGGCGGCGCTGGTGCTCGGCGCGGTGGCGCTCGCGCTGCTCGTGCCCCGCACCTGGCGCACCGCGACCCTGACCGGCGGCGCCGCGCTGGCGGTGCTGGCCCTGCCGACGTGGCTGCCGCTGTCGTGGTGGGCCGTGTCCATGATGGACCTGGTGCTGGCGGCGCTCCTGCTGCTGGCGTTGCGCCCCGCCCTGGAACTCACCATCGTCGCGGCGACGCTCACCGTGCACGGCGTGGTGGTCGGGCTGGCCCGCCCATGGTCGACGGCAGCGGTCTTCGGTGCGGTGAGCCTGCTGGGGCTGGCGGCCGCGGTCCGGTCCCGGCGTGGTGCGGCGCAGTGGTGCGCGGTCGGGCTGGCGGCGTTCCCGGCGGCGGTCGCCGCGACGGTCTACGCGGCCGGTGCCGGTGGGGCCTGGCCGGCCCGGGCGGGGCTGGCGGCGATCGTCGTTCCGTTGGGGGCGACGTTCGTGCTCGGGCGGCTGCCGCGCTTCGCCGGCTACGCGTCGGCAGCGGCTGTCGCGCTCGCCTTGTCGGCCGTGGTGGCCGGGGTTTGGCCGGCACTGTCCGATCTGGACGAACCTGCCGGCGTCTACCCTTCGGCGGCATTGCTGGTCGTCGTCCTCGCCGCGCTTGGGGCGCGCGGCCTCGCGCGGGTGGCGACCTGGGTCGCGGCGGTGCCGCTCACGTTGCTGGCCGTAGTCGCGGCCGTGCCGACGCTGGGTGCACTGCTGTTCGGGCCCTATGGCTGGTGGGAACACGCCTGGTCGGGGGCGCCGAGTGGCGTCGGCCTGACGCCGTCGGGCGAGGTCGAGTTCACGGCAGGGCCGGCGGCGACACTCCTGATTCTGGCGGCGGTCAGCGCCACGCTCATCCTGCGCACTCCAACTCCGGCTCGCGTCGCGACATCTTTCGGCGGCTCGGCCGGCCGCGACCCGGGCGCGGGGTCCTTGGTTGGACCGGCATCCAACGACGACCCCGCGCCCGTCGGATACGCGACCCCTGCAAGTGGGCCAGCCTCCGCAAGCGGCCAGACCCCCGCCGGTGGCTTAGCGCCGACGGAAGGTCCGGCGTCTGCGGGCGGCCCGGTTTCTGCGGGCGGCGAGCCCTTCGCAACCGGTCCGACGGCTGTTGGCGGTCTGGCGTCTGCAGCCGGCCCGGCGTCTGTGGGTGGCCCCTCCGCAAGCGGCGAGGCCTCCGCAAGCGGCGAAGCGTCCGCAACCTTTCCGGCGGCCGCCGACGGTCCGGCGCCGATGAGCGGCGCGGCTTCTGCCGGCCGTTGGGCGCCGATGGACGATCCGGCCTCCGCCAGTGGACCAGCGCCGTCGCACGGTCCGGCGCCGACAGTTGGCGGAGAACAGCCTTCGGGCACCGCCCCGGAAGACGTCTCAGTGGGTGCCGGTGCGGCCGACCAGAAGGTAGGTGACCCGGTCGCCCCGCCGGCGCGTTCGGCGGAAACCCTCGCTGGGGCGCCGGGTTACCGGCCCTTTGTCGTGGTCCTGCGTGACCCGGTCGCGCGAGGCTTCGCCCTGGTTGTGGCCGGATTCCTGGCCGTCGCTGGGGTGCTGGCCCTACTCGCGATCGCCGGCACACCATGGCCAACGGTCCCCTCGCTCGCCCTCGCGGCCGGCATTGCCTTCGGCATCACGGCCGCTGTGCGGCCGGCGCGCGCCGGGGCAGTCCTACCCGCGCTGCTATTGGCCGCCGCCGGCCAAGCCGGCCTGCTCCCCACCGAAGCCGGCACCCTCGCCGCGCTCGGTGCCCTGATCGCGGCCGGCGCCGCCGCTGGCGCGGCGGGAACGACAACCCCAGCCCGGATAGCCGGCTGGCTGACGGCGATCGGAGCGGCGGCCGGCTTCGCGATCGCCGCGGTCGCCGCCGCCGACCTACCGCTGGAAACTGCCGCCTTCCCCGTGCTGGCAGTCGGGGTGCTCGCGCTGGCCCTCGGCTACCTCTTGCACCAACGCCGACCGGGATTGGAAGCCCTGGCAGTCGACGCGGTCGGCCATATCGCGGTGCTCCCCGCGCTCCTGCTGGCCTGGAACGACCTGCGCCTGGCAGCCGCCGTAGCCACGATCTGGGGCGCCGTCCTCGGCATCCGCGCCGTGCTGAAGGGCGAAAAGGCCCGCTGGCGGCTGGCCTTCGCCGCGGCGGCGAGCGAGTTGCTCGCCTGGTGGCTCTTGCTGGCGGCCCAGGACGTCGCGCTCCGGGAGGCCTACACGCTCCCGGCGGCGGCGCTCGCATTGGTCACCGGCTACGTCGCGCTCCACCGGAACGCGAGGCTAGGTAGCTGGCTCGCCCTCGGGCCCGGCCTGGCCGCCGCCCTGCTGCCCAGCCTCACCTCGATCATGGTCGAGGGCGGCCAACCCTGGCGCCGGCTGCTGCTCGGTGCCGCCGCGATCGTGATCGTGCTGGTCGGCACCCACCGGAGATGGCGGGCGCCGGTCGTCGCCGGTGGGCTCACCCTGGTCGTGCTGATCATCCACGAGCTGGCCGTGTGGGACCTGTTGCCGCGGTGGGCCTACCTCGCTGCCGGTGGCTTGGCGTTGATCGCCGTCGCGATCACCTATGAGCGGCGGCTGCGCGATCTGCGCCGGGTTCGGGGCGCGCTGGCCCGGATGACCTGATCGGGCCGCCCGAGGCGGTCGGGGGGTAGGGCTGGCACCACCATGGGTTCGGGGGACCGTGGGCTTCTGGCGAGGTCATCTTCCCGGAACGCTGGTGGGCATGACAGTGATCGCCCAGGAACGGGCCCAGGAAAGACGCGGGAGCGACTTCGCCCAACTGTCCCGCGAAATCGCCGCTGCGGGCCTGATGCGGCGGCGTCCGGGGCGATACGTGCTGACCGTGGGCCTTGTCGGCCTGTTCTTCGCCGGATCGTGGGCGGCCTTCGTCCTCGTCGGCGACTCGTGGTGGACGCTCGCCGTCGCCGCGGTGCTGGCCGTGGCGACCACCCAGGTGGCGTTCCTCGGCCACGACGCCGGCCACCGGCAGATGTTCCGCAGCCGCCGGCCCAGCGACATCGCCGGATTGACGGCGGGCAACCTGGCCACCGGGCTCAGCTTCGGCTGGTGGATCGACAAGCACGCGCGGCACCACGCCAACCCCAACCACGAGGACCACGACCCGGACATCGGCGAGGGCGCCCTGGTCTGGACCGAGAAGCAGGCCGCGAAGCGCACCGGCTTCGGCCGTTGGGCCGCCCGGCACCAGGCGTGGCTGTTCTTCCCGCTGCTCACCCTCGAGGGCCTCAACCTGCACGTGGCGAGCTTCCGGGCGCTGTTCAGCGTGCCGATGCGACACCGCCGAGCCGAGGCCATCTTGATGGTGCTGCACACCGCCGGCTATCTCGCCCTGGTCTTCTCCGTGCTGCCGGTCGGCAAGGCGTTCGCCTTCATGGCCATCCACCAGGCGCTCTGGGGTGTCTACATGGGACTCTCGTTCGCCCCCAACCACAAGGGCATGCCGATCCTGACGGCGGAAGACGAGCTCGACTTCCTGCGCAAGCAGGTGCTCACCTCGCGTGACGTGCTCGGCGGCCGCGGGGTCGACGTCGCGCTCGGCGGGCTCAACTTCCAGATCGAGCACCACCTGTTCCCGAGCATGCCGCGGCACAACCTGCGCCAGGCGGCACCGATCGTGCGGGCCTACTGCGCCGAGCAGGGCGTGCCCTACGTGTGGACCGGGCTGGTCGACTCCTACCGGCAGGCGCTGCGCCACATGGACAGCGTCGCCGACTGACCCGGACAAGCCCGTACCCCCATCGGAGCGGGGGCGCCGACAGGGGTACGGGAGGGGGAGAGCAATGCCTACTTACTTGGCGCCGATGGCCTGGAGCAGCGTCTCCGGTGCCTCGACTACGTCAGCGGCCGGCGGTGCGGCGACCGTGACGGTGGCGCCGAAGTCCGAGTAGGTAGTGGTCATCTTGCCGAGCTGGGCGTCGATCGAACTCAGGTCGATGGTCAGCTCGGTCAGCCGTCCCTGGTCGTCGACCTTCGCGGTGAACGGGACCTTGTTGCCCTTGCCGCCGAGCAGGTCGACCGAGACACCGCTGCCGGCGACCTTGGTCAGGTCGATCGAGCCGCTGTAGCTGCCGTCGCCGGTTTCGGTGACGTCGGCCATCCGCTCGACGAACTTGCCGGCACCGGCCGCGTCGCCGTCGGGCAGCGCGTCGAACGTGGTGCCGGCCAGCCGGGCACCGTCGATGTGCAGCCACTTGTTCGGCTCGACGCCCGGAACGCCGGTCGCCTGGAGCCAGGCGTCCTCGCCGACAGAACGCAGGTCGACGCTCGACGTCGTGCCGATTCGTACACTCATGGTGGCTTTATCGGCTCTTGGGTCGAGGTTTCCGGTGCTCTTCACGGTCGCCGACTCGAGGGTGACCTTCACCGTGTCGTCGTTGAGCTTCTGCGCGGCCGCGGTCAGCTCCGCGGTCGCCGCACTGGGTGGCGACGCGTCGGACGCGCCGGCCGATGGGGTGGACGAAACGATCGGCGCGGTGGTGTTTCCGCAGCCGGCGAGTCCAATGCAGAGCGCGGCGAACACGCCGAGCCCGGTGGTCGCTAGTCGTATCCGCATGCGGGCAAAGGTGCCCGGTCCACCCCAACGGCAAACGTCGATCAGCCGCCGGTGAGCATCTTGACGACGTCGTCGGGCGCGGGCACGGTCTCGCCGGCCGGCGGCGGCTCGACCGTGACGGCCGCGCCGAAGTCGGAGTAGGTCGCCGTGGTCTTGCCCGCGCTCGGCTCAGCCGGGGTGATGTCGATGGTCGTGCTGGTCAGCCGGCCCTGGTCGTCGACCGTAGCGGTGAACGGCAGCGCCTTGAACTTCTCCCCGAGCGTGGCCGCGGCGGCCGCGTTGGTGCTGGTCTTGGTCAGGTCGATGGTGCCGCTGAACTTGCCCGGACCGTCTTTCTTGATGTCGGCCAGCGCGTCGAGGATGCGCTGGGTGCCGGCCGGGTCGTTCTCGGGGAAGACGTCGAACGAGGAGCCGGCGAGCCGCTCCCCGCTGATCTTCAGCCACTTGCCGCCCTCGATGCCCGGCAGGCCGTCGGCCTGAAGGTAGACGTCGGTGCCGATGGTGCGAATCTGGATTTTCAGCTCACGCCCGGCGGCGGACACCGTCATCGTCATCTCGCCGAGCTTGTTCTTCGGGTCGAGACTGCCGGTGCTGTTGCTGCCGGCCGAGGCCAGCTTCATCTTCATGGTGGTGTCGTTGAGCTTGCGCGCCGCGGCGGCGAGCTCGTCTGTCGCGCTGGCCGGGGCGGCCGAGGTGGCGGCGGGAGCGCCGCCCGTCGAACCGCTGTCGCTACCGCATCCCGTGAGAGCGAGGGAGAGGGCGGACAGCGCAGCAAGCCCCGTAATCAATCGTCGTATCCGCATGTCCAACAGTTAACCGGCGCCGTCAAATCAGCGGCGGACGCGGTGTGAGACCTCGCGCGCTGTCCACAACCGCCGTTGCGCGGGTGCGCGCGGAGGGTAGGGTCTCTGGCGTGGCAGAGGTGTTGGGCGCCGATGACCTGCAGGCAGCGCTGGCGGGTCTCGACGGTTGGGCGGGTGATCCGTCGGGGATCAGCCGCGACGCCGAGCTGTCCAGCTTCCCGGGCGCGATCGCAGTGGTCGACCGCGTCGCCGAGGTGGCCGAGGCGCTCGACCACCATCCCGACATCGACATCCGCTGGCGGCGCCTGCGGTTCACGCTGAGCACCCACTCCGCCGGCGGCGTCACGGCCAAAGACCTCGACCTGGCCCGCCGCATCGACACGATCGTGCGGGAGGCCGCATGAGGTTCGAGATCAGCCGGGTGCTCGATGCCATCGAGGGCCGGCTCTGCCTCGACCCGGCACTCGCCCGCGCGGTCCTCGACCTGGGCGAGGTGAGCCGCTTCCAGGACCTAGACGGCGGCCGCCCGGCAACGCTGCTGCGCCTGGGCATCTCGGTCGACGCGCTGGGCCGCCAGGTCGAAGAGGAAAACGTCCCGGTCTACGTGATCGCGCCGCGCGCGCTGATCTCCGACGCCGACCTGACCTCCAACGAGCGCATGGTGGTGCGCCGCTGGGCCGACGACGGCCGCATCGAGGTCCTCCGCGAGCCCGGCGACCGGATGCTCGAAGTCGCCGAGCTGCTCGGCCTGCCAGTGCTCAGCCGCAACCGTTTCGACGGCGCCCGGCAACGCTACGGCTGGCTGGCCCAGCCGGGCCGCCTGCTCGCCCCGGTCACCGGCCCCGGCGGCCCGACCCTGATCGCCCGCGTGGGCGGCGGAGCCCACCCGGGCACCGCCGACCCGTCACCCGCGGGCATGAAGCTGCTGTCCCGCCTGTGGCGCTGCCCGGAGCCAGGCTGCTCGTCCTACGGCGCGAAGCCGGCCGGACGCCCTGGCGGCCAGCCACCACCCACGCTGCGCACAGGCGCACCCACCTGCCCCCGCCACGAGCAGCGCCTGGGCGACGGTGGCCCGCGCCCGCGAGTCGAGGTGCTTTCGGCCCGCGTCGGCGGCGTGGTCCGGCAACGCTTCGTAGTCGCCGCCGACCACCCGGTCACCGTCGGGCGCGCCCCCGACCGAGGCGTGATGCTCGGCCAGTGGTTGACCGACGAGGCCCGGCGCTGGATCAGCCGCAACCACGTCCGCTTCGAGCTACACGGTTCCGACCTGGTCGTGAGCGACGTGAGCACCAACGGCACGGGCCTGCGCCCGGGCGGCTCGATCGACGACGACAACCGCGTGACGCTGAAGTCGCAAAGCCGCGCGCTGGGGCTGGGCGACGTGGTCGAGCTCTTCCCGGGGGTCCAGATAGCCCGCTCCCGCACCTGGACCAGCGGCGGCGTCACCAACCCGGCCTCAGTGATGGCCGAGGCGCCGACCATGTCCATGCGCGCCCTCGACCGATAAGAGCAGATCCGGCGATAAGGGCAGATCCGGTGATACGGGCAGATCCGGTCCCGGGTCCGCCGGGGGCACGACCGTCGCTCCCGCCGGGGATCGCTCCGCCTTCGCTCCGCTTGCCAGGTCCGCGTTTGGTTTTGGGGCTTCGCCCCTTGCCCCGTTCCTCGGGCCTTTGCCCCGGGCCCGACACCTCCGCGGAGATCTGCCCGAGCCCGTAGTGGCGGCGGCCGAACCCGCGATGCGGACCACGCGGCCGCAATGCCAACCATGCGCCCGCTTGCAGGCCACGCGGGTCAATGTCAACCTCGCCGGTGCCCGCTTGCGGCCGCGCGGGTCGCGATGCCCATTCGCGTGCCCGCCTGCACGCCACGCGGGTCGCAGTGGCGCCGCACCGCCCCGGACGGCGCTGCCCCGCCGGCGTGGCGGCGCCGCCACCCCGGCCATGACCCAACCCTGCGTGCCACGCGGGTCGCGGTGCCAACCACGCCCGTGCCTGTTTGCGGCCGCGTGGTCGCGATGCCAACCGCGTGCCCGCTTGCAGGCCACGCTGGTTGCAGTGGCGCCGTGCCGCCCCCGGCCGGCGCTGCCCCGCCGGCGTGGAGGCGCCGCCATCCCGGCCACGACCCAACCCTGCGTGCCACGCGGGTCGCGGTGCCAACCACGCTCGTGCCCGCTTGCGGCCGCGCGGGTCGTGCAAGGCCAACCGAGTGCCTGCCCTGCGGGCCACGCGGGCCGCAATGGCGCCGCGCCGCCCGGACGGCGCTGACTAGCCGGCGTGTCGGCGCCGCCACGCCGGCCACGACCCAACCTGCGGGCAATCTAGGAAAGAGAATGCGGCCCGAGCAGCAATTTGTTACCTAGATTCGCTGGTCAGCAGCAGCAGCGGCGGCACCGCGGGGCTCGGGGCCGCGGCTTGGGCGGCGGACATCGCACGCCTTGATCGTTTGTCGCGGATCGGTGCCTCAGACGGCTTCCGCCATGATCATGTGTGTCAGGCCTGTACGACACGCCGCGCTGGGTGTCGATGAGCTGCAAACGATCAGGCAAAACCGCCTGGCCAGCCCTGACCAGATGCAAACGATCACTGGCCAGCCGCCGGGTGCATTTCGCCGGAAACTCGCGGACCCCTTGCTCTGCACCCCTATAGGCACCACCTAACGGTTAGAGGTGGTTCCTATAGGGGTGCAGAGCAAGGAACCGCAGCAAGGGCCCAAACAGGACCCTTGCCGCGAATTACCGTCCAGCGGGTTACTTGAGGATGGCCTTCAGGGCCGCCACCGCGACGTCGATGTCGTCCTTGTCGATGATCAGCGGCGGCGCCAGGCGCAACGTCGACCCGTGCGTGTCCTTGGCCAGTATTCCGCGCTCCGCCAGCCGCTCGCAGGCCTCGCGGCCCGTCATCAGCGCCGGGTCCACGTCGATGCCGGCCCACAGACCGCGGCCACGAACGGCCAGCAGGCCGTCGCCGACCAGGTTCTCCAGTTCGGCGTGCAGGTAGGCGCCCTGCTCCTTGGCCTTTGCCTGGTAGACGCCGGTCTTCAGGAGCTTGACCACCTCGATGGCCACCGCGCAGGCGAGCGGGTTGCCGCCGAACGTTGAGCCGTGCTGGCCTGGCTTGATCACGCCGAGTACGTCGGTGTTGGCCGCGATCGCCGAGACCGGCACGATGCCGCCGCCCAGGGCCTTGCCCAGGATGTAGATGTCGGGGACTACCGACTCGTGGTCGCAGGCGAACGTGTCGCCCGTGCGGCCCAGGCCCGACTGGATCTCGTCGGCGACGAAGAGCACGTCGCGGTCGGTGCACAACGCTCGCACCCCGGGCAGGTAGCCGTCCGGCGGGACCACGACGCCCTGCTCGCCCTGGATTGGCTCGATCAGCACCGCGACGGTCGTCTCGTCGATCGCCGCCGCCATCGCCGCCAGGTCGCCGTAGGGGACGATGCGGAAGCCCGGTGTGTAAGGGCCGAAGTCGTCGTGGGCGTCCGGGTCGTCGGAGAACGAGATGATCGTCGTGGTGCGGCCGTGGAAGTTGCCGGCCGCGACGACGATCGTGGCCTGGTCGGTCGGGACGCCCTTGACCTGGTAGCCCCACTTGCGCGAGATCTTGATCGCGGTCTCGACCGCCTCGGCGCCCGTGTTCATCGGCAGGACCTGGTCCTTGCCGCACAGGTCGGCCAGGCCCGAGCAGAACTCGGCGAACTGGTCGTGCACGAACGCCCGGCTGGTCAGCGTGACGCGGTCGAGTTGGGCGTGTGCCGCCGCGGTCAGGGCCGGGTGGCGATGACCGAAGTTGAGCGCCGAATAGCCGGCCAGGAAGTCGAGGTAGCGCCGGCCGTCGATGTCGGTCACCCACGAGCCTTCGGCGGTCGCGATCACGACCGGCAGTGGGTGGTAGTTGTGTGCCGTGTGGCGTTCCGCGTCGCGGATCGCGGCGGGCGTGCGCAGCACGTCGTCGAGAATCATGAGTCGGCTCCTCCGCCCGGGCGCAGTTCGAGCGTGCAGCACTTCGGCCCGCCGCCCGCTTTGCGCAGTTCTGACATGTCTACACCGATTGTGCGGTAGCCCCGCTCGCGCAACGCCTCCGCCAGGCCGGCGGCCTGCGTCGGCAGCACCACGGTTGACCCGTCGCTGACCGCGTTGAGCCCGAGCACCTCGGCGTCTTCGATCGTCGCCAGCACCGCGTCGGGGAACAGCCGGCGCAGCACCGCCTGCGAGCCCGGCGAGAACGCCTCGGGCAGGTAGGCCACCTTCGCCGGCCCGACCCCGTCGGAACCGGACAGCACGCACAGCGCGGTGTCGAGGTGGTAGAAGCGCGGGTCGACGAGTTGCAGCGTGATCACCGGCCGGCCGAGCACCTCCTGGGCCCGGGCGTGCGCGGCGTGCGTGGTGCGGAACCCGGTGCCGGCGAGCACCACGTCGCCGGCGAGCATCAGGTCGCCTTCACCCTCATTGACAAACTTCGCTTCGTGTACGGCGTAGCCGGCGCGCTCGAACCACGACCGGTAGGCCGGCCCCTCGTCGGCCCGCTCGGGATCGCGGAACTGGACGGCGAGCACGGTGCCGTCGACCACGGTCGCGCCGTTGGCGGCGAACACCATGTCGGGCAAACCGGGCAACGGGTCGATTTCCTCGACAGTGTGGCCGAGGTCGACGAAGACCTCGCGTAGCTTCGTCCACTGCTCGATCGCCAGCGCCGTGTCATAGGGCGCGGTCGGGTCCATCCACGGATTGATCTTGTAGTTCACGGCGAAGTACGTCGGCCGACACATGAGGTATCGCCGCCCGCCGACCGAGTCCATCGTCATGCGGCAACGCTATGTGCGCAGGTCGGACCGGGGCCATGGGAAACGATTGCGTCCACCGGAAGATCGTTGCGTCATTCGAGGGCGGCACCCTTGATTCGTTGCGCGGCCGGAAACGCCCCAGAACAGCATTTTGGGGGGCAGCCACACCGCTGCCCCCCAAACAACCACGGGGTCTGTGAACCACTTCACCCAGGTCTAGCCGGAACGGTTGTCCGTGCCGCTCCGAGATCACTAATGCCCGCTAGAACCGGTCCACAAACTGTGAGTCGAGCCACCCACGGAGCCGCTCGACCCAGTCGCCGTCGGTGGTGGGCCAGCCGAAGGCGCCGGAGAACGCGAGGATGCCGATCACCACGGCGGCGCCGCCGATGAGCAGGCCGAGCATGGCGTCGAACTTGCCGGCCACGTGCCGCTTGCGGGTCGCGCTGAACGCGAACATCGCCAGCAGCACACCGATCGCGCCGACGGCGATGCCGTAACCGGCGAGCGCGCCGCTCAGCACGAGGAACATGCCGCTGATCCCGAAGACCAGGCTCAGCGTCGCGAGCCCACTGGTCCGCGGCCGCGGGCCCGCCGGCACGACCGGGGTCGGCTCGGTCTCCGGCTCGGTGGGCCGGACGTCGGTCGGCTTGGTGTCGGTCGACCGGACGTCGGTCAGCCGACCGTCGGCGCGGCGGCCGTCGGCGAGGTCGGTGCCGGCGAGACGCCGCTCCGCCGCCGTCGGCGCGTTGGGACCGGCCGGCGACGTGGGATCGACCGGCGTCGTGTCACGGACCGGCGTCGTGTCACGGACCGCGGTGTCACGGACCGGCGTCGTGTCACGGACCGCGGTGTCGCGGACCGGTGCCGTGTCACGCACCGGCGCCGTGTCGCGGACCGGGGACGTGGAACGAACAGGAGCGGTGGCACTGGCCGGCGCGGTGGCGCTGGCCGGCACAGGCTCGCCGGCCGGCACGGGGGCGCCGGTCGCGGGATCGGTCACCCGGGTGCGGTCGCGGTCGGACCAGCGGCCCCACAGGGTCGGCCGCTCAGCGGGCCGGTCGCGGACGACGTCCGGGTCGGTCGCGGTGCGGTTCTCGTCCACTTCGGCGCGTTCTTCGCGCCGAGCGAACGAAGGAATCTTGACCACAGCACACCTCCATCAAGGGTTACCGACGAGGTGTTACCCACAGTGGCCAGAATCCATGCCTAGCTCACAGAACCCCCAGCGCGTCGACCGTCTTGCGGGCCGCGATCAACACGGGATCCCAGACGGGGGCGTACGGCGGTGCGTACCCCAGGTCGAGCCCGACCATCTCCTCGACGGTCATGTTGTTCCACAGTGCGACCGCGAGCGGGTCGATCCGCTTCGCCGCCTCGGACCGACCGACGATCTGGGCGCCGAGCAGTCGCCCGGTGCCCCGCTCGGCGAGCAGCTTGATGGTCATCGGGTCGGCGCCGGGGAAGTAACCGGCCCGGTTGGTCGACTCGACGGTGGCGGTGACGAACGAGTAGCCGGCCGCGTCGGCCTCGCGGGAGAGCAGCCCGGTGCGCGCCACCTCGAGGCCGCAGACCCGGGTCACCGCGGTGCCGATCACGCCGGGGAAGGTTGCGTAGCCGCCGCCGATGTTGATCCCGGCGACCCGGCCCTGCTTGTTGGCGTGGGTGCCGAGCGGGATGTGCACCGGCTGGCCGGTGACCCGGTGCACCGACTCGACGCAGTCGCCGACCGCCCAGACACCCTCCTTGCCGATCACCCGCATCCGCAGGTCGACCCGGACGCCGCCGGTCGGGCCGAGCGGCAGCCCGGCCGTGCTGGCCAGCGCGGTGTTGGGCCGGATGCCTAGACCCAGCACGACCACGTCGGCGGGGATCGAACCCTGGTCGGTGTGCACCGCGGACACCACGTCGTCGCGGTGGTCGAGGCCGGTGACCGCCAGGCCGCTGCGTACGTCGACGCCGAGCGTGCGCATCGTGTCGGCGACCAGCTTGCCCATGTCGGGGTCCACCGTCGACATCGGCTGCGCGCCGCGCTCGATGAGCGTCACCGAGAGCCCGCGGTTGATCATCGCCTCGGCCATCTCCACGCCGATGTAGCCGCCGCCGACCACCACCGCGTGCTTGGGCTTCGGGTCGCGGTGCAGCCAGGCGTGCAGGGCGTCGCCGTCGTCGAGGGTCTGCACGCCGAAGACGCCGCGGACACCCTCCACGGCCCAGGGCGGATGGATCGGCAGCGCGCCGGTGGCGTACACCAGTTGGTCGAAAGGTTCGCGCACTTCCCGCCGGCCCTCGTCGAGCGCGACGGCGACCACCTCGCGGCGGTCGAGGTCGATGTCGACCACCTCGTGTCGCGTGCGCACGTCGATGTCGAAGTCGTCGCGGAACACCTCGGGCTTGCGGGCGATCAACTCGCTGCTGTCGTCGACCAGGCCGCCGACCCAGTAGGGGATGCCGCACGCCGAGTAGGACGTGTAGCGGCCCTTCTCGAAGGCGACGACGGACAGGTCGCCAACGGGCCGGCGCTTGCGGGCCTGGGACGCCGCGGACATGCCGGCCGCGTCGCCGCCGATGACGACGAGGCGCTCAGCCACGGGTCTGCGTCGCGAGGTAGTCGATCACCTGACTCATCTCTCCGGTGCGGGTGAAGACCGAGCGCTGGCGGGCGGCGCCGGTGCCGTGGGTGTGCAACCGCCCCAGAAGATACGTCACCGTTTCGAGGTCGCCGTGCCGTTCGAGGTGCGGACCGACCCGCTCGAACAGCCGGCGCATCAGTTGCCAGGCGGGGTGGGTGCCGCCCTCGAACAGGTCGCAGGCGATGCCTTCCAGCCCGTCGTGCGAGGCGCGCCAGTGCGCGGCGACCAGCAGGTGGTGCTCGATCGGCAGCGCCGGGCGGCCGGCCTCGATGTCTTCGAGCGCGGCCGAGACCAGACCCCGGATCAGGGCCGCGACCAGGATCGTGTCGTCGATGCTGAGGCAGACGTCGCCGATCCGGATCTCCACGGTCGGCAGGTGCGACGAGAGCCGGGCATACCAGTAGAGCATTCCCTCGTCGAGCAGCATGCCGGAGTCGATGAGCTGCTCGACCAGGGTGAGGTAGTGGGTGTGCGACTCGAGCCACGGCGTCGGGCCGACCGGGGGCCAGCGGTTCCAGAGCACCGAGCGCCAGCTTCCGTAGCCGGTGTCGCGTCCGTTGTAGAACGGCGAGTTGACCGTGGCCGCGTGCAGCACCGGCAGCCAGGGGCGCAGGTGGTTGAGCACCTCGATGCCGATCTCCGGGCCGGGGATGCCGACGTGCACGTGCATGCCGTTGTAGCCCGGGCCGGGGGAGACCATGCCGTAGCGCTCGATCATCCGGTGGAACCGCGGGTCGTCGAAGATCGCCGGGCTGTTGTCGTCGGGCGGGCCGGCCGGGCCGGTGCCGACGGCGAGCATCTGGAAGCCGGCGCGCTCGGCGGCTTCCGACAGGCCGGAGCGCAGCATGCCCAGCGAGTGGGAGAGCGCGTCCAGCTGGAGGCCAGGTGGGCTGCCGATCTCGATCTGGCTGGTCAGGAACTCGTGCTGCACCTGCCCGCGCAGGTCGGGCGGGACCTCGGCGAGGACGGCTTCGGCCGCCTCGGCGGCCGCACCGGTCGCCGGGTCGACCAGGAGGAACTCCTCCTCGACGCCGACGGTCAGCAACGCGCGGTCAGCATCCCGCTCGGCGGCCTCTTGCACCAGTTCTGACATGAAACCATCGTTACCCAGCCTTCCGGCTCACGAAGCGTAAGCGTCATCCCTCGGAAGAGGGCAGATCCGGCCGTCCGGCGATCATGTTCTGCACCCAGTCCTTGCCGGCGATTATCGGCGTGCGGATCCGCCGTTCCCGGGTTATCGCCCGGGCCATCTTGCGTTTCGCCCGCGGCGTGTCGCGCTGGTAGCGCCAGCGGGCCCAGGGCGAGTGCGGCCGGGCCAGCCGGATCGCACCGACCAGGATCAGGATCGGGATGAACAGCCCGATCAGGCCGGTCCAGATCTTGCCCTTGAACAGCGTGACGCCGGCGAGCAGGAAATTGGCCACCAGCACGGCCGATCCGACGAGCCACGTGCTGACCGTGGCCCCGCTGGTGGTCATGAAGTTGTCGACGCCGATCGGTCGCACCCCGACGAGCAGCAGGCCGGTGAACGCGACCGCGATGAAGACCGCGTCGACCGAGGTGCGCCCCTTCTCCGACCAGTAGACGTCGTCGAGGTGCAGGATCAGCGAGAACTCGTCGAGTACGAGCGCCGCGCCGAGGCCGAAGATGCCGGCGAACACCGCGTTGGCCGCGCCGTTGTCGGTGTTCAGGGCGAAGCCGGTGACCCCGGCGATGAGCATGAAGATCACCCCGAACACCACGTGGTGGATGTGTGTCCCGCCGGGGCTGACGTTGCCGGGCCACCATTTGACGTTCGCGCGGATCATCCGGACGGAGAACCGGATGAAGGCGAACGTGACGATGAACCCCGCGAAGAAGCAGAACAGCGGCAGTCGCCCCGTATCGACGATCGTGCGGGTAAACCAACCACCCATCGGCGTACCCACCTCCTGACGCCTTTTAAGTCCGTTTTATGAGAATCATTCTAGGTAGCTGCCTATCGTCTGAGTTGGGTTCTGCCGACACCGGGAGGTCGCCGCCGTGACCATGACAGTTGAGGAGGCCGCCGAGACCAGCGGCGCGCTGCCGATAGCTCGCCCGCGCGGCCTGGCCTGGGGTCGTTACGTCCCGCGCATCTTCGGCATGATCATGTGGATCGTCGCGATCATCTCCGGCATCGCGGCCTTCGGCCACATCTTCCGCACCGGCGTGCAACCCATCCGGGAGACCATCGACGCGCTGATCATCCCGGCACCGGCCAACATCGCGTACGCCGTGTTCCTGGCCGCGCTCGCCACCGCGACCCTGCGCCGCAAGCGGGTCGCCTGGTGGCTGCTGACCATCTACTTCGGCCTGAGCGTGCTGATCACCACGATCATCGGCCTGATCGTCACGATCGTGCCGGACGGGGAGCTGATCGACGACGCCGGCAACCGGCTCTTCGACACCACCGGCGAACTCGTGCTGCTCTGGTGCGGGCTCGGCGTCTCGGTGATCGCGCTGACCGCCCTGATCCTGTTCCGCGGCGAGTTCTACGCGCACGTGGCGAAGGGCAGCGTACGCCGGGCGCTGGTGGTCTTCTTCGGGCTTCTGCTCGTCGGCATCGGACTCGGCCTCAGCCTGGTCACCGCGTTCCCCGGGAGCCTGACCGGGACCGGCAACCAGCTCGCCTACGCGACGGAACGCGTGCTCGGAGGCGGCTTCAGCTTCGACATCACCCGGGTCGGTGAGGCGCCCGGCTGGGTCAGCTTCGTGCTCGGCCTATTCGGCGCGATCGCGGTGTTCGCGGCGCTGGCCACCCTGCTGCGCTCGCAGCGCCGCAACGCCGAGTTGCACGCCGGCGACGAGTCGCGGATCCGCATGCTGCTGGCCAAATATGGCGACCGGGACTCGCTCGGCTACTTCGCAACCCGGCGGGACAAGTCGGCGATCTTCTCGTCGACCGGCAAGTCGGCGATCACCTACCGGGTGGTCAACGGCGTGAGCCTGGCCAGTGGGGACCCGGTCGGCGACCCGGAGGCGTGGGGACCGGCGATCGACGCCTGGCTCGCGCAGTCCCGCTACTACGCGTGGACACCAGCGGTCATGGGCGCGAGCGAGGAAGGCGCCATCGCGTACGCCCGGACCGGTTTGAAGGTCATCCATCTCGGCGACGAGGCGATCCTGCTCACCCGGGACTTCAAGCTCGACGGCCGGGAGATGCGCCCGGTGCGGCAAGCGGTCAACCGGGTCGAGCGGGCCGGCTACACCGCCGCCGTGCGCCGGCACTCCGACGTCCCCGAGGCGGAGATGAAGGAGCTGTCGGCGCTGGCGACGAGCTGGCGCGACACGGAGAGCGAGCGTGGCTTCTCGATGGCGCTGGGCCGGCTCGGCGACCCGGCTGACGGTCGTTGCGTGCTGGTCGAGGCGATCGACAAGAACAACCAGGTCAAGGCGATCATCTCGCTGAGCCCATGGGGCAGCCGGGGCCTGTCGCTCGACCTGATGCGCCGCGCGCACGACGCCGAGAACGGCGCGATGGAGTTCATGGTCGCCGAGCTGATGGAGGCGGCGCCGCGGCTCGGCGTCGAGAAGGTCTCGCTGAACTTCGCCGTCTTCCGTGCGGTCTTCGAGGAGGGCGCCCGGATCGGCGCGGGCCCGATCCTGCGGTTGTGGCGCAAGCTGCTGCTGTTCTTCTCCCGCTGGTGGCAGCTCGAGTCGCTCTACCGGTCCAACGCGAAATACCACCCGACCTGGCAGCCGCGTTACCTGTGCTTCGGCGAGCGCCGCGAGCTGGCCCGGGTCGGCATCGCGTCGGCGATCGCCGAGGGCTTCATCGCGCTGCCCGGCAGTCCGGGTTCGCAGCTCGACGTGCTCCCGCCGGACTACGAGGAGCGGGCGGCGTCAGCGGAGGAGATCGACGCCGCGGCCGCACCGGCGGCGCCGGGTGCGATCGACCACAAGGCACCGGAGCAGATGCGGGTACGCCTCGCCAAGCGCCAACAGTTGATCGACGCGGGCATCGACCCGTACCCGGTCAACTATCCGCGGACCGACACCTGCGCCGAGGTGGCCGCCGCACACCGTGACCTGCCGCCGGACCGGCGCAGCGGCGACAAGGTGGGCGTGGCCGGCCGGGTGATGCTGATGCGCGACCACGGCGGCATCCTGTTCGCGACGATCCGCGACTGGAGCGGCGACCTGCAAGTGATGCTCTTCGGCAACGCCGCGGTCGACAAGTGGGACCACACGATCGACATCGGCGACCACGTCGGCGTCTCCGGCGAGGTGATCACCACCCGCACCGGCGAGCTGACCGTCGAGGCGACCTCGTGGCAACTCAACGCCAAGTGCCTGCGCCCGCTGCCCGACAAGCACCGCGGCCTGGCCGACCCGGAGGCCCGGGTCCGGCAGCGCTATCTCGACCTGGTGACCAACAAGCGGTCGCGGGACATCCTGCGGGCCCGCAGCAACGCCATCTTCGCGTTGCGCGAGTCGCTGGTCGGCCGCCGCTACCTGGAGGTCGAGACGCCGATCCTGCAACGGATCCACGGCGGTGCCAACGCCAAACCCTTCACCACCCACATCAACGCGTACGACCTGAAGCTTTATCTGCGCATCGCCCCTGAGCTGTATCTCAAGCGCCTCGCGGTCGGCGGCGTCGAGCGGGTCTTCGAGCTGGGCCGGACGTTCCGCAACGAGGGCGCCGACTACAGCCACAACCCGGAGTTCACGGTGCTGGAGGCCTATCAGGCCTACGCCGACTACGACACGATGCTGCGGCTGACCCGGGAGCTGATCCAGGACGCGGCCATCGCCGCACATGGGCGGGCGGTGGCCCGGCGGCCGGGCACCGACGAGGAGGTCGACATCTCCGGCGACTGGCCGGTGCGCACCGTCAACGAGGCGGTGTCGACGGCGCTCGGCGAGGTGGTCGACGCCGACACGGATGTGGCCACGCTGCGCCGGTTCTGCGACAAGGCCGAGATCGCCTATGACCCGAAGTGGGGCCGCGGCGCGGTGTTGCTGGAGCTCTACGAGCACCTGGTCGAGTCGAAGACGGACCTGCCGACGTTCTACAAGGACTTCCCGACCGAGGTGTCGCCGCTGACCCGCCAGCACCGGCACGACCCGCGGCTGGCCGAGCGCTGGGACCTGGTCGGCTTCGGCTTCGAGCTGGGCACGGCGTACTCGGAGCTGATCGACCCGGTCGAGCAACGTCGCCGGCTGACGGAGCAGTCGTTGCTGGCGGCCGGGGGCGACCCGGAGGCGATGGAGCTGGACGAGGATTTCCTACAGGCACTGGAGTACGCGATGCCGCCGACCGGTGGCCTCGGCATCGGGGTTGACCGCGTGGTCATGTTGTTGACCGGCCGGTCAATCCGCGAGACGCTGCCGTTCCCCCTCGTCCGCGCGGCGTCGTGAGGCTGGCGTCGTGAGGCCGGCGCGCTGGCCGGCGGCGGCGCTCGGGGCGTCGTCGGTGCTTTACAGCTCGTGGCTGCTCGGCCCGTGGCTCAACCCGCGGCTGGGCTTGACCACCGGGCTGGCGAGCGATCTGGCCGCGGCCGACCAGCCCTGGCACGAGGTCTTCCGCTACTGCGACGTGGCGGCGGGCTCGCTGGCCCTGCTCGGCTCGGCCCGCATGCTGGTCGGCGGGCGCGGTGACCGACGGCTGCGCTGGCACCGGCTTCGCGCGGCCGAGCGCACGGCCTGGGTCTTCGTCGCGGTGTTCGCGCTCGCGACCATCTTCGACGGCGGCCTGACCGCGCTGCCATGTGCGCCGTCGATCGACCCGGGCTGCCCGGGCAACCTGTCCGGCGGGCTGCTCGAAACCCTGCGCGACCCGCACACCCTGACGTCGGCGTTCGCGGTCATCGGCGGGGTCGGCTCGATCCTGGCGTTCTGGCGGTCGTCCCGCGCGGGCAGCACGGACCGGACGTGGGCGGCCGGGCTCAGCGTCGGCAGCCTGGCGGTCAACGTGGGTCTCCTGGTCGAGCTGGCCCGCAACGGTGATCACGAAGGCATCTGGCAGCGGGTGGAGCTGGCCAACCTGGCCGCGTGGCTGGTCTATGCCGCCGTGCGCAGTCAGCAACCGCCTCGCCGGCCGGCATGAGTTCGCAGGCTTTGCTCTGCACCCCTGTAGGCAACACCTAACCGTTAGAGGTGCTGCCTACAGGGGTGCAGAGCAAGCGGGGTGATCCCCGCTTGCTCTGCTGCCAGATACGCCCCACTCCGGCGGTCGCCGGGGCGTATCTGGCAGCAGAGCAAAGCCACCGCGGCGGTGATCTCCCCTTGCTCTGCTCACAAATACGCAACACCGCTAACGGTTAGGTGTTGCGTATTTGTGAGCAGAGCAAAGCCTCCGGCGTTGGGCCCCGACCAGGCGGTGGATATGCGTAAAATGTTCAGGTTCGGAGGTGTGCGCGATGACTGTGACCGCGACGACCGTCCAAGGCGGCCTGGCGACCCTGACCGACGAGATCATCAGTGAGTTGCGGGACCGGGTCGGCTGCCCGGTGCTGGCGCCCGAAGATCCCGGGTTCGATGCGATTCGCGAGGTCTACAACGCGATGCACCCCGGTGAGCCGGCGCTGGTGGTGAGCTGTTCCGGCACCGCCGACGTGATCGACGCGGTCCGGTTCGCCCGCGACAACGGGCTGGTCGTGTCCGTTCGCGGCGGTGGGCACTCGATCGCCGGACTGTCCGCATCGGACAATGCACTGCTGATCGACCTCGCCCCGATGCATGCCGTGCAGGTCGATCGCGCGGCCCGGGTCGCCCGCGTGCAGGGCGGTGCCGTCTGGGGCGACGTTGATCGGGAGACGCAGGCGTTCGGCCTCGCCACCCCCGGCGGGGTGGTCTCCGACACCGGCGTCGCGGGGCTCACTCTCGGCGGCGGCTATGGCTGGCTGCGCCGGCAGCACGGGCTGGCCTGTGACCACCTGGTGTCGGCCGAGGTGGTCGGCGCCGACGGGCGGGTGCGGACCGCCTCCGAGAACGAGAACGCCGACCTGCTGTGGGCCTTGCGCGGTGGCGGTGGCAACTTCGGGGTGGTCACCTGGTTCACGTTCGCGCTCGAGGAGATCGGGCCGACCGTGGCGTTCGTCGGCACGTTCTACCCGGTCGCGGAGGCGGCGCAGGTGATCCGCGGGTGGCGCGACTATGTGAACGTCGCGCCCAACGAGGTCACCGCCACCTGCCTGACCATCACTTTGCCGGCCGACCCGGAGTTGCCCGAGGCCGTGCACGACCAGGCCTGCGTGGTGATCGGCGGTGTCTACGCCGGTGACGCCGAGCGCGGCATGGACATCCTCCAGCCGCTGCGCGAACTCGGCACACCGTTGATGGACATGTCGCAGCCGATGCCGTTCACCGCCGTGCAGTCGGGGTTCGACGCCTTCTTCCCGCGCAACACCATGCAGGCCTACTGGAAGTCGCGCTATCTGTCGGAGTTGAGCGACGCCGCGGTTGACTTCGTCGCCGCCAAGGCGGCCGAGCGGCCCAGCCCGATGACGCTCGTCAACGTGTTCCACATGGGCGGTGCGATCGCCGACGTGCCCGTTGGCGCGACGGCCTTCGCGCAGCGGTCGTCGCCGTTCCTGCTCTCGATCGACGGCAACTGGACCGATCCGGCCGACAACGACAGAAATATCGCATGGGTACGCGACACCTTCGCCGAATCAGCCCGGTTCGGCAATGACGGCGTGTATCTCAACTTCACCGGCAGCGCCGAGGAGCCGGCGGAGAGCGGCGTGGACAGCGCGTTCGGTGCCAACCTGCGGCGGCTCGCCGAGGTCAAGGCCAAATATGACCCGACCAACGTGTTCCGCGCCAATAACAACATCACGCCCGCGTCCGGCTGATCATCAGCATGTTTTCAGGTCCCTCGGGTAGGAATCACGGCTACCGCGAACTACCTGAGGAGATGAGGCATGGCGCTGGCCGCTGAAGGCGACCCCCGCGATCTTGGTGGACTCACCGGCTGGGTGGCCGGTGTGCTCGACTCGCTCGGCGCCGCCGGGGTGGGGCTGCTGGTGGCGCTGGAGAACCTGGTGCCGCCCATCCCGAGCGAGATCGTTCTCGCCCTGGGCGGCTTCCTGGCCAGCGAGGGGCGGATGAGCCTGCCGATCGTGATCGTCGCCGCGACGGCCGGGTCGGTGGTCGGTGCGCTGGTGCTCTACTGGCTCGGCCGCAGCCTCGGCGAAGACCGGCTCAAGCGCTGGCTCGACCACATCCCGCTGGTCGACGCCGACGACCTCGACAAGGCCGACAAGTGGTTCGAACGCCACGAGAACGCGGCCGTGCTGCTCGGGCGCTGTGTGCCAGTCGTACGCAGCCTGATCTCCATCCCGGCCGGCGCCAACCGGATGCCGCTGCCCCGGTTCGTCGCGTTCACCACGCTCGGCTCAGCGGTGTGGAACTCGCTCTTCGTCGGCGCCGGGTTCGCCCTCGGCTCCCGCTGGGAGCAGGTCGATCAGTATGCCCGCTGGTTCGACTATGCGATCCTGGCGCTCGTGGTGATCAGCGTCGGCCTGTGGGTCAACAAGAAGATCCGTAAGCGCCGGGCCGTGCACCGGTGACGTCAGACGCCGACCTCGCGATCGCGGCGGCGTGGGCCGGTGCCGACGTGGTCCGGCGCTACTACGGCACGCCGGTCGACCACTTCGCCAAGTCACACCGCGACTTCGCGACCACCGCCGACCTGGAGGCGGAGCGGGCGATCCTCGCGGTGATCCGGGCCGAGCGGCCCGACGACGCGTTCCTGGGCGAGGAGAGCGGCCGGAGCGGGCCGGCCGGGCCGCGCATGTGGATGGTCGACCCGCTCTGCGGCACGCTCAACTTCGCCGTCCAGACGCCGCTGGTGGCTGTCAACGTCGCGCTGCGCACCGCGACCGGGGTGACCGTCGCCGCCGCGGCGGACCCGCTGGCCGGCGAGCTCTTCTGGACCGACGGCACCGCCGCCTGGTTGCGCCGCGCGGGCGAGGACGAGCGCCTGGTCCCCACCGGCGACTCCCGGCTGGTCGACCTCAACCTCGACCCGCCGTTTCCCAACGCCGACGTCTTCCGGGCCACCACGCTGCTGGCCGACCCGGAGTTCGGTGCCGCGTTCGGGCCCCGGGTGCTTTCCACAACGCTCGCGGTCGCCTGGGTGGCGGCGGGCCGGCGGGCGGCCTACGTGACCGACGGCCACTTCGAGGACAGCGTGCACTTCGCCAGCGGTCTCGCGATCTGTCGGGCGGCGGGCTGCGTCGTCACCGGGATCCACGGGCAGCCCCTGCACACGGGCATCGGCGGCCTGCTGGTCGCCGCCGACGCGCAGACCCACGCCGCGCTGCTGCGGTTGGTGCGCAAGCAAGAGAGCCCCGCCGCCGCCACGCCCTGAGGCAGTGACGGCGGCGGGTCGACTAGCCGGTTAACCGAACTGCGCGGTGATCCGGGTGAACTCCCAGTCCGGCTGCGCGATGCTGGAGCAGTCGGAGCTGAGCGGGCCGCCGGCGCAACCGCGGTCGCGGTTGACCGACCAGAACGCCAGGCGGGCCAGGCCGTGCGACTTGGCCCAGTCGCGGACCGAGGTCCACTGCGCCGTCGTGGTGATCTCGCCCTGGTCTGACCGGCCGTTCATGCCGGAGATGCCCATGTGGGCGTACGCCGTCGCGTCGGACCAGCCGTTGGCGGTCTTCAGCGCGTTCTTCAGGCCTTCCGAGGAGCTGACCGTCGACGCGTACATGTCGGCACCGCCGCCGAAGTTGAACGGCATGATGGTCCAGACGTCCACATTGGCCTGTAGCGCGGCGCCCTGGTTGATCAGGCGGGTGCCCCAGTAGGTCGGGCCGGTGGTCGCGGTCGGGATCGTAACGATGGTCTTCAGGTTGGGGTTGTTCTGCTTGAGGATCTTCAGCGCGCCGAGGATCCGGTCCTGCACGACCTCGCTCTCGAACTCGTCGGTGTTCTCGACGTCCATGTCGATCGCCTTGAGGCTGTAGGTGTTGATCACCGACTGGAGCACGCTCGCCAGGGCCGACGCGGAGGAGCAGTTGGGGCCGAGCTTGTTGCCGCTCCAGCCGCCGACCGACGGGATGATGTCGCCGCCGGCGGCCCGGATCGCCGCGATCTGCTGTGCGTCACCGGCGCTGTTGATCGGCCGGTTGCCGTCCCAGGCGGCCGTGCAGCCGCCGCCGGACAGCACGAACGCCTTGGTGAACCACTTGACGCCGGTCGCCGACATCACCGTGGTCACGTTGGGCACGTTGCCCCACGAGTAGATGTAGGGCGCCGCACCCATCGCGCCGCTGCCACCGCCGGTGCAGCCGGTGGTGGTGCCGCTGACGGCGGCGCTGCGAGCCGACTCACCCTGCGCGTTGTAGGCCGCGACCGTGTAGGAGCGCGAGGTGCATGCCGCCAGCCCGCCGATCGTGGCGCTGGTGCCGGTCACCGTCGCGCGGACGGTCGTGCCCTCGTAGACCCGGTAGCCGGTGACCGTGCCGGACGAGGCGTTCCACGCCACCGTGATGGAGTTGGCCGTCGTGCCGGTGACCCGCACGTTGCCCGGTGTGGGTGGCGCGCCCGGGTTGGTCGGCGGGCCGCCCGCACAGGACGAGCCGTTGACCGTGCAACTGGTCGGGTCGCCGTTGCCGGCAGCGACGAAGCCGAAGCTGGCCGTCGCGTTGGGGCCGAGGGTGCCGTTCCAGCCCTTGTTGGTGAAGGTGAAGTGCTGGCCGCTGCGGACCAGGTCGGCGTCCCAGAAACTGCCGACCGAGGTGCCGCTGGGCAGGTCGAACTGGACGTTCCAGGACGTGATCGTCGACGACGTGTTGTTGGTGACGGTGAACCTGGCCTCGTATCCCGAACCCCAACTCGAGGTGCGGACGAAGGCGGCGGTGGCGGCGGACGCCGCGGGCGCGACGGCCACGCTCAGCGCCATGGCCGCGACGGCCAGGCCGGCGGTGACGACGGCCTTCCTGCTGAATTTCACGACTGCTCCTCAGGGGAGGGTGGCGAGGTGGGGGTCGACGGTGTTGGCGAACTGGTTGCCGTTGCTGACGTCCCAGTTGATCGACCAGGTCATCGCGCCGCGGATGCCCGGGTAGGTGCGCGGCGGGCGGAAGCTGCCGCAGTTGGTGCCGCGGGCCAGGCAGTCCAGCGCCTGGTTGACCAGGCTCGGTGAGACCACTCCGCCGCCCGCGGCGCCAGGGCCGGCGGGCAGGCCGAGGGACACCTGGTCGGGCCGCAGCCCGGCCTCGAGCTGGATGCAGGCCAGCGCGGTCATGAAGTTGACCGTGCCCTGCGAGTAGGCGAACGACTGGTCGCAGCCGAGCATCGAGCCGGAGTTGTAGAACTGCGTGTGTACGACGGTGAGAATGTCGCGAATGTCGAGGGCCAGCTTGAAGTAGGACACCGTCGGGTTCTGCATGTCGATCGTCTGCGGCGCCATCGTGATGATCAGGTTGGCGCCGACCCGGCTGCGGAGGTTGCGCAGCGCCTGGCCCATGAACGTGGGGTTCAGGCCGTTCTCGAGGTCGATGTCGACGCCGTCGAAGCCGTACGAGGAGATGAGGTTGAACATCGAGTTGCTGAAGTTGGTGGCGCTGGCGGCGTCGTTGACGGCGACCCGGCCCGCCTCGCCTCCGACCGAGAGGATCACCTTCTTGCCGCGCGAGTGCAGCGTGGCGATGTCGGCGCGGAAGTCGGCGTCGGAGTAGCCACCGAGCGCGGCCGACAAACCGGAGTCGACGGCGAACGTGACGGCGCCCGGTGTGGCGGTCGACTCGGCGAAGGCGACCGCGATCAGGTCGTAGGCGGCGGGGGTGTCGCGCAGCCGCAACTCGACGGCGGGGTTGACGAAGTTGTGCCAGTAGCCGGTCAGGAAGTGTGCCGGCAACGGCCCGGTCGAGCAGCCGGTGGTGGTGCCGCTGACGGCGCCGCTCCGGGCCGACTCACCGGCGGTGTTGTAGGCCGCGATGGTGTAACTGTGGTTCTGACAGGCGCCGAGGCTGCCGATGGTCGCGGTCGTGCCGGTGACCGTCGCGCGGACGGTGGTGCCCTCGTAGACCCGGTAGCCGGTGACCGTGCCGGTGGACGCGTTCCAGGCCAGCGAGATCGAGGTCCCGGTGGTGCCGGTGACCCGGAAGTTGCCGGGCGTGCCGGGCACCTGTGGGCCGGTGCCGCCGCTGGTCGTGCCAGTGACGGCGGCGCTGCGGGCCGACTCACCCGCGCTGTTGTAGGCCGCGACGGTGTAGGTGTGCGTGGTGTTGGCGGTCAGCCCGCTGACCGTGGCGGAGGTCCCGGTGACGGTCGCGCGCAGCGTGCTGCCCTCGTAGACCCGGTAGCCGGTCACAGTGCCGCTGCTGGCGCCCCAGGCGAGCGAGATGCTGGTCTGCGTCACGCCGGTGACGCTCGGCGCCCCGGGTGTGCCCGGCACCTGCGTGCCCGGGTCGGTGCCGCCGCCGCACGAGGCGCCGTTGAGCGTGCAGTTGGCCGGTGCGCCGGCGCCGGCGCCGATCAGCCCGAACGAGGCGGTGCCACCCGGCGCGAGGGTGCCGTTCCAGGACTTGTTGGTGAAGCTGAAGCGCTGGCCGGAGCGGGTCATGTCGGCGTCCCAGAAGCTGCTCACCGAGCTTCCCGACGGCAGGTCGAAGGCGACCGTCCACCCGTTGATCGTGGTCGTGCCGCCGTTGCTGATCGTGTATTTGCCCTCCCAACCGGAGCCCCAGTCGGAGGTCTTGACGAAGGTCGCGGTCGGTCCGGCGGCCATGGCGGGTGCGGCCACCGCCACGGCGGCCACCCCACCGAGCAGGGTGACCGCCGCGGTGACCATCACAGTCCGCAAGCGCATGAAGTTCCTCCCCAGGCCCGCGCTTACATTGATGAGATGGCCAATTATTAAGACTGTTTACAGATACTTGTCAATACCTAGTTTCGGAACTGGAGCCAGTTGACGTTGACGAAGTCGTTCGGCTGCCCACTCGTGAAGGTCAGGAAGACCGTGTGGGTGCCCGTGGTCGGGGTGATGTTGCCGGGCACCGAGCGCCAGCTCTGCCAGCCGCCGGTGTTGGCCAGCGCGAAGCTGCCGATCGGGGCGTTGCTCCGGCTGTCCAGCCGCACTTCGACCAGCCCGCTGATGCCGCCCGCGGCGCCCGACGCCACGCGGGCGACGAAGTCGCGCGCGGGGGTCGAGCCGAAGTTGATGTTGTTGAACTGGACCCAGTCGCCACTCTTGACGGCACCGATGTTCTGGCCGCCCTCGCTGCACGCCTCGACGATCACGCCACTCTGCGCGTTGAACGACTCGGCCTGGATCTGGTTGTAGGCACTGCCGCCGCCACCCGGGTTGGTCGGCGGGGTGGTCGGCGGGTCGGTGGGCGTGGTGCCGCCACCGCGGGTCCACACCGCCACGTAGTCGACCAGCATCGGCCGGCCGGACACGGTGGACGCGGTCGGCGTGCCGGAGCCGGCGACGCCGTTGGGGAAGGCGCCGCCCATCGCGACGTTGAGCAGGATGAAATAGCCGGCGTGGTTGGTCATGTTGGTCCAGTGCGGCTCGCCGACCTGGGCCTGGGTGACGGTGTGGAACAGCGTGCCGTCGACATACCAGCGCAACTGCTGCGGGCTCACGCTCGCGTCCCACTCGAACCGGTAGGTGTGGAACGCCGACTGGCACGAGGAGCCGGGGCAGGCGCGCGAGGTGCCGAGGCCGTTGAACTCGTTGCACGGGCCGCCGGGTGCGACTCCACAGTGGAGAACGCCCCAGACGGAGTTGATCCCGTTGACGTTCTCCATGATGTCGAACTCGCCGATGCCGGGCCAGTTCCAGTAGTTGCCCCGGAACGGTGCGCCGAGCGCCCAGAACGCCGGCCAGTAGCCGGCCGCCTGCGCGCCGGTCACGTTGGGCATCTGGACGCGGCCCTCGATCCGCAGCACGCCGCCGGCGGGTGCCTTGAAGTTGCTGCGGGTGGTCTCGATCCGGGCCGAGGTCCACTGCCCGGAACCGTTGCGGATCGGGGTGATCCGCAGGTTGCCGGAGCCGTCGAGACTCACGTTGGACGCGCTGTTGGTGTAGGTCTGGATCTCGCCGGTGCCCCACTGGGCAGGACCGCCCGGATAGGCGGTGCCGGTGTCGATGATCCAGTTGGCCGACGAGGGCAGGGCGTTGGCCGAGCCGTTGAAGTCGTCACTCCAGGCCAGGCTCCAGCCCGAGGGCGTGGCCGGCACGGAGGCGTTGGCCGTGACCGTCGTTGCGACGGCCGCGACGCTGATGGTGACGGTGGCGATGGACAGCAGGACGCGACGTTTCATGTAAAGCCTCTCTCCTGCGGGGGACGGTGCCGTGAGAGCGCTCTCAGAGGGGTTGTATCGGACATACTCACGAATGTCAATGGGTGGGACGGCGCAACACGAGATGCTCCAGCGCCGTCCACGAGGTGGTCGTGACCAGGTACAACGTCGCCGCCAGAGGCAGCACCAGCGCCGTCGGGATGGTGAGAAAGGACATGAAGGGCATCAGCTTGGCCAGCCCGGTCGCCTGCGGCCCGAGTTGGCGCCGCGACCGCCGTGCGAAGAACACCGCGAGCAGGATCAGAAGCAGCAGGAGTACGCCGTAAAGCGGCAGGACGCTGCCGCCGAGGCCCTGCATGAGGTGGTGGCCGAGCGGCACGCCCCACAGCTCGCCGGCCGGAGGCGCGATGGTGAACGTGCGATACATGACCATGAAGAACGGCGCCTGTACGAGGACCGGCAGGCAACCGGCGAGTGGCGAGGTGCCTTGCTCGCGATAGAGGGCGGTGAGCTCCGTGCGCATGCGGTCGGGCTGCTTCCCGTACCGCTGCTGTAGCTCCTGGATCTTCGGCATGAGTGCCGTGCGGCGACGCTCGCCGCGGACGGCGGCGAGGCTGAGCGGGGCCACCGCGAGCCGCACGGCGACGGTGAACGCGACGATGGCGAGAGCCATCGCGGCCGGGCCCGCGACGGGCGCGATGAAGGCGGCGATTCCGGACAGGACGGACGTTGCGGCGCCCACGGCGCCGTCGAGTGGAGCGAAGGCAAGCATGGTCGTTTCCTCGACTGATGGGGGTGCCCGCGCGCGGCGGCAGGACCGCACGGCGCGACCGGGCGGAACGGGTGAAGGGATCAGGCGAGGTGGAGCGACGGTGCACGCGGACGGGGACGACCGGCCCCGTCGGGATCAAGCGCGCGTGGCGTGCGCCGGGACTGGGCCCGGGCCCGTAACCGGGTGCCCCGGGCGGCGTTGCCGGACCGGTCGTGCCGACCGATCACCAGGCCGCCGAGGGTGGCCGCGACCAGCAGGGCGGCGGCGAACGCGGCGAGCAACGTCAGCGGCGACGCCGGGCCAGACGTGTCGACCAGGGCGAAGAGCAGCGCCCCGGTGAGCGTCGAGATGACCAACCGCACGCCGACCAGTCAAGCACGTGGCGGCAATAGGTCAACGTTCTTTAGGGCCGGCTTAACAAAAGCCTGCTCACATTGAGAGAACCGCACGCGTCCATCTATGGTCCGGCCTGAAGTGGCCGAACGGTGAGGTGGGGGGCAATGGCGCAACCGTCGCGGCATCGGGCCCCGGACCCGTTGGTGCCAAAAGTCGCGCGGCTGGCGCGGGCCGGCGAGCCCACGCTGCTCAAGCTCGTGCGCAACCGCCGGCAGGTGCTGATGGGCGCCGGCGCGGTGGTGGTCGCCACCGGTGCGGTCGGCTCCGCGGCCATGGTCATGGGTGGCGGCGACGGGATCGCCGCGGCGCTCGGCGACTCGGCCACCTCGACCCGGTCGCCGCGCGACGCGGGTGCGTTCGCCGACCGCGACGCGAGCTACACGCAGTCGCTCGGCGACTCCATCAACCTCGGCGCCGCCGGCCTCGACGACACCTTCAGCGCCGCCGCCGCGGCCGCCGCGAAGGCCAAGCCGACCAGCCCCAACCTCCTCAGCCGCGATCCGATCCTGCACATGTTGCGGCGGGCCACGTTCGGGCCGACCCGGGCGTTGGTCGACGCGGCCACCAAGACCGGCATCGACGAGTGGCTCGAGCGGCAGCTCAACCCCGGGAAGATCGACGACCCGGTGTCGGCCAAGGCGCTCAGCGCGTTCCCGACCGTGTCGATGAGCACCGCGCAGATCCGCCGCACGGTCAAGGAGGGCGACTTCCAGGCGCAGTTCGAGCTGGGGCAGGCGACCATCGCCCGGCAGTTCTGGAGCGAGCGCCAACTCTTCGAGGTGATGGTCGACTTCTGGGCCAACCACCTCAACGTGACCAACCCGTTCGACGGCGGGTGGGACGTGCGGACGTCGTACGACAATGATGTGATCCGCAAGCACGCGCTCGGCAAGTTCGTCGACATGCTCAAGGCCAGTGCCCGGCACCCGGCCATGCTCCGCTATCTCGACAATGCCGACTCCGACCGGCGCTCGGTCAACGAGAACTACGGGCGCGAGCTGTTGGAGTTGCACACCGTCGGGATCGACGGCGGCTACAACGAGAAAGACGTGCGCAACAGCGCCTACATCCTGACCGGCCGCACGGTGACCAACGAGGGCGAGTTCCGCTACGACTCGGGCCGGCACTGGGTCGACCCGGTCAAGGTGCTCGGCTTCAAGGACAAGAACGCGTCGCGGTCGAAGGGCCTGGCCGTCGGCGAGAAATATCTGAGCTACCTGGCCACCCATCCGGCGACGGCGAAGAACATCGCCCGCAAGCTGGCGGTCCGGTTCGTCTGCGACTCCCCGCCCAACGGCCTGGTGCAACGGCTCGCCGACACCTACCTGGAGAACGGCACCGCGATCGCGCCGGTGCTGCGGGTGCTCTTCCGCTCGCGGGAGTTCTGGATCTCGACGGGGCTCAAGACGCGGCGGCCGCTGGAGAACTTCGTGGCCACCGCCCGCGCGATCGGCATCGCGCCCGGCTCCGACACGCGGTCCGGCATCGAGGGTCTCTACTACATGACCCAGCGGTTCGGGAACGCGCCGCTGGCGTGGGTGCCGCCCAACGGCTACCCCGACGTCGCGGCGGCCTGGCGGTCGGCACACGCCACGCTCGCGCTGTGGAACGCCCACCGGTCGCTGATCGAGGGCTGGGAACGCGGGCTGTCCTACCCGAAGGCCGAGGGACTGGTGGGCAAGCGCCCCGCCACCACGGGTCCCTACCTCGACAGCCTGGCGGCCCGGCTGGTGTTCCAGAAGGTCGCGGCGCCGCACCGCAAGGCCCTGCTCTCCTTCCTCAGCGCGAAGGACGGCACCGCGGTGCGCAACGCCAGCCTGGGCGGGAAGATCGAGAGCCTGGCTCCGCTGTTGCTCGACTCCATCTACCACGCGCTGCGGTGAGGCCATGACTGTCGACAATGGACCACGCACCGAAGAAGAGCTGGCCCGCTACGGCCCCAACCTGCCGGAAGCGGCGATCCGGGTGCAGGCCGAAGCGGTCGCCGCCGACCTCCAGGCGCAGCGCGACCAGTGGCGCAAGGGCTTCACCCGGCGCCGGGTGCTCGCCGGAGCGGGTGCGGTCGGTGTCGCCGGCCTGGCCAACCAGATCGCCACCACCCGGGTCGCGTTCGGCGCGCCGTCGACCACCAACCGCACTCTGGTCGTGGTCTTCCTGCGCGGCGGCATGGACGGGCTGTCGGTAATCGTGCCGCGCGGCGACCGCAACTATCTCAACGCCCGGCGCGACATCGCCGTGCAGCCCGGCGCGCTGCTCGCCGGCGACTCGCGGTTCGGCCTGCACCCGGGGCTCGCGCCGCTGGCGCCGTTCTGGGAGGCCGGCAAGATGGCCGCGGTGCACGCGGTCGCCTCACCGGACGCCAGCCGGTCGCACTTCCAGGCGCAGGACTGCCTGGAGCGAGGTGCGGCGTCGACCGCCGTGCACACCGGGTTCCTCGACCGGGTGCTCGAGCAGTTGGGCCCGGGCACCACGTTCCGCGCCGTCGCCGAGGGTGCGGCGCTGCCCCGGTCGCTGGTCGGCGGCCAGAGCAAGCTGGTGTTGCAAGGCATCCGCGAGTTCGACCTCAACGCCGGCGGCGGCATGCGGGAGAAGACGCTCACCGCGCTGAAGGCGCTCTACACCGGCGTGGGCGACCATCCGCTGGGCTCGCAGGCGGCCGAGACGCTCAAGTCGATCTCGACCGCCCGGAAGATCGCGCAGAGCGAGTACCAGACCACCGCACAATGGCCCGGCGGCGGCTTCGCCGACCAACTCAAAGACGTCGCCCGGCTGATCAAGGCCAAGGTCGGCCTGCGGGTCGCGGCCGTCGACATCGGCGGTTGGGACATGCACACCAACATCGGCGGCCCCGACGGCGGCGACATGCGCAACCGCCTCAACGAACTCGCCGGCGCGCTGGGCGCGTTCGCCACCGACCTCGGTCCGGCGCTCGACAACACGTCGATCGTGACGATGAGCGAGTTCGGCCGCCGGGTCGAGGCCAACGGCAACTCCGGGCTCGACCACGGCCACGGCGGCGTGATGCTGCTGCTCGGCGGCGGCATGAACGGCGGCAAGGTGCACGGCAAATGGCCGGGCCTGTCCGCCGGTGCGCTCGACCAGGGCGACCTGGCCGGTGCCAACGACTACCGTGACGTGGTCAGCGAGCTGCTCGGCGCCCGGATGGGCGTCAAAGACGCGAAGAAGATCTTCCCCGGGTACGTGCCGAAGAAGATCGGCATCTTTAAGAGTTGAGGAAGTTGAGCAGGTCGCCCTGGAACTTGTCCTGCTCGGTCTCGAACAGACCGTGCGGCGCGCCCGGGTAGACCTTCAGCTCGGCGTCCTTGACGATCTTCACGGCCTTCTTCGACGCGTCCGCGAACGGCACGATCTGGTCGTCGTCGCCGTGGATGAACAGCGTCGGCACGTCGATCGCTTCGAGGTCGCTCGTCAGGTCGGTCTCGGAGAACGCCTCGATGCAGTCGTAGGCCCCCTTGATTCCGACCGTCATGCACTGCTCCCAGAAGTCGTCGAGGATGCCCTGCGAGACGTCTGACCCCTTCCGGTTGGCGCCGAAGAACTGCGGTGCGAGGTCCTTGTAGAACTGTGCCCGGTCGTCCTTGACGCCCTCCCGCAGCCCGTCGAAGACCTCCTTGGGTAACCCTTCCGGGTTCTGCTTGGTCTTCAGCATCAACGGCGGGATCGCGCCGACGAGCAGCATCTTCGACACCCGGTCGGTGCCGTGCCGGCCCACGTAGCGGGTGATCTCGCCGCCACCGGTGGAGTGTCCGACGAGCACCACGTCGTGCAGGTCGTTGGACTCGATCACCGCAGCCAGGTCGTCGGCGTAGTGGTCGAGGTCGTTGCCCTCCCAGGGCTGGCTGGACCGCCCACCACCGCGCCGGTCGTGCGCGAGGCCGCGGAAGCCGTTGTCGGCGACCAGCATCATCGTGTCGTCCCATGCGTCTGCGGTGAGCGGCCAGCCGTGACTGAAGACGACGGGCTGCCCGCTGCCCCAGTCCTTGTAGAAGATGTCGGTGTTGTCGTTGGTCGTAACGTGTCCGGTGGTCATGGATTTCCCCCCGTGGGAACGTCGGTCTCCACTCGTTCCGACGTTACGGGCGGCCCGCTGTCACTTCCGGTGTTCCGCGCCTTCAGTGAATGGTGATGCGCTAGGGACCGGCTAGCCGCGCGACCAGTGCTTCGCCGTCGGGCCACGGCCCGAACCCCGTCGCGCTGTCGAGATGGCCGACGTCACCGGCGTCGACAAGCACCGCGCCCCAGTTGTCGGCGCATTCGCGGGCCTGCTCCATCGTGCAGTGCGGGTCGGTGCGGCTGGCGACCAGGACCGTCCGGAACGGCAACGGCTGCCGCGCGACATGCATCCACTCTGGAGGGATGAAGGGCGGCGTCACGAGGAGCGCCGCGCGCACCGGTCCGTCGTGCCGGGAAGCCCAGTTGGCGACGGTCACGCAGCCCGCGCTGTGCGCGATGAGGATGGCGGGAGTGCCGTCGGCGTCGACGGCCGCCCGCAGGGCTTCGACCCGCTCGTCGACCACATAGGGCGGCCCGGGTGGCTCCGGCGCCCACCGATACCCGGGCTTGCGCGCCCACGCCCGCATCCAATGGCCCGCCAACGGAACACCACGGCCCGGCACGAGCAGGTAGCGGGTCATAGGGGAGAGTCTATTTGACCCCGGCGCCGTCGAGGAGGGCGGCGGCGGTGGTCACGCTGAGGCCGTCGAGGGTGGTGCCGTGCACGACCGTGCGGGCGCCCGAGCCGTCGAAGACGACGGTGAGTTGGCGGGCCAGCAGGTCGGGGTCGGTGGCTCCGCCGGTGCGGGCCTCGGCGGCGAACCAGTCGGTCAACTCCTGCTTGAACTCGCGGGCCAGGACCGCCGCCGGGTGGGTCGGGTCGCGCAGGTCGGAGGCGGTGTTGACGAACCGGCAGCCGAAGAAGCCCGGCTGCGCGACGGTGTCTTCTAGGGCCCGGAAGACGTGCAGGATGCGCTCCCGCGGCTCGGTCACCGTGTCGTCGGGCAGGAAGGCGGCGTGCACCGCCGGCCCGTCCTCGGCCAGCGCCGCGGCGACCAGCGCGTCCTTGGTCGGGAAGAGCTGGTACATCGACCGCTTCGAGACGCCGGCCGTGGCGCAGATGCGCTCGACGCCGGTCGCGGTCACCCCGTCGCGGTAGAACAGCGCGGCCGCTGCGGTGAGCAGCCGATCACGTGGTGTAGTCGTCGCCGTTGCCATCACCACAGCGTAGCGCCGTTTCTTGCGATCGGAAACCGATCGGTTTACGGTGTTGGAAACCGATCGGTTTACCCCCCCCCGGAGGAACAGAGATGCAGATCAGAGGCTCCACCGTCCTGGTGACCGGTGGCAACCGCGGGCTCGGCAAGGCCTTCGTCGAAGAGTTCCTCGAGCGCGGGGCCAGGAAGGTGTACGCGGCCGCCCGTGACCCACGCAGCGTGACCAACCTCGGCGCCGTTCCGATCGCGCTCGACGTGACCGACCCAGCGTCGATCGCCCGCGCGGCGGAGCGGGCCGGCGACGTCACCTTGCTGGTCAACAACGCTGGCGTGAGCACCTCCAGCCCCACCTTCATCGAGGTCGACCCGGCGGACCTCCGCCGCGCGTTCGACACCAACCTCTTCGGCCCGCTCGACGTGACCAGGGCTTTTGTGCCGGCGATGGTCGGCAACGGCGGCGGTCACGTGCTCAATGTCGCGTCGGTGCTGTCCTGGCTGCCCAGCGGCGGCTACGGCGCGACCAAGGCGGCGCTCTGGTCGGCGACCAACGCGCTGCGCACCGAACTGCGGCCGCGCGGCATCGAGGTGACCGGGCTCTACATGGGCTACGTCGACACCGACCTGGCCGCACACGTCACGCTGCCCAAGAGCGAGCCCCGGGTGATCACCCGGGCCGCCGCGGACGGCATCGAGGCCGGCGCCGACGAGGTGTTGGCCGATGAGATCACCAAGGCCGTCCGGGCCGCGCTCGGCGGCGACCCCGCCGCGTTGCTCGGCTGAATCGATCAGTGAGGAAGAGAAAATGCAGATCAACGGCGCCACCGTCCTGGTTACGGGCGGCAACCGAGGGCTCGGCAAGGCCTTCGTCGAAGAGTTCCTGGAGCGCGGTGCCAAGACCGTCTACGCGGCGGCCCGCGACCCACGCACGGTGACCACCCCGGGCGCGGTCCCGATCGCGCTCGACGTGACCGACCTGGCATCGATCGAGCGCGCCGCGGCCACCGCCGGCGACGTCACCCTGGTGGTCAACAACGCCGGGATCGACACGCTGAACCGCAGCGTCGTCGGCGGCGACCTGGCCGACCTCCGGCGTGAGTTCGAGACCAACCTGTTCGGCCCACTCGAGGTAACCCGGGCTTTCGTGCCGGGCATCACCCGCAACGGCGGCGGGCACGTGCTCAACGTCGCGTCGGTGCTGTCCTGGTTGCCAGCGGCCGGCTACGGCGCGGCCAAGGCGGCCCTCTGGTCGGCCACCAACCACCTGCGGGGCGAGCTCAAGCCGCTCGGCATCGGGGTGACCGGGCTCTACATGGGCTACGTCGACACCGACATGGCGTCCTACACGACGGAGCCCAAGGCCGACCCGCGGGTGATCGCCCGGGCCGCCGTCGACGGTGTCGAGGCCGACGCCGACGAGGTGCTCGGCGACGAGTTCACCCGGGCGGTGCGGGCCGCGCTCAACGGCGACCCGACGCTGCTGCTCGGCTGAGCACGCATGCGCACCATGTGCGCGCCCCGGGGCGGTTCGGTTTGGCCGGGCCGCCCCGGGGTTAACTCCAGAGCACATGAGTGACCGGTGGTATCAGAAGGCTGTCGTCTACTGCCTCGACGTCGACACGTTCCAGGACTCCGACGGCGACGGCGTCGGCGATCTGCGGGGGCTGATCGGCCGCCTCGACTACCTGGCCCGGCTGGGTGTGACCTGCCTGTGGCTGAACCCGATCCATCCCACCCCCGGCCGCGACGACGGCTACGACGCGAGCGACTTCTACGGCGTCGACCCGCGGCTCGGCTCGCTCGGCGACTTCGCCGAACTGCTGCACGAGGCCGACAACCGGGGCATCAAGGTGATTATCGACCTGGTCGTCAACCACACCTCCGACCAGCATCCCTGGTTCCAGTCGGCCCGATCGTCGCCGGACTCGCCCTACCGCGACTGGTATGTCTGGAGCGACACCGAGCCCAGCGACCGCAACCAGGGCATGGTCTTCCCGGGCGAGCAGGACGAGACCTGGTCCTACGACCGCACCGCGAAGGCCTGGTTCTACCACCGGTTCTACAAGTTCCAGCCCGACCTCAACTTCGCCAATCCCGAGGTACGCGAAGAGATCAAGCGGATCATCGCCTTCTGGCTGCAGCTCGGCGTCGCCGGGTTCCGGATCGACGCGCTGCCGTTCATCATCGAGCTGACCGAGCCGGGCAACCCGGACTCCCCGAAGGACTTCGACTTCCTGACCGAGTTGCGCGAGCACGCGCAATGGCGGCGGGGCGACGCCGTGCTGCTGGCCGAGGCCAACGTCGAGCCGGCGAAGCTGGTCGACTATTTCGGCACCGGCCCCAAGGCCAACGACCGGGTGCACATGCTCTTCGACTTCATGCTCAACGGGCGGCTGGTGCTCGCCCTCGCCCGCGAGGAGCCGGAGCAGTTGATCGACGCGTTGCGGGACACCCCGATGCTGCCGGCGGGCGGGCAGTGGGCCACGTTCCTGCGCAACCACGACGAGATCGACCTTTCCCGGCTCACCGCCGAACAACGCGCCGAGGTGTACGAAGCGTTCGGCCCCGACGAGGACATGCGCATCTACGACCGGGGCATCCGCCGCCGGCTCGCCCCGATGCTCGGCAACGACCGGCGCCGGCTGGAATTGGCCTACGCGCTCCAGTTCTCGTTGCGCGGCACGCCGGTGCTCCGCTACGGCGACGAGATCGGCATGGGCGAGGACCTGTCGCTGGACGGGCGGCAGGCGATCCGTACCCCGATGCAATGGTCTGTCCTGCCCAATGGTGGATTCTCGAGCGCGGCATCCGACAAGCTGGTCCGGCCGGTCGTCTCCGGCGGTGACTTCGGCTACGAACAGGTCAACGTGACCGCACAGCGGCACGACCCGACGTCGTTGCTGTCCTGGTTCGAGCGGATGATCCGCACCCTCCGCGAGGCGCCCGAGGTCGGTGCCGGCTCGTGCACCCACGTCGACGTCGCGGTGCCGGCCGGCGTGCTGGCGCACCGGGCCGACGGCCCGACCGGCTGCATGCTGTTCGTGCACAACCTCGGCCGCCGCCCGGCCACCGTCGACCTCGGCAAGCTCGCCATTGACGCCGACCACCCCAACGACGTGCTGGCCGACCAGGAATACCCGGAGGTCGGCGACCTTTCCGAGCTCAAGGTCGCGGGCTACGGCTACCGCTGGATCCGCCTCAACCGCAGCCCTGCCAGTTGAGCGCGGCGTCCGCTACTGTGCGGTAACCAAAGGGGAGGAAGACTCATGGCAGATAACGTTGAGGTCCTCAGACAGCCCGCCGCTGACGCGGCGGCCCGTCTTCCGGTCACGCGAGTGGCGCTCGTCACAGGGGCGGCGCGCGGGATCGGCGCGGCGACCGCACAACGGTTGGCCGCCGACGGTTTGGCCGTGGCGGTGCTCGATCTCGACGAGACCGCGACCAAGTCCACTGTGGAGACGATCACCGCCGCCGGTGGCACCGCGGTCGGCATCGGCGCCGACGTGGCCGACCGCGAGCAGGTCGAGACCGCGGTGGCCCGGGTGGTGGCCGAGCTGGGTCCGCCGACCGTGCTGGTCAACAACGCCGGCGTGCTGCGCGACAACCTGATCTTCAAGATGACCGACGACGACTGGGACACCGTGCTCTCGGTGCACCTGCGCGGCGCGTTCCTGGTCACCCGCGCCGTGCAGGGGCACATGGTGCAGGCCAAATGGGGCCGGATCGTCAACCTGTCGAGCACCTCGGCGCTCGGCAACCGGGGCCAGGTCAACTACGCGGCGGCCAAGGCCGGCATGCAGGGCTTCACCAAGACCCTGGCGATCGAGCTCGGCCGCTACGGGGTGACCGCCAACGCGGTCGCGCCGGGCTTCATCGAGACCGCGATGACCGCTGCCACGGCGGCCCGGATGGGCGTCGACTTCGAGGCGCTCAAGAAGGGCGGCGCCGAGCAGACCGCCGTGAAGCGGATCGGCCAGCCAGAAGACGTGGCCCACACGATCTCGTTCCTCGCCAGCGAGGGTGCCGGCTTCGTGAGCGGCCAGGTCATCTACGTCTCCGGCGGCCCCCAGCTCGGGGTGCTGTTCTAGACGACCGCGCGGCGCTTGCCGGCGTAGCGGAGCCAGAGCAGGCCGATGATCGGCAGGACCAGCGGGACGTAGCCGTAACCGCGGCCGAAGTCGGTCCAGACCGTGTCGTCGGGGAAGGCGGCAGCGTCGAAGACGGTCAGCAGGCCCACCGCGACCACGCCGGCAAGCTCGATCGAGCAGCTCGCCAGCGCCACCCGGCGCCACGTCTCGCCGCCCTTGGCCAGGGCGACCGTCGCCACGATGTAGACCGCGGCGGCGAACGCCGACAGCAGGTAGGCCAGCGGGGCGTCGGTGAACTTCGTGGCGATCTGCACGACGGCCCGGCCGCTGGCCGACAGCGCGAAGATGCCATAGACGGCGATCAGCACCCGGCCGGGGCCGGTGCCCAGCGTGCGCGGCGCGGTCGTCTCAGCCACTCGTCACCACCTGCCACGTCTGGTGCAGGCGCAACACCAGCACCGGGACCGTCAGACAGACCACAAGGATGATCACCGAGCCCCAGCGGGTCGGCTCCAGCTTGGCCAGCACGTAGCCGAGCGGCGGGAGGCAGATGATCGTCACGACGTAGCCCAGGAACGTCACCGCGCTGGCCGGCCGGTCGCCGCCCGAGGCCGCGACCGCCGCCGAGATCAGCAGCGCGATCAGCGCGACCTCGACGAGGGCCAACCCGAGGAGCTGACCGCGGCCCGGCGCGCGTTCGCGCAGCGCCTCGACCAGGGCCCAGACGCCGACCAGCAGCGACAGGCCGATCACGAGTCCGGAGAGCGTGCCGTTCACGGGCACACCGTACTCGGCGCGAAGGCGCCGCAGCTCATCGGGCAGACTGGGCCCATGCCTCTCCGGTTCGGTCTGTTCGGCACCGGCCCCTGGGCCACCGCCACCCACGCGCCCGCGATCGTCGCCCACCCCGACGCCGAGTTGGTCGGTGTCTGGGGCCGCGACCCGGCCAAGGCGGCCGCGCTGGCCGGCGAGACCGGGAGCCGGGCCTACGCCGAGATCGACGCGCTGCTCGCCGACGTCGACGCGGTGGCCGTCGCCCTGCCGCCCGACGTGCAGGCCGGGATCGCCGAGCGGGCCGCCGAGGCCGGCAAGCACCTGCTGCTCGACAAGCCGCTCGCGCTCAGCGTCGACGCGGCCGACCGGGTGGTCGCCGCGGCCGACGAGGCCGGGGTGGCGTCGGTGGTGTTCTTCACCGCCCGGTTCGACGACAAGGTGACCGCTGCCCTCCGCGAGATCATCGCCACCGGCGGTTGGGAAGGCAGCCGGATGGCCCACCTGAGCTCGATCTTCCAGCCCGGCAACCCCTACGGCGCGTCGCCGTGGCGGCGCACCGAGGGCGGCCTCTGGGACGTCGGCCCGCACGCGCTGTCGCAGGTGCTGCCGGTGCTCGGCCCGGTCGCCGAGGTGTCCGCCATCGAAGGGCCGCGGGCCACCACCAACCTGTTGCTGCGGCACACCTCCGGCGCGGTCAGCACGGTCACCGTGACAGTCGACGCGCCGCCGGCCGCGGTGCTGCGCGACATCACGTTCTTCGGTGAGCACGGGGTCGCATCGGTGCCGCGCGGCGAGGGCGACGTGCGGGCCGTCTTCGCCACCGCCATCGACCTGCTGATCGCCGAGATCGGCGGCGCCAGCCACGACGTCGGTGTCCACTTCGGACGCGACGTGGTCGCGGTGCTGGCCGCGGCCGAGCGGTCGCGCGAAGACGGCCGCGTCGCGAAACTCTAAGCGGCCAGCTGCTTGAGGCGCAGCCAGCGCAGGGCGGCCGGCAGAGGCATCGGTCGGGAGAACAGGAAGCCCTGGCCGTAGGGGCAGCCGGTGCGGCGCAGCAGGTCGCGTTCCTCGGTGGTCTCGATGCCCTCGGCGACCACCTCCAGGCCCAGCGTGTGCGCCAGCCGCACGATGCCGTCGACCAGCGCCCGCTGCTGCGCCGACGTCGCGATCGTGCCGGTGAACAACCGGTCGATCTTGAGTACGTCGAGCGGCACGTGCCGCAGGTAGCTCAGCGACGAGTAGCCCGTGCCGAAGTCGTCGATCGCCACCCGCACGCCGAGCCGGCGTACCTCGGCGAGGTCGTCCCAGACCTGCTCGTCGTCGCGGAGCAGCAGGCTCTCGGTGATCTCCAGCATCAGGCACGACGGTGGCAACCCGTGCCCGGCCAGCTCACGCTTGATCAGCCGGACGAAGCCGGGCGTGCGGAACTGCCGGGCCGAGACGTTGACGGCCACGTACGGCGCGCCGGTCGGGTGCTCGCGCCGCCAGGTCCGCGCGGCCTCGACGGCGGTCTTCAGCACCCACTCGCCGATCGGCACCACCAGCCCGGACTCCTCGGCCACGTCGATGAACGCGTCGGGCGCCAGCCGGCCGCGGGTCGGGTGGTTCCAGCGCAGCAGCGCTTCGAAGCCGGCGGTGTGCCCGTCGGAGAGCCGGACGATCGGCTGGTATTCCAGCACGAGCTGGTTGTTGTGGATCGCGTGGTCGAGCTCCGCGCGCAGCTCCAACTGCTCGACGATCGTGGTGTGCAACTCGGGCTGGTAGCGCCGCCACTGACTCTTGCCGGCGCCCTTGGAGACGTAGAGCGCGAGGTCGGCCTGGCGCAGCAGTTCGGCGCCGTCCTCGGCGTCGGCGGTGGTGCCGATGCCGATGCTGGCCGAGCAGCTGATCTGGTGGCCGGCGATGGTGTAGGGCTCGCGCAGGGCCCGGGTGATCCGGTCGGCGACGTCTTCGACATCGGCCGGCTCGCCGGCGTCGTCGATCAGCACCGAGAACTCGTCACCGCCGAGGCGGGCCGCCGTGTCGTGCGGGCGCAGCGCGGCGCTGATCCGCCGGCCGACCGCCTTGAGCACCTGGTCGCCGCTGGCGTGCCCGAGCGTGTCGTTGACCACCTTGAAGTCGTCGAGGTCGATGAACAGCACCCCGACGACGCCGCGCCGCGCGTCGATCGCTTTCTGCATCCGCTCGGCGAACAGCGCCCGGTTGGCCAGCCCAGTCAGCGCGTCGTGGTTGGCCCGGTGGGTGAGCTCGCGCTCCAGCCGGCGCTTGTCGGTGACGTCGCGCAGCGTGAAAACCAGGCCGCGCACGGTCGGGTCGTCGCGCAGGTCGCGGACCGAGATCTCGACCTGCACGGCGGTGCCGTCGGCGCGCTTCAGCGTCCAGTCGGTGCTGCCGCGCGAGTTGAGGTCGGCGCTGTCCGCGGGCTGCGCCTGGAGTCGCCGGAACACCCGCTCGGCCCGGTGTCGCTCGGCCGGCGCGCTGTGTTCGAGCAACCCGCTGCCGACCAGGTCGATGTCGCCGAACATGGCCTGGGCGGACGGGCTCGCGTAGGCGATCCGGTCGTCGCTGTCGACGATCAGGATGACGTCGGCGGCGTTGTGCACCAGTGCCCGGAAGTATTCCTCGCTGGTGCGCTTGCGTAGTTTCTCGCTCAGCGCCACCCGGTCGATGGCCAGTGCGGCCTGCGAGGCGAGCACCGCGAGCCGGTCCTGCGCCGACACCAGGGGGCGCTCCGCGGCGTCGACCAACATGGCGCCGATCGTGTCGGGCTTCTCCCCACCCTCGCCGATCGGCAGTGGCAGGGCCAGGATCAGCGTCTGGCGGCCGTCGGAGACCCGCCGGGCGCCGAGCGCGTCGGCGGTCGGCGCCGGGAGATCACCCGAGTGGATCAGGGTGGGCTCGCGCAGCGCGCGGATCGCCTCGTGCGACCGGTCGGTCGGCAGGATGCCCATGTGCCGGCCGGGCGTCTCGCTGTTGACGCCGTCGGTGAGCAGGAGGAACCGGTAGTTGGTGCCCGGCCCCAGCACCCGGCGGATCCCGTCGTCGAGCGCGTCGGCGATCCCTTCGTTGTCGGCGGCCGAGACCAGCGCGGCGGTGACGTCGCGGAGCCCGCGCTCCCGGGCGATCTGCTCGCGCAGCCGCTGTGCGAGGTAGCCCAGCCGGGTGAGCACCAGCAGGAACATCACCAACGAGGCCACCGCGATCACCACACCGTGCCGGACCGACTCGAACGCCAGGGACTCGTAGAAGAGGATCGCGGGCGGGATCAGCGCACAGAACGCGAGCAACACCAGGCGCAGAACGGTGACGTCGCGCTGGCGGGGCAACTCCCACTCGGTGATCTTGCGCATCGAGGGCACCAGGGCGGCCGCGCCCCAGAACCCGTAGAGCGCGAAATAGCCCAGGTCGAGCGGGACCCCGATGGGCCAGGCACCGTCCACCCGGCCGACCCGGAAGAGCGCGTCGGCGACGACGTAGCCCACCGTGCCGAGCACCAGCAACAGCACCGCCGGGGTGAACCGGACGGCGGTGACGAGGCGCACGATCAGGCCGAGCAGCAGGATGTCGGCGACCGGGTAGGCGATCAGCAGGACGTCGGCGATCACGCCGGTCTGCGGCTGCTGGAAGTTGGCCTCGACGGTCAGCACCCAGACGAGCAGGCCGACGCCGAGTATCAGCACGAGCACGTCGATCAGCGCCGGCCGGTCGCGCTCCGGTTCGGCGGCGCGGGCGAACTTGATCAGCGCGACGCCGAGCAGGACGAACGAGATCAGCAACAGGATGTCGTCGGAGAGGGTGAGCGGGGGTCTGGCCGGGCCGCCCGGCAGCGTGAGGTTGAACGCCAGGTCGGAAGCGGCCAGGAAAACTATCGCCGCCCAGAACCAGAGCCAGGTGCGGGCCATCCGCGGCCGGTTGATCCGGATGCCCACATAGACGGCGGCGACGCTGCTGGCGCTGATGACAGTCCATACGCCGGTCAGCCAGGAGTCGGGCACCACAAAGTAGATGGCCGCCAGCACGGCCATCCAGAGACCGTAGGCGGCCAGCCCGATCCGCCGCGTCATGCACCAACTCCGATCAATTGTCAATTAACCGGCATTTACACGTTACGCCGACGAGCCTTGCCATCACGCAACGCTATGTCTCGATTACGTCAAGTAGGCATCATCGGTTCCCCCATGCTGGTACGAATCTGTGTAAAGCATCTCAAAACCGACATGAGGGGATCTCAGCATCATGCGTGTCTTCAGGACAGCGGGTCTTGCCGTCACGGTGGCCGCGATGGCCCTGGCCATGGCGGCGTGCGGCTCGGACACCAGCCCGTCCACCGCCCTTCAGCCAACCGGTGGCACGACCGCCACCGCGTCGCCCGGCGGAAGTGCGAGCGCCAGCCCTCAGCCGTCGGGGTCCAACACCGCCGGCAGCGGCGGCCCGGCCTTCGGCCCCGGCTGCTCCTCGCTCCCGAGCTCGGGAGCCGGCAGCCTGTCGTCGATGGCCTCGCAGCCGGTGGCCACCGCGGTGGCCAGCAACCCGCAGCTGTCGACGCTGTCCAACGCGATCAAGACCGCCGGGCTGACCGACACCCTCAACAACGCACAGAACCTGACGGTGTTCGCGCCGACCAACGACGCGTTCAACCAGCTCGGGCAGTCGCAGCTCAACGCGCTGCTGGCCAACAAGACGCAGCTCACCCAGGTGCTGGAGTACCACGTGGTGCCGCAGCGGCTGAGCCCGAGCAACCTGGCCGGCACGCACAAGACGATGGAAGGCCAGAACCTGACCGTGACGGGCAGCGGTGAGGACTTCACGGTCAACAACACCGCGAGCGTGGTCTGCGGCAACATCCAGACCAAGAACGCCACCGTCTACCTCATCGACGCCGTCCTGACGCTCCCGGGCGCGACGCCGACTCCGTCGGCCACCTGATCCACGGGTGAAAGGAAGGGCCCCTTGTTAACGCTCTGAGTTGACAAGGGGCCCTTCCTTTCACCCGTCAGCCCAGTTTGGCCAGCAGTTCCGGGCCGCGGCGGGTCAGCCGGGTGATCGCCAGCCGGCCGAAGCCCCAGGCGAGACCGACGCCGAGCACGACGCTCACCGGCACCGCCGACCAGCGGAGCACCTCGCTGTGCCGGACGGTGCCGGTGATCAGCAGGGCCAGCGCCGGCGACGCGACGACGACCAGGGCGATGAGCGAGAGCCAGACGATGCCGGAAATCGCGCCGCCGTCGGAGCCCGGGTTGTTGCCGCGCAGGTGCGGGTCGGCGATCCGGATCGGCATCAGGACCGAGAAGAGGATCAACAGCCCGGCACCACCGAGGAGTACGACCGGCAGCAGGCCGACGGCCCAGGGCACCATGTCGGCCTTGCCGTGCCAGACCAGCCCGACGACGGTCAGCGCGATCGCCACCGGAGCGACCACCAGCAGCCAGGCGCGCTGCCGGCCCCGGATGTCGGCCCGCTCCGAGCCCGGTGCCAGCAGCGTCTGCCACAGTGCCGTGCCGTCGGAGCTGTGCAGGTGTGCGCTGCTGCCGACGGCGAGCGCCACGAAGAACACACCGGCCATCGGAAGGTAGTCGGTCACGTTGATGAGCAGCGGAAGCAGCACATAGGTCAGCGCGTACACCAGGGAGAAGGTCAGGAAGTGGATCCGGACCAGGTCCCGGCGCCAGGTGCGCAACTCCTTGCCGAGCACGGCGGCCAGCGGGGTCGCCGGCCGCCAGCCGCGCCAGCGGGCGGCCCGGATCACCGTCCGGCCGGCCGGCCGGCGCAGCAGCAGCGCCCAGCCCGCCAGGGCCGCCGCGATCAGCGCGACCAGGCCCGCGACGACGGCAACGACCAGCGCCCAGTCGCCCCGCCCGGCCGCCTCGATCGCCACGACCGGCCAGCCGGAGGGGGCGAGCCGCAGCTTGTCGGCGATGAACGGGGGCAGCGCCGTTTCCGGGCCGCCGGTGATCGCCGCGATGATCACCCAGCCCTGCGCGCCGAGGCAGACGATCGCCCCCCACGGGATCGCCATCAGCGCGGCGCTCAGCCGGCTGTTGACGACCCGGCCGACCAACGCGACGACCACATTGGAGAGTGCGACCAGCAGCAGGACGAAGAGCACCAGGGTCACCAGGGCCACCGGCACGGCGGCGGCGCCGACGCGCAGCGCGTACCAGATCAGCGAGGTTCCGGCGATCAGGGTGACCGCTGGGCCGATCCCGACCAGCGCGGCGCCGAAGAGCCCGGCGGCGAGTTGCCGGTCGGTCAGCGGCACGTGCCGCAGGTATTCGCGGCGCACGCCCGGGTCGCTGCCGCCCATCATCGGCCCGACGATCCAGCCGACCAACCAGGACGCCATCGTCAGCAGGAGCGCGCCACCGGCCCGGTCCGGACCGGCCGAGATGGTCAGCCAGAGGGTGCAGCCCGCGGCGGCGAGACCGGCCACCACGCCGGTGACCATCGACGTCGCCTTGGTGCCGGTGAAGGAGTTGCGGAGGATCCGCCACTTCATCCCCATCAGGACGCCAACCATGACAGCTCCTCCTCACCGGCCGTGCGGGCGTTGACCAGCTCGACGAACACCTCGTCGAGGGTTCGGCCGCCGCGGACCTCGTCGATCGGGCCGGCCGCGACGACGCGGCCCGCGTTCATCACCGCGACCGTGTCGCAGAGCTGCTCGACCAGCGCCATCACGTGGCTGGAGAGCACCACCGAGCCGCCACCGGCGACGAACCGCTTGAGGATCGACCGGATGGTCAGCGCCGACACCGGGTCGACCGCCTCGAACGGCTCGTCGAGCACCAGCAGCCGGGGTGCGCCGAGCAGCGCGCTGGCCAGGGCGATCTTCTTCCGCATGCCGGCCGAGTAGCCCAGGATCAGGGTGCGCTCGGCGCGGTCGAGGTCGAGCACCGAGAGGAGCTCGTCGACCCGGTCGGCGACGACGCCGGCCGGCAGCCCGTGCAGGTGGCCCAGGAAGGTGAGCATCTCCCGGCCGGTCAGCCGCTCGGTCATCGCCATGCCGTCCGGCAGCACCCCGACCAGGCGCTTCGCCGCGGTCGGCGCCCGCCAGACGTCGGTGCCGAAGATCTCGGCGGTGCCCGCGTCGGGGCGCAGCAGGCCGACGGCCATCGAGAGCGCCGTGGTCTTGCCGGCGCCGTTGGGGCCGACCAGGCCGAAGAACGAGCCAGCCGGAACGGTCAGGTCGATCCCGTCGACCGCTGTCTGGTCTCCGAATCGCTTGGTCAGTCCGGCGAGCCGGAGCGCGTTCGTTGTCATGCCGAAAACGCTAGAAACTCGGGCCGGCGCGCGGAATGCGTCCAGCTACCGAGCGGGGTGGAGCTACCTACACCGCCGTTCGCTGTGCCTGGCCGCACTGCCCGCGCGGCACTGATTCGGCGAGACTGTGGCGCATGACCCGTGGACTCGGCGCTCTGGCTCGCGGCCTGCTCCGTGGCTTTTACGCGGTCGCGTCCGCTGGGCTGCTGGTCGTGCACCTCGTGCTCTTCGTGCCCGGTCTGGGGCTGGGGCTGATCTTCCTGCTGCCCTGGCCCATCGTCCAGCTGCGTCCGGTGACCAATCTGGTCCGCCGGTCGTGCGGCGACGTCCCGCGGCCCTACCGCGACCGCCCCGGCCCGCCGCGGCCCGAGGCCGACGGCCGCTACCGCTACGACCGCATGCTCTACCACTCACCGTTCTGGCCCCGGCAGGTCGGCTACCTCAACTGGGTGCTGGGCGACCCGGCGACCTGGCGCGACGTCGGCTGGATGCTGCTCAACCCGGTGGTGGGCGTGGTGCTCGGCGCCGGCCCGGCCGCGCTCGTCATCGCAGGGCTGACCGTCGCCTTCGCCACCGGTTACTGGATTGCGGTCGGACTTGCCCTGATCGCCCTCGGCGTCGTCGTCGCGCCGGCGGCGCTGCGGGCACACGACAGCTGGACCCGGCGGATGCTCGGACCGCGCGACGAGGTCGGTTCGCTGAAAGCGTGGCTGGGCCTGCGATTCATGACGCTGGTGCGGCTGGCCGCGCTCGGTGGCCTGACCGTGGTCACCGCCGGCCTCGCGGTGTTGTCGGCTGCCGCGTTGGCCCTGTTCGCCGTGGGCGTGGTCGGCACCATACCGGAGAACGCGGCGCTGACCCGCCGGGTCACCGAGATCCGCCGCCGGCTCGCGGAGCAATGGTCCGGCGTGTCGATCCAGACCCCCTACCGGCCCGAGCCGCCGCTGCCGCCGCGCCGGCCGGACGGCCTCTACGCCGTCGGCGACAACCTCTACAAGTCGACCGGCTGGACCCGGTTCTTCCAGCGCCTGGAGTGGATCTGGCACGACCCGGCGACCTGGCGCGATCTGTTGTGGACGGTCACCGACCCGTTCGTCGGCGGTGCCCTGGTGCTGATGTCGGCCGGTGCCGTGGGCTACGGCTTCCTCGGCGTCGCGCTGCCGGCCCTGCTGCGGTTGACCCGGGTGGACGACCCGCCGGCGCTGCTGGTTCTCGCCGACCGGCCGACGCTCGCGCTGGCTGCCGGCGTCGTGCTGGTGGTCGCCGGTGCGCTGGCCGCACCGGCCGCGCTGCGATGGCACGGCCGGTGGACCGCGGTGCTGCTCGCGCCGACCGCGAAGGCCCGGCTGTCGACGCGGGTCGAGCAGCTCACCGAGAGCCGGGCCGACGCGACCTCGGCGCAGGCGGCCGAGCTGCGCCGGATCGAGCGCGACCTGCACGACGGTGCGCAGGGGCGGCTGGTCGCCGTTGGCCTGGCGCTCGGGGCGATCGAGGCGCTCATCGAGACCGACCCGGCCGCGGCCCGGCGGCTCGTCGCGGACGCGCGGGAGAGCACCGCCCGGGCCCTGGCCGAGCTGCGTGACCTGGTCCGCGGCGTACGCCCGCCGGTGCTCGCCGAACGCGGCCTGGTCGAGGCGGTCCGCGCGCTCGCACTGGACAGCCCGGTGCCGGCCACCGTCGCGGGCGGGTTGGCCGGCCGGGTGCCCGAGCCGGTCGAGTCCGCCGTCTACTTCGCGGTCAGCGAGGCGCTCGTCAACGCGGCCAAGCACGCGGCGGCGTCGACGGTCGAGATCGCGTTCGCCCATCATGACGGCGTGCTGACCGCCGTGGTCGAGGACGACGGGCGGGGCGGCGCCGACCCGGCGGTGGGCAGCGGGCTGCGCGGCATGCGGCACCGGCTTTCGGCGTTCGACGGTACTGTCCGGGTGGTCAGTCCGGCCGGCGGACCGACGACCGTGACGCTGGAGGTTCCGTGCGCGTTGTTCTCGCCGAAGACCTCTACCTCCTCCGCGAGGGACTCAAGCAACTCCTGAGCGCGCACGGGTTCTCCGTCGTCGCCGCCGTCGACAACGGGCCCGATCTGCTCCGGGCCCTGCTCGACGAGCGGCCCGACGTCGCCGTGGTCGACGTGCGGCTGCCACCGACCCAGACCGACGAGGGGCTACAGGCCGCGCTCGCCGCCCGCCGCGAACTGCCCGGCCTGCCGGTGCTCGTGCTCTCCCAGCACGTCGAGCGCCTCTACGCCCGCGAGTTGCTCGCCGACGGCACCGGTGGGGTCGGATATCTGCTCAAGGACCGGGTGTTCAACGCCGAGCAGTTCGTCGACGCGGTGCGCCGGGTCGCGGCCGGCGGCACCGCGATGGACCCCGACGTGATCGCCAAGCTGTTCGCGCGGAGCGACCAGAAGGTCGGCCGGCTGACCCCGCGCGAGCGCGAGGTGCTCGAGCTGATGGCCGAGGGCCGGTCCAACGGCGCGATCGGGCAACGGCTGTTTCTGAGCGAGAGCGCGGTCGGCAAGCACACCGCGAGCATCTTCGGCAAGCTCGGGCTGGCCGCTTCCGACGACGACAACCGGCGCGTGCTAGCCGTCCTGGCCTTCCTCGACGGGCGCTGAGGGGGCCGGGCGCACGAACAGCAGCGGGAGCAGCAGCACGCCGACGACGTAGGGCGCCGCCATGTAGCGGGCCGCCTGCACGTTGTTGACCAGCAGCACGGAGAGTTGGACGGCGGCGGTCGGCACGGCGACCAGCAGCAGGGTCGGGTCGCGCCGGCGCCAGGCCGCGAACGCGACCACGGCGTAGGTGAGGTAGGCGAGCGTCGCGCCGCGCCAGGCGATCCACTCGACCCCGCGACCGTTGGTGGCCCGCACGCCGCGCTGCGCGAGCCGGTAGACGGTGTCGTTGAGCGGTTTCGAGGTGACGGCGCCGCGGAACGGGGTCTGCGCCATCCGGGGATCGCGCGCCACGTAGGTCTTCGCGCTCCACGGGTTGGGGTTGCGGGACAGGCCGTAGCGGGGTGTGACGCTCCACGCGAGGGCACCCCGGCACCACCGGGTCGCGACCACCTCGCCGGGCGTCCGGCGGGCGACCCGGAACCAGACGCCCATCAGCGCGTCCTGGTTGGCGATGGAGGCGTCCCGGTCGTACGCCGGGTCGTAGACGGTCGTGTCGGTGCTGGCGCAGGTGCCACTGGACGCCCACAGCGACAGCGGTGCGGTGGTCTCCAGTGCCGCGCGGTCCTGCGCCGTGAAGCTGCCCGGATCGTGCCGGTAGGCGACCGCGATGTCGCCGACGAAGGCCTCCAGGGAGACGCCGGCGAAGCCGTTCTTGACGCCCATCGCGGGAAGCACGGCCAGGTTGAGCCCGAGCGCGACGACGATCGCGGCGAGGCCGGCGATGGCGATCCGCAGCCGGGCGCCGGCCAGCACCGCCGCGCCGACCGCGGCGACGATCGCGACCATCACGAAGCCGTTCTGGCGGAACACGGCGGCCAGCAACGCCTCGCCGCCCAGCAGCCACACCAGGTGCCCGCCGCGCCGCTTCCGGTCGGCCGCGACCAGCCTCACCAGCGTGCCGACCAGGAACGTGACGGCGATGACGAACCCGACGTCTTTCCAGACGCAGGCGAAGAAGGTGCCGACCGGTGGCAGCGCGACCAGCACGGCGGCGGCCGGCAGCAGCGCGGCGGCCGGGGCACCCAGCCGGCGCAGGCCGGTGAGCAGGTAGGCGACGCCGAGGGCCATCGCGATCGTCTGACCGAGCGTCAACGCGCCGACCCCGCCGGTCAACTGCAGGGAAAGCCAGACCAGCGCGGTGTAGGGGATGGAGTGGTGGTTGTTCCAGTTGCCGGTGGTCGACTGCCAGATGTAGTCGAGGGAGTCGGGGCTGAACAGCCCCGGGAAGTTGGCCGCCCACCAGAACAGCAGCCCGGCCTGCGCGATCAGGTAGGCGGCGACCGCCACCCACCCGCCGCCGCGCAGCCAGCCGGTCAGCCGCTGGCGCCACCCCGCCGGCGCCGGTGCCGTGCCGGGCTCAGCCGCCAACGGCGCGGGAGTCGACATCGCGTCCCTCAGAACAGGTTGATCGTGAACACTTCGAACGAGGCAGCGTAGCGGGTGCCGAGCCGGGTGCCCGCCGCGCGGCCGACACCCTCGAGGAACTCCTCCGGATCGAAGGCGCCCTCGCCCAGCCCGCGCAGGTAGGCCTCGTGCGCCTGGAGCGACTCGATGCCGCGGTCGAAGGTGCCGCTGATGTCGACCGCGTGCCGGCCGGCGGGGGAGCCGGCCGCCCAGACCTGGCGGACGCCGCCCCACGGCTCGAGCCCCAACTCCGGGAAGATCCACCGGTTGCCGGCGTCGCGCACCGCGTCGAGGGTGGCCCGACCGGTCGCCATGTGGTCGGCCTGGTTGAGCGCCTCCGCGCCGTCCCAGGTCTCGCGGAAGTTGTTGGTGATCACGATGTCGGGCCGGTGCCGGCGGACCACCCGGGTCAGCTCGCGGCGCAGCGGCACGCCGTATTCGATGATCCCGTCGGGCAGGCCGAGGAACTCGACGGCGGAGACGCCGACCACGCCGGCCGAGGCCCGCTGCTCGGCCTCACGGACCACCCGGGTCTCGTCGGGCGCCATCCCGTCGATGCCGGCCTCACCGCTGGTGACCAGGCAGTAGACGATCTCCTTGCCCTGCGCGGTCCAGCGGGCCACCGCCGCCGCGGAGCCGAACTCGAGGTCGTCGGGGTGGGCCACCACGGCCAGGGCCCGCTGCCAGTCTTCCCGCACGGACTCGTATGGCTCGATGTCGGACACGGGCGCACTCCTGTCGATCATTCGGCAGCGGGCATGCTGGGGCCCACGTGGGTGGCCAGCCATTGGTTGAGCGGGACGGACGCGCGGAGGAAGTCTGCCACCCGGCGCTTGGCGGCGGCAGTGCCCAGCCAGGGCGCGATAGGCCACTCCTTCCACGCCACCACGCCCTTGTGCCGCAGCAGGTCGGCGCGCGGGTGGTCGGGCGGGTAGCCGCGGGGCACCCGCTTGAGCCGGTCGTGCCCGTGGATCCCGACGCCGTCGGCAGCGGCCTCGGCGACGATCCGCTCCAGCGGCGGGCCGATCCGGTCGTCGTCGACCGCGGCCCGGTAACGGGCGAGTTGGTCGCGCTCCATGTGGTACATCCCGCTGCCGGCGGCCAGCCCGGCCGCGGACAGGTGGATGTAGCCACCGCGGGTCAGCGTCGCGGCGATCGCGGTCTTGTAGGGCGACTTGTCGGCGCTGAACCGCACGTCGCGGTAGGGGCGGAAGATCCGGCCCGGGCCGAACTCGGCCTCCAGGTCTGCCAGCAGCGCCTCCATCGGCGCCCGGACCTGCTCGTCGTAGACCGCCTTGTGCGCCATCCAGTAGGTCTTCGAGTTGTCTGCCTCGAGCCCCTCGTAGAACTCCAGTGCCTCACTCGGCCAGCCGCTGAACGCCACGGAGACGACCTTATCCCGGGAGATCGCGGACCAGACCGGCGTCGGCCATCTCGACCGGGCCGGCGTACGCCGACCGGGCGGCGTCGACCGCGGGGGCGGCCGGCAGGCCGGGCCAGAGGTGGGTGAGCAGCAGCCGGCCGGCATCGGTGGCAGCCGCGCCGGCGTCGAGCGCGCTGCTCAGCCGGCCGGCGCTGTGCTCCGGCACGGCTTCGGGATAGGTCGCCTCGGCGATCAGCAGCGCCGCGCCGTCGGCCAGCGCGGCCAGGTCGGGGGTCGGGCCGCTGTCACCCTGGTAGGCGAGGGCCACGCCGCCGGCCGCGACGCGTACCCCATTGTTGGGCACGAAGTGTGGCAGCTCGCGCACGTCCACAGTGAACGGTCCGATCTGGATCCGCGCGCCGTCGCCGACCGGGTTCAGCGCGTAGTCGAGCATTCCGGGCCGGTCCAGGGCGAGCACCGCGTCCAGCGCTCCGGGCGGGGCGTAGACCGGCAGCGCCGGCGGCGGGTCGTCGGCCAGCGAGCGGGCCCGCAGCAGCGGGTTGAGGTCGACGCAGTGGTCGGGGTGACCGTGGGTGATCAGCACCGCGTCGACAGCGGCCGCCGGACAGACGGCGAGCAGCCGGGGAAACGTCGCATAACCGGCGTCCAGCAACAACCGGAACCCGTCGTGCTCGACCAGGAAGCCGCTGCACGCGTCGCCGGCCTCGGGAAAGGCGCCCCGGGCGCCGAGCACGGTCAGCCTCACCGGCAGGAGGCTACCCTCGGACGGGTGAGCACTGACGGCGCCGTCGCGTTGGCCGGGCTTCCCGCCAGCGTCCTGCTGCCCGGGCACGATGTGCCCCTGGGGCGATACACGACCGTGCGGCGGCTGTTGCCGCAGCGACCCCGCCGGATGATCGGCGCCTGGTGTTTCGTCGACCAGTTCGGGCCCGACGACGTGCTCGGCCGGCCCGGCATGCAGGTGCCGCCGCACCCGCACACCGGCCTGCAAACGGTCACCTGGCTGGTCGCCGGCGAGGTGCTGCACCGCGACAGCCTGGGCAGCCTCCAGACCATCCGGCCGGCCCAGCTCAACCTGATGACCTCGGGGCACGGCATCGCGCACTCCGAGGAGTCGCCGGCCGAGCATCCGCCGCTCATGCACGGCCTCCAACTCTGGGTCGCGCTGCCGGAGGAGGCCCGGCACCAGCCGGCCCGGTTCGAGCACCACCCGGTGCTCCCGTCGGCCGACATCGCCGGCGTAACCACCACGGTGGTCGTCGGCGAGCTGGGCGACCTGACCTCGCCGGCCCGCGTGCACACCCCGCTGCTCGGCGCCGAGTTGCTGCTGGAGCCGGGTGCGCGCACGTCGCTGGCACTGCGCAAAGACTTCGAATACGGGCTGCTGTCGCTCGACGGAGCGGCCGACGTCGGTGGCACCGAGCTGACCCCGGGCGGCCTGCTCTACCTCGGCGCGGAACGCACGACGGCCAACATCGCGAGCGAGCAGGGCGCGCGGCTGTTCCTGGTGGGCGGCGAGCCGTTCGAGGAGCCGCTGGTGATGTGGTGGAACTTCGTCGCCCGCAGCGACGAGGAGATCCGCCAGGCCCGGGAGGAGTGGGCCTCCGGCGACCGGTTCGGCACGGTGCGCGGCTACGCCGGCGAGGCGCTACCGGCGCCGGCGCTGCCGACTACCAGGCTGAAGGTGCGCGACCGGCACGGCAACACCCTCTAGCGGAGGATGATGCCGCGCACGTAGGCGGCCTGGCCGGCGTGTTGCACGTCGTCGTTGAGCACGCTCAGCAACCGCACGCCCATCGTCACCGGTGGGTTCCAGGCCCGGTCGACGATCCGGTCGAGGTCTTCCGGCGTGACCGCCTTGACGAGCGCCGCGGTGCGCTCGTGCACGGCCGAGTAGTAGTCGACGAGCACCTTGCCGCTGGCCGGGCGCACGCCGAGCACCTCGTCGGGGCCGTGCGCGTAGCCGGTGTCGTCAGGATCGGGGTTCAGCTCGAAGCGTGGCGCCCACGGCCCGGTCACCCAGATCTGGTCGTCGCCGATCAGGTCGGCGACGTGGTGGTCCTGGATGCGGGTCAGGTGCCAGACGATCCAGCCGACGGTGTTGGCGCCGGGCGCGGGCGGGCGGCGCAACTGTTCGGCGTCGAGGCCGGAGACGGCGCCGCGGACGAGGCCGGGCAGCCGGCCGAAGGCGTCGCTCAACAGGTCGTTGATGTCCATCCGCACCATCATGCTCCTCGTTGGTTAGCGTCGGCCCGTGAAAGACGCAGGCACGATCGATCTCACCCTCGCCGGGCACACGGCGACCATCACGATCAGCAACCCTCCGCGCCGCAACGCGTTGACCCCGGCGATGTGGCGCCGCCTGCCGGAACTGCTGGACACCGCCGCCGCCGACCCCGAGGTGCGGGTGCTGGTGCTCACCGGTGCCGGCGACACGTTCAGCGCCGGCGCCGACCTGACCGGCGTGCGTGACCTGGTCGGCACCGACAGCCCGCCGACCCGGGCGGAGGAGCGGCTCGCGGCGTTCCCGAAGCCGACCATCGCCCGCGTCCGCGGCTACTGCGTCGGCGGCGGCTGCCAACTCGCGGTCGCGTGCGACCTGCGGATCGCCTCGGTCGACGCGAGGTTCGCGGTGCCGCCGGCCCGGCTCGGCATCGTCTATCCGGGCCCGACCACGCGCCGGCTGCTCGGCCTGGTCGGTCCGGCGGCGGCGAAGTGGCTGCTGTTCACCGCCGACCAGATCGACGCGGCTCGGGCGGCCGTGATCGGTCTCGTCGACGAGGTGGTGCCGGCCGACGAACTCGACGCGCACGTGGCCCGCCTGGTCGACACGATCGCCCAACGCTCGCAACTCTCGATCGCGGCGGCCAAGGAGACGATCGACCTCGCCGTTGCCGGCCGCCCGTCGCCCGAGCGGGAGGCGTTCTGGCAGGCCGAGATGCTCCGCGCGGGCGACGTCGCCGAGGGCGCGGCCGCGTTTCTGGAGCGCCGGCCGGCCAACTTCCGCTGGCGTCCGTGATCGAAACGTATTCATTTTCGCCAATAGCGTTTCCATTATTCCGGTGATATGACCTCGACCTAATGGTCAGGATCGGTCGTCCCTTAGGCGTTGACGCTGATCTATTCGACTGGAAACATGTCGACAGATCGATGCCTCCGGATCGGCCGACCGGCCGGTCCACATCCCCCGGGAGGATCAGTGAGTATCACCCGACGCGTCATGCTCTCCGCCACGGCCACGACCCTGGTGGCGGGAGCACTCTTCGCGGTGTCACCTGCTCAAGCGGCCTCGACCCCGCTGAGCGCCGACGCCGCGACCACCCTCGCCGACTCGTTCGGCGCCGACCGCAACGCGGGCTCCTATGTCGACTCGTCCGGCGCGACGGTCGTCAACGTGACCGACGCCGCCGCCGCCTCGGCCGTCAAGGCCCGCGGCGGGAAGGCCCGCATCGTCAAGCGGAGCGGTTCCGACCTCGCCGCGCTGACCGCCCGCCTCGACAAGGGCGTGACCGGCACCGCGTGGTGGGTCGACCCGGTCTCCAACCAGGTCGTCATCGACGTCGACACCACCGTCACCGGTGCCAAGCTCGCGGCGCTGCAGAGCGGTGTGGCCGCCAGCAACGGCGGGGCCCGGATCGAGAAGCTGACCGCCAAGCTGAGCACCACCATCTCCGGTGGCGACGCGATCTACACCGGCGGCGCGCGCTGCTCGCTCGGCTTCAACGTGCGGTCCGGCACGACCAACTACTTCCTGACGGCCGGCCACTGCACCAACATCGGCACGACCTGGTATGCCAACTCCAGCTCGACGACCGTGCTCGGCACCCGCGCCGGCACCAGCTTCCCGGGCAACGACTACGGCATCGTCCGCTACACCAACACGACGATCACCAAGACCGGTGGCGTCGGCAGCGTCGACATCACCAACGCCCGCACCCCGAGCGTCGGTGAGCGGGTCACCCGCCGCGGCAGCACCACCGGCATTCGGTCCGGCACGGTGCTCGGTCTCAACGCGACGGTCCGCTACGCCGAGGGTTCGGTCAGCGGCCTCATCCGCACCAACGTCTGCGCCGAGCCTGGCGACAGCGGCGGCTCGCTCTACGCCGGCAACTCGGCCCTCGGCCTGACCTCCGGTGGCAGCGGCAACTGCAGCAGCGGCGGCACGACCTACTTCCAGCCCGTCACCGAGCCCCTCAGCGTCTACGGCGTCTCGGTCTTCTAATCGCCCCTCCCTCCCCTGAGTCCGCTTGAGGCGGGCCGGCCGGCGACCCCCGGACCCCGAGCCGGGGGTCGCCGCGCGACCATTGGTGGGTGCGCATCGAGGTGAACGGCCGGCCCGCGGCCGCTGAGGAACTGTTCTCGACCTACGGCCACTTCACCGCGATGCAGGTGCGCGGTGGTGGCGTGCAGGGGCTGGCCAACCACCTCGACCGGCTCGACGCCGCCAACCGGGAGCTGTTCGGCGAGCCGCTCGACCCGGAGCGGGTCCGCAGCCACGTGCGGCACGCGCTGGCCGGCGACAGCGACGCCGCCGTCCGGGTCACGGTGCGCGACCCGGCGCTGCTGATGGTCTCGGTGGCCCCGCCGACGCCGCCGGCGACCGGCCCGGTGCGGCTGCGGTCGGTGCCCTACCTGCGGCCGTTCCCGCACCTCAAGCACCTCGGCGGGTTCGCGCAGACGGAATGGGCCCGGCGGGTGCGGGCCGAGGGCTACGACGACGCGCTGCTCACCGCGGCCGACGGCACGATCTCCGAGTCGTCGGTGGCCAACATCGGGTTCTTCGACGCGGACGGTGCGGTGGTCTGGCCCGCGCCACCCTGGCTGCACGGCACCGCGATGCTGCTGATCGAGCAGCACCGGCCGACCACCCGGCAGCCGATCACGCTGGCCGACGTCGCCGGGTTCCACGGCGCCTTCCTCGCCAACTCGATCGGCCTGGCAGCGGTCGCATCGATCGACGACATTCCCTGCCTGCCCGAGCCGGGCCTGATGGCCGATCTCGACCGCCTTTTCGCGACCGTACCCTGGGATCCGGTTTAACGGTTTGCCGCTGGGCGCGGTGGTGGTCATCATTGATGGCATGTGTGTGGGAGTGCGGCGAGCTAGCCGCGCCGAGCCGGTCGGCTGAGGTTTCGTCCTCGCCTGACCCTCGGTGCCGGCTCGGCGAGTGCGTCAACCGACCCACGCGTCCGCGACGTTTCGCGGTGAGGAGCCCACGTCCGGGCTCGTGGACGCGCTGATCCACGCGACCGAAACGGCGTAAATCATGCGATCCGACCAGATACGCGCGACCTTCCTCGACTATTTCGGCGGCCTCGACCATCTCGAGGTGCCGCCCGGCCCGCTCGTCACCGACGAGCCCGACCTGCTCTTCACCAACGCGGGCATGGTCCAGTTCAAGCCCTACTTCCTGGGCCGGACCAGCCCGCCCCGGCCGCGGCTGATGTCGGCGCAGCGCTGCGTGCGCACCGTCGACATCGACCGGATCGGCCTGACCGACCGGCACGCGACCGCGTTCGAGATGCTCGGCAACTTCGCGTTCGCCGACTATTTCAAGCGCGAGGCGATGGCGTGGGCGCTGGAGTTGCTCACCGACGGCTACGGGCTGGAGCGCGAGCGGCTCTGGATGACCGTGCTCCGCGGCGACGAGGAGAGCGTCGACCTGTGGCGCTCACTGGGTGTGCCCGAGGGGCGGATCCAGCGGCTCGGGCCCGACGACAACTTCTGGAGCATGGGCGTGCCCGGCCCCAGCGGCCCGACCTCGGAGATCTTCTACGACCGCGGGCCGACCGTCGGCCGCGACGGCGGCCCGGCGGTCGACAGCGAGCGCTTCATGGAGTTGTGGAACCTGGTGTTCATGCAATACCGGCGGGGCGACTCCGACGACGAGATCCTCGGCGACCTGCCGGGCCGGCACATCGACACGGGCCTCGGCCGGGACCGGCTGGCGCTGGTGTTGCAGGGGGTCGACAACCTCCAGGAGGTCGACGTGGCCCTCCCGACGCTGCGCGCGGTGCGCGAGGCGACCGGGCGCGACGACGATCCGGCGGCGCATCGGCTGATCACCGATCACCTCCGGGCGGCGGTGCTGCTGATCTCCGAAGGGGTCCGGCCCGGGAACGAGGGCCGGTCCTACGTGGTGCGCCGGCTGCTCCGCCGCGCGGTGCGTCGCCTGGTGCTGCTCGGCGTCGACGAGCCGGTGCTGGGCCCTATCGCGGACAGCGTCACCGAGGTGACCGGTGAGCAGGTGCGGGAGGTCGTCGAGCGGGAGGAGCGGGCGTTCCGGCGCACGCTGCGGGCGGGCAACCGGCTGCTCGACAGCGAGTTGCGGCGCGGGCCGCTGAGTGGCGAGACCGTGTTCAAGCTGCACGACACCTTCGGCTTCCCGGTCGACCTGACGGTCGAGATCGCGCGGGAATCGGGGGTGTCGGTCGACACCGACGGCTTCGCGCGGCTGATGCGCGAGCACCGCGAGCGCAGCCGCGCCGGCCGCTAGTAGATGTTTTTCGCGTAGTCGGGGCCATAGTGCCGGTCGAGCTCCGCCAGGGTCTCGGCCGGCCGCTCCACCTCTTTGATCAGCGCGGCCCGGCGGGGGAGCACCTCGGGCTGCCACGTCTCCGGCTTCCACAGCTCGGAGCGCAGGAACGCCTTGGCGCAGTGGTAGAAGATCTGCTCGATCTCGACCTGGAGGGCGAACGCCGGGCGGTGGCCGCGCACGATCATCTGGTCGAACCAGGGCGCGTCGCGCAGGATCGTCGCCCGCCCGTTGATCCGCAGCGTGTCGTCGCGGCCCGGGATCAGGTAGATCAGGCCGACGTGCGGGTTGTCGATGATGTTGTGGAAGCCGTCGGCCCGCTTGTTGCCCGGCCGCTCCGGGATCGCGATGGTGGTGTCGTCGAGCACGAGCGTGAAGCCGGCCGGGTCGCCCTTCGGCGAGACGTCGCAGGTGCCGTCGGCGCCCGCGGTCGCCACCAGGCAGAACGGCGCGGCGGCGAGCCAGTCGCGGTCGAGCTGGTGCAGCTCCTTGCGGTCTTTGGCGAGCACCCGCGCGCCGGGCTGGCCGAGCAGTGCGCGGAGCTCCTCGTGTGACGTGACCGCGGTCATCCGTCCTCCCCCAGGTCGTCTGGCGCCGTCGACGTTACGCGATTGCGGCAAAGCGCCACGCAGGATATTTCTGGGCGGTTTGATATGAGAGGACGTTTTCATCACCTTTGTGGGCACGGAGGCACCGGTGCAAGACGTGGCGTACATCCTGATCTCGATCGCGCTCTTCGTGGTGTTGGCGATCATCGTGCGGCAGGTCGAGCGGTTGTGAGCGCGGTCAACCTGGCCGGGTTGATCATCGCGTTCCTGGTGGCCGTCTTCCTGGTCATCGCGCTGCTGTTCCCGGAGCGCTTCTGATGTCGACGACGATCGCCGGCGTCTTCTTCGTGCTGTCGCTGGTGCTGTTCACCAGGCTGGCCTACCGCTACTTCGGCGACTACATCTACAAGGTCGTCACCGGCACCCGGCACTCGTGGGTCGAGCGGCTGCTCTACCGGCTGGTCGGGGTGAACCCCGCGGCGGAGCAGAGCTGGCCGGTCTACGCCCGCAGCGTGTTCGCGTTCTCGCTGCTGTCCATCCTGTTCCTCTACGGCTTCACCCGGCTACAGAGCAAGCTGCCGCTCTCGCTCGGCTTTCCGGGCATGTCACCGCACCAGGGCTGGAACACCGCGACGAGCTTCGTGACCAACACCAACTGGCAGTCGTACGCCGGTGAGTCGACGCTCGGTCACCTGGTGCAGATGTCCGGGCTCGCGGTGCAGAACTTCGTCTCGGCGGCCGTCGGCATCGCGGTCTCGGTCGCGCTGATCCGCGGCTTCGCCCGCAACCGCACCCAGGCGCTCGGCAACTTCTGGGTCGACCTGACCCGCATCACCCTGCGGGTGCTGCTGCCGGTGTCGGTGGTCGCCGCCATCGTGCTGATCGCCGGCGGCGTGGTGCAGACGCTGTCGGGCGGCACCGACGTCACCACGCTCGCCGGTGCCACGCAGCACATCCCGGGCGGGCCGGTGGCCAGCCAGGAGGTCATCAAGGAGCTGGGCACCAACGGAGGCGGGTTCTACAACGCCAACAGCGCGCACCCCTTCGAGAACCCCACACCGTGGACGAACTGGATCGAGATCTTCCTGATCCTGCTGATCCCGTTCGCGCTGCCCCGGGTGTTCGGCCGGATGGTCGGCGACAAGCGGCAGGGTCACGCGATCCTCGCGGTCGTGACCATCCTGGCGATCACCAGCGTGATCCTGGTCAACACGTTCGAGTTGCTGCACAACGGCACGGTGCCGAACTCGGTGAACGCCGCCTTCGAGGGCAAGGAGGTGCGGTTCGGCATCTCCGACTCGGCGACGTTCGGCGCCGCCACGACGCTCACCTCGACCGGTGCGGTCAACTCGTTCTTCGACTCGTACACCGCGCTCGGCGGGATGATCCCGATGATCAACATGATGCTCGGTGAGGTCGCGCCCGGCGGTGTCGGCTCGGGTCTCTACGGCATCCTGATGCTGGCGATCATCACGGTGTTCGTCGCCGGGCTGATGGTCGGCCGTACCCCGGAGTATCTCGGCAAGAAGATCTCCTCTCGCGAGATCAAGTTTGCCTCGCTGTATTTCCTGATCACGCCCCTGGTCGTGCTGATCGGGATGGCCGTGGCGATGGCGACCAAGAACAAGAACACGATGCTCAACGTCGGCCCGCACGGGTTCTCCGAGGTGCTCTACGCGTTCACCTCGGCGGCCAACAACAACGGGTCGGCATTCGCCGGCATCACCGTCAACGACCAGTGGTGGGACACCGCGACCGGGCTGTGCATGGTGGTCGGCCGCTTCCTGCCGATGGTCTTCGTGCTCGCGCTGGCCGGCTCGCTGGCCCGGCAGCGCCCGGTGCCCGTGTCGGCCGGCACGCTGCCCACCCACCGGCCGCTGTTCATCGGCATGGTCGTCGGGGTCGTGGTCATCCTGATCGCGCTGACCTTCCTGCCGGTGCTCGCGCTCGGCCCGCTGGCCGAAGGATTGTGAGGCGACCATGACCGCGGGGGCGATCGAACAACCCAGCCGGATCGGCGGCGGCCTGCTCGACCCACGACAGCTCTGGAAGTCGTTGCCGGACGCGGTGCGCAAGCTCAACCCGGCGACCCTCTGGCGCAACCCGGTGATGCTGATCGTCGAACTCGGCGCGCTGTTCACCACCGCGCTGGCCATCCAGGACTCGTCGACGTTCGCCTGGCTGATCACCGTCTGGCTGTGGCTGACGGTGATCTTCGCGAACCTGGCCGAGGCGGTGGCGGAGGGCCGGGGCAAGGCGCAGGCGGCGACGCTGCGGCGGGCCCGGCAGGAGACGGTGGCCCGGCGCCTGATCGACTGGCGCGAGGGCCAGGCCACGCCCCGCGAGGAGACGGTCGACGCTGTCCAGTTGCGGCAGAACGACGTCGTAGTGGTGGAAGCCGGCCAGGTCATCCCCGGCGACGGTGACGTGGTCGAGGGCGTCGCCAGCGTCGACGAGTCGGCGATCACCGGCGAGTCGGCCCCGGTCATCCGCGAGTCCGGCGGCGACCGCAGCGCGGTTACCGGTGGCACCCGGGTGCTCTCCGACCGGATCGTCGTCAAGATCACCCAGAAGCCGGGTGAGAGCTTCATCGACCGGATGATCGGCCTGGTCGAGGGCGCCTCGCGGCAGAAGACACCCAACGAGATCGCGCTCAACATCCTGCTGGCCGCGCTGACCATCATCTTCCTGCTGGCCGTGGTGACCCTCCAGCCCGTGGCGATCTTCGCCAAGGCGTTCCAGGGCGCGGCGCCGAACACGCTCACCATCAACGAGCACGGCGTGACCGGCATCGCGCTGGTCTCGCTGCTGGTAGCGCTCATCCCGACCACGATCGGCGCACTGCTCTCGGCGATCGGCATCGCCGGCATGGACCGGCTGGTGCAGCGCAACGTGCTGGCCACGTCGGGCCGGGCGGTCGAGGCGGCCGGCGACGTCAACACGCTGCTGCTCGACAAGACCGGCACGATCACCCTCGGCAACCGCCAGGCGACCGAGTTCCTGCCGGTCGGCGGGGTGCCGGCGGGGGAGTTGGCCGACGCCGCGCAACTCTCCAGCCTGGCCGACCAGACCCCCGAGGGGCGGTCGATCGTGGTGCTGGCGAAGAACGAGTTCGGGCTGCGCGAGCGCGACGAGGGCGTGATCCCGTCGGCCGAGTTCGTGCCGTTCACCGCCGAGACCCGGATGTCCGGTGTGGACCTGACCGAGGGTGGCGCGGGCCGGCGCGTGCGCAAGGGCGCGGCGGCGGCGGTGATGCGCTGGGTGCGGGAGAACGGCGGGCACCCGAGCGAAGACGTCGGCGGGGTCGTCGACGGCATCTCGGCGACCGGCGGCACCCCGCTGGTGGTCGCCGAGCACCTCGAGGGGCAACCGGCGCGGGCGCTGGGCGTCGTACACCTGAAGGATGTCGTCAAGAGCGGCATGCGCGAGCGGTTCGACGCGATGCGGCGGATGGGCATCCGGACCATCATGATCACTGGCGACAACCCGCTGACCGCGCGGGCGATCGCCGAAGAGGCCGGGGTCGACGACTTCCTCGCCGAGGCGAAGCCGGAAGACAAGCTGGCGCTGATCCGGCGGGAGCAGGAGGGTGGCCGGCTGGTCGCGATGACCGGCGATGGCACCAACGACGCGCCGGCGCTGGCCCAGGCCGACGTCGGGGTGTCGATGAACACCGGCACGTCGGCCGCGAAAGAGGCCGGCAACATGGTCGACCTCGACTCGGACCCGACCAAGCTGATCGAGATCGTGGAGATCGGCAAGCAGTTGCTGATCACGCGGGGCGCCCTGACCACGTTCTCGATCGCCAACGACATCGCGAAGTATTTCGCGATCATCCCGGCCATCTTCGCGCCGATCTTCCCGAGCCTGGACGGCCTCAACATCATGCGGCTGAGCTCGCCGGCGTCGGCGATCACGTCGGCGATCATCTTCAACGCGCTGATCATCGTGGTGTTGATCCCGCTCGCGCTGCGCGGCGTGCGCTACCGCCCGAGCAGCGCGTCGTCACTGCTGAGCCGCAACCTGTTGATCTACGGGCTGGGCGGGATCATCGCGCCGTTCGCCGGCATCAAGGTGCTCGACATCGCCATCGTGCAATGGATTCCGGGGATTTCCTGATGCGCCTACCCAACTGGCTCGGCCAGCACCTCGCGGCGTTCCGGGCGGTGCTGGTGTTCACCGTCGTGCTCGGCATCGCGTACCCCTTGTTGCTGGTCGGGATCGGTCTGATCCCCGGGCTGCACCACCGCGCGACCGGTTCGCTGATCAGCTCGGGCGGCCAGAACGTCGGCAGCAAACTGATCGGCCAGAGTTTCGTCGATTCGTCCGGCGTGGGGATTCCCCGCTATTTCCAGAGCCGCCCGTCGGCCGCCGGCGACGGTTACGACCCGACGGCCAGTTCGGCCAGCAACCTGGGCCCGGAGAGCGTCGAGGACACGGCGGATTCGCCGAGCCTGCTCACCCAGGTCTGCACCCGGAGCCGGGAGATCGGTGCACTCAACGGCGTCGACGGTGCACGCCCGTTCTGCACGCGCTCCGGCGTCGGTGCCGTGTTGCGGGTGTTCCGCCGGGACGGGCTGACCGGGCCGGTGACGCGGGCGGTGAGCGTCAACCAGATGGCGCCGGAGCCGCCGTTCATCGCGACCTACGGCGGTGTGCCGGTGGAGAGCGCGGTGCCGGGCGGCGACTACAGCAAGGGCGTGGTGGTGCCGATCCGCGGCGACGCGCCGAGTTCGCCGGCGGTGCCGTCGGATGCGGTGACCGCGAGCGGCTCGGGGCTCGACCCACACATCACGCCGGCGTACGCGCAGCTCCAGCTTCCCCGGGTGGCGCGGGTGCGGGGCGCGACTCCGGCGGCGATCCAGCGGTTGATCGACGACAACACCACCGGGCGGTCGGTCGGCTTCATGGGTGCGAAGCGGGTCAACGTGGTGCGGCTCAACCTGGCGCTCGACCAGGAATTCCCGGTGCGCTGATGTCAGTCGTGGCGGTCGTGGCGGTCGTGGCGGTCGTGGCGGGTGTCTCGGTCGTGGCGGGTGTCTCGGTCGTGGCGGGTGTCTCGGTCGTCGAGGAGCAGGGTCAGGGTGTGGTGCAGGTGGACGGTGACCAGCTTGGCGCTGGTGTCGGCGTCGTGGCCGGCCAGCGCGGCGAGCAGTGCCCGGTGGTCGGCGTTGGCCTCGGCCAGCCGTTCGGGGTGGGCTTTCAACGACTCGCCGACGTAGCGGGCAGTGCTGCCCTGCGCGCTGGTGACCAGGGAGAAGAGGCGCGGTGAGCGGGACGCCCGACCGAGCAGAGCGTGGAACGCCCAGTTCAGCTCCGCCCAAACGGCCGGGTCCGTCTCCCGGTCCATCTGGTCCAGCAGGTCGCCGCCCGTCGCCAGCTCGTCGGCCGTGATGTGCCGGGCGGCCCGGCGGATCGCGAGCGGTTCGAGGGCCTCACGGATCTCGTAGATCTCCCGCAGGTCGTCGTGGTCGAGATCGTGCACGACGGCACCGCGGTGCGGGTCGATCCGGATCAGCCCGTCGGCGGCCAGGTCGCGCAGGGCTTCGCGGACCGGCGTGGTGCTGACCGCGAGCTGGCTGGCGATCTCGGCCTGGCCGAGGTGGGTGCCGCCGGCCAGCAAGCCACTGAAGATCGCCCGGCGCAGGGTGTCGCGGACCAGTTCGTGCGCGGTCCGTCGCTGTGGCCCGGGCACCAGCGTCGTGAGGTCCAGCCCGTCAAGCACACCGTGCATTATGTATCAGCGCAGGCCGCTTTCGATGGTCGCGAGCGTCTGCTGTAGGTGCTCGACCACCAGCTTGGCCGCGCCCTCACCGTCGCCGTCGCGACACGCTTCGAGCAGCCGCTGGTGGTGGCGGTTGGTGGCGTCGCGGTGGTCGGTGTGGGCGGCCCGCAGTGCCAGGTTGACGTAGACCGCGGCGTTGTCGTCGAGGTTGTTGAGGATCTCGGCGAGCCGATCGAGCCGGGCGGCGCCGTTGAACAAGCGGTGGAACTCGCGGTTGAGGGCGACCCAGCGGCCGAGGTCGGGCCCTTTGTCCATCTCGGCTTGGAGCTGTTCGAGCGCGGCCAGCACCTCGGGCTCCATCGCGTGGACGGCGATCGACACGGCTTCGGGCTCGATCAACCGGCGGAGCAGGTAGATCTCGCGTACCTCGTGCAGGCTGGTCTCCCGGACAATCGCGCCGCGGTGGGCGTCGAGCCGGATCAACCCCTCGGAGGCCAGGTCCCGCAGCGCTTCGCGGACGGGCGTGGTGCTGACGTTGAGCCGCGTTGCGACGTCGGCCTGGACGAGACGCGAGCCCGCGCGCAGCGTGCCGTCGAGGATCGCCAGGCGCAGCGAGTCGCGGACCATCTGGTGAGCGGTGCGCCGTTCACCAGGCATGAGCTGCGCCTCCACGACCTGCTCCTTCTGGGGGTGAGGCATCAGGCACAATACATTGTGCAGTATCCGTTGTGCACCGACCCGATGCGGTGGCGTCTGTCAATGTGTGAAGCAGGCTATACCAAATAAGCCATATTCCGATCGTTGGTGTATGGCTCCGCACAATGTCGGCAATCGGCTTGCGTCACTTGCTCTGCTCACACCTACGCACCTGCTCCTGCCGGGGAGGGGCGCGTAGGTGTGAGCAGAGCAAAGCGGCTAGCGCAGGGCGCCCGCAGGGTTGGTCGGGGTGGGGCCAGCAGGTCACGATCTCGCGCGGGCCGCGGGCCGCGGGCCGCGGGGCGCGGGGCGCGGGGCGCGGGGCGCGGGGCGCGGGGCGCGGGGCGCGGGGCGCGGGGCGCGGGGCGCGGGGCGCGGGGCGCGGGGCGCGGGGCGCGGGGCGCGGGGCGCGGGGCGCGGGGCGCGGGGCGCGGGGCGCGGGGCGCGGGGCGCGGGGCGCGGGGCGCGGGGCGCGGGGCGCAGGGCGCAGGGCGGGCCGGCCGGGGCTGATCGGGCTGGGGCCAGCGGGTCACGGCCTCGCGCGGGCCGCGGGGCGCGGGTCACGGCCTCGCGCGGGCCGCGGGGCGCGGGCGCAGGGCGCGGGGCGCGGGCCGGGCCGGCCGGGGCTGATCGGGCTGGGGCCAGCAGGTTCCGGTCTCGCGCAGCGCGCCGGCCGGGCTGGCAGGGCTTGCCGGGTCGGCCGGCAGGTCCCGGGCAAGCGCAAGGCTTCGGCCGGTTGGCCGGGAGCTTGGCCGGGAGTTTGGCTGGTGGGTGCCGGGCTGGCGTGAGGCGTCGGTTGGTTGGTCGGGGGCTTGGCTGGTGGGTGCCGGGCTGGCGTGAGGCGTCGGTTGGTTGGTCGGGGGCTTGGCTGGTGGGTGCCGGGCTGGCGTGCGGCGTCGGTTGGTTGGTCGGGGGCTTGGCTGGTGGGTGCCGGGCTGGCGTGAGGCGTCGGTTGGTTGGCCGGGAGTTTGGCTGGTGGGTGCTGGGCTGGCGTGCGGCGTCGGTTGGTTGGCCGGGGGCTTGGCTGGTGGGTGCTGGGCTGGCGTGCGGCGTCGGTTGGTTGGTCGGGGGCTTGGCTGGTGGGTGCTGGGCTGGCGTGCGGCGTCGGTTGGTTGGTCGGGGGCTTGGCGGGCGGGTGCTGGGCTGGCGTGAGGCGTCGGTCGGTTGGCCGGGAGCTTGGCCAGCGAGTCCCGGGCTAGCGCAAAGCGCCGGCCGGGCCGGCCGGGAGCTTGGCCAGCAGGTCCCACAGGTCCGGCTGTGCGGCCGCCGCGTTGGCCACGATCGGGTCGGTGCTGGCCAGCAGCGCCAGGTGGCGCGCGGCGTGTGCGGCGACCGCGTCGGCGTCGACCCGTGGCGGGGACGGTGCGAGGGCGGCGCGCCCGATCACCATTCGGTCGGGTGACAGCGGGCTGGTGTTGTGCGGCGCCGGGTCGGGGAGTGCGGCATAGGTGAGGACCACCGACCCCGCGGCGTAGCGCCAACTGGTCGAGTGGAGCGTCGCGCCCGGGGTGCACAGGCTCAGGCCCGCCAGGTGCAGTGCCAGGTCGTCGGGATGTGGGCCGGCCGGCAGCGGGGCGGACACGGTGCGGAACCGCAGTGAGCCGTCGGTGGCGGATAGGAGCACCACCTCGACGATCGTCACGTCCCGCATCCTCGCGGTTGTTGCCACAGATTTGCAACAAGGCCGGCCGCCGCAACGGTAGGTTTGTCGCCGTGCCGCCGGTGGAGACGGAGAACGAGGTCAGGCGCACGGTTGAGGCGGTGTGGCGGATCGAGTCGCCGCGCCTGATCGCCGGGCTGGCCGGGATGATGCGCGATGTCGGCGTGGCCGAAGAGCTCGCGCAGGACGCGCTTGTCGCCGCGCTGGAGCAGTGGCCTGCCGAGGGCGTGCCGCGCAACCCGGGTGCCTGGTTGATGGCCGTGGCCAAGCGCCGCGCGGTTGACCTGATCCGGCGCAACGAGCGCTACGCCCGCAAGCTGCATGAGATCGGCCGGGCGCTGCCTGAGTCGATCGAGGTCGACTTCGACGCCGCCGCGACCGAGCAGATCGAAGACGACATGTTGCGGCTGGTGTTTGTCGCCTGCCATCCGGTGTTGGCCGCCGAAGCGCGGGTGGCGCTCACCCTGCGGCTGCTCGGCGGGTTGACCACTGCCGAGATCGCGCGCGCGTTCCTCGTCGCCGAGCCGACCGTCGCGCAGCGGATCGTGCGGGCCAAGCGGGCCCTGGCCGACGCCAAGATTCCGTTCGAGGTGCCCGAGCCGGGCGAGCGGGCGGCGCGGCTGTCGTCCGTACTCGAAGTGATTTATCTGATCTTTAATGAGGGGTACGCCGCCACCGCCGGCGACGATTGGGTGCGACCCGCGCTGTGCACCGATGCCCTGCGGCTTGGTCGCATCCTGGCCGGCCTGATGCCGGGTGAGTCCGAAGTGCACGGTCTGGTGGCGCTGATGGAGCTCCAGGCGTCTCGGCTGCGTGCGCGGGTCGGTCCCGAGGGCGAGGCTGTTCGCCTCTTCGACCAGGACCGCGCGCACTGGGATCCGCTGCTGATCCGGCGCGGGCTGGCCGCCCTCGGCCGGGTCGACGAGATCGGCGCCCAGCCTGGCCCCTACGCGTTGCAGGCCGCGATCGCCGCGTGCCACGCACAGGCCCACACCCCCGAGGAGACCGACTGGCGGCGGATCGCGGCGCTCTACGACGCGCTCGCCCCGCTTGCTCAATCAGCAGTGGTCGAGCTCAACCGGGCCGTCGCGGTCGGCATGGCGGAAGGGCCGGCCGTCGGTCTCGACCTGGTAGACGCGATCGTCGCGGCCGGGCTGTTGCCTGCCTACCACCTGCTGCCCGCGGTGCGCGGCGACCTGCTCGACCGGCTGGGGCGCGCCGACGAGGCCCGGGTGGAGTTCACCCGGGCCGCGGCACTGACCAACAACGCGCGCGAGCGTGCGCTGCTGCTGGAGCGGGCTACGCCCGCCTGATCTGGAAGCGCTCGGCCTGGGCGGCCTGCTCCTCGTTGATCGTCGGGATCTCAGCCGGCTCGGCCACCCGGCGCACCTCGACCACGGCTTCGTAGTCGGCGCCCTCCGGGATCGCGCGGTCGACCGGGCAGCGGCGGGCCCACTCGATCGCCTCTTCGGGCGACTTGACGTCGATGAGGTAGAAGCCGGCGATCAGCTCCTTGGCCTCGGTGAACGGGCCGTCGACGACCGTGCGGTCGCCTTTGGCGTAGATCACCCGGGCGCCCTGCGAGCTGTCGTAGAGTCCCTCGGCCGCGAGCAGCACGCCCGCGCGTTCGAGTTCCTGGTCGTATTCGTGCATCGCCTGCACCAGGTCGGGCGGCGGCATCGCACCGGGTGGCGGGTCACCCTTGAGCATCAGCATGAATCGCATCGCGGTGTCTCCAATCGGTCACGTCATTCTTCCGTTCACTGACGCGTCGTCCAGAGCGCTGGCGATTCGACACGGGGTCACCAACTTTTCTTGACAGTTCTCCGGGGGCGAGGCATCCTTAACCAAGTTGCTATAGAACAGATTGGTTATGGATGGTCACCGACCAGCTCAGCGCCGTCTTCGGCGCGCTCGCCGACCCGACCCGCCGGTCGATCCTGATGCGGCTGACCCGGGGCGACGCGACCGTCGGGGAGATCTGCGCGCCGTTCGCGATGTCGCAGCCGGCGATCTCCCGCCACCTCAAGGTGCTGGAAGAGGCCGGGCTGATCTCCCGGAGCCGCATGTCGACGCGGCGGCTCAGCCATCTCGAAGCCGCGCCGCTGCGCGCCGCCACAAGTTGGCTCGCCGAATACCGGCGTTACTGGGAGACGACCTACGACCAGCTCGACGAGCTGCTGGCCACCTTGGAGGACGAGACATGACCAGGATCGAGATCGTCGCCGAGCCGGGCGTGCCGCAGGTCGTGGTGACCCGCGAGTTCGCCGCGCCGGCCAGCAGGCTGCTGCGCGCGCACACCGAGCCCGACCTGCTGGCGCGCTGGCTCGGGCCGGACGAGGTGGACCTGACGGTCGACGTGCTCGAGCCGCGCGACGGCGGGCGGTGGCGCTACACCCAGACCGACCCGAAGGGTGAGCGCTTCTCGTTCTTCGGGCTCTACCACGGCACACCGAGCACGCAGGGAATCGTGCAGACCTACGAGTTCGACCGGCAGCCGGGCCGGGTCTACCTCAACACGATCACTTTTTCAGAGCGGGGCGAGCGCACCGTGCTCCGCCAGAACACCGTTTTCCAGTCCGTGCAGGACCGCGACTTCTACGTGCGGGGCGGCATGGAGGTCGGGCTGCGGGCCTCGCTGGACAAGCTGGACGCACTCGTGACATCGCGTGAAGGAGATGACCATGTTGTTGCAGGGTAGGAACGCCGTGCTCTACGGAGGCGCGGGCGCGATCGGTGCCGCGGTGGCCCGGGCGTTCGGGCGCGAGGGCGCGACCGTGCACCTGGTCGGCCGTTCCGAGCCGGCGCTGCGCGCGGTCGCCGACGAGATCACGTCGGCCGGCGGCCGGGCCGAGACCGCCGCGTTCGACGCGTTCGACGAGGCCGCCGTCGACGCACACGCGCGGGACGTGGCCGAGCGATTCGGCAGCCTGGACGTCTCGTTCAACCTGATCGCCCACCCCTACGCGTTCGGCAAGCCGATGGTCGAGATGGATTACGCCGACCTGGAGGCCGACGTGACCAGCCGGCTGCGCGCGCTGTGGCTGACCACGAAGGCGGCCGCGCCCCAAATGATCCGGCAGGGCAGCGGCGTGGTGCTGACCTTCGGCGGCTACGGCGACCCGCAGGCCAACCTCGGCGGACTCCAGGTCGCGTTCGGCGCGGTCGAGGCGCTGCGCCGCACGCTGGCCCGCGAGCTTGGCCAACACGGCATCCGGGTGCTCACCTTGCAGACGGGCGGCGTGCCCGAGTCGCTGACCAACGAGGACCCGAAGACCCAGCGCGCGATCGCCAAGATGACGGAGGACCAGACCATGCTCGGCCGCGCGGCAACCCTCGACGACGTGGCCAACGCCGCGGTCTTCGCCGCCTCCGACTGGGCCCGCACGCTGACCGCCACCAAACTCAACCTGACCGTCGGCGCGACCGTCGACTAGGCCGCGTCCGCGATGAATCGCCCGCCTGAAACGGGGGCGCGCTGGTATTGGCGTGCCGACGTGTAGGTGTTATTGGCGGGTGCCGGCGAATGTGGTCGGTCGCTGTAGGGCCGGTCTTGATCGTCGTTCCGGTGGGCCGCGGGAGTGCGTTCTCCGGAACGTTGCGCCGGTGCAATTCTTGTTTGGGACGTGGATTGGTCTTTGCGGACCGTGATGGTGCGTTTCTCGACGGGCGCAAGAGTGCGACCTGGTCGGTTCGGTGAATGCTTTTGTGGACGGTTGCGACGCTCCCTTTGCTGGCGCCCGGAGATGGCCGATGGTGGTCTTCGTCGGAGATGTCGGCGTTTTCTCCGCTAGCCCCGACGGTGAATCTCCCACCAGTGTGGTCGATGCCTTCGTGGCCAGCGATGCCTTGGCCGGCGGCCCGGATTGGTCGGCGGCCTTTGCGTCGCGCGAGCGGTGCTGACGTGCGACGACGTTTGGGCTGGGGGTCGCCTGCGGTGGCTGGTTGGGTGGCGTTGATGCCTCGGAGACAGGCGGAATAGCGGGCCCTGGATGGTTTCCGCTGACAGTCGGCGAGCGCGGGTCGCGGTCAGTGCCACGCAACTGGCGCAGACGCTCGGCGTGCCGTTGTCCTAAACCCCAGGCGCGGTGGCGCTGATGCTCGCGACGGAACTCGTCACCCGCGGCCGAATAATTGCGGGACGCGGTGCGGTCGCGCATGACAGCCAGCTCTTTCGTGGTGAAGAACTGGAGCTGCCGCATGCATCAATTATTGCCGATCAGCGGTGGGAAATCTGCCCCGTCGGAGCGATTGGATAATGCAGGTCAATAGCCAGAAACCTAGCTGATTCTTCGCTCTGCGCGGGTGGCGGCCGGGAGGTCGGCGGAGATGCGGGCGGCGGCGGCGAGCAATGGTGGCACCAGGTCGCGGCGGATCGCCTCTAGGGTGGTGCGGCTCGCGGCCGTGGAGATGTTGACCGCTGCCACTGTGCGGCCGGCGCGGTCGCGGATTGGGGCGGCCACCGCGCGTAGGCCCTGCTCCAACTCCTGGTCGACCAGCGACCAGCCTTGCGCGCGTACCCGCTGCAATTCTGTCTTCAGCGCGCTGACCGTGCCGATCGTGCGGGCGGTTAGCCGGTCGATGGTCACGCCGTCGAAGTAGGCGGCCAGGTCTTCGTCGGGCAGGCCTGCGAGCAGGACCCGACCCATTGAGGTGGCGTACGCGGGGAAGCGGGTGCCCACATTGATCGTCACTGTCATGATTCGGGAGGTCGGCACCCGAGCCACGTAGACCACGTCGGGGCCGTCTAGGACCGATACCGACGACGACTCGTTGACCTCGGCCACCAGCGCTTCCAGGTGCACCTCGGCGACCTCGGGCAGTGACAGGCTGGACAGGTAGGCGTAGCCCAGCTCCAGCACCCGCGGGCTGAGTGAGAAGAAACGGCCGTCGGTGCGCACGTAGCCCAGGTCCATCAAGGTCAGCAGGAAGCGGCGGGCGGCGGCCCGGGTGACACCGGTGGACGCGGCTACTTCACTCAGCGTGAGCTCCGGATGGGAGCGGTCGAAGGCGCGGATCACCGCGAGGCCGCGTTCGAGCGACTGCACGAAGTCCGCCGAGCGCACCGTCGTCACGACGCCTCCTCGATGCCTAGCTCGTCGAGCACTCGCTGGGCGGTCGCGAACGCCGTGTTGGCCGCCGGCGCACCGGCGTAGACCGCAGTATGCAACAGGACCTCGCGGATCTCGGTCGGGGTCACACCCTGACCGATCGCCGCGCGTACGTGCATCGCCAACTCGCCGCTCGCGTGCTGGCTGGCCAAAAGCGCGATGGTGACCAGGCAACGGGTGCGGCGGTCGAGGCCCGGCCGGGTCCACACCGCGCCCCACGCGTGCGCGGTCACGTGTTCCTGCCAGGGCGCGCTGAACGCGGTCGCGGCGGCGGCCGCCCGGTCGACGTGGGCGTCGCCGAGCACCTCGCGGCGGACGGCCTCGCCGGAACTCTCGTCAGCCATCGGTCCTCCGGGATGCGTAGCGGGCCAACGCGAGATCGACGAAATGGCCGGCGCTGCCAAAAGGGTCGGTGGCGCCGCGTTCGGTGTGCCAACCGGCCCGGTCGAGGTTGGCGCGCATCACGTCGGCGTGCACGACCAGGCCGGTGAGGCCGGCCCGCAGCCAGGCCGCGGCCGAGCCCACCGTGACCAGCAGTTCGCGCAGCGGGCGCCACTCGGCCTGCCAGGCGCCGGCGGCGCGCTGGTGTTCCTGCACGGCGCTGCCCAGCAGGGTGGCGACCAGGCCGGGTGCCTGCGCGGTCGCCGCCAGCGTGCTGACCGCGGCGACCGGGTTGTGCTTGTGTGCCATGGCGCTCGACCCGCCGGGTGCGGCCTCCTCGACCTCGCCGACCTCGTTCTGGGCGAGCAGCGTGATGTCGCGGGCGGGCTTGCCGAGCGCGCCCGCCGCGACGCCGAGCGCGCCGGCGAGGCGGCCGATCCGGCTGCGTTCGGTGTGCCAGGGCAGCTCGGGCGCGCCGAGGCCGAGCCGGCGGGCGAAGTCGGCGAACACGGCCGGCCCGGCGGCGCCGAGGCCGGAGAGCGTGCCGGCGGCGCCGCCGAGTTGGGCGGCGGGTTGATACCCGCGTAGGCCCCCGGCGGCCGCGTCGAGCCCGGCCAGCCAGCCGGCGGCGGTCAGCCCGAACGTGGTCGGCACGGCCTGTTGCAGCAGTGTCCGCCCGATCATCGGGGTGTCGCGGTGTGCCGTGGCCAGCCCGGCGGCGGCGTCAGCGGCGGCGTCCAGGTCGGACAGCAGCGCGGTCAGCGCCCGGCTGCTGATCAGCATGGCCGCGGTGTCGAGCACGTCCTGGCTGGTCGCCCCGGTGTGCACGAACTCGGCGACCGGCGCTGGCAGCGCCGCCCGGATCGCGGCGACCAGCGGTACGACCGGGGTGGCGTGCGCGGCGGCGGCGCGACCCAGGTCGGCGGGGTCGGGTGCCAGCTCGACGCACGCCGAGACGATCGCCTCGCCCGCCGCGGCCGGGATCACGCCCGCCGCGGCGTTGGCGGCCGCGAGCGCCGACTCGACGTCGAGCATCGCGCGCACCCAGGCGTCGTCGGCGACGGCCGCGGGCACCGCGCCACGGGCCAGGATCCCGTCGAAGAGCCCTTCGCCGGCGGCCCGGCCGGGCTCAGAAGGCGAAGAATACGGTCTCATGATCGCCCTGGAGGGTGATGTCGAAGACCAGGCCGTCGTCGGACTCCTTCGCGACCAGCGTCGGGCGCCGGATCGGGTCGATCCCGGACAGCACCGGGTCGCCGGCGTTGGCCGGCTCGTCGGGGAAGTAGATCCGGGTGACCAGGCGGTCGAGCAGGCCGCGGGCGAGCACCGAGACGTCGATGTGCGGCGCCTGGAGGGTGCCGTCGGGGCCCGGCACCGGGCCCGGCCGCACGGTGCGGATCGCCCAGCGGCCCTCCGCGTCGGTCGGGCAGCGGGCGAAGCCGCGGAACCCGGGCGTCGCGACCGCGCCGCGCGGGTCGTCGGGATGGTCGAAACGCCCGGCCGGGTCGGCCTGCCAGGTCTCGATCAGCGCGTCCGGCACCGGCTCGCCGGCGCCGTCGACCACCACACCACGCAGCCAGAACGCGCCCGGCGCGTCTTCGGGCACCGCGTAGGGACCGTCGCTCCACGGCAGACCCAGGGAGAAGAATGGCCCCACCGTCTGCGAAGGCGTAGGCAAGATCATGCGTCCTCCATCGGGGTCGCCTCGCGGCCGCGCAAGACGATGTCGAAGCGGTAGGCCAGGGACCATTCCGGCGTGGTGGCGTCGAGGTCGAAGGCGGACACCAGGCGCTGCCGGGCGGCCGGGTCGCGGATCGAGTTGAAGATCGGGTCCTGGTCGAAGAGCGGGTCGTTCGGGAAATACATCTGGGTGACCAGGCGCTGGGTGAACGCCTGGCCGAAGAGCGAGAAGTGGATGTGCGCCGGCCGCCAGGCGTTGTGGTGGTTGCGCCACGGGTAGGCGCCGGGCTTGATGGTGACGAACCGGTAGCGGCCCTCGCCGTCGGTCATCGCCCGGCCGGCGCCGGTGAAGTTGGGGTCGAGCGGCGCCGGGTGCCGGTCACCGGCATGGCGGTAGCGACCGGCGGCGTTGGTCTGCCACATCTCGACCAGCGTGTCGCGCACCGGGCGGCCGTCGCCGTCGAGCACCCGGCCGAACACCTCGATCCGCTCGCCCTGCGGCTCGCCCTCGTGCTGCCGGGTCAGGTCGTGGTCGAGTGCGCCGACCCGGCCCTCGCCCAGCAGCGGGCCGGTCAGCTCGGTCAGCCCCTGCGGCAGCACCACCAGCGGCTGGCGCGGGCTGCGCAACGCGGTCGAGCCGTAGGTCGGCACCGCCAGCGGCGGTTGCTCGCCTTCGACATCGCTCCGGTAGGGCGCAGGCGTGATCCACTCAGCCATTGCCGCCTCCTCTCGTCGACGACCTCGTCGTCAGTGCTCGCAGGGCCGTGAGTTCCGCGGCCGTCGGGGGTTCGGTGACCGGCAACTCGGCGCGCACGGCCAGCGGCCAGCCGGTGGCCGCCCGCACCTGGTCGACCGCCACGCCGGGGTGGATGTGGGTGAGGGTCAGCTCGCAGGTGTCGGGGTCGGGCTCGAGCACGCCCAGGTCGGTGATCAGCCGGACCGGGCCGCGGCCGCGCAGGCCCAGCGCCGCGCGGTGGCCGGGGCCGTCGCCGAAGCCGAGCGAGGTGATGAACTCGAGGCGCTCGACCAGCGTGCGTGGGCTGTGCCGGACGACCACGATGGTCTCCTTGCAGGACGCCGCGATCTCCGGGGCGCCGCCGGCGCCGGGCAGCCGCACCGACGGGTGCGCGTACTCCCCGATGACCGTGGTGTTGATGTTGCCCCGGCGGTCGATCTGCGCGGCGCCCAGGAAGCCGACGTCGACCCGGCCCGGCTGGAGCCAGTAGTTGAAGATCTCCGGGACGGTGACCACCGCGTCGGCGGTCTCCGCGAGCTCGCCGTCGCCGATCGAGAGCGGCAGCGTGCTCGGCTTGGCGCCGATCGCGCCCGACTCGTAGATCAGCGCCAGGTCGGGGGAGCAGGTGCGGCGCGCGAGGTTGGCGGCGGTGCTGGGCAGGCCGATGCCGACGAAGCACGACGTGCGGCCGGCCAGCGTGCGCGACGCGGTGACGGTCATGATCTCGTCGGCGGTCCATCCGGTCATCCGGCGGTCACCTCGTCGAGCCAGCGGGAGAACGTCGACCGGTCGCGGCTGATCGGGTCCCAGGACTGGTAGTAGTCGTTGTCGCGGTCGTAGTAGCCCTGCGCGTAGGACGGGTGGGCGCCGCGCGGCACCTCGGCCACCGCCGTGACCACCCAGCCGGGCAGCACCACGGCGTCGGGGCGCGGGTCGAGTTCGTCGACGATCTCCTCGACCGTGACCAGCGATCGCGACGCGGCCAGGACCGCCTCCTTCTGCACGCCGGTGATGCCCCACATCTGCACGTTGCCACGGCGGTCGGCCCGCTGGGCGTGGATCACGGCGACGTCGGGGTTGAGCGCGGCGACCGCGGTGAGCACCTCGCCGGTGAACGGACAGGTGACGGTGCTGACCGTCGAGGTGTGCCGGGCGATGTCGGTGCCGACGTAGCCGCGGAGCACCGCGAACGGCAGCCCGGACGCGCCGGCGACGTAGCGGTTGGCCATGCCGGCGTGGCTGTGCTCCTCGATCTCGATCGGCCGGGGCCAGCCCCGCTCGACGGCGTCGCGGAACCGGTGCAGCGAGCCGACGCCGGGGTTGCCGCCCCAGGAGAACACCAGGCGGGCCGCGCAACCGGCACCGATGAGCTGGTCGTAGACGATGTCGGGGGTCATCCGGATCAGCGTCAGGTCGCGCCGGCCCTGGCGGATGATCTCCTGGCCGGCGGCCACCGGGATGAGATGGGTGAAGCCCTCCAACGCGACCGCGTCGCCGTCGTGGACCAGCTCCGCCACACCCTCGGCGAGGCTGACGAGTTCGGCCATGCGGCTCCAAGTCTGTGCGCTGTGCGAACAACCGTTCAGCAGCCAGACTATGAACCGCGCCGTTCGCCCGTCAACAACGACAAACATTGACTTCTGGTGCGGCGCTCTTCTAGGTTTCCCGATGTACATCTGTGCGCTATGCGAACACCCCGCCTTCTCCGCTCACCCCTGACGTGGATGGAGTTCCGATGCGACGCCCCTTGATTGCACTATTCACCGCGGTGGCCCTGCTCGCCACAGCCGCGTGCGGTGACTCATCCGACGACGGTTCCGCGGCGCCCGCGGCTTCCGGCAAGCCCGACGCGGTCAACGCCGGCGTCATCGCGATCCTCGATGTCGCGCCCATCTACCTCGGCAAGGAGAAGGGCTTCTTCAGCAAGCGCAACATCGACCTGACCCTGACCACCGCACAGGGTGGCGCGGCGATCGTGCCGGCCGTTCTCTCCGGTCAATACCAGTTCGGGTTCAGCAACGCCGTCTCGCTGCTGCTGGCCAAGTCGAACAACGCGCCGCTCAAGGTGGTCTGCAACGGCAACAACTCGACCGGCGCCGCCGACGACTTCGCCGGGCTGTTCGTCAAGCCCGACAGCCCGATCAAGTCGCCGAAGGACCTGGTCGGCAAGACGGTCGCGGCCAACACGCTGAAGAACATCGTCGACACCAGCGTGCGCGCGTCGGTGAAGAAAGACGGTGGCGACCCCAGCCAGGTCAAGTTCACCGAACTGCCGTTCCCCGAGCAGGTCGGCGCGCTCCAGGCGGGCCGGGTCGACGCCATCTTCGTCGTCGAGCCGTTCCAGCAGGCCGCGATCGCCGCCGGCATGCGGAAAATCGCATCGAGCTATGTGGACGCGGCGCCCAACCTGACCGTGGCGCTCTACTTCACCTCGACGAAGCTGGCCGGGGAGAACCCCGACCTGGTCAAGCGCTTCACCGAGGCGATGCAGGAGTCGCTGGCCTACGCCGACTCGCACAGCGACGAGGTGCGCGACATCATCGGCACCTACACGAAGATCGATCCGGCGACCCGGGCCAAGATGACGCTGCCCAAGTGGCCGGCCGACATCAACCGCGAGTCGATCGACGCACTGGCCACCGCCGCGGTCACCGATGGGCTGCTGAAGCAGAAGCCCGACGTGGCGGGGCTGCTTCCCTGATGGTCTCCGTCGCGGCGCGCCGCCCGCGGGTGACCGGCCGGCGATACCGGTCGGTCACCCTGGGCGCGCTGGGCCTCATCGGCTTCGGGCTGGTGCTCGAGGTGGCGCCGCGGATCGGCGTGGTGCCGATCGACTTCGCGCCGCCGACCAGCCAGATCCTGGTGACCCTGGTCGGGCAGCTCGACGACGGCTCGTTCTGGACGGCGCTGCTGCACACGCTCGGCACCTGGGCCGGCGGCCTCGCGATCGCGGTGGTCGCCGGCGCCGTCATCGGCGTGCTGCTCGGCTCGTTGCCCATCCTGCGTGCCGCGACGACCACGACCATCGAGTTCCTTCGGCCGATCCCGTCGGTCGCGCTGATCCCGCTGGTGATCGTCCTTTATGGTCCGACGGTCCGCTCGACCCTTATCCTGGTGGTCTACGCGGCTTTCTGGCAGATGCTGATCCAGGTCGTGCACGGCGTCGCCGACGTCGACCCGGTCGCCCTCGACACCGCCCGCTCGTTCCGGCTGAGCCCCTGGGCCAGGGTGCGTCACGTGGTCTGGCCGAGCGCGCTGCCCTACGTGATGACCGGCCTGCGACTGGCCGCCGCCGTCGCGCTGATCCTGACCATCACCGGCGAGTTGGTGATCGGTTCGCCCGGCCTGGGCAAGGAGATCGACACCGCACAACAGAGCAATGAGGTACGCCTCGTCTACGCCCTCATCGTGGTCACCGGCCTGCTCGGCGTGCTGATCAACCTCGTGGTCCGGTGGGGCGAGCGCCGGCTGCTCTCCTGGCACCCGGCCAACCGGGCCGAGAAGGGTGCGGCATGAGGATTCTCTGGCGCGTCGTGCTCGCGGTCGGTCTGCCGGTCGTGCTCATCGCGGCGTGGTGGTTCGGCTCGGCCGGCAGCACCGACTTCTACTGGCCGTCGCTGTCGACCATCGTCGACACGTTCGGCCGCACCTGGACCTGGGAGATGTTCCAGGAGCAGGTGTTCCCGTCGCTCTGGCGACTGCTCGCCGGCTATTTCCTCGCGGTGCTGCTGGGCGTCGCGCTGGGCGCGCTGATCGGCCTGAACCGGGTCGTCCGCGACCTGCTCGAACCGGTGCTCGAGTTCCTGCGCGCGTTCCCGCCGCCGGTCCTGGTCCCGGCCGCGATCCTCCTCGCCGGCATCGGCGACCGCACCAAGATTCTGGTGATCGTGTTCGGCTGCGTCTGGCCGGTGCTGCTCAACACCATCGAGGGCGTGCGGGCCCGCGACGAGGTGCTCAGCGACACCTGCCGCACCTACCGGATCACCGGGCTGCTCCGCCTGCGCCACCTGGTGCTCCGGGCGGCCAGCCCACAGATCGTGACCGGTGCCCGGCAGGCCCTTCCGCTGGCCATCATCCTGATGGTGATCAGCGAGATGATGGCCGCCAACGAGGGCCTCGGCTTCACGGTTCTGCAATTCCAGCGGGGTTTCCAGATCCCCGAGATGTGGAGCGGCGTGCTCCTGCTCGGCCTGATCGGCATCGTGCTCTCCCTGCTGTTCAGACTCGCCGAGCGGTCGCTGCTCGGCTGGTACCACGGCCAGCGCGCGGGACAACGGGAGTTTTGATGCTGGAGGTCAAGAACCTGCACAAGGTGTACGACGGGCACGGCCGCCGCGTGACGGCGGTCGGTGACCTGACGTTCTCCGTTCCTGAAGGACAGTTCGCCTGCGTGGTCGGCCCCTCCGGCTGCGGCAAGACCACCCTGTTGCGGGTGCTCGCCGGCCTGCTGCCGGCCACCGCCGGCGAGGTGCGGGTGCAGGACGCGCCGGTCACCGCACCGCCGCCGGGCCTCGCGGTGGTCTTCCAGGAATACGGCCGCAGTCTCTTCCCGTGGCTGCGGGTGCGCGACAACGTCGAGTTGCCGCTCAAGGCCCAGGGCATCGCGCGCGCCGAGCGCCGGAAGCTGGCGACCGACGCGCTCGCGGCCGTCGCACTGTCCGATGCCGACGGTGCCTACCCGTGGCAGCTCTCCGGTGGCATGCAGCAGCGGGTGGCGATCGCCCGGGCCATCGCCTTCCAGCCGAAGGTGCTGCTGATGGACGAGCCGTTCGCGGCCGTCGACGCGCAGACCCGGGCCGACCTGGAAGACCTGGTCCGCTCGGTGTGGCAGCGGCTGGGCGTGACGCTGCTGTTCGTCACACACGACATCGACGAGGCGGTCTACCTCGGCCAGCGGGTGATCGTGTTGTCGGCTTCGCCGACCACCGTTGCCGAAGACCTGGCCATCGACCTGCCCGCCGACCGCGACCAGCTCACCACCCGGTCCGACCCGCGCTTCACCGAACTGCGCAGCCAGGTCTACGCGCGGATCAGGAAAGTGACGGCACCAGCTTCAGAAGGAGCACCGGCATGACATTCTTCGACCCGCAGGAGTGGGACGGCAAGATCTTCAGCGGCGAGTGGCGCACCCCGTCAGGCGGCACGGCCGACATCCTGGAGAAGGCGACCGGCACGTCGCTCGGGCGCACCGGCGTGGCCGACGCCGGTGACGTCGCCGACGCGGCCGCGACCGCCGTGGCGGCACAGCGGGAGTGGGCGGCCAAGACGTTCGAGGAGCGGGCGGCGGTGCTGCGCCGGGCCGGCGCGCTGATCGAGGCCAACGCGGGCGAGTTGCGTGACTGGGTGGTCCGGGAGACCGGCGCGGTGCCGGGACTCGGCGACTTCGCGGTCGGCGTCGCGACCCAGGAGTGCTACGAGGCAGCCGCGTTGGCACACCGCCCGGTCGGCGAGATCCTCCAGAGCAACCAACCGCGGCTGAGCCTGCTCAAGCGGGTCCCGGTCGGCGTGGTCGGGGTGATCTCGCCGTTCAACGTGCCGCTGATCCTGTCGATCCGCTCGGTCGCGCCGGCGCTGGCCCTGGGCAACGCGGTCGTGCTCAAGCCCGACCTGCGTACCCCTGTCAGCGGTGGCTTCGCGATCGCCCGGGTGTTCGCCGACGCCGGGCTGCCGGCCGGGTTGCTGCACGTGCTGCCCGGCGGCGCCGAGGCCGGCTCCGCGCTGGTCGCCGACCCGGCGATCCGGGTCATCTCGTTCACCGGCTCCAGCGCGACGGGGCGCCGGGTCGGCGAGCTCGCGGCCCGCCACCTCAAGCGGGTGCACCTCGAGTTGGGCGGCAACTCGGCGATCGTGGTGCTCGACGACGCCGACCTCGATCGGGCGGTCTCCGCCGGGGCGTGGGGCTCGTTCCTGCACCAGGGCCAGATCTGCATGACCGCGGGGCGCCACCTGGTGCACGAGCGGATCGCCGACGACTACGTCGCGGCGCTCGCCGAGCATGCCGACCACCTGCCGGTCGGTGACCCGTTCACCGGGCAGGTGGCCCTCGGCCCGCTGGTCGACGAGGGCCAGCGTGACAAGGTGCACGCCCTGGTCACCGCGACCGTCGACGCCGGTGCCCGGCTCGTGGCGGGCGGCAAGCACGAGGGGCTCTTCTACCGGCCGACGGTGCTCGACGAGGTGCGCACAGACATGCCGGCGTACGCCGAGGAGGTATTCGGTCCGGTCGCGCCGGTCGTGCGGTTCAGCAGTCTCGACGAGGCCGCCGCGTTGGCCGCCGACTCCTCCTATGCGCTGTCGCTGAGCATCCTGACCGGCGACGCGATGCGCGGGCTGGCTCTCGCCGAGCGGATCCCGAGCGGGATCGTGCACATCAACGACCAGACCGTCAACGACGAGGCGGTGGCACCGTTCGGCGGTGTGCTCGACTCGGGCACCGGCGCGCGGTTCGGCGGCGCCGGCAACCTCGACGCGTTCACCGAGCAGCGCTGGATCACGCTGCGTGGCGAGATTCCGGCTTACCCGTTCTAGGAAAGGTGCACGACATGACGTTGCGCGACACGCCGCCGTTCCGGGCTGACCACGTCGGCAGCCTGCTGCGTCCGGAACGGTTGCTCAAGGCGCGGGCCGACCGGGCGGCCGGCACGATCTCCGCCGAGGAGTTGCGGGCGGTGGAAGACGACGCGGTCCGCGACGTGGTGCGGATGCAGCGCGACGTCGGGCTGCGATCGGCCACCGACGGCGAGTTCCGGCGTACGTCCTGGCACATGGACTTCATCTACCAGCTCGGCGGGATCCACAGCACCGACGAGAAGATCCGGGTGCACTTCCACAACAAGCAGGGCGACCTCGACTTCACCTCGGCGGCGCTGGCCGTCGACGGCCCGGTCCGGCTGGAGAAGACCATCTTCGGCGACGACTTCGCCTTCCTCGCCTCCACTGTGGAAGACGGCGTGACCGCGAAGCTGACCATCCCGTCGCCGAGCATGGTGCACTACCGGGGCGGGAAGGCGTCGATCGATCCGGCGGTCTACCCCGACGAGGAGCAGTTCTGGGCCGACCTGTCCGCGGCCTACGCGGCCCAGGTCGCCGCCGTCGCCGAGCTCGGTTGCCGCTACCTGCAGCTCGACGACACCAGCCTGGCCTATCTCAACGACCCCGAGCAGCGCAAGCAGCTCAGCGAGCGGGGCGACGACGCCGAGCACCAGCACCTGCGCTACATCAAGCAGATCAACGCGGCGATCGAAGGCCGGCCGGCCGGGCTGTCGGTGACCACCCACATGTGCCGGGGCAACTTCCGGTCGTCGTGGGCGGCCGAGGGCGGCTACGACTTCGTCGCCGAGGCGCTGTTCTCCGAGCTGGCGGTCGACGGGTTCTTCCTGGAGTTCGACGACGAGCGCTCCGGCGGCTTCGCGCCGCTGCGTTTCGTACCCCCGGGCAAGATGGTCGTTCTTGGTCTGGTCACGACCAAGCGTGGCGAGCTCGAGTCGAAAGACGCGCTCAAGCGGCGGATCGACGAGGCGAGCCGCTATGTGCCGCTCGAGCAGCTGTGCCTTTCGCCGCAGTGCGGCTTCTCCTCGACGGTCGAGGGCAACGCGCTCAGCTACGACGACGAGGTGGCCAAGCTGGCGCTGATCGTGGAGACGGCGCAAGAGGTGTGGGGCTGACTGATTTGGAAACACGCACGCAGGTGGGCATCATCGGCGCCGGTCCGGCCGGTCTGGTGCTCGCCCACCTGCTCCGCGCGCGCGGCATCGACTGTGTGGTGCTGGAGCGGCAGACTCGGTCCCATGTGGAGGCACGGATCCGGGCCGGGGTGCTCGAACACGGCACGGTCGATCTGCTGACCTCGCTGGGGCTGGGCGACCGGCTGCACCGTGAGCGGATGGTGCATCACGGCATCGAGTTGCTCTTCGAGCGGGAGGCGCATCGGATCCCGTTGACCGAGTTGGCCGGGCGGGAGATCACCATCTATGGGCAGCACGAGGTGGTGAAGGATCTGATCGCGGCCTGGGACGGTCCGCTGCATTTCTCGGTCTCGTCGGTCGCGTTGTCAGCTCTGACGTCAACGCCAACGGTGTCTTATGTGGACGCCGACGGCGTGGCGCAGACGCTGCACTGCGACGTGATCGCGGGATGCGACGGGTTTCATGGCGTGTCCCGCGCGGCGATCCCTCCCGGTGTGCTGACCGTGCACCAGCGCGACTATCCGCACGCGTGGCTCGGCATCCTGGCGGAAGCGCCGCCGTCGTCGGAGGAACTGATCTACGCGCACAGTTCGCGGGGCTTCGCGCTGCACAGCATGCGTTCGCCGACGGTGACCCGGCTTTACCTTCAGGTCCGGCCCGACGAAGACCTGGCGGAGTGGCCCGACGAGCGGATCTGGAGCGAGTTGCGGGCCCGGCTGGACCGTTCGGACCCGGCCTGGTCGCTGGCCGACGGGCCGATCCTGGAACGCTCGGTCGCCGCGATGCGCAGCTTCGTCGTGTCACCGATGCAATACGGACGGCTGTTCCTGGCCGGGGACGCGGCACACATCGTGCCACCTACCGGTGCGAAAGGGCTCAACCTCGCGGTGGCCGACGTCAAGGTGCTCGCCGACGCGCTCACCGCCTGGTATGCCAGCGGCGACGCGACCGGTCTCGATGCCTACTCCGAGGCCTGCCTGCGCCGCGTTTGGCGGGTGCAACACTTCTCCTGGTGGATGACCTCGATGCTGCACCCGACCAGCGACAACGACCCGTTCGACCGCGCGCTGCAACTGTCTCAACTGCGCTACGTGACGTCGTCGCGGGCGGCGGCGACGTCGCTGGCGGAAAACTACGTGGGCTTCCCGTTTCCGTGAAAGGCCGCTGGTCGGCCGCCGCCTGGCTCGCGGCGGTGCTGCTGGCCGCCCTCAACCTGCGGCCGGCGATCGCGTCGGTTCCGCCGATCGTCGACTCGCTGCGTGACTCGCTCGGCCTCTCCGGCTCCGCGGCGGGCGTGCTGACGTCGGTGCCGGTCGTCTGTATGGGGCTGTTCGCGCCGGCCGCGGCGTGGGCGGCGGCTCGGTGGGGCACCGGCCGGACGATGGCGTTCGCGCTGGCCCTGGTGGCAGTGGCGACCGCGGTCCGGCCGCTGGCGGGCGTGGGGCTGCTCTACACGGCGACGGTGTTCGTCGGCGTCGCGATCGCGGTCGGCGGTGCGCTGATGCCGGCACTGGTGCGGGCCCGCTTTCCTGCGCGGGTGGGGCCGGTCACCGGTCTCTACACGACGGCCCTGATCACCGGCGCGCTGATCGGCGCGGGCGGCACCGAGCCGTTGCGGACCGTCTTTGGTGGGTCGTGGCGGGCTTCGCTGGCGATCTGGGCGGTGCCGGCTGTTCTTGCTCTGGTGGTCTGGTTGGTGGTCCGTCCGTCGTCCGCGGCACCGCCGGCGGCTGCTGCCGCCGAGCTTGACTGGTCGCCGTGGCGGGACCGGGGCGCCTGGATGGTCACGCTGTATATGGGTGGGCAGTCGCTGCTCTACTACGCGCCGTTGGCCTGGTTGGCGGCCACCTACACCGACCTCGGCTGGTCCGCGGGGAAGGCCGGCGGGCTGCTCGCCCTCTTCAGCGCCACCCAGGTCGTCTCCGCCCTGGCGGCGCCCGCGCTGACCCGTCGCGACCCGCGGCCGGCGATCGTCGTCTGCCTGCTCCTGACGATCGTTCCGCTCGGGTTGATCGGGGTGAGCCCGTTGAGCGCGCCGGCTCTCTGGGCCGGACTGCTCGGCATCGGGGTCGGCGCCAACTTCACGCTCGCGCTGACCGTGGTCGGGCAGATCGCCCCGACGCCGGCCGCCACTCCGAAGGCGTCCGGGATGGCGTTCTTCGTCGGCTACCTGCTGGCCGCGGTGGGTCCGGTGGCGGTGGGCTTCCTGCACGACCTGACGGGCGGATTCCGGGTGCCTTACCTGGCGTTGGTCGGCGTCGGTCTGGTGACGCTCGTCGTCGGGGTGGCCGCCGGCAACGCGTCCACCAGGCGTGTCCTGCGCCACAGCGACCCCGCAGGGCGGTGAGGATGGGCGTGGGAATGTCGCACCCGGCGGCTACAACGGACGGGACACACACCCACGCCATCGGAGGAGTTTGATGACTTCCACCCTGTCGGCTCAGGTGACGGGCCCGGTGTTGGCCCCTTACGACGAGGGCTACGCCGACGAGGTCGCCGCGTGGAACACCGCGGCAACGCACACACCACAACTCGTGGTCGGCGCGACGTCGGCCGAAGACGTCGCGGCAGCGGTCCGCTACGCCGGCGACCACGGCATGCACGTCAGCGTGCAGGGCACCGGGCACGGCGCCGAGGTTCCGATCACGTCGGGCCTGATGATCAACACGAAGCGGCTCGACCGGCTGACCATCGATCCGCAGACCCGCACCGCGACGCTCGGTGCGGGGCAGCAGTGGGGCAACGTGGTCGCGGCGGCGGCCGAGCACGGCCTGTTGCCGATCGCCGGCGCGGCGTCGACGGTCGGCGTCGTCGGCCTGCTGGTCGGTGGCGGGCTCGGCCCGCTGGCGCGCAGCCACGGCTTCGCTTCCGACTATGTGGAGAGCTTCACCGTCGTCACCGGCGCCGGCGAGATCGTCGAGGCCAACCACACCGACCACCCCGACCTGTTCTGGGCACTGCGCGGCGGCCGGTTCGGCCTTGGCATCGTGACCGAGGTGCGGGTCCGGCTGGTCGAGCTGTCCACTCTCTACGGCGGCTCGCTGATGTTCGACGGCGCCGACATCGAGCCGGCCCTGCGGGCCTGGGTCGACTACATCGCGACCGCAGACGACCAGGTCTCCACCAGCGCGGCGATCATCCGGATGCCGCCGTTCGAGCAGATCCCCGAGCCGCTGCGCGGGCGCACGGTGCTCTCGTTGCGATTCGCCTACCCGGGGCCGGTCGACCGGGGCGCCGAGTTGGCGGCGCCGTTGCGCGGTGCGGCCCCGGTCTACCTCGACGCGCTCGGCGAGATGCCGGCGGGCCAGATCGCCAGGATCCACAACGATCCGACCGAGCCGGGTGCCAGCCAGGTCTACGGGGTGCTGCTGGGCCAGATCGACCAGGAGTTCGCGACCGCGTTCCTGTCGACCTTCGGCCCCGCGGCCGACCCGCCGTTCGTCTCGGCCGAGTTGCGCCACCTGGGCGGTGCCGCGGCGCGCGACGTCGAGGGCGGCTCGGCGGTCGCCGGCCGGGCCGGCGTGGTGGCGTCCGCGCTGGTCGGCGTGCGGCCCGACCAGTTCGAGAAGGTGATGCCCGACGCGGCGTTCGACTGGCGCCAACTCGTCGCGCCCTGGACGCTGCCCGAGGGCAATCCCAACCTGATGGGCCTGCCGGTGACGGCGGAGCGGCTGGCCACCATGTGGTCGGAAGAGGCCAACACCCGGCTCGGTGAGATCCGCTGGCACTACGATCCCGACTCGGTTCTGGCCAAGCCAGCCTGATCGATCTCGTGGGGCGCGCCGCTGCGGCGCGCCCCACCCCTGTCACCCTCGCGCTGCGCCGGAATTTTTCCTGATACGTCGGATTAGTTACGTGAATACTTCTTATGGTGATCACGAAGTTGCCGTCGTGACGCCCGATGCAGGGCGTGGTTCGTGAGGAGTTACAGGATGTCCAGACGCGTCACCCTGGCGGCCGCCCTCGCGGCGTTCGCCTCAATGGTGGGATTCGGAGCCGCGCCCGCCGTGGCCGCACCCAGCGCTGAAACCCCCATCACGTTCGCGATCAGCGCGGGCGGCCTCAACATCACCGCGCCCACCACTACCGTCGATCTCGGTTCCGGGGTCACCGGTGGGACCGTTTCCGGGAGCATCGGCCCGGTCACCGTCGCCGACACGCGCGGTCTGCTCGTAGCCAGCTGGACGGCCACCGTCTCGTCCACGCCCTTCAAGACCGGTGGCGGCACCCCCGCGGAGACCATCGGCGCCGACCAGGCCACCTACACCCCCGGCCTGGCCACCATCGTCTCCGGCCTTCCGGTGCCGGTGGCCGGCCTTCCGGGCAACCTGGGTGCCCCGCGCACGGCCTACACCGCCACCGCGGTCGGTTCCAACTCGGTGCGGTGGAACCCGAACCTGTCGATCCAACTGCCGGCGGCCGCCGTTGCCGGCACCTACACCGGCACGGTGACGCATTCGGTGGCATAACCGACTGCCCTTAGGCGTGGCGATCGCGGCGATTCTCGCCGCGGTCGCCGTGCCGTCGTCCCCAGGCGCCGCCGCGCCTGCGGAGGACGGGCAGATCGGCATCCGGCTGCTCGAAGCGCCCGTCTCGCGACGCGACGATCCGCGGGCGCACATGTATATCGTCGACCACCTGAAGCCCGGCTCGACCATCACCCGGCGCTTCGAGGTGCTCAACCAGACCGACCAGGCCCGGGAGTTCGAGGTCTATCCGGGAGCGGCGAGCCTCAACAACGACGAGTTCCTGCCGGGCGCAGACCGCGAGGGCAACGAGCTGACCTCGTGGATCAAGCTGTCGGTCGACAAGGTAGTCCTTCAACCCGGCGACACGGCCGAGGTCGAGGCGACCATCGCGGTGCCGGACAAGGCGTCGAAGGGTGAGCGTTACGGCGTGCTGTGGTCGGAGACCCGGATCGCTCCCGACAAGCATGGCAACATCGGCGCGATCCGGCGGGCCGGGATCCGGGTCTACCTCAACGTCGGCCCCGGCGGCGAGCCGGTGTCCAACTTCGACATTGGCGAGATCAAGACCACCCGTGGCGCAGACGGCGTGCCGGTGATCTCGACGGCGGTCACCAACACCGGCGAACGGGCGTTGGACCTGACCGGCACGCTGAGCCTCAGTGACGGCCCAGGCAGCATGCGGGCCGGCCCCTACCACCTGAACACGGCCACCACGCTGGCACCCGGAGCCACCGGCATCGTGATGGCGGCGCTCGACGCCAAACTGCCCGACGGCGACTGGAAGCTCGACCTCGAACTCGCCAGCGGCATCGTGAAGCACAAGCTCAACCGCGTGGTGACGCTCCCACCGCCGGGCGTCAGCCTGGTCGCCGACGGCGGCACCTGGCCGTGGAGCTGGATCGGCCTGGCCGGCGGCGGTGCGTTACTCGCCGTTTTCACCGGCGCGGTCGCGCTTCGCCGGCGTCGACCGGTCACGCCGGTCGTCGGTCTTCACTACCGGCCCCGGCACCACTGAGCCCCGATGTCCGGGGCCCCTCGTTATGGGGCCCCGGACACGGTCTGCTCCATGAGGATCTCGGCGGGGTCCTCGTCGTTGGGTCCGATGTGGATGAATCCGGCCCGCTCGTAGAGGCGGATGGCCGCCGCGTTGTCTGCGCGGACCGACAGCCGCACGACGGTCGCACCCGAGGTGGCGGCCCAGTCGGCGATGGCTTTGATCAGTGCGTCACCGACGCCGTGGCCGCGCCCGGCCGGGCTCACCCAGACCGAGATGACCTCGACGGTGCCCGGGCCGGTAGGCACGCCGCTGGCCATCCCGACCGGTTCCTCACCGAGGTAGGCGACCAGGTCCAACGCCCCCGCGATGCGCAACCGATCGCGCCACATGTCTTCGCCCGCGTCGTGCCAGTCGGCAAGCTTCGACCCGAAGGCGTAGGGCGCCTCGGCGAGCGCGGCCAGCCGCAGGTCTCGCCACAGCTTCCAGTCATCGTCGGACAACACCCGAAGATCCACCATCGCAGCAGAATGCCCCACCCGGCCAAGGACCGCCACCGCGTTACGCGCCGCCGCGTTCAGCGCGCGAATGCGCGATCGGCGCGTGCGGTGCGCGCGGCGAGGACGTCGCGCTGGCTTGGGTCGGTAGCGAGCGCCTGGCGCTGGCCTGGTGGCGCGCGGCGAGGACGTCGCGCTGGCTTGGGTCGGTAGCGAGCGCCTGGCGCTGGCCTGGTGGCGCGCGGCGAGGACGTCGCGCTGGCTTGGGTCAGTAGCGAGCGCCTGGCGCTGGCCTGGTGGCGCGCGGCGAGGACGTCGCGCTGGCTTGGGTCGGTAGCGAGCGCCTGGCGCTGGCCTGGTGGCGCGGGGTGTGGAGCGTCGCGGTGGCTTGGGTCCACCCCGATGCGCGGCGTCGACAGGTCGGTGACAGCGGGCGCGGCGCGTGGAGGGGGCGGGGCAGCCACGACTTGTTACGCGACCTTCGCTGGCTCGGGCGCGGGCGATATCTCCGCGGCACCCGGTGCTCGTAGGCGGCGTACCTCGGGGGCGAGCAATGCGCCGGCCGTGGCCAGCACGACCAGGGCGGCGCACCCCCAGAGTGCGTTGGACGTGCCGGCCGCCGCCGCGATCGGGCCGGCCACCAGCAGCCCCAGCGGTGCGAACGACAGCGAGCCGAGCAGGTCCCACGAGCTGACCCGGGACAGCGCGTCGGACGGCACCTCGCGCTGCATCGTCGTCGACCAGAGCACCCCGAACACGTCGCCGGCCACGCCGGCCAGGAACGCGGCCGCCACCACTGCCGGCAACGGCGCCGACGCCGCCAGCAACGCCATCGGCAATGCGGCCGCCGCCGTCACCAGCGCCGCGATCAGCACCGGCCGGCGCGGGTGGACCCGGACCGCGATCCCGACGCCGAGGAACGTGCCGGCCGCCTGGGCCGCGGTGATCGCCGACCAGGCCGGCGCACCGCCCAGGTCCGAGACCGCCAGCAGAGGGCCGAACACCCCGACATAAGCGTTGATCGCGGCCACCACGAACGCGTACTGCGCCACCACCGCCCACAGCCACTGCCGCGACGAGAACTCCTGCCAGCCCCGGCGCAGGTCCGACCACGCCGAGGCGGGCGGCCGGGGTGGGCCGGCCGGCGTGCGGATGCCCAGGATCAGGGCCGCCGACACGAAGAAGGACGCGGCGTTGAGCGCGACCGCCCAGCCCGCACCGACCACCGCCACCGTCGCGCCGGCCAGGGACAGGCCCAGGATCAGCCCCAGGTTGAAACCGATCCGCAGCAAGCCGTTGGCGCGCTGTCGAAGGGAAGCGGGCACCAGGTCGGGAACCACGCCGTCGAAGGCTGGCAGGAACACCGCGCTCGCCACGCCGGCCAGCGCGGCGAACACGCTAACCGCCAGCAGCGGCGCGTGGTCGGTGAGGAACATCAGGGTCAGGCCGGTCCAGGCCACGCCCGCGAAGAGTTCGGCGGCGAGCAGCACCCGGCGGCGCGCGAACCGGTCGCCGATCACGCCGCCGGCCAGGATCAGCACCAACTGGGGGAGGGCCTGGCAGGCCAGCACGATCGACAGCGTCGTCGGCGACGAGCCGGGCAGCGCGAGCACCGCGAAGGCCAGCGCCACCCGGCCGAAGCCGGTGCCCAGCACCGAGATCGTGCGGGCGGTGAACAGGAGGGCGAAGGGCCGGTCGGCCAGCAGGGCGCGCATCGGGACCGGACGATAGCGCAGCGGCGGTCAGCCCACCGCGTAGATCTGGTGTGTCACGCCAGAACTGAAAACATCACACTTCGACAGCTTGAGCGGCACCCGCGGGCCGCCGTCGGCGAAGAAGCGCTCGCCCGACCCGACCACGATGGGGTGCACCAGCAGGATGAGCCGGTCGACCAGCCCGGCGGCCAGTAGCGTCCGGCTGAGCGTGATGCTGCCGGTGATGGTGATCGGCCCGCCCGGACCGGCCTTCAGCGAAGCGACCTCAGTGGCCACGTCGCCGGGCGGCAGCAGCCGCGAGTTGACCCACGACAGCGACGACAACGAGCGGGACACGACGACCTTCTCCGGCCGGTTCATCTTGGCCGCCACCGGGTCGTCGGCGGGCATACCCGCGAACGCGCCGGCGAAGCTCTCGTAGGTGACCCGGCCGAGCAGCAACGTGTCGGCGGGCTCGGACCACATCGCGGTCATCATCTCTTCGTCGAGCCACGGGAAGTGCCACTTCTCCGGCGCCTCCACGACGCCGTCCACTGAGATGAACTCCGCAACGGTGATCTCACGCATGACTACTCCCGGTGAACCAGGGCGGCGGATCCGCCCGACACCTACCCCGCGAACGGCCGGACCGGATTTCGACAACGATCGGCTAGATTTCTCGACGTGCGATTTCTGATGACCCTCAACGCCGGCGTACGCGAGCCCGACGAGGCGCTCTATGCCGAGATGGGTCGGTTCGTCGACGAGATGTCGCGGGCCGGCGTGCTGATCGCGACCGGCGGGCTGGCCATGGAGGGCAGCCATGTCACGGCCAGCGGCGGCAAGATCACCGTGGTCGACGGGCCCTACCCGGAGACCAAGGAGACGATCGTCAGCTTCGCGGTGATCGAGACGGCCTCCAAGGACGAGGCGATCGAGATCAGCCGCCGGTTCTGGGCGATCCAGGGCGACGGCGAAGGCGACATCCGCCAGGTGTACGGCCCGGAGTAACAGCGATGGACCCCCGCGCGACGGTCGAGGCGGTCTGGAAGCTCGAGTCGGCGCGGATCGTCGCGGCCCTGACCCGGCTGGTCCGCGACGTCGGGCTGGCCGAAGACCTGGCCCAGGACGCGCTGCTCGCCGCGCTGGAGGAGTGGCCGGTCAAGGGCACCCCGCCCAACCCGGGCGGCTGGCTGATGCTGACCGCCAAGCACCGGGCGATCGACCGGCTGCGCCGCGACGACCGGCTGCGCGCCAACCTGGCCGAACTCGGCCGCGCGGCGGAGCAGCAGACGGCCGCCGAGGAAGAGTTCGACGACGGCACGGGCATCGACGACGACGTACTCCGGTTGATCTTCATCGCCTGCCATCCCGTGCTGTCCCGCGAGTCCAGCGTCGCGCTCACCCTCCGCATGATCGGCGGGCTGACGACGGCGGAGATCGCGCGCGCCTTCCTGGTGCCGGAACCGACCATCGGCCAGCGGATCTCCCGCGCCAAGCGGACCCTCGGCGATCGCAAGATCCCGTTCGAGGTGCCCCCGCCGGCCGAACGCGCGGCGCGGCTGGCCGCCGTACTCGAAACCATTTATTTGATTTTCAATGAGGGGTACGCCGCGACGGCGGGCGACGACTGGATGCGGCCGGCGCTGGCGGAGGAGGCGGTGCGGCTCGGCCGGATGCTGGCCGGGCTGGCGCCCGGCGAGGCCGAGGTGCACGGCCTGGTCGCGCTGATGGAGTTGCACGCGTCGCGGATGCCGGCGCGGCTCGGGCCAGACGGTGCGCCGGTGCCGCTGCTCGAGCAGGACCGCGGCCGCTGGGATCAGACGCTGATCCGCAGCGGCTTCGCGTCGCTGCTGCGGGCCGACCGGCAGGACGGCCCCTACGTGCTACAGGCCGCCATCGCGGCCAGCCACGCGCAGGCGCGGCAACCCGGCGACACCGACTGGGTACGCATCGCCGGCCTCTACGAGTTGCTGGTGCGCCAGACGCCGACGCCGGTGGTCGAGCTCAACCGGGCCGTCGCGGTCGCGATGGCGTTCGGGCCCGAACGCGGCCTGGAGATCGTCGACCGGCTCGCCGAACCGCTGCGCGACTATCACCTGCTGCCCGCGGTGCGCGGCGACCTGCTGCGCCGGCTCGGCCGCGACGCGGAGGCCCGGGCCGAGTTCGCCCGCGCCGCGGACCTCGCCCGCAACACCCGGGAGCGCGACGTGCTGCTGGAGCGCGCCGGAATGTAGCCCGAGTTCTCCATCAATCCATCCGCATGTATCGACGCGTTGTGGGGCATCGGGTCGACTGGAACCCGTGAGCGGACAACACGACACCCATGACCATGGCAGCCTCACTCGCCGCGGCCTGCTGGCCGGCGCCGGCGGGCTGCTCCTGCTGACCGCGACGCCGGGCACCGCCCAGGCTGCGCGGGTCCAGGTCGCACCGGGCCTCGCGGCCGGCGCCGACCGGGCCTCGCGGATCACCCAGGGCACCACCCTGGTGCACGGCGACCTGCACAACCACACGCTGATGTCCGACGGCGACGGCAACCCCGACCTCGTCTTCGGCTCGATGCGCGACGCCGGCCTCGACGTCGCCGCCCTGACCGACCACACCACGCTCTTCGCCATCGAAGGGCTGAGCCGCTCGGAGTGGAACCGGGCCGGCGCGCTGGCCGACGCCGCCAACGTGCCGGGCAGCTACACCGCCCTGCGCGGCTTCGAGTGGAGCCACCCGCTGCTCGGGCACTCCAACGTCTGGTTCACCAACGACTACGTCGACCTGGCCGGCGCGAGCAGCATGAGCCGGTTCTTCAACTGGCTCGCCGGGCACGGCGGCGTTGCGGGCTTCAACCACCCGGGCCGCGAGATCCTGCGCTTCGACAACTTCGGCTTCAACAGCGGCGCGCGCGAGCAGCTGGTCAGCATGGAGATCTTCAACCGGGGTGACGACTACCTGTTCGACGGCTGGTCCGACACCGGTTCGTCGCCGCTGGTCGCCTGCCTCAACGCCGGCTGGCGGACCGGCCTGATCGGGGTCACTGACGAGCACGGCACCAACTGGGGGTTCCAGGAAGGGCTGGGCCGCGCCGGGCTCTGGGTCACCGGCAACACCCGCGCCGAGGTGCTCGCCGCGATGCGGGCCCGGCGCTTCTTCGCCACCCGGGTGAGCGGCTTCCGCCTCGACGCCACGGCCGGCGGTGTGCGGATGGGCGGTGTCCTCGGCATCACCTCGGGCGCCGTGCAGTTCGCGGTCGACCTCGACCGGGGGCCGGAGTGGGCCGGCAAGCCGCTGCACATCCAGGTGCTCCGCCCGGACACCCGGGCGCCGAAGGTGGTCGACGTCATCGAGACGACGGCCGGCTCGGTCGCGACGTTCACCGTGCCGCTCAACGTCGCCGACGGCAACTGGGTGGTGCTGCGGGTCTCCGACCCGAGCCAGGCCAACCCGTCGCCCGGGCCGGCCAACCATCCGTGCAATGACTTCGGCGTCGCCTACTCCAGCCCGTGGTGGCTACAACCGTGAGAGCAAGGCCGTTCACCTCGGCGCCGTCTGGCGCGCGCTTTCGCGAGAGGCCACGGTCGTCGGCGGTGACTACACCGTGCGTGTGAACCGATACCTTCGCCGCGTGGTCGCGGCCGCCGTCGCGCTCGCCGCGACCCCGCTCGTCCTTCCCGCGCCGGCCGTCGCGGCGCCGCTGGGCCAGGTCACGCTCGCGAAGAGCGCCGGCTCGGTCGACGACAACCCGATCTTCGCGTCCGCGACCGCCAGCGCGCCGTGCCCGACCGGCTTCGGCGCCGACGCGATGGTCCGGATCGGGCCGGTCGGCGGGCCCTATGCCAACGTGGCCAAACCGCTGACCGCCGGCGGCTACGACAAGAAGGCGGTGTCGGTGAAGCCCAACCGCTCGTTCACGATGGCCCTCGGCAACGTGCGCCCGACCGACGGCGAGTGGCAGGTCGTGGTCGAGTGCTACAGCATCACCGACGGCATGCACCCCGAGCGCTTCGTCACGCCGATCACGGTTTCCGGCGGGCGGTGGCGCAGCGGGCGGCCGGCCGGTGCCAGCCCGACCCAGACCGGCGCCGCGTCCGGCGCTGACGCCGCGCCGCCCCTGCCGGCCGCCTCGACGCCCCCGGACGTCAGCGGTGCGAACCCGGCCGACATCGACCCGCGCCTCGCCGCGAACAACCGATCCGGAAATGCCTCATTCGGCAATGCGTGGTGGATCGCCGGACTTGCCGGAGTGCTTTGTGTGTTCGGGTTGGTCTTCTTGTTGACCAGGCGGACCCCCGGCAAATCGCGGTGAATGCGGACGCAATTTCGCGCCCTAGTCCCACCAGCGTCAGTTGGTAGCTGAACGGTGGATGGGTCAATACGTGCTGTTCATCTTCCGCATGTCTGGCGTGCGCACGACGCGTCGTACCGAGTCATCGGCCCTGCCGAATCTGGTGCCGGTCGCGTGCGGGCCACCAGCTCGCCGAGCGGGGAGGCGCGACCGGCGTGTGATGCGCGCGGACAGGGAGGGGACCACGATGCAGCGTTCCCGATTCGTATTTCTGGCCCTGCCGATGCCGGAGGGCAAGCCGCCGGCGGAGGCGCCGGTCGACGGCATCCTGTGGATGCTGGTTTCGCCGAACAACCGACCGCTGGGCCGGGGCACGACATATCACGAGGCCTATGCCGAATGCCGGGAATCGGTTGAGCACATGAAGGCGAACGCGGGCCGCGTGGTGCCGGTCGAGACGACCGTCGAACGCACCGGGCAATGGACCTGGCGGATCGAACTAGACGGTGTGCCGGTGGCGGCGTCGAGCCGTTCTTATCTGCGTACCCGCGAATGCGCCTACAACCTGGCCAAGTTCCTCGAGGCATTGCCGACGGCCGACATCGTGGCCGGCACCCGCAGCGCCCGGCGCGGCCGGCAGCGGCTCGACCCGGGCCCGGGCTGGCGGCGCGGTGAACGACTACGGGGCGGGCTGGCGGGCTGATGGTCGTCGTCGACGAGCGCTCCACCGTCACACCGGCCACCCCGGACGGTCCGGCCGACCGGCCCCGGGTGGTGCGCACCCGGCTGCTCGGCAGCGACCGGGCGTTCCGGACGATCGCCCGGGTGGCCGGCTCGACGGTGCTGGTCATCATGCTGCTGGTCGGCCTGTTCCTGACCGTGCAGGCGTGGCCGGCGGTGCGGCGGGCCGGCTGGGGCTTCCTCACCACGCAGGACTGGGACACCGAGGGCAACCACTTCGGCGTCGCCGGCGTGCTGGTCGGCACGATCCTGATCGGCCTGGTGGCGATCACCATCGCGCTGCCGATGGCGATCGGTGCCGCCCTCTACATCTCCGAGTACGCGCCGCGCCGGATCGCGCCGTTCCTGGTCAACCTCGTCGACCTGATGGCCGCCGTACCCAGTGTGGTCTATGGCATCTGGGGTTTCTTCCTGCTCCAACCGCACCTGCTGGTGGTCGGCAACCAAGGCGAGGGGCTGCCCCGCTGGCTGACCACCTACTTCGGCTGGATCCCGCTGCTCTCGGTCGACGAATACCAGCCGCGCGATCCCGAGGCGAGCGCCAGCCGGTTGACCTCGTCGACGTTCATCGCCGGGATCGTGGTGGCGATGATGGTCACCCCGATCATCGCGTCGGTCATGCGTGAGGTGTTCGGCCAGGCGCCGCCGGGGGAGCGGGAGGGCGCGTACGCCCTCGGCGCCACCAAGTGGGGCATGATCCGCTCGGTCGTCCTGCCGTTCGGCCGGGGCGGCATGATCGGCGCCACCATGCTCGGCCTGGGCCGGGCGCTGGGCGAGACGATCGGCGTCGTCCTGATCATCTCGATCGGCTTCGTGATCCAGCCGCACATCCTCCAGAACGGCGGCGGCTCGATCTCCGCCCTGATCGCCTCCCGCTACCAGGAGTCCACCGACATCGGCGTGGCCGCCCTGATGGGCGCCGGGCTCGTGCTCTTCGCCATGACGCTCGTGGTCAACCTGTTCGCCGGCATGATCATCAGTCGCAGCCGGTCGGGAGCATCGAGCGAGGCATGACGATGACGCTCAACGAACAGACCACCACGCTGCCGGAGCGCACCGCCGAAGCGGGCGTCGAGGTGCGCCGTTCGCTCGGCGCCACCCGGCGGACCGACATCTTCGTCGCGCTCGGCGCCGCCTGGGCCGCGCTGTCGCTGACCGCGCTGCTGTTCACCCGGCTGACCCCGTTCGACGGCGTCCTCGGCTTCGTCGTGGTGACGTTCGTGCTGTTCGTCGCCATCTACGGGTTGCTGACCGGCCTCGACGAGCGCGGACCGACGGTGCGCGACCGGCTCGCCGCGGTGCTGGTGCACGGGCTCGCGGTGCTGATGCTGCTGGCGCTTGTCGTGGTCGTGGTGTTCACCATGTATCGCGGCCTGGACGCGCTCGGCCACCGCAACTTCTACACCGACGACATGCGCGACGCCGGCCCGCTGCAACCGTTGTCGGTCGGTGGCATCCGGCACGCGGTGGTCGGCACGCTCGAACAGATCGCGCTCGCGCTGGCCTTCACCGTGCCGCTGGGCATCGTGGCGGCGGTCTTCCTGGCCGAGTTGCCCGGCCGGTTCAGCCGGTTCGTCCGGACCATCGTCGAGGCGATGACCGCGCTGCCCTCGGTGGTCGCCGGCCTGTTCATCTACTCGTCGGTCATCCTGCTGCTCAACCGGGCCAAGGACAACCTCCCCGAAGGTCTACAGTGGATCGCCGTCGGTAAGTCGGGCTTCGCCGCGTCGCTCGCGATCAGCGTGATGATGCTGCCGATCGTCATCCGCGCCGCCGACGTGGTGATCCGGTTGGTGCCGGGCACGCTGCGCGAGGCGTCGCTGGCGCTCGGCGGCTCGCAGTGGCGCACCGTCTGGCACGTGGTGCTGCCGACCGCCCGCTCCGGCCTGATGACCGCGATCATTCTGGGCACCGCCCGCGGCATCGGCGAGACCTCACCGGTGCTGCTCACCTCCGGCGTCACCGCCTACACCAACGCCAACCCGCTGCACGAGCCACAGATCTCGTTGCCGCTGTACGTCTTCACCTCCGTCACCCGCCCCGACGCCGGGATGATCGCGCGCGGGTTCGGCGGCGCCGCCGTGCTCATGTTCCTCGTGCTCGTCCTCTTCGCGATCGCCCGGATCATCGGCGGGAAGCCGGCCGGGCAGCTCGGCCGCGGGCAGCGGCGGCGCCGGGCCGGGCGGTCCTACCGGGACGCGGTGCGCTTCGCCGGCCGGGAACGACAACGAGCCGCTAACACCCGCAACGACTCCGAGGTCAGCACATGAAGGTCAGAGCCCTGATCGCCGCCGCCACCGCGGTCGCCATCGTGGCGCTCGTGCCCGCACCCGCGGCCGCCGCACCCAGGCGCGTCCCGATCAACGGTGCGGGCTCGACGTGGAGCGCCAACGCCATCGACAACTGGCGGCGCAACGTCCTACAGCGCAACCTTTACATCAACTACCAGCCGACGGGTTCGACCGACGGCCGCAACCAGTTCCGCAACGCGGCGGTCGACTTCGGCGTTTCCGAGATTCCCTACGGCCTGCGCGACTCGTTCGGCGGCGCGGACAACGCGCCACCGCGCAAGTTCGCCTACATGCCGATCGTGGCCGGCGGCACGGCGTTCATGTATAACCTCAAGATCGGCGGCCGGCAGGTCACCAACCTGCGGCTCTCCGGCGACGTGGTGGCGGACATCTTCACGGGTGTCATCAAGACCTGGAACGACTCGCGGATCAAGGCCGACAACCCGGGGCTGACGCTTCCCAACCGGCGGATCGTGCCGGTGGTGCGGCAGGACGGCTCGGGCACCAGCGCGCAGTTCACGCTCTGGATGAGCAAGCAGTATCCGAGCATCTGGAACGCCTACTGCCGCAAGTTCGGCAAGCCGGCGCCGTGCGGCATCACCTCGCTCTACCCGTTCCGCTCGTCCGATGGGTTCGTCGGCCAACAGGGCTCGACCGGCGTCACCGGTTACGTCCAACAGGCCAACGCCGAAGGTGCGATCACCTACGTCGAATACTCGTACGCCATCGGGGCCCGGTTTCCGGTGGTGAAGCTGCGCAACCGGGCCGACTACTACGTCGAGCCGACCGCGCCGAACGTGGCGGTGGCGCTGACCAAGGCGCGGATCAACTCCAACTCGGGCTCGCGCGACTATCTGACCCAGATCCTCGACGACGTCTACAGCTTCACCGATCCGCGGGTCTACCCGCTCTCGTCCTACTCCTACATGATCGTGCCGACCGAACTCGGTCGGGGCATCAACATCGACAAGGGCTACACCCTCGGCGAGTTCGCCAACTACTTCCTCTGCGAGGGGCAGCAGCAGGCCGACGTGCTCGGCTATTCGCCGCTGCCGAAGAACCTCGTGGAGGCCGGTTTCGCGCAGGTCGCGAAGATTCCCGGTGCGGTCAAACGGAAAGCGCCGCTCGAACAGTGCAACAACCCGACGTTCTCCAAGGACGGCTCCAACACGCTGGCCAAAACGGCACCCCAGCCGTCTCCGTGTGACAAGCGCGGAGCCAAACAGAGCAGCACGGGTACGGGCGGAGCCAAGGTCGACACCCCGGTGACCGCTTCGGCCCGGTGCACCCCGACCGGGCAGAGCACCGGCGGTGCCACCGCCACGGGCGCCCCGTCCGCCGGGCCGACGGCGTCGGCGAGCGCGGGTCCACAGGACGTCGGGGCGGGCGGCGGTGACGACACCGAACTCGTCGGCGCCGAACCGGTCGACCTGGCCGGCCGGCCGGGCTGGGGCCTCCAGCAGACCACGATGTTGCTGGTCGGCCTCGTCGTGCTCGGGCTGGTGCTGATCCCGCCGTTGCTCGCCACGCGCTGGCGCAACCGCGCCGACGATCGGGAGCGGCGGCGATGAGGCGGCTCGGTGCGGCCAGCCTGGCCCTCGCGCTGGCGGCCGGGATCGTGCTGGTGGGGATCGGTGGCCAGGGTCGGTCGCTGGCCGCGCAGGACAGCGCGGCGGGTGCCGGCGATTCCGCGGTGACCGTGCACGGCCGCAACGGGCCGGTCGAAGACTTCTCCGGGCTCGCCGTCACCGTCGGGCAGACCCGGGACCTCACCAACCAGGCGGTCGAGGTGACCTGGACCGGCGGCGTGCCCACGCCGCGCAACCGGTCGCTGGGCATCGACTATCTCCAGATCATGCAGTGCTGGGGTGACCCCGACGACCCGAACGACCTGCTGGGCCTGGCCTTCCGGGAGACCTGCCAGTTCGGCATGAACATCGGGTCGCCGTTCACCGGCCGGTCCGGACCGACCTCGCAGGCGGCCAACTCGCGCTCGCTGACCCTGGGACTCGAGAACTATCCGACCCGGGATCCCGCCGAGGTCGCGCCCGCCGATGTCGACGACCCCAAGACCAAGGACGTCGACGAGCGGGAGCTTCCGGGCACGCTACGGCCGGACGCCAAGATGATCCCGTTCCGCACGGTGCAGGGCATCCGGTTCCGCGACGGCAGTTCCTACAAGCCGTTCCTGCAGATCCCCAACCCGGCCATCCCCGGTCAGACCGTCGAGGAGACCGACCTCGACGTGCTCCGCGAGTCGTTCGCCGAGCCCTCGACCAACGAGATCCCGTGGGCGTTGACCTCGGGCGACGGCACCGGTCGCGCGATCTTCGAGCTCCAGGACGCGGGCCGGGCCCCAGACCTCGGATGCGGTGCGCCGACGGTCGAACGGGCCGGCAAAACGGTGCCCGGGCCGCACTGCTCGCTGGTGATCGTGCCGCGCGGGCACAAGAACCCGTACCACAAGGAGATCGAGGTCAACCCGCAGGACGGTGCGGTGCACGGCAGCCCGCTGCTGCCGGCCAACTGGGTCAATCGGATCGTCGTGCCGCTGGACTTCCGCCCGGTGACCGGCTTCTGCCCGCTGGACCAGTCGGAGCGCCGGACCGCCGGCACCGAGATGGTGGCCGAGGCGGTCACCGCGTGGCAGCCCGGCGTCTGCGCCGACAAGGGCCCGGTTATCGGCTACTCCGCGATCGGTGACGCCGAGGCCGCGCGGCAGGTGCAGCTCACCGGCGTCGGCGCGCCCGGCCTGGTCTTCACGGCCGATCCGGTGCAGCCGCCGCCGGGCGGGACGCCGGTGGTGCACGCGCCCGTGACGTTGAGCGGGATGGAGATCGCGATCAACGTCGACGCCAACATCGTCGACCCGAACCAGGCCGACGGCACGGTGCCACCGGACTACGTGGCGCTGACCGGTTCCGCGCTGAGCGACATCAAGCTCACCCCGCGGTTGGTCGCGAAGCTGCTCACCCAGAGCTATCGGCGGGACGCCAAAGACGTCGAGGCGCTCGACAAGAAGAACTACGAGAGCATCCGCGACGACCCGGAGTTCCGGATCATCAACCCGGTCTTCGACTGGTGGGACCGCACCCAGTCGTCGACCCTCGACGGGCTGATGGTCGCGCTCGGCAACTCGGCCGGCACCCGGCAGGTCTGGCGCTGGCTGCTGGCCGACACGGAGGCCGCCGCGTTCCTCAAGGGGACCCCGGACGAGAACGGCATGCGGATCAACAAGAACTACCTGGGTGCGATCAACAAGGACCTGGACACCTTCCCCAAGGCCGACGGGAAGTGCACCGAGGAGATCGCCGACAACATCATCTACCCGCACTGCACGCAGAACATGCGGCCCTACATGGGCAGCCTCTCCGAGGCGGCGCTGCAGACGCTGCGGGCCGATCCCAAGGGCCGGCAGCCGACGTTCAACTTCAACCTGCTGCCGCCGAACTACGACCCGATCCCGCGCAAGCCGCCGGGCTACCGGATGTCGATGTCGATCACCGAGACCGCCTCCGCCGATCGCTACGGCCTGTTCGCGGCGCAGCTCTGCATGCCACTGCGCGACGAGACCAAGAAGTTGGTCGGCGCGAAGCAGTGCCGCACACCGGACGACGCCTCCCTGCGCGCGGCCGCGGCCACGGCCAAGGACTCGGCGGTCAAGGGTGTGAAGGTCATCGACCCGGCGACGGCCTGGAAAACGCCCGGCGCCTACCCGCTCGCGATGATCAACTACGCCGTCGGCAACCTCTGGGACGCGCCGGACGCGCGCAAGGACTACGCCACCTTCCTGCGCCAGATCGCCGGCGACGGGCAGGAGTCGGGTCTCGGCCGGGGCCAGCTCCCCGCGGGCTACACGCCGCTGCCGCAGGCGATGCGGGCACAGACGATGCAGGCCGCCGACACGCTCGAGCGCGGTGCACCGCTGCCCACGCCGCCGGCCGTGCCGCCAACGGTTCCGCCGGCCGTGCCGACCGCCGGCGCGCCGCCCTCGATCGCTCCGGTGGCCGCGTCGCCGGCACCACCGGTCGACCGGGCATCCGCGGTCACGCCGAGCGGTCCACTGGGGATGGCGCGCAATCTGCTGATCATCATCCTGTTGGTCGGGCTCGCCGGCGGGATCATCGGCCCGATCCTCAAGCGGATCGGGGCCGGCCGGTCATGAACGTCCACAGTGGCGTCAACGAACCGGTCGGTCGGTGTTCATCCGGCCTACGTGTTGGCGGAACTCAGGCGCGCGAAACGTTCGTCCGCGCGCGGTATCGGCGCCGGTCCGGCGCTCGCGACGATGACTGGGCCTCGTCCGTCAGCAGGGCGGCAACGAGCACCATGCCCCGCAGAAAGGGAGCACACATGAAGGTCAAGAACGTCGGCCGGGTGGGCGTCGTCCTCCTGGCCGCCGCGCTTGGGGCCGCCGCCATGGCCGGACCGGCCATGGCGGACCCGAACCCGTCGACCGATTTCCGGACCCTCACGGGTGTCGGCTCGGACACCACGCAGGACGTGATGAACGGGTTCGGCAGCCTCGTCACCGACGGTGCCAACGCCAAGGTCATCGCGTCGTGGGACGCGCGCGGCAGCGTGCAGATCAAGACCAAGGCCGCCAACTGCACCTTCAACCGTCCCGACGGTTCGGGTGCGGGTCGCCAGGCGCTGCGCGCCTCGCAGGGCGAGAACCTGGGCGGCACCAACGGCGGCGCCGGCTTCTTCCAGGGCGCCAACGTGGCCAACTGCGTCGACTTCGCGCGTTCCTCGTCCTACGGCGGCCCGACGCCGCCGACGACCGCGGGCAACTACACCTACATCCCGTTCGGTGTGGACGCCGTGGCGCTGGCCCGCAACGCCAACGGCGACATCCCGGCGAACATCTCGTTCGCCCAGGTGCAGCGGGTCTACAAGTGCTTCGACACCGCGATCGCCGGCAACCCGGTGACCCCGCGGATGATCCAGGCCGCCTCTGGCACCTGGCAGTTCTGGGCCGGCAAGATGGGCATCACCGAAGCCGAGATCAACCTCGGTGACTACAGCTGCCTGGCCCGCGACACCGACAGCAACCCGGCCACGCCGGCAGCGCCCAACTTCGAGCGGGTGCAGGAGCACGACGGCACCGTTCTCAACGGCAACCTGAACCAGATCGTGCCGTTCTCGGCCGGTCAGTTCATCGCGCAGGGCAACACGGCGGCCATCCAGGCCGCGACCGGCGTGACGGTGACCGACCGCCGCGGCCAGGCCGCGCTGACCGGCATGCGGCTTCCGGGTCAGGCGATCCAGCAGCCCGTTGTCGGCGGCATCCTCAACACTGCCTTCCCGCTCCGCCGCGACGTCTACAACGTCGTCCCGACCGCCGACCTGGCGGACGCGGCGATCGTCAACGCCTTCGTCGGCGCCAACTCGAAGGTCTGCACCACGACCGTCAACGTCGGCGGCACCAACCGCAGCGTCATCGAGCTCTTCGGCTTCGGCAAGCGCACGAACGGCGTCGACCTGCTCAACGCCGCCTGCGGCGCGACCGACCTGAAGGCCAACGCCTAACCAGCCCCACCACGCGGTCCGGGCGGCCCAGCAGGCCGCCCGGACCCGTCGAACTCGAAGGAGTCGCCAGCGATGTCCCGGCGTCGTCGTCTGTCCCGGCTGATCGCGCGCGCCTGCGCGCTCGCGGCCGCCGTCATGAGCATCGCGGGCGGCACCCTGGTGATCGCGTCCAACGCCGCCAGCGCCGCCTCGCTCGGCGCTGTCACCCTGTCGCAGCAGGACGGCCTGGTCGACCAGACGCCCATGTTCGCGTCCGCGGTCAGCGCCCGGCCCTGCCCGACCGGCTTCGGTGAGAACGCCGCGCTGCGCGTCGGCCCGCCCGCCGGCCCCTACAGCAACCTGGCGGTCTCGCTCGGCGGCGGCGACTTCGACCTCGCGCCCGTCACGGTCAACGCCAACCGGTCGTTCCAGACGGCCCTCGGCGGCGTCAAGCCGGCCGACGGCCAGTGGGTCGTGATCATCGAGTGCTACAGCCTCACCGAGGGGCGGCATCCTGACGAGTTCCGGACGCCGATCATCGTCTGCGGCAACGCCTGGGCGGTCGGCAACACCTGTCCGCAGCCGAAGGAAGAGACCGAGACGGCGTTGACCGTCTCGCCGACCTGGTCGGTGGTGGCCACCGAAGAGGTGACGCTGACCGCGTCGGTGACTCCGGCGGCCGCGACCGGCGAGGTCGAGTTCTTCTACGACTCGCCCGACGACGACAAGGGGCCGCAGTCTCTCGGCAAGGGTCCGGTGACCGGTGGCCAGGCGGTGTTGAAGACGACGACCATCCCGGCCAACCTCAAGGACAAGTTCCACGACCTCACCGCCGTGTTCACCGCGGCATCGACGGCGCCCTACCACGGTTCGACGTCGGCCAAGGTGCGGCTCAACGTGCGCAATCCCGGCGAGACGATTCCCTCCGAGGTCACCGTCGCGGTCAGCCCCGCCGGCACGGCCAACCACGGTGCCGAGGTGACGATCACCGCCATGGTCTCGCCGCCCGAGGCGACCGGCAAGGTGGCCTTGCGCTATCGGCGCGGCACCTCGACCACGGTCGTCACGATCGCCGAAGTCGACGTGGTCGACCACGTGGCGAGCACGAAGACCACCGACCTGCCCGGCGGCACGCTCAGCATCGACGCGGCCTTCACCTCGGCCACCTTCAGCGGGTCGGCGTCGACCCCGGTCACCTACGTGATCGTCGGCGGCGAGGACGAGCCGGACAAGCGGCCGACCACGACCACGTTGACGGCGACGCCCGACGGCGAGCAGCCGCAGAACACGTCGATCATCCTGACCGCCACGGTGGCACCGACCGGCACGGCCGGCACGGTCACCTTCCGCGACGGCGCCAAGGTCCTCGGCACGCCGAAGCCGCTCAACCCCACCAGTTCGGCGGCCATCTCGGTCAACGACCTGGCCATCGGCACCCACCGGATCACCGCCGAGTTCGTGCCGACCGACTCGACCACGTTCGCGGGATCGACGTCGGCGGCCAAGACCATCACCATCACCGACGGGGACGACGACCCGGGAAGCGACGACCCCGGCTCGGACGACCCGGGCTCCGGTGACGGCGGAAGCCTGCCGCGCACCGGTGCGCCGATCGTCGGCGTGGCCATGGTCGGCGGGGGACTGGTCGGGATCGGCCTGCTGGCCGTGACCGCGGGCCGCCGGCGTCGGCTGCTTCCGTCGGTGCCGTGGTTGGACCGTGCTGATGACGGCGCCTGACCTCGCGCCGCCATCGGCGCCGCCGGCCCAACCAGGGCCGGCGGCGCCGCCGCGCCCACCCAACCTGTCGCTTCAGGTCGTCGGCACCGCGCTGACCATCGTCGCGGTGCTCGCCGTCGGCCTGATCGCGCACCTGACCGCGGTCTCCTGGCTGCAATACCAGCGCGACCAGCAGACCCTGTTCGCCGACTTCCGGGCCGAGCTCAAGCTCGGCACCGCGCCGGTCGGGCAATACCGGGTGAGCTACGACGCCAACGGGGCCCCGCTGCCCGAGCAACTCGTCGCACCGGGCAGCCCGGTCGCCGTGCTGCGGATCCCGTCGATCGGCATGAACTCGGTCGTGGTGGTCGAGGGCACCAGCGGTGACGTGCTCCGGGCTGGCCCCGGCCACCGGCGCGACACCGTCCTACCCGGACAGCGCGGCACCAGCGTCCTGATGGGACGCCAATCCGCTTACGGTGCGCCGTTCCGCGACCTTTCGACCAAGCTGATTCCGGGTGACCCGGTCTACGCGACTACCGGGCAGGGCGAGTCCGAATACCGGGTGGCCGGCCTGCGCCGGCCCGGAGAGCCGGAACCGAAGCCGCTCGTGCCGGGCGCCGGCCGGCTGACCCTGATCACCGCGCACGGCCGGGCGTTCGACCCGGACGGCGTGGTCTATGTCGACGCCGACCTGATCTCGCCGGCCAAGCCGACGCCGGCCCGGCGCTTCGGCGAGTCGTCGCTGCCCGCCGCGGAACGGGTGATGGGCGTCGACTCCACCGGCTGGATCTGGGCCATGTTGTGGGGCCAGGGCCTGCTTCTCGGCGCGGTGGCGGTCACCTGGCTGCGCACCCGGATGAGCGGTTGGCACGCCTGGATCGTCGGCGTCCCGGTGCTCGCCTTCCTCGGCCTCGCCGTCGCCGACCAGGCCGCGCGCCTGTTGCCCAACCTGCTGTAGCCAGCTCGAGAGAAGAGAAGCACGTGACGACGACGCAGACGCGGATCGCACCGCCCCTCGGTGGAACGCTGGACGCCCGGGCGATTTCGGCCTGGTTCGGCGACCACAAGGTGCTCGACCGGGTGTCGCTGGAAATGCCGGCCGGCAAGGTGACCGCGCTGATCGGGCCGTCCGGCTGCGGCAAGTCGACGTTCCTGCGGATCCTCAACCGGATGCACGAGTTGGTGCCAAGCGCGTCGCTGGCCGGCGAGGTGCTGCTCGACGACACCGACCTGTATTCGCCGGAGCGCCGGGTCACCGACGTGCGCCGCGAGGTCGGCATGGTGTTCCAGAAACCCAACCCGTTCCCGGCGATGTCCATTTTCGACAATGTGCTGGCGGGCCTGAAACTGACCGGCACCAGGGCCTCGCGCTCGACCCGCGACGACATCGTCGAGGAGACGCTGACCAAGGCCGGGCTCTGGAAAGAGGTCCGCGACCGGCTCCGCTCGCCCGGCGGCGCGCTGTCCGGCGGACAGCAGCAACGGCTCTGCATCGCGCGCTCGCTGGCCGTACGCCCGCGGGTGTTGCTGATGGACGAACCGTGCTCAGCGCTGGACCCGACGTCGACGCGGCGGATCGAGGAGACCATCGCGGAGCTGGCGGGCGAGGTGACGATCGTGATCGTCACGCACAACATGCAGCAGGCGGCCCGGGTTTCCGACCTGTGCGCGTTCTTCCTGGCCGCGCACGGCACCCCCGGCGTGATCGTCGAACACGGCCCGACCGAGGCCATGTTCGGCTCTCCGCGCGACGAACGGACGAACGACTACGTCAATGGTCGGTTCGGCTGAGCGGAACGTATGAGCCCCCAACACCAACTGTTCTCCTCGCGCACGTCCGGCGGAGAGATTGGCCTGATGACGGGGACACGGCCGGTGTAAAGCCTGATCGCGGCCGGATCACCGGACCCGGCTTGAACTTCTGAGAGGAAGTGATCCATGAGCAAGCGTGTGTTCGCTCGCGCGGCCGCGCTGCTGGGTGCGGCGTCGATCGCGGCCGGCGTCCTGGCTGGCATCGCCAGCCCGGCGCAGGCAGCGTCGCTCGGCGAGGTCACCCTGTCGCAGCAGAGCGGCAGTGTGAACGACACCCCGATCTTCGCGAGTGCCACCAGTCCCGCCTGCCCCACCGGGTATGGCGAGAACGCGGCACTTCGGGTCGGTCGCCCCGGCGGTCCCTACAACAACCTGGCTGTCGCGCTCGGCGGCGGCGGGTTCGACGAGGCGCCGGTCACGGTCAACTCGAACCGGTCCTTCACCACCGCGCTGGGCGGCGTCGCGCCGGCCGCCGGTGAGTGGTGGGTCATCATCGAGTGCTACTCCCTCACCGAGGGTCGGCACCCCGACGAGTTCCGCACCTCGATCGTCGTGACCGGCGACCAGTGGCGGATCCCGGTGGCGGAAGAGACCGGCACCGCGCTGTCGATCGCTCCTACCGGTGGCATCGAGCGGGGCCAGACGGCGACCTTCACGGCCAACGTCTCCCCGGCCACCGCCGCCGGCACCGTCGAGTTCAAGCGGGGCACCTCCGTCATCGGCTCCGCGACGGTGACCAACGGTGTCGCCACCTTCGCCACGACCGCGCTGCCGGTCGGCACCTACCAGTTCACCGCTGCCTTCACGCCGGCCGACGCCACCGCGTTCAAGCCGTCCGTGTCGACCGCGTCGTCGTTCACCATCACGCCCGGCACCGCGCCTGGCCCGACGGCTGACGTCGAGATCATCGCTCCGATCGACCCGGGTGCGTTCAGCCTGGCGGTCGCGGCGCCGACCACGTCCCTGACCGGCGGCACCGTCGGTGGCGTCGCCACCGGCACCCTGCCGCAGGCCACGGTCGTCGACCTGCGCGGCACCAACGTCGGCTGGTCGCTGACCGGCCAGCTCGAGGACTTCGCGCAGGGCACCAACACCATCGCCAACAGCAACCTCGCCTGGACCCCGGCGGCCGCCAAGGTCTCCGGTTCCGGCGCGGTCACCGCGGGCGCGGCTGCCGACCTCGGCGACACCCGCACCCTCTGCTCGGCGGTTTCGGGCTCCAGCGCCGGCACGTTCACGTGCGATGCCGGCCTGAAGCTCAACATCCCGGACAGCGTCGCCCCGGGTGAGTACGCGGCGACCCTGACCCTGACGCTGGCCTGATCGGCCGGAGTCGTTTGGCGGAGGTGTCGCGCACAGCGACACCTCCGCCGTCCCGACGTTTCTCCACCTCAACCGGAGCGGCACATGAACACCAGATCCGCCATCGGGCGCCGGCGTGCGGCCGTTTTCGTCGTTGTGGCGACGATGCTTCTCGCCACGGCACCCACGCAGGTCTCGGCCGCCGCGCCGGCCGCACACCGCGACGACACACAGCGCTGGACGGTCGTGCCGTCGAGCCCGACGGGGCCCAGCGGGCGCAAGCAGTTCGACTACGAACTCAACGCCAAGGAAGCCATCACCGACTGGATCTCGGTGAGCAACCTCGGTGACAAGCCGCTGACCGTCGACCTCTACGCGACCGACGCGTTCACCGCGGCCGACGGCGGGTTCGCGCTGCTGCCCCGCGACCGCAAGCCCGACGGCGTCGGCTCATGGGTGAAGCTGCCGAAGGCGTCGACCACGCTGCCGGTCGGCAAGCGCTCCGACATGCCGTTCACCCTGAGCGTGCCGGCGGGCGCGGCGCCCGGTGACCACATCGGCGGCATCATCGCGTCGATCACCGAGGAGCAGGTCAACGAGAAGGGCCAGCGGGTCAACGTCGAACGCCGGGTCGCGGCGCGGATCTACCTGCGGGTCGCCGGCCCGCTCACGCCGCTCGCCGCGGTCACCGGGGTCGAGGTCGACTACGAGACGCCGATCGTGCCGTTGCCGGGCGGGAAGATGGCGGTCACCTACCGGGTCGCCAACCACGGCAATGTGCGCCTCTCCGGCACCGTGCGAGTCGGGGTCGACGGGCCGCTGGGCATCCGCCTGGCCGGCAGCGACACGATCAACGTCGCCGAGTTGCTGCCCGACTCGGAACTGCGGCTGCGCCAGGAGTTCTCGTCGGTCTTCCCGGCGGGCCGGCTCACCACCACGGTCGACTTCAACCCGTCGACCAACCGCGAGGCGCTGCCGTCGGTGTCCGGCACGGCCGGCACGACCGCCGTACCCTGGCTGATCCTCGCCCTGTTGTTGGCCGTTCTGGTGTTGGTCTGCTACCGGATCATGGTGTTGCGCGCCCGGCGCCGGCCCGCGCCGACGTTCCTCGACGAGCCCGGCACCGCGGCCGTGCCGGCCGCCCGGATGGCGCCGTGACCCGGCGGCGGGCGGCGCTGCTGGCCGCGGGTGCGGCGCTCGCCGCGGCGGTCGCGGTGCCCGCGGCGGCCGCGGCGGCGGAACCAACCCCCGGGCCCGACCGCGTCACCGTCGACCTGAGGGTGCGGATCCTGCCCGACCCGAGCGCTACACCGACGCCGTCGCCGACCTCACCGCAGCCACACCCGACCACCACCCGGCCGCACCCGCCGGCCGGCGGCGGCGGCGGAACGACGCTGCCCCGCACCGGCGCCGCCATCGGGATGTTCGTGCTGGTCGGCGCCGCGCTCGTCGGCGGCGGCATCGTGCTGCGGCTCATGGCGCGCCGCCGGGTCGAGGCGGAGCGCTGGCTGGCCCGCTCGCGCTGATCCCGTTCGGGGATGTTCACCCAACGGTCATCTTCCGACGCGATGGGCGCGAGCGACACTGGGGACATCCGATGGCATGGACACCCTTGTCATCGTCGTGATCATCACGGCGCTCGCGTTCGACTTCACCAATGGGTTTCACGACACGGCCAACGCGATGGCCACCTCGATCGCCACCAAGGCGCTGCCGCCGCGGGTGGCGGTCGGCATCTCCGCGGTGCTCAACCTGGTCGGCGCGTTCCTGTCGGTCGAGGTGGCCAAGACCATCTCCAACGGGCTCGTCGACGACAGCAAGGTCACCCCGGCCGTCATCTTCGGCGGGCTGGTCGGCGCCATCCTGTGGAACCTGGTCACCTGGCTGCTCGGCCTGCCGTCGAGTTCGTCGCACGCGCTGTTCGGCGGCCTGATCGGGGCGACCTGGATCGCGGCGGGCGGCGACGCGGTCCACTTCGCCACCGTGCTGACCAAGGTGATCATTCCGGCGCTGGCGTCACCGCTGATCGCCGGGCTGGTGGCCGCGACCGGCACGTTCCTGGTCTACCTGATCACCAGGCGGGCGGCGCAACGCAACGTCCGCAGCGGGTTCCGGCACGGTCAGGTGATCTCCGCGTCGCTGGTCTCCCTGGCGCACGGTTCCAACGACGCGCAGAAGACCATGGGCGTGATCACCCTGGTGCTGATCACCGCCGGCAGCCTCGACTCCGGTAGCGGCCCGCCGCTCTGGGTGATCTTCTCCTCCGGGCTGGCCATCGCCCTGGGCACCTATCTGGGTGGCTGGCGGATCATCCGCACCGTTGGCCACAAGCTGACCAGGATCGAGCCGCAGCAGGGCTTCGCGGCCGAGACCAGTTCGGCCACCGTCATCCTGGCCTCGTCACACCTGGGCTACCCGCTCTCGACCACTCAGGTCACGTCCGGTGCGGTGATCGGCTCCGGCATCGGCAAGCGGCTCTCCGAGGTCAAATGGGGCATCGCCGGCCGGATCGCCATCGCCTGGCTGCTCACCCTGCCCGCGGCCGCCGTCGTCGGCGCGCTCGCCGGCCGCCTCGCGATCAGCGGCACCGCCGGGGTGCTGATCGTTGCCGTCGCGCTGGTCGGGCTGTCCGCGCTGTTCTACGTGCTGTCGCGGCGCGACAAGGTCGACCGGCACAACGTCAACGACGAAACGCCCGCGCCGACCACCGCACCCCAGCCGACCTTCGCCAACTGACACCGAGAGGAGATCGACCGATGAACATCGACATCGCCTGGGGCGACCTGGGCCTGGTGACCGCGGTCGGGCTGGTCCTGGGCGCGGGCGTGACCGTGCTCTATGCGATCGGGATCCGGGTGCTCACCCCGGCGCCGGACCCGGCGCTGGGTGGTGACCCGCACGAGACCGAGTCGCACGTGCGGCCCACGCCGCTGCGGTTGGCCGCCACGATCCTCTGTTTCGCGGTCTGTGCCGCCGCGGTCGCTTACGGTATCTTCACCCTCCTTTAGGGCACGTCCAGGTAACGGCCGAGAGGTGAACGCCACACGGAATCCGGTGCAACGGTGGCGAACCGGTGGGTGGTGCCGTGGGCCGTGTCCCGATACCGTGAAGGCGCCGAAACAGCGGCCGACCCGGAGGTATCCCCGTGGGTACGGTGCTCGTCACGGAGCGCGACAACTTAGGCGTCGTCGTCATCGAAGTGACCGGCGACGTCGATCCTGCCGCCGCAGCGGAGCTGCGGTCGGCGCTGGTGCGCACCCTCCGCCCCACCGGCCCGACCAGGGTCGTCATCGACCTGCGGGCCGCGGGCAACATCGTTCCCGAGGGCATCGGCGCCGTGGTCGCCAGCGTCGATGTCGCCACCGACAACGGCATATCGATGACCGTTCGCTCGGCCGCGCCCGAAGTGGCCGAAGAGCTGCTCGTCGCCGGCCTCCCGCGCGGCTGCGTCACCCCCAGCGCCCGGGTCTGATCCGCATAGCGCCCGCGCTGTGGGGTAGGACTGTGGGTATGCGGACGGTGGTGGAGCGCGAGCGCAAGTTCGAGAGCCCCGACGGTTTCCGGGTGCCCGATCTGGTCGGCGACGGCATCGCCGCGATCGACGAGCCGGCGCTGCTCACCCTCGACGCCACCTACTACGACACGCCCGAGCTGCGGCTGACCCGGGGCGCCCTCGCGCTGCGCCGCCGCACCGGTGGCACCGATGCCGGCTGGCACCTCAAGGTCGGCGCCGCCGGCGGCGCCCGCACCGAGCACCAGCGCGCCCTCACCGCCGGCACCACCCCGCCGCGCGACCTGATGCGGCTGGTCCGGGCGGCGGCACGCGGCGGGCCGGTCGAGCCGGTCGCCCGGATCGAGACCCGCCGCCGGGAGTGGCGGCTGCACGGCTCCGACGGCACGGTGCTGGCCACCCTCGCCGACGACGCGGTGGTCGGGCACGACCTGGTCGACGGTCGCCGGATCGCGTGGCACGAGATCGAGGTCGAGTTGGTCGACGGCGACGACGACCTGCTCGACAGCGTCGAGCGGCGGCTGCGCGCGGCCGGCGCCCGCACCGGCTCGCCGGCGAAGATCCATCGGGTGCTCGGCGAGCGGTTGCGATCGGTCACCGCGATCGACGCCGGCCCGGCGACGCCGGTGTTCGCCTACGCCGCCGCCACCCGTGACGACCTGGTGGCGCACGACCCGGCGGCGCGCGACGGCGACGTCGACGGCGTGCACGACATGCGGGTTGCCGTCCGGCGGCTGCGCGGCACGTTCCGCACTTTCCGCGGGCTCTGGGAGCCCGACCGCGTCGACGCCGTGCGGGCCGAGCTCAAATGGCTCGGCGAGCAGCTCGGCGGGGTCCGCGACGCGCAGGTGATGGGTCCGCGGCTGGCGAAGGCGGTCGGCCGGCAACCCGACGAACTGGTGCTGGGGCCAGTGGCGGCCGACCTCCGTGGTCATTTCGCCGCGGCCGAGGCGGCCGCGCTCGCCCGGTTGCGGCGGGCATTGGGCTCCGGCCGCTACGTCCAGCTCCTGTCCACACTGGACGATCTGGTCGAGGCGGCACCGGCGATCGAGGCGACGCCGCGCTGGGTCAACCGCCGGATCCACAAGGCGGTGCGGCGTGCCGACGGTCTGCTCGACACCGCGCTCGAACGGCAGGCCGAGGCCGGCGCCAGCGACGACGACCCGGCCCTGCACGAGGCGCGCAAGGCCTACAAGCGGGCGCGTTACGCGGTCGAGGTGCGCAAGCTCGACGGTGCCAAGAAGGCCAAGCGGCTGGTCCACGGGCTCAAGGGCCTCCAGGACCTGCTCGGCGACCACCAGGACTCGGTCGTCACCCGGCAGGTGCTGCGCGACCTGGCGGTGCGGACCAAGCCCAACACGTTCACCTACGGCCTGCTCTACGGCGAGCAGGTCGGGCACGGTCGCGCGCTGGTGCGCAAGCTGCCGGCCGCACAGACCCGCGCCCGCCGCCGCAAACTGCGGCACTGGCTGCGCTAGGCGTAGTGCCGGTCATCCCTGGGCGCGCAAGGCGGCGGGGCCCGTCGCGGCCGCGACGAAGGGTTCAAACGTCCACGCGGGTGGCCAGGGCGAGGAAGCGGTCGGGCGGGTCGTCATAGCGGTCCAGCCGCCAACCGCTGGCGCTGGTCGAGGCGGCCAGCGGGCCCGGCGAGAGCGGCTCGTCGGCACGCACCGGGCGACCGTGCCGGGCAGCCAGCGCGGCCCGGCCAGACGGGTGGAAGATCACCAGGCGCCCGCCGGTGCGGGTGACCCGCGCCAACTCGCGCAGGCCGGCCAGCGGGTCGGGGAGATGGGCGATCAGCCCGGCCGCGAAGAGCGCGTCAGCGGAAGCGTCGGGGAGCGGCAGCCGGCGGGCGTCGGCGAGGAGTAGGCCAGCACCCAGGGGTGCGGCCCGCCCGGCCGCGACGGCGAGCATCTCGGGTGTGATGTCGACACCCAGCACCCGGCCGGTCGGGCCGACCGCGGCGCGCAGCGCGGGCAGTGCCCGGCCGGTGCCGCAGCCGACGTCGACGGCGACCCCGCCAGCCGGCAGGGCGGCCTCGGCGACCGCGGCCGCGTACGCCGGGAGGTCGTCGCCGAATTTGATGTCCCAGGTCGCTGCCCGGACGGCGAAGAAGGCCCGGCTCTCCGGCAGGTACCACCGGACCCGGTCGGCCAACCGGTCGTCGACGTGGCGGATCACCGGCCACTCGGGGTTGTGCAGATCGATCACGACGTCGGCCTGCTCAGGATTGTCGCGCCCGTCGGCGCGCAGCCAGACGAGCACGTCGGGCCGGGATTCACGCCAGCACGGCCCGGCGGTCACCGTGACCCGCGGGTCGAGGGCGGCGGCCAGCCGGTCGGTCAACACGGCGTTGTGCGCGCCCGCGCCATCGACGACCACAGTGGCCGGCGGCGCGGGGAGCAGATCGACCAGGTTGCCGACCATCTCGTCCCACCGGGTCATTTCTCTATCCTGCAATTGCTAGCCTATTCTGGCCAGTACCTGGGGAGAATGCCATCCTGCTGCCTAGATTTACATCGCACTTGCGATGCTTGAGATAAGGGGTTATGCCGGTGAGAGCACGTTGGATAAGTGTCGCCCTGGCCGCCGTCACCGCCGTCGCCCTCACCGCGTGTGGCAGCGACACCGCTGACACCGCGACGACCGCACCAACCGGCGGCAGCAGCAGCGCGGCCGGCGCGAGCGGCCCGATCACGGTCTTCGCCGCGGCCTCGCTCACCGGGGCGTTCACCCAGATCGGCAAGGACTTCGAGGCGGCCAACCCGGGCACCACGGTGACGTTCAGCTTCGCCGGCAGTTCGGCGCTGGCCACCCAGATCAACCAGGGCGCGCCGGCCGACGTGTTCGCCTCGGCCGCCCCGGCAAACATGAAGACCGTCACCGACGCCGGCAACGCCGACGGCACGCCGCAAAACTTCGTGAAGAACCAACTCGTCATCGCCGTGCCGAAGGGCAACCCGAAAAACATCGCCACGCTCGCCGACCTCGCCAAGCCCGGCGTGAAGGTCGCGCTCTGCGCACCGCAGGTGCCGTGCGGCGCCGCCGCGCAGAAGGCGCTCCAGTCGGCCAACGTGACGGTCACCCCGGTCACCCAGGAGCAAGACGTCAAGGCCGCGCTGTCGAAGGTGACGCTGGGCGAGGTCGACGCCGCGCTGGTCTACCGCACCGATGCCAAGGCCGCGGCCAGTGACGTCGAGGGGATCGAGTTCCCCGAGTCGGCCAACGCCATCAACGAATATCCGATCGTGGTGCTGAAGAACGGCCCCAACAAGGCCGGCGGCCAGGCGTTCGTCACCTACGTGCTGTCGGCGCCGGCGCAGAAGGTGCTCACCGACGCGGGCTTCCAGACGCCGTGAGATCACGCCGGGCACCGCTGGTTCTGCTCGTGCCAGCGCTGCTCGGGCTGCTGTTCCTGGTTCTTCCGCTGGTCGGGCTCCTCTACCGCGCGCCGTGGACGACGTTGCCCGAGCGGCTCACCGAGCCAGGCATCCTCAACGCGCTGAAGCTGTCGCTGCTGACCGCCACCCTCGCCACGGCCGGCTGCCTGGTCCTCGGCGTGCCGCTGGCGTGGCTGCTGGCCCGGGTGAAGTTCCCGGGCCGGCGGGTGGTGCGGGCGCTGGTGACGGTGCCGTTGGTGCTGCCACCGGTGGTCGGCGGCGTGGCCCTGCTGCTGGTCTTCGGCCGGCGCGGGCTGATCGGCGAGTGGCTCGACAGCGCCTTCGGCATCACGCTGCCGTTCACCACGGCCGGCGTCGTGCTCGCCGAGGCGTTCGTCGCGATGCCGTTCCTGATCATCGCGGTGGAGGGCGCGCTGCGCGGCGCTGACGCCCGCTACGAGGAGGCCGCCGCCACCCTGGGCGCCGGGCGGTGGACCACGTTCACCCACGTCACGCTGCCGCTGGTGGCACCGGGTGTGGCGGCCGGCGCGGTGCTCTGCTGGGCCCGGGCACTGGGCGAGTTCGGGGCGACCATCACGTTCGCCGGAAACTTCCCGGGCAAGACGCAGACCATGCCGCTCGCGGTCTACCTGGCGTTGGAGACCGACCTGCAAGCGGCGATCGTGCTCAGCCTGCTCCTGCTCTTCGTCTCGGTGGTCGTGCTGGCCAGCCTGCGCGACAAGTGGATCGCGAGCCCATGACCGGCCTCGATGCCCACCTGGTCGTCGACCGCGGCACCTTCCGCCTCGACGTGCACCTGCGGATCGCGGCCGGCGAGGTGCTCGCCCTGCTCGGCCCCAACGGCGCCGGCAAGACCACGGCGCTGCGGGCGCTGGCCGGCCTCGAGCCGCTGACCGACGGGCACGTCATGCTCGGCGAGCGGGAACTCGAACGGCCCGGGCGTCGGGTGTGGACACCGCCGGAGCGCCGCCCGATCGGCGTGGTGTTCCAGGACTACCTGCTCTTCCCGCACCTCTCGGCACTCGACAACGTCGCCTTCGGCCCGCGCCGGCACGGCGTCGACAAGCGCGCCGCCCGCGCCCAGGCGGCGCAATGGCTCGCCCGGGTGGGCCTGGCCGACCTCGGCAAGCGCAAGCCGCGCCAGCTCTCCGGCGGCCAGGCGCAACGGGTGGCGCTGGCTCGCGCGCTGGTCAACCACCCGGAGTTGCTGCTGCTCGACGAGCCGCTCGCCGCGCTGGACGCGCGTACCCGGCTGGATACCCGGGTCGAGTTGCAGCGCCACCTGGCCGAGCACCCGGGCGCCACGCTGCTGGTCACCCACGACCCGCTCGACGCGCTGGTGCTCGCCGACCGGCTGGTGGTGATCGAGCACGGCGCGGTGGTGCAGGAGGGCGACGCGGCGGCGGTGACCGCCCGGCCGCGCACCGACTACGTCGCCCGCCTGGTCGGGCTCAACCTCTACCGCGGGCACGCGTCCGAGGGTGGCGTCGAGGTGGGGGACGGGCTCACCCTGGTCGTCACCGACCGGGTGGCCGGCGACGCGTTCGTCGCGTTCCGGCCGTCGGCCGTCGCGGTGCACAACCAGCGCCCGGAAGGCAGCCCGCGCAACGTGTGGGCGGCGACCGTCGGTGGCATCCAGAGTCACGGCGACAACCTCCGGGTGTTGCTGAGCGGCCCGATCGAGGCCGCGGCCGACGTGACGCCGGCCGCGGCGGCCGAACTCGGCCTGGTGCCGGGGCAGCAGGTCTGGGCATCGCTCAAAGCCGCTGAGACACACGCCTATCCTGCATAGGCACCAACGCCGGGCCGGCAGCCGGCGCGGCCGGCAGATTCCTGCTCTTGCGGATCGGTCCGATCAGGAGGATCAGGCCGGCGATCGCGGCACCGCACATGGTCAGGGCGATGGCCGGGCGCGGACCGAGCGTGGCACCGAGCGCGCCGCCGATCAGCGCGCCCAGGGGGATGGTGCCGTAGTTGAGCAGTTGCATGCTCACGGTCACCCGGCCGAGCAGGGCGCGCGGCACGTACGCCTGGCGGAAGCTGCCCTTGACCACGTTGCCGGCGGCCACCCCCGCGGCCAGCACGGTCAGCCCGGCGACCGCGAGTGCGAGCCGCGGCCCGCGCTCGGCGAACGGCAGCAACAGCCCGCACGGCGGCGTCAGGATCGCGGAGGCGAGCAGCACCCGGGCGCTGCCGAAGCGACGGGCCAGGCCGCTTCCGACGGCCGCACCGAGCACGCCGCCGAGGCTGGTGACGGTCAGCAGCCCGCCCAGCACGCCGGGCGTGATGCCGATCTCGCGGACCAGGAAGACCACCAGCACCGACTGGTAGCCGATCAGCGTCAGGTTGCTCACCGCGCCCCACCCGGTCAGCACGCGCAGGTAGGGGTCGCGCGCGACGAACCGTAATCCTTCGGCCACCTCGGCGGACAGCGAGCCGCGCTCTTCGCGCCGGCGCGGCTCCGGTGTGCGGATCCGGGCCAGGCACAGCGCCGAGACGAGGAAGGTGACCGCGTCGACGAGCAGCCCGAGGACCGCGCCGGCGAGTTGGGTGACCACGCCGGCCACGCCCGGCCCGGCGACCTGGGCGGCCGCTTCGGTGCTCTGCAGCCGGGCGTTGCCGGCGGGCAGGTCGCGCGGTGCCAGCAGGGTGGCCACGAAGACCTGGTAGGCGGTCTCGAAGAAGACGGCGGCGGTGCCGGTGAGCAGGGCGGCGACGAACAGGTGCCCGAGGGTCAGCGCGCCCAGCCACCAGGCCACCGGGATGCTGACGAAGACCACCAGGCTGACCAGATCGCAGATGATCATCAGTGGGCGGCGGGGGAGCCGGTCGACCCAGGCGCCGGCCGGCAGGCCGATCAGCAGCCAGGGCAGCCAGGAGAACGCGGCCAGCAGGGCGACCTGGAACGTGCTGGCGTCCACGGTGGTCACCGCGACCAGCGGCAGGGCCACCGAGCTGACGCTGCTGCCCAGTTTCGAGGTGGTCTGGCCGAACCAGAACAGGCGGAAGTCGCGACTGGGCGTCATGGCGTCGCCGGCACGCCGTGCGCGAACACGAAGACCGGCCGGCGGTCGTCGCCCGGGCTCGTCGCGCGGGCGGACCAGCGGTCGAGCAGAGCGACGACGTCGCGGCTGAGCTCGGCCAGCTCTTCCGGCGTGAGGTGCAGCCAGCGGTCGGCGGAGAACGCGCTCTCACCCCAGACGGCCTGCTCGTCGTCGCCGGCGGCGTACCAGTCGCGGACCAGCGCCACCTGGCGGTCGAGGTTGAGCGACTCGGCGGCGCGCAGGACGGCGGCCTCGCCCGGGTCGTCGTCGAAGTCGCGCCCCGACCAGCGCAGCCCGGCCGAGACGGGCCGCCACCACCGCTCGCGCCGGTCGCGGGCCAACTCGGGCGCCTCCTCGACCAGGCCCGACTCGCGCAGCACCTTCATGTGGTGGCTGATGTTGGCCGGCGCCTGGCCGGTGCGCTCGGCGAGAGTGCCGACCGGCTGCGGCCCGTAGACGGCGAGCACATCGAGCAGGCGGCGCCGCAGCGGGTGGGACATCGCGGCGAGCACGCGGGAGTCGGTGACCTGGCGGACGTGACGTTCTGGCATGCGTACACCGTCGCATGGCAAGAGATATTGCGCAACAGCTCTTGCGGAACTCTAGTAGTCGGTCGAGCGGGACACCTCGGCCCAGGTCGCGGTCTCCTCGGCCAACTCGCGGTTGTGTTTCTCGGCGATCCCGAGCGCGTCGGAGCCGAGCAACAGGCGCTGCGGCGGGTCGTCGAGGCCGACGACGTCGACCAGCACCCGGCCCGCCTTCGCGGGATCGCCAGGCGCCTTACCCTCGCTGTCCCGCCGGTAGCGCGACATGACGCCGACCGACTCGGCGTAGTCGGGGCCGCCGTCGTCGATCCGCATCGAGGAGCCCGCCCAGTCGGTGCGGAACTGCCCGGCTCGACGATCGTCACCTTCACCCCGAACGGCTTGAGCTCCGCGGCCAGCACCAGCGAGAAGCCTTCGACGCCGAACTTCGCCGCCTGGTAGGGCGCGATGCCGGGGGTGCCGCCGACCCGGCCGCCGATCGACGAGAAGTTGAGGTAGTGGCCCGAGCGCTGGGCCCGGAAGTAGGGCAGGGCGGCCTTGGAGACGTGGATGACGCCGAGCAGGTTGGTCTCCAGCACGGCGCGGAACTCGTCGAGCGAGGTGTGTTCGATCGGCGCGCTGTTGGCGTTGCCGGCGTTGTTGACGACCACGTCGATCCGGCCGAACGCGTCGACGCCCGCACGGACCGCCGCCTCGGCCGCCGCCGGGTCGCTGACGTCGAGCGCGATGGCGCGTACCCGATCGCCGTAGATCTCTTCCAGATCGTGCAACGCGGCCGGCCGGCGAGCGGTGGCCACCACGTTGTCGCCGTTGTCGAGCGCGGCGCGGCAGATCGCGTTTCCGATGCCGCGCGAGCTTCCGGTGACGAGCCAGGTCTTCGGCATGGTGGATCCCCCTCGACCCACCATAGGCACGCTAACGTCGAGCGCATGTTGTCGACGATGCGGTTGCGACGGCTGCGCGACGTGCTCACCGGCTATGTCGATCGGGGCGATGTGCCGGGCGTGGTGGCACTGGTGAGCCGGCGCGGGCAGAGCCATATCGAGACCCTCGGATCGACGGCGTACGCCGGTGGGCGCCCCATGGCGGCCGACACCATCTTCCGGGTCAGCTCGATGACCAAACCGGTCACCGCGGCCGCGACGATGCTGCTGGTCGAGGAATGCCGGTTGCGGCTCGACGATCCGGTCGACGCCCTGCTGCCCGAACTCGCCGACCGGCAGGTGTTGCGCAGCATGGGCGCGGCGCTGCACGACACGGTGCCCGCCTTCCGTCCGATCACCGTGCGCGATCTGCTTACGTTTACGTGGGGCTTTGGTCAGGTGTACGCGCCGCCGGCCACCTACCCCGTGCTGAAAGCGGCCTGGGACCTGGGCATCGGCATGCAGGAGCCACGGCCGCGGGAAATGCCGGATCCTGACGAGTGGCTCAAGCGGCTCGGTTCGCTGCCGCTGATGGCGCAGCCGGGGGAACGCTGGTTCTATAACACGGGGTCCGATGTGCTCGGTGTGCTGGTGGCCCGGGCGAGCGGGCGGTCCTTCGACGAGTTCCTGCGGGAGCGGGTGTTCGCGCCGCTGGGGATGGCCGACACCGGGTTCGCCGTGCCGCCTTCGTCGTCGCACCGGCTGGCGGCGGGCTACTGGGGCGAGCCACCGGTGCCGCTGGACACGCAGGAGGAGTGGACCACCGTGCCGCCGTTCTTCTCCGGCGCGGGTGGGCTCGTGTCCACTGTGGAAGACTTCTTCGCGTTCGGCCGGATGATGCTGCGCGCCGGCGACGAGCGGCTGCTGTCCCGGCCGACCCTGGCGACCATGTTCGAAGATCACCTGACGCCGGCGCAGAAAGTGTTGCCGCATTGGGTGGTCAACGAGTTCGAGGGTTCCGGCTGGGGCTTCGGCGGCAAGGTGACCACCCGCCGGCTCGGCCTCGCCGACACACCCGGCAAATTTGGCTGGGACGGCGGCCTTGGCACCTCGTGGCGGGTCGACCCGGCCGAAGAGATGATCACCATCCTGATGACCCAGCGGGGCTGGCTCTCGCCCGAGCCACCGCCGATCCTGCGTGACTTCTGGGCTCTCGCCTACGCGGCGATCGACGACTAGCGGACCCGCCTGCCGCGCAGGATCACCGCTCGCGGTGCGTCGAGTTGGGTTAGGTCGATGCGCGGGTCGTCGGCGTAGACCACGGCGTCGGCGGGGGCGCCGGGTTGCAGGCCGGGTAGGCCCAGATAGCCGCGGGCCGCCCAGGATCCAGCGGCGAGCGCGTCGTGTGCCGGCACGCCGGCCGCGGCCAGCGCCCGGATCTCCTCGGCGACCCGGCCGTGCTTTTGCGGCGAGTCGGTGCCGGCCAGCACCACGACGCCCGCCTCGACGGCCGCTGCGGTCAGTGCCGGGTGGGCGGTGGCGCCGTCGACATACCAGCGGCTCGCCTGTTCCCTGCGGCGCGCGAGCGATCCGGTGATGCCCGAGAGCGTCGGGGTCAGCGCGGTGCCCTGCTGTGCCATCCGGTCGAGCAGCGCCGGATCGAGGCACATGCCGTGTTCGAGCGAGTCGACGCCGGCGGCGACGGCGATCGCACCGCCGGGCGCGGTCTGGGCGTGCACGGCGACCCGTCCGCCGGCGGCGTGGACACGCTCGACCACCGCGCGCACAACCGGCTCCGGGAACGGTTCGTCGTCTGGGCGCCAGTCGCCGATCAGCTTGACCCATCCGGTGGCCGCCGCCTGTTCGGCCGCGAGTGCGGGCAGGTCGGCGTGGGCGGGGCGGCGTCCCCAACCGTCGAAGAACTGGCCTTGCTGCGCGAACCAGGGGCCGGCGTGCACCGCGCGGGGCAGGTCGGGGTCCACACCGAACCAGTCCGGCGGGTTCCCGGCCAGGCCCGGTGACCGGATCAGCGTCACCCCGCTCTCCACATGGCGGCGCAGGTCGGCGCGGAGCACCTCGTCATCGAGCGGCTGGTCCATCTCCTCCGTGCCGGGATGGGTGTGTGCGTCGACCAGGCCGGGCAGCAGCCAGCCTTCGGCCACGAGTTCGGCGCCCGGCACCGGGTCGGTGGTCCACCGATCGCCGTCGGCGTAGAGGTCGACATCGTCACCGGTGGGCAGGGCCCGGCCGCGGATCCGCAGGACGCTCATGACTCATGAGGCTAGCTCTGACTTCGCTGACATGGGTTGTCAGGGGAGTGCCATTAACTTTCGCGCATGAGCAATGACTTCAACTTCTTCGTGGGTACGTGGACCTCGGTGCAGCGCCGGCTGCGCGGGATTCTGGTCGGCAGCACCGACTGGTATGAGTTCGAGGGGATCACCCGCTGCTGGAGCGTCTTCGACGGCGCCGGCAACATCGACGAGGTGACCTTTCCCTCGCAGGGTTTCGCCGGCGTCACCTTGCGGCTGTATGACGCGGCGACCGACGAATGGTCGCTCTACTGGACGAGCAGCCGCACCGGGATCTCGCTGCCGCCGGTGGTCGGCCGGTTCGACGACTCCGGGGTCGGCGTGTTCACCGCCGAGGAAGACTACGAAGGCCGGCCGATCACCGTGCGCTTCAAGTGGTCCGACATCACCGCCAACACGTTGCGCTGGGAGCAGGCGTTCTCGGTCGACAAGGGTGAGACGTGGGAGACCAACTGGACGGCCGACTTCACGCGCACGGGCTGATTGTCATACCCCGCTGGGAGACTTCGGGGCATGACGAACCCCACGGCGACCGCGCTCGCCTATTGGGCCGCCGCCGAGGCCCGCGAGTGGTCCGCCTTCGGTGCGCTGCTCGCCGACGACGTCGTCTATGAGCTGCCGCAGACCCGGGAGCGCATCCGGGGCAAGGCGACCTACCTTCAGTTCAATGTGGAATATCCGGGTGACTGGCAGCTGACCGTGCACCGGGTCGTCGGCGAGCTGCGGCACGCCGCGACCTGGTGCCACTTCACCGCCGACGGCGACCCGGCTGAGGCGCTCACCTTCTTCGAGCTCGACGACGCCGGCCTCATCAGCTCGATCACCGATTTCTGGCCGGAGGCCTATGAGCCGCCTGCGGGCCGCGCACACCTGGTGGAGCGTTATTGAGGTGATCTATGTCTGCCGGTTTACACGGCATTGATCGAAGACGATGATTCCTGGAATGGGAGAAAACCGGGAAAGCCAGGAACGACCCACGGCCACCCGCCGGGCGTTCCTGTCCGCATCCGCTGTTACCGCCGCCGCTGCCGTTCCGCTGGTGGGCGCGCAACCCGCGCAGGCCGACGGCCGGTGGAGCGACCCGCCGGTTGTCGGTCCGGGTCGGCGACTGGGTGCACAACGTCCGAGTTCGGCGCTGCGCCGGGCGCTCGGTGAGGTCGACGCCGACCGCATCGAGGCCGACGTGCGCCGGTTGGCCGCGTTCGGCACCCGCCACACGCTCTCCACCCAGACCGACCCGGTGCGCGGCATCGGCGCGGCCCGCGACTGGCTGTTCGACCAGTTCAGCCGCATCGCCGCCAGGTCCGGCGGCCGGATGACGGTCGAGAAGCAGTCGTTCACCCAGCCGGTCTCGCCCCGGGTGCCGACCCCGACGGTGATCACCAACGTGATCGCCACGCTGCGCGGCACCGTCACGCCCGAGCGGGTCTACGTGCTGACCGGGCACTACGACTCGCGGATCACCGACGTCATGAACTTCACCGACGACTCACCGGGTGCCGACGACGACGCGTCCGGCGTCGCGGTCCTGCTGGAGCTGGCTCGCGTCCTGGCCGGCCGGCCGCTCGAGTCGACGGTGGTGCTGGGCGCGGTCGCGGGCGAGGAGCAGGGGCTCTACGGCTCGATCTTCATGGCCCAGACGATGAAAGACGCCGGCACCGACGTCCAGGGCATGTTCAGCAACGACATCGTCGGCGCGAGCCGGGCCGACGACGGCACCCGCGAGCCGCGCGTGATCCGCCTGTTCGCCGAGGGCGTGCCCACCTCGGAGACGGCGGCGCAGGGCAACACCCGGCGCGCGGTCGGCGGCGAGAACGACTCGGCGACCCGGCAGTTGGCCCGCTTCGTCGACTCCGTGGCCGACAACGACGAGACCGGCATGCACGTGCGCGTCGTCTGGCGCCGCGACCGCTACCTGCGGGGCAGCGACCAGATCTCGTTCCTGGAGCGCGGCTACCCGGCGGGCCGCTTCACCGAGCCCAACGAGGATTACGCGCACCAGCACCAGGACGTCCGCGTCGAAAACGGTGTCCAGTTCGGCGACCTGCCCGAGTTCTGCGACTTCGCCTTCATCGCGCGGGTCGCCCGGGTCAACCTGGCCACGGTCTGGTCGCTGGCCCAGGCTCCGGGCACCCCCAAGGGCGTCATCATCGTGACGACCAACCTGACCAACGACACCCAACTGCGCTGGCCCCGCGGCACCGAGCCCGACCTGGCCGGCTACGAGATCGTCTGGCGCGAGACGCGCGAAGACAACTGGACCACGGTCATCGACGTCGGCGACGTCACCGAGGCGACCGTCAACCTGTCCAAGGACAGCGTCTTCTTCGGCGTCCGCGCCTACGACCGCGACGGCAACCGCAGCCCGGTCGCGTTCCCGGTGCCCGGCACGTGAAGCACCGCCGCAAGCCGCGCCGCCATCCCGGTGGCGCGGCTTGCGCGGGACGGCGACCCTGAGACAGTGACAGTGCTCGTCGTCTTCGCCTACGGGTTCGCGGTGCTGTTCACCGGCCTCACCTGGCGGGCCTGGCTACGCCGGCTGCGGATCGCGGGTCGACCGGTGCTGTCCATCGCGGAGGTCGCCGACGCCGAACCCGGCACGGCCGTGGTGGTTGCCGGCCGCACCGCCGGCGGGCCGCCCCTGCTCACAGGCCCGTGGTCTGGTGTCCGCTGCGTCTGGTGGGAAGACGAGGTCACCACGATGGTCCACCACAGCTCCGAACGGTTCGAATACCTCACGACGAGCGAGCAGTCGGGCGATGCGAACCTCCACGACGCCGGCGCCCGGGTGGAGATCGCTCCGGCCCTCGGCCGCCGCTGGCTGCTCGGCGGGCACGAGCGGATGATGCGACAGGCGTTCTCTCGCGATTACTCAGCCGGCGGTGGCCGGACCGAATACGTCGTCGACGCCGACACGGCGGTCGTCGTAGCCGGCGTCGTCGAGATCGCCGCCCCCGCACCCGGCGGGCGGCGGCTCGGCCACGTCCACTGGGCGGACGGCACCGCGCGGGCGAGGCTCGACGAGATTACGGACCGGCTCATGCGTACCCAACGGTTGTTTCTGGTGTCGGCTCTGTCATTGACCCTCGTCGCCGTCGTGCTCACCGTGACCTGACCTGACCGGATCGGGTGCGACGCGCATCACCATGATCGAGTGCGGGTCGCCGCGCTAAATGCGTTGAGCCTGCGGCGGATCCATCGCAGGCTGGAGGTTCGCCTACCCGGGGATGCGCGCCGATGCCTCTGTTCCGCGACCTCTGGTCGACCTCACCGATCCGGACCACCGTCGTGGCCGTGCTCGTGTTGGTCAACGCCGTCGGCCTCGCGCTGGCCGCGGCGCTGTCCGGGCCGGTGCTCGTCAACCACTCGATGCCGGCCTTCGTCGCGCTCGCCGCCGCGTTGGTCGCCGCCGTGCTCAGCGACACCGCCACCGGGCTGTTGATGGCCCGGCTCAGTGCCGACTGGACGGCCGACGTGCGGCGGCGGCTGTGCCGGGTCGCGCTCGGGCAGGAGTTGCCGCGGCTCGAGTCGACGCCGGTCGGCGAGCTGCTCGACCGGATCGATGGCGATGTCTACCAGATCGGCAGCGACCTGCGGGGCAGTGGCATCCGGGTGGTGCAGTCCGTGGTGAGCGGGCTGGTCTCCGTGATCACCGCGCTGGTGGTGTGGTGGCCGGCCGGCCTCGGCATGCTCGTGCTCGCCACGATCCTGGTGCTGTGGCTGGCCAAGCCGACCGGGCGGATCGCGCCGGCCCGGATGGCCGAGGAAGAGGCCTGGTCCGACCTGGCCGCCGTGATGGAAGAGTCCATCCACGGTCAAGACGACGTACGCACCTCGCTGGCCCGCCCCTACGTGCTGCGGCTGTTCGCCAACCGCTCGCGCGAGGTGCTGCGCCTGGCCCGCATCGTCTGGAGGCTCTCGGCCAAGGTCACCACCTGGGCCGTCGCCGTGATGCGGGTCGGTGTCGGTGTCGCCGTGCTCGGCGGGGTCTGGGCGCTGACCACCGGCCGCATCGACGGCGCCCGGCTCACCGCGATCTGGCTGCTGGTCATCGGGTTCGCCGCGATCGTCGAGCACATGAGCCGGATGGTCCCCGAGCTGCAGAACGCGCTCGGTGCCTGGGGCCGGGTGCTGCTGCTCAAGGCCTCCCAGCAGGAGCCGGTCGGTGGCAGCGAGCCACCCGACGCCGACATCGCCGTGCGCGGGCTGACCTTCCGATACCCGGCGGCCGAGGCCACCGGGCGGCCCGCCGCGCTGCGCGACGTCACGCTCTCGTTCGTCCGCGGCCGGTCCTACGCGGTGGTCGGCCGCACCGGGTCGGGCAAGTCCACCCTGGCCAAGGTGCTCACCCGCTCGGTCGACGTGCCCCGCGGCACCGTCTTCCTCGGCGACACCGACCTGGTCGACATCGACCTCGATGGGCTGCGGCGCTGGGTGGCCATCGTGCCGCAGCGCACCGAGATCCTGGCCGGCACGCTCGCGGAAAACGTGGCGCTCTTCGACCCCGACCTGATCGACGGGGCCGGCGCGGCCCTCGACCAGCTCGGCCTGACGTCGTGGGTCGCCGAGCTGCCCAACGGGCTGGAGACCCGGCTCGGCGAGGGCGGCAACGTGCTGTCCGCGGGGCAGGAGCAGCTTGTCGCGTTCGCCCGGATCCTGGTCCGCGACCCACACGTGGTGATCCTCGACGAGGCGACCGCGCGGCTCGACCCGGTGACCGAGGGCCGGGTGCAGCAGGCCACCCAGCGGCTGCTCCGCGACCGCATCGGCATCGTGATCGCCCACCGGCTCTCCTCGGTGCGCCGCTGCGACGAAGTGGTCGTGCTCGCCGACGGCGAGTTGCTCGAAGCCGGTCCGCTGCACGAGTCCGAGCGGTTCGCCGCTCTGATGGCGCGCAGCCGGGCCGCCACCACCACGGCCGCGCCCGCCAGCGCCGGCGGCGTCGCCCTCGCCGACCGCCCCGAAGACGACGACTGGGTGGTCGGCGACGAAGCTCCGCAGCCGCCCCAACCGGCCGCCGCCATGGTGGTGCCGCCGAAGGCCGACCCACCGCCGCTGACCGAGCCGGCCCGACCCGGCACGCTCCGCGAGATCCTGCGGCTGATGACCAACGACCCGCGCTTCGGCCTCGCCGGCCTGGTCGTCTTCTGCGGCATGACGCTGCTGGGCCTCGACGGCTCGGTGCTGCCCTACCTGTTCGCCAACCTGGTCGACGGCACCGGCAGCCTGCTCTGGCCGTCGATCGGCATCATCGCCGGCCTGCTGATCTACCTCCCGATGCCTTATGTCAGCTCCGTCTGGTACCCGGAGTGGTGGGTCCGCCAGATGCTGCGGATCAGCCTGCGCCTGCTGCACGGCCAGACAGGTGCCCGCCGGGTCAGCAAATACACCCCGGCCGAGGTCGTCGCGCAGGCCGGCGACACCGAACGCGTCGTGTTGATGGCCGACCACCTCGTCGACCAGACCCTCTGCGTCTTCCTGCTGGTCTCGATGACCCTCGTCTCCGGGTCGCTGGTCCCGGCCGGCTTCTTCCTCGCCACCGTGCTGGTCTCGGGAGTCGTGGCGACGGCGTTCGGCGGCCGGCTGGAGAAACTGGCCCGCAGCACCGTCGCCGCCCGGGCCGCCTTCGCCACCGGGTTGGTCTCCTCGCTCTCAGCCGCCCGCACGGTCAAGCTGGCCGGCGCGACCCAACCGGTGCTGGCCCATCTGGCCCGTCTCGATCTGGTCCGCAGCGACCGGCAACGGCGCGAGATCTCCACGCAGGTGCTGGCCCGGTCGACGCCGTCGATGGTCAGTGGCCTGCTGCCGATCGGCGCCTGGGCGCTCTACCTGTTCGGCGGCCTCTCCGGCGGCGCCACCCTGGTCGCCGTGGCCACGCTGGGTGCCGCCCGCTGGTTCGCCTGGACCACCGCGGCCCTGGTCTCGCAGCTCCCCTCGGCCCGGGTGTGGACCCGGCGCACGGCCGCGATGGCCGGCCGGGCCGACTATTCGGCCGAGGTGCCCGGTGTCGACATCTCGCTCGGCAGCGCGCCGGCGCCGGTCACCGCGCCGCGCACCCCGTTGCGCGAGCTCGAGCTGCGCGGTTTCACCGCCATCCACGAAGACGGCACGCTCGGCGTTCGCGACGTCGACCTGACCGTGGAGCGCGGCCAGCTCGTGCTGGTGGTCGGCCCGGTCGGCGCCGGCAAGTCGTCGCTGCTCCGGGCGATGGCCGGCATCGTGCACCACACCGGCGCGCTGCGCTGGAACGGCGAGCCGGTCACCGAGCCAGAGGTGTTCCTGCGCCCCAACCAGGTCGGCTACGTCGGCCAGCTACCGCGCGTGCTGTCCGGCACGGTCGCCGAGAACATCCAGCTCGGCCACCAGGTCGACGCGGAGAAGGCGGTCACCATCGCACAGCTCTCCCACGACCTCGCGGCGGCCGGCGGCGGGCTCGGCCTGCTGATCGGCCACAAGGGCACGCGGCTCTCCGGCGGCCAGCTCCAGCGGCTCGCGCTGGCCCGCGCGCTCGCGCCACGGACCGAGCTGCTGATCGCCGACGACGTCTCGTCGGCGCTCGACGTGACGACCGAGCTCGACCTGTGGCACGCGCTGCGGGCGACCGGCGTCACGGTGATCGGCTCGACCTCGAAGCAGGCCGCGCTCGCCCAGGCCGACCATGTGATCGTGCTCGTCGAAGGCACGGTCGCGGCCAGCGGCACGTGGCACGACCTGGCGCGGCGGTGGAGTCACCTGGCCGGGTGATGACGTCAGGGGCAACGTGCTTTGAACTACGTGGGCTATCTTCATGGCCGGCACGAGCACGGGGGTTTTGATGGCAGAGCTGACGACGACCGCTCGCGCCACCCGGGTCATCGCCGCCGTCGTCGGCGTGGCCCTGCTGCTGGCCGGCACCGTCTGGGGACAGGACGACAAGTTCCCATTCGGACCATTCAGCATGTACGCGGGCGTCAACGGCCCCAACGAGCCGGCACCCGACACCCGCGTCGAGGGCACCGACAGCACCGGCCGCGTGATCGTGCTGGCCGAGCGCAACGCCGGCGTACGCCGCGCCGAGATCGAGGGCCAGGAAGGCGCCTACGTCGACGACCCCTCGCGGCTGGCCCGGATCGCCGACAGCTACCAGCGGCTCAACCCCGGCGCACCACCACTGGTCAAGGTCGCGCTGATCGTGCGCGAGCACGAGATTCACAACAGCAGCGCGACCGGCCGCTGGTGGGACGACGTCCGCGCGGTCTGGGACCGGCCCGCATGAGGTCCTGGCTGTTCGAGGCGGCACCGCGCGGCCGGGTAGCCGCGCTGCGCACGCTGACCTACCTGTTCATCGTCTTCGACCTGCTGGTCTACAGCTCCTGGGTGCGCACCCGCGGCGACGTGCCGACCGAGCTATACCAACCACTGTGGATCGGCCGGGTGCTGCACCTACCGGCGCCCGACGGCACGCTGGTCAACGTCGTCTTCTGGACCCTGCTGGTGCTCGCGCCGCTGGCCGCGACCGGCCGCTTCCCGCGGTTGCTGGGCTGGCTCGTCTGCGGGTTCTACCTGGAGTGGCTGATCATCGCGATGAGCTACGGCAAGGTCGACCACGACCGGTTCGCCTTCCTCATCGCGCTGGCCGTGCTGCCCACGGTGGGCCGCGCCCGGCACGGCGACCGCGAGCCGAGCGAGGCGGCCGGCTGGGCCCTGCGAATGATCCAGCTCGCGGTGGTAGCCACCTACTTCCTGGCGGCGTGGGCGAAGATCCGGTTCGGCGGCCTCGGCTGGATGACCGGCTCGGTGCTGGCCCGCGCCTTCATCCGCCGCGGCTCCGACTTCGCCGACCTGATCGCCAGCGTCCCCTATCTGATGATCGCGGCCCAGATCGGCATGGTGACCTTCGAGGCCCTGAGCCCGCTAATCTTTGCCCTACGAGGCCGCAACCGCTACGCCGCGGTCGCCTTCTTCTACTCGTTCCACCTGCTGTCGTTCGCGACCATCTCCATCTCCTTCGCCCCCCACCTGGTAGCGCTCACCTCTTTCCTGCCCCTGGAACGCATACGCCCGATCATCTGGCTCCGCCGCGCGGCGACCCGCCGCCAGGTCGTGGATACGCTAGAACCGGTGCCAGTCGAGTCAGGCGGAGGTTGAAGGCATGACCGACACATTCGTGTACGACGGTGACTGCGCCTTCTGCACCATGTGCGCCCGTTTCATCGAGCGCCGGATCAACACCACCGCGACGGTCATCCCGTGGCAGTTCGCCAACCTCGACGCCCTGGGCCTGACCCGCGCGGAGTGCATCGAGGCGGTCCAGTGGGTGCCAGAACACGGCGAGCCCGCAGGCGGCCCGGTGGCGATCGCCCGCCTACTCCGCTCCAGCGGCCCGGTGTGGCGACTGGCCGGCCGGCTACTCGACCTGCGCCCGGTGACCGCGCTCGCCTGGCCCGCCTACCGCTGGGTCGCGCGCAACCGCCACCGCCTCCCGGGCGGCACCGCGGCCTGCGCGATCCCCGCCGACTCGCCCGCCCGCCAACACCCGACCGCCTAGCCCGCCGCGCCGCGACCGCCGGCCCGGTTCCCAGCGACCGCGACTGACCCGCCTGCGTGGCGGCGACCCGCCGCCTTGACCCCGCTGTGCGCGGGCCCCGGCGGCCTGGTTCCGCGGCGACCGCGACTGACCCGCCTGCGTGGCGGCGAGCCGCCCCTGCGCGGCGACGCGCAGCCTTGATCCGGCTGCGTGGTGGCGACCCGCTGCCTTGAGCCCGCTGCGCGTCGACCGGCGGCCTGGTTCCCTGGCGACCGCGACTGACCCGCCTGCGTGGCGGCGAGCCCACCCCTGCGCGGCGACGCGCAGCCTTGATCCCGCTGCGCGTCGACCGGCGGCCTGGTTCCCTGGCGACCGCGACTGACCCGCCTGCGTGGCGGCGAGCCGCCCCCTGCGCGGCGACGCGCAGCCTTGATCCCGCTGCGCGTCGACCGGCGGCCTGGTTCCCTGGCGACCGCGACTGACCCGGCTACGTGGCGGCGAGCCGCCGCCTTGACTCGGCTGCGTGGCGGCGACCCGCTGCCTTGACCCTGCTGCGCGTCGACCGGCGGCCTGGCTCCCCGGCGACCGCGACTGACCCGGCTGCGTGGCGGCGAGCCGCTGCCTTGACCCGCCTTCGCCGACGCGGCGACCCGCCGCCTTGACCCGCCTTCGCCGACGCGGCGACCAGCCCGCGCGGCAGCGCCGGTGCCCTCCGGCGCGTTGTCCGCCGGGCGGCGACGGGACAGGCCGCAACGCGTCCGGCGCGAGCCGCGGTCCGCGGGCAGGTGACTTTCGGCCCGTACATGTTTTGGTATGTAGGCACATGCCAAAACATGTAGCCCGAAAAGAGCCACCCGGACCCGGGCCGACACGCTCGGCAACCTCCTGACCTCTGGCTATTACGGGTTCGTGACATTCCGGGGATGGCACCCGGACATCGCGCTGGCACCGTCGGCCGCGTGATCACCCATCCGACTGCCGCGCCCCGCGCGGCGCTGGCTGAAGCCGGGGCTACGGAACCGCTCGCCATCGCCGAGATCGACCTCGGCGCGATCGCCGCCAACGTCCGGACGGTCGCCGCGGTCGCCGGCACCGACGTGATGGCCGTCGTGAAGGCCGACGGCTTCGGGCACGGCGCCGTGCCGGTCGCCCGGGCGGCGCTCGCCGCCGGCGCGACCTGGCTCGGCGTCACCTCGTCGGCCGAGGCGCTGGCGCTGCGGGCCGCAGGCATCACCGCGCCCGTGCTGAGCTGGCTGCACCGCCCCGACGAAGACTTCGGCCCGGTGCTGGCCGCCGGCATCGACGTCGGTGTCTCCACGATTCCGCACCTGCGTGCGGTGGCCGCGGCGGCCGCCCGCCGTGGCCAGCCCGCGATGGTGCAGCTCAAGGTCGACACCGGGCTGTCCCGCAACGGCGCCCGCGGCAGCGACTGGGCCGATCTCGTTGCGCTGTCCCGCGCCTACGAGTCGGCCGGCAGCGTGCGGGTCCGCGGCATCTGGTCGCATCTCGCGGACGCCGACCGGCCTGGCTCGGCGCTCGTCCGGCGCCAGGTGACCGCGTTCCGGACCGCGGTGCGGGTCGCCCGCAGCGCTGGGCTCGACCCCGTGTTGCTGCACCTCGCCAACTCCGCCGCCGCGCTCACTCAACCCGCGACGCGGTTCGACATCTGCCGCATCGGCCTCGCGCTCTACGGCGTCGACCCGTTCGACGGCCCCGACCAGGCTGCTCCGCTGCCGTCGGCCGAGGCCGGGTCAACGCCGACCAACGCCAGCGCTGGACACGTGCCGATCGCGGCAGGCGCCCGGCAAACGCGGATCACCGTCAATGGCCGCCAGACGCCGATCGGAGCGATGCTGCGGCCGGCGATGACGTTGCGCTCCATTGTGGTCAACCTCAAGCGGGTGCCGGCCGGCACCGCGGTTTCCTATGGCGGCGACCACGTTACCGCCGTGGCCACCACGCTTGCCCTGGTGCCGGTGGGGTTTGCCGATGGGCTTCCCCGGTCGGTCGAGGGGCGGGCTTCGGTCTGGGTGGGTGGCGCGCGTTGCCCGGTTGTCGGGCGGATCGCGATGGATCAGTGCGTTGTCGATGTCGGGGACCGGGCGGTGCGGCTCGGTGATCCGGTCACGCTCTTCGGCCCTGGGCCGGATGAGCCGACCGTCGCCGACTGGGCCCGGTGGGCCGGGACGAATCCCAACGAGGTGTTGACCGGCATCGGCGCCCGCGTGGTTCGCCGTTTCAAGGGGGTGGCGGCGTGAGGATCGCGGTGCTTTTTGGTGGGCGGAGCGGCGAGCATGAGGTTTCCCGCAAGTCGGCGGCCAGCATCCTGGCCAACCTTGGGCCGGCCTATCGGGTCACCGAGGTGTTGATCGGGCGGGATGGGCAGTGGCACGTCGACGGCGTTCCGGTGCGGTTCGCGGACGCGCTCGATGTTCTCGCCGATCAGAATGTGGTCTTTCCGGCCCTGCACGGGCCCTATGGCGAGGACGGCACCGTCCAGGCCGTGCTGGAGTGGATCGGCGTTCCCTATGTGGGCAACGGGGTGTTGGCCAGCGCTGCCGGGATGGACAAGGCGGTCACCAAGACGTTGCTCGCCGCCGATGGGCTGCGCATTGCCGCGGGGGTCACCCTACGGACAGGCGAGCATCCGACGCCGGCCGACCAGGAGCGGCTGGGGCTGCCCGTGTTCGTCAAGCCCGCGCGGGCCGGGTCGAGCCTTGGCGTGTCCCGCGTCGACGCGTGGTGGCAGCTTCCCGAGGCGCTTTCCGTCGCCCGGATGTTCGACAGCAAGGTGCTGATCGAGCCTGCGGTGAACGGGCGCGAGGTTGACGTCGCGGTGTTGGAACACCCCGATGGGCGGGTCGAGGCCGGGCCGCCGCTGGAGATCACCGTGACTGGTGCGGGGTTTTTCGACTACGACGCCAAGTATGGCGGCGGCGCGCGTTTTCAGATCCCGGCGGACCTGCCGGCGAGCACCACCGAGGCGTTGCAGGACCGGGCGATCCGGGCGTTCCACGCGCTCGGCTGCCGCGGGCTGATCCGAGTCGATTTCTTTTTGCCGGACGGCGGCGAACCAGTCGTCAACGAGGTCAACACGTTCCCGGGCTTCACGAGCGCGTCGCAGTATCCGCAGATCTGGGAGCGGGCCGGGATCGGCTATGCGGAACTGCTCGACATCCTGATCGCCGGCGCGGTCAAGGGTAGGTCGGGCAGGTCAGCGGTCCCCGGCGGTGTGCCACGCTGACCAGCGTCACCGGGCCGTCGGCGACCGAGGCCTGCACGGTGCAGACGATCTGGTTGACCGCGAGCACCGACAGAGTGGCGACGTCGGTCGAGAGCCCGACGGACGTGGTCGTGCCGTCGTTGGACACCTTCGCCGGTGCGATGCCGGCCGGCACCTCGCTGGTGAAACCGGCGTCGCGCTCGGTCGCGGTCGGGCCCGCGGCGAGCAGGTCGACGATGTCGGCCGGCTGCTGCAACGGTTTGAGCGCCCGCGCGACCAGGGTGGGCTGGCCGTCGGAGATGAGGTAGAGGCGTACGCCGCTGATCGTGTTCGCTGGAGCCGGGCCGCCGCTGATCACCTCGCTGGGCCGGACGCCGCAACCGGCCAGCACGAACGTGACGAGCAGCGCGGCCATCGCGATTGGTCGCCGGTTCATCGGACACCGTCCTGGGGCAGGCGCAGGGTGAAGGTGGCGCCGTGCGGCGCGCGGTTGCCGGCCACCAGGTTGCCGCCGTGCAGGCGGGCGTTCTCCAGGGCGATGGCCAGCCCCAGCCCGGCGCCGTCGGAGCGGGCGCGGGCGCTGTCGGCCTTGTAGAACCGGTCGAAGACGTGCGCGAGCACGTCCGGCGCGAGGCCGGGGCCCTCGTCGGCGACCGTCACCACCACCCAGCCGCGGTCGGCTCGCAGGTCGATGGTCACCGGGGGAGCGCCGTGCCGCAGTGCGTTGCCGACCATGTTGGCCACCACGACGTCGAGCCGGCGTGGGTCGAGCCGGGCCGAGACGCCGTCCGGGAGGTTGGCCACCACCTGGTCGGTCCAGCCGCGGGAGCGCAGGGTGGCCCGCACCGCGGCGGCCATGTCGAGGTCGTCGACCGACAGCGCCGCCGTGCCGGCGTCGAACCGGCTGATCTCGATCAGGTCCTCGACGAGCTGGGCCAGGTTCTGCGTCTCCTGGCTGACCAGGCGCGCGGCCTTGCCCGCGTCGCCGGGCAGCTTCGCCGACTCCTCGTCGAGCAGGTCGGTCACCGCGGTCATCGCGGCCAGCGGGGTGCGCAACTCGTGCGAGACGTCGGCCACGAAGCGCCGGGCGTCGGCCTCCATCCGGCGCAGCTCGCCCACCTGCCGCTCCAGCCGTTCGGCGGTCTGGTTGAAGATCTGTGCCACCCCGGCCAACTCGTCGCCGCCGCGCACAGCCGCGCGGGTCTTCAGGTCTCCCTCGCCGAGGCGGCGGGCGGCCCGGCCCAACTCGCTCACCGGCCGCAGCACGCCGCGCGCCGCGAGCAGGGCGAGCAGCACCGCCAGCAGCAGCGACGCCGCGCCCGTCGACCAGGCCAGCGCGGCCAGCTGGTCGATGCTGTGCCGTTCCTCGGCGAGCGGGTGCGCGCGGTAGATCTCGATCCCGGTCGGCTCGGTGCCGCCGCCGGGCTGGTTGGCCATCAGTTCGGTGCCGATGGCCAGGACCGGCATGCCGTTGACCGAGATGCGTTGCCAGACCACCCGGCCGTCGCCGACCGCACTGCTCAGCTTCGGCGGGATGTCGGAGATCGTGAGCCCGCTGCCCGCGGACAGGTCGCGGTAGCGCACCAGCGCCGGGTCCGGGCCCGACGAGACGATGTTGGCGATCGACTCGAGCTCGGCCTGGCTGGGCGGCAGTTCGCGCACCGGGACCAGCCGGCTGACCTCGTCGACCAGCGACTCCACGGCCGCGTCCTGCGCCTTCTGGAGGATCACCGTGCGGGCCTGCCAGTAGCTGACCCCGGCGACCAGCGCGGTGGTGGTCAGGCCGAGCACCGCGAACGCGAGCAGCAGCCGCCCGCGCAACCCGAGCGCCCAACCGGTCACCGCGGAACCACGGGGCCGAAGCGGTAGCCGAAGCCGCGCACCGTCTGCACGTACACCGGCGCGGTGGTGTCTTTTTCGATCTTTGCCCGGAGGCGCTGCACACACGCGTCGACCAGCCGCGAGTCGCCGAGGTAGCCCTGTTCCCAGACCGCTTCGAGGAGCTGCTGGCGGCTGAGCACCCGGCCCGGAGTCGCGGAGAGCTCCAGCAGCAACCGCAGCTCGGTCGGTGCCAGGCTGACCAACTCCCCGGACAGCCGGACCACGAGCGCGGCCCGGTCGATGGTCAGGTCGCCGTGCCGCTCTTCGGCCGTGTGCTCCGAAGCGGCGCGACCGCTGCTGCGCCGCAGCACCGCGCGGATCCGGGCCTCGAGCACCCGGGCCTGCACCGGCTTGACCACGTAGTCGTCGGCACCCGCCTCGAGCCCGGCGACCACGTCCATGTCGTCGTCGCGGGCGGTGAGCATGATGATGGGCAGGTCCTGGCTCGCCCGGATCCGGCGGCAGACCTCGAAACCATCCATCCCGGGCAACATCAGATCGAGTACGACGACGTCGGCGCTCGCGGACGAGAGGTGGGCCAGGCCCCGCTCGCCACTGTCGAACGCGTCGACCGAGTGCCCCTGGCGCGTGAGCGCGATCCGCAGACCTTCCCGCACGGTGTGATGGTCTTCGATCAGCAGCACCCGGGACATGGAACAACTATCGCATTACGCGCCGAGACGACTCGCGCGCGTGTTCGCCGTTTACCCACGCCACAGGGCTACCAACGCGTAGCGTGACGTGGCGATGACCGAGATCTTGGCGCAGGATTATCTGCTCGAAGCGCGCCAGATGCAGGCACTCTCGTTCGTGGTGCACATCCCGCTGGTCTGCATCGGCATCGCGTTCCCCGCGCTGGTGCTGTTCGTCGAGTGGCGTTATCTGCGCACCGGTGACGAGCTCTACCGCACGCTGGCCCGCCGCTGGTCGAAAGTGCTGGTCGCGCTGTTCGCGGCCGGCGTGGTGACCGGCACCATCCTCAGCTTCGAGCTCGGCCTGCTCTGGCCGAATTTCACCGCGACGTTCGGCGGCGTCTTCGGCCTGGGCTTCGCGATCGAAGGCTTCTCCTTCTTCCTGGAAGCCATTTTCATCGGCATTTACGTGTACGGGTGGAACCGCCTCTCGCCGCGCGCCCATTTCCTGTCCGGTTTGCCGATCGCGGTCGCCGGTGTGATCGGGTCGTTCATGGTGATCTCGGTCAACGGTTGGATGAACCACCCCGGCCATTTCACGTTCGAGAACGGCCGGGTCGTCTCGTCGAACTCGGCCAAGGCGCTATTCGCCAACTCGTTCTTCTGGCACGAATTCGTCCACATGTACGTCGCCGGCTTCATCGTCACCGGGTTCCTGGTCGCCGGTGCGTACGCGGTGTACGCGCTGCGCGGTAAGTGGGGCCGCTACGAGCGGACCGCGTTCACCGTGCCGATGACGGCCGCCGCGGTCGCTTCGCCGGTGCAGATCCTGATCGGCGACTGGGCGGCCCGCGAGGTGGCGAAGAACCAGCCGATCAAGTTGGCCGCGATGGAGGGGCTGGGCCAGACCACCAAGGGCGCGGCGCTGCACATCCTCGGCTGGTATCAGAACGGCGAGGTGATCTGGGGTCTCGGCATCCCGAAGCTGCTCTCGCTGCTGGCCTTCCACAACATCAACGCCACCGTGCAGGGCCTGGACACCGTGCCGCTGGAGGACCAGCCGCCGGTCAACGTCGTCCGCTATTCGTTCCAGAGCATGGTCTTCGCCGGCACGTTCCTGGCGTTGGTCGCCGTGGTCTTCCTGTTCTACCGCTGGTGGCGGCACCGGCTGCCGGTCACGCCGTGGTTCTACCGGGCCGTCGTGCTCTGCGCGCCGCTCTCGATCGTCGCGCTGCTCGCCGGCTGGATCACCACCGAGGTCGGTCGGCAACCCTGGGTGGTGTACGGGTACATGCGCACCGAGGAGGCGGTCACCGGCGCCTCCGGCGTACCCGTCGGCTATGGGGTGTTGGCCGCGGTCTATCTCGCACTGGTCATCGCGGTCATCTGGATCCTGGTCCGGCTGGCCCGCTCGCCGATGCCCTCGACACCGGAGGACACCGACGCCCTGTATCCGCTCAGCCGCACCGAGTAACGCCGATGGCGCTACAGATCATCCCCGCGGTCGTCGTCGTGATCGGCCTGATCCTCTACACGCTGCTGGCCGGGGCGGACTTCGGCGCCGGGGTCTGGCAACTCTCCGCCGGCCGGGGCGAGCGCGGCGGCCAGATCCGCGACCACGCGCACCATGCCAACGCGCCGGTCTGGGAGGCCAACCACGTCTGGCTGATCCTGGTGATCACGGTGCTCTGGACGGCGTACCCGGAAGTGTTCGGGGCGATCTTCTCCACGCTGGCCATCCCGATCTTCCTGGCGGCGCTCGGCATCATCCTGCGCGGGATGTCCTATGCCTTGCAGAACGCGGCCAACGCCCGGCAGCGGCGCTATATCGACCTGTCGTTCGCGGCCGCGTCGATCCTGACGCCCTACATGCTCGGCACCGTGGTGGGCGCGATCGCCAGCGGGCGGGTGCCGCCCGGCAACGCGCTCGGCGCCGAGGTCGGCAGCTGGACCGGCCCGACGTCGATCCTGGCCGGGTTCCTGGCCGTGACGACCGGCGCGTTCCTGGCCGCGGTCTTCCTCGCCGCCGACGCGGAGCGGTTGCACGAGCCGGACCTGGTCGAGTCGTTCCGCGCTCGCGCCCTGATCGCCGGTGTGGTGGCCGGCGGGCTCGCGCTGGGCGGGCTGTTCGTGGTGCGCTCCGACGCGCCCCGGCTCTACGACGGGCTGACCTCGGGCTGGGGGCTCGTCCCGGTGGTGGTCAGCGGCGTCGCCGGCCTGGTGGCGATGGGCCTGGTCGTGCTGCGCCGGTTCACCGCCGCCCGGTTGAGCGCCGCCCTGGCGGTGGCCGCGGTCATCGTGGGCTGGGCGGTGGCGCAGCGGCCCTACCTGTTGCCGACGACACTCACGGTCGAGGCCGCGGCGGCGTCGGACACCACGCTGATCGCGCTGATCGTCTCGCTGGCGGTCGGTGCGGTGGTGCTCTTCCCGAGCCTGGTGCTGCTCTTCCGGCTCACGCTGGCCGGCCGCTTCGACCCGACCGCGCAGGGCCCGCCGCCGGCCGCGGGTGGGTCGGTGTCCCGCGAGCGGCGCAAGCACGCGGCGCAGACCGGGATCGGGTTCTTCATCGCCGGTTTCGTGCTGCTGACGATCGCCGAGCCAACTGTGGCGCATATCTTTGGTCTCATTTTCCTGGGAGTCGCGATGCTCACCGGTTTCCGCGCGGTCGGCCCGGTCGAGCTGGCGCAACGCTCGTCGGCGGAGGTGTCGGGCCGCTCGCTGCGCGAGTTACTGCGCCGTCCTCATTGACACTTCGGATATTTCCGACTTGGGTGGTCTGTGCCTTGGGCGGAAGTCCGGCTCCCAGCCTTAGATTCGCAGGTCAGAGCCTTGTACGCTGCCCTCCATGGACATCGGCAAGGAGACCCACGAGTACGAGTTCGCCCCGCTCACGGGCGACCCGTTCGCGCCCCCCGTCGAACCCGCCATCCCCGCTCCGGTCGAGCCGGCGCCAGTCAAGGAGCCGGCAACCACGTGACCCGCTCGCCCTTCCAGGATCAGTTCAGCTCTGACCGGCCGACGACCCTGGTGGCCGGCACCGTGCGCGGCTACCGGCAGTGGGAAGTCACTGTCGACATGAAGCTCAAGTCGGTGACCCAGAACCACGTCTGGCACTCGCCGATGCGCGCGATCTGTCGGGACCCCGCGACCAACCACGCGGCACCGCACAGCGACTGTGCCTGCGGCATCTACGCCTGCCACCGGCCCGACGACGAGCAACTCGCCGCGTCGTCGGTGCTGCACCCCGGTTGCATCGTCACCGGCGTGGTCGAGGCCTGGGGCCGGGTGGAGATGGGCGAGCGCGGTTTCCGGGCGCAATATTCGGAGATCAAGGCGCTCGAGTACGCCATGCCTACTCAGGCCAACCTCGTGAACGCGCTGGGTGAGTCGCGCTACATCTTCGACGAGCGGCGGCGCACCGAGTTGCCCGACGGCCGCGTGGTGAAGACCGTCGAGCTGGTGCTCTACCTCGGCAGCCCGAGCAAGTGGCAGCAGACCCTCGCCCAGCGCTTCCCGTCGGCCCGGCTCTTCACCAACCGCGCGTCGATGGTCGCCGCCTACCCGCCGGTCGACGTCTCGGGCCTGCTGCCCGCTAGCTGAGTTCGGTCCGCCGGCGTTCCAGGAAGCGGCGTTCGGCGGCGTTGCCGGTGCGGGCGATCGCCTCGTCGTAGGCCCGGGCCGCCTCGGCGTCGCGGCCCAGCCGGCGCAGCAGGTCGGCGTGCACCGAGTGGTAGAGGTGGTAGCGGTCGAGGTCGAGCCCGGCCACGATCGCCAGGGCCGCCTCGGCGCCGTCGACCTCGGCCACCGCCACCGCGCGGTGCAACTCGGTGACCGGGCTCGGCGCGATCGCCAGCAACTGGTCGTAGAGCGCCACGATCTGGCGCCAGTCGGTGCCGCCCTCGTCGGTGTGCACGGCGCTGATCGCGGCCTGGAGCTGGTAGGGCCCCGGCCGGTTGCCGGCCAGGCAGGCCCGCACGATCGCCCGGCCCTCGGCGACCAAATCGGCGTCCCAGCGGCCGCGGTCCTGGTCGGCCAGCAGCACCAGGTCGCCCTCCGGCGTGGTGCGAGCCGCCCGCCGGGCGTCGGTGAGCAGCATGAGCGCCAACAGGCCGGCCACCTCGGGCTCGTCGGGGAGCAGCGACGCGAGCAGCCGGCCCAGCCGGATCGCCTCGGCGCTGAGCGGTTCGCGGGTCAACTCGTCGCCGGACGTCGCCGTGTAGCCCTCGTTGAAGACCAGGTAGACCACCGCGAGCACCGACCGCAGCCGGTCGGGCAGGTCGGCGGCGCTGGGCACCCGGTAGGGGATGCCGGCGTCGCGGATCTTGCCCTTGGCCCGCACCAGCCGCTGCGCCATCGTCGGCTCCGGGACCAGGAACGCCCGCGCGATCTCGGCGGTGGTCAGCCCACCGAGCAGCCGCAGCGTCAGCGCGACCCGGGCCGGCAGTGCCAGCGCGGGATGGCAACAGGTGAAGATCAACCGCAGTCGGTCGTCGCCGACGGGGTCCGGGTCGGCGAGCTCGAGGCCGGGGTCCGCGCCGGGCGCGGGCTCGCCGAACAGCCGCGCGGCCTCGACGTAGCGGGACTCGCGGGTCGCCTCCCGGCGGGCCTGGTCGATCGCGCGGTTGCGGGCGGTCGTGATGATCCAGCCGGCGGGGCCGGGCGGCAGGCCGGTCGACGGCCATCGGCGCACGGCGGCGGCGAACGCGTCCTGGACGGCGTCTTCGGCCGTGTCGATGTCGCCGAACACGCGGACCAGGACGGCGACGGCGCGGCCGTACTCCGCGCGGAAGACCTGGTCGATCTCAGCCGGGGTCACCACATCCGCATCATGCCAGCGCGGTTCAGTCCAGATGCCCGCCCGGCTCCTGGAACGGGCGGACCTCGATCGGCAGCCGGGTGGCGCGAGCGTATTTGCGGCCCCATTCGAGCGCTTCGTCGAGGTCGGCGGCGGTGAGGATGGCCAGCCCACCGACATGCTCCTTGCCCTCCACGTAGGGGCCGTCGGTGATCACCAGCTCGTCGCCGTCGGGCCGCACCACGGTCGCGGTGCTCGGCGGGTGCAGGCCGCCCACGAAGACCCAGGCCCCGGCCGCGCGCATCTCCTCGTCGACGGCCTTGACGTCTCTGGTGATCGGCTCGAGCTGGTCGGGCGGCAGCGGGGTGCCGTCGCCGGGCTGCTGGACGCTGAGCAGGTAGTGCTTCATCCGGGTTTCCCTCCGATCCGTTACTGCCTACACGAACGCGGGCGGGCCGGGATCGACACCCGGTGCGAGAATTTCCACCGTGATCGAGTTTTCGCTGCCGAACCCCAATGGCTACAGCCAGGTGGCCAGCGTGCCCGCCGGAAGCCGGCTGGTCTGGACCAGCGGGCAGGTGCCAGTCGACGCGAGCGGGTCGGTCGTCGCCGGCGACTGGGCGGCGCAGACCCGCCAGGTGATGCGCAACGTGGGCGCCGCGCTCGCGGCCGGCGGCGCGGCCTGGACCGACGTCTTCAAGCTGACGATCTACGTCACCGACACGGCCGAGCTGGCGACGGTCCGCGCGGTCCGCGACGAGTTCGTCGACCTGGCCCGGCCCCCGACGAGCTCGCTGGTGCGGGTGGCCGGGCTGGTCCGCCCGGACTTCCTGATCGAGATCGAGGCGGTGGCGGCGGTGATCTAAGACGCCACCGGCGTCGGCTTCTCGGTCCGGGTCCGGGTGCGGTTCACCGCCACGGCGCGGTAGAGCAGCACGATGCCGACGATCTGGGCCAGGTGGTAGATCGAGTCGCTGTCCAGGTTGACGAAGCCGGTGACGTCGGACGACAGCGCCTTGGCACCGGCGGCGGCGGCGCTGGCCACGATCGCCACCAGCACCGGCAGCCCCAGCGGATGTCGGTGCCGGGCGGCCCAGGCCCAGAGCCCGATGATGAACGCGAAGGTGATCGACTCGCAGGCCACGAGGGCGCCGATGCCGGCCCCGGTGGTGATCACCAATCCGAGGTACGCGCCGAGCCCGGCCGCCCGCAGCACCCAGAAGACCCGTCGGTGGCCCGGGCCGAGCACCTCCTCCACCGTGGCGGCGAGCAGGCACGAGACGCCGAGCACGATCGCGATGCTGATCAGTGTCCAGCTCACCGTGGCGACCGTCGGCCACCGGACAAGCCAACCGTGGTGGACGAAACCGCCCAGCGCGGACAGGGAGATCCAGGCGAGGGCGTACTCCCAGTAACGGTGCGTCGGACGCACCCGGCGCCGGAAGAGCGCGATGGCCAGCGCCAGCACGACCAGGCCGAGCAGCAGGTCGGTGAGGGCTTGCGCGGGCTGCGCCAACATCACTCAACGCTACGCGCCGCTCGCTGGACACCCGCCGACCATGTCGACTTCACCTCCCGGTCCTTCAGCCTCGCTACTTTCCGCTGCATGTCGGCTTTCCCTGACGTCAGCGTGGTCATACCCACGCACTCGCGGCCGGCGCTGGTGACCCGGGCCGTCCGTGGCGCGCTCGCGCAGACCTTCGACAACATCGAGGTCATCGTCGTGGTCGACGGCCCCGACGACGAGACCGTGGACGCGCTCGGCGCGATTCGGGACCGGCGGCTGCGCACGATCGTGCTGCCCGGCCAGGGCGGTGCCCCGAACGCGCGCAACACCGGCGTGCGCGCCGCGCAGGGGCAGTGGACCGCGTTCCTCGACGACGACGACGAGTGGCTGCCGGAGAAGCTGGCGGTCCAACTCGAGCTGGCGAAGTCGGCCGCTGTCCCGCTGCCGATCATCACGAGCCGATTGATCAACCGTACGCCGAGGGCGGATTTCGTCATGCCCCGCCGGCTGCCGGAGCCGGGCGAGCCGCGCAGCGAATACCTGACGGTCCGGCACGGCCTCTTCCACGGCGACGGCTTCGTGCAGACCTCGACGATCATGGCGCCGACCGAGCTGCTGCGTCGGGTGCCGTTCGCCGTCGGCCTGCCCCGCCTCCAGGAGCTCGACTGGACGCTGCGCGCCCTGGCCCAAGACGGCGTCGACCTGCTGGTGTCGCCGGAGCCCCTGGTCGTCTGGCACACCGACGAAGACCGACCGCGGCTGAGCCTGGCCTCGCCGTGGGAGCAGATGTTCGACTGGTCGCGGTGCAGCCGGTCACTGTTCACCCCGCGGGCCTACGCGGCCGTGACGCTGAGCGTGATCAGCTCGATGGCCGCGTCGAGCGGCAGCTTCCGGGTCTTCCGAGCGCTGCTCCAGGAGGCCCGCGCGTTCGGCCGGCCCGGCGCCCTCGACTACCTGACGTTCCTACAGGTCTGGCTGGTGCCGCCAGCCCTCCGCGCGAAGCTGCGCGACAGCGTGCTGCGCCGCCGCCGCGCCGCGGAACCCGCACCTATGTCGGTGCCAGCCCCGGGTCTAGCGGCGGCCGAGCCGGGACTTCAGCTCTAGCGCCGGCCAAGCCGGACTCGGCCGAGTGGCGGCCTGAAGCCGGGCTCGGCTCCAGCGCCGGCCAACGCCGGGCTTGGTTTCAGTGCCGGCCAAGGCCGGGCTTGGTTTCAGTGCCGGCCAAGGCCGGGCTCGGCTCAAGCGCCGGCCAACGCCGGGCTCGGCTCAAGCGCCGGCCAACGCCGGGCTTGGTTTCAGCGCCGGCCGAGGTCGGGCTCGGCTTAGCGCCGGCCGAAGCGGGACTTCAACCGGCGGCCCGTCAGTGACGCGACCATCAGGGCCGCCTGGGCCAGGGAGCGTACCCCGCCTACCTCCATGGTGGACGGCATCGGTCGGGAGCGTCCGCCGGCGTCCGCCGGGCCGCCGTCGGCGGTGACGCCCACGGCCGCGGCCGGCTCGGTCCGGCTGCCGTGCACCGCGGCGACCGCGTCCTCCCGCGACTCGCCCGGTGCCCGCACCAGCTCGGCCCGGCGCAGCGCGGCCGTGCGCCAGAGCAGCACCGGCTCATCGGTGGCCACCCGGATCAGGCCGACCCGGTGATGGTCGGCCAGCTCGACCAGGTGCCGCAGGCTGTCCGGCGCGAGCCGGTAGGCCGGCGGCAGCTCCAGCAGGTAGGGCGCCGGGAACGCGGACACCGGCTCGGTGACCAGGCGGACCCGGGGCTCGCCGCGGTAGGTCGCCGCGATCAGCCGGCGGTCCAGGTCGGGGTCGCCCAGCGGCGACACCCGGCCGTCGTCGAGCTTGTCCCACGCGCCGAGCAGGTTGACCCGCACGTCGAGGTCGGTGCCGTGCAGAACCGAGTCGACCGCGCCGCGGACGCGTTCCAGTGACTCGTCGCCCACCGGGATGACCACTTCGGCGAGCGGCACGGTCCAGACCGTCCCGCCGGCCTTGCGGGTGTGTCGGGGATAGGGGATCCGGTCGGCGAAGAACGCCGCGTTGTAGCGGGCCACCTGCTCGCGGGCCCGCATCACCTGGGTGCGGCCGAGGTGCCAGCTCCGCGCCGCCGGCTCGGGCACGAACACCGCGCCGGCCTGGGCCAGCCGGTAGCCGAACTCGGTGTCCTCGCCGAGCCGCAGTTCCGTGTCGAAACCGCCGGCGGCCTCGTAAAGCGAACGGGTCAAGGCCGCGGTGGCACCGACGTGGATCCGGAACGCCAGGTGGTCTGCGGTGCGGAGCTGGTCGGTCTGCGTGATGTAGCGCTCGACGTAGCTGTGCGGCTCTCCCGCGGCACCACCGAACAGGTCGGCCGCGGCACCGCGCCGCCATGTGTCCAGCACGACTGAAGGCGACGGCCATGGGCCGTGGGTCTCCGGGTCGACGAAGCGCTTGTAGCCGAGCGTGACCGCGTAGGGCAGCACGTGCTGCCAGCGGGCCTGCGCCGCGACGTGCTCCGGGTAGGCCACCATGTCGGCGTCGAGCCAGTGCAGGATCTCGCCGCTGCTGTGCTGGGCACCCCAGGCCAGCGCGTTGGCCCGGCCCCAGCCGTCGCCGACCCGCAGCAGCGTGGTGTGCGCGGGCCGGATCGCGGGCAGCTCGATGGCCGGCTCGGAGCCGTCGTCGACGACGACCACCTCGAGCAGGTCGGCCGGGTAGGTCTGTGCGCTCAGCGAGGCCAGCGTGAGGTCGAGCGTCGCCTGGCTGCGGAACGCCGGAATGATCACGCTGACGGTCTTCGTGGGCTGCCAGCCGGCCAGGTCGGGCACGGCCACCGTCGACCAGTCGTTGCGGAGCACCCGCGGAATGGCGTTCATGACCAACCCTTCAGCGCCGCCGCCCGTACGGGCGCGAAGGATAGCCGGTCCGTATTACGGGCCGGTGGACGCGGGGTGGACCGCGGTCAGCGGGACACCCGGCGCCGGCGGGCCCGGAGCAGTTCGACGCCGATCGGGATCAACGACACCACTACCACGCCGATCAGGATCAACTCGATGTGCGCGTGGACGAACGCGATCTGGCCGAGGAAGTAGCCCAGGATCGTCACGCCGCTGCCCCAGAGGACGCCGCCCAGGATGTTGAACCAGACGAAGGTGCGGTAGGGCATCCGGCTGGCGCCGGCCACGATCGGCGTGAACGTGCGGACGACCGGCACGAACCGGGCGAGCACGATCGAGCGGGCGCCGTGCCGGCGGAAGAACTCCGCCGCGCGCTCCAGGTTCTGCTGCTTGAACAGTCGCGAGTCCGGTCGGGAGAACAACCGCGGGCCGACCCGCCGACCGAAGAGATAGCCGACCTGGTCACCGGCCACAGCGGCCGCGGAGATCAGCAGGCAGGCCAGCCACAGCGGCAGGTGCAGGTAATGGCCGTCGGCGATCAGCAGCCCGACGGTGAACAGCAGCGAGTCGCCGGGCAGGAAGAAGCCGATCAGCAGCCCGGACTCGGCGAACACCGCGACCAGGATGCCCAGCATCCCGAACGTGGAGATCAGCCATTCCGGGTCGAGGAAAGATGGCACGTCAGCGCCGTTCCGCGACGGCCGGCAACCCCCGGGGCAGCCGCCGGGCGAGGAGGACGAGGCCGACCGCGGCGAGGGCGATGACCAGGCTGGCCAGGATGTCGGCCGGGTAGTGCACCCCGACCCAGATCCGGGCCAATCCGATCAGGGCGGCGGCGACCAGCAGCGCGATGCCCCAGCCGCGGTGCAGGAAGGCGGCGACCGCCAGCGCGACGGCGAACGCCGCGGTGGCGTGGTCGCTCGGCAGGGACGTGCCGGGCGCGTGGGTGATCAACTGGTGCACGCGATGCGTCTGGAACGGCCGCTGCTCGAGGCCGAGCGCGGCGACCCCGAGCCCAGCCAGGAACGCGACCGCGAGCGTGGCGCCGACCTCTACCACCGGCCGGAAGCGGCGCCGCAGCAGCGCGTGCACACATAGGCCGGCGGCCACCGCGAACGCCGCGAAGATCAGCCACACCGCGACGAACTCGATCGGGTCGTCGACCCCGTCGACCCGCCCGGCCAGCGCGTTTATCGCCTCGAACACGCGGTAGTTCACCAGCCAAAGCTCCTACAAGTTGTAGGTGCTGTCAAATCGACGCGCGATGTAGACCACGGTCGTCGCCACCGCCGCGTGCGGAATCTGGCCCGCGAGGGCGTCCACCGCGCGGGCCAGCGGACGCGACCAGCCCCACCGGTAACTGCCCGCCGGCGCCACCCCGAAACCGTGCCGGCCCACGATGCGGAAACCGTGCCCGGCCAGCAGGTCGGCCACCCGGCGGTGGGAAAGCTCGGCGAACCAGCGGTCGGCCCGGTGCCGGTGCCGACCGAGACCGCGCAGCGAACCGCTCGGCCCGTGGTTCTCCACCAGCAAATATCCCGCGTCCGCGTCGGGCAGCGCCCGCGCCGCGAAGGCCAGCGCCGCCGCGCGCCCCTCCGGCGGCGCGTTGAGCAGAAACCGGAACAGCGTCACGAGTACGGGTGATCCGCTCGCCACCGGTTCGGCCGGCCCACCTTCGGAGATCAGATGCAGTTCACCGGGTACGGGTCGCGCGCGGGCCCGGGCCAGCATGGTCGCCGAGGTGTCGTAGCCGTGCGCGCCGGCCACCAGGCCGTCGAACATCGTGAGTACCCGGCCGGTGCCGCAGGCGAAGTCGTGCTGCACCGGGCGGGTGCCGGCCGGGAACGCGCCCCGGAGCCAGCGCCGCAGCCGCACCCGTTGCCGGCGGTCGACCGCCGCCGCCCAGCCGCCCGGCGCGTAGACCTCTTCGTCGTAGCGGGCCGCCGCGGCGGCATCCTGGAACACGTCCGCGTAGTCGCGCATGGTCACCCCTTTCGGTATCAGCTCCTACAACGTGTAGGTGCTAGCTTCGTTACGGACCGAGCGCTACCAGCGTTGGGCGTTAGGGTGAAAGACGGAGGTGGATCGATGGCCGTGAACGCGGGTGCTGGCCGCCGGCCGCATGGCGCGCTCGAGGCGGAGATCCTGGCGACGCTCGCCGCCGCCGACGGGCCGCTCAGCCCGACCGAGGTGCAGCGGGCGCTGGGCCACGACCTGGCTTACAACACCGTGCAGACGATCCTCATCCGGCTGCTGGAGAAAGACGCCGTGCAGCGGCGGGCCCAGGGCCGCGGTCACGTCTACTGGGTCAAGCACGAAGAGGCGTCCGAAGCGGCTCGGCGGATGCGCGCCACGCTGGCGGGCCGCCCCGACCGCTCGGCGGTGCTCCAGCGGTTCGCCGCCGAGCTTGACGACGACGACGCGCGCACCCTGCGCGCCTTGCTGGCCGAGCCGCCGGAGGCACCGTGACCCTCGCCGTCTACCTGCCCGCGCTGCTTTCGCTGCTGCTGGTGGCCGTGTCGCGGGTCGCCGTCCGACACGCGCCGCCGGCCGTCGCGACCCGGGGGCTGGCCCTGGCGGCGGCGGGCGCCGCGGCGGCGTACACCTGCTGTCTCGGTTTTCTGGCCCTGACCCTGCTCGACGACGTGCCGCCGCTCTCCGCGCTCGACCACCTGCCCGGGCTGCCCAAGCCGGTGCCCGGCCCGGTCGCGCTGGTCGCCGCCGCGCTGCTCGGCTGGGGCGCCGTGCGGCTGGTCCGCGACCTGCGGCTGCGCCGCGACACCACCCGGCGGCTGCGCGCGGCCGGCACACCACAGGCCGACGGGCTGGTGGTGGCCGACTGGGCGGCGCCGCACGCGATCGCCGTGCCCGGCCGCCCGGGCCACGTGCTGGTCACCACTGGTCTCTTGCGCGCCCTCGACGGCCGGGAGCGGCGGGTGGTGCTGGCACACGAACGCGCCCACCTCCGGCACCGGCACGACCGCCTGGTCTCGGTCGCGGCGGCCGCGGCGGCCGTCAACCCCTTGCTGGTGCCGCTCCGCGACGCGGTCGCCTACCAGGCCGAACGCTGGGCCGACGAGGAGGCCGCCGCCCAGATCGGCGACCGCGGCCTGGTCGCCCGCTGCGTCGCCAAGGCGGCGCTGGCGGCCAGCCCCGTGCTCGCCCTCGGCGGCGGGAGTGTGGTCGCGCGGGTGCACGCTCTGCGCCGCCCGGCACCACGCGGCCGCTGGACCCGACTCCTGGTCCCCGGCGCGGTCGTCGCCGGCATCGGCCTGGTCACCCTGGTGGCCGCCGCGGAGTTCGCCGCCCTCGCCGCCGCCTGGCTCGGCGCCGCGTAGGTCCGTTTGGCCCTGGTTCGAGCGGGTAGGCGACGGTCTCCTGCCGCGAACAAAGGGGAGTCACGTGTTGCTCATGCGAGACCTCGCACACCAACTGCCGCTCCGGCTCGCGACGGGCGCGTTCGTGCTCAACTCCGGGTTGACCAAGCGCGGCGCCGACGACGTGGCGGCGAAGGGCATGCACGGCTTCGCCTCGACCGCCTACCCGTTCCTGGGCGAGATGGAGCCGCAGAAGTTCGCGCGGCTGCTGTCCACGGCGGAGATCGCGGTCGGCGCGGTGCTGTTGTTCCCGCTGGTGCCCGAAGGCCTGGCGGGGCTGACCCTGACCGGGTTCTCGGCCGGACTGGTCGGCCTTTACCTGCGGACACCAGGCATGCGCCTCGACGGGAGCCTGCGCCCGACCGAACAGGGCACGCCGCTGGCCAAGGACACCTGGCTGCTGGGCATCGGCCTGTCCCTGCTGGTCGACGACGTGGTGCGGACGTACTACCGCTGGCGTGGCTGACGGCTGGCTCAAGCCGCGGCTGGTCGCCACCTGGGCCGACCGCTGGATCGTGCTCCAGATCGGCGCGGCCGCCGGGCTCGCGTGGTTCATCGCCGGCGCGGTGCTCGGCCAAGCCAACGCGTTCTTCGCTCCCGCTGCCGCCGTGCTGGTGGTCAGCGGCTCGATCGGCAAGCAGGTCCGGCAGACCGCCGAACTGATCGTCGGCGTCGCGGTGGGGCTGATCCTCGCCGATGGCCTGGTCCGGCTCATCGGGCGTGGGCCCCTGCAACTCGCCCTGGTGGTGATCCTCGCGGCGAGCCTCGCGCTGGTGGTCAGCGGCGGCCGGATGGTGCTCAACCAGGCGACCACCACCGCGGTCCTGATCCTCGCCCTCTATCCGCACGCGGGCGGCGGGATCTTCTGGGAGCGCTGGATCGACGCGCTGATCGGCGCTGGGGTGGCCCTCGTCATCCGCGCGGTCGTCGAACCTCGCCAGCCGCTGCGGGCCGTCCGCCGCGCGGCGGACGCGGTGCACGACCGGCTGGGCGAGGCGTTCGAGGGTGGTACGGCGGCCGTGCGGAACGCCGACCCGGCGGCGACGCTGGCCGCCGCTGAGCGGCTGCACCCGGCGGAGGCCGCGCTGAAGGTGCTGAGCGAGGAGACCACCCGGGCCGCCCACCTGGTCTCGATAGGCCTGCTGCACCACCGGACGCGGCTGACCCTGGCCCGGGTGGACGCGGCCGCGCCACACCTGCGCCGGGCGATCGACAACCTGCACCAGGCGCTCCGCCACGAGTCGGCGGCGCTGGGCGTGCCGCTGGCGCCCGGCCTGCTCGATGCGATGGCGGCGCTCGACCGGGCCAGCGACGATTTGCTGCGCGACCTGGTGAACCCCGCCGGCACCTGGCACGGTGCGCAGGCGGCCCGGCAGGCGCAGGCGTGGGCCGGCCGCGCCGAGCGTGCGGCCCCGCCGACGGCCACGACAGCCGTCGCCGGCCACCTGCACGCCGCCGCGGGCCAACTGCTCCTGGCCGGCCGCCATGGGCCGTTTGCCGAAAACGCTCCGACCGGGCCTACCGCTGGATGTAATGACTCATAAGCGTGGGTCGGCGGCCTGAGGGGTGATCGATGCGGGTAGCGGCGGTTGGGGGAAGCCGGCTACTCAGCGTCGGTGCGTACCGCCCGGCCCGGGTGGTGTCCAACGCCGAGATCTGCGCTCAGATCGACTCCACCGACGAGTGGATCAAGCGACGCTCCGGCATCGCCAGCCGCCGGTTCGCCGACGACACCGAAACCGTGGTCAGCATGGCGGCCGCCGCCGGCCGGCAGGCGGTCGAGCGCGCCGGTCTCGAGCCGGGCGACGTCGACGCGGTCCTGCTGGCCAGCATGTCCCGGGTGCAGCAGACGCCGCCCGCCGCGCCGCAGGTCGCACAGCAGGTCGGCGCGGCCACCGCGGCGGCTCTCGACCTCGGCGCCGCCTGCGCCGGCTTCTGCCACGCGATCGCGGTCGCCGACGGGCTGATCTGGGCCGGCAGCGCCCGGCACGTGCTGGTGGTCGGCTCGGAACGGATGACCGACATCATCGACCCGACCGACCGGTCGCTGGCCTTCCTGTTCGCCGACGGCGCCGGTGCGGTGCTGGTCGGCCCGGCACCGGAGCCCTCGGTCGGCCCGGTGGTCTGGGGATCCGACGGCTCGCGGGCGGGGTTGATCGGCCACCAGGAGCCGTGGACCAGCATGCGCGAGAAGCCCGACTTCTGGCCGACCATGACGATGGCCGGGCCGGAGGTGTTCCGCTGGGCCGTGCAGGAGGTCACGGCCACCGCCCGCGCGGCGCTCACCGTGGCCGGCCTGGATCCGGCGTCGCTGGCGGCGTTCGTGCCCCATCAGGCCAATGCCCGGATCACCGACCGGATGGCCGCCGACCTGGGCCTGCCACCGTCGTGTGTGGTCGCCGCCGACATCGAGACGGCCGGCAACACCTCGGCCGCCTCGATCCCACTCGCGCTGGACGCGCTGCTCGCCGCGCCCGACGCCCCGCACGGCGCCGCCCTCCTGGTGGGCTTCGGTGCGGGGCTGTCGTACTCGGCGATGGTGGTTGATCTGCCTTAGGCTGCGGCGCCCCGGTGCTCGAACGCCTTCAGGCCGAAGTCGGCCGGGTGCACGTGGTCGAGGTCGAGGTTGGGGTAGAGCACGTGCTGGGAGAGCAGGGCGTGCACCCGCTTGCCGGCCTCGTGGACGGCGTCGGGCGTGGTGCTGAACTTGGCCTTGCTGGCCGGCTTGCCGCCCTCACCCTGCGCCGGCGACGTGGCCGCCAGCACCCGGGAGATGATGTCGGCGATCTCGTCCATCTCGCCGGGACCCATGCCGAGCGTGGTCAGCGCCGGCGTGCCCAGCCGCAGGCCGCTGGTATACCAGGCGCCGTTGGGGTCGCCCGGCAGGCTGTTGCGGTTGAGCGTCATGCCGCAGTCGCGCAGTGCCTGCTCAGCTTGCCGGCCGGTGAGCCCGAAGCCCTCTTCGACGTCGACCAGCAGCAGGTGGTTGTCGGTGCCGCCGGTGAGCACCGGAACGCCGCGCTTGAGCAGCCCGTCGGCGAGCGCCTGCGCGTTGCTGACGATCCGGGCGGCGTAGCCGGCGAACTCGGGCTTCGACGCCTCGCGCAGCGCGACCGCCTTCGCGGCCATCACGTGCGAGAGCGGGCCACCGAGGATCGCCGGGCAGCCCTTGTCGACCGCCTCGGCGTATTCGCCGGTGCACAGCACCATGCCGCCGCGCGGGCCGCGCAGGGTCTTGTGGGTGGTCGTGGTGACCACGTGCGCGTGGGCGACCGGGTCGTAGTCGCCGGTGAACACCTTGCCCGCGACCAGACCGGCGAAGTGGGCCATGTCGACCATCAGCGTCGCGCCGACCTCTTCGGCGATCGACCGCAACTCCGCGAAATTAATCTTCCGGGAGTAGGCCGAGTAGCCGGCGAGCAGGATCAGCGGCCGCACCTCGCGGGCCTTGTCGCGCACCGCGGCCAGGTCGAGCAGCTTGGTCTGCGGGTCGACGGCGTAGGAGTGCGCCTCGAACATCCGGCTGGAGATGTTGAACCGGTAGCCGTGGGTGAGGTGCCCGCCGGAGTAGTAGTCCATCGCGAGCAGCCGCTGGTTGTTGAGCTCGGTGCGCAGCTTGGCGAACTGCTCGGCGTCGAGCTGCGGCAGCCGGGCCGGCGCGTCGGGGCCGCCGAGCTTGGCCAGCACGTCGGCCTCGACCCGGGTGGCCAGGATCGCCAGGAACGCGACCAGGTTGGCGTCGGCACCGGAGTGCGGCTGCACGTAGGCGTGCTCGGCGCCGAACAGGCCGGTGGCCAGCTTGGCCGCGGTTGCCTCGATCGTGTCGACGTTGTCGCAGCCGGCGTAGAACCGGTGGCCCGGAAAGCCTTCCGCGTATTTGTCGGTGAGCAGCGAGCCCTGCGCCGCCTGCACGGCCAGCGAGCTGAAGTTTTCCGACGCGATCAACTTGAGGTGGGACCGCTGGTCGAGCAGTTCCTGCACGGTCGCCGCGGCGATGCCGGGGTCGACGGCCCGCACCGCGTCGAGCATCGCGTAGAACCCGATCGCGGACGGGTCGAGCTGTCCGCGGTCGACCGCATCCAGATATCTGCTGACGATCGTTTCCACGCGCGCCTCCACACCGAGCCGAGTTGACCGCAACCATTCTCCGACAGCCGGCCCCGCGCCTGGCCAGGGGGTGTCCGAAAGAAGGGAGAACGTCGGACCCTGGTCGTACGGTGGGACGCATGAGTGATCTCCCCGCCGACGTGGTCGGCCTGCTCGACGAGCCGTGCACCGCACACATCGCGACGCTGCTACCGGACGGTTCGCCGCACAGCGTGCCGGTCTGGGTCGGCCGCGAGGGCGGCTACGTCGCCTTCCTCACCTCACCCAACTCGCGCAAGGGCCGCAACATCGAGCGCGACCCGCGGGTGGCCATCTCGCTGACCCGGCGCGACCGCCCGACCGACAGCGCCTACCTCCGCGGCCGGGTCGTCGAGGTCGTCGACGGCGACCGCGGGTGGGAGATCATCGACCGGCTGTCCCAGAAATACCTCGGCGGTCCCTACCCGATGCGCACCGACCGCGCGGCCTACCTCGTGGAGGTCGACCGCGCGGGGGCACAGAGCTTCTGAGGCTTCCAGAGTGGAGGGCCCCCGGCCGAGCCAAGGGCCCTCCACCGCCTGTTCAAGGTGTACCCGCTCGATTACTCTGCGATACAACGTGGAGGGGCGGAGATGACGTCGAGCAATATTCAACGGCAGATCGCCGCACAGCGGAGGGCTGCGGAGCAAGCAGCGAAGCAAGCGGTGCGCGAGCAGGTCAAGGCATACGAGCAGGGGCGCATCGCGCAGGCTGCCGGCATGACGGGTGCGACCGATCAGCGTGTTCGCGAACTGACCGGTTTGCTCGCGACGGCGTTGGCGTCCCCCGCTGCCGGCGTCAACTTCGATGCCTTGAAGCGGCGTCCGCCCATCATCCCTATCGAACTTGGTGCCGACTCGCAGCCACTCCCACCGCCGAGGTGGGAGAATTTCGAGCCTCCGCCGCCCGGCGTTGTCGGCCGACTGCTCGGTGGAGAAGCACGACACCTACGTGAGCGAGCCGCCGCCGAAAGCGCATTCGCCGCAGCGGTTGAGAGACACCGGACCGACGAGATCGCACGCCAACAACGCGCGACTGAGGCGCGACGCGTCCAGAGCCAGCATCAGTCGACGGCCAATGAGGAAGCCGCTAGACATAATGCCTCAGTAGACAGATTTGCTGCAGCGGTGCAGGCGACGGACCGGCACGCGGTAAGCCACTACTTCCAACTCGTGATCGACCAGGTGCGCGACCCTCAGGGATTTCCCAGAAAGCGTCTCGCCGGCTACGTCCCTGAGTCGACGCTGTTGGCGGTCGAGTGGCGATTGCCGCCGACCACCATCGTGCCGTCGGAAAAGTCATACAAATGGATCAAGTCCCGCGACGAGATTGATGGGGTCGCGCGGCCGATTACAGAGATCCGGAAGATCTACCAAACCCTGGTCGCCCAGATTGCCTTGCGAGCGCTGACCGCGGTGTTCACCGCCGATCGCTTCTCGCTGGTCACGACCGTCGTCTTCAACGGCATAGTGGATGCGATTGATCCGAGCACCGGCCAGGCGATCGAGCCCTGCCTGATCACGCTGAGGGCGACCCGGGAGCAGTTCGCACCGCTGGTGCTGCGGCAGCTCGATCCGGTCGCTTGCGTCCGTAAGTATTTCGCCGCCGATGTGTCTCCACATCCTGACGAGCTGCAGGCGGTGCCGCCGGTGATGGAATTCAAGATGGCCGACCCGCGCATCATCGACCCGGTTGACGTCATCAGCAATCTGGACAAGCGACCCAACCTCTTGGAGCTCTCGCCCAAAGAGTTCGAGCATTTCGTGCACAACTTGTTTGACCGCATGGGCTTCGACACCAAGATTTTCAGGGCAGATGGCGACGGTGGCGTCGACTGTGTCGCCTACGATCCAACCCCTATCCGGGGCGGGAAGTACGTCATCCAGGCGAAGCTCTATAACAAGACCGTGCCTCCGACGGCCGTCCGCGACCTATTTGGAACGATGCAGCATGAAGGTGCGAAGAGCGGCATCCTGATAACCACGAGCGGCTTCGGCCCGAGCAGTTACCAGTTCGCCAACGGCAAGCCCTTGCAGCTCATCGATGGCAGTGGCCTGCTGGCGCTTTGCCAGGATTACAACATCCCCGCGCGCATCGTCCACGTCCCAAAGAAGTGAGCTGACCCGTTCGGCAGGAAGGGCCCCTGGCGAACCAGGGGCCCTTCCTCATCGGCTCTGGCTGATCAGGCCAGGAAGGCCTGGAACTCGGCGGCGCGGACGTTGTCGTCCTGGATGCTGCCCGCGGCGCAGTCGGTGGTGAACTGGGGGTCCTGATCCTGCTCACCGGCATAGTCGGGCGCGCCGGTGCACTGGTTGCTGACCACCTCGAAGCGCAGGTGGGTGGCCAGGGTCAGCGGGATCCGGAAGTCGCGCGCGATCAACTCGGGTGCGCGCGGCCGGGGTGCGACAGACGGGAACGCGTCTTTCGGGCTGGTGTAGACGGCCCGGAAGTCGGCCGGGTTGGTGCACGTGACCGTGCCCCGCGCCGTGCACGCGGAGACCTTGAACTGGCGCAGCGCGCTGAACCTGTTCTGCGTGCCCGTGTCCGCGTCGCCGGCGAGCGGTGTGCGGAGCATCGCGCTGACCTGCACCCGGCTGACCAGTTGGGCGCCGCCGGCCAGGTCGACCGTCACCTGCTTGCCCGCGATCGGGCTGCCCAGTGAGGCCCAGTTGGTCGTCTCGTCGTCGTCGATCAGCATGGCCTGGTTGACGCCGTCGCCGGTGGCGGTGGCGCCGGCCGAGCCCGACGCGAGATTCTGCAGCATGATCACCGGCAGCGGCACGGTCTGCCCGGCCTTGACGGTGATCGGGCCGACCCGCTGGAGGCCCCGGCCCGGCGCCTGCGCGACGAACTCGTAGGTGCCCGGCACCAGCGCCACCTCGCTGCCCAGCGGGGTCGCGGCGTCGGTGTCGGCCACCGGCATCGCGCGGGCCTGGTAGCGGCCCACGTACAGCTTGGCGTTGGCCAGCGCGCCGGTGCCGCCGCCGAGGGCGATCGGCTTGAAGAGCACGCGTGCCTCGGTCGCGAGCGGCGACGCGAAGCTCGGCACCGGGTTGACGTCGGCCGGGCCGGCGCTGGTCGCGCCCTCGCCCAGGCCGCGCTTGGCGAACGCGTTCCAGAGCAGATCCTGGTTGGCGCCGCCGAAGCGGATCTGGTCGGCGGCCAGCAACGCGTCGCGCGAGTCGACCATGCTGACCCCGCTGACGGCCATCAGCAGGTAGGAGTCGAAGACGAGTTGCATCCAGCGCCGGTTGCCCGGGCAGTCGGTGACCGCCCGCTCGCCGTTGGCGCAGGCCTTCTGGATCTTCGCGTTGCCGGACCCGTAGCGCTTCATCATCGCGGCCCGGATGTCGAAGTTGGTCGCCGTCCACACCTCACCTGAGGCGTGCACCTGGAGCCCGACGAAGTCGTAGTCGACCGAGCTGTAGTTGAGCGGGCTCTGGCTCATGTTGTAGTTGCGGATGCCGGCGATCGGGTCCGAGGTCACGTATTGCCCGATCGTGTAACCGCGGGTCCCGGACGGCGCGTAGCCGTGCTCGAAGAGGTATTCCATCGCGAGCTGGTCGGACCAGCTCTCGCTCATGCCCTGCGGGCTCGACAGGCCCATGTTGGGGCCGGCGATCATGCGGCCGGTGATGGCGTGACCGTATTCGTGCGCGATCACGGACATGTCGTAGTCGCCGTCGACGCACGGCGCGTAGAAGCTGCCGGGGATCGACTGCCAGAGATACATGTTGGTGATCGGCGCGGTGCCGTCCGGCGGCGTGATCTGGTTGGCGTTGTCGCGGGCGGCGAAGCTGGGGAACCCACCGGCGATGCCGCCGGCCTGGGCGTTGCCCTGCTCGAAGTCGGCGCCGAGGCCACCCTTGCCGAAGTTGTCGCCCTGCATGTTCCAGGCGGCTTCGGTGAAGCCCAGATGGTAGGACCAGTCGTGCATCCGGTTGTGCATCCCGAAGAGGTTGGCCCGCGCCGCGTCGATGTCGTTGCGCTCCGGCGAGGTGAAGGTCGCCGGGTTACAGCCCTGCTCGTACCACTGGTTGGTCCAAGGGTATTGGTAGTCGCGGTTTGGCCGGGCCGTCGCGGTCTCGTTGCCGACGGTGAACGGGTCGGCGCTGTTCCAGTTGTGCACGGCGATCGCGTTGTTGCCGCGGGTCGTGTTGGTGGACAGGCCGGTCGCCGGGTCGACGTCCCAGGCCAGCGGAGAGGCCGAGGTGCCGACCGTCTCGTCGCAGCCGGCGGCCTTGGCCCAGCACCAGTCGACGCGGCTGTCGGTCGAGCTGTAGTCGACCCGCGGCGAGCTCGGGAAGACGTCCCACTCGGGGTTGTCGGAGTCGTGGTCGACCAGGTCCTCACGGACCAGCACGCCGCTGTCGCGAGCGTCCACATAGGTCGAATAGCCGACCGGCTCGGCGCCGTTGGCGACGACGACCACCTGGTAGGCGGCCCGGACGCCGCGGTCGGCGGTCGGCACCGCGACGAGGTCGCTGCGCAGGGCGCGGGCACCCGGGGCGGCGGCGTCGGCGATCGCGATCCGCTCCGCGTCGGCCGAGGAGATCGTCGCGGGCTCCGGTGCCGCACCGTCACGGGCCAGGGAAGAGCTGACATAAAGGATCGAACCGGCGCGTACGCCCACGGACAGGATGCCGTCTCGCCCGGCGGGCAGGTCACCGAAGCGCTGCCGCATGATCACCGCGGCGCCTTCGCCCATCGGCCGCACCGTGAGCACCTCGAGCGCGGCGGCACCGGACTCGGTGAGACCCAGCAGGTCGCGGTTGGCGGCCACGTAGTCGCGGGCGGCCTGGGCCGGATCTTTGGACAGCCCGGTGGCCAGCGCCTGGTTGGTCGGCGCCGCCGTCGCGACGGTGCCGAGGTTGTTGAAGCTCACCCGAGCCGGCGTGCGGCTGGCCCGGCTACGTTGCTCACCGGTCGGCGCGATCGCACCGCGGCGGTTGTCTTTGTCGCGGGATCCGGCGTGGTCACCCTGCACCACCACGCCGTCGCCCGGCCCACGCTGCTGCGTAGCCGGCCGGGCGGCGCCACCGGCCGCACCGGACGCGAGAACCAACACCGCTGCGGTCAGCAGCACGGTGGACCCTCGCGAGCCAAGAAGTCGTCTTTGCACGGCCCCTCCTCTCGGACGGCAGCGTTGCCGTCGGAGAGAAATTTACGGGCGTCACTGACCCAGCACATCCCCTGGATGGACGTGAGTCGATCCATAAGCCCGGGCCCGGTGTTTCGCGTACGCCTTTTCCGGGCGGGCCAGAACGGTGTCGTAGGTCCACGGGTATTCGGTGACCCGGTCGCCGAGGGCGGCGAAACAGGTCGCCGCGGCCTGGCGGTCGCCGCTCATCGAGAACGCGTAGGCGAACAGGTTCATCGCCCAGACCCAACCCAGCCGCTTCGGGTACGAGGGATGGAAAACCGACCGCGCGGCGGCGGCGTGCAGTTCGTCGCGGACCGCGGTGGAGGTCCAGTAGCCGGCGCCCGGCCGTTCCATCGAGCGCTCCACGTGTGCGTCCGGGATCAGCGCGCCGAGCAGGCTGCCCTCCGGCGCGGCCGCCGACGCCTCCCGGGCGAACGCGAACATCTCCTCGTCGCTGCCGAACCACTTGTGGCACAGGTATTGCAGCCGGTGCTCGTGCGCGAACCGGTGGTGCGGGTAGCGGTCGACCACCGCCGCGAAGCGGGCCTCCGCCTCCTCCTTCGGCACCTGCCGGCCCCGGGCCGAGAGCACCAGGAAACTGCGCGCGGTGACGTCTTCGGGGTCCAGCGCGATCGCCGCCGCCAGGTCGTCTTCGGCCAGCAGGAGTCGGCGGAAGAACTCCTGGAACCGTTCCCTGGTGACATATTTCGCCCGGGCCGCGGTGCGGGCTTCCCAGGCCCAACCAATGGCGTACGCGCCGCGGACGGTCAACGGCAACGGGTCGCCGGGCGCCGCGGCCACCCAGGAGCCCAGCGCGGGCCACAGGTCGGGCACCGCGCTGGTCAGGTCGAGCACGTAGGCGCGGTCGTCCGCGTCGGGTGTCCCGCGAAGCAGCGTCTCGGCGGCCGCCCAGTCGTGCCGGGCGAGCGACTCGACCAGGGCACGCGCGGTCGGGTCGCCCTCGGTCGGGTCGACCGTGAGGCGGGACGAGATCGAAAACGGCCACATGGCCGCCGATCGTAAGGGTGGTGATCTTCGATCGGAAGGGGTCCTGCCCGATAAAGATCACCGGGGTTGCGACTTTGGCGGATAATCTGCTACGGACCTATGCTGGTGGCATGACCGCCATGGCCCCCCGGCGCGGCAGCCCTGACCTGTCGTTCCTGCTCGACCACACCAGTCACGTGCTGCGCACCCGGATGGCCGCCGCACTCGGCGAGATCGGGCTCACCATCCGGATGCACTGCGTGCTGGTGCACGCCCTCGAAGAGGAGCGCACCCAGATCCAGCTCGCCGAGCTCGGTGACATGGACAAGACCACGATGGTCGTCACCGTCGACGCCCTGGAAGAGGCCGGTCTGGCCGAGCGGCGGCCGTCGAGCACCGACCGGCGGGCCCGGATCATCGCGGTCACCCCGGAGGGTGCCCGGGTGGCCCACCGCAGCCAGGAGATCGTCGACCGGGTGCACGAGGAGGCGCTCGGCGCGCTGCCCGCGACCGAGCGCAAGACCTTCCTGCGAGCCATGGAACGCCTGGTCGGCGACCACCTGGCCGAGCCGGTGGAGAACCCGCGCCCGGTCCGGCGCGCCCGCAACTAGTCAACTTAGAGATTGTCTGCAACGGAACTATCCGCTACGGTCCTTCCTATCGGCTTTAGGAGGACCGCATGTCTGCCCGTGTCCGTTGGATCGCCCTTGGCGTGATCGCCACCGGCTCGTTGATGACCGTCCTCGACGGCAGCATCGTCACCGTCGCGATGCCCGCCATCCAAGACGACCTCGGCTTCTCACCCGCCGCCCTGAGCTGGGTGGTCAACGCCTACCTGATCGCGTTCGGCAGCCTGCTGCTGCTCGCCGGCCGGCTCGGCGACCTGATCGGTCGCAAACGGATGTTCGTCGCGGGAACCCTGGTGTTCACCGCGGCCTCGCTGCTGGCCGGCGTCGCGACCGGCCCCGCGATGCTGATCGGCGCCCGCTTCCTGCAAGGCGTCGGCAGCGCGATGGCCACCGCGGTCAGCCTCGGCATCCTGGTCACCCTCTTCGCCACCCCGGGCGAGCGCGGCCGGGCCATCGCGGTCTTCAGCTTCACCGGCGCCGCGGGCGCGGCCATCGGTCAGGTGCTCGGCGGCGTACTCACCGATGCCTTGAACTGGCACTGGATTTTCTTCATCAACCTGCCCATCGGCCTGGCCACGGTCCTGCTCGCCCAGCGCACGCTGCCGGCCGACCGCCGGCTGGGCCCCGCGTCCGGTGCCGACGTCATCGGCGCAGCACTGGTCACCGCCGGCCTCGTGACGGCCATTTACACAGTCGTCAAAATCGAGTCGTACGGGTGGGCCTCGGCCCGCACGCTCGGCGGCCTGGGCGTCGCGCTCGCGCTGCTGGTCGCCTTCGCCATCCGGCAGGGCACCGCGCGCGACCCGCTGCTGCCGCCGCGGGTGCTCCGGGCGCCCGGGGTCTCGGCGGCCAACCTGGTCCAGGTGCTCACCCTCGCCGCCTGCTTCGCGTTCCAGGTCATCGTGACGCTCTACCTCCAGCGCGTCCTCGGCTACGACGCCCTGCGCACCGGCCTCGCGATGCTCCCCGCCGCCGTGGCCATCGGTGCGGTGTCGCTGGGGCTGTCGGCCCGGCTCAACGCCCGCTTCGGCGAACGCCGGATGCTGCTGCTCGGCCTGGTGCTGCTCGGCGCCACCCTCGGTCTGCTGGCCCGGCTGCCGGTGCACGCCAACTACGTGACCGACCTGCTGCCGACGATGCTGCTGGCTTCGGGTTTCGGGCTCGCGCTGCCGGCGTTGGCGACGCTGGCCATGTCCGGTGCGCGCCCCGACGATGCCGGACTCGTCTCCGGCCTGTTCAACACCACGCAGCAGATCGGGATGGCCATGGGCGTCGCGGTGCTGTCCACATTGGCCGCTTCCCGCACCGCGCGGCTAGTGGGGCTCGGCCACGGCTCGGCCGAAGCGCTGACCAGTGGCTACCGGTTGGCGTTCGGGGTCGGCGCCGGCCTCGTCGTGGTCGCGTTCGTGGTCGCGTTCGCGCTGCTGCGGCCGGCCCCGCGCCCGGCGCCGGTGGCCGAAACCGTGAGCGTCTGACGCTTGATGACGACGACGCCCGACGTCGTCGCCACACTCAGCGGCACCCCGCAGGCCCACGCTGCGGGGTGCGCGCGACGCTACATTAGACAGTGAGCGATGTGCCGAGCGGGATGCGTTCATACGCCGTGCCGCCCTTCTCGGTCAGCCAACCGTCGAAGTTGTCGTAGCCGACGTCGGCGGAGAGCATCCGGTCGTGAATCGGCACGGCCCGCTGCGGCGCGATCGCGCGGGTGAAGTCGAGCGCCTCGCGGAGCTTGAACCATGGGCCGCTGGCCGGCACCAGCAGCGTGGCCACCGGCTCCGCCGGCACGAAGAACGAGTCGCCCGGGTGGTAGACGCCGTCGACGATGAACCCGATGTTGGCGCACCGCGGCAGCCCGTCGTAGGTCTCCGCGTGCTTGCCGCCAACGGCGGTGACCGCGAACCCGGCGGCCGTGAACGTCTCGCCGACCGCCACGGCCTGGATCGCCTCGGCCACCGCGGGTGCGTTCTCCTCGATGGCCACCGCCCGCAACGACTCGTGGCCGTAGATCCGCAGCTCCGGCGAGGAGGCCAGCAGCGCCGCGATCGGCTCGACGGCGAAATGGTCGGCGTGTTCGTGCGTGACCAGGATGTCGGTCACGCCGTCGAAGGCTTCCGGCTCGGTCCAGATTCCCGGGTCGAGCAGCAACCGGCGGTCGCCGTCGTCGACACGTACGCAGGCGTGCGTGTACTTGGTGAGCAACATGATCGAACTCTACGACGGAGGCACCCGGACCAGGGTGCGGGTCCAGTTGAGGCCGTCGGCCGACCGGTAGACGGCGTCTCGGTCGAACGCCACGTAGACACCCGGCGCCGTGACCCGCACCAGCGCCGGCGCCGGCGGGAGGCGGTCGCTGAGGCCCTTGAGCTCGACCGGGTGATAGCCGCTCGCATCGCCGGCGTACCAGAGCCAGGGCGGATCCGCGCTACCCAGCACGATGTGCGTGCCATCGGCGGCGACGAAGCTGTCCGCGACACGCGGCGGACTGCCCGGGTCCGGTTGCCAGTTGCGGCCGCCGTCGGTGCTGCGGAAGACCGAGGGCTTCGACCCCGAGATCACGGTGTACGCCGTGTCGCCGTCGACACTGAACGGCACCGCGTCCAGGTAGGTGGAGAGCAGTTCCTCCCGCCCGAAAACGTGCGTCTCCCAGGTGCGGCCGCGGTCATGGCTCACGGCCACCGCGGGGCGGGAGCGGTCGGTCGGGTCATGGCCGGTGACCCACAGTCCGGCCGAGGTCGGCACGTGAGCCGGTGCTTCGATCGTCAGCGCGGGCTGGCTGGCCAAGCGGGCCGCCACGGCCGTGGTGGGGTCGACCGCCAGGAGCGAGCACGTCTGGGCTGTCGGGTGGGCTGTTGGCTGGGCGCACTGCAGCCAGCCGCCCGACGGGACCTCGGCCAACGGCTCACCGCTCAGCCGCAGCTCCCGCCAGGTCCGCCCGCCGTCGGTGCTGATCCGGTGTTGATAGGAGATCTTGGCGACCGGCGACCTGACGCTTTCGATGGTCCGCAGCAGCACACCCGGGGCGGGCGCGGTCACCTGCCCGTCACCGAATTCGGTCTGGCGGACCGTCCAGGTGCGCCCGGCATCGTCGGACCCGACCAGCCGGGTCGTGCAGTGCCGGACCTGATCCTGCCCTGGGCAGGAGGCAACCCCGGCGTAGAGATGCGTGGCGTCGGTGGCGGCGGCCGAGATGATCGTGCCGTCCCTGGTCTCGGCGGGCCAACCGTCGGCGCTCTGCGCGGGATGCGGAGCGGTGACCGGGTCCGGCGTCGCCAGTGTGGTCACGCCCATCGCGCCGACCAGCACGACACCCACCACGCCGCCGGCCGCCCACGCGGTCGCCCGCCGGTGCCGCCGGCGGAACGCCTCGGCGTAGACCTCGTCGGCGGACAGCCGGCTCGGCGGCCCGTCGCTGCCGGCCACGTCCCGCAATCGGCGCTTCAGCTCACTCACTGGACGCACCCACCTTTTCGCGGAGCAGTTCGCGCAGCTTCGCCAGCCCGCGCGCGGCCTGGCTCTTGACCGTCCCTTGTGAACACCCGAGGACGGCAGCGGTCTCGGCGACGTCGAGGTCCTGGTAGTAGCGGCAGACCAGGACCGCCCGCTGCCGCGGCGGGAGTTGGCGCAACGCCGCGACGAACTCCATCCGCTGCGTCGGGTTGATCTCGGTGGATCCTTCGGGCGGCTCGGCGACCGATCGCTCCCGGCGCCGCCAGACCCGGCGGACGTCGGCGAGGTAGGCGCGGACGAGGCAGGTGCGCAGGAAGGCGTCGAGCGCCTCGCGGTCGCGCACCTTCCGCCAGCTCACCGCCAGCCGCATGAAGGCGCTCTGGGTCAGGTCGTCGGCCCAATGCCAGTCACCGCACAGCACGTACGCGGTCCGGCGGACCGCATCGCGCCGTGCCGTGAAGTATTCCCGGAACTGCCGTTGATCATCGGTCTCGCCGCGCGGCATGACACCTCCTCGGTTAAAGGTGCGCCGCGGCCAGCCAATCGGTTGCACGGGTGTGTAGTCCACTTGACATCGTGCCGGGCTCAACGGCGGGACACTGCCGGGGTGACAGTCACCGCGACCCCGCGCCAGCGGCTCACGGCCGTCCGAGCCGCCGCGCTCTTCGACGGGACCGGCGACGCGCTGACCCCCAACCCGGTCGTCACCGTCGACCCGGGCACGGGCCTGATCGTCTCGGTGGGCACGGCACCGCCCGACGGCGCCGACGTCGTCGACCTCGGCTCGGCGACGCTGCTGCCGGGCCTGGTCGACGGGCACGTCCACCTGGCGTTCGACGCCTCCCTCGACCCGGTGGCGGCGCTGGCCGACCGCGACGACGAGTCCGCGTACGCCGCGATGATCGAGGCCGCCCGCCGCACGACCGCCGGTGGCGTGACCACCGTGCGTGACCTCGGCGACCGCGGCTACCTGGCACTGCGGTTGCGGGAGGCCGCGCGCACCGACCGCACCCTGCTGACGATCGTCGCGTCGGGCCCGCCGATCACCACCCCCGGCGGCCACTGCCACTACCTGGGCGGCGCCGCGGCCGGCATCGACGGCTTGCGCGCCGCGGTCCGCGACCACGCCGAACGCGGCGCCGACCTTATCAAGATCATGGCGAGCGGCGGCAACATCACGCCCGGCAGCCGGCCCGAGTTGTCGCAGTTCAGCGCCGCCGAGTTGCGCGCCGCCGTCGACGAGGCGCACGCGTGCGGCCTGCCGATCGTTGCCCACGCGCACGGCCTCCAGACGGTGCGCGACGCCCTCGCCGCCGGCGTCGACGGCCTCGAACACGTCACCCTGATGACCGCCGACGGCATCGACCCGATGCCCGACGACCTGGTCGCCGCCCTCGCCGCGGCGCCGGTCACCGTCGGCCTCACGCTCGGCATGGTCATCCGCCCCGGCGACCCGCCGCCCCCGAACGGCATAAGGGAGCGGATCCCCTCGATCATCATCAACATCCGCAAGATGTACGCCGCCGGCGTCGACCTGATCGCCGGCACCGACGCGGGCCTCGGCCCCGGCAAGCCGGCTGACGTGCTGCGCTCGGCGGTCGGCATGCTGACGGCGTGGGTAGGCATGACGCCCGCGGAGGCGCTGCGGGCCAGCACCTCCCGCGCCGCCACGGTGATCGGCCTGGGGGAGCGCAAGGGCCGGATCGCACCGGGCTACGACGCCGACCTGCTGGCCATCGACGGCGACCCCCTGACCGACCCGACCGCGCTAGACCGGATCAAGGCCGTCTACGTCCGCGGCGAGCCGCTCGCCACCCGGTAACTGTTTTCCGTCACCGTCCAGGATGGACGGCAGTGCGGCGCAGTCCAGCGGCACCGCCCCCGACCCGCTTGCAGCGTGCAAGCTAGCCCCCGCTGTCGGGGCCCGCTCCTGACGGCTTCATCGGTTGCCGGACTCCTGGTTTTGCCGGCGTACATGTTCTTTCATGTACCTACATGAAAGAACATGTACGCCGCGAGAACATCCGTCGGGGCTGCCCGACACGCCCGATCTGCCGCCAACCGCACTCCGGGTCAGCGGAGGCTTGCCGCGAGGTCGGTTCGGGTTGTTACGCCCAGTTTGGCGTAGACGTGGGTGAGGTGGGTTTCGACCGTGCGGCGCGTGACGAACAGGCGCTGCGCGATCTCCGGATTGCTGTGTCCCTCGGCCGCGAGGCTGGCCACCCGCAGCTCGGCCGAGGTCAGCGCGTCCACCCCGGTCACCGCCGCGCGGCGGGGACGGGCACCGGCCGCCGAGAGTTCCTGCCGCGCCCGCCGCGCGAGCAACCGCATGCCACCTCCATCTGCAACCGTCAGGGCCAGGCGGAGCGGTTCGCGGGCGGCCTCGCGGTGGTTGCCGCGCCGGAGTGCCGCGCCCAGGTCGACCAGCGCGCGGGCATATTCGAGGCGTTCCGGGGAGTCGGCCAGCACGGCGACCGCTTCTTCGAGAAGGTCGACGGCCTTCCGCCCGGACGTGCGGGCCAGTGCCCGCAGGCCGGCGCCGCGCGGGCCGGGCAGGTCGACCCGGGCCGCGAGGTCGAGATGCTCCTCCGCTAGCCGGCGCGCCTCCGCCCGGTCGCCGAGTGCCACCAGTGCCTCGGCGTCGTCCACGCGCCAGCACGCCAGGCCGGGGTGCACCGCTCCGAAGCGCCGCCAATGGTCCGCGGCGGCGACCAGGTCGGCGTGGGCCTGCGCCGGTTGGTGTTGGGCCAGCCGCAGCCGGGCACGGGTCTCCAACAGGTGCACGGTGGCCAGCGAACCGGGTGGTGGATCGCCGACGGAGCGCAGCACCCTGTCCGCCTCGGCCAGCTCGTCGTGCTGGGTCAGCGCCTCGACCAGCGTGAACACCGACCACAGCAGGGCCGGCAGGGGCGAGTTGACCAGCTTGAACTCGTAGGCGAACCGGGCGTCGGCCACCGCGTCGCTGATCTGGCCGGCCCGGGTCAAGGCCAGCGCGCGGAGGAAGCTGCCGTGCGCGAGAGCGATCAGCCAGCCGCGCGGGCGGGCCGCCTCGATCAGCGCGGTGCAATACGCTCGCGCGTCGTCGAGTTCGCCGCTGTCGATGAGGACGAACTTGGCCACCGTGGCGAGGATCGAACCGGCCTCGTCCAGCCTTCCACTGTGGATCGCCGGCTTGACCAGGACCAGGGTTGAGGTCGCCGGAGCCCCGTCGAACAGGGCCGCCAACGCCGCGACCACCTGCCAGGCCGGCTCCGTCGAGAGCGGCGCCGGCCGCAACCAGCCCCGAGCCTCGTCCACTGTCGACGTGTCGAGCCAGATATTGCCCACCAGCTCCGCTTCGAGCTGGGCGCGGACATCGGCCGCGATGCCGTCCGATCGGTCCAGGCCGCTGCGACACAGCCGCCCCGCTTCGACGAAGTGACCGCTCAGCCCGAGCGCCCGAGCCCCGGAAAGGGCGATCCGCGCGCGTTGCTCGGGCGTAGCGGCCAGGTCGACGGCCTCGGCCAGCAGCGCGGGCGCCTCCGGCTGCACGTGGGCAGCCAACGCCAGCCCGAGCTCGTTGCGTAGGTCTGCCTCGACGGCCCGGTCGGGCGGCGGCTCCACCAGTGCGCGCCGCAGGAAGACCGCCGCGCTCTGTGGCGCCCCGCGCAGGCCCGCCCGGGAAGCCGCGGCCCGCAGCGTGGCCACGGTCGTCTCGTCGCGGGCGGGCTCGGTGTGCAACAGGTGCAGCGCGATGGCCTCCGGGTCGGCCCGTTCAAGAGCCAGCAACCGGGCCGCCCGCGCATGCCACAGGCTCCGCGAACCGCCGCCCAGCTCGCCGTAGAGCGCCCCGGCGACCAGCGGGTGCACCAGGAACCAGCTGTCGTCGGCGCGGTCCAGCAGCCCGGCGGCCCGCAGCCGGTCGGCCACCCGCAGGGCGTCGTCGGGTGCCAGCCCGGCCAGCTCGCGCGCGTGGCGCAGCGGCGCGCCCCGGCCCAAAACGGCGAACGCCCGAGCGAGTGACGCCGAGCCCGCGGGTAGCCGGCCGAGTTGCCGGCCGACGCTGCGAGCGACCTGCTCCGGGCCGAACGCGCTCAGCGTGGCGGCGAACTCGTCGGTGGGCTCCACGCGCTCAGCGATCAGGTGGTTGAGCAACGCGCCGAGCAGGAACGGGTTTCCGGCCGTGGCGGCGTGGCAGGCCGGCGCGAAGGTCGCCCCGGCGTGTGGCAACCGGTGCGCGACCACCGCACCCACCGCGGCCGGGCCGAGCGGGCCGGGGCGCACCGGTGGCTCCGGCGCGAGCGCCAGCAACTCGTCGAGGAGGTCGACCGACGTGGGCGGCTCGCCGCTGCGCACCGCGCACAGGATCGCCAGCGGCAGCTCGCCGAGTTGCCGGCCCAGCCCGGCCAGCCAGCGCAGCGACGGTGGGTCGGCCCAGTGCACGTCGTCGACGACCATCAGGGTCGGCCCGCGCTCGGCGACGCCCGCGGCCAGCCAGGTCAGGCCGTGCAGCGCGGCGTGCATCGCGTCGCCGCCGCGGACCGGCTCGGCCTCGTCGGCGTCGAGCGCCCGCCGTGCCAGGGCGGCCGCGCCGACCGGGAACTCAGCGGCGCGCAAGGTGGCGAAGAGCTGCCGGGCCACGCCCCAGCCGGCGTCCTGCTCCAGCGGGCTGCCGGACGCCCGCAGCGTGCGGATTCCGGCCGCCGCGGCCGTCTCGGCGGTGGCGCTGAGCAGGCTGGACTTGCCGATGCCGGCTGGCCCATCGACGATGATCATCCGCCCGATGCCGGCTCGCACTGTGGCGACCTGCCGCCCGAGGGAGGCGAGCTCGGCGTCGCGTTGTAACAACACGCGAGGCACGCCCTGACCGTACGTCGTCGCATCGATCCGGGGCAGTAGCGAGTCGCCATGGCGACCGCGGTTAGCCTGTGCGGATGGCTGACGCCGACGACGTCCGTGCCCTGGCGCTGGCACTACCGCAGGTGGTGGAGATCGAGAGCGAGGGCTTCGACTTCCGGGTCGCCGACAAGGGCTTCGTCTGGTCATACCCGGAACGCCGCCCGGTCCAGCGGCGGGTGATCCGCAGCGACATCGCGGTGCTCTACGTCGGCGACGAGGCCGAGAAGCAGGCGCTGCTGCTGGGCGAACCCGACCTTTTCTTCACCACGCCGGCGTACGACGGTCTGCCGCTGGTCATGCTCTGGCTGGCCCGGGTCGAGCAGGACCGGCTGCGCGAGTTGGTCACCGACGCCTGGCGGATGCGGGCGCCGAGCGACTGACTCAGCTCACGGCCTTCTTCAGCAGCGCCGCGATCATCGCCTCGTCGTCGGCGGTCAGCTTCACGATGCCGAAGGCGGTCGGCCACACGGTGCCGTCGTCGAGTTTGGCGACGTCGTTGAAGCCGAGGGTCGCGTACCGCGTCTTGAACTTCTCCCTGGGCTGGAAGAAGCAGAGCACCTTGCCGTCCAAGGCCCACGCGGGCATCCCGTACCACGTCTTGGGGGTGAGGGTCGGCGCGTTCTTCTTGACCAGCGCGTGCAGTTTCTTGGCGATGGCGCGGTCGTCGGACGGCATTTCCGCGATCTTGGCGAGCAGGTCGGCCTCGCCGTCGGCCTTGCTCGTCTTGGAGCCGCGGCGAGCGGTCGTCTTCAGCTCCTTGGCCCGCTCCTTCATGGCGTCGCGCTCTTCGTCGGTGAACCCGTCGTACTTCGTCTCGGTCATGTGAACAAGGCTAGGCGGCGCACAGCGACCTGGGCTTCTCCGAAACTGACCAGCTCAGGCGCGCAGGTAGCGGAGCACGGCCAGGACCCGGCGGTGGTCTGAACGGTCGTGTGGCAGGTCGAGCTTCGTGAGGATGGCGGTGACATGCTTCTCCACGCTGCGCTCGGCGAGATGCAGCGTCTCGGCGATGGCCACGTTCGAGCGACCCTCCGCGAGCAGGCCGAGGATCTCCCGCTCGCGGGCCGACAGCCGGGCCAGCCCGGCGTCCACCGCGGGCGCGGCGAGCAGGTGCCGCACCACCTCCGGGTCGAGCGCGGTGCCGCCGGCCGCCACCCGGCGCAGCGCGTCGACGAACTCGCCGGTGCTCACGATGCGGTCCTTGAGCAGGTAGCCGACGTGGCCGGTGTGCTCCGACAGCAGCCGCCGGGCGTAGCTGGTCTCCACCCACTGCGAGAACACCAGGACGGCGATCTCGGGGTGCTCCGAGCGGATCGTCAGCGCCGCCCGCAGGCCCTCGTCGGTGTGCGTCGGCGGCATCCGCACGTCGACGACGGCCGCGTCGGGCCGTTCGGCGGCGATGGCGGCCAGCAGCGCGTCGCCGTCGCTGACCGCGGCGACCACCTCGATGTCGTGCTCGCCCAGCAGCAGCACGATCCCGTCGCGCAGCAGGGCGTTGTCTTCGGCGATGACGACGCGCATCTCAGGGCTCCCGGGGCAGGGTCATGGTGATGGTGGTCGGGCCGCCGGCGGGCGACTCGATGTGCAGCGCGCCGTCGAGCGCCTCGGCGCGGCGGGTCAACCCGGCCAGCCCGGTGCCGGTTCCGTTAGCGGTCGCCCCGCCCCGGCCGTCGTCGTGGACGACGAGCGTGAGGTCGCTGCCGTCGCGGAGCGAAATGCGGACCCGGCTGGCCGAAGCGTGCCGCGCGATGTTGGTCAGCAGTTCGGCGACGGTGAAGTAGACGGCCGAGGCGATCGCGTCGGGTGGTCGCCGGGTCAGCTCGACCGTCACCGACGCCGGCACCGCGCTGCGACCAGCCAGTGTGGACAGTGCTACGTCGAGGCCGTCGTCGAGCGCCGGTGGATGCAGGCCGCGAACGATGTCGCGCAACTCGGCGAGGGCCTCGGTGACGGTGCCGCGGGCGTCGGCGGCGACGTCGCGCACCGGCTGCTCGGTGCTGCGGTGCTCGATCCGGGACAGCGCGACACCGAGCGAGACCAGCCGCGCCTGGGTGCTGTCGTGCAGGTCGCGCTCGACCCGGCGGAGCACCGCCGCCGCGTCGGCCTGGAGGGCCGCCCGGCCGGCTTCGAGTTGGGCGATCCGGCGGGCCGCACGGGTCGGGTTGAGCAGCCCGCGGACCAGCCAGCGGTCGGCGAGCACGATCAGCCGGACAAACCATGGCAGCGCGAGCAGCAGCAGCGCGCCCCGGCCCGCCTCCAGCCAGGTCTGGCCCCAGGTGTGCGCGTCCAGCGAGTTGAGCGGGTTCGGCCACAGGAACCACCACCCCGGATAGGTCAGCGCCAGCAGGCCGCTGACGATGGCGATGGCCACGCCGTAGGCGCCCGCGAAGATCAGCGGGAAGCTCACGAAGCAGTAGCAGAGCGCCCGCCAGGCTGTGGAATCGCCGAGCACCGCGACGATCCGGCCCCACCGGCTGCGCGGGCCCAGCGGTGGCGGGTCGGGCCAGTCCCAGTCGAGGAACCGCCGGGCCGGCACGCGGAAGTAGCGGGAACTGCCCCGGGCCAGGAACAGCACGCCGGCGAGCAGGAACAGCCCGAAGATGACGACGGAGAGCGCGCCGGCGGCGATCCCGAGCAGGGCCAGCGCGAACGTGGCCACGCTGAGCAGCGCGGTCACCAGCACGAAGGCCAGCTCGCGCCACATGCGGGCGGTCGCCCAGACCCGGAGCAGGATCATCCGACGACCTCGATCGGTGCCCGGCGCAGGCTGGCCGCGGCCGGCAGCACCATGCCGGCGAGCACCAGCGCGGCGGTGATCGCGATGCCGCCCAGCAGCCAGGAGACCGGCAGCCACGGGCGCCAGGTGCCCAGCGCGGTGTGCAGCAGGGGCAGCAGGGTCGTGGTGGCGACGACGGCGCCGGCCACGAGGGCGGTGGCGGTCACCACCAGAGCCTCGCAGATCACCACGGCCAGCGTGCGCCCCCGCGTGCCGCCGGCCAGCCGGATGACGGCGAGGTCGTGCCGGCGCGCCTGGATGACGGTGACCAGGGTGTTGACCGCGGCGATCGCGGCGAAGGTGGTGTAGGCGCCGGTACCGGCGTATTGCAGCCAGCGGTCGGCGGCCGGGGTGGCAACGCCGGTGACGTGCTCGGTCGTCGTGCCCAGCACGATCGTGAACGCGGCGAACCCGACCGCCAGGGTGAGCGGGACCAGGGCGCCGGACAGCGACCGGGCCCGGGCGTTGACCGCGTCGGCCGCGAGCTTGCCGGTCGAGCCGAACAGGCGGGCGAACGGTGCGGCGACCCGCAACAGCAGCGGTCCGAGCAGGCCGACACCGACGCACATGGCGAGCATGACGAAGAAGCCGGCCTGGTCGGCCGTGTCGGCGTCGGCTCGGGTGAGCAGCACGGCCAGCGCGATGCCACCGGCCACCAACAACAATCCGACGGGGGTACGCACGAGGCCGGCCCGCCGCCGGGGCACCGCGGCCTCGGTCAGCGCCACGGCCGGCCGTAGCCGGGACGGCCGGATCGCGGCGATCAGCGCGCCGAGCAACGACGTGCCGACGGTGACCGCGAACGCGATCGGCACGGTGCCGCCGTGCATCCGGAAGCTGACCTCGGCCGGCACCACGCCGTGCCCGGTGAGGCCGCTCAGCCAGGTATACCCGGCCAGCAGACCAAGCGGGATGCCGGCGACCGTGGCGGGCACGGCGATCAGGGCGGCCTGCGCGGCGATCGTGCGACGGACCCGGGCCGGGGTCGCGCCGATCGTGCGCACCAGCGCCAGGTCCTGGGCCTGGTCGGCGATCGCGGTGCCCATCGTCACGCCGACGATCAGCAGCGACAGGTAGATCGACGAGACCACGAAGATCAGCCCTAGGTCGGCGATGCCGCTGTCGGTGAGCGCGGCCCGCTGGGCCGGATCGAGCGGTGCGCCGTCGAACGAGGCGAGCAGGCACAGCCCGGTGGTGACCAGCGCGGCCGCGAGTGCCTGGGTGGCGGCCGGGCCGAGGAACGCCCACGGGTTGCGGCGCAGCGCCTGGCGGATCACGCGGTCACCGCCGAGACGCTCTTGAGCCGATCGGAGATGGCGGCCGCGCCCGGTGCCGGGCCGTCGTCGGCGACGCTGCCGTCGCGCAGCAGCACGAGGCGGTCGCTCCACGCGGCGGCGATCGGGTCGTGGCTGACCATCAGCACGGTCACCCCGTCGCGGTCGGCGGCCTCGCGCAGCAGGGTCAGGATCCGGGCGCCGGTGGTCGGGTCGAGCGCGCCGGTCGGCTCGTCGGCGAAGATCACCGCCGGCCCGGTCACCAGCGCCCGGGCGATCGCGACGCGCTGCCGCTGGCCGCCGGACAGCTCGCCGACCGGCCGGCTGCCGAGGCCGGCGAGCCCGACCTGGGCGAGCACCTCGTCGACGCCGCGGGCGCGGGGGCCGCCGAGCCGGATGGGCAGCGCGACGTTCTGCCGTACGGTCAGCTCGGAGAGCAGGTTGTAGGCCTGGAAGACGAACCCGGCCCGGTCGCGGCGCAGCCGGGTGAGCCGGGCCTCGCCCATCCGGGTGATGTCGCGACCGGCCAGCCGGACCCGGCCGGAGGTGGGCCGGTCGAGCCCGGCGGCGCAGTGCAGCAGCGTGCTCTTGCCGGAGCCGGTCGCGCCCATGACGGCGACGAACTGGCCGGCCGGAACCTCGAGGGACACGTCGCGCAGCGCGAGCACGCCACGCGGATAACGCCGCGACACCGACGTCAGGGAGATGACGGATTCCATGCCTTCACCCTGGTCGCGGCGCTTCCCCGGGACATCCGCGCTGACCCGCCGGTCAAGGTGCGGCTAGCCGCACCTCTACGGCAGCGCCCAGCGCTGGTTGGCGACGCCGACGCAGTCCCAGATCTGGATCTGGGTGCCGTCGGCGCTGCCGTTGCCGGCCACATCGAGGCAGCGGCCCGACTGCGGGTTGACCAGGGAGCCGTTGGCCTGGGCCGACCAGACCTGCGCGCCGGTGCCGTTGCAGCCCCATAGTTGCACGACGGTGCCGTTGGCGGTGCCGCTCGACCGCACGTCGAGGCACTTGCCGAGGCCGCGGACCGTGCCGTCGCCGCCGATCGTCCAGCGTTGCGCCCCGGTGCCGTTGCAGGTCCAGATCTGGATCTTGGTGCCGTCGGCCGTACCGCTGGCGTTGATGTCCAGGCACTTGTTCGTCGCCGCGCTGACCACCTGGCCGGTCCGGCCGCCGCTGCCGCCCGGGATGGAGACGCCGAAGCGCTGCTGTGCCTTCTCGAACCCGGCGAAGCCGAGCCCCGAACCGGCGACCCGGGTGGTGGTGCCCCGCGCGGTCACGGTGCCGTCGCCGCGGTCGAGGTAGACCGGGCCGCCGCTGTCGCCCGGCCGCGCGGCGATCTGGCCGTCTAGTTGGGTGGCTTCCCACAGCCGCTGCGAGTCGGTGCCCTCGAACCGCACCTGGAGGTTGCAGATCTGGCCGCCGACCGCGTTGGCGCTGGTGTTGCCCGACTGGCAGAGCCGTTCGCCGACGAACGGGGCACCGCCGCCGGTGACCGTGAGCTGTTGCGTGCTGGCGCCGCCGCCGACGTAGATCCGGTTGCTGACCGCGCTGGTCGGGATGAGCAGCACGTCGAACGTGTTGTCGTCGGCTCCGATGTTGCCGATGAACTCGCCGCCGCCATCGGTGACCCGGTTGCCCGGCTGGCCGCAGTGGCCGGCGGTCAGGATGGCCGGGCCGCTGGGCGTGTTGACGCCGTAGCCGGCCGTGCAGCCCGCGCCGATGCTGGTGTTGATGATCTGGGCACCGCCCGACCAGGGCGCGCTGTCGTTGTTGCGGGCGACCGGCGCGAGCCGTGGCTCGACGCTGAACGAGACCGGCACCCCGGTCGCGGCCAGCGTGCGGTTCACCCCGGCCGCGTCGACCTTCACGATCAGGCCCGATCCGTCGGGCCGGGCCTTGATGCCGTGGAAGCCGGGATCGCTGCGGAGTTGGGTTTCCAGGGTGGCAGAGGCATTTCTCAACTCCACAATGGAGTACGCGGCAACGGCCACCCGGACGGGCGCGATCCGGCGGGCCTGTGCGACGGCCGCCTCGACCTTCGCCGGGACGGCGCCCTTCCACCAGACGGTCACCGATTTCTCCTCGATGACGATGGAGGCGAGCCCGGCTTCCGGCTGGGCGGCGGTGCGGACGACGGTGGCCGCGTCGATGAGGGGCAGTTGCGACTGGTGCTCGACGTGTTTGGCGGGGGAGCCGATCGCGAGGAGCAGGACGGCGACAAGCGCGGGTAGCGAGGCCATGGTGGACTCATTCCGTTGACGGGCGCTGGGACGGAGAGCGGACCGCTGTGCCGGTCTTTGTCGCACCGTCAACGGGGTGCCGGCAAGCTGCGGAATTCCGCAGCTTGACCGGGGTCGGGCCGGTCCCTACAGTGCGCGCCAGTCCCACTCGATGCCGAGCACGCCGGAGTCGACCCCCGACGCGATCAGATGCACCGCGTGGTGCCGGCTCACGGTCAGGTCGCCGATGCCGTGGCGCCGGTCGTTGAGGTCGAACTGGCTGAACGCGCGGGTGCTCGCCGGCAGCGCGCCCGGGTGGAACTGCACCTCGAGCAGGCATTGCTCGGCCGGATAGCGGAACCCGAAGGCAAACTCGGAGCACACGCCGGCGCCCGGGTCGGCGAGTTGGGTCTCGAACACCCAGGTGTCACCGGCCCGCAGCGCCTGCTCGAAGACCACCTCGTAGACCATCGCCGGCGCGGACCGGTGCACGAGGCGACGACCCAGCCGGCAGTTGCGCAACGGCCGGGTGCGCACCTGGTGGGGGTCACAGCCACGGTCGCCGTAGAACCGGGCCACATAGCGGTCGACGCCGTCGCGGAGGGCACGGATCGCCGTGCGCACGAACATATGCGTGAACTGCCCGGCGTCGTCGACGTGCACCCGGTGCTGGGTGCTGACCAACTCGAGGTCGCCGGGTCGCGAGTCGGGCACGACGTCGAGCAACTCGGCCACCGGCCCGATGTCGGCCAACCGCACCCGGCTGCCGGCGCAGTCGAGCAACCGGGCCAGCGCGTCGGGCGCCAGGCCGAGCACCTCTTCCAGGGCGGCGACGGTGTGCGCGGCGCTCGGCCGGCTCCGCCCGGTCTGCCAGTCGCTGAGGCTGGACAGGCCGATCGAGATGCCGCGCCGGGCCAGGTGGGCCCGCACCCGGTCAAGGGTCAGCCCGCTTTCCCGGATCGCCTTCCGGAGCGCCCGGTGGAACGGGCCGGTGTAGAGCACGCTGTCGAGGGTCATCGCCACCCGCATCGGCCAGGAGACAATACATCGATCAGAATCAGTGTACGGAATCCGTCCCGAATGCGGCGGCCAGGGCTTTCGAGATCACGTCCGGCAGGTTGGCCCGCCCGTCGTCTTCGGTCCACCGGACCAGCGCCGTGTGCATGGCGGCCAGGCAGGCGCTGGCCGCGGCGTGGTTGCGGAAGGTCGCGTCGGGATCGGAGCCGTCGTCGCCGAGGCCGGCGACGATCGCCTGCTGGAGGGCGTAGAAGTTGTCCAGGTGCTTGGCTCGCAGGGCCGGCGTCGAGACCATCAGCCGGAGCCGGGCCAGCAGGAACTGTTTCTCTTTGCCATCACCGGTCAACACCCCGGCCGACTCGACCAGCGCGCCGGCGATCCGGCGGACCGCGGGTTGCCCGGCCGGCGATGCGGCGATCCGGCCGGCGATGAGCGCGCCGTATTCGTCGACCAGCACCAGGTCTTCCTTCGTGGGGAAGTGCCGGTAGACGGTCATCGGCGACACCCCGGCGGCCTCGGCGACGTCGGCGACCGTCGTGGCGTCGTAGCCGCGAGCGGTGAACAGCCGGATGGCGTGCGCCTGGATCGCGCGCTGGGTCTCGGCCCGCCGCTGTTCCCGCAAGGTGCTCACTGGTAGAGACTACCCGTGTGTTAGCTTCTACCAAGTTGGTAGTGACTAACACATTGAGGTGATCGGCATGACTGACCTGACCGGGCGGACGGCTCTGGTGACCGGTGCGTCGCGCGGCATCGGCAAGGCGATCGCGGCCCTGCTGGCGGCGCGGGGTGCGGCCGTGATCGTGCACTTCGGCACCGACAAGGAGGGCGCGGTGGCGACGGTCGACGAGATCGGCGGCGGCGCGTTCGCTGTCGAGGCGCGGCTCGGCGTCGACGGTGACGTCGAGACGCTCTTCGCCGGCGTGGCAGCCGGGTTGGCCGGGCGGCCGCTCGACATCCTGGTCAACAACGCCGCGGCGGCGCCGGCCGGGCCGCTCGGTGGCACGACGCCGGCGGAGTTCGACCACCTGTTCGCGGTGAACGTGCGGGCGCCGTACTTCATCATCCAGCGGGCCCTGCCGTTGCTTTCCGACGGTGGCCGCATCATCACCGTCTCGTCCGTGGCGACCCGGATGGCCAACCCGACCCAGACGTCGTTCGCGATGACCAAGGGCGCGGTCGAGACGATGAGCCTGACCCTGGCCAACGCGCTCGGCGCCCGCGGCATCACGGTGAACGTGGTCGCGCCCGGCGCCACCCGGACGCCGACCAACGGATCGGCGTTCGCGGCGCCCGGCCTGGCCGAGGCCATCGCCGGGATGACCGCACTGGGCCGGCTGGGCGGTGCCGACGACGTCGCCGAGGTGGTCGCGTTCCTGGCCTCCGACGCGGCGCGCTGGGTCACCGGCCAGGTCATCGACGCGAGCGGCGGCCTGTTCCTCGGACCGCGCGTCTAGATCCTTGCTGCCAGCCTCTTGCTATTGCCAATAGTTTGCAATAAGACTGAGGCTCATGCCTCGACTGCTGCCGGAACCGGGACCGCAACGCCTCCTGGCCGCGTCGAACCTGGTCTACACCGTCGGCAGCGGGCTCTACCTGACGGCCGGGGTCCTCTACTTCACCCAGGGTGTGCGGCTTCCGGCCAGCCAGGTGGGCCTCGGGCTGGCCATCGCCGGGGTGATCTCGCTGGCGGTCGGCATCGGTGCCGGGCATCTCGCCGACCGGCACGGTGCCCGTGGCGTCTACGCGGTGACGCTGGTCGTCCAGGCGCTCGCCACGGCCGCGTTCGTGCTGGTGCACAGCTTCTGGCCGTTCGTGGTCGCGGTCTGCGCCGCGGCCGGTGCCAAGGCGGCCGGGCTGGCGGCGCGCAGCCCACTCATCCGGCACTACGGCGGTGACCGCCCGCAGGAGTTCCGCGCCTACCTGCGGGCGGTCACCAACGTCGGCGTGTCGGTCGGGGCGTTGGGTGCCGGCTGGGCGGTGCAGGTCGGCACGCTGACGGCCTACCAGCTCATGGTCGCCGGCAACGCGATCGCCTTCGTGGTCTCCGCGGTGGTCCTGGTCGGGTTGCCGGCGGTGCGACCCGAGCCGGCCGCTCCGGGCCCGCGCTGGGTCGCCCTGGCCGACCGGCCCTATCTCGTGCTCACGGCGCTCGACGGCGTGCTGGCGGTGCAGTTCAAGGTGCTCACCGTCGCCATTCCACTGTGGCTGGTGACGGCCACGACGGCGCCGGCCTGGATGGTGTCGGGCACGATGCTGATCAGCACGTTCCTGGTCATCGTGTTCCAGGTGCGGGCCACCCGGGGCATCGACACCCCGGCGGCCGGCGGTCGCGCGTACCGCCGAGCCGGGGTGGCCTTTCTCGTTTCCTGCTCGTTGATCGCGTTCACCGGCGGGATCCCGGGGTGGGCGGCGGTCGCGTTGATCCTGACGGCGGCGGTCATCCACACCGTCGGCGAACTGTGGCACTCGGCCGCGGGCTTCGAGGTCTCCTTCGCGCTGGCTCCCGACCACGCCACCGGGCAGTATCTGGGCGTGTTCGGGCTCGGGGCCGGGCTCGCCGACGCGTTCGGGCCGGCCTTGCTGATCGCGCTCTGCATCGGCTGGGGCGCGCCCGGCTGGCTCGCCGTCGGTGCGATGTTCGCGTTGACCGGCTTCGCGGCACCGGTCGCTGTGCGTCATGCGCGGCTAGCCGCGGGTCGGTCGGACCAGCGGCAGGAAGATGTCGTCGACGATCTCCACGATGGTCGCGTCCGCGACGGGCGCGAGGGTCATCAGGATCTCGTGCCGGAGCAGGTCTGACGGCAGGTTGGCGATCCGCTCGGTCAGCCGGCCGGCGTCGATCTCGCCCCGCGCGGCGGCCCGGTCGAGGATGAGGTTGATGCCGGAGGGCTGCGGCCGGCCGCTCAGGAAGTCGGCGCGCAGCTTGGCCGGCGACGTGCCGGTCTCGGTGAAGAACTGGCCCATCTGCACGCTGAAGAGCACGGCCAACTCGCTGCGGCGGGCCGACGCGTTGCGGAGCACCTGGATCAGGTCTTCGCGCAGCGAGCCGGTGTCGGGCAGGTCGACCGGGTCCGTCCGGCCGTAGTGCTGGATCGCCGCGACCGCGAGATCGGCCCGGTTGGGCCAGCGCCGGTAGAGCACCGGTCGGCTCGTCCCGGCACGGGCGGCGACGCCCTCGATGGTGAAACCGCCGTAGCCGACCGCCACGAGTTCCTCCCAGGCGGCCTGGAGCAGTGCGTCCTCCAACTCCTGGCCACGCCGGCGCTGCGCCTGCATTAGATACACCTCTGCATCTTATTGACATCAGTCCTCGCGGCGCGAAGACTAGATACACCTACGTACCTTATTTCCTGAGCGGGGAGATCCGCCATGACATCCTCTCCTCCCGCGACGCGCCTCGACCCGGCGTTCATCCGGCAAGCGGCCGTCCTCATCACCGGTGTGCTGGCCGTCGTCTTCGACACCACGATCGTCAACGTCGCCCTCGACACCCTCGGTCGCGACCTGCACGCCAGCATCGCCACGGTCCAGTGGGTCACCACCGGCTACCTGCTGGCGCTCGCCATCGTCATCCCGGTCACCGGTTGGCTGCTCGACCAGTTCGGCGCCAAGACCGTCTGGATCTCGGCACTGGCCCTGTTCCTCGCCGGCTCGGTCGGCGCGAGCCTGGCCTGGGACGCCGGCAGCCTGATCACCTTCCGGGTCGTCCAGGGCGTCGGCGGCGGCATCATGCTCCCCGTCATGACGACGCTGCTGATGCAGTCGCTGGGCGGCCGGTCGCTCGGCAGCGCCACGGCGGTGATCGCGATGCCGGTGCTGCTCGGCCCGATCCTCGGCCCAGTGCTGGGCGGCCTGATCGTCACCCACCTGACCTGGCGCTGGATCTTCTGGGTCAACGTGCCGCTGTGCGTGGTCGGCATGGTGCTGGCCTGGCGGATGATGGCCGCGCCGCCACCGGAACGCCGATCGCGCCTCGACGGCTGGGGCCTGGCCCTGCTGTCACCCGGCATCGCGGCGGTCGTCTTCGGCCTGGCCCGGGTCGGCGCGGAGGGCGGTTTCGGTCACCCGTCGGTGTTCCTCCCGATCCTGGCCGGCGCGCTGCTGATCCTCGTCTTCACGGTGCGGGCCTGGAAAAGCCGGAACCCACTGGTGGACGTACGCCTGTTCCGGCTCCGCTCGTTCACCACCTCCAACGCCCTGCTGTTCCTGTCGGGCTTCGCGCTGTATGGCGCGATGCTGCTCGTACCCCTGTATTTCCAACAGGTTCGGGGCCAGAGCGCCCTCGCCGCCGGCCTGCTGCTGGCACCGCAAGGCGTCGGCGCTCTGCTCAGCCGCGGCGTGGCAGGAAAGCTCACGGACCGCATCGGCGCCCGCTGGATCGCGTTCACCGGCCTGGTCGTGGTGCTGCTCTCGACGGTCCCGTTCGCGCTGGCCACCGCCGACACCCCGGAGTGGCAACTGATCGTCGCGCTGGTGGTGCGCGGCGCCGGCCTGGGAGCGGTGACGATCCCGATGATGGCGACCGCGTACGCCGGCCTGGAACGCGACGCGGTGCCGCACGCCAGCATCATCACGCGCACCGTCCAGCAGATCGGCGGCTCGTTCGGCACGGCGGTCCTGGCCGTGGTGTTGGAACGCGCCATCGCCAGTCACGCCGGCGACCGCGCGTCGGCCTTCGACATCGCGTTCTGGTGCGCCACGGCCTTCACCGCGCTCGCGGTGCTGATCGCGCTGGCCCTGCCCCACCAGGCGGCAGCGCCTAGCCCTGACGCGTCAACCGGCGCCGAAACTCCGCGTATGCCGACTGCACAACACCGTTAAGACGTTCGAGTTCCTCCTCCGATGGCTCGCGGCGGAGCTCGACCTTGACCAGGATGTCGCCCTCCTCGATCGTCACGGCCAATGTGGCGAGGAGGTCCGTCGGGATCTTGCTCAGGATGAACTCGCGGCACGCGTCCGTGATCGTCGCCGGCATGTCGCCGCAACCGCAGGTGCGACCCTCCAGGACCGCGCCGAGGTGGCTGCGGGCGACGAGCGCGTCCGGGTGCACGGGGTCCAGATTGGACAGACTCTCCTCCAGCACGCTGCGGGCCTCGTCCAGGCGTCCGTCGTGCTGGAGGAGAATGCCGAGTGCGACATCCGCGCGGCCCAGGGTCTCACCATCGCCAGCGCGGCGCGCCTGTGCCACCGCCTCGCCGAGACGTTGTTCCGCCGGGCCGAGCTGGCCGGCTTCGCTCAAGGCGAGCCCCCAGTTGCGCAACACCTGGCTCATCACCTCCGGGCGGGCGATGCGTCGCGCCCGGTCGTACGCCGATGCGTAGGTCCGGAGCGATCCGTCGGTGTCGCCTGCGTCGCCCTGGGCCATCGCCAGGCCCAGCGCCGCCATCAGCGCGTCCTCTGTCCGACCTTGACGGTCGTATGCGGCGAGCACCCGCTGGATCGCGTCGACCCGCCCGGCCTAGTCGCCGCGCTCGCGGCCGGTGTTCGCCAGTTGTGACAACGCGTTGAGCGTCGCCTGGTGGTCGGGGCCGAGCCTGGCCTCCAGCACGGCGACCAGGTCCGCCAGAACTGCCTGGTAGATCGTCTGGTCGCCGTGGCCCGCTCGATTCAGCACGGATGCGCACACCTGCTCGACAACGTGGTCCGGCAGTTGGGCCAGGTCGCCGAAGAGCGAACCCTCGGCGCCCTCCGCGCGCACGATCTCGGCCCGCAACGCCAGTGCGGTCGCGACCCGCTCGTGCCCGTTGCGCCAGAAGTTGGCCACCGTCTCGTCGATGACCGGCCGGGCCTCGCGCAGGTTGCCGCGTTGCAGCAGCAGCTCCGCCAGCGGTTCGAGGCCGAACGCGTAGCCCGCGTGCTCGCGGCCGTAGAACGCCAGCCGGTCCTCGGCGCCGCGCCGCAGTTCGGTCTCGGCCTCGTCGAGCCGCCCGGCCATCCGCAGCACCATGCCCAGGTTCATCCGGTAGCTGAGCTGGTCCCTGGCGGCCTCGTAATCCTGGCCGGGCGCAACGGAGGCGGCGTCGCGGAAGCACTCGATGGCGCGACCCATCCGGTCGCAGTTGAGCAGCAGGCTCCCTAGGTCACACTGAGCCGCCGCCCAAGCCGTGCTGCCCCGACCGTGCTTCTTGGTCACCGCCTTCACCTCGCGCGCCATGAGCTCTTCGGCCTCGACCACGCGGCCCTCCCGCAACAGCGCGAAGGCCACCTCGATCGGCATGGGTTTCGACGTCACGTCGCGGGATCTTAATGATCAAGCGCGGCGGCGACTGTCCCTCGCACTCCCAGGAAGAGCAGACACTGGCTGTCGCCCCTAGCGCGGTGGAGGGTTGAGCCATGAGTTCTTCTGGGCGTATCGCAATTATCACCGGGGCCAACAGGGGCATCGGGCGTAGTGCCGCCTTGCATCTGGCCCGAGATGGGGTCGGGGTCATCCTCACCTATCGCAGCCACGCCGAGGAGGCGGCCGAGGTGGTCAAGGAGATCACCGACCTGGGGCCAGCCGCGGTCGCGCTCGAGCTCGATGCCGGGGATGTCGGCTCGTTCGATGGCTTCGTCACCACCGTCACCGATGTCGTGAAGCAGACCTGGGGTCGGGACAGCTTCGATTATCTGGTCAACAACGCCGGGATGCAGATTCCGATGTCGTTCGGCGAGGTGACCGAGGAGAACTTCGACCGGGTCGTCAACGTCTACTTCAAGGGCGTCTACTTCCTGACCCAGAAGCTCTCCGGGCTCCTGGCCGACAACGGCGCGGTCGTCAACGTCTCCTCCGCCATGACCCGGTTCTACGTGCCCCAGCGCATCGTCTACAGCGCCGCCAAGGGTGCGACCGAGGTGCTTACCCGCTATCTCGCCGAAGACCTCGGCGGCCGCGGGATCCGGGTCAACACCGTCGCTCCCGGTCCGATCGCCACCGACTTCAGCGACGGCCTGCTGCGCGACAACCAGCAGGTCCAGGACCAGATCGTCGGTGTCACCGCGTTGAGCCGGATCGCCCTCGCCGACGATGCCGGTGCCGCGATCGCCGCGATGCTGCGCGACGACAACCGCTGGGTGACCGGCCAGCGCATCGAGGTCTCCGGCGGCATTCACCTCTGATCGGGTCAGCGCAGTCGCAGCTCCGACCACGGCACGGTGGTCATGTCGCGGCGCAGGATCAGCCGGGCCACCGCCTCCAGCAGCCACGGTCCGCCGGCCTCGTCGCGCTCATACCCGAGCAGGCGTCCCCACGGTCCGCGCACGACGATGGCCGCGGTGATCTGCGGGCCGTCGGCGACCAGGTCGACCACCCGGCCCAGTGGACGGCCGGCCGGATCGACGGCGACCCGGCCGAGTAGGTCGCTCGCCCGCTCAGTCATCGTCGGCTCCCGGGATGCGACCGATCGCATGCTCGTCGAGCCAGCGTTCCAGCGGCGCCGGGTCGAGCAACTCCACGCGGACCGACAGGTGCACGGCCGAGTCGATCCGCTCGACCAGGTCGTAGGGGATCCGGCGGGGGCCGCGGCGGTCGATGTCGAGCCGGGCCGCCGACGTCGTCACCCAGCGACCCAACCAGCCGCCGAGCCGCGGGCCGAGCGCCTGCTGGCCGGTGAGCAGCGCGGTCACCCGGGGCCCGTCGAGTTCGAGGTCGTCGACCTTGCCGACGGGCGTGCCGTCACGGTCGACGATCTGGCGGTCGAGCAGATCGAACGCGAGCAACATGTCAGCCTCCCATCCCGGTCATCACCATCAGCGGGATCGCCGCGACCGCCGCGGCGACGACGATCACCAGGTAGATCAGGCCCAGCGCGTTGGCGAACCGGCCGTTGACCTTGTCGCCGAGATAGCGGCGGTCGTTGGCGACGACCAGGATCGGCAGGTAGGTCAGCGGCAGGGCGATGGCACTGAAGATCAGCATGTATTCGGTGAGCTGGATCGGGTCGATCGTGGTCAGCAGTGCGGCGACCGCGATGAGGATGCTGACCAGCACCACCAGGTGGAACCGGGTGGCCTGGCGGGGCCGCAGCATCTTGCCCCAGGCCCAGCCGAAATACTGCGCGACCGTGTAGCCGGCCGACAGGCTCGTCTCCATCGCCGCGCCGAAGGTGGCCGCGAAGACGCCGATAATGGCCAGGGCAAGACCGATCTGGCCGTACGCGAGTCCCGCCGGCAGGACCGCCTGGCCCAGTGTGTCGACGCGTACGCCGAGCGGGTGGAAGACGGCCGCCGAGGTGGCCAGGAAACCGAAGGCGAGCAGCCCGCCGAGCGGGAAACCGAGGAACACGTTGACCCGGGAGAGGTTGAGGTCGCGGGCCGTCCACCGTTCCTCGACGCCGCCGGAGGAGAAGAAGAACACCTCGTAGGGCGTCATGGCCGAGGCGAACAGCGCGATCGCGAAGAACCAGTAGGTGGGCCAGTTCTCGCCCGCCGGCGGGGTCAGGTGTGTGACGCCGCCGAAGTCGGGGCCGAGCGAGAACGCCGAGACCAGCACCACGATCAGCGCGAGCCCGGCCAGCCCGAAGACGCGTTCGAGCGTTTCGAACCGCACCCGCCAGAGGGCCAGCCAGAGCAGCACGGCGACGAGCGGGACCCAGAGGAGGTACGGCGCGCCGTTGAGCAGTTGCAGCGCGAGGGCGACACCACCGATCTCGGCGCCGAGCGTGGCGACGGTGATCAGGTAGGAGCCGATCAGGTTGACCAGCGCGACCCGCGGGCCGAGCCGTTCGCGGACCAGGTCGAAGACCGGCCGGCCGCTGACCGCCGCGACCCGGCCGGCCATCTCGGCATACACGCAGATCCCGATGACCCCGACCACCAGCACCCATGCGTGGGAAAGGCCGAAGCGGGCGCCGGCCTCCGATGTGGACACGATGTCGCCGATGTCGACGAAGCCACCGATGGCGGTCAGGATGCCGAGGGTGACAGCCAGCAGCCGTTTCACGAGTGCACCGCGATGAACGTCGTCAGGCCGTCGGACACCGCGGCGGCGCCGTCGGCGGCGGCCCGCAACGCCGCGGGCGTGCCGTCGGCCTCCTCGATCCCGTCGAGCGCGGCCTTGGCCTCGCGCAGCAGCGGGTCGAGCTCGTCGCGCAGCTTTCGGGACCGCTCGTCCGGCGGTCCTTCGGCGGCGAAGTTCTTCGCGGCACCGCCGAGCGCGTCTCGGGCGTCGGCCAGGCTCGCCCGAGCGAATGCCGCCGTCACCCTGCCGTCGGCCCGCGCGCCGGCGGCCAGCCGCGCGGTGGCGACCGCCCCGTAGGCCGACTGCGCAGCGGACACCGTCATCGTGCGGTAGTCGTGGAAGTCGGCCGGCCTGGTCGCGAGGTATCCCAGGCCACCCCACAGCACCGCGACGACCGTGACCAGCGTCGCCGCCCAGTCCCGTGACCGCATGGCCCCTCCTCCGCCGACCCGCCGACCCGCCGGCGCTGCCGGCGCACCCGGCTCTGCCGACTTGCCAGCGCAGCCGGCTCTGCCGACCTGCCGGCGCAGCCGGTTACCCAACTCGTCGGGATCTCACGCTTGACGGTTCTTACTTGAGCGAGTAAAAAGTTACTCATGCGAGTAACTGAGACTGTGACATCGGGAGCCCGGCGGGCGCAGATCGTCATGGCCGCGATCGACACGATCGCCGAGCTGGGGTATGGCAACGCCTCGTTCGCCCGCATCGCCAAGCGGGCCGGGATCAGCAGCACGCGGCTGATCTCCTACCACTTCGACGACAAGGCCGAGCTGGTCCGGGCCGTCGTCGGTGCCGTGCTTGCCGAGGCGGCCGACTACATGGGCAAGCGACTCCGCGCGGGCGGCACCCGTCCCGAGCTGCTGGCCACCTACATCGAGTCCAACCTGGAGTTCATCGCCGAGCACCCGACCGCCATCCGGGCGGTCAACGAGATCGCGGCCAACGCCCGGGCCGACGACGGCACCTCGCTGGTGCGGCTCGAAGACGTCGACGACCCGGTGTCCCGCCTGGCCACGCTGTTCCGCGAGGGCCAGGAAGCCGGAGACTTCCGCCCCTTCGACCCGGTCGTGATGGCGGTGACGTTGCGTGCGGCCATCGACGCCGCGGCCGCGCGGCCCGATCTCGACCCGCACGCCTACGCGGCCGAGTTGGTCGCCCTCTTCAGCCTCGCCACCCGGAAGGACCCCTCATGACCACGACGGCCCAACCCGAATCCCGCACTGCGGCGCCCAGCCGCGGCACTCTCCTCCTGCACCTGTTCGTCGACTTCGGCCTGCCGCTCATCGCGTTCTACGGCCTGCGCGTCGCCGGCGTCGACCAATGGTGGGCCCTGCTGCTGTCCGGCGTGATCCCGGTGGTCGCGGTGATCGCCAAGTTCGTGCGTACCCGCAAGATCGATTTTCTGGCGGTCTTCGTCATCTCCGTCGTCGCGCTCAGCCTGGGCGTCTCGGCCATGACCGGCGACGCCCGCACCATGCTGGTCCGCGACGCCTGGGGCGGCCTGCTCGGCGGCCTGGTCGCGGTGTGGCTGCTGGCCTCGGTGTGGGTGGGCCGGCCGGCGCTGATGTCGCTCTACCGGACGTTCGTGCTGGCCAAGGTCGGCGCCGACGGGCTGCACGCGTGGGAGTCCAAATGGGACACCGACCGCAAGTTCCGCTACGCGATGCGGGTGCTGACCTTCGTCTGGGGCTGCGCCGGCCTGCTCAACGTCGTCGCGACCCTGTTCGCCGCCTACCTGCTGCCGCTCGACCTCGCGCCGGCGGTGCTCAACGCGAGCTGGCCGGTCATCCTGGTGCCGACCCTGCTGTTCCACCTCTACTACACCAAGAAGTGGGACCTGCGCGCATGAGCACCGACGTGATCGTCGCCGGGGCCGGCCCGACCGGCTTGATGCTGGCCGGCGAGCTGGCCCTGGGCGGCGCCCGGGTGGTGGTGCTGGAGCGGCTGGCCGCCCGCACCGGCCAGTCGAAGGCGCTCAACCTGCAACCCCGGTCGGCCGAGGTGCTGGCCTCCCGCGGACTGCTCGACGACATCCTGGCGATCGCGCCGGCCCGGCTGCCGGCGGGCCACTTCGCCGGCATTCCGCTGGACTACTCGACGCTGCGGACGCCTTACCCCTTTCAGATCGGCATCCCGCAGGCCCGCGTCGAGGAGCGCCTCGCGTCCTGGGTGACCAGCCTGGGCGCCGAGATCCGCTATGGCGAAGCAGTGGAGTCGTTCAGCCAGGACTCGTCGGGCGTGCTGGTGAACGGCGCCGCCGCCGGCTATCTGGTCGGGTGCGACGGCGCGCGCAGCGTCGTCCGCAAGCAGTTGGGCGTGGCCTTCCCCGGCCGCGACGCGCGGATCTGTGCCCTGGTCGCCGACGTCACTCTGGCCGAGGCGGGGCCGTCTGCATGGGCATTGCCCGCGCCGGGCGGAGACGGGCTGCTCACCGTGCTGCCGCTGGGCGACGGCGTCTTCCGGGTGCTGGCCGCCGGCCCGAAGCAGATGGCGGCCGGAAAGGACGACCCGGTGCCCGACGCCGAGGTGGCCAACGCACTGGCCCGCGACGGCCTGACCCTCGGTGAGGTGCGCTGGGCCAGCCGGTTTACCGACACCACCCGGCAGGCCGCCGACTATCGCGTCGGTCGCGTCTTCCTGGCCGGCGACGCCGCACACATTCACTCACCGGCCGGGGGACAGGGCCTCAACCTGGGCCTACAGGACGCCTTCAACCTGGGTTGGAAGCTGGCCGAGGTGATCCGCGGCGAATCCGGCGACGACCTGCTCGACACCTACCACGCGGAGCGGCACCCGGTCGCGGCCCGGGTGTTGCAGTCGACCCAGGCCCAGGGCGTGCTGCTGGTGCCCGACGAGGACGTGACCGCGCTGCGGGCCGTCTTCGCCGAGTTGGTCGACACCCGCGCGCTGGCCGCCCGGGTGGCCGGGCTCGACCACGGCAACCGGCTGCCGGACCTCGACCTGACCGTGTTGCACGACGGCCGCCGGCACGTCGTCAATACCCCGCAAGGCCCGGTCACCGTCCGGCCGGACGGCTACGTGGCAGGGGTCGATCCCTGGATCGACAGCGATAGTTCCAGCGTGGAGACTGGCGTCACCCCGGAACGCTAGGAGCCCGTCGATGGACCTGCGCCGAATCCGCACTCTCCTCTGCGCCCTCGTTCTGGCCATCGCCGGCGGGCTGGCCGTGGGCTCGCCGGCTGCGGCCGGTGAGCGGTGCATCAGCACACCGGGCCAATATCAGGCCGCCTGGCAGGCGCGGGAGGTGCGCTGTGTCGAGCCCACGCTGTTCGCGACCACGCACAGCCGCGGCGACAACTTCCTTTACCCGAGCGGCTTCGCGTACGCGTGGGCCGGCTCCAGCGTCAACCTCGAGGCCTACCTGAAGCTGCGCCACCGCTACGGCGACCAGCCCGCGAAGGTTGGCGTCGGGATCCTGTCCTATGTCGGCTATCCGGGCCTGGAAACCTGGCCCTACCCGACCGACCTCGCCGTCTACACCCTTCCGCGCGGCGTGCACGCCACGGTGCCGACCTTCGCCGAGTGGTTCCGCCTGGTGGGCAAACAACTCGGCTTCCCACGCGCGGCGCTGCGTGACCTCGAGCGGGCCTACACCCGGCTCGGCCGGAACGAAGACGTGGTCGACGCGTTCGAAGACGTCACCGGCTGCCAGCGGGCCGCCCTCCTCGACGGCGCCTTCCCGGGGCCCGAGATCGGCTGCAACGCCGACTTCCTCGCCGCGCTGACCGCCGCCGGGCCGTCGCCCTACGAGGGCGCCGAGTCGACGCAGTGCTTCGCCAACTTCGCGGCCGGCTATGCGGGCCCGCGCAACGCCGCGGCGCTGCGGGCGGTGCTCTACCAGTGCCAGGACGCCGGGTTCCTCAACACCGGTGTCGGGCGCGGCTACAACACCTACGCCGACCCGTTGATCTGCAAGCCCGCCGCCGCCCAGTCGGTCGAGCAGCGCTATACCGGCCGCGAGTTCATCCTGCCCAACGTGACCCTCGACGCCCTGCCCAGCTCGGTCAACATCCCCCTGGACATCGGCGAGCCGGGCCAGCGCCCGTTCCTAACCCGGGGTTTCTGTTAAGGCCCGGTCGAGGATCTCCAGTCCTTCGGTGAGTTCGTCGTGGGTGGCGGTCAGGGGCGGCGCGATGCGGAACACGCCACCCATGCCGGGTAGCTGCACGACGTTCATGTGCAGGCCGAGTTCGAGGCAGCGCCGGGTCACCTCGGCGCCGACCTCGTCGGAGGCCAACTCGAGGCCGGCGAGCAGGCCGCGGCCGCGTACATCCGTGATGATCTCGTGTTTGTCGGCCAGGTCGAGCAGGCCGCTGCGCAGGAAGCTGCCCGACTCGGCGGCCCGCACGTCGAGCTTGTCGCGTTCGAGCACGTCGAGGACCGGGTTGCCGACCGCGGCGACCAGCGGGTCGGAGACGTGGGTGGTGAAGAACAGGTAGCCGCGCTCGTGTGCCCGCTCCTCGATCTCGGCGGAGGTGATCACGGCGGCGAGCGGCAGGCCGGCACCCAGCGTCTTGGAGAGGGTCAGGATGTCGGGCACGATGCCGTCGCGCTCGAAGGCATACCAGGCGCCGGTGCGGCACAGGCCGGTCTGCGCCTCGTCGACGATGAGCAGCATCTCGCGCTCGCGGCACTTGGCCGACAGCGCGGCCAGGTAGCCCTCCGGGAGATCGATCACGCCGCCGGAGCTGAGGATCGGCTCGACGATGCAGGCGGCCAGGCTGCCGACCGACTGGGCGTCGATCAGGTCGAAGGCGAGATCGAGTTGGCCCGGCCAGTCGAACTCGGCGCCGCCGCGCGCGAACGGCACCGGGATCGCGTAGTTGCCTGGAGCGGCGGGTCCGTAGCCCTTGCGCCCGGCGCTGTAGGTCGCGGCCGCCGCGGCCTGGGTCATGCCGTGCCAGGACCGGGCGAAGGAGACGATCTCGTGCTTGCCGGTGACCAGCTTGGCCATCCGGATCGCGGCCTCGTTGGACTCGGCGCCGGTGGTCAGCAGCAGCACCTTGGTCAACGGGTCGGGCAACGATCCGGCCAGGCGGCGCGCCAGATCCACCACAGGTGGGCTCAGCATGCCGCTGAACAGGTGGTCGAGCGTGGCCGCCTGGCCTTGGATCGTCGCCACGATCTCCGGGTGTGAATGCCCGAGGATGGCGCTCATCTGGCCCGAGGTGAAGTCGAGGACCCGCCTCCCGGACTCGGTGAACACATAGCTGCCCTCGGCGCGCACGATCACCTCAGGGGTGAACCGCCCGGCTGCCGAATACCGGATCAGGTGCCGGTCGACGTCGTCCCAGAAGCCCATGGGGCCACGCTAGACACCGCTTGCCTTGCTGGAAAGGGAAAGCCGACCGAGGTGCCGGGGCAGGAACTCGTTGTCGAGGCCGACCCAGCGGATGCTGCGGTGATCGCCCGGGTTCGCGTGGAGGGTCTTCTCTGTCGAGCCGAAGGCGTCGAACAACGCGAGCGCGTCGTGGCGGTCGACGTGCTCGTCGTTCCAGGGGAGCAGGAACTGGACCGGGACGGTGATCTCTCGTGCCGCCTCGATCAGCGCCTCGTGCGGGAAGAACCCGCCACCGAAGATGGCCGCACTGATCCTGGGCTCGGCCGCGGTCAGCGGAATCCCGATCGCGGTGCCCAGCGTGATGCCGCCGCCGTAGCCGATCGGCCCCTCGATCCCGAGCTCCTGCTGCACGGCGTCGATGGTCGCCTGCCATTCGGGGACGGCCCGCTCCGCCAGCGAGGTGCCATAGCGGATGGTGACCGAGCGGAAGGCGTCGTTGTCGCCCGCGGCCAGGGCCTGCCCGAGGTCGGCGCGGGCCTGCTCGTCTTCCGCCGAGCGGGTGCGGTCGCCGTGGCCGGGGGCGTCGATGGCGACCACAGTGAAACCCCAGGTCGTCACGGCGTCGCGGGCGCGGGCCAGTTGTGCCGGCGTCTTCTTGTGTTGGCCGCCGCCGTGCCCCATCAACACCAGGGGCGAGGGATCGGCCGAATCGCCCGCGGGCGACCAGAGCACGCCAGTGATCTCGCCGAGCGTGAACTCGCGTTCGACGACACCGTTGGCCGATGTTTCCACAGTGAAATGCATGGTCGTTGCCTTTCGGGAGTGCCTGTTGATTCGGCGCTCCCGGGCGAGACCTAGGTCAATCGCGGCGAGGGGGAGCGCCCTGCGTGCATGGGTCCCACCTCCTCGCGTCGTGCTGTTTGCCGACCCGCAACCTAAGCCGTCGAGCTCGCCGGGCTCAACTGGTTTTCCGGGGCCAGTTCCCTGAGCACCGCTTGGATCGCCGGGCTGGCCTCGGCGCTGCGCCGCCACGCCGCGTAGACCTCGCGCTTCGGTTGGCGGCGCAGCGGGCGGGCGACGAGGTGGTCGCCCAGCGGCGGGCGGGCGAGCCGGGGGATCAGCGCGAGCACCTCGCCTGCGGCGACAAGCGAAAGCTGGGTCGCGAAATCATCGATCAGATGGGGTACGGCGGGTTCGTCGTTCTCGAACAGCCGCCGGAACCATTGGTGGCACACGGTTCCGGGTGGGCTGGTCACCCAGGCGTGGCCGGCCAGGTCGGCGCGGGCGAGTGGCCGGTCGAGCGCGGCGAGCGGGTGGGTGCGGCTCATGACGACGTCGCCGGCGTCGGTGTGCAGGTGACTTTGGGTCATCGACGGCGGCAGCGGGGCCGGCAGCCCGTCGGCGTCGTGGACGAGAGCCAGGTCGGCCACCCCCGAATGGACGCTGTGCAGGGCCTGGTCCGGGTCCTGTTCGGTGAGGTGCAGCCGCAGGTCGGGGGAGTGGGTCGACAGTCGCGGGACGGCGGGTGCGAGCAGCCCGCGGATGGCGGTCGAGAAAGCGACCACCCGGAGCACGCCGCGGGGCGCGCCGTCGGCGACCGACCGGGCCGCTTCGGCGCAGCGTTCCAGCGCCTGGAAGACGTCGGGCGCCGAGTCGACGACGGCCTGGCCGGCCGGCGTGAGCACCACCCCGCGCCCGGCCTGCGCCAGCACCGGCACGCCGACCTGCCGTTCGAGCCGCTTGATCTGCTGCGAGACCGCCGAGGCGGTGAAGCCGAGTTCGTCGGCCGCCGCCGCCAGCGTGCCCAGCGTGGCCACCGACCGCAACGCCCTCAGGGCCGCGACATCGATCATGAAGCCAGCCTACGCAATACTGCCAAGAAAGCATCGCTGGACCGTTGGTATCGGGGCCGGGCAGGCTCGCAGCATGACCTCGCTCTTCGGCTCCAACCTCGTCGCCATGGTGACCCCGATGCGGCCCGACGGCGCGCTCAGCGAGCCGGGGCTCGCGAGCCTCGTCGACCACCTGCTGGCCACCGGCTGCGACGGCCTCGTCGTCGGCGGGACGACCGGCGAGTCGCCCACCCTGACCGAAACGGAGTCGGCCTGGCTGGTCGGCGCGGTGTCGGGCCGGGTGCGCGGCCGGGCCCGGGTGATCGCCGGCATCGGCACCTATGACACGGCCGCCAGCGTGCGCCGGGCCCGCGCGGCCGAGGCGGCCGGAGCGCACGCGCTGCTGCTCGTCTGCCCCTACTACTCCCGGCCGACCCAGGCCGGGGTGGTGGCCCACTGCGTGGCGGTGGCCGACGCGACCGAACTGCCGGTGATGCTCTACGACGTTCCGGCGCGCACCGGCATCGCGATGTCACCGGCCACACTGATCGAACTCGCCGGGCATCCGCGGATCCGCGCCGTCAAGGACGCCAAGGGAGACCTCTTCGAAGCCATGTCGATCATGGTGGGCACGTCGCTGGCCTACTACTGCGGCATCGACGAGCTCAACCTGCCCTACCTGGCGTGTGGCGCCGCCGGCGTGCTGAGCGTCGTCGGCAACGTCGCCGCCAGTCGCAACGCGGAGCTCATCCGTGCGGTCCGCGCCGGCGACCTCGACTCGGCGCGGGCGATCCAGCACACGCTGCTCCCGTTGGTCGACATCATCATGCGGACCTCTCCGGGTGCCGTGATGGCCAAGGCGGCGCTGGCTCAGTTGGGGATCATTCCGGACGCGACGGTGCGGCTGCCGTTGCTCGAGGCCACCTCCGTGGACCTCGCGCGGCTGGACGAGGTGCTGGCCGTGCCTGCCTGACACCGGCCTCCCGACGTGTCAGTGGCGTGTCAGGTCGGTGTCAGGGCCTCCGTCGATTGTTATCGACATGAACAGTGCAGCGATTGAGGTTTCCGGGTTAGCGAAGAAGTTCGGGGACAAGGTCGTACTCGATGGGATCGACTTCGATGTTCCCGCGGGTTCGGTGTTTTCCCTGCTGGGTCCGAACGGGGCCGGCAAGACGACGACAGTCAACATCCTGACCACTCTGATGAACGCCGATGCCGGCACGGTACGCGTCGCCGGGCACGACATCGCCGCTGAGACCAAGGCGGTGCGGGCCGCGATCGGCGTCACGGGCCAGTTCGCGGCGGTTGACGAGCTGTTGACCGGGCGCGAGAACCTCCAGTTGATGGCCGACCTGAAGCGGCTGGGTTCGGGTGAGGCCAAGCGGGTCGTGTCCGGGTTGCTGGAGCGGTTCGACCTGGTGGAGTCGGCGGGCAAGCAGGCGTCGACCTACTCGGGTGGCATGCGCCGCAAGCTGGATCTGGCCATGACGCTGGTCGGCAACCCGTCGATCATCTTCCTGGACGAGCCGACGACGGGTCTTGACCCGCGCAGCCGGCGGACAATGTGGACGATCGTGCGGGAGCTCGTGGCCGACGGGGTCACGATCTTCCTGACCACGCAGTATCTGGACGAGGCCGACCAGCTCGCCGACCGGGTCGCGGTCCTGCACCAGGGCCGGCTGGTGGCGTCCGGCACTCCGGATGACCTGAAGCGGCAGGTGCCGGGTTCACACGTCCGGCTGCGGTTCGCTGATGTCGCCGCGCTCGACGAGGCGGCGCGGGTGCTGACCGACGCCCAGCGCGACGACGACGGGCTGGCGCTGCGGGTGCCTAGCGACGGCGGCACCAAGTCGCTGCGGGCGCTGCTCGACCGGCTCGACGAGCACTCGGTGAGTGCCGAGGAGTTCTCCGTACACATGCCCGATCTCGATGACGTTTTCCTTGCCCTGACCGGCAGCAACACCACGGAGGTGGACGCGAAATGAGCACCCAGCCGCACGCGATCGTCATGCTTCGCCGCAACTTCAAGCACATCGCCCGGAACCCGACCTCGGTGTTCAACGCGGTCCTCATGCCGATCGTGATCATGCTGATGTTCGTCTACATGTTCGGCAAAGCGTTCGCGGTCGGTGTCGACTACATCGACTACGCCACACCGGGTCTGATGTTGCTGGCCGTCTGCTACGGGCTGGGGTCGACGGCGACCGCGGTCAACTCCGACATGACCAAGGGCATCATCAACCGCTTCAAGGCGATGGACGTCTCCCGCGGCGCGGTGCTGACCGGCCACGTCGTGGCCACCGTGCTGACCAACCTGGTTGCGATCGCGGCCCTGACCGGGGTCGCTTTCGCTCTCGGCTTCAGCCCGGCGGCGAGTGCGCTCGACTGGCTGGGCGTGGTCGGTGTGGTGGTCCTGCTGGGGTCGGCGGCCGGGTGGTTCACCGTTGCCCTGGGCCTGTTCGCGAAGTCGCCGGAGACGGCGGGCCTGGCCGCGGTGCCGCTGGTGATGCTGCCGTTCTTCAGCAGCGCGATCGTGCCCGCCGACAAGATGGGGCCGGGGCTGCGGGAGTTCGCGGAATACCAGCCCTTCACCCCGATCATCGAGACCCTCCGGGGGCTGCTGGCCGGCACGCCGTCGGGCCACGACGCGATGATCGCGGTCGCCTGGTGCATCGCCATCGCGGTCGTCGGCTACGTGTGGGCTAGTTCCACCTTCAAGAAGCGCGCCTGACTTGGCCCCCTACCGAAAGCCGCCTCAGCGAACCCCACATCGCTGAGGCGGCTTTCGTGCTACTACGAGCCGATCGAGTGCGAGACCCTGACGCCACGACCGGATCCCACCTGCGTAGCTAGAGCCGGTCGAGCCAGATCACGATGCCGGTCAGGTTGGTGAGTACGGCGGCCGCCCCGGCTCGGATGGCGGCCGCGCAGCGCTCCGGGGTGAACGAGGTGGCGTCGTAGGTCGACGACGCGCCGAGGCCCTCGCCGCGGAATGACGCTCCCGACCAGTCGACCGCGGTCACGTTGTGAGTGGGCTCGGCCACCTCCGCGCCCACGACGAGGAACTTCTGTGCCAGGTGGCTCGCCGTGACCAGCGCCAGCGGGTCGATCAGGTTGTTGCCCGCGGTGACGATCAGGTCCGGGCCCATGTCGATCGCCTTCGTGATGCTGGGCACGACGTCGCTGCCGGCCCGCACCGTTCGCAGGTCGACGTGCTCGTCCTCGGCCCAACCCTCGATCGCCGTCACCAGGGCCTTGGTCGGGCCGTCGTCGCCGGCGGTGAGCAGCACGACCCGGTATCCCTTGGCCGGGTGGATCCCGTTCCACGAGCCCGGTTCCGGCGTGATCGTCGCTTCCGGGGTGGGTGCCGACGTCGGGTCGACGAAGCCGGGGCCGAGCGTGCCGACCGGGCTGGGAATCGGGCGCGGTTGTGACCAGTCGGCACCGGTGCCGGAGGCGCATCCGGTGGCGAAAGCGGCGGCCACGGCGAGCGTGGCAGCGGCCCGAAGCATGGGGCGCAACGTGGTCGTCCTTCGAGTGGTGGCGATGAGGTGCGCGTTCTTCCTATCCCAGTTCGCGCCGCGCTCAAATCGCAGCGGCAGGTTGTTGCCAGCGGTTCGCCCGCGGGCCGGCTCTTGTTCACCCGTGACGTGCAACGTGCACGGTCGAGTGAAGGAGCACCATTGGCACTGCGTACCAGCCGTTCTGTTGTCATCGCGATCGTCGCGGCGCTGTTTGTCGTGCTGAGCGCCGGGCCGGCGCTCGCACACGGCTTCTCGTCGGTCGTTTTCGTCGATATCAGCTCTGGTGACGACGGTCACGTGCAGACGAAACTGGGGCTCGAATACGACCTATTTGTGGTTTCCACCGCCGATTACGAGGACAACGATCCCCTTTTCCGGGCCGGGACGACCGCATTCGACAACGGTGACAGCGTGGCGCAGGTGGCGGCACTCAACACCTATGCGGGTTCGGTGATCACCTACGTCACCAAGCGCTTCTCGGTCACCTCGAACGGTAAAGCCTGCGTGCCGACAAAAGTGGGCGACTTCACAATGGACGTCCAGGAGGGCGTGCCCTACACCGATCTGCTGCTCGACTGGGCCTGCCCCGGCCGAGCCGACGCGCACGAGGTGCGCAGCACCCTCTTCCCCGATGCCGAGGGCTACGTCAAAGGCACCAAGACCATCGTCACGTACGACCTGGACGGCCACTCCGGCAGCGCCGCGCTCGACGCCAACCAACCGTCGTTCTCGACCGGGCAGTCGACGCAGGAGCGGTTCTGGGAGTTCTTCCGCCTGGGCGCCGAGCACCTGCTCACCGGCATCGACCACATCCTGTTCCTGCTGGCGCTCATCGCGGGATCGCGGCGCCTGCGGGAGATCGTGCTCGCGGCGACCAGTTTCACCCTGGCCCACTCGGTGACGTTCATCCTCGCCGCGCTCGGTCTGGTCGACGTGCCGGCCCGGGTCGTGGAACCGGTCATCGCGCTGTCGATCGCCGCTGTCGCGGGCTGGTATCTCTGGCGGATCTGGCGGCGCGGCAGCCACGCCACCGACCTCGAGTCGACCGGCGACGGCCATTTCAACCTGGACCGTGCGGGTTGGACCCGCCTCGGGGTGGTTTTCTGCTTCGGCCTCGTGCATGGTCTCGGCTTCGCCGGCGCACTAGGGATCGACGAAGCCTTTTCGTGGACGCTGCTGTGGTCGCTGCTGGTGTTCAACGTCGGCATCGAGGTCGTACAACTGACGATTATCGCTGTTGTCTTTCCGCTCCTGATCCTGCTGCGCCACCGGGTGCCCAAGGTTGGTCTCTGGACGACCGGCGCGATTTCCGCGGGCGTATCCGTTATGGGACTGATCTGGTTCGTGCAAAGGGCTTTCGGGCTGTGAGATCGCTGAGATCTTTCGGGAAGGGCCACCGATCCGCCGGACCTCATTCACGGCCAGTTCATCGAGCGGCGAAACGTTGAGGTCGCTATACCCCTCCTCTCATCAGGAAAAGGGACGGAAACCGATGAGATTGAGCAACTCCCCACAGGCCTCCGGGCTTGTGCGGCGCCGCATGGCCACTGGGGCCATCGCGGCAGCCCTGGGCCTGGCCGTTGCCATCGGTGGTCTCACGACCGCCGCCAGCGCGGCCGATCCCACCACCATCACCAGCGTCATCCTCGGTGTTGGTGCCAACGAGTCGCAGCGCATCGTCACGTGGTATTCCTCCGCTGACACCGCGCAGGAGATCCAGGTGGCCCCGACGGCCGAGCTCGTCAACAACGAGTTCCCGGCCAACGCGGCCACCTTCGACGCGATCGGCGCGGCGAACATCGCGACCAGCGGTGGCTTCAACCGCCACGCGACGATCTCCAGCCTTCAGGAGCACACGGCGTACTCCTACCGGGTCGGCGCCGAAGGAAGCTGGTCACCGACCTACTCCTTCAAGACGCAGGACTTCGAGGGCGACTACGACTTCCTGTTCTACGGCGACCCGCAGATCGGTTCGTCGGGCAACGTGGCGAAGGACCAGGCCGGCTGGCAGGACACGCTCGACGTCTCGCTGGCCGCCAACCCCAACGCCGAACTGCTCGTCTCGGGTGGTGACCAGGTCGAGACCGCGAACACCGAAGCACAGTGGAACGCGTTCCTGGCCCCCGACAAGCTCCGCCAGTACCCGTGGGCCGCGACCATCGGTAACCACGACGTCGGCGGCAAGGCCTACGAGCAGCACCTCTTCACCCCCAACACCGACCGCTCGGGCCCGTTGTACGCCAACGGCAACCCGGCTTCGAACACGTCGGGTGGTGACTACTGGTACATCTACAAGGATGTGCTGTTCATCGACCTGAACAGCAACAGCTACACCTCCGCCTCGGGTGGCGGCGGCGACGAGGCGCACATCGGCTACGTCACCAACGTCATCAACCAGCACGCCGCGGACGCGAAGTGGACGGTGCTGGTTTACCACCACTCGATCTACTCGCCCGCGGACCACGCGCAGGACGGCGACAACAAGGTGCGCCGGGTCGACTTCCCGACCGCCTTCTCCAAGCTGGGTGTCGACCTCGTCCTCCAGGGTCACGACCACAGCTACTCGCGTAGCTACGTGATCAAGAACGGCGAGAAGGCCAACCCGGCCGAGCAGCCCGGTGCGGCCGACGTTGTCGCCGGTCCGGGTGGAGTGCTCTACGTGACGGGCAACTCGTCCTCGGGCTCGAAGTACTACGACATCACCGACCCGAAGACGAACGAGCCGTCGAGCGGCGCCGGCAACGGTCCGGACCCGCTCAACCCGGACAGCTACTGGTACAACTCGGTTCAGAACCAGGAGCACGTCCGGTCCTACGTGAAGGTCCAGGTCCGCAGCGACAAGCTGGTGGTCGAAAACCTTCGCAGCGGCACGTGCGCGGCGCCGAACGCGGCGGTCGAGCTCGGCAACGTCGACTGGTGCAACAACACCACGGCCGACCAGCCGGTCGGCTCGGTCGTCGACAAGGTCACCGTGCACCCCTACAACGGTGACGGGCAGGCCATCCAGGTCAACGTGCCCAACGCCGCTCCGGGTGAGTTCGGCTGGACGATCGACGGCTACAACGGTCTCGTCGACCTCGGCACCGCCGTTGACCACGACGGTGACTACTTCGGTGCGACCGGCCAGATCAACCCGATCGTCGTGTCGGACAACCGTCGCTCGCTCGCCCCGTGGTCGATCTCGGCCAGCGTCGGCGACTTCCGCGACGCCGACAAGACCTTCTCGGGCGCTTACCTCGGCTGGACGCCGCAGGTGCTCGAGGCGGGTGCCGGCGCGCAGGCCAGCGGCGCCGTGCCGTCGGCCTACGACGACCACGGCCAGGGCCTGTCGGTCTCCCGTGGCCTCGGTTGGGCTTCGCAGGGCCACGAAAAGGGCACCGCGAAGCTGGGCGCCGGCCTGGATCTGAAGATCCCGGGCAGCGTCGACAAGGGCGGCTACCGCGCCACCCTGACGATCACCGCACTCAGCAGCTGATCGAACGTGTTCCAGGTGGCGGGGCCGGGTGCCTTCGGGTGCCCGCCCCGCCGCTACTTTCCTTCAATTCGCGTAAGGATCCAAGATGCGCCGGATCATGACCCTGTTCTTCGTCGCCGCACTGACCATTCTGGGTGCGAGCGGCCCCGCGCTGGCCGATGACGGCGACGTCGCCTGGACGGTCCGGACGGCTTCGAACAGCTACGGCGCCGACCGGTCCAGCTTCAGCTACGCCGTGAACCCCGGCGGCCAGGTCAAGGACGCCATGGTCGTGGCCAACCGGGGCAAGGCACCCCTCAACCTGGCGGTGTACGCCGCGGACGGCTTCACGACCGACACCGGCCAGGTCGACCTGCTGGTCAAGGACAAGAAGTCGGTGGGCGTCGGGGTCTTCCTGCACGCCGACCGCGACAAGTTCTCCATCAAGCCGGGCGAGACGGTCACGATCCCGTTCACGATGGCGGTCCCGTCCAACGCGACGCCCGGCGATTATGTCGGCGGCATCGTCACGTCACTGACCCAGGCCGAAGGCGCGGAAAGCATCAACGTCGAACGGCGCCTGGGCATCATGGTCAAGCTGCGGGTCAGCGGTCAGCTCAACCCCGCGCTCGCGATCGAAGACTTCCACGTCGACTACGCCGGCACGGTCAACCCGTTCGCCAAGGGCGACGCGACCGTCTCCTACTCGATCCACAACACCGGCAACACGATCCTGTCGGCCTCGCAGGCCGTGTCCGTCTCTGGCCCGTTCGGCTGGCTGCGGACGGCGGCGGGCAAGGTCGCGGCGCCGCCGCAGCTTTTCCCGGGTGAGAGCTGGAAGGTGTCGGTGCCCGTTTCCGGCGTGGCGCCCGCTCTTCGCGTGGGCGCGACCGTGTCGCTCTCGCCGTTGCTCACCGACCCGTCGGGGTCGACCAGCGCGCTGGATCCGGTCGAGGCCACGGCGCACGGGGCAGCCGTACCGTGGACGCTGCTGGTGTTGGTGGTCGTTCTGATCGCTCTTGTCGTCGGAGCGGTCTACTTCACGCGCCACAACCGCGCGAAGCGCAAGATCCGCGAGGACGCCCGCGTGCAGGAGGCCATCGACCAGGCGCTGCGCGACCAGAAGGCCAAGACCGCCTGACCGACGCGCGGCTGGATTGAAGGGTTTCCCGGGCCGCACTGCGAAAGTTGCGGACGCCAACGAGAATGGGCCGGCATACGGCCGTATCGATGGTGAGGGAGTTTCGGTGAGCGGTGGTCTCGCGGCACTGTTGGATGATGTGGCGGTCCTGGCGCGCACCGCCGCCGCGTCCATCGATGACGTCGGCCTGGCCGCAGCCAAGGCCGGTTCGAAGGCTGCCGGGGTGGTCATCGACGACGCGGCCGTCACACCGCAATACGTGCGTGGCCTCGCGGCCGAACGCGAGTTGCCGATCGTCAAGCGGATCGCGCTGGGCTCGCTGCGCAACAAGTTCCTGATCATCCTGCCGGTGATCCTCGTGCTCAGCGAGTTCCTGCCCTGGTTGCTGACTCCACTGCTGATGCTCGGCGGTGCCTATCTCTGTTACGAGGGCGCCGAGAAGGTCTGGGCCAAGATTGCCCACCATGATGCCCACGGCGCGGGCGAGGAACGGCAGCCCGACGAGAAGACGTTGGTGTCGGGCGCGATCCGGACCGACCTCATCCTGTCGGCGGAGATCATGGTGATCTCGCTCAACGAGGTCGCCGACGAGGGATTCGTGTCCCGGCTGGCGATTCTCGTGATCGTCGCCTTGGCCATGACCGTGCTGGTGTACGGCGCGGTCGGCCTGATCGTGAAGATGGACGACGCCGGCCTGCGCCTGGCTGAGCTTCCCCGGCAGCGGGTCGCCGGCTTCGGCCGCGGCCTGGTGAGGGCGATGCCCCGGGTGCTGGCCGTGCTTACCGTCGTGGGCACCGCCGCGATGCTCTGGGTCGGCGGGCACATCCTGCTGGTCGGTGCGGATGAGCTGGGCCTGCACCACCCCTACGAGGTCGTGCACCACCTCGAGGAGGCGGCCCACGACGCCACCGGCGCGCTCGGTGGCCTGGCGGGCTGGCTGGTCAACACCGCGGCCAGCGCCGTCGTTGGCCTGATCCTCGGTGCGTTGATCGTGGCCGTCATGAGCGTCACCTTTCACCGTGGCAAGTCGCACGACGAAGCCGAAAAGGCGCACGAGCCAGTGCAGTAGCCGTCACACGTCGCGGCGGTTGGTGGCGAGGATCGCGAGTGCCGCGGCCACGACGGCCCAGGCGGCGTACACCGTCCAAGCGCCGAGATCGGTTGCCGGGACCTGGCCGTCCAGGGGCCGGCGAGTTGCTCAGCCGACAGGTGATACCACGCACTGTGCGGCAGTGCCCGCTCGATCGCCGCGAAAACGGGGTCCCGGCTGGTGAACAGGACCGGCAGGAGCATGAGGACGACGACCGTACCCACGATGCTGCTCGCGCTGTGCCTGATGACGCTGCCGATCGCGAGGCCGACCAGCGCGCAGACCGGGGTGAAGAGCGTGGAGGCCGCGATCACCCGCATGGCGTGTGGGTTGCTGATCGGCACGTCGGCGCCCCGACCGGCGAGGATGATCTGGACCGCGCCGAACGAGCTCGATGACACGATGAGGCCATAGCCGGTCATGACCGCGCTGAGCACGACGACTTTGGCCGCCAGCACGGCGCGCCGGTGCGGGACGGCGGTGAACGTCGTGCGGATCAGGCCGGTGGAAAACTCGCTGACGATCATGATCGCGCCGATGCTGCCGGCCGCGAGCATCACGACCTGGCTGGCGACGTCGGTGAACGCGTCGAAGAGGGCGGAGCTGAGGAAGTCGGCCCGCACCGACGCCGGATAGCTGGGGAATCTCGTGTAGTCGGCGACGGCGGCGCTGACGTTGAGGCCGACAATCGTCAGCGCGCTGACCAGCAACGCCCACGGCGTCGAGCGCAGCGAGCGCAACTTGATCCACTCGGCGGCGAGCAGGTGGTGGAACCTCGAAGCCGTCATTGGGGCTCTCCGGCGAGAAACTCGACGCTGTCGGTAGTCAGGTTCATGAACGCTTCCTCCAGCGATGGGGTACGGGTGGTCAGCTCGCTGAGCGTGATGCGGCGATCCATCGCCAGCTCGCTGACGCGCGTCACGGTCAGCCCGGTGACGGCGAGAGCGCCGTCCGCCTCGATCCCGACCGACCCGCCGGCCGACGTCAGCGCCTCGGCGAGCCTGGCGCCGTCGGCGGAGCGCACGACGACAGTCGGTCGGGCGCCGCGGCCGGCGAAGTCGGTGACGCTCTCGGCGGCCAGGAGCCGCCCTTTGCCGAGAACGACGAGTTGGTCGGCGGTGTTCGCCATCTCGGTCATCAGGTGGCTGGACACCAGGACGGTCCGGCCCTGGGCGGCCAGGCCGCGGAACAGCCCGCGTACCCAATGCACGCCCTCGGGGTCCAGGCCGTTGATCGGCTCGTCGAAGAGCAGCACCGGTGGATCACCGAGCAGCGCGCCGGCGATGCCGAGGCGTTGGCGCATCCCGAGCGAGAAGCCGCCGATGCGGCGGTGGGCCACGGCGGCCAGACCGACCTCGTCGAGGACGTGGTCGACCCGGGCCCGCGGTATCCCGTTGCTGGCGGCGAGCGCCGCCAGGTGGCTGCGGGCGCTGCGGCCGCCGTGGACGTCGCCCCCGTCCAGCAACGCGCCGACGTGCCGCAGTCCGCGGTGGTGGTCACGGAACCGGCGTCCGTCGACAGTGGCGCTGCCGCGGGTCGGCTCGACGAGGCCGAGGATCATCCGCAACGTGGTCGACTTGCCGGAGCCGTTCGGCCCGAGGAAGCCGGTGACCTGGCCCGGCCGCACCGTGCAGGTCAGACTGTCCACCGCGGTGGTGCGGCCGTAGCGTTTGGTCAGTTCGCGCAGTTCGATCACGCGGCCCACGGTGCCGCAGGAGGTTCGCCGGTTCATCGGTCCGGCGGCTGGGAATCGGCGGCGCGATCCGACCGGGGAGGTACATCCACGGTCTGATGCCGGCGGGGTGTGGCGTGGCTAGCATCGGGCGCATGACCGGCACCAGGCGCCGCTGGGCGTACGCGCTGGCCCTTGGTTATCCGCTTCTCATGATCGTCGCGATCCGCAGCGTCCAGCAGGACGACAACGGGCTGCGGGTGCTCTGGCCGGCCATCGTGATGGCGTTGCCGGTCGCCCTGCTCCGCCGCCATCCGCTGATCGCACTGTCCCTGATGACAGGTGGCGCGGTCGCCGTGGTCAGCACGCTGGGCCCGGGTGACGTGTTCTTCGGCCCTCGGCTCGCGGTCGTGGTGGCCGTCGGCGCGGTGGTCGCGGCCAGCCGCCCGCGGGTCGGCGTCGGCGCGGCCGCCGTAGCGTGGGGCGCGCTGGCCGGTGCGGAGATCGGCTGGCGGGCGAGCTACAGTGCGGCGCCGGAGCGGATCGCTGTCGCCGCGGGTGACACCCAGCTCTTGTTCTCCGCGCTGCTGGTCGCGGTCAGCGTGGCGGTCGGCCTGCTGCTCCGGCAGCGGCGCGAACACGCCGACTCGATGCGGGCGCAGGCCGCCAGCGCGGCGATCATCGGCGAGCGGCTCCGCATCGCCCGCGAGCTGCACGACTCCGTCGCACACCGCATCGGCATCATCGCTTTGCAGGCCGGCGCCGCGAACCGGGTCTTCGACACCCAGCCCACCCAGGCCCGCCAGGCGATCGGCGTGGTGGAGTCGGCCAGTCGGGAGGCGCTGGCCGAGCTTCGCCGGATGCTGGGCGGCCTGCGCGCGAATGACCTGGGCGGCCTGCGTGCGAATGGCCTGGGCGACCCACCGGCGACCGGCCTGGCCGACCTGCCGAAGCTGGTCTCGGCCACGGCCGCGGCCGGCGTGCGGGTGGACGTGCGATGGCTCGGGCCGCACACGGCGCTGCCCCCGGAGATCGACCGGTCGGCGTTCCGGATCGTCCAGGAGGCGGTCACCAACGTGATCCGGCACGCCGGCGTCGACTCCTGCCGGGTGACCATCGAACACGCCGACGGCGCGCTGGCCATCGAGGTGCTCGACGACGGGCAGAGCCCGCCCGGTGCCCTCGGTACCGGCCACGGACTGGTCGGCATGCGCGAACGGGTCGCGCTGCTGCACGGCTACTTCTCGGCCGGACCCCGGGTGGAGGGCGGCTTCCGCGTCGCCGCCCGGCTGCCGATGCCGGTCGCCGCCGCATGACGATCAGGGTCCTGCTCGTCGACGATCAACCGCTGGTTCGCGCCGCCGTGCGGATGGTCATCAGCGACGCGCCCGACCTCGACGTCGCGGGCGAGGCCGGCAGCGGCGGCGAAGCGGTCCGGATGGCGCGGGACCTGCGTCCCGACGTCGTGGTCATGGACCTGCGGATGCCCGGCATGGACGGGATCGAGGCGACCCGCCGGATCGTCGGCAATGCCGGGCACGCCCGCGTCCTCGTCCTGACCACCTTCGACGACGACGACAACGTGTATGGCGCACTGCGCGCCGGCGCCTGCGGGTTCCTGGTCAAGGACATGGCGCTCGACGACATCCTGGAGGCCATCCGCGTGGTGGCCGCCGGCGACGCGCTCCTCGCCCCGACTGTCACGCGGCGGCTGATCGAGGAGTTCGCCCGCCGGCCCGAGTCCGTGCCCCGGCCCCGGGTGGTCGAGGGGCTCACCGACCGGGAGACCGAGGTGCTGACGCTGGTGGGCCGTGGGCGGTCGAACACCGAGATCGCCGCCGACCTGCACATCACCATGGCGACGGTCAAAACCTACGTGTCCCGGCTGCTGTCCAAACTCGACGCTCGCGACCGCGTCCAACTGGTCATCATCGCGTACGACGCCGGCCTGGTCCCGGCTCGAAAATCGCTTGAGGTGAAGTGGGATTGAGCCTTTACGGTGCTGCACATGGATCTGCCGCGGCCGTTCTGGTTTCTCTGGGTCGGGACCCTGATCAACCGGTTCGGCTACTTCGTCATCCCGTTCCTGACGCTCTATCTCGTACGCCATCAAGGGTTTGATCCGGCGACCGCCGGCGCGGTGGTGTCGGCGTTCGGGGCCGGTTCGTTGGTCAGTCAACCGCTCGGCGGGTGGTTGACCGATCGCGTTGGCCGGCGCCCGACGCTGGTGGCTGGAATGCTCGCCACCGCCGCGGCATATCTCGCGCTCGGAGCGGCCGCCTCCCCGCTGGTCCTGACCGCGTGCGCGGTCGCGGCGGGGCTCGCCACCGACCTTTATCGCCCCGCGGTGGCCGCGATCGTCGCCGACCTCGTCGCACCGGAACAGCAGCGGCGTGCGTTCGGCCTGCTCTATTGGGCGATCAACCTGGGTGTCGGTGTCGCATCGGTGCTGGGCGGGATGCTCGCCGAGCGCAACTTCGGCCTGTTGTTCGTGATCGACGCGATCACTTGCGTCGGGTTCGCCGCGATCGTGCTGATCGCCGTGCCCGAGACGAAGCCGGCACGCTCGGCGGCTGCCACGGCGACCGCCCTCGATCCCCGGCTCGTCGGGCTGACGGCGAGCACGTTCGTCGTGGCGGTGGTCTACTTCCAAGGTTTCGTCACGCTGCCGCTGGCGATGCAGGCGCACGGGCTCGATGCGGCCGCCTATGGCCTGGTCGCCGCGGTCAACCCGGTGGTGATCCTGGTCTGCCAACCGATCCTGATGCGGCTGCTGGCGAAACATTCATTGGTGTACGTATATGCGATCAGCGGAGTTCTCTCGGGCATCGGGTTCGGCCTCACGCTGGCCGCCGAAAGCACCGCCGGCTTCGCCGCGACCGTCGTGGTGTGGACGCTGGGCGAGATCGCGTTGAACATCTCGGCTCCCGCCATCCTCGCGGCGATCGCCCCGGCCGACATGCGCGGCCGCTACCAGGGTGTATGGGGCACCTCGTGGGGGCTGGCGATGCTCGTCGCGCCGGTGGCCGGGACAGCGACGTGGCAACGGTTCGGAGCCGGGCCGCTGTGGCTCGGCTGCCTGGTGGCGGCGAGCGCGGCTACATGCTCACTACTCGTCTGGAGAGCTAAGTGGACAGTCATGCCTTCGCCGGCCTGATGGCGACGATCGCGCGTGCGTGGAACACCGGCGACGCCGCCGCGGCGGCGGTCTGCTTCACGGAAGATGTCGTCTATATCGAACCGCCCGATCGACAGCGTTACGCCGGCCGCGCCGAGCTGTTCGAGTTGTCGGGTGGCAGCGACCCGTCGCCCATGTCGATGACCTGGCACCATCTGGTCTTCGACCCGGAGCAGCAGGTCGGGGTCGGCGAATACACGTTCCGCGGGCGGCGGCAGTTCCACGGCATGGCCATCGTGCACGTCGAGGGCGGGAAGATCCGGCGCTGGCGCGAATACCAATACGAGAGCGAGGCCGGCTGGGTCGACTTCGTCGGCGACAGCCGGTTCTGAAGCTAACCGGTCGGCGGCGCGCCGTCGGTGACGAGGTCGAGTTGCGCGATGGCCACGTCGTGCCAGGCGCCGTTCTTCCAGCCGATGCGCCGGTGCACTCCGACCGGGAGGAAACCCAGCGCCGCGTGCAGACCCATGCTCGCCTCGTTGGGCAGCGTCATCTTCGCCACCGCGACCCGGTAGTCGCGTTCGACCAGCCGCGGAAAGAGCGCCGAGTAGAGGGCGCGGCCGGCGCCGGTGCGGCGGCGCCCGGTCTCCAGGTAGACGCTGACCTCGCAGGACCAGCGGTAGGCGGGCCGGACGGCGAACGGACCGGCGTAGGCGTAGCCGATGACCTGGCCGTCTGCCTCGGCCACGAGCCAGGCGTGCGACCGGGCGGCCGCCTCGATGCGGTGGGCCATCTCGTCGGCGGTCGGCGGTTCGACCTCGAACGTGACGGCGGTGTCCAGCACGTATGGCCGGTAGATGGCCGCGCAGGCGGCGGCGTCATCCTGGCTGGCGGCACGGATGATCATGCCGCTATAGTAACAAGGCCGACCGCACTATAGTGACACCATGTCGGACCGCCTCACCGCCGATCTTGCCGCCACCCTGCGCGCCGCCCGGGTCGACAAGGACCTGTCGGTCAACGCCCTCGCCGAGCACGCCGGCGTCTCGCGGTCGATGATCGCGAAGATCGAGAGCGGCGCCGCACAACCGACGGCCGCGCTGCTGGGCCGGCTCAGCGCGGCGCTCGGTCTCACCCTGTCGGAGTTGTTCGCCCGCACCGAGGGTCAGACCCCCCGCCTGGCCCGGACCGCCGACCAGACGGTCTGGGTCGACCCGAAGACGGGCTACCGCCGCCGGTCGGTCTCGCCGGCCGGCGGCGCTATCCAGTTGGTCGAGGTCGAACTCCCCGCGGGGGCGGAGGTCGGTTACCCGGCCGAGTCCTACGCGTTGGCCCATCATCAGATCTGGGTCCTCGACGGGCGGCTGCGCTTCCAGGAGGGCGAGGTCGAACACGACCTGCGGGCCGGCGACTGCCTCGAACTCGGTGCGCCCGCGCCCGGCACCTACCGCAACGTCACCGATCGGCCCTGCCGCTATCTGGTGGTGCTCAGCCGGCGCAACTAAGTAAGGTTTCGGTCCATATCGGACCAGGGTCTTGCCGACCTATGTGGCCTTGACCTGAACGCCCGGCAAGGCTTGCTCCCGCCCGGTTGCCAGCTTCTGGCGCACCGCGTCGGCGTCGGAGTGGCCGAGCTCCTCGAAGAGCGCCAGCGCCCGCACCCACGCGTCGCGCGCGTCCGCCGGCCGGTCCGCGGCTGCCCAGGTGTCGCCGAGGTGATCGAGCACGATGCCTGCCGCGTGCCGGTCGCCGATCTCGTCGAACAGGGCCAGCGCCTGCTCGTAGCAGTCGACCGCCGCTTCGTGCTCGCCCAGGTGGTGGTGTGCGAAGCCGATGCTGTCCAAGGTGTTCGCCTGCCCGTAGGCGCTGCCGGCCTGTGCGGACAACGCCAGCGCCCGCCGGCAGAACGCGATCGCCTCCTGGTGCTCGCCGACCTGCGAGTGGTACCAGCCGATCGCGTTGAGGGCCACGGCCTGCTTGAGCGTGCTGCCGACGCGTTCGTAAAGGGCGAGACTCTGCCGGGCGTGCGGAAGCGCCTCGCGGGGTCGGTGCCGCCGGTCGAAGAGCATGCTGATGTCGAAATGCGTGTGCGCCCGTCCTTCGTCGTCGGCCAAGGCGGTGAACAGGTCGAGCGCGGCGAGCAGGTTCGTGTGCGCTTCCTCGTGCCAGCCCAGGTTCGAGCAGGCACCGGCGAGCAGGCGGTGTGCCTGGGCGAGCGCCGGACGGTCGCCCAGGCGCCGCGTGGACTCGACCGCCTTCCGGGCGACCGCCGCCCAGTCGTGCCAGTGGCCCTGGCGGTCGAAATAAGTGGCCAGGGTCCAGGAGAGCGGGCCGACGTGTGCGTCGCCCGCGTGCTCGATCGCGGCCAGGAGCACCTGGTGTTCGCGGGAGAACCAGGCCAGTGCGGCCGCCAGGTCGTCGAGCGGCTCGGGCAGCACCCCCGGCGACGCGGCGGCCAGGGTCAGCGGGTCGCGTTGCGGCGACAGCAATAGCGCCGCGGGGTGCGCCGTGTGCAGATAGTGGTCGAGCAGGCGGCGCAGGGCCGGCCCGGCGTCGGCGGCGCGCTCGACCGCGAACAGCCGGACGAGGTCGTGCATCCGATACCTACCAACCCGATGCTGGTGTACGAGGTGCGCGTCGACCAGCTCCCGCAGCAGCGGCCGCACCTCGTCGCACGTCAGCGCCGTCAGGCTGGCCGCGGCGGCCAGGCCGATGTCGGGGCCCGGGGACACGCCGAGCAGGGTGAACACCGAGGCCGCCCCCGGCGAGAGCGAAGCGACCGACGTCGCGAGCACGACGCGCAGGCTCGTGCTCGCCTCGTCGCCGTCGAGGGCGTCGAGCGGGCTGGCCGCGCCGGCCAACTCCGCGGCGATCGACGACAGGTCGAGGTCGGGGTGCAGCGCGGCGCGGGCCGCCACGATCCCGAGAGCGAGCGGCAGGCCACCGCAGAAGCGCAGGATGTCGGCGACCGCCGCCGGTTCCCGCGCCACCCGCTGGTGGCCCAACTGGCGGGCGACCAGTTCGTGTGCTTCGTGCTCGGGCAGGATGTCGAGCCGCAGCGGCCGGGCACCGTGGGCCGTGACCAGGGTCGCAAGTTGCCGGCGGCTGGTCACCAGGACCGTGCTCGTGGGCGTGCCGGGCAGCAACGGTGTCACGGTCGCGGCGTCGGGGGCGTCGTCGAGCACCACCAGCATCCGGCGGTCGGCGATCAGCGTGCGGTAGAGGGCCGCCTGCGCCTCCGGATCGGCCGGGATGCCGGCCGGTTCGACGCCGAGCGCTTCGAGGAAGCCGCGCACGGCCACGGGCCACGGGACCGGTGTCGCCGTCGGGTCGAAGCCGCGCAGGTTGGCGTAGAGCTGGCCGTCGGGGTAGTGCGCGGCATTGGTGTGCGCCCAGCGCAGGGCCAGCCAGGTCTTGCCGACGCCGCCTGTGCCGCCGATCGACGAGATCACCACCGGCGACGCACCGGACCCCGGCCGCACCGCGTCGTCGATGCGGGCCAACTCGGCGGTCCGGCCCGCGAAGACCGCCGGCGACGCGGGAAGCTGCCTCGGCGTCGGTCCTCCCGCACGCGAAGGGCTCGCGGGCGCGGTGAGCTCCGGGTCACCGGTGAGGATCGACTGGTAGAGGCGCGCGAGCGGGGCGCTGGGGTCCGTGCCGACCTCGTCGGCCAGCCGGCGTCGCATCTCGTGGAAATGGTCCAGCGCTTCGGCCTGCCTGCCGCACCGGTAGAGCGCCAGCATCGCCTGTCCGGCGAGGCGTTCGTCCCACGGATGTTGGCCGCTCGCCTCCAGCAGCTCGGTGACCAGCCGGGCATGCTGGCCCGCGCGCAGCGCGCTGTCATTGAGGTCGAGCGTGGCCGCGATCCGCTCCCGGTCGAGGGTCTCGCGGTAGGCCGCCAGCCACGGTGTGTGCAGCCCGCCGAAGGCTTCGCCGCGCCAGAGCTCCAGCGCGCGCTCCAGACAGGTGTTGGCGGTCGGGTCGTCGTCGCTCCGGCGGGCCCGCTCGACCAGGTCGCGGAAGCGGTGCAGGTCGACGCACCTCGGGTCGACCGCCAACAGGTAACCGGCCGGGCGGCGGACGATCTCGGCCTCGCCGGTGCCGGCCAGCGCCTGGCGGAGCCGCGACAGATAGCTGCGCAGGGTGGCACTGGCACCGTCCGGCACCTCGTCGCCCCACACCCGCCGCAGCAGGTGTTCGGCCGGGACCGGACGGTTGGGTTCGACCAGCAACGCGATCAGGACGGTCTGCTGGCGGGCGTGGCCCGTGTCGATCGGGCGACCGTCGATCTGCACATCGACATCGCCGAGTATCCGGAAGTTAACCGCCACGGCGTACAACGCTAGGTGCCGCGCTCGGGCGGCGAACCCGGCCGACCATCATCCGACAGAGACGGGCGTGCCGATCGACTCTCACCGATCGGCACGCCGCGGTTCAGGGGCAGTTGGTCTGGATCTCCACCGAGGCCCGGCAGTCGTCGGCGACGACGTCTGGACCACCGTCACCGTCGTCGTTGCCCACGCTGCCGACCAGGATGTCGACGCCCTTGTCGCCGAAGAGGTGATCGTCACCGTTCTCGCCGCGCAGCCGGTCGTCACCGTCGAGGTTGCTCGGCCCGATGAAGCGGTCGCCGTGCAGCGTGTCGACGCCGCCGTCACCGATGACGGTGTCGTTGCCGAGGTCCCCGTAGATCGTGTCGCCGACGGCACCGCCGTACACGATGTCGTCTCCGTTTCCGGCCTGGATGTTGTCGCTGCCGTCGCGCCCGCAGATGATGTCGTCGCTGGAACTGCCGACGATCACGTCGGCCGCTGTCGTGCCGATGATGAACTCCGAGCCGTTGCTGTTGGTGCTGGTGTAGAGCCCGCCGGCGGGAACGAACACCCCGAAGTAGCCGGCCGGCACCGGGGCACCGGAGTAGGGCCCGCAGTCGCTGGGAACCACGACGACGGCCGCGGACGCGGGCAGCGCCGTGGCGGCAACCCCCACGGCCGCGACGACCATGGCTGCGATCGTGGCGACTGCTCTGATTCGACGACCAGTGTGTGACATGACGCTTCCTCCTCCACCTATGTGTGAGAGCGAAGCGTGGCCAGCCGGCGTTGAACGGACGTGCAACGAACGTTGAGGCGTGCCCTCCGGGGCGGTCGCCGGATCGTCGGATCGTCCATGCAACAAGTAAGAAACCCCATGTGGGCCAGCGTGTCGGGACCTATACCGTCGCACGTGATCAGGTCAGGTGTGCAACCCGGCCCTGGCCCATGGAGGAATGTTGAGCGCGGAGATACGTCCGGTCGGCGCCGTGGTCCGCGACGCGGACGCGGGTGTGCGGCTGACCGTGACCTGGCACGGCGAGATCGTCCTCGACCGGATCCCGCTCGGCTTCGCCGTCAACGGCGTCGACGTCGGCACGAATGCCGAACTCGTCCGGGTTTCGGAGCGCACCGTCCGTGATCGGTTCCGCCTGCGGTCGGGCAAATCCGCTGGAATCCATGCATACGAGCACCACGAGAGCGTGCACACGTTCCGCGCGGCCGACGGCCTCGAGTGGCAGGTCATCGTGCGGATCGCACGGGACGGTGTGGCGATCCGCTACGCCCTGCCGGCGCTCGACGGCACCGCCCGGATCACCGGGGACCGCACCGCCGTCACGCTTCCCGCCCAGTCCCGCAACTGGGTGCTCGACTATCAGACCTGGTATGAGACGCCCCGTTTCGGGGTCGACACGGCCGACCTGGCGCCGGGCGCCTATGGCTTCCCTTTCCTCACCCGCCTCGACGCCGGGCCGGCGCACATCCTGATCACCGAGTCGGGCATCGACGGCCGGTTCGCCGGCGCGCACGCGGTCGCCGGCGACCCCGAACCGGACGGCCGCCGGACGCTGCGGTTCACCCTGGCCGACGACAGCGTGGAGGTCGCCCGGGGCGTGGTCAGCCCGTGGCGCGTCATCCTTGTCGGCACCCTGCCCGACCTCGTGTCCTCGCTGCTGGTCGACGAACTGGCGCCCGCCGTCTCACCCGAGCTCGACGACGCGACCTGGGTCCGGCCGGGCCGGGCCGCCTGGTCGTGGTGGTCGGACTTCTACTCCGGCGCACAGCTCGACAAGCAGAAACACTTCGTCGACGTCGCCGCCGACCTCGGCTGGGAGCACCTGCTCATCGACTGCGGCTGGGAGGAGACCTGGGTTCCCGAGATCGTCGCCTACGCCAGCCGCCGCGGGATCCAGGTGCACCTGTGGACCATCTGGCGCGATCTCAACAGCCCCGAAGATCTCCGGAAGCTGGCGCTGTGGCGCTCGTGGGGTGTGGCCGGGATCAAGGTCGACTTCATGGAGTCGGAGTCGAAGGACCGCTACCGCTGGTATGACACGGTGCTCGCGGAGACGGCCCGGCTCGGCCTCATGGTGAACTTCCACGGCTCGGTGATCCCGCGCGGATGGGCCAGAACCTTTCCACAGGTGATCGGGTACGAAGCGATCCGCGGCGCCGAATATTACGTCTTCTTCGAGGACCAGGCGCTCACCGCGACGCACAACGTGATCCAGCCGTTCACCCGCAACGTCGTGGGTGGGATGGACGCCACCCCGGTCGCGTTCGGGGCACCGAACCGCACCACCAGCGACGGCCACGAACTCGGACTCTCGGTGGTGTTCGAAGCCGGGATCACCCATTTCGCCGATCATGTCGACGCCTACGCCAGCCGTCCGCTGGTGGCCCGCTTCCTGTCGGAACTGGCACCGGTCTGGGACGAAACGGTGCTGCTGGCCGGCGACCCCGACAGCCACGCGGTCATCGCCCGCCGGGCCGGGGACCGCTGGTTCATCGGGTGCATCGCCGCTGGGGACGCCCGCACGATCCAGGTGCCGCTGGAACGGCTTTCGGTCGGCCAGGACGCCCAGGTGTGGATCGTCGGCGACGCGGTTCCCGCTTCTGGCCTGGCCGAGAGCACCGTTGCCGCCACCGACGCCTTCTCCGTCGCGGTGGCTCGCGACGGCGGCTTCGTCGCTGTCGTGGCACCGGCCGGCACCGAGCTGTTCCGCAGCGCGCCCCGGCCGCACCACCCCGCGCCAGCGGTGCACCCGGCGGTCGCCGAGATCGGCGCGGACGGGACCGCGGCGCTGGCCACTGACGCGGGAGCGCGCCTGCGGCTTCCAGCCGGCTGGTCGGCCGACCGTCGCGGCGAGACCTGGGTCATCCGGCCGGACTCGTCGCTGCGGCCCGGGCAACTCGGGGTGGTCACCGTCGAGCAGGACGGCGACGGCCAGGTTCCCGGGGTCGCGCACGCCCGAGTCGTGTGCCCGCTGACGCCGGGCGAGCACGCGCTGTCAGAGCTGCCGATGCTCTCGTTCGTCAACGCCGACGGTCCGGTCGAGCGCGACCAGTCGAATGGGGGCGGAAACCCTCGCGACGGGCAGCCGATGCGGGTCGCGGGTCAGCGGTTCGACCGCGGCCTGGGCACCGCACCGGCATCCGAGGCCCGCTTCCACCTCGGCGGCAGGGCCGAGACATTCGCCGGCGCCGTGGGCGTCGACGACGAGTCGACCGGGCGGGCCAGGGTCAGTGTGCTCGCCGACGGGCACGAGGTCTTCGCCGCCGTCGTCGAGGCGGGCAAGCCCGTCACGACCTTCAACCTTGCGATCCACGGGGTACGCACGCTCTGCCTGCGCGGCGAAACCGTTGCGCCCGAGGACATCGGCGTGCACGTCGACTGGGTCGACACCACCATCCACGTCCCTTCCTGAAATCCCCTTCCCCTTCATCAGAGGAGCACCATGAAACGTAGGTGGATCGCCGCCACGGCCGTGGCCGCGGCGGTAACCCTGCTTACCGCCTGCTCTGGGCAATCCGACGACGCGTCCGGTGAGTCAGGTGAGAAGGTCACCCTCACATACGCGAACTGGAGCGAGGACCAGACTCCGGCGATGCAGCAGATCGCCGACGAGTTCCAGAAGGCGAACCCCAACATCACCATCAAGGTGCAGACGCTGCCGTGGACGGAATACTGGTCGACGCTCCAGGTCGGCGCCGCCGGCGGCACCGCGCCGGACGCCTTCTGGATGCTGGCCGACCACTTCCGCGAATATGCCAAGGGCGGTCAGCTGCTCGACCTGTCCGACACGGTGAAGTCGAACAACATCGACGTCAGCGCGTACCCCAAGGCGGTTTCGGACTCCTACACCTACGACGGGAAGCTCTTCGCTCTGCCGAAGGACTTCGACACCAACGGCATCTGGTACAACAAGGCGCTGTTCGACGCCGCGGGCGTGAAGTATCCCGATGACACCTGGACCTGGCAGGACGCGCAGGAAGCGGCCAAGAAGCTGACCGACCCGGCCAAGGGCGTGTGGGGCATCGCGGCGCCGATCGACGGGCAGGGCGGCTTCTACAACACGATCCTCCAGGCCGGCGGCTCCATCATCAACGCCGACGGCAGCGCGTCTGACTTCGGCAGCCCGGCCGGCGTCGAAGGCCTCAAGTTCTGGACCGACCTCCAGGCGGCCAAGGCGTCGCCGACGCTCGAGCAGTTGTCGGACACCGAGGCGGTCTCGATGTTCGAGAACCAGAAGGTCGCCATGTATTTCTCGGGCGCCTACTGGGCGCTGCGGTTCCACAACGACGCCGCGCTGAAGGGCAAGGTCGACGTCGCGCCGCTGCCGCAGGGTGTCAAGCGCGCCACCGTCACGAGCGGGATCGGCAACGCGGGCTACGCCGGCAGCAAGCACCCGGCCGAGCTCAAGAAGTTCCTCGCCTTCCTCGGCGGCACGAAGGCAGCGGAAATCCAGGCGGCCACGGGTACGGTGCTCCCCGCTTACAAGGGAACGCAGCAGCCGTGGCTCGACTCGATGCCGGAATACCACCTCAAGGTCTTCATCGACGCCATCGACTACAGCGTTCCGCTGCCGGTCGCGGGCAACGCGTCGGAATGGCAGGGGCTCGCCGCGCAATACCTCGGCCCGGCGTGGAGCGGTAAGAAGTCCGTCCAGGACGCGGCCAACGAGTACCAGGCCGCCGTCGACAAGGTCCTCGCCAAGAAATGACAGACCTGGCAACGAAGCCTTTGCGGCGGCCGACCGGCCGCCGCAAAGGCGTCACCAAGCCCAGCGGCTGGTGGGGCCTGGCGTTCGTCGCACCGGCGACGATCGGCTTGCTCGTGCTGTATGTGTGGCCGTTCCTGTCGACGCTGATCGACAGCTTCCAGGACGTGCCGGCGTTCGGGCCGGCGACCTTTGTCGGCGTCGACAACTACACGGCCCTGGTTCACGACCCGGAGTTCTGGAAGGCGTTCGGCAACTCGGCGCTCTATACCGCCATCGCCCTTGTCGGCGTGCCCGTCGCCATCGCGCTGGCCGCGCTGATCGAGCAGGTCGGCCGGGGGCGCGCGATCTACCGGGTGCTCTTCTTCCTGCCCGTGGTCACCTTGCCCGTCGCGATCGGCATGGTGTGGCGGTTCATCTACAACGGCGACTTCGGGCTCCTCAACACCGTGTTGTCCTGGGTCGGCATCGACGGCCAGTTCTGGGTGGCTGACCCGCGGTTCACGATCTACGCGTTCGGCGTCGTCGGCATCTGGATGGGCCTCGGCATCAACCTGATCATTCTCGGTGCCGGCCTACAGGCCATCCCCAAGGCTGTGTATGAAGCGTCCGCATTGGACGGTGCCGGCCGGGTACGGCAGTTCTTCCGGATCACCCTGCCGCTGCTGAGCCCGAGCATCTTCTTCGTCACGGTGCTGACCGTGATCGGCGCGCTGCAGATGTTCGACCTGAACTTCATCATGTTGCGCGGGGTGAACAACACGGCGCTGGCCGACTCGAAGACGATCGTCTACCTCTTCTACGAGAAGGCGTTCGTCCAGTTCCACCAGGGCTACGGCGCCGCGATCGCGGTCGTGCTCCTGGTCGTCATCATGATTGCGACGGCGCTCCAGTTCCGTCTCCAGAAATCCTGGGTCTTCTATGACTGAATCCATCGTCCGGCGCGGGAAAGCTCAGCGGCGTTGGCACCTACACCTGATCCTCGCCATCGCGGCCGCCATCATGGTGGTGCCGTTCGTCTGGCAGATCCTCACCGTGTTCAAGTCGACCGCCGAGGTGACCAGGATCCCGCCGACGATCCTGCCGCACGGCTACAGCCTGCACTCGTTCGAGACGTTCTTCGCGACGGTGCCGTTCTGGTCGATGTTCGCCGTCTCCGTCGGTGCGCTCGTCCTGCGGGTCGGCGGCCAGGTCATCGTCGCCGCGCTCGCCGGCTACGCGTTCGCGCGCATCCCGTTCCGCGGCCGGGGGGTGCTCCTCGGGGTGTTCCTGGCCATGCTGATGGTGCCGAGCCAGCTCTTCCTGATCGGCCAATACGGGCTCATCCGTGACCTGAAGCTGCTCGACACCCTGCCGGCGCTGGCCATCCCCGGTCTCTTCTCCGCGTTCGGCACGTTCCTGATGCGGCAGGCGTTCCGCACCATGCCCAACGACTACGAGGAGGCGGCCCGGCTCGACGGCGCCAACCCGCTTCAGGTCTTCTGGCACATCATGCTGCCGATGGCCCGGCCGACCGTCGCCGCCCTCGCCGTGCTGACCGGGCTCTACTCGTGGAACGACCTGCTCTGGCCGCTCATCGTCTCGCCGTCGGGGGAGAACCGACCGCTGTCGGTGGGCCTCGCGGGTTTGCAGGGTCAGTTCGGCACGGACTATCCGACGCTGATGGCCGGCGCGTTCGTGTGTTCGATACCGCTGGTCGCGGTGTTCCTGTTTCTGCAACGGCAGTTCTTCGCGGGCATCGCGGGAAGTGGGATCAAGGGATGACGCCTATACACCTGCGGGCCGGGGGCACCAGCCTGGTCATCGCCGTCGACGGCGGCCGGCTTCCGCGCATCCTGCACTGGGGCCCGGATCTGGGCGAGATCGGCGACGGCGCCCTGGCCGACCTGGGGCTGGCAGCGCTGCCCGCGATCGGCGACAGCGCGGTCACCTACCCACAGCCGGTCCCGGTGCTGCCGCAGCTCGCGGAGGGTTGGCTCGGCCGCCCCGGCCTGGTCGGCGACAGCGACGGGCGCCGCTGGGCACCGAAGTTCGGCGACGCGACCTGGCGGGTCGACGGCACGGTGCTGGTGAGTTCGGCACGCGACCCCGAATTCGGCCTCGCGCTGGAGCTCGAGATCGAGGTGCTCGCGGCGAGCGGGCTCGTGCGCCAGCGGGCCGTGGTCCGGAACGAGGCGGCTGCGCCGTACCGGATGAACGCCTTTGAACTGGCCCTTCCGGTCCCGACCGACGCGACCGAGATCCTCGACCTGACCGGCCGCTGGGCACTCGAGCGGGTGCCACAGCGCCGGCCGTTCCACGTGGGGGAGTGGGTCCGGACCTCGCGCGGCGGGAAGCCGGGGCTGGAGCACACGCTGCTACTGGCGGCCGGCGAGGCGGGGTTCGGCTTCCGGCACGGGCTGGTGTGGGCGACCCACCTCGCATGGAGCGGCAACCAGGTGCTCGCCGCCGAGCGGACACCGGCCGACACTCGCCATCTGACCGCGGGCGAGGTGTTGCTGCCGTCCGAGGTCGTGCTCGGGCCGGGCGATGACTACCGCAGCCCGTGGCAGTACGGGTCGTGGGGAGTCGGGCTGGACGACCTCGCCGCGCGCTTCCACCGGCACCTGCGGTCCCGGCCGCAGCATCCCCGCTCGCCGCGGCCGGTCGTGTTGAACACGTGGGAAGCGGTTTACTTCGACCACGACTTCGCGACGTTGACCGCCCTGGCCGAACGGGGTGCGGAGGTCGGCGCCGAACGCTTCGTGCTCGACGACGGGTGGTTTCTCGGCCGGCGCGACGACACCACGTCGCTGGGCGACTGGGCGGTCGACCCGGCGGTCTGGCCCGACGGGCTCGAGCCCCTCGTCGCGCGGGTGCGCGAACTCGGCCTGGACTTCGGCCTCTGGTTCGAGCCGGAGATGGTCAACCTCGACTCCGATCTGGCCCGCGACCATCCAGAGTGGATATTCGACGCGGGGCACGGCGCCGGGCCACCCTCGCGCTATCAGCATGTTCTCGACCTGGGGCACTCCGACGCGTACGCCTATCTGTTCGACCGGATGAGTGCGTTGGTCGCGGCGCTCGGCGTCGACTACATCAAGTGGGACCACAACCGCTATCTGCTCGACGCCGGCCACACGCCCGACGGCCGGCCCGGAGTGCGGGTCCAGGTCGAGCAGACCTACCGGCTGATGGCGCAACTCAAGGCGGCCCATCCCGGGCTCGAGATCGAGTCGTGCGCCAGCGGTGGCGGGCGCGTCGACCTCGGCGTCCTCGAGTTCACCGACCGCGTCTGGCCAAGCGACTGCAACGACCCGCACGAACGGCTCGAGATCCAGCGCTACACCGGGCTGCTGGTGCCGCCGGAGATGCAGGGCACCCACCTCGGTGCGGGGGAGTCACACACCACCCACCGCACGCATCCGCTCGACTATCGCGCGGAGAAGGCGCTGTGGGGACACCTGGGCGTCGAGGTCAACCTGCTGACCGCCGATGAGGAGACCCGGGCCGCCATCGCGCGGTGGATCGCCTTCCACAAACGGCATCGGGCTCTGTTGCACTCCGGTGACGTCGTCCATGCCGACCTGCCCGACCCCGCGCTGCGGTTGGAAGGCGTCGTCGCGAGCGACCGGGGCGAGGCGCTCTACGCGTTCAGCGTCGTCGAACGCCCGGCGACCTGGCCGCCCGGGCGGATCCGGCTGCCCGGCCTCGACGACGAGCGCTCCTATGCCGTGAAGGCCGTGCATCCCGGATCGGCGCCGGCAGCCGGCACCGTGCTGCCGCCCTGGCAGCGCGCCGGTGTGCTGTTGCCCGGGCGGGTGTTGCGGCTGGTCGGGATCGAGGCGCCAGCGTTGGATGTCGACCGCTCGGTGTTGTTGCACGTCGTGGCGGCGCCGTGAGGGCGCCGGGTCAGCCCTTCGCGCGGTTGCGGTATTCGCTGGGGCTGGCCTCGTGCATCCGCTTGAAGTGGCGCGAGAAATAGAACGGGTCCGGGTAGCCGACTTCGTGGGCGATGGCGGCGACGGTCGCGTCCGTCGTGTCGAGGAGGTTGCGGGCCTGTGCCATCCGCAGCGCGGTGTGGTGCGCGAGCACGCCACCGCCGGTGGCCCGGCGGAACAGCGCGCTGAGGTGGGAGGGTGAGACGCCGACCAGCGAGGCCAGGTCGGCCACCCGGACGGTGCTGTCCAACCGCTCGGCCAGGTAGGCCATCGCGCGCTGCAACGGATCGCCGGGTGTTGGCATCGCGCGGTCGACCACGATCTGCGTGAGGAGTTTCCACGCGGCACCGGCCGCGCCGGTCAGGCTCGCCGGCGAGTGGTCGCGCTCGAGGGTGGTCACGATCTCGTCGAGCATGGCGACCGCCCGGTCGAGGCGCCGGATCGGCACCACCGGCCTGACGGCGCTGGCGCCGACCTCCTCGATCAGTTCGCTCAGGTCGGTGCCGCGCAGGTGGCACCACCAGATCGTCCAGGGATTGCTCGCCGAGGCGCCGTAGGCGTGCGGCGTTCCGCGCGGGACAACCAGCGCCATGCCGGCACCGATGCGGTGTTGCGTGCCCTCGATGTTGGCCCAGCCGGCGCCCGCCGCACACACGATCAGGACGGACTCCTCGATGCCGGAAGGGCGTTCCATCAGGTGGTCAGCGGCAGCGGGGTAGTAACCGGTGTCGGTGACCAGCAGGCGTCGGGTGACCGGGCGGGCGCAGGCCTCGACCACGACCCGGCGCGGCACGACGGTCAGCCGCTGGTTGCGGAAGCCTTCCTGGATCGGCATCGGCTGAGTATTGGTGAACGCCATCGGATTGTCCAGGTGGTCGGGAGCATCGGACATTCCTCGGCCGGGCGAGCCCGGGTTGACTAGCGAGGTGGGAAAGATGGCACGGGGATTGTTGTCGGGAAAGGTCGCGGTGGTCACCGGCGCGGCCGCGGGAATCGGTGCGGCGGTGGTGGAGCGGTTCCTGGCCGAGGACGCACGGGTGATCGCGGTAGACGTGGCCGGTCAGGTCCCCGACCGGGCCGGCGTGCGCACGATCACCGGCGACGTCGCCGATCCCGCGACCTGGCGGCGGGTCGCCGACACGGCGCACGCCGAGTTCGGGCGGCTGGACGTGTTGCACAGCAACGCGAGCGTCGTGGTGCGGGCGCCGGCCCACGCACTGTCGGAAGACGACTGGGACCGGCAGCTCGCGGTCAACCTCAAGGCGACCTACCTGGCGGTCCACGACTGCGTCGGGCTCCTGCGCGAGGCGCGGGGCGCCATCGTGTTGAGCTCTTCCGTGCACGCGCTGGCCGGCCTGCCCGGGCACCCGGCCTACGCCGCCGCCAAGGGCGGCCTCGTCGCGCTCGGCCGGCAGCTGGCGGTGGAGTATGGCCCGCAGGTGCGGGTGAACACCGTCCTACCTGGACCGATTCTTACCTCCGTCTGGGACGGCATCAGCGAGGCCGATCGCCGGCGCAGCGCCGCGGCCACCGCGGCCGGCCGGCTCGGCCGGCCCGAGGAGGTGGCCGCCGCGGTGACCTTCCTGGCCTCTGACGAGAGTTCGTTCATCACCGGGGCGTGCCTGGTCGTCGACGGCGGGTGGACGGCCATGAAGGACTCCGCATGACGCTTTTGCCGGCCGGCCGGATCGTCAAGGTCGAGACGTTCCTCGTGCCGCCGCGCTGGCTGTTCTGCCGGGTCGAGACCGACCAGGGCGTCGTCGGCTGGGGCGAGCCCATTGTGGAGGGTCGGGCCGAAGCGGTGCGCGCGACCGTCGACGTGTTGGCCGAGTATCTGGTCGGCCAGGATCCGCTGCGGATCGAGGACCACTGGCAGGTCATGGCCAACGGCGGGTTCTACCGGGGCGGCCCGGTGCTCTCGAGCGCGCTGGCCGGCCTCGACCAGGCGTTGTGGGACATCGCGGGCAAGGCCTACGGCGTCCCGGTGCACGCGATGCTCGGCGGGCCGGTGCGCGACCGGGTCCGCATGTATGCCTGGGTCGGCGGCGACGACCCCACCCAACTGGCCGAGAGCATCGGCGCCCGGATCGAGCAGGGATTCAGCGCGGTCAAGCTGAACGCCACCGGGCGGATGCCCGCGGTGGCGACGGTCGCCGACGTCAACGGCGTGGTCGACCGGGTCGCGTTGGCCCGCGAGGCGCTCGGCCCGACCCGCGACCTGGCGGTCGACTTCCACGGCCGCGTCGGCGCGGCCGACGCCCGGCGCATCCTGCCGCTCATCGCCACCTGCCACCCGATGTTCGCCGAGGAACCGGTGCTGCCCGACCGGCCGCACCTGCTGCGCGACGTCGTGACCGCCAGCAGCGTGCCGATCGCCACCGGCGAACGGCTCTACTCGCGGTGGGATTTCCGGCCCGCGCTGGAGGCCGGGGTTGCGGTGGTGCAACCCGACCTGTCCCACGCGGGCGGCATCTCGGAGACGCGGCGGATCGCCGCCCTCGCCGAGGTGTGGGACGCCAAGCTCGCACCGCACTGCCCACTGGGCCCGATCGCTCTGGCGGCTAGCCTCCAGGTCGCCTTCGCGACGCCCAACTTCCTGATCCAGGAGCACTCGATCGGCATTCACTACAACGAGGGCGCCGACCTGCTCGACTACGTGGTCGACCCGAGCGTGTTCGCGTTCACCGACGGATACGTCTCCCGGCCGGCCGCGCCCGGGCTGGGCGTGCGGATCGACGAGGCCGCGGTGCGGCGGGCCGACCAGGCCGGACACGCCTGGCGCAATCCGGTCTGGCGGCACGACGACGGCGGGTTCGCCGAATGGTGATCCCCTTGGCTGCCCACTTCGACCTGCGCCACGGCGGTCGTTGGACGTCGCTGGCCGGCGGTGGCCGCGAGTGGTTGTGGTCGCGCCACGATCCGGCGCGGTCCGCGGTCGTGCCGGGATCGGCCTTCGTCGACGCCGGCGGCATCGAGGAGTGCCTTCCGACGGTCCGCGGCCTCCCCGACCACGGCGACGTGTGGAGCCGCTCGTGGGCCGGCTCGGCCGCCCGGAGCACGGCGAGCTGCGACGACTTCGAGCTGTCGCGCGCCGTCACCGACGAGGCCGGTGCGGTCGTGGCGACCTACGAGCTGTCGGCCGACCCGGGGTTCCGGTTCGTCTGGGCCGCTCACGCCCTGCTCGACCTGCACGAGGGCGCCCGGATCATCGCACCTTCCGGCACCGTGGCCCGGCTCTACCCCGAGGCGGCGCCGCTGCTGCATCGCCCGTGGCCCGATGCCGCCGCATATCTGGATGGCACCTGGCCCGCGCCGCACGGCCTGGCGCTCGACCGGCTCGGCGCCGACGACGGCACCGCGGTTGGCGCCGTGCTGCGCTGCGCGGCCGTGCGGGTGGTGGACGGGGCCGACGTGCTCTCGCTGCGGGTGGAGGCGCCGCCGGACGTCCCGGTCGGCACGGCTTTGTGGCGGAACCTGGGCGGCTTCCCCGAGGGGTCGCCGTACCGCAGCATCGGTGTCGAACCCATGCTCGGCGCCGTTTTCGACCTCTTTGAGGCGGGTCCCGGCGACGCGGCGATGATCCCGCCGTCGGGGTCGCTCAGTTGGCGGCTCGTGCTGGCCATGGAACGGATGAGCTGATGGAGTTTCTCGAAACGCTGGCGGCCCGCCGCCTGCTGGCGATCGTGCGCGGGCCGGACGCGTTGGCCGCCACTCGTGCTGTGCTCACCCTCTTCGAGGAGGGCGTGGAGCTGGTCGAGGTCTCTCTGGTGACCCGCGACGCGCTGAAGGTTTTACGGGACGCGCGTGCGGCGCTGGGCGGGTCTGCCAACCTCGGCGCCGGGACGGTGGTGTCCTCGGGGGATGCCCACGCCGCGGCCGAGGCGGGCGCCTCGTTTCTGGTCACCCCGGCGGTGAGCGAAGCGGTGTCGGCGGGGCGGGCGCTGGGTCTGCCGGTCCTGGCCGGAGCGCTCACCCCGACCGAGGTGGTGGTGGCGCTCGGCTTGGGTGCCTCCGCGATCAAGCTCTTTCCGGCGTCGCTCGGCGGAGTGCGCCACCTGCGCGCCCTGCGCGACCCGTTCCCCGAGGTGCCGTTCGTGCCGGTCGGTGGAGTCGGCGCGGCGGAAGCGACGGAATACCTGGCCGCCGGGGCCGTGGCGGTCGGTGTGGGCTCGCCCCTGGTGGGTGACGCGGCCGCCGGCGGGAGCCTCGACGACCTGCGCGGCCGCATCCGCGCTTTCCGGGCGGCGCTGTGAGTGCGGTCGACGTCGCCACCTTCGGTGAGACGATGGCGGCCCTGCGGGCGGACGGCCCGATCCGGTTGGGCGGCACGATGCGGCTCTCGATCGCCGGCGCCGAGTCCAACGTCGCGATCGGCCTCGCCCGGCTGGGCCACCGCGTGCGCTGGGTCGGCCTGGTCGGCGGCGACGAGACCGGCGAGCTCGTGCTGCGTACCCTGCGGGCCGAGGGTGTCGACATCGGTCACGCCCGGGTCGACGAGCGCGGGCCGACCGGCCTCATCCTCTTCGAACGCCGCCTCGGCGATGTCGTCCGGGTCAGCTATCACCGGGCCGGTTCGGCCGCGTCCTTTTTATCGGCCGATGACGTCCGGCCCGCCCTCGAACCACCGCCCCGGCTGCTGCACGTCACCGGCATCACCCCGGCCCTCGGCCCGGGCCCCGCTTCGGCGGTTCGGGCGGCCGCGCAGTCGGGCGTACGGGTCTGTCTCGACGTCAACTACCGTGGCCGGCTGTGGGACCGCGATCGGGCGGCCGCCGCGCTGCGCCCGTTGGTCCCGTCGCTGTCGGTGGTGGTCGCGTCCGACGACGAGTTGGCTCTGGTCGCGCCGCCCTCGGCGACGACCGAGCGCGACCGGGTGGCCGCCCTGCTCGACGCCGGGGTGGCCGAGGTGGTCATCAAGCGCGGCGCGGCCGGAGCCAGCGGGCACACCTTGCACTCGCACGTTGACGTGCCGGCCCGGCGCGTCCGGGTCGTCGATGTGGTCGGGGCCGGGGACGCCTTCGTCGCCGGCTACCTGTCCGGGCTGCTCGACCACCTGGACCTGACCGGCCGCCTCGACCGCGCGGTCAGCACCGGAGCCTTCGCGGTCGCCTCACCCGGCGACTGGGAAGGGCTGCCGACCCGCGCCGATCTCGAGCTGCTCGACGCCCAACCCGGGTCCACGCTGCGCTGACCTCGTTCGGCTTGCATTTTTCGGAGCAGCCAGTGAGTGGCCGCGCGCTGGATTACCTTCGTCCCGTGGGTGATCTTCTCGGCGACTATCGCAAGGTGGCCGGGCCGCTGCCCAGGGAGCACCAGGTGTGGCGGCTGACCGGTCCGGGACTGTCTGCTCTGGAGCCTCCGGTGGGCGAGCCGTTGCCCGTGCCCGGTCGCAACGAACTGCTGGTGCGGCACGATGCGGTCAGCGTGTGCTTCTCCGACGTCAAGATCGCGAGGCTGGGCCTGGACCATCCGCGCGTACGCGGGTTCCCGGTCGTGCCCGGCCACGAGGTGGCCCTCACCGTGGCGGCTGTCGGTCCGGAGCTGTCCGACGCCTATGCGCCCGGCGACCGGTTCATCGTCCAGGCCAACATGACCTTGGGCGGCGTCGCCCGAACGTACGGCTACGACGTTCGCGGCGGTCTCGCCCAGTACGCGGTCCTCGGACCCGAGATGTTGCCCTACCTCCTGCCGGTGCGGCCGACCACCGGCTATGCCGAGGCGGCGCTGGCCGAGCCGTGGGCCTGCGTCGAGGCCGCCTACGCCGTCTCCTACCGCACCACCTGGCGTCCCGGCGGCACGGTGTGGCTGCTCGGCGACGGTGCCGGGGTGGAGTTGGGCGACGCGGCCGGCTGGCGCCCGGGTCGGGTCCACCTCGACGTCCAGGACACGGCTTTCGCCGAACGCGTACGCGAATGGGCGGCTGTCTCCGGTGTGGAGATCGTCGCCGGGGCACCGGAATCCGTGGACGACGCGGTGGTCCTCGGCCCGGATCCGGATCGCGTCGAACGCGCGTTGGCCGCGTTGGCGCCGAACGGCACCTGTGCCGTGATCACCGCCGAGCCGCTGCCGCGCCGGGTGCGGGTCGACGTGGGACGGCTGCACTATGACGGTCTGGCCCTGTTCGGCACCGCGCGTCTCGATCTCGCGGCGGCGTACACGCCGATCCGCACCGAGCTCACGCCCGGCGGGCGCCTCTGGCTGCTGGGCGCCGGCGGCCCGATGGGCCGGATGCATATGCGGCGCGCGCTCCAACGAGACGGCGGACCGGCAACCATCGTGGCGACCGACCGCAGCGGCCGGGCGGCCGAGGCGTTCGGTCGCATCGCCCCGGCGGTCCTCACGTTCCTGTCGGAGCGCGAATGCGGCGACGCCGAAACGCTGGCGAAGCGCCTCAACGACGCGACGGGCGGGCTCGGGTTCGACGACATCGTGGTGATCGCGCCGGTCGCGGAGGCCATCGAGGCGGCGTTCGAGCACCTGGCCGACGGCGGCGTGATCAACCTGTTCGCCGGGCTTCCCCGGGGCACGTGCTGCGCCTGGGATTTCACCACGATCGCGCACCGCGGCGTGCGCGCCATCGGCACGAGCGGCTCGTCTGTCGCCCACCTGCGCGGGGCCCGCGACCGCATCGAGAACGGCGTGCTCCAGCCGAACCGGTCGGTGGCAGCGGTGGCCGGGCTGGACGCGGCGCCGGACGTGCTCCGGGCGGTGGCCCAAGGGCGATTCGGCGGCAAGGTAGTCATCTTCCCGAACCTGCGCGAGCCGCTGCCACTGACTCCGGTGGGGGAACTGGCACGCGTGCTCCCCTCGGTCGCGGAGCTGCTGGACCGCGGCCACTGGAGCCTGGCCGCCGAGGAGGAACTGCTGCGGACGCTGACCTGAGCTACCCGGTCAGCGTCTCGCCAGTTCCCGGCGCGAGGTGATGTCGAGCTTGCGAAAGATCTTGCGCAGGTGATAGTCGACCGTGCTCGGGCTGATGAACAGTTGCGCCGCCACCTCGCGGTTGGACGCGCCGTCGGAGACCCGGCGCGCGATGTCGCGCTCCTGGCTGGTCAGGCAGCGGCACTGGGCGAAGCGGTTGGCCGTGTCGTGGTGGGCCAACTTGCCGCGCAGTTCGCGCCGGGATCCGACGCCCAGTCGGTGGAACACTCCGCGTAGGTGATGTTTGACGGTGTTCGTGCTGATGACCAGGCGCGTCGCGACCTCGACGTTGGTGGAGCCCGCCGCCACCAACAGGGCGATCTGTTCCTGTCGTGGGGTCAGTCCGGCGCAGTGCATGGTGCTCCTCGGGCGCGGGTTCGGGGTCTCGAGGACCATCCGATCGCACCGGCGTGCACGACGAGTGCAGAGTTAGTGCTTGCCCTACCCGCTCAGGCTCAGCCGGGCCCGGACCTGCGCCACCAGGTCGCGGTATCCCTCGGCCTTCTCGATGCCGGAGACCTCGATGAGTTCCCGGAAGCCGTTGTCGGCGATCAGGTTCTCGAACCGCTGGCACCCGCGTTCCGCGCGAACCTGGTCGCCCAGATCGAATGCGGCCCGCGCGAGGATCGCCGCGAGGGCACACCGGGGAGCGTTCGACTCGGAGACGCCTTCCGCCAGTCCCCACTCCGACACCTGCACGGCTCGGGTGAGCCGGCCGAGTTGCCAGGACGACTCCGCGATGAGCTGTGCGTAGGAGATCTTCAGGTGATCGAGGTGCTCGGCCACCGCGATGGCCAGCCCTTCGTCAGCGACCCGGGCGCCGGCATCGAGCCGATCGGATCCCAGGCGCGCTCGGGCGAGCGTCAACAGCGAGACGGCGAGCAGTTCCTGGCGTCCCGTCTGGCGGGCGAGACCCACCGAGCGTTCACCGTACGCGTTGGCGGCGTCGTGGTCGCCACGCGATGACGAAAGCACAGCGAGGTTGCGCAGGACGTCGGCTTGTCCCGCGAGTTCTCCGGCGCCTTCGAAAATGGACAAGGCTCGACGCAGATATTCGTCGGCCTGGGGCAGCGGGGCGAAGACCTCACCGACGGTGCGAAGCAGGTCGGCCTCGATCAGCGGCTCGCTGACCGTATCGAGGACCGTGAGCAACGTCTGTGCCCGGCCCGCCGGTATGGCGTCGCTGCCCGGTGCTGAAGCGGCGAGGACCATGGCCGCCGCGTCGCGCTCCAGGCCGTGTGCGATGGCCAGATCGATCGTCGCCCACAGCGCGGTGCGTTCCCGTGCATACCAGTCGGCGGCCGGTGGCACGGTGTCGAACGATTCAGGCGTCACATCCGGCGGCGGTTCGTCGACGGTGCCGGCCGGCTGCCGGTGGTGCGTCGCATACGCGGCGCGGGCCGAGTGCAGGTAATGCAGGATGAGGCGCCGCTCACACGCCGGTCGTTCCTGATCCTGGTCGAGAAGCTCACCCGCGTAGGCCCGCAACAGGTCGTGCAGGGCATACCGCCCGGGCTGCGACTCGTTGAGCAGATTCGCGGTCACCAGTTCCGTGAGCAGCTTGCGCGCCAGTGTGCGGCCGACTCCGGCGACGCTGGCCGCCGACTCCAGCGAGATCCCCGGACCGGGATGGGCGGCGAGGGCCCGGAACACTCGCGCCGTTGCTGGATCGAGGGCGTGGTAGGACCACGAGAACACCGACCGGACATCGTCGGACGGGTCCGCGCTGGACAACGCGTCGAGTCTGGCCGATGGAGCCGAGACGTCGCTGAGGACCGCGCTCAACGACAGGTTCGGGTTGAGGGCGACGCGGGCCGCGACGATCGCCAGTGCGAGCGGCAGCCCGGCACAGAGCGCGATGACCTTGTCCAAGGCGTCCGGGTCCACAGTGGCGCGGCGGGTGCCGAGGCGGTTGATCAGAAGCTGTCTGGACTCGGCCCCGGTCAGCCGATCGACCTGGAGATAACGCGCGCCCTCCCGGGTGACCAGGCTCGTCATCCGGTTGCGGCTGGTCACGATCACCAGACAGCCTTGGGAGGCCGGCAGCAGCGGGCGGACCTGATCGGAGTCGCGCGCGTTGTCCAGGAGAATCAGGATGCGCCGACCGGCAAGGCGACTGCGGTAACGAGCCGCCTGCGCGTCGACGTTCTCCTGTGGTGACAAGGCCGCCGGCTCGCCCAGTGACGCGAGCAGGGTGGCGAGCGCGTCCGCCGGTGCCATGACGCGTCCGTCCGGATCCAGGCCTCTCAGGTTGAGGAACAACTGGCCGTCGGGAAACTTGTTGGCGATCTGGTGGGCCCAGTGCACGGCGAGGGCGGTCTTGCCGATGCCGCCCATGCCGCCGAGCGCGGTGATCACGATGGTCGCGTCGCTGAAGGCGTCGGACAGCTGGTCGTCGAGTGCGGTCGCCATGTCGTTTCGGCGGACGAAGCCCGCCACCGGCGGCGGCAGCTGCGCGGGCCGGGGAGCATCCGGCGGCCGTGGCTCGTCCTGCGGGGTCCAGCCCCTGGCGAGCAGTTCCCGGTATGCCTCCCGTAGTTCCGGCCCCGGGTCCACCCCCAGTTCCTCGGCGAGATGGTGCCGGGTCCGCTCGAACACCCGGACCCCTTCCGCCCGGTGCCCGGTGTCCACGTACGCCCGCATCAGGCACGCCTGTAACGCCTCGTCCAGCGGCGCTGCCGCGGCGACGCTCACCAGTGGGGTCAGCACGTCGCCGGCCATGCCGTTGGCGATCGCGGCTTCGCTGGCCGCGAGCGCCACCGCGAGGCGCTCGCGTTCGACGGCGACGAACTCCGGCGAGCGCAACGCACTGTTCGGCAGGTCGATGAACGCGGGGCTGCGGCCAAGCTCAAGCGCGGTCAGGTAGGCGCTTACGCCGGCCACGACGTCGCCGCCGGCGAGCGCCTCGCGGGCCCGCCGGACCAACTCGCGAAACATGGCCAGATCGGAGTCTTCGGTCGCGAGGGCCAGCCGGTAGCCCGTGCCCGCCGGTAGGAGGTAGTGGCCGGTTTCGCGGACGTCCAGGTCTGGTTCGAAGATCCGCCGGATCTGCCCGACGTGCCGGTGGATCTGGTTGGCGGCGCTGGCCGGCGGTCGCTCGTCCCACAGGCCGTCGATGATGGTGTCGAGGCTGACCGCGTCGCCCCCGGCGGCGAGGAGCTTGGCCAGGACGATCCGCTGGCGAACCGGGCCAAGATCGACTTCCACGCCGTCCCGCCGGCAGCCGAGACCGCCGAAAACCTTGAACTCGCAGTGGGACCGCGGCACGTCCGGAGGCGCGCGGTCGGGCTTTTTCACCATTGACATCCTAGTGACGCACGGGCAGCGGCTTCGCTTTGCGGCCCAGCCTGACTACGTGATTCGGGCGATTCGCGAAGCGGCGTCAGCTACGTACCTTCGGCAAGGTTCCAGCGCGGAACGCAAGCCCTAGGAGTGTGCATGCCCCGTGTCACCGTTGGCTCAGAGGGAGCCAACCCGATCGAAATCTATTACGAAGATCACGGCGTTGGTACGCCGGTGGTACTCAGCCACGGCTACCCGCTCAGCGGGCGGGCCTGGGAGAAGCAGGTCTCGGCACTGCTCGCGGCCGGTTATCGCGTTATCGCGTACGACCGGCGGGGTTGGGGCAATTCCAGCCAGCCCGCCATTGGATACGACTACGACACGTTCGCCGGCGATCTGAACGCGCTGCTCACGAAACTGGACGTGCGCGACGCCATCCTCGTGGGCCATTCGATGGGAACCGGCGACGTTGTCCGGTATCTGGGTCGCTATGGCACCGGGCGCGTGGCGAAGGCCGTTCTGATGTCGCCGATCCCGCCATTTCTGCTGCGGACGGAAGACAATCCCGAAGGCGCACCGCAGGCGTTGTTCGATGGATTCATCCAGGCCGCGCAGGCGGACCGGTATGTGTGGCTCAAGCAATTCCTGGAGAACTTCTACAACTACGACGTCTACGGCGGCACGCTGGTCAGCGACGAGGCGTTCCGGGCCAGTTGGAACGTGGCCGTCGCCGGATCTCCCGTCGCCGCGGTGGCCTGCATCCCCACCTGGCTCACCGACTTCCGTGCGGACCTCGCCAAGATCGACGTGCCGGTGCTCGTGATCCAGGGCGACCAGGACCGGGTCCTACCCATCGGGGTGACCGGCCAGCGGCTGGCTGCCTTCATCGGCGACACGCGTCTGCTCGTGATCGAGGGCGGGCCGCACGCCATCGCCTGGACGCACACCGATCAGGTCAACGGCGCACTGCTCGACTTTTTCCAGAAGTGAAAGGAAACACCGTGAAATCCTCCCTCCGGCGCCGCCTCATCTACGTAGGCGTGGCCATCGGTGCCCTCACCCTGGGTGGTGTCGGCATCGGCACCGCACAGGCCTCGACGAGTCACTCTCCGCGACCGACCGTCGTGCTCGTGCACGGTGCGTGGGCGGACGGGTCCAGCTGGGACAAGGTGACGACCAAACTCCAGCACGACGGCTACCGAGTGGTCGCCCCGCCGACCCTGCTGACGGGCGTGGCCAAGGACGCCGACAATCTCCGCGCCTACCTGAACACCATCACCGGGCCGATCGTCCTGGTCGGACACTCCTATGGCGGCATGGTCATCACGAACGCCGCTCTGGACAACAAGCAGGTCAAGGCTCTGGTGTACGTCGACGCGTACATCCCGGACAAGGACGACACCCTGATGTCGCTGACCGGTGCCGTTCCGGGCTCGGTTTTCGCGGCCGACCCGTCCACCCTCTTCGACCAGGTCGCGATCCCCGGTGACACCGAGGCCGCCAACCTCTACGTGAAGCCGTCGGTCTTCGGCAAAGCGTTCGCCGGCAAGGCCCTCTCCGCCGACGACGTGGCCGTGCTGGCCGCCCGGCAGCGCCCGCTGGCGTCAAGCATCCTGACCGAGGCGGCGCAAGAGCCGGCCTGGCGCACCATTCCCTCGTGGTCGGTGGTCGGCAAGCAGGACGCCATCATCCCCGCGGCAGAGCAGATCGCGATGTCCAACAGGGCCAAGGCACACACCGTCGAGATCAACGCTCCGCACCTGTCCCCGGTCACCGACCCGGGCGCGGTCACCAAGCAGATCGAGGCGGCCGCCAAGGCGACCGACTGACGCGACAAACTGGCCGTGGCATCGCGCACCGCGATGCCACGGCCGCCTTTTCGCATCCGAAGGACAGGAATCCATGCGCGTCGAGATCAGTGTCGAGTCGGTCGAGGGCGTCCGGGTCGCGGCCAGGGCCGGCGCCGCGCGCGTCGAGCTGTGCGCCGGCCTGTCAGACGGCGGCCTCACCCCGAGCGCCGCGCTCATCGAGGCCGCAACTTCGCTGGCCGAGGTGCACGTCCTGGTGCGGCCGCGACCCGGCGACTTCCACTACTCGCGCGACGAGGTGGACCTCGTCGTCCGCGACATCGCCGTCGCACGGCGGTCCGGCGCGGCAGGCGTGGTCGTCGGCGCGCTGGCCGCGGACGGCACGGTCGCCGACGACTGCGCCAGGTTCGTCGACGCGGCCGAGGGTCTGGAGACGACGTTCCACAGGGCCATCGACGTCAGCGCGGATTCCCGCCGGGCCCTGGACCGGTTGGCGGACCTGGGCTTCACCCGGGTGCTGACCTCGGGCCGGCGCCGGTCGGCACTCGACGGTGCGCCCCTCATCAGGGACCTGGCCACCCAAACGAGTGTCACCGTGATGGCATGCGGCGGAGTGCGGGTCGCCAACGCGGCGCTGGTCATCGCCGCGACCCGCGTCGACGACCTGCACGCGGCGCCCCGCCGCCCTGCCGGCACCGCCCGCGCCGGCGACGTCTCCTTCGCAGGCGCCGGCGTCCCGCCCGGCTACGACCACTTCGAGACCGACCCGGACGAGGTGGCCGCACTCTGCGCGGTTCGCATCGCGTAAACGGGTACAGCGGGTCGGTCGCTCAGGCTGCCTTCCAGGCCTCGGTCAAGCACGGCTCTTCTGCCACCAGCCCTCCGCCTCGCCTTGGCGCATGACGGCCTTGACCCGTTGGAGGTCGGCGTCGCTCGGCACGTTGAACGCGACGAGAGGAAGTTGCTCGCTGAACGCCTCACCGCCGAGACCGAAGGGCGCCAGCCGGTCGTGCACGGCCCGGGCGCTTCGCCCGAGCGGGCCGTCAGGGATCGGAAGCACTCGCGCCGTGCATCCGCCGGAGGCCTCGAGCCGCCCAGTCGCTCAACGAACCCCGTCGGGATCGGTCATGAAGCGCACGACGTCGCCCTCAGGCACGCCGTCCTGAAGGAACGGCACATTGCTGATGCGCGCGGTGTCAGGACCGGCCGGGACTGCCCACAGGCCCTCGGTGGCGTAAGGAAGCCAGCCCTCACGCGGCACAAACTTGAACCAGATCTTGGCGTGCTGGGGCTCCTGCGGGCGGCTGCCTATCTGGTCCCGCTGATGTCATGGCCAACATGATCGCGCACCCGCTAGCCGGGGGTGTTATCCCCGGCTATAGGTAACCGAAATTGAGGCCTGAGAAGCCGCCCCGACAACGCCACCGGCTCCGAGACGAAGACGGCCTACGCGACGGTCGGGGGCTCCGGGGGCAGAAGGGCCCCACGGCGTGGGGACTGGGGCTCGGGCCCAGGGAGGAATAAGCGCAAATAAAATCCGCTCGCTCGCGAGCGGATTTCTTGTGTCCCCGGCGGGTCACGCCAAGCATGGGAACGGGATTCGATCAACGCTGACCTGGTAGTCGTGAGCGCATCATGGCGTCTGCGCAGCTAGCAGCAGGAGGGTGCCGTGCCGCCTGTGCGCAGTTAACGAGCGCGTCCCTGGCGGGATACAGCCCACAACTGCGCACCGTCCGGGCGGTTGTCCCTGGTCAGTGACGTGTACGTGGGGGACTGACGACAATGGTGGGTGCCGGCCGGTAGGCGATCGGCGCAGCACCCTGCTCAAAGGTGATCACGTACTGCACCGGGCGTGGGCCTTGCTGCACCCCAATAGGCGTGGCCGCAGGGTTGTGTTCTGCTGAGCACGCCCCTTCCAGATAGGCTCTATTCGTCACGAGGCGAGGCGGCGGGACGACGTGCGAAGTCGGTCCGCATCATCCGCCGTAGGGTGGCAATAACCTCTGGGCTTTGGCCGACAGCCATCCGACGAAACATCGTCGCCCGCCGTGTGCGCCGTAGATGTCCAATTCTGTGCGTGCGGTCCCGCCTGGCGTGAGTGTTGAAACGCTCCCAGGCGGCCTGGCGGCTAACGCCCAAGACATCGGCAATCTGCTCCCACGTCATGCCGTACGTCCGGGCGAGTTCGACCTGCAACTCGAGCAGCCGCTCGGCGGCCGTCGAGATTTCGGAAGCAGTCGCGATCCACTCTGGGAAGGGCATTCCGCCCATCGGATCTAGGACCGCGGCTGCTCGGCGCTGCTCCACCGCGGCTGCAGCGACTCGATGCTCATGGGCGAGTTCACCCATTACTGCGCCGAGACTGGAAAGAGCGTGGGCGTGGGCCTTCAACGTGTTGCGGTATCTTCGCGTCACACTCCATCTTGTCAGGTTTTTCTTGACAAGCAAAGACTGTGTTTTTGCAGGTCAGCCGGTCGGATTCGACCTCCGCCGTCCGCTGAGGCGGGCACGTTGCTCAACCTCTGTCGCATGGCGACCCTTGGCGCATGCCTAGTTGGATGTGGGTGGTCTTGACGGTGACCGGATCGATCACCGCAACGGTGGTGAAGATGCGTGCTTACCTGCTGGCTTTTTACCTGTGGCAGAAGACCCAGGATCGGAAAATCCTGCGGGAGGTCGCCCAGTTCGAGCAGCGCATACAAGGCGAGGGGAAACACGAGCTTGCCGCCGCCCTCGACGCCAAGGTACGGCGCCGAAACCGCACCGCCCTCGCTGGCCCTGACGTGACAGGACTCGATAACTGAGGTCGCGCGCTGCCGCGTTCCTTATTCGGAGCGACGTCCGCTGAGATCCGTCAAGCGCGCAGTCCAGCCGTTGACCGCCGACGAGACGTTCCGTCGAGTGTCGAGGGTCCCGGGGTGGTCGGCTCGGCAGGCTCTGCTGGAGTACCACCACACCCACCTCGATGCGTCGGGAACAGCGGCCTACCTTGAGCCACCGGACCCCAGAACCGGCGTCTATACGCCCGATGCGGCTACCGGCTGGAGTGGCGTTTCATCCACGGGAGGGGTCCACCCCCTCTACCCGATGGGGAGCCCGTATCAACGGCAATGTTCGGTGCCGTGCGGGCGGGCCTAGAGTTCGATCACCCGGCCGCTCTGCAGGAACTCCTGGACGACGAGGGCGGGGCTCTTCAGGTCCTTGAACGGGCTCGTTTTGGCAAGGTCGGTGATCGTGCCGAGGAGGTCGGACACCTGGGTCGCCGCGTTCTCCCGGTCTGAGGCCAGAGCTCTGTCCAACTGATCGAAAAGCCGTCGGAAGTTTTCCCGGCGCTCGTCGAAGGTTTTGTCCAGCGCGGTGAGAAGGAAGTCGCGCTGGACCTGGATGATCTCGAGCTGGCTTTCCTTCCACGCGCGGATCTCCTCGCGCCGGGTCTCCTCCTGCGCCGTTACCGCATGCCACTCTTGGGCCGAGGCCATGACGAGTCGGAAGGCGTCAACGACCATGGCCGGGCTCGGTTTGGGGATTAGCGTGGCTGCCTTGCTGGTGACGCTCATGCGTACTTCTCCATGATCTCGATCGAGGCCTCGGTGAGTTCCCCTGACCGGGGGTCGAGGACCGGTGTGTTCAGGATTTCCTTGACCGCGGTGACCAACTGGAGTGCCCGCAGGAACTTGGCGGCGTGGACCTCCGGGTCGAAATCCACCGCGTCGAGCGCGTCGAGCGCGTGGGTCGCCCGTTCCGCCATGCGGCTGAGCAGGTCTCGGAGTTCATCGATGCGCCGTTCGACGGCGTGGAGCATCTCGTGGGTCAGGAACAGTTGCTTGATCTCGACGTCCACCGTGGCGGCGAAGCCTTCCAGCTTCGTCCTGGCGCGGGCACCCATGATGCCCACGGTCAGGCCGCCGACGAGGAGGCCGGGGACGATCGTCACGGCCCCGAGGACGGCGCTTCCGGCCGCCACCCCGCCACCACCGGCCGCCAGTGAACCGCCGCCGAGCCAGGCCAGGACCGCGTTCTGGGCGGCTGCGCCGGACAGCGAGGTGATCGCTGTGCCGGTGCTCGCGGTGGCGAACGTGGAGACGCCCCAGAGAGCTGCCGCCTGTGCCGATGCACCGGCGCCGACCGCACCGATCAGCCCGCTGAGCCCGATGGTGACGTCCTCGACGCCGGCGGAGAAGGTCGGAGCGTGCGGGATCTCGATGCGCACACCGTCGATCCTCTTGAAATCGATGCGCTTGACCAGGTGCTCGTTACGTTCGAGCCAGTCCGCCAGGCGAGCGACGGTCTTTTTGTGAACACGGATCTGGAATTCGCCGTACTCGCGGCACACACGTTCCGTGTTGACTCTGGTCGCCTCGCATTCGGCGACCGCGGCTTCATGCCGCTTCAGGGCATCGTTGCGGATGTTGTTTCCCTTGATCAGATCTACAGCGCCCTTCACCCCCGCTCCGGCTGCGAGGACAGCACCCGCGCCAAGTGGAATCAGAACTTTCCACCCTGCTTGTGCGATTTTGGGAATCACCTTGGCTCCAGACTCCTCGGCGTGACGCAGTCCGTGATGACAGGCGGCAGGTAAAACTAGCCAAGCTGCTGCTAGGAAAGGAACGTCCCGCCGTCCAGAATTTGGATGAGCTCGTCGTCGCGGGTCAACTCGTAACCGTGTTCCCAGAGGACCGCGACGATCTCGGCCTCCCGGCTCACGGGGATCTCGAGGCAGTCGCCGTTGAGGGCGGTGAACTCGACCTCACCGAACGTGCTCCACAGTTCCTTGGGCAGCAGGTCGAGGATGCGGCCTGTCACCATGGGCGGCCAGTCTCCCTGACTGACCAGCCCGACGTCGTGGATGTCGAACGCGGCGTCGTCGGGCCTCTCCTCAGGGTCGTCGTCGAGGTCGGGTACCGGGTTATAGGTGTGGTGTGGGTTCACGGCCCGTGCCTGGCCCCAGGTGCGGGCCGTGGCGATCGCGATGATCTCCTTCGCCTCATCGGCTGCGGTGCGGGCGTCAGCGAAGGCCAGGCAGTCGGGGCGCCGGGTGAGCCCGTAGACCAGGGACTTCGTCGGCTTGGTGTTGATCATGGCGGCGGATTCTTCCTGATCGGTGACGGTCCTTGGAAGGATGGTCACGCCGCTTCGCGGCCGAGTCGCTGACGGGCCACCTGCAGGCAGGCTCGTGCGGTTTCCTCCGGCATCCGCATCGCGGCGGAGAGCAGCAGGGCGGGGTCGGCCTGCTCTCGGAGGGCGAGGTCGTCGTGGAGGTCGAGCAGTCCACGGTGGAAGGCGTCGCCGTCGGCGGGCAGGGTGGCCAAACGGGCTTCGACGTACTGCACGACCATGCGGTGATGGCCGCCGACCGCCAGGATCTCGTTGAACTCGCCGACCATGTCGCTGAGCCTCCGGTCGGCTCGCCGCAGGATCTCGGTGCCGATGCCGGCCGGGTCGTGGCAGGCCAGTTCGATCATCAGGCGCTGCGGTCCGACGGGGTAGGTGTCGGTCTCGGCGTCGCTGAATTCGGCGACCACCTGGAGGTCGGCGTCGCTGCGTTCCAGGATGGTGAAGCGGGTCATCGGAGGGCCACTTTCACGCCGGCGGAGAAGATCGATTCGTGGAGCACCAGCGCGGCGAGTTCGGTGCCTTTGGGCACGTCGAAGACGAGTTTGCCCGATAGCGCGTTGCCGGGGTTGATCTCTCGAAGAGGATCTGCATCCAACAGGGGCTCTCTCCACAGTCATCGAGAGGGCGTGGCGGCCGTCGGTGTCGGGTGCTGCCGGTCGCGGGCGAAGTTGGTGGCGTCAACCGTGGCGCTGGTGATGGCGCATAGCGTGGCAGCCATTGCTAGCCAGAAAGCCGCCGTGCTCTTCCAATCCTCGGCGATCTTCACCATGACGACGTCGACGCCGTCGGCCCCGTTCGTCAACCTGCCCGGCCGAGCGCCGGACGCGTTCGGGTCCGACTGGCGACGCCAGCCGAAGCGGGAGAAGAACTTCGCCCACGTGTGGTTGGACCGCCCGCATCCGAAGATCACACCGTTGACGGGACGGCTGCACCGCCCGCCGGTCTGGGTGGTCACCCCGCACGTGGTCGGCGCCTTGACGGCGAGCACCCAAGCCGGGAGGGCGACCGCGATCGACGCCGACCAGGCCAAGCTCATGAAGTCGAGCATCACCAGGTAGTAGACGACGCCCACCACCGCTAGCGCCTCGATGCCGACCATCAGGAAGGCGTAGTCGCGTTTCAGCATTACGGTGCCTCCTGAGAGTCAATGAGGGCAATCACATCGGTCAGCTCGGCCCGGAGGCGGGCGAGTTCGGCGGCGGTGATGCCGAGCTCATAGGTGTGGTGGTGGCCGGCGCGGGACAGGACCCACCACAGGTAGCTGGTCCGCTGCCCGATCTCCGAGCCTGCATAGTGGTTGAGGAGCACCAGTTTCGGCCGCTGGGCGCGGGCCTGTCCGATCTCCGGGCACACCCGCTGCCAGTAGCGGTCGATGGCGGCCTCGAGCTCGTATCGCAACAGCCAGGCGCAGGCCCGCGGCCAGCATCCGCGGGCGCCTCGCACGACGGTGGTCAGCAGCTGGTCCGCGGTTTCCAGGAACACGCTCATCGCAGCTTCGCCACCAACGCCTCGGAGGTCTCGACCATGTCGATGCTCGCCATGTCGCAGTGCCCGTGCATCGCCTGCGCCACGGCCTTCACTGTGTCGACAGCTCTCGGCACGCGAATGCCGTTCAGATGGGTATAGAGAGCACCACGGCGGCCAGCGGTGCCGAACACTCCCAAGGCCAGCTTGTCCTGGACGCTGTGCGCTGCTTCCAGCACGGCGTCGATCTCATGCTGCGAGGTGCCGGCCGCGTACCGCGTCATCCGGAACCGGTCCATCGCCGCCGCCTCGAGCGCGGACCGGCAGAAACCGGCCACCATCAACCGCCTCGGCTCTTCCGGAATGTCCCCGGCAAGGGCGACCGCCCGGGCGTCCTCCAGGTAGCGTTTGGCCGGCCACATGTTCTTGCGCACCTCAACGACCGAGCCCTCACGCCGGGTCACCTCCCGGATGTCGGCTTCCACACCGAGCCGGCGGATCGCCTCGGGCAGCCGGTCGTCGTGGGTGAACACCACGACCTGCCGCGTACCTGCCACCTCCCTCAGCACCTCGGCAAAGCCGTCCACCTTGGATGGGTCCATGCTCTGCACTGGGTCGTCGATCATCACGAACCGGTACGGGCTCGCCTCGGCACAGGCGCGCGGCAGGAACAACGCCAATCCGAACGCGTGCAGCTCGCCCTGACTCATCACCGCCAGCGCCGGGGTGTCCGTCCCGTCGACGGCCACCGAGATGTCCACGCGCCGCCGGTTGTTGGTGCCGCCGAGTTTGATCTCCCCCATCGCCACGTTGCTCTCCTGCCGCAGCAGCTCCCAGATGTGCTGCGACTGCCCGGCTGCCGCCTGGAACCGGTCGGCCCGCATCCGGTCAGTGACGTTGACCAGGTCGTTGCGCGCCTTGGTCAGCAGCGCCAGCTTGTCCGCCTCGGCCCGGACCACCGTGGCGTCCTCCACCCAGCGGCGGATTTCCGCACCCGGCTCCTGCCATGCGTCGTGGCGACGGGCCAGCCACTCGGCCGCCGCTGCGACGAGCTTGCCACGGGCTGCCGCGACGGCCTTCCAGGCGCCCTCGTCGACTGCCATGGAACCCAGCGCCGTGCTCAGTGCGGCGGTCTGCTGCGGCAGCTGTGCGGCGAGCGCCGCCACGACCGGTTCCAACATCCGGCGAACGTCGTTGAGCTGCGCTTCCACCTGCCGGAGCAACTCCTGCTGCCGGATGGTCGCGGCACGCACCGTCTCCGTGGCCGCCCGCAGTTGCTCGACCTCCTGTTCGGCGCCTTCCCGCCAGGAGGTGTTGAGAAGGCCGACCCCGCACACGGGGCACGACTGATCACCGACGTCGCGGTGTATCTCCAGGGCACCCCACAGAAGGTCCGCCACCCGATGTCCGATGGCGATCTCCGTACTCGCGAGGTCCCGTACCGTCGCGGCGGCTTCGGCCAGCTCGCGCAACGTGTGGGCGGTGTCCGGCATCTCCTGCTCGGCGAGCCGCCGCGCGGCCGCCGCGGCACGCGCGTCTTCGCCACCCGTCTCCCCGCCGGCCAGCTCGGCGAGCGCCGAGAGGTTCGCCTTCCCAGCCTGCCGATCGAGCAGGCGTAGGGCTTCCGCCGCTCGCGGGTCGTCCATGGCGGCGAGTCGGGTACGCAGATCGTTGAATGCGGCCCGGACCGCTACGACCCGGTCGTCGCGCTCCTTGCGCAGAGCCTGCAACCTGCCGCTGGCGGCGACCAGTGGTGCCAGGCCCAGGATCGGCGCGATCGAGTCGTACAGCTCGGTGGGCTTGGAGGCGATGACCCGTTCCAGATCCCTGGCGGATAGAAACGGCCGGAACCGGTCGGCTGAGCGCAGCCATTCGGGCAGATCCCCGGACGGCGTCATTGCGCCGTTCCCGGTCACGGTGACCGTCGCGGCGGCCAGGTCCGTTTCGCCGGCTGCCCAAGCCCGGCGGACCACCACCGGCGGGCCGCCGGAGCCTGGCCGCAGCTTCACCGTGATCGCGCGTTCGCCGTCGTAGTGCAGGTTGCGCCAGCCCTCGCGGAAGACCGCCGGCCGCTGAGACCAGCGTGGCGAGTCTTCGGTGAGGACATACTCGGTCGCCTCGGCAAGACTCGACTTGGCGGAGCCGTTCCGTCCGGCGACGACGGTCAAGCCAGGCCCAGGCTTGAGCCGCAGTGCGGCTTGCGGGCCGATTCCGCGGAAGCCGGCGACCTCCACCGACTCGAGGAAGACCTGCGGCTGCTCCGCGGTGGCCGTCTCGTTGGTGGGCGTGGCGGGCAGTGGCTCGCCACGCATGACAGCCGCCAGAGTCTCGTCGCCCCGGAAGGCGGCGAGGACCAGGTCGACCACCGGGTCGGCCGCTCCGAGAGCACGCAGTCGGTCGGTCAGTTCGTGATAGGGCGTGAGCGCGTCGTTCATGGGGACCCCTGTCTACTGCGGGTTGGGCTCCGTTCGCGGCGGAGCGGTGTTGCGGTCAGAGGTTCGGGAAGGGCTCGGAGCGCAGGTCTAGACGGGCCACGGCGAGGGGCGGGCGTAGTGCCCGCCCCGGGACGAGCGGTGGGATCAGGAGAGGGAAACCGTCACGCCGCCGGAGAACGGCGAGTCGTGCAGTTCGAGCTTGCTGACCTTGACGTTCTTCGGGATGTCGAAGACGACCACGCCGGTCACCTGGTTGCCGGGGTTGATGTCGTTGAGGAACGTGTCGGCGTTCTTGTTGGCGTAGAGCGCGGCCTCGCTGTCGGCCGAGTACTCCGTGCCGTTGGCGGCGTACGCCTTCTGGCTGCTGCCGTCGAACATCTGCGACTCCTTGCCGATGTTTTTGACGTTGACGGTCACCAGGCAGAACTGGCCCTGTGCTTCGGCGCCGAGCAGCGACGTGCCGACCTTCTTGACGCCGCACTTCGACGCCTTGACGGTGAACTCGAACTTCCCGTCCCGGGCCGGCTCGCCGATCTTCGCGGTCTTGGGCTTGTCCTCGCCCTTGGCGGCACCCGCGGCGGTGTCGGCGCCGCTGGCGGTGCCTTCGTCGGTGCTTCCCGCGCCGCAGCCCAGCGCGACGAGGCCGGTGACGATCAGGGCGAAGGTGGCGATCTTGCGCATCGTGTTCCTCCCGTTGTCAGTGTGACGGCGTCAATGAGAACACCAACTGTGAACCGTGTCAACAGACAGGATGCTTGACAGGCGTGACACACTGCATAACGTGCAGGAGACACTGACCATCACCGCGGCAGAGATCGCCCGGCTCGCCGGCGTCGGCCGGGCCGCCGTCAGCAATTGGCGCAAGCGGTTCGCCGATTTCCCGTCGCCGGTCGGCGGCACCGCGGCCAGCCCGGAGTTCGACCTGGCGCAGGTCGAGCAGTGGCTGCGCGAGCAAGGCAAGCTCGCCGAGGTGTCGCGCGCCGACCGGCTCTGGCACCACGTGGTCGCGTCGAAGAACGGTCCCGCCGCGACGCTCGCCGACGTCGGCGCGTACCTGTTGGCCGGGCACCGTGGCGAGCAGCAGGCCCGCAAGCGCCTGGCGAAGCGGCTCGCCGACCTCCTACCTGAGGTCGACGCGCTGGGCGACGAGTTCGGGCAGCAGGCCGCCTTCGATCAGCTGTGGCAGCGCTTCTCGGCGCCCGGGCCGGGCCGACCGTTCGCGACGCCGGATGAGCTGGCCGACCTCATGGTCGACCTCGCCGGCGTCGATGGTGGCTCCGTGCTGGACCCGGCGACGGGCACCGGTGCGACACTGCGGGCGGCCGTTCGCGCGGGCTCTACCTTCGCCCATGGCCAGGAGTTGGACGTGGACCTTGCCAGGCTCGCGGAGTTGTGGCTGGCCCTGCGCGACGTGCCGGGGGAGGTCGCCGGGGGCGACTCGCTGCGTGCCGACGCGTTCGCCGGTCGCGTGTTCGACGCCGTCGTGTGTCACCCGCCGTTCGGCGTCACCAACTGGGGTCTCGAGGATCTCGGCTACGACCAGCGCTGGGAGTACGGCGTGCCGCCGCGCACCGAGCCGGAGCTGGCCTGGGCACAACACGCGCTGGCCCACTTGCGGCCGGGCGCGTACGCGGTCCTCTTGATGCCACCGACGGTCGCCGGGCGTCGGGGGGCACGGCGCATCCGAGGGCAACTCCTGCGCGCCGGTGCCCTGCGCGCCATCATCGCCCTTCCTGGCGGGAGCGCCGCGCCGCACGCCGTACCGCTGCACCTGTGGGTGTTGCGACGGCCCCTGGGCGAAGAATCGGCACCCGCGCGAGCGTTGCTGGCCGATGCGGTCGACGGCCAGCAACGCGACCTGTACCGGCGAGTGCGCGCGGTCTGGAAAGCGTTCGCTGCCGCCCCCGAAGCCGACCTCGATGAGGCTGGTTTCGCCCGCGCCGTACCGGTGATCGACCTGCTCGACGAGGAGATCGACCTGACGCCGGCGCGCCGGCAAACCGCCGGCGCGCGGCAGCCGACCGAAATAGAGCTCGAACGCGTCAAAGAACGGCTGGCCGCGGTCGTCAAGGACCTGCCTGGGCTGATTCCTGAGACGATCCCTGAGCCCGATGGCGCGACGGCGACGGCAGCGACGGCCTCGGTCGCCGAGCTGGTGCGCATCGGCGCGCTGCAGCTGATCGGACCGATCCGCTCCACCGGTTCCCCGGACGACGAACCATCGGGTGCGACTGGCGGCCTGCGAGTGCTCACCGGTCGAGATGTGGCATCGGGTGGCGAGGCGTCCGGATGGGACGATGGCCAGCTCCAGCCACATGTCAGCCTGGTTCGTGGGGACGTGGTCGTGCCGACGGTCGCTCCCAGACTCATCGCTCGCGTCATCGCCACCGAGGGGACGTTGCTCGGCCGGAATCTCTACCTACTGCGCCCGAATCCCGCCGCGCTGGATCCCTGGTTCCTGGCCGGACAGTTGCGCGCCAGCGCCAACGAGAGGCAGACGTCGAGCCTGTCCGGCACCACCCGCTACGACGTCCGGCGGGCGCAGGTGCGCCGGTTGCCGCTGCCGGAGCAACGGGAACACGGGGCTGCGTACCGGCGGCTGGAAGCCTTCGAGTCGGCGATACAGCAGGCAGCGGACCTTGGCGCCGAGCTTGCTCGACTTACCGCCGACGGTCTCGCCGGCGGCTCCCTGCGTCCTGGTCAGCCATCCGCCCGTCGGGCAAGGAAGAAGGCGTGACGCCTGCCCCCTTGGCCATCAAGCCAACGTGTTGACGGCGTTGACGTGTGAATCGAAGAAACAAGCCTTTCGGTGGACTTCGCCCGCGTCAGTGACGGGCGTACGTTGCTCACGCGGTGTGACGGCAAGTGAACAGGGGGACGAATGCCGAGCGCGACGGCGGCGGACAAGCCGGAGACCAATGACCTGGTCGAGGTACGCGGCCAGCGGTGGGTGGTCAGCGATGTCCAACCCGGCGAGCACAGCAGCCTGGTCAGCCTGCAGAGCGTGGAGGACGGCCAGTACGGCCACACCCTCGACGTGATCTGGGAGGTGGAGCCCGGGCGGCGGGTGCTCCCGAGCGGCGCGCTGCCGACCGTCGCCGAGGGCGCGTTCGACTCACCGCAACGCCTGGCCGCCTTCCTCGACGCGGTCCGCTGGTCGGCCGTCACGTCGGCTGACGTGCGGACCCTCCAGGCGCCATACCGCTCCGGCGTCGCGATCGAGGACTACCAGCTCGAACCCGTCGCCCGCGCGGTGGACGCGCCGCGGGTCAACCTGCTGCTCGCCGACGACGTGGGCCTCGGCAAGACCATCGAGGCCGGACTCGTCGCCCAGGAGCTGCTGTTGCGCCACCGGGCCCGGCGCATCATGATCGTCTGTCCGGCCGGCCTGACGCTGAAGTGGCAGGACGAAATGGCGGAGAAGTTCGGGCTCGACTTCACCATCATCGACTCGGAACGGTGCGCCGCCGTGCGCCGCACGCATGGCTCCGCGGCCAACCCGTTCGAGGTATACCCGCTCAGCATCGTCAGCCTGCCCTGGCTCCGCGGTCCGAAGGCGCAGCGGCTGCTCGACGAGGTGCTTCCCGCTGACGGCCCGACTTATCCACGCACGTTCGACCTGCTCGTCCTCGACGAGGCGCACCACGTCGCGCCGGCGGCACCTAAGCAGGTCTACGCCGTCGACTCCCAGCAGACCAAGCTGATCCGCCGGCTAGCGCCGCACTTCACCCACCGGCTGTTCTTGTCGGCCACTCCGCACAACGGCTACCAAGCATCCTTCACGGCGCTGCTGGAAATCCTCGACAACCAACGGTTCGCCCGTGGCGTCCGCCCGGACGCGGCCGCGGTGAAGGAAACCGTCGTGCGCCGGCTGAAGCGCGACATCGAGAACCCGGATGGCACCCCGCGGTTCGTCGAGCGGACGGCGTCCGCGATCCCGGTCGCGTACCCGGACGACGAACGTCAGATCCACGCCCTGCTCACGCAGTTCGCGGAGCTGCGGCGCAAGCGGTTGCACTCCCAGCGCGGCCGCAAGGCCACCGACCTGGTCACGCTGCTGCTCAAGAAGCGGCTGTTCTCCAGCCCGGCCGCATTCGCCCACACCGTACGCGTCTACCTGGACACGCTGGCCAGCCGGAGAAGCTCGCCCGCCCTGGCCGCGAGTGACGACGTGCCGGAGTGGCTGGACGAGTTCATGGACGACATCGCCACATACGACGACGAACAGCTCGCCGAGGCCGAGGACGATGCGCTCAACCGGGTCCGGCCCATGCAGCCTGACCCGACCTCTGACGAGACGGCCCTGCTGCAGAAGATGCTCGACTGGGCCGAGGCCAAGGAAGCGCAGCCCGACGCCAAGGCCCGCGAGCTCATCACCTATCTGGCCGCCGTGTGCAAGCCTGACGGTCGGCATTGGACCAACGAACGCGTCGTCGTGTTCACCGAGTACCGCGACACGCAGATGTGGCTCGCCGACCTGCTCCGGCAGGAGGGACTCGGTGGCGACGGGCTCGCGCTGCTGCACGGTGGCACCCCGCCCGACGAGCGCGAGCAGATCCGCCTCGCCTTCCAGGCCGACCCCACCGAGCGTCCGGTGCGCATCCTGCTCGCCACCGACGCCGCCAGCGAGGGCATCGACCTGCAGAACCACTGCCACCGTTTGGTCAACTACGACATCCCGTTCAACCCCAACAAACTGGAACAGCGGATCGGCCGGATCGACCGGTACGGGCAGCGGGTCAGCCCAGACATCCAGCACTTCGTCGGCACGGGGTTCGGCAAGGCGGTCGACTCGTTCGAGGCGGATTTGGAGTTCCTGTCCCGGGTCGCCACGAAGGTCGCGCGAATGGAAGAGGACCTCGGCTCTGTCAACGCGGTCCTCTCTGAGGCGGTGCAGCGCCGCATGCTCGGTGAGCAGGTCGGCGTCGACATCGACAAGGCCGGCAAGGGCCGGACCCGCGGCAGCCTCCCCACCGAGTCCAACGTGGGGGAGCAGGTCCGCCGCCTCCGCGCCGACCTGGACAAGACCGTCGAGGAGCTCGGAATCACCCCGCCGGCCGTTAAGCGGGTCGTCGACACCGCGCTGGAGCTGGCCCGCCAGCAGCGCTTGGAGCGCCACACCGATGACAAGCATCTGGTCGACCGCCTCTACTGCGTGCCGCCGCTGACCGGCTCCTGGCAGCGCGCCGGCGCGGGGCTGACCGCGAAGCTGCACGACGCGGATGAGCCGCCGCGCCAACTGCCGGTCACCTTCGATCCGCGAGTGGCGGCGGTGGACCGGGACGGCATCGTTCTCGCCCACCTCAACCACCCGCTGGTCGCCATGTCGACCCGGCTGCTGCGGGCCGCGGTGTCCAACCCGGACATCGGCCTGCATCGCGTCACCGCCGTCGTCAGTGACGACCCGGCGCTGGAGGACGTGCTGGTCGGGGCGTACTCCCGGTTCGTCCTGGTCGGCGCCGACGGCGTCCGCCTCCACGAGGAGGTCCTCTACTCCGGTGGCTGGGCACCCGAGCAGGGCCGCTTCCGCCGCCTGGAGAACCTGACCACGCTTGGCGGCATCCTCGACCGGGCGCTCGCCGCCGGCACGGCCGCCTCGCCGTTCGTGCAGGCCAAGCTCGCTGAACGCTGGCCACGCGTCGCCGACGGCCTGCTCGCGGCCATCGCCTGGCGTGCCAATACGCGGCAGGAGTCGCTGGAACGCAGCCTCGCGCACCGGCAGCAAGCGGAGCAGCAGCGCATCGTGCACAACCTCGACCAGTTCGCAGCCACCCTGCGCGGCGCCCTCGCGACGCCGGAGGAAGGCGCCGACGGACAGGACTCGCTGTTCACGTCCGCGCAGCTCGTCGCGATGAGCAAGAGCAAAGAAGAACTCGCCCAATACCGCAAGGACCGCCAATCCTGGGAGGAACGCTTGTCGGCCCTTGAAGCCGAGCGCGACCGCGAACTCGCCGCCGTCGCCGCCCGCTACCGCGACCCCAAGCCGCACCGGTTCCCGGTCGCCGTGGTCTTCGTCGTGCCGCGGCGGGAAGCCATCCGATGAGCCGCACGTTCCGCCGCCCGGCCCCCGACGGCGCCGAGCAGCACCGCAACTGGCTGAGCCTGGTCGACGTCAACGGCCCGTTCCTGAGCCTGCCGGTGCTGCGCCGCACCTGGCCCACCCTCGACGCCCTCGACAAGAAGACCCGCGAGCGGCTGCGCCAGGAACACACCACCTGGCAGGCCGACGCGGTTTCCGGTCAACAGACCTGGATCGGGTACGTACTCGGCGACCTGCTCGGCTGGGCCGACGCCCTGCATTGGGACGGCCTCGACACCCTGGCCACCGTCGTCGCCGAGCACGACACCGAGCTGCGGCCGTCGTTCGTGCTGGCCGAGCCGGGGGAGGAGGTCAAGCCCGACAGCGTACTAGTGCTCGGCCTCGTCTGCCCGCCCGGCCAACAGCCGACCGCGCGCGTTCCCGGCGAGACGTGGGCGGCGACGTCGACCGACCGACTCGCCCACCTCTGCCGGCACCACAACATCGAACTCGGCCTGGCCACCAACGGTCGCATGTGGACGCTGGTGTGGGCGCCGCGCGGCGGTGTCACCACCACCGCCACCTTTGATGCGGTTTCCTGGCCCGAGGCGGCGGAGCGCGACGTGGTGCGGGCGTTCGTCTCGCTGCTGTGCCGCCGCCGGTTCTTCGGCGTGCCCGACGCGGAGCGGCTGGTCCCGCTGCTGCGGGACAGCCTCGGAGGCCAGGAGGAGATCACTGAGGCCCTGGGCGTCCAGGTGCGTCAGGCTGTCGAACTGCTCGTCGCCGCGATCGGCCGGATCGACGTGCGCGAGCGGGAACTGGGCGGCCCCGGCCTCGGCGAACAGGACGCGCACGAGGTCTACCGCGGCGCCGTCTCGGTGATGATGCGGATCGTCTTCCTGCTCTTCGCCGAGGAACGCAAACTGCTCCCCGCCGACAACGACCTGTACGCGACGGCCTACTCGGCCGGCCGCCTCTGCGCGGAACTGGAGCAGCGGGCCAACGAAGGCAGCGAGGAAGACCTGGAGCACAGCTCCGCGGCCTGGCACCGGCTGCGGGCCTTGTTCAACGCGGTCTACCACGGCATCGACCACCCGCGCCTGAAGCTGCATGGCCACGACGGCTCACTCTTCGACCCCGAGGCGACGTCGTGGCTGCCGCTGTCGGTCGACGACCGGACCGTGCTGCACATGCTGCGCTCGGTGCAGTACGTCGAGGTCGGCTCCGGCCGCTCCCGCGAACGCCGCACGGTCAGCTTCCGCAGCCTGGACGTCGAGCAGATCGGGTACGTCTACGAGGGTCTGCTGTCCTTCGAAGGCTTCCGGGCGCAGGACGTGACCGTCGGGCTGATCGGCAAGCAGGGGTTGGAGGACGAGGTCGCACTCACCGACCTCGAGTTGACCCGAGAGCGGTCCGACGACCTGGCCAAGGCGCTCGCGGAGAAGTACAAGGACTCCAAGATTGGTTCCGTCGCGGCGCTGACCAAGAGGCTTGCGCCGCTCGACGGGGTCGAGCACGAGGAGGCCCGTAAGAAGCTGCTCGCGGTAACCGGCGGGGATTACCTGCTCTCCGAACGGCTTCTCCCGTTCTTCGGTCTCCTGCGCGAGGATCTGCGCGGCCTGCCCGTGGTGATCCTTCCGGGGGCGCTCTATGTCACCGAGTCCGCGCTGCGCCGCAACACCGGCACCCACTACACGCCGCGTTTCCTCGCCGAGGAGGTGGTCGAGGGTGCGTTGGAGCCGCTGGTATACGAGCCAGGGCCGCTGCAAACGGCGGATAAGTCACAGTGGAGACTGAAGTCCGGCAAGGAGATCCTCGCCCTCAAGGTCGCGGACATCGCGATGGGCTCGGCGGCGTTCCTAGTCGCCGCCGCGCGCTACCTGGCCGGACACCTGATCGAGGCTTGGTCGCGGGAGGGCGAGGAGAAGGCGCTCGCCCATCGGGAGCATGGCGTCGAACGTTTGGTAGACGCCGACGACGACCCGCTGGTGATTGAGGCGCGGCGTCAGATCATCGAGCACTGCCTGTACGGGGTCGACATCAACCCGATGGCGGTGGAGATGGCGAAGCTGTCGCTGTGGCTGGTCTCGATGGACCCGCAACGCCCATTCACCTTCCTCGACGACCGCCTCGTCGCCGGCGACTCACTCCTTGGTATCGGAAATCGATCGATGCTGGCCGAGGGCGGCGCACGTGACCTCAGGCTGGACCGGGATCTGTCCGAGGCGCTGAACCTGCGACGGCGAATAGCCGCGCTGCCGGACGACCAAGCGGGCCTGGACGAGAAGCGTCATTTGCTAGACGAGGTGCGCGCAGTGCGTCGGCGGGCTGACCCCTATGCCGATCTGGTCGTCGGGGCCTCGCTCGCCGCGGTGAAGCGCGGGCAGGACGGAGTTGTCATTGCCGAACGGGTCGGCATGCTGTCTCGGCGCCTTGGCCGTGAGGACGTGGACTCAGTGGTCGAACAGGCGCTGTCGTGGTTGGCCCTCGACCGGCCGGCTGGCGGGTTTAATAGGAAGCCGCTGCATTGGCCGCTGGAGTTCCCTGAGGTCTTCGAGCGGGGCGGCTTTGACGCCATCATCGGCAATCCGCCATTCCTTGGCGGAAAGAAGATCAGCGGACCGCTGGGCGCGGCTTACCGAGATTATCTTGTCACGGTTCTCGGCCGTGGAGTTAGGGGAAATGCTGACCTGGTGGCCTACTTCTTGCTCCGCGCCCACGACTTACTCAACTCGTCGGGACAGACTGGCTTGGTTGCCACAAACACCCTGGCTCAGGGTGACACGCGCGAGGTGGGGCTTGATCAGATCGTCGAGGGTGGAGCTGTCATCCGGCAGGCGATCAAGAGCCGGCCTTGGCCATCACAATCCGCGGCTCTGGAGTTCTGTGCCGTCTGGACTAGCCGGGCAAAACTTGGTGCCGCTGCCGAGCGGCGCGCCGATGGCCAAGCTGTCGCCGGTATCACATCGTTGTTGGATGCCGAGTCGCGCGTGATAGGACATCCATTCCGCCTGCAAGCCAACGCGGGCGTCTCATTCCAAGGCTCAATCGTCCTGGGGCTCGGCTTCACGATGACGCCGGCCGATGCTGCGGTGCTGATCGCCGAAGACGACCGCAACCGCGAGGTACTCTTTCCCTACTTGAACGGTCAAGACCTGAACTCTCGTCCGGACGGCTCGGCAAGTCGCTGGATCATTGACTTCGGCGAGCGCTCCGAGGATGAGGCGCGCCAATGGCCGAGCTTGTGGAGACAACTGGAGGAGCGAGTAAGACCGGAGCGGCTGACAAAGGATGCTCGCAAGTATCCGCGGATGGTTAATGAGTGGTGGAAGTACTGGAACAGCCGTCCTGGCATGGTTCGGGCGCTTGCCGGAATGGAACGCGCGCTTGTCATGGCCCGGCACAGCAAGACGGTCATGCCTCTATTCGTCCATACAAAACAGGTGATGAGTGATGCAACGGTGGTCATCGCGAGCGATGACGCCGCGATGCTTGCACTGCTCTCAAGCGAGATCCACTACTGGTGGGTGGCAAGTCGTGCGTCTTCGATAAAGACAGATATTCGGTACACTCCCTCAGACGTATTCGAGACTTTGGCCATGCCGGAATTGACGCCTCGGCTGCGAGACCTGGGTGATCAGCTCGACAGGCACCGCCGTGAGGTGATGCGAAGCCGGCACGCGGGGCTAACCGCAACGTACAGCCTTGTCTTTGACTCGACTTGCGGGGACGAGGATGTTGCAGAGCTTCGGCGGATCCATCGCAAAATCGACGAGGCGATGTGCAGCGCCTACGGCTGGGATGATCTCGTCGTCCAGGGTCTCGATCATGGGTTCCACAAGGCCGGTGCCTACACGCGCCACACCGTTGGTCCGGCTGTTCAGCGCGAGATTCTTGACCGCCTGCTGGAGCTGAATCACGAGCGTCACGCAGAAGAGGTCGCCAATGGGCTGTACGACAAGAAGGCTGGTCGTAAGGCGAAGGCCGCCACGGAAGGGCTGTGGTGATGGTTGACGTGCAGGGCGGGCTGTTTCCGCACCCTCGCGGGGAGCAGCAGGCGCTGTCCCTGCCCGGCCAGGGCGATGGCGACCAACCCACCGCCATCCCGCCGCTCGACGTGCCGCAGATCTTTGCCAAGGCCACCTCGTACAAGGTGCGGGACGATCTGGAGGAGTTGATCGGGCGGGATCTGCTTGGTCCGTGGGACGGGGATCGGGAGGAGTTTCGGCCCGGGGCGATGGGGCCGCGTGAGCGCTACCTGGTCGGCATGCTCGGCCCGAAGCAGCGCCCGCGCACCAAGAACAGTGACTCGTCCGAGGTGCATGACGTGGACGCTGCCGTGCAGGGGGACGGCAGTGAGGCTGAGCTGCCCGAGGTGGTCACCCCGCAGAACCTCGGCAAGATGTGGGCGTCCTCGATGGGGCTGTCCTTCGCGGTCGCCGAGGACACCGACGTGCTCACCGTGAACGCCGAGTGGGGACGCTACGACCTGCGGGAGTCCGAGGACGAGAAGGGCAAGCGGCGCCGCGTCTGGTACCGGGAGCCGGTTTCCTACGCCAAGGAGGTCCGGCTCGACGGGGAAATCTCGTACCGGATCCCGCTGACCGTGTCCAATGAGGACGATCCGGGTGTGCACCTCTCTGTCGAGGTGCGGGCGCGCGACGGCCGGCGGATCGTGCAGCTCGTGCTCGTCAACACGCAGCTCGAACCCGAGAGCAACGCCGACACCGCCTGGCTGTTCCAGTCTGCCCTGACGGTGACCGCGCTCGACGGCCACTCCGCCGTATTCCAGCCGATCGACGACCCGCTCGACGGGGTCAAGAGGACCGGCGAAGACCTGGAGGAAACCCACCTGCGCCTGCTCTACCGGGCGCAGCGCCGCTACGCCGCCGGCCGCAACGTGGCCGTTCACCCGTGGGTGCGCGACGGCGATCGCAGTGCGCACCAGCTGTTCACCACCTGGCTGCCCACCTACGACGTGCCTGCCACGGTCGCGCCCGTCGGCAAGGGAACGCCGCTGGCCGATGTCGAGCTGTCTATGGACGCCCTCGTCACCGCAGACGTCGACCGGCTGCGCGCCGACCTGGCGCCGCTCGCCGACGGCTACGAATCCTGGCTCGGCGACCAGTCCGCGAAGATCCCCGGCCTGCCGCCAGAGCTGCGCGGGGCCGCGGAGACGGCCGTGATGAACGCCCGCAAGGCCGCGAAGCGGATCCGCGCCGGCATCGCGCTGCTCACCGACCCGGCCGAAAAACGGCACACCGACGCGCTGGCCGCGTTCCGGTTCGCCAACGAGGCGATGGCGTTGCAGCGCCGGCACAGCGAGGTCGCCCGGCTGCGTGACGAGCAGGGTCTAACGTACGCGAAGGCCAGGGCCACCATCGACGAGCGCGGCGCGGCGGCCGCCTCCTGGCGTCCGTTCCAGCTCGCGTTCGTGTTGCTGAACCTGCCGTCGCTGACCGATCCGGCGCACCAGGAGAGGGCGGCCGACCGGGACGCCACCGTCGACCTGCTGTTCTTCCCGACCGGTGGTGGCAAGACCGAGGCCTACCTGGGTCTGACCGCGTTCACGTTCGCCATCCGGCGGCTGCAGGGCGTGGTCGGCACCGGAGCGGACACCCGCAGCGGCGAGGCCGGGGTCGCGGTGCTGATGCGCTACACGCTGCGGCTGTTGACCGCGCAGCAGTTCCAGCGGGCCGCCGCACTGATCTGCGCGGCCGAGGTGCTGCGCCGGCGTGACGACGCGACCTGGGGAACGGAACCTTTCCGCATCGGGCTGTGGGTCGGTGGCGGCGTTTCGCCGAACTGGTTCGACGAGGCGGCCGAGCAGATCGCCGAGGCGCGCGAGGCCGGGCACGGCAAATTCACCAACGTCCTCCAGACGTTGAGTTGTCCGTGGTGCGGAGCGAAGCTGCGTGCCGAGCGCGACCTCGAGCCGAAGGAGGACCTGCACCGGGTCCTGCTCTTCTGCGCCGAGGCGGAGGGCGACGACGCCTGCCCGTTCTCGCGCACTCGCAGCAGCGAGGGCCTGCCGATCCTCACCGTCGACGAGGAGATCTACCGGTACGCGCCCAGCCTGGTCATCGCGACCGTCGACAAGCTCGCACAGCTACCGTGGCGCGGTTTCGCCGGCATCCTCTTCGGGCGGGTGCGGGAGCGCTGCCCGCGGCACGGCTACCGGCACGACGACCTGGACGCGCGCGTCGGCTGCGGCAATCGGCACAACAAGAAGGGCGCGCTGGAAGCGGTCACCAGCCAGCCGGTCATCCGGTTGCGCCCGCCGGACCTGATCATCCAGGACGAGCTGCACCTGATCTCCGGCGCGCTCGGCACGGTGGTCGGCCTCTTCGAAGCGGCCGTCGACGAGCTATGCACCTGGCCGTTGCCGGGCGGCGGCCAGGCCGGTCCGAAGATCGTCGCCTCGACGGCCACCACCAAGCGGGCCCGTGAGCAGGTGCTCGGCGTATTCGGCCGGGATCTCGCGGTGTTCCCACCGCCCGTCGTCGACATCACCGACACGTTCTTCAGCCAGCAGGTGCCGGTCACCGCCGCCAACCCGGGCCGCCGCTACTTGGGCGTGTGCGCGCACGGCGTACGCATGAAGTCCGCGGAGATCCGGGTCGCCGAGATCCTGTTCCTCGCCGGACAGACCCTGTTCGACAGGTACGGCGCGCCGGCAGACCCGTACCTGACGACGGTCGGCTACTTCAGCGCCACCCGGGAGCTCGCCGGCATGCGCCGCCTCCTCGACGACCAGGTCGCCACCCGCGTCCGTACCCACGGCCGCCGCAAGGACCTGTCGGACCGGCTGGTCGGCGCCCAGATGCTCAACGTTCAGGAGCTGACCTCTCGGATCTCCTCCGGCGACATCAGCGAGGTGTTGAAAGGGCTGGAGATCGGCTTCGACCCGGAGCTCGACACGACGGCCCGGCGGAAGGCGATCATCGAGGACATGCGGGAGGCCATCAAGGCGAAGACCGCCTCGAACCCGCGGCTCAACCTGCACCCGTTGACCGACCGGTTCTACCGCCGGCAGAACGACGGCGACGTGCCGGTCGACTCCGTGCTGGCCACCTCGATGCTCCAGGTTGGCGTGGACGTGTCCCGGTTCGGGCTCATGGTGGTCACCGGCCAGCCGAAGAACACCGCCGAGTACATCCAGGCGTCCTCGCGGGTCGGCCGGGACGCCCGGCGCCCTGGCCTGGTGGTTACGCTCTACAACTGGACCCGGCCGCGGGATCTCGCCCACTACGAGGACTTCGAGTACTACCACGCCACGTTCTACCGGCAGGTGGAGGCGCTCTCGGTCACCCCGTACACCCGGCGGGCGCTTGATCGTGGCACCACCGCGACCCTCGTGGCCGCGGTGCGCAACGCGGAGGAGGGCTTCTCCCGCAACACCGACGCGCAGGACGTCCCGCTCGACGGCCCCGAGGTGGAACGGATCGTCGGTCGGTTCCTCGACCGGGCCGAGGCGATCGCCGGCAACCGGGGCCGCGACTACCTCCTGGAGCGGATCAACCGCCTGCGGGACCTGTGGAACGAGCGGAAGAACGGGTCGACGCGGCTCGGCTACGACAAGGGCACGTTCAAGCAGCAGCAGCTCGCCGCTCTGCTGACCAAGGCCGGCGGCGAGCGCTGGACCGACCTGACGGTCGGCCAGTCCATGCGCGAGACGGAGAACGAGATCAACCTGGTGCTGCCCGCGGACCGGATCTTCGACGCGCAGTACGGCGCGCCGGAGTGGTCGTTCGGGCCGGAGAGCGACAAGACCAGGGACGAGGACCTGCCCGACGGCGACGAGCTGGGCGAGTCGACGCTGGCGGGGAAGGGGAACTGATGGCGGGCTACTTCCGGCGGGTCGGCTCGGTCCGGCCCAGCCATCTGATGTTCACCACTGGCGTCGGCGCGATCGTCGACCTGCCGAACATCTCGGTCCTCGTGCGCGGCCTGGACGAATGGAACCACGCCGCGGTGCCCGACAGCGAGCCGATCGCCGAGCCGAGACTGCTCGCCGCGGTGCGTACGCTGCTCAACCGGAAGTCCATCAAGGAGCTGCGCCCGGCGCCGTGGATGGAGGGCACCGACCAGCAGCCCAACGGCCCGGCGGCCAAGGTGGGTGTGCCGATCACGCCGTTTCCCGGCTGGCTGCGCTGCACCGTCTGCGACGAACTCGCGCCTCTCGATGGCGGGGTCTTCGACTTCGAGAACGCGAAGCCGCGCAAGCCGCATGAGGCGCGCTTCTTCCACAAGTCCTGCGCGCGCAAGAAGACGGGCAAGCCGATGGCCGTGGCCGCCCGGTTCGTGCTCGCCTGCACCCTCGGCCACCTCGATGATTTTCCGTACGCGGCCTTCGTTCACCACGGCGGCGCGTGCCCGAACGCCAGCCATCCACGCCTGCGCATGGACGACCGGGGCGGCAACCTGGGCGCGAACGTGGAGATCCGATGTGTGCCGTGCGGCGCCCGCCGCAACATGAAGGAGGTGCTCGGCCCGCGCGGCGCGGAGAAACTGCCGAGGTGCCGGGGCCGGTGGGCGCACCTGGGCGATTTCGACAAGGCCGCCTGCAAAGGCGAACTCAAGCTGCTGGTGCTCGGCGCCTCGAACCAGTGGTTCGCGCAGACGCTGTCCGCGTTGGCCGTTCCGCCCACGGGAGCCAGCGAACTGCAGGCGAAGGTGGAGCAGCACTGGTCGACCTTCGAGAAGGTGGAAAACGCCGCGTTCCTGAAGTTCGCCCGCGAAGTCGTACCCGTGGTGAAACGGGAATTCGAGCGGTGGTCCGACGAGCAGATCTGGGCCGCGGTCGAGCGGCACCGGACGGGCTCGAAACCCGACGACGACGAGAAGGGCTATCCCGACCTGCACACGCCGGAGTGGGAGATCTTCTCGGCCGGCGAGCTGCCCCCAGCCACCGACGACTTCACGCTGCGGCGGGATCCGAACGGCGTGCCAGGCGAGTTGAAAGAGGTGTACGCCGACGTCATCCAGGCCGAGCGGCTGCGCGAGGTGCGGGCACTGGTCGGATTCACCCGTCTCGACGCCCCCGACCCGATGGACCCCGAGCTCGTCAAGCGGGCGCCGTTGTCCAAGGGCACGCCGGACTGGGTGCCGGCCAGCGAGGTCCGCGGCGAGGGAATCTTCCTGCGGCTGCCGGAGGACCTGCTCGCCGAGTGGGAGCGGCGCGTCGACGACACGCAGTGCATGGAGGCCCACCGGGAGGCCTACGCGCGGTTCCGGCGCAGCCGCTACTCGGGTCGGCTCGCGGGCGGCTTCGAGCCGATGAAGCACTGGCCCGGAGCGCGCTACCTCGCCCTGCACACGTTGTCACACCTACTGATCCGCACCATCGCGCTGGAATGTGGCTACAGCTCCGCCAGCCTGTCGGAGCGGATCTATGCCGGCACCGAGACCGACCCACGGCGCGCCGGCATCCTCATCTACACCGCCGTGCCCGACGCCGAAGGCACGCTGGGCGGACTGGTCTCGCTTGCCGAGCACGACAACCTGGTTCGGCTCACCCGGCGGGCCCTCTCGGACGCGATGCACTGTTCGTCCGACCCGCTCTGCGCCGAGCGGTTGCCACACGATCCCGAGGAGTTCCTGCACGGAGCGGCCTGCCACGTCTGCCTGTTCGTGTCCGAGACCACGTGCGAGCGCGGCAACCGGTTCCTCGACCGGCGCTTCGTGGTGCCGATCGACGACCCGGGCCTGGCTCTCTTCCCCGAGCTGCCATGACCTGGAACGCCGCGTTCGAGGCGGCCGCCGAGGCCGCGGTGCACCGGCTGGGCCCGGCGCACCTCCAGGTGCTCGCCGACCGGCTCGGTGAAGGCTGGCCGGAGCAAGCGCTCCGGCACGCCGTGCCGGTGCCCGGCTTCGCCGAGGCGGTCAGGGCCGTCCTCGCCGCCAGGCAGGACTCCGAGCTGCCTCGGGCCGAAGCGTCGGCATACCTGCGTGGGTTGGCCGCCGGCCACGCGCAACGGTCGGCGGCCGTGCGGATCGAGTCGGTGTGGAGCGGGCCGAGCACACATCCGGTCCCGGTCCGCGCCACCGCACAGGTGCTCGTCGACCTGGTCGCGGAGGCGCAAAGTGAGCTCCTGCTCATGACGTACTCGGCGACCAGATACCAGCCGCTGCTGGACGCGCTCGCGGCGGCGGTCGACCGGGGCGTCGCGGTGGCTGTCGTGGTCGAGACGCTCCGCGGAGCGGGCGGGGCGCTCAACGGTAGTGAACCGGCCGCCGCGTTCGCCGAGGTGCGCGGTGTTCAACTGTGGCATTGGCCGGTGGAGGTGCGGGCCGAGGACCGGGCCAAGATGCACGCCAAGGTCGCGGTGGCAGACCGGCGGGCGTTGCTGGTGTCCAGCGCCAACCTGACCCAGTCGGGCGTGCATCGCAACATCGAGGCCGGCCTGTTGGTGCGCGGTGGGACAGCTCCGCTGCGCGCGGCGGAGCACATCACGGAGCTCCAGAGTCGAGGGGTGCTGACCCGCCTCGAGGTGGCGAGCCGGGGGAGGTGAGCCGATGCCAAGTGAGGGCGCTGCGACCGTCGCCAGCGGAGACATCGCGCGGTTGGCTGGTGTCGGCCGGGCAGCGGTCAGCAACTGGAGACGCCGCTTCGCGGACTTCCCGCAACCCGTCGGCGGCAGCTCGGCAAGCCCGCTGTACGCCCTGTTCGACGTGGAGAATTGGCTGCGGCGGCACGGCAAGCCGTACGTCGTCACCGCCCCGGACCGGGTGTGGCAGTCGCTGCGCGGCGCTGCGGCCGACCGGGAGTTGAGCGACCGGATCGGTCACGTCGGTGGGTTCCTCGTCGCCTTGAAGCGGGAGCCACAGGGATGGAAGGCCGTTGCCGACCAGCCCGACTCCGTCCTGATCGCGCGACTCGTCGGCGTGGTCCGCGCGTGCGTGCCGGAGCTCGACGGCCTCCTCGACGCACCGGACCTGGACAACGTCACCATCGTGCGGCTCGCCGCCGAAGCCGCCGAGCGTGAGGGTGGCGTGGCCGTTCTCCAGTTCCTCTGGGAGCGCTACCTGGAGGTTCACTCGCGCAGGCACGCAGTCACGCCCGCGTGGGTGGCTGACCTCATGATCGCGTTGGCCGGCGCCGCTGGCGGGCGGCTGCTCGACCCGGCGTGCGGCTTCGGCACACTGCTGCTCGCCGGCCAGCGCGCCGGCGCCACCTCGCTGTGCGGGCAGGAAGCCAATCGGACCGCCGCCCGTCTGGCCGTATCCCGGCTGCTCCTGCAGGCCGACGACGCCACGCTGGTCACCGGCGACTCCTTATGCCACGACGGCTTCACCGGCGAGCTATTCGACGCCGTGGTGTGCAACCCGCCGTTCGGACAGCGCTCCTGGGAGGGGGACGACCTCACCAACGACGCCCGCTGGGAGCACGGGATGCCGCCGCGCGGCGAGCCGGAGCTGGCCTGGCTGCAGCACTGCCTTGCCCACATCCGGCCCGGTGGACACGTGGCGATCCTGATGCCGGCCGGTGCCGCCAGCCGGCGCGCCGGCCGGCGCATCCGGGCGAACCTGCTCCGGTCCGGCGCCCTCCGTGCGGTCATCCGCCTTCCCGGCTGGGGTACGACGGCGCCGTCCGGCCCGGACCTGTGGGTACTGCGTCGCCCGGACGGCGTAGACCACGCGCAGGTGCTACTGCTCGACGCCACCATTGACCGCGACGGGATCGAGGACAGGTGGCGGTCGTTCCTCGGCGACCCGACGCGTGTGGGCGGTGCCGGCCGCGCGATGCGCATCATCGACCTCCTCGACGAGGACGTCGACCTCACGCCGGCCCGGCACCTCGCCACGCAAGCCATCACAGATGCAGAGACGTTCCGGCTCGCCCGGGCGCGACTGCACCACGCTGTTCGGGCCGTCGCCGACACCCTGCCTGGCCTGACCGTTCCGGACGCGGCCGAACCGCAGCCTCGGACCACCATCGGCGAATTGACCAAGGCCGGCGCGGTGGCAATCCGTCAAGCGCCAATGGCGATGCCGACCGACGGCGGAGACCAGCCGGTCCTCACGGCTAAGGACGTCCGACTTGGTCGCCCCGCCTCGGGAGCGGGCAGGGACGGCCCCGGCGGGATTGTGCTGCGGCGCGGCGACATCGTCGTCCTCCCCTCCGGTCGGCATCCAGCGGTCCGGGTGCTCAGCGAGGACGGGAGCCTCCTCGGCCCGCAGCTGCTTCTCTTCCGCGTGGACCCGAATCGGCTCGATCCCGATTTCCTGGCCGGGTTCCTGCGCGTTGCGCAAACGGCCCGCGCATCAACCGGTTCGGGCCGCGCTGACCTCCACCGGGCGTCGGTGCTCCGACTGCCCATCGAAGCGCAACGGGAATACGGCAAGGCGTTCCGGACTTTGTCGGCCTTCCAGCAGTCGGTGCGGGATGCGGCGGAACTCGCGGAGTCACTGGTGGCACTAGGATTCACGGGTCTTGCTGACGGCCGCCTGCGACTGACCGGAAGCAGCGCATGAATAGCGTGCCCAGCGCCGGGTGGGAGGTGCAGTGTCGGGCCGGAGGCTGAACAACGGGCGGTACGAGCTGGAAAAGCTCCCGCTCGCCCGCGGCGGCATGGGCGAGGTCTGGCTCGGTCGGGACACGAAACTCGACCGGGAGGTCGCAGTCAAGTTCATCCGGTTCCCGGACGGCGCCCGTGATGACGAGCACATCCGGCGGTTCGTACGCGAATCCAGGATCACCGCCCGCCTCGAACACCCCGGCGTGCCCGCCGTCTACGACGTGGGTGTCGGGGCCGACGGCCGACCATTTCTGGTGATGCAGCGCGTTCACGGCATCAGCGTCGCCGATCTCGTCGCCGAGCAGGGTCCCCTGCCTATCGGCTGGGCGGCGGCGATCGCCGCCCAGGTCTGTGCCGTGCTTGCCGCCGCCCACCGCGCGTCGCTCGTGCATCGCGATTTGAAGCCGAGCAACCTCATGCTCGAACCGGACGGGCGGGTGAAGGTCCTCGATTTCGGGCTCGCCGTGGCGCCGACCCTCGCCGACTTCTCGAAGATCACCCACACGGGTCAGCCCTTGGGCACCCCCGCTTACATGGCTCCCGAACAGGTAGAAGCGAACCTCAGCAGCCCGGCGACCGATCTCTACGCGCTCGGCTGCACCCTCCACGAGATGCTTTCCGGAGAGCACCTCTTCAGCGGCTCGACCTCGTACTCCGTGATGAGCAAGCAGGTCAAAGAGCAGCCGCCCCGCCTCCGTTCCCTGCGCGCGGACGCACCGCCGGCCCTCGAACGGCTTCTGCTCGACCTGCTGAAGAAGGAGCCTCAGTCCCGACCCGCGAGCGCGGAGGTTGTCTTCGATCGGCTGTTGCCCTTCGCCACGGACCTCGGCCCGCTGCCTGGCGTGCTGGACCCGCCGGCGACGACGAGCTCTGCCCGGATGTACGCGGCGGTGCTGAGCCGGGTGTTCGCACAGGTTAAGAGCGCCGCGCCCGCCAACGTCCCCGTGCCGCGGCAGCGCGTTCAACCCGTGGCAGTCGAGCCGGCGCTTCACCGCAGCGACCTGGAGCGCGTACGCAGCGAGGCCCACCAACTCATCGCGCAGTCCCGCTACAGCCAAGCTGCGGACGTACTTGCCGAAGCGGCGGGCCCCGCGGGCCGCTCATTCGGTCCGACGGACCGCGACGTGGTCGACCTGCGTTTCGAGCTCGCCAATGTTCTCTTCGAGGGCGGGGACTACCGGCGCGCCGCCCCGGCGTACCACGACCTTGGCAAGGACCTTGCCGTGGACGACAGCCGGATCGACCTGCTGCTGCGCTGCCGGCTGCAAGAGGCGACCTGCCACGCGTTGACCGGTCAATCCAGCCACGCTCTGAGCCAGCTTCAGGACGTGCTGCGGGCCTATCGCCAGGCCTACGGCGACGGCGATCCCCGCACTCTCGAGCTGCGTCGCCAGATAGGCCTGCTAGAACTCGGTACCGGGCAGCGCCAAGCCGCGGAGCAGACTTTGTCGGCGCTGCTCGCAGACCTCAAGCGTGCGCACAACCCGGCGAACCCGAGTACCACTGAGGTCGCCGACCTGCTTGCCTCACTCCGCCGGTCGCGCCTTGGAGAGAAACGCTGACTTAGACTGCCATTTCTTCGGGCGCATGAACCGTCGCGTCAAGGACCGTGATCGGGATAAGCCGGAGGCGGCCAAGGCCATCGGGCCTGAACCACCGACCTGCCTCCCTGCTCTACGGGCTGCTCAAGTTCGATCTAACGAGCTGGCGGCCGAGTCCAACCGGGGGTGGGTAGCACACGGCGTGGGGTCTGGGGCTCAGGCCCCCGGGGAGGAATAAGCGCAAAAATCCGCTCGCGAGCGAGCGGATTTGTTGTGCCCCCGGCGGGATACAACCTACAACTGTGCAAGATCAGGTGCGTTGTCTCTGGTCAACGAGGTCTATGTTGGCTAATGACCGGTTGGTTCTGTCCGGCGGGCGTCCGGACCGGGACCGCGACCTGTGCAGCGGTAATCGGGCGGGTGCCAGGGCGGATCTGTCGCACGCTAGAGGCCGGCTCGGGCCTGGACCTCTGCAGGGACGGCCGTCGTATGCGTAGGCGGCACAGAGGTAGGCGCGTGCGACTCATATCATCGTCAGGCCGCCAATGACTCGCTGATCGGTCTCTGCACCGGTCGTCCAATGTGTGAGTTCGGATTGGAGCGCTCGAACGTCAGGGTGGGTAGGCCCGTGGAGACGTTCGAGTTGCGCTGTGAGGGTGGCCAGTTTGCTTCGAGCTGGTTCGATGTCGCCCGCTTCTGCGGTCCATCTTGCGTGGTTGGCGGCGGCCAGGATGTGGTGGCTCTTATCGAGGATGGCCGTGATTGGCAGGATATCTTCGGCGATCATGTCTCTGGCTTCGTGTGGGTGGCGTGCCCTGCCGATGTTGTGTGCAAGGAGCAGGCGAGCGTTCAGAACCAGCAGGTGGTGGGCGCCGCAGATCCGCTCGTAGGTCGGCAGGATCTCGTCTAGTGCCTCGCGGGCTTTTTCTGGTTCGCCGGCGTCGCCGGTCCATCGTGCGAGGTCGCGGCGGCTTCTGAGTGTGTCGCGGTGCTCTTCGCCGAGGATTTGTCGGCGGCGTTCAACGGTCCGTGCGGCGATCACCATCGCGCGGCGAGGGTCACCTGATTGCCCCGTCCAGAATGCGAGCGCGTGGTGGCAGTTGATCGCACGCGGGTCGTCGGTGTCTAACCGGTTCCATGCCGCTGTAAGGTCGAGAAAGGAGTCCCTAGCCTGTGCGGGGTCTCCGGCAAGACCGATCCAGAAGGCCAGTTCACCGCGGACGGTCAACGTGTGCGGATGGTCCGATCCATTCACGCGTTCATACCGTGGCGCCAACTGCAACAGAAAGTCTCGTGCTCTGGCTGCGTCGCCGGCCCATCCGATCCATCGTCCGAGATCGCTGGCAACAAACAGTGTGGCGGGGTGGTCGCCTCCCGAGACACGTTCCCTGTCTGGTAGCAGGGCCAAGAGTAGATTACGGGCTGCGAGGCTGCCGCCAGCTTGCCCAGTCCAACGTGCTTCGTGGTGTCGCGCTATCAAGGTGGCGTTGTGGTCAGATCCAAGCGTTCGGTCGGCGTGCGAGGCAAGTTCACGGAAGTAGGCAGCGGCCGCTGAGGCGTTACCGGTGTTTCCGAGGCTGTCCCCGATCTTGAAAACGATGGGGTGCGGATCCTGGTCGGCTCGCCACAGGTGGTTGTCGCAGGCATCCCGGAGGAACATGCCGTTGCCACGTAGGGACTCTGCGGTTGGTGCATCGCCCTCAGCCAAAGGCCATAGCTCCAGCAGGGCGTCAGCTGCCGCATTGGCGAGTTGGCCTTGCACCTGGTCTGGCGTTTCCTCGCGGGCGGCGCGCGCCGTCAATGCGTGGATTCGGACAGCTCGGGGACCTGCGGTGGGCTGGTGGGTAATCAGTGCGTACCGGTGTGCGATTCGTAGCGCGGCGTGGGCCTGGCTTGTGGTGGCGGGTTGGCTCGGTAGGCCGAGGTGTGCCAGTACCGGGGCACTGGCCCACAACGCGTCTGGGTGGCCGGCGGGGTCGAGCAATGCCGCCAGGCGGAGAACTTTGGTCGTTATGCCGGCGGGCTCCTCCGCGTCCGCGGCGCGCAACGCGAGGAGCAGGGTTGCCGACACGCGTTGTTGTCGACCATCGACGGCTCCGCCCATGAGCTCGTCGAGATTCGTAGGGCCTGCGTTAAATAGCTCAAGGTAACGGGTGCACGACGCTGCATTGTTGATCATGTAGGCGGCGGCGTGGGACAGCGCGAGCGGTAGGCGACCGAGTCGGTCAGCGACTTCGCCGGCTGCGTCGTCGACGAGGTGGCCCTGCTCGGCTTCGGTGAGCCGTGCATGTAGGTACTCGATCGACTCTCCCTGCGAGTAAACGTCGATGTCGATCAGCTTGCGGCCACCGTCGGACAGGGCGGCGTCGCGGAGGCGGGTGGTAGCCAGTACCCAACCCGTCTGCTTGGGGCTCGTTGGCCACCAGGCTGACACGTCGTAGGCGTTGGTGACGTCGTCGAAGACGACAAGCCACGACCGGTCGGTGGTGGCGAACCAGTCCAGGAGCGCGCGGGCGTCGGCTTCAACATCATTCCCCGAGGCTCCGGGAACGTGAATGCGTGCGGCCGCTTCCGCTAGGCCGGCGGGGACGGTGTCTGGTCGGGTGGCGTTGACCCACACCACTAGGTCCGTGCCGTCCTTAACGGCTTCGGTGGCGTATCGGGCTGCTAGCTGTGATTTGCCGACGCCGCCGCCACCGGAGAGGACCTGGGTCAATACGACGTTCTTCCCGGCCCGGCGGGCGGTGTCGATCTGTGTACGAGGCCCGGACCGGTACTGGAACGCGGATGCCAAAGCCGGGATGCCGCCAACGCGAACCGGCCAGACAACCTCGGCCGCGCCGGCGGTGCCGAAATTGTTTATCTGTGTGTTGCCGCCGCCGGAGTTGACCTGGACGCCCTGTGCATGGCGGGCGTCCACTCGAGGCGGCGTCCTCGCATCGTCGTCGGCCGGCTCGGGTGTGGTCATGGCCGGTCCTCGCGGCGGCCGAAGGTGTTGTGTTGGTTGTTGCCGCCAGTCTGGTTGATCTGCATACCGTGCGCGTGCCGCACATCGATGGAGCCAACGCCCGAGTCCGCTGACGGTTCGGATGGCCCGGTGGGCGGCGGATCGAGCTGAGACGCGTGGACTGCGGTGCTGGTCGACGGCGAGGACTGGGGCGCGATCGAGGTCGCCGGCGTCGGATCGATGCTGGGCCCGCGGCGGGCCAGAACCTGGGTCAGGACAGCCACTAGCAGCGAGGCGATCCCGGCGAACCACGAGAACACCTCGACCCCGCGCGAACCAACCACAATCGCGAGGACCGCGAGCGTCACAGCGGTCGCGGCACACACGATGATGATCACCCAGCGTTGTTTCGCGGTCACCCGCCCATCGTGGTCAGTAGATTCCACCGCGTCCATCCTCCGATCACCCAACCGAGGCAAGCGATCCCACGATGCATCGTGGACCAGTGCCCGGTCTTGAAGGCCGGTTCAGGTGCACCGAGGATGGAGATGGTCTCGGCGATGCCATCCACAAGCATCGCCGAGACCCCTCCCGATCAAGCACAGGTTCGAACCCCACACCGACTCCTCGAAACGCACCCCGAGACGCGAATCCCGCAGGCCTCTGACCTGCACGAACAGCCTTGACAGCGCAGGTCGATCTCGATGGCGGGATACAGCCCACAACTGCGCACCGTCTGGTCGGTTGTCCCTGGTCACCGACGTATACGTGGGCGATTGATCGCGTCATACTGGCTGCTGTCGATCTCGTGGCGAGTTGTGATGGTATCCGGGTGGTTGGCGCCCAGCACACGGATGCGGTCGGCATGCAGCTCTTCGAGCTCCGCTCTGGTCGGGTAACCGGCCTCCGCGCGCCAGTAAGCGCGGGCATGGCGTGTAGTGAGGGTGTAAGGGTGATCAGGCCCGTGTACCCGGACTCGATCTGCGAGCAGGTCGTCGAAATCGCTTACTGCCTGGGCAGCATCGCCGGTGCGACCGACCCACCAGGCGATGGCGTGGCGGTTGGCCAGCGTGTCTGGGTGATCTGCTCCAAGGAGGCGCATCCGGTCTTTGAGGACGTCCTTGAGTGCCGCTACGGCCGTAGATCGTTGTCCGGCGGCGGCACGCCCGAATGCGATGTTGTGTCGGGTAGTCAAAGTCTCCGGATGGTCTGGGCCTAGTACGCGTAACTGATCGACCAAGAGAGATTCGAAGTCCGCCAACGCGTTGTCCGAGTCGCCGGCCGCGCCACGCCAGAAAGCTAGGTTGCGCCTCGATGCGAGCGTTTCTGGGTGGTCCGGGCCAAAGACACGCAGGTAGTCGGCGCGTAGCTCGGCGAAGGAGCTGGCTGCAGTTGCAGCATCGCCGGCGACACCCTGCCAGTAGGCGAGGTTGTCGCGGGTGATGAGTGTTTCAGGGTGGTCTGGCCCGAGTAGGCGTAGCCGCTGGGCCGCCAGTTCGATAAAGGCGGTGACGGCACCGCTGGGATCACCCGCTTCGCCGCGCCGTCTCGCGAGGTTCGCGCGAATAGTTAGCGTCTGCGGGTGTTCTCGCCCGAACAAACTGAGGTAGTCGGCTACGAGACCTTCCAGCGTCGTAACTGCGGCGGCCGCGTTGCCGGCCTCACCGCGCCAATGTGCGAGGTTGTTCCGGGCCGCTAGGGCTTCCGGCCCGTCCGAGTCGGGATCTTGTCCGTAGTCAGCGACGAGAATCTCTAGTGCGGTGGCGGCACCGAGCGGGTCGCCTGACATTCCCTGCCAATGGCAAAGGTCGTTCCGTGCCCTCAGGGTATTGCGGTGCTTGAGGCCGAGGAGGCGGTCGTAGTCTGCGAGCAAGCTGCGCATCGCCGCTAGTGCGTCCCCGACGTGCCCGGCCTCACCTTGCCAATTCGCGAGGGCATTGCGGGCCTCTAACGTGTCGGGATGGTGGCGACCCAATACCCGAAGTCGATCCTCGACCAGAGTGCCTAACTCTGCAATGGCGCCGGTTGGGTCGCCTGCCGCTCCGCGGGACAGGCCCATGTTGTGCCGTACAACCAGGGTGTCCGGATGGTCAGAGCCCATGGCGTGTCGGGCCCTGTCGAGCAGGTGCTGCCAGTAGTCGACTGCGGCGGCCACCAGCCCCGCCTCGCGCAAGCTTTGCCCTGCGCGAATCAACAAACGTCGGCCCTCGGCGCTCTCGATCATGGATCGGTGGGCGTCTAGGGCGGCGGCGTTGGCACGTAGGACCTCGCCGACCTCTCGGCGACGCTCGACCGTTGGCCACGTCCAGAACAGGCCATGCGCCGCTGCTAACGCGACTGCGCTGGTGCTGTCAATGCCGAGGTGTTGTGGGATTGCCCCAGATTCGCGGGCGGCGCGTGCGGTCAGTGCGTGGATTCGGACGGCTCGGGGTTCTGCTGTGGGATCGTGGGTGATCAACGCGTACCGGTGAGCGATTCGGACTGCGGTGCGGGCCTGCCCAGCAGTTGCGAGCTCGTCGGATTGGCCGAGGTAGGCCAACACCGGTGCGGTGGTCCACAGCGCCTCCGGGTGGCCTGCGGGGTCGAGCAGCGCGGCGAGGCGTACGACTTTGGTGGCCATGCCTTGGGGCTGTTCGGTGTCCGCGGCGCGTAACCCGAGGAGCAGGGTTCTTGATACTCGTTGGTGGTAGCCGTCGGCGTCGTCGGTCATGAGCTCATCCAGCGGTGTCCCGGCGGCGTCGAAGAGCTCGAGGTAGCGGGCGCAGGTGACGCCTTGGTTGACCATGTAGGCGGCGGCGTGGGAGAGGGCGAGTGGTAGGTGGCCGAGCCGGTCGGCCAAGGCGTTGGTGGTGTGGTCGAGCAGGTGTGCGTGGCGGGCTTCGGTGAGTCGTTGGCGTAGGTAGGTCGTGGATTCGTTGGGCGTGTAGACGTCGATGTCGATGAGGGTGCGGCCGCTACCGGAGAGGGCGGCGTCGCGGCGGCGGGTGGTGGCCAGGACCCATCCGGTGTGCTTCGGGCTTGCCGGCCACCAAGCGGAGACGTCGCGGGGGTGGGTGATGTCGTCGAAGACGATCAGCCAGGTGCGGTCGGTGGTGGCGAGCCAGTCCAGTAACGCGCGCGCGTCGGCCTCGGGTTCCCCGGTGGTGCCGGGTGCGTGGACGCGGGCTGCGGCGGCGGCGAGTGCGGCGATGAGGGTGTCGGCTTGGGTGGCGGTGACCCAGACGACCAGGTCGACGCCGTCGCGGAGCGCTTGATCGGCGTACCAGGCGGCGAGTTGTGATTTGCCGACGCCGCCGCCGCCCGAGAGGACCTGGGTCAGGACGATGCTGTCGCCGTGGTGGCGGGCGGTGTCGATTTGCTCGCGGGGTCCGGACCGGTGCTGGAACGCGGAGGCGAGTGGGGGGATGGCGCCGACGCGGATCGGCCAGGTGATGTCGGTGCCGGTGGGCGCGGTGCCGTAGTAGTTGTTTTGGGTGTTGCCGCCGCCGGGGTTGACCTGGATGCCCTGCCCGTGTCGAGCGTCCACTTCCGGTTGTGGGCTGGCTATGTCATTGGCGCGAGCGGGTTCGGCCGTCAAGGCCGGTCCTGCGGGCGGTTGAAGGTGTTGTGTTGGGTGTTGCCGCCGTTGCCGAGGTTGATCTGCACGCCCCGGGCATGCCGCACATCGCTGGGACCGCGGTCGGGAGCCGACGCGGTGTCCTTCGGCGCACTGATCCAGGCGGGCGGGTCGGTCGGGTGCGGGGACTCGCGTTGGGTTGATGGCGGACCCTCGGTGGTTGGGCTGCGGTGGGCCAAGATCGGTCCGAGGAGCGCTGCGATCAGCGCGGCGATCCCGGCCAGCCACGACAGCACCTCGATGCCCTGCAAGCCGACCACGAGTGCGACGGCCGCGAGCACAGCGGCGGTGGCCGCACACACCGCGATGATCACCCAACGTTGTTTCGTGGTCACCTGCCCATCGTGGTGAACGGGGCTGGCCTCGTCCATCCACCGATCACCCATCCGAGTCCGGGATCCAATGATCCACCGTGGGCTGTGATGGTCACTCGAGGACGGGCTCGCGGAACGGTCCAATAGAGACGGCCTCGACGATGTCATGAACCAACCCCGCCGAAGCCACGCCTACGGCAGCGTTGTGTGGATGACCAGTGGCCCGTGTCGGACTCATCGACGCTGTCGCGACGATCGAGCGAATCGACCTCCACGTCCGGGAAAGCGCCCGCATGTAGCCGCCGCGCCGGCGGTCGATGGCGATCAGTTGATCGAGCACAGGTTCGTGCCCCCCGACGCGGCCTTGACGAGTCGAAACGCGCCCCCAGGCGCATCGAGGCACCGGTGTTGAGCTGGGCGAATGTTATCGAGGCACAGGTTCGCGGGTCCGGCGGGATACAACCTATAACTGTGCAAGATCAGGTCTGTTGTCCCTGGTCAGCGACGTATACGTCGGGGAATGATCCGGTGGCCGGTCCCAAGTTGCGGGCAGCAGCGGGCGGTAACCTGCGCAACCACGGCCACGACCCGGGCTACGACGTAGGGGCATCTGCAGTGTGCCCAGGCATGCTTGAACTCATCGCGCAGTGACAGCATGACCAAGTGGCTGACAGAACGACGACGAAGTGGACGCCTTCATACAAGCAGGGCCAGTCGGACCCGCGGGGCATGCTGATCCCGGACCAGGGCGGTGAGGACGCAGCTGTCCGACGAGGGGAACGCACCCTGATCGCATCCGCATCGGCGTGGATGCAGGAGGCACTCCTTGCCTGGTCCGAGGACGACTTCAGGAAGGTCTCCGCCGTCGCCCCGCTCGGCGTCGAGCATCTCGGCAAGGCCGTCCTTTGGCGGACTGCGCCGATCCTGCTTGTGCCATTGAGCCGAGACGCGGAGTTGGCGCTGTTCTCGCTCGCCACCAAACCAGACCTCGACGACCCACGGCTGAAAACCATCGGGCTCTCCGGCGTTTTCGAGCGACTCCTGCGACTTCTCCCCGCCGTCGCCATCGACGACAAGGCAGTGAAGCGCATGGTCGGCGTCCGGAACGGTGCGATGCACGTAGGCACCTCGAGCACGTCCCGGAACGTCCTGCTGGACTCGCTCGTGGTCTGCCGAGTACTGCTCGAGCACCTTGGACACGACCTCAAGGAGTTCTACGGCGAACACCTGAGTAGTGCACGAGGGCTGATGGACGCGAAGCGTACGGAGGTCGGTGATCGAGTTGCCGCCAAGCGCGCGAAGGCTGCCCGCGATCTGGCAAATCTTCAAGAACGCATGGGCATCCGTTTCGACGACTGGATCGATGACAAGGAACTGGAGGCAGAGGAACTGTCGCCCAGTGACTTCGGCACGGACCTCTGGGGAATGGAGCAGGACTGCCCCGAGTGCGGCCACCGCGGGCGACTGTTCGGCCGTGTCGAGGCCGACCCGCAGATCGAAGAACGACCGCCTGTTGACGAAACCACACCGCCCGAGGCCTACCTCGCTGGGTGGATCATCGAATTTTACCCAGAGGCTTTCATGTGCTGCGTATGCGAGTTCACCCTCCACGGCCGGGACGAGGTGGCCGAAGCGTCCCTGCCCTCTGGCCGGCAGCAGATCACCGCAGAGGATCTCGGCGGCGAGTTCGACCCGGCCGCATACACCGAGCAACGCAACTCAAGATGGAACTGAGCTGGACGACAAGCGCTGCCTCCGCATCAGCGATCGGGGCTCTGCTGATTGCTTGGCTTCGAGTCTTTGGTTGTGACGGATCCCTTTGATGCGGCACGATGCTTGCAGACGTCCAGTTTGGAGATCGCTGTGCACGGTGGACTCGTAACGGTTAAGCGGCTATCCATGCTTTGGCTGGAGGGGCGGCGCCAGTTTCCAACTAGGCTGTTGCAGTCTCACATGCGGAGGGCCGTCGAGCGACGTCAGCACTTGAGTCTTCTCGCGATAATTGAGTCAGTAGCCCTAGAGGCGGTAGGTGTCGCGGCCGACGGCGACCTCCAAGTCCTGGCGCCCGAGAAGATCGCCGCCTACTTCGTCGAGAAGAACCCCGATCTAATACGAGAGCAGACTCGACGGAGCCTGTCCCGGAACACACTTCTCCCACCTCTGCCGCCAGATCAGGCCATACATGGCACCGACGAACGCGACCTCATACCGGGTCAGGACTACAACCTCGCCGAGATACAAGAGTGGTTCGAAGGTCGTCCCGGCTGGATGTCGAGATACAAGGATCTGCGCGAGATCGGGTTGATAAGCGTTTCGGACTGGCTGCGGGCGCACCTTCGCCATATAGACGGCATCGATGCTCACTGGTCTCGCCATGATCCTCTTTTTGACTTCGCGTATCGCAGAGGCACCGAACTGAAACGACAGAAGGCCGAACTTCTGCGGGAACTTAGGACCCTTGCTCGTCTGGCTAGTTCCGTAGAGGCCGTCAGCGGCCATTTCGATTCCCTGGTCCTCCTTCCACGCGGAAATCGGGTCGTTGTTCGTCCTATGTCAACATTGACACAGGGACGGCTGGATTTTAGAGACTCTACGCCCGTGGAAGGAGTAGTCGGTGACCTAGGTGAGCAGTCATCATCGCTGCGGGCGCAGCCATGGGAAGAGCTCGAGGATCTTATGAACAACGAGTCCGCGGCGGAGAGGGATTTTCAGGCGTTCTTCGAGGCTCATCCTGACCTGCTACTAGGCACTGATTACGAGAGATTTGTGAGCCAGCCTGTTCTCACGCGACAAGACGAGGCAAACCTAGTCCCTGACTTCATACTATTCCCGTACGACGGATCCAAGGCCCCGAAGATACTGGATCTCAAGCTTCCACGCCCTAAGATCTTCGTTAGTAAGCAAAACAGAACGCGCTACTCCTCTGCAATTCACGAAGTGCGTGCTCAGCTGTTGCAATATCAGCGCTATTTTGGTGAGGCGTCTAGAGCGATCGAAGCGAAGAAGCGCTTTGGGACCGAAATCTTCATGCCGGAGATCGCCGTAATTGTCGGCAGGAACGATTCTCACACGTCCAGACTGGATGTTCTTAGAGCTAGGCAGGACCTTCCCGACCTGGATGTGCGGACGTACGACGATGTTGTCGCTGCCGCACGGAGACTCCACGCGCTCGGACTTCGTCAGGACATTTAACTCGCGGTGACTCTGCGGCACCAGCATGCGCCGCGGTAGGCGGTGAGGTTGTTTCATGCTGCCATCGCTCGGTGACCTAGCGCCCCATGCTCACGCGGTCTATCCCACGGAGAAGGACTGACGCGGAGTTGGCCGCCAATCCAAGCTAAGGTTCCCTCAGAGCTACGCCAGCCGCCGGACCTCCCGACAGATGGCGGGCGGATCTGACGAATCTGTTAACAGATCCTGGTGCACTCCAGAGTGCACCGTGGACGCGGCGAGGCGGTGTCCGTAGTTTCGCTCCTGTGAGTGATTCTACGGCTACGGTTTCCCAGGCCCGGCTCGCGCAACTTGCCGGCGTCGCACGGTCGGCGGTCACGCAGTGGCGCACCAGGCACTCCGACTTCCCGGCGCCTGTCGACCCAGGCGTTGACCTACGGCTCGCCAACGTCATCGAGTGGCTGGATACGCGGCCCATACCTGCCAATCACCGCCGATCTGAGGAGGCGGCCGGCGTTACCTACGGTGAGCGGGTCAGGCGTCAGCTTCGGGCCGCCGAAGTCCCCGATCGGGACCGAGTCAAGGAGCTCGCGGCGCTCGGCACTGAGTTCGGTGGCAACGCGGTGCGGACCGAGTACCTCTATCTTCTGCTCTGCTTGACGTACTTGCGCCTCTACGACCACGACCGCTGGTCACAGCTGACGCGTAGCGTGCCGCCGGACGGCGACCCGGGCATGGCCCGGCGGCTGGTGCTCCGCGTCGTGGCGCTAGCCGACGAGTCGCTGGCGGGTTCCGACGTCCTAAATGCCTCGGACGCACCTCCGATCCGGCTACGACCCCGAGCCTTCGAACCGCTGCGCAAGGTGGTCAAACTCGTTGCGGCCCTCAGCCCCGCCGACTTCGTACGGCTTCGTGCCGCCTATCTGCGGCAGGCGAGCATCGGCCCCGACGTCATCTCGACACCCCAAGGCATCGCCCGGACGATGGTCGCCCTCCTGGCCTTTATCCCGGCCGACGGCGACGTCCTGATCTACGACCCCTTCGCCCGCTTCGGCGAACTACCGGGCGAGTTCGTCCGCAGCGCCGGCGACCCGGCCGCGATGGCCAGCCACAACCTGGCCGCGGTGCGGATCCGTGTGGAGCATCCCGACACGGCCGAGCTCCGGCTGGCCGGCATGTGGTTGGCGGCGTCCGGGACGCTAGCCGAGCTCGCCGTGACCGCGGCACCGCCGCCCGGCGGAGCGACCTTCGTGCTGACCAACCCGCCGTTTGGCAACCGCGTCGAAGACACCTGGCTGCGGCACTGTGTCGACTCGCTCGCTGAGAACGGGCGGGCCGTCGTCCTCATGCCCTACAGCGCCGGATTCACGGGCAACGCAACTATGCGCCGAGAGCTTGTAGAGCAGGGTGCTCTCCTCGCCGTCGTCGCGCTACCGGCGCGGATGTTCTCGAACACCACGGTCGGGGTGTGCGTCTGGCTATTGAGGCGGCCCACTGGACGACCCGGTTCGGTGCGGTTCGTCGACGCCCGCAATCGCGGCCGGGTGAGGGGCGCTCACGTCAAGTTCGACGAGACGGACGTCGCGAGCATCGTCGCCGCGGTAACGGCAAAGGACCGGACCGAGTGCAGCGTCCTGGCGACCCCCGAGGACATCCAGGCGCAGGGATACTCGCTGCATCCGCCCGAGCACCAAGACCGCAGGTTCACGCGATCGCCGGCAGACGTGGCCCGCGCGGAGCTCGAGGCGCTGGCAACCAAAGTCGACATGCCGCCGTACACGATCGGCGGCGGCTGGCCCGGTCGCCCGCTAAACGAACTCTGCGACGTCCGCAACGGGGTGTGGGCCGCGTCGCTGAAATCAGCGGTCGCCCGAGCCGGAACCGCAGGCGTGACCGTGCCTGTCGTGCACCCGCGGCACCTACGCAGCGGGATCATCGAAGCAGCCGACGCTCCGACGGCCGACGCCACGTCGCTGGACCGGTACCGGCTCCACAGCGGCGACGTGCTCTGGGTACGCACCGGCGCCATGGGCCAGGCCGCGCTCGTCCGCGACGCCGAGTCCGGCTGGCTGCCGCACACCAACCTGCTCCGGCTGCGTGTCATCGACCCGGACGAGCTGGATCCCGCCTACCTACTGGCGTTCCTGCGGCAGCGCGCCATCCTCGCCCACATCCGCGAGCGCTCCATCCGGTCAACCACCACATCGCTCCGACCAAAAATCCTGGGCGAACTTGTGATGCCTCTGCCGCCGCTCACTGCGCAGCGGGACGCGCTCGCCGCACTCGCCGCACTCGACGACCAAGCGGCCTCGCTACAGAGACGCCTCGAAGCCGTCCGCGCTGCGCAGCCGGTCTTCGGCCAGCACCTCATCGACGGCACCATCGTCCTAACAGAAGGGAAAGCAGTGTGAACCGCTCCGGCACGACCCCCGTGTGGGTCCTGGTCGTGGGCCTCGCATCCCTCGTCGTGGCGCTCGTGACCGCGATGCTCAAGAGCAGCGTTGGCGCGCCAGCAGCCGAAGCCGTGCTATCCGCTGGAGTAGCGTTCGGGGGCGCTTTCGGACTAGGCCTCGGCATTCTCGGCGCGCTGCATCGACCCCGATCCACGAACGCCCGCCGCCGGTCGAGGTGAGGCAGCAGACGCGACGTCTTCGCCCTCATCAGGCGCAACTGGCCGCACGGAACGCGCGAGATGGCCGGCCGGGTAAGAGAACGGGACGCGGCCTCGGCGAGGTCACCCAAAGAACGTCGTCGAAGCCGCGACCATGAAGGCGCGGAGACCTGAGCACAGGTTCGAACCCCACCCCGACACGACGCTCGCGACCCGAAACGCGCCCTCAGACGCGCCGAGGCACTGGCCCTGAGCTGGGCGTATGCGACCGAGGCGCAGGTTGATCTCGATGGCGGGATACAACCCACAACTGCGCACCGTCCAGGCGGTTGTCCCTGGTCACGGACGTGTACGTTGGCGATTGACCGCGCTGCAGGGGGTGCCGCGCGGGGCCGCTGGTGTGGGGACCTACGCACGTGAGTCACACCGGTACGGGGGTGGGTAAGCCCGTGACCCTCCCGCCGCCGGAGGACGAACGGCAAACAGTAACGGTTATCGCCGATTCGGTGAGATAGCTGTGAGCGTCCCGCGCGCCGTCATCCGACGTCACCACGGTGGCGGTTGCTCCTCCTCCTCCTCCTCCTCCTTGGCGCCGGCTCGCGGTTGGTGCGTAGCGGTGCTGGTTGCCAGGACGGAATGTCGTCGCGAAGACAGAAGACCGGAGGCAGCGCGGTGCATGTCGGGGTGAGCTGGCCGCGGCCGACGAGCTCCTTGACGGTGCCTTGGTCGAGGATCTCGATTGGGCATGCCGGGCATTCACCGCTTTGGCTGCATCCTGGCTCGGCCGCCAGAATCTGCCGGATGTGGAGGTAGGCGTCCTGAGGGGTATCGGCTTGGACGAGGTACCAATGGCCGCTCTGGTCGGCTGGGTCGAGTAACGCGACCACACCCGGTTTCATGGGTCGGTACACGCGGTCGCCTTCATGTCGGATGGCGAAGACCTGATCGAGTAGGTCCACGAAGTCCCGTGTCGGGCTGGTGGTGGTCAGCCAGGTGGCGGCTTCTGTGGGGCTGCCCGGGCCCCACAGGTACTCGGTCGGTAGCCGGGTGTTTTCGTATCGACTGTCAAAGTAATAGAGGTCGGGGTCCTCCAGGCGGGTTCCCGGGCAGAAGACGGCGCGGACGATCGCGCACTGTTCGATCTGGTCGAGACGAACTAGGCCGGCGCTGAGGTGATCGGCTGGAGCTAGGGTCACACTGCCGTTGGCGTTCCAGCCGATAAACAGCGCGTCGCGCTCGACCGGCGCTGGGTAGAGACGGCCTCCCGGCGTGGGCACGCCCCAAAGCTGATTGATGAACTCGGCCAGGTCGCGCAACGTCTCGGCGCAGTCGACCGGGGTAAGCAGGTGCGTCGATGAGGGGTGGGCGACTGAGTTCCGTAGGGTCGCGAGCACCTGCTCGATCCGGCGGTTGCGCTGCCCGCGGAGCACTCCAGCGGCCCGGGCCCATTTGCGCAGACCATCGAGCATGCCATTGAACTCGACAGCGGCAGGGCCACGTCCCACAACCAGCTGGTAACCGCGTCGCGCTGGGAATCGCTTGGCCGCTTTGTATACGTCGTCGTAGTCGGTGATGGTGATCGTCTTCTCGTGGCCGTCGCGGTGCACGAAGGTGCATGAGCCGTCGTGGAAGTGGATGAACCGATCCCGCAGTGCCTGCTCGATGACCAGCAACGCATGGTCGTTGACCAGGGTGTAGATCTCGTAGCAGAGCACCCCGTACGCGCGGATTTTGCGCAGTCGTTCGAAGGCATCGCGCGTCCCCTGTGCCACGGCGTCCGCGAGGTCAATCTGGGCAACCGTTTCCTGGTGGTAGGTGGCGGCAGATTCCGGGGTCAGCATGCGATCTAGGCCGAGGCCCAGCGGGGTGAAGCGCTGGGTACGTTCGTCGGTCTCGCGTAGCTGTGCTAGGGAAGTGATCTGCATGTCGGCCTGTCTGCGAGGTGCCGATGACATTCGCCATGCCCGGACCTCATGCCGAGCCAGACAGGATATAGGAGCCGACGCTTGGCTGTCGCCCAATTTCCGCAGGCCGCCCTCTAAGTCTCGGCGGGTCTCTCCGATCTGCCGGGATCCGCTTTGTAAGTCACGGCAGGGCTGATGCTATGTGGACCTCGTCAGCATCGACGCGCGCGCTGAAGACCTGCGCAGGTCAACGTTCAGCGTCGACGTCGTCTGCTGGTAGCGGTGCGGAGACGGTGTTGGGTACGCCGCCAACGCTGGCGATGGCGGTGCGAAGACGAGTCTGGCTGTCGACAAGCCATGTGAGCATGTCGGGCCAGGCGTTGCGGTCGGTGATCTTCGGACCGGTGCGGCGAGCCTCGATGCGGCAGCCCTTCTTCTCGGGAAGGGCGTCGAAGAATAGCTCATCCCCGTAGGCGGCGGTGATTTGGTCGCGGAGATGGTCGAGTAGCTGCCAGCGGGTCAGATTGACGGCGGGGTCAGGGTGGCCGAAGTAAATCTCGGAGCGTCCGCCGAAGGTTGCCCAAGATACGGTCCAGGAGGCGCCGCTGACGCCGCTGGGCATGCTCCACCAGTTGGCGGCGGGCGCGGCGCCGCTGGTCCAGCCGTGTTGTTTGGCCGAGGGTTCGAACTGAGACCAGAACTCAAGGTAGAGGGCTTGGGCGGGTGTGTGGGCGGCGGCACCGGACTGGGTGGCCGCGACCGCGAGTTTCTCCCAGTCGTTCGGTTTGACCACGAGTTCCAGCAATGGGGCGACCAGCCCGGCAGGGGCGCCGGCGAGGGTGACCGCGGTGATCCGGATGCCAAAGAACCGGATGCCGGGTTCCGTGTGGGTGTTTAGCCATTCAAGGGCGGCCCGGTGTTCCTCCCGGAACGACTCGGCCACCCAGATGATGGTGGTGGGCTTGGTCCCGCCGGCGTAAGTGAGGATCTGGCCTAGGTGGCTGTGGTCGGTCGGCCCGTACTGGTTCTCGACGATGACGGGGGTGTCGGTGGCGACCTCGCGGCCGATCAGGTCCAAAGAGAACTTTCCGACCTTGTACTCCCGTGCCTCGAGTTCGACGTCCATGCCAAGCGTCTGGCTGAGCAGGGCGGAATTGGCCAGCAGCCAGGGCGTGAAATGGTGCGCCTCGGTCGGCCACACGGTGGTGACTGTGACTGGCTGCAGACTGGTCAACTGCATCGTCGGCGGCTCCGCCGGTGTAAGGCCGGAACCGTCGTCAACGGCGCTTACCGCACCCTGATCCACAGTCTCCGCTGTGGCAGTCTCCGCCGCTGTTGGCGACGGGCTGGCGCTGGGATCGATTGGCATTCCGGCAAGTTACACCGCTGGACCCGACGACCTCATCTGCCGCGGAGGCGGGGTCAGTCTGTCCAGCCGGCCGCAACCACAACCCGTCACGGTGCATCTGACGATCGGTGTCGTGGTCACGGAGGCACACGTCAGCGAAGCGGAAGTCAACGTCAGAACAGGCTTTGCGGTTGCGTGTTTGTCTTGGCAGTGAGTTTGTGGGCCGATGCCGAAACGGGTAGGACTCCGGCTGCCGCGAGAGTCGTTGTCGAAATCAGTGGTCCGCGGCAGATCCGGTCGAGGAGGTCGTCTTGACGTGGTTCGAGCGCGACGGGTTGGTGGAGCACGGTGATGATCTCGAGTAGTTCGTCGGTGAGATTAGGGGCCCAGGATGGGGCGTTGTCGTCGTCGAGTGGGGACGACCGTCTTCGGTAGCGTTGGTCGGCGTTGCGGTAGTTAAACCAATGGCGGAGGACGCGCATACCTCCGACGTCGTAGCGCCACGCGGGCTCGCTGACCGGGTGTGTAGGCGGCCGCGTCCGATGATCAGGGTGTCGGTCTCGGGGTCATGATCGATCACATCGGGTAGGTCCCCGTGAGTGTCCGGGATTTCGGCGATCACCTTCGGCCCGAAGGCGTCGACGAAGTCCCGGAACGAAGGGCGGGCGGTCTTCCCATCGGCGGTACAGCATCCGAAGGTGTGCAGCCACAGGACGTTGTGTCCGACGGCGACGGCTTGCTGCCACAGCTTGGCGTCGGAAGTAAGTGGGACGCGGATTCCAAGCTGTTCGAGTTCATGGAGAAAGCGTCGGGTATATCCAGGGTGGGAGACGATGCCGGCGACGTATGCGAAGAGGTCGCCGGGCGCTGGCGTTCGTCGGTGGGCGCGGGCGAGCTCACCGACGAGTGTGCCAGGGGACAAGCAGGACGGCATCGACTTCTTCGGCAGGTTCAGCGATGGCGTTCGCGCTGCCTGGCAGGTCAAGCAGCTCGAGAGGCTCACGGCCGCCTCGGTTCGCAACGCCGTCGAGGCCGTCACGTTTTGAGTTGCGGTCGCAATGAGACCAGCCCATGGGGGCGGTGTCGGGTTGAGCTCCAGCGGCTCGTCGTACGGGGCCAGTGTGGGGTTGCAATTAGGACCAGCCCGGGGGCGGTGTCGGCCCAGACCGGTCCGAGAGGCTCTGCAGGTACCAGGTGTCGCAATGAGGCCCAGCCTGCGAGCAACTCCAACCGGCCGCGAGCTCGTCCTGATGAGATCGGATAGATCCATTGCGTTCGCCAGTCAGGTCACAACGCCGCAAGCACCCTAGACCGCGACGTTACGCTCGGTCGTGGAGTTCGAGGGCGCCCTTCCCAGCGTCCACTATGGTGTAGAGCTGCGAGAGGCATGGCGCGCCGGCTATCAACCGATGCGGCGTAAGCGCTGCGAGAGATCCGGAGAGAGCCTCGCTGATGGAGGCGTCAGAGCTGGCACGAGTCGACCAGAATCTACGGCAGTTGTGCGCCGAACACGGGCTGAGCTGGGTAGTGCAGGCGGTGGACGCCGCAGTCGCCGAGGGCCATGCCGATTCGGCGACTGCCGGCGGCAGTAGCTATTACCAGCGTCGTGGTGGCTACATGTACGGGTACGGCGTGCGGCCGGACGAGCGCAGCCGGGTCGAACCCGAGATCGTGGAGCGTCCATACACTGATCAGGAACGCGTCCTGCTGCTGCTCGACGCGATGCTCGCGGTGTACCGCGATCTACCGAACCTTCGTGCGGAGACGGTGCGTGTACTGACGGATGGTTTCCGGGGACGGGTCCCGGTTCCCGAGCAGATTGTTACTGCCCTGGACGAAGGCGACGACGATATCGTCGTCGCTTGGCAGCCCGAGACGGCCGCTGCGGTGCAGAACCGGCAACGTGTCGTTGGCGCGCTGGCTGCCCTGCGTCAGGCGGTGGTGCCGCTGTGACGGATCCCGTTGGTGCACTGCTCACCGAGCTGGCAGACGCGATGCAGGGTGTGGCGACACCGTTCACTCGGGCTGACGCGGCTGACCGCATCTACGAGGGTTTCCTGTTTGCGCAGGTGATCGCGACGGCGGCGGAGTGCGGCGGAAGGGTGATCTACGAGGATTGCTACGAGAAGGAGGTGCAGGATCTCGTCTTTCGGGGTGCGCCTGGCGTCATTCACGGCCGAGGAAGACGGTCGTTTACGCATGCGGTGCTGTACTTCGGGGCCGCCCGCCCGATTGAGGTCCATCTGCGGGTGAAGGTTCAGTGGAAGAACTTTGACGGCGAGTCGGACGTGCTGCTGATCGACACGAATGCGGCCCGTCACAGCCGGGACAAGCGGCAACTTCCGAAGCCGTCTGGCTGTGTACTGACTATCGAGGGCAAGTACTACCCCCTCGGCGTCCCTCGCGACGAGGCGCTCAAGTATGTTGGCATGCGGCGAAGCTTCCCGCCGTCGATGGCGAGCCTGTTCGTGACGAATTCGTTCTCGACGCACGCGCGCAAGTGCCTCAGCCATGCTAACCGCCTGCCGTTCGAGTTCGGTGCGATGCCAGGTACCCGGTTTCAGACATACGTTCGCGCACACATCCGCGAAGCGTTCAAGGCGTGGGTTGCCGAGTACGACTTCGGCCACGAGGTCTGACCTTCTCAGAAGGTCCTCTCCCTCGGCGGTACGCACCGCGGCAGCGACCCGCAACCATTCCTTCATCCACCACGCGCGCCGCAGATCAGCGTCGCTGGGCGTCAGTTGCTCTGGCCAGAACGCCTCACCGCCAAGATATTGGGACTCGTGGTTGCCGACCAGCTGAATCCACCGGCCCGATCCGGCGTCCAGCCGCTTCTGCACAGACGCGAGCACCGCCGAGTTGTCCGGACCCCTGTCGATCAGGACTATCCTCCGTGGAGTGCCCAAAAGGACGACGCCGTTCCAGGCGATTGTGCATCTCATCCGGCAGCACTACGCCGGCCCTGGCGTGACAGTGAGCGAGTCGAAGCTCATGTGCGACCCCGACCTCGGCGAGCGTGAGGTCGACATCGTCGTAGAAGCCGAGGCAGACGGCGACGCAATCGTCATCTCGTATGAAGTGAACCAGCGGAGCCGGCGCGCGTCGGTGGATTGGGTGGAGCAGCAGATCGACAAGCACCGGCGGCTGCCGACCCATAAGCTTGTACTGGTATCGCGAGCAGGGTTCAGCAGGACGGCCCTGACGAGGGTGGCGCTGGAGCACGGCAGGGTGGAGGCACTCACTCCCGAGATCGTCATGGTCGACGGCCAGCAGGTCATCAAGCGGCTGTACGCCGACTCGGTCAACTACACCCCAACGCACTACACACTTGGGGTCGTGCGCGGCGAAGAGGAGCATGTAGTACAGGCGCGTACGGCACGAAGGTCTACGGCGAGGACGGCGAGTACATCGGCCCGCTTGGGGTTCTCGCGCAAGAGACGGCCGAGATGGACTCCGTCGCCCGGTGGATCATTATCGAGGCCCATCACCATCCCAGACGGGAACACCTGACGGACTTCGAGCTTGGGATCAAGCTCGGGGCCTTGGACTACTTCCTGCGTCACGACGAGACGGGTGAGTTGTATCAGGTGGTCGCCATACACATCTCGGGCGACTTCAGGTTCCAGCAAGACGAGATCGAATTAACTCTCTCCCGGCTGGGCAATCGCATGTGCGCGTCGACCTAGACGTCGCTCGCAGGAAGACCAGTCGTTTGGGTTGGGACGACGCTGCCGGGAGCATCCGTGACTACTTTGTCCTACCGCCCGACCGACACCTCCACCGCCGAGCGTCGCACCTCAACAAAGCCAAACCCGACGATGCTGTTCCCTGGCCTCCTAAAGATCGAGTTACCGGAGCACCCCATGGGGCGGGCGGCCAAGGAAGGCGACGCGACGCCCCCTGCGCATAGTATCTCCTCGATGCCGTGTGGTGCGGCGATGAACCTACGCGACTCGTCCAGATCTGCCAGAGGACGCCGATACCGTCTGCGTAACTGGGTGGTCGAGCCGGTGTGACCCAGTGCGGCCGGTTTTCCGCTACCGTTCGAACATGACGGCCAAACAGATTGAGGGCTTTTTGGCTGACGCCCCGGCACCTATACGTCGCGAATTATCCCAGTATGCCAGAGGTGTCCAGAATCTTGCCTCCAAGAGTTTTGGTGATGCAGGGTGCAAACGGCCAACGGCAGACGAGCGTTCGGTCTTCGTAATAGTCGCAACCTTTAGAAAACTGGCGCATTTAATAGACTTTCAGAGCAGAACTATTCGGGCGACAACGAGGGCCGGGATGTTCTCCTCCATCGCCGTTGGCTCAGTAGAAATTACTGGCGACTCGGCATATGACCGACAGTTGCGGCGCATGAGTAACGACCTGTGGAACACGGCTCAAGAGATTGGAATACGGGATCTGCTGGCATCCAGCACGCTGAAGAGCCTTGCTAGGAAGGTACATGAGCGCAACCATTGACGGTAACGCCATCTTGAATGGGCTAGCCGGCTTCATGCAACGCCATCGCGCGACACTCTATGAACTGGTCCGCCGAAATTTTCAGTTGCTTGAGATTGCAGCCCTCATGGCCAGCGCCCACCATTATCAGAGCATGGGATACGCTGTTCAGCCGGCAAATCTCGACCGTCGCAATCGCTTCATATTCAAAGCAACAACCACCGGGAACCCACGCAACTACTCCTGGTTCGAGGTGGCTGGATCCGGGCATGCCTTGGGATGGGAGCTACACGCTAACCTTCCTGTACAGAGCGCCTACAACCACGACGGCGGAATTTATGTGGTGGACGTAGGTGTAATTCGACAGGGCACTGAGATCGCCCCGGTCGGTAAACGACAGTGGCAAGCGGGCAGCACGGATTTAATGACGCTTGCCGAGGTGAAGGCATTCCCCGTATACCCAATGCTGCTGGCGCATTTTTTGGGGATCGTTCACGAAATCGCTCCTGCCTTCTTGAGCGGACGAGTACCGTACGGCTTCCGGCGGGATAAACATTTTCCACCCACGCTTTTCTCCACGCGCGGCCTAAGTGGCACCTCCGAGAATATAATTAAGGCATACCCATCCCGAGGGCTACGAGTAGCCATCGTCAGCAACCTCGATACCGCCATTTCCATGGGCGTCCTCGACTCCACGGTAAGCATCTTCAAGATGCAGAAGGCCCGGTAGCTGTTGTTGCGCGCCAAACCCGAGGATTGACCGGCCGAGGAACGGGTGGTTGACGCCGAAAAGACGTTAAATCGACGCCGTCCAAGGGCCGGCAGGTCTGGAACCGTCTGCGCACCAATGAGGTCCTCCTCGGCGTCGAGGACATCGCGTTGGGCCACGAGAACCGCCACCGCTGGAACGACCCGAGCGAGTGGGTCTGGTCGACCGAGCAAGCGCGCGAGCCGCCAGCCCACCATCGTTAGTGCGCGCCGCAGCGCGGATACGGTCCCAGACAGGAGGGGGATTTCATCGCTGTTGCCACATGATCGTCTCCGTCCGCGTCGGCGGGAGGCCCGTCTCGGTGGCACCGACTCTATGGGCGTGAGCCTCACCGTTCGAACCGAGTGCGGTCCGCTGTGGGGTTGGGCTGCTTGCCGGCGTCGCCGCCGAGCGCCTCTAGGACGGTGTACTCGCCGGCCACGGTGACCTCCTTCGGTTGGGCTTGGGGTTACTGCGCGCAAGAGCAGAATGGGTTACGGCGTGAACACGATCCCCCAGTCCGGCTTGTGGGGTTTGTGCCACGGGCTCTCAATCGGTTCCAGACGAAACGAGACACGCTCCGGGAAGAGGCGCTTTGTCGCCACGAGGGTCCGGCCCGGGTAGTCGACGCCGGACAGCGTGCCGCCTTGCTCGTACCAGTCGTAGCTGCTCCCCTCACGACCCGCCGATCCGAACTGGACCCACCACATCTCCTCGTTCGGCGCGTCGAGGAGGAAGACGCCTGCCTTGTAGCGGTTGTTAAACCAGCGCATCTCCGGTGGAATCCGGGCCTCAGCGCCGTCCTGGATGGGCAGCAGAAGGTCAAAGCGACGGCCTGTCCAGACCCACGCCGTACCCAGGAAGCCGGCTCGGCGGTCGAGTTGGGCGCGAGCCTTCATTGCCTCGACGGAAATCGGCGAGTCCTGAACCTCGACGGCGACCCACTGGCGGCTTTTGTCCGACCACACCGCGACGTCGACACGACGCTCACCATCGCTGTGGATCTGTTCGAGTTCGACGTGGTAGCCGAGGCCGCGGAACTGCTCGGCGAGGACCTTCTTGGCCAACAGGTGGCGTGGGCTCTCGCCGACCGCGATGCAGTCGGCGCCAGGTGCGTGAGCGAAATGGGCGATCTTGACGCGTCCTCGCTTGAGGACGACGAGGTGTTGGCAGAGCGGGCAAGAGAACTCGTCGTCGGCTAGGTCACGTTCGGCTTCGACCGGACCAACGGGCGAGAGGGCTACCAGCATGACATGACCCAGGGGATCGTGATCGTGGCGGTCATCGCGGATCTCCTTCCCGGTGCGGTCGGGTTTGCTTCGAAGAATGGCGCTACAGGGCGGTCAAGTCGAGACGTTCAACACGCGCGAGGTACTCACGCCGCCGTCGCTTAGCCTCGGGTCCGCGGACAGGTCATAAGTACCCAGGTGAAGGCCTAGGCGTGGGCCGTGCCGGGATCTTGGACTCGCGAGACTAGCTGGGGTCACTCTTCCGAGAACAGCGACACGCAAGTCGGGTGTGCGACGTGAGGATTCTGCGGCAAGATGGCTTCGGCCTCGGTAAGGGCTCTCCACAAGGTATGCCCCTCCGAGTGGGCCTAAGGCCATGCCGCAGCAGACCGGCGGCCGTTCTCACAGCTGTGATCAAGGGAGGTGGCGTCGCCATGCGCGTAGTCAGGGTTCGCCTGCAGCGCTTCCGAGGCTTCGCGGACATGGTGCTGTGCCCAGTTGGGCACGCGGTGGTGGTCGGCGAGCCGCGCGCCGGCCGGACCGACATGATCACCGGTCTTCGTCGGGTGCTTGAGCCGCGGAGCACGATGGCCAGGCCGGATGTACTGGACGTGTACCGGCCCTTCCCGCCGGCTGGCGAGGACCTCGAGGAGCTGACCGAGGTCGAGGTGACGCTCGTGGACCTCAACGCGGTGGTCGAACAGGAGCTTGAGAACTGGCTGGATCTGATCGACCCAGAGACGGGCCTGCTCGCAGCGCACGAGCAGGCGGACGAGGCAGTGATGGGTCTGCGGTTGTGTTACCGGCTTCGTTACGACCCGGCGAGCGAGACCGCCGAACACTGGGTGGAGTACCCCAAGACCGGAACCCGGGCGTCGCGCGCCGAGCGGGAGCTGCTGGCTCCAATCGTGCTCGACCGGCGTGCGCCGCTGCAGCTGCGGCCTGAAGGGGTCTTCCGCCGGTTGGTGGCCGATGCTGACGAACCGGACCTGCTGGCGGCGTTGACCAAGCTCGGCACGGACATGGATGCGGCAACCGACGCCCTGGTTGCGAGCAGCGGGATCCGCAAGACCATCGAGGAGGTCCTGGACGCCGGGGCCGCGCAGTTGCTGGAAATGAGCAGCACCGTGCCCGCGGATGATATTGGGTTCGCAACCGACGACGGATCCGTCAGCGCAATCTTGCGCGCCATGCGCCCGACAGTCGCCTTGGACAGCGCTGGCCCGCTCCCGCTTACCGCACACGGCTCGACCACCACCGGTGTGTTGACCGCAGCCGAGGCGGTGGTGTCCGCAGCCGAGCCAGGGGCGATTGTCCTCGGCGACGACTTCGGCGACGACCTAGACGCCGCATCTGCCGAGTACCTGGCCTCCCGCCTGCGCCGCAATAGCGGGCAGGTGTGGCTCTCCACCCGCCGGCCCGAGGCGGTTCGTGCGTTCGCGCCGGAGGAGATGATCCGGCTGACCCGAAGCCACGGCCAGCGGCGAGCGCATCAACTGGCCGCCACAACCGACCGTAAAGAGCGGGCGGCCCGTCGGTACTTGCACCCGCTACTGCTCCCGGCGATGACCGCCCGTACGGTAGGGCTGCTCGAAGGCCCTCACGACCTGGAGGGTTACACCGCGGTCGCAGACCGGCGGCTACGCAACGACATTGCCCCGCCAGCAGCGTACGGAGTGCGGATGGTCGCACCTGCCAACGGCGACGGCGGCAAGGACGAACTGCCAAAGCTGGCCCGGCTCGCTACAGCGCTCGGATTCCATGTACGGGTAGTCCTTGACAACGACAAGCCCGGCGGAGACGCCGCGCTGATCGCCGAGTTGACCGCACTGGCCGAGCACGTAATCCGGCTGCCAAAGCACTCCTCGGTCGAGAAGGCATTGGTCAGCGGTGTCGACGTCTCCCGGCTGCGGACCGCGTTCGAGCGGCTGGTGACCGAGCACGGGTTGGTCGGGATCACCGTCAGTGCGATTGCCGACGCCGACTTGGCGGAGGCGATCGTGAAAGCGCTCAAGAGCAAGGGCGGCCTACACCAGCCATTCGTCGACGCACTGCCCCGCGGGAAGACGCCACCGCTAGCCAAGAAGGTCCTCGATACCCTCGCGAATCCACCCGCCACCACCGGACTGGTCGATCTGCCATGACCTACAAGCCCAGTGAAGAACAACGGAAGATCATCGATTCCGGTGATCCGGTCCTGCTGGTGTGCGGCGGCGCGGGGACGGGAAAGACCACCACCGCGGCCGCCGCAGTGCGTGCGCACTTGGAGCGCGTCGATCGTGAACGCGCCGCTGCGGTGAGCGGACGGGGGCGGCTGCCGGTCGCGCGGGCGTTGTTCTTGTCGTTCTCGCGCTCATCGGTGGCACAGATCCTTGATCGGACGGCCGACGTGCTCGGCCCATATCTGTCGCGAATCGAAATCACCACCTTCCACGCCTTCGCGTGGCGGTTACTGATCCGCTGGGGAGGCGTGATCGGCTTAGCCGACCCACAGATGCTGACCGACGCCGAGGCCAAGCTATTTCGAGCGGAAGACACTCTCCGCTACCGCGACATGATGCCCCGCGCGCTCGATCTGTGCGCGGTGCCCGCCGTTCGCGAACACCTGCAGGGCCGTTGGTCGATCATCGTCAGCGATGAGTTCCAGGACACGGACGACTGCCAGTTCGACCTGCTGAGCAGCATCCGCGGTGCGGCGCGGCTTCTGCTACTAGGCGATCCGAACCAGTGCATCTACAGCGACCTGCCCGACGCAGTTGGCGTAGGTCCCCAACGGCTGGACGCCGCGATGGCCATGCCCGCGGCCCGTCGCATCGACTTGCCGGACGTTTCGCATCGGGATCCGAGCAATATCTTGCCGGCCGCCGCGGCGGCCATTCGTCGCCGTGAGTTCGAGCATGATGCGGTCAGAGCCGCCCTGGACAGCGGCCGGCTGCTGGTTCGCGCTGGCCTACCGCTGGACAGGGAAGCCGACGTCGTGGCCGAGGTGGTACAGAACTTGCGGGAGGAAGGCGCCACAGTCGGCGTATTCAGCCACCACGTTGACGCGACGACCGGCTTGTCCGACCAGCTCACCCAACGCGTCATCGACCACGAGATCGTCGGCCTGCCCGAATGTCTTACCGCGGCCCTTGAGGCTCAGCACGCGATGCTCCGTTTCGCCGCTCGGGCTGAGGAATGGGAGCTCGTCAGGCAGCAGCTTGCGGTGTTTGTCGCTAGCTCGGTGCGCGGGAAGAATGCGCCCGACCTCGCGTGGATGCTCCTCGGGCGCCGTGCTATGCCAGCCACGTTGGACCGGCGTCTCACCGAACTCCGCGACGCTCTGCTAGCCGACCAGATCGGCGATGCTGCGCAGCGCGCCGCCGCCGCGCACACCGCCCTTGGCCTTCCTCAAGGGGAAAAACACTGGCAAAACGCGGCGCAGTTACTGGAACCGTTGGTGGCACGGGCTTCGCGCCGTCACGCCGACCCTGCCGAAGCGCTCGAGCACCTCGCCGCAGCAATCTCCGACCACCGCGCCGGTCTACTCACCCATGTGGTTGGCGAACCGGCGGCGTCAGTCCAGCTCATGGGCCTTTACCAGACCAAGGGCCGGGAAGCAGACGCTACCATCGTCGTCCTGCGCAGCAGCGACTTCTACGGCTTCGAACGGTACGAGCCGTTCGTCAACTCCTCTAAACTGCTCTACGTGGTGCTCAGCCGCGCGCGCCGCAGAACAGTCGTGCTTCTGTTCGGCGACAATCCCCAGCCACTTGTTGCGCCGCTGATCAAGTTGGCTTCCTGACACTCTTCCGAACGCGCCAGCGATAGTGGGCCAGCAAGACGCTCACAAACCCGTCGGCAAAACCTCGCAAGGTCCGGACGAGCACCACGCGGCTAGCGTCGGAATGCATACCTCACCCGGTTGGGCAGTCCACACCGAGTACGCCCGCTGGCCGCCCAGTCCGCTTCATGATCATGTGCCGCATCCTCTCAGCCGCTCGTCCGCCGGCTGATCGCAGCAAGGCGATGCGGCGCATGGACGAACCGATATGTCAGGGTCCCGACGATGTTGCCACGCCATCGCCGCCAAAGGCGGGGGGCAAGCGTGCTCATCAGCAGATCCGGACGCTGCTGTGCGCGAATACCACCCCGTGTAGTTGGTGATCTCTATGCGAGGGCGTCGGCCCGATCATCACCCCGACGCTAGATCAGACCGGGTCCCAAACTGACGCCCAATGGAATCCGCGTGCAGATACCGGGACCCAAACTCCCACCCGCCCAAACGGGTCCGCTACTCGCGCTCAAAACCAGGTCTAGGTGTACTGCCCGGGGACGTTGGTTGTGTGACGAGATCGTGTGACGGGTCTTGATCGGCGAAGAACCTCCTGGCAGGTGTGGAGCTACCACAGCACACACCCAGCCAAGGAGGTCCTTCGGTGCTCCACGCTAATGCCGCGTTGACGCCGCGTCAGCGACTGCGTATGGCGCGTCTGATCGTTGATGAGAACTGGCCGGTGGCCCGGGCCGCGGAATGGTTCCAGGTGTCCTGGCCGACCGCGAAACGGTGGGCCGACCGCTACCGGCTGGCTGGCCCGGACGGCATGACCGACCGGTCCAGCCGGCCCCATTCCAGCCCGGCACGCACCCCGCAACCAACCGTCCGCAAAATCGTGCATCTGCGATGCAAACGCCGGCTCGGGCCGGTCGGGATCGCCGCGATCGTCGGTGTCGCGGCATCAACGGTCCACGCGGTGCTAGTCCGCTGCCGGATCAACCGGCTGAGCCTGCTGGACAGACGCACCGGCGAACCCGTGGTCCGCTATGAACGCGACCGACCCGGCGAGCTGGTCCACACCGATGTCAAGAAGCTGGGCAACATCCCGACCGGTGGCGGCTGGCGGACCGTCGGCCGGGTCCAGGGCCGCCGCAACAAGACCACCGACGGCGGCAAAGGCCGCAACCGACACCACAACGTGCTGATGGGCCACGCCTACGTCCACACCGCCATCGACGACCACACCCGCCTGGCCTACGCCGAAATCCACGACGACGAGACCGCCGACACCGCGATCGGCTTCTGGCGCCGCGCCGTGGCCTGGTTCGCCACCCGCGGCGTCACCATCGAACGGGTGCTGTCCGACAACGGTTCCTGCTACCGATCCCGCGCCTGGCGCCAGGCCTGCGCGCAACTCGGCGTCGCAACCAGGTACACCCGGCCCTACTGGCCACAAACCAACGGCAAAGCGGAACGGTTCAACCGCACCATGATCAACGAATGGGCGTTCGTGCGACCCTACCCATCCGAAGCCGCCCGCCGCGCCGCCCTACCCGCCTGGCTGCACACCTACAACCACCACCGCCCCCACACCGCCCTCGGAGGCCAGCCACCAATCACCCGGTTAACCAACCTCTCCGGGCAGTACATCTAGGCCCGCAACGCTCTGACAGTCGCGGAAGCTGCGTCGGCCAGTCGCCGAGCGGGCCGCGGTGTCGACCCAGCCCGGCGATCGCCTGGCGGGCATTGGCGTCCTCGACACACCGAGCGGTTGTCGCCTGCTGAGGCCAGCAGGTGATGGCCGTTGGCCGCGTGCCTGTGGACCTTGATGATCATCTGAACCGGTCATCCCTGCCCTGCCACCAGTAGCAATGGCGCGTCTACACCGACCACATCAAGCCGGGCACTCCGCGGCTTTGCCGGGGCCCGTAAAAGTTCGCCCCCATGACTCGAAAGGAGAACCCATGGCCGAAACGTCTGTGGACGCGGTAACGCGCGTTCCCATCGCCAAGGGAAATCCGTGGTTGACGCGAGCGATCAACAAACCAATGGGACGGCATCCGCCGACCCAATTAATTGCACCGTGGACGATGTCGAATCCGAATTGTCGACAAAACGTGCCCCGACGGGTACGTCGAATATCGACCAATCGGCATTAGAATTAGATTTTGACATCACTATTGTTGGCGGGGCAGATGGCAGGCGGTTAGCGGCCGAACAGGTCAACGCCATTCTGGAGGTTGTCGGTTGGTTCACTCGAAGGCCACCTCGGTCGACATGACTGAGAACAGCGAAGCGGATTCTGCCAAGCTCGCGACCTGGCTCCAGGCTCGTGTCGTCGACACTCCCGAACCGCGCCGGCTGCGGCTGGCCTGGATGGGAAGAACCTCGGACGATGAGGTCCAAGACCCGACAATTTCGCTACCCAGGCAGCTGCGCTCCTGCCACGTCGCGCTGGGCGACGACATGGAGATCAGGCTGCACTTCTGGGACGTGGAGACCTCACGCAAGGCTCTCGGCGCTCGGGGGAGTAGCTCTGCTTGGCGCAACTTCGACATCGACATCCCACGCGACGGCGGGATCGCCGACTTGCTTGCCGAGGCTCAGCGGCCCGACCGTAGGTTCGATGGGGTCATCTGCGAATCCATCGACCGCATCGCACGGCTGACCTACCAGAGCACGAAGATCGAACACGACCTCGAACAGCTTGGCATTCCGCTGATTGCCGCGGACGAGCCGGTTATGCGATCAGCGCGGACGGGCCGCATCGAGAAGAAGGCCGGCATGGTGCTGCTGCGCCGCGCCAAGCAAGGTGTCGCCGAGTGGTACGTGCTCGAAATGCTGGAGAAGTCCCGCAATGGCATCGAGATCCACACGGACCAGGGCTTTAACGTCGGCAAGCCGCCCTACGGTTACCGCGCCGAGCGAATCCGCCACCCGGTTCCTGCCAAACGAGCCGAGGGCAAGCACAAGACCAAGCTCACGCCCGATACCGTGCGCGGCCCGGTCGTCACGCGAATCTTCGAGATGCGCGCCAACGACGGTCTCTCCTACCGCATGATCGCCAGCAGGTTGAACGAGGACCTCACTGAGAACCCACCACCGGAGCCGGTTGACCCCACCCGAGCGCTGGGCCGATGGAGCCCGCCATCGGTGCGCGAGATCCTGCTCAACCCGAAGTACACCGGTCACATGGTCTGGAACCGCCGCGCCACCAAGGACAAGCAAAGTCCCGGCAAGTTGAACCCGCGTGACGAGTGGGTCATCTCCAGTCGCCCCGTACACGAGGCGCTCGTAGACGTCGAACTCTTCCTCGCCGCGCAGCCCACGCCACGGCGACGCGACAGGGCCCGTGCGGATCTTGGCGCGATGGCCCTCAACCCACATCGACAGACGAAAAGCGTCTACCGCCTTCGGTCCTACGTGTACTGCTCACCCTGCGGAACGCGCATGCACGGCAAACGCAACCACGCCGGCACCCCCTACAGCTACTGCCAGCCTCGGGGACGAGTCCGTCCGGACGGCCACCCCGCCACCGTATGGGTCAACGAGCGCAAACTCACCGATGTCGTGTCCCACTTCTTTAACACCCACGTTCTCGGACCCGACCGCGTCCAACTCGTCGCGGCAAGCCTGCCCGCGGCCGCAACACACGCCGCCGCAGCCCACCGCCAAGCGGAGATCGTCTTAGAACGACGGGTGGCCGAGCTCGAAAGGTCAGCCGACAACCTGCTTCGTGCCCTGGAGAGAAACGCTGACGCCGATGGCCACTTTTTCGCACGCATGAACCGCCGCGTCAAAGAGCTTGATCGGGAGATGGCAGAGGCGGCCAACGCCCTCGCCGCACACCGTGCGGCGGCGCCTGAACCGCCGACCAACGATGTCTCCCTGCTCGACCTGCTACCGCTGGTCGAGATCGATCTCAACGAGCTGGCGGCCGACCGCCTCCGCAGGTTCCTCGACGCCTTCCGGGTCGAGATCCACTACGACCACCGCAGCCGACGCGCAACACTCAAGGCCGAGATCAGCGGACAACTGATCGAGGAACTTACCCGGGTGGCGAACTGGGGACAGCCAACACCAGAACGCGGAAACGGGGAGGACTCACACGCTGGCGACACCGCAGCGCACAGTTTAAGGAAGTGCCCCCGGCAGGATTCGAACCTGCGCCCCCGCCTCCGGAGGGCGGTGCTCTATCCCCTGAGCTACGGGGGCTCAGCGACCGAGAAAGAGTACCAGGGATCCGACCGGCGGCGTTCGGTGGCACCCGGGAGGTGCCTTATCCGGGGTCCGAGCTGCGGCGGAAGCTGTCTCTTCAGTGGATGCGCCGGGTGTCGGCCGCCGAGAAGCATGTGTCGTCCGGGCAAATACGGAGGCTGGGGGATCATGCGTTGGCGGCCCGCGCTCGCACTCACCGCTGTGGCGGTGGTTGCTGCCCTGCTGGGCGGTGTGGGGCCTGCCTGGGCTGATCAACTGGCCCCTGGTGCCGGAGAACCGGCACCCGCGGCCCGGCACAACCCGATCATGGCGGCCGCGCCGATGCGGCCGGCGGAGGTGACCGCGGAGAGCGACAGCGCCCCAACGGCATCCCCGCCCAAGCCGGAACTCGCGCCAGCGCCGGCCGGCCCCGCGACGATCCGCGACGCGATCGTCAACGTCGCCGTGAACGGGGCGGTCGCGGGCGCCAACCGGTCAGCCGGCCGTCAGGCGGCCCTGCGCAGTGATGTGCTGCCGCCGACCGTTCTGCCTACCGCCACCGCGGTCGTGCCCAGCGGGGGATCGGGCACCGGCGGCGGAGACGGCGACACTGACCCCCAGGCCACCGGAATGGCCGTCGGCAGCGTCCTGTTGATCGGCGTTGGGCTGATCGCCGCGGGTGTCGCCCTCGTCGGACTGCGCAACCGCCGGGAGACCGCCGACCACGGACACTAACGCCGCTCGCAGCTCGGCATCGGGTGGATCACCACCCGGTGGATGAGCCGGCGCGGAAGCTGCCAGGTCGCCCAGGAGCCGTCCACGATGGCGTGTGCGGTGCGGTCGCGGGTCAGCCGGGTCAGGAAGGCGCGCGGTAGCGCCGCCAGCGGGCCGCCAGGGGCGATCATGAAGCTGATCCGGGTGCGGCCAGGCGGGCCGGCGACGGAAGTGACAACGTCGGCGGCAGGCGTGACGCCGCAGAGGCGGGTCCGCCCGACCCAGTGCACCTCCGCCCGGTGCGCGGCCGCCGTTTCCGCGATCGCCGGGTAGGCGCTGGTCATCCACTGCGCCACAGCGCCCGCGCACATCGGGCAGGCGCGGTCGACGGGGTCGCGGGCGACCGCGCCCCAGGCGGACAGCAACCGGTTCACCCGAGCGGGCGACAGGGTGGCCCCGGAAAGGCCAGAGGCCAGGGCGCCGACGGTACGGCGGGTCCAAAGGTCGCCCGGCAGGTCCAGATCGGCGGGGAAGCGGCCGCGGATCGTGTCTATCAGTGCGAGTTCTTGCGGGCGGGTGAGTGTGACCACCCGCCCGGCGCGTGGGCCGGCGGCCAGCGCGCCGTCACCACCGATGCGCTCGCGTCGGCACCAACTCAGCGCCGAGCTGCGCGGGTCGAGAAGTGCCCCCATGTTCGTTCAACGACGGTCACCACGGGGGGTAACGGACCAACTACGCTAAGCGCCGATCTTGGTGAGGATTTGCTGGATGAACTCGAGTTCGGCGCGCTGGTTGTTGGCCATCGCCTGGGCCAGCCAGGTGACGTCGCCCTCGTGGGAGACGGCCAGGATGCCGTCGACCATGTGGATGCCGCCCAGGTGATGTTGCTGCATCAGGTGCAGGAAGAGCTGGTCGAAGTCGGCGCCCGTGGCGTTGCGCAACCTCGTCATGTCTTCGGCGCTGGCCATGCCGGGCATGAGGCCGTTCTTCATGAGGCTGGCGCCGTCTTTCATCCAGCTCATCGGCGGCTTGTGCCCGGTCGGCTCGAGGTTCCACTCGCGCAGCCAGGTCTGCATCATGCCGATCTGGGCCTGCTGCGCCTGGACGATCTCGCCCGCCAGCAGGCGCAGGTCGGGCTGGGTGCTCTTGTTGAGCGCCAGCATCGACATCTCGACGGCCTGGGCGTGGTGGGTCGACATGTCGCGGGCGAAGCCCGCCTCGACCGAGTCGTCGCCGGGGTGGCTGCGCGAGTGCGCGAACCACCCCGCTCCGAAGACGGCTATGAGCACGAGCACGGCGGCGACGACCGCGGCCGCGATGGTCAGCGGACGCCGCCCCCGCGGAACAACCGGGTCGGACTCGACACCATTAACCACGGGATCGTCGTACGTCGTGCTCATTGATCACTGCCCTTGTGGCTGCTGGAGCTCCCGGGGGGTCGTCCCGGTCGCGGTCACGCCGCCCGAGCAGCCGACGCCGGGTTCCATCGTGGCGTTGGTCCGCAGCGCGCGGATGAAGTCGTCGATCCGCTTGTCGCTCGCGTTGTCGACCTTGAGCTGGTATCCCCAGGCCTGGAGCGAGATCGGCTTGTCGAGCCCCGGGAAGGGGCTCATCATCGTGAACTCCTGGCCCTGCACCTTGGATGCGAGCGCGTCGACCTGATCCTTGGGCAGGTCAGGCCGGTAGGTGACCCAGACCGCGCCGTGCTCGAGGCTGTGCACCGCGTTCTCGTTGGCGATCTGCGCGTCGTAGACGTCGCCCATGCAGTTCTGCCAGCTCACGTTGTGGTCACCGGCGACCGGGGGCGACTGCGGGTATTGGATCGAGCCGCTCTTGTGCGATCGGGTGTCGACGAGCTTGGGGTCGGACTTGCGGAAGTTGGCGATGCCGGGGATGCCGTCGGCCTTGTCCTGCCAGGTCTTGGGGCCGACCGTGACGGCGTAGACGCCGTACCCGATGATCGCCGCCGCGATGACACCCACGGCCGCGAACAGCGCGATCGGGCCCCAGCTGCGGCCCTGGCTGACCTTCACGGGGGTCACGGGCTTGCGCGGGCGGCCACCGCCACCCGGTCGGGCGCCACCGGTGGGTCGGCCACCGCCACCACCACCGGGGCGTGCGGACGGGGGTCGCCCCGCACCGGCCGTGGCCTTCTTGGCTGCGGGTGGCGCGGTCTGACGGCTCGAGTCGCCGGCCGGAGTGCTGATGCTCATGGTGCCTCGTCAGGTCGGTCGGTGATGGGGGGATGCATCATCGGGCGCGCAGGGTCGCCACCGAGTGACAGAGTCTACCCCCGCTAGCATGGATCAGTGACTCCCGCCAACCTCGCCGAGGTCGTGCTCGCCGCGGCCCGCACCGTGTTCTCCGCCCGCGGACTCGATCAGTCCACGCTGCCCGAGACGGTGACGGTCGAGCGACCCCGCAACCCCGAGCACGGCGACTATGCCGCCACGCTGGCACTTCAGCTCGCGAAGAAGATCGGTGTGCCGCCGCGCGAGCTCGCTGGGGAGATCGCCGAGCAGCTCGGCCGCGCGCCAGGTATCAAATCGGTAGAGATCGCTGGACCGGGCTTCCTCAACATCCGGCTCGACGCCGCGGCCGCCGGCCTGCTGGCCAGTGGGGTGGTCGAGGCAGGGGAGGCCTACGGGCACACTGACCGCTTCGCGGGCCAGCGGGTCAACCTGGAGTTCGTCTCGGCCAACCCGACCGGGCCGGTGCACATCGGCGGCGTCCGCTGGGCCGCCGTCGGCGACGCGCTGAGCCGGCTGCTCCGCGCGACCGGCGCCGAGGTGACCACCGAGTACTACTTCAACGACGCCGGCTCCCAGATCGACCGGTTCGCCCGGTCACTGCGGGCCGCCGCGCTGGGCGAGCCCACGCCGGAAGACGGCTACCGGGGCGCCTACATCGGCGAGATCGCCAGCACGGTCGCCGAGGTGCACCCCGACGCGCTGACCGCGCCAGAGCCGGAGAGCCTGGAGACGTTCCGGGTCGCCGGCGTCGCGATCATGTTCGACGAGATCAAGAGCTCGCTCGTCGACTTCGGCGTCAATTTCGACGTCTATTTCAACGAGAAGCAGTTGCACGACCAGGGCGAGCTCGACCTCGCGCTGGAGCGGCTGCGGGCACAGGGCCACGTCTTCGAGGCCGACGGCGCGGTCTGGCTGCGCACCACCGACTTCGGCGACGACAAGGACCGGGTGCTGCGCAAGTCCGACGGCGACTGGACCTACTTCGCCGGTGACTGCGCCTACTACCTCGACAAGCGCGCGCGGGGCTTCGACCGGGTGGTCATCATGCTCGGCGCCGACCACCACGGCTACGTCGGCCGGATGCGGGCGATGTCGGCGTGCTTCGGCGACGACCCCGACGCCAACCTGGAAATCCTCATCGGACAGTTGGTCAACCTGCTCGAAAACGGCGAGGCGCTGCGGATGTCGAAGCGCGCGGGCACCACGCTGACCCTCGAAGACCTGGTCGAGAAGATCGGCGTCGACGCCGCGCGCTACGCGCTGGCCCGGTTCTCCAGCGACTCACCGATCGACATCGACGTCGACCTGTGGACCCGGTCGACCCGCGACAACCCGGTCTACTACGTGCAATACGTGGCCGCGCGCACCGCGAGCGTGGCCCGCAACGCCGCCGAGGTCGGGCTGACCCGCGGCTCCGGCGATGCGTTCCACCCCGAGCTGCTCGACCACGAGAAGGAGCTCGACCTGCTCAAGTCGCTGGGTGACTACCCGGCGGTGGTCGCCACGGCGGCCGAGCTGCGCGAGCCCCACCGGGTGGCGCGCTACCTGGAAGACCTGGCCGGTGCCTACCACCGGTTCTATGACAACTGCCGGGTTCTGCCCCGGGGCGACGAGGAGATCACCGACACGCATCGCGCGCGGCTGTGGCTCAACGACGCCACCCGCACAGTGATCGCCAATGGGCTCGGCCTGCTCGGCGTGACCGCACCAGAACGGATGTAACAAGGAACATGAGGGCGCACGAAGCTGGCGCGCTGCACGGGGACTTCGGCCAGGGCCCTGCCTGGCTACGTACCCCCGATGATGTCAACGCGTTGGTTCCGCAACTGTGGCCGAGCGGCGTGACCCGCGACGAACGCGGCGCACTCGCCGTCGCGGGCCTCAGCGTCGAGCGGATCCGGGCCGAATACGGCACCCCTGCCTACGTACTCGATGAAGATGATCTTCGGTCTCGGGCTCGCGACTTCAAAGCCGCGTTCGCGGGGCACGACATCTACTACGCGGGCAAGGCGTTCCTGTGTCGGGCGGTGGTGCGCGCGATCGACGAGGAGGGCCTCTTCCTCGACGTGTGCACCGGCGGCGAGTTGGCCACCGCGCTCTCGGCCGGGATGCCGCCGGAGCGGATCGGCTTCCACGGCAACAACAAGTCGCTTTCCGAGCTGTCGCGGGCCGTCGACGCGGGTGTCGGCCGGATCATCGTCGACTCGTTCGACGAGATCGACCGGCTGACGGCGCTGGCGCGCGAGAAGAACATTCGCCAGGCTGTTCTGGTACGGGTGACCGTCGGCGTCGAGGCGCACACCCACGAGTTCATCGCCACCGCGCACGAGGACCAGAAGTTCGGCTTCTCGGTCGGCGGGGGAGCGGCGTTCAAGGCGGTCTGCAAGATCCTCGACGACGACGTGCTCGACCTGCGCGGGCTGCACTCGCACATCGGCTCCCAGATCTTCGACGCCAGCGGTTTCGAGGTCGCCGCGCGGCGGGTGCTCGCGCTGCAGGCGCAGATCCGCGACGCGCGCGGCGTCGAGTTGCCGGAGATCGACCTGGGCGGCGGCTTCGGCATCGCCTACACGACCCAGGACGACCCGTCGACGCCCGCCGATCTGGCCGACCGCATGCTCAAGATCGTCGACGACGAGTGCGCCGCGCTCGACCTGGCCACCCCCAAGCTGTCGATCGAGCCCGGCCGCGCCATCGTCGGCCCCGCGATGTTCACGCTCTACGAGGTCGGCACCGTCAAAGATGTCGATGGACTGCGGACCTACGTCAGCGTCGACGGGGGAATGAGCGACAACATCAGGACAGCGTTGTACGACGCTTCCTACTCCGCCACCGTCGCCGGGCGCGCATCGACCGCCGACCCGATCCTTGCCCGGGTGGTGGGAAAACATTGTGAGTCCGGGGACATCGTGGTGAAGGATGAATTCCTGCCCGCTGACGTGCAGCCCGGAGATCTTCTTGCCGTGCCCGGCACCGGCGCCTATTGCCGGAGCATGGCCAGCAACTACAACCACGTGCCCCGTCCCCCGGTGGTCGCCGTCCGCGGCGGCGAGGCACGGGTGATCGTCCGGCGGGAGACCGAAGCCGACCTCCTGGCATTGGATGTGGGATGAAGACTGTGTCGCTAAAGGCGCCTGGACCTTCGGTCGGCGCAGAGCAAACCGCGGATGGGGAAAAGGGGAGTGTCCGGATCGCCCTGCTCGGCTGCGGCACAGTTGGGACCGAGGTCGTGCGCCTGCTGCACGAGCAGGCCACCGACCTGACCGCGCGGGTCGGCGCGCAGCTGGAGATCGTCGGCATCGCGGTGCGGCGCCCCGGGCGCGACCGCGGCGACCTGCCGGTCGACCCGGCCCTGTTCACCACCGACGCGCTCGGCCTGGTCAAGCGCGAAGACGTCGACGTGGTGGTCGAGGTGGTCGGCGGCATCGAGCCGGCCCGCACCTGGCTGGTCGAGTCACTGCGCCGCGGCAAGAGCGTGGTCACCGCCAACAAGGCACTGCTGGCCGAAGACGGCGGCACACTGCACGACGCGGCCACGGAAGGCGCGGCAGACCTCTACTACGAGGCGGCCGTCGCGGGCGCGATCCCGCTGCTGCGCCCGCTGCGCGAGTCGTTGCAGGGCGACACGATCACCCGGGTGACCGGCATCGTCAACGGCACGACCAACTTCATCCTCTCGGCGATGGACGAGACGGGCGCCGGCTTCGAGGAGGCACTCGAAGAGGCGACCGCGCTGGGCTACGCCGAGGCCGACCCGACCGCCGACGTCGAGGGCTTCGACGCGGCGGCGAAGGCGTCGATCCTGGCTTCGCTGGCGTTCCACACCCGGGTCGGCGCGGCCGACGTCTACCGCGAGGGCATCACCGCGGTGAGCGCCCGCGACGTGGCCAGCGCCAAGCAGATGGGCTGCACGATCAAGCTCTTGTGCATCGCCACCCGCGCCCTCGACAACGAGGGCCGGCCGTCGGTGAGCGTGCGCGTCCACCCGGCGATGATCCCCCGCAGCCACCCCTTGGCCAGCGTCGGCGACGCGTTCAACGCGGTGTTCGTCGAGGCCGAGGCGGCCGGGCAACTGATGTTCTACGGCCGCGGTGCCGGCGGCGCGCCGACGGCGAGCGCGGTGCTCGGCGACCTGGTGGCGGTGGCCCGCAACCACCTGGCCGGCACGCGGGCGGCCAGCGAATCGTCCTACGCGGCGCTGCCCATCCGCCCGATGGGCGAGGCGGTCACCCGCTACCACGTGAGCCTCGACGTGGCCGACCGCGCCGGCGTGCTCGCCACGGTGGCCGGCATCTTCGCCAAGCACGACGTCTCGATCGCGACCGTCCGCCAGTCGGGCCGGGGCGATGACGCCGTCCTGGTGATCGTCACGCACGGCGCACCTGATGCCGCCCTGGCCGCGACGGTCGAGGAGCTGCGAGGCCTGGAGTTCGTCCGGGCCATCGCCAGCGTCCTGAGGGTTGAGGGCTCGGTCTAACTCAGCCCGCCGCCCGCGCGAGCGGTCGGTCCCGCTTCGACTCGGCGCGGACGCGAGCGGTCGGTCCCGCTTCGACTCGGCGCGGACGCGAGCGGTCGGTCCCGGTTCGACTCGGCGCGGACGTCGGCGGGTTGTCCTGGCTCGTCCCGGCGCGGACGCTGGCGGGTGGTTCCGGCCCGGCCCGGCGTGGACGCGGGTGGTTGATCCTGGCGCGGCGGAGATGCGGTTGGGTGGGTTCCGGCTTAGCTCGGCGTGAACGCGGGTGGGCGGTCCTGGCGCGACGCGGCGCAGATGCTGTTGGGTCGTTCCGCCTTAACTCGGCATGGACGCCGGGTGGGTGGTCCTGGCGCGGGGCGGCGCAGGCGGTTTGGGTGGTTCGGCCTTAACTCGGCGTGAACGCGGGTGGGCGGTCCTGGCGCGACGCGGCGCAGATGCGGTTGGGTCGTTCCGCCTTAACTCGGCATGGACGCCGGGTGGGTGGTCCTGGCGCGGGGCGGCGCAGGCGGTTTGGGTGGTTCGGCCTTAACTCGGCGTGGACGCCGGTGGGTAATCCCAGCTCGACCCGGCGCGGGCGCCAGGGGGTGGCTCCGGATGGACCCGGTGCGGGCGCCAGTGGGTGGATCCGGCTCGGCGGGGACGCTGGCGGGGCCGTCCTGCCTCGAGCCGGCGACATTGCCGGCCCTGCCTTGACGACCGCCGGGCGTGTCGTGGTCGACACGCCGGTCTCGCCGCTCACTTCCGCAGATCTAGGTAAAAAACTGTTGCTATAGCTACATCTATTTTCCTAGATCTCCCCGCGCGGCGGGAAGCCCGCGTGACGGGGCGGCGTGTCGGGGTCGACGCGCCGTTCTGTTGAGCGGAGGAAGGTCTCGCCGATGGCTTGAACGCGGTCGCGCAGTTCGGCGGGCTCCAGGATCTCGAAATCGGCGCCGAGACCAGCGACCACCTTGATCGGGTCGTCCAGCTGGTGGACGTCCATCCGCAGGCGGCAGCTCTGCTCGTCGAGCGCCTCTACCGTTCCCCAGCGCCCGACCGCCGCCGTCACCACGTCGGCCGCCGCCCGCACCACCACCTCCACCCGGTAGCGGGTCGGGACCCCGCCGACGCGGGCGCGGACGAAAGCCGCCGGATCACCGCCGGGCAGGTCGCGGAGCCGGAACCGGGCCCCCGTCGGGACCGGGTCGGTCAGCCGGTCCAGCCGAAACGTGCGCCAGTCGTGGCGGTCCAGGTCCCAAGCCACCAGATACCAGCGTCGGCCCAGGGTGACCAGCGTGTGCGGTTCGACGAGCCGCGAAGCGTCACCGTAGGAGAACCGCACGCGCTCGGCATCCCGGGCCGCCAGCGCGATCGTGGTCAGCGCGACCGCGTCGACCGGATCCCCGCCCGCGAGCGCCGGCACGGTGTGGGCCTGGAGAGCATCGACCCGTTGTCGCAACCGGGGCGGCAGCACTTGCACGATCTTGGCAAGCGCCCGGACCGCCGTGTCCTCGATGCCCGCCACCACGCCGCCGGCCGCGGACCGTAGGCCGATCACGATGGCCACCGCCTCGTCGTCGTCGACCAGCAGTGGGGGCAGCACCGCGCCCGGCCGGAGTTGGTAGCCGCCGGCCACGCCGCGGCTGCCGGTGACCGGATAGCCCAGCTCGCGCAACCGGTCGACGTCGCGCCGCAGGGTTCGTGGGCTGACCGCCAACCTGGCCGCCAGTTCGTCGCCCGGCCAGTAGCGGTGCGTTTGCAACAGCGAGAGCAGCTGAAGGGATCGGGTGCTCGTGTTGGCCATATGAGCTCCAATTGAGGTCAGGAACTGGCCGCAAAGCACCATAGCGTCCGAGCCATGAACACAGAGATCCGGCTGGCCCGGCACCTGAGCGGCGAACTGACCACCGAGCACTTCGACGTCGTCGAAAACCAGGAGATGCCCGACGGCGAGGTGCTCGTGAAGATCGACTACGTCGGCCTGGCGGTCGCCTACCTCGAGATGATGCGGGCCGACTCGCGCCTGCCGATCCCGCCCTGGCAGCCGGGACAGCGGGTCGGCCTCGCCGGAGTGGGCACCGTGGTCCGCTCGGACAGCCCGGCGCTGAAGACCGGCGACCTGGTCATGACGATGGCGGGCTGGTCCGAGTACGCCGCCGGCCCGGCCGCCGCCTTTCCCCGCCTCGATCGGGAGCTGAGCCCGGTCCACCACCTCGGCCAGGGCACCACGGCCTACTACGGGATGGTCGACATCGCCGAGGTCGGGCCCGGCGACGTCGTGTTCGTGTCCGGCGCCGCCGGCGGGGTCGGCTCGCTGGCCGGTCAGATAGCGCGCTGCAAGAACGCCGCCACCGTGATCGGCAGCGCGGGCAGCCCGGCGAAGGTCGACTACCTGGTGCGGGAACTCGGCTTCGACGCGGCCTTCGACTATCACGACGGGCCGCCGGCCGACCGGCTCCGCGCCCTCGCCCCGGACGGCATCACCGTGTTCTTCGACAACGTCGGCGGCGAACAGTTCGACGCCGCGGTCGCCAATGCCAGGCCCGGCGCCCGGTTCGCGCTGTGTGGTTCGCTCGCCACCCAGATCGGTGGCCAGCCCGAGCCCGACCTGACCGCGGCCACCGCCAAGGGGATCGCGGTGCGGCCGTTCGCCACCCACCACACCCCGGACCAGATCGCGGCGTGGCAGACGCACTTCGCGAAGTGGCACGCGGAAGGCCGGTTCACCTTCCCGCACACCATCGTGGACGGCGGGCTCAAAGCCGTGCCGGCAGCGCTCGTCGATCTGCTCGCCGGTGCCTACCGGGGCAACGTCGCCGTGCGGCTCTGACGTCCGAAAAGCGGACTGTCCCGAGCCATGGAACGGGACGGTCCGCTTGCGGAGATCACTAAGCGTGTGCCTACGCTGGCCACAACGCAGGCCAGAGCCAGGGAGATCGCCATGTGGCGGGGACTGATCGATGCCTACCGGGACCGGTTGCCGGTCACCGACGCCACGCCGGTCATCACGCTGCACGAGGGCAACACGCCACTGCTGCCGGCCCCGGTGCTGTCCTCGCGGACCGGTGCCGAGGTGTTCCTCAAGGTCGAAGGGGCCAACCCGACCGGCTCGTTCAAGGACCGCGGGATGACCGTGGCCGTCTCCAAGGCGGTCGAGGCCGGCAACAAGGCGATCATCTGCGCCTCGACGGGCAACACCAGCGCTTCCGCGGCGGCGTACGCTGCCCGCGCCGGGCTGACCTGCGCCGTGCTCGTGCCACAGGGCAAGATCGCGCTCGGCAAGCTGGCCCAGGCGCTGGTGCACGGCGCCAAGCTGCTCCAGGTCAGCGGCAACTTCGACGACTGCCTCGGGCTCGCCTCCAAGCTGGCGGTGGAATACCCGGTCGCGCTGGTCAACTCGGTCAACGTCGACCGGCTGCACGGCCAGAAGACGGCCGCGTTCGAGATCGTCGAAGCGCTCGGCGACGCACCGGAGATCCACTGCCTGCCGGTCGGCAACGCCGGCAACATCGCCGCCTACTGGATGGGCTACGGCGAAGACGCGGCGGCCGGGCGGGCCACCCGTACCCCCAGGATGTTTGGTTTTCAGGCTTCTGGCGCCGCGCCGATCGTGACCGGCAGTGTGGTCCGCGAGCCGTCGACGATCGCCACCGCGATCCGGATCGGCAACCCGGCGAGCTGGACCAAGGCGGTCGACGCGCGTGACGAGTCGGGCGGGCGGATCGACGCGGTGACCGACCGGGAGATCCTGGCCGCCTACCGGATGCTGGCCCGCGAGGTCGGCGTGTTCGTCGAGCTGGGCAGCGCGGCCAGTGTCGCCGGGCTGTTGCAGAGCGCCGCCGCCGGGCTGATCCCGCGCGGCGCGACGGTGGTCTGCACCGTCACCGGGCATGGCCTCAAAGACCCCGAGTGGGCTATTTCCACCGCACCGTCGCCCATCACCATCCGAAACGACGTGTTGGTCGCAGCCCGCGCGTTGGATCTCGCCTGAGCCCAACGCGGCCGAGGCGGCAATAACCCTCGCACCCCGCGCGGAAGGCGCGAAGACGGCTACGCCAAAATCTTCCGCATGTCGCTACTCGCCCGGCTCAGTCTGGCCAACCGGGGTCTCGTCGCGCTGATCGCGGTCGTCATCACGCTGTTCGGCGTCTTCACCCTGCCCCAGCTCAAGCAGCAGCTCCTGCCCTCGCTGGAGTTTCCGGGCGCGTTCATCATCGCGACCTACCCGGGTGCGTCGCCCGACGTGGTCGAGCGGCAGGTCACCGAGCCGCTGGAAAACAGCATCCAGGGCATCGACGGGCTCGACAAGGTCAACTCGACCAGCCGCGAGGGTTCGGCGACCGTCCAGGTCTCCTACGAGTTCGGCACCGACCTCGACAACGCCGTCAACCAGATGCAGACGGCGATCAACCGGATCCGACCGCAGCTCCCCGACAACGTCGATCCGACGGTGTTCGCGGGCAGCACCGACGACCTGCCGGTGCTGGTGCTCGCCGCGACGATCCGCGACGACGAGCGCGCGCTGGCCGACCGGCTGCGCACCCAGGTCGTGCCCGAGCTCGAGGGCATCGACGGCGTGCGCACCGTCAACGTCTCCGGCGCCCGTGACCAGATCGTGAAGATCACCCCCAACCCGGCGAAGCTGGCCGCGGCGAAGGTGAATCCGGCGTCGATCCCGGCCGCGCTCCAGGCCAACGGCGTCACCGTCCCGGCGGGCTCGATCACCGACGCCGGCAAGACCTACGCGGTGCAGACCGGCAGCCAGATCGACTCGCTCGACAAGCTCAAGGGCATCTACCTGACCGCCGCGCCGGGCACCCCGCCGACGAAGCTGGGCGACGTCAGTGACGTGGTCGAAGACCTGGCGCCGGCGACCTCGTTCACCCGCACCAACGGCACCGCGAGCCTGGGCATCGAGATCTTCGGAACGCCCGACAGCAACGCCGTCGAGATCTCCCACCAGGTCAACGACAAGCTCGCCGGCCTCGGCAGCACGGTCAACTCCGACCTGACCGTCGTGTTCGACCAGGCGCCGTTCGTCGAGTCGTCGATCGACAGCCTGACCACCGAGGGTCTGCTCGGCCTCCTGATGGCCGTGATCGTGATCCTGGTCTTCCTGCTCTCGGTGCGCTCGACCCTGGTCACCGCGGTCTCGATCCCGCTGTCGGTGCTGGTCGCGCTGATCGTGCTCTACCTGGGCGACTATTCGCTCAACCTGCTCACGCTCGGCGCGCTGACGATCGCGGTGGGCCGGGTGGTCGACGACTCGATCGTCGTGCTGGAAAACATCAAACGACATCTCGGGTACGGCGAAAACAAACGAACCGCGATCCTCACCGGTGTACGCGAGGTCGCCGGCGCCGTGACCGCGTCGACGCTGACCACCGTCGCGGTGTTCGCGCCGATCGCGCTCGTCGGCGGCTTCGTCGGCCAGCTCTTCGCGCCGTTCGCCATCACCGTCACGGTCGCCCTGCTCGCGTCGCTGCTGGTCTCGCTGACCGTCATCCCGGTGCTGGCCTACTGGTTCCTGCGCCCGGCCGGCACCGGCGCCGACGAGGAGCGGGTGCGCGCCGAGGCCGAGGCCAAGGAGCGCGACAACCGGCTCCAGAAGGCCTACCTGCCGGTGATCCGGTTCGCGACGGCCCGCCGCTGGACCACGGTGGGCATCGGCCTGCTGGTGCTGATCGGCACGTTCGCGCTCGGCACCCGGCTGGAGACCAACTTCCTCGACGACAGCGGCGGCAACACGCTGGCGATCCAGCAGGAGCTCCCGGTCGGCAGCGGCCTCGCGCAGACCGACCAGGCCGCCGGTCAGGTCGAGGCGATCCTGAAGCGCGCCGAAGGCGTCGAGTCCTACCAGGTCAGTGCCGGCGGCTCGGGGCTGCCGTGGGAGGGCGCGGCCGGCGGCCGCACCGCCAGCTACTCGGTGACGCTGCGCGATGGCGTCGAGTCCAAAGACGTCGAAGCGACCCTGCGCGACGAGTTCGGCAAGCTGAGCAACGCCGGCGAGTTCACCTTCGGCCAGGGCGGCGGATCGTCGGCCAACCAGCTCGCGGTCGTCGTCCGGGCCGCCGACCAGGAGGCCCTGGCGGCCGCGGCCGAGCAGGTGCGGGCCGCCATGGCCGACACGCCCGACGTCGCCGACGTGCAGAGCGGGCTCGCCGACAGCTCGACCCGGTTCGACATCACGCTGGACCGGTCGGTCGCCGCGGCCTACGGGCTGACCGACCAGTCGGTGGGCCAGGTCGTCGCCGCCGCGATGCGCGGCGCGCCGCTCGGCCAGGTCACCGTCGACGGGCAGCGGGTCGACGTGGTGCTCCAGACCGGCACGCCGCCGGCCACCGTCGAGGAGCTGCGGGCGCTGCCGCTCGGCCCGATGAAGTGGAACGGGCCGCTGACGCTTGGCCAGGTCGCACAGGTGGAGACGGTCGAGGGCCCGCTGGCGATCGATCGGATCGACGGCGATCGCAGCGTCACCGTGACCGGCACGGCGACCGGCTCCAACCTCGGTGCCACGACGACCGCGCTGAAGGAGAAGCTCGCGGGGCTGACCCTGAAGGACGGCGCCACCTGGGAGGTCGGTGGCGTCAGCGCCGACCAGGCCGACGCGTTCCGCAAGCTGATCATGGCGGTGCTCGCGGCCATCGCGATCGTCTTCGTGATCATGGTGGCCACCTTCCGGAGCCTGGTGCAGCCGCTGATCCTGCTGGTCTCGGTGCCGTTCGCGGCGACCGGCGCGATCGGCCTGCTGCTGCTCACCGGCACCCCACTAGGCGTGCCGGCGCTGATCGGCATGCTGATGCTGGTCGGCATCGTGGTCACCAACGCGATCGTGCTGATGGATCTGATCAACCAATACCGCGAGCAGGGCATGAGCGTGCGCGACGCGGTGGTCGAGGGTGGCCGGCGCCGGCTGCGGCCGATCCTGATGACCGCGGTGGCGACGATCTTCGCGCTGCTCCCGATGGCGCTCGGCCTGACCGGCGAGGGTGGGTTCATCTCGCAGCCGCTGGCCGTGGTCGTGATCGGCGGCCTGATCACCTCGACGCTGCTGACGCTGGTGCTGGTGCCGACGCTCTACACGATGGTCGAGGGCACCAAGGAGCGGTTCCGGCTCCGCCGGGCCGGCGTGGCCGCGGGCCCGAACCCGTCGTCCAACGGGCACAAGACCTTCGACGACGTCGCGCCCAACCAGGTCGCGACGCCGGCCGGCTCGCCCTTGCAGCGCACCGCCGACCCGGACCCGAGCCGGCCGTCGGCGGCGCTGCTGGAGGGCACCGACCAGTTCGAGGTGTTGCGGCTGCCGCGCAACCGGCCGCGCCCGCCCAGCGAGGACTGAGCACAGAGGGGAGTCGGGGGTAACGTCTGGCGGTGCCCCCGCTCCTTGCCCTGCTGTTGCGCAACCCTGACTTCCGCCGGCTGTTCGTCGCCGAGTTGGTGGTCTTCGGCTCCGACTGGTTCGTCATGGTGCCGTTGCTGGTGCTCCTGCCGGAGCTGACCGGCAGCGGCACCTGGGGCGCGTTCGTGCTCGCCGCCGACACCGGGGTGACCGCGCTGGTGCTGCCCTACGCCGGCACGGTCGCCGACCGGCTCGACCGCAAGAAGGTCATGGTCACCGCCAACCTGGCCTGCCTCGCCGTGCTGTTGCTCCTGCTGCTCGTGCGTACCCCCGGCACCGCCTGGCTGGCGATCGTCGTGGTCGGCGGGATGGCCGTGGCGAAGGGCTTCTACTCGCCGGCCGCCTCGGCGTCGCTGCCCAATGTGGTCGCGGCGAGCGAGTTGGGCCTGGCGACCACGCTGGCCGGCGCGGCCTGGGGCACGATGGCGGTGCTCGGCGCCTCCCTTGGCGGGATCCTGAGTGCGGTGCTCAGCCCCTACGCCTGCTTCTGGATCGCGGCGGCCGCCCTGGCCGGCGCCGCGGTGCTGGCCGGGCGGATCCGCAAGCCGTTGCAGGCACCGCGGGACGCGGCGGAGCCGGCGGTCCGGGCGTTCGCGGCGATCGGCGAGGCGCTGACCTACATCTCCGGGCGGCCGACCGTGCGGGCCCTGGTCACGGTCAAGTCGGCGGTCGGCCTGGGCAACGGGGTGCTGACCGTCTTTCCGCTGCTCGCCGCCGTCTACGGGGTCGGCCCGATCGGCGCCGGCCTGCTCTTCGCGGTGCGCGGGCTGGGCGCGCTGGTCGGCCCGTTCGCGCTGCGGCCGCTGCTGACCCGGCGTGCGCTGCTGCTGCCGGGACTGGCGCTGTCGATGTCGACCTACGGGCTGGCGTACCTCGGCGTCTCGGTCCTGACCTGGTTCCCGCTGGTCCTGGTCCTGGTGTTCCTGGCGCACTTCGCGGCCGGCAGCAACTGGACGATGTCCAACTACGCGCTTCAGACCGAGGTGCCGGACCGGTTGCGCGGCCGGGTGTTCGCCACCGACCTGATGCTGGCGACGCTGGCGATCTCGGTCAGCCAACTCGGCGTGGCCGCCGTCGTCGACACCCTCGACGAGCGGGTCATCCTGGCCGGTTGCGGCGCGGTCACGCTGCTCTACGCGGTGGGCTGGTGGCTGCTGACCCGGCGGCTTTCGCTCACGAGCGCTCCCGCGCTATCGTAGTGATATCACTTTGATAGTGCGGAGGCATGCGATGGAAAAGCGGGCGTTCCGGCTACCTGGATTCCTGGCCCTGTTGCTGGTGGTCGTGCTGGCCGCCGTCGCGGTGGCGCTCGGCGTCGCGCTGCCCGGCCCGGCGACGGCCGCCGTCGCCATCGTCCTGGGCGTCGTCGTGGTCTTCGGTGCCACCGGGTTCGTCGTGGTCAACCCCAACGACGCGCAGGTCGTGCAGTTCTTCGGCCGCTATGTGGGCTCGATCCGGGAGGCCGGGTTCCACTGGACCTGGCCGCTGACCGGGCGGCGCCGGATCACGCTGCGGGTGCGCAACTTCGAGACCGCGAAACTCAAGGTCTCCGATGCCGACGGCAACCCCGTCGAGATCGCGGCCGTGGTGGTCTGGCGGGTGGTCGACTCGGCCAACGCGGCCTTCGGCGTCGACGACTACCTGCGTTATGTGGCGGTGCAGGCCGAGGCCGCCGTGCGGCACATGGCGACCACCTATCCCTACGAGGCACACGACACCGGCGCGACCAGCCTGCGCGACAGCGCGGTGGTCAGCGAGCAGCTCACCGCTGAGCTGGCCGAGCGGTTCACGCTGGCCGGCGTCGAGGTGCTCGAGTCGCGGGTGACCCACCTGGCCTACGCGCCGGAGATCGCCCAGGCGATGCTGGCCCGGCAGCAGGCCTCGGCTATCGTCGCCGCCCGGTTCAAGATCGTGGAGGGCGCGGTCGGCATGGTGTCCAGCGCGCTTGAGAAGCTCCGAGAGCAACAGGTCGTCGACCTCGACGAGGAGCGCAAGGCGCAGATGGTGGCCAACCTGCTGGTCGTGCTCTGCGGTGACCGGTCGGTGTCGCCGGTGGTCAACGCCGGAACGCTCTACTGACCGCATGGCCGAGCGTAAGAAGCTGCTGCTGCGGCTCGATCCACACGTCTACGACGCGCTGGCCCGGTGGGCGGCCGACGACCTGCGCAGCGTGAACGCCCAGATCGAATACGCGCTGCGCCAGGCGCTGCGGGCGGCCGGCCGGCCGATCCGCGCGGCGCCCGACGCCGAGCCCGAGTTCCGCTCTGTGGACGATTCCTGACCCGCCAGATCTTGTCGGTAGGTGCCTCTAGAGTGCGGGGCATGGGTGTGACGTTCGTCGACGGGGCGGTGCGGGTGCGGGTGCCGGCGACCAGCGCCAACCTCGGTCCGGGCTTCGACGCGCTCGGTCTGGCCCTTGCCCTCCACGACGACGTCGCGGCCTGGGTCACTGACCGGGGTTGGCAGGTCGACGTGGCCGGTGAGGGCGCCGGTGAGTTGCCGACCGGCGCCGACCACCTGGTGGCGCGCGCGATGGCCGCGACGTTCGATCGGCTCGGCGGGCATCCGCCCGGCGTGGCCGTCGAATGCGTCAACCGCATCCCACAGGCCCGCGGGCTCGGCTCGTCGTCGGCGGCGGTCGTGGCCGGGGTGCAACTCGCCCGCGCGCTGGTCCGTGACGGCACCACGATCCTCGACGACGCGGCCGCGCTCGCCCTGGCCGCCGAGCTCGAGGGCCATCCCGACAATGTGGCGCCGTGCCTGCTCGGCGGGTTCGTGATCGCGTGGTCCGACGAGCGGTCCGGTGGCTTCCGGGCGGTGCGGCTGGAGCCGTCGCCGCAGATCCGGCCGACCGTGTTCATTCCCGCCGACCGCGGGCTGACCGCCGAGGCCCGGGCGGTGTTGCCGACGACCGTGCCACACCAGGACGCGGCCTTCGCGGCCGGTCGTGCGGCACTGCTCGTTCACGCCCTCACCGCAGCGCCTGACCTGCTGTTTCCGGCCACCGAAGACCGGCTGCACCAGGGCTATCGAGCACCCGGGATGCCGGCGGCCGCGGCGCTCGTCGATGAGCTGCGTGGTCGAGGTGTGGCCGCGGTGGTCAGTGGGGCCGGGCCGACTGTTCTCGCCCTGACCACACCACCCGACGACGTCAAGATGGGAATAGATTGGCAGCAGGTCGAGTTGGCGATAGACGTAGTCGGCGCCAGGATTGGTTCAGGTAGACTCGGACACGCCGAGCGGGCCCCTGTTGCCGCAGGTCGGAAGAGTTGATTACGCTCTAGACCTAGCACAGCCGCGAAGCATGCGATCTGCGGGGCGGCGCATCCCCGAAGCTATCGACGGTCGATCCGTCAATCTCCTGCCTCGGCTTACGCCGCACCACATGCCACGCACCGCGATGAGTTGGCGTGCGAAAACCCGTGACGTGTCAAGCGAGGCGGGTTGCACCGAGGCCGCCCGGCCACCTGATCTACCCAACCCGGGCAGCCCCGGCCTATCGAGGGAAGGAATCCATTGAGCGACACCACCGACGTGACGTCGGATGTCACCAACGTCGCTGACGACGCCACGACCACCGGCACCCGACGCCGGCGGGGCAGCGGGCTGTCTGCGATGCTCCTGCCGGAGCTCCAGAGCCTGGCCGCGTCCCTCGGCATTTCCGGCACCGCCCGGATGCGCAAGGGCGAGCTGATCACCGCTATCTCCGAGCGGCAGAACGGCGGGGCGACGACCGGCAGCACCCCTCGGCCGCGTGCCGAGTCCGAGAAGACCGCCGCGCCCGAGGGCGCGCCGGCGGGCTCGTCCGCACCGGCGTCGGCGGGTGTGGCCGCCACGTCGGCTCCGACAGTGGCTGCCGCGCAGACCGCCAGTGCGCCATCCGCCGTCGCGACCATTGACGAAGCTGCTGCCCCCGTTGCCGAGGGTGGCCAGCGCACCCGGCGCAGCCGCGCGACGGCTGCTTCGGCTTCCGCCTCGGCTCCGCCCGAGCCGCGGGTCGACGAGCGCGACGACCGGGACTCCCGGGGCGATCGTGAGCGTGGCACTGGTGACTCGCGGGGCAATGGTGACTCGCGGGGCAGCGGTGGCACGGGTGACTCCCGGAGCGATCGGGACACCCGCGACCGTGGTGACCGCCACGAGCGCGGCGAGCGCACCGATGAGCGGTCCAGCCGCAACGACCGGGGCGACCGCGCTGAGCGCGGCGACCGCGGTGACCGCGGCACCGACCGGGCCGAGCGGTCCGACCGCAACGAGCGTGGGTCGAGCAACGAGCGTGGCCAGCGCGACGGCCGCCGGGGCGAGAGCCAGGGCGACAGCCGCCGCGACGACAGCCGACGCGACAGCGGCCACCCCGACGCACAGCGCGACGGGGCCAACCGTGACCTCGACGGCGACGACGACGGTGAGGGCGGTGGCCGGCGGAGCCGGCGCAGCCGCTTCCGCGACCGGCGTCGGGGCCGGGGCGACCGTCCGGAGGGCGGCGAGACGCGTGAGGGCGGCCGCGAAGGCGGTCGTGAGACGCGTGAGCCCCAGGTCAGCGACGACGACGTGCTCGTGCCCGTCGCCGGCATCGTCGACGTGCTCGACAACTACGCGTTCGTCCGCACCACCGGCTACCTGTCCGGCCCCAACGACGTCTACGTCTCGATGTCCCAGGTCAAGAAATACGGCCTGCGACGCGGCGACGCCGTCACCGGTGCCGTCCGGGCGGCCCGCGAGGGCGAGCAGCGGCGCGACAAATACAACCCGCTGGTCCGGCTCGACACGGTCAACGGCATGGACCCGGAGGAGGCCAAGCGCCGCCCCGAGTTCTACAAGCTGACCCCGCTCTACCCGCAGGAGCGCCTGCGGCTGGAGACCGAGCCGCACATCCTGACGACCCGCGTGATCGACCTGATCATGCCGATCGGCAAGGGCCAGCGCGCGCTGATCGTCTCGCCGCCGAAGGCCGGTAAGACGATGATCCAGCAGGCGGTCGCCAACGCGATCACCCGCAACCACCCCGAAGTGCACCTCATGGTCGTGCTCATCGACGAGCGCCCCGAAGAGGTCACCGACATGCAGCGTTCGGTCAAGGGCGAGGTCATCTCGTCCACGTTCGACCGGCCGCCGCAAGACCACACCACGGTCGCCGAGCTCGCCATCGAGCGGGCCAAGCGGCTGGTTGAGCTCGGTCACGACGTGGTCGTGCTGCTCGACTCGATCACCCGCCTCGGCCGCGCCTACAACCTGGCGGCCCCGGCGAGCGGCCGGATCCTCTCCGGCGGCATCGACTCGACGGCGCTCTACCCGCCGAAGCGCTTCCTCGGCGCGGCCCGCAACATCGAAAACGGCGGGTCGCTGACCATCATCGCCAACGCGCTGGTGGAGACCGGTTCCATGATGGACACGGTCATCTTCGAGGAGTTCAAGGGCACCGGCAACGCCGAGCTCAAGCTGGACCGGAAGATCGCCGACAAGCGGGTGTTCCCCGCTATCGATATCCACCCGTCCAGCACGCGCAAGGAGGAGATCCTGCTCGCGCCCGACGAGCTGGCGATCACGCACAAGCTCCGCAAGGTGCTGCACTCGCTCGAGTCGCAGGCCGCGCTCGATCTCCTGCTCGACCGGCTCAAGCAGAGCCGCACCAACATCGAGTTCCTGCGCCAGATCGCCAAGTCAACCCCGGGGGAGTGACCCCGGTCGCGACCACGCGACACCGAAACCGGCCCCACCTTTCCCAGGGTGGGGCCGGTTTCATGTTTCCGCAGCCCAGCACCTGTCTCATGGGTGGGGCACCCGGTCGCACAAGGTGTCCGATCCATGAGTGACCCCAGGTGAAACTCTGCTCACACTGCGCTCCCGGGAGCTGCCCCCTGGCTGCGGCGGCATCACCGTGCGCGTGAGTAGGAAGAACGTCATCAATCTGGGAGGCGCGATGACGACACCTGGTTACCGTGATATGCCCCCCGAGGCATGGGACCCGCAGGCGCCGGTCGACTTCGGGGAGGCCGAAGAGTTCCTGCGGATGTGCTACGCCGACAACGGCAAGATGGGCCCGGTCGAGCCCCGGTTGGCGGTGGTGCGGGCGCAGATCGCGGCCACCGGCACCTACGGGCACACGCCTGACGAGCTCGCCTACGGCGCCCGGATCGCCTGGCGCAACTCCAGCCGGTGCATCGGCCGGCTCTACTGGCGCAGCCTGGTGGTGCTCGACCGGCGCCGGGCGCGTACCCCTGAGGAGATCTTCGCCCTGGTCGTGCGGCACCTGTGCATGGCCGGCGGCACCGCGGCGGCCAACCGCGAGCCCGGCGCGATCCGCCCGGTGATCTCGGTGTTCCCGCAGGCACAGCCCGGCCGCCCCTACGCACGGATCTGGAACGACCAGCTCATCCGCTACGCCGGCTACCGCGACGTCAACGGCGGCGTGACCGGCGACCCGCGCGCGGTGGGCTTCACCGAGTCGATGCGCGACCTGGGCTGGCGCGGCAAGGGCGACGCGTTCGACGTGCTGCCGATCGCGATCGAGACGCCGAGCGAGGGGGTGCGGCTGTTCGAGCTGCCCGAGCGGGCGGTGCTCGAGGTGCCCCTGGCCCACCCGGAGTTCGGCTGGTTCGCCGAGCTGGGGCTGCGCTGGCACGCGGTGCCCGCGATCTCCAACATGCGCCTGACGATCGGCGGGGTGCACTACCCGCTGGCCCCGTTCAACGGTTGGTACATGGGCACCGAGATCGGCGCCCGCAACCTGGCCGACCCGGAGCGCTACAACATGGTGCCGGTGGTGGCCCGGATGATGGGCCTCGACACCAGCAAGCCCAACACCCTCTGGCGCGACCGTGTCCTGGTCGAACTCAACCGCGCGGTGCTCTGGTCATTCGAGCGCGCCGGCGTGAAGATCACCGACCACCACACCGAGTCAGACCGCTTCCTGGCCCACATCCGCAACGAGGGCCGCGCCGGCCGCGAGGTCCCGGCCGACTGGAGCTGGATCGTCCCACCCATGTCCGGCTCGGCGACGGGCGTCTTCCACCGCTACTACCACGAGGCCGACCAACGCCCGAACTTCTACCTCGACCCCGACGCCCGCGAGCTGGCGACCAAGGGCCACCGCGCCCACCCGGCCAGCGCTCCCGCGCCCCAGGACCTGGCCAGGGAGCAGCACCCGGCGCCCCAGGGTGCCCATCACGTGCCAGATCGCCCGGCACCCACCCAGCGCTCCGCACCGATGGTCCCGACCCAGCCCACGTCGCCCGAACCCAGGACCCTCCCGTCACCGACCCTGCGCCCCGCTTGCCCGGTCCGCCACTGACGACCAACGCTCAGCCCTTTGCGCTTCGCCGAGCCCGAACGGCGCTCTGGCGCTGCTGCATCGGGCGCCCGGGCGTGTCGCGCCGGGGGCGGACCACCTCGTCGCGGCGTACATAACAAAACATGTAGCTACATGTTTTGTTACGTACGCCCGCGCGGACCTACCCGCCGGCGGCACGACACGCCCGGCACGTTTCGCCCCCGCGTGGGCCGATGCTCTGGCGCGAGCGGCGTTGGGGGTGGCGCGCACGGCGCCACGCGTCGGCGCGGCGGCGCGGGGCGGCGCGCGCGGCGTTTGGTGGCGGGGCGCGCGGCCTTCGCAGCGGCGTTGGGGTTGGCGTTGGCGGTCGCGTGCGGCGTTGGCGTGGGTGCCCGGCTTGGCCGCGGTGCCCGGTGTTGACGGTGGCGTGCGGCGCTGGTGGGGGCGGGGCGTGCGGCGTTGGCGATGGCGAGCGGCGTCGGGGTTGTGCCCGGCCTTGGCGGCGATGCCCGGCGTTGGCGGAGTGGCCGGCCTTGGCCGCGGTGCCCGGTGTTGACGGTGGCGTGCGGCGCTGGCGGGGGCGGGGCGTGCGGCGTTGGCGGTGGCGAGCGCCGTCGGCGTTTTGCTCGGCGTTGACGGTGGCGTGCGGCGCCGGCGGCGGGGCGTGCGGCGTTGGCGGTGGCGAGCGGCGTCGGCGTTGTGCCCGGCCTTGGCGGCGACGCCCGGCGGTGGCGTGTGGCGTTGGCGTTCTGCTCGGCCTTGGCGGCGGTGCCCGGTGTTGACGGTGGCGTGCGGCGTTGGCGGCGGGGCGTGCGGCGTTGGCGTTGTGCCGGGCCTTGGCGGCGGTGCCCGGTGTTGACGGTGGCGTGCGGCGCTGGCGGCGGGGTGTGCGGCGTTGGCCGCGGCGGCCAGCGTTGGCGTTCGGCGTCTGTGGCGGCGCGGTCTTGACGGCAGCGTGCGGCGCGGGCGGAGCGCCGGGCATTGGCGGCGGCGGGGCGTCCGGCCTTGGCCGCGGCGCGCGGCCTTGCGTTTTGCCGCCGCGGGCCTGGCAGCGGAGCGGTCTCTCGCGGGAGGAGCGGTCCGGACCACTGCGGACCCGAGTCATGAGCTTTTAGAAATCGCCTTCGGCGACTTGGAAGACTGTGAGTCCCAGTTCGCGCCACATGCGGACTACGTGTTGGCGGTCGTCGAAGACGCCGATGACGTGGTAGGACCGCGCGATCTTTTGTTGGAAGATCTCGCGTTTGACCACCGCGTCGCGGCGTGGGTCGCCGTAGGAGCGCATGTGCAGGGCCAGGTAAGGCACGCCGACGTGGTGGGCCAGCCAGTGTTCCGTGTCGGGCCGGGCGGTTTCCTCGCGGCCTGTGCAGTAGATGATGCCGTAGCCGGCCGAGTGCATGGCGCGGACCGCGGCGATCACCGCGTGGTTGGGCTCGTCGTCGGCCACCCGGTCGAAGTCGAGGTGGTGGCGGTCGCCGAGTAGGGCGACCGTGCCGTCGATGTCGACCAGGACCACCTCGGGGGCGTTCGCGGGCGGCTCGTAGCGGTCAGTCGGCGGTGCTGCGGCCACCCGCGGGATCGGTAGGGGGAGTGTGCGGCCCTCCAGATAGCGGCGGTGCATCGAGCGGATCGCTGCCTCGCCGACCCGCTCCTCCTTCGGGCGGGTGGCGTCGCGGCGGACGCATTCATCGACGGGTACGTCGGTGAAGTCGTGCACCTCGAAGCTCGCGCCGTGTCGGGTGGCCAGGGCCGCCCAGTCGCGAACTACGCGGCCGCGCAGGTTGGTGTCGTCGACGCAGACGTCTACGCCGGCCTGGAGGAGGTTGTCGACCAGGGTGAACGAGGCGATCGTTACCTCGCGTTCGGTGCGGTCGGTGAGCAGCGGCTCGCCGTGCAGCATCCGGCGTAGTTCGTCGCGGTTGACCCGGACCACCCAGGGCTGTAGTCCCCTCGCGAAGGTCGTCTTCCCGGAGGCGGGTAGGCCGCGGGTGATGATCAACCGGGGGGCGCGGGACGGCATGGCTCCAATCATGGCCCACGGGAATGCGGACCTGGGGGGTCGCGTTACACCCGTCGGACCAGTGCATGGCAGACTGGTCAATCGGCCAAGGTTCCGGTTCACGTCCTGATGGGGCGACCCGGCGACCATCGACGAAAGGACCGAGGCGGCATGAAGCCCGACATCCACCCGCAGTACGTGACTACTGAGGTCACCTGTTCCTGCGGCAACACTTTCACCACCCGCAGCACGGCCAAGAGTGGTCAGATCCACGTCGAGACCTGCAGCGCGTGCCACCCGTTCTACACGGGCAAGCAGCGCGTTCTCGACACCGCCGGCCGGGTGGCGAAGTTCCAGCAGAAGTACGCCAAGGTTCAGGCCCAGGCCAAGAAGAAGTAGCTGCGCTGACGGCGCCCCCCTCGCGACATGCGGGGGCGGGCGCCGTCGTCTGTTCAGGGCCGGATCGACCGAAGGACAGGTTGAAATGAGCGTGGACCGACTCGCGGGGCTGCTTGACGAGTACGGCGAGCTGGAGAAGCGGCTCGCCGACCCGGCGATCCACGCTGACCAGAACACGGCCCGGCGGGTCGGTCGCCGGTTCGCCGAGCTGACCCCGATCCGCAAGGCCAACGACGAGCTCGAGCAGGCCCGCGCCGACCTGATCGCCGCGCGCGAACTGGCCGCCGAGGACCCGTCGTTCGCCGGTGAGGTCGACGCCCTGGCGGCCACCATCCCGGCGCTCGAGGAGCGGCTCGCCGAGCTGCTCGCGCCGCGCGACCCGCACGACGCCAAGGACGTGATCCTCGAGATCAAGGCCGGCGAGGGCGGCGAGGAGTCGGCGCTGTTCGCCGGCGACCTGCTGCGCATGTACAGCCGTTACGCCGAGCGGCACGGCTGGGTCACCGAAGTGATCGACGCGCAGGACTCCGACCTGGGCGGGGTGAAAGACGTGTCGCTGGCCATCAAGACCCGCGGCGTTCCCGAGGGCGGCAACGGCGTCTGGTCGCGGCTCAAGTGGGAGGGCGGCGTGCACCGGGTGCAGCGCGTCCCGGTCACCGAGTCGCAGGGCCGGATCCACACCTCGGCGGCGGGCGTGCTGGTGCTTCCCGAGGCCGAAGACGTCGACGTGAGCATCGACCCGGGCGACATCCGGGTCGACGTGTTCCGGTCGTCGGGCCCCGGCGGTCAGTCGGTCAACACCACCGACTCGGCTGTCCGCATCACGCACCTGTCCACCGGCATCGTGGTGAGCTGCCAGAACGAGAAGAGCCAGCTCCAGAACCGGGAGCAGGCCATGCGGATCCTGCGTGCCCGGCTGCTGGCCGCGGCGCAGGAACAGGCCGACGCGGCCGCGTCCGACGCACGCAAGGCGCAGGTGCGCACCGTCGACCGGTCCGAGCGGATCCGCACCTACAACTTCCCGCAGAACCGGATCAGCGACCACCGGATCGGCTACACCGCCTACAACCTCGACCTGGCCCTGGCCGGCGACCTCGACGGCGTGCTCGACGCGCTCAGCGAGGCCGACCGGGCCGCGCGGCTGGCGGGGGAGACCGAGCTATCCCGGCACTGACCGGGCCAACCGGTCGACCCGGCGCAGCGCGTCGGGGATCCGGTGCGCCCCGGCCATCGCACTGACCAACGCCGCCGCGTCTTCGACCGGGATGCCGGCCGCCGTCACGTAGAGCGGCCGCGCACCCGTGCCGCGGATGACCGGCGCGGCGTGTGTCGCCGACCGGAACGCGGTCTTGGCCACCCCGATCACCGGCTTGCCGATCTCGTCGTGCACGTGCGCACCGAGCCCGGGCCGGCCCGACGGGTCCAGGTCGACGTAGCCGTCGACCACGAGCAGGTCGACGGGCGCCAGGACGGCCCGGATCGCCGGCAGTTCGCGTTCGAAGAAGAAGCCCGGGCGGTAGGCCGGCACCGCGTCGACGACGGCCACCCGCTCCTCGACGACCGTGGCTAAGCGCGGGTCGGCGGCGACGACGAGAGCGGCCCGCGCGCCGCCCTCGTCGGGATAGTGCACGTCGACCGCGCCGTAGCGGGCGGTCACCCCTTGACGCGGTGCTGGAGACCGGCCAGCGCGGCCTGCGTGGTCTTCTTCGTGTCTTCGTAGTTGAGCCCGGCGTCGGTGAGCACCCGGCCGGCCACGCTGTCGGGCATCCGCAGCAGGCCGAGCAGCAGGTGCTCGGTGCCGACGTAGTTGTGGCCCAGGTCGAGGGCGCTCTGCGAGGTCTCCTCGAGCAGTTGCTTCGCGCCGCCGGAGAACGGCACGTGCTCGGGCACGCTGTCGACCGGCCCGGGCAGCCGGGCGGTGGCCGTCTCGGTCAGGGCGGCAGGGTCGCCGAGCACGCCGATCAGCTTGGCGGCCAGCGCCTCCCGCGCGTCGAGCAGCGCCACCAGCACGTGCTCGGGTTCGACGGACGGGTTGCGTCGTTCGCGGGCCAGGGCCTGCGCGGCCGTGACCACCCCCGCCGCGCGGGCGGTGAAGCGCGCGAACCGGCCCGTGCCCCGCTGCTGCGCGGCCTGTTTGGAGACGCCCATGGCGTCGCCGATCTGGCTCCACGAGGCGCCGTTTTCCCGGGCCGCCCGGATGAAGTGGTCGATGAGTTGGTCGCCGAGGTCGCCGAGTGCCCGGGCCCGCGCGCGGGCCTCGCCCACGCGGTCCACCGGGTCGGCGTCGGGTAGGTCCTGTTCCAACGCTCTGATCAGGTCGTCGACGCTGAGGTTGAAGGGTGCCATACGTCAATCATGGGTTGACGATCGCCATTCGTCAAGCCTGGGTTGACGCTGAAAGTCGCCACCATTGTCCAGTTATGCGGTTAATGTGACTGGTGTGAAGTGGTTTCGGATCGCCGCCGCTTCCCTGCCGGTGGGGCTGCTGCTCGTGCTGCCCGGGCTGGCGCTGGCGGCGCCGCTGCCGACCACCGCCAACATCGCGGTGACGGACAAGGTGACGCCGGCGGTGGTGCGGCCCGGCCAGGACGCCACGCTCACCGTCACCGCCCGCAACGCGGGCTTTCTACCAGCGGACGGGGTACGCGTCGCGGTGCCCCTGCCGGCCCGGCTGGCCGTGACCCGGGCGACCGCCGGCCGCGGCGCCTTCGACGGTCTGGTGTGGACCGTCGGCGCGCTGCCGGTGGGCGCCACCGCGACGCTGACGCTGCTGGTCCGGGGCGCCGAGCCGGCGACCGCCACGGTCGCGGCCGCGCTTGTCGCCTCGACACCGGCCGACGGCGACGACCGCGACGACCTGGCCACCGCCGCGCTGAAGGTCGACGGCACGAAGGGGCGGGCCGACCTGGCCCTCGCGGCGCGGGTCGAGCCGGGCAAGGCCGAGGTGGGCGACCCGGTGACCTACGCGGTCACGATCACCAACAAGGGCCCCGACCCGGCGGCCGGCGTGGAGGTGGCCGACCCGGTGCTGACCGGGAGCGTGCTGACCTCGGCGGCGTCGGTCGGCACGGTGACCGGGGCGGCCCCGGCGGGCGGGCCGGTCGCGACCGCGGCCCGCTGGCGGGTCGGCACCCTGGCCGCCGGTGCGAGTGCGACCTGGACGGTCCGGGCGCCCGCCACCGTGGCGTGGCGGGGCAACCCGGGCCTGCTGGTCAGCCAGAGCAGCGCGGCCGACCCGGTGCCGGCCGACAACGTCGCGCGCATCGCACCGGCGGTGGCCGCCGCCAACCTCACCCTCACCCGCGACGTCAGCAACCTGACCCCGACGCTCGGCGGGGAGGTCGAGGTCACGCTCACCGCCGCCAACGCCGGGCCCGACCTGGCCCGCCAGGTGACCGTCGCCGACCCGCTCGGCCGGGGGCTGGTCTTCGAGTCGGCGCGCTACGCGGCCGGAGGTTATGACGAGGAGAGCGGCCGGTGGGTGATCGGCGATCTGGCGGCCGGCACCGAGCAAACGCTGACGCTGCTGGCCCGGGTCGCGGCGACCGGGTCGATACCGAGCCGCGCGACGATCGAGGGCACCCCGCGCGACCCGGACCTCGCCGGCAACACGGTCGAGACGGTGCTGACGGCCGGCGGTGACCCGCCCGCACCGGCGGTGCAGTTCCGGGCTGGCTTTCCCCTGCCGTACACCCAGATCCGGCTCTCCATGGTGGAGGCGACGATCGTCGGCGGCCTGCTGTTCGCGGGCGGCGTGGTGTTGTTGCTGTTGCGGCGTGAGCCGCAGCCGGGGCCGCAGCCGGTCAGGACGCGGCCTTCGGGCGGCGCTTGGAGCGCAGCATCTCCCGGTCAGCGATCTCGAACGCCTGGCCCAGGGCGTCACGCAGCGCCGGACCGGAGCCGTTGACCTCGGCGAAGCCGACACTGACACCGACCGGCGTGCCGGGGACCAGGGCGTGCCAGTCTTCGGCGGCCACCGCGATCGCGATCCGGCGGGCCACGTCGGCGGCCTCGGCCATCCCGGCGCCCGGCAGCACCACCACGAACTCGTCGCCGCCGTAGCGGGCCACGAAGTCGCCGCGCCGCATCACCCGGTGGATCACCCCGGCGATGCGCTGGAGCACCAGATCGCCCGAGTGGTGGCCGTGCTCGGTGTTGACCGCCTTGAAGCCGTCGAGGTCGCAGACGCCGATCACGGCCCGCTCGCCGCGCGCGACCATCGCGGCCACGTAGCGCTCGAGTTGGCGCCGGTTGGGCAGCCCGGTCAGCGGGTCGGTGAGCGCCTCGCCGGCGTATTGCGCGGCCGTGCGGCGCAGTTCCTCGCGCTCGATCTGGGCCGCGATGCCGTCGACGTAGACCGTCTGGAGCCGGTCGCTGCGCTGGGCGGCGAGCCGGAACGCGTGCCGGTCGGCCCGCTGCGCGGCGGCGTGGTCGCCGGCCCGGGCGAAGGTCAGGCTGCGCAACCGTTCCGGCTCGGCCGCGCCCAGCGTCTGCGGTGAGACGGTGACCGTGCCGAGCCGGGCCAGCGCCTCGATCGGCCGGCCGGACGCGATGGCCACGCAGACGTCGCCGAGTTGGCGCAGGTCGCGGGCACGGGCGCCGTCGCCGCCGGCGGCCAGCAGGGCGTGCACGTCGACGCCGGAGTCGACGGTTTCGCCGAGCGCGGCGCGGCGGGCGGCGGCGTAGCCGTAGGCGGTCACCGTGGACGGTCGCAACCGGACACCGCCGTCGGCGTTGAGGAACCGGTGGAGGTCGGCGCCGATGTCGCGGAGCACCCGCAGGCAGCCGTCGGAGTCGCCGGAGTGGTCGAGCGCGACGGCGTTGCGCAGCCGGATGCCGGGCGCGGCGAACAGTTCCTCGCGCAGCCCGGCGGCGGTGCCGATCTGCCGGGCCCGCTCGATCGCGCCCAGCGCGTACCCATGGAAGCTCAAATATGAATATGCCATCGCCAGGTCGTGCCAGCCCCAGGCGGTGTCGCCGTCGGGATCCTGCACCCGGGCCAGATAGCTGGCGCTCTGCACGAAGTGGGTGACGCAGCGGTCGAGCGCGCCCTGGTGGTGGGCGGCGAGCGCGGCGAGGGCGTGCGCGTGACCCAGCACATAGGGGTCGCCGGCCTCGCGGGCGGCTTCGAGGGCCCGGTCGACCGCGTTGGCGTATTCGGCGGTGCGGCCCAGGTTGAGCACGGCGGACAGGCGCTGGATCAGCGCGTCGGCGCGGGTGTGCGGCTCGGTGCTGGCGTCGAGAACCCGGTCGAGCACCACGCAGGCATCGGCCGAGCGGCTCTGCATCATCAGCGCGCGTGCCTCCCGCAGCGCGTCAACCTGGTCGGGGACCCGGTCGAGCCAAGCCACCAGGTGACCCCCTTCTGCAACCGTCGCCTGCTTGAGCGTCAATGATTATCGCGTGACGGGCCGCCGACAACAGCCGACCGAAGGTACGACGATCCGCATCGCACCAATGATCGCCGATGCCACCGCAACGTTGGAATCCGCGGGGGTCGAATCGGCGCGAAACGACGCGGAGCTGCTCGCCGCCTTCGTTCTTGGCGTGTCCCGCGGCCGCCTGGCGCTGATCGACCGGGCCACTGCCGAGCAGCGCGACGCCTTCGTGCGCCTGGTGGCCCGGCGCCGCGACCGCGAACCATTGCAATACGTCATGGGTACGGCGGCCTTCCGCTACCTGGATGTCGCGGTCGGCCCGGGCGCCTTCGTGCCCCGGCCGGAGACCGAGCTCCTCGCCGGCTGGGGCGTCGACCTGGCCCGCGAGCTGACCGAGCCGGTAGTGGTCGACCTCTGCGCCGGCCCCGGCCCGATCGCGCTGTCGGTCGCGCACGAGGTGCCGACCGCGACGGTGTACGCCGTGGAGAAGTCGCCGGCCGCCCTGTCCTGGCTGCGCCGCAACGCCGCGGAACTGGCACCGCGCACCCACGTGGTGGCCGGCGACGTGACCGATCCGGCGCTGCTGCGCGACCTGCGCGGCGTGGTCGACGTGCTGCTCAGCAACCCGCCCTACGTTCCGGAGGGCACACCCGTCCCGCCGGAGGTGGCCCGGTTCGACCCGGCGACCGCGGTGTTCGGTGGGCCGGACGGGCTCACCGTCGTGCGGCCGGTGATCGCGCGCGCCGCCGAGTTGCTGCGTCCCGGTGGCGGGCTGGCCATCGAGCACGATGAGGAGCACGCGACGGCGCTACCGGAACTGCTGCGCGCCGACGGCCGGTTTGACCGGATTGAACGGCACGTGGATCTCACCGGCCGTCCTCGATTCACCACTGCCCGGCGCAGCACGGACACCGCGCCGTGGCAGACTGGCTCATCGTGATGCTCTATGACTGCCGGTCGATCGCCGACCGCGACCGGGGAATCGCCGCGGCGATCGAGGCGGTCAAATCCGGTGAGCTGGTGGTGCTGCCCACCGACACGGTCTACGGGCTGGGCGCCGACGCGTTCACGCCGCACGCGGTGTCGCAGTTGCAGACCACCAAGGGGCGCGACCGCGCCGCCGCGCCGCCGGTGATGGTCGGCTCCCGGCACACCCTCGACGGCCTGGTCTTCTCGCTGCCGCAGGCCGCCCGCGACCTGGTCGAGGCGTTCTGGCCGGGCCCGCTGACGATCATCATCGAGCACTCGCCGACGCTCCAGTGGGACCTGGGCGAGACCGGCGGCCAGATCGCCGTGCGCATGCCGCTGCACCCGGTGGCCCTCGAGGTGCTGCGCGAGACCGGCCCGATGGCGGTGCTCGCCGCCAACAAGGCCGGCCGGCCCGCGCCGACGACCGCCGAAGAGGCCCGCGAGCAACTCGACTACGCCGTCCGGGTCTACCTGGAGGCCGGCCCGAGCGCCGACCCGGTGCCCAGCGCGATGGTCGACGTGACCGGTGACGTGCCCCGCCTGCTCCGCGAGGGCGGCATCCCGATCGAGAAGCTGCGCGACGTCGTCCCCGGCCTGGTCGGCCCGGAGCGGTGACCGTGCCGCCGTTCACCGTCCTGCACGTGTGCATGGGCAACATCTGCCGGTCGCCGATGGCCGAGCGGCTGCTCGCGCTCGCGGTCCAGCAGCGGTTGTCGCGCGCGGCGGCGGACGTCGCCGACCCGGGAGCGCTGGTGCTCAGCCACAGCGCCGGCACCGGCGGCTGGCACGACGGCGAGGAGATGAACCCACCGGCGGCCCGGCAGGTGCGCGCCCGCGGTGGCGACCCGGCCGGTTTCGCCGCCCGCAAGCTGCTCTCGGAGCACATCGACGCGGCCGACCTGGTGCTCACCGCGACCGCCGACCAGCAGGACTACGTGGTCGCCCTGCGCGGCGACGCCGAACAGCGCACGTTCGTCCTCGGCGAATTCGGCCGCCTGCTGCCGATGGTCGACCCGGCCACGCTGCCCGACGGCGGAAACACCCCCGACGCGGTGTACGCCCGGGGCGTCGCGCTGGTCGCCGCCGTCGACACGGCCCGCCGGGGCGCCGCACCACTGGCCGCCGACGACCTCGACGACCCGTGGGGGCGCGGCGACCAGACGTTCAGCCGGGTGGCCGACGAGATCGAAGAGACCGTCGTGCCGCTCGCCCGCCTGCTCATCGCGGTATGAGGCCTGTGGCCTCAGGTCTTCGGTTGAAGGGAAAGACATGGTCAACGCTCGCTGGCTCGCGCCGGGATCGCCGTCCGGCCTGCTCAGGCTCGCCGACGCGGAGCTGGTCGCGGGCGTGCTCGCGGATGGCGGGCTCGCCGTGCTGCCCACCGAGACCGGCTACATGCTCGCCGCCGCCGCGACCATCGAGGCGTCGGTCGAGCGGGTGTTCCGGGCCAAGCGCCGCGACCTCGCCCACCCGATGCACATCGCCTGCGCGTCGCTGGAGATGGCCGCGCACTACGGGGTGCTGACCCCCGATGCCCGCCGGGTGATCGGCGCGTTCACGCCCGGCCCGCTGACCGTCGTCGTCGAGCACACCAGCGAGCTGCCCCGCCGGCTGGTGACCCACGAGGGCACGGTCGGGATCCGGGTTCCCGACCACCCGGCGACGCTTCAGGTGATCGCGGCGGCCGGCGTGCCGGTGACCGCGACCAGCCTCAACCCGTCCGGCGCGGAGTCGCGCCCGGTCGACGCCGACGTGCTCGCCGAGCTCGAGTGGGACGAAGACGAAGCCGTGCCGGTGGTGGTCGACCACGCCTCGATCCGGCACACGCTGGCCTCGACGCTGGTTTCGCTCACCGGTCCGGATGGTCCGCGGGTGCTCCGTGAAGGCCCGGTCTCGGCGGCGCAGGTGCGGGCGACCCTGGCTCAGTAGGGTGCTCGGCGCCGCGCGCGATGTTGCGGGCCATCCCACCGAAGATCACCGCGTGGAACGGCGAGACCGCCGCCCAGTAGGCGTGCCCGGCCAGCCCGCGCGGCAGGAACACCGCTCGCTGCCAGTAGCGGGACGCACCGGCGCCGTCGGGTTCGGCGCGTAGTTCCAGCCAGGCCCGGCCGGGCAGCTTCATCTCGGCCCGCAGCCGGAGCAACTCGCCCGGCACGACCTCCTCGACCCGCCAGAAGTCGAGCGCGTCGCCGACGTAGAGCCGGTTCGGGTCGCGCCGGCCGCGCCGCAGGCCGACGCCGCCGACCAGCCGGTCCATCCAGCCGCGCACCTCCCAGGCCAGCGGGAACGAATACCAGCCGTTCTCGCCGCCGACCCCCTCGATCACCCGCCACAGCATCGACGCGTCGGCCGCGACGGCCCGCTCGCGCACGTCGGTGTAGACGCTGCCACCGGCCCAACCCGGGTCGGTGGGCAGCGGGTCGGCCGGCGATCCGGCGCCGGACCAGCGGGTCTCCACGTTGAAGTCGCGCACCTTGTTGAGCGCCAACTCGACCGCACGGTCAAAACCGAGCAGACCGTCGGGCGGATCGGGTACGTACTCCGCGATGTCGTGTTCGTGCGCCACCGCCTCGTGGATCAGGCTCTCCACCAGTGGCCGGGCGATCGAGTTGGGCACGGGGGTGACGAGGCCGACCCAGTGGGAGGAGAGCCCCGGGGTCAGCGGCCGGACCGGGACGATGAGCCGGCGAGGTAGCCCGGCCACGGCGGCGTACCGCTGCATCATCTCGGCGAAGGTCAGCACGTCGGGGCCGCCGATGTCGAAGCCGCGGTTGACGTCGGCCGGCAGGGTGGCCGTCCCGACCAGGTAGCGCAGCACGTCGCGGACCGCGATCGGCTGGATCCGGTTGCGCACCCAGCGCGGGGTGACCATCGCCGGGAGCCGCTCGGTGAGGTAGCGCAGCATCTCGAACGACGCCGAACCCGAACCGAGGATCACCGGGGCCCGCAGGACGGCGGTCGGGGTGCCGCTGTCCAACAGGATCCGGGCCACCTCGGCACGCGAGCGCAGGTGCGCCGAGCTCGTGCCGCCGGGCGGGGGTTCCGGGCCGCCGAGGTAGACGATCCGCCGGACGCCGGCCTCCCGGGCCGCGGCGGCGAAGGCCTCGGCGTTGGCCCGGTCGAGGGCCTCGAAGTCGGGGCGGCCGAGCGAGTGGACGAGGAAGTAGGCGACGTCGACCCCGGCGAAGGCCGCGGGCAGCGAGGCCGGATCGCCGAGGTCGCCCTTGGCCACCTCGACCCGGTCGGCCCAGGGCACGTCGCGGAGTTTCTCGGGCGACCGGCTCAGGCAGCGGACCTGGTAACCCGCGTCGAGGAGGCGGGGAACCAGCCGGCCGCCGATGTAGCCGGTGGCGCCGGTGACTAAGCACCTCGTGATGGTCATCTAGAGTTCGCCCCAAGTTTTCCGGACGCGCCGGTTTTGTCCGAGTCTATGCGAATGAAAGCCGCGTTCCGGGCAGGTTTGCCGGTCAACGTAGACTGCGACGCGATGTCGACGACCTCTGTACCCACGACCACGCCAGCCGACGCGGACCGTAACTGGCGGCTGCGGCACCTGCCGCCCATCCTCATCGCCGCCGGCGTGATGACCGCCGGCGCGGCGGTCCTGGGCGGCGTGTTCGCGGGCGGCGTCGGTGCGCTCGCGGCAGCACTCGGTGTAATCATCGCTACGGCGAGTTACCTGGCATCCACATTGGCCATTGCCTGGGCCGACAAACTCGACCCGAAGCTGGTCATGCCATTCGGCATGGGCGTCTACGTGGCCAAGTTGAGCGTGCTCGGCGGGCTGATGCTGGTTGTCGCCTCGACCGGATGGGCTGGGCTTAAGCCACTCTCCGTAGGGATTGTCGCCGGCGTGTTGGCGTGGACAGCGACCCAGATCTGGTGGATCGTGACCGTGCACGCGCCGAGATTTCGTCGTTAACGCGACCCTTGGGTGACCCCACATCGGGGGCCGGAGGAGTAGCGTGAGCGCAGAGGCAGATCCATCATCCCATTGCCCCCGCACAGCATGAGCGTGCGGGGGTCGAGTCTTCGCCTCCCTCTACCGGCTGATACGGTTCCCGCGTCATGGCCGGTGACCCACCCTCGCAGCACCCCGATGAGACCCCCGACGCCACGCCGACGGGGGCCGACCTCGGGTGGACCGCACTGTCCTACCTCATCGGTGGGATGGCGGTGTGGGGGTTCATCGGCTGGCTGGTTGACCGTTGGGTGCACAGCGGCGGCATCATCACCGGCATCGGTGTGGTGATCGGTTGCGCTGGCGGCATCTATCTGGTCATCAAGCGGATCGGGGCCCCACCACCGGGGTCCGGCAGTTCATGAGGGAAGGGACGCGGTGATCGGACAGGCGGTCGCTCTCCAGAGCGACGTTCCGTTTCCACCAGAGGTGGGCGACTTCTACCTGCCCTCCATCGTGCCGTGGGACGGGCTCAACTCGCTGTGGTTCACCAAGATCACGGCGTTGGTCTGGGTCAGCACGGCGATCCTCATCATCTTCTTCCTGACCGCCTACCGGAAGCCGAAGATGGTTCCGGGCAAGGCGCAATGGATGGCCGAGTCGGCATACGGCTTCGTGCGCAACAACATCTCCATCGAGATGCTCGGCACCGAGCGCGGCCTGCGGTTCGCCCCCTACCTGGCGTCGCTGCTGCTGTTCATCGTCTTCAACAACCTGTGGAGCATCATCCCGATCGCCCAGATCTCGCCGAACTCGCACATCGCGTTCCCGGCGTTCCTGGCGCTGATCAGCTACGTGCTGTTCAACTACGTCGGCATCAAGAAGTTCGGGTTCCGCAAATACATGCGCAACTCGCTCATCCCGCCGGCGCCGTGGTTCGTGCTCCCGATCCTGATCCCGATCGAGTTCTTCTCGACCTTCCTCGTGCGGCCGTTCTCGCTGGCCGTCCGGTTGTTCGCGAACATGTTCGCCGGGCACATGCTGCTGCTCGTTTTCACCCTCGGCGGGTTCGCCATTCTGCAGGCGAATGCCAAACTTGCCGCGTTCTCGGTGCTGTCCTGGTTGATGACCATCGCGCTGACGCTGCTCGAGCTGCTGGTGATCTTCCTGCAGGCCTACGTCTTCACCGTGCTTACCGCGAGCTACATCCAAGGCGCGGTCTCGGAGGAGCACTGATCCCCGGTGTTGCCGGGATAAGTGGTCCACCCCCCGCACCAACAGTTGTCCGTCCCGCGTGAACGTCACGCGTGATAACCAGGAGGAACCTCAGCAATGGACATCGCCGCAGGAGTTAGTGGCAGCCTCGCCGCTATCGGTTATGGCCTCGCCGCGATCGGCCCGGGCATCGGCGTCGGGCTGATCTTCGCGTCCTACATCCAGTCGACCGCTCGCCAGCCCGAGTCGTCGCGCATGACCCTGCCGTTCGTCTGGATCGGTTTCGCCGTGGTCGAGGCGCTCGCGCTGTTCGGCATCGCGTTCGGCTTCATCTGGGCCACCGGTTCTTAATCACCACCTTCGAACGGGAGGTTTCCCCATGTTGCTCTCCGAGGCGGTCGAGCACAGCCCGATCCTGCCGCTCTGGCAGGAGATCCTGGTCGGTGGCGTCGCTTTCGCGGTGCTCTGCTTCGTGCTGATGAAGTTCGTCTTCCCGCGCATGGAGGAGACCTTCAAGGCTCGCGTCGACGCCATCGAGGGCGGCCTCAAGCGGGCCGAAGAGGCGCAGGCCGAGGCCAACAAGCTGCTCGAGCAATACAAGACCCAGCTCGCCGAGGCGCGCACCGACGCCGCGAAGATTCGCGACGACGCGCGGGCCGACGGTGAGCAGATCCGCCAGGAGATCCAGGTGCGGGCTCGCGAAGAGTCCGACCGGATCATCGCGGCGGGTCGCGAGCAGCTCAACGCCGAGCGCCAGCAGATCGTTCGCGAGCTGCGGGCCGAGGTCGGCACGCTGGCCGTTGACCTGGCCGGCCGGATCGTCGGCGAGTCGCTCACCGACGAGGCGCGCCGGCGGGGGACCGTGGACCGGTTCCTCTCCGAGCTCGAGTCGACCGGGAGTCGTTGATGCAGGGCGTCAGCCGGGAGTCCTACCGCACGGCCGCCGAGCGGCTGGACTCCTTCGCGGCCTCGGCGCCCGCCGCCGATGTCGCGAAGACCGGTGACGAGCTGCTGATGGTGGCCGACGTGCTCCGCGGGCAGCCGCGGCTGCGCCGGGCGCTGTCGGACCCGGGCCGGGCGGGCGACGATCGGGCCGAGCTGTTCCGCTCGCTGCTGACCGGCAAGGTCAGCGACGAGACGCTCGAACTGGCCGCGATCCTGGCCGGCGGCCGCTGGTCGGCCGCGTCCGAGTTGCTCGACGCGGCCGAGCGGATGGGCGTCGAGGCGCTGCTCGCCAGCGCCGACCGCGCCGGTGACCTGGCGGAGGTCGAAGACGAGCTGTTCCGTTTCGGGCAGGTCGTCGACGGCTCACCGGCACTGTCCGGTGCGCTCTCCGACGTGGTCGCACCACCCGCGCAGCGGGCCGAGCTGGTCAAGACGCTGCTGGAGGGCAAGGCCAAGCCGGCGACGCTGAAGCTGGTCGAGGTGGCGCTCGGCGGGTTCGGTGGCCGGTCGTTCCAGACCGGTCTGACCCGCATGGTGGAAATGTCCGCAGAACGCCGCGATCGCCAGGTCGCTTTTGTCACCGTCGCAGCGCCCCTGTCCGATGACGAGGAGCGCCGGCTGGGCACCAAGCTGTCGCAACTGTACGGTCGAGACGTCACTGTCAAGCAGACGGTCGATCCGCAGGTGCTGGGCGGCATGAGCGTGCTTGTCGGCTCCGACCTCTACGACGGCACGGTGCTCCGCCGCCTCAACGACACCCGCAAGGCGCTCTCACAGCGCTAAGCACCCCCGCTTAGACCCTGACACCGCACCGGTAACACCCGGGCCTGAATAGAGGAAGCAGAGGATGGCCGAGCTGACCATCTCGTCGGAGGAAATCCGCGGCGCCCTGGAGCGCTACGTCTCCTCCTACACGCCCGACATTTCCCGTGAGGAAGTCGGCTCCGTCGCCGACGCCGGTGACGGCATCGCCCACGTCGAGGGCCTGCCCTCGACGATGGCCAACGAACTGCTCGAATTCGAAGACGGCACGCTCGGCGTGGCGCTCAACCTCGACGCCCGCGAGATCGGCGTCGTGGTTCTGGGTGACTTCTCCGGCATCGACGAGGGCCAGCGCGTCAAGCGCACGGGCCGCGTTCTGTCCGTGCCGGTCGGGGACAAGTTCCTCGGCCGCGTGGTCGACGCGCTCGGCAACCCGATCGACGCCCTCGGCGAGATCGAAAACGAAGGGTTCCGCGAGCTCGAGCTCCAGGCGCCCAACGTGGTCTCCCGCCAGTCGGTCAACGAGCCGATGCAGACCGGCATCAAGGCGATCGACGCGATGACGCCGATCGGTCGCGGCCAGCGGCAGCTGATCATCGGCGACCGCAAGACCGGCAAGACGACGATCGCGATCGACACGATCCTCAACCAGAAGGCCAACTGGGAGTCCGGCGACCCGAAGAAGCAGGTTCGCTGCATCTACGTCGCGATCGGCCAGAAGGCCTCGACCGTGGCGTCGATCAAGGGCATCCTCGACGCGGCCGGCGCGATGGAATACACCACCATCGTCGCGGCGCCCGCGTCCGACCCGGCCGGCTTCAAATACATCGCGCCCTACACCGGGTCGTCGATCGGCCAGCACTGGATGTACGCCGGCAAGCACGTGCTCATCGTCTTCGACGACCTGAGCAAGCAGGCCGAGGCCTACCGCGCCGTGTCGCTGCTGCTGCGCCGCCCGCCGGGCCGCGAGGCCTACCCCGGTGACGTCTTCTACCTGCACTCCCGGCTGCTGGAGCGCTGCGCGAAGCTCTCCGACGAGCTGGGCGCGGGCTCGATGACCGGTCTGCCGATCGTCGAGACGAAGGCCAACGACATCTCGGCGTTCATCCCGACCAACGTCATCTCGATCACCGACGGCCAGATCTTCCTGGAGGCCGACCTGTTCAACCAGGGCGTCCGCCCGGCGATCAACGTCGGCACCTCGGTGTCCCGGGTCGGCGGCGCCGCACAGGTCAAGCCGATGCGTAAGGTCGCCGGTTCGCTGCGGCTCAACCTCGCGCAGTTCCGCGAGCTCGAGGCGTTCGCCGCGTTCGCGTCGGACCTCGACCGGGCGTCCCGCGCCCAGCTCGATCGCGGTTCCCGGCTGGTCGAGCTGCTCAAGCAGCCCAACTACTCGCCGGTCCCGGTCGCCGAAGAGGCGGTCGTGATCTGGGCGGGTGTCGAGGGCAAGCTCGACGACATCCCGGTCGGCGACGTGCGCCGGTTCGAGGGCGATTTCCTCGACCACGTGCGGCGGCACGACAAGGCGACGCTCCAGGCGATCGACGACGGCAAGTGGGACGACGACGTCGTCGCCGCGCTCGACAAGTCGCTGAAGGATTTCAAGCAGAACTTCCTCGCCCGCGACACCGACAAGCCGGTCCACGACGCGCCCGCCGAGCCGACCGAGGGTGAGCTCGAGAGCGAGTCGGTGACCCGCTACACCGATCAGCCGGCAGAGAAGGCGTAGGCACCGCATGGCGGCCCAGGTACGCGTCCTTCGCCAGCGAATTCGCTCGGCGAAGGGCATGAAGAAGATCACCAAGGCGATGGAGCTCGTCGCGACGAGCCGCATCGCCAAGGCGCAGGCACGGGTCGCGTCGTCGCTGCCCTACGCCCAGGCGATCACCGGTGTGCTGACGGCGCTGGCGTCCAACGCCAGCATCGACCACCCGCTGCTCACTCCGCGCCAGCAGGTGCGGCGGGCCGGGGTGCTGCTCATCACCAGCGACCGGGGCCTGGCCGGCGGTTACAGCACCAACGCGATCCGCACCGCCGAGTCGCTCATCGCGCGGTTGCGCGAAGACGGCAAGGAGCCGGTGGTCTACGTCATCGGGCGCAAGGGAGTCGGTTACTACCGGTTCCGGCAGCGGCCGATCGAGGCGAGCTGGACCGGTTTCTCGGAGCAGCCGACGTTCGACGACGCCCGCGAGGTGGGAAACACGCTGATCGAGGCGTTCACCCGCGGTGCCGACGACACCGACGAAGGCCCGGGTCCTGACGCGGTCACCGGCGTCGACGAACTGCACATCGTCTACACGCAGTTCAAGTCGCTGCTGACGCAGGCGCCGGTGACCCGCATCATCGGTCCGATGCAGGTCGAGGAACGGCCCAAGTCCGAAGGGCTGCTCCCGGCCTACGAGTTCGAGCCGGAGGCGGAGGCGCTGCTCGACGCGCTGCTGCCGCGCTACGTCAACACCCGCATCTACGCCGCCCTGCTCGACTCGGCGGCGAGCGAGTCGGCGGCGCGGCGGCGGGCGATGAAGAGCGCCACCGACAACGCGGAAGACATGATCCGGACCTACACGCGCCAGATGAACTCGGCACGCCAGGCCGGCATCACCCAGGAGATCAGTGAAATTGTCGGCGGCGCGAACGCGCTGGCCGCGGCGGGAAGTGAAGCCTGATGACTGCGACTGTTGAAACTGAGACCACCACGGCTAACGGCCGTGTCGTCCGGGTCATCGGCCCGGTCGTCGACGCGGAGTTCCCGCGCGACGCGATGCCCGAGATCTACAACGCGCTGCACGTGAAGGTCGAGTTGGCCGAGGGCGTGAAGACGTTGACGCTCGAGGTCGCACAGCACCTCGGCGACAACATGGTGCGGGCGATCTCGATGCAGCCGACCGACGGTCTGGTCCGGGGCACCGAGGTGGAAGACACCGGCGCGGGCATCTCGGTGCCGGTCGGTGACATCACCAAGGGCCACGTCTTCAACACCATCGGCGAGGTGCTCAACCTCAAAGAGGGCGAGAAGTTCGAGGTGACCGAGCGGTGGCCGATCCACCGCAAGCCCCCGGCCTTCGCCGACCTCGAGCCGAAGACCGAGATGCTGGAGACCGGCATCAAGGTCATCGACCTGCTGACCCCCTACGTCAAGGGCGGCAAGATCGGCCTGTTCGGCGGTGCGGGCGTGGGCAAGACGGTGCTCATCCAGGAGATGATCACCCGCGTGGCCCGCAACTTCGGTGGCACCTCGGTGTTCGCCGGCGTCGGCGAGCGCACCCGTGAGGGCAACGACCTCATCACTGAAATGACCGAGTCCGGCGTGCTGCCGCAGACGGCGCTGGTGTTCGGCCAGATGGACGAGCCGCCGGGCACCCGGCTTCGGGTCGCCCTGTCGGCGCTGACGATGGCCGAATACTTCCGCGACGTGCAGAAGCAGGAGGTGCTGCTCTTCATCGACAACATCTTCCGCTTCACCCAGGCCGGTTCCGAGGTCTCCACCCTGCTCGGCCGCATGCCGTCGGCCGTGGGCTACCAGCCCACCCTGGCCGACGAGATGGGCCAGTTGCAGGAGCGGATCACCTCGGTCCGGGGTCAGGCGATCACCTCGATGCAGGCGATCTACGTGCCCGCCGACGACTACACCGACCCGGCGCCGGCCACCACGTTCGCCCACCTCGACGCGACCACCAACCTGGAGCGGTCGATCTCCGACAAGGGCATCTACCCGGCGGTCGACCCGCTGGCCTCGTCGTCGACGCTGCTCGCGCCGCAGTTCGTCGGCCAGGAGCACTACAACGTCGCGTCCGAGGTCAAGCGGATCCTCCAGCGCTACAAGGACCTCCAGGACATCATCGCCATCCTGGGCATGGAAGAACTCTCCGAAGACGACAAGGTGACCGTGCAGCGGGCCCGCCGGATCGAGCGGTTCCTGTCGCAGAACACCTACGCCGCGGAGCAGTTCACCGGCGTGCCCGGCTCGACGGTGCCGATCAAGGAGACCATCGAGGCATTCAAGAAGATCTCCGAGGGCGAATACGACCACTTCCCCGAGCAGGCCTTCTTCATGTGCGGTGGGCTCGAAGACCTCGAGCGCAAGGCCGCGGAGCTGATGAAGGACTAGTTCCGGTTACCGTCCGCGATCCAGGCACCCACGGTGGGTGCCTGGATCGTTGGTTTTTACCAGGATTTTGCATGACGGTGGCCCAGGGCGGCCTGATCCAAACATGAGATATAGGCTTCCGGGCGCAACGGCGGGCCCTCCTGCAGACGTCTCCATAACGGAACGCCGGCACACGGGCGTCGACGACAAGGAGTTCTGATGGCGAAGAGGTCGGGCAGCGGTTCATCGGGCCGCTCGACCGGGCGCGGTGCGACCGGCAGGGCCACCGGCGCCACACCACCGGAGTTCGGAGCGCCCACCGGCGCCACGAAGAAGGGGCGCAAGCGCTCGGGCATTCCCCGTTGGGCCCGCTGGTGCACGATCCTCGGCGCGATCCTGATGGTCGCGAGCGGCGGCCTGCTGGTCACCTCCGAGGCGCTGCTGGCCCGCTACGAAGGCGCGGTCACCACCGAAGACCTGTTCGGCGACGGCACCGCCGTCGAGGCGAAGAGCGACATCAAGGGCCCGCTCAACATCCTGCTGGTCGGCATCGACCCCCGCAACGCGACCACGTTGCCGCTGGCCGACTCCATCATGATCATGCACATCCCGGCCGGCCTCGACCGCGGCTACCTGTTCTCCCTGCCCCGCGACCTCCTGGTCGACATCCCGGCGTTCCCCAAGGCCGGCTACCCCGGCGGCCGCGAGAAGCTCAACGCCGCGATGTCACACGGTGCGCGGGTGCAGGGCGGCGGCCTGCCCGACCGGGCCAAGGGCTTCGAGTTGCTGTCGAAGACGGTCAGCAACTACACCGGCATCCAGCGCTTCGACGCGGGCGCGATCGTCAACTTCGCCGGCTTCAAGAAGATCGTCGACGCCATGGGCGGCGTGACCATGTATGTCGACGAGGACGAGGTGCTCTCCGAGCACCTCCAGCCCAACGGCAAGGCACGGCCGATGAAGGCCTGCGAGTGCGGTGCCCACCCCTACATCGGGCCGCAGGCCCGCTACACCAAGGGCACGCACGAGTTCAAGGGCTGGCAGGCGCTCGACTACGTGCGGCAGCGCTACACGGTCGACGGCGGCGACTACGGGCGCCAGCGGCACCAGCAGCAGTTCGTCAAGGCGATGGTCTCGCAGGTGCTGAGCAAGAACGTGATGACCGACCTGCCCAAGCTCGACAAGGTGATCCGGGCGGCCGGCGAGGCGCTGGTCTTCAACGGCCGCGGCCACAGCGTCGCCGAGTTCGGCTTCGCCCTCAAGGGCATGCGGCAAGACTCGATCACCATGATCAAACTGGCCGGCGGCGGGGTCAACAACTCCGCGGGCAAATACGCGGGCGAGGCGTTGAAGCAACCCGATGCCCAGGATCTCTTCACCGCGATCCGCACCGACAAGGCCGACGCGTTCATCGCCGCGCACCCAGAGATGATCAACCGAGATAAGTGATCCGTCCCACCGGGGGTGCCTCCTGACACAGGAGGCACCCCTGGTCTTATCCGGGCCGGTGTGCCGACTAGACTCGGTTTCAATTCCACCGCGACACCGGGCGACGATCCCCTCGCCCCGGTCCGGCGTCGAAGAGGAGCCATAGTGGCAAATCAGCTCCATGTCGAGCTCGTATCCGTCGAAGAGAAGGTGTGGACCGGCGAGGCAGAGATGCTCGTGGCCCGCACCACCGAGGGCGAGCTTGGTGTGCTGCCGGGCCATGCCCCGCTCCTGGGCCAGCTGGCCGAGCCGAGCCAGATCCGGATCAAGCTCGACGGCGGCGAGCAACTCGCCTATGACGTCGCGGGTGGCTTCCTCTCCGTCACCGAGACCGGCGTAACGGTCCTCGCCGAGAGCGCCACGCCAGCCGAGTCCGCGACCCGCTGACGGAGCCGGGCCGATGCTGATCATCGAATGGATCGCTATCGGCCTCCTGCTGCTCCTGGCCACGATCGTCCTGCTGTTCGCCCGCCGGGCCTACTACGCCCGCGCGGGCGGCACGATCCGCTGTGACCTGCGCGTCACGACGCTGCTCGACGGCCGTGGCTGGTCACCCGGTTTCGCCCGGTTCGTCGACGACGAGATGCGCTGGTACCGCCTCTTCAGCTTCGCGATCCGCCCCAAGCGCGTGCTCTCCCGCCGTGGCCTGACCGTGCAGAGCCGTCGCCTGCCCGAGGGCCAGGAACGCCTCACGATGCCCACCGACTGGATCATCCTGCGCTGCATGGGCCACCAGGCCCCGGTCGAGATCGCGATGGCCCTGTCCACGGTGACCGGCTTCTCCTCGTGGATCGAGGCGGGGCCTCCCGACTATCAGAGCCCCCGCCTCTCGGTTCCCGACTGGCCCGCGGCCTAGCTCTCGTAGTCGTAGAACCCCTTGCCGGTCTTCCGGCCCAGATCGCCGGCGATCACCATGCGCTGGAGCAACTCCGGCGGGAAGAACTTCTGGTCGGCCGTGTCGGTGTAGATGTTGCGGGCCGCGTGCAGCATCACGTCGACGCCGGTCAGGTCGACGGTGGCCAGCGGACCCATGGCGTGCCCGAACCCGAGCCGGCACGCGGTGTCGAGGTCTTCGGCGGAAACCACCCCAGACTCGACCAGCTTGATCGCCTCCAACGCCAGCGCGGCGATCAGCCGGGTGGTGACGAACCCGGCCACGTCGCGGTTGACCACCACGACGGTCTTGCCGATCTCCTCCGCGAACACCTTGGCCGCGTCGAGGGCGGCGTCGGAGGTCTTGAACCCACGAACCAGTTCACAGAGCTTCATCATGGGTACGGGCGAGAAGAAGTGCGTGCCCACCACCTGCTCCGGCCGCTGCGTGGCCGCGGCGATCTGGGTCACCGGAATGGCCGAGGTGTTCGTCGCCAGCACGGCGTCGGCCTTGCAGATCTTGTCGAGCTCGCGGAACACGTCCTGCTTCACCTCGAGCCGCTCGAACACGGCCTCCACGACGATGTCGGCGTCAGCGGCCGCGCCGAGGTCGGTGGTGGTGCTGATCCGCCCGAGGGCGGCCTCCACATCGCCGGCCCCGATCGTGCCCTTGGCCGCGAACCGCTCCAGCGACTTGCGGATGCCGGCCACCCCACGCCCGACCGACGCGTCGTCGAGGTCGCGCAGCGTCACCTCCCACCCGGCCTGCGCCGCCACCTGGGCGATGCCCGACCCCATCAGTCCGGCCCCGATGACCGCTAGCCGACCCGCCATCCCGCACGCTCCCTACTGTTGGTTCGCTTGCCAAGCAACATAGCGGGCGCGGTTAACGATCGGTCAGCCCACCGCTGTGTCACCGACTCCCCGTCACGCAGGGGTGTGGGCTGACAGACTGTGCCCATGCCAGTTGGCGCCTGGGCCGCGCCGGTCGGTGAGCTGAGCGGCGGGGGGCCGGCGATGGGTGGGAAGCCTAGGAACGACGGTCCCGACTTCGGGCTGCTGGTCACGGTGGCCTTGGTGGGCGCCACCGGCGACGCGGGCGAGATCCGCAAGCGCCTGGCCGCCAACGGCATCCGCTCGACCGTGGCACCGTGCCCGGACGGCCGCACCCGCATCCTGGTCTTCCGCGAAAACGCCGCACACGCCCGCCGCCTGGCCGGCGGCGGCGCGTTGGACGCCAGCGCCGACTGACTTGACCCCGGCCGCCCGAACCCGCACAAACGCGACCCACCGCCGCGCCGGCGCCTGATGCCCTTGCTCTGCACCCCCACAGGCAGCGCCTCTAACCGTTAGGTGTTGCCTGTGGGGGTGCAGAGCAAATGCTCGCGGCAAGGGCCCGGGCCGGACCGTTGCGAGTTGCTTGAGGACGGCCTCCAGGCAGTCACGCCCACATCCATGTCGTCCTTGTCGATGATCACCAGCGGACCAGACGTAGGTCGAACAATCCCTGCTCGGCCCGAGCCGGGTCAGGTCGGCGAGCAGCGCCCGGCCAAGATCACCGCCGCCTGGGCGGCGTTGACGATGCCACACGCCCGTCCGAGCAGGTCGCAGGTCGGCCCTGCCGATCCGGGGCGCTAAATCTGTCGGGGCGGCGATCAGCTCAACAGATCTGCCGCCCCCTGGCGGTTAGAAGGAGAACTGTGGGTCTTCTGGGGCCGCTACCCGCTTGACTACGACGCCCAGGGCGGCCAGGTCGCCGACGAAGTCTGGGTAGCCGCGGTCGATGTGGTGCACGTGGGAGATCTCGGTGACGCCGTCGGAGCACAGCGCCGCGATCACCAGGCCTGCCCCGGCGCGGATGTCGGTGGCCCGGACGGGGGCGCTGGACAGGCGCTCGCGGCCGCGTACGACGGCGTGGTGTCCATCGGTTTTGATGTCCGCGCCCAAGCGGGCCATCTCGTTGATGAACATGAAGCGCCCGTCGAAGATGTTCTCCGTGACGAGCGAGGCGCCGTCGCTGACCGCGGCCAGGCCGATCGCCATCGGGAGCAGGTCCGTCGCGAAGCCCGGGAACGGCAGGGTGACGATGTCGACGGCCCTGGGGCGGTCGTCCATGCGTACCCGGAATGCTGTGTCGTGGGTCTCGACCACGCCGCCGGCGGTGCTCAGCTTGTCGAGCGCGATCTCCAGGAATGCCGGGTTGACGCCGCTGACCAGCACGTCGCCGCGGGTCATCGCGGCGCCGAACGCCCACGTGCCGGCCACGATGCGGTCGCCGACGGTGGCGTGCCGCACCGGGGAGAGCGACTCGACGCCCTCGATCCGCAGGGTCGAGGTGCCGACGCCGTCGATTCGGGCGCCCATCGCGATCAGCATCTCGCAGATGTCGACGATCTCCGGTTCGCGCGCGGCGTTGTCGATCTCGGTGCTGCCCTTGGCCAGGACGGCGGCCATGACCAGGTTCTCGGTCGCGCCGACGCTGGGGAAGTCGAGCCAGATCGTGGCGCCCTGGAGGCCCTGTGGCGCCGAGGCGATCACGAAGCCGTGCTCGCCGGATATCTCGGCGCCCATCCGGGCCAGGCCGGCAACGTGCATGTCGAGCCCGCGGGAGCCGATCGCGTCGCCGCCGGGGTGGGCGACCCGCACGTAGCCGCGGCGGGCCAGCAGCGGTCCGAGCACCGCGATCGAGGCGCGCAGCCGGCGGACCAGGTCGTAGTCGGCCTCGGTGCCCGGTTCGTCGGGCACGTCGATGGTCACCACGACCGACGGTGGCGGCCCCTCGCGTCCCTCGGGCACCGCGTCGGGGGTGATCTCCACCTGGCAGCCGAGCCGGCGGAGCACCTCCGCCATGATCGCGATGTCGGTGATCCGCGGCACGTTGGTGATCTCACTTCGCCCCGGCGCGAGTAGCGCCGCGGCCATCAGCTTGAGCGCGGAGTTCTTGGCGCCGACTACGGCGACCTCGCCGGCCAGTCGCGCGCCGCCTTCGACCCGGATCAGATCCACGTCGGCAATGGTAGGAGTGACCGCCGGTGCACCGGCCTCGAGGTCGTTCCGTGGGGGCGTCCGTAGGCTGTTTGTCATGGCCGTCCACCTCACCCGCATCTACACGAAGGCCGGCGACACCGGCTCGACCCGACTGGTCAACAACGAAGAGGTACCCAAGACCCATCCGCGCATCACCGCGTACGCCGATGTCGACGAATGCAATGCGGCACTCGGTGTGGCGCTCGCGCTCGGCAACCTCGACGCCGAGGTGCGCGAGGTGCTGGCCCAGATCCAGAACGACCTGTTCGACGTCGGAGCAGACCTGGGCAACCCGGTGGAACCAGAGCCGGCATACCCGCCACTGCGGGTGACCGAGGAGTACGTGGAGCGGTTGGAGGGCTGGTGTGACGAGTTCATTGAGCGGCAGTCCAAGCTCGACTCCTTCGTCCTCCCGGGCGGCACCGCGGGAGCCGCGCTGCTGCACGTAGCGCGCACGGTCGCCCGCCGCGCGGAACGCGCTGCCTGGTCGCTGATCGCGGAGGATCCCGACCGAACCAACACGCTCCCGGCAAAGTATCTCAACCGGCTCTCGGACTTGCTGTTCATCCTGTCAAGAACGGCCAATCCCGACGGCGATGTGCTGTGGGTTCCTGGGGGCGGGCACAAGCGAGGGTAACAATGGCGGGTCAGCCGTCGCGCTTGGTCGTCCATTTGAACGTCGTGATGCACAGGACGAGGCCGATGACGCACCAGGCGCCGAGCACGAGGGCGACCTTGCCGAGTTCCCAGGAGTGGGCCGCCTCGGTGACGGCGAAGGAGTCGGGGAGGAAGACCGAGCGCAGCCCCTGGCACATCCACTTGAGCGGGAAGATCGCGGCGATCTGCTGCATCGGGGTCGGCAGGTCGGTGAAGACGAAGAAGACGCCCGAGATGAACTGGAGGATCAGCGCCACCGGGGTGACCACCGCCGGCGCGCTGCGGGCGGTGCGGGCCACCGACGAGAAGGCGATGCCGCACAGCGTGCAGGCGGAGATGCCGAGCAGCGAAACCCACAGGAAGGTCAGCCAGCGGGCGCCCGTAGCGGGCAGGTCCAGGTCGAAGAAGAGCGTCGAGACCGCGAGCAGGATCGCCGTCTCGGCGATGCCGACGATCAGGACCATGATCACCTTGCCGGCGAAGTAGACCCAGCCCGGCATCGGCGTGCCGCGCAGGCGCTTGAGGACGCCGCGGTCGCGCTCGGCCGGGATCTGGATCGCCAGGCTCTGGAAACCGACCGACAGCAGGCCGGTCGCGATCATGCCGGTGATGAAGTATTGGGTGAACTTGACCCCGCCGCCGATCTCGCCACCGAAGATCGAAGCGAAGATCACGATCATGATGACCGGGAAGGCCATCGTGAAGACCACGGCCTCGCGGCTGCGGCTGAACTGCCTGACTTCGAGGCCACCCTGCCGGAGGCCGAGCTTCAGCGGACCCGGCGCGGGCGGCGCCTGCGTAACGGCGGTCATCGGTGTCCGATCATCGTCAGGTAGACGTCTTCGAGGGTCGGCCGACTCACGGTCAGGCCCGGGATCTCCCCGCCGTAGCCAGTGGCGATCTCGGTGATCACCGCCGTCGGCGTGCTGGTCTCCTTGCGCTCGATGGTGCCGTCGGGCGTACGCCACGACACGGTCGCCGGCGCGTTCTGCCGGTCGCCCAGCGCCTGCGGCGTGGAGACGGCGATCAGCGACCCGCCGGCGATCACGGCCAGCCGGTCGGCGAGCGCCTCGGCCTCTTCGAGGTAGTGGGTGGTCAGCACGATCGTCGTGCCGGCTGCGGACAGGTCGCGGATGAGCTCCCAGAACTCGCGCCGCGCCTCCGGGTCGAAGCCGGTCGTCGGCTCGTCGAGGAACAGCAACTCCGGCCGGCCGATGATGCCGAGCGCCACGTCGAGCCGGCGCTTCTGCCCGCCGGAGAGCGTGTGGGTGCGGGCCCGCGCCTTGTCGGACAGGCCGACCCGCCCGATCACCGAGGCCGGGTCGTCGGGGTTGGGATAGAAGCCCGCGAAGTGGCTGACCACCTCGCCAACGGTCAACTCGTCGAACTCACCGGTGCCTTGGAGGACGATGCCGACCCGGGCCCGCCAACTGCGGTCGCCGTGCTGCGGGTCGACGCCGAGCACGCTGACCGTGCCGCCGTCGCGGTGCCGGTAGCCCTCGAGGATCTCGACCGTGGTCGTCTTGCCGGCGCCGTTGGGGCCGAGCAGGGCGAACACCTCGCCGCGGCGCACCTCGAGGTCGACACCGGCCACGGCGACGTTCTCACCGTAGGCCTTGCGTAAACCACTGACCGCGATCGCGGGCTCGTCCTGCGTCATGACAGAGATGATGCCCTTCGCGTACGCGAAAGGCTCTGTCGGGTCCCTGCGCTTGTGAATTGGCCTAAATCCGGTGATAGCGGCACCTAGACTGCGGCCATGGAGGGCCGCCTGCCGGAACCCGACCGCCCCTGGGTGATGCGGACCTACGCGGGCCACTCGTCGGCGACCGCGACCAACGCGCTGTTCCGCCGCAACCTCGAAAAGGGGCAGACCGGCCTGTCGGTGGCGTTCGACCTCCCGACGCAGACCGGCTATGACCCCGACCACCCGCTCGCGGCCGGCGAGGTCGGCCGGGTCGGCGTGCCGGTCTCGCACGTCGGCGACCTGCGGGCACTCTTCGACGGCATCCCGCTCGCCGCCGCCAACACCTCGATGACCATCAACGCGACCGCGATGTGGCTGCTCGCGCTCTACGTCGTCGTGGCCGAGGAGCAGGGCGCGCCCGGCCGGGACCTGGCCGGCACCACCCAGAACGACATCGTCAAGGAATACCTGTCGCGCGGCACGCACATCTTCCCGCCGGGCCCGTCGCTGCGGCTGACCACCGACATGATCGCGTGGACGGTCGCCAACGCGCCCCGGTGGAACCCGATCAACGTCTGCTCCTACCACCTCCAGGAGGCCGGCGCCACGCCGGTGCAGGAGGTCGGTTTCGCCCTGGCGACGGCGGTGGCGGTGCTCGACGCGGTCCGCGACTCGGGCCAGGTGCCGCCCGACCGGATGGGCGACGTCGTCGGCCGGATGTCGTTCTTCGTCAACTCCGGCGTGCGGTTCGTCGAGGAGATGGCGAAGATGCGGGCGTTCGCGCAGCTCTGGGATGAGATCACCGCAAGCAGATACCAGATCGAAGATCCAAAGCAGCGACGCCTGCGGTACGGGGTGCAGGTCAACTCCTTAGGCCTGACGGAGGCCCAGCCGGAGAACAACGTGCAGCGCATCGTGCTGGAGATGCTCGGGGTGACGCTGTCGCGCTCCGCCCGCGCTCGGGCGGTGCAACTCCCGGCCTGGAACGAGGCACTGGGCCTGCCCCGGCCGTGGGACCAGCAGTGGTCGCTGCGCATGCAGCAGGTGCTGGCTTTAGAGTCGGACCTGCTCGACTATCCGGACATTTTCGACGGCTCGCCCGTCGTCGCCGCGCTGGTGGGCTCGATCGCAGACGGCGCCCGGGCCGAACTCGACCAGATCCTCGAGTTGGGCGGGGTGGTGGCCGCCGTCGACTCGGGCTACCTCAAGACCGCGCTGGTCGCGTCGCTGGCCGAACGTCGCCGGCGGATCGAGGCGGGCGAGGAGGTGGTGGTCGGGGTCAACCGTTACGCCGACACGGAGCCCTCGCCGCTCACCACGATGGGTGCCGACCACGTCGAGCAGGTCGACCCGGGCGTCGAGGCGGAGGCGACCTTTGCGCTGCGCGCATGGCGGGCCGCCCGCGACGATGCGGCGGTCTCGGCCGCCCTCGACCGGCTCCGGACCGACGCGGCGGGCAGCACCAACCTGATGGCGGCCACGATCGCGTGCGCCCGGGCCGGAGTCACCACCGGCGAGTGGGCGGGTGCGCTGCGCGAGGTGTTCGGCGAATACCGGGCACCGACCGGCCTGTCGGCGAGCAGTGGTGCGGGTGCGGACGAGTCGCTGGTTGGGGTGCGTGAGCGGGTGTTACAGACCGCTTCAGACCTGGGCGGCGGGCGGTTGCGGTTGTTGGTCGGGAAGCCCGGCCTCGACGGGCACTCCAACGGTGCGGAGCAGATCGCCGTACGCGCGCGGGATGCCGGCTTTGAAGTGATCTACCAGGGCATCCGGCTGACGCCCGAGGAGATCGTGGCCGCGGCCATCGATGAAGACGTTGACCTGGTCGGGCTGAGCGTGCTGTCGGGCTCGCACCTGGCCGCGGTGCCGGCGGTGCTCGACGGTCTGCGCGCTGCCGGTCGGGACGACCTGCCGGTCGTTGTTGGCGGGATCATCCCGCCTGTTGATGCCGAGAAGCTGCGGGCGGCCGGCGTCGCCCGGGTCTTCACGCCGAAGGACTTCGCCTTGACCCAGATCGTCGACGACCTGGTGGACGTCATCCGAGCGGCGAACGCGTTGCCCTGACGCCGGCGGCCAGCGCGCGGCGCGTGGGCGGCCAGGTCGGGGCACATCGTGGGCTGCCGCGCCGGGCGTCGCGGGCTTAGGCCAGCGTGATGATGACCGCGCACAAGGCGCACAGGCCGCCGAGAACGATCATGGCGACTGCGCCCGTGTCCAGGCGGGCGGACCAGCGGTGGCGGGCCCAGCGCGAGGCGACCGGGATCCCGGCGAACGGGGACGCGAAGTAGGCCATACCCCCGGCCAGCCGCACGATGCCCGCGCCGGGCGGGTCGAGGTTCGCGAGCGCCAGCAGGGCGCTTGCCAGCAGCGCCACGACGGCGGTGGTGGCCGCGCCGAGCATGGGGAGCAGCGCGGGGACCAGGACGGGCAACTTGCCGCTCAGGCCGATGCCGATGCGGGGTGGGCCGCCGTGGATCTGGTGGGCTACCCGGGTCAGCAGGGCGGCGCTCGCGTCGTCGTCGAAATCCAGCGGGGGTTGGGCCGTCGCCGGTGCTGGCTCGGGGGCGCTGCCGGGGCGTTGGCCGGGCCAGGCCCGGGTGCGTTGCAGGTCCGACCAGAGGCGTTCCGCTTCGCGGTCGACCTCGACGACCGCGGACGCGGCGGCGGCCGCGCGCCGGTCGCACTCGTCAGCCTCGGCCTCGGCGCGGCGGAGTTCGGCCGCCGCGGCGGCCATCCCGTCGTGGTAGGCCCGCTCGGCGGCCGCGAGCGCGGTCGCCCGCCGGGTGGACGTGCTGGCCAACTCCGACATCAGGCTGCGGTAGTCGGTCACCGCGGACCACCCGGGACTTGGGCGTCGTCGTCGCTCGGCTGGCCGACCAAGCGTCGGTCATCGTCGGTTGGCGGGCCGCCGGGGATTCGGGCGTCGTCGTCGCTCGACTGGAGTGCCGGGAGTCGGGTGTCGCTGTTGGTCGGTTGGCCGCCTGGGAGTCGGGTGTGACTGGTGGTCGGTTGGCCGCCTGAGCGTCGGCCATCGTCGGTTGGCGGGCCGCTTGGGAGTCGGGCGTCGTCGTTGGTCGGTTGGCCGCCTGCGAGTCGGGTGTCGCCGTTGGGTGGCTGGCCGCTTGGGAGTCGGGCGTCGTCGTCGATCGGTTGGTAGCCCGGGAGTCGGGCGTGGCCGTTTGCCGGTTCGCCGCCTGGGGCTCGGGCGTCGCCGTTGCTCTGCTGTCCGGCTGGGAGAGGTGCGTCGTCGTCGGGCGGTTGGGCGCCGCGGCTTTGGGCTGGCAGCGCGGTTGGGCGGGCGGTCAAACGGTCCGCGGGGATTTCGTAGGGGACGATCACCTGTGGGGACCGGTCGGTGCTGCGGTCGAAGAAGAGGGCGCGGCGGTCGCGGGGGTACCAGGTTGGGCCGCCCGGTTGCGGTGCCAGCGACGACAGGTCCGGCCCGTGCACGTCGAGCGCCACCCAGCCGCCGATCGCGTCTGTCCGGGCGCCGGGGCCGCCGAGGTCGTCGCGGAGCCGGGCTACCGTGCGCCACCAGCCGAGCATGTGGATGCCGTTCTCCGGGCCGCGGCTCAGCACGGCCTTGAGGTCGACGCCCGGCGGGCGGGCGTCCCAGGCGAACCCGACCACCACGTGCGGCCCGCCAGCAGGCGAAAACACCTCGAGCGACGCGACGAGAGAGCCCACCGTGGACCGGTCGAAGAAGTCCGCGCCCGGCAACGCCAACGCCAACGCCGTAGCCGAGGCCAACGCGCTGTCGTCGAGGCACACCACGCTGAACCGGGCAGTGGTGCTAAGGGACAACGCCGCCGCCGTCAGGATGGCGCAGGCGTCGCCGGTGCGGGTGCCCAACACGGACAGGTTGCGGCCCGGCACACGGGTCAAGGGGAACACCGCCGGGCGGGCGTCGACGTCGATGGTCTCGCCCAGGAACGCCACCGGCTCAACGCCGAAGGACCGCGGCAGCAGCGGCACCGCGTCGCCGTCGAACAGGCGTGGAGAAGGGGCGTCGGGGCGGCGTTGCTCCCACAGCGACTGCTGCAACGTGCGCCATAGCGCGCGGTCGCTCGCATCGGGAACGCGGACCACCCGGTTGGCGGGGGTGACGCCGGAGTCGGCGTTGACCACCGCCGTGCAGCGCGGGATCGTCTCCGCCGCCAGGTTGGTCTCGGCCAGGATGCGGCGGGCCTTGGGCAGGGCCACCCGCAGGGTGAACTGCGCGACCAGGCCCGCGCGGCCCCACAGCGCCTCGATGCCGGATACGTCCTGTGACGCCAGCACCAGGTGGATACCTTGGGAACGGCCGCGGCGGGCCAGGTCTTCGAGCAGGGCCACCGACTCCGTCGTCACCGCGTCGCGGCCGGTCAGCAAGACCTGGAACTCGTCGATCACGGCGACGATCCGGGGCCACGGCGAGGTCGGGTCCTCGGCGCGCAACTCCGACAGCTTCGTCGCGTCGAAGCTCTTCGCGGCGGCGGCCCGGCGACGCAGTTCCGCGGCCAGGTGCCGGAGCAGCGCCAGGCCGAACTCGCGGTCATTGTTGATATTGACCCCAACCAGGCGTACGTGCGGCAGCCAACTCGGGTCGCGCTGGCTCGGCGCGAACCGCGCGAACGACACGCCCTCCTTGAAATCCAGCAGGTAGAGCGCGAGTTCGTCGGGGGAGTAGCGGGCGCACAACGCGCCCAGCCAGGCGTAGATGAGGTTGGTTTTGCCCGACCCGGACGGGCCGCCGATCAGCGCGTGCGGCGGGTCGTCACCGAGCGAGAGCGACACCGGCGTCGACGACCCGAGCAGCGTGCCCACCGGCGCTGACACCCCGAACGTCGCCAAAGAGGTCCAGCGGGAGGCCGGCAACAGGTCGGCGAACGACGCCGCCGGTGGACCCGAGGCAGCCGCGGTGGCCACGTCACGGCAGCACGCGGCGATCGCCGAGACCGGCGGCGCCGCGTCGAGCGTGATCGGCAGGTCGGCGACCGCCGCGCACCGGGCTACCCCGTCGGCGACCTCGACCCGGGTGACGGAGGAATCAACAGGCAGGCCGCGGCCGACGACATGGATCCCGCACGACGGGCCCAGCCGCAGCACCCGGTCGAGCTGGGCCCGCACCGCCGGGGTCAGTTCCGCCGCCGTCGCCGCGTCGCCGAGCAGGACCACCACCTGCCATGGCGCCGGCCGTGGCGAGAGGGACGCGACCGACGTGTGCCCGCCCGCCAGTACGAGCGCGTTGAGCCGCTGGATCTCCGCGACCAACTCGTCCATCATGGACCCGAACTCGCCCGGCCCGACGAACCGCACCAGCGACGCGGCGCCCAGCGGCGCGAAGCCCGACAGCGTGCCGCCGAGCCGCTCGGGGTCGTAGACGGTCAACCGCACCGAACCCGGCGCCGCCGCCGACAGCACCCGCAGCAGCACCAACCGCACGAGGTCGTCCACGCGGGACGGTGGGCCGGTGAACCACAGGTGGCCGCGGTCGAGCAGCGGCACCAGCGCGGGCAGCACCACGTCGCAGCCGGGCGCGGTCACCGTGCCCAGCCGGATCAGCGTGTGGTCGGGCGCCAACGACGAGAGCGACCCGGCCAGCCGGCGCGCCGACGCGACGAAGTCGGCCTCGATCGACCGCCGGGCCCGTTCGCGCTGGGCGCCCAACCGGTTGACACAGGCCAGATGCGCGTCGCGCACCGCCCGCAGCACCGCGTGTGCCGCGGACCGCCGGGACTCCGCAAGAGCCGACGCCGCCCGGGCCTGGCCGCGGGCCGCCGCCAGCGACTCGCGTACCTCGGCCACCAGCCGGGAACGCGCGCCGGCCATCTCAGGACCGCCCCGTCAGCCCGAATACCACCGAGACCAGCACCACCCCGACCGCCGCGACGTCGGCGGCATGGGCCGAGACCGAGGGAGCGGGCAACCGCAACGCCCGCGACACCAGCGCCGACCCGGCCGACGCCGACAGCCCGGGCAGCAGCGCTGGCAACCGGTCGGCCGCGCCCCGACGGACCAGCGCGGGCTCGGCGACACCTAGCAACCCCGCCGCCCGCGCTCCCAGCGCCCAGCCCACCGACGGCGGCGCTGCGACGAGAACCTGGCGCAGCCCGGCAGCGGACCCGGCCAGGGCCGCCCGCACCGAAGCCGCCAGCACAAGATCGACCGAAAGATCTTCGACGGCCGGTCGCGCGGCGCCGACCTGCCCGGTCAACACGTCGACCCGGTCTGCCCACGGGCAGGAGCCCGAGACGACCACCGACGCCGCCGAGGCGAACACGCCGACCGACGCGAGGTAGCGGTCGAGTTCCTCGCCGGCCCGACCCAGAGCGCCGGCCGCCGCGTCGAGGTGCGACGTCGCCGAGGCCAGCAACGGCGCTGCCGAGGAGGCCGCCGACGATTCGAGCGTCGCCGCCAGCAGCGCGGTCGCCTCGCGCAGCCGCCCGGTCGCCACCGACACCTCGGCCACCGGGAGGTCGGAACGCACCGTCTCCACCCGGGACGCCAGCGCGTGCAGGAGGCTCACAGGGCCGCGGCGTAGGTCTGTGCCTGCTCCATCGCGCCCAGCGTGGCGGTCATGCAGTCGTCGAGTTCGGTCGCCGCCTGCGCGAGCGCCGACCTGGCCGCCGCCACCGACTCGTGCGCGCTGCCGTCGACCGCCGCCGCGAGGCTGGCCTGTGCGGCGTCGAGCTTGTCGTTGGCCGCGCGGACGGCCTCCTGGCCCTCCTGGACATGCGCCATCGCGACGTCGATAGCGGCCTTGACCTCGGCAACGCTCGCCACGGTTCCCCCTCAACTGGCCGATAACGCTACGTTATCGCCGGAATGCGAGAGGTGAGCGCGACGCGCCGTCAGGCCATGGCACGCCGGCGTTTGCGGGCGCCCCGCCGCCGCAGCGCCCAGACGAAAAGCACGACCAACCCGACCAGGAACACCACGATCAGCACCGGGAGTACGAGCGCCACGAGCGACATCGCCACGCTCGCGATGTCTTCCAGCGTGCTCACGATCGGTGCGCCGAAGCCGGCCGTGCCGACGTTGATCACCGGCCGCGCGGTCGCCTTGATGCCGTGCACGCCGAGTGCCAGCAGCACCCCGACGGCGACCGGCACCCACTGGTGTGACCCGAAGAAGCTGCCCGGGTCGGACACGGTCGTGGAGGAGGACGTGCCGGCGCCGAACGCGAGACCGCCCGCGGTCGGCCGGACCACCGTCTGCACGATGTCGTTGGCCGAGTCGAGGACGGGCACCTTGTCGGCGACGACCTCGATCGCGAGCAGCACGCCGAGGATCAGGATCACCCAGCCGTTGCCGAGCCAGCCCCAGCCGGCGGGCAGCGCCACGATGTCGGTGTAGCGGGACAGCACCCCGATGGCGAGCAGCGGGATGTAGGCGTTGAGGCCGGCCGAGGTCGCGAGGCCCGCGCCGGTGAGGGCTTCCAGCACGACCTCAGCATGGCAGCACCAAGCCACCCGCATAGGGTGGTGCGGTGCGCCTCGTGATCGCTCGCTGCTCCGTCGACTATGTCGGTCGGCTCTCGGCCCACCTGCCCCCGGCCACCCGGCTGCTGATGGTCAAGGCCGACGGGTCCGTCTCGGTGCATGCCGACGACCGCGCCTACAAGCCGCTCAACTGGATGAGCCCGCCGTGCCGGATCAAAGAGGAGCCCGGCGTCTGGCGGGTGGTCAACAAGGCCGGCGAGGAACTGCGGATCACCCTGGAGGAGATCTTCCAGGACACGTCGTACGAGCTGGGTGTCGACCCTGGCCTGGTCAAAGACGGTGTCGAGGCGCACCTCCAGGAGTTGCTGGCCGCCAACCCGACCACGTTCGGCGAGGGCTACACGCTGGTCCGGCGCGAATACATGACCGCGATCGGCCCGGTCGACCTGCTCTGCCGCGACGCGGCCGGCGGGAGTGTCGCCGTCGAGGTGAAGCGGCGTGGCGAGATCGACGGGGTCGAGCAGCTCACCCGCTACCTCGAACTGATGAACCGCGACCCGCTGCTCGCCCCGGTCGCGGGCATCTTCGCCGCGCAGGAGATCAAACCGCAGGCGCGGGTGCTCGCCGAGGACCGCGGCATCCGGTGCGTCGTCGTCGACTACGACAAGCTGCGCGGCATCGTGCGCGACGAGCTGACATTGTTCTGACTTCCGCCCGTCCGCGCCTGATGACAGGCTGTACGCGTGGACGACGTCGAGATCGGACGGTTCGTGCGGTCAGCGACCGCCGTACACCGTGCTGGTCGGGATTTTCGAGATGCGCTGGCGGCGGGTGAGGGGCACGACGACGCTGCCGAGCGGCTGGCTCGTTCGATCGAGAGTGGACTGGCCGACCTGCGGCGCACGGAGACGGGTTATTTCGAGGCCGAGGCGCGCGAGGCGGCGCCCGAAGACCCCGAGACCCTGCTCGCTGTCGTCGCCGGCCAGCTCCGGCTCGGCGAGGTGGCGCTGGCCGCCGGGGGAGCGCAGGCCGAGGTCCTCGACACCGCCCTGGCCGACCTGCGCCGCACCACGCTCACCCTCGAGCAGCCAGAGCAGGCCCGCGCGTTCGCGGCCGACCGGATCGTCTCCCACGACCTGGCCGAAGCCGTCGCCACCCTGCGGGCCCGGCTGGCCAGCACCCTCGACGCGATCGCGACCGGCACCGCCGACGTCGTCGCCGGCCCGCTGAAGAGCCTGGCCGGCAAGGCACCGGCGCAGGTCAAAGAGGCCTGGGAGAAGGTCAGCAAGCAGCTCTTCCTCGACAACATCGGCGGCCGCCTGGTCCGGCTCGGGCTGCGTGCGCTGTCCGCCGCCCTCGGCGCGCTGCACCGGCTGATCGACGCGAGCTGGCTGGAGACCGCCCGCGACCGGCTGGTCGCGCTGGCCGACCGGGCCGGCGAAACCGGCGCCGGCGCGGCGCTGCTCGGCGGCATGATCGGCTCCGAGCGGGCCCGGGTCGAGGCCGACGGCCTGCTGGCGGCCGACGGGCTCAACCTCAGCCGGCTCGACGGCGGCACCGAGGCGCTCGGCGCGCTGGCCGACCGCTTCGACGGCGTGATCAGCAAGCTGGCCATCGCGCAGGCGGCGGTCGGCGGGATCTTCGTGGTGCAGGGGCACCTGGGCCTGGCCGTGCCCTGGCTGCCGCTGGCGCTGCTCGGCGCCGAGTTGCTGATCGGCGCGGTCGCGGTGGTGCTGGCGATCGACTACATCGACACGACCGTCAACGTCGGCCGGGTCCGCGGCGCCCGGTTGATCCTCCTGGACGCCGCGCGGACCGCATGACCAGCCCGTGGTTCGCGACCCAGGTCCGGCAGGAGATCACCGAGCTGGAGCAGGTCAACGAGGCGCTGCGGCAGGAGGAGCGGCTGGGCACCACGACCGCGGCCGTCCGCGACGACTTCACTCTGCTGCTCCGCGACCGCATCCGCGACCTGCACGACCTGCTGACCGCTGGCGACGACTGGGCCGGGCTCGACCTGCTCCGCACCCGCCGGATCGCACCCGTGAAGGCCGCCGCGCTGGCCCTGCTCGAGGGCATCCTGCTGCGCGCCCACCCGTTCTACCGCGGCATCACCGTCGCCGCCGAGGCGCTGCTCGACGCGCTGGTCGACGCCAGCGGGGTCGGCCGGGGCGTGCTGCTCTCGGTCGCCGACGGCGAGCGCTTCGAGCGGATGGCGGGCATGGTCCGGATGCGCTTCCCCGACGTCGGCGTCTGGGGCCTGCCGATCCTGGTGCACGAGTTGGGCCACCTGGTCGCCGACGCGCTGCCGGAGCCGGGCGACCGCAACGCCCGGCCGGTGCTGATCCACCTCGACCGGGAAGACGACCGGCTGCTCGGTGAGCTGTTCGCCGATGTGTTCGCGACCTACGCGCTCGGTGCGGCATATCCTTGCGCGGTCATGACGCTGCGGGCCCGGCCAGACCGGTTCGACGACGCGACACCCACGCATCCCTCCTGGGACCGGCGGGTGTGGACGATGGTGGCGGGCCTGCGCGAGATCGCCGAGCGGGCGCCTGACCCGCTCACCGCCGCCGGGCATCGCCGGGCGGCCGACCAGGTGGCGCAGCGCTGGTCCACGATGAACGGTCTCGCCACCGCGCCGCCTCCGCTGGCCCTGCGCCAGGCCCGCGACCTCGTCGACCTGCTCGACCGCAACGCACCGCAGCGGTTGCGGTTCGACCCGCTGGCCGGCCGCGACGCCCTGGTCGCCGGGCTCGAAGCGGGCTCGCCGCCGGCCCGCGAAGGCCCGGTCGCCGTGGTCGCCGCGGCCTGGCGCTGGCGGCTCGCCAACCCCGACGCCCCGCCCGCGCGGCTGGGCCGGGTCAGCGCGGCGGCGCTAAGTGCCCTCGACCCGGAAGGCGCTGCCGATGCCGCGGCTTGACCTCCTCGCCGTCCGCCTGGCCGACCTGCGTGAAGACGTCGGCAAGGTGAAGCGGGTCGCGAAGCTGGCGGAGAGCCGGCACAGCCGGCTCGACGGGCTGCGCAGCGTGCGCAAAGAGGTGCGCGACGGGCTCCTCGACGCCCGTCAAATGATCTTCGACTTCCGCCGCGGCGGCGACGCACCCGAGTTGGAGTTGCTCCTCGGCGACCTCGAACCGCTGCTGGCCGACCTCGAGCGCAAGGTCGCCCGGGCCGGTGTCGTGCTCGACCAACTCGACGGCTCGATGATCCGGCTGATGAACACCGACGACGTGAGCCGGCGCTGCGACGAGATCCTCCGCTCGATCGACACCGTCGAGGCCGACCTGCGCTCCGGCGCGCTCGATCGGCCGGCCGCCTGGTCGGCCCTCGACCAGCTCACCGACACCGACTGCCGGCGGCTCTTCGTCGACTACGTCGACATGCTGGGCGGGCTGACCCTGCGCGACACCGGGCTCGACGACCGGGTCAGCGAGCTGACCGACGGCCTGCTGGAAGAGTTGACCGCGCCGCTGCGCGCGGTGCCGGCCCGGCCCGCCGACCTGGCCGGCGGTGCGGCCGATTATTCGGCGGGCAGCCTGGTGATGCTCTGGTTCCCGGAGTGGACGATCTGGGACGTGCCGCTCTTCGGTCACGAGGCCGGCCTGGCCTGGCTGCGCTCGTCGCCGCTGGCCGACGGCCTGCTCGGGCCGGCGGCCGGCCCGGCCCGGCGCGGGCTGGTCGCCGACGCCTACGCCGCCTACGCGCTCGGCCCGGCGTACGCCTGCGCCGTGCTGTTGCTCCGGATGCGCCCCGGCGTCGCCGGCGAGCCGTCCGATGTGGAGCGTGCCTACGTCATCCTCGGCGTGCTGCGCGCGCTGACCGGCGACGGCATGTCGGCGGCCGTGGTCGACCTGGTCGCCGACTGCTGGCACGGCGCGGTCGAGGAACGTGGCGTGCCCGCCGTCGCCGACCCGGCCCGCCGCGCCGAGTTGGACTCCTTCGTCGCGGAGGCGTGCGCGACCCTGCGCAACATCACCTCGTTCCGCGGTTTCGACTCGGCACAGTGGGAGGTGGAGGCGACGGAGCCCTTCGCGGCCCTGACCGGCGAGTCGGGCAGCGCCCGCGGCGCGACCGTTCGTGGCCTGCTCAACGCGGCCTGGGCGGCGCGGATGTCGCTGTCCGACCCGCACGACGTGGCGGTCACCCAGGAGATCGCCGACGCCGCCCGGGCGCTGTGGGGCCCACGCCGGGCCCCGCTGCCCCGCGAGCGGCTCACCGGCCGGCCCACCCAAGGGCCGCAGACCACGACCCGGGCCGGCGGCTACGGCCTCCCGTTCCAGGGCCGGTGATCGCGATGACCACCGCACGCGAGGTGCTCACCGAGGCCCGCGACGCCTATTACGGCGGCGACCTCGCGCGGGCCCGGGAGCGCGCCGAGACCATCGCCGACCTGGCCGCCGACGACGCGACCCAGGCGGCCGCGCTGACCATCCTGGGCCTGTGCGCCGCGCGGGCCGACCGCGCCGGTGAAGGCCTGTTCATCGCGGCCGCGGAGCGGTTCGCCAGGGTGCCGGCAATCGACCGCGACCACGTCGGCGAATACGGCTGCGCGCTGGCCCTGGCCGGCCGGCCCGCCGACGCGGAGCCGTTGCTGCGCCGGGCGCTGGCGATCGGGGCCGGCTCCGCTGACGCCTGGCGCTGCATGGGCAACGTGCTCGTCGAGCGGGGCGACCTCGCCGCCGGCCGCCGCACGCTGAGCGCCGCACTGCGCGCGTTCCCGCAAGACTGGCTGATCGCGGTCGCGCTCGCCGAGGTGGTCTTCCTGACCTCCGCCGACCCGCGCGCCAGCGCCGACGCCTGGGCGGTGGCCGGCTCGCTGTGCGACAGCGCCGGCCAGGCGGAGGTGTCCTACAACGCCTACGGTCGGGCCGTCGAGCTCGCACCCGACGACGTCAACCTGCTGATGCAGAAGGCCGGCGCGTGCGCCGCGCTCGACGAGGTCGACGAGGTCCGCGCGCTCGTGGCGCGGGCGCAGGAGCTCGCGCCGACCGGGTTCGAGCTGGCGCCGCTGCTGGTCGTGCTCGGCAGCCAGCTCCTGACCGGCGCACACCAGGACGTCGCGGCCGACCTGCTGCACCGCGCCATCGCGGCGCAGCCCGAGCACGCCCGGGCGCACGCCGTCCTGGGCGAGCTGCACCGGGTGACCGGCGCGTTCGACCAGGCCATCGAGGCGCTCGACCGGGCGGTGGCGCTCGACCCCGACGACGCCTACGCCATCGGGACCCGGGGCCAGGTGCGCCTCGCCACGGAGCGCCACGACGACGCGATCGACGACCTGGAACGGGCGTCGGCGCTCCAGCCGGGCGCCGAGTGGATCCGTTACTCGGCCGGCGAGGCCTACTACGTCCGGGCCCGCGACGAGGATTTCGAGCGGGCGCTGGCCCACCTCGGCGTCGCGCACGAGCTGGATCCCACCAACGTCCGCACGCTGGCGCTCATCGGCTACGCACACTGGCACCGCCGCGGTGCCGACCCGGGCGCGATGCAGGCGGCCGAAGACGCGCTCCGCGAGGCCTACGGGATCCGGCCCGACGACCCCAACCTCTCCTACGACTTCGGCCTGGTGCTGTTCGACGCCGGCCGCTACGAGGAGGCGCTGGAGCGCGCCGAGCAGGCCTACGCGGAGCTGCCCGACGATCCCAACGTGCGGCTGCTGCGCGGCCAGGCGCTGCGGGCAACGGGCGAGTTCGAACGCGCCATCCCCGACCTGGAGGCCGCGGTGAGCGCGCTGCCGGAGCTGGGCGAGGCGCACGGCGCGCTCGGCGAGACCTACCGGGTGGTCGGCCGCAACGACGAGGCCCTGGTCGAGCTCGGCCGCGCCGCTTCCATCGACCCCGCCGACGGCTGGTCGCTGGCCAGCCTGGGCGCGACCCGGCAGGCCCTGGGCGACAGCCCGGCCGCCCTCGCCGACCTGCGCCGCTCGCTCGACCTGGGCGCGGAGCCCGGTTTCGCGGTCTGGTGGCTGTGTGAGGCGCTGAGCGCCACGGCCGACATCGAGGCCGTGGTCACCGAGGTCGCCGAGCAGGCGGCGCGCCACCCCGACAACGCCAAGGTCCAGGAGGTGTACGCCGACGTGCTCCAGAACGCCGGCCGGCACGCCGAGGCGGTCGAGGTGATCGAGCGCGCGCTGGCCGCCGAACCCAACCACGTCGGCCTGCTGCGTTCACTGGGCTGGGCGCAGTTCGCGCTGGGTGACCCGGCCCGAGCGACGGAGGCGCTGGAGCGGGCGGTCGAGGCGTGGCCGGACGCGACCACCATCACCGACCTGGCCACCATCCGGGCGCGCGGCGACGACGTGGGAGAAGCGCTGCGCACGATCGACCGGGGCCTGGCCGTGGAGCGCACCTCGGTGCTGCTCCGGCTGCGCTGTGACGTCTTCGCCGGGCTGGCCGACTGGCCCGCCGCACACGCCGCGGCGGTCGAGGCGGTGGCCGTCGAGCCGGTCGACGCCTACGCCTACTGGGGTCTCGGGCGGGCGCTGCGCTACCTCGGCCGGCTACCGGAGGCCCTCGAGGCGTTCCAGACCATGCGCGAGCGGGTGCCCGACAACCCGATGGGCCCGCAGGGCGCCGGCGACGTGCTGTGGTCGATCGGGCAGCGGGCCGAGGCGGCCCCGGCCTACCAGGAGGCGATCGACCTCTACGAGCGGTTCGGCGCCGACCAGTCGTGGTCGCGGCACGGCGTCGGCTGGTGCCAGCACCGGCTCGGCCGCTACGCCGAGGCGGCCGAGACCTACCAACTGGCGCTGCCGGCCAGCGACGAGCGCTCGCCGCTGCTGTTCGACATCGGGCTCAACCTGCTGGCGTCGGGCGAGACCGTGCGCGCCGCCGACGCGTACGCCCAAGGTTTCGGTGTTCTGCCCGCGGTGCCGCGGACCCGGGTGCTGGGCATGCTGGTGGCCGCCGACGAAGACCTGCGTGTCTCGGTCGCGGCCGGCATCATCGAAGACACGGCCCAGGTCACCGACGTGCGCGAGCGCCTGGCGAAGGAACTCGAAGCCCGGCGCTAGCTAGCGGCCGGGCCGGCCGTAGAGCATCTTGATCGCCTTGGTGATCCGGGCGACCTGGGCCGGCGTGCGCTCGAAGGTCATCGACTTGAGCGCCGACGGGCCGCGCCGGGTGGTGATCGCCTTCGCGCGGGAGAACTCGCGCAGGCCGTCGTCGCCGTGGGTGCGGCCGAAGCCGGAGTCGCCGACGCCGCCGAAAGGTAAGGACGACATCCCGATGAAAGTGATCACCGAGTTGACCGAGGCCATGCCGGTGCGCAACCGCCGGGCCGCGGCCACCGCGCGGCGCTTGCCGAAGACCGCGGCACCGAGCCCGTAGCTGGTGGCGTTGGTGAGCCGGACCGCCTCGTCGAGGTCGGCGACCTTGGTGATGGTCAGCGTCGGGCCGAACGTCTCCTCGCGCACGGCCGCCGAGTCTTCCGGCACGTCGACCAGGATCGTGGGCCGGACATAGGGCGGCTCGACCGCGTCGCGGCCGCCGAGCACGGCCCGGCCGCCGCGGGTGAGCGCGTCGTCGATGTGCCGGCGGATCACGTCGATCTGCTTGGGCATGGTGATCGGGCCGATGTCGAAGCCCTCGCCGTAGCCGACCTTGAGCGCCGACGCGCGGCGGACGACCTCGTCGACGAACCGGTCGTAGACCGGTGCGACCGCGTAGACGCGTTCGATCGCCAGGCAGGTCTGCCCGGCGTTGGTCAGCGCGCCCCAGACACACGCCTCGGCAGCGGCCGCGATGTCGGCGTCGTCGTCGACGATCAGCGCGTCCTTGCCACCGGCCTCGATCAGCACCGGGGTCAGCGTCTCGGCGCAGGCGGCCATGACCTTCTTGCCGGTGGCGGTCGAGCCGGTGAAGGCGACCTTGTCGACGCCGGCGTGGCAGAGCGCGGCGCCGACCTCGCCCATCCCCTGCACGACCTGGAAGACCGGCTGCTCGGGCACGATCTCGGCGAACGTGTCGGCGAGCCATTGCCCGACGGCCGGGGTGTATTCGCTGGGCTTGAACACGACCGTGTTGCCGGCCGCGAGCGCGTAGGCGACCGTGCCGAGCGGGGTGACCACCGGGTAGTTCCACGGCCCGATCACCCCGACCACGCCCATCGGCTGGTATTCGAGGTGTGCCGAGAACTCGGCGAGCGTCAGCCGGCCGCGCACCCGGCGGGGGCCGAGCACCCGCTTGGCGTTGCGGGCCGCCCAGTCGATGTGGTCGATCGCGGCCGCGGTCTCCACGATGGCCTCGGCGACGGGCTTGCCGCCCTCGCGGCTGACCAGGGCGGCGGCCTCTTCGACCCGCTGGGCGAGCAGCGCCCGCCAGCGCAGCAGCCGGGCCTTGCGGCCGGCGTGGCCCAGCGCGACCCACCACTGCGCCGCGTCTCGGGCGCGGGTCACGGCGCGCGCCACGTCGTCGGCGTCGGCGACCGGGAACCGGCCCACCTCTTCGCCGGTCGCGGGGTTGGTGGAGACCAGCGCGCCGTCTTCGACGACCGGAACGCCGGCAGCCCGAGTAGCCGTCATGCGGCGAAGCCTACTCGTGAGGGTTACTCGTGGGTAGGCACAGCGACCGTCGCTTCGTTGTGTGGCCGCCCCACACAGCGGGCCGGCGACCACGGCGGCAGGATGTGGTCTCATGGAACAGGTGCGCGTGCAGGCCCGCGGAATCGACCAGAACGTCCTCGTCGCCGGCCCGGCCGACGGGCCGCCGGTGCTGATGATCCACGGCAACTGCTCGTCCGCCGACTTCTGGCGGCCGCTGCTCGGCCACCTGCCACCCAACCTGCGGATCGTCGCGCCCGACCTGCGCGGCTACGGCGCGACCGACGCGGCGCCCGTCGACGCCACCCGCGGCCTGCGCGACTTCGCCGACGACGTGGCCGCCCTGCTCGACGCGCCGGAGTTGTTCCCGGCCGGCGCCAAGCCGCTGGTGGTCGCACACTCGATGGGCTGCGGCGTGGCCATGCAACTGCTCGTCGACCATCCCGACCGGGTCGGCGCGCTGCTGCTCGAGGCGCCGCTGTCGCCCTACGGTTTCGGTGGCACTCGCGACCTCGACGGCACCCCGACAACCGCCGACTTCGCCGGCACCGGCGCGGGCACCGCCAACCCGGACTTCGTCGCGCGGCTGGCGGCCAAGGACCGCGGCGGTGACGAGCCGACCAGCCCGCGCACCGTGATGCGCACCGCCTACGTGGCCGATCCGGCGTCGCTCGGCGACGACGAGGAGTTGCTGCTCGACACGGTGCTGTCGACGGTCATCGGCGACGACAACTACCCGGGCACTTCGGTGGCCAGCGCCAACTGGCCCGGCGTCGGGCCCGGCGACCGCGGGGTGCTCAACACCATGGCTCCCAACCACTTCCGGATCGCGGAAGCGCTCGTCGCCGTGCCGAACAAGCCACACATCACGTGGGTACGCGGTGACCGCGACGCGATCGTCTCCGACACCTCCCTGTTCGACCTGTCCTACCTCGGCTCGCTGGGTTTCGTGCCGGGCTGGCCCGGTGCGGAGGCGAGCCCGCCGCAGCCGATGGTCGGGCAGACCCGGGCGGTGTTCGACCGCTACGAAGCAGCCGGTGGCGGCTACCGCGAGGTCGTCTACGCGGGCTGCGGCCACTCGCCGCACCTCGAGCGGCCCGCCGAGTTCGTCGCCGAACTGCTCGACCTGGTCGGCCCCGCGTGACCGACCACCGCACCCAGACCGTCCCGGTCGACGGCGGCGAACTGACCGTCGGGGTGTGGGGCGACGAAGGGCCGCTGGTGGTGGCCGTGCACGGGATCACCTCCCACCACCTCGCCTGGGCGCTGGTCGGCGCCGACCTTGCCGCCGACCACCGGGTCGTCGCGCCCGACCTGCGCGGCCGGGGGCACAGCCGGGACCTGCCGGGGCCTTACGGCATGGCCCGGCACGCCGCCGACCTCGCCGCGGTCATCCAGGCCTACGGCGGCACGGCCACGGTCGTCGGCCACTCGATGGGCGGCTGGGCGGCGGTGGAACTGGCCCGCGCCTACCCGATGCTGGTCGATCGGTTGGTCCTGGTCGACGGCGGCCCGGCGCTGCCGGCACTGCCCGGTGTCACCGCCGACCCGACCGAAGACGAGATCACCGCGGTCATCGCGGAGACGATCGGCCACGCCTACCGGCGGCTGACCCTGACCTTCCCCGACCACGAGGCCTACCGGGCGACCTGGCGGGCCCACCCGTCGTTCGCCGACTGGACCGAGACCACGGCCGCCTACGCCGACTACGACCTGGTCGCGGTCGACGGCGGCTGGCAGCCGGCCTGCCGGTTGGCGGCGGCCCTGGAGGATGCCCGCGACCTCTACGCATGGCGCCCGGTCGCGCCGGAGCCGTTGCCGGTGCCGGCGGTGTTCCTGCGGGCCGAGCGCGGCATGTTCGACCAGCCCGAGGGAATGATCGCGCCCGGCGCGGCGACCCGGGCCTTCCCGGGCATCGCCGAGAGCGACGTGACCGGCACCAACCACTACACGATCGTGCTGGGCGCGAAGGGTGCCGCCGAGGTCGCCGGCGCGGTCCGACGGTTGTCCTGACCCGCCTTCCGGCGCCTGTCGGGCATGGCAGACTGGCCGTGACCTGATGGATCGTTAGGGGAGCGCTGCGTGTCGCGGGAGATCAACACCGTCGGAGTTGTCGGGCTCGGCACGATGGGCGCCGGAATCGTCGAGGTCTTCGCCCGCAGCGGCATCGACGTGGTCGCGGTGGAGATCACCGACGCGGCCCTGGAGCGGGGCCAGTCGACCATGGTCGGCTCGATCGACCGGGCCGTGGCGAAGGGCAAGCTCACCGCCGCCGAGCGCGACGAGATCTTCGCGCGGATCGGCTTCGCCGTCGGCCTCGGCGCCCTGCACGACGTCGACCTGGTGATCGAGGCGGTGCCCGAGCAGCTCGCGCTGAAGCAGGGGATCTTCGCCGAGCTCGACCGGGTCTGCAAGCCCGACGCGATCCTGGCCACCAACACCTCCTCGCTGTCGGTCACCGAGATCTCGGTCGCCACGACCCGGCCCAACGCGGTCATCGGCGTGCACTTCTTCAACCCGGCGCCGGTGATGAAGCTGGTCGAGATCGTGCGCACCGTGGTCACCGCCCCCGACGTGGTCGCCGACGTCGAGGCCCTGTGCGCCCGGCTCGGCAAGACCGACGTCACGATCAACGACCGGGCCGGCTTCATCGCCAACGCGCTGCTCTTCGGCTATCTCAACCAGGCCGTGTCGATGCTGGAGGCGCACTACGCGACCCGGGAAGACATCGACGCGGCGATGCGACTCGGCTGCGGGCTGCCGATGGGTCCGCTCGCGCTGATGGACCTGATCGGGATCGACACGGCGTACGAGATCCTCGACACGATGTATCGCCGGGGCGGCCGAGACCGCCGGCACGCGCCGGTGCCGTTGATCAAGCAGATGGTCACGGCCGGCCTGCTCGGCCGCAAGACCGGGCGGGGCTTCTACACCTACGAGGGGCCGGGCTCGCCCAAGGTCGTGCCCGACGAGCTGACCGCGCCAGCGTCGGCGGTCGCTCTGGAGGATAGCCGCGCGATCGCCACGATCGGCGTGGTCGGCTCGGGCACGATGGCGCCGGGGATCATCGAGGTGGTGGCCCGGGCCGGGTTCGACGTGGTCTCGGTCACCCGGGGCGCGGAGAAGTCGGCGGCGGTCGCCGGCACGGTCGAGGCTTCCCTGGCCAAGGCGGTCGCCCGGGGCAAGCTGACCGAGGCCGACCAGGCCGCCGCGCTGGCTCGGATCACGTGGTCGAGCCGGCTCGACGACCTCGACGATGTCGACCTGGTGATCGAGTCGGTGGTCGAGGAGATCTCGGTCAAGAAGGCGGTCTTCGCCGCCCTCGACGAGATCTGCAAGCCCGGCGTCGTGCTCGCCACGACCACCTCGTCGCTGCCGGTGATCGAGATCGCGATGGCCACCCAGCGCCCCGCCGACGTGATCGGCCTGCACCTCTTCAACCCGGCGCCGGTGATGAAGCTCGTCGAGATCGTGCGCACCATCCGCACCTCGCCGGAGACCACCGCGGCCGTGGCGGCCCTGGTCGAGGCGCTGGGCAAGACCGGGGTGCACTGCGCCGATCGGTCCGGCTTCATCGTCAACGCGCTGCTGTTCCCCTACCTCAACGACGCGGTCCGGATGCTCGAGGCGTCCTACGCGACCGCCGACGACATCGACCACGCGATGAAGCTCGGCTGCGGCTACCCGATGGGCCCGTTCGAGCTCCTCGACACCGTCGGCCTCGACGTGGCCCTGGCCATCCAGCGCGAGCTCTATCTGGAGCTGCGCGAGCCCGGCTTCGCCCCCGCGCCACTGCTGGAGCACCTGGTGACGGCGGGCTACGTGGGTCGCAAGGCAGGCCGTGGGTTCCGCGACCACACTCACTAATCTGGGTGTGTGAGTCCGCGTCGCAACCGACCCAAGCCCGATGACGGGCGGCCCCTCGACGACGAGGCGCTGCGCCGTGGTGTCGGGTCGGTGGAGGGCGACCGGCACGGTGACTGGATGGTGCGGTTGGTGCCGGGTGGGGCCAGCGCGAAGGTCTACCGGTGTCCGGGCTGCGACCAGGAGATCCGGCCGGGCACAGCACACGTCGTGGTCTGGCCCGCCGACGAGCGCGGCGACCTGACCGACCGCCGGCACTGGCACAGCGGCTGCTGGCGGGCCCGCGACCGGCGGGCACCCGGGGTGGTCCGGTCGCGCAGCGCCCCGCGCTACGGCCGCTGAGCGAACTCCGCCAGCACCGCGTCGGAGAGGGCCGGCCAGAGGGGGATCGCCCAGTCGCCGAAGGCGCGGTCGGTGAGGCAGGCGCAGGCCAGGCCGGCCACCGGGTCGACCCAGAGGAACGTGCCCGTCTGTCCGAAGTGCCCGAAGGTCGCGGGCGAGTTGTTGGCGCCCGTCCAGTGCGGGCTCTTGTCGGCCCGGACCTCGAAGCCGAGGCCCCAGTCGTTGGGGTCCTGCCGGCCATAGCCGGGCAGCACGCCGGATAGGCCGGGGAACGCCACCTGGCTCGCCTCGCGGGTCAGCGCCGGCGCGATCGTCGGGTTGAGCAACTCGCGGGCCAGCGTCGCCAGGTCGCCGACCGGGCCGGTCACCTTCGACGCAGCCGATCCCTCGAGCACCGTGTCGGGCATGTCGAGCTGGTCGAGGACCAGGTCGATCATCAGATCGGCGAAGCTGCCCTCGGCCCGATCCGCGACGTGGTCCGCGAGCACCTCGAACCCACGGTTGGAGTAGATCCGGCGCTGGCCGGGCTTGCCCATCACCTGGTCGTCGCTCATGTTGAGGCCCGAGGCGTGTGCCAGCAGGTGGCGCACGGTGGAGCCGGGCGGGCCGGCCGGGTCGTCGAGCGAGACCAGCCCGTCGTCGACGGCGGCCAGCACGGTCAACGCGGTCAGCGGCTTGGTGACCGAGGCCCAGGGCAGCGCGGTCTCCGGCCCCGTGCGGGCCAGCACGCCGGCCTTGTTGACCACGGTGACGGCGACGGTGTCCACCGGCCAGGAGTTGACCAGGGCGAGCGCTTGCGATTCGGCCACGCGGCCACCGTATCCGTCAGGAGCGGGTCGACTCGTCGCGGGCCCAGGCGGCGCCGGCCGGGGTGCGCCGGGCCCGGCGCTCGGCGAGCAGCGTCAGCGCGGCGTAGCAGGCGCCAGCCGGCCACAGCCAGGGCCGCGGCAGCACGACGTCGACCAGCCAGGATGCCTTGCGCACCGGGCGGACGGCCACGCCGGCGTTCTTGGACACCTCGCGCAGCGTGGTGTTGGCGGACCGCACCCGGCCCAGCCGGCGGAGCAGGTCGGCGGTGCGGGTCGGGGTGGCGACCACGGACCGGACGGCGGCGATCTCGCGCTTCTCGCCGACTGCGAACAGCGCGTCGAGGAACAGGTCGTCGGCGAACTGGTCGGGGAACTCGTCGAAGCGCGCCCGGGCGTCCTTGGACAGCACGATCGCGCCGCGGCCGAAGAGCGCGTCGCGGAAGGCCGGCAGGCGGCCGTTGACGGCGAAGTAGGCGCGGACGAGCAGCGGCCGACCCTTGACGTCGAGCACCCGGCGCGGTGCGGCGGCGATGACGCCCGACGGGCCGGACACCGCCGCGGCCAGCGCGCGTGCACCGGCCGCGTCGAGGGTGATGTCGGCGTCGAGGTAGATCCGGGGGAAGCTGGCGGCGGCCGCGTCGCCGGCGTTGAGTGCGGCCGGCTTCGAGGCGCGTTCGACCTCGACCACCCGCACGCCGGGCACCGCCCGGGCCGCCCCGGCCGTGTCATCGGTGCAGCCGTTGGCCGCCACCACCACGTCGAACTCGCCGAGCTCGGCGCCGGCGAGCAGGTGGCGCAGGGTGCGCCCGATGACCGTCGCCTCGTTGTGCGCGGCGACCACGATGCTCACCACGGCGCGCGCCCGGTGATCGCGCGGCGGACCCGCTTCTGCAGCGCCCGGCCCCGTCGCCGCCACCCGGAGTATTCGCGGAGGTCGAGCGAGGCGGCCTGGACGACGTAGGCCGAGCGACGCATCTGCTCGGTCCACTCGGCGACGGTGCGGACGCCGGTCTTCTGCGCGGAGAGCGGCCGGCGGGCCATGAACTCCTCGTCGGTGTGGTAGATCGTGCGCGGGCTGCGCGGGTCGTCGAGGTGGTCTTCCGGCAGGAACGGGTAGATCCAGCCGTTGACGAAGCCGAGCGCGGCCGCCTTGAGGCACCAACTGCTGAACGAGTCGTCGTCGGCCAGCGGGCCGGTGCGCTCGACCATCTCGCGCTTGAGCAGGTAGCCGCTGCCCTGCACCCAGTGGTTGCGCATGAGTTGGTGGCCGCCGGCGTAGCTGGCCAGCTTGCGGTCGACCAGGTCCTGGTGCACGTCGGAGTCGGGGAACCGCCAGGTGCCGATCACCCCGAACTCGGGCACGTCTTCATGTGCCTTGCGGAGCACCTCGAGCCACGACTTGTCGGGCAGGCAGTCGTCGTCGACCTTGCTCAGGTAGGCGCCGGTCGACTCGGCCCAGAGCCAGTTGGTCGGCTCGCGCAGCCCGGCGTTGGTCGGGCTGTGGTGGAACCGGTGCACCCGCGGGTCGTGCCGGAACTCCTCGACGGCGGCCAGCGTCGCCGCGTCGCTCCCGTTGTGCCAGAGCCAGACCCGGGCGTCGTCGGTGCAGGTGTCGAGCAGGTGCGGAAGCGACAGCCGGACGTACTCCGGCCGGTCGTACGTGATCATCAGGATGTCGATGCCGGCACGCATCTCGCGGTCTCCCTCAATTCAGCCGTTGTGCCCTGGTGAGCCGCCACATCGCGCCGGCCAGGCCGAGCAGCAGGTGCATCGTGAACAGGTAGGTGGAGAAGAAGAGCGCGTCGAAGGTGAACGCGGACACCGCCATCACGCCGATCGCGACGGCGAGCACGGCGGCCAGGTCGCGGTCGCTGTCGGTCTTGGCGAACCGGCGGACCCGGGCGGCGACCACGACGCCGGTCAGGAACAGCGCGCCGAGGCCGACCACGCCGACGATGCCGGTGGTCACCAACGTGCCGAGCCACTGGTTGTCGAGGAGTTGGTAGAGCGAGGGCAGCCAGGTGCCGACGCCGCGGCCGAACCAGGGCCGTTCCTTGATGAACGGCGCGACGTATTCGTAGTCTTCCAGCCGGCCCTGGACGCTCGGGTCGCTCTCGCCCGCGAACAGCAGCGACTTCAGCGCGCCGAGCAGGCCGGGCTTGCCGACCTGGATGATCGCGGTCAGGAAGACCCCGGCCACCAGCACGTTGAACGTCGTTCGCAGCGGCCAGACCAGGATCAGCAGCAGGATCGCGGCCGCGAGGGCGAGCACGCCGGTGCGGGACAGCGAGATCGGGATGACACCGGCGACGATCATCGCGATGCCGGCGAAGATCTGCCGCTCCCGCCGGGTCGCCGCGAACCGGGCGTAGTGGATCGCGATCACCAGCGCGACCACCATCAGCACGCTGAACTCGATGTAGTGCCCGGCGGTGCCGGCCACCCGGACCAGGCCGCCGCCACCGCGGTCGTCGAAGCCGACCAGGTCGCGCTGGAACTGGAGGATCGGCGGCAGCTTGAGGTAGCCGGTGAAGTCCTGGCGGAAGGCGAACTGGGTGAACGCGAACAGCGCCATCACCACGGAGCCGTAGCAGAGCCAGCGCAGCACCGTGTCGATCCGCTCACGGGTGAGCACGCCGTCGCAGGCGGCCAGCAGGATGCCGCCGGCGGCGAAGCCCAGCAACACCGTGCGGTCAGCCTGGTTGGCTTCCAGCGGGTCGAGGCCGCGGGCCTGGCCGGCGATGTAGGACGCGGCCAGGGTGACGAAGTAGAACGCCAGCGCCCAGCGCATCGGCTGCTGGCCGCGGGTGACCAGGGACGGGTGGAAGCGGGTCAGCCCCCACCAGACGAACAGCAGCAGCCCGACCACCACGCCGGGGCGGCCCAGCGTGGTGAGCGGCGGGAAGATCAGCCGCGCCGGGAAGAAATACATCGCGAAGATGGTCAGGCTGACCCACGCGGTGGCATCCCGGAACTCGATGACGCTGGGCGTTACGCCGTCGTAGACGGTCGCGGTGCGACGAGCGGATAGGTAGGTCTGCACTATTACTGATCGTTGTCGTCAGGCCTGGGCGTCCGCACAGCGGTGAGCAGGATGGTTTCGTCGGTGTCCGGTGCCCGGACGTAGTCGGCGGAGACCTGCTGGTTGGTGCCGGACGAGTGGCCGTTGGCGGTCACCGGGGTGCTGTTGATCCGGATGATCTGGGTGGCGTCGGCCGGCTCCTCGTCGTCGCCGACGTCGCGCCCGGCCGGTTTGTTGACCGGACCCATGGGTTTGGCCAGTGGCGGCTGCGGGCGGCGCGGCTCGACCGCGGCGGAACCGGCGGTGGCGTTGCCGCGCACGCCGGCGCGGGCGTTGACCTGCTTGGTCAGCTTGCGGCGGGCGATCGCGTCGTAGGCGACCACGGCGGCGGCCATGAAGAGCAGGCCGATGGCGAGCACGACGATCTGGGCGCGGAGCACGTTGGACCGCGACGGCGTCACGTTGAGGCCGGCGTCGAGCACCTGGGTGGAGATCTCCTCGCCCGCTTTGGGCTTGTATTTGGCCTGCTGCGCGACGACCTCTTCGCCGATCAGCTTGATGACCGCCTCGACCGTGGCGAGCGCCTTGGCGCTGGTGTCGCTGGAGATCTCGACCGTCATGATCGAGCTGCGGGTGACCAGCGTGATCTCGTAGGCACTGTCGCCGCCGGCGGCGACGACCTTCTGCCGCGACTCGCCGGACGACGCCGAGATCTGCACCGCCTGCGCCATCGCGGTCTCACCGATGCGCAGCCAGGGGTTGCCGGGCGCCGGGGTGGCGCCGTTTTCGGTCGGCGCCTGTGAGGTGGTCGGCGGAACCAGGATGACGGTCGCCGCGGTTTTGTATTCGGGCTGGATCGCGCTGCCGAGAGCCACCGCGGCGGCCAGCGTCACGATGACGACCGGGACCGCGACGTACCACCGCCGGACGACGAGCTTGAGGAGGTCAAGGAGGTCCATGGAAAGGCCCTTTGATCGAATGCGGCGGGAAGGGGCGTCAGGTGGTCGTCAACCGACCGTCTGGTTGGTATCACGCTGGCTCCCCGGTCGGTCGCCTCCCCCCACCGGTGAACCTGATTTGTAACCTTTTCGCGTCTGACCCAGCAACCGGTCCCAGAGTCGGATGTATGACTTGGCCTGGTGATCCCAGGCCAGCACGTCGACAAAGCGGCGGCGGGCCACCTTGCTCATCTCGGCACGGGCGGCGCCGTCGCTCAGCAGGGTGTCGAGCGCCTTGGCGAGCTCGTCGGGCGCACCGGTGGGCACGTAGAGCGCCGCGCCTTCGGCGGTGCGGCGGGTCTCCAGCAGGTCGACGGCGACCACCGGGACGCCGCGGGCGACATATTCGACAGTCTTCGCCATGGTCGACAGCTCGGCCATTTTGGTCGGCGGGTCGGGCTGGATCGCGATGGTGGCGGTGTTGAGCAACGCGTCGACCTCGTCGGCCTCGAGCCAGCCGCGGAACTCGACCACGTCGTCGAGGTGCCGCGTGGTGGCCAGCTCGCGCAATTCGGGCAGGCTGTCACCGTCGCCGGCGACCACCAGCTTCCAGTCGTGGTTGCCGCGCAGCCCGGTCAGCCGCTCGGCGGCGAGCACGGCGGCGTCGACGTGGTCCTGCGGGTTGATCACCCCAAGGTAGACGATGGTGTGCCGGCCGGCCGGCTGGGCCTGCTCGGCGTAGGCGACCTCGGCGATGGCGGGACCGTTGCGGACGACGACCACCTTGTCGGGGTCGACGCCACCACGGGTGATCGCCAGGTCACGGTAGGACTCGTTGGTCGACACGACGGCGGTGGCCCAGCGCCAGGACATCTTCTCGAACCACTTGAGGATCGTCAGCACGGCCGGTTTGGGCGAGTCTGTCTTGCACTCGTAGAGCTCGGGGCTCAGGTCGTGGTGGTCGAAAACGAACGGGCGGCCGAGCAGGCGCAGCAGCAACGCCAGCACCCAGAAGACGTCTGGTGGGTTGCAGGCCTGCACAGCGTCGACCCGGGTGCGCAGCATCAGGCCGAGCAGGCGGGTGGTGACGGCGCAGAGCGCCCAGGCGAACTCGAAGGCGAACGACAGCACCCCCGCGCCGGCGAGCGGTTGGGGGAACGACCGGATGTCGGTCGACCGGCTGCCCGGCAGGCGGGTCAGTCGGTTGGCGCCTCGCGGGCAGATCACCGTGACCCGGTAGCCGGCTTCTTCCAGCGCCAGGCACTCGCGGATCACCCTGCGGTCACGCTCGACCGGCAGGTTGACCACGACGATGACCACATGCCCCCGCGATTTGGTCATCTCCACCTCTGGATACTGTGGACAGTTGTGCGCTCCCTTAAGGGAGGCTTAACTAACACAGGCGACGATGCTCTATCCGAGCCACGCGTGGCAAGGGTGACTGATGCACCACTAGTGTCGACTTCACTACATGCCCGTGGCCGATCGGTCGATTGCTCGTCGGAAGACCGGACCATACTTGTTGGCGGGTCGGCCGGCCAAATCCCGGATATGCCACCGGATGGTGGGGGTGCGCCGCAATTGCCGGCAATGACCCGTCAAGAATCAGACACCGCTTTCCCTTGAGCCACTGGCTAGCCTGTGCGCCTGCGACGCAGCGTATGCGTACATGTGAATCTTGGGGGAGGTGGCGCGATGACGCGCCCACTACGTCCGCTGCGGACGATGCTGGCCACGGCGTTGGTCGCCGGCGGGCTCATCGCGCTGGCGGGAGCGCAGCCGGCCGCGGCGACCACGCTGCCGAGCGGTTTCCAGGAACAGATCGTGTTCAGTGGGCTGGCGCAGCCGACGAACATCGAGTTCGCCGCCGACGGCCGGGTCTTCGTCGCCGAGAAGGGCGGCCGGATCAAGGTCTACGACAACCTCGCCGACCCGACCCCCACGGTGTTCGCCGACCTGTCGACCAACGTGTTCAACGTGTGGGACCGCGGCCTGCTCGGCCTGGCGCTGGCGCCCGGCTTCCCGGCCAACCCCTACGTCTACGTTCTCTACAGCTATGACGCGCCGCCCGGGCAGACCGCGCCGTTCTGGAACGACAACTGCGGCGACGCCAACAACGGCCAGTGCATCGTCCAGGGCCGGCTCTCCCGGCTCCAGGCCGCCGGCGACGTGATGACCGGCAGCGAGCAGGTGCTCATCACCGACTGGTGCCAGCAGTTCCCCAGCCACTCGATCGGCGATCTCAAGTTCGGCGCCGACGGCATGCTCTACGTGAGCGGCGGCGACGGCGCGAGCTTCAGCGCCACCGACTACGGCCAGTTGGGCACCCCGCGCAACCCGTGCGCCGACCCGCCGTCTGCGGTCGGCGGCGCGATGAACCCGCCCACCGCCGAGGGCGGCGCGCTGCGCTCGCAGGACGTGCGCTCGACCGGCGACCCGACCTCGCTCGACGGCGCGGTGCTGCGGCTCGACCCGGCCACCGGCGCCGCCGCGCCCGGCAACCCGCTCGCCGCCTCGCCCGACGCCAACTCGCGGCGGATCGTCGCGCACGGCCTGCGCAACCCGTTCCGGCTCACCGTGCGGCCCGGCACCAACGAGGTGTGGGCCGGCGACGTCGGCTGGAACACGTGGGAAGAGATCAACCGGGTGACCAACCCGACCGCGGGGGTCACCAACTTCGGCTGGCCCTGCTACGAGGGCATGGGCATCATGGGCTCCTACGACGGCGCCAACCTCAACCTCTGCGAGTCGCTCTACAGCGGCGGCGGGCACACCCAGCCCTACTACACCTACAACCACAGCGCCGCGGTCGTGCCGGGGGAAAACTGCGGCAACGGCGGCGACGCCACGAGTGGCCTGGCGTTCTACCCGGCCAGCGGGGGCAACTACCCGGCGGCCTACGCGGGAGCGCTGTTCTTCGCCGACTACTCCCGCAACTGCATCTGGGCGATGAAGCCGACCACCGCCGGCGGGCTGCCGTCGACCGGCGCCATCGAGGCGTTCGGGCAGGCCGCGGCCGGTCCCGTCGACCTTCAGATCGGCCCCGGCAACGAGCTCTACTACGTCGACCTCGGCGGCACCGTCCGGCGGATCCGCTACTTCCCGGGCAACCAGCCGCCGGTGGCCGCGTTCAGCGCCACGCCGGTCGCCGGGCAGCCACTGCGGGTCACCTTCGACGGCAGCGCCTCGAGCGACGCCGACCCGGCCGACCAGGGCCGGCTCACCTACGCCTGGGACTTCACCAACGACGGCTCGACCGACGCCACCGGGCCGACCGCCGCGTTCACCTACCCGGCCGCGGGCAGCTACACCGCGAAGCTGACGGTGACCGACACGCTCGGCGCCACCGACACCCACCTGGTGGCCATCCAGCCCGGCCACACCGCGCCGGTCGCGGTGATCGACACGCCAGCCGCGGCGACCACCTGGAAGGTCGGCGACACGATCGCCTTCAGCGGGCACGCCACCGACGCCGACCAGGGCAACCTGCCGGCCGGCGGGCTGTCCTGGCGGTTGCGGATGCACCACTGCGAGAGCGTCGGCAACTGCCACGTGCACGAGGTGCAGCAATGGAACGGCGTGACCAGCGGCTCGTTCATCGCGCCCGACCACGAGTATCCGTCCTATCTGGAGCTCGAGCTGACGGCGACCGACGCCGACGGGCTGAGCAACACGGCGTCGCGGCAGCTCGACCCGAAGACGGTCGACCTGACGTTCCGCAGCAACCCGGCCGGGCTACAGCTCAACGTCGGCGCGTTCACCGGTGCGACGCCGTTCACGCGTACCGTGATCCAGGGTTCCACCAACTCGGTCAGCGCGCCCACGCCGCAGAGTTCCGGCGGCGCGATCAACACGTTCGCCAACTGGTCCGACGGCGGCGCCAACAGCCACGTGATCACCGCGCCGACGGCGGCCGCGACCTACACGGCCACGTTCACCGCGACGGCCGGCTGCGCCGACAGCTACGGCTACGTCTGCACGACGCAGACCGGCCAGCCGTTCGCCTCGGCCGACGGCGCGGTGCTGCCGCTGACCGGCGACGACGCGGTCGCACCGGTGTCGCTGCCGTTCCCGTTCCGGCTCTACGGCCAGGAATACGGCAACGCCTGGGTTTCCACCAACGGGTTCGTCTCGTTCGCCACCCCCGGTGGCGCGGTGCCGGCCAACGGGCCGCTGCCCTCGACCGGCGCGCCCAACGCCGCGGTCTACCCGTTCTGGGACGACCTCGTGCAACGGGCCGACTCGACCGTGCGCACCGGGGTGAGCGGCACGGCGCCCAACCGCAAATTCACCGTCGAGTGGCGCAACAGCGGCTACTACGGGTCCAACTCCGGGCGGATCCGGTTCTCCGCGGTGTTCGGCGAAGACGGCTCGATCACCTACCACTACGCCGACCTGTCGACCGCTGACCGCGAAGAGGGCAACTCCGCCACCGTCGGCATCGAAGACGGTTCGGGCACCGTGGGCCTGGCCTACTCGGTCGAGCAGCCGGTGCTGCGCGACGGCACCACGGTGACGTTCTCGCCGCCCGGTGGCACGCCGCCGCCGACCTCCGGCACCATCTCCGGCGTGGTCAGCGCCAACGGCAACCCGCTCGGCGGCGCGACCCTGACGCTGTCGCCCGGCGGTCGCACGGCGACCTCGGCCGGCAACGGCGCCTACCAGTTCACCGCGGTCGCGCCGGGCGCCTACACGGTGGCGGGCACCGCGCCCGGCGGGTTCACCGGCTCCGCGCCGGTGACGGTGACCGCGGGTGGCACGCACACGGTCAACCTCACGCTGACCGGGCCGCCGCCGGGCACCGGCGCCTACACCAAGACGACGCAGGCGCGACCATACGTGTCGACCGACGACGGCACGGTGCTGCCGCTCACCGGTGACGACGCGGTCGCCCAGGTCACGCTGCCGTTCGGGTTCGCGTTCTACGGCCAGCAGCAGACCACGGCGTGGGTGTCGACCAACGGCGTGCTGTCCTTTGTGAACCCCGGCGGCGCGACGCCCGACAACACGGCACTGCCGGCGACCGGGCTGCCGAACGCGGCCATCTACCCATACTGGGACGACCTGGTGCAGCGCTCCGGCAGCGCGATCCGCACCAAGGTGGTCGGCTCCGCGCCCAACCGGCAGTTCGTCATCGACTGGTTCAACACCGGGATGTACGGTTCGTCGTCGGCGCGGATCTCCGCTCAGGTGGTGCTCGCCGAGAACGGCGAGATCTCCCTGAACTACGCCGACCTCGCGACATCGGCCCGGGAACGGGGCGACTCCGCGACGGTCGGCATCGAAGACGCCGCCGGCCTCAATGCCGTGCAGCACTCCTTCAACCAGGGTGTGCTGAGCAACGGCACGGCGATCGTCTTCACACCTAACTAGACCTGCCGTCCGACCGGGCGGGCAAATAGGCCCGTCCGGTTAACGGGACCGGTCACGAAGCTGAAGAGTTGCTTGCGGAATCCGGATGACCATGAGCATCCGGGATGCGGTGGTTCACCGCGGGATGGAGCAGTGCCGTGTCGTTGAGCGTTCGGCGATTTTTCGCCGGCCTGCTGGCGTTGGTCCTTGGTCTGCCGCTGACCGCGGGGCTGTTGGCCGCACCCGCCGCGGCCGGCCCGCCGCCGACCGGGTTCACCGAGCAGGTCGTGATGAGCGGCCTGAGCAACCCGACCAAGCTGGTGTTCGCGCCCGACGGCCGGATCCTGATCGCGCAGAAGAACGGCGTCATCAAGATCTACGACAACCTCTCCGACACCACCCCGACGGTCTTCGCCGACCTGAGCAGCGAGATCTTCAACTACGGCGACCTCGGGCTGCTCGGGCTGGCCGTGCCGCCGGACTTCCCGGACACGCCCTACGTCTACGTCAGCTACACCTACGACGGGCAGATCGGCGGCAGCGCGCCGACCTACAACGACCAGTGCCCGGTGCTGGGCGACTGCATCGTCAGCAGCCGGGTCTCCCGGTTGCGCATCGCCGGCAACGTGATGACCGGCACCGAGCAGGTGCTGCTGCACGACTGGTGCCTGCAATACGAGACGCACTCCATCGGCGACATCAAGTTCGGCCCCGACGGCAAGCTCTACGTCAGCGGCGGTGACGGCGCCTCGCCCAGCTTCCCCGACTACGGCCAGCGTGGCGCGGTGACCAACGCCTGCGGCGACCCGGGTGCTCCGGTCGGCGGCGCGATGACCCCGCCGACCGCCGAGGGTGGCGCGCTGCGCTCGCAGGACGTGCGCACCGCCGGCGACCCGACCGGGCTCAACGGCACCTTCATCCGGGTCGACCCCGACACCGCGGCCGGGCTGCCCGACAACCCGATGGCCGGCAGCAGTGACCCCAACAACCGGCGGATCCTGGCGTACGGGCTGCGCAACCCCTACCGCTGGGTGTTCCGCCCGGGCACCTCCGAGGTCTGGTTCGGTGACGTCGGCTGGCGCACCTGGGAAGAGATCGACCGGCTGGCCGACCCGCTGAACGGGCCCGTGGAAAACTTCGGCTGGCCCTGCTACGAGGGTGACGAGGACCAGAACGGTTACAACGCGCCCAACCTGTCGCTCTGCGAGAGCCTCTACGCCCAGGGCCCCAACGCGGTCGTGGCGCCGCAATACACCTACAACCACGCCGCCGCGGTCGTCTCCGGCGACGGCTGCCCCACCGGCGGTTCGTCGCCCAGCGCGCTGGCGTTCTACCCGACCAGCGGTGGCAACTACCCGGCGACCTACCGCGGCGCGCTGTTCTTCGGCGACTACGCGCGGCAGTGCATCTGGGCGATGCTGCCGGGTGCCGGCGGGGTGCCCGACCGCGACCACATCGTGCCGTTCACCTCGACCGCGGCGACGCCCGTCGACCTCGAGATCGGTCCCGACAACCGGCTCTACTACGTCGACCACTCCGGTGGCACGATCCGCCGGTTCAACTACAACACCGGCAACCAGCCGCCGACCGCCGCGGTGACCGCGTCGCCGACGGCCGGCAACGCGCCACTCACGGTCAACTTCGACGCGTCCGCCTCGACCGATCCCGACGCCGGCGAAGTGCTCTCCTACCAGTGGGACTTCACCAACAACGGCTCGTGGGACGCCTCCGGTGCGACCACGTCGTTCACCTACACGGCCACCGGCACCTACACCGCCCGCCTGCGGGTCAGCGACCTCGGCGGGCTGTCGTCGGAGAAGACCGTCCAGATCCTGGTGGGCACCGGCGCGCCGACCGCGTTCATCGACACGCCGGCCAGCAACCCGAGCTTCAAGGTCGGCGACGCGATCTCGTTCAGCGGCCATGCCACCGACCCGCAGCAGGGCAACCTGCCGGCGTCGGCGCTGCACTGGCAGTTGCTGCTGCACCACTGCTATTCCGACGACAACTGCCACACCCACAACGTGCAGGAGTGGGACGGCGTGGCCGGCGGCACGTTCAACGCGCCCGACCACGAGTATCCGTCCTATCTGGAGCTTGCGCTCACCGCGACCGACAACGGCGGCCTGACCCACACGGCCAGCCGGCGGCTCGACCCGCGGCACGTCGACCTGACGTTCACCAGCAACCCGCCGGGCCTCCAGATCAGTGCCAACGGCGTGCTGGTGACCACGCCGGCCACCCGCACCGTGCTGGCCGGCTCGACCAACTCGATCAGCGCGCCGACACCGCAGAGCGGCTACGCGTTCGACCACTGGTCCGACGGCGGCGCCGCGACCCACGTGGTCGTCGCGCCGGACTCGCCGACCACCTACACCGCGACCTACACGGCCAGCACCGGGGGCAGCGGTGACTACGAGGTCAGCGACGCCACCGGCCAGCCGTTCGTCGGTGCCGACGCGACCACGCTGCCGCTCGCCGGTGACGACGTGAAGCAGCAGGTGTCGCTGCCGTTCGCGTTCCCGTTCTACGGCGTACCGCAGAGCAGTGTGTGGGTGACCAGCAACGGCTTCCTGTCCTTCGCCGATCCGGGCTTCACCGGCCTGATCGCGGAGAACACCCCGTTGCCCAACGGCAGCGTGCCCAACGCCGGCATCTACCCGTTCTGGGACGACCTGGTGCTGCGGGCCGACTCGTCGATCCGCACCGAGACGGTCGGTTCCGCACCCAACCGCCGGTTCGTCGTCGAGTGGCACAACGTCGGCCACTACGGCTCCAACTCGGCCCGGCTGTCGATCAGCGCGGTGCTCTACGAGTCGGGCAAGATCGAGTTCAACTACACCGACCTCAACACGGCCCGCGAAGACGGCAACTCCGCGACCGTCGGCATCGAAGACGCGGCCGGCGCGACCGCGTCGACCTACTCGTTCAACCAGGCCAACCTCGACAACGGCAAGCGGGTCACGTTCACGCCGGCCGACACCGAGGAGCCGCCACCGCCGCCGACCACCGGCACGGTCAAGGGCGTGGTGACCAACGCCGGTGGCACGCCGATCGTGGGCGCCGCCGTGACGCTGACGCCGGGCGGCGGCTCGACCACGACCGCGGCGCAAGGCGCCTACCAGTTCGGCGGCGTGCCGGCGGGCAACTACACGGTGACGGCGACGTCGTCGGGCCAGAGCGCCAGCAAGCCGGTGACGGTGACCGCGGGCAACACGTCGACGATCAACCTGGCGGTGGGCAGCCCACCGGCCGAGCCCGGCTACACCAAGACCACACAGCAGCGGGCGTACGTGCCAACGACCGGCGGCACCGTGGTCGACCTGACCGGCGACGACGCGGTGGCCCAGCTCAGCCTGCCGTTCGCGGTGCCGTTCTACGGCCAGTCGAAGTCGCAGGCCTGGATCTCCACCAACGGCTTCGTCTCGTTCGCCGACCCCGACTGGGCCCAGCCGGAGAACGTCGCGATCCCGGCGGCGGCGCTGCCCAACGCCGGTGCCTACGCCTTCTGGGACGACCTGGTGATGCGGGCCGACAGCACGATCCGCACGAAGGTGACCGGGTCGTCGCCCAACCGCCAACTCGTCGTCGAGTGGAACAACATCGGCCAGTATGGGTCGGCGTCGGCGCGCATCTCGGTCGAGGCCATCTTCGGCGAAGACGGCACCATCGTCTACAACTACCAGGACCTGGCACCGAGCAAGACCCGCGAACGCGGCGACAGCGCCACCGTCGGCCTGGAAAACCCGACCGGCACGGCGGGCGTCCAACACTCGCTCAACCAGGCCGTCCTCGCCGACGGCCAGGCCATCATCTTCACTCCCAACTAGACAGCGGTTACCGTCACGGGCATGGCTCACGCATGGACGTTCGCCGTTGCCCGTGACGACCTGACCCGCACCAGCATCAGCGACGGGGTCGTGCCCGACCTGGCCGACGGCGAGGTGCTGCTGCGGGTCGACCGGGTCGGCATGACCGCCAACAACGTCACCTACGCCGTGCTGGGGGAGTCCTTCCGTTATTGGCAGTTCTTCTCGCCTTCGCGTTACGGGCTCGACCCCGGCTGGGGACTCGTGCCGTTGTGGGGCTTCGCCGACGTGGTCGGCTCCACCGTCGCGGGTGTGGAAATCGGGCAACGGGTGTACGGCTACCTCCCGCCCGCCAGCCACCTGCTGGTGCGGCCCGAGCGGGTCGACGCGGCCGGCTTCCGCGACGGCAGCGCGCACCGGGCCGACCTGCCCTCGCCCTACAACGCCTACCGGCTGACCACCGGTGACGCGGCCTATCGGGTCGACGAGGAAGACCTGCTGGTGTTGTTCCGGCCGCTGTTCTTCACGTCGTTCATGCTGGCCGACCAGATCGCCGACAACGACTTCTACGGTGCCGACGCGCTGGTGCTCTCGTCGGCGTCCAGCAAGACGGCCTACGCGGCCGCGTTCGAGTTGCGGGGGCAAGGTCCGCGGGTCGTCGGACTCACCTCGCCCGGCAACGTCGCCTTCACCGAGTCGCTCGGCTGCTACGACGACGTGCTGTCCTACGCCCAGTTGGAGACGTTGCCGCCGGTGCGGACCGCCTACCTCGACCTGTCCGGCGCGCCGGCGACCCGGGCCGCGCTGCGCGAGCACCTCGGCGACCACCTGATCCGCGACATCGCGGTCGGCCTGACCTACCAGGTGCCCAACACCGAGGCGGCCGGCGAGTTCTTCTTCGCGCCGGTCCAGATGCGCAAGCGCGGCGCCGACTGGGGTCGCGACGAGTTGGACCGCCGGTTCGGCGTGGCCTGGCGCCGCTTCGTCGACGAGCTTGGTGATCGGGTCGAGGTTCGCGTCGGCGCCGGCCCGGAGGCGTTGCGCACCGCCTGGCTCGACGCGGTCGCCGGCCGCACCCCGGCCCAGGTCGGTCAGGTGCTCCAGTTGTGAACTAGGTTGCCGGGGTGAAGAGACGTGTGATGGGGCTGTTGGCGGCCGCGGGGGTCCTGTTGGGTGGGTGCGCCGACGCGAGCGATCCGCGGCCGGCACCGGAAAACAGCCAGCCGGTGACCAGCGCGGCCGGTCTTCAGGGCCGCTGGTGGGAATGGGCGGCGTCCGCACCGCGGGGAGACGACCCGGTGTCCGATCAGGATGGTGACGACTGCCGGCGCAACCAGCCGGCCGACGTGTGGTTCCTGGCCGGCACGTTCGGCACGTCGGCGACCCGCCGTTGCGACACACCCGCCGGCCGCCCGGTGGTGGTGCCGATCGTCAACGTGTTCGGCTCGCCCGACGACTGCGACACGTTCATGGCGACCGCCCAGGGCACCGTCGACCTCGACGGCAGTTCGGTGCCGATCGAGCGGATCGAGAGCGAACCGGTCAGCTTCACCGGCGTCGCCGGCAACGCCCTCGGCACCGAGACCGATCCCGTCGACGCAGTGGGATGTGGTCTCTGGGCGACGATTCCGGCGTTGCCGGCCGGGATTCACCAGCTGCGGTTACGCGGCGGCAGCGGCGATTTCCGGGTGAGTGTGGACTACCGGCTTCAGGTGTTGGCCCGCACGGCCTGAAACTCGGCGACCAGCACCGCGCTGAGGACCAGCGAGGCCGGATGCCGCACCTGGGTGCGCAGCGCTTTGGCCACGTCGAGCAGGTTGTGGTCTTCGGTGACGGCGAAACCGTGTTGGCTGAGCAGGGCGCCCATCGTGGCCGAGGTCCAGAACGAGAGCCACGGCTCGTTGGCGAACACGCTCGACCGGCCGGTGGACGCGCTCAACAGCCGGGCCAGCAGCCGGCTGAGCTTGCGCGAACCGGCCGGCAGCTGGAAGTTGACCACCAACCGGCTGCCCGGCGCCGAGCAGCCGGCCAGTGCCTCGACGGTCGCCGCCACCTGGTCGGTCGTGAGGTAGGGCACGACGCCCTCCCAGATCCAGGTCGTCGCGGCGTCGGCGCGGTGCCCGGCCGCGGCCAGCGCAGTGCCCAGCACGTCGCGGGTGAAGTCGACCGCAACGAAGGCCGGTGGTGGGCCGGTCAGCGCGGCGGCGCGGTCGCGTTTGTCCTGTTGGGAGGCCGGCTGGTCGACCTCGAAGACGGCCACGCCGGCGAGTTCCGGCATCCGCCAGGCCCGGCCGTCGAGCCCGGCGCCGAGGATGACCACCTGCGGTGCGGCGTGCGCGCGGACGGCGTCGTCGATGGCGACGGTGCGCGGCACCATCAGCTCGGCCATCGCGCGCACCGTCTCGTAGTCGACCCGTGCGCGCCACTGCCGGGGCACCTCACCGGTGCGCACCCACTCGACCGCGACCCGCTCGTCGGGCAGCAGCAACGGCAGCGCCGTCGGATCGGCGAACCGGTCCGGGACCACCAGGCCATCGGCGGCCGCCCGGCCCTGGCACACCAGCACCGCGGTGCGGCTCGCCCGCAACGTGTCGGCCATCCCTCGAACCTAGCTCACCATTCGGCGAAGGAGCCGTCGTCGTGGCGCCAGACCGGGTTGCGCCAGGCGTGCCCGGTCGCGTCGGCCCGCCGCACCGCCGCCTCGTCGATGGTGATGCCGAGGCCGGGCGCGTCCCAGCGGGCGATGTGCCCGTCGACGATCCGCAGCGGCGCCTGGTCGGCCACATAGTCGAGCAGGTCGGCGCTGCCGCGGTGGTAGTGGATGCCCATGCTCTGCTCCTGGATCAGGAAATTGGGCGTGGCGAACGCGACCTGGAGGCTGGCCGCCAGCGCGATCGGGCCGAGCGGGCAATGCGGTGCGAACAGGGCGCCGTAGGTCTCGGCGAGCGCCGCGATCCGGCGCACCTCGGAGATGCCGCCGGCGTGCGAGAGGTCCGGTTGCACCACGCTGACGCCGGCCTGGAGCGCGGGCAGGAAGCCGGCCCGGTCGTAGATCCGTTCCCCGGTCGCCACCGGGACCGGCGCGCAGCGCACCAGGTCGCCGAGCAGGTGGGTCTGCTCCGGGACCAGCGGCTCTTCGACCAGCAGCGGCCGCAGCGGCGCGATGGCCGGCAGGATCATCCGGGCCGCCGGCAGGCTGGCCCGGCCGTGCAGGTCGACCGCCACGTCGCGGTCGTCGCCGAGGGCGGTGCGGGCGGCGCCGATCCGCTCGACCATCCGGTTGATCTCGCCGCTGGTGGGCACCGGCGAGAGGCGGCCGCTGGCGTTCATCTTGACCGCGGTCATCCCGGCCGCGACGTGCTCGGCGATCGCGTCGGCGAGCTCGCTGGGCTCGTCGCCGCCGATCCACGCGTACACCCGGGCCCGGTCCCGGACCGCGCCGCCGAGCAGCGCGTGCACCGGTGCGCCGTAGGCCTGGCCCGCGATGTCCCACAGTGCCTGGTCGAGGCCGGCGACGGCGCTGGAGAGCACCGGACCGCCCCGGTAGAAGCCGCCCTTGGTGAGCACCTGCCAGTGGTGTTCGATCCGCAGCGGGTCTTCGCCGATCAGGTATTCGGAGAGCACGTCGATCGCGGCCCGGACCACCTCCGCGCGGCCCTCGACCACCGGCTCACCCCAGCCGACCAGGCCCTCGTCGGTCTCCACCCGGCAGAACAGCCAGCGCGGTGGCACCAGGAAGGTCTCAATCCTGTCGATCTTCACGCCGGGTCCTCTCCAGCCGGACCACGTCTTCGATGGCCTGGTCGAGCAGCTTGCGCATGGCGCGCGCGGCCTGTGCGGGGTTGTGTCGCCGGATCCCGTCGACCACGGCTTTGTGGCTGGGCACCGGATCGCGGGGCCCGCCCGCGCCGTGCACCATCCGGTCGCGTTCGGCCAGCCCCGTCTCGATCACCACTTCCATGCGCTGGATCAGCTCGTTGTGGGTGGCGGCGAGCAGCGCCCGGTGGAAGTCGAGGTCGGCGGCCACCGCGGCGAGCGGGTCGGCGCCGGCGGCGGCCATGGCGGCCAGGGCCGCGTCGAGGGCCGCGATGTCGTCGTCGGTGGCGCGGGCGGCGGCCAGGCTGGCCGCGCCGGGTTCGACGATGCTGCGCAGCTCGTGGAGGTCGTCGAAGAGGCCGGGACCGGGTGACCGGGCGAACTGCCAGCGCAGCACGTCGCCGTCGAGCAGGCTCCAGGACGAGCGGGGGCGCACGAAGGTGCCGCGCTTGGGCCGGGCGTCGACCATGCCCTTGGCGGCGAGCACCCGCAGCGCCTCGCGGAGCACGGTGAGGCTGACGTCGAACTCGGCCTGGAGCGCGGTCAGGTCGAGGATCGCGCCCTCGGCAAGCTCGCCGGTGAGGATCCGCTGTGCCAGAACCTCAACCGTCTGACCGTGTACGCCACGCGCCGAGTAGTGGTGCATCCCGTTGTCTCTCCCTGAACGCGGTGGAGGGGCGATCATGCCGACGACTTCGTGGCGGTCCAGCCGCCGTCGACGACCAGGCTCGTGCCGGTCACGAAGGCCGCCTCGGGTGCGGCCAGGAACGCCACCGCGGCGGCCACCTCGTCGGGCGTGCCGAACCGGCCGGCGACCGTCTCGGCCACGCTCCGGGCGCGGTCGGCCGCGGAAACCCAGTCCCACGCGGCCGTCATGATCGGTCCGGGTAGGACAGTGTTCACCCGCAAAGCGGGACCGTACTCGACGGCGAGCTGCCGGGCCAGCGCCACCAGGCCACCTTTGGCCGCCGCGTAGGCAGGTCGGCCGGGCAGCCCGACCACAGCGTGCACAGAGGACACCACGACCACGCTGCCCTCGTGTGCCGTCAGGTCGGGCAGCAGCGCCTTGACGCCGAGGAAGGTGCCGGTGAGGTTGACCGCGATCTGCCGCTCCCACGAGGCCAGACTGGTCTCGCCGGCGGCCGCGACGTCCACAGTGGCCGCATTGCTGACCAGCACGCTGACCGGCCCGAACTCGTCACGCGCAGTAGCCGCGACCTGGTCCCAGTCGGCCTCGCCGGACACGTCGGCGACCACCGATCGGGCCCGCCCGCCGCCGGCCAGGATCTGGGCCACCACATCGTCGGCGGCATGCAGGTCGGCGAGCACCACGGCAGCACCCTCCGAAGCCAGCCGGCGGGCACATGCCGCACCGATGCCCCTCGCCGCACCCGTGACAACGGCGGTGCGACCTGCGAAGCGACCCGTCAACGCTCAACTCCTCCAGGCAACGAAGTCTTCATTAATTACGAAGATATGTTGACATCGAATCGACAGTGATGCAACCTCTTGGAAACACAACCCCCTTGGTTCTCCCCGTTGCAGTGCGCCGACCGAAGGTCCAGGCGCCTATAGCAAATTCGGAGGCTTCGCATGGTTTCTGCCCCCTTCAGTCGCCGCGGGTTCCTCGCCGGGATCGGCGGTGTCGGTGTGGCCGGGCTCCTCGGTGCATGCGCTACCGGGAGTAACGAAAGCGCCGGCGCCGCCTCCACGACGCTGACCCTCCAGTCGTCTCTTTCCGACCCCGACCCAAAGGCCGCGCTCACGAAGGTGGTCGAGGGCTACTCCAAGAGCCAGGTAACGCTCAACACCATTGCGATCGAGACGTTCCGCGCCCAGTTGCCCACCTACCTCAACTCGGGCAACCCGCCGGACGTGCTGACCTGGTATGCGGGCTCGGTGGCCCGCGACTACGCCAGCAAGGGCTTCCTGCTCGACGTCTCCGACCTGTGGACCGGCAGCGGCCCGTGCGCCGGCTTCTCGCCCGCGCTCAAGGAACTGTCCACTGCCGACGGTAAGCAGATCTTCGTGCCGACGAACTACTACTGGTGGGGCGTCTTCTACCGCAAGTCGGCGTTCCAGGAGTGGGGCGTGCAGGTCCCGACCACCTGGGACGAGTTCATCGCGGTCTGCAAGACCATCAAGAGCAAGGGCGTCGCGCCGATCAGCATGGGCACCGGCTCGACCCCGTGGGTCGCCTCCGGCTGGTTCGACTATCTCAACCTGCGGATCAACGGTGCCGACTTCCACCGCGAGCTGCTGTCCGGCAAGCACCCGTTCGACGGCCCCGAGGTCAAGACGGTGATGGACCACTATCGGCAACTCGTCGAATACATCGACCCCAAGGGCCGGTCCTACTCGTGGCAGGACGCGGTCACGCCGCTGACCGCGAAGAAGGCCGGCATGTATCTGATCGGTGCCTTCATCACCTCCGGGGTGCCGAGCGACGCCGTCGACGACCTCGACTTCTTCCGGGTGCCGATCATCGACCCGAGCGTGCCGGTCGCCGAGGAGGCGCCGACCGACGGCTACTTCGCCAGCGCCAAGTCGCGCAACCCGCAGCGCGCCAAGGAACTGCTCGGCTATCTCGCGTCGGCCCCGGCGCAGCAGCAGTTCATCCAGCTCGCCAAGTCGTCGAACCTGCCCACCTCGCAGGCCGTCGACACGACCACCTTCGCGCCGCTGGTGCAGAAGGGCATCAAGCTGCTCAACGAGAGCAAGGCGATCACCCAGTTCTTCAACCGGGACTCGAGCGACGAGTTGCAGACCACCGCCGACACCGCGCTGACCAAGTTCCTCGACTCGCCCGGCGACGTCAACAAGATCCTTACTGAATGGCAGGGCGCCGCGAAGAAGGTCCTCGGCTCGTGACGGCGGTAGCCGCGCCGCCCCGGCCGGAAGAGGTCGGCATGGCGCCACCACGACGGCGAAAGTCGGGGCTGCGCGCCGTACCCCCAATTGTCTGGGTGTTTCTGTTGATCCCGGCGGTGGTCGAGGTCGGCATGGTGTTCTGGCCGGCGGTCAACAGCTTCTACCTGTCGCTGACCGAGTGGAACGGGCTGGGCGCGGCCCGGCCTGTCGGGCTCGACAACTTCCGCGACCTGTTCAGCGACGGCATCTTCCTCGGCGCGCTGAAGAACAACGTCATCTGGGCCGTCGGCTTCGGCGGGCTCTCCGTGCTGGGCGGGTTGGCGCTGGCCCTGGCGCTCAACCGGCCCCGCCGGGGCGTCGGCCTCTACCGCAGCGCGATCTACCTGCCGATGGTGTTCTCGCTGGCGGTGACCGGGCTGTTCTGGCGGGTGCAATACCAGCCGGACGGCACGATCAACACGTTGCTCGGCGCGGTCGGCCTGGAAAGCGTCGAACGGCAATGGCTGGCCGACCCGCACACCGCGCTCTACGCGGTGCTGATCGCCGCGGTCTGGCGCCAGGTCGGCTACGTGATGGTGCTCTACCTGGCCGGGCTCAAGGGCACCGACCCGACGCTCGACGACGCGGCCGCGGTCGACGGCGCGACCGCCTGGCAGCGCTTCCGGTTCGTCACCTGGCCGCAGTTGCGCGGCGTCAACACGGTGGTCTTCGCGGTCACGGTGATCGACTCGCTGCGTACGTTCGACATCGTCTGGGCGATGACCCAGGGCGGCCCCTACCACTCGTCGGAGCTGCTCAGCACCTACATGTTCCAGCAGGGCTTCACGTTCCTGAACCTCGGTTACGCGTCCGCGATCGCCGTGGTGATCTTCGCGCTCGCCCTGATCTTCATCATCACCTACCTGGTGCGGGCCACGAAGGAAGAGGTCGCCTGATGACCACCGCGTCGATCCGAAAGCGGCGCCGCGGTTGGGGATTCCACGCGGTGATGGCGCCGCTCACCCTGCTCTGGGTGGCGCCGATGGTGTTCGTGCTGGTGCTGGCGTTCCGCTCGTTCGACGACATCGCCGCCCGGGGCACCGCGGCCTGGCCGGTCTCGCTGAGCCTCGACGGGTTCCGCGAGGCGCTGGGCCGCGGCACGATGGGCCGGGCGCTGTGGACCAGCGTGCAGGTCACGGTGCCGGCGGTGCTGCTCAGCCTGCTGCTCGCGTCGTGGGCGGCCTACGCGTTGAGCCGGTTCGCCATCCCGGGCCGGCGGGCGATCCTGCTCACGATGCTCGCCGGCAACCTGTTGCCGCCGCAGATCCTGCTGATCCCGGTGTCGCGGGTGATGGAGTCGCTCGGCATCTACGACACCCTGGTCGCGCTCGTCGCCATCCACGTCGGCTTCGGGCTCGGCTTCTACACCTTCGTGCTGCACGGCTTCATGCGGTCGATCCCGGGGGAGCTGACCGAGGCGGCCCGGATGGACGGCGCCGGCCCGGTGCAGATCTACGGCCGGATCATCATGCCGCTGTGCCGGCCCTCGTTGGCCGCCCTCGGCGCGCTGGCCACCACCTGGATCTTCAACGACCTGATCTGGGCGATCACCGTGCTGCGCACCGAGGCGAAGCTGCCGGTCACCGCGGCGCTGCTCAACCTCCAAGGCGGCTACGTGAGCAACTGGAACGTGGTCGCGGCCGCCTCGGTGATCGCGGCCGTACCCACCGCGATCGTGTTCTTCGCCTTCCAACGGCATTTCGTCTCCGGCCTGTTGATGGGATCGAACAAATGACCAGACCGATGACCATCTCGTTGTGGGACTTCACCTGGTATACCCGCACCGGGCCGGGCCAGCCGTTCGCCGACCTCGGCGAGGCGTTCCGGCAGGCGGTCGACCGGGGCTACGACACGATCCGCATCTGCGCGATGCCCTACCTGCTGTTCGGCTCCGGGCTCGACACGTCGGCCTTGCGGTTCACCGGGCTCGGCGGCGAGTTCGGCCAGCGCACCCGGTGGTACGACGTGCCGGACGGCCCGCCGGTCGACGGCCGGGCCCACCTGCTCGAGCTGTTCCGCCAGGCCAAGGCGCACGACTGCCGGATCATCGTGTCGAGCTGGGAATACCAGCAATCGCCGTCGTTCGGGGTCGACGACGCCTGGCACCGGGCGATGCGGGCGGTGCCGCGGGAGGACCGCACCGTCGCGCTGGCCGACGCGCACGCCGACCTGATCGACTTCCTGCGCGCGGCGGGCCTGGACGACGTGGTCGCGTTCGTCGAGTTGCACAACGAGGTGCAATTCAGCGGGCTGCACGGCGGCGAGGGCGTCGTCGGGATGCGGGCGTCGCTCGAACGCGGGATCGACCGGTTCAAGCAACGGCACCCGGACGTGCCGGTGACGGTCAACTACGCCCGGGTGCCGGTGGGCGAGATGCGCGGCCTGCCGCGCAACATGGACGTCGCGGTCTTCCACCCCTACGTGTATGGGGTGCTGGGCCAGCTCTACGACGAGTTCGCCCTCCGCGACCCGAGCCGGCCCTTCCCGCAGGAGCGGGCATTCGCCGAGTTGCTCCGCGACGACGCGCCGAAGCTCGACGACTGGCGCCCGCCCGCGTCGTGGAAGAGCGAGGCGACCATCGTGCCGCACCGCGAGATCTACGCGCACGACTGGTGCGACCCCGACAAGTGGGACCGCTGGCTCTACGACCGCTACGGCGAGCACCGGCAGGCGATGCGGCAGACGATGGACACCTGGCTGTCGGTCGCGGCCGACCACGCGGCCGCGCGCGGCATCCCGCTGGTGTTCGGCGAGGGCTGGGTCGGCTACACGCCGCTGCACGCCGGCTTCGAGGAAGGCCCGGTCGGTGCCGAGATCTGCGCGCAGGCGATGCGCACCGCCCGCGACCTCGGCGCGTGGGGCACGGTGGTCTGCTCCAACGCGGCGCCGCACCATCCGATGTGGCAGGACGTGGCGTTGCAGCGCCGGCTCAACGCCGAGTTCCGGGAGAACCGCTGAACATGTGATCGAGTTGAGCCGCTCAGCTGATCTTCGCCAGGAACCTGGTGATGTGGGCGGCCACGGTTTCGAGGTGGCTCTCCAGCAGGAAATGGCCGCCGTCGACCAGGTGGACCTCGGCGTCCTTGACGTCGTCGGCGAACGCCTGGGCGCCGGCCGGGGCGAAGATTCCGTCGTTGCGGCCCCACACTGCGAGCACCGGCACCTGGCTTTCGCGCAGGTAGTCGTGCAGCTTCGGGTAGAGCGGCAGGTTGTTGGCGTAGTCGGCGAACAGCTCGAGCTGGATCCGGTCGTTGCCGGGTCGGGAGACCAGGGCGAGGTCGTGCTCCCACGTGTCGGGGCTGACGACGCTCTCGTCGGCTACGCCGTGCAGGTATTGCCAGCGGATCGCGTCGAGCGTCAACGCCTGGCGTACGCCCGCCTCGGTGGTCGGCGACGGGTCGTGCCAGTAGGCGCGCACCGGCGCCCAGAACTCGTCGACGAAGCCCGCCTCGTACCCGTTGCCGTTCTGGGTGATGATCGCCGTCACCGCGGCCGGCCGGGCCAACGCGAGCCGCCAGCCGATGGGTGCGCCGTAGTCCTGGACATACATGGCGTAGCGGTCGACGCCCAGCGTGTCGAGCAGCCCGGCGGTCAGGTCGGCCAGCCGGTCGAACGTGTAGTCGACCTCCTCGACCGGCGGTGCGTCGGAGAAGCCGAAGCCGAGATGGTCCGGCGCGATCACGTGATAGTGCTCGGCGAGCAGCGGGATCAGGTCGCGGAACATGAACGAGCTGGTCGGAAAGCCGTGCAGCAGCACGACTGCCGGAGCGTTCACCGGCCCGGATTCGCGGTAGAAGAGCGTCCGGCCGTCGACGTTCGCGTACCGATGATGGATCGTGGTCATGATCTAACCCCCCCGTAAGGGTTAGGAAATGCCATGCCGGAGATACGGTCGGACGCCGACGTGCTGCTCGCGATCCTCAACAGCACCCCGGTCGTCGACGGTCAGCCGGCTGACGAACTTGCCGACCCGGCAGCGGCGCGCGAGTGGCTCCGTGACCTCGGCGGGCGTGGCACCCGCGGCGAGCGGGAGCAGGTCCGGGCGGTGCGGTCCGCGTTGCAGGCCGTCGTGCGCGGTGCGCAACCGCCCGCCACGCTGGCCCCGCTCATGGCCGGTGTGTCGCTCGAGCCCGAGGTGACCGACGCCGGCATCACCTGGCGTCCCAACGTCCCCGCCGACCGCGACCTGGCCGTGCGCGCCGTGCTCACCTGGGATGCCCTCGCCAAGGAAAGCCCCGGCCGGCTGCGGCCCTGCGCCAACGACGAATGCCAGCTCTTCCTGCACGACCGCAGCAAGACCAACACCGCGCGCTGGTGCTCGATGGCCGTCTGTGGCAACCGGATGAAGGCTCGCCGGCACTACCAACGAGGCCGCGGTTAGGCAAAAACGGATTGCCGGTCGGGCGCGCCGTTGGCATGCTCCGGCGTGATGATGACACGCGACGAGCTACTGGCTCTCCACGACCAACAGGTGCGCGGCACGGTTGCCGCCCGGATGCCGGCGTCCTGGGAGGCCGTGCAGGACGGGCCTGTCCTACAGGTCGCCACTCCGGGGCGCGGGCTGGTCTTCGCACCCGATCTCGACGGGGTGAGCGTCGAGCAACTCGACGCCCTCATCGGTCGGGTGCGCGACCGCGCCGTGACGAATGGCCGGGCGGTCGAGTGGAAGACCTACGGCCACGACCGGCCGGATCTCCCCGAGCGGCTGCGGCTGGCCGGGTTCACGGCCGACTCCACCGAGACGGTGGTGATCGGGCTGGCCGCCGATCTGACCCAGGCCGGCACCGCTCCCGACGGCGTCACCATCCGCGCCACCACCGAGCTGGCCGACCTGCGCAAGATCGGGGCCTTGGAGTCCGAGGTGTGGGGCGAAGACCTGTCGTGGCTGGCCGACGACCTGCACGACCGGATCCGGTCGGCGCCGGACAACATCGTCATCCTGGTGGCCGAGGCAGCCGGCGAGGTCGTTTCGGCCGCGTGGCTGGTGGTCTTCCCCGGCACCGAGTTCGCGGCGCTCTGGGGCGGGTCGACCCTGACGCGGTGGCGGCGAAAGGGCATCTACCGCGCTCTCGTCGCACACCGCGCCCGGATCGCCGTCGACCGGGGAATCAAATATCTCCAGGTCGACGCGTCCGACAACAGCAGCCCGATCCTGCAACGGCTCGGCCTGCAACCAGTGACCGCCACGACGCCCTACCTGTGGAAGCCTTCATAGCCTGAACGCCGCCGCGTTGCGCCGCGCCCACCCGGCGAAGGTGCCCGCGGCGCGGCCCAGCAACGCCGCCACGTGCGGGCTGACCCGTTGTTCGGCCTCCGTCGGCGTGCCGAGGATGGCCAGGGTGCCGTCGACCACCGGCTCGGGCATGAACCGCAGCATCCGGGCACGCGCCTCGTCGCGGGTCAGGTCGACGAACCGGATCGGCTCGCCCAGCGCGGCGGCGATGGCCTCGGCCTGGGCCCGGGGCGTCACCGGCTCCGGCCCGGTCAGCTCGTAGATCCGGCCGCCGTGCTGGTCGCTGCGCAGCACCGTGGCGGCGACCTCGGCCAGGTCGGCCGGGTCGACGACCGGCAGGCCCACGTCGCCGAAGGGCGCGGCCACGGTGTGCTCGGCCTGGATCGAACCCGCCCAGGCGTACGCGTTGGACGCGTGCCCCGCCGACCGCAGGACCGTCCACACCAGACCGGAGCCGGCGATGGCCTCCTCGATGGCCCGCAGTGGCGCGTAGGACACAGAATCCGGCCGGGTGCCCACCGCCTGCGAGGAGAGCAGCACGATCCGCTCGACCCCGCCGGCCTTGGCGACGTCGACGATGTCGTCGATGGGCAGCCCGGCCCCCGCGCCGGGAACGAGCAGGAACAGGGCGGTCGCGCCGTCGACCGCCGGCTTGAGTGTCTCCGGCCGGAAGAGGTCGGCCACTGCGGTGGACACCGGCATCACCTGCTCGCCCGCTTCTGTCAACGCCCGCACCAGCGAACGGCCGACGTTACCCGTTGCTCCGGTCACCACGATCATCGAAAGCTCCCCGATGTTGTTGTCGGCCGGGCCTCGTGCTCGGCGACCGGGCGACGCTAACATCGCGTTGATAGTAGGTACCTAGAGGAAAGTGACTTCCCCGTGGCACTCGCACCGGAGCAGGCCTGCCCGATCTCGCCCGTCGTCGACATCGTCTTCAGCCGGTGGACCACGCCGATCCTGTGGAGCCTGCACTACTACGGGCGCCAGCGTTTCGTCGAGCTCGAACGCGGGATCGCCTCGATCACGCCGAAGGTGCTCACCCAGCGGCTGCGCCAACTCGAACGCGACGGCCTCGTCGTGCGCACCTACCACGCGGAGATCCCGCCGCGGGTGGAATACGAGATCAGCGATCTCGGGCGCACCCTCGCGCCGCTGTTCGCGCATCTGTCCGAGTGGGCCACCACCCACCTCGGCGAGGTCGAGGAGGCCCGGGGCGCCTACGACGGGCCGCGCTGAGTCAGCGACCCCGGCGCGGGCAGGTGGAAGATCCGGCGGCGCAGCGCGTCCTGGGCGCGGATCGGCAGCCAGCGGCCGATCGTGGCCAGCAGCCGCGCGTCCTTGCCGGCCAGATAGCGGGCGCGCGGGCGGCGAGCCGACAACGCCTTGGCCACCACCGCGGCGACCACGTCCGGCGGGCTGCCGGCCCGCTCGCGGGCCAGCGCGCGGGCGACCATCCCGAGATAGGTGTCGGCATAGAGGTCGCGCAGGTCCGGTGGGAACGACGCCACCGCCTGGTGCGCGCCCTGCTCGACCTTGTCGACCGCCTCGGTGTGGATGCTCGCCGGCGCCAACAGCACGACCCGCACCCCGAACGGCGCCAACTCCTGCCGGAGCGATTCCGTCAGCGCGCCCAGGGCCGACTTCGACGCACCCAGCGGGCCGCCGAACGGGAGGTTCATCCGGTCGCCGATCGAGCCGATCACCACGATCCGCCCGCGGGCCCGGCGCAGCAGCGGCAGGAAGCCCTGGGTCACCGCGACCTGCCCGACGACGTTGACCTCGAACTGCTGCCGCAACGCCTCCAGCGGCAGCAACTCCAGCGGCCAGGTCACCCCGATGCCGGCGTTGTCGACCAGGCCCGCCAACCCGGCCGGGCCGACATGCTGCTCCACCGCCACGACGGCGGCCTTGACCTGGTCTTCCCGCGTCACGTCGAGGATCAGTGGCGTGATCGCCCCGGCGGCCAGCCTGGCCGCATCGGCCTCCCGCCGCACGCCCGCGAACACGTGCCAGCCCGATCCGGCGAGCCGCTCTGCCGTGGCGCGGCCGATCCCGGTCGACGCGCCAGTGACCACCACGTGGGGTTTCCCGCATTCCATGCGAGTCAGCCTGCGCCGCCGTGGCCGGGCGTCGAATCTGTCAGGTGACTGGTCGAGTCAGCTCAGGTCGATGCCCGTGAGCTGGTGGCGATCCGCGATGCCGAGCTTGGGGAAGATCTTGTAGAGGTGGTAGCCGACCGTGCGCGGGCTGAGGAACAGCTGCGCGCCGATGTCGCGGTTGCTGAGCCCGCTGGCGGCCAGCCGGGCCACCTGCAACTCCTGCGGGGTGAGCCGGGTGAGCAGGCTGGCCCGGTCGGCCGCGGCCGGCAGCGTCTCGCCGGTCGCCCGCAGCTCGGCGCGGGCGCGTTCGGCGAACGGGCGGGCGCCGGACTCGTCGAACACCCGCAACGCGGCGCGCAGCGGGTCGCGGGCCTCGGCGCGGCGGCGGACCCGGCGTAGCCACTCGCCATAGAGCAACTGGGTGCGGGCCAGCGCGAGCGGCCGGTTGGCGTCGCGCAGCAGCGCCAGCGCGCGTTGATAGCCCGGCTCGGCGTCGTCGGCGAGCAGGGCCCGGCTGCGCTCGAGCAGCGCCGCGACCATCGGGCCGGCCTGGTGCCCGACCCAGCGGGCATAGCGATCGAGGATCGGCGCGGCGCGCTCCGGTGCGCCGGCCCGGACCGCGGCCTCGATCCAGTCGGGCGGTGCCAGATAGGCGAAACCAAGGTGGGTACGCAGCCGCTCCGGCACCGCCTCGAAGCGCTCCAGCGCCGCCGGGTAACGCCCGGCGGCCACGTCCATGGTGGCCAGTGCGAGGGCGGCCAGCGCGGCGTTGGCCTGGTGCCGCTCGCCGCCTTGCCGCAGGGCCGCACCGGCCCACTCGGTGCAGCGTTCCTCGTCGCCGGTCAGCGCGTAGATCCGGCTGACCAGCGTGCGCAGGTTGCCGGCCGAGTGCTCCTGGCCGGTCTCCTCGGCGATCCGGACGCCCTCCAGGCCGCTGCGTTCGCCCTCGCGCAGCCGGCCGAGCGCGAGGGCCGCCATCGCGTGGTTGAGCAGCAGGTGCGGCAGCCCGCCGATCAGCCCCCGGTCCCGGCCCTCGGCGAGCAGCCGACCGCTGAGCTCGTAGGCCTCCTCGTCGGCGCCGACGAACAGGTGCAGGAAGGCCACATGGGCCCGGGTGCCGGCGATCGCCGGGCTGATCAGCTCGGCCTGGACCGCGCGGACCGCGGGCCCGAGCGGCGCCGCGGTCCGGCCGGCCAGCAGCTCGCCCAGGGTGGCGCTGGCCGACATCAGCGGGCGCAGCGGGTCGTCGGGCGGCAGTCGCAGTGTGCGGATCAGCTCGACCGGCCGGGTCAGATCCGGTGGCCGGTCGGCGAAGTAGGCCATCCGCATCGTCTCGATCAGCATCTGGGCCGCCCGGTCGGGATCGCTCCCGTGGATCAGCGCGGCACCGTCGGTGACCATTGTGGACGCTCGGGCCGGCGTACCCTGTTCGAACTCGACCTTGGCCCGCACCCAGGCCGTCATCGCCGCCGTGGCGGGGTCGGTGGGCAGGTCGGCCACCTCGGCGGCGAGCGCCGCGGCCCGATCGAGCTGACCGGCATCGCGGGCCCGGGTGGCGGCCGCCGCCAGTCGCCGGGCCCGCTCGGTGGGATCCGCGGTCAACCGGGCGGCCCGTTCGTGCGCCGCGGCACTCGCCGCGTAGCCGCCCCGCAGCCCGGCCCGGTTGGCCGCCTCGTCGAGCGCGACCGCGGCGTCGGGGTCGAACCCGGTGGCGGCGGCGGCCAGGTGCCAGGCGCGGCGGTCGCGTTCCTCGGGGGCGGTCAGCGCGCCGGCGAGCGCCCGGTGCGCGGCGAGCCGGTCGACCGTCGCCGCCCGGCCGTAGACCGCGGTGCGGATCAGCGGATGCCGGAACGCCACCGTTCCGTCGGCGAGCCGCACCAGGTCGGCGGCCTCGGCGGGCGCCAGGTCGGCCACGCCCGCGCCCAGCCGCTCGGCGGCGCCGAAGACCACCCGTGGCTCGCCGGTGTCGTCGGCCGCGGTCACCAGCAGCAGCCGGCGGGTCGCGTCCGGCAGGCGGTCGACCTGGGCGCCGAAGCTCGCCACCACCCGGCCACCGCCGTTGCCGCCGTGGCCGTCTGGTGTGCCGGCGGCGCGGGCCAACTCGATCAGCGCGAGCGGGTTGCCGTCGGCCTCGGTGAGCAGGCGGTCGCGGGTCGCGGTCGGCAGGTCCGGCGCATACGCGTCAAGCAGCGCGGCCCCGTCGGCAGCGGACAGCCGATGCAGTTGCCGGGTGGGCAAGCCGGTGGCCGGCGCGTCGTTGCGGGCCGCCAGCAGCAGCACCACGCCCTCGGCGTCGAGCCGGCGCGCCGCGAAGAGCACGGCTTCCACCGAAGCGGCGTCGAGCCATTGCAGATCGTCGACGAGACAGACCAGCGGGGCGGCCTCGGACAGCAGGGTCAGGGTGGCCAGACCGGCCAGAAACCGGTCGACACCGGGCGCCTCGGCCAGGCCGAACGCCGCCCGCAGCGCGGCCTCCTGCGGTGCGGGGAGCGAGTCGAGCCGGTCGAGGGTGCCGCGCAACAGCATGTGCAGGCCGGCGAACGGGAGTTCGGCCTCCGACTCGACGCCGGCGCAGCGCAGCACCGGTAGGTCCTGCGCGCGGGCGGCCGTCGCGGCCCGGCCGAGCAGGGTGGTCTTGCCGCTGCCCGCCTCGCCCTGGAGCAGCAGCGCGGCGCTGCGCCCGGACCTGGCGGCGGCGAGCAGCCGGTCGATCTCGGCGAGCTCGGCGGCCCTTCCAACCAGCACGACCTTCAACCTATCGCCGTGACCGGTCATCCGACGGATTCGGGTCACCGGGACGGCTGCCTATCGTGGCGGAATGTCTGGTTCTACCCTGTGCCCGGACCTGAACGGCGACCTCGGTCGGCTGCGGGCGCTCTCCGCGGCGCCGGCCGCCGGCACGATGCTGGCCGCGGCCAGCCTCGCCTTCAGCGTCTCACTGGAAGTCTGCGCGGTGCTGCGGGCGTCGGCGCGGCTCGACGAGCACGCCCGCCTGATCCGGCACACCGCGACCGTGCTGGCCGCCCAGGCGCCGGACGGCGCGGTCGCCGAGGCCGAGTTGCGCCGGCACCTCGACGACCTGTCCGAAGTGGAAGAGATGGAAGAAGTCTGACCATGAAGGTGTTCCTCGCCGGTGGTCGGCGACGCGCTCGACCGGTCGAGCCTGCTCCGCGCGGTCGACGGCCTGGCCGCCGACGCGGTGGTGCACGAACTCACCGCGCTGCGGGCGGCACCGACCCGGCACCGCGGGATGGTGCCCACCGACCGGCTGCGCGAGGTCGGCACGGCCAACCTGCTCGCGGCCGCGGAAAGCCTCGGCGCCGCCCGGTTCATCACCCAATCGATCATTCTGGGGTACGGCTACCGCGACCACGGCGACCGCGTCCTCACCGAGGATGACCCCTTCGGGCAGCCGCAGGGAGATGGATGCGACCCGCACCTGGCCGCGATGCGCTCCACCGAACAGCAGGCGTTCACCGCACCGGTCGGGATCGCGCTGCGCTACGGGATGTTCTACGGCGGCGACCCGGCCGAGAAGCGGGCGCTGCTGGCCCGGCGCCGGCTCGCGGTCAGCCGCGGCGGCCTGCTCGGCTGGATCCACCACGACGACGCGGCCGCCGCGACGGTGGCCGCCCTCGCCTCCGTGCGGGACAACATCGTCGACGACCGCCCGGCGTCGTGGGCCGACCTGTTCACCGCGATGGCCGCCGCGTATGGCACTCCCGCGCCGCCCCGGTTGCCGGCCTGGCTGTTCCGGTTGGCCGCGCCCTACGTGGCGACCTTCGCGATCGACACCTCGATGCGGGTTTCCAACGCGAAGGCCGAGCAGGAGTTGGGCTGGAAGCCGGCGTATCCGTCCTATGTCGAGGGTCTTACTCCATCGGCGTGAGGTCGGCGGCGTCGCGCAACCGCTTGCGGCGGATCCGGCGGACCGTGCCGACCGTCGACTGGAGCTTCTCCTTCGTCGACAGGTTTTCCCGCCACATCCGGGCCATCGGGAGGTGCCGGGTGCGCGGTGTCATCAGGCCCGCCGCTCGCAGCGTCACCATCCGGCCCCAGACCGCGCCGCGGGCGCGCAGCAGGTTGGGCTGCGACGCCGGCAGCAGCTCCGGGCCGACCTGCTCGAGGACGAGCGCGCCGGCGGCGATCGCGGCCTCGATCAGCTTGAGGCCGCGCTCGGTGCGGGCGAGGACCAACGAACGGCCGGGGTCGCCCGCCGTCGGGCGGTACCACGGGTCGCCGACCGCGACGTCGGCGAACTCGCCGGTGTGGTCGGCACACAGGTAGCAGCGCCACTGGCGGTGCTTCTGGAGGATGTCGCCCCAGGACTGCTCGTAGGTCAGGGTGCGCTCGGCCGAGTCGCCGGGGACGGCGGTGCGGGCCTCGCCGGGCCAGCCGTTGCCGCGGTAGGCCACGTGCGAGATGGTCGACGGGTCGTCGACCCCCATCACCTTGAGCATCTCCAGCGTGCCCTGGGTCGACGGGGTGCCGGCGCAGAACACCGCGATGGTCAGGCCGACCTTGCGGTCGAGTTCCGGCCGCTCGCGCCGGGCCATCGAGACCGCCGCCACGTCACAGGGCTTGCCGATGAACACCGACGGCGTCTCGCCGGCCTCGACCAGGTCGAGGCGCTCACACGGGCTCGCCGGTGCGTAGCGGGAGCCCGCGTTGGCCAGCAACTCGTCGCGGCTGCGGGACAGCCGGGCCTCGTTGAGGTAGGGGACGTCGGCCCGCGCGCCGATGTGCAGCGCGCCGGTCATCCCCTCCTGCTCGATGAGGAACGCCGACAGGGCCGTCGCCACGCCACCGCTGGAACCCGCGAAACGGATCTCCGGGTCGGCCGCGTAGCCCTCGTAGACCCGGAGCACCGGACCCCAGGCCGCGCGCAGGTCGGCGTATTCGCCGGGCCCGGCCGCGCCGGAGTCGTGCTCGAGCTTCACGCCCGGGCAGCACTTCAGCGCCTCGGCCGCGCCCGGACCGCGCACCGGCAGCAGCGGCAGCGGGCGGCGTCCGTATTCGAGGACGTCGCCCATCTTCACCTCGTCGGGTGCCAGGTAGGCGCACACCCCGCAGCCGGTGCACATCTTCCCGGCGGCGACGTCGTGGACGTCGCGCGGCTCCTTCATGCCGCACCTTCCTTGGCCAGCGCCACGATCTCGTCCATCTGCTCGCCCGCGCGCCGCACGGCCACCGGCACGCTCTCCGCGAGTTCGGCCGCGGCGGCCGACCGGTTGGACCACGACTTCCAGAGCGTGTCGAGCAACTCGTCGTCGCCGAGCGTGCGGGCGTCGGCCACGTGCCGCTCCTGCCCGACCGTGGCGAACACCCCACGAGCCTTGAGGCTGTAGGCCAGGATCGCCGCCGGCACGGCCGAAGAGAGCGCCGCGATCGTGGCGTGCATCCGCATGCCGCAGAACCACGCGGTGCGGCTGATCACCCACTTGGTCTGGTGCGGGTCGAGCCCGCGCGGCGTGATCGCGATCCGGTCGCCGTATTTGCTGGCCAGGTCGGCACGCAGCGCCTCGCTGGTCGCGGTGTCGTCGTCGGTGCCGCCGGCGGCGAGCACGTGCGGCACGATGATCACCCGGGTGTCGGGCTCGTCGAGCACCCGCTCGCAGATCTGCCGGGCCACCCGGCCGCCGTCGCCGGCCAGCCGGAACTGGGCGATCCCCTCGGCCCGCGACATCAGCCCGCTGACGTTGATGCCCATCACCGGGCCGTCGGCGGCCGCGAACCAGGCCGCGAGCTGGTCGAACGCGGCACCCTCGGGGGCACGCGGTTCGAGGCCGAACGCCACGTCGACGCCCTCGCGGTGTCGCCGGGGGTCGAAGTCGGCGCCGAGCAACTCTTTGAGCGCGGCGTAGCTGTCGGGGTCGCGGGCCCAGGCCATCGCCGCGCCGCGGGCCAGGTTGGTCGCCTCCGCGCGGATCCGGGGGATCTTGAACGGGCCGTAGGTCTGCGGCAGCAGCACCAGCTTGCGCTTGCGCAGCAGGGCGAGCTTCTTGGGCCAGGCGACCGTGCGGAACCGGTGCTCGCCGTAGATGTCGCTGAAGCTGTCGCCGCCGCTGACGTCGAGCACCACGTCGGCGCCGTCGATCGCGGAGACGCCGCTGTTGCCCAGGCCGCCGAGGGCGGCGCTGACCCGCATGTTCACATAGGACTCGGGCTTGTGGTAGCGGCGCGAGTGCCGGGCGCCGGACAGCGTGATCGGCACCGGCTCGCCGTGCACATAGGCGGTGCCGGGGCGTTCGCCCCAGCCGTCGTCGAAGACCGTCATCCGGGCGCCCGGCTCGCGGGCCAGGAACGCGCCGATGGTGGCCGCCCGCAACGCACCGACGCCAAGGTTCAATGTGGACCCTGGAACACCGAACAGACACGCCCTGACGCTCACAGCGACATCACCGCTTTCTCACAGGTGTATGCCTCGGCATACCGCGACCGGCATTCCATCCCGCGCAACCGGGCCAAGCCGAGGAAGACCTCGTCGTCCCACCAGTCGCGGTCCTTCTGTGACGGGAAGTTGGCGTGCAGCAACTCCACCTTGCGGCGGGCGCGCTCGTCGGGCAGCGGCACGTAGACGTTACGCCGGCCAAGATCGCCGTCCCATTTCGGGATCTCGTAGTGCAGCACCACCGCGTCCCGGAACGCGGTCGGCACCAGCTCGGCGAGCAGCCGGTGGTCCTGGTGCGCGTCGTCCTTGGCCGGCGCGACCACGAGGTCGGCACCGTCGGCGGCGGCCGCCTGGACGACGTCTTTCGCCTGGTTCCAGTGCGCGGGGCCGCGGCCGTCGGGCAGGTCGTGCAGGTCGAACGTGATCCGGGCGCCGGGCAGGAAGGCGGCCGCGGCGGCGCGCGCCTCGGCCTGCCGGTCGGGCGTGCCGCTCAGCAGCACGTAGCGCACCTCGACATCGGGCGGGAGGGTCAGCAACAGGCCGCCCGCGCCGATCTCGATGTCGTCGGGGTGTGCGCCGAACAGGACGATCCGGCGGACGCCGGCCAACGCGAAGGAAAGCATCGTCGTCAGGAGATCAGCGCCGGCGCGAGCGAGCCGCCGGTGCGGTTGGTGTCCCACAGCATCCACGGGCAGCGCGCCGAGTAGTAGAGCTGCTCGAGCTCGGCCCGGTCCTTGAAGGTGTCGGCCGCGCGCCAGAAACCCTTGTAGCGCTGGGCGATCACCCGGCCACTCGGCATCAACCGCTCCAGGGCGTGTGGCACCAGCTCTTCACCCTCGCGCATGAAGTCGAAGATCTCCGGGCGGAGGACGAAGTAGCCACCGTTTTCCCACTGCATGAGCTCGTTGACCGGGCGGATGCCGGAGACCCGGTCGCCGCCCTCGATGTCGAGCACGTGGTGGGTCGACTGCACCGGCACGGCCAGCAGGCTGGCGACCGCGTCGCTGGCCTCGAACCGCCGGACCATCTCGTCGAGCGGCGCGTTGGTCAGCGTGTCGGCGTAGTTGGCCAGGAACACCGGCTCGTTCTCGACGTGGGGCCGGACCCGCATCAGCCGCTCGCCGATGGTCGAGTTGAGCCCCGTGTCGATGAACGTGATGTTCCAGTCGGTGATGTCGGACGAGAACAGGCGCAGGTCGCGGTCGCTCATGGCGAGCGTGAAGTCGTTGGAGAGCGTCTCGTCGTAGTGCAGGAAGTAGTCCTTCACCGCGGCCGCGCCGTAGCCGAGGCACAGCACGAAGTCGGTGTGCCCGAAGTGGGCGTAGTAGCGCATCACGTGCCACAGCAACGGGCGGTCACCGATCATCGCCATGGGCTTCGGTGCGGACTGGGCGTCTTCGCGCATCCGCATGCCCAGGCCGCCGCAGAAGAGGACGACCTTCATCACACCACCTCGAGGTCCGGGATCGGGAAGACCAGCCGGCCGCCCCACTCTCGCACGTAGGCCAGTTGGGCCGAGATCTCGGTGCGCAGGTTCCACGGCAGCACCAGCACGTAGTCGGGCCGGTCCTGCGCGATCCGCTCGGGCGCGTGGATGGGGATATGCGTGCCCGGCAGGAACATGCCCTGTTTGTGCGGGCTGCGATCAACGGTGTATTCGAGCAGATCCGCCCGGATGCCGCAGTGGTTGAGCAGCGTGTTGCCCTTGCCCGGTGCGCCGTAGCCGACCACCCGGCGACCCTCGGCCCGCGCGGTGAGCAGGAAGTCGAGCAGGTCGCGCTTGATGTCGAAGACCGCCTCGGCGAAGCCCTTGTGGCCGTCGACGGTGTGCAGGCCGGCCTCGGCCTCGGCGTCGAGCACCGACTTGACGTTGCTGGACGGCTCACCGGCCGCGGCGCCGTGCCGGGCGTGCACCCGCAGCGACCCGCCGTGCGTCGACAGTTCCTCGACGTCGACCACCACGAGGCCGGCGGTGGCCAGGGCCCGCTGCGCGGTCAGCAGCGAGAGGTATTGGTAGTGCTCGTGGTAGATCGTGTCGTATTGCCGGCGTTCGATCAGCCGGAGCAGGTGCGGGAACTCGAGCGTCACCAGGCCCTCGGGCTTGACCAGCGCGGCCAGGCCGGCGGTGAAGCCGACCAGGTCGGGCACGTGGGCGTAGACGTTGTTGCCGGCGACCAGGTCGGCCCGGCCGTAGCGCGCCGCCAGTGCCGCACCCGTCTCCGGGCCGAGGAACTCGTTCTCCGTGCGGATGCCCTTGCCCCGCGCGACTTCGGCGATGTTGCTCGCCGGCTCGATGCCGAGCACCGGCACGCCGCGCGCGACGAAGTGCTGCAACAGGTAGCCGTCGTTGCTGGCGACCTCGGTGACCAGACTCTCCGCGCCCAGCCCGAGTTGCTCGGCCATCGTGTCGGCGTAGCGCTTGGCGTGCGCCACCCACGAGTCCGAGTATGACGAGAAGTAGGCGTAATCGGAGAAGATGTCTTCGCCCGCGACGTATGCGGGCAGCTGCACCAGCAGACAACTGGGGCAGAGGCGGACATGTAGCGGGTAGAACGTCTCCGCGCTGTCCAGCCGTGCGGCCGGAAGGTAGCTCTCGCACAGCGGGGACATGCCCAGGTCGACGAACGTTTCGGTCAACTCCGTCGCACAGAGGCGACAAACGGCAGTGGTCATGAGCAGGTACCCCGATTTCGAGCCAACACCGGTCAGCGCGGACAGTCGGCCCCGGCCCGCGCCCGGTCGAGACGCTAGCCAGGTGGCCCATGGCCATGGGGCGTGGAGTAAGAAGTCCGACACTAGTCCGGACCGTCCCGCCGAGCCCTCCGTAGACTCGCGATTCTCACCCCGGACAACGCTGCGGAGCTTCACCATGCGCACACTCGTGACCGGCCATGACGGATACATCGGCAGCGTGCTGGTGCCGCTGCTGCGGGCCGCGGGGCACGACGTCACCGGCCTCGACATCAGCCTCTACGCCGACGGCGTGCTCGGCCCGCCGCCGCCCGCCGTGCCGGCCCTGCGGGTCGACCTGCGCGACGTCGAGCCCGACCACCTGCGGGGCTACGACGCGGTGTTGCACCTAGCCGCGCTGTGCAACGACCCGATCGGCAACCTCAACCCCGATCTGACCTATGACATCAACCACCGGTCGACCGTCCGGCTGGCCAAGGCCGCCAAGGCCGCGGGCGTTGGTCGGTTCCTGTTCTCGTCGTCGTGCTCGCTCTACGGCGCCGGCCTCGACGACCGGCCGCTCGACGAGGAGGCCGGCTTCGCGCCGGTGACCCCCTACGGCGAGTCGAAGATCCTCTCCGAGCAGGGCCTGGCCGAGCTCGCCGACGACGACTTCTCCCCGGTCTACCTGCGCAACGCCACGGCTTACGGTTTCTCCCCGCGCCTGCGCGGCGACCTGGTGGTCAACGACCTGACCGCGCACGCGCTGCTCACCGGCGAGGTGCGGCTGCTCTCCGACGGCACCGCCTGGCGGCCGCTGGTGCACGTGGAAGACATCTCCGCGGCGTTCCTGGCGCTGCTGGAGGCGCCGCGTGACGTGGTGCACAACCGGGCCTACAACATCGGGCAGACCGGTGAGAACTACCTCATCCGCGACGTGGCCGAGATCGTCCGCGACGTGGTCGTCGGCTCGACCGTCACGTTCGCCGGCGGCGCTTCGGCCGACTCCCGCAACTACCGGGTGAGCTGCGAGCGGATCGCCGCCGAGGTGCCCGGGTTCCGTCCAGCATGGACGGTGCGCAAGGGCGTCGAGCAACTGGTCGAGGAATACCGCCGGCACGGCCTGACCATCGACGCGTTCACCGGCGAGGCCTACCAGCGGCTCAAGAAGATCCGCGCGCTGCTGGCCGCCGGCCGGATCGACGAGCAGCTCCGGTGGACGTCGTGACCCGCTGTGCCGCCTGTGGCGACGGCGAGTTGGTGCCGTTCGCCGACCTCGGCACGATCCCGGTCTTCTGCGGCGTGCACTGGGCCAGCCGCGACGAGGCGTTGGCCTCACCGCTGGGCCGGATGGCGCTGTCCTACTGCCCGTCCTGCGCCTACGTGCGCAACGTCGAGTTCGAGCCGGCGCTGCTGCACTACGACACGACGATGGACACCAACCTGCACCACTCGCCGGCGTTCCAGTCGTTCTCCGCCGAGCTGGTCAAGCACCTGGTCGACCGCTACCCGCTGCGCGGCGCGACCGTGCTCGACATCGGTTGCGGGCAGGGCGAGTTCCTCCGTGAGCTGTGTCACGTCGCCGGCGCGCGCGGCATCGGTTACGACGCCATGTATGCCGGCGCCGAAGGACCCGACCCGTCCGGCGCCGAGTTCCATAGTGGACACGCGCCGCTCGACGAGACGACGCCGGAGTTCGACTTCGTCACGTCGCGGCACTGGTTCGAGCACATCGACGACCCGTTCGAGTTCCTGGTGGCGCTGCGCCGGCTGGCCGGCGACCGGCCGGTGCGCGGATACATCGAGGTGCCGGACGCCTGTTACGACATGGCCACCGCGGGCTGGGAGGTCATCTACCCGCACGTCTCCTACTTCGACGCCTACTCGCTGCGCCGGATCGTCGAGCGGGCCGGCTGGCGGGTGGAAGAGACCGGGCCGCTGTTCCAGGGAATGTTCCGGTTCGTGGAGTTCTCGGTCAACGTGTCCGGGCCGCCCGCGTCGACCGCACCGCTGCCCGGGGCCGAGGCGGTGTCCCGGCAGCTCGAAGCGATCCGTGGCTTCGCCACCCGGCACTTCGCCGAGCGCGACAAGTGGCGCACGCTGATCGCCGACCGGATCGCCGCCGGCGACCACCCCGTGCTCTGGGGCGCCGGCTCCCGTGGCGTGCAGTTCCTGCACCTCGCCGACCCCGACGGCAAGCTGGCGGCCGTGGTCGACGTCAACGCACGCAAGTGGGGTAGGTTCCTGCCCGTGACGGGACACGAGGTCACCGCGCCGGCGACGCTGGCCGGGCTGGGCACCCGCACCGTCATCATCACCAACCCGGCCTACCGCGGCGAGATCGGCGAATCCCTGCGTGCCCTCGGCGTCGACGCCGAGTTGCTGGTGGCGTGATGCCCCGGCTCACGGTCGGCGTGCCGGTCTACAACGCGGCCCGCTACCTGCCGGTGGCGCTCGACGCGCTGCGGGCGCAGGACTACCGCGACTTCGAGATCGTCATCAGCGACAACGCCTCGACCGACGAGACCTGGGAGATCTGCCAGCGCTACGCGGTGGCCGAGCCGCGGATCCGGTTGTGGCGCAACGAGCAGAACCTCGGGGGGCACGCCAACTTCGGCAAGGTGGTCGAGCTCGCGTCGGGGGAACTGTTCAAGTGGGCGGCCTACGACGACATCTGCCGCCCGGGTTTTCTTTCCGCCTGTGTCGCCGCGCTCGACGCCGCTGGGCCGCGGGCGGTGCTCGCCTACCCGAAGACGGTTCTGATCGATGAGGAAGGCGCGCCGATCGGCGCGTATGCCGACAAGCTCGACCTGCGGGACGCGCGGGCCTGGAAGCGACTTTCCGGGCTGGCCAACAACATCAGCCTGTGCCACGCCCATTTCGGCGTGTTCCGGCTCGACGCGCTGCGCCGCACGGGCCTGATCCGGCCGTTCCTGTCGTCCGACTACACGCTGATGGCGGAGGTCGCGGCGATCGGCGAGATCCACGAGGTGCCGGAGCCGCTGTTCCTGCGCCGGGTGCACGGCGCGTCGACCCGGCAGGCGGGCAACAGCGCCGCGTCGGCGACCGCGTGGTTCGCGCCGTCCGGCAACGGGAAGGCGACCCGCTCGCCGCGCACCAACATGCTCCGCCAGACGGCGCGGGCGCTGCGCGGCCACCCCGGCGGGCTCACCAACTCGGCCGCGTTCCTCGGCACCTGGTTCGCGCGCCGCGGCCGGGTGCGGCTCGGCGCGTTGCGGCGGCGGCTGACCGGCCGCCCGATGCCGACGCTGACCGAGAGCGGCGCGTAGGTGGTAACCGCACCGCCCGCTGAGCCGACCGCCGCGCCGGCCGCGAAGAAGCCCGGCGTCGGCAGCGCGATCGGTTGGTCGTACGTGCTCACCGCTGGCCGGGTCGGCGCCACCGTGCTGGTCACGTTCGTGCTGGCGAAGCTGCTCGGCCCGAGCGAGTTCGGCGTCGTCGCGATGGCCACGGTCTTCATCACGGTCGCGCAGACGATCCTCCAGCAGGGCCTGGTCTCGGCGATCGTGCAGCGCGACAAGCTGACGCCCGAGCACCTCGACGCCGCGTTCGGTGTCATGGTCATCTCGGGTGTCGTCGTGTGCGGCGCCGTGGCCGCGCTCAGCCCGGTCTGGGCCCTGGTCAACCGGGAGCCACAGCTCACCGTCGTCTGCCTGTCGCTGTCGCCGCTGGTGCTGATGCAGGCGCTGACCATCGTGCCGGAGGCGGTGCTGCGGCGAGACCTCCAGTTCCGTTCGGTCGCGCTGCGCACCCTGAGCGCCTCGGTGGTCAGCGGTGTGGTCGGCGTGGTGCTGGCCCTGATGGGCGCCGGCGTGTGGGCGCTGGTCGCGCAGTCGCTGGTGAACGCGTTCGTCGGCCTGGTGGTGCTCTGGACGGTCTGCCCGTGGCGCCCGTCCCGCCGGTTCCAGCTCGGCGCGATCCGCGACCTGTGGAAGTTTTCGGTCCATTCCGCCAACGCCGGCCTGGGCTCGATGCTGAGCTCGAAGGCCGACATCATCTTCACCGGCCTGTTCTTCGGCCCGATCGCGACCGGCATCTACCGCTTGGCGGCCCGCCTGCCCGACATGCTGGTCGACGTGACGGTGCGCTCGCTGCAACAGGTGGCGCTGCCGTCGCTGTCGCGGCTGCAGAAAGACCGCGACGCGTTCATCCGGCATCTGACCACGCTCCAGCACCTGGGCGCCCTGACCGGCCTGCCGCTGCTCGGCGTGCTGGTCGCGGCGGCCGGCCCGCTGGTCGACTTCCTCGGCCCGCAGTGGGCCGGCACCGAGGTGCCGCTGGCGCTGCTGTGCGGCTACGGCGCGCTCAACGCCTACGGCGTGCTGCTCGGCCCGGCCCTACAGGCCATCGGCCAGCCGGCCAAGCTGGCCGCGATCCTGTGGACCCGCGGCATTTTGGGCGTCGTGGTGTTCGCCGGGGTCGGCACGCTGCTGCACGGCTCGTCGGCGGCTCGCCAGGCAACGGCCATCGCCCTGGCCGCCATCAGCATGCAGATCGTGATGAACGCGGCTTCGGTCTGGGTCACCGTCAAACGCGCGGTGGGCGGCTCGATCCCGCGCTTCCTGGCACCGACGATCCCGTCGGTCCTGGCCGGGTTGGTCGCGGCGGGGACACCGCTGCTCTTCGACGCCCTGGCCATCTCGGTCGGGCCACCGTTGCTGGCGCTGGTCGCCTACGGCGCGGTCGCCGCAGCCCTGTCCGGCGTGGTGCTCTGGTTGACCGACCGCCGCCTCCGTCTGCTGGTCCGCAAGAAGCTCGGCGCCCGCCTCGACTGGATCCCGCTGAGCCACCCACACACCGGCCGGCACGCGGCTTAGCCCCTCACCGCTCCCGTTCGAGGAAAGCGAGCTGCGCGGTCTTCTCCGGGGTCCGCACCTGGTCGCCGAAGACGAAGCCCAGGCGGCGCCAGCGGGTCAGGGCACGGTCGTTGCGCGCGTCGGGTTCGACCAGGATCCGCCGCACCCCGGGCCGCGCGAAGGCGAAGCGCAGCAGGGCGCCCGCGACCGCGGCCGTGAACCCGGGGATCGGTGGGTCAGCCGGGGCGAGGAACAGGTGGATGCCGAAGTCGCCCTCGCGGACCGGGTAGTGCTCGCCGATCGGGTCGGCCGCCGGCTCGTAGGTCTGGAAGATGCCGACCGGGGTGTCGCCGAGCCGCATCAGGTAGGCGTGGTGGGTGTCGAGGCCGTCGAGGAACTCGTAGATCTCCTGGACGAGGCCGGGGGAGTGTGCGGTCATGCCCCAGAAGAACGCCCGGGGTTCGGTGACCCATCCGTAGATCAGGTCCAGGTCGGCCACCGGGTCCAGGCGGTGTAGGCGAAGGGTGCCCAGGCCCGGGAGTTCCTCTTCGAGGCAGCCGGACGTCATGGTCGCTCCTCAAGGTTTGGTGAGCCTTACCTAACCACGAGCGCGGGGAGTCGACAAGGGAGCGTGCGTTGCTAACCGAGCGTCGATCTGCCGGAAACGGTCGGTCAACGACGGGGAAACGGCTGGGCAACGGCCAGGCCCGACGATATTGATTCCCGTTGACGCATGGAGGATCGATGCTTGCTGATCATGGGCGCCGGCGTACGTCCGGCGCGTTGGCAGTGTTCCTCACCGCGACGCTGGCTCTGGCCGGCTGTGGCAGCAAGACCGGCCAGAATGAGTCAACCGCTGGGGCCAGCGTGGACACCTCCGGCGACACCGTCAAGGTAGGCCTGCTCAACTCGCTGTCCGGCACCATGGCGATCAGCGAGGTCACCGTCCGCGACGCCATCCTGCTCGCTGTCGACGAGATCAACGCGGCCGGTGGGGTGCTGAAGAAGAAGATCGAGCCCATCAGCGAGGACGGAGCGTCGGACTGGCCGACCTTCGCCGAGAAGGCCGAGAAGCTCATCAAGGAGAACGGCGTCGCCGCCGTGTTCGGCTGCTGGACCTCGGCCAGCCGCAAGGCGGTCAAGCCGGTGTTCGAGGAGAACAAGTCGCTGCTGTTCTACCCCGTGCAGTATGAGGGGCTCGAGCAGTCGCCCTACATCTTCTACACCGGGGCGACGACCAACCAGCAGATCGTGCCGGGGCTCGACTATCTCAAGTCGCAGGGCAAGTCGACGGTCTACCTGGTGGGCAGCGACTACGTCTTCCCGCGGACCGCCAACAAGATCATCAAGGCGTACGCCGAAGCGAACGGGATGACCGTGCTCGGTGAGGACTACGCGCCGCTGGGCTCCACCGAGTTCGGCACGATCGTCAACAAGGTCAAGGCGTCCAAGGCCGCCGCCGTCTTCAACACGCTCAACGGCGACAGCAACGTGGCCTTCTTCAAGGAATACAAGTCGGCCGGGCTGACCGCGGCCGGCATGCCGGTGGTCTCCGTGTCGATCGCCGAGGAAGAGGTCAAGAGCATCGGCACGCAGTATCTCGCCGACCAACTGACCGCGTGGAACTACTACCAGACCACTCCCGGCGCGGCCAACCAGAAGTTCGTCGCCGCCTACAAGGCGAAGTACGGCGCCGACAAGCCGACCAGCGACCCCATGGAGGCCGCGTACGTATCGGTCTATCTGTGGAAGGCGATGGTCGAGAAGGCCGGCTCGTTCGAGGTCGAGAAGGTCAAGGCCGCCGCCGACGGGGTCACCTACGACGCGCCCGAGGGATCGGTGAAGGTGGACGGGCCGACCCAGCACATCTACAAGACCGCGCGGATCGGCAAGGTCGGCGCCGACGGCCTGATCACCGAGGTGTGGAACTCCGGCTCGCCGCTCAAGCCGGACCCCTACCTCAAGGGCTACCCGTGGGCGACGGGCCTGTCCTGATGACCGTCATCGTCAGTCAACTCTTCACCGGCGTCAGCATCGGGGCGGTGTTGCTGCTGATCGCGCTGGGCCTGTCGCTGACGTTCGGCCAGATGGGCGTCATCAACATGGCGCACGGCGAGTTCATCATGGCCGGTGCCTACACGGTCTACGTCCTACAGGGCGGGCTCGCCAGCGCTGGGCTGTCGCTGCTGGTCGCCCTGCCGGTGGCGTTCCTGGTCGCCGGCGCGATGGGTGCGGCCCTGGAATACCTGCTGATCCGCCGCCTCTACGCCCGCCCGCTGGACACCCTGCTGGTGACCTGGGGCGTGGCGCTGATCCTCCAGCAGTTGGCCCGCGACATCTTCGGCGCGCCCAACGTGCAGACCCGGGCGCCGGACTGGCTCACCGGCAACATCCCGGTGTTCGGTGACCTCGCGCTGTCGACCAACCGGCTGTTCATCCTGGGTCTGGCCATCCTCGCGGTGGTGGTGCTGACGCTGGTGCTGCGGCTCACCCCGCTGGGCCGGCGGATCCGCGCGGTGGTGCAGAACCGCGACCTCGCCGCGGTGTCCGGCATCCCGACGGCGCGGGTCGACCGGCTCACCTTCTTCATCGGGTCGGGCCTGGCCGGCGTCGCCGGGGTGGCGCTGACCCTGCTCGGCCCGATCGGCCCGACGATGGGCACCAACGTCATCATCGACGCGTTCCTGGTGGTCGTCGTCGGCGGCATCGGTCAGCTCAAGGGCAGTGTCATCGTCGCCTTCGTGCTCGGCACTCTCCAGTCCCTTGTGGAATACACCACCACGCTCAGCGTCGCCAAGGTGATCGTCTTCGTGGCGATCGTCGCGTTCCTCCAGTGGCGTCCGCAGGGCCTGTTCACGCTGCGCACCCGGAGCCTGGCATGACCGCGACCGCCGACCGGCCGACCACCGCGACACTGCCGCCCGCGCCACCGCGGCGGCGGGAGCTCAGCGCGCCGGTCCGGGCCGCGATCGGCTTCGCGGCCGGCGCACTGCTGCTGTTCGCGCTCGCGCCGGCGGTCCTGTCCGACTTCCGGTTGAGCCTGCTCGCCAAATACCTCTGCGTCGCGATGGTCGCCGTGGGCATCGGCCTCGCGTGGGGTCGCGGCGGCCTGCTCACCCTCGGCCAGGGCGTCTTCTTCGGCCTCGGCGGCTATGCCATGGCGATGCATATGAAGCTCGCCGACGCCGGGCCGGGCCAGATGCCCGACTTCATGCAGCTCTACGGCCAGCTCGACGCGTTGCCGTGGTGGTGGCGACCGTTCGCGAACCCCTGGTTCGCGCTGCCGGCGACCGTGCTGCTGCCGATGCTGATCGCGTTCCTGCTCGGCTCGCTGGTGTTCCGCCGCCGGGTCCGCGGCGCCTACTTCGCGATCCTCAGCCAGGCACTGGCCGCCGCGCTGGTGATCTTCCTGATCGGCCAGCAGGGCACCACCGGCGGCACCAACGGCCTGACCGACTTCCAGGGCTTCTTCGGGTACGACCTGGACGACCCGGTCAACCAGCGGATGGTCTATTTCATCGTCGCCGCCGGCCTGCTCCTGCTGCTCGCCCTGGCGCGGCAGCTGATGCGCAGCCGATACGGCGAGCTGCTGGTCGCGGTGCGCGACGGCGAGGAGCGGGTGCGGTTCCTGGGCCACAACCCGGCGAACGTCAAGCTCGTCGCTTATGTGGTGGCCGCCGGCATGGCCGGCCTCGCCGGTGCGCTGTTCGTGCCGGCCGTCGGCATCATCAACCCGGCCCTGATCGGCGTCGTGCCGTCGATCGAGTTCGTGGTCGGTGTCGCCGTCGGTGGCCGGGCGGTGCTGCTCGGGCCGGTCCTCGGCGCGGTCGCGGTGGCCTGGGCCCGGACCAGCCTGTCCGAGGAGTTCCCGGCGGCGTGGACCTACCTGCAAGGGCTGTTGTTCGTGGTCGTCGTCGCGTTCCTGCCGGGCGGGCTGGCATCGCTGCCGGCCCTGGCCCGGCGCTGGCGCCGCGACCGGGGAGAGGAGGTCACCACGTGACCGGGCTGGAGATCCGTGGGCTGCGGGTGAGCTTCGACGGGTTCGTGGCCGTCGACGGGGTCGACCTGACCGTGGCGCCGGGCGACATCAGGTTTCTGATCGGGCCCAACGGCGCGGGCAAGACCACCCTGGTCGACGCCGTCACCGGGTTGGTCAGGGCGACCGGTTCGGTCACCTTCGCCGGCCACGAGCTGCTCGGTCGGCCGGTGCACCGGATCGCGCGGTTGGGAGTCGGCCGCACCTTCCAGACGTCGTCGGTGTTCGAGAACCTGTCGGTGCTTCAGAACCTCGACATCGCGGCGGGAGCCGGACGCGGCGCGTGGACGGTGCTGCGCCGCCGGCGGGTCGTGCCGGAAGCGGTCGAGCGGGCACTCGAGACGGTCGGGCTGACCGGCCGCCGGGACGCGCTGGCCGGCACCCTCGCACACGGCCACAAGCAGTGGCTGGAGATCGGCATGCTGCTCGTCCAAAACGTCGACCTGCTCCTGCTCGACGAGCCGGTGGCCGGGATGAGCCACGAGGAACGGGACGCGACCGGTGCGCTGCTGGCGTCGATCAGCGCCGACCGCACTGTCGTGGTCATCGAGCACGACATGGACTTCATGCGCAGCTTCGCCCGCACGGTCACGGTGCTGCACGCGGGCCGGGTGCTGAGCGAGGGGACGGTGGCGCAGGTGCAGGCGGATCCCCGCGTGCAGGAGGTCTACCTGGGCAGCTCGCCGGTCACGGCGACGGCCGGAGGTGCCGGATGATGCTGGAGATCGCCGACGTCTCCTCGGGGTACGGGCGTACCTCTGTCCTGCATGGAGTGTCCGTCGCGGTCCCCGACGGCCGGATCTCGGCGCTGATGGGGCACAACGGCGCGGGCAAGAGCACCCTGCTGCGCACCGCGATCGGCCTGCTGCGCCCGCGGCACGGCACGGTCACGTTCGCCGGCGCCGACGTCACCCGGCTGGCGCCGCACGAGCGGGTGGCCCGGGGGATGGGCTACGTGCCGCAGGGCCAGCAGTGCTTCCCGCACCTGACGACGGCGGAGAATCTGCGGCTGGTCGCCGACACCCGGCGTGGCGGGCTGTCGGCGATGGCCGACGCCGTCGACCTGTTTCCGGCGCTGGGCCCGCTGATGTCGCGGCGGGCCGGCCTGCTCTCCGGCGGGCAGCGCCAGCAACTCGCGATCGCCCGCGCACTCGTCACCGGGCCGCGGCTGTTGCTGCTCGACGAACCGACCGAGGGCATCCAGCCGTCGGTGGTGGCCGAGATCGAGCGGGCGATCCTGGAGATCAGCCGGGCCAACGGCATCTCGTTCCTGCTGGTCGAGCAGCACGTGGGCTTCGCCGTGCGGGCCGCCGACCGCTATTACGTGCTGGAGTCGGGCCGGGTCACCTCGCAGGGTGCGGGCGGCCAGGAAGCGGAGGCGTCGGTGCGGGCGGCGCTGGCGGTGTGAGCGTCAGCGGTCGGTGACGGGCCGTTTGTCGTCGGCGTAGACGTTGGTGTCGGCCCAGGAGATGCCCGGCAGGTCGGGGTGTGCGACCACGCCGTAGCGGAAGTCGCGGCCGAAGACGTTGCGGCGGAACGTGACCGCCTGGGCCTTCAGGTCGTCGCGGATGCCGACCGAATAGTTGCCGCCGTTGCAATAGTTGTCTTCGACGACCAGGTCGCGCACCACCGGAGACGTGGTCGAGCCGAGCATGATGCAGGCGTTGAGCGGGTCGTTGGCCGCCTTGTTGTAGGGCTCCAGGCGGTTGTGCTTGACCACGATGGCGGTGCCGCCGGTCGTCTGGAGCGCGTCGTTGTGCGAGTCGTCGAGGCGGGCCAGGTCGTGGATCCACGAGTCGACCACGGTCGTCTTGTTGCCCAGCCGCGGTCCGTCGACGACGTTGTGCACGTTGACCCGGCGCAGCGTGTAGTTGTCGCAGCAGACGGCCGTCGAGTTGACGCCGCTGCCGTCGATCTCGACATCTTCGACGACCAGGTTTTCCGTGGTGTCGAAGGTGCGGATCGCCCAGGTCTTGCGGTCGCAGGTGATGCGCGACTGGCGGATCGTCACGTTGCGGGCGTGCACGTCGACGCAGCCCTCGATGTCGAGGCCGGTCACCACCTCGCCGTCGGTGACCAGGTCGAGGCTCTCGGCCTTGGTCAGCGCGGTGCCCTTGGGCACACCCGTGTTGCCGGCGTCGGGCCAGGCCGTCGGGATCGCGCCGTTGGCGTCGACCAACGCGCCGGGCGACGCCCCGGCGGCGCTGGCACCGGTGGCCGGTGCCACTGTCTCGTCGGACGGCAGGACCCAGGTGGCCACCAGAGCACCGATCAGCAGGACGGACAGCACGCCGAGGGCGATCGCGATCGGGAGGCGCCAGCGCTTGCGCCAGGACGGCCTGGGCGGGGGGTCTTCCGGGCCACGCACCCGCGCGACGCCGACGGCGGTGTTGGACACGATTCCCCCAGATGTCGCGCGGCACGGCACCGATGACGGCGCCGCCGGGCTGCGAACGTCCCGACGTTACAAGGCGCGGTCGCGAGGTCACAACCCCAGCGCGGCTCCGTTGTGGATAACTAGCGGGCTTCCTGCCTGGGCATTACCACTTCGCGGACGATGAGCTGGACGGCCGCCACCGCCGGGATCGCGACCAGCGCGCCGAGCACGCCGAACAGGCCGACGCCGACCAGCGCCGCCACGATCGCGGCCACGTCGCTGACCTTCACCGACTTGCGCATCACCTTCGGGTAGATCAGGTAGTTCTCCACCTGCTGGTAGACGAGGAAGAACACCGCGGCCGCGATGCCGATCGTCAGCGAGTCGGCGAACGCGACAACCGTGACGATCACCGCGCCGATGGTCGCGCCGATCTGCGGGATCAGGTCACAGACCGCGACCACCACGGCGAGCGCGAACGGGTAGGCCAGGCCGACGATCATCGCGAACACGAAGGCGCTGATGCCGGCCAGGACCGCGATCGCCAGGGCGCCGACGATGTAGGCGCCGACCTTGGCGAGGATCTCGTCGGTAAGCAGCTGGACCCGGCCACGGCGGGACCGTGGCACGAGTGCGTAGGCGGCGCTCTTCATCTTGTCGAACGACGCCATGAAATAGATGGTCAGCACCAGCACGGTGAGCACCTGGAACAGGGTGCCGAAGATCAGCTTGGCACCGCCGAAGACGCCGCCCAGCGCCCGGCTGAAGGTCTCCGGGCTGGCCAGCGACTTGGCCCGCTCGACCAGGTCGAACTGGCCGACCAGGTCGTTGATGGTGGCGTTGCGTTGCAGCGTCTCGATGTAGCCGGGCGCCGCCGCGATGAAGTCGCCCACCTGCGTGACCAGCGGGGGCACCAGCGCGCCGATCGCGCCGCCCAGCACGAGCACCAGCGCGAGCGCGACGATGGTCACCGCGCCGCCGCGCGGGACGCCCCACTTGCGCAGCCGGACCACCGCCGGGTTGAGGCCGATGGCCAGGAACAGCGCGATGAAGATCAGGATCAGGATGCTGAAGGCGTTGCGGACGGCCAGATAGCTCGCGTAGGCCAGGACCAGCCCGAGCCCGCCGAACAAACCCAGCAGGAACGGGCTGCGCCGGAACGGCCGGCCCGGCTGGCCGAAGGGCGACTCGTCGTCTTCGGCCGTGCGCGGCTTCGGGACCGGCTCTGCCTCGGCCACCAGGCCGTCGGGTTCGTCGGTCGTCGGAGTCGGATCATCGACGCTGCTCACCTGGCACCCCTTTCCACCCGCCAGGCCCGGCACGTTACAAGACCGGTGCGACGGTCGTGCGACCGCCGCACCGGCTCAGGCTCGAGCGATCAGCGTACGACGCCGATACCCGAGATCGTCCTGTCGTACTCGGTGAAGGTCTGGTTGTTGAATGGCCCGTAGATCCAGGTGTGCAGCGACTCGGCGGCCGTGTCGATCTCGACCAGGCGCACCGGGTTGGTGGTGTTCGAGTGGAACGTCTGTAGGAACGAGTAGATCTTGTTGCCGTGCACCCCGGTGTCGACCCGGCTGCCGGCGACGCCGACGTGACCGGAGAACACGAACCGGATGTTGGCGTACTGCTTGATCAGGTTGTCGAAGAGATACTGCGGGCTGGTCGCGCCGTATGACGCGCTCTGCTCGATGTTGCCGTTGCCGTCGATAAAGTCGTGCGTGACGACGATGACGTTGCTGTGCGGGTTGGCGGCCACGACGTTCTTGGCCCAGTTGACCGCCTCGACCCGCGGCCACAGCTCGAGCGTCAGCACCAGCCACTGCGCGCCGCCGGCCGAGAAGGTCGAGTAGTTGTTGTCGACCTTGCCGGCCTCGAACTGGCCGCTGACCGCGCGATACTGGCCCGCGGTGAAGTAGCTGTTGAAGACGGTGGTGTCGCGGACCAGCTCGCGCGTGTGCGCCGGGTCGCGGGCCGAACCGCCGACGCCGGTCGCCTGGGTGTCGTGGTTGCCGATCGCGAGGGAGTAGGGGATGCCCGCGGTCTCCACCGGGCGCATCGCGTTGCGGGCGACCACATACTGCGAGTGATCGGGCGTGTCCCAGTTGACCACGTCGCCGGACGAGGCGACGAACCGCAGGTCGAGCGCCGAGCGGTTGTTGACCAGCCAGTTGGTGCGGTTGAGGAACCGAGTGTCGGAGGCGTTCAACACCTCCTGCTGGGTGTCGGGCATGACGGCGAAGGTGAACTTCGTGTCAGTGACGACATTTTCCATTTTGGCGTACGAGATGTGCACGTTGCGGTCACACGCCGACGAGCTGAAGTCGTTGACGAACTGGATTTTCACCGCGTGTGTGCCGGCCGCCAACGCCGGCCCGACCGGATAGGTGCCGTACTGCGTCGCGCTGACGATCGTCGTGCTGCCGACCACCGTGCCGTCGACGGTGACCTGCACCGTCGGCCAGCCCTGGCAGTTGTCGCCGATCGCGCCGATCTGCACCCGGCCGGAGCCGGTGATCATCGTGGTGGCGTAGCTCGTGTTGCCCCACAGCGAGGCGTGCACCCCGGATGCCGGCTTGGGCATGCCGGTCGCCGTGCGCAGGGCGCCGTTGACAACGGTGAACTGGGGCGGTTCGGCCGCGTGGGCCGGGGCGGTTACCGCCGTCGACAGGACGCTCGCGATGACCATCGCGAACGCCAGCCTGGTCCTACTGACCCGCATTGTCGGTTCCTCCATGCATGGTTGTCCATGGACAACCGGCATGTTAGGGACCCGAAGTGGACACGAGCTGTCGTGATCGTGGCCGATTAGTCGGCGGCGAGGGTACGGCTCTTCCGCTCGCCGGCATCGACGGTCGCGCTGAGCGCGGCGCCGTTGCTCTTGCCGTTGGGTGAGTCAGCCTCCGGCTGTGCTTCGGCCGGCTGTGCTTCGGCCGGCTGCGCTTCGGCCGGCTGTTCTTCGGCCGGCTGCTGCTCGGCCAGCGACTGCTGTGCCGCGGCCAGCTCGGCCTGGACCTCGGCGAGCTGCTTGCGGGCCAGCTCGGTCTCCTGCTGGATCTCGGCCAGCCGGGCGGTCTCCTCGTCTTGCTGCCGGCCGATCGCGGCCGCGTGCTCCTCGGCCTGCCGGCGCAGCTCGACCGCGTAGCGCTCGGCCTCCACCCGCTCGGCGGTCACCTGCTGCTCGACGCCGGTGCGCCACTGGGTCAGCTCACGCTCGGCGGTCGCGCTGCGGGTCGTGTAGTCCTGCTCGGCGCTGGTCTGCCGCTCGCGGATCTCCCGCTCCAGGTTGGCCCGCCGGTCGGCGAGCTCCTGGTCGATCGCGGCCTGCCCGGTCGTCTTCGACTGCTCGAGCGCGGCCCGCTGCTCGGCGCCCTGGCGCTCCAGCGCCGCCCGCTGCTCGGCCGTCTCGCGCTCGACCGCGGTGCGCTGCTCGGTGGTGAGCCGCTCGGTCTCGGCGCGCAGGGCGGCGACCTCGCGTTCGGCGGCGGCGCGCTGCCCGGCGAGGTCGCGATCGACCTCGGCGCGGTTGGTGTCGGCCTCGCGGCGGGCGGTGGCCAGGATCTGGCCGGCCTCGCCGTGCAACCGGTGGATCTCGGCGTGAGTGGCCGCGAGCTGCGCCTCGACCTCGGCCCGGCGGCCGGCGTCGACCTTCTCCTCTTCGGCGCGGCGCGCGGTGAGGGCGAGCTCGAAGTCGCGGATCGCCGCGGCAGCGTGCCCGCGTGCCTCGTCGATCAGGTTGTCGGCCTCGTCGCGCTGGGTCTGCACCGAGCGGTGCGCGTCGGCGCGGATCTCGTCGGCCTGCTCCTCGGCGAGCGCGAGGATCTGCTCGACCCGCGGGCCGAGGTGGCGGAACCGCACGACGTCGATCGTCGCCGACTCGCGGCGCACCGCGGCCAGCTCGACCTGGAGCTGCTCGACCTGCGCGGAAAGCGTGTGGATCTGGGCGAAGCGGTCTTCGCGCTCGGTCAGCAGCGCGGCGATCTCCTGCTCGGCCTGCGCGACATAGCGCTCGACCTGGCGACGGTCGTAGCCGCGGAGCGCGGACTCGAAATGAGGAGAGGAGACGTCGCCCATAGCGAACAGTTCCGCGCCATTGGACATGGTCACATCCTCACACCGACGCCCCGTTTCGACCAATATTAGACGACGCCTCACACGGCGTCAGGCCGCACCGCGAGATCGCGATGCGGCCTGACACTGCGTGCCGTTAGCCCCAGCCGGCGGCCGCCTCAGGCGTTGGCCGCTGACTTGTCGTCGGCGTCCTTGTCCTTCTTGGCCTCCTGCTTCGGTGCCGTCACCGAGGGGACGATGCCGGCGAGACCCGAGAGCATCTGGCCGAGCTGCGCCGTGACCGCGTCTTTCTGGCGGGTGAGGTCTTCGACCTCGCGCCGGGCGGTGTTGGTCGTGATCTCGGCCTCGTTGCGCGCCTCGGTGAGGTGGCGGTGCGCCTCGGACTGGGCTTCCTTGAGGTTCTTGTCGGCCGCGGCGCGGGCCCGGTCGACCGTCTCGGCCGCGGTGCGCTCGGACTCGACCCGGCGCGCCTCGGCGCGCTGCTCGATCTCCTTGGCGCGGTCTTCGGCGGCGCGGGCGCGCTCCTCGGCCTCGGCGACCAGCTTCTGGGTCTGCGCGACCTGGGCGGCGTGCCGCTCGGACTCTTCGCGCTCCGACTTCTCGCGGCGCTCGGCGAGCTCGAGCGCGAGGGCCTGCAGGTCCTTGTCGCGCTTGTCGCGGGCGTCGGAGAGCATCTTGGTCGCCTCGGCGCGCTTCTCCTCGGCCTCGCGGCCGGCCTTGGCCCGGAGCTGGGTGATCTCGCGCTCGGCGGTGGCCCGCAGGGTGGCGACCTCACGCTCCACGGTCGACTTGAGCTCGGCGACCTCGTGGGCGGTCACCGTGCGGAGCTGCTTGGTCTCCCGGTCGGCGTCGGCACGCAGCGTGTCGGCCTCGCGGCGGGCCTGAACCCGGACCTCGGCGGCCTCGCGCTCGGCGGCCGTGCGCAGGCTGCCGGCCTCGCGCTCGGCGGTGGCCTTCATGGCCGCGGCCTCGGCACGGGCCTTGTCGGTGATCTCGCGGGCCTCGAGCCGGGCCGCGGAGAGGATGCCCTCGGACTCGCGCTTGGCTTCGCCGCGGTGGTCGTTGGCCTGCTCTTCGGCGAGGCGCAGGATCTGCTCGACCCGGGTGCCCAGACCGGAGAGCGTGGGCCGGTTGTTCTCCTCGAGCTGCTTGTTGGTGTCGTTCAGCTTCTGCTCGAGTGCGCCGAGCCGCTGCTCGGCCTGGCGCAGGCGGCGCTGCGCGTCATTGGTCTTCTGCTCCGCGTCGGCGCGCTCCTTCTCGGCGGCGGCGAGGCGGTTCTGAAGACGCGCGAGGGTGTCGTCGACCTGCCTGCGGTCGTAGCCGCGCAGAGCGACGGTGAACTCTTCCGTCGAGTTAGCGTTCTCGAAGAAGCCAAGGGAGGACTGCTGCTGGGGCATTGGGACATCCTGGCAGACCTACCCAGGGGCAGCGCAAGGGTGGTGCGGCCGTTGTCGCCCGACAAAGCATGGTCATCTTACCAGTGTTGGCCGTCGACATAGGAAATTCCGCCGATCGTGGACAAACGGCGAGTCGGCTATTCCCCCCGGAACCGGTTGATCGCATCTTCGTGCCGTGCGCGCAGCTCAGGATCACGAACGCCCAGCCCTTCGGCCGGTGCGAGGCAGCGGACGCCGACCTTTCCCTGGTGCCTGTTGCGTTGTACGTCGAGGGTCGCCTGCCCGGTCTGCTCCAGCGGATAGACGCGGGAGAGGGTGGGGTGGATTCGAGCCGAAGAGATGAGTCGATTCGCTTCCCACGCCTCGCGATAGTTGGCGAAGTGGCTGCCGATGATCCGCTTCAGGTTCATCCACAGATAGCGGTTGTCGAACTCGTGCTGAAAACCACTCGTCGACGCGCAGGTGACGATCGTCCCGCCGCGCCGAGCGACGTACACGCTGGCTCCGAAGGTCTCTCGCCCCGGATGCTCGAACACGATGTCGGGGTCGCGCCCACCCGTCAGCGACCGGATCAGCTCACCCAGCCGCTTCCACTCGCCCGGGTTCTGGGTGTGTTCGTCGGACCAGAACCGGAAGCCCTCGGCGGCACGGTCGATGACGAGTTCGGCGCCCATCCGGCGGCACAGCTCGGCCTTCTCCGGCGAGGACACCACACAGACGGGCGTGCCACCGCCGTTGAGGACGTACTGGGTGGCGTACCCACCGAGCCCGCCGGAGGCGCCCCAGATGAGCACCACGTCACCCTGCTTCATCGCGGCGCCGTGGTGCGAGACGAGCTGCCGGTAAGCGGTCGAGTTGACCAGCCCCGGGCAGGCCGCCTCCTCCCAGGTGAGGTGCCGCGGCTTGGGCATGAGCTGGTTGGCCTTCACCACGGCCAGCTCGGCGAGGCCGCCGAAGTTGGTCTCGAAGCCCCAGATCCGCTGCTCCGGGTCGAGCATGGTGTCGTCGTGCCCCTCGGCTTCCTCCAGCTCGACCGACAGGCAGTGCGCGACCACCTCGTCGCCGGGCCGCCACTTCGAGACGCCCGCACCCACCCGGAGCACGACGCCGGCAGCATCGGAACCCACCACCTGGTAGGGCAGCTCGTGCCGCTTGGTGATCGCGGAGAGCTTGCCGTAACGGCGCAGGAACGCGAACGTCGGCACGGGTTCGAAGATGCTGGTCCACACGGTGTTGTAGTTGATGGCGCTGGCCATGACCGCGACCAGGGCCTCACCGGGCGCCAACTCGGGTGTCGGCACGTCCTGGATGTGCAGCGACTTGCGCGGGTCCTTGTCGCTGGTCGCCAGCCCCTCGAACATCCCGGTCTCGTCGGCCCGAACCACGACACCGCGGTAGGTAGGCGGCACGGGTATGCGCCCGAGCGCCGACAGATCAGGCGAAGTGGACCCTTCGGCGGCCATGATCGTTTCGACGATGTCGCGCACCGCGAACCTCCGCGCTCCCGGGACAAACCTGGTGTTCCGGACGTTACGCACGTAAGCCCCGGCCCGGACCCGGTTCGTGAAACCAGCTTTGCTCTGCACCCCTGTAGGAAGCGCCCAACCCGGCGGGCGCTTCCTACAGGGGTGCAGAGCAAAGCCTGGAAATGCCACTAGGGTCGGCGGCATGCCGAAGGCGTTTCGCTTCACCGCTTCTATGCCTGGTCTCAACCGCACGCCTGCGGAGTGGCGCGACCAGATTCGCCGGCTGGAGGGGATGGGGTTCAGCTCCGTTTCCGTCTCCGACCACTTCACTGACGGCTGGGCGATGGATCCGATCGTGGCGATGACCGTGGCCACCGAGGCGACCTCCACGCTCAAGGTGCTCGCGCTCGTGTTCTGCAATGACTTCCGGCATCCCGTGCTGCTGCACAAGTCGATGGCCAACCTCGACGTGTTCTCGGGCGGCGGGCGGGTGGAGATCGGGCTCGGTGCAGGCTGGAAGCAGAGCGAGCACGAGGCCGCCGGGCTCACCTTCGACCCGCCCGGCGAGCGGATCGAGCGGCTCGGCGAGTCGATCGAGGTGATCACGGGGTTGTTCCGCGCCGTGCCCCTCACGTTCAAAGGCGCGCACTACCAGGTCACCGACCTCGACGGGCTACCCAAGCCGGCCACAAAGCCGCGGCCGCCGATTCTGGTCGGCGGGGGGAGTCGCAAGGTGCTCGAGCTGGCCGGGCGGGCCGCCGACATCGTGGGGATCAACCCGCGGTTGACCGCCGGCGGTGGGCTGGCTGCCGCGATGGCCGACATGACCGCCGAGCGGATCGCCACCAAGGTGGGCTGGGCGCGCGCCGCCGCCGACGATCCGGGCGCGCTGGAGTTTCAGATGACGATGCTCGACGTGCGGGTCACCGTCGGGGGCGAGACGCACGGGTCGACGTCGAGCCAGGCCCGGGAGGCGTCACCCGAGCAGCTCGCCGCCTCGCCCGCGGTTTTGCACGGCACCGTCGACGAGTGTGTCGACAAGCTGATCGAGGTGCGTGAGCGGTTCGGGATCAGCTATTTCCACCTCGGCAGCAACCTGGCCGCCGCGGCGCCGATCGTGGCGCGGCTGGGCTAGCGCGGGGGCTCGACCAACTCGACCAGCACACCGCCGGCGTCTTTGGGGTGCACGAAGTTGATCCGGGAGCCGGCGGTGCCGCGCCGCGGAGCGTCGTAAAGGAGCCGCATGCCACGGGACCGCAGGGCCGCAGCGGCCGCCTCGACGTCGCGCACCGTGTAGGCCACCTGCTGCACGCCGGGGCCCGACCGGTCGAGGAACTTGGCGATCGCCGAAGTCGGTGACAAGGGCGCTAGCAGTTGTACGCAACCGCCGGCGGGAGTCGGCCCAACCGACATCATCGCCTCGCGTACGCCCTGGTCCTGGTTTTCCTCAACGTGGACACACGTCATCCCGAAAACCCGGGAGTAGAACTCGATGGCCGCGTCAAGGTCGGCCACCGCCACTCCGACATGGTCGATGCGGAGCAGGCCCACATCCGGAGTGACAGACTCGTCAGCGTGCTTCGCGGCGGCGTCCTGGCCCATGGCGATATTCTGGCCTAACGATCGCTAAGGTGACCGGTCGACACCCTGTTCTGAGAGGTAAACGACATGACGAGCGTGATCGTTGGCGGCGCGCGGACGCCGATGGGCCGGCTGTTGGGCAACCTCAAGGACTTCCCGGCCACGAAGCTGGGCGGCATCGCGATCAAGGCGGCGCTGGAGCGGGCCGGGGTGGCACCCGAGCAGGTCGACTACGTGATCATGGGCCAGGTGCTCCAGGCCGGCGCCGGGCAGATGCCGGCCCGCCAGGCCGCGGTCGCCGCCGGCATCCCGATGTCGACCCCCTCGCTGACGATCAACAAGGTCTGCCTCTCCGGCCTCGACGCCATCGCCCTGGCCGACCAGCTCATCCGCGCCGGTGAGGCCGAGATCGTGGTGGCCGGCGGCATGGAGTCGATGACCAACGCGCCGCACCTGATGCTCGGCCAGCGTGGTGGCTACAAATACGGCGACGTCACCGTCAAGGACCACATGGCGCTCGACGGGCTCACTGACGCGTTCGACCAGGTCAGCATGGGTGAGTCGACCGACCGGCTGGGGCTCAAGCTGAACATCGGCCGCGAGGAGCAGGACGAGTTCTCCGCCCGCAGCCACCAGCGGGCCGCCGCGGCGCAGAAGAACGGCAATCTGGCCGAGGAGATCGTCGCCATCGAGATCCCGCAGCGCCGGGGCGAGCCGATCGTGATCGAGGAAGACGAGGGCATCCGGCCCGAGTCGACCTCCGAGTCGCTCGGCAAGCTGCGGCCGGCGTTCCTGAGTGACGGCACGATCACCGCCGGCAGTTCCTCGCCGATCTCCGACGGTGCGGCCGCGGTGGTCGTGATGAGCCAGGCCAAGGCCGCCGAGCTCGGGCTGACCTGGCTCGCCGAGATCGGTGCGCACGGCATGGTGGCCGGCCCCGACAACTCGCTGCACGCGCAGCCGTCCAACGCGATCAAGAAGGCGCTCGACAAGCAGGGCCTGACCGTCGCCGACCTCGACCTCATCGAGATCAACGAGGCCTTCGCGCAGGTCGGCATCCACTCGATGCGGGAGCTGGGCGTCACCGACGAGATCGTCAACGTCAACGGCGGCGCGATCGCGCTCGGCCACCCGATCGGCATGAGCGGCGCCCGACTGGCGCTCACCCTCGCGCTGGAGCTCAAGCGGCGCGGTGGCGGCACCGGCGCGGCGGCCCTGTGCGGTGGCGGTGGCCAGGGCGACGCCCTGATCATCACCGTTCCCAAGGCATGAGTCTTCGGCGCAGCAGGAGCGTTCCCGAGCTGGTCGAGCAGGCGCGCGCGGGTGATCACCGCGCGGTCGCCCGGCTGATCACCCTGGTCGAAAACGGCGACGAACTTCTTCCGGAGATCGCTGCCGCGCTCGCACCGCACACCGGTCAGGCCCAGGTCATCGGCCTGACCGGGTCGCCCGGCGTGGGCAAGTCGACGACCACCAACGAGCTGGTCCGTGAGCTGCGCAAGCAGGGGCACCGGGTGGGCGTGCTGGCCGTCGACCCGTCCAGCCCGTTCACCGGCGGCGCGATCCTCGGCGACCGGGTGCGGATGCAGGACCACGCCACCGACCCGGGCGTCTACATCCGGTCGATGTCGTCGCGCGGGCACCTGGGCGGGCTCGCCGCCGCGACGCCGCAGGCCGTGCGGGTGCTGGAAGGCGCCGGCTGCGACGTCGTGCTGGTCGAGACCGTCGGCGTCGGCCAGGCCGAGGTCGAGGTGGCGTCGCTGGCCGACACCACGCTCGTGCTGCTCGCACCCGGCATGGGCGACGCGATCCAGGCGGTCAAGGCCGGCATCCTGGAGATCGCCGACGTGTTCGTGGTCAACAAGGCCGACCGCGACGGTGCCGACAACACCTACCGCGACATCCAGGGCATGATCGGGCTCGGCGAGCGGGGGCCGGGCGACTGGCGGCCGCAGGTGGTGCGCAGCGTCGCCAGCAAGGCCGAGGGGATCGGCGACATCGCCGCCGCGATCGACAAACACCGCGCCTGGCTGGTCGAGCACGGCGAGTTGCGCAAGCGCCGGGAGAAGCGGGCCGCCGCCGAGGTCGAGGCGATCACGCTTGGCGTGCTCCGCGCCCGGATGGCCTCCTTCCGCGACGGTACGACATTGAAAGAGCTGGCCACCTCGGTCGCCGCGGGGGAGCTGTCGCCCTACGCCGCCGCCGAGCGGCTGCTGGCCACACTCGATCCCAAGAACTGAGCAACCTTCGGGGCAACGTCGCGCGTTACGTACCCCGGAGGTGATCCAGTGTCCGGTCTGGTCGTGGCGCTGCGCGGCATCCGATCACGGTTCGTACGCTCGATTCTCGTCGTCGTGCTGTCGACGGTCGCGATCGGGGCAGCCGTGCTCGTGCCGCTGTATTCATCGGCCGCGGCCCAGTCGGTGCTGACCGACACGGTCGCCGCCGCGCCGCCGATCGTGGCCGGGCTCAACGCCCGCAGCGCCGCGCCGCCCATCGCGGCCGGGTTGCAGGTGCAGAACGTCCAACAGCGGGGGTTGCACGCGAAAGATGTGCGGGCAGCGATCGACGGTGCCCTCGCCGGGGCGCCCGCCGTTGCCGCCGTGCTCGGCGAGCCGCTGTCCACCACCGGCGACCTGGTCAACCTGGTCGTCAAGACCAAGAACCAGGGCCGGTTGGTGTTCCGACCCGGTGTCTGCGACCACCTCACGATCACCGAAGGGCAGTGCCCGGGGCCCGGCGAGCTGATGGTCAGCGACCGGACCGCCGAGGCGCTCGGGTTGCGGGTCGGCGAAAAGGTGCCGGTGACCGCCGATGGGGGAGCGACGCGGGCCTACCTTGGCGAGCCGCCGACGGTCGACCCCACCTTCACCGTGGTCGGCCTCTACCGGATCGGCGACCCGACCGATCCCTACTGGGAGACCTCGGGCTTCTTCCGCGGCGCCCCGACGAACATCCTCGAAGACGGCACCCACATCGTCGACGAGGCGTTCACCGGTGGCGAAGACGCCGTGTTGACGATCCCGCACGGCCGGCCGTTCGCCACCGTCGACTACCCGCTGGTGGCGGAGAAGGTCCGCCTCCGCAACGTTCCCGAACTCACCCGCGAGCTCGAGTCGCTCAGCGAGCGCAACGAGGTCGACCGGGTCGCGCTGATGATCGGCCTGCTGCCCAGCCTGCGCGACGCGGAGAAGCAACGGGCCGCGATCACCGCCGGGGTACCGACCGTGGCGCTGCCGCTCGTGGTCCTGTGCTGGTTCGTGCTGTTCCTGGTGATCGCCGCGGTGACCGACGACCGGCGGGCCGAGATCGCGGTCGGCAAGCTGCGCGGCCTGAGCGTGGGTGGCATCACCCGGTTCGCGATCGGTGAGCCGCTGCTGCTCATCGCCGTGGCCGCGCCGCTCGGCGTGCTCTTGGGCATCGGCCTTACCAAGCTGGCCGCTGATGCGTTCCTCGCTCCCGGCGTCGACGTCCAGGTCGGCTGGTCGGCCTTCGCGGTCGGGCTCGGTGCCCTGGTCGGCGCGGTCGTGGCCGCGGTGCTCGGCGCCCGCCAGACCGTCCGGGCCACCATCGCGTCGCTGTTGCGCCGGGTGCCGCACCGGTCGGGCCGGCGCACGGCCGTGGCCGAGGCGATCGTCGCCGCCCTCGCCGTGGCCGCCCTCTACCAGTTGCTGTTCGGCGGCGACGGGCAACGGGCGACGCTCGGCTACGCGGCCCCCGCTCTGGTCGCCCTCCTCGCGGGCCTGCTCACCGGGCGGCTGCTGAGCGTGGTGGCCAAGCAGCGGCTGGCCCGGGCCACCCGGCGCGGCCGGCTCCCCGCGATGCTCGCCGCGGCCCAGGTAGGTCGCCGGCCGGAGAGCGCCCGGCTGGTCGCGGTGCTGACCGTGGCGCTCGCGCTGCTCACGTTCGCGGCGACGATCTGGGACGTCTCGTCGGCCAACCGGACCCGGACCGCCGACGCCGACCTGGGCGCGGACCGGGTCTACGTGGTCACCGCGTCGGAGCCGGGCGCGGCGCGGGCCGCCGTCGAACGGATCGACCCGAGCGGCAAGCAGCTCATGGCCGTGGTCCGGAGCCGGCAGAGCTACGCCGGCGACTACGTCGACCTGATCGGCGTGCAATCCGACCGGATGGCCGCGGTCGCGCGCTTCCCCGACAAGAACAAGGCCCAGGTCGCCGCCCTGGCCGCCGAGCTCGGTGACCGCGGTGCGCCGCCGGTGCCGCTGCATCCGGGCCGCGTCGTGGTGCGGGCGACCGTCACCAAGCTGAACCAGTCGGCGGACCGGCCGATGGGCCTCGGCATCGTGGTCGGCGAACCCGGTGCGGCGCCCCGGGCGATCGATCTCGGCCGGCTCAAGACCGGTCCCGCGTCGTACGCCGGTGACCTGACCTGTGTCGCCGACTGCCGGCTGCTGGGCCTTCAGGTGCGCCGGTTCGGCGGCGACAACACCCCCGGTGCGGCAACGGTGCGGGTCGACGGGATCGAGATCGACGGCCAACCGCTCGACGCCTCGCTCACGAAGGCCGACGCGTGGCGGCCGGTCGCCTCGCCGCCGGTCGGGCAGACCCTCACGACCTCGGCCGACGACGCCGGGCTCACCCTCGACGTGACCAGTGAGAGCAGTTCCGACGTGCTGGCCCAGTACGCCGACGTGGTCAAGGACGCCCCGGTAGCGCTGGCCGGCCCGAGCCCGGCCGACGACAAGGACGCCAGCGAGTTCTCGTTCCCGATGCTCGGCAAGGCACCTGACGACGTACGCGTGGTCGATCGGGTCCCGCTGTTGCCCCGGGTCGGTGACCATGCGCTGCTCTTCGACGGCGCCGCCCTGGTGTCCCGGGCCGAGCGGTCGGCGGGCCTGCTCCTCGACGAGCTCTCCTACGAGGTCTGGGCGACCGCCGACGCGCCGGCCGACCTCGGCGCGCGACTGGCCGCCGAGGGCACGCCGGTGACGCTCACCGAGAACCGGTCGACCCGGCTGGCCGAGCTCGGCCGGGCCGCGCCGGCGCTGGCCCTGCGGCTCTATTTGTTCGCGGGCCTGGTCGGGCTGCTGCTCGCCTTGGGCGCGCTGGTCCTCGACGCGGGCGTCACCGCGCCCTGGCGCCGCGAGCAGACCCGAGGGTTGCGGATCACCGGCGTGCCGGCCCGGGTGCTGCGTGGCATGGCCAATCGGGAGAACCTGATGGTGCTCGGCTTCCCGGTGGTGGCCGGGATCATCGCGGGGGTGGGCGGCGCGGCGCTGGTGCTGCCGGCCATCGCGCTGGTCAACATCGACGGCACCAACCAGGCCTACCGGCTCGGCGGCTGGTGGCTGCCCGGCTCGCTGCTGTTCCTGGTGGTCGCGCTGACGATCGCCGGCCTGGTGCTCCGCCGCATCCGGGGAGGTGCGCGGTGACCGCATGGTGACCCTGCGGGGCATCCGTTCGCGGTTGGGCCGGTCGCTTCTCGTCGTGCTGCTGTCGACGATCGCGATCGCCGCCGCGGTGCTGGTGCCGCTGTATTCGACGGCCGCCGCGCAGTCGGTGTTGACCGACACGGTCGCCGCCGCGCCGCCGATCGTGGCCGGGCTGCACGCCCGCAGCGGGACGCGGAGCGGGCTGCTGGCCGAAGACGTGCGGAAGGCCGTCGACGCGCAACTGACCACGACGCCTGCGGTCGCCGCGGTGCTCGGCGCACCGCAATACTCCACCGCTGACGTCATCAACCTGGTCGGCAAGGCGAAGAACCGGGGCAAGCTGGTCTTCCGGCCCGGCGCCTGCGAGCACGTCACGATCACGTCGGGGCGTTGCCCGGGTGCCGGCGAGGTGATGGTCAGCGACCGCGCCGCCGGTTCGCTCGGCGTGCGGATCGACGAGGTGCTGGCGCTGCGGGCCAACGGGGGGTTGACCCGCGCCGTCGCGGGCCAGCCGACGCCCGTCGATCCGACTTTCACCGTGGTCGGCGTCTACCGGATCGGCGACCCGACCGACCCCTACTGGGAGACGACCGGGTTCTTTCCCGGCTCGCTGAACAACGTGCTCGAAGACGGCACCCGGATCATCGACGAGCTGTTCACCGGCAGCGAGGACCGGGTGGTGACCGTCCCGCGCGGCCTGCCGGTGGCCACTGTGGACTATCCGCTGGTCGCGGGGAAGGTGCGGCTGGCCGCGGTGCCCGAGTTGACCCGCGAGTCGCAGACGCTCAGCGAGACCCACGCGATCGACCAGGTCGCACTGCTGGTGGGCCTGCTGCCCAGCTTGCGCGTCGCGGCCGACCAGCGGGCGGCGGTCAACGCCGCGGTGCCGACCGTGGCCCTGCCGCTGGTCGTCCTCTGCTGGTTCGTGCTGTTCCTGGTGATCGCCGCGGTCACCGACGACCGGCGGGCCGAGATCGCGGTCGGCAAGCTGCGCGGGCTCAGCGTCGGTGGCATCACCCGGTTCGCGATCGGCGAGCCGCTGTTGTTGATCACCGTGGCCGCGCCGTTCGGCGTGCTGCTCGGCATCGGGCTCACCAAGCTGGCCGCTGACACGTTCCTCGCTCCCGGCGTCGACGTCCGGGTCGGCTGGCCCGCCTACGCCGTCGGGCTCGGTGCCCTGCTCGGCGCGGCAGTGGCCGCGGTGCTCGGCGCCCGCCAGACCGTCCGCGCCACGATCGTGACCCTGTTGCGCCGGGTGCCACACCGCTCGGGCCGGCGCACCGCGGTGATAGAGGCGATCGTCGCCGCCCTCGCGGTCGCCGCCCTCTACCAACTCCTCTTCGGCGGCCGCGGTCAGAAAGCGACGCTGGGCTACGCGGCGCCGGCCCTCGTCGCGCTCCTGGCCGGCCTCCTCACCGCCCGGCTGCTCGGTCTCGTGGCTCGGCGGCGACTGGTCACCGCCACCCGGCGCGGCCGGCTGCCCGCGATGCTCGCCGCGGCCCAGGTCGGTCGCCGGCCGGAGAGCGCCCGGCTCGTTGCGGTGCTGACCGTCGCGCTGGCGCTGCTCACGTTCGCGGCGACGATCTGGGATGTCTCGTCGGCCAACCGGACCCGGACCGCCGACGCCGACCTGGGCGCCGACCGGGTCTACGTGGTCAGCGCGGAGGAGCCCCGGGCGGTGCCGGCCGCTGTCGAACGGATCGACCCGACCGGCAAGCAACTCATGGCCGTGGTGCGCAGCCGACAGAGCTACGCCGGCGACTACGTCGAACTGGTCGGCGTGCAACTTGACCGGATGGCCGCGGTCTCGCGCTTCCCTGACAAGACACCGGCGCAGGTCGCCGCCCTGGCCATCGACCTGGGCGACCAGGGCGCACCGCCGGTCCCGCTGCACACCGGCCGGCTCGAGGTGCGAGCGACGGTCACCAAGCTGAACCAGTCGGCGGATCGGCCGATGGGCCTCGGCATCGTGGTCGGCGAACCCGATGCCGCACCCCGGGCGATCCCCCTGGGTCTCCTGAAGACCGGACCCGCGGCGTACGCCGGTGAGCTGAGCTGTGTCGCCGAGTGCCGGCTGCTCGGCCTCCAGGTGCGCCGTCTCGGTGCCGACAACACGCCCGGTGCGGTGACGCTGACGGTCGACCGGATCGAGCTGGACGGGCAACCGCTCGACGCCTCGCTCAGCAGCGCGGACGCCTGGCGGCCGGTCGGGAACCCGCCGGTCGGCCAGACCCTCACGACCACGGCCGGCGACGCCGGGCTCACCCTCGACGTCACCAGCGAGAGCAGTTCCGACGTGCTGGCGCAGTACGGCGACGTGGTCAAGGACGCCCCGGTGGCGCTGGCCGGCCCGAGCCCCGCCGACGACCGGAACGCCGCCGAGTTCTCGTTCCCGGTGTTCGGCAAGCTGCCCGACGACGTACGCGTGGTCGATCGGGTCCCGTTGTTGCCCCGGGTCGGCAACCGCGCGCTGCTCTTCGACGGTGCCGCCCTGGTGTCCCGCGCCGAGCGGTCGGCCGGGCTGCTCGGCGACCAACTCTCCTACGAGGTCTGGGCCACCAGTGCGGCACCGGCCGACCTCGGCGCGCGACTGGCCGCCGAGGGCATCCCGGCGACGCTGATCGAGAACCGGTCGACCCGGGTGACCCAACTCGGCCGGGCCGCACCCGCGCTGGCCCTGCGGCTCTACCTCTTCGCGGGCCTGGTCGCGCTGTTGCTCGCACTCGGCGCGCTGGTCCTCGACGCCGGCGTCACCGCGCCCTGGCGCCGCGAACAGATCCGGGCATTGCGGATCACCGGCGTGGCCGCCGGGGTGCTGCGCCGCGCGGCCAACCGGGAGAACGTGTTGGTCCTGGGCTTCCCGGTGGTGGCCGGGATCGTCGCGGGGGTGGGCGGCGCGGCCGTCGTGCTGCCGGCCATCGCCCTGGTCAATATCGACGGCAGCGACCAGGCTTACCGGCTGGGCGGCTGGTGGCTGCCCGGCTCGCTGCTGTTTCTGATGCTCGCACTGGCGATCGCCGCCGTGGTGCTCCGCCGAATCCGAGGAGGTGCGCGATGAGCGCACGGGTTGACACGCTGGACGCGGAGACTGGCTTCGTGCCCTTCGGCGTCACCTGCCGTGGCGTGGTGTTGATCTACCGGCTCGAGGGCTATGACGTGGTCGCGCTGGCCGGCGTCGACCTCGACATCGCGCCGGGGGAGGCGGTCGCGCTGGTCGGCCCGTCCGGCGCCGGCAAGTCGACGCTGCTCTCGCTGATGTCCGGCGTGCTGCGCCCGTCGGCCGGCCGGCTCCAGGTCGGCGAGCTCGACCTCGTGCGGGCCAGCGCCGCCGACGTGCAGCGGCTGCGCGCCGTCGATGTCGGCGTCGCGTTGCAGGGCAGCAGCCGCAACCTGCTGCCCTATCTGACCTGCGAGCAGAACGTGCGGTTCGCGCAGCGCGCGGCGCGCGGGCTCGGCCGGCGCCCGCCGGACCCGGCGGTCATCCTCGACGACGTCGGGCTGCTCGGCCGCCGGCGTGCCGTGCCAGGGGACCTGTCGCCCGGTGAGCGGCAGCGGCTGGCCTTCGCCGTCGCGGGCGCGGCCCGACCTGGGCTGTTGCTGCTCGACGAGCCGACCAACCAGCTCGACGAGCATTCCCGCGACGAGGTGCTGGCCGTGCTGCACCGGCTGCACGAGGCCGGCACCACGGTCGTCGTGGTCACCCACGACATGGCGGTCGGCGCGGCCCTCGGCCGCACGGTGACCATCCGCGACGGCCGGGTCGGCGCCGAGGGGCGGCGCGGTGAGGACTACTCCGTGGTGGGTCGCGACGGTAGCGTGCACCTTCCGGCGGAGCTGCTCGACCGGCTTCCGCCGGGCACGCTTGTCAAGATCGCGTCCGATGACGACGGCACCATCCGGCTCGTGCCGGCGATTGAAGGGGGAACCGATGAGCAGGACCATCGTCGTCGATGAGGTGACCGTCGCCTACGGCGCCGGCGAGCCCGTGCTGACCGGCGTGTCCGCGGTCGCGACACCGGGCCAGGTGCTGGCGGTGACCGGGCCGTCCGGCGCGGGCAAGACCACGCTGCTGTGGACCATGGCCGGCCTGCTCCGCCCGTCGGTGGGCAGCGTGACGGTCGACGGCGCGGCGATCCGCGACCGCGACTTCGCGGTGGCGCAGCAGATCGTGCTGGTGCCGCAGGACAACGGCCTGGCCGCGATCCTGACCGCCGCCGAGAACGTGCAGGTCGCGCTGATCGCCGGTGGCGTCGCGCCGCCGGAGGCCCGCCGGCGCAGCGCCGAGGCGCTCGAGCGGCTGGGCCTGGCCGGGCAGTCCGACCAGCTCGTCGAGGAGCTCTCCGGCGGCCAGCAGCAGCGCACCGCGATCGCCCGCGGGCTGGCGCTGCACGGCGACGTGGTGCTGGCCGACGAGATCACCAGCGAGCTCGACGCGACCAACCGGCAGAAGGTCATCGACCTGCTCCGCGAGGAGGCGTTCCGGGGCGCGGCGGTCGTGTTCGCGACACACGACCCGGAGGCCGCGGCGGCCTGCGACGCGGAGCTGCACCTCGTCGATGGCCGGGCCGAGTTGGTCCGCGGGCCGTCACCTGTTGGTCACTGACAACCCTGGCGGGGCGGGGTTAGGGTGCCGGCCATGAGCGATGTCACCCCCGAGTCCGACGTGGCGGCCCAGGTCCACGTGCCCGCGCAGCGTCCGGAGAGCAACGGCGCCGCTGACAAGATCGGTGACGCCGTCGAGCGCGCCACGGCCGTCTCCGGCCGGGTCGCCTCGGCGGTCGTAGAGCGGCTCCGCAACGAGGGCTCGTTGACCGCCGAGCGCGGCGCGACGACGATCGCCGACGAGGTGGTCGAGAAGATCGCCGGGATCGCGGCGCGTGGCGTTCCGGGGGTGCACGACCTCGGTGGCGATGTCGCCCGGGTGTTCGCGGGCCTGAAGGAGCGGGTCGGCCTCGACGACGACTCCGACCGCGGCGTCTCGGTCCGGCTGGAGGGCGAGCAGGCCACGGTCGAGATCACCCTCGTTATCGAGTACGGGCAGGTCGTACGCACGGTGACCGAAGCCGTGCGGGCCGAGGTGATCGCCGCGGTCGAGAAGATGCTCAGCCTCCAGGTGACCGAGGTGAACATCAAGGTCGACGACGTGCACGTGGCGGAGGCTTAGCGATCGTTCAGGTGAACCTCTAGACTGGCCGAATGGACGCCGAGGAGATCGCCGCCGGCCGGGCGCGCTGGCAGGCCCGCTACGACGCCGCCCGCAAGCGTGACGCCGACTTCACCACGCTGTCCGGGATGCCGGTCGAGCCGGTCTACGGCCCGCCGCCCGGTGTCGAGGTGCCCGGCTTCGACAAGATCGGCTGGCCCGGCGAGTTCCCCTACACCCGGGGTCTCTACCCGACCGGCTACCGCGGCCGCACCTGGACCATCCGGCAGTTCGCCGGCTTCGGCAACGCCCGGCAGACCAACGAGCGCTACAAGATGATCCTGGGTTCCGGCGGCGGCGGGCTGTCGGTCGCGTTCGACATGCCGACCCTGATGGGCCGCGACTCCGACGACACCCAGGCGCTGGGCGAGGTCGGGCACTGCGGCGTGGCCATCGACTCGGCCGACGACATGGACGTGCTGTTCGAGGGCATCGACCTGGCGTCGGTCACCACGTCGATGACCATCTCCGGCCCGGCGGTGCCGGTCTTCTGCATGTATCTGGTCGCCGCCGAGCGCCAGGGTGCCGACCTGTCCAAACTGGACGGCACGCTGCAGACCGACATCTTCAAGGAATACATCGCCCAGAAGGAGTGGCTCTTCGAGCCCGAGCCGCACCTGCGGCTGATCGGCGACCTGATGGAATACTGCGCCCGCGAGATCCCGCGCTACAAGCCGCTGTCGGTCTCCGGCTACCACATCCGCGAGGCCGGCTCGACCGCCGCGCAGGAGCTGGCCTACACGCTCGCCGACGGCTTCGGCTACGTCGAGCTGGGCCTGTCCCGCGGCCTCGACGTCAACACCTTCGCGCCGGGGCTCTCGTTCTTCTTCGACTCGCACGTCGACTTCTTCGAAGAGATCGCCAAGTTCCGGGCCGCCCGGCGGATCTGGGCCCGCTGGCTGCGCGACGTCTACGGCGCGACCGACGAGCGAGCGCTCTGGCTGCGCTTCCACACCCAGACCGCCGGTGTCTCGCTGACCGCGCAGCAGCCGGTCAACAACGTCGTACGCACGGCTGTCGAGGCTCTGGCCGCCGTTCTCGGCGGCACCAACTCGCTGCACACCAACGCGCTCGACGAGACCCTGGCGCTGCCCACCGACGAGTCGGCCGAGATCGCCCTGCGCACCCAGATGGTGCTGATGGAGGAGACCGGCGTGACCAACGTGGCCGACCCGCTGGGCGGCTCCTGGTATGTCGAGGCGCTCACCGACGCGATGGAGGCCGAGGCCGAGAAGATCTTCGAGCGGATCCGCGAGCTGGGCTCCGACGGCACCATCACCTCGGGCATCCTGCGCGGCATCGAAGACGGCTGGTTCACCTCGGCGATCGCCGACTCGGCGTTCACCTACCAGCGGGCGCTGGAAAAGGGCGAGAAGAAGATCGTGGGGGTCAACACGGCCACCAGCACGGTCGCCAAGGAGCTCGACATCCTGCGCGTCTCGCACGAGGTCGAGATCGACCAGAAGGCGACGCTGGCCCGGCGCAAGGCCGGTCGCGACCAGGCGGTGGTCGACGCGGCCCTCAAGCGGATGGTCGACGTGGCCCGCACCAGCGACAACATGATCCCGTCCATGCTGGACGCGGTGCGCGTCGAGGCGACCCTGGGCGAGATCTGCGACGTGCTGCGGGCCGAGTGGGGCGTCTACCGGGAGCCCGCCCGGTTCTAACCAGTGATCACGGGGCTGCGCGATCATCGACGAGGTGGTAGGCAGTACCCGTGTCAGGTCTAGCAGTCGCATGCCGCCGGGTGGTGCACATCTACCGTGCCGAGGCGGGCGACGTCGTCGCGCTCTCCGGCGTCGACCTGTCGATCGGCCCGGGCGAAATGCTGGCGCTGGTCGGCCCGTCGGGTTCCGGCAAGTCCACGCTGGTCGCGCTCCTCGCGGGGCTGATGCGGCCGTCGGCCGGCCGGGTCAACGTCGGCACCTTCGACCTGGGCAAGCTCAGTGACGCCGAGATCTCCCGGCTGCGCGGCACCCAGATCGGCGTGGTGCTCCAGGGCGCGGCCCGCAACCTGCTGCCATACGCCTCCCTCGAGCGCAACGTCTGGCTCGCCCAGCGCCGGGCCGCCCGCACCGAGGGCATCGAGCTCGAAGACCCGGAGCGGATCCTCGACCTGGTCGGCCTGACCGGCCGGGGCGCCGCCAAGCTGACCGACCTGCCGCCCGGTGCCCGCCAGCGCGCCGCCCTCGCCGTCGGCATCGCCGCGTCGCCCGGGCTGCTGCTGGTCGACGAGCCCACCAGCCAGCTCGACTCGCACGGCCGCGACGAGGTGCTCGACGCGCTCGAGACCGTCAACGCCGAGCGCGGCACCACCGTCGTCGTGGTCACCCACGACGCCGAGGTCGGCGCCCGCCTCGGCCGCGCGGTCACCATCCGCGACGGGCGGGTCGGCGCCGAGGGCCGCGGCGGCCAGGACTTCGCCGTGGTCGCCGGCGACGGCACCGTGCAGCTCCCGCCCGACATCCTCGGCCACTTCCCGCCCGGCACCCTGTTCACTGTCGATCAGGCTGACGGCTCCGTCACGCTCGTTCCTGGCGGCGCTGCCCAGATCCCGGAGTCCCACACCGGCGACGCGGCGTAGCGCCCGCATGTCGGGTGTCATTCGCGGCGCGCTGCGGTCCCGCCGCGCACAGGCCGCCACCGTGCTGGTGCTCACCGGGCTGGCTGTCGCCGTCGCGGCCGCAGCGCCCTGGTATGTCCGCGCCGCCGAACGCTCGGTCGCGGTGGCCGACGTCGGGGGCGCCCAGTCCAGCGAGCTCGTGGTGCGGGTCGCCGGCCGGGTCGAGGGTGCGACCGCGCCCGGTGGCACCGTGCACAGCGGCGCCGAGGTGGTCGACGACGTCAGGCAGCAGGCCGGCGGCGTGGTCAAGGTCCCGGGCGCCGAGACGACGGTGTCCATGCGCGAGTCCGGCGCCATCACCTCCGACCTGGCCCGGGTCAACCTGCGGCTGGTCTACCGCGACGAGATGTGCGACCACCTCGAGGTCGAGGGCGCCTGCCCGCGCGCGGCCCGCGAGCTGTTGCTCAGCCGCCGCACCGCGCAGGCGCTTCAGGTCGGCCCCGGCGACGAGGTCGACTTCACGCTCTCCTCGCTGGAGCCGGTGCCCTACCAGGTCGTCGGCACCTACCAGCTGAAGGACCCGCTCGGAAAATACTGGGCGCTGACCGACTTCGGTGGCTCGTCGGCGCTCGACCCGGGCGCCGACGGCCCCGGCGACCCGGCCTTCGTCGCCTCCGACACGATCGCCCAACTGCCGATCAAGGAGATCACGGCCGACTACCACCTGCGCCTGCCGGAGCAGCTGTTCCTCGACGACATCGAGGGGTTGCGGGCCGACCTGGCGCCGGTCGCGCGGGACAACGGCGTCTGGCGGGCCACGACCGACGCGGTCACGCTGGCCGGCCGGATCGACCACGAACGTGACCTGGTCGCGCTCGGGGTCGGCGTGGCCGCCGTACAACTGCTGGTCCTGTGTTGGTTCGGCCTCTTCTTCGCGGTCCGGCACACCGCCGAGCAGCGCCGCCCCGACATCGGCCTGCTCAAGCTGCGCGGCGCCGCCCGCTGGCGGCTCTGGTATCTCGCGATCGCGCAGAGCGCCGTCCCCATGGTGGTGGGCGCGGTGGCCGGCACCGGCCTCGGCCTCGGCGTCGCCCGACTGGTCGCCGGCGACGTGAGAAACAGCGGCTCGGCCGCGATCATGTCCGGCATCGCCGCGCTGGCCGCCCTGTTCGGCGCGGTGCTCGCGGCCGTGGCCGCCGACGCCGGCGGCATGCGGACCCCGGTCACCGACCTGCTCCGGCACGTGCCGTCCCGGCGCCGTGGCTGGCGGGCCGAGGTGGTCGACTTGGTCGTCGTGCTGATCGCCGCGGCCGGTCTCTACCAGAGCTATGCGACCGCGGTCGACGACGACGACACCACTGGCCTCGCGCTGCTGGCGCCGGCCCTGGTCGCGGTCCTCGTCGCGCTCGCCGCCGCCCGCCTGCTCACCCCGCTGGCCGGCCGCGTCGGCCGGAGCGCGCTGCGCTCCGGTCGGGTGCCGGCCGCCCTCGGCGCTATCCAACTCGCCCGCCGGCCCGGCACCCACCGGGTGTTCGCGCTGCTGGTGATCGCCGTCGCGCTGCTCGGCACGGCGGTCGGCGGCTGGAGCGCGGCGACCGACAGCCGGGTCGAACGCGCCCGGCACGAACTCGGCGCCGACCGGGTGGTCACCGTGCAGGCCCGCAGCCGGGCCCAACTCGTCGCGGCCGTGCGCGCCGCCGACCCGGGTGGCCGGCAGGCGATGGCGGTCGTCCGCACCAGCAACGGGCCCGCGACGGTGCTGCTCGCCGTCGACTCGGCGCGCTTCGCGGCGGTCGCCGACTGGCAACCGGTGTACGGCGGCCCGCCGCTGTCCACGATCGCGGCCCTGCTCCACCCCGCCGCCCCGGCGCCGCTGTCGGTCAGCGACGGCGAACTGACCCTCGAGGCCGAGGCCCGGATGGTGCCGGCGCCGCTGGCCCCCCTCAGCGCCGGTGACGACACCGGCGGGTCCGCGGGTGGCGCCGCCGCGCCGCCGACCGACCCGCTGTTCTTCCTGCTCCATCTGGCCACCGCCGCCGGCGACCAGGTCACCGTCCAGTTCGGCCCGATCACCGGTCCGCGCGCGAGCTACCGCGCCACCGTGCGGGGCTGCGCTGGCAGCTGCCGGCTGGTCGGTTTCGAGCCGGCGGCCCGCAACTTCGCCGGCCGCTCGGCCGTTCCCGAGCCGGGCGCGACGGTCACCGTCTTCGGGCTCGCCGGCGCCGCCGGCCCGGTCGTGCCGGCCGCGGTGCTCGGCGATGTCGGCCGCTGGCGTGCCGGAGTCGGCGAGACCACCGTCGGCCCCAACCTGACCGCCGCCGGCGGCTCGCTCACCATCACCGCGGTCCGCGCGGCGCGCGAGTCCGACCGGGCGACCCGGGTCTGGGTGGTCGACGGGCCGGCACCGCTGCCCGTGGTCACCACCAGTAGCGCCTCGCTGCCGCCGGCCGGTGACGCGCGATTGCCGGTCTTCGGCGGTGACCCGGTGCCGTTCCGCGCCGTCGCCAGCGCCCGCACACTGCCGGTCGCCACCCGGTTCGGCTACCTGATGGACCTCGAATACGCCGATCGGATCGCCGAGAATCCGGGTGTTGGCGACAATCCGCAGGTCTGGCTCACGTCCGATGCCGCGCCCGACATCCTCGACCGGCTCCGGGCCGGCGGGCTGACCGTCATCTCCGATGAGACCGCCGCCGGGCTGACCGACCGGTTCGACCGCGAAGCGCCGCCGGCCGCACTGCGCTTCCAAGTCGTCGCCGCGATCGCCGGGCTGCTGCTCGCCGCCGGCGCCTTCATCGTCGTGGCCGCGGTGGAGCGACCGGAGCGGGCCGGCGAGTTGGCCGCGCTGCGCGCGCAGGGCCTGCCACCCAAGGTGGTCCGCCGGGTCGCCTGGGGTGGCTACGGCGGGCTCGCGGCCGCGGCGGTGCTGCTCGGTGCCGGCGCGAGCGCGCTCGCCCAGGCGGTGACCCGCCGGCCGATCCCGCTGTTCGTCGACGGCTGGGATGTGCTGCCGGTCGCAGTCGGCCCGCAGTACGGGCCGCTCGGCCTGGCCACCCTGGCCGCGGTGGTGGTCGTGGGCGCCGCCGGTGCGGCCGCCGCGGTGCTGCTCGTGCGGGCCGTCGTCAACGCCGGGTCAGAGGAGTCCGCGTGATCGCCCTGGTCGCTCTGATGCTCACCGCCCGGCGCTTTCAGGCGGCGCTGGTCGTGCTGCTCAGCGCGCTCGCGACGGCCGCCGCGGTGGCCGGCCCGGCCTACACCGCCGCCGTCGACCGGGCGGCGACCGTCGCCGAGGTGGCCAACACGCCCCCGGCCGCCCGCACCGTCGCCCTCACCGGCGCGATCGACAGCACCCAGCGCGACCGGTTCGACGCGCTCGCCAACGACCTGGCCGACCTGCCCCGGTTCAACACCGTGCTGACCGCCGTCCTGCCGGTGCTCGGCCTGGAGCCCGCGAGCGGCGAGATCTCCTGGATGACATTCCGCGACAGCGCCTGCGAGCACCTGGAGATCGTCGCGGGCCGCTGCCTGATGGCCGCCGGCGAGGTAATCGTCGGCGAGTCGACCGCGCACCGCCTCGGCGTGGCACCCGGCCAGTCGGTGACCCTGAGCTGGGCCACCTACGACGACGCCACCCGCAGATGGGTGTCCTCCGGGCGGCCGGCGCCGATCACGATCGTCGGCGTCTACCGGCCGCGCGACCCGGCCGAGCCCTACTGGGGGCGCAGCGGCTATTTCTCGCCGACCGCGCCCGACGCCAACCAGGAGCCGGTCTTCACCGGCCGGCCGACCGTCGACGGGCTGGAGCACGAGTCCGACAACCGGTCCGTTGAGGCGATCCCCGGTCCCGGTGCGCTCGACGCCGACCAGTTGCCCGCGCTCGGTGTCGCGCTCGACAACCTGCGCGACAAGCTCGGCGACGACGAGGAGTCGACCGGTTTCGCGACCCTCAACGACGAACTGCCCAAACTCTTCGACCGGGTACGTCGCTCCGACGCGCTGACCCGCGAACTGGTGCCGCTGGCCGGCCTGCCGCTGATCGGCCTGTGCTGGCTGGTCATCTTTGTCGCGGTGGCCGGCGCGACCGCCGCGCGCCGGCACGAGCAGGCGCTGATCGCATTGCGCGGCGCGCCCCGGATCGGCCGGTTCTGGCTGGCCGCCGGGGAGAGCGTGATCGCGATCGCGGTCGGCGCCCCGATCGGCTACCTGGTCGGGACGCTGGCCACCCGGGCGGCCGCCAACGCGCGCTTCGGCCCGGTCCCGATCTTCGAACTCGCTCCGGCGCCGGGGGTGCTGCTGGCCGCCTTGGTCGCGGTCGCCGGCGCGGTGGCCGTCGGCCTGCTCGCGCTGCGCAGCGACCTGGCCAGCCCGGTGGTCGACCTGCTCCGCCGGGTGCCGCCGCGCGGCGCCGCCTGGCGCACCGTCGCGATCGACGCGGGCGCGGTCGTGCTCGCCGTCGTGGCCGCCGTGCAGCTGCGCGCATTCGACGGCCAACTGCTCGGCCTGGGTCTGCTGGTGCCGGCGCTGATCGGGCTGGCGATCGCGGTGCTGGCCGGTCGCCTGCTGGTCCCGCTGGCCGCCCGGCTCGGCCGCCGGGCCATCCGCAGCGGCCGGCTCGGGTTGGCGCTCGGTGCGCTCCAGGTCGCCCGCCGGCCCGGCAGCCAACGGCTGTTCGTGCTGCTGGCCGTCGCGGTCGCGGTGCTCGGTTTCGCGACCACCGCCGTCGACGTGGCCGGTCGGGCCCGGGCCGATCGGGCCGCGGTGGAGACCGGCGCCCTCCGCACGCTGACCGTCGGCACGGTCGACGCCGGCGCGCTGCGGTCGGCCGTGCGGGCCGTCGACCCGGACGGCCGCTTCGCCATGGCGGCCGGCACGCGATCCTCCGCGGAGGGCCCGCCGGTGGTGTTCGCCGACACCGCGGCATTGCCCGCCGTGGCACTCTGGCGTCCCGAATACGGCGACCGCTCGGCGGCGGAGATCGCCGCCGCGCTGCGCCCGCCAGCCGACGAGCCGGTCGTGGTCAAGGGCACCGAACTGGCGCTGACCGTCAACTACGAGTCGCGGACGCCGACCGGCACCGAGCTGCGGCTGACCGCGCTGCTTCGCCCGCTGGCGGGTGGTTCACCGGTGCGGGCCGGCACCGCCAAAATCGCAACCGGCCGGCATACCTGGACCATGGCCAGCCAGATCTGCGTCGTTGGCTGCCGGCTTGCCGGGATCGAGGCGGTCTACGCCGCGGCCGGCGGCACGGCGGCGGACATCTCGATCATTTCGTTGGCCGAACGGCCCGACCAGTCGGCGCCGTTCACCGACGTGGTGCCGGCGTTCGGCACCGACAAGTGGCGCGCCAACAACGACGCGACGCTGACCGCACAGGACGGCGGCGTGCACGTCGTCGTGCCGGGTGCGGTCGTGCAGCCGCGGCCGACCGTGATCGTGCCGACGGGCACACCCACCGAAGTGCCGGTGCTCAGTGGCGGGCCGCCGCCCAAGTCGGGCGAGGCCGAGGGCGTCGACGGCAACGTGGTCGCGATCCGGCCGGTCGGCGAGGGCCGCGCACTGCCCCGGATCGGCACCGGACTGCTGATGGACATCGGGTACGCCGAACGCATCGCCACCGGCAGCACCGACCTCACCACGGCCGAGGTCTGGCTCGGCCCGGCGGCCCCGGCCGACATCGAGCAGCGGCTGACCGATCAGGGCCTGATCGTGACCGGCCGCGACTCGGTCACGGCCGCCGCCGACCGGCTCGACCAGCGCGGCCCGGCCCTCGCGGTGTGGTTCCACCTGCTGGCCGGCGGGGTCGCGGTGCTGCTCGCCGCGTGCGGCATGTGGCTGATGGCCGCCGTCGACCGCCGGCGCAACCTCGACGACCTGATCGCTTTGCGGCGGCAGGGGCTCGCGGCGCGTACCGGTGGAAGCTGGGTTCTCTGGGCTTATCTGCCTGTCGCCATCGCGGCCGTGCTCGCCGGTTTGGTCGCGGCCGTCATCGCCTGGGCGGTGGTCGGCAAGTATGTCCCATATTTCGTTGATGACGACTTCGCCCTGGCCCCGCCGGCCTGGCCACGGCCCCTCGCCATCGTCCTTCCGGCGGTCGCGGTCGCCCTGCTGTTCACCACCGTGGCGGCCGGTCTGCGTCGAGCGCTCCGCGTGCGAGACTAGGGAACCATGAGCGAACCACGGACGTCTCCGTCGATCTTCACTCGCGGCGCGGTCGATCTCGGCGCGCTGCGCCCTTCACCATCTCCGTCCCCGGCCGCCGCTGGCGGCGGCGCGGGCGGTCAATCAGCGCCCACCGAGCAACCGGCACCGGGTGGCTTCGCGCCCGGCGGCAGCGTCGCCGTGATCGACGTGACCGAGGCGACGTTCCAGGCCGAGGTCCTCGAACGCTCGCTGACCACGCCCGTGGTCATCGACTTCTGGGCCGAGTGGTGCGAGCCGTGCAAGCAACTCTCCCCGATGCTGGAGAAGCTGGCGATCGAAGGCGGCGGCGCGTGGGTGCTCGCCAAGATCGACGTTGACGCCAACCAGCGCCTCGCCCAGATGTTCCGGGTCCAGGGCATCCCGATGGTCTTCGCGGTGGTCGGCGGCCAGCCGGTCGACGCCTTCTCCGGCGTCGTGCCCGAGTCGCAGCTCCGCCAGTGGATCGGCGCGGTGCTCAAGGCCGGCGGCGTCGAGGTCGAGGCACCGGCTGACCCCCGCCTCGAGAGCGCCGACGACGCCCTGATGGTCGGCGACCTCGACGCGGCCGAGGCCGCCTACAAGAAGATCCTCTTCGAGGCACCGGCCGACGCGGCCGCCGAAGCCGGCCTGGCCCAGGTCGGTCTCTACCGCCGGGTGCAGGGCGTCGACGCGGCCAAGGTCATGTCGGACGCGGCCGCGGCCCCTGATGACCTCGACCTCCAGGAGCTGGCGGCCGACATCGAGATCCTCGGCGGCGAGGCCGAGCGGGCCTACAAGCGCCTGATCGACCTGGTGAGACGCAGCGCCGGCGACGACAAGGAGCGGGTCCGCAAGCACCTGGTGTCGCTGTTCACGATCGCCGGTCCCGACGACCCGGCGGTCTCCGCGGCCCGCCGGGCCCTGGCCAGCGCGCTGTTCTGAGACGGTGAGCGCCGTGCGCCGGATCGCACTCCTGGACGCGCCGTCGAACCTGGGCCTACGACCGCCCACGCCGACGTCAACTCCCGGCTGCGCCAAGGCGCCCGGCGCCCTCCGCGACCAGGGCCTGCTGGGCCGGCTCGCGGCCCGCGACGCAGGCTGCCTCACCCCACCCCGCTACGACCCGGGCGACTGGCGCCCGGGCGACGGCGTCTGCCACGCCGACGCGATCGCGGCCTACTCGGTGGCCCTGGCCGGCCGCATCGGCGCGATCATCGACGCAGACGAGTTCCCGGTCGTCCTCGGCGGTGACTGCTCGATCCTGCTCGGCTCCGCGCTGGCGATGCACCGCCTGGGTGAGGCGGTCGGCGGCCGCATCGGCCTGGTCTTCGTCGACGGCCACTCCGACTTCCGCCACCCCGGCAACGCGTCCTATGTGGGCGCCGCGGCCGGCGAGGACCTGGCGCTGGCAACGGGTCGCGGCCAAGCCGACCTGGCGGCGATCGAGGGCCGAAGACCCTACTTCCGCGACATCGACGTGGTAGTGCTCGGCATCCGCGCCCAGGACGAATACCGGCTGGACCTACAGGCCGCCGGCATCGTGACGCGCGCGGTGCCCGCCCTACGCGCCGAGGGCGCGGCACGCACCGCGCAGTGGGCCCGCGACCAACTCGCCGACTGCGCCGGCTACTGGGTGCACGTAGACGTAGACGTGCTCGACCCCGCGGTCCTGCCCGCGGTCGACGCGCCCGACCCGGGCGGGATCGCCTTCCCGGAATTGGAACTGTTGATCGCCGGCCTGGTCGACACCCCACACTGCCTGGGCATCGAACTCACGGTCTTCGACCCGGACTACGACCCCGACGGCACCTACGCGGCCGAAATCGTCAGCACCGTCGTCGCGGGCCTGGCCCCGATCCGCGCGGCCGCCTCAGCCCGGGGCCGGTCAGCGTTGGCTTTCACCCAGCGCCGCCGCCCCGCCCCCGACGGCGACCGCTTCCACCCACCGGCGATCCCGGAGCCCCCGTCAAGGCCGGCCGCGCCGGCCGAGACGACGTCGGTCTGGGACTCAGTGCCGGCCGACCTGCCCGCCGCGGCCTGGGAGCCGGTTCCGGAGGCCGAGGCCGTGCCCGCGTGGGAGCCGGTGGCGGAGGCCGCGTCTGACTGGGAGCCGCCCGCCGACGCCGCCGCTTGGGAAAGCGAGGCGTCCCCGACATCCGACCCGGAACCAACCGCGGCGCCGGCTGTCGAGCCACCTGCGACGCCGGCCGCCGAGTCGACGGCGGCTGAGGCCGGCGAGGACGATCAGGAGTCCGCCGCCGGGGGCAAGAGGCCGGCAATCGGGCGGCAGCGGCGATCCGCCTTCGACGTGCTTTCCGGCGATGCCGGAAACGCCCGCAAGCGGCGGTCCGCGGCCGACATCCTGGCCGCTCCGCTCGGCGCCGCCGTTGACGCGGCCGGCCCCGGCCGCCTACGCCGCGCCCCGGATGGCGATGCGGTGACGAGTGACGTGCGTCCGGGTGGGTTGCGGCGTTCCGCGGACGGTGACGCGGGCACGAGCGACACCCGCCCGGGCGGCTTGCGCCGTGCCACCGCTGGCGACGCTGCGACGGATCCGCGTCCCGGCGGCCTCCGCCGTTCCGCGGCGAGCGACACGGCGACCACCGACGCCCGTCCGGGCGGTCTGCGTCGTTCGGCGGACGCCGAGGCCGCTTTGGCCGATATCCGGCGAGATGATTTGCCGCGTTCTGCGGAAGACGATGAGGCGCCCGAAGACCGCCCCGGCGATCTCCGCCGGTCGAGCGCCGTCGACGCTGCCACCGCCGACGAGGCGCCGGATGACGACGCGGCGGCGGTCGACCGCCCGGGCGGGTTGCGCCGCCCTTCGGTCGGCGACGCCGCTTCAGCGGATGTGCGACCGGGTGGGCTACGCCGGGCGGTGGACGGTGATGCTGTCACGACCGGCCCTGGCCCTGGCCGGCTGCGCCGGGCCAATGACGGCGACGCGGCTACCGCCGACGTGCGACCGGGCGGGCTGCGCCGCACCCCGCCTGACGACGAGCCAGCCGCCGACGAGGCGCCGGATGACGACGCGGCGGCGGTCGACCGCCCGGGCGGGTTGCGCCGCCCTTCGGTCGGCGACGCCGCTTCAGCGGATGTGCGACCGGGTGGGCTACGCCGGGCGGTGGACGGTGATGCTGTCACGACCGGCCCCGGCCCCGGCCGGCTGCGCCGCGCCAATGACGGCGACGCGGCTACCGCCGACGTGCGACAAGGCGGGCTGCGCCGCACACCGCCTGACGACGAGCCAGCCGCCGACGAGGCCTGAACGCCGTTTGCGCGGGGCAGCCGAGGGTGGGTCTCTTTCCGCGTACGTGTTCTTTCATGTGGCTACATAAAAGAACATGTACGCCCGCAGAGACACCTGCCCGGTCCCCGGCCAGGTGAGGGACGCCGTCCTAGGGGCGGCGACGCCGCTTCAGCGGACGTGCGACCGGGCGGGCTGCGTCGCGCGCCGCCGACCGGTGACCGGTCGGCGGCCGACTAGGGGTGATCGTTAGTGCAGGGCGCGGAGGAAGCGTTCGGCGGCTGGGACGGCTGTTTCGCCGCTGCCGCCGCCGTTTTCGACGAAGACTGCGAACGCTACGTCGCCCTGCCAGCCGACGAACCAGGCGTGCGTGTGTGCTGGGTTGTCGTCGAACTCCGCCGTGCCGGTCTTGCCGGACACGGCGCCGCCGGGGACGTCCTTCAGGGCCGTCGCCGTCCCGGACGTGACCACCTGGCGCATCATCGAACGCAGCGGGTCTAGGCTCTCGGCCTTCAGCGCCGCGCCGGGCTTTGCCGGCTTGTCGGCGATCACCGAGGGCGGCACTACCGAGCCCTTCGCTACCGCTGCCGTCGCCGAGGCCATGGCCAGCGGGGAGACCAGTGTGGTGCCCTGGCCGAAGGCCGCCGCGGCGCGTTCGGCGTCGGAGCCGCCGGTCGAGACCTTGCCGCTGAAAGCGTCGACGCCCAGGTCCCAGGTGCCCTCCAGGCCCAGCGAACGTCCCGCTGCCGCCAGGCCGTCGGGGCCCAGCGACGGGGCCAGCGAAGCGAAGGCCGTGTTGCAGGACTTCGCGAAGTCGACCTGGAACGGGACCTTGCCGAGCGCGAAGCTTTCCGAGTTCTTGAACGAGCGGCCGTCGACCGTGAAGTTCTGCGGGCAGTTGACCACCGTCGACGAGGTGACCTTGCCGCCGTCGAGCAGGCCCAGCGCGCTCACCATCTTGAACGTCGAACCCGGTGGGACCTGGGCGGTGAATGCCAGGTTTTCACCCGAGCCGCCGTCGGGGCCGTTGGCCGCCGCCAGCACCGCGCCGTCGCTGACCCGGACCGCGACCAGCGCCGAGCGCTGTTTCACTCCGGCCAGGGCCGTGTCGGCGGCGTTCTGGGTGCGCACGTCGAGCGTCGTCTTGACCGGAGTGCCGGGCTTCGGCTCGGCGCGGAACAGCTCCTCGCCGTCGTTGACTTCGCCGTCCGGTGCCTTCTGGGAGATTACGACGGAGACGCCGGGCGTACCCCTCAACTGCTTGTCGAACGCACCCTGGATGCCGCCGTGGCCGACCAGGTCGCCCTCCGCGACCGCGTCGGGGTTTTTGTCGATGTCTTCCTTCAGGGCCGGGTCGGCCGAGCCGAGCAGGGCGCGGGCGAACGCGCGGGTCGGTGCCAGGTCGCGCTTCTCCGCCCGGAACCGGGTGCCCTCCAGCGGTTGGATCTTCGACCGAATCTGATCGTAGGCATCCTTGCGCAGGGTGACTACCTCGAGGAACTGCTCGGGGTTCTCGGCCGAGGTGATCTTCTTGGGCAGGTCCTTGAGGTCGATCGGCGGCAACGCCGGGCGCACCGACTTGAAAGCCTTGTCCAGAGCGGCAGTGATCCCGGCCGGGTCGTCGACGCCCGCCGGCTCCACGCCGACCACCACGACGTCGCGCGGCTCGACGATGGGCTTGCCGGCGCCGTCGAGGACGCCGGCCCGGTCGGGCCGCTGGCGGCGCAGGCCCAGTTGGTCGCCGCTCTTCAGCTTGGCGTTGACCAGCGCCGGCTCCCAGATCACCGACCAGACGTCGTCTTTGCCCTGGGTCAGCCGGACCGTCGACGGATAGGTCCAGTGGGTGCCGCCGGGCAGGGTCCAGTCGAGATTGATCTTCGCGGTGGCGGTCTTCTCGACCTCTTCGACGGAACCGTCGCGGTGCACCGCGGGCGACGGCAGCTCGCCGGAGAGATCTTTGAGCGACTTCGCCACGTCGGTGGCGGCGATCTTCGCGCCGGTGGGTTCGACGAAGGCGATCTGGGCGAGATCACCACGCTGCCAGCCGGTGAGGAAGGCGTCGACGGCTTCGTCGGGGCCGGAGTCGCCGGAGCAACCGGCGAGTCCGGCGGCCAGGAGCGCGAGGCCCACCAGCGCCGCGCTGGGGCGTTTTTTCATCATCGGGTATGACCGACGCATGCCAACAGATCCTTCCCCCGGGGACACCAGGGACCCTAGTACCCGGCGCAAAGTGGGTAAGAGTATGCGTACTCAGGAACAGCCTGATCCGGCGCCGAAGGTCCGTCGCCGCCGCCGTACGCTGAACTTTGATGTGGCCCACAGCGTGGTGGGTTTCGAGGGGAGTGGCACCGATGGACCGGCGTCAGACGCGCACGTCGCAGGATATTTCTGATGAATACGACACGGCGCTAGACACCGACAGCGAGCTCGACGAACCCGTGCCCAACGCCGAGCGGCTGGCCGCCGAAGCGGTCACTCTCGCCGGCCCGGGCAGCCCCGAAGCCGCCCTGGTCGCCCGGTTCTGGCGGTTCGCGCCCGACGAGGAGCTGATCGGCTACACGTCGGCGGAGATGGTCGACGCCGCGCGCAGCCACCGCGAGCTGGCCGAGCAGCGGATGCCGGGTCAGCTCAAGCTGCGGATCACCGAGCCGGTAGCCGACCTGCCACACACCGTGATCGAAATCGTCACCGACGACATGCCGTTCCTGGTCGGCTCGGTCACCGCGCTGCTGATCGGTCGGCACCTCGACATCCACCTGCTGGTGCACCCGCTGGTCGTGGTCCGCCGCGAGCCGATGGGCAAGCTGGTCGAGGTCGCCGCCGAGGTCGAGCCCGACGACGCGATCGCCGGCGACATCGTCGAGAGTTGGATGCGCGTCGAGATCGACGCGATCCGCGACGCGACCGAGCGCGAGCAGCTCGAGCGCGAGCTCGTGCGGGTGCTGACCGACGTGCGCGAGGCGGTCGAAGACTGGCCCCGGATGCGGCAGCGGGCCTTGGCGATCGCCGACGAGCTCGAGGAGATCCGCGACACCGACGCCCGCCCGCCGGTGCCGGAGAAGGACATCACCGACTCGGTCGAGCTGCTCCGCTGGCTGGCCCACGAGCACTTCACGTTCCTCGGCTACCGCGAATACAAGCTGGCGACCGGCGACGACGGGCAGCAGGTGCTGGCCGCCGAGATGGGCACCGGGCTGGGCATCCTGCGCCAGGACCAGCCGGCGCCGCTGGCCCTGACGGCGCTGCCGCCCGAGGCGCGGGCCAAGGTGCTGGAGAAGCGGCTCCTGATCATCACCAAGGCCAACTCGCGGGCGACGGTGCAGCGCAGCGCCTACCTCGACTACATCGGCTTCAAGATTTTCGACGCCAACGGTGAGGTGATCGGCGAGCGGCGGTTTCTCGGCCTGTTCTCCAGCGCCGCCTACCGCACCAGCGTGCGCAACCTGCCGGTGGTCCGGCGCAAGGTCTCCGAGGTGTTCGACCGCTCCGGGCTCTCGCCCCGCAGCCACTCGGGCAAGGATCTGTTGCAGATTCTCGAGACGTACCCCCGTGATGAGCTTTTCCAGATCAAGACCGATGACCTCTACCGCGCGGTGATCGGCGTGCTGCGGATGGCCGGCCGGCGCCAGTTGCGGGTCTTCGTCCGCCGCGACGGCTACGGCCGGTTCATCTCGTGCCTGATCTACCTGCCCCGCGACCGGTTCACCACGCACAACCGCCTCCGGATGCAGGAGATCCTGCTGCGCCGGTTCAACGGTGTCGGCCTCGACTACACGACCCGGGTCACCGAGTCGCTGCTGGCCCGCGTCCACGTCGTGGTGCGCACCGACCCGACCAACCCGCCCGGCGAGGTCGACATCGACGCGCTGGCCGAGGAACTGGCCGAGGCGACCCGCCTCTGGGATGACGACTTCTCCCTGATGCTCAGCCGCAAACTCGGCGACGAGCAGGGCAAACTGCTTTTCACGAGGTACGCCGACGCGTTCCCGGACGGCTACAAGGAGGAGAACAACCCCTACGAGGCGTTCAAGGACCTGGCCAAGCTGGAGTTGCTCGAAGAGCCGGGCCAGCTCGAGATGCACCTGTTCCGGAAGAACCGCGACGACGACAACGTCCGGTTCAAGGTCTTCCGCTACGGCGAGCCGATGGTGCTCTCGGCCGTGCTGCCGGTGCTGCATTCGCTCGGGGTGCGGGTCGCCGACGAGCGGCCCTACGAGGTCGAGCGCTCCGACGGCACCGTCTACCTCTACGACTTCGGCCTGGAGCTGCCGGCCGGGCAGGGGCTGCCGACCGCCGTACGCCCGCATGTGGAAAACGCCTTTGCCGCGGCCTGGCGACGGGAAGCCGAGGTCGACGGGTTCAACCAACTCGTGCTGCTGGCCGGCTTGACCTGGCGGCAGGCGGTGATCCTGCGGGCCTACGCCAAATATCTGCGGCAGGCCGGCACGGTCTTCTCGCAGGACTACATGGAGTCGACGTTCGTCGCCTACCCGGAGATCGCGGCCCGGTTGGTCGAGCTCTTCGAGGTGCGGTTCTCGCCCCGCCTCGCACTGTCCGATGAGGAGCGTGGCGACCGCGCGACCCAACTGGTAGACGAGATCGGCAAGCGCCTCGACGACGTGACCAGCCTCGACCAGGACCGGATCCTGCGCTCCTACCTGACGCTGATCCAGGCCACCCTGCGCACCAGCTTCTTCCAGCGCGGCAGTGACGGCCGGCCGAAGTCCTATGTGGCCTTCAAGCTCGACCCGCAGGCGGTGCCCGACCTGCCCGCGCCGCGGCCGAAGTTCGAGATCTTCGTCTACTCGCCCCGGTTCGAGGGCGTGCACCTGCGCTTTGGCCCCGTCGCCCGGGGCGGGCTGCGCTGGTCTGACCGGCGCGAAGACTTCCGCACCGAGGTCCTCGGCCTGGTCAAGGCACAGATGGTGAAGAACGCCGTCATCGTGCCGGTCGGCGCCAAGGGCGGCTTCGTGCTCAAGCAGTTGCCGGGTGACCGTGACGAGGCGGTGACCTGCTACAAGCTGTTCATCACCGCGCTGCTCGACGTTACCGACAACATCGTGGGCGGCGAGATCAAACACCCGACCGATGTCGTACGTCACGACGGCGACGACCCCTACCTCGTGGTGGCCGCCGACAAGGGCACCGCGACGTTCTCCGACTACGCCAACGCGATCTCGGTGGCGCACGGGTTCTGGCTGGGTGACGCGTTCGCGTCCGGCGGTTCGGCCGGCTACGACCACAAGAAGATGGGCATCACCGCGCGCGGTGCCTGGGAGTCGGTCAAGCGGCACTTCCGCGACCTCGGCACCGACATCCAGACGACCGACTTCACCGTGGTCGCGGTCGGCGACATGTCCGGTGACGTGTTCGGCAACGGCATGCTGCTGTCGCCACACATCCGGCTGCTGGCCGCGTTCGACCACCGGCACATCTTCCTCGACCCGGCCCCGGTCGCTGAGACGTCCTATGTGGAACGTCGCCGGATGTTCGATCTGCCGCGCTCGTCGTGGGCCGACTACGACAAGTCGCTGATCTCGGAGGGCGGTGGGGTGTTCGCCCGTACCCTCAAGTCGATCCCGATTTCCGCTCAGGTCCGCGCGGCGTTGGGGCTCGGCGAAGAGGTTACGGCGATGTCCCCGCCGGAGTTGCAGAAGGCGATCCTGCAAGCGCCCGCCGATCTACTGTGGAACGGCGGCATCGGCACCTACGTCAAGGCTTCGACCGAGACGCACGCCGAGGTCGGCGACAAGGCCAACGACCCGATCCGGGTCAACGGCAAGCAGGTGCGGGCGCGCGTCGTCGGCGAGGGCGGCAACCTGGGCCTGACCCAGCTCGGCCGGATCGAATACGCGCTGCGCGGCGGTCGCGTCTACACCGACTTCATCGACAACTCCGCCGGCGTCGACTGCTCCGACCACGAGGTCAACATCAAGATCCTGCTCGGCGGCGCGGTCGCCGACGGGGAGCTGACCGTGCCTGACCGCGACAAGCTGCTGGCCGAGATGACCGACGAGGTCGCCGCGCTGGTGCTGCGCGACAACTACAGCCAGGCGACCGCCCTGGGCACCGCGCTGGTCCAGGCGGAGTCGCTGCTGCCGGTGCACCGCCGAATGATCATCGAGATGGAGCGGTCCGGCCTGCTCGACCGCGCGCTGGAGGGCCTGCCGACCGACGAGGAGTTGGCCGCCCGCCCCGGCGGCCTGACCGCGCCCGAGTTCGCGGTGCTGCTGGCCTACGTGAAGATCGACCTGGAAAACCAGGTGCTGGCCGACCCGGTGGTCGACGAGGCCTGGACCTTCGACGTGCTGGCCAGCTATTTCCCGACCCCGCTGCGCGCGGCGTACGCCGACCGGATGGCCGGCCACCGCCTACGCCCCGAGATCGTCACCACGATGCTGGTCAACGAGGTGGTCAACCGCGGCGGCACGTCGTTCGTCTTCCGCACGATGGAAGAGACCGGCGCGTCGGCGGCCGACGTCATCCGCGCCTACGTGGTCGCCCGCGAGGTCTATGGCCTCCGCGACCTGTGGGCCGCGGTCGAGAAGCTCGACAACCAGGTGCCGACGATCGCGCAGACGAAGATCTACCTGGAGCTGCGCCGCCTGCTCGACCGCGCGGTCCGCTGGCTGGTCACCAACCGCCGCTCGCCACTCGACGTGACCGGCGAGATCGCCCGCTTCGCCGCGGTGGCCGACCTGCTCGGCCAGCTCGACACCCGGTTCGTGGGCAGCGAGCGCGAGGCGTTGCTGGCACACATGGAAGAGGTCGAGGCCCGCGGCATGCCGGCCAGCTTGGCCGCGGCCGTGGCCCGGGTGATGTACGGCTTCGGCCTGATCGACGTGGTCGAGACGGCCCGGGTGACGGCCCGCAGCCCGGGCGACGTGGCCCAGATCTATTTCGTGCTGAGCGACCACCTGCGGGTCGACGAGCTGCTGTCGAAGATCTCGCTGCTGCCCCGCGAAGACCGCTGGCAGACCCTGGCCCGTATGGCGCTGCGCTACGACCTCTACGCGGCGCTGGCAGCCCTGACCCAGGGGGTATTGCAGTCCACACCGGACGGTGCACCGGTCGAGGAGCGGGTGGCGGCCTGGGAACGCTCGAACGCCACGGCTGTGGGCCGCTCGAAGAAGGCGATCAGCGAGTTCGGCGACTCAAACGCCGACCTGGCCGCGCTGTCGGTGCTGCTACGCCAGATCCGCCAGCTCGTCCGCACCTCGTCGGCCAGCTGATCTGACCGGCGCCCGCCAGCTCGGCGGGCGCCGGCTATTCCGTGGCTTTGGGATGTGCCGGCGAGGCCGCCACGACCCACACGATGCGCCGGCGCGGGTCGGGGCAATACCAGATCCGCCCACCGGCGGTGACTTCGTATTGCCATTGATCGAGCACGTCACGGCCGATCGCGCGGGTGGCCAGCGAGCCGCGCAGCCGGTGTTGACGCGCCGGGTTCTCCGGAGCGTCCGGGCGCTCGGTGAGGATGATCCAGGCTTCCCAGGTGTTGGCCCGGGCGGCTTGGCAGAGCTGTTCCCAACCCTTCGCCGCCTCCGACGTCGCGAACCGTGCCTCCCAGCCACCGGGCTGCCCTGGCGGGGCGACCCGGTCTCCCCGTTTGGCCGGCATGACTCATACCTCGGGCCCGGGAACCGGGCCATGGTCGTCGGTGAGTGGACGGGTCAGGTCGCGGGCGAGGGCGGGGTCGGCGTAGACCGCCGCGGTGGCCTTCCATTCGCGCAGCGTCTGCGCCAGCACGCCCCACTGGCCGAGTTCGGCCGAGATCTGTGCGGCCTTGACGAAGTCACGGACGAAGAGCGGCAGGTCAGGCGTCGGCAACAGGGCAAGCCACGGGAACTCGTCGGAAAGCGCCTCGGCGGCTTGCTCCGCGGACAGGTGGGTCAAGACGTTGCGGAGAGTGCGCGCGGCAGCGAGGGCGCCCTCGCTGGCGGCGGTCATGCGGTCTTCGCGCATCAGCAGCAGGGGGACGCCGTCGCGGCGGCGCAGCCGCACGTCACCCGAGTCGGCAAGCGCCGCCACGCTTCTCGGGTCGCGTTGTAGCTCGCTCCACTGCACTTCCTGGGTCTCCACCACGGGTTAATTCTGAACTTATTCAGGATTCGGCGCAACCACCATTGGCTTGACTTGATACCCCCCAGGGGTATGCTGAGCCGCATGGACAATCTGACGCGGTTGGCGGTATCGGCGACTTTGCACTGTCTGACCGGGTGTGCCATCGGTGAGGTGCTGGGCATGGTGATCGGCACCGCCTTCGGCCTGTCCAACGCCGTGACGATCGTGTTGGCCATCGTGTTGGCGTTCTTCTTCGGCTACTCGCTGACCATCCGGCCGGTGCTGCGATCCGGCGTGCCGGTCAAGGCCGCCATCGGGGTCGCGCTCGCCGCCGACACCGTGTCGATCGCCGTGATGGAGCTGGTCGACAACGGGATGCTGCTGGTGATCCCGGGCGCGATGGCGGCCGGGCTGGCCGACGGGCTGTTCTGGGTGAGTCTCGCGGCGTCGTTGCTGGTCGCCGCCGTGGTCACCGTGCCGGTCAACCGGTGGATGATCTCCCGCGGGCGGGGGCACGCCGTCGTCCATCAATATCACCAGGGCCACGAGGGCCACGAGAGCCACCACGGGGTCGAAACGGGCGGAACGGCATGAACCGGCAGGCGATCGGGATACCTCCCGGGGGTAAGGTGAACAGCGTGGAACACCGGATCGAGCTGGCTATCGGCGGGATGACCTGCGCGTCGTGCGCGACCCGCGTCGAGAAGAAGCTCAACCGGCTCACCGGGGTCACCGCCTCCGTCAACCTCGCCACCGAGACCGCGACCGTGACCGCACCGGCCGGCGTCACCGTCGACCAGTTGATCGAGACGGTGCGCAAAACGGGCTACACGGCCGCGCAGGCAAAGGCAGAGGCGACACCCGTAGCGCGCGACGAGGCCCATGACCTCCGGAACAGACTTCTCGTTTCGGCCGCGCTGGCCATCCCGGTGATCGTGCTCGCCATGGTCCCGGCCTGGCAGTTCACCTACTGGCAGTGGCTCTCGCTGACCCTGGCCGCGCCGGTCGTGGTCTACGGCGGCGCCGCCTTCCACCGCGCCGCCTGGGTCAACCTGCGCCACGGCGCGGCGACGATGGACACGCTGATCTCGATCGGCACGCTCGCCGCGCTCGGCTGGTCGATCTGGGCGCTGTTCTTCGGCATGGCCGGCGAGCCGGGCGTCCGGCACGGCTTCTCGCTGACCCTCGAACGCGGCGCCGGCACCGACGCGATCTACCTCGAAGTGGCCGCCGGCGTCACCGTGTTCGTGCTGGCCGGCCGCTATTTCGAGGCCCGTGCCAAGCGCCGCGCCGGTGCCGCCCTGGCCGCGCTCGCCGACCTCGGCGCCAAGCAGGTCACCGTGCTCGAAAGCGGCGGCCACGAAGTGGTCCGGCCCATCACCGAGCTCAAACCGCAGGACCGTTTTCTCGTACGCCCCGGCGAGAAGATCGCCACCGACGGTGTGGTCGAGGAGGGCGCCTCGGCGGTCGATCAGAGCCTGCTCACCGGCGAGTCGGTGCCGGTCGAGGTCGGGCCCGGCGACCCGGTCACCGGCGGCACCGTCAACGCCGACGGGCGGCTGGTGGTCGTCGCGACCAAGGTCGGCGCGGAGACCCAACTCGCACACATCGCCCGCCTGGTCAGCCAGGCGCAGAGCGGCAAGGCCGAGGTGCAACGGCTCGCCGACCGGATCTCCGGCGTGTTCGTGCCAATCGTTCTGGTGCTCGCCGCCGGCACGTTCGGCTACTGGTGGGGCACCGGCGGCGGCCTGGCCGCGGCGTTCACCGCCGGCATCGCCGTGCTGATCATCGCCTGCCCGTGCGCGCTCGGGCTGGCCACGCCGACCGCCCTGCTGGTCGGCACCGGGCGGGGCGCGCAGCGCGGCATTCTGATCAAGGGTCCCGAGGTGCTCGAGTCGACCCGCACCGTCGACACGATCGTCCTCGACAAGACCGGCACGGTGACGACCGGCAAGCTCGCCATGATCGAGAGCAGCGTCGACGACGAGGCGCTGCGCCTGGCCGCCGCGGTCGAAGCCGCCTCGGAGCACCCGATCGGGCGCGCGATCGCCGCCGCCGCGAAGCGCCCGCTGCCCGCGGTGACCGGGTTTCGCTCGACCCCTGGCCTGGGGGTCAGCGGCATCGTCGAGGGGCACGAGGTGCGGGTCGGCCGCGCCGAGTTCGCCGGTGAGAACACCGGCCCGGCCGCGACGGGCCAGACGGTGGTCACCGTCGCGATCGATCAGCGCGTACGCGGGCAGCTTGTCCTCGCCGACGAGATCCGCCCGAGCAGCCCGGCCGCCATCGCCGCACTCCGTGGCCTCGGCCTGCGGCCGGTGCTGCTGACCGGAGACAACACCGCCGCCGCGGAAAAAGTCGCAAAAGCGGTCGGCATCGACGACGTGGTCGCCGAGGTGCTGCCGGCCGACAAGGTCGACACGGTCAAGCGGCTGCAAGACGAGGGCCGCGTGGTCGCGATGGTCGGCGACGGGGTCAACGACGCCGCCGCGCTGGCCCAGGCCGACCTGGGGATCGCGATGGGCGCCGGCACCGACGTGGCGATCGAGGCCGCCGACCTGACACTCGTCCGCGACGACCTGATGGCCGCCGCCGACGCGATCCGTCTCTCCCGGCGTACCCTCCGTGTTATCAAGGGGAACCTGTTCTGGGCCCTGGCCTACAACGTCGGCGCGCTTCCGCTTGCCGCGGCGGGGTTGCTCAATCCGATGATCGCGGGTGCGACCATGGCACTCTCATCGTTGTTCGTCGTGTCCAACAGCCTGCGGCTGCGCAGCTTCCACTGATCGCGGAGGTTCCGGTGCTCGACACGCGCCTCTACCACCACCTGGTGACGTGGTTGGGCCAATGGCCGACCAGTCAGGCGCTCCAGATCGTCGGCTCCGACAGACGGCTGCGCCCGGCCTGGGACGGCTCGATCCATCCGGCGGTCGGCGTCGGCTCGCCCGACGGTGTGTTGCTCTCGGTGCCACCGCAGCGGGTCGAGGCCGTTCGCGCCATCGCCGACCTGCCGGTGCCCGACCTCCTCGAAAAGCTGCCCGGCGCGGTCGGCTTCGACGGCTGGCGAGCACTGCGTGCGGTCTTCCGCTTCACGACCGAGCCGGCGCCGCTGCCCGACGCGGGGGAGTGGGTGCCGGTCAACGACCCGGCCGTGCCGGGCTGGCTTCGCCCGTTCGGCAACGAGGTGCTGATCGCCCGCGACGAAGCCGGCGATTACCTGGCCGGCGTCGGCATCAAGCGGCACGACCCCTACGGCAACGAACTCGCGGTGGGCACCGAGCCGGCCGCCCGCGGCCAGGGCCTGGCCCGCCGGCTGGTCGCGCAGGCGGCCCGGCGGGTGCTCGACGAGGGCGCGGTGCCGACCTACCTACACGACCCGGTCAACTTCGCGTCGGCGAAGGCGGCCGAGGCAGCCGGCTTCCCCGACCTGGGCTGGGTCGCCTACGGCGTCTTCGGACCAGAAGGCCCCTGACGACGGCTCCGGACGGCCTGACGGCTCCGGACGGCCACGACGCGCCGGAGCTCAGCCGGTCGTCGACCCGAACAGGTCGTCGCGGACCGCGTCCAGCGCGGTCAGCAGCGCACCGCGCAGCACCGGCTCGTCTTCGACCTGGGTGACCGCGACCTTGGGCGAGACCAGCGTGATCGCGGCGACCTCGTGCTGCACCCGCTCGGCGAGCGCGTTGCCACCGGCCTGGCCGACTTCGCCGGCCAGCACCACCAGCGGCGGGTCGAGCACCACGCAGGTGCTGGCCACGCCCAGCGCGAGCCGCCGCGCGATCTCGTCGAGCGCCGGCCCACCCTCGGTGCCGGCGGCGATCGCCGCGCGGATCGCGTCGGCCGCCGTGGCGCCGCGGAAACCGTGCTCGCGGGCCACCGCGCGCAGCGCCGCGGCGCCGGCGAGCTGGCCGAACGGTGGCTGGGAGCGGCGCGACTGGTCGCGGTTGACCGGCATCCCGGGCACCGGCAGGTAGCCGATCTCGCCCGCGGCCCCGCTGCTGCCGTGGTGCAGCCGGCCGCCGAGCACGATCGCGAGGCCGACGCCGATGCCGGCCCAGACCAGCACGAAGTCGTCGACTCCCGCGGCCGCGCCGGTGTGTGCCTCGGCGAAGGCGGCCAGGTTGACGTCGTTCTCGAAGACGACCGGGGTGTCCAGGTCTTCGCGCAGCGCGGCGAGCAGGCCGCGGTGCCAGCGGGGCAGGTTGAACGCGAAGGTGATGTCGCCCGAGCCCGGGTCGACCAGGCCCGGCGTGCCCAGCACCACCCGGCGCACGCTGGCGAGCTGGGCGTGCGCGGTGCTGGCCGCCTCGACCACCGCGTTGTGCACGACGCCGAGCGGGTCGTCGGTGTCCTTGGTGGACATCTCGACCTGGCCGACCACGGCGCCGGTGATGTCGGCGCAGGCGGCGAGCACCCGGTCGGCGGCGACGTCGACACCGACCACATAGGCGCTGCCGGGGCGCACGGCGTAGAGCTGTGCGTTGGGGCCTCGGCCGCCGGCCTGCTCGCCCACCCGGGTGACCAGGCCGCGTTCCTCGAGGCGCTCGACGAGCTGGGAGGCGGTGACCTTCGACAGCCCGGTCAGCTCACCGATCTGGGCCCGGGTCAGCGGGCCGCGGGCGAGCAACAGCTCCAGCGCGGCGCGGTCGTTGAGCGCCCGCAACAAGCGCGGGGTACCAGGCAGGCGGGTCGACCCCATGCGACATCCTCTAGCAATAAGGAATCTTTACTAATACATTAGTCGCCTTACGAGTAGGCGTAGCGTACTGGGAAGGCAATGGTGCGACGATCACACGACCCGGCAGGAGCGAGTTACAAGAGGGTGAGAACCGATGGCGATTGATCCCACTCTGCGCCGACTCGCGCTGCGTACGCTGCTCGCGGCCTACCCCGGCAGCACCCCGCCGCCCTGGGCGCTCGACCTCGCCGCCGAAGGTCTGGCCGGCTACACGCTGTTCGGGTTCAACATCGTCGACCGCGCGCAGGTGGCCGCGAGCACGGCCGCGTTGCGGGCTGCCAACCCGTCGGTGATCGTGGCGATCGACGAAGAGGGTGGCGACGTCACCCGGCTGGCGCACCGCACCGGCAGCCCCTACCCGGGCAACGCCGCGCTCGGCGCGCTCGACGACGTCGAGGTGACTCGCGCGGTCTACCGCGCGATCGGCGGCGAGCTCGCCGCCGTCGGCGTCAACGTCGACCTGGCGCCGACCGTCGACGTCAACACCGCCGACGACAACCCGATCATCGGCACCCGCTCGTTCGGCGCCGACCCGGCGCGGGTCGCCGCACACACCGCCGCAGCGGTCGAGGGGTTGCAGGAGACCCGGGTGGCCGCCTGCGCCAAGCACTTCCCGGGGCACGGCGCCACGATCGCCGACTCACACCTCGAGCTGCCCACTGTGGACGCGCCGCTGGCGGTGCTCCGCGAGCGTGACCTGCCCCCGTTCGCCGCGGCGGTGAGGGCCGGTGCGCAGGCCGTGATGACCGCGCACATCCGGGTGCCCGAGCTGACCGGCGATCTGCCGGCCACGTTCAGCCGGGCCGCGCTGCACGACCTGCTCCGCGGTGAGCTGGGCTTCGCCGGCGCGCTGATCACCGACGCGCTGGAGATGAAAGGCGCGGCCGTGGTCGCCGGCGGCACCGCACAGGCCGCGCCGCTGGCCCTGGCGGCCGGCGCCGACCTGCTCTGCGTCGGCGCCGACGTCGACGCCGACCTGGTCGAGGAGACCGCTGCCGAGATCGTGGCCGCCATCCAGCAGGGCCGGCTCAGTGGCGCGCGGGTCGAGGAGGCCGCCGAGCGGACCGCCGCGCTCGCTGCCTGGGCGGCACCGGTCGCGCCGACCGAGCCCGCACCCGAGAGCCTCGGCTACGACGCCGCGCGGCGTGCGGTGCGGGTGGAGGGTGACCCGGTCGTGGGCGGCGTGCCGTTCGTGGTCGAACTCGCCGCCACGTCGAGCATCGCCGAAGGCCGGGTGCCGTGGGGGCTGGCCGAACACGTCGACGGCGCCGAGACGATCCGTGCGGTGGCCGCGACCACGAGCGCCGACGAGTTGGTCGCGCGGGCCGGTGGCCGGCCGATCGTGGTCGTCGCGCGGCACGCGCATCGGCTGGCCAACGCGACCGAGCTGATCGAGGCGCTGGCCGCCCGGCACCCGGTCACGGTCGTCGAGATGGGCTGGCCGTCGAGCTGGCGGCCGGCGGGCGCGCAGGCGTTCGTGACCACCTACGGCGCCAGCCACGCCAACGGTCGGGCGGCGGCGGTGGTGCTCGGCCTGCACTGATTGAACGTGTTCAAATTTCGCGTACGATGAGTCCTGGCCGGGAAGTTGAACGTGTTCGACATCCCGGGGCGGAGTCGGTACGGTTGCGACGATGACCGACCGTTCCGTTCCGCCACCCGCCGGTGCCGGCGGTGCCACCGAGCAAACGGGGGTCGGTGGCGCCGCCGGTGCCGAACCGGCGACCGCCCGCGGCGAACAGACCCGCCAGTTGATCCTCGACACCGCACTGCGGCTGTTCCGTGAGCGCGGCTACGCGCAGACGACCATGCGGGCGGTGGCCAAGGAAGCCGGCGTCGCGGTCGGCAACGCCTACTACTACTTCGGCTCCAAAGAGCATCTGATCCAGGAGTTCTACGCCGAGACCAGCGTCGAGCACCGCACCCGAGCGACCGCGGTCCTGGCCCGGGAGAGCGGGTTCGCCGAGCGGCTGCGCGGCGTGCTGCACGCGGGCATCGACACGATGACGCCGTCGCACGAGTTCGCGGCGGCGTTCTTCAAGACCGCGGCCGAGCCGACCTCACCGCTGAGCCCGTTCTCGGCCGAGTCGTCGCCGACCCGCGAGGCGTCGATCGCGCTCTTCCGCGAGGCGCTGGCCGGCTCGACGGCCAAGGTCGACCCGGAACTGCGCGACGAACTGCCGGAACTGCTCTGGCTCGCCTACATGGGCGTGATCCTCTACTGGGTCTACGACAAGTCACCCGACCAGGCGAAGACCCGCACGCTGATCAACGGCGTGGTGCCCTTGATCGACCGCCTGGTCGGCCTGTCCCGGCTGCGGGTCCTCCGCCCGGTGACCCGCGACGTGCTCGCCCTGATCCGCACGCTGCGCCACTAGGGCGCCGCCCTGTTCCACGAGACCCGCCCTGTTCCACGAGACCCGCCCTGTTCCACGAGACTCGCTACGGAATCGCCAGCAGAGCCACGCCGACGGCGACCGCGACGCTCGCGGCGATCCGGAGGCGACCCATCGGCTCCTTGAAGGCCACCACGCCGATGACGGCGGCGACCACGACGCTGCTCTCCCGCAACGCCGCCACGGCGGCCAGCGCGCCCCGGGTCTGTGCCCACAACACCAGCCCGTAGGCCAATGTGGACATCAAGGTGACCGCGCTCGCGGCCAACCAGGCGCGTCCGCCGCCGGCGAGCATCGGATTCCCGGCCGCCCGCCGCCTGCCCAGCACGACGGCCACCAGCGTGGTCGCCGCGCACTCGAGGCAGACCAACCACAGCGCGTAGCCGGCGGCGCTACCGCTGGCGCGTACCCCGATGCCGTCGGTCAGGGTGTAAGTGGCGATCGTGAGGCCGGTGAAGACCGCAGCCAGCACCGCCGGCCGGTTGGCCCGCACGCGGCGCCACGGCGTCAGGCCCAACACCCCGATCGCCGCAGCGATCACCAGCACGCCGACGGCCGGCAATGTCGCCAGCGGCTCGTCGAGCGCGGTCGCCGCGACCACCGCGACCACCACCGGACCGAGACCGCGGGCCAGGGGGTACGTCTGGTTGAAGTCGCCCAGCCGGTAGGCGGCCAGCAGGCCGAGGTTGTAGAGCACGTGGATCACGACGGACGCGATCAGCCAGCCCCACGACCCGCCGGCCGGAAACGGCACGAACCAGAGCGCGACACCACACACGCCGGCGCCGACCACGCTGGAGCGGGCCATGACGGCGACCTGGTCGCCCGAGCCCTTGACGACCGCGTTCCAGCTCGCGTGCAGCACGGCCGCCGCCAGCACCGCGAACACCGCGGCGGGCCCGGCCCACGGGCTCATATGACGTTGGCCGCCGCCACTCGCGCCGGATCGGGGTTGGCCCAGCTCCAGTTGGGATGGGCCCGGTTGGTGAGCAGCACGAGGACCAGCCCGCGGTCGGGGTTGACGACCAGCGAGGTGCCGGTGAACCCGGTGTGCCCGAACGTGCGCGGCCCCGACAGCTTGCCCATGAACCAGGGCTGGTTGAGCTCGACGCCGAGGCCATGGTCGGCGGTGCGCTGGGGCCGCTCGGCGTCGATCGCCGGCTTGCCCTTGTTGGCGTTGGTCAGCATCCGCTTGACCGTGTCGTCCGACAGGATCCGCTTGCCACCGTGGGTACCCCCGTTGAGCAGAAGCTCGCCGATGACCGTGAGGTCGGCGGCGGTGCTGAAGATGCCCGCGGACCCGGCGACGCCACCCATGATGTTGGCGACGTCGTCGTGCACCGTGCCACGCAGCAGCCCGCGCCCGGTGCGGGCGTCGGTGGCGACCAGTCGCTTGGCCTGGTCGGCCTTGCTCAGCCAGGTCAGCGGCTTGAAGCCGGTGTCACGCAGGCCGAGCGGGCCGGTGATGCCGCTCTTGAGCGCCGCGTCGAGCGACTGGCCGGCGAGCAACTCGACGAGGTAGCCGGCGACCATCAGCCCGACGCTCGAATAGCGGAACGTCTTGCCCGGCACCGCGCCCTTGACCAGCGGCGAGGCCAGCACCGCGGCCCGGCGCGCGGCGTTCGACGACATCCCGGTGACCGACGCGCCGACCGGCAGCCCGCTGGTGTGGGTCAACAACATCTCGACGGTGACCGCGCTCTTGCCGGCACCGGTGAAGCCGGGCAGGTATTCGGCAACCGGCGCCGCGAGATCGAGCCGCCCCTTGTCGACCTGCTGGAGCGCCAGGATGGTGGTGAACACCTTGGTGATCGAGGCCAGATCGAAGATCGAATCTTCGCGCATCGGCACCCGCTTGGCCGGCGGCAACTCCACCGGCCCGGCCGAGTAGCGCAACGCGTCGCCGACGACGGCCTTGGTCTTGACCTTGCCACCGACACTGACCAACGCGACCGCGCCGGCGAACGTCGGATGCTTCGGATTCTCCGGCGTCGCCTTCAGGAAACGGCTGAGCGTGGCGGCCAACCTCGTCGGCGTCTGCGGCGCTTTCCCCGCCGACGTCGCGGTCGCGGTCGGCATCGGGCGCGCCGCCGGTGCCTTCGCGCCCGCCGGCAGCGGGTCGGCTTCACCGGCCGGCGTCCACTGCGCTCGCGTGGGTTGGGCACAGCCCGCCACCGCACCGACAGCGGCGGCCAGGCTCGCGGTCAGGACCGAACGCCGGGAAACAGACACGGCGCCGATCGTCACATGTCGACGCCCCGCGACGCCACCCCGGAGGCCAGGCGCTGAAGACAAAGATGCGGACTCGGGTCCGCGGTGGGCGCGACCGTCGCTCCCGCCAGGCTCACCCTTCGTCGTCGGTCGCGGTCTCAAGCCCAACGACCTGGTCCAGAAACCGACCGCGCCCACGTCCGTGGACGCAACCCCATCGACCGGCCGCGCGGTCGGACATCCGCCGAACCGGTCCCGTCCGGGCCGCCAGTCGGCGCTGAGGTTGAGCAGCCAGGTGCTGCCGTCGTCGTCGTGGAACAGCGCCGCGCCGCGCTCGCCGGCTCCGGCGAGGTTTGACGCAGGCCGCGGGGACCGCGACCGCCGCAAGAACCGGAGCGCGCCGCGGCGCGAGCGCCGCACCACCGCCGCGTCGAACGTGCCGCCGCCGAGGTCGTAGCCCACCCTAGGCGCGGCGCAGGTGGCGATGCCGACCTACGTTTCGGTCTCCGGTGGCGGTGTCGACCTACGTTCGGCCGCCGGTGGCGGTGTCGATCTACGTTCGGCCGCCGGTGGCGGTGCCGACCTACGTTCGGCCGCCGGTGGCGGTGTCGATCTACGTTCGGCCGCCGGTGGGGGAGCCGACCTAGGTTTCGGCCGCCGGTGGCCAGGTGCCGAAGACGCGGACCGAGCGTTCGTGGCCGACCAGGCGGGCCGGTGCCGAGAGCGCCTGTAGCCACGACGGCGCCAGTTCCTCGCGGATCAGGGCGGCGTTGGCGACCGTGGTGGCGCGTAGGGCCGAGAACGCGGCGACCGACGCCGACCGCCAGGCGTGTCGCACGGGCCGGCCGGTCTCCGGGTCGACGATGTGCTGGAGCAACTCCTCGGCCGTGTCCCAGCGCCGGTGGTGGCTGCTCGCCGTCGACACCGCAGCCCCGCCCGGTAGCCCGACATGTGCGGCCGGGTCGACCGGGCCGTCTCGCACCAGCAGCGGCCAGCCGTTGCGCGGCGACGGGCCGGCGGTCGCGACGTCGCCGCCGATCGAGACCAGGCAGCCGACGTCGAGCGTGGCCGCGATCAGCGCGGAGCAACGGTCGACCGCCCGCGCCCGCATCGTGACCGACAGGTCGAGCGTCACGCCCTCCGGGATGGTCAGGTGCTGGCCGTCGAGGCGCACCTCCTCCCAGCTCGGCGGGCGGTAGACCGCCAACTGTCCAACCTGGACGTGCTGGGTGGCGCCGTCGGTCACCAGCGCGCCGAAGTCCGGGTCGTGGCCGAGGCTGGTCATAATCGCGCCGACGGTCGGGTCGACGTCGCCCTCGGTGTCGCGGGCGGCCGAGAGCGCGACCGCGACGAGTTCGGCCAGCAGCGGGCTGACCTCACTGCCGTCGCCGGCCGAGGCGAGCTCTGAGTCGGCGCGCAGCCGGCTCGCGGCCACGTCGATCGCGGCCAGCTCACCGCGGACCAGTTCCTCGGCCCGCCGCAACGTGCTCGCGTCGGTCACCGACACCCGGACCGGCTCGTCCCAGAGCGTCCATTGTGCCGTGTCGACAGTGGATGGCAGAGCATCGGCGACGGTGAGCATCGGCCATTGGGTGAAGGCCGGCGGCGGGGCCGGTGGCGCTTCCGGAGGCGCGGCCCCGGGCGGGGGGCCCTGCCCGGAACCGCGCGCGGACCCCGACGCGGGCACCTGGCGCCGGCCGGAGCTTCCGAAGACACTGGCAACAAGAGCCACAACGAACACGCCTGCGAATACCATCGCTGCCCCCCGTGCGTGACGGATATCTCAGGCCTAGCTCGCATTTCTGAGCGTTTCCTGAGAGCTCCCGCCAAAGGCGGCGAAAGGGCGGCGAACTTACGCGGCGCGAGCGGTGAAGCGGCCCTCGGAACTCTGCACCAGGAGGGGCTGGCCGAACGCGGCTGACAGGTGCTCGGCGGTGATCGTCTGCTCCACCGGACCCTGCGCCACCACGACACCCTCGCGCAGCAGCAGCGCGTGCGTGAAGCCCGGCGGAATCTCCTCGACATGGTGGGTGACCAGCACCAACGCCGGCGCGGCCGGGTCGGACGCGAGCGCGGTGAGCCGCTTGAGCAGGTCTTCGCGGCCGCCCAGGTCGAGCCCGGCCGCCGGCTCGTCGAGCAGCAGCAGTTCCGGGTCGGTCATCAGCGCGCGGGCGATCTGCACTCGCTTGCGCTCGCCTTCCGAGAGCGTCCCGTACGTCCGGTCGACGAGCGCGCCGACACCGAGCTGGTCGATCAGGGTGCGCGCACGGGCCTCGTCGAGCGGGTCGTATTGCTCGCGCCAACGGCCCACCACCGACCAGGCGGCGGTGACCACGACATCGAGCACCCGCTCCTCGCCCGGGATCCGCTCGGCCATCTTGGCGGTCGTGATGCCGATCCGGGTGCGCAGCTCCCAGACGTCGGTGCGGCCCACCTTCTCGCCGAGCACGATGGCACCGCCGGTCGTCGGGTGGAGCTGCCCGGCCGCGATCGACAGCAGGGTGGTCTTCCCGGCACCGTTGGGGCCGAGGATCACCCACCGCTCGTCGGGGTAGACCGTCCAGTCGATGTCACGCAGCAGCGGGTTGCGATTGCGCGTGACGCCGATCCCGTCGAAGGAGAGCACCGCGTCGTCGATCATGTTGGTCGGCACGCGGTCATCAAATCACGCAGGCCACCGGCTGCGGGGTGCGCCCCGCGGCCCGGCGACCCGGCGCACACGTCAACCGCCCAGCAGGGCCTCGGCGGCCAGGGTCAGGTGTGCGACGGACAGGTCGGCGTCGCGGGGCGGCACGAGGACCACCGCGTCGGCTCCCGCGGCCGCCAACCGCTGGACAGCGGATCCGCACTGCGAAGCATCGCCGGTCACCGCGTAGCGGTCGACGATCTCGTCCGGCAGCGCCGCCGCGAGCGCGTCGAGATCGCCCTTCGCGTCGGCGACCAGCCGGGCCAGCGTCTCCGCGTCGGCCGGGTCCGACGGTTGAGCGGGGGAGTTGAACTGCGCGGCCAGCTCGGACCGGGCGCTGCGCGCGGCCTCGTCGAAGTCGAGGTGGGCGTACACCGTGACCCGGTGTGGATCGGTGCGCCCGGCCTCGGCGCGGCCCTCGTCGATCCGCTCGCGGGCCCAGGCGATGTAGGCCGGTGCCGCGCCCTCGGCCAGGATCGTGCCGTCGGCGACCCGGCCGGCCAGCCGCAGCGACTTCTCGTTGCGCACGCCGGCCGAGATCAGCGGCGGCTCGCCGGGCGGGAACGCCAGCGTGACGTCGTCGAGGTTGACGTGGCGGCCGTGCATCGTGACGGTCTCGCCGTGCAGCAGCGCGCGGACGGCGCCGATGGTCTCCTCGAGCACGGCCAGCGGCGACGGGTGGTGCGCGCCGACCTGGCGGACCCACGACGGCACGCCGTGGCCGAAGCCGGGCAGGATCCGGCCGGGGAACAAGCGGCTCAGGTTGGCCAGCTCCATCGCGGCCAGCGCGGGGTTGCGGAACGCCGCCGGCAGGATGCCGATGCCGATCTTCAGCGTCTCGGTGCTCGCGGCCGCGACCGCGGCGGCCGAGATCGCGCCGGTGAAGAAGCAGTCCTCGACCACCCACAGCTCGTCGTAGCCGATCCGCTCGGCGAGCTGGGCGTAGGCGGGGAGGTTCTCCGGCGGGCTGTCGCAGCGGAACATGACACTGAGAGGCGGATTGTCCATGGGGAGCAGCCTGCCAGAGAACGCATACACTCGCCGACTATGAATCGGGCCCGGGTGGTCGTCGTCGGCAGCACCAATATGGACCTGGTCGCGAAAGCGCCGGCGCTGCCGAAGCCGGGTGAGACCGTGCTCGGCGGCGAGTTCGCCACGATCCCCGGCGGCAAGGGCGCCAACCAGGCCATCGCCGCGACCCGCGCGGGCGGGGCGACCCGGTTGCTCGGCGCGATCGGCTCCGACGCGTTCGGGGTGACGCTCAAGGCCCGCATCGACGCGGCCGGTGTCGACACCGGGCTGCTGCGGGTGCGCTACGGCGCGTCCGGCGTCGCGCTGATCACCGTCGACGCCGACGGGGAGAACACCATCGTGGTGACCCCGGGCGCCAACGCCACCTTCACCGACCTCACCGGGCCCGAGCGGGCGGCGCTGGCCGAGGCCGACGTCATGATCGCGCAGCTCGAGATCCCGGTGGAGACGGTCACCGAAGCCGCGGTCGCCGCCCGGGCGGCCGGCACCCGCACCGTGCTCAACGCGGCACCGGCCCGGGCGCTACCGGCCGAGCTGCTCGACGCGGTCGACCTGCTCGTGGTCAACGAGACCGAGGCGGCCGCGATCGGCGGCGAGCGCCGGCCCGAACCGCTGCTCGCCTCGGTGCCGCGGGTCGTGTTGACCCTCGGCCCGGAAGGTGCCTGGTATGCGGACCGCGACGGCACCTCGGTGCGGGTGCCCGGCGTCAGGGTGGAGACCGTCGACTCGACCGCGGCCGGCGACGCGTTCACCGGCGCGCTCGCGGTCGCCTGGGCCGAGGGCCGGGAGATCGTCGAGGCGGTCGGCTGGGCCTGCGCGGCCGGTGCTGCCTGCGCCCGCAAGCTGGGCGCCTCGACCTCCCTGCCGACCCGCGCGGAGATCGACGAGCTCAGTCGAGGTCCTGGCCGCGCTTCGTGAGCATCCGCAGGCCCGGGATGCCCTTGACGGCCAGCCGCAGCTCGCGGGTGACGTTGAGCAGCTCGTGGATGTCGGGACCGACCCGGTCGAGGGTGGCCAGGATCGGCAGGATGTCTTCGTCCATGTGCTTGGTGAACCGGGGCAGCTCGTCGATCAGCCTGATGGCGGCGTCGACCTCTTCGTCGGAGAGCTGCTCGACGAAGTGGCGGGCCATCGGCGCGCCGCGGCGCAGCGTCGGCGCGTAGACACCGATCAGCTCGTCGGCCGTGCCGGCCGTGGCCTCGGCCTTGTCGACCACGCCGTTGGCCTTGACCGCGACCGTCTCGGCCTCGACGACCACCGCGCGGGCATCGGCGACCACCCGGGCCACCAGCTCGACCTGTGCGGTCGCGGCGGCGCTGACCACCCGGGTGCTTTCCAGCACCGCTTCGGCCTCGGCGACCGCGCCGCCGACGAGGTCGATCAGCGCGGCGGCCCGGTCGGTCAGCCCGTCGAGCCGGTCGAGAAACGCTTCGGCCCGGTCGGCGATCCCGTTCACCCGCTTGACCAGCGCCTCGATGTCGTCGAGCAGGCGCAGGGCACGGGCCGGCACGGCGACGGCGGACCGGGTCAGGCCGATCACGTCGGCCGGCGTCGGAATGGGGAGAGCCATGCCGACCATTGTCCCTTGCGGGTGCCAGCGGTGCTGGTCAGGCCAGGTTGGATGACCGCGGGTAGGCGTCGGCCGGGTCGGTGAGCACGTTGACGAGGTAGGGCACGCCGGCCGCGAACGCCCGGTCGAGCGCACTGCTGAGGTCGGCCGCCTTGGTGACCGTCTCGCCCGCGCCGCCCAGTGCCTTGACGACGTCGTCGTAGCGGAGCCCGGGCTGGAGGTCGGCGGCCACGTCATAGCCGTACATCGCCTGCATGGGGTGTTTCTCCAGCCCCCAGATGCCGTTGTTGCCGACCACGATGACCACCGGCAACTGCTGGCGGACCAGCGACTCGACGTCCATCAGGGAGAAGCCGGCGGCCCCGTCGCCCATCAGCACGCAGATCTGCCGGTCGGGATAGGTGACCCGGGCGCCCATGGCGTAACCCATGCCGGTGCCGAGGCAGCCGTAGGGACCCGGGTCGAGCCAGGTGCCGGGGAGGGAGGGCTCCAAATAGCGTCCGGCGTACGAGACGAAGTCGCCGCCGTCGCCGATGGTCACCGCGTCGGGGGCGAGCACCCGGCGCAGCTCGCCGTAGACCCGGGCCGGCTTGATCGGGTCGGTGTCGGCGGCCATCTCCTCGGCGTCGCGCGCCTTGCCGAGGTCTTCGGCCGCGCGCAGGTCGGCGATCCAGCTCTCGTGGTCGGCGCGGACGCCGGTGTGGTCGGCCAGCGCGGACAGGATCAGCCGCAGGTCACCGGCGGGGGAGACGACCGGGTTGACGTGGGTCGCGCGCTGCGACGGCGCGTCGACGATGTGCACGACCTGGGCGGAGCCGAAGTCGCCGAAGCTGAGCCGGAAGTCGAGCGGGGTGCCGATCACCACGATCACGTCGGCGCCGCGCAGCGCGGCCCGGCGCGCCTTGGCGAACGCGAGCGGGTGGGTCGGCGGCAGCGAACCGCGCCCCATCCCGTTGGCGATCACCGGCACCCGCAGGGTCTCGGCGGCCTCGCGCAGGGCGGCGACGGCGTCGCCCGCGTAGACGTCGGAGCCGGCGATGATCACCGGGCGCTCCGCCTCGGCGATCAGCCGGGCGGCGCGGGCGACCTCGTCGGGGTCGGGCTCGATCACCGCGACGTCGGGTGCGCCCGGCGCGTCGGCCTCGCCGTGCGAGAAGACGATCTCCAGCGGCAGGTCGAGGAAGACCGGGCCGCGGTGTGGGGTCAGTGCCGCGCCGAGAGCCGCGCGCACCGCGCCGGGAATCTCGTCGGTGGCGAAGACCGTGGAGGCGTGCTTGGTGACCGGGGCGACCAGCGGCACGTGGTCGAGTTCCTGGAGACTGCCGGAGCCCCAGCGCATGGCCGGTGCCCGGCCGCCGATCACCATCACCGGTGAGGCGTTGAAGTGGGCGCTGGTCAGCCCCGAGATGCCGTTGGTGACGCCCGGCCCGGCGGTGAGCACCGCGAGCCCGGGCCGGCGGCGCAGCTTGGCGACCGCCTCGGCCGCGAACACGGCCGACTGCTCGTGGCGCACGTCGTAGATCGGGAAGCCGGTCTTGTGCGCCGCGTCGTAGAGCGGGAAGACGTGGCCACCGGAGAGGGTGAACATCTCGTCGACGCCGGCCGCGCGTAGTGCCGCGAGGGCGAGTTCGCCGCCGTGACCCTCGATCCGCTCGCTCATCAGAACTCCCGTCCTCGGTCCGCTGCGAGCACCTTACCGGTCAGTAGGGAGCAAATGTGAAAGCGGCTCACCTAAGCCCGTCGAGCCAGCTCCGGATGCCGTCGACGATGTCGGTGTAAGAGTCGCCGGTCGCGTAGTGGAACGCCACGACCGCGGCGACCGCCGGGCTCGCCACCAGCAGAACGAGCATCAACAGCCCGCGCAGGAAGCGGCCGAAGCCGCCTCCCCGGCGACGGGGGGCCGGGCGGGCCGGCTTGGCTTCCCACACCGGCGGGCGCTCGTCGCGGCGGGCCGGCACCGGGTCGGGGTAGACCTGCGGCTCGTCGTAGCCGGACAGCGACCGCAGGTCGGAGACCAGGGCGGGCTCGGCCAGCGTGTCGCGGCCGAACCGGGACGGGCGGGTGGCCTTGGCCGCCTTGACCGGCACCGCGGCCCGGCCCGGCGGGTAGGCCGCGGGCGGCGGGAGCGGTGCGGTCGGCGGCGGGCGGTGCCCGTTGCGGGACGACGAGACAGCGGCCTTGGCAACGAAGGGTGCCGCCGCCGGTCCGCTGGCCGGCGTCGCCGCCGACGCACCGGAAGGCGCACCGGACGTGGCGCCCGAAGGCGCACCGGGCTGCGCGCTCGAAGGCGCACCGGGCTGCGCGCCCGAAGGCGCACCGGACTGCGCGCCCGAGGGCGCGCCAGGTGCGACCGGCCCGGCGGGCGACACGGGTGCGATCTTGACCGGCTGCGGTATCGCGCCGTCGGCCGGCTCGACGACCTTCGGGAACGTCCCGGTCACCGGCACCGCGCCGGCCGCGCTGGCCAGCATCGCGGTCGACGCCAGCACGCTGCCCTCGGCCACCACGAGCTCGGGCTGCTCGATCACCACCGGCGGCTCGCCGAGCTCGCGGTGCAGCATCGTCGCCAGCAGCGGGATGCGGCTGGACCCGCCGACCAGGAAGACACCGGCCCGGTTGCCGGCCGGCAGCGCCGCGGCCTCGATCACCGACTTGGTCACCTGCACCGTGCGCGCCAGGATCGGCGTCGCCACCCGCTCCAATTCGGCGCGGGTCAGGTGCGCTTCGATGTCGCAGAGAGGGATGACCAGGTCGGCCGAAGGGCTGCGGGACAACCGCTCTTTGGCCACGCGTACGTCGTCCCAGAGTTGCCGCTTGGCCCGCCGGTCTTCGACCGTCGCCGGTGCCCGCAGCCGCTCCCAGGCCTCCGGATGGGCCGGCGCGTAGGTGGCCGCCAGGTGCTCGACCAAGGCCGCGTCGACGTCGAGGCCACCCAGGTCGGCGCGGCCGTCGACGGCGAGCACCTCGAAGCCGTCGGACCGGCGCACCACCACGCTCGCGTCGAACGTGCCGGCGCCGAAGTCGTGCACGACCACGGCGGAGCCGATCGGCACGTCGCGGCCGAGCACCTCGGCGAAGTAGGTGGCCGCGGCGACCGGCTCGGCGACCAGTCGGCCATTGCCCAGCCCGGCCTTGGCGGCGGCGCCGGAGAGCAGCTCGCGGCGGGTCGCACCCCAGGTCGCGGGGCAGGTCAGGGTCAGCGTCGGCGGGGTGTCGGCGGTGACCTCGCCGGTGGTCAGGTCACCGATCGTGCGGCGCCACTCTTCGGCGAGCCGGGACAGCACCGCGGCGATCAGGTCGGCCAGCGGGATGTCGCGCTCGCCGAGCAGCACGCTGCCGTCGTCGACGTGGCGCTTGGGGTTGGGCTCGAAGCGGGCCGGGTCGAGCCGGGAGCTGTGCACCGCGTCGCGGCCGACCACCAGCGGCGCGTCGCCCGGCGGCGCGTAGACCGCCGAGGGCAGCAGGGGCGAGCCGTCGACCAGCAGCGGGCGCACCCGACCGTCGGGCCAGCGCACCACGGCCACCGTGTGCGAGGTCCCGAAATCGACCCCCAGCGCGGCCCCCGGTGACATGCCGCCGAGCCTACCGGTGCGACGCCCGCCGCTCGGACCAGTTGATCAGCGTCCGGTGAAGTCCGGTTTGCGTTTTTCGACGAAAGCGGCCATGCCCTCGCGCCGGTCGTCGGTCGCGAACAGGGCGGCGAAGAGCTGGCTCTCCCAGGCGAGCGCCGACGTGAGATCCATCTCAAGGCCGCCGTCGATCGCGACCTTCGCCGCGCGGATGGCCTGGGCCGGACCGGTCAGGTAGGGGCGGACCAGCTCCACCGCGGCCGCGTAGACCTCGGCCGCCGGGACGACCTGGTCGGCGAGCCCGATCCGCAGCGCCTCGGCGGCGTCGACCATCCGGCCGGACAGGACGATGTCTTTGGCCTTGGCCGGGCCGACCAGCCGGGCCAGCCGCTGGGTGCCGCCGGCGCCGGGGATGATGCCGAGCTTGATCTCCGGCTGGCCGAGCTTGGCGTCGTCGGCGACGACCCGCCAGTCGCAGGCCAGCGCCAGCTCACAGCCGCCGCCGAGGGCGTAGCCGGTGATCGCCGCGACGACCGGCTTGGGGATGCGGGCCACCGCACCGAGCGCCGCGGACAGGTCGGCCGCCCGGCTCGACATGTCCACGTAGGACATGTTGGCCATCTCCTTGATGTCGGCGCCGGCGGCGAAGACCTTCTCGCCTCCGTACACGATGACGGCGCGGACGCTGTCGTCCGCGGTCGCCTCGGTGGCCGCGGCCCGGATCTCCTCCTGCACCTGGGTGTTGAGCGCGTTCATCGGCGGCCGGTCGAGCCGGATCGTGCCGATGCCGTCGTGCTTTTCCAGCCTGACGAGCTCGCCCACGTCACACCTCCATGTGCTTCTGGCGTCCGAGACACATTACGGGGTCCGCGGTTGGGTAACGTGGAGGCAGGGGTCCTTTCTGGTGGTAGGGATGATCACTTACTACAACGACCGTGCCGTGCGGGTCACGTCCCAGGCGATCCAGGTCGCCGGGCGCAGCTACCCGCTGGCCACGCTGTCCCGGGTCTGGCACCGGCGCGGCGACCGGTCGCTGCGCACGGTCGCCGGGCGGGGCGCGATCGGGGTCGCGCTGATCTCCCCGCTCGTCGCCGCCGCCATCGGCATCGTGGTCGCCCTGCGGCTGCACACCTCGACGGCGACCACGGTGCTGATCGTCGGCGGCTCGGTGCTGGTCGGCCTGGCCGCCGCGCCGCTGGCCGACTTCCTGCTCGGCCGCCTCGACCTGTCCTACTCGAAGGGTTCCCGGGCGTTGGAGATCTGGGCCGAGGTGGGTGGCCGGCCGACCCTGCTGGTGCAGACCGCCGACGCGCTGAAGTTCGGGCAGATCTACCGGGCGCTGCAACGCGCACTCGAAGCCGCACCGAGGTATTGACGGGGGCGGTTTTGCTGTAGTGGTGACCGTCTACTTCCGCGATCAGCACGTCCAGGTGACGTCCGATGCGGTGCGGGTCGACGGGGCCACGTTCCCAGTGGCGGCGTTGCAGCTCGTCTGGCACCGCCGTGGCCCCGCCACGACCCGCACGATGTCCCGGCGCTTCGGCCGGGGCGTCCTCATCCTGGTCATCTCGATCCTGCCGCTCGCGGCGATCGTCTGTGCCATCTCGCTCGTCTACTCCGCGACTGACCGGTCGGCCTGGGGGCTGGCGATCGTCGTGCTCGCTGTGGGGGTGATCGGCGCCCTGGTCCTGGCCCCGTTCGCCGAGATCCCGCTCGGCTGGCTGGACCGCTCCTATGACCGGGGCACCGTGGTCAGCGAGCTGTGGGTGCGCTACGCGGGGGAAGACCTGATGCTTCTGCGTACGTCGAACACGCTGCGCTTCGGTCAGATCTACCGAGCCGTCCAACGCGCCGTCGAGCAGCAGAACCCCCGCTAGGCCCGGGTGAGCCGGGCCTGTGCGGCGGCGGCGTGCGGCGAGGCGAGGTCGGTGTAGAGGTTGCGGGCCTTGACCCACATCTCGGTGCCCGCCTCGACGTCACCCCACTCGACCAGCACGTCGCCGAGCAGCAGCAGGGCGGCCGCGATGCCCGGGCGGTGACCGGACTCCCGGTGGATCTTCAGCGCGCTGCGCACGTTGCGGATCGCGTCGGGCGCCACGCCCAGGTCGTGCGCGCAGCTCGCCAGGACCCGCAGCGCCTGCCCTTCGAGGATCCGGAAGCCGGACTGCCGGGCCAGGTCGAGCGCGGTCTCCGCCAGGTCCTGGCCGTCGGTCGGGCGGCCCTGCTCGCGGCGCAGGTCGGCCAGCGCGGCCAGCGCGCCGACCTCGGTGTGCGGGTAGGCCGCCCGCCGCGCCAGCCGGATCGCCTCGTCGAGCGCGTCGGCGGCCTGGTCGAGGTCGTCGTTGCCGTGGTAGGCCATGCCGAGCGCCTTGTGCGCGTCGGCCAGCAGGCGCGACCGCTCGGTCTCGATGCCGATCTCGATCGCCCGGCGGGCCGTGCGGATCGCCTCCTCGCCCTCGCCGCACGCGGCGTGCACCTGGGCGATCGCGCACAGCACGTCGCCCTCGGTGCGCCGGTTGCCGTTGCGGGTGGCCATCCGCAAGGCCCGGGTGAGCGCCCGCCTGGCCTGCTTGTAGCGGCCCTGCTCGGAGCGGATCAGGCCGAGGCCGAGGAACGCGATCGCCGACGACTGCGGCCAGCCCGCCGCCCGGTGCAACCGCAGCCCGCGCTGGAGCACCTTGGCCGACTCGTCGAGCCGGCCCAGCGCCCAGTAGAGGCCGGACAAGTTGCCCAGCACGGTCGCCTCGGCGGTGCGGTTCTCGTTGCGCTGCGCCACCTCGATGCTGCCCTCGAACAGCTCGATGGCGTCGAGGAGCCGGCCGTTGCGCCAGTAGAGCAGCGCAAGGTTGCCCATCACCCCGCCCTCGCCGGCCTGCCAGCCGCTGGACCGGGCCAACTCGAGTGCGCGGCGGTAGTGCGGCTCGGCCGCCGGCAGGTCGGACCGCTGCGCGTGCAGGTCGCCGAGGCTGATCTCGGCTGCCGCGGTGCCCATCGGGTCGTTGTCGGCGGCGGCCGCGACCAGGGCCGCCTCGGCGATCGCCCGCCACTCCGTCGGGCTGCCGGTCGACCACAGCAACGGGCGCAGCGCGTCGGCCAGCCGCACCGCCACCGGGCGCGGCCCGTGCTGCGCCGCGACCGCCACCGTCGGCACCAGGTTGGGCAGCTCGGCGGTGATCCAGTCGACGGCGTCGGCGGCGCTGGGGAACGCGACGGACGGGGTCGCCGGCGCGGTCACCGGCAGCCGGGAGAACTCCGGGTAGACCAGCCGGCTGGCCGCGTCGACGTGGTCGAGATACCACCCGAAGAGCCGGCCCCGGGCCGCGTCGTGGTCGGGCTCGTCAGCCGCCAGCCGGCCGCGGGCGTATTCGGCGACCAGGTCGTGCAGGCCGTAGCGGCCAGGGCCGCGCTCGTTGACCAGGCTGGCGGCCACCAGCGGATCGAGCGCCGGGCCGATCTCGGGTCGGCCGGTCAGGGCGGTCGCGAGCCCTGCTCCGAACTCGGCGCCCGGCACCAGCGCGAGCAGCCGGAACAACCGCCGGGCGGGCTCGGCGAGGGCCGCGTAGCTCAGGTCGAACGCGGCCGACACAGTGGCCGCCGCGTCGTGCTCGATGCCCAGACCGGCCAGCCGGTCGCCGGCCCGCAGCCGTTGGTTATAGGTCGTGATCGGCCTGGGCCGGCCGGTGTCGACCTGCGCGGCCGCGATCCGCAGCGCGAGCGGCAGGTGGCCGGTCAGCGCGGCGAGGTCGGCCGCGGCGGCCTGCTCGCGGGCCACCACGTCGGCGCCGAGCAGGCGGCCGAGCAGCGCGCTGGAGGTGGCCGGCGCCAGCACGTCGAGTGGCAGCGCGACGGCGCCGTCGACCGCGACCAGGCCGGCGAGCCGGTTGCGGCTGGTCACCAGCGTCACGCTGCCGTCGCCGGCGGGGAGCAGCGGACGCACCTGGTCGGCGTGCTCGGCGTTGTCGAGGAGCACCAGGAGCTGCTTGTCGGCGGTGATCGTGCGATAGACCTGGACCGCCTCGTCGAGGTCGGCCGGGGTGCTGGCCGCCGGCACGCCGAACGCGGCCAGGAACCGGCCGACCACCTCGGCCGGGCGCAGCGACCGCGACTGGGCCCAGCCACGCAGGTCGACGGCGAGCTGGCCGTCGGGGAAGCGGCGGCGGACCCGGTGTCCCCACTGGACGGCCAGGGTGGTCTTGCCGACCCCGGCCATGCCGGAGATCACCACCGCGACCGGTGCGCCGCCGGCGCCGCCGACCACCGTGTCGAGCCGGCGCAGGGCCTGGTCGCGGCCGAGGAAGGTGCGTGTCGGCGGGGGGAGCTGGGCCGGCGCGGTGCGCTCCTGGGCGGCCGCGCGCAGGATCCGCCGGTGCAGCTCGCGCAGGTTGTCGCCGGGGTCGACGCCGAGCTCGTCGGCCAGCAAGCGGCGGGTGCGCTCGTAGGCGGCCAACGCCTCGGCGCGCCGGTCGGAGCGGGCCAGCGCCCGCATCAACTGGCCCTGGAGCCGTTCGCGCAGGGGGTGTTGCTCGGCCAGCGTCCGCACCTCGGCGCCGATCTCGCGGTGCCGGCCCAGCTCGAGCTCCAGCTCGAAGCAGTCCTCATAGGCCGCGAGCCGCAGCTCGTGCAGCCGGGCCGCCTCGGCGCGGACCCGGTCGCCGTAGTCGTCACCATCGTAGGCCGCGGCGCCGCGCCACAGGCCGAGGGCCTTGCGCAGCGCCCGGCGGGCGTCTTCGCCCTCTGAGTCGGCGCGCAGCCGCCCGGCCTGCGCCAGCAGCGTCTGGAACGTGTCGGAGTCGAGCCCACCCGGCGGCACGACGAGCTCGTAGCCGGCCGGTGTCCGGTGTAGCGCGTCGTCGCCGAGCGCCTTGCGCAGGTGATGGATGAGCACCCGGATGGCGCCGCGCCGGGTCTCCTCGCCGGCGCCCTTCTCCCACAACGCCTCGGCGAGCACCGCCACCGACACGGTGCGGTTGGCGTCGACGAGTAGGTTGGCGAGCACCACGCGGACCTGGCGGGCGGCCAGCGCGACCACCTCTGGATCGGCGTGCTGCGTGCGCGCATCAGGCTCTGCCCGCAGCACACGCAGCGGGCCAAGCACTTCGAACCGCATGGGCATCTCCCAGTTGTTACCATGGCAAAGACGGCTACTCACGTTAGCGCACGCGCGCCACCTCTTGCCGGTTCAGCCAACGCAGAACCAACACCGGCCCTGCACAGTAGGCACCGGCCGCACCGCCCTGGGCGCAACCGGCCGCCGAGGGGGGTGACGCGGCCAACGGGGGGCCGCGTCTTCCCTCTGCCCCGCCGCCGGATCAGCCGCGCGGCGGGTCTTCTTTTTCGCGCTTCAGGTCGTCTTCGCGCCGGCGTAGGTCGGCTTCCCAGCGCTCGAACATCTCGCGGTCGCCGGTGGGCTCGCGTTCGATGGAGCGGAGAAACTCGGGGTCGTCGTCGGGCGCCTTCGGCCGCGGGCGCTCGGCCTCGGGGAAGCCGTTGCCGGGCCGCCACTGGCCGCCCGGCCGTGGTGAGTTGTGTCGACCCGCGACAAACCACGCCACGCCGCCGACCAGGGGGAAGAACAGGATGATGAGCACCCATGCGATCCGCGGCAGCGCCCGGATCTCGCCCTCCTCGGCGGAGAGGCAACTGATCAGCGCGGCGACTGCCAGCACGAGCTGGGCCACGAAGAGGAGACCGTAGAGGCGCACCATGCGGACATGATGGACCGTCGGCACCCACCCCGGCCACCCCGTGGCCCTGCCAAAACGGCTGTCAGAGAATCAGGACCATCAACAAACCGAGAATCGCATAGCCGGGTACGACCAACGCGGCCACCAGCAGCATCCGCGGCGTGACCGGGGTAACCGGGGTTGACCTGCCGGCGAGCTGCCGCACCCGGCGCATCGTCCACAGTCCCGCCACGCCCCAGCCGGCGATGGCGACGGCCGCGAACACCCCGCCCGGCGTGCCGTGCCGCACCCCGAACCGGGCCGCGAGCACCGCGGTCACCGACAGGGTCAGCACCGTGCGGCCCCAGGCCAGCCGGGTGCGGATCCACGCGACGCCGGTGTCGCGTACCCGGAAGTCGGCCCTCTCCGGGTTGACCTCAGCCACGCGCGGCCTGCACCAGCACCGCGGCCACCAGCAACAGCGCGCCGATCGCCACCAGGATCGACAGCAGTGCCGGGAACTGCGACGGGGGCAGGTCGCGCTTTTCCCGCATCGCCCGCTCGGCCCGGGCCCAGTGGTCGACCGCGCGCAGCGCGACGAAGCCGCCGAGCACGAGCAGCGCCACCGCGATCACCTCGCGCAGGTGTGCGATGCCCAGCACGGGCAGGAACTGGGCGGCGGCGAGCCCACCGGCCACCAGCGCGAGGGCGGTGCGGATCCAGGCCAGGAACGTGCGCTCGTTGGCCAGCGAGAACCGGTAGTCCGGCGTCTCGCCCACGTCCTGGGGGTCGAACCACCGCTTGATCACGTTTCGATTATCGGTCGACGGGTGCCATAACCTGTAGCGGTGACGGATCTCGACGCCGCGGCGCTGCGCGCCGCCTACGACGCCCAGCTCCGCACCATCGATCCCGACGTGCCGGGCGTGACGTTCGAGATGGACGGTCCGGTGCACCGCGGCTACGGCTCGCCCGGCGGCGGGTTCGTCGTCTACCGCGATCTCGGCGGCCTGGCCGGCGCCGACCTCGACGCGGTGATCGCCCGCCAGCGCGACTTCTTCGCTGCCCGCGGCGAAGAGGTCGAGTGGAAGCTGCATGCCCACGACGAGCCGGCCGACCTCAGCACCCGCCTCGAGGCGCACGGTTTCGCGCCGCAGGAACGGGAAACGATCGTGATCGGTGCGATCGCGCCGCTCGCGGCCGCCCTCCCGGTGCCGCCGCCCGGGGTCCGGCTGCGCGAGGTCAGCGAGCGCGCCGACCTCGACCGGATCGCCCGGATGGAGACCGAGGTCTGGGGCGACGACCGCGGCTGGCTCGCTGACACGCTCGCCGACGAGATCGCCGCGCACCCGGCTGTGATCACCGTCGTCGTGGCCGAAGACGAGCAGACCAACGAAGTGGTCAGCGCCGGCTGGATCCGGTTCGTGCCGGGCACCGCGTTCGCGACCCTCTGGGGCGGCAGCACGCTGGCCGCCTACCGCAGCCGAGGCATCTACCGGGCGCTGGTGGCACACCGGGCCCGGCTGGCCGACGCCAACGGCTACACGCTGCTCCAGGTCGACGCCTCCGACGACAGCCGGCCGATCCTCGAGCGGCTGGGATTTGTGGCGGTCACCACCACGACCCCCTACGTCTACCATCCGTGATCATGGCTGAGCTGACTGATCACGAACGAGCGACGTTGAAACGCGCCGCCTTCGGCGTGGTCTACCTCGTTTCCAGTGCCGACCCCGGTTTCCTGTCGATGCTGCGCGAGAGCGCGGCGGCGGCCGGCGCCTTCACCGGCGCCCGCGGCCTGGCCCGTGACGTGCTGACCAGCGGAGCCCTGCCCACGCTGCCCCGCAAGGATCCGGTGCGGGTCGAGGCCGAGGTGCTGCCGGCCCTGACCGAGTCGCTCTCCATCCTGCGGGTCAAGGCGCCCGACGAGGTCGACAACTACCGCGACGCGGTGCTGTCGGCGGCGCAGCGGGCGGCCGAGGCGGCCCATGGCGTCAACCCTTCCGAAGCCGCTGTCCTGGCCAAGGTGCGTGCCGCGCTCGCCTGACACCCGTGAGCCGTGTCACGCTGATGCTCTGCGAAGCGGAAGCTACTGGCGGGTAAGTTAGCTCTCGGTGGCAGGTGGGCAACTCCACACCGCCCTGCGATTGACCGGGCATTCCGGCGCCCGGCAGGCTGCGGCCTAGCGTGCGTTAACCAACCAGGAGGGTCGTCGAAACGCGATGAACATCGTCGTCCTCGTCAAGCAGGTGCCTGACTCCGGCTCGGAGCGCAACCTCGCTGGCGACAACACGGTCGACCGCAGGTCGGCCAACAACGTCATCAACGAGATGGACGAATACGCCATCGAGGAGGCGTTGCGGATCCAGGAGGCGCACGGCGGTGAGGTGACGGTCCTGTCGATGGGTCCGGAGCGGGCCGCGGAGTCGATCCGCAAGGCGCTGTCGATGGGCCCCGACAAGGCGGTCCACGTGATCGACGACGCGCTGCACGGTTCGTGCGCGGTGGCCACGTCGAAGGTCCTGGCGGCGGCGCTCGGCACGTTGAACCCCGACCTGATCATCGCTGGCGCGGAGTCGACCGACGGCCGCGTGCAGGTGCTCCCGCACATGATCGCCGAGCGGCTCGGTGTCGCGGCGCTGACCGGCGCGCGCAAGCTCACCGTCGACGGCGGCACGTTGACCATCGAACGGCAGACCGAGGAGGGGTACGAGGTCGTCACGGCCTCGACGCCCGCGGTGGTGTCGGTGTGGGACACGATCAACGACCCTCGCTACCCGTCGTTCAAGGGGATCATGGCGGCGAAGAAGAAGCCGGTGCAGACCCTGGCTCTGGCCGACCTGGGCGTCGACGCAGGCGAGGTGGGCTTCGCGGGCGCGACCTCCGAGGTCGTCGAGCACGCGAAGCGGCCGGCCCGCTCCGGTGGCCAGAAGGTCACCGACGACGGTGCCGGTGGCACGGCGCTGGTCGATTTCCTGTCGTCCGAGAAGTTCGTCTGAGGAGGCGCAGTCATGGCTGAGGTATTGGTCCTGGTCGAGGCCACCCGCGAGCACGGCGTCAAGAAGGTCACCCTCGAGTTGCTGAGCCTGGCCCGCACGCTCGGCTCGCCGTCCGCCGTGGTGTTCGGCGCCACCGGTGCGGCCGCCGCGATGGCCGACAAGCTGGGTGAATACGGCGCGGAGAAGATCTACGCCGGTGAGGGCGACGACATCGACGGCCACCTGGTGGCGCCGAAGGCGACCGCGCTGGCCGACCTGGTCAAGCGGGTCCAGCCCGCCGCGGTGCTGCTGCCCTCCACGCAGGAGGGCAAGGAGATCGCCGGCCGGCTGGCCGTCAAGCTCGACAACGGCCTGCTCACCGACGTGGTCGAGTTGACCGCCGACGGTGTCGCGACGCAGCCCGCGTTCGCCGGCCAGGTCGTCGTCAAGTCCCGGGTCACCCGGGGCATCCCGCTGGCTACGATCCGCCCCAACTCGCTGACCCCGACCCCGGCGGCGGCGACGCCGCAGGTCGAGGCGCTGGAGGTCACCGTCGGCGACGCCGACAAGCTGGCCAAGGTGGTCGACCGGGTGCTCGAGCAGAAGGGCTCCCGGCCGGAGCTGACCGAGGCGTCGGTCGTCGTCTCCGGTGGCCGCGGCGTCGGCAGCGGCGACAACTTCAAGCTCGTCGAAGAGCTCGCCGACCTGCTCGGCGGTGCCGTCGGCGCGTCCCGGGCGGCGGTCGACTCCGGCTTCTACCCGCACCAGTTCCAGGTCGGTCAGACCGGCAAGACCGTGTCACCGCAGCTCTACGTGGCCCTGGGCATCTCCGGCGCGATCCAGCACCGGGCCGGCATGCAGACCAGCAAGACCATCGTCGCGGTCAACAAGGACCCCGAGGCGCCGATCTTCGAGCTCGCCGACTTCGGCATCGTCGGCGACCTCTTCAAGGTGGTTCCGCAGGCCGCCGAGGAGATCCGCAAGCGCAAGTAGCCAGCCCACCGCCCGGCCACGCCAACGTGGCCGGGCGGTGCGGGTGGTAAGGACCGCGCGGGGCTACGCTGAACCGTGATGGCATACCTGGATCACGCCGCCACCACGCCGATGCTCGACGAGGCCATTGAGGCCTACGCCGCCACGGCTCGGGAGGTCGGTAACCCTTCGTCGTTGCACGCCGCCGGGCGTTGCGCCCGCCGGCATGTCGAAGAGTCGCGGGAGCGGATCGCGGCCGCCCTCGGCGCCCGCCCGTCTGAGGTGATCTTCACGGGCGGCGGCACCGAAGCCGACAACCTGGCCGTCAAGGGCATCTTCTGGGCACGCCGGGCCGAGCAACCCGGCCGCATCCGGGTGATCGCCAGCTCGGTCGAACACCACGCCGTCCTCGACTCGGTCGAGTGGCTGGTCCGCCACGAGGGCGCGACCGCCACCTGGCTGCCGGTCGACGAGGCGGGCCGGCTTAACCCGGCCACGCTGGCCGAGGCCCTCGACGACGACGTCGCCCTGGTCACCGCGATGTGGGCCAACAACGAGGTCGGCACGCTGCAACCCATCACCGACCTGGCCGCGATCGCGTCCGGCCGGCGGGTCCCGTTCCACACCGACGCGGTGCAGGCGGTCGGCCAGGTGCCGGTCGACTTCGCCGCCAGCGGTGCGGCCGCGCTCACCGTCACCGGCCACAAGCTGGGCGGCCCGGTCGGCGTCGGCGCCCTGCTGCTCGGCCGCGACGTCGCCTGCACACCGCTGCTGCACGGCGGCGGCCAGGAGCGCGACGTGCGGTCCGGCACCCTCGACGCGCCCGGCATCGTCGCGTTCGCGGTCGCCGTCGAACACGCGGCCAAGACCCAGCGCGAATACGCCGCCCGCGTCAGCGCCCTCCGCGACCAACTGGCCGCCGGCGTCCGCCAGGTGGTGCCGGATGTGATCTACAACGGCGACCCGGTCGACCGGCTGCCGAGCAACGCGCACTTCTCCTTCCCCGGCTGCGAGGGCGACGCGCTGCTGCTGCTCCTCGACGCCCAGGGCGTCGCCTGTTCGACCGGTTCGGCCTGCTCGGCCGGGGTGGCCCAGCCGTCGCACGTGCTGATCGCGATGGGTGCCGACGACGACCGGGCCCGCTCGTCGCTGCGTTTCACGCTCGGCCACACCTCCACCCAGGCCGACGTCGACGCGCTGATCGCGGCGCTGCCGGCCACGGTCGAGCGCGCCCGCCGGGCCGGGATGATCAAGTCACGTTGATAGCCCACCGCGTACCCTTGCTGCCGTGAGGGTTTTAGCAGCCATGTCCGGCGGGGTCGACTCCGCCGTCGCGGCCGCCCGGGCCGCGGAGGCCGGGCACGAGGTCACCGGTGTGCACCTGGCGCTGTCGCGCAACCCGCAGACCTACCGGTCCGGGGCGCGCGGGTGCTGCACGCTCGAAGACTCCCGTGACGCCCGGCGCGCCGCCGACGTGATCGGCATCCCGTTCTACGTGTGGGACATGGCCGACCGGTTCCACGAAGACGTCGTCGACGACTTCGTCGCCGAATACGCCGCCGGCCGCACCCCCAACCCGTGCCTGCGCTGCAACGAGAAGATCAAGTTCGCCGCGGTGCTCGACCGGGCGATCGCGCTCGGCTTCGACGCGGTGGTCACCGGCCACCACGCCCGCCTCGGCGCCGACGGGCTGCTGCGGCGCAGCGTCGACCTGGCCAAGGACCAGTCCTACGTGCTGGCCGTGCTGACCCGCGAGCAGCTCGACAAGTCGATGTTCCCGCTCGGCGACATCACCAAGGCCCAGGTGCGCGAGGAGGCGGCCGCCCGCGGCCTGTCGGTCGCGGCCAAGCCCGACTCGCACGACATCTGCTTCATCGCCGACGGCGATACCCGCGGCTTCCTGGCCGAGCGGCTGGGCGAGGAGCCGGGCGACATCGTCGACGCGCTGACCGGTGCGGTGGTCGGCTCGCACGCCGGCGCCTACTCCTACACGGTCGGCCAGCGGCGTGGCCTCAACATCGGCGTCCCGGCACCCGACGGCCGGCCGCGCTACGTGCTGTCGATCACGCCGGTGACCAACACGGTGACGGTCGGCCCGGCCGAGGCGCTCGAGGTGTCGACGGTGACCGGCGAGCGTCCGGTGTGGACCGGCGGCGCCCGCCCCGACGGCCCGATCGAGTGCGAGGTGCAGCTCCGGGCGCACGGCACGCCACTGCCCGCCGTGGTCAGCCTGGCCGACGGGTCGCTCACGGCCGAGTTGCGCACGCCGGCCCGCGGGATCGCGCCGGGCCAGGCGGTCGTCGCCTACCGTCCGGACGCGGCCGGCGACATCGTGCTCGGCTCAGCCACCATCCGGTAGGGCCGACCCCGGTCGATCTTGGCCTGCCGCGCCGCCATCTTGGCGTGCCGCGCCGCCCCACCATCTTGTGCGACGCGCCCGGCTGGCCTTAATCGCCCGCGAGGGCGAAGCGTTCTGCGTGCACCTGGCGCTTGGGGACGCCGGCGTCGCGGAGCGACTGCAGCACGGCCGAGGTCATCGCTGGCGGGCCGCAGACGTACACGTCGCGCTCTCTGATGTCGGGGACCAGTGCCATCAGGTTTTCCGGTGCGAACGGGATGTTGGGTGGCTGGCCCGCGCCGGTGCGGCCGGTCAGCAGGTGCAACGTCACGCCGCGGGTGTGCACGAAGTGCTCGAGCTCGCCGAGCAGCACCGCGTCGGCCGGGCCGGGCACCCGGTAGAGCACCGTGACCGGGCCGTCTAGCTCGCCGAGCAGCGACCGGATCGGGGTGATGCCGACCCCGCCGGCGATCAGCAGGGTCGCGTCGCGGGTGCGGTGCAGCGTGGTGAACGCGCCGTAGGGGCCCTCGACGAAGACCCGCGCGCCGACCGGCAGGTGGCGCAGCCCGGCGCTGGTCTTGCCGACCGCCCGTGCGGTCAGCCGCAGCGACTGGCCGTCGGGCGTCGACGAGATCGAGAACGGGTTGGCCTGCCACCAGCGCCCTGGGGTGAGGAAGCGCCAGATGAAGAACTGGCCGGCCCGCGCCTCCAGCCCGGCCAGGTCGTGCCCGGTCACGTAGACCGAGGTGACGGTGTCGGACTCGGGCACGACGGCGGCGACGCGCAGCTTGTGCCGGGCGTTGCGGAGCAGCGGTGTGACCACCCGGCCGTGCAGCAGGGCCACGATCGTCAGGCCCCAGAGCGCCCACCAGTAGGCCGTGGTCAGCGTGTTGGCCCGGAACGTGGTCCCCTCGTAGAGCTGGTGCAGGATCGCCAGCGTGACGGCCGCGTAGAGCAGCAGGTGGATGGCGTGCCAGACCTCGTAGGAGAGGCGGCGGCGGGCGAACCGCACCGACAGTGCCACCACGATCACGATCAGCGAGACGGCGAGCATGCCCAGCAACGTCGGGAAGACGCCCAGGAACGTGTCGATCTGGGCGAGCACGGAGATGTCACTGAGTCGGGCGTACCCCGTCAGAATGAAGCTCGCGTGCAGCACGACCGCCCAGAACAGGGTGAACCCGGTCCACCGGTGCCAGGCGGTGAGCTTGTCGGCGCCGATCCAGGTGTCGAGCCACGGCAGGCGGGCGACCAGCAGGAGCTGGAGCATCATCAGCAGCGCGGCGTGCAGCGCGATGAACTTGGCGATGCCGATCAGGTCGTTTTTGGCCGGGTCGCCGGTGAAGAACAGGATCTCGACGATCACCACGTTGAAGGCCAGCGCGCCCCACACCGTGTAGCGGGCAGCTTTTGCTCTCGAGGTGGCCCGGCCCGCGCGGGCCGTCGGCGCCGCGGTCGCGTCGGCAGCGGTCATCAGCGCTCTCCTGTCCCGGATGGTGCTCCTCAATGTGACTACGGGGTTCCGGCGAGAGTAGTTCAGCTAGGGTCGCAGGATGCTCACCCGCGCGTGGGGAATCGCCCGATCGTTGGTTATCTATCACGGTCAGCCCGGCCGGCACCGCCGGCTGGTCCGCTTCTACGGCCAGTTCCTCGGCCCTGACGACGTCGCGTTCGACATCGGCGCCCACGTCGGCAGCCGGGTGCGGGCCTGGCGGGCGCTCGGCGCCCGGGTCGTCGCCGTCGAGCCGCAGCCCGACTGCCTGCGGGTGCTGCGCACGTTCTTCGGCCGCGACGCGAAGGTGACGATCCTGCCGGTGGCGATCGGAGCCAAGCCCGGCACGGCCCACCTGGCGCTGTCGACGGCGACGCCGACGGTCTCCACGCTGTCGACCGAGTGGATCGACACGGTGTCGACCGACCGCAGCTTCGCCAAGGTGCGCTGGGACCGCCGGGTGGAGGTGCCCGTGACCACCCTCGACGAGCTGGTCAAGGAGCACGGCGAGCCGGCATTCTGCAAGATTGACGTCGAGGGCTTCGAGGCCGAGGTGCTGGCCGGGCTGTCCCGGCCGGTGCGGGCGCTGAGCTTCGAATACCTGCCGATGGCGCACGACGCCGGGCTGGCGGTGCTGGGGCAGGTCGAGTCGCTCGGAGACTACGAATACAACTACTCGCCGGTCGAGACCATGCGGTGGGCCCGCTCCTCGTGGATGAGTGCGGCCGAGTTGGTCGCCCTCTTCGGCGAGATCCGGCCGACGGGCAGATCCGGCGACGTGTACGCCCGGCTTCGTTCATCGTGATCATCGCTGTCCGCCGGCGCGCTCGGCGGGCAGCTCGGTGCCTCTAGTAGCCGCACTCGCAGCCGCATCCGCAGCATCCGCTCATCGTCGATCACCTCCCTGGTCCTTGTTTTCGTCGCTTCCTGGCGGGCACCAGGTGCCTGGCACGGGCGGTGGGCAGTCCTGTGCCGGCAGCGCCTCGATCATCCGCACCATCTCGGCCCGCAGCGCGGTCAGCCGCGCCAGCTCCGTGTCGAGCTCGTCGAGGCGCCGTTTGAGCAGCTCCTCGGCGGGCTCGCAGGGGCACACCCCGGTGTCCCGCACGGCCAGCAACTCGCCGATGTCGCGTAGCCGCAGCCCGAGCCGCTGCCCGCCCTGGATGAACCGCACCCGATCGGCGGCGCTCGCGTCGTACGCCCGGTATCCGCTCGCCGTTCGCGGTGGCGGCCGCAGCAACCCGACCCGTTCGTAGTATCGGACCGTATCCGCGGAAATCCCCGCGACCTGCGCCAACTCGGCAACTCGCATACCAGCCACGGTAAACCTTGGAGCCAGCTCCAAAGTCAAGTCCGGATCGCGACGACGGCTCCGACGTAACGGGTGAGGAGGTTTCGTGATGGCAAAGGTGATCGTGGACCTGTCCGTGTCACTAGACGGCTTCGTGGCCGGCGCCGGCGACGGCCCCGCCAACCCACTGGGCGACGGCGGCGAGGCCCTGTTCGCGTGGTATTTCGACGGCGAAACACCGATCCGGGCGTACGAGGAGGCGGCGGCGCGGGGCGTGCCGGTCCCGCCGTTCCGGCTGTCGGCAGTTAGCGCCGAGGTGTTCAGCCAACTCGTGGAGACGGGCGGCGCGGTGGTAACCGGGCGTCGGACGTATGACATCGCCAACGCCTGGGGCGGCAACGGCCCGGTGCCCGGCCTGCCGGTATTCGTGCTCACCCACGAGGCCCCGGCGACGGTGCCGGCGGGCGAGAGTCGCTACACGTTCGTCACGGACGGCATCGAAAGCGCGATCGCCCAGGCACGGTCGGCCGCGGGCGACGGTTACGTGAGCCTGATGGGCGCGGCCGCGGCTCAGCAATGCCTGCGATTGGGTCTGCTTGACGAGATCCAACTCCACGTGGTGCCGGTCCTGCTCGGCTCCGGCGTCCGCCTGTTCGACCACCTGGGCCCGGCACCGGTCCCCCTGCGCAAGCTCCGCGCGGTGGACGCCCCTGGCGTGACCCACCTGCGCTACGCGGTTGGTCCGCTAGGTTGACCCGTATGGATTCGCTGCCGCGCACCATGTGGACCCTGTTCGAGCCGATCCACGCGGTCACCTATTTCACGCCGCAGGCCCGCGAGGCGTTCGAGGCGGTCAACCTGCGCGGCTTCTGGCGGGGCTACTTCGCCGGCCGGGCCGCGCCGCTGGGCGCGGTCGGCCCGGCCCCGGTGACCGCGCTGTTCTTCGGCTTCGCGCCGAGCATGGTGACCCGGGCACTGCCCGACGTGTGGTCGCGGGCCACCCCCGACGAGTCCCTGGCGGCCCGGCTGTCCGGCGCCCGCGCCTCGCTGGCGCCGCTGCTCGACGGCGCCGGCCCAGTCGACGAGGCCGCTGACCTGCTGCGCGAAGCGGCGATGTCGGTGTCGTCGACCGGCCGCGCCCTCGCGGCCGCGAACGCCGCCCTGCCGTGGCCGGAAGACCCACTGGGCGTGCTCTGGCACGCGGCCACGATCCTGCGCGAACACCGCGGCGACGGCCACGTGGCCGCCCTGCTGGTGGCCGGACTCAGCGGCGCGGAGACGGTGGTCTGGCGGGCCTCGGTCGACCAGCGCCGCTCTTATCTCCAGCCCGCCCGGGGTTGGACCGACGAGGAGTGGACCGCCGCCGCGTCGCGGTTGCGGTCGCGGGGTTGGCTCGACGACGACGGTGCGACGAAGGCGGCGCTGGAGGCCCGCGACCAGATCGAGGAGACCACCGACCGGCTGGCCGCCGGGCCGTGGGTCGCGCTGGGTTCGGAGCGCACTGGCCGGCTCCGCGAGGTGCTCCTCCCGCTGGCGGCGCGCGCCCGCGCGGCGCTGCCGGCGGAAACTCCGATCGGCCTGCCGCCCCTGGCGGCCGCGGAGCCATCGGTCCTCGCAGACTAGAGGCGGGTTGCCGGCGCGCCGAATGCCCGGCAGCGCGGCCACGGTCGCGACGGCGACGACCGCGACGCCACGGCCACACCCAGGACGCTGCAGGCCACGACCGCGACGGCATGCCTACAACGGCCACGGCCAGGACGGCGACGCCCGCGGCGGCCGCGCCCGCGGCGGCCGCGCCCGCGGCGGCCGCGCCCGCGGCGGCCGCGCCCGCGACGGGAACGACCGTGGCGGCGACGACCGCGACGGCCGCGCCCGCGACGGGAACGACCGCGACGGCCACGCCCGCGACGAGAACGACCGCGGCGGCAACGACCGCGACGGCGACGGGCACGACGGCCGCTCCCAGGACGGGAACGACCGCGGCGGCGACGGCCGCGACGGCCCGACGGCCGTGACGGCTGCGGCGCCCGCCCCCGCGACGGCCGCGCCCAGGACGGGAACGACCGCGGCGGCGACGGCCGCGACGGCCCGACGGCCGTGACGGCCGCGACGGCCGGACGGCCGTGACGGCTGCGGCGCCCGCCGCCGCGACGGCCGCGCCGACGGCCGCGTCATCGTCGGCGTCGGCCTCAGCAGCGGGACCGGCTTCGCGACGTGCTGCGTGTGCCGCGGGCCGAAGCCGCGTGTGAGGCGCGAGACAGCAACCGCGGGCATGAAACCCCTGGTCGCGGAGGTTTCCGAAGTGGGCACCGCGGATGGTCGCGGAACCCGACGAGCCGTCCCGGGGACTCCCGCCTCGACCCGCCTCAAGCACCATGTGCGCCACGTGGGGGTGGCGCCAAGGAGGGGTCAGTCATGAAACTCACGCCGCGCTTTAGTTTGGACCTGCTCTACCTCGTCGGTGGTGTCTTCCTGTTGGTGGCCGCGATGACCTTCACGTCGGCGACCGCCGGTTGGCTCGCCTTCGGCGTGGCCGCGGCCCTGACCGCCGTCGCGGGGTTCACCGCCATCCGCACCACCCAGACCGCCGTCAAGGTTGGTCATGGGCTGGTCGCCCTGGCCGGGCTCTGGACCCTGGTCGCCGCCCTGACCTTCACCGGCGCGACCCAGACCTGGCTGGTCTTCGCCAACGCGGCCCTGCTGGGCGTGCTGGCGATCGCCGACCTGGTCGGCCACGAGGTGACCACCGAGCGGGTGGTACACGAGCTGGTGGTCAAGAACGCACCTCAGAGCCACGAGCTAGCGGCCTGATCCGCGCGCACTAAACACAAGGTGGCGGGCCTCCGGGCCCGCCACCTCCGCATAGGTCAGGACGGGTTCAGCGGCCGGTAGCGGCCCAGCCAGTCGACCAGTTCCTCGGCCGGCATCGGGCGGGCGTAGAACCAGCCCTGCGCCACGTGGCAGCCGACGCCGCGCAGGAGGCGCCAGGTGCGTTCGTCCTCGACGCCCTCGGCGACCACCCGTAGGCCCAGCGCGCCGGCCAGGTCGATGACCGTGCGGACGATGGCGTGGTCGTCGGCGTCGGTGGCCATGCCCAGCACGAACGAGCGGTCGACCTTGACCTCGGTCAGCGGGAGGCGGCGTAGGTGCTGCATCGACGAGTAGCCCGTGCCGAAGTCGTCCAGTGCGATCGCCACACCCAGCTTGGCCAGCTCGGAGATCGTGGCCAGCACCCGCCGCGGGTCGGCCATCAGGGCGCCCTCGGTGATCTCCAGTTGGAGCTGTTCGGGTGCGACCTCGAAGCGGGCCAGGCGTTCCTTGATCTGGTCGACGATCTCCAGGGTGTGCAGGTCGCGGATGCTGACGTTGACCGCCGCCCGGAGGTGGACGCCCGCCGCCTGCCACTTGGCCAACTGCTCGACCACATCGTCGACCACGCGGCGGGTGAGCAGGCGCATCACCGCGCTCTGCTCGGCCACCTTGATCAGTTCTTCCGGGTCGACCATGCCGCGCTTGGCGTGGCGCCAGCGGAGCAGGGCCTCGACGCCGACCACCGCGCCGGTCTGGATTTCGATCTGCGGCTGGTAGTACATGGTGATCTCGCCCGCGGCGGGTGAGACCAGGTCGGGGTCGAGGGCGCGGCGGAGGTCGCCGAGCAGGCTCAGGCGCTCGGGTGTGTTGTGGTCTGACTCCGGCGTGTAGACGACGACCGTGTCGCGGCGGTGTTTCGCGTCGTACATCGCCACGTCGGCGTGCCGCATCAGGGTCGCGAAGTCGTCGCCGTGTTCGGGGAAGAGGGCGATGCCGATCGAGCCGGCCACGTCGAGCGGCAAGCCGTCGAGCGAGACCGGTTCGGCCAGCGCTACCACGATGCGGTCGGCCAGGGCCCGGGCGCCGTCGGCGTCGGTCAGCCGCGGGGTGAGGATCGCGAACTCGTCGCCGCCGAGCCGGGCGACCACGTCGGCCGGGCCGACCGCCCGGACCAGGCGGTCGCTGACGTCGATCAGCAACCGGTCGCCGACCGCGTGGCCGAGGGCGTCGTTGACGTGCTTGAAGCGGTCGAGGTCGAGGAGCAGCAGCGCGAAGTGCTGGTCGGGCGCGCCGGCGGCGGCCCGGGCGCAGTGCAGCGTCGCCTGCTCGTGCACCTCGGCCAGCAGCGCCTTGCGGTTGGCCAGCCCGGTCAGCGGGTCGAGCCGGGCCAGGTGCTCCTGCTCCGCCGACAGCCGTGACATGCGGTAGACCGCGAACAGCGGCACCAGCATCAGCGGGATCAGCGCGACGCTCTGCGACGCCGGGCCGCCGACCAGGATGGGTGCGAGCAGCAGCAGGGCGCCGATCGAGACCGACTCGAACGCCAGGCCATGGCGGAAGGTGCGCCACCAGTTGCCGCCCGCGTGCAGGCGGACGGCGATGGTCACGGTGCCGTATTTGACGACGAACCAGGCCGCCGCCGCGACCGAGGCCGCCACCACGTCGATCCAGGTTGGACCGGTGCCCTGGGCGAACGCGGCCTCGCCGAAGCCGCGCAGCACCGCCTCCGCCGCGCCCAACGCCAGCGCGTATTGCGCGACGTTGAACACCGCCCGCCACGTCGCATGGCGCAGCCGGATGGACGAGGAAACGACGGCGGCTGCCTGCACCAGGATCGCGGGGCCGAGGCCCCAGGCCAACAGGATCGCGAACGTGAAGCAGATCGACGGGAAGACCGCCGAACTCTGCCGGGGCCCGGGCGGCGCGAACGGGCGGTAGTCACAAAGGACAGCCAGCGCAGCCATCAACCAGAACGCGGTCGGCAGGTCGGGAAGCTGCTCGGGGAGGCGGCTGATCGAGGCCGCGGAGACGACAACGGCCACCGTGATGACCGCTCCGACGAACGTGTAGAACGGCGCCGCCCGTTCGGCGGGAACGGAGTTACGCCGCACGGCAGCGTCCATCCCACCTCCCCGCTCGCCCCACAACGCCCCCCAGCGTCCGGCCGGACTGTCCACTAAAGATCCCACCCTATGGGCGTGGTTTGCCAACCGAGCGAAACGGACAGAGTCGTGATTAAGTTGGTATACACGGCAAGCGGGCAACTATGGGCCAATAGCCGTCGGCTCAGGCCTCGTCACTCAGCGCACTCGCGCGGGCCGCGTCGGGCCCGTCGGAGAGAAGAACCCGCAGGCCAGCCTCGTCGAGGACGGGCACCTTGAGGGACATCGCCTTGTCGTACTTGGAGCCGGGATTGTCGCCTACGACGACAAAGTCGGTCTTCTTGGATACTGAACCGGTCACCTTGCCGCCCCGGCTGGCGATCTCTTCGCTGGCCTGGTCGCGGGAGAACTCGTTGAGCGTGCCGGTCACCACGACCGTGAGGCCTTCGAGCGGGCGCGGCCCCTCGTCGGTGCGCTCCTCGGCCATGCGGACGCCGGCCGCGCGCCACTTGCGCACCACCTCGCGGTGCCAGTCGACCGCGAACCACTCCTTGAGACTGTCGGCGATCGTCGGGCCCACCCCGTCGACGGCGGACAGTTCGTCGACCGGCGCCTCGTCGATCCGCTCGATCGAGCCGAAATGGCGGGCCAGCGCCTGCGCCGCGGTCGGGCCGACGTGGCGGATGGAGAGCGCGACCAGCACCCGCCACAGCGGGCTCTGCTTGACCTCTTCGAGGTTGTCGAGCAGCTTGATCGCGTTGCTGCCGAGCGTGCCGTCTTTGTTGACGAAGAACGGGCAGTCGCGCAGGGCCAGGCCGTCGATGTCGAACAGGTCGCCCTCGTCGGTGATCACGCCGCACTCGACCAGCGCGGCCGCGGCCTTGTAGCCGAGCACCTCGATGTCGAGCACGTTGCGGCTGGCCAGATAGAACACCCGCTCGCGGATCTGGGCCTGGCAGTAGCGGGCGTTGGGACAGCGGATGTCGACGTCGCTCTCCTTGGCCGGGGCGAGCGTGGTGCCGCAACTAGGGCACTCGGTCGGCATCACGAACGCCCGGGCGTCGTCGGGACGCAGCGCCACCACTGGGCCGAGCACCTCGGGGATCACGTCGCCGGCCTTGCGCAGCACGATGGTGTCGCCGATCAGCACGCCCTTGCGCTCGACCTCGCGGGCATTGTGGAGAGTGGCCAGCGCGACCGTCGACCCGGCCACCTTGACCGGCTCGAGCACCGCGAACGGGGTCACCCGCCCGGTGCGGCCGACGTTGACCTGGATGTCGAGCAGCTTGGTGTTGACCTCCTGCGGCGGGTATTTGAACGCGATCGCCCAGCGCGGCGCCTTGCTGGTCGAGCCGAGCCGGCCCTGTAGCGCGAGCTCGTCGACCTTGACCACCACGCCGTCGATCTCGTGCTCGACGGCGCGCCGGTGCGTGCCGTAGTAGGCGATGTAGTCGTCGACGCCGGCCAGGTCGTCGACCACCTTCCACCGCTCGCTGGTCGGCAGCCCCCACTTGCGCAGCGACTCGTAGGAATGCGACTGCGACTTCGGCGCGAAGCCCTTGCGGGCGCCGATGCCGTGCACGACCATCCGCAGCGGCCGGGACGCGGTGACCCGCGGGTCTTTCTGGCGCAGGCTGCCCGCGGCCGCGTTGCGCGGGTTGGCGAACGGCGCCTTGCCCTCTTCGACCAGGGCGGCGTTGAGGTCGGCGAACGCGGAGACCGGGAAGTAGACCTCGCCGCGCACTTCGAGCAACTCGGGCACGTTTTTGCCGGTGAGCCGCTCCGGGATGCCCTGGATCGTGCGCACGTTGCCGGTGACGTCTTCGCCGGTGCGCCCGTCGCCGCGGGTCGCGCCCCTGACCAGCCGGCCCTTCTCGTAGGTCAGGTTGATCGCCAGGCCGTCGACCTTGAGCTCGCAGAGGAAGCGCACCGGGCCGCCAGCGTCGCGGACCGTGCGCTCGGCCCAGGCCGCCAGCCCCTCGGTGCTGAACACGTTGTCGAGGCTGAGCAGCCGCTCAAGGTGCTCGACCGCGCGGAACTCGGTGGTGAAACCGCCCACCCGCTGCGTCGGCGACTCGGGAGTGCGCAGCGCCGGATATTCGTCTTCGAGCGCGATCAGCGCCCGCATCAGCTTGTCGAACTCGTCGTCGGAGACGGTCGGCGAGTCGAGCACGTAGTAGCGGTAGGTGTGCCCGTCGATCTCCTCGGCCAGGGCGGCATGCCGCGTGCGGGCCTCGTCCGGCGGCTCGGCACCCGCGGCCGCCGCCTGCGCGGCAGTCACGCGCTGGTCAGGGAGCTCTTCGTCGGACACCGCTCAAACCTCCGGACGACTAAGGCCAACAACAGCAACCTAGCCGCCCCGTACGACAAAGTCTCAGACCTCGAAGACCAGACAGAAGGGATGCCCGGCCGGATCCTCGAAAACCCGGAAATCCGCACCGTCACCAGGCAACCGCTTCGCGCCCAGCGCGAGAGCCTGCGCCGAGGCCCGGTCGATGTCGTCGACCATCACGTCGAGGTGCATCTGCTGCGGCCGCTCCGGGTCGGGCCAGTGCGGTTGGCGCAGCCCGGGCGCCATCTGGAAGGCGATCCGGATGCGGTCATCGGAGATCACCACCCAGCCCTCCCGCTTGTGCACCACGGGCATGCCCAGCAACTCGCTGTAGAACCCGGCCAGAGCGGGCGGATCCGGACAGTCGATCACGACGTTGTAGAGGCGGCCGATCATGCGGATCATCCTTCCCCACGTTGCCGCGGGCTATTCCTCGACCAGACGCCGACCGGCGTCGCGGCAGGCCGCCAGCACGTCCTTGGCGTAGGTCGCCGAGGCACCGGCCAGCCCGCAGGTCGGCGTGACCACGACCTGGCGGCGCAGCAGGTCAGCGCTGAAGCCGAGCTGGTTCCAGACCCCGCGTACCCGATCAACAAGATCTTTGTGACCGGGCGCCCGCGCACCGCTGGTCGGCGCCACGCCAGCCAGCAGGCCAACCCCGGCGTCGATCGCCTCGCCCAGCGGATCGAGCGAGCCGACCAACGAAAGATCAAGGGAAAGGGCCGAAGCACCAGCCGAGACGAACAGCGAAATGGGTACGTCGGCCGCGCAGCAATGGAACGTGACCGGGGCGCCGACCCCGCTGACCAGCGCCCGCAGCGCGTCGGCGGCCGTGTTGGTCTCCACCGCCCGGTAGGCGCTGAACCCGCTCTCGGTCGGCACGTGCCCGGCCAGCACCGTCGGCAACGCCGGCTCGTCGACCTGGAGCAGCACGGTCGCACCCGGCAGCCGGCGGCGTACGTCGTCGACGTGGGTCCGCAGCCCTTCGGTCAACGACGTGATCAGGTCGCGGACCGCGCCCGGGTCGCGCAGCAGCCGCCCGCCGACCGGCAGGTCGACGTTGGCCGCCAGCGTGTAGGGCCCGGCCGCCTGCACCTTGACCACACCCGTGAAGCCGTCACCCTGCTCGGTGAGCTGGTCGAGGTCGCGGTCGAGGAAGTCGGCGGCGCGGCGCAGGTCGCGCCCCGGCCGCGCGGCGATCCGCCAGGTGCCGACGTAGAGCTCGACCGGCAGGTCGACCAGGAACGCCGAGGTGCGGCCGATGATGTCGGCGCCGGGGCCGCGGTCGGGCAACTCGGCGAGGTGCGGCAGGTCCGGCAGCTCCCCGAACACCACCCGTTGTGCCTCGGCGATGTCGTCGCCGGGCATCGAGCCGACGCCCGTCGCGCTGCCGGCCGGCCAGGGCCAAGGTTGCTGCTCATTCACGAGGCAGGAGCCTACCGATCACCCGGGTACGGGTGACCGGGTGACCGTCCCGCCACAGCCAGACAACATCACGGCCGAACGACTCGAGCAGCAGCGCGAAGGCGATCAGCAGCAGCACCAGGGTGGGCCGGAACGGCAACACGCCGGCGGTCGCGGTGACCAGGGCGATGCCCTGCGTCGCGGCGACCACCTTGCGCCAGTAGCGGGGCGGCAGCGTGCCGCGCATCCAGCGGGTCGACCAGATGCCGGCCAGGAACGCGTAGCGCATCGCGCCGATCGCGAGCACCCACCAGCCGGCCGTGTGTGCCACGTACGCACTGAGCACCAGCACCAGGAACGAGTCGGCCTCCATGTCGAACCGCGCGCCGAACGCCGAGGTGGTGCCGGTGCGTCGGGCGACCTGCCCGTCGACGCCGTCGAGCAGCAGCGCGACGACCACCAGCCCGACCACCATCGCGACCGGCGGGGTGCGCTGGATGCCGTCGACCACGAGGGCGGCGACGGCACCGATCAGGATCGTCCGGCCGGCGGTCACCCAGTCGGCGGGCCCGTACGTGCTGAGTCCAGATGACGACAGTCCGTGTTGGAGCAGGATCATCGTGCTGATCGCGAACGCGGCGCCGGCCACCCAGCCAAGGGGGCCGAGGCCAACCGCCGCGGCCACCGCCGCAAGCACGGTGAACTGGGCAAACATGCCGACCAGCGGGCCGGACCGAACCATGCGCATCGTTCCTCCGTGTCTTTAAGCGGCACATGATGACACGGGAAATGGGATCGTTCGGTTCATGAAGATGACGGAGAGCCACGAATGAGCCGCTCGGAACGGGCATTCTGGGTGGTCGCGCCCGGTGCTGGCGAGGTCCGACCGGCCGATGTCGCGGAGCCCGGTCCCGACGAGGTCCGGGTGCGCACGATCCGCTCCGGCGTGAGCCGTGGCACGGAGACGCTGGTGTTCCGCGGCGCGGTGCCGGAGAGCCAGCACACCGCCATGCGGGCGCCGTTCCAGGAGGGTGATTTCCCTGGTCCGGTGAAATACGGCTACCTCAACGTCGGCGTCGTCGCGGAGGGCCCGGCCGAGTTGCGCGGGCGCACCGTCTTCTGCCTTTACCCCCATCAGACGGGGTACGTCGTGCCGGCCACCGCGGTCGTCCCGGTGCCCGACGACGTCCCGCCCGCGCGCGCGGTGCTGGCCGGCACGGTGGAGACCGCCGTCAACGCCCTCTGGGACGCCGCGCCGCTGGTCGGCGACCGGGTCACCGTGGTCGGCGGCGGGATGGTCGGCTGCGGCGTCGCGCGGCTGCTGGCCCGCTTCCCGGGCGTCGCGGTCGAACTCGTCGACGTCGACCCGGCACGGGCCGCCACGGCCGCCGCCCTCGAGGTCGATTTCGCCCATCCGGAGGACGCCGCGACCGACCGTGACCTGGTCTTCCACGCCAGCGCGGCGGAGGCCGGGCTGCGCCGCTCGCTGGAGTTGCTCCGGCCGGAGGGCACGGTGATCGAGCTGAGCTGGTATGGCGACCGCGAGGTGAGCGTGCCGCTCGGTGCCGGGTTCCACTCGGGACGCCTGAACATCCGGGCCAGCCAGGTCGGCATGGTCGCGCCGGCCCGCCGGTCGAGCCGTTCCTACGCCGACCGCCTCGCCCTGGCCCTCGAGTTGCTCCGCGACCCGGCGTTTGACGCGCTGGTCAGCGGGCAGCACCCCTTCGAGCGACTGCCCGAGGTGCTGTCAGCCCTCGCGTCTGGCAGCCTTGCCGGGTTGTGCCACGTCATCACCTACGGAGAGTAGAGAAACACATGTTCAGCGTTACCGTGCGCGACCACATGATGATCGCCCACAGCTTCCGCGGCGAGGTCTTCGGCCCGGCGCAGCAGTTGCACGGCGCGACCTTCCTGGTCGACGCCACCTTCCGCCGCGCCGAGCTCGACGCCGACGGCATCGTGGTCGACATCGCGCGCGCGTCCGACGAGCTCAAGGCCATCGTGGGGCAGTTCAACCTGCACAACCTCGACGACGACCCGACGCTGGCCGGGGTCAACACGACGACCGAGGTGCTCGCCAAGGTCATCGCCGACCGGCTGGCCGAGCGGGCGACGGCCGGCGATCTCGGCGAGGGCGGCCGTGAGCTGGCCGGGATCACCGTGACCCTGCACGAATCGCACATCGCGTGGGCGAGCTACGAGCGATCGTTGTGAACCTTTCGCCGCCGGGCGGCGTACACGTCATCGTGCCTGACGAGATCGACGACCCGAGCGCGCCGAGTGGCGGCAACGCCTACGACCGGCGGGTCTTCGATGGTCTGGCGGCGCTCGGCTGGGCGGTCCGGGAACACCCGGTCCCGGTCGGCACGGCCCTGGGCCCGGTGCTCGACACGCTGCCCGACGGCGCGCTCGTCCTGGTCGACGGGCTGCTGGCCACCTCGGTCCCGGTCGACCGGGTCGGCCGCCTGCGACTCGTGGTGCTGGTCCACATGATCTTCGGCGGGCCTGGTGAGCGCGAGGTGCTGGCGGCCGCCGACGCGCTGCTGACCACCAGCGAGTGGAGCCGGCGCAACGTGCTCGACACCTACGGCCTGCCGGCCTTCGTGGCCGCACCCGGGGTCGAGCCGCAGCCGGTCACGCCGCCCGGCGCGACCGGGTCCCGGCTGCTCTGCGTGGCCGCCGTGCTGCCGCACAAGGGGCACGACGTGCTGGCCAAGGCGCTGGCGATGCTGCCGGAGGCCGGCTGGACGTGCGTGTGCGTCGGTTCGCTGTCGCGGGCACCCGAATTCGCCTCGGACGTGCGCGCCGGCGCGCCGGCCGGCATGCGTTTCGTCGGGCCGCGCACCGGCGCCGACCTCGACGCCGCCTACGCCGACGCCGACCTGCTGGTGCTGCCGTCCCGCGCCGACTCCTACGGCATGGTGGTGACCGAGGCGCTGGCCCGCGGCATCCCGGTGCTGACCACGACCGCCCAGGGGCTGCCCGACACGCTGGGCCGGGCGCCGGACGGCAGCCGCCCGGGGCTGCTGGTACCGCCCGACGACCCGGCCGCGCTCGCCGCCGCGCTGCGGCGCTGGCTCACCGAACCGTCCGCCCGCGATGCGCTGCGCGCGTCGGCCCAACTGCGTCGAACGACGCTGACGGGCTGGCCGGTCACCGCGAAGCTGGCTTCCGATGTCCTGTCCACGGTCGCGATGCGGGAGAGCACGAGCAGATGACGAGCACCCTGATGCCCGGGGTCAGCCCCGACTGGCTGAGCCTGCGCGAACCCGCCGACGCGCGGTCGCGCGCCGCCGACCTGGTCGACGACCTGCGCGAACGGGTCGGCGACGCGCCGCGCATGGTGATCCACGACCTCGGCTGCGGCACCGGATCGGCCGCCCGCTGGCTGGCGCCGAAACTCCCCGCGGCGCAGCACTGGATCATGTGGGACCGCGACCCGGACCTGCTCGCCGCCGCCCTGGCCGGGAAGCCGGACGGGATCACCGCGGCGACCCGGGTGCGCGACATCGGCACGCTGCACGCCGCCGACCTGGCCGGTGCCGCGCTGGTCACCGCCTCCGCGTTGATCGACATCCTGACCGTCGACGAGGTGGACGCGATCGCTTCGGCGTGCGCCGGGGCCGGCGTACCCGCGCTGATCATGCTTTCGGTCGTTGGCCGCGTGGAGTTCACGCCCGCGGACCCGTTCGACGCGGAGGTGGCCGCCGCGTTCAATGCGCACCAGCGGCGCAGCGTCGGCGGGCGCCGGCTGCTCGGCCCGGACGCGGTCGCCGCGCTGGATGAGGCGTTCGCCCGGCACGGGGTGGCGACCACGCTGCGGCCAAGCCCGTGGCAACTCGGCGCCGACGACCGGGCGCTGCTCGAGGTCTGGTTCCGGGAATGGCTGGCCGCGGCGGTCGACCAGGTGCCCGCGCTGGCCGCACCGGCTGCCGGCTATGCCCGGCGCCGCACGGCGGAGATCGCCGAGGGGCGGCTCACCGCGAGCGTCCACCACGTCGACCTGCTGGCCCTACCGTGACCAAGGCGCAGATCTGGGGCTGGGTCCGGCTCGCCGGCGGTGCCGCCCTGCTCGGCGTGCTGGTCTGGCGGCTGGGCAGCGGACCGTTCCTCGACGGCATCCGCGGCGTCAACGCGACCGCGCTCGGCACCGCCTTCGGCCTCGGCGTGGTGACCACGGTCGCGTGCGCCTACCGGTGGGCGCTGGTGGCCCGGGCGCTGGGCGTGACGCTGCCGCTGCGCGAGGCGGTCGGCGCCTACTACCGGGCCCAGTTCCTCAACACCACGCTGCCCGGCGGCGTGGTCGGTGACGTGCACCGGGCGGTCCGGCACGGCAAGGACATCGGTGACGTCGCCCTGGGCGTACGCGCGGTCGTGGTCGAACGGATGGCCGGCTTCGTGGTGACGATCGCCCTGTCGGTGGTCACGCTGGCCATCTTCCCGTCGCCGGTGCGCAAGCACATGCCGCTGGCCGTCGCCGCGATCGGCGTCGTGGCCCTGGTGGCCTACGTGATCAAGGGCAGGTTCCGGCTGCGCACCGGGCTCGCCTCGCCGGGCACCGGCATCGGCGTGGTGGTCACGACGGCCGTCGTGCTCGCCGGCCACCTGATCACCTTCCTGGTCGCGGCCCGGACGGCCGGCGCGACCGCGCCGCTGCGCCTGCTGGCCCCGCTGACCCTGCTCGCGCTGCTGGCCATGGCGCTGCCCTGCAACATCGCCGGCTGGGGACCCCGCGAAGGCGTCGCCGCCTGGGCCTTCGGTGCGGCCGGGCTGACCTCCGGCCAGGGGGTCTCCACGGCGGTCGTATTCGGCGTGTTGGCCCTGGTCGCGAGCCTGCCGGGGGCCGTGGTGCTGGTGCTGCGTTGGGCGGACGGTAGGCGCGCGGCCGAGAAACCGGTAATGCTGGAGCCTGACGGGGACACCGGTGTCCAGCGGCAATTGGAGTACAGCCATGGCTGAGCGGCCTTACATCCTGCTGAGCTGCGCCATGTCGATCGACGGCTATGTCAACGACTGCGGCGACGAGCGCCTGCTGCTCTCCAACGAGGCCGACTTCCTGCGGGTCGACGAGGTCCGGGCCGGCTGCGACGCGATCCTGGTCGGCGCCGAGACGCTCCGCCGCGACAACCCCCGCCTGGTGGTGAAGTCGCCGGAGCACCGCGACGCCCGGGTGGCCCGCGGCGAGCACCCCTCGCCGCGCAAGGTGACCGTCACCGAGGGCGGCGGGCTCGACGCCGAAGCCGAGTTCTTCCAGTCGGGCGAGGCGGAGAAGCTGGTCTACTGCGCGAGCTCCACAGTGGATCAGGCGCAGGCGCGGCTGGGCCGGCACGCCACCATCGTCGATGGCGGCCAGCCGGTCAACCTCCGCCGGGTCACCGAAGACCTTTACGCTCGCGGTGTCGGCCGGCTGATGGTCGAGGGGGGCAGCACCATCCACACCCAGTTCCTGACCGAAGAGCTCGCCGACGAGCTGCACCTCGTGGTGGCGCCGTTCTTCGTCGGCGACGCCAAGGCACCCCGCTTCGTCGGCGAAGGGGAGTTCCCCTGGAGCCAGGAGCGCCGGGCGACACTGGCCGAGGTCCGCCAGGTCGGCGACGTGGTGCTGCTGCGCTACGCGCTCTCGTCCCGGTTCGGCACCGTCTGATGAGGAGATTGATGGACGACGCGACGATACGCACGCAGGTATCGGTCCCCCTTCGGTTCCCGGACGGCTACAGCACCCTCGCCGAAGTGTTCACGTTCCGCGGGCTGGCCGACGACCGCGAGCACATCGCGCTCGGGCTCGGCGACTGGCGCGGCACGTTGGACCGCGACGAGGCCCCGTTGGTGCGGCCGCACAGCGAGTGCCTGACCGGTGACGTGTTCGGCAGCGAGCGCTGCGACTGCGGCCCGCAGTTGCGCGAGGCGGTCGAGCGGATCAGCAACGCCGGCGGGCTGCTGCTCTACCTGCGGCAGGAGGGGCGGGGGATCGGGCTTTACGCGAAGCTCGACGCGTACGCGTTGCAGGACACCGGCATGGACACCTACGAGGCCAACCTCGCGCTCGGGCATGCCGAGGACGAACGCGACTACACGGTCGCCGCGCAGATGCTGGGCGCCCTGGGCGTGTCCCGGATCGCGTTGCTGACCAACAATCCCGACAAGGAAGAACAGCTCACTTCGTTGGGTGTGAAGGTGACCAAGCGGGTGCCGACCCGGTTGCATCTGTCCCCCGCCAATGCCGGCTACCTAGCCGCGAAAGCGAGGCACGCCCGGCGCACCATCGAACCCGATTGGCTCGCTTCGTGAAAAGCCGCATCCTCACCGGGCTGGCCGCCTTCTTCGTGCTGGTCCTGCTGCTCCTCCCCGACGACTACGCCTCGCTGAGCCCGTGGGGCATCGTGGTGATCCCGCTGGAGGCACTGGTCGGCGTCGCCGTCGTGGTGCTGCTGCCGGCCCGGGCCCGCACCATCGTCGGCATCGTCGCCGGCGTGCTCCTCGGCGCGGTCAGCATCCTCAAGGTGCTCGACCTAGGCTTCGGCGTCACGCTGTCGCGCCAGTTCGACCCCCTCTCCGACTGGTCGCTGTTCCGCGCCGCGGAGGAGTGGCTATCCGAGTCGTTCGGCAAGCCCGGCGCGATCGGTGCCGTCATCGGTGCCATCCTGCTCGCGCTGGCGATCCCGGTGCTGGCGACGCTGTCGATCCTGCGGCTGTCCCGCGTGGTGGCCGTGCGGAAGACCCTGGCGCTGCGGGTCGTCGCGGTGCTCGGGGTGGTCTGGGTCGCGCTGGCCGTGCTGGGCGTGCACGTAGTGCCGGGGGTGCCGATCGCGGGGCGGGAAACCGCGTCGGCCGCCTATGGGCACGCCGCCCAACTGCGTGAGGACATCAGCGATCAGGCGGCGTACGCCAAGGAAGAGGCCACCGACGCCTACCGCGACGTACCCTCTGATCAGCTTTTGCAGGGCTTGCGCGGCAAAGACGTGATCTTCGCGTTCGTCGAGAGCTACGGCCGCGACGCGGTCAACTACCCGCAGACGGCTTCGCTGCTGGCTTCCCGGTCACAGCAGTTGACCGCGGCGGGCTTCCAGACCCGCAGCGGCTGGCTCACGTCGTCGACCATCGGCGGCGGGAGCTGGCTCGCCCACTCGACATTCCAATCTGGACTATGGATCAACAGCCAGCGACGGTACGGGAAATTCACCGAAGGCTCGCGCTACACCCTGACGTCGGCGTTCGACAAGGCCGGCTGGCGCACGGTCGCGGTGATGCCGGCCAACCGGCGCGACTGGCCCGAGGGCAAGGTCTACGGTTTCGACAAGGAATACGACGACCGCACCCTCGGCTACAAGGGCCAGGGTTACGCGTTCTCGTCGATTCCCGACCAGTTCACCATGCAGTCGTTCCAGCGGTCGGAACTCGCGCAGCCGCTGAACGCCCGCAAGCCGGTGATGGCCGAGATCGACCTGCTGTCCAGCCACGCGCCGTGGGAGCCGGTGCCGCCGATGATGGACTGGGACGCGCTGGGCGACGGTTCCACCTACCCAGGCAATGAAGGCAAGGGCGGCAACCCGGACGCGATCAACAACGAAGACGTCAGCAAGGTCCAGGACAACTACCGCCGCACGGTCGAGTATTCGGTCGACAGCCTGGTGTCCTATATGGAGAAATACGGTAACGACAACACGGTGATGGTGATGCTCGGCGACCACCAGCCGTCGCCCGTCATCACCGGCCCCAACCCCAACCGCGACGTGCCGATCACGGTGATCGCCAAGGACCCGAAGGTGATCCCGAAGATCGAAAGCTGGGGCTGGGAACCAGGCCTCGCCCCGTCGGCGAACGCGCCGGTCTGGCGAATGGACGCGTTCCGCGACAAGTTCTTCGCGGCCTTCGCCAAGCCCTGACTTTCAGTTCTTGTTATCGAGCAAGCCGGTCAGGAGTGACCGCAGGGCGCGCTCGAAGAGATCGCTCCGCGGCGGGTTGCCGGGTGTGGCCAGTGCCGTGGTCAGGTGCGGATAGGTCGCCGGGTCGAGGTTCGCGAACGGGTTTCGGGCGTTCGCGGGCGGGTTACGGCTGAAGAGAACGACGGTGCCGGTGACGACGGCGATCGCCTCGAACTTGGCGGCGGTGGGTGCCAGGGTCGGTTCAAGGACACCCAGACAGTGGTCAAACCAGGCCAGTGCGGCCGGTCCCACCGCCGACGGCCGTTGCACGACGTCGGCGAGCCAACGGTGTCGGCGGTGCAGTTCGAGCTGCCCGGCCGCTAGTTGGAGCATCTGGTCGACCCAGCTGCCGGCCGGTTCGGGGTAGGGCTGCAACTCGGCCACGGCATGGTCGGTCATGAGGTCGAGCAGGTCGTCGCGCGACGACAGGTAGCGATAGAGCGAGCCTGCGGTCGTCCCCAGCGCGGTGGCGACGGCGCGCATCGACACCGCGGGGAGCCCCTCAGCATCGGCCAGCGCGATGGCGGCGGCCACGATCTCGTCCCGGCTGTGCCCGGGTGTCGGGCCACGACTGCCGCGTTCGGGACGGGTCCAGATGGGTTGCGCGTCGGTCACTGTGTAACTGTAAACTGCGAACGGCGTTTGCAGTTTGCTGACCCGGGGAGGGGCCATGGAGCGGATCACGGCACGCGACGGCGCGACCATCGTGCTGCACAGCACCGGAGCAGGCCCGGGCATCGTCGTGGTGCACGGCGGCGGTGTCGACATCTCGATCTACCACCGGCTGGCGGCGGCGCTGGCCGACCGGTTCACGGTGCATCTCTACAACCGGCGGGGACGGGCGGACGCACCGCCGCGGACGTCGCCCTACACCTTCGACGAGGACATCGACGACCTGGCCGCGGTGCTCGACCACACGGGTGCCGGCAACGTCATCGGGCACAGTTCGGGTGGTTTCATCGCGCTGACCGCGGCGCTGCGGCTGCCGATCGCCCGGCTGGCCCTCTACGACGCGGCGATCTCGATCGACGGCAGCTTTCCGGCGGCCTGGCTCGGCGCCGCAAGAGCAGCCGCCGCCGCGGGCGACATCGCCAGGGCGATGGCGCTGACCGCCGGCGGCATCAACACCCACCAGGTCACGTCGAGGTGGCCGCTGCCGGTGCAGACGGCCATCTGCCGCCTCTTCCTACGCACCCCGATCGGCCGGATGATGGGCGACCTGCTGCCGATGACCCTGGACGAGTCCGCACTGATCCACGCGGCCGACAGCCCCGCCTCCCGGTGGGCCGCGGTCACCGCTGAGGTGCTGCTCGCGTGCGGTGCTAATGGCCCGCGCTACTACGCGCCCGCCAACGAGGCACTGGCCCGAACCATCCCGCGCGCCCGCACACTGGAGATCCCACGAAGCGGCCACGACGCCATCAACCGCGCCCACCCGCGAATGATCGACCCCTTGGCCACCTTCTTCGGCGCCGAAGTAACCAACCCACGCGTCAGCCCGTAGCGACCGGGCCGCCCTGATCCACCCACTATCGCTGTGGTGGCGGTCGGGCCCGCTGCGCTTAGCGCGCCGGCGTAGCGGACCCACGCGCCAGCCCCTGAGGGGCAAGCGCCCTCGTTCCTACCTGGCGCCGGCGTAGCGGACCCACGCGGCAGCCTCTGAGGGGCAAGCGCCCTCGTTCCACCTGGCGCCGGCGTAGCGGACCCACGCGGCAGCCTCTGAGGGGCAAGCGCCCTCGTTCCACCTGGCGCCGGCGTAGCGGACCCACGCGGCAGCCTCTGAGGGGCAAGCGCCCTCGTTCCACCTGGCGCCGGCGTAGCGGACCCACGCGCCAGCCTCTGAGGGGCAAGCGCCCTCGTTGCACCTGGCGCCGGCGTAGCCGGCCCACGCGGCAGCCCCTGAGGGGCAAGCGCCCTCGTTCCGCCCGGCGTCGCTGCGGCCTGAACGGCCTGGGGGCGCCCGCGCTACCGCGGATCGAGGAAGCGCTGGCCCGCGCGGGCGTCCGGGGCGCTCGCGATCGGTCACTGGCTGACGGTCAGGCGCCGGGGTGCCTGACCGTCGGTCAGCCGCTGACGGCGCGGTGGGCGCGGTCGGTGAGTGTTGCCAGCACGCGGTGGGCGGTCGCCAGATCGTTGGCGTCGAGGCCCGCATAGATCCGCTGCGTCGTCTCCCGGACCGTGGCGTTGAGAGACTCGAAGAGCTGCGAACCCGCAGGGGTCAAGGCAACCGGACCGCCAGCGGTCACTAGTCCCTTTTGGACCAAGCCAGCGCAGAGTTTGCCGGCGCCCGCGGTGTCGAGGTTCAGCTGCGGTTGAGTAGCCAGGTAAGCGGCCAGGTCGTCGAGCGACTCCCACGGGCCGCGGACGGTGATGACCCGGAACGTCACGTATTCGTTGGCTGACACGTCGGATGCGGCCAGCACGTTGGTCAGGAGGGCGCTCAACGCGCCCTGTGCCTCGCCGATGTCCTGTCCGGTCAAGGTAGGCGTCGCGGTCATGGCGGTGCTCCCTTCGGATGCGCCCGGCGTGCCGCCGAGCAGGGTTCTGAGGGTGCTGATCAGCGCCCGGTTGCGTGGACCCGAAGGCCCGCCGATGGGCGCCGTGAGGTCGTGTTGAAGCGCGTGGACGATGCCGACCGCCGCCTCGGTCACCTCGACGCCCTTCGCGGTCAGCGAGAGCTGGCGGGCCCGCGAATCGGTCGGGTGCTCCGACCGGGTCACCAGGCCGGCGTCGGCGAGGCCGCGGATCAACTTCGAGACGTAGATCTGCTCCAGGCCGGCGAAGTCGGCCAACTCCCGCTGCGATGGCGTGCGGCCCTGGCGGGTCAGCCCGTAGAGCGAGCCGATCAGGCTGTATTGCGCGTGTGTCAGACCCAGCGGCGCGACCGCCCGGTCGACCGCCGCCCGCCAGCGCAGCGTGACCTGCCAGAGCAGCCGGCCGGTCGCAGTGTCGTCGTCCACGAGATTTACTGTACAAGTAGATAGTAGCTATGGAAAGTATCTAGGCCGAAGAGAGCGGCTCCCGGCGCGTACCCGGGAACCGCTCTGGATCGTCAGCTTCCGCTGAGGCGCTGCAGGATCAGGTCGCGGACCGATTTGGCGTCGGCCTGGCCCTTGGTGGTCTTCATAACCGCGCCGACCAGCGCGCCGGCCGCCTGAACCTTGCCCTCGCGGACCTTGGCGGCGATGTCGGGGTTGGCGGCGATCGCCTCGTCGACGGCCGCCGTCAGCGCGCCGGTGTCGGAGACGACCGCGAGCCCGCGCGCCTCCATCACCGCCGTCGGCGAGCCCTCGCCGTCGACGACGCCCTCGAGCACCACCCGGGCCAGCTTGTCGTTGAGCTTGCCGCTGTCGACCAGCGTCTGTAGCTCGGCGACCTGCTCGGGCGTGGCGCCGACCGCGGACAGCTCGATGCCGGCCTCGTTGGCGCGCCGGGCAAGCTCGCCCAACCACCACTTGCGGGCCGCCGCGGCGGTGGCACCCGCCGCGACCGTCTGCTCGATCAGCTCGACTGCGCCCGCGTTGACCACCGACTGCATGTCGAGGTCGGACAGGCCCCACGCGTCCTGCAGCCGCTTGCGGTGCACCCGCGGCGGCTCCGGCAGCGCGGCCTTCAGCGTCGCGACCCACTCGGCGTCGGGAGCGAGCGGCACCAGGTCGGGCTCAGGGAAGTAGCGGTAGTCGGTCGCCGTCTCCTTCGAGCGCCCGGGCCGGGTGTCGCCGGTCTCCTCGGAGAAGTGCCGGGTCTCCTGGATGATCCGGCCGCCGGCCTCGAGCACGGACGCCTGCCGGATGATCTCCGACCGGACCGCCCGCTCGACGGACCGTAGCGAGTTGACGTTCTTGGTCTCGGTGCGGGTGCCCCACTCCTCGCCGGGCCGGTTGAGCGACGTGTTGACGTCGCAGCGCAGCGAGCCCTCTTCCATCCGCACGTCGGAGACGCCCAGGCCGCGGAGCACGTCGCGCAGCTCGGTGACGTAGGCGCGGGCCACCTCGGGTGCGAGCGCACCGATGCCGGGCACCGGCTTGGTGACGATCTCGACCAGCGGGATGCCGGCCCGGTTGTAGTCGACCAGCGACTCGGTCGCGCCGTGGATGCGGCCGGTCGCGCCGCCGACGTGCAGCGTCTTGCCGGTGTCTTCCTCCAGGTGGACCCGCTCGATGCCGATCCGCACGGTCTTGCCGTCGACCTCGACGTCGAGGTAGCCGTCGACGCAGAGCGGCTCGTCGTACTGGCTGATCTGGAAGTCTTTCGGCATGTCCGGGTAGAAGTAGTTCTTCCGGGCGAACCGGCACCAGGTGGCGATCGAGCAGTTGAGCGCCAGGCCGATCCGGATCGTCGCCTCGATCGCGGCCTTGTTGGCCACCGGCAGCGAACCGGGCAGGCCCAGGCAGACCGGGCAGACCCGGGTGTTGGGCTCGCCGCCGAAGTCGGTCGGGCAGCCGCAGAACATCTTCGTGTTGGTGCCGAGCTCGACGTGGGTCTCCAGGCCGATCACCGGCTCGAAGCCGGCGACCGCCGCTTCGTAGGTGGGCAGCGTCGTGGTGGTCATCAGCCCTCCAGGGACGGCGGGGTCAGCGTGCCGACAGCGGACTCGAGGGCGGCGGCGACCCGGTACATGCGGTCGTCGGCCATCGTCGGGGCCATGATCTGGAAGCCGACCGGCAGCCCCTCGGAAAGCCCGCAGGGCACCGAGATGCCGGGGCCGCCGTAGAGGTTGGTCGGGATCGTGAAGAGGTCGGCGAGGTACATCTGGTAGGGGTCGGAGGTGCGTGACCCGAACGGGAAGGCGACGAACGGGGTCGTCGGCGCGACCAGCACGTCGACCTGCTCGAACGCGGCGTTGAAGTCCTGCGTGATCAGCGTGCGGACCTTCTGCGCCTGCCCGTAGTAGGCGTCGTAGTAGCCACTGGACAGCGCGTAGGTGCCCAGCATGATCCGGCGCTTGACCTCGGGACCGAAGCCGGCCTCGCGGGTGAGCGACATGACCTCTTCGAGTGAGCGGTTGCCGTCGTCGCCGACCCGCAGGCCGTAGCGGACGCCGTCGAACCGGGCCAGGTTGGACGAGGCCTCGCTCGGCGCGATCAGGTAGTAGGCCGGCAGCGCGTATTCGAAGTGCGGGCAGGACACGTCGACGATCTCGGCGCCCAGCTTGGTCAGCGCGGCGAGCGCGTCGCGGAAGGCGGCCATCACGCCGGGCTCCGCGCCCTCGCCGTCGAACTGGGTGACCAGACCCAGCCGCATGCCGGTCAGGTCGCCGGTCAGGCCGAGCCGGGCGGCCTCGACCACCGGCGGCACCGGCTGCGGGATCGAGGTCGAGTCACGCCAGTCGTGCCCCGCGATCACCTCGTGCAGGAGGGCCGCGTCGAGCACGGTGCGCGCGCACGGACCCGGGGTGTCGAGGCTCGACGAGAACGCGATCAGGCCGTAGCGGGACGTGCCGCCATAGGTCGGCTTCGAGCCGACCGTGCCGGTGACCGCGCCGGGCTGGCGGATCGAGCCGCCGGTGTCGGTGCCGATCGCGAGCGGCGCCTCGAAGGCCGCGATGGCCGCTGCGCTGCCGCCGCCGGACCCGCCAGGGATCCGGCCGAGGTCCCACGGGTTGTTGGTCGCGCCGTAGGCCGAGTATTCGGTCGACGAGCCCATCGCGAACTCGTCCATGTTGGTCTTGCCGAGAATCACCGTGCCGGCGTCGCGCAGCCGCTCGACGACGGTCGCGTCATAGGGCGGCCGCCACCCTTCGAGGATTTTCGAGCCGGCGGTGGTCGGCACGCCCCGAGTGGTGATCACGTCTTTGACGGCGACCGGCACGCCGGCCAGCGGCCCGAGCGACTCGCCACGGGCTCGCTTGGCGTCGACGGCCCGCGCGGCCTCGACCGCGCCATCGGCGTCGACGTGCAGGAACGCGTGCACTTTGCCGTCGACGGCGGCGATCCGGTCGAGATGCGCCCGGGTCACTTCCTCGGCGGAAACCTCGCCACCGGCCACCTTCGCGGCGATCTCGACGGCGGTCATCCTGGTCAGATCGGACACAGCTGTCACGCCTCCTCATCCAGGATGCGCGGCACCCGGAACCGGTCTTCGGCCACGTCGGGCGCCCCCGCGAGGGCCTCTTCCCGGGTCAGGCAACTGATCACGACGTCTTCCCGCAGCACGTTGGTCAACGGCACGGAGTGCGAGGTCGGCGGGATGTCCGCGGCCGTGACCTCGCCCACGCGTGCCACGGCCTGGAGGATCACGTCGAGCTGGCCGGCGAACGTGTCGAGCTCCTGCTCGGTCACGGCGAGCCGCGACAGCCGCGCGAGATGCGCGACCTCGTCGCGGGAAATGGCAGCCATCAGTGCCCCCTTGCGTCGTGTGGGCGATTCGGATTCGGTCACCGGGAAGCGTTGCACGCTCCGCGCGACCCGAGCGAGTCTATTTGTCCAACGGGCGCCGCCCCTTAGCGGCCCCTCCACCGAACCAATCTTTAGCGCGCCCGAAACGAATCAACCCAAAAGCAGATCAACTTCATTCCTGCCCGGGCCCGCCTGGGGGGCGCGCCGTCGCTCCCGCCGGAGCGTCGGCCTTCGTCGTCGGTCGCGGTTTCTTGGGGCCGTCCCACGATCGGTCCCGGCTCGTTTCTCCGGTTTATGGCGCGTTGCTGGGTGCGGTCTTGGTCCGGGGAGGGGGTCATGCGCTTCCGCTAAACGCATATAGGACGCTCAACGCTCCAGCGCATGACCCCTCCCCGGACCTGACCCAGTCGCCGACCGCGACCGCGACCGCGGTCGCCGGGCGTGGGCCACGGTCCAATGGCCGGTCTTCGCGGTGGGACACCTCGGTGGCCGGGCGCGGTGGGCTCGCTCATGGCTGTCTCTGGTCACTGCCGCCGATGCGGATGCCTTGCTTCTTAGTCTCACGAGAATGGGTACCGCGCCGACGGTCGCAGGTTCACCGAATACCGACGGTTTCTGCGCCAGCGCCTGAAGGCCGTCGTTCGCTAACCCGGGTGACTGCGACGGGCCGAGCGACCGCAGTGGCGAGCTCGGAGGAGCTGGCAGCGACTCGGGTCAGCGCTCCGGTCACGGGTCGTCCTGGCGGGCTCGGCGGCAATCGTTGGTCGATCGCGCTTGTCCGCGAGCCGCAGTGGACTGGTGGGGTGTGCAGTCGGTGATCGTGTGCACCTGGTCGACAACGGCGCGGCCGGTCTGCTTGATCGTTTGCATCTCATCGACAATCCCCACGGCGTGTCGTGCAGGTCCGGCACACATGATCATGGTGGCAGCCTCGGATCTTGCAGGTCTGGCGCATGATCAAGACCGTCGACGTTCGGATCCCGTGGCTGCCACCGCGCGCCGCGATTGACCGCAAAACTCCACCCGCGCTCTGAAATCGGCTCCAGCCCGCAGCGCCGGCGCCTGACTCCGGCGGGAGCGGCCGTTGCGCGGCGTTTGTAATCCGGCCTTGCCGTGACCAGCGGCGGAGCTGGCAGTGCCGGGCCCCTGGGCCCGGCGCGGTCTCCGGCGGGAGCGCCGGTCGCGCCCACCGCGGACCCGGGAACTCCGGATTTTGATCTTCCTCTAGTTGGGTTGGGTGAGGCGTTCGGCCAGGAAGGCCTCGAAGCGTTCGGCGGGGGCCGGGTGGGCGAGGGCGAAGCCTTGCCCGAGTTGGCAGCCGGCCGCGCGTGCCTGCTCGATCTGGGCGCCCGACTCCAGGCCCTCCGCGATGATCTCCATGCCGAGCCGGCGGCCCACGCTGACCACGACGTCGATCAGGGGCTTGGCGATGCCGCCGTTCTGGCGGGTGCCCTGCTCGCCGACCAGGGCGCGGTCGACCTTGAGGATGTCGATCGGCAATCGGCGCAGGTGGGCCAGGCTGGCCTGGGCGGCGCCGAAATCGTCGAGTGCGGTGCGTACGCCGAGGGCGCGCAACCCCGCCAGTTGGGTGACCACCGTTGGGGTGTCGGCGCCGACCCGGCCCTCGGCGATCTCGATCACCAGGCGTTCCGGTGCGAGGCGGTTGGTGACCAGCGTCGCCGCGACCTGGCTGACGAAGTCGGGTGCGGCCAGCTCGATCGGCGAGACGTTGACCGACAGCCACAGCCGGGGGTCCCAGGAGGCGAGCTGGCGGCACGACTGCTGGAGTACCCACTGGCCGATCTCGCCGATCACGCCGAGGTCTTCGGCGACCGGGAGCAACTCGCTGGGTAGCACCGTGCCGAGGGCCGGGCTGCGCCAGCGCAGCAGTGCCTCGGCGCCGACCGGTTGGCCGTCGTGCAGGCCCAGCACCGGCTGGTAGACCAGGTCGAGTTCGCCGCGGCTGGCGGCGCCGGGTAGTTCCCGCTCCAGGTCCATCCGGCGGACTAGTTGTTCTTCCAGGTAGGCGTCGTACCACTCGATGCGGTTGCGGCCCAGTTGGCCGGCGCGGCGGCGGGCGAGGTCGGCGCGGCGGAGTACGTCGTCGACGCCGTCGCCGCCGGCCAACTCGGCCAGGCCGACGCTGACGTAGATGTGCACCGTGGCGCCGGGCAGTAGGTAGGGCTCGGTCAGTGCGGTCAGCAGGCGGGTGCCGAGTGCGTAGGCGACGACCGGGCCCTCGACGGTGACCACCGCGAACTCGTCGCCGGCCAGCCGGGCCGCCACGTCGTCGCTGCCGACCGTGGCCCGTAGCCGGCGGCCTACCTCGATCAGCACCGCGTCGCCGACCTCGCGGCCGCGGTTGTCGTTGACGCCGGCCAGGCCGTGCAGGTCGATCACCAGGAGCGCGCCGGTGTGTCCTTCGACCGAGCGTTGGGTGGCGATCGTGCGCATCAGCTCGCGCCGGTTGGCCAGACCGGTCAACTGATCGGTGAAGGCCAGTTTGTGCAGCGTGCGCTCCAAGTGGCGGCGCTCGCCGACGTCGCGGATGTGCACGACGAGCGCGGCCACCTCGGGGATGCCGCGCTGGTCGCTGACCGTGGACTCGGTGTCGCGCCAGGTGCCGTGGCCGTCGCGGAGGCGGGCCGGGACGAGCGCCGGTCGGGCGCCCTCCCCGCCGTCTTTGTCGGCGAGCACCTGGTTGAGCACGGAGAGCACGTCGTCGGCATCTTCGGGGTGCATCAGGTCGGGGAACGGGCGGCCGACGACGTCGGCGTCGGACAGGCCGAACAGCCGCGCGGCCGCCGGTGACTGCCAGGCCACCCGCAGGTCTTCGCCGACGACCATGGTGAGGTCGCCGGCGCCGGACACCAGCGAGCGGAAGTGTGCCTCCTGTGTGGACAATCGTTTGGCGTAACGGCGGACGTCGGAGACGGCGAACACCTCGCGGGCCACGACGGTCGGGATGACCGAGAGGCCGAGCACGATCGAGGTCCGGTCGAACTCGCCGACGGTGATCAGGTGCCAGGCGGCCGCCAGGGTTGCGACGGCGGCGGGGATGGTCAGCAGGGGGTACGCGGACAGGTGCGACTCGGGCTCGCCCACCGGAGCCGGCTCCACGCCGGACTCGGTGCGCGCGGCGCCGGCCAGCACCAGTGCCGGGCTGACCACGACCGGTGCGGCCGCGATCAGCAGCACCCAGGCCGGCGCCTGGTAGGCCAGGATGATCGCGAGTGCGCCGACCCCGCCGATCGCGAGGCCCACGCCGGAGCCGCACAGCCAGGCCGCCCGCCGGTAGCTGACCACCCGCAGCACGATCACCGTGGCGGTGGCCAGCCCGAATGAGCCGATCAGGGCCGCGGCCAGGGCCGACGGGGGCATGCCGCCGTTGGGCGGCAGCAGCCAGACCGCGAACGCGATGCTGATGCCGAGGCTCGCGCCGTCGAAGACGCGGCGCAGCCGGGCGTGCGTGGTGGTCGCGGCGCCGGGCAGCAGCAGCAGGCCGATCACGGAGAGCACGGCGGCGAAGGCCAGGCCCACGGTGGTGATCGGCTCGCGGGCATCGGGCGGCGCGAACGGCAGCAGCACGACCGACAGCCCGGTGGCGAGCACGCCCAGGCCGAGGTAGCCGGCGCCGCGGCACGGCCCGAAAGAGTGAACCCGGGCGTGGATGCGCAGGGCGAGCCGGACCAGCCGGGTGGTGCCGACGGCGGCCGTCAGCGCCGCCGCGGCCGCCATGGCGGGCAGCGCCGGGATCAGCCCCGCGCCCGCGCAGACCAGCGTGACCAGGGCCGCTGTGGGCGGCCCAGCGATAACGACGATCCGCACGAACCGGGGCAGCTGTAGGGGCGTAGATGACACTGCGGTCATCCCCTTGGGTGGAGGGGCCGGGGGAGTCGCGGCGATGAAGATACCTCGCCTCACATCGACAACGAGCGTCCCGCGCGCAAAGTTACGCCGACAGATATCACGGTCTTGGTCAGCCGAGCAGGGCGTAGACCGTGTGGGCCTGCGCCGCCGGCGCGCTGGCGCCGTCGGGAGTGAGCACGATGTCGGCGAAGGCCAGGGTGCGGCCGAGCTTGGTGACTCGGGCCAGCACCCGCACGTCGACGCCGGCGATCGGGCGCTGGAACGTGGTGGAGAGCTGCACCGTGGTCATCGGCACGAAGCCGCCGCGGGCCGCGGAGATCGCGATCACCGTCGCGGTGTCGGCGGCGGCCATCAGCGCCTGGCCGCTCATCGCGCCGCCCTCCCGGGCCAGCCGGTCTGACCAGGGCAGCCGCAGGGTGGCCACGCCGGGCTCGACCTGCTCGACCAGAAGGCCGAGGTCGCGTACCCAGGGCGCGAAGTTGTCGGCCAGCACCCCGTTGGCCTCTTCGACGGTGAACCCCACGACAGCGAGCCTAGGGTTCCGCCGGAGCGGCGGCCAGTGCCGCGCCGAGCGGGGTCAGGCGGTAGAGCACCGAGCGGCCGCTGCGGGCGCGGGTGACCAGGCCGGCGGCGCGCAGCACGGCCAGGTGGTCGCCGACCGCGCCGAGGGTCATGCCGAGCGCACCGACGAGGTGGGTGGTGCTCGCCGGCTCGGCCAGCGCGCGCAGCAGACGGGCTCTGGCCGGGCCGACCAGGCGGTCGAGGCCGTCGGGGGCCGGAGTGTCGGTGGGCGCGGCGATGCCACGGGCCGGGTAGACCAGGGCGTAGCCAGCGTCCGGGTCCGCGCTGATCCAGCCCTTGCCGAAACCGCCAGGTACCAGGACCAGACCGGCGCCGCCGACGACGTACGGTGGCGAGTCCCAGTCGTTGATCTCGATCTCGCCGTCGTCTCGCCAGCGGAATCCGGGGCGCAGGCCGGACAACGCACTGGCCCAGCCATAGGTCGCCAACCGGCCCGCCCGCTGCACGACGTCGCGTTCCAGCAACGCGCGCCGCACCGGCCAATCCGCTGCGAACGCGCGGGACCAGAGCGTTTCGAGCGCGCCGGCGAGGCGGTCGAGGGTGTCCGGTGCGGTGAACGCTTCCGGCGGTGGCCGGCGGGCGCGGCCGAGCCGGCCGGCGTTGTGCGGGCCGGCCAGCGCGGTCAGTTCGAGGTCGCGGTGCACGCGCTCGATCGGGGTTTCCCGGACCCGGGCCAGCTCGGCCGCGAACGTGGTGTCCATTCCGGACGGTGGTGGCACGAGGAAGTCGGGGGTCCAGCGGGCACCGCGCATCGTGGCGAGCAGCGCGGCGAGCGTCGGCTCGGTCGCGGCGACGGCGTCGAACACCGGGCGGTGCCGGGTCACCCAGGGCGCCTGCCAGGCCGCTGGTGGGCCCGGGTTGGCCAGCACCATCAGCGCACCGACCAACTCGACCATCGGCGACAGCGCGAAGCGGGTGTTGGCCAGGTCGGTCGGGTCGACTTTCACAACGGTCATTTTCGTCTCCGGACGAAACTCTATCGCCGCCGCCCGTTGGCGGTCGATGGTGCGGAGCGTGACGACCTACCGCGAGATCTTCGCCAACCGTGAGTTCCGGGCGCTGTTCGCCGGCAACGCCGCCACGGTCGCCGGCAAGACCATCCAGATGCTCGCGCTCTCCGCACTGGTCTACGCGTCGACCGGCTCACCGCTGCTGTCGGCGCTCGCGTTCCTCGGTGGGCTGCTGCCACAGGCATTAGGTGCGATGACCTTGCTGGCGTACGCCGATCGGGTGCGCCCGCGTGGTTTCCTCGCCGGTTGGGACCTCGCCCGGGCCCTCGCGGCGGTGCTGCTCGCCACCGGCGTGCTGCCGGTCTGGGGCATGCTGCTGCTGATCATGTCGTTCGGCGCGGTCGACGCGCTCAGCGGCGGTGTCCGCAGCGCGATCATCGTCGACGTGGTACCCGGGGGCTACGTGCTCGGCCGGGCGACACTCAACGTCTCGGTCGGCGCGATGCAGATCCTCGGGTTCGCGACCGGCGGCACGCTGATCGCCACGCTCGGGCCGCACCGCGCGCTGGCGGTCGCCGCCGTGCTGATCGCGATCTCGGCGGCGGTGACCTTCTTCGGCCTGCGTACCCGGGAACCGCGCGCCACCGGCCGGGCCGGGGTCGCCGCGACCTGGCGGGGCAACCGTGCGCTGTTCGCCGACCCGTCGATCCGGGCCGTGCTGCTCGCCGCCTGGGTACCCAACGGGCTGATCGTCGGTGCCGAGGCGATGTACGTGCCCTACGCCGGCGATCTGGCGGCCGTGTTGTTCGTCGCGGGTGCGGCCGGGATGCTCACCGGGGATCTGATCGTCGGGCGGTTCGTGCCGCCCGTGCTGCTGGACCGGTTCATCACTCCGCTCCAGACGCTGCTCGCCGTGCCCTATCTCCTCTTCTTCCTGCATCCCGGTCCCGTGGTGGGTGCGGTGGCGGTGTTCGTCGCTTCGTTCGGCTACGCGGGGACGCTCGGGTTGCAGCAGCGGCTGGTCGAGATCACCCCGGGCCGGCTGCGGGGACAGGCGCTCGGCCTGGATGGCAGCGGCCGGATGACCTTCCAAGCGGTCGGGGCCAGCGCGACGGGTTCGGTCGCGGAGGCGACCGGCGCGGCTACCGCGATGACGGTGGCGGCGCTGGCCAGCCTCGCGGTGACCGCGCTGCTGCGCCGCCGGCTGCGCGCCGGTCGAGATGGCGCCGGTCTTCGGCCTGACCAGGACGGCCCGGTCGCTGCCCGCGCGGCCGCCATTCCTGCTAGTGACGGCTAGGCGAAAAGCTCGGATCTGCCCGATCCCCGTCCATGATCCAGAGGAAATCTCGGAGATCTAGGTAAAAACTGGTAGCTCCGGCTACCACTTTTTAACTAGATCTCCTGGCAGTGTTGTCGGCTTCGCCGACCAACAAGCGTCAGCCACCGCACCACAAATGGCGAGCTGCCCGCAGCCGGGCGACGGGGCGAGCCGGCCGCGGCCTGGCAGAACGGGTCGATCAAGATCTTTTGCGACACCGGGCAACGACGGCTCCGCCGGCATCGTGAGAGACTGCCCGGCGTGGCGATCCTGACCGGGGCGGAGACCTCCACGCCAGCAGTGTCGCCATCAGCTGGCCGTCGCCGGCCCGGCGCCGCGGCGATCGTCGCTCTCCTGCTCGGGCTGGGTGGTCTCGGCTACCGGCTGGCCGTGCTGCTCGCGGGCGCGCCGCCGACCAACAGCGACGAGGGCACGATGGGCCTGGCCGCGCTGCACATCGCGCAGGGTCGCGGGCTGCCGGTCTATTTCTACGGCCAGAACTACATGGGCACGCTCGAGGCCTATCTGGCCGCGCCGCTGGTCGCTTTCGCGCACGGGTCGGTGCTGGCGCTGCGGCTGCCCAACCTGCTGCTCTACGTCGGCTTCTTGGCCGCGATGTGGGCGCTGACCAGGCGGCTCTACTCGCCGTGGTTCGCCACCCTTGTCGTCGGGATCCTGGCCCTGGGCTCCGACCGGGTCCTGAAAAATCAGGTCATCTCGGGCGGGGGTTATCCGGAGATCAACGTCGCCGGTGCCGCGCTGATGCTGCTCGCGGTCGCCCTGCCGGCGCGACCCCGGACCGTCGGTTACGCCGCCTTCGGGCTGCTCGCCGGACTCATGCTGTGGGTCGACTGGCTGGTACTGCCTTATCTGGCCGCCGCGGCGTGCGTACTCCTGATGAAAAAAGCAGCCCGGCGCGCCTGGATCGCGCTGGCGGGCGGCGCCGTCCTCGGTGCCGCGCCGCTCTTGATCCATGATCTGACCTCGCCGTGGCGACTCAGCGCGGTGCCGACGTTCCTCGGCCTCAACGGCGGCGGCCCCGACGCGTCGTGGGGCGAGCGGCTGCACGGCGGCGTGCTGACCGGCATCCCGCTGGCGACGGGCATGTGCGCGCCGGGGCGCTGCGAGCCGTGGCAACTCTGGTGGGGCCCGGCGTGGCTGGTGCTGCTCGCTGTCGCGGGCTACGGCGCGTGGCGGCTGATCCGCACCGATCGGGCGCTGGCCGCGGGCCGCTTGGCGCTCGTCGTGGCCGCGTTCATCAGCCTCATCGTGTACGCGCGCAGCAACGCCGCCGGCAACACCCCCATCGAGAGCGGCCGTTACCTGCACTGCCTGTTGATCTCGACGCCGGCCGTGCTCTGGCCACTGTGGACCCTGTTGCGGGGCCGGGTATCCCGCTGGTTCGGCGCGGCCGGGCTGGCGGTCGTCTGCGCGGCGGCACTGCTGGCGACCGGCTACGTGGTGCACGAACTGCCGCATATCAAGTCGGTCGACGACCGGCAGGTGGGACTGCTCGCCGAACTCGACCGGCGCGGCGTGACCCTGGTCTACTCCGAATACTGGACTTGCGACTACGTCGCCTACATCTCGGCGGAACGGGTGCGCTGCGCGGTGATCGCCGCCGACCTGACGCCGGGCTTCGACCGCTACCGGCCCTATCGCGATGCCGTCGCGGCGGGGCCGACCCGCACGTTCGCGCTGCCGACCGGGTCCGCGGAGAGCGCGGCGGTGCGCGACTATCTCGACACCCATCAGCTCGCCTACACGGCGTCGGTGGTGTCGGGCTACGACCTCATCCAGCCGGCCACCCGCGTCGATCTCCCACTGCCCGAGTGACGGTAGCGTGAGCGCCGTGAAGGTCTGGATTCCCCACGAGAACGGCCGCGCTTTGCTCGGCGAGGTGCCGGCGACGGTGACGCTGGAGATCGCCGAACGCCCCGACCGCCTCCCGTCCGACCCGGCCGACGTGGTGTTCTGGGTGCCGCCGTTCCTGGCGCAGGCCGACTCGGTGCAGGTGGCCGCCAAGATGCCGGCGCTGCGGGTGGTCCAGTTGCTGAGCGCCGGCGCCGATGCGTGGTTCGGCCATCTGGCGCCCGGCGTCACGCTGCACGACGCCCGCGGGGTGCACGACTCGTCGACCGCGGAGTGGGTGCTCACCGCGATCCTGTCCTACCTGCGCGAGTTCCCGGGCTTCGCGCGCGCCCAGGCCCAACACGACTGGTCCTACTCGCGTTTCGCACCGACCGACGAGCTGGCCGGCAAGCACGTCCTGATCGTCGGCGCCGGTTCGATCGGTGCGGCGATCAAGACCCGGCTGGCCCCGTTCGAGGTCTCGGTCACGTCGGTGGCACGCACGGCCCGCGCTGGCGTACACCCGGTCGCCGACCTCCCGGCCCTGCTGCCCGAGGCCGACGTGGTCGTGGTGATCGTGCCACTGACCGACGAGACCCGCGGCCTGATCTCGGCCGAGTTCCTGGCATCGATGAAAGACGGCGCGCTGCTGGTCAACGCGGCCCGCGGCCCAGTCGCCGACACGGCGGCCCTGGTCGAGGCGGCGTCGTCGGGCCGGATCGGTGCGGCGGTCGACGTGACCGAACCCGAGCCGCTCCCGGCCGACCATCCGCTCTGGGACCTGCCGAACGTGTTGATCACGCCGCACGTGGCCGGGTCGGTGCGGGGCCTGCACCCGCGCGCCTACCAGCTGATCGGCGAGCAACTCCGGCGCTTCGTGGCCGGCGAGCCGCTGGTCAACGAGGTCGTCGGCGGCTACTGATCCTCGGCTGTGTTCTTGTGCCAGACGATGGGGTTGCCGCTGGCCGCGACCAGCCGGCTCACGTCGTCTTGCCGCACGGAGGCCAGGTTGACCGCGTAGCCGTCACGCAGCAGCGCGACCGCCCGACCGCGCTTGTCGGTGGCCAGCTCGCGAATCTCTGACCAGGGGATCCGCTTGCTGGCGAGCAGCCCGCGCACGCGCACCCCGGAGGCGTCGGCGTCGGTGCCAGACCGAAGAACCCAGACAAAAACCGCAATCGGGATAAGCAACAGGGGTACGAACAGCCACCGCACCGGCGAACCGTCGTCAGCCGAGACGGTGTCGGACGGCAAACTCGGCCCGAAAGCGATCGGCAGCACACCGACAAAGGCGATGAACGCGGCAATCAAGATCGACTGATGCGGACGGAAACGTACCCGGTTCATGTCGGCCATCCTCGCACCTTCCCTTCGAGCCCTTTCTGTCGGTGGTCGCGCGCATACTCTCGCCCATGACCGTCCTCCTCGCCAATGGCTCAGGCAAGCCCGTCCACCCGCTGACCGGCGCGAACCGCTCCCACCCACGAAGCGCCCGCGTCACACCCACGCACGATCTTGATCAATGCGCCGCTCCTCGACCATCGCCGCGCGATGACCGCCAGCCTCCCTGCGCGGTGGGCCGCCGCGTCTGGGGGTTGGCCGCGTAGGGGGTCGGCCCCTGCACGGACAAGGCCGCGGTGTCTGGGCGGACAAGGCCGCGGTCCTGTTGGCCACGGAGGATCCGTCCGCCCGGGGGGGCAGCCCCGCAGTCCGGGGGTGGGTCGCGCCGGGTTGGGTCCAGGCCGTTTCGTGTTGATCGTCGTGAGCCGCGCCGGGCCGTGGCGGCTCGTCGCCCACTGAGATGCCGGGTGTGTGCGACGCCGCAATGCGGCGGCTGGCACTGGCGGGGGCCGCGATGATCGGCAAGACGTGGCCCAATGCCATCTGGGGCGCGAAATCTGCTAAGTCGATCTTTCTCTTGACAGATCGGCCACCCCAGATGGGTTGGGTCTGGCGCTGGGTGTCGCCGCCGGGTCATCGCGTCGACTTGAGCCCGGGTCGTCTGCGGGCCTTGGTCGCTCCCCGGACTCCGGTTGCGGGCCCGGCCAGGTCTGGTCGCGCCCAGAGTGCCGTGCCTTCACGCAGTGACCGCATCAGCAGATCGTCGAGACAGAAGGAAGGTTGATTTTTCCTATCTGACCCGTCCGACCAGGGGCGACGATAGGGCAATGGAGTTTGTCACCGAGTTGATTCCCCGCCTCGTCGTCGCCGACGGTGCCGCCGCCGTCGCGTTCTACCAGCGTGCCCTCGGCGCGAGCGAAGGCAAGCGCTACACCGACGACGACGGCCGCATCGTCCACACCGAGCTCACCATCGGCAGTTCGCGGATCCACCTCAAAGACGAAGACGGCGGCGACCGCGCGCCGACCTCGCTGGGCGGCACCCCGGTCATCATGCATCTCGGCGTCACCGACGCCGACCTCGCCGCCAAGGCCCTGGTCGACGCCGGCGCGAGTGTCGTCTTCCCGGTCTCCGACCACGGCTACGGCATGAAGGACGGTCGGTTCGCCGACCCCTACGGCCATCTCTGGATCGTGTCCGAACCGATCGTCGAGAGCTGATCCCGGAACCGCGCGGTCGTGGTGGGGCTCCGTTGATGCATGCACACCGTCTTGTCAGGGAGCCCCGCTAGGCTGTGCCGGGTGACCGGCCATCCCTCGTCCCGCCGCCGTGGCTTCGCCGTCGCCGCCGTGGCCGCCCTGCTGCTCGCGGCTTCCGGGTGCGCCTTCGGGCCGCCCGATCCCGACGCCGCGGGGGAGCCGCCCAACCTGCCGACGCCCTCCGCCGATCCGTCGGCGTCCAACGACGACGGCCTCGACCAGTCGGTCGCCGTCTCCGTCGTCGCCAAGGGGCTCGAGGTGCCGTGGGGCATCGCGTTCCTGCCCGATGGTGGCGCACTGGTCACCGAGCGCGACACCGCGCGGATCCTCAAGGTTGGTCCCGAGTCCGACACCAACGGGCTCAAGGTGACCACCGCGCAGACGCTCGACGGGGTCGACGCCCAGGGTGAGAGTGGGCTGCTCGGCATCGCGGTCTCACCGAAATACGAGACCGACAAAACCGTCTTCATCTATTACTCGACGGCTGACGACAACCGGGTCGCCAAGATGACCCTGGGCAGCCAGCCGAAGCCGATCGTGACCGGCATTCCGCTGTCCGGCATCCACAACGGCGGGCGGCTCGCGTTCGGGCCCGACGGCTTCCTCTACGTGACCACCGGCGACGCCTCCGATCGCGGGCGGTCGCAGGACAAGGCGAGCCTCGGCGGCAAGATCCTGCGGATGACGGCCGACGGCAAGCCGGCGCCGGGTAACCCGTTCCCCAACTCGCTGGTCTGGTCGATGGGGCACCGCAACGTGCAGGGCATCGCCTGGGATTCGGGGAAGCGGCTCTGGGCCACCGAGTTCGGGCAGAGCACCTTTGACGAGATCAATCTGATCCAGCCGGGCAAAAACTATGGCTGGCCGACCGTCGAGGGCAAGGCCGAGGGCGCCAACAAGGGCAAGTTCGTCGACCCGCTGGTGACCTGGCCGACCAGCGAGTCGAGCTGCTCCGGCGCGGCCGTGATCGAGCGGATCCTGGTCGCGGCCTGCCTCAAGGGCCAGCGGCTGTGGGCGATGGAGCTGACCGACTCCGGCACGATCCTCGGCGCACCACGCCCGCTGTTGCAGGGCGAATACGGCCGGCTCCGGGCCGCCGTCGCCGCGCCGGACGGGTCGCTCTGGGTCAGCACCTCCAACAAAGACGGGCGGGGCGACCCCAAGCCCGACGACGACCGCATCCTGCGCCTCGTGTTCTCCGGCGGCGGCGCGGGAAAGAGTTGACCGTGCCGGCAGCGGGGAATGATGGAAGACGTGACTGAGGAGGGCGACGGGAAGCCGGCGCGACGGGTCCGGGTCTGGGCGGCGCTCAAGCGGGCCGCGAAGTCCCGGCCGACCCGGCGCGGCGGCGTGCTGCTCTCGATCCTGGCGGTCGCGCTGGTCGGCCTGGTTATCGGCGTGCTCCTCGGCGCCCGCGCGCAGACCGACATCGGCCCGTTCCAGGCCGACCTCTCGCTGCGCCCGGCCACCAGCGGTGAGACCGAGGTCGTCGTGCCGCCGCTGGGCGCCCTGCACATCGACAGCCACGACGGTCCGCTGCGGTTCACCGTGCGGCTCGGCGCCCTCGACCAAAACCGCACCCAGGCGCTGATCACCGATCCCAACGGCATCACCCGGGCCAGCCAGAGCGTGGTCGACGACCTGGAAAACGGCATCCTGCGGCTCGGCTTCCGCACCGTCTCGGTCGCCGTACTCGGTGCGGTCGTGCTCGGTCTGCTGGTCTTCCGCAACACCCGGCGGGCGGCCTGGTGCGGCGGCGTCGCGCTGGTGGTCACGGCCGGCACCTTCGGGCTCGCGGCCGGCACCCTGCGACCTGATTCGATCGAGCAGCCGCGCTACGAGGGCCTGCTGGTCAACGCGCCCGCCATCGTCGGTGACGCGCGGCGGATCGCGCAGGACTACGGCAAATACGCCGAGCAGTTGAAGACGATCGTCGCCAACGTCAGCCGGATCTACACGACGGTCAACCGGCTGCCGATCTACGGGCAGACCGACGGCGGCATCCGCATCCTGCACGTCTCCGACCTGCACCTCAACCCGTCGGCCTGGCCGACCATCCGCACCGTGGTCGAGCAGTTCGACATCGACGCGGTGATCGACACCGGCGACATCACCGACTGGGGCTCCGAGCCGGAAGCGACCTACGTCGGCTCGATCTCGCTGCTCGGCGTCCCCTACGTCTACATCCGCGGCAACCACGACTCGGCGAAGACGGCGGCCGCGGTCGGCCGGCAGCGCGGCGCGGTCGTCCTCGAGAACCGGGTCACCGAGGTCGCGGGCCTGCGCATCGCTGGCATCGGCGATCCGCGTTTCACCCCCGACAAGGAAACGTCACCGGCCGGCTCCGGGCGTTCGAAGCAGGTCATCGAGCAGGTGTACGACGCCGGCGCCCAACTCGCCGCCACCGTCAAGGCGAGCGGGAAGCCGGCCGACGTCTGCCTGGTGCACGACCCGGAGTCGGCGCCCGCGCTCAACGGCGTCTGCCCGACGATCCTCGCCGGCCACATCCATCACCGCGAGGTGCGGATGCTGCCACCCGGCCCGACCATCAAGAACCCGAGCCGGGTTTTGGTCGAGGGCTCGACCGGCGGCGCGGGGCTGCGCGGCCTGGAGGGCGAGCAGCCCACGCCGCTGCAGATGTCGGTCCTCTACTTCGACGACGCCAAGACCTTGCAGGCCTACGACGACATCCAGCTCGGCGGCACCGGCCAGGCCCAGGTGACCCTCAACCGCACCGTGATCGCCCGCCCGCCGGTCAACCCGACGCCGACACCGACCCTGCCGACCCCGACCCCGACCCCGACGCCAACGGGCACGTCAACGCCGCCGGCCGACATCCCCGCGCCACCAACGGAAACCGCCGAACCGCTGTCATCGCCGTCCGGGACTCCGGCGGGTCGCTGATCCGCCGGCCGTTGCGGTGAGAGCGAGCGGCGACGAGCCTGGCAGCGGAGCGAAGCGCAGCGTTGTCTGGCGGGAGCGACGGTCGTGCCCACCGCGAACCCGAGCCATCCGCTCCAAAAAGGAGGTTGGGCGACAGCGAAGCCGCCCAGCCCCGTCACGCGTCAGGCCGCCCGATACCCCGGCATCGGGAAGGCGGAAAGCAGACCACGCACCTCGCCGGCGATGCGGTCGATGGTCGCCTCGTCGTCCTTTAGGGCGGCCGTGACCGTCTCGTCCATCCACGCGGCCACCTGCGGCATGTGCTCCTCGGTGAGCCCGCGCGTGGTCAGCGCCGACGTGCCCAGCCGGATGCCGGACGGGTCGAAGGGCTTGCGGGTGTCGAACGGCACCGTGTTGTAGTTGAGTTCGATGCCCGCCCGGTCGAGTGCCTGCGCCGCCGGCTTGCCCGCGATGCCCTTGCTGGTCAGGTCGGCCAGGATCAGGTGGTTGTCGGTGCCGCCGGAGATCAGCGTGAAGCCGTGCCCGGTCAGGGCCGTCGCGAGCGCCGAAGCGTTGGCGACCACCTGGTGCGCGTAGCGACGGAAATCGGCCGTGGAAGCTTCCTTCAGCGCGACCGCGATCGCCGCCGTCGTGTGGTTGTGAGGGCCGCCCTGCAGACCCGGGAAGACGGCCTTGTCGATCGCCGTCGCGTGCTCGGCGGTCGTCATGATCATGGCGCCGCGCGGGCCGCGGAGGGTCTTGTGTGTGGTTGTGGTGATCACGTCGGCGTGGCCGACCGGCGACGGGTGTGCGCCGCCCGCGATCAGGCCGGCGATGTGTGCGATGTCGGCGACCAGGATCGCGCCGACCTCGCGGGCGATGGTGGCGAAACCCGGGAAATCAATGGTCCGGGGTACGGCGGTGCCGCCGCAGAAGATCACCTTCGGACGTTCGGCGCGGGCCAGGTCGCGGACCTGGTCGAGATCGATCCGGCCGGACGTGCGGTCGACGTCGTAGCGGACCGGGTTGAACCACTTGCCGGTCGCCGACACCGACCAGCCGTGGGTCAGGTGGCCGCCCATCGGCAGCGACATGCCCATCACCGTGTCGCCCGGCGAAAGGAACGCCAGGTAGACGGCGAGGTTGGCGGGCGAGCCCGAGTAGGGCTGGACGTTGGCGTGGTCGACACCGAACAGGCTCTTGGCCCGGTCGATGGCCAGCGTCTCGATGGGGTCGATGAGCTGCTGGCCCTCGTAGTAACGCTTGCCCGCGTAGCCCTCGCTGTATTTGTTGGTCAGCACCGTGGAACTGGCCTCGAGCACCGCTTCGGAGACGTAGTTCTCAGAAGCGATCATTCGCAGCTTGTCGTGCTGGCGGGTGGCCTCGGCCTCGATCAGCGCGGCGAGATCGGGGTCTGACGCGGTCAGGTGTGGAATCGGTGGCACGTGCACGGTGGTCTCCAGAGGCGTCGAAAACGCCACACCCAGGCGCGCGGTGCGTCGTTGGGAGCTCCCCGGTGGTCAGTTCCACCTCGCTGCGCCAGTCGCGAGTACCCGCAAATGCTAACCGAGCCGGCGGCCGCCGGTGGGGCGACCGCCGGGCAAGGTGTTACTCCGGAACCTTGCGGTAGGCGCCGTCACTGGCCGAGGTGGCCATCGAGGCGTAGGCCCGTAGCGCCGCCGACACCGTGCGCTGCCGGTCGACCGGCGTGTAGGGCTTGTCGCGCTTCTCCTGCGCGACCCGGCGCGCGTCGAGCACGTCGTCGGGCACGTTGAGGGTCAACGACCGGGCCGGGATGTCGATGACGATCTCGTCGCCGTCTTCGACCAGGGCGATCAAGCCGCCGCCGGCCGCCTCGGGGGAGACGTGCCCGATCGACAGGCCGGACGTGCCGCCGGAGAAGCGGCCGTCGGTGATCAGCGCGCACAGCTTGCCGAGCCCGCGGCCCTTGAGGAACGAGGTCGGGTAGAGCATCTCCTGCATGCCCGGCCCGCCGCGCGGTCCCTCGTAGCGGATGACGACGACGTCGCCCGGTTGGATCTCCTTGGCCAGGATGCCGTCAACCGCGGCCTCCTGCGACTCGAACACCTTCGCGGGGCCGCTGAAGCGCCACAGTTCCTCGTCGACGCCGGCGGTCTTGACGACCGAGCCTTCAGGCGCGAGGTTGCCGTGCAGGATCGCCAGACCACCATCCGCGGTGTACGCGTGTGCGACGTCGCGGATGCAGCCGTCGGCGGCGTCGGTGTCCAACGTGGACCACCGGTTCTCGGTCGAGAACGGCTCGGTGGTGCGCACGCCGCCGGGCGCAGCGTGGAAGAGCTCGAGCGCCGCCTCCGACGGGGAGCCGCCGCGGATGTCCCACTCGGCCAGCCACGACGCCAGGTCGGGGGAGTGCACCGAGTGCACCCCGGTGTTGAGCGCGCCGCCGCGGGCCAGCTCGCCCAGGATCGCCGGGATGCCGCCGGCGCGGTGCACGTCTTCCATGTGGTATTTCGGCGTGTTGGGCGCCACCTTCGACAGGCAGGGCACCCGGCGCGAGATCGCGTCGATGTCGGTGACCGTGAAGTCGAGCTCGGCCTCCCGCGCGGCGGCGAGCAGGTGCAGCACCGTGTTGGTGGAGCCGCCCATCGCGACGTCGAGCGCGACCGCGTTCTCGAAGGCCGGCCGGCTGGCGACGTTGCGCGGCAGCACCGAGGTGTCGTCGCCGTCGTAGTAGCGCTTGGCCAGGTCGACGACCGTGCGGCCGGCGTCGGTGAACAGCTTGCGGCGGGCCGCGTGGGTGGCCAGCGTCGAGCCGTTGCCGGGCAGCGACAGGCCGATCGCCTCGGTCAGACAGTTCATCGAGTTGGCGGTGAACATGCCGGAGCACGAGCCGCAGGTCGGGCAGGCCGACCGCTCGATCTCACCGAGCTCGGCGTCGCTCACCTCGTCGTTGGACGCGGCGATCATCGCGTCGATCAGGTCGAGCTTGTTGCCCACGACACCGTCGACCGCGATGGTCTTGCCGGCCTCCATCGGCCCGCCGGAGACGAACACGGTGGGGATGTTGAGCCGCAGCGCGGCGATCAGCATGCCCGGCGTGATCTTGTCGCAGTTGGAGATGCAGACCAGCGCGTCGGCGCAGTGCGCGTTGACCATGTATTCGACGGCGTCGGCGATCAGCTCGCGGCTGGGCAGCGAGTAGAGCATGCCGCCGTGGCCCATCGCGATGCCGTCGTCGACCGCGATCGTGTTGAACTCGCGGCCGACGCCGCCGGCCTCGGCGATCGAGTCGGCGACCAGCGCGCCCATGTTGCGTAGGTGCACATGCCCGGGTACGAACTGCGTGAAGCTGTTGGCAATGGCCACGATCGGCTTGCCGAAGTCATCGTCGGTCATCCCGGTGGCCCGCCAGAGGGCCCGGGCGCCGGCCATCGTCCGTCCGTGTGTCGAGGTTCTGGAGCGCAGCTCAGGCATGTTGTCAAGTCTCGCACCGCGCAACCCGGCAAGCGCGCGTCAGGTACGTCATACGTCCACCAGACGGGACAGTTGACGGGGTGAATTGCGTCATATGCCGGAATGCGCCGTAGACGCGAGTCGGGTGTGCGTCGCACATAGAGTCCCCCATGCGTCGTTTGCATCCGGCACAGTTGATGTGTGCACTTCGGGACCGGTGCGGCCCTTGCAGCCGCCGCAGGCACCTTGGCGGCTGCGGTCGTCACGGTTCTGTTGGTTTCCTCCGCGCGGGCCCGCGTCGGCGCCGCCCGCCAGGCCCACCTCATGCTCGCGATCGGCAGCGCGCTCGCCGCACTGACCACGGCGATCGCGCTGGTCGGCGTCCTCACGTTCGCCGAACAGTGGGGCCACCACCAGGAGGCCCGCACCAACTTCGCGATCGGCATCGGCATCGGCGCCGCGATCGGTGCCGGGGTGATGTGCGCCGGCCTGCTCCGGCTGCCCTGGGCCGCCGGCACCCGGCGGATCGCCGGCCGGCACCTGCTCGACGCGTTGGTGATCGCGTTCGCGCTCTGGTTCGTCGGCTGGGTCCTCGTGTCGCCGCCGACGCAGATCTTCGGCCCGGCGACACCGCGCCCGTGCGTCGGCCTCTACGTCTCCGCCGCGGCCGCCGCCCTCGCGGTCGGCATCGTCGTGATCGTCACGATGCGCGGCGCCGGTTCCCGGCTGCGCCTGCTGCTTATGGGCTGCGGCGCGATCTCCGTGGCCGCCTGCGGCGTCGGGCTCACCGCCGGGCTCTGCCAGGCCGGCCCCGGCCTGGCCACGCTGAGCGGCGTGGTGATGCCGATCGCGCTGATGGTCGTCGCGTTCGCCGGCCGCGGCGTCGACACCGAGGCGATCGCCGAGCTCGACGTGATCCGCCGCGGCACCTCCTACGCGTTCGTCCCGATGCTCGCGATGGCCATCTCCGGGATGGTGCACGTGATGATCGGCGGCCAGTTCACCGCGATGGGCATCGCGCTCGGCAGCCTCGAGGGGTTCGCCCTGGTGGCCCGCCAGTTTGTCGCGCTGCGCGACGTGCGCAACTACGCGATCCGGCTGCAAGACGGCGAGGCGCACTTCAAGGAGCTGGCACACACCGACCCGCTGACCGGCCTGGCCAACCGCCGCGGCCTGCTCCGCGCGCTCGCCGAAGAGGTCGAGCCAGGCAAGCCGTGCGTGCTGCTCGGCCTCGACCTCGACGGCTTCAAGAACGTCAACGACATGCGCGGCCACGACGTCGGCGACGACGTGCTGGTCGAGGTCGGCCAGCGGCTGCGGATGAACCTGCGCCCCGGCGACGTGGCGGCCCGGCTCGGTGGCGACGAGTTCGCGGTGCTGATGTGGGCCAAACCGCACGAGGCCCAGGGCGCGGCCGAGCGACTGCTCCGGGTGCTCAACAAGCCCTACGAGCAGAAGTCCGGCCGGGTGTTCCTGAGCGTCAGCATCGGTGTCGCCGGTGGCGAGACGGCGTCCGACGAGTCCACCCTGCTCCAGCACGCCGACCTGGCGCTGCGCTACGCCAAGCAGCGCGGCAAGAACCGGGTCGAGCGCTACCACGCCTCCTACGACCAGCTCCTGCGCCGCCGCACCACCCTCGAGCACGAGATGCGCGGCGCGATCGAGCGGGGCGAGCTGCACCTCGCGTTCCAGCCCGTGGTGATCATGCCGTCGGTGCAGCCGGTCGGCGCCGAGGCGCTGCTCCGCTGGCACCACCCCGACCTGGGCGCGATCCGCCCCGACGAGTTCATCCCGATCGCCGAAGAGTGCGGCATGATCGCCAAGCTCGGCGCCTGGGTCCTTCACCAGGCCTGCCACCAGCTCTCCCGCTGGTTGGCCGACGGGCACGATGTCTGGGTCAGCGTCAACGTCTCGCCGCGCGAGCTGCACGCGCCGGAATATGTCGACCAGGTCGCCGAGGCGCTGCGCGCACACCGGGTGCCGCCGCAGCGGCTGGTGCTCGAGGTCACCGAGCACGCCGTCGCCACCGACCTCGACGAGCTGATCAAGCGGCTGCGGGCGCTGCGCGCGATCGGCGTCCGCATCGCGCTCGACGACTTCGGCACCGGCTACTCATCGCTCGGCCAGCTCCGCCGGCTGCCGATCGACATCCTCAAGATCGACCACAGCCTGGTCGCCGAGGCCGAGCCGGGCGGCGACCGGGCCCTCCCGCCGCTGATCACGCTCGCCGGTGGCCTCGATCCGCTGGGCAACACGAAGCCGACCCGCCCGAAGGGCGGCCCGCTGGTCGACATCGTGGTCCGGCTGGGCCACCGGCTCGGGCTAGAGGTGATCGCCGAGGGCGTCACCAACCAAAACGAGCTGTCCGCCGTGCTCGACGCCGGCTGCCGTTTCGGGCAGGGCCAGCTCTTCGGCTGGGGCGTCCCGGCCGAACACCTCGAAGCCATGCTCGACGCCGCGACGTCGCCCGGTGCGCGACGCGACAGAACCACCCGTTCGAGTACGGTCGGCGAAAAGTTGGCTGATCGCCCCGCATGCGGGGAGCTCGCTCCGCCAGCTCAGCGGGCCGTCGCGACACCCCCGGCCCAGGATGTGGGATCAGTTGACTCATCCCGCGAGATACGCCAAAGTTAGGTCCATGTCGCCACGCTGGTCGTCTCGAGTACTTATCTGAGCGCACTCTCACCCCAGAGAGTGCGCTGGCCCCGTGCATTTGCACGAGGGCCATTTTTGTGCCCAGACGCACGTGACCCGGATCACCGCGGTCGCCGCAACTAGATCGTCAACACCACACGAGCGCAGAACCGAGCGAAGGCATCCGCCATGACGAGACCCACTCCCGAGACCATCGCCCACCGGATCCATGCCACGCCGGCCACGATCGCCGCGCAGGCCAGCCACGGCAGCCACGCCGAGCGCCCGCAGCCGCCGGCCGAGCGTCCCGTGCCGGCCCAGCAGCCCGCCCCGGTCAAGGTCACCGGCGCGCAGTCGCTCGTGAAGTCGCTCGAGTCGCTCGGTGTCGAGGTGGCATTCGGGATCCCGGGCGGAGCGATCCTCCCGCTCTACGACCCGATCTACGACTCGTCGGTCCGCCACATCCTGGTCCGCCACGAGCAGGGCGCGGGACACGCCGCGACCGGGTATGCGCAGGCCACCGGCAAGGTCGGCGTCTGCATCGCGACCTCGGGCCCGGGCGCGACCAACCTGGTCACCCCGATCGCCGACGCCTACATGGACTCGGTCGCCATCGTGGCGATCACCGGCCAGGTCGCCCGGCCGGCCATCGGCACCGATGCCTTCCAGGAAGCCGACATCCAGGGCATCACGCTGCCGATCACCAAGCACAACTACCTCGTGCAGACCCCCGAGGAGATCCCGCAGATCCTGGCCGAGGCGTTCCACCTCGCGAGCACCGGCCGGCCCGGCCCGGTCCTGGTCGACGTGCCCAAGGACGTGCTCCAGGCGATGACCACGTTCAGTTGGCCGCCGACCCTCGACCTGCCCGGCTACCGGCCGACGCTGCACCCGCACGGCAAGCAGATCCGCGAGGCGGCGCGCCTGATGAGCGGCGCCAAGCGCCCGGTGCTCTACGTCGGCGGCGGCGTGCTCAAGGCCGGCGCCACCGAGGGGCTGCTCAAGCTGGCCGAGCAGACCGGCATCCCGGTGGTCACCACGCTGATGGCGCGCGGCGCGTTCCCCGACTCACACCCGCAGCACCTGGGCATGCCCGGGATGCACGGCACGGTCGCCGCGGTCTACGCGCTGCAGAAGTCTGACCTGCTGATCGCGCTCGGCGCCCGGTTCGACGACCGGGTGACCGGCAAGCTCGACTCGTTCGCGCCCGACGCCGCGATCGTGCACGCCGACATCGACCCGGCCGAGATCGGCAAGAACCGCGCCGCCGACGTCCCGATCGTGGGCGACGCCAAGTATGTGATCGAGGAGCTGCTCGGTGCCATCGCCACCGAGCAGGCCGCCGGCCGCACCGGTGACCGCACCGCGTGGTGGGCCCAACTCGACGACCTGCGCACGCGCTACGGGCCGGGTTACGAGGAGCCGACCGACGGCACGCTCGCACCGCAATACGTGATCGAGCGGATCGGCAAGCTCGTCGGATCCGACGCGATCTACTGCGCGGGCGTCGGCCAGCACCAGATGTGGGCGTCGCAGTTCATCAAATACGAGAAGCCCTACACCTGGCTCAACTCCGGCGGCGCCGGCACGATGGGCTACGCGGTCCCGGCCGCGATGGGCGCCAAGGTCGGCATGCCCGACACGGCGGTCTGGGCGATCGACGGTGACGGCTGCTTCCAGATGACCAACCAGGAGTTGGCCACCTGCGCCCTGGAGCGCATCCCGATCAAGGTCGCCGTGATCAACAACGGCAACCTCGGCATGGTGCGCCAGTGGCAGACGCTGTTCTACGGCGAGCGCTACTCCAACACCGACCTGGGCACACACAAGCACCGCATCCCCGACTTCGTGAAGCTGGCCGAGGCGCTCGGCTGCATCGGGCTGCGCTGCGAGACCAAGGAAGACGTCGACAAGACGATCGAGGCCGCGATGGCGATCAACGACGCCCCCGTGATCATCGACTTCGTGGTCGGCAAAGACGCCATGGTGTGGCCGATGGTGGCCGCCGGCACCAGCAACGACGAGATCATGTTCGCCCGTGGCGTCCGCCCGGCCTTCGACGAGGATGAGTTGTGATGTCCAAGCACACACTGTCAGTGCTGGTGGAAAACAAGCCCGGTGTCCTGGCCCGGGTGTCGGGGCTGTTCTCCCGGCGCGGCTTCAACATCGACTCGCTCGCGGTCGGCGAGACCGAGCACGCCGAGATCTCCCGCATCACGATCGTCGTCAACGCCGACGAGTCGCCGCTGGAGCAGGTCACCAAGCAGCTCAACAAGCTGGTCAACGTCCTCAAGATCGTCGAGCTCGACCCGGTGCAGTCCGTGCAGCGCGAACTCGTCCTGGTGAAGGTGCGCGCCGACCGCGCGGTCCGCTCCCAGGTGCTCGAAACCGTCAACCTGTTCCGGGCCCGCGTCATCGACGTGGCGTCTGACACGTTGACCATCGAGGCGACCGGCACCGCAGACAAGCTGGACGCGCTCCTGCGCGACCTCGAACCGTTCGGGATCAAGGAGATGGTCCAGTCCGGGATGGTCGCGATCGGGCGCGGATCACGTTCCATCACGACCGGGCCGGCGCTCCGCGCCGCCTGACCGACAGCACCACACGCGAGAGGGAAGTCATGACCGCTGAGGTTTTCTACGACGACAACGCCGATCTGTCGATCATCCAGGGCAAGAAGGTCGCCGTCCTGGGCTACGGCAGCCAGGGGCACGCGCACGCGCTGTCGCTGCGCGATTCCGGCGTCGACGTCGTGATCGGCCTGCCGGCCGAGTCGAAGAGCCGGGAGAAGGCGCAGGAGCAGGGCCTGCGGGTGGAGACGCCGGAGGTGGCGTCCGCCGAGGCCGACGTCATCATGGTGCTCGCCCCCGACACCGCCCAGCGCAAGCTCTACGCCGAGGCCATCGAGCCCAACCTCACCGAGGGCAAGGCACTGTTCTTCGGCCACGGCCTCAACATCCGCTACGGGTTCATCACCCCACCGGCCAACGTGGACGTCGCCATGGTCGCGCCGAAGGGCCCGGGCCACCTGGTGCGCCGGCAATACGTCGACGGCAAGGGCGTGCCGGTGCTGGTCGCGGTCGAGCAGGACGCCACGGGCACCGCGCTCGCGCTCGCTCTGTCGTACGCGAAGGCGATCGGCGGTCTTCGTGCCGGCGGCATCAAGACCACCTTCAAGGAAGAGACCGAGACCGACCTCTTCGGCGAGCAGGCTGTCCTCTGTGGAGGCGCGTCGGCGTTGGTGCAGACCGGTTTCGAGGTGCTCACCGAGGCCGGCTACGCCCCGGAGATCGCCTACTTCGAGTGCCTCCACGAACTCAAGCTCATCGTCGACCTGATGTACGAGGGCGGCATCGCCCGGATGCGTTACAGCGTCTCGGACACCGCCGAATACGGTGACTACTCCCGCGGCCCGCGCGTCATCGACGCCCGCGTGAAAGACGAGATGCGCCGCATCCTCGGCGAGATCCAGTCCGGCGAGTTCGCTCGTGAGTGGATCGCCGAAGACGACAACGGGCGCCCCAACTTCACCAAGTGGCGTCAGGAAGGTGCGGCTCACCCGATCGAGGAGACCGGGCGCAAGCTGCGCGGAATGATGAGCTGGGTGGACCGTCCGATCACCGAAACGGCGTGACGACCGACACGCCCTAACAGCGTGATAGCTCCCGTTGTGAGGGCAAACACGCCCTAGGGACAACATGGGGCGCCGGCCCGGCGCCTACCATTTCAACGGTAGGCAGCCGCTGCCGGCGCCCTTTCCCTAATTTACGAGGACCTATGACTCCCGTAGTTCTTATCGCCGAAGAACTGGCCCCCGCCGCGATCGACGTGCTCGCGCACGACTTCGATGTCCGTCACGTCGACGGCTCCGACCGCGAGGCGTTGCTGCCCGCGCTCGCCGAGGCCGACGCGGTGATCGTCCGCAGTGCCACCCAGATCGACGCCGAAGCGATCGCGGCCGCGCCGCGGCTCAAGGTGGTCGCTCGCGCGGGCGTCGGCCTCGACAACGTCGAGGTGCCGGCCGCCACCGCGCGCGGCGTCATGGTGGTCAACGCGCCGACGTCGAACATCGTCTCCGCGGCGGAGCAGGCGGTCGCCCTGCTGCTCGCGGTCGCGCGCAACACGGCGAGCGCGAGTTCCGCGCTCAAGGCGGGGGAGTGGAAGCGGTCCAAGTACACCGGCGTCGAGGTCCAGGGGAAGACCGTCGGCGTGGTGGGACTCGGCCGCATCGGCGTGCTGTTCGCGCAGCGGATCGCCGCGTTCGGCACGCGACTGATCGCCTACGACCCCTACGTGCAGCCGGCCCGGGCCGCTCAGCTCGGCGTACGCCTGGTGGGTCTGGAGGAGTTGCTGCGGGAGAGCGACTTCATCTCCATCCACCTGCCGAAGACGCCGGAGACCGTCGGCCTGATCGGTGAGAAGGAACTGGCGCTGGTCAAGCCCGGCGTCCGCATCGTCAACGCCGCGCGCGGCGGGCTGATCGACGAGCAGGCGCTCGCCGACGCGATCGCCGAGGGCCGGGTCGGCGGCGCCGGCATCGACGTCTACAGCAAGGAGCCGTGCACCTCGTCGCCGCTCTTCGCGTTCGACAACGTCGTCGCCACGCCGCACCTGGGCGCCTCCACCGCCGAAGCGCAGGACAAGGCCGGCCTCGCCGTCGCCCGTTCGGTCAAGCTGGCCCTCCAGGGCGAGTTCGTGCCCGACGCGGTCAACGTGCAGGCCGGCGGCATCGTCGCCGAAGACGTCCGTCCGCTGCTGCCGCTAGCCGAGAAGCTCGGCCGCGCGTTCACCGCGGTCGCCGGTGGTGTCGCCGCCAGCGTGACCGTCGAGGTCAGCGGCGAGATCCTGACCAACGAGGTGTCGGTGCTCAAGCTGGCCGCCACCAAGGGCCTGTTCGCGTCGGTGGTCGAGGAGCAGGTCACCTACGTCAACGCGCCGCACATCGCGGCCGACCGCGGCGTCGAGGTCAACCTGGTCACCCTGCCCGACACCGCGGAGCAGCCGACGCTGGTCACCGTTCGCGGCGCGCTGCCCGACGGCCGTTCGGTCAGCGTCTCCGGCACGGTCACCATCTCGGGCACTCGCGAGGTCGCGAAGCTGACCGAAGTGGACGGTTTCGCGCTCGAGCTGGCCGCCGACGGCATCCTGCTGTTCTTCCGCTACGCCGACCGTCCCGGCGTGGTCGGCGCGATCGGCTCGATCCTCGGCGAGCACGGTGTCAACATCGCCGCCATGCAGGTCGCCCGCCGCGAGGCCGGCGGCGAGGCGCTGATGACGCTGACCGTCGACTCGTCGGTCGACGCCGAACTGCTGGCTTCGGCCCAGACGGCGATCGGCGCGGGCGCCGCCAGCGCGGTCGACCTGCGCACCGAGTAACACCAACGCACGAAAACGGGACGGGTGGCCACTGTGCCGCCCGTCCCGTTCCGCTATGTCGTTATGTCGCTCGGTCAGGAGGACATAGCTCCCGGCGGGTAGACCGTGCCGCCCTGTGGGTCGAACAGCATCAGCCCGTGCTTGCCGGCGAGCTCCTCGACCGTCAACAGCACCTCGTCCGGGCACTCCTCGTCGAGTTTCATCTCGACGTGGTCGGTCGCCACATGCAGGGGCGTGACCGCCCACGGCGAACCGTTCGTGTCCCGGTCCGGGTACACCGCCGTCATCGCGGCGTAAAACTCGGCGATCTTCCGATGCGGGGCGCCATCCACGTGCTCGCCCTGCCGGCACAGCTCGAACGCTGCGCCCACGTCGTCTGCCGAGGCGTCCGGGTCCATCGCCCAGACCACCAGATCGAAACTCACGGGCATACCTTGCCATCCAGCTAACGCGAGATGACGACTGCCCCATCCGCGACACGCGGCGCATACTGACCCTTGCGTCCCCTTGCGTCGAATCGATAGCGTGGTCGAGCGGTTACGCAGTGAGGTTTTCGGCTGATCTTCGGGTGATCAGACTGTCGTCGAACTCGTAACCACCCTCGGTGGTGCGCAAGCCAGCGCACACGATCGTTGATCAGCTCCCCGTCGCCATTGCCGAGGCGGCGGGGAGCTGATTGCACGATGGGGCCGCGTTCAGCGGTGGCTGGCCAGCGCGCCGAGCAGGATGGTGCCGGTGTAGCCCTCAGGAGTGGGGAACCAGGCCAGGCCGGCTTCACCGGCCGCGTAGAGCGCCGTGGCGTAGGCGTCGGCCACCGCCAGGTCGGGGCCCATCACCGTCGCTGCGCGCAGCTCCTCGACCGCCGACGCGCGGTGCGGGTCGACGACGTGCCCGCGGCGCCCGGTGACACCCGACGTGCCGATGGCGCCGGCCGTCAACTCGAGCAAAACCGGCTTGCGGCGCGCCTCGTATGGGTGATGGACCGCGATCCGCCAGGGACCGCCGTGGGGTGCGTTGCCGCGCACGGTGAGGTCGCCGCCACTGGCGACGGCGTAGTCGGTGATGCCCGCGGCCCGCACCCGAGCCGCCGCCCGTTCCATCGCCCAGCCCTTCACCAGCGCGCTGGGGTCGAAGCCGCCCGGTGCCGACCAGGCGTCGAACCAGCCGTCGGTGGCGGCGCGCATGGCGTCGCAGCGGGCGACCAGGTCGGCCAGCGGTGCGTAGGCATCGGGCGCGACCTCGCCGCGGCGCAGGCGGGCGACCAGGCTGGACTCGCGGATCGGGCTGTAGGCGAAGTCGACCGCCCGCAACTCGGCGACCGCGTCGGCGATGGTGGCGGCGAGCGTGCGGCGGCTCATCCACTCCGGGCTGACCAGGGTCAGTGTGAAACCGGCCGTGGACGTCTGCACGGTGTGGTGTGCGACCAGGCCACCGTTGGCGGCGGCGGGGTGGGCGAGCGTGCTGGCCGGGCCGCCGCCGAGGCGTAGGTCTGGGCGCATCGGGCCCCCTTCCGGCTGTGACTGCGATAAACCTAGGATTTGCGGGTGACGGGGGCATGAGCGCCAGCTGAGAGTTTCCTGGGGCATTCTGCCCGATTCCGCATAGTGGGAGCGGCATACCGGTTGTCGGGACGATGCCTTAACGTTTGTTAGACCGTTTCGTTGGCGAAGGAGCTTTGACGTGTCTGTGGCGCGGATCGCGGTGGTGGCCGGCGACGGCATCGGTCCCGAGGTGATCGACCAGGCGCGCAAGGTGCTCGACGCGGTGCTCCCGGGTGTCGAGGCGACCGAATACGACCTTGGCGCGGCGCGCTACCACCGCACCGGTGAGGTGCTGCCCGACTCGGTGCTCGACGAGCTGCGCGGCCACGACGCGATCCTGCTCGGCGCCGTCGGCGACCCGACCGTGCCGCCGGGCGTGCTCGAGCGCGGCCTGCTGCTCAAGCTCCGCTTCGCCTTCGACCAATACGTCAACCTGCGCCCCTCGCGGCTCTTCCCGGGCGTGGTCAGCCCGCTGGCCGGGGTCAAGCCCGGCGAGATCGACATGATCGTCGTGCGCGAGGGCACCGAGGGTCTCTACGCCGGCGCCGGCGGCGGCCTCCACCGGGGCACCCCCGCCGAGATCGCCACCGAGGAGAGCCTCAACACCCGGCACGGCGTCGAGCGGGTGATCCGCGACGCGTTCGCGCGCGCCTCGCGGCGCCCCCGGCGCAAGGTCACCCTCGTCCACAAGACCAACGTGCTCACCCACGCCGGCTCGTTGTGGGCCCGCACCTTCGAGGCCGTCGCCGCCGAGCACCCCGACGTGGCGACCGAATACCAGCACGTCGACGCCGCCGCGATGTTCCTCGTGACCCAGCCGCAGCGCTACGACGTCATCGTCACCGACAACCTCTTCGGTGACATCCTCACCGACATCGCCGCCGCCGTGACCGGTGGCATCGGCATGGCCGCCAGCGGGTGCATCAACCCAGAGCGGGCACACCCGTCGATGTTCGAGCCGGTGCACGGCTCCGCACCCGACATCGCCGGCAAGGGCGTGGCCGACCCGGCCGCCGCCGTGCTCTCGGTCTCACTGCTGCTCGACCACCTCGGGCACGCCGACGCCGCACACCGAGTAGCCGAGGCGGTCGCCGCTGAGCTGGCCGGGCGCAACTCCGGCACGCCGCTGCGCACCGCCGAGATCGGCGACCGGCTCGCCGCGGCCGCGATCGGCTGAGCGGTTTAGCCGGGGCTCCCTCTCCCCCTTGAACGACCGTTCGGGGTAAGTTTCTTCGCAGCCCTTACTGAGCGTTGCCGGCCCTGTCCGCCGGCTTACCTGGAGGTCCAATCGCCATGAGCGGTGGTGACAAGCTCGACTTCGAGATTCGCCCGAATCCTCGGCCGGTAGATGCCGCCGAGCGCGCCGCGCTCATGGTCGACCCCGGATTCGGGCGGGTATTCACGGACCACATGGTGACCGCCCGTTACGCCGAAGGAAAGGGCTGGTACGAGGCCCGGGTCGAGGCCCGCGCCCCGATCCAGATGGACCCGGCGAGCGCGGTCCTGCACTACGCCCAGGAGATCTTCGAGGGCCTCAAGGCCTACCGCAACGCCGACGGCACGGTGACCATGTTCCGCCCGGAGGCCAACGCCGAGCGGTTCTCCACGTCGGCCACCCGGCTGGCGATGCCCCACCTGCCCGAGGGCGCGTTCGTCGACTCGCTGCGCCGCCTGATCGACATCGACCGTGACTGGATCCCCACCAACGGCGAAGACAGCCTCTACCTGCGCCCGTTCATGTTCGCCAACGAGGTCTTCCTGGGCGTCCGCCCGGCGATGGAATACCTCTACGTGGTGATCGCGTCGCCGGTCGGCTCCTATTTCAAGAATGGGATCAAGCCGGTCAACGTGTGGGTCAGCCCCGACTACACGAGGGCCGCGCCCGGCGGCACCGGCGCCGCGAAGTGCGGCGGCAACTACGCGGCTTCGTTGCTCCCGCAGCAGCAGGCCGCGGCCAACGGCTGCGACCAGGTCGTCTTCCTCGACGCGGTCGAGCAGCGCTGGATAGACGAACTCGGCGGCATGAACATCTTCTTCGTCTACGACGACGGCACACTGGTCACGCCGCCGCTGGGCACGATCCTGCCGGGCATCACCCGCGAGGCCGTGATGCGCTTGGCCACCGACGCCGGCCGGGCCGTAATCGAGCGCCCGGTGGCGTTCGACGAGTGGCAGCGCGACGCCGAAAGCGGCCGCATCCGCGAAACCTTCGCCTGCGGCACGGCGGCGGTCATCACCCCGATCGGCGAGGTCCGCTTCGAGGGCGGCGCGTTCAAACTGGGTGACGGCGGCTTCGGCGAGGTGACGATGGGGTTGCGCAAGCAACTCGTCGACATCCAGCGCGGCCGCACCGCCGACCCCTACGGCTGGGTTCACAAAGTCCTCTAAGGACAGATCAACAAATAGATGTCCCGGGTCCGTCGGGGGCGCGACCGTCGCTCCCGCCGGAATCCGGCCTCCGCGTTTGGTCGCGCCGCAACCAAACCCAACTCTGCGCCGGCTTCTCTGGATTCCGGCGGTGGCGTCGCTTTACCGCCCCGGGGTTGCTTACTGCCCGTAAGCGGCGGCGGCGGGCTGATCGCCGCGACCGCGACGGCGGCGAAGCGGCTGCGGCCCGACAGCTCGCGGAGCCAGTCGGCGGACAGCAGCCCGCCGCCGGAGAACACCCAGTAGCCGACGGCTGATCCGCTTGGTCCGGAGTACCCGGGCAGTGCCGGTCGGGTTTGCCTTTATGGACCGTCCGAAGTGGTCGGCACTGCCGCGTCCCGCTTGCGGGCAGCGGTCGGCCAGGGTTTCGCTGGAGGTCGTCGCCGATCGTCACGTAGCGAGCCGTCGACCGATGGCCGCCCTGCCAACGCGCCTTTGCTCTGCACCCCTGTAGGAAGCGCCTAACGATTCAGGTGCTTCCTACAGGGGTGCAGAGCAAAGCGTGCGAAGAGGCGTCGGGCGACCGCCAGCCGGAGCCGGCCAAGGTCAGGGACCGCGCGGCGACAGCCGGCAGGTGCGCCCCCGGCGTTCGGGTGGTGGATGGGCGCTGACTGGCCAAGAACAGGGGCAACGGGCGAGGCATTGATGATCTAGGGTTCCGACCGGAGTTTTCACCGAGAGGAACCACGTGTCCGACCAGTCCACGAACCCGCCCGCGCCGCAGCCACCGGCTGGCGCACCCACGCCACCGGTCGCGGTCACCCCGCCGGCTGGGGCGCCTGCGCCGTCTCCTGCGTTCAACCCGCAGGCTGGGGCGCCGTCGCCGTCGGCCGCGTTCACCCCGCCGGCTGGGGCGCCTGCGCCGTCTTCTGCGCTTAACCCGCCGGCTGAGGCGCCGTCGCCGTCGCCGTCGGCCGCGTTCACCCCGCCGGCTGGAGCGCCCACTCCGCCCCCCGCGTTCAATCTGCCGGCTGGAGCGCCGTCTCCTGCGTTCACCCCGGCGGCTGGGGCGCCGTCGCCCGCGTTTAGCCCGCCGCCCTTCACCGCGCCGCCGGCCGGTGCGTTTCCGGCGGGTGGGTCGGTGATGGTCGAGCCGGCCGAGCCCAGCAACAAGAAGATGGTGCTTCGCAGGCTTCTCGGTGCGGCGGTCGCGCTGATCGTGTTGATCGTGATCGGGACGATCTGGTCCGTCGCCACCGGCGACCCGAGCATCGCCGGCACCGGCGACTGTCTGATCGGGCAGAGTTCCGACGACATGAAGGTCGTCGACTGCGACGACGCCTCCGCCGAGTGGACGGTGCTCGACGAGGTGGAGAACGTCCGCGACGACGCCGCGGGCGAGAACTACACCGGTTGCTCCGACCACCCGACCGTCGAGGCCTGGGTCTGGTCCGGTGAGGGCCACAACGGCGACGTGCTCTGCCTCGAACCCATCAAGTAGTGACGCCGACCGGGGAGAGCGCCTAGCGCTCGGCCCCGGCCTCCGGTGTCAGCAGGTGCGACCGCAGCGCGGCCAGGTCGGCCTCGGTCAGGCCCGCGTGCTTGGCGTAGCCCTCGATCGAGCCGTGCTCCGCGCGCAACTCCTCGAGGAACAGGTGCATCGCCGCCGCGGGGGAGGACATGAACGGCGCCGGCGGCACCTCGGCCGACGGGAGCGACGCCCGCAGCCACGCCGAGAAACGCTCCGACGCCGCCGTGCTCAGGGCATAGTCGGCCGCCACGTCGTCGTCGCTGACGCCCACCAGCGACAGGGTCAGCGCGCACACCACACCCGTGCGGTCCTTGCCGGCCACGCAGTGCACGACCACCGGCGCCGAAGACGGGTCGGCGATCACCTTCAACGCCGCGCCGATGCCCTCGGTGCCCAGCGACGCCAGCTCCCGGTAGCGGTCGGCGATGAATCGCTCCAGCGACTCGCCCGGCGCCGCCAAGCCCCACTCCGGGTGTTCCGGGTGGATGTGCCGGTAGTCCAAGCCGGGGTAGTCGAGCACCCGGCCGTCGCGGGCTACCTCGCGCGGGCGGCGCAGGTCGATCACGGTCCGCACGCCCAGCGCGGGCAGTTCGGCGGCCGAGACCCGGTGGGGCGAGTCGGACCGGAACACCCGGCGCCAGCGCACCGTGCGGCCGTCGAGTCCGGCATAGCCACCGATGTCGCGAAAGTTGAAGGTGCCGTCCAGGGCGTAAGACCGTTCCATGGACGGTACGGTATCGCACGACTGACCATCTACTGTGGACACAGACCGGCGCCCGCCAGGTGAATGGCGGGCGCCGGGATTGACCGAACTACAAGCGCGGCCGGGCGGGGTCGTACATCTCGCCGTAGTAGCCGCCGAGCTTGTCCCGGTAGGCCGGATCGGTGTGCACGTCGGCGTCGTACTCCGGAGCGTGTTTGATCTCGTCCTTGCTCCGGTCGACATGCACCTTCTTGCCGTCGTGGTCGACCTGGTTGACGACGCCGGCGGGCAGCATGACCTTCTTGCCGAAGATCCATGCCCCGGTGTCGACCACCAGGTGGCTGGCGTCGACGTCGTAGTTGGCCGCATCGATTTTGCCGATGCCGCCGTCGGTCGCCTCCACCTTGTAGCCGACCAGTTCCGAGCCGATCACGCTGGCCTCGTCGCGGAACGACCACGGGTCGAACGGTGTCGTCTGAGGGTCGGGCCGGTCCATAGGAACCTTCACTCCTCGTATCGACTGTCGTACTCGGTCGTGAACTTCCTACCCGCCGCAAGGGGTACGAAACCCCCCAACGGGTGATCCCGACATGTGGTCAGGGAGTTGGCGTCACGGCCAGGCCGTGGCAAAGTACGGAGCGTGACGCACCTCGCCACCCTCATTATTGGCAGCTAGCGCGCCGGCAACCGACACCGCCGAGCGCGCAGACCTCCCGCATTTCGCGGGGGGTCTTTTTGTTGCGGCGCAACGCCCCATCGCTCCCTCGAAAGGACGACAGGATCATGCCCTACCAGGTGTACGACACCACGCTGCGCGACGGGGCACAGCGCGAGGGGATCAGCTATTCGGTGGTCGACAAGCTGGGCGTCGCCCGCCTGCTCGACGAGTTCGGCGTGGGTTTCATCGAGGGCGGCTGGCCCGGCGCGATGCCCAAGGACACCGAGTTCTTCAAACGCGCGCGCAAGGAGCTCGACCTCAAGCACGCGCAGCTCGTCGCGTTCGGCGCCACCCGCAAGGCCGGCGTCGCGGTCAACGAAGACCCGCAGGTGCGCGCGCTGCTCGACGCCGAGACGCCGGCCGTCTGCCTGGTCGCGAAGTCTGACATCCGCCACGTCGAGCGGGCCCTGCGCACCACCGGCGCGGAAAACCTCGCGATGGTGCGCGACACGGTCGCCCACTTCGTCGCCAACGACCGCCGCGTCTTCCTCGACTGCGAGCACTTCTTCGACGGCTTCCGCCACGACCCGGCCTACACCGCTTCCGTTGTGCAGGCGGCGTTGGAGGCCGGCGCCGAGGTCGTGGTGATGTGCGACACCAACGGCGGCATGCTTCCGTCGCGGATCACCGCGGCGATCACCGATCTGACCGGCCGGCTCGGCATCGACGCCAACCGGCTCGGCATCCACTGCCAGAACGACACCTCGTGCGCGGTCGCCAACACGGTCGCCGCGGTCGAGGCCGGCGTCGAGCACTTCCAGTGCACCGCCAACGGCTACGGCGAGCGCCCCGGCAACGCCGACCTCTTCGCCGTGGTCGCCAATCTTCAGCTCAAGCTGGGTCTGCCCGTCCTACCGGACGGCTGCCTCGAACAGGCGATGCGGGTCTCGCACTCGATCGCCGAGATCGCCAACATCGCACCCGACACCCATCAGGCGTACGTGGGAGCTGCGGCATTCGCTCACAAGGCGGGTCTGCACGCGAGCGCGATCAAAGTGGATCCCCTGCTCTACAACCACGTCGAGCCCTCGGTTGTCGGCAACGACATGCGGATCCTGGTCACCGAGATGGCCGGCCGGGCCAGCATCGAGCTCAAGAGCCGCGAGCTCGGTATCGACCTGGCCGGCCATCCCGCCGAACTTTCCCGGGTCACCCAGCGGGTCAAGGACCTCGAGGCCGGCGGCTGGTCGTTCGAGGCGGCCGACGCGAGCTTCGAGTTGCTGGTCCGCGGCGAGCTCGGCGAGGTCACCCGCCCGTTCGCCCTCGAGTCCTACCGGGTGCTGGTCGAGCACCGCGAAGACGGCGCGGTGGTCTCCGAGGCGACCGCCAAGGTCCGCGTGCGCGGCGAGCGGGTGATCGCGACCGCCGAAGGAAACGGCCCGATCAACGCGCTCGACGAGGCCCTGCGGCTGGCGCTCTCGAAGCACTACCCGGAGCTGACCTCCTTCGTGCTGGCCGACTACAAGGTGCGCATCCTGGAGGGCTCACACGGCTCCGGCGCGGTCACCCGCGTGCTGGTCGAGACCAACGACGGCCGCGGCCGCGACTTCACCACCGTGGGTGTGCACGAGAACGTGGTCGAGGCGAGCTGGCACGCCCTCGTCGACGCGCTCACCTACGGCCTCGACCGGGAGCCCGCCGTCAGCTAGGCGGCAACGACACTTCGGCGAAGACGGCGCTGTGGTCGCTGCCCGGCAGCGGCCACACCGCGAACTCGCGCACCGCCACCCGAGGATCGATCAGGATGTGATCGATCGCGATCGGCGGCAGCTTGAAACTACGGTCGATCGGGCGCCAGGTGCCCTTCAGGCCGTGCCCGGTCTTGATTGCCGCGTCGTCATATCCCGTGTCCAGCAAGGCCCGCATCGGCTGGTGGTCCACTGTGGCGTTGAAGTCGCCCATCAACAGCCTGATTGGACCGTCTGGTGTGGCCGGTGACTGGCCGCGCAAACCGGCGAACCAGCACGGCACGTCGGCGACGGTCAGCGGTGCGCACGAGTGCACCGACTCGACCACCAGCGGGGCGGCGCCGGGCAGCGTGACCGTCGCGTACGCCTGGGTGAATCCCGACCTGTCCTGGTGGATCCCGGCGCCGGTGAGCGGCACCCGGGAGTAGAGCCCACCGTTGACGTAGATCGTCGGGTCGTTGACGATCCGGTGCGGCAGCAACGTGCCGATGCCGGCCGCGTCGAGCCCCGCGATGACGACGGTGTTGAGCTCCTGCACCGCGAGCACGTCGATGTGGTGCTCGCGGACCAGCCGCACCAGCGCGGCCGGGTCGGCCTCGCCGTGCTTGACGTTGGCGGTCAGCACCCGCAGCCGCGGCCCGCCCGTGTCGGCCGCCCCGGCCGGCAACGCCCGCGGCAGCACCACGCCGGCCAGCGCCGCCAGCGACAGCGCCGCGACCGCCGCCGCGCGCCAGCGCCGCAGGGCCAGGGCGCCGATCAACGGCACCACCGTCAGGCCAGCCGTGTAGGGCGTATACGCGATCAGTTGCACCAGCGGGCCGCGTTCCCAGCCGCCGAGCCGGATCGCCGTCCAGGCCACCCCCGGCGCGACGGCGAGCCAACAGGCCACCGCCGCCGCGACCGACCGCCCCCGCTGGTCGGGCGCGACGTCGCTGGTCTGTTGGCGCGCCGTCCGCATGAGAAGAACGCTAACCAGGCCGTGTGAAGGATTGGTGGGCTTCCGGCGGAGATCCACCCGACGTATCGTCGCCCGATGTCCATCGACGCCCGCGCCGTCTGCGCGGCGTTCGGCCTCCCGGAGCGCGGGGCGACGCTGGCGCCGCACGTGCACTCCAGCAGCCGGACCTGGCGGCTGACCACCGCCGATGGTGGCCGGTTCATCGTCAAGCACGTGCCGGATGGCCGCGAGACCGAGTTCGCGGCCGGGATGGCGTTCGAACAGGACGCGATCGCCGCCGGCATCCCCGCGCCCCGTCCGGTCCGGCCGTCGCATCCCGCGTTCGGGTGCGCCGCCGAGCTGCCCGGCGGCATCCTCGTCCGGGTCTCCGAGTGGATCGAGGGCCGACCGGTCCGGGCCGGCGACGACCTGGCCGACTGGCTCGGCGCCACGCTCGCCCGGCTCCACACGCTGCGCCCGCTGGCGACGGCCGAGCCGGTCGTCTACGGCATCTTCGAGCCCGCGGACTGGGCCCGGTGGCACGCGGAGGCAACAACCCAGGAGCGGCCGTGGGCGGGAGTGCTGGGGGAGCGGTTGGCCGACGTGGCGGCGGCGACCGCCTGGGTGGCCGGGGCGTTCGCCGGCACGCCCGACTACGTGCTCACCCACCGTGACCTGGAGCCGTGGAACGTGCTGGTCACCCCCGCCGGGCCGGTGATCGTCGACTGGGACGGTGCTGGCCCCGACAGCGCCGGCCTGGTCGCCGCGCATGCCGCGTACGCCTTCGGTGGTGGTCATGGTCCAGGCACGGATCGGGCCCTGGCCGCCTACGTGGCCCACGGCGGGCGGCTGCCGCCCCCGGCGGACCGATACGCCCGGCGCGCGGGCCTGATGCTCAGCCGCCTCGTCTGGCGGATGCGGGCGACCCTCGGCCAGGACGATCCGGGGCCGTTTCCGCTCGACGAGCTCGACCGGACGGCCGCCGACCGGCTTCGTGATCTACCGCTGTTCGTCGCTGACCTGCGCGAACCTAGATGATCATAAGAATAGTCGCCACAAATTGGGCTAAATAGCCCCCAATCCCGTGACCAACCGGGACGCTCGACATCATGACGCCCAGTTTGCCGCCACCGTCCGAGTTCGACTTCGCGGAGGAAACGCCCGACGAGGCTTACGCGGCGGGCTCGGATCCGGCCGCCGCGAGGCGCACCGGTGCGGCCCTCGAGGAAGTGCTCTTCGAGGTCAAACGGGTGATCGTCGGGCAGGACAAGCTGGTCGAACGGCTGGTCGTCGCCCTGCTCGCCAACGGACACTGCCTGCTGGAGGGCGTGCCCGGCGTGGCCAAGACGCTCGCCGCACAGACCCTCGCCGAGACCGTCGGCGGCAGCTTCGCCCGGATCCAGTTCACCCCCGACCTCGTGCCGTCCGACATCGTCGGGACCCGGATCTACCGCTCGTCGACCGAGTCGTTCGATGTCGAGCTCGGGCCGGTGATGGCCAACCTGGTGCTCGCCGACGAGATCAACCGGGCGCCGGCCAAGGTGCAGTCGGCGTTGCTGGAGGCGATGGCCGAGCGCCAGGTCTCGATCGGCGGCAAGTCCTGGCCGGTGCCCGAGCCGTTCCTCGTGCTCGCCACCCAGAACCCGATCGAGTCCGAGGGCGTTTACCACCTCCCCGAGGCCCAGCGGGACCGATTCCTGATGCGGGTCGTGGTCGGCTACCCGACCGACGAGGAGGAGCTGGGCATCCTCTACCGGATGAGCGGCGACCGGCCCAAGCCCAGGCAGGTGCTGGACCCGGCCCGATTGCGCGAGTTGCAGGAGCTCAACCGCAAGGTCTTCGTGCATCACGCGATCGCCGAGTACGTCGTCCGCCTGGTGCTGGCCACCCGCGAGCCGGGCCGGTTCGGACTGGTGGAGGTGGCCAAGCAGCTCGCCTACGGCGCCAGCCCGCGGGCCACCCTCGGCCTGGTCGCCGCCGCGCGCGGGCTGGCCGTGCTGCGCGGCCGCGACTACGTGGTGCCCGACGACGTCCGGGAACTGGCCACCGAGGTGATCGCACACCGGCTGGTGCTCTCCTTCGACGCGGTCGCCGACGGGGTGTCCGCCGAGTCCGTCGTCGAGAAGCTCGTCGACGTGGTCCCACCGCCCCACCTGGCGGCGGAGCCGGACGAAGAGCTTCGGGGACTGGCGGCGGCATGAGCCGGCGGGCGCCCGAGGTGACCGTCCGGCAGTTGGCGCCGGAGGAACGCCTGCGCCGGCTGGAGCTGATGGTCACCCGGCGCCTCGACGGCATGCTCCAGGGCCAGTATCTCGGCCTGCTGCCCGGCCCCGGGTCCGAGTTCTCCGGCTCCCGCGAATACCGGCCGGGCGAGGACGAGGTGCGCTGGATGGACTGGGCGGTCACCGCCCGCACCAACGTGCCGCACGTCCGCGAGGTCGACGCCGACCGGGAGCTGACCACCTGGGTGCTGGTCGACGGGTCGGCGAGCATGGACTTCGGCACCGCCGAGGTGGAGAAGCGCGAGCTGGCGGTGGCCGCGGTCGCCGCCGTCGGTTTCCTCACCGCGGGCGCCGGCAACCGGCTCGGCGCGCATGTGTTGCGCCAGGACGGCATCCGCAGGGTGCCACCGCGCACCGGCCGGGTGCACCTCCAGGCGCTGCTGCACGAGCTGCTCGGCGCCGATCGCGACGGGGAGAGCGAGGAGGGCGCCGACCTCGCCACCGCCATCGAGGGATTGCAGCGGTCGGCCGTCCATAGGGGACTGGCCGTGATCGTCTCCGACTTCCTCGACGACACCGGCGAAGATCGGGAACCGAGCTGGGAGCGGCCGCTCAAGCGGCTGGCGGCCCGGCACCAGGTGCTCGCTGTCGAGGTGACCGACCCGCGCGAGCTGGAACTGCCGGACGTCGGCCTGATCACCTTCGTCGACCCGGAGACCGGCCGGCGGCGCGAGGTCTCGACCGGAAACCGGAAGCTGCGGGAACGGTACGCGGACGCGGCCCGCCAACAACGTGAAGCGGTGGGCGACGCCCTGCGCCGGTCGGGCGCCAGCCACCTTCCACTGCGGACGGATCGGGACTGGGTCGCCGACATCGTGCGCTACGTGCTGCACCAGCGCCGGCGAGCCTCCGCGGCACCGGCCCGGCGGCGACCCATGGGAGGAGCGGGGTGAACGGGACGCCGAACGTCGCCTTCCTCAACCCGGGCCGGCTCTGGCTGCTGATCGGCGTCGCGCTGGTGGCGATCGCCTACGTGCTGATGCAGCGGCGACGCAGCCGCTACGCGGTGCGGTTCACCAACCTGCGCCTGCTCGACAAGGTCGCGCCGAACCGGCCGGCCTGGCGCCGGCACGTGCCGGCCGCGCTGTTCCTGGCGATGCTCGCCCTGCTGGTGGTCGGCTTCGCCCGGCCGACCGACGAGGTGCGGGTGCCGAAGGAACGGGCGACCGTGATCATCGCGGTCGACGTCTCGGCCTCAATGCTCGCCACCGACGTGCGCCCGGACCGCCTGCGGGCGGCGAAGGAGGCCGCCCGGGACTTCGCCGACCAGTTGCCCGACCACTTCAACGTCGGCCTGGTCGCGTTCGCCGGCAACGCCACGGTCGTGGTGCCGCCCGGCACCGACCGCGACGTGCTCAAGGCCGGCGTCGACCGGCTCTCGGAGACGACCGCGGGGCTGGGCGGCACGGCGATCGGCGAGGCGATCACCACCTCGCTGGCCGCGATCCGCAGCGTCGACCCGCGGGCCGACAAGGACCCGCCGCCGGCCCGCATCGTGCTGCTCTCCGACGGCGCAAACACGTCCGGCCGGGATCCCGACGAGGCGGCCGGCGAGGCCAACACGATGAACGTTCCGGTCGACACGATCTCGTTCGGCACCACGGCCGGGGAGATCGCCCGGCGCGGCGGGGTCGCGATGTCGGTGCCGGTCGACGGCGAGACGCTGCGCGGGGTCGCCGAGAAGACCAACGGCGGCTACCACGAGGCCGACTCCAAAGAGGAACTCCAAGCGGTGTACGCCGACATCGGCAGCTCCGTCGGCTACGTCAAGGAACGCGCGGATGTCTCGGCGCGCTTCATCGGCCTGGCTCTGCTCATCGCGGTGGCCGCCGCACTCGCGTCGATGTTCTGGTTCTCCAGGATCCCGTGAGAAGGGGGACGAGGCGATGACGACCACACCGACGATGCCACCGGGTCTCGGCGAGCCGCGCGGTCCCGAGTACGTCTCCCCGGACCTCGACCTGATCGGCGCCGACGGGCGGCCACCGACGGGCCGCAAGCGCCGCACGTTCTCCACCGCCGGCTGGCGCCGGGCCGCGCTGGCCGCCGCCGCGGTGGTCGTGGTCGCCGCCATTTCCGGTGGTCTGGCCGGTGGCTACGTGGCCCGGCAGCAGACCCGGGCGGGCGTGCAGCCGTCCCCGTCGGCGAGCGCTGCGGCCGGCGGGGGCAGCTCGGCCGATCTGATCGCGGCCGCCGGCAACACGCTTCAGGGCGTGGTCTCGGTCGAGGTGCGCAACGCCGACGGCAGCGCGTCGACCGGCTCCGGTTTCGCGATCGACACCAACCAGAACGTCATCACCAACGACCACACGCTGGGCAGCGGCGAACCGCGCGCGGTGTATCTGGAGACGCCCAAGGGGCAGCGGATACCGGCCACATTGGTCGGTCGCGACCCCGACCGCGACATCGCCGTGCTCAAGGTGCCGTCGACGACCGGCCTGCGTCCGCTGCCGCTCGCCAAGGCCGGCACCACCCGGGTCGGCGAGCCGGTGCTCGCCGTCGGCACCCCGCTCGGGCTCTCCGGCACGGTGACCGCCGGCATCGTCAGCGCGCTCGACCGTGAGGTGCAACTGCCGAAGGGCCGGCGCCAGACCGCGATCCAGACGGACGCGTCGATCAACCCGGGCAACTCCGGTGGGCCGCTGGTCAACGCCCGCGGCGAGGTGGTCGGCGTCAACACGGCGATCGCGTCGCTGGAGGGCGGCGGCTCGATCGGGATCGGCTTCGCGATCCCGATCGAGCAGGCCTCCCAGGCGGCCGACCGGATCATCGCCGGCGGCGGCTAGGACCTACCGCAGGTGCGCGGTGAGCCAGGCCTCGCGGTCGGCGCGGGCGGCCGCGTTGAGTTCGTGGCCGGCGTCGGGGTAGAGGTGGTAGTCCTTGGGCTCCGACGCGAGCGAGACGAGCGCGCGGCGGGTCGAGTCGGGCACGAAGAAGTCGGGCTCCGCGAACTGGAAGAGCAGCGGCACCCCGCGCCGGTCGGCGACGAAGTGGATCGGGTCGACCCGCTCGAAGAGCTTCTCGTAGGCGATCGTGGCGTCGCCGGAGAGGCCGAGGAAGAACGTCGCGAACCAGTTGCTGAAGGTGGCGTCGACGTTCATCGCCACCGCGGCGCTGACCCGGTTCTGGTCAACGGAGGCGAGCAGCAGGCCATACATGCCGCCGTAGTCGTGGCCGACCACCGCGGCCCGGGAAACGCCGGCGCGGGCGGTGAGCAGGTCGAGCCCGCGGCGCAGCCGGACCGTCTGGGCCACCACGTTGGCGACGTCGCGCTGATCGCCGACCACGTCGATCGACCACGGGAAGGTGAGGTCGGGCAGCAGTGCCACGGCACCCTGCCGGGCCCGGGCCACCGCCTCGTCGAGGAACTCCAGGCGGCTGCTGGTCGGGTTGGGCGGCTCGAACCAGTGCAGGTAGAGGACCGCGGGGTAGTGGCCCTTGCGGGCCGGCTCGACCAGGTAGGCGCGCACCGGGTCGCCGTCGCGGCCGGCATAGGTGATGTCGCGGACCAGCACGCCGTCGCGATTTTCCACGCTGTGCTGGGTGATGGTGACCGGCCCGCGTTTGTAGGCGAACGGGTCGGTGCCGGCCGATGAGGCCGGCACGGCAGGGCTACCCAACGGCGCTGCCAGCGCCGCCGATCCCGTCAGTAGAGCCGCCGCGATGAGCCCGGTGGCGGACAGGGTGCGAAGCGGGCGCATGGTCCTCCTAACGAGCGTGATGTCGAATACATGTTAGAGACGGTAGGGCTCGCGCGTTTAACGCGTCAAGGGCCTTAGACTCATTAGAGTGTTGAGCGTCGAACTCCGGCCGGCCCGTCCCGTCGCGCATGCCCTCGGCGGCCGGCTGTCGCTGGCCCTGGTCAACAGCGTGCTGTGGCGACGCTCCGCCGAGCCGATCGAGCGGATCACCGACTACCCGTCGCTGGCCGGCTATCTCTGCGACGCCGGTGGCATCGACGACGCCGCGCTGGCCGCCCTGGAGGCCGAGGCCGCCGGCGACCCGACCGCGGCCCGGGGCGCCCTCGACCGCACGCTGGCCCTCCGCGAGGCGCTGTTCCGGCTGTTCTCCGCGGTCGCGGCCGGCGGCGAGCCCGACGGCGCCGACCTGGCCGTGCTCGACCGCGCCTTCCGGGCCGGGATGCGGCAACTGCGGGTCGGCGTGGGCAGCGGGCGCGGCTACCGCCCCGGCTGGACCGGGCTCGACGTGCCGGCCTGGGAGGCGGCCGCCGACGCGGTCGCGGTGCTCGGCTCACCCGACGTGCCACCGCTCAAGCAGTGCCCGGGCGAATCCTGCGGCTGGGTGTTCGTCGACGAGAGCCGCAACCACAGTAGACAGTGGTGCGACAGCCGGATGTGTGGCAACCGGGCCCGGGCCCGCCGCCACTACCAGAAGAAGCGGGCCTAGATCGACGCCAGCAGGCGCTCGCGCAAAGGTGCGGCCCGGTCGGCGAAGTCGCGCTGGGCCGCCGCGTATTCGGCCCGCCCGGGCGCGGTTTCGATCCGCACCGGTGGATAGCCGAGCGCCTCGAGGTCGTAGGGGCTGGCCCGCATGTCGAGCGTGCGGATGTCGCGGGCCAGCGCGAAGCAGTCGGCCACGAGCTCGCTGGGCACCAGCGGAGAGAGCTTGTAGGCCCACTTGTAGAGATCCATGTTGGCGTGCAGGCAGCCGGGCTGCTCGAGCTCGTGCTGCCGCTCCCGGGTCGGGGTGAGCACGTTGAGCGGGCGGGCCGGCGCGGTGAAGAACCGGTAGGCGTCGAAGTGGCTGCAGCGCACCCCGCGCTCCTCGACCACGGCCGCGGTCTGGGCCGGGGAGAGCCGCAGCGGCCAGGCGTCGTGCCGTACCTCGTCCTGGGTCTGCCGGTAGACCATCGCCCACTCGTGCATGCCGAAGCAGCCGAGCTGGGCCGGGCGGCCGGCGGTGCGGGTCAGCAGGGTGCGGATCCAGTCGATCGAGGTGGCCCGGTGGCCGCGGACGACCTCGGCGTCGACGGTGACGCCGGCGGGCTCGGCGCGGTAGTCGCGCCCCAGCTCCTGCACCGAGGCCCCGGCCAGGACCACCCCGGCGCCCGGGTGCCAGCGGCGTAGCTGGGCGGGCCGGTGGGAGTAGTAGGTGAACAGGAAGTCTTCGACCGGGTGGCGCTCGCCGGCCCGGCGCCGCCGCAGGTGCGGCTCGACCCAGCCGTCGACCCGCCGCTCGTGCGCGAGCCGGCGGGCCCGCCAGGCATCGAGCGCGAGAACCGTCACCCCACGAGGGTAGCCAGCGGTGGCGCCACGCCCTCCGTGAAGGTGCGGGCGCCACCGCTGGCGGGGCCTCAGGCGCCCAGCGAGGAACGGATCTTGTTGATCATGGACATCTCGTTGTCACTGACCCCACCCTGAGCCTTCGCGACCTGGTCGCAGGCGCTCATGATGGTGTTGCGGAAGTTCTGCAGGTCCTGCGGGTTCTTCGACAGGATCTGCTGCGACTGCTGGAGCATCGACATGACGCCGCTTTCCATGTCGGCCGAGCTGCCCTTGGGCATCTTCGGCATGCCCCCACTGCCCTTGAAGATCTCCTGCATGTCGGGAGACGCGCTCTTGAGGGCCTTCGAGCCCGCGAACATCTCCTTGATCGTGCCCATGATCCCCGGATCGGACTTCGAGACGAGCATCATCGCGCCCATCGCCGCGTTGCGCAGGGTGTCGCGCTCCTGGTCGGAGTAGCGCATGGTTTTGTCTGTCATGCCCAGATCCTGGCCCGGCCGGATGCCCGTGGGTGCGGAAACCGAGCAAGGTCTATGGCCCGGTTTTCCGCCCCAATCCGGCGTACCAACCGGCCGGTCGTGGCGTCGCCGGCGGCGGTGCCGATGGCTCCCATCGGCGCGCCGCCACCAGCCCGGGGCCGACCAGCGCGAAGCGGTCGAACAGCGCGGCGATCTCGGACCGGCTGCGCGGGCGCAGCGGAATGCCGGCGGCGGCGTAGAGGTCGGCGACCCGGCCCACCCGGTCGGGTGAGTCGTCGGCGCTGCCGTGGCTGATCGCCAGATAACTGCCCGGGGCGACGTGGTCGTAGATCGATGCCGTGCCACTGGCCGGCTCTTCGGCGTCGGGCACGAAGTGGTAGACCGCCAGCGCCAGCACTGCGACCGGCCGGGCGAAGTCGATGTAGTGCCGCACATCCCGGTGGCGCAACACCAACTCCGGGTCGCGCAGGTCGGCCTGCACGACGGTCACGTCTGGGTTGCCGATGACGCCGATCCGGTTGTGCAGCACGGCCATCGGGTCGGTGTCGACGTAGACCACCCGGCTGCCGCAGACCATCTGGTGGGTGTTGCGGGCGGTCGGCAGGCCGGCGCCCAGGTCGAGGAACTGCCGGATGCCGCGGGCCACCAGGTGTTGCAGCACCCGGCCGAGAAAGGCCCGGTTGGCCCGGGCGGCCTCGGGAAGCTCGGGGCACGCGGTCGTGACCGCGTCGGCCAGCCGCCGATCGGCCGGGCTGGCACGGTCGCCGCCCTGGTGGTAATCCCACATGCGGGCCACGTTGGGCGCCTCGTCGACGGTCACCGCAGACCTCCGTCCTCCAACTCAGCATGTCAACGTGACCGCCCGATCGGGGGACAGGCTGTGCGACGGCTAGATTTGGGGCGTGCGTATCGCTTTGTTCGCCCATTCCAACGGGCAGTCGTTCGGCGTCGTCGAGGGTGAGACCGGCGCCGGGGCTGACGCGTTGACCGTCGCCGAAATCGAGGGCCTGCCCTTCGGCGAGATCAAGTTCACCAACCGGCGCTGGGCGCTGGCCGACGTGCGGCTGCTGCCGCCGATGCTGCCCCGCAAAATCATCGCGGTCGGCCGCAACTACGTCGAGCACGCGTCCGAGCTGGGCAATGAGGTGCCCAAGGAGCCGCTGCTGTTCCTCAAGCCGCCGTCGTCGGTGATCGGGCCGGGCGACGCGATCGAGCTGCCGATCCAGTCCAAGCAGGTGGAGCACGAGGCCGAGTTGGCCGTCGTGATCGGCCTACAGGGCGCCCGTCGGGTCGACCGGGCCGGCGCCGAGCGGGCCATCTTCGGCTACACCGCCGCCAACGACGTGACCGCTCGGGATCTCCAGCGCAGCGACGGGCAGTGGACCCGGGCCAAGGGCTTCGACACCTTCTGCCCGATCGGCCCGTGGATCGTCACCGACCTCGATGTCAGCAACCTCGAGGTGCGCTGCGAGGTCGGCCGCCCGCCGGAGGAGCTCGAGGTGCGGCAGCTCGGCAACACCCGCGACATGGTCTTCGACATCCCGACGATCGTGTCCTACGTCTCGCACGTGATGACGCTCGGCCCGGGCGACGTGATCCTGACCGGCACGCCCGCCGGGGTCAGCCCGATTCTGGCCGGCGAGACCGTCTCGGTGCGGATCGAGGGCATCGGTGACCTGGTCAACCCGGTCACAGCCATCGAGTGATGTCCAACCGGGGGGTGGCGGATTTGGTAGCCGACCACCCCTCCGGTAAAGTTCTCACTCGGCGCTTCAAGCGCCATTGGGGTATGGGGTAATTGGCAGCCCAACTGATTCTGGTTCAGTTAGTCTAGGTTCGAGTCCTGGTACCCCAGCAACGATGCCGAGGCGGCGTCGGAGTTGGATCTGGTAGAGTTCCGCTCCGTTGTCATCGCGACATCGTGGAAGTCCTGGCCCCGTCGTCTAGCGGCCTAGGACGCCGCCCTCTCAAGGCGGTAGCGTGGGTTCGAATCCCATCGGGGCTACATCGGGCTAAACCCCTCGAGATCACTCGGGGGGTTTGCTTTTTGCCCTGGTTCGACCGTCCACTGTGTGGGGTCAGAGACCCGAAAGCCGTTGCCCCGCACGGACTACGGCCATGGCGTGGCGGTCGCCGGGGCGGCGGCCCAGGCGCTCGATGGGGCCCGAGACGCTGATCGAGGCGATCACCCGGCCGGTGCGGTCGCGGATCGGTGCCGACACGCTGGCCACACCAGGCTCACGCTCGGCGACGCTCTGGGCCCAGCCACGACGCCGGACCTCGGCCAGCGTGCGGCCGGTAAACTTGCAGCGTGGCAGCAGGGGCATGACCGCCTCCGGCGGCTCCCAGGCGAGCAGGATCTGGGCGGCCGAGCCGGCCGTCATCGGCAACACCGAGCCGACCGGCACCGTGTCGCGCAGGCCACTGGCGCGTTCCGCGGCGGCGACACAGATCCGTTCGTCGGCACGGCGCAGATAGAGCTGGGCGCTCTCGCCGGTCGCGTCCCGCAATGCGGACAGCAGCGGCTCGGCGGCGGTGAGCAGCACATCGGGCGCCGCATTGGCCAGCTCGCCCAGGCGTGGGCCGGGGCGCCAGCGCCCCTGTGTGTCGCGCACCAGCATGCGATGGATCTCTAACGCCTGTGCCAGGCGGTGTGCGGTGGCCCTCGGCAACCGGGTCCGCTCCACCAATTCGGCCAGGCTGGCGCCGTCGACACAGGCCGCGAGGATCACCACCGCCTTGTCGAGGACGCCGACACCGCTCATACTGTGTCCCACAAGCCGAAACATACCTCCCAGAATTTAGGATGTCCAGATGGTGGGAGTCACTCCGAAGCCAACGTCACCGAGGACCCTGGCCGAGAAGGTCTGGGACGCGCACGTGGTGCGATCCGCCGAGGGTGAGCCAGATCTGCTCTTCATCGACCTGCACCTGCTGCACGAGGTGACCAGCCCGCAGGCGTTCGACGGGCTGCGTGTCGCCGGCCGGCCCGTGCGGCGCACCGATCTGACGCTCGCGACCGAGGATCACAACACGCCAACCGGTTACAGCAACCCGGCGTTCAACCTCCGGCGCGGTGATCCGCTGACGATCGCCGACCCGACGTCGCGCACCCAGATCGAGACCCTGCGCCGCAACTGCGCCGAGTTCGGCATCCGCCTGCTCCCACTGGGCGACGACAACCAGGGCATCGTGCACGTCATCGGCCCGCAGCTCGGTGTCACCCAGCCCGGCCTGACGATCGTGTGCGGCGACTCACACACGGCCACCCACGGCGCTTTCGGCGCGCTGGCCTTCGGCATCGGCACCAGCGAGGTCGAGCACGTGCTGGCCACCCAGACGCTGCCGCAATCGCGGCCGAAGACCATGGCCGTCAACGTCGTCGGTGAGCTCGCTCCCGGCGTCACCGCCAAAGACCTGGTTCTGGCGCTCATAGCGCAGGTGGGCACCGGCGGTGGCCGCGGCCACATCGTCGAATACCGCGGTGAGGCGATCCGCAACCTCTCCATGGAGGGGCGGATGACGATCGCCAACATGTCGATCGAATGGGGCGCCAAGGCCGGCATGATCGCGCCGGACGAGACGACCTATGCCTACTTGAAGGGCCGGCCCAACGCGCCGCAGGGCGACGCCTGGGACGCCGCGCTGGACTACTGGCGCAGCCTGCCGACCGACGACGGCGCGGTCTTCGACACCGAGGTGACCCTCGACGCGACGCGGATCAGCCCGTTCGTCACCTGGGGCACCAACCCGGGCCAGGGCGTCGCGCTCGACGGCACGGTGCCGTCGCCGGATGACTTCGCCCTCGAGGGTGAGCGCACCGCGGCGACGCGGGCACTGGAATACATGGCGCTGACGCCCGGCACCCCGCTGCGCGACATCGCGGTCGACGTGGTCTTCGTCGGCTCGTGCACCAACGGCCGGCTGGAAGACCTGCGCGCGGCGGCCGACGTGATCCGCGGCCACCGGGTCGCCGAGGGCGTGCGGATGCTGGTCGTGCCCGGTTCCGCGGCCGTCCGCGAGGCGGCCGAGATGGAGGGTCTCGACAAGGTCTTCGCCGACGCGGGCGCCGAGTGGCGGTTCGCCGGCTGCTCCATGTGTCTGGGCATGAACCCCGACACGCTCTCGCCGGGCCAGCGCTGCGCCTCCACCTCCAACCGCAACTTCGAAGGCCGCCAGGGCCGGGGCGGGCGCACCCACCTCGTCTCGCCGCCCGTCGCCGCCGCCACCGCCGTGCGCGGCCGGCTGGCGTCGCCGGCAGACCTGTGACGTCGGCGACACCAGGGAGAGAAGGAACGATGGACAAGTTCACCGTGCACACCGGCACCGCCGTCCCGCTGCGGCGGTCCAACGTGGATACCGACCAGATCATCCCCGCGGTGTACCTCAAGAGGGTGACCCGCACCGGCTTCCAGGACGGCCTGTTCAGCGCCTGGCGCGAAGACCCGTCGTTCGTGCTCAACGACCCGAGCTTCAGCGGGGCGTCGGTGCTCGTGGCCGGTCCCGAGTTCGGCACCGGGTCATCGCGCGAGCACGCCGTGTGGGCCTTGCGCGACTACGGTTTCCGCGCCGTCGTCTCGCCGCGGTTCGGCGACATCTTCCGTGGCAACGCTCTCAAGGAGGGCCTGCTGCCGGTCGAGCTCGAACTGCCGGCTGTGGAAGAGCTGTGGGCGTTGGTCGAGGGTGACCCCACCACTCGGGTGACAGTCGACCTGGAAGCACGGCAACTCCGTGCGGGTGACCACGTCTGGGCGTTCCCGCTCGACGACTTCAGCCGTTGGCGGCTGCTCGAAGGGCTTGACGACATCGGCCTGACCTTGCGGCATGAGGCGGAAATCACGGAGTATGAGCAGCACCGGGCGGCTTTCCTGCCCGCCATCAGCTAGCCCTTTTCCCGGCCACACGGCCGATGCCAGCGGCCAATTCGCCCCCTCCGGGTTCCACCGGAGGGGGCGAATCCGTTACGACACAACGACTTATTTCCGCGATATGTTTGTGTACCGATGACAATGGGCATACGGTGCGCGCAGAATGGCACGCGTTGAGGCCATGCAAACATCGGAGGGAAGTTGTGAACAAAGCCGAGCTCATCGAGGCGCTCGCCGCTCGCCTGGGGGACCGGAAGACGGCGACGGCGGCGCTCGACGCGGTCCTCACTGAGGTCCAGCAAGCGGTCACCAAGGGCGACCGCGTAGCCATCACCGGCTTCGGTGTCTTCGAAAAGCGCGTGCGCGGCGCCCGAACAGCCCGCAACCCGCGCACCGGCGAAGCGGTGAAGGTCAAGAAGACGTCCGTCCCGGCGTTCCGCGCTGGCGCGGGCTTCCGGGAGATGGTCGCCAGCGGTCGCGTGCCGAAGGTCGCCGCCGCTAAGAAGACCACCGCCAAGGCGACCACCGCCAAGGCCACCGCGGCCAAGGCCACCACCGCCACGAAGGCGGCGGCCGCCAAGAAGACCGCCACCGCGACGAAGAAGGCCGCTCCCGCCAAGACGGCTGCCAAGTCGACCGCGGCGAAGACCACCACCGCCCGCAAGGCGGCCGTTGCCAAGAAGACCAGCAGCGCGGCTGCCAAGAAGACCACCACGGCACGCACCACCGCCGCGGCCAAGAAGGCTCCCGCCCGGAAGGCGCCCGCCAAGAAGGCACGCTGACCTGACGAGACGCCGAAGGCGCCCACCGGTTCTCCGGTGGGCGCCTTCGGCCGTCAAGGTCCGCTGTGGACCGCCGGGAAGCCGGTGGACCTCACGGTCAGCGCTGTCGAGCCAACTGAACGTAGACGGGCCGCCCCAGGCTCGCGAGAATCTCTCAGGTGCGCCGCACCTATCTGACCGCCGCCGGGATCGCGCTCGGTGTCGCCCTGCTGACCGACGTGCTCCGCGTCTGGTTGCCTTCGATCATCACCATCTTCGGGCAGGCCGCGTCGACACCGGCCGAGCTGATGGGCGGTTTCGCGCTGCTCTGGTTCGTCGGCGCGTTCGCCGTCGTGCCGTTGCTGCGGCCGCTCGGGCCGCGCGGTGTGGCGTTGGTCGCTGGGATCGCGCTTGCCGCTTGCCGGCTCGGCCTGCTCGCCACCGATGGCGGGCAGGCACAGCTCTACCTCGCCAGCGCCGGTCTGCTCGCCGGGCTGATCTGGCTCGCCGCGACCGCCGTCACCGGCGTGGAACCCGTGCCCGGCCTGGTTCTCGGCCTCGCGCTGGGCACCGCAACGCACGCCGCGGTGGGCACATTCGACCTGACTTGGCGCGGCAATGCGATCGCGTGGACGGTGACAGCGGTGCTGTGCCTGGCATTCGTCGCGCTGCTGCCCGCCGTGACCAACCACACAACCGAATCCACGCCCGGCCCCGCGGCGTGGTTCGTCGCCGGGCCGGTGTTGCTGTTGTGGACGATGGTCGCGGGTTCGCCCGCACTCGCCAACACCGCCGTCTCCTACGCGCGCGGCGAGGAGACCGGGATCGCCGGTCCCGGCCCGGGTTCGGCGTTGCCGGCGGTGCTGACGGCGGTGTCGGTCGGGTTGTTGGCGGCCGGCGCCCTGCTGCTCCGGCCGACCGCGGCGGTGGCCGTCGCGGGTCTGGTGACGATGGTCGCCGGCACGGTCGCGTTCACGCTGTCGTGGGGTTCCGGCCTGATCCTGGCCATCCCGGCTACCGCACTGGGCCTCGGGTTGGTGTTGTGCGCGACCGGGTTCCGCACCGACCGGGGTGATCCGGCGGCCGGCGGACGCAGGCGCGGCTTCGCGGCGGTCGGCGGGATGACCGTGTTCGCGGTCGCCGCGGTGCTCTACTACGCCTCATATGACATCGGCTACCCCAACGAGTGGGTGCCACCCGCGGTCGCGGCCGTCGTCGCGTTTGTGGCCGGGCGGCCGCCGTACCCCCGAATGGATGTCGGTCGTTCCTGGTCCTGGACCGCTGTTCCGCTGGCCGTTGTCGCCACGTTCGGGGCGGGGTTGTTGATGCCGGGGTCGGTGCCGGCCGGTGGGCGCGCGCCGGCGCCCGGCGTGGTGCGGGTGGTGGCCTACAACATCCGGATGGGCTTCGGCCTCGACGGGCGGCTCGACCTGGCCGGGCTGACGGCGGCGATCGCCGCGCAGCGCCCCGACGTCGTGTTGCTCAGCGAGGTCGACCGGGCCTGGTTGCTCAACGGCGGCCATGACACGCTCGCGCTGCTCGCCGAGCGGCTCGGGATGCCCTACCGGTTCGCCCCGGCGGCCGACGCGGTCTGGGGCGACGCGGTGCTGACCCGGCTGCCGGTGGTCTACACGGCGACGGTCCGGTTGCGCGCGGTCGGCGCACCGACGGGTGCACAGGCGCTCGGTGTCGTGCTCGACGCCGACGGGGCCGAGGTCGCCGTCGTCTCCACCCACCTTCAGCCGCCACCGGACGGCGGGCCGGTGAGCCAGGCGCACGAGGTCGCCACGTTCGCGCGCGGGTTCGCCGCCGGGCGACCGCTGGTCGTCGGTGGCGACCTCAACACCCAGCCGGGCGACGCGGCGTTCGCCGCCTTCACCGATGCCGGGTTGCTCGACGGCTTCGCCGCCAACCGGCCGCTGCCGACGTCGCCGGCCGACGCGCCCAACGAGCAGATCGACCACCTGCTGGTGTCGCCGGAGATCAGCGTGACCGAGGTGGTCGCACCCCGCACCGAGGCATCCGACCACCTGCCGGTCGCGGCGACCCTGACGGTGTCGTGAGACCCCCGGCGCGGCCGCTCAGATCGATCAGGAGACGACGATCACCGCGGCGGGGTAGTCGAGCTAGGGCTCAGAGCCGGTCGGCCGCGACGGCGCGCTCGCCGGAGAACGCCACCAGCCAGCCGCCGCCCTTCGCGGTGCGATAGTCGTCGGGCGTCTCGCTGCCCAGCAGCCGGGCCAACGCGGCCGGCATCACCTTGCCCTGGCTACAGGCGACGAAGTCGGCGCCGGCGGCGGCCAGTTCGGCCAGCCGGCCGGCCGCGGACAGCGCGTTCTCCTCCGGGTCCTGGCCGGGCTTGGGCTCGTCGAGCGCGGAGTCGCCGACGATCGCCAGGTCGAGCAGCGCGGCCAGCGGTTCGAGGGTCTGCACGCAGCGCCGCGGCGTCGCCGACACCAGGTGGGCGGGGCGGGTGAGCGCGAGCAGCGGGGCGAGTTCCTTGGCCCGGGCCCGGCCGGGCTTGTCGAGCGGGCGGGCGGTGTCGGGGCCGGACCAGTTGCCCCGCTTGCCGGCGTGGGCGTGCCGGGCCAGCCCGCAGACGGCGGTGACCGCCGGCAGGGCGGTGAAGTCGCGCACGACCTGGACGTCGTGTGAGTAGCTGAGCAGGCCCGACGCCTCGTCGACCGGAAGCCAGCGGACCGCGTTGACCTCGTCGGACTCGGCCACCAGGCGCGGATCGTCGCTGACGTAGCGCATCGACCAGTAGTCGACCGTCTTCGGGAAGCCCTCGCGCACCGTGTAACTGACGCCGGGCAGCCGCACCTGTGGCACGGCGGTGACGCCGGTCTCCTCGGAGACCTCGCGCACCGCCGCGGCCAGCGGGTGTTCGCCGGCCTCGAGCTTGCCCTTGGGCAGCGACCAGTCGTCGTAACGCTCGCGGTGCACGAGACAGATCTCCACGCCGTCGCCGGCCGGCCGCCACACCACGCCGCCGGCGGCGCGGATCAGGGTAGCCATCGCGTCCTTGTCGGCTCGGCGGCGACCGCCCACGCCTCGGGGAAGGCGGCCCGGACGGCCCGGATCGCGCTGCGTTCCCGCTCGAAGAGCCGGCCGGCGACCACCGCGAGCGCGGTGTCGTCGGGCGACTCGGCCGCCAGCGCCAGCCAGGTGTCGGCGGCGATAGCGGCGTCCTGGTGCTCGCCGAGCAGGTCCTGCACCCGGGCGAGGGCCTTGGCCAGCTTGGCCGCCGGGCCGCCGGTGACGGAGGCGACCGCGTCGACGGCGTAGCGCGCCCGCTTGCCGTTGATCCGCACCGCGTGCCAGCGGTCGTCGGCGGCCAGCGGGTCGAGGTCGGCGGCGCCGTCGACGCCCTTGGCGCCGTAGGCCAACCGGCGCCAGGGCCGGGCCACCAGCCGCGGGAGCAGCCGATGGGCCGGCTGTCTGGCGGTCGCCAGGACCTTCGGGTCGCGGGCCGCGTCGACCAGCAGGTCGAGCAGTGCGTGGTAGCGCGGGCTGCGCAGCGCCTTGTCGACGGTCGCGAGCGCCTGCTGCTGGCGGGCGTCGAGCGCCGCGTCGAGCCGGTCCACCGCGGCGCTGTCGACCGGGCAGAGCGGGTCGGCGTTGGCGGTGTGCTGGAGGCGTTCGCGGAGCACCTCGGCGTCGCGCGCCTCGCCCAGCACACCGGCGATCCAGCGCAACTCGTCGCGCAGCCGGCCGATCCAGTCCTTGTCGAGCAGCGCGGCGAAGGTGCGCAGGTCGCTGCGCAGGCGGCGGCAGCCGACCCGCATCTGGTGCACGGCGGTGTCGCCGTCTTCGAGCGGCTGGCCGAGCCGGACCAGCGGGTCGTGGGCGAAGATCCGGGCGATCCCGGCACGCACCGCCGCGGTCACCACCTCGGCCGCCGACGGTTGCTCGGGCAGGTTGCCCGGCGGGGTCAGGTCGGGCGGCTGGGCGGCCGCCGCACCCAGGGCCCGCACGTGCTTCGGCGTGAACTCGCCCTCGACCGCGCCCGCCTCGGTCAGCGCGCCGGCCACCGCACCGAGCAGCGCGCGGTCGCCGGCCTTGCGCTCCACCTCGATCTCGCGGAACGCCATCCGCACCGCCTTGCCGTCGAACACGGTGACGGCGTCGTCGGCGACCTCGGCGAGCACGGTGCCGTCGGCGTCGTGCAACTCGTAGGCGTGCCGCACGCTGCGGATCCGCGCCGCCGGCGCCAGCGCCGCGCCCCGCGACCAGGCGGTGACCAGCGCGACCAGGTCGGCCGGCGGGGTGCCCTGCCGGCCCTTGCGGGAGATCTCGTGGCGCAGCCCGGGAACGGCCGCGGGCAGCTTCACCGTCCACGGCAGGGCGTCGCCCTTGCGGTGCCGCAGCGACACCCCCGACCGGGCCAGCCGCAGGTCAGGGGTGTCGTAGTAGGTCGCCGTGAGGGTCACCGGCGGTGCCTCGACCACGGTGCCGCCGGCCGGGAGCCGGTCGGTCAGGTCGGGCAGCCGGAACGCGTCGTCGGCCCCGAGCTTGCGTTCCTCTTCAAGCATGGCGCCCACCCTAGTGCCGAGCCGGCTCAGCCGGCGCTGCCGACGAAGCGGCGGAGCAGCCGATTCTGCACGTGCTCCAGTGGCCGGTCCAAAGTGGATGCCCGGCGGACCCAGCTGCCGTCGCCCTGTAGCACGAACGTGTCTATGTCGTCGCTCATCGAGTCGGTCAGCACGCAGTCGAGCTCGGCCCGGGCGACCGGGTCGGTGACCAGCACCAGCGCCTCGACCCGGCGGTCGAGGTTGCGGTGCATCATGTCGGCCGACCCGATCCAGAACTCGGTGTTGGGGTCGTTGCCGTCGACGCCGAACCGGAAGACCCGCGAGTGCTCCAGGAACCGGCCCAGGATCGAGTGCACCCGGATGTTGTCGGAGAGCCCGGGCACGCCCGGCCGCAGCGTGCACATGCCGCGGATGATCAGGTCGATGTTGACGCCGGCCTGCGAGGCCCGGTAGAGCGCGTCGATGATCTCCTCGTCGACCAGGCCGTTGGCCTTCATCTGGACCAGGCCCTGGCCACCCAGCCGGACCTTGTCGATCTCGCGGTCGATCCGCTCGATCAGCCCGCTGCGGATGCCGTGCGGTGCCACCAGCAGCCGGCGGTAGGCGGTCTGCCGGCTGTAGCCGGTCAACACGTTGAACAGGTCGGTCAGGTCGGCGCCGACCTCCGGATCGGCGGTCAGCATGCCGAAGTCCTCGTACAACCGGGCGGTCTTCGGGTGGTAGTTGCCGGTGCCGATGTGGCAGTAGCGGCGGATCTGGTTGCCCTCCTGGCGCACCACCAACGCGGTCTTGCAGTGCGTCTTGAGCCCGACCAGCCCGTAGACCACGTGGCAGCCGGCGCGTTCGAGCATCCGGGCCCAGCCGATGTTGGCGACCTCGTCGAACCGGGCCTTGACCTCGACCAGCACCACGACCTGCTTGCCGGCGCTCGCGGCGTCGATCAGCGCGTCGACGATCGGCGAGTCGCCGCTGGTGCGGTAGAGCGTCTGCTTGATGGCCAGCACGTTGGGATCGGCCGCGGCCTGCTCGATGAAGCGCTGCACGCTGGTCGAGAACGAGTGGTAGGGGTGGTGCACCAGCACGTCGCCGTCGCGCAGCACCGAGAACACGCTGCGCGGCACCTCACCCTCGACCAGCCGCGGGTGGGTGGCCGGCACGAACGGCTTGTCCTTGAGGTCGGGGCGGTCGACGTCGCCGTAGACCTGCCACAGCGAGGCCAGGTCGAGCAGGCCGCGCACCCGCAGCACGTCGCTGGCCTCCATGTCGAGCTCGCGGACCAGCAGGTCGAGCACGTGGTCCGAGATGGACGCGGCGACCTCGAGCCGCACCGGCGGGCCGAACCGGCGCCGGGCCAGCTCCCGCTCGAGGGCTTGCAGCAGGTCTTCGTCGCGGTCTTCGTCGACCTCGACGTCGGCGTTGCGGGTCACCCGGAACAGGTGGCACTCGACCACCTGCATGCCGGAGAAGAGCTGGCTGAGGTGGGTCGAGATGAGCTCCTCGACCGGCAGGAACCGGTTGGTGCGGCCGATCCGGACGAACCGCGGCACGTTGTTGGGCACCTTGACCCGGGCGAACAGCACCTGGCCGCCGTCGGGGTCACGGACGGAGACGGCCAGGCTCAGCGAGCGGTTGGAGATGTAGGGGAACGGGTGCGCCGGGTCGACCGCGAGCGGGGTCAGCACTGGGAAGACGTGGTCGCGGAAGTAGGTGCGCATCTGCTCGCGCTCGTCGGCGGCCAGGTCTTCCCACTCGAGCAGCTCGATGCCCTCGGCGCTCAGCTTGGGCAGCACCTCGTCGACGAAGCAGGCGGCCTGCCGGGCGACCAGGTCGGCGGTGCGCTCGGCGACCAGCTCGAGCTGGGTGCGCAGCGGCATCTGGTCGCCGCCGCGGACCGGCAGCCCGGCCTGCAACCGGCGCTTGAGGCCGGCGACCCGCACCATGTAGAACTCGTCGAGGTTGCTGGCGAAGATCGCGAGGAACTTGGCCCGCTCGAGCAGCGGCGTCGACGGGTCTTCGGCCAGCGCGAGCACCCGGGCGTTGAAGTCGAGCCAGGACAGCTCGCGGTTGAGGAAGCGGTCCTCCGGCAGCGGATCCGAGCCCAGCGGCGGCACGTCGTCGGGCGGCGGCGTGTCGGCGTGGTCGTTGGCGGTCGGCGGCGCGGGGTTTTCCGGCGCGGGACCGTGCCCGGGCGGCGGGTTGCGCCGGCCACGCGGTGCCTGCGGGCTGCGGGTCTCGGTCGGCCCAGCGACCGTCTCGGCCGATCCGCCGACCGGCAAGGGCATTTCGGACACCGCGGACAGCAGCTCGCCATGATCGTCGGGCGTCGACGGGAGGAACCGCCCATCGGTTCCGCGCGGGCGGGGCAGGTGTCGGCCGGGTGTCTCGGTCACCCCATCATCATTACCCGCCCGAGCTGAACGTGAAATGCACTTGGGTCGACTGGCGGCGGCTCAGGTGAAGGTGGGGATGGTGAGACGGGTCACCGTGCCGGCGGCGTCGCGGTCGATCCGCACCCGCTGGCCGAGCCGGAGCAGCCGCAGCCCCGAGGCGTCGAACGCCTCCGCCGGGTAGGCCAGCTCGGTGCCGTCGTCGAGCAGCACGGTGCCCGACCGGCTCGCCGGGTCGTAGGTCGCCACGGTGCCCTGCATCCCAGCACCGTAGCCCACCAGGCGCGCGGTGTGCGGTCCCAGACCGAGCGCGGCCGCCGCGGCGAGATCGGCCGCCGTGTCCACGTCGCGGCGCAGGGTGGGCCAGCTCCCGTCCAGCGGCACGGCACCCGACGCGGCGTGCGCCGCCGCCGAACCAACACCAAAACGCGGCTCCAGGGGTACGCCCGGCGGCGCGGTCAACAGCACGGTGCCGGTCCCGGGCGTGTCGGCGGCGAACCGGCGTACCCCCGTCGTCGTGGCGATTTTCAGCGCGGCCGCCAGTTCGGAGCTGTCCAGCGCCGGCAGGTCGGCTTGTAACGCGGCGACCGCCCGGCCCCGCGCAGCCGCGGCGCCCCGCTCGAACGCCGGGTTGAGACCCCCTCCGGCCGGCTCCGGCACCGGCCGCGCCCCCAGCGTGGCCAGCGCGGCGGCGGCACCCGGATCGTCGGTGACCGCTATCACCTCGGCGACGTCGGTGCAGGCCAGGGCCGCTGTGGCGGTGTCGAGGGCCAGGGCGAGGGCGAGCCGCTCGTGCGCCACCCCGGGCAGCGCGCCACGCAGCCGGCTCTTGCCGTTGGCGGGCGGCTTGACCGGCAGCACGACCACCCAGTTCCCACGCACCCGCTCATGGTGCCAGGGTCCGGCCCGGTCCCTGGGTGGCCCTCCACCTGCCGGAGCAGGCATGATTTCGCTGCGGGCCGCGCTGGCGGGCGCGGTTGGCCGGTGGTTGGAGGAGGCAGGGTGGCACGGCGGAGGCTGGGTTTCTGGCGGCGGTTCGTGGTCGTCCTCGTCAAGCCGGTCCTGACCGGCTGGACCAAGCGCGCCTGGACCGGGATGGAGCACATCCCGGCGACCGGCGGCGCGATCATCGTGGCCAACCACCTGTCCCACGCCGACCCCGTGGTCGTCGGGCACTACGTCTACGACGCCGGCCGGTGGCCGAGCTTCCTGGCCAAGGCCAGCGTGTTCCGGGTCCCGGTGATCGGCTACATCATCGCGCGCTGCCAGCAGATCCCGGTCGAGCGCGGCACGGTCGACGCCGCGCGGTCGCTCGACTCACTGGTCACAGCCGTCAAAGACGGCAGCTCGGTGATCATCTACCCCGAGGGCACCACCACCAAGGAACCGGGCCTGTGGCCGATGAAGGGCAAGACCGGCGCCGCCCGGCTGGCCCTGACCACCGGCGCGCCGGTGATCCCGATCGTGATGGACGGCCCGCAGGCGATGTTCGACCCGCGCACCGGCAAGGTCGGCCTGCGGCCGCGGATCCCGGTGCGGGTCACCGCCGGCCCGCCCATCGACCTGGCCAAGTGGGCCGGCTCGGCGCCGACCCGGCCGACGCTCGACGCGATGACCGAGGAGATCATGCTGCGGCTGCGCGACATGCTGGCCGAGCTGCGTGGCGAGACCGACCCGCCGCCGCTCTGGTCGCCGCCGCGCAAGGCCGGCGGTGCGCCCGTCACGCCCAGCGGTGACCCGGCATGACGCACGTCGCCGTTCTCGGCGCGGGCTCCTGGGGCACGGCGTTCGCCAAGGTGCTCGGCGAAGCTGGCCGCGACGTGACGATCTGGTCCCGCCGCGAAGCGGTGGCCACCGGCATCCGGGAGACCGGCCGCAACCCCGACTACTTCCCCGACGTGCGCCTGCCCGAGCGGGTAACCGCCACCGCTGACGCCGGCAAGGCACTCGCCGGCGCCGAGATCGTGGTGCTCGCCGTGCCGTCGCAGACGTTGCGCGGCAACCTCGCCGACTGGCGGGCCGCCATCGAACCCGACGCGACCCTGGTGTCGCTGATGAAGGGCATCGAACTCGGCACCACCAAGCGGATGAGCGAAGTGGTGATGGAGGCCGCCCAGGTGCCGGCCGACCGGGTGGTGGTGGTCTCCGGGCCCAACCTGGCACCGGAGATCGCCCTCGGGCAGCCGGCCGCGACGGTGGTGGCCGGCACCGACATCCGGCGCGCGACGCTGGTGCAGGACGCGATCACCACGCCCTACATGCGGCCCTACACCAACGACGACGTGGTCGGCGCCGAACTCGGCGGCGCGGTGAAGAACGTGATCGCGCTGGCCTACGGCATCGCCGAGGCGATGCGGCTCGGCGACAACATCAAGGCCACCCTGATCACCCGCGGCCTGGCCGAGACCGCCCGGCTGGGCGTCGCGCTCGGCGCCGACCCGCTCACCTTCGCCGGCCTCTCCGGGCTAGGCGACCTGGTCGGCACCTGCCACTCGCCGTTCTCCCGCAACCGCACGTTCGGCGAGCGGCTCGGCCGGGGCGAGACGCTCGAACAGGCGCAGGCGGCGGTCGGGCAGACCGCCGAAGGCGTGAAGAGCTGCCTCGCGATCCGCGACCTCGCCCGCAAGAACAACGTGGAGATGCCGATCACCGAACAGGTCGAGCGGGTCTGCCACGAGGGCGCCGACCCGCGCGAGGCGCTGACGATCCTGATGACCCGCACCACGAAAGCTGAATGAATGAGCGAGTACGGCGACGGCACCCGGTCGGCACACGCGGGTCTGCCGCCCGCGGTTCCGGGTGAGCCCTTCCTGCCCGGCCCGGTGTTCGCGGCTCCCTACCACCTCGATCCGGCCGCCGGCCCGGCCGCCGCGGCCAACGGTTACGGGCGGCCCGACAACCAGACCCGGCGGCTGCTGGAGTCGGCGATCGGTGAACTGGAGGGCGGTTCGGCGCTGGCGTTCGCGAGCGGTCAGGCGGCCGTCACCGCGGTGCTGCTTTCGCTCCTGCGGCCCGGCGACAGTGTGGTGCTGCCGACCGACGGCTACTACCCGGTGCGCGGCTTCGCGACGTCGCTGCTGTCGGAACTCGGCGTCAAGGTCACGTTCGCGCCCACCGGCGGCCCGCACCCCGACTACACCGGCGTGCGGCTGGTGCTGCTGGAGACGCCGGCCAACCCCGGGCTCGACGTGTGCGACATCGCGGTGCTCGCCGATCGCGCGCACGCGGCCGGTGCGCTGGTCGCGGTCGACAACACCACCGCCACGCCGCTCGGGCAGCGCCCGCTCGACCTCGGCGCCGACATCTCGCTGGCGTCCGGAACCAAGGCGTTGACCGGACATTCAGACCTCTTGCTGGGGTACGTCACGACGCGCTCGCCGGAACTGCTGGAGTCGCTGAAGGCGTGGCGCAACACGACCGGCTCGATTCCGGGTGCGTTCGACGCCTGGCTGGCGCACCGTTCGCTGCTGACGCTCGACCTGCGGTTGGCCCGGCAGTCGGCGAACGCGGCCGCGGTGGTCACGGCGCTTGCCTCGCGCGCTGATGTCACCGGGCTGCGCTGGCCCGGCCGCCCCGGCGATCCGTCCTACGCGGTGGCGTCCGCGCAGATGCGCCGGATTCCCGGCGTCGTCGCGTTCGACCTGGGCTCCGCCGAGCGGGTGGCGCGGTTCCTGTCGGCGTCGCGCCTGGTGGCGGCGGCGACGTCGTTCGGCGGCGTGCACACCAGTGCCGACCGGCGGGAGCAGTGGGGCGACGACACGGCGCCGGGCTTCGTGCGGCTCTCGTGCGGCATCGAGGACGCGGCGGACCTGGTCGCCGACATCACCGGTGCGTTGGACGCTTCCTGATCATTCCCTCGGGCGGCGCACGCCGCGCCCGCCGCCGAGGCGCTGGCGTTGGGCGGGGACCGCGATCGGGCGTTTCAGGTGGTATCGGTGCAGCTCGTTGATGCCCTCCATGCTCGGGTCCTCGCTCACCGACACCAGGTCCCAGCCCTCGCGACCGGCGTTGTTGAGGTGGGTCAGCGCGGTGTCGCCCAGCGGGGTGACGTCGAGCATCGAACCGTCCGGCCCATACCAGTGGAAGGTGACCTCCCAGCCGGCCGCCCCGATCGCTGCCGCACGCCGGCGGATCAGCAGCGCGTACTCCCACATCGTCATGCGCCAAACGTTCCCCACCGTGCGCTCAGGAAAACGGTGCACACGCAGCGTGATCGGCGGAGCAGCCAGTCTCGCGTGCTCGGGCAGAGTAGGGTCCTGACCTGTGACGAGACCTAACAAGATCCGCGTCGCGGTCGTGTTTGGCGGCCGCAGCACCGAGCACGCGATTTCGGCCGTCAGCGCCGGAAGCATTTTGCGCGTCCTGGACCCCGACCAATACGAGGTGATCCCGGTCGGGATCACCCGTGAAGGTCAGTGGGTGCTCACCGACGGTGATCCCAGCGCGCTCGCGATCGAAGGCGCGCGGCTCCCCGAGGTCACGGCGAGCGCCGGCACCGCGGTCGTGCTGCCCGGCGACCCGACCTCACATGGGCTGATGGTGGTCGAGCCGTCCCGGGGGCTCAGCGCACTCGGCGACGTCGACGTGGTCTTCCCGGCGCTGCACGGCGCCTACGGCGAAGACGGCACCATCCAGGGGTTGCTGGAGATGGCCGGCATTCCCTATGTGGGCGCCAACGTGTTCGCCAGCGCCGCGGCCATGGACAAGGAGTTCACCAAGAAGCTGGCGGCGGCCGAGGGCATTCCTACCGGCCCCTACGTCGTGCTGCGCAACGGGGTCTCGCTGAGCGAGGCCGACAAGGAGCGGCTCGGCCTGCCGGTGTTCGTCAAGCCGTCGCGCGCCGGTTCGTCCTACGGCATCACGAAGGTCGCCGACTGGGCCGACCTCGACGCGGCGATCGCGACCGCCCGCCAGATCGACCCGAAGGTGCTGATCGAGGCGGCGATCGTGGGCCGCGAGATCGAGTGCGGCGTGCTGGAGGCCGAGGCCGGCGGCACCGCGGAGGCGTCGCTGCTCGCGGAGATCCGGGTGACCGGCGCGGGGCACGACTTCTACGACTTCGAGGCCAAATACCTCGGCGAAGACTGCGAATACGACATCCCGGCCGGCCTGCCGGAGAGCGTGACCCGCACGGTCCAGGACTACGCGGTGCGCACCTTCGCCGCCCTCGACTGCGCGGGCCTGGCCCGGGTCGACTTCTTCGTCACCGACGCCGGCGAGGTCCTGCTCAACGAGATCAACACGATGCCCGGCTTCACCGCGACGTCGATGTTCCCGCGCATGTGGGCGGCCAGCGGCCTGGAATACCCGAAGCTGGTCGACCGCCTGATCCGCACCGCGCTACGTCGCGGCAGCGGCCTGCACTAGCCCTTGGCCGCCATGAAGGTCGGCGCGGAGGCTGCGAACTGAGGCCCGCGATGTGGCGGGCCGGGTCGCCGCCTGTCGGCGGGCCTGAACCTTGGTGAAGTCGGCGCGGAGGCTGCGAACTGAGGCCCGCGATGTGGCGGGCCGGGGCGGCGCCCGTCGGCGGGCCTAAACCGCGGTGAAGTAGGTGCGGAGGCGGGCGACGAGGGCGGCGATCTCCGGGTCGCCGCCGCGCGGCGCCTCCGCCCAGCCGGTGCTGGCATACCAGGGCGTTTCCGCGGGGGTGCCCCGGTAGCGCGGGAACACGTGCTGGTGGAAATGCGGCACAGCGGCGCCGATCACGGCGGAGAAGACGTGCTCGGCGTCGACTTCGGCGCGCAGCCCGATCGCCGCGCGCCGGGCGGCGCTGCCGACCGCGGAAGCCTCCACATCGGTCAGGTCGTCGAGGTGGGGCGCGTGCCGCAACGGCTCGATGAACAGATAGCCGAGCAGCACCGGGCCCTCGCGGGCCGGCAGGTGGGAAACCGCGACGATGTCGTCGCGCCAGATCTCCGGACCGACCAGCGGCCCTTCGCCACGATGCTTCGCGCAGATGGGGCACTCATCCATGCCCTCGGAGCCTAGGCCCGCCGCTAGCCCTTCTCCAGATATTCAGCGCGCTCTTCGTCGACCAGCAGGGCGATCGATTGCGCCAGCGCGGGATGCGCGGTCAGTTCCGGGTCGTCGTCGGTCAGGGCGATCGCCTCCAGGCGGGCCTCGCCGATCAGCTGCGCGTCTTTGCGGAGCGAGAGCAGGCGCAGGTGGGAACGGCGACCGGACTGCGTCGCGCCGAGGACGTCGCCCTCGTGGCGTTGCTCCAGGTCGAGCTCGGCGAGCTTGAAACCGTCGGTCGTCGAGGCCACCGCGTCGAGGCGTTCGCGCGCGGGGGAGCCTTCCGGTGCCTCGGTCACCAGCAGGCAGAGGCCGGCCGCCGAGCCCCGGCCGACCCGGCCGCGGAGCTGGTGTAGCTGGGAGACGCCGAACCGGTCGGCGTCGAGCACGATCATCACGGTGGCGTTGGGCACGTCAACGCCGACCTCGACCACCGTGGTGGCCACCAGCACGTCGAGGTCGCCGGCCGCGTAGGAGCGCATCACCGCGTCTTTCTCGTCGGCCGGCAGGCGGCCGTGCAGCACGCCGATGCGCAGCCCGTGCAGCGGCCCGTCGGCCAGCAGCGGTGCCACCTCGGTCACCGCCAGCGGCGGGCGGCGGGCGGAACCGTCGTCGTCGGGTGGCGGCTCCTCGCTGTCGGTGGCGGAGCCGTCGCCGATCCGAGGGCAGACCACATAGGCCTGATGGCCGGCCTCGACCTCTTCGCGCAGGCGCCGCCAGGCGCGGTCGAGGAACGCCGGCTTGTCGGACGCCGGCACCACATGGGAGGCGATCGGGGAGCGGCCGCCGGGTAGCTGCGACAGCGTCGACACCTCGAGGTCGCCGTAGACCGTCATCGCCACCGTGCGCGGGATCGGTGTCGCGGTCATCACCAGCGTGTGCGGTGGCTGGTCGGCCTTGGCACGCAACGCGTCGCGCTGCTCGACGCCGAAGCGGTGCTGCTCGTCGACCACCACCAGCCCCAGGTCGTTGAACTCGACACCCTCGTAAAGCAGTGCGTGGGTGCCGATCACCAGGCCGGCACTGCCGGTAGAGACCTCGGCCGCCGCCGCCCGGCGGGCCGCCGCGCCCTGCGAACCGGTCACCAGCGCGACCCGGGTGCCGGCCGGGTCGCCGTCGAGCTCGCCCGCGCGGCCCAGCGGGCCGAGCAGTGCCGAGATGCCGCGGAAGTGTTGCGCGGCGAGCACTTCGGTCGGCGCCAGGAGCGCCGCCTGCCCGCCGGCGTCGACCACCTGGAGCATGGCCCGCAGCGCGCACACGGTCTTGCCGGAGCCGACCTCGCCCTGCAACAGCCGGTGCATCGGGTGTGGCGTGGCCAGGTCGGCGGCGATCTCGACACCGACCCGCCGCTGTCCCTCGGTTAGCTCGTAGGGCAGCCGGGTGTCGAACGTCGACAGCAGCCCGTCGGCGGTCGCCGGGCGCGGCCGGGCCGGCAGCGCGCTCGACCGGCGCTTGCGCTGCACCAGGGTGAGCTGCACGGCGAACGCCTCGTCCCACTTGAGCCGGTGGCGGGCGCGGTGGAGGTCTTCGCGGGAGCCGGGGCGGTGGATCTCGCGCAGCGCGGTGTCGAGGGGCGACAGGTGGCGGGTCGCCCGCACCGTTGCCGGCAGCGGGTCCTCGACCGGTGCGAGCGTGTCGAGCACCACCCGGACGCAGCGGGCGATCGTCCACGTGGGCACCGCGCCGGCCGCCGGGTAGACCGGGATCAGTGCACCGGCGAACTCTTCGATCTCGTCGGACACCTCGCCCTCGTCGCCGAGCAGCATGTAGTCGGGGCCGTTGAGCTGTCGTTTGCCCCGGAACTCGGTCACCTTGCCGGCGAACAGCCCCCACCGGCCGGGCCGCAGGTCGCGCTCGCGCCACGCCTGGTTGAAGAAGGTCAGCGTGAGCACGCCCCCGGCGCCGTCTTCGACCAGCACCTCGAGCAGCTTGCCGCTGCGCTGCCGCATCGGCCGCGTGGTCGCCCGGCGCACCTGGCCGAGCACCGTCACGTCTTCGCCGACCGACAGCGAGCGGATGTCGGTGTGCTCGCCCCGCTCGTCGTAGCGGCGCGGGAAGTGGTAGATCAGGTCGCCCACGGTGCGCAGGTCGAGGTGCTTGTCGAGGGCCTTGGCGGTCTTGTCGCCAAGCAGCTTCTTCAGCGGATCGTCCAGTGTGGTCATTCGACGCCTACCAGCAGCGGATAGTGCGGGTGCCCACCGGAGTAGGTGTGCACCTCGACGAACGGCCAGTGCGCGGCCGCGTGCGCGCGCAGCCCGTCGGCCAGCCCGGCCGGCGCGTCGGCGCCGGTGACCAGGGTGACCAGCTCGCCACCGCCGCCGAGCAGGCGGTCGAGCAGCTCACGGCAGGTCTCGGCCAGGTCGACGCCGATCAGGTGGACCTCGCCCTCGACGAGCGCCAGCACGTCGCCGCGCCGGCACGGGCCCGCGACGGTCAGCGCGTCGCGGCTGGCGTAGCAGACCTCGGCGTAGCGGCAGGCGCCCGCGGCCTTGGCCATCTCGATCACGTCGTCGTCGAACTCGCGGGCCGGATCACGCACCGCGAGCGCGGCCAGCGCCTGCACGGGGGAGCGGGTCGCCACCACCCGGACCGCCGCGGTCGCCTCCCGCGCCGCCGCGGCGGCCACCGGCTGGGTGTTGGGGTCGTTGGGCAGCACCACGACGTGTGCGGCGCCGGTGGCGGTGATCGCCGCGAGCAACTCGCGGGTCGACGGGTTGGCGGGCACCACGGCCGCGCCCTCGCCGGCGAAGATCGCGGCGATGCCCTCGCCTGCGGCGACCACCACGACGGCCCGGTCGGGGCCGTCGGGGATCACCTGGTCGGCGAAGCGGGTGACCGAGATGCGGTGTGGCCGGCCGGCCTCGACACCGGCCTCCAGGGTGGCGCCGACGTCGTTGACGTGGACGTGCACGTTCCAGGTGGACTCGTCGCCCTCACCGGTGCCGACCACGACGAGCGAGTCGCCAAGCTCGGCGAGCCGGGACCGCAACTTTTCCACGGCCGGCTCGGCGGCGTCGAGCAGGAACTGCACCTCATACCCGAACTCGGCCGAGCCGGTCTCCCGCGCGGCGACCAGCGCCCGGTTGGCACGCGGCCGCGGCACCGGCTGCGGCTCGACGGGTGACTCGCCGGTGACCACCTCGACGAGCGCGTCGAGCAGCACGCAAAGGCCACGCCCGCCGGCGTCGACCACACCCGCCCGGGCCAGCGCGGGAAGCTGCTCCGGCGTCTTGGCCAGCGCCCCGGCCGCCGCACGGGCGGCGGCCTGTGCCACCTCGGCCAGCGATCCAGCCCCGGCCCGCCCTGCGGCGGCGCCTTGGGCCAGGTCGGCTGGCCAGCCGGCGCCGGCCCGACCGGCATGCGTCGCGCCGGGTTCTGGAGCGCTAGTGGCCGGGGGCTCGGCGGTGGTGGCGGTGTCCGTCCCGCTGGTGGCCGGGGGCTCGGCGGTGGTGGCGGTGTCCGTGCCGCTGGTGGCCGGGGGCTCGGCGGTGGTGGGGGTGTCCGTGCCGCTGGTGGCCGGGGGCTCGGCGGTGGTGGGGGTGTCCGTGCCGCTGGTTGTGGCCGGGGGCTCGGCGGTGGTGGGGGTGTCCGTGCCGCTGGTGGCCGGGGGCTCGGCGGTGGTGGCGGTGTCCGTGCCGCTAGTGGCCGGGGGCTCGGCGGTGGTGGCGGTGTTCGTGCCGCGCTCTGGAGGGCCGGTGGCCGCGCGCTCGGCGGCGGTCGCGGCCGCGGCGGCCACTGTCAGGACCGTGCCCTCGACCGGGTTCGCGACCGCGCCGTAGGCGGCGTCGGCTCCGGCGCGCAGGCCGCGGGCCAGTGCCGGCCCGTCGACCACCGGCACCGCCGAGGTGGCGTCGGCCAGGCCGCGCAGCACCTGGGAGATGATCACGCCGGAGTTGCCGCGGGCGCCGAGCAGGGCGCCGCGGGCCATCAGGCGCAGCACCTGGCCGTGTGGGGTCGGGTCGCCCTCGGCGGCCGGGTCGAAGAACAGCGCCTCGTGGGCCGAGGTCAGCGTCAGCACGAGGTTGGTGCCGGTGTCGCCGTCGGGCACCGGGTAGACGTTGAGCGCGTCGATCTCGCCCTGATGGCGGCGCAGGGCCGCCAACGCACCCGCGCACCAGCGGCGCAGCGCCGTGGCGTCGAGGCTCTCCAACACGTACCGAGCCTATCGGTTGCCCCCGACAACTCCCTCGATCCCGGCAGCGGCATCGAGCACTGGCGGTTCGGGGGACATCACGCATGGTGGCCAAGACCTACCATGTCGATGGATCTCCCAGCGGAGGCGACACCATGACCGGTTTCGAGCCCTACCCAGGCAGCAGATCGACGCAACCGGCCCCGCGACGGATCCCCGATGATCAACCGTTCCTGGTCCGGCTCAACCTTTCGCGGCTCAGCCTCGCCTGGGTCGTGGCGTGGATCGTGATCCTCGGGCCGCAGGTGCTGCTGATCGCTGATTTCTGGGTGCCGGCGGCCATCAGCACCGCGTTGGCCCTGATCGTCCTGGTCATCTACCTGGCGACCAACGCCCGGCGTGGTCCGATCCTGGGCGTCGGCCCGCCGGGCGTCTGGGTCAGCCGGCGGGTGCGGGGCTTCATCCGGGTCGGTCCGCAGTTCGAGGCCACCTTCCTGCCGTGGTCGTCGATCGAGCGGATCTACCTGCGCCGGATCCTGGTCGACAAACGCGTCTGCGTGCGGGAAACCGGTTGGCGGCCGCGGCTGGGGGCGCGCCCCGACGTCTTCGAAGTCGTCGATTACGCCTATCGGACGCCGTTCAACGCGTCGCTGACGTTCGCCGACCGGCCCGCCGACGAGATCACCGCGGCGATCACCCAGCACGGCCTCGGCAAGACAAAAATCGACTTCTGACCACGGAGGTGCCAATGACCCCCGCCCAGACGCTCGCGGTGCGCAAGCGGATCCCGGCCGCGCAGTCGTTCGTCCTGCGGCCGAGCCTCGTCGGTCACAGCCTCTCCGCGGGCGTCGGGCTCGCCGCGTCCTTGGTGGTCCTGTTCGTGCTGGTCGGCTACGTCCCGCCGCTGTCGGACGCCCCGGTCGGGCTCATCGCGGCCCTGCTCGCCCTGGGCGCCGTCGCCAGCGTCGTGGCGACCATGTGGGGTGGCCCGGTGCTGGCCGTCAACCCGGAGGGCGTCTGGCTCCGCGTACGCCGGAAGTCCGTGTTCCTGCCCTGGTCGTCGATCGAGCAGATCTACGTGCGCCGGCTCTGGTTCGACGACCGCGTCTGCGTCGTACAGCGGGGCACCGTCGAGGCCGAGATCGACCGCTACACGACCCCGTTCACCGCCTCGCTGACCTACGGCAACCAGCCGGAGCCCGACGTGCTGGAGGCCATCCGCAAGCACGGCGCCGGCCGCACGCGGATCGACTTCTGAAAGAAGGCAGTCAGGCCGTGGCCAGCATCCGCAGGCCCTGCTTGTAGTCGACGACCGCCGGCGTCCAGCCCAGGTCGTGCTGGGCCCGCTCGTTGGAGACCCGCATCGAGGTGGTCATCGCCGTGTAGCCGTAGGGCGCCGCGTAGCGGAGCACCTGGGGCGGCAGCCGCAGCGGCGGCTTGGCGTCGACCAGCGTGGCCATCTCGTCGAGCAGCTCACCCCAGGTAACCGGCACGCCGTCGACGATGTTGTAGGCGCTGCCAGGAGTGCCGCGTTCCAGCGCGGCCACGGTGGCGGCCGCGGCGTCGTCGAGGTGGATCAGGCTCACCTCGCCACCGCCACCCTTGATCACCGGCATGCGGCGCTTGCGTACCGCGTCGATCATCCGTTTTGTCCCTGGATCGCCGCCGTAGAACAGGCCGTAGCGCAGCGCCACGCCCTCCAGCCCGTCGGTCTCGCACGCCTGGGCCTCGGTCTCGTGGAACGCGTCCATGATCGGCCCGACCGGGCCGTCGGCCGGGACGCCGAACGGGTCGCTCTCGGTCAGCACCCGGGTGCCGTGGTCGCCGAAGCCATACCCGTACACGATCGACTGGGTCAGGAAGCGGTGCGCGCCCATCTGCTTCGCCGCCGCGACGAGGTTGGCGGTGCCCAGGTTGCGCAACTCGTTGGTTTTGTCCATGTCGTGGAAGCGCAACGGCGGCCTGGTGAGCGAAGTGCACTCCTGGATCACCGCGTCGGCCTTCTTGCCGGAGACCGCCCGGAGCAGTCCGTCGCGGTCGAGCACGTCGGCTACCAGCGGCTCGGCGCCGAACGCCTCCAGCCGCCGGGCGTTGGCCACCAGCCGGGTGATGCCGATGACCTCGTGGTTGAAGGCGACCAGCCGCTGGATCAACGGCGTACCGATGGCACCCGTGGCACCCGCGAGCAGTACTCTCATACCGTCCAGTGAACCCCGCCGGGCGCTGCGGCGGGAGGCGATTCGGCGGCTGCGTGTGTCGTCGGGTAACCTAGTCAGGTTGCCTGGTCGGCATGGTCCCATCGGCAACCCCCAAAGCAATCAATCCCAGGAGTAACCCGTGGCTAGCGTGTGCGACGTCTGTGGCAAGGGGCCGGGCTTCGGCCACAACGTGTCCCACTCGCACCGGCGGACCAACCGCCGCTGGAACCCCAACATCCAGACGGTGCGCACCCCGGCCGGTGGTGGCAACACCCGCAAGATGCAGGTTTGCACCTCATGCATCAAGGCGGGCAAGGTCACCCGCGCCTAAGGGCGCGACCGAGACGAGTTTTTCTTCAGCCGCCGGGTCCGTGGACCCGGCGGCTTCTCGCGTTCACAACGTACGGCCGAAGGACCGCACGTCCGGGTAACCCTTGTAATAGCCGAAGTCCGGGATCCGCTCGTAGCCGTTGGCGGTGTAGAAGGCGATCGCCTCGGGCTGCTTCACGCCGCACTCCAGGATCAGCCGCTTGCGGCCGGCCTCCCGGGCCGAGTCCTCGACGGCCCGCAGCACCGCCCGCGCCACACCCTTCCGCCGTCCGGCCGGGGCGGTATACATCCGCTTGAGCTCGGCCTCCTCGCCGTCGGTGCCGTGGCTGCGCCAGCCGGCGCAACCGACCGGCTCGCCATCGAGGAACGCGACCAGGAACGCGCCGTTGGGCGGGTCGAACTCGCTGGCGTCGACGGGGGTGTCGTCGCCCGAGCTGTTGTAGCGGGCGCCGAGGTCGGCCAGCAGGTCGGTGACGAGCGACACCGACTCAGGGGCGGTAAACGGCAACTGCCGGATCTCCAGATGCTCCACGGACACGACGGTACGGCGGCGACCGGTGTCGAACCGGCCGCCGCCGCTGTCGCGACGATCACTCCTAGCGTTCGCCGGCCTTGCCGACTAGCGTTCGCCGGCCTTGCCGACGACCTTGTGGGTCCAGAGCACCTGGTAGCTGATCGTGTCGCCGATGCCGTTGGCCCGCCCGACGGCCCGCCCCGTGGTCGGGTCGAAGAGCAACTCGTCGAACCGGCCCTGCTCGGTCTGCCGGATCGCCCAGACCCGCTTGCCGTCGAAGACCGTCTCGCGGGCCGACAACCCCTTCCAGGTCTTGATCGACTTGAGCATCGCCACCCGGACGTCGGCGGGCAGCAGGCTCTCGGAGCTGACCAGCAGCTCACCGATCTCCTTGGCCAGCAGGTGGTCGTCGCTCCACTTGTCGTTGTCGCCGATTCCTTCCAACAACGCCGCCTTCAACGCCGCGGGCTGGGTCGGCAGCCCGGCGAGCCACTCCGGCGTCGGCTGCCAGATGTAGGGGTGGTCGACCGGACCGGTCGGGGCGGCGGCGCCCTGGTCGGGCACGCCGTTGCGGGTGATCGCGGCGGCCGTCATGCCCTCCGGCGTGAACCAGAACTCGATCTCGTCGCGGGCCATCTTCCCCGGTGCGGCGTCGCCGATGTTGTCGCTCGACGTCACGCCCCACATCCGGGTGTAGATGAACTGTGCCGGCTGGACCGTGTCCGTCGGCGAGCCGGCCGCCTTCGCGGCGAGCCGGTCGAGCGACTGCCGAGCGTTGATCGACTTGCTCGAACCCAGCGTGAGCGGTGGGCCGAGCGGCGGCGCTGAATTCAGCGCCCCGCCCCCGCTAGGCCCGCCCTTAGGGTTGGTCGGCGAGGTGGGCGCGCTGGGTGCGCTGCCGACGCCGACCCCCGGGTCGGCGCCGCCGTCCGGGATCAGCACCACGCCGGTCGCGGCCAGACCGGCGACCACCAGCGCGGCGGCGGCCGGCACCCAGCGGCGGTAGCGGGACCGGGGCCGCGGCGTCTGGAGGCGGGTCAAGGTGTGCCAGGTGCGGGAAACCGACTCGTCGGTCGGCTCGATCGGGCCCGGCGGCAGGTCGCGCACGGCGACGATGTCGGGGTCAGCGCGGTTCACGGTGTCTCTCCTTCAGGGGTGAGGGCGGCACGCACCTTCGCGCGCGCCCGGTGCAGGGCCGACCGGACCGTCCCGGGTGGAATGTCGAGGGCCATGGCGATCTCGGCGTAGTCGAGTTCCGCCACCGCGAAGAGCAGCAGCACGTCGCGCTGCCGCCGGGGTAGCCCGGCGAGCACGGCGGCGAGCTTGCGCACGGTGCGCTGGGCGTCGATCCGATCCCCGGCCGCGTCGGCGCCCGGGTCGGTGTCGGCGAGTGCCCGCAGCGCGCGGACCTCCTGACGGCGATGTCGCCGCAGCAGGTTGGTGGCGATGCCGTAGAGCCAGGGCAACACCCCACCCCGGGTGGGGTCATAGCGAAAACGTTGCTCGTACGCGACGAGAAACGTCTCCGCCACGACGTCTTCGGCGACCTGCTCGCCGACTCGGCGGGTGCAGTAGCGCAGCAGCTCCCGCCCGTAGGCGGTGAACATGCCAGCCAGATCCGCCGGGTCGGCGCCGGTGTCGGCTTCCGTGGTCGTCGTGGTCATACCCCTACTTGCCACGACGCCCCATCGAGGTTCCCCTCTTAGCTCGAGAAGTGGTCCCAGCCGAGCGGTCCCTTGGGTGCCTTGCCGTCGACCGTCACACCCGTACCCTCGCTGACCCGACCGATTTCGCGCCAGCCCTCCGGGAGTGTCCGATCCCGCGGGAAGGTGGCGGCCAGGGCGTGGTCGTCGCCGCCCGCGAGCACCCAGTGATAGGGGTCGACGCCCAACGCCTGTGCCGCGTCGCGCATCTGCGGCGGCACCTCGAACGCGCTGCGGTCGATGTCGATGGCCACCTTGCTGGCCTTCGCGACGTGCCCGAGGTCTTGCAACAGCCCGTCGGAGACGTCGAGCATCGCGGTGGCGCCGGCCCGCGCGGCCGCCGGCCCGGCGGCGTAGGGCACCCGCGGCCGCCGGTAGGCGTCGACCAGCAGCACCGGGGTCCGGAAGCCGCGGCTGAGCACGGTGTAGCCGGCCGCCGCGTAGCCCACCCGGCCGCAGAGCGCGACGATGTCACCGGCCCGGGCCCCGTCGCGGGTCACCGGCCGCCGGCCGCCCAGGTCGCCCAAGGCGGTCACCGCGATGGTCAGGGTCGGGCTGCCGGCCATGTCGCCGCCGACCACGGCGGCGCCGACGGTGGCCGCCTCGGCGGCCATCCCGTCGGCCAGGTCTTCGGCCCAGCGTGCGTCCAGCCCCGGCGGTGCGCAGAGGGCCACCAGCAGCGCCGTCGGGGTCGCGCCCATCGCGGCGATGTCGGCCAGGTTGGCCGCCGCGGCCCGATGCCCGATCTCGACGCCGCTGGCCCAGTCACGCCTGAAATGCCGGCCTTCGACCAAGGCGTCGGTAGAAGCGACCACCCGACCGTCCGGCGCGGAGACGATCGCGGCGTCGTCGCCGGGGCCCAGCAGGGTGCTGGCCCCGGGCTGAAGCCGGGCGGTGACCCGGGCGATCAGCCCGAACTCGCCCGTGCGCGCCACACTCACCAGTAACCTCCGGGTTCGGTACCTGCTCCGTTGCGGTAGTTTCACTTCTCGTGCCGTTGGCGGCGATTGGAGACGGGTCGTGGTCCAGGCGTACATCCTCATCCAGACCGAGGTCGGAAAGGCGCGTGACGTGGCCGCGTCAATCTCGGATATTCCGGGCGTAGTCCGGGTGGACGCCGTCACCGGTCCCTACGAGGTGATCGCCCTGACCGAGGCGCACACCCTTGACGAGCTCGGGAAAATGATCGTTTCCCGGGTGCAGCTCGTGCCCGGCATTACCCGCACGATCACCTGTTCGGTGGTGCATCTCTGAGTGGACCGTTCGACCCGTCAGGCCGCGCTCATCGCGACCGCGGTGGCCCTGCCCCTCGCCCTGATCATCGTGTTGGTGTCGTTCTGGCGATTCTCGCCCGACGACCCGAAGGCCGCGCCGGCGACCCCCAGTCCGGCGGTGCAGGCCACGACCCCGGTGCCGATGGCCGCGCCGGCCCTGTCGCCGCGGGCGACGACCCTGTGCCGCGCCCTGCTCTCGCAACTGCCGCAGACGATCCGCGACCGGGCGCAGCGCCCGGTGACCGCCGGCCAGGAGCAGAACGCCGCCTACGGTGACCCGGCGATCACCCTGGCGTGCGGCATCCCGGCGCCCAGCTTCCCGCCGACCGACCTGGTCAACCTGCTCGACAAGGTCTGCTGGCACTCGGCCGACACCGACGCGGGCACGGTGCTGACCACCGTCGACCGCGAGGTGCCGATCCAGGTCACGGTGCCGAAGTCCTACGAGGCGGCCGGCCAGTGGGCGATCGTGTTCTCCAACCCGGTGATCGAAACCGTTCCGAAGATGGCCACACCACCGGCCGGCTGCGCCGGCTCGCGCTGACGGATCGAAATACGTCAGTTACAAAGCAAGGCCGCTGAGGAAATCTGACCCTTACAGACTGCGCGTCATGATGATCTTCCCGAAGGGGGACGCATGACGCAGCAGCCCATCTCGCCCGCCGTCAGCCGCCGTGGATTCCTTCGTGCCGTCGGTCTCAGCGGCGGAGCCGGCGCGATGTTCGCGACCATGGGTGCCCTCGGACTCGCACCGACCGCCGCCGCGGCGGCGCCGGCCTACCGGGCACCCACCCCGGCCGACTTCCACCTGACCGGCCGGGGCCGGGCGAGCGTGGTGATTCTCGGTGGCGGCATCGCCGGCCTGGCCACCGCCTACGAGCTGGGCAAGGCCGGCTACGACTGCACCGTGCTCGAGGCCCGCGACATCGTCGGCGGCCGCAACTTCACCGTGCGCGGCGGCACCACCCAGACCGACCTCGACGGCAACACCCAGAAATCGCGCTTCGGCGAAGGCGTCTATCTCAACGCGGGACCCGGCCGGCTGGCCCAGTGGATGGTCACCCTCGACTACTGCCGCGAGCTCGGCGTGCCGATCGAGGTGTTCACCAACGCCAATGCCGACGCGCTGATCTTCAACGAGTCGGCCGGAATGACCGCGCCGGTGCGCTATCGCGCGGCCAAGGCCGACGTCTTCGGCTATGTCTCGGAACTGCTGGCCAAGGCCACCAACCAGGGCGCCCTCGACGCGGCGCTGACCGCGGCCGACAAGGACCGGCTGACCACGTTCCTGCGGAGTTTCGGATCCCTCGGCTCGACACTGGGTTACACCGGCGGCAGCCGGCGCGGTTTCGCGAGCTATCCAGGAGCCGGAACCGACGAGGGTACGCCGCTCGGCGCGCCGCCGGCCCTGTCCGACGTGTTCGCCAGCAACGTCGGCCGCTACTTCTCCTTCGAGCTCGGCTACGACCAGGCGATGCTGATGTTCCAGCCGGTCGGCGGGATGGACCAGATCCCGAAGGCGTTGGCGAAGGCCGTCGGCCACCACCGGATCAAGGTCGGTGCCGAAGTGACCGACGTGACCGACACCGGCTCCGGTGTCGCGGTGACCTACCGGCAGGGCAAGGCCACCCGGGTGCTGCGGGCCGACTACTGCGTGGCGACGCTGCCGCCACACCTGATGGCGCGGATCCCGCACAACCTCGGCACGCCGGTGACCGCGGCGCTCTCGGAGTTCGGGGTCACGGCTGCCGGCAAGATCGGGCTGGAATACCAGCGCCGCTGGTGGGAGGAGGACGACCGGATCTACGGCGGGATCACCGAGACCGACCTCGACCTCCAGCACATCTGGTATCCGTCGTACGGCTTCCACGGCCGGCGCGGCCTGGTGGTCGGCTACTACAACACCGGCGCCGCGGCCCGCACGTACAGCGCGCTGCCGCACGCCGAGCGGGAGGCCCGCGCGCTGGCACAGGGCGTCAAGATCCACGGCGAGAAATACCGAAGCGAGCTGGTGTCGTCGTGGTCGCAGGCCTGGGACCGCACCAGATACCTGGAGGGCGCCTGGACCTCACCCCGCTACACCTCGCCGGGCTATCAACTCCTCCTCCAGCCGGCAGGCCGCGTCTACTTCGCCGGCGACTGGCTGAGTCACGAGGTGGCCTGGCAACACGGCGCCTTCGTCTCGGCCCGCTCGGTGGTGACCGCCCTCCACCAGCGCGTGCTCACGGCCTAGGCGCGCAGGGCCTCGCCGGCGATCTCGATGTGCACGGTCTTGCCGACCAGAACGCCGCCGCTTTCCAGGGTGACGTTCCAGAGCAGGCCGTAGTCTTCGCGCTCGATCTCGGCGCTCGCGCTGAAGCCGAAGATGTCCTGGCCGTAGGGGTCGCGGCGGGCACCGCCGAAGTCGACCTGTAGGTCGACGGGGCGGGTGACGTCGCGGACCGTCAAGTGGCCGTGCAGGACGAAGCGGACCGGCCCGCGCGCCGGCTCGGGCACCGTGGCCCGGCGGTTGAGCTTGTTGTTGCGTAGTCGGGCCCACTGGAAGATCGGGTCGTCGGCGCCCTTCCAGGTCATTCCGTTGCTGCGGTATTCCATCGTCGGGAAGCGGACCACGTCGAGGAAGTCGGGGCTGGTCAGGTGGACGTCCCGGTCGGGGTTGTGGGTCGTCAGGCTGGCCGTGTGGATGGTCGCGCTGACCGACGACGCGAGCGGGTCGTCGGCGACGACGATCTGCGCGCTGGCCTCGCGGAACTCGCCGCGGACCGGGCTGACCATCATGTGCCGGGCGAGGAAACCGACCCGCTTGTGTGCCTGGTCGAGCCGATAGACCCCAGGGCTCGGGATGGTCATGCCTTCCCAGGTCCTGGTTGGCATTGTGGACACCTGTTCGCTCCCCCCGGTCGAGGCGGCCAGCATAGGAAATGTGGCTGGTGGGGAAGCTGTGAGCCGAGGTCAACGTGTCAGCCAACACAAAAAGACGCGCCACCCCGGTCACGGGGTGGCGCGTCTTTTCAGCTAGCGGCGATCAGGCGGTGAACCGGAGTCGACGACGGCGGGCGATGAAGAACAGGCCCGCGCCGATGACCAGCAGGCCACCCGCGCCACCGGCGATCGCACCGGTGTTGGCGCCGGTCTTCGGCAGGGTCGGGGTGTCTTCGCAGCCGTCCGGCTGCGTCCAGGCGATCGGCTCGAGCTTCTCCTCGCCGACGCTCGGCGTGACGACCAGGCCCTCGGAGGCCTCGAAGGTGACCTTCGAGGTCTTGCCCTTCTCGACCTTCATGGTCTGCGCCGCACCGGTGTTGGGCGTGAAGACCAGGTCGAACTCCAGGCCGTTCGGCGGGTTGGTCACCGTGATGCTCAGCTCGTCACAGGTCTGCTCGATGGCGATGTCGGGGACACAGCCGCCCTCGGGCTCGGTCCACGTGTGCGACGCGATTTCCTTGCCGCGGCTGACCACGGAGATCTTCGGCGGGTTGTCACCCTCGCCGGCCGGCACCACGATCGGCTCGGACGACTTGCCGATCTCGACGACGCCACTGGCGATCGGCTTCTCGCTGCCCTCGACGAGGATCTCGTAGCGCAGCTTCTTGGTCGCCTCGGCGCCGTTGGAGACCACCACGGTGACGTCGCCGGTGCAGTCGTCGGTGAAGGTCACCGCCGGCTTCGAGGTCTTGCAGCCGCCCCGGGGAACCGTGACGGTCGCCGACTTCGTGGCGTTGATGTTCTTGCCGTTGCGCAGCCAGTGCGCGTCGACCGACAGGGTGGCCGACGTGGTGGCGATGTCGAGCGTCTGGGTGGTCTTCAGGACCGCGTCGTTGCCGGTGTAGGCCGGAAGCACGGCGCCCACCTTGACGGTGTCGCTCGTGGCGGTCGGCGTGAAGGTCACACCCGTGATGTCGCCGGCGAGGTCCTTCTCGCTGTTGGCGACCGTCCAGTCGACCTGCCACTTGCCCTCGACACACGAGGCGGTGCCGGAAACCACTGGGTGGTGTGCGCTGGCCGGCGAGCCGAGGACGACCGCCGCGGCGAGGCCGACGACTGCGGCCCCAGCGACGGCGAGCGGTCGCCGCAGCGCGGTTGGAATGTGGAACACGCGTACTCCTGACAGGAAGGGGCGTTTTCAGGGCACAGCCGAAGCACCCGTGGTCACTGTCGACTTAGGTCGGTCGCGACTCGGAGAGGGGCTTCGCCACGTTTTGCGCCGGCTGGGCGGCAGCCGGCATAGGCGCAGACCTTAGTGGTTTCTGAATGAAACACGCCGTTATCAGCCAGACCTAAGAATGGTGATATCAATTCGAGACCGTTGATATACGGCTCGTCACTAAGCGCTCCCCGGCGGTGAATCGGCCCGGCAGGTAGCGTTCACCCTCATGGGTAGGCAGTCATGACCCGGATCGTCGCCGGGTCGCTCGGCGGTCGCCGGCTCGCCGCGCCGCCCGGCGCGGGCACCAGACCAACCTCCGACCGGGTACGCGAGGCGCTGTTCAGCAGCATCGAGTCGACGCTGGACCTCGACGGGGCGCGCTTCGCCGATCTCTACGCCGGCTCCGGCGCGGTCGGCATCGAGGCGCTGTCGCGGGGCGCCGCGCACGTGCTGCTCGTCGAGTCCGACCAGCGGGCCGCCCGCATCATCCGGGCCAACCTCGACGCCCTCGACACCGGCCCGGCCGCCCGGCTGGTCACCGACCGGGTCGCCGCCGTCCTCGGGCGAGGGCCGGAGGGCGCGCCCTACGACGTCGTGTTCGCGGACCCCCCGTACGCCATCGACAACGAAGAGATCGCCGCGACGGTGGCCGCGCTCGTCCGCGGCGGGTGGCTCGCGACGGACGCCCTGGTGATCGTCGAGCGTGCCACCCGGGGCGGGGCGATCCCGCAGGTGGAAGGGGTCACGTCGGAGCGCAGTCGCCGCTACGGGGAGACGACGCTTTGGTACGGTCGCCGATCATGAGGCGTGCGGTGTGTCCCGGGTCGTTCGACCCGGTCACCAATGGTCACCTTGACGTCATCGGCCGGGCCAGCCGGCTGTTCGACGAGGTGATCGTCGGGGTGCTGATCAACCAGTCGAAGACCGGGCTGTTCAGCATCGACGAGCGGATCGCGATGTTGGGCGAGGCGACCAGCGGCTACGGCAACGTGCGGATCCAGTCGTTCCAGGGCCTGCTGGTCGATTTCTGCAAGACCGTGCACGCGCCGGTGGTGGTCAAGGGCCTGCGGGCGGTCAGCGACTTCGACTACGAGCTCAAGATGGCGCAGATGAACATCGGGCTGGCCGGCGTCGAGACGTTGTTCATGCCGACCAACCCGCTCTACTCATACCTGTCGTCGAGCCTGGTCAAAGAGGTCGCGAAATGGGGCGGCGACGTGTCGGCCCATGTTCCCGACCACGTGCTGGCCGCGCTGCGCCAGCGGCTGGCCGGCAACGGGGCAATCTGACCTTTCGGTTGGTCGATCCCCGACCTATCGTCATGGTTCTATACCGGGTGCGTGGCCGCCGATACGCTGGGCGACGCGCCGACCCGGATTGGCCTGGGTGTCGCTTCCTGGCCGCATCATGGATGGAGCAGCAGACCGGCTGCCGGTCGACGATGACAGGAGAGTGCGGTGGATCCGTTCGAGCAGATCGACGAGATCATCGCGATGGTGGAAAACGCCCGCGCCGTTCCGATGTCGCGGGCCAACGCCATGATCGATCGTGGCCCGATGATCGCCAAGCTCGACGAGCTCCGCGCCGACCTGCCCAGCGAGCTGCGGCGGGCAGCGGCGCTGCTCGACGAGCGCGACAAGATCATGGACGCGGGCAAGCGCGAGGCCGACCGGATCATCAGCGAGGGTGAGGCCGAACACGCCCGCCTGGTCTCGGTCAACGAGATCACCGTGAGCGCCGAGCACGAGGGCGCCCGGATCATCTCCGAGGCCCGCGCCGAGGCGCAGCGACTCCGGGAAGAGGTCGACGACTACGTCGACACCGCGCTGGCCAACTTCGAGCAGTTCCTGACCCGGGCGCTAGCCTCGATCGAGCGGGGGCGCGACAAGATGCACGCCCTGCGCGAGATCGGCACCTTCGTGGGTGAGGAAAACGAACGCCCGCTGCCGTTCTGACCGGTTCACCAGCGACGGGCCGGTTCGACGCCGCCGGGGCGCCTCGGGTAACCTGGCGTGTCGGCCTCGCTAGGCCGGAGTCTGACTATGCCAAAAAACACGCAAAGCTTCCTCGACGCCCGGTCGCCGCTGGTCCTCGATACCCGAGAGCTGCCACGGCGCCCTGGTGCCATGCGCACAATCGAACGCGTCGTCCCGGCACCGTCCGACCTCGGCCTCGAGCTGATCGGGGTGCCGGAAGGCGCCGACCTGCGTCTTGACCTTCGACTCGAGTCGGTGTCCGAGGGCGTGCTCGTCTCCGGGACGGTCAGCGTGCCGATCTCCGGCGAGTGCGGCCGTTGCCTGCGCCCGATCGACGACTCGGTCGATGTCAACATCCAGGAGCTGTATGCCTACGAGCACAGCACCACGGACGAGACGACCGAAGAAGACGAGATCGGTCGGCTGCACGGCGACCTGATCGACCTGGAGCCGGCGGTCCGGGACGCGGTGGTGCTCGAGTTGCCACCCAACCCGGTGTGCCGTGCCGACTGCCCCGGGCTGTGCCCCGAATGCGGGGGGCTGCTCGACGACCTGCCCGCTGATCACCATCATGACGAGGTCGACCCGCGGTGGGCGGCGCTGTCGCAACTTAACAAAGAAGGAGAGTGACTACCGTGGCTGTTCCCAAGCGCAAGATGTCGCGGAGCAACACCCGGTCCCGTCGGGCCAACTGGAAGAGCACGGCCGTCGCGACCGTGGCCTGCCCGCAGTGCAAGTCGCCGAAGCTGCCGCACGCCGCGTGCAGTGTCTGCGGCACCTACAACGGCCGTCAGGTCATCGAGGTCTGACCTCGGCGTGACGCTACCGACCTTCGGTCGGGCAGTGTCGACGCCCGGCGCGCCGGTTCCCGCACCACTCACGGAACCGGTCGCCGTGCGGATCGCCGTTGACCTCCTCGGCGGGGACGGAGCTCCCGCCGTCGTGGTTGACGGCGCTCTGCGAGCGTTCGAGGCTGACCCCGACGTGCGCCTTCTGCTCGTTGGCCCGAATGAAGTGGCCGACGAGCTGATCGCTGCCCTGCCACCCACCGAACGCCACCGCGCGTCGGTCCGGCCGCTGCTCGGCGCCGTCAGCATGGCTGACCCGCCACAGCGCGGCGGCCGCTTCGACACCACGGTCCGCGGCGCCGCCCTGGCCGTCGCCGAGGGCGCCGCCGACGCGCTGGTCTCGGCCGGCTCCACCGGCGCCACCGTCACCGCGGCCGTGCTCAGCCTGGGCCGCTGGCCCGGCATCCGCCGACCCGCCCTGCTCGCCACCATTCCGGCCGTCGCCGGCCCGGTGGCGCTGCTCGACGTGGGCGGCTCGCTGGAGGCCCGGCCGATCACGCTGGCCGGCCACGCCCTGCTCGGCGCCGCCTACGCCACCGTCGTGCACGACATCGCCCGCCCCCGGGTCGGGCTCCTCTCCATCGGTGCCGAGCCGGGCAAGGGCGACCGCGCCCGGCGGACCACCGACCCCATGCTCGCCGACCTGAAGCTCGGCGGCGACGCGCACTACGTGGGCTTCGTCGAGGGCTACGACGTGTCGTCCGGTGAGCGGGCCGATGTCGTGGTGACCGACGGCTTCACCGGAAACATCCTGCTCAAAGGCATCGAGGGCGCCTACGCCATGGCGGGCGGCCCACCGCCCGGCGGCGCCGCACCGCGGGCCGCCGCGCTGCTCGGCGTGGCCGGCACCGTCGTGGTCTGTCACGGCGGCGCGACCGGCGACGACATCGCGTCGGGCATCGCCCTCGCCACCCACCTGCACCGAAACCGCGCGATCGCCCGCATCGCGACGGCGCTCGCCGACCTGATCGAGGTGTCCACATGACCAACGACAAGCGACGGCGACCGCCGGTCGCCCACCTGGAGGCCGCGTTCGGCATCGGCTTCGACGTCGACCTCCTCGAGCGGGCGTTGACCCACCGGTCCTACGCCTACGAGAACGGCGGCCTGCCGACCAACGAGCGGCTCGAGTTCCTCGGCGACTCGGTGCTCGGGGTGGTGATCACCACGGCGCTCTTCAACAACCACCCCGACCTGCCCGAGGGGCAGCTCGCCAAGCTGCGCGCCAGCGTGGTCAACATGCGCGCGCTGGCTGACGTCGCCCGCCGCCTCGGCCCGGGCGGCCTCGGGCCCTACCTGCTGCTCGGCAAGGGCGAGGAGACCACTGGCGGCCGCGACAAGAACAGCATCCTGGCCGACACCCTCGAGGCCCTGCTCGGCGCGCTCTACCTGCAATACGGCCTGGACACCACGGCGGTGGTGATCCACCGCCTGTTCGACCCGCTGATGGAGGAGTCCGCCGGCCGCGGCGCCGCGCTCGACTGGAAGACCAGCCTCCAGGAGCTGACCGCGACGCTGAGCCTGGGCGTCCCGGAATACCGCATCGACGAGGCCGGCCCCGACCACGCCAAGACGTTCACCGCGTGGGTCGTGGTGGCCGGCAAGCGCTACGGCGGTGCCGACGGGCGGAGCAAGAAAGAGGCCGAGCAGCGGGCCGCCGAGACCGCGTGGCGGGAGCTGTCCGATCGGGTGACGGAGAAGGTGGCCGCGCCGAGCGCCGCCGAATAGGTTTACCCCGTGCCCGAGCTACCCGAGGTCGAGACCGTTCGCGCCGGCCTGGCTAAGCATGTCGCCCACCGCCGGATCGCCTCGGTGGAGGTGTCCCACCCCCGCGCAGTGCGCCGCCACCTGCCCGGTCCGCTCGACTTCGCCGGCCAGCTCGCCGGCCGCCAGGTCGTCGACGTGCGCCGCCGCGGCAAATACCTGTGGCTGCCGCTCGACAGCGGCGACGCGATCATCGGTCACCTGGGCATGTCGGGCCAGATGCTGCTCCAGCCGGCCGCCGCGCCCGACGAGACCCACCTGCGGATCCGGTTCCGGTTCGACGACGGCGACCCCGAGCTGCGCTTCGTCGACCAGCGCACGTTCGGCGGCCTGTCGGTCTCCGCGGGCGGCGCCGACCTGCCGGCCGAGATCGCACACATCGCCCGCGACCCGATCGACCCGGAGTTTTCCGACGACGCGTTCGTGGCCAACCTGCGCCGCCGCCGCACCGAGGTCAAGCGCGCCCTGCTCGACCAGAGCCTGATCTCCGGGGTCGGCAACATCTACGCCGACGAGGCGCTCTGGCGGGCCCAGCTGCACGGCACCCGGCAGACCGACCGGCTGACCAAACCGGCGGCGCTGCGGCTGCTCGGCCACGTGCGCGACGTGCTCGGTGAGGCGATCGATGCGGGCGGCACGAGCTTCGACGCGCTCTATGTCGACGTCAACGGCGAGAGCGGATATTTCGAGCGGGGCCTCAACGCGTACGGGCGGGAAGGCCTGCCCTGCAACCGCTGCGGGACCCCGATGCGCCGCGAGGCGTTCATGAACCGCTCGTCGTTCTCCTGCCCGAAGTGTCAGCCGCGCCCGCGGGCTCGGTGATCATCGTCGCGAGAGCCGGCGCGACCAGCGCGAAGGCGTCGTCGGTCAGCTCCGGCAGCGGCCGGGCGCCCTCCTGGTCGACCCAGGCCGACACCGCGGTGTCGAGGGCGTCGAGCGCGAGCCCGGCGGCCAGCCGCGCCCGCATGTCGCGCGGCGCCAACCCGTGCCGGGCGACCAGCTCCAGGGCCAGCGCTTCCTGCCACATCGCCCGGCGCTCGAGATAGCGGCCGAGCAGCGCCGGCGTGCGTAACGTCAGCCGCGCGATGGCCAATGCCTTGGTCTGGTCCTCGTCGTATTTGTCGGTGAAGACGCCGACCGCCGCCCGCAGCGCGACCGCCGGCGGCTCGCCCGGCGGCCGGGCGGCCAGGGTGTCGCTCACTGCCATGCCGAGCCCGCCGATGAACTCGACGATCACGTCTTCCTTCGACCGGTAGTAGCGGAAGAACGTGCGCCGGGAGACGCCGGCCGCCTCGGTGATCGCCTCGATCGTGGTCTCTTCGTAGCCGCGGAAGGCGAACAGCCGCATCGCCGCTTCGTTGAGCTCGTCACGGACGAGCTGTCGCTTCCGCTCGGCCATCGACTCCACGCTGCACACTATACCGATCTCGCCACCGCACGTCATGGTTGACACTGAGTGTCATGCGCGGCATGCTGGGAACATGACCGCTTCTCGCTGGACCGCCGCCGACATCCCCGACCAGACCGGCCGCACCTTCGTGATCACCGGTGCCAACAGCGGCCTCGGCCTGGCCATGACCCGCGAACTCGCCCGCCGCGGTGCCTCGGTGGTGATGGCCGTCCGCGACCTGGCCAAGGGGGAGCGGGCCCGTGCCGAGATCGCCGCGGCGGTGCCCGGCGCCACGCTCGACCTCCGCGCGCTCGACCTGGCCGACCTCGACTCGGTGCGGTCCTTCGCCGCGTCGCTCGACCCGTTCGACGTTCTGGTCAACAACGCCGGCGTGATGATGCCGCCGCGCCGGCTCAGCCCGCAGGGCCACGAGAGCCAGTTCGCGTGCAACCACCTCGGCCACTTCGCGCTCACCGGCTTGCTCTTCCCGATGATCCGCGCCCGCGTGGTCACCGTCAGCTCGACGATGCACAAGCGCGGCTCGATCCACTTCGACGACCTGACCGGCGCCCGCCGCTACTCACCGACCGCGTTCTACGCGCAGTCGAAGTTCGCCAACGTGCTGTTCGGTCTCGAACTCGACCGCCGCCTGCGCGCCGCCGCGAATCCCGTCCGCAGCCTGCTCGCGCACCCCGGCTATTCGGCGACCAACCTCCAGACCTCCGGCCCGACCGGGCTCGCCCGCGGCTTTATGCGGCTCGGCAACCGGGTCATGGCGCAACACGTCGACCAGGGCGTGCTCCCGCAGCTCTACGCGGCGACGGCGACGGCCGCCGAGGGCGGGCAGTTCATCGGTCCGGACGGGTTCGCCGAGAGCCGCGGCTACCCGACGGTGGTGCGGCCGGTGCGCCCGGCCCAGGATCCGGAGGTCGCCCGTCGCCTGTGGACGCTGTCCGAAGAGCTGACCGGCGTGCGGTTCGTTATCCCGGCACAACCGCCAGCGGACGCGGCGAATCCGACGGCAGACCATGCCACGGGTTCGGCATCCAACGGTCGGTGACCACGCCGAAACCCGCGCCACGCCAGGCCATCACGCGGCGGGCGTGCTCGAGCTGCCACGGCGGGACACTGTGGATCAGGTGGCCGTCGCCGGGCAGCGCGCCCTCGCCGTCCCACTCCTGATACTCGTCCCAGCCGCCCTCGAACACGCAGATCGGCACGCCCAACTCGCGGTAGACCGGGTCGGTCGGGGTGCCGGGGTTGAGCACGGTCGCGAACAGCCCCGCTCGTCGGGCGACCCGCACCGCGAGCGCCACCGGGCCCAGCCCATAGGCGCCGGTCGGTGACTGATCCAGGAACACACCCGACATCGGGTACGCGGCCCAGCGGTTGACGTCGTCGAGGATGTCGGCGATCGGCCGGGCCGAGTAGCCCAGGTCGACGTAGCCCAGCATCGGCACGCCGGCGGCCGCCAGGCGCGAGGTCGCCAGCACGTAGTCCTCGTCGACGACCGCACCGGGTCCATCGTGGACGTTGACGATCACGGTGGCGCCGTCGAGCGCGTCCGGGTCCCAGGCGTGCGGATCCTCGGCCGGGTGCACGTAGAGCGGCACGAGCCGGGTCGGTGCCGGCACGGCAGTGGTGGCGCCGGGAATCCGGCGCGGCAGCTCGGTCATCGGTAGCTCCCGGGATGGAAGACGGTGTGTGCGGTGGCGGCGAGGCCGAGCACCGAAGTCGCGGCCAGGCCGGCCACCGTCGCGGGCAACAACACCTGGATCAACGAGTCGACGCCGCCGCCCGGCACGGCCACCAGCCAACCGGCGACGGGTACCACCGCGAAGGCGACCGGCGCGAGCGCCAGGAACGCGGCGAGCAACAGCCGGCCCCGCGTGGCGAGCAGCAGCGTCGCCGCCCAGCCACCGGCCAGCAGCACGCCGGCCGCGACCGCCAGCACCAACGCCCGCGCGTCCGGGTGGCGGGACAGCTCGTATGGCAGCCGGAACGCGGCCACCACGAGCGCCGCGCCGATCGCGAGCGGCGGCAGCAGCGCCGCGAGCGTCACCGTGCCCAGGCCGCGCAGGTGTCGGCGGTAGGCGGCCACGTCGTCGTAGGTGTCCAGGCCGCCGGCGACACTGGCCGCGTGCCAACCGATGAACACCTCGATCAGGGGTACGGCCAGCAGCAGCGGGAGGGTCGCCGGCGGCGGGGTGCCGCCCTCGCCCGGCACCAGCCGCCAGACCAGCAGGAACGCGCCCGCCTGGCCGGCACCGATCGCCAGGTAGGCGAACACAGCGGCGACCGGGGTGCGGGCCGGTACCCGGGACCGGTCGCGGCGCAGCGCCGGCACGAACGCCCGGGCGGCGGCGAGCCCGACAGCGGCGCCGAGCACCCAGCCGTAGCGGGCCGGCAGCAGGCCCGCCAGCATCGCCAGGCTGACCAGCCAGGCCGGCACCGACCAGCGCAGCACCGCGGCCACCCGGTCGCCGACCAGCGCGGCGGCGGTGCCCGCGAAGGCGAGAAGTTCTACACCGCAGACGGCGTACGCCACCGTCCGCTCGCCGACCAGGTCGGCCGGGCCGAACGCGATCGCCGCCGCGCACCCGCCCGCGCCGAGCAGCAGTCCGGCGATCACCCGGCGCACGGCCGCACCGGTCGCGCCGTGCCCGGCCCGGGCATACCCGGCGCAGGCCAGCGCCTGACCGCCGGACCAGCCGAGCAGCAGCGTCGCGGCGAGCAGCGGCCAGCCGACCCGGGCCAGCGTCGCGTCCGCGGCGAGCGCGGCCAGGGCCGGTGTGAGGAACAGCGCCGCCCGGGCCAGCGCGGCGCGGGCGAACGGCGGCGCGGCCGGCCGGGCCGGTGCGGCACCCGGCCGGTGCCGCTGCGCCCACAGCCGGGCCAGCACCGCCTCGCCGAGCGCGAACACCGTCGGCACGCCGTACTTGACCTGCGCCTGCCGATCGCTGATGCCGGCGGCTTCGATCGCCGCGACCAGCTCGTCGACGTCGACCACGACCGCGCTCCCGGCGGCGAACCGCTCGACCAGATCGGCGACGGACCGCGGCGCCGGCCCTCCCGGTGGAAACGGCCCGACCCGCTGCGGCCCCACCGTCGGAGCGCTCATGCGGGTGCCTCGCTGCGCTCGGCGGGGCCTGACCGCAATGCACTGAGCTGGCTGGTTCGCTCGCTGCGCTCGCTCATGCGGGTGCCTCGCTGCGCTGGGCGGGGCCTGACCGCGATGCACTGAGCTGGCTGGTTCGCTCGCTGCGCTCGCTCATGCGGGTGCCTCGCTGCGCTGGGCGGGGCCTGACCGCGATGCACTGAGCTGGCTGGTTCGCTCGCTGCGCTCGCTCATGCGGGTGCCTCGCTGCGCTGGGCGGGGCCTGACCGCGATGCACTGAGCTGGCTGGTTCGCTCGCTGCGCTCGCTCATGCGGGTGCCTCGCTGCGCTGGGCGGGGCCTGACCGCGATGCACTGAGCTGGCTGGTTCGCTCGCTGCGCTCGCTCATGCCGCGACCGTCCCGGCGGCGGATCGGACGTCGGCGTAGAGCTGGCGGTAGGCCGCGAGCATCCGGTCGACGGTGAAGTGGGCCAGCGCGCGTTCCCGGCCGAGCGCGCCGAGCGTGCGCCGCCGTTCCGGGTCGGCGAGCAGCGCCAGGCAGGCCTGGCCGAGGGCGACCGGGTCACCCGGCGGCACGATCAGGCCGGCCGGGCCGACCACCTCGGAGACGCCGCCGACGTCGGTGCTGACCGTCGGCCGGCCGCACATCATCGCCTCGATGATCGTGTAGGGCAGGCCCTCGGAGATGCTCGACAGGGCGACCACGTGGCCGTCCGCGTACGCCTGGCGGCTGCTGGTCACCGGCCCCGACAGGTCGACCGCCGCGCGCAGGCCGAGCCGCTCGATCAGGGCGAGGCAGCTCGCCGCGTAGTCGCGGCCGGTCTCCGGCACCGGGCCGGCCAGCCGCAGCCGGGCCAGCGGCTCGGCGTCGCGGATCGTGCGCATCGCCCGGATCAGCGTGTGCAGGTCCTTGAGCGGGTCGATCCGGCCGACCCAGGCGATCGTCGGCACCGTCGGCTCGGTCGCCAGCGGCGGGTAGCGCAGCGGCTCGACCCCGTTGGGCACCACGACGACCTTGGCCGGGTGGGCGCCGTGCCGCAGCTCCCAGCGCTGGTTGAAGCGGCTGACCGCGGCCACCAACTCGGCCTCGGCATACCCGAGGCGGGCCAGCGCACGGTAGAACCGCAGCAGCACGGTCTTGACCGCGACGGGCAGCGCGGCGCCATATTCCAGATAGCGTTCGCGCAGGTAGACGCCGTGTTCGGTGAGCAGGAACGGTGTTCCGGCGCGCCACTTGGCGGCCAGCGCGACGAGCACCGGCAGGCCCGCGGCGGCCGGGTGGCACAGATCCACCCGCGGGGTGCGATAGGCGAGCGGGCGCACCGCGTGCTCGATCAGCGACGCGGCCGCGCGGGCGTCGCGCAGCGAGAGCCGGGGCAGGGGTGGCCGGCCGGCCGACGGTCCCGCCGACGCCTGCCAGGCGTCGAGCAGCACTTCGGGGAGCTCCGTACCGAACAAGGGGTGTGATCCGTCGCCACACAGTTCGGTGAGCCGGCGCAGCCCGTCGGCGAACATGCCGGCGCTGTGCGGGTCGTCACCGAGCAGTCCGCGACAGAGCAGCACGGCCGCGGCCGACGCGGCGCGGCGACGCCGGTGCCGCGCGACCCGCCCGGAGACACTGACCGGGCGATCCCAGACGGGGTAGGTGTCGACGGCGGTGACCGACGGCGGAACCGGATAGACCGGCGCCCGTGAGCCTCCGTGCCCGGTCAGCGCGACGACGTGGAACGCGTGGCCGTCGAGCCCGTTCAGAATCTGGTGGCACCAGGTGCCGACGCCTCCGGGCGCGTACGGGTAGGTGCCTTCGTTGATCAGTGCGACGCGCACGATGGGACTCCGTGCGCCGCGGCGGCGGCGGTCTGGGTCATGCAGAAGGCAACGACCCAGCGCCGCGCCGACGCGCTACATGTCGACTACGCGACAGACCCGAACATCTGGGTCCAATACGGACTCCCGTCCGAGGATTTCGCGAGCCCGACTCCGATTGCCTTCGCATCGCAGTTCAGGATGTTGGCCCGGTGGCCGGGGCTGTTCATCCAGCCGTCCATCACGGCTGCGGCGTCGCGGTAGCCCATCGCGACGTTCTCGCCGATGGCGTTGTTGTAGCCGGCGGCCTTCGAGCGGTCCCACGGCGTGCTGCCGTTGCTGCCGTCGTGCGACATCGTGTTGTGCTCGGCCTGGTCGACGCTGTGCAGCTGGGCGGCCTTGGTCAGCTTCGCGTTGACCGTCACCGGGCCGCAGCCGTTCATCGCCCGCTGCCGGTTGGTCTCGGCGACCACCTTGGCCTGCTCGCTGCCACCGGCGCCGCTGGTCGAGACCGTGTTGCCGCCGCTGCTGCTGTTGGACCGCTTGGTCGGCGACGACGTGGTCTTCTTCGGCGCCGGGGTGGTCTTGCGCGCGGTCGGCTTCGGCGCCGGCGTGGTGGTCGGTGCGGCGACCGGCGGCGTTGGCGACGGCTCGGACAGCGTCTCGTCGGGGTAGCCGTCGCTGTCCGGGCCGTCTTCGACGCCGCTCGTGTCGGCGCCGAAAGCACCGTCGCCCGGGCCGGCGATGGCGCCCTGTGTGGAGCTCTTGGAGGTGCCGATGAAGCTGGAGGGCAGGAATGCCGCGCCGGCGCCCAGGCCACCTAGAATGATCATGACCACGAACGCCAGGCCCAGGGGCCCGAACGTACGCCGCGGGTCGCGGTGCTTTCCCGTGCCGGCGTGCTCGGTGTCCTGCACCCGGTCCCTCCTAACGCGACCCCTTTGGGTCGAACCTGTTGCATCAAGCCGCACGGGACGCTATACGTGACCTGCTGAATCGGGCAATCTGCCTAAGGAATTCCTAAGGCTTTCTTGTTGCGCTTGACGAACGCGGGTCGCAGGCGGAACATGGAGGTGTCGCCAGTCGCGCCCGATCGTGCCCACTTGTGCCCGTGGGCAGACGTCGCGAGGCATTGGGCGCGCGTTGGCCGGCCATTTCCGGCTGCGCATTACAAGGAGACGATATGGCGAAGGCCCTCTACGGCCACGTGGGTGCGGCGCCAGACCGGCGCCTGCTCGACGAGGTCACCCGATTGCGTGCCCGGGTTCAGGCACTTGAGTTCGAGATCACGAGGTTGCGTGCCGAAAACGACCGGCTCGCGGCGGCGGCGGCTGAGGCAGATGGTTTGCTCCGGCTCCCGGAACCCGCACTGACCTGATCTTGACGGCCGGAAGACATCCGGCTCGCTGACCCACACGCACCATCAGAAGCGCGCCGCCACTCAGGTGTCGGCGCGCAGCTTTTTGCCCTTTCGGCGTGTCGCCCCCATCACCACCCGGTCGCACCCATACTGCCGGGAAGCCCTCGCTGCCAGTTGGCTGTGTGCTGCCGGGATAGGCTTCAGGCTGGACACCACCACGTGAGCCCCGGCGGCGGGCCGTCGGACGAGGATCGATTAGGTGCATCTCAAGAGCTTGACCGTGAAGGGCTTCAAGTCCTTCGCATCCGCGACAACGTTGCGGCTGGAGCCGGGCATCACCTGTGTCGTGGGGCCCAACGGCTCTGGCAAGTCCAACGTGGTCGACGCCATCTCCTGGGTGCTCGGCGAGCAGGGCGCAAAGGCGCTGCGCGGCGGCAAGATGGAAGACGTGATCTTCGCCGGCACCGCCGGCCGGGCGCCATTGGGTCGCGCCGAAGTCACTCTCACGATCGACAACCAAGACGGCGCGTTGCCGATCGACTACACCGAAGTGTCGATCACCCGTCGGATGTTCCGGTCCGGCGAAAGCGAATATGAGATCAACGGCAACTCCTGCCGGCTGCTCGATATTCAAGAACTGCTGAGCGATTCCGGCATCGGTCGCGAAATGCACGTGATCGTCGGTCAAGGTCAACTCGACGCCGTTCTGCACGCGAAACCGGAAGATCGCCGGGCGTTCATCGAAGAGGCCGCCGGCGTTCTCAAGCACCGCAAGCGCAAGGAAAAGGCGCTGCGCAAGCTCGACGCGATGCAGACCAACCTCAACCGGCTCACCGACCTCACCGCCGAGCTGCGCCGCCAGCTCAAGCCGCTGGGCAAGCAGGCCGAGGTGGCCCGGCGCGCCGCGGGCATCCAGTCCGACCTGCGCGACGCCCGGCTCCGGCTGCTCGCCGACGACCTCTTCACTCTGCGCACCACGCTCGACAAGGAGATCGCCGACGAGGCGGCCCTGCGCGAGCGGCGCGAATACGTCGAAGACGAGCACGAGCACGTGCAGCGCCGCCTGGCCCAACTGGAGGCCGGGCTGGCCGAAGACGCGCCGCTGCTGGCCGCCGCCCAGGACGCCTGGTACAAACTCTCGGCCCTCCAGGAGCGCTTTCGATCGACCGAGCAGCTCGCCAGCGAGCGGCTGCGGCACCTGAGCGCCACCCCCGACGACGAGCGCCCCGGCCGCGACCCTGACGAGCTGGCCGCCGAGTCGGAGCGGGTCCGCGAGCAGGAAGACCGGCTGCGCGCCGCTCTCAAAGACGATCAGGCCCACCTGGCCGAGGCGGTCGAGTCCCGGCAGGGCCTGGAGCGCCAGCTCGCCGCGGCCGAGCAGGCGCTGCGCGCCGCAGCCAAGGCGATCGCCGATCGGCGCGAAGGACTGGCCAAGCTCACCGGCCAGGTCAACGCCGCCCGCGCCCGCAGCACCAGCGGCAGCGAAGAGATCGCCCGGCTGGCCGCCGCACACTCCGACGCGCAGGCCCGGGCCCAGCGGGCCCAGGCCGAGGTCGACGCCGTCGCCGCCGAGTCGTCGGAGGCCGACCTGGCCGACGCCGACCTCGACGCCCGGCACGACGAGGCGGTCGCCGCACACGAGGCGGCCGCGGCCGAGGTCCGCGAGCTGACCAGCCGCGAGCGGGTTGCCGAGAAAGACGCGGCGAGCTGGAAGGCCCGCGAGGAGGCGCTTTCCCTCGGCCTGCGCCGCAAAGACGGTGCCGGCGCGCTGCTGGCCCGGGCCGATCAGGTGCCCGGCCTGCTGGGCAGCCTGGCCGCCCTGCTGACCGTCGAGCCCGGCCACGAGGCCGCGCTGGCCGCCGCCCTCGGTGTGCTGGCCGACGCGGTCGCGGTCGCGGGCGTCGACGAGGCCGCCGAGGCGATGCGCTACCTCAAGATCCAGGACGCCGGCCGGGCCGCGCTGCTGGTCGGCACGCCCGCCGGCCCCGGCATGATCGGCTCGCCCGACGCGCTGCGCCCGGCGCTGCCCGACGGCGCCCGCTGGGCGCCCGACGTGGTGCGCTGCGACGAGCGGATCCGTCCCGCCGTCCACTACGCGCTGCGCGACGTGATCCTCACCGACAGCCTGGCCTCGGCGACCCAGGCGGTGACCGCCAACCCGCAGCTCCGCGCCGTCACGCCCGACGGCGACGTGGTCGGCGCCTACACCGCCGCCGGCGGGTCGGCCAAGGCGCAGAGCTTCATCGAGCTGCAGGCCGCGGTCGACGAGGCCGCCGCCAACCGGGCCCGCGCCGAGGAACTGATCGAGCAGCTCCGCACCCAGCTCACCGCCGGCCGGGCCGCGGTCGCCAGCCGCAAAGAGGTCGTGCAGGTCACCGAGCGGGAGAAGCGCGCGGCCGAGGGGCAGCGCAACGCCGCCGCCCGCCGCCTCGCCGAACTCGGTGCCGCCGCCCGCTCCGCCACCGCCGAGACCGAGCGGCTGGGCGCCTCCCGGGCCCGCGCCGAGGAGGCGCGCGACCGCGACCTGACCGCGCTCGCCGAGCTCGAAGAGCGGCTGTCGCTGGCCGAGACCACCCCGATCGACGAGGAGCCGTCGACCGAGGAGCGCGACCAGTTCGCCGCGATGGTGCCGCAGGCACGGCAAAACGAGATGGAGGTGCGGCTCGCCGTCCGCACCGCCGAGGAACGGGTCGCGTCGATCGCCGGCCGGGCCGAGTCGCTGGCCCGCCAGGCCGCCGCCGAGCGCGCCACCCGCGAGCGGGCCGCCGCCCGCCGGGCCGCCCGGGTCCGCGGCGCCGGGATCGCCCGCGCGGTCGAGGTCGGCGCCCGCGAGGCGCTCGCCCGCGTCGCCGTCTCGCTCGCGGCCGCTGAGGAGACCCGCGACGCCGTCGCCAAGGCGCGGTCGGCCCGCGAGGCCGAGTTCCAGGAGGTCCGCGCGGCGGCCAAGCGGCTGTCCGCCGACCTGGAGCGGCTGACCAGCGCGGTGCACCGCGACGAGGTGGCCCGGGCCGAGCAGCGGATGCGGATCGAGCAGCTCGAGGTCAAGGCCGCGGAAGACTTCTCGCTCGACGTCGAGACGCTGGTGGCCGAATATGGCCCGGCGCAGCCCGTACCCCCGACGCAGGTTGCTCTGACCGCGGCCGCCGCGGCGGGTGAACCGGAGCCCGAGCCCCTGCCCTATGACCGGCCGACCCAGGAGAAGCGTGCGGCGAAGGCCGAGCGCGAACTGGCCCTGCTCGGCAAGGTCAACCCGTTGGCGCTGGAGGAGTTCGCGGCTCTCGAAGAGCGCTTCAAGTTCCTTTCCGACCAGCTCGAAGACCTGAAGAACACCCGGCGTGACCTGCTCACCGTGGTCAAGGACGTCGACGACCGGATCCTCGAGGTGTTCGCGAGCGCCTACCACGACACGGCGCGCGAGTTCGAGAAGGTCTTCACCGTGCTGTTCCCGGGCGGCGAGGGTCGCCTGGTGCTCACCGACCCGGAAGACATGCTCACCACCGGCGTCGAGGTCGAGGCCCGCCCGCCGGGCAAGAAGATCAAGCGGCTCTCGCTGCTCTCCGGCGGCGAGCGCTCGCTGACCGCGGTGGCGATGCTGGTCGCGATCTTCCGCGCCCGCCCCAGCCCGTTCTACATCATGGACGAGGTCGAGGCGGCGCTCGACGACGTCAACCTCGGCCGGCTCATCACGCTGATGGCCCAGCTCCGGGAGAAGAGCCAGCTGATCATCATCACGCACCAGAAGCGCACGATGGAGGTCGCCGACGCGCTCTACGGCGTGACCATGCGCAACGGCGTCACCGAAGTGATCAGCCAGCGGCTCGGCAGCGAGGAAGACTGATGCGCCCGAAGCCCACCGCCCTGCTGGTCGACCTCGACGGCACCCTGCGCCGCTGGGACCCGGCCGTGATCCACGGCATCGAGGTCACCCATGGCCTCCAGCCCGGCACGCTGCACGCCGCGGCGATCGACTGGTCCCGGTTGATGCCGGTGATCATCGGCGACCTCACCCACGACGAGTGGGCCGAAGTGATCATCGCCGACCTGACCGACCAGACCGGCGACGAGGAACGCGCCCGGGCCGCCGTCAAAGAGTGGGAGAGCTACCGCGGCAGCGTCGAGCAGGGCCTGCTCGACCTGATCCGCGACGCCCGCGCCGCCGGCGTCAAGGTCGGCCTGGCGACCAACGGCACCGACCTGCTCCCGGCCGATCTACGCACGCTGGGCCTGACCGACGAGTTCGACGCCGTGATCAACTCGTCGGTCCTGCACATCCCGAAGCCGGCCCCCGAATACTTCGGCGCGGCCTGTCTGGCCCTGGACACCCAACCCGAGCGGGTGCTGTTCGTCGACGACAGCGAACGCTTCGTCCGCGGCGCCCGCGCGGTAGGTATGGCGGCCTACCGCTGGACCGGCCCCGACGACCTCCCCTACATCCGGGCCGCGCTCGGCCTCTGACCCTCATGCGATCGGGCATGCCCGTGGGCATGCTCTTCGCTATGCTTGCCGCTATGGGCAAGACAACGATCAGCGTCGAGTCCAGGATCCGCGACCGGCTGGCCGCATGGGCGGCCGCACATGGTCGACCGATGGGTGAGGAGATCGACGTGCTGCTCGACATCGCCGAGCGCAACGAGTTCTGGGAGCGGGTGTCCGTTGGCTATGCCCACGGCCATGTCGCGACGCCGGCCGAGGAAGAGTTCCCCGAATACGCTGACCTGCCGGCCGCGGGGCCGTTCCCCACGCCACCGGACATGGTCGATGACATCCCGCAGACCGTGCACGACCGGTGAAGGCGGGCACTCTCTACGTCGCCGATCTCGGTGTGCCCGCGGTGCGCGGCGTGGAGCAGGCGGGCCGGCGACCTGTGCTGGTCGTGCACGGTGACGACTTCGTGCGCATCCCCAATCTCGCCCTGGTCTGCCCGTTGACCACCACCGACCGCGGGGTGCCCAACCACGTCGCCGTGCGTCCAGACGCCGGCAACGGCCTGCGTGCGCCCTGTTTTGTGATGACCGAGCAGCTACGCGCCATCGACACCCGGTTCTTTCTGAAGCAGGTGGGCACGGTCAGCCACGAGGCGCTGGGCGAGGTGCTGACGATTCTCACCCAGCGGCTGCTCGCCCGCCCCTGAAAGCTCAGTCGCCGGTTACGCCGTCCAGGCGTTCGCGGATCAGGTCGGCGTGGCCGTTGTGGCGGGCGTATTCCTCGATCATGTGGTTGTAGACCCAGCGGACGCTGATCTGGTTGCCGCGGCTGCTGATGAACGTGGCGTCGAGTGTCAGGTCGGCGAGCACCGCGTCGGCCTTGTCGCACTCGGCCTTGAACGTCGCGAAGTCGGCCTCGGCCGTCTCGGGCCGCCCGTCGTGCAGGTCGCCGTCGCGGTTGTCGTCTGTGTAGAAGATGCCCTCGAACGCGATGCCCGCGGCCCGGTGTGACCAGCTCCGCTCGACGTCGGCCATGTGCCGGACCAGGCCGAGCAGGCTCAGCGTGGCCGGCTCGACGGTGGTCTTGACGAGCTGATCGCCGGTCAGGCCCTGGCACTTCCAGAGCAGGGTGTCGCGGTGCCAGTCGAGCCAGCCCTGCAACATCTCGCGCTCGCCGGCCACGAACGGCTCGCTTCGCCGTGTGATTTCAGGTGCAACCCAGGTCATGCCGGCATCATGCCGGTTCGGTCGCGCGCACGCCGCCCGGATTCGGCTGGGTCGGGGTGGGCGGGGCCGCCGCCGCGGGCTCGGTCAGCGGGAGCGAGACGACCCGGGTCAGGGTGCCGTCGGGCTGGGTGCCCTCGATCGCCACGGCGGCCATCGGGCCCGACAGCGACAGCGTGCTGACCGCGTTGCCGAAGTAGGGGCCGGCCAGCTTGCGCCAGCGGATGCCGGGCTTGCGTACCCCGGCCGCTTTGGCCATCGCCCTGATCAGCGACGACGGGCCGCGCCACCAGCCGAGTGTCATCACCGGGCGCATCACGGCCGGCACCGCGTTGTGGATCGGTGAGCAGGTGAGCTGGTGCACGGGTGTGGTCACCGCCGGGTCGCGGAAGCGCACCCGAGCCACATACGAATGGTGTACGTCGCCCGACAGCACGCTGATCGACGCCGGAGCGGGGTAGGCGGGGCCGGCGCCGACGCGTTCGTCGCCGGCGGTGCGGGGGCCCGAACCGAGCCGGGCGAAGAGGGTGCCCAGGTCTTCGAACGAGCGCTGGAACGCCGCCCAGTGCTCCAGGTCGACGGCGCGCCGGATCTTCTCGGCGAAAGCGGATACCGGGCCGCGCGGTGACGCCGCCAGCCGCTCGTTCCACGCCTCGAGGTGGTGGATGCCGTGCGGCAGCAGCCAGGGCAGCGACGAGCCGACCACCAGATGGTCGTAGTCGCCGTGCGCCTGGTCGAGGAACCACGCCCACTCGCCGGGCGGCAGCATCGCCCGGTGTGCCGGGTCGAGCACCCGGCTGCACCGGTTGTCGAGCACGACCAGCCGGGTCCGGCCGATGTCGAGCCGGTAGGACCACTGGTATTGGGTGGCCCGCCAGCGCTCGGTGTCGTGCGCGGCGTCGGCCTCGAGGTCGACCCGCTGGCCGAACTCGCGCAGGATCTCGGTCGCGTCGTCGACGCCGGTCACCTTCGGGTAGAGCGCGTCGGCCGCGAGCTCGTCGGGGTGCAGATTGCCGAGGTGCTGGTAGACCCAGTAGGAGGCGAGCCCGCTGGTGATCCGCTCGCTCCACCACGACTGTTCCTTGGCGGCGACCCGCCACGACGCCGACGAGTTCCAGTCGTCGATGATCTCGTGGTCATCAAAGATCATCACACTGGGCACGGTCGACAGCAGCCAGCGGATCTCCGGGTCGCGCCACGACTCCAGGTAGAGCTTGGTGTATTCGTGGAACGAGACAACCTGGTGCGGCGGGGCGTCGGTCAGCTTGGCCTTGCGCCGCTTGCGGTGCTTGCGCAGGAACCGGCGTACCTCCTGCGAGGTCATGTCGGCGTAGACCTGGTCGCCGAGCAGCACCATCAGGTCGGGCCGGGCACCCTCGTCGTTCATCAGCCGGCGGGCGAACGCGTCGAGCGCGTCGGGCGGCAGCTTGTGCCCCATCGACTTCGGCGTCGCCTCGCGGCACGATCCGAAGATCAGCTTGACCGGCTGGCCGCCGTCGTCGCTCAGCCGGGTGCGGATCACACTCCGGGGGTACGCCGAGTCGGGCTCGGGCCAGACCTTCTCGTCATCGACGAACACCTCATATGGGGTGATCGCGTCGGCCGGCAACCCTTCGACGACGACCAGGGCATAGTGATGGTCGTACGCGGAGAAGGTGCGCGACTTACCTTCCGCGCCTCCCTCGGCACGCACGGTGACCACCGCGGGCCCCGCCGTCTCGACCCAGATAGTCGCCCGGGTGTCGACGACCCGGCGTAGCACCGGACCGATCAGCAGACGTGCGCCCGACATGCGTTTTCAACCTCCAGGACGGCAAACGAACGGGACCATCCTTTCTACCCAGGCGGCCCGGCGCCATAGTCGTCCGGCGCGACACCTCACACCGGCCGCCGCGTGAGTCTCCGGCGGGCATGTCAGGATTTCGGTATGGAATTTGTGATCCTCGGAATCGTCCTGGCCGGCGTGCTGCTGCTGGCTGGGGTCGGCCTGCTCGTGCCCCGGATCCGCCGCCGGGCCGTGCCGCCGGCCCCGCCGCGCCCGACCGGCCCGTCCGAGGAGCCCGGCGAGGAGGCCGGGGTAGGGATTCTCGCCCCGGAACGGCCGGCAGAGGCGCCACCCACCCCAGTCATCGAGACGCCGGCGCCCACCGCCGGGCGGCTGATCCGGCTGCGCGGGCGGCTGTCCCGCTCGCAGAACGTGTTCGGCAAGGGCCTGCTCGCGGTGCTCGCCCGGGACCGGCTCGACGAAGATGCCTGGGAAGAGATCGAAGACAGCCTGATCGGCGCCGACGTCGGCGTCGAGGCGACCCGGGAGATCGTCGACCGGCTCCGCGAGCGCACCAAGGTGCTCGGCACCCGCAGCCCGTCGGAGCTGCGCGGGCTGCTCACCGCCGAGCTCGTCGAGGCGCTCGACCCGGCCATGGACCGCTCGCTCAAGGTCACCGGCAAGCCGTCGGTGCTGCTGGTGGTCGGCGTGAACGGTTCCGGCAAGACCACCACCTGCGGCAAGATCGCCCGGGTGCTGATCGCCGATGGGCACACGGTGCTGCTCGGCGCCGCCGACACGTTCCGCGCCGCCGCGGCCGAGCAGTTGAGCACCTGGGCGGGCCGGGTGGGCGCCGAGGTGGTCCGCGGCCCCGAGGGCGCCGACCCGGCCAGCGTCGCGTTCGACGCGGTCAAGAAGGGCGTCGACACCGGCGTCGACACCGTGCTGATCGACACCGCCGGCCGGCTGCAGAACAAGGTCGGCCTGATGGACGAACTCAGCAAGGTCAAGCGGGTGGTGGAGAAGCACGGCCCGGTCGACGAGACGCTGCTCGTGCTCGACGCCACCACCGGCCAGAACGGCCTGGAGCAGGCGCGGGTGTTCACCGAAGTGGTCGATGTGACGGGTGTGGTGCTGACCAAGCTCGACGGGACCGCGAAGGGCGGCATCGTGATCGCCGTACAGCGGAAACTGGGTATTCCGGTCAAGCTCGTGGGTCTCGGCGAGGGGCCCGACGACCTGGCGCCGTTCGAACCGGCGGCGTTCGTCGACGCGCTTGTTGGCACGGACGCGTAACCTCGGGTGACCTACCAGCCGCAGGCCTCCGGACTCGGGAGACCGTACGTGACGCAACAGGAAGTTCCGCTGCGCGGAGGCAACGTCAGCACGGTCGTCCGTGTCGGCGACACCGTGCGGCGCAACGCCGGGCCGTGGACGCCGTCCGTGCACGCCCTGTTGCGCCATCTGGAATATGTCGGGTTCACCGGCTCACCCAGGGTGCTCGGGATGGACGAGCGCAACCGTGAGGTGCTCTCCTACCTCGAAGGCGAGTGCGGTGAATATCCGCTGGCCCCGCACTGGGTCACCGACGAGGCGCTGGTCACCGTCGCCACGATGTTGCGGATGTTCCACGACGCGCAATACGGCTTCGCGCCCCCGCCGACCGCCGTCTGGCGCTCGTTCGGGCCGCCCCCGCCGGACACCGAGGTGGTCTGCCACCACGACGCGGCGCCGCACAACGTGATCTGGCGGCCCGACGGCACCCTGGCGTTGATCGACTTCGACCTGGCCTCGCCGGGCGCCCGGATCTACGACGTCGCCTATGCGGCCTGGACCTGGGTGCCGCTGTTCTCCGACCGCGACTCCTACACGCTCGGCTGGAAGCGGCCCAACCGGCCGCAGCGGCTGCGGATGTTCGCCGACGCCTACGGGCTGATCCCGCGCGACCGGCACCGGCTGGTGCGCACGATCCGCAAGCGGATCGTCGACCACGTGGAGGGCATCCGCCGGATGGCGGCCGCCGGCGACCCCGCGTTCGTGCGGATCGTGCACAAGGGTCACCTTCGGCGCCCGATGCGCGACCTCCGCCTCCTCGACTACGAACGTCACACTCTGGAGTACGCGCTGCGCTGACCCGTTCGTACCCGTCACCCGTCCGATGGGTTGACTGTGCGGGTTTCTTCACACGTACGAAACAACCCGTCACGCACCGGTAACCGCTGCGCGACCTTTCGTGAAACAGCCGCCTTGGAAGCTTCCGCCCAACCGGCAATCGGGCGACGCTGCTCTGCCTGCCGGAGGGAGGAACCTACCGAGAGGAGGCAGCGCGTGGATATCGACACCGGGAACACCGCCTGGCTACTTTTGTCGTCCGCGCTGGTGCTGCTCATGACACCGGGTTTGGCGCTGTTCTACGGCGGCCTCAACCGGTCCAAGGGCGTACTGAACATGATGATGATGAGCTTCAGCTCCATCGGGCTCATCTCAGTTCTTTGGGTCATCTACGGCTTCACTCTGTCATTCGGATCCAACGGCAACTCCGGGGTCAACAACATCCTCGGCAGCTTCACCCAGTACCTCGGCACCGAGACGAACTTCCTCGGTGACATCTGGGGCACGACCGGGATCCCGGTGTACGTGTTCCTCGTCTTCCAGATGATGTTCGCCATCATCACCGTGGCGCTGATCAGCGGCGCGGCATCCGACCGGATGAAGTTCGCCGGCTGGCTGCTGTTCGCCGGCGCCTGGTTCACGCTGGTCTACATCCCCGTCGCCCACTGGGTGTGGGGTGGCGGTTTCATCGGCGCCAAGATCCACGCGCTCGACTTCGCCGGTGGCACCGCGGTCCACATCAACGCCGGTGCGGCCGCGCTCGGCCTGGTGCTGGTCCTCGGAAAGCGGATCGGGTGGCCACGGGAGAGCACCAAGCCCCACAACGTGCCGCTGGTCGCCCTCGGCGCCGGCCTGCTGTGGTTCGGCTGGTTCGGGTTCAACGCCGGCTCCGAGCTGACCGTCGACGGCACGACCGCCGTCGCGTTCCTCAACACCCAGGTCGCCACGGCGGCCGGTGTGCTCGGCTGGATCATCGTCGAGTGGATCCGGGGCGGTAAGCCGACCCTGGTCGGTGCGTCCTCCGGTGCCATCGCCGGTCTGGTCGCGATCACCCCGGCCTGTGGCTTCATCGCGCCGATCCCGGCCGTCATCGTCGGCGCCATCGCCGGTGCGGTCTGCGCGCTGGCCGTGAGCCTGAAATACAAGCTGGGCTTCGACGACTCGCTCGACGTGGTCGGCGTTCACTTCGTCGGTGGTTGGATCGGCTCCCTGTCGATCGGCTTCTTCGCCACCACGCAGGTCAACTCCGCGATCGGCGACGTGCTCGGCGCCAACGAGGGCATCTTCTACGGCGGCGGTGCGACGCAGCTCGGCCGCCAGTTCCTCGGTAGCCTGATCGTGACGGTCTACTCGCTGGTGGTCGCCATGGGCATCGCGTGGGTGGTCAAGAAGACGATCGGTCTGCGCACCTCGCCGGAGGCCGAGCTCGAGGGCATCGACGTTGCCGAGCACGCCGAGTCGGGCTACGACCTGTCGACGGCCGGTGGCAGCGCCGGTGCGTTCCAACTCGCCGGGATCACCAACTCGGCGAAGTCGGACAGCAGCGCACCAGATGAGAAACCTGTCAGCGAAAAGGTCTCTGGCTAAGTTATCTAGCGATGGAGGGGTTGGATATGAAGCTGGTGACCGCGGTCATCAAGCCCTACCAGCTGGATGCGGTCAAGGAAGCCCTGCACGCCCTTGGCGTGGCCGGGCTGACCGTGAGCGAGGTGCAGGGCTACGGCAGGCAGAAGGGGCACACCGAGGTCTACCGGGGTGCCGAATACACGGTGGAGTTCCTTCCGAAGATCCGGATCGAGGTGCTGACCGACGAGATCGACGTCGACAAGGTGGTCGACGCGGTGGTCACGGCGGCACGCACGGGCAAGATCGGTGACGGCAAGGTCTGGGTGACGCCGGTCGAAGACGTCGTCCGGGTCCGCACCGGCGAGCGCGGCCTCGACGCGCTCTGAGAGTAAGACGATGACCAGGGGATCGACGCGGGCGGACGCCGCCGGCGCCGATCCTCTGGTCGTTCCGGTCGCCGTTCGGGAAGGCATCGGCGGGCCTTTCCGGGCGGCGCGGGCCGACACGCTCGACGCGTGGCTGCGCTCGCTGTTCCCGAGTGGCACCTCGGGGGTGGCGTTGGTCGCGGTCGGCGGGCTCGGCCGGCGCGAGTGCGCTCCCTTCGGCGATCTCGACCTGGTGCTGCTGCACGCCGGCGTGCCGGGCATGGACGAGTTGGCCGCCTCGCTCTGGTATCCGATCTGGGATGCCCGGCTCGGCCTCGACCACTCGGTGCGCACCCTGCCCGAGGCGCTGTCGGTCGCGCACGACGACGTCAAGGTCGCGCTCGGCCTGCTCGACGCCCGGCACGTGGCCGGCGACCCGGCCCTGGCCGCTCAACTCGCCGATGCCGCGGCCGACCAGTGGCGGCGCACGGCGATCCGCCAGTTGCCGGCGCTGCGGGCGGTCACCACGGCCCGCTGGGAGGCACACGGCGAGCTGGCGTTCCTGCTGGAAGGCGACCTCAAGGAGGCGGCCGGCGGGCTGCGCGACGTCGGCGTGCTGCGCGGCATCGCGCGCTCCGGCGTCACCGACGCGCTGCGCCCGGCCGTCCGGGCCGCACACCTGCGGCTGCTCGACACCCGCGACGCCCTGCACGTCACGGTCGGCCGGCGGGTCGACCGGTTGGTGGCGCAGGAGCGCGCGGCCGTGGCCCGGTTGTTGGGCCTCGACGACGGTGACGCGCTGTTGCGGCGGGTGGCCAGCGACGCGCGTACGGTCGCCAACGCCCTCGACGACGCCTGGCGGGCCGCCGACCGGGTCCGGGTGATCCGCCGGCGCGGCGCCGACGGCAAGCCGGTCCGCCGCCCGGTCGCCCGTGACGTGGTCGAGCAGGACGGCGAGCTCGTGCTGGCCCGCACCGCGATCGGCGCCCGCCCCGACCCGGCCCTGTCACTGCGGGTCGCCGCGGCCGCCGCGACCACCCGGCTGCCGATCTCCCGGGCGACCTGCGAGTGGCTCGCGGCCTACTGCCCACCGCTGCCCGCGCCCTGGCCGCCGGCCGCGCGGGCCGCCCTGATCACCCTGCTCGGCTCCGGACCCGGTCTGGTGCCGGTCTGGGAAACCTGCGACCGATACGGGCTGGTCGACGGCTGGCTGCCGGAGTGGGCCCGGATGCGCAGCCTGCCGCAGCACAACCCGGTGCACAAGTTCACTTTGGACCGTCACCTGGTGCAGGCGGCGGCCGAGGCGACCGGCTTCACCCGCGAGGTCGACCGGCCTGACCTGCTGCTGCTCGCCGCGTTCCTGCACGACGTCGGCAAGGGCCTGCCGGGCGACCACAGCACGGTCGGCGCGCCGGTCGCGGCGGCTGTCGCCGGCCGGATCGGGCTGCCGCCGGCCGACGTCGAGGTGATCGAGAAGCTGGTCCGGCTGCATCTGCTGCTCCCCGAGGTGGCCACCCGGCGCGACCTCTCCGACCCGAAGACCATCGCCGGGGTCGCTGCGGCCGTGGGCGATGCCACCACGCTCGACCTGCTGCACGGCCTGGCCCGCGCCGACGCACACGCGACCGGCCCGGCCGCCTGGTCAGACTGGAAGGGCCGGCTGATCGCCGAGTTGGTCCGCCGCACCCACACCGCGCTCGACACCGGGGTGCTGCCGGCGCTGCCGACCCCCGACCCCGGGTTGGTGGCGGGGCCGCTGCCGGCCATCCACCTGGAGGGTGACCGGGTCGCGGTGGCCGCGGCCGACCGGCGCGGGCTGCTCGCCGCGGTGGCCGGGTGCCTGGCGCTGCACCGCCTCGACGTGCTCGGCGCCGACGTGTCCACCGTGGAGGGTCGGGCGCTGGTCGAGTTTCTGGTGCAGCCGCGGTTCGGCGCGGCGCCCGATCCGATCGCGCTGTCAGCCGACCTGCGCCGTGCGGTGACCGGTGACGTGTCGGTGACCCAGCGGCTGCGCGGCCGCGGTGGCCGGTCGGCCGGGTCCGGTGCGCCGCCACGGGTCGTCTGGCACCGGGAGGCGGCGACCGACGCGGTCGTGCTCGAACTGCGGGCGGCCGACTCGCCGGCGCTGCTCTACCGGGTGGCGGCGGCGCTCGACGAGGCCGGTGCGGCCGTGCGGGCGGCCCGGATCTCCACCCTCGGCGGCGACGTGGTCGACGCGTTCTATCTGGTCGGCACCGGCGCGGGGGAGCAGGCGGTCGAGGCCGCTGTGCTGAGCGCGGCGCAGTCCTAGTCCGTTTTCTACGTAGCCGGGCGTATGCGGGGTGCCGCTTTGGCTCGGACGCCCTTTTCCTGCGCGCCGGGCAGCGTATGGGGCATGGAACCGGTGGTGTGCGAAAAGCTGACGAAACGGTACGGCGAGGTGGTCGCCGTCCAAGATCTTGACCTGACCGTACGGGCCGGCGAGGTCTACGGCTTCCTGGGCCCCAACGGCGCCGGGAAGACCACCACGCTGCGGATGCTGCTCGGGCTGATCAGGCCGAGCAGCGGTCGGGTGCTCCTGCACGGCAAGCCGCCCGGCGACCTGAGCGGCGTGGGCGCGATGATCGAGGGCCCGGCGTTCTACCCCTACCTGAGCGGGCGCGACAACCTGCGGGTGCTGGCCCGCTACGCCGGCGTCGACGACCGGCGGATCGACGTGGTGCTCGACCTGGTCGACCTGGGCGGGCGGGCCAAGCACAAGTTCGGCACCTACTCGCTGGGCATGAAGCAGCGCCTCGGCGTGGCCGCGGCCCTGCTCAAGGACCCGCAGTTGCTGATACTCGACGAGCCGACCAACGGCCTGGACCCGGCCGGCATGGCCGACATGCGCACGCTGATCCGCCGACTCGGGGCGGCCGGATCGACGGTGCTGATCTCCAGCCACCTGCTCGGCGAGGTCGAGCAGATCTGCGACCGGGTCGGCATCATCGCGCGCGGCGCGCTGGTCGCCGAGAACACCGTCGCCGAGATGCGCAGCGAGGCCGGGCTGCGGATCCAGGCGGCGCCGCTGGACAACGCGGCCGCCTGGCTGCGGTTGGTGCTGGGTGCGGGCGCGGTGTCGGTGGTCGACGGCGCGCTCGACGTGACGGTCGAGCCAGCGCGGGCCGCCGAGCTCAACGAGTCGCTGGTCAAGGCGGGGATCTCGGTCAGCGAACTGCGTACCCGTGAACGCGATCTTGAACAGGTCTTCCTCGAGCTGACCGGAGGCGAGAGCAATGGTCGGTAGTTTCCGCGCGGAGCTGATCAAGCTCAACAAGCGCCCCGCGACGTGGCTGCTGCTCGGCATCGCGCTGGTGCTCGGTGCGCTGTTCGCCTATGTCATCCCCTACCTCGGTGCGACCACCGGCACCGCTGGGCCCACCGCCGACCGCGGCCTCGCCGCGACCCTGCCGGCCAACGTCGTGGGCAACACGCTGGGCGGCTACCCGGTCTTCCTCGGCGCCCTGCTGGTCGTGCTCGGCGTGCTGTTCGTCGGCGGCGAGTATGGCTGGGGCGCCTGGAAGACCGTGCTCACCCAGGGACCGTCGCGGAGCACCGTGCTGGCCGGCAAGTTCGGCGTACTCGCCGTGGCGGCGCTCGGCTTCGTCCTGGCGATCTTCGCGATGGGCTCCCTGGCGAGCGTGCTGATCGCGGCCGCCGAGAACCAGTCGATGGCGTTCCCGTCGGCGTTCGACATCCTCCGCGGCATCGGTGCGGGCTGGTTGATCGCGACGATGTGGACGGCGTTCGGCGCGGTGCTGGGCATCCTGCTGCGCGGCGTCGCGCTCGCGGTCGGGCTCGGCCTGGTCTGGATGCTGGCCGTGCAGAACCTGATCTCGGCGCTGGCCGCGCCGCTGCTGCCGTGGGTCGACTCGGCGCAGCGCGGCCTGCCCGGGCCGGGTGCCGGTGCGCTGGTGGCGGCGCTCGGCGCGCCCAGCGGAACGCCGGGCGTCGACTCGCTGATGGGCGGCGGACCGGCGGCGCTGGTGGTCGGGGCCTACCTGGTCGGTTTCGTCGCGCTCGGCACGGTGGTCCTGCGCCGCCGTGACATTCTCTAACTCGTGGAGGCCGTGATGAGCTCGTCTGCCCGCCTGCGTCGCTGGCTGGTCGACGGGCTCGTCACGGCGTTTCTGCTGCTCATCGGCGGGTTCGGCTCGCACTTCGCGCAGGAGAACCAGGAGGCCACCGGCGCCCTGCGGACCCACCTCGACGTGCTCGGCTACGCGCTGATCCTGGCCGCCGCGGCGGCGACGATCACCCGCCGGCGCTGGCCGTTGCCGACGCTGGCGGTGGTGGCGGGGCTGACGGCCGCGTACCTCATCATCGGTTATCCCTATGGGCCGATCCTGATCAGCTTCGCGGTGGTCATCTACACGGTGGCCGTGGGGTTGACGTTGCGCCAGGCGGCCTGGGCGGGCGCGGCGGCGTTCGTACTCATGGCGTTGCATGCTTTCTTCCCCATCAGCGACTTCACCAACACGCACTTCAACGGCCTGCTGCCGTCGGCTGCGTTCGTGGCGGTGCCGTTCGCGATCGGGGTGACGGTGCGGGTGAGCCGGGAGGCGGTGCAGCGCTCGCGGGCCGACGAGGCCCGGCGGATCGCCGACGACGAGCGGCTGCGGGTCGCGCAGGAGGTGCACGACGTGGTCGGGCACGGGCTCGCGGCGATCAACATGCAGGCCGAGATCGCGCTGCACCTGCTGCCTCGCAAGCCGGAGGAGGCGGAGGCCGCGCTGACCCGGATCAGCCGCAGCAGCAAGGCGGCGCTCGACGAGCTGCGGGTCACGCTGGGGGTGCTCCGCCAGCGCGGCGAGCGGGCGCCCGCGCCGGGCCTAGCCCAGTTGCCGGCGCTGCGCGACCGGCTGGCCGAGTCGGGGCTGCCGGTGCAGCTCGCGGTGGTCGGCGATGCGGTGGAGCTGCCGCTGGCGGTGGACCTGGCCGCCTACCGGGTGGTGCAGGAGTCGTTGACCAACGTGTTGCGGCACGCCGGTGCCGCGACTGCGGCCGTGGTGGTCACCTATACCGCCGAGTCGGTGGTGGTCGAGGTGACCGACACCGGGCGGGGCGGTGCCGGGCCCGTGGCGGCGCCCGGGCATGGGCTGTCCGGGATGCGCGAGCGGGTAACCGCCCTCGGCGGGACGCTGTCGGCTGGCCCGCGCCCCGGCGGTGCGGGGTGGCGGGTGCACGCGGAACTGCCGGTCTTGCCTCCGGCGTCGGACGAGGACGCGGGTTGGTGAGACTCGCCCGGCGAGTGCTGCCGGACGGCGATGGCTGAGGGTGAGACCGTGCCCGACGGGATCGGCGCCGGCGGCTGCGACGGACATCGGTGCCCGTCGAGGTGGGCGGCGATGGTGGCTGGTGCGGGCGTGCCGGGTGGCGTTGGTGTTCGGTGGTGTCCGGGGACGATGGTGGCTGGTGCGGGCGTCCCGGGTGGCGGTGGTGTCGGGCGACGATGGGGGATGGTGGGACCGTGGCGGACGAGATCGGTGTGCTGATCGCTGACGATCAGGATCTGGTGCGGATCGGGCTGCGGTCGCTCGTCGAGAGTGAAGACGGGATGCGGGTGGTCGGTGAGGCCGCCGACGGTCTGGAAGTGGTCGCCCGTGCGGCAGCCACGGCGCCGGAGATCGTGCTCATGGACGTGCGGATGCCTGGCATCGACGGGATCGAGGCCACGCGGCGGATCGTCGCTGACCCCGGGCTGGAACGGACCCGCGTGATCGTGCTGACGACCTTCGAGCTTGACGAGTATGTCTTTGACGCGTTGCGGCACGGCGCCAGTGGGTTCCTCACCAAGGACACCAAGCCGGCCGAACTGTTGCGGGCGATCCGGCTCGTGGCGGCTGGCGAGGCGCTGTTGTCGCCGTCGGTGACCCGCCGGGTGGTGCGGGAGTTCTCCACCCGGCCGTCGCGGACGCTTCGGCCGCATCCGCAGCTTGGGACCCTGACCGACCGGGAGCGGGAGATCGTCGGGTTGGTCGGTGAGGGTCTGTCCAATGAGGAGATCGCTTCGCGGTTGGTGGTCTCGCCTGCGACTGCCCGCACCCACGTCAGCCGGGCGATGATCAAGTTGGGCGCTCGGGATCGGGCGCAGTTGGTGGTCTTCGCCTATCAGTCGGGGTTGGTCGCGCTCTGAGCCCACGCGAGCACGCGGAGGGCGCGCAGCGTGTTCCAGCGGCTGGGCTGGCCGTCGCCGGCTTCCAGGGAGAAGAAGACCAGGCCGGGGTGGGTGTTTTCGAGTAGCCAGGTGCCGTCTGGCTGGCGCTTCGACTCGACCAGCTCGACGGCCTCCTTGATCCTTGGGGCCGGCTTCTCGCCGGTGGCGCGGAAGTAGTCGAGGGCGCGGAGCACGTCGTAGTGCCAGCGGAACGGGAAGGAGAAGCCCAGCCAGTCTTCGTCGACCACCGCGCCGGTGGATTTGCGGCGGAAGAGGGATCGCTCGAGGAGGTATTCCTCGCCTCGGAGGCGGGCGGCTGACACGTCGTGTGTGCCGCCTGCCTGCTGGTAGGTGAGCAGGCCATCGAGCACGTTGATCGTGCTGGCGAAGGATGAGACCTTGGAGCCCCTTTCGAGCTCGCAGTTCCAGCCGCCGTCGGGGTATTGCTCGCGCAGCAACCGCTCGACGATGCCGTCGACGGGTTGGCCGAAGTAGGCGCCGATGCGCACGGTGCGGCCGTTGATGCAGGCCTCGACCTCACCGTCGAAGAACGCCTGGGAGTCGTGCTCCCACTTGACGTTGTCGCCGGCGGCCGTGACGGCCTTCTGGACCTGCTCGTCGTTGGGGTCGACGCCGAGCTCGACCAGCACGTCGAGCGTCGGGAGGGTGGAGACCCAGGGCTGGCCGTCTTCGCCGTTGGGCGGCGGCTCGTGGTCGGGGCCGGTGTGCCGGTAGCCACCGCCCGGGAAGCACGCCCCGCCGGCCCAACCGCCGCCGGCATCCTGGAGCGCGAGCAGCCGGGCACCCCAGCCTTCGCGGGCCACCCGGGCCCGCTCCGCGGCCACCGTGTCGGCCGGCGCACCGCCAAGATCACGCATTGCCTGCCATCGCACGGCAGGGTCGGAATCGAGCAACCAATCCATCACCGTCATCGCCAGAGGCTAACCGAACCCACCGACAATCCACGGCCCCGCGCAGACGGCGACCACCCATCCGTGGCCAGGCGGCCGGCGGGTTGATCAAGGGGTAAGAGGGACCGGCGGCGGACCTGGCAAGCGACGCGTCAGCGAGCGGTCCCCGGCGGGAGCGACGGTCGCGCCCACCGCGCGCCCGGGCCAGAGGTGTGGGTTTGACTCACGGGTTGGCTTCGGATGTTGGTTGGGCGGCTGGCGGAGCGGCCGTTGCGGGGTTGGCCGGATACCCTAACGGGGGTCCTTCCGGCCTGCTTCGCCCTTGGAACTATGACAAACGGGATGTTTACGTGTTCGACACCCTGAGCGACCGCCTCAACGGGATCTTCACCAAGCTCCGTGGCAAGGGGCGGCTTACCGACGCCGACATCGATGCGACGGCGCGGGAGATCCGGCTGGCGCTGCTCGAGGCCGATGTCGCGTTGCCCGTCGTCCGGGCGTTCATCGCGCGGATCAAGGAGCGGGCGCGCGGTGCCGAGGTCTCCCAGGCGCTCAACCCGGCACAGCAGGTCGTCAAGATCGTGCACGAAGAGCTGGTCAACGTGTTGGGTGGTGACACCCGGCGGCTTCAGCTCGCCAAGCAGCCGCCGACCGTTATCATGCTGGCCGGTCTCCAGGGTTCCGGTAAGACGACGCTCGCCGGCAAGCTGGCGCGCTTCCTCAAGGGGCAGGGCCACCAGCCGCTGCTCGTCGCCGCCGACCTCCAGCGGCCCAACGCGGTCACCCAGCTTCAGGTGCTCGGTGAGCGGGCCGGGGTCGAGGTCTTCGCGCCCGAGCCGGGCAACGGGGTGGGCGACCCCGTCGACGTGGCGCGGGCGTCGATCGAGCACGCCAAGCGGGTCGCGCGCGACGTGGTCATCGTCGACACCGCCGGCCGGCTGGGTGTCGACGCCGAGATGATGGCGCAGGCCGCCAACATCCGTGACGCGGTCGACCCCGACGAGGTGCTGTTCGTCGTCGACGCGATGGTCGGCCAGGACGCGGTCAACACCGCGCAGGCGTTCCGCGACGGCGTCGGCATCAGCGGCGTTGTGCTGTCCAAGCTCGACGGTGACGCCCGCGGTGGTGCGGCGCTGTCGGTGCGCGAGGTGACCGGGCAGCCGATCCTGTTCGCGTCGACCGGCGAGAAGCTGGAAGATTTCGACATCTTCCACCCCGATCGGATGGCGAGCCGGATCCTCGGCATGGGCGACGTTCTCACGCTGATCGAGCAGGCCGAGCAGGCCTTCGACGCCGATCAGAAAGAGAAGATGACCGCCAAGCTGATGGGCGGCGAGCAGTTCACGCTCGAAGACTTCCTCGAGCAGATGATCGCGATGCGGCGGATGGGTCCGATCGCCAACGTGCTGGCCATGATGCCGGGCATGGGCCAGGTCAAGGACCAGTTGGCCGATCTCGACGACAAGCACTTCGACCGGGTCACCGCGATCATCCGCTCGATGACGCCGGGGGAGCGGGTCAACCCGAAGATCATCAACGGCTCGCGGCGGGCCCGCATCGCCAACGGCTCCGGGGTCACGGTGATGGACGTCAACCAACTGCTCAACCGCTTCGTCGAGGCGCAGAAGATGATGAAGCAGATGGGCGGGATGATGGGTCTGCCCGGGTCCCGGCGCAAGGCGACGAAGAGCCCGAAGAACAAGCGCAAGGGTACGAAGGGCGGCTCGCGCCCGCGTCCCGGTGCTGGCTTTCCGGGCGGCATGCCGGGTGGGATGCCGGGCCTGCCGCCGGGCTTCGACCCGTCGGCGTTGCAGGGTGGCGACGGGGCGCAGGGGCTGCCGCCGGGCTTCAAGCTACCGAAGATCGACTTCAACAAGCTGCGGAAGCAGGAAGGCAACGAGCAGTAGGCACGTTCGGGACAGCGGGCGATCATAGGAGCACCTAGGGTGACGGGCGACCACACCGAGGAGGAGCCTATGTCCGCGGCACCGACCCTGCCCTCGCGGCAGGAGTGGACGGTCGAGGACCTTGGCGAACTGCCCAGGGACCTCCGCTACGAACTGATCAACGGAAGGTTGATCGTGCCGTCCCCTGTCCCCGCACACCAGGATCTCGCGTTCGAGATCGGCTTCGCGCTCCGCGCTGCCTGCCCGCCCGACTTCCTCGTCAGCACCGACCAGTCGTTGCGGATCAACCGCCGCAACGAGCCACGACCGGATCTGGTCGGCATCCGCATCGAGCATTACGGCCGCACTCCGGTGCCCGTCGAAGACGCCGTGCTGGCCGTCGAGCTCGTGTCGGAGCATTCCGAGTTTCGCGACATGGTGGAGAAGGCCCGTGTCTACGCCGACGCGGGCCTGCCTGCCTACTGGGTGGTCGACCAGAACCGCCCGGAGATCTCGCTGACCGAGATGGTGCTCGGGCCCTCCAAGCGCAGCTACGAGATCAGCAACCACACGACCGGCGTGTTCTCCGTCGACGCACCGTGGCCGATCACCATCGACCTACCCCAGCTCAGTGCCCGGCGGGCCGCCATTCTGGAGCGCATCCGGCTCCGCTGACGGCGGCCATTGTCGGTGGGCCCGCTTAGGATCGCCGGATGGCTTACGAGTTTCAGGTGACGGTCGACTGCGCCGAGCCGCATGTGCTTGCCGAGTGGTGGGCTGACGCGCTCGGGTGGACGGTCGAGGCCCAGGACGAGGCCTTCATCCGGAAGATGATCGAGCAGGGGCACGCCACCGAGGCCGAGACCACCCGGCACCGGGGCGCGCTGGTCTGGAAGAGCGGTGCGGCGATCCGCCATCCCGAGGGGCTGGAGCGGGCGCCGCGCCTGCTCTTCCAGGAGGTGCCCGAGCCCAAGACGGTGAAGAACCGGGTGCACCTCGACGTGCGCACCGGCGACGACCGCGACGCCGTCGTGGCCCGGCTGATCAGCAAGGGCGCCACCCACCTGCATGACGCGCGGCAGGGCCCGCACAGCTGGGTCACGCTCGCCGACCCGGAGGGCAACGAGCTGTGCGTGAGCTGACCCCGCTGCACGTCCGCGGCGTGCTGCTCCCCGACGACACCACCCGCGACCTCTGGCTGGTCGGCGACCGGGTCACGTTCGAGCCAGTGGCCGGTGCGGAGACGATCAGCGACGGCGGGTTCGTGCTGCCCGGCCTGGTCGACGCGCACTGCCACATCGGCATCGCGGCCGGCGGCGCCCCGATCTCCACCGTCGACCAGGCGCTGGCCGCCGCCGTCGTCGACCGCGACGCCGGCACGCTGGCGATCCGCGACGCGGGCTCGCCGTTTCCCTACCCGGAGCTCGACGACCATCCCGACATGCCGCGGCTGTCGCGGGCCGGGCGGCACCTGGCCGCGCCGAAGACCCACCTCAAGGGCATCCCGATCGAGTGCTCGCCCGAGGAGTTGCCGGTCGCGGCGGCCGAGCAGGCCCGGGCCGGCAACGGTTGGGTGAAGCTGGTCGGTGACTGGCTCGACCGGTCGGTCGCTGATCTCGGCCCGACGTTCGAGCCCGACGTGCTGGCCGCCGCGATCGACGCGGCGCACGCCGCCGGCGCCCGGGTGGCCGTGCACACGTTCGGCGAGGCCGCGGTGTCCACATTGGTGCACGCGGGTGTCGACTCGGTCGAGCACGGCACGGGGTTGTCGCTCGAAGACCTCGACGAGATGGCCCGCCGCGGCACGGTGTTGGTGCCCACGATGATCAATATCGAGACGTTCGCCGACATCGCGGCCAGGGCGGAGGGCAAGTTTCCCGGGTACGCCTCCCACATGCGCGCCCTCCACGCCGGCTTCCCGGACGTGGTGCGCGCGGCCTACGAGGCGGGCGTGCCGATCCGGGTCGGCACCGACGCGGGCGGGGCGATCCCGCACGGCGCCTGCGCCGACGAGATGCTGATGCTGCACGAGCGGGCTGGCATGCCGGCAGTCGACGTGCTCGCGGCGGCGTCCTGGGCGGCGCGCGACTGGCTCGGCTTCCCGGGCCTGGTCGAGGGTGGGCTGGCCGATCTCGTCGTCTACGAGGCCGACCCGCGCGCGGACCTGCGCGTGGTCCGGGCGCCGAAGCGCATCGTCCTGCGGGGGCGCGTCGTCCGCTGAAGCGGCGCGCGCGGTAGGCGGCCCGGGCCGCCGCGCCGCCCCGAGGGCGATCGCCGTGGCGCGGCGGAGACGCCGCTGTGGCAGATCGCGGCGTCTCGCGACGCGCTGCGCTCGCCAACCGGCGAAGGCGCGCCAGCCTGGGCGGGCCAATCAGGTGTCGGGGTGTTCGGCGAAGACGGCCAGGGCCGTTTGGTAACTGTCGAAGGCGCGGGCGGCCCCCGCGTAGGCCTCCAGGTGGATGAAGAGTTCCACGATCTCGGCCTTGGCCACGCCGCTCCGCAGGGCGATCCGCAACTGGCCGCGCAACGGCTCCTGGGTGCCCAGCGTCGCCGCGATGGTCACCGAGATCAGCGCGCGGCTGCGGTCGTCGAGACCCGGCCGGCTCCACGAGTCACCGAAGGTGTGCTCGGTGGCCAACCGCCGGAACTCGGCGCCGACCTCCGGCTCGCCCGGGCCCAGCGGCAGCACCAGCGGTTGGCCGAGCAGTCGTTCAGCGGTGTCGAGTGCGGCGGAATCGGTCATAAATAGAGTTTACGGGTTATTTGGGGCCCACCGCGGACCCGGCAGGGCTGGCCCCCTTGTGGGGCCCGCCCGGTTTCGTGCCCACCGCGGACGTGCGCAAATGAATTGGCCGCCCGATAGACGGGAATCCCGCCTCGCTAGGATTCCCGGTTATGGCTCGCGTGCTTACTCCCCGTGCGGAGGATTTTCCCCGCTGGTACCAGGATCTGATCGCCAAGGCGCAGCTCGCCGACAACGGGCCGGTGCGCGGGACGATGGTGATCCGACCGGCCGGGTACGCCATCTGGGAGCGCATGCAGGCCGAGATGGACGCGCGGATCAAGATCGCGGGAGCCGAGAACGCCTACTTCCCGCTGTTCATCCCCGAGAGTTACCTCAAGCGCGAGGCTGACCACGTCGAAGGCTTCTCGCCCGAGCTCGCGGTCGTCACCCACGGTGGTGGCAAGCCGCTGGCCGAGCCGGTCATCGTGCGGCCGACCAGTGAGACCGTGATCGGCGAGTTCATGGCCAAGTGGGTCGACTCCTACCGCGACCTGCCGCTGCTGCTCAACCAGTGGGCCAACGTCGTGCGCTGGGAGCTGCGGCCGCGGATCTTCCTGCGGACCAGCGAGTTCCTGTGGCAGGAGGGGCACACCGCGCACGCCACCGACGCCGACGCGCATGACTACGCGCGCAAGATCCTGCACGAGGTGTACGAGGACTTCATGGTCGGCGTCCTCGGCATCCCGGTGGTGGTCGGGCGCAAGACCAACCGCGAGCGGTTCGCGGGCGCGACCAGCACCTACACGCTCGAAGGCATGATGGGCGACGGCAAGGCGCTGCAGATGGGCACCTCGCACGAGCTCGGGCAGAACTTCGCCAAGGCGTTCGACATCACCTACTCCGCGGCGAGCGGCGGCGTCGAGCACGCCTGGACGACCTCCTGGGGCACGTCGACCCGGATGATCGGCGGCCTGATCATGAGTCACGGCGACGACAACGGGCTGCGGGTGCCGCCGCGACTTGCCCCGATCCAGGCGTACGTGATGGTCGTCAAGGACGGCGACGGCGTGACGGCCGCCGCGACCAAGCTGCGTGACGCGCTCCGCGACGCCGGCGTGCGGGTCGCGCTCGACGACCGGGTCGACACCGCGTTCGGGCGGCGGGCGGTCGACGCCGAGCTCAAGGGCTACCCGGTGCGGGTCGAGGTCGGCCCCCGCGACCTGACCGCCGGCAACGCCGTCGTCGTGCGGCGCTTCGACGGCAGCAAGACCCCCGTGCCGGTCGCCGACGTGGTCGGGCAGGTGCTGGCCGCGCTCGACGAGGACCAGCAGCGGTTGTACGACCAGGCGTTGGCCTTCCGCGAGTCGCACACCGTCGAGGTGTCCACTTTGGCCGACGCGATCGCGGCGACGGCCACCGGCTGGGCCCGGGTGCCGTGGTCGGCGGTCGGCGTCGAGGGCGAGGCCGAGGCCAACGGCCAGGGCGTGACCGTGCGCTGCCTGGTGCACGAAGACGGCTCGGTGCCCGACTCGCAGGACCTGCCGGACCTGGTCGCGATCCTCGGCCGCTCCTACTGATGGGGTTCGCCCCCGGCCGCCTGATCGTCCACCGCAACGTCCGGCACGACCGCCTGGGCTGGGTCCGCCCCGCCCGGGTGGTCAGCGACGACGAGCGCGGGCTGCTGGTCTGGATCGAGCGCGGCACCGTGGTCGCCTCGGAGGTCTCCGCCGACGGGCGCGGGATGCGGTCGATGCCGTTCGGCGAGTGGATCACCCTGTCCTATGCGCTGCGGGAGCACCCGTGGGCCGGGCCGGGCGTGTTGAAGTTTCACCCGGCCGGCGCGGACCATTCGGTCTGGTGGTTCCGGACGCCTTCGGGTGACTTCGCCAACTGGTATGTCAACCTCGAAGAGCGCGCCGTCCGCTGGGACGACGGCGACCTGGCCGGAATCGACGTGGTCGACCAGGACCTCGACATCGTGGTCGACCCGGACCTGTCGTGGCGCTGGAAAGACGAAGACGAGTTCACCGAGCGGCTGGCCTTTCCAGATCATTACTGGGTACGCGACGAGACGGCCGTCCGTGACGAGGGCTGGCGCATGGTCAAGCGGATCGAGGCGGGGGAGTTCCCGTTCGACGGCACCTGGACCGACTTCCGGCCCGATCCGGCCTGGGAGACGCCGACGACGCTGCCGGCTGGCTGGAACCGGCCGGCCGCGGAGCGCCTTTCTCCGTAGGCTGCGTCCCCATGGGTTTCGAGGCGGGCCGCACGGTGCTGCGGCGGTATTGGCGCGGTGGACGGATCAGCTGGATCGGCTCCTACGTGGTGGTCGCCGACGACGAGCGGGGGCTGCGGATCTGGCAGCCGGCGGGGGTCTCCTACTGGCGGCTGATGACGCCGGACGGGCGCACCCACCACGACGGCACGATCGACGAACTCGGGCCGACGGAGTTGACCGCGCAGCCCTGGATCGGCGGGCCGGTCATGCCGTTCCACCCGGCCGACGGCTCGCCCTGGTCGGTCTGGTGGTTCTTCGACGAGCAGGGCAACTTCGACAATTGGTACGTGAACCTCGAAGATCCGTTCCGCCGCTGGGACGACGGCGGGGTGGCCGGGATCGACACGGCTGACCACGCGCTCGACATCGTCGTCGCCCCCGACCGCTCCTGGCAGTGGAAGGACGAGGACGAACTCGCCGCCAAGACCGGCAGCCGGCACTACTGGGACGCGGCCGGTGCGGCGACGATCCGGGAGAACGGGCTGGCGGTCATCGAGTTGATCGAGGCTGGCAAGTTCCCGTTCGACGGCACCTGGTGCGACCTGCGGCCCGATCCGACCTGGCAGGTCCCCGCTGAGCGCCCGCCCGGTTGGGACCGTCCTCAGGCGGTCTGACCGGTTTCCTGGCGGGTCTGGGACACGTACGATTTCCCACCTCTCCTGACCCGGCGGATACGTCCTAAATCTGTCTGGCAGAATGGTTGGTTGGTATCCGGCACGCACCCGGCGCCCTCTACCCCGTGTGCGTCGCCAGTCCACGAACGGTCATCGGCTCAAACCCCACTGCGTCGGCCGACCGATCACCCACGTATCGCAACAGGAGCGAACAGACTGTGGCCGTAAAGATCCGGCTTCTGCGGATGGGCAAGATCCGCAACCCGCAATACCGCATCGTCGTCGCCGACTCCCGCACCAAGCGTGACGGCCGGGCGATCGAGTACGTCGGCATCTACCACCCCAAGGAAGATCCGTCGCTGATCGAGGTCAAGTCCGACCGCGTCCAGTACTGGCTGTCGGTGGGTGCACAGCCGAGCGAGGCTGTGCAGCGGATCCTCGAGCGCACCGGCGACTGGCAGATGTTCAAGAACCTCCCGGCCCCGCCGCCGCTGCTTGTCGCCGCCCCGCGCGTCGACCGGCGCGAGGCCTACGAGGTCGAGGCGCGTGCCGCCGCCGGTCTGAGCGAGGCGCCGGCGCCGACCAAGGCCGCGAAGAAGGCGGCGAAGGCCGCGGAGCCGAAGGCCGAAACGCCGGCGGCTGAAGCACCCAAGTCCGAGGAGCAGGCGGTTGCGGACTCAGGCGAGCAGGCCTGACGTGGCACTCCGGCCCGCGCTGGAGCACCTCGTCAAGGGCATCGTCGATCACCCGGACGACGTGCGCGTCCGGTTGGTCGACTCGCGCCGCGGCAAGCGGCTCGAAGTGCGTGTCAACCCGGAAGACCTCGGCACAGTGATCGGCCGTGGCGGTCGCACCGCCAAGGCGCTGCGCCAGGTCATCGGGTCGATCGGCGGGCGGGGCGTCCGGGTCGACATCGTCGACGCCTACTGATGCTCCTCGTCGTCGGCCGGATCGGCCGACCTCACGGCATTCGTGGTGAGGTCACCGTCGAGGTTCGAACCGACGAGCCCGAGCAGCGGTTCGCCGTCGGATCGGTGTTACGCACCGACCCGGCGGCGTCCACCGCTGCGGCCGTGGTCCCGTCGACCCTGACCGTGGAAGAGGTCCGCTTCCACCAGGGCCGCCCGTTGGTGCTGTTCGACGGCTACTACGAGCGCGACCTGGTCGAGAACCTGCGCAATGTGCTGCTCCTCGTCGACTCCGACGAGTTGGATATGCCAGATGACCCGGACGAGTTCCACGACCTCCAGTTGGTGGGCCTGTCCGCGGTGAGCCCCGGCGGCGAGGTGCTCGGCACCGTCGCCCGGATCGACCACGCCCCGTCTTCCGACCTGCTGGTCATCGCGCTGCCCGACGGCCGCTCAGGCCTGGTGCCGTTCGTGAAGGCGATCGTGCCCGAGGTAGACCTGACCGCCGGCAAGATCGTGGTCGACGCACCGGCGGGCCTGCTGGACCTGTGATGCGGGTCGACGTAGTCACCATTTTCCCCGAATATCTGTCGCCGCTGTCGCTGTCGTTGATCGGCAAGGCGCAGGCTTCCGGTTTGCTGTCGGTAGACGTGCACGACCTGCGTACATGGACGTCAGACGTCCACCGCACCGTCGACGACACGCCCTACGGCGGCGGTCCCGGCATGGTGATGCGCCCGGAGCCGTGGGGCCTAGCCCTGGACGCGCTGGCCACGCCGTCATCAAGGTTGGTGGTGCCGACGCCGGTAGGCGCGCCCTTCACCCAACGCACGGCTCATTCGCTGGCGGACGCGTCACATCTGATCTTCGCGTGCGGCCGCTACGAGGGAATCGACCAGCGAGTTTTGGACCACGCCTCGAGCCGGCTCCCGGTGACTGAGGTGTCGCTGGGCGACTACGTACTCTTCGGGGGCGAAGTAGCGGTCCTCGTCATCATGGAGGCCGTGGTGCGGCTGTTGCCCGGGGTGCTGGGCAACGCGGACTCGCTGGCGGAGGAGTCCCACGCGGCTGGGTTGCTCGAAGCGCCGGTCTACACAAAGCCGCCGGTGTGGCGGGACCTTGCGGTGCCGGACATCCTGCGCTCAGGCGACCACGGCCGAATCGCCCGCTGGCGCCGCGACGAGTCCTTGCGCCGCACGGCAACGCGTCGTCCCGACATGCTCAGCGGCCCTGAGGCGCCGGAACTGGACAAGGCCGACCGCGCCGTCCTCGACGACCTCGCCTGAACGCACTGCCCTTCTGCGCCGCGAGCCGGTTCGGGCCTGACGTTTGTCTGTGAGACCGCCCAAAAGCCAACCCTCAACCGAGGGGCGGGTCCCGTTGTCGGGCGTAGCCCAAAGGTCAGGATGTTCGGGCGGTGACAAGGTGGAGCGCCCAACTGGACGAACGACCTTGTCACCGCCCGAAGATCCTGATGCCCTTGCGAAGACCGACAACGGGACCCGCCCCGGACCTCCGGCTGGGTCCCCGCAGCTCGGTCGGGGTCCGGGGCAGCGCCCCGGTGGGGCTCCGGGGCAAAGCCCCGAAGGACCTAAGCCCAATCCACGACGCACACGGCAGGGGCGGTGGGTGGTTCCCGGCGCTGCCGGTCGAACGCGCCGCTCCGGCAAGGGTCCGGGCCGTTGCCACGAGCATTTGCTCTGCACCCCTGTAGGAAACACCTAACGGTTAGAGGTGGTTCCTACAGGGGTGCAGAGCAAGGGGCGCCAGTCGCGGGCGCTAGGCCCGCGGCGCGGCGGGTCAGGTTGCGCGGGTTCGTGAACCTGGGGGAGGGGTGCCCCGCTGTCGGGGCTGGTGATCTGTGGCCGGCGTGCCCCGCGGGGTCAGCGCGCTAACGAGGCCGGAACACGTGGCGAGAGCGCCCCGAGCGGCATGCCAGGCCGACGCGGACGCCACGCAGGGGCAGACCGCCCGGGGCCTCGTTGATGCGGACGCCAGGCCGAGCCGACGCAGACGGCACGCCGACGGCGACGGCGACGCGGACGCCGTGGCCGACGCGGACGCCGGGGTCCCCGATGTGGACGCCACGCAGGGGCAGACCACGTTGATGCGGACGCCAGGCCGAGCCGACGCAGACGGCAGGCCAACGGCGACGCCGTCTCGGACGCCGTGGCCGGCGCGGGCGCCGGGGCCCCCGATGCGGACGCCCACGCCGAGGCCGACGCAGGCAACGACGCAGGCGCCTGGGCCGCGTCGACGCAGAAGTCGACGCCGTGGCCCGGCGCGGGCGGGTCCTGCTGGTCGCGAACCAGCCGCGGCCCGCCGTGGGCGCTGGGCGATCCGTCTGGGGCGGCGGATCTGTAAGTTTCGGAGATCAACTCGACAGATCTGCCGCCCCAGATCACTCCGGCCAGTCGTCGGGCTCGCCGGCGTGCCAGGTTTGGCTGGCGCGGCGCCAACCGCGGACCTGGCAGCGGAGCGAAGCGGAGCGGTCTCCGGCGGGAGCGACGGTCGTGCCCACGGCGGACCCGGGACCGGATTTTGATCATGTCTTTGGGGTTGGTGGGTGATTTCCGGTGGCGGGGGTCGATATGGCAAAGTAGTGGGGTTGCTTGCCGCAGCCGCCACGCCGTGGTGGGTTGCGAGGGTCTTCTGGAGTGGTGGGAGATCAGGATCACCCGTCGCACGCCCCAAAGGGTGTGCCGTCATAGTCGAAGGAATAGCGATGAACACCCTGGACGCCCTCGACGCCCAGTCGCAGCGGACCGACCTTCCTGATTTCCGCGCCGGTGACACCGTCAAGGTGCACGCGCGAGTCGTTGAAGGTAACCGCTCCCGTGTGCAGATCTTCCAGGGCGTGGTCATTCGCCGCCAGGGTGCCGGTCTGCGTGAGACGTTCACCGTCCGCAAGATGAGCTTCGCCGTTGGTGTGGAGCGCACCTACCCGATCAACAGCCCGGCGATCGACCGGATCGAGGTCGTGACGCGCGGTGACGTGCGGCGGGCGAAGCTTTACTACCTGCGTGAGCTGCGCGGCAAGAAGGCCAAGATCAAGGAGAAGCGCGAGAAGCAGCCCAGCTGAAACTCGCCCTCCTGCGCCGTGGCCTCGTGCGGTTAGGCTAACGCCCACGAGGCCTCTCGATCGGGATCCGTCTCGGCGTTGGGCTCTTGGCTGACCTGGGGAGAGGCGCGGCGTGGATCGAGACACCAGCCAGGAACGGCGACGCCGGTTCCCGCGGCGCAAGGTGCAGATGCCCCTCTGGCAAGAGTTGCCGTTGCTGCTGGTCGTGGCATTCTGCCTGGCCGTGTTGATCCGCAGCTTCCTGCTCCAGGCGTTCTTCATCCCGTCGGGCTCGATGGAGAACACGCTGCTCGTCGGCGACCGGGTGCTGGTCAATAAGATCGTTTATGACGTACGGGATCCGAAGCGCGGCGAAGTCGTCGTGTTCCGTGGGCCCGAGGCCTGGGCGCCGCAGCCGGTCGACGACGGCAACACGAGCGTGCTCAGCAAGGTCAGCCGCACCATGGGTGACCTTGTCGGCATCTCCCGGCCGGGCGCCAAAGACTTCATCAAGCGGGTGATCGCGGTCGGCGGCGACCGGATCAGCTGTTGCGACGACCAGGGTCGCGTGATGGTCAACGGTAAGGGGCTCGACGAGCCCTATATTTTTGACAACTCGCCGCTCGACGTGCCGCCGGTGCCCGGTGAGTGCCGGTCCCGGCAGTTCGCCGAAGTCGTCGTGCCGCCCGGGCAGATCTTCGTGATGGGCGACCACCGCGGGGTATCGCAGGACGCCCGGTGTCAGGGTCCCGTGCCGGTGGAAAACGTGGTCGGGCGCGCGTTCGTCGTCGTCTGGCCGCAGGACCGGTGGGCCAACCTGTCAGTGCCCGACACGTTCGACGGAATTCCACCGCCGGACGGTGGCGGTGAGGGCGGTGGTGCTGGGACGCCCCCGCCCGGGCAAGAGTCCCCAGTGCCTGGAAAGGGAGACATTGTCGTCACAATGCCAATCTTCGCGTCCGTCCTTTTTCTGGCGCGTTCCCGACGCGGACTCCCAGACCGGCAACGTAGGCTCCGTCCGTGATTGAGGAACAGGCCCCCCAGAAGCCGCCGCGCAGCAGCAGCTCGTCCTTCTGGAAAGAACTGCCGATCCTGCTCGGCGTCGCGATCCTCGTCGCCGTGTTGGTGCGGGCGTTCCTCTTGCAGACCTTCTACATCCCGTCGCCGTCGATGGAGCACACCCTCGACATCAACGACCGGGTGCTGGTCAACAAGATCGTTTATAACTTCCGGTCGCCCGAGCGCGGCGAGATCATCGTGTTCCGCGCGCCCTCCGAGTGGCGCAGCGGCCTCGACGACGAAGACTTCATCAAGCGGGTCATCGCCGTCGGCGGCGACCGGGTCGAATGCTGCGACGAGCAGAAGCGGCTGCGGGTCAACGGGCACTCGATCGACGAGCCCTACCTGTTCAACGAGAACGGCATCAGTGACCCGGCGGCCGACCAGCCGTTCGACTTCACGGTGCCGAAGGGCCGCCTCTGGGTGATGGGCGACCACCGCGCCGCGTCCGGCGACTCGCTCGAGCACTGGAAGCAGAGCGACGGCGACCCACTGATCTCGACGATCACCGAGGATTCGGTGGTGGGGCGGGCGTTCGTGGTGTTCTGGCCGGTTGGCCGGGCGAAGTGGCTCTCGGTGCCAAGCACGTTCGACACCGTTCCGGCGCCGGCTTCGGGCTGAGCTTTCTGGTTTGCGATCTGGGCCGGCTCCCCTTGGGAGCCGGCCCTTTTGCGTGTGGGCCCGCGGCCGTGCTGGGCGAGCACCTCGTGCAGCCCGGCCCGGGGTCGCGAGCGGTCGGCTCCCGCGGTCTGACGCCGGCGGCGGCCGGTGGCCGTTGGTCCTTGTTTCGCGGACCTGGCTCGACGCGCAAGCGAGTTTGCGCGCGGGAGCGTGCGGTCGTGCCCACCGCGGACGCGCGTAAATGAACCTGAATTTAGATCTTGGAAGCTCTGATGGGTGCCTGATTCGCGTCTCATCCTTCGCGCCTAAGCTGGCTCGGTGACTGAGTACCGGCCGCGCCGTGCCGCGCGCGTGTTGGTGGTCGACGACGCGGAGCGGGTGTTGCTGTTTCACGGGGTCGACCCGGGGCGGCGGGAGCATTACTACTGGTTCACGCCGGGCGGTGGGCTTTCGCCAGGCGAGTCGCCGCAGGCCGGCGCCGCGCGGGAACTCGCTGAGGAGACCGGGCTCGAGCGGGCGGCCGCGGATCTTGGCCGGCCGGTGTTCCAGGAGACGACGGAGTTTCCGTTCGACGGCGTCTGGTATCGGCAGGAGCAGGAGTTCTTTCTGCTGCGGGTGCCGTCGTGGGCGGTGGACACGGCTGGTTTCAACGAGGTCGAGCGGGACTCGATCACCGACCACCGGTGGTGGTCGATTGACGAGTTGGAGCGTACGAAGGAGCGGTACTACCCCGACGAGTTGCCGACCGTGTTGCGTCGCGCGCTCGGGAAGGACTGATCCGTTGTGCTGACACCACCGCGCACCGTGGTACGCCGGGAGGGTGGCCTCTATGCCCTCGAGCGGGCGTTGCAGCGGCGCGGTTTCCGGCACGTCGCCGGCGCCGACGAGGCTGGGCGGGGCGCGTGTGCCGGCCCGCTGGTCGCCGCGGCCGCGATGCTGCCCGAGGGCAAGCGCGGCGAGATCGAGGGCCTGGCCGACTCGAAGTTGCTGACGCCGCTGGCCCGGGAACGGATCTACGAGCAGGTCGTGAAGCGGGCCCTGGCCTATTCGGTGGTGATCATCCCGGCGGCCGAGGTCGATGCCCGCGGCCTGCACGTGTGCAATCTGCTGGCGATGAGGCGCGCGCTGGCGTCGCTGCCCGTCGGGCCGGAGTATGTGCTGACCGACGGGTTCCCCCTCGATGGGATGGGGGTGCCCGGGCTCGCCGTGTGGAAGGGCGACCGGGTAGCCGCCTGCGTGGCCGCCGCCAGTGTGCTGGCCAAGGTGACCCGGGATCGGATCATGGTCGAGCTCGACGGGCAGTTTCCGGATTATGGGTTTTCGGAACACAAGGGGTACGTGACTCCCGAGCACAGCGCCGCCCTCACCGAGCATGGGCCGTGTGCCGAGCACCGGTTCTCCTATATCAACGTGGCGAATGCTTCCGGGCGCGACTCCCGGCCGCCGCGGAGCCGGCGGCCGCGGGTGCTGACGGATCCGTCCAAGCTGGCCGGTGAGGTTGTCCCTGATCTTGATCCTGCGGTTGATCTTGAGGGTGAGCTGGGCCTGGTGGATCTTGATCCTGAGGTCGAGCAGGGTTAGCTGGGGTCGGGTTTGGCTTTTGGCGCCGGGTGATCGCCGAGGCCCTGATGAGACGTGGTTTGCGTCACTGCCTCCGTGGGCTCTTCAGCTGGGCGGGCGGGAGCCTTGGCGGGTTCGGAAGTTGACGTAGATCGTGGTCCGGAGGGCCGTGATTCGGACGGTCCGGGGCGTTGGGTCCGATCTGGATCGACCGGTTCGTTCGGATCTTGATCCGGGCGTGGCCGGGCCGTTGCGATGTCGTTTTTCGCGCCCGATCCGGTCCCTCTGGGGCCCGTTCCAGACGGCCCTTCGGGTGACGTTTCGGCCTGCGCCGATCCGGTAGGGCGCCCCGAGCCCCCAGGGGGTACCGTCGGCGTGGCGTCCGGCGAGCGGCTTCGCCGCCCACGCCGGTGGGGGAAGATGGTGCCATGAAGGGCGGAGAGCGATGAGCGCAGAGGATCTCGAGAAATACGAGACCGAGATGGAGCTGCAGCTCTACCGGGAATACCGCGATATCGTCCGCCAATTCTCCTATGTCGTCGAGACCGAGCGCCGCTTCTACCTGGCCAACCAGGTCGACCTGCACGTGCGCAACTCAGACGGCGAGGTCTATTTCGAGGTCGAGATGCACGACGCGTGGGTCTGGGATATGTACCGTCCTGCGCGCTTTGTGAAGAACGTCCGCGTAATGACCTTCAAAGACGTCAACGTCGAAGAGCTGGAGAAGCCCGACATCTCGCTCCCGGCCGATTCCGGCTTCGGCGGCTAAGGCCTCACCCGCTTAGCACATCCGCCCGTCCGCCGGACGTTATCCACAATCCACAGGCCGCCACACACCGCGTTGCCGCTCCTCCCGGCCACGACGAGGCTGCCATGCATGAATTGGTACGCACTCCGTAACGCAGCGTTGTCCCTCCTGGTCATCGTCCTGGTTTCCGCGGTGGCCCTCGTCGTTCCCGCCGGCCGCCTCCTCCCATCGCGCGACGCGTCCTGGGGTCGGGCGGTCGGCGGTTCCGGTCTGGGCGCCATCCATCAGGGCGCCGGAGTCCGCGGCAGCCCGGTTCTTGTCTCCTTCCCGTCGCACTCCCTTGGCGTCGATCCTGGTGGCGTGGATGCCGGGTGGTTCACCGTCGGCGCTGAGGCGAAGATCAACCCAGCTGGGCCGCGAGCACCATGGCTCCGCACCGTCGCATCGGAGCCGAAAGCGGCGTCAACGATCGTCACCGCGGTGGTTGGTCGCGCTGGCGTCGCACCGGAGCCCGTGGCCGCGTCGATGGCGGCCGGCGCGGTGGTTGGTCGCGCTGGCGTCGCGCGGGAGCCCGTGGCCGCGTCGACGACGGCCGCCGTGATGGTTGGTCGCGCTGGCGTCGCGCCGGAGCCCGTGGCCGCGTCGACGACGGCCGGCACGGTCGCCGGTCGCGGCCCGGGAAGCCCGTTCCGGCCGCCTCTGGAGCCGCCGCTGAGGGTGACCCGGCGGTTCGACGGACCGCCCAGACCGTGGCTGCCCGGCCACCGCGGCGTCGACCTCGCCTCCGCGCCCGGTGCGACGGTGTGGGCCGCGGGCCTGGGCGAGGTCGTGTTCGCCGGCCCGGTGGCCGGGCGGTCGGTGGTCAGCATCCAGCACCCCGGCGGCCTGCGCACCACCTATGAGCCGCTGACCCCGGTGGTCCGCCGGGGCGACCAGGTGGCCGCCGGCGACCCGATCGGCACGCTCGACGCCGGCCATCCCGGCTGCCCGGCCGCCGCCTGCCTGCACTGGGGGCTGCGCCGCGACGCCGAATACCTGGACCCGCTGCTGCTACTCGGCTTCCGGGTCCGCCTCCTGCCGCTCTAGCGCGACGACGAACCCAGGAGGGAGGTGAGTGCTTCGGCGAACCGGTCGTACTCCTCGGCGCGGTTGTAGACCTGGCCGCAGATCCGCAGCCAGCCACGGCCGTTCCAGGCGTTGAGACTGACCTCGGTCTTGAGCTCGTCGGAGATGCGCTCGCGCAGGGCGACCGCCTCCGGGTAGGTGGTCGCCACGCCGGCCGGCAGCGGGATCAGGCGCATGGGCACGTCGGGTCCGCCCGGGTCGGGCAGGTCGTCCGGCGCGACGCCCAGGGCGGCGCCGATCACCCGCTGGCCGTACGCCGCCAGCGCGGCGTTGTGCTCCCGCACCCGGTCGACGCCAAGGCTGCGCAGCGTGAACAGGCCGACGGGTGCGGCCAGCCACGGCGTGTAGTCGAGCGTCGCCTGGAACTCGACGTTGTCGGGGAAGCCGTTCGGCTGCTGCCACGACACGACGAGCGGCTCGATCTGGTCGACCCAACGCTCGGCGACGGTCAGCACGGCGGTGCCGCGCGGCGCGTACGCCCATTTGTGGAAGTTGCCCACCCAGAAGTCGGCGCCGATGCGGTCGACCTCGATCGGCAGCATGCCGGGGGCGTGGGCGCCGTCCACGAGGACGGCCACGCCCAGCCGGGCCGCGACCGTGGCGATCGTCGCCACCGGAAGCTGCCAGGCGGTCGCCGACGTGACCTGGTCGACGATCAGCAGCTTGGTCCGGCCGGGGTGCAGTGCGGCGCGGATCTGGGCGACGACCTGCGTCTCCGACGCGCGCACCGGCAGGTTGACGACACCGGCCGTGGCGCCGGTGCGGGCGCATTCGCGGGCGACGGCGAAACCGATCGACCCGTACCCGTGATTGGTGGTGAGGATCTCGTCGCCCGGGCCGAGCCGCAGTGACTGCAGCGCGATCGCGATGCCCGTGGTCGCGTTGCCGACGAGCGCGGTGCGCTCGGGGCTGGCGCCGAGGAACGTCGCCAAGTGCCGGCGGGTGTGCGCGATGCGGTCGAAGAAGCCGCGGTCGAAGAAGCGCAGCGGGTTGCTCTCGAGCTCGTCGCGCAGCCGCTGCTGTGCGCGCTGCACGTTGATCGGCACGGCGCCGAACGAGCCGTGGTTGAGATGCGCGACGGAAGGGTCGAGCGAGAACAACAACCGGGCGCCGGGGATCGGGGTGGGCGGCTCAGGCTCAGCCACGCGCATACCTCATACCGATGATCGTACGAGCCGCGCTGGCCGCAGTGCCGCAACAACGGGACACGGTCGGCATAGGCTGCGGTTCATGCCGACCCGCGACTCGCACTGCTCGTTCTGCGGCGCCGCCTTCGCACCCGACCAGACGTGGCCCCGGGTGTGCGCGGCGTGCGGCGAGACCACCTACCGCAACCCGGTCCCGGTCGCCGTCGCGGTGCTGCCGGTCGACGACGGCGTCCTGGTGATCCGGCGCGGGATCCCGCCGCGGGTGGGGCTCCGGGCGCTGCCGGGCGGCTTCGTCGACCACGGCGAGTCGTGGCAGCGGGCCGCGGTGCGGGAGCTGGTCGAGGAGACCGGGATCGTCGCCGCCGAGGCCGACGTCCGCCTGTTCGACGTGCACAGCGCGCCCGACGGGACCGTGCTCATCTTCGGCCTGCTGCCGCCGATGGCCGCCGCCGACCTGCCACTCTCGACGCCCAACGCCGAGGTCGCCGGCTGGGAGGTCGTCCGGGACACCGCCGAGATGGCGTTCGACCTGCACGCGCGGGTGCTGACCCGCTACCTGGCGGAGCGGATCGCGGCCTGAGCGGGGTCAGGCGCGCGGGTGGGCCTGCCGATAGGCGGCCCGCAACCGCTCCATGGAGACGTGCGTGTAGATCTGCGTCGTCGCGAGCGACGCGTGACCGAGGAGCTCCTGCACCGCCCGCAGGTCGGCGCCGCCGTCGAGCAGGTGGGTCGCGGCCGAGTGGCGCAGCCCGTGCGGCGTGGTGTGGGGGAGGCCGGCGGCCCGGGCATAGCCGCTGACCAAGCGCCGGACCACGGTCGGCTGCAACCGCCCGCCGCGCGCCCCGAGGAACAGGGCGTCACCGCTGGCGGCGACGGCGAGCGACGAGCGGCCCAGCCGCAACCAGTCGTCGAGCGCCTCCTGCGCCGGCTGTCCATAGGGGACCGAGCGCTCCTTGTCGCCCTTGCCGATGACCCGGACCACCCGCCGGCCGCCGTCGACATCGGCGCGGTCCAGGCCGCACAGTTCGCTGACCCGGATGCCGGTCGCGTAGAGCATTTCGAGGACGGCGCGGTCGCGCAGCAGGGTCGGTGCCGCCTCTTCGCCCGGTGCCAGCACCAACTCGGTCGCCTGGTCGGCGCGGAGCACCGTGGGCAGGTCGCGGTTGGCCTTGGGAGTGGCGAGTTGCGCGCCGATGTCGGTGGTGAGCAGGCCGCCGCGGTGGGCCCACGCGCTGAACGTGCGGGCCGCGGCCGCTCGGCGGGCCAAGGACGAGCGGGCGCCGCCGAGGGTACGCAGCCGCGCCAGCCAGCTTCGCAACACGGAGATGTCGAGTTCACCAGGGGCCGCGCAGCCCATCCGGACGGCGTGGTCGAGCAACGAGACCACATCACCGACGTACGCGCGTACGGTGTGTGTCGATCGGTTCTCGACGTGTGACAGGTGGCGGGCGAACTCGTCCACCGCCTCGCGCATCGGGTGCGGGAGCGTTTCATGCAGGGCCTGCGTCGACCGTCCCATCACCCGCGACGGTCACCGCCACACCGGTGCGCCGTCAAGCCGCCGCGCCGTCAGGCGGCGGCCAGGCCCGCGGCGATGATCAGGCCGAGGCCGACGACCAGGTAGACCGCGGGCGGACGCAGCCAACCGCCGGGGCCCTCGACCCGGGCGCCGCCGGTCGTCGCGCCATACATCCCGACGGCGAGCATCGGCAGGCCGGCGATCAGGAGCATGCCCGCGACGATGCCGGAGATGACCAGGTCGCCGGTGAACATCGAGTCGAAGAAGATCCGCAGTGCACCGATCTCGAAGATGACCGTGAGCACGCCGTAGACCAGCGCCAACGCCGGGCGGCGGGTGCGGTAGACGCCGTCGCTGGCCGGTGCGGCCGGCGCCGCCGGCGTGCCGAAGAGCGCGGTGCGGTCGGCCGGCGCGCCGGGGAAGCGCGGTGCGTCGTCGCGCGGTGTTATGGGCGGCATCACGCCGGTGGGTGCGTTGAGGCCGGCGGGCGCCTCGACCGGATCGGGCAGCGGCAGCGGCGCGGGCACCGGCTCGCCGATCGGGAAGCGGGTCTCCATCGAGATCGAGCGGGCGAGCTCGCCGGTCGCCGGTCCGGCCGCTTCCGGTGCGTACCCCCGCTGGGGTGGCTCGTCTAGCTGACGCCGCACGCTGTCGGCCGGCAACGGCCGGGCGGAGGTGTTCCACGACGGCTGTTCCGGCTGGCTGTCGGGCCAGCGGTCGTCTTCGCCGAAACCGGCCGCGAACCCGTTGAACGACGGCTCGGCGCCGCGGTCGGCCGTGTCGTTGCGGGGTTCCGGAACCCGGTAGGCACCGTCGCGCCACCCTGGGCCGCGATCGTCGTCGTTCCAGCGGGGTTGCTGGTCGTCGTCGGGGTAACCACGTCGTCCGTCCACGTGCCGCACGCTATTCGAGGTGCCTGCGGCCCTGCCAGCCGGGTTTCCGAATTGCGGGCTTTAGGCGCCGTGATTCCTGATCACGATCAAGAGAACTAGCACGTCGTACGCCCTGCGACGGCGATTTCCACACGTGGCGTTGTCCACAGGAGAGAAACGTATCGCTGTCCCGTCCGGCCGCGGCGGAGGTCATCGTCGGCCGCATGACGGTGGCACGACAGACAGTGGGCGCCTGGGGCGAACGGCGCGCGGCGCAGCATCTCACCGACGACAACTTCCGGGTGGTCGCGCGCAACTGGCGATGCCCGATCGGTGAGATCGACATCATCGCCTGGGATGGCGACACGCTGGTCTTCTGCGAGGTCAAGACGCGTCGCGGGCTCGGCTTCGGGCTGCCGGCCGAGGCGGTGGTGGCCGCGAAGGCCCGGCGATTACGCCGGCTCGGCGCGCGCTGGCTCGCGGCCAACAGCGTGCACCCGAGGGAGATCCGGTTCGACGTGATCGCCGTGCTGATCCGGCGTCCTGAGTCCGTCGAGATCGATCACATCCGAGGCGCCTTCTGACTCGCGTTATCCACAGCCGCGCAGTTATCCACAGGCCTCGGCGGCACCCGCCGCCGATCCGCCACTGTCTTCCCTCGTGAGCTACGCGAAGGTGCTGTCCGTCGGACTGGTGGGAGTCATGGGACACCTCGTCGAGGTCGAAGCCGATCTCTCCGCCGGGCTGCCCGCCGTCGTGATGTCCGGCCTGCCGGACACGGCTCTCAACGAGGCCCGCGATCGGGTGCGGGCAGCGGTCGTCAACTCCGGTGAGCGCTGGCCAAACCGGCGCATCACCGTCAACCTGCTGCCCGCCACCCTGCCCAAACACGGTTCTGCCTTCGACATGGGGATCGCGGCCGCGCTGTTGGGGGCGGCCGGCGAGCTACCGCTGGCCGCCCTCGACGGTGTCGTGATTCTCGGCGAGCTCGGGCTCGACGGGAGCGTCCGCCCGATCCGGGGCGTGCTGCCGATGGTGGTCGCGGCCCTGCGCGCCGGCGTGCACCACGCGGTGGTCCCGCTGGCCAACGCCGCCGAGGCCGCCGTGGTTCCGGGCATCACGGTCAAGGCCGTCGAGACCCTGCACCGGCTGGTGGCGTTCGTCCGGTCCGGCGCCGCGCTGCTCGATCCGCCCGCCGACCGGCCACCGCCCGAGTCGCCGATGCCCGACCTGGCCGACGTGGCCGGCCAGGCGCTGGGCCGGCGCGCGATCGAGGTGGCCGCCGCGGGCGGGCACCACGTGGCGATGTTCGGGCCGCCCGGGGCCGGCATGCCGTCAGATACAGTCCTGCTCATGATCACCGAGTACCTGAGCGGCTACGTCCGCTTGAGCAAGGAGCACGGCGACACCAACGTCAGCCTTGCGGGCATGGTTGCCGACGTGGTCGCCATGGCAGAGCGCTACGGCTATGCCCTCGCTCCGCATCCTGGCCCCGACTGCCCGGAATCGTGCCAGGGGCAGCCTGTACACGTTGACGACGGCATCAGCGGTGCCGTCCGCAACCGGCCGGCATTCCTAGCGTGGCTCGCCGACGGGCGCTCAGGTGCCGCTTCCGCCCTAGGCACCTGGCACACCGACCGCCTGACGCGTGAGGGCGTCAACGCTGGCGCGCTGGTCCTCGACGTTGTGGAAGGCAAGGACCCGCTAACGGGGCGCGTCGTCTTCCCGCCCGTTCGGTTCCTGGGGAGCGACGGCACCGACTCCCGCGACGAGTCGGCGTTCCGGTTCCGGTTCGTGATCGATGCCGAGGTGGGCAGGGCCGAGCGCGCTCGAATCTCCGCACGGAACCGCGCGAAGGATGCCCGGCTGCGCGCTGCCGGCCGGTTCGCAGGTGGAGGCGCGCCCTACGGGTACCGCGTGGTCCCAGCGCCGGACGGCAAGGGCAAGGCATTGGACATTGAGCCCGTAGAGGCCGCCGCAATCCAGCAAGCGGCATCCATGATCCTCGCCGAGGATGGCACCACCCTTGGGGATGTCACCCGATGGATGACCGCCAATGCGCCAGCCCGCCGCACGTCCGGCTGGTCCCGCTCGACGCTCAAGCATTGTTTGACCAACTACGCCCTTACCGGTGCCGTCATGGTCCGACCCCGCGACGCGGCCGGCAACCGGGCGACCAACAACCGCGAGACGCAACCACTGCTCGACGACGCCGGCAACGTCGTTCGCCCCTGGCCCCAGATCCTCTCGCCCGCGACCGTGGAGGCCGTACGGACAGCCCTGTCCGGCCGTCGCGGTGGCGCCCGACGCGGCGCCGGCCGAGCCCCCGCCCACCTGCTGACCAACCTCATGAGCTGTTCGGGCTGCGGTCGCCCAATGAACATCTGGTACGCCCGGAAACGGCAGTACTTTTGCCCGTCGGACCGCCTCAGCCTGTTCTGCCCGCGCCGCGTGAGCATCCAGGCCGACATTGCCGAGGCGTACCTAGTTGGCCTCTACCTCGGCGCGGTGGGTGACAACGAGATGCAAGCCCCGGTGGTCACCGTGGCCGGTGGAGGCGAGCGCGAACGCGTCGAGTCGGAGCTAGCCGACGTCATGCGCGCACTGTCCCGTCAGATCACGCCCGAGCTGGTCGCCCGGATCACCGATCTTCAAACCGAGCGTGACGCCCTGGCCGCCATGCCGGTGCAGCGGCACACCGAGTGGCGCCCAACCGGCCGCACGTTTCGTGAGGAGTGGGAGCGGCGCGCCGACGACGTACTGTGGCGCCGATCGCTGCTGGCCGAGGCATTCGCCGAGCTGACCGTGTTGCCCGGCCGCATGCCGGTCGCCCAGCGCATCCGCTATCGCTGGTCGGACATCGAACCATTCGCCACGCTCGCCGAACTCAAACGCGATCTGGAGTGGTACGGCGGCTGACCGCCGGCCCCCAAATAAGCGCCCGAGCGCCAGGGTTCCCGCCCCGACGCCCGGACTAGATCACCCACCAGACTCAACCTGGAGGCAACCCAATGAACGACGCTACCGGTTCAACCCCGATGCACCCTGACCAGCACGTTCCCCCGACTGCGCCGGCTGACGAACTGGCCGCGACCGCCGTCGAGATCCTGGCCGAGTGGAACGCGGAAGGCCTGCGGCCCGCCGAGCGCCGAGCCGTGAACGCCATCCGCGTCCGCGTTGTGAGCGCGACCGTCGTCGAAGCAAGCGGCGAAGACGACTTCTGGCCGAGCGAGTTACTGACTACCGCCGCCGAGCAGCACGACCTGCCCGGCGCGCCGTGGCGCGTCTCGAAGACGCCGACGGTCTACCGCTTCGACGCATGGCCGGTCGCGCTGTGAATGACCGCGTGACCGCCTGAGCGCGCCGCAGGCGCCCCCGAACGCCCGGCCCCTACACACCCCGTAGGCCGCCGGGCGTCTTGGCGTCTCTGGGCTTCTGGACGCCGGCCGCACACCTCGCCGCGCCGAGGCCCCCTAACTGGGTGAGACATACCGGCCAGAAGCCGCACACATGGCAGGGCTGAGGCGCAGTAACTCTATGTGCGACACAGAGTTTCTCCACCGGAGAGGGAGGCCCGAAATGCACTGTTCCGAGTGCTCGCACCCTCTTCCGCATAGGAGTGCCAGTTACCACCGCCGGACGTGCTCCGCGCGCTGCCGCTCCCGCCGCAGCCGCCGGCTGCGCGCCGTCGAGTTGACCGAGCTGCGCGCCTGGCGCGCTGAGCTGGCCGCGTAAACCACTGACTTCCCCGCCATCGTCGGACGCGACGACGGCGAAGGAACACCCACCACCGCGCCACCGTATCGCCGGCAGGTTCCGGCACCGCGACCCGGCGCAACCCCGCCACCCGCACGCAGGCGTGCGTACCGGCAAACCAGCAGGTCTGGGCAGATCGATCAGCCTCACTCTGTCTAGATTGGACAACACTCTCATGGCGAACACCCTCGTCAACTACAGCAACAACCTCGCTCAGGTCGTCTCGGCTCTGGTCACCAGGGATCTCCGCGTGGCCTCACTGGTCAACCGCGAGTTCTCCACGGAGTTCGAAGGCACGCGCGGCGGGTCGGTTAACGTCCGCATCCCGGCGAGCCTCACGGCGCAGTCCCGGAACCTGGGCGTGCTGACGGCGTACCAGACTTCGGACCTGGTCCAGGCGACGCAGCCTGTCGTGCTCACGAACGACTTCTACAGCCGCGTCGCGCTCGCCGACTCGGACCTGACGCTGAGCGTCACGAGCTACGCCCGCGACGTGCTGCTTCCGCAGAGCCTCTCGATCGCTGCTGGCGTAGAGAACATGGTCGTCTCGAAGCTCCAGACGGTCGCCGCCGACACCACCCTCGGCAGTGCCTACGACCCCACCGACAAGGCCCAGGTGCTCGACTTCCTGGTCGACGTGCGGGCGGCGCTGCGCGCGCTCAGCGCTCCTGAAACCGGCCTCAACGTCGTTCTGAGCGTCCCGGCCTACGCCGCGATGCTCAAGGCGATCGGCGGTGCCTCTTACGACCAGGGCGTTGGCGACCTCGCTAGCGGCAAGGTCGTGCGGGTGGCTGGCCTCAACGTGGCCGAGTCGAACCGACTCGACACGGGCGAGGCCATCGCGTTCCACCGCGACGCGATCACCCTCGCGATGCAGGCCCCGGCCGCCGCGCGCGGCGCCGACTCCGCCAACGGGCAGGCCGACCAGTCAGTCCCGATCCGCATCGTGCGGGCGTTCGACAACGCGACCGGCGCGCACGTCTCCCTCGTGAACGTGTTCGCGGGTACCGCGCTGATGACCGCCAACGTCGAAGGCACCAGCAAGAACTGGACGATTCGGGTTGAGGCTGCGGGCTGACCGCCGCCCCTAGTGGACATCCGCAAGTTCTGACGGCTGGCACCGTCCGAGCACGCATACGCAAGAGCTTGAGCCCCTCGGGCAGGTTGTGCCAGCAACCCGCCCGGGGGGCTCTTTTCGTTACCACACAAGGAGATCCGACATGGCCACGCACATCAGCGCACCGACCGGAAGGAAGTTCCCTCCGATCGTCATCACGCGCATCATCATCTTCCCCGCCGCCGAGGACCGGCCCGCCATCCGCATGGGCTACGGCTACGGCACGAACGGCCGGACCGGCCCCGACGGTCAGCGCCGCGACCCGTTCCGTTTCGGACTGGGCGAGGTCGGTACGCCGATCGGCCCCTATCTGGGCCTGCACGGGCGTTCGATCGTCAAGCTGCCGGACAGTGCTGACGACCTGTCCATTTTGCTCGCGCGCCACAGCCCCACCGGAGAGCGCCTTCCGATGGGGCGCGGCAACCTGGCCGACCTGGAGGCGCCCGACCTGATTGTGGAGCCCGCATGAGCACCCAACGCGCCGACGAACTGATGGTGATCGCGGTCGCTATCTACATCGTGGCCGATTCGGCCCCCGGTGACCCGGCCGACCCCGACGGTCTGCCGGCCGCTCTCTACGCCGAGGCCGACGCCGCGTACGACGTCGCGTTGGCGATGGGCGCTAGGCCCTGAAACCCACCCATCCACCCGCCTTGGTACTGAGGAGCACCAATGTCTACCAGCGACGAACAACCCCGGCCCCGCCGCCGGGGCGGTCGCCGCGTGCAGCGCGCCAGGCGCACCGCTGAGCGCCACGCTGCCGCCCGCGCCACTGCCGCCACCGTCGCAACCATCGCCGCCGCAGCGCACCGCGCGCCGGCCGTCCAGGAGCCCCCTAGTGTGGACCACACCCCGTAGCCTGCCGCCAGATTGGGCGGCCCGCCGCTCGACCGTCGCCCGCCTTCACGACTATCGATGCGCCATCTGTGCGCGCGACACGACCGACTACGACGTTCCCGACGGCGAGACCGACCACGTCGGCGATCGCGACGACCATCGAATCCGTTCGCTCCGATGGCTCTGCGCCGCCTGCCATGCCAGCCGCACCGCCGCGCAGGCCGCTACCGGCCGCCATGGCCGCATCTGCCAGCAATGCGCCGCCGAGATGCCGCAGCGACCGCCCAAGCGCGGTAGGCCGCCCGTCTGGTGCTCGCCCGCTTGCCGCCGCGCTGCCCGCACCGCCCACGAACGCGCGAGCCACAACGCCCGCGCCGAATGGGCCACGGCCGAGCAGGCCGCCGCGTTGGCAGGCATGGCCGCCATTGCAGCCGTCCGCCAGATTGAAGCCGAGTACGCCCACGTGATGGACCGCGCCCACACCGCCCGCCGCCTGCTCTCCGCGCGCTACACGTCCGCCTGGCTTGCCGCCGAGCAGGACGCCGCCCGCCAAGCCGCCCTCCGCCACGACGCCGCCAACGCCGCCCGCGCTGAGGCCGCCTCGTCACGCCGACGCGGCTAGCGCCCTCACTGAATCCGGGAGAACTGGCGACCCGCCCGGAACCTCTCCAGTTGACGACATCTGTCACTTAATCCCGCCCACCGCGGACCAACCCGCGACCAGGCGTTTCGCGCTCTACCGAACTCCGATCTCAGCCGTTCGGCTAGTAGTCCCGTCTGTCACTTAATACGACGCGGAGAGGCCCCGTCCCGCTCGCGATCCCTGCTCGGGTGGTGTGTCAGGTGCCTTCTGAGGGCTGAGCCGAGAGGAATCCAATAGGCGTCTGTCACTTAACCGCTGCCAGCCGGGCGCCCCTGGCAACCCGCCCATTCACGCCCGCTTCTCGCGGAGACCAGACGCCCGCCCGATCTCCCGAGGAGCACCGCCCATGACCGCCTTGCACGCCTACGCCGCCCGCTGGGCGGACGAGTACGCCGCCGCGCTCGCCATCGAGCTGGACGCCGCCTCCGCACATCCCTACGCCGCCGCGTACGTGACCGCCTGCGATGAATGCCCGCCCCCGCTCGACTTCGACCCGCTCGACCGCCAGGACGCCCGCCGAATCGCGCGTGCAGACGTCCATCGCCGCCTGGGGTCGCGGCATGACGGCGCCCGCCCGCTGTGGGCGTTGCCGTCGCGAACCGCCCGCGCTCGGGCGTACCCGCTGTGCCTCATGCGCAGCACGGGACGCCGCCGAGCAGCGCGCCCGCCGCGACCTTGCCCGCGCCGCCGGTCTGTGCACGACGTGCTGTCTACGACCGCCCGACGCCGGAATGGCGCAGTGCGTCAGTTGCCGCGCATATGGCCGCGCACGCGACCGATCCAACCGCCTCGACAAGACGACCTAGGAGACACCAACCCATGGCAAGCACCGACCTCTTTGCGGCCTACGGCCGCCGCCTGACCGACGCTGGCCTTGCGCTGGCCGCACTGCCTTCTCAGGACGCCCCCGACACCGCCGCCGCCTGGCACGAATTCACCGAGGCAAAGGCCGCGCTGCTGTCGCTGGTCCAGTCCGTGGACTACCAGACGACGCAGGCGTACGCCGTCCTTCCGTCCCGGCTCGCACCGGCGCCGGCCGCGCCGAGCGACGCCTAACGGACCGCCCGCGCTAGATGTTGTTCACGACCACAGTCTGAGGCGGATTCGGCCCTTCCAGCAGCACGCGCAGGGCGCCGGCAAACTGCTCGCACAGGACGCTCGCATCCGCCGGGCAGCTAGGGCACCACCGCGCACCAACCGGCTTCGGTGGCCCGTACATCCCGAGGTGCGCACCGACCGTGTAGCCGGCCTGCATGTGCGCCCAACCCCAAGCGAACCGATCGACGTCCGTACGTGGATCTCCCATGCCGCCCGGCCCCCTCTGCTTGCGGCATGGCCGGCTGGGCCTCGCAGGCAGCCAGCCGACCACGCCCGTTTGGGCGGGCCGCAAGGAGTCATCCCTGTGGATGTGGGGCATCCTGCCACGGATTACTCACACGCCCCTTGCGGCCCGCGATCGACAGTAGTGCCAGTAATGCCAGTAGTGCAATGGGTGCAAGTAGCGCCTACGGTGGGTAGGCGCAGCCTGTGGGCGTGCCGATTCCTCACACCGCCCAAGAGATCGAAGACGATCTCTTGCGACGGATCGGCGCTGGCGAGTTTCGGCGCGGAGAGCGCCTCCCGACCTACGACGAACTAGCCGCCGAGTACGGCTCGGCCCGGCGCACCGTCGCCCGCGCGATCGACGCTCTCAAGGCGCGCGGCATCGTGGTCGGCGTCCAGGGGTCCGGCACATACGTCGCCGAGTAGTTCGGCCCCTCGCGGGCGACCCGGCCGCACGACACGACCGTCCGCGGGTCACCGTGCATGTGCATTGCGTTACTAGCGACAGCGACGAATACCCGCAGGTCAACGAGTTTTGGCACGTCGATTCTGTCGACCAGGGCGACGCGTCCGCGTCTGCGCGACCCGCTCGCCGACATGGCCGCTGGCCGCGCCGCTGTGCGCCAACGCCGCATCACTTTGGATGCCGGGGAGCCAAGCAAGTCCGCCGGACTTAGAATGCCAAGTGCACTTGGCACTCTGCGCTAGGCAGTCGGCCTATAGCTGATTGCGTAGCGCGACCAAGTGGGCGAAGACGCCCCCGCCGACTTTCTCAGGGCTGACGGGGGACGCCTTCATCGGATGGTGGTCTCGTCTGAGCTGTGAGGCTTAGACGAGGCCGCTCCCGCTGAGCAGCGACACGAGCTGCACGACGAGAGACGCAGTCTGAATCAGGCTGCGAGCCCACCCCCCTCGCGAGCAATCACAACGGTGCTTGCCGCGATGGCGGAGTTGGCGCGGGGGCATTCCTGGCCTCCTTGTGAGTCCACACCACGGCGGACCTTTGCCCGCCGCTGCTTCTGGGGCCTCCTTTGCGTGTGAGGGCTCGGGGCTTGATTGGACTACACCCGCGTAACTTCCGCCCCGACAGCGTATCGGCACATCGGGCTGAGGGCCTGGCGACATCATGACGACGTCTTGCTTGGCGGCATAATGACGTCACGGCCGCGTGAGGTTGACGCCTATCTCGCGCGCCTGACCCGTCGGCCGCCGTGCTTTTGCTGACGCTGCCCGACGTCATTGGCCTGTCCGCTGACGTCATCGCGCCACCAAGTGACGCCACATCGGTGGCCATGGCAACCCGCCGGCCAGTACCTGGCTGAGCAATTCCTCGGCGTAGTCCTGCGAGTGCAGGAATCCCGGCATACCAGGAGATCCACTCCGACCGTCCGGTGCGTCAACCGCCGCCCTCTCCGGTCGCTGCTCGTTAGCACACGCGTTCGATTACGCTGGCGGCGTGGAAGCAAGGGGCATCCCGCAGACGCGTGCGTCGGCATGGCTGATGACGACCGACCGGCCGCCGACCGCGCTTGCCCTCGTGCAGCTCCAAGAGCGGATCGAACGTCCGTGGGGATGGGACCTGCTCGTGTACCGCTGCGCCGACTACCCGGGCGCACCGGCCGAGCAGACGCAGCGCGCCACCTACCCGCCCGAGGCTGAGGCGGACGCCTGGGCGGACTACTACGCCCTCATCGACGAGGGCCGATCGCTGGGTCGCTGGCAGCACAACCGCAGGTACGTCGAGGGGCCATTCGTCGCCCCGCCGGACGACTAAGGACGCCCGGGCCGTTCACTCCGCCGATTGTGGCCGGCGAGGCCGCGCCCGCCCCGGCGCTGGTATCGGTGCGGTCCGTGCGCGGTTTGACTCACGCGCTGAGCGGAGCTGAGCGCATGGCCATCACGCGCAGTAGTGCCGAGCCATCTAGCGCTTCCGATGTTGTGGATGCGACGTGAATCAATGTCACGTTCGGTCATCTCATTACGATGACTCTTCGTGACCATTAAGCAGGTCGATGGCATATTATGCAGCGATCTGGACGGCGACGAACCTCAATGTCTACGCAGCGCGACGTTGATTCAAGCGACGTTTGCCTATTTACCCAGCTCAGGATGGGTGGGGGACAACCCCCTAACGCTCCGGATACCCGGACCACGGAGTGGGCAGCTCTCATTTTGTACGGGCATACAAATTTTTATGCATGTACGGGCAGCACGCTCTGTAACCAAGCCCGGCAGTGCCGCGATTGGCACCTACCCTGCGCTACGTAACGCCGGGTGGCATCGACCCGCATCAACGAAAGGACACGCCCCGTGACGTCGAACCCCATCGATCCCGGAGCCAGCCTGAGCGTGTCGGCAACCATCGATGCTGATCTCGACCTTGACGATACGGCAGACCTCGACTCGACGCCGCGCCAGACCGCACGCCGGAACGCGCGGCGCGACGCGGAGCGTGCGGGTCGGCAGTCGACCGCCGCTGAACTCGACCGAGCCGTGCGCGACGCGCAGCGGCGCCGACCGGCCCGCTGAGCCGCCGTCGCTACGGCCCGGCCGCCGCTGGCGCCGCAGCCGGCGCGGCTGTCCGCCACGGCGCGCCCGGGTCGGCAAAGGTGTCGAGCACCAGTTGGCACCACACGTGCGCGGCGCCCACAGCGAGCACGGCATGGCGACGGTGCAGCCCAACTCGCGGAGCTGCCGGCGCGTGGCCCGTGCCGTATCCCTCGTTCCGCAGCTCGACAAGGCCCATCGCGATCCCGGACAGCCCGCCGAGGATGCGCTTCACAGCCTGGCTTCCGTCCGGTCCGGGCGCGAGGGTCTGCGGGTGCAGGTGCAGCTCCCGCTGCGTCGTATCCACGAGCCACGGCAGCTTTACGGTCCTGTCGTCGAACGGCACGCCCCGCTCGCCGAGCACGGTCTTCGCGGTTGCCTCGATCAGCTCCTTGGCCGACCCGATCGCCTGCGCCGGGTCGTCGGGCAGCGCGCGTGCGATCCGGTCGAACGAGTCGAGGATCATCGACGGATCGCGAAGGGCGCTCAGCGACGCCGGAGGCTGAGGCACCGACTTTCGCGGCTTTGGCGCCCAGGTGCGCCGCGAATCGATCATCCCGTTTGGATACACGACGAAATCGTGTCGGCGCAGCGCCGCGCGCGCCGCCTTCAGCTCGTCCTTCGTGAGCTGTCCTTCGTCGAGCAGGTGCTCGTAGACCTTCAGCACGCGGCGCGCGTCCGCCGGGTCCATCCAATCAACGCCGTCCTCATAGCGACGCCAGCGCGACCGTCGCTCACCGGACTCGTCGTTCGGCACGTCGGACAGCGCGAACCCGTGGTCCCGCCACATGCCGTCGATCTTTCCCAACGTCGAGTGTGAGGAGGACAGGTCCCTGAAGTACCGCCGCACCGGCAGCGGGATCAGATCGGCGTCGGTCACGAACACAAAGGGTAGCCAGCCGACGCTTCCGCGCCGACACCTTTACGAGTGGACCTTCGCCGCCGGCCACGGTAACGGTTCATCCATCATTTGGCGTGTTGCCACCTGGAGCGGGAAAGACGATGTTGGCCGAGCGGCTGCCGTCGGTGCTGCCGTTGCTCGACGACGAGTCGGCGCTGGAGGTCTCCGCGCTGCACTCGGTGGCGGGCCTGCTCCCGGCCGGCGGCCGGCTGCTCCGCCGGCCACCGTTCCAGGCACCCCACCACTCGGCGACGCTGGCCGCCCTGGTCGGCGGCGGTTCCGGCCTGGCCCGACCCGGCGCGGTCTCGCTGGCACACCGAGGCGTGTTGTTTCTGGATGAAGCCCCCGAATTCGCCACGAGAGCCCTCGAAGCGCTGCGCCAGCCGCTCGAGTCGGGCCGGGTGCTGCTGAGCCGCACTGGCGGCACCACCGAATATCCGGCGCGGGTCCAGTTGGTGATCGCGGCCAACCCCTGTCCATGCGCGCAACCACAGGGCGACGCGCGCTGTGAGTGCACGCCGGTCGCCCGCCGCCGCTATCTGGGCCGCCTGTCCGGCCCGCTGCTCGACCGCATCGACGTGCAGCTCGAGCTGATGCCGGTGACCGCGGCAGACCTGTTCACCGCGAGCCGGGCCGGCGAGCCGTCGGCTGACGTGGCCGAGCGGGTGGCCAAGGCCAGAGCCGCGGCGTGGGCCAGGTGGGCGGTCGACGGCTGGCGGGTCAACGCCGACGTGCCGGGCCCGCAACTGCGCCAACCACCATGGCGGTTGCCGCTGCGCGACACCAAGGAGCTTCGCAGACGCCTCGACAGCGGCGGTCTGTCGGCCCGGGGCTTCGACCGGGTGCTCCGCATGGCGTGGTCGATCGCCGACCTCGACGGCCGAGACCGTCCGATGGCCGGCGACGTTGACGAGGCGCTGGCCCTGCGCACCGGAGGGCGGCGGCTCCATGTCTGACACCGAGATCAAGCTCGCCCGGATCGCATTGACGATGCTGGCGGAGCCCGGCACCCGGGCGGTCTACCGGCTGGTGGCCCGGCATGGCCCGGTCGACGCGCTGACGATGACGCTGGCGGGCGAGATCCGCGACCAGCCGACCCGTGAAGCCGTCCAGGCCCGGCTCGGCGCCGGCGATCCCCGTCCGCTGGCCGAGACGGCGTTGGCGACGGGTGAGCGGCTCGGCGCGCGCCTGGTGGTCCCCGAAGACGACGACTGGCCGAGGCAGGTGTCGGCGCTCGAACACATCCAGCTACCCGGTGCCGACCGACGCGTCGACCGCGAGTTGGCGCCGCCGCTGTGCATCTGGGTACGCGGCGAGTGGCCCCTGGCCGAAGCGTTCGACCGCTCGGTGGCGATCGTGGGATCGCGGGCGTCGACGCAATATGGCGAGCACGTCGCGACAGACCTGGCCTATGGCCTGGCCGAACGCGAGTGGACGATCGTGTCGGGCGGCGCATTCGGCATCGACGCGGCCGCCCATCGCGGTGCGCTGGCGGCAGGCGGGCTGACGATCGCGGTCCTCGCGTGCGGCATCGAGCGGGCCTATCCGGTCGCGCACACGGCCCTCTTCGACCGCGTGGCCGAGACCGGTCTGCTGATCACCGAGTGGCCACCGGGTGCCGACCCGCTGCGGCCGCGTTTCCTGATCCGCAACCGGGTGATCGCCGCCGCCACCCGTGGCACTCTCCTGGTCGAGGCGGCGGCCCGCAGCGGCGCCACGCAGACCATGCGCCGGGCGCTGGCCCTGCGCCGCCGGGCGCTGGTGGTCCCCGGCCCGGTCACGTCGGCGATGTCGGTCGGCTGCCACGAGATCCTGCGCCAGCACGCGTCGGCGCGGCTGGTGACCAACGTCAGCCAGGTCCTCGAAGAGGTCGGCCGGATCGGCTCCGACCTGGCGCCGGTGCCGCAGGGGCCCCAACGCCCGCGCGACCAACTCGATGACCAGGCCAGCTTCCTGCTGGAGTCGATGCCCCGGCGGGGAGCGATCAGCCCTGACACGGTGGCCACCCGCGCGGGCGTCGACATCCGCACGGCGCTGCGCAAACTCACCCTGCTGGAAGCGCTGGGCTTCGTCATTCGCCGCGACGGCGGCTACGCCCTGGTGACGACCCGCCGCCGCGCCGCCACCGAGGACGATCCGCCATGACGGTGTCTTCAGCGGCGGGTGCTGCCGGCGATGAACGCCGGTGGGGTGGCGCTGTCTGCTGGCTGAGCGGCGCCGGGCGGCATCGCGTGCGGACGCGTGGGTTGGCCGTGCGGGCCTTGGCGGTGCGGGCCGTCGTCGTCGATGTCATCGAACTGGTCTGTGTGGCCCGACCGCAACACGGGGAGGTTGGGATGGATGAGAGAGCTGCGTCGAGTTTCCTGACGGAGGCCGAGTTGCAGGAGCGGCTGCGGGCCGGGCGGGATGCGGCCGTGCGGCGGCGGTCGGAGCGGCTGCGACTGCGCGCGGCGTTCGCCGCTACGCGCTGCGTCGGCCTGCAGGAGAGGCACGCGACCAAGCTCGCGCGGTTGGACCGGGAACTCTCCGATCTGGCTGACCCGGGCCTGCCACCTTGATCGACGCGATCCGGACCTTCATCGCAACAGCAGCGAAAGGCGGCATCCGACAACTGACCGCATATCTGGCTCAAGAGCATTACTTGCCCTGGTGGAAGCGCCCACCGAGGCGGGGAAGGAGCGCAGTGATAGACCGCGTACACTTGGGTTTTGGCGACCGCCGCAGGGCGGTCGACCTCGCGCGCCCTTCTCGCATCCGGGTCCTTGTGGCCCGAGGTGAGCGACGGTCCCCTGGTCCCGATCTTGATTGGGCCCACCATGACCGGCGGCCGGGCGTCAGGACGCTCGGCCAGCCGGCCGGCGTGACAACCAGGGACAACACGAGGAGTACCCCACCATGGCCGTAGTGACCATGCGTCAGCTGCTGGAGAGCGGTGTCCACTTCGGGCACCAGACCCGGCGCTGGAACCCGAAGATGAAGCGCTTCATCTTCACCGAGCGTAACGGCATTTACATCATCGACCTGCGCCAGACGCTCGACTACATCGAGAAGGCCTACGAGTTCATCCGCACCACCGTCGCCGAGGGCGGCAGCGTGCTGTTCGTGGGCACCAAGAAGCAGGCGCAGGAAGCCATCTCCGAGCAGGCCTCGCGGGTCGGCATGCCCTATGTCAACCACCGCTGGCTCGGTGGCATGCTCACCAACTTCCAGACGGTCTACAAGCGGCTCCAGCGGATGAAGGAGCTCGAGGCGCTCGGCGACCTCAGCGGCACCGCCGCCGGCTACACCAAGAAGGAGACCCTGCAGCTCTCGCGCGAGAAGGACAAGCTGACCCGCACCCTGGGCGGCCTGCGCGACATGCAGAAGATCCCGGCCGCTGTCTGGATCGTCGACACCAAGAAGGAGCACATCGCGGTTGACGAGGCCCGCAAGCTGGGCATTCCGGTCATCGCGGTGCTTGACACCAACTGCGACCCCGACGAGGTCGACTTCCCGATCCCGGGCAACGACGACGCGATCCGGTCGGCCGAGCTGCTGACCCGCGTGGTCGCGGCCGCCGTCGCCGACGGGCTCATCTCTCGTTCGGGCCGTGGTCGTGGCGGCGACGAGAAGCCGGAGCCGGGCGTTGTCGGCACCGACGAGCCGCTGGCCGAGTGGGAGCGCGAGCTCCTCGAGGGCGCTGACAAGAAGGCCGACGAGAAGGCCGAGCCGAAGGTCGAGCAGAAGGCCGACGAGTCGGCCGCTGTCGCCGCGGAATGAGCTGGTTCCGAGCCCGCCCCGATCGGGCGGGCTCGGCCCCACGACCCCACTAACCATCAAAAGAGAGAGTCATGGCTGACTTCACCGCCGCGGACGTCAAGAAGCTCCGCGATCTCACCGGCGCCGGCATGATGGACAGCAAGAAGGCGCTGACGGAGGCTGACGGCGACTTCGACAAGGCCGTCGAGGTCCTGCGGATCAAGGGCGCGAAGGACGTCGGCAAGCGTGCCGGGCGCACCGCCGCCAACGGTCTGGTCGCACACTCCGGCACCGCGCTGCTCGAACTCAACTGTGAGACCGACTTCGTCGCGAAGAACGCCGACTTCGTCGCGCTCGCCCAGCGTCTGGTCGAGCACGCCGCGGCGGCCGGTGTCACCGACGTCGAGGGGCTGCTCGCCAGCAAGCTGGCCGACGGCACCACCGTCGCTGACACGATCCAGGAGGCTTCCGCCAAGATCGGCGAGAAGCTGGTGCTCAACCGGTTCGCGGTGCTCGACGGCGACGGCTCGGTGGCCGTCTACATGCACCGCAAGAGCCAGGACCTGCCGCCCGCGGTGGGTGTGCTCGTGCAATACACCGGCAAGAGCGACGAGGCCGCCGACGCCGACGCGCGTGGCGTCGCGATGCAGATCGCCGCGATGCGGCCGAAATACCTCACCCGTGACGAGGTGCCGGCCGACGTGGTCGAGTCCGAGCGCCGCATCGCCGAGGAGACCGCTCGCGAAGAGGGCAAGCCGGAAGCCGCGCTGACGAAGATCGTCGAGGGGCGCACCAACGCGTTCTTCAAGGACTTCGTGCTCCTCGAGCAGGCGTCGGTCGCCGACAACAAGAAGACCGTCAAGCAGGTCGTCAGCGAGGCTGGCATCGCCGTGACGCGGTTCGTCCGCTTCGAGGTCGGCCAGGCCTGAGTCCGGCTGCCGCGCCCCCGTCGAGCTGACGGGGGCGCGCCACCGGCCGGGGCGCCGGTGGCCAGGGAGGCAATACGCTCCAGGTGGCACCGGACAGGTGCCGCCGCGAGGCGCACCGCGGAAAGCACGGACCGGTGCGAGGTGACAAGCACCTGAGGGTGTGGCCGCGGATCCGCACCCGGCGGTGCGGACGCGGAACCGGACCCGACGGTGCCAAGGCAACGAGCACCGGATCGGTGCCGAGGCGGACGAGAGGCGGTCGGATGGCCCACGTGGCAGACGAGTCAGCGCGGGTGGTCGAGGACCCCACCGCACCACCTCCGGGCCGGCCCCGCCGGGTCGTTCTGAAACTGTCCGGCGAGGTGTTCGGCGGAGGCATGGTCGGTGTCGATCCCGACGTCGTGCAGGCCGTAGCCCGCCAGATCGCGTCCGTCGTCCGTCGTGGCGTCCAGGTCGCCGTCGTCGTCGGCGGTGGCAACTTCTTCCGCGGCGCCGAGTTGCAGAAGCGCGGCATGGACCGCGCCCGGGCCGACTACATGGGCATGCTCGGCACGGTCATGAATTGCCTGGCCCTCCAGGACTTCCTGGAGAAGGAAGGCATCGAGACCCGGGTGCAGAGCGCGATCACGATGGCCCAGGTCGCCGAGCCCTACATCCCCCTGCGCGCGATCCGCCACCTGGAAAAGGGCCGCGTGGTGATCTTCGGCGCGGGCGCCGGGATGCCTTACTTCTCCACCGACACCGTCGCCGCCCAGCGCGCGCTGGAGATCCGCGCCGACGTGGTGTTGATGAGCAAGAACGGGGTTGACGGGGTCTACACCGCCGATCCGCGCACCGACCCGACGGCCAGCAAGTTCGACTCGGTCACGTTCGCCGAGGTGCTTCGGCGTGGCCTGCGGGTCGCCGACGCGGCCGCGTTCAGCCTCTGCGAGGAAAACGGCCTGCCGATGCTGGTGTTCGGCGCCGAGGGCGACGACACGATCATGCGGGCCGTCGCGGGCGAGCGCATCGGCACCTTGATCACAGCCAACTGAGAGCCACATCCCCAGAAGGAGGCGACGGACCAGGTGATCGACGACACACTCTTCGAGGCCGAAGAGAAGATGGATCGCGCGGTCGACCACGCCAAGGAGGAGTTCGCCGCGATCCGCACCGGGCGAGCCAACGCGGCGATGTTCTCGAAGATCGTCATTGACTACTACGGCACCCCGACGCCGCTGACCCAGATGGCGTCCGTGGGCACCCCGGAGCCGCGGATGGCGATCATCAAGCCTTACGACAACTCGCAGATCAATGCGATGGAGAAGGCGATCCGCGACTCGGACCTCGGGGTCAACCCCAACAACGAGGGCAACCAGCTGCGCATCAACCTCCCGCAGATGACCGAGGAACGCCGCCGCGAGATGATCAAGGTCGCGCGGGGCAAGGCCGAAGATTCCAAGGTCGCCATCCGCAACGTACGGCGTAAGGCCAAGGAAGAGCTCGACCGCCTGGTGAAAGACGGCGAGACCGGGGAAGACGAGGGGCGACGGGCCGAGAAAGATCTCGACGACCTGACTCACCGCTACACCACACAGATCGATGAACTCCTCAAGCACAAGGAAACCGAGCTGCTCGAGGTCTGAGCTGGAGGCGGCCGCGAGTGCAGTAGGCTCGGCACGATTCCTCCTGGTCAGGAGATCGATACGCGAAGGGGGGCTCGGCGACATGCGGCGTTCAACGGCGAGCCCGGTTACGGCGTGATGTCCTACTCCGACCCCTATTCGAGCGTTGATCCGCGTCGGGCGCGACACCCAGGTGTCGCGCCCGAGGATTACGACCCGGGCTTCCCCGCCAACCTCGATGTCCCGGGCTGGGCCGGCCCCACGCAACCCGGGTTCCAACAGCAGCCCGAGCCCGACCCCGACCCGAGGCACGAGCCCGAGGTCAACGGCTACACGGCCGACACGACCCAGCTCCCGGTCGTCGCCCCCCGCGACGACGACCGCCGCCGCGGCGAGCCGCGTCCCGACGCCGACCGTCGCCGCGCGCGATCCGACGACGAGCCGTCCGACCCACCCCAGCGTCGCCGCGGGCCGGGCAAGCGCCGGGCTGGCCCCGGCCGGCCGCCGACGTCCCAGAAGCCCAGCCGCGCCGGCCGCAACCTCCCCGCCGCGATCGGCGTGGGCGTCACGCTCGGCGGGGTCCTGGTCGCTTCGCTCTACCTCTACAAGCCGGCCTTCCTCGGCGTGCTCGCGCTCGCGGTCGCCATCGGCATCTGGGAGGTCAGCCGCGCCACCCGCGAGGTCCGCGCGCATCCGCCGACCATCCCGCTGATCGCCGGCGGCATCCTGATGGTCGGCCTGGCCTGGTACGCCGGTGCCGACGCCCTGCTCCTCGGCCTGGTGGCGACGCTGTTGGCCGCGGCCGTCTGGCGCTTGGCCGACGGGACCAAGGGCTTCAAGCTGGACATGACCGTGTCCACCCTGATAGCGGTTTACGTCCCGTTCCTAGCCGGCTTCGCCGCCCTGCTGGCGGTCCCGGAAGACGGCGCCGACCGGGTCCTGGTGGTGCTGATCGCGGTGGTGCTGTCAGACACGGGCGGCTACGCGGCCGGGGTCTTCTTCGGCCGGCATCCCATGGCACCGACCATCAGCCCGAAGAAGTCCTGGGAAGGCTTCGGCGGCTCGGTGGTAGCGGCCGCCGTCGGCAGCGCACTGACCTGCTACTTCCTGCTGAACATCGACTTCTGGTGGGGCGCCGTCTTCGGCGTGGCGATCAGCGTGGCAGCAGTCCTCGGCGACCTGGGCGAATCAATGCTCAAGCGTGACCTGGGCGTCAAAGACATGAGCCGCCTGCTCCCGGGCCACGGCGGCCTGATGGACCGCCTCGACTCGATCCTGTTCGCGGTACCCACCGCTTACCTGCTCCTGTCGATCTTCGCCCCGGTCCGCTGACCCCGGCGCCGTCCGCTTCGGCGGCGGCCACTACTGCCTGCCCCGACGCGGTGACCGCGCCGTTGACCTCGGGGCACTCACCATTACCGCGGCGACCGCGGTGGCACGACAGCTGTGACCGCACCGATGACGGCGACCGCCATCAGGCCGGCGGCGATCGTGGCGACGGCGGTGGCGCGGCGAAGGCGCGGACCGCGGCCCTGATGTCGGCGCCTGCCATTACCGCGGCGACCGCGGTGGCACGACAGCTGTGACCGCACCGATGACGGCGACCGCCATCAGGCCGGCGCCGATCGTGGCGACGGCGGGGGCGCGGCGAACGCGACCGCGGTGCTGCGCCGGCTGTACTCGTCGGTGACCGCGGCGGCAAGGCACCCCTGTGGGGCAACCATCTTCGGTGCGGCGAAATCGCGGACGATCCCGTCGCAGGCCAAGGCGCGGACCGCGGCCCTGATGTCGGCGACCGCCAATACCGCGGCGACCGCGGTGGCACGACAGCTGTGACCGCACCGATGACGGCGACCGCCATCAGGCCGGCGGCGATCGTGGCGACGGCGGGGCCGCGGCGAAGGCGCGGACCGCGGCGATCGTGGCGACAGTCGGGGGATGACGGCTGTGGCCGCGGCGATCCGGCCGACGCGCCGACGGTGGCGATGGCTGTGACCGCGCCGAACGCCGGTGGGGACGACCGCGATGAGGCCCGTGGCGAATTAGGGCGTGACCGCGGCGACAGCGCAAACCCCGCCGATGGCGGCGGCGGCGATGACGGCGCGCCGGCGACCACGCCGGCGACTCTCGAGGCGATGACCGAGGCGACTGATGGGACGGGGCGGCCTCGTTGGGCGCCGTGCTGGCCGGCGCCCAACGAGGCCGGCGGGGAGCGGGCCGCAGCGGCAGGAACGGGTTGCCGATGGGTTGGCGGGTCGGGGCGCGGCGGAGTTGGGGAAAGTGATGTTTCGGAAGTGGTGTGCGGTAAAGCGCAATTAGTCGGTGCCGGTGGCAATTCGATCGGGGTTCGGGTTACTGATTGTGTGCCGCGGAGTCGGCAGCGAAGCGGTGCGCGCGGGAGCGAGCGGTCGCACACCCGACGGACGTGCGTCGATGAATTGGTATTGGATCTTCGTATTTGTGTTCCGGCACCCGGGCAGGTGAAGGTGATCGACCAGTCGTGGGAGACTGGAGCGGCCATGACGAGTCTGCCCATCATTCAGCCCAAGACCGCGACCGCCGGGCGGCGTGCGGCCATGCCGCCGCGCCACCTTGCCGATCTTGATGTTGCGGGGCGTGAGGCCGCGTTGGTCGCGCTCGGTGAGCCTCGGTTTCGGGCCCGGCAGCTTTCGACCCATTACTTCGGGCGGTTGGTGCGGGACCCCGACGCGATGACCGACCTGCCGGCGACCAGTCGGGCGAAGATCGCGACGGATCTGTTGCCGCTGTTGTTGACGCCCGTTCGCGAGACGGCCACCGACGACGGCACCACCCGCAAGGCGTTGTGGCGGCTGCACGACGGGGCGCTCGTCGAGAGCGTGCTGATGGGCTACCCCGACCGGGTCACCGTCTGCATCTCCAGCCAGGCGGGATGCGGCATGGCGTGCCCGTTCTGCGCCACCGGTCAGGCCGGCCTGACCCGCAACCTGTCCACCGCGGAGATCGTCGACCAGGCCGTCTACCTGGCGGGGGTCGCGGCGTCCGGTGCGATGGAGGGGTCGCCTACGCGGCTGTCGCATGTCGTGTTCATGGGCATGGGCGAGCCGCTGGCCAACTACAACCGGGTGTTGGCGGCCGTGCGGCGGCTGACGTCGCCGGCTCCCGAGGGGCTCGGGCTCTCCCAGCGGCACATCACGATCTCCACGGTCGGGCTGGTGCCGGCGATGCGCAAGCTTGCCGAGGAAGACCTCGCGGTGACTCTTGCGCTGTCGCTGCACGCGCCCGATGATGATCTGCGCGATGAACTGGTGCCGGTCAACCAACGGTGGAAGGTGGCCGAAGTGCTTGACGCCGCGTGGCATTACGCGGATCGCACGGGGCGCCGTGTTTCCGTCGAATACGCGATGATCAAAGACGTGAACGACCAGCCGTGGCGAGCTGATCTGCTCGGGCGTCTGCTGGCCGGGCGGCTCGCGCACGTCAACCTCATCCCGCTCAACCCGACGCCGGGGAGCAAGTGGGATGCCAGCGCCAAGCCGGTCGAGCGCGAGTTCGTCCGGAGGCTGCGCGCGGCGGGCGTGTCGACTACCGTGCGTGACACCAGAGGTCGCGAGATCGACGGTGCGTGCGGCCAGCTTGCCGCTGCTGAGGTGACGACATGACCGCGTTCGGGGCCGCGGCCGAGCGAACTAACCAGGAGACATAGTGGCGAGCCAGGGTCAACGATTCCGCCGTCGGGCGCTCCGTCGCGGCTACAAGGTCGACGAGGTCGACGCGTTCCTCGACCGCGTCGAGGCGACCCTTGCTGGCGACCCGGTCGGCCAGCCGGTTGGCGCGCAGGAAGTACACGACATCGTCTTCCGGGTCCGCTTCGGCGGATACGACGAATGGCAGGTCGACCTGCACCTCGACCGGGTCGAGCGGCAGGTCGGCGAGCTCGAGGAGCGCAACGGGCGTGCCGGCGGCCCAGACCGGATGGGGCTGCCGGACCGGATGGGCGGTCCGTCCGGACCTCTCGGCCCGCCCGACCGCTTCGGGCCGCCGCCGGACCGCATGGGTCCGCCCGATCGCATGGGTCCGCCCGACCGGATGGGTCCGCCGATCGCGGCGCCGCCCCCGGGCTCTTTCGGCCCGCCGGACCGGATGGGTCCGCCCGACCGGCGCGCGGCCGCCATGGGTGGCGGTCCGCTGCCCACCCGCCCGTTGCCCAACGACGACCCCTACGCGCGTCCCGGCCCGCCGCCGCCCTACGGTGGCGGATTCGACGGCCCGCCGCCGCGCGGGTATGACGGTGCTCCGGCCGGACCGCCCCCGCCGATGGGTGGGCGTGGTCCCGGGTTCCCGCCGGACGACCGCTACGACGGCCCGGAGCAGCCGGGTCGGCGCGCCAAGATGGACATGACCGCCGAGATCCGCATGCCGGAGCGGGGTGACCTGGGCCGCGGCGGCCCGGCACACCCCGGTGGTGGCGGTCCCGGCATGGGCCCTGGTCCCGGTGGTCCCGGGATGGGTGGCGGCCCCGGACTCACGATGGGCGGCGCGCCCGGCGGTGCACCCGGTATGGGCGGTCCGCCGCTCATGGGTCCGCCCGGAAGCGACCTCGCGCGGGTCGACCAGATGCGGCGGGCGTTCCAGGTGCGTCGGTTCGGCAGCGGGTATGACCCGGCTCAGGTCGACCGGTTCTTCGAAGATGTGCTGACCGGCATGACGGGTCGTGGTCCGATCCCGATCACTGACGCCGATTTCGACGCTACGCAGTTCGGTCTGGTGCCTGGTGGTTATTTCGAGGCTGAGGTCGAGCAGGCGCTGATGGAGGTTCGCGACATCGTTCGGCGGCGCTGAGGGTTTTCTTCCGTCCCGCTCGTCGGTCAACTGACCGGCGGGCGGGACGTTTGTTTGTCCGCACCCGCTTGGCTGCGCGGCGCCGGCTCCGGCTCCTCGGTCGTGGCAGCGCCGGCATGGGCGGCGGTCGCTGAGCGCGGCTGGCGGCGCCTTCGCTTTGTCTCGCGCCGGTCGGGGCCCGATCGTTGTGGTATGTCGCCGACGCGTGCGCTGGGCGATGGTCTTCGGTCGTGCTCGGGCTGGATGGCGGGGTCGCGAGCGCTGGTCATCGGGGCGGTCGTGCTCGGGGCCGGGAGTGCCCGTCGCGTTGTTCCCGTTTGCCGCGGCAGCATCTGGGCGATGAAGCCCATCGCCCCCCGCAGACCTGTTCGGGTCGCGGCAGGGGTGATTGTGTGGCGCGGGCCTGGCAGCGGAGCGCAGCGCAGCGGTCCCCGGCGGGAGCGACGGTCGTGCCGCCGACGAGCCCGGGACCGGTTGCTGCTTGGGCTTTGCGGCTTTCCGGCTTCTCCGGTTAGGAGGAGGAGCGGAGGCCGTTGCGGCGGAGGACGGCGTCGCCGATGACCGCGAGGATGAGGCCTGCGGCGATGCCGTTGAGCCAGATGCGCTCGACGCCGGAGACCTCGTTGTTGCAGAACTGCATCAGCACCAGGGAGATCGCGACGACGACGGCACCGATCTGGCCGCCCTTGCGGTGACCCGGCTTCTTCTGGTCGGGGGCGATGACCGGCTCGTGCTCTGCCACCTCGTGGCTCCTCCCTCGGATGGATCGGAGATCAGTGTGGCACGCCCGTGGCGTCGAGGATCGGGCACCCCGGCTCGTCGGGTAGCGTTTTCGCCGTACACGACGATGCTTTTGATCTTGGGGGTTTGCTGCCGTGCGAGTGACCGGGACGGGACACGCCAGCATGCGGATCGACACCCCAGCGGGGAGCATTCTGTGCGACCCCTGGGTTAATCCCGCCTATTTCGCGTCGTGGTTTCCCTTCCCCGACAACTCGCTGCTCGACTGGGAGACGCTCGGGCAGGTCGACTACCTGTATCTGAGCCACCTGCACCGCGACCACTTCGACGCCCCGCACCTTAAGCGGTTTGTCTCGAAGAAGGCGCGCGTGCTGCTGCCGGAGTATCCGACCAGTGAGCTCGAGGACCAGCTTCGCGAGCTCGGGTTCACCGACTTCATCAAGACCGTGTCCGAGGAGGTCGTCGAGCTCGACGGCGGTCTCAAGGTCATGATCCAGGCGTTGACGTCGCCGACGGACGGGCCGATCGGTGACTCGTCGCTCTGGGTCGAATATGACGGGGTGCGGCTGCTCAACCAGAACGACGCGCGGCCGACCGACCTGTCACTGTTCACCTCCCTCGGGCACGTGCACGCGCACATGCTGCAGTTTTCGGGCGCGATCTGGTATCCGATGGTCTACGAGCTGCCGCAGTCGGCGAAGACCGCGTTCGGTAAGCAGAAGCGCGATCGGCAGTTTGACCGGACCTGGCGCTACATCGATGACCTGAAGGCGTCGCACGTCTTCCCGATCGCCGGGCCGCCGTGCTTCCTCGACGACGAGTTGTGGCAGTTCAACGACATCTTCGGCGACGAGGGCAACATCTTCCCGGACCAGTCGGTGTTCATGAAGGAGTACGCCAAGGTCGGCGGCACCAACGCCATCGTTCTGCTGCCCGGCAGCGTCACCGAGGTCACCGAGTCGTCGGCCGAGACCACGCACCCCACCGATGTCGACGAGTTCTTCGCCAACAAGGTGGCCCACCTCGAAGAGATGCGCGAGCGCAAGCGCCCGATCATCGTGGCCGAGAAGGCGTCGTGGCGGCACCCCGAGATCGACGTGCTCAAGGAGATGAAGCGCCGCATCGAGCCGCTCCTCGAAGAGTCGATCTACCTGGCCAAGGGCGTCGGTGGTCCGGTGCGCTTCGACCTGGTCGGCTACGACGGCGAATCAGTCGAGTCGATCGTGGTCGACTTCCCGGGCAAGGAGGTCCGGCGGTATGCGGACGAGAAGGTCCGCTATCGCTTCCGCACTGAACGGGCGCTCGTGGAGCACCTCCTTTTCATCGACGAGGTCGACTGGGTCAACTCGCTGTTCCTCTCCTGCCGCTTCTCGGCGGCGCGGATCGGGCAATACAACGAGTTCGTGTATGCGTTCTTCAAGTGCCTGTCGGAAGAGCGGCTGCAATACGCCGAGGGCTGGTATGACGAGCACGAGCGCACCACCGACGCCGAAGACGTCACCCTCGGCGACTGGGTCGTCCAGCGGCGCTGCCCGCACCTCAAGGCCGACCTGACCCGCTTCGGCATCGTCGACGGCGATCAGCTCACCTGCCAGCTGCACGGATGGCGCTTCGACCTGCCGAGCGGGCGCTGCCTGACCGGTGTCGGTCACCAGATCCGCGCGCGCCGGGTCGGCGAGCCCGCACCCAGCACCGAGGGCGACACGCCGGAAGCAGCGGCGACGCCGGCCTAAGCCCCGCGGCCTAGCGGAGCAGGAACGCGAGCTCCATCTCCCACTTGTCGATGGGCACCTCCACAGGGTTGGAGTGGTAGAACTCGAGCCGGCAGCGCCAGACGTCGCCGGCTGGTGAGTCGTGTCGGTCGAACTCGAGGTCGCGACCGTGTGCCCAGCCGAGGAAGTCGCCGGTCACCTGGAGCAGGTCGTCGGGGTGGCCGACGTGGGTGACGGTCGCGTAGCGGCCCGCCGGCAGGACGCCCGCGAAGATCTCGCCGCTGCCCTCGACGGGCGCTCTGACCGGGACGCCGGCCTCGATCTCCAGCTCGCGCTCCATGTCGATCACGTTGTATTTGAGGAACGGTGCGCCGGCCGGTTGGATGCCGCGTTGGCCCAGCCAGACGAACAGGTCGGGGATGCGATCGGCGATGTCGGCGATGGAGGCCATCGTGACCGTGCGTTTGATGCCGACATAGTCCTGCGTCGGGCGGTCGGTGACAGTGGGCTCGATGGTCACGGCCGGTTCCTCCTTCGTGGCTGGATGCGACCGGACCATTATGTGTGGGGGCTCCGACAGAAAATCGGCCCGCGCGCTCAGGCCTTGCCGGCGTGTGGGGTGAACTGGTCGACGTAGGCGTGCAACTCCATCTCGAAGAGCGCACCCGGGTCGGAAACGGCCCAGCGCAGGTGGTGGAAGACCTCCATGGAGACCAGGCCGTAAAGCCGTGACCAGCCACTGAGGAACGCCCACGCCACCTCGATCGGCACCTCTTCGCCGTGGCTGGCGCGCAACGGCTCCAGGTGGGCGGCGAGGCGCTCCTCCATCAGCGACCGCGGCGGGGTGGGGTAGGGATCGCGCAGCCAGAGGACGTTGATCGTCTCCATGAACGGGCGGCCGAACTCGACGCCAGGGTGATGCTCGTCGTCGCAGTTTTCCTGGAACGCGACGATGCCGGGCAGCGGATTGCCGAGGATCAGCGCGAACTCGGCCGGGTGTGCCACCGACCAGTCGCGGAACGCGCGCGCCATCGCCTTGAGCTGCTCGAGCGGGTCGTCGCCGGCGTCGGCCTTGGCGGCACCGACGACGGCGGACAGCTCGATGTAGAGATCGCCGGCCAGGGCCTCGATCAGCGCGTCGAGACTGTCGAAATAGCGGTAGATCGCGGGGGCTGTCATGCCCATCTCGCGGGCGATGGCGCGCAGCGAGATCGCGTCGGGACCGCCGGTGACCAGCAGCCGGCGCGCCTCTTCCTTGATCTCGGAGAGGGTTGACGTGCGCAACCGTTCACGGCGTGTCGGCGCGCTCAACCGCGAACCCCCTTGACTCACGAGAACAGCGTTGCCATAGTTAACGCCGTTCATCTTCCTAACGCTGTTCGTAGTTTTGCACAGATCTCTGGGGGGATCCATGTTCGCCTGGTGGGGGCGCGCAGTGGTCCGGTTCCGTTGGCTGGTGCTGACGGCCGCGGCGGTGCTGGTCGTGGTGGGCGCGGCGTGGGGCACGGGGGTGTTCGGTGCGCTGACCGGCGGCGGGTTCGAAGACCCGAAGGCCGAGTCGACCCAGTTCCGCGAACGCACGATCGCCGAACTCGGCAACCAGGACGTCGACGTGCTGGTGCTCTATTCGAACCCGACGGCGGTGGTCGACGACCCCGCGTTCCGTGATCCGGTGACCGCGACCCTGGCCAAGGTCCGCGCCCTGCCCGAGGTGGCGAGCGTGGTCAGCTTCTACGACGCGCAGGCGACGGCGCTGGTCTCCAACGACCGGCACGCGACCTACGCGATGGTGCAGCTCAAGGCGCTCGACCCGGATGCCAAGAGCTCTGCCTACGAAGCGATCGAGCCGACGTTGACCGCTCCCGGCATCACGACGCGGACCGGCGGCACGATCCCGTTCCTGCACGAGGCCAACACGCAGACCAGTGCCGATCTGGCACGGGCCGAGACGTTCTCGTTGCCGGTCCTGCTCGTCCTGCTGGTGCTGATCTTCGGTGGCCTGGCGGCGGCCGCCACTCCGTTGATGATCGGCGGGATCGCGATCCTCGGCTCGCTGGTGGTCGTCCGGCTGCTCAACATGGTCACCGACGTGTCCGTCTTCGCGGTCAACATCATCACGTTGATCGGGCTAGGCATGGCGGTCGACTACGCGCTGTTCATCGTCAGCCGGTTCCGCGAGGAGTTGGCCGGTGGACACGCACCTCCTGCGGCGATCGCCCGCACGATGGCCACCGCGGGTCGCACGGTCCTGGTCTCGGGCCTGACGATCGCGCTGGCGCTGGCCAGCCTGTTGATCTTCCCGCAGACGTTCCTGCGGTCGATGGGCTTCGGTGGCCTCGCCGCCGTGCTCGTCGCGATGCTGGCTGCCCTGACGGCTCTGCCGGCCCTGCTGGCGGTGCTCGGTCACCGGATCAACGCGCTGCGCATCCCATTGCCCTGGCGGCGGGGCCGGGAGCGCACCACCGGCGACGGCGCTTGGGCGCGGATCGCCAGGAGCGTGATGCGACGACCCATCGTGTACGCCGCCGGCGTCATCGTCATCCTCGCTGTCCTGGCGTCGCCGGTGCTGCGGATCGGGTTCGGTGGGTTCGACGAGCGGGTGCTGCCGCCCGGCGCCGAGCCGCGGGCGGTGTCCGACGCGATCAGCGCCGACTTCCCGGGCGGCACGATCGGGCCGGTCGAGGTGCTCGTGTCCGGCGGCGGCCAGGCTGGGGCGCAGCAGTTCGCGTCGACCATCGGCAGCCTGCCCGACGTGACCGGCGTTCAGGTCACCGCAGCGCGGGGCGAGACGTCATTGCTCACTGTCACCTACCACGGCGAGTCGACCGGCGACGCGGCGCAACAGGTGGTCCGGGCGATCCGCGATCTGCCGGCGCCGGCCGGGTCCGACGTGCTGGTCGGCGGGCGCACGGCGGCCGACCTCGACCTGATCGACAGCCTGATCTCACACCTGCCGTGGATGGCCCTGATCATGGCCGCGGCGACGCTGATCCTGCTGTTCTTGGCGTTCGGCTCGATCGTGCTGCCGATCAAGGCGGTGCTGATGAACCTGGTCTCGATCGGGGCCTCCTTCGGCGTGGTGGTCTGGGTCTTCCAGGACGGGCACTTCGCCGACTTCCTCGGGTTCACGCCGACCGGCTTCATCGAGCCGAGCAATCCGATCCTGATGCTGGCCGTCCTGTTCGGACTCGCGACCGACTACGAGGTGTTCCTGCTGTCCCGAGTCCGCGAAGAGTGGGACCGCACCGGCGACAACACCGCATCGGTGGCCACGGGTCTGCAACACACGGGGCGGATCATCACGGCGGCCGCGTTGCTGTTGATCGTGGTTGTGGCCGGGTTCGCCAGTGGGGGGATCGCTTTCATCAAGCTGATCGGCGTCGGCATGATCGTGGCCATCATCGTCGACGCCACGCTGGTGCGACTGCTGCTGGTGCCCGCGACGATGCGACTCCTCGGGCGCTGGAACTGGTGGGCACCGGGTCCGCTGGGCGCGGTCTACCGGCGGTTCGGGATCCGCGAACTCGAGCCAGGCCCGGACACCGCCGTGAAGGAGGATGCGCTGGCCGGCCGTGGCCGATCGGGCTGAGCGCCGTCTTCGGGGGTTCAAGTAGGCCAGCGGCGGCGCGTGCCGGGCTCAGGTGGTCTGGAGGAGGGCGGCACGGCGAGGGGTCATGGCCTCGTTCAGCGCCAGGGTTCCGGAATAGCCGGCCAGGACGATGACGTGGAACAGGTAGAGCCACAGCAACACCGCGACCACGGCGCCTACGGGGTCGAAGCCGCCGAAGGGGATCCCCAGGTCGAGGGGGAAGGAGGCGAACAGGACGAAGCCGTGCAGGAAGCCGGAGAGGTTGGCTGCCGTGAACGAGCCGACCAGGGCAGTTGGCCGCCAATCGGGACGGCCGGGGCCGACGACGCGGTAGACCCAGATCAGCACCGGAGTCAGTACCAGCCAGACGGCCAGGAACGAGAGAACCACGCCCAGCACGAGGGCCCAGCCACCGCGACGGACCAGCCCGGTGGTGTAGGGGAGGGCGGCGATCGTGGCCAGGACGAGTGCCGGTGCCGGCGCCAGCAGGGGAAGCAGGAGCAGGCGGCCGCGCCAGCCGATCAGGCGTTCGGCTCCCGGCTGCGCCACGGAGACGAAGGCCCGGCGCAGGCCCTCGCCGTAGAAGGACGCAGGCAACAGCGACGCCAGGGCCAGCCAGGGCGTGAGGCTGACGCCGGCCTCGACGAGAGCGGCGGCCGCGCGGTCGGCGCCGATCGAGCTGGGCAGGGTGTCGGTCGCGTATGAGGTCAGCCGGCGCACCCGGTCGGCTCCGACGAGGAGGGCGGTGAGCCACAAGGCAAGCAGTGAGACCGGCACGATGGCGATGGCGCCGTAGAACGTGATCGCGGCGGCGTGCAGCGACAGGTCCCGCCCGCGCATGGGTGCGAACGCCGAGCGCGCCACCCTTCGCAAGCCCTCGACCATGCCCTCACTTTCCCTGGAAGGGCGTTCGACACTCCCTAGGATTCCCGGACATGACGGTCTTCGAGACGGATCGGCTGGTCGTTCGGCAATGGACGGAGAGCGACACCGATGTCGCCCGCGTCTTCGACATGCTGTCCCGCTGGGAGGTCGCCCGATGGTTGGGCGCCCAGCCGCGGGTCCTGGAGACCGAGGACGAGGCGCTCGCAGCGATCCGTCGTTGGCGGGGCCGCGCGTCCGCCGACGGACTGCACGGGGTCTGGGCGGTCGACGTCCGCGACACCGGCACGACCGCGGGCTCGGTCCTGGTGGTTCCGTTGCCGGGCGTCGACAGCGAGCCCAGCGCCGATATCGAGGTCGGCTGGCACCTGCATCCCGACTCGTGGGGCCACGGCTACGCGACCGAGTCGGCGGCGGTGGCGATCGAGCGGGTGTTCGCCGCGGGCCTGCCGGAGATCTACGCGGTGATCCGGGAGGGCAACACACCGTCGACCGCGGTCGCCCGGCGGCTGGGCATGAGCCCGATCGGGATCCAGCGTCGGTGGTACGGCGGCATCGAGTTGGACACCTACCGACTGGCGGCGAACGACCGCTAGCGTCGCGACTTCCGGCGGGTGACCGCTGGCGGGGTCGCATGGCGGGCGACCGCCGGCGCGGCGGCCTCTGGTGAGTGGCTGTTAGCGCGGCGCCGTCTGAAGGGCGGCAGGTCGCGCAGCAGCGGTTCGAGGTCGGCCACCGCCCGATTCTCGCCGCTGGCGGGCCGCATCCGCCCACGACCGCTGACGCGGCGGCATCTGGCGGGCCCTGCCAGCCTGCGGCGTCGGGCGGGTGGCAGTAAGCGCGGTGCGCGTCTGGCGGGCGACCGCCAGCGCTGCGGCGTTGGGGCGGGCGGCAATCGGCGCGGCCACAATCTCGCGGCAGGCGGCGGACCGTGCCCGTCGTCGTCTGGCTGACCATGCGGCCCTTCCCGCCCATACCCGTGCCCGCCCCGCCGAGCGGAGCAGCGTAGCGACCTGGCCGACCGGTGACCAGGTGCGCCTCGATGACCGAGGCTCCTGGGCATGACCTCGAACCTCGCTGGATCTACCCTCCTTCGATGCGCATCGTCATCACGGCCCGGCCGGATCCGCGGCGGGTGCCGGCGGCCGTTCGTTGGGTGTCGCGGTGGCTGTTCCGCGCGTTTTACGTGGTGGGCGCGGTCGTCGTCGGCTTAGGCGTGTTCAGCGCGGTGGCCCTCCCCGGCGACCCGGTGCTCGACGGCGCGATCATCGTGCTCGGTCTGTTTTGTTTGGCCTACCCGTTCGGGGTGGTCGCGGCGGCCCGGCGGCAGCAGGGGCGATACCAGCCGATGACCATCCGCTATGAGATCGACGACGACGGGGTGCTGACCGCGCACGAGCTCGGGGAGTCGACCCTGGAGTGGCCGGCGATCGAGCGCGCGGCGCTCACCACCGACTTGTTGCTGATCTGGGTGGGCAAGCGCCAGTACTTTCCGATCCCGGTCACCGACCTCTCCAAGACCCACCGGCGCGAGCTGCGTGACCTGCTTCAGGAGCAGGGACTACTGCGGCGGTCGTGAACCCGCCTGTGGACAACTTCGGACCCCGAGCCCCGATAGGGGAGAATGGCCGAGTGAGCCAAGCCAACCGGGCCGCGCCCCGCGAGATCGTCCTGCTCGGCAGCACCGGGTCTATCGGCACGCAAGCCGTCGACATCGTGCGCCGCAATCCCGACCGGTTCCGGGTCGTGGCGTTGGGCGCCGGTGGGGGCAATGTCGCCCTGCTCGCCGCGCAGGCGCTGGAGCTCGGTGTCGAGGCGGTCGGTGTCGCCAAGGCGTCCGCGGCGCAGGACCTTCAACTCGCTTTCTACGCGGAGGCGGCCAAGAAGGGCTACGCGACCGGCGACTTCCGCATCCCCAAGATCCTCGCCGGCCCCAATGCCATGGCCGAGCTGGCCGAGTGGCCCGCTGACCTGGTGCTCAACGGGGTGGTGGGTTCCCTGGGGCTGGCGCCGACGCTGGCCGCGCTCAAGGCCGGTCGCACGCTGGTGCTGGCCAACAAGGAGTCCCTCATCGCCGGCGGCGGGTTGGTCAAGGCCGCGGTGACCCGGCCCGGGCAGATCGTCCCGGTCGACTCCGAGCACTCGGCGCTCGCGCAGTGCCTGCGGTCCGGTGCCGACCGTGAGGTGCGCAAGCTGGTGCTGACCGCCAGCGGCGGGCCGTTCCGGGGGCGGCGGCGCGACGAGCTGACCGCGGTCACGCCGGCCGAGGCATTGGCCCACCCGACCTGGAACATGGGGCCGGTGGTCACGATCAACTCGGCCACCATGGTCAACAAGGCGCTTGAAGTGATCGAGGCGCACGAGTTGTTCGACGTCGACTACGACCACATCCAAGTGGTGGTGCATCCGCAGTCGGTGATCCACTCCATGGTGGAGTTCGTCGACGGGTCGACGATCGCGCAGGCCAGCCCGCCCGACATGCGGCTGCCGATCTCGCTCGGTCTGGGCTGGCCCGACCGGGTCGCCGACGCCGCGCGGCCGGTCGACTGGACCACCGCGCACACCTGGACGTTCGAGCCGCTCGACGAGGCCGCCTTCCCGGCCGTCGAGTTGGCCAAGGCGGCGGGCCGAGAGGGTCGCTGCCGGCCGGCGATCTACAACGCCGCCAACGAGGAATGTGTGGCGGCGTTCACGGCCGGTCGGCTGCCTTTCCTCGGCATAGTGGACACCGTGGCCCAAGTCCTCGCAGCAGCACCCGATTTCGACGAACCAGGTACCGTCGAGGACGTGCTCGCCGCGGAGAACTGGGCCCGGGGGCAGGCGCGGGAGCTGATCGGATCAGCGGTGAGGGGAGCTTGATGCTGTATCTGATCGGGGTTGTGGCCTTCGCCCTTGGCATCCTGATATCGGTCAGCCTGCACGAAGCCGGGCACATGGTCACCGCCAAGGCCTTCGGCATGAAAGTCACCAAATACTTCGTCGGCTTCGGGCCGACGTTGTGGTCGTTCAAGCGCGGTGAGACCGAATACGGCGTCAAGGGCATCCCGCTCGGCGGGTTCTGCAAGATCGTCGGCATGACGCCGCAGGACGACGACGTCGACCCGGCCGACGAGCCGCGCGCGATGTGGCGGTTCCCGCTGTGGAAGCGCACCGTCGTGATGAGCGCCGGCTCGGTGACCCACTTCCTGCTGGCGATCGTCACGCTCTGGCTGGCCGCGATCTTCATGGGCCTGCCCAACCCGGCGCTCGACAAGCCGCAGGCGGCCTACGTCAAGGTCACCAACTGTGTGGTCGTCGACGCGCAAAACCGCGACTGCACCGCGACCGACCCCGCCGGCCCGGCCAAGCAGGCCGGCCTGCAAGACGACGACAAGATCACCGCGATCAACGGTGTGCCGGTGGCGACCTACACCGACCTGGTCAACGAGGTCCGCAAGCTCCAGCCCGGCTCGCAGGCGACGATCAACTACCAGCGCGGCGGCGCCGACCAGCAAGTCAACGTCAGGCTGGGCTCCGTCCAGCGGCCGCCGGTCGACGACCCGAGCGGCGCGGTCACGTCGGTCGCCGCCCTCGGCGTGGCGGGAACCCTGCCGCCGGGCATCCCGACCATGATCAAATACAACCCGGTCACGGCCGTTCCGGCGACCGCCGACTTCACCGGCAACCTGGCTGTCAACACCGTGCAGTCGCTCCAGCGGCTGCCGCAGAAGGTTCCGGCGCTGTGGGATGCGATCACCGGCCAGCCACGTGACGCCGACACCCCGATCAGCGTCGTCGGAGCGAGCCGGCTCGGCGGTGAAGCCGTACAACATGGGCTGTGGGAAGTATTTGTCCTGCTGTTCATCTCGTTGAACTTCTTCATCGGTGTGTTCAACCTGCTGCCGCTGCTACCACTTGACGGTGGCCACATCGCGATCTCGTGGTTCGAGCGGCTCCGGTCCTGGGTCGCCGCCCGGCTCGGCAGGCCTGACCCCGGCCGCGTCGACTACTTCAAGCTGATGCCCGTTACATACGTGGTTATCCTGATCGGTGGGGCTTTTACGCTCCTGACGATCACCGCTGACATCATTAACCCCATCACGCTCTTCTAGAACCCGCGCACAACCGTTCCGAGGTGAGTGTTCCCGTGACCGCGATCAGTCTCGGCATGCCGGCCGTTCCGCCCCCGCCGCTGGCCCCGCGCCGGCAGAGCCGCCAGATCCAGGTGGGCTCGGTGGCGGTCGGTGGCGGCGCGCCGGTGTCGGTGCAGTCGATGACGACCACCCTGACCGCCGATGTCAACGCGACGTTGCAGCAGATCGCCGAGTTGACGGCGTCGGGCTGCCAGATCGTGCGGGTGGCGGTGCCGTCGCAGGACGACGTCGAGGCGCTGCCCGCCATCGCGAAGAAGTCGCAGATCCCGGTGATCGCCGACATCCATTTCCAGCCGCGCTACGTGTTCGCCGCGATCGACGCCGGCTGCGCGGCGGTGCGGGTCAACCCGGGCAACATCCGGCAGTTCGACGACAAGGTCAAGGAGATCGCCGCCGCGGCCTCGGGCGCCGGGGTGCCGATCCGGATCGGTGTCAACGCCGGGTCGCTCGACAAGCGGCTGCTCCAGAAATACGGCAAGGCCACGGCCGAGGCGCTGGTCGAGTCGGCGCTGTGGGAGTGCTCGCTGTTCGAGGAGCACGGTTTCCGCGACATCAAGATCTCGGTCAAGCACAACGACCCGGTCGTGATGATCCGGGCCTACCGGCAGCTCGCCGAGCAGTGCGAATACCCGCTGCACCTGGGCGTGACCGAGGCCGGCCCGGCGTTCCAGGGCACGATCAAGTCGGCGGTCGCCTTCGGCGCGCTGCTGGCGGAGGGCATCGGCGACACGATCCGGGTGTCGCTGTCGGCGCCGCCGGTCGAAGAGGTCAAGGTCGGCCAGCAGATTCTCGAGTCGCTGGGCCTGCGTGAGCGCGGCCTGGAGATCGTGTCCTGCCCGTCCTGCGGCCGCGCGCAGGTCGACGTCTACAAGCTCGCCGAAGAGGTCACCGCCGGGCTCGAAGGCCTGCCGGTGCCGCTGCGGGTCGCCGTCATGGGCTGCGTCGTCAACGGCCCGGGCGAGGCCCGCGAGGCCGACCTGGGCGTGGCGTCCGGCAACGGCAAGGGCCAGATCTTCGTCCGGGGCCAGGTCATCAAGACCGTGCCCGAGGACCAGATCGTCGAGACCCTGATCAGCGAGGCCCTGCGCCTCGCCGAGGAGATGGGCGCCGAACTCCCCGAGGAGCTCCGCGAGTTCGCCGCGGGCGCCACGGTCACCGTCCACTAGACAGAGCAAGGGCGCCACGGGGTTCCGTGGCGCCCTTGGATAACCCGGATCACCGGGTCTCAGGCTCTTCGGCCAGGATCGCGTAGAGCTTGCGCCGGGCCTCGTCGAGCACCTCGGCCGCGCGGGTGCGCTGGTCGTCGGTGCCGTTGCGAAGCACCTGGCGGAGGGCGTTCATCGTGCCCATCGCCGCTTCGCGGATGTCGTGCCAGCTGTTGACCGCGCCGGCGGCCTCGAAGGCGCTCCACGGCGCCTGCTCGGCTGCCTGGGTCGCCTCGGCCTGCCCGGCCTCGGTCAGCGCGAAGTTCTTGCGGCCGCCGTCGGTGGTGCTGATGATCAGGCCCTCGTCCTCCAGCAACTGGAGCGTGGGGTAGACCGAACCCGGGCTCGGCCGCCACATGCCGCCGGTCCGCTGCTCGAGCTCCTGGATCATCTCGTAGCCGTGCATGGGCCGCTCGGTGAGCAGCGCCAGCAGGGCGGCGCGCACGTTGGGCCGACGCCCGCCACGGCCACGCCCCCGACCGCCGGGACCGCCACCGGGACCACCGGGGCCGAAACCGCCGAAGCCGCCGAATCCCCAGCCCGGGCCACCGAAGTCGCCGCCGGGGAAGCCGTGTCCGCGCATCCGTGCGTCATGGCCACCGTGATGGCCGCGATGAAGATTTTCTCGTTGGAACCTCATGGGGTCCTCCTCCGATCTGTTGTCGATACGTTGACGATATATCGGCAATGCATCGCCGACAACACGATGTGGCCTGGGTCACAGATTGGGAGATCGAACCAGATCTGGCACCCTTGGGAGCGTGTTGATGGTGCCCGTCCGACAACTCGGCGAGACCGAGCGCGGGGCGGTCGAGCGACTTCTCGACACCGACCCCTACGGCGCCGCACAGGTCGCCGAGCGGGTCGCTGCCCGCGGGCTGGCGTGGTGGCGGGCCGACGGGCGGGTGTTCGGATACGGATCGCGCCGGCACGTCGAGGCGCTCTGTTGGCTCGGCGGCCACCTGACCCCGGTCCACGCCGGCCCCTCCGCGGTGGCGGCCTTCGCCGAGCGGCTCGCGGCCGAAGACCGCACCTGTTCCTCGATCGTCGGTCGGGCCGACGCCGTGCTCGGCCTCTGGGACCGGCTCGCCGGCGAGTGGGGGCCGGCCCGCGAGATCCGGCCGCACCAGCCGCTGCTGGTCGCCGACGCGATGCCCGATCTCGCGATCGACCGGGCCGTGCGGGTGGTCCGCACCGAGGAGACCGACAAACTCTTCCCGGCCGCGGTCGACATGTACACCGAGGAGGTCGGCGTCTCGCCGCTGCTCGACGACGGCGGCGTCGGATACCGGCGCCGAGTGGCCGACCTGGTGCGCGCGCGCCGTGCGTACGCCCGCTTCGTCGATGGTGAAGTGGTCTTCAAGGCCGAACTCGCGGTCGTCACCAAGCACACCGCGCAGATCCAGGGTGTCTGGGTCGCGCCCGAGTGGCGCGGCAAGGGTCTCGCCGCCCCCGCGCTCGCCGCGGTGATGCGCGACGCGCTGCGCCGGGTCGCACCGACGGTCAGCCTCTACGTCAACGACTACAACCAACCGGCGCGACGCGCGTACGCCCGCTGTGGTTTCCGCCCGGTCGGCGAGTTCGCGACAGTGCTTTTCTAGTATCCCAGAATTTGGGATCATTCGGTTATTGCCCGAATGCCGGATTCACCCGAAGACCTACGCTACGTGACGGAGCAACCACCAAACGTCACTGGAGGTCCTCGGTGGGCAGGATCGAGAAGAAGGTCTCCGAGGGCACGACCAAGTACTACTGGTATCCCGGCGACAAGCGTGAGTGGAAGCGCGCCGGCATCGCCGTCGGGATCGGCGTGGCCACCTTCCTCGTGCTCTACATGATGACCCGCGACCTGTTGCCGGCCGTCGTCGGCGCCACGTCGGTCACCGCCGGCGTCACCGGTCTCAACTTCGGCCGCCGCGACGCCCGCGCCCTCACCAGCTTCCCCAACCTCACCGGGCGCGCCGCGCGCATCGCCGCCGTCGCGCAGACCGGCCGGGCCGCCTGGCGCGGTCTCGTGCACGGGTTCGGCGGCGCCGCCGCGGCGGTTCTGATCCTGAACCTCCCGCACACGGGCATCATCGCCGACTGGATCCTGCCGGTGGTGCCCGCCGTGGTCGGCGCGCTCGCGCACCAGGCCGGCATGCTCTTCGAGCAACTGCCCTCGTCGACGGCCACCGCGGGCCCCGCGAAGGAGCCGGTGCCGGCGAGTGAAGGCGCAAAATAGGGGGTACGACGCGGGTCGCCCCGCACCGCCGTGCGGAGAAGTATGCTCGGGCGCGACCATGAGCCCCAGCGACATCGAACGAAGGCGGACGATGGAACAGTCGAGGGCGCTACCGACGGAGGTCGATCTCACCCGCCCCAGCGCAGCGCGGGTCTACGACTACTTCCTGGGTGGGGCGCACAACTTCGAGATCGACCGGCAACTCGCCGAGCAGATCGCGGCGATGACACCCAACCTGGCCGACACGATGCGCGCCGGCCGGGCCTTCCTGCGCCGCGCGGTCGCCGAACTCAGCCGCCTCGGGGTCGACCAGTTCCTCGACATCGGCTCCGGCATTCCGACCGTCGGCAACGTGCACGAGGTGGCGCAGGAAATCAACCCCGAGGCCCGCATCGTGTACGTCGACATCGATCCGGTCGCCGTCGCGCACAGTCGCTCCATCTTGGAGGGAAATGCGCGCACCGCGGTCATCCAGGCCGACATGCGCGACCCCGAGCACATTCTGAGCGAGGCGCGCGCCACCGGCCTCATCGACTTCGCCAAGCCGGTCGGTGTGCTGCTGGCCGGCGTCGTCCACTTCGTACCCGATGATGATGATCCTGATCTTCTGATGGCCGCCCTGCGGGATGCGGTGCCGGCGGGCAGCTTCCTGGTCGTGTCCCATTCGACCTATGAGGACCAGCCGCAGGAGATGCTCGACGCGCAGAAGCTGTCGGCGCGCACTGCGACCGAGATCACGCTGCGGTCGAAGGCCCAGGTGACCGCGTTCTTCGGCGAGTTCGAGCTGCTCGAGCCCGGCATCGTCCACATGCCACTGTGGCGGCCAGACTCGGCCGACGACGTCGACGACCACCCCGAGCGGTTCGGCGCCTTCGGCGGGGTGGGCCGAAAGCCGGTCGCGGGCTAGCAATGGCACTCTCCGCTGCGGAGGTCAGCACCCCGGGCGCACACCGCTACGCCAGGCGATGGGCGCGAGCGGTCGGCCAGCGGGCCTACGTGCCGATGTCGTCGGACCAGGTCGAGCGGCTGCTGGCGGCGCACGCGGTGCGGCTCGCGGAGGCTCTCGCGGCCGACGAGTTCAGCGCCGAACCGGCCCGCGAGGTGGGCCGGGCGCTGGTCGAGGCCAACCTGACGGAGCCCGAAACGCTGGGCTGGTCGGTGAAGGCCGTCGCCGAACACCTGGTCGGCGACGTCATTCCCGGCCTCGACCTGCCCGACCTGGCGGCCCGGATCGCCGACGTGCAGGCGGCCCTGGCCGAGAGCTTCGCGTGGGCGCTGCGCGACCGCACGTTCGCACAGCAGGAACGGATCAGCCGGTCGGCCTGGGAGGCGCGCAACGAGGCGGAGCAGGCGCTGCGCGACAGCGAGGCGCGGTTCCGCGCGGTCTTCAGCGGCGCCGCGATCGGCATCGGCATCGCCGACCTCTCCGGCCAGGTCGTCGACGTCAACCAGTCGTTCGCCGACATGCTCGGCTACTCGCGCGACGAGATGCGCGAGATCAACGTGAGCGTGCTGTTCCACGCCGAAGACGGCCCTGACATGTGGGGACTCTACGAGGAGCTCATTGAGGGCAAACGCGATCGCGTACGCCTGGAGAAGCGCTACTTCCGCAAGGACGGCAGCGAGCTGTGGACCGACCTCGCGGTCAGCCTGATCCGGCACGACGACGGGCGGCCCCGCTTCACGGTGGCGATGGTCCAGGACATCACCGAGCGATACGCGTTGCAGCAACGCCTGCGGTTCCAGGCCTTGCATGACCCGCTGACCGGCCTGCCCAACCGCACGCTCTTCTTCGAGCGGCTGGAAACCGTCATGCAGGACCCGGAGCACAACCGCCGGGTCGGCGTCTGCTTCCTCGACCTCGACGGCTTCAAGGCCATCAACGACACGCTGGGCCACGACGTCGGCGACAAGCTGCTCATCGTCGTCGCCCGCCGGCTCGCCGAGGCGGTCGCCGGCGCCGGGCACCTGGTGGCGCGGATGGGCGGCGACGAATTCGTCATCCTGGTCGCCGACGTCGACGAAGACGGCACCGCGGTCGAGGTGGCCGAGACCTCGCTGCGCGCGGTCGCCGAGCCTGTCTACATCGGAGCACACCAGCTCTCCGTCTCCGCGAGCGTCGGCATCGTCGACCGGTTCGTCAGCGATGGCGGGGCGACCGACCTGATGAAGGCCGCCGACACCACCCTCTACTGGGCCAAGGCCGAGGGTGGCCGCGGTCGCTGGGCCCGCTACGACCCCGAGCGGGCGGCCCGCGAGGCGACCAGCACCGCGCTGGTGGCCGCGTTGCCGGCGGCGCTGCGCCGCGGCGAGTTCGTCGTCGAATACCAGCCCATCGTCTCGCTGCACGACGGCACGCTCGGCGCGGTCGAAGCGCTCGTCCGCTGGCAGCACCCGACGCTCGGGCTGCTGCCGCCCGACCAGTTCATCGGGCTGGCCGAGGAGACCGGGCTGATCGGCCGGCTGGGCCAGTGGGTGCTCGAACGCTCCTGCATCGAGGCCGGCCGGTGGCACACCGAGTTCCCGCGGGCCCGGATGATGGTCAGCGTCAACCTGTCGGCCCGCCAGGCCAGCGCTCCGGACATCGTCGACCAGGTGGCCGAGGCGCTGCGGGTCAGCGGGTTGCCGGCCGACCTGCTCCAACTCGAGCTCACCGAGAGCGCGGTGATGGCAACTAGCGGCGAGCCGGTGCGCGCCTTGCGGCGGCTGGCCAACACCGGCGTGCGGCTGGCCATCGACGACTTCGGCACAGGCTATTCCAACCTGGCCTACCTGCGGCAGTTGCCGATCCACACGCTGAAGCTGGCCGGGCCGTTCGTCGACGGGATGCGCGCGCACGACCCGGCGAGCGTGGTAGCCGAGCGGATCGTTGACGCGCTGGTGCGACTCGCCCACGCGCTGGGGCTGTCGGTCACCGCCGAGTCGGTCGAGTCGCTGGAACAGGTCGAACGGTTGACGGCGCTGGGCTGCGACAGCGGTCAGGGGCTGCATTTCGGGACGCCGGCGGCGCCCGCCGCGATCACCGCGCTGCTGCGCTCGGCGGAGATGCCGGCCGGGTGACGAGCAGGCGGGCGCCAAGGTGTGCGCGCCCGCCCGTCGCCTTCGCGCCGGTGCGATGAGAGAGGTGAATCGCACCGGTGCGCACGCGCGTGCCGAGTGCGCGGTGTCTTTGGTGGCCCTCTTGACCTGAGATCAAGCATGCGGTATGCGGATCGACGCGGCAACGTATTTGTCGGTGCCGGCCGGCATGATGTCCGCGTGAGCCTCCTCGCCGAACCCGACTTCCGCCGCTACTGGGCGGCCCGCATGGTGTCGGTCACCGGCTCGCTCGTCACCTACGTCGCGCTGCCCGTGCTGATCTACTCGGTGACCGGGTCGAGCCTGTGGACGGCATTCGTGGTCGTCGCCGAGGGCCTGCCTTACCTGTGCTTGGGCCTGTTCGCGGGCGCCTTGGCCGACCGCCTCGACCGGCGCCGGGTGATGGTCGTCGCCGACCTGGCCAACGGGGTGGTGCTCGGCTCGATCCCGGCCGCCTACGCGTTCGGTGTGCTCACCGCGCCACACGTCCTGGTGGTCGCGTTCCTGACCCAGATCCTGTTCGTCTTCTTCGACGCGGCCAACTTCGGTGCCCTGCCGGCCCTGGTCGGCCGCGGCCGCATCGCCGCCGCCAACTCGGCCGTGCACGGCGGCAGCACGGTGCTGGAGCTGATCGTGCCGGGCGTGGCCGGCGTGCTGCTGACGCTGACCGCGCCGGCCCCGCTGCTGCTCGTCGACGCGGTCTCGTTCGCGGCCTCGGCGCTGCTGGTGCGGGCGATCGGCGTGCCCTTGCAGAGTTCGGCGGTGCTGGCGCCGTCGAGCCTGCTGCGCGACATCCGCGAGGGCGTCGTGTTCCTGAGCCGGCAGCCCATCGTGCGCACCCAGACCATTGTCGGGTGCCTCCAGTCGATGACCGGTGGCGCCTTCATGGGCCAGTTCGTGCCGTGGCTCGACCAGACGCTCGGTGTGCGGCCGACCAACGACGCCCGCCTCGGTGTGATGTATGGGGTGTGGGGCGCGGGCGGCATCGTCGCGGCCGTGCTTTTCCCGCGGCTGGCGCGGCGGATGGGCGAGCCGCGGGTGACGCTGTGGTTCCTGCCGCTGTCGGCCGCGTTCGGAGTGGCTTGCGGTCTGTCCACCAACTGGATGGTGGCGGCGCTGATGCTGACGCTGTGGGCGGTGGTCTACTCGATTGTCATCCTCAACTCGATCACCTTGCGCCAACGGGTGACGCCAGACCGGCTGCAGAGCCGGGTCAACACCGCCGGGCGGATGGCGTCGTTCGGGGTTGGCTGGCCGGTGGGTGCGCTGCTCGGTGGGCTTGTCTCGGAGGCCTCGAGCCCGCGCACGGCCATCATCGCGACGGCGGGGATCACCGGGATCGGCGTGGTGGTCGCGTGGTTCTCGCCGTTGCGCAGGCTGGCCGGCGAACCGATTCCCGACGCCGAGGAGGAGGTGACGCCATCGGTGGAGACCACGGTGTGATTGTTGGCCGCTGTGCGAAGCGAATCGGCCAACTCGTCGACCGCCGCGGGGCCGAGGCGGCGAGTGCGTCGGCGTCGACCGCGGGGTCCGACGTGCTGCACGACCGGTGGGCCGTGACCGGCGGTGGGCCGCGACTAGCGATGGCCTGTGACTGGCGACGGGCCGGGACCGGCGGAGGGCCGCGACCCGGCGGCGGCCGGGACCAGCGGCCGGCCGGGACCGGGTCACGGTCCCCGTTGTCCCCAGCCCAGCTGGCGGCCGCTGATCACCGACCGGGCTGACCCCTGTCCTTCGCAGGCGCGGCAGGGGAGCGGACCCGGCTGTTCGACGGGTCGTACAAGGGCTCGGGCATCACGGTGGCGGCCTGCCATTGGCCGAACATGCCGACCTCGACCCGGGTGCCGTCCGGCACCGCGTCGGGCAGGTAGGCGTAGGCGATCGAGGCTTCCACCCGGTATCCATAGCCGCCCGAGGTCACCCGGCCCACCGGCCGGCCGTCGACGCGGACCGGCTCGGTGCCGAGGCAGACCGCGGTCGGGTCGGCCAGCACCAGGCAGCGCAGGCGGCGCGAAGGCGGTCCGTCGGCGCGGGCGGCGAGCAGTGCCGCGCTGCCGAGAAACGACTTCCCGGCGCGGACCGCGAACGACAACCCGGCCTCGTCGGGCGTGGTCTCCGGTGTGATGTCGGAGCCCCAGACCCGGTAGCCCTTCTCCAGCCGCATCGACTCGATCGCGCGATAGCCCGCCGGCCGGAGCCCATGCTCCTCACCGGCCGCCACCAGCAGGTCCCACAGGGTCAGCAGGTATTCGGTGCTCGCGTAGAACTCCCAGCCGAACTCGCCGACGAAGGTGACCCGCTGGGCCAGCACCGGCACCGGTCCCAGGGTGACCTGGCTGGCCCGCATGAAACGGGCGTCGAGATCTCCGCCGACCAGCGGCGCGACGATGTCGGCGGACGCCGGGCCCCACAGGCACAAACAGCCGTAGGCGCCCGTTACGTCGTCGATCACCACGTCGGCGGGAGCGTGGCGGCGCAGCCAGGCGGCGTCGCGTACCCCCGAAGCGGTGCTGGTCACGACGCGGAAATGGTTGTCGGCCAGCCGGGTCACGGTCAGGTCGGCCTCGATGCCGGCGCGGGTGTTGAGCAATTGGGTGTAGACGACCCCGCCGGGCGGGCGGTCGACGTCGTTGGCGCACATCCATTGCAGGAACGGGAGCGCGCCGGCGCCGCGCACGTCGAGCTTCGCGAACGAGGACTGGTCGAACAGGCCCGCGGCCGACGCGGTCGCCTGGCACTCCGCGGCGATCGCCGGTGACCAGGTGCGGCCGGCCCAGCCGCCGGGGCGGGCCGCGGTCGGGTCGTCGGGCCGCGCGGGGAACCAGTTGACCCGTTCCCAGCCGGCCTTCTCGCCGAGCGCGGCGTCGCCGGTGCGGGGCCAGATCGCGGAGCGGCGCAACGGGCGGCCGGCCGTCCACTCGGTGTGCGGGTAGACCACGTCGTAGTAGCGGGAGTAGGCGTCGAGCGCCTTCTCGGTTGCCCAGGAGCGGCTCGCGGCGTGCCGGCCGAAGCGGCGAATGTCCATATGGGACACGTCGTATTCCGGTTGGCCGTCGACGATCCATTCGGCGATCACCTTGCCCACGCCGCCGGCGGCGGCCAGGCCGTGTACGCAGAAGCCGGCCGCTACCCAGAAGCCGCGGGTCGCCGTCTCGCCGAGGAGGAACTCGCCGTCGGGGGTGAACGCCTCGGCGCCGTTGACGACGCGGGCAATCGACGCCGAACGCAGCGCCGGGACCCTGTGTTGGCCGGCCGCCCACGACTCGGCGAACAGGTCGAGCTCGGGCGGGAACAGGGCGCGTGGTGCCGCAAGCGGTGGACCCGCCGCAGGCCAGCAGACCGAAGGGGTGCGGATGTAGCCGCCGATCAAGAGCCCATTCGGGGATTCGGGATCGTCGGAGCCACGGAAGTAGACGATGTGGTCCGGGTCGCGGACGGTCGGCAACGTGGGCACCGAGTCGAAGGGAAGCGGCGAGCTCACCACGTATTGATGCTTGATCGGCACGACCGGCACCGGAACACCCGCGAGCGCGCCGATGTGGCCGGCCGCGGCTCCTGCCGCGTTGACCACGATCTCGGTCGCCACCCGGCCGGCGGACGTCTCGACCGCCCGGACCCGGCCGTCGACCACCTCGATGCCGGTCACCGTCGTGCTGGTCGCGAAGGTGACACCAAGCGAACGAGCCCCGGCGGCGAGTGCCCCGGCCAGCGCGTCGGGCCGCAGATAGCCGTCGCCGGGCAGCCACCCCGCCAACCGGACGTCGGAGACGTCGAGCATCGGCATTCGGGACGCCAGCGCGGCGGGGGAGAGCAACTCCATCTCCAGGCCGTAGGTCGTCGCCGACGACGCCTGCCGCAGCAGCTCCTCCTCGCGCTCGGGAGTGGTCGCCAGGCGCACGCCGCCGACGCCGCGCCAACCAGGATCGAGCCCGGTCTGGTCGGCGAGTTCCGCGTAGAGGCCCGACGAATACATGATCATGCGGGTCTGGCTGATCGTCGAGCGGAGTTGGCCGACGAAGCCGGCCGAGTGCCAGGTGGTGCCCTCGGTCAGGTCGTGCTGCTCGACGAGCAGCACGTCGGTCCAGCCGAGGCGGGCGAGGTGGTAGGCGATGCTGCAGCCCGCGACCCCGCCACCGATGATCACGACCTGCGCTTCGGTCCGCACAGGTGAGTTCCTACCACCCAAAAGGTAAGACCAAATCGGCTGTCCGGTCAGTGAATTTCTATCCTCGTGAGTATTGACCGATGTGATCACACAGGTCGACACTCCCGCCTAAGAAACGGCATGCGGAGGCGTGCATGCGGATGGCGGACCGACCCGAGGTCGACGACGTGCTGCGGCGCGTCTCGCTGTTCGCCGGGCGCGCGGTGCGTGCCACGCCGATCGACGGCGGCCTTTCACACCACATCTGGCGGATCGACACCGGCGGCCGCAGCTATCTGCTGCGGGTGCTCGATCCGGCGGTTTCCGCGGCGGGCCTCGGCATCCCGCCGGAGCAGGAGATCGACAACACCTCGCGGGCGGCCGACAGCGGTGCCGGCGCCCGGGTGATCGAGGTGTTGCCTGAGGTGCCGGCGCTCGTGCTCGAGTTCCTGCCGGGCCGCACCCTGCACGCGACCGACGTGCGCGACCCGGCCGGCATCAAGCGGATCGCGGCCGCCTGCCGGCGGTTGCACGCGGGGCCGGCGTTCGCCAACGACTTCGACATCCTCGCCAAGCGGCGGGAATTGCTCGACGTCTGCGTCCGGCACGGCCTGCGGGTGCCGGACGGCTACCACGAACGGCAGTCCATCGTGGACCTGATCGCGACGAACCTGTCGCTCTGGCCACTGCGGGCCCGGCCGTGCCACAACGACCTGCTGCCGGAGAACTTCATCGACCTGGCCGGCGAGGTCCGCATCATCGACTACCAACTGTCCGGCAACAACGACCCGGCTTTCGAGCTGGGCGACATAGCGGCCGAGGCCGACTTCGACCCCGACCAGACGGCGGCGCTCGCGGCCGCGTACTTCGGAACGGAGACCGTGTCCGCACTTATCGCGCGGGTCCGGCTCAACCTGATCCTGTCCAACGTCACCTGGACGCTCTGGTTCTCGGTGCACCATGGCCTGCTCCGGGCGCCCGGTTCGACGTTCGACTACTGGAACGAAGCGGCCGACAAGTGGGCCCGCGCGACGTCCGATCTCGACGCACCCGATCTGGGCCGTCTGATCGACACCGCCGCGGGTCGCCCGGCCAACCCCTGACCACCTCCGGGAGGTGTTGCAGTGACGACCACGTCGCCCGCCACGGGTGAGCAGCCACTGGACGATGACGCCCAGCGGCTCGCGGAACTCGGCTACAAGCAGGAACTACGGCGGAAATGGAGCGGATTCTCCAACTTCGCCATCTCGTTCTCGATCATCTCGATCCTGGCCGGCTGTTTCACCACCTTCGGCCAGGCCTGGAACAACGGTGGCCCGGTCGCGATCTCGTGGGGCTGGCCACTGATCTCGATCTTCATCCTGATCATCGGGTTCTGCATGTCGGAGCTCGTCTCGGCCTACCCGACCGCCGGTGGCATCTACTGGTGGGCCGCGACGATGGGCAAGCCGGTGCACGGCTGGTTCACCGGCTGGCTCAACCTGGTCGGCCTGGTCGCGGTCACGGCGTCGGTCGACTACGGCTGCGCGACCTTCCTCAACCTGACCCTGTCGGCGCTCTTCGACGGCTGGGCCGGCACGCTCAACCAGGCGTTCCTGCTCTTCGTGATCATCCTGGCGCTGCACGGCATCATCAACATCTATGGCCACGCCATCATCGACGTACTCCAGAACATCTCGGTCTGGTGGCACGTCGCCGGCGCGGCCGCGGTGGTGCTGATCCTGATCATCGTGCCCGACCACCACCAGAGCTTCCAGTTCGTATTCACCGAACGCTTCAACAACTCGGGCTTCGGCAACGGCGACCACAACGGCTTGATGTTCTGGTTCTTCATCCTGCCGCTCGGGTTCCTGCTGACGCAGTACACCATCACCGGTTTCGATGCTTGTGCGCACGTCTCGGAGGAAACCCGCGGCGCCTCACACGCGGCGGCGCGCGGCCTGTGGCAGTCGATCTTCTACTCGGCGATCGGCGGCTGGATCCTGCTGCTGGCCTTCCTGTTCGCGGCGACCGACGTCGACGCGATCAACAAGGCGGGCGGCTTCTCGGGCGCCATCTTCGAGACCGCGCTCACCCCGGTGATGTTCAAGATCGTCATCGTCATCTCGACCATCGGCCAGTTCTTCTGCGGCATGAGCTGCGTGACGTCGATGTCCCGGATGACCTACGCATTCAGCCGCGACCGCGCGGTCCCCGGCTGGCGGCTGTGGTCGAAGGTCGACCGCAACGGCACGCCGGTGTACGCCATCATCGCCGGCACCATCGCCGGCGGCGTGCTCACCCTGCCGGCGCTCTACCAGTACAACGGCATCCCGGTCGCGTTCTACGCGGTCGTCTCGGTCGCGGTCATCGGCCTCTACCTGGCGTTCCTGATCCCGATCGCGCTGCGCCTGCGGATGGGCGACCGGTTCCGCCCGGGCCCGTGGACGCTCGGCCGCAAATACAAGGTGCTCGGCTGGATCGCGGTGATCGAGATCGCGATCATCTCGATCTACTTCATCATGCCGTTCACCCCGGCCGCGGTCCCGTTCAGCGACGACTTCACCTGGAGCGCAGTCAACTACGCCCCACTGGCCATCGGCGGCGTGCTCCTGGCGGTCTGGCTGTGGTGGCGAATCTCGGCGCGGCATTGGTTCACCGGCCCTCGCCGTACGATCGAGGAACAGGGCGTCGCTCCCGACGTGGCGAACACACCCTGACCCTTGGGCCTGCTGCTCTCCCGTGGCCGGCACAGCGCCGGTCACGGGAGACAGGCCACATCCCATTGGGGGTACGCACCAATGCCCACCGACGCCGCCCGGAAGCGGGTGCGGGTCCCGCGTCCGGCCGCGGCCGACCCACCCCCCACCGCGCCCGACGAACCCCCACCCCCCGACCTCTCTGGCGGCCGGGACGCGGGACTGACCGCGGCGCCACCGCCGCGCGCACGAGGCCGCAAACCCAACAAGGCGGCTGCACCCGATTCGGGCCGCGCGGCGGTTGCGTCGGCTTCGGGCCGCAAGGCGGCGGAGGCGGTGTCGGGCGGCGCGGCGGTTGCGTCGGCATCGGGCCGCAAGGCGGCGGAGCTAGCGTCAGACCGCACGGCGGCGGCAACGGCTTCGGGCCGCAAGGCAGGCGCAGCGGCTGCGGGGCGGGTGGCCGCTGCCGCTAAGGCAGCCGGCGGGACCGCGGTTGTTGCCGTGCCTGGCCGGCAGGCGCGGCGGGCCAACCAGGCGGCGGCCAAGGTCTCCGGCGTGCCGCTCTGGCGGCCGGTTCGGGGTGGGAACGCCTTCGAGATCACCGTGTCGCGGCTCGCGCAGGCGATCCGGCTCGGGCTGGTGGGGGAGGGAGATCGGCTGCCGGCGGAGAGGGAACTCGCCGAGCGCCTTCAGGTCAGCCGGGTCACTCTTCGCGAGGCGATTCGAGCACTGCGGGAGGCCGGTTATCTCGAGTCCCGGCGCGGGCGGACCGGCGGCACCTTCGTCATCTCGCCGGTGACCACGGCCGAGGTTGACAAGGGGCCGAAACCCCAGCCCAAGGGCGACGCGGCTGAGCTTGCGCGGCAGATGGGGGACGCCCTCCATGACGCGCTGGACTTCCGGCGGGTGCTCGAGCCGGGGGCGGCGGGGCTGGCGGCCACGCGTACCCTCGCCGCCGTTGATCGGCAGCATCTTGTCGCCTGCCTGGGCGCCTCGCGTGACCGGGACCCGGCCACCCGGCGGGTTGCCGACTCGCGGCTGCATCTGGCCATCGCCGCCGCCAGTGGCAGTCCTTCGCTGGCCGCCGCCGTCGCGGATGTGCAGCTCACCCTTGATGGGCTGCTCGCGAGCATCCCCGTCATCAAGAAGAACCTGGACCACTCCGACCGGCAACACGCCCGGGTCGTCGACGCGATTCTTGCCGGGGATGGGCTCGCCGCGCGGGCGACGATGGAGCAGCACTGTGACGCTACCGCCGAGCTGTTGCGGGGGTTGCTCGGATGATTGACGACCTAATGGTTTACGAGTAGACCTTTTCTGATGGAGGCGCGAGGATGACCCGAGAACCGGCGCTCACGCTCGAAGAGCTCGCGGTGGCCGTCGACGGCGGCGAGATAGACACCGTCGCGCTCGCGCTCACCGACATGGAAGGGCGCCTGCAGGGCAAGCGGCTGCACGGCCGGTTCTTCCTCGACGAGGTCACCCAGTCCGGCGCTGAGGGCTGCAACTACCTGCTCGCGGTCGACGTCGACATGAACACCGTCGACGGCTACGCGATGTCGAGCTGGGAGCGCGGCTACGGCGACTTCGCCATGGTGCCCGACCTCCGCACCCTGCGCCGCGTGCCGTGGCAGCCCGGCACCGCCCTGCTGCTGTCCGACCTCGCCTGGCTCGACGGCTCCGGCGACGTGGTGGCCAGCCCCCGGCAGATCCTGCGGCGCCAGCTCGAAAGGCTGGCCGAGCACAATCTGACGGCGTACGCCGGGACCGAACTCGAATTCGTGCTCTTCCGCGACTCCTACGAAGACGCCTGGCGGCGCGGCTACCGCGAGATGACCCCGGCCAACCTCTACAACGTCGACTACTCGCTGCTGGGCACCGCGCGGGTCGAGCCGTTGCTGCGCCGGATCCGCAACGAGATGGCCGGCGCCGGGCTGGTGCCGGAGAGTGCCAAGGGCGAGTGCAACCTCGGCCAGCACGAGATCGCCTTCCGCTACGCCGACGCGTTGACCTGCGCCGATCACCATGTGATCTACAAGAACGGCGCCAAGGAGATCGCGGCTCAGGAGGGCATGGCGATCACCTTCATGGCCAAGCCCAACGCGCGGGAGGGCAACTCCTGCCACGTGCACTTCTCGCTGCGCGGGCCCGACGACCGGTCGGCGATGCTCGGTGACGGGCCGGCCCACCTCTCAAAAGTCGGGCAGCACGCGCTGGCCGGTCTGCTGGCCACGATGCGCGACTTCAGCGTGCTCTTCGCACCCAACATCAACTCTTACAAGCGCTACCAGCCGGGCTCGTTCGCGCCGACCGCGTTGCGGTGGGGGAGCGACAACCGCACCTGCGCGCTGCGGTTGGTCGGGCACGGGCAGGGCATGCGGGTGGAAAACCGGGTGCCGGGCGCCGACGTCAATCCCTACCTGGCCATCGCCGCGCTGGTCGCCGGCACGATCCACGGCATCGAGAACGAGTTGCCGCTGGAGGCGGAGTTCACCGGCAACGCCTACGGCGACGAGACCTCGCCCCGGGTGCCTTCGGCGCTGCGCGAGGCAGCGGCGCTCTGGGAGGGCTCCGCGATCGCCCGCGCCGCGTTCGGCGACGACGTGGTCGACCACTATGCCAACCGGGCCCGGGTCGAGCTGGCCGCCTTCGACGCTGCCGTCACCGACTGGGAGCTGTTCCGCGGCTTCGAGCGCTTATGAGGGCCTGTCCACCGGACAGACCCCAGGAGGGGAAACAACAGTGACCGAACTGGTCAACCCGGCAACCGGGCTGGCGATCGAGACCGTGCCGGCGAGCAGTCTCTATGACACCGACGCCGCGATCGAGCGGGCCAACGCCGCGTTCCCGCGGTGGCGGGCGATGGCGCCCGCCGACCGGGCCCGGCTGCTGCGCCGGTTCGCCGCCGTCGTCGACGCGCACATCGAAGAGCTCGCCGAGCTGGAGGTGCGCAACTCCGGGCACACCATCGGCAACGCCCGCTGGGAGGCGGGCAACGTCCGCGACGTGCTCGACTACTACGCCGGTGCGCCCGAACGGCTGATGGGCCGGCAGATCCCGGTCGCGGGCGGGCTCGACGTGACGTTCCACGAGCCGCTCGGCGTGGTCGGCGTGATCGTGCCGTGGAACTTCCCGATGCCGATCGCCGGGTGGGGCTTCGCGCCGGCGCTCGCGGCCGGCAACACCGTGGTGCTCAAGCCGGCCGAGGTGACTCCGCTGACCGCGCTGCGGCTGGGGGAGTTGGCCCTCGAGGCGGGGCTGCCACGGGGTGTCTTCACCGTCGTACCCGGGCGTGGATCCCTTGTCGGTGAACGGTTTGTCACCCATCCGGCGGTGCGCAAGGTGTGCTTCACCGGGTCGACCGAGGTCGGGCAGCGGATCATGCGGGGCTGCGCCGACCAGGTCAAGCGGGTGACGCTGGAGCTCGGTGGGAAGAGCGCAAACATCGTGTTCGCCGACGCCGACCTGGCGAAAGCGGCTGCCGGTGCGCCCGCCGCGGTCTTCGACAACGCCGGCCAGGACTGCTGCGCGCGGTCGCGGATCCTGGTCGAGCGCGGTGTCTACGACCGGTTCCTCGAGCTGTTGGAGCCGGCCGTCAAGGCGTTCCGGGTCGAGGATCCGGCGCTGGAGACGGCGCAGATGGGCCCGCTGATCACCGCGGCGCAACGGTCGTCGGTGGCGTCCTATGTGGATGACGACGCGCGGGTGGCGTTCACGGGCAGTGCGCCAGAAGGACCCGGATTCTGGTACGCGCCAACGGTTCTGCTCGCCGGCTCGCCCAGCGACCGGCACTGGCGCGAGGAGATCTTCGGTCCTGTGGTCTCGGTGCTGCCGTTCGACGACGAGGCCGACGCGATCCGGCTGGCCAACGACACCGAATACGGCCTGTCCGGCTCGATCTGGACCCGCGACACCGGCCGGGCGATCCGGGTGGCCCGCGGTGTCGAGACCGGCAACCTTTCCGTCAACTCCAACTCGTCGGTCCGTTACTCGACCCCGTTCGGCGGCATGAAGCAGTCCGGGCTCGGCCGCGAACTCGGTCCCGACGCGCTGCTCTCCTTCACCGACGTCAAAAACGTCTTCCTCGCTGCAGATTGAGAGGCTCGATGAACAGGCTCCAAGACCGGGTGGCCGTGATCACCGGTGCCGGCAGTGGCATCGGGCTGGCCACCGCCCGCCGCTTCGCCGCCGAGGGCGCGAAGGTGGTCTGCGTCGACGTCGGCGCTACGGCGGGCAAAGCGGCGGCCGACGAGGTCGGCGGTGAGTTCGTGCTGTGCGACGTCGCCGACGAGGCCGGGGTTCGCGACCTGTTCGACGGCGTGGCCGAAAGGTATGGCCGGGTCGATATCGCGTTCAACAACGCCGGAATCTCGCCGCCGGACGACGATTCCATCCTGGAAACCGGGCTCGACGCCTGGGAACGGGTGATCCGGGTCAACACCACGAGCGTCTACCTGTGCTGCAAGTACGCGATCCCGCACATGCGGCGGCAGGGCAAGGGCTCGATCATCAACACCGCCTCATTCGTCGCACTGATGGGCGCGGCCACCTCGCAGATCGCCTACACCGCCAGTAAGGGTGGTGTCCTCGCGATGACCCGTGAGCTGGGCGTCCAGTTCGCCCGTGAGGGGATCCGGGTCAACGCCCTGTGCCCCGGGCCGATCGCCACACCGCTGCTGCTGGAGCTGTTCGCCAAGGACCCGGAGCGGGCCGCGCGGCGCCTGGTGCACGTGCCGATGGGCCGGTTCGGCAAGCCGGAGGAGATCGCGGCGGCCGTGGCCTTCCTGGCCAGCGACGACGCGTCCTTCATGACGGCGGCGCAATTTGTCGTCGACGGCGGAATTACAGGGGCATACGTCACACCTCTGTAGCGATCGTTTGGCGAACGGGTCGCCGGGTAGCAAAGTTGTGGGGAGGAGGTTCTCAGCCAACGTGCGACCTATCGTCGGAATCACGTCCTATGTAGAACCCGCTTCTTGGGGTATTTGGATCGACCAGGATGCGGCCTTGATCAGAAAGTCCTACGTCGACGCGGTGACCGCCGCCGGCGCCCGGGCGGTGATATTGCCGCCGGATGACACCGACGCCGACGTGCTCCGCGCACTCGACGCGCTGATCATCGCGGGCGGCGCAGACCTCGGACCCGACCTCTACGGCGAGACGCCCGGCCCGCTCACCGACAGCCGACCAGACCGCGACCGCGGCGAGTCCGTGCTGCTCCAGGCGGCGCTCCGCACCGACCTGCCGGTGCTCGGCATCTGCCGGGGCATGCAGTTGCTGGCGGTGACCTGTGGTGGCCGGCTGCACCAGCACCTGCCGGATGTGGTCGGTTCCGACAAGCACCGGCCGGGTCCGGGTGTATATGGCTGGCACGGCATCCAGTTGTCGCCGGGTTCGCTGGCCGCCGAGGTGGCCGGTGACGGTCCCGAGGGCGACGGCCGGGTGGAGGTCAACACCTACCACCACCAGGGTGTCGCCGATCCGGGGTCACTGCTGATCACGGCCCGCGCCGACGACGGCGTCATCGAGGCGGTCGAAGACCCGACGAAGCCGTTCGTGCTGGGCGTCCAGTGGCACCCGGAAGAGTCCGGCGAGCGCCGCATCTTCGAATCCCTGGTCGACGCGGCCCGAGCCGGCACGGCTTAACCCGCTCCTCGGCCCGAACAACGTCCGCAGCGATCTGGGGCGGCAGATCTGTCGAGTTGATCTCTGATTCGATAGATCTGCCGCCCCAGACGCGCGGAGCGCGGCCACCGTGGTTGTGTGCCGCGGACCTGGCTCGATGCGCCAGCGAGTTTGTCCGGCGGGAGCGACGGTCCGGACCACCGCGGACCCGGGACCGCGATTGGGCTCTTGAGAAGTTGATCGCGTTATTTGCCTCGGAGAATGTTGGGTTTGATCTGATCGGGGCGCGGCTAGAGTGAGCGCATGTCTCGGCCCGTGATCGGCCTGACCACCTACGCCGAAGAGGCGAGGTTCGGGCTCAACGACACGTTCGCCGCCGTGTTGCCGCTGGCTTACGTGCAGGCGGTGCACAACAGCGGCGGCCGCGCGGTGCTCATCACCCCCGACGCGCCCGATATCGATGCCCTTGACGGGCTCGACGGGATCGTGTTCACCGGTGGGTCTGACGTCGATCCGGCGCTCTACGGGGAGGCGGCGCATCCGACCACCCAGGTCAAGCCCGAGCGCGACGCCGCCGAGATGCTGCTGCTGCGGGCCGCGCTCGCCAAAGACCTGCCGCTGCTGGCCATCTGCCGGGGCATGCAGTTGATGACCGTCGCCTATGGCGGCAAGCTGCACCAGCACCTGCCTGACGTGCTCGGGCACGACAACCACCGGCCGACGTCGGGGCCGAAGTTCGGGTTTCACCGGGTTGATCTGGCGCCCGGGTCGCTGGCCCGGCAACTGCTCGGCGAGTCGCTCGAGGTCAACTCGTTCCACCACCAGGGTGTCGCCGATCCGGGCAAGCTGACCGCCACCGGCTGGTGTCCGGAAGACAACCTGATCGAGGTGGTCGAGGATCCGGCGCTGCGGTTCGCGCTCGGGGTGCAGTGGCATCCGGAGGACACCACGGATCATCGGCTGTTCGCGGCGCTGGTCGGGGCCGCCTCCGGCGGCCGCACGGCTTCCAGCAGCTGAAACCGGCTTCGCTCCGGTTGAGCGCCGGTGGCAGGATCGGGGCCATGGGCAAGCTGCACGAGCGGATCGACGGCCGGCTGCGGGACTTCATCGAAGCCCAGCACATGTTCTTCGTGGCGACCGCGCCATCCGGTGACGGGGGTCACGTCAACCTCTCGCCGAAGGGCATGGCGGGCACGTTCGCGGTGCTCGACGAGCATCGGGTCGCCTACCTCGACTTCCACGGGAGCGGCGCGGAGACGCTGGCCCACCTGCGGCAGAACGGGCGCATCACGATCATGTTCTGCGCGTTCGAGGGGCCGCCCAACATCGTCCGGCTGCACGGGCGGGGAACGTTCACGCCGGTGGGGGATCCGGGCATGGACAGCGCGTTGGCCCACTTCGCGAACCCGCCCGATGTGCATGGGCTGCGTTCCGTGATCACCGTCGACGTCGACCGGATCAGTGACTCGTGCGGCTACTCGGTGCCGTTCATGAGCTATGAGGGCGACCGTGACCTGTTGGTGCGCTGGGCGGAGCGGAAGGACGACGCGGCGCTGGCCGACTACCGCCGCGCGAAGAACACCACCAGCATCGACGGGCTGCCGGCCTTCGATCAGGTCGTGGAGACGCCGATCAGCGTGCCGATCCCGTAAGTGGCCGCAGCCGCCGCGGCACCGAGGACGAGTTGGCGGGCGCCGCTGCCCCACCACGACCGCTGGGTGAAGCGGGCGACCAGGGCGCCGGCCAGGAACAGGCCCGCACCGCCGGCGCCGAGTGCCGCCCACAGGTTGGACAGGCCGGCCAGGTAGGGGATCAGCGGTACGACCGCGCCGATCGAGAAGAAGACGAACGAGAGCAACGCCGCAGCCCACGGGCTCGGGTGATCTTCGGCGTCGACGCCCATCTCCTCCTGGACGTGCACCCGCAGCGCCTCGCGCGGGTTGTCGCGCAGCACCTCGGCGACCTGGGTGGCCAGTTCGCGGGGGAGGCCGCGGCGGATCCAGGCGTTGGCCAACTCGCGGGCCTCGGCCTCGGGGTGCCGTTCCAGTTCGAGCCGCTCTTTGGCCACCTCGGCGCGGACCTGCTCGTTCTGGCTGCGCACGCTGGTGTATTCCCCCAGACCCATCGAGATCGCCCCGGCGACCAGGCCGGCGACGCCGGTGAGTACGAGGGTGTGCGAGGTGACCCCGCCGCCGCCCACGCCGGCGATCAGGGCGATGTTGGTGACCAGCCCGTCCATGGCGCCGAAGACCGCGGGGCGCAGGGTCCCCCCGGAAACATCGGCGTGGTGGTGCGGTGCGGGTAGCTCGCGGTCGAGCCCGGTCACGGAAGGGTCAGGATCTCGTGGCCGTCTTCCGTTACCACGATCGTGTGCTCGAACTGAGCGGTCCACTTGCGGTCCTTCGTGACGACGGTCCAGCCGTCGTCCCACATGTCGTATTCGTAGGTGCCCAGCGTGATCATCGGCTCGATCGTGAAGGTCATCCCCGGCTCCATCAGGTCGGTCGGCCGGGGGCTGTCGTAGTGCGGCACATAGAGCCCGCTGTGGAACGCCTCACCGATGCCGTGCCCGGTGAAGTCGCGCACCACGCCGTAGCCGAACCGTTTCGCATAGGACTCGATCACCCGGCCGATGACGTTGATCTGGCGACCCGTCGCGACCGCCTTGATCCCCCGCATCATCGCCTCGTGGGTGCGCTCGACCAGCAGCCGGTCCTCCTCGGCCACGTCGCCGACCAGGAAGGTCGCGTCGGTGTCGCCGTGCACCCCGCCGATGAAGGCGGTGACATCGACGTTGATGATGTCGCCGTCTTCGAGCACGGTGCTGTCGGGGATGCCGTGACAGATGACTTCATTGAGGCTGGTGCAACACGACTTGGGAAAGCCCTTGTAACCCAGCGTCGACGGGTAAGCACCATGATCCACCAGGAACTCGTGCACCACCTTGTCGATCTCGTCGGTGGTGACGCCGGGCTTGCAGTGCTCCCCGGCAAGCTGCGTGGCCTGCGCGGCGAGCCGGGAGGCGAGCCGCATCCGCTCGATCGTCTCCGGCGTCTGCACGTTGGAACCACGCCAGGGCGTAGGCCCTTTCTTCCCGACATACTCCGGACGGGGAATCGAGGGCGGCACCTGGCGCCACGGCGAGATCTTGCCGGGGGTCAGCTGAGCACGGTCGGCCATGCTTCACACATTAGCGACGCCGACGGGTTGCTTGCCGGGGCCCGAGGGGTGTGCCAAGGTTGTGCCGTGGATCAAGAGGAGACCGTCTTCTCCGCCACCAGCGAGGGTGACGCAGACCACCGCCGAGTGGTCGTGACCGGCGAGGTCGACATGGCCACCGCCGACGCGATGTTCCAGGCCGCGACCCGCGAGCCGGCCGCGAAGGTGACGCTCGACCTGCGCGCGGTGACGTTCTTCGATTCGGCGGCCATCCAGGCATTGGTTCGGCTGACCGATCGGGTTCCGGAGCTGTCGGTGATCCCGTCGCGGCGGGTGCGGCGGGTTCTTGATATCGCCGGGCTGGGCGATCAGGGCTGGCTCTCGCCGGAGTAGGTCTCGATCTGGTCCCGGGTCCGTCGTGGGGGCGACCGTTGCTCCCGCCGGGGATCGCTCCGCCTTCGCTTCGCTTGCCGGGTCCGTGGTTTGGTTTGGGGCTTCGCCCCTTGCCCCTTTCCTGGGTGTTGCCGCATGGGAGCCGCGTAGGGCGTTGGCTCCTGGGTCGGATTGGGGCTTTGCCCCATGGGCTGATTGGGGCTTTGCCCCATGGATTCAGCTGGGGCCCTTTCAGGGGGCGCCCGCAAACCGGGCGCTGCGCCCGCCCGACCGGGGCGTTGCCTCCGGACCCGGGCGGGGTGCTGCCCCTGGACCCGGGTGGCGCTGCCCCTGGACCCGGGTGGCGCGGCCCCTGGACCCGGGCGGGGCGCCGGCCCCGGACGCCCGCGGGGCGCTGCCCCTAAACCCGGGCGGGGCGCTGCCCCTGGACCCGGGTGACGCTGCCCCTGGACCCGGGTGACGCTGCCCCTGGACCCGGGTGACGCTGCCCCTGGACCCGGGTGGCGCTGCCCCTGGACCCGGGCGGGGCGCCGGCGCCGGACGCCCGCGGGGCGCTGCCCCGGGCCCGCCGGGGCGCCAGCTCGACCGGCGCCCTGCCCCAGCGGGGTCCCTGCCCCGGACCCCACTGCGGCGCTGCGCCGGCTCGACCAAGGCGCTGCCCGGACCGGGGCGGCGCTGTCCCGGGACGCCGGCGGGGCGCTGTACCGGGCCCGCCGGGGCGCCAGCTCGACCGGCGCCCTGCCCCAGCGGGGTCCCTGCCCCGGACCCCACTGCGGCGCTGCGCCGGCTCGACCAAGGCGCTACCCGGACCGGGGCGGCGCTGTCCCGGGACGCCGGCGGGGCGCTGTACCGGGCCCGCCCGGGCGCCGGCTCCACCGGGGCGCTGCCTCCGGACCCTGGGCGGGCACTGCGCCGGACGCCCGGCGGGGTGCGGAACCCGGGCCCCACCGGGGCGCCGGCTCGACTGGGGCGCTGCCCCAAGTGGGCCCCGCCCAGACCCCACCGCAGCGCTGCGCCGGCTCGACCGCGGCGCAGCGCTGCGGACCCGGGCGGGGCGATGCCCCCGGACCCGGGGCGGGGCGATGCCCTCGGACCGGGGGGCACTGCCCCCCGCCCCCCGGACCCAACCGGGGCGCTGCGCAGGCCCGACCGGGGCGCTGCGCCGGATCCCACTGCGGCGCTGCGCCGGACCTCACCGCGGCGCTGCCGCACTGGGGCGCTGCGCCGGCTCGACCGCGGCGCTGCCCCCGGACCCGGGGCGGGGCGACGCCCTCGGACCCGTGGGCACTGCCCCCCGGACCCAACCGCGGCGCTGCGCCGGCCCGACCGGGGCGCTGCGCCGGACCCCACTGCGGCGCTGCCCCGGACCTCACCGCGGCGCTGCCGCACTGGGGCGCTGCGCCGGCCCATGGGGGATGGCTTCGTTTGCCTGATCCGCGGTTGGGTTTTCGGGGCTTTGCCCCGGACCCCACCGGGGCGCTGCCCCGGACCCGGCCGCTCTAAAGAGATGCCAGCCCGTGGGGGCGGATCTCCTCGTCGGGCTTCGCTTAGGGCACCAGGATCTCCGGATGGGGACAAGGTCGTTCGTCCAGCTGGGCGCTCCACCTTGTCCCCATCCGGAGATCCTGGTCATTGGTCTACGCCCGACGAGGAGATCCGCCCCGACAGTGCGGGTCTGTGTGTGGTTTCTGCATAAGGCTGAGGCGAAGCGCGGCTTCCGCCTTCCACAGCGCCAACCCCCAGTCATCGCCCGCCAGTGCAACGCCGCCGGCATTCCGTCCCGATGCGCCCACGCAGTGGCCGCTTCGCCCCAAGCGGCTCGCGCCGGCGTGTCGCCGCGCGCCGCGCCGTTCGGACCCAACCCACCCGAGATCTAGGAAAAATCTGGTAGCCATAGCTACCAGATTTTTCCTAGATCTCCTGGGTCAGGGGGCAGCCGACGGCTGCGGCGTTGGATTCCTTGATCATGTGTGTCGGATCTGCATGATTTGGGGTGCCGGCCATGAACATGTGTGCGGCGTCTGCATGACACGCGGCGCTGATGGTTGATGAGCTGCACATGATCAAGCAATGGCGACGTCTCTGTGCTGGTCAGATGCAAACGATCACTGGTCGACGCCCGCGCCCGACCGAGAAAGACCGTCCGGCAAGGAGCTAGCGGTCGAAGAGGTCGCTGACTGTGCCGTCTACCGGGCGGCCGCGGTCGGACAGGTCTTTTGCCTGGTCGCGGAGGATTGTGCCCAGTTCGGTCAGGTCGGCGCTGGCCACTCCGGTGCGGCGGACCGCGTCGGCGCCGTTGCGGAAATAGGTGCGGGTCAGCAGGCCCACCACCGTCGCGGCCGCTAGGCGGGCTTCGGCCAGCATGACCAGGGCCGTGTCCGTTTCATACCAGGCGGCCAGCCGGGTGGCCCGGGCGTGTGCCGACGCGCCCCGGCACCAGGCCTCCCGGGCCAGCGCCGTGAACTCGGCCGTGCGGGCCTCGGCCAGCCGGCCCAGATGGACGTCGCGGAGTTTTTCCAACCACGCCGACGGGTCGTGGATCGCCTTCGTGGTGACGTAACGGTCTGCAGCCAACGGCCATGAGGTCGAGAGCGTTCGGGCGTGGCGTATGTATTCGTCGGCGCCGACCACGCCCAGGTCGACCAGCACTCCGTCGACGCGGCGGGTGACCGGGCGGGGGCCGGCGCCCTGCTTGTAGGTGACGACGACCAAGTCGACGTCGCTGGTGTCGGTGTCGTTGCCGTGCGCGAGTGAGCCGTGCACGCCGATCGCGAGGATGTCAGCCGGATAGCGCCGGCGGGCCGCGTCAGCTACCAGCTCGGCCACCACCCAGCGCGGGTTTGCCAGGTAGGGGTTCGGCTCGTCGCTCACGGCCGTCATTGTGTCGCCTCAGGTGGGGCCGATCCAATGGAACGTCATACGAACCAGGGTGGATGCGCTCCCAGCGAGAAGCTCGTGCGAGGCGCCGCGATGGCACGATGCCGGTACACCGGAGGAGGGTCAGACGCGGTCGAGCCGGAATATGTGGAGCTGCCGACCCCCGGCCCGCTTCTGGTAGGCCGCGTAGCCCGGCCACACCGCGACCAGCCGGGCCCACTGCGCGGCCCGCTCGTCGCCGGAGAGGAGCCGCGCCTTGACCGGAACCGCCGAGCCGCCCAGGGTCAGCGTGGCGGAGGAGTCGGCCAGCAGGTTGAGCACCCACGCCGGCTGTGCGGGGCGGCCCCAGTTCGAGCCGATCACGACGTAGCCGTCGCCGTCGGGCAGGCACAGCAGCGGGTTGTCGCGCCGCTGGCCAGTGCGGCGCCCGCGGGTGCTGAGTAACCCCGACGGGATCAGGCCCAGCGCCACCACGCGGCCGCGGGTGAGCCGGCTGACGATCCGATCCAGGGGTACGAGCAACGGACCCACCCGGGATAGGAACCGGGTGGGTCCGAGGCGTCGGGCGGTCGCCCGGAAGAGTGACATCGGGACAGTGTGCCGGTTGTTCAGTCCGCCCGTCGCTCGATCGGCAGCCGGGCGCGGGTGAGCAGGCCCGTGCCCAGCATCGCGATCACCGGGATCGACACCAACAGGAGCAGGACCACGCCGGGCACGGCGAACGGGTAACCGATCTCGCGCGGCCACTGTCCCGCGAACTGCCGGTTGAAGGCGGCCAGGATGGCCCACCCGGAACCCAGCCCGGCCACCGTGCCGAGCAGCGAACCCAGGCCGGCGATCACGCCGGACTGGCTCAGCGTGAGCACCCGGCGCACGCTCGGCGCGGCACCGATCGCCGCCAGTGTCGACAGGTCGCGCCGCCCGTCGGCCGCGGCCAGGCCGGTGGCGACGAACGTGGCGCCGAGCGCGACCAGGATCGCCGCCGCGGCGAGGATCAGCGCCTCCGTCGGTGTGCCGGTCGGCGGTCCTGTCTCGACGGTGGCGTACCCGCCGCCGGGCAACTCGGCCACCGAGGCGGCCAGCTTGTCCTGTGCGGCCTGGTCCGGCACCCGGCCGGTGGCGATCACGAAGCCCTCCGGCACGGTCTCCAGCCCGAGCGCGGCCGCCGCCGCCGGCGACACGTAGGTGCGTTGCATCCCCTCCGGCGCCAGGCCCTGGCCGACCTCGAGGCCGCTGCGCAGCGCGTACCCGGGGACTTCGGTGGTCTTGATGATCTTTTCGCCGTTGCCCGAGCCGTCTTCGTTGTTGCCGCCCAGTTGCAGCGTGATTTTGCCGTCGTGGACGAGGCGTGGGTCGCTGACCACGGCACCGCCGGCCGCGAGCACCTGAGTGGCCGCCCGCACGTCGGCCTCCGACGGGTGCGACAGCGTGGCGAGGTTGTCGCCGTTGCCGACCACGGTGGTGAAGGGCAGGTTGCCGAAGAAGAAGGACGGCGCCTGGCAGCGCGAGTCGGCCAGTGCCTGTGTCTGCTGCTCGTCGGTGAGCGGCCCGTTGGACTGGCTGAACGGGCAGGCCAGGTCGGCGGGCAGTTGCGGGCGCACGAAGCAGTACTGCTCCTCGCCGTCGACCTTCGGGCAGCCGATCGTGTCGATCTGGCGCACGCCGGTGACGGCGAGGCTGCCGGCCGCCGCGGCGGAGACCCGCTCGACGGTGGGCACGCCATTGGCCCGGTCGCCGATCTGCACGGCGGCGTAGCCCAGCGGCAGGCCCGTCCGGTATTGCTCGACCTGCCGGTCGTTGTCGCTGGCCAGGAACGTGCCGATGGCGACGCAGGCGGCGACCGCGGCCATCACCGCGGAGATCGCCGGCGCGGCGGCGGCGCGGTTGCGGGCAGTGTCGCGCAACGCGATCCGCGGGCCGAGCGGGAACCACCGGCCGAGCGAGGCGACCAGCCCGACCAGGGCCGGCGTGACCAGCACCAGGCCGAGTTCCCCGAACACCAGGCCGGCCACGATGGCCACCGCCCGTGAGGTCGTCGCGCCGCCGACCGCGAGCAGGCCGCCGAAGGCGATCAGGGCGATGCCGAGCACCACCCAGCGGCGCCGGGAGCGCAGCGCGCCGCGGCGGCCGGTCAGGGCCGCGACCACGTCCTGCCGGGCGGCGGCCACGGCCGGCGCCAGCGCGGCCAGCAGGCCGGTGACCAGGGCCAGGCCGGCGACGAGAGCGAGCGCCAGCGGATAGACCCGGTAGCCGCCGGCCCGTTCGTTGGCCACGTAGATCTCGACCAGCGGGCGAGCGATGAACGCGGCGGCGATGCCGAGCGCGACGCCGAGCAGCGCACCGGCCAGGCCGAGCACGACGCCGTCGGCGAGCACTATCCGGCGCAGGTGGGCCGGGGTGCCGCCGTTGGCCGAGACGAGCGCCAACTCGCGGCGGCGGCGGCGCGCGCCGATGGCGAACGCCGGGCCGGCGAGCAGCACCACCTCGAACAGCCCGAGGCCGCCGATCACCGCGGCGATCTGCAAGCCGCCGGGGGTGCCGCCACCGGGGCTTTCCAGCACGCCCTCCGGGTTGGCCGGCGGGTTGAGCAGGACCGAGCGCGACAGCACCACCATGCCGGCCTTGTTGAGCTCGCGGACGTCGGACCAGAGCACCGGGCCCGGCGTCTTGACCAGCCAACCGCTGGCCTGGTCGGGGCTGACCGGGGTGACCATCATCTCGCCGAGGTTGCTGGGCGTCTCGATCACACCCACGACCGAGAATGTTTTGGTACGCGCCGCGTCCTGCACCGTCCCGCCGAGGCGGGCACCGAGCCGGGACAGGGCCTTGTGGCTCAGTGCCACCTCGTCAGCGGCCTTCGGCGCCCGGCCGTCGAGCACCGTGACCAGGCCTTTGGCGAGCGGGTTGCCGGCGTCGACGCCGAGCACCTCGACGCCGCCGATGCCGGTCGCGGTGCGCATGTCGACCCAGGCGCTGCTGGTCCGCAGCACGGAGCTACCCGGCGGGAGCTTGTCGAGCAGGTCGCGATCGGTCGGCTGGAACGGCTCGACCTTTCCGCCGTTCTGAGGGGTCTGCTCGCTGCTCCAGTTGTCGCCGTCGAGGTTCTGCCGCAGCGGGACGCGGTCATACCACTGGATCCGGGCGTCGGCGGCACCGATCTGCCGGTCGAGCTTCTCCGCCGGCCGCAGGTCGAACATGTCGACCGTGACCGCCGCGAACGCCAGCCCGACCACCGGCAGGGTGATCAGCACCAGCACCATCGCGGTGCGGCCCTTGGCCCGGCGGGCTTCGCGCAGCGCGATCCGCAGAGCTGTCCGCCAAGCGCTCATGCCTCAACTCCGAGGAGTTGCTCGGGCTCGCCGACCGGGCTCGTGGTGTCGACCACGACGCCGTCGCGGAGGAAGACCACCCGGTCGGCCCAGGCGGCGTGCCGGGCCTCGTGGGTGACCAGCACGCCGGCCGCTCCGGCGTCGACCCGGCTGCGCAGCAGGCGCAGCACGGCCTCGCCGGTCTGCGAGTCGAGCGCGCCGGTCGGCTCGTCGGCCAGCACCAGGCGGCGTTCGCCGACCAGCGCCCGCGCGATCGCCACCCGCTGTTGCTGGCCGCCGGACATCTCGTCGGGGAAGCGCGGGGCCAGTTCGGCCAGGCCGACCTCGTCGAGCGCGGTGGCGGCCAGCTTGCGGGCCTTGCGCACCCCCATCCCGTCGAGCTCGAGCGGCAGCGCCACGTTTTCCACGGCGGTCAGGCTGGCCAGCAGGTTGAGGTCCTGGAACACATAACCGACGTGCCGGCGGCGGATCCGGGCGAGCTGCTTGCGGTTGAGCGTGCCGAGCACCTCGCCCTCGACCAGCACCTCGCCCTGGCTCGGTGAGTCGAGCCCGCCGGCCAGGTTGAGCAGGGTCGACTTGCCCGACCCGGACGGGCCCATGACGGCGACCAGCTCGCCGGCGGCCACGGAAAGGTCGATGCCCCGCAGGGCGTGCACGGCCGTCTCGCCGGTGCCGTGGGTGCGGTGTACGCCGCGCAGTTCGAGGATCACCGGTGTGCCTCCGTCCGGTCGTCGGCGCTCGCCGGGGCCGCGACCGACCCTGGTGCCGCTGGTTGGTAACGGACCAGGCTGGCCTCGCAGTGGTCGAGCCAGCGCACCTCGGCCTCGGCCTGGAAGACCATCGCGTCGAGGATCAGCCGCCAGGACATGTCCTCCGGCTTGTCGGAGCGCGACTTGAGCCGGGTCAGCTCCTGGAGCGTCTGGATGGTCGCGGTGCGCTGGGTCTGCACCACCGCACGCACGTCGACGCCGGGTGTGGTGAGCGCGAGCGCCAGCTTGATGGCGAGCTCGTCGCGGGGGCGGTCGGTGCGGGCGATCGGGGTGGCGAACCAGACGGTGATCTCGCCACGACCAAGATCGGTCAGCTCGTACGGCCGCTGCCCGCCCTCATTCTCCGGCAGTGGCCGCACCAGGCCGTCCCGTTCGAGGCGGGACAGGGTCGTGTAGACCTGCCCGATGTTGAGCGGCCAGGTGGCGCCGGTCGACTCCTCGAAGGCGGCGCGCAATTGATAGCCGTACATGGGACCGCGCTCGAGCAGCGCGAGCAGGCCGTGTCTGATGGACATGGCTACTGAGTATGCATACGGAGTATGCGGCTGGCAAATCGCCCTAAGACGGGATCTTGCCCGGGAATGCCACGGTGATCGGGTCGATCTTGGCGAACCGGCGCCAGCGGGTGGCCCGCACGGCACAGCCGGTGAGCGCGTCGAGGGCCTGCCGGCGTTGTGGGCCGGCCGTGGCGCCCAGCGCCGCCCGCCAGACGGCACCGGCCTTCTCCTCCACCGAGATCGCGACCCGCAGCGCCGCGGCCCGGTCGACGATCGGCTCCGGCAGCTTGTAGGCGGGTGCGGCCGGCGGCAGCCCGGTGCCGTTGAGGGACAGCACCAGCGCGTCGCGCAGGGCGCGGTGTGCGGCCTCGGCGGCCCGGGCTGCGGTCTGCTCGGCGCCGGTCAGCCGGACCCCGATCGGCCCGTACGCGAAGATCGCGGCGTATTCGGCGGCCAGCGCGGCCGGCAGTTCCCCGGTCACTTGAGTGCCTCCAGGTGGGTCGCGCGGGCGGCGGCGATCGTGCCGACCGGGGCCGCGCGGTGGGCCGGCGTGGCGAGACAGGCCTGGACGGCGGCCTCGTAGCCGGCCTTCTCGGCGACCCGGAGCGCCTCGATCCGGTCTTCGACGGTGCCGGCTGCCGCACCCGCCGAGGCGGACGCGGCGGGGCTCGGCGCCGGCGTGGCCATGATCCGCGCCAGTTCCTTGGCGTGCGCGTCGTGCGCCTCGGCGATCGGGGTCAGCGTGCCGGCCCGGTCCGGGAAGTCGGTGGCCGCCAGCCGGTGCAGGGCGGCCAGCCCGACGGCCTCGTCGGCCAGGGGGAGCAGCGGGTCGGGCGGGGGTGGCTCGTCGGGCTCCCCGCGGAGCAGCCCGCAGCCGCCGGCCGCGCCGGCCGCGAGGGCCGCACCGAGCGCGAGCACGGCACGCCGCCGTACCCGATTGGGAGTTTCGTCCTTTTCCTCACCGCCGCGCACCTGGTCAGTCAACACCATGCGCCGCCCGGTCGGAGGGTTCGGTGCGCCGGCCGGCTGGCCCGTGGCGGAGCGCGTTACGCTCTGCGCAGCCACCGGACGAGGGTCCGGTGGCGCTGAAGCATGGGCGCCGACCCCTGCGCGGCCGAGGTTGGTGAAGGGGTGGCAGATGGCGCAACGAAGCCGAGCCGCCGGCGGGCGCCCCGCGCCCGGCCCACGACCGGGCGCGCCGCGTGGCGACCTGGCCGCCCGCAAGGCCAGGCTGCGCGCCGTGGTGGAGCCCGTGGTCGGCGAGGCCGGCTACGACCTGGAAGACCTGACCATCTCGCGCGCCGGTCGCCGGTTCGTGGTGCGGGTGGTGGTCGACAAGGACGGCGGGCTCGATCTCGACGCCGTCGCCGACGTGTCCCGCGCCGTCTCGGCCGCCCTCGACGCGGCCGACGAGAGCGGCGACGAGGTGGTGACCGGCGAATACCAGCTCGAGGTCAGCTCGCCCGGCGTCGACCGGCCGCTGACCCTGCCCCGCCACTGGCGCCGCAACATCGGCCGGCTGGTCAAGGTCGGGCCGCTCACCGGTCGGGTGGTCGGCGTCGACGACGCTGGTGTCATGTTGGACGTGGCCGGTGAGCACACCGCGATCGCCCACGACGACCTCGGCCCTGGGCGGGTCCAGGTCGAGTTCAACCGGGTCGACGAGGTGGCCGACGACGAACTGGCGGAATTCGACGACGACGACGAGGACGGAATGGAGGACGAGCAGAGGTGAACATCGACCTCGCGGCGCTCCGCGCGTTGGAGCGCGAACGGGAGATCCCGTTCGAGACCATCCTCGCGGCGATCGAGACCGCATTGTTGACCGCCTACCGGCACACCGAGGGCGCACAGACACATGCCCGGGTGGAGATCGATCGCAAGACCGGCGCCGCCCTGGTGTATGCCCAGGAGGTCGACGAGGAAGGCGAGATCACCCGGGAATACGACGACACTCCGCACGACTTCGGTCGGATCGCCGCGATGACCGCCAAACAGGTCATCCTCCAGCGGCTTCGCGAAGCAACGGACGAGGTGCACTTCGGTGAATACGTCGGCCGCGAGGGTGACCTGGTCACCGGCGTGATCCAGGCGCACGAGGCACGCTCGGACAAGGGCATCGTCACCGTCGACCTGGGCAAGCTGGAGGCGGTGCTGCCGCAGTCGGAGCAGGTCCCCGGCGAGGTCTACGGGCACGGCCAGCGGATCCGCTGCGTCGTGGTGCACGTGGCCAAGGGTTTCCGCGGCCCGCAGATCACCCTGTCGCGGTCCCACCCCAACCTGGTGAAGAAGCTGTTCGCGCTGGAGGTCCCGGAAATCGCCGACGGCAGCGTCGAGATCTCCGCGATCGCCCGCGAGGCGGGGCACCGCTCCAAGATCGCCGTACGCGCGGCGGTGTCCGGGGTCAACGCCAAGGGCGCCTGCATCGGCCCGATGGGCCAGCGGGTCCGCGCCGTGATGAGCGAGCTGCACGGTGAGAAGATCGACATCATCGACTGGTCCGACGACCCGGCACACTTCGTCGGCAACGCGTTGTCGCCGGCCAAGGCGCTTCGGGTCGACGTCGTCGACCTGGCCACCCGCACCGCGCGGGTGACGGTCCCCGACTACCAGCTCTCGCTGGCGATCGGCCGGGAAGGGCAGAACGCGCGGCTGGCGGCGCGTTTGACCGGGTGGCGCATCGATATCCGTTCCGATGCCGAGCCGCCTGCCGAAGACCGTGATGCTGTTGAGGAACGCGGTGTGGATCACGCAACCGAGCCGGGCGGAGCGCCCGCCGGGGCATAGGGGTAGACTTGATGACGGCTCGACGTGCGCGGCCGGTGCGCACCTGTGTGGGTTGCCGGCAACGTGTGTCAGCCGACGAGCTACTGCGGTTCGTCGCGGTCGGCGACGGAGATCATTACCGACTTCGACCCGATCCGACTCGCAGACTGCCGGGGAGGGGCGCGCACGTGCACCCCGATCCGGCTTGCCTCGCGCTAGCGTGCAAACGCCATGCCTTCGGGCGGGCGCTACGTAAAGTTGGTGTCGCAGACACCGGCGAGCTGGCCGGGCACATCCACGCGTCAACCACTACGCCCGATCATCCGAGACTGGGCGGGTGTCGCAGCAGCAAGGTAGGACGACCGACATGAGCACACGATGAAGTCCCAGAGATGACCAGGCTTCAAGTGCACGAGTGAGGTCGCTGCGGGTGCTGCCCGCACGGCCTCGGAGTGAGGAGTGCAGTGGCAGGCAAGGCCCGCGTACACGAGCTTGCAAAAGAGCTCGGGGTCGACAGCAAGACCGTTCTCGCCAAGCTCAAAGAGATGGGCGAGTTCGTCAAGTCCGCGTCGAGCACGGTGGAGGCTCCTGTAGCCCGCCGGCTCCGTGGCGCGTTCGTGGAGGGTTCCGCACCAGCGGCGCCGTCCGCGCCGGCGACCAACGGCCGGAGTGGCGGCAGCGCCGCTCCCGATGAGCCGAGGGTGTCGGCCAAGCCCGCGCCGCCGCGCCGTCCGACGGCACCGGCTCCCGCCGGTTCCCCGGCGGCCCGGCCCAAGGGTCCGATCCCGGGTCCGCCGCCGCCGGCCACGCCGGTGGCCAAGCCGGCGAGCGCGCACGACATCGAAGTGGCCGCTGCCGAGCAGCGTGCCGCGCAACTCAAGGCTGAGCAGCAGGCGACCGTCAAGGCCGCGCAGGAGGCCCGCGCCCAGGAGCGCGAGCAGGTCCGGCGTGAGCCCCCGGCCGACGGCAACGCGCAGACCCGGCCCCGTCCGGGTCCGGGCAGCGTTCCGCCGCGGCCCGGTTCGCCGGCTGCGCGTCCCGCCCCCGGTGCCGGTTCCGGTGCCCCGGGTGGCGGCGCACCGCGTCCCGGTCCCGGCCGTCCGCCGGGCCGCAGCGGCGGCAACAACCCGTTCGGCATCACCCCTGGTGGTGGCGGCAACCGACCGGCCGGTCCCGGCAGCGGTCAGCGGCCCAGCCCCGGCTCGATGCCGCCGCGGCCCAGCCCGGCGTCCATGCCGCCGCGGCCTAGCCCGGCGTCCATGCCGACGCAGCGTCCCGGCCGTCCGGCCGGCGGCGGTCCCGGTCGTCCCGGCGGTCCCGGTGGCGGCGCAGGTCGTCCCGGTGGCGGTGGCGGCGGCGGTGGTTACCGCGGCGGTCCCGGTGGCGGTGCTGGTGGCGGCGGCGGTTACCGCGGCGGTCCCGGTGGCGGTGCTGGCGGCGGTGGCGGTTACCGCGGCGGCCCCGGTGGCGGTGCCGGCGGCGGTGGCTACCGTGGTGGCCCCGGTGGCGGCGGCGGTCCGGCTGGTGCCGGTGCGCCGGGTCGTCCCGGTGGTGGCGGTCGCGGTCGCGGCGGCGGTGCCGCGGGTGCCTTCGGGCGTCCGGGTGGCAAGCCGACCCGTGGTCGCAAGTCGAAGAAGCAGCGGCGTCAAGAGTTCGACAACCTGTCCGCTCCGACGATGAGCTCGGGTGCCCCGCGGGGCAGTGGGCAGATCGTCCGGCTGTCGCGCGGTGCGTCGCTCTCCGATTTCGCCGACCGCATCGAGGCCAACCCGGGTTCGCTGGTCCAGGAGATGTTCAACCTGGGCGAGATGGTGACGGCGACGCAGTCGTGCTCCGACGAGACGCTGCTGCTGCTCGGCGAGCACCTCGGCTTCGACGTGCAGATCGTCAGCCCGGAAGACGAAGACCGCGAGCTGCTGGCCCAGTTCAACATCGACCTCGACGCCGAGGTCGCGGAGGACCGCCTGGTCAGCCGGCCGCCGGTGGTGACCGTCATGGGTCACGTCGACCACGGCAAGACCAAGCTGCTCGACGCGATCCGCAAGGCCAACGTCGTCGAGGGCGAGGCCGGTGGCATCACCCAGCACATCGGTGCCTACCAGGTGCACGTCGCGCACGACGGCGGCGAGCGGGCGATCACGTTCCTCGACACACCGGGCCACGAGGCGTTCACCGCCATGCGTGCCCGTGGTGCCCAGGTCACCGACATCGTCATCCTGGTGGTCGCGGCCGACGACGGCGTGATGCCGCAGACGATCGAGGCGCTCAACCACGCCAAGGCGGCTGACGTGCCGATCGTGGTCGCGGTCAACAAGATCGACAAGCCCGACGCCAACCCCGACAAGGTCCGCCAGCAGCTGACCGAATACGGGCTGGTCGCCGAGGAATACGGCGGCGACACGATGTTCGTCAACGTCGCGGCCAAGCCGGGCATCGGCGTCGAGGAACTGCTCGAGGCCGTCATCCTGACCGCCGACGCGTCGCTGGAGCTGACCGCTCCGATCGACGGGCCGGCGCAGGGTGTCGCGATCGAGGCCCACCTCGACAAGGGTCGCGGTGCGGTGGCGACCGTCCTCGTGCAGAAGGGCACGCTGCGCGCCGGTGACTCCATCGTCGCCGGTGGGGCACACGGCCGGGTGCGGGCGATGTTCGACGAGAACGGCACGGCAGTCATCGAGGCGGGTCCGGCGCGTCCGGTCCTGGTGCTCGGTCTGACCGCGGTGCCGGGTGCGGGCGACACGTTCCTGGCGGCCGAAGACGACCGCACGGTTCGGCAGATCGCCGAGCAGCGGCAGGCACGGCGGCGTGCGGCGAGCTTCGCCAACTCGCGCGGCCGGGCCACCCTCGAGACGCTCATGGAGCAGCTCAAGGAGGGCGAGAAGACCTCGCTCAACCTGGTGCTCAAGGGCGATGTCTCGGGTTCGGTCGAGGCTCTCGAAGACGCGCTGTTCAAGCTCGACATTCCGGAGGAGATCCAGCTTCGGATCATCCACCGGGGCGTCGGCGCGATCACCGAAAGCGACGTCATGCTGGCCAGCGCCTCGTCCGAGGCCGTCACGATCATCGGCTTCAACGTGCGGGCGTCCAACAAGGTCCGCGAGACAGCCGACCGCGAGGGTGTGGAGATCCGTTACTACACGGTCATCTACCAGGCCATCGAGGAGATCGACGCGGCGCTCAAGGGCTTGCTCAAGCCCGAATACGAGGAGGTCGAGCTCGGCTCGGCGGAGGTCCGCGAGGTCTTCCGCTCGTCGAAGGTCGGCATGATCGCGGGTTGCATCGTGCGGTCCGGGCTGTTGCGCCGCAACGCCAAGGCGCGCCTGCTCCGCGACGGCGCGGTCGTGGCCGACAACGTCACGATCAGCTCGCTCAAGCGGTTCAAGGACGACGCGACCGAGGTGCGTGAGGGCTTCGAGTGTGGTCTGACCCTGGCCGGTTACAACAACCTCCAGGTCGGCGACATCATCGAGACCTTCGAGATGCGCGAGAAGCCGCGCTGACACGTGGCTGATGTGTTCGGGCGGGTGGCTTCGGCCGCCCGCCCGTTCGCTTTACCGCGCCGCTAGGCTGTGCGCCGATGTACACGGGAACAGCGGTATTCGACGTGCTTCTGCCGGGCGACTCACGGTCGCTCAAGGCCAAGCGTTCATATGTCCGACCGATCGTTGCGGCGCTGCGGCGCTTCGAGGTCGCCGTCGCCGAAGTCGGCGCCCTCGACCTCGTCGGGCGGGCCGAGATCGGGGTGGCCGTGGTCGCCCCCGACGCCGGTCAGGTGGCCCGGGTGCTCGACTCCTGCGAGCACCTGATGGCCGGCCGACCGGAGATCGAGTTGCTGTCCGCGAAGCGCCGGACGCATGGCGGAGATGACTGACAGTAGCGGGCGTATGTGCCCGGGTGATGGGCCAACGGCGGTCGAATCACCTGCCCAGGACGCGGGTAGTGTCTGAGCGTAGGCAAGACGGCGGAGGTGACGACATGACGGACCCGGCCAAGGTGCGCAAGCACGCGGAACGCGTGCGGGAGCTGGTGGCTTCGGTGGTGCGCACCCAGATCAAGGACCCACGGCTCGGCATGATCACGATCACCGACTCCCGGATCACCGCTGATCTGCGCGACGCGACGGTCTACTACACGGTGCTCGGCGACGCCGCGGCGCAGGCCGGCACCGCGGCCGCGCTCGAGAGTGCCAAGGGCGTGCTGCGCAGCACCGTGGGTAAGGCCCTGGGTCTGCGGCATTCGCCGACCCTGACGTTCATCCACGACGACGTGCAGGATCAGGCGAAGCACATCGACGAGGTGCTGGAGCGGGCCCGCAACGCCGACGCCGAGGTGCAGCGGCTGGCGGCCGGCGCGACCTACGCGGGCGACGCGCAGCCCTACAAGCTCGACGACGACGATGACGAGGACGACGACGAGGTGGCCAACGACGCCCCGATCGAGGAGCGCTCGTGACCGAGGTTTCGGCCACGGTGGTGGCCGGCGGCACGTCCGCGCGCCCGGGCGAGGCCGACTGGGACACCGCCGTCGCAGCGGTCCGCGGTCTGCGTCCCACCGACAAGGTGCTGCTCATCTGCCACGTCAACCCCGACGGTGACGCGCTGGGCAGCATGCTCGCGTTCGGGCTCGGGCTGCGCCGGCTCGGCGTCACCAACCTCCAGGCCACGTTCCCCGGCCCGCCCAACGTCCCCGAGCCGTTCCAGGCCCTGCCCGGCCTCGACCTGCTGGTGCCCGAGGCCGCTGCCGAGCCCGAGCCCGACCTGGTGCTCTGCTTCGACGCGGCGAGCTCGTCCCGGCTCGGCGGCCTGGTCGACCGGCTGGCCAAGGCCAGCACCTCGGTGGTGCTCGACCACCACGCGTCCAACCCCGGCTTCGGCAGCGTCAACATCGTCGACCCCGACGCCGCGGCGACCGCGGTCGTCGCCGACGAACTGCTCCGCCGGCTCGACGTGCCGCTCGACGCCGAGATCGCCGAGTGCCTCTACGTCGCGCTGGCCACCGACACGGGCTCGTTCCGGTTCGCGATGACCACGCCCTCGGTGCACGAGTTGGCCGCGCGGCTGCTGGAGACCGGCATCAGCCCCGGCGACATCTCCCGCCGGGTGTTCGACACCCGGCCGTTCGGTGCCGTCCGGCTCTACGGCGACGTGCTCTGCCGGGCCCGGCTGGAGCCGGCCGCCGCCGGTGGCCGCGGTCTGGTGTGGACCTACGCGACGCTCGACGACCTCGACCGGCACCGGCAGCAGCCCTACGTGCTGGAGCCGCTGATCGACTCGGTGCGCTGCGCGGCCGAGGCCGACGTCAGCCTGGTGGTCAAGCAGGTCGGTGCGGCCGAGTGGGCGGTGTCGATGCGCAGCAAGGGCGGCGTCGACGTGAGCCGGGTGGCCGTGGCCCTCGGCGGTGGTGGCCACAAGCTGGCCGCCGGCTTCACCGGCCGGGGCACCGTCGACGAGGTCGTCGACGCCATCCGCGCGCAGCTGGGGTAGCCCGGCCGGTGTGACACCGGCCACAATCGATGGATGGGGCAGTCGCAGCCAGAGGTCGCGGCCGATGCGCCGGGCGGCTCGGTCGCGGTGCTCCCGGTCCTCGCGTTCCTCTCCCTGATCGGCGGTCAACTGCCGTCGTTCAGCACGCGCGCCAACCTCTACACGATCTGCCTTGGCGGGTCGATGCTCTGGCTCGGCCTCGCCGGCCGGCCCCGCCGGCCGCTGCCGGCGCGGCTCGGCCCCGGCACCGCCTGGTGGCTGGTGCCGGTCGCGATCTTCGGGGTCTTCGAGGGCAGCACCTTCCTGCTCGGCTCGATGGCCGAATATCCGACCTTCTCCAAGCTCGCCGACCCGCTGCTGGAAGACGAGTTGCTCCGGTCCGCCGGCTATTTCGCCTGGCTGGCCGGCTTCTGGGCGTTGGTGCGGCGATGAGCCTGACCCGCTCGATCGCGATCGGCGGCTTCCTCGCCGCCATCGTCGCATTCGCGGTGGTGGAGGTGCTGGCCAGGCGCAAGGGGTCGACGATACCGACGCTCGGCGATGTGTGCGCCCACGTGATGGCCTACGAGGTCGGCCGGGTCCCGGTCGGGCGGATCGGCTTCTTCGGTTCTGGTGGTGGCTGGGCTGGCACCTGTTCGCGCGCTGAACGATCGTTCCGCCTTTTGGGAACGTGGCGCGAAATCTGGGACCTGAACGTTAGCTTGGGTGGTGACACGGCAGTAACCCGCCGTGCACCCGCGCACCGCCTCCAGGGTCCCACCAGACCCGGGGTTGACGTTGTGACGCGCTCCGCGCCGGCGATCCCGGCGCCGCCGTCCGGCGACCACCGGCCACACCGCCCTGGAAGGACCCTGCAATGTCGAAGCGCAAGCACGAGAAGCAGACCGACGAGGCCCGCGAAGCCGCCCGTCGCGCCCTGCAGACGTCGATGGACACCCGCCAGTAAGGGTTCCGCCCGCACGCTCGTCCAAGGACCTGCTGTCGCCGTTCGCCGCGATTGACGAACCGCGACAACAGGTCCTTGTGCATGTGCGGCGCAACCAGCCCTCGGTAAGGCACGTGTCGCGCTTGTGTTCCTTACATCCCGCATGCCACGATGCCTACCGATGGACACCGCCGCCACCGCCGCACCGCGCCGCATCGCGGCCCTCGCCCTGCCAGCCCTGGTCGTGCTGGCCGCCGAGCCGCTCTATGTGCTGGTCGACACCGCCGTCGTGGGGCACCTGGGCAGCGTCCCGCTGGCCGCCGTCGCGGTCGGCGGCACCGTGCTCACGATGGCCGCCTGGCTCGGCACGATCCTGGCCTACGGCACCACCGGCCGGGCCGCCCGCCGGTTCGGCAGCGGCGACCGCACCGCCGCCGTCGAGGAGGGCCTCCAGGCGTCCTGGCTGGCGTTCAGCGCCGGCCTGGTGATCGCGGTCGGCATGCAGTTCGCGGCCGGCCCGCTGGCCGAGACGCTGGCCGGCAACCCGGAGATCGCCGGCGCCGCCGCGCGCTGGCTGCGGATCGCCGCCCTGGGCGCACCCGGCCTGCTGCTGGCCGCCGCCGGCAACGGCTGGATGCGTGGCGTGCAGGACACCCGCCGCCCGCTGATGTTCGTGCTCGGCGCCAACCTGCTGTCGGCCGCGCTCTGCCCGATCCTGGTCTACCCGGCCGGTCTCGGCCTGGTCGGCTCGGCGACCGCCAACGTGGTGGCGCAGACCGTCGCGGGTGTCTGCTTCGCGGTCGCTTTGCTGCGCGAGCGGATCTCCTGGCGGCCGCATCTCCGGGTCATCGGCGAGCAACTGCGGATGGGCCGCGACCTGCTGATCCGCGGCGGCGCGTTCCAACTCAGCTTCCTGTCGGCGACCACGGTCGCGGCCCGGTTCGGCACGGCCACGGTGGCCGGTCACCAGATCGCGATGCAGCTCTGGTTCTTCACCGCGCTGGTGCTCGACGCCGTGGCGATCGCCGCGCAGTCGCTGATCGGTGCCGCGCTCGGCGCCGGTGACGCGATCGGGGCGCGGGCCCTGGCGCGCCGGATCGCGCTGATCGGAGTGGTCTGCGGCGTGGTGTTCGCGGTGGTCATCGCCGCCGGCGCCGGCATCGTGCCGCGGCTGTTCACGTCCGACGTGGCGGTCCGCGACCAGGCCGCGATCGCCTGGCCCTGGTTCGTGGCGCTCCAGCCGATCGGGGGGCTGGTGTTCGCGCTCGACGGGGTGCTGATCGGCGCGGGCGACGTGCGTTACCTGCGGAACGTCACGGTGGTGGCCGCGCTCGGGTTCTTCGTTCCGGCCATCTGGACGGCGTACGTGCTGGATTGGGGTCTGACCGGGATCTGGGCGGGGTTGACCCTGTTCGTGGTCGTGCGGTGCGTGGCGGCGTTGCTGCGGTTGCGGTCCGGGGGTTGGGCGGTGGTGGGCGCGGTCCGTTGACCGTCTGGCAGGCTTGACCGCCGTGACAAGTGACGGGTTGATCGTGGTCGACAAGCCGAGCGGGATGACCTCGCATGATGTGGTGTCGCGGTTGCGGCGGTTGGCGCGCACCCGGCGGGTCGGCCACGGTGGCACGCTCGACCCGATGGCGACCGGGGTGCTGATCATCGGGGTCAACAAGGCGACGCGCCTGCTGACCTACGTGATCGGCGCCGACAAGTCCTACACCGCGACGATCCGGCTCGGGCAGGCGACGGTGACCGACGACGCCGAGGGCGACGTCGTCTCGACCACACCGGCCGCGGCGGTGACCGACGAGGCGGTGGTTTCCGCCCTCGTCGCGCAGCGCGGCGAGATCGACCAGGTGCCCAGCGCGGTCAGTGCGATCAAAATCGACGGGCAGCGGGCCTATAAACGGGTACGCGACGGCGAGGAGGTCGCGATCCCGGCCCGCCGGGTGACGATCTCGCGGCTCGACGTGCTGGCCATCCGCCGCGACGGTGACGTCATCGATGTCGACGTCGACGTGACCTGCTCGTCGGGGACGTATATCCGGGCGATCGCCCGGGATGCCGGCACGGCGCTGGGCGTCGGCGGCCATCTGACCGCGTTGCGGCGCACCGCGGTCGGCGGGTTCTCGCTGGCCGAGGCCCGCACGCTCGACGAACTCGAAGCCGTCTCGCCCGACGTGGTCAACCTGCCGATGGCTGATGCGGCGCGGCGCTTTCTCCCGACCCGGTCGGCCACCGACGAGGAGGCCCGGGTGCTGTCACACGGTGGCCCGCTCGTCGCCGCCGGCATCGCCGGGCCCTACGCCGTTCTCGGGCCAGGCGGCGACCTGCTCGCCGTGGTCAGCGAGCGTGGCGACAAGGCGAAGCCCGAGATCGTGCTCGCGGCGAGCTGACCCGGCCGAGCTGTCGGAGCTTGTGGACCTAGGCTTCTCTTATGGAGCGGTGGCGGGGATATCAGGCGGCGCCCGGTGGGTGGGGACGGTCCGCCGTCACCATCGGGGTGTTCGACGGGGTGCACCGGGGACATCAGGCGATCATCGGGCATCTCGTGAAGCGGGCTCGGGATCTTGATGTCCGGTCCGTCGTCGTGACCTTCGACCCGCATCCCGCCGAGGTGGTGCGGCCCGGGTCGCATCCGGCGGTGCTCACCGAGCCGGCCCGCAAGGCCGAGTTGATCGAGGCGCTCGGTGTCGACGTGCTCTGCGTCGTGCCGTTCACGCAGGACTTCTCGCGGCTGCCGGCCGAGGAGTTCGTGCACGACGTGCTGGTCGAGAGCCTGCACTCCAGCCTCGTCGTGGTGGGGGAGAACTTCCGGTTCGGGCACAAGGCCGCCGGTGACGTTCCGCTGCTCGAGCGGCTCGGTCGAACGTTCGGGTTCGGCGTCGAGGGTGCGCCGCTGGTGTCCAGCGGCGACACGGTCTTCAGTTCGACCTACATCCGCAGCTGCATCGACGCCGGTGACGTGCGGACGGCGGCCGCGGCGCTCGGGCGGCCGCACCGGCTCGAGGGGATCGTCGTCCGCGGTGACCAGCGCGGGCGGGAGATCGGCTATCCGACCGCCAACCTGAGCACACACCGCTACGCGGCCGTGCCGGCCGACGGGATCTACGCCGGCTGGTTGCTGCGCCGGGGTGAGCGGTTGCCGGCGGCCATCTCAATCGGGACAAACCCCACCTTCTCGGGGCGGGAGCGGCGGGTCGAGGCGTATATCCTCGATTTTGACGGTGACCTCTACGGCGAGCGGGTCGCTCTCGACTTCGTCGAGCGGCTGCGCGAGACCCGCCGGTTCGACGGCGTCGAGCCGCTCGTCCGGCAGATCGCCGACGACGTCGTGCAGACCCGGGCGGCGCTGGCCGAGTGACGTCCCGAAGGCCGATCGATGCCGGGCTGGTAACCTGATAGAGACGTCGGGTCACCGACGCCCGGCCTCGCGTGCCTGCACGACGCCGCGGGTGCGAGGTTCGTCACCATCACAACGAACGCAGGAGATCATGGCGCTCGATCAGGAGCAGAAGAGCAAGATCCGCGCGGAATACGCGACCGCCGAGGGTGACACCGGTTCGCCGGAGGTCCAGGTGGCCGTGCTCACCAAGCGCATCGCCGAACTCACCGAGCACCTCAAGGTGCACAAGCACGACCACCACAGCCGGCGTGGCCTGCTGCTGCTGGTCGGCCGTCGGCGGCGACTGCTCAACTACCTGCAGAAGTCCGACATCAGCCGCTACCGGACGCTCATCGAGCGCCTCGGCCTGCGGCGTTGACGTGCGCGGGGGAGTGACCGTCCGGTCGCTCCCCCGTTCCACAACTTCATAACCAGCAACGGGCCAGCTTGACCGTCGGCGGAGATGTCGACGCACCGGTCCTCGGTAGTGGCCCCCGGGCCAGCGCGGCAAATCGATTGCCGGCTCCCCCGGGCGCTTCGATCGAAGACCGGCCGTCAGAGCAGCTCCCCCTCACGTGGGGTCGAGCCGTGCCCACGACCGAAGGAGCACAACGCACTCATGACCGAGACCAAACTCGGCGACAAGCAGAGCACCGCGGTGATCGACAACGGGGCCTTCGGCACCCGGGAGATCACCTTCACCACCGGCCGCCTCGCGAAGCAGGCGCCCGGCTCCTGCATCGCGCAGCTCGGTGACACCACCGTCCTGTCGACGACCGCGGCCGGCAAGTCGCCGCGCGACCAGTTCGACTTCTTCCCGCTGACGGTCGACGTCGAGGAGCGGATGTACGCGGCCGGCCGGATCCCCGGCTCGTTCTTCCGCCGCGAGGGCCGGCCCAGCGAGGACGCCATCCTCACCTGCCGGCTGATCGACCGGCCGCTGCGCCCGTCGTTCGTCAAGGGCCTGCGCAACGAGGTCCAGGTCATCGAGACCATCCTGGCGCTCGACCCGGCCCACCCCTACGACGTGGTCGCGATCAACGCGGCCTCGCTGTCGACCAAGCTGTCCGGCCTGCCGTTCTCGGGCCCGATCGGCGCTACCCGCATGGCGCACATCGACGGCCAGTGGGTCGCCTTCCCGACCCACGAGGAGCTGGCCCGGGCCACCTTCGACATGGTCATCGCCGGCCGGGTGCTGCCCGACGGTGATGTCGCCATCATGATGGTCGAGGCCGAGGCCACCGAGCACACCGTCAAGCTCGTCGCCGACGGTGCGACCGCGCCGACGGAGGACGTCGTCGCCGGCGGCCTCGAGGCCGCCAAGCCGGCCATCCGCGAGCTGTGCCGCGCGCAGAGCGAGCTGGCCGACGTCGCCGCCAAGCCGGTGACCGAGTTCCCGGTGTTCCTCGACTACCAGGACGACGCCTACGACGCCGTTTCCGGTGCCGTGCGCGGCGAGGTCGCCGAGGCGCTGAAGATCGTTCACAAGGCCGAGCGCGAAGAGGCCCTCGACCGGATCAAGGACAAGGTCCACGAGCAGCTCGACGCCCAGTTCGAGGGGCGCGAGAAGGAGCTCTCGGCCGCGCTGCGGTCGGTGACCAAGAACGAGGTGCGCAGCCGCGTGCTGCGCGACCAGGTCCGCATCGACGGCCGCGGCCCGCGCGACATCCGCCCGCTGTCGGCACAGATCGAGGTGCTGCCCCGGGTGCACGGTTCGGCGCTGTTCGAGCGCGGCGAGACGCAGATCCTCGGCGTCACCACGCTCAACATGCTCCGGATGGAGCAGCAGCTCGACACGCTGTCGCCGGAGAAGCACAAGCGCTACATGCACAACTACAACTTCCCGCCCTACTCGACCGGTGAGACCGGCCGGGTGGGTTCGCCGAAGCGCCGCGAGATCGGGCACGGCGCGCTGGCCGAGCGGGCGCTGATCCCGGTGCTGCCGGCCCGCGAGGAGTTCCCCTACGCGATCCGCCAGGTCTCCGAGGCCCTCAGCTCCAACGGCTCGACCTCGATGGGCTCGGTCTGCGCGTCGACCCTGGCGCTGCTCTCGGCCGGTGTGCCGCTGAAGGCGCCGGTCGCCGGCATCGCGATGGGCCTGATCTCCGACGAGGTCGACGGCAAGACGCAATACGTCACGCTGACCGACATCCTCGGTGCTGAAGACGCCTACGGCGACATGGACTTCAAGGTCGCCGGCACGCCGGACTTCGTCACCGCGCTCCAGCTCGACACCAAGCTCAACGGCATCCCGTCCGACGTGCTGGCCGGTGCCCTCCAGCAGGCGCACGAGGCCCGCACGACGATCCTCGGCGTGATGCACGACGCGATCGAGGCTCCGGCCACGATGTCCGACCACGCGCCGCGGGTGACCACGGTGAAGATCCCGGTCGACAAGATCGGCATGGTGATCGGGCCCAAGGGTCAGACGATCAACGCGATCCAGGACGAGACCGGCGCCGAGATCTCCATCGAAGACGACGGCACGATCTACGTCGGCGCGACCAACGGCCCGTCGGCCGAGGCCGCCGTCGAGCGGATCAACGCGATCGCCAACCCGACGCTGCCGAAGGTCGGCGACAAGTTCCTCGGCACCGTGGTGAAGACGGCCGCGTTCGGCGCGTTCGTCTCGCTGCTGCCCGGTCGCGACGGCCTGCTGCACATCTCCAAGGTGGGCAACGGCAAGCGGGTCGAGCGGGTCGAGGACTTCCTCAACGTGGGCGACAAGGTCGAGGTTCAGATCGCCGACATCGACGCGCGCGGCAAGATCTACCTCGACAAGGTGCGCGCCGAGGGCGAGGAAGCCCCGGCTGAGGAAGAGGGCGCCGAGCGTCCGCCGGCCCGCTCCGGCGACCGTGGCCCGCGTGACCGGGGCGACCGTGACCGCGGCGACCGTGGCCCGAGTGGAGACCGCGGCCCGAGCCGCGGCGACGAGGGCGGCGGCGAAGGCGGCGAGCCTCGGCGGCGGCGCAACCGGCACAGCTAGATGACGACACGTGAACGGGCCGGCGCTTCGGCGTCGGCCCGGGCCGTCACCCGCACCCTCACCACCGACCCGCTCGGTGGCACGATCCGGCGCACGGTGCTGCCATCCGGCCTGCGGATCCTGACCGAGGCGGTGCCGGCGATGCGCAGCGTCTCGTTCGGCGTGTGGGTGTCGATCGGCTCCCGCGACGAGACGCCGGCGCAGTCGGGCTGCTCGCACTTCCTGGAGCACCTGCTCTTCAAGGGCACCAAGAAGCGCAGCGCGCTCGACATCTCCGCGCAGATCGAAGCGGTCGGCGGCGAGACCAACGCCTTCACCACGAAGGAATACACCTGCTACTACGCGCGGGTGCTCGACGCTGACCTGCCGCTGGCGATCGACGTCATGTGCGACCTGATCGCCAACTCGGTGCTCGACCCGGCCGACGTCGAAACCGAGCGGGCCGTGATCCTCGAAGAGATCGCGATGCACGAAGACGAGCCCGGCGACGAGGTGCACGACACCTTCGCCACGGCCGTCTACGGTCGGCACCCGCTCGGCCGGCTGATCTCCGGCACCGAGGAAACGATCTCGCCGATGACCCGGCGCCAGATCGAGACGTTCTACCGCCGCAACTACGTGGCACCGTCCATTGTGATCGCGGCGGCCGGCAACCTCGACCACAACGCGCTCGTCCGGCGGGTGCGCACGGCGCTGGCCGGCACCCCGCTCGACACCCCGGCGGCGACGCCGGTCGGGCACCGCCCGTCGACGCCCGCGGTGAAGCTGCGCACCGGCCAGGTCGCGGTGTCCAACAAGGACAGCGAGCAGGCCCACGTGGTGCTCGGCGGCGCCGGCATCGCCCGGCTCGACCAGCGCCGGTTCGCGCTGAGCGTGCTCAACAACGTGCTCGGCGGCGGCATGTCGAGCCGGCTGTTCCAGGAGATCCGCGAGCAGCGGGGCCTGGCCTACTCGGTCTACTCCTACGCGAGCCAGTTCGCCGACAGCGGCCTGTTCGCGGTCTACGCGGGCTGCGCGCCCGGCAAGGTCGAGGAAGTGCTCGACCTGACCCGGGTATCGCTGGCGACCGTGGCCCGCGACGGCGTGACGGCGGCCGAGGTGGCCCGCGGCAAGGGGATGGCCAAGGGCTCGTATGTGCTCGGCCTGGAAGACACCGGCTCCCGGATGAGCCGGTTGGCCAAGGGCGAGTTCCTCTACGACGACCCGCTGACCGTCGACGAGTTGCTGGCCAAGGTCGACGCGGTCACTCTCGACGACGTCAACACGCTGGCGGCGGAGCTCTGCGGGCAACCGATGTCGCTCGCCGTCATCGGCCCCTTCGAAGAGGGCGACGTGCGCCTGTCCTAAGGGAACCCCACACCGGCTTGGGATAGGTTGTGCCCGTGAGTGACGTGCGCGAACCTATCCGGGTCGGTGTGTTGGGCGCCCGGGGGCGGATGGGCATCGAGGTCTGCAAGGCCGTTGACGCCGCCGACGATCTCGAGCTGGTCGCGATGATCGATCAGGGTGACGGGCTGTTCAGCGCCTCCGACGCCGGTGCCGAGGTGATCGTCGACTTCACCACCCCCGACGTGGTGATGGACAACCTGCACTGGTGTGTCGATCAGGGCATCAGCGTCGTGGTCGGCACCACCGGGTTCACCGAACAGCGGCTCGAGCGGATCCGCGGCTGGCTGGCCCACAAGCCCGGCGTCGGCGTGCTGGTGGCACCCAACTTCGGCATCGGGGCCGTGCTGATGATGCAGTTCGCCGCCAAGGCCGCGAAGCATTTCGAGTCGGTCGAGGTCATCGAGTTGCACCACCCGCGCAAGCTCGACGCGCCCAGCGGCACCGCGACCCACACCGCGCAGCTCATCGCGCGGGCGCGTGCCGAGGCCGGAATCGGGCCGGTGCCCGACGCGACCAAGGACGAGGTCGACGGTGCCCGCGGTGCCGACATCGATGGCGTGCGCGTGCATTCCGTCCGCTCGGCCGGCCTGGTCGCGCACCAGGAGGTGCTGTTCGGCACCACCGGCGAGACACTGACGATCCGGCACGACTCGCTCGACCGGGCCTCGTTCATGCCCGGCGTGCTGCTCGGCATCCGTGCGATCCGCGACCGGCCCGGGCTCACCGTCGGGCTCGATCCGCTGCTCGACTGAGCGGGCGCCGGGGTCGCCGGCGCCCGCGAGCACGCTAGTGTGCCGCCGGCTCCAGGCGGAGCGTCGCCGGCAGCCCGCTGACCGACGCGGTGCCGTCGGCGGCGACGGTCACGTCGACCGAAGCATCGCCCACCCGGAAACCCCGTGCCGTCACGGCGCCCAGCGGCGCGTCGGCGAGTGGCGTCACGCTGACCGTCCCGGCCGGGACGTCGGGACGCAGGCCGGTCGCCGCGTGCAGCAGGGTGACTCCGGCCGCCGCCGCCCAGGCCTGCGGTCGGCACGCCGCGGGGTAGGGGACCGGCCGCCCCAAGGCATCGCGGTCGTCGCCGCCGAATAGCTCGGGTAGCTGATAGTCGAACGACTCCGCCGCTGCCAGCAAGCCGTCGGCCAGGGTGGTGGCCGCGGCCGCGTGGCCCGACCTGGCCAGCCGGTCGATGACGATCGCGGTGTCGTGCGCCCAGACCGAGCCGCAGTGGTAGGACAGCGGGCTGAACGCGGCGTCCTGGGTCGACATCGTGCGCAGGCCGAAGCCACCGGACATCGCGGGCGCGGCCAGCAGGTCGGCCACCTGGGCCGTCTCCTTCGCGGTGAGCAGGCCGGTGCCCAGCAGGTGGCCGATGTTGCTGGTCAGGGCGTCCACCGGGCGCTTGTCGCGGTCGAGCGCGAGCGCCGGGTAGGAACCCGTCGGCCCGTCGACCCAGAACTTGTCGCGGAACCGGGCGGCCATCGCCTCGGCGTAGTCGCGCCAGCGCGCCGCGCCGGGCCGGTCGAACGCGTCGAGCAGGGCGGCACCGTGCAGGGCCGCCTCGTAGGCGTAGCCCTGCACCTCGACCAGCGCGATCGGCGCCGTGGCGATCTGACCGGTGCGGAACCGGATCGAGTCGCCGGAGTCCTTCCAGCCCTGGTTGGCCAGGCCGCGCCCAGTCTCGTCGATGTATTCGAGGAACCCGTCACCGTCGGCGTCGCTGTAGGTGCCGAGCCAGCCGAGGGCGGCCTCCAACGCGGGGATCAGCGACTCCACCGTGGCCGCCGGCAGGCCCCAGCGCCACGCGTCGTGCAGCAACGAGATCCACAGCAGGGTCGAGTCGACCGAGCCGAAGTAGGCCGCCGGCAGCGACGCGTGGGTGTCGGCCCGGCGCAGCTCGTGCAGGATCTTGCCGGGCGCCTCACCGGTGTCGCGGTCGACGGCGGTGCCCTGGTGTGCGGCCAACACCCGCAGGGTGCCCTCGGCGATCTCGGTGCCCAGCGGCAGGAGCATTCGGGCCGCCCACAGGCTGTCGCGGCCGAACAGCGTCAGATACCAGGGGACGCCGGCGCCGAGGAAGGTGTCGCCGGGGCCGGTCGACAGGGACAGGCGCAACGACTCCAGGTCGTCGAGGGAGCGCGCCACCAGCCGCTCGATCCGCCGGTCGTCGGCGGTCACCGTCGGGCGCGACCACTCGGCCTTCGCAGCCGGCGCGCGCACCAGTGCCGCGGGGTCGGTGACCCGCAACTGCCAGGACACGGCGACCGAGGTGTGCGGTGCGACGGTCACCGCCCAGCTCACCGTGTCGTCGTGGACGGTCGCATCGGCTGAGGCGGTCACGGCGACCGACAGGTCGCCGGCCGACCAGGTCAGGCCCGACCGGCGGACGTCGACGGCCGCGGTCTTGCCGGCCTTGACCGGCGAGATGGGCGCCAGGTCGGCGTCGACGGCGAGCGAGACGACCGTGGACACCGGCTCGGCGGCGGTCGACGTCACGGTGATGGTCTCGTCGAGACCTTCCGGCACCAGGCGGCGGGTGCGGGTGACCCGCACGGTTGGGTCGGGGCCGGGGTCGCCGAGCCACCGGGCCAAACCGACGAACGCGGTCGCGCCGACACCGATCGGAGAATTCGCCACGGGCACGACAGATCGCCCGTCGAGCGACAACTCGGCGCGGCTCAGCACGCGTACATCCGCGTGGAACATGCCCTGCACCCCGACCGCCCGGATCTGGCCCGACGGTTCGCACAGGACGCTCGCCGGCGCCCGCACTGTCGAGATCAGATCGTGGAGCAGCGGCTGAAGGTTGCGGTCCGGCACAGAAAACTCCCAATTACTTCGCGCCATCTTGACAGAGCTGGGATGGCGGCGGCAGAGTGCGAAACAACCCAGCAACTTGAACGATCCAATAATGCACTTTCGACTTTGAACGTTCAAGACCGCGGAAGGTATGTAAATGGTTGAGAAGGTCACCATTGCCACCGTGGCGCAGCGCGCCCGGGTGTCCCGGCAGACGGTGTCCAACGTGCTCAACAGCCCGCAGATCGTGCGGGAGGAGACGCGTCTGCGGGTCGAGGAGGCGATCGCCGCCCTCGGCTACCGGGCCAACCAGGCCGCGCGGCAGATGCGCACCGGGCGTTCGCATCTGCTCGCGGTGCGCATCGAGCCGACCCGCGACGGGATCAACGGCTCGGTGCTCGACCGGTTCCTGCACGGTCTGACGTTCGCGGCCGCGGCCGCCGGCTACCGCGTGATGCTCTACACGGCCGACGGCGACGGCGACGAGATCAAGACCTTCGACGACCTGCTCGCGTCGTACGACCTGGACGGGTTTGTGTTGACCGGCACCGACCACGGCGACGTCCGCACGTTCTGGCTGGCCGAACACGGCGTGCCGTTCGTGACGTTCGGCCGCCCGTGGGACGAGCCCGAGCGGCACTCCTGGGTCGACGTCGACAACGCCGATGGCACCGCACAGGCCACCCGGCGGCTGATCGAGACGGGCCACCGGCGGATCGGCTTCATCGGCTGGCCGGCCGGCTCCGGCGTCGGCGACGACCGGCGCGACGGCTGGCAACGCACGATGAAGGCGCACGACCTCGACCCGGCCGGGCTCGACCGCGGCACCGACGACGGCATCCCGCAGGGCGCGGAATGCGCCCGTGACCTGCTCACCATGCCCGACGCACCGACGGCGTTCGTCTGCGCCAGCGACTCGCTCGCGCTCGGTGCCCTGCAAGCCGCCGGCGGCCGCAGCGCGGTCACCGGCTTCGACGACACCCCGGTCGCTCAGGCGGTCGGGCTGACCAGCGTCAGCCAGCCGCTTCCCGAGGCGGCCGCCCGCTGCATCGACCTGCTCACCAACCATCTCGACGGCGACCCGGTCGGCACCACGCAGGTGCTGCTCCAGCCGTCGTTGATGGTCCGCACCACCGCGTAAGTCCCCTTCAACCCCCTCAGGAGTATTCGACATGAGAACAAACCGGATCCGCGGCGCTGCGGTCGCGGTTCTCGCTGCCGGCACCCTCCTCGCCAGCGCGGCCTGCGGCGGCGATGGCTTCGACGACGGCGGCACCGCCGCCCAACAGACGTCGGGCCCGGCGTCGCTGCAGATCCTGATCGGCTCGTCCGGCGACGCCGAGACCACGGCGGTCAAGGACGCGGCGCAGGCCTGGGCGACCAAGAGCGGCAACACCGCCACGGTGACCCCGGCCCAGGACCTCACCCAGCAGCTCGGCCAGGCGCTGGCCGGCGACAACCCGCCGGACGTGTTCTACGTCGACGCCGGCCGGTTCGCCGACTACGCGAGCGTCGGCGCGCTGGAGCCCTACGGCGACAAGGTCGACAACCCGAACGACTTCTACCAGAGCCTCAAGGACACGTTCACCTTCGACGGCAAGTTCTACTGCGCCCCGAAGGACTTCTCGACCCTGGCGCTGGAGATCAACACCGACCTGTGGACCAAGGCGGGCCTGACCGACGCCGACATCCCGACCACCTGGGACCAGCTGACCAGCGTGGCCCAGAAGCTCAAGGCCAAGGGCACCATGCCGCTGGCGATCGCGGACACCCGTGACCGGGTGGGCGCGTTCTTCGTGCAGTCCGGCGGCTGGATCGTCAGCAAGGACGGCAAGCAGGCGACGGCCGACAGTGCCGAAAACGTCACCGCGCTGACCTACGTGCAGTCGCTGCTCAAGGGCGGTCTAGCTTCCTACCCCAAGGCGCTTGACGCCGGCTGGGGCGGCGAGGCGTTCGGCAAGGGCAAAGCCGCGATGACGATCGAGGGCAACTGGATCAAGGGCGCGATGACCAACGACTTCCCGAGCATCAAGTACGCGGTGCACGAGCTGCCGGCCGGCCCCAAGGGCAAGGGCACGCTCTCGTTCACCAACTGCTGGGGCATCGCCGCCAAGAGCAAGTTCAAGGAGCAGGCCATCGACTACGTCAAGGCGATGACCACGGTCGACCAGCAGATGACCTTCGCCAAGGCGTTCGGCGTGATGCCGTCCCGCCAGTCGGCGCGCGACCAGTACACAGCAGCTTTTCCCGCGGACCAGGCGTTCATCGACGGTGCCGAGTATGCCCAGGGCCCGGTCAACGCCCCGAAGATGGACAGCGTCCTGGCCGACTTCGACGCCTCGCTCAACGGCCTGGCCAAGGGTGACCCGAAGCAGCTCCTGGGGACGCTCCAGAAGAACACCCAGGCGAACCTCGGCGGGTGAGTAGATGTCGACGGTGACGACCGCCGCCGCGGACCGGGATGACCGGTCCGCCGGCGGCGGCCGGCCGGCCCACCGCGGCACCGGTCGCCGACCCAGGTTCGGGCGCGGCATTCGCGGCAACGAGGCCATGGCCGGCTGGCTCTTCGTACTCCCGATCGTTGTGATCCTCGGTGTGTTCCTGCTGCTGCCGATCGTGATGGCCTTCTGGGTCAGCCTGACCGACTGGCGTGGGCAGGGCAGCCCCTTCAAGTCCGGCGTGCCGTTCGTCGGGGCCGACAACTACACGCACCTGTTCACCCAGGACGGCCTGGCCCGGCGCGACTTCATGACCAGCATCCGCAACAACTTCTACTACGTGCTGATCGTGGTGCCGGTGCAGACCGCGCTGGCGCTCGGCCTCGCGCTGCTGGTCAACAACCGGATGCTGAAGGCGAAGGGGTTCTTCCGGACCGCGTTCTACTTCCCGTCGGTGACCAGTTCGGTCGCGATCAGCGTGGTGTTCCTGTTCATGTTCGCCAACTCGGGCGCCATCAACGGGGTCCTGTCGTGGTTCGGCATCGACGGCCCGGCCTGGTTCTCCGACTCGCGCGGGCTGATCCACCTGATCCTTGGCCTGTTCGGGGTCGACAACGCGCCGGCCGCCCTCAGCGATGGCGGCCCGCTCGGGTTGAGCTGGTGGGAGTGGCTGTCCGGGCCGAGCGTGGCGATGTGCGCGATCATGTTCCTGGTCATCTGGACCACCTCGGGCACGTTCATGCTGATGTTCCTGGCCGCGCTCCAGAGCGTGCCGGTCTCGCTCGACGAGGCCAGCGAGCTCGACGGCGCGAGCAAGTGGCAGCGGTTCCGCTATGTCACGCTGCCGCTGCTCAAGCCGACCATGTTCCTGGTGCTCACCCTCGGCCTGATCGGCACCTGGCAGGTGTTCGACCAGATCTACGTGATGAGCCAGGGCAACCCGGCGAAGACCACCCTCACGCCGGCGTTCCTGTCCTATCGCACCGCGTTCAAGGATCTCGACTACGGCCAGGGCGCGGCGATCGCGTTCGTCCTGTTCGTGATCATCATCGTGCTCACGCTCGCGCAGCGCTGGATCATGCGGGACCGCGACGAGCCGCGCCGGAGGTTCCGATGGCTACGCTGACCTCGCCGAACAAGCGGCAGCCCAAGGGCCTGGTCACCACCATCGTCGGGTACGCCGTCCTGATCTTCTTCGCGCTGGTGTTCATCTACCCGTTCGTGATCCAGCTCACCAACTCGTTCAAGACCGAGCCCGACGCGGCCAGCAACCCGTTGTCGCCGATTCCGCACCCGGTCACAACGGCCGGCTTCGAGCGCCTCTTCGACGGTGACTTCCCGCTCTGGATCGGCAACTCGGTGCTGGTCACGGTCGTGGTCACGATCGGCCGGGTGTTCCTCGACTCGCTGGCCGGCTATGCGCTGGCCCGGCTGCGGTTCCGGGGCCGGCGTGCGGTGTTCGCGACCGTCGTAGCGGTGATGGCGGTGCCCGGCGTGGTGCTCTTCATCCCGAAGTTCCTGGTGTTCAACCAGCTCGGCATCTACAACACGTACACCGCGCTGATCTTGCCGTTGCTCGTCGACGCGGCCGGCGTGTTCATCATGAAGCAGTTCTTCGAGTCGATCCCGGTAAGCCTGGAGGAGGCGGCGCGGATCGACGGCGCCACCGTCTTCCGCACATTCTGGTCGGTGGTGCTCCCGATGGCGCGGCCCGCGCTGATTACCCTGACCATCCTGTCGTTCCAGGGCACCTGGAACGAGTTCCCGCACACGCTCGTCGCCGTGCAGGATCCCAGCCTGTTCACGCTGCCCCGCGGCCTGGCCAACCTGGTCTCCGGGTCGCTGGGCTCGGGCACGCAGTATCCGCTCAAACTGGGCGCCGCGTTGCTCGCCACGATCCCGGTGGCGGTCCTCTTCGCGCTGTTCCAGCGCTACTTCGTCCGAGGCGCATCCGAAGGAGCCGAAAAGGGCTAAGGCTCCTCGGCGGGGTCGGGCGCGGCCGTCAAATCGACGTGTAGGCGGAGCTGGTAGACCAGCATGTCTTCCACGTCGAGGGCCCGCCCGGCTCCGTCCGGCGCCCAGCCGGCCGAGCCGAGGAACTTGCGGGTCGCCGCGTCGCCGTCGTAGGCCCAGGCCACCGCGAAGGCGAAGCCGTCCTCGCGCCAGAGGTCGACGGCCGCCGCGAGCAGCCGACTGCCGTGCCCGCGCCGGCCCCAGCGGGGTTCGACCAACAGGTCGGTGACGGCCGCCACATCGTCCGGCAGCGGCGCCTCCTCGGGGGCCAAGGCCTGCTCGTCGGCGGGTCCGGAGGCGGCAAAACCCACCAGATACGATTGTTCGGCCTGCTCGACCGACACCAGCACCCGGTGCCTCGGTGACGGCGGCTGTGCGATCGAGGCGCTCCACCGCTCCGCGATCCACGCCTCGTCGAGGTCGTCGAGCACGTGTCGGGGCAGCATCCGGCGATATGCGACCCGCCAGGTCGCAACCTGGATGCGTGCGATCTCGGCGGCGTCCTCGGGACGCGCCGGACGGACATACCCGAGAGCCATGAGTCGAAAGCCTACGGAGTGGGGGCACGGGTTGATCCAGCGGGCCGCGCGCCGGGAGGTCGCGATCGTCGCGGGCCTGGCGGTCGCCGTGCTGGTGTTCGTCGCGTTCTTCGCCGCGCGACACGGGTTCTTCGATCTCAAGGTCTACTACGGCGCGGTCAACTACTGGATCCACGACCACGGCATGCTGTACGACTTCCTCAAGCCGAACAGCAAATACGGCTTCACCTACCCACCGTTCGCGGCGATCGTGATGGTGCCGATGGCGGTCGTGCCCTGGGCGCTGGCGATCGTGATCAGCGTCGGCCTCTCGCTCGCGGCCACGTACGCCCTCCTGCGCTGGTTGGTCCTGCCCCTTGCCCTGCGGATGGGCTGGACGCCGTGGTTCGCGCTCGCGGTCGGTTTCCTGCTGATCGCGGCGTTCGAGCCCTACCGCGAGACGATCACGTTCGGCCAGGTCAACCTGCTGCTTCTGTTCCTGGTGGCGCTCGACCTGCTGGTCGGCGTGGCCGGCGGGCGGAAGTGGGCCGGCGTGGGCATCGGCCTGGCCACCGCGATCAAGCTGACCCCGGGCGTGTTCATCCTCTATCTGCTGGTCACCCGGCGCTGGCGGGCGGCTGGTCTTTCCGCTGGCACCGCCGCCGTCGCCACGCTGGCCGCCGCCGCGGTCGACCCGGCCGCGTCGCGGGAGTTCTGGACCTCGGCGCTGTGGGACACCGACCGGGTCGGGTCGCTGGCGTTCATCTCGAACCAATCGCTGCAGGGCATGATCGCCCGGCTCAACCCCGAGCACCCGTCGACGCTGGCCTGGCTGGTGCTGGTGCTGCTCGCGATCGGCGTGTGGGCCTGGCGGGTGCGGGCCGCGTCGCTGGCCGAGGGGCTGGCCCTGACCGGCGTGCTGGGCTGCCTGATCAGCCCGGTGACCTGGGTGCACCACCTGGTCTGGCTGCTGCCGGCACTGATCCTGCTGGTCTCCGCGGCGGTGACGGCGCGGCGCCGTCTTTGGCTGGTCTTCGCGATCATCGGGTACGCCGTGCTGTGCAGCCGCCTGGTCTGGGTGTGGGAGCACGGGTTCGGTGGGGTGGGCGGGTTCCTGGGCAGCAACGCGTACGTCTGGATCAGTGTGGCTCTGTTGCTCTTCCTGCCGTTGGGGTCAGGCTCCTCCGCTCCTGGTGTAGCGGAGCTCCGGCAGGCGGAGCGTCTCGCCGCCTGAGGTCACGTCGTAGGTGTTGCGTTCGCCGTCGGGCTCGAAGCCGGCCTTCTCGTAGAAGCGGCGGGCTCGCTTGTTGTCCTCCAGCACCCAGAGGCGGACAGTGCGGAAGCCGCGGTTGTGTAGCTCGGCCAGGCCGGCGGCCATCAGGGTGCGGCCGAGGCCGGTGCCCAGTCGTTGTGGCTCCTGATAGATGGCGAGCACCTCGCCGATCTCCGGATCCAGGTCGTCGCGGTTCTGCTGGTTGCGGTATCGGCCGACGGTGGTGAACCCGACGATGGCCGGGCCGTCGACCGCGACCAGGGTCTCGAACTCTTTCGCACCCTGCCACTGCCGGCGTCTTGCCGCGAACGCTTCCGGGTCGAGTGCGTCGAGCACGTCTTTGGGGATGATTCCGGCATATCCGGCTTGCCAGGCGCGGACGTGCACGCCGGCGACCTCAGCGGCGTCCTCGAGTCGTTGCGGGCGGATCGTCAGCATGCGCTGATTTCTAGCGCATGTCCGCCGGCGTCGGCCCCTGCTTTTTTGTCGGTGGGTCCGGTTAATGTGCGAACCGTGACACCCGAATCGTTGTCGTTGGCGCAGGCCCGTCGCATCGCGTTGGCCGCGCAGGGCTTCACCGACCCCGCGCCGGTGGGCGTGCCGACCGCCCGCCACCTGCGCCGGGTGGTGGGCCGCACCGGCCTGCTCCAGATGGATTCGGTCAACGTCCTGCAACGGGCCCACTACCTGCCGCTTTACAGCCGCCTGGGTCCCTATCCGACCGAGCTGATCGACCGGGCGGCCTACCGCCGACCCCGCACCCTGTTCGAATACTGGGGTCACGAGGCGTCGTTGATCCCGGTCGAGTTGCAGCCCGCGCTGCGCTGGCGGATGGCCCGCGAGCACCAATACGGCGGCCTGCGTAAGTTCGCCGACGAGCAGCCCGACCTGGTCAAGTGGGTGCTCGACGAGGTCCGCGAGTCGGGCCCGCTGACGGCGGCCGAGATCGAGCGCGACGAGCCGCGCGACCGGTCCAACTGGGGCTGGAACTGGTCGAGCGTCAAGCAGGCCCTCGAATACCTGTTCTGGTCGGGCGAGGTGTCCGCGGCCTCCCGCAACTCGTCGTTCGCCCGGGTCTACGACCTGCCCGAGCGGGTGTTGCCGGCGGCGGTCCTGGCCGCGCCGACCCCGACCGACCTCGAGGCGTGGCGCACACTGGTGCTGGTGGCCGCCCGGTCGCTGGGCGTGGCGGCCGAGTTCGAGCTGCGCGACTACTTCCGGTTGCCAGTGGCCGGCGCCCGGGCGGCGATCGCGTCGTTGGTCGACGACGGTTCGCTGCTGCCGGTCCGGGTCGAGACGTGGAAACAGCCGGCCTATCTGCACCCTCTGGCGAAGCTGCCCCGCTGGGTCCGCGGCGACCGGTTGATCAGCCCGTTCGACCCGCTGGTCTGGGAGCGGGCCCGCACCGAGCGCCTGTTCCACTTCACCTACCGCATCGAGATCTACGTCCCGGCGCCGCAGCGGGTCTACGGCTACTACGTGCTGCCCTTCCTCCAGGGCGACCGCTTCACCGCGCGGGTCGACCTGAAGGCCGACCGCAAGGCCGGCATTCTGCGCGTGCCGGCGGCCTGGGCCGAGCCCGGCGTCGACCGGGTCGCGACGGCCCGCGCCCTCGCGGTCGAGCTGACCCGGCTCGCGGGTTGGCTCGGGTTGGAGTCGGTCGCTTCGCCGGATGGCGGCGATCTCGGCGGTCCGGTTGCCGCCGCCTTGGCGAGCACCTCAGGTGTACCGTGACGACCATGACGCCCGCGCCCAACCCGGCCTCCACACAGGCATTCGCGGGAGCGGAAGACAGCACCACACCGGGCGGCGACGGCGGAGCACCGACGTTCGCGGGCCCCGCGCCGGAGACCGGCGCCGGTGTGCCGGGCTATGGCGCCGTCGAGGCGCAGCCATCCGAAGGCACTCCGGCCGGTGCGGTGGCGCTCGCCGCCGTGCCGCCGGCGTTTCTGCCGCCGTCCTACGCACCGCCGCGGCGCGGTCGGGTCGGGCGGGCCTATCTGCGGATGCTCGAGCGGGTTCCGGGTTGGCTGGCGCCACTCGCGGTGTTGGGCTGCATCGGGGGAGCGGTCGGCTACACGCTGATCACCAACCCGACCGACAGCGCCGCCGACGCACCGCCGACCTGCATCCTCAAACTGACCACGGGCCTGGATTGCCCGGGCTGCGGCGGCACCCGCGCCGCGTGGTACCTGCTGCACGGCGACGTAGCGGCCGCCGCACGCCACCACCTGCTCTTCGTCTTCGCAGTGCCGTTCGTGCTCTACCTCTACGTCGCGTGGGCAGCGCAGCGGGCGTTCGGCTGGAAGATCCCGCAGTTGCGCATCCCACCGATCGCGATCGCCTTGTTCATGGGCGCCTGGCTGGCGTTCTCGGTGCTGCGCAACCTGCCCTGGGCCCCGTTCAACTGGTTCTACGTCTAACGTCCGCGCCGCGGATGGAGAAAGACCGCGATGTCGCTCAGCGCGTCGGTAGCCTTGACGCGGCGTAGCTCGGGAACCACCCGGTCTTCATCAAGCTGGCCATAAACCCTGGCCAGTTGCCCAAGGCACGTGGCGGCGAGGATCCTCACCTGGCGGTCTTCGTGTTCGAGCAGACCAAGGTAGAGCTCCTGCAACTCCTGCCAGTCCTCACCACCATGCAACACGGCGCCGACCATGGCTTCCATGGCCCCGAAAAGCTGCCGGCGATCGAGCGCTATCAGCGGCCCGATCCCGTCCGACCGGCTGTTGTATCGATTCGTCTTGTGCGCCAGGTTCCCGGTATGAGCAAGTACTCAACGTTGCGGGACTGGCTGCGCTCGTCCGGCCGCTCGTCGGTTCGGATGTCATTCGATGAGCTTGACGACCTTGTGCCTGGCGGGTTACCGCCTAGCGCCTACCGACACGTTCCCTGGTGGAGCAACGAGTCGGATCCAGCCAGCACACATAGCCGGAGCCGGCTCGGTTGGGTGGCCGCCGGCTACCGCGTTGAGACGGTCAACCTCACCCAGCGGCACGTGGTCTTCGTCCGCAGAGCGGACAGTGCGGCGTGAGGGCGCCGCTGCCTTCACGGTTGCCCATTTTGGTCCGGAGCTATGACGGTCAGCAGCAGCTCCCAGTCACGTATCTTGTCGAACAGTGGAAACGTGCGCTTGCCGCATACCCAGGCGTAGCCGACGTTCTCGAGAACGACCAGTGGTCTAAGCAGCGCGACGCGGCCGGTCGGCGATCTGTCGGACGGAATGACGTGTCAAGGCTGATCAAGGCGACTGACATGACCAACGGTCTTGCCGCTCGACGCGCGTTCGTGCTGATCATGGCGTGGGGATCGGGAACTTCGAACACCCGCTCGTATCGCCACGTTCCAAGGGCACTTGCCGCGCCGCACTGCGCGACGCGTCTTGTCGACACCGCCGCCACGTGCCGGCAGGGTGACCTCACAGCCGCGTATGAGGCATTCTCTCTTCCTGGTGTTCGTCGGTCGTTCTTCACCAAGTGGTTTGCCTTCGCCGGTCGAGCGAACGATCGGGACTGGCAGCCGTTAATTCTTGACGACCGTGTGCTACGGACACTGAACCGCACTCTTGCGACATCGACGAAGACTCTCGCCAGTGACCGTCGTTGGAGTCGTCGCTATACCGCCTATGTTGAGCAAATGCACGCGTGGAGCAACGACCTCCGGCGTGAGGACATCTCCTGTTCGGCCGAGCGGCTGGAATGGATCTTCTTCAAGCAGAACGGTCGACCCGTTTGACGGCGCCGGTTAGCTTGCACGGATGGCAGAACTGGCGTCCGTCGCTTGGCCGCCTGCTCCGATCAAGACCGAGCGGCTCGTGCTCCGTGAATCCGAGGCCCGCGACCGGGCGGCGTTCGTCGAGCTGCTCGCCTCGCCGGAGGTGGGCACCTACCTCGGTGGACCCCAGCCGCGCGACGAACTGGAGCGCGAGACGCCCGAGGTGCCCGGGCGGCGGCCAGGCACGTTCGTGGTCGATCTCGACGGAGCGATGATCGGCGCGGTCATGCTCGATCGGCGCAACGTCGGGCCCGACGGGCGGATCCGTCCGGAGGCGGGGGAGGTCGACCTCGGCTACCTGTTCCTGCCGGCGGCCTGGGGACACGGGTACGCGGCGGAGGCGTGCGCGGCCGCACTCGACTGGTTCGGCGGCGCGTTCCCCGGCGAGCACGTGGTGCTCTGCACCCAGAGCGCCAACGCGCGCTCGATGCGCCTGGCCGCGAAGCTCGGGTTCACCGAGGTGGAGCGGTTCGAGAAGTGGGACGCCGAGCAATGGTTCGGCGTCAGACTCTCCAGCTGAACGCCGAAGGACCCGTCCGGCTCAGCCGAACGGGTCCTTCATGGACGGTGCTTAGCGGTGTTGCCGGCCGCCGTCGTCGTGGTCGCGGCGCATTGCCCGGGCCACCCGGACGGCCAAGTGACGGCGGGCCGCGGCCTGGCGCATCGTGCGCTGGCGGTCGTTGGCGAGGTTGAGGAGGAGCTGCGGGTTCTCGTACATGATGGGGTCCTTCCGGGGTCAGGCGCGCTGGATGTTGATGTCGCCGCTCATGGTGCGCAGCTGGAGGCTGATCTGGTTGCCGCTCGCGTTGTCGGTCTCGGGGCCCGGCGTGCTCATGTCGAGACCGTTGCGGGTCGTGCCGGACATCGTCTGCACGTCGAACCAGACGCCGGTGCCGGGCTGGATGCCGATGTGGACGTCGCCCGAGGCGGTGCTGATCCGGGCGGTGCCGCGCTGTGCCTTGCGGATCGTCACGTCGCCCGAGGCGGACTCGACCGAGATGTCGCCGCCGACCTCTTCGACCTGCACGTCGCCGCTCGCGTATTTGCCGGTGAAGGCGCCCGCGATCTGTTGTGCGCGCAGGTCGCCGGAGGCGCTCTTGGCCCGCAGGTGGCCCTCGACCTGGGCCAGCCGCACGTCGCCGCTGGCCGTGGTGATCGTGGCGTCGCCGCCGATGTGGTCGGCCTTGATGTCGCCCGACGCCGCGTCGACCTGGACGCCGCCGAGCCGGCCGCGGAAGGTGACGTCGGCCGAGGCGGACTTGCCGTTGACCGCGCTGTCCAGCGGGACGTGCACCCGGATCGCGACCGAGCCACCGCGCAACCGGAAGCCGTTCTGGTTGGGGGTGACGATCGACAGGGTGTCGCCCTGGAGGTCGACGGTGGTCTCGTCGGCCAGCCGCTGCGACTCGCCGCGCCGGTCGCCGGCGGTGACCTCGACGTAGGCGCTGGTGCGCTCCTCGGCGACAACGTCGACGGAGCCGGACATGATCTTGAAGGCGACGGTGATGGGGCCGTCAACCGGGAACTCGGGCATGGGTGGCGCTCCTTCGGCGAGAAGAGGGGGTCAGGCGCGGCCGTAGCCGCTGATGTGCCGGCGTCCGCGGCCGGGCGGGTTGGTCCAGCCACCGGGCGGGGTCGGGGTGGCGACGGCGCCGGCGACGGCGCTGCCGATCGCCCGGACGAGCCAGGCGTTGACGGAGATGCCCTCGCTGGCGGCGGAGCGCTCGACGGCGTCCTTGAGGCCTTCGGGGAGGCGTAGCGTGATCCGGGTGACGTCACCTGCGGCGTCAGGTGACGTCGCAGTGGCGCCGGGCGGCGTCGGGGGTGCGGGCGGTGCCGGCGGCGCGGGTGGCTGCGGCAGGTGCTCGGTGACCACCAGCTCCGGCTCGCGGCCGCGCAGTCGCAGCTCGACCGAAGCCGAGGTGAGCTTGGTGGTGACCTCGTCGGCCGCCTGGCCGAGCGCGTCGAGCAGGGCCAGCCGGGCCGCCGCGTCGATCGAGCCGGAGAGCAGCTCGGCGGCGCGAGCGACCTCGGGGCCGCCGGGTGCGGCTGCTGCGTTGAGGTCTCTGCGGAGGCCCTCAACGAACGGTGCGATGTCCATGACGTCACTATGCCACCGAAGTGACGTCACCGCAAGACACAATGACGGCATCGTGGTGTCGCGATGGGGTCAGTCGGGTCGAGGGTTAGAGTCTGCCGAGTCGCGCGAGGCAGAGGGGGCGCCGTGCCAGAGATCGTTCCGCCGCAGGTCAGGATCATTGCCTGGACCCAGTTCGAGGCGCCCGACGACGTGCCCTGGGAGACCGATGCCGACGGCGGCCAGGCGCTCGCGGAGTTCGCCGGCCGGGCCTGCTACCAGTCGTGGAAGAAGCCGAACCCGGCCACCGCGACCAACGCCGGTTATCTCGCCCACATCCTCGAGGTCGGCCACTTCTCGGTGCTCGAGCACGGGTCGGTCACCTTCTACCTGACCGGGGTGTCCCGCTCGTTCACCCACGAGCTGATCCGGCACCGGCATTTCTCGTACTCTCAGCTCTCCCAGCGTTATGTCCCTGGTCGCGACGCGTCGATGGTCGAGCCCGAGGTGATCGCCTCCGACCCCGGCCTGCACAAGACCTTCGTCGAGGCGGCCGAGGCCAGCGTGCGGGCCTACAACGAGTTGCTGGAGGGGCTGGAGCAGAAGTTCTCCGACGAGCCCAACGCGACGCTGCGTCGCAAGCAGGCGCGCCAGGCGGCCCGGGCGGTGCTGCCCAACGCCGCGGAGACCCGGATCGTGGTCACCGGCAACTACCGTGCGTGGCGTCACTTCGTCGCGCTGCGGGCCACCGAGGCGGCCGACGTGGAGATCCGTGAGGTGGCCATCGCGTGCCTGCGGGAGCTACAGCGGGTCGCGCCCAACATCTTCGCGGACTTCACGATCAGCACACTTCCGGACGGCACCGAGGTCGCGGCGACCCCTTACGCCGAGGGTTCATAGCAGGTGACCGGAAGGCGGGTGGCCGCGACAGCGGCCAGCCGGCTGAGGACCTTAGCTGGCACAGTCTGATAGCCCGCACCCGACCGGACGAGACCGCCGTCCACCAGGCTTCCGCTAGGTTTGTCAGCATGACGCAGGAGCATTCTGCCGCGCGGCCGTTCGGTGAGCTGATCACGGCGATGGTGTCGCCGTTCACCGCCGACGGCGCGCTCGACCTTGACGGTGTCCAGCGCCTGGCGGCCCACCTCGTCGACGAGCAGGGCAACGACGCGCTGGTGATCAACGGCACCGCCGGCGAGTCGCCGACGACCACCGACAGCGAGAAGGAGGCCCTGGTCAGGGCCGTTGTCGAGGCGGTCGGCGACCGGGCCAAGGTGCTCGCCGGGGTCGGCACCAACGACACCCGGCACACGATCGAGCTCGCCGTCGGGGCGGAGAAGGCGGGCGCACACGGCCTGCTGGTGGTGACGCCCTACTACAACAAGCCGCCGCAGGAGGGCCTCTACCGGCACTTCACCGCGGTCGCCGACGCCAGTGGGCTGCCGATCCTGCTCTATGACATCCCGCACCGCAGCGGCGTGCCGATCGAGACCGAGACGCTGGTCCGGCTGGCCGCACACGATCGCATCGTCGGGGTCAAGGACGCCAAGGGCGACCTCACCGCGACGTCGTGGGTGCTCAGCCGCACCGACCTCGCGTTCTACTGCGGCGACGACGCCACGACCCTGCCGATGCTGGCGATCGGCGCGGTCGGCATCGTCGGCACCTCGACCCATTTCACCGGTCAACAGACCAAGCAGCTCATCCAGGCGTACGCGCGCGGCGACGTCGCCGAGGCTCTCGCCCTGCATCGCCGGCTGCTGCCGCTGTTCACCGGTGTTTTCCGTACCCAGGGCACCATCCTGGTCAAGGCCGGGCTGGCCATCAAGGGCCTGCCCGCCGGACCGGTCCGGCCGCCCCTCGTCGACGCGACCGCGGACCAGGTCGCGCAACTGCGCGCCGACGCCGCCGCGTGCGGACTGGAGCTTCCTGCATGACACTGGCCCACCTCGAGCTCGAACCGCCGCCGCCGCTGCCCGCGGGAGGCCTTCGGGTCACCCCACTGGGCGGCCTCGGCGCGATCGGCCGCAACATGACCGTCTTCGAATACGACGGCAAGTTGCTGGTCGTCGACTGTGGCGTGCTCTTCCCCGACGTCGAGCAACCGGGCGTCGACCTGATCCTGCCCGACTTCGCCCCGATCCTGGACCGGCTCGGCGACGTGCAGGCCATCGTGCTCACCCACGGCCACGAAGACCACATCGGTGCCGTGCCCTACCTGCTCGCCCACAAGCCCGACATCCCGCTGGTCGGTTCGCAGTTCACGCTGGCGCTGGTAGAGGCCAAGCTCCAGGAACGGCGGATGGAGCCCTACACGCTCACCGTCACCGAGGGGCAGCGCGAGCAACTCGGGCCGTTCGACGTCGAGTTCTTCGCCGTCAACCACTCGATCCCCGACGCGATGGCGGTCGCCATCCGCACGCCGGCCGGGCTGGTGCTGCACACCGGCGACTTCAAGATGGACCAGTTGCCGCTCGACGGCCGGATCACCGACCTGGCGGGCTTCGCCCGGCTCGGCTCCGAAGGCGTCGACCTGCTGCTCTCCGACTCGACCAACGCCGAGATCCCCGGCTTCGTGACACCGGAGCGGGAGATCGGCCCGGTGCTCGACGCGATCTTCGCGAAGGCCCGCGGGCGGGTCATCGTCGCGTCGTTCGCCTCCCACGTGCACCGGGTGCAGCAGGTGCTCGACGCGGCCGCCCTGCACGGCCGGCAGGTGGCCTTCATCGGTCGCTCGATGGTGCGCAACATGGGCATCGCCCGCGACCTGGGTCTGCTCCGGATCGAGCCGGGTCTCGTGGTCGGCATGGACGAGGCGATGCAGGCCCCGCCCGAGCGGATCGTGCTGATGTCGACCGGTTCGCAGGGCGAGCCGATGAGCGCGCTCGGCCGGATGGCCAACGGCGACCACCGGCACATCACGATCGCCCAGGGCGACACCGTCGTGCTGGCCAGCTCGCTGGTGCCGGGCAACGAGACCTCGGTCTACCGGGTGATCAACCGGCTCTCCCGGGCCGGCGCCAACGTGATCCACAAAGACGTGGCCAAGGTGCACGTCTCGGGCCACGCGCCGGCCGGCGAGCTGCTCTACCTGCTCAACGTGGTGCGGCCGAGCAACCTGTTGCCGGTGCACGGCGAGTGGCGGCACCTGCGGGCACACGCCCGGCTCGGCGTCGAGTCCGGCATCTCGCCGGAAAACGTGGTGCTCTGCGAAGACGGCGACGTGGTCGACCTGGTCGAGGGCCAGGCCAGGCTGGTCGGGCACGTGCCGAGCCGCTACATCTACGTCGACGGGCTCGCGGTCGGCGACATCGGCGAGTCGCTGCTGACCGAGCGCCGGATGCTGGGCGACGGCGGCTTCATCGCCGCCACCGTGGTGATCGACTCGGTCACCGGCAAGGTGGTCGGCGGCCCGGCCGTCTCGGCGAAGGGCTTCTCCGAAAACCCCGAGGCGTTCGACCCGGTTCTCCCGCTGATCACCGAGGCGCTGAGCCGCGCGGCCGCCGAAAACATCACCGACCCGCACCAGCTACAGCAGATAGTGCGCCGGACGGTGGGCCGCTGGGTCAACGACGCCTACCGGCGCCGGCCAATGATCGTCCCGACGGTGGTCGAGGTCTGATCGGCGGTGCCGATGCACGAGGGAGAGTTCGCCGTCACCGGTGAGCTCGTCACGCGGCTGGTCGCCGCGCAGTTCCCGCACTGGGCGGGGTGGCCGCTGACGCCGGTCGCCTCGTCGGGCACGGTCAACGCGCTCTTCCGGCTCGGCACCGACCTGGTCGTCCGGCTGCCCCGGGTCGACTGGTCGCTCGGCGCCACCGAGACCGAGGGGACCTGGCTGCCGCTGCTCGCGCCGCGGCTGCCGGTGGCGATCCCGGAGCAGGTCGCGGTCGGCGTGCCGGGGGAGGGCTACCCCTGGCCGTGGGCGGTCTACCGCTGGCTACCCGGCACCGTGCCGGTCGAGGACAAGCTGACCGACCCGCTCGGTCTGGCGGCCGACCTGGCCGCGTTCGTCCGAGCGATGCGAGCCGTCGACCTGGCAGACGCGCCCGCCGCCTATCGGGGTGGTGGGCACTCGTTGCTGGACCCACCTGCCCGCGCCGCGCTCGCGGGGCTGGCTGGGCTGCTTGACCCGGCTGAGCTGGCCGCGATTGGCGCCGCACTGGACGCGGACCTGGGCGTGCCGGACTACGCCGGGCCGCCGGTCTGGCTGCACGCCGATCTGATGCCCGGCAATCTGCTGGTCGACTCGCGGGGGCGGCTGGCCGCGGTGATCGACTTCGCCACCCTCGGGGTCGGCGACCCGTCCTGCGACCTGATCGTCGCGTGGAACCTGCTGACGCCGGAGGGCCGCGAGGTGTTCCGCGCCGCGCTCGGTGTCGACGAGCCCACCTGGCGGCGCGGCCGTGGTCGCGCGCTGGCGATAGCGGTGATCGCGTTGGTCTACTACCACCAGACGAATCCCGCGTTCGCCGGCAACGCGCGTTACGTGATCCGTGAGGTGCTGGCCGCGTGCGACCCGACGAAGACCGGCTGACCGGCAACGTCACCGCGGGCCTGGTGCGGATCGGCGACACCGTCCGCCGCCCGGTCGGCCCGCACACCGACGCCGTCGATGCCCTGCTCGCCCACCTGCACGACGTCGGCTTCACCGGTGCGCCGCGCCCGCTGGGCCGCGACGAGAAGGGGCGGCAGGTGCTGGAGTTCGTACCCGGTGAAATGACCATGGACATCGACCCGCGCGACCTGCCGGACCTCGGGCGGTTGCTGCGCGACCTGCACGCGGCGACGGCCTCGTTCACGCCGCCGCCGGACGCCGGCTGGCACAGCGAGATCCCGCCGGTCGGCGTGCCGGGCTCGCCGGTCGGCGAAGTGATCTGCCACCACGACGCCGCACCCTGGAACCTGGTGCGGGCCGAGCGCGGCTGGGTGCTGATCGACTGGGACAACGCGGGGCCGGGGTCGCGGGCCTGGGAACTCGCGTACGCCGCGCTGAGCTGCTGCGGGATGCGCCCCGAGCAGCCGGTGCCGGAGTCGGCGGCCCGGCTGCGCGCGTTCGTCGACGGCTACGGCCTCGAACCCGGCCTGCGGCCGGCGCTGGCCGGCCTGCTCGGGGTCAACGCGGGCGCGATGTATGACCTGCTGGCCACCGCCGCCCGCGACGGACGCCAACCGTGGGCCCGGATCTTCACCGAGGACGGTGCGTTCTGGCGCGGCGTCGCCGACTATCTCGACGAAAACCGCGCCGAGTGGGCGTCAGCCCTGGGATAGCAGCACGCCGACCTCCTTGGCGCGGTCGCCGAGGACGGCGCGGAGCGTTTCCGCCTGCTCCTCGGGCGTCGAGAGGGCACCGAGACGCTCGATGACCGCCTCGTCGACGTTGTCGACCGCGGCGCGGGTCGCGGCGAAGTCAGCGTCGATTTCGGCGAACTGGCCGCGCAACTGGGCGGCGACCGCCTCGTCGACACCGGCCAGCGCGGTGAGGATCGCGGTGACCTTCTGCTCCAGGGCGACCCGGGCCGCCTTGGCCAGGTTGAGCTCGTGAAACTTCCGGCCGTTGGTGATGGTGAAGTCGACCACGTCGAGGTCCTGGTAAAGGCCATAGACGCGGTAGTTCGCGCTGGTCAGGGCGTCGCGGTCCTTGGACTCGAACATGTCGTCCTCCGGCGAAGTGGTGAACCAGGGCTTGGTGCTGTTCTCGTGTGACTCGCGGGTGTTGAAGTGCACGTGCTCGGTGTGCGGGCTGTCGCCGGTGTAGGGCCGCCAGGTGCCCAGCCCCCAGGACCGGCTGGTGATCCGCCGGTTGTAGATGACGTATTGGATCGACTCGTGCTTGAGCGCGGCCGCGATGACCTGCTGCACGTCGACGCCGTCGACGTCCATGTCCCAGGCGTCGACCGAACCGTCCCGGTCGGGGTTGTGGTCGGAGTTGGTCGCCTGGTGGGCGAGGTCGCCGATGGTGCCGTCGGAGGTCTTGTCGCGCCGCGGCCAGCGGCGGTCGACCTCGCTGCGGAAGCGGGTCAGCGCGGGGTTGAGGAACCAGGCCATAGGCCCGAAGCTACCGCTGCGTGCGGCTGACCTTAATCCCCCGGGAGTTGGACAAACTCGCCCGCGAGTAGGCCGAAGATCGCCTCGTCGAGGAACTCGCCGTCGACCCAGGCGTTGCTCCGCAGTGTCCCTTCGCGACGGAAGCCGACCCGTTCGGCTGCGGTGACCATCGCGGTGTTGTCGGCCAGCGTCTCGAGCCGCAACCGGTGCAGGCCGCGGATCCCGAAGCCATAGCGGCACAGCACCCGGACCGTGTCGGTGCCCAGGCCGCTGCCGCGCATCGCGGGGCGCAGCGAGATGCCCACGTGGGCCTGCCGGTTGTGCAGGTCGATGCCCCAGAGCAGGGCCTCGCCGGCGACCGCGTCGTCGGCCAGCCGCACGACGGTGAAGACGGCCGCGTCGTCGCTGGGTGGGGCCGGCGCGAACGGTGACGACCCCGCCGGGATCGGCCGCCAGGCCCGGCCGTCGGACCGGGACCGCATCGCGACGTCGTCGTGCAGATCGGCGTGCAGCATCGCCACGTCGTCGTCGTGCCGGGCCCGCAGGAGCACCTTCTCGCCTCGCAGCATGGCGTGTTCGTACCGGATGGCGGTGAACGTGATCAAGCGAGTTATCCGCGATCCGACTCGGCAAATCCGACATCGAGCACGAGTACGGAGCAATAGCCTGAACGGGTCGGACGGGTCGGACGACCGAGGAGGCCGGGATGGCGTTGCACGACGGCAAGTCGCCCGACGCCCGGCCGACCCATCGGGCCGGCAACATCGTCGCGACGTCGGCCAACCCGGACCTCGGCCGGGAGATCACGTTGCCGAGGGACGCGCTCGGCCCGGACCCGGTGCCGGCCGCGGTCGCCTACCAACTCATCCACGACGAGTTGACGCTCGACGGCAACGCCTCGCTCAACCTGGCCACCTTCGTGACCACCTGGATGGAACCGCAGGCGGGCGTGCTGATGGCCGAGTGCGCCGACAAGAACATGATCGACAAAGACGAATACCCGCTGACCGCCGAGATCGAGCGGCGCTGCGTGGCGATCCTGGCCGACCTCTGGCACGCGCCCGACCCGGCGGCCACCATCGGCTGCTCGACCACCGGGTCCAGCGAGGCCTGCATGCTCGCCGGCATGGCGCTCAAGCGGCGCTGGGCCAAGGGCGCCATGGGTGGGCGGCCCAACCTGGTGATGGGCGGCAACGTCCAGGTGTGCTGGGAGAAGTTCTGCAACTACTGGGAGGTCGAGCCGCGCCTGGTGCCGATGGAGGGCGACCGGTTCCACCTCACCGCGGCCGAGGCCGTCGCCCGCTGCGACGAGAACACCATCGGCGTGGTCGCGGTGCTGGGGTCCACCTTCGACGGTTCCTACGAGCCGGTCGCGGAGATCGCCGCCGCCCTCGACGACCTGCACCGCGACAAGGGCTGGGACATCCCGATCCACGTCGACGGCGCGTCCGGCGGGATGATCGCGCCGTTTCTCGACCCCGACCTGATCTGGGACTTCCGGCTCGACCGGGTCGCCTCGATCAACACCAGCGGGCACAAGTACGGCCTGGTCTACCCCGGCGTGGGCTGGGTGCTCTGGCGCGAGCGGCGGCTGCTGCCCGAGGAGCTGATCTTCGAGGTCAACTACCTCGGCGGCAGCATGCCGACCTTCGCGCTCAACTTCTCCCGGCCGGGTGCCGAGGTGATCGGGCAGTACTACATGTTCCTGCGGCTCGGCCGGGACGGCTTCCGGGCGGTGCAGCAGGCGTCCCGCGACGTCGCGACCTACCTGGCCGGGAAGATCGAGGGCACCGGGCAGTTCCAGCTGGTCAGTCGCGGCGACCAGCTACCGGTGTTCGCGTTCACCACGGCGCCGCACGTCACGGCGTACAACGTGTTCGATGTGTCCCGGGCCTTGCGCGAGGCCGGCTGGCTGGTGCCGGCCTACACGTTCCCGAAGGACCGCACCGACCTGGCCGTGCTGCGCGTCGTCGTGCGCAACGGGTTCTCGCACGACATGGCCGACCTGCTGCTCGGCGACCTCGCTCGGGCGCTACCGGAGTTGGAGCGGCAGCCCGGGCCGCGCCGGTCGGCCGCCGAGACGTCGTCGTTCCACCACTGAGAGGTGCCGTCCTATGTGCCGCTGGCTGGCGTACTCCGGATCGCCGATCCCGCTCGACTCGCTGCTCTACAAGCCGAAGCACTCGTTGATCGACCAGAGCCAGCACGCTGAGATGGGCGCCGAGACGACCAACGGCGACGGGTTCGGCATCGGCTGGTATCCGGTCGACCCGGTCGAGAAGGCCACGCCCGGCCGGTTCCGCGGCATCCTGCCGGCGTGGAGCGACCGCAACCTGCGCGACCTGGCCGAGCACATCCGCTCGCCGCTGTTCTTCGCGCACGTGCGTGCCTCGTCGGGCACGGCGGTGCAGGAGAGCAACTGCCACCCGTTCCAGCACGAGCGCTGGCTGTGGATGCACAACGGGTCGGTACGCGACTTCGCCCGGATGCGGCGTGACCTGCTGCTGGCCGTCGACCCGGCGCTCTACCCGGACATCCAGGGAACCACCGACTCCGAGGCGCTGCTCTACCTGGCGCTGACCTACGGCCTGCGGGACGACCCGGTGACCGCGGTGGAGCGGACGGTCGGCTTCGTCGAGGCGACCGCCGCCAGCCACGGCATCCAGGACCCGGTGCAGATGACCGTGGCCACCACCGAGGGGGAGCGGATCTGGGTCTTCCGCTATTCGAGCGCGCACCAGTCGCGCACGCTGTTCTACTCCCGCGACGTCAACGACCTGCGCCAACTCCACCCCGAGGTGGAGGCGCTGCGACAGATCCCGGACGGGGCGCGGTTGGTGGTATCGGAGCCGTTGGGTGTCATGCCGGACGCGTTCGTCGAGGTGCCTGAGTCGAGCTATAGCCTTATTTATCAAGGACAAGACAAAATGTCCGACTTCAACCCGCGTTGAGCGGGGTTCGCGTACGCCAGCAACGCCCGCAGGATCCGTCATACGCTCGCAGGCGTGGGGTGGAAAGAGCTCGCGAGCGTCTTCCTGGCTCTGCACTTCGCCTTCATGGCGTACGTGCTGCTCGGCGGTTTTCTGGCCTGGAAGTGGCCGAAGGCCATCTGGTTCCACCTCCCCGCCATCGGCTGGGGCATCGCGCTGATCGGCTTCGGCCTCAACTGCCCGCTCACCTACGGGCAGAACTGGGCCCGCGGCCACGCCGGTGAGGCGCCGTTGACCAGGGGATTCGTCGACACCTACATCGAGGGCGTGCTCTATCCCGAGCGCTTCGTGCACGTCGCGCAGGCGGTGCTGGCGCTGATCGTGCTGGTCTCCTACGTGGGCTTCTTCGTCCTGCGCCGGCGCCGGGCGCGAGCGCAGGCCGTCGGAGTCGGCCAACGAGTGAGCTAGGGCAGGTCGGCCACCGCTGCCGCGAACGCCGTCCCGGTGGCGACCGCCGCGTTGATCAGGGCGGCGAGCTGGGTGGCGGTCGCGCCGTGCTCCAGGTCGGTGGTCACGTCGCCGGCCAGCAACAGGTGACCCTCGCCCGCGTCGTGCACGTAGGCCTTGGGCATCAGCTTGTCGTGGTTCCAGGCGTTGCAGAACTCGTAGGCCTCGGCGATCCGGGCCGCCGGCAGGCTGCGCTCGGCCACCACCCGCACCTGGAGGATCTCCAGTCGCTCGCCGAGCCGCTCGAACTGGATGTAGGTGCCGGGCCAGCGGCCGCTGACCACGCCGTCGTCGTCGACCGTGTAGCGGTCGTCGCGCTCGTCGAGCACCTCCATGATCGCTTCGAGGGTCAGCGGGCCGAGCGGGGTCTCGTCGAGCCGGATCGCCGCGACCGGCAGCTCGGCCAGCCAGAGGCCGACCAGCCGGGACTGGTGGTCGGTGCCGTTGCGGGCGTCGAACCGGGCGGCCAGCGTGGCCGCGATCGTGGCGAGCACGGTGCCCAGGTCGCGCACCGACAGGTCGGCGGCCGGCCGGTCGCCCCAGGTGGGCCGGTGCACCCGCCGGTCGCCCAGGCCTTCCGCGGTGGCCCGGCGGCAGACCAGCGTGCCGGCGGCGGCGAAGCGCATCGCCGCCAGCTCGTCGGTCGGCTCGTCGAGGTCGCCGAGATGGGTGGTGAGCAGGTCGACACCGCGCCCGGCCAGCCCGGCCAGGGCGCAGAACCGCAGGTGGTCGGCGAGCAGCGGGAACGATGCCCGGTCGAGCCGCTGCCGCCGGTAGGCCCGCAGGTGCGCCGCGGCGGCCTCGTCGACCCGGCCCAGGTGCAGGTAGGGGATCATCGCCGCGGCCAGCGCGCGTTCGGGCTGCTCGGGGCAGGTGGCGCCGGCGCGCAGCACCGGCTCGACCACGTCGACCGCGGCCTGCCACTCGCCCCACGCCGCGTGCAGGAAGGCCCGGTCGGCGGGGTAGCAGGCCGGGCAGAAGCCGGTGTCGCCGAGCGTCTCGCCATCGGCGAACCATTCCGGGTCGCCCGCCGGTGGCAGCTCGGCGTCGCAGCGGGCCAGCCACTGCCGGGCCGCGGTCAGGTCGCCGACGTGATCGGCCATCTCGGCCCGCAGCCGGTGCACGGCGAACAGCGGGCGCTGGTCTTCGCGGAACCGGCGCTCGAGGTCGTCGAGCAGCGCCTCGGCCTCGGCGCGGCCGACGCCCGGGGACACGCGGAACGTGCCGACCGCCCAGAGGTGGTAGTAGCGCAGCAGCGCCAGCTCGGTGTCGGTGAACAGCAGCGGCTCGCGGTCGGCCGTCGCCCGGCACCAGGCGAACAGGCCGAGCACCCGGGCGGGCTCACCGGCGTCGAGGCAGGCGTCGATCAGGTCGAGCCGGGCCTCGAAGCCGAGCCGCACGTCGCCGGCCCGGTCGGCGGCGGCGACCACCGCGTCGAGCTCGGCCACCTTCTCGGGGCCGGGCGGCAGGTCGCGGGCATCCGCGAGGGCGTCGCTCACAGCTTCAAGTCTTCCAGCGCGTCGGCGAGCTGGCAGCCGCTGGTGATGCCACAGGTCAGCAACTGGTCGAGCTGGTCGGAGCTGACACCGTGCTCGAGGTCGGCCACCACCTCGCCCAGCACCCGGACCGTGCCGTTGTCGTTGACGTGCACGAACGCCTTCGGCCAGAGCTTGTCCTGGTTCCAGGCGTTGCAGAACCCGTAGAGGGGCAGCACGTCGTCGATCTCGAAGACCCGGCTGACCAGCGTGCGGACCTGGAGGATCTCGCCGGCCCGGCCGAGCCGGAAGAAATAGATCAGGTTGTCGTCCCAGCGGCCGACGAGGTCACCGTCGGGGTCCTGGGCGAACGCGTAGCCGTGCCCGTCGAGAACGCCCGCGATCAGCTCGTTGGTCAGGGGCAACAGCGTTCCGCCCGGCGCTTCCACGCCCGCGATGATAGGCGCGGCACGTCGAAGTCAGCCACTGTCCACCAATCCGAAGGATTGTCGCGCGGCGCGGCGCGCGTCGGCGTGACCTGCGTCCCCTTACCGTGAGACCATGGCCGGCCGCACGACGCAGACGAGCCGGCGTCGCACCGCGACGCCGAGCCGGGCAGGCACGAGCACCCGCGGGCGCACCACCACCAGCACCACCCGCGCGCGCTCGACCTACCGCCGGCGCCAGCCCAACGGCATGGCCGTGCTGGTGGGCCGGGCCGGCGGCGCCCTCTGGATGGGTGTCGCGCACAGCGTCGGTTGGCTGGTCCGCGGCCTCGGCCGGCAGGCCGCCACCGCCCGCGACCTCGACCCCGAGCACCGCCGCGACGGCGCCGGCCTGCTGCTGCTGGGCCTGTCGATCCTGACCAGCGTCGCCGTCTGGTTCTCCGCCGCCGGCCCGGTCGGCCAGCGGATCGAAGACGGCGTCCGGCTGTTCATCGGCGCGATCGCGGTCGCGCTTCCGGTCCTGCTGCTGTTCTGGGCGATCCGGCTGATGCGGCCGCTGCCCGAGCCCGAGCACCGCGGCCGCGGCCTGGTCGGCTGGGGTTCGCTGCTGCTGTCGGTCGCCGGCATCCTGCACATCGGCCAGTCGCCGATCGACACCGCGCAGCGCGACCACGCCGGCGGCCTGATCGGCGCCGGCATCGGCACCGCGCTGGAGCGGGCGTTCACCCAGTGGGTCGCCGTTCCGCTGCTGGTGTTGCTGCTGCTCTTCGGCGTGCTGGTGGTGACCGCGACCCCGATCAACAAGGTCCCCGAGCGGCTCGGCCTGCTGGTCGCGGTGCTGCTCGGCCGCCCGACGCCCGCCCAGCAGGACGAAGACGAGGAAGAAGAAGACGAGGAGCCGCCGGCACCGCGCCGCCGGCCGGCCCGGCGCCGGCAGAGCACCAAGGTGCTCGGCCTCGGCGACGACGACCCGGCCGAGGCCGACGACGAGGTGGTGCACGACACCGTCGCGCTGCCGCGCACCCCGCCGAAGGTGCCCGCGCTGCGCAAGCAACAGCCGCCGCCGCACTCGCCGATGCCGACCCGCGCCGAGCAACTCGCGATCAACGCGATCGAGGGCGCCTACCTGCTGCCGCCGCCCAACCTGCTGCGCAGCGGCTCCGCGCCGAAGACCCGCAGCAAGGCCAACGACGAGGTGATCGCGGCGCTGACCGGGGTCTTCGAGCAGTTCGACGTCGACGCGGCGGTGACCGGCTACACCCGGGGGCCGACGGTCACCCGCTACGAGGTCGAGCTCGGCCGTGGCACCAAGGTCGAGCGGATCACCCAGCTCTCCCGCAACATCGCCTACGCGGTGAAGTCGCCCGACGTGCGGATCCTGAGCCCGATCCCGGGCAAGAGCGCGGTCGGTGTGGAGATCCCCAACTCCGACCGGGAAGACGTCGCGCTCGGCGACGTGCTGCGCTCACACGCGGCGACCTCCGACCCCCACCCGATGGTGGTCGCGCTGGGCAAAGACATCGAGGGCGGCTACGTGGTCGCCAACCTCGCCAAGATGCCGCACATCCTGATCGCCGGCGCGACCGGCGCGGGCAAGTCGTCGTGCCTCAACTCGCTGCTGGTGTCGGTGCTGAGCCGGGCCACCCCCGACGAGGTGCGGCTCGTGTTGATCGACCCCAAGCGCGTCGAGATGACGGCGTACGAGGGCATCCCGCACCTGGTCACGCCGATCATCACCAACCCGAAGAAGGCGGCCGACTCGCTCGACTGGGTCGTGCGCGAGATGGACATGCGCTACGACGACCTGGCCGCGGCCGGCGTCCGGCACATCGACGACTACAACCGCAAGGTGCGCGCCGGGCAGATCAAGCCGCCGCCGGGCAGCGAGCGGGAGATCCGGCCTTACCCCTATCTGCTGGTGGTCGTCGACGAGTTGGCCGACCTGATGATGGTCGCGCCGCGCGACGTCGAAGACTCGGTCGTCCGGATCACCCAGCTCGCCCGGGCCGCCGGCATCCACCTGGTGCTGGCCACCCAGCGCCCGTCGGTCGACGTGGTCACCGGCCTGATCAAGGCCAACGTGCCGTCCCGGCTGGCGTTCGCGACCTCGTCGCTGGCCGACTCGCGGGTCATCCTCGACCAGCCGGGTGCGGAGAAGCTGATCGGCCGCGGCGACGGCCTGTTCCTGCCGATGGGCGCCTCCAAGCCGGTCCGCATCCAGGGCGCCTGGGTCAACGAGAACGAGATCACCGACGTCGTCAACTTCTGCAAGAAGCAGCGCGAGCCGGAGTTCCGGCCCGACGTGCTGACCAAGGTCGAAGACCCGAAGAAGAAGATCGACGAAGACATCGGCGACGACCTCGACGTGCTGATCCAGGCGATCGAGCTGGTCGTCACCTCCCAGTTCGGCTCGACCTCGATGCTCCAGCGCAAGCTGCGCGTCGGTTTCGCCAAGGCCGGCCGGCTGATGGACCTGATGGAGACGCGCGGCATCGTCGGCCCTTCCGAGGGGTCGAAGGCGCGCGACGTGCTGGTCAAGCCCGATGAGTTGGAGGAGGCGCTGGCGGGTCTGCGCGTCGAATGACCCGGGCCACCAGCGATGCCGCGGAGACCACCGCCCAGGTGCCCTCCAGCAGCAGGAAGCCCCACGACTGTTGGGCCGCCGCGATCACCGCCAACACGGCGGAGCCGGCGATGTTGAGCACCAGGTAGGGCACCGAGTGGGCGTCGAGCTTGCCCAACTGGGATGCCCCGAAGGCGGCCAGGATGAGCAACGAACCGACGATCTCGACAATGTCGACAGGATTCATGATGTGGTGCGCGCCGTCTTTGCTCGGCCGGGTACGGAGCGCCACTCGTCCGGGGTAGGCGCCGAAAGCGGCGCCGCCACGCACGACCTTACTTGACCTCAACCCAGGTTCAACATCAAGGATGGGTGCGTGCCGCTGCTGTTGATTGACCCCGACGTGGCCGCCCGGCTCGACGCCTCCACCGCCGTCGCCGCGATGCGCGACGCGCTGGTCGCGGCGCACGCCGGCCGCCTGATCGCCCCGCCGCGGGCCAGCGCCGTGCTGGAGGGCGGCCGGCTGGTGATGACCGCCGGGCACCTCGCCGACGAGTGGTACGGCTTCCGCTCCTACGACACCTTCGGCCACGCCGACGGCGAGCAGCTCGTGGTGCTGCACGACGCCCGGGACGGTCGGATCCGGGCGATCGCGGTGGGTGAGGAGATCGGCTCCCGGCGCACCGGCGCGCTCGGCGGTGCCGCCGTCGACCTGCTCGCCCGGCCCGACGCCGGCACGGTCGGCGTGCTCGGCTCCGGCCGCCAGGCCTGGACCCAGATCTGGGCGGCCGCGGCGGTGCGCCCGCTGACCGCGGTCAGCGTGTTCAGCCGCTCGGCGGCCCGGCGGACGGCGTTCGCGGCCCGGGTGCGGGCCGAGTTGGGCGTGCCGGCGACAGCGGCCGCCAGCGCGGCCGAGGCGGTCCGCGACCGCGACCTGGTGATCGTGGCGACGACCAGCGAGCGTCCGGTGCTGTCGGCGGCCGACCTGGCCCCCGGCACCCACGTCAACCTGGTCGGCTTCAAGCAGCGCGGGCGCGCCGAATACGGCCTCGACCTGTTGGCCCGGGCCGGCGTGCTGGCCACCGACTCGCCCGCGCAGGCCGGCGCCTACGAGCCGCCGCTGCTGCTGGCCGGCACGGCGCCGCGCGACCTGGGCGCGATCGCGGCCGGCGCGCTGCCCGGTCGCGGCACGGCCGACGAGATCAGCGTGTTCCTCTCGGTGGGCCTCGCCGGCACCGAGGTGTTCCTCCTCGACCGGGTCGCCGCCCTGCTGACGTCGGCGTCCTCGTAAGCACCCGGCGGCGCGACCGGTACCCTCGTGAGGTGTCCGCTTCCTCCTCGACTGATGCTGCCCGCCGCCGGGTCGCCCTGCTGACCCTGGGCTGTGCCCGCAACGAGGTCGACTCCGAGGAGCTGGCCGCCCGGCTGCACGGTGGCGGCTGGGAGGTGACCACCGACGGCGAAGGTGCCGACGTGGTCCTGGTCAACACCTGTGGTTTCGTCGAGAAGGCGAAGCACGACTCGATCCAGACGCTGATGGCCGCCGCCGACACCGGCGCGAAGGTGGTCGCCGCCGGCTGCATGGCCGAGCGCTACGGCCGCGAGCTGGCCGACAGCCTGCCCGAGGCCCAGGCGGTGCTGAGCTTCGACGACTACCCCGACATCGCGGCCCGCCTCGACGCGGTGCTGGCCGGCGAGACGATCGACGCGCACGTCCCGCGCGACCGGCGCGAGCTGCTGCCGCTGACCCCGGTGGCCCGCCGCGCCGCCACCGTGGTGCAGCCCGGCCACGGCAACGTCGTCGACGAGCACACCCCGGCCCACCTGCGCACCGTGCTGCGCCGCCGGCTCGACAGCGGCCCGGTCGCGTCGCTCAAGCTGGCCAGCGGGTGCGACCGGCGGTGCACGTTCTGCGCGATCCCCGCGTTCCGCGGCGCGTTCGTCTCGCGTACCCCCGATGAGCTGCTGGCCGAGGCCGAGTGGCTGGCCGGCACCGGGGTCCGCGAGCTGGTCCTGGTCAGCGAAAACTCGACGTCCTACGGCAAGGACCTGGGCGACCCGCGGGCGCTGGAGAAGCTGCTGCCGCAGCTCGCGACCGTCGACGGGATCGTCCGCGTGCGGGTGAGCTACCTCCAGCCGGCGGAGACCCGGCCCGGCCTGGTCGAGGCGATCGCGACGACGCCGGGCGTGGCGCCCTACTTCGACCTGTCGTTCCAGCACGCCAGCGAGCCGGTGCTGCGCCGCATGCGACGGTTCGGCTCGACCGAGCGGTTCCTGGAGCTGCTGGCCTCGGCCCGGTCGCTGGCGCCGGAGCTGGGCGCCCGGTCCAACTTCATCGTCGGCTTCCCCGGCGAGACCCGCGGCGACGTCGACGAGTTGGTCCGGTTCCTGACCGAGGCCCGGCTCGACGCGATCGGCGTGTTCGACTACAGCGACGAAGACGGCACCGAGGCCGCCGGCTTCGCCGACAAGGTCAAGAGCTCGACGATCAAGCGGCGCTACGACAAGCTGGCCGCGCTGGCCGACGAGCTGTGCTCGCAGCGCGCCGAAGACCGGGTCGGCGGCACGGTCGACGTGCTGGTCGACACCGTCGACGACGGGGTGGTCGAGGGCCGCGGCGAGCACCAGGCGCCCGAGGTCGACGGGTCGACGACGCTGGTCGGCGACGGCTCAGTGGATCTCGCCGCACTGCGTCCGGGCGACCTCGTCCGGGCCAAGGTCCTTTCGTCCGAGGGGGTAGACCTGGTGGCCGTACCCCTGGAAATGGTCTCGGCGGCTCGCCGGTGACCGAGGTGGACCCAGCCCCCACCGTCGTTCCCGTCGTCAATGCCGCCAATGCCCTGACCGCCCTGCGCCTGCTGCTGGTGCCGGTGTTCGTGGCCCTCGTGGTCACCTCCCAGCTCGAGCACGCCGGCTGGCGGATCGCGGCCACGCTGACCTTCGCGGTCGCCTCCGCCACCGACCTGGTCGACGGCTGGATCGCCCGCCGCTACGGGCTGGTGACCTCGCTCGGCAAGGTGGCCGACCCGATCGCCGACAAGGCGCTGACCGGCTCGGCCCTGGTGCTGCTGTCCTGGTTCGACGCGTTGCCCTGGTGGGTGACCGTGCTGATCCTGGCCCGCGAGTGGGGCGTCACGCTGCTGCGCTTCTGGGTGATCCGCTACGGCGTGATCGCCGCGAGCCGGGGCGGCAAGCTGAAGACCGCCCTCCAGATCCTGGCCATCGCCTGGTATCTCTGGCCGGTGCCCGACGCGGTCCAGCCGGTCGGCCCATGGATCATGGGCGCGGCCGTGGTGGTGACGGTCGTGACCGGCCTCGACTACGTCTTCCAGGCGATCCGGCTGCGCCGCGGCGCCCGTGGCTGATCCGAATCCCGCCGTCCGGCTGCTGATCGAGCGGGGCGAGACGGTCGCGGTAGCCGAATCGCTGACCGGTGGGCTGCTGGCGGCCACCCTCGTCGAGGTCCCCGGGGTGAGCGCCGTGTTCCGCGGCGGGCTGGTGGTCTACGCGACCGACCTCAAGGCCAGCCTGGCCGGGGTCGACGAGCGGCTGCTGGCCACCCGAGGTGCGGTCGATCCGGATGTGGCGGTCGCGCTCGCCGAGGGCGCCCGCCGGGCCTGCCGGGCCGACTGGGGCGTGTCGACCACCGGGGTCGCCGGGCCGGACCCACAAGACGGCAAACCGGTGGGCCTGGTGTACGTGGCCGTGGTCGGCCCGCAGCAGCGGCGGGTCGACGAGTTGCGGCTCGGCGGTGACCGGTCGGCGGTGCGGGCCAGTGCCGTGTCCCACGCCCTGGACTCGCTGGTCACACTGCTGCGTTCGCCCACGGCGAACACTTCTGCCTCCTGACTGCCCCGTGTCACGGCGAGTCGCGGACAAAACGGACAACTGCCGCTCGGGGGTGCTCCGTTCACCCGGCGGGGCAGGATGTCGGGGAAGCGGAGAGCGGGTACGGTTGCGGGAAGCCTTCGGCGTAGGTCGCAGGCGACGCAGGGGGAGGTGCGCAATGGTCCTGCTACGTCGGGTGATCGGCGACGCATTGCGCGCACGCCGGCAGGGGCAACATCGCACCCTGCGCGAGGTTTCCACCGCTGCCAACGTCAGCCTGGGCTACCTCTCGGAGATCGAGCGGGGGCAGAAAGAAGCCTCCAGCGAGCTCCTCTCGTCGATCTGTGACGCCCTCGACACCCAGCTCTCCCAGCTCCTCCGCGCCGCCAGTGACACGCTGGCGCTCGCCGAGCAGATGGACGGTGTGCTGGCCGGCGTCGGCGACGAAGAGACGCCGCCCGAGTTCGAGCCCGCCCGTGTCGAGCCGCCCACGCCGGTGCTCGACCCGGCCAAGGCACCGACGCCCGAGCCGGCCGCCGCGCTGGCCCGTGCCGCCCGCGCGAAGGCGCCGGTCCGGCAGATCGCCAGCGACGGCAAGGTGTCGGTCTCGGTCCACCAGACCTCGCCGCTCAAGGCCACCCTGAAGGCCACCCGCAACACGTCGGCCGGTCCCCGCGACCGCGACGTCGTCTTCGCGGCCTAAAAGCCCCATAGCCGCCGCTTCCCTGCGGCGCGTACTGTGATCAATAGCTGCCAAGGCAGTGACCGGCTGGCGCGCGCCTGAGACGATGGAGCGAACGGCCTTAGGCACAGACACGAGGGGATACCGCGGACATGGCGAACCCGTTCGTCAAGGGGTGGCGTTACCTGATGGCGCTCTTCGGCGCCAAGATCGACGAATACGCCGACCCGAAGGTGCAGATCCAGCAGGCGGTCGAAGACGCGCAGCGGCAGCACCAGGCTCTCGTGCAGCAGGCCGCCGCGGTGATCGGCAACCAGCGGCAGCTCGAGATGAAGCTCTCCCGGCAGATGTCCGAGGTCGAGAAGCTCGGCTCGATGGCCCGCCAGTCGCTGGTGCTCGCCGACAAGTCGCGGGCGGAGGGCAACGAGCCCGAGGCCGGCAAATACGAGCAGACCGCGCAGCAGCTCGCGTCGCAGCTCGTCTCGGCCGAGCAGGGCATGGAAGACCTCAAGAGCCTGCACGACCAGGCGATCAACGCCGCCGGTCAGGCCCGCAAGGCGGTCGAGAACAACCAGATGATCCTCCAGCAGAAGCTCGCCGAGCGCACCAAGCTGCTCAGCCAGCTCGAGCAGGCCCGCATGCAGGAGACGGTGGCCCGCTCGCTGGAGTCGATGTCGTCGCTGACCGCGGCGCCCGGCAACACGCCGTCCTTCGACGAGGTGCGCGAGCGCATCGAGCGCCGCTACGCCAACGCGATGGGTCGCGCCGAACTCGCCTCCAACTCGGTCGAGGGCCGGATGATCGAGGTGCAGCGCTCGACGCTCGACATGGCCGGCGCCGACCGGCTCGAGCAGATCCGGGCCAGCATGGCCGGCGAGAAGCTGGGCAGCGCCGCCGAGCGTCCCGCGGTCGGGCCCGGTTCCGAAGCCGCCGCCGAGGGCAACGGTGACAAGGCCGCCAACGAGCAGCCGCAGGCCGACGTCGCCGGGATAGCGCGACTCGACGAACTGCGCGCCAGCATGTCCAAGGACAAGAACCCCGGCGGATCGAGCGCCGCCGGCTGATCTGGGGGAGACCGAATGGCCGACGAGCGGGCCCGATATTTCCGGCGATTGCGCCGGCTGCGCCGCTCCGCGCGTCGGTGGAGTGTGGTCGGCGCCGGGTTCGCCGGTGCCGCCGCCGTTCTGACCCCCTACGCCGGCCTGGGCCTGCCCGACGCCGCCTGGGCCGCCGCCGCGGGCGGCTCGCTGGTGCTGGCCGGCTGGCGCTGGGCCGACCTGCGCCGCTTCGCCGCCGTCCCGGCCCCGCCGCCACAAGATCCCGCGATCGCCGCCGAGCGCACCCGGGCCCGGCTGATCGCCGCCGTCGAGTCGGCACCCGGCGGCCGGTCCGCGCTCGCCGAGGTGCGCCGCCACCGCGGCCGGTTCGCCCTGCGGGGCAGCGCCGCCGCGGCCGGCTGGGACCGCCTCGACCGGGCGTCGGCCACCCTCACCGGCCTTTCACCACGGCTGACCGGCATGGGCGGCTCGGCCCTCCTCGAGGCTCAGGTCGCCGAAGACTCCCTGCGTGACCTGGCCCACCGGGTCGCCGGCGTGGAGAAGGCGATGCGCTTCGCACCGCCCGAGACCGAGCCGGGCCTGACCGAGGCCCACCGCGACCTGAGCCGCCAGCTCGACGAGGGCGTCGTCGCCTACGAGCGGCTGGTCGCCGCCGCGGCCGCCTACGTCGCCGAAGACGGCCGGATCGGCGGCACCCACCCGTCGGTGTCCCGCCTCACCGAGGCCAGCGACCTGCTCCGCGGCGTCGCGTCGGGCCTGGCCGAGCTGCGCACCACCACGACGCCCGCCGTCTGAGCGGCCTCACGGCTGAGGCTGGCAGCGCGGGCACCAGTAGGTGACCCGTTCGCCCTGCTCCGCCTTCTGGATCGGGCCCGCGCAGCGCCGGCAGGGCTGGGCGCGCCGGCCATACACATAGTTGGCCTCGCTCTTGCGCAGCGAGCCGGTCGTGGTCTGCAGCCAGCGGCCCCGGTTGTTGGCCATCACCCGCTGCGCGAGCGTGACCAGGGCGGTCAGGTCGGGCACGGCCTTCACCGGCGTGAACGGCGAGACGCCGCGCAGAAACAGCGCCTCCGACTTGTAGAGGTTGCCGATCCCGGCCAGGTTGCGCTGGTCGAGCAGCGCCTCGGCGATCGAGGTGTCGGGGTGCGCGGCCAGTCGGCGGACCGCTTCGGCCGGGTCCCAGTCGGGGCCGAGCAGGTCGGGGCCGAGATGACCGACCAGCTCGTTCTCCCGGGCCGTCGGCACCAGCGTCAGGTCGTGCAGGTGATAGCCGACCGCGACCGCGTCCGAGGTGCGCAGCACCACCCGGATCAGGTGCGCGGGCTTGGCCGCCCAGCGCTCGCCGGGCGCGTAGGCCTTCCACGAACCGTCCATCCGCAGGTGCGAGTGCAGCGTGCGGTCGGCGCCGGCCGGGTCGCGCAGCCGCAGCAGCAGGTGCTTGCCCCGGGACGCCGACTCGAGCACCCGCCAGCCGGTCAGCCGCGTGGTCGCCAGCCGCGGCACCCGGAAGTCGGAAGCGGTCAGCTCGTTGCCGGCCAGGGCGCGCTGGAGCGCGCGGGCGGTGTTCCAGACCGTGTCGCCTTCGGGCACCGCTCAATGGTGCCTCAGTCGCTGAGCGTGATCCGCACCACGTCGCCGGGCACCACGTCGAGGGCGTCGTCGGCGGGCGCGCCGTTGGCCGCGATCGCCAACCGGCCGGCCGAGTCGATGAGCACCACCAGCCCGCCCGGCGCGACGTCGGCGAACGTCTCACCGATCACCGCGTGCTGGTCGCCGATCCGCACTTTTTGGCCAACCGGTGCCGGCAGTGCCGTCGCGGCGAGCTGGACGTTGCCGAACCGATCGACGTTGAGCACCTCCGCCGCCAGCCAGCCGTCGCCGGTCTCGAGCTCGGGCTCCGGCAGGCGGGCGAGGTCGGCCGGGTCGATGGCCGGGCCGGCCTCGTGCAGTGGCGCGCCACCGACCAGCCGGGCGGCGACCGGCGCGAAGATGTCGCGACCGTGGAAGGTGCGGGTGACCACCGGTGCGAACCACGCCGCGTTGGTCAGCTCGACCGCGTCGGTCACCCCGCCGAGCGCCTCGGCCGCCCAGATCAGCAGCCCGTTGTCGGGACCGACCAGCAGGCCGCCGGGCGCACGCACCGCGATCGACCGGCGGGCAGTGCCCACACCGGGATCCACCACCGCCAGGTGTACGCCGGTCGGCAGGTCCCCGACGGTCTGCGCCAGCACGACGGCGCCCCGGGCCACGTCGCCCGGCACGATCTCGTGGGTGACGTCGATGACCCGGGCCGTCGGCTCGATCTTCGCGATCGCACCGTGGCAGGCGGCGACGAAACCGTCGCGGCGGCCGTAGTCGGTGGTGAAGCTGATCCACATGGTCAGTGACTCTCGATCGCCAGCTCGAGCCGCAGCTCGTCATGGATGGGTATGCCGTTGTCGCCGACCGCCGGGATGCTCGGCTTCATCCGCCTCGCCCGGTCGACGGCACCCGGGTCGACGGACACGATCCGCAGCCCGCGCCGCTGGTAGAAACGCAGCGCGCGCAGGTTGTCGTTGGTGGTGACCAGCCAGATCCGGCGTACCCCAGCCGCTTTCGCCTCTGTCACCACGGCGGCCAGCAGCGCGCTGCCGACCCCGTTGTCGCTCACGGCGGCCGCGAGGCTGACCACCTCGAACGCGTCGCCGCCGACCCGCCACGTGAGCGCGCCGGCGAGCTTGCCGTCAGGGCCCAGCGCGACCAGGGCCGGCAGCGTGCGCAGGTCGATCGCCTCGTCATGGGCGACGACGATCGGACCGCCCCAGACGCTCTGGTGGAAGGCGTCGAGTGCCTCGCGGTCGTCGCCGCCGAAGGACTGGCGGATCTGCCAGCCGGCCGGAGGGTGCATCGGGTTAGGTTGGCACACATGCGTTTGTGCATCTTCACCGAACCCCAGCTCGGTGCCAGCTACGCCGACCAGGTCAAGGCCGCGCGCACCACGGAAGCGGCCGGCTTCGAGGGCTATTTCCGCTCCGACCACTACCTCACGATGGGTGGTGACGGGCTGCCCGGCCCGACCGACTCGTGGGTCACGCTGGCCGGCCTGGCCCACGAGACCTCGACCGTCCGGCTCGGCACGCTGGTCACCTCGGCCACCTTCCGTTACCCGGGTCCGCTGGCGATCAGCGTGGCGCAGGTCGACGAGATGAGCGGCGGCCGCATCGAGCTCGGCTTCGGCGCCGGCTGGTATGAGGCGGAGCACCAGGCCTATGCGATCCCGTTCCCGCCGGTCCGCGAGCGGTTCGACCGGTTGACCGAGCAGCTCGAGATCATCACGGGGCTGTGGGCGGTGCCGGCCGGGGAGCGCTATAGCTACTCCGGGAAGTTCTACGAGGTGCTCGACTCGCCCGGGCTGCCCAAGCCGGTGCAGTCGCCGCGGCCGCCGATCATCATGGGCGGCTCCGGGCCGAAGCGCACGCCGGCGCTGGCCGCGCGCTTCGCCGACGAGTTCAACGTGCCGTTCCGCTCCGCCGCCGAGGCGGCCCGCATCTACCGGGTCGTCGACGACGCCTGCGAACTGGCCGGGCGCACCGACCTGCCGGTCAAGTCCGCCGCCGTGACCATCGTGAGTGGACGGACCGACGCGGAGGTGCGGGCCCGGTGGGGCAGCGACGTGCTCGACACCGACTCCGGTGACGGTGCGTCGATCGGAACCCCAAACAAGATCGTCAACGACCTCGGCGCCTACGTGGAAGCCGGCGCCACCCGGCTCTTCCTCCAGTTGCGCGACCTGCGCGACATCGAGCTGATCGAGCTGATCGCCGCGGAGATCGCACCTCAGCTCGGCTGATCCGGAGCCGCCGGTTGGGTCGGGAGCTCAGACCCAACCGGGCGGCCGCGGGCGGCGGGTGCGTTGGGCAGGACGACGTCGCGGACCGTCAGGTAGACCGCGTGCACCGCCAGGATCCGCTCGACCTCGTCGAGGATCGGTGCGAAGAACTGGTGTCGCTGCTCGCCGTCGATCATCGAGTTGACCGCGAAATACATGCTGCCGAAGCCGGCGATCACCGTCGCGTTCTTGAGCAGCACCAGCGGCACCGGGCCGAGCATCACCGGGTCGGCGCCGATCCACTGCTCCGCGGTGTCCCGGGTCACCACCAGCACACCGAGCAGCACGAAGAAGCCGCACAGGCCCAGACCGACGACGGCCGCCTGCACGAGTTGGCGGGTGGCCAGGATGACCAGCAGGTTGGTGACCTGGCCGTTGGTCAGCCGCACCGGGGCGAGCGGACCGTCCGGCGCGACGTCGGCCATGTCCACCGTGGACAGCGGGGTGCGCTTGCAGGCGTGGCTGAGCCGTTCCGGGCGCAGGTCCTGCTCAACCCGGCCGATCTCGTCGCGCAGCCGGCCGGCGCTGGCCAGGATGGTCACCGCCGCGAAGAGCAGCAGCACCCAGCCGACCCGGTCCCAGCCCAGCCGCTGCATCGCCTGCCACAGCTCACCGGTGAAGAAGAAGAACAACGTGACGAACAGCAGCATCGGCAACGCCCGCCCCTGGAGCCGCAGGCTGTTGCGCATGTCGTCGATCGCGTGCCGGACGGCGCTGCGGAGCAGGGGCAGCAGGCCGTAGGTGACCACCAGGTAGCCGCCTGCGGTGGCCGACACGGCCACCAGCAGGTAGTAGCTGAACCCGGCGACCGACCAGCCGGCCTTGAGCGCGGTCAGCGGCACGGCGGCCAGCAGGACGGCGTACCCGGCCAGCAGCGTCCAGGCGGTGACCAGCGAGAGCCGGGGTATCCGGCGGCTCCAGGCGGTGAGCAGCGGCCAGGCCGCGATCCCGGCGACGACTGCCGCGAGGCCGATCAGCTCGTGGGACCGGCCGCCGGCACCGGCGGCGAGCGAGCCGAACCAGGCGATATCGACGAAGGCCACCAGGGCCAGGTAGGGCACCATGCGCGGGAGCACGTGCCGGCGGAACTCGTATCTGGCGATCATCTGGGGCACGCCACGCCGCACGAACCAGCGCTCGGTCTGCCTTACGAGGGCGCGGGATGCGGTCAGCGGCACGGATAGATGGTGCCAGGTGGCGGCCCCCCACGTTCGTGTGGTGGAGGCCGCACCCCGAAATGGAGTAGCTTGAGCCGCGTGGAGCACGCGCACGTGGTTGACGACGTGGCCGAGGTCCTCGCGACCGAAGACGAGATCGCCGCCCGGGTGGCCGCGTTGGCGGCTGAGATCGAACGCGACTACGCGGGGCGTGACCTACTCCTGGTGGGTGTGCTCAACGGAGCGGCCACTGTGACGGTTGACCTGGCCCGTGCCCTCCACCGGCACGTGGAGATCACCTGGATGGGCATCACGTCCTACGGTGCCGGCCAGGGCGGCTCCGGCGCGGTCCGGCTCCGCAAGGACATCGACGTCGACGTGGCCGGCCGCGACGTGCTGGTCGTCGACGGGGTGATCGACACCGGCCTGACGGCGGCCTGGCTGATGACCAACCTGCGCGCCCGCGGCCCGGCCTCGCTGGAGTTCTGCGGCCTGTTCCGCAAGCCCGGCGCCCAGGCGCTGCCGGTGCCCATCCGCTATGTGGGCTTCGACGTGCCGGCCGGTGTCGTGGTCGGCTACGGGCTCGACTACCAGGGCCGCTACCGCAACCTGCGGTGTTGTGCCCGGCTGGCGCCGCACGTCTACGAACCCGCGCCGGTGCGCATCGCCGCCTCGGGCGGCTGAGTCGCCTCCCCGCTCCGGCTGATCAACTTGCTATCGACGTAGTGCTATCTTCTGGTTGCCGGTTGGTGCGGAACGCGGGGGAGTGGCGACTTGGCGATGGCGGATGGCACCGGTGACCTCGAGGCGACCCTGGCCCAGGCGCGGCGGATGCTCGACTCCCTGGCGGCCGGTGGCGGCGCGCCCGACCCTGCGGCCGAGACAGAGACCGAGACCGGTGGTCAGGGCAGCGCGCTCGACGGCCTGGTGACGGTGCGGGCCAGCGGCCCCGGCCGGATCGAGTGGGTGGAGATCGACCCGCGGGCCGGGCGGGTGCCGCTCGGCGACCTCGCGGAGGCGATCACCGAGGCGGTCAACGCCGCTCTGGCCGAGGCCTCCGGCAGCGGGTCGCTGAGCGTCGACTTCGGCGCGCTGGCCGGTCAGGTGCGGCAGATGCAGGACGACAGCCTGCGGCAGCTGGCCCGGTTCACCGGCGCGCTCGACGACGCGATGGATCGGCTGGGGAAGCGGCCGTGACCGGGTTCGCCGTGGTTCCCGACGCGGTGCGCGCGGGCGGCTCGGCAATCGGTGGCGCGGCGGATGCGTTCGCGAGCCGGGTTGAGGGGCTCATCGCGGAGCTTTCCGGATTCCAGGGCGGGTTCGGCGACGACACGATCGGGATGCTGGTCGGCACGGCGTACGACGCGGTCTCGCAATGGGCTTTCGAGTGTCTCCAGGATTGCGCCGACGACCTGCTCGACGCCACCGACGACCTGATGCTGATGGCCGACAGCTACGACGAGGCCGATCGCGACGCACTCGACCGGTTCCAGGGCATGCACGGCCGGATCGCCTAGCCATGGGTCTGGCGCTGCCGGGTGAGCTGGTCTCCGTACTCGGAATGATCGGTTATGACTGGCCGACCTCCGACGAAGAGAAACTCTTCGGCATGGGGCAGGCGTGGCTGGCCTTCGCCGCCGATGCGGAGCAGGCCTCGGCCACGGTCGGCGCGGGCGCCCAACAGGTGACCAGCCTGAGCGCCGGGCCGGCGGTGGAGGCGTTCCAGGGCTGGTGGTCGGGCGAGGAGAACGCGCCCGCGACGCTGTCCGGAGCCAGCACCGGCGCCGTCGTGCTGGGCGCGGGCCTGATCGTCTGCGCGGCGATCGTGCTGATGCTCAAGATCCAGGTGATCATCCAGTTGATCCTGCTGGCGATCCAGATCGCGCAGGCGATCGCCACGGCGGTGGTGACCTTCGGTGCGTCGTTGCTGGAGATACCGCTGTTCAAGACGATCACGCAGACGGTCGTCGGCCTGCTTCAGGACCAGGCGATCAACGCGGTGCTGAGCTGACGTGGCCGGCAAGCCGCGGCGGTCGGGTGGGCGCAAGGTCAAGCTGCCGCCGGCCGTAGAGACCAAGCTCGGCCGGGCGATTCCCGGTTTCCGCTCGCCGACGGCGCGGGCCGGCGGCGGTGGCGGTGGCGCGCCACCCGGCGGCCGGCCGCGCGGTGGCCCGCCGGGCAGCGGGCCGGGCGGTCCGCGGCGCGGTCCCGGCGGCAGCGGCCCACCGGGTGGTGGTGGCGGACCGCCGCGCGGCACCTCCGGAAACCCACCGGATCCGGACCACTTCAACTCGGTGACGCCCGGCTGGGACCGGGTGCACCGGGCGGACGCGCCACAGTCGGTGCAGGACGCGTCGAGGGGCTTCCAGCCGCGGGTCGCGGGCGACCGGCGTCCCACCACGGGCAGCTACCGCAGCACCGGTGATACCGGCTCCACGCCCATCTCGTCTGGACGGGACCCGAGCCTGAGCCAGGATCTCGACCACACCCGGATCAACAGTCAGAGCGGTCGGCCGCTGCCCGTGGCACCGGAGTCGTTCGACCACGCCGAGGCGCGTCCCGCTCAGCAGATGCGCACCGACGGTCGCGACACCGAGGTGGTGGTCGACAACACCACCTGCGGGTCGCGCACCTTCGACTCCAACAGCCCGACCAGCTGCGACACGCTGCTGCCGGGAATGCTGCCGGAGGGCTCCAGGATGACGGTCTGGGGCAGTGTCGACGGTGGCCAGACCTTCTTCCGGAGGGTCATCGACGGCACGGGTAGCCTCATCCGGTGACGTACGTGATGACCGACATCAACGCGAGCGAGCAGACCGTCACGGGTGCGGCGAAGGCCGGCGAGCTGTTCGACTACTCGATCCAGCGCGCGGCACCCTACGGCGGGTTCGGTCAGTCGCTCTGGTTCGGTCCGGTCGGCGGCGACGACGAGTTGCGGGTCGACATCGACATGGAGGTCGGCCGGGCGTCGGTGACCTGGCTGCCCGACGGCCGCTATGCGGTCGAGCTGCCGGCCGACCAGCCGCTCACGGTGCAGTGGACGGTCGACGACGCCCCGGTCGAGATCCCGGCCGAGCTGGTCCGGGTCAGCACCGCCACCGCGCGGCGCCTGGTCACCGACTATGTGGCGAGCGGCCGGCGGCCTTTGATCGACTGGGTGGCTAACCCTTCCTAGCGGCCGCCGCGACCACCTTGAGGTCGTCGACCAGGCCGTTGAAGGCGGTGTCCCGGTCGTCGGCGCGCAGCACCGCCGACGGGTGGATGGTCGCGACCAGCTTGCCCGGTGGCACCTCGACGCCTCCCTCGATCGGTGCGACCCGGAAGTCGTCGGGATGCTGTGCCGACTCCGGCCACGGCAGCACCTGGCCGCGCTGCCGGGTGACCCGGAAGGCCGGGCCGAGCAGGGCCTTGGCCGCGGTCGCCCCGAGCACGACGACGACCCGGGGCCGCAGCAGCGCGAACTCCGAGACCAGCCACGGCCGGCACGCGACGATGTGCTGCTGGTCGGGGGTCTGGTGGATCCGCCGCGTGCCGCGCAGCTCGAAGCGGAAGTGCTTGACCGCGTTGGTGATGTAGAGCGTGGCCGGGTCGATCCCGGCCTCGTCGACCGCGCGGCGCAGCAGGTGGCCGGCCGGGCCGACGAACGGCAGGCCGCGCTGATCCTCGATGTCGCCGGGCTGCTCGCCGACCATCACGATCTGGGCGTGCGCGTCGCCGCGGCCGAAGACCACCTGGGTGGCGTTCTCGTAGAGCTCGCAGCCGTGGCAGCCCGGCGCGGCCCGCTTCAGGTCATCGAGACTGTGCGAGTCGTCGGGGATGAACCGTTCCGCCCCGGGTGGGGTGTCCGTCGGCGCCATTTGGCATTTCTACCCCTTCCGTCCCGGGCCATTCCGGCCACCCCCTCAGGCGCTGAACGACCGGGGCGGCGTGCCGCGGACCACCTGGGCCACCGCTGCGGCCAGCGCTTCGATCCGGTCGTCGTCGAGGCGGCTGATGGTGATCCGGATGCCGGCGGGTGCGCCGATCCGGTAGAGCGACCCGGGCCCGACCGCGTAGCCGGCGTCGCGCAGCGAGGTGACGACCGAGGTCTCGTCGCGGACCGGGACCCAGATGTTGATCCCCGTGCGGCCCTGGCTCGGCACGCCGCGCGCGTCGAGTGCTTTTCGCAACGCGGTTCGCCGGTGCTCGTAGCTGTCGCGCGCGAGCGCCACCCGGTCGGCCACCTCCGGGTCCGACCAGAGGTCGGCGACCATCCGCTGGAGCAGCGTCGAGACCCAGCCCGAGCCGAGCCGCATCCGCCCGGCCACCCGCGCGATCGTCGCCTCGTCGCCGGCCATGACGGCCAGTCGCAGGTCGGGGCCGTAGGGCTTGCTCACCGAGCGCAGGAAGGCCCAGTTGCGGGTCGCCTTGGCCAGCGTGTGCAGCGGCACGGTGGACAACTCGGCCGAGTGGTCGTCTTCGATCAGCAGCACATCGGGGTGGTCGGCGAGCACCCGGCGCAGGTCGGCGGCCCGGCGCTTGCTGACCGCGGCGCCGGTCGGGTTGTGTGCCCGGCTGGTGACGATGAACGCCTGGACCCCGGCCGCGAGCGCGAGGTCGGTGCCGGACGGGGTGGGCCCCTCGTCGTCGACCGGCACGCCGACGATCTCCAGGCCCTGCGCGGCGACCAGGTCGATCACGTGTGCCCAGCCCGGGTCTTCGACCGCGACCTTGTCGCCGGGGCGCAGGTGCGCGGCCAGCAGCCGGTCGATCCCGCCGAGCGCGCCGCTGGTGACGGTGACGTGTGCGGCGTCGACCCCGTCGGCGGCGAGCCGGGCGGCGGCCGACTCGGCCAGGTCGGGGTGCATGCCGTCGTGGTTGTAGCCGACCGGGTCGGCCTCGGCGAGCCGCTGCAGGTGCGGGCCGAGCGGCGGCAGCAGGCGCAGGTCGGGCTCGCCGGAGAGCAGGTCGAGGACGCCGGTCGGGGGCGGCACGACGAGCGCCGCACGGCCGCCGGTGACCGGTGGGCGCGGGCGCACCCGGGTGCCGTTGCGGCCGGCGGTCTCGATCACGCCCCGCGAGCGCAGCGTCTGGTAGGCCTTGGCCACCGTGCCGGCGCTGACGCCCAGCCCGTCGGCCAGGCCGCGGACCGGTGGCAGCGGGGTGCCGGGTGCGAGCGCGCCGGTGCGTACACCCGTCTCGATGCTGGTTGAAATCTCCGCCGCCGTGGCGCCGACGATCTGATAATGTACTGCCACAGTTTCAAGAATGTACTAGAACAAAGCTTGGGAGGCAACGTGTACGCGCCGACAGGACGCACCACGGCGACACGCGAACGCGAGCGGATGGCGTACGACCGGGAGGTCGTGCACAGCATTCTCGACGAGGCCTTCCACTGCGCCGCGGGTTTCGTCGTCGACGGCGAGCCGCGGGTCCTGCCCACGCTGCACGTGCGGGTCGGCGACATGCTCTACCTGCACGGTTCGACCGGCAGCCGGCCGCTGCTCGCGGCGCGCGGCGAGGGCCTGCGGGTCTGCGTCACGGTCACGCTGCTCGACGGGCTGGTCCTGGCGCGGTCGCAGTTCAACCACAGCGCCAACTACCGCTCGGTGGTCGCGCACGGGGTCGCCACCCTGGTCACCGACGAGGCCACCAAGCGCTCGGTGTTGACGGCGCTGGTCGAGAAGGTCGGTGCCGGCCGATCGGTCGAGAGCAGGCCGCCGACCAAGCGCGAGCTGGCCGAGACCGCGGTGCTGGCGCTGCCACTGGTCGAGGTGTCGGCCCGGACCCGCACCGGCGGCGTCATCGACGACGAGGCCGATCTCTCGCTGCCGCACTGGGCCGGTGTGCTGCCCCTGCGAGTGACGCCGGGCGTTCCCGAGCCCGACGCCGGCGTCGCGGCGCCCACGCCTGCCTACCTGCGACCCGCCGGCTCACCCTGGCTTGCGCCGGCCCCGCTGCGCGGTGCGCACGTGGTGCTCGAGCCGCTCGACCTGTCGCATGTGGACGAGTTGTTGAAGGCGACCGCCGACCCCGAGGTGTGGCAACACCTGACCGCGCGGCAGCCGCGCGACCGGGAGGAGATGGCGGCTTATGTGACCGGCGTCCTGGCCGAACACCACCGCGGCGAGCGGGTGCCGTGGGTGCAGCGGTCTTCCCTGACCGGCGAGGTCCTGGGCACGACGTCGTTCTACGACGTCGATCCCGCCCGGCGGTCGGTGGCCATCGGGCACACGTTCCTGGGCCGGGCGGCCTGGCGCACCGGGGTCAACACCGAAGCCAAGCTGCTGCTGCTGACCCGGGCGTTCGAGACGTTGGGCGCCGAGCGGGTGGTCTGGCACACCGACATCCGCAACGCCCGCTCCCAGGCGGCGATCGAGCGACTCGGCGCGACCCACGAGGCGGTCCTGCGCCACCACCGCATCCGGCCCGACGGCTCGTGGCGCGACACGGTCCAGTACGCGATGCTCGCCGAAGACTGGCCGGCGGCGTCGCTTGCGCTGCGCAACCGCCTCCGCGCCTGACCCGCCTTCCGCAGGCTTTGCTCTGCACCCCTGGCCTGACCCGCTTCCGCAGGCTTTGCTCTGCACCCCTGGCCTGACCCGCTTCCGCAGGCTTTGCTCTGCACCCCTGTAGGAAGCGCCCTGTTCGGTGGGTGCTTCCTACAGGGGTGCAGAGCAAGGCTTGATCTGACCGTTTCCTACTGCGGAGTCGGCTGGCCCGGCGGGAGCGACGGTCCGGACCACCGCGGACCCGGGACATCTGGGATAGTTTGACGCTCTTTGTCCGGTCCATCGATCGCTCCGCGTGTTTCTGTCACACCCCTAGGGCACGATTGGTGCGTGGCGGTGATGGAGCAGTTCGGGCCGGCGACCAGAGAGTGGTTCGCCGCCGCCTTCGCCGCGCCCACCGATGCGCAGGCGGGGGCGTGGAAGGCGGTCGGCGCGGGGCGCAACGCGCTGGTCGTGGCGCCGACCGGGTCCGGCAAGACGCTCGCGGCGTTCCTCTGGTCGCTCGACAAGCTGGCCCGCGAGCCGTTGCCCGCCGAGCGCCGCCAGCGCTGCCGGGTGCTCTATGTCAGCCCGCTCAAGGCTCTCGCCGTCGACGTCGAGCGCAACCTGCGCGCCCCGCTCGCCGGCATCCGGCATGCCGCGTCGCGGCTCGGCCTGCCGCCGCCCGACATCACTGTCGGCATGCGCACCGGCGACACGCCCGCCGATGAGCGGCGCACCTTCGCCCGCACGCCGCCCGACATCCTGATCACCACGCCCGAGTCGCTGTTCCTGCTGCTCACCTCGGCGGCGCGTGACTCGCTGCGCGGTGTGGAGACCGTGATCATCGACGAGGTGCACGCGGTCGCGGCCACCAAGCGCGGCGCTCACCTGGCGCTCTCGCTCGAGCGGCTCGACGAGTTGCTGCCCAAGCCGGCGCAGCGGATCGGGTTGTCCGCCACCGTGCGGCCGGTCGACGAGGTCGCGCAGTTCCTCGGCGGTGCGCACCCGGTCGACGTCGTGCGGCCGACGACGACCAAGACGATCGAGGTCAGCGTCGAGGTGCCGGTCGAAGACATGACCCGGCTCGACGAGGTCGAGGACTCGGGCGGCGACGAGCCGGGCCGGCCGCGCCGGGCGTCGATCTGGCCGGCGGTCGAGGAGCGGGTCTATGACCTGATCACCCGGCACCGGTCGACGATTGTCTTCACCAACTCCAGACGCAGCGCCGAGCGGCTCTGCGCGCGACTCAACGAGCTCGCGGGCGAGGCGGTCGACGAGATCAACGCGGGCGGGTCGGCGCGGTTGCCGGCCGAGATCATGGCGCAGGCGGGCGCCGCGTCCGGTGCGGCGCCGGTGATCGCCCGCGCCCACCACGGCAGCGTCTCGCGCGAAGAGCGGAAGAACACCGAAGAGGCGCTCAAGTCGGGTGCGCTGCCCGCCGTCGTCGCCACCTCCAGCCTGGAGCTGGGCATCGACATGGGCGCCGTCGACCTGGTGATCCAGATCGAGGCGCCACCGTCGGTGGCCGCCGGCCTGCAACGGGTTGGCCGGGCCGGCCACCAGGTCGGCGCCGTCTCCCGCGGTGTCGTGTTCCCCAAGCACCGCGGTGACCTGGTGTCCTGCGCGGTCGTCGCCGAGCGGATGGGCGAGGGCGCGATCGAGGAGCTGCGCTACCCGCGCAACCCGCTCGACGTGCTCGCGCAGCAGGTCGTCGCCATGGTGGCGCTCGACCCGTGGGCGGTCGGCGACCTGGCCGTGCTGGTCCGCCGGGCGGCGCCGTTCGCCGAGTTGCCCGATTCGGCGCTGCACGCGGTGCTCGACATGCTGTCGGGGCGCTACCCGTCGACGGCGTTCGCCGAGCTGCGGCCCCGGTTGGTCTGGGACCGCGCCACCGACCAGCTCACCGGCCGGCCGGGCGCGCAGCGGCTGGCGGTGACCAGCGGCGGCACGATTCCCGACCGGGGCCTCTTCGGCGTCTTCCTCGCCGGGGCCGAGCGGGCCGCCCGGGTCGGCGAGCTCGACGAGGAGATGGTCTACGAGTCGCGGGTCGGCGATGTCTTCCTGCTCGGCTCGACGTCGTGGCGGATCGAAGACATCACGCCCGACCGGGTGCTGGTCTCACCGGCGCCGGGGCAGGCGGCCCGGATGCCGTTCTGGAAGGGCGACCAGATCGGCCGCCCGGTCGAGCTCGGCCGGGCCATCGGCGCCCGGCTGCGCACCCTGGTCAAGCAAGACGACGAGACCGCGACCGGCGCGCTCAAGGCCGGCGGTCTCGACGACTGGGCGGCCAGCAACCTGGTGGCCTACCTGCGCGAGCAGCGCGAGGCCACCCGCTCGCTGCCCGACGACCGCACCGTCGTGGTCGAGCGGTTCCGTGACGAGCTGGGCGACTGGCGGATGGCCGTGCACTGCGTGCTCGGCGCCCGGGTCAACGGGCCGTGGGCGCTGGCGGTCGGCCAGCGGCTGGCCGAGCGCTACGGCGTCGACGCACAGGTGATGCCCTCCGACGACGGCATCGTGGTGCGCCTGCCCGACACGGCCGACGAGCCGCCGGGTGCCGACATCGTGGCGTTCGAGCCCGACGAGATCGCCCAGATCGTCGAAGAGGCGGTCGGTGGCTCGGCACTGTTCGCCGCGCGCTTCCGCGAGTGCGCGGCCCGCGCCTTGCTGTTGCCGCGCCGCGACCCGCGCCGCCGCCAGCCGCTCTGGCAGCAGCGCCAGCGTTCGGCCCAGTTGCTCGACGTGGCCCGGGAGTATGGCGACTTCCCGATCACCCTCGAAGCCGCCCGCGAGTGCCTGCAAGACGTCTTCGACGTGCCGGGCCTGAGCGGACTGATGCGCGACCTCGCCTCCCGCAAGGTCCGCCTGGTCGAGGTCGAGACGCAGCGCCCGTCGCCGTTCGCGCGGTCGCTGCTGTTCGGCTACGTGGGCGCGTTCCTCTACGAGGGCGACTCCCCGCTGGCCGAGCGCCGAGCCGCCGCGCTCGCGCTCGACTCGGCCCTGCTCGGTGAGCTGCTCGGCCGGGTCGACCTGCGCGAGCTGCTCGAGCCGGCGGTGGTCACCGAGACCGAGCGGCAGTTGCAGTGGCTGACGCCCGAGCGCCAGCCGCGCGACGCCGAAGACGTGGCCGAGTTGCTCCGGCTGCTCGGCGACCTGTCACCCGCCGACCTGACCCTGCGCGGCGCCTCCGTCGCCTGGGCCGAAGAGCTGGTGGCCGCGCGGCGCGCGGTGCTGGTCCGGATCGCGGGCGAAGACCGGTTCATCGGCATCGACGACGCGGGCCGGTTCCGCGACGCGCTCGGCGTGGCGCTCCCGGTCGGCATCCCCGACGCCCACCTGGCCCCGGTCGCCGACCCGCTCGGTGACCTGGTCGCCCGCTACGCCCGCACCCACGGCCCGTTCGCGGCCACCACCTGCGCGGCCCGGTTCGGCCTGGGTGTCTACGTGGTCGAGCAGGCACTGCGCCGGATGGCCGCGACGGGCCGGGTCGTGTCCGGCGAGTTCTCACCCGGCGGCGCCGGCAGCGAGTGGTGCGACGCCGAGGTGCTCCGCATGCTGCGCCGCCGCTCCCTGGCGGCCCTGCGCCGTGAGATCGAGCCGGTCCCGCCCCGCGTGCTGGCCACGTTCCTGCCCCGCTGGCAGCAGGTCGGCTCCTCGGCCCGCGGCGTCGAGGCCGTCGAGGCGGCGATTGAGCAGCTCCAGGGTTTGGCGGTCCCGGCGTCGGCGCTGGAGCGATTGGTGCTGCCCGCTCGGGTCGCCGACTACCAGCCGGGCTACCTCGACGAGCTGTGCGCCAGCGGCGACGTCGTCTGGGCCGGCGGCGGAGCCATCGCCGGCGGCGACGGCTGGGTCACCCTGGCCTACGCCGACTCGGCGCCGCTGCTGCTCCCGGTCCCCGACGAGGCCCTGGCGCTGACCCCGATCCACACGGCCGTGCTCGACGCGCTGGCCGGCGGCCAGGCCCTGTTCTTCCGCACCCTCTCCGACCGGGTCGGCTCGACCGACGACGCCGAGCTGGTCGGCGCCGTGTGGGATCTGGTCTGGGCGGGTTATCTGACCAACGACACCTTGGCCCCGTTGCGCGCGGTGCTGGGCGGCGGCGGCGCACACCGCGCCAAGTCGAGCGCGCCGCGCACCCGCTACCGCCGCCCCGGCCGGGCGACCATGCCGAGCCGCACCGGCCCACCGACGGTCGCCGGCCGCTGGTCCCGCCTGCCCGACCGCGACACCGACCCGACCAAACGCGCCGCCGCCCTGGCCGACGTGCTGCTCGAACGCCACGGCGTGGTCACCCGCGGCGTGGCCGCGGCCGAGGGCGTGACCGGCGGCTTCGCGGCGGTCTACCCGGTGCTGGCCGCGCTGGAGGAGCGCGGCACCGCCCGCCGGGGCTATTTCGTCGAGGGCCTGGGCGCGGCCCAGTTCGCGGTGCCGGGAGCGGTCGACCGCCTGCGCGCGATCGCCGACCGAAGCGACCGCGTCGAGGCGGTCGAGGAGCCACCCGGCCGCGGCCGAGCGCGGGGCGGCGGCGGTTTCGCCCTGGTCCTGGCCGCGACGGATCCAGCCAACCCCTACGGCGCGGCGCTGCCCTGGCCGGAGCGCGTGGTCGACTCGGGCGAGGGCCAACCCGGCCCGGCGACCGGCCACCGGGCGGGCCGCAAGGCCGGCGCCTTGGTCGTGCAGGTCGGCGGCGACCTGGTGCTCTATGTCGAGCGGGGCGGTCGCACCCTGCTCTCCTTCACCGACGACACCGACACGCTGGCGGCGGCGGCCAAGGCCCTCGCCGACGCTGTCCACACCGGAGCGCTGGGTGCGCTCTCGGTCGAGCGGGCCGACGGCGAAGGCGTCTACACCTCGCCACTGCGCGACGCCCTGACGTCGGCGGGCTTCCGCGCCACGCCTCGTGGCCTGCGGCTGCGCGGCTGAGGCAAGCGGTCCAGCCGCGCGCTGGCGAGCTTCAGCGCAGCCGCGCCGGCGAGCTTCAGCGCGCCTTGGGCTGCGCGTCTGAGGCAAGCGGTCCAGCCGCGCGCCGGCGAGCTTCAGCGCGCCTTTGGCTGCGCGGCTGAGGCCGGGGGGTTGGGCCGCGTTCGGCGGGCTTCGCCGCTTTCCTGCGGCCTTTGGCGCCGCTTCCTGCGGCCTTTGGCTGCGCGGCTCAGGCAGGCGGTCCGGCCGCGTTCGGCCTACTTTCGCCTTACTGCCTGAGCGGCGATGCAACCTTTCGCCGCGCACGAGCGTATATCCCCCAATCGGTGGTGGGGGAGGGGTTGATGGGCGGCGGGGGCACGGCGGACTTCGACGACTTCTACCGCGCCAGCCGGCGGCGGATGCTCGGCTACATCTACGTGCTGACCGGCGACATCGTCGAGGCGCAGGACGTCGTCCAGGAGGCCTTCGTCCGGGCCTGGCAGCGGTGGTCGACCGTCGGCGGCTACGCCGACCCCGAGGCGTGGGTGCGGGTGGTCGCGGCCCGGATCGCGATCAGCCGGTGGCGGGGCAGGATGAGCCGGGCTCGGGCCTACGCGCGGCACGGTGCGCCAACCCCAGTCGAAGGGCCGACGCCCGACACGGTGGCGCTGGTCGCCGCGCTCCGCCGCCTGCCGGCCGCACAGCGCACCACCCTCGCGCTGCACTACGTGCTTGGGCTGTCCGTGGCCGACATCGCCGGCGAGACCAACGCCGCCGTCGGCACGGTCAAGGCCCGGCTGAGTCGCGGCCGCGCCGCCCTCGCTGTGTTGCTCGCCGACGAAGACCGGCCGGAAGTGGAGGCCAACCGTGGCTGATCTCGATGAGCTGGCGGGTCGGCTCGACCACGAGCTGCCCGACGTCGCCTGGGCCGAGCCGGACCGGATCCGGGCTCGCGGCCGCGGCCGGCGCCGGCAGCGGTCGGTGTTCCTCGCCGCCCTGAGCGTGCTGGTGATCGCCGCCGGCGCGGGCTGGTTTGCGGCCGTTCACCCGTCGACGCCCGAGCCGCGGCCGGCCGCGAGCGGGCCCACCGACGCCGCCCCGCTGCCGATGCTGCGGCCCGAAGACGTCGGCTCCGGCTACCGTGTCACGAACTACCAGGAGTTCCCTGCGGGCACCTACCCGGCCTGGTCGTTCGGATCCGAGGATTGCCCCGCCTACGCGGACATGCGCATCACCGCCTACGCGACCCACCTTTGGTATGGCCAGGAGAACCTGACCCAGGACGGCGGTGCGACGGTCACGGCCGAGGCGGGTCGCTACCCGGCAGGTCAGGCCGCGCAGCTCATGGCCGACGTTCAACACGTCGTGACGAACTGCGCGCACTGGGAGACCGGCCTCGGTGAGGCCGCGACGACGACGAAGACCTACACGATGCTCGACCGCGACTTCGCCGGCGACGAGGCCGCCCTGGTTCGATTGACCGTCGATATCATCGACAAGACAGGCAACACCACCTTCAGCGCCCGGGTGGTGCTGGCCGCGGTGCGCGTCGGTGACGCGGTCACGGTGGTCCAGGTGGAGCGCGACGACCCGGATCTGGTGCGGCTACTCGGGCAGCGGGCCGCCGACCGGCTCTGCACCGTCGAGCGCGGCTGCTGAGTCGAGCAGCGACCGGCCGATCGCATAGGCCGCGAGCAGGTCGTCACCGTCGTAGACCGCCCCCGCGGGCAAGCGGCCGCCGGCGTTGACGGCGACCGTCGTCGCACCCAGATGGGCGAACAGCGGACCGTCCGAAATGGAGTCACCATAGGCGACGCACCGGGACAGTGGCACCCCGAGCCGGACCCGGGCGTCCTCGACCACCCGCACCTTGTCGGCCGGCGTCAGGATGCCGGCCGGGTCGACCGGCGTCACGAACGGCACGGCGGGGAAGCGCGACGCGACCACTTCGTCGACGCCCTCGGCCAGCAGCAGGGACGCGAAGAAGTCCGGCGACAGCGTGACCACCAACGACCGCTCGCCGCGCCGCCGGATGTCCGCGCATACCTCCCGGATCCCACCGAGCCACGGCGAGGACGCGTAAACCGCCGCCACCGTCGAAACCGTCAGCCCCGACCAGAGCCGATGCACCCCGACAGCGAAGCCAGCTGTGTCGATCAGGCCGGCGGCGAACGCGGCCTCCAACTCGGCCACGGCGGCTACCGTGCCGGTCGCCCGCGCGATCTCCAGGCTGGCCGACGTGCCGCGCAGCAGCGTGCCGTCCATGTCGAAGACGTGCAGGACCTCGGTCATCGCCCCGCAGGATAGGTCAGCCGGGGCTGATGCTGTCGTCCACCTCGCGATCGAGGTCGAACAGCGACTGCTCGACGACGGTCGCGAGCCCGCCGTCGTCGAGGCCGTCGGCGGCCATCTCCAGCACGGCCAGCGCGCCGCCGGTCGGGATGTCGTCGACCCGCAGGTCGGCCCACCAGGCGCCGGTCTCGTCCCGCCAGGTCGCGAACAGGTCCGGCTCGGTCGTGGCCGGCCGCCGGTGCAGCGGCGCCGGCAGCCAGCCCACCCGGGCCGGGTCGGTGGCCGTGTTGAACACGACCTCCGGCTCGGCCGACATGCCGCGTACCCGGAGCACGCTCATCACCGCCGGGTACCCGCCGAGGCGGACCCGAAACTCAGCTGCGCAGCTCAGCGAGCTGCCGGTGCAGGTCGGCCAGCTTCGCGACCCGCTCGGTCTCGAACTCGGCGAGGCTGCGCTGCCGGGCGTGCACCAGCTCGAGCTGCCGCTCGATGTTGTCGACCGCCGCCTCCAGGATCCGCACCCGGTCGGCGTCGTCGGTGCTTGTCGCCCATTGATCACGCAGGCTGGCCCGGACCTCGATCGTGTCGGCCAGCCGGGTCAGCTCTTCCAGCGACACCCCGAGCAGGTCGCGCAGCCGGACCAGCTCGCGGAGCCGCTCGACGTCGGCGTCGCTGTAGAGGCGGTGGCTGCCCTTGAGCCGGTCGCCGGCCGCGCCGAGCAGGCCGATCTCCTCGTAGTAGCGGATCGTCCGGGGCGTCACACCCGCGGCCTCGGCGGCCTCACCGATCCGGTAGTGCGGGCGCGGGTCAGCGGGCGAGGTCACGGCGCTACGGCGTCCGCGGGTTCGCGAGGCGGCACGGTCGTCTCCTCGGTGTGGTGGTATTTGCCGCCGCGCAGCAGCGAGGCGACGACAGCGACCAGGCACGCCACGATAGCGAAGATAAAAGCGTAGACGAGCGCGGTGTGGAACGGCGCCGAGATCAGCTCGGGGAAGAAGGCGCGTCCGGTGATCACCTGGGCCTGCCCGGGCGGCAGCGCGTCGAGGGTCTGCTGGCCGAGCAGCGTCTGCATCGGGTTGTAGCCGAGGAACGACGCGAACAGCGTGGCGACCGGCGGCAGGGCCGCGACGGTGGCGGCGTCGGCCGGGCTGACCCCGTGCGCGGTGAGGCCGGACTGCAGCGCGCCGGGCAGGTCGGCGGCCAGGCCGATGATCATCAGGGTGAAGAAGACGCCGATCGACAGGACGCTCGCGGTGTTCTGGAAGGTGGCGAGCATGCCGGCGCCGGCACCGCGCTGGTTGGGCGGCAGGCTGTTCATCACGCCGGCCGAGTTGGGCGATGCGAACAGGCCCATCCCGATGCCATTCAAAACCAGGATCAACGCGAACCAGATGTACGCGAAGTCGACCGGCAACAGGATCAGCAGCCCGAAGCTGAGCGCGGCCAGGAGCAGCCCGCCGGTCGCGAACGGGCGAGCACCGAACCGGTCGGACAGATAGCCGGACACCGGCCCGGCGACCAGGAAGCCGGCGATCAGCGGCAGCATGTAGATGCCGGCCCAGAGCGGCGTCTCGGTGAAGTCGTAGCCGTGCCGGGGCAGCCAGATGCCCTGCAGCCAGATGATCAGGATGAACTGGAGGCCACCGCGGCCCATCGCGGCCAGCAGCGTGGCGATGTTGCCGCCGGCGAACGCCCGGATCCGGAACAGGTCGAGGTGGAACATCGGCTCGGCGACCCGCAACTCGATCAGGCAGAACACGATCAGCACCACGACGCCGCCGATCAGCGTGCTGAGCACGAGCGGCGAGGTCCAGCCCATCGTGTGCTCGTGGTAGGGCTGGATCCCGTACGTGATGCCGATCATCAATCCGACCAGGCCGATCGCGAACGTGACGTTGCCCCACCAGTCGACCTTGGCCTTGCGGCGGATGCCGCTCTCCCGGAGGCTGCGGAACGACCAGATGGTGGCCAGCACGCCGATCGGCACCGAGACCAGGAACACCAGCCGCCAGGAGATCGGGGCCAGCACACCGCCGAGCACCAGGCCGATGAACGAACCGGCGATCGCGGCGATCGAGTTGACGCCGAGCGCGAGGCCGCGCTGGTTGGCCGGGAACGCGTCGGTGAGGATCGCGGTCGAGTTGGCGAACAGCATCGCGCCGCCGACGCCCTGGCCGACCCGCATCAGGATGATCCACAGTGCCGCGGCGGAGCCGTGCATCCAGGTGACCGTCAGCAGGACCGAGAAGAGGGTGAAGACGGCGAAGCCGAGGTTGAACATCTTCACCCGGCCGTAGATGTCGCCCAGCCGGCCGAGGCTGACCAGCAGCACGGCCATCACGACCATGAAGCCCAGGATCATCCAGAGCAGATAGCTGGTGTTGCCCGGCGCGAGCGGGTCGATGCCGATGCCGCGGAAGATGTCGGGCAGCGCGATCAGCAGAATCGACGAGTTGATCGTCGCCACCAGCATGCCGAGGGTGGTGTTCGACAACGCCACCCACTTGTAGTCCAGCTTGTGCCGCACCCGACGCCCCTTTCGGTTCCTTACGTAAACGTAAGATAGCCCCGAAATCAGGCTGCGTCGGCGGCGACCTCGCCACTTCGGCGCAGATGTTGCCAACGCAACAGGCCGCCGGTCAGTGCGGTGGCCGCCGCGTGCACCAACACGAGATACATGAGCTGGCGGTAGACGAGCTGCTGGAACGGCAGCGCCCAGAGCGGCCGCAGCGGCTCCTTGTCGAGCCGGAAGGCCAGGATCGCGGTGACGACCTGGATCACCATGACGGCCAGCCACGCGACGAGCGCCTCGGTGCGGTCGAGGAAGAACAGCCCGTAGACGGCGAGGATGTCGAGCACCGGCGCCAGCAGCGGCAGGGCGACCGAGAACAGCGCGATGAACGGCAGGCCGCGCCGGCCGAACCGGCCCGACGCACCCTTCTCGACGACCGCGTGGCGGTGCCGCCACATCGCCTGCATCGTGCCGTAGCTCCACCGGTAGCGCTGCCGCCAGAGTTGGCCGAGTGTGTTGGGTGCCTCGGTGCGGGCGACCGCGGTCTCCTCGTAGACCACCCGCCAGCCGGCCCGGTGGATCGCCATCGTCAGGTCGGTGTCTTCGGCGAGGGTGGCCCGGCTGAGCCCACCCGCCTCCGACACCGCGGCCTTGCGGAAGCCGCCCAGCGCGCCCGGGATGGTCGGCATGCAGCGCAGGGTGTCGTAGAGCCGGCGGTCGAGGTTGAACCCGATCACGTACTCGATGTGTTGCCAGCGGCCGATCATCCGGCGCCGGTTGCCGACCTTGACGTTGCCGGCGACGGCGCCCACGCCGGGGTCGGCGAACGGCTGCACCAGCTTGTGGATCGCGTCCGGCGTGACCACCGTGTCGGCGTCGACCATCACCAGCAGGTCGTGCCGGGCCAGCGCGACACCGGCGTTTAGCGCGGCCGCCTTGCCCCCGCCGGGCACCCGCACCACCCGCACGTTGGGCAGGCCGAGCGCCGTCACCTCGTCGGCGGTGCCGTCGTCGGACTCGTCGTCGATGACCAGCACCTCGATCTCCGGGTGGGTGCCGGTGGCCAGGCTGCGCACCGCGGCGGCGATGGTCCGCACCTCGTTGAAGGCGGGCACGATCACGGTGACCGGGTCGTTGACCTCGGCGCCCCACGACCAGGTGCGGGCGCGTCGCCGGCGGGCATGTCGAACCGCGAAACCGAAGAGCACCAGGGTACGGATCAGCGTCAGCGCGCCGACCAGCAGCAGGAGCGCCCAGAGCAGCCAGTTGGTGCCGTCGGACACCTTGATCGCCCAGACCAGCAGGCCGCCGCGGACCCGGTCGGCGCGGCTGACCGGGGTCGGTGCGAGGTCCGGCGACACGGCGCCGAACGCGTCCAGCACCGTCGCGAAGCGGTAACCGCGCTGCTGCATCTGCGGGATGAAGCGGTCGAGGGCGGCGATGGTCTGCGAGCGGTCGCCGCCGGCGTCGTGCATCAGCACCACGGCGCCGCGGCCGGCTTCTGGCGTCGAGTTGCGCACGATCGCGTCAACGCCCGGGCGGGCCCAGTCGCGGCTGTCGGTGTCGTCGAAGACCGAGACCATGCCCTCGCCACCGGCGGCGCGGACCACCGACCAGTGCTCGTCGTCTAGCGAGTCGACGCCACTCGAATAGGGCAGCCGCAGCAACGGCGTGGAGATGCCGGCGGCATAGGCGATCGCCGACCGGGTCTGGCTGAGCTCGAGCCGCTGCCGCCAGCCGGCCATCCCGGGCAGGTCGGGATGGGTGAACGTGTGCGCGCCGACCTCGTGGCCCTCGCGGACCATCCGTTCCACGAACTGCGGGTGGCGGCTGGCCTGCGAGCCGATCACGAAGAACGTCGCCTTGACGCCGTGCCGGTGCAGCACGTCGAGCACCTGCGACGTCCATTGTGGATCAGGGCCGTCGTCGAAGGTGAGCACGATGGTGCGGTCGGGCACCTGGTGGCTGACGCTGCGTCCGGCGCGGGTGTCGACCAGCGGGCCGCCGTCGCGGATCGCCGCCGGCACGGCGTCCTGCCGGCCCGGCTTGTTCTCGTTGTCGGGCGCGAACCGCGAGTTGGCGTAGGCGCCGATGGCGAGCAGGTTGGCCAGCACCAGCGTGCCGATCCCGGCGAGGATCCACCGCCGGCCGCGCAACCTGGGCGGGGTGGGCTCGGGCATCGCGATGTGCTGGGTGTCGCCGATCCGCTCGCCCGCCCGGTAGGTGCCCATCAGCCCAGCCCCACCGCCTGACTGAGCCAGAGCAAGGCGAGTAGCGCCAACACCAACAGCAGCAGGGCGTACACCGCCCAGCGCAGTCGTCGCCCGCGGCGGCCGCTGCTATCGACGAAGATGGCCTGGGTGGCCTCGGGCAGGCGGATGGCCCGGGTCGCCACGTCGGGCTTGTCGGCCCGGCCGCGCACCGTGCCGCTCGTGGTCGGCCGGGGGCGTTCCAGACGGACGGAGTCGGCGGTTCGCGCGCGACCCACGAAGCGATGCGGCATATCCGAAAGCGTATGAGTTTCGCCCGGTTTTCGCATGATCAACTAGGCCGAAGTCCGCAACCGATCCGGTTCGCCCCGGAATCTGTCAGGTCGCCAGCGCCTCCGCTGTCGCCCGATCGAGGCCTAGCGCGGCACCCTGTCGACGTGCCTTGTCGTAGATGGCGCCGCCCAGCTTGCGGCGGAGCGTCTCGGCGGTCGGGCCGTCGTCGGGCCACGGCAGCACGTACGCCGCGAGCCAGGTGGTTCCCGACGGCGTCCGCAATGACTCGGCCGCGGCGGTCAGCCGGACCGCCCGCTCGGGCTCGCCCAGCCGGGCGGCCAGGTCGGCGAGCGCGGCGATGAACAGCGGCGGGCCGTTCGTGTCGCCCTTGCCGTAGGCCGCCGACAGCCCGTCGGCCAGGTAATCGTGGGCCTCGGCGAGGTCGCCCTGGCTGATCGCGTTGAGCCCCAGGCTGTAGAGCGCGACCGCGGTGCCCAGCGTGTCGTCGGTGAGCTGGGCGGTGACCAGCGCGGCGTGGAACTCGTCGGCGGCGCTGTCGTGGTTGCCCTCCAGCAGCGCGATCGCGCCCAGCCGGCTGTGGTAGATGCTGGCCTGCCAGTCGTCGCCGATCTCCGCGCTGAGCCGGCCGGCCTCCTCGATCAGCGGCCGGGCCTTGGCGAAGTCGCGCGTCACGATCGAGAGGTGGCCCAGCGGCCCGGCGGCCCGGGCGATGCCCTCCTTGTCACCCACCTCGCGGAGGATCAGCAGGGCCCGCTCCAGCCGCGGCCCGCCCCGGGCCAGGTCACCGCTGGCCAGCGACATCGTGCCGGCAGCGAGCAGCGCGCGGCCGTACCCCCGCTTGCTCAGGTAGTCGTTCATCTCGAAGATCCGGGTGAGGTAGCGCAGCGCTTCGTCGATGTGGCCGTGCAGCCACCAGAACACCCAGATCGCCTCGCTGAGCCGCAGCGCCGACTCCGGGTCGTGATGGTCCAGGAGCCAGGTGATCGCCGCGGTCATGTTGTCGTGCTCGGTCTCGAGGCGGTCCAGCGTCCCGCGCTCGGCGAGCCGGTTGAGCAGTGGCTCGACCGAGACGGCGAGCCGCAGGCAGTGCTCGGCGTGCGCCTGGTGCGCCGCGTCCCAGTCCGGTCCCTCGCGGAGCTTGTCGAGCGCGAACTCGCGGATGCTGTCGAGCATCCGGAACCGCGGCTCGGCCGGCGTGGTCTCCTGCCGGACCAGGCTGCTCTGCACCAGCCCGTCGAGGGCGTCGACCACGTCGCCGTCGAGGGCCGCGGCGTCGGCGACGTGGTCGGCCGCGTCCAGAGTGAAGCCGCCGGAGAAAACCGCCAGCCGCAGCAGCAGTGCCCGCTCGGCGGTCGCGAGCAGGTCGTAGCTCCAGCCGACGGTGTCGCGCAGGGTGCGCTGCCGGTCCGGCAGGTCGCGCGCCCCGCCGGTGAGCAGTTCGAGCGGGCGGCCCATCCGCTGGAGGATGGCGGCCGGCGGGAGGACCCGGATCTTCGCCGCGGCGAGCTCGATCGCCAGCGGCAGCCCTTCCAACCGGCGGCAGATCTCCACCACAGCGGCCAGGTTGTCGGCCGTGAGGGTGAAGGCGCCGGAGGCGGCCCGGGCCCGGTCGATGAACAGCCGGACCGACCCGTAGTGGCCCACCGCGTCGAGCGTGATGTCGCGGTCGGGGATGGCCAGCGGTTCGAGGGCGAACGCGTGCTCGCCGCTGATCCGCACCGGCGCGCGGCTGGTCACCAGCGCGGTCACGTCGGCCGCGCCGGCGAGGATGTCGGCGAGCACCGGTGCCGCGTCGGCGACATGTTCGAAGTTGTCGACCACGAGCAACATATGCCGGGTACGCAGGAACGCCACGACGTCGGCCAGCGGGCGCCAGGTGCTCGACGTGCGCAGCCCGAGCGCCCGGGCGATGGCGTCTATCACCAGGTCGGGCGAGTTGACGGCGGACAGCTCGACGTAGCCGATCCCGTCCGGGAACTGCGGGCGCAGCCGCTCGGCCAGGTCGGTGGCCAGCCGGGTCTTGCCGACGCCGCCCGGCCCGGTCAGCGTGACCAGCCGCACGTCCTCGTCGGTGAGCAGCTCGCTCAGCGCGGCGATCTCCAGGTCGCGGTCGAACATCTGGGTCCGGGCGACCGGGATGGCTGCCGGCGGTGCCGTCTCGGGTGCCGCGCCGCTCTCCTGGAACCGCTCGGTCAGCAGCACCGCGATGTCGTGCTCGACCAGCCGGCGCAGCTCACGGGCGTCGCTGAAGAGCCGGAAGGAGACGTCGGCGCTGTCCTCGATGTCCTCGATCAGCGCGGTGAGCCGGGGATCCCGCCGGGGCGCCGGTGACTTGACATAGATCAGCCGGGGCATGTCGACGGCCAACCGGTATTCGTCCTCGATGCCCGAGATCGACGCTCCCGGTGCGATCCAGCCGTAGTCCTCGCCGTACACACCGATGAAGACGTGGCTCTGGGTGATGTAGGCGCGATAGACGTCGCGTGGTGGGTGCGGCCGGGCGCCGTGCTCGAACATCACCGGTGCGAGGTGTAGCCGGAGGACGGCGTCACTGACCGCCCTCCGCTCGGCCGCGAGCTCGTCGAGCGTGGAGCTGGCGAACACGCGCAGGCGCTGGTCCGGGGTGTGGATCGGCGCTGCGGGTGGGGTCGCGGTCGGCACTTGGTATCACCACCTTATGGGACAAATTGCCGTCAATCAGCGTAGCTCCGCGCGTGGCTGCTGCGGAGGGTCGCGGTCCCTGGTCTCTCCCGGCCGGATGCCGACCAGGGGGTTCCCCGGGTGCCATGCTGTGGGCACCGGGCAGTGGCGCAGCTCACGTGCTTTGTCGTAAGGCCGGAACTGGCCAAACCAGCCTTACATATATTCGGGCCGGCCGTTAGCCTGCGGTCATGGATGTCGGGGCGGTGCAGCGGCACACGCTCCGGCTGCTCTTCGGCACGCAGGTCCTGGCCGGCATCGGCACCACGATCGGCATCGCGGTCGGTGCGCTGCTGGCCGCCCGGGTCGGCGGCACCGCCGTCTCCGGCCTGGCCTCCAGCGCGGTCGTCGTGGGCGCCGCGGCCCTCGCCATTCCGATCAGCAAGATCATGACGGGGTACGGGCGGCGCAGCGGCCTGGTCCTCGCCTACCTGGTCGGCGCGATCGGCTCGGTCCTGGTCGTGGTCGCCGCCGCGGTCGGCAGCCTGCTCCTGCTGCTGCTCGGCTTCGCGGCCTTCGGCGGCGGTTCGGCGGCCAACCTCCAGGCCCGCTACACGGCGATCGACCTCGCGGCGCCGGCCCGCCGGGCCCGCCAACTCGCGCTGATCGTGTGGGCGACGACGCTCGGCGCGGTGACGGCGCCCAACCTCACCTCGCTGGCCGACGAGGCCGGCCGGGGGCTCGGCCTGCCCACCCTGGGCGGCCCGTTCGGCGCCAGCGCGTTGGCCTTCGTCGTCGCGGCCGCGGTACTGTTCTTCTTCCTGCGCCCCGACCCGCTGCTGACCGCGCGGGCGCTGGCGCCGGCGCCGACCGATGCCCGCCGACCGACCTCGCGCGACGGCTTCCGCGCGGTCTTCGGCAGCCCGACCGCCCGCCTCGGCGTCGCCGCCGTCGCGGTCGGCCACCTGGTCATGGTCGGGGTGATGTCGATGACCCCGGTGCACATCGACATGGAGCCCGGGCACGCCGACGCCGACGTGCTGCGCATCGTCGGGCTGGTGCTCAGCGTGCACATCGTCGGCATGTACGCGTTCTCCCCGGTGGTCGGCTGGCTCGCCGACCGGCTGGGCCGCCGGGTGCTGATCCTGATCGGTGCCGCGGTGCTGGTCGCCGCGTGCGCGGTCGCCGGCACCTCCGGTCACTCCACGGTCCGGCTGACGGCCGGCCTGTTCCTGCTCGGGCTGGGCTGGTCCGCGACGATGGTGGCCGGGTCGACGCTGCTGTCCGAGTCGGTGACGGTCGACGTGCGGGCCTCCGCGCAGGGGCTGTCCGACACGCTGATGGGCGTCGCCGGCGCGGCCGCGGGTGCCCTGAGCGGCGTCGTTGTCGAGATCGCCGGTTATCCGGTGCTCAGTCTGCTGGCCGCTACTGCGGTGGTGCCACTGGTCGCGCTAGCGTTACGGCCGTTGCCCGCCGGGCCGGCACCTTCTTCCTCCGGCCCGGTCGGGCACGACCTCACCGACCCGTCGCTCAGCGGAGCCGCCGACGGAGCCACCAGAAGCTGACGAGGGCCAGGGCCGCGGCCAGGCCCAGGAAGACGGCGGTCTCGGCCAGTTGCAGCGTCCAGTATTGGCTGTTCGGGTGGTAGACGACGTCCTGGCGCAGGCCGAGCGTGCCGACCCAGTCGGAGCAGGACCCCATCGGCGCGTTGCGGCCGCACAAGGTCGGGTCGGCCGGACCGGTGAAGACCTCGCCGCTCGAGGTGATCGGGCGGTTGATGATGGTCCAGGCGTTGGTCACGCCCTTCGGCTCGATCGCCATGTTGTTGCTCTGGTCGATCATCAACTCGTCCAGGTTGCCCATGTCCAGCGGCGGAGTCAGGTGCGTCGCCGGTGCGAGGTGGGTGCGCAGCCACAACGGCATCGCGGCGACGGCCGCGGTGTAGACCGCCAGCGTCCCGGCCATCGCCGGCACCGTGCGGCGGACCACCATCCCGGCGGCGACGCCGAGGGTGAAGGCGAACAGGGCGTACCCGATCGGCACGATGCCGCGGGCGCCGAAGACCAGCGGGGTGATCCGGTCGGCCGCCGCGCTGTCGACCCGGCCGGCCCAGGCGGTGACCGCCCAGCTCAACAGCCCAATCGCGGCCGCGGTGGCCGCACCGATCAGGCCGAGCTTGGTGGCCAGCCAGCGGGTGCGGGTGACCGACTGGTTCCACGCCAGCCGGTGGGTGCCGGTCTCGATCTCGCGGGCGACCAGCGGTGCGCCCCAGAAGATGCCGATCAGCGGCGGTGCCGCGTACATGATGGCCAGGGTTGTGTAGTAGATCGTGCCGCCGGCGCTGTTGTGGAAGCGGGCCAGGAAGGCGTCGATGGTCTGGCCGCAGTCGCTCTCACAGGCCGCGACGCTGGCGTAGAGGTCGGTGGTGGCCTTGCCGTTGACCAGCAGCACGACGGCGAGCACGGCCAGGGCACCGGCGACGACGACGGCCGGGGTGCGGAACTGGCGCCAGGTGAACCAGATCATCGGGCGGTCTCCAACTCGGGCCGGCGCGGCGCGACCGGCCGCGACAGGTAGGCCAGGACCAGGTCTTCGAGGGTGAGCTGCTCGACGGTCAGCGACGCGTCGTCGATCGGGACGAGGCTGCGCACGATGAAGGTCGACTGCCGCTGGGTGTGGCTGTGCTCGATCACTTCGACGCCCGCGGGCAGGTCGGCCGGGTCGCGCCGGGCGCCGGTGAGCCGGTAGTGGCTGCCCATCAGCTCGTCGACCTCGCCGGCGACGCGCACCCGCGAGGCGGTCAGCACGATCAGGTGGTCACAGACCCGCTCCAGGTCGGACACCAGGTGGGAGGAGAGGATCACGCTGGTGTGGTGCTCGGCGGTGTAGGCCATCAGGGCGCGCAGGAACTCGCGCCGGGCGATCGGGTCGAGGCTGGCCACCGGCTCGTCGAGGATCAGCAGCTCCGGACGTTTCGCTACGGCCAGGGTCAGCGCGAGTTGGGCGCGTTGGCCGCCGGAGAGCCGGCCGGCCTTCTGCGTGGGGTCGAGGTCGATTTGCGCGATCCGTTCCTCGGCGAGCGCCTGGTCCCAGCCCGGATTGGTGCGCCGGCCGAACCGCAGGTGCTCCGCAACGGTCAGGTTGGCGTAGGTGGGCGCGTCCTGCGCCACGAAGCCGACCTTGGCGAGTTGAGCGGGGCCCGCGCCGGGCCGGCCGCCGAGGACCGTGATGCTGCCGGCGGTCGGGGTCAGCATGCCGACCGCGAGCTGCAACAGCGTCGTCTTGCCGGCGCCGTTGGGGCCGACCAGCCCGACGACCCGGCCCTCCGGGACCGTGAGGGTGCAGTCGGTCAACGCCACGCGTCTGCCGTAACGCTTGGTCAGGCCGGTGGCCCGCAACACGGGGTCGGTCATGCGCGTTCCTCACTTCGCGAGTAGGGCGTGACCGGCTGCCTCTCGGTCATGTCGACTCCTGTAACTGGGTGCGGAAGGTGGTGACGAACAGCGCCTCGATGCTGTCGGCGTCGAGGCCGGCCGCCTGCGCCCGGCGCAGCCAGGCCCGCAGCTCTTCGCGCAGCGGCTCGTGCGCGGCGGTCGCGTCGTTGAGGGTGCGGGCGATGAAGGTGCCGACGCCCGGGCGGGCGGTCACCAGGCCCTCGTATTCGAGTTCCCGGTAGGCCTTGAGCACCGTGTTGGGGTTGATCGCGACCTTGGCGACCACGTCTTTGATCGTCGGGAGCTTGTCGCCCGCACGCAGCAACCCGAGCCGCAGCGCCTGCCGGACCTGCTGGATCAGCTGCATGTAGGGGGCCACACCGGAACGACCGTCCAGATGAAACTCGATCATGCTTACCGCATTTCTCTAGTTTCATAGGACTATAGGGTGCAGCGGCCGGTGCCGGTCAAGACCGGGCCGCCTGGCGGTTTCCTGGGAACGGTGCGGAGGGCGTACTTTTGTGCGCGGGCTTTCGCGGCTGAGGGGTTTGAACTGTGCGGTTGACCGATTTCTGGGCGCGGCTGGAGCAGACGTTCGGGCCGGGGTACGCGGCGTCGATCGCCGCCGACCAGGTGCTGCCGCAGCTTGACGGGCGCACCATCGAGCAGGCCCTGGATGCCGGGGTGCAGACGGTCGTCGTGTGGCGGGCCGTGGTCGCGGCCTATCCAGACCGGGTGCCGGCGCGCCTCCACTGACTTTCCGGCGTGTCGACGTTCGGCTAGAACACCTGTTCGGCTATTGTCCACAGCTGGCGGTTATCCACAGGCGCGGCACGGCGGCTGTTTTCTGTCATACCCAGCGCCTAGGTTGTCCGCGTGACGAAGAGTTCAAAGACGCCGGTTAAGGCAGGGGTGGCAATGGCAGCGGTGCCTGATCGGGACAAGGCGCTCGACCTTGCTCTCGCACAGATCGACAAGCAGTTCGGCAAGGGCTCGGTGATGCGGCTGGGAGAGCGGCCCGTCATCCAGACAGCAGTGATTCCAACGGGGTCGATCGCGCTCGACGTGGCGCTCGGCGTCGGCGGTCTGCCGCGCGGCCGGGTGGTCGAGGTCTTCGGTCCGGAATCCTCCGGCAAGACGACCGTCGCGCTGCACGCGGTGGCCAACGCCCAGCGGGCGGGTGGCATCGCGGCGTTCATCGACGCGGAGCACGCGCTCGATCCCGACTACGCCAAGGCGCTCGGTGTCGACACCGACGCGCTGTTGGTTTCCCAGCCCGACACCGGTGAGCAGGCGCTCGAGATCGCCGACATGCTGATCCGCTCGGGCGCCATCGCCATCATCGTCATCGACTCGGTCGCGGCCCTCGTGCCACGCGCCGAGATCGAGGGCGAGATGGGCGACAGCCACGTGGGTCTCCAGGCCCGGCTGATGAGCCAGGCGCTCCGCAAAATCACCGGTATCCTCAACAACTCGGGCACGACCGCGATCTTCATCAACCAGCTCCGCGAGAAGATCGGTGTGATGTTCGGCAGCCCGGAGACCACGACCGGTGGCCGGGCACTGAAGTTCTACGCGTCCGTGCGCCTCGACGTGCGCCGCATCGAAAGCCTCAAGGACGGCACCGACGTGGTCGGCAACCGCACCCGCGTCAAGGTCGTGAAGAACAAGGTCGCGGCGCCGTTCAAGCAGGCCGAGTTCGACATCATGTATGGCAAGGGCATCTCCCGCGAGGGCTCCCTGATCGACGTGGGCGTCGAGCAGAACATCATCCGCAAGTCCGGCGCCTGGTATACCTACGACGGCGACCAGCTCGGCCAGGGCAAGGAAAAGGCCCGCGAGTTCCTCAAGGAAAACCCCGACGTCGCCGCCGAAATCGAGAAGAAGATCCTCGAGAAGCTCGGCGTCGGCCAGGGCGGTGCCGGCGACGCGGCCGGCGGCCCAGAGCTGCCGCCGGTCGACTTCTAACCGGCTGACCGGCCATGCCCGGTCGACGCAGGGGTGCCCGTTCCGGCCGCGGCTGGGACGCGGCACCACCACGTCCATCCACCCGCCCAAGGCGCCCGAGCCCAGCGCCCGACGGCGAAACACCAACCGACCCAACCGCCGACTTCGACTGGCCGGAGGGCGCCGAACCACTCGGCGACCCCTTCGGCGGCCGAGCCGCGGTCCTCGACGACGACGACGCCGTCCCGTCCAGGTCCGCCGGCGCCCGCAATGGGCGGTCCGCGGCTGGGTCTGGTGCCGGCGCCTTGGGGAGTGACGACATGGCTGGTGGTCGGTCGTTCGGTGGGCGAGGGCGGCGCGGTGGTTTCGGTTCGGCGGGGCGCTCCGCACCGCCCGCTGTTCCACAGTCGCCGGCCGACGAGGCCGAGCTGGCACGGGAGATCTGCATGCGCCAACTCGCGGCGCGGCCGCGCACCCGCGCTGAGCTCGCCCGGGCCCTAGCGCGTCGCGGCATCTCCGAGGAGACGACGGCCGAGGTGCTCGACCGCTACGACGAGGTCGGCATCATCGACGACGCCGCGTTCTCCCGCGCGTGGGTGACCAGCCGCCACGCGGGCCGCGGCCTGGCCCGGCGCGCCCTGGCCAACGAGCTCCGCAAGCACGGCGTCGACTCCGACACCGCCGGCGAGGCCTTGGAACAACTAGACGACTCCACCGAGGCCGAGACGGCCCGCTCCCTGGTCGACCGCAAACTCCGCACGGCCCGCGGCGAGCCGGAGCAGATCTTCCGCCGGCTGGTCAGCATGCTGGCCCGCAAGGGCTACGCCCCGGGCGTGGCGATCCGCGCGGTCAAAGACGCCCTGGCGGCCCAGAGCGCCGAGGCCGCCGAGTTCGCCGACCAAGTCGACGCCGACGCGCTCGCCGAGGCCCAATCCGCGATGGAAGCCGACGCCGACCTGACCCGCCCACCCGACCCCGACTAACCCAAGCCCAAATCAGCGCGGCCGCGCTGCAAGGCCCGCCTCGCACCGGGCGCGACTCGAGTCATCACCAGAGCCCGCCCAAGGCGAGCCCGGGTCCAGAGCAGAGGTGCGGCTCAGATCCTTGCCCGGCGGCCGGGCGGCACGCCTCCGTGCGGGCTGGGCTTTGTGCGGGCTGGGCTTGTGCGGGCTGGGCTTCGCGCGGGCTGGCCTTCGTCCGCCCGGGCTCCGCGCGGGCTGGGCTTCGTGCGGGCTGGGCTTCGCGCGGGCTGGCCTTCGTCCGCCCGGGCTCCGCGCGGGCTGGGCTCCGGGCGGCGCTGGCCATTGCCCGTGCCGGACTCGGTGGGGTAGGGCTCCGTTTGGCCGCGCCCGCGGTTCGCTTCTGCGCAGGCTCGTCTCCGGGCGGCTGGGCTCAGCGGGGGCTCGCCTCGACCCGGCTGGTCTCCGAGCGGGTGGCCTTGGGTGGTCTCCGCTCCACACCGCCAGCCATTCGCGTGCCGCAGCGGGTGCGGTCGCGCGTTCCAGCGTCTGCGATCACCCGGGACCTCCGCCGCCGGCCACACACCGCCCACCGCCTAACCGGCGACGACAGCCGCGGAAGACGAACGGCGGCGGCCACGAGCGGCCGCAAAGTAGCGACAACGTCTGCAAGCTGGCGGCGCCAAGGATCGACTCGTCGCCTCGGCGTGCAGGGGTGCGGGGTCTAGCGAGTGCTGGACTCTTCGCTCGAACGGCCGGCACCGTCCCAAGCGGGGCCGGCCCATCCAACGATGCGAGCCCGCGCCGAGCAGCAGCTGGCGAGGTGCGCACACCAACAGCGGTCCCCTTCAGGGGCTCGGTTTGAGATCTAGGAAAAAGAATGCAGTCATAGCAGCAGATTTCTTCCTAGATCTCGCCACCGCCGGCGTGGCGTGCGGCGCCACGCCGCCGCACCCCATTGCACAGGCGCGATCGCGCTGCTCGCTAACGCCGACCCGGCTCCACGCCGACCCGGCTCCACGCCGACCCGGCTCAACGCCGACCCGGCCAATGCGGGCCGGCTCAGCGCCGGGCCGGCTCCACGCCGAGCCGGCCGGCGACCCGAAAGACGGTTGCGGTTGGGACGCCGAACCGGCACCTCACCGATGACTGTGGACGGCCGTTGTGGCACCATCGGGTATCCACGTTGCGCAACCGCATGGTTACCGACACGCGATGTGGAGTTGGGTGGGAACTTTCGTGATGTTTCGAAGCGGGTTGAGCAGGGGGTGAGCGCTTGCGTGCCCTATGTCCCTCGCCCAGCCGGATCATGAGTCCTTGACCGAACGGCCCCTCGCGACCTAGCCTCGCGTTACAGATTGGATTGCCCGACCATCGCATGGCTAAGCGCACAACATAGATCGCGTAACAAGACGGCATAGATTTTGGTCAGCTTTACTGCCACATCCACCGTTACCGGACAGGCCGGTCTGGCAGCGGGGTGATAACAGCTTCGGCCAGCCGACGGCGCAGAGGCGCTCCGTCGGCCGGTTGCACACGGCCAACAGCCGCCTCGGTCGGGCGTCTCATACAGCCGCGCGTGTGAGCGGGAGGTCACCCCCTCCCTTCGCGCCGGACGGGTGAAGGGGAGGCGTCATGACCGGGCGACACCGGCGATGCCGCATTGAGGATGTCGCGGCATGAGTGAGCGGAGCGAGCGAATCAGCTGGCTCAGTGCGTCGCGCTCAGGGCACGCCTCGCGGAGCGAGGCGCGCGCATGAGCGCCCTCGACGCCGTACTCCTATCGGCGGTCATCCTTCTCGCCCTCGCCGTTCTGGCCGGTCTCGTCCTCGGCGCGCGCGCCCTGCGGCGGATCAGCGCGCAGCCCGTCTCGCCGGCCGCTGAAGACCCCAACTACACGGCCGAGCGCGAGCGGCACGAGCAGTCGCTGGCGACATTGCGCAGCAAGGCCGAAGAAGTAACCACCTCCGTCGACACCGCGAAGAGCGCGGCCGCCGCCGCGCGCACCGAAGCCGCCGCCGCCAAGGCCGAAGCCTCCTCCGCGCGGGCCGAGGCGCGCCGGGTGCTCGACAGTGCCCGCGCCGAAGCCGACACCCTCCTGGACCGCGCGCACAAGCAGGCCGAGCAAGACGCCGAGCAGCTACGCGCGGCCGCGCGCCGCAGTGGTGAACGCGAAGCCGCCATGCTCGCCGCCACCACCAAGGAGCACGCCGCGGATGTCGAGCGGCGGGCCGCGCGGATGGACGAGCGCGAGCGGCTGCACAGCGAAGAGGTCGAGCGGCTCACCGAACGCGAACGCCGGCTCGCCACCGCCACCACCGAGGTCAACGACCGGGAGCAGGGGCTGACCGCCCGCGAGGTGCTGGTCGCCGAGGCCGAAGAGCTGCGCCGCAAGGAGTTGGAGCGGATCGCCGGGCTCACCGCCGAGGTCGCCCGCACCGAGTTGGTCGAAGCGATCGAGGTGCAGGCCAAGCGCGAGGCCGCCATCCTGGTCCGCGACATCGAGGCCGACGCCCGGGCTACCGGCGAGCAGCGCGCCCGGCACATCGTCGTCGAGGCGATCCAGCGGGTGGCCAGCGAGCAGACCGCGGAGAGTGTGGTCAGCGTGCTGCACCTGCCGGGCGACGAGATGAAGGGCCGCATCATCGGCCGCGAGGGCCGCAACATCCGCGCGTTCGAGTCGGTCACCGGCGTCAACCTGATCATCGACGACACTCCCGAGGCCGTGCTGCTGTCGTGCTTCGACCCCGTACGCCGGGAGATCGGTCGCCTCACCCTCGAAAAGCTCGTCCTCGACGGCCGCATCCACCCGCACCGGATCGAGGAGGTCTTCGAGACCGCCAAGCAGGAGGTCGAACGCCTCTGCCAGCGCGCGGCCGAAGACGCTCTCGTCGAGGTCGGCATCACCGAGATCCACCCGGAGCTGGTCACGCTGCTCGGGCGGCTGCGCTACCGCACCAGCTACGGGCAGAACGTGCTCAAGCACCTCGTCGAGACCGCGCACATCGCCGGCATCATGGCCGCCGAGCTCCGGCTCGACGCGCCGCTGATCAAGCGCGGCGCGTTCCTGCACGACATCGGCAAGGCGCTCACCCACGAGGTCGAGGGCAGCCACGCGCTGATCGGCGCCGACCTGGCCCGCAAATACGGCGAGTCCGACGAGGTCGTGCACGCCATCGAGGCGCACCACAACGAGGTCCAGCCGCAGACGATCGAGGCAGTGCTGACCCAGGCGTCCGACGCCTGCTCCGGTGGCCGCCCGGGCGCCCGCCGCGAAAGCCTGGAGGCCTACGTCAAGCGCCTCGAGCGCATCGAGGAGATCGCCGGCGGCAAGTCGGGCGTCGAGAAGGTCTTCGCGATGCAGGCCGGCCGCGAGATCCGCGTCATGGTCAAGCCCGACGACGTCGATGACATCGGCGCCGCCGTGCTCGCCCGCGACGTGGCCAAGCAGATCGAGGAAGAATTGACCTACCCCGGCCAGATCCGGGTGACTGTCGTCCGCGAGTCGCGCGTCACCGAGATCGCCCGATAAGGCAACAGCAAGAGACGGTCCCGGGTCCGCCGGGGGCACGACCGTCGCTCCCGCCGGGGACCGGGCGAGGGCCAAACCCGGGCCCTCACCCTGCCGCGTTCGCGGCTCCCGAGCTCAGAACGGGGACCCCTGTGGGATCGGAATCAGCGGCCAGCCTCGTCGCACGTTACTTCGAGATGTGGAACACCGGCGACACCGAGATGGTGGAGGCCATCGTCGGCCCAGACTGGGTCGACCATGCCCACCCCGAGGTCGCCGGGCCCGACGGGGTGCGCCAGGCCGTGGCCGCCATCCGGGCCGTGAGCCCCGACCTGCGGTTCGAAGTGGAGTCGATCCTCGGCGACGACGACCTGGTCGCCGCCGTGGGTGGGGTCGGCCCGCAACACACATCACCTGGCCGGTTCGTCTGGCTCGTGCGCGTCGCCGACGGTCGGGTGGTCGAGATGTGGACCTACCAGCAGAGCTAAGCGGCCTAGCCTGTCACGCCGCGCTGCCCCCGCCGCCGCCGACGCCGGAAGCGGCGTCCATTCCGACGACCGCGGACATCGTGGCGTCGACCGGCGGTGCGGCGGTGCGGCGGACGCGGGACATCCGGCGCTGGATGTATTCGGCCAGCTTCGAGAGCGTGTAGTTGAGCAGGATGTAGACGGCGCCGATCACCAGGTACATCTGGATCGGGTTCTGGAGAACCTGGATCACCTGGGTGCTGACCCGCAGGATCTCCTCGTACCCGATGATGAAGCCCAGTGAAGTGTCTTTGAGCACCACGACCAACTGGCTGATCAGCGCCGGCAGCATGATCCGGATCGCCTGGGGGAGCAGTACCAGGCGGGTCGTCTGGAACGACCGCAGGCCGATCGCGCGCGCCGCCTCGGTCTGGCCCTTGGGCAGGCCCTCCATGCCTGACCGGAGGATCTCGCCGATCACGACCGAGTTGTAGATGGCCAGGCCGATGACGAGGTACCAGAGGACGTTGTCGAAGTCGATGCCCAGCGTCGGCAGGCCGAGCCAGCAGAACGCGATCGTGACGACCACCGGCGTGCCGCGGAAGACCTCGACGCACGCCCGGGTGATGCCGTTGAGCGTCCAGCTCAGCGCCTTGAGTAGGCCCGCACCCGGGCCGGCGAACTCGCGCCGGGCCAGTTCCTTGAGCTGCACCCGGAGCACCGCGAGCAGCAGGCCCACGACGAACGAGGCGAGGATGGCCAGGCCCGCGGCGATCAGCGTCGCCTTGAAGCCGGCCCAGATGCGCTCCCAGAGCAGCTTGAAGCTCTCGTTGCCCGGGTCGATCAGCGGGCCCCACTTCTCCATCGCGAACTCGCCGCGGCTGTCGAGCGGGCGGTAGACGAAGAAGTAGAGGGCGGCGATCAGCGCGACCGCGGCGACGACGCTGACGATCAGCGTGGTCCGGCGGGCCTTGGGCCCGGGCGCGTCGTAGAGGACGGTCTGCTGGCTCATCGGGTCACCGCCCGCTGCCGCTCGACCCGGTCAAGCAGGAGGCTCAGGGGGATCGTCATGATCAGGAAGCCGATCGCGATGCCGATGAACGTCGGGATCGCCGGTTCGTTGTCTTCGACGATCAGGTTGTAGCCGCGGTAGGTGAGCTCTCCCAGCACGCCGAAGAACGCCGCGATGGCCGAGTTCTTGATCATTGCGATGATCACGCTGCCCAAGGGGACGATGGCCGCCTTCCACGCCTGCGGGAGAACGACGTACCGGAGATTCTGGGTGAAGGTCAGCCCGATCGCTCGCGCCGCCTCGGCCTGCCCGGCCGCCACCGCGTTGACGCCGCTGCGCAGTGCCTCACAGACGAACGCCGCGGTGTAGACGACCAGGCCGATCACCGCGAAGCGGAAGAACGGCAGGTCGGTGCCGAGCCGGGGGACGATCTGGTCGAGCCCGGGGATCTTCAGGAAGTCAGCGTTGGAGCCGAGCGCCGGCAGGCCGAACGCGGAGAAGAAGAAGACGATCGTCAACGGTACGTTCCGGAAGACCGTCACGTAGGCCGTGCCGACCCAGCGCAGTGGCGGGATCGGCGAGATCCGGAAGATCGCCACGACGGCGCCCAGGATCAGGGCGCCGATCGCGGCGATGACGCAGTACTGGAAGGTGTTCCACAGACCACCTGCGAAAGCGTCGAAGTGGTCGACGAGCACGTTCAAGTCGAGCACCTTCCAGTTCTGCTTGTTATCCGGCTAGGTCAGTAGCGGTTGATGGTCGGGGTCTTCGGCGCGTTCTTGTCGTACTTGCCCGCGGTGTCGGCCCACGCCTTGGCGTAGCTGCCGTCGGCGAACGAGGCCTCGAGGGTCTTGTTGATGAACTCGCGGAACTTGTCATCGCCCTTCTTCAGGCCGATGCCGTAGGGCTCCTCGGTGAACGGGGTGCCCGCGAGCTTGTACTGGCCCTCGTTGGTCGACATGTAGCCGGTCAGGATGACGTTGTCCGTGGTGATCGCGTTGACCTGGTCGTTCTTCAGCGCGTCGAGGCACTTCGAGTAGACGTCGAAGAGAACGAGCTGGGTGGTCTCGTCCTTCAGGTAGGTCTTGATGTTGGTGGCCGGCGTCGAGTTGGTCACCGAGCAGACCTTCTTGGTGCCGTCCTTGAACGAGTCAGGACCGGTGATCGACGAGTCGCTCGCCTTGACCAGGATCGTCTGACCGGCGAGGTAGTAAGGGCCGGCGAAGTCGATGACCTGCTTGCGCTTGTCGTTGATCGTGTAGGTCGCGGCGACGATGTCGACCTTGCCGTCCTGGATCACCTGCTCGCGCACGGTCGACGGGGTCTCGACAAACTCGATCTTGTCGGCGGAGATGCCCAGGCCCTTGGCGATGATCTTCGCGATCTCGACGTCGAAGCCGGCCGGCTTGCCGTCGAGGCCCTTGAGGCCGAACAGCGGCTGGTCGAACTTCGTGCCGACGGTGATCTTGCCAGCCTTGTTGAGCTTCTCCATCGTGGTGCCGGCCTCGAAGGTCACGTCAGACGTGCCCGAGCTGCCGGAGTCGCTGTCGGCGCTGTCGCCGCAGGCGCCCACCGCAAAGGCGAGGGCCGCCGCGGCGGCAAGTGCCGCCACCCGCTTCATCCGCATGTGCATTCTCCTTCTGGTACGGGAGATCCCGACGGGGTCATGCCGGGACTCCGCCGATCGACCTGGTTGTGCTTGGTCAGTGCGTAAGGATCTTGGAAAGGAAGTCCTTGGCCCGGTCGCTGCGCGGGTTGGCGAAGAACTCGACCGGCTCGGCCTGCTCGACGAGCTGGCCGTCTGCCATGAAGACGACGCGGTTGGCCGCGTGTCGCGCGAAACCCATCTCATGGGTGACCACGACCATCGTCATGCCGTCACGCGCGAGTGACGTCATCACCTCGAGCACCTCGCCGACCATTTCGGGGTCGAGGGCGCTGGTCGGCTCGTCGAAGAGCATCGCCTTGGGCTGCATCGCCAGCGCCCGCGCGATCGCCGCGCGCTGCTGCTGGCCGCCGGAGAGCTGAGCGGGATATTTCTCGGCCTGGTTGGCGATGCCGACCCGCTCGAGCAGGGCCAACCCGCGCTCACGCGCGGCGGCCGGCTTCTCCTTGCGGACCTTGATCGGGCCGAGCGTCACGTTCTGGAGGATCGTCTTGTGTGCGAAGAGGTTGAACGACTGGAACACCATGCCGACATCGCTGCGCAGGCGGGCCAACTCGCGACCCTCGGCCGGCAGCACCTTGCCGTCGAACCTGATGGTGCCCGAGTTGATCGGCTCCAGCCGGTTGATCGCGCGGCACAGCGTCGACTTGCCCGAACCCGACGGTCCAATCACGACGACCACCTCGCCGCGCTCGACCGACAGGTCCACATCGTGCAGAACGTGCAGGTCACCAAAGTATTTGTTGACCTTCTCGAGCACGATGAGTGGCTCAGCCGTCGGCACCGTCTCAGTTGCGACCATCGACCCCCCCTTTTGGATGGGGCCACTCTAAGGGTGACGATGTGTCAGGAAGCCCTGTCTACGGTCACGGAGCGGTAACGCGGGCTCCGCGCACGGCAACGGGCAGGCACGATCGTTGGTATGGCGATCCCTCCGGACCCAATCGGGCAGGGCTCCGCGATCTGGAACTGGCACGCGGAGGCGCCCCTGACACCTTCCGTAGTCATGCGCGCACTCAGTGCGATCACCGGGTGTGCGGTCGTGCCGTTGGGTGACGACGGCTACCTGCCCGACGACGCCATCCTCTGCGACGTCTGGGCGGGCATTGGCGAGTTCCCGGTCGCGATCGACTGCTACGCACCGCCATCGGAGCTCGCCGAGGCCGTCGCGGCCGCCGAGGTGGCCGCCCTGCTCCGGCGGCGCATCCTGCTGGCCGACGACACCCTCATCCCCGACCGGCACGTGCTGGCGACGGCCGACGGCACGCTGCGACCCGTACACGTGGATGTGGTGGAAACCGACGACGGCGAGGCGCGCACCAACGTGCGGCCGTGCACCGGGCACGACGCGTGGTGCCGGCAGCGGGTGCCCTGCCAGCAGTCGCGGTGGACCCCCGACCGGGTGGTCCCCGGCCTGGCCGCCTGATCACGCGCGGCGGCTACTCTCTAGGGGTCATGACTACCGCAGCGCAGGCCAGCCCCCGCACCTACCAGGTGCGCACTTACGGCTGCCAGATGAACGTCCACGACTCCGAGCGGATCTCCGGCCTGCTCGAAGAAGCCGGTTACGTGCGGGCCGAGGCGGATGACGCCGACGTGGTGGTGTTCAACACCTGTGCCGTGCGGGAAAACGCCGACAACCGCCTCTACGGCAACCTCGGCCACCTGCGTCCGGCCAAGACCCGCCGGCCCGACATGCAGATCGCGGTCGGCGGCTGCCTCGCGCAGAAAGACCGCGGCGAGATCGTCAAGAAGGCGCCCTGGGTCGATGTCGTCTTCGGCACCCACAACATCGGCTCGCTGCCGGTGCTGCTGGAGCGCGCCCGGCACAACACCGAGGCCGAGGTCGAGATCCTCGAGTCGCTCGAGGTGTTCCCGTCGACGCTGCCCACCCGGCGCGAGTCGACCTACGCCGGCTGGGTCTCGATCTCGGTGGGCTGCAACAACACCTGCACCTTCTGCATCGTGCCGTCGCTGCGGGGTCGCGAGAAAGACCGGCGCCCCGGCGAGATCCTGGCCGAGGTCGAGGCGCTCGTGGCCGAGGGCGTGCTGGAGGTGACGCTGCTGGGGCAAAACGTCAACTCCTACGGCGTCGAGTTCGGCGACCGGCTGGCGTTCGGCAAGCTGCTGCGTTCCACGGGCTCGATCGAGGGCCTGGAGCGGGTCCGGTTCACCAGCCCGCACCCGAAAGACTTCACCGACGACGTGATCGCCGCGATGGCCGAGACGCCCAACGTCTGCCACTCGCTGCACATGCCGTTGCAGTCCGGCTCCGACACGGTGCTGAAGGCAATGCGCCGCTCCTACCGGCAGGAGCGCTATCTCGGGATCATCGACAAGGTGCGCGCGGCGATGCCCGACGCGGCCATCACGACCGACATCATCGTCGGCTTCCCGGGCGAGACCGAGGAAGACTTCTCTCGCACGTTGGACGTGGTCCGCCAGGCGCGGTTCGCCACGGCGTTCACGTTCCAATACTCGCCGCGACCCGGCACCCCGGCGGCCACAATGGACGACCAGGTGCCGAAAGCGGTGGTGCAGGAGCGTTACGAGCGGCTGATGGCGGTCGTCGAGGAGACCACCTGGGCGGAAAACCGGGCGCTGGTCGGCTCGACCGTCGAGGTGCTGGTCGCGGTCGGCGAGGGGCGCAAGGACGAGCGCACCGGCCGGCTGTCCGGCCGGGCCCGCGACGGCCGGTTGGTGCACTTCGCGACCGGCGACACCACCGGAATCCGGCCGGGCGACATCGTCGAGACGACGATCACCTACGCCGCACCGCACCACCTCAACGCCGACGGCGCGCCGCTGTCGCACCGCCGCACCCGGGCCGGTGACGCGTTCGAGGCGGGTCGGGCCACCCGCACACCCGGGGTCAGCCTGGGTATGCCGACGCTTGGCCGGCCGCCGGCGCAGCCCCAGCCCGCCTCGGCCTGCGCCACCCACTAACAGCTCCGGGGCGGCGGCGGGCGCGTTGGCTCGCCCGCCGCCGCGGTCCGGTTTCAGCAGGTCACGCCGTTGAGCGCGACCCCTCCTGGTGTTGCCGCGGTGCCGTTGGCGGTGAAGCCGATCGTCACCGAGGCGCCCGGTGCTAGCGACGGCGACCAGGTCGGCGCCGCCGCCGTGATGGTCGTGCCCGACTGGGTGACGGTCGCGTTCCAGCCGCTGCCGAGGGTGACTCCCGACGGCCAGGTCCAGGTCACCCGCCACGGGTTGGTGGCCGCGGTGCCGCGGTTGGTCACCGTGACCTCGCCCTGGAAGCCGCCCTGCCAGGTGTTGGTCGAGCGGTAGGTGGCGTCGCAGTCACCCGGCCCGGGTGCCGGCGTCGTCGGGGTCGGCCCGGTGGTCGGGCCGCCGCCTCCTCCTGTTGGGGCAATGAGGTAGGGACTCAGTATCGACTGTTTCGCCTGGTTGATCGTGGTCCAGTCGTCGTTGGCGATGCCGCCGGTGTCACCTGAGTTGGGGTTCCACGACCAGTAGGTGAACGACATGCCGTTGACCCCACTGCCCAGATAGGACATCAGGTTGGTCAGCCAGACCCGGTCCTTAGGGTCTGCCAGCGTCGTGCCGAACTCGCCGAGCATGATCGGGGCGGTGTTCTGCTTGAACAGATAACCCCAGTAGTTGTCCCAGATACCCGGCAGGTTGGCCGGGTAGTTCGGCGCGTCGAACCAGGTCTGGTGATAGACCGAGATCGCGTAGTCGTGCGGCGAGTAGACCAGCCGGTTGGCCACCGAGAGCCGCACCGGGAACTGCCCGGCCTTGCTCAGGTTGCCGCCCCACCAGCCGCAGTCTTCGTCGTTGCTGGTATCACCATCCCACACATTGGACAGACCGCCACTCGGGCAGCTCACGCCTTCGACGAAGATCAGCCAGTTGGGCTGCACACCGAGGATCGCGTTGCCGGCCCGCTCGGCGGCGAGCCGCCAGTCGCGGTTGGTGTCACCGCAGCCCCAGCAGGCACCGGTCGCCGCCGGGTTGGTGCCCTCGGCATGCGGCTCGTTGTGCAGGTCGGCGCCGATCACGGTCGGGTTGTTGGCATAGCGTTGGGCCAGCGTGCGCCAGTCGTTGATCCAGGTGCTCTCCGGCACCGCGCTCGTATACCAGAGCGCCGTCTGCTGCGCGCTGGTCGGCCGGTGCCGGTCGAGGATCACCCGCATGCCTTTGCTTCCGGCGTACGCGATGACCTTGTCGAGAATCTGCAGTGGAGAGTTGCCGACCAGGTCGGGGTTGACGAAGTCGTTGATGCCGGTGGCGACGGCACCGGCCTTGAGCGCGTCGTTGGAATAGGGGATGCGCAGCGTGTTGTAACCGAGGTTGGCCATGGTGTCGAGTTGGCTGCGCCACGGGTTGCTCGACCACAGACCGTGGAAGGTCTTGTTGTCGGTCTCCATGCCGAACCAGTTGATCCCGGTGAGCCGCACGGTCGCGCCGGTGCTGTCGACAATCTTGCTGCCGCTCGTGTGCAGATAACCGGTGCCGGTGCCGGCGGCCATCGCCGGCGGTGTCGCCAGCGTGATGCCGACGAGGACGGTCGCGGCCGCGACCACTACCGCGGCTAGTGCGCCGCGGACAGGTTTGCGTTGCATGTGCCAGGGCTCCAATTCGCGGGGGTACGAGATCCGCGCGCGCCATGCATCGGCGTCGGTCGCGGTGCGTGCCCTGGCTCCGCGTACATTCTGATCGCGATCGATGCCCCGGGTCAAGGTCCCAGTGCGGGTAAGCGAGCACCCCGCAGGTTCGCGGCGGGCGAGCACCGGACACGCGGCGTTCGCGCCGCATGCCTTTGGCCACCGCGGACCTGGCAGGGACGGGCCCCCTACGGCCCGGCCCGGTCTCCGGCGGGAGCGACGGTCCGGACCACCGCGGACCCGGGAAATCGCCCTAGGTCAGTTGGCTTGCTCGGCCAGATTCAGGAACTGGCGCTTCTGGTTGAGGGCCGTCTCGGCCTCGCGGATGCGCTTGGCGTCGCCGGCGTTGCGGGCCCGCTCGAGGCGTTGCTCGGCCTCGGCCACCTGCTCGCGCATCTGGGTCAGCAGCGGGTTGGCCGACGGGTCGGTGCGGCGCCACGCCGAGTCCATCGCGATGCGGACCTTCTCCTCGACCGCGCGCATGCGGCGGTCGAGACCGCCGGCCACCTCGCGCGGGACCCGCCCGGCGTCGTGCCACTGGGCCTGGATGTCGCGGAGCTTTGCCTGCGCCGCGCGCGGGTCGGTGTCGACGTCGATCGCCTCGGCCTCGACGACCAGGGCCTGCTTGCGCTCCTGGTTGCCCTTCTGCTCGGCGTCGCGGGCCGAGAAGACCGTGCTGCGGCTGGTGAAGAACGCGTCCTGCGCGGCCCGGAACCGCTCCCAGAGACGCTGCTCGGCCTCCTTCGACGCGCGGGGTGCGGCCTTCCAGTCGTTCATCAGCTCTTTGAGGCGGGCCGCGGTCGGGCCCCAGTCGGTCGACTCACGCAGCGTCTCGGCCTCGGCGACGAGCTCTTCCTTGACCGTCTGCGCCTGCTTGCGCTGCGAGTCGAGGGTCGCGAAGTGGGCGCCGCGGCGGCGGGTGAAGCCGTCACGGGCGGCCGCGAAGCGCTTCCACAGCTCGCCGTCGGACTTCTTGTCGACGCCGCGGATGGTCTTCCACTCGTCGAGGATCTCCTTGAGCCGGTCGCCGGCCGACTTCCACCCGGTCGACTCGGCCGCGATCTTCTCGGCCTCTTCGACGAGTTGGGTCTTGCGCGCCAGCGCCTCGGCGCGCGCCGTCTCGCGGGCGGCCCGGGCCTCGCCGGCCTTGGCGTCGGCGGTCTCCGAGAGCCGGTCGAGGCGCGCCAGCAGGCCGTCGATGTCGCCGACCACGTGTGCCTCGGGCAGCGAACCGCGGATCCGGCGGATCGTGGTGAGGGAGTGCGACGCGTCGGCCGCGCCGGAGTTCATCCGGGCCTCGACGAGGTCGACCTCGGTGACCACGTCGGCGAACCGCCGGGCGAAGTGGGCCAGGCCCTCCTCGGGCGAGCCGGCCTGCCACGAGCCGACAACCCGCTCTCCGTCGGCCGTCTTGACGTAAACCGTGCCCTCCGCGTCTACGCGTCCGAAGGCCGTCCAGTCGCTCATCTGCCCATCCTCGTTCGTCCGACTCCGTCTGGAATGCAAGGAATGCACCGTTCGAGAGTCGCCATAGCGCAGTATTGTTACCGCTGCATTGTCACAGGTCCTACCCCGTCCGCGTCGAGCGCCTATTGGCGACCGTGACCATACGGAGACCGGGGGCGGAATCACACGGGTCCCGGCGACCGTCCCGATACCGTTATGCGGTGACCCTCGTAGCTGTCGCGGTCTGTCCCCATCCGCCCATGATCGTCCCTGAGGTGGCCGGCGGCGCCGCCGCGGAGCTCGACGACCTGCGGGCGGCCTGCGCAGACGCGGTGACGATGCTGGGCCGGGCCGGTGCGCGGCAGATAGTGGTGTTCGGCGCCGATTCGTCCATGACGTCCTATGACCCGCCGCAGCGCGGCTCGCTCCGGCCGTGGGGCGTCGACCTCGACGTGTCGCTCGGGCCGCACGACCCGCTGGAGAGTCACCAGATGCCGTTGAGCCTGGTGATCGGCGCGTGGCTGTTGCGGCAACACCCGCCACAGCAGCCCGTGATGGTCAACATGCAGGGCATCGCCGGGGACGCGACGCCGGCTCAATGCCGGCATTTCGGCGAATGCTGCGCCCCCGACGGGCCGTGGGCCCTGCTCGTGATGGGTGACGGGTCCGCGTCTCGGGGGATCAAATCACCGGGGTACGACGATCCGCGCGCCCAGCCGTTTGACGACGCGCTGGCTGCGGCGCTGGGTTCGGTCGACCTTTCCGTGCTGCACGGCCTTGACCCTGTCGTCTCCTCCGAACTGGGTGTCGCCGGCCGCCCTGCCTTCCAGGCGGCGGCCGGGGCGGTCGCTGCCGCGGGCGGGGCCTGGTCGGGCGAGCTGTCCTACAACGCGGCGCCGTATGGCGTCGGCTACTTCGTGGCGACCTGGCAGCGCGGGGCGGCCGCATGACGGTCATCGCTGTGGTCGGCCCGACCGCCGCCGGCAAGTCCGCGCTGAGCCTGGCGCTCGCCGAGAAGCTCGACGGCGAGGTGGTCAACGCCGACTCGATGCAGCTCTACCGCGGTCTCGACATCGGCACGGCGAAGCTGTCGGTGGCCGAGCGGCGGGGCATCCCACACCACGTCCTGGACATCTGGCCGGTGACCGAGCCGGCGAGCGTGGCGGAATACCAGCGGCTGGCCCGCGCGGCGATCGACGACATCCTGGCCCGAGGCAAGGTGCCGCTGCTGGTCGGCGGCTCGGGCCTTTATGTGCGGGCAGTGCTGGAAGAATTCGATTTCCCGGGTACGGACGCTGATCTGCGCTTGTCTCTCGAGGCCGAGCTGGCGCTGGTCGGCGCCGTGGCCCTGCACGAGCGGCTGCGGGCGGCCGACCCGGAGGCGGCGGCGCGGATCCTGCCGACCAACGGTCGCCGGATCGTGCGGGCGCTCGAAGTGATCACGCTCACTGGCCAGCCGTTCAAGGCGGCGCTGCCGTCTTCGCCCGTGCCGTTTTATCCGTCTGTGCAAATTGGGGTCGATGTTTCCGGCCCCGTGCTGGATTCGCGGGTGGCTGCGCGGGTCGAATCGATGTGGTCCGCCGGACTGGTCGCGGAGACCTCGTCACTCGTTTCTGTCGGCCTGCGTTCGGGCCGGACCGCTAGCCGGGCCCTGGGCTACCAGCAGGTCCTGGCGTTCCTCGACGGTGTGTGTTCGGAGGCTCAGGCCGCTGAGGAGACGATCCGGGCAACCCGCCGTTTCGTACGCCGCCAGCGCACCTGGTTCCGCCGCGACCCCCGGATCACCTGGCTCGACGGAGCCGACCCCGACCTGGCCACGGCGGCGCTGCGGGCGGTCCACGCGGATAGACCAGGTGCGCCATGATGGTCGGCGTATCTGTTGGGGGGCGGCTTTGAGATGGGGGGCAGTGTGCGTTTCTTCAAGGGCCACGGCACCGGCAACGACTTCGTGATCCTCCCGGACCCAGACGGGGGCCTGGAGCTGACACCGTCGATGGTGGCGGCGCTCTGCGACCGCGGCCGAGGCATCGGAGCCGACGGCGTCCTGCACGTGGTCCGCTCCGCGAAACACCCAGAGGCGGCCGGCCTGGCCGGCGAAGCCGAATGGTTCATGGACTACTGGAACTCAGACGGCTCGATCGCCGAGATGTGCGGCAACGGCGTCCGGGTCTTCGCCCGGTTCCTGGTGGCCGAGGGCTACACCGACTCGGCCAGCTTCCCGATCGCGACCCGCGCGGGGGTGGTCCGGGCGGTCGTCGGCGCGTCCGAGGTCTCGGTCACACTGGCGGCGCCGCGCGTCGGTGCGGGTTCGACCGCCACGCTCGGCGGGCTGACCTTCACCGGGACGTCGGTCGACGTCGGCAACCCGCATCTGGTCTGCTCCGTGCCGTCGGGGATGTCGCTGCGAGACCTCGATCTGACGCATGCACCTGACTACGACGCTGCCGTTTTCCCGACGGGCGTGAATGTCGAGTTCATGGTCCGCGGCGGGACCGAGGCGGCTGCCTTCGGGCACATCGCTGTGGATCGGCGGCCTGGGCCGGATCGCGGTCACATCGCCGTCGACTCGCCGCCTGCGGATCGGCCGGAGTATGGCCACATCGCTGTGGATTCGCCGCCGGCCGATGGGCGCGAGCGGGGTCACATCGCTGTCGACTCGCCTCCGCCTTCGCAGCCTGAGCGGGGACATATCGCCGTTGACTCGCCCACGGAAGGTCGCGAACAAGGCCACATTGCTGTGGACTCGCCTCCGCCTTCGCAGCCTGAGCGTGGTCACATCGCTGTGGACTCGCCTCCGCCCGTGCAGCCCGAGCGTGGTCATATCGCGGTCGATTCGCCGCCGCCTTCGCCGGCGCAGCCTGATCGCGGACACATCGCCGTTGACCGGCGGGGCGGGGAGTTCGGCCACATCGCTGTCGACAAGCGCCCGGTCCCGGTCGGGGTCGACGCGCATGTCGCGATGCGGGTCTACGAGCGAGGGTCGGGCGAGACCCTGTCCTGCGGCTCGGGAGCGATCGCGGTCGCGGCGGTGGCCCTGCGCGAGACAGGCAAGGAGACCGGAGTGGTCGCGGTAGACGTGCTCGGCGGCCGCCTGACGATCACCGTCGACGGCGAGAGCTGCGTGCTGACCGGTCCGGCCGTCCTGGTGGCAACCGGCGAAACCCTGCACATCGGCTGATTCCGCCAACTACCGACGAACCGGGACGGGCACCTGAGAGCCCGTCCCGGCGATAAAGATCACCCAAGATCGGCTCGCACCGCACCGCCTGAGGCGGCCGCCGCTGACCGCAACCAGATGATCAGCTGGCCTTCTCCGAAGCGAGTGGCGGCGTGGTGAGCGTGCTCAGGCCGACGATCAACCACATCCCGAAGGCGAACGGCGGCCCGTCGTAGGGTCGGCGTGCTCAGGCCGACGATCAACCACATCCCGAAGGCCAACGGCGGCCCGTCGTGGGTCGGCGTGCTCAGGTCACGATCAGCGATACCCTGAACGCGAACCGCGGCCGCCCACGGGCGGCGCGCCAAAGCGCAACCCGAGACGAACCTGGCTTCCCCGGCGGGAGCGACGGTCAGTAACCACCGCGAACCCGGGCACGCCTCAAATCAAGATGTCGAAGTGTCGGCTCAGGGCGTCGACGTGTCGGCGACCGCGGGCGCCGCGCCGCTCTGTGCCGCGGCCCGCACCGCCGCCGCGACCGCGACGGCAACCCGCGGGTCGAACACGCTAGGCACGATCACCGTCGGATTGATCTTGTCTTGGCCGACCACGTCGGCAATGGCCTGAGCCGCCGCCAGCGCCATCTCCTCGGTGAAGCCCTCCGCGTGCGCGTCGAGCATCCCGCGGAAAACGCCCGGGAACGCGAGCACGTTGTTGATCTGGTTGGGCTGGTCAGAGCGCCCGGTCGCCACGACAGCCGCGTGCTTGCGGGCCTCGCGCGGGTCGACCTCCGGGTCCGGGTTGGCCAGCGCGAAAACGATCGAGTCCGGCGCCATGGTCGCGATGTCGTCGCCGGTCAGCAGGTTGGGGGCGCTGACGCCGATGAACACGTCGGCGCCGCGCAGCGCACCCTGAAGATCACCCTGGTAGCCGTCGCGGTTCGTGTGTTCGACCAGCCACTGCCACGGCGCCGGGAGGTCCTTGAGGCCCGCGTGCAAGACGCCCGGCCGGTCGTAGGCGATGATGTCGCCGACACCCTGGCGCAGCAGCAACTTCATGATCGCGGTGCCCGCCGCGCCGGCGCCGCTGACCACTACCCGCACGTCTTCGAGGCGCTTGCCCACGACGCGCAGCGCGTTGGTCAGCGCGGCCAGCACGCAGATCGCCGTGCCGTGCTGATCATCATGGAAGACCGGAATGTCCAGCAGGTCCCGCAGCCGCTCCTCGATCTCGAAGCAGCGCGGCGCCGCGATGTCCTCCAGGTTGATCCCGCCGTAGGCGGGCGCGATCGCCTGCACGATGCGCACGATCTCGTCGGTGTCCTGCGTGTCGAGCACGACCGGCCACGCGTCGACGCCGCCGAAACGCTTGAACAGCGCCGCCTTGCCCTCCATCACCGGCAGTGACGCCGCCGGGCCGAGGTTGCCGAGGCCGAGCACCGCCGAACCGTCGCTCACCACGGCCACGGTGTTGCGCTTGATCGTGAGGCGGCGGGCGTCGGCCGGGTTCTCCGCGATCGCGAGGCAGACCCGGGCAACACCCGGCGTGTACGCCCTCGACAGCTCATCCCGGTTGCGCAGCGCGACCTTCGGGGTCACTTCGATCTTGCCGCCGAGGTGGAGCAGGAACGTGCGGTCGCTGACCTTGCGCACGTCAACGCCCTCGAGCGCCTCCAGGGCCTTGACCACCTGGTCGGCGTGGTTGGCGTCGGCGGTGTCACAGGTGAGGTCCACGACGACCGTCGTGGGGTCCGAGTCGACCACGTCGAGGGCGGTGACGATCGCACCCGCCTCGCCGACGCAGGTGGTGAGCCGGCCGATCGACGACGCGTCGGCCATCACCCCGATCCGGATCGTGATCGAAAAGCCGGCACTGGGCAGGCGGGTCGTCGCCACGTGGTCCTCCGTCGTCCTACGGGCGCTGGCCACGACGCCTGCGCCACGCGCATTGTTGCCCACCTTCGAGGAGGTCGGCCAACCGGCTGCGCGATTTATAGATGCGCTCTCGGTGCGGGCGTGTCACGATCGGTGTTCGAGGAGGATTGTTTTGCGCACATTCCACGCTGTGGATGATCAAGCTGACATCGACGCCACCATCGGCGAGCTCGAGCTCGAAGACCGACATGCCCTGCGTCGCGTCGCGGGTCTGTCCACCGAGCTCACCGACATCACCGAGGTCGAATACCGCCAGCTCCGGCTCGAAAGGGTCGTGTTGGTCGGAGTCTGGACCGAGGGCACTTCCACCGACGCCGACAACTCATTGATAGAGCTGGCCGCACTCGCCGAGACGGCCGGATCCCAGGTGCTCGAGGGGCTGATCCAGCGCCGCGGCCGACCCGACCCGGCGACCTTCGTCGGGCGCGGCAAGGTCGACGAACTGCTCGCCGTGGTCACCTCGACCGGCGCCGACACCGTCATCTGCGACGGCGAGCTTTCTCCTTCGCAACTGCGCAACCTGGAGCAGCGGGTCAAGGTCAAGGTCGTCGACCGCACCGCGCTGATCCTCGACATCTTCGCCCAGCACGCGAAGAGCAAAGAGGGCAAGGCGCAGGTCGAGCTGGCTCAGCTCCAATACCTGCTGCCCCGCCTCCGTGGTTGGGGCGAGACGCTGTCCCGGCAGTCCGGTGGTTCCGGGCGGGGCGGCGGCGCGGGTGGCGGCGTCGGCTTGCGTGGTCCCGGTGAGACCAAGCTGGAGACCGACCGCCGCCGGATCAACGTCCGCATTTCCCGCCTGAAGCGGGAGATCAAGGGCCTTCGCGTCGTACGAGCGACAAAGCGCGCCAGGCGCAACCGCAACGGCGTGCCGGCCGTGGCGATCGCCGGCTACACCAACGCCGGCAAGTCGAGCCTGCTCAACCGGTTGACCGGTGCTGGGGTGCTGGTGGAGGACGCGCTGTTCGCCACCCTCGACCCGACCACCCGGCGGGCCCGGGCGGCCGACGGCCGGGTCTACACCCTGTCCGACACGGTCGGTTTCGTCCGCCACCTGCCACACCAGATCGTCGAGGCGTTCCGCTCGACGCTGGAGGAGGTCGCCGAGGCCGATGTCCTGGTGCACGTCGTCGACGGCGCGCACCCCGACCCCGAGGAGCAGGTCCGCGCGGTCCACGAGGTACTGGCCGAGGTCGGCGCCGAGAGCGTGCCGGAGCTGCTCGTCGTCAACAAGATCGACAGCGCCGACGAGGAAACCCTGCTGCGGCTCAAGCGGTCGTGGCCCGACGCGGTCTTCGTGTCGGCCCGCTCCGGCCGCGGCATCGACGACCTGCGCGCGGCGGTCGAGGCCCACCTGCCCCGGCCCGCTGTCGAGCTACGCGTAGTGGTGCCTTACGACCGCGGTGAGCTGGTTGCCCGGTTGCACCGCCGGGCCAAGGTGCTGAGCACCGCCCACATCGCCGAGGGCACCGCGCTGCACGTCCGAGTCGATCAGGCGCTGGCGGCCGAGTTGGCGCCCTACTTGTCGGCGTAAGACGGAGATCACGAGGGGGAGGCGCGCACCCAGGGCGACGTGCGACACTGGCCCGATGCCGCGCGCTTCCTCTTCGATCACGGTCGTCCTGGGCGTGGTCGCAGCGGCGCTCGGTGCCGGATTTGGCACCGCATGGGCCGCTCCATCCCCCTCTGCCGGCGCCTCCGCCGGTGCTGTGGCGCCCGTGCAGGGCAAAAAGGTCTGCACGATCACCGACGACAAGCTGGTCGAGCTGTCCGGCCTGGTCGCGACCAAGACAGGCTTCGTTGTCATCAACGACAGCAGCGACGAGTCGAGTCGGGAAAAGGTCTTCTATCTCGACAAGAAGTGCAAGGTCGTCGACTCGATCGCCTACAGCGGCGGTGGCCCGCGCGACACCGAAGACCTGGCCCTGTCGCCCGACGGCAAGACGCTGTGGATCGCCGACACAGGCAACAACATCACGAGCAGTGAGCAGCGCTCCAGCATCGTGTTGTGGAGCCTCCCGCTCGACCACAGCAAGAAGCCGACGCTGCACCGCTTCGTCTACCCCGACGACAAGCCCCGCGACGCCGAGGCCCTGGTCCTTTCCGGCACCGGCGCCGGCACCCCAGTGGTGATCACCAAGTCGACCGGCGCAGCCGAGCTCTTCACCCCCGCAGCCGCGATCAAGACCGACAACGCGACCGGCGTGAAGATGAAGAAGGTCGGCGACCTCACCCTCCCGAAGACCGACACGCCCAACCTCCTGGGCGCACCCGGCCGGGTCACGGTGACGGGCGCGGCCCGCTCGTTCGACGGCAAGCGGGTGGTCATCCGCACCTACGCCGACGCCTTCGAGTGGGACGTCGCCGACGGCGGCGACATCGTGGCAGCGGTCACCGGCGGCACGAAACCGCGGATCACCGGCCTGACCGACCCGTTCGGCGAGGCGATCTCCTACACGACCGACAACAAGCAGTTCGTCACCGTCTCCGATGGCGGCCAACTCGGCGAAGACGAAGAGATCCAGATCCTGAGCTACCCGCCGGCAGTGGCGGCAGCGCCGACCGAGGGCCCCGCCTCCGGCACGGCCGCGGGCACCGGCGGCTCGTGGACCAAGAACCTCACCATCGGCGACATCACCACGTTGATCGCCGCGGTCGGCGTGGTCGGCCTGATCCTGGTCGCCGCCGGCGTCGCCGGCATCATCGTGGCCCGCAAGAAGCGTGCGGCAACCGCGGCGGCAGATCCCGGCACCGGCGGCGTCGCGAAGGTCGGCCGGCAAGTAGCACCCGAGCAGGCGACCTGGGACCAGGACGCGTCCGGCAACGTCTACGGCGGCGGCCCGGCCCCGACCGGCGGCGGTGTCTATGGTGGAGCGCCGGCTCCGGCCGGCGGCGGCGTCTACGGCGGCGGAGGCGCGCCTCCCGGCCCGCAGCGTGGCGGCGGTGTCTATGGCGGTGGCGGTGCTCCGGCTCCGGGTTCTGGTCCTGGTCCTGGTCCTGGTCCGCAGCGTGGTGGCGGTGTCTACGGAGGTGGCGGTGCGCCCGCCCCGCCGCCGCCCGGCTATGGCGATGGCGGCGGATACGGCCCGCCTCAGCAGGGCGATCCTCGCCAGCGCGGCAATGGCTACGGCCGGCAGCGGAGTGCGCCGGATGACTATGGCTACTCGGGGTCCGGGCAGACCTATGGTCAGCAGGGGCAGGGCGGCTACCCCAACGACGATGGCCACGGCTACGTCGGCTCGGGTTACCACCCGGACTACCGCGGCTGAGCTTTCCTTCCAGCCGGCCCTCTCGGGGGCAGGTCGCTCTCCGGCACAGTGTCGCGGCGGGCTCGTTGACGTAGGCCTTGTATCGGGGCGCGCGTCTGGCGGCCTTCGCGTCATGGGCCGCCGCGGGTTTCCACGCGAACTTTTGCGATGCCCAGCCGGGCGGTTTGCGGGCGGCTCTCGTGATGCGGCCGCAGCGCGGTTTGCGGGCAGGCTCTTGTGATGCCGTGCAGGGCGGCTCGCGCGCGGGCTTTTGACGCGGTCAGGCGGTTTGCGGGCGGGCTCTCGTGATGCGGCGCAGGGCGGTTGGCGCGGGGGCTTTTTGACGCGGCGCCAGGCGCGCTTCCCGGGCGGGCTCTTGTGATGCGGCGCAGGGCGGTTCGCGCGCAGGCTTTTTGACGCGGCGCCAGGCGCGCTTCCCGGGCGGGCTCTTGTGATGCGGCGCAGGGCGGTTCGCGCGCAGGCTTTGCGACGCGGCGCCAGGCGCGCTTCCCGGGCCGGGTCTCATGATCATGTGCGTATGCGCTGAATCCCAGATGGGCTGCATTTGGTCAGACGCGATTGCACGCCGGTCGCCGGTCGCCGGACCCGTGGCCGGCGCGTCACGTGGCTCGGCGCGGGGGCCGTTGGGCCGGATGCGATCGCGACGGGTGCGTGCCGTTGAGGGATGTTGCGGGGCCCGCCGGTTGGTGGCGGCAGGCCCCGACTCGGTCTTCAGATCCGGCGGAGGACCGCCACGACGCGGCCCATGATGGTGGCCTCGTCGCCGTTGATCGGGTCGAACGCGGGGTTGCGCGGCATCAGCCAGACGTGGCCGTCGCGGCGCTGGAAGGTCTTGACCGTTGCCTCGCCGTCGAGCATCGCCGCCACGATCTCGCCGTTGTTGGCCGTCGGCTGCTGCCGGACGACGACCCAGTCGCCGTCGCAGATGGCGGCCTCGAGCATCGAGTCGCCCTTGACGTGGAGCATGAAGACGTCGCCCTCGCCGACGAGCTCGCGGGGGAGGGGGAAGACGTCCTCCACGGCCTGCTCGGCAAGGATCGGCCCACCGGCGGCGATGGCACCCAGCATCGGCACGTAGGCCGGTGCCGGCCGCTGCGCCCGCGCGGTCTCCTCGTCGACCAGGTCGGCCGGTTGGCGCACGTCGACGGCGCGGGGGCGGTTGGGGTCCCGCCGCAGGAAGCCCTTACGTTCGAGCTCCTTGAGCTGGTAGGCGACGCTTGACGGCGACACCAGCCCGACCGCCTCGCCGATCTCGCGCACGCTGGGTGGGTATCCATAGCGCTCCACCCAGTCACGGATGAATTCGAGGATTCGTCGCTGCCGGGCGGTCAGCTCGGCGGCGGTCACATCGGGGAAGCTGCTCACAACCGGTGCCACGGCTCTGACCTCGGACGTGGTCGCGCGTGCCCGGGCTGCGCCCCGCTTGCGCGCACTTGGCGACGCGGCTTCGGACGCGATTCTCTGCGGTTGGTGCTGCCGGCTCGCCCGGTCGTCGGTCGACACGTCCGTCCTCCCTGGTCGGCTGTGATGCCCTAATTCGCGGTTGGGGTGACCATGACCGTATCGGTGGGTTGAGACAGTTTCAAACATCTGTACGACATCCGCGTCCGGCGTGTCGCGCGTTTGGGGTCGACATCCGAACGCCTGTTCTGATAAACCATCGTACGTCCGTACTATCGAACTGGCGTTCGATCTTGGGGGTCGGGATGAGCGTGGTCAGCATTTCGGGCCATGTGGCAGGCGGTCTACGAAGGCTGGCGGTGAGCCGCGCACCGGCTCGACCAAGGCCCAGGCTCCGCCTGACCCGCCGCGGTCGGCTGGTGCTGGTCGCCCTGTTCCTGGCGATGGTGGGCGGCGTGGCCGCGCTCCTGTCGCCGGCGTCCCAGGCTGCCGATCCCGCGAGTCCACCCGCGGTGGCCGTCGTCCAACCGGGCGACACGTTGTGGTCCGTCGCGGCCCGGCACCGGCCGAGCGTGGTGCCGTTCGCGGTGATCGACGAGATCCGCCGCCTGAACCACCTTGACGGCTACACGGTTTACGCCGGGCAGGAGCTGATCCTGCCTTCCGACTGAGCTGTAACCGTGGGCCACTGCGCTTCGCGCTGTAACCGTGGGCCGCTGCGCTCCGCCGGCGATGGGTGCGGCCGCGCTGCGCTCCGCCGGCGATGGGTGCGGCCGCGCTGCGGCCGGGTGGTCCGTGCCGGTGGGCTGATCAGGTCGGGCTAGCGGTGCTGGGCAAACGGACCACGTGGGTTGGGCGGCCCGACCACCCGGAGCTGCGCCCGGTCGGCACCCGCGGAGCGCCAGCAGGCCGGCTCCGGCGGTGTGCCAGCGGTCAGCGGGCACCTCCACCGCAAGGCCGGTTGGGCCAGTGCCGAGCCCGTCAGCGAACACCGGCCGCGATGGCGCCCGACCCCGGTGGCGGCATCCGGTCCTGGTTCCGGCCACCGACACGCCGCGGCCCAGATCATGTCCGGGTCGCGCGGCCGCTGACAGCCATCCGCGTGGCTGTGCGTCGATGTGTTGGCGCCGAGTCGACGGGCGTTCGGTCGCCGGGTCCGAGCTGCGGTTCCGGGGTCGTGTGGCGGGTCACAGGAGTCACTCGAATCACGCTGGGACAGAAACGTGGCAGTGGCGACACGCCCGCTCAGCTTGACCCAGCGACGTGGGCCGCCTACGGTCGAACCCCTAGATGTAGTAGTTACAGGTATGTAAGTTGTCCACAGGTAGGGGTAGACTCGGCAGAGTTACCCACACCTTTCCCACAAGTTGTGCACAGCGGTGTCCACCGGTGGTGGTTGGCCGTTGTCCAGAGGCGTGTGCGGAAACGGCGGCGGGAGTGGCGCGATCAGCGCCGCCAAAACTGTCACAGGGGCCCACTAGCGTGGCCCGCAGGATCAGTCCAGGAGAGGAGGGTCGGCGATGCGTTGTCCTTACTGCCGACACCCCGACTCGCGGGTCGTCGACTCGCGCGAGGCCGATGACGGCCAGCTGATCCGGCGGCGCCGGTCATGCCCCGAGTGCGGCAAGCGGTTCACCACCGTCGAGGAAGCCGTGCTCGCCGTGGTCAAGCGCAGTGGGGTCACCGAGCCGTTCAGCCGCACCAAGATCGTGACTGGCGTGCGTAAGGCGTGCCAGGGGCGGCCGGTCGACGAGGATTCCATCGCGCTGCTGGCACAGAAGGTCGAGGAGACCGTCCGCGCGAAGGGGGCCGCCGAGGTCCCGAGCCACGATGTGGGGCTCGCCATCCTCGGCCCGCTGCGCGACCTAGACGAGGTTGCCTACCTGCGCTTCGCGAGCGTTTACCGCTCGTTCGAGTCATTGAGCGACTTCGAAACCGAGATCGAGACGCTGCGCGCTGCCGCCGCCGCGCGACTCGAGGGCACCGCGGCTGCGGTTGTCAACGCGGAAACGCGTACCAAGTAGAGCTTTTGAATGTGTTCGTAAACGAGGGGGCAGGTGACATGGCGGGCGACGTGGCCGCTGGCAAGAGTCGAGCGCGGGCCGTGGGGGCGACCGGGCTCAAGGTCGAGCGGGTGTGGACGACCGAGGGTGTCCACCCTTACGACGAGGTGGCGTGGGAACGCCGCGACGTGGTGATGACCAACTGGCGTGACGGCTCGATCAACTTCGAGCAGCGTGGCGTCGAGTTCCCTGAGTCGTGGAGCGTCAACGCGGCCAACATCGTGACCACCAAATACTTCCGGGGCGCCGTCGGCACCTCGGAGCGGGAGTGGTCGCTCAAGCAGCTCATCGACCGGGTCGTGAAGACCTACCGCAAGGCGGGCGAGGACAACGGCTATTTCGGCAGTTCGGCCGACGCCGAGGTGTTCGAGCACGAGCTGACCTACATGCTTCTGCACCAGGTGTTCAGCTTCAACTCGCCGGTCTGGTTCAACGTCGGCACGCCGTCGCCGCAGCAGGTCAGCGCGTGTTTCATCCTCGCCGTCGACGACTCGATGGACTCGATCCTCGATTGGTATAAGGAGGAGGGGCTGATCTTCAAGGGCGGCTCCGGCTCCGGGGTCAACCTGTCGCGGATCCGCTCGTCCAAGGAGCTGCTGTCCTCGGGCGGCACCGCGTCCGGGCCGGTCAGCTTCATGCGCGGCGCCGACGCGTCGGCCGGCACGATCAAGTCCGGTGGCGCCACCCGGCGTGCCGCGAAGATGGTCATCCTCGACGTCGACCACCCCGATGTCGAAGAGTTCGTGCAGACCAAGGCCCGTGAGGAAAACAAGATCCGGGCGCTGCGCGACGCCGGTTTCGACATGGACCTGGGCGGCGCCGACATCGTCAGCGTGCAATACCAGAACGCCAACAACTCGGTTCGGGTGACCGACGAGTTCATGGGCGCTGTGGAGGCCAACGGTCCGTTCGACCTGCGTGGGCGGCTCGACGGCTCGGTGATCGAGACGGTCGACGCGTCGAAGCTGTTCCGCACGATCGCGACGGCCGCGTGGGAGTGCGCCGACCCCGGTCTGCAATACGACGACACGATCAACGACTGGCACACCTGCCCGGAGACCGGCCGGATCACCGCGTCCAACCCGTGCTCCGAATACCTGCACCTCGACAACTCGTCGTGCAACCTGGCGTCGCTCAACCTCATGAAGTTCCTCCGCGCCGACGGTGGCTTCGAGGTGGAGAAGTTCGTCAAGTCGGTCGAGTTCGTGATCACCGCAATGGACATCTCGATCTGCTTCGCCGACTTCCCGACCGAGAAGATCGGTGAGACCACCCGGGCCTACCGGCAGCTCGGCATCGGCTACGCCAACCTGGGCGCGCTGCTGATGGCGTCCGGCCTGCCCTACGACTCCGACGGTGGGCGTTCGCTCGCCGGCGCGATCACGTCGCTGATGACCGGCACCGCCTACCGGCGTTCGGCCGAGATGGCCGCCGTGGTCGGCGCCTACGAGGGCTACGCACGCAACGCCGAGCCGCACAAGCGGGTCATGCGCAAGCACGCCGCCGCCAGCGACGACATCAAGGCACCGAGCGCGGTCGCGACCGCGATCTCCCGTGAGGCGTCTAAGCAGTGGCAGCAGGGCCTCAAGATCGGTGAGAAGTCGGGCTGGCGCAACGCGCAGGCCTCGGTGCTCGCACCGACCGGCACCATAGGCCTGATGATGGATTGCGACACCACCGGCGTCGAGCCTGACCTGGCCCTGGTCAAGTTCAAGAAGCTGGTCGGCGGCGGCTCCATGCAGATCGTCAACCAGACGGTCCCGCGGGCGCTGCGCAGCCTCGGCTACCCCGAGGAGCAGGTCGAGGCGATCGTCGAGCACATCGCCGACCACGGCCACGTCGTCGACGCGCCGGGCCTCAAGCCCGAGCACTACGCGGTGTTCGACTGCGCGATGGGCGAGCGGTCGATCGCGCCGATGGGCCACGTGCGGATGATGGCGGCCGTCCAGCCGTTCATCTCCGGCGCGATCTCCAAGACGGTCAACATGCCGGAGTCGGCGACCGTCGAAGACGTCGAGAAGATCTACTTCGAGGGCTGGAAGCTCGGCCTCAAGGCGCTCGCGATCTACCGCGACAACTGCAAGGTCGGCCAGCCGCTGTCGGCGGCCAAGCCCAACAAGGCCAAGGCCGAGGCGCCCGTCGAGGTGGAGAAGGCCGCGGAGAAGACGGTCGAGAAGGTCGTCGAATACCGCCCGGTCCGCAAGCGCCTGCCGAAGAAGCGCCCGTCGGAGACGGTGTCGTTCTCTGTCGGCGGTGCCGAGGGCTACCTGACCGCGTCGTCCTACCCCGACGACGGCCTCGGTGAGGTCTTCCTCAAGATGTCGAAGCAGGGCTCGACCCTGGCCGGCGTCATGGACGCGTTCTCGGTGGCGATCTCCATCGGCCTGCAATACGGCGTGCCGCTGGAGACCTTCGTCGGCAAGTTCACCAACATGCGGTTCGAGCCCGCCGGCATGACCGACGACCCCGACATCCGCATGGCCGCGTCGGTGATGGACTACATCTTCCGCCGCCTGGCGCTCGACTTCCTGCCCTACGAGCGACGGGCCGAGCTCGGCATCTTCACCGCCAAGGAGAGGGCCGCCCAGCTCCGCGCCGAGGCAGAGGCCGAGGCCGCGGCGGTCGACCTGACCCAGATGGCGTCATCGGCGCCGATCGAGGCGAAGCCGGCCGAAGAGAAGACGGAAGCGACCGACGAGAAGGCCGAGCCGGCGAAGGCCACGGCCGACATCCCGGTCCAGATCGCGGCGCCGTCGCCGCGGGTCGGTTCGTCGACCGAGCTGCTCGAGGCCGTGATCGGCCGATCGGCCGACGCGCCGCTCTGCTTCACCTGCGGCACGAAGATGCGCCCGGCCGGCAGCTGCTACGTGTGTGAAGGCTGCGGCTCGACCTCCGGCTGCAGCTGACCTCAAGCAGAAAGAATGTCCCCCGGACGCGAGTAGTCCGGGGGACATTCCCATGCGTGAGCCGCTACGGCTTGCCCAACTGGTGCCAGTCGGTCTCGGTCATGTCGACGTCGAAGTGTTTGGCCGCCTTCTTCAGGTTCGCGAACGCCTGGTCGCGTTCCTTGTCGGTGACGTCCTTGACCTGGTCGAAGCGCGCGATCGCGTTCCGCACGTGGTCGGCGTCGGTCAGCGGCTCCTTGCGCTTGTCGGGGAACGCGTAAACGGTGTCCGGGAGGCTGCGCTTCTCGCCGCTCGACAGGGTTCCTTCGTCGCCCTCGTTGACGGGCTTCCAAGTGGTCTCCATAGTTCGACCGTTACCCAGCCCACCAGCGGCTATGCGGCGCAGGCGGTCCAGTCGACGAAGACCCGATCCGGACATTGAGGGTCGATCCGGGCGGCGAACGCCAGGCCGTCCTGCGCGCGGCCGAGGGCCGGCTCGGCGATCGGGCCCAGATACATCGCCGGGTACGGCGGCCCGCCGTCGACCCGGCGCACCGACATCAGCACCTCGAGCACCGGCTCCCGGTCGACGAACGCCCCCGTCTCGCGCAGGTCGAACGGCTGGGCCTGCCCCGGCACCCCGGTCTGGGCGAGCTCGGCCAGGTCTTCGCGCAAGGATTGGTGCGCGGGCTGCTGCGTCGTGGTCATGCCGGTGGCGCCCTCTCGTCGTACGGATGATGCCTCTTGGGATATAACCGGCGAGGGCCGTTAAGGCAGCGGACGACAGGTCCGATAGGTCCGATAGGGTACGGGTGGTGACATGACGGCAGCCGACGGTGAGCGTGAACAGCGTCCGCTGGATCAACCGCACGTGAGCCGGATGCCCGCCGACGTCACCTATCGGGCGGAGATCTTGACCGCCCACAATGGCGCGCTGGCCGCCGGTTCGGCCGGATATCTCGACCCGCGTACGGGCCTGTTCGTCCTTTCGGCCGGGTTCCTCGCGGCGCGCGGCACCTGTTGCGGCCGGGGCTGCCGGCACTGTCCGTACGTGAAATAAGGTTCGCGCCATGACTCGGTACGTCGTCATCGGGGCCGGCATCGTCGGGCTGGCCACCGCGCACCGGATCACCCTCGATCACCCCGACGCGTCGGTCACCGTGATCGACAAGGAGCCGCGGGTCGCCGCGCACCAGACCGGGCACAACTCGGGCGTGATCCACGCGGGGGTCTACTACAAGCCGGGCAGTCTCAAGGCGCGGCTGTGCGCGGCCGGCCGGGCGTCCATGGTCGACTTCTGCGCCACGCACGGCATCGCGCACGAGATCTGCGGCAAGCTGATCGTCGCCGCCGACGAGTCCGAGGTGCCCCGCCTGCACGCGCTGCACGAGCGGGCGGTCGCCAACGGCCTCCCGGCCCGGCTGGTCGGCGCTGCCGAGGCCAAGGAGTTCGAGCCCGAGATCCGTTGCGTCGCGGCGCTGCGGGTCGAGTCGACCGGGATCGTCGACTTCACCGCCGTCTGCACGACGCTCGCCGACCTGGCCGAGAAGGCCGGCGCCACGCTGCGCCTCGGCACCAAGGTCACCGGGATCACGGCGCGCGGCGGCGAGCAGGTCGTGCACACCGGGTCGGGCGACGTGGTGGCCGACGTGCTGATCAACTGCGCCGGCCTGCACGCCGACCGGGTCGCGCGCCTCGCGGGCGTCGAGCCGCCGGCCCGAATCGTACCCTTTAGGGGTGAATATTTTGAATTGACGCCAGAGCGGCGGGGACTGGTTCGGGGCCTGATCTACCCGGTTCCCGACCCGCAGTTCCCGTTCCTCGGCGTCCACCTGACCCGCATGATCGACGGCACCGTCCACGCCGGACCCAACGCGGTGCTCGCGCTGGCCCGCGAGGGCTACCGTTGGAGCAAGATCAACCCCAGGGACGTCGGAGACCTCATCGGGTACGCCGGTCTGTGGCGCCTCGCCCGCAAGCACTACCGCTACGGGCTGACCGAGGTACGCCGCTCGCTGAGCCGCCGCCTCTTCGCCGAGAGCCTGGCCCGCCTCGTGCCCGCGGTCACCGAGGCCGACCTGGTCCCGGCCGGCGCCGGCGTGCGCGCCCAGGCCATCGCCCGCGACGGCGGCCTGGTCGACGACTTCCTGATCGTCGCCCGCGACCGCCAGGTGCACGTGCTCAACGCACCGTCGCCCGCCGCGACCAGTTCCCTGGAAATCGCGAAGCACATCGTCGCCCAACTCCCGACCTGACCGACGGACAACCCGGACTTCCGCGCCGCCCGATGACGTCGTATCTTTTCGGGCGGTGCACTCCCGTGCTGACCAGCTAGTCGATCGAGGAGTTGTTGTGGTCCTGCTGCCTAGCCGCCACAGCGACCCGGCCCTGGCCGCCAGACCGTCCAGTGTGGCCGCTCGGCTGGTCTGCCTGGGCGCGGCCGTGACGCTGGTCGGTGCCGCCGCGGGCTGCGCCGACGACCCGCCGCCGGAGCGGATCAGGACGCCCGTCGAGATCAGCTACCCGGCCGCGGAGGCCGGCGGGGCGTGCGTGTTCTTCGACTACGAGACGATCAAGAAGACGATCGGCGCCGAGTTCGACGTCGCCGCCGCGAGTCAGAGTGGGCAGACCACGACGTGCGTGGTGCAGGCGGAGCAGGCCGACCTGCCCGACCTCACCCTGACGATCAGCAAGACCAGCGCGGACGCCGACGTCTTCAAGTCGGACGTGGTTCCCGACAAGGGCGCGACCGCGATCAAGGGGCTCGGGCTGGCCGCCTATCAGGCTCCGGTCGCCGCGGCCAAAGACGCCGGCGCCGGGCTCGAGATCTGCTGGCTCACCAAGGACAAGCGCCTCATGTCGCTGCGCTTCACCGGCGCGCTGGACGCGCCCGCGCCGCCCAAGGCCCTGGCCGGCAAGCTGGTCACCCTCGCCAAAGAGGTCGAAACAGTCAAGCCGCCCAAGAAGCCCTGACGCGGCGAGGCCGCGACCAGGCCGCCTGAGGAGGGTCCTTGACACTGGGCGGCGGCAAGCGAGCCGCCATAGGGAGGGCCTTGCCGCTCGAGGGCGGCGATCGGGGCGCCTAGGAAGGGGCCCGCCGCCGCGCGACGGCGATCAAGCCGCGTTGAAGGGCGCCCGCCGCCGGGCGGCGGCGATCAAGCCGCGTTGGAAGGGGCCCGCCGCCGCGCGACGGCGATGAAGCCGCGTTGGAAGGGGCCCGCCGCCGGGCGGCGGCGATCAAGCCGCGTTGGAAGGGGCCCGCCGCCGGGCGGCGGCGATGAAGCCGCGTTGGAAGGGGCCCGCCGCCGGGCGGCGGCGATCAAGCCGCGTTGGAAGGGGCCCGCCGCCGGGCGGCGGCGATCAAGCCGCGTTGGAAGGGCCCTGCCACCGGGCGGCGGCGATCAAGCCGCGTTGGAAGGGGCCCGCCGCCGGGCGGCGGCGATCAAGCCGCGTTGGAAGGGCCCTGCCACCGGGCGGCGGCGATCAAGCCGCGTTGAAGGGGCCTGCCGCTGGCTGGCGGCGGTCAAGCCGCCTAACGATGGCCCCCGACCGCCGGCGGGGAAAGCCCCCACGGCGGTGTGGCTCAGTGTGCGGCGACGAAGACCCGGGAGGCGACCTCGCGGGGGAGGCGGACCTGGTCACCCGAACGGTCGATCATCACGCCGTCACGCTCCTGGGCGACCGTGACGGTCGCGCCGGGGTCGACGCCGGCGGCGTGCAGCTGGCGGAGGACATCAGAGTCGGTCTGCACGCTCTCGCAGATGCGCCGGACTATGACCTGGCCGGTGAGCCCCGGGAACGCCAGGTTGCGCTCCTTGTGGTCGAAGCCGTCGAGCTCGGTCGGGAGGTCGCCGAGGGCGTCGAGGCCGGGGATCGGGTTGCCGTAGGGGGACCGGGTCGGGCGGTTGAGCAGGTCGTAGACCTTCTGCTCGACCGCGTCGCTCATCACGTGCTCCCAGCGACAGGCCTCTTCGTGTGCCTCTTCGTAGGGCATGCCGATCACGTTGACCAGGAGCAGCTCAGCGAGCCGGTGCTTGCGCATCACGGACACCGCCTGCTCGCGACCCATGCTGGTCAGGTGCAGGTGGCGGTCGCCCTCGACGGTCAGCAGGCCGTCGCGCTCCATGCGGGCAACGGTCTGGCTGACCGTGGGGCCGCTCTGGTGCAGGCGCTCGGCGATCCGGGCGCGAAGCGCCGGCACACCTTCCTCTTCCAACTCGAGGATGGTGCGCAAATACATCTCGGTCGTGTCGACAAGGTGATTCACGGCAGAAGGCCCTCCTAGCTGTCGATATTACCTCGCCACGCCGACGGCCCCGACGCCGCGAACGGTGCGGAGCGGGTGTTGACTGGAGCGCGTGGTTTCCGCCGATGATCTCACGATCGATCCCGACGAGTTGCTGTCGCACCTGGCCGGCACAACGATCCTCGACGCCCGCTGGACGCTCGGCGGCCCACCCGGACGCGATGAGTATCTCGCGGGTCACATCCCGGGCGCGTCGTACATCGACCTCGACACGGAATTAGCCGGCAAACCCGGGCAGAACGGGCGCCACCCGCTCCCGGACCCGGCCGCCCTCCAAATGGTGCTGCGGGACAAGGGCGTGACCGGCGGTCGCCCGGTCGTGGTCTACGACGCCGGCGAGGGCCACGCCGCGGCCCGGGCCTGGTGGATCCTGCGCTGGGCCGGCCACCGCGACACCCGGATCCTCGATGGCGGCATCGCCGCCTGGGTCGCGCACGGCCACCCGGTGACCCGCGAAACGCCCGACGTGACGAAAGGTGAGATACACGTCAAGCCGGGCAGCCTGCCGAGCATCACCGCCGACGAAGCGGCCGAAATCGCCCATGATGGTGTGCTGATCGACGCCCGGGTCAGGCCGCGCTACCGCGGCGAGTTCGAGCCCGTCGACCCGGCGGCCGGTCACATCCCCGGCGCCGTCAACCGCCCGACCGTCCTCAACACCCACGACCACGGCCGGCTGCGACCGGCCGACGACCTGCGCACCGAGTTCGCCAACCTCGGCGTCCTGGCGGGCGTGCCGGTCGGCGCCTACTGCGGCTCCGGCGTCACCGCCGCGCACACCGTGCTGGCCCTGCACCGCGCCGGGCGTACCGACGCCGCTCTTTATGTTGGCTCCTGGAGTGACTGGGTGACCGACCCCACGCGACCGGTGGCGACCGGAGATTAGCCGCGCCGCGTGGCACGATGGCGCCATGCCGGACGGCGCCGTGGTGGTGTGGGACGAAGATCTGCTCGCCTATGACATGGGTGATCATCCGCTCGATCCGGTCCGGGTCGAGTTGACCATCGCGCTGGCTCGCGAGCTAGGCGTCCTCGACCGGCCCGGCGTGCGGATCGTCAAGCCCACGCCGGCCGACGACGCGGCCCTGACCCGGGTGCACCGGGCCGACTACCTCGACGCCGTGCGGGCGGCACCCCATGATCCTTTCTTCAAGGGGTACGGGTTCGGCACGCCGGACAATCCGGTCTTCGACCACATGCACGACGCATCGGCCCTGATCGCCGGCGCCACGATCGCGGCAGCCGAAGCGGTCTGGCGCGGCGAGGCGCGACACGCCGTCAACATCGCCGGCGGGCTGCACCACGCGATGCCCGGCCGGGCGTCCGGATTCTGCGTCTACAACGACCCCGCGGTGGCGATCGCCCGCCTGTTGGACCAGGGCGCCGAGCGCATCGCGTACGTCGATATCGATGTCCACCACGGCGACGGCGTCCAGGCGATCTTCTACGACGACCCGCGGGTGTTGACGATCTCGCTGCACGAGTCGCCGCTCGCGCTGTTCCCCGGCACCGGCTTTCCCGACGAGACCGGCGGCCCGGGCGCCGAGGGGAGCGCCGTCAACATCGCCCTCCCGGCGGGCACCGGCGACACGGGCTGGCTACGCGCGTTCCACGCCGTCGTGCCGAGCGTGCTGCGCGCGTTCCGCCCGCAACTGCTGTTCAGCCAGTGCGGCGCCGACAGCCACCGGCTCGACCCGCTGGCTGACCTGCGCCTGTCCGTCGATGGCCAGCGCGCCGCACACCTCGCGATGCGCGACCTGGCCGAGGAACTGTGCGAGGGCCGCTGGGTGGCGACCGGCGGCGGCGGGTACGCGCTGGTCGAGGTCGTCCCGCGGACCTGGACCCACCTGCTGGCCACCGCCACGGGCGAGCCACTCGACCCGCTGACCCCGACGCCGGCCGGCTGGCGCGCGCTGGCGGCGGCCCGGATGCCGGGCCGGCCCATCCCGCTGCGGCTGACCGACGACGGCGACACCACGTTCCAGCCCTGGCAGCCGGGCAGCGAAGACGCGGTCGACCGGGCGGTCACCCAGACCCGCTCCGCGGTGTTCCCGCTGCTGGGCCTGGACCCGCTCGACCCCCGGGACTGAGCTAGATCAAGATGGGCAAGGCGATCGGACACTGACCGCGGCCGCCATATGGTGGGTGCGGGAGACCGAGTCAACCGGAGCCGACGTGACCGACAAAGCCGCCGAGCGGTCGGCGGACGTCCTGCTGAGTGACGGCACCACTGTCCACGTGCGACAGATGCAGCCGGAGGACGGGCCGGCTGTGGTGGCGACGCACTCGCGATTCTCCGAGCGGACCCGGTATCTGCGCTTCTTCTCGCCGTACCCCCGGATCCCCGAACGCGACCTGCAGCGCTTCGTCAACGTCGACCACCGCGACAGGGAAGCGTTCGTGGTCGAGATCGGCGGCCGGCTCGTCGCGATCGGCCGCTACGACCGCCTCGGCCCGGACGCGGGCGACGCCGAGGTGGCGTTCGTGGTCGAAGACGCCTACCAGGGCCGCGGCATCGGCCCGCTGCTGATGGAATACCTGGCCGCCGCCGCGCGCGATGTCGGCATCACCCGGTTCGTCGCCGAGGTGCTGCCGGCAAACGCGACCATGCTGCGGGTTTTCGGAGATTTCGGGTACGAGGTGGAGCGCCGCTACGCCGACGGCGTCGTACACCTGGAGTTCCCGATCGCACCGACGGAGAGTTCGCTCGAGGTGCAGTGGCGGCGGGAGCACCGCACCGAGGCGCGGTCGATCGCCCGGCTGCTCACACCGCGCGGCGTCGCCGTCTACGGCGCGAGCGCCAGCGGCCACGGCGTCGGCGCGGCTGTGCTCGGCCATCTGCGCGACGGCGGTTTCGCGGGAGCGGTCGTGCCGGTCCACCCGAGCGCGCCGCGGGTCGGCGGGCTGCCCGCCGTCACCGCGGCCCGCAACGCCGGCACGCCGCTGGACCTGGCCGTGGTCGCCGTGCCACCCGACCGGATCGCGTCGGTCGTCGACGACGCGGCGGCGGCCGGAATGCACGCGCTCGTCGTGGTCAGCGCGGGCTTCGCCGAGACCGGCCCGGCCGGCGCCGCCGCGCAGGCCGAGCTGATCCGCCGGGCCCACGCAGGCGGGATGCGCGTAGTCGGCCCGAACTGCCTGGGCATCGCCAACACCGACCCGGCCGTGCGGCTCAACGCCACATTGGCACCGCGCCTGCCGGCGCCGGGCCGGGTCGGCTTCTTCAGCCAGTCGGGCGCGCTCGGTGTGGCGCTGCTCGCCGAGGCCGACCGGCGCGGCCTGGGCCTGTCGAGCTTCGTCTCGGCCGGCAACCGGGCCGACGTCTCGGGCAACGACCTGCTCCAATACTGGCGCGACGACCCCAGCACCGACGTGATCCTGCTCTACCTGGAGTCGTTCGGAAACCCGCGAAAGTTCGCCCGCCTGGCCCGCGGCATCGGCCGCGGCAAGCCGATCGTCGCGGTCGCGTCGTCGGCCCGCCCACCGGGCAGCACCGAGCGCGGCCCCGACCCGGCCGCGGTCCGCGCGCTGTTCTCCCGCTCCGGCGTGATCCGCGTCGACACCGTAGGTGAGCTGTTCGACGTTGGGGCCCTGCTGTCCTTCCAGCCGCTGCCCGGCGGCCGCCGGGTCGGCATCGTCGGCAACTCGCCGGCGCTCACGACCCTGGCCCGCGACGCCTGCTCCGCCAACGGCCTGCGGGTCGCCGAGGGCTACCCGCGCGACGTGGGCCCGGTGGCGGGCGCGCACGAGTTCGGCGACGTACTGGCTTCGGCCGCCGTCGACCCCGCCGTCGACGCTCTGGTCGTGGTGCTGGCCCCGCCGCTGCCGGGTCAACTGGTGGCCGACGACGCCGACTTCACGGCGACGATCGCGAGCGTGGCGCTGGCCGGCGACAAGCCGGTCGTGGTGACGTCTCTTGTGGAGCGGGTGGGGCCCGGCATTCCGGCCTACCCCTCGGTCGAGGAGGCGGCCCGCGCGCTGGGCCGGGTCGCGGGCTACGCCGAGTGGCGGCGGGAGCCGCGCGGCGTGATCCCGCCGCTGTCCGGTGTGGACATGGACCGGGCGTCGGTGGCGACGGACCCGGGAGAGTTGCTTGCCGCGTATGGGATCCGGCTGGTCCCCGACGCCCTGGTCGACGCGGGCGCGGCGGCTGTTGTGGCGGCGGCCGAGCTTGGCTTGCCGGTCGCGCTCAAGGCCGCGGGGCCGTCGTTGCGGCACCGCATCGACCTGGGCGCGGTCCGCCTCAACCTGCGCGACGGTGATGCGGTCCGGCTCGCCTACGAGGAACTGGCCGGTGCGTTCGGCCCGCAGGTGCTGGTGCAGCCGATGGTGCCGGCTGGGGTGGCCTGTGTGATCGAGATGCTCGAAGATCCGGAGTTCGGTCCGGTGGTTGGGTTCGGGCTCGGCGGGGTCGCCACGGAGTTGCTGGGCGACCGCGCCTGGCGTGCCGCGCCGCTCAGCGATAGGGGTGCGTCGGCCCTCGTCGACGAGCCGCGGGCGGCGCCGCTGCTGCACGGCTATCGCGGCGCGGCAGCGGTCGATCGCGGCGCGTTGGTCGATCTTCTTCTGCGGGTTGGGCGCCTTGCCGACGAGCAGCCTCGGGTGCGGTCGTTGTCGCTGAATCCGGTGCTCGCCCGCCCCGACGGGCTGTCGGTCCTCCACGCCACGGTGACCTTCGGCGATCCCGGCACCCGCCCCGACACCGGCCCCAGACACATCTGACGGCGCCCTCGGCCTGCCGGCAACGGTCTGCCGGTCCGCGGCGCTGCGGTTCATCGGCCCTGAGGCCCGTCAGTCGCTACAAGTCTGAGGCGCGTCGGCGTTCCAGCGGCCCGTCGGCCTTGCGGCCCTTCGGCCTGTCGGCCTTGCGGCCTGTCGGCCTTGCGGCCTGTCGGCCTTGCGGCCTGTCGGCCTTGCGGCCTGTCGGCCTTGCGGCCTGTCGGCCTTGCGGCCTGTCGGCCTTGCGGCCTGTCGGCCTTGCGGCCTGTCGGCCTTGCGGCCTGTCGGCCTTGCGGCCTGTCGGCCTTGCGGCCTGTCGGCCTTGCGGCCTGTCGGCCTTGCGGCCTGTCGGCCTTGCGGCCTGTCGGCCTTGCGGCCTGTCGGCCTTGCGGTCCTTCCGTCTTGGGGCCTGGAGCTCGCAGCCTGTTCGCCCCGCACGCCCTTCGGCTCGGTCATCCGAGGCAGGCGCAGGATGGGAGATAGGTCGCCAGTATGCCGACGATGGCCGCTGCGACCAGGCCAGCCCCGCCGAGACGGCTGGCGAGTCTGGTGCCGCGGACATCGCGCAGGTAGGCGATCACGCCGTAGCCCGCGAACAGCAGAACGCCCGCCGCGATCGAGAGGGTCGGGTAGGGGGCTGCGCGGAATCCCCACCACCCGAGGGCGAGCAAGCCGCACGCGGCAAGTGCGATGAGGATCTCGGTGGCGAAGTCGAACAAGAGGTCCCGGACGAACTCGAGGCCGGCCCACAGCACGTCCATGACCCGCAACAGGACGCGCAACATCCCAGGGAGTATCCGGCATCGGAGGCGGTCTCGGATCACCTCCGATGCCGGGCCGCGGCTAGGCCGATCCGGTCGGGCCCGCACCCGCCGCAGCGGGCGAGCGTTGGGCGACCGACTCGTCGGTCCCGCCGGCGTCGGGCGACGGGATCCGGGCGGACCGGGCAGGCCCGAGATTCAGTGAGAGCTGGCGAACGCCAGGTGCGAAGACCGTGCTGATCATCGCGACCGCCACCAGGACAGCCGCGATGACCAGGGGGAGCGCCTCGCCGCCCGAGGCTGATGACGCCAGGGGGGCCAGGGCCATGCCTAGGGGCATCGCCGAGAAGGAGATGAGCATGTCCCACGAGTTGACCCGGGCCAGGCGGTCCGGCGCGACGTGTTGTTGGACCACTGACTCCCAGACCGGGTTGAGGAATCCGAGCGCGGCCAGGGACAACCCGTAGCTGATCGCCAACAACGGCGCCGATGCGGGCACTGGGCTACGAGGAGCACCGTGTTCTCGGCGTGCTCAACTCGCGCGAGCGCAAGCAACTCTCCGACCTGCTCCGCCGGGTCATGATCGCGGCAGAGAAAGGCCCCCCGCCACCGCAGTGACGAGGGGCCGAAGAAAGGAAACCCCTCAGGACGCGTAAGCCTCCAGGCGCTGCGCCCGCGACGGGTGGCGCAGCTTGAGCAGCGTCACTTTCTCGATCTGGCGGATCCGCTCGCGGGAGAGCCCGAACTCGCGGCCCACCTCGTCGAGCGTGCGCTGCCGGCCGTCGTCGAGGCCGAACCGCAGCCGGATGACCGCCTGCTCCCGCGAAGAGAGCGTCGACAGCACGATCTCGACCTCGTTGCGCAGCATGCCCTGCGAGACCTCGTCGGCCGGCTCCTGGCGGGCATCGACGCCGACGACGAAGTCACCGAGGGCGCTCTCGCCGTCTTCACCGACCGCCTGGTCGAGGCTGACCGGCTCCCGATCGTACGAAATCAGCTCGATGACCTGAAATTCCTGCATGCCCAGCGCGACAGCGACCTCGGGGACGGTGGGCTCCCGGCCCAGTGAGACGGCGAGGTCGCGGCGAGCGCGGACCATCTTGTTGACCTGCTCGACCATGTGCACCGGAATGCGGATCGTGCGCGACTGGTCGGCCATGGCGCGGGTGATCGCCTGGCGGATCCACCAGGTCGCGTAGGTGGAGAACTTGTAGCCCTTGGCGTAGTCGAACTTCTCGACCGCGCGGATGAGCCCGAGGTTGCCTTCCTGGATCAGGTCGAGGAAAGCCATCCCACGGCCGGTGTAACGCTTGGCGATGCTGACCACGAGCCGCAGGTTGGCCTCGAGGAGGCGGTCCTTGGCGGCGTGCCCTTCGAGGGCGACGATTTCCAGATCGGCCCGGATGTCGACGGGCAGCCCGGCCGCCGCGGCGAGCTTCTCCTCGGCGAACAGCCCCGCCTCGATCCGCCGCGCCAGGTCGACCTCTTCGACAGCGGTCAGCAGCTTGGTGCGACCGATGCCGTTGAGGTAGGCGCGCACGAGGTCGGCGGAGACGCCACGCTCATCGGTGGCGTCCAGATCGACCTGGTCGTAGTCGTTCATTTCCTGCTACCCCGCTTCCCGGCGACCTTCCGTGGTGCCGTGCGAAGAGCTTCTCGCAATGGGCGTGAAGCGGGGGTGAGGAGATTGGGTGGGTGGCATGAATCCGGGAGCCTCTTTTTACCTGCTTGCCGCTTTTAGCCCCGTTGCGCCCGGCCGCTAGTCTGCTCGCAACTCCACACCAGAAAGGCGCGTCGTGGTTTTCAAGCGAATGTTGCAGGCGATGGGAGTCGGCGGACCGTCGGTCGAGACGGTGCTGACCAACCCCAACTGCCGCCCCGGCGGTTTCCTGGAGGGCCAGATCCACGTCGAAGGTGGCGACCACGCGGTCGACATCGAGTACGTCGCCCTCGGCATGGTCACCCGGGTGGAGGTGGAGAGCGGCGACGCCGAATATGACTCGACCACCGAGTTCCACCGGCAGCGCGCGACCGGCGCCTTCCGCTTGGAGCCCAAGCAGCGTTACGACATCCCGTTCCGCTTCGACGTGCCTTGGGAAACCCCGATCACCGAGGTGTACGGGCAGCACCTGCACGGCATGACGATGGCGCTGCGCACCGAGCTCGAGGTGGCCCGCGCGGTCGACAAGGGCGACCTGGACGCGGTCGCCGTGCACCCGCTGCCGGCGCAGGAACGGATCCTCGAAGGGCTCCTCCGGCTCGGCTTCCGGTTCGCCCGGGCCGACGTGGAGAGTGGCCGGATCTACGGCGTGCAGCAGAGCCTGCCGTTCTACCAGGAGATCGAGTTCTACCCGTCGCCGCAGTTCGCGTCGGCGATCAACCAGCTCGAGCTGACCTTCCTGGCCACGCCGCAGCACCTCCAGGTGGTGCTCGAGCTCGGCAAGCGCGGCGGGCTGTTCACCGATGGGCACGACAGCTTCGGCCGGTTCACCGTCGACTATGCGACCGCCGAGCAGACCGACTGGACCGCACAGCTGCACGGCTGGCTCGAGCAGTCACTGCGCAAGCGCGGGCTGTTCCACTGATCAGAGTTCCAACAGGACGGTTCGCGGGCCCACGTTCACGCTCTCCACGAGCATGTGGGCCCGGAACCGGCCGGTCTCGACGTGTGCGCCCCGGCCGCGCAGGGCATCCGCGAACGCGGTCACCAGCGGCTCGGCCACCTCGGCCGGTGCCGCCGCCGACCAGCTCGGCCGGCGTCCTTTGCGCGCGTCCGCGTACAACGTGAACTGACTGACCACCAACACGGGTGCGCCGACGTCGCTGGCCGACTTCTCGTCGTCGAGGATGCGCAGCTCCCAGACCTTGCGGGCGAGCGTGTCGGCCTTCGCGAGATCGTCGCTGTGCGTCACGCCGAGCAGCACCAGCAGCCCGTCAGAGACCGAGCCCACGGTCGAGCCGTCGACGGTGACGGACGCCCGCGACACCGTCTGCACCAGCGCCCTCACGCCACCGGCTCCACGATCCCGCGCTCGACCAGGTGCGCCACGATCGGCCCGGCGGCCAGCGCCAGGTCGGCCTCCTCCACCTCGTGCGCGGCGGCCAGCAGGGCGATCTGGTCGCGCAGCGGCACCTCCCCGTCGGCGCCGCTGACCAGGGCCAGCACCAGCGGGTCGACCTCCTCGCTCCAGCGCAGCCCTTCCGGCATGACCAGCACCTGGCGGTCGACCGCCCAGCCCTCGTCGCCGAGCGTCGCCTCCTGCTGGAGTTGCAGGCCCGGCGCGCTGCGATAGCGGGTGGCCAGCAGGTCGGCGTCGCGGACGAAGTCCTGCCGGTGGAACCAGTGCGCGATCTGCTCGCCCAGCGGCTGCTGCACCTGCTGCCGGAGGTCTTCCACCCGCACCACCGGGTCGTCGTGCCCACCTCGGCGCAGCGTGACCAGGCCGAAGCCGATCGCCGCGACGTCGTTGGCGTCGAACCAGTCGAGCCAGGCGGCGGCGCGGGCCGGGTCGCCGTCTTCGTTGGCGTCGGCGAGCCAGAGACTGACGTAGGTCATCGGGTCGGCGACCTCGCGCTGGATCACCCAGGCGTCCAGACCGGTGCCGGCGAACCAGCCCTCGACCCGCTCGCCCCACTCCTCGCCGGCGACGTGTTCCCAGTTGGCCAGGAACTGCATCACGCCGCCCTCGGTGAGCAGGCCCGGCGCGGCGGCGGCGAGTTCGGCGCAGACCGCGTCGCCGGCCCGGCCCGAGTCGCGGTAGGTGTGTGTGGTGGTGCCCGGCCCGATCACGAACGGCGGGTTGCTGACCACCAGGTCGAACTGCCGCCCGCGGACGGGTTCGACCAGGTCGCCGCGGAGCATCTCCCACTCCTGGCCGCTCAGTGCCGCGGTGGTGGCGGCGAACCGCAGCGCCCGCTCGGACAGGTCGGTGGCGGTGACCGCGCCGGCGTGGGTGGCCAGGTGCAACGCCTGCACGCCGCAGCCGGTGCCGAGGTCGAGCGCGGTGCCGACCGGCCGGCGGAGGGCGGCGCCGACCAGGGTCGACGAGGCGCCGCCGATGCCGAGCACGTGGTCGGGGCGCAGCGGCTGGCCCGGACGCGCCGAGGAGGGCACGTCGGAAAGGACCCACCAGGCGTCACCGTAGGGTTCGAGGTCGACTCCCTGCCGCACCCCGCCGCCCGGAGCGGCTTCGATCAACCCGGCGTCGAACGCCTCGGCGAAGTCGAGCGGCGCGAGCGCGGCGGCGACCGCCTCGACCGGCTCGGTCTGCGCGCAGACGAACAGGCGGATCAGCGTGGCGAGCGGATCCCGTTCTTCGGTGATCCGCAACGCGGCGCGGAAGTCGTTGCGGGCCACGGCGGCGGTCGCGGCCGGCCCGAGCCGTTCGGCGATCCCCGCCGAGGTGAAAGCGGCCGCACCGAGCGCGTCCCGCAACCGCGCGACGCCATCGGGGGACAGGAGCATGTCGGACACGTACGGCATCCTGTCATGATGCGTTGAGGGCCCCTCCCGCGACGCGGGAGAGGCCCTCAGCAGGCCTTGCTAGATGGAGCCTCGGGTGCCGATGTAGCGGGTCGGGCCGGCGGTCCGGGCGGCCGCAGCGGCGGCGCGGTCCGGGATCGACGACGTGTCGAGAGCGAAGGTGAGCATCGCGGTCGCCATCGCGTCGGAGTTCACGTCGAGGGCTTCCAGGTTGAGGTTGCCAAGGAGGTCGTATTCACGGTCAAGCTGTTGGTAGAGCGCCGCGTCGGCGCCGTCCCGCACGGGGGACAGGCTGTCGCACTTGGAGTGGTAGCACGGGTCGTATTGGGCACCCTCGACGCCGCCGTAGTCGGCCACGTCCTGCGCCGTCTTGTGCACCTCGGCGCCGGTGAAGAGGCCACCGGCCGGGATGCCGCTGGCGATGAACGGGCCATAGTCGGACCGGCCGTCGAAGTCGGACGCCCTGGTGGGCAGGCCGCGGTCGGCGAAGAAGTCCTGGAACACGTCTTCGATCTCCGCCGAACCGGCCGGGCCGGGGCCCGAGCCAGACGCCGCCGAGTCGTCGCCGTCGTAGACGCCCAGCATGTAGTTGGGCGACGCGACCATGTCGAAGTTGAGGTAGAGCGTGATGTCGGCGGTCTGCTCCTCGGTGAGCGAGTTGACGTAGAACGTCGACCCGATCAGGTTGGCCTCCTCGGCGCCCCACCAGGCGAACCTGGTCTTGTTGGGCGTCTTGGTCTTGGCCATCTGGATCGCGAGCTCCAGCAGCGCGGCGGAGCCGCTGCCGTTGTCGTTGATCCCGACGCCTTCCGGCACGGAGTCGAGGTGTGCGCCGGCCATCACCACGTTGTGCGGGTCGCCCTTGCGGGACTCGGCGATCACGTTCTCGGTCTGACGCACCTCGGACGTGGTGTCGGCGGTGAGGTGGACGGTCAGGCCCGCGGTGTTGGCGAACGTCTCGCCGGTGGCGTAGGCGACGCCGACCGCCGGGATGCCGACCGGGTCACCGAGCGTGCCGAGGATCAGGTTGTAGCGGTCGACGTTGGCGACCGGATCGCCGTTGCCCTGGTTCATCACGATCGCACCCACCGCGCCGGCCGCTTCGGCGTTGGCGACCTTGACCCCGAACGGGCAGGTGCCGCGCTGCATCAGCGCGACCTTGCCGACGACCAGGCCGCCGGCGAAGTCTTCCGCTTCGCAGCCGGAGGTCGAGGCCCGCGGCGGGACGAGGTTGAGGTCGACGGCGACCACCGGGGCGGTCACGTCACCGGAGCCGGCGTAGTCCATGAGGTCGTAGTCGACGCCGTCGACATAGGTGACCGACCCCGGTGCCGTCTGCGCGAACGACGAGCCGAACTCCTGGAAGAAGTTGAACGGGAACGGCTGCCGGGTGACCTGGTAGCCGGCCAGCCGCATGACGGTCGCGACGTAGTCGGCGCTGCGCGTGTGGCCGGGCTGCCCAGACGCGCGATTGCCGCCACTGAGGCTGCCGATCGCCTGCAGCGCCAGCTCGTGCCGGAGCACGCCGCCGACGGTCACCGCTTTGGTGAGCTTTCGGACGGAATTGTTGTTGGAGTTGGCCTGCGCCGGGTTGGCCAGCGCAAGGGCTCCTACCAAGCTGGCGACGCCAATGGTCGCCAGGGTTTTGCGGACGGTGCGGGACACCACGATGTGAACACTCCTCGCCGTTCGCCGCGCCCTGGCCTCCATGCCCCCGCGCCAGGGCGAAACCCGACCATCGCATAGACCGGCGATGATCGAAACGGCCGTTCGGACGGGCGGATCACACCATCCGGAAATCGGCGAAGTCGAATCCGGGTGCCACGACGCAGCTCACCAGCACGGGCTGGTCGCCGAGCGGGGCCGCGGACTGCCACACACCACCGGGTACGCGTAGCTGCGGTCGCGCGCCGCCGGCCACGTCCGGGCCGAGCACCCGTTCGTCGGCGTGCGGGTCCGGCTCGTCGCCGGAACCGCCGAAGCGCAGGGCAAGCGGGCCGCCGGCGTGCCAGAGCCACAGCTCGTCGGAGTGGACCACGTGCCAGGCCGACTCCTCGCCGGGGAAGAGCGCGAAGTAGATCCCGGTGGCGGCGGCGCGCGGGCCCGCGTACCCGGATGGCGTGAAGGTGTGTGCGGACCGCCAGGTCTCCGCGAACCAGCCGCCCTCGGGGTGGGGCTGCAGCCCGAGCTCCGTGATCCAGGGATGTGTCATGCCGCCGAAAATATCTGGCCCGCATCTTACTCGCGTGCGTATACTCGCATGCGAGTAAAGGAGCCACGCCGTGCCGCAACGGAAGATCACCAACCTGCTCGCGCTGGCGGTCCTCGCGACCGTCATCGAGCGACCGATGCATCCCTACGAGATGGCGTCGTTGATGCGCGCGCGCGGCAAAGAGCAGGACATGGAGATCAAGTGGGGCTCGCTCTACCGGGTCGTCGACAACCTGGTGAAGCACGGGTTCCTGGTCGCCGCGCAGAGCGAGCGGCAGGGCGGCCGTCCGGAGCGCACCGTCTACCGGATCACCGACGCCGGCCGGGCCGAGCTCGTCGACTGGACCCGCGAGCTGATCGCGGTGCCCGACCGCAAGCCCGGCCCGTTCACCGCCGGCCTGTCCGTGCTCGCGGTGCTCGGCCCCGACGACGTGGCGGGCCTGCTCGCGCGGCGGGCGGCCGCGCTCGAGGCCGACCTCAACGCCACCGAAGCCGACCTGGCCGGCTGGGCCGAAGCGGTGCCGAGGCTGTTCCTGCTCGAAGTCGAATACGCCCTGGCGATGCGCCGCGCCGAGCTGGCCTGGGTGCGCGCGCTGCACGACGAGATCACCGAGGGAACGCTGCCGCTGCTGGCCGAGTGGCGCACCTTCCACGAGACCGGCGAGCTGCCGGCCGACATCGCGGCACTGGCCGCGCGAGGCACCGAGGAGGAGCAATGACCCAGACCAAGCGCCGCAAGCTGATCCCCGAGATGGAAGGGTCGATGGCGCGCTGGTATGCCAAGCAGCGTGGCTCGGCACCGCAGCTCGCCTCCTACAAGCGCCAGGCGGCGGAGCTGGCCGAAAACCTGCCGGCCGGCGCGGCGGTGCTCGAGGTGGCGCCCGGCCCGGGCTATCTGAGCATCGAGCTGGCTCGGCTCGGTTACGCGTTAAGCGCAATCGACATCAGCCACACGTTCGTCCAACTGGCGACCGAGCGGGCCCGCGCGGAGGGGGTCACCGTCGACTTCCGCCAGGGTGACGTCGCCGCGCTGCCGTTCCCGGCCGACAGCTATGACCTGGTCGTCTGCCAGGCCGCCTTCAAGAACTTCGTCGACCCGGTGGCCGCCCTCGATGAGATCCACCGGGTGCTGCGGCCGGGCGGGGTCGCGGTGATCCAGGACATGAACCGGGGCGCGACCGCCGACGACATCCGCGCCGACGTGGCCGGCATGCAGCTCAACCGGTTCAACAGCGCGTTCACCCGGGCCAGCCTGGGCGGGCTGCGCCGACGGGCCTACGCGGCCGCCGACTTCGAGCGCGTGGCCGCCGACAGCGCCTTCCACGGCAGCACCACCCGCGCCGACGGGCTGATGCTGGAGGTGCGGCTGACGAAGGCGGCCTGACGCCGGTTCCCGCCGCGGGCGGTGGTCGGCGAAGATGGAGCGCATGACGTTCTCGCTGCCCATCGCCCCGGAGGCCAACGCGTTGCTCGACCGGAGCCCGCTGGCGCTGCTGATCGGCATGACCCTGGATCAACAGGACAAGCTCGAAAAAGCCTTCTCATCGCCATACGTGCTGAGCCAGCGCCTCGGGCACGAGCCGACGGCCGAGGAGCTCGCCGGGTTCGACACCGAGGAGCTGATCCGGATCTTCGCGACGCCGCCGGCGTTGCACCGGTTCCCCAAGGCGATGGCGACCCGCACGCAGGAGGTCTGCCGGCTGCTGGTGGCCCGCTACGACGGCGACCCGGCGCGGCTGTGGTCGGAGGCGGCCGACGGGCGTGACCTCTTCAAGCGGGTCGCTGAGCTGCCCGGGTTCGGCCGGCAGAAGTCGCAGATCTTCGTCGCCCTGCTCGGCAAGCGCTACGGGGTGCGGCCGGAGGGCTGGCGCGAGGCGGCCGGCGCCTACGGCGACGAGGGGTCGCACATGTCAGTAGCGGATATCGTTGACGAGGCGAGCCTGACCAAGGTTCGTGACTACAAGAAGTCGATGAAGGCAGCGGCAAAGTCTGTCGGGTAACTGCCGAGTCCCTCGTTCGGGCGTGTCTGGCCTGGGCCACACAGGCTTCGTCAGGATACCGTGGCAAGGTCCGTTGACCCAACGCTGAGTCATCTTTTCGACACGTAGCGTCAATAGATCCACGTCAGAAGCGGGTTGTCCGAGCGAGATCATTGACGCGGCCCCCTTGGATGCCGGCACACTGTCACCAACCAAGGTGTGACCTGGGTCCCCCAGGGGCACAGTGGGAAGGCCGCAGCACCTCCGGGTGTTGCACGATAGGTGAGTAAAGACCGAAGGATGATGTTCATCGGTGACGAAGGAGGAAGGCGATGACCCCCACTCTCACGCCGCCGCCTGGCACGGTGGTTCCCCCAGCAACCGATGAACGGTGCGATCGGTGCAACGCGGCCGGCAAGCTCCGTATCACCATCGCTGGCGGGGGGGAGCTCGTGTTCTGCGGGCACCACGCGAACAAGTACGCCGACGACCTGGTGAAGATCACCGTCCAGTTCGCGGCCGACCCGGAGTTCGAGTGGCGCGGCGCCGACCTTATGGCGTCGAACTCGTCCAACTGAACCGACCGATACCTAGACCGACCGGAACCCTCCCAGAGGGTCCCGGTCGGTTTCTTTTCCGCCACAAGCACCGGCCGGAGCCCCAACCGGTGCTTTCTGTCCGATTGGTGCCCTAGAGGGTCTGCACCGTGGCGATGCGCTCCTCGAGTTGCTCGATCGTGGCCTGGGCACTGGGCGGGCCGCCACAGATTCGCCTCAGCTCCGCGTGGATCTTGCCGTGGGGTAATCCGGTGCGGTGATGGTGCGCGGCGACCAGAGCGTTGAGCTGACGGCGCAGGACGACCCTTCGCTCGCCGGCCGACACTGGCCCGGGCGGCGCCGCGGCCATGCCGGGCACACGCGCCCCGTTGGCCCCATCCGCGGTGGCGACCGACGAACGCCGCTTCTGGGCCGCGAGTTGATCGGCCTGGCGCTTGTTGAGCAACGTCGACACCTGGTCTGCAGTGAGCAGGCCGGGCAGGCCGAGGTATTCCTCCTCCTCGGGCGTGCCGGCCAGCGCGCCGGTGCCGAACGAGGCGCCATCGAAGATCACCTGGTCGAGCTCGGCGGTCGCGGAGAGCATCTCGTGCCGCTTGGTCAACTCGCCGCTGGCGTCTTCCGCCTTCTGCGCGCGTTCGAGCAGCGTGTCGTCGAGCCCGTCGTCTTCCTTCGGCGCGCCGAGCACGTGGTTGCGCTCGGCCTCCATCTCGCTGGCCAGCCCGAGCAGATGCGGCACGCTCGGCAGGAACACGCTGGCCGTCTCGCCGGGCCGGCGGGCGCGGACGAACCGACCGATCGCCTGCGCGAAGTAGAGCGGGGTCGAGGCGCTGGTCGCGTAGACGCCGACGGCCAGCCGCGGGATGTCGACGCCCTCGGAGACCATCCGCACCGCGACCATCCAGCGCTCGTCGGACGCCGCGAACTTCGCGATCCGGGCGGAGGCGCCGGCGTCGTCGGAGAGCACCACGACGGCCTTCTCGCCGGTCACCCGCTCGATCAGCTTGGCGTAGGACCGGGCGTTCTGCTGGTCGGTCGCGATCACCAGGCCGCCGGCGTCGGGCATGCCGCCGGCCCGCTTGACCTGTAGCCGGGCGTCGGCGGCCCGGAGCACCTGGACCATCCAGTCGCCGGTCGGGTCGAGCGCGGTGCGCCACGCCTGCGCGACCAGGTCCTGCGTCATCGGCTCGCCGAGGCGGGCCGCCAACTCGTCGCCGGCACTGGTGCGCCACCGGGTCTCACCTGAATAAGCCAGGAAGATCACTGGGCGTACGACTCCGTCGCGCAGCGCGTCGGCGTAGCCGTAGACCGAGTCGGCCCTGGACCGTTGCAGGCCGTCGCCGCCGCGCTCGTACACGACGAATGGGATGGGGTTTTCGTCTGACCGAAATGGGGTTCCGGTCAGCGACAGCCGCCGGACGGCGCCGTCGAACGCGGCCTTGACCCCGTCTCCCCAGGAGCGCGAGTCGCCGGCGTGATGGATCTCGTCGAGGATGACGAACGTGCGCCTGGTCATCGTGCGCCGGCGGTGCACCTGCGGCGCGATGCCGACCTGCGCGTAGGTCACCACCGCGCCGTGGAAGTCGGACGACGAGTGCAGGTCGGCGTTGCGGAACGCGGCGTCGAGCTGGATGCCGACCCGGGCCGCCGACTGCGCCCACTGGGTCTTGAGGTGCTCGGTCGGCGCGACCACGGTGACCGCGTCGACGGTGCCGTCGTTGAGCAACTCCGCGGCGATCCGCAGGGCGAAGGTGGTCTTGCCGGCGCCCGGCGTTGCGACCGCCATGTAGTCCTCGGACCGGCTCCGCAGATAGCCGACCATCGCCTTGCGCTGCCACGCCCGCAGCGGCGGGAACGTGTCGAGCGACGGTTTCACCACCACGCCCCCGCGCCCCCTCACGTCACGAAAAACGCCCTCGCGGCGAGGCGAAGGCGGCTCTCAGCATAACCACGAGCGGCCCGTGATCCCCAGCAGACACAAGGGTGACGCTTGCTACGGAGCCGGTTCGCCGTTCCAGTTTCGGCGGAGGGCCACGATGCGGATCGCGAAGACCAGGACGCCCGCGCCGACCATCGGCCAGCCGGTCAGGTCGCCGCGGTAGAGCGCCATCACGACGACCGCGCCGGCCAGTGACGCCACTGCGTAGATCTCGCGGCGGAGGACCACCGGGATCTCGCGGAGCAGGAGGTCGCGGGCGACACCGCCGCCGATCGCGGCGATCATGCCGAGCAGGCAGGCGCCGACCGGTGGTACGCCGGCCCGCAGCGCGACCAGGGTGCCGGTGACGGTGAACAGGGCCAGGCCGGCCGCGTCGAGCACCAGGACGACCCGGCGGAGCCGGGCGAGGTGTGGGTGGAAGAAGAAGACCGCGACGGCTGTGAGAGCTGCCACAACGGCGTAGCGCCAGTCGTCGAAGGCCAGCGGTGGGGCCTGGTTGACGACGAGGTCGCGGATGATGCCGCCGCCCAGAGCTGCCACGAAGCCGACAAAACAGACGCCGAAAAGGTCGAGCCGCTTGACCACTGCGGCGGATGCGCCGGAAGCGGCGAAGACCGCGACGCCGAGCAGGTCAGCGAACAGGAGTGCGGCGGTGGGTGACACCGCCGAACTCTAGATCAGCCTTCGGGGTCGGGCTCTTTGTCGTAGAAGCGGTTGTTGTCTTCGAAGATCTCTTTGCATTCAGGGCAGACCGGGAACCGGCTGGGATCACGCGACGGCACCCAGACCTTGCCGCACAGCGCCTTGACCGGAGTGCCGAGGACCATGGCCTCGGTGATCTTGTCGCGGTCGGCGTAGTGCGAGAAGCGCTCGTGGTCGCCCTGCTCGAACGGCGTCTCGACAGGACGCTCGAGAATCGTGCCGCTGGTTTCGGGGCTCGGACTGGTCACCAATCAAGTCTGCCAGGTGGGTGCGGTTGCCGCACCTGGCCACCCGTACGGTGACGATGTGAACGACTTGGTATTAGCGCCGGAAGTGGCGGACGCGCTGGCCGCCGCCGGGCCGGTGGTGGCACTGGAAAGCACGATCATCGCGCACGGCCTGCCGCGCCCCGACAACCTCAAGGTGGCCCGCGAGATCGAGGCCACCGTCCGGGCCGCCGGCGCGGTGCCGGCGACCATCGCGGTGCTCGGCGGCCAGGTGCACGTGGGGCTCGACGACGACCAACTGACCTACCTGGCGTCGACCGACGGGGTCACCAAGCTGTCCGCCCGCGACCTGGCGCTGGCCGCCGCGAAGGGCGTCGACGGCGCGACCACGGTGGCCGCGACGAGCGCGGTCGCCGCGGCGGCGGGCATCCGGGTGTTCGCGACCGGCGGGCTGGGCGGCGTGCACCGGGACGCGCCCTACGACGAGTCGGCGGATCTGATCACGCTGGCGCGTACCCCCATCGCGGTGGTCTGTGCTGGTGTGAAGTCGATCCTGGACGTCGGCGCGACGCTGGAGCGGCTGGAGACGCTGGGCGTCGCCGTCGCGGGCTACGGCACGCTGCGCTTCCCCGGCTTCTACCTGAGCGACAGCGGCTTTCCGGTCGACTGGTCGCTGGAATCCCCTGACGAAGTGGCGCGGGCGATCATCGCGCGGACGGCGCAGGGCGTGCACCACGGCGCGCTGGTGCTCGCCAACCCGCTGCCGGAGGCCGAGCAACTCGACCCGGCGCTGCACGACCGCACGCTGGCCGAGGGGATGGCCGCGCTGGAGGCCGGCGGGGTGACCGGCAAGGCGGTGACGCCGTTCCTGCTGGCGTGGTTCCACGAGCACACGGGCGGTGCCAGCCTCGACGTCAACGTACGGATCATCCTGCGCAACGCCGACCTGGCCGCCCGGATCGCCGTCGCGGCGGCATGACCGGCCGGATCGTCGTCGTCGGCGACCTGGTCACCGACGTCGTGGCGGTGCTGAGCGGGCCGCCCGCCCCGGACACCGACACGGCGGCGTCGATCCGCTTCACGGGCGGCGGCCAGGCGGCGAACACCGCGGCGTGGCTGGCCTGGCACGGCGTGCCGGTGACGTTGCTGGCGTCGGTCGGCGCCGACTCGGCGGGGGCGGCCCGGGTTTCCGAGTTGCGGGCCGCGGGGGTGGACTGCCCCTTGCCGCCGCGCACTGACGCCCCGACCGGCACGGTGATCGTGCTGGCCGAGGGCGGCCGCCGGACGATGGTCACCGACCGCGGCGCAAGCCTGCTCCTCGACCCGGACGCGGTGGCGGCCGCCCTGGTCGGCGGCGCGCATCTGCATCTGTCGGGTTATCCGCTGCTGGATGCGGCGTCACGGGCGGCCGGCGTGCGGGCGCTGGCGGCGGCTCGCGAGCACGGGCTGACGGTGAGCGTCGACGCGGCGTCCGCGGGGCCGCTGCGGCAGGTGGGTGGGGCGACTTTCATCTCCTGGGTACGCGGGGTCGATCTGCTCCTGGCCAACGCGGACGAGGCGGCGGTGCTGGCTGGCTCCGCGGGCAGCGATCCGGCCGACCAGGCGCGGTCATTGGCTGCTTCGCTCGACGCTGCTGTGGTGGTCAAGCTCGGCGCAGCCGGTGCGATCTGGGCGGATCGCGACGGGGTCTGCACGGTGCCGGCTCCGGCCGCTACCGTCGTCGACCCGACCGGCGCTGGGGATGCTTTCGCGGCGGGCCTGCTGGCCACCCGCCTGGCCGGCGGCGACCCGCGTGCCTGCCTGACGGCGGCCGCGGCCGCTGGCGCCCTGGCGGTCGCACGGATCGGCGCCCGCCCTTAGAGCGTCCAATCGGGATCGACTCGGGAGCCAGGAGTTCGTGCGGCCGCCTTCGCGACGTCCGACGGCGCGTGACCGCGACCGGCTTCGCGACGTCCGACGGCGCGTGACCGCGACCGGCTTCGCGACGCCCGGAGGGCGTGTGGCCACGTTCACCGCGTAGGCGACGGCCGCCGGTTGTCGGCGCGTGCCTGGTTCGGGAGATCTAGGAAAAAAGTGGTAGCCATAGCTACCGGTTTTTTCCTAGATCTCGCGGGGTCGGGCCGCGATCGGCGTGGCGCGCGCGTGTCGCGCGCGGATGGGGCCGCCCGAAGACGCGTGGGCTGGGTCGCGGTGCCGCGGAGTTGGCGGCGGAACGCCGCGTTCGCCGGAGCCATCTTGTGGCGCGGCCAGCGCGACCCCTGGCTTGGGAGATCTAGGTAAGAAATTGTTGCTGCAGCAGCATTCCTTTTTCTAGATCTCGCTGGGGTCGCGCATGCCCCGGCGTGGCGCGCGCGCCACGCGGCGGCGGGTGGGGTGAGTCGCGGTGTCGCGGAGGTCGCAGCGGAGCGGTCTCTGGCGGGAGCGGCGGTCTGGACCACCGCGGGCCCGAGCCGTCTTGAAGCCCTATTTCGCGAGGGCGGTGATGTCGGGGTTGTCGAGGATGTGTTTCGACGGGCCGGAGCGGGCCACCTGGAGCATCGCGCGGCCGACTTCTTCCGTCGTGACCACCTGGCTCGGGGCCAGGCGGCGGAAGATCGGGATCAGCCAGCCGCCCGCGGTCAGCATGATGCGGTAGAAGCGGCTTCGGGGGCGGATGCCGTGCAGGGGCTGGATGAAGCCCGGGCGGAACATGTAGCCCTTGGGGAAGCGTTCGAGCAGCTCGCGTTCCGTGCGGCCCTTGACCTGGGCCCAGCGCTGGCGTGAAGTCTCCGAGGTGCCGGCGCCCGAGACGTAGATGAACGTCGGGTCGGGAGATTGGGCGGCCAGGGCGTCGGCCACGCCGAGTGTGAGGTCGTGGGTCAGGCGCTCGTAGGTGTCGGCGCTCATTCCGACCGACGAGACGCCCAGGCAGAAGAAGCAGGCGTCGATGCCGCTGAGGTCGATGTTGCCCAGGTCGAACAGGTCGGTGACGACGATCGAGCGGAGTTTGTCGTGGTGGTCGCCGAGCGGGGAGCGGCCAAGCGAGACCACTTCGGACACGTCGGGCGCGAGCAGGCACTCGCGGAGCACTCCTTGGCCGACCATGCCGGTCGTGCCGGTGAGCAGGATGCGCATGGGCTTCAGGCCGCGTTGCTGCGTGGCAGGGTGGCCAGGGCCCGGCGCAGGTCGGCCAGGGACACCGTCGCCGAGTCGTCGAGGTCGGCCAGGCCGGCCTCGATCCACTGGCGCATCAGGGTGGTGACGCCGATGCCGCGGGCGTCGGCGGCGGCCCGGACGCGTTCGTAGGTGTGCAGCGGGAGGCGCACCGAGCGGCTGACCATCGGTTGGTCGGTGTCGGGGGTCGGCAGGTCGCCGGGTGTGCCGTCGCTGATCAGGTCGGCGAACTCGTCGCCGCCTTCGTGGAATCGCTTGAGGGCCTGGTCTCTGTCCACGGTCAACGCCTCCAACCACCGAGCACTTCGTCGTAACGCTTGCTCTCGCTGTCGCTCATCTCGCGCGCCGAGAGGATGTCGAAGTCGTGGTCGTCGTGGACCGGCTCGGCTAGCAGGACCACGAGCCGCCGGCCGCGTCGGCTGGCGGCGTAGACCACGGTGAGCTCGCCGAGGTGCCGGATGACCCGCCGGGAGCCGTGTAGGGCCTCCCAGACCTCGCCGGGCGTCACGTCGTAGACCGCGAGGTTGCTCAACGCGTCGTCGGTGAAGCTGTACCGGCGGCCCACGGCTGAAAAGTACCACGGATGTAACACGGACCGCGCGGGCGTCATTGCCACGGGCAGGTGATTGGATGGAGTGGTGAAGCGTTCGGCCGGTCGACCTGTTCTGATCACCGATGCCGCCGCCAGCCAGGATGACCAGCTGCGGCGCCGGACGCACCGCTACGTGCTGATGATGCTCATCCGTGCGGTGTGCGTGATCATCTTCGCCGTGCTCATCTCGACCCGGCCGCCGTTGCTCTGGGTCTGGCTGGTGCTGACCGGCGCGGGCGCCGTGGTGATCCCGTGGTTGGCCGTGATCCTGGCCAACGACCGGCCGCCGAAGGAAAAGTATCGGCATCTGCACAAGGGCGAGCGGAGCGCACCGGCGACGCCGGTGCTGCCTACTCAACCGATGCCGGACGATCCCGCGCCGCACAAGACGATCGACGCGGAACCGTAACCTAGCGGCTTAATCCAGGTAGTCGCGCAGCACCTGGGACCGTGACGGGTGGCGCAGCTTCGACATCGTCTTCGACTCGATCTGGCGGATCCGCTCGCGCGTCACGCCGTAGACCTGGCCGATCTCGTCGAGCGTGCGCGGCTGGCCGTCAGTGAGACCGAATCGCAACCTGACGACGCCCGCCTCGCGCTCGGACAGCGTCTGGAGCACCTGCTGGAGCTGGTCCTGGAGCAGCGAGAACGAGACCGCGTCGACGGCCACGACCGCCTCGGAGTCTTCGATGAAGTCGCCGAGCTGGCTGTCGCCCTCGTCGCCGATGGTCTGGTCGAGCGAGATCGGCTCACGCGCGTATTGCTGGATCTCGAGGACCTTTTCCGGCGTGATGTCCATTTCCTTGGCGAGCTCTTCGGGCGTGGGCTCGCGGCCCAGGTCCTGGAGCAGCTCGCGCTGGATGCGGCCGAGCTTGTTGATCACTTCGACCATGTGGACGGGGATGCGGATGGTGCGGGCCTGGTCGGCCATGGCCCGGGTGATCGCCTGCCGGATCCACCACGTGGCGTAGGTGGAGAACTTGTAGCCCTTGGTGTAGTCGAACTTCTCGACCGCGCGGATCAGGCCCAGGTTGCCTTCCTGGATCAGGTCGAGGAAGGCCATGCCGCGGCCGGTGTAGCGCTTGGCCAGCGAGACGACCAGCCGCAGGTTGGCCTCCAGCAGGTGGTTCTTGGCGCGCTCGCCGTCGCGGGAGATCCAGCCCAGGTCGCGGGTCATCTGCGTGGGCAGCTTCTCCTCGCCCTCGTCGGCGGCGCGGAGCCGCTCGGAGGCGTAGAGGCCGGCCTCGATCCGCTTGGCGAGCTCGACCTCCTGCTCGGCGTTGAGCAGCGGGACCTTGCCGATCTGCTTGAGGTAGGCCCGGACGGAGTCGGCGGAAGCGGTGAGCTCCGCATCGCGACGGGCCTGCTTGAGCGCCTCGGACTCTTCGTCGTCCCACTCGAAGTCGTTGTCGGTGGCGGTCGAGGCGGCGTCGCTCGCCGCTGCCTGGACCAGCTCGGCCGGCTCCTCGACGACGACATCCTCGATCTCGGCGGCCAGCGCCTCGGGGTCGATGTCTTCCGGGCCTTCGCCGCCCTCGGTGGCGCCCTTGGGGTCTTCCTCGCCCGGCTTGCCGGTGGCCTTGGTCGCCTTGGCCGGCGCGGCCTTGGCCCGGGTGGTCTTGGCCGCGGCGGCGGCCTTGGCCGGTGCGGTGCCGTTGGCCGCTTCTTCGCCGCCCGGGGTCTGCTTGGGCGGCGCGGCCTTCTTCGCGGGGGCGGCCTTCGCCGTGGTCGCCCGCGAGGCCGGCGTTGCCGACCGGGCAGCGGCGACGCGGGGGCGCTTGGTGCTCGCCGACCCGTCGACAACGACCGTTATGCCGGCATCGACGATCGCGCGGATGATCTTTTTGGCCTGGGCCGGGGTCACATCGGCCGACTCGACCGTGCGCTGGACCTCCGCCGACGTGATGTGGCCGCCGCCGCGCTGGGCGTGGGCGATCAAGATGTCGGTGATCGAGCGGACGTCTGCGCCGGTTTGGCGTGGCTCTGTCACGAATGACCTTCCGGTGGCGAGCGAGCGGGCACAGCCGGTCGAAACCAGCGATGCGGTGGGCCAGGTTCAAAGGTAGTGGGCCCCCGAGCCACGAACCGGCCTGCGCGGGAAGTTCGTGACAGGTGAGCAGGCGTGAATTGTAACGCCGTCGGTGGAGAAACATCGCACGGCGCACGACCGCAGAGCGGCCCGGCCGCGGATTGCGGCTGCCGGAGGAAAGCAAACGATGGACTTTGACAGAATCGTAACCGGACCAAAGGGGGAGCGATGACCGACACGACGCCCGCTCTGCCAACCGAAATTCAGGTGGCGGAGCTTCTGGCGATCGCGGTGACCGTCGCACGCGAGGCGGCGGACACCGCGCGCAGCATGCGCGCCGAGGGCGTTTCCGGCGTCACGACGAAGTCGACGGACACCGATGTCGTCACGGCGGCAGACCGGGCGGTCGAGCGCCAGGTGATCGCCGCGCTCGGCGCGAAGCGGCCGGACGACACCGTGCTCGGCGAGGAATACGGCGGCAGCGGTGGCGAGGATGCCGCGGTGCGCTGGGTCGTCGACCCCATCGACGGGACGGTCAACTACCTTTACGGACTCCCGCAGTACGCCGTGTCGCTGGCCGCTGAGGTCAATGGGGTGGCCGTGGCCGCCGTGGTGCGCAACGCGGCGACGGGCGAGGAGTGGACCGCCACCCGGGGCGGCGGCGCCTACCGGGGCGGGCGGCGGCTGAGCGCGTCCGTGCAGACCGATCTCGCGCAGGCGCTGGTGGCGACCGGGTTCGGCTACGACGCGAAGCGACGGGCCCATCAGGCCGAGGTGCTGACCCGGGTGATCACCCGGGTGCGCGACATCCGCCGGTTCGGCGCCGCCTCGCTCGACCTGTGCCTGGCGGCCGAGGGCGGGGTGGACGCCTACTACGAGAAGGGGCTCAACCCCTGGGACCACGCCGCCGGTGGGCTGATCGCGACCGAGGCCGGGCTGGTCGTCGGCGGCCTGGACGGGCGGCCGGCCGGTCCGGACATGTTGGTCGCGGCACCGCCTGCGATCTTCGGCCCGCTGACCGAGCTGCTGGCCGAGCTCGACGCCGCCGGCGGGCCGTAAGCCGGCTGAGCCGGCCGGCCTCGAGCCTGCTGGGCCGGCGGCGAGCCTGCTGGGCCGGCGGCGAGCTTGCGGGGCCGGCGGCGAGCCTGCTGGGCCGGCGGCGAGCCTGCTGGGCCGGCGGCGAGCCTGCGGGGCCGGCGGCCCGACGGGGCCGCCGGGCATTCCGGCCGGGCCGGCTCGGCCGGCCCGAAGACGCCGGGCTAGGGCGCCGGGCAGCTCTGGGCGGGTAGCTTCGGCTCGCCCGCCGCGGCCAGCTCCACCAGTGACTGGTTGACCTCGGTCGAGGTGGCGAGCTGCTTGAACTGGTCGCCGATCAGCACATCGACCACGTCGTCGGTGCGGGCGGGGTCGTATTCCGGGTCGGCCTCGTCGAGGAAGTAGGCCCGGATCACGTGTGCGCTGCTGACCGCCTTGGGGCCGAAGCGCAGCTTGGCAACGCCGTCGACCGCGGTCTTCGAGTTGCCCTTCTTCAGCACCTGGAACTTGCGGTTGGCGAAGTCGCTGCCGACGCTGTCGGCGAGCCGGGGCGTGTCGGTCGCGTTGTAGACATTGATCTTGATGTCTTCGGCCTTTTTAAGTGTCAGATCGACGACCGGCCAACCCGCTGGGCACTGGGCCGCGAGGGTGCGACCCTTCTGTGAATCGTCGACCAGCGCGTAGACGACGAAGGCGACGGCCAGCACCGCGAGCGCGCTAACGACAACGAGTGCTCGCACTCGGGCAAAGGTCATTTCCCGCTCCCGTGCAGGTGACGGTGGAGGTGGACGGTTGGCGTGCCTTTCGGCGTGGCCACGGTCACCCGGTCTGCGACCGAGGTTAACGGTTGTCCGCTCGACGCGCGGAAACACCCGCGACATCCCCGGCGCGCCGAACGTGATCCACGGCGTCAGACACCTATCTTCGTGTCGCCTGAGTCACATCGGGAACAACTTGGGCCCAAATCGCGTCCTAGTGGGCCACGAGGGCGGTATACATGCCTCCCGCAGGGGCAGGTAAGGTACCGCGCTCGCGGGCGCCCGCCGTGCCCGCGCCCGAAGTTTCGCGGCCGACCGGGAACCGAAACACCGTCGTCTGGCGTTACACCTAGGCGACTTATTGATACGGGAGAGTGAGACCGATGGCCACCGACTACGACGCCCCGCGTCGCGACGAGGTCGACCTCGGCGAGGACAGCCTGGAAGAGCTCAAGGCCCGGCGAGTCGACGCACAGTCGGGCGCTGTAGACGTCGACGAGGCCGAAGTGGCCGAGAGCTTCGAGCTGCCGGGCGCCGACCTTGCCGACGAAGAGCTGACGGTCAAGGTGCTGCCGATGCAGCAGGACGAGTTCCGCTGCGCGCGCTGTTTCCTTGTCCACCACCGCAGCCAACTCGCGTTCGAGCGAAATGGCGACCTGATCTGCCGGGAATGTGCCTGACCGGCGATCGATGAGCCCAGGGCGGCGGCCCGACCGGGTCGCCGCCGCCGACTTCGACCTGCGGCCGTGGCCCAGACCTGCTTGACTCGTGAATGACGGCACGAGCTGGAGGGCATAGATGAGCCACGCCGACCGGTCCGCGGACGAGCCGGACCCCGCCGGTCCGGAATCGTCCGGGGCCGCGCAGCCCCCCGCCGACCATCCACCGACCAACTCCGAGCTGGGCGACACCGTCGCCCGGCTGACCGCTGAAGATCTCGAGCCCGGGCAGCGCAACAGGCTGCTCGGCCGCCTGATCGGCCAGGTCCGCGCCCGCGGGGTGGGCGACCTGTTCAAGCCCCGCGCCGCTCTCAAGTGGATCGCCGACGCCGTCGGCGACATCGCGCCCTACGTGCCGGTCCGTGACATCGAGACACTCCGCAAGCACCATCCTGGCCTCGACGACGACCGGCTCGCCGAGCGCCTCGTCCGCAACGCCACCCGGGCCACGGCCGGGGTGGGCGCGGCCGGCGGCGGCATCGCGTCGATCGAATGGGCCGCGACGCCCACCCTGCTCACCGCGCCGGTGCTGCTGGCAGCCGAGACGGTCACCGTGGTGGCCATCGAGATCAAGCTGATCGGCGAGCTGCACGAGGTGTTCGGCCAGCCGGTGCCGGGCGTTGGTGCACAACGCGCCATCCCGCTGGTGATGGCCTGGTCGCAGCAGCGCGGGGTCAACCCGATGGTGCCCGGCGTGGGCATCGGCGCCGTGCTCAGCACCGCCGCCCGCAGGGAGATGCGCGACCGCCTGCTGCGCCGGGTCGGTCGCAACCTGACCACCCTGGGCCCGTTCCTGACGGGCGCGGCGGTGGCCAGCTATCTCAACCGGCGGGCGACCAAGTCGCTGGGCGACCAGGTGATCGACGACCTCCGCAAGCGTCAGCGGAAGATCATCGAGGGCGAGTCCCGCTGATCGCCGCGGCCAGCCGCACCGGGTCGTGCGAGCTGATCACCCAATAGGGGGTCGGGTCGGCCGGATCGTCGATGACCACCTGCACCGCGCCGCCCACCCAGGGCCGCTGCACCACGAACGCCAGCTCATGACTGCCGACGCCGAGCAGCTCGCGCTTGCCGGCGGCGTCCAGCGGCACGGCGTCCGTGACGAACTCCAGCGGGATGTGCGCGTCGTCGACGCGCAGCTCGCCGCCGTCGACCGCGACCCGGATCCGGCCGGCCTTCCAGAGGCCGACCAGGGCGAGCGGGATCAGCACCACGAACGGGAGCCAGGCCCGGACGCCGCCGGCGCCCATCCACAGCTCGATCGCGAGCAACGTCGCGACGGCCAACCCGCACAGCCACAGCCACCAGGGAAGCCGTAACCGCTCGGCGTAGTCATCGGTAGCCACGATGTCCGAGGGTACGGCGCGCCGTACCCTCGGCACCCGGCAGGATAGGAGGGACCGCGCCCGCGCGGACCCAGACAGAAAGCTGACACCGTGACCGACGCCGCCGTCCGGGTGGCCGTGCGCCAGCTCGACCCGGACCTTCCGCTTCCGTCGTACGCCCATCCCGGTGACGCGGGTGCCGACCTGTCGGCAGCCGCCGACGTGGAGATCCCGCCCGGTGGCCGCGCGCTGGTGCCGACCGGCGTCGCGATCGCGCTGCCCGAGGGTTTCGTCGGCCTGGTGCACCCCCGCTCCGGGCTCGCCAACCGGATGGGCGTGACGGTGCTCAACGCACCCGGCACGGTCGATGCCGGCTACCGCGGTGAGATCCTGGTGAACCTGGTCAACCACGACCCCGTGGCGCCCGCGAAGATCTCCCGGGGCGACCGCATCGCGCAACTTGTCGTGCAGCGCGTCGAGCGGGCACACTTCCACGTCGTCGAGGCACTTCCCGGCTCCGTGCGCGGATCAGGCGGGCACGGTTCGACCGGCGGAGTGGCGGCATCTTCGGAAAGGCAGGCGGACTGATGTTCTCGCGAGGCGGATCCGGGCGGCACGCCCGCGGTGACCGCGGCGACCGGTCCGAGCGACCGGCCCGGGGCAAGGCGCAGGTGCCCCCGCCGGCCCGGTCGGACGGCCCCTACGACATCTCCGCGGCACCGTCCGGTGTGGAGCGGCTCGACCTGGGCAGCCTCCAGATTCCGGTGCTGCCCGACATCGAGATCCGGGTGCAGGCCAACCCCGACGGTGCCGTGCAGCAGGTGGTGCTGGTCAACGGCGACAACGCGCTCCAGATCGGTGTGTTCGCCGCGCCCCGCTCCGAGGGCATCTGGCAGGACGTGCGCGACGAGATCCGCAAGTCGCTGTTCAGCGAGGGTGTCGCCGCCGAGGAGACCGAGGGCGAATACGGCGTCGAGTTGCGGGCCCGGGTGCGCACCGCCGACGGCCTGACCGACCTGCGCTTCCTCGGCATCGACGGGCCCCGCTGGATGGTCCGCGGTGTCTTCCAAGGCCCGGCCGCGACCGACCCGTCGCGGGCCGGCGTGCTGGTCGAGTGCCTGCACGGCATCGTGGTCGACCGTGGCCAGGAGGCCAAGCCGGTCCGCGAGCCGCTGCCGCTGCGGCTGCCCAAGGACGCCAGCGAGCAGGTCCAGCAGCAGCAGGCGGAAGCCGCGGCGCCGCCCGTCGCGCCACCCACCAACGGCTCCGGCTCTGGGCCCGGTGCGGGCCCGTCGCCCCGCCGCCGCCCGTCGCCACGACCACGCTGAGCGTCGATCGCGCCCGCCGCGTATTCCCGCCCGCCGCGGGGAGGTGGGTGACCGCCGTCACGCGTACGCTGAAAGGGGCGTGCGCCCGGCCGGGGCGTCGAGGAGAGTGAAGCCGAAGGTCATGGCCATCGACCAGAGCCGCACGTCGCTGCGGCGCTTTCTTCAGCGACTGACGGCTGACGAAGAGACGCTCGAAGCCGAGAGCCTCCAGCGGGAGAGCGCGAAGTCCGGCTGCATGCCGGCCGGGCTCTGCATGCGGGGCCAGCTCGTCGCGCTGACCGGGCGCCTCAAGACCGTCGTCTACACCCCACGCACCAACCTCCCCACGCTCGAGGCCGATCTTTACGACGGCAGTGACGTGGTGACGCTGGTGTGGCTGGGGCGACGGCACATCGCGGGGATCGAGCCCGGGCGACAACTGACCGCGCGCGGTCGCGTAGCGGTCCGGGATGACCGTAAAGTCATCTACAACCCGTACTACGAGCTGGAAGCCACCAGATGACCTCTTCGCCCCGCGCCGCCGACGAGTCCACCCGTGACCCCGACGGCGAGGAGCCGCTGCCTCCCTTCGGGGAGATGGTGGCGCAGCAGCTCGGCGGCTGGCGGGGCCTGGTCGAGTCCAGCATCCCGGTGCTGGTCTTCGTGGTCGTCAACATCGTCTGGGAGCTCAACCCCGCGCTGATCGCCTCGATCGGTGTCGCGCTGGTCATCGGCGGGATCCGGCTGGCGCAGAAGCGGCCCATCCGGCACGCCGTCAACGGCCTGTTCGGCATCGGCCTGGGCGCGCTGATCGCCTGGCGCACCGGCGAGGCCCGCGACTTCTACCTGCCCGGCATCATCCAGAGCTACGTCTTCGCCGCCGCGCTGGTGATATCGGCGCTGGTCCGGCAGCCGCTGGTCGGCTGGGGTTGGTCAGTGATCATGGCGGGCGGCCGGTCCGATTGGCGCGAAGACCGCCGGCTGATGCGCACGTTCATCTGGCTGACGGTCCTCTGGGCGATCGTCTGGGTGGTCAAGGTCAGCATCCAGGCCTGGCTCTGGTACGACAAGCAGGACGACCTGCTCGGCGTAGCCCGACTGGTGCTCGGCACGCCGCCCTACGTGCTGCTGGCCCTCCTGACCGTCGCCGTGGTCCGCCGCGTCACCCGCGACCGCCCACCGGCGGCCGTGGAGAGCGCCTGACCGGCGGCCCCGGAGCGCCCTTCAATTGCGGTCGCGGAGCGCCGCTCGACAAGGGTCGCGTAGCGCCGCTCGACAAGGGTCGCGTAGCGCTGCTCGACAAGGGTCGCGGAGCGCCGCTCGACGGGGGTCGCGGAGCGCCGCTCGACGAGGGTCGCGGAGCGCCCTTCAACGGGCGCCGCGGAGCGCCGTTCGACGAGGGTCGCGGAGCGCGGCCGAATACCAGCCACGCGAGGCCGCCGCAGGCGGGCAGCAATAGCAGCGCCCATCCGGCGCCCGTACCGACCAGCGCGCCCGTCGCGGCCACGCCGAGCGTGGCGCCGACCTGGCGCACGGCGCCCAGCAGCCCACCGGCTGCGCCGGCCGCGTCCGGTGGTGCGCTGCCGACCACGGCGGTGACCAGCGCCGGCAATACCAGCGAGAGCCCGAACCCGGCGAGCAGCAGGCCGACCGCCAGCCACGGGTAGCCGCCGCCGGTGAAGACTGTGCCGGCCAGCAGCGCGCCGCCGGTGGTCAGCAGGGCCAGGCCCGCCAGGATCGGTGGGCGCGGGCCGAAGCGGGCCACCAGCCGGGCGGTGACCGGCGGGTTGGCCGCGAACGGCACGGTCAGTGGCAGGAATGCCAGGCCGGTCGCCAGCGGGCTCAGGTGGCGATCCTGCTGGAGCAGCAGCGGCAGCACGAACAACGCGCCGGCCAGGGCGAAGTTTGCCGCCCCGCCGACCAGGAGGCCGGCCCGAACGCCGGCCGAGCCGAGCAGCGCGCGGTTGAGCACCGGCGCTCCGCTGCGCCGCTCCAGGGTCGTGAAGATCACTAGCGCGGTCGCGAGCGCGGCCGCCGACCATGCCGCGTGCCGCCAGGCGGGTGCCCCGGCGGCGATGACCGTGTCGGTGAGCAGGGCCAGCACCGCCACCCCGGCCAGTTGGGCCGGCCAGTCGATCCGCCGGTCGCCGCGCGGGCCGCGCAACGCCGCGCCGCGGACCAGTGCCAGCACGACCAGGCCGATCGGGACGTTGACCAGGAAGACCGACCGCCAGCCGGCGGCGTCGACCAGCGCGCCGCCGGCGATCGGGCCGGCCGCCACGGCCGCGCCGCTGATCGCGGCCCACGTCGCGACCGCACGGGCCCGCTCGGCGGGCCGCGGGTAGAGCCTTGCGATCAGAGCCAGCGACGCGGGTACGCACGCCGCGGCCGCGACACCGGCGACCGCCCGCAGGGCCACCAGCGTCGCGAGGTCCGGCGCGCCGGCGCTGAGCAGGGACGCGAGCGTGAAGCCGGCGATGCCGGCCCGGAACAGCCGGTCGGCGCCGTAGCGGTCAGCGGCGGCGCCCGCCGACAGCAGCAGCGCCGCGAATGCCACCGTGTAGCCGGTGGTCGCCCATTGCAGCCCGGCGATCGAGGCGCCGAGCGACCTCGCCAGGTCGGGCTCGGCGACCGACAGCACGGTCATGTCCAGCAGCACCATGAAATAGCCGAGCGAGATGCCGGCCAGTGGGAGTTTGCGCACGCCGGCAACAGTGCGATCCGGCACACCGGCCGCTCCACCTCGGCAGCCGTACGCCGCGTTCGGAATTTCCGCATGCCCGCCGGCCTTCGTTCCGCACGTGGAACTCCAGCACCTGCGAACGTTCGAGGCCGTCCTGCGGCACCGCACCGTGACCGACGCCGCGGTCGCCCTCGGCCGCGCGCCCTCGTCGGTCTCCCAGCAACTGCGGACCCTCGAGGCGGGGCTGGGCGTGGCGCTGTTCGAGCGCGGCCCCAAGGGCATGACGCCGACGCCCGCCGGCCTCCGGCTCCGCGGTTGGGCCCGCACGCTGCTCGACCAGGCCGAGCAGGCCCGGCTCGACGTACGCGGTGAGCGCCAACGCCTACGGCTAGGTGCGCTGGAGACCCTGGTCGGCTCGCACGTGCCGGGGGTCGTCGCCCGGCTGGCCGCCCGCCGGCCGGATCTCGCCGTCGAGCCGCACGCCGACCGCAACCGGGCCCAACTCCTGGCCGACCTGGTCGCCGAGCGGCTCGACGCGGCCCTGCTGCTGGACTCCGGCGCCGGCCTCGGCGGGCTGGGCTTCCCGGCACCGGCCGAGCCGCTCGCGTTCGTCGACCTCGAAGACGTGCCGCTCGCCCTGGTGGCGGCGCCGCACCACGCGCTGGCCGGCGAAGCGCTGACCCCGGCCGACCTCGCCGCCGAGCGGCTGCTGGTCAACGTGCCGGAGTGCTCGTTCTGGATGGCGGGGGAGCGGATCCTGGGCGCCGGGCCGGAACGCGTCCGGGTCGGCGGCGTCCCGGTGATGCGGGCCTGGGCGGAACAGGGGCTCGGCATCTCGCTGCTGCCCGCGTTCGCGGTCGACGAGAGCCTGCGGGCCGGCCGGCTGGTGCGGCTCGGCCTGCCGCTGCCGGAGCTGAGCCTGCGCCTGGTCTGGCGCGCCGACCGGGAGCGGCTTCCCGGCCTGCGCGATGTCCTTTACGCGGCGGCCAGCTAGCGCAACGCGCGGCGGTCGGCGGCGTCCGGGCCCAGGATCACCGCGCGGACGGCGTCTTCGACCTCGGCCGTGCAGACGAAGATGAGCTCGTCGCCGGCCTCCAGCGGGTCGTCGGGGGTCGGCACCAGGACCCGGCGGCCGCGCAGGATCGCGACCAGGGCCGAGTCGCGGGGGAGCGGCACGTTGCGGACCGGCAGGCCTACGTAGGGCGCCGTCGGTGGCAGCGTGATCTCCACGAGGTTGGCCTCTCCCTGCCGGAACGTCATCAGCCGGACCAGGTCGCCGACCGTCACCGCCTCTTCGACCAGCGCGGCCATCAGGCGTGGCTTGCTGACCGCCACGTCGACGCCCCACTGCTCGGTGAACAGCCACTCGTTTTCGGCGCGGTTGACCCTGGCGACCACCCGCGGCACCGCGAACTCGGTCTTCGCGAGCAGCGACACCACCAGGTTGACCTTGTCGTCACCGGTGGCGGCGACCACGACGTCGCAGCTCGCGACGTTGGACTCTTCGAGGCTGGCCAGCTCGCAGGCGTCGGCCAGGATCCACTCGGCGGCCGGCACGCGTTCGGGCCGCAGCATCCGCGGCGAGCGTTCGATCAGCATCACCTCGTGGCCGTTGCCGACCAGTTCGGCGGCGATCGAGCGACCCACGTTGCCTGCTCCGGCGATGGCGACCCGCATGGTCAGTGCCCCCCTTCCGGCGCGGAGCCGGCGACCTCGGTCACCGATGTGGCGATGTCGTCGGTGACCAGCATGAAGAGCTGGTCACCCTCCTGGATCACGGTCGATGCCGTGGGCAGCGTGCCGATGCCGAATCGCATCAGGTAGGCGGTGCGGGCGCCGACCGCGTCTTCCAGGGCGCGCAGGGAGCGGCCGATCCAGTCTTTGTGTGCCGGCACCTCGATGATCGAGACGGTGCTGGTCGGGTCACGGAAGATCTCGACGTGCCCCTCGGGGATGAGGTGGCGGAGCATCCGGTCGGCGGTCCACCGGACCGTGGCCACCGTCGGGATGCCGAGCCGCTCGTAGACCTCGGCGCGCTTCTGGTCGTAGATCCGGGCGGCGACCCGGGTGACGCCGAACGTCTCGCGGGCCAGCCGGGCCGAAATGATGTTGGAATTGTCACCGCTGGAGACGGCAGCGAACGCGTCGGCCCGCTCGATGCCGGCTTCCCGCAGGACATCGCGGTCGAAACCGACCCCCGCGACCGTGATCCCGCCGAATTCCGGGCCCAGCCGGCGGAACGCGTCGGCCTCCTGGTCGATGACGGCCACCGAATGGCCGCGGTCTTCGAGAGTGTGCGCGAGCGTCGAGCCGACGCGACCACATCCCATGATCACGACGTGCACCGGTGACACCCCTTCCACGGCGGATTGCGGCCGATTGACCGTACCCCTTGACAGGAGATCTCAGGTGATCGCCCACCGCGCGCCAGGACCCATCCGGCCGCCGTACCCTTACCCGTTGTGGCCCGCCCCACCTCGGTGATGAAGCGACTGCTGCTCGGCCGACCGTTCCGGTCCGACCGGCTGCAGCACACGTTGCTGCCCAAGCGCATCGCCCTGCCGGTCTTCGCCTCGGACGCGCTGTCCAGCGTCGCCTACGCACCCGACGAGATCCTGCTGACGCTGTCGATCGCCGGTGCCGCGGCCTACACCAAGTCGCCCTGGGTCGCCCTCGCCGTCGTCGTGGTCATGCTGACCGTGGTCGCCAGCTACCGGCAGAACGTGCACGCCTACCCGTCCGGCGGCGGCGACTACGAGGTCGCGACCGTCAACCTGGGTCCGAAGTTCGGCGTCGGGGTGGCCAGCGCACTGCTGGTCGACTATGTGCTGACGGTCGCCGTCTCGGTCTCCTCCGGCGTGGCCAACCTCGGTTCCGTGGTGCCCTGGGTCGCCGAACACAAGATCGGTGTCGCGGTCTGTGCCGTCGTGGTGCTGACCGCGATGAACCTGCGCGGCCTGCGGGAGTCCGGCACGGCCTTCGCCATCCCGACGTACGGCTTCATGATCATCATCGTCGGGATGCTGCTGACCGGCTTCTTCCGGATCTTCGTCATGGGTGACGACCTGCGGGCACCCAGCGCCGGTCTGCACATCGCGGCCGAACACGACGTGGCCGGCTTCGCGATGGTGTTCCTGCTCTTGCGAACGTTCTCGTCCGGCGCCGCCGCACTGACCGGCGTCGAGGCGATCTCCAACGGCGTGCCCGCCTTCCGCCCGCCGAAGAGCCGCAACGCGGCGACCACGCTGTTGCTGCTCGGTGTGGTGGCGGTCACCATGCTGGTCGGCATCGTCTGGCTGTCGCGGCTGACCCACCTCCAGTTCATGGAGGATCCGGGCCGGCAGATCATCGGCGGCGCCGGCGACTACGTGCAGAAGACGGTGACCACCCAGCTCGGCGAGACCGTGTTCGGCAACGGCTCGTTCCTGCTCTACGTGGTGGCCGGTGCCACGGCGCTGATCCTGTTCCTGGCCGCCAACACCGCGTTCAACGGCTTCCCGGTGCTCGGCTCGATCCTGGCCCAGGACCGCTACCTGCCCCGCCAACTGCACACCCGCGGCGACCGGCTGGCGTTCTCCAACGGCATCATCTTCCTGGCAGTCAGCGCGAGCGTGCTGATCGTCGCGTTCCAGGCCGAGGTCACCCGGCTGATCCAGCTCTACATCGTGGGCGTGTTCGTGTCGTTCACGCTGTCGCAGGCCGGCATGATCCGGCACTGGAACCGGCTGCTGCCCCGGGAACGAGATCCCGAGGCGCGGCGCCGGATGCACCGGGCCCGCGCGATCAACACCTTCGGCGCGTTCCTCACCGGCACCGTCCTGATCATCGTGCTGATCACCAAGTTCCTGCTCGGCGCCTGGATCGCGATCGCGGCGATGCTGGTGATCTACGTGGTCATGCTGGCCATCCGCAAGCACTACGACCGCGTCGCGGCCGAGCTGGAGCCGGCCGAGGGGCGGCCGATGCTGCCGGCCCGCAACCACGCCGTGGTGCTGGTCTCCAAGGTCCACCTGCCGACCCTGCGGGCGGTGGCCTACGCGCAGGCGACCCGGCCGGACACGCTGACGGCGGTGACCGTCAACGTCGACGACAAGGACACCCGAGTGGTGCAGGCGGAGTGGGAACGCCGCCAGGTGCCGGTGCCGCTGACCGTCATCGACTCGCCCTACCGGGAGATCACCCGGCCGATCATCGACTTCGTCAAGCGGGTCCGCACCGACTCGCCGCGCGACGTGGTCACCGTCTTCATCCCCGAGTACGTCGTCGGCCACTGGTGGGAGAACATCCTGCACAACCAGAGCGCCCTGCGGCTCAAGGGCCGGCTGCTGTTCGAGCCCGGCGTGATGGTGACCAGCGTGCCGTGGCAGCTCGCGTCGAGCCAGACCCGCGACCTCGACCGGATGGACGCGACGCTGATCCGGGGTCCGGCGCGCGGTCCGCGTACCCGGGGAACGGTCAAGCTCGACGCCTCTGGCCTGCCGCCGGCCGACAGCGCGACGCCCGCGGAACCCGCCACGCAGGCGCCGGACGACGGCGTGCCGGCACCGGCGGACCGGTCGTGACGCCGGAGAGTCCCGCGGTCGCCGAGGAGGAGCGGGTCACGCTCACCGTCGGTGCCCCGGCACACGGCGGGCACTGCGTCGCCCGGCTCGACGGCCAGGTCGTCTTCGTCCGGCACGCGCTGCCCGGCGAGCGGGTCACCGCCGTGGTCACCGAGGTGCACGGTGGCTACCTGCGGGCCGACGCCGTGGAGATCCTCGACGCGTCGCCGGACCGGGTCGCGCCGCCCTGCCCCTATGCCGGTCCCGGCCGGTGCGGCGGCTGCGACCTCCAGCACGTGGCTCCCGGCGCGCAGCGCGACTGGAAGACCGCGATTCTGCGCGAGCAGCTCACCCGCCTGGGCCGCCTGTCCGACGCCGAGGTCAACGCGCTCGACGTGCGGGTAGCCGCGCTGCCCGGCGACCCGACCGGCACCGGCTGGCGCACCCGGGTCCGTTACGCCGTCGACGCGGCCGACCGTGCCGGGCTGCTCAAGCACCGTTCGCACGAGGTCGTGCCGATCGACCGTTGCCTGATCGCCCACCCGGCCATCCAGGCGCTGCCGGTGCTCGACCGGCTCTGGCCGGGTGCCGACGCGGTGGCGACCGTGGCCACGTCGGCCGGCGATGTCGAGACCATGGCACTGCCCGGCGCCGAGGCGCCGACGGTGCGGGAAGAAGCGCTCGGTCGCACGTGGACGATCGGCGCGGAGACGTTCTGGCAGGTGCACCCGGCGGCCGCGGAGACGCTGGTCGGCGCGGTGCTCGACCTGGTGGCGCCGCGGGCCGGCGAACGCGCCTGGGACCTTTACGGCGGCGCGGGACTGTTCGCCGCGGCGCTCGCGACCCGGGTCGGCCCGGACGGTCGGGTGACGCTGGTCGAGTCGGCGCCCGACGGCGTCGCGGCGGCCCGCGACAACCTGGCCGACCTGCCCTGGGTCGAGGTCGTGCCGGCCCGGGTGGAGACCGCGTTGGCCCGCCGCCGGGTCACCGGCCCGGTCGACGTCGTGGTGCTCGACCCGCCGCGCACGGGCGCGGGCGCGAAGGTGGTCGACGCGCTCACCAAGTCAGGTGCTCGCGCGGTCGGCTATGTCGCGTGCGATCCGGCCTCGTTCGCCCGCGATGTGCGCACGTTCCGTGAGCAGGGTTGGCGCCTCGCGGAACTGCGTGGATACGACTGTTTTCCGATGACGCACCATCTCGAGTGCGTTGGATTGCTGCTACCCGAATCGTGAGCCGGATTTATTTTCGGCTTAGTTTTCGGAAATGACGGCCGATCGGGGGTCATCGTTGCGGCGCGGGGACTCTTCGGTTGGGTGAAGTGACGATGCTGCCCTCCTTTTCGCGGCTGGCCGCGCGGGAGGCGACGCGCCGGTCACGGAGTCGGATCCAGCCGATGACCAGCAGGATCAGCGGGAGCAACGGCAGCGCGATGACCGCCACGACGATCAGCGCTATCAGTTGCCCAGCGGCGTACTTACCGGTAACGCGCGAGGAACCTGACATGTGGGCATACCTTTTGGGGAGGGAGACTCTGCGCCCATCGTACGTCTCTTCACGCTTGTGTCCTATTTATCACTCGGGTGGTTCGGGATCGTTATCGATCTCCGTTGCAGCCATCGATCATGGCCATAGCTTGCGGTTTTGAAGATCCGGCCGGGACGGGTGACGGCCTAGGCTCCGAAAAAACTGTCCCGGTCCCGTCAGTAAGACTTGTCCGATCGGGCCACCCGATCGCCCAATCGGTCGGGGCTGCCCCGCCGACGCGCCGATGGTCCCGTGTACGGGAGTGCCGCCGTCACGCAGTGCGCCCGGCCAGGCGCGCACCGTCCACACCGGCTACCCAGCGTGATCGGGAAGGGCACTCCACGCTGTGCGGAAAGGGAGATTCGGTGAAGACGATCTCGGATCGGGGTGCGCCAGGTGCGTGCGCAGATACACTTGCCGGTCATGAGCGTTGAAGAGGGTCGGGCCAGTCTGTTGTCCGCCATCCGCGGCCCGCAGGACCTCAAACGGCTCTCTGCCGAAGAGCTTGTCCTGCTGTCCGCGGAGATCCGTGACTTCCTCGTCGCGAAGGTTTCGCGCACCGGCGGGCACCTCGGCCCCAACCTCGGCGTCGTCGAGTTGACGCTGGCGATGCACCGGGTCTTCGACTCGCCGCGCGACCGTTTCCTGTTCGACACCGGCCACCAGAGCTACGTGCACAAGATCGTGACGGGTCGGCAGGCCGGCTTCGACCAGCTCCGCCAGCGGGGCGGGCTGTCGGGCTACCCGAGCCGCGCCGAGAGCGAGCACGACCTCATCGAAAACTCGCACGCCTCGACCGCGCTGAGCTACGCCGACGGCATCGCCAAGGCCTACGCGCTGCGCCGGGAAAACCGCAGCGTCGTCGCGGTCGTCGGCGACGGCGCGCTGACCGGCGGCATGTGCTGGGAGGCGCTCAACAACATCGCCACGGCGCGCAACCCGCTGGTCATCGTCGTCAACGACAACCAGCGCTCCTACGCGCCGACGATCGGCGGCCTCGCCGACCACCTCTCCTCGCTGCGGCTCAACCCGGGCTACGAGAAGGTGCTCGACCTGGTCAAGGAGTCGCTCGGTTCGACGCCGCTGGTCGGCAAGCCGCTCTACGAGGTTTTGCACGCGGTGAAGAAGGGCATCAAGGATGCCGTGGCGCCGCAGGCCATGTTCGAGGATCTCGGCATCAAATACGTCGGGCCGGTCGACGGCCACGACATCGCCGCCGTGGAGTCGGCCCTGCGCCGCGCCAAGAACTTCCGCGGCCCGGTGATCGTGCACGCGGTGACCCGCAAGGGCTACGGCTACCGTCCCGCCGAGGAAGACGACGCCGACCGCCTGCACGGCCCGAGCAGCGCCTTCGACGTCGAGACCGGGAAGCTGCTGGCCGCGCCGAGCGTCAAGTGGACCCACGTCTTCGCCGACGAGCTGGTCGCGATCGCCGACGAGCGGCCCGACATCGTGGGCATCACCGCCGCGATGTCCGAGCCGACCGGCATCGCCACCCTGGCCCGCAAGCACCCCGACCGGGTCTACGACGTGGGCATCGCCGAGCAGCACGCCGCGACCTCCGCGGCCGGTCTCGCGATGGGCGGCCTGCACCCCGTGGTCGCGGTCTACGCCACGTTCCTCAACCGGGCCTTCGACCAGGTGCTGCTCGACGTCGCCATGCACAAGCTGCCGGTGACGTTCGTGCTCGACCGGGCCGGCGTTACCGGTCCCGACGGGCCGAGCCACTACGGCATCTGGGACATGTCGGTCTTCGGTGTCGTGCCGGGGATGCGCATCGCCGCGCCCCGCGACTCGGCCACGCTGCGCGAAGAGCTGCGCGAGGCGATCGCCGTCGACGACGGGCCGACCATCGTCCGCTTCCCGACCGGCTCCGTCGCCGCCGACCTGCCGGCCGTCCGCCGGGTCGGCCCGGTCGACGTGCTCACCGAGGGCCGGCAGAAAGACGTGCTGCTCGTCGCGATCGGCGCGTTCGGCCACCTCGGCATCGAGGTCGCGACGCGGCTCGGCGAGCAGGGCTACGGCGTGACCGTCGTCGACCCGCGCTGGGTCCGCCCGGTGCCGGCCGAGCTCGTCACGCTCGCCGCCGCACACCGCCTCGTGGTCACCGTCGAAGACGGCGTGCGCACCGGCGGCGTCGGCGACGCCCTGGCCAAGGCCCTGCGCGACGCCGACGTCCGGGTGCCGCTGAAGGACCTCGGCGTGCCCAACGAGTGGCACCCGCACGGCAACCGCGCCCAGATCCTGGCCGACCTCGGCCTCACCGCGCAGGACGTGGCCCGCGAGGTGACCGGCTGGGTGTCCCGCCTCGACGAGGCGGCGTCCTCCACCGAGTCACTCGGCGCCGAAGCGGCCGCGCCGGCACCACAGACCAAGGGTCGTTAGGCCGGCACCATGGCCGAGCGGCCGGGCGACTGGGTGGTGATCGACCTCGGCACTGCCCATGGGTCGGTCGACGAAGACCAGCGCCCCGACGCCGGCCACCGCCGCGGTTCGCGGCGCTGGCGGCTGGCCGGTGCGGCTGCCGTGCTGCTGCTGGTCTGCGGCGGCGCCGCCACCGCGAGCCCGCCGTTCCGGCCCACCGCGAGCGTTCGGGTCGAGCCCGCGTCCAGCGTCTCGGTCGCGGGCGACCTCCTGATCGTCGCCGACCCGGCGCCACCCGGCACGGCCGGCGCGGCGACCGCCGCTGGTGACGGTGGCACGGCCGGCGGCGACGCCGACACGGGCCAGAGCCTGTTGCGGGGGTACGACCTGCCGAGCGGCACCGAGCGCTGGCGGGTCCAGTTGCCCACGGCGATGTCCCAGTCCGCCACCCGCCTCGGCGATCTGGTGCTGGTGGCCTCCCGCGACTCGATCCGCCGGCAGACCGGCACGACCGCGATCGACGCCGCCACCGGCGCGGTGCGCTGGAGCCGCGACGACGCCGTGCTGACCGTGCCCGGCGCCGGTGCCGGGCTCGCCGTCGACGAGGTGCGCAGCGCCAGCAGCGCCGGCAGCCGGGTGGCCGGGCGGATCGACTCGATCGACCTGGCCACCGGCCGCACGCTCTGGCACCAGCGGGTGCCCTCGACGGCCGTGGTGCACGCGGTCGCCGGCGACCCGGCGCTGGCCGTGTTCGTTCTCGACTCCGGCCAGGTCCAGGTCCACGACCTGACCACCGGCGCGTTGCGCGGCACCGGCATGTTGCCGCCGGCCGACTACGCGCCCGACAACCCGCGGCTGATCGACGACGGCTTCGTGCTCCGCCACCCCGACGGCCGGGAGGGCCAGCGGGTCGCGCTCAGCGCCTACAACCTCGACAACGTCGGCCTCGAATGGAGCCGGCCCGACCGCGCCCGTGACGTCCGCTGGGCCGACTGCGACGGCAACCTGTGCGGTCGTACCCCCGACGGGATCTGGACCCTGCACCTCGACGACGGTGCGCTGGCCTTCGCGACCGGTGACGGGCTTCCCTGGCTGCCCGTCCGGGGCAGCGACGACCAACTTGTCTTCCGGTTGCTGCCCGACGAACGGGTGGCGGTGGCCAGCGGCGGCACCACCACGGCGCCGCGGCCGCTCGGCACCCTGCCAGCCGGCAACCGCGACTGCCGGGTCGGCGACACGGCCCTGGTCTGTCGCGGTGCCGACGGCCGCCAACTCGAGATCTTCACTCTCCCGCATCCCTGACGTCGCGCCGGAGGTCACGTGGTCCCAGGCGGCACGATCGACCTCGGCTCGGTCGCCGACCAGCCGGAGCGGACCGCTGAGCTCGACCTGCCCCGCCGGCCGCCGTTCTGGGCCTGCGTCGTGGTGCTGGCCGTCGCGTTCCTGGTGCTGGGCGGCTCGCTGCGGCCGATCCCGCCGCTGACCGCGACCGTCACCCGGCTGGTCGGCGCCGGCACCTCCTATGCCGTCGTCGAGGATCGGCTCTACCTCGTCCAGCGGGCCGGCACCGAGGCCTGGGCACTCGCGGCGATCGGGTTGCCGGCGGGGGAGGCGCTCTGGACCGCGCCCTACGCGCCGACCGGCGAGCGGATCGTGCGGATCGACCTCGCCGGCCCGGTGCTGCTGGTCTCCGGTGGCGAGAGCACCGGGCGGATCAGGCGGACCGACGCGTACGAGGCGGCGACCGGCCGGCGCCTCTGGTCGGTGCCCGAGGAGCTCGTGGTCGACGCCGACGCCAACACCGGCTACGTCAGCAGTGCCGACCCGCCCCGGCTCCGCGCGCTCGACCTGGCCACCGGGCGGCAGCTCTGGTCGGCCGAGCCCAAGGACCGGTTCACCTTCGCCGCCGTCGGTGGCGCCGCGCCGGTTGCCGGCCGGATCCCGCCCCGGATCGCCCCCGAGTCGGAGGCCAACGCGGTCGGCGGCGGCGAGGGCGGTGCGACGGTGGCCGCCGGCTCCGGCGCGGGCGGGACCGGGCTGCTCGCCCTGTTCGTCCGGTCGGGGCGGGTCGAGTTGCGCGACGCCCGCACCGGAACGGTGCTGCGCCAGGCGACCCCGCTCGGGGCCGGCGCACTGCCGCTATCCGGCCTCAGCGCCGGCGGCGGGCTCGTCCTCTGGTTCGCCGACCACGGCGGCACCGGCCTGGTCGGGCTCGACCCGGCCACCCTCGACGTGCGCTGGCGGATGCCCTACGACATCGACGGCGGCGGTCTCGGCCGGTGCCTGACGCTGGTCTGCGTGAGCAGCCACGGCGACGTGCTCGCCCTCGATCCGGTCAGCGGTCGGTTGCGCTGGCGCGCCCGCGACGCCGCCTACCTGGTCGAGGCGCGCGGCCGGCTGGTGGCGCTCGGCCCGGTGCCCGGTGGCCTCGGCCCGATCCGCAGCGTCGATCCGGACACCGGGGACGAGGTCGCCGACCTGCGCGGCTGGCGGACCGGGGCGCGCGGCGACCCGGTCGTGATCCGCATCCCGGCCGGCGAATCGGACACCGTGATCGCTCTGCTCGACGCGCCCTCCGGCGTGCTGCGCCCGCTCGTATCCGCCCCCGAGGTGCTGCTCGCCTGCCAGTCCGGATCGGTCGCCATCGTCTGCCGCACGGCCACCGGCGCACTGCGGATCTGGGCTGTCCGACCCGAGCGCTAGTTTTGCTCACACGGGTTTCACGGACTGTCGGGCAGGGTGACTAAACGTGCGGGTGCTAGTGGTCGAAGACGAGCGCAATCTCGCCGACGCGATCGCGCGTGGGCTGCGGCGGCACGGTCTGGCCGTCGACGTCGCCTATGACGGCACGTCCGGCCACGAGATGGCGTTCGTCACCCGCTACGACGTGGTCGTGCTCGACCGCGACCTGCCCGGCGTGCACGGCGACCAGATCTGCGCCGACCTGGTCTCCTCGGGCGCGCTGACCCGGGTGCTCATGCTGACCGCGAGCGGCACGGTGGCCGACCGGGTCGACGGCCTGCAACTCGGCGCCGACGACTACCTGCCCAAGCCGTTCGCCTTCGACGAGCTGGTGGCCCGGGTGCGGGCCCTCGGCCGGCGGGCCACGCCGCCCGCGCCGCCGGTGCTCGCGGTCGCCGACCTGGTGCTCGACCCGGCCCGCCGGGTGGCCACCCGGGCCGGCGCGCCGGTCGACCTGACCCGCAAGGAGTTCGGCGTGCTCGAAGAGCTGCTCAAGGCGCGCGGCGCGGTGGTGTCCAGCGAAGAGCTGCTGGAGCGGGTGTGGGACGCCAACACCGACCCGTTCACCACGACGGTCCGGGTCACCGTGATGACCCTGCGCAAGAAACTGGGCGACCCGCCCTTGATCGAGACGGTGGTCGGCGCCGGCTACCGGATGCCGGGGGAGCTGGTCACATGACGGTTTATGCGGCGGTGCGGGAGCGTGGTCCCCGGCCCACGCTGCGGTTGCGGCTCACGCTGCTCAACGGCGTCGTGGTGGTCGCGACCGGCCTGGTGCTGATCCTGCTCGCCTGGGTGCTGGTCGGCGACGCGATCCATCCGGCCGACCAGCTCCAGCCCGGCGCGTTCGTCGACCTCGCCGACGGGCGCCGGATCGACGCCGCCGCCTGGCAGGCCCAGGTGGTCGACGCCGCGTCGCGCGAGCTGCTGGTAAAAGGCCTGCTGGCGCTGCTGGTGACCGGCCTGGTCGGGATCGCCGCGGCCTACGTGGTGGCCGGGCGGGCGCTGCGGCCGCTGGCCCAGGTCACCGCGACCGCGCGCCGGCTCAGCGAGCAGACGCTCGACCAGCGGATCCGCTACACCGGCGCCGACGACGAGATCGCCGAGCTGGCCCGCACCTTCGACGCGATGCTCGACCGGCTCGGCTCGGCGTTCGAGGCGCAGAAACGGTTCGTGGCCAACGCGTCCCACGAGTTGCGCACCCCATTGGCGGTGATGCGCACCGAGATCGACGTGACGCTCGCCGACGACGAGGCCGACGACGAGGAGTTCCGCCGGATGGCCACGGTCGTGCGCGACGCGTCCGAGCGGGCCAACGGGCTGGTCGACGCCCTGCTGGTGCTGGCACGCAGCGAGGCGCAGCGCGGCCGCCGGCTGGGCCGCAAGGTGCCAACCGACCTGGCCGACGGGCTGCGCGCGGCGATGTCGGCGATCCGCGTCGAGGTCGACCGGCTCGGCTTGCAGGTGACCACCGACCTGGCGCCGGCGCCGGTGGTGGGCGACCCGGGCCTGCTCGAGCGGCTGGCCGGCAACCTCGTGGAAAACGCGGTCCGCTACAACCACCTGCACGGCCGGCTGTGGGCGCGCACCGGCACCGAGGGCGACCAGGTGTTCCTGGTGGTCGGCAACACCGGCTTCGAGGTCGAGGCGATCGACGTGCCGGGCCTGTTCGAGCCGTTCCGGCGCGGCGGCCGGGAGCGCACCGGTGCCCGCGGCTCGGGCCTCGGCCTGTCGATCGTGCGCGCGGTCTGCGACGCACACGGCGGCAGCGTGACCGCGACACCGCAGGAAGACGGCGGCCTCGAGGTGCGGGTGACGCTGCCGGCGGCGAGCATCACGCCGGTGGCGGCCGGCACGGCCGCGGTGGGCGACCCGAAACCACGTTGATCGCGGCGGCGCCGGCTGGCACGGTGGCCGCCATGACCAACCGCATCCATCACCTCAACATCGCCTGCGCCGACCCCTACGAGCTCGCGGGCTGGTGGTCGCAGGTGCTGCTCGGCTACCAGCGCTCCGAAGAAGACTTTCCGGGCGATCCGGAAGCTTTGCTGATCGCACCCGACGGCGCCGGGCCGGGCGTGCTGTTCTGCAGGGTCGACGACCGGGCCACCCGAAGCCGGCTCCACTTCGACGTCCAGCCGGCCGACCACACCCGCGACGAAGAGGTCGAGCGCCTGCTCGCGATCGGCGCCGCCCTGGTCAGCGACCAGCGCCGGCCCGACGGCAAGGGCTGGGTCGTGCTGGCCGATCCGGAGGGCAACGAGTTCTGCGTCGAGCGCAGCGCCGCCGAGCGCGTGGGCGGATGAATCGCGTCACGATAAGGCCACGCGAGTGTCCCGTGGACGACGCAGGGCACACCTGACGTGCATCGGGTCGCTACGATCCGGCAGTCCACTGAGTATTTCCTGGGAGCCGTGATGTCCGACCCCTACGCCCAGCCACCGTCTTACGGCTCCGAGCCTCCTTACGGCCAGCAGCCCCCACCGCAGCCGCCGCAGCAGCCGCAATACGGGCAGCCCTACGGTGAGCAGCCCCCGCAGCAGCCGGGCTACGGGCAGACCTACGGGTCGCCGCAGCCGGGCACCTACGGCCAGCCGCCGCAGCAGCCTGGCTACGGTGACTACGGCCAGCAGCAGCCGCCGCAGCAGCCGGGTTACGGCGACTACGGGCAGCAGCCCGCCTCGGGCGCGCCCTATGGGCAGCAGCCCTCGTCGCCGGCGCCCTACGGCCAGCAGCCCCCGGCCTATGGCCAGCCCGCCTACGGTCAGCCGCCGCAGCAGCCGACCTACGGTGAGCAGCCGTTCGGTGGGCCGCCGATGCCGCCGACCGCGCCGCCGAAGAAGAAGAGCCGCGCCGGCCGGATCGTGCTGATCGTGCTCGCCGTCGTGCTGGTGCTCTGCGTCGGTGGTGGCGTCGCCATCTGGCAGATCGTCAAAGACCCGGTGAAGGAGGTCGTGGCGGCGGCCAACACCCGCGTCGTCGCGCCCGACACCCTGGGCGGCAAGAAGAAGATCACCGACCCCGAGCTGCAGAGCGCGGTCAACGACATGGACAAGTCGCTCAACGCCGACGTGCCCAACGCGACCAGCACGGCCGCCGCGTTCTACGGCGACATCGCGAAGCAGGACCTGGTCATGCTGGTGGCCGTCTCCGGCGTGATCGAAGACCCGGTGAAGGAGCTCAACGACACCTTCACCAGCATGAACGCCAACGGCACCACGGTGAAGAACATCAAGGACGTGGAGGCCGGCCCGCTGGGCGGCCAGGCCAAGTGCGGTGACGGCGAGATCGCCGACGCCGGTGCGGCCCTGCCGCTGGGCATCTGCGCCTGGTCCGACAAGGGCAGCGTGGGCATGATCGGCGTCTACAACGTCAAGGGCGCCGAGGCCTACAAGAACTTCCTGGCCATGCGTGCCGAGGTCGAGAAGCAGTAAGCAGCGAGCGCGAAAAGGCCCCCGGGGATCTTCCCCGGGGGCCTTCCTCGTTAGATGCGGCCGGTCGCGGCCAGATAGGGCGTGATGCCGCCCAGGTGGAACGGCCAGCCGGCGCCGAGGATCAGGCACAGGTCGATGTCTTTCGCGTCGGCGACGACGCCGTCGGCCAGCATCAGCTTGACCTCGTCGGCAACGGCGTCGAGCGCGTTGTCGCGGACCTGCTCGGCGGTCAGCGGTGCGTCGCCGACCTGGAGCAGCGCGACGGTCTCCGGGTCGATCGCGCCTTCCCGGTCGGTGAGTGACCGGCCGCTCTCGACGATCCGGGCCAGGTTGGCGCTGACCCCGAACCGGTCCGGGAACGCCGTGTGCATCGTCTCCGACACGTGCAGCGCGACCGCCGGCCCGACCATCGTGAGCAGGGCGAGCGGCCGCATCGGCAGGCCCAGCGGGTCGAGCGCGCTGTTGGCCACCTCGACCGGGGTGCCGGCGTCGATGGCCGCGTAGATCTCGCCGAGGAAGCGGGTGAGCAGCCGGTTGACCACGAACGACGGTGCGTCCTTGACCAGCACGCACGACTTCTTGAGCTGCTTGCCGATCGCGAACGCGGTGGCCAGCGTCGGGTCGTCGGTCTTGCCGGCCCGGACGATCTCGACCAGCGGCATCACCGACACCGGGTTGAAGAAGTGGAACCCGACGACCCGCTCCGGGTGGTCGAGTTCGGCGGCCATCTCGGTGATCGACAGCGAGGAGGTGTTGGTCGCCAGCACCGCCTCCGGCGAGACGACCTTCTCGATCTCGGCGAACACCTGCTTCTTCACGTCGAGGTTCTCGAAGACCGCCTCGATGACGAAGTCCGCGTCGGCGAACGCCGCCTTGTCGACCGAGCCGCTGACCAGCCCGCGCAGCTTGGCCGCCGTACCCTCGTCGATCCGGCCTTTCCCGCGAAGCTTGTCGATCTCGCCGTGCACGTAGGCGACGCCCTTGTCGACGCGGGCCTGGTCGAGGTCGGTGAGCACGACCGGGACCTCGAGCCGGCGGGCGAACAGCAGCGCCATCTGGCCGGCCATCAGCCCGGCGCCGACGACGCCGACCTTGGTGATGTCGCGGGCCAGCGCGGCCGCCGGTGCGCCGGCCGGCCGCTTCGCCCGACGCTGCACGAGGTCGAACGCGTAGAGGCTGTTGCGCAGTTGCGGGCCGGTGACCAGGTCGCCGAGCGCCTCGTCTTCCGCGGCGGTGCCGGCGGCGAAGTCGGCGTCCTTGGCCAGCGCCAGCAACTCGAGCGCCTTCTCGGCGGACGCCACCGCGCCGTGCAGCCGCTCGTCGAGTTGCATCTTCGCGAAGTAGAGAACGCCGTCCCACATGTCGCGGTCGATCTCGGGGCGCTCGACCGTGATCTCGCCGGCCACCACGCCGGCGGCCCACTCCAGCGAGCGCTCCAGGAAGTCGGCCGGCTCCAGCAGCACGTCGGCGATGCCCAACTCGCGGGCCTGCGGCGGGCGCAGCGTCTTCTGCGTCAGCGGGTTCTGGATGATCACCTGGGCGGCCGGCGCGATGCCGATCAGGTTGGGCAGCAACTGGGTGCCACCCCACGCCGGCACCAGGCCGAGGGAGACCTCGGGCAGCGCCAGGGCGCCGGCACCCGACGAGAGCGTCCGGTAGTGACAGTGCAGCGCCACCTCCAGCCCGCCACCCATCGCGACGCCGTTGACGAACGCGAACGTCGGAACGCTGGAAGCGCGCAGCCGGTTGAACACCCGGTGTCCGAGTCGGCCCAGCTCGACCGCCTGCTCGCGCGACGAGATCATCGGCATTCCGGTGATGTCGGCGCCGACCGAGAAGATGAACGGCTTGCCGGTGATCGCGATGAACGCCGGCTCCAGCGCCAGGGCCGCGGTGATCGCCTCGTCGAGGCTGGCCAGCCCGGCCGGCCCGAAGCTGTTGGGCTTGGTGTGGTCGAGCCCGTTGTCGAGCGTGATGAGGGCGGCCTTGCGCCCCTTGACGGTGACGGCGCGGACCAGCGCGCGGGTCACGACCTCGTTCGGGTTGGTCAGAGTCGTCACTTGGCGCCCTCCCAGGCCGGGTTCTCCCAGATGACCGAGCCGCCCATGCCGATGCCGATGCACATGGCGGTGATGCCGTAGCGCACCTCGGGGTGCTCCGCGAAGTGCCGCGCGAGTTGCGTCATCAGCCGGACGCCGGAGGAGGCGAGCGGGTGCCCGACCGCGATCGCACCGCCCCACGGGTTGACCCGCGGGTCGTCGTCGGCGATGCCGAAGTGGTCGAGGAACGCCAGCACCTGCACGGCGAACGCCTCGTTGAGCTCGAACAGCCCGATGTCGTCAATGGACAGACCGGCGATCCGCAGCGCCTTCTCGGTGGCCGGGATCGGGCCGATGCCCATCACCTCCGGCTCGACGCCGACGAAGCCGTAGGAGACCAGCCGCATCGCCACCGGCAGCCCCAGCTCGCGGGCAGTGTCTTCGGCGGCGATGAGGCTCGCAGTCGCGCCGTCGTTGAGGCCGGCCGAGTTGCCGGCGGTGACCCGGCCGTGCGGGCGGAACGGGGTCTTCAGCGTGGCGAGCTTGGCCATGCTGGTGTCCCGCGGTGCTTCGTCGACCGTCGCCAGGCCCCAGCCCAGTTCCGGGTCGCGGGTCGCCACCGGCACGAGGTCGTCCTGGAGCTTGCCATTGGCGTACGCCTTGGCCGTCTTGACCTGGCTCGCCAGCCCGAACGCGTCGGCGCGCTCGCGGGTCACGGCCGGCAGGATGTCGTGCAGATTCTCCGCGGTCTTGCCCATCACCAGCGCCGACGGGTCGACCAGCTTCTCGGCGAGGATTCGCGGGTTGGGGTCGACGCCCTCACCCATCGGGTGGCGGCCCATGTGCTCGACGCCGCCGGCGATGGCGATGTCGTAGGCGCCCATCGCGATCCCGCCGGCGACGCTGGTCACCGCGGTCATCGCGCCCGCGCACATCCGGTCGATCGCGAAGCCCGGCACGGTCTTGGGCAGCCCCGAGAGCAGGGCGGCGGTGCGGCCGATGGTCAGGCCCTGGTCACCGATCTGGGTGGTCGCGGCGATGGCGACCTCCTCCACCCGCTCCGGCGGCAACTGCGGGTTGCGGCGCAGCAGTTCGCGGATGCAGCGGATGACCAGATCGTCGGCGCGGGTGTGCGCGTACATGCCACCCGCCTTTCCGAACGGGGTGCGGACGCCGTCGACGAACACGACGTCGCGGACTGAACGGGGCACGGATGGGCCTCCTCGATGACGGGCAGCTAAGCCGTATGCTACTCGCCAGTAACCTCGCGCGGAGCGTGGAGTGGGCCACAAGCACGCGGTTGGTAGGGTCCTGCCCATGAAGGTCTTGATCGCGGGCGGGGCGGGTTTCATCGGCAGCACGGTGGCCTCGGCATGCCTCGACTCCGGGATCACCCCGGTCATCGTCGACAACCTGGTGACCGGCCGCGCCGAATACGTCCGCGACCGCCTCTTCTACGAGGGCGACATCGCCGACGGCGCGTTGATCGACCGGATCTTCGCCGACCACCCCGACATCGCGGCGGTCGTGCACGCCGCGGCGCTGATCGTGGTGCCCGAGTCGGTGTCCGAGCCGCTGCGCTACTACCGGGAAAACGTGGCGAAGTCGCTCGAGCTGATCTCGCACGTGACCCGCAACGGCTGCCAGCGCTACCTCTTCTCGTCGTCGGCGTCGATCTACGCGCCGGGCGCCGACTTCACCGTCGACGAGACCTCGGCGCTGCGGCCGGAGTCGCCCTACGCCCGGACCAAGGCCGTGATGGAGTGGGTGCTGGAAGACTGCACCAACGCGTACGACCTGCGGGTGATTTCCCTGCGTTATTTCAACCCGATCGGCGCCGACCCGAAGATGCGCACGGGCCCGCAACACCCGCAGCCGAGCCACCTGCTGGGCCGGCTGATCAGCGCCCTCGACGCGGGCGAGGAGTTCCACATCACCGGCACCGACTGGCCGACCCGCGACGGCAGCGGCATCCGCGACTTCATCCACGTCTGGGACCTGGCCCGCGCCCACGTCGAGGCCCTCCGCCGGTTCGACGAGGTGCTGCCGGCCGGTGGTGCGTCGAGCTACGACGTGCTCAACCTGGGATCCGGCACGGGTACGACGGTCCGCGAGTTCGTGGCCGCCTTCCAGCGCGTGGTCGACCGCCCGCTGCGGGTGTCAGACGCCCCGTCCCGCCCGGGCGACGTGGTCGGCAGCTACACCCGCACCGACAAGGCCGCCGCCGCCCTCGACTGGTCCTGCGACTACACAGTCGAAGACGGCATCCGCCACAGCCTGGAGTGGTCCTCCACCCACCGCCGCCAACTCCTCGGCGAATAGCGCTAGCCCGGCTCCGGGCCGGGTTTCGGGTCCGGGTCGGCCAATGCGGTGGCCAGGTCGGTGGCGATCAGGCCGACCTGCCAGGCCCGGGCGCCGTAGCCACGCAATGTTGACGAGACCGTTTCCGGGGTGACGTCTTCCGGTGGGGTCCAGGCCAGGCGGCGGATCGAGTCTGGCGCGATGAGGTTTTCCGGCGGCAGTTTGTGTGCGGCCGCCGTCGTGGTGACCACCTCGCGGGAGCGGGACAGTCGGCCGGCCGCCACCGGGTCGCGTTCGGCCCAGCGGTGTGGCGGGGGTGGGCCGTCGATCGGTGGGTTGGTGGGCAGGGCGTCGTCGGGCAGGCCGCGGGCCGTGTCGAGGGCGTCGAGCCAGTTGCGGGCCAGCCGGCGGACCGAGCGGCCGCCGAAGCCGGGCAGCGACAGCAGCGTGCGCTCGTCTTTCGGGTCGATCTCGGCCGCGGCGACGATCGCCGAGTCGGGGAGGACCCGGCCCGGTGCCGAGTCGCGGCGGGCGGCGATGTCGTCGCGGGCGTACCAGAGGGCCCGGACCCTCGCCTGTGCCCTTGCACCCCGGATGCGGTGGATGCCGGACGTGCGGCGCCACGGGTCGGGGCGGCTGCGGGCCGGCTGCGCGCCCCAGGCGACCAGCGCGGCGAACTCCTCCGCCGCCCAGTCCTGCTTGCCCTGGGTGATCAGCTCGGCCGCCAACGCGTCGCGGAGGTCGACCAGCAGCTCGACGTCGAGCGCCGCATAGGTCAACCACGACTCGGGCAGCGGGCGACTCGACCAGTCGGCGGCCGAGTGGTGCTTCTCCAGGGCGAAGCCGAGAAGTTGCTCGGTCAAGGCCGCGAGACCCACGCGCTCGAAGCCGGCGAGCCGGCCGGCCAGCTCGGTGTCGAACAGCCGGCGCGGGCGCAGGCCCAGGTCGGACAGGCACGGCAGGTCTTGGCTCGCGGCGTGCAGCACCCACTCGGCGTCGGCGATCGCCGCGTCGAGGGTGCGCAGGTCGCCCAGCGGGAGCGGGTCGATCAACACGGTGCCGGAGCCGCCGCGGCGTAGTTGGACCAGGTAGGCGCGTTGGCTGTAGCGGTAGCCGGACGCGCGCTCGGCGTCGATGGCTACCGGGCCGGTGCCACCGGCGAAGCGGGCGACCACGTCTGCGAGGTCGTCGGGCGATTCCACGGGCTGGGGCGTGCCGTCTCGCGGCGCCGTGAGCAGCGTCGGGGCGGGGCCGGCCGTGCGGGGCTCGGGAGCCGCCGGGCCGTCGGGGGAGCCGGTGGAGGGGCCGTCCGCTTCGGGGGAGGTGGGCGACTCGTCCCCCGCTCGGCGTGCGGCCCGACGGCGCAGGGGTGGTTCGTCGGTCACCTGCCAACCCTAGTAGGCACGCCGTCACGCATCGGACAGCCGGGTCGGCGCGTCGGGGAGTGCGGTACGGTCCTGCGGGGGCCCAGTCCGGTGCGACGGGAGGGAGCGGAGATGTCCGCCGGGAACGACCGCACAACCTGGCCCGAAACTTCACCGGGGTACGCCGACGCGGCGCGAGCCGAGCAGCGGGTGCCGCCGCCGGAGGGGCCGATCTACCGGCCCGCCGACCGCGCACCGCAGCCCCCTGACTATGGCCCGCCACCAGCGCAGATGGCCTACGCACCGCCCGGACAGCGGGCTCCCGTCGAGCCACCCGCGGCGTTCGCCCCACCCGGCCCGCGGGGTCCGATGGACGGCCCGCGCGGCCCCATCGACGGCCCGCCGGTGCCGATGCCCTATCGCCCGGTGCCGCCCGGCCCGGCCCGTCCCGCCTTCGACCCGGGCTCGCCTTTCGGGCCCGGGGTCGCCGCTGGACCACCTCAGGCGTACCCCCAGACCGGTGAAAAACGACCCCGGCGGCAATGGGGTTTCGGGGTGACGGTCGGTCTGGTCGTGTTGCTCGCCGGCGTCGTCGGCTATCAGGCCGTGCGCATCGACCGGCTCGACGACCAGGTGGTCGCCAACCAGAAGGTGCTGGCCGAGGCCCAGTCGCGGGACAGCGGGCGGATCGAGGGCCTCGACGGGCGCACCACCGAGTTGGAGAACAAGCTCGGCGCGGCGTTCAACCCCGAGGCGATCTCGACCGCGGCCCTGCCCAGCGTGTTCCGGGTGGCGGCCGGCGACGTGACCGGCACCGCGTTCGCGGTGGGCAAGCCGGCCGGCGGCGGCAAGACCAACCTGATCACCAACTTCCACGTGGTCGAAGACGTCTACAACGGGGGCGGGCGGCAGGTCTTCCTGGAGCGCGACGGCAAGCGCTACCCGGCCACGATCATCGAGGTCGACAAGGCCGGTGACGTCGCACACCTGCGCAGCAGCACCAAGATCACTGGTCTGGTCACCGCGAAGGGCACGGTCAAGTCGGGCCAACAGATCGTCGTGGTCGGCGCCCCGCTTGGGCTGAGCGACTCGGTGACCACCGGCGTGGTCAGCGCGGTCCGCGAGCTTCCGGACAGCAACGGCCCGATGATCCAGTTCGACGCACCGATCAACCCGGGCAATTCCGGCGGCCCGGTGATCAACTCGGCCAAGCAGGTGGTCGGCATCGCCACCGCCAAGGCACAGAACGCCGAGGGCATCGGCCTGGCCGTGCCGATCAAGGTGGCTTGCGACGCCTTCAAGATCTGCTAAAGGATCAGGGGCGCGGCCGGGGGAGATCGGCCCGTGAAACGATGGGTGCGATGACGACCAAGACCCTCACCGACTCCGCCCTGGTCCGCGCCGCCCGGGGGCAGGACGTTCCGCACACGCCGGTCTGGTTCATGCGCCAGGCCGGGCGCTCGCTCCCGGAATACCGCGAGTTGCGGGCCGGGATCGGCATGCTCGACACGATCCGCCGGCCCGACCTGGTCGCCGAGATCACCCTCCAGCCGGTCCGCCGGCACGGGGTCGATGCCGGGATCCTGTTCAGCGACATCGTCGTGCCGCTCGCCGCGGCGGGCGTCGACGTCGACATCGTCGCCGGCACCGGGCCCGTGGTCGCCGAGCCGATCCGGGCCGCGCAGGACGTGGCCCGGCTGCGCCGGCTCGAACCGGTCGACGTGTCCTATGTCGACGAAGCGGTCCGGCTGACCGTCGCTGAGCTCGGCGACACCCCGTTGATCGGCTTCGCCGGCGCCCCGTTCACGCTGGCCAGCTACCTGGTCGAGGGCGGGCCGTCGCGCAACCATGCCAAGACCAAGGCACTGATGTACGGCGACCCGGAAACCTGGCACGCCCTCTGCGCCCGGCTGGCCGAGAACGCGCTGACCTTCCTGCGGGTGCAGATCGACGCCGGCGTCTCGGCCGTCCAGCTCTTCGACTCGTGGGTCGGCGCGCTGTCCGAGGCCGACTACCGCCGGTTCGTGCTGCCGCACTCGACGGCCGTGCTCTCCGCCCTGGCCGACGCGGGCGTGCCGCGGATCCATTTCGGGGTGCACAGCGGCGAGTTGCTCGGCGCGATGGGCGAGGCCGGCGCCGACGTGGTCGGTGTCGACTGGCGCACCCCGCTCGACGTCGCCACCGGCCGGATCGGGCCCGACAAGGCGGTGCAGGGCAACCTCGACCCGTGCGTGCTGCTGGCGCCCTGGGAGGTCATCGAGGTCGAGGTGCGCCGGGTGCTCGACCAGGGCCGGGCCGCGCCGGGGCACATCTTCAACCTCGGGCACGGCGTACTCCCGGAGATCGATCCTGCGGTTTTGACCAGGGTCACCGAGCTGGTCCACGAGCACAGTGTCGGGTTTCGGGGGTAATGTCGCTATAGCTCGCCGATCATGCTAGGGCGCCCCGGCGCGCCCTTCCCCCATGGCGCCGCGATACATGCATAGGCTGCGCTCATGGCTCCGACAGCGATTCCCGACGTCTTCGCGAACGCCGTCGCCAGCCTGCGCGCCGCCACGCCGCGGTCCGAGATCGTTCTCGAAGAGGTCGGTGCGCCGCAGCGCCTCGCGCCCTTCACGTTCGCGCTGAGCGCCTCGGTCACCAAGCCCGACGACGACGAGATGGCGACGGGCCGGCTGATCCTGCTCTACGACCCCGCCGGGCACGAGGCCTGGGAAGGCACGATGCGGCTGGTCACCTACGTGACCGCCGAGGTCGACGTCGACATGGCCGCCGACCCGCTGCTGCCCACGGTCGGCTGGACCTGGCTGACCGACGCGCTCGACGCGCAAGACGCGCACTACCGGGCGATCGGCGGCACGGTCACCCAGACCATGTCGACCCGGTTCGGCGAGCTCGCCGGTCCGCCGACGGCGGCCGACATCGAGATCCGGGCGAGCTGGACCCCGACCGACGAAGACCTCGGCGCCCACCTGCTGGCCTGGTCAACCCTGCTGGCCTCGACCGCGGGCCTGCCGCCACCGGGGGTCACCGCGCTGCCGGGCCGCCGCACCGCCTGATCCCCGTCCCGCCATAGGGTGGGTGCATGCAACACGGGTGGCGCGTCGCGGTGATCGGCGGTGGGATCGCGGGACTGGCCGCCGCGGTGCGGATCAAGGACTCCGGTCCATCGGGTACGCGGGTCACGGTCTTCGAGCAGGGCCCGGTGCTTGGCGGCAAGCTGCGCACCGGCGAGCTGGCCGGGTCGCCGGTCGAGCTGGGCGCCGAGGCGTTCCTCGTGCGCGACGCGTCCACCGGGCAGGACTCGCCGGCCGTCACCCTGGCCCGCCGGGTCGGGCTCGGCGACGACCTGGTGAATCCCGCTGTCGGGGCCGCCGCGATCGCGGTCGAACGCAAGCTGGTGCCGGTGCCGCGCGGCACGCTGACCGGCGTGCCGGGCGACGTCGGTGCGCTGGCCGGGTTCGCCCGCGTCGACGCCGGTCGTGACCTCGACAACGGGGAACCGCTGCTCGGTCCGGACGAAGACGTGGCCGTGGGTGCGCTGGTCCGCCGGCGGCTCGGCGACCAGGTCGTCGAGCGGCTGGTCGACCCGATGCTCGGCGGTGTCTACGCCGGCCGCGCCGACCGCCTGTCGCTCGCCGCCACGATGCCGGCACTGGCCCGCCAGGCCCGCGTCGAGGGCTCGCTGACCGGCGCCGTCAAGGCGGCCCAGGCGGCCTTCCCCCGGGTCAAGGGCGGCGCCGTCTTCGCCACCGTGCGCGGCGGGGTCAGTCGGCTCGTCGCGGCCTCAGCCGAGGCCAGCGGCGCGCAGATCCGGCTCGGCGCGACGGTCCGGGAGCTCACCCGAACCCCCGACGGCTGGCGGCTGACCGTCGGCCCGACCCGCGACCCGGAATACGTCACCGTCGACGCCGTGGTGCTCGCCGTCCCGGCGCGGCCCGCGGCCCGGCTGCTCGCCGACATCGACACCGGCGCGGCCGACACCGTCGGGGCGCTTGACTACGCCAGCGTGGCGTTGGTCACGATGGCCCTGCCGCAGGCCGAGTTGCCGGAGCTGTCGGGCTTCCTGGTGCCAGCCGAGAACGGCACCGCCGTCAAGGCGGCCACGTTCTTCAGCACCAAGTGGGCCCACCTGCGCCGGCCGGACGGGATGGCTCTGCTGCGCGCCTCGGTCGGCCGCTACGGCGACGAGCACGTGCTCCAGCGCGACGACGCCGACCTGGCCGGGATCGTGCACCGGGAGCTGTCCACCCTGGTCGACCACAGCCTGCCGAAGCCGCTGGAGACCCAGGTCCAGCGCTGGGGCGGGGCGCTGCCGCAATACGCGCCCGGCCATCTCGACCGGGTCGCCTCGGCCCGCGCGGCGCTGCGGCGGAGCGCGCCGACGCTGGCGCTGGCCGGCGCCGGTTACGACGGGGTCGGCATCCCGATCTGCGTACGCTCCGGCGAGGCCGCCGCCGACGCCGTGCTCGCCGCCCTGCGGGCGCTGCCGGAAGCACGCTGAGAGAGGATGGGCGCATGACGGAGCAGACCAACGCCGCCCGGATCCGGGAGCTGAACGACGCCATCCGCTACACGATGTGGTCGGTGTTCCGGGCCGCCGAGCCGTTGCCGCCGTCCCGTGCCGGGCTGGCCGCCGAGGTCAGCACCCTGTTCGACGACCTGGCGGGCAAAGACGTCACGGTCCGCGGCAGCTACGACGTGTCCGGCCTGCGCGCCGACGCCGACCTGATGATCTGGTGGCACGCCGAGTCCAGCGACGCGCTCCAGGAGGCCTACGGCGCCTTCCGGCGGACCGCCCTGGGCCGGCACCTCGCCCCGGTCTGGTCGCAGATGGCCCTGCACCGGCCGGCCGAGTTCAACAAGAGCCACCTGCCGGCGTTCCTGTCCGGCGAGGAAGCGCGCGCGTACGTCTGCGTCTATCCGTTCGTGCGCTCCTACGAGTGGTATCTGCTCCCCGACGAGGAGCGCCGCGACATGCTCGCCGAACACGGGCGGCAGGCGCGCGGATTCCCCGACGTGCGGGCCAACACGGTCGCGTCGTTCGCGCTCGGCGACTACGAGTGGATGCTCGCCTTCGAGGCCGACGAACTGCACCGGATCGTCGACCTGATGCGCGAACTGCGCGCGTCGCGGGCCCGCCGGCACGTCCGCGAAGAGGTGCCGTTCTACACCGGCCGCCGCCGCAGCGTCGCGGAGCTCGTCGACGCGTTGCCGTAGGAACTAGCTGGTCGCCGGCGGTGTGAAGAAGTTGACGAGGTTGCCGTCGGGGTCGCGGAAGAGCAGCGACCGGTTGCCCCAGGGCATCGTCGTGGGCTCGTTGACGAAGTCCGTGACGAACCCGGTCAGCTTCTGGTGAACGCGGTCCACGTCGTCGACGCGAAACTCGGTGATCACGCTGTGGTTGTCGGCCGGTCGGGCGGCGCCCGGAGCGAACAGCGGGACGGTGCGGGTGCTGGCAATCGCGAGGGTCGCGCCCGCCGTTTTGAGCTCGGCGAAATCGTCGGTGGCCCAGGTCGCTGGCGTCTCCAGGGCGCGCTCGTAGAACTCGACGAGGCGCGCCACGTCGCTGGTGATGATGCGGATCGACCCACAAGCCGGGTGCTGATGCTTCTGGAGTTGCTGCAGTCAGGCGGCACCCGGACCGTGGCGGAACTCGCGGATCGGCTCGGCGTCGAGGGGCGCACTGTGCGGCGGTATGTGGACCAGCTCGTCGATCTGGACGTGCCCGTGGAGTCGGTGCGCGGCCGCTACGGCGGGTACCGGCTCGGCCCCGGCTACCGGCTGCCTCCGCTCATGCTCAGTGACGACGAAGCGCTGGCCGTGCTGCTCGGCCTGGTCGCAGGCCGGCGTGTGGGGTTGATGACGGCGGAGCGCACGGCGAACGAGACGGCAGCGGCGAAGATCCGGCGGGTGCTGCCGAAGCACCTGGCGGAGCGGCTGGACACCCTTCTGGAGGCGCTCGCCTTCACGGATCAGCCGGGCGAGTTCGACAGCCCGGACGCCGGGGTCCTGCTCGCGATCGCGGATGCGGTCCGCCACCGTCGGCCGCTCTCGATCCGCTACACCGACCGCGACGGGCAGAGCAGCGAACGCACACTGCACGCGTACGGGATCGTGGCCCACTCTGGCCGGTGGTATGTCACGGGCCAGGATGTGCGCCTCGGCGAGGACCGCGCCTTCCGATTCGATCGCATCGCGGACGCGCGGACCTTGCCCGGCTCCTTCGAGACGCCCGCGGGCCTTGACCCGGCACAGCGGGTGTTGTCGGGGTTCGCCACGGCCGATTACGAGCACGAGGTGGTCCTGCGGATCGCGACCCTCCAAGAGCCTGGCCAGCCCGGCGGTTGGTGGCGCGTCGAACTGCGGGCGCAGCGGCTCGACTGGTTGCCGCCTGTGCTCGCCGCGCTCGACCGGCCGTTTGTCGTCGAGCGCCCCGGTGAGTTGCGCGACCTGGTCATCGCGCTCGCCGACCGCCTCGCGGCATCCGCCCGCCGGCAGATCTAGGGCTGATACGGCGGTGCGACGCCCCAGCCCCAGTGCGGCACCGGGGCGTGTTCGACCGGGGTCGCGCCCGGCTGGGAGTTGGCCATCGCGATGCGGGTGCCCCACTCGAGATAGCCGACCAGCGCCGCCCGGAACTCCGGGTCGGCGGGCAGCTCGGCGTCGTCGGCGGCCAGGCTCATCAGCGACGCGAACCGGAACCGGTGCTCGGGCTCGATGCCCAGGTTGCGATGGTGGGCCAGCATGCTCTCGTAGCCGCCGAGCTCGCCGGTGTAGTCGGCCGGGCCGCCGAACACCTCCGACCACCAGGTCGTCACGTGGTCGCGGTGCGCCGCGGTGACCCCACCGGGGAAGAACGGGCTGAGCAGGTCGTCGCGCTCGACCCGGTCGTAGAACGCGTTGATCATCCGGGCGATCGCGGGTCGACCGCCGGCCCACTCGTACAGCGTCGGGGTGGTCATGATCTTTAGGTTAGGCCGGGCGGGCCATCGGCACGTGCGGGATGCCGTCTTCGACGTAGCCGTCGCCGCTGATCTTGTAGCCGTAGCGGGCGTAGAAGTCGGCCAGGTGCGCCTGGGCGTCGAGCACCGACGGGCGGGCGCCGACGACGGCCAGCGCGGCGTCCATCAGCCGGCCGGCCACGCCCGCGCCGCGGGCCACCTTGGCGACCACGACCCGGCCGATCCGCATGCCGCCGTCGGGCTCGGCGAGCACCCGCAGGTAGGCGACCGGGTTGCCGGCCTGAGCGACCCAGATGTGCCGGGTCGCCGGCTCGGTGTCGCGGCCGTCGATGTCGAGATAGGCCGCCTCCTGCTCGACGACGAACACCTCGCTGCGCAACCGCAGGATCGCGTAGAGCGTGCTGGTGTCGAGGTCGGCGAAGGACGCCACCCGGATCTCGTCGGTGTGCGGCCGCATGGCCACCGAGCATAGGCGGCTCAGCCGGGGTGGGCTCCGACGGTGTCGGTGATCGCCGCGGCCTCCGCGCCGGCGGTCGCCCGCGCGCAGTGGGCGCAGCAGAAGAAGCGGCCGGCCACCTCGACGCCGTGCCCGACGATCTTCACGCCGCAGTGCTCGCAGATCGGCGCGAGCCGCTGGATCGCGCATTCGAACGAGTCGAACACGTGCCGGTCGCCGCTGATCGTCTTGACCTCGAACGACAGCCAGTAGTCGTTGCCGCAGGTTTCGCACTCCGCCATGACCGCAGCCTCGCGCAACGAGAAAGACCCGGCAACCGGAATGCGGTATTTGAGGCATTTTCGCGAACGATGAACAGCCTGTAACGCGCGGTGTGTCGGTCCGCCCGTGTCATGGGTCCGGAAGGGAAGCTCCATGAGGTTGTGTCCTTACCGGGAGGAGCCGACATGATCAAGAGAAGCAAGCTCTTCGGCAACAAGACCCGCGTGACGTTCTGCCTGCCCAAGGACAGCCCGGTCGGGCAGGTCAGCGTCGTGGGTTGCTTCAACGACTGGGAGCCTGGCCGGCACGAGCTCCAGCCGCGCCGCGACGGCACCCGCACGGTCACCCTCACCCTGGCTCCGGGCGAATACACCTTCCGCTACCTCGCCACCGGCGGCGTCTGGCTCGACGACGAGCAGGCCGACGGCTTCGACGGGCGTGGCGGGCGGATCGTGCTCGGCCGGGCCTGAGAAACCGGGCATCCCGCCACTAGCCTGGCCGGGATGACCCCCGAAGAGATCGTCGTACCCCCGGCTCTCGTCGAGGCCCAGGTTCGGTTCCGCGGTGACGCGGGCCGGGCCTGGGTCGACGGGGTGGCCAGCACCGCGGCGGAGTTTCTCGATCGCTGGCGGTTGCGCCGCGACGGGGCGCCGCGCAGTGGCATGGCCGGCCTCATCCTTCCGGTGATCACCGAAGACGGCACGCCCGCGGCGCTCAAGCTCCAGGACACCGACTGGGAGCACCCCGGCGAGGGCCTGGCCCTGCGCACCTGGGGCGGCGACGGCGCCGCGCGGCTGCTCCGCGAAGACCCACCAACCTGGACGCTGCTGATCGAGCGCCTCGACCCCGACCGCGACCTGAGGTCCGTGCCGGATGAGTCGGCCGTCCAGATCATCGCCGCGCTGCTCAACCGGCTCCACGCGCACACCGCGCCGCCCGGGATACCTCGGCTGGCCGACACCGCGGCGCGGATGATCGCCGACACCCCGGCCGCCGCGGCCCTGCTGGCCGACCCGGCCGAGGGGCGCCTGATCCGGCGCTGGGCCGACATCCTGGCCGACGTCGCGGGCGAGGCCGGCGACCGGCTGCTGCACTGGGACCTGCACTACGAGAACGTGCTCGCCGGCGGACGCGAGCCGTGGCTGGCGATCGACCCGAAGCCGCTGGCCGGCGACCCGGGCTTCGAGATCTGCCCGGCACTGTGGAACCGGTGGGATGACGCGGCGCCGGAACAGACGATCCGGCGCCGGTTCGACGTCATGGTCGAAGCGCTCGGCCTCGACCGGCAGCGGGCGGTCGCCTGGACGGTCGGCCGTACCCTGCAAAACTCGATCTGGTCCGTCGAAGACGGCGACCGCGCCCTTGACCCGAGTCAGGTGACGATCGCCGCCGCCGTCATGCGGGGATGAGCCGCATGCTCACCGAGTTGATGCAATAGCGGGCGTCCTTCGCGGTGTAGCCCTCGCCGTCGAAGCGGTGGCCGAGGTGCGAGTCGCAGTGTGCGCAGCGGACCTCGATGCGGACCATGCCCAGCGAGCTGTCCTCGATGTAGCGGATCGAACCCGGGATCGCCTCGTCGAACGACGGCCAGCCGCAGTGCGAGTCGAACTTCGTTCCACTCTCGAACAGCGCGGCGCCGCAGGCCCGACAGACGTAGGTGCCCGGGGTCTTGGTGTCGACGTATTCGCCGGTGAACGGCCGCTCGGTGCCGGCCTCGCGGAGCACGTGGAACTCCGCCGGGTTGAGGCGGACCCGCCACTCGTCGTCGGTCTTCGGCAACTCTTCGGTGGGGATTTCGGTCACGGGGGAGGACTTCTCGGGTGCCATCCGTCAACCGTACGACCCCCTTCGCCCGGTGGCCGATTACCTCGGTGTGACCTCGTCGTTAGCAGTGCATGCGAACACCGGCCAGAGCGGCCAGTGGTAGGGCGGAAGTCCCGTTACCGGGAGACCCGCTGTGCTTCCGCCCGACCTGGCGGCAAGCGCTGGGCCACGGGATGTGGGTGGGGCTGCTGGTGGTCGGCGCGCTCGCGCTGACCGGCCTGGCGGCCGAACTCGCGCCGGTGGTGGCGCACTGGCTGACCGGCGTCCCGCCGCACCGCACGGTGCCCGGGCAGACCTGGTGGGCGCTGGCGCTGCCGGTGCCGGTGGGTGGGCTGGTGGGCCTGGTGCTGGGCCGCCGGGTCGGTGCCGACCTGGACTCCGCGGGCGCGTGGTCGGTGCCGGGCGCGCTCGGTGCCTCAGCGCCCTGGCATCGGGTGGTCGAGGTGCGGATGGAGCGCCGGGGTCGGCGGACGGTGGTGGCGCTGCCCCTGCTGGACGGGTCGATCGTCCGGCTGCGAGCCCCGTACGACGGCCATTGGCTGGGTCGTGACCCTGAGTTCGAGCGCAAGCAGTTCCGCATCCGTTTGCTCTGGGAGACCCACCGGTACGGCTGACCCTGCGTGGGTGAAGTGCGCTCGCCAGCTTGGACGTTTTCGGACAAAGCGCTCTAGGCTCCCCAAATACTCCTCTCGGTACGAATTCTCCGGACGACAGGAACAGGACGATGACGAAGACACGAAGGCGGCGGCTGACCAACGCGGCCCTGCCGGCCGCGGGCCTCGCGGTGGTGGCCGGCGCGCTCGCCCTCACCGGTCAGGCGGCCAGCGCGGCGGCGCACGGCGACCCTGCGGCCGGACTCGGCGAGACGGGCGACCCGGCGGCGGCCGCGGCCGACCGGGCCCAGGCACTGACCGACCAGGCCAAGAGCGCGGCCGACAGCGCTCTCGCCGACGTGGCACCGCTGCCCGACTCTTCCGACAGCGACGAGGGCGCCGAGCCCGACGAGGGCGCCGACGGGCCGGCGGACCTGCCCGCGGCCGCGATGTATGGCAGCGGCGTCTCGCACATCGCCAGCGGCCACAACGCCGGCATCCTCAACGGGACGCAGGTCGTCGTGCCGGTGCAGGTCGACGTCAACGTGTGCGGCAACAGCCTGGCGGTCCTCGGCGGCGCATCGGCCTCGTGCGGCGACGATGCGGACGAAGATCCGCCGGCCGACGAAGATCCGCCGGCCGATGAGGAGCCACCGCCGCCGACCGCGCAGGAGGAGCCGCCGTCGGTGCCGCTGCCGACGCCGATCGACGACCCCGTCGCCGGGACCGAGTTGCCGAAGACCGGGTTGCCGATCGGGTCGCTCGCCGGCCTGGGCGGGGCACTGACCGCCGGCGGAGCCGCGATGCAACTCGCGGGCGTGCGGACGAGTCGCTACACCGGGCGGCACCGCCGCCGTCCCAGCCCGGCAGCCTGATCCGGAGCATTTGCTCTGCTCACACCACCCCGCCCCTCACCTGCTGAGGCCGCGTGACGAGAAGGGGGTCCGGGAACGGACCCCCTTCTGCGGTTCAGGAACCTTATCGACGGGGTTGGAAGTAGTGCGTGACCGCGTACGCCGTCGTCTTCAGGCCGATCTTCGCGCCCTCGATGTCGGCGGTGCGGGTGTGGATGCCGCCCCAGATGCGCGCCTCGATGACCTCCGCGATCGCGCCGGAGAAGCTGTTGAACGTGCGCGTGGTGCCCGACGCCGAGCTGTACGCGCCGAAGGAGATGTCGTTGCGGCCGAAGAAGAAGGCCAGCGCGGACATGCTCGCCGCGGTGAAGCAGGTGTGGCCCGACGTGTAGTCCGGGTGCGGCGGGGTGACTAGCAGCGGCATCCAGGTCGGGTCGGCCACGGTGTCCGGGTTGCCGTCGGTGTCGGCGAGCTGGATCGCGGTGACCGGGCGCCAGAACATCCAGGCGCCCTTCTCGTTGTAGCAGGCCGACGTCGCGTCGGCCTCCGACAGGTCGACCATGGCGAACATGCGCGCGGTCTGCACCGTGCTGAGGCGCTGGTTGACCGCGAGCTGCCGCTTGATCTCCCACTCGCCCAGGTGCCGGTCGTGCCACCAGATGGCCGCCTGCGTCTGGTCGAGGGTGCGGGTGGTGCTGTTCACCGCGCCGATCGTCTTGACCTCGTTGAAGTCGCGGGCGTAGTGCGCGCTGGTGAGTGCCGGCGGCCCGGAGGAACGGAACATCGACACGCTGGGAATGAGGAACGGCTTGAGGCGGCCGACCCACGCCGTCGCGTTGGCGTTGGTCGGCGGCGTCGGGCGCCACTGCCCGGGCTGGGTGCCGACCGGCCAGGCCTCCTCGCCGAACGCCCCGTCGTTCTGCCGGGCGGAGATCATTGCGGCCGAGGTCTGGTTGCCCACGGCGGTGCCGCGGGCCTTCGCCTGGCCGGCCGGGATGCCGGCCATGTAGTCGTCGTACTGCTGCTGCAGCCGGGCCTGCTGGTCCGGGAAGAGCGAGGAAAGGACCTTGAACGCGGCGGTGCCGACGGCGGCGTCCGTGGACTCCCGCCCGTTCGTGGCTGGCGCCGAGAGGTAGGGCTGGTAGGGCTTTCCGGCGATGGCGTTCACCGCGTCGTAGACGGCCCCGTGCACCATGGCGAAGCTGCGGGCCTGCACTTGCGGCTGTTGCTGGGCGTAGTCCCAGATCGCGGTCTGCGCGTTCTGGTCCCACACGATGACGGCATTGACGGACCTGGCCGGATCGGATGCGTAGGCGCTCGTCATACCGGACAGCGTCGGCGCGCCGGCGGCAATGATACCGGCGACGACGGCTGCGACGAGTCTGCGGCGGGTAGAGACCTGACCTGTCATTGACTGACCCCCATGCCAGCTTCGCGGCCGGCTCGATGACACATTGATATGTGCCAACGTACCGGCCCGAACCAGACGCCCGTCTTCGGCCTGCCGGAGAGGAGTGCGAAACCTGCGGGGTGTGGATGTCCAACGCCGAAGTCCACTACGCCTGGCACGCGCTAGCGGGCGCGCAGCAACCCTGGACCACAGCGGCAGCGTTCGGGCGGCGGCTTCCCCCGGCGCGTGGGCCTGTGTGAGCACAGCAAGTCAGGAAAGACCGTCGGGCTGCGGCGGGCAATAGCTGGCAAACGCGCTGATCCCGTGTGCCCAGGCCGCGTCCACGTCGGCGTCCGCTGGGAATCGGTTGGTCAGTTCGAGATCGACGAGGCCGTGCGCGAAACCCCAGATGGCCCGCGCGGCCGCCATGTTTCCGCCGGTGACCTTGAGCAGGGGCTCGGCGGCGGCGGCCTCGACCCCGGATGCGAGACCTTGACGATCCAGGGAATGCCGGGCAGTGAACTCGTAGAGGCGTGGGTGGTCGAGCGCCCATCGCCGGTAGGCCGCGGCAAGCGTGGCCAGGTCACCGCTGGCCCCGGCCAGCACGCTGCCGAGCCGTTCCAGCGCGCGCTGTTGCAGCGCCGCTTCGATCTCGGTCTTGCCCGCGATGTGCTTGTAGAGCGAGGGTGCCTGGATTCGCAGTTCTTCGGCGAGGCGCCGCATGGTGACGGCCTCCGGGCCTTCGCGTTCCAGGATCCGCTCGGCCGCGTCGATCATCTCGCCGCGGCGGTTTGCCTTCATCCGGCGCTTGGGGTGGTGCGGCGCCAGGCCGGGGAGGCCGTCCATCCGCGACTGAGCACGTAGGCGCCGACAAGGAGCACCGAGACGCTGCCGTCCCAGGCGACGATCGTCGCCGTGTCGGCTATGCCGCCGTGCGCGGCGTAGAGCAGGGCAGTCACCGTGAGCGCGACCTTGTGGAAGATCACCAACTCCCACACGCCTCGATAGCCGCGCGGCGCCAGCGCGAGCAGCACGAAGAGCCCGGCGAAGACGACGAAACCATAGGCCCGCCAGGTCTCGACGACTTTGGCGCCGCCGTCGGCGTCCCACAGCGCGCCGGCGGAGCTGAGTGCGGCACCGGCCGCGCCGGCGGCGGCGAGCCACAACATGATCTTTGCCACCCGATCGCGGCTCATGACCCCTCCCCGAGGTTCGGCTAACGTTGTTAGCCAAAACCGTAGGCTAACAACGTTAGCCAAACAAGAGGATGTGAGCTATCGCCCGTAGTCGCTCGCCCGGAAGCAGCCGTGCAGGTGTCGCCCGCTCGGCCAGGACCTGATTCACGACGACTAGCTAAGGGTTTCGCTGTACCTGGTCTTCGAGGCGGCCGCCTCTGACACGGGTAATCAGGTCCGGTTCTCCGAGGCCAGCGCGATTGATCCGTCTCCGGCCACGGACGCTGGCTTCCGCGGCGAGTCGCTTGCGTAGCTCACGCGGGGCGAGCTTGTCGTCGAAGCCCTCGATGAGTCCGCCGCCCGTGTCGGCGAACTCGTAGCGGACCGCGTACGTCTTTCCGCGGTGCTGCCACTCGCAGCGGATCAGAGGGCGCGCGAGGATGGCCTCGAACCAAGCAGCCGTCTGTTCCGCCAGCTCTGCCGGGTTTCCGATCGCGGTGAAGTTGAGCTCAGTCGCCTCGTCGGGCAGCGAGAACAGCTGGTTGTGGAGCTTGTCCGCGTGGACGGCGGTTCCGTTGAAGTGAGCGCCGACGGTCAGGATTCCCTGGTTGCGTGTCGGATCGACGATGTCCAACCAGACGATCACGTTAAGGCAGGACGGCTCCGCCGGCGGGACGACGACCGCGTCGGCAGGGTCCACCAGCCAATCGCTCGCGCGTTCGGCCAGAACGTCGATAAACGCCCGTTGGGCGACGTTCAGGTCGTCTTCGTCGTACTCGAACCAGGGGATCTCTCCCATGACCGCATTGTATGGACAGCTATCCCCTGTAGTCGCTGGCCCGGAAGCAGCCGTGCAGGTGGTCGTTGACCACGCCGACGTTCTGCATGAACGCGTAGGTGCTCGTCGGGCCCACGAAGTGGAAGCCCTGGTCCTTGAGCTGTTTGGCGAACACCTCGGCGTCCGGGGTCGACGCCGGCACGTCCGCGCCCGTGCGGGGCGACCGCTTCCGGTTCACCTCGTGTGACCGGGCCAGCGACTCCAGGCTCGGCGACGCCGACGCCATCGCGCGGGCGTTGTCGACCGTGGCCTGGATCTTGGCGCGGTTGCGGATGATGGTCGCGTCCGCAGTCAGCCGGTCGACGTCGCGCTTGGTCATCGCCGCCACCGTCGGCACGTCGAAGCCGTGGAAGGCCCGGCGGAAGTCGTCGCGTTTGCCGAAGACGATCGACCAGCTCAGGCCCGCCTCGAAGACGCCTAGGGTGAGCGCCTCGAACAGCGCCGCTTCGTCGTAGGTGCGGTTGCCCCAGACCTCGTCGTGGTAGCGACCGAACGCCGTGTCGCCCGTGCCGGCCCAGGAGCACCGCGGCTTGCCGTCGGTCCCGATCATGACGTCGTCGGTCATAAAACCACGCTAACTCCCAGTAGGCGGTGGTCAGGGCCGGTCCGGGCAGCCGGTGGGGCATAGGGTCGACGGCATGCCGTCGAAGAAGGCCGCCGCTGTCGAAGTCGAGGTCGCTGGGCACACCGTGCGGCTCAGCAGTCCCGACCGGGTGATGTTTCCCCGGGCCGGCTACACGAAGCAGGACGTGTTCGACTACTACCTGGCCGTCGGCGACGGCATCACGCGGGCGCTCGACCACCGCCCGACCACGCTCCAGCGCTTCCCCGACGGGATCGACGGCGAGGCGTTCTACCAGAAGCGGCTGCCGGCCCGGGGCACCCCCGACTGGCTCAACGGCGCCGAGATCACCTTCCCGAGCGGGCGCAAAGCGACCGAGCTCTGCCCGGTCGACCTCGCCCACGTCGCCTGGGCCGCGCAGATGAACACCGTCGTCTTCCACGCCTGGCCGGTGCGGGCCAAGGACGCCGACCACCCCGACGAGTTGCGGATCGACCTCGACCCGCAGCCGGGCACCGACTTCGGCGACGCGGCCGAGGCGGCCGGTGAGCTGCGTGCCGTGCTCGACGAGATCGGTGCGACCGGCTGGCCGAAGACGTCGGGCGGCCGGGGCGTGCACGTCTACCTGCGGATCCAGCCGCGGTGGACGTTCGTGGAGGTGCGTCGCGCGACGATCGCGCTGGCCCGGGCGCTCGAGCGGCGCCGGCCCGACCTGGTCACCACGAGTTGGTGGAAGGAGGAGCGGGGGGAGCGGGTGTTCGTCGACTTCAACCAGATGGCGCGCGATCGCACCATCGCGGCCGCCTACTCGCTGCGGGCCAACGCGCGGGCCACCGCCTCGACGCCGTTGACCTGGGCCGAGTTGCCTGACGTCGAGCCTGACGACTTCGACCTGCGTACCCTGCCGAAGCGGTTCGCCGAGATCGGTGACCCGCACGCCGGCATCAACGACAACGCGTTCGACATCACGCCGCTGCTGGAGTGGTCGGCGGCCGACGAGCGCGACGGGCGCGGCGGCGACATGCCCTACCCGCCCGACCACCCGAAGATGCCGGGCGAGCCGCCGCGGGTGCAGCCGAGCAAGAAGAACGCGGCCAACTGGAAAGACGACGCCTAGAGGGCCAGCTTCATGCCCTCGTGCGTGGCGGCGAATCCCAGCGACTCGTAAAAACGACGGGCGTCGGTGCGGCGCTTGTCGGTGGTGAGTTGCACCAGCGAGCAGCCCGCGGCCCGGGCCTCGTCGACCGCCCACGCGATCATCCGGCGGCCGAGGCCGGCGCCGCGGTGGGTGGCGGCGACGCGTACCCCCTCGATTTCCAGGCGTTGGGCGCCGCGGCGGGTGAGCGACGGGATGAAGATGAGCTGCATCGTGCCGACGATCTCGCCGTCGAGGTCGGCGACGATCACGATGTTGCGGGGGTCGCCGTCGAGGGCGTCGAAGGCCTGCCAGTAGGCGGCGTCGATCTCCTCCGACACCGTCTCGCGGCCGGCGCCGATCGGGTCGTCTGCCAGAAGCCCGACAATCGCTGGGACATCCGCGCGCAAAGCGGGCCTGAAGATCATGTCGGTAGCTTCGCATATTGAATTCCGGGTGCATGATGATGCGCCATGAAGGCCTTGCTGCTGCCCCTGAAGGCGATCTACCGCGGGCTGGTTTTCTTCGCCAACTCGCCGCGCACGCTGATGCTGTCGTACGCCCTGATGATCGTCGCGGCGGCGGGGCTCTACAGCGTCTTCGAGGATGTCGGGCTGGGCGACTCGGTGTGGTGGGCGGTGGTCACCGCGTCGACGGTCGGCTACGGCGACATCTCGCCCGACACCTGGCAGGCGCGCGCCATCGCGGTCGTGTTGATCTCCACGATGGTGCTGCTGGTGATCCCGCTGATCACGGCACACTTCGCCAGCAAGCTGATCGTCGACACCGACGCGTTCCGCCACGACGAGCAGGAAGAACTGAAGAACAACCTGCGCGTCGTGCGCCGGCTCCTGGAAGAACTGGCCGCCCGGGAGGGCATCGCGGCTACTGCGGCGGGCAGCGCTTCCCCTCTGGCGGAACGGTCTGAGTGAGGATGTAGGAGTCGACCGCGTCGGTGATGCACGCCGTCTGCGGGTAGGCGGTGTGCCCCTCGCCCTCCCAGGTCAGCAGCCGCCCGACGCCGAGCATCTTGGCCAGCGCCGGTGCCTGCGCGTAGGGCGTCGCGGGGTCACCGGTGGTGCCGACCACCAGGATCGGTGGTGAGCCGGTGGCCGGACCGGTCGGGTAGGGGTCGTGCCCGCCGGGCCAGACCGAGCAGGTCAGCATGCCGACCGCGAGCGGGGCGCCGAACAGCGGGATCGACGAGCGCCACTGGCCCTGATAGCTGCGCACCTGTGCGACGTCGGCCACGCTCGCCTGGTCGGCGCAGTTGATGGCGATGTTGGCGTCGAACAGGTTGGAGTAGGTGCCGTCGGGGCTGCGCTCGGCGTAGGCGTCGGCGAGCTGGAACACCTCCGCCGGCTTGCCGGCCTCGAGCTGCTTGATCGCGCTCGCCAGGGCCTGCCAGCCCGACTGGGTGTAGAGCGACGAGATCACCGCGTAGAAGACCCAGCCGGCGGTGGCCTTGCGGCCCTTGGCGTCGGTCACCGGCGACACCTCGGCCTTGTCGATCGCGGTGTTCACCGCGGCCTTGGCGTCGGGCGCGATCGGGCACTGCGCGGGATTGGGGTCGCACCACTTGGCGAAGTTGTCGAACGCCAGCGCGAAGCCCTTCGCCTGGCTCTCCGAGCCGGCGACGAAGCTCTGCCGCGGGTCGACCGCGCCGTCGAGCACCAGCGCGCGGACGTTCTGCGGGAAGAGTTGGGCGTAGGTGGCGCCGAGCAGCGTGCCGTAGGAGTAGCCCAGGTAGGTCATCTTCTGGTCGCCGACGGCGCTGCGGATCGCGTCCATGTCCTTGGCGGTCTGCACCGTGGAGAACAGCTTGAGCTTGTCGCCGTATTTGGCCTGGCACTCCTGGCCGATGCTCTTGTTGAGGTTGACCAGGCCGTCGAACTGGGGCTGGGTGACCGGGTCGGGCACGTAGCCGAAGCTCTCGTCGAGCTGCTCGTCGGGGATGCACTCGATCGGGCTGGACCGGTCGACACCGCGCGGGTCGAAGCCGACGATGTCGAACCGGTCGGTGACCTCGGCCGGGATGCCCTGGAACGCGGCGCCGAAGCTGAGGTAGACGGCCAGGTTGACGCCGGAGGCGCCGGGGCCGCCCGGGTTGACCAGCAGCGAGCCGATCCGGTCGTGCTGCTTGCTGGAGCGCACCCGGATCAGCGCGAGGTCGAAGGTCTCCCCGTTGCCGGCGTTGGACCAGTCCTGCGGCACCTTGATCGTCGCGCAGTCGTAGGTCATGCCCGACGCGCCGCGGCCGACGAGCTTGCCCGGCACGTCGGGGCAGGGTCGCCACGCGGCCTGGCCGGAGGCGGCTGGGGCGGGCTGGCCGCTCGGCGCCACCGCGCCGTCACCCGTGTTGGGCGCGACGACCGGGACGGTGCAGCCGGTCAGCGCGAGGGCACCGGCGAGGAAAGCGGTTGCGAGCAGGCGAACGCGCACTAGGAAACCCCCGTGCCGGCGGCTGGATCGCCACCGAGAACTTGGTCGACATCGAACCGGACCGGCCGGTCGAGCTGGTCGTAGCCGCAGGAGCGCGGGTCGCGGTCGGGCCGCCAGCGCACGAACTGCGCCGTATGCCGGAACCGGTCGCCCTCCATCGCGTCGTAGCCGACCTCGACCACGAGGTCGGGGCGCAGCGGCTCCCAGGCCAGGTTCTTGCCGCCGGTCCAGCGGCTCACCCCGCCGGGGCGGCGCTGGCCGCTCGCGGTGGTCGGGCCCATCTGCTGCTCGTCGCTGTCGGCGTCGATCCACGGGTGCTCGGTGGGCTCGCGGTAGTCGGCCAGCTCGTCGAGCAGCTCCGCGCGCCGGGCCATGCTGAACGACGAGGAGACGCCGATGTGGTGCAGGGTGCCGTGCTCGTCGTAGAGGCCGAGCAGCAGCGACCCGACCACGGGGCCGGACTTGTGCCAGCGGAAGCCGGCCACCACCGCGTCGGCCGTGCGGGCGTGCTTGATCTTGAACATCAGCCGCTTGTTGGGCTCGTAGGCGATGTCGGCCGGCTTCGCGATCAGCCCGTCGAGCCCGGCACCCTCGAAGATCTCGAACCAGCGGCGCGCGGTGTCGATGTCGTGGGTGGTCGGCGTGAGGTGCACCGGCGGCTTGACCCGGGCGAGGGCCTTCTCCAGCTTGGCCCGGCGGGTCGCGTAGGGCTCGTCGACCAGCACCTCGTCGCCGAGCGCGAGCAGGTCGAAGGCGACGAAGTCGGCCGGGGTGTTCTCGGCCAGCAGCTTGACCCGGGACGCCGCGGGGTGGATCCGCTGGGTCAACCAGTCCCACTCGAGCTTGGGCTGCTGCCCGGGCTCCCGGTGGATCACCACGATCTCGCCGTCGACCGCGCACCGCTCGGGGAGCTGGGCCTTGGCCTGCTCGACCACCTCGGGGAAATAGCGGGTCAGGGTCTTTCCGCCCCGGCTGGCCAGCTCGACCTCGTCACCGTCGCGGAAGATGATGCACCGGAACCCGTCCCACTTGGGCTCGTAGCTCATGCCGTCGGCCTCGGGGATCTGCGGCACGCTCTTGGCAAGCATCGGCTCGACCGGCGGGTTGATCGGCAGGTCCATCCCTCAGAGTCTTCCAGACGCGCGCACTCAGCTCACCACGACGGCCGCGACCCAGATGATCGCGATGCTCAACGCGGCACCGAGTTCGACCAGCATGGCCAGCCCGGCGGCCTTGATCGCGTGCTTGGTCGACGGCCAGGCCAGCTTGGTGTCGCCGAGGCGGGCCAGCTCGGCCAGCCAGATGCCCAGCACGAAGCCGATGAACAGGCCGATCACCGGGATCACGAAGAAGCCGACGATCGCCAGCACACCACCGAGCAGGAGCGTTTTATTGGGTACGCCGCTGCGCTTCAAGTTGCGCCCCGGCCACGCGTATTTGACGACGATGCCGAGGATCGCGATCAGCGTGACCAGCGCCAGCACGCCCCACCGGCCGGCGCCCTCGCCCGCGAAGATCGCCCAGGCCGACGCGGCCGCCCAGCAGAGCAGCAGGCCGGGCAGGAACGGGATCACGACGCCGAACACGCCGATCACCATCGCGACGCCGCACAGGATCGTGATGTTGGTGTCGGTATCCGTCAGATCCATTGGCGCACTCTAGCGGGCTAAAGGACGAAAGCGTCGGTCCAGAGTTGGCCCGAACGGCCGGACAGGGCATCGAGGAGGGCCACCGCCTGTTGGTCGGTCAGCGCGGCGACGAAGTCGACGATCGCCCGGCCGCGGGCCCGGGCGGCCCGGTCCGGCGTGCCCGCCGGCAGCTCGGCCTCGGCCAACTCGACCAGGTCGTGCAGGCGTTGCGGCAACCGGGCCTCCTCGGCCGGGTCGACGATCCAGGCGAGCAGCGCCTCGACCAGGGTGCCCAGCAGCCGGGCCTGGCCGCGCTGGTGCAGCGCCAGGTCGGGGCGGTCGAGCACGAACCGGTGGTGGATCAGCTTGAGCACCTGGACCTCGTGCCACTGCGGCCGGTCCAGCAGCACATAGCCGGAGCGGACGGCCGGGCTGTCGGTCAGGTGCACCGCGTCGACCAGCCGGCGGGTCCACCGGGCGGAGAACCGGGCGACGTATTGCTCGGCGGCCACCGAGCCGTCGAACGGGTCGGCCAGCAGCCCGTCGACCAGGTCGTGGCGGACCTGCTCGACCGCGCTGGCGAACGCGTCGTCGTCGCTGATCCAGCGGTCCCGGCGGTGCACCCGGCGGCGTAGCTTCTCGATCGCCGCACCGGCCTGCCGGGCACTCGCGTCGAGCGCGTCGTCGGAGAGACCGCCGAGCCGCTTGTGCTCGCGCTGCCAGCCGAGCAACTCGGCCGCGACGGTGCCCTGCTGCAGCACGCCGACCCGGTGGAAGTCCTCGACGTCGTGGATGGCGTACGCGATGTCGTCAGCGGTGTCCATGATGGACGCCTCGACGGTCTGCTGCCAGTCGGGGATCCGGCCCACGAACGGCGCGCGGGCCTGGCGCAGGTCGTCGACCTCGGTCAAGTAGGCGCCGAACTTGGCCGACCCGCTGGACGGGTCCCAGTCGGGTGCCGAGGCGCCGCGCGGCGCCGGGTTCATCCGGCGGGGGTGCGGGTCCGGGTGGTCGAGCCGGGTCCACGGGTATTTGACGATCGCGGCCCGGACCGCGGCGGTCAGGTTGAGCCCGATGGTGGCCGCGCCGCGGATCTCGGTGCTGGTGACGATGCGGTAGGACTGCGCGTTGCCCTCGAAGCCGTCGGGCAGCCCCAGCCGCTCCCGGGCCAGCCGGTCGAGCACCGCCTCGCCGAGGTGGCCGAACGGCGGGTGGCCGAGGTCGTGGGCCAGCGCCGCCGCCTCGACCACGTCGGGGTCGCAGCCGCCGAGCTTGTCGAGCAGGGCCAGGTTGCCGGCGTCGGCCGTGAGCCGCTCGGCGATCGCCCGGGCCACCTGGGCCACCTTGAGGCTGTGGGTGAGCCGGTTGTGCACCAGCAGGCCGCTGCCGCCCGGGCTGATCACCTGGGTGACCCCGCCCAGCCGCGCGAAGAACGGTGACGTGACGATCCGGTCGCGGTCGGCACGGAACGGGCTGGCGGCCAGGTCGCCCGGCGCGGTGCGCCCGGTGTCGAACAGCCGCCGGGCACGGGGATCGACCGGCTCCGTCATGATCCGACGCTATCCCACCGCCGGTTTGGCCAGGTGAACCAGGCCGGGACCACGGTCGAGCGGGCGCCGGGCGAAAATCGCGTAGCCGTTGCGTTCGTACAACCGGATGTTGTCGTGGCTCTCGGCGCCGGTGAACAGCTCGTAGCGGCGCGCGGCGCCGGCGTGGGCCGCCTCGACGGCGAGCAACATCCGCCAGCCGAGCCCCAGCCCGCGCAGGTCGGGCACGACCGCGAGGCGCGCGATGTGGCAGGTGCCGTGCTCGTCGAGCCGGCCCCGGCCGGCGGCGACCAGCCGGCCGCGCGGGTCACGGGCGACCAGCACGGTGTCGATCACCGCCGTGATCTCGGCGAGGGTTTCGGTGAGCATGGGCAGGTGCGGGTCGCTGTAGCGCTGCGCCTCGCTCAGGAACGCCGCGCGCTGCACGGTGAGCACCTCGCCGGCGTCGTCGGGCCGGGCCCGCTCGATCTCCACGGTCATGCCGACCAGCCCACCGGAACGTGGCGCGGAGCACATCGCCGGCCGTCGAACCGTCTCGACAGATGAGACTTGAACCTGTTCAAATGAAGGCGTGACCGTGTTGCTGAGCCTCGTCGACGCGCTCGCCATGGTCGTGCTGGTCCCGCTCGCGCTCGGGTTGGTCGGCGCGCCGGCACTCCTGCGGCGGGTGTGGCCGTGGCTGGCGGTGCCGGCCGCGGTGTCGCTCTGGCTGCCGCGCGGCGCCGGCGCGGCGCTGCTCGCGACGCCCTACCTGGTGCTGACCGCGGTGCTGGCGGTGGCCGGGCTGCACGGGCTGCGCCGCTGGGCCGCCGCCGACGTCGCGGTGGCGACCGGGCTGGTCGCGCCGCTGGTCGCCGCCGGTGCGCTGGTCGCCGAGCGGGCCGGGTTCCGGTTGCTCGGCTTCCCGCTGAAGACGCTCGCCCTCACCGTGCCGCATCTGCACTACGCGGGGCTGGTCGCCGCCCTGGTCGCGGCGCTGGCCTGCCGTGCGACCGGCGGCTCGGCACTCGGCCGGGCCGCCGCCTGGTGCGTGCCCGCCGGCACCGGCGTGGTGCTGGTCGGCTACTTTCTGGGCGACCCGGTCGAGTTGGCCGGTGCGGCGCTGCTCACGGTCGGGATGTGGCTGGTCGCGGTGCTGACGCTGGTGCGCATCCGGCCGCTGGCACCGCGCGGGGCCCGTGCGCTGCTGCTGATCTCGTCGGGCATCCTGGTCGTGACCATGCTGCTCGCACTCGACTGGGCGGCCGGGCATGTGTTTACCCTGCCGCACCTGTCGATCCCCTGGATGGTGGCGACGCACGGGGTGCTCAACGCGGTCGGCTTCGCGTTGTGCGCGCTGCTCGCATGGCGACGGATGGAGGCGGTTCGGCAGTGAGTCTGCTGACCTATGACGAGGTGGGCGCGACCGAGACCGGTTCGTTGCCGCGTGGCTATCACCACCTGCGCTACCGGGTGGCGATCGGGCACGACGTGCTGGGTCCGGCCGCCGACGCGGTGCTGTCGTTCCGGATGCACCGGGCCGCCGGGGTGCGGATCACCGCCTCGGCCGACCGGGCCGAGGCGGGCGTCGACGTGGTCACCGGGCTGGGCCTCGGGCCGCTGCGGCTGTCGGCGCCGTGCCGGGTGGTGTGGGCGGTCGACGAGCCCGGCCGGGCCGGGTTCGGCTACGGCACGCTGCCCGGGCACCCGGAGCGCGGCGAGGAGGCGTTCGAGGTGACCCAGGGCGACGACGGCACGACCTGGTTCTCGGTGACCGCGTTCAGCCTGCCGGCCTCGCTGCTGACCTGGGTCGCGGGCCCGACGGTCCCGCCGTTCCAGCGGGCCTACGCGGCCTGGTGCGGGCGCGCGCTGCGCCGGCTGGTGAGCGAGAGCTCCTAGAACTTCGCGAACGAGCGGATCGGCATCCGCGGGCCGAACTTCGGCGCCATCAGGCCGCTGGCCTCCAGCAGCATGCAGACCCGGCCGCGGTGGCCGCGGAACGGCTCGAGCAATTCGAGCATCCGGGCGTCGGTGCCGCGGGCCTCGCCGGCCAGGTTCCAGGCCACCGTGTTGGGGATGTGGAAGTCGCCGACGCTGACCGCGTCCGGGTCGCCGTAGGCGATCCGGACCACCTCGGCGGCGGTCCAGACGCCGATCCCGTTGATCGACCGCATCCGGGTGCTCGCCTCTTCGGCGGTCGTGCAGCGCTCGATCCGGGCCGCCTCGGCCGCCGCCCGGCGCAGGGTGTCGGCCCGCTTCTGCTCGACGCCGAACGGGTGGAACACCCAGTAGGGCTGTGCGGCGATCACCTCGGGCTCGGGCGGCAGGGTCAGGCCCTCCAGCGGCCCCGGTGCCGGGGTGCCGAACCTGCGCACCGTGGCCGAATAGCCGCGGTAGGCCTCCTTGCCGGTCACCTTCTGCTCGAAGATCGCCCGCATCAGCCGGGGGAAGACGATCCCGGTGGTCGGGATGCGCCGGCCGCGGTGCAGCCGGGCCACCTCGCGGACCACGGGATGGGCGGCGGCCAGGTCGGCGAAACCGGTCAGGTCGTCACGCAGCCCGGCCACGGCGTCGGCGTGCTCGATCACCCAGGCCTGGCCCGGCCCGTACCCGATGGCGGTCAGTTCCTGGCCCTGCTTGCGGAGGGCCAGCGTCGCCGGCCCCTCGGGGGTGTGCGTCGCCCACCAGAAGGTGTCGCCGGCCCAGCGGGCGCACGGGTCCCAGCGGCTCATCGGGATCGGACCGACCGAGCCGCTCAGGTGGTAGCCCTCCGGAACGCCCATCACCCGCTGCACGGCGTCAACTCTCGCACACGCGCGTCAGTCGGGGAGCGGGCCGAACATGCCGGCCGGCGGCGCGGCCGACGGGGTCGCGTCGGCATCGGTGACCACCGCGGCCCCGCCGCTGAAGCGGGTCAGGTCGGCGCCGGCCAGCAGCCGGCCGGGAAACCAGTCGCCGGCCACCCGGCGGGCCAGCGCGGCCGTCGGCAGGACGGTGTTGGCCGCGGTCAGCACCAGGTTGCCGAACCGCCGGCCGCGCAGCACCGACGAGTCGGCCACCAGGCAGACCTCCGGGAACACGCCGGCGACGGTGGCGACCTGGGCTTTGGCCAGCCCCAGCGGCGGGCCGTCGGTCATGTTGACCAGGTAGCGGCCGTCGGGGTGGAGCACCCGCGCCGCCTGCTCGACGAACTCGACCGACCGGACGCTGGCCGGGGTGCGGGCGCCGGCGAAGACGTCGACGATCACCACGTCGAACGAGTCTTCGGCGGCCTTGGCCAGCTCGGTGCGGGCGTCGCCGACGCGCACCTTGAGCTTGGGGTCGGCCGGCCAGGGCAGGTGCGTGCGGACGAAATCGAGCAGCTTGGCGTCGGCCTCGACGACCCGCTGCCGGCTGCCGGGCCGGCTCGCGGCGACGTAGCGGGCCAGCGTCAGGCCGCCGCCGCCGAGGTGCAGCACCCGCAGCGGCATCAGCGGCGGCGCGGTGAGATCGAGCGAGGCGGCGACCCGGCGGACGTATTCGAACTCGAGGTAGGTCGGGTCGTCGAGGTCGACGTGTGACTGCGGCGCGCCGTCGACCAGCAGCGTGTAGGCGTTGGGCCGGTCGTGGTCGGGCAGCAACTCGGCGACGCCCGACCCGATCTGGGCGACCACCCGCCCCTGACCGCGCTGTCGCCCCACGTGCTCCACCCTATGCGGGCGCCCGCCGGGCGTCAGGCCGCCCGGGTGTAGCGGAGCAGCAGGAGGTCGTCGGCGAGCAGCGAGTGGTGCAGGCGCAGCGGCTCCGGGCCGCCCTCCAGGTGTGGGCCGGCGGTGATCCGGCCCGCCTTGGCGCCGGCCAGCAGCGGCGAGACGGTCAGGCACAGCTCGTCGACCAGCCGGGCGGCGGTCAGCGTGCCGAACAGGTGCGGGCCGCCCTCGCAGAGGATCTGGTCGAGCCCGCGTGCGCGCAGCGCGGCCAGGCCGGCGGCGATGTCGACCTCGCGCTCGCCGACGCGTACGACATCGGCGACCTGGTCGAGGCCAGGCGGCGCGGTCGCCGCCGCCGTGGTCAGCACCACCGGCCGGGCGGGGGCCGCGGCGAACACCGGCGCGGCGGGGTCGACGGCGAGGCTGGCGCTGACCACCACCAGCGTCGGCGTCGCGGCCAGGCCCTGTGCCCGTCGCCAGGCCCGGCGCGGTTCATCGAGCGTGATCGCGCGGTAGCCCTCGTGGCGCATGGTGCCGGCGCCGACCAGCAGGGCGTCGCAGACCTTGCGCAGGATGCCGAACACCCGCTTGTCGGCCGGGCCGGACAGGCCCTTGGAATAGCCGTCGACCTCGACCGCGCCATCGACGCTGGTCACGAAATTGACACGAACCGTCGGTGCCGCCGACCGGCCGTAGCACCCCGTTAGGGCCTCGTCGTCGAGCTCCGTGCCCGGTGGCTGAGCTGCGTCGACGCTCCACAGGGCACGGATCGCCGGCCCGCTCATCCGGCCACTGCGGCGTTGATTGCGGTGCCCGGCGCGGGGGTACGGTGCTGACAGTCGCAGCTCATCCGGACACCCTATCGAGGTAGCCGCCTATGCCCCGGCAGATCTTCCAGGTCAAGGTGACGCTGGCCGACGTGCAGCCCGAGGTGTGGCGCCGGGTGCAGTTGCCCGGCGCTTACACGCTCGACCGGGTGCACCGGGTGGTCCAGCTCGCGATGGGCTGGCAGAGCTTTCGCCTGCATTCGTTCGAGGTCGACGGCGTGCAATACGGCGAGCCCGACCCCGACGGCGAGCTCGCGCTGCGTGACGAGCTCGACGTGCGGCTCGACGCGGTCGCGCACAAGGGCACCCGGCTGCTCTACACCTACGACTTCGGCGACTGGTGGGAGCACGACCTGCTGGTGGAGGACGTGTTCGCCGCCGAGCCCGACGAGCGCTACCCGCTGTGTCTGGCCGGCGAGCGGGCCTGCCCGCCGGAAGACGTTGGCGGCGCGTTCGGCTACGCCGAGCTGCTGGTCGCGCTCCGTGATCCCGCGCACCCGCGGCATGCCGAGTTGGGCTCGTGGGCGGGCGGCGGGTTCGAGTCGGAGGCCTTCGACCCGGGGCGCGCCACGACACTGGTACGCCGCCTGACATAGCCCCACCAAAAGGATGAAAGGCTCTTTCACCTCATCTCGCTCCGCCCCGCGCGTCGGCTGTGAGCTGGTCGTACTGATGTTGCAAGATGCGAGTCGTGGTATCGGTGGGAGCGATGGGTGAGCAGAGTGCGGTCGGCCGGGTGCTGGGCACCTCCGACGCCACTCCGTTGCAGTTCTGGACGGCCGTCGCGCCGGGCAGCTACCTCCAGCTCGACGACGTCGTGGTGACCACCCGTGAGCTGCCCGACCGCCCGCCGGTGCGGATCGCCGGGGTGGTGACCCAGGTGCGCGCCCGCCACGAGGGCGCCGTCTTCGACTCCGACGTCTTCGCGATCGCCGACGGCACGCTCCCGGCCCAGGTGCAGGAGGCGGCCGAGATCAGCGTCACCCGGGTCGACCCGGAGTTCTACGTGCCGCCGGCACCGGGCGCCCTCGTGCACCGGGCCACCGGCGACCTGCGCGCCGCCGCGCTGCACTTCGACCGGATGGAACGGCAGATCCCGATGGGCACCGGGCGCGACGGCATCCCGGTCTTCCTCAACGCCGACTTCCTCGACGGCCAACGCGGCGCGCACGTGTCGATTTCCGGAATTTCCGGCGTGGCGACCAAGACCAGCTTCGCGACGTTCCTGCTCTACTCGGTCTTCCACTCCGGGGCGCTGGGCGGCGACGCGGTCAACGCCAAGGCACTGATCTTCAACGTCAAGGGTGAAGACCTGCTCTTCCTCGACCACCCCAACGTCAAACTCGACGACAAGACCACCGCGGCGTACGCGGCCCTCGGCCTGCCGGCCAAGCCGTTCAGCGACGTCCGGGTCTACGCGCCGCCGAGGATGGGCGACGCGTCCGGCACGCCCGACGTCAGCAGCCGGCTGTCCGGCGTCGACAGCTTCTACTGGACGCTCGAAGAGTTCTGCCTCGGCTCGCTGCTGCCCTACGTGTTCGCCGACGCCGACGACGAGCGGCAGCAATACACGATGGTCGTGCACGCGGTCACCGCACACCTCGCCCGGCACGCGGTGCCGGCCGACGGCGGCGTCGCGATCGACGGCACCCGGCTGAGCAGCTACGCCGACCTGGCCGACTTCGTGGTCGCGCAACTCTCCGACGACGAGACCCGGTTCGCCTGGACGGGCAGTTCGGTCGGGCTGGGCACGGTCAACGCGTTCGCCCGCCGGCTGATCGCGAGCAAGCGCGACCTCGGCCGGCTGATCCGCGGCGACCTGGCCACCCGCCGGCCGCACCAGATCAACACCGACGAGAGCGCCCAGGTCACCGTCGTCGACCTGCACAACCTGCCCGACCGCGCGCAGCGGTTCGTGGTCGGCGTGACGCTCAAGAAAGAGTTCGAGCGCAAGGAGAAGAAGGGCACCGCCAAGCCGCTGCTCTTCGTCGTGCTCGACGAGCTCAACAAATACGCACCGCGCGAGGGCTCCTCCCCGATCAAGGAGGTGCTGCTCGACATCGCCGAGCGGGGCCGCTCGCTCGGCGTGATCCTGGTCGGCGCGCAGCAGACCGCCAGCGAGGTCGAGCGCCGCATCGTCACCAACTCGGCCGTCCGCGTCGTCGGCCGGCTCGACCCGGCCGAGGCGTCGCGCCCCGAATACGGCTTCCTGCCGCCCGCGCAGCGGCAGCGGGTGCTGCTCGCCAAGCCGGGCACGATGTTCGTCAACCAGCCCGACATCCCGGTCCCGCTGTGCGTCGAGTTCCCGTTCCCGGCATGGGCGACCCGGCACTCCGAGGCCGGCGCCGCGCCGGCGGAGACGCTGCGCTCGATCACCCAGTCCGCCGATCCGTTCGCGGTGGTCGGCTCGCGGTCGGGCACGTTGTCCGACGACGACATCCCGTTCTAAGGGGGCGGCCCGTGCGCATCCTGCACACCTCCGACTGGCACGTCGGCAAGGTCCTCAAAGGACAGTCAAGGGCCGAGGAACACCTCGCGGTGCTCACCCAGGTGGTCGAGATCGCCCGGGCCGAGCAGCCCGACCTGGTCATCGTCGCCGGTGACCTCTACGACACGGCGGCGCCTTCGCCGGAGTCGACCCGGCTGGTCACCCGCGCGCTGTCGGCCCTGCGCCGCACCGGCGCCGACGTCGTCGTGATCGGCGGCAACCACGACAACGGCGCCGCGCTCGACGCCCTGCGGCCGTGGTCCGACGCGGCCGGCATCACGCTGCGCGGCAGCGTCCGGGAAAACCCGGCCGAGCACGTCATCGACGGCACCACGGCGACGGGGGAGCGGTGGCGGCTGGTCGCCCTGCCGTTCCTGTCCCAGCGCTACGCGGTGCGGGCGATCGAGATGTATGACCTGACCGCAGCCGAGGCCACCCAGACCTACGCCGACCACCTGTCGCGGCTGCTGGCCAAGCTGACCGAGGGCTTCGGCGAGCCGGGCGTGGTCAACCTGGTCACCGCCCACCTCACCGTGGTCGGCGCGAGCCAGGGCGGCGGTGAGCGCGAGGCGCAGACGGTGCTCGGCTACGCCGTCCCGGCGAATGTGTTCCCGACCAGCACCCACTATGTGGCGCTCGGCCACCTGCACCGCGCGCAGACGGTGATCGGGCCGTGCCCGGTGCGCTACAGCGGCAGCCCGCTGGCGATCGACTTCGGCGAGGCGGAAAACGTGCCCGCTGTCACGGTCGTCGAGGTGAGCGTGGGGCAGGCGGCGAAGGTGCGCGAGGTGCCGGTGACCGTGGCGACCCAACTCCGCACCGTGCGCGGCGACCTGGCGCAGCTCGCGACGCTGAAGACCGGCGACGCCTGGCTGCGGGTGTTCGTCCGGGAGACTCCGCGGGCCGGCCTGCGCGAAGAGGTGCAGGAGCTGCTGCCCCGGGCGCTGGAGGTGCGGATCGATCCGGACATGGTGGCCAGCACCCCTGGGCCACGAGCGGAAGAACGCGCCGGGCGTACGCCGCGCGAGCTGTTCGCCGCCTATCTGGACAGCCGCGGCGTGACGGACACGGGTGTCCGTGAGTTGTTCGACGAGTTCTACGAGGAGGCTTCGGCGTGAGGGAGCTTGCGACCGAACCATTTGGCTCAGTAGGCCCGGGCTCACGCTCGACCTCGCGAAGCGAGGTTGCCGCGTGAGGCCGCTCAGGTTGGATATGGCGGGGTTCACCGTCTTCCGCGACGAGACGACGGTCGACTTCACCGACGCTGACTTCTTCGCGCTGGTCGGGCCGACCGGTTCGGGCAAGTCGACCGTGCTCGACGCGATCTGCTTCGCCCTCTATGGCCAGGTGCCGCGGTGGGGGAGCAGCCGGGGCATCGCCAACGCCCTGTCGCCGTCGGCGACCGAGGCCCGGGTGCGGCTGGTGTTCGAGTCGGGCGGCGCGCGCTACGTCGCGACCCGGGTGGTCCGGCGTGACAGCCGGGGCAACGTGAAGACCGGCGGTGCCGGCCTGCAACAGATGCCCGACAACTTCGACGTCTCCAAACTCGACACCGGGATGACTCCCGAAGACCTCGGCGACGTGCTCGCCGGCACGCCGGCCGAGATGGACGAGGCCATCCAGCACGCGGTCGGGCTGCCCTACGAGCAGTTCACCAGTTGCGTGCTGCTGCCGCAGGGCCAGTTCGCCGACTTCCTGCACGCCAAGCCGGCCACCCGCCAACAGATCCTGGTCAACCTGCTCGGCCTGCACGTCTACGAAGACATCCAGAAGCGGGCCACCGCCCGGGCCCAGCAGGCCGACGCCGACCTGCGCGCGGTCGACCAGCTCCTGGCCGGCCTCGACGACACCTCCGACGAGGCGCTGGCCGGCGCGGTCGCCCGGGTCGACGCGATGCTGGCACTCGCCGCGCTGGTGGCCACGGTGGCACCGGAGTTGCAGCAGGCCCAGCGCGCGGCGACCGAGGCGGCGGCCGGGCTGACCGCGCTCGACGACGAGATCGCGCTGCTCGACCGGGTCCGCGCGCCGCGCGGCGTGGCGGCGCTGGCGTCCGCCGCAGCCGACGCGCGCGACGCGGCGGCCGCGGCTGTCGACGCCGTGACGGCCGCCGAAGAGCGCGAGGAGAAGCTGCGCGGCGAGCTGGCGGCCACCGGCGACCCGGCCGCACTGCGGCTGCTGTTGCGGGCCCACGAGGAGCACTCGTCGGTCACCGCCGAGGCCGCGTCCCTCCAGGAGGGACTGACGGCGGCCACCACGGAGCACCGGTCCGCCGCGGCGGCGCTGGAGAAGGCCCGCGCGGCGGCGCTGCGCACGGCGGCCGAGCTGGAGTCGGCCCGCCACGCCTACCAGGACGCGCAGGCCGCCGACCGGGCCGGCGCACTCCGGGTGCACCTGCACGCCGGCGCGCCCTGCCCGGTCTGTGAGCAGCCGGTCGTCTCGGTGCCCGCGGTCCCCGCGACCTCGGCCGTGCCCGCCGCCGAGAAGGCCGGGCACGCGGCCAAGGCCGCCGACGAGAAGGCGCAGGCCCAGGTGGCCGAGCGGGAGAAGGCGGCCCGCGCGCTCGAACGCACCCTCGACCGGGCCCGCGCCCAGCACGAGCAGCTCGCCTCCCGGCTGGCCGCGCTCGGCGCGCAGCTCGCCAACTCGCCGGGCGTCACGGCGCTGCGCCGCGAGCTGGAGACGCTGGCCGGGCTGCAGAAGTCGCTCGACGCGGCGGTCGCGGCGCTGAAGACCGCGCGGGAACAGGCCCGCACGGCCACCGCCGCCCGCAGCGCCGCCGAGCAGCGGCTCACCGCGGCCTGGCGGGAGTTCGACGTGGCCCGCGACGCGGTCGCCCGGTTCGCTCCACCGGCCGCGTCCCGCGACGACCTGGCCGACTCGTGGTCGACCCTGGCCGACTGGTCCGCGACCGAGGTGGCCAGCCGGCGGTCGGCGCGCACCGACCTGGCGGCGAGCGCCGCCGACGCCGATGCCGCGGTCACCGCCGTGCGCGCGCGGCTCGACGCCGCGTTCGTCGACGCGGAGCAGCCGGCACCCGACGACCACGTGCGGGCGGCGACCGTGGCGGTCGAGCGGGCCACGGCCGCGCACCAGCGGGTCGAGGAGCGGCGGGCGCAGGCGCAGGGGCTGCTCGACAAGCGCACCGCCCACGAGCACGACAGCCAGGTGGCCAAGGCGCTCGCCGGCCACCTGCGGGCCAACAACTTCGAGCGCTGGCTGCTCGAAGAGGCGCTCGACCTGCTGGTCGAAGGGGCCTCGCGGATCCTGCGCGAGCTGTCCGCCGGGCAATACGACCTGGTCCACGAGAAGGGCGAGTTCTCGGTCGTCGACCATCACGACGCCGGGCTGCGCCGGGGTGTCCGCACGCTCTCCGGCGGCGAGACGTTCCAGGCGTCGCTGGCGCTCGCGCTGGCCCTGGCCGAGCAGCTCGCCGGGATGTCGACGTCGGCCGCCAGCCTCGAGTCGATCCTGCTCGACGAGGGCTTCGGCACGCTCGACGCGGCAACATTGGACACGGTCGCGGCGACGCTGGAAGGCCTGGCCGCTCGCGGCGACCGGATGGTCGGCGTGGTCACCCACGTGCCGGCGCTGGCCGAGCGGGTGCCGGTGCGCTTCGACGTGACCAAGGACGCCCGCTCCGCCCACATCACCCGGAGCGGCATATGACCGAATATTTCGTGGATAACTGGGATCCGGCCTACGGCGCCTCGTTCGAGGCGTCGTCGGGTCCGGCCAGCCAGAGCACCGCCCAGATCAACACCGACGTCGAGCTCCCGGCCGCGGCCTGGCGACCGCTGACGGCACCGCCGACAGTCCGCGCCCCCGACGTGGTGCTGCTGGTCGACGGCGTGCGCCGGATCGACGCGAGCCTGTGGACCCGGGAGGAAGACGGCACGTCGCATCCGGGCCTGGCGGCCTCCTACGCCGCCGGTGTGGTCCGTTGTGACCTGCGCGCCGGCGTGGCGTCACTGGCCGGTGCCCTGGTCGAACGAGGCCTGTTCACCACCTCGCCGACCGCGGGCGACATCACGGCCGGCACGGTCCGCTACGGCGTGCGGCAGGTGGCCGGCGCACCCGACCCGGCCCGGCTGGTGCCGGCCGTGCAGGGCCCGCTGACCGCGCTGGAGGTGGCGGTCTCCACGGAGGTCCGCGGCGAGTCCGACGACCTGCTGGTCGTCGACGGCCCGCTCCGCAACCGCCGGCAACTGTCCCGCACGATCGGCTACGTGAAGACCCAGCAGAGCCAGTATCTCGACGGTGCGCTGACCAAGGTGGTCACCGAGCTGCGCCCCGGCGAGCGGTCGCCGGTCTTCCTGATGGGCACGGCCTGGGGTGGCTACTCGTGGTATCTGCGGCTGCCCGGCCCGGCCGGCGCACCCTGGGCCGGCATCGTGCGCCTGGAGTGCACGACCGAGATGCCGTCGCAGGAGGCGATCGAGCTGGCCGACCTGTCCCTGCTCACCCTGCCCCGGTTCGCCTCGACCCCCTACAAGGACCCGCGCGCACCGCAGAACCTGATCCCGATCGCCGGCCTCGAACGCCGCCTGCGCGGCCTACTCGGCGACTCCCGCCTGCTCCACCGCGCCCTGACCCTGGCCGCCGCCCGCAGCGCCGTTCCTGCCTGACCCGCTGAAGTGCAACTCCGGGTCGACGACGCGGTCGGCACGCAGGAGGCGCACGTCGGTGTCGTAGCTCATCGAGGTGAGCCACGGCAGCCGGTCGCCCTGGCGGGGTAGCTGGTCGATGACCCGGCGGATGTAGCCGGCGCCGAAGTCGAGGAACGGGCGGGTCGGCATCGCCGGGTCGGCGATCTCCGGGCGGCAGATCGCGTAGCCGTGCTTGTCCATGTGCGCCAGCAGCAGGCAGAAATGCTCGCAGAGCAGGCCGACCTTGAGCGTCCAGGACGAGTTGGTGTAACCCACGATGAACGCGAAATTGGGTACGCCGGAGAGCATCATGCCCTTGTAGGCCACCGTGTCGGCCGGGTTGACCACCGCACCGTCGACGGTCAGCGTGACGCCGCCCAGGGCCTGCACGTTGAGGCCGGTCGCGGTGACAATGATGTCGGCCGGCAGGTCGCGGCCGGAGCCCAGCCGGATGCCGTCTTCGGTGAAGGTCTCGATCCGGTCGGTGACCACGTCGGCGGTGCCGGCCCGGATCGCCTTGAACAGGTCGCCGTCGGGCACCAGGCACAACCGCTGGTCCCATGGGTCGTAGGGCGGGCGGAAGTGCTCGTCGACCGGATAGCCCTCGGGAAGCTGGCGGGCGTTGAGCCAGCGGATCAGCCGGCGCGCGCGTTCGGGATAACGCTTGCAGAAGCGCCAGATCCAGCGCTGCTGCGCGATGTTCTTCCGCCGCGTCCAGGCGTGCCCGCGGACCGGGCCGAGATGCTTCTTCAACGCGTTGCCGAGCGCGTCCTTGGTCGGCATCGACAGGATGTAGGTCGGGGTGCGTTGCAGCATCGTCACGTGCGCGGCGGTGCCCGCCATCGCCGGCACGATGGTGACCGCCGTCGCTCCACTCCCGACCACCACGACCCGCTTGCCTTGATAGTCAAGGTCTTCCGGCCAGTGCTGCGGGTGCACGATGGTGCCCTGGAAGCGGTCCCGGCCGGTGAACTCCGGCGTGAAGCCCTCGTCATAGCGGTAATAGCCGCCGGCCGCGAAAATCCAGTTGGCGGTGAGCGTGGTCGTCACGCCGGTGTCGACGCGTTCGACCACCACCGTCCACTGTGCCGTCTCGCTGTCGAACGCCGCGCCGCGTACCCTGTGGTGGTAGCGGATGTGTGGGTCCAGGCCGTTCTCCGTGGCGGTCTCGCGCAGATATTCGAGGATCCGCGGCGCGGAGGCGATGGCCTCCTCGTCGCGCCAGGGCTTGAACTCATAGCCAAACGTGTGCAGGTCGGAGTCTGACCGGGTGCCGGGATAGCGAAACAGGTCCCAGGTGCCGCCCGACGCGCCGCGGGCTTCGAGGATCGCGAAGCGCTTCGCCGGCAACTCCGTCTTGAGATAGCGCCCGGCGCCGATGCCGGAGATCCCGGCGCCGACGATCAGGACATCAAGGTGCTCGACCGCCATCTGTTCATGTTGTGCCTTCGATTCGACGCGGGCGAAGGGCGATCTGCACCAGGTTGACGGGTGTTCAGGTGCAAACTGCACCACTAGCGTCGATGGCATGTCATGGGATCCGCCGTCGCCCCGGGTGCGTGAGCTCATCCGGCAGGGCGCCGAGATCGCGCTCAACGCGCGCCCCGAGTGGCTCGCCGAGATCGACGCGGCCACCCTCGCCGGCGAGGCCCGGCGCCCGATCGCCGGCGACCCGGTGCTGGCCGCCGCCACCCGCCGCACCAACCGCTCCAACCTGCTGTTCTGGGCCGCGGCCAACGTGCGCGCACCGGGCCAGCCGGTCGCGGCCAACGACGAGGCGGCGCCGCTGGCCATCGCCCGCGACCTGGTGCGGCGCGGGCTCGACGACTCGGCGCTGGACGCCTACCGGGTCGGCGAGGCGGTCGCGGCCCGGCTGTGGACCCAGATCGCCTGCACGCTGACCACCGACACGGCGGAACTGCGCGAGTTGCTCGACGTCTCGCTGCGGTCGATCGCCGCGTTCGTCGACGCCACCGTCGCGTCCATCTCGGCGCGGATGCGGGCCGAGCGGGCCGCCCTGACCCGGGGCACCCACGCCGAGCGCCGCGAGACGGTCCTCGGCCTGCTGGACGGTGCGCAGGTGAAAGAGCCGGAGAGCCGGCTCGGCTACCCGCTGGACCGCTCCCACACCGCCGCGGTCGTGTGGACCGACGACCCCGACGCCGACCCGCGCCAACTCGACCGGGCCGCCGACCTGCTGGCCGCGGCGGCGGGGCCGGGCCGCCCGCTCAGCGTGATCGCGAGCGCCGCGACCCGCTGGGTCTGGGTGCCCGGCCGGCCCGATCCCGGCGAGCTGCGGGTGGCGCTGGAGCGGCTGCCGCTGGTGCGGGTGGCGCTGGGCTCGCCCGCGCCCGGCCTCGACGGCTTCCGCCGCAGCCACCTCGACGCGCTGACCACCCAACGCCTGCTGGCCCGGCTGACCTCGGCACAGCGGCTGGCGTCGTTCGACGAGGTCGAGCTGGTCGCCCTGGTCACCCAGGACCCGGCGGGCGCAGACCGGTTCGTCAGCCGCACCCTCGGCGACCTGGAGTCAGCGCCGGCCGAGGTGCGGGCGGCGGTCCGGGCGTTCGTCGCCGAGCAGTGCAACGCCTCCCGGGCCGCCGCCCGCCTGTTCACCCACCGCAACACCCTGCTGCGCCGCCTGGCCCGCGCCGACCGCCTGCTGCCCCGCCCGTTGGCCGGCAACACCGTCGCGGTCGCGGCGGCGCTCGAAGTCGTCCACTGGCGCGGTTAGCCGCCGTTGAGCAAGGTGACCACCGCGCGCAGCCAGGATTGCGACATGGTGGGTTCCTCGACGATCACGCGGGCGAGTGCCTGTCGGCCGGTGCGGCTGCGGCCGTAGGCGACCAGCGCGGCCGCCTCGGCCAGCGCCTCGCGGGTCTGCTCGCCTCGCTCGGGTCCGGCGGCTTCGGCCAGCCAGCGGTCGGGGCGAAACGTCCGGGTGAGCTTGATCTGGTTGCCGGCGAGATACCCCCAGACCATCCAGTGCAGCGACACGTTGATCACGGATTTGGCCGGCAACTGCGTGGTCCACGGTGCGTGCTGCTGCCAACGGTAGGTGTTCGGGCTGGTCTTCTCCTGAGCGGTCACGCCGATGAAATGGAGCTTGCGCCGGATCACGGACCAGGGCTCGCGGTCCTCGTCGGTCCAGTCCCGCAGAAGTGTGAACAGCTCGCTGAAGGTCCGGCCCTCGGCCACCACGTCGACGAAGGTGGCCGGCCGGGCCCGCCGCGCGAGGGCGCGGGGAGTCAGGTCGAGCGTGCCCATGATGCGCCGCAGTTGGGCCTGCTCGCCCGGCGTCAGTGGGCGCTGTCGGCTGCGCGGCGGCGTGCCGACCCGTTCGCGGGCGAACGACAACGGCAACCGACGCACTGCTCGGCGTCCGTCGAAGGCGCCGCTGATCAGGTCGAACATCGAGTCCAGCGAACGGCCGACGAAGAACAGGTCGCCGTCGCCACTGCGCGCGACGACCTTGCCGGCACACGCCACGAGGTGTTCGAGAAACCACAGATCGGGTGGCGCCGCACCGGACAGCAGCGAACCGACCTGGTCCGGCGTGACCAGGTCCCACCGGAACGGCAGGTTCGGCTCGCCATGCACCGCGCCAGCATGCCAGGCGGCCGGCCGGGGCGCGGTGCCCCGGCCGGCGACCTTCTAGATTTGCCAGCCGTCGCGGTAGGTGATGGCGCTGACCGTGACCTCGTCGTGCCAGGTGCCCGGCATCGGCGTGACCCGGACGGTCGCCGGGCGGTCGGACAGCACGCACACCCCCTCGCCGGGCCACCACCAGCCGCACGAGCGGGCCAGGTCGGTCCACTGTCCGAAGTGGTCGGTGATGCCGGCGCTGAACGTGGCCAGGCCGAGTCGCTGGAGCGTGTCGTAATACCCGATCCAGCACGCGTCCTGCTGCCCATACCAGCAGACCGGCAGGTCCGCAGCGAGGGCGGCCCGCACCGGATGCCGGAATCCCTTGCCCAGACTGCGATGCAACGAGCCACGGACGCTTTGATGCAACACCACCGGCAGGGGTACGCCGCGGGCGAGCGCGTCCAGTGGCGGCAGGTCGGGCCAGTGTTCCTGTTTCTTCCCGGGCTGGCGGGCCGGTGTCAACTCCGGGTCTGCGTGGCTGACGCCGGCACTGAGCGCGGCCCGCAGCCCCGCGGTCACCGCCGCCAGGTCGCTGGCCAGTGGCGGCCGCCCCGGTGGCAGCGGGTCGCGGATCCACCGGTAGAGGTCGTCGAGCGTCGGCCACCCGGCGACCAGCGGCAACGCCTTGGCGGGGGAGTCGACCCACTCGAATCGTGGCCGTGGCCGGGAGATCCGGGCGTAGATGGCGGTCACGCACCGCTCGGCGGTGGCCCGGTCGGCCGGCTGTGTGGACAGCGCGACGTCGAGCCACTCCTGGCGGATCCGGACAGAGTCGTGCCACAACTCGCGGTGTGCGGTGGTGGCCGAACGAACGAGCACGGCGTCATTGCGCCGCGCGAGCGCGGTCATCGCGCGAGGGCGTCGAAGCCCTTTCGGCTGGAGATCATCCATCCATGATGACGGGGATTCGACCGGCACACAAGAGGGCGTACGCGCTGCTAAGGTCCCCCGGTCACCCCCACCTGCCCCCTCACCGGCGGAGAGTCGCAAATGATCATCTTTGGTGTCTCGGTCTTCTACATCTTCGGCCTGATCGGCACCGGGCAGTTCCACTGCCCGCATTGCGGGGGTGACCGCGACTACGAGCACCGCACCGCGCGCCGGTTCTTCACGCTCTTCTTCATCCCGGTGATCCCGCTCGACAAGGTCGGCGAAGCGGTCCGCTGCCAGACCTGCAAGACCCGCTTCGACCCGATCGTGCTCCGCCGCCCGACGACCGCCCAGCTCGCCAGCTCCCTCCCGGCCGGCATGCGCGCCGCCGCGGCCATCATGGTGCGCGCCGGTGGCGCCTCCGACGCCGCTGTCCGCGTGGCGACCGACGCGGTGCACGAGGCCGGCGCCGCCGACTACGACGTCAGCCACCTACAGGCCGACGCCGGCCAGCCGACCGAGCTCGCCGTCGAACCGCTGCGCAACCTGGCCGCCAACTTCACCCAGGACGCCTGCGAGCGCCAGCTCGCCAACGCCGTGCGGGTCGGGCTGGCCGACGGGCCGCTCAACCAGCAGGAGCGCGAGGCGCTGCACTGGATCGCCGAGCAGCTCGGCATGACCCCGGCCCACGCGACCGGCGTCATCGCGACCGTCGAGCAGTCGATCACCCGCGGCTGACCCGCGAACCGCTCGCCACGCCGGCGCCACCGACCCGGTGGCGCCGGCGTGCGTCTTTCGACGTAACCCGGGCGGGGTAACCCGAGCAGGCCCGATGACCGCCGGATCGGCGGTGCTCGGCGGCAGAGCGGCTCACTACGGTTCACTGTGGACGCTCACCAGGCCTGCCGGGAGGACCGAGCCATGACACAGCCAGCACGTGACGAGCGACCCGGAACGGCCTTGCCACCGGAGTTCTTCGGCGTGCCGGTGCAGGTTGGCGGGCCGTATGCGCAACCCGCCGCGTTTCCCGGTGTGCCGGCCCCGCTCGGCGACCGGTTCCTGGCCCGGCTGATCGACGGCGGCGTCCTGATCGGCTGGCTGCTGGTCATCCGGGTGTTCACCTTGGGCGTCAGCCTCGACCGCGGCGGCGCCCGGGCCGCGCTCGTGTCGCTGCTGTTCCTGGTGCCCTACTTCGGTTACGAGTTCTCCTGCACCGGCCGTTGGGGCCAGACGCTCGGCAAGCGGGTGATGCGCCTGCGCGTCCTCCGCGAGACCGGTGCGCCGGCCGGGTGGGGAGCGGCGGCGCTGCGGGTCTACGTGCCGATGCTCGCCGGCTTCCTCACCTGCGGGTTCGGCAGCCTGCTGTGCTACCTGTCCCCGCTGTTCGACCAGGCGGCCTGGCAACGCGGCTGGTATGACCGCGTCGCGAAGACCGTGGTGGTCAAGCAGTAGGCAGGTCGACGACCTCGATGACCCGGGTGGTCGGCGCGGCCTCGCCGATCGACGCGCGGTGGGCCAGCCGATCGGGGTCGACCATGAACGACTCGTAGCCGGCGCGCGAGCCGAACCGGATCAGGTGCACCTCGGTCGCGCCGTCGGCGCTCCGGGTGCGCCGCTCGAGCACGCCGTCGTGCCGGCCGAGCAGGGCCAGCACCGCGTCCTCGTAGCGCTGGCCCGCCGCGACGTGGCCGGCCGCCATCTCGACGACCGCGACGAGCAACAGCCCCGACGGCGGGCGTTCCAGCCAGACCTGCGCCGGCCAGCCCGGCCGGTCGGCGGGCTCCTCGTGGTGCTCGGCGAAGCCGTGCCGGGCGTAGAACCGGGCGGCCCGGTCGTTGCCCGCCAGGTAGGACAGCCGCACCGGGCGCCCGGGTGCCTCGTCGACCAGGGCGGCCAGCAACGCCGACCCGGCGCCGGAGCCCTGCGCGCCCGGCCGCACGTAGAGCTTCCAGACCACCGGCACGTCGGCGCGCAGGTCGATGTTGCCGACGCCGAGGAGTTCGTCGCCGTCGGCCGCAACGAGCACCGTGGTGGTCTCCAGCGAGCGCGTGATCGCCTCCGCCGTCCACCAGGTGGCCAGGCCGTGTGCGATGTAGTCCGGCCCGGCGAACCCGTAGGTCGCCGGCCAGGTCTCGTGCCCGATCGCGACGATCGCGGCGACGTCGGCGGGCCCGGCCTTCCTGATCTCCATGAGGCACCACGATGCCACGCGGCGGGTCAGATCAGCAGGCCGCCCGTGGCCCGGATGTTCTGGCCGGTGATCCAGCCCGCGTCCGGCGTGGTCAGGAAGGCCACCACGGCGGCGACGTCGTGGGGCTGGCCCAGACGGCCGAGCGCGGTCAACGCCGCCGACTGCGCCAGCCCCTCCGGTGTGTTGTGCGCGCGCAGGAAGGCGGTGTCGGTGGCGCCTGGCGAGACGGTGTTGACGGTGATCCCGCGCGGGCCGAGTTCGCGCGCGGCCACCGCGGTGACCTGCTCCAGCGCCGCCTTGCTGGCGCAGTAGAGGACGTGGCCGGCCGCCGGCACCACCGTGTTGAGCGTGGAGATGTTGACGATCCGGCCACCATCACGCATCAGCGGGGCGGCCCGGCCGATCGCCAGCAGCGGCACCTTCGTGTTGGCGGTGAACGCCCGGTCGAACTCCGGCCCGGTCACGTCGGCGACCTTCGTCGGCGGAGGATTGACGGCGGCGTTGTTGACCAGAATGTCGAGTCCATCGTGGACATCAGCGAACAAGTCGTCCAAAAAGGATGGTGAGGCGAGGTCGGCGCGCACGGCGATCGCGCCGGGGCAGCGGGCGACGACCTCGTCGGCGGCCGCCTTGTCGCGGGCATAGCTGAACACGACCCGGTTGCCGGCCGCGGCCAGCCGTTCGACGATGGCCCGGCCGATGCCGCGGGAGCCGCCGGTGACCAGTGCGGTGGGTGCCATACCGCCAGACGTTAGGCGGCGGTCAGCGGCCGGTATTGAACGAATGCGCACAGCTCGGCCGGCGTCAGCCCGACCATCGCGCGGGTCTCGCGGTTGAAGTGCGACTGGTCGGCGTAGCCGGCGCCGACCGCCGTCGGTGCCAGCGCGGCACCCTCGCCGAGCAGGCCGAGGGCCCGCTGGAAGCGGGACACCCGCCCCACCGTCGCCGGCGAGAGCCCGATCTCCCGGCGGAACCCGGCCTCCAGCGTCCGCCGGCCGACGCCCAGGTGTGCGGCCAACGCGCCGACCGGGACGCGCGAGCCCTGGAGGCGCTGCCAGGCGGCGCCGATCACGCCAAGGGAGGTGCCAGGGCCGAGCCGGCCCAGCAGGGCCGCGTCGAGCAGCGCGAAGCGGGCCGGCCAGCCGGGTTCGGCGGCCAGCTGCTCGGCGAGTGGGCCGATCCGCCGACCGAGCACATCGCGCCAGTCGACCGACAGCCCCGACAGCTCGCTCATCGGCAGGCCGCACAGCTCCGCCACGCCGGCCGGCGTCAGGCCGACCGTGACGCCGCGCCCCCAGGTGGTCGGCCCGTCCACGGTCGCCCGCGCGCGTGGGCCGGTGACCAGGCCGAACGGCTCGTCGAAGGAGATGACCAGGGCGGTCAGGTTGATCGGGAGGAGCCGGTGGGCGAGCGGGGCGCCGGTGCCGGACGCGAAGCCGGCGTAGCCCACGACGTGGTGGCGCAGCCGGGGATCCGGGCGCCCCGGTGCCGCCCGGCAGGCCGCGCCGGGTGGCTCGACCGGCATCGAATGGACCTGGGCCATCGCACCATCATCGTCCGGCTCAGGCGGCCTGGGGAACCTCCAGGGCGTATGCCAGCGCCGATCCGAGGTTGTCGGCCGTGCCCTGCGACCACGCCTGCGGGTGCGCCTTGATGTCGAGGTCGGGCCCGCCGGCCGGCCAGTCCGGCACGTACGCCTGGATCCACGCGGCGCCGGTGACGGTCTGGAGCTTGCGCGCGGCGGCCGCGAGCCGCACCGCCCGCTCGGGGGAGCCGGTGCGCGCCGCGATGTTGGACAGCGCCCGCAGGTAGAGCGCCGCGCCGGCCTCGTCGCGGGCGCCGGCCGCGACCCGCAGGCCCGACTCGAGGTAGGCGGTCGCGCCGCTCCGGTCGCCGTCGACCATCGCCGCGACGGCGAGGCTGTAGAGCGCCACGACCTCGCCGAGGTGGTCGTTGGTCTTGCGGGCCAGCCGCAGCCCGTCGGAGAACTGCTCGGCCGCGGCCTTGGGGTCGCCGGCCTTGAGCGGCACCAGGCCGAGCCGGGTGTGGTAGAGCGCGATCATCCAGTCTTCGCCCAGCCGCTCGCTGATCTGCTTGGTCTCCTCCAGCAGCTCGCGGGCCTGGTCGTAGTCGCCGCGGGCGAGGGCGAGCTGCCCCAGCATCCCGGCCGCCCGGGCGGTCGCGTCGTCGTCGCCGATCTGCCGCAACAGCGGCAACGCGCGCTCGAGCTTTCCCTTGCCGACCGCGTGCTGCCCGGTGATGAACGAGATCGAGCCGTCGCCGAAGAGCACCCGTGCGTAGGCCCGGGGCGAGAGCTGGTCGGCGTGCTCGAGCACCCGCTCGATGCTCCGCGCGCCCTCGTCGGTGTGCCCGCGCAGCCACCAGAGCGACCAGACCACCCAGCCCAGCCGGACTGCCTCCTCGAACTGCCCGGTGTCGATGAACCAGCTCATGGCGGCGCGCAGGTTGTCGTGCTCGGCTTCGAGCAGGTCGACCGAGCCCGGGTTGGTGGAGGTGCGGCCCAGCGGCGGCGCGACGTGCTCGGCGAAGTAGAGGTAGTGCAGGGCGTGCCGGTTGTGGGTGTCGGTCCAGTCGCCGTCTTCCCGGAGCCGTTCCAGCGCGTAGTCGCGGATGATGCCGAGCATCGTGAAGCGCGGCTCGCGGTCGCCTCTCTCCTGCCCGATCAGGCTGCTCTCGATCAGTGACGTGAGCGCGTCCAGACCGGCGTACTGCTCCGGCACGCCGGCCACCGAGCGGGCCGCGGTCAGGTCGAACGGGCCGGCGAAGACCCCGAGCCGGCCGAACAGCCGCTGCTCATGGGGTGGCAGGAGCTGATAGCTCCAGGCGATCGTGTCGCGCAGCGTGCGCTGGCGGGCGGGCAGGTCGCGGGCGCCGCCGGTAAGGGTGCCGAGCCGGCTGGTCAAACGACTGAGCAGGGCCCGGGGGCTGAGGACGCGGACCTTGGCGGCGGCGAGCTCGACGGCGAGGGGCAGCCCGTCGAGCCGGCGAACTATCTCGGCGATCGCGGCGGCCTCGTCGGGGCCGACCGAGAAGTCGGCCTTGACCGCGCGGGCCCGCTCGACGAACAGCCGGGCGGCGCCGTCGCGGCGAACCGCGACGGACGGGTCCTCGGCCGGATCCGGCACCGGCAGCGGCAGCACGTCGAACACGTGCTCGCCGGTCAGCCGCAGCGGAACCCGGCTGGTCGCCAGCATCGTGATGCCGGCGCCCGCGCCGAGCACGGTGGCGATTATCGGTGCCGCGTCGGGCAGGTGCTCGAGGTTGTCGACGACGAGCAGCAACGAGCGGTTGCGCAGGTAGGTGACCACGTCGTCGAGCGGCGGGCGGTTGGGCACGGTGCGCAGCCCCAGTGACTGGGCCAGCGCGGCGGCCACCAGATCCGGGTCGGTGACCCCGGACAGGTCGGTGAACCGCACCCCGTCGGCGAAGGTGTTGCGCAACGCCGAACCCAGCTCCATCGCCAGCCGGGTCTTGCCCACGCCGCCCGGGCCGGTCAGCGTGACCAACCGCACGTCGTCGCTGGTCAGCAGGTCGCGCAGGGCGCGCTGCTCGGCGCGCCGGCCGAGCAGCGGGTTGGGCGGCACGGGTAGCTCGTCGCGCGGTGCCGCTTCGACCTCGGCGGAGCCGGAGCGGGAGCCGGAGCCCGCGGTCGACCGTGGGTTGAAGCGCTCGGTGAGCAGCAGCGCGATGTCTTCGCCGACCACCCGCCGCAGCTCGTCGGCGGAGCGGAACTGCCGGTAGGAGACCCGGGCGTCGTCGCGGATCCGGTCGAGCAGGGCGGTCAGCCGGGGATCGCGGTCGGGCGCCGGCGCCTTGACGTAGATCAGCTTCGGCAGATGGGCCGCCACCAGGTATTCGTCCTCGATGCCGGACAGTTCCGAGTCGGGCCCGACCCAGCCGTAGCTCTCCCAGTAGATGCCGATGAAGAGCTGGCTCTGCTCCAGGTAGGCGCGGTAGACCTCGCGCGGCCCGTGCGGCCGGGCGCCGAGTTCGAACATCACCGGCACCAGCCGCATCCGGGCGATCGCGTCCCGGACGGCCAGTCGCTCAGGCTCCAGCTCCTCCAGCGTCGACGACACGAACACGCGCAACCGCCGGTCCGGCGTGTGGATCGCCGGCTCGCCCGAGCTTGCCATGAAAAATCATCACTTCCCCCCGTACGGAGAACGAAGCTACCCGGCACGGGCAGCGCTGCGTAGTCCGGGTCCCACCCACCGCGACCGTGACATCCGTGAGAGCGCTCCCATAACGGTTTGGGAACGCTCCCATCGAACGGTATTGACGTCTGGGTAACCTGTCGGCAATCTCGTGGGAGCGCTCCCGGCGGCCTGGTTCTGGGCCGATCACCGTGCGCGGACCAACCCCACCACCGTCTTATCTCCGACCGAGAAGGGGTCCTGGATGAGCGTCAAAAACAGGCTGGTCGCGCTCGCCGCTGTCACCGTTACCGTGCTTGGCGTGGCTGCCTGTGGCAGCGACGACGGCACCAGCGAAGACACCGGCGCTAAGCCCGACAAGCTGGTCGTCGAGACCTTCGGCGAGTTCGGCTACGACGAACTGGTCAAGCAATACGAGAAGGACACCGGCATCAAGGTCGAGCTGCACAAGACCGCGCAGCTCAACGAATATCGGCCCAAGATCGTGCGGAGCCTGGCGACCGGCAAGGGTGTCGCCGACGTCGTCGCGCTCGAAGAGGGCATCCTCAACGAGTTCAAGACCAACCCCGCCAACTGGGCCGACCTGACCCCGCTGGTCAAGGACCACAGCACCGAGTATCTGCCGTGGAAGTGGGAGCTCGGCAAGGCCAGCGACGGCCGGCTGATGGGCCTGCCGACCGATGTCGGCAGCCTCGCGGTCTGCTACCGCAGCGACCTGTTCAAGGCGGCCAAGCTGCCGACCGCACGCGACGAGGTCACCGCGCTCTGGCCCGACTGGAACGCGTTCATCGAGACCGGCAAGAAGTATCGCGCGGCGACCGGCAAGGGCATGCTCGACTCGGTCACCACCGCGGCCAGCGCCATCACGATGCAGGTCGGCGGCGACATCTTCTACGACGCCGACGACAACATCGTCGCCGACAAGAGCCCGGCCGTGAAGCAGGCCTGGGACACCTCGCTGAAGATGGTCGACGCCAACATCACCGCGAAGACGGCCACCTGGTCGCCGGAGTGGAGCGCCGGCTTCAAGCAGGGCACGTTCGCCGCGACCTTCTGTCCTTCGTGGATGCTCGGCATCGTGCAGGACAACTCCGGCGCGGAGAACAAGGGCAAGTGGGATGTCGCCGGCGTGCCCGGCGGGTCCGGCAACTGGGGTGGCTCGTGGCTCGGTGTGCCTGAACGGGGGAAGCACAAGGCCGAAGCAGCCAAGCTGGCGGAGTATCTGACCAGCGCCAGCAGCCAGGTGGCGGCGTTCAAGCTCAAGGGCCCACTGCCGACCAACCTGGAAGCGCTGAAGAACCCGGACTTCCAGTCCTACACCAACCCGTACTTCAGCGACGCTCCGACCGGGAAGATCTTCGGCGGCAGTGTCGAGGGCATCAAGCCGATCCACCTCGGCCCGAAGCACCAGGCCGTGAAGGAGCAGGCGATGGAGCCCGCGCTGCGGGCGTATGAGAACGGCGAGGCGACCGCTGCCGCCGCCTGGGAGCAGTTCATCAAGGACGCCGCCACACAGGGCGCCTTCTGACGGACCGGACCGGAAGGGCCCCTTCACGCGAGGGGCCCTTCCGCACGGCCGCATCGGCCGCATAGTCCAGAGAGGACACCCGTATGGCACTCGCCACGCCCGCGCGCCCGGCGCCGCCCGAACCGGCCCGGGCACCCCGGCACCGCACCAACGGCAGCGCCAAGCGCGCCCGCTGGGACATGAAGTTCTCGCCCTACCTCTACATCGCGCCGTTCTTCATCGTCTTCGGCGTCTTCGGGCTCTACCCGATGCTGAAGACGGCCTGGATGTCGCTGCACGACTGGGACATGATCGGCGAACACACGTTCATCGGCTTCGACAACTACGCCGAGCTGCTCAAGGACGAATACTTCTGGAACGCGGTCGTCAACACGCTCGGCATCTTCGTGGTCGCGACCGTGCCCCAGTTGATCCTCGCGCTGTTCTTCGCCAACCTGCTCAACCGAACCCACCTGCGGTCCCGGACGCTGTTCCGGATGGCCATCTTCGTACCCAACATCACCTCGGTGGCCGCGGTCGCGATCGTCTTCGCGATGCTCTTCCAGCGCGACTTCGGCCTTATCAACTGGCTGCTCAGCCTGGTCGGAATCAACCCGGTCGACTGGGACTCGGAGCGCTGGAGCTCGTGGACGGCGATCGCGTTCATGGTCGACTGGCGGTGGACCGGCTACAACGCGCTGATCCTGCTGGCCGGCATGCAGGCGATCCCGCGCGACCTCTACGAGGCGGCGGCGCTCGACGGCGCCAACCAGTGGCGGCAGTTCTGGCGCATCACCCTGCCGATGCTCACCCCGACGTTCGTCTTCGTCGTCGTGCTCTCCACGATCGGCGGCCTACAGCTCTTCACCGAGCCGCTGATCTTCGGCAACGGCAACATGCGCGGGGGTACGCAACGGGAGTTCCAGACGCTGGCGATGTACATGTACGAGAAGGGCATCAACAGCCTCAACACGGCCGGATACGGCGCCGCGATCGCCTGGGCGCTCTTCGTGCTCATCGGCATCGTCGCCGCGATCAACCTGGCCCTCGTCCGCCGATCTGTGAAGTGAGGGAGCGCACGATGGTCGCGGCCTCCGCCCGCCTCTGGAAGACCAGCCCGTTGACCTACATCGCGTTGGTCATCGGTGTCCTGGCATCGATCTACCCGTTCTACTACATGTTCGTCATCGCCACCCGCAGCCTCGACGTCATCAACTCGGTGCCGCCGCCGTTCACGCCCGGTGGCTCGTTCGGCGACAACTTCCAGCGGGTGCTCGACAACCCCGCCGCCAACTTCCTCAAGGGCATCGTCAACTCGATCATCGTGTCCACAGTGGTCACCGTCTCGGTGGTGCTGACCGGCACGCTGGCCGGCTTCGCGTTCGCCAAGCTGCGGTTTCGCGGCCGCAACGGGCTGCTGCTCGCGATCGTCATCACGATGATGGTGCCGACCCAACTCGGGCTCATCCCGCTCTGGGGAATGATGCAGGACCTGGGCTGGTACGACACGCTCTACGCCGTCACGATCCCGTTCCTGGCCAGCGCGTTCGGCGTGTTCATGATGCGGCAGTACGCAACCTCGGCGATCTCCGACGAGCTGATCGAGGCAGCCCGCGTCGACGGGTGCAGCACGTTCCGGGTCTACTGGAACGTCGTGCTGCCCGCCCTGCGCCCGGCAGCGGCGGTGCTCGGCCTGCTCACGTTCATGGACACCTGGAACCAGTTCCTCTGGCCATACGCGGCGCTGACCAACGACAATCCCACGTTGCAGGTCTCGCTCGCGTTCCTGTCCTACGCCTACTACACCGACTATTCACAGGTCTTCGCGGCGACCGCCGTGGGCACCGTACCCCTGCTGCTCGTGTTCATTTTCTTCGGTCGCCAGATCATCGGCGGCATCATGGAAGGCGCCGTCAAGTCGTGACCACGTTCCCACCCGACTTTCTCTGGGGTGCCGCCACCGCGGCCTATCAAATCGAAGGAGCGGCCACCGAAGACGGGCGTACGCCGTCGATCTGGGACACGTTCAGCCACACCCCGGGCCGCACCGTCAACGGCGACACGGGTGATGTGGCCTGCGACCACTACCACCGCTTCCGTGACGACGTGAAGCTGATGGCCGACCTGGGCCTGCGCTCCTACCGGTTCTCGCTGTCGTGGCCGCGGATCCAGCCGCGCGGCGCCGGCCCGGCCAGCCAGCGGGGGCTCGACTTCTACCGCGGCCTGGTCGACGAGTTGCTCGACAACGGCATCGAGCCGTGGGTCACGCTCTACCACTGGGACCTGCCGCAGGAACTCGAAGACGCGGGCGGCTGGCCCAGTCGCGACACCGCGCGCCGGTTCGCCGACTACGCGGCGCTCGCCCACGAGGCGCTCGGCGACCGGGTCAACTTCTGGACCACGTTCAACGAGCCGTGGTGCTCGGCCTTCCTGGGCTACGGGTCGGGCGCGCACGCGCCGGGCCGCTCCGACCCGGGCGACTCGGTGCGGGCGGCGCACCACCTGATGCTGGGGCACGGGCTGGCGACGCAGGCGATGGGCGCGGCCGGGATCACGCTCAACCTCTACGCGATCTCGCCGGCATCGTCGTCGGAGGTCGACCTCGACGCCGCCCGGCGGATCGACGGCCTGGCCAACCGGATCTTCCTCGACCCGCTGCTGCGCGGTGCGTATCCCGATGACGTGGTCGCCGACCTGGCCGGCGTGACCGATATGTCCCACGTACGCGATGGGGATCTGGCGGTTATCTCGACGCCGTTGTCCGTGTTGGGGGTCAACTACTACAGCCGCCACGTGGTCGCGGGCCCGGTCGAGGGTGTCGAACCGGAGCCCTACTGGCGCAAGCAGACCTGTTGGCCGGGCAGCGAGGATGTCCGGTTCGTCACCCGAGGGTTCCCGGTCACCGATATGAACTGGGAAATCGATGCGCCGGGCCTGGTGGAGACGCTGACCCGGCTGCACGCCGAATACCCGGCGGTTCCGCTCTACGTGACCGAAAACGGCGCCGCGTTCGTCGACGAGGTGGTCGACGGCGAGGTCCCGGATCCCCAACGGGTCGCCTATTTCGACGCCCACCTGCGCGCCTGCCACGAGGCGATCGCGGCCGGAGTGCCCCTGCGCGGCTACTTCGCCTGGTCGCTGATGGATAATTTCGAATGGGCGTGGGGCTACACGAAGCGCTTCGGCATGATCCATGTCGACTACGCGACCCAGCTCCGCACCCCGAAGACCAGCGCCAGGTGGTACGCCGACGTGATCCGACGTAACGGACTGGCCGCAGAATAAGGCCGCCTGCGGAGGAGTAAACGATGACGACCCAGCGCACCCGGTCCCTAGGCCGACCGACCCTCGACGCGGTGGCGGCGCGGGCCGGGGTCGGCCGGGGCACCGTCTCCCGGGTCGTCAACGGCTCGCCACAGGTCAGCCCGGAAGCCCGGGCGGCGGTGCAGGCGGCGATCGCCGAACTCGGCTACGTGCCCAACCGCGCCGCCCGGGCCCTGGTCACCCAGCGCACCGACTCGGTCGCCCTGGTCGTCTCGGAGTCCGAAGAGCGGGTCTTCGGTGAGCCGTTCTTCGCCGCGATCGTGCGAGGGGTCAGCTCCGGCCTGCTCGACACCTCGATGCAGCTCTGGCTGGCCATGGCGCAGTCACCGGCCGAGCGCGAGCGCATCGAGCACCACCTGACCAACCAGCACATCGACGGCGTCCTGCTGCTCTCGCTGCACGACGCCGACCCCCTGCCCACCCTGCTCGAGCAACGCGGCCTGCCGGCGGTGCTCGGCGGCCGCCCGGCCCGGATGCTCCAGCCCGGCGCGCAAGAGGCCTACTACGTCGACGTCGACAACGCCGGCGGCGCCCGCCAGGCGGTCGAGTATCTGTTCGGGCGCGGCCGCCGCCGCATCGCGACGATCGCCGGCCCGCAGGACATGGGCGTCGGCGCGACCCGGCTGTCCGGCTACCGCGAGGCGGTCGCCGCGCTGGGCGCCGCGGTCGACGAGAAGCTGATCGCCTACGGCGACTTCAGCGAGGCCAGCGGCACGGCGGCGATGCGCGACCTGCTCGCCGACAACCCCGACCTCGACGCGGTGTTCGCGGCCAGCGACCTGATGGCCTACGGCGCGCTGCGGGCGTTGCAGGAGGCCGGCCGCAGCGTGCCGGGCGAGGTCTCGGTGGTCGGCTTCGACGACGCCCAGATCGCCCGCCAGGCCAACCCGCCGCTGACCACGGTGCACCAGCCGATCGAGGAAATGGGCCGCGAGATGGCCCGGCTGCTGGTCGCCCGCATCCGCCGCGAAAACCCCAACCCCCACGTTCTGCTCGACACGTCACTGGTCGAGCGCGAAAGCGCGTAGCTCAGCGCGCGCTACCGACGAGGGCCGTCGCGAGGGTTCGGATGATCTCGGTTTCGGCGGGGTCGGGATCGCCCTCGGGCGGGGCGTGCTCGGTGATGGCGGCGCCGACCACGTTGTCGATCCGGGACAGCAGCGCGGCCAGGCGGTCGGGCGCGACGCCGTTCGGCTCGGGGTAGCCGACCGAGGCGAACGCCGCCGGGTCGAGGACGTCGAGGTCGACGTGCACGTAGACCGGGCCCGACAGGCCGTCGACCGCGCGATCGAGGTCGTCGACGCCGAACGCACGGATGCCGGACTCGCCGAGGTAGGCGTATTCGGTCGGATCGCCGGCCCGGACACCCGCGATGATCACCTGCTCGGGACGCAGCGGCTCGGCCGGCACCAGCGGGGCCGCGCCGTCGCCGAGCAGGGTGCGCAGCACCATGCCGTGGAACGAGCCCGACGGCAGGGTGGTCGGTGTGTAGAGGTCGGGGTGGGCGTCGAACCAGAGCACGGTGAGGTCGTCGCCGTAGTGGGCCCGCGCGGCGGCGATCGGCGCCAGGTCGACGCCACACTCGCCGCCCGCGGTGACGACCGGGCCGTCGAGGCCGGCCAGCGCCCGCCGGGTGATTTTCAGGTTGGCGATCAGCACGTCGAGGGCGCGTACACCCTGGTCGAAGGTCCCTTGATCGTCGAGGACCGGGACGGTGACCACCGCGTCGGCGGGGATCAGCGCGGCCGTCTGCCGGGCGCCCGCCGCCAGCCGCCGGGCGTTGCCCGCCAGGGAGCCCTGCCACTGCGGAACGCACAGCGCCGTCGTCATTGCTGGGCGCGCCACTCCTCGGCGAGCATGGCGAAGTCGAGTTCGGTGCTCCACTCGCCCTTGAACAGCTCGTTGTGCACCAGCCTGGCCTCCTGGCGCAGGCCGAGCCGGCGCAGGACCTTGGCCGACGGCTCGTTGCGCTCGTCGATGCGGCCGATGATGCGGTGCAGGCCGAGGTCGTCGAAGCCGAGCCGGAGCATCGCCCGGGCCGCCTCGGTCGCGTAGCCGTTGCCCTCGAACGACGGGTTGACCACGTAGCCGATCTCGCCGCCGAGGTGGGTCAGGCTGTGGAAGAACAGGATGACGTCGCCGACCAGTTCGCCGGTCTCGGCCAGCTCGATGCCGAGCGTCAGCGACTGCCCCTCGTCGGTCAGGGCGGTGGTGGCCCAGTGTGTGGCGAGGCGCTGGGCGATGACGTCTTTGTCCATCGGCTCGAACGGCACGTAGCGGCACACGTCGGCCCGGCTGCGGTAGGCCAGCAGGGCGTCGGTGTCGGCCGCGGTCAGCGGGCGCAACCGCAGGCGTTCGGTCTGGACGGGATACGTGGGGTGGAGTTCTGGCACGCCGCCCATCGTGCCCTACGGCAGCCGCCACACCGAAGTGCGTTTCACGGTCATGCTTTCCAGAGCCATTGTCGTGGGTACGTCGTAGGCCGCCACCTGCGTGCCCGCGCCGCCGGGGCGGAACGCGCGGCCCGGGTCACCGGCGTAGGCGTCGGCACCGGCCTTGCGGGCCCGGCGCAGGAACGCGAACATCCGCTTCGCGAACTGCTCGCTGTAGAACACGTCGCCGGCCAGGACGACGTCGGCGTCGGCCTCGCCGTCGAGGATGTCGGCCCGCTCGGCCGTCACCGTGACGCCGTTGGCGGTCGCGTTGGCACCGACCGCGGCGATCGCCAGCGGGTCGATGTCGACCGCGCGCACCGAGGCCGCGCCCGCGCGGGCCGCGGCGATCGCCACCAGGCCCGAGCCGCAGGCCACGTCGAGCACCCGGCGGCCGGCCACCACCGACGGGTTGTCGAGCACGTAGCGGGCCAGCGCCTGCCCGCCCGCCCAGGCGAACGCCCAGAACGGCGGTGGCTGCTCGCTGCGGAACTCGCCCTCGGTCAGCTCCCAGAGCCCGATCGGCTCGTCGGCCTGGTGCAGCGAGATCTCTGGCGTCAGCGGCACCGGCTCCAGCCGGGCGTGCAGCTTGACGAACGCGTCGATGAGGTCGGTCATCAGTTGATGTCTTCCGCCCAGGCCCGCCAGTCGTCGAGCACGCCGTAGAGAGAGGGGGTCAGCCAGCCCGGCGCCGAGCGGCCGAACACGCCGGGCTCCATCGCACCGGCGCCGTCGGGCAGCACGCCGACCAGGTTGTCGACCAGGTCGGTCAGGTTGGACCAGTGCACCAGTTCCGGCTCGGCCGGCCAGGCGCCGAGCACCACGCCGGCCGACACCGCCCGCCGGGCCAGCGCTTCCAGGGTGAGCGCGATGTGGTTGAGCGTGCCGCGGCCGGCGCGGGCCACCACCACGGCCGGCGCGCCCAGCGACACCGCCAGGTCGGCCATCGTCCACGCCTCACCCGACGGGCGCAGGCCCATCGGCACGAGCAGGCCGCCGGCGCCCTCGATCAGGACCACGTCGTGCTTGTCGACCTCAGCGCGGACGGCGTCGACGACGGTGTAGAGCTCGAGCGGCTCGACGTCGGCGATCCGCGCGGCGGTCAGCGGCGACAGGGGTTCCGGGTAGGCCGCCAGGTTGCGAACCGTCTCCGGGGCCGCGAGCAGCCGGACAATGTCCACGTCGGAGGGTTCGCCGGTCTGTGCGGGCTTGACCACCGCCACCCGCAGCCCGGCGGCCTGGGCCGCGACGGCGATCGCCGCGGTCGCGATGGTCTTGCCGACCCCGGCGTCGGTGCCGGTGACCACGATCGGCCCGGTCCACGCGTCGCTCACGGCGGGAACTCCACCACAACCGGCCGGGCCCGGTCAAAGTCGTTCACCTAGTCGATCAGGTCTTCGGGGAGGAGGTCGAGCAGTAGGCCGTCGTGGAACGTGCCGTCGGGGCCGCGCTCGTAGCGGCGCAGCACACCGACCCGGCGGAAACCGACCCGCTCGTAGGCGCTGATCGCGGCCGCGTTGGCCGCCGCCGGGTCGATCACCAGCCGGTGGTGGCCGACCGTGTGGAACAGGTGCTTGGCCATCGTGCGGATCGCGTCGGTGCCGATGCCCTTGTTGTGCGCATGCGGGTCGAGGTAGATGTCCATGCCGGCGTGCCGGTACATCGGGTCGGCTTCCTCGTAGGTCTGCACGGCGCCGACCATGCGGCCGTCGACCTCCACGACGTAGGTGCGGTCGAGGTCGTCGGCCACCGCCGCGGGGTAGTCCTCCTCGTCACCCCACCAGTGGGTGACCTCGGGGGACGAGCGGATCAGGGCGAGCGGTGCGATGTCGGCATCGGTCGCCGGGCGGAGAAGCACCATAGCGCCGGTCAACGTCGTCATTCTTGGAAGGCTAATCCGCGAGTGGGCGATGGCGCGCCGGATTTCTGCCCGACTGGGTTCGGTGGGTGTTTGTCGCATGCGGTACCAGCGCGCGGAGCAAGGTCCGGTACGGCGATCGTGCCCGCCACACCGGCCGTCGCCGCCACACGGTGGTACCAGCGCCTTTGGCCTTTCGGCCGGGACGCATAGGTGTTATCGGGCATTAAACTCGGAGCTGTCCGTGGAGCCGCGCGCGACTACGCGCAGCGGAGGACACGAGGGGGCGGATGTGGGCGCATCCGCCCCCTTTTTTTATGCCCGTAAATACATCGCGGGCGCGATGCCGAACCGGCATCACGCCCGCGATGAGGGCCCCTTCCCGCCGTCCCACGGGAAGGGACCCGGACCCATCCCCTACCCCCGGCGACCCGGTCCTGTTGCCAGGACTCGTTCCGTCGGAGCCTTGCTCGGCGTCAGGTCGACGCCGAAGTCTTGAGTGGCACGGTCACGCTGGCGACCGCTCCGTCGCGCTGCGTGGGCACCGTGTGCCCGAGCCGCCGCAGCGTGCGCTCCATGCCCGGGTTGTCGACACCCGTGTGCGCCAGCACCGCCGCACAGCCGAGCCGTTCGGCCCGGGCGAAGGCCCGGCGGACCAGCGCGGTGCCGATGCCCTTGCGCTGCCAGCCGTCTTCGACGACCACCGCCAGCTCCGCCAGTGAGCCTTCCATGACCAGGTTGGCCATGGCGACGACGGTATCCACGGAGGTGATCCCCGGCACGGTCGCGAGCAGCGTGCGGACCCGCGCCGGGTCGAGCAGCCGGGCGAGCTGAGCGGGTTCCGGCACCTTCACGTAGCGCTGCCCGCGGGTGGCCGGCGAGCAGCGTTCGTGCATCGCCATCAGGGCCGCCAGGTCGTCGGGCAGCGCCGGCCGGAGCACGATCTCGGCGCCGTCCGGCAGCAGCAGGGTCGCCGAGTCGGTCGAGGCGGCCGCCGCGACGTCGACCAGGGCCTGTGCGCGGGCATATTCGGCGGGGGTGAAATCAGGAGCCGCTCGGCGTACGTCGTAGCGCCCGCCGGTCGGGTCCGGCAGCGCCATGGCGTCGGCGCGCATGCCCGGCCGGGTGGGGCTGTCGGGTCGCCAGGTGACCTCGTCGGCACCGAGCAGCGAGCGCAGCGCGTCGCCGAGCGCGTCGGGGTCGCGGACCAGCCGGGTGGCCAGCGAGAGCGCTCGCGTCGGCTGGTCGGCCAGGCCCTCCGCCTCGGCCGGCGCGATCCAGCTGTTGCGGCCGCGGCCCCGCTCGACCGCCACCCGCAGGTCGGCCTCGGTCATCGTGTGCGGTGCGTCGACCAGGAACTCGTCGACGGCGCCGACCTCGGTGGTGTGCACCTGGACAGCGAGGATGTTGACCGCCTTGAGCGCGAGGCTCGCGGTCAACACGGATAGGAAGCCCGGACGGTCGTCGACCGTCGCGCGGATCCGCCAGAGAGTCATACCGTCCCTCCTTCACATCGTTAGAGCGGCTGGGGCCAGTGGGGCTCAGGCCGCCGGGACCGGCGGCGCGGTGACCAGGTCGAGCCGGTCGCCGAGGATCACCGCGGCGGCGCGGACCAACTGCGCCATCCGGTCGACCTCGCTGATATGGAACGCGGCGGCCGGGAACTCCTCGCCGGCGCCACGGGCGACCACCAGCACCAGGCCGGCCCGGCCGAACGGCGCGGCCGCGTACCTGATGCCATCGGCGCTGTCGAGGGGTCGCGCCCGCAGTGGCGTGACCTCCGGAAGCCGCAGCGGTGCCGGCGCCCGCCAACTCGCGGTGGCGACCGCCGGGGTCGAACCCGATGCCGAACCAGCACGGGCCGCCCAATCGGCGGGTACGACCGCGGCGGCCGCCCAGTCCGCGGCGAGCAACCCCGGGATGGCGTCGACCAGGGTGGCCAGGCCATCGGCGGGGTTGGCGGCGAGTTGGCCGAGCAGCTCCGCGTCGTGGCCGCTGGTGGTGGGCGCGCCGATCGCCCGCCAGATGCCGTCGACGTGCACGCCCGGAATCGCACCGAGCCCAGCGCGCAGCCGCTCCAGCCGGTTGCTGCCCGGCCATACGACGGTGAAGTCGTCGACGGCCCGGCCACCCAGCCGTTCCAGCACGACCACCTGGACGATGTCGGCACCGGCGACGCCTAGCGTGCGCGCCACCTGACCGAGCGCCCCGGGCCGGTCGGGAAGGGTTACCCGAACCCGTAACAACATCCCGTCTCCCTCGCTCGCGTTGGCAACAGCCTGCCGGTTGACCATTTCGTCCCTGTTGCCGAGCCATGTCTCGCCAGGAACAAGCTTGGCTTGACACCGTGAACCGCGTGCCCTCAACTGTTCAGATGACCGAGGAGGGGCCGGCTGGGCTCGATCTGCGTAGTCTGTCCGGCTACCTGGGCGTGCCGGTTTCCGCCACTTTGATCCCGGGCGGGCGCTCCAACCTCACCTATCACGTGGTCGCCGGCGGCGAAGACCTCGTGCTGCGCCGGCCGCCGCTGGGCCACGTGCTGGCCACCGCACACGACATGGGCCGCGAGTTCCGGGTGCTCTCCGCGCTGGCGCCGACCCCCGTACCCGTGCCGGAAACGATCCGGTTCTGTTCTGACGACTCGGTGATCGGCGCGCCGTTCTATCTCATGCGCCGGGTCGAGGGCGCGGTCATGCGCAGCACGACGCAGACCGACCCGCTCGGTGCCGACCGCCGCCGTTCGCTCGCGTTCGCGATGATGGACACGCTCGCCGCCCTGCACGCCGTCAAACCCGACGACGTGGGCCTCGGCGACTTCGGCCGCCCGGACGGTTTCGTCGCGCGGCAGGTCAAGCGCTGGAGCGGCCAGCTCGACAAGTCGCGCAGCCGCCCGTTGCCAGACGTCGACGCGTTGCGCGACCGGCTTGTTGCGACCATCCCCTCGTCCCTGGGACAGGGTGCTGTCGTGCACGGCGACTACCGGCTCGACAACCTGATCGTCGCACCCGACGGCAGCGAGATCCGCGCGGTGCTCGACTGGGAGATGGCCACCCTGGGTGACCCGCTCACCGACCTCGGGCTGCTGATGACCTACTGGGACGTGCTCGGCGGCCCGGCCGCGGCCGGTGCAGCGGGTGTGGTGGCCGACGGGATCGGCCCGCGCGCGGGGTTCCCGACCGGCGCCGAGTTGATCGACCGGTATGTGGCCAGCGGCGGCGTCGACGTCGGCCCGCTCGACTGGCACGTGGCGCTCGGCTGTTTCAAGCTGGCCGTGATCGCCGAAGGGATCTACTACCGATACACGCTCGGCCAGACCGTTGGCGAGGGCTTCGAGCGGTTCGCCGACATGGCCGGCCCGCTCACCGCGCACGGGCTCGCCGCACTCGCACCCGTGGAGGGCTGATGGACTTCGGCTTCGACCAGCGCACCGGCGAACTGCACGAGGCGGTCAACGACTTCCTCATCGAACAGGTGTATCCGGCCGAGCCGGTGTTCACGGCCCAGATGGAACAAGCTTCGAATAAGTGGACCCGTCCGCCGATCATCGACGATCTCAAGACCGAGGCCCGCCGGCGCGGTCTGTGGAACCTGTTCCTGCCCGGGGCACACGGCGCCGGCCTGTCCAACCTGCAATACGCCCCGCTGGCCGAGCTGCTGGGCCGCAGCCCGCACCTGGCACCCGAGGCCCTCAACTGCGCCGCGCCCGACACGGGCAACATGGAGTTGCTGGCCGAGTTCGGCTCGCCGGAGCAGCAGGCGCGCTGGCTGTCCCCACTGCTGGAGGGCACGATCCGCTCGGCGTTCTGCATGACCGAGCCCGAGGTGGCGTCGTCCGACGCGACCAACATCGCGACCACCATCCGCCGCGACGGCGACGACTATGTGATCGACGGTCGCAAGTGGTGGTCGTCGGGCGCGATGGACCCGCGCTGCGAGATCTTCATCGTGATGGGCAAGACCGACCCGTCGGCCGAACGCCACAAGCAGCAGAGCATGATCCTCGTGCCGCGCGACACGCCGGGTGTTTCGGTCCTGCGGGGCATGACGGTGTTCGGTTTCACCGACGGCTCGCACGGCGGACATGCGGAGATCACATTCGACGGTGTACGCGTTCCAGCTTCTTCTTTGATTGCCATGGAAGGTGACGGCTTCGGGATCGCCCAGGCGCGGCTAGGCCCGGGGCGGATTCACCACTGCATGCGGCTGATCGGCATGGCCGAGCGAGCCCTGGAGTTGCTGTGCGCGCGAACGGCGTCGCGGGCGGCGTTCGGCAAGCCGCTGTCGGAGCAGGGCGTGGTGCGCGACTGGATCGCCGAGTCGCGGGTCCGGATCGAGCAGGCCCGGCTGCTGGTGCTCAAGACCGCGTGGCTGATGGACACGGTCGGCAACAAGGGCGCACACACCGAGATCCAGGCGATCAAGATCGCGACGCCGTCGATGGCCGAGTGGGTCATCGACAAGGCGATCCAGGCCCATGGTGCGGCCGGCGTCAGCCAGGACACCCCACTGGCGGCACTGTGGACCTCGGCCCGCACGCTGCGCCTGGCCGACGGCCCCGACGAGGTGCACCGCGCCTCGCTGGCCCGCCGCGAACTGCGGAAGTGGTCGCTGAGCTGAGCTGCTGTTGTCGGCTCGCTTGACCTCTTTGGCTGCACGTGCCAATAATAGTTGGCATGAGCCAAGATTCGCTGACCGGCGACGAGCTCGTGCGGGTCCTGGCCACCCTGGGCAGCCCGCACCGGGTTCGGGTGCTGGCGGCGCTCTCGCAGGGTCGGGCCTACGTCTCGCAGCTCGCCCGCGACCTGGGCATCAGCCGCGCCCTGCTCCAGGTTCACCTCAAGAAGCTCGAGCGCGCCGGCCTGGTGACCGCGCACCTCGAGCTCTCCGACGACGGCAAGGCGCTCAAGTTCTACGAGATCGCGCCGTTCTCGCTGCACCTCACCCCGGCGGCGATGGCTGCCGCCGCCGCTTCGCTCACCGACGACGCATTGAAAGGACCTGAATAGATGGACATCACCGCTGCGGTATTCCTCGTTGTCGTGGGTGCGCTCGCGATCGCCGTCCTCTGGTATGCCGCTTCGCGACACCGCACGGCCGTGCTCGCCGGCGCCGCGACGGACACGTCCCGCCAACTCGCCGGAATCAGCGAGCAACTCGACGCCGTCAACGCCCGGGTGGCCCAGGTCGAACGCATCCTCAAAGACGCCGAATGACCGCCGCCGCGGCGGCCGACCTGTCGCAGGCCCGCGCGGCGTGGCTCACCGCGCCCAACGCGATCACCCTGGTCCGAACCGTCGCGGCGATCGCGCTGGCCCTCCCGGCACTGGTGCAGCGGAGCTGGCCGCTGCTGGTCGCCGCCTACCTCTGCTACTGGCTGGGCGACATCCTCGACGGCGCGGTCGCCCGTTGGCTGTGCCAGGAGACGCGGGTAGGCGCGGTCTTCGACATCGTCGCCGACCGGGCGTGCACGTCGCTGTGCGCGGCCGCGCTGGTCACCCTGGAACCCTCGATGGCCCTGCCGATCGGCATCTTCCTGGCCCAGTTCATGGTCCTCGACTGCGGCCTGAGCCTGACGTTCCTACGCTGGCCCTTGCTGAGCCCGAACTACTTCGCCCAGGTGCACCGCGCGGTCTACCTGTGGAACTGGTCGCCGGTGGCCAAGGCAGTCAACACGGGCGCGCTCGTCGTGCTGGTCCTTTTGGCACCGTCCCCGGCCTGGCCGGCGCTGTTCGCCGTCGCGGTAGCGGCGGTAAAGGCCATCTCCCTGGTCGCGGTCGCCCGCCTCGCGCCGCCGCCATCTCGATGATCACCTACTTGACGGTCGCCCTGGTCGGCTTCGCGTCGGCATTCCAACCGTTCCTACCGGCGGAGGCATACCTGGTCGGGGTGACAGCCACCACCGGCGCGGTGCCGGTGCTGGTCGGCCTGGCAGCCGCGGCGGGCCAGACGGTCGGCAAGGTGGTCGTCTTCCTGGCGAGCCGGGGCCTGGTCCGCTGGTCTTTCGTCCGCCGCCTGATCGACCGCCCTCCGTCGCCGAAACCCCCGTCAGCTCTCCGCCGCCGGATGACCGCCCTGGTCGCACGCCTGGACGAACCACGCTGGTCGGCGGCGATGCTCCTACTGAGCGCGGTGGTGGGCATCCCACCTTTGATCGCAACCACGATCTACGCCGCCCGCACCCCAATGCGCCTACCAGTCTTCGCGGCGCTGACGTTTGCGGGCCGCTCAGTCCGCTTCGTCATCCTTGCCCTGGCGCCAGCCCTGGTCATGACCTGAACAATCGGTCCTGGCCTCGTAACCGCCATTCGGACAGATCGGGGCCCGCCGCCTTGCACGCTCGCTGCCAGGCCGATCTCGCCCGTCGTTATCCGGCGAGTCGCGAAGGTGCGTTCCCGCCGCTCCGGGTGGGTGGGTGTTTGTTGTTTGCGGGCCGTGAGGGTCTGTTTGCTGCCGGTCCGGGTGGGTGGGGGTTGTTGTGCGGGCCGTGAGGCTGCGTTTTGCTGCCGGTCCGGGTGGGTCTTTGTTGTTGTGCGGGCCGTGAGGCTGCGTTTTGCTGCGGTCCGGGTGGGTGTTTGTTGTTGTGCGGGCCGTGAGGGTGCGTTCCCCGCCGGCCGGGTGGGTGTTTGTTGTTGTGCGGGCGTGAGGGTGCGTTCCCCGCCGGTCCGGGTGGGTGCATGTCGTTGTCCGGTGGACTCTGAAGGTGCGTTCGTTGCCTGGCCGCGGAATGCCGGTTGTTCTTGGGCGGGCCGTCAAGGTGTGCTCGCCGCCGGACTGCGGTAAGGCCGCAACGTTGTCTGGCGGACTGCACCGCGCGCCTCCAAGCCGGGAGGAGTGTGTCGTTGTCGGGCGGGCCGCGAAGGTGTCGCTCGCGGTTGGACCGCGGAGAGCGCGTCGTCGTCGGGCGACCGTGAAGGTGCGCTCGCGGCCACGCCGCGGTGACGCACTCTCCATCGGCCGGGGATAGTGCAGTTCCGCGGTGGGCCGCCACAGTGCGATTCTCCGAGGGGCTGGCAAGGTGTATTTCCCAGGGACTGGCACGTGCAGTAGCTCGGGGGCTGGCCGCCGCCGCGACCAGCCCGACCGTCGCCCGCACTGGGCCGCGCTGCGCACCGTGGCGACCGGCCGCGGCCCTAAGGGGCTGGTAGGTGCGGCAGGGTGCGGTTCCCCGGTTCGCGGCAGGGTGCAGTCCCGCTCGGTCGCGCTGGCTCGTTTGCCACCCGGCTGCCGTGGCGCACTTGCCGTCGCGTCGCAGTGGTGCAGTTCCCGCCGGGTCGCGACAGGGGACTTCCTGTGGAGTCGGGGTCGTAGAGGCGTTCTTTCGCGCGGTCGGGATGGTGGCACCTTGGGCGCAAAGGTGCGCTTCCGGTTTGAGACGATGCGCCTTTCCCACTCGGCCCCGTGATGCATTGTCGCTGATTTGGGAGGCGGCGCCGCTTGGCGGTTTGGCACCCTTCCCAATTGGCGCATCCGGTGCGCTAAGCGCTGGGAGCCGAGGTGCAATTCGTGCTGGATGCGACGGCGCCTTTTCTGCCCGTGGCGATGGTGTGCGCTCGGCCGGAATGCTCGCGGCCGGCCTGATCGGTCCCTCTCCCCGTTGCCCCAGTTGATCGGTAGGGCTCTTTGCACCGGGGTCCTGGCGGGCTGCCGGGCGCACGGCCCGGTCGGGCGGTGTTGAACCCGCGGAGACCGAAGGGGAAGCCGGGTTAGGGCCGGGCCGCTCCGGATGCATCCCGGCCGTGGTCAGGGTGTGAGGCGCGCAGCCGTCGCCGCGCAAGCGGCGCAGACGCTCAGCGTGCCGTCGGGTCAGGCCCCAGGCGCGATGGCGCTCATGCTCCCGGCGGAATTCCTCACCCGCGGGCGAATAACTGCGGGAGGCACTGCGATCGCGCATGGCAGCCAGCTCTGTCGTGTTGAACAATTGGAGCTGCCGCATACATCAATTGTCCCCTATTCCAGTCCAGAAATCCGCCCCGCCCAAGGCTTTCGATTATGCAAAATCTAGACGCACGATCCCGGAAGTGCGCGGCCGCCGGCGCAGCAACGCATTCGACCGTAGAGGAGAAATGGACGTTGAGCCATCCCAGTGGGAGAATCTGCCGCCGCGAGGGGCTGCGACCGCGAACAGCGACGCCCAAACCAACCACGCAAAGGGTGGCGCGGCCGAGCGCTAGTCGCCTGCTGCGCGGGGGCGGATTAGGCGGATGCCGTTGACCGGTGCGCGGACCATTGAGATCAGGGCGGCCGGGGCCTCGTCGAGGGTCAGGTCGTCGGTGACCAGCTCGTCGGGGCGTAGCTTGCCTGCCTCTATCAGCCGCAGCATTTCTGGGAACGCGTGTGCCGGCAGGCCGTGGCTGCCGCGTAGCTCCAGCTCGTAGGCGATCACCCGGTCCATCGGCAGCGCTGGGCGACCGGTCACCGCCGGCAACAGGCCCACCTGGATGTGCCGGCCGCGGCGGCGCAGGCATTCGATTGACGTTACGCAGGTGACCGACGAACCCAGGGCGTCGAGCGACAGATGTGCCCCGCCGTCCGTGCGGTCGCGGACCGCCGCCGCCACCTCGGCCGGGCCGCCGGGGATTGACGACGCGTCCAGCACCTCGGCCGCCCCGGCCAGCGCGGCCAGTTCCAAAGCGCGGGGGGCGATGTCGACCGCGATGACCCGGGCGCCGGCCGCCGCGGCCACCATTACCGCCGACAGGCCGACGCCGCCGCAGCCGTGCACCGCCACCCACTCGCCCGGCGCTACCCGGCCCTGGTGGACAACAGCGCGGAAGGCGGTGCCGAAACGGCAGCCGAGGCTGACCGCCGCCGTGTCGCTGACCGAGTCGGGCAGGCGCACCAGGTTGACGTCGGCGTGTTCGACCGCCACCAGTTCGGCGAACGAGCCCCAGCGGGTGAAGCCGGGCTGGCTCTGGTTGGAACAGACCTGTTGGTCGCCGGCCAGGCAGCTCGGGCAGTGGCCGCAGGCGCAGATGAACGGCACCGTGACCCGGTCGCCGGGGCGCCAGCGGGCGACACCTGTGCCGACCGCGGTGACCACGCCGGCGAACTCGTGGCCGGGCACGTGTGGCACGACGATGTCCGGGTCGTGGCCCCGCCAGCCGTGCCAGTCGCTGCGGCATAGGCCGGTCACCGACACGCTGATCACGGCGCCACCTGGTGGCGGTGTCGGGTCGGGCAGCTCGCGAACCTCGGGTGGCGACCCGAAAGCCTCGTAGTAGACGGCGCGCACGCGGTCAGGTTACGCCGCGCCGGTCCACCTCGGGTCACGACCGAATGCCGCTATCAAACGGTCCTGCGTACGAGCGTCCGCCGGCACCTCGACCCGCGCCGCGATGGCCCCGCCCGCCCGGTAGCCCTCCTCGTTCGCCGGGAACCAGACGGCCACCTCGTCGACCAGGCCGTCGTCGAGGTCGCGGTCGGCGTCGATCGCCGAGGCCAGGTCCCAACCGTGCACCAGGTGGTCGGCGAGCAGTTGCCGCACGTACTCCGGAGCGGGTGTCATCCCGAACGACAACTCGACCGTGCGCGAAAGGGCGCCCGGCGCGCTCACCGCCGCGGCCGCCTCGGCCAGCGCGTCGCGGGTCGCGGCCACCGGGTCGTCGCCGAGCAGGTCGCCCTCGAAGCGGTTGCCGACCGAGCCCAGGCTGGCGCCGTTGATCAGCGGTACGGTCCAGCGGTCCTCGTACACGATGTGGTTGACCAACTGCCGCACTGTCCACGCCTCGCAGGGCGTCGGCGCCGCCCACTGGTCGGGGCGGACCTGCGCGACCAGGTCGCCGAACCCGCTGAGGGCGCGCCGATATGCGGCGATGAGCTCCATATGCCGATTGTGCGCCGGGACCGCCGAACAAGAGCGCGGATCGCGCCAAGTCAACCCCGCAGGGCGCCGCGGAACGTCCAGGCCAGCACCGCGCCGAGCGCGACCACGCCGACCGCGCAGGCGCCGGCGATGGTCAGCCCGTCGGCCTTGCCGAGCACCGGCGACAGCGCCGTGCCGGCCAGCGCCGAGCCGGCCGCGAAGCCGAGATAGACGGCGGTGTTGGCCCAGGTGAAGGCCTCGGTCCGGGTGGTGTCCGGCGACAGCTGGGCGACCAGCGTGAACTCGACCGTGGTGGTGGGCGCGATGAACAGGCCGGCGAAGAGCAGCAGCACGCCGAGCGTCCACAGGTTCTGCTGTAGCAGGATCACGCCGAAGCCGAGCACGTTGCCGACCATCAGGATCCCGTACTGCTGCCAGGGTGGGGTCCGGAACGACCGGCCGGCGTACCAGAGGCCGCCGGCGATCGAACCGACGCTCCACACCGCGATCAGGATCCCGGCCTGGTCGGCGTGGCCCTCGAACGCCGCGTGGGCCGGAATCGCCACCTCCATGAGGCCATAAGCGACGGAGGCCAGCCCGGCGACCGCCAGCACGACGAGCATCCCGGGGGAGCGGACCGGGCTCACCCTGCGCTGGCGGGCCGGAGGAGCGGGCCAGCCGCGGCGCACCGCCGGCGCCGTCGCGAGGCCGACGGAACCGACAAAAGTGACCACGGCGGCAACAACCGTCGCGGCGTATGCGTCGAACACAGCGGTGATCACGCCGACCACCAGCGGACCGACCACATAGGTCAACTCGACCGCGATCGCGTCCAAGGCGTAGGCCGTGTGGACGTGCGCCGGTGCGATCCGCGGCAGCACCGCCCGGGTGACCGGGTCGATCGGCGGGTTGACCGCGCCGGCGAGGCCAGCGAGCACCACGGCCGCCCACGACGGCGCGCCGGACCGCAGTGCCACCACGAGGGCGACCAGCAGCGCGGCCTGGGCCAGCCCGCACCAGACCAGCACGCCGACCGCGCGACCCCGGTCGGCCAGCCGGCCGAGCACCGGACCGAACGCCGCGGTCAGCGCCGAGTTGGCCGCCGTCGCCAGCCCGGCGGCGCCGTATGACCCGGTGCCGGCCGCGACGACCAGCACGAACAGCAGCGTGAGCATGCCGAACGGCAGGCGGCCGACCAGCGACGGCACGGCGACCCGCAGGACCCCGGGCGTGCGCAGCAGGTCGCCATAGCGACGCAGCGCCCGAGGCACCGTCAGCCGGCGAGGTTACGCAGTTGGAGCAGCTCGTCGACGGTGGTGTCGAGGAGGTCACCGGGGTGGTCGCGGAGGATCCGCGGTGTGGCCAGCAACGTGTCCTGCCGGCCGGGCGGGCCGGCGAGCACCGGCCACAGGCCGACGTTGGCGCAGCTCTCCACGGCCTCGGCGGCCCAGCCGGGCGGGTCGACCATCGACACGAACGAGCCGCCGTCGATCGACAGGATCAGGTGGCTGGCGACCAGCGCGGTGGTCAGCGCGACCTCGTCGCCGTCGGCGCCGGCCCGGGTGCGGTTCTCCACCCAGACGCGCAGCCGCCGCGCCGGGCGGGCGGCCAGCACCGGCTGGGCGCTGACGTTGACCATCGCGCACAGCGGCCGCCGGTGGCGGACCACCTGACCGACCAGCGTGCCGCGGGCGTCGTGCAGTTCGGTGCGGTCGAAGCCGCCCGGCACCCGCACCGTGTGCCGCGCGGGGCTGCCGCGCAGCGTCGCGTCGTCGACCTCGAAGAGGATCTCGTGCTCGACCGCCTCGTCGCAGGAGGCCAGCGGACCGCCGTCGACGTCTAGCGAGCCGACCGGCTTGAACCGGCCGCGCTCCGGCAGCCAGCGGTAGACCACCCGGCGCTGCACCTGAAGGAAGCGCAGCAGCACGCAGAGCCGGAAGCCGTCACGGGCCTCCACCAGGCATTCGGTCTGCGCGGTCGCGGAGAGCGACTCGTTGGCGGCGGCGATGTCGGCCGGCATCAGCACGCCGAACTGCCATCGGCTCGGGTCGCGGTGACCCGCTGCGCGGTAGGGGCGGAGCACCGGTCCGGCGCACAGGACGGTGTCGGCTATGGTCCGCGCCGCATCGATGTTCATGAGCGCTGCTGCACCTCGGCTTCTTTGCTGGGCCTGAACGGGACGGCGGATCCCACGGGGCAGCGCGTGGCAGTGGCGGTTGAACAGGTCAAAAGCGATCATGTCGACCGTTTTGGCCAGCATAAGCCCGCTGTGGCGCATCGCTCAAGACCGTTGTCCCGTGTCGCCCAGACGGCCGTTCACCCGCATGGATGACCAGTGCGGGGACTGGTTGCGGCACTCCGAGATCGGGCGAACACTGGGTCGTCCCGTTGTGGAAGGCGGCGATTGCCGTGAGCGCGCCGGACGACTTGTCGAGCGACCGCACCGCCGAGCGTCAGTGGATCTGCGCCCGCCGGATCCGCGAGCGCCGGCGACAGCTCGACCTGACCCAGGCCGACCTCGCCGACCTGCTGACCCGGCGCGGGGTGCTGCTCACCAACCGCACGGTGAGCGCGATGGAAAACGGCCGCCGGCTCGACCTGGGCAAGCTGCCCGACCTCGCGGCGGCGTTGACCTGCTCGGTGACCTACCTGCTGGGGATGACCCGCGACCCGTCGCGGTGGGAACCCGACGACTGGCAGCCGATCACAGGATGACCACTTGGCGGGCGGTCGTCGCGGCGGCCAGCGCGTCGAAGCCCTCGTTGATCTCGTCGAGCCGCAGCCGGCCGCCGAGGAGCAGGTCCGCCGGCAGCGATCCGGCCTGATAAAGCGCGATATAGCGCGGGATATCCCGGCGGGGCACCGCACCGCCCAAATAGGAGCCGCGCAGCGTACGTTCCTCGGCGACCAGCGACACGGCCGGGATCGACAGCAGCTGACGCGGATCCGGGAGGCCGACCGTGACGGTCGTGCCGCCCCGCCGGGTGGCGGCGTAGGCCGCGGCGAGCACGGCCGCGCTGCCGACCGCCTCGATCGCGACGTCGGCGCCGCCGCCGGTCAGGTCGCGCACCGCGGCCACGGTGTCGGGACCGCCGTCGAGCGTTTGCGTCGCACCGGCCTGCCGAGCCAGCGGATGCTTCAAACCGACCGGGTCGACGGCGACGATCGGATGGCAACCGGCGACGCGGGCGCCCATCACGGCGGCCAGACCGACGCCGCCGAGGCCGAACACCACCGCGGCGGTCCCCGGCCTGGGCCGGGCGGTGTTGACCACCGCACCCACGCCGGTCAACAGGGCGCAACCGAAGAGCGCCGCGCGGTCGAGCGGCACCGACCGGTCCACCGGCACCAGTGACTCCGCCGCCACGACCGTGTACTCGCTGAACGCCGAGACGCCGAGATGCTGGTGCAGTTCGAGGCCGCCCCGCCGGAACGGCCGGTGACCGCTGAGCAGCGAACCAACGGTGTTCGCGGCCGCGCCGGGTTCGCACAGCGCCGGCCGGCCGGACTGGCAGGGTGCGCAACCGCCGCAGGCCGGGACGAACGCGCAGACCACGTGGTCGTCGACGCGCAGGCCGCGTACGCCCGGCCCGACCTCGACCACCACACCGGCCGCCTCGTGGCCCAGCACCATCGGCAGCGGCCGCGGCCGGGAGCCGTCGATGACCGACAGGTCCGAGTGGCACAGCCCAGCGGCGGCGACCCGGACCAGAACCTCGCCCGCGCCGGGCGGGCGCAGCTCAACCGAATCCACGGTCAGCGGGCGGCTGTCGCCATAGGGCGCCGGTCGCCCGCTCTCCTCGAGCACTGCCGCTCGGGTCGTGATCACGGTGGGCACGGCCACGGACGCTAAGCAGGGCAACGTTCCATGTCAACGAGTCGGAGGATTCCTCACGTGTGTCGTGCGGCGAGCGATGTGCGCCGCCCACCGATACTTGGGTCCATGATGGGCAAGTCGCACGCGCTCTCCGGAGCGGTTGGTTGGTTGGGCGGATGCGCGGGGCTGGTCGCGGCCGGGCACCCGGTCGGGCCGGTGGCGGTGGTCGCCGGCGCCGTCGTCTCGTCCGGCTTCGCGTTGCTGCCCGACATCGACCACCCCGGCTCGACCGTTTCCCGCACCCTCGGGCCGGTCACCCGGCTGATCTCGCGGAGCGTCTCCGACGCGGCCGGCGCGTTCGGCAAGGCCACCTGTGACCACTGTGACCGCCGGCCCGGGCAGGGCGGCCACCGGCTGATCACCCACACCGTGCCGTTCGCGCTCGCGGTGTTCGCCATCGCGGCCCTGGCCGGGCGGGTCTGGGGCGTCACGACCAGCGTCGTCATCGTGGGCTTCGCGGTCTGGCTGGCGACGCACACCGCCCTGCGCCCCAACACCCGCGCCGAGATCATCGACGCGCTGATCCCCGGCCAGGTGCGCGGCAAGCGGGCCCGCAAATACGCCGCGGCGCTGGGCTCGCTGGTCGCCGCCGCCGTCGTGGCGCTCGCCGTGCGCGAGGTCGCCGAGCCGGGCGCGAGCTGGTGGTGGGTCGGCCTGGCCGCCGGCTGGGGCACGCTGGCCCACTCGCTCGGCGACTCGCTCACCCACTGGGGCAGCCCGCTGTTCTGGCCGGCCCGGATCCGCGGCTGCACCTGGCGCACCGTCGGCACACCGCGGTGGATGCGCTTCCGGGCGGGCGGCGCGGTCGAGCGCTGGCTGGTCGCACCGGCGATGGGGCTGTTCGGCCTGGGTGCCGCCTATCTGCTGCTGGCGCCGTTCGCCCGCACCTATCTCGGGTAGCGCACGCCGCTGAAGTTGACCCGCAGCGTGTAGACCGAGGTGGTCGCCGTGATGAACAGGTGGTTGAGCTGCGGCCCGCCGAAGGTCAGGTTGCTCACGATCTCGGGCACCAGCAGCTTGCCGAGCAGCGTGCCGTCGGGCGCGAAGCAGTGCAGCCCGTCGTGGGCGGCGGCCCAGATCCGGCCCATGGCGTCGAGCCGCAGCCCGTCGAACGAGCCCGCGTCGCAGGTCGCGATCACCTCGCCGCCGGTCAGGTTGTCGCTCTCGGCGACGTTGAACCGGCGGATGTGCTTGCGCCGCGTGTCAGCGATGTAGAGCGTCTCCTCGTCGGCGCTGAACGCCAGCCCGTTGGGGCGCTCGAACTCGTCGGAGACCATCCGCACCTCGCCGGAGTGCGGGTCGATCCGGTAGACGTGGCAGCCGTCGAGCTCCGGCTCGGCCGCGTGGCCCTCGTAGTCGGTGGTGATGCCATAGCTCGGGTCGGTGAACCACACCGAGCCGTCGGCCCGCTCGACCACGTCGTTGGGGCTGTTGAACTGCTTGCCGCGGTAGCGGTCGGCCAGCACGGTGATGCTGCCGTCGTGCTCGGTGCGGGTCACCCGCCGGTTGCCCTGCTCGCAGCTCACCAGCCGGCCGGCGCGGTCGACGGTGTGCCCGTTGGTGAAGCCCGCCGGCTGCCGCAACGCGCCGACCGCACCGGTCGCCTCGTCCCACCGCAGCAGGCGGTCGTTGGGGATGTCGCTGAAGACCAGGTAGCGCCCGGCCGGGAAGTAGGCCGGGCCCTCGGTCCAGCGCCCGTTGCCGAACAGCCGCTCCAGGTGGGCGTCGCCGTCAGTGCGGCCGAACCGCTCGTCGACCGAGACGAACCGGGCGGGCACCCGATCGACCTCACGTCGAACGTCATATGGCGTTAGCATGGAAAGACTGTATCCTGTTCGGTGTTGGATGTGAACGGCGGATGGGAGTCGGTCTCGGGATGGACCACGCGGATGCGATTCTGATCGCCGAGCTGCAACGCGACGCGACCCAGCCCTACACGGCCCTGGCCGCTGCTGCCGGGTTGTCAACGGCGGCGGCCCATGATCGGGTACGCAAGCTGCGCGACCGTGGCGTCATCCGGCGGACCACGATCGAGGTCGACCCGGCGGCAGTGGGTGCGCCGGTGCTCGCGTTCGTGCTGATCCGCAGCGAGCATTGGGTCGGCGACGACGCCACCCGCGAGCGACTGGCGGCGATCCCCGAGGTCGAAGAGGCGCACGTGGTCGCCGGCACCGCGTCGCTGCTACTCAAGATCCGCGCTGCCGGCACCGCCGAGCTGCAAGACGTGTTGCGCCGGCTGCACGGTGTGGGCAGCACCGAGACGATTGTCGTGCTCGAATCGTTCTTCGATCGCCCCGTCCACATCACCGGTCCCTAGCTGGCCGAAGCGCGCGTGCCCGGGGGTCGATCCCTGAAATGCTCGAAAACATGGCAGAAAATGGGGTACGTCCGCCGAATCCGCCGCCCAACGGCCACCACCACGATGGCCAGCACAACGGGCACCGGGATACGCCCATCGCCCGCCAGGACGACGTGTTCCTCGACATCCCCAAGCTTCAGGTCGACAAGATCGAGTTGGATGTCGCCAACCTGCGGGCCCGGGTCTCCCTCAACGCCGAGGTGCTGAGCCTGTTGCGGCTCAACGTCGGCGTCGACGCGGCGATCGATCAGGTCCATCTGGGCATCGCGGGTGTCGACGCGCAGGCCCAGCTCAAGGTCAGGCTGGAAAACGTCGCGCACATCATCGACAGCGTGCTCGGCACGATCGACGAGCACCCGGAGATCATCGCGCCGCTGGTGGAGAACGCCGGAAAGGCGATCGGTGCGGCCGGCCGGGGCATCGAGTCGGCCGTGACCGACACCGGCCGCGGCGCCGGCCAGGCGGTGCGCGAGATCGGCGGCGGCACCGGCCACGCGGTCCGCGACGTCGGCGGCGGCGCCGGTGAAGCCGTGCGCGACGTCGGCAGCGGCGCGGGCGGAGCGGTGCGCGACGTCGGCGGTGGAGCCGGCCAGGCCACCCGCGACGTGGGCGGGGCGGCGGGCGAGGTGGTCAACGGCGCTGGCCAGGCGACCGGTGAGGTGGTCAACGGTGCAGGTCAGGCGACGGGGGCTGCGGTGAACGGCGCTGGCCAGGCGGTCAACGGTGCCGGCCAGGCGACCGGGGCTGCGGTGAACGGTGCCGGCCAGGCGGTCAACGGTGCCGGCCAGGCGACCGGGGCTGCGGTAAACGGTGCCGGCCAGGCGACCGGCGAGGTGGTCGACAGCGCGGGCCCGGCGACCGGCGAAGTCGTCGACGGTGCGGGCCGAGCGACGGGCGAGGTGGTCGACAGCTCTGGCCCGGCGACGGGCGAGGTCGTCGACGGAGCAGGCCGGGCGGTCGGCGATGCCGCGCCCAAGGCCGGTGCGGCGAACACCGACGTCGGCGACACCATGGGTGGTGCCACCGACGCCGGTGTGAATGATGTCCCCGCGCGGGCCACGGGAGCCGGTAAGCAGGTGACCGACCACGCCGCGGAGGCCGAGACGGAAGGCGGCGACCAGCCGGACATCTCGGCACAGTCGACCGTCGCCGCCGACCGCGAAGAGAAGCGCGACAACGTCGAGAGCCCGCCCCGCCACACGGGCCTGCCGAGGCGTAAGCCCCGGACCTGGTAGAAGAGGAGGCGGGTCGGTGCCGACTACGCGTCAGCGCCGACCTTCTCCTCATCCTTCTTCGTCTCGGACTCGTCCTTCTTCTCTTCGGGCTTGCCCTCGTCGGACTGGTCCTTGGCCTGCTCGTCGCCCTTGTCAGCCGCAGCCTTGTCCTCGGGCTGCTCCGCGCCCTCGTCCCCGCGCTCGTCCTCCTGGACGACCTCGCCGTCGCGGATCTCGCCGCGCCAGCCCTTGACGTCGTCGGGGTTGAGGATGGTCTCGCGCATCACGTGCCGCACGAAGTGCTTGAGCTCCAGCCGGGCCCGGCGCCCGGGTGCGCGCCACAGGTTGCCGGTCTGCTCCATGAAGCCCTGCGGGTGATACTCCAGCACCACCAGGATGCGGGTGAGGTCCTGGGTGACCTCGTGGAAGGTGACGGTGCCGTCGACCGAGCCCTTCTCGCCCTTCGAGGTCCAGACGATCCGCTCGTCGGGCACCTGCTCGGTGATCGTCGACTCCCACGTGCGGTGCGACCAGAAGACCTGGGCCTTCCACTTCATCTTCTCGGAAGACTCCTGGTCGATGTCTTCGACCTTCTTCATGAAGCTGGGGAAGCTCTTGAACTCGGTCCACTGGTTGTAGGCGACCGAAACCGGCACACCTACCTCGATCGACTCGACGATGTTGGTGACCTTGAGCGAGTTTTTACCGCCGCTCTTCTTGTTGCCACCGCCGAACGCCTGCTTGACCCCCTCCTTGCCGCCGGCCACGCCCGCTCCGGCGAGCGCCTTCACGGGCGAGTCGCCCTGCTGGAGGCCCTCCATGCCCTTCGCGATCGCCGTCTTGCCGGCGCCGTCGCCGCCGCCCGCAAACTCGGTGAGGCGGTCGGTCAGGTCTCCTACCTTGTCGTTGACCGACGCCATGGCCTTGTCGGCCACCGCTCCGGCAATGCTTTGCAGTCCTTCCAGCAGTTTCCCGGTGACCGGGCCGCCGGATCCGTTACTACCGTTACTCACTTGTCTTCCTCTCCGGAGTCGGAGTCGGAGTCGGAGTCGCCCTGGCGCATCGCCATCGCCCGCTCGGTGAGTCGCTCACCGATCCGGTCGGCGGAGCGCACGAAGGCGGAAACGGCGGCCGTCTTTCCGGCACCGCCGAGCTTGCTCACCAGGCCCGAACCGTGGTGGTTGCCCTGGTTGTCCTGCCCCTTGCCATTGCCGCCACCGCCGCCGGCGTTGCGGGCCGCCATCCGGCCGCCCGCGGCCGCGGCGCCGACCATCAGCGCCGTGCGAAGTTTGTGTTGCCGGCCGAGCACGTATCCGACGCCGACCGCCAGCGCGGCACCCCCACCAGGCTTCATGATGGCTCCCTCCGTTGTCCGGCCATCCTTGTTGCCCTACCCGTAGCCGCCACGGCAAAACGTGAATAAGGACATATAATCCGATTTGGTCTGGTACGAGAGCGCGACCCCAGCCGGTACGGTGCCGCTGTGCCGCGAACCGCCGTCGTCTTCGACCTGTTCAACACCCTCGTTCCCGGCGCTGACGCCGCTCGCGACCGGGTGCTCGAGGAGATGGCGGCGGTCGTCGGCGTCGACCCGGCCGCCTTCGTCCGCGCCCACCACGAGAGCTGGCCCGACCGGCTGGTCCGCTGGGGCGCGGCGGAAACCGTGCGGATCCTCTCCGGCCGCCTCGGCGCGCGGCCCTCGGACGCCGCGGTGGCGCGTGCCTTGCGGCTCCGGTTCGACCTGGGCGCGCGGCTGCTCGCCGACGTCACGCCAGCCACCCTGGACGCGCTCGACACGTTGCGGGCCGGCGGCTACCGGCTCGCGCTAATCAGCAACACCACCGCCGAGACCGCCGAGCTGTGGCCGGCGACCGCCCTGGCCCGGCGGTTCGACGCCGCGGTGTTCTCGCCGCAGGCCGGTGCGGCCAAGCCGGACCCACCGATCTACCGGGCCGCCGCCGACCGCATCGGCGTGCGCCCGGAGGGGTGCTGGTTCGTCGGTGACGGTGCCGACCGCGAGCTGGCCGGCGCGGCGGCCGTCGGTATGGCGGTGATCCGCACGACCGAGTTCCAGGACACCGACCCGGCGTGGCCGGGCGAGTCCGTCGCGTCGCTGGCGGAGCTGGTCACCCGCCTGACCTGAGGCCTTGACTCCCTTTTCTCCTATCGGCAAGATGGGAAATATGGGCGCGGCGATCGGCCTCGACGGTGTCGACAAGGCCTACCTCGACCGCGACACCGGCACCACCCGCCACGTGCTGCACGACTTCTCGCTGCGGGTCGAGCCGGGCGAGCTGGTGGCCGTGGTCGGCGCGTCCGGCACCGGCAAGAGCACCCTGCTGCACCTGGTCGCCGGCCTCGAACAGCCCGACCGCGGCACGGTGACCGCCGGCACCGGGCAACCCCGCTTCGGCGTGGTCTTCCAGCAGCCCCGGCTGCTCGACTGGATCCCGGTCGAGCGCAACGTCGACCTGGCCGCGGGCGTCGCCGGCGCGACGCCCGACGACGTGCGGCAGGTGCTCGACGACGTCGGGTTGACCGCCGTCAAGGGCGCCTACCCGCCGGCGCTCACCGGTGGCCAGCGCCAGCGGGTCGCGGTGGCCCGGGCGTTCGTCGTGCGGCCCGAGATCGTGTTGCTCGACGAGCCGTTCGGCGCGCTCGACGAGGTGACCGCGCGCCGGCTGCGGCTGCTGCTCCAGGACCTGTGGCTGCGCGAGCCACGGACCGGCCTGCTGGTCACCCGCAATGTGCTGGAGGCGGCCTTCCTCGCCGACCGGGTGATCGTGCTGGCCGACCAGCCGGCTCGGATCGTTCGGGAATACCGGATCGTGCGGCCGCGGCCGCGTACCCCCGATGACCCGGCGCTCTTCGACCTGCACCGGGAAATTGTCGCGGACCGTCAGCGGGGGAGCGGATCGGCCGCCAGGTGGTCGAGGTAGCGCGACTGGTCGAGCCAGCTCGTGCGCAGCAACGGGCCAGCCGAAGCCAGCGGCACGAACCGGCAGGCGACCGGCAGGCCGGTGTCCCAGGCGGCCGGGTCGCCGATCATCGTGTGCGTCCAGGCATCCCGCGGCTCGTCGCTGAGTAGGTGGAAGTAGAGGCCGATGAACGGGTTGCCGTTGGTGTAGCGGCCGAGATCGGCGCCGAGCAGGCCACCGTGCGTCAGCGTGCCGGCGATCCCGGTCTCCTCGACGGTTTCCCGGACGGCGGCGTGGTCGGGGCGCTCGCCGGGGTCGACCCCGCCGCCCGGCACGTGGTGACCCTCGCGCGGCTTGGTCGGATAGTGGAAGACCAGCAACTCGGTCCCGCCGGGGCCGGAACGGGTCACATAGGACGATGCCCTCACGCGCGGTTGCTTCACCGCTCGGGTCTACCCGCTGCCGGTGATCATGGCAAGGCGGTTTCGCTGTCGAAGGGGTCTGGACAGGAACAGTTAACAGTCTTAATAATTGGGCATCCATCGATATGTGGAGGCCCGGAATGCGTCGTACCCGATCGGTTCTCATGGGGTTGGTCGCCGTTGTGGTGGCCGCCGTCGGCGCGGTCGCGGTCGCCGGCAGCGCCGCGGCCGCCGGCCCGACCGCCACCTTCACCAAGGTCTCCGACTGGGGCTCGGGCTGGGAAGGCAAATACACCGTCAACAATGGCGGCACGACGGCGCTGACCTCCTGGGCGGTCGCCTTCGACCTGCCGGCCGGCGCCACCATCACCACCTTCTGGGACGCTGATATGACCCGGTCGGGTCAGCGGTTCACGTTCCGCAACAAGTCCTGGAACGGCACGGTCGCGCCGGGCGCGTCGGTCTCCTTCGGATTCAACGGGTCGGGTGCCGCGACGCCGGCCAACTGCACGCTCAACGGAGCCTCCTGCGGCGGCGGCGGCCCGACCACGCCACCGACGACCAACCCGCCGACGAGCAACCCACCAAACCCGACGGTGCCGGGTGCGCCCACCGCGCTGCGGGTCACCGGCACCACCAGCTCGTCGATCTCGCTCGCCTGGGGCGCCGCGTCGGGCACCGTCACCGGCTACCGGGTCTACGAGGGCAGCACGCTGCGGGCGACCGTGACCGGCACCAGCGCCACCGTGAGCGGGCTCGGCGCCAACACCACGCACACCTACGCCGTGGCGGCGTACAACACTGTTGGTGAAGGTCCGCGCAGCGCGACCGTGACCGGCACGACCGGCACGACCACGCCGCCGACCAGTGGCCTGCCGAAGCACGCGCTGATCGGCTATCTGCACGCGAGCTTCGCCAACGGTTCCGGCTATCTGCGAATGGCCGACGTGCCCGCCGACTGGGACATCATCAACCTCGCGTTCGGCGAGCCGACGTCCGTCACCTCCGGTGACATCCGCTTCCAGCTCTGCCCGGTCGCCGAGTGCCCAGGTGTCGAGAGCGAGGCCGATTTCATCGCCGCGATCCGGGCCAAGCAGGCCGCCGGCAAGAAGGTGCTCATCTCGATCGGTGGCCAGAACGGGCAGGTGCAGCTCACCACGACCGCCGCCCGCGACCGGTTCGTCAGCTCGGTCGCCGCGATCATCGACCGCTACGGCCTCGACGGGCTCGACATCGACTTCGAGGGCCACTCGCTGACGCTCAACACGGGCGACACCGACTTCCGTAACCCGACGACGCCGGTGGTCGTCAACCTCATCTCGGCAGTGCGGACCCTCAAGCAGCGGTACGGGTCGCGCTTCGTGCTCACCATGGCCCCGGAGACGTTTTTCGTGCAGCTCGGCTACCAGTTCTACGGTTCCGGGCCGTTCGGCGGGCAGGACCCGCGCGCCGGCTCCTACCTGCCGGTCATCAACGCGCTGCGCGACGACATCACGGTGCTGCACGTGCAGGACTACAACTCGGGGCCGATCATGGGCCTCGACAACCAGTACCACACGATGGGCGGCGCCGACTTCCACATCGCGATGACCGACATGCTGCTGGCCGGGTTCCCGGTCGCCGGCAACACCGCCAACGTCTTCGCACCGCTGCGCGAAGACCAGGTCGCGTTCGGCACACCGTCGTCAGTCACCGCCGGCAATGGCTACGTCGCACCGGCCGGTGTGCAACAGGCGGTCAACTGCCTGGTCAAGGGCCAGAACTGCGGTGGCTACACGCCGCGCAGCGGCACCAACCCGTCGTTCCGAGGCCTCATGACCTGGTCGATCAACTGGGACCGGTTCTACAACTGGGAGTTCCGCAACAGCCACGAGCCGTTCCTCAACGCGTTGCCTTAGCAGCAGACCCTATTCGAACGTTCACGTAAGGAGCGCTCAGGCAACACCCGCTGTTCGCCGCCCTCCGTGATGTTGGCCGACGGCACGCCATTCATCAGGAGGACACATGGGCCACGGCCATGGGCACCACCACCACCACGACGAGGTCGGGATCGGCGGAGGCAGCGACCTGCCCGCCGCTCTCGACCTGTCGACCCCGGACGACGAGCTCCGCCCCGAGGACCGCAGCCGGCGGGCGTTCCTGCGCCGCGCCGGCCTGCTCGGTGCCGGCGTAGCCGCCGCGGGTGCGCTGGGTGCCGGTGTCGGCGGGGGCGCCGAGCCGGCGTCCGCGCACGGCAAGGACGACGAGCACGACCATGCCAGCTTCAACGGCGGCGGCAGCTTCAAATGGCTCGCCGGTGACCACCACATCCACACGCACTACAGCAGCGACGGCATGTACCGGGTGATCGACCAGGTGCAGCACGGCCGGGCGCACGGTCTGGACTGGATGGTCATCACCGACCACGGCAGCGAGGCGCACGCCAAGATCGGTGTGGACAAGGTCAACCCGGAGATCCTCGCCGCCCGCGAGGCGCTCAAGGACACCCTGGTCTTCCAGGGTCTTGAGTGGAACATCCCGGCCGCCGAGCACGGCACCGTGTTCGTCAACCCGGGCAAGAACGAGCTGTCGGTCCTCAAGCAGTTCGAGAACAACTTCGACTCGAGCGTCAAGGCGGCCGGCGACTCGACGCCCGCCAACGAGGCGCTGGCCATCTCCGGCCTCAACTTCCTCGCCGACGCCGTCAAGCGCGGCAAGGTCGAGCACGCGCTGTTCCTGGCCAACCACCCGGCCCGCAACGGCATCGACTCGCCGCACGAGATCCGTGGCTGGCGCGACGCGGCCCCGGGCATCGCGATCGGCATGGAGGGTGCCCCCGGCCACCAGGCTGGCGGCCTGTCCAAGGCCAAGGGCGGCCCGGGCGCGGCCCGCGGCGCCTACGGCAACAGCCCGTCGGCCAACTCGTTCCCGTACCCGCTGGAGAGCTACCGCACCTGGGGTGGCTTCGACTGGTTCACCGCGACGGTCGGTGGCCTCTGGGACAGCCTGCTCGCCGAGGGCAAGCCGTGGTGGATCACCGCGAACTCGGACGCGCACACCATCTTCCTGGAGACCGCGGTCCGCGGTAACAGCGACTTCAACGAGCTCGGCTACTACCTCGACCCGGTGCACGGCGGCACGGTCAACACGACCAACGTCGACTTCTGGCCCGGCTACTACAGCAAGACCCACGTGGGTGCCACCACCGACTCCTACCTCGCGGTGATGGACGGCCTGCGCCTGGGCCGCATCTGGGTCGACCACGGTGGTCTGCTCGCGGGTCTCGACATGCGGGTCCGCAAGGCCGGCGACCGTTCGAAGGACGGCGGCACCCCGCTCGGCGGCACCGTCTCGGTCAAGAAGGGCACCGCGCTCGAGCTGGTCATCTCGATCGACCTGGCCGTGCTGCCCAACTGGGCCGAGTTCGTGCCGAAGCTGGCCCGGGTCGACGTGATCCGCGGCAAGGTGACCGGCAAGCCGGCCGACAAGGACGCCTTCACCACCCCGAACACCCGGGTCGAGAAGTCGTTCGAGGTCGGCACCGGACAGAAGAAGGTCTCCTTCACGTACGCGCTGGGCCGCGCCGAGCAGTCCTACTACGTGCGGGTCCGGGGCACCGACGGCAACCGCAAGGGCCCGGGCTACCTGGGCGTCTCGGTTGACGCCGAGGGCCCGGCGATCGACGTCGTCGGCGACGCCGACCCGTGGGCCGACCTGTGGTTCTACACGAACCCGATCTGGGTCGAGACCCACTAGTTCGATGACCGTCCACGTAGGATTCGACCGCGCCGATAAGGATGTAAGGGCGGCGGAGCACTGGTTCGTCGAGTTGCTCGGCGACCAACGGGACCGCGTCGTCGCCTGCACCCACCTGTTGCGCGTGCCGAGCTCGCACGTGGCGTTCAGCATCGCGTTGCCGTCGGGGGTTTCGGTGGAGTTGCCACCGGTCCCCGACGGCCTCGCGGCCGCGGCTGCCCTGGCCCGGGAGGAACACCTCTCGGGCCAGGGTGGCCGGGCCTTCGCCTACCCGGGTCGGGACGCCTTGGTCGGCACGCTGAGCGTCGCGGACATCCTGTCGCTCAGCGCCATCGAGCGCGTCACGGTGATGGGCGGCGCCCCCGCGACGCCGGACACGCTGGTCGAGACCCGGGACCATGTCCGGCCGCTCTGGATGGCCGGCCACCTCACCCTGGTCACCCTGCCGCACGTCGATGGCCGGATCGCTCCGTTCGAGATGCCGGAAGAGATCCCCTGCTGCTCCCTGCACTAGCCCGATCCACCAATCGGTTGATCGCCGGAATCCACCGCGACCGGCCTTCGGACCGCTAGCTGGTCGGTGCCCGCCGAGCGCTCCGGCGCCGAGGCTTATTGGCATGACAGCGGTTATCGAAGTGCGGGAACTGCACAAGAAGTACGGCGCCAAGGTCGCCGTCGAGGATGTGTCGTTCACCGTCGACGAAGGCGAGATCTTCGGGATTCTCGGGCCGAACGGTGCCGGGAAGACGACGACGGTGGAATGTGTCGAAGGGCTGCGCAAGCCCGACGGCGGGTCGATCCGGGTGCTCGGGCTCGACCCCGGGCGCGACCGGGCCGAGCTGACCCAGCGGGTCGGCGTGCAACTCCAGGACGCGCAGCTTCCCGAGAAGCTGAAGGTGGGCGAGGCGCTCGATCTTTACCGGTCCTTCTACCCGGAGCCGGCCGACGCCGAATCGCTGATCGCGGCGCTCGGGCTGGACGCGGTGCGGCGTACCCGATTCGGGAAGCTCTCCGGAGGCCAGAAGCAGCGCCTGTCTATCGCGCTCGCGCTCGTCGGCAATCCGCGCATCGCGGTGCTCGACGAGTTGACCACCGGGCTCGACCCGCGGGCCCGCCGGGAGACCTGGAAGCTGATCGCCGACGTGCGCGCCCGCGGCGTCACGATCGTGCTGGTCACCCACTTCATGGAAGAGGCCGAGCGGCTCTGCGACCGGGTCGCGGTGATCGACTCGGGCCGGGTGGTGACCGTCGACACGCCGGCCGCGCTCGCCAAGCGGGCGGCCGCGCAACTGGGCCTCGAGCGGGCCAGCCTTGAAGACGCTTTCGTCGCACTGACCGGGGAGAACGCTGATGTCAACTGAGGCCTTGCGGCAACTGACCGCCACCGAGTTCACGCTTTTCCTGCGCGACAAGATCGGCCCGATCTTCGGGGTGCTGTTCCCGGTCGCCCTGCTATCTGTGTTCGGCAACCTCGACTTCTTCACCGACCCGGTCAACGGCTTCGACGGGCAACCCCTGCTCGTCACGTTCGTGCCGATTCTGGTCGCGTTCGTCATCGCCATGCTGGCCCTCAACACGTTGCCGCCGACGCTCGCCGGCTATCGGGAGCAGGGTGTGCTGCGCCGGATGCGGACCACCCCGGTCGGCCCGGCGCGAGTGCTCGCCGCCCAGTTGACGATCTGCTTCGGCACCGCCGTGGTGGCGGTCGTGGTCCTGCTCGCCGTGGCCCGGCTGGCGTTCGACGTGCCACTGCCCCGGCAGCCGGGTGCCTTCGCGCTCACCGCGGTTCTCGCCGCGCTCGCCGTGATCGGCATCGCCGTGCTGATCGCCGCGGTCGCACCGACCGGGAAGGCGGCCAACGCGACCGGCTCGATCCTGTTCTACGTCTTCACCTTCTTCGCCGGGCTGTGGCTACCCCTCCAGGCGATGCCGCCGGTGCTGCGGCACGTGAGCGAGGCCACACCACTGGGCGCCGCGGTCACCGCGTTGACCGACGCCAGCCAGGGCCACTGGCCGGCGGCCTGGCGGTTGGCGCTGCTGGCCGGGTACGCACTGGTCAGCGCTCTGCTCGGGGTCAAATTGTTTCGGTGGGAGTAGGTTGCCTTCCATGCGGAACGCGATGCCGCTGGCAGTCGACGCCGGCACGGAGCGGTGGGTGCGATTCGCCCACCGCGCCGTGTACGGCCTGCTGGCCGTCATGGCCGGCGTCACCGTGCTGCTGAACCCGGGACTCGACGGTGACACCCCGCTGCTGCTCGGGCTGATCCTGTTGATGGGCCTGTGGATCCTGTGCCTGTTCACGCTGCGGCCGGCCGCGCGTACCCGGGCGCTGCCGATGTCGATCTTCTTCGTCGGCCTCTACGCGATCCTGCTGCTCCTGGTGCTCGAGGAGCCCTATTTCGGGTTCCTCACGCCGATCGGCTACTTCTTCGCCTTCGGCGTGCTGCCCTGGCCGTGGCGGATCCCGGGCGTGATCGGGGTGGCCGCGGCGGCCGGCATCGCCCAGGCCGCGGGCATCCCGCTGGCGACGGCCGAGGGGCTGCTGCTGCACCTCGCGATCATCCTGATCAACGCGGCGCCGATGACGGCGTTCGCCTGGATCGACTGGCATGGCGACAAGGAACGCGAGGAGCGGGCCCGGACGATGGTGGAGTTGCGCGCGGCCAACGAGCGGCTGGAGACGACCCTCGCCGAGAACGCCAGCCTGCACGAGCGGCTGCTGGGGCAGGCGCGCGAGGCCGGCATCCACGAGGAACGGCAGCGGATGGCCCGGGAGATCCACGACACCCTGGCGCAGGGCCTCACCGGCATCGTCACCCAGCTACAGGCCGCCGAGCAGGCGGCCACCGAGCCCGACCGGTGGCGGCGGCACCTCGGTGCGGCGACCGACCTGGCCCGGGAGAGCCTCCAGGAGGCCCGGCGCTCGGTGCACGCGCTGCGCCCCGAGCCGTTGCGCGGCGCGCGGCTGGGCGACGCGGTCGCCGGCGTCGCACAGCGGTGGTCGGCCCGGCACGGCATCCCGGTCGAGGTGACCACGACCGGCACCGAGCGGCCGATGGCGGCGGAGGCCGAGTTGGCGTTGCTGCGCACCGCGCAGGAGGCGCTGGCCAACGTCGCGGCGCACGCCGGTGCCACCCGGGTCGGCGTCACATTGTCCTACCTGGACGGTGAGGTGGCCCTCGACGTCCGCGACGACGGCCGCGGCTTCGACCCGGCCAAGCCGCCCGTGTCGAAAACCGGCGGCGGCTTCGGCCTGCTCGCCATGCGGCAGCGGATCGAGCAGGTCGCCGGGACACTCCAGGTCGAGTCCGAGCCGAGCGCCGGCACCGCGATCTCGGCCTCGATCCCGGCGGGAGCAGCGGCATGATCACTCTGCTGGTGGTCGACGACCACCCGATCGTCCGCGACGGCCTCAGCGGGATGTTCGCCCGCGACCCCGATTTCGAGGTGCTCGGCCAGGCGGCCGACGGCGCCGAGGCGGTGCGGCTGGCCCGCGCGCTGCGCCCCGACGTGATCCTGATGGACCTGCGGATGCCGGGCGTCGACGGGGTCACCGCCATCGGCCAGTTGGCCAAGCACGGCGTCGAGAGCAAGGTGCTGGTGCTGACGACGTACGACACCGACAGCTACGTGGTGCCGGCCATCGAGGCGGGTGCGACCGGCTACCTGTTGAAGGACGCACCTCGCGACGAGTTGCTCCGGGCGGTGCGGTCGGCGGCCCGCGGCGAGGCGGTGCTCGCGCCATCGGTGGCCAGCCGGCTGATGCACCAGGTCCGCCAGCCCAGCGCCGGCCCGCTCAGCGAGCGGGAGTTGCAGGTGCTGACCCTGGTCGCCGACGGCAAGAACAACCGCGAGGCCGCCGCGACGCTGTTCATCAGCGAGGCGACGGTCAAGACCCACCTGCTCAACATCTACGCCAAGCTCGGCGTCAGCGACCGCGCCGCCGCCGTGGCCGAGGCGTTTCACCGAGGGCTGCTCACACCCGGCCGATAAGGGATGTGCCGCCGCACCTTGGGGGTGACGCGGCGGCACACCGCCGGGTCTGCTGACGTTCGTGTTTGGCCCGGCCCTGCGGTCGCTCGGCTTTGCGGAGAGAAGCGACCGCATTCATGGGTACGCGCCGGCGGTGCCGACGGTTCAGTAGCTGAAGGTCGTCGCGCCTTCGTCGCCGATCCACTGCCACATCGGCACCGTTCCGCCGATCTCGGCGTTGCCGACCAGGTCGCCCTTGTCGAGCCTCCGGGCGTCGAAGCAGATCGGGCAGACCAGCAGCGCACCGCCGGCCGCGGCGTAGCGGCGGGTCAGGTCGGCCAGCGGCGGGCAACCTTCGCAGGCCACCCCGGTGGCAACGCCGTTGACGGCGAGCCGGGTGGCCTCCTTGGTCAGGAACATCAGGGTCGGCCGGCCCTGCTCGGCGGCACCGACCGCGACCAGGAAGGCGACGGTCACCTTCTCCGGGTCTTCGAGGCCGGTGGTCAGGCTGACGACGGCTTTTCCGGGCATTTCTCTTCTCCCCCTCGGGTTTGGATTCTGGCTCCACGCTAGGAAGCCGGACCCTCCGGGGAATGGGGAGAAATCCCTAACTTGCGCGCGCGGGCCGCCGCCTGCCCGCGGCTGGTCACGCCGAGCCGGGCGAGCACGGCGGAGACGTGGTGATCGACGGTCTTGGGCGCGAGCCGCAGCCGGTCGGCGATGTCGGCGTTGGAGAGGCCGTCGACGAGCAGGCCGAGCACCTCGGCCTGCCGCGGGGTGAGCCCGGCCGGGTGGGAGACGGTCGTGCGGCGCGGACCGCGCGGCACCCCACGCAGGCCGCGCCTTCGGAGGTCGCCGCGCAGCCACTGTGCCGCGTGGGTGGCGCCGAGCGCGTCCAGGCCGCGGACAGCCTCGGTGACGGCGTCGAGGTCGCCGAGGGCCAGCGCTTCGAGGCGGAGGAAGTGGCCGCCGCGCTGGTGCCAGTCGTTGGCTGCCTGGCGCCAGTCGCCGTCGACCATCCAGCGGTAGGGAGCGAGGGCGCCTTCCGGCGCCGAGGTGCGGCCATCGGCCTGCCAGAGCCGCAAGGCCAACTCGCCGCTGTGCGGCGCGGCGCGCTGACCGGCCGCCCGGGCCAGTGCCGGGCGCACTTCGGCGGCCGCTCGCTCCGGGTCGCCGTACCAGCGGAAATGCTCCGCCCGGGCGCTCTTGGTGGGCCCCACCCACTGCATTTCGCGGGCCGGACCCGCGTGCCGGTCGGCCTCGTCCAGATAGGACAGCGCGAGGCTTTGGTCGCCGCGGGCGCCGTGGATGCGACCGAGTGCGACCAGCGCGGGCACCCGGCCGATGCCGCCCTGCGCGGGCAGCCGCAGCGACTCGTCGGCGTCGGTGATGGCACCGGCCCAGTCGCCCGCTTGCAGCTTGACGCCGGCCCGGGTTCCGAGCAGACACTGGAGATAGCCGTCGAGATCCTGCTCCCGGGCGTAGCCCACCGCCCGGTCGAGGGCCGGCGCGGCCGCCGTGAACCGGGCCTGCTCGGCCAGCCCACCGGCGATGTTGAGCAACGCCCGGGTCGCATGGTCGACGTGGCCGGCAGCGGCCGCAGCCGCGTACGCCGCCTCCAGCGTGTCCTGGCCGCCGGGCAGCTCGAGCTGCATCTGCGAGGAGCCGACGTTGATGGCGGCGTGGATGGCGGTCTCGCCGTCACCGAACTCCTCGGCGAGGGCGCGGGCCTTCTCGCCCAGCTCGATCGCCTCGGCGAACTCGTAGTCGAGCATCAGGAGTTGGGAGAGGTTGCTGTAGGCCATCGCCAGTTCCCGGCCTGGCGGCAGCGCCGCCAACACCGTGACGGCCCGGTCGGCCGCGCTGCGGGATTCCGCCGAGTCGCCGGCCCACCAGGCGATCCGCGACAGCCAGCGCCAGCTCGCGCCGAGCGCTTCCAGCTCACCGAGCCGCTCCCGGATGGCGATGGCGGCCCGCCGCGGCACCAGCCCGTCGGCGGCGGTCCCGGCCAGGTAGGCCGCAGCCGAGTAGCGCTCCAGCAGGTCGGCCTGCTCCGCCAGCGGCAACCGGTCAGCATGGGCCGCGGCGGCCCGGTAGTGGTCGGCCGCCTCGCGCCGGGCACCCTGCCGGGCGGCAGCCGCGGCGGCGATCCGACCCCAACGCAGCACCGAGTCGGCGTCGCCCGCACCCCGCGCGTGGTGCACCAGCCGGCCAGGGTCGACGCCGCCGGTGCCGATCAGCGCGTCGAGTGCGGTCGCGTGCAGGGCGGTCCGTTGCCTTGGCGTGAGGGAGTCTTCGACGGCTGTGCGGAGCAGTTCGTGTCGGTAGGCGACGCCGTCGTCGGTCGGGACCAGGACGCCGCCGGCTATGCAGGCTTCGATCTGGTCGTCGCGGCCCGCCAGGAGCGCCTGGTCGCAGCGGCCCGGCGCGACGGCGACGAGCCGGGCCAGTTCGCGGGCCGCCGCCGGAAGTGCGCGGATCCGGTCCAGGATCAGGCCGCGCACGCTCTCCGGCGCGCGGTCGCCGGCCGCGCCGAGCAACTCCGTCAGCAGCAGTGGGTTGCCGCCGGTCAGAGCGAGCACGGTGGCCGCGTCGCGCCCGGTCCGCGCGGCCTCGGCGGCGACGCGCTCGGGCGACAGCGGTGCGAGCGGGATCCGGGTGCCGCGCAGCGCGGCGAGCGCCCGGTGCAGGGGATGGCCGGCGCCCACCTCGTCGTCGCGGTAGGTGACCACCAGCAGGGCGTGTTGCCGGCCGATCCGGCGGCCGAGCAGCACCAGCAGGTCGAGGGTGGCCTCGTCGGCCCAGTGGATGTCTTCGACGACCAGCACCGGCCGGGCCGCCGGGTGGTCGAGCTGGTCCAGCAGCGCCGCGAGGATCTCCTCGGGCGCGGCGCCGGCCGCGAGCCGCTCGGCGAGTGCGCCGCTGCTGTGCCGGGCGATGTCGTGCACGGGGCCGAGCGCGCGCGGGGTGACCAGCGGGTCGCACCATCCCCAGTGGAACCGCGCACGCCGGTCGGCGCGGCGGGCGAACTCGCCCATCAGCACGGACTTGCCGACGCCGGCCTCGCCCGCGACGAGCGCCACCCGGCCGCCGGTCGCGCAGGATCGCAGCAGCTCGTCGAGCACCCTCAGCGGCGCCGCCCGCTCCCACAGCTCCACCAGCCGATGGTCTCACCGCGTGACGGGCGCACACACCTCAAATAGGCCCTGCGCACCGGGACACGGTCCGTCGTGTCCCAGGCCATTGGCCATAATCGAAAGCCTTTTCGGGGCAGATTTCTGGTCAGAGATGGGAGACAATTGACGCATGCGGCAGCTCCAGTTCTTTACCACGAAAGAGCTAGCCGTCATGCGCGACCGCACCGCTGCCCGCAGCTATTCGCCCGCGGGTGAGCAGTTCCGTCGCGAGCATCAGCGCCATCGCGCCTGGGGGCTGACCCAACGCCATTCCGAGCGTCTTCGCCGCACGCGTGGCGCTGACCGCGATCCCCGCATTCCAACTGCCGGCGGAAACCGTCCAGAACAACGAGCGCCCATTCCGCCTGCCTCGCCGACAACGTCTTCGGGCCAACCAGTCGCCGCACGTCAGGACCACGCCCGTGGCACGGCGCCGACAAGCGGAACGTTACAACCAGCCGCGCGGCCACCGACAACTTCGACGGGAAATGCGCCCTCGCGGCCAGTGGGAAATACACCGAAGGCCAAAGCGACGGACGTCGCCGACCAACCCGACACACCGGCGACAAGAACATCACAGCTAGCGGCGTGGGCACCGAGGAAAGATGCACTCTCGCGCCAGCGAGAAATGCGCCGACGCTTCAACCAGATATGCGCTATCGCGGCAAAAGCGCGCCTTCGCGGTCCGCCGGACAACGACTGCAAAGACAGTTTCGACGAGGACACGCCGCCCTGGCCGACGCGCGGCCGCGTCGGGCGGGTGACGCCGGCTCGGCGCACGATGACCGATGGTCGCGGTCTACTCGACGAGTTGGAGCAGGCCGTGGGTGAACCAGAGGCGGTGGCCGGCGGTCTCGACCAGCCAGCGGCTGGCGACGTCGGGGTTGACCTGGTGGGCGTCGGGCCAGCGGGCCAGGGTGTCGGCGACCACGCAGGACCATGGTGTGAGGTCGGGTGGCTCCGGCAGCACCGGCGCGGGCGTGTCCGGCGTGCGGACCAAGGTTCCGTCGATCACCACGTTGGCCGCGCCGATGATGGCCTGCCAGCGCAGGTCCGGCCAGAGTGGCAGGCGCCAGTGGCAGACGGTCGCGGTGACGTCGCCGAGGCGCAGTGGGTGCAGGTGGTCTTCCGGGCCGAGCACCGCGTGCAGGAGGTCGAGGCCCTGCGGTGCGCGGCGCGAGCGCAGCATGGTCTGCCAGCGGTTGAACGCGGCCAGGTAGTCGGCCTTGCGGGCGCCCAGCCGGGTGTAGGCCTCGACCACCAGATCCGGCTGGTAGTCGGCCATCCGGCGGAGCAGCATCAGGGTGAACTCCCGGCGCGCGAAACCGTGCACCCCGCCGACGTTACCGCCGCTCGGCACGGCCGGCTCGCACGCGGCGACGGCCCGTCGTGCGAGGGCCGCACCAGGGCGATGTCACCGAACCAGCGTGGCCGGGTCGGGCGGCGCGGCCAACCGGCGCACGACGGCGTGCAGCGCGTAGAGGGCGTAGCCGACCAGGCAGGCCGCCAGGATCGGGTGGACCAGCACCGCCAGGAGCGCGGCCAGCGCGACCACGCCGGCGGCCGCTGCGACGGTCGCCGGGCGGGCCGCTGCCGCCACCCACACCGCCGACCGCCACCCCCCGTCGGGTCGGGCGCCGAGCGCGACCACGGTCAGCGCGGCGTAGCCGGCCGCCGCCGTCGCGATCAGCACCGTCGCCGCGAGTAGCAGGGCGCCGCCCGGCACCCGGCCGCCGGATACGCCGGCCACGTCGATGACGACCAGCGCCGCCGCCGCCGCGACCGCCGCGGTCGCCAGCGCGCCGGGCAGCAGCGTGCGCCGGAAGACCTGCCAATTGGTGCGCCACGGTGGCCAGCGGTCGTGGGTCAGGAAGTGGTGCACCGCCGCGCTGGCGGTGGCGAACGCCGCGCCGGTCGTCACGACCGGCAGCGACGCCGCCACCATCAGCAGGCCGAGGACGGCGACGTCGCTCGCGACGCGTACGGTGTCGCGCCAATCGGTTTTCATCCCTTGATTCCGCTCGTGTTGATGCCCTCCACCAAGAGTCGCTGGAACGCGACGAAGAACAGGAAGACCGGCACCAGGGACAGCAGCGACATCGCGAACATCGGGCCGACCGCGCTCTCGCTGGTCGAGTCGATGAACAGGGTCAGCGCCACCGGGACGGTGTAGTCCTGCAAATCTGACAGGAACACGAGTTGGCGGAAGAAGTCGTTCCAGGCCCAGATGAACGAGAAGATCGCGGTGGTCACCAGAGCAGGGCGGCTCAGGGGCACGATCACATGACGGAAGACGGTGTAGGGCGACGCGCCGTCGATCTTCGCCGCCTCGTCGAGCTCGACCGGGATGCCGCGCATGAACTGGACCATCAGGAAGACGAAGAACGCTTCCGTGGCCAGGAACTGCGGCACCAGCAGCGGCAGGTAGGGCCACGGTTCGCCGACCCAGCCGAGCTGCTTGAACAGCACATACTGCGGGATGATCAGCACGTGGCCGGGCAGCAGCAGCGTGCCGATCATGATGGCGAACCAGATCTTCCGCATCCGGAACCGCAGGCGGGCGAACGCGTACGCGGCCAGCAGGCAGGACACCGCGTTGCCGACCACGGTCAACACCGCCACCATCGCGCTGTTGACGAAGAACCGGCCGAAGCTGACGTCGAAGTTCTGCCAGCCGTCGCGGAAGTTGCCCGGCGTGAACACGTCGGGCCACAGGCCGATGTTGGTGGCGATCTCCTCGCGTGACTTGACCGACGTGCCCAGCATCCACAGCAGCGGATAGAGCACGATCGCCAGGATCACGATCAAGATCAACAGTCGCACCAGGGTACGGCCGCGCATCAGCGCTCCTCCCCGTCGGCGTAGTGGACCCAGAACCGGCCGGTGCTGAACAGCACGACGGTGATCAGCGCGATCGCCACCAGGAACACCCATGCCATCGCGGACGCGTACCCCATCTGAAGTTCGGTAAAGCCCTTGATGTAGAGGTTGAGCGAGTACATCAGCGTCGAGTCGACCGGCCCGCCGGTGCCGTTGCTGAGCACGAACGCCGACGTGAAGCCCTGGAATCCGTTGATCGTCTCCAGCACCAGGTTGAAGAAGATGACCGGCGAGAGCATCGGCAGCGTGACCGCGCGGAACTGGCGCCAGGCGTTGGCGCCGTCGACGGACGCGGCCTCGTAGAGCTCCACCGGGATCTGCTTGAGCCCGGCCAGGAAGATCACCATCGGCGCGCCGAACTGCCAGATCGCCAGCACCATCAGGGTTTCCAGCGCCCAGTCAGGGTCGTTGACCCACGGCTTGCCGTGGATGCCGAAGACGCTCAGCAGCGAGTTGAACGCGCCTTCGCGGTTGAACATGTTGACCCAGACGATGGCCAGCGCGACGCTGCCGCCGAGCAGCGAGGGCAGGTAGAACAGCCCCCGGAACAGGCCGACGCCCTTGAACGCCTTGTTGAGCAGCAGTGCGACGCCGAGCGCGGTGGCCAGCTTGAGCGGCACGGCGATCAGCGCGAACTCCACCGTCACCCGGACCGCGTGCCAGTAGGACGGGTCGGCGGTGAACATCTTGCGGTAGTTGTCGAAGCCGACCCACTCCACGGCGGAGAAGTCGGTGAGCGCGTCGTAGTTGGTGAAGCTCAGGTAGAGCGACAAAAGCATCGGGATGGCGGTGATGCCCAGCAACCCGAGCAGCCACGGTGACAGGAAGACGTAGCCGGCGATGTTCTCGCGGCGGCGCGGGCCACCCCGGCCCCGCCGACTGGCGGGACCGGGTGCGGCGGGAACTTCCGCCGGTGGCGCGATGCTTACGGCCAACGTCAGGCCTGACCGATGGCGGTCTTGCAGGCCGCGTAGAACGCCTTCGCGGCATCAGCCGGCGTCTGGCGGCCGTACTGCACCTCTTCGGCCGCCTTGATCAGCTCGGACCGCACCTTGCTGTGCCCCTTGAGCGGAACCTGCGGCGACGGGCCGAACTTGGCGCCCAGCTCGTTTTCGACGGCGATGGACTGCTTCATGTTGGCGTCCGTCACGCTTTCCGAGACCGCCTTGCGGATGTCCATGTTGGACGGCAGGCCGCGGTCGGTGCCGAGCACCTTGCCGGCCTCGGGGTCGTTGGCGAGGAAGTTGATGACGTCGACGGCGATGTCTTTCTTGTCGCTGCCGCGGAACACCGAGAAATACATGGACGCGCGGGCCCACTGCGCGCTCGTGTCACCCGGGTAGGCGATGACGCCGAGCTCGTCCTTGGTGTTCTTCTTCAGCTCGGGCATCTGGTTGGCCCACACCCAGCTCGTGCCGGCCTTGCCCGTCACGACGAGCTGCTTGCTGATGTCGGTGACGTTGCCCTCGTGGATGACGTCGGCGGTCGGGGTGGCACCGCGGTCGCGGGCGCCCTTCCACAGCTCGAACCAGCCGGTCACGTCCTGCTCAGTGAATCCGAGCGCCTTGTCCTTGTAGAGGTCTTTGCCCTGCTGGCGCAGCCAGACCCAGAAGGCCTTGTAGTCGGCGCTCGGGTCCTGGGTGCCGGGGACCTTGGCGGTCTTCGACACGTTTTCCGCCCAGGTGATGAAGTCGGCCCAGCTCATCCCGGTCGTCGGCGCGGGCAGCTTGTTCTTGTCGAGCAGCGTCTTGTTGAAGACCAGGCCCTGGGTGTTCTCACCGAACGCGACGCCGGCCAGCTTGCCGTCGACCACGCCGTATTTCCAGAGGCTCTCGGGGAACTTCGTCACGTCGAGCTTGCCACCGTCCTTGTAGGACGTGAGATCGAGGGTGACGTTGCGGGACGCGTACTCGGTGAGGTAGTTGTCGTCGATCTGGAAGATGTCCGGTGCGTCTCCGCCGGCGGTCAGCGTGGCCAGCTTGTCGAAGTAGCCCTGGTTGGCTTGCCACGTCTTCTTGAACGTGACGTTGGGGTGCTTCTTGGTGTAGAGCGCGAGCGCGTCTTCGGTCAGCTTCGCGCGACCCTCCGCGCCCCACCAGAAGATGGACAGCTCGACCGGCTTGTTGGGGTCGGCGGCGGCGCTGCCGCCGTCGTCGTCACCGCAGGCCGCGGCGGCCAGCGCGAGCGGGATCACGACCAGGGCGGCCAGCAGTCGTCGCCGCAGGCCAGACCCCGGAGAGGCGGTACGGTGGTGGCGCGTGGTCGGCTCGACCGCACGCGGGGATGGTGCGCGGTGCATGTGCGCTCACTCCTTGGCGTAGGAGGCGACATCTCCGAGGGCGGCGGCAACCACGCCGCCCGGGTCCGCATGGCTGTGCGGACCCGGGCCCGGCCCCGTCGAGTCGCGGATGACCAGTTCGGTCTGAAGGGTTACCTGTGCGGTGGTGCGGCGGTCGTCGCCGTGCGAGAGGAGCATGTCGACGGCCGCCCGTCCGGCGGCGGCGGTTGGGGTCGCCACCGTCGTCAGCTTGGGGCGGGTGAGGCGGCTCAGCGCGATGTCGTCGATGCCGACGACACTGATGTCTTCCGGGCACCGTTGGCCGAGTTCGTGCAGGCCTTCGATCAGGCCGATGGCCATGAGGTCGTTGTAGGCGAGAACGGCCGTGACGCCGGACCGCATGATCTGGTCGGCGACGGCCATGCCGCCGGTCTCGGTGGGCTGGTTGGGCCCGATGACGGTGAGGTCGGCCTCGCTCGCGCGCGCCGCCGACATCGCCGAGCGGCGGATCTCCCGGCTGGTCCACGACCCGCGTGGGCCGGCGACCAGCGCGATCTGGGTGTGGCCGAGCCCGCGCAGGTGTTCGATGGCGAGCCTGGCTCCCTGCGCCACGTCCATCACCACCGTCGGCAGGCCGGTGAGCTGGCGGTTGACCACCACCAGCGGCACCTCGCGGCTGAGCTGCTCGATCAGGCTGTTGCTCATCCGCGGGCTGCAGAGCAGAACCCCGTCGACCTGTTTGGCCAGGGCGCGGACCAGACCCTCCTCGACGTTGGCGTCTTCGTTGGTGTCGGTCACGAAGATGTGGTAATCCCGCTGCCGGGCCTGGCTTTCGGCCGCCTTGATCAGCGGTGGGAAGAACGGGTTGGCGATGTCGGCCACGATCAGGCCGATGTTGTGGGTGCGCCCGGTGATCAGCGCCCGGGCGGCCCGGTTGGGGCGATAGCCGAGGTGTTCGGCACAGGCCAGCACCCGGCTGCGGGTCTCCGGGTTGACCAGATGCGGCGCCGAGAACGTGCGCGAGACCGTGGAGATGTGCACTCCGGACTCGCGCGCGACGTCGCGGATGGTGGCTGGCACGCGGGACCCCTCGTCTGTGGCCTTCGGGTTGTGGTGGCCGTCACTCAAGTGCGCCAATTAATGCAAACGGTTGTGTGACTGTCAACGGTCTGTTGTTTCGAATAGGTTGCGGACGGCCCACTATGTTTGGTGATAACGGGAATAACGGGCAAGACATTGACGGACTCGGCGACGTCATGGTTAGTTTCCTGCAAACGTTTGCAGGCCGTGAAGGGGTGGATCGATGCGTCGCTACGCCTTGGTCGGCGCTGGTGCCCGGGCCGGCATGTTCCTGCGCGCGCTCGCCGTCGACCACGCCGACCGCGCCGTCGTGGTCGCGCTCGCCGACACCAACCAGACCCGGATGGCGGCGCACAACCGCTGGCTCGCCGACCTCGGCGCCGGCCCGGTGCCGACCTACTTTGCTTCTGACTTCGGCGCGATGCTGGCCGCTGAGCGGGTCGACGAGGTGCTGGTCACCAGCGTCGACCGCACGCACGCCGACTACATCGTGGCCGCGCTGCACGCCGGTTGCGACGTGGTGACCGAGAAGCCGATGACGACCGACGTCGAGGGTTGCCGGCGGATCCTGGACGCGGTCGCGGTGACCGGCCGGCGCGTTCAGGTGGCCTTCAACTATCGCTTCAACCCGCTGCACGAGGCGTTCCGCTCCCTGCTCGCGAGCGGCGAGATCGGTGAGATCGGCTCGGTCCACTTCGAGTGGTTGCTCGATGTGCGGCACGGCGCCGACTACTTCCGCCGCTGGCACCGCGACGCGGCCAACTCCGGCGGGCTGCTCGTGCACAAGTCCGGTCACCACTTCGACCTGGTCAACTGGTGGCTGGACGCGACGCCGGTGACCGTGTTCGCCCTGGGTCGCCAGTTCTTCTACGGCGTCTCCGGCGCGCGACACGGATATGCCCGCTCCTATGACCGGGTGCACGGCGCCCCCGAAGCCAAGGGTGACCCGTTCGCCCTGCAACTGGCTGACAACCCGCAACTGCGGGCGCTCTATCTCGACGCCGAAGACGAAGACGGCTACCTGCGCGACCAGAACGTGTTCGCGCCCGGGGTGACCATCGACGACGACATGGCCGTGCTGGTGCGCTATTCGACCGGGGCGACGATGACCTACCACCTCACGGCGTACGCGCCCTGGGAGGGTTATCGCGTGATGGTGAACGGCAGCCGGGGCCGGCTCGAACTCGAGGTGGTCGAGAGCGACCACGTCAGCCCGGCCGGCGCCGGCGAGGTCAAGGGCGCCGCCGTGCACGGCGAGGTCGCCGCGGCCGAACGCGGCAACGCGCGGTTGACCGTCCATCCCTACTGGGCTCCGCCCCGGGAGGTGCCGGTGCCGGGCTATTCGCGCGGCGGACACGGTGGCGCCGACCGCCGGATGACCGACGTGCTGTTCGGCGCCACGACCGACCCGATGGAGCGCTCCGCCACCGCCCGCGACGGCGCCCTCGCCCTGCTGACCGGCCTGGCCGCCAACCGCTCGATGGCGACCGGCGCCCCGGTGACCGCCACCGACCTGCTCGATCCGATCTGACCGCGAGGAAGTGCATGTCCGACCTGCTGTTTCCGGCCGAGCCGGGTCAACGGTCGATCGCCCGCGAGCTCTACGGGCTCGCCCGCGACCAGCCGCTGATCTCGCCACACGGCCATGTCGACCCGGCCCTGCTGGCCGACGACGAGCCGTTCCCCGACCCGGCCCGGCTGATCATCGTGCCGGACCACTACCTGACCCGGATGCTGCTCAGCCAGGGGATCCCGCCGGGCCGGCTCGGCGTACCCAGCCGCGACGGTTCGCCGGTCGAGGCCGACGGCCGGGCGATCTGGCGGCTGTTCGCCGAGCACTGGCACCTGTTCCGCGGCACACCGTCGCGGCTGTGGCTCGAGCAGAGTCTCTCGTCTGTCTTCGGCGTGACCACGCGGCTGTCTCCGGCGACGGCCGACTCCGTCTACGACGAGGTGGCCGCCCGGCTCGCCGAACCCGCCTTCCGGCCGCGCGCTCTGTTTGAGCGGTTCAACATCGAGGTGCTGGCGACCACCGAGTCGCCGCTGGACGACCTGGCCGCGCACGCCAAGCTGGCCGCCGACGGCTGGGGCGGCCGAGTCATCTCGACTTTCCGGCCCGACGACGTGGTCGACATGGAGTTCGAGGGCTGGGCTTCGCGCGTCGGCCAGCTCGGAGAGCTGACCGGCGAGGACACCGGTACCTACAAGGGCTACCTGGCCGCGCTACGCTCCCGCCGCGAGGCGTTCATCGCCGCCGGCGCGACGTCCAGCGACCACGGCCACCCGACCGCCCGCACGCTGTGCCTGAGCCCGGTCGAGGCCGCGTCCCTGTTCGCCCGCGGCCTGCGCGGCGAGGCCGATGCCGCCGACGCGGAGACGTTCCGCGCGCACATGCTGGTCGAGTTCGCCCGGATGTCCATCGAGGACGGTCTGGTGATGCAGCTGCACCCGGGCGCGGTGCGCAACCACAACCGGTGGCTGCACGCGGCACACGGCCGCGACGTGGGCGGCGACCTGCCCCAGGCGACCGAATACCTGCACGCGCTCACCCCGTTGCTCGACGCCTACGGCAACGACCCGCGGCTGCGGGTGGTCGTCTACACGCTCGACGAATACACCTTCAGCCGCGAGTTGGCCCCGATCGCCGGCGGCTACGCCGCGATCTACCTAGGTGCACCGTGGTGGTTCCTCGACTCGCCGGAGGTGCTGCGCCGCTTCCGTGAGGCGGTCACCGAGAGCGCCGGCTTCTACAACACCGCCGGCTTCGTCGACGACACCCGGGCGTTCTGCTCGATCCCGGTGCGGCACGACGTCGCCCGCCGGGTCGACGCCGGTTTCCTCGCGCGGCTGGTCGCCGAGCACCGGCTGCCCTTCGACGAGGCCGCCGAGACGATCGTCGACCTCGCCTACCGCCTGCCGAAACGAGTCTTCCGCCTGGGGGATGCCGCATGACCACGATCCTGTCGGTCGACGTGCACGACGTGCGCTTCCCGACCGCCGCCGCCGGTGACGGCTCCGACGCCATCAACCGGGGCGACTATTCGGCGACCTATGTGGAGCTTCGAACCGACGGGCCCTTGGTCGGGGCCGGCTTCACGTTCACCAACGGGCGGGGCAACGAGATCACCTGCGCGGCGGTGCGGGCGCTCGCTCCGGCGGTGATCGGCCGCTCGCTCGAGGAGATCGCGGCGGCGCCGGTCGAGTTCTGGCGGTCGCTCACCGCCGACCCGCAGTTGCGCTGGCTCGGCCCGGAGAAAGGCGTCATCCACATGGCGACCGGCGCGGTCGTCAACGCCGTCTGGGACCTGCGGGCCAAGGTCGCCGGGGTGCCGCTCTGGCGGCTGCTGGCCGAGATGCCGACCGACGAACTCGTCGCCAACATCGACTTCCACCACATCACCGACGCGCTCACCCCCGACGAGGCGTCGACAATCCTGGACAAGGGGCGCCACGGGTACGCCGAGCGGCTCGCGCTGCTGGAACGCGACGGCTTTCCCTCGTACACCACCTCGGTTGGTTGGTTGGGTTATCCCGACGAAAAGGTCCGGGCGCTGACCCGCGCCGCCTACGCCGAAGGCTGGCGGGCGATGAAGATGAAGGTCGGCGGCGACCTCGACGACGACGTGCGGCGGGCCCGGATCATCCGCTCGGAGATCGGCCCGGACGCGCTGCTGATGATGGACGCCAACCAGGTGTGGGACGTCGACGAGGCGATCGCCGCGATGGCCCGGCTGGCCGAGGTCGACCCCTACTGGATCGAGGAGCCGACACACGCCGACGACGTGCTCGGGCACGCCCGCATCCAGCGCGCGGTGGCGCCGATCCGGGTGGCCACCGGCGAGGTCGCGGCCAACCGGGTGATCTTCAAGCAGCTCCTCCAGGCCGAGGCGATCGGCGTCATGCAGATCGACGCCTGCCGGGTCGGCGGCGTCAACGAGGTGCTCGCCGAACTGCTGCTGGCGGCCAAGTTCGGCGTGCCGGTCTGCCCACACGCCGGCGGTGTCGGCCTGTGCGAGCTGGTGCAGCACCTGGCGGTCCTCGACTACCTGCGGATCGGCACGTCGCTCGACGGCCGGATGGTCGAGTACGTCGACCACCTGCACGAGCATTTCGTCGACCCGGTGCGCACCCGCGACGGCCGCTATCTGCTGCCAACGGCGCCCGGCTACAGCGCGGCGATGAAGCCTTCGTCCGTCTCCGCCTTCTCGTTCCCCGCCGGGCCGGTGTGGCGATGACGTCGCTTCTGGGCCTCGGCGCGCTGCGCCGGCTTCCCGTCGAGAGCCGACCGCTGATCCGGCCCGGCACGGTGCCGGCCGGCATCGTCCACATCGGTCTCGGCGCGTTCTTCCGGGCGCATCAGGCGGTCTACACCGAGGCGGCGCTCGCGGCCGCGGGTGGCGACTGGGGCATCGTGGGGGTGGCGCCGCGTTCTACCTCCGTCGTCGAGGCGCTCGCTTCGCAGGACCAGCTCTACAGCGTCACCTCGCTGTCGGCCAACGACGCGCAGACCCGCGTGGTCGGCGCGCTGGCCGCGTCGCACGTCGCCGCGCTGGATCCGGCCCGGGTGGTGGCCCTGCTCGCCGATCCGGCGATCCGGGTCGTGACGCTGACCGTCACGGAGAAGGGCTACCGGCTCGACCCGGCCACCGGGCGGCTCCTGTCGGATCAGGCGCTCGACGCCGACCTGGCCGGTGACCGGCCACCGACCACCGTGCCCGGAATGCTGGTGCAGGGCCTGCTCGCCCGTGCTCGCGCCGACGCCGGCCCGATCGCGATCGTGAGCTGCGACAACCTGCCGGCCAACGGCCGCCGGGTGCAGGGCATGCTCGACGCGGCGTTCGCGCGGGCGGGTCACGACGACACCTGGGTACGCGCCAACGTCCGCTGCCCCGGCACGATGGTCGACCGGATCGTGCCGGCGTCGACATCGGCCACCCTTTCGTTGGCAGCGGCGGCGCTGGGCGTCGTGGATCAGGTGGCGCTCAGCGGCGAGCCCTACATGCAGTGGGTCATCGAAGACGACTTCCCGGGCGGCCGTCCCGCGTGGGAGGCGGCCGGGGCCGTGCTCACGTCCGACGCGGGCCCGTGGGAGCGGTTGAAGCTGCGCAGCCTCAACGGCGTCCACTCGGCGATGGCCTATCTCGGCGCGCTCGCCGGCCGTTCGACGATCGCGGAGGCCTTCGAGATGCCCGGCCTGGCCGAGGCGATGCGCCTGTTCGTGGCCGAAGACGTAGCGCCCAGCTTCACGCCGCCGGCCGGGGTATCCGTTGTCTCCTATGGCGCGTCGGTCCTCTCGCGGTTCGCCAATCCCGCGATCCTGCACCGCACGACGCAGATCGCGATGGACGGCTCGCAGAAGCTGCCGCAACGGGTGCTGGAGACGATCAGTGACCGCCGGTCGGCCGGCGCGGTGCCGCGCTGGGGCGCGCTCGTCGTGGCGGCGTGGATGCGTTACTGCCGGGGGGTTGCCGACGACGGGAGCACGTTGGGCCTCGACGACCCGTTGGCTGACACCATCCGCGCGGCGATCAAGGCCGCGCCGGCCACGCCGGAAGGTCTGGCCGGGGCGTTGTTCGGCCTGACCGCGGTCTTCCCGCCGTCGCTGGCCCAGGACGAGGTCGTTCGGTCGTTGGTGGTCGAGTGGTTGACCGAGTTCGAGAAGCACGGAGTCGAGTCGACGCTGGCCGGTGTGTCATGACCCGCCGCACGTCGGTGACCGCCGGTGTGTCGGTCAGCGGCGGTCCGTCGGTAGGCGGTGGCATGTCTTCAGGTGGCGGTGCGTCGGTTGGCGGCGGTCTGGCCGTAAACGACGGTCCGTCGGTGAGCGGCGGTGTGTCGTGAGCGGCGGCTTGCCGCGGGTCGCGCTGATCGGTGCCAACGGCCACGGTCGTTGGCACCGGCGGCGGCTCGCGGCCGGCCCGTTCTCCTTCGTCGGCATCGCCGAGCCGAACCCGGTCGACGCCGACCCGCCGGTGCCGGCCGCCACGCCGGTGTTCCGGGACCATCGCGCGCTGCTGGCCGCGACCCGGCCCGACGTGGTGATCATCTGCACGCCGCCGGGTACCCATCTGCCGATCGCCCTCGACGCCCTGGAAGCGGGCTGTGACCTGCTGCTGGAGAAGCCGCCGGTGCTGTCGCTGGCCGACCACGCCCGGCTGGCGACCGAGTTGGCTTCGACCGGCCGCGTGTGCCAGGTCGGCTTCCAAGCGCTCGGCGCGGCCGCGTTCGACGAGCTGAGCGCAGCGATCGCCGGCGGCGCACTCGGCACGGTGACCGGCGTCGCGGCGGTGGCGTCGTGGCATCGGGACGACGCTTACTACGCCCGGTCGCCCTGGGCGGGCCGCCGCGCGGTGGATGGTGCGCTGATCAACGCACAGGGCCACGCGGTGATGGAGGCCCTGGCTCTTGCTGATCTCTCCTTGCTCTGCACCCCTATAGGCAGCACCGGTCGCCAGACGACGCGTTCGCAAATGGGCTCAAAGCGGGCGGATCGCATAGGTAGCGACCCAACACGTGCTGCCTATAGGGGTGCAGAGCAAAGCCTGTCGACGCCACCCGCCCGGCCGCGGCTCGAGGTCGAGCGCTACCGGACCAGGCCGATCGAAAGCGACGACACCGCCGTGCTGCGGTTGACCCTCCAGGGTGGACTTCCGGTCGTCGTCGCGGTCACGCTGGCCGGCGAAGAGTTCATCCCCGGTGAGGTCACCGTCACCGGGACGCGGGGGAGTGCCACCCTGGAATACCCGACCGACCGCCTCCGGCTGCCCGGCGAACCGGGCCTGCGTGAGGTGTCCGGCCGGATCGACCTGCTCGACAACCTGCTCGCCCACCGCGCCGACCCGACCGGTGTGCCGCTGCGGGCACCACTGGCGGCCACCGCCGGCTTCACCGCGGTGGTCGAGGCGCTCGGCGCGGCGCCGGTTCCGGTGTTGCTCGACGACGACCTCGTCGATGACCTCGGCGCCGGGCCGCAGCGGGTCCGCTCCATCCCCGGCATCAACGACGTGCTCCGCCGGGCCGCCGACGGGCTCGCGCTGCCGTCCGAGCTCGGCGTGCCGTGGGCCGAACCGCCCTACACGGAAAACAGCTTGCAAACAACGGGGTCAGTCGCCCGGCAGGAATAGGGCTAATAGGAACTCCCGACCGGATCGGCGGTCGGGCGCTTTCCGTTGCCGCGATTGACTGCAACTTATCTGCACATCGATTCCATTGACACTCATAATGACCGATACCTATGTTTCCTAATAGGTATCCAGGTTGCGAACGGAGTGTCTCAATGCGATTTCGAAGTCTCGCCGCCGTCGTTGCCGGCGCGATGCTCGTCGCCCTGGCGGCACCCGCCGCCGCGGCATCCGCGCCGGCCGCGGGGCTGCTGGCCGAGCAGATCGCCCGTCAGGTGCTGCCCGCCGGCGACGGTTGGGCCGCCGAGGGCGCCGGCACCACCGGCGGTGCCGCGGCCACGCCGGAAAATGTGTTCTACGTCGACGACCGCGACGAACTCGCGGCCGCCGTCGCCGGCACGACACCGGCGATCGTATTCGTCCGCGGCACCATCCACGGCAATGCCGACGTGAGCGGTGCGCCGCTTTCCTGCGCGCAGTTCGCCGATCCGGCGTACACCTTGGATGGTTTTCTCGCGGCTTATGACCCGGCGGTCTGGGGGCGGGTGGCGCCCAGCGGCCCGCTCGAGGAGGCGCGGGTGCGCTCGGCCGCCAACCAGAGTGCGCGGGTGCGGGTCAACGTCGGCTCCAACAAGACCATCATCGGCGTGCGCGGTGCCCGCCTCAACGGCGTCTTCCTGCGGCTCGACGGCAGCGCCAACGTGATCATTCGCAACCTCACCCACGAGGACTCACGCGACTGCTTCCCGGTCTGGTCACCGACCGACGGCGAGACCGGCAACTGGAACGCGGCCTACGACAACATCTGGGTACGCAACTCGCAGCACGTCTGGATCGACCACAACACGTTCACCGACGCTGACAACCCGGACTCGGCGCAGCCACTCTACTTCGGCCGGCCCTACCAGGTGCACGACGGGCAGACCGACATCACCAACGGCAGCAACTTCGTGACGGTGTCCTACAACCGGTTCACCAACCACGACAAGACGATGCTGATCGGCTCGACCAACACCCCGGGTGCCGACGTCGGCGCGCTCAAGGTGACCGTGCACCACAACGAGTTCGACGGCTCGGTGCAGCGCGCGCCGCGGGTGCGGTTCGGCCAGGTCGACGTCTACAACAACCTCTACCGGGTGCCGGTCGCCGACCCGTTCGAATACAGCTGGGGTGTCGGCGTGCAGTCGGCCATCCACGCGGAGAACAACTACTTCGCGCTGGGTGCCGGGGTCTCGCCGGACGCGATCGTCTTCGACTGGGGCGGCACGGTGCTCACCGAGAAGGGCACCTGGGTGCGTTCCGGGCGGTCGCTGCCCCGGCCGGCCAACCTGCTCGCCGCCTACAACGAGACGCATGACCCCGACATCGCCGGCGACGCGGGCTGGACACCCACGCTGCGCGCCGGTCCTGTCCTGCCCGCACCGGCGGCCGCGCTCGTCGTCGAGTTGTGCGCGGGCGCCAAGCGGTTGCCGATCTAACCAAAGCTGCGGCGGTCAGAGCGCTCCTGACCGCCGTTGGGCCGGGTGTGTCCCGGCAAGGTGCCGGCGGGTTGTGATGCCCGGAAGGCGTTGTGCGGCGGCAGTCGCGCGACGCCTGAGGACCTCAAGATCCTGCTCGCCGGCACCGCGCAACAGGGGTACGGAAGGCAGTTCTCAGCCCGGGTCTTCCGCACCCTCAGAGATCGATAGACGTCGATCTTTAACGGAAGAGGAGGATGCGTGTTACCCAACCAAGCCTGGCGCGCCCCGCTGGTGGCCCTCGCGGCCGCACTGGCCGCCGCGGCACTGGTCCTCGGCGTGACCACTGGAGCCAGCGCGGCCACGCTGCTCACCGACGACTTCGAAGACGGCAACTCGGCCGGCTGGACGGCCAACGGGGGTAGCTGGGCGGTAGCCACCGACGGCTCCCGCGTGCTCCGCCAGAGCAGCACCGGCAGCGACGCCCGCTCGCTCGCGGGCACGGCGACCTGGACCGACTATGCCGTGCAGACCCGGGTCAAGCCGGTCAGTTTCAACGGCGCCAACCGGTTCGTCGCGGTGCTCGCCCGCGTGCAGAGCAGCACCAGCTACTACTACCTGGCACTGCGTTCCAACAACACCGTCGAGCTCAAGCGATTGGTCAACGGCTCGTCGGCGACCCTGGACACCGCCTCCGTCGGCGTGAGCGCGGGCTCCTTCTACACCCTGCGATTGGAGGTCAACGGCTCAACCCTGCGTGGGTACGTCAACGGCGCACTGCTGGCCGAAGCGACCGACACCCGCTGGGCCAGCGGGCGGGTCGGCGTCGCCACCTTCTACACGACCGCCAGTTTCGACGACGTGGCGGTGACCACCGCCAGTGGCGGCGAGCCGACGCCGACGAGCAGCCCGACGGGCGAACCGACCTCCGGCCCGACGAATCCGCCGCAGCCCAACGTCGCGGACGGTTGGGCGTCGGTCAACGCCTGGGGCCAGAACGGCACCAGCGGCGGCGCCGGCGGGTCGACCGTGACCGTCACCAGCGCGTCGGCCTTCCTGTCGGCGATCGCACAGGTCGGTCCGCGGATCATCCAGGTGCAGGGGATGCTGACGCTGCCCGGCCCGATGCACGACGTGACGTCGGACAAGACGATCGTCGGCGTGGGCTCCGGCTCCGGCCTGACCGGCGGCGGCCTCAACGTCGGCCTGGCGATCGACGACGGCATCACCGCGCCGCCCGCCAACGCCGTGCACAACGTGATCATCCGGAACCTGAACTTCCGCGGTTGGCCCGACGACGCGATCAACGTGCAGATGTTCAGCCACCACGTGTGGATCGACCACAACACCTGGACGACGGGGGCGGACGGCGGCGTCGACATCAAGCGCGGCTCCTCCTACGTCACCGTCTCCTACAACCACGCGGACGGCACCAACAAGAACATGCTGCTCGGCCACGACGATTCCAACGCGGCGCAGGACGTCGGCCGGCTCAAGGTCTCCTACCACCACAACTGGTTCGACAGCACCACGCAGCGCAACCCGCGGGTCCGCTTCGGCGACCAGGTGCACGTCTACAACAACTACTACAGCGACACCGGCGACTACGGCGTCGCGTCCACGGAGAACGCCGGCGTGATCGTCGAGGGCAACGCCTTCGTGAACGTCGACGACCCGTTCCACCTTGGCGAGGCCGATTCGGGCCCGGGCCGGCTGGTGGCCCGCGACAACTCCTTCACCAACTCCGGCACCGGTCAGACGGGCGGCAGCGTCTCCGCCGTCTCCTATTCCTATTCCCTCCTTCCGTGCGCCCAGGTCCAGGCGGCTGTGACTGCGCAGGCCGGCACAGGCCGGATCTAACCCCTAGGAGACATCATGGGTACGACAAAAAGACGAGGGATCATCGCGGTCCTGGCGGCCGCGCTGGCCGCGGTGATCGTGGCATTCGGGCTCGGCGGGACGGCACAGGCCGCGACGCTGTTCGCCGACGACTTCAACGACAACTCCGCCGACGGCTGGTCGAAGTCGGGCGGCGACTGGGCCGTGGTCAGTGACGGTTCGCCGACCTTCACCCAGTCGAAGACCGACAGCGAGTTGGCCCGCGAGTTCGCCGGGTCAACGGGCTGGACGTCCTACTCGGTGCAGGCCCGGGTGAAGCCACTGGGCTTCAGCGGCAGCAACCGGGTGGTGGCTCTGGCCGCGCGCTCGTCGTCGGCCACCAAGATGTATCGGCTCGCGCTCACCAACGCCAACCGCGCCGAACTCCAGGCGGTCGACGGCTCATCGGTCACGGTGATCGGCTCGGCGGCGCTGACAGTGTCCGTCGGCACCTGGTACACCCTGCGCATCGACGCCGACGGCAGCACGATCTCCGGTTTCGTCAACGGCACCCGGATCGGGTCGGGCAGCAACAGCGCACACAGCGCGGGCCGGATCGGCCTGGTGACCGTGTTCGCCTCGGCGCGGTTCGACGACGTGGTGGTCAGCACGGCGGGCTCGACACCGCCGACCGGGAACCCGACGAACCCGCCGACGAGCAACCCGCCCACGGGGCCGCCCACCCAGCCGCAAACTGGTCTGGTCGGCTGGGCGACCCAGGGCGGCGGCACGAACGGCGGCGGCAGCGCTTCGGCAACGACGGTGACGAGCTCGTCGGCGTTGTCCAGCGCGGTCTCGGGCAGCACGGCGCGGGTGGTCCGGGTCTCGGGCACGATCTCGTGCTCCGGGATGATCACGGTCGGGTCGAACAAGACGATCCTCGGCAACTCGGGTGCGGTCATCGCCGGCTGCGGCCTCAACGTCTCCAACGCCAGCAACGTGATCATCCGCAACATCTCGTTCCGCGACTGGGACGACGACGCGGTCAACGTCCAGTACTCCACCCGCGTCTGGGTCGACCACAACAGCTTCACCAACGGCTACGACGGCGCCGTCGACGTCAAGCGGGCGTCCGACTTCGTGACGATCTCGTGGAACCGGGTCTACGGCCACGACAAGTCGATGCTGCTGGGTCACAGCGACGACAACGCCGGTGAGGATGTCGGGCACCTGCGGGTGACCTACCACCACAACTGGTTCGACGGCTCCGGCACCCGGCACCCGCGGGTCCGGTTCGGCAACCCGGTGCACGTCTACAACAACTATTACAACGGCAACGAGTACGGCGTCGCGTCCACCATGGACGCGGGCGTGCTGGTCGAGGGCAACTACTTCGAGAACGTCGACGACCCGACGCTGGTCGGCTACGCCGACTCGGACCCGGGCGACCTCGTGCAGCGCAACAACGTGTTCGTCGGCTCCGGCACGCCACAGAGCGCCGGCAGCACGGCGAGCATCCCCTACTCCTACCAACTCGACAACGCCAGCGGCGTGAAGTCGACCGTCACCGCAGGGGCCGGCGCGGGCCGGATCAACCCCTGATCTGATCGGGGTGGCGGGGTGGCCGGCGCGGCCACCCCGCCACTGCGTGTTGGCGGTGCCCGGCCGCCGCGCCGGCGGCGCTGGACAGCGTCAGCCACGCGCCGCGGCGCTGGCGGCGCTGGGACCCGCGTCAACGATGGCTCTGCCGCGGCGCTGCCTGTGGATTCGCCGCCGTGCTGGCGATGGGGGACGGTGTTCGCGGGTGGCTTCGCCGCCGTTGGTCGCGGCGGGGGATGGTGTTGTCGGTGGCTTCGCTTCCGCGGTGGCGGCGGGGGATGGTGTTGGCGGAGGCTTCGCCTCCGTCGTGGCGGTGCGGATGGCGGTGGCTTCGCCTCCGCGGTGGCGGTGGGGGATGGTGTTTGCGGGTGGCTTCGCCGCCGTTGGCGGCGACGGCGCGGGATGGTGTTGGCGGTGGCTTCGCCGCCGTGTGGCGGTGGGGGGATGGCGTTGGCGGGTGGCTTCGCCGCCGTTGGCGGCGACGGCGCGGGATGGTGTTGGCGGTGGCTTCGCCGCCGTGTGGCGGTGGGGGACGGTGTTGGCGGGTGGCTTCGCCGCCGTTGGTGGCGACGGCCCGGAATGCGGTAAGCGGTGGCTTCGCCGCCGTCGTGGCGGTGCGGATGGCGGTGGCTTCGCCTCCGCGTTGGCGGGCGGGGGGATGGTGTTGGCGGTGGCTTCGCCGCCGTTGGCGGCGACGGCGGGGGATGGTGTTGGCGGTGGCTTCGCCTCCGCGCTGACGGCGCCGGACGGCCTCAGCCACCCGCCGCGGCGCTGACAGCGCCGTAGCCGGCAGAGACCCGCAACGATGTGGTCGCCGCGGTCGCCGCGGTCGCCGCGGTCGCCGCTTGGGCGCGTTCCTAATAACGCCGCACCGCAGCGGCGGTCCAGCCGTCGTGGCGGCGGGCGGTACCAGCTCCCGGCCGAGTGTCAGCGGGGCAGGACCGCGTCTGCCACCTCGGCTCGGCTGAGCAGCCGGTCAGAGACCAGCACGGATAGCTGCCGGACCACCGGCGCGGCTGGTGTGACAGTCAGCGGGTGGTCGAAGGCGAGCGCGGCGCACACCCCGGGATAGATCCCGGTGCGCACGAACCACCGATCGTCGCCGGCGAGACCCCGGAACACCAGCGTGTAGGGGCCCGGGCCGGTCAGTGCCAGCCACGGCGCCGCACTGCCGTTGACGGCCTCCTCGCCGTCGGCGTCGGCGGTGAAGGTGTGCGTCTCGCCCGGCGCCGCCCGCCAGAAGAACCCGCCGTAGCCGGCACCGTCGGGCCGGCCGTTGGTTGCCGGGCTGCCCAGCGCGACCGGCCGGTCGGCGCTCAGCGTGAAGCCGAACGACAGCTCCCACCCCAGCGGGGCGGCAACGGCAGAGAGGTGCCGTTCCTCGCGGAGCAGGACCGCTCCGCCTTTGTCGCGCCACTCGAGGCGCTCGGCGATGCCGTCGTCGGTCGGCAGCCAGCCGGTGTGCACGATCGCGCCGTGGTCGTCGAGCCAGGTGTAGCCCCGGTCGCGCACGTAGGTGCGACCACCCCACAGGTTGGCCCCGGCCACGTCCTGCATCGCCACCGAGACGCCGAGGTGCCAGGTGTGGTCGGCGGGCGTGACGTCGGTGACCGGCGTGCCGGCCAGGGTCCGCACCGGGTGCAAATAGGGGCGGGGCCCGTCGGTCGGCGCGACGTCGGGATGAGCCACATAGGACGCGACGGCGACACCGTCGACGGTCAAGGTCGTCATCCGACCACCGTCTCCCGATAGCCACGCAGCGCCGCGTCGAGCACCTCGTCGCCCGGTCGCGCCCACACCTCGGCCGAGAACACCTCGACCTCGACCGGGCCGGTGTAGCCGGCGGCGTCGACTGCGCGGCGGAACCTCCGGTTGTCGACGCAGCCGTCGCCCGGCAGGCCGCGGCCGAGCAGCACCCCGGCGGGCAGCGGGGTGACCCAGTCGGCGACCTGGAAGCAGGCGATCCGACTCTCCCGGCCGGCGCGCGCGATCTGCGCCCAGACCTGGTCGTCCCACCACAGGTGGTAGGTGTCGACGACCACCCCGGCCGCGTCGACCGGGTGCGGTGCGACCAAGTCCAAGGCCTGGCCGAGGGTGGAGACCACGCACCGGTCGGCAGCGAACATGGGATGCAAGGGCTCGAGCGCGAGGCGTACGCCGGCGGATTGGGCATGTGGAACGAGCCGGCCGATCGCGTCGCCGACGTGGGCGCGGGCGCTGTCGAGGTCGCGGCTGCCCGCCGGGAGGCCGCCGGAGACCAGCACCAGGGCCGGCGCGCCGAGGGTTGCCGCCTCGTCGATGGCGCGGCGGTTGTCGTCGAACCAGCCTTCGTCGGTGAAGAAGCCGCCGCGGCACAGCGAGGTGACGGCGAGGCCTGCGTCGCGTACTAGAGAAGCGGTTTTGTCCAGACCGAACGCGGCGGTCTCCTCGCGCCAGAGGCCGACGCCGCGCACGCCGGCGCGGACGCACCCGGCGACCAGGTCGGGCAGCGGCCAGTGCTTGGTGGTGGCCGAGTTGAGCGCGAACCGGGCGGTCATTGCGTCACCCCGACCGTGGTCAGCCAGGCCCGCGCGCGGAATGCGGCCAGGTCGGCATCGGGCAGCACCCCGGCGGCGTCGGCGAGCCTGATCAGGGTGGCCAGATGTTGCGGCGAGCGGCCGCTCTGCAACCCGCCGACCATCGTGAAGTGGCTCTGGTGGCCGGCCAGCCAGGCGAGGAAGACGATGCCGGTCTTGTAGTAGAAGGTTGGCGGGCCGAAGACGTGCCGGGCGAGCGGCACGGTGGGGGCGAAGATGCGGTCGTATTCGCGCTCGTCGCCCGCGTCGAGTGCGCGCAGGGCTGCCGCCGCCGGTGCCGCGATCGCCGCGAAGATGCCCAGCAGCGCGTCGGAGTAGCCGGCGCTGTCGCCCTTGATGAGCTGCGGATAGTGGAAGTCGTCGCCGGTGTAGAGCCGGACCGGGGCGGGCAGCCGGTTGCGCAGGTCGACTTCGAACGCCTCATCGAGCAGCGACACCTTGATGCCGTCGATCTTGCCCTGGTGTCCCTCGATCAACCGGAGGACCGTCGAAACCGGGTCGGCACCCCAGTAACCCGCCAACGCCGGGTCGAACATCTCGCCGAGCCAGTGCAGCACGACGCGGCCGTCGACCTCGCGCAACAAGGACGCGTATACGTCGAGATAGTCGTCGGCGTGTCGGGCCGTGGCGGCCAGGTGGCGGCTGCACATCAGCACCGGCGTCGCGCCGGTCGCCTGCACATCGGCGAGCTGCTCCGCGTAGGCCTTGCGGACCTCGTCGAGGGTGGCCGGGCCGGGCGGGAGCTGGTCGGTGGCGACGCCGGCGACGATCGGCCCGGTCGCCTCGCGCGCGCTGCGCCGAACCAGCTCCCGGGTCGCGGGGTAATCCAGGCCCATGCCGCGCTGTGCGGTGTCCATCGCCTCGGCGACGCCGAACCCGTGTGCCCACAGGTGGTGCCGGAACGCCAGGGTGGCCTCCCAGTCGAGAGCGGCCGGCGCACCCGGCGTGTTGTCGGCCCGCGGGTCGGCGACGACATGCGCGGCGGCGTAGGCGATCCGGCTGGTGAACGGCTTGCCGGGCGAGGCATAGGCCGCACCCGCCCCGCTGAACCGGAACTCGCCGTCGGGCAGGACAACCGTGCTCATGCCGCCAGCTCCGGCACTTCGAACCGCCTGCCCTCGCGCGCCGACCGCTGCCCGAGCTCGGCGAGCTGCACGCCGCGGGCGCCGGCCCAGAGGTCCCAGGTGTAGGGAGTGCCTTCGACCACGTGGCGCAGGAACAGCTCCCACTGCTCGAGGAACCCGTTGCGGAACTCCTCGTTGTCGGGCACGACCTGCCACTGCTCGCGGAACCGCTCGGTGGCCGGCAGGTCGGGGTTCCACACCGGCTTGGGCGTCATCGACCGGTGCTGCACCCGGCAGTTGCGCAACCCGGCGACCGCGCTGCCCTCGGTGCCGTCGACCTGGAACTCGACCAGCTCGTCGCGGTAGACGCGGACCGCCCACGAGGAGTTGACCTGGGCGACGATGCCGCCGTCGAGCTCGAAGATGCCGTAGGCGGCGTCGTCGGCGGTCGCGTCGTAGGGCTGGCCGGACTCGTCCCAGCGGCGCGGGATGTGGGTGGTCACGTGGGCGGTGACGGCCCGGACCGGCGCGAAGATCTGCTCCAACACGTAGTGCCAGTGCGGGAACATGTCGACGGTGATGCCGCCGCCGTCGGCCGTGCGGTAGTTCCAGGACGGGCGCTGGGCGGGCTGCCAGTCGCCCTCGAACACCCAGTAGCCGAACTCGCCCCGGACGCTCAGGATGCGACCGAAGAAACCGCCCTTGACCAGCCGGTCGAGCTTGCGCAGGCCGGGCAGGAAGAGCTTGTCCTGCACGACGCCGTGCTTGACGCCGGCCGCGTCGGCCAGTCTCGCCAGCTCGACGGCGCCGGCCAGGTCGCCGGCGGTGGGTTTCTCGGTGTAGATGTGCTTGCCGGCCGCGACCGCCGCCCGGATCGCCTTCTCGCGGGCGTTGGTCACCTGCGCGTCGAAGTAGATCTCCACGTCGGGCCGGGCCAGCGCAGCGCCCAGGTCGGTGGTCCACTCGGTCAGGCCGTGCCGTTGCGCGATCGCCCGGAGCTTGGCGTCGTCGCGCCCCACCAGCACCGGCTCGGGCCACAGCAGCGAGCCGTCGCGCAGCGGCAGCCCGCCGGCCTCGCGGATCGCCAGCAACGAGCGGACCAAGTGCTGGCGGTAGCCCATCCGCCCGGTCACTCCGTTGAGGACGATCCCGATGGTTCTGCGGTCCACGACCAACCTCCTCAGGTAAGCGCTTTCCTGGGAAGGTAGCGAGCGGCGTGGATGCAGGCAAGGGCTTTCCCTTATGATCTAGGGGTGGCTACGCTGGACGACGTCGCGCGGCGCGCGGGTGTCTCGACCGCGACCGCCTCCCGCATCATCAACGGCAGCAGCAAGCCGGTCAGCGCGGCCCTGCGCGACCGCGTCGAGGCGGCGGTCATCGACCTGCACTACGTGCCCAACGCACACGCCCGGTTGCTGGCCCGCTCCGAACGCACCGCCGTCGGCGTCGTCGTGCACGACGTCTCCGACCCCTACTTCGCCGAGATCACCCGCGGCCTGCAACGGGTCGCCACGGCCGACGGCCGGCTGGTCATCATCTGCAACTCCTACCGCGATCCGGCTCGCGAGCTCGACTACGTCGAACTGCTGCGCGGCCACCAGGTGGCGGCGATGGTGCTGGCCGGTTCGGGCTACCACGACCCGGTCTTCGCCCGCGACCTACGCGGCACGCTGCGCGCCTACGAACTGGGCGGCGGTCGGGTCGCGGTCATCGGCCGCCACGCCCGCACCGGCGACGCGGTCGTCCCCGACAACGAGCCGGGCGGCTACCTGGCGGGGGAGCACCTCTACACCCTGGGCCACCGGGAGATCGCGGTGATCGCCGGCCCGCGCAACCTGACCACCACGACCGACCGCCTGGCCGGCCTGCGCCGGGCCGCCCGCGCCCATCGCCGCCCACCCCCGAAGGTCGTCTACGCCGACTTCGACCGCGACAGGGGCGAGTCGGCGACGGCGGCGCTGCTGGCGGCCCACCCAAAGGTGACGGCGATCGCGGCACTCAACGACTCGATGGCGGTCGGCGCGCTGGCCCACCTGCGCGGCGTCGACCGGCGGATCAGCGTGATCGGCTTCGACGACATGCCGATCGCCCGCGATGTCACGCCGGCCCTGACCACGATCCGCCTACCCCTGGCCGACATGGGCGCGATGGCCATGTCCCTGGCCTTGTCGCCGCACTCGACCGAGCCACGCGTGGAACGCGTACCCGCACAGCTTGTCGAACGGGAAAGCACTTTCCCGCCAGAGTGAATCAGGCCAGCGGGCTCAGGTGCGGGTCGAGGCGCCGGACCGTCGCTGTCGCCGCGGGTTCCTTGTAAGGTGCGACGCCGCCGCCTTGGCGCTTTGCCGCGTACATTGCGATGTCTGCCGTTCGGAGCAGTTCGCCTGATCGTGCGTCGGCCAGGTGCGTGTCGGTGACGCCGATGCTGACCCCCAGCCGGATCTGGGTGTCGGCGACCCGCGACGGGCAGGTGACTGCCAGGTGGATTCGCCAGGCGAGCTCGACGGCCTCGGTGAGCGACGCGGACGGGAGCAGGATCGCGAACTCGTCGCCGCCCAGCCGGGCCAGCACCTGGCTCGGGGTGAGCACGTTGCGGATGCGGTCGGCGGTCTGCACCAGGACCTGGTCGCCCGCGGCGTGGCCGACGCTGTCGTTGACCTCTTTGAAGCCGTCGAGGTCGAGCAGGAGCAGCGACCCCGACGACAGGCCGTCAAGGTGTTCGTAGAGCGCCCGGCGGTTGGGCAGGCCGGTCAGGTCGTCCGTGCGGGCCTGCTGATAGACGTCGCGCAAGTCGCGTAGCTCCTTGAAAGTAAGACCAGCCCGGGCGAAAACGGCGAGGACACATGCCGCGGCCAGGGAGCTGCTCAGCGCCGGCAGGTTGCCCGACTGGCCGATGGTCAGCAGGAGCAGGCTGCTGACCGAGAAGAACGCGGGCACGGCCAGGGTCGGCCAGGCCACGATCGACGGCGTGCTCGGCCGGGCGGCGGTGGGTTCGGGGGTGGGCGCGAACGCCAGCAGGGTCGGCAGCGCCAGCGACAGCACGACCAGGTAGCCGGCCCCGGCGTAGGGCTGGAGGGCCAGCATGCCCTGGGTGATGCACGCCGCGGCGAAGGCCGCCACCACGAAGGCCTGCGTGCGGTCCAGGCGCGCGCGTCCCGCGGTGACGAGCAGGATCAGAACGACAAAGACCAGCACACCAGCCAGGTGTACGCCGATCCGCTCACTGTCCCGGCCGTCTACACAGGCCAGCGCCGTGATGCCCAGGGTGGTGGCGAGACCGTCGAGCCAGTCGGCGCCGTTGAAGACGGATCGGCGGCCGGAGAGCTCGTGGCCGGCTTGCCGCAGGAGGGCTACGAACAGGTAGAGCAGCAGGAAGCCGACCACGGTCAGGTAGTCGCCGGCGGCGGTGTGGAACGGTTCGCTCCCCGCTGCCCAGACGTTGCCGGCGAGCAGGGTTGCCATGGCGGCGCCCGCTGCTGTCCACGCGGCGCGTTGCGGGCCGCCGGCGTGCGCGTGCAGCAGGCAGATGGCCGCGCACGCGGCAAAGGGGACGGTGGTCAGGACCAGCGTGACGGGTCCGGCGCCGAGGGTGCCGGTCGCCGCCATCAGCCCGAGCAACACCACGACGCCAGCCGCGGACGCGCGAAGTGCCTGTCGCGCGGGGTAGCCGCGCAACTGCGGCGTCCGGGCTTTCGGCACGGGAACTCCACGTCGGATCGCAGGCTGGACCTTGGCTGGGCAGGTGGTGCGCACGCGTTGTCCGCCTTACGCGGCCATCAGCCCTTCACCACCGCGGTACATATAGAACATCTTCCCGGTCTGGGCCCTCGCCTCGCAAGAGCAAATGCACGTGCAAATGCGCTGAGCGTACGTGCGTCGTCGCGTACGTGCATCTTCCTGTGAGAATGCACGTGCATTAGGCTCCGGCCTGCGGGGGCCGGAGTGTCCTCACCGAACGTCGAAGGTGGACATGAAGATCGAAAATGGCGTCGCGGCAACCGACCTCGACGGTGTGACCTGGCAGAAGAGCCGCTACAGCGGGGCACAGGGCGACTGCGTCGAACTGGCCCGGCTGACCGACGGCGAGATTGCGGTGCGTAACTCACGCGACCCGGGCGGCCCCGCGCTGGTCTTCACCCCGCGCGAGATCACGGCGATGTTCGCCGGCGTACGCGACGGCGAGTTCGACCACTTGGTCGACTAGCACCGCCCGGACGGGACATGGACCGGTAACGGCGCCGTCACGTACGCTAGCCGCCATCCCGTCGATCTCAGCCGCGGACGCTCGCCCAACCCGAGGAACGATATGACCTCCCCCGACGTCGGTCCTACGGCACGACGCATCGTCGTGGGCGCGCACCTGCGCCGCCTGCGTGAGGCGGCGGGGGTGTCCAGAGAGGACGCGGGCTACCACGTTCGTGGCTCGGCGTCGAAGATCTCCCGGATGGAGCTGGGCCGGGTCAGCTTCAAGGAACGCGACGTAGCCGACCTGCTCACCCTCTACGGCGTCGCCGAGGAGTCCCAGCGCGAGCCGTTGCTGTCACTGGCGCGTGATTCGCGGTCCGACGGCTGGTGGCACCGTTACGACGACGTGCTGGAGAGCTGGTTCGGCACCTACGTCGGTCTCGAGGAGGCGGCGTCGACGATCCGGGCGTACCAGGTGCAATTCGTTCCTGGTTTGCTCCAGACGGCCGACTACACGCGCGGTGTCGTGGTGTCCGGGCTGCCCGACACGCCGGCAGCCGAAGTGGACCGGCGGGTGAAGCTGCGGCTCGAACGGCAGCGGATCCTCGAGCGGACGCCGCCGGCGACCTACTGGGTCGTGATGGACGAGGCGGCGCTGCGGCGGCCGGTCGGTGGGCGTGCCGCCATGCAGGGGCAGCTCAAGCACCTGCTCGAGGTGGGGCAGCGCCCGAACATCACCATTCAGGTGATGCCGCTGCGGCGGGGGACGCACACCGCAGATGGTGGTGCGTTCAGCATGCTGCGGTTCGCTGATCCCGATATTCCCGACATCGTGTATGTGGAGCAGCTGGTGAGCGCCCTCTACATGGACAAGCCGGAACATGTGGAACGCTACCGCCAGGCGATGGAACGGTTGACGGTGGCTGCGTTGTCACCCGCCGACACCACCGACTTCTTCTCGAAGCTCCTCAAGGCCACCTGAGCGACTCCCCGGCCGGGCACCGGAACAGGCATCCTTGCCACGTGCCGCCACTGCTGACCGAGGCCGAATACAAGGCGACGATGGGATCCCAGCCGATCAGCTTGGGTCTTGACGAAGAACCGCCCTTCGACTTCTGGCCCTACTGCGACTCCATCGCACCGGAGGACCTCGGCGACCACGACTTCTCAGCCGGGATAGTCGCGTATGTCTTCGACATGCCGGGCCGCGGATGTCAGCACGTCGCCGTCGCGTGTGAAACACCCAACGTGTTCCTCGTCCTCGTCCTCGACCTGAACGCCTCGTCCGTCCTGGGCCATCACTTACTCGATCTCAACCGGCTCTACGGACTCGCCTGAGCGGGTCTGGCTCAACGAGGAACCTCACACCAGCACCCACACCAAGCCGCCGACCGCGCCCAGGAATGCGAACGCGAGCAGACGCCAATCTTTCAGGAAGAACGTCGTGGCGCCGAGTAGCCCCCCAACCAGCATGAGCAGGTTGCCCGCGAGGTCCGCGCGGCTGTCGAACAGTGCGAACAGGCCGAGGAGGCCGAGGAGGACGCAGGCCCCTGCGACCGACCACCGAAAGTTCCTTCGGGCGACCCACTGCCACTGCTGAACCTCGACGCGGTAATCCTCGACCGCCCGCCGGCGTTCCTCGTCGGATACCTCACGTCGGGCCATGCCGGCACGGTATCAACGAGCATCACGGTCTCTCAGGCCTAGAAGTTGAACATCGGTTCCCCGACGGTGGTTGGCTGCCAGTACGCGATCCCGGATCTCTCGGCGGGGCCGAGGGCGTCAAGGTTTGCGCTTGATAGCGGCGTGCTGAGTTGCCCGACGGTCAGGATTTCCAGCTCTGAGACTCGGCTGATGGCGGCTGCGAGGCGGGGATGATCGACAAAGGTCACCCGCATGTCGGACGGTTCGCGGGGCCCGGCGAACGCGTCGCTCCGGCTGGCACCTTCATGGCCGAATTCTCCGCGGTGGGCCCTGAGACGCAGAAGAGCCGGTCCCTCGCTCCGAGGAAACCGGCTCTGACCTCCTGGTCTATCTGGTGGGCGATACTGGGTTTGAACCAGTGACCTCTTCCGTGTCAAGGAAGCGCGCTCCCACTGCGCCAATCGCCCTCGCTTTAGTGCGAGGTGGAGACGGGATTTGAACCCGTGTAGACGGCTTTGCAGGCCGTTGCCTCGCCTCTCGGCCACTCCACCGAGGTTTTCCCTCGACGTGCCGAGCGGACGACGGGACTCGAACCCGCGACCCTCACCTTGGCAAGGTGATGCGCTACCAACTGCGCTACGTCCGCATGTCGCCTTGTTGTTCCTGGCGACGGATGTGAACTTTAGCCGAGCGCCCCGGCAACTGCCAACTCGGGGTACCCCTGGCGCGTCGTCGCGGCCAAGCGGGCAAAACGGGCACCGGGAAACCGGGTGACACGGTGGGGAGAATCGGGGTGTGACCGAGCATCGCTTCTACGGTGACCTCGCACCCTGGTGGCCGCTGATCTCCCCGGCCGAGCAATACGCCGAGGAGGCCGCCTTCGCGGCAACCCTGCTGGGCGATGACACCCGCACCGTGCTCGAGTTGGGGAGCGGCGGCGGGCACATGGCCGTACACCTGAAGAAGCAGTTTGAGATCACGCTTGTTGACCTTGCGCCGGGCATGCTGGAGCAGTCCCGGAAGATCAACCCGGAGCTGCCGCATCACCAGGGCGATATGCGCGACGTGCGGCTAGGTCGGACCTTTGACGCCGTGTTCATCCATGACGCGATCGGCTACATGATCACCGAGGATGATCTCCGGCGGGCGCTCGAGACCGCGGCGGTGCATGCCAGCAAGGTCGTGATCATTCCGGACGCGACCACGGAGATCTTCGAGCCCGACACCGACCACGGCGGCGTCGACGGCGATGACGGGCGGGCCGCCCGCTACCTGAGCTGGACCTACGCGGGCGACGGCAACACGGTCAAAACCGACTACGCGTTCCTACTGCGCGAAGCCGACGCCGGCGCCGGCACTGACGTGACCGTGGCGCATGAGACACACGTCAACGGGCTGTTCCCGCGCGACACCTGGCTGCGGCTGCTGCGGCAACAGGGGTTCAAGACAGCGGATGCGGTCACCGAGGAGACCTCGGATGGCCGCACCCCGCGCATCTGTTTCGTGGCAAGAAAAACGGACTAACCCTGGCGGCCGCTCCAGCGCGGGTTCTTCCGGTTGAGCACCATGATCCGGTTGCGTCGCCGGACGACCTTCGCGCCTGGCTTGCGGCGGAGGGAGCGGAGCGAAGTGCGTACCTTCATGATCAAAGCCTTTCTCTCGCGTGCCTCCAGCGCAACGCAACGACCACTCTGCGCATTCCCGATAGCAATTGCAGTTCGGTTCTTGCAAGGCATCGATAAACTTCTTGCGTAGGTCTGCCGCAGACCGTACGGTGAGACACCAACCGGACCACTGCGGCTGAGCCTCCGGCAGTCCGCATCAAGGGGCCCCTCTCCTGCGCTTGCACAGCCCGGGAAGGGGCCCCGCCGGTAAACTCGATCAGTTGTGACCGCTGGTCGGGAGGGGCATGTCAAGAGGCTCGCGACACGGAAGGTCGGGCGCGGTTGCTCGACCCACGGCCAAGGCACGCCGGATCGCGACCGAGAGCGTGCGGATCACCGGTGACCTGCTGGCCCCCGCCGACCCCGCCGACATCGCACCCACCGCCTCCCGCACCCGCCGCTTCTGGGCCCGCGTACGCGGCCAGGAGCCCATTCCCGGCCTACGGACGATCAAGGTGGCGCTCGCCACGGTCCTGGCGTTCCTGCTGGCCGAGCCCTTGGCGTCGACCGACCCACCGATCGTCGCCGCGCTGACCGCCCTGCTCGTCGTCCAGGTCAGCCCGATCAAGAGCATCCGCTCGGGTTGGGAACGGATCGGCAGCGTGCTCGCTGGCGTACTCGTCGCCGTCGTGCTATCCAGCGTCTTCGGTCTGCACTGGTGGAGCCTTGGCGTGACAGTCGTGGCATCCATGACAATTGCCTACGCGCTCCGGCTCGGTGACCACGCGCTCGAAGTGCCGATCTCAGCGATGCTCGTGCTCGCCGTCGCCGGCAACACCGACGTCGGCATGGAAAGGATCTACGAAACCTTCATCGGCGCCGGCGTAGCGGTCGTGGTGAGCGTGGCGCTGCCGAGGGTCTACGTCCAACCCGCCGGCGACGCGATCGGCAAACTCGCCGCGGAGATCGGTAAACAGTTGCGCGACATGGCGGGCTGGCTGCAAACGGACTGGACCGCCGACCGCGCCAACGACAGCCTGCGCCGCGCCCGCAACATCGAGCAACTGATCAACACCGCCCGCAAGGCCCTCACGCAAGCGGAAGACAGCGTGCGCCTCAACCCGCGCGCCATGCGTACCGCGCACATCCCGGTCACCATGCGCCCCGGCCTCACCGCGCTGGAGTTCTGCACGATCTCGCTGCGCGGCGTATCCCGCGCCCTCCTCGACCGCCGCTCCGGCGACTGCGCGCCACACCCGCCCGGCCAGTGGGTCACGCTGAGCCTGTCCCGCCTGCTCGACGCGATCGCCGACGCGGTCCTGGCGTTCGGCGTGGTGATCGCCTCCGACGTGAACGCGCCCCCGCCAAGCCCCGAACCGCTCCGCCACGCACTACGCCGCGCCCGCTTCCTCCGCGACGAGGCCACCTTCCAACTCCAGGAAGACGCCAAAACGGAGCCCGCAATCTGGCGCGTCAACGGCGCGCTGGTCGGCCACCTGGACCGCTTGATCAACGACCTCGATCCAGACACGGAGTCGGTCTCGCCGGCGATCACCCGCCCGCGCCCCGAGCCGGTCAAGCCGTTGCGCCGCTTCACGCCGGCGGTCATCCGGCAGCAGCTCGACGACGGCGCGCGGTCTATCCGCCGGCGCATCCGGCGATAACCCCGATCGATCAGATTTGCGCGCGTCCGTCGGGGGCGCGACCGCTTGCTCCCGCGCGCAACGGGCCGGTCCCTGGCGGGCCCGGCCCTGCCCGGTCCGCGGTCGCAAGACCGGTCGCGGGTCGGCGTCGGCCAGGAGTCGCGGTGGCCCAGGGCCGGGCTGGTTTGCCGCGGCCAGTCGGTCGGGTGAGTGCTGTTGGCGGTGGCCCGGGGCGGGGCAGTTTGCCGCGGCCCGGTCGGTCGGGTGAGTGCGGTGGCGGTTGGTCCGGGGCGGGGCCGGTGTGCCGCGGCTTGGTCGGTCCGCTGAGTGCTGGTGGCGGTTGGCCCGGGGTGAGGCCGGCGTGCCGCGCGGCGGTCGGTCGGGTGAGTGCTGGTGGGGCGGCCTGGGGCGGGGGCCGGTGGGCGCGCCGCGGTCGGTCAGGCGAGTGCTGGTGAGGTGGCCTGAGGCGGAGCCGGGGTGTCGCGGCCCGGTCGGTCGGGTTAGTGCTTGTGGCGGTTGGTCCGGTGCGGGGCCGGTGTGCCGCGGCTGGTCGGTCCGCTGAGTGCTGGTGGCGGTTGGCCCGGGGTGAGGCCCGCGTGCCGCGCGGCGGTCGGTTAGGCGATTCCTGGTCGTGGTGGCCCGGTGCGGGGCCGGTGTGCCGCGCGGCGGTCGGTCGGGTGAGTGTTTGTGGGGTGGCCTGGGGCGGGGCCGGCGTGCCGCGCGGTGGTCTGTCAGCGATTCCTGGTGGCGGTGGCCCGGGGCGAGGTCGGCGTGCCGCTGCGGCCGTCCGGCGACTGCTGGTCGTGGTGGCCAGGGACGAGGCTGGCTTGCCGCGCCTGGCCCCAGTCGAGCGACCGCTGGTCGCGGTCGAGGTGCGCGACCACGCCGCCCGGCTGCTTCGGGCCACCGGCCGGTGATCGTGTGCAGCTGGTCGACACGGGCAGGCCCCGTCTGCTTGATCGTGTGCAGCTCATCTGCAAGCAGCGCGGCGTGTCGTGCAGCCCTGGCACACATGATCTTGGGAAGGGGTCGGGATCTTGCAGATCTCGTGCACCTGATCGAGAGCGTCCGGCGCTCACCCGATCGAGGCGATCCGGCGCTGGCCGGGGTTACGGCCGGCTGGCGACGGGCTTGGCGGAAGGCCTTCGCAGGTCGTGGCGGCCGTGCCTCGATCCGGGGCAGCACACGTGGGGAGTTGATCTTTCTTTTCCCACGTGTGCTGCCCCAGACCGGCCGCTTGCCCCCTCGCCTCGGCCCGCATCGCCCCGCTGGTCCGCACGGGGCGAAGACCGAGCGGCCAGCATTCGCGCGGCAGGCCTCGGGTTTCGCCCAAAAGCCGATCATCACGTGCCGGCTGGTCGACGTCGGCACCCGCCCCGTGCTTCCCGCGTACGTTGAACATCGTCTATCTTTATGTCGCCAGTTGGACGTTTGGGGCCAGCAGGATCCGACGTGTCCCTCCACTCCGGACGCGGGAGACGCAGACATGCGCGTAAGAAGTAGGTTCCTGGCCGTGGGCCTGGCCGTCACGCTGGCGGCGGCATCGCTGACAGTGGCCACGCCGGCCAGCGCTGCCGTCAGTCGGGCCGAGCTCGCCCTTCGTTGGGCGCCGATCCACTACCAGGATGTCGACGCCACCGGGAGTCACGCGCTCGGTGGCAAGGCCGACCACATCACTGCGGTTGACTTCGATGGCAACCTCAACGGGCGCGACAACTGGGATCATGCCGGTGCGTCGGTCGCCGCGCACGCCTACTACTCCGTTGTCGAGACCAGCACTCACTGGTATCTGACCTACCTCTTCTTCCACCCGCGGGACTGGGTCGACCACCCGTTCTTCGAGACCGAGCACGAGAACGACGCCGAGGGTGTGTTGCTTGCCGTCGAGCGCGACGGGTCCACCTACGGCGCGCTGCGCGGGGCGGTGACGGTCGCGCACAGTGACTTCTTTTCCTACGCGCCGGCCGGTAGCACCTGGACCAGTGGCCGCGAAAGCATCGACGGGACCTTGCGGCTGGCCACGTCGCCGCATGACGGGTTCAGTCACCCGGTGACCGCCCAGGAAGCCAAAGGGCACGGGCTGAAAGCCCATCCACAGTACGACATCAACGGTGACGGCCTCGTCTACTATCCGTCCACAGTGGCCGAGTCGCCGAGCAACGGTGACGACCGCGACGTGCAATACAAGCTGGTCGACATCTTCGCCGCCGGTGGCCTGTGGGCGCAGCGGGCCAACGCCAGTCTCTTCGCCAGCCTGGGTACGTTCGCCGGCGACACCACCGGTGGGTGCGGCTCCGGGACGTTCGGCTGCTCGGCCAACTCGGCCAATGCGCCGTGGGGCTGGGACGACGGCAACGACCTGCCCGGCCGCGGCGAGATTGCCAGCGACCCGGCCAAGCTGTCGGCCGAATACTTCACGATCCCCGGTGGCGTGTCGCGCGCCTACACCTACAACCCCTACAGCGGTGCGGCCGCGGCGCTGAAGGAAGCCGCCCGCACGGCACCGCCCACGGTCGACTGACGGTTAGCCGCAGTAGCCATGGTCGGCCACCGTAAGATGGTCGACCATGGCTACCTGGCAGGAGTTCGTCGACGAAGCGCCGCAGATCGCCGAGATCTTTCAACGGAGGCACGCCGCCACCGGCAAGTTGTGCATGCTCGGCACCATCCGGGCCGATGGTTCGCCACGGATCAGCCCGATCGAGCCGCGGGTTTTCGAGGGCCGGCTGACCCTCGTCGGGATGCCCAACACCACGAAGTTCCGCGACCTCGGCCGTGACCCGCGGTTCTGCCTGCACACGGCCACTGTGGACCCGCAGGTCGGCGATGGTGACGTGAAGCTGTTCGGTTCCGTCTACCACGATCCCGACCGGGCGATGCACCAGCGGTTCGCCGACGACGTCTTCGCCGAGATCGGCCTCGACCTGCGCGGCCAGGAGTTCGACCCGTTCTACGTGGCCGAGTTGCACAGCGCGTCGGCGGTCACCTACAACGACGCCCAGCTCGTCGTCACCATCTGGAAGCCGGGCCAGGGCGAGCGCGCGGTCGCCAAGTCCTGAAGCGCAGCCCGCCCGTCACGCCGCGTTCCACACCGGAGGCGCGTAACCGGCCGGCTTGTCGCCGATGCCCAGCCCGGGGCTGACGATCCACGACTGGTATTCAGGCGTGAACATCCCATACGGCAGGCCGAGCGCCGGCTTGCTGGCCTCGTCGAGCCGGGCGCGCAACTCCGCCGGAATCTCGAAGTCGAGCGCGGCGAGGTTGCTGTCGAGCTGCGCGGGCCGGCTGGCGCCGACGATCACCGAGCCGACCGCCGGTTGGGTGGCCGCCCAGTTGATCGCGACCTGGGCCATGCTGCGGCCGAGTTCGCCGGCCACCTGGTCGAGTTCCTTGACCACCCGCCACTCGCGCTCGCCGACGGGGCGCTGCCCGTCGAGGGCCAGCCGACCGTCGCCGGCCACCCCGTCGCCGCTCGGGCGGTATTTGCCGGTGAGCAGGCCGCCGCCGATCGGGCTCCACGCGGTCAGGCCCAGGCCGAGGGACTGTGCCATCGACACGTACTCGGCCTCGATGTCGCGGGCCACCAGCGAGTAGGGGAGTTGCACCGTGATCATCGGGGTGAGCGCGTGCGCTTCGGCGAAGGTCTGGGCGCGGGCGGCGTACCAGGCGGGCACGTCGGAAAGCCCCGCGTAGCGGATCTTGCCGGCGCGCACGAGGTCGTCGAAGGTCCGCACGACCTCCTCGACGGGAGTGATCCGGTCCCACGTGTGCAGCAGGTAGAGGTCGAGATAGTCGGTGCCGAGCCGGCGCAGCGACGCCTCGACGGCACGGATCATGTGCTTGCGCCCGTTGCCGCCGGCGTTCGGGTCCGCCGGATCGACCGTGTTGGTGAACTTACTGGTCAACACCAGGCGATCGCGTACGCCGCCCGCGGCCATCAGCTTTCCGAGGATGATCTCGCTCTGCCCGGCGGTGTAGAAGTCGGCGGTATCGATCAGGTTGCCGCCCGCCTCCACGTAGCGCCGAAAGATCGGCTCGGCCTCCGCCTCGGTCTTGCCGTATGCAGCGTGGAAGCCGTCAACGCCGAAGTTCATCGTGCCGAGCGCCAGCCGGCTCACCCGCAGCCCGGAGCGCCCCAACAGGTAGTAGTTCATGGCGCCAACCGTGCTTCGAGAAAAATGGACCCGCAAGTCCAGAAATCACCGGCGCAGGCTGGCGATCCCGATGTCGAGCGCGGCTTCGAGGTGCCCGATGTTGCCGGTGGCGAGCATCACCATCACCCCACCCTGAATGCCGGCGAGCAGAGCGGCGGCCGACCGGTCGGCGTCGAGGGCCGGGTCGATCTCGCCGATGCCCTGCATGTGCCGGATCCCGGCGGCGATCTCGCCCTGCCACTGTGCGATCAGCTCGGAGACCACCGCCTGCGCGCCGGGGGAGTTGCGGCCGAGTTGGGCGGTGAGGCCGCTGAGTGGGCAGTCGCAGCCCTGGGCCAGATAGCGGGCGACGACCCGGTCACGCCAGGCCTGCCAGGCGGGCCAGGAGGTGAGAGCGCCAAGTTGCGGCTGCTGGTCGCTCAGGACGCGGTCGGCCTCCTGCTGGGCGACCGCCAGCAGCAACTGGTCTTTGCCCTCGGGGAAGTAGTGGAAGAGCTGGCTCTTGCTGGTCCCGGTGCGGGCACGCACGTCGTCGAGAGTGGTGGCGGCAATGCCCCGCTCGCGGATCTCGGCCGCAGCGCCCTCGACGATCCGCTGCCGGGTCGCGGCACCCTTGCGGGTCAAGGTCCGCTCCGCACCCATTGGACTCACCGGTCCACTCTATCTCGGGCCCTGCCGGGGAGCGGCTCGCAGCGTGGCGTTCGCTGGGTCGTTGCTCACCATGATGTGTCATCGGGCTGGCGACCCACCCGATGATGCCAGGCGTCGATGAGAGATGTGGATCATGCGCTGGTGGACCCATGAGTCATCTCGACAGCTTGTCTCCGCACTGCCTGTCGCACTCTCCTTGCTGGTTCCCGGCGATCCGCTGGTGCGGGTGGTCGCCGGCTGGGACATCTACGCCGCCTGCTACATCGTGCTCACCTGGCTCGCCTACCGCAGGCGCGAACCGTCGGCCTTGCGGGCGCTGGCACTCGCGTCGAGGCGCCGGCGACTGGCCGACCGGCTGCTGGCCATCAGCCCGGAGCAGATCTCCCAGGGAGCGGCAGGTGTCGCGCTGATCGCCACGGTGATCGCGATGCCGCAGGCGCGGCGGCTGGGCACCTCGCCCTCCCTGGTGCTCGGGATCTGCATCTTCGCGGTGGTCAGCTGCTGGCTGATCCTGCAGATCGGCTTCGCCATCACCTATCTGGGCCTGTGGGCGGAGGAAGGCGGGCTGACCTTCCCGGGCGACCACGAGCCGGGAGTGGTCGATTTCCTCTATTTCGCGGGCGGGGTCGGCACCACCTTCGGTGCGACGGACGTCGTCGTCACCCAGCAGCGGGTGCGGCGCCGGGTGCTCGTGCACAGCGTGTTGGCCTTCTGCTTCAACACCCTCGTTCTCGCTGTCGCCGTCACGATCCTGACCACCTACATCCCCACGTCGTGACGGCATTCGGCTACGGATTCGGTGGGCCGAGGTAAGGGAACTGGGGCAGCATGTCGTCGTGTGGGCGCAGGCCCGTCGGGCCGATGCGGCCGTTGGTCAGCCACGCGAAGCGCATGCTGAAGACGTCGTCCGTCAGCTTGCGGCCGTTGGGGTAGGCGGCGGGCCTGGTGCGGTCGTAGCGCAGGATGTCGGGCAGGTCCTGCATCGCCGCCGTTTTGGCGTCTTCCGGCGAATAGCCGCCGTCTTCCAGCACCTTCGACCACGGGCCCAGGTAGTTGGCCACGTCGTCGGACGGCTGGCGGGCGTTGTAGAGGTTCTTCTGCCCGTCGGGGTTGATGAACGGGTTGATCGTCGGGTTGCCGCCACGGTCCATCTGTTCCAGCTTGCCGTTGTTGCGGCGGCTGATCGTCGCCCAGATGCCGATGGTCGGGTCCGGCCCGAGCATCTCGCTCGGCACCTCGAGCGCGATGCAGTCGACGTTGTTGCCCGCGAAGTCGTCGTGGCCCGTCCAGGTGAGGTCGTGCAGGGCGCCCTCGACGTCGGCGAAGAACGGGTCGCTGCGCAGGCCCAGGAACAGGCGGATCTGGTCGGCCTCGACCGGCTTGACCGCGCCGTCGAAGGTGACCGGGACCGAATCGGCCAGCACCGAACCCGCGGGCTCGGGCTGGCGGGCGTCGGCGCCGGTGGCATACCAGGCCGTGCCGGTCTGCTGGCCGTTCTCGTAGTCGGAGAAGACGAACGTGAACGCCACGTCGCCCTGGGTGTCGCCGTCACTGTCCACATTGATGCGATAGACGGCGCCGGGGTAGAACTCCGGGCCCTGGTGTTGCTCGGGGATCGGCGGCGGTGCGCCGGTCGGGTTGGCGTCCATGATGAGCACGGTCTTGTCGGGGTTGCTGGACGACGTGAACGCGTAGACGTCGGTCAGGTCCAGGCGCCGGTCGTCGCCGGGGAACTTGAGGTTGTCAGCGCTGAAGTGGTTCGACATTCTCAGCCGATTCCCGTCGCCGGGGAAACTAACCGCGAACCCGGGCTGTGGCGGGCGGGGCCGCTGTTAACGGGCGTACTACCGTGACCTGGTGCAGGCGAAGGTGATTGTGCTCAACGGCGGTTCCAGTTCCGGCAAGTCGGGCATCGCGCGGTGTCTTCAGGCCGTCTTGCCGGAGAGCTGGCTGGCGGTGGGGACCGACACGTTCGTCGAGATGTTGCCCGCGACCAAGGGTCTGATCGAGTTTCCGCCCGACGGGACGGTGGTGATCGCGCCAGAGTTCCGCGCGTTGGAAGCCGCCTGGCGCGACGGCGTAGCCGCGATGGCGCGGCAAGGCGCCCGGGTCATCGTCGACGAGGTCTTTCTCGGTGGGGCAGACTCGCAGAACGAGTGGCGGCGGGCGTTGGGCGACCTGCCCGTCCTCTGGGTCGGCGTCAGGTGCGACGGCGCGGTCGCGGCCGGTCGGGAGACCGCCCGCGGCGATCGGGTCGCCGGCATGGCCCTGGATCAGGCCGAGATCGTCCATCGGGGGGTCGGCTACGACCTCGAGGTCGACACGACCCACACCGAGGCGATGGAGTGCGCCCGGGCCATCGCGGCCCGGGCGCAACAAACTAGCTGACCGCGCAGCGTTTGCCGTTGAGGCTGATGTTGGGTGGGATCCCGTTGGCCACATTGTCGAAGCTGGCGTTGAAGCCCACCCCCGACAGGGTCGCACCCGGTGCGAGCGTCGCGTTCCAACTCGCGTTCCGCACCGTCGCGGACGGGCCGCTCTGGCTGAACGTGCCGTTCCAACCCTGGGTGACGTTCTGGCCGTTGGCGAACTGCCACTGCACCGTCCACCCGTTCACCGGCGCGCTCGTCAGGTTGGTGATGCCGAGATCGACCTGGAAGTTGCCGGTCCAGGTGGTCGCGACGGAGTAGGTGACCCGGCACGTCGCCGCGGGCAGGTCGTCGTCGGGCACCAGGAAGACGTTCGGGTTGATGTCGGCGGCCGGTGTGTCGGTGTTGCGGGCGATGACCTGGGCCAGCGTGGTGTGGTAGTCGATGCCGTATTGACCCCGGATCCAGGACAGCCCCATGTCGTTGCCGTAGAAGAACCGGTCGCCGTCGCGGAGGGCCTGGAACTGGCGGGTCCAGATGGCCCGTTGCAGCTCGCCGAACTCGCTGCCGGCCACGTGTGGCTCGGCGATCATGCCGACAAACGCATCGACATTGTCAACATTGCCATAGATAGCGCGGAGCCGGGCGGCGGCCGTCGAGCGGCGGACGCCGGACGTCGAGCCGTCGGCCTCGCCGACCACGGTCGGGTCGCCGTTGATGTCGGCGGTGCTCAGGAAGTCGAGGCTGTTGGGGTTGTCCACGCCGGTGCCGGACGGGAACGTGTCGGTGGACTCGCCGGTGATGGCCCGGAACGACGTCTTGCGCGACAACCCGTACGCCTGGCGCATCTGGTTGTAGCTCGGCATCCCGTGGTCACGCGCGCGTTCGATGTCGATCGCGCCCAGGTCGACCACGCCGCGGAAGCAGGCCGGCAGCGTCGGACCGTCCAGGCAGGTCGGATTGCCCGGCACCGGAATCTGGAAGAGCACGCTGCGTAGCTGGTTGTCGATCATCTCGTCGTTGCGGTATTGCGATTCCGACAGGCTGGTCATCAGTGGCCCGAGGCCGAGCGCCGGGAGCAGGCCCGGGTTGAAGAAGCCCACGTTGAGCGGGATGGTGATGGCGACGTCGGCCCCGTCGACCTCGACCTCGAGCCCCTGCGCGCGGAACGCGTCGAGCTGCGCCGCGGAGTAGCGCGCCGCCTGCGTCTCGGCCGTGAACTCGCCGTGGATCTGGCTGTGTGCCCGGTATCCGACGGTCGCGAACTCGTTGGACAGCGTCGTGTCGGTCGACGACTTATAACCGGTGTACGCGGGCAGGTTGACGCCCATCACCGGAAGGAACTCGTTGTAGGTGATGTATTGCTGCTCGGCGACCACGATCCGCCGGGCGATCTGGAACCGGTCCTCGGCGCTCAGCGACGTGGGCAGCGACCGCGCGATCCGGTTGTGCTCGCGGGCGAAGAGCGTGTGGGTCGCGGTCAGCGCGACGTTCTCGTTGGCCCGCACGTCACCCGCGGTCACGGCGGCGGCGGAGTTGCCGGTCAGCCGGCCGTCGACGTCCATCGCCGGCGCGGTGGCCGCGTTGCCGCGGGCGTCGCGACGCGGCAGATAGTTGCCCGGCATCATCAGCGTTGCCGCGTTGTTGGCCAGGTTGTTGTCGACCGGCCCGTCGCGCAGCCATTCGAGCCGCTGTGTGGTGCCGCCGTAGACGGCCCAGGCGTCGATGTAGGAGCTGACCGTGTTGACCGCCTGGCGCGGGTTGCTGACGCCGGTGCCGGTGGCCGCCCGGTCGCGGGTGAACGGGATCCCGCCGGCGGTGTCGACAAAGGATTCGAGCGGGTCGCCGGCGTTGAAGGGGATCGGCGCCGACTCGGTGCCGCCGGCGGCGAGGCCGAAGGTGTGGTCGAGGAACTGGCCCCACGTCCAACCCCATTGGGTCACCCGGTGCTCGGAGAAGACGTTCTGATGTGCGTCGTTGAAGACGCGGTTGCTGACATACCGGCTGTTCGGGCCGGCCACCGGCTGCCCGCGCCCGTCGGCGTAGCGGGCCGCGGCCACCCGCGAATAGCTGCCGCCCACCTGCCCTTGCGCCGGCCGGGAAATGTTGTTGCCGCTCCCGTCGAGGCTCTCCACCTCGAAACCCACCGCGGCGTGGGCGTCCGGCATCACCACCAATACGGCCGCGGTCGCGACCACCAGGGCAAGGAACGACTTCGGTACGCGGGCTGTGGGCATGGTTCCTCCATGCGCGCTCGAAAAGAGACAGCAGAGATCGGATGATTGACCCTGTCACCGAGGGCCATCAGCGGCAGTGTGAGCCTTATAATGACGTACGTCAATAGGTAAGATTGGATGTTTGAACGCGCAACCATCCGGCGGCCCCGCAGCAACGAATGGAGGTCAGGCGACAACCGCGGAGGCGGCCATGGCTCTTCATCGGATCGGCCGCACGCTCGCGGCGCTCGGGCTCGTGGCCGTCATGCTCGGCGTCAGCCCCGGCGAAGCACCGTTCAGCGTGTTGCAGATGAACCTGTGCAACAGCGGCTGGGCCGGCTGCTACACCGGACGGTCGGTCGCCGAGGCGGCCGCGGTCATCCGTGCGTCGAGCCCCGACGTGGTGACGCTCAACGAGATCTGCCGCGACGACGCCGAGGCGTTGGGCCGGGCCGTGGGCGCGGCCTACTCCTTCCAGCCCGCGATCGACCGCCGCATCGGCCGACCGATCCTGTGCCGCGACGGTTCGCCGTATGGCATCGGCCTGCTGGTGCGCCGGCCCGGCGCACGCGAGACGAGCGGTGCCACCTACCCGATCCAGGATCCGGGTGGCCCGGAGGGTCGGGCCTGGCTCTGCGCGGCGGCCGCGCGTGGCTTCGCCGCCTGCACCACGCACCTCGTCAGCACGAACCCGTTCATCGCCCTGGCACAGTGCCGCTATTTCTTCACGACCGTGGTCGCGGCGCTGCGCGGGCCGGTCGTGGTCGGCGGCGACTTCAACCTCGGCAACCTGTCAACGTGTCGGCCGCCCGGCGACACGGCCGAGTCGGACGGCGGCCTCCAGCACGTGGCGATCTTCGGCGCGGCCGGCCCGCACCGGACCCGGGTGATCGACATGGCCGGGACGACGGATCACCCGGCGCTGTTGGTGGCTCTGCGCAGCACGAGCGTCGCGAACCCGAGCACGTCGCGGTAGCCGCGCAACCACCCCTCCCGGTGGGCGCGCGCGACAGCGAGCACCTCGGCCGCCTCGGGGTGACCGGGATTGTCCAGGCCCCACCCGGTCAACGATCCGACCCAGGACCACTCGTAGTCGTTCCACTCTTCGGCGTCGCTGACGTGCGCGTAGACCGGCGTCCAGCCGTCGTGCTCGGCCGCGTCGACCAGGCCGGCCAGGTCGGTGTAGTCGCCGGGCTTCACGTCGAGCGCGGCCAGCGCCGCCGGGGTCGGCGGAACCTGCCAGAACGCCTCGCCGACGAGCAGGATGCCGTCAGCGTTGACGTGCCGGCCGGCCTGCCGCAGGGTGCCGGCGAACCCGTCGAAGATGTGGGTCGCGCCGACACACAGCACGAGGTCGTAGTCGCCATCGGGCACATAGCTGCGTGCGTCGCGCTCGTGCAGGGTGAGCCGGTCGGCCAGGCCGCGCCCCTCGGCGGCGACGGCGGCGCGTTCGAGGACATGGGAGTTGAGGTCGACACCGTCGGCGTGGCCGTCGGGATAGTGGGCCAGGGCCTGCATCGCCCACGCCGCGTCGCCGCAGCCCAGGTCGAGGATGCGGGCGGTGGGTTCGCGGCCCGCCCGGCGCAGCAGCCGGTTGACGTTGACGCCGGAGACCGGCGCCGCGATCGGGTGGCGCGAGTGCGCGATGCTGCTGAGCCGTTGACGGTCCACGACCCAAGTCAACACCGTCATGGCGTACGCGCTCACCTGAGTTTTTCGGCAGGTAATCGAGCGAATCATTCTGATGATCCGCAAACGAAGGCTCAAGAGTTTCTCAAGATCGTTGCGATCGGCCCGTGAGGACAGTCAGGCTGACCGACACCGATGGCTTGATCTAGCAGTTGCCCCCGGGGTCCCCCCAACCTGGAGGATTCATGAAACGACGACGGTCTACCGTCATCGCCCTCTCCGCCTTGCTCGCTGCCAGTTTCGCTCCGTTCGTGTCGTCCACCTCGGCGTTCGCGGCGGAGCCCAACCAGGTCACCAACCTCTCGATCACCCAGGCCGACGGGTTCGCCACCGTCGCCTGGACCCCGGTTGAGGGCGCCACCGACTACCAGATCGAGCGCACCGCGGTGGACGCCGCGAACGCGCCGACCGGCAACCCGACCATCGTCGGCGTATGGCGGCCGAACCGTCAGATCAACAACGAGAAGCCCACCTTCGCCGACTCCGGGTTCAACCCCGGTGACCGGTTCGAATGGCGGGTACGGGCCCGGATCGGCACCGCCGAGCAGCCCTACTCGACGCCGGTCTTCGACTCGACCCGCGAGCCCTGGGGTGACCTGAACACTCCCGGCCAGAACCTGCGTACCCAGTGGGAGACCACCCACGCGGCGCAGTTCACCAGCGACGTCAACGAGTACGCGTACACCGCGGCCGTCGACGAGGCGAGCGACCGCGTGCGCGTCGTCGAGCTCGGCCGCACCGTGCTGGGTCGCCCGATCAACATGTTCGTCATCGGTTACCCGACCCCGCCGGCCACCGCCGCCGCGGTCGCGGCCACCTCGCCGCTGGCCGTCAACTGCAACGTGCACGGCAACGAGCCCGGTGACCGCGAGGCCTGCCTGATCATGGCTCGCCAGCTCGCGTTCTCCAACGACGCCCGCACGCTCAACCTGCTCAAGGGCACGACCGTGCTGATCGTCCCGACGATCAACGGCGACGGCCGGGCCGCCAACACCCGGGGCAACTCGACCGGGCAGGACCTCAACCGCGACTACTCGCTGATCCGCCAGCCGGAGACCGCGGCGTACGTGCGGATGCTGCGCGACTACCGCCCGGTTGCCGGCTACGACGGTCACGAGTTCGGCAACAGCCAGGCCGGTGACCTGCCGATGCTGCCGCCGCGTCACCAGAACGTGGCCCAGCCGATCTACGACGAGTCGCTCGACATGATCGAGAACCACATGTACGTCGAGGGCGCGAAGAGCGGCTGGTGGCCGTGCCCCTACGGCTGCCAGAACGGCGGCAGTGTTGGCCTGTCGGAGGAGACCATCCTCCGCAACACCCTGGGTCTGAAGAACACCATCAACTCGCTGCTGGAGCTGCGTAGCTCCGGTGGCCAGACCCGCCCCGACGAGGGCAACGCGGCCAACAACCGGCGCCGCAAGACGTTCTCCGCGCTGTGGACGTTCAACTCGTTCATGGACTACCACCACGCGCAGCTCGGCGACATCAAGAAGGCGCGGACCGAGGCGATCGAGTGGCAGGCCGGCAACTCCGGCCGGATCGTCTTCCGCGGCTCGCGGATCATCCCGGCGCACCCCGCGCCGCACCCGGGTGAGGCACCGCCGCCGGCCGACCAGCCGGACGCGAGCGACATCCTCGACAACGCGCCGTGTGCCTACAAGCTCACCGAGGCGCAATACACCGGTGCCCGCACCGACGGCCCCGGTGGCGTCGGCGCGACCGTGGCACAGCGGATCGCCGACCACGGCTGGAAGGTCGTCAAGGTGGCCGACGGCTACATCGTGCCGCTGGCCCAGCCGGAGCGTGGTCTCATCCCGCTGCTGCTCGACGAGCAGGGCGCTGAGGAATGGGTCTCCGGCGAACGGGTCTACCCGACTCTGACCGGCCGCCACAACGGCCCGCTGACCGTCTCCGGCTTCGCCTGCATCGAGGACGCGACGATCAACGGCCCGGTCAACGTTCGTCCGGGTGCGACCCTGGTCGCCACCCACACGACGATCAGCGGTCCGGTCAACGCCGCCAACACGGCTGGTGTCTTCTTCGGCGACAGCACGGTGCGCGGCCCGCTCCAGGTCGCCAACACCAACGGCCCGGTGACGGTCATCGGCACGCAGGTGTCGGGCCCGGTCAACCTGGCCAACAACACCGGTGGTGGCGCGCCCTACCTGGCCGGCAACAGCATCAGCGGCCCGCTGAGCTGCTCGGGCAACAGCCCGGCGCCGACCAACCTCGAGGTCCGCAACTCGGTCAACGGACCGAAGGCGGGTCAGTGCGCGACACTGTGACGTCGCACTGACATAGAAATCGTTCGCACCGGCGGGTCGGACCGGGACCCCCGGCCCGCCGGTGCGACGCCCCCAGTTCGTCTGGAGACTCTCATGTGGACTGTCCTGCCCCGCCGCACAGCGCTCGCGCTGACCGCGGCGGCCGCGCTGTTGGTGACCGCGGGCTGCACCGGCTCGGCCGAGGGCAAGGCGGAGGCTGGGGTGCAGGGCCCGCTCTGCGACGCGTTGCCCAGCGGCACCGAGCCCGGCAACCCGACCGCGCTGGCCACCGAGCCGGTCGACAGCGCGCTGACCTGGATCACCGTGCTGACGACGTTCGAGGGCGCGATGCGGGCCTCCGACCTGCTGCCCGAGCTCAAGGGCAAGTCCGGGATCACCGTGTTCGCGCCGAGCGACGACGCGTTCGCCGCGAAGTTCTCCAGCGACAACCTCGACGAACTGATGATCAAAGACAAGGACACGTTGCGTACGCTGCTCCGCGCGCACGTCGTCGACCGGTCGCTGAGCCTGGCTGAGCTGCGTGACGCCGGCTCGGTCAAGACGCTCGACGGGACCACCCTCACGGTGACCGCGGCCGACTCGATGGCCCGGATCGGCCCCGACGCGCAGACCGTGTGTGCCGACTACCGGATCGCCAACGGCCGCATCCACATCATCAACCACGTGCTCGGCAACCTGCCGACCACCGCGGGCACGGGCAGCGACCCCGGGCACTGAACGCGGGTATAAACGCGCCGATCGCGGGCACGGGCTGGCTATGGAGTACTACCTCGACCCGGAGCTCGCGGCGATGTTCGCGGGCGGCTTCCCGCGGACGGATCTCGCCGACCTGGCCACGGCCCGGAAGAACAGCGCAGCGGCACGGGAGCGGCTGCCGAGGTATGAGTCGCGGCGAGCGGTCACCGTGACCGACGTGGTGCTGCCGGGATACCAGCGCGACGATGGTGTGGGTGGGCGGCTCTATCGGCCCGACGGGGTCGCGGGGCCGTTGCCGGGCCTGATCTACCTCTTCGGCGGGGCGTTCGCGCTGGGCTCCATCGACGCGATCGACGGCCGGGCGCGGCAGATCGTCGACCGGGTCGACGTCACCGTGCTCACGGTCGCCTACCGGCGTGCGCCGGAACATCCCTATCCGGCGGCGCTCGACGACGCGTACGCGGCGCTGCTCTGGATTTCCGGCGCACCGGACATCGACCCCGCACGGGTCGGCGTGCTCGGTGAGAGTGCCGGCGGAGGGCTGGCCGCCGCGCTGGCCCTGATCACCCGCGACCGCGGCGGGCCGCGGCTGATCGCCCAGTTTCTCGACGCGCCCACCATCGACGACCGGCTGACCAGCCGGTCCATCCGGACGCTGACCGACGTGCCGGTCTGGCAGCCGCGCAACTCGCTCTACAGCTGGCGCTACTACCTGCGGGGCACCGCCGAGCCGGGCGCCGCCTACGTGCCCATCTACGCGGCGCCGGCCCGCGCGTCGGTGGACGCGTTGGCCGGCCTGCCGCCGGCGTACGTGACGTCCTATGAGGTCGATCCGACCCGCGACGAGGGCCTCGACTACGGCGTCTCCCTCATCCGCGCCGGCGTGCCGACCGAGTTGCACAGCTATCCGGGCGCGGTGCACGTCACCCACTCGATTCCCGGCACGGCCATCGGCGCTCGGATGACCGACGATCGGATGGCCGCGATCGAGCGCCTGCTCAAGCCCGGCGCCTTCGTCGCGGTGGTCAGTGAGAGCTAGCTTCGATCGTGATACCCAGCGCCGCCGCGAAGGTGTGTGACAGGGCCGCCAGGTCGGGCGCCGAGATGGTCGAGCCGGCCAGGCTGGTGACGCCGCCGAGGCCGGCCAGGTCGCACGCGGCGAAGCGGGTGCCGGCGCAGTTGGCGTTGGAGAGTTGGGCGCCGGTCAGGTCGCACCCGACGAACTCGGCGCGGCGCAGGTCGGCGTTGGTGAAGTCGGCGCCGGACAGGTTGCAGTCGACGAACCGCACGTGCGCGAACGAGGTGAAGCGGAACGCCACCAGGTTGGCGCGGCAGTCGGCGAACGTCACCTCGCGCAGCGTGCCGGCGGCCCACTGGGCGCCGGTCAGTCGCACGTCCGCGAGGCGTACCCGAAGCATGGTTGGCTTGTTGAACCGGCTGTTGGCCCAGTCACCCTGGTCGGCGACGCAATCGGTGAAGCGCGGCTGGTCGAGCACCGTGGCCGCCAGGCTGGTGCGCTCGAAGCGGCACTGGTCGAACTCGACCACGTCGGCTTCCTGACCGGAGAGGTCGCGGCCGGCGAAGCGGAGCCGGCGGAAGAGCGCCTCGTGTTCGAGGTCGTCGTCGGTGTCGGCGAGGGTCGGCAGTTGCGGCTCGCGGAGAGCGGGACGACCGGGCACGCCGACCACCGTAACCTCAGCCGGCGATCGACCGGGGGAGGGGGCGGTGGTGCAGGATGTCGAGGCGGGACACGGCCCGGGTCAGCACCACATAGAGCCGGTGCGGGCCGCGCGGCTCGGCGGCCACGATGTCGGCGGGCTCGACGACCACGACGTGGTCATACTCCAGGCCCTTGGCGAGGCTCGCCGGCAGCACCGTCACCCGGGGGTCCGGGGTGAGTGCTTTTTCGAGGCCGGCGACCGCCGCGTCCGCCGCGATGACGCCGATCGAGCCCGGCTGGCGCAGCGCCGTCCGGACCGCCTCGACCGTCGCGGCGGCCAGGTCGTCGACCCGCTCGATCCGGAGCACGCCGTCGTCGCGGACCGGCCGGGTCGCCGGCACGTCGACGTCGAGCGCCGCCAGCAGCCGGTTGGCGAGCGGCACCACCGCCGCCGACACCCGGAAGCCGGCGGTCAGCGCGATCACCGGGGTGCCGGGCTTGCCGAGGTGGGCGAGTTGGCTGGGCCAGTCGGTGGCGGCCCACGCGGTGGTGCCCTGGGCCAGGTCGCCGAGCACCGTGAGCGAGCCGTGGGTGCTGCGCCGCGCGACCGCCCGGCACTGCATCGGGGAGAGGTCCTGTGCCTCGTCGACGATCACGTGCCCGTAGCGCGGCGGATGGTCGATCAGCCCGGCGACCTCGTCGACGAGCAGCAGGTCGGCCGGCGTCCACCGGGGTGTCCGGCGCAGGATCGCCGCCTGCTCCGCGGCGTCGAGGACCCCGTCCGCGGCATCGGCCAGCGCGGCCGGGTCACTCAGCAGGGTGGCGACGAGCCGTTCCGGGCGTACGGGCGGCCAGAGGTGGTCGACGACGTCGCGGACCGCCCGGCTGCGACCGATCCGCTGGGCCCAGGCGGCACCGAGTTCGAGGCCGCGCAACTCGGCCTGGCGGCGGAGCCGGTCGACGATCCGGGAGCGCAGCCGTTCCCGCCCGATCCCGTAGAGCGGCGACTCGTGCCAGATCTGTGCCATCAGCCCGGCCAGCACGCCTTCGGACACGCGCCAGCGGAACGAGCCGTCGGGCACCGCCAGCGGCCCGGTCGGCTCGCCGAGGCCGGCGTAGAGAGCGCGGCTGAGCACGGTCGCCATCCGGGCGTCGTGCTTGACCGCGGCCGCCGCATCCGTGTCCATCGTGGAGGCTCGTCGGTAGGCGAGGAGCTGGTCGAGCGTGCGCTGCTCGACGTCGACCTCGCCGAGCGCGGGCAGCACCGCGCCGATGTAGGACAGGAACGCCGAGTTGGGCCCGAGCACCAGCACGCCGCCGCGGGCCAGCCGCTGCCGGTGCGCGTAGAGCAGGTAGGCCGCCCGGTGCAGGCCGACGGCGGTCTTCCCGGTGCCCGGTGCGCCCTGCACGCACAGCGACGCCCCCAGGTCGGCGCGGACCAACTCGTCCTGGTCGGGCTGGATGGTCGCGACGATGTCGCGCATCGGGCCGACCCGGGGCCGCAGGATCTCCTCGGTGAGCAGGCGGCTGGTCGTGTCGTGGTCGAGGGGCTCGTCTTCGAAGCCGGTCAGCTCGCCCCGGACCGACCAGCCGTAGCGCCGGCGGACGGCGACACCGAGCCGGTCGCGGGCGCTGGCCCGGTAGAACGCCCGCGACACCGGTGCCCGCCAGTCGACGACGAGCGGCTCCTCGGGCGGCTCGGCCACGTGCCGGCGGCCGATGTAGTAGCGCTGCCCCCGGTGCTCGCCCTCGCCGAACGAGAGGCGGCCGAAGAACAGCGGGCCGTCGGGCTCCGCCGCCAGTTCCTTGGCGTAGGTGCGCAGCATCCGGCCGAGCGTCTCGGCGGTGTAGCGGTCACCGGCGACCTGGGCGCCGGTGGCGACCCGCAGCCGGGCGGTGTCGAGCATCCGCGCCAACACGGCCCGCGAAGCGGCGAGATGTGCCCGCTCCTCGGCGAGCTGGCTGTCGAGGCTCACAGGCCATCCTCCAATGCTTAACCGAGTAAAGAATACGACCTTGTCAAGAATTTGCCCAAGGCAATTGGGTGCGGATAGGCTCAACCGCGTGACCGAACAGGCGGGGCTCCGCGAGCGCAAGCGGCAGCGCACCCACGACACGATCTCGGCGGCCGCGATCGCGCTCTTCCTGGAGCGCGGGTTCGATGCCGTTCCGGTGGCCGATGTCGCGGCGGCGGCCGAGGTGTCGAAGCCGACCCTGTTCAAATACTTCCCGACCAAGGAAGACCTGGTGCTGCACCGGATCGCCGACCACAGCGGCGAGTCCGCCCGGGTGGTCGCCGGGCGGGCCGCCGGTGAGCGGCCGCTGGCCGCCCTCCGCCGGCACTTCCTCGACGGGCTGCGCGACCGCGACCCGGTGACCGGGCTCAACGACCACCCCCAGGTGCTGGCCTACCACCGGATGGTGTTCGAGACGCCGAGCCTGGCCGCCCGGGTGGCCAGCTACACCGAGGCCGACGAGGCGGCGCTGGCCGGCGCGCTCGACCCGCGCGGCGGCCTCACCGCCCGCCTGGCCGCCGGCCAGGTCCTGGTCGTCCAGCGGATCCTGGCCCGCGACAACTGGCACCGGCTGATCGGGGGCCGCACCGCGGCCCAGGTCTACCGGCCGGCGGTCACAGCCGCCAACCGGGCTTTCGATCAGCTCGGGTCAGGACTGGCGGGTTCGTGGTAGGCATGAACGATGCCAACGACTATCGCTGCCTGGCGCGCCGCACTCGAGGCCGGTGACGCCGAGGCCGCCGGCGGCTGCCTGGCGGAGAACGCCGTCTTCATCTCGCCCCTCACCGAGAAGTTCCGGTTCCACGGCCGGGAGCAGATCACCGAGGTGCTGCGCTCGGCCGTCGAGGTCTTCGACGACGTCCGCTACCACACCGAGGTCGGCGAAGGCTCGACCTACGCCCTGTTCTTCCACTGCCGGGTCGGCGCGCAGGCCGTGGAGGAGGCGCAACTGATCCGGCTCGATGACGCCGGGCTGATCGGGGAGCTGACGTTCTTCGGGCGGCCACTGCCGGCGCTGACCGAGACCATGCTCGCGCTCGGGCCGCGGATGCTGCGGCGGCAGGGGCAGCCCGGGCTCGGCCGGCTGATCGGGTTCGCGGTGCGGCCGCTCGCGGCGATGACCCGGTTCGGTGAACGGCGGCTGGTGCCGCTCGGCGATCCCAATCGGCGACGTCGGATCGACGGCTGACAGAGCCCTTACGTTCCTCGTACACCGTTGGCCTAGCGTCTCCGCCATGCCTGACCGCGCAAGGATCGCCCACCTGCTGCGCCGTGCCACCTTCGGGCCGACGGCCGAGGAGGTCGACGCGGCCGAGCGGGCCGGATACGACGTGACCGTTTCCCAGCTGCTGCGGCCGACCGGCAGCGATTCGGGGGCGCCGAAGCCGCCGGTCTTCGCCGCCATCGCCGAACTGGGCAAGAACGCCAGCCGAGCCGACAAGCAGAAGGCCAACCAGCAGCGGCGCCAGCAGGTCACCGTGGCCATCGACTGGTGGCTCGACCGGATGGTCGCGGCCGAGCACCAGCTCACCGAGAAGATGGTGTTCTTCTGGCACGGCCACTGGGCGACCAGCGCGCAGAAGGTCAAGGCCGCTCCGCTGATGCTCGGCCAGCTGCAGACCTTCCGGGAGCACGGCCGGGGCGACTTCGCCGCGTTCACCACCCGGATGATCCGCGACCCGGCGCTGATCATCTGGCTCGACGGGCAGAAGAACACGGTGAAGGCGCCCAACGAGAATCTGGCCCGCGAGCTGATGGAGCTGTTCACGCTCGGCATCGGCAACTACGCCGAAGCCGACGTCAAGGCCGGCGCCCGGGCACTCACGGGCTTTACCGTCGACCGGCGGGCCGGCACCGTGAAGTTCGTCGCGCGCCGGCACGACCGGGGCGCCAAGACGATCCTCGGCCACACGGCGGCGTTCGACGCCGACCAGTTCGCCGAACTGGTCGCCACCCAACCGGCCGCGGCGGGCTTCCTCCCCCAGCGACTCTGGTTCCGCTTCGCCAGTGGCGAGCCGATGACCGACGAGGTGCTGGGCCGGCTGATCGGGGCGGGCCGCGACGTCGACGACCTGCTGCGCGCGCTGTTCACCGACCCGGGCTTCGACGACACCCGGGGCCAGCTCGTCAAGCAGCCGGTCGAGTGGGCGGTCGGCGCCATGCGGCAGCTCGGCATCCGTCCGGCCCGGCTCACCGACCAGCAGCGCAAGCAGCTCGTCAGCGGCCTCAACGGGCTCGACCAGGTGCCGCTGCGGCCACCCAGCGTCGGCGGCTGGCCGGCCGGTGCGGCCTGGCTGACCACCAGCTCGCTGCAGGCCCGGCTGCGGCTGGCCGAGCTGTTCGCCGGGGGTGCGGCGGCGCCGGTGCTCGACCGACTGAGGGCCGCGCCCACCGCCGGGCGCCCCGACGCGCTGGCGCGGCTGCTGGTCGTCGACGGCTGGACCGACCGCACCCGCAAGGTGCTCGCCGACGCGGCCGGCAAGCCCGAACGGCTGATCCAGCTCGGCCTGGTCAGCCCCGAATACACCATCCACTGAGGAGCGGACCGATGGACATGCTCACCCGGCGCAAGTTCCTCGTCGCGAGCGGGGTCGTCGGCGCGGGCGCGCTCGCGGCCGGCGCGACCGCCTACACGCTGGCCGACATCCTCGACACGGCGGAGTCCGGCGACCGGCCCCGGGACGCGGGCACGCTCGTGGTCGTCACGCTCTACGGCGGCAACGACGGCCTCAACACGGTCGTGCCCTACGCCGACGCGTCCTATCAGGACGCCCGACCGGACATCGCCTACGACGCCGGCGAGGTGCTCCGGCTCGACGACAGCACCGGGCTCAACCCGGCGCTGAAGGGCTTCCAGCGGCTCTTCACCGAGGGCCGGCTGGCGGTGGTCCGCGGCGTCGGTTATCCGAAACCGGATCGCAGCCACTTCCGCTCGATGGACATCTGGCAGACCGCCGATCCCGTGCGCCCGGGCACCACCGGCTGGCTCGGCCGCTGGCTCGACACGGCCGGCGGCGACCCCCGCCTCGCGGTCAGTTTCGAGCCCGCGCTGCCGCCGCTGCTGGCCGGCGCGACCAGTGCCGGCGCCGCCGTGCCGACCAACGTCCGCCGGGGCGCGAAGGGCGTGACCGGGCTCGGCCTGCCGGCCGCGGGCGAGCCGCCGCTGCAGGCCCGGGCCGCGCGCTGCTTCGCCGACCTGGACAGCATCGAAGCGATGATCACGGGGGTACGCGACGCGCAGCCGACCGATCCGGACGCCGACGAGGGCGACGACCCGGCCACCGGCACCGGCGGCCGGGCCGAACTCGGCGCCCAACTCGACCTGGTCGCCCAGTGCGTCGAGGCCGGCGTGGCCACCCGGGCGTTCTCCGTGTCGCTCGGCGGCTTCGACACCCACGCCGACGAGAAGCAGCTACAGGAGATCCTGCTGGCCCAGGTCGACAAGGCGGTGACCGCGTTCGTCGACCGGATGGCCGGCCGCCCGGTGACGGTGGCGGTCTACTCGGAGTTCGGCCGCCGGGTGCGGGCCAACGCGAGCGACGGCACCGACCACGGCACCGCGTCGAACGTGTTCGTGCTCGGCTCCGGCCTGCGCGGCGGCCTGCACGGCGAGCAGCCGAGCCTGACCGACCTCGACGACGGCGACCTGAAATACACCGTCGACTTCCGTGACGTCTACGCCGGCCTGCTCGCCGACGTGCTGGCCACCGATCCGGAGCAGGTGTTGGGCGGCTGGAAGGGGAAGCTGTCGCTCACCGGCTCGTGAGCCAGGCCATCGCCTCCGGGAAGCGGCGCAGGATCGACACGTGCCCGTCCACAGCAGACGTCTGTAGCGTCGCGCCCGGGATCCGCTCGGCCAGCCAGGCGCTGTGTGCCGGGGGCACCATCCGGTCGAGTTGGCCGGCCAGCAGCAGCACCGGCGCCGTGACCTCGGCCGGGTCGAAGCCCCAGGGCGCCACGTAGGCGAGGTCGTCGTCGCCCGCGGCCACCGGGCCCTGGGCCAGCGCCGGCCGGACCACGTCGAGCACCCAGGCCCAGTCGGTCTCCAGGGCGTCGTTGTCGGCGTCGACGAAGCCGATGTCGGGGTCGCCGGGCGGGTTGTCGTCGTAGGCCGCCCGGGCCGCCGGCCCCGCGAGCGCGGCGTGCAGCGACGCCGCCGCGCCCGGTGCCATCCCGCCGAACCAGTCGAGGCCGGCCGCGCCCCAGGGCGCCAGGCTCGACCCGGTCAGCACCGCGCTGACCCGTTCCGGCAGCAGCGCCGCGACGGCGAGCGCGTGTGGCGAGCCGCCGGAGTGCCCGACCACGGCGAACCGGTCGAGCCCGAGCGCGCGGGCGACCGCGGTGGTGTAGGCCGCGGCGGAGGCGACGTCGCGCCCCGGCACCCGGGTCGAGCCGCCGTAGCCGGGTCGGTCGTAGGAGACCCAGCGGATCCCGTCGCCGAACAACGGAACCGGCGGTGCGCCGATGTTGGGTGTGCCGTGGTGCCAGAACGCGGTCAGCGGTGCGGCCTGGCCGGTGTCGTAGACGTGGAGGGTCTGCCCACCGCCGAGGTCGAGGTCGAACTCCTTGGTCACGGGCCGACCCTACCCACAACCGATGGTTGGCGCAGGCGACAAACATTCGTTGGACCCGTCCCCGGCTCCGCTGGTCTGCTGTTCTCAGGTAGGCGAAGGGGGAGAGAGCGATGCGAGTCCTGTTGGCGGGCGCTTCCGGCGTTCTGGGGCGGCACATGGCCGCCGCACTGATCGAGTCCGGGCACGAGGTGGTCGGGCTGACCCGCTCACCCGGGCGGCTGCAAGACGACGGCGTCGAACCGGTCGTCGCCGACCTGCTCGACCGCGACGGCCTGCTCCGCGCCGTCGAGGGGATGCGGGCCGACGCCGCGATCCACGCCGCGACCGCGCTGCGCAAGGTGCCGATGCGCCATTCCGGGATGGCCGCCACCGACGAGTTGCGGGTGCGGGGGACCCGCAACTTCATCGAGGCGGTCCAGGCCGTCGGCGCCCGCCGGCTGGTCGTCGAGTCGATGCATTTCGGCTACGGGTACGGCGACTTCGGCGACCGGGTCATCACCGAGTCGAACACCCCGTTCGCGCCGCCCGGCCGGACCACCGCGCTGGAGCGCCACCTCGAAGGGTTCCGGGTCAAGGAGCACCTGGCTCTGCACACCGATGGCATCGAGGGCATCGCGCTGCGGTTCGGTGCCCTCTACGGCCCCGGCTACGGCGCCGGCGGCACCGACCAGATCGTGGCGATGCTGCGCAAGCGGGCGCTGCCGGTGGTCTCGGAGCGGGTCCGCGGGTCGCTGCCGTGGACCCACCTCGCCGACGCGGGCACGGCGACGGTGGCGGCGCTCGAACGCGGCCGGGCCGGCGAGGCCTACCACGTGGTCGACGACGAGTCGGCCTCGATGACCGCGCACGTCCGGTTCCTCGCGCAGACCTTCGGCACGCCGGCGCCGATGACCGTGCCGCTGTGGTTGATCGGCGCCATCGGGCCCTACCTGCACGCGTTCCTCACGTCCTACGCGCACCTTTCCAACGCCAAGGCCCGCGACGAACTCGGCTGGGCGCCCGCCTACCCGACCTATCGCGACGGCATCAGGTCACTGGCGCCGGCACGTTGACATCAGGGTGGGATCGGCCATCGTGGACGGGTGGACTTCGACCTGGCTCAGGTGCGCGCGTTCCTCGCCGTGGCCGAGTTGCGGCACTTCGGGCGGGCGGCCACCCGGCTCAACCTCACCCAGCAGGCGCTGTCCAAGCGCATCCAGCGGCTCGAACAGCTCCTCGGTGAGCCGCTGCTGGTCCGCGACAGCCGGGCCGTGGAGTTGACCGACGCGGGCGCGCGGTTCCTGCCGCACGCCCGCGCCCTGCTCATCGCCGCCGACAGCGCGGTGGCCGAGACCCGCTCGATCATCCGGCCGGTCCGGGTCGACGTCTGGGGCCACCTGCACGAGCCGCTGGCCTGGATGCGCCGGCTCAGCGCTGCGGAGGCCCGGCTGACCATCGAGGTCAGCATGCGGCGCGGGCTGCTGGCGGCCATCGACTCGCTCAGCCGAGGCGAGATCGACGTCGCGTTCGGCCGGGTGCACGACCTCGGCCAGCCGGTGCCGGCCATGCTCACCCACGATCTGGTCCGGCTGGCGCCGCTCGGTGCTCTCCTCGACGCCGGGCACCCGCTGGCCACGGCGGCCAGCGTCGCGCCGGCCGACCTGGCGGAGTGCGGCATCTGGCAGCCGATCTCCGACGCGGCGGCCGAGCTGACCGGCTACAACCAACGGTTCGCCAAGCATTTCGCGGTGCCGCTGGTCGGTGGCGGCTCCAACCTGGGCGCCGAGCACGCCGCCGACTATCTGCACGCCCATCCGGCGCACGCGGTCCTGGTGCCGGCCGACCTGGCCGTGCCGGCCGACGCGAAGGTGCGCGTCGTCCCGCTGACCGGGCCGGTGCCGCGGTGGCCGTGGTCGATGCTGTGGCGCGAAGACGACCACAACCCGGCGGTCGGCCTGCTCCGCCGCCGGCTGGTGGAGCTGTCCCGGGCTGAGAACTGGACCGGCTTCGACCCGGCCCGCGACTGGCTGCCGGAGCTCGACCTGGCCGGCCTCAGACCTTGACCGGGCTGCCGCCGCGGCAGGCGATGCGGACCTTCAGCACGGGGTCGAGCAGGTTCAAGACCGGGTTGAGGGTGATCGTCACGGTGTCCTGCGGCCCGCTGGGATAGTCGGCCTCATAGCCGAGCAGGCTCACGCCGAGCACCTCGGCCTGATCGCCCACGCAGCGGGCGGTGACTTTTACCCCGGGCAGCGGTCGCAGGTCGACGGAGCGGCCCGGCGTCGGGCCGGGGTTGGCGGGCGGTGGCGGCGCGCCACCACCGTTGTCATCGGGATCGTCGCCGCCCGAGCCGGAGCCCGAGCCTGAGCCGGTTCCGGTGCCGGTTCCCGTCCCGGTGCCCGCGCCTCGGGTCGACTCCGGTGCGCTGCCGCCGGTCGCCTGGCCGCCGCGGACGGTTCCGTCGTTGCCCACCGCGGTGGCGCTGGGTGCCGGGGCTGTGCTGGTGGGCTGTGTTCCGGTTGTCGTCGGCGCGACGGTCGCGGTGGGTGTCACGGTCCCGGTCGCGCCAGCGACGCCGCCTGGTTCGTCGCTGGGCACGACGAGCGCGGCGATCACCGCCCCGGCGACCAGCAGCGCGCCGGCGGCGCCGAGCAGCGCGCGCCGGCGCCGGTCGCCGGTGCGCACCGGCGCGGCCTTCACCACCTCGGTGGTCAGCTCGGGATCGGCCTTCGGGCGGCCGGCGTCGACCACGTCGGCCGCGACCGGCGCGGCGGCCGCCGCCTGGGTGGACGCGTCCATGGCGGCGACCAGGCCGACCAGTGCCGGGTCGTCGTCCTGCGGCGGCGGCACGATCCCGGCGGCCGTGGCGAGCACCGCGGCCACCTCCGCGGCGCCCGGCCGGTCGGCCGGCTCCTTCGCCAGGCACCGGTCGCAGATCGCGTTGACCTCGGCCGGGATGTCGTCCAGCGGCGGCAGCGGCTCGGGCTCGACGTACACGTGTGCGTCGAGCATCTGGGTTGTGGTGTCGGCCTGCCAGGGCAACCGGTTGGTCAGCGCGCGGTAGATCAGCAGCCCCAACGCGTAGATGTCGGACGCCGGCGAGACCTGGCCGAGGGTGAGCCGCTCGGGTGCGAGGTAGGCCGGCGTGCCGAGGAGCAGCCCGTCGGCCTCGAGCTCGTCGCGGCCGACGACAGCGGCGATGCCGAAGTCGACGACCTTGGCGCCCGACGGCGTCAGCATCACGTTGCTCGGTTTCACATCGCGGTGCACGAGGTCCTGTGCATGGGCCGCGGCCAGGGCGGCGGCGACCTCCGACAGGATGCGCAGCGCGACCCGGGAGGGGAGTGGGCCATCCTCGAGGCGTTGCGCGAGGGTGCGGCCCGGCAGCAGTTCCATCACCACGTAGGGCACCTTGGTGCCGTCGTCGTCGACGGTCTCGCCGTAGTCGAAGACCCCGGTCACGTTGGGGTGCCAGAGCCGGGCGGCGGCCCGGGCCTCGGCGCGGATCCGCTGCCGCGCGGCGACACTGACGGCGTGCTTGGTGGCGAGCACCTTGATCGCGACCTGGCGCTGGAGCACCAGGTCCTGGGCACGCCAGACGACCGACATGCCGCCGGCGCCGAGTCGGTCGTCGAGCCGGTAGCGGCCGTCGAGGACCTGTTGGGAGCGCACGGGCACAGCTTGCCAACATCGCGCGCAATCGGCATCCCGGCGACGGGACTGTTATCGACGGGCGTGATGACCGAATCATGCCGTCCTGGGTCAGACGAGGTAGGTTGGCCAGGTGATTCTCGACGCGCTGATCCGGCCGCTCCGCCGGATCGTGCGCCGATCTGCCCGGGTTCTAACTGGTTTGGCCGCTTTGGCGCTAGCCGTAGGGATCGGCGTGTCGACGCCCGCCGCGCCGGCCGCCGCAGCGCCGCCGGCAGCCGCTGCCGCGCCGGCCGCCGCCGTGCCGCCGGCACCCGTTGCCGCGCCGGCCGCCCGGGCGCTGCCGGCACCCGTGCCCGCCTCCGCCCGCGGCGGCGTTGACCGCGTCAGCGCCGTGCCCGCCTCCGCCCGCGGCGGCGTTGACCGCGTCAGCGCCGTGCCCGCCTCCGCCCGCGGCGGCGTTGACCGCGTCAGCGCCGTGCCCGCCTCCGCCCGCGGCGGCGTTGACCGCGTCAGCGCCGTGCCCGCCTCCGTCCGCGCCGGCGTTGACCGCGTCACCGCCGGGCCGGCCGTCGTCCCGCCGGCCGGCGCCACCTCCGACCCGCAGCCAGCGGCCGCGGGCGACGCGCGCCGACCGCACCCGGCCGCATTCCCGGAGAAACCCGCGCCCCGGGCCCCACCGGCGGGCGACGACACCACCCGCTGAGCACCCCTCGGCTCCGTCGTCCCCTCTGTTCCCACCGGTGAGGCTTCCCGTGAATACCGTCATGCAACTCTTCTTCGTCGGCGTGCCGCGCGCCGCCGTCATCTGGTCGATCCTTCTGGGCCTGTCGATCCTGGCGATCGCGGGCCTGCACCTGGTCGGCCCGCGCGCCCCGAAGCGTCCCGGCGTGCGGGCCAAGCTGCGCGCCGCCCGGGCGCGTCAGCAGGAGCGCGTCGCGAGCGCCGCGGAGTTGGTGCGCTACGCCGACGAGGTCGGCATCGCCGCGCAGCGGGCGGAAGCGACCGCCCGCCGCCGGCACGACGCCTGGCTCGCCGCACAGGAGAGCGCGGAGAAGGCCTGGTCGGCCTTCGAATCGGCGGACCTGACCGCGAGCCGGATGTCCGCGGCCGCGCTGCTGCCGACCCCCACGACACCCCAGACGCCACAGGAGTACGCCGACCGCGAACGCTGGCTGCACCGCGCCGTGATGGCCGCGTGTGCCCACAATCTACTGTCCTTGATGGACCTCAACGACGCGCTCGCGCACCGCAACGGTTGGGACCCGCGCCGCCACCCGGTGGAGCAGGAGGCGATCCTGCGCCGGGCGATCCGCGACACGCTGCGCACCGCGGAGCGCACCACGGCCCGGGCCGAGCGCACCGCGTGGGAGTCGGCGGAGTCGGCCGCCGCGGCCGCACACAGCCTGCGGGCCGAGGCCCGCGCCGCCAAGGAGCGCGCCGACGCCGTGCGCCACCTGGTGCGACCGGAAACCGTGGCCGGCGCGGCACGCCGGCAGCACCGGCTGCGGGCGGCCGTGGCCCGGCAGGGGGTGTGACGAGTGTCCTATCCGGACCCGAGCTACTTCGGTGACAGCGGCGAGGTGAGCGGAACGTTCCGGCCGGCCGGCGCCGAGCCCGACCTGCGCTTCGCGACCGGTGGCGGCGCCAGCTACCTGGCCACCGGCGCCTCGACCGACGGCCGCTTCGGCCTCTATCGCTGGGACATGGCAACCGCCCCGACCGGGCCGGGCCCGCATTTCCACCGCACGATGTCGGAGTCGTTCTTCGTGCTCTCCGGCACGGTGCGGCTCTACGACGGCGCGGGCTGGCGGAGCGCGACAGCGGGCGACTTCCTCTATGTCCCACCCGGTGGCATCCACGGCTTCCGCAACGAGTCCGGCGAGCCCGCGTCGATGCTCATCCTGTTCGCGCCCGGCGCGCCGCGGGAGGCCTATTTCGAAGGGATTCGCGACGTCCCGTCGATGTCCGAGGAGGAGAAGGCCGCGTTCTACCTGCGGCACGACAACATCTGGGTCGACGGCTGAAATCGCGGGGTGATCAGATAAGCGGATGTTCCTCGACCACCTCGCCTGCCCCCGGTGCGGTCGCCGGCACGACGCCGACACGCTGACCAACCTCTGCGACTGCGGTTCGCCGCTGCTCGCCCGCTACGACCTCGACGCCGTCCGGGCCGCGGTGACGCCCGCCGCGATCGCGGGCCGGGGCGCCGACCTGTGGCGCTACCGCGAGCTGCTGCCGGTCCGCGACGACACCCACCGGGTGACGCTGGGTGAGGGCTGGACGCCGCTGTGGCCGGCCGCGCGGTTCGGGGCGACGATCGGCCTCGACCGGCTGCTGATCAAGGACGAGGGCCTGGTGCCGACCGGCTCGTTCAAGGCCCGGGGCGCGGCCGTCGGCGTCTCCCGGGCCCGCGAGCTGGGCGCCCGGCACGTCGCGATGCCGACCAACGGCAACGCGGGCGCGGCCTGGGCCACCTACGCGGCCCGCGGCGGCCTCCGCTCGACGATCGCGATGCCGCTGGGCGCGCCGCTGATCACCCGCAACGAGGTGGTCGCCGCCGGCGGCGAGCTGATCCTGATCGACGGGCTGATCAACGACGCCGGGCGGCGGATCGCCGAGCTGCTCGCGGCCGCCGGCGGCGCCATCTTCGACGCCGGCACCCTGCGCGAGCCCTACCGGCTCGAGGGCAAGAAGACGATGGGGTACGAGATCTGCGAGCAGCTCGGCTGGCGCGTCCCCGACGTGATCATCTATCCGACCGGCGGCGGGGTCGGCCTGATCGGCATCCACAAGGCCCTCGAGGAGCTGCGCGAGCTGGGCTGGATCGGCGACAAGCTGCCGCGGCTGGTGGCGGTGCAGTCGACCGGCTGCGCGCCGATCGTGCGGGCGTTCGCGGCAGGCGCCCGCCGGGCCGAGCCGTGGGTCGACGCCCGCACGGTCGCGTTCGGGATCACGGTGCCGACTCCGCTCGGCGACGAACTGATCCTCGACGCGCTCGCCGCGACCGGCGGCACCGCGGTCGCGGTCGACGACAGCGAGATCCTGGCCGACGTGCGGGCGTTCGCCGAGAACGAGGGTCTGCTGCTCTGCCCGGAGGGCGCCGCCTGCCTGAGCGCCGCCCGCCGGCTGCGGGACAGCGGCTGGCTCTCCGCCGGCGACGAGGTGGTCGTGCTCAACACCGGTGCCGGGATCAAATACCCGGAGACGGTGACCGTGGCCGGCGCGGAATCCGGCGTCAGCTGAGAGCGGGCTGGTCGCGGGCGCGTAGCCGGCGGAGCATCCGGGGGTCGTCGAAGCCGACCGCCCGGGCGGCGGCGTGCACGGTGCTGCCGTGCCCGATCAGGTGCTCGGCGCGCTCGAGCCGCAGCGCCTGCTGATAGCCGAGCGGGGTGAGCCCGGTGGCCCGGCTGAACTGCCGGGTCAGCGTGCGCTCGCTGACCCCGCCGGCGTCCGCCAGGTCGGCCAGTGGCAGGCGCTGGGCGTACCGCTGATCAATCAGGTCCTGGATCTTGTGCACCGCGTCGCTGAGGTGGCCGCGGTGCCGCAGCATCGCGCTGCTCTGGTGTTCGTCGCCGTTGCGGCGGGCGTAGACGACCATCTCGCGGGCGATCCGCGCGGCCGCCGCCGGCCCGTGCCGGACGGCGATCAGGTGCAGCGCGAGATCGATGCCGCTGGCGATGCCGGCCGAGGTGACCACCCGGCCGTCGACGACATAGAGCACGTCGCGCACCACCGTCGCCCGCCGGTAGCGCCGCGCGAGCTCGTCTTGCAGGTCGTGGTGGGTGGTGCAGCGGCGGCCGTCGAGCAACCCGGCCCGGCCCAGCACGTCGGCGCCGGAACACACGCTGGCGACGGTGCCGCCGGCCCGGTGGTGCGCGGCGACCCAGTCGAGGGTCCGCGTGGCCAGGCGGCCGGTGCCGCGCAGGGTCGGCGATCGCCACCCGGGCACCATCAGCAGGTCGGTCGATGCGAGCGCGGGCAGGTCGGTCTCGGCGTGGACGCGCAGGCCCTGCGCGGTCGGCACGTCCGGCTGCTCGGAGACATAGGTCAGCGAGTAGCCGTGGCCGAAGTCGGCCGCGGTAGAGAACACCTGCGCGGGCCCGGCCAGGTCGAGCAGATGCAGGCCGGGCACGAGCAGGAAACCAACGGTGGTCACGATCCGGTCATCATGCCACGAGCGCGGCGCCGACCACCTCGGCCGACGTGCGGACGGTGGCGAACCGGCCGTCGAGGACCCGTTCGGTGCGCGCCACGATGTCGGCGTTCTGCAGCGTGCGGGGGTCGGCCAGGATCGCGTCGACCCCGGCGTCGGCGGCGTCCCGGTGCGGGATCGGGAAGGTGAGCGTCGCGTCGGTGACGAACGTGACGGCGTACCCCAGATCGCCGCCGACCCGTGCGGTGGTCTCCACGCACTGCTCGGTGCGGATGCCGGAGACGGTCAGGTCGAAGATCCGCCGCTCGGTGAGGAACTGGCCGGCGTTGGTGGTGGTGAAGACGTTGTGCGAGGTCTTGACCAGGGTGGGCTCGCCGGCGACGGGCTGGTTGATCCCGTCGAGCAGCCGGACGTGCCCGTTGGCGGGGTCGAAGACTCCGCCGGTGCCGGGCTCGCTGTGCAGGACCCAGATCACCGTGCCGCCGGTCGCGCGGAAGTGGTCGACCAGCCGGTTGACGTTGGCGACGAAGTCGGGGTTGGATCCGGCCCGCCAGATCTCGCGTTGCCGGAAGGACTCCTGTGCGTCGATGACGAAGAGTGCGCGGTTCATGTTTCGATCGTCGCCGCCGCGCGGGCCGTCGCGGAAGGCCGGATCGGGTCCGCGGGCGGACGGATCCGGTCATTCCCGGGGTGGCGTGGTAGACAGGAGGGGGCGATGCGCACTCGGTGAGTGCTTTCATTGGGGGCATGGCTAATCCGGCGATCCTCACCGTTGACGACGACCTTGCTGTCTCCCGGGCCGTCGCCCGTGACGTGCGCCGTCAATATGGCGACCGTTACCGGGTCGTGCGGGCCAACTCCGGCGCCGAGGCGCTCGAGGCGCTCAAAGAGCTCAAGCTGCGCGGCGAGCAGGTGGCGATCCTGCTCGCCGACTTCCGCATGCCACACATGAACGGCATCGAGTTTCTCGAGTCGGCGATGGATCTCTACCCGCGGGCGCGGCGGGTGCTGCTCACCGCCTACGCCGACACCGACGCTGCCATCGACGCGATAAACCGGGTCGACCTCGACCACTACCTGCTCAAGCCGTGGAACCCGCCGGAGGAGAAGCTCTACCCGGTGCTCGACTCGCTGCTCGAGGCCTGGGCCTCGTCGCCCGAGGCGGCGGCGGCCGTGACCCGGGTGGTCGGCCACCGCTGGTCGGCGCCGTCGTTCAAGGTGCGCGACTTCCTGGCCCGCAACCTGGTGGCCTACCGCTGGTACCTGTCCGACGAGCCGGAGGGCGCCCGGTTGCTCTCGGCGGCCGGGCTGACCGAGGTCGACGTGCCGCTGGTGATCACGTCCGAGGGCAAGTCGCTGGTCCAGCCGTCGGAGACCGACCTGGCCACCCACGTCGGGCTGTCCACGACGCCGGCCAAGGACTTCTACGACCTGGTGGTCGTCGGTGCCGGCCCGGCCGGGCTCGGCGCGGCGGTCTACGGCGCCTCCGAGGGGCTGCGCACCCTGCTGGTCGAGCGCCACGCCACCGGCGGGCAGGCCGGCCAGAGCAGCCGGATCGAAAACTATCTGGGCTTTCCCGACGGCGTCTCCGGCTCCCAGCTCGCCGAGCGGGCCCGCCGCCAGGCGGTGCGGTTCGGCGCCGAGCTGCTGACCACCCGCGAGGCCACCGAGCTCGACGTCCGCGGCACCACCCGGGTGCTCCGGTTCGGCGACGGCAGCCAGGTGGCGTCGCACGCGGTCGTGCTGGCCACCGGCGTCTCCTACCGCATGCTGGAGGCACCCGGCCTGTCCGACTTCCGCGGCCGCGGCGTCTTCTACGGTTCGGCGGCCACCGAGGCACCGAGCTGTTCGGGGCAAGAGGTCTACATCGTGGGCGGGGCCAACTCGGCCGGGCAGGCCGCGGTCTACTTCTCGCGCTACGCCAAGAAGGTGCACATCCTGATCCGCGGCGACGGGCTCGACCGCACCATGTCCCGCTACCTGATCGACCAGATCGAGGGGCACGACAACATCGACGTGCACTCGTTCACCGAGGTCTGCCAGGCCAGCGGCGACGAGCACCTGGAGCAGCTCGTGCTCAAGGACACCCGCACCGGCGAGACCCGTCCCGCCGACACCTCCTGGCTGTTCATCTTCATCGGCGCCGAGCCACGCACCGACTGGCTCGACGGCGTGATCACCCGTGACAACCACGGCTTCGTGATCACCGGTCCCGACCTCATCGCGAGCGGCAACCGCCCGGTCGGCTGGGACCTGCCGCGCGACCCCTACCACCTCGAGTGCAGCGTTCCCGGCGTGTTCGCCGCCGGTGACGTCCGCGCCGACTCGGTGAAACGGGTCGCCTCGGCGGTCGGTGAGGGCGCGATGGCCATCTCCTTGGTGCACCGTTATCTGGAGGCGCAATGAGCACCGAACTCGCCGGCCACGCCGAGGGCGACCGGCTTTCCCCCGCGGAGCTGCGCAAGCTGTTCCTGTTCGAGAAGCTCGACGCCGAGCAGCTCGACTTCCTGGCCAGCCACGGCGCGGTCGAGACCCATTCCGGCGGCACCTACATCTACCGCGAGGGTGAGCCGGCGACGTGCTTCTACGTGCTGCTCAGCGGCACGGTCGCGCTCAGCCGCACGGTCCGCGGCGACGAGGTGGAGACCACCCGCACCGACCAGGTGGGTGCCTACGCCGGTGCCACCCAGGCCTACATCGAGCGGATCCCGCAGATCTACCTCAACAGCATGCTCGCCGTCTCCGATGTGGAGCTCTACCAGCTCCCCGCCGACCAGATGGCCGAGGCGCTGCGTGACTGGTTCCCGATGGCCATGCACCTGCTCGAGGGCCTGTTCTTCGGCATGCGGTCGATGCAGACCGCGGTCAGCGAGCGCGAGCGGCTGCTGGCGCTCGGTTCGCTGTCGGCCGGCCTGACCCACGAGCTCAACAACCCGGCCGCCGCCGCCGTCCGCGCGACCTCCGTCCTGCGCACCCGGTTCACCGGCATGCGAAACAAGCTCGCGCTGATCGCCGACGGCCGGGTCGACGGCACCCGGCTGCACGCGCTGGTCGGGCTCCAGGACGAGGCGATCAAGCGTGCGGCCAGCGCGCCCGAACTGACTCCGATGGAGACCAGCGACGCCGAGGACAAGCTCGGCGAGTGGCTCGAAGACCAGGACATCGCTGGTGCGTGGGACATCGCGCCGACGCTGGTCTCCGGTGCCATAGACAGCGAGTGGCTCCAGAAGGTGCGCGACGAGATCGGCCCGGAAAACTTCGAGCCGGCGCTGCGGTGGCTGACCTACACGCTAGACACCGAGCAGTTGATGACCGAGATCGACGACGCGGTCACCCGCATCTCGTCGCTGGTGGCGGCGGCCAAGCAATACTCGCAACTCGACCGCGCCCCGCACCAGACGGTCAACGTGCACGAGTTGCTGCACGCGACGCTGGTGATGCTGCACGCCAAGTTCCCCAAGGGCATCAAGCTGGTCAAGGACTACGACCGGACGATCCCCGAGATTCCGGCGTACGCCGCTGAGCTCAACCAGGTCTGGACCAACCTGATCGACAACGCGATCAGCGCGATGGGCGAGACCGGCACGCTGACCGTGCGCACCTCCCGCGACGGCGACAATGTCGTCGTGTCGATCGGCGACACCGGCCCCGGCATCCCCAAAGACGTGCGGCCGCGCATCTTCGACCCGTTCTTCACCACCAAGCCGGTGGGCGAGGGCACCGGGCTCGGCCTCGACATCTCCTACCGGATCGTGGTCAACAAGCACCACGGCGACATCCGGGTCGACAGCAAGCCGGGTGAGACCTGGTTCCACGTCGTCCTGCCGACGGACGGCAAGGAGCCCGACCAGCCCGGCGACGCCGGGTGAGCCACCTCCTCTTCGACTTCTTCGGCACCCTGGTCGACTACGACGACGGTCACGCACAGTCACCGTCGTCGTCGGCCGCGCTCGCCGGCACCTTGCTCGGCGAGCCGCTGACGGTGGCCGAGTTCACCGCGCGCTGGGACGTGGAATGGATGTCCTGGGAAGAGCGCTGCGCGCCCAACCATCGAGAGTTCTCCATGCTCGACGTGGCGGGTTCGTTCCTGCCCGGGGTGCCGCAGTCGTCGGTCGAGGCGTTCATCGGGGTCTACATCGCTGAGTGGAACGCTGGGGTGCGTTACCTGCCGGGGATCCGCGATCTGCTCGGGTCGCTGGCCCAGACACACCGCCTGGCGGTCGTGTCCAACACGCACGAGCCCGACCTGGTGCCCGCCCACCTGGCGGCGATGGGCGTGGCCGACCTGGTCGACACGGTCGTGACCTCGGTCGAGGTGGGCGTCCGCAAGCCGGCGCCGACGATCTACGCGGAGGCGCTGTCCCGGCTGGGGATCAGGGCCGATGCCGCGGTGTTCGTCGGCGACAACCCGACGGCCGACTACTTCGGGCCGCGGGCGGTCGGCATGCGCGCCTACCTGGTCGACCCGGCGGCACGGCACTCGACCGTGCCGCCGGCGGATCGGCTCTCCTCCGTTTTCGATTTGCCGGCCGCACTGCTCAACTAGGACCGGGGTTCTAGCGGGCCGTCCACTCGTGGGCGGTGCCTTCGTGCAGGGCGGCGTAGACGCGGTCGCGGATCACGTTGGCCTCCATCGTGGACAGTGTGCGGTCGAGGTCGCGCAGCACCAGGCGGAGCAGCACGTTCTTCTGGCCCGGCCGCAGACCCATCCGGCGGCGGGCTGACTCCGGCAGCTCGTCGTGGCCGGTCTCGCTGCGCACCTCGATCTCCTCGATCGCGGTGGCGTCGTCGCCGAGCACCGCACGGACCCGGTCGCCGAGCTGTTCGGCGTCCTGATCGTCGGCCACGGCCAGGGACAGGTCGCGGCTGGTGGCCGGCATCGCCGAGACCGGGCGATATTTCGTCAGGTCGCCCATCTGGTCGGCGATCCGCGGGTCGCTGGCCCGCAGCAGGCGGATGTCGTCGATGTCCTTGACCAGCATGGTGATCCGGTCGAGGCCGAGGCCCATCGCCAGGCCGGTCACGGTGTCCGGCAGCCCGCTGCCGCGGAGCACATCGGGGTGGGCCAGGCCGCACTCGCCGATCTCGACACCGTCGACGTAGATCTCGCGGCCCTCCAGCGTGTAGGGGTGGAGGCTCTCCGGGGTCTCGATGCGGCGTCCCGGTAGCACGGCGGCCACGACGGTCCGGATCATCGCGTCGAGGTCGTCGCTGGTCAGGCGGTCGCCGTTGCTGATCCGCCAGAGGTCGTGCTGATGCGGTTCGCCGACGTGCTGCCGGTCGATCGCGTCCCGGCGGTAGCACATGCCGGGCACGCTGAGCAGGATGTCGGGGTCGTCGTCGAGGTTGTCCAGGAGCGCCGGGATCCGGGCGGTGGTGTGCGAGCGCAGCATCCGGTCGGCGTCGACATAGCGACTGTAGCGGCGGTCGCGGGTGACGGCGGCACCGTCGTACCCCAGGCGATCGTAATTGTTCTTGACCGTGACGATGCGTGGCCCGGGGTCGCGGCGGACCGGGACGCCCCAGGCGTCGGCGAGCCCCTGCTCGATCCGGGCGATGACGAGCTGGATGGCGTGCTCGCCGGCGCTGGGGTCGGTGAGATCGCGGCGGGCGAGGGCGGCGTCGAGTTGGGCAGGCGTCAGGTAGCTCATGGCTGGTGTCCTCACGGGCGAAGGGAGATGGAAACGAAGAACCCCCGGCTCGCACCGGGGGTTTCGTGGTCTCCCGCATCCGCGGGGCGCTCTGACGGGAATCAGCGCATGACAGACAACCCACCGGTGACCCGGGGGCAGCTAAATCGCATGTCCTGATGCCTCACGCCCACCATCCTAATGCCTAAGCGGCTGCCGCGCGGATCTCGGCTTCGAGGCGGCGGCGCAGGTCGGCGAGTTCGACGCCCGACTCGGTCAGCACGAGCACACCGAGGCCTTCGCCTTCGCGGATCATGCCCAGGAGCACGTGCTCGGTGCCGATGTATTTCTGCTTGAGCCGCAGGGCCTCGCGCAGCGACAGCTCCAGCACCTTCTTCGCCCGCGGCGAGAACGGGCCGCCCACGATGTAGCGCCGGCGGCGGAGGCCGAACAACCCTCGCGACGGCGGGGCGGTGCGCGGTCGCAACGCGCCTTCGCCGAAGGTGGCTTCGATCTTCTGGCGCACGGCGTCGAGGTCGATGCCGATCTGCCGCAGCGCCTCCGCGTCGGCTTCGTCGAGCACCCGCGGCCCCTTGTCGAGATGCGCCTTGATCCGCGCCCGGATGTCGTCGGCGCTGGCGCCGGCGTCGCGCAGGACCCGCCCGGCGACACCACCCCCGGCGCCTTGCGGGTCGTCGTCGAGCATCGCGAGCAGCAGGTGCTCGGTGCCGACCTTCTCCTGCTGCAACGTCTTGGCCTCGGTCACGGCGCCTTTGACAACTGACCGGGCCCGATCGGTGAACCGCTCGAACATCACGCCTCCTGTGACGGACGCACGACCGGACGCCCGGCGTGCTTCTTGTGGACGGCCTGCCGGCTCACTTCGAGCGCGGCGGCGATGTCCTGCCACGACCACCCCTGCGCCCGCGCGTTGTCGACCTGCACCGTCTCCAGACTTTCCAGAAGCCGGCGCAACGCCAACACCGCACGCAGCCCGACCTTCGGGTCGGTGCTGCTAGCCGCCGCAGCGAGATCCACTGCCTGAGTCATGATGTCAATGTACGTTGACAGCGCCAGCCTTGTCAACTCTGGTTGACGGTCTCCCGCGTCTGGAGGACGTTGCCGGTCTCCAGCAGGGTCTTGAGGTTGGAGAGGATTTCGGGCCAGCCGCCGTTGATGGCGTCGAGCACCGCGCTGCCCGGCGGGAAGCCGTCGTGGATCACGGTGAGCTTGACGGCCGTGCCGGCCGGCTCGATCTCGAAGGTCACCTTGGAGCGCGGCTCGGCGGCGAAGGTGGCCCGGTCCTTTTCGCTGACGCCGGACGCTCTTGCCCAGTCGTCGGTGAACGTGTGCCAGGTGAGCGACAGCCGCCGGTAGGGCTCGGACTCCAGCACGACCTGCTCCGGGTCGGCGATCCGGGCGCCCTCCTGGGTCCAGACGACGGGGGAGCCGGCGGACCAGTCGGTCTCGAAGCCCACACCCCAGTAGCGGTTGGTGAAGGCCGGGTCGGTCAGTGCCTGCCACAGCTTTTCCGGCGTCGTGTTGATGTAGGTGGTGTAGACGAACTCGGGCCTGCTCATCGGGGTCAGCTCCAATGCGGTCTTGAGGTCGGCGAGGGCCTGGACGCGGCCGCGGTCGTAGCGGTTGATCCAGCGGTCGGCGATCGCGTTGACCGGCGCGGCGTTGAGGTAGTGCAGCTTTTCCCGGCCGCGCCGCACCGTCGTGACGAGCTCGGCCTCCGTCAGCACGGCGAGGTGCTTGCTCACCGACTGGCGGGCCATGTCGAGGCCCGCGCACAGCTCGCGCAGGGTCTGCCCGTTGTGCGCGTTGAGCGAGTCGAGCAACTGCCGGCGGGTGGGATCGGCCAACGCCTTGAACACCAGGTCCACGGACTCTCACCTCACATGCAGCCGTTTGGCTGCCTTTTCGATTTCTCGACAATAGGCAGCCTATTGGCTGCATGTCAACGGCGCCTAAAACTGTCGTACGTACGTTCTAATCTGCCTGCATGAATACAGCGATGGCCACCCGGGGTGGCGACGGCGGTCCGTGGGGCGATGGCCCCCAGTGGCGGTGACGTGACGTGACGACGCGGTCAGCGCAGGCGAGGCAGCAAAGCGGGCACCTCGCGCATGTGGTCGGCATAGCCGCTGCGGCGCTCCAGCGAGCGGCGGTCCATCAGCGGGATGCTCGCGGCCTTGAAGAGCACCACCATGGCCACCGGGCCGACCACCGTCCACCACCAGCCAGGCGCGGCGGAGAGGCCAAACAAGAACAGGCCCCACCAGAACGCGATCTCACCGAGATAGTTCGGGTGGCGCGTGCGCCGCCACACCCCGGTCGCAAGGATGCGGCCGCGGTTCACCGCCGCGGCCGCGAAGCGGTGCATCTGCACGTCTGCCACGGCCTCGAGCGCGATCGCCGCGGCGGTCACCACCGTGGCGACGACATCGAGCCAACCGAAGGAGCGTGAGCCGGCGAGGGCGGGCCAGACGGGGAGCAGGCCGAGAAACACCACGAGCGTGGGCATGAGCTGGATGCCGCCCAGGCTGACCAGCCACCACGGCACCCGGCCGCGGGTCGCGCGCAGTTGGTCATAGCGCCAGTCGACGTGGTGCAGGCCTTTCCAGCCATACGCCCAGTTGCCGGTGAGCCGCACGGCCCAGATCACGATCAGCAGCAGCACCAGGGCCTGGCGCGGGCCGTCGCCGGTGTGGGTGGTGACGACCCACCACGCCGCGACCACGGGCGGGGCGACGCTCCAATAGGGGTCATAGAGGCTGGCGTTGTCGACGACCATCGACAGGCCGAACACGACGAGCGTGGCGACGACGTCGGCCACCAACGCGACCAGCAACGGATGCCAGGAAGAAGGTGACAGCGCGACGACGATCCAAGCCGCGCCGAGCGCGAGCAGGTAGGCGCCGAGGACGACGCACATCGACGCGGTGCGCGAGAAGCGCGACGTCCGTGAAACCGCAAGCCCGTCCACGCGACCCCTTCCGCCACCGGATCGAGATCATCGTAGGCGTCGATGGTGATCGCGCACCAGGCACGCGAAATCAGCCGGTCGTGCCCACGCCGCGCCGAAACGATGCCTGAAAGTGGGGATACGCACCCGAACGAGATCCGGGTCGCCGAAATCGTTGCGGTCCTGCACACTTTCCTGCGTGGAGGCGAGCCGGCAGGGGGTGCGCTCGGCTGTTGTGGTCAACCCGGCGAAGCTGGGCGACCTGGCCGAAATGCGCGCCACCGTGGGCCGGGCCCTGGCGAAGGCGGGCTGGCCGGCACCGGCGTGGTACGAGACGACCGTGGAGGATCCCGGCCGAGGTCAGAGCCGGGCCGCGGTCGAGGCCGGCGCCGAGGTGGTGTTCGCCTGCGGCGGTGACGGCACGATCATGTCGTGCGCGTCCGGGCTGGTCGGCACCGACGCGGCGCTGGCGGTGCTGCCCAGCGGCACCGGCAACCTGCTCGCGGCCAACCTCGGGCTGTCCACCGACTTGGCGGCCGGCATCGCGGTCGCGGTCGAGGGCGGCCGCCGCCGGCTCGACCTGGGGCTGGTCAAGGGGCGCGACGAGAAGCGCTACTTCACGGTGATGGCCGGCATGGGCTTCGACGCGCAGATGCTGGGCTCGACCTCCGAGGTGACCAAGGCGCGGATCGGCTGGCTGGCCTACCTGTTCGGCGGCCTCAAGCACCTGCGCGGCCACCCGATGCGCATCTCGGTGCGCATCGACGACCGACCCCCGATCCGGCGCCGGGCGCGCTCAGTGCTGATCGCCAACGTCGGGCGGCTACAGGGCGGCGTGCGCCTGTTCAAGGAGGCCGAGCCCGACGACGGCTGGCTCGACATCGCCATCCTGACGCCGCGCACGGTCGGGCACTGGGCCGCCCTGGGCTGGGCCGTCCTGAGCCGGCGGGGGCGGGTGCCCCGGATGGAGACCTACCGCGGCCACCGCGTGCAGGTCACCAGCAACCGGCCGCAGCCCCGCGAGCTCGACGGCGACGTCATCCCACCCGGCCGGACGCTGCGGATCGAGGTGCAGCCGCGCGCGATCTGGCTCTGCGTGCCGCGGCCCGACGATGCCGACGACCTCGCCTACGACGCCGATGCGGCTGCCAAACGCGGCCGGCGCCTGGTGGGCTCCGAATGACGTCAGCGGCAGGAGCGTGGGGATGAGCTCGACACGGATCGTTCCTGAGACCCGGCTGATGTCGGCCGACCAGCTCACCGCCGACGACGCGTGGCACACGCTGCGCCGGCACGGCGGTTGGCATCTGCTGCGCGACGCGTTCGTGCGGCTCCGCTACGGCGATGGGTTCAGCCACGCCCGGGCGTTCGCCTTTCAGCTCTGCCTTGCCGTGGTCCCGTTCCTGATCGCGCTCACCGGCCTCACCACCGACCTCGGCGTCGAGGCCGGCGGCCGGGTGGTCGCCGACACGGTGATCGCGCTGACCCCGGGTGCCAGCGTCGACGTCGTCCGCGAGTTGCTCACCGACAGCGATCGCACCGAAGACGCCGGTGAGCTGGCGCTGGCGCTCGGCCTGATCACCGGGCTGGTCGCGCTGACCATGGCGATGTCGCAGGTCGAACGCGGAGCCAACCGGATCTACGGTGTCGAGCGCGACCGGCCGGCGCTGCTGAAATACCTGCGCGCCGCGGTGCTCGCGGTCGCCGCCGGCCTGCCGATGCTGCTCGGCTTCCTGATCCTGGTCGCGGGCGGGCCGATCGGCGAGTCGGTGCAGCGCGAATACGGCTGGGGTGGCTGGGTGCACGACGTCTTCGACGTGGTCCGCTGGCCGCTCGGCATCGCGCTGACCGTGTTCGCCATCGCGGTGCTCTACCGGCACGCGCCGCGCCGGCGCCAGCCGAAGCTGTCCTGGCTGCTGTTCGGCGCCGGCATCGCCACCGTGCTCTGGGTGGGTGCCAGCCTGCTGCTCGCCCTCTACGTCAGCCTGGCCGAGAGCTTCAACCAGACCTACGGCGCGCTGACCGGCATCATGGCCCTGCTCATCTGGGCCAACCTGACCGGCGTCGCGTTCTTCTTCGGGCTCGCCTTCACCGCTCAGCTCGAAGGACTCCGCGTCGGTGCGCCCGAGCCGGCCCAGCCCGACCGGTGGAAACCCCTCGAACAACGCGAGGGTGTGCACGAGGCCGCTTCCGGGTAACGAACGCCGCATGACGGTCGGCACGACGAAGGACGACGATGGCGGCGGCAAGCGGCACGACCCCGGCGAGCACGACCGCCGCGAGGCCGGTGACCGCGGGAACCAGCACGACCCCGCGCCGACCGCCGGCGGCGAGCGCGGCGATCGCGCACCCACCGAGCCCGGCGAGCGCGCCGATAGCGCACCCACCGACCGTGCCGACCGCGGCGACCGCGGGCAGACGGCCCTGGCGTCCCGTCCGCTCGAGCACTTCACTGCCCGCAGTCTCGGGGGTCTCGCCGCGGTTGTAGCCGCCGGTATCGCCTTCGGCGTGCTGCTCGCGCTCGTGCGGTTCCGCTTCGGGCCGCTCTACGACCTCGACCACGGGGTCGCCGCCGCGGCCAACCGGTATGTCGCCGACCACGAGGGGCTTCTGGGGATCATCCAGTTCGTCACTGGCATCGGCGGCCCGCTCAAGGTGTGGGTGGTCGTCCTCGCCGTCGCCGTCCTGCTGATCCGGCGGCGGATCCGGTTGGCGGTCTTCCTGGTCGTCTCCGGGCTCGGCGCCCTGGCGCTAGATCCGACGATCAAGCTGCTGGTCGGCCGCCTCCGGCCGGTCGTCGACGTGCCGGTCGCGCACGCGCCCGGCAACAGCTTCCCGAGTGGACACGCGCTCGGGTCGTTCGTGGTCTACGGCGCGCTGCTGCTGGTCTTCCTTCCGGCGGTGCACAAGCGCTGGCGGCCCGTCGCCATCGCCGTCGTCGCCACGCTGGTCGTTCTCATCGGTGTCAGCCGGATCGCCCTCGGCGTGCACTTCGTTTCCGACGTGCTCGCCGGCTGGTTGCTCGGCGCTGCCTGGCTCGGGGTCACCCTCTACGCCTTCCGCCTCTGGCGCCGGGAAGACGGTCGCCGGGCGCCGAAGATCACCGAAGGGCTCGAACCCGAGGCGGCCGACGACCTGCAGCCGGCGCCCGACGAGCGGGCCGTCCTGCACCACCCCTGGGCCGAGACGGCGGAGGTGCTGGTCGGCTGGGTGCTCGTACTCGGAGCGCTCTTCGGATTTGGCATGTATGCCAGTTATCACGCCGACGGCACCTTGCTCGCCACGCTGGACACGGCGGTGCCCCGCTGGTTTGCCGAGCACCGCGACCCGACCCTCGACGGCTGGAGCTGGTGGGCCAGCAAGGCCGGTGACACGCACACGATCCTCGCCGTGTCGCTCGTCTTCTGCACGCTCGTTCTGGCACGCTGGCGGCAATGGCGGCCGATCCTGTTCCTGGCACTGGTGATGGTCGGCGAGTTGACGCTGTTCCTCGCCTCGGCCGCCGCGGTCGACCGGCCCCGCCCCGCCGTTTCGCACCTCGATCAGAACCTGCCGACCTCGTCCTTCCCCAGCGGGCACATCGCCGCCACGCTGTGTCTCTGGACCACGATCTCGATCATTGTGCTGGCCCGCACCGACCGTTGGTGGCGCTGGCTGCCGGTGGTGGCCGCGGTCGTCCTGCCGGTGATCGTCACCAGCGGTCGGTTCTACCGCGGCATGCACCATCCGAGCGACCTGCTCGGCGCGATGTTGCTGACCGGGCTCTGGATCAGCCTGCTCTACATCGTGGTCAAGCCCAATGCCGAGGCGGTGGCCAGCCATGCGGGTGATGACCTACAACATCAAAACCGGGGGGTACGACGGCTCGCGCGGCACCCGTCTTGACGCCATCGCCGAGGTCATCGGGTCCGCACTGCCGGACGTGGTGGCCCTCCAGGAACTCCGGGGTGACTCGGGGCCCTGGCTGGCCGAGCGGCTCGGCATGCGGATGGTCCGCGCCCGCTCCTCCTGGGGCCAGCCGGTCGCGGTCCTGATCGGTCCGGAGTGGACGGTGCTGACCGAAGGCACCGTGGCCCGCCCGTTCCACCACGCCGCCGCCCGGGTCGAGATCGCCACACTCGGCGGCCCGCTCACCGTCATCTCCGCGCACCTGCACCCGCACTGGGGCTGGCGCCGGCTGCACGAGGCGCGCTGGCTGGTGACCGCGGTCGGCAAGGCGCGGCTGGCACTGGTGTTGGGCGACCTCAACACCCTCGACCCGTGGACCGATCACCAGGAACGGCTGCGCGCGCTGCCGCCGGCCTACCGGGTGCGGCACCTGCGCTGGCGCCCCCTCGGCCGCGAGCCCAGCGACCGCGACATCGGCACGGTCGCCCGCGTCGACACCCGGGCGGTCGCCGCGCTCGACGCCGCCGGCCTGGTCGACGTCTTCCGGGCCGTGGGGGAGGGGCCGGCCGAGACCGCGCCGACCGCCCTCGGCGGCGCCGAGTTCTCCGGCATGCGCCTCGACTACCTGTTCGCCACCCCGGGCCTGGCCGCGCACGTGCGTTCCTGCCGGATCATCAAGACGCCGGCGGCCGACCGGGCCAGCGACCACTACCCAGTGGTCGCGGAGATCGACATCTGACCGCAAGCATTGCTCTGCTGCCACATACGCCCCGCCCTGGCGGCGGGGTGGGGCCTATCCGGCAGCAGAGCAAGCACCGACATTGACAGCCGCCGAAACGCGATGGCAACATGGGAGCGCTTCCAAGGATGACCATCGATCTCTGACGGTGAGGGAACCCCGTGATACGTAGCCGGATCGGCGCCGCAACCGTCCTCGCACTCGTCGCGGCCGGCCTGGTCGGGTCGGTGGGCAGCCCAGCGGCCGCCGCACCCGTGGAGCACATCACCAACGGCACCTTCGACAGCGGCACCGCACCGTGGTGGTCGACCTCCAACACCACCCTCGAGGTCCGCGACGGCCGCCTCTGCGCCGACATCCCCGGCGGCACCGCCAACCCGTGGGACGTCGCCCTCGGCCACAACGGGATCCCGCTGGTCGACGGCGCGGCCTACACCCTCACGTTCACGGCGACCGCGCCGACCACGGTCACGGCCAACGTGCAGCTCAACGAGGCGCCATACACGACGGTCCTGTCGACCGCGGTCACCCCGGACGGCACCACACAAACACGCACCTTCACCAGCGGCCTGACCGCCGCCGACGGCACCTTCACCCTGCAACTCGGCGGCAAGCCCGACCCCTACACGTTCTGCCTCGACGACGTCAGTCTGACCAGCGAAAGCGAGCTGGCACCCGAGCAGATCGAGAACGGCGACTTCGGCGACGGCACCGCCGGCTGGTACTCCTACGGCACCACGAGCACAGCGGTCGAAGACGGCCGGCTCTGCTCCGTCGTGCCCGGCGGGCTGGCCAACCCGTGGGACGCCGGCGTCGGGCAGAACGACGTGCCGCTGATCGCCGGGTCCGCGTACACGCTGAGTTTTGACGCTGAAGCCGACCCCGCCTCGACCGTGCGGGTCGCGGTGCAGCTCGGCGCCGACCCGTTCACCGGCTATTTCAGCCGCGACCTGGCGCTGACCGCGGCCGGTGACCACTACGAGTTCACCTTCACCGCACCCGACGACACCCCGGTCGCCCAGGTCGCGTTCCAGGTCGGCGCCAATCCGGCCGGCTACCGCTTCTGCCTCGACAACGTCTCGTTGCGCGGCGGCGAGGCCGAGCCGCCCTACGTGCCGGACACCGGCCCGCGGGTGCGGGTCAACCAGGTCGGCTACCTCCCCGACGGCCCGAAGCGCGCGACGCTCGTCACCGACGCCACCACCGCCCTGCCCTGGCAGCTCAAGACCAGCACCGGCACCGTCGTGGCCAGCGGCACGACCACCCCGCGCGGCCTCGACGCCGCCTCCGGCCAGAACACCCACACCATCGATTTCACGGGGTACGCCGCACAGGCGCGCGACCTCACCCTCGTGGCCGACGGCGAGACCAGCCACCCGTTCGACGTGCAGAAGAACGTCTACGACCGGCTGCGCTCCGACTCGCTGCAGTTCTTCTACATCCAGCGCAGCGGCATCGCGATCGACGGCGGCCTGGTCGGCGCCCAATATGCCCGCCCGGCCGGCCACCTCGGCGTGGCGCCCAACCAGGGCGACACCGACGTGCCCTGCCAGCCCGGCGTCTGCGACTACCGGCTGGACGCCCGCGGCGGCTGGTACGACGCCGGCGACCACGGCAAATACGTCGTCAACGGCGGCATCGCGACCGCCCAGTTGCTGAGCGCCTACGAGCGCACCAAGACCGCACCGACCGCGGGCTTCGGCACGGCGCTCGGCGACAACACGCTGCGGGTGCCCGAGCGGGGCAACGCCGTGCCCGACATCCTCGACGAGGCCCGCTGGGAGCTCGACTGGATGCTGCGCATGCAGGTCCCGGCCGGCAAGCCGCTGGCCGGCATGGTGCACCACAAGCTGCACGACCAGAACTGGACCGGCCTGCCGCTCGCGCCGACCGCCGACCCCCAGCCGCGCGAGTTGCACCCGCCGTCGACCGCCGCCACCCTCAACCTGGCGGCGACCGCGGCCCAGGGCGCCCGGCTCTGGGCACCTTATGACCCGGCCTTCGCGGCCCGGGCCCTCACCGCGGCCAAGACGGCCTACGCGGCAGCCAAGGCCCACCCGGCGGTCTACGCCAGCGGCGCCGACGGCAACGGCGGCGGCGCCTACAGCGACAACGACGTCACCGACGAGTTCTACTGGGCCGCGGCCGAGCTCTACCTCACCACCGGCGCCGCGACCTACCGCACCGACGTCACGGCCTCGCCGCACCACACCGGCGACGTGTTCACCGCGACCGGCTTCTCCTGGGGCAGCACCGCCGCCCTCGGCCGCCTCGACCTGGCGACCGTCCCCAATGGACTGCCGAAGGCCGACCGGGCCCGGATCCGCCAGTCCGTGCTGACCGCCGCCGACGCCTACCTCGCGACCGCCGGTGGCCAGGCCTACGGGCTGCCGATGCCGGGGACACCCGGTTCCTACTTCTGGGGCGGCAACAGCAACGTCATCAACAACGCCGTGGTGCTGGCGACCGCCTACGACCTGTCGGGCCGGGCCACCTACCGGACCGGGGCGGTCGAGGCGATGGACTACATCTTCGGCCGCAACGCGCTCAACCAGTCCTATGTGACCGGTTGGGGGGAGCACGCGTCGGAGAACCAGCACACCCGGATCTTCGCCAACCAGCTCGACCCGGCGCTGCCGCACCCGCCGGCCGGCTCGATCGCCGGTGGCGCCAACGCCGGCCTCGACGACCCCTTCGCCAAGCAGCTCCTCGACGGCTGCAAGCCGATGTTCTGCTACGTCGACGACATCAACTCCTACGCCACCAACGAGGTCGCCATCAACTGGAACTCGGCGCTGGCCTGGATCTCGTCGTTCCTCGCCGACCAGGGTGCCGCCGCCGCGCCCGCCGTGAGCTGCAAGGTGGTCTACACCGACTACGGCACCTGGCAGGGCGGCCAGGGCTTCACCGGCCAGCTCGACATCACCAACACCGGCCGCACGCCGATCGACGGCTGGACCGCGCGGTTCGCGTTCACCGGCGACCAGAAGCTCCGCGATGCCTGGCTGGCCAAGGCGACCCAGTCCGGCGCGGTGCTGACCGCCCGCAACGAGTCCTACAACGCCCGCATCCAACCCGGTTCCACCGTCATGTTCGGCTTCAATGCCACCCAGTCGTCCTCCTACGCCAATCCCGCGCCGGGCCTGGTGACCGTCAACGGAAACCAGTGCTCGTCATGAGGAAGGTCGCGGTCGTGACGGCGACCGCACTCCTCGGCGCGAGCCTCGCCGCCGCGGTGGGCACCGCCACCGCGGCGGCGGGGTGCCGGGTCGACTACGCGGTCAGCAACCAGTGGCAGGGCGGCTTCGGCGCGAGCGTGACCGTGACCAACCTCGGTGACCCGATCACGGGGTGGACGCTGACCTGGAGCTACGCCGCCGGGCAGACCGTCACCCAGGCGTGGAACGCGACCGTGACCCAGGCCGGCGCGGCGGTCACCGCGCGCGATGCCGGCTACAACGCGGCGCTGCCGACCAACGGCACGGCCACGTTCGGCTTCAACGGCGCCTGGACCGCCAGCAACCCGGCACCACAGACGTTCACCCTCAACGGGGCCGGCTGCACAGGCACGACACCGACCAACCCGCCAACGACCGAGCCGACGCCGCCCCCGACGACGCCGCCGCCGACCAACCCACCGGCCGCCGGTGCGAAACAGGTGGAAGACCTGGACCGCGGCGCGATCAGCGTCCGCTCCGGCAACGGCAACCTGGTCTCCTGGCGGCTGCTGGGCACCGAGGCCACCGACACCGGCTTCCACGTCTACCGCGGCACCACCCGGCTGACCGGCACCCCGATCACCGCCACCACCAACTACCTCGACGCCGGAGCGCCGGCCGACGCGACGTACACCATCCGCGCTGTCACCGGCGGCGTCGAACAGCCGGCGAGCCCACCCGCGCTCCGCTTCGCCAACGGCTATTTCGACGTGCCGCTGCAACGGCCGCCCGGCGGCACGACCCCGACCGGCGAGGCGTTCACCTACAGCGCCAACGACGCGTCGGTCGGCGACCTCGACGGCGACGGCGACTTCGAGATCGTGCTCAAGTGGGACCCGTCCAACAGCAAGGACAACTCGCAGTCCGGCTACACCGGGCCGGTTCTGGTTGACGCCTACCGCCTCGACGGCACCCGGCTGTGGCGGATCGACCTCGGCCGCAACATCCGCGCGGGAGCGCATTACACCCAGTTCCAGGTGTACGACTACGACGGCGACGGCGCCGCCGAGCTCGCGCTGAAGACGGCCGACGGCACCCGCGACGGGGCCGGCCAGGTGATCGGCAACGCGTCCGCCGACTACCGCAACAGCAGCGGCTACGTGCTGACCGGCCCGGAGTTCCTCACCATGTTCGACGGCCGCACGGGCGCCGTGCGCAGCACCATCGACTACGTGCCGGCCAGAGGCACCGTGTCGAGCTGGGGAGACAGCTACGGCAACCGGGTCGACCGGTTCCTGGCCGGCACCGCCTACCTCGACGGCACCCGGCCGAGCCTGATCGTCTCGCGCGGCTACTACACCCGCACGGTCATCGTCGCCTACGACTTCCGCGACGGCACCCTGCGCCGCCGCTGGACCTTCGACTCCAACGCGGCCGGGTCGGCCTACGCCGGCCAGGGCAACCACAGCCTGACCATCGGTGACGTCGACGCCGACGGCCGCGACGAGGTGGTGTTCGGCGCGATGGCGATCGACGACAACGGCGCTCCACTGTGGAACACCGGGAACGGCCACGGCGACGCCGCGCATCTCGGCGACCTCGACCCGGCCCGCGCCGGCCTCGAATACTTCAAGGTCTCGGAAGACGGCAGCAAACCGGCGTCGTGGTTCGCCAGCGCGCGCACCGGCCAGGTGCTCTGGTCGACCGCCCCGGCCGGCGACAACGGGCGCGGCGTGGCCGCCGACGTCTACGCCGGCAGCCCCGGCGCCGAGTCGTGGTCGGCCGCCGTCGACGGGCTGCGCTCCACCAGCGGCGCCAACGTCGGCCGCAAACCGTCGTCGACCAACTTCGTCATCTGGTGGGACGGCGACCCGGTGCGCGAGCTGCTCGACCAGACCCGGATCGACAAATACGGCACGGGCGGCGACACCCGGCTGCTGACCGGCTCCGGGGTGGCCAGCAACAACGGCACCAAGGCCACCCCGGCACTGGCCGGCGACATCCTCGGCGACTGGCGCGAGGAGGTGATCTGGCGGACCAGCGAGAGCACGGCGCTAAGGATCTACGCGACCCCTACGCCGACCGACCGCCGGATCCACACGCTGGCCCACGACCCGCAATACCGGGTCGCGCTCGCGTGGCAGAACACCGCCTACAACCAGCCGCCGCACCCCAGCTTCTTCATCGGAAACGGGATGGCGGCACCGCCGCGGCCCAACGTCTACCCGCGCTGATCGGCCAGCGACCGCACCAGCTCGAAGGAACGGATCCGGTCCTCCACGTCGTACACCATCGTGGTGAGCATCAGCTCGTTGGCCTGGGTCGCCTTGAGCAGGGCGGAAAGCTGTCCGGCCACGGTCTCCGGCGAGCCGACCGCCTGACCGACCTGGCGGTCGGCCATGAACGCCCGCTCGACGTCGCTGAGCGGGTAGGCGGCCGCCTCCTCCGGCGTGGCCAGCGGCTGTGGGCGGCCCTGGCGCATCCGCAGGAACGAGAGCCCGGCCGGACCGGTCAGATACTGGGCGCGCTCGTCGGTCTCGGCGCACACGGTGGAGACCGCGACCATCGCGTAGGGCTCGTCGAGCCAGCGCGACGGCGTGAACCGGTCGCGGTAGAGGGCCAGCGCCGGCAGCGTGTTCTGGGCGCTGAAGTGGTGTGCGAACGCGAACGGCAGCCCGAGCAGCCCGGCAAGCTGGGCGCTGAAGCCGCTCGATCCGAGCAGCCACACGTCGGGCGACTCGCCGGCACCGGGCGACGCGACGATCGGGCCCGGGCTGTCACCGGTGAAGTAGTTGATCAGGCTGGCCAACTCCTGCGGGAAGTCCTCCGCGGAGAGCCCCTCGACGGTCCGGCGCAGGGCCAGCGCGGTGGCCTGGTCGGTGCCGGGCGCCCGGCCGATGCCGAGGTCGATCCGGCCGGGGTGCAGCGCCGAGAGCGTGCCGAACTGCTCGGCGACGACCAGCGGGGCGTGGTTGGGCAGCATCACGCCGCCGGACCCGACCTTGATGGTCGACGTCGAGGCGGCGAGGTGGGCCAACAGGACGGCCGGTGCCGAGGAGGCGATCGCCGGCATGTTGTGGTGCTCGGCGACCCAGAACCGGCGGAAGCCGAGCTCCTCGGTGCGCCGGGCGAGGGCGGTGGTATGGGCGAGCGCCTCGGCCGGTGAGCCGTTGGCGGCGACGGGCGCGACATCGAGCACGGAAAGCGGAACGTCGATCACAAACTAACCACAACACCGGCGCCGCGGATTAGCTTCCCCCTACAGCTGCTTCAAACGCGGAATCAGCTCACTCGCCGCCCAGTCGAGGAACTCGGGCTGGCTCTCGTCGCCGACCTGGAGCAGCGAGACGTGGGTGAAACCGGCGTCGGCGAACCGCTTGACCGCTTCGACGTGCGCGTCGACGTCGGGCCCGCAGGGGATGCCGGCCGCCACGTCCTCCTCGCGGACGAACTGCGATGCCTCCTCGAAGGCCGCCGGGTTCGGCAGGTTGGAGTTGACCTTCCAGCCCAGACCGAACCAGGGGAACTGTTCGTACGCCGTCTTCCGGCACGCCGCCTCGTCGGGCCCCCAGCACATCGGCTGCTGCCCGTAACGGGGCCGCCCGGCGCCGCCGGACTCGTCGAACAGCCGCATCAGCCGGGCCTCCGGCTGGGTCGCGATCGCGCCGTCGCCGTATTCGCCGGCCAGCGAGGCCGACTCCGGCCCGGAGAGCGCGACGGCGACCGGCACCCGGGTGTCCGGCCGGTCCCACACGTAGGCCTCCGGCACCTCGAAGTATTCGCCCGAGTAGGTGAGCGTCTCGCCGTCGAGCAGCGGCCGGATGATCTCCAGGGCCTCGGACAGCATCGCGTGCCGCTCGTGCACGTGCGGCCATGGCCCGACGATGTGCTCGTTGAGGTTCTCGCCGGCGCCGACCCCGAGCGTGAACCGCCCGTCGGCGAGGATCTGCGTGGTCGCCGCCTTCTGCGCGACCACGGTCGGGTGGTAGCGCCGGGTCGGGCAGGTGATGTATGTCATCAGGTCGGCCCGTGAGGTCGCGTGGGCTACGGCGCCGAGCACCGCCCAGGCATAGGGCGAATGCCCCTGCGCGTCGAGCCACGGGTAGTAGTGGTCGGAGATGGTGATCTGGTCGAACCCGACCTCCTCGGCCTGGATCGCGTAGTCGACCAGTTCCTTCGGCCCGGACTGCTCGCAGAGCAGTGAGTAACCCACGGCGACCATTGCTGCCCCCTTCGAAACGTCCCCTTTGCGCCGGTTACCCCGCTTCGCGGCGGCCAACCCCGCCCGGGCCGATATCGTCTGCCGGGTGCCCCCGCTGCTCACCGCGATCCTGCCGCCGTCGGCCGTGGCCGCCGAGCGCCGCGACGACGCCGACCCGGCCCCGCTGTTCCCCGGCGAGGCGGCCGCCGTGGCGGATGCGGTGGACAGCCGCCGGCGGGAGTTCGCCACGGGCCGGCTGTGTGCCCGCGAGGCGCTCCGCGCGCTGGGCCTGCCGGCAGCAGCGGTACCCCGCGGTGACGGTGGTGCGCCGGTGTGGCCGCCGGGCGTCGTGGGCAGCGTGACGCACTGTGCCGGCTACCGCGGTGCGGCCGTGGCCCGCGCCGGCGACCTCGCCGCGTTGGGCATCGACGCCGAGCCCGACGAGCCGCTGCCCGCCGGGGTGCTCGACCTCGTCGCCGGCGAGGGCGAACTCGCCGGCCTGCCCGACGGCGGCCCGCACTGGGACCGGCTGCTCTTCTGCGCCAAGGAGGCGCTCTACAAGGCGTGGTATCCGCTGGCCCGGCGCTGGCTGGGTTTCGAGGAGGCCTGGGTGACGCTCGCGCCGGACGGCACGTTCACCGCACGGGTGCTCGTCGAGGGCGCTCCGGTCGGCGGCGGCGTGCGCACCGAGTTCGCCGGGACCTGGCTCGCGACGCCCGGTCTCCTGCTCGCCGCGGTGGCCGTGCCGACCGGTTGACCGGTCCGTGCCCGCGGCCCTACTGTGAGTCGACGCCCCAGGGAGCCGGGCGGCAGCTGTGGGCCAGCTGCCAGCCCTTGTCACGTCTCCCTTGTGAAGGCAGGCACGATCCACGTGAAGTTCCAAAAGCGACCCAGACTCCTCGCCGTGGTCACGGCACTGTCCGCCGCCGCGCTCGCGGCCATGTTCACCCTCACCATCGGTTCGCCGGCCCGCGCGGCCGCCGGCTTCACCGTCACCAACGGCCGCCTCTATGACGCCAACGGCACCGAGTTCGTCATGCGTGGCATCAGCCATGCGCACACCTGGTTCCCGAGCCAGACCCGCGCGTTCGCCGACATCAAGGCGACCGGCGCCAACACCGTGCGGGTCGTGCTGAGTGGCGGGCGCTGGCCGGCCAACAGCGCCAGCGACGTGTCCAATGTGGTCAACCTGTGCCGGCAGAACCGGCTGATCTGCGTGCTGGAGAACCACGACACCACGGGGTACGGCGAGCAGAGCGGCGCGGTCACCCTCGCCGCGGCCGTCGACTACTGGATCAGCCTGCGCGCGGCGTTGGCCGGCCAGGAGCGCTACGTCATCATCAACCTGGGCAACGAGCCGATCGGCAACAACGCCGTCAGTCCAACCTGGACCCAGGCGACGACCGCCGCGATCCAGCGGATGCGCGACGCCGGCTTCGACCACACGCTGATGGTCGACGCGCCCAACTGGGGCCAGGACTGGCGGTTCGAGATGCGCGACAACGCGGCAGCGGTGTTCGCCGCCGACCCCGACCGCAACACGGTGTTCAGCATCCACATGTATGGCGTCTTCGACACCGCCGCCGAGATCACCGACTATCTCGGTCGGTTCCGCACGGCCGGCCTGCCGATCGTGGTCGGCGAGTTCGGCTTCAACCACTCGGACGGCAACCCCGACGAGGACACCATCATGGCGTACGCGCAGACCAACCGGATCGGTTACCTCGGCTGGTCGTGGAGCGGCAACGGCGGCGGCGTCGAGTATCTCGACATGGTGACCGGCTTCGACCCAACTAGGCCGACGAGTTGGGGACAGCGAATCATCGACGGTGCCAACGGGATCCGCTCGACCTCGCGGGAGGCGACGGTGTTCGGCAGTGGACCGACGGGCTCTCCCACGGTCGGACCCACCCAGTCGCCCACCGCGCAGCCGACGACGCAGCCGCCCGCCCGAGGTTGCACTGCCGTCTACAAGGTGATCGGGTCGTGGCCGGGCGGCTTCCAGGGCGGGGTCACCGTGACCGCCGGCAGCGCGGCGATCAGCGGTTGGGCGGTCGGCTGGACGTGGGCCAACGGCCAGCAGATCAGCCAGTCCTGGAACACCACGCTGACCACCTCGGGCAGCGCGGTGACCGCGCGCAACGTCAGCTACAACGGCACGCTCGGTGCCGGCGCCAGCGCGACGTTCGGCTTCCTCGGTTCGTCGACGGGCAGCAACACGTCGCCGGCTCCGACCTGCACCGCTAGCTGAGCCGCGGCGCCGGGGTCGGCGTCAGTCGACCTCGGCGCTGCCGGTCACCCGGAGCTTGCGGCGGGCGCGCTCGGAGAACGTGGTGTGGCCGAGGCGGATCACCCGGGCCGCGCCGGGCACCGCGTTGATCTCGATCCGGTCGCCCGGGCCGACGTAGGTGGCGACGCCGCCGTCGACCTCGACCGCCAGCCGGCCGCTGCGCTCGAGCACGTCCAGGCTGAGCGTCTCGTCGACGGAGAGCATCAGGGCCCGGTTGTAGGACGAGTGCGGCGACGACGGCACGACCAGCACGCCCTCCAGGTTGGGAGAGACGATCGGGCCGCCGGCCGAGAACGCGTACGCCGTGGAGCCGGTCGGGGTCGCCACGATCACCGCGTCGGCGGCGTATCGGACGAATGGGACGCCGAGGATGCCGACGCCGATCGCGGCGGAGCCGTCGCCTGGTACGCGTACTAATGCGATGTCGTTGAAAGCCGTGACATCTCTGCCGTCGGGCAGGGTCGTGCGGATGGCGAGCCGCTCTTCCAGCGTGTATTCCCGGCCGTCGATCTTGGAGAGCGCCCACGGCAGGTCTTCGACGTCGATCTCGGCGAGGTAGCCCAGCTTGCCGAGGTTGACCCCGAGCACGCCGGTCTTGGTGTAGGCCGCCAGCCGCATGCTGCGCAGCATGGTGCCGTCACCACCGAGGCTGACCAGGATGTTGGACTTCTCGGCCAGCGTCTCCGCGTCGACCGGTATCGCGTTGCAGTCGATCCGGGCGATGTCGTCGGCCAGCCCCAGCACCGAGGCGCCGTGGTTGCCGGCCCACTGGAGGATCGTTTCCAGCGCAGGGGCCGAGTCGCGCTGCGGATGCAGCACGATCCCGACGGTATGCACCATTCCCACAGGGCAACTGTAGTGGGTGCGGACGGCAGAGCGCCCGGTCCGCGTGGACCGGGCGCTCTGGTGGATCTTGGTCAGCGGTGGCTGGCCGCGACCTCGTAGAGCTTCTCCGGGCTGACCGGGCCGATGAACACCCGGCCGTCATCGGTCAGCAGGCCGGTCACCAGCCGGCTGGTGAACAGTCGACCGCTGCCCCAGGCGCCACTGACCTTGGGAAGCTGGCCGAGCAGCCCGCTGATCTCCGGCGGTGCCTTGTCGGTGCTCTGGTCGAGCCTGGCCATCAGGACCGTGGTCCAGCCCTTGCCGATGACCGTGGGCTCAGCGCCCTTCTTGTCCGGCTGGGTCTGCTTCTCGGGCTGGGCCTTCTCCAGGTCCTTGAGCAGCTGGCCACCCTCGGTGACCTTGGTGCCGGCCGGCGGGTTGAAGGCGAACTGCGCGTCGTCGGGCCGGGCGAAGCTGACCATCGTGAAGGCGGCCTCGAACGCCGGCTTGTCGGAGGCGTTGGGGTAGACCCGGAACCGCAGCGGCACGTGCTCCTTCGCGTCGATCGCGACGGAGATCTGGCCGACCAGCGAGTCGTGGTCACGCGGGGTCAGGTTGAGCTCGTAGGCGTCGCGGCCGGCGATCTTCGTCGAGCGCCCGACGCTCACCTGAGTGCTCGGGTCGATCGCCTTGAGCGCGAGGTCGGCCGCCTCCTGCGGAGTGGCCGGGAAGCCGGCAGGCGGCGCCCCGTGGTCGCCGCTGCCTTCCTTGATGGTCGTGTGGGTGGCCTGCTTGGCCTTGCTGCTCCAGGTCCAGGCGTCGGTGCCGTTGCGGATCACGTCGGTCTGGGCGTTGGTGCCGACCAGGGAGATCCGGGCCTTGTCGGGGCCGGCGTACCAGACCCGCAGCGTGTGCTGGCCGTTGACCAGCGACATCAGGTTGTCGTCGCCGAGCAAGCCGGCCATGTTGAGGATCGGCGGCAGGCCCAGGTCGGCGCGCTGCACGACGGTGCCCGAGATGCCGTCGAGGCGGGCGGTCTGCAGGTCGACCAGGAGTTGGGCGGCGGAACGGTCGGGGAGGGTCGGGTCGGCCGCGCCGGCGACGGTGGCCACCGCGGCGCCGCCACCGATGACAGCGGCCGCGGCGGCCGCGGGCACCAGCCAGCGCAGCACCGGACGTTTGGTCAGAACAGACATGGGTGGATACCTCCTGCGGAAGATGATGCCCGGTTGACGCTGTGACCCGGCTGAGAGTGCTGGGAACCGGTGGCCTCGGGATGGCACGCTTTGCTGGTGCGGTTGCTGGTGGTCGAAGACGAGGCGCGGCTGGCGTCGGCGCTCCAGCGCGGGCTCCAGGCGGAAGGCTTCGCGGTCGACGTCGCCGCCGACGGCCCCAGCGGCCTCGAGTTGGCCCGGCACGGCGAATACGACGCCATGATCCTCGATGTGATGCTGCCCGGCCTGTCCGGCTATCGGGTGGTCCGCGCCCTGCGCGCCGAGGACCGCTGGCTCCCGGTGCTGATGCTGTCGGCCAAAGACGGCGAATACGACCAGGCCGACGGGCTCGACTGCGGCGCTGACGACTATCTGACCAAGCCTTTCTCGTACGTCGTGCTGCTCGCCCGGTTGCGCGCGCTGTTGCGCCGGGGCGCACCGGCCCGCCCGGCGGTGCTGGAGGCCGGCGACCTGACCCTTGACCCGGCGCAGCGGACGGTGACCCGCGGTGGCAACCCGGTCGGGCTGACCGCGCGCGAGTTCGCCCTGCTGGAATACCTGATGCGGCGCACCGGCGAGGTGGTCTCCAAGACCGAGTTGCTCGACCACGTCTGGGACGCCAGCGTCGACACTGCGGAGAACGCGGTCGAGGTCTACGTCGGCTACCTGCGCCGCAAGATCGGCCGGGAGCGGCTGGAGACCGTGCGTGGCGCCGGCTACCGGTTGGCCTCGTGAACCCGCTCCGGTTCTGGCGGCGGCTGAGCCTGCGGGCCCGGCTGATGCTCATCGGCGTCACCGGCCTGGTCGGCGGCCTGCTGGTGGGCGGCATCCTGCTCGTCTCGGTGCTGGGCAACACGCTGCACCGCGGCGCCGAGGAAGACGCGGCCAACATCGCCACCGGAATGGCCGAGCTGATCGCCAACGACTCGCTGCCGGACCCACTACCGGTCTCCGGCGACGACGTACGCGCCCAGGTGATCGACGGCCAGGGCCGGGTGGTGGCGGCGTCGCTGGAGGCCGACCGCCTGGTCCCGTTCCTCTACCCTTCCGAGCGCCCTTCGTCCGGTGCCGAGAAGTCGACCACGGTCTACATCCCGGGCGACCGCATCGGCGTCAACGGCCCGGTGCAGGTGGTGGCGGTCCCGGCCGGCACGGCCGACCAGCCGCGCACGGTGCTGGTCGCCAAGTCGCTCAACGATCTCGTACGCAGCGTCAACCTGCTCAAAGAATCCCTGTTGGTCGCGTTCCCGCTGCTGGTGGCCCTGCTGGCGGCGATCGCCTGGCGAGTGATCGGTGCGACCCTGCGCCCGGTGGAAACCCTGCGCGTGGGCGCCGAGGCGATCGACGCCACCGCCGGCGCCGGCCGGCTGCCGTTACCGGAGTCCCGCGACGAGATCCACCGACTGGCGGTGACCCTCAACGGCATGCTGGCCCGGCTGGAGGGGGCGCGGGCCCGGCAGCGGGCGTTCATCGCCGACGCGGCGCACGAGTTGCGGTCGCCGCTGGCCAACCTGCGTACCCAACTCGAAGTCGCACAGCGGATCGGCGACCCACCCGACACCGACGACCTGCTCGCCGACGTGGCGCGGCTCGGCCGGCTGGTCGACGACCTGCTCCTGCTGGCCCGCGCCGACGACCTGGCCGGGCGCCCTGACCCGGTGACCGGCCCGGTCGACGTCGGCGCCCTGCTCGCCGCCGTGGCGGCGCGCTATCCGACCAAGGTCGTCCTGCTCCCCGCTGAGGCAACGCTGTGGACGGTGGGCGACGAGTCGGCCCTCGACCGGGTGGTGGCCAACCTGCTCGACAACGCGGTCCGGCACGCCAACGCGCGGGTCGCCCTGGCCGCGACGGCGGCGGCCCGCGGCTGGGTCGAGATCACCGTGACCGACGACGGTCCGGGCGTGCCGGAGGCCGACCGCGACCGGGTCTTCGATCGGTTCACCCGACTCGACGACGCCCGCGCCCGCGACGCGGGCGGCGCCGGGCTGGGGTTGTCGATCGTCCGGGAGCTGGTCGCCCAGCACGGCGGCACGGTCGCACTCTCCGACGCCGGTCCAGGCTTAAGGGTCGCCGTCCGCCTGCCGGCGGCCGATCCCATGCTCGAACCCGCACCACCCCTGGAGTCCGCGCCGGTCGTGGAGCCCGCGCCCCGTCGCGCGGCACCGCCCGCCAAGGCGGCGCGGCCGGTCAGGCCGGTTGCCCTGGTAGAGGCCGCGCCACGGCTTGAAGCCGAGCCGGTGGCCGAGGCTTCAGAGCCGGTCGAGCCTGCCGCTGCGGTCGAGGCCGCGCCACGGCTTGAAGCCGAGCCGGTGGTCGAGGCTCCAAAGCCGGTCGAGGTCGCGCCACATCTGTCAGCCGTGCCGGATCTTGCGGCCGCGCCGTCGGTCGAGCCCGCCGCGCCGGTTGAGGGCAGTGCGGCGGTCGAGGCGGTGCGGCCGGTCGGAGCCGGCGCGGCGGTCGAGACCGCGCCGGCGGCTCAGCCGCGGTCGGTGCAGACCGGCTTGGCGTTGCCGACGACGCCGCCGGAATAGACCACGCCGACCACGAAGCAGTAGTCGCCCGTAGTGCCGAGGCCATAGACGACGTAGTTGTCGGTGCCGGCCGGCAATTCCTCGATCGCGCGGGGCTGCTGCCCGGTCGGCCCGGCCGAGATCACCACGGGTCCGGGGGCGCCGGCCGGGTAGGTCCAGCGCAGCGTGACCTGCTCGATTCCGTCGTCGAGAGAGACGCGCCCGGGCGCGGTGCCGGGCTTGGCGGTCGGCGGCGTCAGCGGAGCGCTGGACGTCGGCGGCGCGGCGCTCGGGCCGGCGGTCGGCGTCGTCGTGCGGCGGGCGGCCGGGGTGTCCGGGTCGACCAGCATGAAGCCGGCGATCACCGCGGCCGCGCCGAGCACCACGACCAGGAGGCCGGCGATCACCAGCGGGGCCACCCGGCGCTTGCGCGGCGGCTTGTAGGGGACCGGCAGCCGCTGGGGGAGCCGGCCCGGGTCGCCGCCGGACTCGATCTCGCGCGGGTATGCCGGTGCGGGCGGCGCGTCTTCGGGCCCACCGGGCAGCGAGGCCGCGCCCGGCGGGGAGCCCCACGCGTCGCGTTCCCAGCCGTCGTCGGGCGGGTCGGCGTCGGGGGCGGCCCAGCGTTCGTCGGCAGCACTCCGGCCGGACCACGCCTCGTCGGAGCCACGCCCGACCCCCCAGCCGTCGCCGCCCTCCCACTCGTCTCCGGCCGTGCCATCCCAGGACTCGCTGCTCGTGCGGTCCCAGGTGGCGCCGGACCCGCGCCGCCACCGCTCGTCGCCTGCGGTCTCGGGGTCGGTGAACTCCGGCGGCTTGTTCCAGCCCGGGTCGCCAGCGGCTGGCTCCGCGCCGCTGCCGGCGGCGGTCCCGCCTTCCCAACCGGTACCCGCGCGGCCAGCCCTCCCAGTGGCCTGCTCCGCGCCACCGCGGGCCTCGGCCCACGCGGGGTCGGTTGGCTCGGGGGTGCCGCCTTCCCAACCGGTGGCCGCGCCGCCCGCCCTCCCGGTGGCCGGCTCCGCGCTATCGCGGTCCTCGGCCCACGCGGGGTCGGCGGTGCCCGCCTCCCACCCGGCGCCACCGGGGGCGGTCCCGGTGGTCGGTTCCCATGCTGCCTCCGCGGCCGCGGCACCGCTGGCGGCCTCAGCGGCCGGGTCCCAGCCGCTGCCCGCGGCGGCCCAGGCGGCCTGTTGCTCGGGATCGGCCGTGCGCCAGGTGCCGCGCGCCTCCCGGTCGGCCCAGTGCGGTGCCTCGTCGGCCGGCCACAGCGGACGCTCGGGCGCCGACCGCTGCGCGGGCGGTGACCAGGCCTCGTCGGGCTGCTCGGAGTCGGGTGGGTAGACCTCGGTGGCGTAGGCGTCGCGCAGGTCGGCGCCTGGCGTGAACAGGTTCGGCGGCTGGTCGTCGGCGGCGTGCCGGGGGCCGCCGGGCCCGTCATCGAGCGCCGAGCCGCTGTCGAACCCGTCGCGCAGCGTCGGCGTGACCGGGCGCGGCGCGACCGGTGGGGGTGCGACCGGCACCGGCGCGACCGGCGGTGGGGTGACCGGCGAGGGCGTGGCCGGCGCGCTGTGCTCGGGCACCGGTGAGAAGGGGCGGGCATAGCCGGAGGGCGCGCCCGGCGAGCGCGGCGGTGGCGGGCCCGAGTCGTTGGCGAGCCGCAGGCTGTCTTCGACGGCGCAGACGTGGTCGGGGTTGGGCGCCGCCCGGGACAGCGCCGCCACCTGGGCGATCAGCGGGTGGTCGGGCGGCAGGTGGGTGCGGCCCAGCTCCTGGGCGAGCGCCAGGTGTGCGTGCGAGTCGGCCACGCGGCCGCAGTCGCGCTCCATCGCACCCAGCTTGGCCAGCATCCGGATGCCGGCCGGGTGGCCGTCGCCGTAGACCTCGCGGTGTAGCTCCCACGCGTCTTCTAGGCGGGTGCGAGCGGTCGCGCAGTCGCCGCGGGCGTATTCGACCGTGGCCAGGTCGGCGTGTGCGGCCAGCACCCGGGCCGACTCGGGGCCTTCGGCGGCGGACAGTTCGAGGATCACGTCGTGGTAGAGCCGGGCGGCCCGCTCGTGCGCGCCGACCCGGTGCAGCACGGCGGCCAGCGTGGTGGCGGTGTCGGTGGTGCGCGGGTCGTGCGCGCCGTAGAGCCGGGTGGTCGCCGAGTAGGCGTAGGAGGCCCAGCCCCGCGCCGCGTGTGCCTCGCCGAGCGCGAGCAGCACCTTGCCCTGTAGGGCGGCGGCCAGGGCTAGCTCGTCGGTCGCGGTGGCCGGTGAGGGGTCGGCCGTGGCCAGGGCGGCGCCGAGCAGCTCTTCCGCGCCGGCCAGGTCACCGGCGTGGATCCGGTCCTGCGCCCGCGTGGTGAGGTCACCGAGACCGATGGACATCGCCTCATCGTGCTTGCCCGGCAACGTTCTGTACAAGAGCCAGTTGGCGGAGATATTGAACGAAACCGCTGTGACCTGCGATGCCGCTGAGGGAAGTCGTCCGTTCGGTGTTATCGAAAACTGTTTCCGACAGTCCGTTTTCGTATGATTGGTCCAATGACGACAATCCTGGTGACCGGCGGCTCCGGCTTCCTCGGCGCATACGCGGTGGCGAGCGCGCTACGCGCCGGCCATCAGGTGCGCACCACCGTCCGCTCGCTGGCGCGCGAGCTCGACGTGCGGGCGATGGTGACGGCGGCCGGCGTCGACCCGGGCCCGGCCCTGGAGGTGGTCCCGGCCGACCTGACCGCCGACGACGGCTGGGCGGAGGCCATGGCCGGCTGCACCGGCGTGCTGCACATCGCCGCGCCGGCCGATCTGGCCGAGCTGGTCGGGCCGGCCCGCGACGGCGCAGTCAGGGTGCTCCGGGCCGCCCGGGACGCGGGCGTCGCTCGAGTGGTGCTCACTTCGACGTTCGGCGCGATCGCCTACGGCCGCAAGGCCACCGAGCAGCCGTTCACCGAGGCCGACTGGACCGACCCCCACGCGCCGGGCCTGGAGCCCTACGTCGTCGCCAAGACGCTGGCCGAGCGCGCCGCGTGGGACTTCGTCGCCCGGGAGGGCGGCGGGCTGGAGCTGGTGGTGATCAACCCCACCAGCGTCTTCGGCCCGGTGCTCGACATCAACCCGTCCAACTCGATCGGCCTGGTGCGGGCGATGCTCTCCGGCGCCATGCCGCGCGTCCCCGACATCTGGATCACCCCGGTCGACGTGCGCGACGTGGCCGACCTGCATGTGCGCGCCATCGACCTGCCGGGTGCGGGCGGCGAGCGGTTCATCGCGGCCGGCGACACGTTGATGTCGATGCGCGACGTGGCGAAGCTGCTGCGCGGTCGGCTCGGCCGCGACGCGGCCAGGGTGTCGACCCGCCCGCTGTGGACCCCGCTGGTGCGGGCGACGGCGCTGGCCGTGCCCACCATGCGCGGGCTGGCCGGCAACGTGGGCGTGCGCCGCCGCGCCGACAACACCAAGGCCCGCCAGGCGTTCGACTGGACGCCCCGCGACGCCGAGGACACCCTGGTCGACACGGCCCGGAGCCTGATCGCCTTCGGGGCGGTCTAGTCCGTACCCAGGGAAATGCTATCGACCTTCCTTGATCTCCCTGAGGATCGCGTCGCTGATCCGCCGCAGTTCGCCGACCTGCGCCGGGCTCAGAGCATCGAAAAGATGCCGGCGTACGCCCTCCACGTGCCCGGGTGCCGCCTCCTCGAGGCGGCGGTAGCCCTCGTCGGTGAGCACCGCGACCTGGCCGCGGCGATCGGTGGGGCAGTCCTGCCGGCGCACCCAGCCGGACTCCTCCAGCCGGGCGACCGCGTGGGACAGGCGGCTGCGCGACGAGCCGCACGCGTCGGCGAGCTCACTCATCCGCATCTGGTGCTCGGGCGCCTCGGAAAGGCGTACCAAAATCTCGTAGTAGGCGTGTGGCATCCCGGCCTCGTGCTGCAACTCGCGGTCGAGGGTGTCCATCAGCGCCCGGGTGGCGCCGAGGAACGCACGCCAGGTGGCCTGCTCCTCGTCGTCGAGCCATCGGGTCATGAGCGGCATCATACTCGCGTAGTTGAACACTCAACTAATTAGCGCTACCGTTGACCCATGGGCATCCACCGACTCAACCACGCGGTCCTCTTCGTCAGCGACCTTCAGCGCAGTGTCGCCTTCTACCACGACGTGCTGGGCTTCCGACGGGTCGCGATGACCCCCGAGGGCTTCAGCGGCGCGGCGTTCCTCCAGGCGCCGGACTCGACCAACGACCACGACCTGGGCCTCTTCGAGGTGCCGGGCGCCGGCCCGTCAATGGCCGGCCGGGCCACCGCCGGCCTCTACCACCTCGCGTGGGAGGTCGACACGCTCGACGAGCTGTCCGCGACCGCCGAGCGGCTCGCCGCCGCGGGCGCGCTGGTCGGCTCCAGCGACCACGGCAGCACCAAGTCGCTCTACGGTAAGGACCCCGACGGGCTCGAGTTCGAGATCGTCTGGCTGATCCCGGCCGACCTGCTCGACCCGGCCGCGCTCGACGCCCGGCGCCGGATCGGCCGGCTCGACCTCGCCGCGGAAAAGGCGCGCTACGGGGGTCAGACGCGAGGCGGTGTCGGCATCTCCGTTCCCGCCTAACGGGTTTTCCGCTAGAAATGTGGCATGAGCGGGCCGGTGGATGACGTCGTACGCGAAATCCTGGTGCGGCAACTCGACGCCTGGGGGCCCGCCGCGTTGCACCGCTCCAAGCGGGCCACCTTCGCACAGGCCTACGGCGGCCCGCCGGAAGGACTGGCCGAGGCGGCACTGCGGGTCTTCGACGAGTTCACCGACCTGTTGCGCGGCCGGCGGCTGACCGCGCCGGTCGTCTCACCGGCGCCCGACCGGGCCGCGCTCGACGCGGTCTACCAGGAGCTCGACCGTCCGTCCGGGTTGGACATCCACGCCGTCGAGGGCGGCGTCGACACGCTGCCGGCGGTGCTGCGCGCGGCGTCGGCGGCCGGCGCGCCACTGTTCGCGTTCCTCGACGCCGCGACCGGCCCGGCACCGTCAGCCGCCACCTTCGCCGCCGTCGCCAAGGGCAAGCCGGGCGAGTTGCTGCTGGTGCTCGCCGCCGGCGCCGCCGACCACCGGGCGATGCTCGGCGAGGCCGGCTTCCCGCTCGTCGCCGACGTCGAACTCGTCGCCCGCGACGGCACCGCGTGCCTGGTCGCGTTCGCCACCGCCGCCGGCAAGAGCCTCGACACGTTCAAAGACGCGATGTGGGCGGTCGACGAATACGCCGGCGTCCGCTACCGCGACCCGCACGACCCCGAAGGGCACCTGCTCGACATCTCCGAGCGCCCGCACCCGGGCCCGTTGCGCCGCGAGATCCTGGCCCACCTGGCCGAGGCCGGCCCGGCGACGGTGACCGACCTGCGCCGCTTCACGGTGACCGACACGGTCTACCGCGCCGCCGACGCCAACCGGGTGCTGACCACGCTGCTCGGCGCCGGTCAGGTCACCCGCGACCCACCCGCCGGCCGCCTCGGCGGCGACGTGGTGATCGCCGCCGCCTAGTCCCGGTGCCGGCTCTTGCGCACGCGCGCGGTGGCCTGGTTGACCAGCAGCGACGCCCCCGTGGCGAGCACCGCGATGTTGAAGACCATCTGGAAGATGACCAGCACCCGGGCGCCCTGCCCGGTCGCGTGGATGTCGCCGAACCCGACGGTGAACAGGGTGGACAGAGCGAAGTAGAGCGCGTCGGTGCGGGTGTTCATGCCGTCGAACTGGTGCTCCACCGAGATCGCCAGCACGTAGTCGGCCAGCGCGAACGCGATCGCCCCGGCGACCAGCGCGATCGCGAGGCCTTCCAGCGGCAGTTCGTCGCTCTTCAGCCGGCGCCGGATCTGCCACACCACCACCCAGACGGCGCCACCGACGAACACCACCGCCGCCAGGATGCGCAGCGCGAGCCGCCAGTCGCGGGTGGACGCGTTGACCGGCACCACGTAGTAGAGCGCGACCAGCAGGACGACCGCTGCCACCACACGGAACCAGGCCGCCTTGGTCATATCGGACAATCTACTCAGGCCTGAACGCGCTCGCGGCGCCCTTCCGGTTGTCCGGAGGGCGCCGCGAGGGGGGAGGTCAGCTCTTGTCCTGCTTCCAGGACAGCGGTCCCGGCAGGTCGACGCGGTGCGCGCGTGCCCGGGAGTTCCACGACCAGCGACCGATCTTGATGCTCCAGGAGCTGAAGCCGTTCTCCGTGAAGTTCAGGATGATCGGGCCGATCTTCTTCCGCTTACGGAACATCAGACCCATGATGATCAGACACCCTTCGTCTCGGCCCTCGGCGTCCGGTGCGCGCCGGGGTCGGGCAAGGATGTGCCCAGAACAGATGTTCGCGAAACGCCGCTGTGGACGGTCGCGCTAGCGCATGATTTTCCGCCAGGCCGCCCAGGACATGATCGAGCAGGCGGAGGCGGCGGACAGCAGGGTGAACGCGCTGGCGAACGAGCCGACCGAGAAGGCCGAGAACGCCGAGCCGACGGAACCGACGCTGCCGATCGACCCGATCGAACCGATCGAGAGGATCGAACCCTTCGAGCCGATGCTGAGCAGGGAGTCCTCGGAGCGAATGGAGAGCATGCTCCGTGAATGCCCCCTCCGGGCGGCGTTATTCTCGAACGGTGAGCCGGGCTCGGATCGCGTTGATCGTGGTGACGGTCGCTGTGCTCGCTGCCGCTCTGTTCGGCGGCGCCGCGGCCTGGCGAGGCTGGTTCAGCGACCCGTCCGTCCCGTCGGCGCCCGACGCCCGGGCCAGCGCGACCGATGTCGTGACCGACCTGCGCGCACCCTGGGGGCTGGCGTTCCGGCCCGACGGCTCGGCTCTGGTGACCGAGCGCGACAGCAAGCGGATCCTGTCGGTCCAGGGCAACACCGCGCGCGAGGTGACGACGGTCGACGAGGCGCGGCCGGCGGGGGAGGGCGGCCTGCTCGGCATCGCCGTCGCACCGGCCGGTGACTGGGTCTACGTCTACTACACCGCGGCCGACGACAACCGGATCGCGCGGTTCCGGCCCGACCAGCCCGACGCCCGGTCGGTCGTGTTCACCGGCATCCCCAAGGCCGGCAACCACAACGGCGGGCGGATCGCGTTCGGCCCCGACGGGATGCTCTACGTCGGCACGGGCGACGCGGGGCAGCGTGCGGCGGCGCAGGACCGGGCGAGCCTCGGCGGCAAGATCCTGCGGCTCACCCCGGAGGGTGCGCCGGCGCCCGGCAACCCGTTCGGCGTGACCCCGGTCTACAGCTACGGCCACCGCAACGTGCAGGGGCTGGCCTGGGACGCGAGCGGCGCGATGTTCGCCTCCGAGTTCGGCCAGAACACCTACGACGAGCTCAACCGGATCGAGGCCGGCCACAACTACGGGTGGCCCGAGGCCGAGGGTGCCTCCACCGACCCGGCCTTCACCAACCCCATCGCCACCTGGCGTACGGCCGACGCGTCGCCGAGCGGGATCGCGGTGGGCCGCGACGGCCGGGTCGCGATGGCGTGCCTGCGCGGCGAGCGGCTCTACACGATCGGCACTGACGGCAGCGGCGCGCAGACGTTGCTCCGCGGCGAGCACGGCCGGCTCCGGCACGTCGCGACGGCGCCGGACGGGTCGATGTGGGTGCTCACGTCCAACCACGACGGCCGGGGCGATCCCGCGCCGGGCGACGACCGGATCCTGCGCCTCACCACCTGACACCGGTGATTTCGCCGATGCGCGGCTGGCCGGCCGCGCCAAACACTGGTCAACGTCGATGTCCCCCGACGGACCAGGAGCCCCCCACGTGAAGACAGCCATCCGTCTCGCCGCCGCGGTCGCGGTCGCCACCCTCGCCGTCGGCGTGGCCGGCGTGCCGAACGCCCTCGCCGCCGACAACCCCTACGAGCGCGGCCCCGCTCCGACCACCGCGATCCTGGACGCCTCGCGCGGCCCGTTCGCCACCGCCCAGACCACCGTGTCGTCGCTGGTCAGCGGCTTCGGCGGCGGCATCATTTATTACCCGACGAGCACCAGCGAGGGTACGTTCGGCGGCATCGCGATCTCGCCGGGCTACACCGCGGCGTGGTCGAGCATCAGTTGGCTCGGCCCGCGACTCGCGTCGCACGGTTTCGTGGTCATCGGCATCGAGACCAACAGCCGGCTGGACCAGCCCGCCAGCCGGGGTCAGCAGCTCCTCGCCGCCCTGGACTACCTGGTCAACAGCAGTTCGGTGCGGACCCGGGTGGACAGCACCCGGCTCGCCGTCGCTGGGCACTCGATGGGTGGCGGTGGCACCCTCGAGGCGGCCTCCGACCGGCCGTCGTTGCAGGCCGCGATCCCGCTCGCGCCGTGGAACACCGACAAGTCGTGGACCGAGTTGCGGGTGCCGACGCTGATCATCGGTGGCGAGAGCGACACGGTCGCGCCGGTGTCGTCGCACTCGATCCCGTTCTACAACAGCATCCCGGCCTCGGCGGAGAAGGCCTACCTGGAGCTCAACAACGCCAGCCACTTCTTCCCGCAGTCCGTCAACACCCCGACCGGCCGGCAGATGGTCGCCTGGCTCAAGCGGTTCGTCGACAACGACACCCGCTACGAGCAGTTCCTCTGCCCCGGCCCGTCCGGCAGCGCGATCGACGAATACCGCAACACCTGCCCCAGCGCCTGAGCGAACCCCGTCCGACAGAGGCGCCCGTCAATCGACGGGCGTCTTTGTTGCGGGGAGCTTTCGGATAGGTGACACTGGATACATGTTTGTTGCACCGGCAGTGCAGATACCTGTGCTGCGCGGTCGCGCCGGCGAGCAGGCGGTGATCGGCCACCTGCTCCGGCGGGCGGCGGAGGGGCACGGCGGCGTCCTGCTGATCGAGGGCGATCCGGGTTCCGGTCGCAGCGCACTGCTCGCCCACGCGGTGCGGCAGGCGCCGGGATTCACCCGGATGCACGTGCTCGGGCTGCCCGGCGAGGGCGACCTGCCCTACGCGGCGCTGCACCGCATGCCCTTCGCGCAACCGGGCCGCCGCCCGCGCACCGCAGAGCAGCGGCTGCGGCTGTGCACCCGGGTGCTCGACGCGGTCGTCGCGCGCAGCCGGGAGCGGCCGGTGCTGTGCCTGGTCGACGACGCCGAGCGGGTCGACCCGCCGTCGCTGGAGGTGCTCGCGTTCCTGGCCCGGCGGGCCGGCGAACACCGGATCGCGGTCCTCTTCGCCGGCACCACCGGGCCGCCGGTCGACGGCACCGCGCTGCGGCTGGCGCCGCTCGATCCGACCACCGCCGCCGACGTGCTCGCCGACCACGGCGTCGGTGGCGTGCTTGCCGGCCACGGGGTCGGTGGCGTGCTTGCCGGCCACGGGGTCGGCGGCGTGCTCGCCGACCACGGCGTCGGTGGCGTGCTTGCCGGCCACGGGGTCGGTGGCGTGCTCGCCGACCACGGCGTCGGTGGCGTGCTTGCCGGCCACGGGGTCGGTGGCGTGCTTGCCGGCCACGGCGTCGGCGGGCTGCTTGCCGAGACGCTGGTCGGCTTGGCCGGCGGCAATCCGGCCGCGCTGCACGACCTGGCCCGATCGCTCACGCCGGGGCAGCGGCGCGGCGCCGAGCCACCACCCACGGGGCTGCCGGCCGACGGTGCGCTGCGCCGGGCGTACCGCATCCGGTTGCGCTCCTTGCCTCCGACCACCCGGCGGGCGCTGCTGCTGCTCGCCCTCGACGACGGTCTTGATCCCGCGGCGCTGGCTCGGCTCGGCGGCGGCGCGCTCGCCGCGGCCGAGCGCTGCGGCCTGCTGCGCGATGCCGGCTTCACCCACCCGGCGGCCCGTGAGGTGGTCCGCGACGACGCCACCCTGGCCGAGCGCCAGCGGGCCCACCGGGTGCTGGCCCGGCTGCTGACCGGCGACGCCCACCGGCTGCGCCGGCTGCTGCACCTGGCGGCAGCCACCCCACCGCCCGACGCCCGGCTGGCCGGCGAGATCGAGCGGGCGGCGGGCTCGGTGGTCGACTGCCGGGTCGGTTCGGTCGCGCTGGAACGGGCGGCGGAACTGACCCCCGACGCCGGGCCCGCGTCCGCGCGCCGGGTGGCCGCGGCCCGGTACGCCTGGCTCGGTGGCGACCCGGCGCGGGCCCGCCGGCTGCTGGCCCGATCGGGCGCGACCGGCTCGCTGCTCGCCGGCGAGATCGCGCTGCGCGGCGGCACCGCCGGCGCGGCGTTCGAGTTGCTGCTGGCCGCGGCCGACGAGCTGACCGCCACCCGGCCCGACCTGGCCTGGCGGGCACTGGTGCTGGCCGGCGAGGCGGTCTGTCTCGACGGCAACCACGGCCGCTACGCCCAGGTGCTCCGGCGGGCCGCCGTGCTGCGCCGCCGTGGCGCCCTCGACCCGCTGCGCTCCGCGCAGGTCGCGGGGCTCGCGGCGGTGCTCCGCGGCGACCACGAGCGGGCCCGGCCGGCGCTGCGCTCGGTGCTCGACGCGGCCACGTCCGACCCCGAGGAGCTGACCTCCGCGGCCACCGCCGGGCTGCTGCTCGGAGACGACGCCGCGGCGCACCGGACCCTGGAGCGGGCGGCGGAACTGGCCCGGTCGAGCGGGGCGGTCGCGCTGCTGCCGCGGGTGCTCGAGCTGCGTACCTTCGTCGAATATTGGATGGGTTCCTACGAGGCCGCGGCGGCGAGCGCGCGGGAGGGCCTCGAGGTCGCCCGGGCGTGCGGCCAGCACGCCGCCGCCGGCAACCTGGTCGGCCTGCTGGCGCTGCTGGCCGCGTTGCGCGGCGACGCGCCCGAGTGCATGCGGTGGATGCGCGAGCTGCGCTCCGGTTCGCACGCCAGCCGGCCCCGCGCCCTGGTGCAATGGGCCCTCGCGGTGCTCGACCTGGTCGCCGGCCGGTCCGCGGACGCGCTGCGCCGGCTGGTCACGATGGCCGACGCCACCGTGTTGATCCAGATGACCGCCGCGCCCTATCTGGTGGAAGCGGCGGCTGGGGCCGGTGACCCGGCGGCCGCCGATGCCGCGGCGGCGGTGTTCGACCGCTGGGCCGCGGCGACCGGTGACCCGACCCGGCGCGCCCTCGCCGCCCGCTGCCGCGCCCTGCTCGCCCCGCGCGGCAGCGAGGCGGCGCTGGCCGAGTTCGAGCAGGCGCTGCGGCTGCACCCGGCCGACGGTGGCGACTTCGAGCGGGCCCGCACCGAGTTGCTGCTCGGCCGTGACCTGCGCCGGGCCCGGCACCCCCGGGACGCCCGCCCACACCTGCACCGCGCGGCCGAGGGCTTCGCCCTGGTCGACATGCCGGTCTGGGCCGCGCAGGCGACCACCGAGCTGCGCGCGGCGGGGGAGGCGTGCGACCTACCGGCGCCGCCCGGGCTCTCGCTGACCGCGCAGCAGCAGCGGATCGCCCAGCTCGTGGCCGGCGGTGCGACCAACCGCGAGGTCGCGGCCCAGCTCTTCCTCTCGACCAGGACCGTCGACCACCACCTGCGCAATATCTTCAGCCGGCTCGGTGTCCGCTCCCGGACGGAGCTGGCCCGCACCTTGTGATAGGCATCAATGCGTGGCTGTGGTGCGGGTGGAGACGACGGCAGTAGGTGTGGCCCTGATGCGGGCACTGGAGGCCGACGTCCCGGTCGGTCAGCGGCTGCTCGACGATCCGGTCTCGGGCCGGCTGCTCGCCGGCTGGCCCGGCCTGGTAGCCCGCCATCGGCCGGCCCGCGTCACGCTCGGCCGGCTGGCCGAGGTGGCGATGCCCGGGATGCGCGGCACGGCCGTCTGCCGCACCCGGGTCGTCGACGACTGGTGCCGCGCCGCGCTGGCCGCCGGCGCCGCGCAGGCGGTGATCGTCGGGGCTGGCCTCGACACCCGGCCCTACCGGCTCGCCGAGTTGGCGGGCGTGCCGGTTTGGGAGGTCGACCTGCCGCGCACCCAGGCGATCAAACGCGCGGCGCTGGCCCGGGCGCTCGGCACGCCACCGGCCAATGTGCGCTATCTGGCCGCCGACCTCAACGCCGGCCCGCCCGGCGCCCTGCTCGCGGACGCGGGGTTCGACCCCGGCGTGCCGACGCTGGTGCTGTTCGAGGCGGTCGCGCAATACCTGCCGGAGTCGTCGGTCGGGCCGGTGTTGGCCTGGGCCGGCTCGTTGGCGCCGGGGAGCCGGCTGGTCTTCACCTACCTGCCGCGGCGGGTGATCGAGCAGCGGGCCCGCGGAGCCCGGCGCTATGGCTGGCTGAGCGCGTTCGACCCGGCGCGGCTGGCGGCGGTGCTGGCCGGCCATGGCCTGGTGCTGGGCGACGACCTCGGTGCCGCCGACTATCGAGGCCGCTATCCGGAACTAGCCGGGCGCCGGCTCTCGTTGCGCGAGATCGAGCGGGTCGCCGTGGCGGAAGTGAAGCCCGCCAGCACGTGACGCAGGGCGCTGGCCAGGTCGGCGCGGTTCTCCGGGGTGCCCGGCGCCGGTGCGGTCAGTGCGCCCGCGCCGGCCAGGCGGTCGAAGAGCAGACCGTCTACACAGGCCACGAAGTGGTCGCCGGCCTGGGCCGGGTTGGCCACGCCGGCCGCTTCCATCAGCGCGCGGGCCTGCTCGCGGGAGGACCGGCCGTACTCCAGGATGGTCCTTAGGTCCGGGTGGTGAGTCGCCTCCAGCAGGCAGGCGTAGCGCGCCAGAGTGCGCTCCCGGCCCGTGGTCAGCCAACTGTCGAGCAGCGCGGCGACCGCGTCGGCGAAGCCGGTCCCGGGGCTTGGCGTCACCGCCCGCGCGGCGAGGTCTTCGTTGTCGAGGTCGGCCAGGCGGCGGACGAGCGCCTCGATCAGCGCCTTGCGGGTGCGGAAGTAGGCCGACGTGGTGCCCAGCGGCAGCGCCGCCCGGGCATCGACGGCCCGGTGGGTGAGGCCGCGCATGCCGTGCTCGGCGACCACGGAGATCGCGGCGTCGGTGAGGTCGGTGAACCGGGTCACGCGGTGTATTCTACGGCTGTAGAAGTTTCTACAGTTGTAGAAGGGCGGGAACCCATGGCGACGGCGGTCGTGGTCGGTGCGGGGATCGGTGGGCTCAGCGCGGCGATCGGGCTGCGCCGCCGCGGCTGGGACGTGACGGTGCTGGAGCGGGCGCCGCGGATCGAGGCGGTGGGCGCCGGGCTCACGCTGTTGGCCAACGGGCTCCGCGCTTTGGATGCGCTTGGTGTCGGCGCGGCGGTCCGGGCCGAGGGCCAGGTCGAGGCGGCCGGCGGGCTGCGCACGCCCGACGGGACGTGGCTGAGCCGGATCGACAGTGCCGCGCTGACCAGGGCGCTGGGCACGTCGGCGCTCGGCATCCACCGGGCGACCTTGCACCGGGTGCTCGCCGACGCGCTCCCACCCGGCACGCTGGTGCTCGGCGCGGAGGTCTCCGAAGTCGTCGCCGGCGCGGGCCAACCGGTCCACGGCCGCGAGGTCATCGGCGGCGCGGGCCGACCGGTTCACGGCGGCGACGCCGCGGGTGGCGTCCCGGCCGGCGGCGGCGGGGGCCGACCGTTTCACGGCGGCGAGGCCGCGGGCGGCGCGGGCCGACCGGTCAGCGGCGGGGAGGCCGTGGGTGGCGTCCCGGCCGGCGGCGGGGGCCGACCGGTCGGCGGCGGCGAGGTCGTTGGCGGTGCGCGGCCGCGGGTCGATGGGCGCGAGGTCGATCTGGTGGTGGCCGCTGACGGGATCAACAGCGCGGTCCGGCGGCGGTTGTGGCCGGACCTGCCGGCGCCGGCCTACGCCGGGTCGACCGCGTGGCGGGGTGTGACCACGGAGGCCTGGACGGGCGCGCCGCTCGTCGGGATCACCTGGGGCGAGGGTGCCGAGTTCGGCATGGTGCCGCTCGGTGACGGCCGGGCCTACTGGTTCGGCGCGGTCACCTCGCCGCCCGGCGCGTGGCACGACGACGAGTTGGCGGCGGTCCGCGCGCGGTTCGGCCACTGGCACGATCCGATCCCGGCGCTGATGGCGGCCAGCGACACGGTGCTGCGCGACGACATCTACCAGCTCGCCACCCCGCTGCCGTCCTACGTGGATGGCGGAGTGGTGCTGCTCGGCGACGCCGCGCACGCGATGACGCCCAACCTCGGTCAGGGCGCCAACCAGGCGCTGGAGGACGCGGTCGTGCTGGCGTCGGTGTGTGATCCGGCCGGCGAGCTCGGCCCGGCGCTGGCGGCCTACGACGCCCAGCGGCGCCCGCGGTCGCAGGCGGTGGCCCGGGCCGCCTACCAGGCGGGACGGTTCGGGCAGCAGCTACGGAACCCGGTCGCGGTGACGCTGCGCAACACGCTAATCCGGCTGACCCCGCCGCGGGCCGGTCTGCGGTCGATGCTCCGTTACGTCGACTGGACGCCGCCCGAACTGCCGTAGGCTTGTCGGATGGCCGACAGCACGGTGGAACGGCTGCGCGCCGAGCGGCGTGACACGGTCGCGCAGATCGACACCCTGAGCCAGGTGGTCGACGGCATCGTGACGGCGCAGACCGGCACGGCGACCGACGACGAGCACGACCCCGAGGGCCAGACGATCGCCTACGAGCGGGCGCAGGCGGGCGCCATCCTGCAAAGGGCCCGCGACCGGCTGGCGGCGATCGACCGGGCGCTGGAGCGCGTGGCCGACGACAGCTATGGCCGGTGCGAGCGCTGCGGCCAGCCGATCGATCCCGAACGCCTGGCCGCCCTGCCGGCGACCCGCACCTGCATCACCTGCGCGGCGGCCAAGCGCTGAGCGGGATCAGCCCTCGCGAGCCGCCGCGAGCTGGCTGAGCGCCTGGGTCTCGCTGCCCGCGTTGGGCGCGTCGACACCCAGCGCGCGGAGCTGGCCCTGCATGAACGCGACGAGCTGAGCGCGGTAGTCGCGGTCGAACTGCTGCAACGCCTCGATCTCCTGCTGCAACGCCTCGCGCTGCGCCTGGAGGCCACCGACCGCCTCTTCGTAGCGGCGCTGCGCGTCTTGCTCGAGCGCGTCGGCCGCGTCCTGCGCATCCTGGGTGATCTGCTCGGCGTTGGCCTGCGCGTCGGCGACCAGCCGCTCCGCGGTGTCGTTGGACTCGTTGGCGAGCTGCTCGGCGTTGCCCTGTGCCTCGTTGAGCACCCGATCGGCCTCGCGGCGGATGTCGTCGGAGTGTGCGGCCGCGTCGCGAGCGGACTGCTCCGCCGAAGCACGGGCGTCGGCCAGGACCTTGTCGGCCTGACGGCGCATCTCGTCGGAGTAGCCCTGCGCCTCGCGGGCGACCTGGTCGCCGGCCTGGCGCGCATCGGCCAATATCCGCTCGGACTGGCGCTGCGCGGCCGCGACATGCTCGTCGGCGGTGCGCTGGGCGAGCGTCAGCACGGCGAGTGCCTGGTGAGAGTTGGGGTCGGGGAAGGCATCGCTTGGCTCACCCATTTGCTGCCCATTGTCCGGAGCGACACCGCCGAACAGCCCCTTCACACGGCCCTTTACCCGGTTGTCAGTCACCGGTCGACCTCCGTCCTTGAGCGGCCCGGTCGGCCGGACGCTACCAGGCCGGACGTGCTTTGTTCGAGGGGGAAGCTGACAGGTTCAACCCTTGACCGGTGTCGTTCGTGCAAAATGTCCACGTTGAGCGGAGTGAATTTCCCGATCTAGCGGACGATTCGCTCAGCCAGATCGGTAGCCAATCGCTGCACATCGGGTCGAAGGTCACGGTGGACGGCGGCGCGTTCGGCGGCGAGCCGCTGCCGGCCGGCGGCCACGATCGCGTCGGCCTCGGCCTTGGCGGTCGCCAACGCCACCGCGCGGGTCTCCGCGGCCTCGGCCCGGGCCTCTTCGCGGATCCGGGCCGCCTCGACCCGCGCCGCGGCGAGTTTCTCCCGGTAGCTGTCGCGGATCCGTTCCGCCTCGGCGCGGGCCGCCTCCGCCCGGGCCAGGCCGCCGTCGATCGCGTCGGCCCGAGCCTCGATCATCCGCTCCATCAGCGGGAACACGACCTTCATCAAGAGGTACGCGAGAACGGCGAACGCGGCGCCGCCGACCACTATCTCCTGCCAGAGCGGGACGATCGCGCGCATACCGTCATCGAGGGCAAGCATCGACAGACCTCCCTGATTGGAAGATCGACTATATCCAATGTCAGCTGCACGCGGGAATAAGTTCTCCTGCCGTCCACAACGGCAGTTGATCTGCGTAGTGCGGGCTGCCCGGGTGGCCGCTAGCGCCGAACGGCACGATCCACCGGCTCGCGGCGCGGTCGCCGAGGTCCCAGACATACCGGGCGACCGGCCCACGCCAGCACGCGTCGGACACCCCGGGCACGCTTGATGTGGCCAACACGCAATCGGTGTCGCCGCTGAGCCTCGCCGTCGGCGTGGCGGGGTGGTCCGCTGTTGGCGTGCCGCTGGGCTTTGCCGTTGGCGTGGCGCGGTGGTCCGCTGTCGGCGTGCCGCTGGGCTGCGCGGTCGGTGTTGCGCCGGGCAGCGCTTGGATGGGGGCCAACATGTGGCGGTCGCCCCAGGCCTGGGGTGGCAGCGAAGCGGCCTCGGCGAGCGCGGCCGCGGCGGCCGGCACGCAAGCCGTGGCGCCGAGACCGGCCACCACGCTCTCCAGCGCGACCCCGATCCGCCCGAGCGGGTCGGTCCACGGCGCGAACAACCCGTCGTATGCCGACGGCGCACGCAGCGGCCGCAGCACCGGATGATCGTGTAACCCCCGGACGAACGCCGCCCGCCACGCCGCATAAGCACCCGCATCCACACTGGACGCGGACATCACCCCGTCCCAGCCGAGCAGCCGGTCGCGCAACTCCCGCGCCGCCCCGCCGACCTTGAGCCCGGCCAGCAGGTCGCGAAGGACGACGCCCCGCGCGTCGGTGTGCACCGCGGCGGCCGGCGTACCCACAGTGACCAACTCGCGGATCCGGCGCGCTCGGTGTGCCGGCGCGAAGTCGGCACCCAGCGCCGCGACGCCCGGCCGCCGGTCGTTGGCGTGCACGGCCACCTCAGAGACCGGTGCTTCGGACAGCTCGGCATACCCCGGCCGCCACGCGTAGCGCGGCTCCCAGCCCGGCACCGGCTCCCGCCGGCAGCGCTCGTCGCGCAACGGGACCCGCCCGGCCACGAACTCGCGGACGTCGCCGGTGGTGTCGGCGACCAGCACGCTGTTGACCGGCTCGACCCACGACCGCAGCGCCCGCACCACGTCGCCGGTGTCGCGCGCCCGCAGCAGCGGCAGCAGCGCGTCGAAGCCGAGCGCCGCCAGCACCCGGCTGGGCGTACGCAGGCTCAGCGCTTCCCCGGTCCGCCGGTCGTGGTCGATCACCGGCCCGCGGGGCGTCTCGATCACCTCGACCAGTTCAGGTGCGGAGTCCCGGACGGTGACGTGTTCGAGGTGCACCCGCGCCGGGTGCCAACCCGAGGCCGACCGCACCGACACACCGCCGTTGCCCCGGCGTAGCTGCTCGCGATAGAGGTCCTGATAGTCGGCCATCGCGTTGGTGATGCCCCAGGCGACGCCGCCGGCGTGCCCGAAGTGCGGCACGCCCGGCACGCCGGGGAACGCTAGCCCGACCACGTCGAACTCCGGACAGGCCAGCCCGATCTGCTGGTAGACCCCGGGCAGTTCGAGCAGCCGGTGCGGATCGCCGGCGATCACCGCGGGCGGGCCGGTGACCGCCCAGGCGTTGCTGCCCGAGCCACCGGGGTCGGCCGACGCGAACAGTGCGGTCGGGCCGAGGGCAGCGAAAAGGTCGGCCCGCCACAGCTTGTGCGGGAACGTGCCGAACAGCGCGTGCTGCACGAGGAAGACGCCCAGCGGTGTCCACGGCCGCCACCGGCCCGGCGCGACACCGAGAGCCTCGAACTCGGGCGCCGCCGCATCACGCAGCCCCTCGTTGACGCCGTCGACGTAGGCCTCGACCCAGCGCCGGGTCTCCGGCCGCAGCCGGGCGAAGCAGCGGCGGGCGGTGTCGTCGAGCCGGGCCCGCCGCGCGAACCGGTCCCACGGCAGCTCGGCCGGCCCGAGCACGGCGGCCAGCCGCCCCTCTGAGCGCAACCGCTCGACCTCGATCTGCCACGCCCGGTCGGTCGCGGTGACCCGGCCCTGAAGGTAGGCGAGCCGGTCTGGGTCCAGCGCCCAGAGGTGGGGGATGCCCCAGTCGTCGCGCCGTACCTTCATCGGGGTGCGATCGGGTTGGCCAGCGTGCCGGCGAAGAGCAGCGAGCCGGCCTGGTCGGTGAGGTCGACCATCTGGAGCGTGTTGCGCAACTGGAGCCGGTTGAGGCACGAGTGCCGGAACTTCGGCCGGGCTAGCTGGAGCCGCCCGCGCAGGTCGGGGTGGTCGGCGCCGTGTGTGGCCACGCAGTCGGCGACCAGCGCCCAGAACCGGTCCCAGGGCAGCACCCCGTCGCTGTCGAGGATCCCGGCGAGGTGCCGCAGGAAACCGTCGAAGACGTCGGTGTGCAGGGCCAGCGCCTTCACGTCGTCGGAGACGTCGATCCGGATCCGCTCGATCTCCGGTGGCAGCGGGCGGTCGAGGCTCATCACGGCGACCTCCTCGCCGATGTCCTTCATGAACACCCGGGTCGGCACGTGCCCGTCGAGCACCAGGATGAGGTTCTCCCCATGCGGCATGAAGGCGAGATCGTGCCGCAGGATGCAGTGCACCACCGGCCGCACGTAGGCGCGCAGGTAGGTCGCGACCCAGCGCTCGGCCGGCAGGCCCGACGCCGCGATCAGCGCGCCGACCAGCGAGCTGCCGGCCCGGTCGCGGTGCAGCAGGCTGGCCATCGTCGCCAGCCGCTCGCCGGGTGCCAGTCGGGGCAGCGGGCTCTCCCGCCAGAGCGCGGCGAGCATCCGTTGGTGTGGGGAAGGAAAACCGCTTCGGTGGTACGCGTCACCGGTGAACCCGACCGACGCCACCTCGCGCAACACGCCGAAGCCGCACTCACGCAAGGTGTCGTCGGCGGCGACCACGTCGGCGACCCAGTCGTTGATCGGCGGCGTCGCGCGCATGTAGGCGGGGGACAGGCCGCGCAGGAACCCCATGTTCTGGATCGCCAGCGCGGTCTTCACGTAGTGCCGGTCGGGCCGGTCGGTGTTGAAGAACGTCCGGATCGACTGCTGCGCGCGGTAGCGGTCGGGTCCGCTGCCGAGCGGCACGATCGCCCGCCGGGCCACGTCGGGCGCGAAGGTGATCGCGTGCTTGTGCTCCCACTGCCACGGGTGCGCCGGCAGGTAGCGGTAGTCGGCCGGGTCCAGGCCGAGCGACCGCAGCCGGGCGGCGAACCGCTCCCGGGTATCCGCGTCGAGCTCGCCGGCGTAGAACTGCGCCTCGGTGACACCGTGACCCGCGGTGAACGCGCTCTCGGCCCGCAGCACGGCGAGCCAGACCAGCCGGACCGGTTGGCCCGCCTCCGGCGCGTACGCCTCGTGGTCGGCCAGCCCGAAACCGATCCGCCCGTTGTTGGCCACGAAGCCCGGGTGCCCTTCGGTCATCGCCGCCTCGATGTCCTGGAAGCCCGCGTGCACCAGCGCCGCACTGTCCAGCCGCTCGTGGTGGTGCTTCCAGGCCGCGCCGGCCAGCGTGGCGGCGATCTCCTCCAGGTAGGTGCCGACCAGCCGATCGGGGATGCCCAGCGTGCCGGCCAGCCCGGCGACGAACGCCAGCGCGTCCAACGGCCGGCCGTCGCGGTGTGCCAGCGACGCTGGGTCCACCACCCAGTGCTCGAGCGGGTAGCGCCGTGCGGTGAAGCGCAGGTCGCCGAGCGCGTAGCCACCGGTGCCGTCGGGCTCGGGTGCCAGGATCCGCTCGTGGCTGAACTCGGCGATCGCCTTGGCGATCAGCCGCCGGTGTGCGACCGCCATCGTCGCCGGCGTCAGGTGCGCGGGCGGCTCCGGACCGGTCAACGTGTACGCCTCCCGCGTGCAGAAACTCAGCCGCGCCACCTTGTCGGAAAGCCGCACCCGGCCCTGCTCGACGAAACCGACCTCGGCGTTCTTGTGGGCGATCGCCGCGTTGCGCTCGTCGGGCTCGACGACCACCCGCAGCGCCCGCGGGTCGTCGAAGACGAACGACATGACCGCCCGCATCACCCCCGACGTGAGCCCGTGTCGCACCGGCGCCCCGGGAGCCGGCGGCGCGACCAGCACGTGCATCCCGACGTCGCCCGTCGCCACGGGGTAGTGCGCGGCGAGTTCGCTGTGCGCCGGGTCGTAGGTCTCGGCCAGGAAGACCGGCTCCCCGTCGAGCCGGCCGAGCCAGGCGTGGTGGTGCGGGTCGACCTCGATCTGCGCGTAGGCCTTGTGCACCGCGTCGACCGTGGCGCCCTGCATTCCCCAGTAGACGGAGCGCGGATGGGTGACCCACCCGTGCAGCACCTCGGCGTGCGCGTCGACGTCGAGCGGTTCCAGCGTGAACGTCATCGGGCCGCCTCCGCGTACGCCCGCGCCGGAGCGCCGAACTCCTGGAACGCGATGCGCTCCTCGACCGGGTAGGCGGTGCGCCCGGTCAGCGCCCGGATGATGACCGAGTTGCGGTAGGCGCCCATGCCCAGGTCCGGCGCGGTCAGGCTGTGCGTGTGCTCCTCGGCGTTCTGCACGAAGATCTCGTCGCCGGCCACGTCGATCGCGTAGTCGAGGGACACCGCGTAGCGGCCGCGCTCGTCCCAGCGGATCCGGTCGCGCACCGGTGCGAGGAAGCCAGGCACCCGAGGCGCATAGCCGGTGGCCAGCACCAGGCCCTGTGTTTCGGCGCCGAAGGACCGGTCCTGCTCGCGGTGGTGCAGGTCGAGCAGGTAGCGCTCGCCGTCGAAGCGGGCCGCGGTCACCTCGGTGCCGGCCCGGAGCGTGGTCGGCACCGGCCCGCGCAGGTCGTGCTCGTAGAGCGTGTCGAAGATCGTGTCGACCAGGTCGGCGCTGATTCCCTTGTAGAGGCTGCGTTGCTCGCGGGCGAGCCGGTCGCGGGTGGCGGCCGGCAGGCCGTGGTGGTAGCGGATGTATTCCGGCGACGTCATCTCCAGTGTCAGCTTCGTGTATTCCATGGGGAAGAAGCGCGGCGCGCGGGTGATCCAGGTCAGGTGATAGCCGTGCTCCTCGGCGCCGGCGAGCAGATCGAGGTAGATCTCGGCCGCGCTCTGTCCACTCCCGACGATCGTGATCGAGCTCAGACCTTGCAGATGAGACTTCGCCGGCAGATAGTCGGCGCTGTGCACGACCGGGCCCGGCAGGTCGCTCAGCGCCGCCGGAACGTGTGGCGCGGTGCCGATGCCGAGCACCAGCTTGCGCGCGTAGACCGTCTCCACCGAGCCGGCGGAGCGCACGCGCAGCGCGTACCCCCGGCGCTCCTGGTCGTAATCGATCCGTTCGACGCGGCTGCCGAACCGCAGTGCGGGGAGCTGGACGGCGGCCCACCGGCAGTATTCGTTGTATTCGGCACGCAGCGGGTAGAAGTTCTCCCGGATGTAGAAGCGGTAGAGCCGGCCGGTCTGCTTGAGATAGTTGAGGAACGAGAAACGCGAGGTCGGGTCGGCCAGCGTGACCAGGTCGGCCAGGAACGGCACCTGGATGGTGGCGCCCGGGATCATCAGGCCGGGGTGCCAGTCGAAGGCGTCGCGCTGCTCGAAGAAGACGCCGTCCACATCGGATAGTTCGGCGGTCAGGCAGGCCAGCCCGAGGTTGAAGGGGCCGATGCCGACCGCGGCGAAGTCGTGCATCACACCACCGCCGTCGCGAGCCGCGGGTCGTCTTCGGTGAGCAGCTCCCAACCGGTCTCCCGCACGCGGTCGAGCACCGTGCGCAGGTGTTCGACCGTGGTGGCCGGGTTGAGCAGGGTTAGCTTGAGCCAGTGGTGGCCTTTTCGGGTGGTGCCGGCGACGATCGCCTCGCCACCGGCGAACAGCCGCGCCCGGATCCGGGGCGTCAGCGTGTCGCAGGTGTCGACGTCGAGCCAGGCCGGGCGATAGCGGAACAGCACCGTGCTGAGCGTGGGCGCGGCGGCGACCTCGAAGTCGGGATCGTCGATGAGCAGCCGGTGCGCGTCCTCGGCGAGGTCGACGACCCGGTCGAACATCGTGCCGAGTTGCTCGGCGCCGACCGTGCGCAGGGTCATCCAGAGCTTGAGCGCATCGAACCGGCGGGTGGTCTGGAGGCTCTTGTCGACCTGGTTGGGCACGGTCGCGGTGCGCGGGTTGAGATAGTCGGCGTGGTGTGCCATCCGACGCATCGCGGCCGACCGGCGGACGATCACCGCGCTGGAGCTGATCGGCTGGAAGAAGCTCTTGTGGAAGTCGACGGTGACCGAGTCGGCGCGCTCGATGCCGTCGAGCAGGTGCCGGCGCCGGGTGGAGACCAGCAGACCGCAGCCGTACGCGGCGTCGACGTGCAGCCAGACGCCGTAGCGGGCGCAGGCGTCGGCGACCGCGTCGACCGGGTCGACGCAACCGAGGTCGGTGGTGCCGGCCGTGGCGACGACGGCCATCGGCACGAGGTCGTAGCGGATCAGGTCGTCGAGGATCGCGGTGAGTGCGACCGGGTCCATCCGCCCGACGTCGTCGGTGGCGACCGGCACGACCGCGTCGCGGCCGAGCCCGAGCAGGATCCCGGCCTGGGTGACGCTGAAGTGCGCCTCAGCGGTGGCCAGGATGCGCATCCGCGACAGGTCGGTCGCGGCCGATGCCTCCCGGGCCAGCAGCAGGCCGTGCAGGTTGGACTGGGTGCCGCCGCTGGTGAAGACCCCGTCGGCGTCGGGGCCGAAGCCGATCCGGCCGGCGGCCCAGTCGACCAGCCGGCGCTCGATCAGCGTGCCGGTGGTGCTCTGGTCGTAGGTGTCGACGGAGGAGTTGACGGCGGCCAGCAGCACCTCGGCGCTCAGCGCGGGCAGCGCGACCGGGCAGTTGAGGTGGGCGACGTAGCCGGGCTCGTGGAACCAGACGGCGTGGTCGAGGTAGAGGCGACCGACCTCGTCGAGCGCGGCGTCGGTGTCGCCGAGCGGCCGGTCGAGGTCGACCGCGTCGACCATCGCCTGTAGGTCGGTCAGGCTCGCGCCCGAGTAGGGGCGGCGCACGGTACCGACCCGGTCCGCCACGGCGGCCGCCGCCCTGGCGACGTCGTGTTGGAACGTGTGCACGGTGGACCGGCCGAACAGGTGTGGAGTTGACCCCTCCAACACGACCTCCCTTTAGGTTAGCCTTGCCTAACTCGGGCAAGACGTTACCTGGCGGAGGCGGGAAACGGAACCGCGGTCTCAGTCGACGGCGTAGCGCCGGCCGGACTGGTCGCCGCCGAGTGCGTGGAGGAACTCGAAGCTGTCGGCGGTGTGCGAGCCCGGCTGCGGTCGGAAGATCACCAGGCGCTGGCCGGTGCTTTCGCTGCGTACGAAATCGCATTGCACGTCAAGGTTTCCGGCGCGCGGGTGGACGATCAGCTTGCGGGTGCTGTGCAACGGCGTCACCTGCATGTCGCTCCAGTAGCCGGCGAACTCCGGGCTGGCCGCCCGCAGGTCGGCGACCAGGCGCTCGACGGCCGGGTCCGGGCCGCGGCGAGCGGCGGTGGCGCGCAGGTCGGCCGCGTAGCCGCGACCGAGCGACTCGTGCTCATCGGGTGCGTTGAGGGCCCGCGACTCCGGGTCGGTGAACCAGCGCCAGATCACGTTGCCGGATCGCTCGTCGCCGTCGGTCCACGGCCCGAGCAGCGCCCGGCTCAACGTGTTCTGCGCGAGCATCGTGGTCAGGTCGTCCATCACGTGTGCCGGCACGTCGGCGAGCGCGTCCAGCAGGAACATCAGCGCCGGGTCGACATAGCCGGTGACCGCACCGGCCGCGGGCGCCGAATAGCCGGCCAGCCGGTAGAGGTAGTCGCGTTCCTCGACCGACAGCCGCAGCGACCGGGCCAGCGCTGCCAGCAGGGCCTCGGACGGGTTGCCGGCCCGCGACTGCTCCAGCCGCTCGTAGTAGTCAACCGACAGGTTGGCCAGCAGCGCGACCTCCTCGCGCCGCAGGCCGGGCGTGCGGCGCCGGCCGCCCGACGGGATGCCCACGTCGGACGGCCGCAGCGCTTCCCGCCGGTTACGCAGGAAGTCGCCGAGTTCGGTGCGGGCCATGCTGTCTCACTCCTCGATGGCGGCCATCGCCACGGGCGTGTAGCGGGCGCCGACCGCGGCGCCGACCGGGGCGGCCTCGCTGAGCTCGTCGCGCACCACGGTGCTCAGCTCGATCTCCGCCGCGCCGACGTTTTCCGCGAGATAGCCGCGGCGCTTGGTGCCGGGGATCGCGGTGACCCCCTGCGCCAGCACCCAGGCTAGTGCTAGCTGGGCCGGGCTGAGGTTCTCCCGCTTCGCGATGTCACTGATGCGGTCCACGATGTGCAGGTTGCGGTCGAGGTTGTCGCCGGCGAGCCGGGGCCAGGTCTGGCGGTAGTCGTCGGCGGGCAGGTCGGCGAGGTCGCGGACCGCGCCGGTCAGGAAGCCCCGACCCAACGGCGAATAAGCGACAAAACCAATACCTAGCTCGTGTACGCCCGCCAGCACGCCATTCGCCTCGACGTCGCGGGTGAACAACGAGTATTCGGTCTGCACCGCCGACAGCGGCGCCGTGTTGTGTGCCGTCCTGATGCTCGCGGGTGCGGCCTCGCTGATGCCTAGATAGCGGACCTTGCCCTCGGCGACCAACTCGCCCAGCGCGCCGAAGCTTTCCTCGACCGGCACCGCGGGGTCCACCCGGTGCAGGTAGAGCAGGTCGATGTGGTCGGTGCCGAGCCGGTGCAGCGAGCGGTCGACCGCGGCGCGCAGGTAGTCGGGGTGGCCGTTGGCGGGTCCGATGATCTTTCCAGCCTGGTCCAGGGTCACTCCACCCACCTTGGTGGCGATCACCGCTTCGTCGCGCCGTTCCGCGAGCGCCCGGCCGAGCAGCTCTTCCGCCCCGCCCGCGCCGTACATGTCGGCGGTGTCGAACATGGTCACGCCCAGCTCGAGCGCGCGGTGCACGGTGGCCACCGCCTCCGCGTCGTCGCGCGTGCCGTAGGCCGCGGTCATGCCGAAGGTGCCGAGACCTTCGACGCCGGCGACCAGGCCCTGGGTCCCGATCGGGTGTTGTCGCAACGTCATCGTCGTTCCTCTCGCTCGTGTGCGATCTCCACCCTGCGTCGCGCTGCTGTTCCTAGCGGCGCCCCGGTTATCCCCGACCTGGCAGGGCGAGGCTTGCCGGAATTTGTCGAGGACGTCTCATCGGGGTCGCTGCGGTTGACACCCCGGCGCGGGCGACCGTAGCGTCCGGGACGAAGTGACGATGGTAGGAAGCCGGTGAGAGTCCGGCGCGGTCGCGCCACTGTGACCACGTTCGCGCGTGGGAGTCAGACCCTCCGCCGTCACCGAAACCCATTGTGGGACGCGTGATCCCGAGGAGGTTCGCCCCGTGTCCAGTCTTTCTTCTTCCGCCACCCCCCGCCCGGCCGTCCAGCCGGTTGCCATCCCGTGGCGTGAGCTCCAGCCCTGGCTCCTGTTCGGCGCCGTGCTGGCCCTGGTCCTGCTCTACTTCGTCGGCACCGAGCAGGGTGTCTTCCACCTGATCGGTGGCAGCGGCGTGCACGAGTTCGTGCACGACGGCCGCCACCTCCTCGGTTTCCCCTGCCACTGACGGGCGGGGAACCATGCTGTCCCCCCGCTCTTTGTTGATCCGCGGCATGCTGGTGGGACTGGCCGCCGGCGTGCTCGCATTCGTGTTCGCCTACCTGGTCGGCGAAGGCCCGATCGACTCGGCGATCGCGTTCGAGTCGGCGCACTCCGTTGACACCGGCGAGCCGGCCTTGGTCAGCCGCACGGTGCAGAGCACCTTCGGGCTGCTGACCGCGACGCTGATCTACGGCGTCGCGTTCGGTGGCATCTTCTCGATGGTGTTCGCGGCCGCCTGCGGCCGGATCGGCCAGCTCGGCCCGCGGGCGACCGCGGCCCTGGTCGGCCTGGCCGGCTTCGTCACCGTCGCGCTGGTGCCGTTCCTGAAATACCCGGCCAACCCGCCGGCGACCGGTTCTTCCGACACGATCGGCCGGCGTACGTCGCTGTACTTCCTGATGTTGGTGATCGCGCTCGCGACGCTGGCCTTGGCGATCTACATCGGACGGTCGCAGGTGGCCCGCTTCGGCGTCTGGAACGCGACCCTCATCGCGGCCGGTGCCTTCGTGGCGGTGATCGCCGTCGCACACGTCCTGCTGCCGCCGATCGAGGAGATCCCGGAAGGGTTCTCGCCGATCGTGCTGTGGAACTTCCGCCTCGCGTCCCTCGGCACGCAGGTGGTCGTCTGGGCGACGCTGGGCCTCGGCCTCGGCGCCGTCGTGGAGCGCAGCCTCCGCCGTTCGGCCGCCTTCAGCGCCTGAGGTTTACGGCCTCCCGTCGGCCCCCACCGTCAATGGTGGTGGTCGGCGGGGTGGGCGTGCGGCAGTTGGGCGGCGCCCACCGCGTGCTCGTGGAACGGCAGCGCCACCCGGTATTTGCAGGTGTCGCAGTTGGCGCGGATGTCACCGCCCAGCGCCTCGGTGTAGCGCTCGACCACGATCTCGGCGAGCCCTTCGCAGTCACCGATCACGCCGGCCGTGCGCACGTCGGCGTCGCGGTCGTGCGCCCACTCCCGTGCCTGCGCTTCGACCCGCCGCGGCAGCACGCCGGTGAAGAGGAAATAAGGCAACACCACGATCCGCTGCGCGCCGAGTGCCCGGCACCGGTCCAGCCCGGCCATCACGCCGGGCTGCGCGAGCGAGACGAACGCGTACTCCACATTGGCCATTGGGGTGGTCTCCGCCAGCAGCCGGGCGACCTTGGCGACCTCGGCGTTGGCGTCCGGATCGGTGGACCCGCGCCCGACGAGGAGGACGGTCGTGTCGCTGTCGGCACCGGTCTCGGCCAGTCGCTCGCGCAGCAGCGCCAGGATGCCCGGGTGCGGACCGAGCGGCCGCCCGTAAGCGAACGACAGCCCGGGATGCCGGGCCCGTTCGGCGGCCAACGAGGCCGGGATGTCACCCTTGGCATGCCCGGCGGCAACCAGCATCAGGGGTACGCAGGCCAGCCGTCGCGCACCGGATCGGACCAACTCGGCGACCGCGTCCTTGACCGGTGGTGGCGAGAGTTCGATGAAGCCGCCCGCGACGGGGGCGTCGAGCGTCCGGCCGACCCGGGCGACGAAGCGGCGGAAGTCGTCGGCGCCCTGCGGGTCGGAGGTGCCGTGTCCGGCGATGAGCAACGGGATCATGCGAGCGGGTCTCCGTAGAGCAGGGCATTCACGGCGGCTGCGGCGACCGCGGCGCCGCCGCGGGCCGAGCGGTTGGACAGTTGCGGTAGCGTGGTCTGGCGCAGGGCCGCCTTGGACTCGGCCGCGCCGACATAGCCGACCGGAAGCCCGATTACCAACGCCGGGCGGACCTCGCCGGCCGCGGCCAGGCGGATCAACTCGGTCAGGGCGGTCGGCGCGTTGCCGATCACCCAGATGGCGCCGTCGGGGTGGGCTTTGGCGGCCCGCCGGATGCCGGCCGCCGACCGGGTCAGCCCTTCCCGGCTGGCCAGGTCGGCTGTCGCTGTCGCGGCGACCAGACACGTGGCGGGGTAGGCCGTCACTCCGGCGGCGACCATCGTCACGTCGGTGACCAGCGGGTTATTGGCCGCCAGCGCTTTGACGCCGGCCGTGAGCGCCTCCTCGTCGGTGACCAGGTCGTCTTGCCAGGCCGGGTCGGCGGTGGTGTGGATGACCCGCTCGACCACGTCGCGGGTGTGCGGCGGCAGCCCGGTGGTGTCGGCCTCGGCGCGCAGGATCCGGTAGGACTCGGCCTCGATCGGGTGCACGGTGCGCTTCACGACAGCCACGCGTACTCCCGCGGTGTGACCATTCGCCCGGCCACCAGCCGGGTCCGGCTGGAGCCGACCAGCACCACCGACCGCATGTCCACGATGGACGGATTGGATGACAGCTCGGCGAGCGTGGTTCGGTGCACCCGCTGGCCGGGCCGGGATGCGTCGCGGACCACGCCGACCGGGGTGTCCGGCGGCCGGTGTTTGCTGAGGATCTCCAGCGACTCGGCGAACTGGGCAACGCGGGTCTTGCTGCGCGGGTTGTAGAGGCAGGCGACCAGGTCGGCGGCGGCCACCGCGCGGAGCCGCTCGACGATCACTGGCCAGGGCGTGTGCAGGTCCGACAGCGAGATGTAGGCGTGGTCGTGGCCGAGTGGCGCGCCCAGCAACGCGGCGGCGGCGAGGGCGGCGGTCACCCCGGGCACCGCGTCGACCTCGACGTCGGCGCCGGCCAGTTCGAGCGCTGGCGACGCCATCGCGTAGAGGCCGGCGTCCCCGGAGCCGATCAACGCGACGGCGTGCCCTTCGGTGGCCAGTTCGACGGCCTCCCGGGCGCGCTTGGACTCCTCGCCCAGCACGGACGCGACGATCCTGGCGCCGGGGGAGAGGAGGTGGCGCACCTGGTCCACGTATTGGTCCAGGCCGACGACCACCGACGCCCTCCGCAGCGCGGCGGTGGCCCGCGGGGTGCGCAGATCCTCGGCGCCCGGGCCGATGCCGATGATCGTGAGCCGGCCGCGCGGCGTCAACCGGGCGACGGCGGCGGTCGCGGTCGGGGTGACCTGTTTCGGCACCACCAGCTGCGCGCTCCTGCCGGCGTCGCGCGCGGCCCGGAGCGCGGCGGCCTCGGCCACGCTCGGCGTGCCGACCGCGGCGCGTACGACCTCGGACGGGGTCGGCACGTCTTCGGTGGCGAGCTCTTGGGCGGGGAAGGTGAGCAGTGGCCAGCCGCGCTCCGCGGCCAGCGCGAGGATGCCGGCCTCGTCGGCCTTGAGGTCCACGGTGGCCAATGCGCGCACGGACGCAGGGTCGAGCCCGCCGGCGGCCAGGGCCGCGTCCACGACGCCGGCGACGGCTTCGGCGGTGACGCCGCGACTCGCGCCGACCCCGACCACCAACGACGGCGGCCGGTAGACGAGATCACCGGTCGCATCGGCCCGATCAGAGACGACCAGCCGCACCGGACCAGCTTCGCTGGCCGTGACGGCTCCCCGGATGGGGTCCCTTTCGCCAGCCGGAGGCGGCGGAACGGGCGTGGTCGCGTGGGTCTGGTCGGTGACGGCCTCGCGGATGGGGCCTCTTTTGCCGGCCGGCAGCCGCGGAGCGGGCGTGGTCGCGTCGCTCCCGTCAGGAGCGATTGGCGCGGCGGCGCGGTCACCGCTGGGCAGTGGGGGAACCGGCCAGGTCGCATCGGCGATCACGATCGCGCCCGAGCCGTCGAGCAATGCCCTGGTCACCCGAGCGACCGGCGATGGGTCGGCCAGGCGGAAGCCCAGGTCGGCGCCGAAGGTGTCGAGTGGTGGCAGGCCCAAGCTGTCGGTGGCGGTGGTGATGACCGGCTCGGCACCGAGCAGCGCACCGATCCGGCAGGCCGCGTCGTTGGCCCCGCCGTCGTGTCCGCCGGTCAGCGCGACCGCGAACCGGCCCGCCTCGTCGACGCAGACGACGCCGGGGTCGGTGTGCTTGTCGGCAAGCAGCGGCGCGATCAGTCGGACCGTCGCCCCGGTGGCCAAGAAACACACCACGACGTTGCTGCCCGCCCAGGCTGCGGCGAGCTGTTCGCGCACCGAGCCGTCGTGGGTGCGCACCTCGTCGGACCACGCCTCGGCGAGCCGCGCGGCCAGCCGGCGCCCAGCCGCCGTCGGCGCCACTACGCCGATCATCGTGACCCCCACGCCGGCGTGACGGAGTTGGTCGCGGCCGGTCGGCGGTCGGCCGCCGTGGGTGCCAGTGCACCGATCATCGTGACCCCCACGTGGGCGTGACGGAGTTGGTCGCGGCCGGTCGGCGGTCGGCCGCCGTGGGTGCCAGTGCACCGATCATCGTGACCCCCACGTGGGCGTGACGGAGTTGGTCGCGGCCGGTCGGCGGTCGGCCGCCGTGGGTGCCAGTACGCCGATCATCGTGACCCCCACGTGGGCGTGACGGAGTTGGTCGCGGCCGGTCGGCGGTCGGCCGCCGTAGGTGCCACTGCGCCGATCATCGGGACCCCCATACCAGCGTGACCGGGTTGGTCGCGGCCAGGCGGTGCCGGCCGGCGATTTCCGCCAAGCGGTTTGCCTGCACCTGCACGCCGCCAGTCGCGTAGCCCGCCGCGGCAAGCGCGTCGGCGGCTGGTCCGACCGGTTCCAGCGCCGCGAACGCGGCCACCACATTGGTCGGGCGGCGGGCGAGCACTGCGGCGAGCACGTCGGGGCCGCCGCCGCCGACGAAGACCGCGTCGGGGTCGGGCAGGTCGGCGAGTGCGGCCGGTGCCGCCCCCGCCTCCACCCGCACCTCGACGCCGTGCCGGGCGGCGTTGGCGCGGGCCAGGTCGGCCGCGGCCGGGTCGCGGTCGACGGCGACGGCCGCGGCGCCGAACCGGGCGCACTCGACCGCGACCGAGCCGGAGCCGGTGCCGACGTCCCAGACCAGCGTGCCTGGTGCCGGGCGCAGGCGGGGCAGGGCGACCGCCCGCACCTCGGCCTTTGTGATCATCGAGTTGCGGTGGTGGAACGCGTCCTCGGGCAGCGCCCAGCCGTCCGGCACCCGGACCCCGCCGGCCAGCCAGCCCGCCGGGCCGCTGGAAAGGTCGCCGGCCAGTGAGATCACCACGTTGGGCTCGGCCCAGTCGCCGTCGGGGCCGGTCAGCCGCTCCTCGGGTGTGCCGAGGCGGGACGCGACGATCACCCGCCGGGACCAGCCCTCCAAGGCCGCCGCCAGCGCGGGCGGCTCCGCGCCCGGGCCGGTCAGCACGGCGACCTTCGGGTAGGCGCGACAGATGTTGGCCGCTCGCCGCAGGCCGCCGTCGCGCCCGTGTGCGGACACCACGACCGCGTCGTCCCAGGGCAGGCCGAGACGCGCGAACGCCTGGGCGACCGATGACACCGCCGGTTGGACGATCGGGTCGACGCCGGCCCGGCGCAGCGCGCGGACGATGCCGAAGAAGCCCGGGTCGCCGCTGGCCAGCACCGCGACCGGTCCATTGTGGCCAGTGACTCGGGCCAGGGCGGCACCGACGTCGCCCATGACGACGCGTTCGGCGGATGACTCGACGGCCGAGAGGTGTCGAGCGCCGCCGACCAGCAGCGTCGCCGACGACACCGCCGATGGCAGGGGGCTGCCGTCGTAGCCGAAGACCGTTACCTCAGCCACGGCGGGACTTCAGCTCGTCGCGGGCGGCCGGGTCGGCCCGGCGGTGGCCGTGGAAGTGGCCCGGGTGGTAGAGGTGGCTGCGCGTGCCGTGGGCGGCCAGCGCCGGGCCGACCAGGAACAGCGTGTGCTTCCACAGCTTGTGCGCGCGGACCGTCTCGGCCAGCGTGCCGATCGTGCACCAGGCCAGCAGCTCGTCGGGCCAGCTCACCCGCGAACCCACCACGACCGGCGTCTCCGGCGGGTAGCCCCCGTCGACGAGCTGCTCCGCGAGCTGCTTGGCGCGCGCGGCCGACAGGAACACGGCCATCGTGGTGCCGTGCCGGGCGAAGTCGGCGATCCGCTCGCCATCCGGCATCGGGGTCTTGCCGCCCTCGAGCCGGGTCAGGATCACCGACTGGGCCACCTCGGGCACGGTCAGCTCGCGGCCGGCGGCGGCCGCGACCGCGGCGAACGCGGAGACGCCGGGCACGATCTCGGTGGTCAGGTCGAGCCCGGCGCAGGCGTCGAGCTGCTCGGCGACCGCGCCCCACAGGCTCGGGTCGCCGGAGTGCAGGCGGACCACGCGCAGGCCCTCGGCGGCGGCGCGGTGGTAGATGGCGACGACTGCCTCCAGCGGGACGGCCGCCGAGTCGACCACCTCGGCGCCCGGTCGCACGTGGTCGAGCACCTCGGCGGCGACCAGGCTGGACGCCCAGACCACCACGTCGGCCTCGGCCAGCCGGCGGGCCGCCCGCAGGGTCATCAGGTCGGCGGCGCCCGGACCGGCGCCGACGAACGTCACCCGACCGGTCACAGCTTTCCTCCCCGTCGATGGCGTACGGCCGGGATGAGCACCGTCGCCAGGTATGGCAGTGCGCCGTCGACCGCGTCGAGCGGCTGCACCTTCTCGTCGGGCAGCCCGAGGTGGGTGCCGACCACGGCGCCCCGCCCGGCCGCCGCCTCGGCGATCGCGGCCATGTGCCGGCCGCCCTTGTAGACCACGACGGTGGCGTCGCGCGCCAGCGCCTCGTGCAGCGGAGCCAGGTCGCCGCGGGCCATCGGGAGCAGCACGAGTTCCTCGCCGCCCTCGACCAGCGGTCGTCCGGCCGCCGCGGCCAGCGCCTGCATCGCGGTGATCCCCGGGATGGTGGAAACCTCGACCGACGGCACCAGGGCGCGCACGGTCGAAGCCAGGTAGCCGAAGGTGGCGTACACGTTGGGGTCGCCGATCGTCGCGAACGCGGCCGTGCCGCCGGTCTCCCGCAACCAGTCGGCGACCCGGCGGCCGGCCGCGTCCCAGTAGCGCTCCCGCCGCCCGGCGTCCTCCCGCTCGTTGAGCGCGAACACCAGCCGCTCGATCCGGTCGTGTGCGGCGTGTGCCCGCACGGTCGCCTCCGCCCGCCCGAGATCGGCGGGGTCCAGGACCGGCACGAACACCCGGCCGGCGGTGGCCAGGGCGCGTACCCCCTTGAGGGTCATCAGCTCCGGATCACCGGGCCCGACACCGACTCCGATCAGGCGCATGCCGCCACCAGCCGTTCCGCGATCTCGGGCGTCCCCGCCCAGTGCAGGTGCAGATAGGAGGCGTGCACGTTGCCCGCCACGAAGCCTTCGGCCGGCCGCTCGCGCCAGGCCCACGCCGGCGCCGCGCCGAAACCGGGGGTGGTCGCCGTCCGGTGGAACTCGTGCCCGGTGACCCGGGTGCCGACCGGCGCCAGCCAACTCGGTGAGATCGCCACCGCGTCGCGGTAGCCGAGGGTGAGCTTGCCCGTCATCTCCGCGTCGGCGGGCAGCACGCCGCACATCGGCGCGCCGTCGAGCGTCTGGGCCAGCCAGAGCAGGCCGGCGCACTCGGCCACGATCGGGGCACCGGCCGCCGCCAGGCCCGCCACCGCCGTCCGCAGCAACCGGTTGGCTGAGAGCTCGGCCGCATACACCTCGGGGAAACCGCCGCCGACCACCAGCGCCGCGGCACCGGGCGGCAGGGCCTCGTCGTGCAGCGGGTCAACGGTGACGACATCCGCGCCGGCCGCCGTCAGCAGCTCAATCGTCTCCGTATAGCCGAAACTGAACGCCGGACCACCGGCGACCGCGACCACCGGCCGCCGCGCCACCTCGACTGTTGGCGGCGACCACGGCTCGACCACGAGAGGCGGCGCGGAAGCGGCGGCCGCCGCGACGGCGTCGAGGTCCACACTGGACACGATCAGCGAAGCCAGCGCGGACATCGCCGAAGTCGCCTCGGCGCGGCGTTCCACGACGGGCACCAGGCCAAGATGCCGGGACGGCGCGGCCACCGCGTCGCTGCGGCGCAGCACGCCGAGCACGGGCGTGCCGGTCTCCTCCAGCGCCTCGCGCAGGATCGCCTCGTGCCGGTCGGAGCCGACCTTGTTGAGGATCACCCCGGCCAGCCGCAGCGTCGGGTCGAAGCCGCGGAAACCGTGCACCAGCGCGGCGACCGAGCGACCGACCGCGGAACCGTCGACCACCAGCAGCACCGGCGCCGACAGCAGCTTCGCGACCTGCGCGGTCGAGCCATGCTCACCGGCGTGCGCCCGGCCGTCGAACAGCCCCATCACGCCCTCGACGATGGCGAGGTCGGCCCCGGCGGCACCGTGCGCGAACAGCGGTGCGATCCGCTCGGTGCCGACCATGACCGGGTCGAGGTTGCGCGCGGGCCGGCCGCTGGCCAGCGCGTGATAGCCGGGGTCGATGTAATCCGGGCCGACCTTGAAGCCGGCCACGGCTTGTCCGCGCGCCGTGAACGCCGCCATCAGCCCGCCGGCGACGGTGGTCTTGCCGTGGCCGGAGCCCGGCGCCGCCACCACGATCCGCGGCGTGGCTACCACTCGATGCCCTGCTGTCCCTTGCGGCCGGCGTCCATCGGGTGCTTGACCTTGGTCATCTCGGTGACCAGGTCGGCCGCCTCGATCAGCGCGGGCGCCGCGTCGCGCCCGGTGACGAGCACGTGCTGGTTGCCGGGCCGCGCGCCGAGCGTCGCCACCACCTCGTCGACGTCGACCCAACCCCATTTCATCGGGTACGTGAACTCGTCGAGCACATAGAACCGGTAACGCTCGGCGGCCAGGTCGCGCTTGACCTGCGCCCAGCCCTCGGCGGCCTCGGCCGCGTGGTCGCGCTCGTCGCCCGGCCGGGCCAGCCACGACCAGCCCTCGCCCATCTTGTGCCAGGTGACCGGTGCGCCCACGCCGGTGGCCGCGTGGTGCGCGCCCAGCGCGGTCAGCGCCGTCTCTTCGCCGACCCGCCACTTCGGACTCTTCACGAACTGGAAGACGACGATCGGCCAGCCCGCGTTCCAGGCCCGCAGCGCCATCCCGAACGCCGCCGTCGACTTGCCCTTGCCGGTGCCGGTGTGCACCGCCAGCAGTGGCTGCCGCCGCCGCTCGCGGGTGGTCAGGCCGTCGTCGGGAACGCTTTCCACCTTGCCCTGTGGCATGTCGTCACACCGCCTTCAGCGCGCGGGCGGACAGCGCCGCCAGCGGCAGGTATTCGGCGTCCAGCGCGCCGGCCAGCGTGCGTGCCATCCCGAGCCGGACCGGGCCGCTCTCGCAGTCGACCACGACGCTCGGCACACCGGCCAGCGCCGGCGCGACCGTGCGCGGATCGGGGCCGCGGGTGAACCGGCCGTCGGTGACGACGACCAGCAGCGGCCGGCGCAGCGGGTCACGGCGGCGCTCGCCGGCCAGCGTGCGCGCGGCGGCGGTCAGCCCGGCGGCGAGCGGGGTACGCCCGCCGGTGCGCAGATCGGCCAGCCGGCGCACGCCGACCTCGTGGCTGGCGGTGGGCCGCAGTACGGTCGTCGCGTCGCGGTCCCGGAACGTGATCATGCCAACCGTGTCACGGCGCTGGTAGGCGTCGCGGAGCAACGACAGCACCGCCCGCTTGACGGTCGCCATCCGCTGCCGGGCCGCCATCGAACCCGACGCGTCGACCACGAACAGCACCAGGTTGGCCTCACGTCCGATGTGGACGGCCTCGCGGAGGTGCTGCTGCCGGATCACGATCCGGCGGCCGCGGCGGTCGCGGACGCGGGCCGGCGCGGTGTCCGGCAGGTGCACGGCCCCGATCCGCTCGACGAGGTGGTCGCGGGCGGCGGCTAGCACGGTGTCCGGCAGGTGCAGGGCGCCGATCCGGCCGCGCGGCGCCCGTGAACCGGCGACCCGGCCCCGGGCCGCGTAGGCGGGTGAGCGTCGTCCACTGTGGCCATACCGGCCCCGGGATCGGGCGGTCAGCGTGCGGGTCCTGTAGGTGGCACCGATTGGGGCGGGCGTGGCCGGCGGCGCAGTGGCAGGGGCGCCGCCCGGCCGGTCCTCGGCGTCGGGCGCGGCGGCGCCGCCACTGCCCGGTCCGCCGGCGTCAGGCCGCGGGTCATCCGGTCCAGGACCGCCTTCGCTTGGTCCACGGTCGTCCGGCTGCGGGCCGTCCGGCCGTGCGCCGCCGTCGTTCGGGCCTGGATCGTCCGGCTCGGGTCCGGGACCGTCGGGCGCTTCAGACTCGCCGGCCTGGGCCAGCGCGTCGTCGAGGGCCTGCTGGTCGGCGCCCGGCGGGTCGAACGGGTCGCGCCGGCGCCGGTGCGGCAGGGCCAGCCGGGCCGCGTCGTCGACCTCTCGGTCGGTGACGACCGACCGGTCGCGCCAGGCGGCCAGCGCCACGGCCGTGCGGGCGATGACGATGTCGGCCCGCAGCCCGTCGACCCCGTAGGCCAGGCAGATCCGGGCGATCCGGTCCAGCGCTGGGTCGGGCAGCGTGACCTTGGGCAGCCGGGCCCGGGCCGCGACGATCCGTTCGGCGGTGTCGGCGTCGGCCTCGGCGAAGCGGGCCGCGAAACCTTCGGGATCGGCCTCGTAGGCCAGCCGGCGACGGACCACCTCGGCCCGGTCGCCGGGCTCGGTGGGTGCGCCGACCTCGACGACCAGCCCGAACCGGTCGACGAGTTGCGGTCGCGGCTCGCCCTCCTCCGGATTCATCGTGCCCACGAGCAGGAAGCGGGCGGCGTGTCGGAGCGAGACGCCGTCGCGCTCGACGAACGCGCGGCCCATCGCGGCCGAGTCGAGCAGCAGGTCGACCAGGTGGTCGGGGAGCAGGTTGACCTCGTCGACGTAGAGCGCGCCGCGGTGCGCGGCGGCCAGCAGGCCCGGCTCGTAGGCCTTGGTGCCCTCGGTCAGGAACCGCTGCACGTCGAGTGTGCCGACGACCCGGTCCTCGGTGGCGCCGACCGGCAACTCGACCAGCCGGGAACGGCGCACCAGCGGATCACCGGCCGGGTGCGGGCCGTCGGGACAACCAGGGTCCGGTGCGGCAGGGTCGCAGGCGAACCGGCAGCCGGCGACCACTGCGATGTCGGGCAGCAGTGCGGCGAGGGCGCGTACCATCGTCGATTTGGCAGTGCCCTTCTCGCCGCGCACCAGCACGCCGCCGATCACCGGTGCGACGGCGTTGAGCAGCAGGGCCTGGCGCAGGTCGGCCAGGCCGACGACGGCGGAGAACGGGTAGGCGGTGCTCATCCGGTGTGCCGGCACGACAACATGGCGCTCAGTCCCTTCCGCGGGTGTCCACGCCCGCGATGGTTCGACGGCGAGCAGCCGAGTGTCCTGGCTCCCGGATCGACGCTCCCCTCGGCCTTCCAACCCTCTCGGGCCGTGACCATCAGGTGAGGGATCGCTCCCCGGTGACAGTGGCGGGACCGCCCCGGAATCGCACCGGGTTCCTCCGCACCGCTCGCCCAACATGCTGACCCACGCAGCAGGCCCGCGTCAAAGGGAGGGGAATCACGCCCCCGCTCCGCCCCCCCCGCGACGCCTGGTCCTTCGGACGGCGAGATCAACACCTAATTCCCTTCGAGATCCCCTTCAGTTCGAAGGTATTCCGCACGCAGCGCTTCGATGGTCTCCGGCTCCGGCGATGCCCACAGGCCGCGCTCGGCGGCCTCCAGCAACCGCTCGGTGATCCCGCGCAGGGCCCAGGGGTTGGACTTGTCGAGGAACTCGCGCACCGACGGGTCGAGCACGTAGGCGGCGGCGAGCTTCTCATACATCCAGTCGTCGACGACGCCGGCGGTGGCGTCGTACCCGAAGAGGTAGTCGACCGTCGCCGCGAGTTCGAACGCGCCCTTGTAGCCGTGCCGGCGCATCGCCTCGATCCAGCGCGGGTTGACGACGCGTGCCCGGAACACCCGCTTGGTCTCTTCCGCCAGTGAGCGCGTGCGCACGTCATCGGGGCGGTGCGAGTCGCCGATGTAGGCCGCCGGGTCGGTGCCGCGCAGGGAGCGCACCATCGCGACCATGCCGCCGTGGTACTGGAAGTAGTCGTCGGAGTCGGCGATGTCGTGCTCGCGGGTGTCGACGTTCTTGGCCGCGACCGCCATCCGCCGGTAGACGGTCTCGAGGTCGCCGCGCGCCGCCCGGCCGTCCAGCCCGCGCCCGTAGGCGTAGCCACCCCAGACCGCGTAGACCTCGGCCAGGTCGCGATCGTCACGCCAGTTGCGGGCGTCGATCAAGGGCAACAGGCCGGCACCGTACGCGCCCGGCTTGGAACCGAAGATCCTGGTGGTCGCCCGTCGCCAGTCGCCGTGCTCGGCCTGGTCGGCCAGCGCGTGCGCGCGCACGAAGTTGTCCTCGTCGCGTTCGTCGAGGGCGGCGACCGCCGCGACCGCGTCGTCGAGCAGCGCGATCACGTGCGGGAACGCGTCGCGGAAGAAGCCCGAGATGCGCACCGTGACATCGATCCGGGGCCGGCCGAGTTCGGCCAGGGGCACGATCTCGAAACCGGTGACCCGCCGGGACGCGTCGTCCCAGACCGGCCGGCAACCGATCAGCGCTAGCACTTCGGCGATGTCGTCGCCCTGGGTACGCATCGCGCTGGTGCCCCACACGGTCAGCCCGACCAGGGCCGGCCAGGTGCCGGTGTCCTCGCGGTGCCGGGCCAGCAGCGAGTCGGCCAGCGCGCGGCCGACGTCCCAGGCGTTGCGGGAGGGGATCGCCTTCGGGTCGACGGAGTAGAAGTTGCGGCCGGTCGGCAGCACGTTGACCAGGCCGCGGGTGGGCGAGCCGGACGGTCCGGCGGCGACGTAGCCGCCGTCCAGGGCGTGCTTGACCGCCGTGATCTCGTCGGTGGTCGCCTCCAGCCGGGGCACCACCTCGGTCGCGGCGAAGCGGAGCACGTCGACCACGCCGGCGGGCGCGGCTCCCAGGATCTCGGTCGCCACAGTGGTGGCCGCCGTTGGAGCCCAGTCCGCGGTCTCCATGGCGACCACCAGGCGGCGCGCGACCTCTTCGAGCTCATCGCTCTCCAGGGCGGTGTCGTCGAGACCGAGGTGGGCGCCGAGCGCCTCGCGCAGGCCCGGCAGCGCGCCGCGGCGGCCACCCCAGACCTGGCGGGCGCGCAGGATCGCCAGCACCATGTTGATCCGCGCCTCGCCGGCCGGCGCCGCGCCCAGGATGTGCAGGCCGTCGCGGATCAGCGAGTCCTTGATCTCACACAGGTAGCCGTCGACGTGCAGCACGAAGTCGTCGAAGTCGTCTTCGCCGGGCTGGTCCTGCACGTGCAGGTCGTGGTGCAACTCGGCGGCGCGGATCAGGGTCCAGATCTGCGCCCGCAGCGTCGGCACCTTGTCGGGGTCGAGGGCGGCGACGGTGGCGTACTCGTCGAGGAGTTGTTCGAGGCGGGCCATGTCGCCGTAGGTGTCGGCGCGGGCCATCGGCGGCACCAGGTGGTCGACGATCGTGGCGTGGCCGCGCCGCTTGGCCTGGGTGCCCTCGCCCGGGTCGTTGACCACGAACGGGTAGATCAGCGGCAGGTCGCCGAGCACGGCGTCGGGCGCGCACTCCTTCGACAGGCCGAGCCCCTTGCCGGGCAGCCACTCCAGCGTGCCGTGCTTGCCGAGGTGGATGACGGCGTCCACGTTGGACGCCAGCCAGCGGTAGGCGGCCAGGTAGTGGTGCGACGGCGGGAGGTCGGAGTCGTGGTAGATCGCGATCGGGTTCTCGCCGAAACCGCGCGGCGGCTGGATCATCAGCGTGACGTTGCCGTAGCGCAGGCCGGCCAGCACGATGTCGCCGTTGTCGACGTAGAGCTCGCCCGGCGCCGGGCCCCAGTGCCGGGTCATCTCGTCGCGGAGCGATGGCGCGGTCGCGGCGAACCACTCGGCGTAGTCGGCCCCGGGCACCCGGATCGGCGCGGCCGCGAGTTGCTCCTCGGTCAACCACTCGACGTCGTGGCCGCCGGCCGCGATCAGCGTGTGGATCAGGGTGTCACCGTCGGTGGGCACGTCGCCCACGTCGTAGCCGGCGTCTTTCAGATCGGCCAGCAGCGCCACCGCCGACGCGGGGGTGTCGAGGCCGACCGCGTTGCCGACCCGGGAGTGCTTGGTCGGGTAGGACGACAGGACGATGGCCACGCGCTTCTCAGCGTTGGGTAGCGCGCGGAGGCGGGCGTGCGCGACGGCGATGCCGGCGACCCGGGCGGCCCGCTCGGGGTCGGCGCGGTAGACCGGGACACCGTCGGGGCCGGGCTCCTTGAACGAGAACGGCACCGTGATCAGGCGGCCGTCGAACTCGGGGATGGCCACCTGCATCGCGGCGTCCATCGGGGTCAGCGCCGCGTTCGAGTCGTGCCAGGCCGCCCGCGAGGTGGTCAGACACAAACCTTGCAGCACGGGTACGTCGAGCCCGGCCAGTGCCTCGACCGACCAGGCGTCGTCGGCGCCACCCGCGGACGCGTCGGCCGCGGTCGTGCCGCCGGCCGCGAGGACCGTCACGATCAGCGCGTCGCAGCCCTCGAGCAGCTCGTAGAGGCCGGTCTCGGCGGAGCGCAGGGAGGCGGCGTAGACCGGCATCGGCGTGCCGCCGGCGTTTGCCACCGCGTCCGCGAGGGTGTCGACGAACTCGGTGTTGCCGGCCAGCGCGTGTGCCCGGTAGAAGACGATGCCGATCGTCGGCCCGGTCTTGTCCGCTGCGGCACCGTGCCGGCCGAAGGACGGGAACTCGACCGGTGCCGCGAAGCCCTCGCCGGCCATCAGCAGCGTGTCGGCGAGGAACCGGTGCAGCTCACGCAGGTTGTCCGGCCCGCCCGCGACGAGATAGCGCTGCGCGTCGGCGACCACGCCGGCCGGCACCGTCGAGAGGGCGGTGAGCTCGGCGTCCGGCACCGCCTCGCCACCGACCGCGACGACCGGAATGCCGGCCGCGACCACCGCGTCGACGCCCTCGGGCCAGGTGCGCCGGCCGCCCAGCAGCCGCAACACCACACCGGCCACGCCGTCGAGCAGGTCGGGCAGGTCGTCGGTGGTCAGCCGGGCCGGGTTGGCGACCCGCCAGGTCGCGTCGGCGCTGGTGGCGCTCGCGGCCAGCAAGTCGGTGTCGGCGGTCGAGAGCAACAGGAACGTCGGGGTCACGCCCCGGACAGTAGTTCGCGCACCCGCTCGGCGGCAGCGGCGGGTGTGTCGACGGTGGGCAGCGCGACCGTCCACGGACGGTTGACCAGGATGACCGGGACGCCGCGCTCGCGGGCGGCGTCGAGCTTGGCGCGGGTGGCGTCGCCGCCGCTGTCCTTGGCGACGACGACGTCGATCGCGTGCCGTTCCAGCAGCTCACGCTCGTGGTCGAGGGTGAACGGGCCACGATCCACCAGCAGCTCCACGTTGGCCGGCAGGTCTTCGGCTGGTGGCTCGACGCAGCGGACGAGCAGCAGGGGGAGCGCCGCGCAGGCGGGGTTGGTGAGGAATGTCGCAAGCCGCTGGCGGCCGGTGGTGATGAACGCGCGGGCACCGTGGGTGGGCAGCACGGCGGCGGCCGTCGCCAGGTTGGGCACCCGGTTCCACCGGTCGCCGGGTTGCGCCGTCCATCCTGGACGAACAAGACGCAGCCGGGGTACGCCGTGTGCCGCGGCCGCGTGCGCGCTGACCGTCTCGGCGAAGGGGTGGGTCGCGTCGACCAGGATCGCGGGTGCGTTCCGGGCCAGCCAGTCCTGGAGGCCGTCGGCGCCGCCGAAGCCGCCCGTCCTGGTCTCGCCGGCCGGTTGCCGCGGCTCGCTGGTGCGGCCGGCGTAGGAGGTGACCACCCGCAGGTCCGCATCCGTTGCCAGGAGCGCGGCGAGTTCGCGGGCTTCGGTGGTGCCGCCGAGGATCAGGACGGTCGTCGTCACTGGTCTCGGCGGCGGAGCAGGTAGGTGTCCATGATCCAGCCTTTGCGGGTGCGGGCTGCGGCGCGTACACCGTCGATGTCGTCTTTGGTGTCGGTGAGTTTGCCCCTCACCAGGATCTCGTCGGGTGTGCCCAGGTAGGCGCCCCAGTAGATGTCGACGTCGTCGTCGATCTGCTGGTAGGCGTTTCGGGCGTCGAGCATGACGACCAGGTCGTCGACGCCGTCCGGGATGCCGTGCGCGGCGAGCCGGCGGCCGGTGGTGATCTGGACGGCCCGGCCGACGCGGTTGAGCCCGATCCGGTGCCGAGCGGCGAGCGCGCTGACACTGCTGATGCCGGGTATGACGGCGTAGCTGAAGTCGACGCCGTCGATCTCTTCCAGCGAGCCGATCGTGCTGTCGAAGAGCGCCGGGTCGCCCCAGACCAGGAAGCCGCCGATCTGGTTCTCGCGGAGTTCGTCGCGGATCAGATCGCGGAATGCTTCGCCCCGTTGCCTGCGCCACTGGTCGACGGCATTGGGGTAGGCGCGAGCGGTGCGGTCGCGCTCCGGGTCGCTGACGGTTACCACGCGCGCTCGCGGCGCGTACTCCCGGAGCATGTGCCTTCGCAGGTCGGTCAATTCCCGTTTCTCGTCGCCCTTTTCCACCAGGATGGCGAGATCGAGCCGGCCCAATGCCTTGACAGCTTCGATGGTGAGCTGGTCAGGATCGCCGGCGCCGATTCCAATGACGAGCAGGTGGCGCATGGGGCCCAGTGTCTCCCATCGACAGGTCTACGCTCACACGCGTGCCGCTCCACCGAACCGCCGCCGCGGGTCCGGCTCTGGCGGCCTCTGCCGCGATCGGGCCCTATTTCGCATGGGAGGCATGGTCGGCGGGAGCGGGCTGGCACCCCTTCACCGACCTGCTGACCGCGTCCGTCGCCGCACAGCGGGTCGCCGTCGCCCGATCGACCCTGGTCAGTGCGTTCGGACTGACCGAAGAGGACGTTCCGGTCCGGGTGGTGGCGTCCGTCTACTTCATGGGCGTGGCCGCCCGATTGCTGTCACCGCCGTTGGGCGCGGCCGTCGCGGGTGGCGCGCTGCCGCTGGCGACCCGGGCCAACCTGTGGTGGCGCCCGGTGCCGGCCGGCCCGATGCCGGTCGCCTACGGCGTGGTCCCGGCCCTGCCGACCGCCGACCTGTCGCCGGCCGAGGTGGCGTCGGCGCTGGTGGCGGGGCCGCTGGCGGAGACGGTGACGCCGCTGCTCGAGCTGTTCCGGACGGCGTTCCTGCTCTCCCCGCAGGTGCTGTGGGGCAACGTGGCGTCGGCGCTGGCCGGTGCCGTCGGCGTGCTGGCCGACACCATGCCGCGGCACGCCGCACGGGCCGGCGAGGTGCTCGACCACGCGCTGACCCTGGCCCCGCTGGCCGGCGCGGGCACGGTGGTGCGCCCCGACCCGGAGCAGGCGCGGCGGTTCCTGGTGCGGTCCAACTGCTGTCTCTACTACCGGATCCCCGGCGGCGGCACCTGCGGCGACTGCGTGCTGACCCCGGAGGCCGACCGGCAGCGACACTGGTCGAGCCTGCTCCAGTAGGCCGCCGTCACCGGCGCTCGTCGGGCTCGGGATAGGGCAGGTGCGCGTAGCCGGCGGCGCCCGCGACCCGCTCGGCGATCGTGGTCAGCTGGTCGATCTCGCCGGGACCGAGCTGGTCGAACAGGACCCGGCGCACGGTGTCCACCTGCCCCGGCGCCGCGGTCACGGTGATCTCGTAGCCCTTGTCGGTCAGCCGCACCATCGTGCCCCGCGCGTCGGAGACGCAGTCCTCGCGGGTGATCAACCCGCGTTCCTCCATCCGGCGGAGCTGGTGTGAGATCCGGCTGCGGTCCCAGCCCAGCCAGCTCGCGAGGTCGCGAACCCGCAGCGTGCGCCCGTCGGCCTCGGACAGCGGCACCAGCACCTCGTAGTCGGGGCGGGAGATGCCCGCCTCGGCGAGCTGCCGGCCGAGCGCGACATCGACCGCGCGCTGCATGCGCAGGTAACCGCGCCACATCCGCCGTTCCTGCGGGTCGAGCCAGCGCGGTTCGGTCATGTGGCCGATCTTACCCGGGGTTTGTTGACGCATCAGCATCCTCGACCTACGGTTGCTGACACATCAGCAAAACCTTGCTCAGGGAGTTTTGATCATGTCGTTGTTCCGGCTCGACGCGAGCATCCGCGTCGAGGGTTCGCACAGCCGCGAGATCGCTGACATCGTCGAGCGGGAGTGGCGGGCCGCACACCCCGACGACCCGATCGTGCGGCGCCACGTCGGCACGGACGCGCTGCCGTCGACGGTCTGGGGGGAGGCGGCTTCGGCCCGGTTTCTCCCTGTTGGCACGTTGAGCGATCCCCAGCGCTCCGCCGCGGCGCTTGCCGCGCGGCTGACCGACGAGCTGGTCGAGGCCGACGCGTTGCTGTTCGCGGTGCCGCTCTACAACTACGGCGTCTCGCAGCACTTCAAGACGTGGGTCGACACGGTGCTCGCCGACCCGCGGATGGCGTCGGGCGCGCCGCCGCTCCTCGCCGGCAAGCCGGCGGTGTTGGTCACGGTGCGCGGCGGCGGCTACGGGCCGGGTACGCCACGGGCGGGCTGGGACCACGCGACACCGTGGATGCGCCGGATCCTGGCCGACGTGTGGCAGCTCGACCTCGAGGTCGTCGAGAGCGAGCTGACGTTGGTCGGCGTCGACCCGAACCTCGAGCGGTTCAGGGATCTGGCCGCGGAGCTGCGTGGCCGGGCCGAGGAACTCGCCCGGGAGCACGGCCGGGCCCTGCTGTAGGTCGTCGGCGGTGGCCGGGCCGGGCCGCTTGCCCGGCCGGGCGATGCGCTGAGCCGTTGGCGCTTCTGCGGCCCGTGGCGGTGGTGAGAGCGGCCAGTGGGCCGCCGGCGGTGGTCGGGCTGGGCCGCTTGCCCGGCCGGGCGATGCGCTGAGCCGTTGGCGCTTCAGCGGCCCGTGGCGGTGGTGAGAGCGGCCAGTGGGCCGCCGGCGGTGGTCGGAGCTTGCCGCTGCCGGGCCTTGCGGTGGCCGCTTCAGCGGGCGGTGGCCGTGGTGAGGGCGGCCAGGACGCTGTCGGCGGTGGCCGGGCCCGGGGTGCCGCCAGGCGACGTGGCCGTCCGCGCGGACCAGGACGGCGCCGGCCGGGGTGGTGCCGTAGGCGGTGGGCCAGTCGGGATCGGTCATGACGTGGGTCTTCAGCGGAACGCCGAGCCCGGGTGCCGCCGGTTCGGCCGCTCGTCGCCAGTCGGCGCCGGTTGGGGTGGTCAACAGGGCGTGCTCGGTGCCGAAGAGGTCGAGCGTGGAGCGCCCGTCCGCGAGCCACAGCTGCGGAGCGCGACACCCGGGCGCCGTGACCGGCTTGTAGTCGGCGCCGGGCGGGTCCGCGGCGGCGGCGCCGTCGGGCGTGATCACGGCGGATCGGTATTGGTAGCCCACGTCGATCTGGGCCAGGCTGCGCCCGGCGAACGGCGCTCCGCTGCCGCTGAAGATCCGGGTCCAGGCCTCGCCGGTCTCGTCGGCGTTGCGGGTGCCGACCGGCTCGCGCTCGGCGCGCTAGCTGTCGAGCAGTCGTGGCCCGCCCTGGCCGTGGAAGACGGCCGCCAGCTTCCAGGCCAGGTCGTGCGCGTCGTGGATGGCGGCGCTCAGGCCGGTCGCACCGGCCGGCGGGAAGCGGTGCGCGGCGTCGCCGACCAGGAAGACGGGCCCGTCGGCGTAGCGCTCGGCGGTCAGCGCCTCGGCGGTCCACCGGCTGCTGGCCAGCACCTCGACGGGCACGCCGAGCAGCGCGGCGACGTCCAGCGGCTCGGTGCCGCTGTCGGTTTCAGGCAGGCTGATCATCCAGCGCTAGTCGGGTTGGCTCCAGACCAACGCGGCGCCCGCCTCGGCCAGGAAGCAGATCCCGCGCGGCCGCGGGGCGGTCCAGGGTCCGTCAGGCCCGTGGGATGTCCGAGGCTCGGCCGCGGAGCGGATTTGACGGGTGGCCCCCGGCCCGGCCCGCGCTTTCCGCGGACGGGGTCCGTCAGGTCCGTGGGATGTCCGGGGCTCGGCCGCGGAGCGGATTTGACGGGTGCCCCCGGCCCGCGCTTTCTACGGACGGGGTCCGTCAGGGTCCGTGGGGCGTCCGGGGCTCGGCCGCGGAGCGGATTTGACGGGTGGCCCCCGGCCCGGCCCGCGCTTTCCGCGGACGGGGTCCGTCAGGTCCGTGGGGTGTCCGGGGCTCGGCCGCGGAGCGGATTTGACGGGTGCCCCCGGCCCGCGCTTCCTGCGGACGGGGTCCGTCAGGGTCCGTGGGGTATCCGGGGCTCGGCCGCGGAGCGGATTTGACGGGTGGCCCCCGGCCCGGCCCGCGCTTCCCGCGGACGGGGTCCGTCAGGGTCCGTGGGGCATCCGGGGCTCGGCCCCGGAGCAGATATGACGGGTGCCCCCGGCCCGCGCTCTCCGCGGACAGGGGGCACCAAAACCCGTGGGCGATACTGGGATCGAACCAGTGACCTCTTCGGTGTGAACGAAGCGCTCTCCCGCTGAGCTAATCGCCCTCAGCGCGCACGACAATACCTGATCCAGGCATCGCCGTGCACATCCGCCCCGCCGGACGTCACCAGCCGAAGAAGTCTCGGGTTTCAGTGATCAAGTCGATGTCGAGGCTGACCTTGACTGACGCCCAGACGACGAAGGCCACGAAAACGAGGCCCACGACACCAATTACTGAGCGTAACGGCCATGGTTGGCGGGCGATCCAGTGTGTCCAGGCTCGGACGTTGCGGCGGGTGAAGTTGAGGAGCTTTTTGGCCCACGTGAACTCCACTGCCCAAATGGCCAGGCCACCGATCACGATGAACCAGCCTGGGCCGGGAAGCGGTATGAGCAGAATACCCAGAGCGACCACCGCCAGGCCGGCAATCGCGACCGAGATACGCAGGATCATCCGACCGGTCGGATTCGCCCTGATTCGGTCGAGAGTCTCGCCTACGCGACCGCGATGTGCTTGGGCGGGCACCGAAACGCCCATCTGGGCCTCGGGTTCCGAATCCTCCGCCGGACTAATCCGATCGGGCGTCACCCCGTGTCCCAGCTCCTGGTCCTCCTCGGTTGTCGCCGTTCGCTCTGGGCCGCTGCCCTTTTGCTCCATTGAGGATGGTTTCATCGCCCAATCCACTCCGGCTCCGCCTCGGCCCGTCACTCAACGGGACTGCTCGACGTTACCGAACTAAGTCGACGTCTGAGCTACCCGACGCCGGACGGTGCGCAGTACCACAGCAAGTCGGGCATTATACGCATTTTGCTGGGCTTGTAGCGCAATAACGCGCCGTCTTCCCACTACTGGGTGAGATCAGCGATTGACGGAGCGTAAGTAGAAGTATCACCTGAGTATGGGAAACGCGGGGCAAGCGCGTCCCGCAGCGGTGCCGGGGGGAGAACGTACATGAGTGTCATCCGACCGACGACCGTTGAGGTCGAAACGTCACTGCGGCTCGTCGCACCAGACGCCACCGCACTGCCGGTGCGCGCCAGCCTGCGCTACGACCCAGCTGACCCGTACGCGGTCCACGTCCTGTTTCACGCCGATTCGGCCGGCGGCGAGGCGGTGAGTTGGTCGTTCGCCCGTGAGCTCCTCGTCACAGGCCTCGACGAGCCCGCCGGCATCGGCGACGTCCGGGTCTGGCCGTGGGCCACACCGCGGGGCGATTTCGTCGCGCTGGCCCTGTCGTCACCGGACGGGAACGCCCTGTTCGAGGTACCGCGCAGCGTGCTGGTGCGGTTCCTGCGGCGGACGTACGTCGTCGTGCCCCGTGGCCGGGAAACCGACCACCTCGACGTCGACGCGGCGGTAAACCGGCTGCTGGCCGGTCGCTAGAACCAGAAGACGGCGCCGCGCGGATCTGCCGACTCCGCGCGGCGCCCTCTTTTATGCTTATTTGGTACGCCGTCAGCCAGCGACTCCCTCAGCCAGCGATCGCCTCAGCCAGCCGAGCCAGCCGCGGCACCACGCTCTCGCGCCACCCGGGCCCCATCTTCTCGAACGCCTCCCGGTCGCGCGGGTTGTCGAAGTCGAATCCGCTGTGTTCCAGCAGCAACCGGGTGCCCGTGCCTTCGGGGACGAGCCGCCAGGTCAGCGTCCACGAGTCGTTGAACGTGTAGACGAACTTCTCTTCCGGGATCACCTCGACGACTTCGCACGGTATCGCTCCATAGACCGGCATCTCGAGATGGAACCGATGCCCGACGACGGCGGCGATATCGCCCGGCACCCACCAACGCGCATGCAGTTCGGGATCGGTGAGGGTCCGCCAGACCCGGCTCGGCGGCGCGGCGACGAATTGGTCGACAGTGATGGTGTCGGTGCTCGGTGCGGTCATGTCTCCTCCTCGGCGACATCGGCGAACGAGCGCAGGCGCTCGCGCCAGAAGCGTTCGAACGGATGGAGCCAGTCACCCACCTGGGCGAGCGGCTCCGGATTCAGGTGGTAGTGCCGTTGCCGGCCCTGCGGCACGTCGCGCACCAGGGCGACCCGGCGTAGGACTTGTAGGTGCTCGGCGATCGCCGGCCGGCTCAGCTCGAACTGGGCGGCCAGATCGCCGGCCGTACGCGGCCCGTCGGCCAGCAACCGCAACAGCCGGCGGCGGATCGGATTGGCCAGGGCCAGGAACACATCTTCGGCCACGCCCAGAAAATACGTCGGAGACTCCCGACATGTCAATGATTTCCGACGCTTCTGCGGTGGATCTGTCGTTTCACCTGCTCCGTGCGATAGCTGACGACCGGATGGCTGGGCGCCCGGTTCCGCGGCGGCGCCAGCCACCCCCAGAGCTGCCGGCACCCCAGCAGGATGGCGCTGCGCCGGATCGACCGGAGGTGGTCGGCAGATAGCGGCCGGACCCGCTGATAGCCGACCAGGAGGGCGGCGAGCTCGGCGTCATGATGCAGGGCGAAATGACCGAGATCGAAGAACGGCTCGGCACCGCGGATCTCGCCGAAGTCGATCAGCCCGCTGTAGCGGCCGCCGTCGTGGAAGACCTGTGTCAGATCGAAGTCGCCATGGTTGAGTACGGCCGGGCCGGCGCGCTCCTCCGGCAGCAGGTCTTCGATCACGGCGAGTTCGGCCGGGTCGAACAGCTCGGCCAGCCGTCCGGGCCACGGGCTCGGTAGGGACGAGACGTGATCCCGGTAGGCGCCTTCCAGGGGCCATCCATGGCCCCGGCGGCGAACGAACCCCCATCCGCGTACGGGAAGCTGGTTGATCACGGCCAGGTCCGCACCCGCGGCTTCGACGACCGCCGCGGACGGGTGTTCTGTCGCGGCGCCCGCCACGGCGGTCGTCACCATCGTGGACCGACCGATGCCGTCGTCGAACGGGTCCACGTGGATCACTTCGGCGACCTTGACACCGCGTCGCCGAAGCTCGTGATGCACGAGGGCGTCGGTTTCCAGGTTGTCGTCGGGCTCTTCGGCGATCCGCAGGTAGAACACCTCGTCGCCGCGGAACACCCGGTAGACCTGCGTCGACACGCCTTCCGCGGTGCGCTCGAAGCTCACCGCCGGCCCGAAGACCCGGCTGAGCAACGCTTCCAGCGCGCCGCGGGCGATGTCGGGTTTGCGGGCCACGCAGCCGATCATGCCGCAGCCGGACCGCCCGAGCAGATTGCCTCCGGCGGTCGTGGCTATGGCGCGAGCAAGGTTTGCAAGGCGCTGACGAGGCCATCGCGGATCGTCAGGAGATCGACCCCGCGCGCGACCGGGCTGCCGGATGGGCCGAAACGCCACGCCAGCGCCGCGGTGTCGGTTCCGAGGTAGGCGGGCCCGTCTTCCTCGAACACGAAGTCGGCGGCGGCGCCATCAAGAAGCGCCTGCGCCTTGTCGTTCAGCGCTTGTCGCCCTCTGGAAACCCCTTCGGGGTCGGTGAACACCACGTCTTCCGTATACGTCCGTTCGATGGCCGCCCATCGGCGTTGAGGATCCCGCTCGGCGAAGACCTCGTGCAGGTTGCGGTGCAGCAACTCCTTGGCGTCTGGCATGCGACCAGTCCTCTCGTCACGATCCGGCCCGAGGGCAGGATGCGGGGGTCGGCGTCGCTACCTCGAGCGTAGCCCGGACGTGCGGCCCCTTCGGCCCTTGCGCCAAAGGCTCCGCACTCCCAAAGGGCGGAAGGTCAGGGCCAGGGCGAGCCCGGCGGTCGCCATGCCGGCGTAGGTCACATCCGGTGGCGTCCACCCGGAGCAGACGCAGATCAGGATCGCGACCCAGGCCAACGCGGTCGCGCCGAACAGGCCCCACCACACCGCGTCCCGTCGTCGCACGGCATGAGTGTATGTCGATCCACGAACGAGGCTCAGCGGGCGCGGCGGGCGCCATGCACCAACCCGACGGCCCGCACCCACAACAGGCAACCGCACCCCCAACGGAGCGGCGGCCGCCAGCGACGCGGCCAACGAACGACCCGCGCCGGTCACGCCGACGGCTGGGCAGCCAGCGCCAGCACGACAGAAAGCTCGTTCAGCCTCCGACGTGGACGGCCGGGCGGCGCACCGGATCGGGTTCGATCTGGCGGATGATTTCGCGTACGACCGGAGCCGTGTCCCCTCGGCCCAGCAACAGATAGCGGAACAGGTGCACCAACGGGCTGCCCTCGGCCCACTCGAAATAGCAGTGCGGCCGCACGCCAGTCGCGTCGCGCAGCGCCAGCAGAACCGCCGCGATCGCGTTCGGCGCCGCCGGGCTCTGGGCCCGCAGGATGCGGTGGCGACCGACCGACACACCGGAGACATGCAGTGCCGCGCTGAACTCCGACGGGTCGACGATCTCGATTTCCAGGAACAGCACGTCGGCCCGGCCCGGCACCGGGTTCATGCCGCGCTGCTCGCCTTCCTTCGCGTCGTACTCGGCGATGTCGCCCGCCTGGCGACGGTTGGCGATGATGTTGATCTCGCCGTCGTGCGCCAACGAATCCGTGATGAACTGGCGGGCGGGCAGGTCGAACTCGATGTGCTCGGCCCGCAGTTCGGTCGTCCGGGTCACCCGCGAGATCAGCGAAACGACCACGATGCCCAGGATGAACATCGCCGAGATCGCGATGCCGTCGGGCTTCTCGCGGATGTTCTCCACCAGGGCGTAGATCAGCACCAGGGTGAGCACCGCGAAGCCGGCCGTCGCTAGGCGTTGCCGGCGGCGCAGGGCCGAGATGGTCACCGCGACCGCGCCCGAGACCATCATGGCCAGAATCCCGGTGGCGTACGCGCCGGCCTGTGCGTTGACGTCGGCGCCGAACGCGATCGTGATCAGCACGCTGATCACCGTGTAAACCAGCACGACCGGGCGCACCGCGCGGCCCCACTCCGGTGCCATGCCATAGCCGGGCAGGTAGCGGGGCACGATGTTGATCAGGCCGGCCATCGCCGAGGCGCCCGCGAACCAGAGGATGAGCACCGTGCTGATGTCGTAGACCGTGCCGAACCCCTCGCCCAGCTTCTGGTGCGCGAGGTAGGCCAGCGCGCGGCCGTCGGCGCCGCCGCCCGGCTGGAACTCCGCCTTCGGGATCAGCACCGTGGTCACGAAGCTCGTGGCGATCAGGTAGACGCTCATGATGACGGCGGCGGTGGTGAGCAGCTTGCGGGTGTTGCGCACCCGGGAAGCCAGCCGATCCGGACCGGACGCCGCGACCAGCGGCATCATGCTGACCCCGGTCTCGAATCCGGACAGGCCGAGCACCAGGAGCGGGAAGGCGATCACCGCGGGCCCGACGATGTCGCCGAAGCCGGTGCCGCCCGACGTGATCGCGTCGGTCCACGACGTCAGCGCGCCGGCGGTGCTGAACACGTCGACCAGGCCGACCACCACGATGACGGCGTTGAGCGCCAGGAACACACCCACGAGCGGGATCGCGACGCCGACCGCCTCACTGAAACCGAGCAGGAACACCCCACCCAGAATCAGCAGGAGTACGACCGTGATGAGCACCTCGTGGCCGTGCAGCCCGCTCGGCGTGTAGGGGTTCTCGACCAGGTGCACCGAGGCGTCGGCAGCCGACAGGGTGATCGTGATGATCCAGGAAGTGGCGACGAAACCGAGCAGCCCGAGCACGAACAGCTTGCCCCACCAGAACGGCAGCAGGTTTTCCAGCATCGCCACCGAGCCCTGGCCGTGTGGGCTCTCCTTGGCCACCCTGCGATACATCGGCAGCATGCCGAGCAGCGTCAGCGCGACGATCAGCAGGGTCGCGAGCGGCGAGAGTGCCCCGGCGGCGAGCGCGGCGATGGCCGGCAGGTAGGCCAGCGTGGAGAAATAGTCGACGCCGGTCAGGCACATCACCTTCCACCACGCGTGCGGCGTGGCGTGTGCCTCCTCGGTCTGCGGCCCGACCGGTTGCACGCGGTGGCGCAGCAGCCAACCGGCCACTCCGCGCGACGGCACCGCCTTGCGTCCGGGCCGGTCCACCTGTGCCGGGATCGCCAGCTCGGGCAGGACGCTCATCAGACCTCCGGATGCGCTCGTCCGGACGCCGGTGTGGCGTCCGGACGACAGCATGCCCGCCCTTCTTGACGGTTTCCATACGGGGTCCGCGGCAGAGCTGTCAGCCCAGTGACGATGACCGCCACCGACGCGACCGGCAGGAGCACGTCGAGGTCGCCCCGCAGCGCCGGCACCGCCTCGTAGAACATGTAGAACGTCGCGGCGTACGCGCCGGCCAGGGTCACGAAGACGGCGCCGGCGCGGTCGCCGACCAGCAGCACGAACGGCACCGGCCACAGCAGGTACTGGACCCCGAAGCCGGCGGTCGCCGCGAAGAAGGCCAGCATCAGCCCGGCGGTCAGCACGACGCCGTCGGCGCGCTTCCAGAGCAGCGCGACGGTGGTAACCAGGGCGGCCGCGGTGAGCAGCGAGCCGACCCGCTGGACGGGGCCGATCCCGGCACCCGCATAGCCGGTGCCGATCCAACCGAAGACGTGGGCCAGGCCGGCCCAGCCCCACCCGCCGACGAACGAGCGGTAGCCGGCGAGCACCTTGACGGCCGCGGGCAGCGAGTCGCCCAGGACGACCGGGATCATCAGCAGGAACAGCAGCGGCACCGCCGCGATCCCGACCAGCGCGCGGCCCCAGTGCCGGGTCGGGATGTCCCGGAGCAGGCCGGGCACGAGCAGCACGGGCCAGGTCTTGGCCGCGATCGCGAAGCCCATCGCCACACCGGCGAGGTCCGGGCGACCCTGTCGCGCCGCGAGATAGCCACCGACGCCGAACGCGAGCGCGACCGGTTCGACCTGCCCGTGCACCCCGCTGATCAGGAACGCCAGCGGGCACAGGGCGTAGAGCAGGGCGACGTTGCGGCCGCGGTCGGCGCCGGCCAGCTTGGCGAGGAGCACGACCAGCACGAGGTCGGCGACCACCGGCGCGATCTTGCCGGAGAGCTCCCAGGCGATGCCGGTCTTCAGCTCGGCGCCGAAGACGATCGGCATGAACGGCAGGAAGTTCCACCGGAAATGCGGCATGTGCGTCATCGGGTCCGTGCCACCGCGGAGCAGGTTGCCGGCCCGCTGGAAATAGCTCGCCACGTCGCGCGGCGTGTGCCCATAGGCGATCCAGACGGCCGCGATCCGGATGCACAGCGCGACGGCGAGGCTCACGCCGAGTCGCGGAGCCCAGCCCCGGGCGTACGCCGTGAGGAAAAGCCCGCCGCAGACGGTGACCAGCGCGCCGAGGGCGATGGTGAAGTTAGGGAGAGTTCCGTCGATGCGGGATAGATCGTCGACATTCATGCGCGACTCAGTCTATTTGTCTGGGTGCGCGGCCGATGTCACCCAATCCGGGGAACCGTCGGCGGCTGAGCAACCTAGCACTTGCTTGGTTTTGCGCGTTAGCATGATCGTGATTGGCGTGCGTCATCGAGGAGGAACAGATGCCCGAAGCAGTCATCGTCGCGGCCGCGCGGTCGCCGATCGGCCGGGCCGGCAAGGGATCGCTGCGCGAGCTGCGGCCCGATGTCCTGGCGACCCAGATCGTGTCGGCGGCGCTCGCGATGGTTCCCGAACTCGACCCCACCACGATCGACGACCTGATGATGGGTTGTGCCCAGCCGGCCGGCGAGCAGGCCTACAACATCGCCCGGGTGACGGCGGTGCGGCTCGGGCTCGACGGCCTGCCCGGCACGACCGTGCACCGCTATTGCGCCTCCTCGCTGCAGACCACCCGGATGGCGATGCACGCGATCCGGGCCGGCGAGGGGCACGCGTTCATCTCGGCCGGGGTGGAGACCGTCTCCCGGTTCACCGCTGGGAAGTCCGACGGCATGCCCGACACCAAGGACGAGGTGTTCCTCGACGCAGCGCGCCGCAGGGTCGCCCGGGTCGAGCGGGGCGAGCCGTGGTCCGACCCCCGTGACGCGGGGGAGTGGCCCGACGTCTACGTCGCGATGGGGGAGACCGCGGAGAACGTCGCGGAGCTGTGCAAGGTGTCCCGGCAGGCCCAGGACGAGTTCGCCGTACGCAGCCAGAACCTCGCCGAGGCCGCCGCCGCCCGTGGGTTCTGGGCCACCGACATCACACCCGTACGCCTGCCGGACGGCACCGTGGTCGACACCGACGACGGTCCCCGCAAGAACGTCACGCTGGAGAAGGTGGCCGCCCTGGCGCCCGCGTTCCGCCCCAACGGCACCGTCACCGCCGCCAACTGCTGCGGGCTCAACGACGGCGCCGCCGCACTGGTGGTGCTGAGCGACGTGCGGGCCCGCGAGTTGGGGCTCACGCCGCTCGCGCGGGTCGTCTCGACCGGCGTGTCCGCGCTGAGCCCCGAGTTGATGGGCCTGGGCCCGGTGCAGGCGAGCCAGGCGGCGGTGGCCCGGGCCGGTCTGTCCATGTCGGACATCGACCTGGTGGAGATGAACGAGGCGTTCGCCGCGCAGGTGCTGCCCTGCGTCGACCAGCTCGGCCTCGACCTCGACCGGGTCAACGTGAACGGCGGCGCGATCGCCCTCGGTCACCCGTTCGGGTCGACCGGCGCCCGGATGGCGACGACGCTCATCCACGCGATGCGCGAGCGCGACGTGCAGTTCGGCCTCGAAACGATGTGTGCCGCCGGCGGCCAGGGCATGGCGATGGTGCTGGAGCGACTGTCGTAGACCAAGCGTTTGGTAGCCTGCCGTCGAAACCCCAAGGAGGCAAACGGATGCGTGCTCAGCGCAACGCGGCCGCGCAGGCCGGTTCGGCCCGGCGCCGGGAACTGCTCACCATCGCCGAGCGGCAGTTCGCCACCCGCGGCTTCGCGCAGACCACCATCCGCGACATCGCCGACGAGGCCGGGATTCTCTCCGGCAGCCTTTACCACCACTTCCCGTCGAAGGAAGCGATGCTGGGCGAGGCCCTCCAGGAGTTCCTGGAGGGCCTGCTGGCCCGGTCGGTCGCGATTGTCGAGCAGGGCGACCGGCCGCGCGAGGTGCTCGACCAGTTGATCCGCGAGTCGTTCGCGACCATCAACGCGGCGCCCGACGCGGTCGCCCTCTATCAAAACGAGAAGAGCTTTGTCGCCGAGACGCCGGGCTTCGAGTTCGTCGCCAAGCTCAGCCGCGACATCGAGAAGCTGTGGCTCGGCGTGATCAAGTCGGGCCGCGCGGCCGGTGAGTTCCGGACCGACCTCGACGTCAACCTGACCTACCGCTTCATCCGCGACACGGTCTGGTCGACCGTCGGCTGGTATCGGCTCGGCGGCCGGTTCAGCCACCACGCGGTCGCCGAGCAATACCTCTCGCTGCTACACGGCGGCATGCTCAAGAACTGAGCAGCCCGGTCGGGTCGATCACCTCGCGGATCAGCCGCAACTCCTCGTCGGTGGGCAACCGGGTCGTGCCGGCCGTGGACACGTCGATGTCGAAGCCGGTGTTCTCGCGCACCTGGTCGGCGGTCACGCCGGGGTGCAGCGAACGCACCTTGAGCCGCCCGTCACCGGCGTAGTCGAGGACCGCGAGGTCGGTGATCACCACGCCGAGGTGGTGGAAGCGCAGGGCACTGCCCGCGAAGGCCCGCGCCCGGTCGTTGCCGACACCGGAGACCACGTCGACCCGCTCGACGAAGACCCGCTTCGAGTGCTTGCCGACGAAATAGTCGACCCGGTGGTTGACCGTGTTGCCGGGCGCGCCGCGGACTCCGATCAGTTGCCGCGTGGGTCGCCGCCAGTCGCCGATCGACGAGATGTTCTGGTTGCCGTAGGCGTCGACCTGGCTCGCCCCCATCATGCTCTGCCGGCGCCCCGAGTTGAGCAGGTCGAAGATGGCCCGGAAGGGCACCCAGCCCTCGACCGTGCCGCCGGCCGCGGCGGTCTTGCCCAGCGGCGGCGGTTCGCTCATCAGGAAGGCCTCGCCGTCGGAGAGCGCCAGGTCGGGCGAGTGCGTCAGCTTGGCCAGCCGGGCGCCGACCGACGGGATCGTGCCGACGGCGTGCGCGAGCACCTCGCCCGCGCCCCGCCAGGTGTCGGCGCAGGCGACCGCGCAGACCTCAGCGCGCGTCGTGGTCATCGCGTCGCCTGCCATGCCTGGACCTCCCGTTGATAGCTGGCCTCGTCGGTGTCGAGGAACCGGGTCCGGAACGCCTGCCACGACTCGTCGTCGGCGGCGGTCGCGGCGTAGTGCTTCTGGAACCGTTCGTCACGGCCGTAATCCGGCTCGCAGGTGGTGAAATGCGCGCCGTTGGGTGTCTCCACCACGCCCTGCACGAACAGCCGGCTGACCAGCAGGCTCTGCGGCGGGGCCTGGGCGGTGAGCGACGCCGTGTCGACGATCTTCTCGACGCTCAGGAAGCAGCGCTCGGACGCCATCGCGAACAGGTCATCGAAGTAGGGGTCGTTGCCCAGATATTGCCCGTTGCCCTGCGCGTCGCCCCGGTTGAGGTGGATGAAGGAGATGTCCGGCCGCAGCCCCGGGACGGCGACATACTCCTCGTCGTCATAGGGCGAGCGCACCGTCTTGAGGTCGGGGTTCATCGTCAGCACGTCGCTCGCGAGGCCGGCCCGGCTGGGCAGGAACGAGAAACGGTTGGCGCCGGCCCGCAGCGCGGTGACGAACATGCCCTCGTCATATTCCGCGGTCTCGATCGCACCCGACTCGCGGGCGGCCCGGAAGTGCGGGTCGAGCGCGATGCTGTCGAGCGAGACGAAGCCGTAGACGAGCTTGCGCACCTTGCCGGCCCGGCAGAGCAGCCCGACGTCGGGCCCGCCGAAGGTGACCACCGTGAGGTCCTTGACGTCGCTGCGCAGCAACTCACGCACGATCGCCATCGGCTTGCGCCGCGAACCCCAGCCACCGATGCCGATCGTCATGCCCGACTCGACGTGTCCCACCACATCGGACAGCGTCATCGTCTTGTCTGCCAACACCTCTCCTTAGATCAGGGCCCGGATGAGCCGGTCGCGGTGGAAGCCCGCCGTGCCCCAGGCGGCCATCAGCGCTCGCACCTTCAACAGCCAGAGGCTGACATCACACTCGACCGTGTACGCGATGGCGCCGTGCACCTGCAACGCCGTCCGCGCCGCGAGGTGGGCGGCGTCGGCGCAGGCGACCTTCGCGGCGGAGACGTCGCGGCCGGCGTCGGGCGACCCGGCGGCCAGCTCGTGCGCCGCACCGAGCACCAACGGCCGGGCGAAGTCGAGCGCGACCCGCACATCGGCCAACAGATGCTTGACCGCCTGGAACTGCCCGACCGGGCGGCCGAACTGGCGGCGCTCACCCACGTAGTCGACGGAGGTGGCCAGCAGCCGCTCCCCGGCGCCGAGCAGGACGGCCGCGCACGCCAGCGCCGCGCCGTCGAACGCGCCGGCCACCCGGGAGTCGGCGAGGTCGGCGATGTGGTCACCGGGGGTGACCTCGAACAGCCGTCGACCCGGGTCGACCGATGCCGCGAGCGGGCCGGTGACACCCTGGTGCAGGGCACCGCCCTCGGCGAGGAAGAACACCCGCGCGCCGGCCGCGTCGACGGCGCGCGGTGTCAGGGGAGGCGCGGCGAACGAGACCAGCGTCTCGCCGGCCGCGACCTCGGTCAGCACCGTCTCCTCGGACGTGCCGGCGAGCAGTGCGGGCGCAACAGCCACGGACTCGATCCACGGCCCGGGCGCGCCGTGGTAACCGAGCTTCTCGAACGCGATCGCCGCCTCGACCGGGCCGGCGTCGAGACCGCCGAGGCGCTCCGGCACGCACAGCGCCGGCACGCCCACGTCGGCCAGCGCCCGCCACAACGCCAGGCCGGGATCGCGCTCGCCCAGCGCCCACGAGCGGGCGGCGGCGACCGGGCGGGCCGACGACAGCAGGGCATCGAGCGTCTCGGCGAACGCGTGCTGTTCCTTGGTCCAGGCGAAGTTCATCGGGGCAACCCCAGGATCCGCTCGGCGACGATGTTGCGCTGGATCTGGTTGGTGCCGGCGTAGATGGGCCCGGCGAGCGCGAACAGATAGTCGTCGACCCAGCCGCCGCGCAACTCCTGGTCGACGCCGAGCAACTCGAGCGCCGTCTCGTGCAGGTCGACGTCGAGCTGCGACCAGAACAGCTTGTTGACGCTGCCGTGCGCGCCGACCGACCAGCCCTGCTCGACCTTGGCCACCGTCTCCCAGGTGTAGAGCCGATAGGCCTGCGCCTGGATCCACGCGTCGACGACCCGGTCACGCAGGTGCGGCGACGATGCGCCGCGCTCGCGCCACAACGCGAGCAGCCGGTCGGCGGCGGCGCAGAACCGGCCCGGCGACCGCAGCGACAGGCCGCGCTCGTTGCCGGCCGTCGACATCGCGATCTTCCAACCCGCGCCCGGGTCGCCCACGACACCGGCGTCGGGCACGAACACGTCGTCGAAGAAGATCTCGGCGAAGCCCGGGTCGCCGTCGAGCTGGGCGATCGGCCGGACCGTGATGCCCGGCGTGGCCAGCGGGAACAGGAAGTAGGTCAGGCCGCGGTGCCGTTCGGCGGCCGGGTCGGTGCGGAACAGGCCGAACCCGTGGTCGGCGACCGCCGCCCGCGAGCTCCAGGTCTTCTGCCCGTTGAGAACCCAGCCGCCGCGGTCGTCGTCGCGGTCGGCGCGGCTGCGGATCGCGGCGAGGTCGCTGCCCGCCTCGGGTTCCGACCAGGCCTGGGCCCAGACGTCGGTGCCGTCGGCCATCGACGGCAGGTAGCGCTGCCGTTGCTCGGCCGAGCCGTGCTCGAAGATGACCGGTGCGAGCAATGAGATGCCGTTCTGGGCGATCCGGGTGGGTGCGCCGCAGGTGTAGTACTCCTCTTCGAAGAGCACCCACTCGGTGAGCGTGGCGTCGCGCCCGCCGAATTCCGCCGGCCAGGCCACGACCGACCACCGGCCGGCGGCCAGCGTGCGCTCCCACTCGCGATGCGCCACGGCGCCCGCCGGGGTGTCCATCGACGGAAGCCGGCCGGGGCTGTTGGCCCGCAGCCAGTCGCGGGCCTCGGCGCGGAACGCCTGCTCGCGCTCGGTGAACTCGGGGGTCATGCGTCACCCGCCTGGCGCTTGTTGGCGGCGGCCATGCCGCGGGCGTCGAGCCCGCCGAGCGAGTCGGTGCTGACCTCCGCGTTGTGCGCGTGCGCCGCGTGGTGCAGCCCGAACACCGAGTCCATCCCGGACCGCATGCCCATCAGGTCTTCGGCCTGGTTGACCGCCTTCTTGGTGAGCGCCAGCCCGAGCCGGGGCATCTCCGCGATCTTCGTGGCCATCCGCAGCACCTCGGGCTCGAGGTCGGCGCGGGGCACGACGTGGTTGACCATGCCGAGGTCCTTGGCCCGCTGTGCGCTGAACCGGTCGCCGGTGAAGAGGAACTCCTTGGCGGCGCGCGGGTTGAGCACCCACGGGTGCGCGAAGTATTCGACGCCCGGGATGCCCATCCGCACGACGGGGTCGGCGAAGTAGGCGTCGTCGGACGCGATGATGAAGTCGCAGCACCAGGCGAGCATCAGGCCGCCGGCGATGCAGGCGCCCTGCACCATCGCGATCATCGGCTTGGGGATGTCGCGCCAGCGCCGGCACATGCCGAGGTAGACCTCGGACTCGCGGGCGAACCGGCTGTCGACGCCGGCCTTGCCGACGTGGTCATACCAGATGACGGCCTTGCGCTCGAACGACTCGTCGGCGTCGCGCTCGGGTGTGCCGATGTCGTGGCCGGCGCAGAAGTGCTTGCCGTTGCCGCCCAACACGATGACTTTGATGTCGTCGTCGTTGACGGCCCGGCTGAACGCCGCGTCGAGGGCGTAGGTGACCTTCGAGTTCTGCGCGTTGCTGTAGCGCGGCCGGTTGAGCATCACCAGCGCGACCGGGCCGCGCGCCTCGTAGGTGACGACGGGTTCGGTTGTCATTCGTCCTCCGGGTCCGACGGGCTGACGCTACCAAACAAGTGCTTGGTTGGCGAGATCGTCGCCTGTGCCCGCGATAGCTGGGAAACGGCGTCGGAGACGATCCGGTCGACCAGCTCCGCGCAGCTCGGCAGGTCGTCGATCAGACCGACCACCTGGCCGGACGCGAGCATGCCGGCGTCGGTGTCGCCCTCGACCAGGCCGGCGCGCAGCAGCATCGGCGTGTTGGCGGCGAGCACGAGTTGGGCCCACGAGCGGTCGCCGGCCTTTCTCATCGCGAGCCCGTCGCGGAGCAGCGCGGGCCAGCTGAGTTGGGCCATCCGCTTGAACTGCGCGGTCCGCCGGGCCGTCCGGAACAGGCCGGTCAACCGGTTCTCGCGGTCGAGACCGTTGACGAACCGGGTACGCAGCAGCCGGTGCGGCATGCCGTCGGCCTTGCTGGTGACCACGGTGCCGTCGAGCCCGAAGCCCAGATACTCCCGCCGGATCCGCTCCGGCACGGCGCTGTCGCTGGTCAACAGGAACCGGGTGCCCATGCCGATGCCGGCCGCGCCGTAGGAGAGCGCGGCGGCCAGCCCGCGGCCGTCGTAGAAGCCGCCGGCCGCGACGACCGGGATGTCGACGGCGTCGAGCACCGAGGGCAGCAGGAGCGTGGTCGGCACCTGGCCGGTGTGGCCGCCGCCCTCGCCGCCCTGCACCATCACCAGGTCGGCACCCCAGGCGGCCACCTTCTGCGCGTGCCGTGCGGCGCCGACCGAGGGCATCACCACGACGCCGTGTTCCTTCAGGCGGGCGATCTGCTCCGGTCGCGGTGCCAGGGCGAAGGATGCGACCTTCACGCCGTACTCGATGAGCAGTTGAACGCGCTTGTCGGCGTCGCCGGCGTCGGCCCGCAGGTTGACGCCGAACGGCTGGGTGGTGCGCTCGCGCACCTCGACGATCGCGCGCTCGAGTTCCGCGAGGGTCATCGTCGCCGAGGCCAGGATGCCGAGCGCGCCGGCGTTGGCGGTGGCCGACACCAGGCGTGGGCCGGCGACCCAGCCCATTCCGGTCTGCACGATGGGATGGGTGACACCGGTGAGCTCGGTCAGCGCCGTGCGGAAGGCCGGTCTCACGCGGTCAGGTTCTCGCCCGTGCGCACGAACTCGTCGCGGTGCTCGTCGGCGACGCCGGCCAGGTTGAGCTCGAAGGTGAAGCCCTGCTCGAACCGGTAGCTGGTGTTGACGTCGACCGGGTCGATGCCGTTGAGCGCTTCCTTGGCGGCCCGGATCACCCGGGGGTCCTTGGCGGCGATCTCGCGCGCCAGCGCCAGGGCGGCCGCGTCGAGCTCCTCGCGCGGCACGACCTCCACCACCGAGCCGAAGTCGAACAGCCGCTGGGCGGTGATGGTCCGGCTCGTGTAGTACATCGTCCGCATCAGGTGCTGCGGCACCAGCCGGGACAGGTGCGTGGCGGCGCCGAGCGCGCCGCGGTCGACCTCGGGCACGCCGAAGTAGGCGTCATCGCTCGCGACGACCGAGTCGCAGTTGCCGACCAGGCCGACGCCACCGCCGAGGCAGAAGCCGTTGACGGCCGCGATGACCGGAGTGGCGCACTCGTAGATGGCCTTGAACGCCGCGTGGCAGCCGCGGTTGGCCTCCAACAGCGCGGTGAAGCCCACCGAGCGCTGCATCTCCTTGATGTCGACGCCGGCGTTGAAACCTCGGCCCTCCGCGCGCAGCACCACGACCCGGGCGCCGAGGTCGGTCGGTGCCGTGCGCACCGCGTCGGCGATGGCGAACCAACCGGCCACCGGCACGGCGTTGACCGGTGGGAAGTCGACGGTCACGACGGCGATGTGGCTGTCGACCAACTCTGTGGAGACGGGCATGAGCGGTCCTAACGATTGCTCGTGGTGTTCTGAGATGCTAACACTTACTATCTTCTAGAAGATAAGACGTCAATGAACGGCAGGTGGTGCGGTGAGCGGGATCAGGGCCACCGAGATCGAGGCCCTCCGGATGCGCGAGGTGCTGGGCCACTTCCCGTCCGGCGTGACCGTGGTGACCGGCGTCGACGGTGCCGGGCCGGCGGGGTTCGCCTGCCAGTCGTTCCACGCGCTGTCGCTGGACCCACCCTTGGTGTGCTTCTGCGTCGGGCGGTCGTCGACCACGTGGCCGCGGATTCGCGCCGCCGGCCGGTTCGCCGTCAACATCCTGGGCATCGGGCACGAGGAGCTTTCCCGGACGTTCGCGCGCAGTGGCGGCGACAAGTTCGATGGCGTCGACTGGTCGCCCAGCCCGCTCGGCTCGCCGCTGCTCGCCGAGGCGGTCGCGTGGGTCGACTGCCGGATCAGCGCGGTCTACGACGGTGGCGACCACGAGATCGTCGTCGGCGCGGTGACCGCGCTGGAGGCGATCGGCGGCGAACCGCTCGTCTTCTTCCGGGGCGAATACCGGGCGCTGGCATGAGGTTGGCCGGCCGGGTCGCCGTCGTCAGCGGCGCCAGCCGCGGCATCGGTGCCGCCATCGCGGAGCGGCTCGCCGCCGAGGGTGCGACGGTCGCGATCGTGGCGCGCAGCCTGTCGTCGAGCACCGACGGCCTGGCCGGGACGCTGGCCGACACCGCGGCCCGGATCGCCGCGCACGGGTGGCGGGCCGTGCCGGTCGCGGCCGACCTCACCGACCCGGCCGAGCGGGCCCGGGTCGTCGACACCGTGCTCGAGGCCTGCGGCCGGATCGACATCCTCGTCAACGCCGCGGGCCGGGCCGTGTTCGCACCGATGAGCGGGTTCACCGCCGAGGACGTGCTCGCTCAGGTACAGCAATACGTCGTCGCGCCCTACGAACTGACCCGCCTCGCGTTGCCCGCGTTGCGGGCCAACGGCGCCGGCTGGGTGGTCAACATCGGCTCGAACAGTGCCGCGATACCCGCCGGGCCGCCGTGGAGCGGCTACACCACCGATGGGGGAGCCGCGCTCTACGCCGGGCTGAAGGCCGCCGTCGTGCGGACCAGCGTGAGCCTCGCGGCCGAGTTGGCCCGTGACGGCATCTCGGTGAACGTGGTCGCGCCAGTCAGCGCCGTCCGCACGCCGGGGCTGGAAGCGCTGGGCATCCGGACGGACAACGTCGAACCCGTGGAGCACCTGGCGGAAGCGGTGGTCGACCTGGTCTCCGCCGATCCGAGGGCAGTGACCGGCAAGGTGGTGACCGCGCAGGGGCATCTGGCCGCGGTCGGCCGCAGCACCCGGTCGCTCGACGGGCGCAGCGTCATCGTCGAGCGCGGCGCGCCACCGGTGGCGGGTCCGCCGGTCTTCGTCGTCGACGAACTCATGCCCAGGCCGGGGCAAGCCCGCGAGGTGCTGGATCGCTACGCGGCCGAATACGTGCCGGGCGCCCGGGCCCGCGGGATGCGGCTGCGGCAGACCTTGGTGAGCCCGCCGACGCTGCTCGCCGACGGCAGCAACACGATCCAGGTGACCTGGGAGGTCGACGGCCTGGATGGCTGGTGGCGGGCCCGCGCCGGCGGCCGGGACGACGCCGTCATCGGGTTCTGGGACCGGCTCGCCCCGTGCCTGGAGTCGCGCAGCCGCCGGCATTACGCGGCCGCTGACGACCTGGCCGCGCTCGAAGACGTGCGCTGATGGCCGTCCGCCGCACAACACTGGTCGCGTTGGCGCCGGGTGCCGACGCCGCTGCGGTGGCCCGCGCGTTGGAACAACAGGGCGGCTGGGCCCGACCCACGCTGCCCGGGGTGGTCCGCGGCGGCGACGTGGTCTGGCGGGTCACCGGCGACGACCAGGACGCCGCCATCCCGGACCGGCTGCCGGTGGCCGGCTTCACCTCGGCGACCTACCGCGACGGCCCGACCGGCACCCGCGACCTCGCCGGCAACGCACCCGTGCACCGGAGCCTGCTGCTGCGGGTCGAGGCCGACCCGGCCACCACCGCGGCGTTCGAGGCCGAACTCTTCGCGATGGGCAAGCACATCCCGGTCATGCGCGAGTGGCGGTTGAGCCGGGTCGTCGCGTCGCAGGGGCCGACGGCCTGGACCCACGTGTGGGAACAGGTCTTCCCGGACCTGCGGGCCCTCGAACACGCCTACATGCGGCACCCCTACCACTGGGGGCACGTCGACCGGTGGTTCGACGGCGAGGCACCCCAGCGGATCGTCCGGCCCGGCTTCCGTCACACGTTCTGCCTGCTCGGCGATTCGAAGACCAGCGTCGGGAACCCGGCGTCCGCCTCCGCCGTCAAGTGGTCGACGTAGGCGCCCATCCCGCCGGCATAGGGCATGAATCGCTCCTTCTTGCCCTCGATGTTCGAGCCCGTGTACCACGACTTGGCACGGGTGAACAGCGTCGCCTGCGCGGTCTCGTCGACGAGGTCGGTCCACTTCTCCGCGTCGTTGACCGTGACGTCGACCGCGGTGGCCGCACGCTCGCGGGTCGCCGCGACGACCTGGTAGACCCAGTCGATCTGCTGCTCGGCGCAGAGCACCATATTGGACAGTGGGCCGCTGCTGCCGGGCCCGTTGAGCAGGAACAGGTTCGGGAAGCCCGGCACCACCAGGCCGAGGAAGGTGATCGGCCCGTCGGCCCAGGTGTCGGCGAGCGCGGCGCCGTCGAGGCCACGGATGTCCATCCGGGTCACGGCGCCGGTGAACGCGTCGAAGCCGGTGGCATAGATGAGCACGTCGAGCTCGGTCAGGCCGGTGGCGGTGCGGATGCCGGTTGGCTCGATCCGTTCGATCGGGTCGCGGCGGAGGTTGACCAGCCGCACGTGCTCCTGGTTGAAGACCGCGTAGTAGCCCGAGTCGGTGCAGATCCGCTTGGCGCCGATGGGGTGGTCGTCGGGGATCAGGTCGTCGGCCGTCCGCGGGTCACGGACGATCTGCCGGATCTTCCCGTGCACGAACTCGCTGGCGACCCGGTTGGTGTCGGCGTCGACCATCTGGTCGGGGAACGACCGCGCGAAGAAGACACCGCCGTAGGTCCAGCGCTGCTCCAGCACCTGGTTGCGCTCCTCGGGCGAGATCGCCAGCGGGTGGAGCGGGTGTGGGTCGCGGGCCGGCGAACCGTAGAGCCCGCGCCGGGTGCGCACCCGGCGCTCGGCGTAGTGGGCCTTGACCTCAGCGAACTCCTCCGGCGGGAGCGGCTCGCTGACCGCGGGGATGCTGTAGTTGGCGGTGCGCTGGAAGACGGTCAGCGCGGCGGCCCGCTTGGCCACCTCGGGCACGGTCTGGATGCCGGAGGAACCGGTGCCGATCACACCGACCCGCTTGCCGTCGAGGGACACGGGCTCGTGTGGCCACTCCGCGGTGAAGTAGACCTCGCCGGCGAACTCGTCGGCGCCGGGGATGGCGGGCCGGTTGGGCACCGACAGGCTTCCGGTGGCCAGGACGACGAACCGACCCCGCACCGACCGCCCGCCGGCGGTGGTCACGGTCCAGGCACCATCGGCGTAGCGGGCCGCGGTCACCCGCGAGTCGAAGCTGAAGAGCTCGTAGAGCCCGAACCGGCCGGCCGCGTGCCGCAGGTAGGAGAGGATCTCCGGCTGGGTCGCGAACCGCTCGCTCCAGGTCCACTCCTGCTGGAGCGCGTCGTCGAAGGAGAACGAGTAGTCGACGCTCTCGACGTCGCAGCGCGCGCCCGGGTAGCGGTTCCAGTACCAGGTGCCGCCGACGTCGTTGCCCGCCTCGAAGCCGTGCACCGTCAGGCCGTCCTGGCGGGCCTTGTAGGCGGCGTACATCCCGGCGAAGCCGGCGCCGATCACGACGACGTCGTAGTCATCCACGGTCATGCGGTGGGAACTCCTTCTGCCGAGCGGCGGGTGGTGATCTCGCGAGGCCCGCGGGTGATGAACGGGTCGTAGCCGCGGACCCGGATCCGCCAGCCGTCGGCTGTGCGTACCCACTGGTCGTGGTATTCGCCCCACATCACGTAGAGCTGGCCCGCGTAGTCGAGGGCGCCTTCGTGGACGGCGTAGTAGTGCGCCCGGCTCTCGGCGCGGTCGCCGTCGACCGAGAGGCGGATGTTGGTGACGTTGTGGTGGGTGCGGCCGCAGAACGAGCCCGGTCCCAGGTTGTTGCGCATGTTGGCCAGCAGGTCGGCCCGGTTCTCGATGAGCTTCTTGCCCGGCACCGCGCGATAGTCGCCGACGGTGTCCTCGGTGAAGACACCGACCAGCAGGTCGAACCGCTTGGTGTCGATGGCTTCGCAGTAGAGGTAGTAGGCCTGCTCGATCTCGTGCCGGTCAGTCAGGTAGCCCAGGTCCATCCGCGTCCCGCCTTCGCCCTTGTGACTCCCATCATTTCAATGATAAAGATAATGTCAACCAATCGGGAGGTACGCGTGGACGAGAACCGGCTGGCGACGCTCGAGAAACGGGTGGCCGCGCTGGAGGACGAGATCGCGATCGCCCGCCTGATGGCCTCCTACGGGCCTTCGGTCGACAGCCTCTCGGCCGACCTCGCCGCCGCGCTGTGGGCCGACGACGGCGACTACGACGCGGGCACCTGGGCGGGGATGGCTCCGGGCACGACCGGTGTCTTCCACGGCAGCGACGCGGTGCGGGAGATGGTGGCCACCGAACCGCACCAGGGCTTCGTGCGCAGCGGCTGCGCGCACGTGGTCAGCGCCCCGCGAATCACCGTCGACGGCGACACGGCGGTCGCGGTCTGCTACGCGCAACTGTTGCGCCGCGACGAGGCGACCGACAGCTACCGGGTCTGGCGCATCACCGCCAACCGCTGGGAGTGGACCCGGACCCCGGCGGGCTGGAAGGTCGCCAACCGCACCAACCGCCCACTCGACGGGAGCGAGGCCGCCCGCGACCTGTTCCGCGCCGCGCTGCGATGAAGCTGGCCGGACGGGTCGCGGTCGTCACCGGTGCCGGGCGCGGCATCGGCCGGGCCCTTGCCGAGGCGCTGGCCGGCGAGGGCGCGTCGGTCGTCGTGTCGTCGCGCACCGCGACCGACCTCGCGGAGGTAACCGCGGCGATCGGCGGCGACGCGCGGGCCGTGGTCGCCGACGCGCTCGACCGCGACCAGGCGCGGGCACCGGTGCGCGCCGCCCTCGCGGCGTTCGGCCGGCTCGACATCCTGGTCAACAACGTCGGTGGCCGCCCGGGTGACGGCGTCGACGCCGACCCGTGGCACGAGCACGACGACCTCTTCGACCGGCTGCTGACGCTCAACCTGTCGTCGGCCTGGTGGACCACCAACGCGGCGTTGCCGGCGATGCGGGAGCGGGGCTACGGTCGCGTGATCAACATTGGGTCCGGGGTCGCCGACCGCGCCGGGGCGTCGATGGCCTACACCGCAGCCAAGCACGGCCTGGTCGGGCTGACCCGGTCGCTGGCGCTGGCGACCGGCACCCACGGCATCACCGTCAACTGCCTGTGCCCAGGCTGGACCCAGACCTCGGCCATCGACTGGGACGTCATCGGCGCCCGGTCCGGCATCTCCGGTGCGGAGGCGCGCGACCGCGTCACCGCGGACATCGCCCAGCGCCGGGTGCTCGACGCCGAAGAACTCGGCGCCGTCGCCGTGTTGCTCGCCTCCGACGCCGGTGCCGCCATCACCGGCCAGGTCTGGCACGTCGACGGCGGCTGGCGTCTCTAACCACAAAGGACGGACGAGGATGCTCACCCCCGAAGCCCGCGCCATCGTCGACGCGATCCGGTCGGCGGCACCACCACCCGAGCAGATCGGTCCGGCGGCGGCCCGCAAGGCGTCCGACGACCGGCGAGCCGCCCAGGTGCGCGAACTCGAGCCGATCGCGAAGGTCGAAGACCTGCTCGTGGGCGACGTGCCGGTGCGGATCTACCGCCCGGCGACCGGCACCGTCCTGTCCGGCACCGTTTTCGCCCACGGCGGCGGCTGGGTGCTCTGCGACCTCGACTCGCACGACCCGCTCTGCCGCTCGATCGCCAACCGGGCGCGGACCGTGGTGGTGTCGGTCGACTACCGGCGCGCGCCCGAGGCGAGGTTCCCGGCTGCGATCGACGACGTCTACGCCGTGCTGTGCTGGGTCGCCGAGCACGCCGCCGACCTCGGCATCGACCCGGCCCGGCTCGCGGTGGCCGGCGACAGCGCCGGCGGCAACCTGGCCGCGGCCGCCGCCATTCGCGCCCGGGACACCGGCGGCCCGGCGCTGGCCGCCCAGTTGCTGCTCTACCCGGTGCTGGACGGTCGGATGGACACCGACAGCTACCGACGCTTCGGACACGGCTTCGGGCTGGAGGCCACCTCGATGGCCTGGTACTGGGACCAGTACGTGCCCGATCAAGCGGACCGCTCCGACCCGCTCGCCGCACCGGCCCGCGCCGACCGCCTCGACGGGCTGCCGCCGGCGATCATCGCGGCCGCCGAGTGCGACCCGCTGTGCGACGAGGCCACCGCCTACGCGGAACGACTGGGCAACGCGTGGGTGCGCACCTACCCCAGCGGGTTCCACGGTTTCCTCAGCCTGCCGCCCGGGCTGCTCCCGGTCGCCGACGAGGCGCTCGCCGAGGTGACCTCGCGGCTCGGTCAGGCGCTGGCGCCGCCGTCGACGGACAGCACCGCGCCGTTGACGTAGGAAGCCGCCGGCGACGCCAGGAACGCGATCGTCGCCGCGATCTCCTCGGCCGTGCCGACCCGGCCGTCGACGCCGCCGGGGCGCCGCTCCAGCGCCTCGTGCTTCGTGAACTCGACCGTGCGCATCCCGCGGGCCAGATCGGTCGCCACGGAGCCGGGAGCGACGACGTTGACCCGGACCCCGTGCACCCCGTATTCCAGCGCCAGCGTGCGCATCAGGTTGATAAAGACCGCCCTTCGCGGCCGAGTACGCCGCCGCGTAGGGCCAGCCCCGCGTCCCGGCCAGCGAGGCGACCGCGACGATGCACCCGCCGGTCGCCTCGAGGTGCGGGAACGCGTCGCGCGCGAGCAGGAACGGCGCGCGCAGGTTGATCGCCTGCACCTGGTCCCACAGGTCCACGTCGATCGTCGTCGCCGGGCCGCTCTGGCCGATGCCCGCGACCAGGGCGACCACGTCGATCCGGCCCAGCGTCCGCGCGCACTCGGCCACCAGCCGGCCCGGGACCGCCGGGTCGGCGAGGTCCCCGACCGCGTAGGCATCGGCGCCCAGGCTGCGCAGGCCCCCCTCGTCGCGGTCGGTCGCGAAGACGCGATGACCCGAGGCGGCCAGCGCGACGGCCGTTGCCCGGCCGATCCCCGCGGCCGCCCCGGTCACCAGTGCGACAGGGCGGTTCAGCTCTTGCCCCAGAGCTTCTTGAACTGGGCCTGGTAGTCGGCGACGTACGCCGTGGCGTAGCCCTTGCCGGCCGGGATGTTCTCGCCCGTGTAGAGGTAGTAGTTGAGCGGTGCCTTGAGATCGGGCTCGACGCTCTCGCCCAGGAACGACCGGGCCAGCGTGTCGACCGTCAGCCACACCGTGGTCGCCCAGTCGGTGCTGTTGGAGACGGTGACCTGGCCCTTGCGCATGTAGTCGCGGATCGCCTCGTCGGCGTTGAGCACCCCGATCGAGCCCTTGTAGCCCAGCGGCGCGAGCGCATCGGGAAGACCGAGTGCCAGCGATGCCACGGCCATCATGATCGTGTTGGTGTCGGGGTGCGCCTGGACGTAGCCGGCGAGCTGCGACGCGGTCTTGGGCGTACCCATGTCGGTCGCGGCGAACTGGATCTTGTCGAGCTTGCAGTTGGGGCACAGTCGTTTGTATTCGTTGGAGAATCCGGTGAACCAGGCGTGCACCGACTCGAGGTCGGGCACGTCGACCGCGACCGTCTTGGCGTCGCTGCCGTGCTGCGCGAGCGTCCAGGCGGCCTGGATCTCACCGGCCCGGGTCACCTGCTCGACGCCCTGGAACAGCGCGGTGAGCCGGGGGTCGTTCTTGGCCAGCGACACCTCCACCACGGGGATCTTCATCGCCTTGAGCTGGTCGAGTTCCTGGCTGAAGTATTCGGGGCCGAACCCGACGCCGATCACCCCGTCGGGCTTGAGCCGCACCGCCTGCTCCCACCCGGCCTTGAGCTTCTCCGGGGTGAGCCCGACGTTGACGGAGACCAACTGCCAGCCGACCGCATCGAGGGCCTCCTTGAGGATCGCCTCGATCTCGACCGCGGAGGACAGGCCGGTGTTCATGTAGGCGATCCGCTTGCCGGTGGGGATCGTCCCCTTGATCGGCTCGGTGACGCCGATGCTGGTCGGCTGCTTGGTGTAGGTGCTCACGAGCTGTTGGGCCTGGGCCTTGATCTCGTCGCTGGTGCCCTGGCTGGCGTTGGCGGTCTCGTCCGAGGAGCCGCAAGCGGCCAGGCCGATGGCGACGCAGACGGCGAGCGCCGCTGCCGCGCCACGACGCCGGATACGGGTGCTCATTGTGGGTCCAATCTCTCGCTGGGAACGGGAGGCGACGGGCGACGGCGCCCGAAGAGCCGGGAAAGGGCACGGACCCGGGCCGGTGCACTGGGTGAGAAGCTCGCGACGGCCATCGCGAACAGCAGCGCGACGCCGTTGAACACGTCGGACGACCAGATCGGGCCGCCGAGCAGCAGGATGCCGAACTGGCCGGTGCCCAGCAGCAGCGTGGCGACGATGGTTCCCCACACGTTGAACCGGCCGGAGCGAAACATGGTGGCGCCCAGGAACGCACCCGCGAAGGCGGGCAGCAGGTAGGGCGGGCCGGCGCCGGGGGAGTAGGCACCGATCCGGGCGGTCAGCATCACGCCGGCGACGGCCGCGAGGCCGCCGGTGCACACCAGGGTGAGGGTCTGGATCGCCTGGACGCGGACACCGGCGAGCCGGGCGGTGTCCCGGTCGAAGCCGATCGCGTACATGAAGCGCCCGGTCTTGGTCCATTCCAGCACGAAGCCGAAGACCAGCATCAGGACCAGCATCACCAGGAACGGTTCCTGGAAACCGAAGACGGACTTACGCGCGACGTTCTCGCTGAACGAACCGCCGACGTTGTCGACGATGTAGAGGTTGCCGGAGATGGCCGTGGTCAGCGCCGCGATGATCGAGCCGGTCGCGAGGGTGGCGATGATCGGATCGAGGTTGAAGCCGACGATCGCGATCGCGTTCACCAGGCCCACCACGACGCCCGCACCGATGCCGGCCAGCACCGCGATCCACCACGGCAGGCTGGTGTGTGCCATCACCCAGGCCGACAGGCAGGCGGCGAGGCCCATCGTGTAGCCGACCGAGATGTCGAACAGGCCGCACAGCATCGCGATGGTCACGGCAAGGGCGATGATCCCGCTGATGGCGTACGTGTTGGCGATGGTGCGCACGCTCGCGCCGGTGGGGAACGTGTGGGGCTGGGCGATCGCGAACACGACGATGATGAGGAGCCAGACGTAGACGCCGCCGAACTCCTTGGGTGACAGCAGTTGCTTGAGCCGGCCGCGCCGCTGCTCCTTGGTGAGGCGACCGTCGAACTCGACGGCCGGCACCTTTGTGGACACGTCAGACACCTGATACCTCCGTCGACGCCATCAGGGCACCCAGCAACGCCGCTTCGGTCACGTCGTCGCCGCGCAACTCGGTGGCGATCCGCCCGTCGCGGATGACCAGGACCCGGTCGCAGACGCGGAGGAAGTCCTGGCTGTCCGACGAGGCCAGCAGGACGCCCATGCCCCGCTCGGCCTGGGCCCGGATCACCTGGTAGATCGCCTCCCGCGCGCCGACGTCGACGCCGGAGGTCGGCTCGTCCAGCAGCAGCGCCCGGGGCCCGGTCGCCAGCCACTTGGCCAGCACCACCTTCTGCTGGTTGCCGCCGCTGAGCTGAGCGAAGAGCGCCGCGCTGGGGTCGTGGTCGCGGCTGGTCCGGATGCTCAGCCGGCGGATCCACTGGTTGGCGGCGGCCGTCTCGGCCCGGCCGCTGATCCGCAGGAACCGCCGGAACGAGCCGAGGAACGGCAGCGTCAGGTTCTCGCGGAGGGTGAACTCGCGGACCGCGCTGCCCTTCTGCCGGTTGCCGGGCGCGAGCACCAGGCCGCGCTGCTGTGCCGAGGCCGGCGTCAACCGCCCGGTCAGCGCCGCGCCGCCGACCGCGATCTCGTCGTAGGTCGCTGGAACGGTGCCGACCAGGGCGTAGCAGAGCTCCTCGCGGCCCGAGCCGTCGAGGCCGGCGACGCCGACGACCTCGCCCGGCTCGACCGAGAGGTGCACGTCGCGCAGCAGGTCGGTGTGCAGGCCCTGGACGGCCAGGCTGGTGGCTATCGGCGCGGCGCCGCTGGTCTGCGGGCGGCCCGAGCCGAGGTGGCGTTCGAGCGCCACGGCGCCGCGTTCGCCGGTGATCAGCTCGACCAGCCGGGTGTGGTCCAGGTCGGCGACCGGGCCGGTGGTGACGTGCCGCCCGTCGCGCAGGACGGTGACCGTGTCGCCGATCCGGAAGACCTCGTCGAGCCGGTGCGTCACGTAGACCACGCCGACGCCCTGGTCGCGCAGCGTGCGCAACAGCTCCATCAGGTGGTCGACCTCGGCGACCGGCAGCGCGGCGGTCGGCTCGTCGAGGAAGAGGAAGGTGAGCTCGGAGCCGGTCGGGTCGACCGCCCGGGCGATCGCGACGGCGGCCCGGTCGACCGCGCGGGCCATCGACATCGGACGGTCGAGGTCGAGGTCGGCCCGGCCGATCCGGGCCAGCAGCCCGTGCACCCGGCGGCGTTCGGCGGCCCAGTCGATGGCCCGGCGCCGGGTGCGGTAGCCGATGCCGAGCGCCAGGTTCTCCAGCGCGGTCAGCTCGGGGATCACGCCGGCCTGCTGGTGCACGAACCGCATGCCGAGCCGGGCGCTCTCCTGCGGGCTGCCGCCGGCGAACGCGGTGCCGCCGACGGTGATCGCGCCGCCCGGATCGATCGTGTGGTAGCCGGAGAGCGCCTTGATCAGCGTCGACTTGCCGCAGCCGTTCTGGCCGAGGATGCAGTGGATGGTGCCCGGCTCGATGGTGAACGAGACGTTGTCGAGGGCCCGCTGGCCCGGGAACGTCTTGGAGATCCCGGTCAGGGTGATGGACATGTCAGGCAACCTCCCTCGCTTCGCGCAGCGACCGGCCGGGGATCGCCTCCTGGAGCTCGACCGTGTATTGCTCGCGCGGCGCCGAGAACACCGTGTCGACCGGGCCGGTCTCGACGATCCGGCCGTGCCGCATCACCGTGACGTCGTCGCCGATCATGCGGACCACGCCCAGGTCGTGGGTGATGAACAGGTAGGTCAGGCCGAGCCGGTCCTGTAGCTCGGCGAGGAGCTGGATGATCTGGTACTGCACGCTGACGTCCAGCGCGGACACCGCCTCGTCGAGCACCAGGATCTCGGGCTCGGCGGCCAGCGCGCGGGCGATCGCCACCCGCTGGCGCTGCCCGCCGGACAGCTCGCTCGGCCGCCGCCGGGCCACCGACGGGTCCAGGCCGACGGCGTCCAGCAGCTCGGCGACCCGGGCGGCACGCTCGCGCGCGGTGTCGCGTACCCGGAGGTTCTTGAGGGGTTCGTTGATGGATTTCTCGACGCTGTAGCGGGGATCGAGGGAGTTGCTCGGGTCCTGGAAGACGTATTGGAGCTGGCGGTGGAACCAGCGCTGCGATGCGCGCCGGGGTCTCTCGGGCACCGGCCGGCCGTTGACCACCACGGTCCCGGTGGTGGGCGCCGTCAGACCCGCGACCAGCCGGCCCAGGGTCGACTTGCCGGCCCCGGACTCGCCGACGATGGCGTGCGTGCGGCCGCGGCGGACCCGCAGCGAGACACCGTCGACGGCGTGCACGTCGTGGTAGTGCTTGGCCACCGCGTCCAGCTCGATCACCGACTCGTCGGTCTCCGGTGCGGCGCCGTCCGCGCCGCGCACCCGGGTGCTGGCCGCGGTCGGCGCGTGCGCCAGGAGCTGGCGGGTGTAGTCGCTGCGCGGATCGCCCAGCACCCGGCCGGGGTCGCCGTCTTCGACGGTCGAGCCGTCGCGCAGCACCATGATCCGGTCGGAGCGGTCGGCGGCGACCCCGATGTCGTGGGTCACCAGCAGGATGCCCAGGCCCAGGGTGTCGCTGAGCATCTCGAGGTGGTCGAGGATCTGGCGCTGCACGCCGACGTCGAGGGCCGAGGTGGGCTCGTCGGCCAGCAGCATCGCGGGGTCGTTGGCCAGGGCGATCGCGATCAGCACCCGCTGGCGCATGCCGCCGGACAGCTCGTGGGGATACTGGTTGCGCAGCCGGTCGGGCTCGGGCAGGCCGGCCAGGCGCAGCTTCGCCTCCGCGATCCGCCACGCCTCCGCCGCCGACACCTTCTGGTGGATCCGCACCGCGTCGCAGACCTGGTGGCCGATCTTCTTGACCGGGTCGAGCGACGAACCCGGGTCCTGCGGGATGAGGCCGACGAAGGTGCCGCGCAGGGTCGCCAGCCGCTTGTCGGTCCAGCCGGTGATGTCGTTGCCGCCGAGCAGCACCTGCCCCTGTGTCACCCGGGCGGCCGGTGGCAGCAGGCCCAGCGCGGCGTTGAGCAGCGTGCTCTTGCCGGAACCGGACTCGCCCACGACCGTCACGGTCTGGCCGGGCAGCACGTCTATCGACACACCGCGCAGGGCGGGCTGTGACCTTCCGTGCCGGTCCTGGTAGGTCACGCCCAGGTCGCGCACGCTCAGCAGGGGACCGTCCATGTCTACCTTCCCAGGGACTTGCTGATCCGGTTCGTCGCGACCACGACGATGACGATGATCAGACCGGGCAACAGCGAGATCCACGGATAGGTGCTCAGGTAGTTGCGGCCCTCGGCGACGGCCAGGCCCCACTCGGGTTGCGGCGGGGGCGTGCCGAAACCCAGGAAGCCCAGGCTCGCGACGGCCAGCAGGGCGCTGCCGCATTCGAGCGCGGCCAGCGCGAGGACCGTGGGCGCCGCGTTCGGCAGGACGTGGTTCCAGGCGGTACGCAGGAAGCCCGCGCCACTGCCGTAGGCGGCGGTGACGTAGTCGATGCTGGCCACCCGGATCACCTCCGAGCGCATCACCCGGGCGAACGGCGCGATCGAGGCGACACCCACCGCGATCGCGATGTTGGTCGTGCCGTAGCCGAGGGCAGCGACCACCGCCATCGCCAGCAGCAGGCCCGGGATCGCCAGCAGCACGGCGACCAGGCGCCCGATCACGGTGTCGACCAGGCCGCGGGCCAGGCCGGACAGCACGCCCAGGATCGAACCGACGATCAGGCCGAGGAGCACCGCCAGCAGGGTCGCCTTGACCGTCTCGGAGGTGCCGAAGATGGTGCGGGTCAACAGGTCCCGGCCGAGCTGGTCGGTGCCGAACGGATGGCTCAGGCTCGGCGCGGCGAACGAGTCGCCGCTGCCGATCTTCAGAGGGTCGCCGGTGGTGAAGGCGCCCGGCATCACCGTCCACAGTGCTACGACGGCGAGCACCAGCCAGGATGCCACCAGCGTGGGCCGGCGCAGGGTCCGGCGCAGAGTCGCCGTCCTGGTGGGCGCGCTGGGTGCCAGCTCCACCTCGGCTTCGGTGAACTGTTCAGGCATGGCCGACCTTCACGCGGGGGTCGAGGATCGGGTAGACGACGTCGACGGCGAGGTTGACGAGCGAGAAGACGACCGCGCCGAGCACGACGATCGCCTGGATGAGTGCGATGTCCTGGTTGCGCACCGCGGTCTCGGTCAGCCGGCCGAGGCCCGTGCGGGAGAACACCGTCTCGACGATCACGGTGCCGGCGAGCAACTGGCCGAACGTCAGGCCGGCGATGGTCAGCGCCGGCAGGCAGGCGTTCTTGAGCGCGTTGCGGCGCAGGATCCACATCGTCGACGCACCCTGGGCGCGCAGCACCGTCACGTAGGGCGCGGCCAGTTCCCGGCTCAGGTTGCGCACCAGCAACTGCGCGATCGGCGCGGCGACCGGCACGGCCAGCGTGATCGCGGGCAGCACCAGCGAGCTCGGCCCGTCCCCGCCGATCACCGGGAACCAGCCGAGCCGCATGGCGAACAGGTGGATCAGGAGCAGGCCGACCAGGAACACCGGCACCGAGACGGCGACGGAGGGGATGGCCGAGGCGAGGCCGCCCAGCCGAGGGAACGCGGTCTGGACGCTGAGCAGTGCCACGCCCAGCGCCAGCAGCACGGCCAGGACCAGCGCGAGACCGGCGAGCAGCGTCGTGTTCGGCAGCACCGCCGAGATCATCGACCAGGCGTCCTGACCGGTCCGGTAGGAGACGCCGAAGTCGCCGTGCAGCATGCCGACGAGCTTGTCCGCGTATTGGTGCCAGACGCTGTGGTCGAGGCCGTAGAACTCGCGCAACCGCTCGACGGTCTCGGTGTTGTCACCGACCTGGGTGGGATCGACCATGAGCGAGGCGGCGTCGGAGGGCAGCACGTACAGGAGGAAGAAGCTGAGCGTGAACGCCAGCCACACCACGAGGACGTACTGCCCAACCCTGCCAAGCAGACGCATCCGACTACGCCGCCAGCCAGGCGTCGTAAAGGGACAGGCGGGAGAGGCTGTCGTACGCCAGTCCCTGCGCCTTCGGCGACGCCGCCGCCACCTGAGCGGTGGTGAAGATCGGCACCGAGAGCGCGTAGGTGCTGATGACCTCCTCCTGGACCTTCTTGACCGCTGCCATCCGGTCCGCGTCACCGAGCGGCGCGACCAGCGTGTCCATCAGGTCGGTGACCTGCTGCCGGATCGGCGTGTCCTGGTTGATCTTCAGGCGGTTGGCCGGTGCCAGCGGTGAGTAGAGGCTGCGCAGCCAGGACGGGTCGTTGCCGGTGCCCGCGTAGGCGTTGATGTTCCACCACGGGTCCGGGTCGGCGTCGCCGGCCAGCCAGTCGGCGGCCGACACCATCTTGATCTTCAGCTCGATGCCGACGTCGCGCAGGTTGGCCTGCACGAACTCGAGCGCCGGCTTGAAGATGACCAGGGACTGGTTGCCCTGCACCTCGAGGGACAGCTTCTGGCCGCCCTTCGCGCGGATGCCGTCGGGGCCGGGCACCCAGCCGGCGGCGTCGAGGATCTGCTTCGACTTGGCCGGGTCGTATTTCAGTTCGCTGCTCAGGTCGGCGTAGCCGGGGAAGACCTCCGGCACGATCGAGCTGGCGATCTTGTAGCTGTCGGTCAGCACGGCCTTGCGCAGCCCGTCACGGTCCCAGCCGTATTGGATGGCCTGCCGCACGGCGAGGTCGTTGCTCGGAGCCTTGTGCAGGTTGAAGTCGAGCGAGAAGGCGCGTCCCGGGATCGGCCGGGACAGGATCGTGGCGCCGCCGGCGGCGACGGCCTTCTCGTCGGTCGGGCTGACGTCGGTGATGGCGTCGGTCTCGCCGGATTGCAGCGCGCCCATCCGCACCCCCGACTCGGGGACGACGACGATCTTCACCGCGTCGAGGTAGGCCTCACCCTTGTGCGCGCGGCTCTCCGGCGCCCAGGCGTAGCCGGCCCGCTTCTTGAGGGTCGTGCTCTGCTGGTAGACGTGCTCGCCGATGGTGAACGGGCCGCTGGCGACCACGTTCTGCGGCTTGGCCCGCTCCTGGCGGCTCAGCTTGAGCATGGCCGCGCCGACGATGCCGAACGGTCGGCCGCTCAGCGCCGGCAGGAAACCGGTGTTGGTGGCGCTGAACTTCACGGTGATCTGGTCGGTGCCGGTCACCTCGGTCGAGACGTAGCCGTTGAGCAGGCCCTTCTGCGGTGGCACGCCGAGCGCGTCGTCGCCGAACGCCAGCATGTCGAGGTTGGCCTTGACCACCTCGGGCGTCAGCGCCGAGCCGTCGCTGAACGTCACGTCCGTCCGCAGCTTCAGCACGAACTCGGTGTAGGCGTCGTTCTTGGTCCAGGACGTGGCGAGCCAGGGCTCGAGTGCCATCGTCTTCGGGTTCTGGTAGATCAGCTTGTCCGAGATGTTGTTCTTGATGAAGTCTTCGGAGAAGCTGCCGATCGTCTGCGGGTCGAGGTCGGCGGGCGGGTCCTGGATGCCGATCGTCATGGTCCCGCCGGAGACCGGTGCGCCGACCGCGGCGCCGGCGTTCTTCGTCGCGCCGCCGGAACTGCACGCGGCCAGCGCGATCACCGCCGTCGCGGCGACAAGGATGGGAATCAAGCGTCTTCGTCCGTGCAGCCTCACTCGTGGAACCCCTCTTCTGCTAGGGCCGAGCCGGTGTTGTTCTTAATAAGCTTGAAAACATCTCATCATTTACATGTAACCGACGTCAACGGTTGTCGACGCGGGCGACAAGTGCGGCGTCGACCAGCCGCACGCCCTGACCGTGCGGTAGCACGATCACCGGGTTGAGATCGATCTCCGCGATCGAGTCCTGCCAGGCCACCGCGGCGGCCGACAGTCGTGACACGACGGTCGCCAGCGCCTCGACGTCGGCGGCCGGCTTGCCGCGCGCGCCGGCGAAGAGCGGCGCGATGTTGAGCTCGCGCACCATCGCGAGCGCTTCCGTCTCGTTGATCGGCGCCAGCCGCAGCGCGACGTCCCGGACCACCTCGGCGTAGATGCCGCCGGCACCGACCATGACGACCGGGCCGAAGATCAGGTCGAGCGTGCAGCCGACGATCACCTCGACGCCGCTGGGCGCCATCGGCTGGACGATCGCCCGGTGCGGCACGCCCATCCCGTCGGCGACGGCGGCCACCGCTTCCCAGGCCGCGCCTACGGCGTCCGTGTCGGACAGGCCGAGGTGCACGCCGCCGACGTCGCTCTTGTGGATCAGCCCGTCGGCGCTCAGCTTCAGCGCGACCGGGAAACCGAGGTCCTGTGCGGCCGTGACCGCTTCGGCGGACGAGGTCACCTGCCGCCACGGCGCCAGCGGCAGGCCGGCGGACGCGAGCAACTCGAACGTCGCCGCGTCGCTGGCCGCCGCCGCCGGGGTGGCGGTCGCCGGCACGGGTTCGGGCCGTGGTCCCGGCTCGGGCGCCCGCCAGGCCTCGCCGACCCGGGCCGCGGCGGCCAGCACCCGCGCGGCGCGGGCCGGGCTGGTCACGTAGGGGACCTCCAGCGCACCGAGCCGGGGCCGCAGGGCGGGGGTGGGCAGCCAGTGGCTGAAGCCGAGGATCGGCAGCGTGGTCGCCGCCGCGATCGAGGCGATCGACTCCTCGCTGACGTCGAGCAGCGGCATCAGCACCACGATGGCGTCGTACTCGCCGGAGTCGGACAGGGTCTTGACCACAGACGCGAACGCCTCGACCGAGATGCCGGACGCGGTCAGGTCGACCGGGTTGAGCACCGAGCCGAAGTCGGGCACAAACGCCTTGAGTTGGGCCCGCAGCTCTTCCGAGGCCGGCGCGAGCACCATGCCCGCGCGTTCGATGGTGTCGGCGAGCCAGGCACCGCCGCCGCCGGACTGGGTGACCACGGCGACCCGGTTGCCCGCCGGCACGCGGCCGCGGAGCAGGAAGGTGGCCAGGTCGAACATGTCTTCGATGTCGTGCACCCGGACCATGCCGGCCGCCCGGAACGCGGCGTCGAACACCAGGTCGGCGCCGGCCATCGAGCCGGTGTGCGATTGGACCGCGCGGCCGCCGGCCTCGGTGGCACCGATCTTCGCGATGATGACCGGCTTGCCCGCCCGGGCCGCGCGCCGGCCGACCTCGACCAGGCGGTCGGCGCCGCGGATCGTCTCGGCGTACGCCACGATCACTTTGGTGTTCGGGTCGTCGATCGCGTCTTCGACGAAGTCGACCAGCGTCAGGTCGGCCTCGTTGCCGGTGGAGACGAACGAGCTGACCCCCAGCCCCGACAGCGTCGCCCGGTTGAGAATCGACAGACCCATCCCGCCGCTCTGGCTGACGATGGCCAGCCCGCCGGTCTGCGGCCGGGACCGTCCGGGCATACCGACGCCGAAGCCGGCGGCCACCCCGTCGGACTGGTTGAGGAAGCCGAGCGAGTTGGGGCCGACCAGCCGCACCCCGCTGCGCCGGGCCACCTCGACCAGGTCCGCCTGTAGCGCGGCACCACCGGACACCTCGCCGAAGCCGGAGGTGAGCACGACCGCGAACGGGACACCGGCGGCGCCGCAGTCTTCGATGACGCCCGCGACCCGCGGCGCGGCGACGGCGACGACCACGAGGTCGATGCCGGCCGGCGCGTCCCGCACCGACGGGTAGGCCCGCAGCCCCTTCACCTCGGCGTGGGTCGGGTGGATCGGGTAGAGATCGCCGGTGTAGTCGTAGGACATCAGGGTGGCCAGCGCGTTGGTGCCGAGGGCGGTCGGGTTCTGCGAGGCCCCGACGACGGCGATGGAACGGGGCCGGAGAAGCCGGTCGAGGTCGATGGTCATCTGCGCTCTCCTGTCGAGCTAGGGGGTGGTGAAGCTCAGCACCGTGCCCCAGCCCGGCCGGTCGGTGAAGCAGGCCGCCACCGGGAGGCCGATGCGGAGCCGGTCGGCCGGGATGCCGACGAAGTCGGCGAAGACCCGCAGCCCGGGCTGCTCGTCGAGGAGCACCCAGCCCACGGCGTACGGCGCGTGGTCGGCGAAGCCGGGCACGAAGACGCGGTGCACGACGGTGAACGTGTCGACGGTCCCGTTGCCACCCGCCTCCTCGAACGCGAGGTCGTCTGAGCCGCAGCGGGGACACAGGAAGTCGGGGAAGTGGATCCAATGCCGGCAGTGGCGGCACCGCTGCAACTCCAGCCGGCCCTCCCGGGCGGCCTCCCAGTAGGGCGCGCTCAGCGCCGTCGGCTCGGGCACCGGGCGCGTCACGCGTCGGCCCTCGCCAGGACGGCGGCGCTGCCGAAGCTGCCGCTGAAACCGGTGACGAGCGCCGTCGCCGCGTCGGGCACCTGCCGGTCGCCGGCCTCGTGCCGGAGCTGGCGGACCGCCTCCACGACGTTGTTGAAGCCGTGCACGTAGCCCTCGGAGAGCAGTCCGCCGTTGGTGTTGACCGGGACCCCGTCGCCGCCGCGGATCAGGTCGCCGCTGCCGCCGTGCCCGGCGAAGCCGAAGTCTTCGAGCTGCCCGAGCACCACCCAGGTGTAGGCGTCGTAGAGCTGGGCGAGGTCGATGTCGCGATGGGTCATCCCGGCGGATTTCCACAGCCGGTCGGCGATGTAGCGGGAGAACAGCGCCGAGACGTCGGTCGCTCTGTCCTGTATGGACGACCCTGGACCGCCGCCGCGGACCACCGCGCGGATGGTGACCGGCGGGTGGGCACCCGACCGGGCCCGCTCGGCGCTGGTCACCACGATCGCGCAGGCGCCGTCGGTCTCCTGGCAGCAGTCCAGCCGGCGCAGCGGCTCGGCGACCCAGGGGCTGGCGTCGTAGGCGGCCCGGTCGAGCGGCTCACGCATCAGCGCACCGGGATTGGCGAGGGCGTGCGTGCGCATCCGGATGGCGACCGCGGCGAGGTCGTCGGCACCCATCCCGCGGTCGTGCAGGAAGCGCTGCGCCGACAGGGCGAAGAGCTGCGGCGGGCCGGCGAGGCCGTACTGGGCGTAGAAGTGCGCCTCGTCGGACAGGCCGACGGTGGTCTGGCCCATCCGCTTTCCGGTGCGGCCGTTGAGCGCGCGATAGACCACGACCACCTCGGCGGCGCCGGAGTCGACCAGCATCGCGGCCCGGCCGAGGATCGAGGCCGTGTGCTGGCCGCCGCCCCAGACGTCTTCCACCCAGCCGAACTCGTCGATGCCGAGCAGCCGGGCGAGCGCGACGGCCGAGATCGAGTCGCCGACCTGGTAGTCGATGATGGCGTCGACGTCGGCGACGGTCATCCCGGCGTCGGCGATGGCGGCCCGCACCGCGCGGGCAGCCAGCACGTCGACGGCCACCCCGGAGTTGCGGGTGATCTCCGTGCTGCCCACTCCCACAACGGCGGCCGTACGCGGAAATCCGCTCACGAGGCCGCCACCCGCTGCCCGAGGTAGGCGTCCAGCAGCCCGGAGCGGTCCTCGATCTCCTGGCTGGTGCCCTGCATCCGGACCCGCCCCTCGGCCATCACGTAGAGCCGGTCGGCCACCTCCAGCGCGACCCGGGTGTTCTGCTCGACGAGCAGCACCGAGGTGGTGGTCTTGATCCGGGTCAGCGCCTCGGCCACCACGCCGACGTTGCGCGGTGACAGGCCCAGGCTCGGCTCGTCGAGCATGAGCAGCCGCGGCGCCGCCACCAGGGCCCGCCCGATGGCGACCATCTGCTGCTCGCCGCCGGAGAGCGACCAGCAACGGGTGCCGCGCAGCGCTTGCAGCTGGGGGAAGAGCTGGTAGATGTCGTCGACGGAGTAGGTCGGGGTGCGCTTGCCGCGCGCGGTGCAGCCCACCTGGAGGTTCTCGTGCACGGTGAGCTCGGCGAACAGCCGTCGGCCCTCGGGCACGTGCACCAGGCCGGTCCGGGCGAGCCGGTCGGCGGCCGTCCGCCCGACCGGCGTGCCGGCGAACTCGACGGTGCCGTCGTGCGCGACCAGGTTGGAGATGGCCTTGAGCGTGGAGGTCTTGCCGGCGCCGTTGGGGCCCAGCAACGCCACGCATTCGCCGTCGCCGACCGTCAGCGAGAGGTCGACCACCGCGGTGATCGCGTCGTAGTTCACGGAGAGGTTCTTGACGTCAAGCATGGTGCGGGACCCCAAGGTAGGCATCGATCACGTCGGGACGGGACAGGACCTCGGCCGGCGGGCCGTCGGCGACGAGCTTGCCGGCGGCGAGCACGGCCACCCGGGGGCAGAGCGCCGAGACGAAGTCCATCTTGTGTTCGACCAGCAGGATCGAGACGCCGGCGTCGTTGACCGTCTGCAAGGTATGGCTGAGCGCCTCGGTCTCGGCGCTGTTGAGGCCGGCGGCGGGCTCGTCGAGCAGGAGCACCTTCGGCCCGGTGGCGAGGGCGCGGGCCAGCGCGAGCGCCTGCTGCTGGCCGTAGGTGAGGATCGCGGCCGACTCCTCGGCCAGGTCGGCCAGGCCGACCGTGGTGAGAAACTCGAGCGCCGCGACCGTCCGCCGGTATTCGCCCCGCTGGAACCAGGTCGCCGGCCCGCGGGTCTCGGCGGCCCGCACGGCCAGCATCACGTTCTCGATCACCGAGAGCTTCGTGAACGTCTGCGGTGTCTGGTAGGTGCGGCTGATGCCGCGCCAGGCCGCTCCCTGCGGTGACCCGCTGCGCAGCCGTTGCCCGTCGATGACGATCGACCCGGTGGCCCGGACGATGCCGCTGATCGCGTTGATCAGCGTGCTCTTGCCCGAGCCGTTGGGCCCGATGATGCCCATCCGCGAGCCGCTGGCGAGCGTCAGGCTGACGCCCGCCACGGCACGGACATTGCCGAACGACACGTGTACGTCGGTGAGCTCGAGCGTCACGATCCAACCTCCTTGCGGGAGCGCGCCTGTCCCAGTCGTTTTGTCAGCGGCCGCGCGAGGCCCATCAGGCCCTCGGGCAGCAGCACGATGGTGATGACGAGCACGGCGGCCAGGATGAGCTGCCGGTGGTCGGCCGCCGGCCGGATCAACTCGGGGAGCACGACCACGAACGCGGCGCCCAGCAGCGAGCCCCACATCGAGTGCATGCCGCCGACGATCACGACGACGAACAGGTTGATGCCGAGGTTGAGGTCGAAGCTCGGCGAGGAGATGAAGCCCTGGCTCTGCGCGTAGAGCGCGCCGGCGACGGCCGCGTAGCACGAGCCGATGACGAAGATGACCAGTTGGTTGCGGGTGTTGCGGATGCCGAGGCCGGCCGCGGTCAGCGGCTTGTCGCGGACGGCGATCGCCTCGCGGTACGTGGCCGAGGTGCGCAGCCGGTAGACGATCAGCATGGCCACCACGAAGAACACGACGAACAGCCAGTAGTAGCCGGCCGGCGTGGTGACCTGGTGCCCGAAGATGGTCGGCGCGGTCAGCATCGAGGTGTTGCTCGCCGGGCCGGTGAACCATTCCCAGGCGCGGAACACGATGATGGTGACCGACGCCAGGCCCAGCGTGGCGATGCCGAAGTAGAAGTCCGACGCGCGCCAGAGCAACAGCTTGAAGACCGTCGCGAGGATGGCGCAGACGACGAGGGCGAACAGCACGCTGAGCCAGAAACCGTGGGTGCGGGCGGCATACGCGGCGCTGTAGGCACCGATGCCCATCGTCGCCGCGTGCGAGAACGCGAACTGCCCGGACAGGCCGAGGATCAGGTAGAAGCCGACGCCCGCGATCGCGTAGATCAGCATCAGCCCGAGCACCGTGTATTGGTAGTCGTCGGCCGCGAACAACGGCAGGGCGCAGAGGATGGCGGTGACCACGGCGATCTGCACCAGCCGGAGATGGTCGCCGGTCCGGCGCCGGCGCCAGACCTGGTCGACGGACGGGGCCGAGCGGTCCGGGGGTGCGGCCGTCGCTTCTTTCTCAGACACGGACACGGGACTGGCTCCCTAGGACTCCGCGCGGCGCGATCGCCACGATGAGGATCATGAGGGCGAACGGGTACACCGCCTTGAACTGGTAGGCGACGTACTGCGTGCCGAGCTGTTCGACCAGCCCCAGCACGAGGGCGCCGACGATGACACCCGCGAACCGGCCGAAGCCGCCGATGACGGCCGCCGCGAACGCCGCGATCATCGCGGTGAAGCCGAAGTTGGTCTCCAGCGAGGCCCGCGGTGCCAGCATCAGCCCGGCGACCGCGGCGAGCGCGCCACCGAGGCCGAAGGCGAACATGCCGAACGCCTTGACCGGGATGCCTTGCAGCTGCGCGACTTCCGGGTCCAACGAGGCGGCCCGGAACTGCCGGCCGAGCTGGGTGCGATTGAACATCAGCGCCAGCAGCGTCACGCCGACGGCGGTCACCCCGATGATCACGAGGTCGTACGCCGCGATGTTGGCGCCGGCGATGTCGACCACCTTGCCCGGCAGCAGTGCCGGCAGCGTGCGGGTCTCGGTGCCGTAGAACTCCAGCAGGACGGCCGAGATGACCAGCCCGACGCCGAGGGTCGCGATGACCACCACGAGTTCGGGGCGGCTGCGCAGCGGCGCGTGCACGATGCGCTCGACGGCCACCCCGACGAAGAACATCAGCACCACCACGACGGGGTACGCGACCCACCAGTCCAGGCCGAACTGCACGGCGGTCAGGTAGCCGAGGTAGCCGCCGAGCGTGACGAGACCGCCCTGCGCGAAGTTGATGATGCCGGTCGCCTTGTAGGTGACGATGAAGCCCAGCGCGACCAGCGCCGAGATGGAACCCAGCGCCAGCCCGGAAACGAAGACGGTCACGAATGTGGCCAACTCAAGCCCTCCTTGACTTGCAGACCGGTGCCGGGACCGCGGGGGTCGCCCGCGATCCCGGCCGGTCGATCCGACTTCTACTTCTGGTTCTGGAAGTCGAAGGTCTGGACGGTCTTGGGCGTGCCGCTCTCGAAGCTGATGATCACTTCGGTGCCCGACATGAAGTGCTGCGCGTCGGTCTTGTAGGGGACGCAGATGCCGTCCTTGTAGTCGATCGACTCGAGCGCCTTGAGGCGGTCGTCGGGGCTGCTCGACGCCGCGTTCTCGTAGGCGGTCTTCAGCAGGTAGAAGCCGTCGTACACGGTGGCGGCGTTCGGGTCCGGCATGAAGTTGTACTTCGCCTGGAAGTCGGTCACCCACTTGGCCACCCGGTCGTTGGCCGGGTCGGCCATGTTGCACGGGGCGGCGCTGTACATCGTCTTGATCAGGTCGGGCGCGAGCTTCTGGAGGTAGACCTGCATGCCGGTCTGGCCGACGATGGTGGGGATCTTCAGGTTCTGCTGCTGGATCGCCTTGAGCACGGCGACGATGCCGGGCTGGTATTCGGTGGTGACGACGGCGTTCGCGTCCTTCATCGCCAGGATCTGGGTGGTGACGTCGGTCGAGTTCAGCGGGTTGGTGCGGGAGGCGATGATCTCGCCGCCGGCGGCGGTCGCGCCGTCCTTGGCCGCCTGCTCGTTGGTGCCCTTGGCGGCGTCGTCGCGCAGCACAGCGCCGAGCTTCTTGGCACCGAGCGTCTTGACGGCATACTGGACGCCGGCGTTCACGGTCAGCTCACTGGGCGGTCCGACCCGGAACGACCAGACGCTCGCGCCCTTCGTCGAATTCGGGTCGTAGGCGGCCGCGTAGCCACCGCCGGTGAACAGCAGTGGGATCTTGGCCCGGTCGAGCAGCGGGCGCACGGCGAGCACCTGGTCCGGCACCGGCAGGCCGATGATCCCTTCCACCTTGTCGGCGATCGCCTTCTGGGTGGCCGTGATCGCGCCCTGGGTGGTGAAGTCGGAGTCGTACTGCTTCAGAACGATCTGGCGGCCGCCGATGCCGCCGGCCGCGTTGATCTCGCCGACGGCCATCTCGGCCGGGTTGACGAAGAGCTTCGGGTCCGACAGCGCGTTGGAGATCGCGACCATCAGGCCGATCGTGATCGGCTTCGAGCTGTCGCCGGTCCCGGCCGCGGCTTTGTCGCCGGAGTTGGAACCGCAGGCGGCGAGCGTCAGGGCGAGCCCCGCCGCGACGGCGCCACGAGCCCAGGTGAGCTTCATATTGGAATTCCTTCGGTTTAGAGGACGGCTGGTGCGAAGTTCCAAACCCGGGCCGCGGTCTCGCCGAAGACCTGATCGCGCTCGGGTGCGCCGAGGCGAAGGGCCTCGTCGATGGTGTTGATGGCGTAGGCGTAGGGGACGCCGGTTTCGAGCATGTTGGGCCAATCCGACCCGTAGATGACGCGGTCCGGCCCGTACGCGTCGACGACCGACCGGATGATCGGGTGGATGTCGCGGTGCGGGAACTCCTCGGCCGAGGCGTGCATCAGGGCCGACACCTTGCAGACCACGTTGGGCAGCTCGGCGCAGGCCAGCAGCAACGCCAGCCGGTCGGGCGGATCCGCGCTGGTGATCAGGGCCATGTGGTCGATGACCACCGTGACGTCCGGCGACCGCAGCGCGCGTTCGCGGACCTGTTCGAGTTGATGCGGCAGCAGGATGACGTCGACCGGCACGCCGAGCCGGGCGGCCTCCTGCCACAACGGGTCGCCGCTCGCGCCGGCGAGCCACGGGGTGTCCTGCTCGGAGAAGGGCAGGACGCGTACGCCCTTGAAGCCCTGCCCGACAAGTTCCCGCAGCCGTTCCGGCCCGTCGGCGCTGACCGGGTCCACGACGCACACCCCGACCAGCCGGTCCGGATGCTCGGCGATGGCCCGGGCGGTGGCGGTGTGGTCGTAGCCGGAGTCCCGGCGGGAGTGGACGCAGACCGCTCCGAAGACACCGGCGCTGTCGAGCGTGGTCAACAGCTGCTCGGCGCTGCGCCCGGGAGACGTCGCATTGGCGTCCCAGACGTGGATCGCACCGTCGATGACGCGTCCCATCGTCCCTCCCTGTCTTCGAGGTTTTAGCTCTATCTTTATGAAGATTTGCCTGCACGCTAGGTTGTGACTGCGAGCACAGTCAAGGTCGGCGTGGCCGTTGACACAAAGATGCTTAACATATATATGAAAGGCTGGTCCAGCCTCGTCTGCACGAAGGAGCCCGCATGGCGGCACGGGAGATGGTCGTGACGTCGAAGGTCGGTGCGGCCGACGGCGTGGTCGTGCTCGACCTCGCGGCCGCGGACGGGGGAGCGCTCCCGCGATGGGAACCCGGTGCCCACATCGACCTGATCCTCGGGCCCGGTCTCGAGCGGCAGTTCTCGCTCTGTGGCCAACCTGGCGCCCGGTTCTGGCGGATCGCGGTGCTGCGCGAGGAACCCGGGCGGGGTGGGTCGGCGTTCGTCCACGACCGGCTGGCCGTCGGTGACCGCGTGTCGGTGGGTGGGCCCCGGAACCACTTCCCGCTCGAGCCGGCCGACGACTATCTGTTCATCGCCGGCGGCATCGGGATCACCCCGCTGCTGCCCATGATCCGTGAGGTGGCCCGGGCCGGCAGCCCGTGGCGGCTGGTCTACGGCGGGCGGCGCAGCGCGGCGATGGCCTTCCTCGACGAGTTGCCGGCCGGGCGGGTCGACCTGTGGCCGCAGGACGAGCGCGGCCTGATCGATCTTGACGGGCTGCTCGGTTCGCCGCGGGCCGGCTGCCGGGTCTACTGCTGCGGGCCGGAGTCGCTGATCGCGGCGGTCGAGGAGCGCAGCGCCGGGTGGTCGCTGCACACCGAACGGTTCCATCCCAAGGCGCACGTGCTCGACGGACCGAACACCAGCTTCGTGGTGCGGCTCGACTACAGCGAACTCGACGTGACCGTCGCGGCCGACCAAACGATCCTCCAGGCGGTCGAGGCAGCCGGTGTCCCGGTGGAGACCTCGTGCCGCGAGGGCACCTGCGGCACCTGCGAGACGACCGTGCTGGAAGGCATCCCGGACCACCGCGACTCGGTGCTCAGCGCCGAGGACCACGCGTCCAACGAAACGATGATGATCTGCTGCTCGCGCGCGCTGTCGCCGCGACTCGTGCTCGATCTGTGAAGAAGGAGCGGCATGCCAGCGTTCAAGTTCCAGGTGTCCAACCGGCTCGGCCCCTTCACGGTCGAGGACTACCGGCGGCTCGCCCGGCGGCGGATACCGGACATGGTCTGGGCCTACGTCGACTACGGCGCCGAGGACCTGGCGACGCTGGACGCCAACCGGTCGGCGTTCGCGCGGTATGCCTTCCGGCGCCGGGTGCTGACCGGGAAGGAGGCGACGGACCTGTCCACCCGGGTGGCGGATACGGACCTGTCGTTGCCGTTGCTGCTCTCGCCGCTCGGCTCGGTCGGCCTGTCCCACTGGACCGGTGAGCGGGGCGTCGCACAGGCCGCTGAGCGCGCTGGCACGGTCTCGGTCGTCAGCACCGCGTCCACTTACTCGTTCGAGGAGGTCGCCGCGGGGACCGAGCGTGACCACTTCTTCCAGCTCTACCCGTGGGCCGACCTTCAGACGGGCCGGCACGACCTGACCCTGTCGCTGATGGAACGGGCCGCTCGTGCGGGCTATCGGGCCATGTTCGTGACCGTCGACGTGGCGATGCCGGGCAACCGGGAGGCCGAGCGGCGGCTGGGCATGGGTCATCCGCCGGTGCTGACGCCCGGTCGCGTGTTCGACGCGGCGTTGAAACCGCGGTGGTGGGCCGCCTTCCTGCGGCACCGCCGGATGTCGCTGCGCAACCTGATCGAGGAGAGTGGCGCGCGGGCCGCGGTGGCCTCGGTCGAGACCCAATACCGGATGATGCGCGCGGAGCTCAACTGGGACGACTTCGCCTGGCTGCGCGAGCACTGGAAGGGCCCGCTGTTCATCAAGGGCGTCGTCGATGCCCGCGACGCCGAGCGGGCGGTCGACCTCGGTGCCGACGGCGTCGTGGTGTCCAACCACGGTGGCCGGCAACTCGACGGCGACGTCGCCGCGCTGGACGCGCTGCCGGCGATCGCGGCCCGGGTCGGTCAGCGCGCGGAGGTGCTGCTGGAGGGCGGCGTGCGGCGGGGCAGCGACGTGGTCAAGGCGCTCTGCCTGGGTGCCACGGCGGTCTGCGTCGGGCGGCCTTATGTCTATGGGCTCGGTGCGGCGGGACCGGCCGGCGCCGAGCACGTCGTGCGGATCTTCCGCGAGGAGATCGCGCGGGTGATGACGCTGATGGGCGTCGACCGCCTGGCCGACCTGGACCCGTCCTGGCTCGTACCCGCGAACACGCCCGTTGCCTCTGAAAGTGAATCGTTGTTATGATTGGAGTCTTACACTCGATGAGGAGGGCGCGATGACGGAGCCGTTCCCGGTGATCGATACCGACGTCCACCCGCGCACCTTCGCCGCCGACCCGCGGATCGTGGCCCACCTTCCCGAGCGCTGGCAGCGCTACGTGGCCGAATACGGCCCGCTGCACCGGCCGCGCTCGGAACGGCCGCGGCACCGGGAGTTCGCCAGCCGCTGGGACGCCACGACGCCGGACGGCCAGCCGCCGGGCAGCGACCCTGAGTTCGCCGCCACGCAACTGCTGGATCGCTACGACATCAGCGGGGCGCTGGTCAACGACATCGCCGGGTTCGTGATGGCCGGCGCCGGCGGCCAGCCGGTCGAGTTGGCGTCGGCCTACTGCCGGGCGATGAACCTGCACCGGCGCGACCTCTGGCTGGCCAGTGACCCCCGGTGGTATGGGTCGATCACGATCCCCTACGAGCTGCCCGAGGCGGCGGTCGAGGAGATCCGGTTCTGCAAAGAGGAGATGGGCGACTACAACAGTCGCTGGAAGCAGGTCTTCCTCGCGCCCGACAACCTGCGCCCGGCCGGCCACCCGAGCTACTGGCCGATCTACGAGGCCTGCGAGCACTACGGGCTGCCGGTGGCCTTCCACGTGCTGGCCGGGCACCGGATCACGCCGTCCGGGTCGCCCAACTTCTACTTCGAAGAGCACTGCGACTTCGCGCTGTTCAACTTCCCGCTGATCGCGAGCCTGATCTTCGAAGGCGTCTTCGAACGCTTCCCGCGGCTCAAGATCGTGCTGGTGGAGCTGGCCTGGTCGTGGGCGGTTCCGTTCGCCTGGCGGCTCGACCACGCCTACCGGATGAACCGGCGGGAGTTGTCGCTGCCCCGGCTGCCGTCGGAATACCTCGCCGACCACGTCTACTACACGACGCAGCCGATGGAGGAGCCGGAGAACGACGCCTGGTTCGACGACATCCTGGCCCAGTTCGAAGACTCGGGGATGAGCCGCAACCTGATGTATTCGTCGGACTATCCGCACTGGGACTTCGACGAGCCGGGTGCGCTGCCCAAGACCCTCACCGACGAGCAGCACCGGCGGATCCTCGGCCAGAACGCCAGCGACCTCTACGGGATCGACCTGCGGCCCGGCACGGGCTACACGCGGATGTGAAAGGGCGCACGTCGTTGGCGAGTCGCAAGTTTGTGGTGGGCCGTGCCTCGGAACTGGCCGAGGGCGAGCGCATGATCGTAAACATCAACGGCCGGTCGATCGGCGTGTTCAACGTCGGCGGCACGTTCTACGGGCTGCCCAACCGGTGCCCACACAAGGGTGCCGAGCTGTGCCGCGGCGTGCTGGTCGGTGAGCTGTCCTCGCCGTCGCCCGGTGAGTTCGTCTACGACGCCGATCGCAAGTTCCTCACCTGCCCCTGGCACGGTTGGGAGTTCGACGTCGAGACCGGTCAGTCCTATTTCGACCCGGCGAACACCCGGGTGCGCACCTATCCGGTCGCGGTGCAGGATGCTCCCGCCGACCCCAACGAGCCCGGCGAGTACGTCCGCCTGGTCCAGGTCGGCTTCGAGTTGCGGGGCGACCAGGGCCGGGTGCCCGGCCCCTACGAGGTGGAGACGTTCGACGTCTCCGTCGAAGACGGGTATCTCATCGTCGATCTCGCGCCGGTCCGGCGTCGACGCGAAGGAGAGCAGTAGCCATGCCGACCGCCGTGCGTGCGGTGCCGTGGGAGGGCCCGGTCGTCGACGTCGACGTCCACGCCAATGTCCCGTCGCTGACCGCGCTCTACCCGTATCTGCCGGACCTGTGGATCGACTGGTGCAAGGAGCGCGGCTATCGCGGTCCGGGCGCGGCCGCCGGCCACTACCCGCCCAACTCGACCCGGGCCTGCGACCCGCGGTGGCGCCCGGCGAGCGGGGCGCCGGCGTCGAACGTCGGGTTGCTCCGCGAGCACGTGCTCGACCCCTGGGACGTCGACCAGGCGATCCTCAACTGCTACTACGGGCTCGACGCGCTGCGCCACCCCGACTGGGCCGCCGCGCTGGTGCGGGCCCTCAACGACTGGATCGTCGCCGAGTGGCTGGAGCCGGAGCCGCGGCTGCGGGCCTCACTGGTCATCCCGGCCCGCGACCCCGAGGCGATGATCGCGGAGATCCGCCGGGTCGGCGACCACCCCGGGTTCGTGCAGGTGCTGCTGCCCGTACGCAATGACGCCCTGTGGGGTCAGCGGGTCTACCACGACGTGTTGCGCGAGATCGCCGACCGTGGCCTGGTCGCCGGCCTCCACTATGGAGGCACGACCGAGTCGCACCCGTCGACGACCGGGCCGACCTCGTGGCACGTCGAGGAATACGCCGCCGAGTGGCAGTCGTTCGCCGCGCAGCTCACCAGCCTGGTCAGCGAGGGCGTCTTCCAGAAGATCCCCGAGCTGCGGGTGTCGGTGCTGGAGGGCGGCTTCCTGTGGCTGCCGCTGTGGGGCTGGCGGATGAACAAGGAATGGAAGGGCCTGCGCCGCGAGGTGCCGTGGCTGACCGAGCCGCCGCTCGACATCATCCGCCGGCACTTCCGCTTCTCGACCGCGCCGTTCGACGGTGGGCCGCCGCGGATGCTCGCGAAGTGCCTCGAGTGGCTGGGCTCCGACGACGTGTTGATGTGGGCGACCGACTATCCGCACGGCTACGACGAGAACGCGGGCGACCTCTTCGCCGCGCTGCCCGAGTCGATGCGCGGCAAGACCATGGCCGACAACGCGAGGTCATGGTACCGGCTGTAACGGCGGCGCGGCTTGGCCGGATCACGTTGCTGGGCCCGGCTTTCGTGGCCGGAATCGCCTACGTCGACCCCGGGAACTTCGCCACCAACACGGCGGCCGGGGTCGACTACGGCTATCTCCTGCTCTGGGTGGTGGTGGCGGCCAACCTCGCGGCCATCCTGATCCAGTTGCTGTCGGCCAAGCTGGGCATCGCCACCGGCAAGTCGCTGCCCCGGCTGTGCCGGGAACGGTTCAGCCGCCCGGTCACGCTGGGGCTGTGGGTCCAGGCCGAATTGGTCGCGATCGCCACCGACCTCGCCGAGATCCTCGGTGGCGCCTTGGCGTTGCGCCTCCTGTTCGACCTGCCGGTCCTGGTCGGTGGCGTGGTCACCGCCGTCGTCTCGTTGCTGCTGCTGAGTCTGCGGAACCTGCGGCACTACGAGCGCGCCGTGCTCGCGCTGCTGGCCGTGATCGTCGTCGGGTTCCTGTGCTCGCTGATCACCGCCCGGCCGTCGCTGCCGTTGGCCGTGCACGGGCTGGTTCCGGCGTTCGACGGCCAGGCGAGCATGGTGCTGGCGGCCGGGATGCTCGGGGCGACGGTGATGCCGCACGCGATCTACCTGCACTCGGCGCTCGTCGTCGACCGGTTCGGCGACCGGTTGGGCGACCCGGCCAGCCGGCACCGGCTGCTCCGCGCCTCCCGGGTCGACGTGCTCACGGCGATGACCGTCGCAGGCGGGGTCAACCTGGCGATGCTGCTGGTCGCCGCGGCCGCGCTGGCGGGTTCGGGCGCGGACTCCCTCGACGCGGTGCATGCCGGCCTGGGTTCCGTGTTGGGTTCGGGCACGGCGCTGTTGTTCGCGCTGGCGTTGCTCGCCTCGGGGATCGCGTCGTCGTCCGTCGGCACGTACGCCGGAGCGGTGATCCTGGAGGGTTTCGTGGGTCTGCGGGTCCACCCGCTCTTCCGCCGGCTCGCGACGCTGGCACCGGCCCTCGTCGTGCTCGCGCTCGGGTTGGAACCGACCCGGGCCCTGGTGCTGTCGCAGGTGGTGCTCAGCGTGGGCATCCCGTTCGCGCTCGTACCGCTGATCCTGCTGACCCGGGACCGCCGCGTGATGGGTGCGCTGACCAACAAGCGTTCTACCACCGCGACGGCCACGGTCGTCGCGGGTCTGGTCAGCGCGCTCAACGTCGTGCTGATCGGTTCGACGGTGACTGGAGGAATGTGATGACGTTCGGTTGGGCCGGTGCGGCCGCGATCGTCGGTGTCGGGCAGACGGCGGCCTGGCGGGGGAGCGGACGCACGCCCCAGTCGCTCGCCGCGGAGGCCATCTCGGCTGCCCTTGACGACGCCGGGCTCGACGCTGGCGACCTCGACGGCGTGCACACCTACGTGCCGGGGGTGACCGCGGAGGAGGTGGCCACGGCCTTCGGCTTCCGCTCGCTGCGGCACGTCTCGGCGAAACCCATGGGCGGAGCGTTCCCGGTCGCCTCGCTCAAGGAGGCGGCCATCGCGCTGGCCACCGGGGCGGCCAGCCACGTGCTGATCTTCGTGGCCTCGTCGCAGCGGGCCGGCCGGGCGGTGTTCCGGGCCCACCCCGGCATCCCCGGGCAGCAGTTCCGGACCCAGCTCGAACATCCCTACGGCTGGTCGCGACCCGCGCAGTGGTATGCCATGCTGGCCCGCCGCCACATGCACGAGTTCGGCACGACCAAGCGCCAGTTGGCCGAGGTCGCGCTGACCATGCGGCGGCACGCCCAGCTCAACCCGACGGCCTACATGTATGGCCGCGAGCTGACCCTCGACGACTACCTCGCGGCGCCGATGATCGCCGACCCCTACCAGAAGTTCGACTGCTGCCTGGAGACCGACGGCGGCTCCGCGGTGATCCTGACCTCCCCGGACCGAGCCGCCGATCTCAAGGCGCCGCCTGTTCTGGTCGCCGGCGTCGGCGAGGGCCACCCGGTCTCGGGAGACGACATCTCCAACCGTCCCGACTGGTTCGACATCGGCCTGTCCCACGCGGCACCGCAGGCGTTCGAGACGGCCGGCACCCGACCGTCCGAGATGGACGCCGCCATGATCTACGACTGCTTCACCTTCGAGGTGATCCAGCAGCTAGAAGAAGCCGGCTTCTGCGCCCGCGGCGAGGGCGGCCCGTTCGTCGAGAGCGGCGCCATCGGCCGCGACGGCAGCTTGCCGGTCAACACCCACGGCGGCCTGCTGTCCGAAGGACATCTCGCCGGCATGAACCACATCGTCGAGGCCGTGCGGCAACTGCGCGGCGAGGCGGGGGAGCGGCAGCTGGCCCGGGCCGGCCAGATCGCCGTCACCGGCTGGGGCGATCTCGGCGACGGCGCACTGGCCGTATTGAGGGGGCCACAGGCATGACCGAACGTCCGCTTCCGGATCCCGACTACGCCGACTTCGCGCCGTTCTGGGCGGGCACGCGGCGGGGCGAGCTGCTGGTGCCGACCTGCACCCGGTGCGCCCGGCGGGTGTGGCCGCCCAGGATGGCCTGCCCGTCGTGCGCCGGCCTTCGCTTCGACTGGCAGCCGATCGGCAACGAGGGCCACCTGTATAGCTGGACCACCATCGGCCGGGCGATGCTCGCGGGTTTCGAGGCCGAAGTCCCCTACACGGTGGTGATCGTCTCGGCGGCCGCCGACCCCCGGGTCCGCTTCGTTGGCCGGCTAGCCGACGGCTATGAGGTGCCGGTGATAGGCGCCCCGATGCTCGCTTCTTTCGTCCCGAACGGCGACGTCACCCTTGTCAACTGGTTGCCCCGAGGAGGTCGCGCATGACTCTGCCCACCGAGGCCGAGGTCCTGTCCTGGTTCGAGAAGCTGTCGAACTGGGGCCGGTGGGGCCCGGACGACCGGCTCGGCACACTCAACCTGATTACCGCGTCGACCCGAGTGGCGGCGTCCCGCCTGGTCTCGGAGGGTCACGTGGTCTCGCTGGCCTGGGACGTCGACACGACGCCACAGCGCGACCAAACTTACGGCCCACCGCGCCGTTTCTTCGTGACCACCGGCCAGGGCCTGGCCGACGAGCACCGGATCGACCCGCACGGCAACCCCGACAACCGGATGAACGGTGCCCTCGAATACCTCGGGTACGTCTTCCACGGCTATTCGGTAACCCACCTGGACGCGCTGTCCCACGTCTTCTGGGACCGCAAGATGTACAACGGCGTGCCGGCCGAGTTGGTCTCGTCGTCCCACGGCGCCACGGCTCACGACGTCACGGCGGTGAAGGGCGGGGTTATCACCCGAGGCATCCTGGTAGACGTCCCCGCGTTCCGCGGCGTCGACTGGCTGGAGCCAGGCGACCCGGTCACGGCAACCGAGGTCCGAGCGATCCTGGCCGCACAGGGCACCGAGGTGCACTCGGGCGACGCGTTGCTGCTGCGCACGGGCTACGGGAAACGGCGCGCCATGCAGGGCCCCGACGACGTCCGGGCGCTGGGGCGGGCTGGTTGGCACGCGTCATGCGCGCCGCTGTTCCACGAGTTGGGCGTCTCGCTGATCGGTGCCGACACGGCCCAGGACGTGGTGCCCTCGGGCTACGACAGCGTGGTCATCCCGGTGCACACCCTCGGCCTGGTGGCGATGGGCCTCTACATGATTGACAACATGAACCTCGAAGAGCTGAGCGCCAAATGCGCGTCAGCGGGCCGCCACACCTTCGAACTGGTCGTCTCAACAATCCCATTCCTCGGCGCGACCGGCAGCCCAGTCAACCCCCTGGCGGTGTTCTAGTCTCCTGCGCACTGTTCCGGCGCCCGCGCCGCCGGCGAACCCACGCCGTCTGCAGACGGGCGAGCCCGCGCCGGGCGGGTGGTCGGGCACAGCCGCTTGTAGGCCACGACGGCATGTCGTCGTGGCGGCGTGTCGTGCGGGTGAGGGGGTGCCCTTCGCGTTCTACATGTTCTTTCATGTGAGTACATAAAAGAACATGTAAGCGCGGGCAGGGACCGTGCCCGGTCGCGACGCCCCGGACCGGCGGTGACGGGCTTAGGCCGGAATCGGACCGGCGGCCGAGCCACCGAAGGGGGCCTGGACGGTAGCCGACCGGAACGCGGCCACGGGGGGCATCGGTTCGGCCTGCGTCGGCCTGCGTCGGCCTGCGTCGGCCGGCGTCGGCCTGCGTCGGCCGGCGTCGGCCTGCGTCGCCCGACGTGGGCCCGCGCCGCCGCCGGGCTTGGCTGCGCCGGGCTCGGCTGCGCCGCGCCGGGCTGCGCCGCGCCGGGCTGCGCCGCGCCGGGCTGCGCTGCGCCGGGCTGCGCTGCGCCGCGCCGGGCTGCGCTGCGCCGCGCCGGGCCGGGCTGCGCCCGGCTACGCCGCGCCGGGCCGGGCTGCGCCGGGCTACGCCGCGCCGGGCCGGGCTACGCCGGGCTACGCCGGGCTGCGCCGGGCCGGGCTGCGCTGCGCCGGGCTGGGCTGAGCCGGGCAGGGCCGGGCTGCGCGGCGCCGGGCCGTGTGGCTCGGTCGCGGGGATGCCGGCCGCGGTCGCTCAGGTGTGTCGGGCTGGGGCGCGGTTGGCCGACGGCGTTGCCTCGCGGAATGCGGTCACGAGGGGAACGAGCCAGGTCCTTGGTCGGTCGGCGAGGCGTGGGTCGAGTGCCGAGAGCATGAGGTCGGTGACGCCGGTGGCGATCAGACCGGGCACCGGTGCCACGGTTGCTGCCGGGTCGGGGCGGTCGTCGGGGCCGAAGACCACCCCTAGGCGGCCGGTCACTCGCAGGTCGGGTCGGTCGAAACCGGCTGCTGCGAGCGCGTCGCGCATCCGGGCCGGTGCGGTTGGGTCGTCGGCGTCGCGGCCCCAGCGGATCCAGCCTGTGCCGAAGCGGCCTAGCCGGCGCACCACGGCGGGGTTGATCGTGCCGCTTACCCACACCGGGATTCCGGCCGGTTTGGGCATCTGGTGGATGCCGGCGAACGACAGCTCGGGCGCCTCGTAGGCCGCGATCGGTTCGCGCCACAGGGTCTGGCATACCTCCAGGGTGTGGTCGAGCAGGCGGCCCCGGCGGCCGAACGGCAACCCGGCGGCCTCGTATTCGGCCTGCTGCCAACCGACGCCGACACCCAGGTCGAAGCGGCCGCCGGAGAGGGCGTCGAGCGTTGCCGCTGACTTGGCCAGGACCACTGGGCGGCGTAGGGCGGCCATCAGGATGTTCGTGCGGAGCCGGATCCGCGACGTCATGCCGGCCAGGACCGACAGGGTTGTCATCGGTTCTAGCCAGTGGCCGTCAGGGCCCGTCGGCTGCCGGCCGCCCTCGACCCCGCCTAGAGCGGGCTTGGCGTAGTCGTCCAGCCGCTCGCCGAAAGCGACATGGTCCGACACCGTGACCCGGTCGGCGCCGGCCTCGTCCGCTGCCTTGGCCAGGTCGAAGAGGTGTTGCCAGCCGCCCGGGTCGGTGGCCGCGAAGGACGGTAGGCCGATCGACAGCTCGATCATGAGCGCACCTGGTCGATCGCGCGGGTTTCGGTCCAGTGGCAGATTCCCACCCGTTCGGCAATCAGCCAATCGCCGCCTGGGGCGCGGCGGTAGGTGTCGGTATATCTGATGTGCATGACGTGGTCGACGCCGCCGTGTGGAGTGGATTCGACATGATGCGCGATGCAGTAGGTCGTGCCGGTGGCCGTGTCGCCGTCCACGTCGTAACCGCTCTGGCCTAGCAGGTGCAGCGTGGTCGCGTAGCGCGACCGCACGTTGGCCGGCACCGCGCGCAATGCCTCGGTGCCGTCGAGGCGCACCGACGGGTCGAGGCCGTCGCCCGGCCGGAACATCCGTAGCCGCGCATCCGGGAGGAAAGCGGACGCGAAGGACGCGCCGTCGCCGTCGTCTACCGCGAACGCGTAGCGGACCGAGAGTTCGCGCAACGCCAGGTATTCATGCATCTGCGTAGCCACACCCTTGTCTTAGCAGGGTTCTCGTACACCAAGCAAGTGCTTGGTCGTTTCCGGCGCGAGTCGTTTCCTGTCAAGTCTTTACAGGATTAGCAGGATCGACTTAGGGTTCAGCTCGAGGCAAGCCTACGGAGGCACGGAATGTGGGCACAGACGATCCTCGGTCCCTTCACCTGTGCGCGGATAGAGGTCGAGACGCCGGGCGACGCGGATGTCGCCGACGGCCAGGTGCTCCTGCGCGTGCTCGCCGCCGGCATCTGTGGCAGCGACCTGCCGATGTTTCGCAGCGGCTCCGACACGCCGATCGCGGGCTACCCGCTGCACGAGGTGGCCGGCGAGGTGGTGATCAGCCGCGACCCGACGCTGCCCGTCGGCGCCAAGGTGGTCGGCTGGGCCACCGCGCACAACGCGGCCGCCGAATATGCCGTGGTCGACGGTTCCGGGCTGCTGGCCTACGACGAGACACTCAAGCCCGTCGAGGCGATCGTGCTGCAACCGCTGGCCTGTGTCATCGCCGCGGTGCGGGAGCAACTTTCAGCGGTCGCAGGCGCCACGGTCGCCGTACTCGGGCTCGGTCCGATCGGAATGCTCTTCGCACACGTGCTCAAAAACAGCGGCGCCCGCTCGGTCACCGGCGTCGACCGGGTCGACCGGTCCGACCTCGCCGCCGCGTTCGGCCTCGACGAGGTCGTCACGATGTCGGGTGCCCGCTGGGTCGCCGGTCTGGGTGAGACGCGGCCCGAGATCGTGGTCGAGGCGGTCGGCCATCAGGTCGGCACGTTCGACGACGCCATCCGTGCGGTCGCCGACCGGGGTCGGGTGCTCTACTACGGCATCCCGGACGACGCGGTCTACCCGCTGCCGATGGAGGTCTTCCTCCGCAAGAACGCCACGCTGTCGGCGGGCTACACCCGCGACAAGCGCACGGCGCTGGCGGCGGCCGCGGCCTACCTCGACGCGCACCCGGATCTCGCCGGCCGCTATGTCACCCACGTCCGGCCGATGGACGACCTGCAAGGCGCGTTCGAGCTCGCGAACCGGCCGGCGAAGAGCCAACTCAAGATCGTCCTGGTCACGGAATGACCGGCCGGGGAGCAGAGCAGACCAAGGAACGCACGATGAAGGACGGCACCATGAACGTGACGGTCGACTGGAACCTCTGCGACGGCAACGGCAACTGCACCGCCGAGGCGCCCGAGGTGTTCGCGCTCAACGACGACGACGAACTCGACGTGCTGCTCACCGAGCCGGGCGAGGAACTGCGGGCCGGCGTCGAGATGGCCGCGGCCGCGTGCCCCAAGCGGGCCATCACGATCGAGGGCTGATGGAGCGGGTGGCCGTCGTCGGCGCCTCCCTGGCCGGCCTGGAGGCGGCCAAGGAACTGCGCCGCGCCGGGTTCACCGGCGAACTCGTCGTGTTCGGCAAGGAGCCGCACCGCCCCTACGACCGGCCGCCGCTGTCGAAGGAACTGCTGGCCGGAAAGTGGCCGACCGAGAACGTGACGCTCGCGCTCGACACCGCGGTCGACGCCGACTGGCGCTGCGGCGTGCCGGTGACCCGGCTGGACGCCGGCCGGCGAATCCTCGAGGCCGGCGGCGTCGCAGAGAAGTTCGACGGCATCGTGATCGCCACCGGCGCCACCGCACTGCGGCCCGGCTCGCTGGGCGCCGGGCTGACCGGGGTGCACACCCTGCGTACCGTCGAAGATTGCCTCGCCCTGGCAGCAGACCTGCGTGCCGCGCCCGGGCGGGTGCTGGTCGTCGGCGGCGGCTTCATCGGGGCCGAGGTGGCCTCCACCTGCCGGGCCCTCGGGCTCCCGGTGACGGTGGTCGAGGGTCTGGCCGCGCCGATGGTACGGGCGTTGGGGCCGGAGGTCGGCGGCCTGCTCGCCAAGGTGCACCGCGACCACGGCGTCGACCTGCGGCTCGGCACGACGGTGTTCCGCCTGGAGGGCGGTGCCCGGGTGGAGCGGGCGGTGCTCAGCGACGGCAGCACGCTCGACGTCGACGTGGTCGTGCTGGCCGTCGGCGTCCGGCCGGCGACCGACTGGCTCGACGACTCCGGCCTGACGCTCGACGGAGACGGGGGAGTGGTCTGCGACGAGACCTGCCTGGCCGTTCCCGGGATCGTCGCCGCCGGTGACGTCGCGGTCTGGCCGAACCGGCTCTTCGGCGCGGCCCGGCGGGTCGAGCACTGGGACAACGCGATCCGCCAGGGCAAGCACGCGGCGCGGCGGCTGCTCGCCGGCGACGACCCGGCCGGCCAACTGCCCTACGAGCCGGTGCCGTGGGTGTGGTCCGACCAGTTCGACTGCAAGCTTCAGGTGGTCGGGTCGCCCGCGCCCCACGACGAGTTCCGGTTGGTCGCCGGCGGCGTGGGCGAGCGCAGGTTCACCGGCGTCTACCGGCGCGGCGACACGCTGGTCGCCGTCGTCGCCCTCAACTCTCCGCGCAGCATCGTCACGGGCCGCCGCCTGATCCAGGGCCGCACCCCGTGGCACGAAGCGACTATCCAGTTAGGACCAAGATGAGCCTCACCACCGAGCCGGCGCGGGCCGAGTTCGGCTACGACCCGTTCTCACCGGAGGTCATGGCCGACCCGTTGCCGTTCTACCGGCACCTGCGCGAGCACCAGCCGATCTACTACATGCCGGAATACGACATGTTCGCGCTGTCCCGCTTCGACGACGTCATGGAGATGCTGTCGGTCACCGACGGCACCTTCGTGCCCACCGACGGGACGCTGCCCGACCCCGGTGCGTTGCGCCGCCACAACAACGGCACGGTCATCGCGCCGACGACCGCGGAGCCGCTGCCGCCGTACTCCATGTTCGGTCCGCCTGTTCATGAGATCCTCCGCCAGGCGCATGTCGGGCCGCTGCGCGCCGGTGCGGTGCGGCGGCTCGCCGACTTCATCCGCGAGCAGGCCAACGAACGGCTCGACCTGTTGCTGCCGCGCGGGCGGTTCGACCTCACCCAGCACTACGGCGGGATCGTCGCCGCGGCCGTGCAGTGCCACCTGTTCCGGATCCCGCTGTCCGAGGCGAAGTATCTGCTCGACACGGTCAACGCCGGCTCGCTCACCGACGAGGACCCGCAGTCGGAGCGCAGCCTCAACCGCTATCGGCCGCTCGTCGAGTTGGTCGAGGGCATCGTCCGGCAGCGTCGCAAGCAGGGTGCCGACGGGACCTTCCCGCTCGTCGACGGCCTGCTGACGCTCGAACTCGACGGGCGCAAGCTGAACAACACCGAGATCGCCCAGACGTTGATCGTGGTCATCATCGGCGGGTCGGAAACGGTCCCGAAGGTGGTCGCACATGGGCTGTGGGAACTGCAACGACACCCGGACCAGATGGCAGCGGTACGCGCGGACCTGAAGACCAACGTGCCGATCGCGTTCAAGGAGATGGTCCGGCTCTGCGGGCCCGCACAGTGGTTCGCCCGCACCGTGCAGCGCCCGACCTCGATCGGCGGCCAGGCGATGAACACCGGGCAGCGGGTGATCTTCCTGATCCCGTCGGCGGCCCGCGACGAACGCGAATACGGCCCGGACTCGGAGGAGTTCCGGTGGAACCGCGAGATCAAGCGGTGGGTCAACTTCGCCTGGGGCAACCAGTTCTGTACGGGCTACCACCTTGCCCTACTGGAGGGCGGCATCCTCGTCGAGGAGTTCCTCCGGCGGGTTCCCGAGTTTGAAGTGCAGGAGGCTGACGCCGTGCGTCTTCCGTCGTTCTTCCAGTGGGGCTGGAACGAGCTCCCGGTCACCGTTCCGGTCGAGGACTGAGCGCGATGGTGACGAGGTTCGGCGCCGGTCAGTTGCGCTACGAACTGGTCGAGGGCTGGGAACGACTCCCGGCGGGCTGGAGCCACCCCGATGTCGCGGGGGTGTGCACCGACGTGGACGGCAACGTCTACCTCTACGCCCGCGGCGACCACCCGGTGATCGTCTACGACCGCGACGGAAAGTTCCTCGGCTCGTGGGGCGAGGGCCGGTTCAGCTACCGCACCCACGGCATGCACATGGGCCGCGACGGGCTGATGTATCTGGTCGACGACCTCGGCGGGTCGGTCGGCCGCCACGGCCTCGACGGCACGCTGCTCCAGGCGTTCGGCCCGGCCGGCATCACGACCGACACGGGCTATTCCGACGACCACCGCGTGGTGGAGCGGGCCGGTGCGCCCTATAACCGGCCCACCAACGTTGCGCTGGCGCCGTCGGGCGACGTCTACGTCTCCGACGGCTACGGCAACTGCCGGGTGCACCACTTCACCGGCGACGGCGACCTGCTCGGCTCGTGGGGTTCGCCGGGCGGCGGCGCGTCGGAGTTCCGCACGCCGCACAGCGTCTGGGTGCACGACGACGGCCGGGTTTTCGTCTGCGACCGGCAGAACGAGCGCATCCAGATCTTCGACCCGGCGGGCAATTATCTGGCCGAGTGGTCAGACGTGCAGCGCCCGCAGGACATCTTCATGGGCGACGACGGCCTGGTGTACGTGGTCGAGTTGTCCTGGCACCGAGGCGAGGTGGCACCGCGGCGCGGAACGATCGACGCCTACATCCCCGGCCGGTTGTCCATCCTGGACGGTGACGGGAACGTGCTGGTGCGGTGGCAAGAGCCTGACCTGGAACAGCCCGACGCGATCCTCGCGCCGCACGGCGTCTGGGTCGACGACGCGGGGTCGATCTACATCGCCCACGCCACCAACACGGTCGCCGTCGGCCTCGGCCTGGTCGGGCCCGACGCGCTCACGTTCCAGAAGTTCGCCCGGGTCTGAGGGGTCTCCATGGTTTACACAGTGCGCGGGCCGGTCGACGGTGCCGACCTCGGCTTCACGCTGATGCACGAGCACGTCATCTTCCGGGATACGGAGTTTTCGAAGGACTATCCCGACCTGAGCTGGCAGCCCGACCGGGCGGCCGCGCTGAACCGGGCGGTCACCGGGCTGCGGGCGGCGGTCGACGCGGGCGTGCGGACCATCGTCGACTGCACCGCGTTCTTCCACGGGCGTGACCTCGACTTCGTGCGCGAGGTCAACGAGCGGGTCGACGTCAACATCGTGGTCGCCACGGGAATCTATACGTTCGACTATCTACCAAACATGATCGCGCGGCGCACGCTGCGCGGCCCGGACGACCGCGACATCCTGACCGAGATGTTCGTCCGCGACATCACCGGGGGGATCGGCGACTCCGGCATCCGGGCGCAGATCATCAAGGTGGCGACCGACCTCGAGGGCATCACGCCCAACAACGGGCGCATCCTGCGGGCGGCCGCCCGGGCCCACCGGGAGACCGGCGCCCCGATCACCACCCACACCCAGCCGCTGAAGCGCAACGGCCTGGACCAGCAGCGCCTCTTCGCCTCCGAAGGCGTCGACCTGTCCCGGGTGGTCATCGGCCACAGCGGCGACACCACCGACCTCGACTATCTGATGGCATTGATGGACGGCGGCTCGACGACCGGTCACGACCGCTTCGGCCTCTACCTGCCGGGCTGGGCCAGCCTGCCGGAGCGGGTCGAGACCATCGCGACGCTGTGCGAACGCGGCTACTCCGACCGCATCGTGCTGTCACACGACTCGATCCTGCACAACGACCGCAATGACTACGCGAGCCCGCGGATGGAGCCCCTGCCGGACTGGCGGATGACCCACGTGCCGGCCGACGTGGTGCCGCTGCTGCGCGAGCGGGGTGTGTCGGAGGCCGACCTGGCGAACCTGACCGTCAACGTGCCGCGCCGCATCCTGGAGGCCGGGCCGGCCTACTAGGCCGGGTCGGGGCGGGCATGGCCAGCCGCCCTCGGCCGCAGTCGGGGGTGGGCTGGCCGGCCTACTAAGAGCCGGGGTCGGGGGCGGGTAATGGCCGGCCGCCCTCGACCCCCTCAATAGCGGGGAATGAGGCCCTCGGCTGCCAGCAGACTCAACTTCTCGGTGACGGTCTCGATGCTGTCCCGGAAGCCGTCGAAGCCCGCACCGCGGATCTTCAGCGTGCTCACGTAGGCGTTGTGGTCCCGGCGGGTGTGGCCGTCGAGGACCTCCCACGAGACCAGGTCGGCCATCACCGGGTTGGCCAGCCCGTGCTTCCGCGCGATCTCCGCCCAGAGCGCCTGCCGCGCCGGCATGACCTCGGCCAGCCGCACTGGCCGCGGCGGACCGACCGGCATCTTGAAGTGCTCGGCGATGACCGGCCAGAGCGACCCCCAGTCGGTAGCGTCGCCGTTGGAGACGTTGAAGATCTCGTTGCCGGACCCCGGCCGGTTCAGGCACCAGTCGATCGCCTCGCCCAGCAGGTGGTTGTCGACGAGCTGCCACACGGGGTGGTCGTGGGTGCCCGGGAAGTGCAGCGCCGACCCGGTCTCCTTGAGCACCGTCGCATAGACCGCGACCGAGCCGAGGATGTTGATGGCACACTTCTCCGCCACGCCGACCACGGCCGTAGGCCGCAGGATCGTCCATCTCCAGGCGGCGTCGCGAGTCCGGAGCAGGTCCTCCTGGGCCCAGTAGAAGTTGACCACCGGCGGCCGCGGGTCCGACTCGCGGGCCGGCAACGGGAACCGGCCGAGCGTCGTGCCGTAGGCCTTCGTGCCCTGGAGCACCAGCACGTCGCGGAGCCGGGGCGCCGCCGCTTCCAGCACGTCGAGCAACGCCGCCAGCATCGAGCGGTTGCGGTCGACATGTGCGTCGGTGTTCCAGCCCGCCACCACGTTGCCGGGGTCGTCGGAGACCGCCGCGTAGACCAGTTGCTCCACATCGGCCAGTCGCGGTGCGAGCGCTGCCACCTGGTCCGGTCGGGTCAGGTCGACCGGGAGATGCGTGACGTTGGCCTGTGCGGCCGGGGCGCGCCGGCCCAGCGCGAGGATCCGCACGTCTCGGCCCGCCATCCGCTCCAGGTACCCGCGCCCCACGATGCCGGTCGCGCCGGCTAGCGCGATGGTCACTTCCGACGAGCCTGGATCTTGCGGGCTCCCTCGCTCACCAGCCTGACCAGGCCGCCCGGTGCGCCGACGATGAAGGCGATGACTAGGACGGCGTACGCGATGACGCCGTATTTGGCGCCGTTGAGCGACGCCTGCTGGGCGCCGAGGACCGCGGAGACGAGGTGCTGCATCGCGAACGGCAGTGCCGTGAAGATGGCGGCACCGAGGGCGGCGCCCCAGACGCTGTCGAGGCCGCCGACCATCACCATCGCCAGGTATTGCATCGCCAGCGTCAGCGTGAACTGCTCGCTGGACACCTGACCCACCAGGAAACCGGTGAGCGCGCCCTGGGCACCGAACAGGAACGAGGTGATCGCGAAGATCATCATCTTGTAGCCGGTCACCGGGATCGCCTGCGTGCTCGCGATCTGCTCCTGGTCGCGGATCAACCGCAGCGCCCGGCCGGTGCGTCCGGCGCCGAGCAGGCTCACCAACGCGAGCGCGAGCAGCACGACGCCGAGCAGCAGCCACGCCCACTGGTGTTGGACCTGGACCGTCGTGCCGAACAGCGGCGGCAGGTTGAAGCCGATGACGCCGACGCCGGGGGTGCGTTGCTGGTATTGGTCGACCACGAAGATGACTACAAAGTGGACGCTGATGGTGCCGAGCCCAAGCGCCAGGCCGCGCAGCCGGATCGCGGGCAGGGAGACGATCAGGCCGAGCACCGCCGCCAGCAGGCCGCCGCCGAGCACGCACGCGACGAACGGCAGGCCCATCCGGTCGAACCACACGCCGCCGAACGCGCCCGCGGCGAGGAAGCCGGCGCTGCCGACCGAGACCAGGCCGGTGGTGCCCATCAACAGGTTCATCGCCAACGCGCCGACGCAGGTCAGCAGGAACGTGTTGTAGAGGAAGATGTTGTAGTCGAACTGGGTCGAGGTCACGACGGCGGTGACCGCGAGCAGCGTGACAGCGAGGAACAGGCTGCTGCGCATCCGCAGATGCCACGGCTTGACCCGAGGTCCGGTCGCTGCCTTCGATGCCGTCTCGACGGTGGACGCGGTCATACCTTCAACACCTCCCGGGTGCCGAACAGGCCCTGCGGCAACGCGAGCAGCAGAACGAGAAGGATCGAGTAGGTCACCACGTTCACGTATTCGCCGCCGAGGTAGACGGTGATGAAGCCCTGCACGACGCCGATCGCCAGGCCGCCGATGATCGCGCCCTCGAAGCTGTCGAGGCCGCCGAGCACCAGCGCCGGCACTGCTACCAGAGCCATCCCGCTCATCGAGCCGTCGACGATCGTGGACGAGCCGTAGAGCACGCCGGCGATCGCCGCGAGCACGCCACCGATGACCCACGCGCCGACGTACACCCGGCGCACTTGAATTCCGCCCTGTGCCGCCAGAACCGGATCCTGGCCGGCCGCGCGGACCTGCACGCCGAGCCGGGAGAACCGCAGGACGATGATGAACACGACCGACAGCAGGATGCCGATGGCGCCGACGACCAGCGAGCTCCACCCGACCTTGACGCCGAACAGGTCGACGACACCGTGCGGCATGGCCGGGATCGAGATGTTGTAGGACGGCTGGTCGAAGATCAACGACATCGCCGCGTCGAGGCCGACCCCGAGCACCAGCGTGGCCACGAACGCCACCCAGTGCGGCTGGCCGACGGTGCGCGACAGGATCAGCTTGTAGACCACGGCCGACAGCACGCCTGACGCGATCAGCGCGAGAGCCAGGCCGAGCACGAACGAGCCGGGGCGCTTGAGCTGCCAGTCGGCCAGCACGAACGCGGCGAGCAGCATGAACTGCCCGTGCGCCAGGTTGAACGTGCCGGTGGTCCGATAGATCAAGACCATGCCCAGAGCGATCAGGGAGTACGTGGCGCCGAGCGGGAGTCCGCCGAAGATGGCGAGAAGGACGTTGTTCATCGTTTTGTTCCCACCAGGCTGGCCTGGAACTCGGCCGAGTCGAGGACATCATGTGTGGCCCCGTCGGCGATCACCTCGCCGGCCTGGAGGCCGATCACCCGGGTGGCGGCGTCGCGGACCAGGTCCATGTGGTGCTCGACCATCAGGATGGTCATCGTGCCGGGCTCCATCAGGCGGCGCAGCACGTCGGCCATCGCCGCGTGCTCGCTGCGGCCCAGGCCCGAGGTGGGTTCGTCGAGCAGCAGCAGTTTCGGTTCGGCCATCAGGGCGCGGGCGATGTCGACGAGCTTGCGCTGGGCGTACGCGATCTCGCTGGTCGGTGTGTCGGCGATGCCGCCGAGGCCGAAGAAGTCGAGCGAGGTGCGGGCCTGTAGCTCGCGCGCGCGTTCGCTGCGGGCCACCTTGCGCCACCGGACGAGCTGGTCGACCACGCGGTAGTCGCGGATGCCGAACGCTCCGGCCATCACGTTCTCGACCACCGACATGCGGTCGACCAGCGGCGGGTTCTGGAAGCTGCGGCCGATGCCCGCGACGGCGCGGCGGTGCGGTGACAGCTCCTGCAGCGGCTGGCCGGCGAAGCGGATGTCGCCGACGGTCTGCCTCCGGACCAGGCCGGAGATCGCGTTGAGCAGGGTGCTCTTGCCGGCTCCGTTGGGGCCGACGACGGCGACCAGCTCTTGGGGTTTGATCTTGCTGCTTACGCCTGTGACGGCCTTGACCCCGCCGAACGTAACGGTGAGGTCGGCGATCTCGAGGATCGGGGCTTCACTCGCCGACATAGCCCGCCACCAGTAGTTCGTTGCCGATGAAGTCGGAGCTCGGGCCGGCGGCCCAGACCTGGCCGGCCTTGAGCAGCACGCAGTGTTGCGCCACCTCGAGCGTGTTGCCGGTGCTCTCGTCGACGAGCAGCACGGCGCTGCCGGTCGACGCGATCCGCTGCACGGCCTCGAAGAGCGGCTCGTGCAGGCTGGGGTGCAGACCGAGGGTCATCTCGTCGATGATCAGCAGCTTCGGGTCGACCATCAGGGCCCGGCCGATCGCCAGCATCTGCTGCTGACCGCCGCTGAGCCGGCCGGCCAATTTTTTCTTCACCTCGCCGAGGACCGGGAAGAGGTCGAAGATCAACGCCTCCACCTCCGCCCGCCGGTCGCCCGTCACCATCCCTTTGCCGAGGGCCTCCAGGTTCTCCTGGACCGACAGGTTCGCAAAGATCTTGCGCCGCTCCGGCACCGCGAACAAGCCCAGGCGGGAGACGTTGTGCGGCTCCTGGTTGGTGATGTTCTTGCCGCGGAAGGTGACGTCGCCCTGGATGACCCGGGCGCCTTCGGAACGGAGGAAACCGCTGATCCCGCGTACGGTCGTCGTCTTGCCGGCACCGGCCGCGCCCAGGATGGCGACGATCTGGCCTTTCCGCACCTCGAAGCTCACGCCCTGCACACCGAGCGCGCCGTTGCGGTAGCGGACGGTGAGATCCGCTACCGCGAGCAGTGTGTCCGCCATGCGGGTCAGTCGACCATCGAGATCGGTTGGCCGAGCGCGGCGGGCTTGCCGGAGGCCTTGTCCCAGCCGAAGAACTGGAGAGCCTGGAGCAGCACGTGGTTGTCGGCGGTGAACCCGGAGGCGCCGAAGCCGAGATCGCCGGGTGCGGTCACCTTGCTCGCCTTGGCCATCGCCGCGGGCAGCGCTTTGGCGTCGCAGTTGGTGCCGCAGGCTTCGAGGCCGGCCTTGAGCGCGTAGGCGAGCATGTAGCCCTTGGAGAAGTAGACGCCGGCCTTGGCCGAGTCGAGGTGGCCGTACTTCTCGGCCGCCGCCCAGACCTGGTCACCCTCGACCGGTGTCTTCCACTCGCGCGGGCCGCGATAGTCGCCACCCTCGTCGGAGGTCTTCTTCAGCGTCGCGTCGTCGTTGGCGGCGGTGCCACCGAAGATCGCCCCGGTGTAGCCCGCGTCGTGCAGGGCAGCCACCTCGATCGCGGTGTTGGTGGTGCTGTCATTGATCATCATCGCGTCCGGCTTGTTCTGCATGATCTGGCCGGCCTGGCTGGTGAACGACGAGATCGTCGGCTCGTTCTTCAGGTAGTTGCTGACCCGCCCACCGGCGGCCTCGACCAGCTTCTTCAGCCCGTCGGCGTAGGCAACCGAGGTGGCCGCGTTGTTGACCACGATGGCGATGTTCTTGCCGGAGAGAGTGCCGAGCTCCTGCTCGATCGCGTTGGCGTAGGCCTTGGCCGCGACCGGGCTGCTCACGGTCGCGCTGAAGTAGTAGGGCTTCGGCGGCACCGCCTGCCCGTCGTCGTTGGGCACGGCGAGGGTGGTGGTGCCGGCACCGGCGAGCACGCTGGCGACACTGGCGAGCTCGGTCGAGGCGGTGCTGACCAGGATGGCGACCGGCGCCTGCCCAACCGCTTGCCGGGCGGCAACCTGAGCACCCTGCGGCGTCGACTGCGCGTCGATCGGGTTGTTGAGCTTGATCTGCCGCCCGTTAACGCCACCGGCATCATTGATCGCGGCGATGGCAGTCTGGAACCCACCGACGCCGTGCGAGACAAATGGGGCGAACGGCCCAGAGATATCAGCGAAAAGACTCACGGTGTACGGCTCGGAGCCGCCGCCCGGGCCACTGTCCGCACCGGGTGCGGCCCGTCCGCACCCGGCGAGCACGGTGGCGCACACGGCCGCGGTAACGACCGCAAGCACCCGACGGTTTCTCGTCATGTCGAACCTCCGCAACACCGCGCCTGCGCAGCGCGTGTGACCATGATCACGAGAGCGTAATCGAAGTTGGGTGGCGATACAACAATCATTTTTCTCAGCACAATGATTTAAAGATTAGGGCGTGGCCTTGAGGTCGCCGCGAACCCGGTGCCGCCGCACGGTTCCTGTCTGTCGTGTGGCCCGATCGCGGGGCGTTGCCTGGACTTCGTGGCGGTTCCGGCAGGGGTTCGCCGCTGCTGCCAACGACCCGAGCCGCCGGCGTGGGTCGCAACGCCTGGCGACGTGGCGCGATCTGGGGCTTTCGCCGGGGTGCGATGGGGCGTTCGGCGGCGCTTGACCGGTTTTGCGCTCGAGTACCGCTCAGCGCAACGCCGCCGGCGAGTCGCGTCCGGACAATCGTTTGGCGTATGGCTGCCTGATCAACGCAAACAACGAGCATTCGGCCGGAAAGAGCCGCCGTTGCCGAGGGGCCGGTGGCTGAGGCGCCGGCGGGCCGCCATACGCGGCGGACCTGCTCCGCATCCCGAACGCCGCCGACTTGTGCGCGTGCCGCCGCTACGAACCAAACCCCCTGTGTCACAACGAACTGGCGCCCGCGTCGGGCACCCCCGCGCGAACGAGCTCGGACGCGAAGCCCGAACAACCGATGTCCGTTTCGCGGATCTCTTGCCGGATCGCCGGGGCGGGCAGCGCGCAGATCGCAGCACGCTGGCCACGGCATAGACCACCCCACACACGCGGCGATCGGGGGCGGCCCATCTGGCGGCTTCAACCGCCTAACGCTCGCGGGAATCTGGGCTGGCACGTCTGGCGGCATCGACCGCGCGACGCACGCGGTGATCTGGGGCTGGCGGCTTAAGCCGTGCAGCGCACGCGGTGGTCTGAGCTGCGCATCTGGGGGTATCGGCCGCACGACGCACGCGGCGATCTAGGGCGGCGCATCTGGCGGCTTCAACCGCCCCACACACGCGATCTGGGCGGCGCATCTGCAAGATTGATCTCTGCTTCTACAGATCTACCGCCCCGGGCGGAGGTCCCAGGCCGGCGCAAACCTCCCGCGCTCGACCTTTGCCCGATCTGACCGGGCCCGACGGGGGGTGTCGCTCCAGCCGTACATGTTTCTTCATGTAGGTACATGAAGAAACATGTACGGCTGAACGAAGACACCCGACCCCGTCGCGACCCGCCAGCCGCGACCAGATCACGACGCCACCACCGAGCCCGGTCGGTGCGGCCCGGTGGCCTTGCGGCCCGGTGGCCTTGCGGCCCGGTGGCCTTGCGGCCCGGTGGCCTTGCGGCCCGGTGGCCTTGCGGCCCTGCGGCCCTGCGGCCGAGAGCGTTGACCGACTCCGCGGAAGCCTGCGCTAATCGGGGGCGCCTGGCCCGGCGTGCGGCCGCTTCGTCGATGTGTCGGGGTCCGCGACCGGGGTCTGCGCCAAGGGTCTTTTCTTCTAATGATTACATTGACTCACCGTTGGGGGGCAGCGTAGCGTCGCCAGCGATCGGCTTGGAAGGAGCGTGATGGGGCGGCGCGTCATCATGGCCGGCGGGGGAGCGCGATCGGTTGCTGTCGTGGTGGGAAGCGGGTCGTGGCAACGCGGTTTGGCTGTCTCCGTGGCCGATCTCCCGGTGGACAGGGGCTACGGCGCCCGCCTCCGCGGTCCAAGGCAGTCAAGACTCGCGCGCGAGCGCGCGCTCACGTGAAGTGGATGTGGCTGAATGACTAACTCGAGCAGCGGACTGGATGTCGATGTCTCCGGCAGCGGTCCCGACCTGATGCTGCTGCACGGACTGGACGGGACGCTCTTCAGCCAACCGTTCCGGGACGGGCTCGCCAAGCGCTTCACCGTGCACGTTCCCGCGCTTCCCGGCTGGACCGGCAACCGTGACCCGCGCTACCGCAGCGTCGACGACCTGGCCTACGCCCTGCTCGACGCGGTCGAGGCGGTCGGTCGGCCGGTGCACCTGGTCGGTTGCTCGATCGGCGGGTGGCTCGCCGCCGAGGTCGCCACCAAATCGTGCCAACACCTCGCGTCCGTGACATTGGTTTCTCCGGTTGGCATCCGGCGCGCGGAGCCGACGCAGCGGTCCTATCTGGACCTGTTCGCCGCCGCGCCGCAGACCGTCGCCGCCGGGATGTATGGCGACGCTGCCAAGGCGCCCGACCTCAGCGGCTTCGCGCCGGCCCAGTTCCTTGAGCTCGCCCAGGCCAATGAAGCGGTCGCCTTCTACGCGTGGGAACCATACCTGCACAATCCCTCGCTGCTCGACCGCCTGCACCGCATCTCGGTGCCGACGTTGCTGGTTCGCGGCGCGGAAGACGGGTTCATCCTCCAGCCGGACCATTTCGACCTCATCCGGGAACGCCTCGCGTCGTGTCGCACCGAAGTGATCCCCGATGTCGGCCACCGGGTCGAAGAACAGGCCGCCGACCGTTTGGCTGAGCTCGTCGCCGAGTTCACCGACCAGCTCACGACGAAGGACAGCTGATGTTTCGCGCTTGGACGTTCACCGAAATGCCCTACCCGCATCTCCCGCCGGAGAACACCTACGAGTCGCTGCGGGTCGACTTTCCCAGCTCAATCTACGATCCCGAGGTCGGCTACCAGCTCTACAAGACCTACTTCGACCTCTACAAGGCGGCCGACGAGCTGGGTCTCGACATCATGCTCAACGAGCACCACGCGACCGCGACCTGTGTCGCCCCGGCGGTGCCGTTGACGCTGGCCGCACTCGCGCGCGACACCAGGAATGCCCGGCTGCTGGCCCTGGGCAACCCGATCGCCAACCGCAACACGCCCGTACGCGTCGCCGAAGAGATGGCGATGATCGATGTTATGTCGCACGGGCGGCTCGACGTCGGGTTCGTGCGTGGAGTCCCGTACGAGATCTCGCCTGGGAATGTGCAGCCCGTCGAGATGAAGGAGCGGTTCTGGGAGGGTGCCGACCTGATCCTCAAGGCCTGGCAGACCCACGACGGCCCGTTCAACTGGGAAGGCCGCTACTACCACCACCGCCAGGTCAACGTCTGGCCGCGCGTCTACCAGGACCCGCACCCGCCGGTCTGGGTCGCCACCCAGAGCACCGGCACCTCCCGCGAGACGGCCGAGCGCGGCTTCAACCTCGGCACGATCCTGGCCGGCGCCGACGGCGCCCTCGAGTTGTTCAAGGCCTACCGTGACCGCGCGGCCGAAGACGGCCTGGCCGTCACGCCGCGCGAGCGGCTCGGCTACGTGGCGCTGGTCTTCGTCGGTGACACTGACGAGGCGGGCTTCGAGGGCGCGCGGAAGCTGCGCTGGTATCTGGAGCACAACAAGATCGCGCCGCAGTTCATGAACGTGCCCGGCTATATCGACGCCCGGGTGCGCGCGCGGATCCTCCAGAACGAGGCGAGCGGCAAGCCGTTGGTGAGCCCGATCGAGCACCTGGTGACCGCGCCGCTGGAGCAGATGCTCGACGAGGGCTATGTTTTCGCCGGCAACCCCGACACCGTCTACGCCCAGCTCGAACGGTTCTACCGGCGGGTCGGCGGGTTCGGCAACTTCATCATGATGGTCCAGAGTGGAACGATGGGCTACGACCTCGTCGAGCACAGCATGGAGCTGTTCGCCCGCGAGGTGCTGCCCCGCTTCCGGGAAAACGTCTACGACGTCGACACGCCGGTGGCCGCGGCGGCCGCGTGAGTGACCGCGTGGCGGCCGTCCGGGTGACCCGCCTGACCTACGCCGACTGCGATCCGGCCGGCATCGTCTACTACGCCGCCTGGTTCGTCGCCATGGAGCGTGTCCTGACCGAGTGGTTCCTCGGTGTCGGGTTCCGCTTCGATCGCATGGCCGACGAGCTGGGCGGCGCGGTCGTCACCCGTTCGACGTGGTGTGAATACCTGGCACCCGCAGCGGTGTACGACGAGATCGCGGTCGAGCTGACCGTGGTGAAGGTCGGCACCACCTCGTACACGCTGGGTTTTGAGATGGTCCGGCTCGGTGACGCGGTGGTTGTCGCGCGATCGGGGCTGGTGGGTGTCTTCGTGGCCGGCGGGCGGGCAGCGCCCCTCCCGCTGGCGCTGCGCGACGCCTTGCTGGGAGGCATGGCATGAGACTCGTGCTCAGCGAAGACGCGGGCGCGACCCTGGTCGAACGCGAGCAGTTCACGGCGTTCGCCGTCGAGGTGCGCGGCACGGTCGACCTCGACGCGTTCGGTGTGTTGCCGGCCGACAACGGTGAGGTGCTGGTGCCGGCCGGCTGGGTCGAGAGCCTGGCGAGCGACGCGGGCGCCGACTGGGTCAGCGCGTTCCGCGACATGCTCCGCGCCAGCGAGCCCTATGGCTGGTATGACAGTCAGACGGGGCTGGTCCGCGCGCACATCGCGACACGCTGACTATTCAGACCCGCCCGCGTTGGGGTTGCCCATGATCGCGTGCATCGCGGCCGCGTCGACCCGGCGACCGGCGTCTTCCGGCCGCAGGAACCGGGCCGGATCGAAGTGGGTCTCGGTCAACCGCATGGCGAGGGCCGAGTCACCGTCAGCGATCGCCTCGGTGATCCGCAGGTGCTGCTCGTGGTTTTTCAGCCGGTGGGCGCGCGACGGGAAGCTGCCGTTGCGGGTGGCGTTTTCGGCCCACGAGTTGACGTCGACCAGCCACAGCGACTCGAGCGAACCGGCCAGCAGCCGGAGCGTGTCGTTGCCGCACAGCTCGACGAGGCTCGAATGGAAGTCGGAGGTCGCGCGGACGAAGCCCATCGGGTCGTCCATAGCCTTCTCGGCCGCGGTGTTGTGCTTGCGGAGTTGCGGGACCACCTTGCGGGCCCGGTCCTTGCGGCTGGCGCAGAGCCCGGCCGAGGTGGCCTCGAGCTGACCCATGGCGACGCCGACGTCGTCGAGAGTGACGCCGCGGGATTCGAGAACCATGGCCATCGCGTACGCCACGTGGCGTGCTTCCGGCCGGTGGACCACCGCGCCGCCGACGTTGCCACGCCGCACCGTGATGAGGCCTTCGGCCTCGAGGATCCGCATGGCTTCGCGGATCGACGGGCGGCTGACCCGGAACTCGGCAACCAGGGCGTCCTGGTTGGGTAGCAGTTGACCGTCGCGCCATTCGCCGTCGAGGATGCGTTGCCGGATCACGCCGGCGACCATCTCGCCGAGCTTGGGTTGCCGCAGTTGCGCACGAACGTCCGCTACCATCGATTCCGATCGCTCTACTTCAGGAGTGGAAGGCTCTCCGGTCAGAACCGGGTCGACGCCTTCGGTGAAGGGTTAATCATCACCATCAGTTAGCCTACACGAAGAGTTACGACTCTTGCGTACTCATCTGCGCCGATCGACGCTGATCGAGCAGATCCTTTGCTGATCTTGATTTGAGCTGGCCCTTGGCCACCTTGCCGCCCGACGCGCGCGGCAACGAGTCCAACACGATCAGGTATTCCGGGAAATCCGACTTGGAGGCGCCGCGGCGCAACAAGTGATCTTGCAGGCTGTGCAGATCGAGCTGGCGGCCCGGGTTCAGCTCGACGTAGACGCAGACCCGTTCGCCGAACACCTCGTCGGGCACGGCGACGGCCGCGGCCAGCACCACGGCCGGATGCGTGGCGACCTCCTCCTCGACGCGAGCGGCACTGATGTTCTTGCCACCGCGGATGATGAAGTCTGACGTGCGCCCGGTCACGGTCAGATATCCCGCGTCGTCGATCGTGACGATGTCGCCCATCAGCATCCAGCCGTCTTCGGTGTAGAGCTCGGCGTTGGCGGTGTCGTCGTCGAGATAACCCAGGCACAGCGCGGGCCCGTGCCCCGCGGGCTGACCCGCGCCCGACGCGGTGACGTCGGCGTCACCGTCGAAGAGCCGAACATTCATCTCGGGTACGACGCGCCCGGCCGTCGTCATCCGCTGCTCGAACGAGTCCGACAGCGTGGTTCCGGTCAGCAGGCCGGTTTCGTTGGAGCCGAAGAACTGGAGCACCGATGCGCCGGTCACCTCTTCGAAGCGGCGCGCCCGCGTCGGCGGCACCGCCTCGCCACCGGTGAACATCGCGCGCAGGCTGCTCAGGTCGCGCCGCTCGGCGTCGGGGCTGTTGAGCATCATGATGAACTGCGTGCTGACGCAAGTCACCACCGTCGCCCGGTAGGTCTCGATGAGCTCGAGCGCCTCGTCGGCGTCGAACCGCTCGCGCAGCACCGTCGGCGCGCCGAGGATCGTCGGGGTGAAGTGTGCGGTCCAGAGGCCGAAGCCGAACGGGGCGGGCACGCCGCTGAGGAAGACGTCGCTCGACGTGAGGTGCCCGTTCTCGGCGGCCTTCTGGTGGAAGTAGAACCAGCGGTTCTGGTTGTGCATCACGCACTTGGGCATCCCGGTGGTGCCCGACGTCGAGTTGAGCATGAAGAGGTCGTCCGGCCCCATGGCCCGCTCGGCCGGCGCCGGTGCGAGCCCCGCGGGGTCGACAAGCTGACCGTCCACAACGTACGGCCGGCCGGCCGGCGCCCCGTCGAGCACCGGCACGACGACGTGGTGCGCCAACGTGGGCACCTCGACCCGCAGCGTCTCGAAGAGGTCGGCCATGTCGCGGCCGCGATGCGTCGCCATCGTGACCAGGGTCGTGGCCGACGTCTTCCCGAGGAGATAGGCCAGCTCGCGGTCGCCGGCGCGGGCGCCGATGCCGACCACGGTCAGCCCGGCCTTCTCGGCGGCGACGAACGTGACGTGCACGGTGGCGCCGTCCGGCAGCCAGACCGCGAGCCGGGAGCCCTCGGGCAGTCCCGCGGCGACCAGCACGGCGGCCAGCTCGGAGGAGAGCGCGTCGTACTGCGACCAGGTCGTGGTGCCGTGGTCGGCGTGGAACGCCGGCGCGTCGGGCCGGGTCGCGGCGTGGCCGGCGATCACCTGGGCGAGGGTCTGTTCACCCCACCAGCCCTCGGCGCGGAACCGCTTCGCCAGGTGGCTCGGCACGGCGTCGCGGAAGTCGTCGACCGTGACCCTGGCGGCATAGTGCGTCATGTTCGACCCCTCTCGGTTGTCAGGTTCGGCGCTGCTGGCCTATCATATAAACGATTAGAGTACAGAGTCGAGTCGTACGCGAGGAGGCCGGGAGTGGTGGTGGCGACGAGCGACCCGCCGTTGTACGACGCGTTCCGCGAGGCGATGGCCGAGGTCTGCGGTCCCGTCACGATCGTCACGACGATGGAGGACGGCCGCCCGCACGGCACGACGGTCAGCGCGTTCACCTCGCTGTCGCTCGACCCGCCGATGGTGAGCGTGGCGCTTGACCGCCGGTCCGACCTGCTGGCGATGGTGCAGCGCACCGGCCGGCTCGCGGTCAACGTGCTCAGCGCCGACCAGGAGCTGCTGGCCCGCCGGTTCGCCCGCAAGGGTGCCGACAAGTTCGACGGCGTGGCGTGGACGGCCGACGACGGGCTGCCCCGGCTGCCCGGTGCCATCGCGTGGCTGCGCTGCACGGTGCTGCCCGTCATCGACGGCGGCGACCATGTGATCGCGCTCGCCCGGGTCGACCAGGTGATCACGCTCCCGGGTCAACCGCTGACCTACCACCGGCGGCGGTTCGGCACCCACGTGGCGCTCCGCGACGACCTGGCGGTCGACGCGTGACGACCACGCCGTCCTTCGGGCTCTTCACCGACCTGCGCAACCCCGAGCCGTGGAAGCAGCCCTGGCCGGCCTTCCTGCGCGAGTCGGTCGAGCTGATCGAACGCGCCGAGCGGCTCGGCGCGGGCGCGGTGTGGGTGACCGAGCACCATCTCTTCCCCGACGGGCACCTGAGCCAGCCGCTGGCCTGGCTGTCGGCGTTGGCCGCGCGGACCAGCACGATCCGGCTGGGCACCGGCATCCTCGTCGCGCCGCTGCGCCACCCGCGCCACGTGGCCGAGCAGGCCGCCCTGGTCGACGCGCTCAGCGGCGGACGGCTGGAACTCGGCCTCGGACCGGGCTACGCGGCGCCGGAGTTCGCGGCTTTCGGTGCGGATGTCGAGACGCGGTTCGCCGAGACCGAGGCGGCGCTGCGGGCGATCCGCGAGCTCTGGCGCTCGGGCCGGATCGGCCCGGAGCCGGTGCAGGTCGACCCGCCGCTGTGGCTGGGCTACCAGGGGCCGCGCAACGCCCGCCGGGCCGGGCGTCTGGGCGCCGGTCTGCTGACCCTCAACCGGGGCAGCCTCGAGCCCTATCTCGGCGGGTTGGCCGAGGGCGGCTTCCCCGCCACCGACGCGCGGATGGGTGGCACCGTCGATCTGGTGGTGGCTCGGGACCCCGAGCGCGCCTGGGACCGGATCAAGCCCCATTACCAACACCAACTCGACACGTACGCCCGCGCGCACGGCGGTGCGGCCGGGGCCGATGTCGTTGTCGGCAGCCGGCTCGCCAGCGAGCGGAGCCCCACCGTGTCGGTGCGGCTCTCCGTGGTCGACGTCGACGAGGCGGTTGCCATCGTCGCCCACCGCATCGCCGGCCTGCCGGTGCGGCACGTCTACACCTGGGCCCGCATCGCCGGCATGCCGTTGGACATGGTCGACGAGCACGTCGAGCTGTGGCTGACGGAGGTGGCGCCGCGGGTGCGCAAGCTTCTGGGTGACGCTCGATGAACCGCCCGGCCGGCGCGTTCCTCTCGTTCGCCACTATCCATGATGGATTGCATCAGCAATACAATGCGTGGCATCAGCTCGACCACCGCCCCGAGAACCTGGCGCTCGACGGAGTGCTGGCCGGGGAGCGTTGGGTGCGCACCCCGGCGTGCGCGGCCGCCTATCCGGTGGCCGACCCGACTCTCGCGCGGACCCACTACGTCAACTCCTACTGGTTCCGGGCTCCCGTCGCGGCGTCGGTGCGGGAATGGCAGGAGCTGGCCGAGGTCTCGTTCCAGCAGGGGCGGCGGCCAGACGTGCGGATCGCGACCCGCCCGATGATGGGGATGTTCAGCCCGGTCACCGGCCTGGCGTCCGGCGTCTCACCGCTCGCGCTCCTGCATCGGCCCAATCGCGGAGTGGTGCTCTCGGTGCTGAAGCTGACCCGCCCGCGGGCGCCGGAGACCGAGGCCTGGCTCGCGGACCGCGAAGCCGAGATGGGCGAGCGCCTGCGGGTCGACGGCGTCGCCGGGGTGTGGAGCCTGTCCAGCGTGAGCACGTCGGTGGATCCCTCTTTCCAGGCCCGGTCGGGGAGCATGACGTTCGACCCGACACCCACCGACGCCGGCTATCTGCGCGCGGAGCTGACCTTCCTCGACGGCGACCCGCTGCCGGTCACCGGCCGCATCCCGGCCCTGGCGCCGGACCGGGTCGCGCCCGATCCGGCGTACGCCGAGGATCTGTTCACCAGTCTTTTGCTCCCGATCGTGCCCTGGCACTGGGACTGGTTCTAAGCCGTCAGGTCGTGGCCCATCCGCGCGACCTTCGTCGCCATGTAGGTCGCCCGCTCGGGCCGGGACTCGGCGACCAGCGGCACCCGCTCGACGACCTCGAGGCCGAAACCGTCGAGTCCGGCCCGCTTCGCCGGGTTGTTGGTGAGCAGCCGCAGCCGGCGCAGGCCCAGATCGCGCAGGATCGCCGCGCCGACACCGTAGTCGCGCGCGTCCGCCGGCAGTCCGAGGGCCAGGTTGGCGTCCACTGTGTCGTACCCGGCATCCTGGAGTTGATAGGCCTGTAGCTTGTGACTCAGGCCAATGCCGCGCCCCTCGTGCCCGCGAAGATAGATCACCGCGCCGTGGCCGGCAGCGTCGATCATGTCCATCGCGGTGTGCAACTGGGCGCCGCAGTCACAGCGCCGCGACGCGAAGACGTCTCCGGTGAGGCACTCGGAATGCATCCGCACCAGCGCGGCCGGCTGGCTCGCCGGGTCGCCCTTGACCAGCGCGACACTCTGCACACCATCCACAACGGACTCGTAACCGTAGATCTCCCAATCGCCGTGGTCACTGGGCAGTCGGGTCACCGCGACCCGGCGGATGAGCGACTCGCTCTTGCGCCGGTAGGCGATCAGGTCCGCGATGCTGGTGATGAGCAGCCCGAAGCGGTCGCCGAAGCGGCGCAGGTCGTCGAGGCGCATCATCGTGCCGTCGTCGTTCATCACTTCGCAGATGACACCGGCGGCGGTCCGGCCGGCCAGCCGGGCGAGGTCGGCCGACGCCTCGGTGTGTCCGGCGCGGACCAACACACCGCCGGGGGTGGCCCGGAGCGTGAACACGTGACCGGGCCGGCGGAAATCCTCGGCCTGCGCCAGCGGATCGACGGCGTGCCGGATGGTCGCCGCGCGTTCGAACGCGCTGATCCCCGACACGCCGGGCACATCGAGGTCGATCGACACGCCGAAGTGGGTCTCGGCGTGGATGCCGGCCTGCGGGTCCATCGCGCCGATGGCGAGGTGGTCGAGCTGCCCGCCGTCGAGCGACAGGCAGACCAGCCCGCGGCCGTGCGTCACCATGAAGTTGATGATCTCGGGAGTCACCAGGTCGGCCGCGACGACCAGATCGCCTTCGTTCTCGCGGTCCTCGTCGTCGACCACGACCACGATCTCGCCGCGGCCGATGGCGTCGATCACGTCACTGACGGGCGCGAAGCCCCCCGCGGGTCGGGTCACTGCCCGAGCGCGGTGCGGCCCGCGCGCAGCCGGTCGAGGATGTCGACCGCGCCGTTGAGGTCGACCACCGGGAGGGTGCCGATCTGCGACCGGAACAGGTCGACGTCTTTGGAGAGCAGGTCGATCGACGGGTTGAGGAACGCCTCGCCCATCCAGCTTCCGCCCGAGCTGGTCCGCAGCACCTCGCGGAGCAGTTGGGGCCGCATGCCGGCCTGTTCGGCCAACACCATCATCTCGGCGTACGACACGGCGGTGTAAGCGGCCGACACGTTGTTGAGCAGCTTGGCCAGCGTGGGCTGGCCGAACTCGTCGAGCTTCACGCTGACCGCGCCGAGATCGGCGAACATGTCGGCCTCGCGGTCGTCGTGGTTGCCGGCCAGCATCAGCGTCAGCGTGCCGGCCCGGGCGCCACCGGCACCGCCGGAGACCGGCATCTCGATGAGCCGCCACGGCCGGTCGTCATACCGGCCGAGCCCCCGCGCGTAGTCGAGGTCGAGCGTGGTCGACACCAACACGCCGGCCCCCTCGGGCAGCGGCACGCTGTCGAGCGTCTTGAGCACCGACTCGGCCTGGTCGGTGAGGCGGACGACGACGAGCACGTGCGCGACCTCCGCCCACGGCACCTCGTGCAGCGACGTCACCGCCTCGAGGCCGGTCAGCTCCTGCCACTCGGCGCGCCGCTCCGGCGACAGGTCGACGCCGATCACCTCGCGGCCCTGGGCGACGAGCCGCTGTGCCATCGCGATGCCGATGTTTCCGAGACCCACAACTACCTTCACGCTACGACCTTTCGGGGATGGATCGGCTGCGCGGCAGCCAGATCGGCGGCGACGAGACAAGCCAGGTGCGGCGACACCGTCGTCGGGTGTTCACCGCAGGCGGCCGGAGGAGCGCCGGCCGCGGAGACGAGCACGACCGCGCCGCGCCCGCGACCGTCGAACTCGTCGATCGCGGCGTCGAGCGCGTCCCGGCAGGGCCCGGCGATCCGCAAGGTGTGGCCGGCCGGGCAATAGGGCAACACCGAAACCTCGAACTCGTCGTGTACGCGGTGCGCGTCCCGCGCGGTGACCACCAGATCCAGGCGGTGGTGGGCCAGCCGGACGATCCGGTGCCCCGTCCAGGGCTCGGCGGCCCAGCCTCGCGCGCGGCGTTGCGCCCGCAGCACATCGGCGATGTCGAGGCAGATCGTGCCGGTCTCCCGCGCGAACTCTTCGAGCTGCGTGGCCGTGGCCATCGCGCCGTCCTCGGCGAGGACACCGGCGAGCGCGACGCCTTGGCCGAGCCCGGCGATCTCGACGAGGTGCTGGAGCGCCTCGCTGAGCCAGTAGCGGCCGATGTCGCCGGTGTCGTCGATCGCGTTGGGCAGCACGTGTCCCGGTGTGCGCAGGTGCTCCCGGGTGGTGCGCGGATCGAGGATGGTCCGGATGGTCTGCGCGCGGTCGGCGGCGGAGACACCGGTGGTCACCGAGCCGCGGGCGTCGACGGCGACCAGGATGCCCTTCTGCAGCACGCCCGCGCCGTGTTGGCGGCCGATGCCGAGGTGCTCGAGCTGCGGCCGCGGCGCGCCGGCGTAGACGATGCCGCGGCAGCGGGTGACCAGGAAGTTGACCGACTCGGGGGTGATCGCGCGGCCCGCGTAGCCGGCGATCCCGAGATCGCTGACCCGGTCGGTGAGCACGACGTGGCAGCCGGCCCGGAGCCGGTCGACCGCCTCGGCGATGGCGCGGTTCACGCGTCGCCGCCGAGGGTGAGCCAGGAGGCCGGCCCGGTCCGCACCGTCGATGTTCCTTTGCGCATCGTGTCGGATGCGGAGTCGGTTATCCACCGGCGGTGCTTCGGCCATGAGGTGTGGCTCAGCATCAGTCCGAGTTGGGAGCCCTTGGCGAACCGCCACGCGATGGGACCGAGGGCGATCTGCGCTGCCGCGTTGCCGGCCTGGTCGGCGGCCCGCGCTGGTGTGCTGGTGGCGCCGTCGGCGACCAGCATGACCCGGCCGTCCGGGCCGCGCTCGACCAGGCGGGCCACCCAGCGGACGCCGGGGCCGGCCTCGGTGGCGATTGTGCATCGCACATTGCCGGCGATGTCGAGTGCATCGGCGAGCGGATCGCCGAACCAGCTCAACACGTCGGGTCGGCCCAGCAATGACCGTTGGTCGCGCGGCCCCGCGTTGGCGGCGACTTCGAGACCGGGAAGGAACGTCGTGCCACCGAGCGTGGGTGTGGGGTCCGCTTCGTCGTAGTCGAGCGGGGTGACACCCGGCTCACCCGCGGCGTCCGAGAGCGTCCCGTCGGCGCCGAGGAAGAGCCGAAGCGGGTCCTGGGGCGGCGGCCAGCTACCCGACATCCAGCCCCGGCCGTGGTGGAACCAGGTGGCCGCCGATCGTGGGCTGTCATCCGTGCTGCGGAGCCAGCGGTCGAACCAGTCGAGTTGCCGGTCGGTGAGACCGATCGCCGCTCCCGAGGCGGCTGGCCCGAAGTCGAACTCGGGGAAGACGCCCGGGTTGGCGCCGCCGTGCGGCCACGGACCGACGATCAGCTCACGCGGCCCGGCGCCCGGTCCGGCGGCCAGGATCGTGCCTCGCAGGAAGAGGTCGAACCAGCCGGCGATCACGAGCGCGGGCACGGCGACGTCGGCGGCAGGCCGACAGACCGCGGCGAGCTCGGCCATCGCCGCCGCCCGGCGTTCGTCGTCGAGCCAGGCGGCCAGCCACGACGGCAGACTGCCCCGCCCCACCCGATCGCCGTCGTCGCGGTTGGCGTCGGCGAGCCGCTCGGTGCGGTGGACGGCGCGCTGACCGAGGCGGGCGCCGTCGGGCGGTGGCAGGTCGGCTCGATCGCGTTCGTAGAGGACGGCATCGGCGAGTTCGGGGTCGCCGACGAGGTGGCGCAGTGACCAGAAGGCGAGAAAGCCCCACTCCAGGGCCGAATCGCCGCCGAACCAGTCGCGGGCCGGGTTGGCGCCCGAGAACATCGGTGCGATGGCGCGCAGGCCGTCGGGGCGCAACGCGGCCGTCTGCCATTGCAGGAACGCCGAGTAGGAGCGGCCGAACATGCCGAGATTCCCGTCGGACCACGGCTGCGCGGTGATCCAGCGCAGCGTGTCGACGCCGTCGGCGGCCTCGTTGACAAAGGGCGTGAACTCGCCGTCCGACGAGAACCGGCCGCGGCAGTCCTGCGTGACGACCGCGTAGCCGCGGCGCACGGCGCGGGTCGTGTCGAGGGCTCCGTCGCGGATCGCGGGCGCGTTCTTGTCGTAGGGAACGCGCTGGAGCAGCGTCGGGAAGGGCCCGGCACCGGCAGGTAGCTGCACGTCGGCCCGCAGCACCGTGCCGTCGGACATCGGGACCGGGACGTCGAAGGAGACCTGCATGCGCGAACTCTATATCATTTAAATGAAAGGACTCAACGGGTCTCGTGCCACGGCTTGGACCGCTCGGCGTAGGCACCGACCCGCGGGCGCGGCGACGGCTCCTCCCGCAGCGGCGTCACCTCGCGCAGGCCGGCCAGGCTGCGTCGGGCGAGTTCGGCGTAGACGTCCTGGCCGGTGCGCATCCAGTCGCCCATGCTGGGGTCCAACGGCTTCACCACGGCCGGGTTGCCGACGGCCAGCGAGTTGGGCGGCACCTGGGTGCCCGTGCGCACGAAACTGCACGCGCCGACGAGGGAGCCGGCCCCGATGACGGCGCCGTCCATCACCACCGCGTTCATCCCGATCAGCGACCGCGTCCCGATCGTGCAGCCGTGCAGCACGACACCGTGCCCGATGTGGCTGAACTCCTCGAGCACCGCGTCGGCGCCGGGAAACGCGTGCACGACACAGGTGTCCTGGACGTTGGAGTAGGCGCCGACGACGATCCGCCCGAAGTCGCCGCGCAGGCTGGCCGACGGGCCGATGTAGCAGCCGGCGCCGATGCTGACGTCGCCGATGACGGTGGCCGACGGGTGCACGTAGGCGTCCGGAGCGACGATCGGAACGACATCGTCGATCTCATAAAATGTCATATCACGTACCCACCGTTGGGGCTGATGACCTGGCCCGTGATGAACCCGGCCGCCTCGGAGGCCAGGAACGCGACGAGCGGCGCTATGTCGCCCGGATCGCCCACCCGCCCGAGGGGTGTCGCCGCCAGCGCCCGGGGCAGGAACTCCGACGGAAAGTCGTCGGCCTCGGTCAGCCGCGAGCGCACGAAGCCCGGCGCGACCGAGTTGACGGTCACCCCGTAAGGCCCGAGCTCCTTGGCCACCGCCTTGGTGAGCCCGACGATCCCGGCCTTGGCCGCGCTGTAGTGACTGTGCAGCGGCGACCCGGTCAGCGCCGCGACCGAGCTCATGTTGATGATCCGCCCGTACCCGTTGGTCACCATCGCGTCGACGACGGCCTTGGTGCAGGTGAAGGTCCCGGTGAGGTGGACGGCGATCATCTTGTCCCAGGTCTCCCGGGACAGCTCCAGAAACGGCGTGTAGCGGGCATGCCCGGCGTTGTTGACCAGGATGTCGGCGCTCCGGCCGAACCGCTCGACCAGCGCGGCGACCGCCTGCTCGACGGCGGCCGCGTCACTGACGTCGGCGGCGAGCGCGAGCGCGGTCCCACCGCCGCTGTTGATCCCGCGGGCCACCGATTCCGCCGCCAGCCGGTCGAGGTCGAGCACCGCCACGGCGGCTCCCCGCGCGGCGAACTGCCGCGCCACCTCCGCCCCGATGCCGGATCCACCGCCGGTCACCAGCGCGGTCCGGCCCTCCAGGTCATGGGTCATGAAGGCAAATCTATTATATGTTAGAGATATTACTCAAGAGTACGCCTGGGGCCTTGATGTCGATCTATGGACCGCTCTAAAGTCCTAACACGTTAAGACAATGGAGCGCTTGGTGATCGAGTTCTCGCTGCACCCCGGCTCGGGCGTCGCGCCCTACCTGCAGATCGTCCAGCAGGTGCGGCAGTCGCTGCGGCTCGGCCTGCTGCGCGAAGGTGATCGCCTGCCCACCATCAAAGCGGTGGTGGCACAGCTCGCGATCAACCCGAACACGGTGCTCAAGGCCTACCGGGAGCTCGAGCACGAGGGCCTGGTCGAGCCGCGCCCGGGCGCCGGCACCTTCGTGCTGCGCACCCTCGCCGACGACTCGCTCACCGCACACGAGCCCCTCCGCGCGGAGTTGCGTGCCTGGCTCGACCGGGCGCGGCGGGCCGGCATCGACGACGACAGCATCGAGGCACTGTTCTGGACGACCTTCCGGTCAGCCCACCGATAGGCAGGGAGGAAATGGCGTGAGCGAGGAACTGCCATGACCGCCGTGGTGCGCGCGCACGGGCTGGGCAAGCGATTCGGGCGCCGCTGGGCGCTGTCCGACTGCACGGTCGACATCCCGGCCGGCCGCGTCGTCGGGCTGGTGGGTCCCAACGGCGCCGGCAAGACCACGCTGTTGCGCCTGGTCGTCGGGCAACTCGCGCCGACCGCCGGTGACATCGAGGTGCTCGGTGCACCGGCCGGCGCCGACGCCACGCTGAGCCGGGTGGGCTATGTCGCGCAGTCGACCCCGGTCTACCCGGGATTCACGGTCGACGAGCATCTGACCCTGGGCGACCGGCTCAACCCGCGCTGGGACATGCGCGTGGCGCGGGATCGCGTCGAGAGCGCGGGCCTGGATCCACGGCAACGTGCCGGGCGGCTCTCCGGTGGTCATCGCGCGCAACTCGCGCTCACGATGGCGCTCGCCAAGCGCCCCGAGTTGCTCGTGCTGGACGAGCCTCTCACCGCCCTCGACCCGCTCGCGCGCCGCGAGTTCCTGCAGGGCCTGATGGCGTCGACCGCCGGCAGCGACGTCAGCGTCGTCTTCTCCTCCCACCTGATCGGCGATCTCGAGCGGATCTGCGACTACCTGCTGGTGCTGACCGCTTCACGGATCCGGCTCGCGGGCGACATCGACGACCTGATCGCGTCGCACCACCTGCTGACCGGCGCCCGCCGCGACACCGGTTGGCCGGCCGGCGCGGAGGTGATCAGCGCGCGCCACACCGAGCGGCAGACCACGCTCGTGGTCCGCGCGCCGCGACCCGTCGACGACCCGACCTGGACCGTCGCCGGCATCAGCCTCGAAGACCTGATCCTGGCCTACCTGAAGAACGACGCGGCCGGCGTGACCCCACTGGAGGTGGCGCGATGATCTGGCTTACCTGGCGGCAGTTCCGGGTCTCGGCGCTGGCCGTCTTCGGCGTGCTGGGCGCGGTAGGTGTCGTGCTCGCCGCCACGGGACCCGGGCTCCACCGCGACTACGCCGACCTGGTCGCCCGGTGCGAGCACGGCTGCATCGGCGACGTCTACGACAATTTCTTCTTCCCCCGCGTCGGTGCCTACACGGGCCTGGCGTTGCTCGTCCTGGCTGTGCCGGTGATCGCCGGAGTGTTCTGGGGCGCGCCGCTGGTCAGCCGCGAGTTCGAGACCGGCACACGGGAACTCGTCTGGCAGCAGAGCGTGTCGCGCCGGCGCTGGCTGGCGGTCAAGGTCGGCCTGGTCGGGCTGGCGGCAGCGGCCGCGGCGGCGCTGGCCGTGGTGCCGGTGAGCCTGTGGTCGGCACCGCTCGACGCCACCGCGATCACCGGGCTGAACCGCATGACCCCCATCGTGTACGACGCCCGGGGCGTCGTCGTGATCGGCCACAGCATGTTCGCGTTCGTCCTCGGCGTCGCCGCCGGCCTGCTGCTCCGCCGCACAGTGCCGGCAATGGCCGCAACGCTGGCGATCTTCGCGGCCGTGCAGATCATCGTGCCGACGCTGATCCGGCCGCATTTCGCCAACCCGGTGAGCCTCGAAGTCGTCGTCACGCCCCGCGACGTCACCGGCGTCGACAGTTCCGGCGGCACCATCCGTGGGCTCATCGTCAACGCCGGCCCACCCGACGCGTGGCTGCTGACCAACGAGACCGTCGACTCCACCGGGCGCGCCGTCGACACGTTGCCGGCCTGGGCCGCCGACTGCGCGCCGCCAGAGTCACCCGCCCAGGAGGTGACCCAGCAGCGATGCGTCGACCAGTTCGCCGCCGCCGGCTACCGGCAGGTCGTGACCTACCACCCGGCGCACCGGTTCTGGCCGTTCCAAGGCCTCGAAACGGCCATCTTCGGCCTGCTCAGCCTGCTGCTGGCCGGATTCTGCCTCCGGCGGATCAGACCACACTGAGCTAGTCGGTCGGGTCCTCGCCGACCAGGCCGTCGACCGACTCGCGGATAAGGTCGGCGTGGCCGACGTGGCGGGCGTACTCCTCGATCATGTCGATGAGGTGCCGGCGGAGGCTGGCCCGGCGGCCGTCGGGCCAGGCCGCGACGCCGAGATAGTCCAGGCCGCCCGCGGCCAACCCCTCCGCCACCAGGGCGCGGGACCGGGCCACCGATGCCTCCCAGAGCGCCATCAACTCCGCGGGGGAGTCGGACGCGGCCGAATGCCACTCCCAGTCCGGGTCGCCGTCCCAGTCGGCGGTGTCGAACGGCGGGGTCATGGTGCGGCCGAAGAGCTTGACCGCGAACGTGTGCTCCTCCACCGCGGCCAGGTGTTTGAGCAGGCCACCGAGGGTGACGGTGGACGGGCCGAGGGTCGCGCGCAGGCCGGCGGCGTCGAGGCCACCACATTTCCAGGCGATGTAGCGGCGCTGCCGTTCCAGGGCGCCGAGCAGGGTGTCGAGTTCGTTGCCGGCCGCCGGGGGTCCAGTGAGATCGAACATGCGGGGGAGGCTAGCGGCGATCCCGGACGAGATACTTCCGGGATGCCAGACCTCAGTCCGACCGCGCGGGCGTTGCTGACGCTGGAGGCGATCCAGAACAACCCCGGCATCACCGCACAGCGGCTCGGCGACCGGCTGGGCGTCACCGAGCGCGCCGCCCGCCGGTATGTCGCGATCCTCCGCGAGGCCGACGTGCCGATCGACTCGGTGAGCGGCCCGCACGGCGGCTACCAGGTCGGCCGAGGGCTGCGCCTGCCGCCGCTCATGCTGACCGCCGCCGAGGCGATGGGGCTGGCCATGGCCGTCGTCGAGGGCCATCCGGGCGCCGCCGATCCCGCCGACCTCGTCGGCGCCGCGTTGGCGAAGATCATGCGGGTGCTGCCGCGCCGCGTGGCCGAGCCGGTCCGCACGCTGCGCGACACGTCAGCCCCCCGCCGAGACGCGGCGGCGGGCCGAGACACCGCGGCGGGCCGAGCGCCGGGTCCGGTCCGGCGGGAACTCGTCTCCGACCTGCTCGCCGCCTGTTCCGGCGCTCGGCGAATCAGGATGGGCTACCAGATCAGCGGCACGGAGCGGGAGATGGAGGTCGACCCCTGGTCGGTCGTCCTCCGGCACAGCCGCTGGTATCTGCTGGCCTGGTCGCACACCCGCGACGCCTTCCGGGTGTTCCGCGTCGACCGGATCACCGCGGTCGCACAGACCGCACACACCTTCACGCCGCCGGCGGACCTCGACGCCCTGCGTACCCTCGAAGATCATCTGTCCGGGACCTGGACCCACCTCGTCGACGTCGTGGTCGACGCACCGCCCGCCGAAGTGTCCCGCTGGATCCCGCGCAGTCTCGGCAAGCTCGACGCCGACGGCCCGGATCGCAGCCGGTTGCGGGCGACGACCGACAATCCACAGTGGTACGCCCGCCAGCTCGCCGCCCTCCCGATGCCGTTCCAGGTCGTGGGCGGGCCCGAGATCCGGGCGGCGGTAATGGAACTGGGCGAGCGGCTTGCCCGGTCGGCCGCCCGCTGAGGGCCGCGCCGGCCGATCTTGGTTCCGGTTGACCACGCGTGGCCAGGCCCTTGGGCGGGTAATGCCCCCGGGTGTCGGTGGCTGAGTTCCGCAATCGTGTGGTGGCGAGCTGGCAGGCAGCCCGCCGCCAGCACGGCTGGCTTGATCACCTGGCCCGCGCGGTCGTGCGTTACGACCAGGCCGACGGCGGTCGCCTCGCGGCGGCGGTGACCTACTACTCGTTCTTCGCCATGTTCGCCATGGCACTGTTCGGCTTCGCGGTGTTCGCGTTCGTCCTCGACGACCCGGTGGTGCTGCATCCGGTCCAGCAATACCTCGAGGCCAACCTGCCCCGCATCGACGTGCAGGCGGTACGCGACGCCCGCGGCACCGTCGGCGTGATCGCGTTCATCGGCCTGCCGATCTCCGGCTGGTTCTGGGTCGACGCGCTGCGCTCGTCGATCAGGGCCATCTGGGGACTGCCGGAGTATCCGGGCTCGTTCCTCGTCCGCGTGCTGATCGACCTGGCCGTGCTGGTCGGGCTCGGCCTGCTCCTTGCCGCGTCGCTGGCGACGCTTTTCGTCACGGCCGCGAGCGTGGGCTGGCTGGTCACGGCGGCCGGCGACCGCTGGCTGGTTGGCCCGCTCGGGATCGTGCTGGGCGCCGGCGTCAACACGGTGCTGACGATGGCCGTGCTCACCGCCCTGCCCCGCCTGCGCATGCCGCTGCGCCGCGTCGTCGGCCCGGCGCTGTTCGTCGCCGTGGGGCTGGAACTGCTCAAGACCATCGGCCGGATCTACGTGCAGCGCACCGAGAGCAACCCGACCTACCTGGTCGTGGCCGGCGCCGTCGGGCTCCTGGTCTTCCTCAACGTCGTCAACCAGCTCATCCTCTTCGCGGCAACCCTGTCCGCGACCAGCACCACCGGCCAGGTCACCGACCTCGCGGCCCCGCGCGGCGCCACCGAGCAAAGCCCCTCCACCCCGGAAGGGGCACCTCAGCGAGACGCCATCCGCGCGGACGGGGCCGGCGCGCCTGGGCGTGGCCCTATTCGCCCCGGACGGGACACCTGAGCGAGGGCCCCATCCTGGCCGGATGGAGCCCTCCTCAAAACCGTCAGGCGCGACCGGGCGCGTCGAACAGGGCCGCCCACGGCCCGACCAGCATCGTGCGGCCCTTGAGGCCCGCGATCATCTCCGCCCCGGCGATGCCGTCGATGCCGGGTAGCTGCCCCGCGCCGCCGTCCGGGCCGAGCGGCACCGCGATCGCCATCGGGCCCGGCCGGTAGCCGGTCAGCTCGCCCGAGCCGGTGATCGCCGCCCGCAGGTTGGCCGCGACGAGTTCCGCCTGTGCCCCGGCCGTGCCGATCCCGTCGCGGTCCGCGTCGGTCAGGTCGCCGACCGCCCAGACTCCGTCGACACCGGCCACCCGCAGGTGCTCGTCGACCCGCACATACCCGTCGGGCCGGCGGGCCGCGGCGAGTGCCCCGCGCAGGTAGTCGGTCGCCGGTCGGACGCCGAACGCTTGGTACCAGATGTCGGCCGTCAGCTCCTCGCCCGCCTCGGTGGTCACCGTGACCTCGCCACGCGCGGTGGGTGGTGCCGAGGGCAGCGACCGCACCGCGCTGCCGAGCCGCAACGAGACTCCGAGCTTGTCGAGTTGGCGGCGCAACTCATCCCGCAGGGCCTGGTCGAACGGGCCGGGCATGACGTCGTCGTCCGCGCCCACGACGGTCACCGTCTTCTCGGGATAGAACGCCTTGATCTCGCCGGCCAGTTCCAGGCCGGCCGGGCCCGCGCCGAGCACCAGCACCCGGTCGGCGCCGAGCAGTTCGCGGTGTGCGTCGCGGAACCGGGCCTTGGCCGTCGCCGTGTCGGGCTCGGCCACCTTGGCCGGGAACGGGTAGCTCGTGCCGGTGGCCAGGATCAGGTGGTCAGGCTCCAGCTCACGACCCGAGGCCAGGGTGACCCGCCGGCCGTCGACCGCCGTGGCCTGGTCGCGCACGAACTGGCCGCGGTGCAGCAGGCGGTCGTAGGGTAGGAAGATCCGGTCCAGCCACTCCGGCTCGACCAGGGCCCGCCAGGCGGCGCTGTTATGGGTGAACGCGTCGGACGGTGCGACGAGCGTCACGTCGGCGACGTCGTCGAGGGCCTTCGCGATCTTGATCCCGCTGTAGCCACCGCCGAGGACGACGACGGTCGGGCGGGCGTTGGTGCTGCTCACAGTTGCTCTCCCTTGATACCTGTTCCGGAGATGACCCTCCGGTATCCGGGTATAACGGAGGCAGCTCTCCGGTATTCCCGCTATGCTGGGTCCGTGGCACAAGAGGCCGGTGGGGCACCGAAACGCGCTCGGGCCGAGCGCAGCGACAGCGTGCGCAACCGGGAGCGGCTGCTGGCGGCGGCCCGCGACCTGTTCGCGACCGACGGTCTGCACGCGCCGCTCGACCGGATCGCGACGGCGGCCGGGGTCGGCCCCGGCACCCTCTACCGCCACTTCCCGACCCGGCTCGCGCTCTGGGAAGCGGTGCTCGAGGAACCGTTGCGCGTCCAGCTCGACCTGGTCGAGCGGGCGCTGGCCAACCCCGACCGGTGGTCGGGCGTCGCGCAATACATCCTGGAAACCTCCGCACACGAGGCGGAGCGCGGCGGTTATCTCAACCTGATGACCACCCGCTTCGACGGCGCGCCGCGCCTGCTGGCGATCCGCGGCTCGATCCAGCGCCGCATCGTCGAGCTCTTCAGCCGAGCCCGCCGGGAAGGCGCGATCCGCCCCGACTTCAGCGTCGAAGACCTCATCTTCATCAACCTGTCCAACAGCCGCGTGGCCGAGGTGACCCGCGAAGTGGCCCCCGACGCGTGGCGCCGCAACGTCGAGTTGTTCCTCGACAGCCTCCGCCCGGAGCGGGCACACCCCTTGAACCAGCCGCCGATGACACCGGGCGAGGTGGCGCGGGTCGCGATGCGCTGAGTCATCACGGCTCGGTGCCGCTCACGCGTACCCCGTCGACGTAGACCGTGATGCGGGCGTTGGTCGCGTAACCGGGCGCGTTCGGGCGGAAGCTGTGATCGTTGGTCTCGGTGAAGGCCGACCAGTCGGGCTTGGCCATCCGGAGCTGGATCTGGCCCGTCGAAGAGCTGGGAGCAAGGGAACCAGAACCGAAACCCACCTCCAGGTACGCGTCCGCGCCCGGCCGCGCCGCCGGCAGCGTGACCACCCGGCGGGTGACGGTCGCGCAGCCGACCTGGGCCCAGTCGCACCAGACGTTGACGGTCGGCGTGCTGCCGTCGCGGGTGAACCAGTAGCGGGCGGTCACCCGGCTCAGCGGCACCGCCGCCGCGCCGCTGTTGTCGAGTTGGATGCCCGGCTTGATCTGGTTGTCGCCCGGCGACCAGTCGAGGTTGAGATAGCGCGCGGTCAGTGACGCGGCACCCGGTCGGGGCGCGGTCAGCACCGTCAACCCGGGTGAGGCGACCGACTGGTTGCCGGCCGCGTCGCGGGCGCGGACCGTGAAGCGGTATTCCGACGACGGTTGCAGCCCGGTCACCGTGACGCCAGGCGACGAAGAGGTGGCCGCCTTGAAGACAGTGTCCGTGTATTGAGCCCAGACGTCATAGCCGACCACGCCGGTGTCGTCTGTGGACGGTGGCCAGCTCAGCGTCACCGAGTCGGGACCGATCGCCGACGCCACCGGGGTGCCCGGTGCGGTCGGTGCCGTGCTGTCGGCGGCCGGGCGGTCGAGCACGAACAGGGTGATGCTGTCGGCCGGGAACGTCGCCTCGAAAGCCCCACCGGTGACCGGCTGGTCGGCCGCGCGCACGATCGCCGCGGGGTTGGCCGCGCCGTAGCGATAGACCCGAGCATTGCGAGCCGCGTGACCAGCCACAGACACGGGTGCTGTCTGCTCCGCCCCGCTCTTGTTGACCACCACCATCGTCAGTGCGCCGTCACTGGACCGCGTGGCCGCGTACACCGAAAGCAGTGATTGGTCCGCGCTCGTCGCCTTGACCCCGACGTCGCCGAACCGGCCGCCGGCGCCGTCGTAGTTGCGGTAGACGCGGAACGCGAACGCGCCCGGGTCGGTGGCTGCGGGCGGCGACCACAGGGTGGCCAGGTCGAGCCGCTCGCGACCGAAGATGCCGAGGATGTCGGCCTGGGTCAGCGCGCCGTTGACGCTGTCGAGCGCGCCCCAGTTGTATTCGGTGATCGCCGTCTTCGTGCCGGGATAGTTGGCCGCCACCAGGTCGCGCATCCGGGGTACCAGCCGCACCTGGGTGTTGATCCAGCTTTCGTCCACATAGGTGGGATCCCAGAGCGCGCGGGTCGAGCGCAGCCGCAGAGCGTTGGTGGCCGGGTCGTTGCCGTTGCCGAACGCGACGCCGTTGGCCTGCGGGTAGAAGTGCATGTCGAAGTAGTCGAGCACCCGGGTGCCGTGCGCCTGCTCGTAGGCCTTCATCTGTTGCAGATACCAGGTCGTGAACGGCAACCCACCGCGGGCCGCGCGGTCCGGCGGGTCGGCCCAGCATCCCGTGCGGCCGCAGGTCTCCTGGTCGAGCCCCGAATAGTCCCAGCTCGTCCAGCCCCACCCGACCGGGCCCAGCGTCGTGGCGGTCGGGTCGGCGGCCTTCACGGCGGCGCCGATCTCGTAGGCCCGGTCGCGCAGCTCGACCGAGCCGGCGCCGAGCGGATGCACGTCGCGGTGGGTGCTGTGCCAGATGTCCGGCTCGTTGTCGAGGTTGTAGAACTGCACACCGCCCTCGGCCGCCGTGCCGTATTTGTCGGTCAGGTGATCGACCCAGCCGGTGACGTAGTCGGGACCGATCGGTGCGCTGGTGTCGCGGGGGTCGTTGCCGGTGACCGGGGTGCCGTCGGGACGGATGCCGTTGCCGCAGTCCGGGCGCCACTCGTCGGTGCGTTGCTGCGGCCCGTATTTCGCGACCGAGAAGCCGCACGAGGCGTCGCGGGCCTTCGGCGCCCAGCCGATCAGCGGCAGGGTCAGGATCGTATCGGTGCCGGTGGCGCGGTCCTGCTCGACGAACTCGTCGGTCGACGAGCCGTCCGGCAGTGCGGCCGGGTCGGCGTTGTCCTCGGCGATGTTCTCGAAGAACCAGTCGCTGGCCCGGTTGGTGGTGTCGTTTCGGTAGTCGTAGCGGGTGGTCGCGTTGCCGCCCCAGCGGCGCACCGGCAGGTCGAGTTCGTCGGCCAGCGCGGCGTCGGCGAAGTTCATGCCGTAGACGTAGGGGCTGATCGGGTGCCGGTCCTGTGCGGCGTCGACGGTCAGCGCGGGGCCGTCGGCAGCAAGGGCGACCGGCGCGACGGTGGGGGAGACGGCCAGCAGGGCGGCGGCCAGATAGGTGAACGGGCGCATGCGGGATCCAAGAGGGTGTCGGGCGCGCCCGTCGCCGGGCGGCAGCGTCTGCGTGCGATGCCCAGCCCGGACCGACCTGAGATTAACCGACGCTCATCGATATCGCTACCGCTAAAGCGGGATCCCCACCGCTTGTGGGATGCGCGCGGGCGCGACCCCGGCTACCGTCGGGCGATGGCCCTTATCGGTCAACCGGCCGGCGACAACGCCGCCATCGCGCCCGCCCCGGGTTGGGCGGGCGTCGGCACCGTCACTCTCCGCGAGCTGTCCGGTCATCCCAACCTGACGGCGGCCCGGCGCAGCGACCACCACGTCCTCGTGCTGGTCACGGTCGGCCATGGGCAGCACGAGATCGACTTCCGCTCCTACCCGTGCCGGCCCGGCACGCTGCTCTGGGTGCGCCCCGGCCAGGTGGTCCGGTTCGGCGGCGGCGCCGGCATGGACGCGATCGTGGTCTGCTGGGAGCCGGCGGCGGTCGCCGAGGTCGCCGACGACCCCGGCCTGCTCGACGGCGCGCTTGGCCCGGCCTTCTGGCAGCTCGCCGGCGAAGACGAAGACGCGGTCATCAACGAGGTGAGCCAACTCGTCGTCGACTGCCAGCGGCACCGCTCCGGCACCCTCGCCGCGGGCCTGCTGCGGCATCAACTCGCGGTCCTGTTGCTGCGGATCGCGCTGCTGCCCGGTCGGTTGCCGGCCGAGCGCAACGACGCCTACGTCCGCTTCCGGATGGAGGTCGACAAAGACTTCACCCAGACCAGGCGCGTCGAGGAGTACGCGGAGCGGATGGGCTACTCGGTCCGCACGGTGACCCGGGCCTGCCTGGCCGCGACCGGCCGCAGCGCCAAGCAGGTCATCGACGACCGGGTCACGCTCGAGGCGATGCGCCTGCTGGCCGTCACCGACGACCCGATCGCCGACATCGGGCGGCGGCTGGGTTTCCCCGAGCCGACCAACTTCGGCCGCTTCTTCCACCGGGAGGCGGGCACCAGCCCGGGCGCGTTCCGCACCGCACAGCGCGGCGGTCCGCGTGGCCTGCTGCCGGCCCAGCGCCGGGCTCCCGCGGCCGATCTCCACGGGCGCCCCGCACCGCGGGTCGGCGGCGAGGCATGATGGTCCCGTGCAGATATCGGCGCGCGGCGACTATGCGGTGCGGGCTGCGCTGAGCCTGGCCGCGGTGCATCCGTCGGTGATGTCGGCCCAGGCGCTCGCGGCCGACCAGGACATGCCCCGCAAGTTTCTCGAAGCAGTGCTGGCCGACCTGCGCCGGGCCGGCATCGTGCGGGCCCAGCGCGGCGCGGAGGGCGGCTACGTGCTGACCCAGCCGCCCCGGGAGGTCACCATCGGCGCGATCCTCCGCGCGGTCGACGGCCCGCTCGCCGGGGTCCGCGGCATGCGCCCGGAGGAGACCGAATACGCCGGCTCGTCCGAAAACCTGCCCCGGGTCTGGGTCGCGGTGCGCGCCGCCGTCCGCGAGGTGGTCGACGAGACCACCCTGGCCGACGTGCTCAGCGGCAAGCTGCCCGCACACATCAAGAAGCTGACCACGCTTCCCGACGCCTGGCAGCCGCGCTGATGTCGGTCCTGGTGGCGTTCAGCGTGACCCCGTTGGGCGTCGGCGAGGGAGTCGCCGACCTGGTCGCCGAGGCGGTCCGGGTGGTCCGCGAGTCGGGCCTGCCCAACCGCACCGACGCCATGTTCACCACGGTCGAGGGCGAGACCTGGGAAGAGATCATGGCGGTCGTCCACGCCGCGGTCGCGGCCGTCCAGGCCCGTGCGCCCCGCACCTCGACGGTCATCAAGGTCGACTGGCGCGAGGGCGTGACCGGCGCCCTCGACAGCAAGGTCGCCAGCATCGACCGCCTCCTGGGCTGAGCGTCAGCTCGCGTCGACGAGGTCGACCGTCGTCGTGCCGGTGACCGTGACCAAAGCGAACGCCTCGGCCGCCAGCGGCAACCGGGCGGCGCCGGCGGCGTCGGCGTGATCGGCCGACTCCCAGGTCCAGGCGTCGGTCCAGGTGTCGTCGGCGGCGCGGGTCAGCATCGTCGCGGTCGGGCCCGGGAACGCGGCCCGCACGGTGGCGATCAGTTCGGCGCGCTTGGCCAGCATGCCGTCGGTGTCCGGGGTGTTGGCGGTGAAGCGGGTGATGCGTACGACCGACATTTAGGTCTCCTCGCTAGAGTCGCTCACTAGTGACTAACTCTAGAGTTACACTAGCTCGGTGACGACCGTCAAGGGCAAGGCACCGAACCGGCGAACCGCCAAGGCCCGGGAGACCCGCACCCGCATGCTCGACGCGGCCCGGGAGCTGTTCATCGGCCAGGGCTACGGCGCGACCACGCTCGCCGACGTGGCGTCCGCCGCCGGGGTGGCCGTGCAGACCATCTACTTCACCTTCAACAACAAGCGTTCGCTGCTCAAGGAGCTGGTCGACGTCACGGTCGCCGGCGACGACGAGCCGGTGGCCACGATGGATCGGCAGTGGTATCGCGACGCGCTCGCCGCGCCGACCGCCGTCGAGCAGTTGCGCGCCCAGATCGCCGGTTCCCGTGCCGTGCTCGACCGGGTCGCGCCGATCGTCAGCATGGTCACCGTCGCCTCGGCGTCGGACCCGGAGGTCGCGGCGATCTGGCCCGACGACATCGATCCGCGCTTCACGGTGCTGTCCAACTCAGCACTGTCCCTCGTGGACAAGCCGGGCGCCCGGGCCGGCGTCTCCGCGGCCGAGGCCGCCGACCTGCTCTACGGCATTCTGTCGCCGGAGCTCTACCTGCTCTTCGTTCGCGACCGCGGCTGGTCGCCGGAGCGCTACGAGCGGTGGGCCTTCGACACCCTCCGCCCGCAGCTCTGCGCGGACTGAGCGCTCGCCACACCGGCGGTACGGTGATGCGATGGAGTTTCAGGATGTTGTCCGCAAGCGCCGGATGGTGCGCAGCTATGACCCCGACCGTCCGGTGCCGCCCGAGGTCGTCGACCGCATCATCCGCAACGGGCTCCGCGCGCCGTCGGCCGGTTTCTCGCAGGGCTGGGGCTTCCTGGTCCTCGACGAGCCCGCCGACCACGCCCGGTTCCGGGCCGCGATGGGCCGCTCGGCGGAGCCGGAGAAGTGGTTCGCCGCCAGCTACGCGGCGCCGCTGCTGATCGTGCCCTGCTCGCACAAGGACGCCTACCTCGACCGCTACGCGCGGGCCGACAAGGGCCACGAAGACCGCTCCGACGCCTGGTGGCCGGCGCCCTACTGGGACATCGACACCGGCATGGCGTCGCTGATGATGCTGCTCACCGCCGTCGACGCCGGGCTCGGCGCGTGCTTCTTCGGGATGCCGATCGACGCGATCGAGCCGTTCAAGAAGGAGTTCGGCGTGCCCACCGGCTTCACCCCGATCGGTGCGATCTCGGTCGGCTACAGCGACGAGCCGCCGCGCGACCTGCGGGCCCGCCGCCGGCCGACCGGCGATGTCGTCTTCAAGGGCAACTGGGGCCAGGCCGCGTCAAGCGACTAGCACCGGCTCGCTCTCGTTGTTGTTGCGGTCGAGCGCGGTCACGCAATAACTGCCGATCGGGCCGATCCAGCTCGGCAGGTCGGTCGCGCGGACGGTGGCGACCAGGTTGGCCTTGCGCGTCTCGGGATCGGCGCGGTAGACCGCGTACCCCGTGACGCCCTCGGCCGGTCGCCAGGTCAGCACCGTGCGGTCGCCGTCGCGGCGGGCCCCGGTCGGGGCGGGCGCCGGCGGCCGCGCGTCGACCAGCCGGGTGGCTGTCGGCACCAGCGCGGGCTGGGCGTAGTGCGCGTCGCGGTAGCGGGACACGGCGCCGAGCCGGTCGGCCTTCACCTGCTTGGCGCTGAAGTGGATGCTGCCCGCGACCCCGTAGCGCTCGTTGAGGGCGAGTTGGCGGTCGAGCTCGGCCGGCTTGCTCCACGGGCCGTCTTCGCCGATCCGGTAGTCGGCCTGTCCGATGTAGAGCTGCGTGCCGGTGCCCTTGACCGTCTCCGCCCACCAGGGCAGCAGCTTGGCGTAGTCGGCCTTGTCGAACCCGATGTTCCAGTAGAGCTGCGGCACGATGTAGTCGAGCCACTTCTCCTTGACCCACTTGCGGGTGTCGGCGTAGATGGCGTCGTAGCTCTCCAGCCCGTGGGTGTCGGAGCCGGCCGGGTCGGTGGCCTTGTTGCGCCAGATGCCGAACGGGCTGAGGCCGAAGCGTACCCACGGCTTCACCTCGCGGATCCGGCCGCTGATCTCCTGGATGAAGGTGTCCACATTGGCCCGCCGCCAGTCGGCCCGGTGCTTGCCCCCGCCGTAGCGGGCGTAGCTGCTGTCGTCGTTGAACTCGTGCCCCTCCGGGTAGGGGTAGAAGAAGTCGTCGAAGTGGACGCCGTCGATGTCGTAGCGGTTGACCGCCTCGAGGATGGTGTCTTCGACGAACCGGCGGGCCTCCGGAACGCCCGGGTCGAAGTAGAAGCGGCTGTTCTTCTCACCCTCGGGGAAGGCCACGGCCCAGTCCGGGTGCCGGCGCAGCGGGTGGTCGGGTGCCAGCTTCGCGAAGTCGGCGCCGGCACCGCCCGAGGCCTCCGGCTGGCTGCCCCGGTAGGGGTTGAACCAGGCGTGGAACTCGAGGTTGCGGGCGTGCGTCTCGCTGATCATCCAGGCCATCGGGTCCCAGCCCGGGTCCTTGCCGCGCACGCCGGTGAGCCACTCCGACCAGGGCGCGTAGGCCGACGGCCAGAACGCGTCGCCGCTGGGCCGGACGTGCACGAACACCGCGTTGTGGTTCATCTTCTGCGCCAGGTCGAGCCAGCCGAGGTATTCGGCCTTCACGGTGGCCTCTGGCAGCCCGGGCTTGCTCGGCCAGTCGATATTGCTGACCGTGGTGAGCCACATGCCGCGCAGTTCCCGCTTGGCGACCAGCGACGCCGCGTCGCAACTGACCGCGGCGGACCCGGCACTCCCGGGGTCGGTGTCGGAGTGGGAGGCGCGCCGAAGCAGCGTGGCGCCGGCCGGGACCGTCACGGCGAGCGCTACGACCACCAGCCCGATGAGCAACCGACGCTGCACGGCACAGACGGTAGGGGTCGAACACGCGGAGGGTCAACCGAGCAAAGACCCCCATAAGGTTCTTGACGTCCGGTGGTCACCGTCCGGGGTACGGCTGGTTGAATCGGTCCATGGTTCACATCCGACCGCTGGACGTCAGCGATGCGCCGGTGCTCGCCACCGCCTACACCGCCAACTGGCCGTTCCTGGCGCCGTGGGACCCGGTGCGCCCGGACGCCTTCTTCACCCCGGCGGGCCAGGAAGCGCGCATCTCGGGCATGCTGGCAGACCGGGCCGTCTACCCGTGCGCCATCGAACTCGACGGTGACGTGGTCGGAACCATCACCCTCACCCAGATCGAGTACGGCCCGGCGCAGTCGGCCAACCTCGGCTACTGGGTCGCGCAGGCGGTCAACGGGCGCGGCGTCGCGACCAAGGCGGTGGCGGAGATCGTCGAACACGCGTTCGGCGTGCTGGGCCTGCACCGGATCCAGGCCGGGACCCTGGCACACAACCACGGCTCGCAGAAGGTGCTCGCCAACAACGGGTTCGAGCGGATCGGCACCGCCCGGGGGTTCCTGTTCATCGAGGGCCGGTGGCAGGACCACATCCTCTTCCAGCTGGTCAACGACGATTGGCAGCCGGCGTGACCGGGCGGCAGACGATCACCAGCGGTTCGACCTTCGAAGAGCGCATCGGGTACGCCCGCGCGGTGGTCGACGGTGACCACGTCTTCGTCTCCGGCACCACCGGCTACGACTACGCGACGATGACGATCGCCGACGACGTGGTCGCCCAGTGCGAGCAGGTGATCCGCAATATCGAGGCGGCGCTGGCCGAGGCGGGCTGCACGCTGGCCAACGTGGTCCGGGTGCGCTACCTGCTGCCGGACCGCGCCGACTTCGAGCCCTGCTGGCCGACGCTGCGCGCCGCGTTTGGCTCCGTCCGGCCGGCCGCCACCATGATGGTCTGCGGTCTGGCCGACCCGGCGATGCGGATCGAGATCGAGGTCGACGCCAGGCGATGATGGTGTCGTGCTGACACCGCCTGAGCTGCTCGTCGGAACGCCGGGGCGGTATGCCCGGGAGGTCTTCCACCAGCGCCACCCGACGCTGATCGACCGGGTCGCGGCCGCGCACCCCTACACCACGGCGCAGCGGGCCGCCCTGGGCGCGCTGCTCGACGAGTCGCTGACCGGCGAGATCAGGCCGCTGCCCGGCGACGCGCCCGACCTGGCCGACTGGGCGGCCTGGGACCGGGGCCAGGTCGGCCGCCCCTGGGCCGACGCGCCGTTCCTCTGGGCCGAGAGCTACTTCTACCGGCGGATCCTGGACGCTGTCGACTATTTCCGGCCGGGGCCCTGGCACGGGGTCGACCCGTTCCGCCCGATGAAGGACGCCGAACTCGCCGACCCTTCGCTCGACAGCGATTTCGGCTGGGTCGCTTCGCTCGGTCGGGAGCGCGACGAGGCCGATCTGGCCACCGTGGTGCGCGCCGCCGTGTTCGGCAACCGGGCCGACATCAGCTTCCGGTTGCAGGAGCCGGCCGGCGACGCGCCCACCGACGAGTTGCTGGTCGACGACACCGCGTGGCTGCGGGCCGCGCTGAGCGAGCCGGGCCCGGTCTGCCTGATCGCCGACAACGGCGGCCGCGAGGTGATGGCCGACCTGGTGCTGGCCAACTGGCTGCTCGACACCGGCCTGGCCACGCGGGTCACGTTGCACGTCAAACCGGCGCCCTACTACGTTTCCGACGCGACGGCATCCGATGTGGACGCTGCCTGCGCGCGGCTGGGCCGGCCGCTGGATGCGCGCGTCGCCGTGCGTACCCACAGCTTCTGGTGTGCCCCGCTCGCCTTCGGCGACCTGCCCGCGGACCTGCGAGCCGACCTGGCCGGGCATCGGTTGGTGGTCGCCAAGGGCGACCTCAACTATCGCCGGCTGGTCGGCGACCGCGACTGGGACCCGACGACGCCGGTCCGCGCCGCGGCCACCGACCTCGGCGTGCCGGTCGTCGCGCTACGCACCTGCAAGTCGGAGGTGGTGGTCGGGCTCGACGCGGCCACCGTCGCCCGCCTGGACGCCGCCGAGCCGCGCTGGCGGGTCAGTGGCCGGCACGGGATGGCGCAGGCGCGCTGACCCGGGTCGCCAGGTCGACGTGGAACACCTCGCCGGTCGGCGACATGCTGGTCACTTGGCCACGCGGGTTGAGCCGGTCGTCGGCCGCGTAGCGCCGCGCCAGCTCGGCCGCGGCGTCTTCGTCGCCGTCGTCGGCGGCCAGCAGCAGGGCGGCGATCTCGTCGATGAACACGGCGCCGGCCTCGTCGAAGCTCTCCGTGATGTCGCCCCAGACATCCCAGAGCAGCAACTCGTCGCCCTGCCGGGCGGCCAACTCGCCGATCACGTAGCCGCGGACGAACGGCGCGCCGCGGTAGGGCATCGACGGGTCGACGCCGTAGGCCTCGGCGTCGATCTCGCCGTTGCGGTAGGCGGTCCACACCGCGGCCGCCGTCGCGAACGGCGTGCCGGTGCCGTGTGGCCGGGGCATGTCGTCGGGGTCGAAGGGCCAGTCGCCCGGGCCGATCTGCGGGTCGGCGAGGACCCAGCGGCTGCCGTTCCAGTAGTCGACGACGACGTGGTCGTGGTGCCAGCCGGGCGTGAAGAAATAGTCGGCGAAGCCGATCCGCACCCGGGCCGGGACGCCCTGGTGCCGCAGCGCCGAAACGGTGAGCAGCGAGAAGTCGCGGCAGCAGCCGCCGACCCGGTCGGCGGCCGCGCGGGGCACGTCGAGCGGCGCGTCGTGCCGCTCCTGGTCGGTCGCCAGCAGCCGATCGATCCAGCGGTGGTTGATGTCGTGGGCGGACTCGGCCGGCAGCGTCACGTTGGGGTCGCGGTAGTGCGTGATCACGTTGCGCAGCACCGCGGTCAACTCGCGCGGGTCGGTCGGCAACTTGTCGAACAGGGGCGCGTAGCTGCCCGGGTTGCTGAACGCGGTCTGCCGCGTGAAGTTCATCGTGTCTCACTCTCCATTATGGTCTCAACTGGCATTGCGACGTGCATGAACGGGTCGGCGTCGGTGATGTCGCACCACTCGGCGAAGTAGATCTCCCGCGGCGGCCCCGTCGTCACCAGGCCGTTGTCGCGCAGGTGGTCCTCGACGTCGTCGTACGCCAGCATGATCTTGGGGTAGAAGCAGTCACCCCGGCTCACGGTGGCGGCGGCGACCGTCTGCGCCGGCTCGATCCGGATGAGGATGTCGTCGGTCGGCTCGACGCTGCCGGTGAACGGCAGGCCGATCTCGACGCTGGCCTCGCTGTCGGGCGTGACGTGGCCGTGGAACAGGATCCACCGCTCGCCGACCGGTTCCGCGCCGGCGGCCCGCAGATAGGCGTCGATCTCCGCCGCGCAGGCCAGGGTCGTCGGCACCAGTGACTGCTGGTCACAGTCACGCGTGATGGCGGCGACCTTCAGCCGTGGGCGATCGATCAAGCTGATGGGGTACGGCGTCCGCGCCGGAGCCGCCCGGGTCAACTGGGCCCGCAGGTATTCGACGCTGGCCCGGTGTGCCCGCGCCTGCGCCTCCCGGGCCTGCCACCAGCGGTCGAGCCGGATCGCCGCCTCGGTGTCGGTGCCGGCGAGCACTTCGGCCACCACGGCGAGCGGCATGTCGAGTTGCCGCAGCAGGCTGATCCGCCGGGCCCGCTCCACCTGCTCGACGCTGTAACGGCGGTAGCCGGTGGCCGGATTGACGCCGGCCGGCCGGAGCAGGCCGGACACCTCGTACAGGCGTAGTGCTTTTGCCGACAAACCGGTCCGCCGGCCGAACTCGCCGATGGTCAGGTCGCGCACGTCCATGGGAACCAGTCTTCACCTTGCCCAAGGGTCAAGGTAAAGACCGCAACGATCTGGGTATCAGGATGCGTCTCTGTAATGAGACGGGGAGGACACGATGCATCCGGAGGAGCCCGCTAAACCCAAAGCTAAACCCAAGGCCAAAGCGAAAGCCAAACGTCAGCCCTCGACGATCCCGCGGTGGGCGCGGGTCTGCGTGATCCTGGGCGCCGCCCTGATGGTCGTCAGCGGCGGGCTGATCGTCACGTCGCAGGCGCTGTTGGCCCGCTACGAGGGCGCGGTCACCACCGAAGACCTGTTCGGCGAGGGCACCGCCGTCGAGGCGAAGAGCGACATCAAGGGCCCCCTCAACATCCTGCTGGTCGGGATCGACCCGCGCGAGGCCACCCAGCAGCCGCTGGCCGACTCCATCATGATCATGCACATTCCGGCCGGGCTCGACCGGGGCTACCTGTTCTCGCTGCCGCGCGACCTGCTGGTCGACATCCCGCCGTTCCCGAAGACCGGCTTCGACGGCGACCGCGACAAGCTCAACGCGGCGATGGCCCGCGGCAGCAAAGTGGCCGCCGGCAAGCCACCCAACCGGGCGAGGGGGTTCGAGTTGCTGTCGAACACGGTCAGCGCTTACACCGGCATCAAGCGGTTCGACGCGGGTGCGATCGTCAACTTCGCCGGCTTCAAGAAGATCGTCGACGCGATGGGCGGCGTCACCATGACGGTCGACCAGGACGTCGTCTATTCCGAGCATCTCAAGCCCGACGGCACCCACCGCCCCAACGACGGCTCCGGTAGGGAGCACCCCTATTACGGGCCGCAGGCCAAATACACCAAGGGCACACACAAGTTCAACGGCTGGCAAGCGCTCGATTACGTACGCCAGCGCTACACCGTCAAGGGTGGCGACTACGGCCGGCAGCGCCACCAGCAGCAGTTCGTCAAGGCGATGGTGCAGCAGGCGCTCAGCAAAGACGTGATCACCGACCTGCCCAAGCTCGACCGGGTGATCCGGGCGGCGGGGGAGTCGCTGGTGTTCAACGGGCGCGGGCACAGCGTGGCCGAGTTCGGGTTCGCACTGAAGGGCATGCGGCAAGACTCGATCACCATGGTCAAGCTGACCGGCCGCACGATCTTCAAGTCCAGTGGCGGCTACGCCGGCGAGGAGTTGAACGCCGAAGCCAGGCAGTTCTTCGCCGCGGTGCGGGGCAACACCGTCGACGCCTACATGGCCGATCATCCGCAGTTGGTCAACAAGTAGCATTCGAGGAATGGCGGAGAGCCGGATCCGGGCCACCTACGACACGGTGGCCGCGGCCTACGACGCGGCGTTGCGCGACGAGTTGGCGGCCAAGCCGGTCGACCGCGCGTTGCTCGACGCGCTGCTCGAACTCTGCCCGGGCATTGTGGCCGATGTCGGCTGCGGCCCGGGGCATGTCACTCGCTACCTCGCGGCGCGGCACCGCGCGGTGGTCGGCGTCGACCTGTCACCGGCGATGGTGGAGACCGCCCGCGGTGCGGCGCCGGCGCTGAGCTTCGAGGTCGGCTCGATGCTCGACCTGCCGGTGGCTGACGACGCCTGGTCCGGGATCGTGGCGTTCTACTCGATCATCCACCTGACCCCGGCCGAACGGGCACGCGCGTTTGTCGAGTTCGCGCGGGTGCTGGCGCCCGGCGGGCGGGTGCTGGTCGCGTTCCACGTGTCGGCACCTGGCCAACCCGCTGGCAGTGGCCAGCACCTCGACCAGTGGTTCGGCGCCCCGGTCGACCTGGACTCGTTCTACCTCGACCCGACCGACGTGACCGCCGACCTGGTGGCGGCCGGGTTCTCTGTGTCAGCGACGACGTTGCGCGCTCCACTGCCCGATGTGGAGTATCCCAGCCGCCGCTGCTACCTACTGGCTCAGCTTGACGCGTAGTTCCGGCAGGCGCCAGGTGGCCGGGTCGGGAATCCGGGTCGGCCCTTCTTCGGCGAGGACCAGCGCGGGATAGCGGTCGAACAGGGCGGTCAGCGCGACTTCGGTCTGGGTTCGGGCCAGTGGGGCGCCGAGGCAGAAGTGCGGCCCGTGCGCGAAGCCGAGGTGGTTGTTGGGCGTGCGGTGCACGTCGAAGCGTTCCGGCTCGGCGAACGCGCGGGGGTCGCGGTTGGCGGCCGCGAGCAGGGCGGTCACCGGCTCGCCCTTCTTGATCAGCTCACCGGCCAGCTCGGCGTCTTCGGTCGCGTGGCGCGGGATGGCCAGCAACTGCGGCCCGCACCAGCGGATCAGCTCGTCGACGGTGCCAGGCGCCCGGCCGGCGCGGAAGGCGGCGAGCTGATCCGGGTGGTCGAGTAGGACCGGGATCGCGTTGGCGATCAGGTTGGTCGGCGTCTGGCCGGCCAGCACCAGGTGCCAGACGAAGGTGACCCGCTCGGCCTCGGTCAGGTCGCCCGTCGTGTGCAGCCGGCTGAGCTTCTTTTCGACAGCGGCCTGCGCGCCTTCGATGATGGCCGGGATGGCGGTGATGAAGGCGCTGCCGTGCCCCGCCGCGATCGCCTTGCCGTAGGTGCGCCATTGTGGACGGTCGCCCGCGGGGATGCCGACCAACTCGCAGATTATCTCCATCGGCAATGGTGTCGCGAAGTGCCGCAGCAGGTCGACGGTGCCGTCCGGGTCGGCGGCGCGGGCGAGCTCGTCGAGCAGCGTGTCGACGATCCGCTCAATGGCGGGGCGGAACTCGGCTGCGCGGCGGGCGGAGAACTCGGGCGTCACCAGCCGGCGCAGGCGGGCGTGCTCGTCGCCGTTCTTGTGCTGCATCGTGCTCAGGTAGGGCCGGCAGTGCGCCGGCACGTCGAGGTGCTGGAAGCTGTCCTCGCCGAGCGCGAACCGGGGGTCGGCGAGCATCGCCCGGGCTTCGGCGTGCCGGGTCACCGCCCACATCGGCCCGAACCCCGGCGCGACGAGCGTGGCGATGGGCGCCTGCTCGCGGGCCCGCCCGTACCCGGTGATGGGGTCGCGCGAAAGGTCCGGATCGTTGAGCTGGATCTCCATGATCATCCTTCCGGATGTTAGGATCAGATGTTCTCATCATCTGAATGGTGGCGATATCTTGACACGGACATTCGGCGCGGCGCCAGCCCTGGTGCCGCGCTTCGGGGTGGCGACGGGAGTGGCATGGCGAGGCTCAGCCGGGCCGAGACGCAGGAGCGCAACCGCTCGAAGGTGCTGGCGGCGGCCCGCGTCGAGTTCATCGAACGCGGCTTCCGGGCAGCCAAGATCGACTCGATCGCCGAGCGGGCCGAGCTCACCCGGGGTGCGGTCTACTCCAACTTCCCGAGTAAGCGCGCCCTCTATTTCGCGGTGCTGGCGGCGTCGGCGATGACGGAACCCGATCCGCCCACCGCGACCTCGCCCGGCGAGGCGCTCGCCGCCTTCGCCCGCGCCTGGGTGGCCCGGCTGCCGCTGTTCACCGACGACGACCGTTCCGAGGCCAGGCTCGGCGTCGACCTGTTGCCGGAGATCCTGGCCGACGAGCAGACCCGCCTGCCCTACGCGCAGCTCATGAAGCTCAACGCCCTGCTGCTCGGCCTGGCCCTGGAAAACCTGGCGTTCGCCGATCTGCGCACCCGCACCGGTCGCCTGGTCCGGGTGGCCGAGACCGCACTGACCACATTGCACGGTGCCAGCCAGCTCGCGGCGGCGGCACCCGGGTTCCTCGAGCCGTTCGACGTGGTCCGGGCCTGCGCCCGGCTGGCCGACCTCGACCTCGACGACGCCTGGCTGCCGCCACACCTGCCCTACGCGGTCAAGGCCCGCCCGGTCGACGAGCGCTGGTCACCGCCGCCCGGCGCACCGGCCGACGGGGTGGTGGCGATCCTCGGCCTGCACCGGTTGGCGTCCGTCGAGGAGGCGGTCCGCACCGCACCCGCGGCCGTCCCGGTCAGTGTGGTGCTGGTGACCAGCTCGCCCGACGAACTCTCGGCCCTGGCCCGGCTGTCCCTGGCCGAGGTCGCGGGGTGCCTGCGGGCGGCGTTCCTGCCGACGGCGCTGCCGCGCCTGCGGGTGCTGCACGACGACAGCGGGTCGCTGGCCGCGGCGGCGGGCGTTCCCGCGGTCAGCGACGCGACCCAGGCCGCGGTGCTGGTCCGCGACGGCCGGATTGTCGCGCGCGCCGAAGGGTTCGGGGCCTGCTACGCGGCGGCCGACGCCGCCACCTAGGGTGCTGGTGCACCGGCCGAGGTCGATGCGGCTGGCGTGCGTGGCCTAGGATCGCTGAGTCGTGACGCTTCAGGATGCGGGGGCTCAGGTGACGTCGGCCGATCCGTCCGGAATGGACAAGGCTCTGTCGGACACGATGCAGGCGTTGGCCGCATACCGGTCCGCGGCGGAGGCGGGCGATGGGGCCCCGGTCGAGGGGTTCGGTGACGCGGCCGACGGCATGGTCCGGGTCCGCACCGAGTTGCCTGGCCGGGTGGCCGCGCTCGAGGTCGATCGCCGACTCCTCGGGCTCGAGGTCGAGACGTTGACCGAGCACATCGTCGCCGCGGTGAACGCCGCCCTGGAAGATCTCCGAACCGCGGCGCCGACAGCCGGCCCGGTCGAGCTGGGCGAGCTCGGCCGCCAGCTCACCACGATCCAGCAGGATGCCGCGCGGCAGTTCAGCATGTTCGTCGACGGTCTGGCCGCCGCGCAGGACCGCCTGGGCCGCCGTGCAGGTTGATCCCGGCGGAATCGCCGCCGCCGCCGACACGATGGGCTCGGCCGCGGCGCGCTTCGCCGACCAGCTCAGCGCCTTCCAGGCGCGGGTCGCGGGAATCGGGCCGGTGTTCGGCGAGGACGAGACAGGCTCCATCCTCGGCATCGCCTACGACGAGGCGTCGAGCTTTGTCCTAGAGGTCCTCACCGAGGCGCTGGAGGAGATCGGCTTCGCCAGCGGGGACCTGTCCGCGATGGCGCAGGCCCACGAGACGAACGAGGCCGGCAACGCCGACCTGTTCAGCGGAATCCTCGGACGTCTCGGGGGGTGAACGCATGGGCATGCAGTTGCCGGGCGAGCTGATCACACTGCTCGACCTCCTGGGATACACGTGGCCGGCCTCCGACGAGGAGAAGCTGTTCGAGCTCGGCCAGGCCTGGATCGACTTCAGCAGCGACATCGCCGGTTTCGTCGACGCGGCCGGCGCGTCCGCCGCCGGTGTCCTGAACGGCAACCAGGGCCTCGACATCGACGCGTTCGAGCAATGGTGGTCCGGCGAGGAGGGCCCGCTGGCCAGCGTGCTCAGCAACGTCGACGGGTCCGTTATCGGCGGCGCGGGTCTGATCGTCGCTGCCGCGATCGTGCTGGCGCTGAAGATCGCCGTGATCGTGCAGCTGACCATCCTGGCCATCCAGATAGCGCAGGCGATCGCCACCGCCGCACCGACCTTCGGTGCTTCTCTCCTCGAGATCCCGGTGTTCCAGACGATTTCCCGCACCATCGTCGGCAACCTGATCCAGGAGTCCGTCTGGCGGTTGCTGGATGGGTAAGAACCGCACCGGCAAGCTCGCCGCCAAGTTCGCCCGCGAGTGGGTGCGCGACGTGAAGAAGGTCAAGCGTCGACGGCGGGGAGACCCGACCGCACGCCCCACCCGCAACGCGTCCCCGCCGCGTCAGGCCTCGCACCGCGCCCGGGAGGAGGCCGACCGCCAGCAGCGCAACGGACGGACGAACGGCACCGCCGAGGCTGTCACCACCGCTGACGGCCGGCATACCGCCGTCTCGGTGAGCGACCACCCGAACAACATCTACCCGCCCCACCGCGAGGTCGCCCGCGTCCTCGACAGCGTCCCCCAGAACCTGCGCGCACCCTGGCACGGCAACTGCGCGCTGCCGCAGTCGTTGTCCCGCCTGCTCGACCAGGGCATCGACCCGCGAGGCGGCGCCGTCGGCGCGGCGCGGATCCGGGCGCCCGGCAACCCCGGGCACGGCGCCCACAATCCCTGCTGCAACAGTTGTGTGTCGTTACGGAACGAATTCGACCTCAGGGAGGCGCTGTGATGCGGCCCGACGACCGGGACCTGCCGTCGCGGGTGACCCAGGCCTTGAAGGCGGCTGGATGGTCGCCTCGCCGGCGGGTGGACGTGTCCGACTGGGAGTCGGCGCTCGCGCCCGAGGGGTTCGCCATGCACGACGCCGCTCGCGCTTTCCTGACCGAGTTCGGTGGGCTCGCGGTGCCGGTGAGCGGCGCCGGCCGCGACTACGCGCGGATCGGCGTGCGCCTCGACCCGGTCCTGTGTCTCGGCCAGAAGAAGTGGTTCGACAGCCTCGACGCGACCACGGCCGGCGACCTCTATCCGCTCGGCGAGGAACACGACGGCCACGCCAGCCTCGCGATGGACGTGGCCGGCACGATCCACCTGCTCTTCAACGATCAGGTGAAACGGATCGGTCCCGGCGCGACCGGCCTCGCCCGGCTGCTCGAGGGCGAAGACGCCCCGGGCCAGGACTGACCGATCAGGTCGCGGTAACGACGACCTTGCCGATCGTGGTGGAACTCTCCACTTTGGCGTGAGCCTCGCGGAGCGTCTTGGCGTTGAGTGGCCCGAGCCGAGTGGTGGCGGTGGTCTTCAGCTTTCCGGCGTCGACCAGCTTCGCCGCCTCCTCCAGCAGGTCGTGCTGGTAGGAGTCGTCCGGCAGCAGGATCGGTCTGGTGAACATCAGCTCCCAGTGCCAGGCCACGCTCTTCGGCTTGAGGGGGAGCAGGTCGAGCCCTTCGGGCTCGTCGATCGCGGCGATGTGCCCGAACGGCCGGATCACCGCGGCGTAGCTGTCGATGTTCCCACGGGAGAACGGGCTGACGATGTAGTCGACCCCGCCGGGCGCCACGGCGTGCACGGCGCCGACCAGGTCGTGCCGGTCGATGACGTGGTGCGCGCCCATTTCGGTGGCCCACTTTCTGTGACTCGCCCCGCGCGGCCGTGCCGAGCACGGTGAGGCCGGTGCGTGCCCGGGCGAGCTGGAGAACCATCGAGCCCACACCGCCGGCCGCCCCGACGACCAGCAGCGTGCCGGTGCTGGCTTCGTTCAGGCCGAAGTGGTCGAAGAGGATCTCCCAGGCGGTGATCGTGGTCAGGGGGAGCGCGGCCGCGTCGGCGAAGTCGAGGCTGGCCGGTTTGTGCCCGACGACGTTCTCGTTGACCACCTGGAACTCGGCGCTGCTGCCGGGCCGGTCGATCCGCCCGGCGTAGAAGACCTCGTCACCGACGGCGAACCGGGTCACGCGTGGGCCGACGGCGGCGACCACCCCCGCGGCGTCGTTGCCGAGGATGCGGAACCCGTGCGGGTCGGCGTGGGCCCGGGTCTTGACGTCGGCCGGGTTGACCGAGACGGCCTCGATCCGCACCAGCAACTCGTGGTCGCCGGGCGTGGGCACCGGCACCTGGGCGTCGACCAGGCTCTCCGGGTCATCGATAGGCAACGGCTTGCGATAACCGACCGCGTGCATGAGATCGCCCATCAACTCACGGTAGCTCCAGGTGGTGCTGCGCCCCGCTGCGTATCCCGAATGCCGCTCGCCGGCCGACGCCGCATCGCCTCGGTCGCGGGACCGTCGGAACGTAACCGTCCCTAAGTGAGGAGCTCACGATGTTGGCACAGGTCACGACCTACGCGGCCGACCCCGGGTGGCACAACGGCCCCTGGAACCACGGCGGACCCGGCTGGTGGATCGTCTTCCCGATCCTGTTCTGGGTCCTGGTGCTCTCGGTGGTCGGCTACGTCATCTGGCGCCGCTCGCCGATGCAGAGCGCCCGCCACGCCGGCGAGCAGACGCTGGCCGAGCGCTACGCCCGCGGCGAGATCGACGAGCAGGAACTCCGCGAACGACGGGCAGCCTTGCGCAACAAGGCCCGCTAATCGAGGTCCATCGCGCGGCTGAGCTTCTCCCAGCCCGCCAGGTCGGCACGCAGCAGTTCGTGATGCGCGGCGATGAGCTCGACGGCGTCGTTGCCGAGCGCCAGCCGCAGCGGTGCCGCGGGACTGTCGAGGATCTCCAGGATGGCCCGGGCCGCCTTGCCCGGGTCACCTGGCTGCGTGCCGTCCATGGTGTCGACCGCGGCGCGGGTGGAAGCCGTCGACACGGCGTATTCCTCGATGACCCGCGACCTGTGCATGCGCGCCCCGCCGAACTCGGTCCGGAACGCCCCGGGTTCGACGATCAACACCCGGATGCCGAATGGCGCGACCTCCGCGGCCAGTGCCTCGGACAGACCTTCGAGCGCGAACTTCGCCGCGCAGTATGCCCCGAAGCCCGGCATGCTGAGCTGACCGCCCATGGAGCTGAGCTGGACGATCGCCCCGCTGCGCTGGGCCCGCAGGTGCGGCAGGGCGGCCTTGGTCACCGCGACGGCGCCGAAGAACATCACGTCCAGCAAGGCCCGCAGGTCCGCGAGATCGAGTTCCTCGACGGCACCGACACTGCCATGGCCGGCGCTGTTGACCACCACGTCGATCCGGCCGAACTCGGCGATCGTCTGTGCGACCACGGCGGCCACCCGCGCGTCGTCGGTCACGTCGAGGGCCGCGGTCCGCACCCGGCCCTGGCCGATGGAGACGAGATCGGCCAGCCGGTCTGGTTGGCGTGCGGTAGCCATCACCCGGTCTCCCGAGGCGAGCGCCGCCAACGCCAACGCCCGGCCGAACCCGGCTGAAGTCCCGGTGATCAGCCACACTCGGCCCGTCTCTGTCATGGTGCGTTCACTCCTGTGGGTCGTCGGCTTGTTTCGCGAACCCACCCTGCCCGGCCGGCCCGAGACCTGGCCAACACAGCCTCCCTGCCGCGGTTACAGTTTCAGACTGTGACCGTCGACCTGCGGCACCTGCGATACTTCGTCGCCGTAGCCGAACACCTCAGCTTCAGCCGCGCCGCCGAACACCTGCACCTGGCCCAACAGTCACTGTCACAGCAGATCGGCGCGCTGGAACGAGCCCTCGATGTGCGCCTCTTCGACCGCGACACCCGGGGCACTCGGCTCACCGGCGCGGGACATTTCTTCCTGCCGGAAGCACGCGCCGTGCTAGCCCGCTTCGACGCGGCGGTGGCCGTGGCGAAACGCGCCGCCAGCGGTGAAGTAGGTCGCCTCGACCTGGCATTCCTCACGTCCACGGCCAACTACATGCTGCCGCCGGTGGTACGCGCCGTGCGCGAAAGGTTCCCTGACCTCGACCTCACGACCCACGACGTGCCGATCGACGAACTCGTGGCGGGGCTACGCGCTGGGCGGTTCGACGCCGCGTTCACCAGGCCGCCACTGGTCACCGACCTGGCCACCCGAACGCTGATCACCGAGCCGGTCTGCGCGGTGCTGCCGGCGGGCCACCCACTCGCCGACCGGGCCACCCTTGAACTCGCCGACCTCGCCGACGAGGACTGGGTACTCACGCCGCGCGACCTGTGGCCACCCTGGCACGCGAAATACGACCGCGACTTCGCCGCCGCCGGGTTTACCCCACGAGTCGTCCAGCGGGCGGCCGGCGTGCCCAACCTGCTCGGGCTCGTCGCCGCCGGCGTCGGGGTGACCCGTCTGGCCCGGTCGGCCCACAACATCCGGCGGACCGGGGTGGTCTTCGTACCGCTGGCCGGCGACCGGGCCGAGACGGTCGTCGCCTGGCCGGCCACCCGCGAGGGGCCAGTGCTCCGCAACCTGCTCGACCTGACCACCGACCTTGCCGCGACCGGCGACATCACGTCATGGGGCTGAGCGGAAAATTTGCCGCTACACGCGCAGGCCCACATCGGACGGCGAGCCGGCTCAGCGGTTCATGCGTTGAACCGCTCCGGTCGTGGCGGCCGGTTGGGGGGTGTCGTTGTTCGGGCGTACATGTTTTGTTACGTACGTACATGACAAAACATGTACGCCCCGAGACACCTACCCCGCCTAAGCCATCGCTTGCTGGATGGCCAGCGTGTTCTGGTATTCGCGCCAGCGGGCGATCTTGCCGTCGCGAGCCGTCAGCACCGCGATGAAGGCCGCGGTCGCCTGCCGGCCGGTCGTGGTCGACGTGCCGGTGAGTTCGTATTCGACCACGATCGAGTCGGGGTCGGTCGTGTCGTGGATGGCGGTAATGCGGCACGCCTCGAAGCGGACCGGGAACACCGCGCGCCGTGGGTTCGCGAAGTCGAGGAACTGCTGGCGGCCCTCGACGCGGTGCGGGCCGCCCGCTGCGAATGGGCTCTCGATAACCACGTCGTCGGTCAGCAGATCGCCGGTCAGCGGGTCGGTCTGCCCGAACCACTGCTGGCGCATCCGCTCGAACAGGTCGCGGGGCGTGCTGGACACGATGCCCACCTCCACAAGATGAGTGGCGACTCAGGAAACCCACGATAGTGAGTCGAGACTCATCTTGTCCACGCGCGTGAGTTTTTACTCGAAGTCGTCGGGTTCGATCAAGTCGTCCCCTCCCCACAAGTCGTCGTCTACCCAGGCGGGCGCGGCCGCACGGCTACCGCCGCGGCTAATGCCAGCAGCGGGCGCGGTCGCAGGGCTCGCGGCGGGCGCACCCGCTCGGCCAGCGGCGGGCGCGGACGCACGGCTCGAGGCGGCGTCGCCGCCAGTGGCGGGCGCACCCGCACGGCCAGCAGCGGATGCGGCCCCGGACGCCGCGACAGGCGCGGCCGAAGGGGCGGCGACGGGCGCGGTCGGCATTGACTCGGCCAGGACGTCGAGGACCTGCTGGCCGTATTTGGCCAGCTTGTTCTCGCCCACGCCGCTCACCTTGCCCAGCTCGGCCAGCGTCCGCGGCTCGTCGTTGGCGAACTGCCGCAGCGTCGCGTCGTGGAAGATCACGTAGGCCGGGACGCCTTGCTCCTTCGCCGTTGCGGCTCGCCAGGCGCGGAGTCGCTCGAAGGTGCCGACCGCCTCGCCGGACAGGTTGGCAGCCGCGGCCGCGGCCTTGGGGGTTGCGGCGCGGGACTGGCGTGGGGTTTTGGGTGGGTCGCGGCGGAGCATGACCTGGCGTTCCTTGCCCAGCACCGCGCGGCTCGCGTCGGTCAAGAGCAGCGTGCCGTAGTCGCCCTCGACCGCCAGCAGGCCCTGCGCCAGAAGCTGGCGGACGGCGCCGCGCCACTCGGACTCGGATAGCTCTGTGCCGATGCCGAAGACGGTGAGTTGGTCGTGGCGGAAGCGGGTGACCTTGTCGGTTTGCCGGCCGAGCAGGATGTCGATCACTTGGCCCGCGCCGAAGCGTTGGTTGCGTTCGCGGTCCAGGCGGAGCACCGCGGATAGGAGTTTCTGCGCCGCGACCGTGCCGTCGAAGGACGATGGTGGGGTCAGGCAGGTGTCGCAGTTGCCGCATTGGGGTTCGCCGCCGGGCTCGCCGAAATAAGCCAGCATCTGGGCGCGGCGGCAGGAGACGGTCTCGCAGAGCGCGAGCATCGCGTCGAGGTGTGCGGCCAGGGCGCGGCGGCGGTTGCGGTCGGCGTCGGAGGTCTCGATCATTTTGCGTTGCTGGACCACGTCTTGCAGGCCGTAGGCCAGCCACGCCGTCGACGGCAGGCCGTCACGGCCGGCGCGGCCGGTCTCCTGGTAGTAGCCCTCCACCGATTTTGGCAGGTCCAGGTGGGCCACGAAGCGCACGTCGGGCTTGTCGATGCCCATGCCGAACGCGATCGTCGCGACCATCACCAGGCCGTCTTCGCGCAGGAAGCGGGACTGGTTGGCCGAGCGGGTCGAGGCGTCCAAGCCCGCGTGGTAGGGCAGCGCCGGGATGCCGTTTTCCACCAGCAACTCGGCGGTGCGCTCGACCGACGCGCGGGACAGGCAGTAGACGATGCCAGCGTCGCCCTTGTGCTCGGTGCGGAGGAACTCGAGGAGTTGGGTCGCGGGGCTCTTCTTGGGCACGATCCGGTATTGGATGTTGGGCCGGTCGAAGCTGGCCACGAACCGCTGTGCGTCGGCCAGGTTGAGCCGGGTGGCGATCTCGTCGCGGGTGGCGGTGGTCGCCGTCGCGGTCAGTGCGATCCGCGGCACGTCGGGCCAGCGCTCGTGGAGCACAGAGAGCCCCAGGTAGTCGGGGCGGAAGTCGTGGCCCCACTGGGCCACGCAGTGTGCCTCGTCGATCGCGAACAGGGCTATCCGCCCGCGCTCGAGCAAGCGCATCGTGTTGGGCGAGCCGAGCGCCTCGGGTGCCAGGTAGAGCAGGTCGAGGTCGCCGCTGGTGAAGGCGGCCTCCATCTCGCGCCGCTCGCTCCACTCCTGGGTGGAGTTGATGAAGCCGGCGCGCACCCCTAACGCGCGCAGCGCGTCGACCTGGTCCTGCATCAGCGCGATCAGCGGCGAGATCACCACCCCGACGCCGGGCCGGACGATCGCCGGGATCTGGTAGCACAGCGACTTGCCGCCGCCGGTCGGCATCAGGACCAGCGCATCACCCCCGCTCACGAGCCGGTCGATGATCTCGGCCTGCTGGTTGCGGAACGTGTCGTAGCCGAAGAGCCGCCGGAGCACCTCAACCGGCGCGGCCCCCACCATCTCCGCTGACGTCGCCACCCGGCGATTCTATGGGGCTGGCAACCCGGCGCGGTTCTGCCTGTGGATAACTCAATCGATACGCATGAGCGTACAAAATAATGGGCTTGACCGCTCAAGACAACGAGCTATCGTCAGCTAATGCGTACGGATACCGAGGTGGACATCGCCCGCCGGATCAACGCCGGCGTCTCCGCCTACGCCGAACGGGTCCGCGCGGAGCGTGCCGGCCTGCTGACGCTCACCCAGGCGGCGGTACTCGGCCAGCTCTACCGGCACGGCGCGATGACGCCGGGTGAGATCGCCGACCGGCTCCGTGCCAAGCCGCAGACGCTCACCCGCATCCTCGCCGCCCTCCAGGACCGCGGCTACATCGAGCGCACTCCTGACCCGGGCGACCGCCGGCAGTCCCTGATCACCATCAGCCGAGGCGGCCGCGCCATCCTCGGCGAGGAGATGCGTCCAAGACACGTCTTCGCGGCGGCGTTGATGGCCCGCGAGCTGACCGAGGAGGAGCGCGACGTGCTGGTCATCGCCGCCCGCCTCCTGGAACGGCTGGCCGCTGCCGGCGACCCGGCGGTAAGAGCCGAACCATGACAGCAGGGGATACGCGCGACCGTGCGCGAGCCGCCCGAAGGAGCACGCGCGGCCGGGGCGATCAGCGCAACGGGAGCACACGCGTACCCGATGAGACCGATGTTCGTCCGCCACTGCGGCGGGTGACCGCGCTGTTCCGGCGCCACCGCTGGTGGGTCGTCGCCCTGGTCGCCGCCGCCTGCCTGCTGGGCGCGGCCAATGTCGTCTCGCCGTTCCTGCTCCGCGCGATCATCGACCGCGGGCTGCCGGAGAAGAACGCCGCGCTGATCTCCTACCTCGCGGCCGGCATGATCGTCGCGTCGCTGGTCGGCGCCGGGCTCGGCGTGCTGACCACCTGGCTGGCCAACCTCATCGGCCAGCGGGTGATGCACGAGCTGCGGGTCCAGGTCTTCACCCATCTGCAACGGATGTCGCTGCTCTACTACGTGCGGACGCGGCCCGGCGAGCTCCAGTCGCGGATCGCCAACGACGTCGGCGGCGTGGAGAACGTGGTCTCCAACACCGCGGCCACCGCCGTGCAAAACGCGACCAGCGCCGCCGCGGTCGCCGTCGCCGCGCTGGTGATGAGCTGGAAGCTGGCGCTGATCTGCCTGCTGGTCGTGCCGCTGTTCCTGGTCGCGGCGATCCGGCTCGGTGGGCAGCGGCGCCGGATCGCCCGCCGCAGGCAGGGCCAGCTCGCCAACCTGACTTCGATCGTCGAAGAAGGACTGTCGGTGGCCGGCATGATGCTCGCCACGACGATGGGCCGGCGGGCGGCGCTGGCCGAGCGGTTCACCGCCGAGTCGAAAGCCGTGGCCGACAGCGAGATGCGCGCGGCGATGAGCGGCAAATGGCTGCTGTCCACCCGGCGCGCGAGTCTGACGATGGTGCCGGCCGTCGTCTACTGGGTGGCCGGCCTCGCGTTCGCACACGGCGCCGTGATCATCTCGATCGGCACCGCGGTCGCGTTCAGCAGCATGCTCAACCGGCTGGTCGGCCCGGCCAGCGCGTTGCAGGGGCTGGGTTTGCAGGTGTCCACGTCGATGGCGCTGTTCGGCCGGATCTTCGAGGTGCTCGACGAACCCGTCGACATCACCGAGAAGCCCGACGCCCGCGCGCTGCCGGCGGTGGTGGGCGAGGTGCGGTTCGAGAGTGTCGGCTTTCGCTACGCCGACGACCAGCCGTGGACGCTCGACGGCATCGACCTGCACGTGCCGGCCGGCACGACGACCGCGCTGGTCGGCGAGACCGGTTCCGGCAAGACGACGCTGGGCTACCTGGTCGCCCGGCTGGTCGACCCGGGCCGGGGCGCGATCCGGATCGACGGCGTCGACGTGCGCGACCTGCGGCTCGACGCGGTCGCCGGCGCGGTCGGCCTGGTCTCCCAGGACACCTATCTGTTCCACGACACGGTGCGGGCCAACCTGCTGTTCGCCGCGCCGGACGCGAGCCAGGAGCAGGTCGAGGCGGCCTGCCGGGCGGCCCGGATCCACGACCTGGTCGAGTCGCTGCCGGAGGGTTACGACACTGTGGTCGGTGCCCGCGGCCACCGGTTCTCCGGCGGCGAGCGGCAACGCCTCGCGATCGCCCGGATGCTGCTGCGCGACCCGCCGGTGCTGGTGCTCGACGAGGCGACCAGCGCGCTCGACAACGAGACCGAGCGGGCGGTGCAGGCGGCTCTCGACGAACTGTCCAAGGGCCGCACCACGATCGCGATCGCACACCGGCTGTCCACCGTGCGGCACGCCGACCAGATCGTGGTGCTCGACCACGGCCGGATCGTCGAGCGCGGCCGGCACGACGAGTTGATCAGGCTGGGCGGCCGCTACGCCCGGCTGGCGGCCGCGACCGAACCGGGCGTTTGGGCCGCCGGGGCCGGGGAAACCCCCGTTGATGAGGCAGTTGCTGACCAGACTCGAACAGGCGTCCGGTCTCGACCGGATCAGTGATCCACTTCAGCGTGGCCTGCAGGCGGTGCTCAAACCCCGTTTCCTGCGTGACGCCCTGCACGGCGTCCAACTCGGCCACCCGCTGCACCCCGCGCTGGCGATGTTCACCGCCGGTTCGTACACCAGTGCCAGCATTCTTGATCTGATTCGCGGCCAGGAAGTGGCCGCGACGACCATGGTCGGCCTCGGTGTCGCCAGTTCGCCGCTGACCGCCCTGGCCGGCGCCAACGACTGGGCCGAACTCGACAAGGAGCAGCGCCGGGTCGGCCTGGTGCACCTGGCGTCCAACGCGGTCGCGGTCGGGTTCTACGCCGCTTCGTTGGCCTCCCGGCTCAACGGCAACCACCATCGGGGCCGGTTGCTCGGTTTCGCCGGTTTCGGGGTGGTCAACGCGGCGGCGTTCCTCGGCGGCCATCTCGCCTACGCGCAGGGCGCGCAGGTCAACCAGGCGGCGACGCAACTGCACCGAATCAGCGACGGCTGGCATCCGGTGGCCGACATCAGCGCGCTGCCGCACGGCATGCCGGTCTCCCGCAGCATCGGCGAGGTGCCGGTTCTCGTCTACCGCGACGGCGACCGGGTCTCGGTGCTGCTGGAGCGCTGTGGCCACGAGACCGGCCCGCTCGGCGAGGGCCGCGTGGTCGACATCGACGGCGACGCGTGCGTCGAATGTCCCTGGCACGGCAGCGTGTTCCGGCTCAACGACGGCCTGGTCATGCACGGCCCGGCCGGAAGCGATCAGCCGGTGCTGCGTACCCGGGTTGTCAACGACGTGGTCGAGGCCAACCTGCCGTAACCGGAGTCGGCGGGTGGGTCATGCAATGCTGGTCCGGTGACCGCCGCCTCGGAGACCGTGCCCGAACCGCCCCGCCAGCCCCGCAGGCGGTGGCGGTTCGTGCTGACCATCGTCACCATGCTGGTGCTCCTGTTCGGGGTGCCCTGGTGGTTGCTCGTCTTCTCCGGCCAGGACTGGCCGACCTGGGTGGAAGCGACCGCGAGCGGAGTGTTCCTGGCCGTGCTGCTGTCGTTCCCGCGGTTGATGATGCAGGGCCACGGCAGCCGCCACCAGGACTGGGCGGCGCGCATCTCAGACACCACGCTCGGCGTCATCTGGGTCCTGTTCACCTGCTCGATCCTCGGCAACCTGGTGCGGCTCGGGCTCTTCCTCGGTGGCGTCGACGATCCCGCGCGGTCCCGCATCATGGACGCGGCGGTGGTCGGTGTCGCGCTGGTGGCATTGCTGTGGGGCAACCACGAGGCGATGAAGGTCTCCCGGGTACGCCGCGTCGACGTCACCCTGCCCCGCCTGGGCGCCGGGCTCGACGGCCTGCGGGTGGTGCTGCTGACCGACACGCACTACGGCCCGATCAACCGGGCCCGCTGGTCGGCGGGCGTCGTCGACGTGGTCAACGGGCTCGACGCCGACCTGGTCTGCCACACCGGCGACATCGCCGACGGCACGGCTGTCGAGCGGGCCGAGCAGGCGGCGCCGTTGGGCCAGGTCAAGGCCAAACTCGGGCGGGCGTACGTGACCGGCAACCACGAATACTTCTCCGAGGCGCAGGGCTGGCTCGACCACATGCGCGAGCTGGGCTGGGACGACCTGCACAACCGGCACATCGTGATCAGCCGCGACGGCGCGAGCCTGGTCGTGGCCGGCGTGGACGACCGCACCGCGGCATCGTCCGGCACGCCCGGCCACCACACCGACCACGCCGCCGCGCTGGCCGGCGCCGACCCCAACCTGCCGGTGCTGCTGCTGGCACACCAGCCACGGCAGATCGACGGCGCCGTGGCGCACGGCATCGACCTACAGATCTCCGGGCACACCCACGGCGGCCAGATGTGGCCGTTCCACTACCTCGTGCTGACCGACCAGCCGGTGCTTCAGGGATTGAGCCGGCACAGCGAGCGGACCCAGCTCTACACCAGCCGGGGTACGGGTTTCTGGGGCCCGCCGTTCCGCATCTTCGCGCCCAGCGAGATCACTCTGATCACGTTGCGCTCAGGTCGTTGAGCCAGTCGCGGCTGGCGCGGGCGATCCGGGCCGGCACGCCCAGATCGTCGAGCAGCGCGGCCGCGGCGGCCATCTCGTCGGCCCGGCGCCGGGCGTGCGTCACCGAGCCCTGGGTGAGCCGGTCGAGCGTGGCGGCGTCGGCGCGGGTCAGTTCTTTGCGGATGTTGTCGTCGAGCCAGTCCGTGAGGCCGGCGGCTTCGGCGGCGGCCCGGGCCTCGACGACGGCGGCGGCCAGTCCTTTGTAGAAGACGCTGCGCAGCAGTTTCCGGGTGGCCGCCGCACCGAACGGGCCGTCGATGACGTCGACGTGTGCGCCGAAGGGTTGCATCAGTGTCGCGAACGCGGCGGCTTCGCGGCCGCTCGCGGTCATCGGGACGGCGAGGCCGAGGCCGGGCACGGGCGCCATGATGGCCACGTCGACGACCGCGACGCCGGCATCGGCTGCGGCGGCGGCCACCGTCTCCTTGAGCCGCGGGGCGGCGGTGTTGAGCTCGGCCCAGATCGTGCCTGGGCGGCAGCCCGGCAGTCCCTGCGCGAGGGCGTCGTGGGCGTCGGCGGCGCTGTTGACGCTGAGCACCAGGTCGGCGCCGCGGCAGGCGTCGGCCCCGTCGGTGGCCGGGCGGACGCCCGGTGGCGCGTCGACGCGTGGATCGAAGCCGCTGACGGTCGCGCCGGCGCGGACCAGGTCGACCGCGAACCGGCCGCCGGCCTCACCGAGCCCGAGTACCGCGACGGCGGTCGCGATAGCGCTCTGTGCCATGGCGCGACGGTAGGCCCCACCCGCCGACCGAACAAGATGAACGCGCACCGCGTCACAGATAGCAGATGCTGACCAGGCCGGAGGCGACACCGAGGCCGAGGGCGTTGCGGAAGTTGCGGCCGAGGTCGCGGGCGCGGATGTGCATGGTGACCGCGATCCCGAAGTAGGCGACCAGCCCCGCACAGGTCAGCACCCCGAGATAGGGCACGACCAGGCCGAACAGTAGCCCGCCGGCTGCCGCCAGCTTGATGGGCGTGAGCAGGCGACGGACCAGCGGCGGCGCGTGCACGTCGTCGAGGCAGCGCTGGACCGCGCCGATCGGGCGCCAGCACATGGCCGCGTCGACGCACTGGACAGCGGCGAGCAGCACGACCGGCCAGACCGGTTCGGCGAGGATGGACATGGTCACAGGACGAGATCGCGGCGCCGAATGTGACATAGATTCGGCGGCATGCGATGGGTGATCGTGGGCGCGGGCGCAGTCGGTGGCGTGGTCGGTGGAAGGCTGGCCGCGGCCGGCCAGGACGTGGTGCTGGTCGCGCGCGGCGCACACCTCGACGCCATTCGCCGCGACGGGCTGCGACTGCACTCACCGGAGGGCAGGCAGACCCTCCGGGTGCCGGCGGTCGCCGCGGTGACCGACCACGAGTGGCGCCCGGGCGACGTCGCCGTGCTCGGCGTCAAGGGCATGGACACCCCCGACGTGCTGCGCCCGCTGGCCGCGGTCGCGCCGCCGGAGACCCCGGTCGTCTGCCTACAGAACGGCGTCGCCAACGAGCGCGCCGCACTGCGGCTGTTCCCCAACGTCTACGGCGTGACCGTGATGCTGCCGGCCAGCCACCTCGCACCCGGCGTGGTGGTCGCGCACAGCGCACCGACGCCGGGCGGCCTCGACCTCGGCCGCTATCCGACCGGCGTCGACGACACCGCCGAGCGGCTGGCGGCGGGCCTGCGTGAGGCCGGCTTCTCCTCCCAGCCGCGCGCCGACATCATGCGCTGGAAGCACGCCAAACTGCTGTTGAACCTCGGCAACGCGATCGAAGCCCTGTGCGGCCGCGAAGCCGACGGCGTCGACGAGATCGACGCGCTGCTCCGCGAGGAGGGCAACGCGGTGCTGGCGGCGGCCGGCATCGACGTGGCCACACCGGAGGAAGACGCCGCGCGCCGCAAGGGCCTGCTCAACATCCAGCCGGTCGAGGGCACCCCACGCGGCGGTGGCTCGAGTTGGCAGAGCCTGGCCCGCGGCACCGGCACCGTCGAGGCCGACTATCTCAACGGCGAGATCGTGTTGCAGGCCCGCCTGCACGGCCTCGCCGCACCGGCCAACGAACTGGCCCGCCAGCTGGTCAACCGCGCCGCCCGTGAAGGCACCCGCCCGGGTTCCCTTACCCCAGACCAGTTCCTGGCGATGTTGTCGCGCTTCTGACAGGGGCATACTTTCACGGTCCGCTCCACTATTCTCGCGGCTACTCATTGACGAATCCGTGGGACGGTTCACCGTGGACGCGAAACTGCTCGTCAAGCAATTCAGCACCGACGCCGGTCTGGCATTCCTGGAGATCATTCGATCCGCACCGGGCCCGATCGGTGCCCGCGAGATCAAAAACGAGATCGTCGCCGCGGGGGTGAAGCGGTCCGACGTCGACGCGAAGTGGAAACGCCTCCAGCCCTACGTCAAGCTGCACCCGCACGTGGAGAAATCGGGCCCGACCAAATACGAGTGGTCGGCCGTCCCGCGATCCTCGGCGGAGTCGCTCGACCAACTCTCGGCCCATTCGTCCGTCCGCGTCCCGGCCTGGTTGACCCAGGCCCTCGTCGCCACGATCGCCGACAGCCTCGCGGTGGCCGAGACCTCCGGCGGGCACGCCCAGTCGAGTTGGTCGCGCCAGCGCGAGCAGGAGAAGGCCAAGGTCCTCGCGGATCTGGCGACGGTCGTCGAGGTGATGCACGAGCAGGGCGCCACGATCGCGGAGGTGGCGGCCTGGCTGGACGGCGAGACGCACCGCAAGCGCCTCCGTGCCGTCGACCGGTTGGGCGAGACGGTGGCGTTCGACCCCGACCGGCACGAGATCGCCAACGGTTTGCGCACCGCCCGCGCCGGCACGGTCACCGTCACCAGATCCGGCTACGTCTGGCAGGGCGGCGAAGAAGACGTCGTCCTGGTCAAAGCCGTCGTGACCGCCTAGCGGCCGGCCATGCCGCGAAACCGTTCTCCCAAGCCCCTCGTCGACGCCTGCGGCTATTCGATCAGTGACCTGTTCAAGCTCGGCACGTTCCACCTCGACTATTTCCAGCGCGACTACGTCTGGGAGGAACCGCAGGTCAAGAAACTGATCAACGACCTGGCCGACAAGTTCCTCGACCAGTGGGAGCCCACGCACACCGCCCGCGACGTGGGTTATTACGACCCCTATTTCCTCGGGCCGATCATCGTCTATTACATCGACAAAGACTGTTATCTCGCCGACGGCCAGCAGCGGGTCGTCACGCTGCTGTTGTCGCTGATCTACCTGCGGAGGCTGGTCGACGAGCCGGACGGGCCGACTGAGCTGGGCAGCCGGCTGGCCAGCCTGATCTACACCGAGATGTTCGGCCGCAAGACGTTCGCCGTGGCCGTCGACCGATACGCCGACTGCTTCGACGCTCTCCTGCACGGTCGCGAATACAACGCCGACGGTGAACCGCCCTACGTGCAGCGGGTCCTGGAGGCCTACCAGCACATCGAGAAGCATTATCCGGAACGGCTCCGCGACGAGAGCCTGGTGCTGTTCGTCGAGTGGTTGCTGCACCGGGTCTCGCTGGTCGCACTCTCGGCCGTCGACCAGGATCGCGCGATCGAGATGTTCCAGTCGATGAACGACCGCGGCGTGCATCTGTCGCCGATGGACCACCTCAAGCGCTATCTGCTCGGCGACTCCGAGGATCCGCAACGATCTGACGCCCAGTGGCAATCGATGGTCTCGGACCTGGAGGCCGTCGAGCGCGGCGCCGCCTTCCGCTATGTGCGGGAAGTCTTCCGGGCACGGTATTTCGACCCGGCGAACGAGGGCGGCCCAAGTCTGGAGAACGCCACGCACGAGTGGGTGCTGGCGCACGAGAACGACATCTGGCCCAACTACAAGAACGGTGACCGGTCAAGCTTCGTCACCGACCTGCTGTTGCCGCTGAAGAACACCTACGTCAGGCTGCTGCGCGGTCAGGCCAGGGTCATCCGCGGGCTGGAAGCCGTGCGCTACAACGCGTGGAACGGCATCACGGGCCAGTTCGCCCTGACCCTCGCCGCGGCACGGCCCGAAGACAGCAAGCCCGCCGGCGAGCGCAAGGCCCGCCTGATCGCCGAGTTCATCGACCTGTTCGTCGTGACCCGCGCGGTCCGCAACGACCCGTGCGACCAGAAGGCCGTCGACGGACTGGTCGACGACCTGCTGCCCGCCGTGCGGCTGTGTCACACCGAAGCCGAACTCCGCGAGGTGCTGGCTGCGGAGGCCACCGGCTGGACGGACCATCTGGAAAACATCGTCGATCTGCGGTTTCACAACAACGGACCGTTCATCCACTATCTGCTGGCCCGGCTCACCGCATGGCTGGAGGTCGGCGCGGAACGCGAAGACCCCACCGACCGCATGCTCCGCCGACCGGTGGGCGACCGCGGGTTCGAAATCGAGCACCTCCTGACGAGCACCGAGTCGAAATATGCCCACGTGCAGCCCGACGCCCTGCGATATGGCCTGCTGCGCAGCCGGCTCGGGGCGCTGGTGCTGCTCGACGGGCCTGAGAACAGCAGCTATGGCGGAGCGCGGCTGGCGGTCAAGGTGCCGCTCTATCGCAACGACACGCTGCTCGCAGCCACCCTCAATGCCGGTTTCCTCGAGGAAAAGGGCAGAGTGCGGTTGCGGCGGTTCGTCAAGCAACAGGGCCTGACCGGTGCCTTCCCGCCGTATGAGGACGACCAGAAACTGGTGGACCTGGTCGAGGCGCGCGCCAAGCTCTATCGCCTGATGGCCGAGCGCATCTGGGACCCGGCGCGACTGGGCCTGACCCTCCAGGGCGCCCGTGAACAGCGGAGCAAGCCCGGCGGATCGAAGCGCACGCGTCGCAACCACGGCGTGCACCTGGCGGACCTCGTCGGCGCCGGCCTGGTGCGCGCCGGCGATCGGCTCGAGGGCCAGCGCAAGGGCCGCACTCACCTGGCCGAAGTGCTCGACGGCGCGCGGATCCGCACTGCCTCGGGTGCCGTGTTTCCCACCCTCTCGGCAGCGGCGATGGACGCGCTGGACCTGTCGGCGGCGAACGGCTGGACGTTTTGGCAGCTGACCCGCACCGGCCAGCGCATGGACGCCGTGCGCGCGCGTTTCCTCGGGTCATGACACGCGGTAGGTCAGGTAGGCGAACGGCCCCGCCTGCTCTGCCGCCGTCAGGGTCAGGCGCGATGAGGTCAGCCGCCGCGGCAGCACCGGTGCGCCGCCGCCCAGGGTGGCCGGTGCGACGCCGAGGATGATCTCGTCGAGGAGGCCCGCGTCGGCGAATGTGCCGACCAGCTCGCCGCCGCCGACCAGCCAGAGGTTGCGGCCGCCGGCAGCGGCGGTCATCGCCTCGTGCACCGGGCGGACGTCGCCCGAGACGAACGTGATGTCGGCGCCCGGGATTGCCGGCAGGTCGCGGTGGGTGAAGACCCAGGATGGGCGGTCGCCATACCACTGCTGCCATTTTTCCGGCTCGTCGAGCAGTTTCTCCTGTTGGAGCACCCACTCGTAGGTGGTGGCGCCCATCGCGAACGCGCCGACGCCGGCCAGGAACGGGCCGAAGCGGTCGTCGCGCTCGGTGACCTCGAAGAGCCAGTCGAGCGAGTTGTGCTCGTCGGCGATGAAGCCGTCGATCGACGTCGCGGTGTAGTACTGCGTCAATGCCATGCCAGCTAGCCCATCACGGGCGTACGACAAAAATCAGAGCGGCGACGGGTCGGAGCGCAACCGGCTGTAGAGGTGGCCGTCGCGCCAGGCTCCGTCGCGGAACTCGCATGAACGGATGATGCCCTCGAGCTGGAAACCGGCCTTGACCAGCGAGCGCTGCTCGGCCAGGTTCTCGGCGTGTGTCCCGGCCTGGATCCGCTGCGCCGGAGAGTGCGCGAACAGATAGTCACAGAGCATGGCCTGCGCGCGCCAGCCGATGCCGCGGCCCCGCGAGTCGGGCAACAGCGCGATGCCGATCTCCCAGAAGCGGCCGCGGCCCGCGTACACCCCCTCGGTGTAGCTCACGAACCCCGCCGTGCGCCCGGCCGCCTCGACGATCAGTCGCCCGTCGGCCTCACCGAGGAAACCGTCGTCGGCATAGCGCTTGGCGACCCCCTGGGCATCCTGGAAACCGTTCCAGTCGAGCCCGATCAGACCCGGCTCCGTGACGAAGCGGCGGAGCATCTCGAGGTCGTCTTCGCCGACCGGGCGCAGGTTGATTGGGATCTCGGTCACCACCATGCCGGCCATCCTGCCCGGCGGGCCGCAACCGTGCGACCCTGCCCCCATGGAGGCGTGGCTACAACGTGGATTCGGCGTGCGCTTCGACTGGGGAATCGAGGGGGCGCGGAGGCTGGCGCCGGGTAGCGCGTGCGCCGTCGTCGTCGACGTGCTCTCGTTCACGACCTCGGTTTCGGTGCTCGTCGACGCCGGCACGCGGGTGCACCCGCGTGCCTGGCACGATACGGGTGTGGAGGGCGACATTCCGGTCGCGGTCGGGCGCCGGGCGACGACCGCCGAGCGGCCCTGGTCACTTTCGCCGGCCGCGTTACGCCGCGCGCCGCGTACACCGGAATTGGTTCTTCCTTCGCCCAACGGCTCGGCCATCGCGGCCGCGATCCAGGATCACTGCGGGCTCGTCGCCGGCAGCCTCCGCAACGCCGCGGCGGTCGGTGGGTGGTTGCGAGAAGCAGGAGTGGGTACGCCCGACCGTCCGCTCACCGTCATCGCGGCGGGGGAGCGGTGGCCGGACGACACGCTGCGCCCCGCGCTGGAGGACCTGCTCGGTGCCGGTGCGGTCATCCACGCCCTCGGCGCCGCCGCGCTCTCGCCGGAGGCCGCGACGGCCGCGCGCGCCTTCGAATCGTGCCCGGATGTGCTAGCGACCATTATGGACAGTGTCTCCGGTCGCGAGCTGATCGCGAGCGGCTTCCCCGACGACGTCGCGATCGCGCTGGAACTCGACGCCTCGCACGCGGTGCCGGTGTTGCGCGACGGCGCGTTCAGCGCAGCAGCCCGCGGATCGGGTGTGGACTGAGCCGCACCCGGATGTCGCGCATCGCCGTGCGCCGGGTGGCCGGGTCGAGCCGGTCGAGGAACAGCACGCCGTCGAGATGGTCGGTCTCGTGTTGCAGGCAGCGGGCCAGTTCCTCGGTGCCGACCACCTGCGCCGGCCGCCCGTGCTCGTCGACACCGCGCGCGATCGTGTGCAGTCGCCGCCGCGTGTCGTAGTAGAGCCCCGGAATCGACAGGCAGCCCTCCGGTCCGAGTTGCTCCTCGTCGTCGGGGAACTCGAGCACCGGGTTGACCAGGTGGCCGCGCACGCCGTCGACGTCGAACACGAACACCCGCAGCGGCACGCCCACCTGTGGCCCGGCGAGCCCGGAGCCCCGCTGGTCGCGCAGCGTCTCGGTCAAGTCGCGCACCAGGGTGCGTAGCTCCTTGTCGAACTCGGTCACCGGGTCGGCGATGGTGGTCAACACGGGGTCGCCGAAGAGCCGCACCGGCCGGATCGTCACCGCTCGCTACCTCCTGTGCCAGTGACTTTGCAAAGCTTTGCAAATATGAGGGTACGATGCGAGGCGTGATCGGGCAAGAGACGGAGATGGCATTGCGGCACCCGCTTCGGGTGGCGCTGCTCGACCTGCTCGCCGGTGTCGACTCGGTGACCGCCAACGAGGCCGCCCGCCGGCTGGGGGAGAGCTCCGGGGCGTGCTCGTTCCACTTGCGGCAGTTGGAGCGCTACGGCTACGTCGAGCCGGTCGCCGGCGCGCACGGCCGGGCCCGGCCCTGGCGGCTGCGCCCCACCGCGGCGACGCCACCCGACTTCGGGCCGTTGGCCCGGGAGCTGGAAGACGAGGGCTACCACCGCTGGCTGGCCAGGCGTGGCACCGCACCGGAGCGCTGGCAGCGCGACGAGGCGTTCAGCGAGGTGCTGCACCTGACGCCGGCCGAGCTGGCGACGGTGGCGGCCGAGATCCGCGCGGTGCTGGCGCCCTACGCCCGGCGCAAGCCGCCGCGCGGCAGCGGGCCGGTCGGCGTGGTCGCCCGCGTCTTCCCCCTGCTTCCCGAGACCGACGCCTGATCAAGCTGGCGCCTGCCGCGTCGCCCTGTGCAGCGCGTCACCCAGCGCGCGCCACGTCGGCGCCAAGCACAGCGCATGTGTGCGCGGTGCTCGCGTGGCGCGGCGCATTGTGTGGCGCCGTGTTCCGCGTGCTGTGGTCCGCGTGGGGCGGTGCTGCGCGTGGGGCGGTGCTGCGCGTGGGGCGGTGGTCCGCGTGGGGCGGTGGTCCGCGTGGGGCGGTGGTCCGCGTGGGGCGGTGGTCCGCGTGGGGCGGTGGTCCGCGTGGGGCGGTGGTCCGCGTGGGGCGGTGGTCCGCGTGGCGCGGTGGTCCGCATGGCGCGGCGCCTGTGCGGCGGGGAGCTTGTGTGGCGCGGCGCGTGGCGCGGCGCTCCGCATGGCGCGGAGCTTGTGTGGCGCGGCGCGTGGCGCGGCGCTCCGCATGGCGCGGAGCTTGTGCGGCGTGGAGCTTGTTTCCCCGGTGCTCCGCATAGCACGGAGCTTGTGTGGCGCGGCGCTGCGCGTGGCGCGGTGCTCAGCGCGGCGCGACACGCCGCGCGGCGCGCGCCTGGGCGGCGATCTAGGTAAATGAATGTAGCTATAGCTACATTCATTTACCTAGATCTAGGCGGAGTCGGCGCGTAGCCGTCCTCGAGGTACAAAGGTCCGTCGGCCTCCAGCGCCGCCAGGACACGGCGGGCCAGCCGCGGCTTGAGTCGCCCGGCGAGCTCGGAAGGCGCGACCAGCGCGTAGGAAGACAACTCGTCGGCGGGCAGGACGATCCGCGCCAGGGCGGCCTCGTCGAGGGTGCCGCCGTCGAAGAGGAACATCAGCCCGCCGTCCCAGGGCGGCGCCGCGGCGACCCAGTCGACCGCCAACAACCGCCCCACCGGGAACGCGACACCCAACTCCTCGCGGATCTCCCGGCGGGCGGCGGTCAGCGGCGACTCGTCGGCCTCGGCAGCGCCGCCCGGCACCTCCCACCCCGGCTTATAGGTCGGCTTGGCCAGGAGCACCCGGCCGTCAGGGTCGCGGAACAGCACGCCCGCGGCGGCCCGCACCCGGGCCAGTCCGGCGATGTGTGCCGCCAGGTCGAAGGTCATGCCGAGATTCTTCCCCCGGTCATGTCGAGAATCCGGCGCCGGCCGCTACGTCCCAGGTGAAGGGTTGCGGATAACGAGGAGAGTGAGATGTCCGAGCTTCGTACGCTGGTGTCCGGTATCGCGATGGGCGAGTCACCCCGGTGGCGCGACGGCCAGCTGTATTTCTGTGACTGGGGTGCTGGCCAGATCGTCCGGGCCGGCCTCGACGGCACCAGCACCGTGCTGGCCGAGGTCGACGACCTGCCGATCTGCATCGACTGGCTGCCCGACGGCCGGCTGCTCGCCGTGTCCGGCCAGAAGGGGCAGCTGATCGAAATCGGCGACGGCGGCACGGTGCGGCAGCACGCCGTGCTCGGCGACGGCCGGTGGAACGAGATCGCCGTTGACCGGCACGGCAACGTGTTCGTCAACGACATCGGCTTCGACTTCCCGGGCGGCGAGTTCCGGCCGGGCCGGATCTGCGTGCTCACGCCGGGTGCCGACGCCCCGCGGGAGGTCGCCGACGGGCTCGCGTTCCCCAACGGGACCGCCGTGCGTGGCGACACGCTCATCGTGGCCGAGTCCTACGCCGGCCGGCTGACCGCGTTCGACATCGCGGCCGACGGCGGGCTGAGCAACCGGCGGGAGTTCGCCGCCGTCGAGGGCTCGGCGCCCGACGGCATCTGTGTCGACGCCGAGGGCGCGGTCTGGTTCGCCGACGTGCCCAACCAGCGCTGCGTCCGGGTCGCCGAGGGCGGCGAGATCCTGGCCATCGTCGACGCCGACCGGGGCTGTTTCTCCTGTGCCCTGGGCGGCCCCGACGACCGCACCTTGTTCATCACCGCCAACCGGTGGGGCGAGGGAGCCGCCAACGACGGCGTGGTCTACGCGACGCGGGTCTAGGCGGCGGACCGCAACGTGCGCGCCAGAACGTCGAGCGCGGCGGGATAGCTGGCCTCGCCGGGCGTGCCGTAGCCGACGATCACCCCTTGTGGATGGTCATCGTCGGCCGCGTGCCAGTGGCTGGCCAGGTCGCCCAGTGCGAGCCCGCGCCGGGCGGCCTCGGCCAGCACGTCGGCCTCGCGCGGGCCGCCGGGCGGCAGCGAGACCAGCGCGTGCAGGCCGGCCGCGATGCCGCCGACCGATGCGTCGCGCAGCCGGGCCAGCAGCAGGTCGCGGCGGGCGCGGTAGCGGGTGCGGGCGGCCCGCACGTGTCGGTCGTACGCGTGGCTGGTGATCATTTCGGCCAGGGTGAGCTGGCCGATCACCTCGGTGTGCACGTCGAGGTGTCGCTTGGCCTCGACCACCGGCTCGACCAGCCGCTCCGGCAGCACCACCCAACCCAGCCGCAGCCCGGGGCCGAGCGTCTTCGCCGCCGTGCCGACATAGGCCACGTGCTCCGGCGCCATCCCCTGCACCGCGCCGACCGGCTGCCGGTCGTAACGGAACTCGCCGTCGTAGTCGTCTTCGACCACCAGCGCGTCCCGGGCCCACGCCACGACCGCGCGGCGGCGCGACGGCTCCAGCGTGACACCGGTCGGAAACTGGTGTGCCGGCGTCAACACCACGGCGTCCACGGTGGACGAAAGCAGGGAAGTCCTTGCCCCGCGCGAGTCAACTGACAGCGGCACCACCCGGGCGTCGGCCCGGTGCACCACCGCGCGGTGGAACGGGAGGCCCGGGTCCTCCATCGCCACCACCGGGTGCAACCCGGCCAGCAACGACAGGGCCTGCACGTAGCCGGAGGTGACGACGATCCGGTCCGGGTGGGCGAGCACGCCGCGGGCCCGGCCGAGATACTCCGCCAGGGCCGCGCGCAACTCCGGCCGGCCGCGCGGGTCGCCGTAGTCGTAGACCGCGGCCGGCGAATGCGCCAGCGCCCGGCGGGTGGCCCGCAGCCAGGCCGCGGTCGGGAACGCGGCCACGTCGGGGCTTCCGGGGCGTAGGTCGAAGCGGGGCGCAGCCGTCGAAGTGCCCGCGGTGGGCGCCGGCGCCGCCGATGGGACCCGCGCCACCGTCGTGCCCGATCCGGTCCGTGCGGTCAGATAGCCCTCGGCGACCAGTTGGTCATAAGCGGCGGCGACCGTCCCCCTGGCCACGCCCAGCGAAGCCGCGAGCGTGCGGGTGGCCGGCAAGCGGCTGCCGGGCGCCAGCCGTCCCGACCGGATCGCTGACCGCACCGCGTGCTCCAGGCTCGTGCGGCGCGCGCCCGCCGGCAGGTCCAGGTGGAGATCCACGCCGAAATCGGCCCAATCAACTGCCACAGTATTGGACCTTAGCGCGAGGCCAATCGGCGCCTAACGTGGTGGGCATGACGACCTCCACGGTCCGCCTGGCGGCGGACAAGCTCGCACCGCACATGAACCGCGCCATGAACGCCTTCGACGCGGCCTCCCGCAAGACCAGCCTGGAAGACCCGCTGCTGGAACTGGTCCGGGCCCGCGCCTCGCAGCTCAACGGCTGCGCCTACTGCGTCGACACGCACACCGCCGACGCCCGCAAGGGTGGCGAGGCCGAGCGCCGCCTCTACGCGCTGCCGGTCTGGTCGCAGACGCCGTTCTTCACCGAGCGTGAGCGGGCGGCCCTGGCGCTCACCGAGGCGATGACCCGGCTCACCGACGGGCCGGTGCCCGACGCGGTCTTCGCCGCGGCGCAGGAGCAGTTCGACGAGACCGAGCTCGCCGAACTGGTCTGGTCGATCACCGTGATCAACGCGTGGAACCGGGTCGGCGTCACCACCCACGCCTGGCCCCTGTCGTGACGCGGCCGATCGACGACGCGCACACGTTGCGGGCCCTGCACCGGCCCGGAAACCCGCTGGTGCTCGCCAACGCCTGGGACGCGGCTTCGGCGCGGGCGGTGCAGGAGGCCGGCTTCGGCGCCGTCGCGACCACCAGCGCCGGCGTCGCGCTCAGCCTGGGCTACGCCGACAACGAGGCCACGCCGGTCGGCGAGATGCTCGACGCGGTTGCCCGGATCGTAGGCGCGGTCGACATCCCGGTCACGGCTGACATCGAGCGGGGGTACGGGCTGCCGCCCGCGCAACTCGTCGAGCGGCTCGTCGCCACCGGCGCGGTGGGGTGCAACCTGGAGGACTCCGACCCGCGTACCCGGGAAATGGTCGATGTGGATCGGCACGCCGATTTCCTGGCGGCGGTCCGCGCGGCGGCCGGCGCCGATCTGGTGGTCAACGCCCGGGTCGACGCCTTCATCCGCGGTGTCGACGACCCGCTGGCGACGGCGATCGAGCGGAGCCGGCGATTCCTGGCCGCCGGCGCTGACTGCGCCTACCCACTCGGCGCCACCGCGCGCGACGATATCGCCGCGCTGGTCGCGGTCGGCCCGATCAACGTGCTGTTCACCCGCGACACGCCCGCCCTCCCCGAGCTGGCCGCGCTCGGCGTGGCGCGGATCAGCTTCGGCGAGGGGATCCACGCGGCGCTCGCGGCCACCCATGCCCGGATGCTCGCGGCGATCGCGGCAGGGGGGTCGCCCTACGGGGCGTGAGCGTTACGGTTGCGGAGTGACCGACGTGCACGAGCCGCCCCGCGACCTCGCGGATCCGAAGACCCTGCTGCTCGACTATCTCGACTACTACCGGGTGGTCGTCGGGCGCAAGGTGGTCGGCCTCGCGCCGGCGGAGCTCGGGCGCAGTCACCTGCCCTCCGGCTGGACCCCGCTCGAGTTGCTCAAGCACCTCGTCTACATGGAGGAGCGCTGGGTCCGCTGGGGCTTCGCGGCCGAGCCGGTCCCGCACCCGTGGGGCGACCAGGATGACGACGGGCGCTGGCAGGTCCGTCCGGAAGAGACGGTCGACGCGCTGCTGGCCGCGATGGACCTGGCCGGCGCCCGCACCCGGGAGATCGCCTCCCGCGCGGCGCTCGACGACCCGGCCGCGGTGGGCGGGCGGTTCACGACGGCCGCCGAGTGCCCGACGCTGGGCTGGATCCTGTTCCACATCCTTCAGGAGTACGCCCGGCACGCCGGCCATTTAGACGTCGCGCGCGAGCTGATCGACGGCAGCGTCGGCGAATAGGACACCTTTCGGGTCCCGCGTCGGGCGGCCGACACCACCGTGCGCCCACCGGTCGTAGCCTGCGGGCGTGACCCTCCGGCTGGCGAGTTTCAACGTCGAAAACCTCTTCGCGCGCGCCAAAGCGCTCGACACCGACGAGCGCGAGGTGGGCGAGCCCGCCCTCGCCGCGTTCGAGAAGTTCAACCGGGTCGCGGCCCGGCCGGTCTATTCCGACCAGGACAAGGCCGACCTGATCGCGGCGCTGACCACCCTGCGGGTGCTGGTCGAGACGCCGCAGGGGCTGCGGCTCAACAAGAACCAGTTCGACGACGCGTGGGCGCTGCTCCGGGAGAACCGGGGCGACTTCCTCGCCGCGCCCGACAACGCGCCGCCGCGGATCGTGGCCAGCGGCCGGGGCGACTGGCTCGGCTGGGTCGAGCTGACCGTCGAGCCGGTCGACGAGACCTCGACCCGGATGACCGCCAAGGTGATCGAGGAGCTGGCGCCCGACATGCTCTGTGTGGTCGAGGCGGAAAACCGCCCGGCCCTGGCCCGCTTCAACGACGAGCTGCTCGGCGGCCGGTTCGCGCACTGCATGCTGGTCGACGGCAACGACCCCCGCGGCATCGACGTGGGGCTGTTCTGCACCGACAAGGTCAAGGTGCGCTGGGTGCGCAGCAACGTCGACACCCCCGACCCCAAGCGCAAGGGCAAGCGGCTGTTCAGCCGCGATTGCCCGGTCTACCAGCTCAAGCTGCCCGGCGGCGAAGACCTCTTCCTGCTGCTCAATCACCTCAAGAGCCAGTCGTTCAGCGGCGGCGACCCCGACCCGCTGCGCACCCGGCAGGCGCAGGAGGTGCGGGCGCTCTACGACGGCCTGCGGGCCGAGGGCGCCACGCTGGTCGCGGTGCTCGGCGACCTCAACAAAGGCCCCGACGGCGACCAGCATCCGACCCTGGAGGCGCTGCTCGGGCCGGGCACGCCGCTGGTCGACGCCTACGGGCACGCCAACTTCAAGCAGCTCTTCGGCGACAAAGACGTCCACCACGAGCGGCCGGGCAGCTTCCAGACCTGCTCGCTGAAGAACCGGCTCGACTACATCCTGCTGTCGCCCGAGCTGGCCGAACGCGTGGTCGACGGCGGCGTCTTCCGCAAGGGCCTGTGGGGCGGCCCAACCAACGTGAACCCGCCGAAGCAATGGTCGATCTTCCCGGAGATCAAGAAGGCCCGCCAGGGCGCTTCGGACCACGGCGCGGTGTGGGTCGACCTGGACCTCTAGAAGCGAAAAGCCCGGGCCGACACGGCCCGGGCTTCCCACACGTGGCTCAGACGCGGGCGGGCTCGACCTCAGCCTCCGCATCGACCGCTGCCGCGCGGGTGGCGGCCAGGTGCTGGCGCACCGAGTAGGCCACCGCGGCCGCCCAGCCCGCGTAGATGACCGCGTAGCAGGCCCAGCGCACGCCATCCGACGCGTCGATCCAGTCGCTGCGCAGCAGGGTGCGCACGTTGGTCAGGATGATCACGCCGCCGACCGCGGAGCCGAGCACCCGCGGCGGCACGTGCCGCACCAGCCAGGCGGCGATCGGTGCGGCGATCACGCCGCCGAGCAGCAGGGCGGCGACCCAGGCGAAGTTGATCTCCTCGGAGCCGATGCCGACGAAGAACCCGATGCTGGCCGCGATGGCGACCAGGAACTCGCTGGTGTCGATCGAGCCGATCGTCTTGCGCGGCTCGAGCCGCCCGCTGGCCAGGATCGCCGGGGTGCCGACCGGGCCCCAGCCACCGCCGCCGGTCGCGTCGACGAAGCCGGCGACCAGGCCCAGCGGGGTGAGGAAGCGCTTGCGCAGCGGCTTGCCGAGGTTGCCGGTCGGCAGGCCGGCCGCGGTGAACCGGATCAGGATGTAGAGCCCGAGCGCGAGCAGGATCAGCGACATCACCGGTGCGGCGGTCTCGGTGGACAGCCGGGACAGGAACGTCGCACCGGCGAAGGCGCCGATCGCGCCCGGGATGCCGATCTTGAGGACGACCTTCCAGTCGACGTTGCCGAACCGCCAGTGCGACGCGCCGGAGACCAGCGTGGTGCCGATCTCGGCCAGGTGGACGGTGGCCGACGCGGCCGCCGGGTTGGTGCCGATCGCGAGCAGCAGCGTCGTCGACGTGACGCCGTAGGCCATGCCCAGGCTGCCGTCGACGAGTTGGGCGCCGAGCCCGACCAGTGCCAGGAGGACCAGCTTGCGCATCGCGGTCACCATCCTTCCCTAGTTTGTTGGTAGAGAATATGTAAACGATCGGGATGGTGGCAAGACGCGTCCCACGAAACGCGCCCGGAGGGTCGATGATGGGTCGATGGGTGCCTACGCCGACGCATACCGGACGAGCCTCACCGACCCGAGCGCCTTCTGGGGCGCCGCCGCCCGCGAGCTCGAATGGTTCCGGCCGCCGGCCACCGTGCTCGACGACGGTGCGCCGCCGTTCTACCGCTGGTTCCCCGACGGCGTGCTCAACACCTGCTTCAACGCCGTCGACCGGCACGTCCGCGACGGGCGCGGCGAACAGGCCGCGATCGAATACGACAGCCCGGTCACCGACACCCGGTGCACCCTGACCTACCGGGAGTTGCGGGAGCAGACCGCGCGCTTCGCGGGCGTACTCCGGCATCTCGGTGTCAACAAGGGCGACCGCGTGGTGATCTACATGCCGATGGTGCCGGAGGCGGTCGTCGCCATGCTCGCCTGCGCCCGGCTGGGCGCCGTGCACTCGGTGGTGTTCGGCGGCTTCGCGCCCCGCGAGTTGGCCGCGCGGATCGACCACGCCCGGCCGACCGTGCTGGTCACCGCCTCCTGCGGCATCGAGGCCAAGCGGATCGTCGAATATCAGCCGATCGTCGAGCAGGCCCTGGCGCTGGCCGACCACCGCCCGCGCAGCGTGGTGCTGCTGCAACGGCCGCAGGCGCCGGCCACCCTGCGCGCCGGGCGCGACCTCGACTGGCACGACGCGCTCGGCGAGGCCGAAGAGGTCGACTGCGTGCCGGTCGCCGCGACCGACCCGCTCTACATCCTCTACACCTCCGGCACGACGGCCCGTCCGAAGGGCGTCGTGCGTGACAACGGCGGGCACGCGGTCGCGCTGCGCTGGAGCATGCGGCACGTCTACGACACCCACCCGGGCGAGACGATGTGGACCGCGTCAGACATCGGATGGGTCGTCGGACACTCCTACATCGTGTACGCGCCACTGCTCACCGGCTGCACCTCGGTGCTCTACGAGGGCAAGCCGGTCGGCACCCCCGACGCCGGCGCGTTCTGGCGGGTCGCCGCCGAGCACCGGGTCAAGACGATGTTCACCGCGCCGACCGCGTTCCGGGCGATCCGCCGTGACGACCCCACCGGCGCGCACCTCGACCGCTACGACCTGGGCGCGCTGCGCTACCTCTTCCTGGCGGGCGAGCGGCTCGACCCGGAGACCTACTCATGGGCCCGCGACCGGCTCGGCATCCCGGTGATCGACCACTGGTGGCAGACCGAGACCGGCTGGCCGATCGCCGCCAACCCGATGGGCCTCGAACCGCACGCGGCCCGTCCCGGCTCGGCCACAGTGCCGATGCCCGGCTACGACGTCCAGGTCGTCGACGAGGCCGGCCAGCCGACGACCGAAGGCCAGATCGTCATCAAGCTGCCGCTGCCACCCGGCACCCTGCCCACCCTCTGGCAGGACGACGAGCGTTACGTCGGCTCCTACCTGAGCGCCCATCCGGGCTACTACCTGACCGGAGACGGCGGCTATGTCGACGACGACGGCTACCTGTTCGTCATGGGCCGCACCGACGACGTGATCAACGTGGCCGGCCATCGGCTGTCCACCGGCGCGATCGAGCAGGTCCTGGCCGCGCACCCGGCCGTCGCCGAGTGCGCGGTGATCGGCGTGGCCGACGAGCTGAAGGGGCAGCTGCCGCGGGCGTTCGTGGTGCTCAAGGCCGGCACCGAGGTCGATCCCGGCACGCTCGACGCCGAGCTCAAGGCGCTCGTCCGGGAGCGGATCGGCGGCATCGCCGCGCTGAAACGGGTCGACGTCGTGGCCGGCCTGCCCAAGACCCGGTCCGGCAAGATCCTGCGCAAGACCATGCGCGGGATCGCCGCCGGCACCGACGAGCCGGTGCCCTCGACGATCGAAGACCCGTCGGTGCTCGACGCCCTGCGCCCGATTCTGGCGCGGGGTTAGCGGCGGGCCGGAGCAGGCTGGCGGACCGGCAGCTCGGGTGCCGCGTTGTTGAGCGGCACCTCGGGCCCGCGGATCAGGCCGAGCTGCACCGCCTGGCGGGGCAGGAACGCGTCGAGCAGCCAGTCGCCGACCACCCGGATCCGGTTGTTGGGCAGCGACAAAAGGTGGTAACCGCGGGTGGCGACCATCGCCGGGATGCCGGACAGGTGGATGCCGAGCGGGTTGGCGGTCGCCGCGAGCCCACCGAGGTCGACCACGAAGCCCAGGTCCTTGTGCCGGTAGGGCTTGCGCTTGCCGGTGCCGTATTCCGCGGCGATGTTGCGGGCCGCCTGCTTCCCGTGGCGCACCGCGTGCTGTGCGGTCATCGGCGTGGGCCGGCCCGGGTGCTCCGGGTCGGGCACGGCGGCCGCGTCGCCGACCGCGTAGACCCGCGGGTGGCCGGGCACGTTGAGGTATTCGTCGACCACGATCCGGCCGTGGTCGGTGGGCAGGCCGAGGTCTTCGACGACCGGGTCAGGTCGCACCCCGACGCACCAGACCAGCGTGCGGGTCGGGATATAACGACCATCCGTCAGGCGTACGCCGTCGAAGAGCGCCTCCTGCACCGAGGTGCCCAGCAGCACCTCGACGCCGCGCTCGCGGAGCACCCGGTCGGCGTCTTTCGACATCTCCTCGTCGAGCTCGGGCAGCACCCGTTTGGCCAGGTCGATCAGGATCCAGGTGGGCTTGATCGGCGCACCCTTCTGCTTGGCCAACTGGTCGGTGAACTGCACGCCGTGCGCCGCCACCTCGGTGCCGGTGTAGCCGGCGCCGACCACGACGAACGTGCAGCGGGCGGTGCACTCACCCGGGTCGGGCTCGACCAGCGCCATCTCGATCTGCCGGACCATGTGGTCGTGCAGGAAGAGCGCCTCGGGCACGCCCCGGAAGCCGTGCGCGTGGTCGGCCACGCCGGGGATCGGCAGCAGCTTGTTGACGCTGCCCAGCGCTATCACCAGCCGGTCGTAGGGGATGTGCCCGTCGCCGCCCTCCGGGTCGACGTAGTGGACCCGGTTCTGCTTGAGGTCGAGCGCGTTGGCCTCGCCGAGCACCAGCCGGACGCCGGGTAGCGCCGAGGTGAGCGAGACCGCGATCTGGCGCGGCTCGAGGATCCCGACCGCGACCTCCGGTAGGAGAGGCACGTAGAGCAGATAGTCGGTCGGGTTGATCAGCGTGATGTCTGCCCGGCCGCGCGCCAGGCGGGCCAGTTTGTGCGCTGTGTGGAACCCGGCGAAGCCGCCTCCGACGATGACCACCCTTGGACGAGCCATGTCATCCACGGTAGTGCCAGGTGGGGTGCCCGGCACCCAATGTGCCGGATTCGGCCCGACGTCCCTGGGGGCGGACACCTCCGATGTATCGCGACCTGGGAGGGAAGAACTCTCGGGACAGGCATCGACGTTCGGGGATTGACGCGCGAAGACATCCAATGTTAACTACACGTCACAGATGTGGGTCGATGCTTCACCGGCCCACCTCACCCCCGCTGTGGCTGCCCATTTCGGCGGATGGACAGCGCGGTGACGCCCGGCAGGCGTCGCCGTTGGCGGGGCACATCTACAGACGGACGATCACGAAGGGATCGTGTCGAATGAAGGTGCGTACGCCGATCCGTGCCGCGGTGCTCCTCCTGCTGGCCTGCGGCCTCGTCGCCACCGGCCCGGGACCGGCCAGCGCGGCTCCCACGGATGCCGCGTTCAACGCGGGCACGGGCGCCCTCGACGTCAACTACGGCAGCTACCTGTCCAAGCACGACATCGTCTACAACCGGCCCAACACCAACCCGTTGCACGGCCTGACCGTCGGCAACGGCAAGACCGGTGCGATGGTGTGGAACGCCAACGGCACCACGATGCAGGTGTCCGGCGTCGACCTGGCGGAGCAGTCCACCTACGCGGCCGGCAACCTCAACCTCTTCACCTCGCCGCAGATCGACAGCAGCTACAGCACGTTCCAGCAGCGGCTCTCGCTCTACGACGGCACCTTGACCACGAAATACGACAGCAACCGCACGGTGACGGTGTTCGGCGCGCCCAACTCCGAGGTGATGGGCATCCATGTCGACGACACCCGGCCCGGCGTGAGCAGCATCGGGCTCGACCTGTCGCTCTGGGACATGAACACGGTGCAGAACATCGCCGACGTGCCCAACCTGACGACCTGGCGCACGGTCAGCACGTTCGCCGACAGCACCGGCGTCGGGCTCTCCCGCGGCCAGGCCGACCCCAACAACTTCGGCTACACGTTCGCGGCGACCGTCGAGGGCGCCAGCTACACCTCGCAAACGGTGAACGGCACGCGGGTGCGGCTCAACATCACCCCGAGCTCGAGCTACACGATCTGGTTCACCGCGGCCAGCCGGATCAACTCGCCGAGCCAGAACTCGGTGCAGCAGGCCAAGAACCAGCTCGCCGCGGCCAAGTCGACGGGGTATGCCAGCACGCTGACCGCGTACAAGAACTGGTGGCATTCGTTCTGGGCCAAGTCGTTCGTGCAATACGGCGGCAGCGCCGACAACGACTACCTGGAGAACGCCTACTACCTGTTCACTTACATGATCGCGGCGGGCGGCTACGGCAACTATCCGCTGCACTTCATCAACGGCAACTTCCGGGCCACGCAGGACAACTCCAAGTGGAGCAACGGCTACTGGTATTGGAACCAACGAGACGTCTACAACTCGTTCTACGGCTCCAACCATCCGGAGCTGATGCGCACGTTCAACAACCTCTACGCGCGAAATCTCCCGGCGTTGAAGAGTTATACGCAGACCCGGTATGGCACGGACTCGCTGTGGGTGCCGGAGACGATGGGCTGGGACGGCAACGCCCGCGGCACCGTTGGCAGTGACTACGTCAACGACATCTACTCGACCGGCACCGAAGCCGCCTACAACATGTATCTGTATTACCGCTACACCAACGACGCGAGCTACCTCCAGAACGTCGCCTACCCGTTCATCCGCGAGTCGGTGCGGTTCTACCAGAACCGGTTGTCGCGCAACGGAAGCCAGTACTACATGGCCAGCTCCAACTCGCACGAGACCTACTGGGACGTGCGCAACGCGATCACCGACCTGGCCGCCGTGCGCCTGCTGTTCCCGCTGGCCATCCAGGTCTCCACCCAGCTCGGGCTCGACAGTGGACTGCGGGCCGGCTGGCAGGACGTACTCAACAACCTGGCGCCATACCAGATCCAGAACGGCGCCTACCTGCCGCACGATCCGCCCATCTCGCAGACCCGCAACGGTGAGAACGTGGCGCTGGAACTCGTCTGGCCCTATGACCAGACCGGGATCGGCTACGCCGACACGCAGACGGCCATCAACACGTTCAACGTGCGGCCGTTCCCCTACGGCAACGTCTGGGCCAACGACGCGGTGCACGCCGCGCGGCTCGGTCTCGGGCCGCAGGCGCAGTCCGGCATGAAGACGATGCTGCAGAAATACCAGAACTACCCCAACGGCATGACCAACAACACCAACGGGGTGTACGAGTACATCGGCGTCCACCTCGCCGCGATGAACGAAACGCTGATGCAGTCGTACAACGACAAGATCCGGGTTTTCCCGGCCATCCCGTCGGACAGCAACTTCGTCGGCAAGTTCACCCTGCTCGCCAAGGACGGCTTCCTGGTCAGCTCGGAGCGCGAGGCGCAGGAGACGAAATACGTCGGCATCCGCAGCCTTTATGGCAAGCAGGCGCGGGTGGTCAACCCGTGGGGCACCCAGCAGATCCGGGTGCGCCGCACCAGTGACAACGCGATCATCACCACGGTCTCGGCGGCCGAGGTGACGTTCGCGACGGCGGCCAACACCACCTACGTGGTGGAGCGGGTGGCCAAGCCGTTGACGTCCTACTCCGCGACGACGCTGACCGGCACGGCCAACCAGGGCGTGAAGTCGTTGTCCGGCACGGCGTCGACGTTCGGCCTCGGTGCGGCCGGGCAGGGCGGGCTGGTCAACGACACCGAGCTGACCTACGGGGCCAACTGGTATCAGACCACCGCCCGCGGCTACGGCGACTACAACGACGACACCCACCACACCAACACCGTCGGCGCCGAGGCGTCCTACACGTTCACCGGCACGGGCGTGGAATACCTCTCGGAACGCTTCGGCGACATGGGCAACGTCGACGTCTACGTCGACAACGTGTTCCAGACCAACGTCAACCTCAACGTGAGCGGCGCGCGGCAGGCACAGCAGGTGGTCTACAGCAAGACCGGGCTGGCCAGCGGGCAGCACACGATCCGGATCGTCAACAAGTCGACCTCGGTGGGCATGGTCGACGCGTTGCGGATCATCACCGGTGGCGGCAGCAACCCGACGGGCGGCACCGCGTTGCGGGCGATGGCCAACAACCAGTACGTGACCGCGGGCACCGCTCCGCTGATCGCCAGCGCGACGGCGGTCGGCGGATCGGAGCGGTTCGACCTGGTCGACCTCGGCGGCGGCAACGTGGCGTTGCGGGCCCGGGTCAACAACATGTTCGTCTGCGCGGAGAACGCCGGCGCCAACCCGCTGGTCGCCAACCGCGCGTCGGCGGGGTCCTGGGAGACGTTCGCCCGGGTCAACAACTCCGACGGCACGATCAGCTTGCGGGCCACCGTCAACAACAAATACGTCGTCGCGGACAACGGCGGGGCGGCAGCCCTGATCGCCAACCGCGACGCCATCGGACCGTGGGAGAAGTTCACGCTCGTCGCGAGCTGATCCCACTGAGCGGGGCCAGGGGAATGGCACACCCTGGCCCCACACCTTCCGTCCCACCCGCACCAGCCGAGCGTCGGCGGCCCGGCTCCTAGCCAACCCCCACATGAGCGGAGGAGGAGCACAGTGTTGAGACGTTTGGTGTCAACCCTGGCCGGGCTCGCCATCGTGCTGGTGGCCGCGTTGTACGCGGCACCCGCGTCGGCGGCCCCGGTGACCAAGGTCCTGGTGTTCTCGAAGACGGCCGGTTTCCGGCACTCGTCGATACCCAACGGCATCGCGGCGATCCAGCTACTCGGGTCGCAGAACGGCTTCACGGTGACGGCCACCGAGGACGCCGCCCAGTTCACCACCGCCAACCTGGCGCAATACCAGGCGGTGGTGTTCCTCTCCACGACCGGCGACGTGCTCAACGCGACGCAGCAGAGCGCGTTCGAGTCCTACATCGCGAGCGGCAAGGGCTATGTCGGCGTGCACGCCGCGGCCGACACCGAGTATGACTGGGCCTGGTATGGCGGCCTGGTCGGCGCCTACTTCTCGTCGCACCCGGCGATCCAGACCGCGACGATCCGGGTCGAGGACCGCAGCAACGTGATGACCTCGCACCTGCCGGCCGACTGGACCCGCTCCGACGAGTGGTACAACTACCGGACCAACCCGCGGGCCAACGTACGCGTGCTGGCGCGCCTCGACGAGAGCACCTACAGCGGCGGGACGATGGGCGACCACCCGATCACCTGGTGCCAGAACTACGGCGGCGGCCGGGCCTTCTACACCGGGCTCGGGCACACCGAGGCGTCCTACACCGAGTCCAACTTCACCCGGATGCTGCTCGGCGCGATCCAGTGGGCCGGCGGGGCACAGACCGCCACCTGCACGCCGGCGACCACGCCGCCGGTGTCCGGCACGGCGTGGAAGGCGTTGGCCAACAACAAGTTCGTCAGCACCGGCGCCGGCAACCTGATCGCCAGCGCCACCGCCGCGTCGACCAACGCGGAGCGGTTCGACGTGGTCGACCTCGGCAGCGGCAACGTCGCCCTGAAGTCGCGGGCCAACGGCATGTATGTCTGCGCGGAGAACGCCGGCGCCAACCCGCTGGTGGCCAACCGGGCCGCTGTCGGCGCCTGGGAGACGTTCGCGCGGATCAACAACTCCGACGGCAGCGTCAGCTTCCGGGCGCAGGCCAACGGCCGCTATGTGGTCGCGGAGAACGGCGGCGCCGCCGCCCTGATCGCCAACCGCACCGCCATCGGCGCATGGGAGAAGTTCAGCCTGAGTTAAGGAAGGGCCCCTTCTTAACGCGGGCCCCCTCCTAACGCGCGCAACCGCGCGGTCGGCGCAGACCGGCCGCGCGGTCGCGCACCCCTACCCAGCACAGGAGCATCCACATGCGACGTACGTCCCTGCGCCGCAGACCGCGCTTCCTCAGCGCGCTCGGCGTCACCCTGCTCGCCCTGGTTAGCCTCACCGCGGTGGTCACCGCCGCCCCCACGCCCGCGTCGGCGGCGCCGCCCGCGACGAACCTCTTCGAGAAGGTCAAGCTCGACGGCGGCACCTCGATGGGTGAGCCGATCGAGTTGGCCGTGGCACCCGACCAGAAGGTCTTCTACATCAACCGCGGCACGTCGTCGGGCGGCGGCCAGGTCCGCCTCTACAACCCGACGACCCGCACCACGACGGTCGCGCTGACGCTGGCGCTGGACGCCCGGTTCGAAGACGGCCTGATCGGCATCACGCTCGACCCGGCGTTCGCCTCCAACCGGTGGCTGTACCTCTTCTACTCGCCCGCGCAGGCGGCCCTGGTCAACCGGATCTCCCGGTTCACCTTCAACGCGACCACCAACGTGATCGACCCGGCGTCCGAAGACATGATCATCGAGTGGCCGACCGAGCGGCGGCTGTGCTGCCACTCCGCCGGCTCGATGACCTGGGACACCGCGGGCAACCTCTATTTCGCGGTCGGCGACAACACCAACTCCGGCGGCGACTCCGCCGGAATGGCGCCGATCGACGAGCGGACCTCGCGGGACGCGCAGTATGACGCCCAGCGCACGGCCGGCAACACCAACGACCTGCGCGGCAAGATCAACCGGATCAAGCCGACGACGACCGGCACCTACACGATCCCGTCCGGCAACCTGTTCGCGCCGGGCACCGCCAACACCCGGCCCGAGATCTACACCATGGGCAACCGGAACCCCTACCGGATCTGGGTCGACAAGAAGGCCAACAACACCCTCTACTGGGGCGAGGTCGGTCCCGACGCCGGTGCCACCATCGCCAACCGCGGTCCGGCCGCCTACGACGAGTTCAACCGGGCCACCGGGCCCGGCAACTACGGCTGGCCCTACTGCGGCGGCCCCAACGTCGCCTACAACGACTGGGACTTCGCCGCCAACGCCCCGCGCGGCTGGTTCCCCTGCGGCGGCACGACCGGCCCGGTCAACAACTCGCCACGCAACACCGGCCTACAGCAACTCCCGCCGACCAAGCCGGCCCTGGTGTGGGAGCAGCACGGCGGCAGCCGCGAGTGGCCCGCCCTGGACAACCCGGGCGGCTGCGGCTCGCCCAACCACACCGAGGTCTACCACTACGACCCGAACCTGGTCTCGGACGTGAAGTGGCCGGCCTACTACGACAACAAGTGGCTGATCTCCGAGTACTGCCGCAACTGGATCAAGGAAGTCCAGTTCAGCGGCGGCCCGGTGACCGGCACGCCGACAGTGATCGAGCCGGTGCTGGCCGGGATGCAACTCGTGCATCCGATCGACATGGAGTTCGGCCCGGACGGGTCGCTCTATCTGCTCGAGTACGGCAACGGCTACTTCTCCGGTGACGTCGCGGCCGGCCTCTACAAGATCAACTATGTCGCCGGCGGCCGCGCACCGATCGCCGTCGCCTCCGCCAACCGGGACAACGGCCTGACCCCGCTGGCCGTCACCTTCTCCAGCGCGGGCAGCACCGACCCCGACGGCGACCCGCTGACCTACCAGTGGGACTTCGACAACAACGGCACCGTCGACTCGACGGCCGCGAACCCGTCGTTCACCTACACCACCAACGGCGACAAGCGGGCCCGGCTGACCGTCAACGACGGCACCGGCCGCAGCGGCACGACGCTGCTGCCGATCGTGGTCGGCAACAACCGGCCCACGGTCACGCTGGGCGGTGTGCCGGCCGGCGGCATGATCGGGTGGGACGAGAACGTCACCTCGACCGCGACGGCGACCGACGCACAGGACGGCACGATCCCCTGCGCCAACATCGTCATCCGGGCGGCGCTCGGCCACCAGGAGCACGCGCACGAGGAAGGCCAGGGCACCGGCTGCGGGTTCACCGTCAACACCGGCCCGGTGCACGCCGGCCCCGACTCGACGCTGTTCTTCGTGCTCCGGTCGAGCTACACCGACCGCGGCGCGACCGGCACCGTGCCGCTGACCGGCGAGAAGGAGATCACCCTCTGGCCCAAGCAGTGGCAGGCCGAGCACTACGTGACGCTCAACGGCCCGCAGGTGATCACCGCCGCCGGCGCCGAGGGCGGCAAGCGGCTCGGTGACATCCAGAACGGCGAGTACGTGCGGCACCACGCCGTCAGCCTCAAGGGCATCACCCAGGTCCGTGCCCGGGTGTCGTCCGGCGGCGCCGGCGGCACGGTCTCGTTCCGCTACGACTCCACCACCGGTCCCGAGGTGGCCCGGGTCGCGGTGGCCGGCACCGGAAGCTGGGACACCTACACCGACATCACCGTCCCGGTGACCAAGCCCGACGACAACACCCACGACCTCTACATCGTGTTCACCGGTGGCAGCGGGGCGTTCCTCGACCTCGACAGCTACACGTTCATCGGACCCGGCGTGAGCACGCCCGGTAGCGGTGGGCCCCGCACCGGCGCGATCAAGGCGCTCGGCAAGTGCGCCGACGTCAACGGCAGCGCGACCGCCGACGGCACGAAGATCCAGATCTGGGACTGCAACGGCGCTTCCAACCAGACCTGGACGGTCGGCACCGACGGCACCATCCGGGCCCTCGGCAAGTGCATGGACGTCCAGTCCAGCGGCACCGCCAACGGCACGAAGATCCACCTCTGGACGTGCAACGGCACCGGCGCACAGCAGTGGGTCACGGCGGCCAACGGCGGGTTGCGCAACCCGCAGGCCAACAAGTGCCTCGACATCCCGGCGTCCAACGTCACCAACGGAAACCAACTGCAGATCTACGACTGCAACGGCACCGGCGCCCAGAACTGGACGCTGCCGTGACGTCGGTTCGCTGAGCCGCGCGGGGCCCGATCGCGCCGACGACCGGGTCCCGCGCCCCCTTCCGTAAGGAGTCGCAAGCATGCGCATCCGCGCCCTCGTACTCGGGGTCCTCAGACGTCGCGAGGCTGGCGCCTCGCCACGTCTTCGGGGCGTCGCCGCCGCCGCGGCGCTCGCCCTCGTGGCGGGCCTCGCGGTCGCGGCGCCGGCCCAGGCCGCCCCGCTCACCAAGGTCCTGGTCTTCTCCAAGACGGCCGGTTTCCGCCACTCGTCGATACCCAACGGCATCGCGGCGATCCAGATCCTCGGGTCGCAGAACGGGTTCTCGGTCACCGCCACCGAGGACGCCAACCAGTTCACCACCGCCAACCTGGCCCAGTATCAGGCCGTCGTCTTCCTCTCCACGACCGGCGACGTGCTCAACGCCACGCAGCAGACCGCGTTCCAGTCCTACATCACCGGCGGCGGCGGTTTCGTCGGCGTGCACGCGGCCGCCGACACCGAATACGACTGGCCGTTCTACGGCGAGCTCGTCGGTGCCTGGTTCGCGTCGCACCCGGCCAACCAGACCGCGACGGTCCGGGTCGAAGACCGCGGCAACGCCTCCACCGCACACCTGCCGGCGACCTGGTCCCGGCTCGACGAGTGGTACAACTACCGCACCAACCCGCGGACTACCGCCAAGGTGCTGGCCAGTCTCGACGAGTCGTCCTACAGCGGCGGCACGATGGCCGGCGACCACCCGATCACCTGGTGCAAAAACGTCGGGAGTGGACGGTCCTGGTATACCGGGCTCGGCCACGTCGAAGAGGCCTACACCGACGCCAACTTCACGAAGATGCTGCTCGGCGGCATCCAGATCGCGGCCAACAACCGGCCCGCCGACTGCCGGCCGGAGACGGGCTACACCGCGCTGTTCGACGGCACCCAGGCCAGCCTCAACAACTGGCAGCAGATCGGGCCGGGCAACTTCACGCTGGCCAACGGGACGCTGAGCTCGGTCGGCGGCATGGGCCTGCTGTGGTACCCGGTGCGCACGTTCGCCGACTACTCGCTCAAGGTCGACTGGATGATGCCGGGCGACGACAACGGCGGCGTCTTCATCGGCTTCCCCAACCCGGGCACCGACCCGTGGAACCCGGTCAACCAGGGCCACGAGATCCAGATCGACGCGACCGACGCCGACCCGTCGCGCACCACCGGCAGCGTCTACAGCTTCTCTGGGCCCAACTTCGCGCTGCGCGACGCGGCGCTGAACCCGCCGGGATCGTGGAACACCTACGAGATCGGCGTACACGGCGAGCGGGTGGAGATCTGGCTCAACGGCATCAAGATCAACGATTACCAGAGTACGCGGGCCATCGCCAACGGCTACATCGGCGTGCAGAACGACGGCGCCGGTGCCGACATCAACTATCGCAACATCCGGATCAAAGCCGGCGGCGGCACCCAGCCGGCCACCGACATCGCACAGGGCAAGCCGGTCGTGGTGTCGAGCGTGGAGGGTGGCAACCTCGCCGCCTACGCGACCGACGGCAACTCGGCCACCCGCTGGGGCAGTGCCTACAGCGACCCGCAGTCGGCCACCATCGACCTCGGGCAGTCCTACAACCTCTCCCGCGTGCGGCTCAACTGGGAAACCGCGTACGGCCGCGCGTACCAAATCCAGACCTCGCCCAACAACTCCACCTGGACGACGGTCTACTCGACCACCACCGGTGACGGCGGCGTCGACGACATCACGCTCACCGGGACCGGTCGCTACGTGCGGATGAACGGCACGCAGCGGGCCACCCAGTGGGGCTACTCGCTGTGGGACTTCAACGTCTACGGCACACCCGGCGGCGGCACCGGTCCCACGCTGCTGTCCCGCAACCAGCCGGTGACGGTCTCCAGCGTCGAGCCGGGTTCGCCGCACGCCGCCGCCAACGCCGTCGACGGCAACACCGCCACCCGCTGGGGCTCGGCCTACAGCGACCCGCAGTGGATCACCGTCGACCTGGGCTCGGCGCGGACCGTCAACCGCGTCCGGCTCCAGTGGGAGGCGGCATACGCCCGGTCCTACCAGATCCAGACCTCGACCAACGGCTCGACCTGGACGAACTCCTACGCCACCACCACCGGTGACGGCGGCGTCGACGACGTCACCCTCACCACCCCGCCCACCGCCCGCTACGTCCGCGTCAACGGCACGCAGCGCGCCCTCACCCAGTACGGCTACTCCCTCTGGGAGTTCGAGGTCTACGGCTCCTGACCCCCGCACGAAAGGAACAACCCCCATGCGCTCGTCCCCTCGGCGCTGGTCGCGGCTGCTCGCCGTTGGCCTGCTCAGCGCCGCCAGCTCCACGCTGGCGGTCACCTCGGCCGCTGCACCCGCCGCCGCGGCCGACATCCCCGCCGCCGACTACCAGCAGGTGCAGCTGGCGGTCGGCTCGGCGGAACTCGGTGAGGCCATGTCCCTGGCCGTGTTGCCGGACCGCACGGTCATCCACACCGCCCGCAACGGCGTGGTCCGGGTGACCGACGCCGCCGGCAACACCAAGGTCGCCGGCACCATCCCCGTCTACACGCACGACGAGGAGGGCCTACAGGGCGTCGCGGTCGACCCGAACTTCGCCACCAACCGCTACGTCTGGCTCTACTACTCGCCGCCGCTGTCGACGCCCGGCGGTGACGCGCCGACCACCGGCACCGCGGCCGACTTCAACGCCTGGAAGGGCCACCTCAACCTGTCGCGGTTCACCCTCAACTCCGACAACACGCTCAACATGGGCAGCCAGGTCGTCACGCTGACCGTCGACAACGACCGCGGCCAGTGTTGCCACGTCGGCGGCGACATCGACTTCGACGCGGCCGGCAACCTCTACCTGACCACCGGCGACGACACCAACCCGTTCGAGAGCAACGCGTTCACGCCGATCGACGAGCGGACCAACCGCAACCCGCAGTTCGACGCGCAGCGGTCCTCCGGCAACACCAACGACCTGCGTGGCAAGGTGCTGCGAATCAAGCCGACCGCCGCCGGCGGCTACACCATCCCGTCCGGCAACATGTTCGCGCCGGGCACCGCCAACACCCGGCCGGAGATCTACGCGATGGGCTTCCGGAACCCGTTCCGGATGAGCGTCGACAAGCCGACCGGCATCGTCTACCTCGGCGACTACGGCCCGGACGCGGGCGCCGCCGATGCCAACCGCGGCCCGGGCGGCCAGGTCGAGTTCAACCGGATCACCGCGCCCGGCAACTACGGCTGGCCCTACTGCACCGGCAGCAACTCGACCGCCGAGACCTACAACGAGTTCACCTTCCCGAGCGGGCCGTCGCAGGCCAAATACAACTGCGCGGGCGGGCCGACCAACAACTCGTTCCGCAACACCGGCCTGCAGACCCTGCCGGCGGCGAAGCCGGCCTGGATCCGCTACGGCTTCGACTCGACCCCGCCGGAGTTCGGTGGCGGCTCGGAGTCGCCGATGGGTGGCCCGGTCTACCGCTACAACGCGTCGCTGAACTCGGCCGTGAAGTTCCCGCAGTCGCTCGACGGGCGCTTCTTCGCCGGTGAGTACGGCCGGCAGTGGATCAAGGCGATCGCGGTCAACAGCAACGGCACCCCCGGGGAGATCTCCGACTTCCCGTGGGACGGCACCCAGGTGATGGACATGGCCTTCGGGCCGGACGGTGCGCTCTACGTGCTCGACTACGGCACCGGCTCCAACAACCAGGCGCTCTACCGGGTCGAATACATCGGCGGCGGCAACCGCAGCCCGGTGGCGGTCGCCTCGGCCAACAAGACCTCGGGCCCGGCGCCGCTGTCGATCACCTTCTCCTCGGCCGGCTCGTCCGACCCGGAGGGCGGCGCGCTGTCCTACCTGTGGACGTTCGGCGACGGCACCACGTCGACGGCGGCCAACCCGACGAAGACCTACAACACCAACGGCACCTACACACCGACACTGCGGGTGACCGACCCGACCGGGCTGTCCGGCACGGCGAGCCTGGTCGTCACGGTCGGCAACTCGGCACCGACGGTCAACCTCAGCGCCCCGGCCGATGGCGCGCTGTTCAACTTCGGTGACACCATTCCGTACACGGTGAGCGTCTCCGATCCTGAAGACGGCACCATCAACTGCGCGCGGGTGTCGGTGACCTACTTCCTCGGCCACGACAACCACTCGCACCAGATCACCTCGAAGACCGGCTGCTCCGGCACGCTCACCGTGCCCACCGACGGCGAGCACGACGCGGCGGCCAACATCTTCGGCATCTTCGTGGCGTCCTACACCGACAACGGTGGGCTGACCACGACCAGCCAGAAGACGTTGCAGCCGCGGCACCGCCAGGGTGAGCACTTCGGCGCGCAGTCCGGCGGGGTGCAACTGGCCAGCCACGCGGCCGCCGAGGGCGGCGCGACCGTGGGCTTCATCGACAACAACGACTGGATCTCGTTCCGGCCCTACAACCTGTCCACCGCGACCAGCATCACCGCACGCGTCTCGTCCGGCGCGACCGGCGGCACCATCGAGGTGCGCAGCGGCTCGCAGACCGGCACGTTGCACGGCACGCTGACGGTCGCCTCGACCGGGAGCTGGGACACGTTCGCCAACGTCAGCGCCAACCTGACCAACCTGCCGTCCGGATCGACCCAGCTCTTCTTCGTGTTCAAGGGCGGGGCGGGCAACCTGTTCGACCTCGACGCGTTCACGCTCAACTCGAGCGGGACACCGCCGACCGGCGGGTCGACGCTCAAGGCGCTGGTCAACAACCAGTTCGTCAGTGCCGCCAACAGCACGACGCCGCTGATCGCCAACAAGGCGACGGCGGGGCTCACCGAGCAGTTCGACGTGGTCGACCTGGGCGGCGGCAACGTCGCGCTGCGCTCCCGGGCCAACAACATGTTCGTCTGCGCCGAGAACGCGGGTGCGGCGGCGTTGGTGGCCAACCGGGCCTCGGCCGGGTCGTGGGAGACCTTCGCGCTGGTCCGCAACTCCGACGGCAGCGAGAGCCTGCGGGCGACCGTCAACAACATGTATGTGGTCGCGGAGAACAGCGGTGCCGCGGCGCTGATCGCCAACCGGGCGGCGATCGGACCCTGGGAAAAGTTTGATCTCGTCTAACTCACCGTAGCCAGTCATTGGATGAATCGCCCCGGCGACGGGGCGATTCTTCCTTTGTGGAGAGCGAAGGTCTTGCCATACATCCGACCACCTGGTAAACATCGGACCTATGAATGCGCGTGAGGTTCGTCGATGACCGCCCGGTTCGTGTCGCTGGACACCTATGACGTGCGGTTCCCGACCTCGCGTGAGCTCGACGGCTCCGACGCGATGAACCCGGACCCGGACTATTCGGCCGCCTACGTGGTGCTGCGCACCGACGAGGTCGACGGTCACGAAGGGCATGGGTTCGCCTTCACCATCGGGCGCGGCAACGAGGTGCAGACCGCCGCGATCGCCGCGTTGCGCCCCTACCTGGCGGGTCGCCTGGTCAAGAACGTCCTCGACGACCTGGGCGGGTTCTGGCGCGAGCTGGTGCACGACTCGCAACTGCGCTGGCTGGGCCCGGAGAAGGGCGTCATGCACATGGCCATCTCGGCCGTGGTCAACGCCCTCTGGGACCTCAAGGCCAAGCAGGCCGGGCTGCCGTTGTGGCAGCTGCTGGCCTCGATGCCGCCCGAGGAACTGGTCTCCCTGGTCGACTTCCGCTACCTGACCGACGCGCTCACCCCGGGCGAGGCGCTCGAACTGCTCCGCCCCGGTGCCGTCGGCCGCGAGGAGCGGGTCGCCGAGCTGCTGGCGCAGGGCTACCCGGCGTACGCCACCTCGCCTGGCTGGTTGGGTTATGACGACGCGAAGCTGCGCCGGCTCTGCCAGGAGGCGATCGACGCCGGCTTCACCCAGATCAAGCTGAAGGTCGGCGCCAACGTCGACGACGACATCCGCCGGTTGCGGATCGCCCGCGAGGTGTGCGGTCCCGACTTCCGGATCGCGGTCGACGCCAACCAGCGCTGGGACGTCGGCCAGGCCATCGAGTGGGTCGGCGCGCTGGCGCCGTTCGAGCCGTGGTGGGTGGAGGAACCCACCAGCCCGGACGACGTGGTCGGGCACGCGGCGATCGCCCGCGGCATCGCACCCGTGCCGGTGGCCACCGGTGAGCACGTGCAGAACCGGGTGGTCTTCAAGCAGCTCCTCCAGCTCGGCGCGGTGTCCTATGTGCAGCTCGACGCGGCCCGCGTCGCCGGCGTCAACGAGAACATCGCGATCCTGTTGCTGGCGGCCAAGTTCGGTGTGCCGGTCTGCCCGCACGCGGGTGGCGTCGGCCTCTGCGAGCTGGTGCAACACCTCTCGCTCTTCGATTACGTCGCGGTGTCGCGTTCCATGGACAACCGCGTCATCGAGTACGTCGACCATCTCCACGAGCACTTCGTCGATCCCGTGCAGATCCGCGCCGGTCGCTACCTGGCACCCCAGGCACCCGGCTTCAGTTCGACAATGCGCCCGGAAAGCCGGGCAAGGTTCGCCTTCCCCGACGGCCCGGCCTGGTCGCGCGCCGTCTAAGAACCGCACCCCTACCCATCCCTCTACCCACCACAGAGGACAGCGATGATCCTGAACAGACGCGCCGTCGTCAGCGTGGCGGTCGTCGCCGCATTCGCCGCGGCGACCGCTGGTTGCAACTCGTCCGACAGCGGCTCCACCGGCGGCAGCGGCACCGACGCGGGTGCCAAGCAGCCGCCGATCGCCGTCGACCTGCCCCGGGCCGACTCCGACTTCTGGAACTCCTACGCGAAATACATCCCGCAGTACGCGCAGGAAACCGGCATCAACATGATGACGCCGACCAACTCGCAGAACGACATCGCCAAGCTGGTCGCCAACGCGCAGGCGCTCACCGCCCAGGGCGCCAAGGCGATCGTGATGGCTCCGCAGGACACCGGCGCCATCGCCACGACGCTGACCATGCTGGAGAGCAAGAAGATCCCGGTCGTCTCCGTCGACACCCGGCCCGACAAGGGCAAGGTCTTCATGGTGGTGCGGGCCGACAACCGCGCCTACGGCCAGAAGGCCTGCGAGTTCCTCGGTGAGAAGCTCGGCGGCAAGGGCAAGGTCATCGAGTTCCAGGGCTCGCTCTCGTCGGTCAACGGTCGTGACCGGTCCGAGGCGTTCGCCGAGTGCATGAAGTCGAAGTTCCCCGGCATCACCATCTTCGAGGAGCCGACCGAGTGGGAGGGCGCCAAGGCGTCCGCGGCGCTCCAGACCCGGCTCGCCCAGCACCCCGACATCAAGGGCATCTACATGCAGGCCGGCGGCGTGTTCCTGGCGCCGACCCTGCAACTGCTCAAGTCGAAGAACGCGCTGGTGCCGCCGACCGACCCGAAGCACATCTTCATCGTCTCCAACGACGGCATCCCGCAGGAGTTCGACGCCATCCGCAAGGGCGAGATCGACGCCACCGTCTCGCAGCCGGCCGACCTCTACGCCAAGTACGCGCTGTTCTACGCCAAGGCCGCGGTCGAGGGAAAGACGTTCACCCCTGGACCGACCGACCATGACAGCACCATCATCGACGTCGGCAACGGCGTGCTCGAAGACCAGCTGCCGGCGCCGCTCGTGACGAAGGACAACGTCGACGACGCGTCGTTGTGGGGCAACCAGATCGGGAAGTGATGACCGCAGCTCTGTCTGACGCGGTCGGCGGTGGGGCTCGCGCCCTGCCGCCGGCCGTGGCGGCTAACCAGATCACCAAACGCTTCGGCGCGACGACCGCCCTGGCCGACGTGAGCGTGGCGATCCGGCCCGGCGAGACACACGCCCTGGTCGGGCGCAACGGCGCCGGCAAGTCGACGCTGGTCTCGGTGCTCACCGGGCTGCACCGGGCCGACGAGGGCACCGTGTCGTTCAACGGCGAGCCGGCGCCCGCGCCGGCCGACCGCGACGGCTGGCGCCGCCAGGTCGCCTGCGTCTACCAGCGCTCGACCATCATCCCGACGCTGACGGTGGCGGAGAATCTCTTCCTCAACCGGCAGACCGATCGTGGCTTTATCCGCTGGGGTGGGCTGCGGCGGCGGGCGGGTGCGCTGCTCGAGGAATACGGCGTCGCGGTCGACCCGGCCGCGCTGGCCGGCGACCTCAACGTCGAGCAGCGCCAACTCGTCGAGATCGCCCGGGCGCTCTCGCTGGGCACCCGCTTCATCATCCTCGACGAGCCGACCGCCCGGCTCGACGCGACCGCCATCGAGCGCCTGTTCGTCCGGCTGCGGTCGCTGTCGGCCTCCGGCGTGACGATGCTGTTCATCTCGCACCACCTGCGCGAGGTCTACGAGGTGTGCGACACCGTGACCGTGCTCCGCGACGCCCGCTGGGTGCTCACCGAGCCGGTCTCGGCGGTCAGCCACGACCAACTCGTCGCGGCGATGACCGGCGAGGCCGTCGGGCTGACCGAGGTCGCGCCGCGCGAGGTGCCGCCCGGCGACAGCGTGCTGTCGTTGCGGGGGTTGACGCTCGCTGACGCCTACACGGGAATCGATCTGGAGCTGCGAGCCGGCGAGATCGTCGGCGTCACGGGTTCGGGCAGCAGTGGCAAGGTCTCGCTCGCCGAGACGGTCGGCGGGCTGCGGCGCGCCGACAGCGGCACGGTCTCCGTCGGCACTCTACCGGTCGGTGCCGGTGTGCCCGCGGCGCTCAAGGCGGGCATCGGGCTGGTTCCGGAAGACCGGCACCGCGAAGGCCTCGTGCCTCTGCTGTCGGTGGCGGAGAACGCGACCCTGCCGATCGCCGACCGGCTGGGACCCGCGAGCGTGGTGTTGCCGGCCCGGCGCACCGCTGCGGCCGAAGCGATGATCAAGAAGTACGACATCCGCACCGAGAGTCCGGCCGCGCCGGTATCCAGCCTCTCCGGCGGCAACGCGCAGAAGGTCGTGCTGGCCCGCGCGCTGTCCACCGAGCCGCGGGTGCTCGTGCTGATCAACCCGACCGCGGGTGTCGACGTGCGCTCCAAGGAGTCGCTGCTCGGCGCGGTGCGGTCGGCGGCCGACCAGGGGACCGGCGTGCTGATGGTCTCCGACGAACTCGACGACCTGCGGCACTGCGACCGCGTGCTGGTCATGTTCCACGGCCGCGTGACGGCCACACTGGCCCACGGCTGGGACGACGCACAGGTCGTCGCCGCGGTCGAGGGTGTTTCTGCTGCAGAAGGAGCGGAGTCATGAGCGGCACGACCACCACGGCACCGCCGTCGACGCCGGCGGAGCCGGCTGCGCGGCGGCTGACGGGGCCTCGGCTGGCGCGGATGCGGGACCTGGCACTCGTACCCGCGATCATCGTTCTGGTCCTGGTTGGTGCCTTGATCGATCCGGTGTTCCTGAGCAGCGCCAACATCACCAACGTGCTGCAACAGCAGACCGAGTTGTCGCTGCTGGTGCTGGCCGAGGCGATCATCCTGATCGGCGGCCGGTTCGACCTGTCGCTCGAGTCGACCGTCGGCCTCGCACCGGCGCTCGGCGTGGCCCTGGTCATTCCGGCCGCCAGCAACGGCATCGGCACCGAATGGTCCTCGGCCCTGGCGATCCCGATCTGCCTGCTGGTCGGCCTGGCCATCGGCGCGTTCAACGGCCTGCTGATCCTGCGGTTCGGGCTCTCGGCGTTCATCGTCACGCTCGGCATGCTGATCGTGCTGCGCGGCCTCCAGATCGGCATCACCGGCGGCCAGAACCTGTTCGAGTTGCCGGAGTCGGTGCTCTACCTGGGCAACGCCCTCTGGCTGGGCCTGCCGGCCTCGATCTGGATCTGCGCCATCCTGTTCGCGATCGGCATCGCGGTGCTCGGCTTCTTCAGGCACGGGCGCGCGGTGTACGCCATCGGCGGCAACCGTGACGCCGCCCGCGCGGCCGGCATCCGGGCCGACCGGGTGATGTGGATCGTGTTCATCGTCGGCGGCGTGCTCGCGGCCCTCGCCGGCCTGCTGATGACCGGCCGGCTCGGTTCGGTCGCGGCAGCACAGGGCGACGGCATGATCTTCACGGTGTTCGCGGCGGCCGTGATCGGCGGGGTCAGCATGGAGGGCGGCAAGGGCACGCTGTTCGGCGCGCTGTGCGGCGTCATCGTGCTCGGCCTGATCAACAACATCCTCACGCTCGCCGGCGTCTCGGCACAGTGGATCCAGGCCATCTACGGCCTGATCATCCTGGTGGCGCTGATGCTCGCCCGGTTGACGACCGGTAAGGCCCAGGACTGAGGTGATCGCGTGGCGTTGACCGACGAAGCCATCGACAAGATCAAGGAGATGATCGTCTCCGGGGCGCTCGGCCCCGGAGACCGGCTACCCAAGGAGGCCGATCTCGCCGAGCGGCTCGGGCTGTCTCGCAACTCGTTGCGCGAGGCGGTCAAGGCGCTGTCCATCATCAAGGTGCTCGACGTGCGGCAGGGCGACGGCACCTACGTCACCAGCCTCTCGCCCGACCTGCTGCTCGAGTCGCTGAGCTTCGTGGTCGACTTCCACCGCGACGACACCGTGCTCCAGTTCCTCGAGGTCCGCCGGATCCTGGAGCCGGCCGCCACGGCGCTGGCCTCGCGGCGGATGAACGATGCCGACATCGCGAAGCTGCAACGGGTGCTCGACGAGTTGGGTGCGTCTCCCTCGGTGGAGGCGCTGGTCGCCAACGACCTCGAGTTCCACCGGGCGATCGCGGCCGGCTCGGGCAACGCGGCGCTGTGCTCGCTGATCGACGGCCTCTCCGGGCCGACCACCCGCGCGCGGATCTGGCGGGGGCTCACCCAGGAGGGTGCGGTCGACAAGACCCGCGAGCAGCACCAGGCGATCGTCGACGCGATCGCCGCCCGCGAGCCCGAACTCGCCCGATCGTGGGCGACCGTGCACATCGCGGGTGTCGAGGAGTGGTTGCGACAGGCCCTTTGACCTGCCGTGTACGTCGTTCGGCGTACTGTCGGATACTCCCTGTCGAGTACGAACCTGTCACAGCCCGGTCATAGAGTCATCGCGTCCGACACAGACTCTTCGAACGGGGTTCCGATGCGCTCGTTGTTCATCTGGCTGTCCAGATTGATCGCGCTCGCCGTGGTGCTCCAGGTGCTGTTCGTCGCCTGGGGCGCGTTCGACATCTTCAAGAACGCGGGCGACGGCGTCGCGTTCACCGAAGACACCGACGCCAACGTCGGCCAGATGCTGCACTCGGTCGTCGGCATGATGGTCATCCCCGCGCTGGCGCTGATCTTCGGCATCGTCTCGTTCTTCGCCAAGGTCCCCGGCGGCGTGGCGCGCGCCTGGATCACGGTCGGCCTCGTCGTGCTCCAGATCGTGCTGGCCTTCGTGTCCTTCAGCGCGCCCGTGGTGGGCATGCTGCACGCCCTCAACGCGTTCGCGATCGCGGGCATCGCCGGCATGGCCGGCAGCCGTGCCTCCCGTGCGTCCAGCCCTGACACCTCCGTCGCCGCCCCCGTCGGGAGCAGCGACCCAGGGGTCACCGCGGGCGCATGACGGCGCTTGACGACCCGGCCGAGCAGGCGACAAGCTCGGCCGGGGCGCACGACCATGCCCTTTTCCCTTCTGACCCGGCGCAGTCGTCCGGCGGTGCGGAGGCCGCCGGGCGTCGAAGCTGGGTCCGCCACCTCACCCGCTGGGGTGCGATCGGGTTGTCGCTGATCCTGGTGGGCACGCTCGGCTACCTCTGGTTCGACAGCCGGGTCCCGTCGACCTATTCGGTGCTCGAGATGGGCTACGCCGACTACGGCGGCGGCGCCGTTCCCCTGGCCGGGCACCAGCATGCCGGGGGAGTGAGCGTCGCAACCTTGACCGGCCCGTCTTCGGGAACGCCGGCGGTGACGGCGACGTTGACCGCGCGCGAGGAGTCGTTCTCGCTGGCTTCGGGGGAGCGGGTCGACGGCTTCACGCTCAACCACGCGTCGCCGGGTCCGGAGATCCGCGCGAAGGTCGGCGACCTGGTCCAGGTCGACCTGGTCAACGAGTCGGTGCCCGACGGTGTGGCGCTGCACTGGCACGGCGTGCGGGTGCCCAACGCCGAAGACGGTGTCGCCGGGGTGACCCAGGACGCGGTGCCGGTCGGCGGGCGGCACACCTACCGGTTCGTCGTGCACGATGCCGGCACCTACTGGTACCACTCCCATCAGGTGTCCCACGAACAGGTGAAAGGCGGCTTGTTCGGCGCCCTGGTGGTCGACGCGGCCCCCTCCGACGTCGTGGCCCAGGTGCACACCTACGACGGCCGGCGCACGGTGCAGGGCGCGACCGGGGAGCGGCCGATCCCGGCGCCGGCCGGGGTGCCCACCCGGCTGCGGCTGATCAACACCGACAACGGGCCGCTGCCGGTGTCGGTGACCGGGGCGCCCTACCGGGTGCTCGCGGTCGACGGCCACGACCTGCACGGCCCGACCGACATCACCGACCGGCGGCTGGTGATCGCGGCCGGCGGTCGCGCCGACCTCTCGGTCACGCCACCGGCCGGAGGCGGCGCCGTCCGGGTCGACCTCGGCGCCGGCTCGTCGCTGGTGGTCGGTCCCGCGGGCGCGTCGGCGCCGGCCGCGGTCAACCCGGAGGCGGTGGTCGACCTGCTGACCTACGGCACGCCGGCCCCGGTCGACCTGGACACGTCACACTTCGACCGCGACTTCGCGTTGAGCATTGGCCGGTCGCCCGGCTTCCTCGACGGCCGCCCCGGGCTGTGGTGGACGATGAACGGCCACCTCTACCCCGACGTGCCGATGTTCATGGTGCGCACCGGCGACATCGTCAAGATGACGATCAGCAACGACTCGGGCGAGGTGCACCCGATGCACCTGCACGGCCACGTAGCCCTGGTGTTGTCCCGCAACGGTGTGGCGACCAGCGGCAGTCCATGGTGGACCGACTCGCTCGACGTCGACGACGGCGAAACCTACGTGATCGCCTTCAAGGCCGATAATCCCGGCATCTGGCTCGACCACTGCCACAACCTGCCCCACGCCACCGACGGGATGATCGCCCACCTGGCATACGAGGGATATACGACTCCCTACGTAATCGGAGGAAAGGCCGACAACGCGCCCGAGTGATCATTCTCGGTCGGCGCGGGGGAGGGCGACGCTGGCGTCACTCTCGATGCGGATTCGGGCGACCAGTTCGACCCCGTCGGCGCCGCGTGCGCCGTCGCCCGTCGGCTCGGTCGCGTCGGTCGCCGAGCGGCGGCGGTTTTTGACCGGGACGCGCGGCACCGGGTGAGTGGGCGGGGCGGGCGGTTCGAGGCCACGACCCGCGTTGCCGCGGCTCGGCGCAACCGGCTTGGCGTCGGTGGCGGGGGCTTCCGGTGCTGCGGTCTCGGCTCCCGGCCGGACGTCTTCGCCCTCGTGCTGGTCGGCGGCGTTGGTGTTCGCCGCGGCCCGGTCGACCCCGACCCGCGGTGCGTTGCCGTTGCCGGTGGGGGTCGGGCGGCGAACGCCGTTGGCCGTCTTGGGCTCGGCGGGGATCGGGTCGAGGAGACGGCGGGCCAGGTCGCCGTTGGCTTCGGTGGGTGCGGCACCCAGACCGGGCACCGGGCGGGGGATCGGTTCGGCGTCGCGAGCCAGGGCGCCACCTCGGCCGATGGTCGCGGGGCGGCGGAGGCGCGCGAAGGTCTCCGGGTCCTGCGGTCGGCCCCACAGCCAGCCCTGGCCGTAGACGACGCCGAGCGCCTGGAGCACGTCGCGCTGGGACTGGGTCTGCACGCCCTCGGCGACCACGCTCAGGCCCAGCGCCGAACTCATCGCGACCACCGCGCGGACGATCTCTTCGTCTTCCGGGTTGGTGCCGAGGCCGCCGACGAACGCCCGGTCGATCTTCACACCGGTGACCGGGTGGCGGCGGAGGTAGCCCAGCGCCGAAAAGCCGGTGCCGAAGTCGTCGACGACGAGGCGGACGCCCAGGCCGCGCAGATCCGCCATCACCTGGTCGGTGACCTGCGAACCGTCGACCATGACCGACTCGGTGATCTCCAGCATCACCGACGAGCCGTCGAGGCCGTGCTCGACCAGCGCTTCGGCCAGCTCGCCGGACAGGCGGGGGTCGCGGAGCTGGCGCGGTGACACGTTGATCGACAACCAGAAGTCGTCGGCGACCACGTCGTTCTGGCGCCACTCGGCGAGCTGGCGGAGCCCCTCGCGCATCACCCAGCGGCCCAGGTCGGTGATCAGCCCGGTTTCCTCGGCGACCGGGATGAACTTGGTCGGGGCGATCGTCCCCTTCGTCGGGTGCTCCCACCGGATCAGCGCCTCGACCCCGGCGAGGCGCGCACCGCTCATCCGGACGATCGGCTGGTAGGCGAGGCGGAGCTGGTCGTGCGCGAGCGCATGGCGCAGGGCGAGCTCGATGTCGATCCGGTCGCGTACCCGGTCATGCATGGTCGAATCGAACAGCACCCAGCCACCGCGGCCCTCGGCCTTCGCCTGATACATCGCGGTGTCCGCGTCACGCAGCAGCCCCTCGCCGGTGACCATGACGGGGCCGGCGGCTTGCGGGCCGCGTACGACGTCGGTCATCCCGGTCTTCGAAACCGGCACTGCGGCGGAACTGGCGATGCCGATCGACCCGGACACCACCACGTCGGACGCGGTCGCCTTGAGCGGCAGTGTGAGGCTGGCCAGGATCCGCTCGGCGAGCGCGACCGCCTCGTCGGGCGTGCTCTGGTTGGCGATCACGAACTCGTCGCCGCCGACCCGTGCCACAGCGGCGCCGGCCGGCACCGTGCGGCGCAGCCGGCGGGCCACCTCGACGATCACCCGGTCGCCGGCGTAGTGCCCCCACGAGTCGTTGACCAGCTTGAACCCGTCGAGGTCGAGGAAGAAGAGCCACAGGGGCCGGTCGGGGTCGGCAGGCCGGGCGAGCAGCTGCCCGACGTGGTCGACGAGCAGCGCGCGGTTGGGCAGCGCGGTCAAGTGGTCGTGCGTGGCCTGGTATTCGTATTCGCGCTGCGCGGCCGCGTAGGCCTGCACCGCGGAAACCGCCCGCAACAGCAGCAACGCGACCATCAGCGCGCCGCCGACGGCCAGGACGATGCGGTCGAGCGTGGTCTGGTTGGGGATCGCCGCGGTCAGCACGAACGGGACCGCGAGCGCCGGGATGATCAGCAGCAACCGGCGCCAGGACCAAGCTTGGACAGGCAAGGGGGTACGCCGGCCGATGTCGCGCATCGACGGGTGCAGCGCGCAGGCGCCGATCAGCACGAAGCCGAGGACGAAGGGCAGGTCGATCAGGCGGTTGCCGTTGAGCGTGCCGTTGACGCCGATGATGGCGTAGCCGATGTCGCCCACCAGCAACAAGACCATCGAACCGATGAGCATGAGGTAGCTGGGGCCGCGGATCGAGGTGGTGAAGGCGACGTTGGCGACCAGCAGAACCAGCACCAGGTCGAGGAGCGGATAAAGCCCCGCGACGGTGGACACGGCGGCGGAGCGGTTCTCGATGCCGGCGGCCGGCATCGAGAAGAGCAAGGCGAAAATCAACCCCGCGCCGATCCCGAGCAGCAACCCGTCGATGATCGCGTGCCGCTTGGGCCCGTGTTTGACGGTCAGGAAGCCGATCAATGCGGCGAACATGAACGCATATCCGGGCAGCGTGAACGCGTCGCCGGCAAGTTCGGTCGCCCCGCTCTGCTCGGTCGACCACGGCCGAATGGCCGCACCGACCACGAAGAGCACGGAGGCTATAGCGAGCAGAGTCCAGGGCCAACGCGGCCGCGCCCGAAACCGACGCGGCCCGACGATCAGCGCGGCGGCCGCGCCCAAACCAACGACGGCGAACGTGACGTCATTGGCCACGGTGCCGTCGGTGAGCAGATATGCGATTGCGGCAAGCAGTCCGACCAGGACGAACACCCCGGCCGGCAAAGCGGAGGCCAGCGTCTTCGAGCCGGCCGAGACCGCACGTGGCATCTCATCGCCCCCTGCGCGGACTTCCGGCGAAGTTACCCAGCGAACCACGACTGTAGCAGGGCCCATTGGCGCTAAGTGATGGTTCTTCGCGTTTGTCAGCCAGATTCACCAAGGTGCTGCCGAGTGAGCAGTTTTGGTCTCACGCACGGGACTCACGTGATTACCGTGAGGTGGCCCATGAGGTCCGCGTGACCGACGATCAGCCTGTGTTCTGTCTACTGTGGCCGCCCATGCCGCACGAGCTCCTTGATGGCGGTGGTCGATGGTGCCGAGTCAAGCGCTCGGAGCGTGCCCCCGTTGCCGAGCCAACGCTGCGCGGCCCGCGCATCGCCGCCGGCAGACAGCCCGCCGGCGATGAGCAACGGCAGCGTGACCGCGTAGCGGGGCACCATATGCGCGGGAAACCGGTGCGCCAACCGTGCGACGGCGGTGGCAACCCGGATGGCGTGCTCATTCCCCGGCGGCACGCCCGCGCGGTCCTGCTCAGCGGCCAACCACCGCCAGCCGTGCGCCGCGTCGCATTGTTCGCAACCGACCGCACCGGCCCCGAGCGCCGCACCGCAAGCCGAACAGGTTGTATGCGCGAGAGCGGCATCCATGACCCGCCACCCAACCCCACGCGGGTCAGCAGCGACTGTGGCAGCGAACGCCGGCACGTCGTCATCCCCTACGTCGTAGTCACGCAGCGCCCGCAGCCAGGCCCTCCCGATGTCATCGTCAATCCACCGCAAACAGGCCACACACGACGGCGCCCGCCCCGGCCGCCGCCACCCACACCCCACGCAACGTGGCAACGGTCGCAGATCCATTCGGTGATGCTCCCAGAAACAGCAAGGGGTGACTTTGTGGCGAACGCGCCCTCATTCGGACGCGGTGTTGCCCGCGACGCATCTTGCCAAGAAGCGGCTTCGCCTGCGACGTGTGAACATGCTCGTGACGGGGCTTCGCGCGACGCGGCGTCGCCTGCGAGGTGGCCTTGCCGGCGATGTGGCTTTGTTCGTGACGCGGCTTCGCCTGCGACGCGGCTCCGCCTGGCGACGCGGCTCCGCCTGGCGACGCGGCTTCGCCTGATGCGGCCTTGGCTGCGAGGTGGCCTTGCCGGCGATGTGGCTTTGTTCGTGACGCGGCTTCGCCTGCGACGCGGCTCCGCCTGGCGACGCGGCTTCGCCTGATGCGGCCTTGGCTGCGAGGCGGCTTGCTCGCGGTGCGGCTCTGCCTGCAGCGCGAAGGACGGCCAGGTCATGGCCCGGCCGCAGACAAAGGATGCCTCACAACCTCGGGCGTGGCGTGCTGGCGGCGGGGTGTCTTCACGCGGCGTACATGTTCTTTCGTGTGCCTACATAAAAGAACATGTACCGTGCGAGACCGCATGCCCGGCCCGGCTCGACACGCCGGAGTAGCGACGCGCCGACATTGGAGGCTCCGGTCGGCCGGGTTGGAAGTCGGGGGGTTCGGTAGCCGGCAACGCCCGGGTCGCGCCGGGCAAAGGGCTTAGTGCGGGACAGCCGCACTTGCCGTCTCGAGTGGAGGTGCGCCCATTCGAATTCGGTGTTGTTCACCTGAGGGCCATTGGCCAACCCGGTGAGCGGGCGCGTCGTTACGCGGAGGGATTTCTAGAGAACTGCGGGCGCCGGCAAGGTTTCGGACAAGAGGGCTGCTACCTGGGCGGTGTCGCCGGAGTTGTGGGCCCCTAGGAGGTCGGCGAAGCGTTGCGCTGGCATTGTTGGGATGCCTAGGTCTTCGGCTTTGGCCGCCTTGGAGCCGGCGCCTTCGCCGACGACTACCAGGTCGGTGCGCTTTGAGACTGAGCTCGTGGATTTGCCGCCCAGGCGTTCGACTGCCTCGTTGCCCTCGTCACGGGTCAAGCCGGGGACCGCGCCGGTCACTACTACGGTCATCGGGGAGCCGTCGGGTTTGCGGAGGGGGGCTGTCGGAGCCGTCTCGGCATCCGCCGTTGGCGGCGCGGTGGGGTCGACGGGCTCGGTCATGTTGATGCCTCGGGCGATCAGTTTGTCGATCACTGGGCGGAGCTCGATCAGCTCGGACGCGATCGTTACCGCACGCTCTGGGCCTACGCCCTCGACCGTTTGTAGGTCTTCGACCGATGCGGCCAGTAGGGCATCCATGGTTTGGAAGTGGCGGGCCAGGCGGCGGGACATTGAGCGGCCGGTCATGCGCAGGCCCAGGCCGGTCAGCACGCGGGAGAAGGGCTGGGCCGCTGAGGCCTGGATGTTGGCGACCAGCTTGCCGGCTGAGACGTCGCCCATGCGGTCCAAGGGCTTGAGGGTGGCTACGTCTAGGTCGTAGAGGTCGGCGGGGTCGGTCACCAGGCCGGCGCGGACCAGTAGGTCGATGATTTTGTCGCCCAGGCCTTCGATGTCCATTGACGTGCGGGCCGTGTAGTAGGCCAATGATTCGTGGGCGCCGCAGGCGCGGCCGCGGGTGCAGCGCCAGCGTTTCTGGGAGCGGTCTATCTCGCCGCCGCAGCGGGGGCACTCGGCCGGTGGGGTGAAAGGCTCGGACGTCTCCGGGCGCTCGTCTAGTTTGGCGCCGGTCACCTCTGGGATGACGTCGCCGGCTCGGCGGACGAAGACTGTGTCGCCGGCGCGGACGTTGCGGCGGACCAGGTCGTCGAAATTGTGCAGGGTTGCCGAGGTGACCGTGACGCCGCTGATCTGGACCGGCTCCAGGACCGCCACCGGGGTGATCACGCCGGTGCGGCCGACCTGGACCTCGATGCGGAGCAGCGTCGTGGTGCGGGTGTCGGCCGGGAATTTGAAGGCGATGCCCCAGCGTGGGGCGCGGCTCGACGAGCCGGCCTCGTCACGGTCTGCCGCCAGGTCGGCCTTGACCACCGCGCCGTCGACGCCGAAGCCCAGCGTCAGGCGGTTGGCGTCGAGGGTTTCGATCGCGGCGATCACCTCGTCGATGGTCGCGCACAGGGGCATGCCGGCCGCCGAGCCCGCCGTCGTCACCACGCCCAGGGACGCCACATAAGCCATCGCGCCCGAGTGGGACAGGTGGGCCGCCGGGTCGAGGCCGTGGACCGCGTAGGCGAAGAACGACAGCGGTGCCGAATAGGCCCGGTCGACCGCCCGCAGGGTGCCCGCCGCCGCGCTGCGGGGGTGGGCGAACGGTGGCTCGCCGTGGCCCGTGCGCAACTCGTTGGCCAGCGCGAAGTCGGCCTCGGTCATGAAGACCTCGCCGCGGATCTCCAGGGTGACCGGCGAACCGAGCTGATGTGGCAGGCCGACGGCGCGGCGGGCCTGGCCGGTGACGTCTTCGCCGGCGCGGCCGTCACCGCGGGTGATCACCTGGGTCAGGGCGCCGTCGACGTAGCGGGCCGAGATCGCCAGGCCGTCGATCTTGGGTTCGACCGTGTAGCCGCCGGCGGGGCGGCCGAGGATGCGGTCGAGGCGGGCGGCCCACTTGCGCAGGCCGTTGGCGTCGAAGACGTTGTCGAGGCTGAGCATCGGCGTGGTGTGTGGCACGTCGCCGACCACCCCGCCGCCGGCGCCGACCACCTCGGTCGGCGACTCGGCGACCGTCCACTCCGGACGGGCGGCCTCGGTCGCCGCGACCCGCGCGATCAGGGCGTCATAGGTGGCGTCGTCCATCGCCAGCGTGGAACCCGAGTAGTAGTCACGGGCGGCCGCGCGGACCTGCTCGACCGCGGCCGTGTAGTCGGCCTGCGAGTCGAAGGCCGCGGCGTGCGCGGGATCGACGGTGGTGGACATCTGAGCCCCCATGATCAGCATCGGACGAACACCACGACCTTAGCCGCCGGGTACGACAGAACCGCGCAGCCGGCCCTCGTACGCCCGGAGTGCCCGCAGGAAATCGATCTTGCGGTAGCCGGCCCGGTGGACGTCACAGAGGTAGAGGTCGGGGTCCCACGAGCTGCCGGCGCACCGCCTCGACCACTTCGGCGGCGGCGTAGACGCTCACGCACGGTATCCCCACCTCGGCACACCAGCCCAGCACGCGGTCGATGTGCCCAGCGTCCTGGTTGCCGTCGGTGACGATCGCGATGTGCCGCGGCACGGCGGTCAACCCGCGTCGAAGCCGGCGCGCGTAGACCCGGTGCGCGACGTCCCGAATCGACATGATCATGCCGAATCAAACCACAACGACCCGGTTTCGCGGGTTCGGCAGGGGAAAATCAACGGCACAGATCAGGGGGTACGGACATGCGAGTGGCAGTCATCGGCGGCACGGGACTGGTCGGCCGGCACACGGTCGACGCCCTGCGGGCCGCCGGGCACGACCCGGTCGCCGTGTCGCGGCGCTCGGGCGTCGACGTCACGACCGGCAAGGGGCTCGACGAAGCGCTCGACGGGGTCGAGGCGGTGGTCGACGTGGCCAACACGGGGCTGACCGACCGGTCCGCGGCCGAGCGCTTCTTCGCCGCCGAGACCGAGAACGTGCTCGCCGCCGAGCAGCGGGCCGGCGTCGGCCACCACGTGCTGCTCTCGATCGTCGGCATCGACGACGTTGAGGGCAACGCGCACTACGCCGGCAAGCGGATCCAGCAGGCCATGGTCAGCGACGGCGCGATCCCGTGGACCATCGTCGCCTCGACCCAGTTCTACGACTTCCCGGCGATGGTCGCCGGCTGGACCCGGGACGGCGACCGGTCGATCGTCCCGCCGCTGCTGATGCGCCCGATCGCGGTTGTCGACGTGGCCGCTGTCCTGGCCGAAGTCGCGGTGGGCAAGCCGCTCGGCCGGCTGATCGAGATCGCCGGACCGGACACCCACGACCTGGTCGACATGGCCCGGCGCACGCTCGCCGCGCAGGGCGACCCGGTGCGGCTGGTCGCGAGTTGGCGCGACAGCCCGCTCGGCGTGGAGATGGCGGGCGAGGTGCTGCTGCCCGGCGACGACGCCCGCATCGGGTCGACGACGTTCGAAGAGTGGCTCGAGGGCCGAACGGGGTAGCCGGCACCGGCCGCCGGCCGGCATCCTGAACCCGTGACGGAGACGGCGCAACGGACCACAGTGGATGAGCGCCGGCCCGAGCTGGACGCCATCCGTACCCTCGTCGTGGTCGGTCTGGTGTTCTTCCACGCCGCCCTGGTGTTCGACGCGTCCGACGACTACTACGTCAAAAACGCCGAAACGACCGACGTCACCACGGTGTTGGCCGGCTTCGGGGTGCTCTGGGCGATGCCGGCCCTGTTCCTGATCGCGGGCTTCGGCTCGTGGCACTCGATGGCCCGCCGCGGCGCCGGCGGCTTCGTGCGCGAGCGGCTCCAACGGCTCGGCGTCCCGCTGCTCTTCGCGATCCTGACGTTCCTTCCGGTGCCGGTCTGGCTGCGGCTCAAGGCGGCCGACCCCGGCTACCACGAGAGCTACCTGCGCTTCCTGCCGAAGTTCTACGAGGTCCACCTCGACCTGTCAGATTTCCCGTTCGTCCTGCGAGGCGACTATTTCGAGACCGGCCACCTCTGGTTCGTCGTCCTCCTGCTGACCTTCTCGCTCCTCCTGGCGCCGATCGCCCGCTGGTTCCGGGGGGATCAAGGCCGAGCGGTCGCCCACCGCGGCGTCGTGCTGCTGCCCGCCCTCGCCACGTCGGCGATCTGCGCCTTCATCGGCATGGAGGAGCCGTTCGCCGGCTGGAGCCGCTGGGCCTATCTGCTCTTCTTCCTCTGCGGCTTCCTGCTCGGCTCCGACGAGCGCTTCCGGATCGCGATGCGCCGCGACGCCGTGCCGGCCGCGATCGCCGGAGTCGTGGTCTTCGCCGCGTGTGGGCCGGTGCTCCTGACGGCCGGCGACGATCCGTTCACCACGATGACCGCACACGCCATCGTCGCCCGAGCGCTGTTCGGCTTCGCCGGCTGGTGCGTGGTGGTGGCGATCCTCGGCCTGCTCGACCGGCGAAACCTGAGCCGCACCGGCAGGCGCGAGCCAGGGCGGCCCTACCGCTACCTCGCGGAGGGCGCCCTGCCCATCTACGTCCTGCACCAACCGATCGTGGTCGCCGTCGCCTACGGCGTGGTCGGCTGGCACGCTCCGATCATCGTCAAATATCTGGCGATCGTGGTGGCGTCGCTGGCCCTGACCCTGGCCGCCTACGAGGTTCTCGTCCGCCGCACCCGGGTCACCCGCTACCTGTTCGGGATGCGCCCCAAACGCGCTAGCCCTTGAGCCCGCTCATCGAGATGCCCTGGATGAACCTCCGCTGGAAGATCAGGAACACCACCACCATCGGCAGGGTGGCCACCACGGAACCGGCCATCAGCAGGTTCCACGACGTGCGGTTCTTGACCACGAACAGCGCCAACCCGAGCGGTGCCGTGTAGTGGTCGGAACTCGACACCACGATCAAGGGCCAGAGGAAGTCTTCCCAGGCGTACGTGAACGTGAAGATCGCGGTGGCCGCCAGCGCCGGCGCGCAGAGTGGCAGCACCACCTTCCAGAACACCCGGAACTCGCCGGCACCGTCGATCCGGGCCGCGTCGAGCAGTTCGTCGGGGATCGACATCATGTATTGCCGCAGCAGGAAGATGCCGAACGCGCTCACCGCGCCGGGCAGGATCAGCCCCCAGTAGGAGTCGAGGAAGCCGTGCCCGCCCTGGCCCATCACATCGTTGCCGCCGAAGAACGGCACGTGCTTGAGGACCAGGTAGTTGGGGATCAGGGTGACCTGCGGCGGCACCATCATGGTGGCCAGGAAGACCAGGAAGATGAGATTGCGACCGGGAAAACGGCGCTTCGCGAAGGTGTACGCCGCCAGCGAGTTGAAGAAGAGCTGGAGCGTCGTCACCGAGCCGGCCACGAACGCGCTGTTGAGGAACCAGCGCCAGGCGCCCTCGCTGCCCTGCGCGAGTTCACCGGCCTTGCCGATCCCGAAGAACCCCTTGTAGCCGTCGAGCGTCGGGTTCTTCGGAATCCACTGTGGCGGCCACGAGAAGATGTCGCCGACGTGCTGGAACGACGCCGAGACGAGCCACGCGAACGGTGCCAGGAACAGGATCGCGCCGGGCACCAGCACGACGTAGCAGAAACCGAGCCACACCCGGCGGCGCCAGATTGTTGCCGTCACACGTCAGCCCTCCGGTAGAGGCGGAGCTGGAGCGCGGTGAACACCAGCAACATCAGGAACAGCGCGTACGCCAGCGTGCTCGCGTACCCCATCTCGTAGAACTTGAAGGCGGCCTCGTAGATGTAATAGACCATCGTCGTGGTGCGGTTGAGCGGGCCACCGCTGGTCATGATGTAGATCTGGGTGAACACCTGGAACGAGCCGATGATGCCCATCACCATCAGGAACAGCGTCGACGGCCGGAGCATCGGCCAGGTGACATAGCGCAACCGGGCCCAGGCGCCGGCGCCGTCGATCCGGGCCGCCTCGTAGAGGTCGTTGGGTATCGCCTGGAGCGCCGCGAGGTAGACCACCATCGAGAAGCCGACGCTGGTCCAGACGCTCATCAGCACGACCGCCGGCATCGCGAGGTTCTTGTCGGAGAGCCACACCAGCGGTTCGGTGATCAGGTGCGTCTTGAGCAGGTAGTAGTTGAACAGCCCGAAGTCGCCGTTGTAGAGCCACTTCCAGATGATCGCGGCGACCACGAACGGGGTGACGGTGGGCAGGAAGTAGAGCGTGCGCAGCAGTCCCCGGCCGCGGATCGGCTGGTTGAGCAGCAGCGCCACGCACAGACCGACGAGCATGCCCAGCGGCACCGAGGCGCCGGTGAAGTAGGCGGTGTTGATGATCGACCGGCCGAAGTCCTTGTCGTGCACCAGATCCTGGTAGTTCTGGAGGCCGATGAACGGCTTCTCGGGCTCGAGGATGTTCCACTCGCGGAAGGTCAGGTAGAACGCGAACCCCAGCGCGAAGACGGTGAAGATGGAGAACAGGATGAGGCCGGGGGCGAGGAACCCGTACGCGGACCGCTCCCGCCACATTCTCTTGAGGACGCCGTTGCGGGCTCCTCGCCCCCGCGCGCTCACCTGATGATCTTCTCGGCTTCGGCGGCGGCGTTGTCGAGCGCCTGTGCCGCGGTCTGCTCGCCGTAGATGGCCTTCGCCAGTTCGGCGTTGATGGCTTCCTCGATCTTCGGCCAGTCGGGGTTGGCGACCACGTTGCTCACGCCGCACGGCATCGCCTCGGCGAAGCCCTTGAGGATCGGCTTGGTCGCGACCAGGTCGGGGGAGTCGAGCAGGCTGCTGATCGGGGGAAGGGTGGTGCCGGCCTTGGACTTGTAGGTCCACTGCGCGACGTTGTCGGGCTGGCTGAGGAACTCGATGAACTTCCAGGCCGCGTCGGCCTTCTTGCCCTGGCTGAACATGACCAGCGCGTCACCGGCGATCGTCGTGCCGCACCCCGCCGAGCCCTTCGGCAACGGCGCGACCGACCACTTGCCGTCGATCTGCGGGAACTCGTCGCCCAGCGTGCCGGCGAACCAGGAACCGGCGACATACATGCCGACCTGCCCGTTGGCGAACGCCTGGCGGCCGTCGTAGGAGTTGGAGTTGAGGTAGTCCTTCGGCGCGTACTGCGCCATCTTCACGTAGAACTCGGCCGCGCTCTTGGCCTCCGCCGAGTTGAAGAGCACCTGCTTGCCGTCGTCGGAGAGCAGCTTGCCGCCGGCCTGCCAGAGCCACGGATACCAGTAGTAGGCGGCCTCCGGCGAGCTGGCGAACATGGCGTTGCCGTAGGTGCGCTTGGCCGGGTTGGTCAGCTTCCTGGCCGCTTCCTCGTACTCCGGCCAGGTGGTCGGCGGCGCGCTGATGCCGGCGGCCTGGAACAGGTCGGTGCGGTAGAACAGCGCGGTCGACTCACCGTCGAACGGCAGGCCGTACATGCTGTTCTCGTAGGTCACGAAGGTCTTGAACGCCGGCACGTAGGCGTCGGCCTTCACGACCTCGGAGCGCTTGATGTAGTTGTCGAGGTTGACCAGCGCCTTCCGCGAGGCGAACTGGGCGGTGGTGCTCGCGTCGATGAACGCGACGTCGGGGGGATTGCCGCCGGCGACCTGGGCGGTGAGTTTCTCGTTGGCCTCTTCGGACGGGATGTTCTGCAGCTCGATCTTGATGTTCGGGTGCGCGGTCTGGAACTTGTCGACCAGCGTCTTCATGTCGGGCTCCGCGCCGACCCACGACGCGAACGAGATGGTCACGGGGGAGGTCGGCTCGGGAACCGGGCCTTCGCCGGCGCCCTTGTCGGTCGACGAGCCGCCACTCGTCGAGCAGGCGGCCAGCGCGAGCGCCGCGGTTGTCGTCGCCACCACCGTTGCCAGGGACCTACGGGACAGGCGATGCGTCATCGGATCAGCTCCCTAAGTCTTTATCGACGAATCACAGGCGTAACCCGCATGCAAATCGTTTGGCATACTGCGGCTAGGGTCATCGTCTGATCAGAAGTTGTCAAGAGATCCGGTGTAACGAACCGCTCGCACCGGCCGCTCGGAGAGAAGCCGCTTTGCTACCGTCTCCAGGCATGTCCGAGCCACCGCGCTCAACCGGGTCCGACGACACCCGGGTGACGCTGGTGCAGGTGGCCAAGCTGGCCGGAGTCAGCCCGACCACCGTCTCCCACGTGCTTTCCGGCAAGCGCTGGGTCGCCGAGTCGACGCAGGAGACGGTGCGCGAGGTCATCCGCCAGCTCGGCTACCGGCCCAACAACGTCGCGCGCAGCCTGCGCACCCGGCGGTCCAAAATGGTCGCGGTCGTGGTTCCCGACATCACCAACACCTTCTTCGCCGTGCTGACCCGTGGTCTGGCCGACGCGGTCGACGTCGCCGGCTACGGCACCTACGTCTGCAACACCGACGGGATACCGGAGCGCGAGGACGCTTTCCTGGCTGACGTGGTCGACCGTGGCGTCGACGGCGTCGTGATGGCCGCCGGCAACCTCACCGGCGACGTCGGCGCGGGCCCCGGCGGTCTGGGCGTGCCGGCCGTCCGCATCGGCGGCGCACCCGACGACGATCCGCACGTCGATGTCGTCGCGCCCGACGACGAGATCGGCTCGCACGCGGCGGTGCGCCACCTGATCGACCGTGGCGCGCGACGGATCGCCATCATCGAAGGCCCGCCCGCGACCGGGTCGACCCGCGACGACGGCTATCGCCGCGCCCTTGGCGAGAGCGGAATGCCCGTCGACCCCGACCTCATGGTGCGGGGCGACTGGACCCGCCCGGGCGGCCGGAAGGCGATGCGCACGCTGATGGCACTCGCGGATCGGCCGGACGCGGTCTTCTGCGCCAACGACCTGACCGCGATCGGTGCGATCGACGCCGCACACGAGTTGGGGCTGGCGGTGCCCGGCGACGTGGCCGTGGTGGGCTTCGACGACGTCGACGCCGCGACGATCGTCAACCCTCCACTCACGACGGTGCGCAACCCGGCCTACGAGACCGGCTACACCGCCGGCGAGCTGCTGCTCAGCCGGATCACCGGAAGTTACACCGGCGACGGCCGCACCGTCGTGCTGCCGTGCCCCCTGGTCGTGCGCGCCTCGGCCTGACGCGGGTCACATCGTCACCACCGCCTTCACGAAGCCGTCCGGCTTGGCCCGCGCCGTCTCGAACGCCGCGCCGATCCGCTCCAGCGGGAAGCGGTGCGAGACCAGCGGCGCCAGCGAGAGCCGGCCGGCGACCAGCAGCCGCATGCCCACCTCCATGCCGCGCATGATGACGGCGATGTCGCGGTAGTGCGCGTTGACGATGCCGAACGCCATCCAGTTCCAGTGCGCCAGGTCGATCCGCCGCGGCTCGCCCTGGTGGTAGCCGACCAGCACCACCTTCCCGCTCATCCGGGTGGTCTGCCCGACCACGTCGAGGGCGGCCTGGCTGCCGGTCGCCTCGAACGTGAGGTCGGCACCCCGGCCGCCGGTCGCGGCCGCCACGACCTCGGTCAGCGACTCCGACCGCACGTCGACGACCCGGGTCGCGCCGAGAGTGGCCGCCCGGGCCAGCGCGTCGGGCCGGGTGTCGGCGACGATGAGCTGCCGGGCCCCGCGCAGCGCGACCAGCGACTGCACCAGGTTGCCCATGAAGCCCGCCCCGATCAGCACCACGTCGTCGCCGAGCCGGACGTCGGCCTCCTCGACGGCGTTCACCGCGCAGGCGAGGGGTTCAGCGAGCGCCTCGTCGAGCGGCACGTCGCCGGCCGGAACGCAGTAGGCGCCCTGCACCGCGACGTACTCCGCGAAGCCGTGCGAGGTCACCCAGCAGCCGACCGGATCGCCGGCGGCGAGGCCGGTCACCGATGGGCCCACCTCGACGACGGTGCCGCTCACCTCGTGCCCGATGGAGCGGGGATAGTCGCCGCCGTCGCCGGCGAACGCCGCGTGCTCCGACGAGCAGACGCCACAGGCGGCTACCCGCACCAGCACCTCGTCGGGCGCCGGCACGGGCCGGTCGACCTCCTCGATCTCGAACCGGCCGGGACCGGTCAGCACCGCGATCCTCATCCAACCTCCCCGAACACGACGATGGTGTACGTACCGAGCCCGTCCAATGCCACCCGGTGGAAGCCGTCGGAGACCACGGCGGTGCGGGAGGTGACCGTGCCGTCGGAGGTGAAGACGGTCGCGGTCGGCGATCCGCCCGGGAGCCGGACCGACAGGGTCGCCGGGCCGGTCCGCCGCACCTCGTCGGCCGCCGGGTCGTAGCCGTAGTTGACCAGGTGCACCGCCACCGCCCCGCCCGCCAGCGCGGCCGTGTTGACCGCGACCGCGCCGGTGTCGGCTCCCGTGAGGGTGACCTGCCGGCCGCCCGGCAGAAGCGACTCCAGCCCGGTGTAGGCGTCGATCCGCACCACCCGCCCACCGCCGTCGGCATAGGCCGCGAGCGCCGCCTCCTGCGCGTCGGTCAGGTAGCCCACGCGCGGCAGGACCACCGTGCCGTAGCGGCTCAACGTCTCCACGGTGACCCGGTCGGGCGCGGTCCGTCCGTCGGAGAAGATCAGCACGTCGAACGGCACCGCCGCGCCGGCCAGCGCCTCGGTCACCTGCCGGTAGGGCACCACGACGCTCTCGTCGCGGGCGTTGACCAGGTTGTCGCTGACGTCGGCCTTGGCGATCAGCTCGCGATTGCTCTCCACGCCGTAGACGACCGCGACCTCGTTGACCGTGCGCCGGGCGAAGAGCCGCTCGTGGTCGGCCAGGAACGCCTGCGCCTGAGCGGCCACCTCGTGCGGTGCGTAGAAGGAGTCTTCGATGGTCGCGCCCATCCACGAGCCGTAGGGCACCGACATGTTGACCCCGAACGCCGCGGCCTCGAAGAGCGAGAGCCGGAACAGGTCGTAGCCGCGGCCCTCTTTCAACGACGCGACCAGCTCGGGCACCACGCCGCCGTAGGGGTTCTCGACGACGATGACGTCCTTGTCGCCGGCGAACCCGGCCACGTAGCGGAACCACTCCGGCTGCCGGAACGTGGTGTTGCGCATCTCGGTGACGATCAGGTCGACGTCGTCGACCAGGCCGAGATACTGCGGGTCCATGTTGAAGAAGTTGCCGGAGACCAGCACCTCGCGGCCGACCGACCGGCCGTAGTCCCGGGCGTACGTCGCGAGCTCCGCGAAGTGGGCCCGGATCGCGCCGAGCTGGTAGCGGTGGTACTCGGGGTACAGCGGCGTCTCGTCGAGCCGGCTCTTGAAGTCGAAGCCCTGCTCGAGAAGCCATTGTCCATAGTGGAAGTCGGCGCGACCCAGGTAATCACTGAAGCCTGCCATGCAGTCCCGGCAGAAGCAGCCGCCATACTGCAACGAGCCCAGCGGCAACTCGGTCTCGTCGAGCTGCACCCCGTCGACGCCGGCGTCGATCTGGATCTTGATGATCGCCTTCAGATACTCGCGCCAGACCGGGTTGTTGCGGTCCATGTAAAAGCACTGGTGCTCGCGGTCCGGGCACTCGACCCAGCGGGCGTGCAGCGCGGTCTGGTGGATGTCGCGGGCGCAGCACTCCTCGATCAGGTCGCTGACCGGCTCGCCGGCACTGTTGACCAGGCCGTCGGGGAAGTAGTCCTCGACCGGCTTCCACAGCTTCGGGTAGCGGTTCTGGCCGAACTCGCGCAGCCCCAGCCAGCCCCGCTTCCCGGCGCCGCGCAACTCGTTGATCGCGAGCACCTCGTCTTCGGCCTCGGACAGCTCGACCGGGAACTCCCAGCCCTGCGCCTCGAAGACGATGCCCAGCACCCGGATGCCGCGGGCCTGCGCGGCCGCGATGAACTCGCTGTCGTTGACGAAGCCGTAGAACCGGGACCGGGCGTCGACCGGGCCGAACGCCTCCTGCTCGAGGTAGGGCAGCAAGATCGAACCGCCGCCCAGCGAGGCCCAGACCAGCGTCGTGGCCCGGTAGTCGACCAGGTCGTCGATCATCCGCAGCCGGCGGGGCGGCAGGCTCGGGTGGTAGCAGTGCTGGCGGGGGAACCAGGCGTCGAAATACACGCCACGTTGCATCGCGAACTCCCGTCTAGACGATCAGGGGTGCCAGCGTGCGCTGGGCGATCACGAGACCTTGGCGGACCCGTTCGGGCGTGCCGGACCAGACCGGGTCCTCGTGCTCGACGGAGACATAGCCGTCGTAGCCGCCCTCGTAGAGCACGTCGACCAGGCGTCGCCAGTCGACCTCGCCGAGCCCCGGGATCCGGTAGCGCCACCAGCCGCTGGTCCACGGCGACGGCTTGTCGATCAGTTGGCCGAAGATCCCGTAGCCGTTGCGCGCGGCCGGGTCGATCTGGACGTCCTTGGCCTGCACGTGCTTGACCAGGCCAAGGTTGCCGGCCAGCGCGGTGACCGGGTCGATGCCGAGCCACACCAGGTGCGACGGGTCGAAGTTGAGGAAGAAGCCCAGCCCGCCCAGCCAGCGCCACAGCTCGGGGGAGTAGGCGAGGTTGGCCGGGTAACCGTCGGGGTGCCAGCCCTCCATCGGGCAGTTCTCCACGACGAAGACCACACCCCGCTGCGAGGCGTACGCCACGAGCGGCGGCAGCAGGTCTTCGGCGAGCCGCAGGTTCTCGGCGACCGTCCGGGTGATGTCGCGGCCGATGAACGTGCCGACCAGTGGGCAGCCCAGCGCCGCGGCCTGGTCGACACAGCGCCGCAGGTGGTCGTGGATCCGGTCGCGAAGCACGAGGTCGTGGTGCAGCAGGTTCTCGTAGTAGGCGACCGCAGACAGGGCCAGGCCGTGCCGGGCCAGCACGTCGCCGGTCGTCGCGTCGAGATGGCTCGCCTCCCACGGCCGCCCGGGATCGGCGGGCCACGCCGCCACTTCGAGCGCGGCGTAGCCCTGCCCGGCGGCCCACCCGGCGATCGCGTCGAGCGACTCGCCGGGCAGGCACGCGGTCAGGAAGCCGAGCTTCATCGAGGGTCGGGCTGGTAGGTGTTCCCGGCGCTGTCCCTGCCCCGGGCCAGCCAGATCTTCCAGCCGGCGTTGTCGGGCACGTCCAGCACCTTCACCGACGCCGGGAAGTAGCGCATCGTGTAGCCCGTACGCCGGATGTCACTGGTGTTGGGTTTGGCGCCGTGGATGATCCGTCCATCGTGGAGGGAGCACTGGCCGCGCTCCAGCTCGAAATAGACCGCCTTGCTCTCGTCGACGCCCGGAATCTCGGCGTGGAACGTCTGCACGGTCTTGTCGGTCGGCACATAGTCGGAGAACCCGTTGTGGTGCGTGCCCGGGATGACCCGCATGCAGCCGTTCTCCTGGTTGCTCGGGCCGAGCGCGAGCCAGACGGTGACGATCCGGTCATACTCCGAGAGCCGCCCGTTCCAGTACGCGCTGTCCTCGTGCCACGGCGTGGCCCGGCCGACCTTGGGGTCCTTCGAGATGAAGTGGCTGGTCCACAGTGCGATGTCGGGGCCGACCAGCGGCTCCACCAGGTCGAGCACGTCATCGGAGAGAAGGAAGTCGAGCAGCCGCGGGTCGCGGAAGTGCGGGGTGTCGAGCTCGTCGGAGAGCTTCGCGCCCTTCTCGGCGAGGTGCTCGTCGAAGATGCCCTCGAGCCGGTCGAGCTTCTCGGGAGCGAACAACGGTGAGCGGTTGAGGTAGTAGCCGTTCTCGCGGAAGAAGGCGACGTCCTGTTGGTCCAGCACGGTATGCACCTCCGGTGCGGATCAGGGGTTGGCGGCCATCGCCCGGATCAGCGCTGCGAACAGGTCGAGGTCTTCGACGAAGTCCTCCGGCCCGGTCTTCGGCTGGCCGCCGGTGGTGACCATCGTGTGGAAATACTCGAGTTCGTGCGTGTAGGGATCCTTGAGGTGCGGCCGGCTGACGGTGTGGTGCAGCCCGTCGCCGCGGGTCTCCTCGGTGATCAGCAGCGTCGGGAAATGCCGGACGTACGGAGTGTCGTACTGCACCCGCATGGTCGCGTACTCGCCGTACACCTCGATGTGCGCGTCGAACCGGAGTTGCTGGTCCACGCCGGTCTCGTAGGTGACCAGGTAGTCGTCGTACTCCAGCAGCGCCGTGATGAACTGCCCGTCGCGCCACTGCCGGGCCGCCAGCACGCCGCGCGGCCGGCCGAGCAACTCGCGCATCGCCGACAGGTCGTGACTGCCGAGGCCGCAGAGCAGCCGATAGGTCCCAGCGAGCACGTCCGGGACGTCGCCGAGCGCGTCGGCGACCAGGGCCCGCCCCTTGGCCCACCGTTCTTCGATCTTTTCCCGGGGTACGTCCTGCGGCCGGTCCACGAAGATCGTCTGGTCGATGATGAGCTGGTTGCGGCCGATGATGTCGTGCACCCGCGCGTAGTTGATCCGGCCGAGGTCGCGGATCCGCTCGGTGGCCTCGACGAAAGCCGGCGCGAACCGCCGCATGTAGCCGACCATGACGATCGCGCCCGAGCGGTCCCGGGCGGCCATGATCTGCTCGGCCTCCCGCGGGCTCAGGCACATCGGCTTCTCGACCAGCACGTGCACGCCCCGGTCGAGGGCCGCGACCACGGCCTCGGCGTGGTATTCGTCGCTGTTGAGCACCAGCACGCAGTCCAGCCGTTCCTGGTCGAGCATCTCGGCGACCTCGGCATACCGGTTGGCCACGCCGTACTGCCCGCCGATCCGCTCCAGCAGGCCCGGCGAGATGTCGCAGACGGCGGTGACCTCGAAGAGATCCGGCAGGGACCGGAGCACCGGTAGGTGCACGACCTGGGCGACCTCGCCGAGTCCGATGACGCCCATGGACAACCGAGTCACAGGGGGACTCCTTCTGTCGCGATGCAAAACGTTTTGCCAATCGGTGGCCGCAGCCTAACCACAGCAGTGCGGTGGGGGCAATGGGTCTTGTGAGGCAACCGTGAACGGTCGTAGAGTGCGCCTCAATCCAGTTTGGCAAAACGTTTTGCACCTCCGTCCTGAGGAGGCACCATCGTGCGCCACGACTTCTCCCGCCGCTCCCTTCTCCTCGGCGCCGCCGGCCTGGCCGGAGCCGGCGCCCTCGGCGTCAGCGCTACGCCCGCCGGCGCGGCACCCCGCACCCCGCTCTGGAAGACCGCCAAGCAGCGCGGCATCGTGTTCGGCTCGTCCACCGCGACCTGGCAGCTCTCCGACCCCGACTACGCCGCGCTCTTCAGTCGCGAGGCCGCGCTGCTGTTCACCGAGGACGACCTGCTCTGGTATCGGCTCAAGCCGACTCCCGACGCGGATCTCGACTTCAGCTACGCCGACCAGATCATCGCGTTCGCCGAAGCCCAGAACATGCGGGTGTTCGGTGCCCACCTGGTCTGGGACGAGGGGTTCGGCGACGGTTGGACCGAAGACGACCTCTGGGGCATGTCCGAGCAGCGGGCCCGCACGGTGCTCTTCGGTACCGCCCGCGCGGTGGTCCGCCGCTACCGCGGCCGGGTCGACGCGTGGAGCGTCGCCAACGAGGTCACCAGCCCCGAGGGGGAGCGCGGTTATCGCACCGACGTGCCCTGGTGGGAGCCGCTCGGTCCGTCGTACGTCGAGGAGGCCTTCCACGTCGCACACGACGCCGACCCGCACGCGCTATTGGTGATCAACGAGTTCGGCTTCGAGACCGTCAACGAGTGGGGCGACGAGCCCGGGCCGCGCCGGCGCGCGACCCTCCAGGTGATCGACAAGCTGCTCGACCAGGGCGCGCCGGTGCACGCCCTCGGTGTGCAGGCCCACCTGCTGGCCGACCAGTTCCGCGACCGGTTCGACGCCGGGGCCTACACCCGCTGGTTGGGCGAGGTCGCCGACCGGGGCCTCCAGATCCTGATCACCGAACTCGACGTGCAGGATGACGGGCTACCCGCCGACGTCGCGGCCCGTGACGCCGGTGTCCGCGACGTCTACCGCCGCTATCTCGACGTCGCGCTCTCCTGCCGCGACGTGCGCGCCGTCATGGCGTTCGGCCTCTCCGACCGCTACACCTGGCTGGAAGAGGACTACCCACGGGACGACGGTGCCGCCCGCCGGCCGCTCGCCTACGATGACGACCTGGCGCCGAAGCCGGCCTACGCGGCGATCGCCAACCAGCTCGGCGGCGCACCGCACCGACCTCTACTGTGGAGCATTCCGGAATGACAGACAATCGCCGGGCGCTGGTCGTCCGCGGCGGGTGGGACGGGCACGTGCCGGTCGAGGCGACCGACCGGTTCGTGCCGTTCCTCCGCGAACAGGGCTTCCACGTCGACATCAGCGACACCCTCGACGTGTACGCCGACCCGACCGCGATGGCCGGCCTCGACCTGATCGTGCAGTGCTGGACGATGGGCACCGCGACCGACGCGCAGATCGGCGGGTTGGTCGACGCGGTGCGGTCGGGCACCGGTTTCGCCGGCTGGCACGGCGGCATCGTCGACGCGTTCCGGGCCTCGACCCGCTATCTCCAGATGACCGGCGGCCAGTTCGCCGAGCACCCCGACAACTTCGTCGACTATGAGGTCGAGGTCGTCGCCGACCGGGCCGACCACCCGATCGTCGCCGGCCTGCCGGCCAAGTGGGCCCTGCACACCGAGCAATACTGGGTGCTCACCGACGGGCTCAGCGACGTGCTCGCGACCACCCGCTTCCGGGCGACCGACGACACGGCCTGGCGGGCCGACCTCGTGGTGCCGGCGGTCTGGACCCGGCAGTGGGGCCAGGGCCGCATCTTCGTGTCGACGGTCGGCCACAAGCTCGACGACCTCGACCAGCCCGAGGTGCGCACCCTCACCGAACGCGGCCTGCTCTGGGCCGCGCGTTAGGGACAATCCGGCGCTTTGCACCCCCGGCGGGCCTTCGCGTGCAGGTCGAAGTCGTGCGCGCTGATCCGCGCCAGCCGCAGCCGGGGGCGCATCGGCCCGCGCTGCCAGAATGACCGCACCCGGTCGAGCTCGCGCCGGGCGGCGGTCTCATCGACGCGCGGGCAACCGAACTCGTGGTCACCGGCCGGCCAGTCGAGCCGCACCGCCCACATCGTGTCGGCCGACGAACGGGGCCGGCTGGCGTTGCGCAGCCCACCGCCCTCGCCGACGGTAGCGTCGAATCGCCTGGTCCAGAGACTCTGCCACACACTCTTCCCCTTCGATGCATCCACTGTGCATGTCCGGCCGAGGGGGGAAGACGCCGGCGTCCTTGATTTTACCCGTTACACCGCGCCGGAAACTGTCGTGAAGTAGTGCGTGATGAACGCGTCCGGGTTAACTGTCTCGGCGATCTCGTGTGGCCCGTCGGCGGCCGGCCGCCAGCCGGTGCCGCCGTCGGTCGGGTCGACGGTGACCTCGCCGCGGGCCCACCCGCACAGCTCGGGGGCGAAGATGGTGGCCGCCGCCAGCGGGTCGTGGAAGGTCACCTGCGGCCGCTCGGCGAACCACGATGCCGCCATGTCGGCCACCGGCCGGAGCAACGGATGGTCGCAGCGGTCCAGGAACTCGGCCGAACCCATGGTCACCCGCCGGGTCACGTCCAGCCCCACGGACCGGTGCACGCGGGCGGAGGCCGCATACACCCGGGCGGCGGCGTAGGGGTCGTTGTGGATGTTCCACTCCGGCCCGCCCGGTTCGAGGAACGAGCCACCCATCATGACCAGGCCGCGCAGCAGTGAGGGGAGCACCGGGTCGACGGCGAAGAGCAGCGCCACGTTGGTGAGCGGGCCGATCGTCAGCAGCGTGACCTCGCCCGGGTGGGCGCGGATCGTCTGCCGCATGAACTCGACCGCCTCGCCGACCGGGAAGATCTCGTCGTGCGGCCAGCGCGCGAGCGCGGCGGCCTGCGGCGGCGGCTTCTGCACGGGCGGGCCGACCAGCGGCACCCCGGCGCCCGGGAAGATCGGCACGGTCCGGCCGGCGACCCGGCACAGCACGCTGGCCAGCGAGGCCCGGTCGACCGGCGCGGCGGTCACGGTCGTGATGCCGAGCAGCTCGCACTCGGGTTGGGCGAGCAGGTAGGCCAGGCAGACCGCGTCGTCGATGTCGTTGCCGATATCGGTGTCCAGCAGAACCAGCTCGGCCATCCCGCCATGATCGCAGTTCAGGAGACCTCGGCCAACCGTTCGGCGAGGATGATCCGGGACGCCGCCTGGATCAGCGCCAGGTGCGAAAACGCCTGTGGGAAGTTGCCCAGGTGTCGCCCGGTCTTGGTGTCGAACTCCTCGGCGTAGAGGTTCATCGACGAGCCGACCTTCAGCAGGCGCTCCATCAGCTCGATGCCGCGTGCCACCTCACCGGTCGCGGTCAGCGCCGACACCAGCCAGAACGAGCAGATCAGGAACGAACCCTCCTTGCCGGACAGGCCGTCGTCGGTCTCGTTGGTCCGGTAGCGCAGCACGAACCCGTCTTCGGTGAGGTGCTTCGCTATCGCCTCGACCGTGTTGCGCATCCGCTCGTCGCTCGGCGGCAGGAAGTTGTAGAGGACCGCCAGCAGCGTCGACGCGTCGAGGGAGTCGGTGTCGTAGTGCTGGCGCAGCACGCCGTCGTCGCGTACCCCGTGCGCCAGGATGTCTTCGTGGATCTCTTTGGCCGTGTCGGCCCAGCGCTTCTTCGCGTCAGGGTGCCCGCGGATCTCGGCGAGTCGCGACGCGCGGTCCATCGCGATCCAGCACATCAGCTTCGACGACACATAGTGCTGCGGGTCGCCACGCGCCTCCCAGATCCCCTGGTCGGGGTTGCGCCACACCTTGGCGGCGGAGTCGGCCTGGCTGGTCACGATCGGCCAGAGCCGGCGGGGCATCCGCTGGCTGCGCCGGGTGTGCAGCAGCACCGAGTCGAGCACGGCGCCGAACACGTCGTTCTGCCGCTGGTCGAACGCGCTGTTGCCGACCCGCACCGGCCGCGCGCCGCGATACCCGGAAAGGTCGTCGCGGGTCTTCTCGGTCAGGTCGCGACGCCCGTCGATGCCATACATGATCTGCAAGGTGCCGTCGTGGTTGGGTTCGATGTCGGCGACGAACTGCATGAACTCGTCGGCTTCCCAGTCCAGGTTGAGATAGTGCAGCGCCTGCATGGTGAACGAGCTGTCCCGCATCCAGGTGTAGCGGTAGTCCCAGTTGCGCTCGCCGTGCGGCGTCTCCGGCAGCGAGGTGGTCAGCGCCGCGACCGTCGCGCCGGTCGGCATGTAGGTCAGCCCTTTGACGGTGATCGCTGAGCGCTGTAGCGCGTCACGCCAGCGGTGGTCGGGGATCCGGGCGCCGGCCAACCAGTTGCGCCAGTAGGACGTCGTGTTGTCGATGCACGCCTGCGCGTCGGCGTAGGTGCCCGGAGTGGCCAGTTGATCGGCCCAGGAGAGCACGCAGTAGACCCGCTCGCCGGTCTTGAGCCGCCGCCGCCCGCGGATCCGGTTGCCCTCGATGCCCATCGCCATGTCGGAGCGCAGCCGCACCGTCATGCCCGCACCCGAACCGTCGGCCATGTGCCGGTCATCGTCCACGAAGGACCAGGTGGCCGGCGTGCGTCCGTAGTCGAAAGCCGGCTCACAGATCAACTCGACATCGACGTGCCCATCAAGACATTCGACGGTACGCACGAACAGGTGATCCGCGTCGTCGTCGTAGGGCGGCCGGCTGTGCGGGGTGACGATGTCGGGCCCGGTGGCGGGCCCGATGCTGAGGGCGTCGCGCACCAGCACCCAGCCGGTCTGCGTCCGCCAGGTGGTCAGCAGCACGTTGGTGCCCGGCTCGTAGTCGCGGGCCGTCGAGTGGTTGATCCCGTAAGGCCCCAGCCGGAACATGCCCGCCTCGCGGTCGAGCACGGCGCCGAAGATGCTCGGCGAGTCGAACCGGGGCACACACAGCCAGTCGACCGAGCCGTCCGGAGCGACCAGCGCGCCCGTGTGGCAGTTGGACAGGAAGGCGTAGTCCTCGATGGGCGGGAACGGCGAGTGCGGCGCACCCTGGTTCACCCAACCGCTCGTGGCCAGAGCGTTGCGCCCGCCGGCGGCCACCAGCCCGCCCGCACCGGAAATCGCGGCGGCGGCCTCGGCGCTGTCCGGGTTGCTGGTCACAGCTCGACGGTAGCCAGCTGAAAGCGGCTGTATCGCCGGAATCGCCGAGAAGGCCCCGGCTCGCGCCGGGGCCTCCACAGTGGTCAGTTGCGGTCAGCGCATGTGCGCCGTGCCGCGCAGCTCGCCGGTGTCGTCGGGCGCCGATCGCATTTCGCTGCGCTCCGGCCGCCAGACGGCCAGCGCCCAGATCACGAAGACCGCCATCGCGATCTCCAGCAGCGACCAGAACGGGTAGTAGGGAATGAAGAAGAAGTTGGCCGTCGCGGACAGCACCGCGAAGAAGATGCCGACCGCCCGGGCCCAGGTCGCGCCGGTGAACAGCGCGAGACCGGCGAGCGCGGCCAGCGCGCCCAGGACAATGTGCAGGATGCCCCAGCCGGTGGTGCTGAACGAGTAGAGGTAGTTCTGCGTCACCACGAAGAACGATCCCCGGACCACCGCGACGATCCCCATCACGAGCTGCCAGAGACCCATCATGATCAGCACGACCGCGGCGAAGATCGAACCGCTCGCCGCCCAGAGCTGCCTGCTCGACGTATCCCGCGTCATCGTGTCCCCCCGATACTCGGACGTATTGCGCTCCCTCATGGTGGCACGACTTTCCGAATCGCGAGGTAAGTTCCTATTTCGGCCGCTCCTGCAACTCGCCCAGCAGCCCCGCCAACCGGTCCCGGCCCGCGGTGTCACCCGGCTCCTTGACCAGGATCACGAGCACGACTTCGGGCCCGTCGAGCGTGACGGTCAGCGCGAGATGCCGCAGCAGTTCCTGCTCACCGGCGAGCCGAGCCACGGACGCGACCGTCCCGAACCCGGCCCCCCACCGCACCTCGGCGCCGACATCGGTCCGATGCACCAGCCGCCCACCGGCCGGCCGGGCAGCCCGACCGGAGGCATTGCCCCACGGCGTAGGCGGCGGCAACCGATGCGTGGGAATCCGCATAACGACCTCCCAACCTCACCCCTCACCGTGACAGACCCGTCGGCGCACCCGGACCGCTTTCGACCTCCACAGTGGGCTGGCGTGTCGCGGCCCCGGGCGTGTCGAGCGGGAGGGAGGAGGTGTTCTCGCGGCGTACATGTTCTTTCATGTACGCACGTAAAAGAACGTGTACGCCGCGAGAAGACACCCTCCCTCGGCCGCGACACGCCCGGCGAATCAGGGCGCGCGGGAAGCGGCCCGTTCGCGGGCGCGGCGGATGATGCGGGCGATCTGGGGATAGTCGGCCTCGACGTCGGCCAGCGGGCGGATCGGGTATCGCTCGTCCTCCACCACGACGTGGATCGGGGGCGGCAAGGTCGGCAGGAGGCGAACGTAAAGCTCGCCCCACGGGGTCCAGTAGTGCGGCGGGCCTGGCTTGCGCGGGTCGCGGTCGATAGGCGCGAAGTCGTGCCAGGTGTCGCACCAGCGACGGACGTTGGGTAACTCGCGCAGCCAGTGGGCGACCTGCTCTCCGTCGGACTCGGCGAACGCCAGGTCGGTGCGGCGGACCTTGATGGGCACGCCCAGCGCCGCCGCCGCTAGTTGGCCGTCGATCACGAACGGGACTTCGGTCTCGAACCGCTTCGTCATCCGGTGTGCGATGCGCAGGTCGCAGGCCAGGTCGTCGACGGCCGCACTGTCGATCCCAGCGTCGAGGTCGGCGTCGCGGGGCTCGACGGTGACGCTCAGCTGGAGGTCGAGGGCGTCGAAGAGCCGGTCCAGCACCGCGGTGGTCGGTGCCAGGCGGCCGGCCTCCAGAAGGGAGACGTGTTGCTGGGTGGTGGCGGCGCGGCGGGCGAGTTGGGTCTGGGTCAGGGCCGCCTTTTCGCGCTCGGCACGGAGCATCGGGGCGATCGCCGCGGCCAGGGTGTATCCGTAACCGTCCATGCCGGGATGGTGCCCGGCGGGTACGACATCAGCCGGCGGCGAGGATGGTCGCTCGGGTCGGGACCGGGCCTACCGCGCCGTGGCCCTGGGTGGTCAACGCGCCGGCCACGGCGGCGTAGTGGGCCGCCTCCGCCGGGGTGGCGCCGGAGACCAGGTGGGCCATGAAGGCGCCGTCGAAGGCGTCGCCGGCGCCGGTGCTGTCGATCGGGACCACCGGGTGGGGCTTGATCTCGGTCAGGGTGCCCTCGTGCCAGAGCAGCGCGCCGTCGGCGCCCATTTTGAGGACGACCGTGCGGGGGCCTCGGGCGGCGAACCAGTCGACCACGGCGCGGGGGTCCTGTGCGCCGGTCAGTAGGCGGCCTTCCTCGATGTTGGGGAAAGCCACGTCGGCGAGTTCGATGCTGCGGGTGACCACCGCGCGGGCCCGGTCCAGCGGCCACAGTTGGGGCCGGTAGTTGGGGTCGTAGCTGACCAGCGTGCCGGCCGCTCGGGCGATCGTCATCGCGTGGAAAGCGGCGTCGCAGGCCGAAAGGCTGATCGCCTGGGTGATTCCGGACACATGCAGGGCGCGGGCGGCGGCGACCGAAGCTTCCGGGACATCCGCGGGTGCCAGGCGGCTGGCCGCCGAGTCGGCGCGGTAGTAGGTGAAGACGCTGCTCGCGGGGTGGCGGGAAATGAAATAGACGCCGGTGCGCTCGCCCTCGGCCCGGACCACGTGCCGGGTGTCGATGCCTTCCGCCTGCCACAGGCGCAGGAACGCCTCGCCGAACGGGTCGGCGCCGATCCGGGTCAGGTAGCCGGTGCGGGCGCCCGAGCGCGCCGCCGCCACGAGGAAGTTGGAGGTGTCGCCGCCGAAGCCGGTGGAGAACTGGCCGGGGTTGTCGAGCGTCTCCTGACCGACGGTGCTGAACTCCAGCAGCGGTTCACCGATCGCGATGATGTCCATGGCGAGTGACAGTATGCGAGGGAACCTTGCACCCTTCAACGCCCGAGGAGCAGCTATGACGTCGATCGCCCGGGACCTGCTCGCGGTCAGCCCGGTCGTGCCGGTCGTGGTGGTGGACGACGCGGCGGACGCCGTACCCCTGGCGGAAGCGCTCTTGCGTGGCGGAGTCGGCATCATGGAGATCACCCTGCGCACCCCGGACGCCCTCGCCGCCCTGGCGGCGGTGGCCAAGGCGGTGCCGGCGATGCGGGTCGGCGCCGGCACGGTCGTCACGCCGGAGCAGGTCGACGCCGCCCGCGAGGCCGGTGCCACGTTCCTGGTCAGCCCGGGAGCCACTGCCACGCTGGTCGACGCGGCACTCGCGTCGGGGCTGCCGTTCCTGCCCGGCGCCGGCACAGTGAGCGAGATGCTGGCGCTGCTCGAGCGCGGGCTCGACACGCTCAAGTTCTTCCCGGCCGAGGCGAGCGGCGGGCGTGCCTATCTGTCGTCGGTGGCGGGTCCGTTGCCGGGGCTGGCGTTCTGCCCGACCGGCGGGATCTCCGCCGGCACCGCCGCCGACTGGCTGGCCCTGCCCAACGTCGGCTGCGTCGGCGGTTCCTGGCTGACCCCGGCAGACGCGGTCCGCGCGCACGACTGGGAGCGGATCGAGCGGCTCGCCCAGGAAGCGACCAAACTGCGCGGGTAACAACCTTGTCGCACGCATGGGGGAGAGTAGAAGCGTGCAGGTAGGCATTCTCGGGCCGCTGGAGGTCCTCGTCGACGGGCGGCCCGTCGAGGTGGGCGGCGCCCGGCTGCGTGCGCTGCTGACCCGGCTCGCCCTCGACGCAGGCCGGGCCGTGGGCACCGAGACGCTGGCCGACGCGCTCTGGGGTGACGCCCAGCCGGCCGACCTGCCCAACGCGCTTCAGTCATTGGTGTCGCGGCTGCGCCGCACGGTGCCGGGGATTCCGGTGTTGTTGTCGCCGGGCGGCTACCGGCTCGACCTGCCGGGCGACGCGGTCGACGCGCAACGCTTCACCGCCCTGGCCCGCGACGGGCGCGATGCCCTGCGCGGCGGCGATCCCGACAAGGCGGTCCGGCTGCTCCGTGACGGGCTCGCGCTGTGGCGTGGGCCGGCCCTCGCCGATGTCGCCGATGCCCCGTTCGCCCTGGCACCGGTGGCCCGCCTCGACGAGCTGCGGCTGGCGGCGCTCGAAGACCGCATCGACGCCGAGTTGCGGCTTGCCGGGCCGGCACATCTGGTCGCCGAGCTCGACGAGCTGGCCGCCGCCCATCCGCTCCGCGAGCGGGTCTGGGCCCTGCGGCTGCGGGCCCTTGCCGCGGCCGGGCGGCCCGCCGAGGCGCTCGCCGCCTACGCCGACTTCCGCCAGCGGCTCGCTGACGAGCTGGGTGCCGATCCGTCGCCCGAGCTGCGCGAGGCCCACCTAGCCGTGCTGCGCGGCGCCGACGAGCCGCCGGCCGCCCGCGCACTCCACTCGCGGGGCAACCTGCGGGCGGCGCTCACCAGCTTCGTCGGGCGCGGTGCCGAGCTGGAGCGGGTCGACCGGCTCCTCGCCGACGGCCGGCTGGTGACGCTTGTCGGGCCGGGCGGCGCTGGCAAGACCCGGCTGGCCACCGTCGCCGCCGCCGTGCGGGCCGAGCACGGCCTCGACGCCGCCTGGATGGTCGAGCTGGCGCCGGTCACCGATCCGGCCGACGTGGTGCAGGCCGCCCTGGTCGCGATCGACGGTCGGGCCGCCGCCTTCAGCGATCCGGGGCGGCGGCAGGCCAACCGCGACGCGCTGACCCGGCTGGTCGAGGCGCTCGCCCCGATCGACGCGCTGGTCGTGCTCGACAACTGCGAGCACGTCGTCGACGCCGCCGCCCGGCTCGCCGACGAGCTGCTGGCCCGCTGCCCGCGGCTGCGCATCCTGGCCACCTCGCGCGAGCCGCTCGGCATCACCGGCGAGGCGCTGTGCCCACTCCCGCCGTTGGGGCTGCCCGAGTCCTCGACGGCCGACCTCGATGCCGTCCGGGGCTACCCGTCGATCCAGCTCTTCCGCGACCGGGCCGAGGCCGTCCGGCCGGGGTTCGCGGTGACCGCCGACAACGTCGCCGACGTGGTGGAGATCTGCCGCCGGCTCGACGGGCTGCCGCTGGCCATCGAGCTGGCCGCGGCCCGGCTGCGCAGCCTCTCGACGGCCCAGGTCGCGGCCCGGCTCGACGACCGTTTCCGGCTGTTGACCGGCGGCAGCCGCACCGCGCTGGAGCGACACCGCACCTTGCGCGCCGTGGTCGCCTGGAGCTGGGAGCTGCTCACCAGCGAGGAGCGCCGGCTCGCCGAGCGGCTGGCGGTGTTCCCGTCGACGATCACCGCGGAGAGCGCTGCCGGAGTTGCCGCACCCGACGCGACCGTCGACGCGGTCGCCGACCTGCTCGCCGCGCTGGTCGACAAGTCGTTGCTGCAACTGGTCGGCGACGGGCGCTACCGGATGCTCGAGACGATCCGCGAATACGGGCTGGAGCAGTTGGTCGCCCGCGGCGACGCGCCCCGGTTGCGGTCGGCGCACGCGGCCTATTTCCTGGCGCGGGCCGAGCTGATGGAGCCGCAGTTGCGCACCCGCGACCAGTTGCGGTGGCTCGACGCGTTCGACGCCGACCGGGCCAACATGATCGGCGCGCTGCACTACGCGGCCGAGACCGACGACGCGTCCACCGCGGTCCGGCTGGCGGCGGCGCTGACCATGCCGTTCACCATCCGCGGCGACCACGAGCAGGCGGTCGCGCTGCTCGGCCGGGCGCTCGCCGCCCGCGGCCCGGCGCCGGCCGCGCACCGTGCCGTGGTGACCGCGCTGTTCCTGCTCAACTCGGTCTTCACCGGGACCTGGCCGGGCGACGCCGCGGTCGACGACCTGAAGGCGCTGGTGCGGGTGGCGCCGCCGAAGTCGCATCCGTTCCTGCCGGTGATCGAGCCGATCATGACGCTGTTCACCGACGACACGGAGCACGGGCTGGCGGCGATCGCCGAGGGGCTGAAAGACGCCGACCCGTTCACCCGCGGCATGCTGCTCTCGCTGAGCGGCAGCATCAAGGAAAACGACGGCGACGCCGACGGCATGCTCGCCGATCTGAGCGAGGCGGCCGAGATCCAGCGCGAGCTGGGCGAGCGGTGGAGCCTCGGCATGACGCTGGGCTCGCTCTCCGACGCGCTGGCCAAGCGAGGCGACCTGGCCGGGGCCACCGCCGCGCTGGAAGAGGCCTCGCGGCTGGCCGCCGAGCTCAACGCCCGCGAAGACATCGGCTACCAGCGGGTCTGGACGGCCAACCTGCGGGCCCAGGCCGGCGACGTCGCCTGGGCGCGGGCCGATCTCGAGCGGTTCCTGGCCGAGTCGACGAGGGACGGCATGGCCAACCGCACGGCGGCGTTCGTGGTGATGATGCTCGGCGAATACGACCGGCGTGAGGGCAAGCTGGCCAGCGCCCGCGCCCGCTACCGCGAGGCCGACGAGATGCAGAAGCTCTCGCCGCTGATCGCACCCCAGTTCCGCGGCATGCTGAACGGCTTCGAGGCGCACGTCGCCATTGCCGAGGGCCGCATCGACGACGCCAAGGCGCTGGTCACCGAGGGCATCAAAGGTGCGATGCTCGGCAAAGACATGCCGGTCATCGCGCTGATCGCGGTCGCCACCGTTTCGCTGCTGGCGGCGCTCGACCAGCCCGAGCGGGCGGCCGAGGCGCTCGGCGCCTCCGACTCGCTGCGCGGCAGCTCCGACCTGTCCAATGGCGACGCGGTGTCGTTGAGCGCGAAGCTCCGTGCCCGGTTGGGCGACGCCGCCTATGACGCCGCCTACGGCCGGGGCCGCGCACTGAGCCGGGCCGACGCGCTCGCGCTCATCGACCCGGCTCACGACCCCGACCTCACACCCGGCGGCGATAAAACCTAACCGCCAGCGGTGCGAACACCACGATGATCCCCACTGACCAGAGCAGCGACTTGGTGACCGAGTCGCCGACCGGGCCGCCGTTGAGCAGCGCCCGCGCCGCGTCCATCACCGACGCGACCGGATTGACGTGCACCCAGGCCTGTAGCCAGCCGGGCAGCGTGTCGGTCGGCACCATCATGTTGGTGCCGAAGGTGAGGGGGAAGAGCAGCAGGAACGCCGTGCCCTGCACCGCGCCCGGCTCCCGCATGACCACGCCGAGGATCACGAAGATCCAGGTGATCGACGAGGCGAAGAAGATCACCAGCAGGCAGGCCGCCAGCGCGTGCAGCGGATCGGTGCCGATCCGGTAGCCGATCGCGTAGCCGAAGCCGAGCAGCACCACGATCGAGACCACGAAGCGGACCATGTCGCCGACCACCGAGCCGATCAGTGGCGCGGACCGGGCGATCGGCAGGCTGCGGAACCGGTCGAAGACGCCCTTCTTCACGTCGGTGTTGAGCGAGAAGCCGGTCGCCACCGATGCGAACATCACCGACTGCACCATGATCGCCGGGAGCAGGAAGGTCAGGTAGCCGACCTGCGAGCCCTGGATCGCACCGCCCAGCAGATACACGAAGATCACCACGAACATCACCGGCTGGAGGGTGACGTCGAGGAGCTGTTCCGGCGTACGGATTGTCTTGATCAGGCTCCGCCGGGCCAGCGCGAAGCTGTGCCGGGCCAGCCGGAAGGGACGCGTGGCCGGCTGACCCGTCAAGGTGGCGCCGGTCGGACCGTTCGTGGTCGGGCCCGCCCCGTGGTCGCGCTCGATCGTCGTGGTCATGCCGCCGCACCTACCTTCTCGTCGTCATCGGCCGTGGCCTTCCTGCCGGTCAGCGTGAAGAACACCTCGTCGAGGCTGGGCAGCCGCAGCGACAGTTCCATCACGCCGATCCCGGCCTCGTCGATCCGCCGGACCACCGACGCGAACGCCTGGTCGTCGTCGACCGGCACGGTCAGCACGCCGCGGCCCGGCGACTCCGGCTCGCGGTCGGAGATCGCCGACAGGATGGTCGCGACCTCGCCCAACCGGGCCGGGTCGATCGGCCGGACCAGGATCGTCTGGCCGCCGGCGATCTGCTTGAGCTGCGCCGGTGTTCCGTGTGCGATCACCTTGCCGTGGTCGATCACCGAGATGTCGTCGGCGAGCGCGTCGGCCTCGTCGAGATACTGCGTGGTGAGCAGCACCGTGGAGCCGTCGTTGACCAGTGACCGGACCACGCCCCACATGTCTTCCCGCTTGGCCGGGTCGAGGCCGGTGGTCGGCTCGTCCAGGTAGATCACCGCGGGCCGGCCGACCAGGCTCGCGGCCAGGTCGAGCCGCCGCCGCATGCCGCCGGAGTAGGTCTTCGCCGGCCGGTTGGCCGCGCCGGTCAGGTCGAACCACTCGAGCAGTTCGGCCGCCCGCAGCTTGGCGTCGCGCCGGCGCAGGTCGAGCAACTCGCCGATCAGCACCAGGTTCTGGGTGCCGGTCAGGTCCTCGTCGACCGACGCGTACTGCCCGGTCAGCCCGATCAGCCGGCGCACCGCGGCGGCGGCCTTGACCACGTCGTGGCCGCCGACGGTGGCCCGGCCCGCGTCGGGCCGGAGCAGCGTCGCGAGAATCCGCACGGCGGTCGTCTTGCCGGCACCGTTCGGCCCGAGCACCCCCAGCACCGTGCCCTGCTCGGCGGACAGGTCGATGCCGTCCAGGGCGGTGGTCTTACCGAAGCGCTTGACCAGGCCCTCGGCCTGGAAAGCCACGCTCATCGCGTTCCCCCTTGGTCGTCTTTCACGTGACCAAGATGCCGGGGGCCACTGGCAGCGCTCGCACACGGCGCTGGCACGGGTCTGTCAGGAGGAGTCGCGGACTACCAGCGTGGGACTGAAGATGACAGTGCGCGGCGAGCGACCCGGCTCGCGCAGCCCGGCCAGCAGCAGCCGGGCCATCTCGCCGGCCATCTCCTCGACCGGCTGGTGAATGGTCGTGAGCTGGGGATGTGCCTCGAGCGCGGCGCTGCTGTCGTCGAAACCGACCACCGAGATGTCGGTCGGCACCCGCCGGCCGGCCTCCTGCAACACCCGGACGGCGCCCTCGGCCATCAGGTCGTTGGCGACGAACAGGCCGTCGAGGTCGGGGTGCCCGTCGAGCAGTGCGCGTGCGGCCGCCTCGCCGCTGGCCCGGGTGAAGTCGCCCTCGGCCACCGGCGGGCTGGGCAGCCCGTGCCGGGCCAGCGCGTCGCGGAACGCGGAGAGCCGGTCCTGCCCGGCCGGCATGTCCTGCGGGCCGGCGATCGTGCCGAGCCGCCGCCGGCCGCGGGCCACCAGGTGGTCGGCCGCGAGCCGGACGCCGGCCGGCTGGTCGACGTCGACATAGCTGAGCGGCACCGGCCGGCCGGGCCGGGCGGAGAGCACGGTGGCCACGCCCATGTCGGCGAGCTGGCCGGGGAACGGGTCGGCGGCGTGGCTGGAGATCAACAGGACGCCGTCGACGTGCCCCTGGCGCAGGTAGCGCAGCACCTGTTCGTGCGCCGGCGGGTCGGCCGGGATGATCACCAGGTGGATGCCCTCGGGCCGGAGCACCTCCTGCGCGCCGGCGGTCAGCCGGCCGAAGTAGGGATCGGTGAAGACCCGGTTGAGGAAGGTCGCGGCGTATTCGCGGTGGTCCGGCGGCTCGCTGATCACCAGGGCGACCGAGTCGGTCCGCCGGGTGACCAGCGACCGGGCCGCGAGGTTGGGCACGTAGCCGACCTCTTCGATGGCGCGTTCGACCGCCGCGCGCATCCGCGGATCGACGGTCGGCACGTCGTTGATGACGCGGGAAACGGTCGCCCGGGAAACCCCGGCGGCGACAGCGACCTCGTCCAGGGTGGGCGGTCGCGGTGGTTCCGCTGCACGGGTCGTCACGCGACCAGTTATAGCACCGGAAGTTCCACTGGAACTTCCGGTTATCCGGCCGCCATTGCCGGACCCCGCCGGCCCGGAGCCGGGCCGGCGGGGGTGATGAGTTCTGGTCACGTGACCGGTCGGATCTGGTCGCGCACGCAAAGCTCCAACTCGGATGAGGTTCGGGTCACGGGGTGCCGTTGACGCCGCACTTGATGATGGGCCGGATGCAGTCCCGCACGCGGCGCTCCATCTCCGCCACGGGCCAGGCGTTGAAGAAGTCGCCGTGCATGGTGAAACCGCGACCGGAGGAGAGCCGGATCCGGGCGGGGTCGCCGTTGACCGGGTAGCGCAACACCTGCCGCAGCTTCGGCACCGGCACCGGGTGGGTGGCCGGGCAGTCGCCGTTGACGGGGTAGGCCATGTGGCTCTTGTGGTCAGCCGAGTCGAGGTCGCGGCCGTTCCAGCACTGCGGGAAGTCCAGATAGGACTCCAGCATGCTGCCGGCCGGGCAGGTGATGAAGTCCTTGCCCGCGCCGGCCTCGTTGTGGTGCAGGCAGGACCACCGGGAGATGGTGGTCGCGTCGGGCGCCGTCGCCTTCGCGTTGCCGGCCACGATCCGCAGCCCCAGCGGGAGCGGCTGGATCCGGGCCGTCACGTCGGCGCGCACACCCTCACCGAGGTAGTAGAACACCCCGGTGGTCGGTTCGACCGGCTGGTCGTCGTAGTAGAGGGTGGGCACCCAGTAGGAGGACAGGTCGATGGCCGGGTTGCAGTTGCTGGTGCCGGCCAGCAGTTCGGAGATGTTGGTGTAGGCGTTGGTGCTGCGGGCACCGAAGAAGCTGTGCATGTGCGAGGCGCCCGGCAGGCTCGGGAAGACGATCGGGTCGTCCGGCAGGCGGTGCGAGAACGGGCAGTCCGCGAGGAACTCGGAGACCCGCACGATCGGGCCGGTCGGTGGTGGCGTCGTGGGCGGCGCTGCCCCACCGACGCCGTAGACCTGGAACTCCCAGAGCGAGACGCCGTAGCCGGTTGCCCGCCGGGTGGTGTTGATCCGCACGTAACGGCCGGTCCCGGAGACCGTGAGGTCCTGGTTGCCGCCGGTCGCCGTGGTGGTGGAGTAGATGGTCGTCCAGGAACTTCCGTTGGCGGAGACAGCGAGGGTGTACGCGGTGGCGTAGGCGGCCTCCCACCGCAGCACCACCCGGCTGACGGTGGCACTGGCGCCGAGGTCGACCTGCAACCACTGCGGGTCGCTGAACGCGCTCGACCAGCGGGTGCCGTTGTTGCCGTCGACAGCATTGCTGGCGGGGGACCCGCCGTTTTCCGTGGAGGAGGCACTCGCCGCTCGACCCTGTGAGATCAGTGGGTCGGCGGCGGCCGCGGTGCGGGTGACGGTCACCAGGAAGGCGCCGAGCAGGAGAACAAGCGCGGCGGCGTAGGTGAGGAGGCGCATCGGTCCTCGCGGGACGGCGAAGGTACCGGGCCTGTGCATGGGGACTCCTTTCGCGGTGCGAAGGGTGCGGCGACGGGGTGGCCGGTCGGGCGCTCACCGGCCACCCCGCCGTGGTGGGCCTTAGTTCTGGTAGACCCGGACGTAGTCGACGAGCATCCGGGACGGGAACGGGGTCGTGGCGTCGACGGGACCGGGGAAGTCGCCGCCGACCGCGAGGTTGAGGATCACGTAGAACGGGTGGTCGTAGACCCAGGGACCGCGGGTCGCCTCGACGGTCGCCTTGTTGGCCACGAAGACCGTGGTGCCGTCGAGCTTGAAGGTCATCCGTTGGCTGTCCCACTCGACGGCCCAGACGTGGTAGTCGTTGGCCAGGTCGACGCCGCCGGGTGCGGTGTATTTCTGTCCGTAGCCGGCACCGCCGTTGTAGGCGGGTGCGTGCAGGGTCGAGTAGCCCTCCGTCGTGTTGCGGCCGAGGACCTCCATGATGTCGATCTCACCGTTGTAGGGCCACGGGCGACCGGTCAGGAAGTCGGCGCCCATCATCCAGAACGCCGGCCAGAAGCCGTTGCCCTTCGGCACCTTGATCCGGGCCTCGATCCGACCGTATTGAACGGAGAACTTGTTGCCGGTGTTCATCCGGTGCGAGGTGTATTGCCGGCCGCCGGCGGCCTCGCGGCGCGCCTCGATGACCAGCGACCCGGCGCCGTCCATGTTGGCGTTGTTGTTGTTGGTGTAGTACTGGAGCTCGTTGTTCTGCCCCGTGCCGGTGTCGATCGTCCACTTCGTCGGGTCGGGCTTGCTGCCCGCCGCTCCGTTGAACTCGTCACTCCACACCAGACGGTTGGCGGGGAACACCGGGTCCGCCGGCATCGCGGGCGGCGTGGTCGGGTTGCCGCCGGTGCCATACACCTTGAACTCCCAGAGCGAGTAGCCGTAGGTGCTGGACCGCGCGGTGCCGAACATGCGCACGTAGCGGCCGGTGCCGGTGACGTTGAGCGTTTCCTTGAAGCCGGCGCCGGTCGTGGTGGAGTAGATGGTCGTCCAGGTGGCGGCGTCCGGTGACACCTGGATCTGGTAGGCCCGGGCGAACGCCGGGTCCCACTGGAGCACCACCTGGGTGATGCCGGCAGTGGCGCCGAGGTCGACGTAGATCCAGCCGGGGTCGACCCAGCCGGTGGTGGCGCTGGTCGCCCAACGGCTGGCCGGGTCGTTGTCGAAGGCGCGGGCCGGGGTGCACTCGAAGCAGGCGCCGTCGTTCTGGCTGGTGCTCGCGACCGCCGGCTTGTTGTAGGACAGCAGCCGCACGGTGCCAGTGGGCGGGGGATCGGTCGGCGGCGGTGTCGTGGGCGGTGGTGTCGTGGGCGGCGGAATCGTCGGTCCGCTACCGGTACGAACCTGGAACTCCCAGAGCGAGTAGCCGAAAGCGGTGCCCCGCGCGGTGCCGTACACCCGCACGTAGCGACCCGATCCGTTGACGGTCAGCACCTGGGTGCCGCCGGTACCCGTCGTGGTCGAGTAGATCGACACCCAGGTGGTCGCGTCGGTCGAGGTCTGCACCTGGAACGCCCGCCCGTAGGCGGCTTCCCACTGGAGCGTGACGCCGCAGATCGTCTGGGTGCTGCCCAGGTCGACCTGGAGCCATTGCGGGTCGGCGGCGGCGCTCGACCAGCGGGTGCCGGTGTTGCCGTCGACGGCGGAGCCGGCCGGGAACGTGGCGCTCTGGATCGACGACGCGGTGGCGGGACGGCCCAACGCGGCGTTGGCGGTGCCACAGCCTCCGGAGCCGGCGATGGCACCGTAGACCTGGAACTCCCAGAGCGAGACGCCGTACCCCGTGGCCTTGGCGGTTGCGTTGACCCGCACGTAGCGACCACTGCCGCTGACCGTCAGGTCCTGGATCCCGCCGGTGCCGTTGGTGGTGGTCGAGATGGTCGTCCAGGTCGTGCCGTTGGCCGAGGTCTGGACGGTGAAGGCGGTCGCGTACGCGGCCTCCCAGTTGAGCACGACGCGGCTGACCGTGGCCGTGTCACCGAGGTCGACCTGCACCCACTGCGGCACGCTGAAGGCGCTGGACCAGCGGGTCGCGGCGTTGCCGTCGAAGGCGGCGGAGGCCGGCGTGCCGGCATTCTCGGTTGACGAGGCGGTGGCGGGGTGTCCTTGCGAGATCAGCGGATCCGCCGCCGCGGCGGTCACCGCGGTGACCACCAGGAAGCTGGCGAAAAGTGCGAGCACAGCGGCGCCGAGCGCGGCCAGGCGCCATCGTCGGCCGGGCATGACCCGACTCATGTGGGTCTCCTTTACGTGGGACGGGACGTAAAGAGAGCGCTCTCTTCCGCGCCACTCTGACGGGTCGCTTCAGCCCTGTCAATGGCTGATGGCTGTCGATGGCTCAACGCGGCAAACCGGCCCGCCGACTGGCCTGATTCGTGAGTCTCGATCGCTTGACGTGGCGTCGCGGTGGGGAGAAAGTGTGGGAAGCGCTCTCCGAGCCAGGTCTTGCGGCATGTAACGAAACCGCAACGGGTTATTGACATGGCGCTCACGTTCCTCGATGGTCGGGAACCAAGTGAGAGCGCTCTCTCTCATCCGGCGCAAGGCACCCCCACCACCGCAGCACCTCCCAGACCAAGATCCGTAAAGCACCACCCGCCGGCCGCCACACCTGCTCTGGAGAGCGCTCTCCGAATCCTGCCCAGATAACCGATCGCCTGGAGGAGTCCATGCGCCGCAGGTTCACCGCGGTCGTCCCGATTGTTGCCGCCGCACTGCTCGCGACGGCGGCATGCGGGAGCGACGACGGCGACAGCCAAGCTGCCGACGACGGTCCGGTCGCCCTTACGGTCGCCACGTTCGGCGAGTTCGGATACAAAGAGCTCTACGCCGAGTACATGCAGCTGCACCCCAATGTGAAGATCACCGAGCGGATCACCAAGACCGAGGACCACCACAAGAACCTCGCCGCCCACCTCGCGACCAACACCGGCGCCGCCGACATCGAGGCGCTGGAAGAGGGCTGGATCGGCCAGTTCACGGCGCAGCCCTCGAAGTTCGTCGACCTCTCCGAGTTCGGGGCCAACGACATCAAGGCGCAGTGGCCCGAGTGGAAGTGGAAGGTCGGCACGTCGAAGGACGGCAAGGTCATCGGCCTCGGCACCGACGCGGGCGGCATGGCCATGTGCTACCGGAGCGACCTGTTCAAGAAGGCCGGGCTGCCCACCGACCGCGCCGAGGTCTCCAAGCTCTGGCCGACCTGGGAGCAATACATCGAGACCGGCAAGAAGTTCGAGGCGGCCAAGGTGCCGGGCGCGCACTTCTTCGACGGCCCGACGGTCATGTACCGGTCGATCCTCGGCCAGGCCCCCGTCGGTCTCTACGACGGCGACAACGTCGTGGTCGACAGCAACCCCGACGTGAAGAAGGCGTTCGACCTCTCCGCGCAGGCCGTGACCTCGGGGCTGTCGGCCCGCGCCGAGGCGTGGACGCCGGCCTGGAACGCCGGCTTCGCCAAGGGCACGTTCGCCACGCTGGCCTGTCCCTCGTGGATGATGGCCTACATCCAGACCCAGGCCAAGGACGCCACCGGCAAGTGGGACATCGCTGATGTTCCCGGCGGCGGGGGCAACTGGGGCGGCTCCTGGCTGACCGTTCCCAAGCAGGGCAAGCACACCAAGCAGGCGTACGAGCTGGCGAAGTGGCTGACCGCTCCGGAGCAGGAGGTCAAGGTCTTCCAGAAGTACGGCAACTTCCCGTCGACGATGACCCTCTACGGCGACCCGGCGATCAAGGACTTCAAGAACCCGTACTTCAACAACGCACCGGTCGGCGAGATCTTCTCCAAGTCGGTGACGACGATGAAGCCGCAGTACCTCGGCCCGAAGGCCGGCGACATCAACACCCAGATCATCAACGGCCTCACCCGGATCGAGCAGGGCAAGCAGACGCCCGACCAGTCCTGGCAACAGGTTCTGACCGACGTCAAGGCACTTCTCTAAGAGATCCCCGCCCGCCTGGTCCCGGTGCGCTTTCGGCGCCCGGGACCACGGCGCGCCAAGCAACCGGAGGTGACGGGGATGACCCAGTTGGCGACGGAGGAGCGGGTGGTGCCACGCCGCGGCCTGCTGCACCGCCTCGACGTCAAGGGCTCGCCCTACCTGTACATCGCGCCGTTCTTCCTGCTGTTCCTGGGGTTCGGCGTCTTTCCACTGATCTTCACGGCCTGGGTCTCCCTGCACGACTGGAGCCTGCTGTCCGAGGAGCACACGTGGATCGGCTTCGGCAACTACACCAAGCTCTTCGACGACCCGGCGTTCTGGAACGCGTTGTGGAACACCGTGTCGATCTGGGTCCTCTCCACCGTGCCGCAGTTGTTGCTGGCGCTCGTGCTCGCGCACATCCTCAACCAGCGGCTGCGCGGGCAGACGTTCTGGCGGATGAGCGCGCTGATCCCCAACATCACCAGCGTCGCCGCCGTGGCCATCATCTTCAGCCAGCTCTTCGGCCGTGACTACGGCCTCATCAACTGGGTGATCGGCCTCTTCGGCGTCGACAAGGTCGACTGGACCGCCAACACCTGGAGCTCGCACGTCGCGGTGTCCACGATGATCATCTGGCGGTGGACCGGCTACAACGCGCTGATCTACCTGGCGGCGATGCAGGCGGTGCCCAAGGAGCTCTACGACTCGGCCTCGCTCGACGGCGCGACCAGCTTCCAGCAGCTCCGGAAGATCACCGTGCCGGCGATCCGGCCGACCATCATCTTCACCGTCATCATCTCGACGATCGGCGGCATGCAGGTGCTCGCCGAGCCGTTGCTGTTCGGTGGCAACGGCCTGACCGGCGGTTCCGACCGGCAGTTCCAGACCCTCGCGCTCTACCTCTACGAGGTCGCGTTCGGCCGCTTCGACTTCGGCTACGCGTCCGCGAGCTCGTGGGTGATGTTCCTGATCATCGTGATCGTCGCGGCGATCAACTTCGGGATTACCAGCCGGCTTAGGAGGAGCTGATGGCCACTACCCTCGCCCCGCCGCCCCGGCATGTGAGCCCGACGCCGACGGCCCGCCGCCGGATCCGCCGCGCGTTCCGCCGCCGGCCCGGCAAGTTCACCTACCTGGTGCTGACGGCGATCGCGTTCTTCTCGTTCTTCCCGCTCTACTGGTCGGTGGTCGTCGCCTCCCAGGACAACAGCGCCCTCGGCAAGATGCCGCCGCCGGTGCTGCTCGGCGGCAACCTCTGGTTCAACCTCAAGCGGGCGTTCACGATGGTCCCGTTCGAGAAGGCCCTGATCAACTCGTTCCTGGTCGCCGGTTCCATCACGCTGAGCGTGGTGCTCTTCTCCACGCTGGCCGGCTTCGCCTTCGCGAAGCTGCGCTTCCGGGGCCGCAACATCCTGCTGCTCAGCATCATCGCGACGATGATGGTGCCGACCACCCTCGGCATCATCCCGCTCTACATGCTGATGGCGAAGATCCAGTGGACCGGCACCATCTACGCGGTCATCGTCCCGGCGATGGTCAACGGGTTCGGCGTCTTCTTCATGACGCAGTATCTGTCCGAGGCGGTGCCGACCGAGTTGCTGGAGGCCGGCCGGGTCGACGGCTGCTCGACCATCCGGCTCTTCTGGCACGTGGTGCTCCCGGCCGCGCGGCCGGCGGCCGCGGTGCTCGGCATGCTGACCTTCCTGACCGCGTGGAACGACTTCTTCTGGCCGCTGGTCGTGCTGACACCTGAGGATCCGACCGTGCAGGTCGTGCTCTCCACGCTGTCGGCCGGCCGGATCACCGACTATTCGCTGGCCCTGACCGGCGCGCTGATCGCGATCCTGCCGTTGCTCGTCGTCTTCGTGGTGCTCGGCAAACAGATCATCGGAGGAATCATGCAAGGAGCCGTCAAGGGATGACCATCGTCGAGGAAGCCACCGACGCCCATCTGCTGCGGTTCCCGGAGGGGTTCCGGTGGGGCGCGTCCACCGCGTCCTACCAGATCGAGGGCGCCGCACAGGCCGACGGGCGGTCACCGTCCATTTGGGACACGTTCGCGCGTACACCCGGAATGGTCTTCGGCGGGCACACCGGCGACGTGGCCTGCGACCACTACCACCGGTTCGCCGACGACGTCGGCCTGATGGACGACCTGGGCCTGCGCACCTACCGGTTCTCGGTCGCCTGGCCGCGGATCAAGCCAGACGGCGGCGGCCCGGTCAACCCGCGCGGGCTCGACTTCTACGACCGGCTCGTCGACGCGCTGCTCGAGCGGGGCATCGAGCCGATGGCCACGCTCTACCACTGGGACCTGCCGCAGGTGCTGGAAGACCGGGGCGGCTGGACCAACCGGGACACCGCCTACGCGTTCGCCGAGTTGGCCGCCGCCACGGTGGCCCGGCTCGGCGACCGGGTGCCGACCTGGGGCACGCTCAACGAGCCGTGGTGCTCGGCGTTCCTCGGCTATGCCAGCGGGGCACACGCGCCGGGGCGGCGCGACCCGCGGGCCGCGTTCGAGGCCGCACACCACCTGCTGCTGGCACACGGCGCCGGGGTCGCGGCGCTGCGGGCCGGTGGGGCGCGGGAGGTGTCGCTGACCCTCAACCTGACCCGGGTGACCCCGCAGGACCCGGCCGACCCGCACGACGTGGCGGCAGCGACGCTGATCGACGGCCTCCAGAACCGGATCTTCCTCGACCCGGTGTTCAAGGGCGGCTATCCCGACGACATGCGGGCCCTGTTCGACCGGTTCGGTGCCAGTGGGGTGATCAACGACGGCGACCTGGCCACCATCGCGGCGCCGATCGACCTGCTGGGCGTCAACTACTACCAGCCGTCGGTGGTCGCGGCGCAGGTCGGCGCGGCGGCCAACCCCAACTACCCGGGCAGCGAAGGCATCGTCTACCCGGATCAGAACACGCCGGTCACGGCGATGGACTGGCCGGTCGACCCGACCGGGCTGGGCGACCTGCTGGTCCGGCTGTCCGTCGACTACCCGGGCACGCCGCTGATCGTCACCGAGAACGGTGCTTCGTATGTCGACACGGTGGTCGACGGCCGGGTTTCCGACCCGGCGCGGATCGGCTACCTCGACGGCCACGTGCGGGCGGTGCACGACGCCATCCGCCGGGGCGCCGACATGCGCGGCTACATCGCGTGGTCACTGCTCGACAACTTCGAGTGGGCGTACGGGTATGACAAGCGGTTCGGCCTGGTCTATGTCGACTACGCGACGCAGGCCCGGTTGCCCAAGGACAGCGCGCTGTGGTTCCGCGAGGTGATCCGCCGCAACGGCCTCACCCCGTAACAGGCGTCAGGGGACGGTCCGGTCGATCGCGGCCGGGCCGTCTTCGTCGAGTTCGGCCTTGGCCCGGGCGATGTTGGCGGGAGTCGGATCCTTACCTTCGGCCTCGGCCAGGTCCTCCGGGTCCCACGGCTGCTCCGACCCGGTGCGCGGCTCCCAGCCCGGCGGCTTCTCCGTTGAATCGCTCATGCGCGAGCGCATACCCCGCTCACCGCCGCCCTATGCACGCCAGACGGGCCCCATCCGAAAGACGGGGCCCGCCGGTTGCGTTCGGCCTCAGCCCTGCGTGATCCGGACGTCGTCGACGCCGGCCTCGACCAGGCTCGCGGTGCTCGCGTCGACCGCGCGGAACACGATCCGGATCGATTGCCCGGCGTACGGGGTCAGGCTCGCGGTCCGGCTGGCCCAGGCGCCGTTGCGGTTGCTGGCCGCGCCCGCCTGGGTGAACAGGGTCGTGGTGCCGCCGCTGTGCACGACGGCCGCGGAGAACGAGTCGGCGCTGCTCGAGTTGCTGCCGTGTGCCAGATACCAGGAGAACGACAGCGTCAGCGGGCCGGTCGCGGGCAGCGTGATCGCCGGCGACTGGATCGTCGTGGTGCCGCCGTCGACGTCGAAGTCGCCCGCCGCCGTGCCGGCCGACGCGCCGGTGACAAGGTCGTTGCTGCCGCTGACGGTGGTGCCGAGTTGCTTCGCACCGCTCGACGTGGTCGCGGCCGGGTCGCCCCGGACCCACTGGCCGAGCGTTGCCGTGTCGGTGCCGGCCGGGTTGGCGGTCCAGCCGGTCGCGGTTTCGAACGTGTCGCTGTAGACGGCCGCCGGGGGAGCGGCCGGGCTGACCGCGACGTTCCAGACGGCGTACGCGATCGCGTCGGCGTTGCGGTCCAGCGCGGTGTCGTTGATGTTGGCGGTGGTGTCGCAGGCGCGGTGGTAGCAGGCGTCGTAGGCGGCGCCGGACGTGCCGCCCCACTTGGCCGCCTGGGCGGCCGTCTTGCGCTGCTCGGCGCCGGTGAACGTGCCGCCGGCCGGGATGCCGGCCGCGATGAACGGGCCGTAGTCGCTGCGGCCGTCGAAGTCGGTGCCCTCGGTCGGCACGCCGATGCTCGCGAAGTAGGTGGCCAGCACGGCCTCCAGTTGCGCCGAGCCGGCGGGGCCGGGGCCGGCGCCGGTGCCGTCGGAGTTGTCGCCGTCGTAGAGGAAGTAGCCGGGGTTCGGCGAACCGACCATGTCGAAGTTGTAGTAGGCCTCGATGTTGGCCCGCGCCGTCGCGCTCAGGCTGTCGACGTAGAAGTCGGAGCCGATCAAGCCCCGCTCCTCGGCGCCCCACCAGGCGAACCGCAGGTGCCGGGTCGGGGTCACGCCCTGCCGGGCCACCTCCAGCGCGACCTCGAGGATCGAGGCGGAACCCGAGCCGTTGTCGTTGATCCCGGGGCCGGCCGCGACGCTGTCGAGGTGCGAGCCGATCATCACCGTGTTGGTGGTGTCGCCGCCCGGCCAGTCGGCGATCAAGTTGTAGCCGGTCGCGCCGCCGTAGCTGAACGACTGCACCGCGGTGGTGAAGCCGGCCGTGTCGAGCCGGCCGCGCACGTAGTTGACCGACGCGAGATAGCCGGGCTGGCCGTGCGCCCGGTTGCCGCCGTTCGCCGTGGCGATGCTCTGCAACTGGGTCAGGGTCGCCTTGACGTTGGCCAGCGAGATGTTGGGCCCGGGTACGGCGGCGGCCGCCGGGCTGGCCACGGCGGTCGCGGTCAGTGCGACGGTCACCGCGGCCGTCAGCAGGATCGGGATGGTTCGGGGAATCCGCATGTCGCTCCCTTGTGGGTGAACGGGCATGTGCCGGCCGTATGGTGTCGGCGCCGCGCGGCGCGTACAAGACATCGATGGTTTTCTTTTGGATGTCAGCTGAAAGAGACCTGTGAGCTGAAACACCATCGATGCCGGGAATGGCGCACCGTCCAGCGGATTTGCAGCCAGTGTGATCGATCCACCCGAGCTGTCCCTGCGGCAACGCATCCGCCTCGTCGTCGTCCTCGGCTCGCTGATCGCCATCGGGCCGTTGACCATCGACATGTACCTGCCGGCCCTGCCGGCCATCACCGACGACCTCGGCACCACGTCGACGGCGGTGCAGCTCACGCTGACCGGGACGCTGGCCGGCCTGGCGCTCGGACAGCTCGTGATCGGTCCGCTCGCCGACGCGTTCGGCCGCCGCCGCCCGCTGCTGCTCGGCCTCGGGTTGCACGTGCTGGCCTCGGTGCTCTGCGTCGTCGCGCCGACGATCGGCCTGCTCGGCGCGCTGCGGGTGGTGCAGGGCCTGGGCGTGGCGGCGACCTCGGTGGTCGCGATGGCGGTGGTCCGCGACCTGTTCAGCGGCACCGCGTTCGCCCGGCTGTTCTCCCGGCTGATGCTGGTGATGGGCCTGGCACCGATCCTCGCGCCGACGCTGGGCAGCGCGGTGCTGGAGGCGACGAGCTGGCGCGGCGTCTTCGTGGTGCTGGCCGGGTTCGGCGTGCTGCTCACGCTGACCGCGCTGTTCCTGCTCCGGGAAACCCTGCCGCCGGAACGCCGCCGCCGGGGCGGCGTAGCTGACACCATGCGGACGTACGGGGAACTGCTGCGCGACCGGGTGTTCGTCGGGATGGTGCTGGTCGCCGGCTTCGCGATGGCGGCGCTGTTCTCCTACGTGGCCGGGTCGTCGTTCGTGTTCCAGGACCAATACGGGCTGAACGAGCGCCAGTTCGGCTTCGCGTTCGGCGCCGGCGCGGTCGGCCTGATCGCCGCGACGCAGTTCAACGTGCGGCTGCTGCGCCGGTTCACCCCGCAACGGGTGCTGGTCGGCGCGCTGATCCTCGGCACCAGCGCGGGTGCGCTGCTGATCGTCTTCGCCGCCACCGGCTTCGGCGGCCTGGCCACCCTGCTGGCGGCGCTGTGGCTGGTGCTGTTCGCGGGCGGCCTGGCAATGCCCAACTCGGCGGCGGTGGCGATGTCGCGGCACGGCGAGGCGGCCGGCACGGCGGCGGCGCTCCTGGGTGCGGTTCAGTTCGGCACGGGCGCCCTGGCCGCACCCCTGGTCGGCGTGTTCGGCAACGGCGCGCTGGCGATGGCGACGGTGGTCGCCGGCGGCATGGTCGCCGCGACCCTGGCACTGCTTCTGGTCGCCCGCCCCCACCGCATGACCGACCCAGACGCGGTGCCAGCCACGGCGCCGGCAGCGGCTGCGGATGCTGTGCCCGCCGCGCCGGCCGCTGTTGATGCCGCTGCGGTGCCGGCGACCGCTCCGGAGGCTGCGGCGACGGTCGCCTGATCAGCCGCGGCTGCGGCGACAGTCGGTTGGTCAGCCTGGCCCGCGGCGACAGTCGGTTGGTCAGCCTGGCCCGCGGCGACAGTCGGTTGGTCAGCCTGGCCTGCGGCGACAGTCGCCTGATCAGCCGGGCGTCCGGCGACAGTCGGCTGATCAGCCGAGGCGGCGGACGGCGGCGTCGTCGACGGCGAAGAGGTCGGGGAGGCGTAGCGCGGCCCAGAACGCCCCAGGGTCGTCGATCAACCCGTGGCTGGCCAGCCAGACCGTGAACGCCATGCCGTGGCCGGCGACGACGAGCGCGTCGCCGGCGCGGCGGTGCGCGGCGATAGCCGCGTCCATCCGCTCGGCCACGGCGGCGGGCGGCTCCCAGCCGGCCGGCACCCGACCCTCCACATAGGCCCGACGGGCCAGGCGGAAGTCGGCCGACCACGCCTCCGGCGGCCGGTCGACCTCGCGCAGCCGCGGGTCGGTCGGCACGCTCCGCCCACCCGCCGCGGCCCGCAGGGTCTGCACCGCCTTGGGCTCGTTGCTCGACACCAGGCCCGCCCCGGGCGGCAGCAGCGGCGCCAGCGCGGCCGCCGCCGCCGAACCCGCGGCCGAAAGCGGCCAGGTCGAAGGCTCCGCGGCCGAATCGGCGGCGGGCATCGCGTGCCGGAGCAGGATGAGCACGGGCTTGCGCATTGCGCAGTCTCCCATTACCGGCCAGTAGGCGTACGCCCGCGTGTTTCGCTGGATTTTGGGATCCGACCGTGAGGGGGCGGCGATGAACGGCTCGATCAACCCGGCCCGATCGGAATGGGATGTCATCGTCGTGGGCGGTGCGCCGCCGGGGGAGACGATCTCGCTCTACAGCAGCTTCGCGGGGCTGTCGGTGGCGCTGGTCGAGCAGGACCGCGTCGGCGGTGAATGCCTGTTCTGGGCGTGTATGCCGAGCAAGGCGATGCTGCTGCCGGTGCACGCCCGCAACCTGGCCGTCGACCTGCCCGGGATGCGGCAGCTCGTCAACGGCCGGCGCGTCGACGCCGACGCCGTGTTGGCCCGGCGCGACGAGATCACCTACAACCACGACGACAAGCAGTCCGTCGACCTCATGCTGAGCCACGACGTCGACGTGCTCCGGGGTCGCGGGCGGCTGGTCGGGCCGAAGACGGTGGAGGTCAGCGACGACGGCCGCACCCGGGAGATCACCGCCACCCAGGCCGTGGTGCTCTCGCCCGGCACCGATGGTGCGCTGCCGCCGATCACCGGGCTCGCCGACGCGCGGCCGTGGCGGTCGCGCGACGTGACCAACATGCACGAGGTGCCGCGCCGGATGGTCGTCATCGGTGGCGGGGTCGTTGCCTGCGAGGCCGCTACCTGGTTGCGCGGGCTCGGTGTCGAGGAGCTGACGCTGGTGTTCCCGGGGGAGCGGCTGCTGGAGATGAAAGAGCCGTTCGTGGGTGAGCTGGTGCGGCAGGCCTTCGAGGCCGACGGGATCACCGTGCGCACCGGGACGCCGGTGCACGAGGTGCTTCGGGAGAAGGTCGACGACCGGGGCATCGGGCGTACGCACGGCGACGAGGTCACCGTGACCGTCGGCGACGGCGAGCGACTCGTCGCCGACGAGGTGCTGGTGGCGACCGGGCGGGTGCCGAACAGCCGCGACATCGGGCTCGAGGCGGTCGGCGTGCCGACCACCGACCGCGGGTTCGTCGAGGTCGACGACCACCTGACGGTGCCCGGCACCGACTGGCTCTACGTGCTCGGCGACCTCAACGGCCGGGCGCTGCTCACCCACATGGGCAAATACCACGCCCGGATCGCCGGCGAGGTGATCGCGGCGCGGGCCGCCGGGAAGCCGCTCGACGAGCGGCCCTTCAACCCCTACACCGACCAGGCCGACAAGGACGGCGCGCCGCAGGTGGTCTTCTGCGACCCGGAGGTGGCCTCCGTCGGGCTGACCGAGGCCGAGGCGCTCGACCGGGAGATCCCGGTGGAGGTGGTGGAACGCGACTTCGCCGGCATCGACGGTGCCCGGCTGGCCCGCGAGCACTACGTCGGCCGGGCCAAGCTGGTCATCGACAACAGCACCGACACGTTGGTCGGCGTCACGTTCGTCGGCTCGGGTGTGAGCGAGTTGCTGCACGCGGCCACCGTCGCGGTGGTCGGCAAGGTGCCGGTCAGCGTCCTGCGGCACGCGGTCGCGAGCTTCCCGACGATCAGCGAGATCTGGCTCTACCTGCTCGAAGAGCTACGTCAGCGGCGTGCCGCGGCGTAGCGCAGGCGGATGCCGCTGAAGCCGAGCGTGCTGCCGATCACCTGGTCCCAGAACGGCCAGAGGTTGGGCAGCACCCGAAGCTGGATGCCGGCCGCCTCGTGCAACGCGAACAGGTCGCCGACCGGCTCCGGCGGGCCGAGCGGCTCGACCGGTTCGGTCGCGACGAGCGCGTGCCGGGCCGAGCCGATCGGGTGGAACGGCGCGGCCGGCAGCCGGTAGCCGTAGAGCCGCACGTCGCGCATCGCTGGTAGCGCGCGGTATTCGACGGCGTGCACCCGCCTCCCGCAGCCCGCGCCGATGATCCGATCGCGGTCGGCGGGCGTGGTTTCCGGCTGCGTCCAGGCCATCGCGCGCGGGGTGTCGCGCGGGAACCAGTAGTCGGGTGCCCGGTCGTGGCCCACCGCCCAGACGTAGGGGTCGGCCTCCGCCGAGGTGGGCGCCACGTGCGGCACGAAGCGGGTGATCGTCGGGTCTTCGGAGAAGTGCAGCACTTCTCCCTCGGCCGGGCGCATCGGCACAGTCAATCAGCCGGTGCGCAACTCCTCCACCGCGGTGCTGCCGCGCAGGAACAGCAGCCCGACCCCGACGGCGACGGCGACCGCGGCGACCGCGAGCAGGCCGTAGGAGGCGAGGGTGTCCCACGGCAGCACGTATGGCGCGGTGCGGCCGTAGTTCTCGACGCCGCCGCGGGTGTAGGTCCGGCCGACCAGTTGGGTGCCCACGAACAGCGCGAGCACGACCGACGGCACCACCGGGGCCAGCGCCTGCCAGAGGATCGACCGGGCCAGCACGCCGCGGGGAACACCCGAGGCGACCAGCGCCGCGTACGCCCGGCGGCGCGAGACGATGCCCTCGCCGACCGCGACCAGCAGGCCGCCGGCCGCGATCACCAGGGCCACCACGATCGCGAGGTCGACGAGGTTCATCGTGGACAGATAGAAGTTGTCGTCGGACGGGACGAAGTTGCCGGTGTTGTCGCGGAGCTCCGCCAGCTCGAGGTCGCGCATGATCTGGAAATAGCCGCGCATGCAGGCCGCGCCGGCGCCGACGACGACGCAGGTGAGCAGGGCGGCGAAGGTGCGCCCGCCGTGCCACGGGTCGGTGGTCAGCCGCCGCGCCGCGAGCAGCACCGCGGGCCGGCGGCCGAAGCGGTGCAGCAGCCGGCCGGTCGCGTAGGAGATCCAGCCGGTGCCCAGGATGACGCCGAGGATCGCGCACAGCGGCCCGCCGAAACCGACGACCAACACGATCCAGTCCGGGGGTTGCAACTGCCGTGCGTCGTAGTAGCGGAAGATCGGCAGGATGCTGCCCGCGCCGATGAGGCCGAGCACGATCAGCGCGCCGGGCCAGGGCAACGGCGCCCGGGTGCGGCGGGCCTGCCGGACGACGCCGAGCGGCCCGACCACGACCCGGCGCAGCATCACCGCCGCGGCGAGGGCGGCGACCAAGGGCAGTGCGACGACGACGATGCCGATGGCGACCGGTGACGGCAGGACGTCGGTCGGCAGCGGCAGCAGCCCATCCGGCCTGGGCCGGTCGAGGAGCACGCGGGCCGCGAAGTAGGCGCCGGTGCCGACGCCCGTGCCGACGAGGGCCGCGACGCCGGTCTCGGCGAGCGCGATCAGCGTGGCCTGGCCCGGGCTGGCACCGGCCAGCCGGAAGCCGGCCAGCCGCCGGTCGCGGGCCGGTGCGCCGAGCCGCGCGCACTGGCCGGCCAGGGCCAGGATCGGGATGGTCAGCATGACCAGCGTGATCGCGGTGCCGCCGCGCAGACCTGGCTCGTCGAGCAGGGCGTTGACGTAGCGGTTGTTGTTGACCCGCTCGCCCAGCTCGGGGATCGCGATGACGGTGAGCGCGGCGAGGATGACCACCGTGGCGAGCGCCGCGCTGACGGCGGTGAGGGCCACCCGCAGGCCGTCGGTGCGGCTGCCGGCCAGGGCCAGCCGCAGCAGGGTCGTCGGCTTCACCGGTTGTGCCGGCCCGAGATCGCGGTGAGGCCCAGGCCCGACGGGTCGAGCACGCCGTCGCGCAGTGGCACCTCGCGGTCGGCGTACCCGGCGACGGTCGCGTCATGGGTGATCAGCACGACCGTGGTGCGCTGGTCGCGGACCACCCGCACCAATTCGCCCAGAAGCTGCTCGCTGGTGCGCGAGTCGAGCGCGCCGGTCGGCTCGTCGGCGAAGAGCACCCGCGGCTCGGTGACCAGGGCCCGCGCGGTCGCACAGCGCTGCTGCTGGCCGCCCGACATCTCGCCCGGCCGGGTGTCGGCCAGGTCGGCCACACCCAGCCGGTCGAGCCACTGCACCGCGGCGGTCCGCGCCTCTCGCCGCCCCGTGCCGGCGAGAAGCAACGGCAGCGCGACGTTCTCCGCCGCGGTCAACTCGGCGACCAACTGCCCGAACTGGAACAGCACGCCGAACTCGGTGCGGCGCAGCTTCGCCCGCATCCGCTCCGACCACGTGTCGAGGCGGTGCTCGCCGTAGCTCACCTCGCCGGCGTCGGGCCGCAGGATGCCGGCCAGGCAGTGCAGCAGGGTCGACTTGCCGCAACCGCTCGGGCCCGTGACGGCGAGGATCTCGCCCTCCGCGACGTCGATGGTCACCCCACGCAGCGCGGGTGTCGGCCCGTAGGACTTCACCACGCCCCTGGCGCGCAGAATCGTCATGGTTGCAACTCCCGATGCAGGTCGGCGACGCGAGCCAGGGTGTTGGCCACCCAGCGGAGGTCGGCGTCGAGGTGGAGGATCGCGAAGTCGGCGGCGACCACGTCGCCGAGGCCGCTGTCCGGGTCGGTCTTGACGGCGGTCAGCGCGCGCAGCCGGTTTATGTGTGCCGTGCGCTGCGCGACCAGGTAGTCGTGGGCCCGCTGCTCGCCGCTGACCAGCACCGCGACCGCGACCTTGGCGAACAGCGTGCTGGTCACGTAGGGCGCGGGCGGCTCGACCTGGCCCAGCCACTCGTCGAGCCGGGCCCGGCCCGCGTCGGTGAGTGCGAAGCTGGTGCGCTCCGGACCGCCATCCTGGTCCTGCCCGGTGCTGGTCACCAGACCGTCGCGCTGGAGCCGGCCGAGGGTGGCGTAGACCTGGCCGAACGCGAGCGGCTTGGCCTGCGGCAGCCGCTGGTCGTGTGCGCGTTTCAGCTCGTAGCCGTGCATGGGCCCGGCGGCGAGCAGCCCGAGCAGCACATGCGGGGTCGACATGCGACCCACTATTCACTGGGTGAATAGTGCGCGTCAAGGGTCAGAGCAGCTTGTCCAATGTGATCGGCAGGTCGCGGACCCGCCGGCCGGTCGCGTGGTGCACCGCGTTGGCGATCGCCGCGGCCACGCCGATGATGCCGATCTCGCCGAGCCCCTTGGTGCCGGTCGGGGTGAACGCGTCGGGACCGCCGACGAAGACCACGTCGAGTTCGGGCACGTCGGCGTTGACCGGCACCACGTAGTCGCCCAAGGTTCCGTTGGCGATCCGCCCGGTGTTCGGGTCGACGATGGTCTCCTCCAGCAGCGTCATGCCGAGCCCCATGACGGTGCCGCCGATCACCTGGCTGCGGGCCAGTTTCTCGTTGTAGAGCCGGCCGCCGTCGACCACCGAGACCAGCCGGCGCAGCCGGACCAGGCCCAGCTCCTCGTCGACACCGACCTCGGCGAAGCGGGCGGCGAACGGGCCGGCCACGGCCAGGTCGGCGGTGCCGGCCGCGGCGGCCAGGTCGGAGCGGCCGGTCGCGGAGATCTCGTCGAGGCCGAGCCGGTCGAGCATCGCCCCGAACGTCTCGCCGGGGCTGCCGTCGAGGCGGGCCAGGCGGGCCGTCAACTGGCCGGCGGCGTCCTTGACCGCGGCGCCGAGCGCGCCGGCCAGCCCCGAGCCGCCGGACTGCGGTGCCGGCGGCAGGTCGGTGTCGCCGATCTCCACCCGGACCTGGTCGAGGTCGAGACCGAGCAGCTCCGCGGTGAGCTGAGCGGCGATCGTGTAGGTCCCGGTGCCGATGTCGGTGGCCGCGGTGCGCAGGGTGGCGTTCCCGCCCTGGTCGACGGTCAGCCGCACCTCGCACGCGTCGGCGTAGAAGTCGAACGTCACCCCGGCCATGCCGTAGCCGACGAGCCAGTCGCCGTCGCGCATCGAGCGGGGCGCGGGGTCGCGCCGCGACCAGCCGAACCGGTCGGCGCCGACCGTCAGGCACTCCCGCAGCGCCTTGCTCGACCACGGCTTGCCGGACACCGGGTTGACCTCGGCGTAGTTGCGCAGCCGCAGCTCGACCGGGTCGATCCCGATCCCGTTGGCCAGTTCGTCGAGCGCGGACTCCAGCGCGAAGTTGAGCTCCGCGCCGCCGGGAGCCCGCATGAATCCGGTGTACGGGATGTTGACGTGCGCGACCCGGTCGTGGGTGGCGACGTTGTCGCAGGCGTACTGTGCCGGCGTGTTGGCGACGATGTAGGAGCTGAGCCGGTCTTCGACACCGTTGGCGGCCAGGCACTCGTGATCGATCGCCAGCAGCCGCCCGTCATCGGTCGCGCCGAGCTGGATCCGCTGCCGGTTGCTGGCGCGGTGCCCGGTCGAGCTGAACATCTGCGGCCGGGTCAGCACCAGCTTGACCGGCCGGTCGAGGACCCGCGCCGCCAGCGTGGTGAGCACCGTGTGGCTCCACAGCCGCAGCCCGGCGCCGAACCCACCGCCGAGGAACGGGATCAGCACCCGGACGTCGCGCTCCGGCACCTCGAACATGGCGGCCAGCGAGGCCCGCACCATCGACGGGTACTGGGTGGTGTCGTGCACCACCAGCCGGCCGCCCTGCCAGCTCGCGACGGTGGTGAACAGGCCCATCGGGCTGTTGGACTCACCGGCGATCGTGTAGGTCGCGTCGACCGTGGCGTCGGCCGCGGCCAGCGCGGTCTCCACGTCACCGCGGCTGCTCTCCAGGCCGTACGGGTTCTCCTCGACAAACGCCCGCGGGTCGAGGATGTCGAGCACCGGCTCCTGCTCCGCGTATTCCACCTCGACCAGGCGCGCGGCCGCCTGCGCCTGCGCCTGGGTGGCGGCGACCACGATGCCGATGTGCTGGCCGTAGTGGAAGATCCGGTCGTCCTGGAGGGTCCAGCGGGTGATCGAGCCGAGGTCGTTGGGTGGCGGCGGGGCCAGCGCGGGCGCGTTCTCGTGGGTGAGCACGGCCAGCACGCCGGGCGCGGCCTCGGCCGCCGAGCGGTCGATCCGGGTGATCCGGCCGGCCGCGACGGTCGACGAGATCAGCGCCGCGTGCACCTGGCCGGGCAGGTCGAAGTCAGACGGGTAGGGCGCGGCACCGGCCACCTTGCGCCGGCCGTCGACCCGGTCAACCGGCCGCCCGAGCAACCGGTCAGTGAGAGTCGCCGTCATGTTGTCACCGTCCGCAGGATCCGCACGATCGTGCGCTTGGCCAGTTCCACCTTGAACTCCGTGCCGGGGACCGTGAACGGGTGGCGGATCGCCGCCTCGGCCGCCGCGCGGAAGGTGCGCTCGTTGGCCGGCGCGCCGACCAGGACCCGCTCGGCCTCGTAGGCCCGCCACGGCACCGTGCCGACGCCGCCCAGCCCGAGCCGCGCGGCCGCGATCGTGCCGTCGTCGACCTGGATGGCGGCGGCGGCCGAGGTGAGCGCGAACTCGTAGGAAGACCGGTCCCGGACCTTCAGGTAGCCCGATCGGGTGCCCGCGGGCAGCAGCGGCACTTCGACGTGGGTGACCAACTCGCCGTGGCGCAGCACGTTCTCCCGGTCCGGCCGGTCGCCCGGGGTCAGGTAGAACTCGGTCAGCGGCACGCGCCGGCCGCCGTCGGCGTCGCGCAGCACCACGACCGCGTCCAGCGCCACCAACGGGACGCACAGGTCGGAGGCGTGCAGGGCGATGCACGACGGGCCGGCGCCGAGGATCGCGTGCATCCGGGCGACGGCCTCGACCGCGGCACAGCCCGAGCCGGGCGTGCGCTTGTTGCAGGCGCCCACGTCGGGGTCGCGGAAATAGCGGCACCGGGTGCGTTGCAGGAGGTTGCCGCCGATGGTGGCCATGTTGCGCAACTGCGTCGAGGCGCCGGCCAGCAGCGCCTCGCGGACCAGGGGCAGCCGGGCGGCCACCGTCTCGTCGGCGGCCAGCTCCTCCATTGTGGTCAGTGCGGCGATCCGCAGGTGTTCGCCGGTGCGGGTGACGCCGCGCAGCGGCAGCCGGCCGATGTCGACCAGCCGGCTCGGGTGCACGACCCGGTCCTTGAGCGCCAGGTCGAGCTCGGTGGTGCCGCCGGCCAGGAACGCCGCGTCCGGCTGCTCGGCGACCAGGGCCACGGCACTGGACGCATCCGCCGCACGCACGTACTCGATGTCGCTCATGAGTCCGCCACCTCGCGGATCGCCGCGACGATGTTGGGGTAGGCCGCGCAGCGGCAGAGGTTGCCGCTCATGAACTCGCGGATCTCGTCGTCGGACCCGGCCCGCCCTTCGCGCAGCAGCGCCACCGCCGACATCACCTGACCCGCCGTGCAATAGCCGCACTGCAGCGCGTCGTGGCGGACGAAAGCCTCCTGGACGGGGTCGTCGGCCAGCCCTTCGATGGTGGTGATCTCCGTGCCGTCGCACTGCGCCGCGAGGGTCAGGCAGGAGACGATCCGCTTGCCGTCGCGCAGCACCGTGCACGCACCGCAGGCGCCCTGGTCGCAGCCCTTCTTGGTGCCGGTCAGGTGCAGCTCGTCGCGCAGCGCGTCGAGCAGCGTGGTGGTGCTGTCCAACCGGGCGGGATAGGTGCGCCCGTTGACCCGCAGCTCGACGGTGACCTCGGTCGAGCGTGCGGTGGTTACCGAAGACATGACGACTCCTCGCGCCGGCGGCCGCTTTCGGGCGACGCTACCGGCGGGGATAAGCCCAAAAAGCCGTTCGCGAACCTTTGCCCGGTGGGCAATCGGGCGTACGCCACACTGTCACCGTGGACGACACGATCTGGAAGCTGGTGCCCGCGGCGCGGGGCTGGCTCGACGCCGCCAACGGCACCGACGACGCCGAACTGAGCTGCCGGATGCTGAAGGTGACGGAGGAGGCCGGCGAGGTGGCCAGCGCCTGGATCGGGATGCGCGGGCAGAATCCGCGCAAGGGCGTCACGCACACCCGCGACGACGTCGCCGCGGAGCTGGCCGACGTGGTGATCACCGCACTGGTCGCGATCGAGAGCCTCGGCCTCGACGCGCGCGCCACCCTCGAGGCCACCGCGGCCAAGGTGCACGCCCGGATCGGCGACTAGAGCAGCCCCGCCTCGCGCATCAGGCGGGACAGGCCGGCACCGTCGGGCGCCCACAGCCAGCTCTGTGCCCCGGTGTCCCGGGCCCGCGGGCTGTTGTCGTGGATCGGCAGCGCGCCGGCCAGCACGGCCTGGGTCGGTGACAGGCGGCGGATCGCGACCGCGGCGACGTTGTCGGGGTTGGAGCGCGCGAAGTCGGCGTAGATCTCCGGGTCGTGCTGCCCGTCGTCGCCGATCAGCAGCCACTTGACAGTGGGGAACTCGGAAGCGAGGCGGCGCAGGGTGGCCCGCTTGTGCTCCTGGCCGCTGCGAAACCAGCGGTCCTTCTGCGGGCCCCAGTCGGTGAGCAGCAGCGGGCCGGCGGGGTAGAGGTGCCGGGACAGGAACCGGGTCAGCGTCTGCGCGACGTTCCACGCGCCGGTCGACAGGTAGAGCACGGGTGCGCCCGGGTGCGCGGTGATCAGCCGCTCGTAGAGGACCGCCATCCCGGGCACCGCGGCCCGGGCGTGTTCGTCGAGCACGAACGTGTTCCACGCGGCCAGCAGCGGCCGGGGCAGCGCGGTGACCATGACCGTGTCGTCGATGTCGGAGACGATGCCGAAGGTCACGGAGGGGTCGACGATCAGCACCGGCGCCTCGGCCGGGTCGGCGTCGGCGGCGCGGATCCGCACCGTCTGCCAGCCCGTCGGCAGGTCGGCCTCGACCCGCGCGTCGACGAAACCGCCGCGGTCGGTGCGCAGCACGTGTCGCTGGTCGCCGGCGATGATCTCGACCTCGGCGTCGTTGACCGCGACGGTGCCGAAGCTGCGCCAGCCGCGCACGCTCTTGGGCTTGGTCGGCGGCGGCGCGCCCTCCGGGCCCGATGGTGGCGTGTCGCTCTCACCGGGGCGGCTGAGCAGCACCCGGCCCATCACCCGAACCCAGCCGGGCCCCCCGTAGCCGGTGTAGGGCACGATCGTCGCCTGCCAGCCACGCCGGCGCATCCGCCGCTCGATGACCGCGCGAACGGCGTCTTCGGCGCGGGCGGCGCGGTGCAGACGCGCGGGTGCGGAGGACAGCGACACGCCCCCACCCTGCCATAACCCGTCGAGGACGGCTCGACGGCGGTGGATCTTGGAAGCCGCGTTCACGATCATGACCGGAATTCCGGACAGGAGTGACCGGACACATCACGAGTAAAGGTTTTCACCTCGAAACCAGTGATCGGGAACACAGGCGAGGGATAGTTGATGAATGGCGGGTCCGGCGCCAAGACGGCCCGGCGGCAGCGCGTGCCGACGGTGGGCCGCCGCATGCCCGTCAGAGCTTCGCGCGACCCTCTTCGAAGAACGCCGCGATCGCCGCCGCGTCGGGCAGGTCGCTGATCCCGCGGGCCGCGCCGAACGGCGCGTTCCAGAACTCGCCCTGCCTCGGCTTCCACGGGCCGACATAGGCATAGGGCTCGTTGTGCCAGGTGTCGCCGGGGGAGACCCCGTAGTTGACCTCGTGCTCGGTGACCGAGACGTCGAAGTGCTCGGGCCACAGCACCGGCAGTTGGTCGGGCAGCACCCGGCGCATGGCCGCGTCGCCGGCGTTGAACCAGTCGGCGAGATAGGCCGCCTTGGCCTCGTCGACGACCAGCGCCTCGTCTTCGCGTACGCCCGAATGGTCGGCGTAGTTGTCGGGAACGCCCGCGTCGACGTCGACGGCCGCCGCGAGCCCGGCCGGCGTGTTGCCCGGCAGCGCGAGCCGCTGCCCGCCGGCGACCAGCTCGGCACCCTCGACCCGCAGGTCTGGTGCCTTCACCGTGGCAAAACCACCCGGCACCACGCGCAGCCGGATGGTGCCGCTCGCCCGGAACTGCGGCCCGGCCAACAGGATCTCCGCGACGCCGTGCCAGGCACGGCGGGTCTCGGCGAGACGTTGTCCGGTCACCCCGCCAAGGCTACCGGCGACCCGCGTCCGCCCGGTCCGCAACGCTCCACCCCGCCCGCGTTAACTCGGAGGTGCTAATGCAAGTCCCTGCCCCGTTCACCTATGAACGGGCGACGAGTGTCGAGCACGCGATCGAACTGCTCGGCCAACTGGGCCCCGAGGCCCGGGTCGTCGCCGGTGGACACAGCCTGATCCCGATGATGAAGCTCCGCCTCGCCCGGCCCGACGCGCTGGTCGACATCAACGCCCTGGGTGCCGAGCTCGGGCAGATCCGGGTCGACGGCACCGATCTCGTGATCGGCGCCCTGACCCGGCACGCCGACCTGCTCCGGTCGGCGGTCGCAGGCGAGCATTTCCCGATTTTTCATGACGCCGAGAAGGTGATCGCCGACCCGGTGGTGCGCAACTTCGGCACGGTCGGCGGCTCGCTCTGCCAGGCCGACCCGGCCGAAGACCTGTCCGCGGTGTTCGCCGCGGTCGACGCCGTCGCGGTCCTCCGCGGGCCCGGCGGGGTCCGCCAGGTGCCGGTCCGCGAGCTCCACATCGGTCCATATGAGACGGTGCTGGCGCCCGACGAGCTGCTGATCGAGCTGCGGGTGCGGATCCGGCCCGGCGGCGGCAGCGCCTACGAGAAGGTCGAGCGGCGGGTCGGCGACTACGCGGTCGCGGCCGGCGGTGCCGCGATCTGGCTCGACGGCGACACGGTGAGCGGGGCCGGCATCGGCCTGACCGCCGTTGGCGCCGAGCACTTCGCCGCACCCGAGGCCGAGGCGGCCCTGGTCGGGCAGCCGGCCACCGACGAGTCGTTCCGCGCGGCCGGCCGGATCGCCGCCGACAACTGCAACCCGACAGCCGACCAGCGGGGTCCGGTCGACTACAAGCGGCACCTCGCCGCGGAGCTCACCACCCGGGCACTGCGCCGGGCGGCCGCCCGCGCGCGCGGTCAGGAGGCATAGACATGCAGGTCACGATAACTGTCAACGGCAGCGCCGAGACCCACGAGGTGGAGCCGCGGCTGTTGCTCGTGCACTTCATCCGGGAGAAGGCCGGCCTACGCGGCACCCACTGGGGCTGCGACACCTCCAACTGCGGCACGTGCGTCGTCTGGCTCGACGGCAAGCCGGTCAAGTCGTGCACGGTGTTCGCGGCGATGGCCGACGGTCACGAGGTGCGCACCGTCGAGGGGCTCGAGCAGGGCGGGCAGCTCGACCCGGTGCAGGAGGGCTTCATGGAGTGCCACGGCCTCCAATGCGGGTTCTGCACGCCGGGCATGTTGATGACCGCCCGGGCGCTGCTCGACGCCAACCCGGACCCGTCCGAGCACGAGATCCGCGAGGCGATCTCGGGCCAGCTCTGCCGGTGCACCGGCTACGAGAATATCGTCCGCTCGGTCCGCTGGGCTGCCGAGAAAGAGGCGTCTGGACCGGTCACCGAATCGGAGAAGCCCGTGGAGGCGACGGCATGACGACGGTAGAGGAACGCCCGCACACCGGCTTCGGCCGCACGCTGCGTAAGGAAGACGTCCGGCTGGTGCGGGGCAAGGGCAACTACGTCGACGACGTGCGCCTGCCCGGGATGCTGCACGGCGCCCTGCTGCGCAGCCCCTACGCGCACGCCAGGATCCTGTCGATCGACACCTCGGCGGCCGAGGCCATGCCGAAGGTGCTCGCGGTGATCACCGGCGAGACGCTCAAGGGCCTTGGCCTGGCCTGGATGCCCACGCTGTCCTACGACGTGCAGGCGGTGCTGGCCACCGACAAGGTCCGCTACCAGGGCCAGGAAGTCGCCTTCGTGATCGCCGAGGACCACTACGCGGCGCGCGACGCGGTCGAGCTGATCGAGGTCGACTACGAGCCGCTGCCCGCGGTCATCGACGCGAAGAAGGCGCTCGACCCGGACTCGCCGGTGATCCGCGACGACAAGGAGAACCAGGCCGACAACCACATCTTCGACTGGGAGGCCGGCGACCAGGCCAAGACCGACGAGGTGTTCGCCAACGCCGAGGTGGTCGTCGCGGAGGACATCCTCTATCCGCGGGTGCACCCGGCGCCGCTGGAGACCTGCGGTTCGGTCGCCGACATGGACCCGGTCACCGGCAAGCTGACGCTCTACACCACGAGCCAGGCCCCACACGCACACCGCACGGTGTACGCGCTCGTCGCGGGCCTGCCCGAACACAAGATCCGGGTGATCGCGCCGGACATCGGCGGCGGCTTCGGCAACAAGGTCGGCATCTACCCGGGTTACGTGATGTCGATCGTCGGCTCGATCGTCACCGGCAAGCCGGTCAAGTGGGTCGAAGACCGGTCCGAGCACCTGATGAGCACGGCGTTCGCCCGCGACTACCACATGCGCGGCGAGATCGCGGCGACGAAGGACGGCAAGATCCTCGGCCTGCGGGTCAAGGTGATCGCCGACCACGGCGCGTTCAACGCGACCGCCCAGCCGACCAAGTTCCCGGCCGGCTTCTTCCACGTGTTCACCGGCTCCTACGACCTGCAGGCCGCGCACTGCTCGGTCACCGGTGTCTACACCAACAAGGCGCCGGGCGGGGTCGCCTACGCCTGCTCGTTCCGCATCACCGAGGCGGTCTACCTGGTCGAGCGGATGGTCGACGTGCTCGCCTACGAGCTCAAGGCCGACCCGGCCGAGCTGCGGATGAAGAACCTGCTGCAACCGGAGCAGTTCCCTTACACCACCCAGACCGGCTGGGAGTACGACTCCGGCGACTACCCGAAGGCCCTCCAGCTCGCCATGGACATGGCCGGCTACGACGAGTTGCGCCGCGAGCAGGCGGAGAAGCGTGAGCGGGGCGAGCTGATGGGCATCGGCGTCGCGTTCTTCACCGAGGCGGTCGGTGCGGGCCCGCGCAAGCACATGGACATCCTCGGGCTCGGCATGGCCGACGGCGCCGAGCTGCGGATCCACCCGACCGGCAAGGCGGTGCTGCGGATCTCGGTGAAGACCCAGGGCCAGGGGCACGAGACGACGTTCGCCCAGATCGTCGGCAACGAGTTGGGCCTGCCCACGGCCGACATCGAGGTGGTGCACGGCGACACCGACCAGACGCCGTTCGGCCTGGGCACCTACGGTTCCCGGTCGACGCCGGTCTCCGGTGCGGCGACCGCGCTGGTGGCCCGCAAGATCCGCGACAAGGCGAAGATCATCGCGTCGGCCATGCTCGAGGTGTCGCCCGACGACCTCGAGTGGGCCGGCGACCGCTTCCACGTCAAGGGCGACCCCGAGCAGGCCAAGACGATCCAGGAGATCGCCATGGCCGCGCACTCCAGCCTGGAGCTGCCGGAAGGGATCGAGGGACACCTCGACGCGACGACGGTCTACAACCCGCCCAACCTGACCTATCCGTTCGGCGCCTACATCTGCGTGGTCGACGTCGACCCGGGCACCGGCGGGGTCAAGGTGCGGCGGTTCATCGCGGTCGACGACTGCGGCGTGCGGATCAACCCGATGATCGTCGAGGGCCAGGTGCACGGCGGGCTCGCCGACGGCGTGGGCATGGCGCTGATGCAGGTGATCGCGTTCGACGAGGAGGGCAACCACCTAGGAGCGTCCTTCATGGACTATCTGTTGCCGACCTCGCTGGAATGCCCGTCGTGGGAGCTGGGTGCGACCTACACCCCGTCGCCGCACCACCCGATCGGCGCCAAGGGCGTCGGTGAGTCGGCGACCGTGGGCTCGCCGTGCGCGGTGGTGAACGCGGTGCTCGACGCGATCAAGGTGCGGCATGCCGACATGCCGCTCACGCCGGCCGCGGTCTGGGGTGCCATGCAGGGGCGGCCGATCCGGACGGACCTCGCGATCCAGTGACGGCCACGACGGAGCAGAGGGCGAACGAGCTGCGCGCCGCGCGCAGCCCGTTCGTCCTCGCGGTCGTGGTCCGCGCCGAGCGGCCCACCTCCGCGAAGCCCGGCGACCGGGCGATCATCCGCGGTGACGGCACGATCGAGGGCTTCGTCGGGGGCTCGTGCGCGGAGTCGACGGTGCGGATCCAGAGCCTGCGGCAGCTCGCGTCCGGCGAGTCGACGCTGCTGCGGATCACCCCGGGCGGCGACGCGACCCGGCCGCCCGGCTTCGTCTCCGACTCGCCGGGGCTGGTGGTGGCCGACAACACCTGCCTGTCCGGCGGCACCATCGACGTGTTCCTGGAGGTGGTCATGCCGGCGCCACTGGTGCAGGTCTACGGCGACACCCCGATCGCGCGCGCCCTGGTGGCGGTCGGCGGCGCGGCCGGCTACGAGGTCCGGCTGGCCGCCGGGCCGACCACCGTGCCGACCGATGCGCTGGCGGTGGTGGTCGCCTCGCACGGGCACGACGAAATCGGCGTGCTGACCTCGGCGGTCTCGGCTGGAGTGCCTTACGTGGCGCTGGTCGCGTCGCCGAAGCGGGGTGCCGCGGTGCTTGCCGAGGCGGGCGTGCCGGCCGGCCGGGTCAAGACGCCGGCGGGTCTCGACCTCGGTGCGCGCACACCCGGCGACGTCGCCGTCTCCATCCTGGCCGAGGTGGTCGCGGCCCGGACCGCCGCGATGGCGGAGACCGTGCCCCCGCCGCGCGCGCCGCAGCCGGTGGTAATAGGGGCCCCTTCCTATGCGGAAAGCGTTAACAAGGGGCCCTTGCTTGCGGTTGACCCGGTGTGCGGGATGGAGGTGCTGGTGGAGCCCGGCGCGCTGTCGTTTGAGAATGCCGGCCGCACCTGGTATTTCTGCGCCGCAGGCTGTCGCACGGCGTTCGCCGCCGACCCCGCGCGGTGGGGCGGATGACCGGCGACCTGCCCGCCGATGTCGGCGGGCTGACGGCGGCGCTCGACCGCACCGGCTATCTCGCGGACGAGCCGCTCGCCACCGCCCTGTTCCTGGCCACCCGGATGCCGGCGCCGATCCTGCTCGAAGGGGAACCCGGCGTCGGCAAGACCGAGGCGGCCAAGGCGCTGGCGGCCGCGCTCGACACGCCGCTGGTGCGGCTCCAGTGCTACGAGGGTCTGACCGTCTCCGAGGCGCTCTACGAGTGGAACTATCCCCGGCAGTTGCTGGCGATCCGGCTCGCCGAGGCCTCCGGCGCGACGGTCGCGTCGGCCGACCTTTTCACGCCGGAGTTCCTGCTCGCCCGCCCGTTGCTCGCCGCGCTGGAGCACACCGGGCCGCGGCCGGCCGTGCTGCTGCTCGACGAGGTCGACCGGGCCGACGACGAGTTCGAGGCGTTCCTGCTGGAGTTGCTCGCGGAGAACACGGTCACGATCCCGGAGCTGGGCACCCGGCGCGCGGTGCTGCCGCCGGTCGTGGTGCTCACCTCCAACCGCACCCGCGACCTGCACGACGCGTTGAAGCGGCGCTGCCTCTACCACTGGATCCCCTACCCGGCGGCCGACCGGGTCGCGGCGATCGTCCGCCGGCGGGTGGCCGGCATCGGCGACCCGCTCGCCGACCAGGTCGCCGCCGCGGTGCAGCGGTTGCGCGGGCTCGAGCTCTACAAGCCGCCCGGGGTGGCCGAGGCGGTCGACTGGGCGACGGCGCTGCGGGTTCTGGGCATCGCGACATTGACGCCCGCCACAGCCGCCCAGACGCTCGCCGCCGTGGTCAAATACGACGAAGACCTGGCGACGGTACGCGGAAGCGGGCTCTTCGATGACTGAACCGTCCCCGGCCGACCTGGCCGCCGTGGTGGCCCGGTTCGGCGCGGTGCTGCACGACTCCGGCGTCGCGGTCGGGCCCGACCGGGGCGAGCGGTTCGCCCGGGCGGTGCTGCTGACCCGGCCGGCCACCACCCGCGCGCTCTACTGGTGCGCGGCGATCACGCTGCTCGCCGACCCGGCCGACCGGCCCGCCTTCGACCGGGCGTTCGACCTGGTGTTCGGCGGCATGGTCGACGACGCGTCGGCCCGCGGCCTGGATACCTCGCCGGAGTCGTCCGGTGCCAACGTGCCGCCCCGGCCGGGCCGCGCCGACGGCGGGCAGCCCGGAATCGGCGACCAGCCGTCCGGTTCGCCTCCTTCGTCGCCCGAAACGCGTAGCCCGTATCCCCTCATCGCGACCTCGGCCGAACGACTCGGTGGCCGCGACTTCGCGAAGCTCTCGCCCGACGAGCTCGCGGAGCTCGCCGTCGCCATGCGGCGGCTCCGCCTGTCCAGCCCACCTCGTCGCACCCGGCGCACCCGGGTCGGCCACCGCGGTCCGGCGCTCGACCTGCGCGCGACGCTGCGGGCCGCGCGGCGGACCGGCGGCCACCCGGTGCGGCTGCGCCGGCGTCGCCCCCGGGTCAAGCCGCGCCGGCTGGTCGTCCTCTGTGACATCTCCGGTTCGATGGCGCCCTACGCCCGGGCGCTGCTGCAACTGGTCTACTGCGCCGCCGCCACCGGGCCGCGGACCGAGGTGTTCACCTTCGCCACCCGGCTCACCCGGCTGACCAAGGTGCTCGAGCGGGTGCCGCCGACGGTCGCCCTGGAGCGCGCCGGCCGGGCGGCACCGGACTGGTCCGGCGGCACCCGGATCGGCGCCGCGCTGCGCACCTTCCTCGACGAGCACGGCGCCCGCGGGATGGCCCGCGGCGCGGTCGTGCTGATCCTCAGCGACGGGTGGGACACCGGTCCTCCCGAGGTGCTGGGGCAACAGATGGCGCGCCTGGCACGGTTGGCGCATCGGGTGGTCTGGGCCAATCCGCGCACCCAGAGCGCGGCGTTCCGACCGCTGACGGGGGGCATGGCCGCCGCGTGGCCCTATTGCGACGCGGTGGTGAGCGCGCATCGACTGACCGCGCTCGACGACCTGTTGGCGGCGCTGGCCGATCCCGGCCCGCGCCACCGGCCGCGGCCGCGGGTCGCCGACCCGGTGGCGGCGGCCCGGCGGACCGACCATAGTGATAGCTGGGGGCGATGACCGTGCGCGACGTGCTCGCTGACCTGTCGCGCTGGTGGCGCGAGGGTAGCCCGGTGGGGATGGCCACCGTGGTCGGCACCTGGAAGAGCGCACCGCGGCCACCCGGCGCCACCATGCTCGTCGGCCCCGACCAGACGGCCGTCGGCAGCGTCTCCGGCGGCTGCGTCGAAGCGGCCGTCTACGAGCTCGGCCTCGAGGCGATCTCGACGGGCCAACCGCAGCTGATCCGCTACGGGGTCAGCGACGACGACGCGTTCTCGGTCGGGCTGACCTGCGGCGGCATCATCGACATCTTCGTCGAGCGGATCGACCCGTCGTCGTTCCCGCAGCTCGGCGACGTCGCGTCGGCCATCGCGGCGGAGCAGCCGGTAGCGGTGGCCACGGTGATCAGCGACCCGTTGGGGCGGCTCGGCCAGCGCCTGGTCGTCTGGCCGGACCGGGTCGACGGGACGCTCGGTTCGGCCCACTTCGACGAGGCGCTCACCGAAGACGTGCGGGGGATGCTGGCCGCCGGGCTCACCGGACCACTGCATTACGGCACCGACGGCGAGCGGCTCGGTGACGAGGTCACCGTGTTCGTCGCGGCCTACGCACCGCCGCCGCGGATGCTGGTCTTCGGCGCGATCGACTTCGCCGCGGCGCTGGCCCGCCAGGGTGCCTTCCTCGGCTACCGGGTGACCGTCTGTGACGCCCGGCCGGTGTTCGCGACCAGCCGCCGCTTCCCCGGCGTCGAGGTGGTCGTCGACTGGCCGCACCGCTACCTCAACGGCGAGATCGCCGCCGGCCGGGTCGATGGCCGCACCGTCGTCTGCGTCCTCACTCACGACCCGAAGTTCGACGTGCCGGTGCTCCAGGTGGCGCTGGAACGCGAGTTCGCCTACGTCGGCGCGATGGGCTCCCGGCGCACCCACGATGACCGGATAGCCGGCCTGCTCGCCGCCGGGGTGCCCGAGGCCCAACTTAAGAAGCTGCACTCGCCGATCGGGCTGGCGCTCGGTGCGCGTACCCCCGAGGAGACGGCGGTGAGCATCACCGCCGAGATCATCGCCGACCGCTGGGGTGGCGACGGGCAGAAGTTGTCCACTCTGGACGGAAGTATCCACGAGAACCTCGACCGACGCTGACTGGGAGATCCTGCAATGGAGCTGGAACACAATTTCACCGTCGCGGCACCTGTCGAACGCGCCTGGAACGTGCTGCTCGACCTCGACACGGTCGTGCCCTGCATGCCCGGCGCGGCGCTGACCGGGCAAGACGGCGACAGCTTCGACGGCACCGTCAAGGTCAAGCTCGGCCCGGTCTCGATGACGTTCGCCGGCAAGGGCACCTTCGTCGAACGCGACGAGGCCAACCGGCGCGTGGTGGTCGAGGCCGCCGGCCGTGACTCCCGCGGCGGCGGCACGGCGAAGGCGACCGTGCGGGCCACGCTGACCCCGGCGGCCGACCCCGACTCCACCGACGTGCACGTGGTCACCGACCTGGCCGTCACGGGCCGGATCGCCCAGTTCGGTCGCGGCATGATCGCCGACGTCAGCGGGCGGCTGCTCGGCCAGTTCACCGACTGCCTCCAGGGCAAGCTGGCCGGCGGCGGCACGGCTGCCGTCCCCGCCGCACAGACCGCCACCTCGGCCGGTGCGGCGGCGTCCAGCGGTGGCGCGTCGGCGGCGGGTGCGGCCGCGGCCGGCACGCCGGCGGGCTCGGCCTCGTCCGGTGGGGGCCCGCCCAACGGGCGGGCCAGCGGGGCGCGGCCGGAGGCGTTCCACGGCCTGCGGCCGGCGGAGCGGGCGTTCCCTGGTCAGGTGGAGTCGGAGGAGCGCCAGGCGTTCACCGCGGAGCGGGAGGCGTTCACCGAGGTCGAGGTGGAGCCGGTCGACCTGTTCGCGGTCACCGGCCTCAACACGGTCGCCCGGCGGGCGCTGCCCTACGCCCTGGTGCTGCTCGCCGGCATCGCGATCGGCACGGTTTTCGTCCGGCGCCGGCGCACCTAGAGGGTCTTGTCGTGTGAGCCGCGCAGGACGGCGGCGGCCAGCGCCGGGAGCCGCTCCGGTGTGACCAGGCCGGCCAGCCGGTCCGGGTTGCTGGGCAGGTCGACTGCCTTGGCGGCCTCGGTGACGCGCGGGTCCAGATACGGGTGCACGTCCGGCCAGATCGCCTGCACCTCGCGGAGGAAGATGTCGGCGCCGGTCGGGCCGATGCCCGGGAACTCCATCAGCGAGTCGCGCAGTTGGGCCCGGTCGCCGTAGGCCGCGCCGTGCATCCGGCGCAGGTCGCCGTGCCAGCGATCGAGCAGGAGTTGGGCGCCGGCGGTGAGTTGCGCGACCGCCGGGCCGCCATACCGGATGTAGTGGCCGGCGGCCAGGGCGTGCCAGAGGGTGTGCTCGTCGGCGCCGGCCATCGCCTTGGGCGTGGTGAGCCCGGCCTTGAACAGTTCGCGGGCGGCCGCGACCGCGACGTCCGCGGAGATCCGGGTGCTCAGCAGCTTGACCAGCACCAGCAACTGGTAGAGCGGCTGGGGTCGGTCGGCCAGGCGGATGCCCGCCTGCTGCGCGTAGGTCTCGCCGTATCGGTTGAGCAGCAGCGCTACCCGGTCGGTGTCGGTCATGCGTCCCGGGTTTCCACCTTTGCGGTGATCTAACCGGGCTGTGCCGGTTCGGCACAGCCCGGTCAGTGGCTTCTCAGCCCGCGGTGCACGACCTGATCTGCGGCCGCGCGCCGGAGTTGCCGTTCATCATCGTGGTGAAGCCGAACGTGTTGCCGCTGCCGTTGGACCGCATCGTCATCACGTTGCCGCTGCTGTCCCAACTGGCGCTGCCGTTCCAGATGGTGGAGATCTTCTGCGGCGGGGTGATCGCGACGACCACCGCCCAGGTGCTGGCGCCGCTGACGGTCACCGACGTGTTGTAGCGGTCACCCCAGACCGTCCCGGGTGTCACCGAGGCGGTGCAACCGCCGCTGGAGGGTGGCGGCGTGGTCGGGTTGCCGGTCGGCGGCGGGGTCGTCGGGTCGCCACCGCCGGGGTTGCCGTTGTTGAGCGCGGTGAGCACGGCGTTGTAGGCGGCCTTCTTGTTGCCGCTGCCGTCGAAGAGCAGCGGGCTCTCGCCGGACCGCCACGAGTCGGAGTCGCGGATGCCCCACACGGTGATCACCTTGCACCGGGACACGGCGAGGCAGTCGTTGACCACGCTGCTGTAGGCACTGGTCGGCGCGTTGCGGATGTCGAGTTCGGTGATGTGCACGTCGACGCCCAGAGCGGCGAAACTCGACAGCGTGGTGCGGTAGTTGCTCGGGTAGTTGGACCCGCCGGTGAAGTGCGACTGGAGGCCGACGCAGTCGATCGGCACGCCGCGGCTCTTGAAGTCCTGCACCATCCGGTAGACGGCCTGCGTCTTCGCGTCGTTCCAGTTGTCGATGTTGTAGTCGTTGTAGCAGAGCAGCGCGTTCGGGTCGGCCGCGTCCGCCGCGCGGAAGGCCGCCTCGATCCAGTCGTTGCCCGTGCGCTGGAGGTTGGAGTCGCGACGTGCTCCGGACGACCCGTCGGCGTACGCCTCGTTGACCACGTCCCACCAGGTAACCTGGCCGCGGAAGTGGGTCGCCACCTGGGTCACGTGGTTGAGGATGGCCGAGCGCAGCGTGCTGCCCGACAGGCTCTGCATCCAGCCCGGCTGCTGCGAGTGCCAGGCCAGCGTGTGACCACGCACCTTTATGCCGTGGGAGGCGGCGTGCTGCACGATCCGGTCCGCGTTGCCATAGCTGAACTGCCCCCGCTGTGGCTCGGTCGCGTCGATCTTCATCTCGTTCTCGGGCGTGACCTGGTTGAACTCGCGGTCCAACAGCGTCGTGTAAGCCGAGTCGCCCAGCCTGCCGGACGCGACGGCGGTCCCGAAGTAGCGGCCGCTCTGGGCGGCTGACGCCCCGAGGGTGCTCGCGGCGCTGGCGCTGCCCGCGACGACCAGGGTGCCGACGGCGGCCAACAGGCTGACGGTCGAGACGACGACGGCGGTGCGTATTCGCATCTGGGTCCCTTTCTGCCGGGTCCGGAGAGACGGACCGCATCGATGTGAGTGGATCGAAGTATTGCGGCGGTGTTTCGAGAGCGTCAATAAGTTTCGGAAACTTCCGGGATGTTGTTCCGGAACGATGAGTTTCCGGTGCCGGCGCGGTAGATATCTCGACCGCACCATCAAGGAGGAAGATCGAGATGATGACCGCCGAGATCAAGGACCTGTTCGACCGGGTGTACGCCGCCTGGGGCGACGCCGACGCCTTCGCCGCGCTCTACCGCGAGGACGCCACCGTCGTCATGCCCGGCGTCTTCCGCCAGGGCCGCGAGGCCGTGCGCGCGTCGATGGGCGCCGCCTGGGCCGGCCCGCTGAAGGGCTCCCGGGCGGTCGACGAGCCGCAGGACGTGCGGGTCATCGGCGACACCGCCATCGTGGTCAGCCGGGCCGGGATCCTGATGCCGGGCCAGGACGACCTCGCACCGGGTGCCGCCGTGCTGGCCACCTGGGTGCTCACCCGCGAGGCCGGGGAATGGGCGGTCGCGGCCTACACCAACACGCCGGCGGCGCCGTGACCGCTCCTGCCGACGCCGACGTCGAGGCCCACCGACCCGAGTTGCTGGTGCACTGCTACCGGATGCTCGGGTCGGTCGACGACGCCGAAGACGTGGTGCAGGAGACGATGCTGCGTGCCTGGCGCGCCCGGGAGTCCTACGACCCCGGGCGCGCCGCCCTGCGTACCTGGCTCTACAAGATCGCCACCAACGCCTGCCTGACTGCGCTGCGCGGACGGGCCCGCCGGCCGCTCCCGTCCGGCCTCGGCGCGCCCGACGACGACCCTTCTGGCACGCCGCTCGTGCCGGCGTTCGACATCCCGTGGCTCCAGCCGTTGCCGGACGCCCGGATCGAGGATCCGGCCGGGCGGGTGGTGCGGCGGGGGAGCCTGCGGCTCGCGCTGGTCGCCGCGCTCCAGGTGCTGCCGGCCCGGCAGCGCGCGGTGCTCCTGCTCCGGGAGGTGTTGGAGTTTTCCGCCGCTGAGGTGGCCGATCTGCTCGACACGTCGGTGCCGGCCGTCAACAGCGCGTTGCAGCGGGCCCGCTCGGCACTGTCTGATGTGGAGGAACTGGAGGTCGTCGAGCCCGACGACCGCACCGTCCGGGCGACGGTCGACCGCTACCTGCGGGCCTTCGAGGTCGCCGACGTCGAGGGCCTGGTCCGGTTGCTCACCGACGACGCGGTGCTGGAGATGCCGCCGGTGCCGCTCTGGTATCGCGGGCGGGACGCGTACGCCACTTTCATGCACCGGGTCTATGCCATGAACGGCGAGTTCTGGCGGGTGGTGCGGCTGGGCGCCAACACCCAACCGGCGTTCGCGGCCTACGTCCGCGATGGCGACGGTTTCGCCCTGCACACCCTCCAGATCCTGACCGTCCCGGCGGCCGGTGGCGTCGCCCGCAACGTGGTCTACCGCGACCCGGCCGTGTTCGCCGACTTCGCTCTCCCGGCGACACTGTCCTCTTGACCGCCGTTGGCGGCTGGCCTTGTGGATACTCAGGTGAACTGACTATTCTGTCGTGGTGACTATCCGCGAACAGAGCTACTTCGCGCTCGCCGCGCTGATGGACGGGCCACTGCACGGATACGCGATCATCAAGCGCGCGTCGGAACTGTCCGGCGGACGGGTGCGGATGGCCGCCGGCACCCTCTACGCGGCGCTCGACCGGCTCAGCGCCGAGGGCCTGCTCCGCGTCGTCGACGAAGAGGTGGTCAACGGCCGGGCCCGGCGCTACTACGACCTCACCGACGAGGGCATCGCGGCCCTGCGCGCGGAGGCCGAGCGGATGCTCCAGGCCGCGCAGGTCGTGACCGAGCGCCCGGCAAGGCGCGCGCGGGTGGTGAAGCCGGCATGAGCCACGACGCACTCGAGGCCCGCTACCGGCGGCTGCTGTGGGCCTACCCGAAGCGCTACCGGCACGAACGCGGCGCCGAGATGATCGGCACGCTGCTGGAGGCGGCCGGCCCCGACCAACGCCGGCCGACCGCGCGGGAAGCGACGATCCTGGTCCTACGTGGACTCCAGACCCGGGCGGGAACCCACAGCGCTCCCGCGGCGGGCCGGGGCGCCAGAGGTGCGCTGCGGCTGGCGGTGCTCCTGCTGCTGGCCTACGCCGGTGCCGGCAGCCTCGCCGAGAGCGGCCGGGTCATTCCCCGGATGATCTCTCAGGGCGTCGACTACCCTTCCGAGCTGATCCATCCACTGGTGACGGTCACCTGCGCCCTGGCCCTCCTGGCGGTCGCCGGCGGGCGTTACCTGCTGGGCCTGCTGGCCACGCTCGGCGCGCTGGCCGGCACCCTGGTCGTCACCTACTTCAGCCTGGTCGGCGTCGACGTGGTCACCGGCGAGCGCTACTACCCGGCGATCATCTCGGTCCGTGACTTCGTGGCGGGCGAGTCGACGATCTGGCCGATGCCGCTCGCCGCGCTGCTGCTCCTGCCGTTGCTGATCCGTCCGGCCCCGGGCAGCCGGCGGCCTGCGTTCTGGCTGCTGGCCGTGCCGGCTGCGGTGGTCCTGCTGCCCACCGACTACGACACGACGACGGGTCTGCAACCGTGGGCGACCGTGGCGGTGCTGGCCGGCGCCCTGTTGTGGGTCGCGGTCGACGCACGCGCGACCATCGCGGCGGGGGTGCTGCTCCTCCCGGTGATCCTCGCCTGGCTGTGGCTCAGCCAGTTCGGCGCCTGGGACCAGCCCGGCAGCGACGCCAGCCTGTGGTTCTGGACGGTCCTGTCCGGCGCCCTGGCCCTACTGACCGCCGGCACCCTGCGCCTGCGCCGCCAGGCCCGCGTCTAGCCGGCGGTGAGCTCCTCGAGGTCGACGGCTTTGACCAGGGCGGCGATGTCGGGCTCGTCGGACAGGTCGACCGGGCTGAGTTCCTTGCTCCGGCCCTTCTGCGCCATCAGTTTCTCGTGGGCCGCCGCGTTGAGGATGTCGATCGCGTCGGCGTCGTGCCAGCGCACTCCCTCCAGCGCCCGGCGGGTTATCGAAACGGCGGCCAGGCAGGACACGTTGGGACGGCCATAAGGGTCACGACCCTCGTCGCGCAGCACCACCACCCTTGCAGCGGTCAGGCCGGGCGCGACGGCGAATGCCTCGCGGACCGTGACCAGAACCTGCCCGCAGACGAACGCCTTGTAGAAGTCGGCCTTGTCGGCCTGGGTGATCTTCTTCAACGACAGGTTCCCGGCAGCCGTCCGGCCCGGCATCTGCTCGGGAATCGCGTGCGCGGCCGGTGGCACCAACACGACCAGCGACACCTCTCCCGCGACCACGCCCACCGCGGCGGCCGGAGCCTCGTTGTCCTCGAACGCCTCGGCCAGGGTGCGGAGCACCGTGTCGGGATCATTGCCGACCAACCACTGCCACTGTTGGTCAAGGCTGCGCTGCCATTGCGCCTGTCGGCCCTTGAGCTCGGCCCATTGTCGGGCCGCTTCCGCGTCCGCCCAGGTCGCCGCCTGGGCTTTCGCCGCGGCGCGATCCGCGCGCTTGAGCATGCCGATCCCAGCGAGAGCCTGCTTCTCGTAGTGCTGGTAGATCGCCGCCCGGTCCGGTGCTGGCGGCTCCGGCGCGATCGGTCGCCGCACGCTCGGGAAGTCGACCCGGTGCAGGTTCAGGATGCGCAGAAAGGCGTCTGTCAGTTGTTGTGCCATGGCGGCGCGATCCGCTTGGGCGGCGTAGCGCTGCTGCGCCGCCACTTGACGCTGGTAGGCAGCCTGCCCGGAGTTGCCGCCACGGCTTCCGGAGCGGCCGCGGCCGGCACCGAGCGACGTGTAGAAACCGACCGGCCCCACGCCGGTCGAGATGCCGGTCCGGCCGCCGCCGATGTGCACCCGAGCCGCGCGCGGGCCGATGCTGGTTCGGACCCCGCGCGAGGACGCTCTGATCCGCACGCCGGGCGCGAGCTTCAGTGAAAATCCCACGCCACGACCCTACGAAGATCTCGTTGGGCCGCGGCTCGGCTAGGTGGTCACTCCCGGCGGTCGGTCAGCCGCGGGCGAGGCGGCGTTCGCCCGAGGAGCCCTGCACATACTCCAGGTCGTAGTGTGCGAACACCGACGGCTCGTTGCTCGCCGGGAGTTCGCCACCGTCCGGGATGGACGGTGCGTTCTTCACCTGGTCGCGGAAGGCGGTCACCTTCACATAGCCCGGGCCGACGTTGGCGCCCGCCAGCGGCACGAAGACCGCGCGGTGGCGGGTCGGCATGCCGATGGTGACCGTGGCGAAGGTGGGCTCGTCCGTCGCGGTGTCGAGGTAGACCGACTCCAGATTCCCGATCTTGTTGCCTTCCGGGTCGACCACCGCTTCGCCCTGCCACTCGCGGATATCAACTGAATCGAACATCGCCAGCCCCCTCATGGATTCTTTGGACGGAAAGCCGCTACGTCGTGCCGGGCGCCGGGTCGGCGCCCCGGTTGGCCCGGGCACCGGCCGACTCCGATGCCGGCCGCTCCTCGGCGCCCGGCTCGCCGGTCGTCAGCGCGGGGCCGCCGTCGTCGTCGGTCGGTGGGGCGCCGGTGGGCTGGGGTGCGTGGGCCTGGATCAGGAAGAAGATCAGGATCGCGCCGGCCGCGAAGATGCCGGCCGAAACCAGGAACGCGACCTTGTAGCCGGCGACCGGTGCCTCGGCCGCCGCCGCGGCGCCCGTGTGGGTGGCCGCGTACGTGCTGGTCACGCTCACCGCGATGGTGCTCAGCAGGGCCGTGCCGATCGAGCCGCCGACCTGCTGCATCGTGTTGACCAGGGCGGAGGCGACGCCCGCGTCGTTGCGGCTGACGCGTTCGGTCGCGGTGTTGATCGCCGGCGCGAAGATCAGGCCGAAACCGAAGCCGAGCAGGGGCAGGGCGGGCAGGATGTGCACCCAGTAGTTCGAGGTGGCGGTGATGAAGTAGAGGTAGGTCATGCCCACGGCGGCCAGCGCCATGCCCGCCGTGATCAGCACCCGGGCGCCCAGGATCGGCATCAGCTTCACGTTGGCCAGCGTCGAGCCGATCAACACGAAGGTGATCATCGGTAGGAACGCCACGCCGGTCAGCACCGGGCTGTAGCCCTTGGTGAGTTGCAGGTAGAAGGTCAGGAAGAGGAAGACCCCGAAGATCGCGATCGCCGCGAGGCCGACGGCCAGATAGGCGGCGCCGCGGCTGCGGTCGAGCACGATGCGCAGCGGCAGCAGGGGTTGTCGGACCCGGCGCTCGACCTGCACGAACGCCGTGAGCAGGACGGCCGCGACGATCAGGCTGACGATCGTGATGATGTCGCCCCAGCCGTCGGAGGCCGCGCGGGCGAACCCGTACACGATGAGGAAGAGACCCACCGCGGCGCAGACCGTACCCCACCAGTCGATCTTGGGTTTGGTGTCCGGTCGTTGGTTCCGGAGGTAGATCTGGCAGCCGACGAACGCGATGCCGGCGAAGACCAGGTTGACGAAGAAGCACCAGCGCCAGGACGCATATTCGGTCAGCACCCCGCCGAGCAGGAGTCCGACCGCACCACCGCCGCCGGCGACAGCGCCGTACACGCCGAATGCTCTGCCCCGTTCTGCCGGTTTTTGGAAGCTGTTGGCGATGGTCGACAGCGCGGCCGGTGCGAGCAGCGCGCCGAACGCGCCCTGGAAGGCCCGGGACACCACCAGCACCATGAAGTCGGTGGACGCCCCGCCGGCGGCGGACGCGGCCGCGAAGCCGATCAGCCCGATGAGGAACATCCGCTTGCGGCCGAAAAGGTCACCCAGCCGCCCGCCGAGCAACAGCAAGGACCCGAAGGCCAGCGCGTACGCCGTGACGACCCACTGCCGGTCGCTGTCGGCGAAGTGCAGCGCGTCCTGCGCGGCGGGGAGGGCGATATTGACGATGGTGGCGTCGAGCACGACCATGAGCTGTGCGATCGAGACGATCACCAGGATGGTCCAGCGGTGTTTGCTCTCGAACTCGCGATCGGCCTCGTATTGGCGGGCCGCAGCGGTTTCTGTCGTCATATGACTTCCTCGGCCTAAATGACCGGAAAAACCTTCTTTTGTGCTAGCCAATCTCCACCGTATGACGCGACCCGACCACCGCCAGCGACAACGCCGAGTTCGCCCCTGTGTCCTGGCTCTCGGGTTTAGCACTTCGCTCGCCAGGCAAAACCTCTCGCCAATCGACAAACTCCCCCGGAAGAGAGGCACCATGGGCAAGCTGGTCTACAAGCCGGTGGGAATCCTGCTCGGCGTCGCGGCCGGCGGCATCGCCGGCGTGGTGTTCAAGCAGGTGTGGAAGCGGGTCGCCGGCGACTCCGACGCGCCCAACGCCACCGACGAGGAGCGCGGCTGGGCCGAGATCCTCGCGGCCGCGGCGCTCCAGGGTGCCATCTTCGCGCTGGTCAAGGCCGCGGTCGACCGCGGCGGCGCGGTGGGCGTCAAGCGGCTGACCGGCCGCTGGCCGACGTAACGGTTGGGGCCTGAGTTCCCGGGCTCAGGCCCTCGGTCGCGACCAGTCCGTACGATGGTGGGCGCTATGTCGACGCTTGCGCCCGGCCTACGCCTGCACGACCGCTTCCTGCTGGTCGCGCGGATCGGTGTGGGCGGGATGGCTGAGGTCTGGCGGGCCGACGACACCGTCCTGGGCCGCCCCGTCGCCGTGAAGGTGCTCGACCCGTCGATCGGCAGCGACACCACGATCCGGATCGCCACCCACCGCGAGGCGCGCGCCGCCGCGGGCCTGACCCACCCCAACATCACCAGGGTGTACGACTACGGCGAGGCCGCCCTGCCCCACGGCGGGCTGGCGCCCTACCTGGTGATGGAGTTGGTCGAGGGCGCCGACCTGGCCTCCCGGCTGACCGCCGGCCCGCTGCCCTGGCCGGATGCGGCATCTCTCGCGGCGCAGGTGGCCGCGGGGCTGGCCGCCGCCCACGCGGCCGGCGTGGTGCACTGCGACATCAAGCCCGGCAACGTGATGCTGACCGCGACCGGCGTCAAGATCCTCGACTTCGGCATCGCGGGTTTGGCCGGCGTCACCGCTTCCGACGGGGTCCGCTACGGCACCGTGGGTTACCTCGCGCCCGAGCGGCTGGCCGGGGCCGACCCGACCCCGGCAGGCGATGTCTACAGCGTGGGCGTGCTGCTCGCGGAGGCCCTGGTCGGGCGCCGGCCCGAGTCGAGCCGCGGGGTGGCCAGCTTCCCGGTGCTGCCCGGCGTGCCGGCGGCGCTCACCCGGGTCGGTGCCGCCTGCCTGGCCGCCGACCCGGCCCTCCGTCCTTCGGCGGCGGAGGTCGCCGCCGCGCTGACCGACCTGGCCACCGCTGTCGTTCCCGGCCGGGCGGTGGTCGCGGCGCCGACGACCGCGATCCGCCGCCTCGACGAGCCGGAGCCGATCGAGGGCGCTCTGGTGGCCCGCAACCCGATGCGGGCGGTGGCCCTCGGCGCGCTCGCCGCGATCCTGGTGGTGGTCGGGATCGTGCTGGCGATCGTGGCCAGCCCGTCCGGCGGAAACACGCCGGGTGGCGGGGGAGTGGCACAGGCGGGCGCCAGCCCGCCGGCGCCCGCAGTCGACGACCTCAAGCCCGAGCCGACCACCGAGCCGCCGGCGCCGACCGCGCCGGCCGACGTGTTGGACCAGTTCGAGGCGGCCCTCGACCAGGCGGTCGCGGAGGGCAAGATCGACGAGAAGGCCGCCGAGCGGATCGGGGACCGGCTCGACGACCTGCGCAAGGCGGTGTCGCGCGGTCGCGACGTCGCTGAGGAGGCCCGCGACCTGCGCAGCGAGGTGCTCCGCGACCGCAACAAGGAACACGTCGACGAACTGGTCCGCCGCCAGTTGGTGCGGCTGCTGGTCCCCCTCAACAGCGCCAACGACGACGAAGAGGGCTGAGGCGCCGCGCGCCGGACGGGCGGCTCGTAGCCGCCCGGCCCCCGTCGCCCGACTCGGCCCAAGCGGCCGCGGCTCGCGTTGGCCCACGCCAGCGTCGCACTGGCTCGGCGTTGGGCCGGCTCGGTTGGGCGCCGGCCCTGCCTTCGAGCGTGGCCTGAGAGGCGCCCGGCCCGCGGTCGACAGGCCCGGCTCGGCGTTGGGCCGGCTTGGCGTCGGGCCGGCCCCGCCATCGAGCGCGGGCTTAGAGCAGCCCGGCCGCGGTCGACAGGCCCGGCTTGGCGTTGGGCCGGCCCCCATCGAGCGCGGGCTTAGAGCAGCCCGGCCGCGGTCGACAGGCCCGGCTTGGCGTTGGGCCGGCCCCCATCGAGCGCGGGCTTAGAGCAGCCCGGCCGCGGTCGACAGGCCCGGCTTGGCGTTGGGCCGGCTTGGCGTCGGGCCGGCTTGGCGTCGGGCCGGCCCCGCCATCGAGCGCGGGCTTAGATGTGCTGTCCAGGGAGGTTGGTCAAGGTTGTGTGACGAGACGATCTAGGTCTTGAAAGGGTGAGGCCTCCGGTCGTGAAGTGGAGCTGTCGAAGAACCGCTTCACCTGACCTGGAGGCCTCGTGGCACACGCTAACGCAGCCCTGACCCCGAAAGCACGCCTCAAACTCGCCCGCCTGGTCGTCGATGAGCGCTGGACGGTCTCCGCGGCCTCCCGCCGATTCGATGTCTCCTACCGCACCGCGAAACGGTGGGTCGACCGGTATCTCGCGATGGGAGCCGCGGGTATGCAGGACCGGTCCAGCCGCCCACTCCACACCCCGACCCGCACCCGCCGCGACCTGGTCCGCAAGATCGTGTACTTGCGGTGGCGGCACCGACTCGGCCCTGTCGCGATCGCCGCCCGTCTCGGGATGGCCGCCTCCACCGTGCACGCGGTCCTGGTCCGTGCCCGGATCAACCGGCTCTCCCACATCGATCGACGCACCGGTGAACCGATCCGCCGCTACGAACACGACACCGCGGGCGCCCTGATCCACGTCGACGTCAAGAAACTCGGCAACATCCCCGACGGCGGCGGCTGGCGATACGTCGGCCGCGTCCAAGGCAAGCGACACCGCGCCGCGACCACCGGCAAGCCCCGCAGCGCCTACCGCAACCCGAAGATGGGCACCGCCCACGTCCACACCGTCATCGACGACCACTCCCGCGTCGCCTACGCCGAAATCCACAACGACGAGACCGCCATAACCGCAGCTGCAGTCTTGACCCGCGCAGTGGCTTGGTTCGCCGCCCGCGGCGTCCGAGTGCAAAGGGTGCTGTCCGACAACGGCTCGGCCTACCGCTCCCGCCTCTGGCGCGAGACCTGCACCCAGCTCGGCATCACCGTCAAGAAGACCCGCCCCTACCGGCCCCAGACCAACGGCAAGATCGAACGGTTCCACCGCACCCTTAACGCCTGGGCGATCGATCGGTTCTACCCCACCGAACACCACCGCCGCGCGGCCCTACCCCGATGGCTGCACTTCTACAATCACCACCGACCCCACACCGCGATCGGCGGCCAGCCACCCATCACCCGCCTTACCAACCTGGCTGGACAGCACACTTAGAGCAGCCCGGCCTTGCGCAGCGCGTCGGCCATGGCGCTGTTGACCGGTGGCGCCGACTGCCGGCTGCCGCCGCCTTGGCGCTGGCCGCCGCCCTGACCGCCACCTTGACGCCCGGAGCCGCCGCTGCCGCCCTGGCGGGCGCCTTGGCCGCCGCCACCCTGCCGGCCGCCGCCACCGCCTTGGCGGCCACTGCCGCCACCTTGCGCGGCGTCGCTCTTGCCCTGCCGTTCGCCGCCCTGCCCGCCGGCACCCTGGCGTCCGCCGCCACCGCCGCCTTGGCGCGGCCGGGCCGGCTGGCGTTCGCCACCGCCCTCGCGCCCGGCACCCCGGCCACCCCCGCCGCCGCCGGCCGGGCTCTCCTCGTCGAGCCGCAGGGTCAGCGAGATCCGCTTCCGCGGCACGTCGACGTCAAGCACCTTGACCTTGACGACATCCCCGGGCTTGACCACCTCGCGCGGGTCCTTCACGAACGTCTTCGACATCGCCGAGACGTGCACGAGGCCATCCTGGTGCACGCCGACGTCGACGAACGCCCCGAACGCCGCCACGTTCGTGACGACGCCTTCGAGGACCATGCCGGAGATCAGGTCGCCGATCTTCTCGACGCCCTCCGCGAACGTCGCCGTCTTGAACGCCGGCCGGGGGTCGCGGCCCGGCTTCTCCAACTCGCGCAGGATGTCGGTCACGGTTGGCACGCCGAACATCGCGTCGGCGAAGTCGCCGGGCTTCAGACCGCGCAGCATCGCGCCGTTGCCGATCAGGGCCGGCAACTCCGTGCCGACCGACGACAGGATCCGCCGGACCACCGGGTAGGCCTCCGGGTGCACCGACGACGCGTCGAGCGGGTCGTCGCCGCCCGCGATCCGCAGGAAGCCCGCGCACTGCTCGAACGCCTTGGGGCCGAGCCGGGGGACCGATTTGAGCGCCGTGCGGTCGCGGAACGGGCCATTCGCCTCGCGGTGGGCGACGATGTTGGCGGCCAACGACTCGCCGATGCCCGAAACCCGCGACAGCAGCGGCGCGGACGCCAGGTTGACGTCGACACCGACACCGTTCACGCAGTCTTCGACCACCGCGTCGAGCGAGCGCGACAGCTTGGCCTCGGAGATGTCGTGCTGGTATTGCCCGACCCCGATCGACTTCGGGTCGATCTTCACGAGCTCGGCCAGCGGGTCCTGGAGCCGGCGCGCGATCGACACCGCGCCGCGCAGCGAGACGTCCATGCCGGGCAGTTCCGAGGCGGCGTACGCCGAAGCCGAATAGACCGAAGCCCCCGCCTCGGAGACCATCACCTTCGTCAACCCCAGCGAAGGGTTCTTCGCGATCAGATCAGCGGCCAGCTTGTCGGTCTCCCGCGACGCGGTGCCGTTGCCGATCGCGATCAGGTCGACCTTGTGCTCGGCCGCGAGCTTGGCCAGCGAAGCCAGCGCCGCGTCCCACTTGTTGGCCGGCACGTGCGGGTAGATCGTGTCGGTCGCCAGCACCTTGCCGGTCGGGTCGACCACCGCGACCTTCACGCCCGTCCGGAAGCCCGGGTCGAGGCCCATCGTGGCGCGGGTGCCGGCGGGCGCGGCGAGCAGCAGGTCGCGCAGGTTGGCCGCGAAGACGCGTACAGCCTCGTCTTCCGCGGTTTGGAAAAGCCTCATTCGCAGAGACATGTCCAGGTGTACGACGATCCGGGTGCGCCAGGCCCAGCGGACCGTGTCGAGCAGCCAGCGGTCGGCGGGGCGGCCCTGGTCGGCGATGCCGAAGTGGCCGGCGATCCGCTGCTCGTAGAGCACCGGACCGGTGGCCAGCGTGCCGGCCGCGACCGCGTCGGCCTCGGCGGCGTCGGGCTCCAGGATGAGGTCGAGCACCTCCTCCTTCTCGCCGCGGAACAGCGCCAGGATCCGATGTGACGGCAGCGAGGTCAGCGGCTCGGCGAAGTCGAAATAGTCACTGAACTTCGCGCCCGCCTCCTCTTTGCCGGGCTTGACCTTGCCGCGCATCCGGCCACGCTCCCAGACCTGCTCGCGCAGCGTGCCGATCAGGTCGGCGTCTTCCGCGAACCGCTCGACCAGGATCGACCGGGCACCGTCCAATGCGGCGGCCGCGTCGGCGACACCCTTCTCGGCGTCGACATAGGCCCCGGCCGCGCTCGAAGGGTCCTGCGCCGGATCGGCGAACAGCAGGTCGGCCAGCGGCTCGAGACCGGCTTCGCGGGCGATCTGCGCCTTGGTCCGGCGCTTCGGCTTGAACGGCAGGTAGATGTCTTCGAGCCGGGCCTTCGAGTCGGCCGCCCGGATCTGCGCCTCGAGCTCGGGGTCGAGCTTGCCCTGTGACCGGATCGACTCGAGGATCGCGTCCCGCCGCTCGTCGAGCTCGCGCAGATAGCGCAGCCGCTCTTCGAGGGTGCGGAGCTGGGTGTCGTCGAGCCCGCCGGTGGCCTCCTTGCGGTAGCGGGCCACGAACGGCACCGTCGCGCCACCGTCGAGCAAATCGACGGCCGAGGTTACCTGGGATTCGCGGACGCCCAACTCGTCGGCGATCCGCGCGGAGACGGACGGAGCTGCTGCCTGGATCTGGTCGGTCACCTCCGGCATTCTGCCGGACCGGTTCGTTTGGCGTGGCCAGTGGGTAGAAGCCACACCGAGGGAGGTACGTGATGCTGGCCGAGCGACTGCGAAATGTCGCGCCCGACGCCCTGGTCGAGGTCATCGACCACCACGTCCGCTCCGAGCTGGGCGGACTCCGCGCTGACGTGCTGCTGGCCGACTACCGGATCGCTGGGCTCTGGCCCGTGTTGCGCCCCGACGACCCGACCCAGGGCCTGCTCGCGGAGCAGAACATCGCCGCGCGCTGCTACGCCCGCCAGGAGCCGATGATCGAGGATGTGCCCGAGACGCCAGGCGTACGCCTATATGTGCCCCTATCGGTTTGGGGTGAACGCCTCGGGATTCTGGTGGCTGACTTTCCGGCCCAGCCCGACGACGGCACGGTCCGGCATTGTCGGGGCATCTCCGACGATCTCGCCGTCGCGTTGCGGGCCGCCGACCGCGACACCGACCGTTACCGGTTGGCCCGCCGCCGGGGGCGCCTCTCGATGGCCGCCGAGATGCAGTGGGACCTGCTGCCCGGGCGGTGTGTCACCGATCACGGGTACGTGCTCGCGGGGCAGCTCGAGCCGGCCTACCGCACGTCGGGCGACAACTTCGACTGGGCGATCAACGACGGCAGGTTGACCGTCACCGTCGTCAACGGCAACGGCACCGGGCTCGCCGCCTCGGCGTTGACCTCACTCGCGGTCAACGCGATGCGCAATGCCCGCCGGTCCGGTGGGACGTTGGTGGAGCAGGCCGAGCTCGCGTCGGACACGCTGTTCGCGGCCCATCACGGTGCGCGACCGATCGAGGCTTTGCTGCTGGAGTACGACGCGGGCAGCGGCCACGTGAAGGCGGTCGACGCGGGCTCGCCGCGGGCCTGGCGGGTCCGAGCCGGCGCGGTGGCGCCCGTGGTGCTGGAGGAGCAACTGCCGCTGGGCATGTTCGAGGAGAACAGGTATGGCGTGCAGAGCTTCGAGATGTCCGTCGGCGACCGGCTGTTCGTGGTCAGCGACGGTGTGCACGGCGCGGCACCGGGCGGCCGCGAGTCCTATGGCGAGCGCTATCTGGCCGCCGCGTTCCGGGCGGCCCGGCTTTCCCCGCCGGCACAGGCGATCGGCGCGGTGATGCACGCGCTGCACGACTATCACGGCGACATCGAGATCGAAGACGACGCGGTGATCGTCTGCCTGGATCGCACGCATCCCGTCAGCGGGACCGCAGGTGTTGTCGATCAAATCACGTCGAAGCGCATGGTGGAGGCGGCGCCAGGGTAAGTCTGCGACTTGTCAACGGAGAGGCGACGACATGGATCGCGCGGCTAGCCTGGCCAGTTCGATCGAGGCTGCCTCGGAGGCGTTGGTCAGCGTTCTGGATGCGGCCCGCACCCGCCAGGAGTCGCCGGTCTCGCCCACCCAGATCCGGGTCCTGTCGATCATCAACGTGCGACCGGACACCAACGTCAACCGACTCGCCGAGATCCTCGACGTGGTGCCCTCGTCGGCCAGCCGCCTCTGCGATCGGCTCGAGGCGGTCGGCCTCCTGCGCCGGGCGGCCGACGAGCGCGACCGGCGCGAGGTGCGCCTGGTGCTGACGGCGGCCGGGGCGACGGTGCTCCGCGAGTTGCGCGAACGCCGGGCCCAGGCCGTGCAGGGTGTGCTCGACCGGATGCCGCACCGGGCGCAACACGACCTGCTGGTGGCCCTGCTCGCGTTCGGCCACGCGTCGGCCCAACTCCAGGCGGAGTCAACTGCCTAGCAACACGTCGATCTCGCGGGCGACCACGGTGTTGTCGTTGTTCTCGGCGAGTTGGATGAGGGCCTTCCAGAGCGCCCACCCCCGGCCGCGCTGCCAGGTGGCGTCGTCGACACCGGTTGTTGTGCGGAAGGCCGTGCGGGCGGGCGCGTCGAGGAAGGTCCAGGCGATCACCAGGTCGCAGGCGGGGTCGCCGACGCCGGAGGTGCCGAAGTCGATGACACCCGCGAGCCGGCCGTCACGGACGAGCAGGTTCCCGTTGGCGACGTCACCGTGGAACCAGACCGGCCGGCCGTGCCACTCGGCTGCGAGGGCGGCGTCCCATTCGGCGGTGGCTTTGGCGGCGTCGATTCGGCCGTCGAGGGCGGCGATCGCCCGCCGCGTCTCCTCGTCGTAGTGGCTGAGGGCGGCGCCGCGCCAGAAGCTGTGCTCACCGGCCGCGGGCTCGCCACCGGTGTCGACCGCCTGTAGCGCGATGAGGAATTCGGCCACGTCGACCGCGAACGCGCTCAGGTCGGTCACGACACCGTCGGCCGGGGCGCCGTTGGTCGGGGCGCCGTTGGTCGGGGCGCCGTTGGTCGGGGCGCCGTTGGTCGGGGCGCCGTTGGTCGGGGCGCCGTTGGTCGGGGCGCCGTTGGTCGGGGCGCCGTTGGTCGGGGTGTCGTTGGTCGTGGTGTCGTGGTGGGTCGTGATGGCCTGGGCCGCGGCCCTATGGGTCGTGCTGCCTGGAGTCGCGGCGGCTCGGGTCGCGGCGCCGTGGGTTGCGGTGCCGTGGGCCGCAGCGCCGTCGGTCGCGGTCTCGTGGCGCGCGGTGGCGCCGTCGAGCCAGCGGTTGACCGACCATGGCCAGGGATAGCCCGCGCCCGGCTTGCCGAAGGCCAGCGGGGCGGGGATCGGCTGCGGGAGGTGTGGCGCGAGCACCGGTAGCCAGCGCTGCTCCTTGGCCACACTCGCCACGTAGCCCTCGGCGCTCGGCAGCCGCACGGTCATCGTGTCGCCGAGGTGGAAGGTGCGGTTGTCGTTGCCACCGACCGCTACGGGCGACACGGGCAGGTCGGCCCACTCCGGAAACTGCTCGGCGATCAGGGTGCGCACGAGCGCTACGTCGATGACCACCGCCAGATGATCCGCGAGGTCACTCGGCGTGGCAACCGGTTTAGCGCTGCGCTTCGGCACCATCTCGGCGAGAATGAACCATGGCATCGATGGCAGACCGGCTCCGCGACTTCCTGCGCAGTCCCCGTGGCCAAAAGCTCATTCAGCAGGGCCGCACCCAACTCGACAAACCGGAAAACCAGCGCCGGCTCCAGCAACTCGCCAACCGGTTGCGCGGCCGCAAGCGCTGACCGCGCGGAAAACCACGGGCGGCGGCGCCACGGGCCCGGCTAGTCTGCCGAGGCCATGACCGAGTTGCCGCCCGTCGCCCACCTGCACGTCCACCTGGAAAGTGCGGTGCGCTGGGCCACCCTGGCCGAGATCGCCGAGCGCAACGGGATCGACTTCCCCGACCACCTGCGCGGCGGCGCCCACCGCTTCACCTCGTTCACCGACTTCTTCGACCAGAACCACCTGGTACGCGAGTGCCTCCGCACGCCCGACGACTTCCACCGCGTGGCCGTCGAGTTCTGCGCCGACCAGGTGGCCCAGGGCGTCGGCTACGTCGAGGTCTCGTTCACCGCGGCCGCACACGGCGAGCGCCTGGGCGACCTGGGCATGCCACTGGCCGCGGTGCTCGACGGCCTGGCCGAGGGCGGCGACCGCTACGGCCTGGCGTGGCAGGTCATCCTCGACACGTCCCGCCGCCGTTCGGTGGAGCGGGCCTGGCGCACGTTGGACCTGGCCCGCAAACACGCCGGCGTCGTCGCGATCGGCCTGGCCGGCGACGAGGACCATCCGGCAACCCCGTTCGCCGCAGTCTTCGCCGAGGCCCGCGAGGCGGGGCTACACGTCGTGCACCACGCCGGCGAGGCCGCCGGCCCGGCGAGCATCCGCGAGGCCCTAGACGTCGGGTTGACCGAGCGCCTGGGCCACGGCATCCGCGTCCTCGACGACCCCGATCTGGTCGCCGAGGTCCGCGAGCGCGGCATCCCACTCGAGGTCTGCCCAACCTCCAACGTGGCCCTGGGCTTCGCTCCGTCACTGGCCGCGCACCGACTGCCGAGGCTGCGCGCGGCCGGTCTGGCCGTCACCCTCAACACCGACATCCCGGAGATGGTGCACACGACCCTGGACGCTGAATACGCCGCGGCGGCCCGCGAGTTCGGCTGGACCGACACCGACCTGACCGAGCTGGCGCGCACCTCGATCGACGCGTCGTTCGCGGATCCCGCGACCAAGGCTCGCCTATACGCCGGCTTTACCGACGGCGGGTTACCGAGCAAGTAGGCGTCCATTGTCTTGCATAATCGAAAGCCTCTGACGGGGCAGACTTCCCGCTGTGGATCAGCGATAATTAATGCATGCGGCAGCTCCAGTTCTTTACGACGAAAGAGCTGGCTGTTATGCGCGATCGCACTGCGGCTCGCAATTATTCGCCTGCGGGTGAGGAGTTCCGTCGCGAGCATCAGCGCCATCGTGCCTGGGGCTTGACGCGACGGCACGCCGACCGTCTGCGCCGCGCGCGTGGCGGGAACTCTCCCACGCCGGCCGCGGGCGAAACCTCTCCAGCGCTTGTCTCCCCGACATCGACGCCGTCCAACCACGCCGTGGGCCCGGCCGCGGATCCGGACATCGCCGCACGTCACCATCGCTCTGGCGGTGCGAAAACCACCGCCGATCAGCAAGGCTCGCCGGCGAAGCAATTGCCGCGGCCGGCGTCGACCATCCCGTCGCGCGATGGGCTGTCGCGGGTGGCGGGAGATAGGCCCCAGGCGAAGAGCACCGCCGACCGAACGGGGAAGGCTGCCCGGTCAGCCGCGAACGCGTTGACCGCCCCGTCGGGAGGCGGGTTGTCGCGGGTGGCGGGAGATAGGCCCGGGTCCCAGGCGAAGACCACCGCCGACCGAACGGGGAAGGCTACCTGGTCAGCCGCGAACGCGTTGACCGCCCCGTCGGGACGCGGGTTGTCGCGACTGGTGAGAAATGCGCCGTCACGGTCTGGGGAAATGCACCGACATCCCAACGCCCATCGGCATGCGCCGGTTCAGGCCCCATATCGGCGCTTCAAACCACGCGATTCCGCGTTTCAGGAAAGCGGTCCCGCTGCCCACCATCCGTCGGGCACCGGGCCTAAACGAGGGGGAGCAGACCGCGGTCCGTGAAGACCTTCTTCGCCGTAAAGACCGCGTTGATGGCGCGGGGGAAGCCGCAATAGACCGACGAGTGCAGGAACGCTTCGATGATCTGCTGTGGCGTCAGCCCCACGTTGAGCGCGGCGTTGATGTGCACGTCCAGTTGTGGCTCGCAGCCGCCGAGGGCCGTGAGCATTCCGAGCGTCACGAGCTGTCGGTCGCGCGGCTCCAAGCCGGGGCGGGCGTAGATCTCGCCGAAGCCCCAGGCCACGATCTGATGACCCAGCTCCGGGGCGATGTCCGACAACGCCTCGATGACCTTCGCGCCCGCCTCGCCGTCGATCCGGTCGAGCACGTCCTTGCCTTGGTCGAAACGCTCCTGACGGGAGGTGTTCTCGCTCATGGTTCCCCGCTCCTCTAGGTGGTCACCCAAAACGCTAGGAGCTGGAGCGCCCTCTAAGTCAAACCGCTACCGGCTGTGGATCGCCGCGCCGAGGATGTCGCGGTTGAGGTTGCCGATCACCGTCAGCGGGATGCCCTTCGGGCAGACCGCCGTGCACTCGCCCGTGTTGGTGCAGCCGCCGAAGTCGGCCGCGTCGTGTGCGGCCAGCATCGCCGTTGCCCGGGACGCGCGCTCCGGCTGGCCCTGCGGCAGGGCGCCCAGGTGGGCGACCTTCGCCGCGGTGAACAGCATCGCCGAGCCGTTGGGGCACGCCGCCACGCAGGCGCCGCAACCGATGCAGGCCGCGGCCTCGAAGGCGGCGTCAGCGGCCGGCTTCGGCACCGGTGTCGCGTGCGCGTCCGGCGCGCTGCCCGTCGGCGCGGAGATGTAGCCGCCCGCCTGGATGATGCGGTCGAACGCGCCCCGGTCGACGACCAGGTCCTTGACCACCGGGAAGGCGCGCGCCCGCCACGGCTCGACGTCGATCGTGTCGCCGTCCTTGAAGTGGCGCATGTGTAGCTGGCACGCGGTGGTCAGTTTCTGCGGGCCGTGTGCCACGCCGTTGATGACCATGCCGCAGGCGCCGCAGATGCCCTCGCGACAGTCGTGGTCGAACGCCACGGGCTCCTCGCCGGCCGTGGTGAGCTGCTCGTTGAGCACGTCGAGGACCTCGAGGAACGACATGTCCGGCGAGATGTCGTCGACCTTGTAGGACACCATCGAGCCGCGCGTCGAGCGGTCCTGCTGGCGCCAGATGCGCAGGTTCAGTTTCACGAGTAGCTCCGCTGGCTGGGTTTCTCGTACTCGAAGGTCAGGGCCTCTTTGTGGAGCACCGGCTGGGTGCCGAACTCCCATGCGGCCACATAGGAGAACTCGTCGTCGGCCCGCAGCGCCTCGCCGTCGGGGGTCTGCGACTCGGCCCGGAAGTGGCCGCCGCACGACTCGGTGCGGTGCAGCGCGTCGATGCACATCAGCTCGGCCAGCTCGAAGAAGTCGGCGACCCGGCCGGCCCGTTCGAGCGACTGGTTGAGCTCCGCGCCGGTGCCGGGCACCTTGACCCGGGCCCAGAACTCGGTGCGCAGTGAGCGGATCAGCTCGATCGCCTTGCGGAGACCGGCGTCCGTGCGCTCCATGCCGCAGTACTCCCACATGATCTTGCCCAGCTCGCGGTGGAACGAGTCCACCGACCGGTCGCCGTCGATCGTGAGGAACTTCTGCACCCGGTCGCTCACCGCGGTCCGCGCTGAGACCACGTCGGGGTGCTTCAGCGTGAGCTTCTGGAACGGGCCGTCGGCCAGGTAGGCGCCGATCGTGTTCGGCAGCACGAAGTAGCCGTCGGCGAGCCCCTGCATCAGCGCCGACGCGCCGAGCCGGTTGGCGCCGTGGTCGGAGAAGTTGGCCTCGCCGATCACGAACAGGCCGGGGATCGTCGAGCTGAGGTCGTAGTCGACCCAGAGCCCGCCCATCGTGTAGTGCACGGCGGGATAGATCCGCATCGGCGTCACGTAGGGGTCTTCGCCGGTGATCCGCTCGTACATCTCGAAAAGGTTGCCGTATTTGGCCTCGACTGCCGGCCGGCCCAGCCGCCCCAGCGCGTCGGCGAAGTCGAGATAGACGCCACGGCCGCCGGGGCCGACACCGCGGCCCTCGTCGCAGACCGCCTTCGTCGCCCGGGAGGCGATGTCACGGGGCACCAGATTCCCGTACGCCGGATAACGCCTTTCCAGGAAGTAGTCCCGCTCGTCCTCCGGGATGTCGGCCGGTGCGCGCGTGTCACCCGCCGCGGTCGGCACCCACACGCGGCCGTCGTTGCGCAACGACTCGCTCATCAGCGTCAGCTTCGACTGGTGCTCACCCGAGACCGGGATACAAGTCGGGTGAATCTGGGTGTACGCCGGATTGGCGAACAACGCGCCTCGCCGGTGTGCCCGCCAACTCGCGGTGACGTTGCAGCCCTTGGCGTTGGTCGACAGGTGGAACACGTTTCCGTAGCCGCCGCTGGCCAGCACCACCGCGTCGGCGAGGTCGACGGTGACCGCGCCGGTCTCCAGGTCGCGCACCACGATGCCGCGGGCCCGGCCGTCGACGACGATCAGGTCGAGCATCTCGTGCCGGGTGTGCATGGCGACGGTGCCGGCGTTGACCTGCCGCTCCAGCGCCTGGTAGGCACCCAGCAGGAGTTGCTGGCCCGTCTGGCCGCGGGCGTAGAAGGTGCGGGAGACCTGGGCGCCGCCGAAGGAGCGGGTGTCGAGCAGGCCGCCATACTCGCGGGCGAACGGCACTCCCTGCGCCACGCACTGGTCGATGATCTCGACAGAGACCTCGGCCAGCCGGTAGACGTTGGACTCGCGCGACCGGAAGTCGCCGCCCTTGATGGTGTCGTGGAACAGCCGCTCGACGGAGTCGCCGTCGTTGCGATAGTTCTTCGCGGCGTTGATCCCGCCCTGCGCGGCGATCGAGTGCGCCCGCCGCGGGCTGTCCTGGTAGCAGTAGCAGCGCACCCGGTAGCCGAGTTCGCCGAGCGTCGCCGCGGCCGAGCCACCGGCCAGGCCGCTGCCCACCACGATCACGTCGAGCCGGCGCCGGTTGGCCGGGTTGACCAGCCGGCCGGTGGAGCGCCGCTTGGTCCACCGCTCCGCGAGCGGGCCGTCCGGCGCCTTGGTGTCGGCGATCGGGTCGCCTTCGATGAAGAACTCACCCGGGTACGTCATGCGGGTCCCACCCATCCGACGAGAACAGCGAACGGCACCGAGAGGAAGCCGACGCAGAGGAGGATCGCGAAGCCGAGCGCGGCTATCCGGGCCCGCTGCTCGCCTTTCGCGGTGCGCTGTCCGAGCGTGCGAAGAGCACTGAACAGGCCATGGCGTACGTGGAAACCGATCGCGACGATGGCCAGCGCGTAGAAGAGGGTGACCGGCCAGCGGCTCGGCGCGAAGTCGGCGACCACGTTGGCGTAGGGGTGCGCCGCGTCGCCGACCGGGTTGACCGTGCCGGCGGTCAGGTCGAGCAGGTGCCAGACGATGAACAGCAGGATGATCACGCCGCCCCAGCGCATGGTGCGGGCCGCGTAGCTGCCCTGCACCTTGGGGCGGTGGGCGTAGGCGACCGGGCGGGCGCGCTTGGCGCGCAGCGCGAGCGTGGTGGCGGCCCAGGCGTGCCCGATCACGGCGGCGGTGAGCACGGCGCGTTGAATCCAGAGGTACCAGACGTGCGGGACCACCGGATAGCCGATGGTGCGCAGCCAGTGCGCGTAGTTGTCGAACGAGTCGGCGCCAAAGAAGATCTTGAGGTTGCCGACCATGTGCGCGACCAGGAACAGCAGCAGGAGCAGCCCGGATACGGCCATGACCGCCTTGGCGCCTACCGTCGACCGGTAGATCGCCTTCGTACGTGTTGCTGCTGCCACCATGTGGCCGACGCTAGGTTGACCTGACATCATGCGTCCAATGCATGGCGATACTGGTGTCAATAGCGTTAAGCTATCGACATGCGCTTGGAACAGCTACGGTCCTTCGTGGCAGTGGCCGAACTACGACATTTCACCCAAGCGGCCGTCGCTGTGGGTGTGGCGCAGCCCTCACTCAGTAAGCAGATTCACAGCCTCGAGGCCGAGCTCGGCGCACCCCTGTTCACCCGCCTGCCGTCCGAGGTAGAGCTGACCCCCGCCGGCGAGGCGCTGCTGCCGCTGGCACAGCGGATCCTGGCGGACGCCGAGACCGCCCATCGAGAGGTACGCAACCTGGTCGGCCTGACCAGCGGCCGGGTGCGCCTGGGTGCGACGCCGAGCCTGTGCACCTCGCTGGCACCGCGGGTGCTGCGCCGCTTCCACTCCGCCCATCCCGGCATCGAGCTGCGCGTCGCCGAGGGCGGCTCGCAGGAGCTGGTGCGGTCGCTCTCGCACGGCGAGCTCGACCTGGCCCTGGTGGTGCTGCCCGCGACCGGCATCGACCCGGCCCTGGAGGCCGCCCCGATCCTGGAGGAAGCACTGGTCGTCGCGGCCGCGGTCGGCACACCGCTGCCCGAGCCGATGCGGGTCGAAGACCTGCGCGACCGGCCGCTGGTGATGTTCCGCCGCGGCTACAACCTGCGCGACGACGCGCTCGAGGCCTGTCGCCGGGCCGGCTTCGAGCCGACGTTCGCGGTCGAGGGCGGCGAGCTCGACGCGGTGCTCGAGTTCGTCGAGGCGGGCCTCGGCCTGGCCGTGGTGCCCGAGATGGTGCTGGCCAACCGCCCCGGCCTGCGTGCGGTGCCGCTCGCCCCGCCGGGCCTGCGCCGCACCATCGCGATCGCACAACGCCGCGGTGTCTCCCTGACCCACGCCGCGTCGGCGCTCCGGGAAGTGATCCTCGCCGACGTTTGTCCGTAGAGTCTGCGGACGTGAAACCTTGGCGCGATGTAGCGGCCCGCATGTTCGGCCGCCCCACCCCGACGCGGATGGTCCCCACCGGCTCGGTCCGGCAGCAACGGCGGATGCCCGCGCCGCTGCGCCGCCGCGAAGACCGGATGCTCGACTATTCGCCGGAACTCGACGGCCGCGCCGACCCGGGCGAGGTCGTCTGGACCTGGGTCCCGTTCGAGGAGGACCCGCACCAGGGCAAGGACCGGCCGGTCGTGGTGGTCGGCCGGCGCGGCCGCACGATGCTGGGCCTGATGCTCTCCAGCAACGAGCGCCGCGACGGCCAGCACGGCTGGCTGCCGGTCGGCACCGGGTCGTGGGACCGCAGCGCGCGGCCGAGCTGGGTGCGCCTCGACCGCGTGCTGACGGTGCACGAGACCGGCATCCGCCGCGAGGGCTCCATCCTGGACCGGGGCCGCTTCGACCGGATCGCCGCCCGCCTGCGCTCCGACTATGGATGGCGTTAGCCCTATCTCGGCGGGTGTTCCCGGCTAACGTCGGCCTGTGGAGTTCCTGAGTAGACGGTCCATCCTGGCTGGTGTGGCCGGAGCGGTGTCGTTGCCGGCCGGGCCGTCCGCCGCTTCTGCCGCTTCGGCCGAGGATCCGGTGGAGCGGTTGCTCGCCGGCAACCGGCGGTTCCGTGCCGGGCGGGCCCGGCACCCGCGCCAGTCGCCGGCCGACGTGCGGCGGCTGGCGGCCGGGCAGCGCCCGTTCGCGGTCGTGCTCGGCTGCGCCGACTCGCGGGTCTCCCCGGAGGTGCTCTTCGATCAGGGGCTCGGGGACCTGTTCGACAACCGGGTCGCCGGGAATGTCGTCGACCCGGTCGTGCTGGGCAGCGTGGAATTCGCGGTGTCCGAGTTCGCGCCGGCGCTGCTGCTCGTGCTCGGCCACGAACGCTGCGGCGCGATCACGGCGGCCGTCTCGGCGCTGTCCACCGGGCGCGCGCCGGCCGGCAGCATCGGCGCCGTGGTCGAGGCACTGCGACCCGCCGTCGCCGCGGTCCACGATGCGCCCGGCGACCCGGTGGAGAACGCGGTCGTGGCCAACGTCCGCCACCAGGCGGGGCTGTTGACGGCGCGGAGCGCGATCGTCCAGTCCGCCGTCGCGGCGGGAACGACCCGGGTGGTCGGCGCCCGCTACGACCTGAACACCGCGGAAGTCACGCTGGTCTGAGCCCATCGGGTGTTGATCTCCCCTTGCTCTGCACCCCTGTAGGCAGCACTTGAACGCAGCTTCAGGCCAGCGGCTGGCCGGCCTGGGCGTCCGCGGTCGGGCGAGGTGTTGATCTCCTCTTGCTCTGCACCCCTGTAGGCAGCACTTGAACGCAGCTTCAGGCCAGCGGCTGGCCGGCCTGGGCGTCCGCGGTCGGGCGCCGTGTTGATCTCCTCTTGCTCTGCACCCCTATGGGCACCGCTTGAACGCAGCTTCAGGCCAGCGGCTGGCCGGCCTGGGCGTCCGCGGTCGGGCGCCGTGTTGATCTTCTCTTGCTCTGCACCCCTATGGGCACCGCTTGAACGCAGGTTCAGGCCGGGAACGCTGGCGCACCCGGGAAACGGCGGTCAGGACCGGTCCGCGATCGACAGAGACGCTGGTCTAAGCCACCGCTTCGTGCCGCACGAGCGCGGCCGCCTCGTCGAGCTGCGCCAACTCGGCCGCGCTCATCGTCGGATTGTCGCGGCGCATGGCCAGCACCCACGCCAACGCGCCCGCCGACGGCGGCGGCAGCAGCGCGCCGATCGCCTCCAGTGCCGCACCGGCAGCCCCGGTCAATGCCGGCTCGACCGGCCACAACGACACCTGCGCCATGATCAGCAGCGTCATCGCCACGTCGCGATCGGCCGGTCCCTCCGTCGCATTGCGCCAGTCGATCACCACCGGCCCGCGGGCGGTCAGCATGACGTTGTCGGGGTGCAGGTCGAGATGCAGGATCCGGTCGGCGGGCGAGGCGGCAGTGCGCGCCGGCACCAAATGCAGCCGGGTGTGCAGGTCGGCGATGACCGCCGCGACCCGATCGGTGGACGCGGACCCGCCCAGCACCGCCGCCAACAACGTCTCGCCCGACAGGCGCTCCATGACCAGGTCGGGCCCGGCGGCGTCGTAGACGGCCGGCACCGGATAGCCCGCCGCCGCGAGGTAGGCCATCACCTCGGCCTCCGGCGCGGTGTCGCCGCCGTGTCGGTAGCGGCGCAGTACCCGGTCGGTGCCCAGCGCGTAGACGTCGGCCTCGCGGCCGGATGCGATCAACTCCATGGTCGGCATTCTCCGATCAGTCGAGCCACGCCGCTAGATCAAGAGCGCGTAGCCGCTGCGGGTCGCCCAGCACGTGGATCTCGGTGATCAGGCCGCCGCGGACCACGAAGGACATGATCGAGACCACCTGGTCGCGGGGTGCGATGACCGCGCCGGGGGTGCCGTTGATCAGCGCGTACTTCACGAACGGGGCGAGTTGCTTCGCGGTCCGGGCCTGGCCGGCCACCGCGACGCCGCCGCGGATGATGGCCGAGAACGCGGGGCGGCCGGTGCCGCCGTCGGCCCGCAGCACCACGTCGGGGTCGAGCACCGCCATCAGCGCGTCGAAGTCGCCGGCCCGCGACGCGGCGAAGAACGCCGAGACCACCTCGCGCTGGCGGGCCAGGTCGACGTCTGGTTCCGGAGCCGCGTCCTGCACCCGCCGCCGGGCGCGGCTGGCGAGTTGGCGGGTGGCGGCGGGCGTGCGGTCGACGATCAGCGCGATCTCGTCGAAGGCCACGGCGAACATGTCATGGAGTACGAACGCCAGCCGCTCGGCCGGGTTCAGCGTGTCGAGCACGACCAGCAGCGCCAGGCCGACGGCGTCGGCCAGCAGGGCCTGGTCTTCCGGGCCGACGCCTTCTTCCGGGCTGACGATCGGGTCCGGGACGTGCGTGTCGAGCGGAAGCTCCGCGCGGGTGCCGCGGGAGCGCAGCATGTTGAGGCAGATCCGGCCGACCACGGTGGTCAGCCAGCCGCCCAGGTTGGTGACCTCGGAGATGTCGGCGCGGGCGAGCCGGAGCCAGGTCTCCTGCACGGCGTCGTCGGCCTCGCTCAACGAGCCGAGCATCCGGTAGGCCACCGCTCTCAGGTGGTTGCGGTGCCCCTCGAAAAGTCGCGCCAACTCGGTTTCGTCCACCGGTCACATCCTCTCGCCACCACGTGTCATACCGGTAGAAGTGCGAAGCTCCAAATGCCAAGCAAACCGGAGGAACAACATGAAAACCCCAATTCTGGTCACCGGTGGTACGGGCACCCTCGGCCGGCTGGTCGTACCCCGGCTGCTGGAGAAGGGCAGTGAGATCCGGGTCCTCACCCGCACGCCGAAGCCGGCCGCGGACGGGGTCAGCTACGTGGTCGGCGACCTGGCCAGCGGCGCCGGCGCCGAAGCTGCGGTCGAGGGCGTCGGCACGATCGTGCACCTGGCCGGGAGCCAGAAGGGCGACGACGTGAAGGCCCGGCACCTGATGGCCGCGGCGGCCAAGGCCGGCGCGGAGCATGTGGTCTACATCTCGGTCGTCGGCGCCGACCGTACCCCCGTCAAAAGCGGGGTGGACCGGGCGATGTTCGGCTACGTCGAGGCCAAGCGCCTGGCGGAGGAGATCGTGGCCGGCTCGGGCGTGCCCTACTCGACGCTGCGCGCGACCCAGTTCCACGAACTGATCTTCACGACCCTCCAGACGATGGCGAAGCTGCCGGTCGTGCCCGCGCCGGCCGGCGTCAAGGCCCAGCCGATCGCCGCCGACGAGGTCGCCGAGCGGCTGGTCGAACTCGCGCTCGGCGAGCCGCAGGGCCTCGTGCCGGACTTCGGCGGCCCGCGCATCTACACGTTCGCCGACCTGGCCCGCTCCTACCTGAAGGCGACCGGCCGCCGGCGCCCGATCCTGCCGATGCCGGCCCCCGGCGGTGCGGCCCGCGCGTTCCGCAACGGCGCCAACCTGACCCCGCAGCGCGCGATCGGCCACCAGACCTGGGAGGAGTTCCTGAGTGCGCGCCGGTCAGCCGGCTAGGTCGCGACCCAGCTCGCGCACCAGCGCGTCGACCGGCTGGGTCTGCGCGAGCGGCGGGGGCGGCACCACGACGACGGGGCAGTGCGCGTGCCGGACGCAGAACCGGGTGACCGGCCCGCTGCCGCGGAAATGCGAGCCGCGCCGGTCGCCGCCGACGACCAGGAGCGCCTCGTCGTCGGCGGCCTCCTCGAGCAGGCTGGCGCCGGCGAGGCCCTCGACGACCACGGGCCGGATCGCGATGTCGGTCGGCATGCCGCCCATGGCGACGTCGAAGGCATACGGGATGAGCAGTTCCGCTTCCGCTCTGTGCACCCGCCGCTCGAACGTGGTGGTGTTGTCCCGCCACATCGGCCGATACAGCCAGACCCGCACGGCGTGCACGGTCCCGCGCTGCTCGCGGGCGAGGTTGACCGCGTAGCGGAGTGCCTGGAGGCCGGCCAGCGACGGGCTGATTCCGACCACGACCTTGGTAGCCATCCGCCCAGCATGCGACCGCCGCAACCCGCGAAGCGACGATCTTGCCACGATCCTGACGCCAAGGACCCGATTCTTGACGGCGGCGGACCGCTCAGTCTTCGTCGTAGGCCAGGTCGTCTTCGTCGATGCCGTAGTCGGCCATGAACTCGGTCGCGTCGGCGTCGCGGCCCTGTGCCTTCAGCGACCGGGCCGCAAGCGCACCGGCATACCACTGGTCAGGGTCCTCGGCGAGGATCGCCCGGGCCTGCTGCTCGGCCTCGACCAGCCGGCCGGCGGTGAAGAGCAGCCGCGCCCACGACAGCGACGCCGCGAGGCGTTCCCTGGCCAGGTCGGCCGCGGCCAACCGGTCGAGGGCCCGCTGGGTGCGCAGCAGCGCGGCGTCGAGGTCACCGGCGTGGGCGGCGGCCCGGCCAACGAGCAGGTCGGCGCGGGCGAGTTCGGCGACCGGCAGGTCGGCGTCGCCGGCGGCGAGGGACTCGAGACGGTCGAGTGCGGCAGATAGTCGTTCGTCGGGATCGGGCAGCGCGGCGGCCGCCCTGCGTAGGGTCCGGAACTCGTCGGCAGCGCGCCCGGCGGCCCGGTGCCGCTCGGCCGCCGCGAAGAGCCGGTTCGCCGCGTCGGCGCCGGGTGCCAGGTCGGCGGCCTCTTCGAGCAGCACCTCGTAGCCCGGCAGGTCGTCGGGGATGTCGCCGGCCGCGCCGATGGCGTCGAGGATCGCCAGCGCCTCGCGGCGGTTTTCCCACGAGCGCCGGTAGAGCTCCCACAGCAGGTAGCGGGCGCGGACCGCGTCGGTGGGTAGGCCCGCCCGGTCGAGGCTGCGGACCGCCTCCTCGGCCGCCTCGACCGCGTCGTCGTGGCGGTCGGCGTTGCGCAGCGCGTAGGCGACCTGGAGCCGGGCGCGGGCGGCGCCGGCGTGGTCACCGGCGCCGGTCAGGGCGGCGACCCGCTCCACCAGCTCGCGCGACGCGGGGTCGGTTGTCCGTCCAGCCAGGACGGTCAGCGGCACGTGGTCGAGCAGCGGTGTGGCCGTCAAGCGGGCGGCGATCCGCTGGCTCTGGTGTGCGTTGCCGTTGCGGGCGTCGAACCGGGCCGCGAGCGCGGTCGCGCGGCCGGCCAGCTCGTCGCGCACCTCGGCGACGGTGGACTCCCAGCGGCGGGTGCCGTCGTCGCTGCGGCGCGGGATGACGCGGTCGCCCTGGCCGGCCGCGGCCAGCCGGCCGAGCACCTGCGCGGCGGCGGTGGCGAACTCCATCTCCGCGAACGGCGACGACGGCGCGTCGAGCCAGCTCAGGTGCCGCTCGATGATGGCCAGGCCGGCCGCCTCGTTGCCGCTGCGGCCACAGAAGGCGACGTGCAGCGCGACGTTGTCGAGGTGGCGGTCGTCGCGGATGCGCCGGTAGCCGCGCCGGTGTGCGTCGACCGCCTCGTCGACCTTTCCAGTGGCCAGGTAGGGCAGCAGCAGTTCGGCGAGCATCCAATGTGGCTGCTCGGTGCAGCCACCGTGGCGGTAGGGCGTGCCGATCCGGATCGCCTCGTCGTGGCGGCCCAGCGAGGCCAGGTGCCGGACCTGGCCCGACGGCACGCAGGCGTGGCAGTCGGACAGCGAGTCGCGGGGTGCGGTCAGCATGTCGTCGTAGTGGCGCTGGGCGCCCTCGGCGTCGCCGACGTGGTGGGCGACCAGCCAGCGGTGCTGGTGCACGGCATGCAGGCTGTGGCCGCGCAACCGGTAGCGGCGCTCCATGTCGTCGAGCACGGCCATCGTGCGGTCGAGCGGGATCTCGGGAAACTGGGGGAGCGCCCAGACGATCCACTTGAACCGCCACAACAGGCCGTGCTCGTCGCCGGCGACGTCGATCTCGCCGCGGTCGGCCGTTGCCAGGCACCAGGAGAACGCCAGAAAGGCCCGGGTCGGGTCGCCGCCGTGGTGGAACTCGCTGATCGCCGACATCCGCGCCGCGTAAGCGAACTCCGTGGCGCCGGCCGCGTCCGCGTGCCGGAAGAGGGCGTCATACGCCGCGAAGCGGGCCGGGCCGGAGGGCAGCCGGTGCAGGTCGCGCAGCTGCTGGTTGAGCTGCTCGAGGGACATCGTCATCGCGCTTCTCCCATGGCCCGCCCGAGCAGGCCGAGGAACGACTGGTTGAGCGCCGCGGTGTCGGCCGGGCGCAGTGGCTGGTGGCCGAGGAGCAGGGCCTGCACGTAGAGGCCTTCGACGGCGAGGGTCACCAGCTCCTCGTCGCCCACCGAGCAGGTCTGCCGGACGAGCGGGTTGCGATGGTTGAACACCAGCTGGGGGAGGTCCTGGCGGCCGGCGGTGAAGCTGCCGAGGATCGCGGCCCAGGTGTCGTCGGCCTCGTCGCGGCCCCGGCGCAGGTCGACGTGCAGGGCCGTGTCGCTGTCGAGCAGGTAGAGCGCCGGCAGGCTGGCCGGCTCGAACGCGCGGACCAGCACCTCGACGCCGAGCGGCTCCAGCGCGCGCCGGGCCACCCGCAGGAAGGGCGCCACGGCCTGCTCGCCGGCCGGGTCGAGCGGTTCGAGCTGCATGGCCAGCGCACCGGCGGTCAACACCTCGGTGTCGATCGTGGCGTCGATGTCGGGCAGCCGGCGCAACAGCTCGGCGTCGTAGACGTAGCCCGCGTTGACCAGGGCGATGGACTGGGCCGCGGCCACCGGTGCGAGCTGCCGGAACTCGTCGACCGACGGGATGAAGCGGACGACGCCGTAGCGGTCGTGGAAGTCGGCCAGCGTCATCGGGCCGACGTTGGTCTCGAAGCGCCACCACTGGTAGAGCAGACGCAGCATCTCGTCGTCGTGCAACGCGAGCGCCTTCACGCCGAGGTGGTGCACCGACAGGAAGGTGGCCAGCCGGCGCGGGTCGGTGCGGCCCAGCGCGGTCAACCAGCCGCGCAGGGCTGCGCCCAGCGACTCGCGGACCTCGTCGAGCACGTCGTCTTCGTAGAGAGCCTCGCGGCTCGCCGTCGGCCGCAGCTCGGTCGTGTCGACCACGCACCGGACGAAGAACGCCCACTCGGGCAGCAGCCCCTCGATCGACTCGGAGAGCAGCATCTGCTTGAGGTAGACCCGGTGCGCGACCCGGGACGCGGGGTTGGCCGCGACCGGCAGCACGAACGCGACGCCGCGCAGCCCCGCCGCGGGAACGTCGAGGTCGATCACGTCGAACGGAGGGAAGCCGAACACCTCTTCGGCGTAGCGGTCGAGCCGGGCCCGGCGTGCGGTGGCCGACTCACCTGCATCCCGGTGCCACGGCGCGAGACCGGTGGTCACCGGCTGGCCGTCGACCCGCACGGCGATCGGCAACATCGAGCCGAACAGCCGGGCCAGCTCGGCGACCGTCTCGCCGCGCAACCAGTGTTCGGCGTCGCGGCGCGGCACCAGCGTCACGGTGGTGCCGGGGACCGGGCGGGCACGGTCGACCGGGGCGATGGCCACCTCGTAGCGGCCGTCGGCGTAGCCGGTCCACTCGACCGTCGGCGCGTCACCGCAGCGGGTGGAGACCCGGATCTCGTCGGCGACCAGGAAGCACGACAGCAGGCCGATGCCGAACTGGCCGAGGAACTCGTGGCGGGCGAAGCCGAGGTCGTCGCGTTTGGAGCTGCGGCCGATGGTGGCCAGCAGGTCGTGCACCTGCTGCTCGGTCAGCCCGATGCCGGTGTCGTGCACGCGCAGCGTGCCGTCGCCGGTCACGGCCGGCGACTCGACCAGGACCTGGCCGGGCGCACCGGGATCGGCGACCCGGCGGGCTGTGATCGCGTCGACCGCGTTCTGGAGCAGCTCGCGGACGTAGACCCGCGGGCTCGCGTAGAGATGGTGACTGAGCAGGTCGACGATGCCACGCAGGTCGACGTTGAAGGAGTACCCCACCGAACCTCCCCGTGCGATGGTGAAGCCAGCGCACGATACCCCGGGAGTGGCTCAGACCGCCTCGGCGGCGTCCATCGCTTTGTAGATGCGCTGTTCGGAGACGGGGTAGGGGGTGCCGAGGGCCTGGGCGAAGATGTTCACCCGGAGTTCCTCGATCATCCAGCGGATCTCGACCACCGCCTCGGCGCGCCGGCGGCTGGGCGGAAGCGCGGCCTGCATGGTGTCGTATTCCTTCTGCACCTGGGCGATCCGGGCCTGGCCGGCACGGTCGCGGGCCGGGTCCTGGCCCAGCCGGTCGAGCCGGCGCTCGACCGCGGCGAGGTAGCGGGGCAAATCGCCGAGGTGGGTCCAACCGGTGGCGGTGATGAAACCGGGATAGATCAGAGCGGAAAGCTGTCCGCGTACGTCGGTCAGCGCGGCCAAGGCGTCCAATGAGGACATCCGGGCGATCCGCAGCTCGGCGGCGTGCTGTGCGGCCAGGGCCCGTTCCACCCGGGCGACCACCGCGACCACCGTGTCGACCAGGTCGGCGCGCACCTGGTCGCGCAGCGCGGCGAACGCGTCGGGGTCCCAGGCCGGGCCGCCGGCCTGGGCGACCAGCCGGTCGACGGCGGCGCCGGCGGCGTCGCGCAGCAACTCGGGCACGCTGCGGTGCGGGTTGCGGCTCAGCGCCAGCTTCTCCTGGTTGGTCAGCCGGCCCTGGAGGAACGTCGCGGGGTTGGGCAGGGTGAGCAGCAGCAGCCGCCGGGTGCCGGCGATCATCGCCGCGGCCTGCTCGCCCGCGGTGTCGAAGACCTCGACGCCGACGGTCTTTCCCTCGTCGACCAGCGCCGGGTAGGCGGTGACCCGGAAACCGGCCCGGTCCTGCTCCAGGGTGCGGGGCAGCGGCCCGAAGTCCCACGAGGTCAGGCCGGAGCGGGCGATGCCGGGCGCGGCCGCCGTGACCGTCGCGCGCACCTCGGCCTTGAGCTGGGCCTGCAACGCGGCCAGGTCTTTGCCGCGGGCCACCTCGCGGTCGCCGTCGACGACCCGGTAGGTCAGCTTGAGGTGGTCGGGCACCCGCGAGAGATCCCAGGCGTCGTGCGGCACCGTCACGCCGGTCATCCGCCGCAACTCGCGGGTGACCGCCTCGATCAGGGACACCCCGGTGGTCGGCGTGATGCCGGCCAGGGCGGCGCGGGCGAAGTCGGGCGCCGGCACGAAGTTGGTGCGGATCGCTTTCGGCAGCGAGCGGATCAGCGCCACGACGAGATCCGACCGCAGGCCGGGCACCTGCCAGTCGAAGTCTTCCGGCCGCACCTGGCCGAGCATCGGCAGCGGCACGTCGACGGTGACACCATCCGATGTGGACCCCGGCGCGAACTCGTAGGTCAGTGGCAGCGCCGCGGATTCCGAGCGCCACACGTCGGGATAGGACGCTGGGTCGACGTCGCCGCGGCCGGCGTTGACCAGGAACTCGCGGGTGAAGGTGAGCAGAGTCGGGTTTTCCCGGCGGGCTTTCTTCCACCACGAGTCGAAATGCCGCCCCGAAACCACGTCGGCGGGGATGCGCTGGTCGTAGAAGGCGTAGAGGCTCTCGTCGTCGACCAGGATGTCGCGCCGGCGGACCCGGTCTTCCAGCGACGCGACCTCCTCCAGCAGCCGCGCGTTGTCGCGAGCGAAGTGGTGCGGGGTGGTCCAGTCGCCCTCGACCAGGGCATGTCGGATGAACAGCTCGCGGGACAGCACCGGGTCGACCCTGGCGTAGGTGACCCGCCGGCCGACGACGATCGGCACGCCGAACAGGGTGACCCGCTCGACGGCCATGACGGCCGCCTGTTTCTTCTCCCAGTGCGGCTCGCTGTAGCTGCGCTTGACCAGGTGGCCGGCGAGCGGCTCGACCCACTCGGGCTCGATCCGGGCGTTGACCCGCGCCCACAACCGCGACGTCTCCACGAGCTCGGCCGACATGAGGAATCGGGGCGGCTTTCGCGCCAGGGTGGAGCCCGGGAAGATGGCGAACTTGGCGCCGCGCGCGCCGAGGTATTCGCGCTTCTCGCCCTCACGCAGGCCGATCTGGGAGAGCAGCCCGGCCAGCAGCGACTGGTGCAGCCGCGCCGGGTCGGGCGACGACGACGGCACCAGGCCCAGCGACTTGGTCACCTGGCGGAGCTGGGCGTGGATGTCCTGCCACTCGCGGGCCCGCAGGTAGTTGAGATATTCGGCCCGGCAGAGCCGGCGGAACGCGCTCGACGACAGCTCCTTCTGCCGGTCGCGCAGGTGCCGCCACAGGTTGAGGTAGGTGACGAAGTCGGAGTCGGGGTCGGCGAACCGGGCGTGCAACTGGTCGGCGTGGGCGCGGTGCTCGACCGGCCGCTCGCGCGGGTCCTGGATGGACAGTGCGGCGGCGACCACCATCACCTCGTCGAGGCAGCCGTTGCGGTCGGCTTCGAGCACCATCCGGCCCAGCCGCGGGTCGACCGGGAGCTGCGCCAGCCGGCGGCCGCTCTCGGTGAGCCGCTTGGCGTCGTCGAGCGCGCCCAACTCCTGCAACAGCGCCACGCCGTCGGTGATGTTGCGCCGGTCGGGCGGGTCGATGAAGGGGAAGTTGGCGATGTCGCCGAGGCCGATCGCGGTCATCTGCAAAATGACCGAAGCCAGGTTGGTACGCAGGATCTCCGGCTCGGTGTATTCCGGCCGCGACAGGAAGTCCTGCTCGTCGTAGAGGCGGATGCAGATGCCGGGCGAGGTGCGGCCGCTGCGGCCCTTGCGCTGGTTGGCCGACGCCTGGGAGACCCGCTCGATCGGCAGCCGCTGCACCTTGAGCCGGTGGCTGTAGCGGGAGATGCGGGCCGTGCCCGGGTCTACGACGTATTTGATGCCTGGCACCGTCAGCGAGGTCTCCGCGACGTTGGTGGCCAACACCACCCGGCGCCCGGTGTGTGACTGGAACACCCGGTGCTGCTCGGCCGTCGAGAGCCGGGCGTAGAGCGGCAGGATCTCCAGGTGGGGGATGTTGAGCCGGCCCAGCGCGTCAGCGGTGTCGCGGATCTCCCGCTCGCCACTGAGGAACACCAGCACGTCGCCGGGCCCTTCAGCGGCCAACTCGGTGACCGCGTCGCCGATGGCCTGGATCGGGTCGCGAACGACAGAATCGGCAACGTCGTCGTCGTCCTCAATAGCTTCCTCGAGCACCAGCGGCCGGTAGCGCAGCTCGACCGGGTAGGTGCGCCCCGACACCTCGACGATCGGCGCCGGCGAGCCGTCGCGTTGCCGGAAGTGCTCCGCGAACCGCGACGTCTCGATCGTCGCCGAAGTGATGATCACCTTGAGGTCGGGCCGGCGGGGCAGGAGTGACGCCAGATAACCCAGGATGAAGTCGATGTTGAGGCTGCGCTCGTGTGCCTCGTCGATCACCAGGGTGTCGTAGCGCAACAGGTCGCGGTCGGTCTGCAACTCGGCCAGCAGGATGCCGTCGGTCATCAACTTGACCAGCGTGTCGTCGCCGCCGCGGTCGGTGAACCGCACCTTGTAGCCGACGGTGCTGCCCAGCGGCGTGCCCAGCTCCTCGGCGATCCGGTCGGCGACCGTGCGGGCGGCCAGCCGGCGTGGCTGGGTGTGGCCGATCTGGCCCCGGATGCCGCGGCCGAGCTCCAGGCAGATCTTCGGGATCTGGGTCGTCTTGCCGGACCCGGTCTCGCCGGCGACGATCACCACCTGGTGATCGCGGATGGCGGCCGCGATGTCGTCGCGCCGCTCGCTGACCGGCAACTCGGCCGGGTAGCGGATCGTGGGCAGGGCCGCCCGGCGGGCCGCGACCCGGCTTTCGGCCGCTACGATCTCGGTTTCGATCGCGGCCTGGGCGGCCGCTTTCTTGCCGGCTTCACGGATCTTGCGGGTGCCCTCCAGCCGCCGACCCAGGCGGTGGGCGTCGCGCAGGGTCAGCGCGGCCAGGCGGGTGGGCAACGACGGGTCGGCTGCTGCTGAGGGCGCGTTCATCTCGCGCCCAAGGATAGGCGGGGAGGGGTCGGTCAGCTCGTGGTTATCCGTACGACGTGATCTTTAGCGGTTGGCTCGGTGAATCGCACCAGCGCCTCACCCTCGGCCTCCACCGCCGCGGTCGCCGCTTTGGTCGGTTTTTCGAACGCGGTGACCGTGAGCGTCGCCACCCCGCGCTTGGTCTCGGCCGACCAGACACCGGCCACCAGCCCATCGACCAGGAACGTCGGCAGCCAACGCAGGTTGCGCTTGAGGTAGACGCGGTCCTTGTAGGCGTCGGGCAGGATCCGGGCCCGCCGGTTGGCGGCGAACGCCAGCAGCGCGTTGTCGAACGCGGGCAGGAAGCGCGGCGGCGCCTCGGTCTCGTCGGCCGGCCGGGGCGCGTCGGCCACGTCGTAGAGCACCCGGCGGCCGTTTTCCTCGCGGAGCGTCGCCAGGTCGAGCCGTTCGAGGGCGGCCTTGACCGGCCCGGCCGGCGAACCGAGCCAGTAGGCGATGTCGTCGGCACCGGCCGGCCCGAACGCGCCGAGGTGCCGGATGATCGCCGTCTCCCAGGCCTTTTCGCTGGTCAGGCTGCGTGGGGTGGGCGGGCCGGAGCGGTAGGCGGCGGGCGTTTTGGCACCCCACGCGCCGTCGGCGGGCGCCTTGACGAACGCCGGCTGGGCCCGGAACGGCCGCCATTTGTATTCCCGCTGTGCCTCGACCGCCTTGGCCGGCAGGGCGTCGGGGTGATCATCAACCCATTTCTCGGCGTACGCCGTCAGCTCGTCGCCTGTTCTGATCTTCTTCGCGAAGGCCACCGTGTCGGTGAGCAGGTCGCGGGCGCGCTCCGGCTCGTCGACGCCGCGCAGCAGCCAGCCGCCGACCCCGGTCTCCGCCGCGATCCGCGCCCAGACGGGGTGCTCGGCCGCGCTGACCAGGTGCAACGTGCGACGCATGAGGATGCCGGTGACCAGGTCACCCTGGTCGAGAACGGCCCAGAGATCGGCGGGGGAGAAGCCGTCGAGCCGGCTCCACAGCCCGATCGGCGGCGATGACCACTGCTGCGCCTGGAGCGCGCCGATCTGTTCGATAGCCGACACCAGGGATTTGCCACTGTGCTTGCCGCCACCAGGACCGGTATGACGGTTGAGCAGGCCCTGGCGGGCCAGCAGAGCACGGTTCAGTCCGGTCGCCGTCGCGGTATCTTGGGGAGTTCGCATGGTTGCCGGTTCGCTTCCGGAAGGAACGTTGTTGTCTGAGCGCGTTGATCCTAGTCGCGTCCTCGATCCCACAGACTCGCCTGCCGAGATGGAAGCCGAACAGAAATACGTGTCCGGCCTCTATGACCGGCTCGACGAGATGCGGGAGCTGGCCGAGTCGCGCCGCTCCGGCGCGCTCGCCGCGACCGGGGGCACCCCGCAGGCGCGGTCGCAGCGCGAGTCGTCGGTCGCGATGTATTCCGAGCAGCTCGCCCAGCTCTCGGCGGTGGAGAGCGGGCTCTGTTTCGGCCGCCTCGACCCCGAGACCGGTGCGCCGCTCTACATCGGCCGGATCGGCATCTTCGATGAGGCCGGCGACTACGAGCCGATGCTGCTCGACTGGCGCGCGCCCGCGTCCCGCCCGTTCTATCTGGCGACCGCCGCCGACCCGCTGGGCATCAGGCGCCGCCGGCACATCCGCTCCAAGGGGCGCACGGTCATCGCGCTAGACGACGAGGTGCTCGACCTGTCGGCGGCCGGTTCCGCGGCCCGCGAGGGGCTGGCCGGCGAGGCGGCGTTGCTGGCCGCGGTCGGCGCCAACCGCACCGGCCGGATGCGCGACATCGTCGAGACCATCCAGGCCGAGCAGGACCGGATCATCCGCGCCGACCTCAACGGCGTGCTGGTGGTGCAGGGCGGTCCGGGCACCGGCAAGACCGCGGTTGCCCTGCACCGCGCGGCCTACCTGCTCTACACCCACCGGCGCGAGCTGTCGACGCGGGCCGTGCTGGTGCTCGGCCCCAACCCGACGTTCCTGCGCTACATCTCCCACGTGCTGCCGTCGCTGGCCGAGACCGGCGTGCTGCTGTGGACGCTCGGCGACCTCTTCCCGGGCGTGACCGCGCGCGGCGAGGAGCCCGAGTCGGTCGCCGCGATCAAGGGCCGCGCGACGATGGTCGACGTGCTCACGTCGGCGATCGCCGACCGGCAGGAACTGCCATCCGAACCCATCACGGTGTACGTCGAGCGCGAGCCGCTGACCATCGACCGCGACCTGGTCGCCGTCGCTCGCGAGCGGGCCCGCCGCTCCGGCAAGGCGCACAACGAGGCCCGCGAGGTCTTCGAGCTGGCGTTGGTCGAGGGGCTCGTCCAGCAGGCCGCGGCGATCATCGGCACCGACCCCTTCGCCGACGACCCGCTGGGTGGCGACGACGCTCCCGGCGACCCGTTGCTGATGGGTGCCGCCGACCTGGCCGACATCCGCACCGAGCTGGCCGGCGACCCGGGCATCCGGGCGGCTCTCGACCAGCTCTGGCCGCCGTTGACGCCGCAGCGGCTGCTGCGCGACCTCTACGCGTCGGCCGACCGGCTGGCCGCCGCCCGGGTCGGCCGCGACGGCACCGAGTTGCTCACGCTGGCCGAGGCGGCCGCGCTGGCCCGCCCGACCGGCACGCCCTGGACGCCCGCCGACGCACCGCTGCTCGACGAGGCCGCCGAGCAGCTGGGCGAGCTGCCCGAGGCCGAGGTCGCGGCGCGCACCGAGGCCGACAAGGTGCGGCGTTCGGAGCTCGCCTACGCCGAGGGCGCGCTGGAGATCGCCCGCGGTTCGGCGTCGATCGACGTGGAAGACGAAGACGACCCGGAGCTGCTCCTGGTGACCGACCTGCTCGACGCGTCGCGGCTGGCCGACCGCCAGGAAGACGCGCTTCGGCTGAGCGCTGCCGAGCGGGCCGCTCTCGACCGCAAGTGGGCGTTCGGCCACGTGATCGTCGACGAGGCACAGGAGCTGTCGCCGATGGCCTGGCGGGTGCTGATGCGCCGGTCGCCCAACCGGTCGATGACCGTCGTCGGCGACATCGCCCAGACCGGCGACCCGGCCGGCGCGGCGTCGTGGTCGGAGGTGTTCGCGCCCTACGTCTCCGAGCGCTGGAAGCTGGCCGAGCTGACCGTCAACTACCGCACGCCGGCCGAGGTGATGTCGCTGGCCGGCGAGGTGCTGGCCCGGATCGACCCCGCGGCCACCCCGCCGCGTTCGGTCCGCTCCACCGGTGAGCAGCCGATCCAGGCGTCGCTCGACCAGCTCGGCCCGGTGCTGGCGACCGAGGCCGCGGTGCTCGGCGAGGGCCGGCTGGCGGTGATCGGCCCGGCGGGTGGCGTCGCCCGGCTGGCCGCCGACGTGCGGGCTGCGCTGCCGGAGCTGGCGGTCGCGGTCGGCGACGAGCCCGACCTGGAGAGCCCGGTCGCGGTGCTGTCCGCGCGCCAGGCCAAGGGCCTCGAGTTCGACACCGTGGTGGTCACCGACCCCGACGGCATCGAGGCGGAGTCGGCGCGCGGTCTCAACGACCTCTATGTGGCGTTGACCCGGGCTACCCAGCGATTGATCGTGTTGCGCTGATCGGCATCGTCACCGTCACGGCCAGCCCGCCCACGTCTATCGGGGTGGCCGTGACGGTGCCGCCGTGCGCGCGCACGATCGACCGGACGATGGCCAGTCCCAGGCCGGTCGAGCCGCGGTCGTTCGCGAGCTTGTGAAAAGGCTCGAACAACTGTTGTACGTCGGCCGCGGCGATCGGGTTGCCGCTGTTGCGAACCGTGACAACGGCTTGTCCCCCTTGTTGGTTGCTGGCTACTTCGACCCAGCCGCCGGTTCTGTTGTGGCGCACGGCGTTGTCGACCAGGTTGCTGAGCAGGCGGTCGAGCAGTGCCGGGTCGCCGTGGACCGGCGCGGGGCGCAGGTCGGTGGTGACTGTCAGCCCAGCCTTTTCGAGCTCCGTGTCGGCGTCGCTCACCGCGGCGCCGGCCGCGACAGCCAGGTCGTAGGTCTCTTTGGTGAGGGCGCCGCTGTCGCTGCGGGCCAGCGCCAACAGCGCGTCCAAGGTGCGGCCGGCCCGGTCGGTCGCCGTGAGGGCGCGGCGGGCCATCGCCTCCCACTGCTCGGGTGTGCTCTGCCGCTTGGCCAGTTGCACCTCGGCGCCGGTGCGGACGATCGCCAGCGGGGTACGCAGTTCGTGGGCGGCGTCGGCGACGAACCGGCGCTGGCTGGCGAAGGACGCCTCCAGCCGGGTCACCATCTCGTCGAAGGTGTCGGCCAGTTCCTTGATCTCGTCGTGCGGGCCGGTCAGCGCGATCCGCTCGTGCAACCGGTCCTGCGAGATCCGCCTGGTCGTCGCGGTAAACGTGCGCAGCGGTCGCAGCAGCCGGCCGGCGACGATCCAGCAGACGCCCAGGCCCAGCACGGCGATGCCGGCCAGCGCGAGCGCCGAGGTGCCCGCGGTGTCGACCAGCGTGCTCCGGCGCAGCCGGTCGGTCTCGATGCTCACCCGCCCGTAGGCCGCGCATTTGGTGTCGGCCACCGGGTCTTCGTTGGCCCGGTCGCAGGTCGCGGCGATCTCGGCCGGCGGCGGGTCGTTGACGTTGGCGTAGAGGCTCCGGTAGAGCAGCGCGTAGTTGAGCGCGAGGAGGACGGCGCAGGTGCCGACCAGCACGACGGCGTAGACGAGGGTCAGCCGGATCCTCATAGCCGGTATCCCGCGCCGACGAGGGTTTCGATCAGGGGTGGCTCGCCGAGCTTGCGGCGCAGTCGGGCGACGGTGACGCGTACGGTCGCGGTGAACGGATCGGCGTGTTCGTCCCACGCCCGTTCCAGCAGGTCTTCGGCGCTGACCACGGCGCCGTCGGCGGTGAGCAGGATCTCCAGGACGGCAAGCTCCTTTGTGGTCAGTGGAATCAGCCGGCCGTCGCGGGTGACCACCCGGCGCGCGGTGTCGAAGGTCAGGCCGGCCCGCCGCAACACCCGCGGCGCGTTGTTGGCCCGGCGGGCCAGGGCCCGGATCCGCAGCACCAACTCGTCGAAGACGAACGGCTTGGCCAGGTAGTCGTCGGCGCCGAGCAGCAGCCCGGCGACCCGGTCGGCGGCCTCGCCGGCCGCGGTCAGCATCAGGATCCGCGCGTCGTTGCCGGCCGCGGCCAGCGCCGTGCACACCTGGTCGCCGTGCACCAGCGGGAGGTCGCGGTCGAGCACGATCACGTCGTAGCGGTTGGCCTGGCCCTTGTGCAGCCCGTCGACGCCGTCGGCGGCGAGGTCGACGGCGATGCCCCGGTCGCGCAGCCCGTCGGCGACCTGCTCGGCCAGCAGGGGCTCGTCTTCGATCAGCAGCACCCGCACCCTCGCAGTGTGCGGGATCGGGGATAACACCGGCGTTACAGGCGCGGTAACGGTGGCGTTGCGGGGTCGCTGCTCGACTGGGCGCATGAGAAGAGCATGGTGGCTGTTGTCGTTGGCGCTGGTCCTGCTGGGCGGCTGCGGGTCGTCGGATGACGCTGGGGGCGTGGCTTCGGCGGGCGGCGCCGCGCCGCGACCGAACGTTTCGCCCAGCGTCAGCCGGCTCGACCAGATGATCATCTACACCCGGTGTATGCGGGAGCACGGCGTGCCGATGGCGGACCCGGAGGTGGAGGGCGAGACCGTCCGGCAGGGGCGGTATGACAAGGAGGCGGTGAGTTCGGCGGTGGAGCGGGCCGCCGAGGACGCCTGTGCGCAGCAGCGGCCGCCGCAGGAGACCGGTCCCGGGATCGACTTCAAGAACGGACTGGCCCGGCAGTTCGCGAAGTGCATGCGCGACCACGGGGTGGCCGACTATCCCGATCCGGACCCGAACGGTCAGACCCGGGTCGGGCCGGAGATCGGGCAGGATCCGCAATACCGGGACGCGCGGAAGGCCTGCGACGCGGAGATGGATGCCGCCACCCGGTCGTTCCTCGCGAGCACACCGGTGCCGCGGTGAGAGCGGCGCCGCCCCGTCGCCGTCGCCTTCGCGGCAGGGCCGTCGTGGCGGTCGGTGCGGCGGTGACCGTGGGCGCGGCCGCCTGGGCGACGGTCGGCTTCGGGAACGGTGGCGGCGCTGCCGCGCCGACCGGCGCCGTCCTGCCGCCGGAAACCGCGCAGGTCACCCGGCAGACCCTCCAGGACACCGAGGCGGTCACCGGATCCCTGGGCTACGGCGGCACGACGATGCTGGCCGGCCGGGTGCCAGGGGTGGTCACCGCGCTGCCGCTGGCCGGCGCCGTGCTCGGCCGGGGACAGCCGATCTACCGGGTCGACGACGCGCCGATCGTGCTGCTGTCGGGCGGGGTAGCGGCCTACCGGTCGCTCGGGCCGGGCGATGTCGGCACCGATGTCCGGCAGCTCGAAACCAACCTCGCGGCGCTGGGCTATCGGGGGTTCACTGTGGACCGTCGCTTTACGGCCGCGACGGCAATCGCGGTGCGCCGGTGGCAGCGCTCGTTGGGGCTGCCCCGCACCGGCCGGATCGAGCAGGGTCGGGTGGTGTTCGCGCCGGGCCGCATCCGGGTCGACTCGGTGACGGCCAGCGTCAACCAGTCGACCGGCGGGGCGGAGGAAGTGCTGCGCTACACCGGGACCGACCGGGTGGTGACCGTCCAGCTCGACGTGTCACGCCAGCGGTTGGCCCGCACGGGCACCGCGGTGCGGATCACGCTGCCCGACGGCAAGCAGGTGGCCGGCCGGGTGGGTCGGGTCTACACGGTGGTCGTGCCGCCGCCCGACCCGAGCGCCGAACCGGAGACCAGGATCGAGGCGGTCGTCGCGCTGGCCGACCCGGGTGCGGCGGCCGGCATCTCGGCGGCCGTGGTCGACGTGGTGTTCACCGCGGCCGACCGCCCCGACGTGCTCACCGTGCCGATCGCGGCCCTGGTGGCGCTGGCCGAGGGCGGCTACGGCGTCGAGGTGGTGGAGGGCTCGTCGACCCGCTACGTCGCGGTGACGACCGGGCTGTTCGCCAACGGCCGGGTGGAGATTTCCGGTGCCGGGCTCCGGGAAGGCCTGACCGTGGGGATGCCCCGATGATCTCGCTGACCGACGTGACCAAGGTCTATCCCGGCGACGTCCGCGCCCTGGCCGGCGTCACCCTGACCATCGACGCCGGCGAACTGGTCGCGGTCGTCGGCCCGTCCGGTTCGGGCAAGTCGACGATGCTGCACCTGCTCGGCACCCTCGACCGGCCCACCACCGGGCGGGTGGTCGTCGACGGGCACGACGTGTCGCGGCTGTCGGACCGGCAGCTGTCGGCGCTGCGCGCCACCCGGGTCGGCTTCGTGTTCCAGCAGTTCCATCTGGCCGCGGGGACGCCGGCGCTCGACAACGTGGCCGACGGTCTGCTCTACGCGGGCGTACCCCCTCGGGATCGTGCTCGTCGAGCGCGGGCCGCGCTCGAGCGGGTCGGTCTCGGTCACCGGCTCGACCACGCCCCGCACGAGCTGTCCGGTGGCGAGCGGCAGCGGGTCGCGATCGCGCGGGCCGTGATCGGCTCGCCCGCGCTGCTGCTCGCTGACGAGCCGACCGGCAACCTCGACACCGCGTCGGGTCAGGGCGTGTTGGCGTTGCTACGGGAACTCAATGCGGCCGGCACCACGGTCGTGGTGATCACCCACGATCGGGACGTCGCGGTCGGGCTCGACCGGCAGGTGCGGATGCGGGACGGCCTGGTCGTCTCGTCGGTGCCGGCGTGGTGAGCACGGCGCCACGGCCCGCCCGGCTGGCGTTGCGGGATGTGGTGCGGGTGGGTGCGGCGGGGCTGCGTACCCGGCCGAACCGGGCGTTGTTGTCAGCGCTGGGCATCGCGATCGGCATCGCGGCCATGGTGGCGGTGGTCGGCATCTCGAGCTCGTCGCGCGAGCAACTCGACCGCCAACTCGCCGCGCTCGGCACCAACCTGCTCACCGTCTCGCCGGGCCAGACCGTCGCGGGTTCCGAGGCGAAGCTGCCGGCCTCGTCCGAGGCGATGATCGCGCGGATCGGTCCGGTCACCGCGGTCTCGGCGACGGGAGCGGTCTCCGGCGCGAAGGTCTACCGGTCGGACCGGATCCCCCGGGTGGAGACCAACGGCCTGTCGGTGCGGGCGGCCCGGCTGACCCTGCCGTCGACGGTCGGCGCTGCTATGCGTGCCGGTACCTGGCTCAACGGCGCGACCAGCCGCTATCCGGCGGCGGTGTTGGGCGCCGAGGCCGCGGAGCGGCTCGGCATCGGGCGGCCCAGCCCGCTGACCCAGATCCTGGTCGGCAGCGAGCGATTCACGGTGGTCGGGGTGCTGGCGCCGGTGCCGCTGGCCCGCGAGCTCGACACGACGGTGTTGATCGGCTGGAAGGTCGCGGCCGGCCGGTTTGGGTTCGATGGCCGGCCGACCACCGTCTACACCAGGTCAGCGGATGCCCAGGTCGAGGCTGTCCACAGTGTCCTCGCCGCGACGGCCAACCCGTCGGCTCCTGGTGACGTCAGCGTCTCGCGGCCGTCGGACGCGCTGGCCGCGAGCCGGGCCGCCGATGTCACGCTGAGCGGGCTGCTGCTGGGCTTGGGTGCGGTGGCCCTGCTCGTGGGCGGGATCGGGGTGGCCAACACGATGGTCATCTCGGTGCTGGAACGCCGGTCCGAGATCGGGCTGCGCCGTGCGCTGGGGGCCACCCGCGGGCAGATCCGCCTTCAGTTTCTGACCGAGTCGTTGTTGCTGTCGGCCCTTGGCGGCGTGGGCGGGGTGCTGCTCGGCGTCGCGGTCACCACGAGCTATGCCGGCTACCAGTCCTGGCCGGCGGTGGTGCCGGCCTGGGCGTCTGCCGGCGGGTTCGCCGCGACCGTCGTGATCGGCGGCCTGGCCGGCCTCTACCCGGCGATCCGCGCAGCCCGCCTGTCCCCGACGGAGGCCCTGGCGACACCCTGACGCCGACGTTCTTCCTGGCGTGTGGGGCGGAGTGCGGCGCGGCCTGGCGTTGCGCGGTCCGACCTGGCGTTGCGAGGTCGGGGCCGGAGTGCGGCGCGGCCTGGCGTTGCGCGGTCCGACCTGGCGTTGCGAGGTCGGGGGCGAAGTGCGGCGCGGCCTGGCGTTGCGCGGTCCGACCTGGCGTTGCGAGGTCGGGGCCGGAGTGCGGCGCGGCCTGGCGTTGCGCGGTCCGACCTGGCGTTGCGAGGTCCGGGCCGGCCGTGCGGCGTTCGCCTGCCGGCGGCGTCGTGCGGAGCGCATCACGCTGCGGGGCGGCGCGAAGAATCGCGCCGCCCCATGCCTGCCGCGCCCCGTGTCGCGCCCCGTGTCGCGCCACGTGGCCGCGCCCCGTGTCGCGCCACGTGCCTCGCAGCGACCGCGCCACGAGTGGTGGCAAACCCACCGCCCGTTATCGCGGCGGCACTGCGCCGCCAAGCTTTGTCAGCGGAAGCGGCGGCCTTCGTCGCGGCGGTAGGCCCAGACCGCGACCGCCCCAGCCGCGACCGTCCAGACGGCCAGCAAAATCAGGGACTTGGGGTGCAGCGGGTAGTCGCCGACGGCCGCCCACATCAGTTCGACCGCGCCGCGGGTGGGTAGGTAGGGGGCGATCGTCTGGATGAAGCCCGGTGCCTGGTCCGGCGACGACATCAGGCCGCCGCCGAAGGCCAGCGGGAAGAAGATCACCTGGCAGACCACGAGCGCGGCCTTGAGGGGGAGGGCGTACCCGATCGCCAGGCCCATCAACGTGAATGGCAGGGCGCCGACGAAGACCGTGCCCAGGGCAAGGAGGAAGCCGGCCGCGGTGACCGTGGCCGCGGTGAACAGGGCGCCGATCACGACGACCGGCACCAGCGACACCAGCGTCATCGCCATGCCGGCCAGGATTCGGCCCGCGAACCGGGGTGCCGCGCCCGCCGCCAGGGTGCGCATGTAGCCGTCCCATGGCTGGGACCGGTCGTCGGCAACGCCCACGCCGTAGGTGAACAGGCTGCTGACCATCACCGAGAAGGTGACCATCGACGCGGTGGCGAAGGTGGCCGCCACCGGGTCGTCGCCCGCGAACGGGACGACGAAGAAGAGCATCGACGCGGCCGGGAAGAAGGCGGAGCCGATCAGCGCGATCGGGATCCGGATCGTTTCGAGGAGTTGATAGCGGGCGTGGACCAGGGTGAGTGTCACGGAAGGGGTGCTCCGTTCTCAGGCGGCGGTGGCAAGGGGAGTGGCCGCGGTGATCGCGAGGAAGGCCTCCTCCAGCGAGGTGGCGGCGACCTCGAGCTCGCGGAAGTCCACGGAGGACGCGACCAGAGCTCGGACGAGCTGGTCCGAATCCGGGGTGAGCAGGTGGGTGCGGCCGTCGCGCACCTCGACCGCCACCACGCCGGGCAGCGACGGTGGCTCGCCGTCGTGGGCGAAGCTGACCCGGCGTACGCCGACCAGGCCGCGTACCGCGGCGACCGTGTCATCCGCCAGCACCCGGCCGTGCCCGAGCACCACCACCCGGTCGGCCAGCGCCTCGATCTCCTCCAGATAGTGGCTGGAGAGCAGCACCGTGCCACCACCCGCGTGGTAGGCCTTGATGGCGTCCCACAACGCCCGCCGGGACTGCACGTCGAGGCCCGTCGTCGGCTCGTCGAGCACCACGATCCGGGGCCGGCCGACGAACGCCAGCGCGATCGCGAGCCGCCGCTTCTGGCCGCCCGACAAGCCGCCGGTCTGCCGCCTCGCCAGGTCGGCGAGGCCGAACTGGTCGAGCAACTCGCCGCGGGGCACGGGGGAGGGGTAGTGCGCCCCGACGAAGTCGACCACCTCACCGACCCGCAGCGTGGCCGGCAGACCGGTCTCCTGCGGCGTCACGCCGAGCGCCTGGCGGATGGACGGTGAGCGCGGGTCGCCGCCGCAAAGGGTGACCTTGCCCGAGTCGGGACGGCGTACCCCCGTCAAGAGGTTTGCCAGTGTCGACTTGCCGGCGCCATTGGGGCCCAGCAGACCCACCAACTCGCCCCGCGTCACCTGGAGCGACACGCGGTCGAGCGCGACGACGTCGCCGTAGCTGCGGGTGACCTCGATCGCCTCGGCGAGGATCATGTCTTCTCCTTGATGTCGGGGGGTTGCAGCAAGGCGCGTACGGCGGCGGTGTATTCCTCGAAGGCCATCCGACCCCGGTGCGTCAGCGCGACCAGGGTGACCGGGGTGCGGCCGCGGTGGGTCTTGGTGATCTCGACGTAGCCGGCGTCTTCCAGCTTGCGCAGGTGCACCGAGAGGTTGCCGGCGGTCATGCCGAGGATGTCCTGGAGGCGGGGGAACGCGATCTGGTCACCGGAGCCCAATGTGGACAGTGCGGCGACGACCCGGAGCCGGGCCTGCGCGTGAATCACGGGATCCAGCGGCGTATCGGTCACGCCGACCCCCGACGCCCACGCCTCCACCGGCTGGTGATCGCGCCGAAGACGATCATGCCGCCGCCGGCCGCGACGCACATGATGAGCGACTGCCAGCCCGGCCCGGCGAGCACGCCCGTGACGTTGACCACGGAGATCCAGACGCCGAGGATGAACAGCGGGCGGCTGAGCCAGATCGCGCCGCCGGCCATGTGCAGCGCGCCGGTTAGGCCGACGGTGGTCGCGGCCCAAACGAGGGTGACCAGGTTGTCGGGAAGCGCGTCGCTGATCCGCACCATGATCACCGTGACCGCGGCGAACGCGATGAACCAGGACCAGCCGTAGTAGGCGCCGCGTCGCGACGACTCGCCGGTCACCGCGCCGCTGGCCCGCGTGCCGGTCATCGCGGAGATCACGCTGGCGACTGCCAGCAGGGCGACCAGCACCGCGACCGGCAACCACTCGGGCATCCGCACGAAGACCCGGTCGTCGGGGCCGAATCGCAGGAACAGCAACCCGAAGCCGATCAACCAGGCGAAGCCCCAGGGCCAATACCACCAGCGGTCGTCGACATAGATGCGGCGCATGACCGCCGCGCGTTGCTCCTCGATCAGCTTGAGCGCCTCGGCCGGATCGCCGGGCGGCTGATCGTTGTCAACAAAGCTCTCACTCACGTAAAGAACTTTACAACACAAAGTCAAGGGTGGGTACGCTGCGCCGCATGCGCTTCGATGCCCACACCGTGGTGTTGCTGGTCCGCGCCCCGGACGCGCCCGATCTGCCCGAAGACGCGGCGGCCGCGGTCCAAAACGCCCACCTCGCCTACCAGGCCGGCCTCGCCGACCGGGGCCTGCTGGTCGTCGCCGGCCCGTTCACCGACCAGACCGACGAGCGGCTGCGCGGCATCTGCGTGCTGGCCACCGACCTGGAAACCGCCCGCGCCCTCTACGCGAAGGACCCGGCGGTGCTGGCCGGCCGGCTGGTCGTCGAGGCGATGACCTGGCTGGTCCCGGCCGGCGGCGCGGCGTTCACCCCGGTCCGGCTGCCAAGGTCGATGGACGAGGTCTGAGCGGGACATCGGGCGGCTCCGGCGATCGATGGGTGAAACTTCCCAAAGGATCGTTCCGCCCGGGTCGTAGCCGTTTCGCCGGTAACGTCAAAAGCTTCCGTGCGGCGAAGGAGCCCCGCCATGTCCCACCATCTCGACACCCCGCTGGCGCGGCAGAGCGGCCAGCTTTTCATCGACGACCTCTACGTCTTCGGCGGCGACGGCTGCACCGACTTCGTGATGGACGTCAACTCCAACATCACGGAGCCCAACGTCACCCCGGGCTTCAGCTCCGATGCGCGCTACGAGTTCCGGATCCACTTCGACGGCGCGGATTTCGAGGAGCTCACCTACCGCGTGGCGTTCGACCCGATGGCAGACGGACAACAGGCATTTCAGGTGTACGAGCTGACCGGCGCCGACGCCCGCGGTGACGACGGCAGCGGCCGGCAGGTGGCCACGGGCCGCACCGGCGAGGTCACCGAGGCCGGCAACGTCCGCGTCTGGGCCGGCAGGATCAACGACCCGTTCTACATCGACCTCGACGAACTGGGCGTGATCAACGCGGCGGTCCGCGACGGCACCAAGGTCGACCTGTCGAAGTGGCGCTCCGGCAAGCCGAACAACACCTTCGCCGGCAGCCAGGTCTACTCGATCGTGCTCGAGGTCTCGCACGACCACCCGCGGCTGCGGCCCGGTGCCAAGCTCGGCGTCTGGTGCGCGACCAAGCTGGCCACCGACGCCGGCGGCTGGCGCCAGATCAACAGGTTCGGCCTGCCGATGATGTGGCCGATCTTCTGGCCCGCCGACACCGACTTCTCCAACCCGGCCAACGACCGGCACCCGTCGGAGGACCGCAACGCCGACGGTAAGTACATCGCCGAGAAGATCGCCGCCGTGGTCGCGGCCAACGGCACCTCGGCCGATCCGGAGGGCTACGGCTATCTGGTCTCGCACCGGATCTTCCCGGAGGTCATGCCCTACACGGTGGGCACGCCGGCCAGCTTCGGCTTCTCCGGAGTCAACGGCCGCACGCTGGCCGACAACGCACCTGAGGCGATGTTCTCGATGGTGCTCGACTCGGCGACGAGCTCCGGCCTGGACCCGTCCGTGGCCGCCGACATGCGCCGCGACGAGTTCCCATGGGTGGTGCCGGCGAGCTGACTGCGCCAAGGTGGTGGGATGAGTACCCGGATGCGCGACGCGATGGGGCAGCACTTCAAAGAGCTGCGGCACGAACCTACGGAGAAGCGGGTCCGCGCGACGCTCGGCGGCCAGACCATCGTCGACACCACGAGCCCGGTCCTGGTGTGGGAGCCACGGCGGATCGTCCCGACCTACGCGGTGCCCGCGGCCGATCTGCGCGCTTCACTGGTGTCGGCCGGTGCGGTCGAGGCGGGCGGCCCGGGGTTCCTGCACCCGGGGATCCCGTTCAGCACGCACTCCACGGCCGGCGAGGCGTTCGACGTGTCGGCCGGCGGCCAGACGCGCGAGAAGGCCGCGTTCCGGCCGACCGACGCCGACCTGCGCGACCACGTCGTGCTCGACTTCGACGCCATGGACCAGTGGTTCGAGGAAGACGAGGAGATCCACGCGCACCCGCGCGACCCCTACCACCGGGTCGACGCGCGGGCCAGCTCGCGGCACGTGCGGATCGAAGACGGCGGCCGGCTGCTCGCCGAGACCACCCGGCCGGTGCTGGTCTTCGAGACCAACCTGCCGGTGCGGTTCTACCTGCCGCGCGAAGACGTCGTGGCCGAGCTGACGGCGAGCGACCAGGTGTCCTACTGCCCCTACAAGGGCCAGGCGTCCTACTGGTCGACCGGCGACCGCGCCAACGTCGTGTGGTCCTATCTGGACCCGCTGCCCGACGCCGCGGGGATCGGCGGCCTGGTCGCGTTCTACGACGACCTCTTCGACGTCACGGTCGACGGCAAGCTGCGCGACCGCCCGGGCGGCGCGGTCGTCCGCTCGCTGCGCGAGGAGTTCGGCGTCTCCTAGTCTTCAGTTGAAGAACGTCTTGGCCCGCGCCAGCCCGTCGGCGTCGGCGCGCATCTCGCCGGGCTTGTTGGCGTAGCCGAGCAGGTGGCCGCCGAACCGCATGCCCAGGTAGTCGGCGGTGAGCCGCAACGTGCCGGCGAGCGGATCGGCGAGGCTGAGGTCGAGGTTGCTGACCGCGCTGACACCCCACAGCGCGCGCCCGCGCATCCGGTCGCGGAAGTCGACCCCGGGCACCCGCAGCCAGCCCGACCAGTGGTCGAGATAGCGCTTGGTGCTGGTCGACATCGTGTACCAGTGCAGCGGCGTGGCCAGGACGAGATCGGTGGCGGCCAGCGTCGCGTCGAGCAGCACCCGGCCGTTGCCGGTCGGCGCCGGGTAGACCCCGTCGCCGCTGTGCCGCACGTCGATGAAGTCGGGCAACGGCAGTTCGTCGAGCCGCAGCCACCGCTGCGGCACCGCGGCCGGCAGTTGCCGGGCCGCCTCGACGGCCAGCGCCTCGGTGTTGCCACCCCGCCGGGTGCTGCCGATCAGAAACAGAAACGACCGCTCGTCCACGGCACCATCCTGACAACCCGCCCGGTGCTTGCCGAGCGGTTGTGACGCATCATTCTTCGATGGAGTTGTTGCCGTGTGGGCACGCCGCCCTGGCCGGGTCGCGGCGGGTGTGCCGGCACCTGATCGAGCCAGATTCCGAGCAGGACTATTTCCGGTTGTTCACCGGCATCGGCGCCGAATACGAGTTGGCCTGCCAACCCTGCGTCGATGACACTCCCGACCTGCTCGTGGTCTGCGAGGGCTGCCTGGCGCGCGCCCTCGACAACAACTCCGTCGACGGCTACCGGGGGACTCCGGCCGTCCTGGACCGTCCCGAGCCGATGTCGATCGCTCTCGACCGGCGGGCGCTGCCGTTCGCACCGCTGGACATCGCGCCCGTCCCGGGGGCGCCACACCGGTGGTTGCTGCTGTCCCCGTCGGGAGTTGTCGAATGGCACAGCGACGACCGGCCGTCGTCGGCGGCGATGGTGCGATTCGAGCTGCCCGATGTCCCCGCCGAGGGCCATTTCCCGACGCTGCCACCCCGACCGCGGCTGCACGTGTCGCCGTCCGCGCGGTTCTGCGCGGTCGTGGTCGACTTCGGTCGGCACGGGATCGTCGTCGACCTGGCGGCCGGGCGGATCGTCGCGGAGCTGGACCGGGGCGAATACCGGCCCGGCACGCAGCGGGTCCCGTTCGCCTTTCTCGCGCTCGACGACGGCGAGGCCTACGTGCACGGCACCAACTGGGACCGGGTCGACATCAGCGATGCGGCGACGGGTCGGCTGCGCACCGCTCGTGATTCCAGCGCCTACAACGGATATTTCCATGGTGAGCTCGTCGTCTCGCCCGACGGCCGGTGGATCGCCGACGACGGCTGGGTCTGGACCCCGGTGGGCATGCCGCAGGTCTGGTCCGTCGACGCCTGGCTGTCGAACCCCGGCGAGCCGGAAGACGGACCCACGCGGCGACGGTTGGCCGACCGGCCCGACTGGAATGAGCCGATCGTGTGGTGCGGCGACCACGTCGTCCTGCGCGGCCTCGGCACCTGGCTTGATCCCGCGCTCCTGCCGGGCGCCGCCGTCCACGACCCGGCGACGGGTGCGGTGATCCTCGAGTTCGCCGGCCCCACAGGGCGCCTGCTGTCGCACGGCGGCCGGCTCTTCGCCACCACCGCGACTGGCGTGGAGGTGTGGGATCCGGTGAGTGGTGCGCGCACCGCCCGCATACCCGACTTCCGGCCGACCGTCGTCCATCCCGCGAGCGGTGAGCTCCTTGCCCTCGACAGCACGACAGCGGTGATCGGCACGCTCGCGGCGTGATCAGCCGTGCTGGACCCAGAGGTTTTCTTCCACGTAGACACCGCGGTCGCGTTCGCGGTCGATGCTGACCAGGTTGAGGGCGTCGGGCACGACGTAGTCGCCGGTGACCGGGAACAGCATGTCGGCCCAGCTTTCCCACTCGGCGACCGTGCCTTCGATCACCATTGACCGCGGCGCCGGGCCGAGGACGCGGGCGCCCATCCGTTGGTGGGTGCGGATCCACGGGTCGACGGACAGCCCGTCGGCGCGGGTCCAGCCGGCGTAGTCGGCCATCTTCACCAACGGGTAGCGGTGTTTCCACGTTGGACGGAGCGGCGCGATGACGTGGGCCAGGCCGGCTTCGCGGGCGCGGCGGGTCAGCTCGGCCAGCACGACGGTCGCCAGCCCGCGCCGGTCGTGCGCCGAGCTGACCGCCGCTGCCATGAAGCTCAGCGCGGTCGGTGCGGTGCCGGCCTCGTGGCCCTCGACCGCGCGGACCATCGCATCGTCGTAGCCGCTCGGCAGGTCGTCGACCGAGCCGTTCCAGGCCAGCGGAACACCCCAACCACCGGCGACCACCGCACCGCCGTCGAGCACCACGATGTCGTACCCGCCGAAATGCTCCTCGACCCGAGAAAGATATTTCTTGGGTACGTCGTCGTGGAAGATGAACTCCGGCCAGCGCTCCCGGAACACCTCGGCCGCGATCTCGTCGAGGTCGGGCCGATCGACCCGGGTCACGATCTCCACGCCGGGAAGGTTATCCGGTGGGCAGCGGCACCGTCAGCACCCTGGCGACCGGCTGGAAGCCGGCCCGGTCATAGAGCCGGCGGGCCGGGTTGCCGTCGGTCACCGCGAGCGCGAGCGCCGGGAGGCCGGCCGCGTGGCTGCCGCGCAGGGCGTGCACCAGCAACGCCCAGCCGAAGCCACGGCCCTGCGCCTGCGGGCCGACGCCGAGGTTGAGCACCCACGCGCAGCGGTAGTCGGTCCAGGGCACCGGGCCGGCACACAGCACGTGGCCGGCGCTGCGGCCGTCGGGCCCGACCAGGCGGGCCGATGCCGGTGACAGCGGCGGCACGGGGTCGCCCTTGTCGAACATCGCGCGTACCTGGCCGGTGTCGTTCTCGGTCCAGCCGCCGTCCGGGTGGCCCGGCGCGTACGCCGCGGCCAGGGCCGAGGCCAGGTCGTCGTCCCAGCCGCCCTCGGCCAGCGACCAACCGTCGGGCAGCGCGACCGGCGCCGGCAGCTCGGCCAGGTCGTGCCGCAACTCGGTCGCGGCCCGGCTCAGCGGCAGCCCGAGCGCGGCCACCAGGCCGTCGTCGGATGTCTCCAGAGTCAGCCCCGCCAGGTCGCGCCGCACCTGGTCGGCCACTTTTCCGACGGGCACCCCGGCGGCCGGGCGGACCGCCTCGGCCGCGTCGTGACGCAGGATCAGGCGGGCGAGCACGGTGCCGTCGTCGCCGCACAGCAGCGAGTGGGCCGGGTCGAGGTCGTCAGGACGCACAGGCACCCGACGAACTTAGTGAGAGCCGTTACCGGGCCGGCATCCGGGTCATCGCGACGGCGAGTTGCGCGCGGTTGGTGATGCCGAGCTTGCGGTAGGCGCGGGCCAGGTTGGCCTCCACCGTCTTCGGGCTGATGAACAGCGCGTCAGCGATCGCCCGGTTGGTCTGTCCTTCCGCCGCGAGCCGGGCCACCCGCGACTCGGTCGGGGTCAGCTCGGTCGCCGAGATGGTCCGGCCGACCGTGCGGGCCAACTCGGCCCGCGTCCGTTCCGCGAACGCGGCGGCGCCCAGCGCGGTGAACTCGGCCGCGGCCGTCTCCAGCGCCGTGCGGGCCTCCCGCTTGCGCCGGCCCCGGCGGTGGGCCATCCCGGCGACGAGGAGGCAGCGGGCCCGGTCGACCGGCAGCACATCGGCCGGCACCTGGGCCCGGGCCAGCTCGAGCGCGGCCAGGGCCGGCAGCGGGTCGGTCCCGGTCGCGGTGTCCAGCAGCACCCGGCTGCGGGCCAACCCCAGCGTGGTCCACGGTCGGGGCAGCCGCTCGTGCCGGGCGGTGAGCCGGGCCAGCACCTCGCGGGCGGTGTCGAGGTCGCCGGCGCCGACGCAGGCCTCGATCCAGTCGGGCTCGAACCGCTGGGTCACCGGCTCGACGACGCCGAGCGTGCCGAGCAGGGTCGCCAGCTCCCCGTAGGCGGCGGCCGCGTCGGCCGGCCGGCCGCGGGACAGGTGCGTGAAGCCGGCGAGCTGGAGGTGGATCCGTACACACCAGGGGTCGCCGCTCGCTCGTCCCTTGGCCAACCCGGCCGTGGCTACCTCTTCGGCGGCGTCGAGTTCGCCCCGGTAGGCGTCGAGGGTGCCGGCCAGCCAGGTCTCGCCGGTCAGCCCGGTGCCGAGCATCTCGCCCAGCTCGCGGGCGGCGGCGATGTGCCCGCCGGCGGCGGTGAACCGGCCGGCCAGCAGCTCGCTCTCGCCCAGGTGGGTGAGCACCTCGTGCTGCCAGGGCTCGTCACCGAGGCCGGCCGCGTAGGCGAGCAGCTCGTGCAGCCGGGCGCGGGCCCGGTCGTGGTCGTCGACACCCTTCCACCAGATGGCGGGTACGGTGCCCGACAGCCACGACGGGCGGCCGTCTTCCAGTCGCAGTGCCCGGTCGAGCAGGTCGGTGCGGGCGATGCCGGCGCGTACCTCGTGGAAGAACAGGTTGAGCAGCGCGGCGCAGAGCAGCGCCCGGTCGGCACCGTCTTCCGACAACAACGAGATCGCCGCGAGGGCGTGCGCCCGGCCGCGTTCCGGCGTGTCCTGAAACATGCTGAGGTGCGCGTGGATCCGGCCGGCCAGCTCGCCGCCGGGGTCGACCAGGGCGAGGCTCGCGTCGGCGGAGTCGAGCGCGCCGCGCAGGTCGTCGGCGGCCCACGCGACCATCGCGCGCAGCAGCAACGCCTCCGCACGGGCGTCGCCGGTGAGCTGGGCGGCTGCGGCGTCGGCGGCGGTGCCTGCGGCCGCGTAGTCGCCGCAGTCGAACCGGCAGCGGACGGCGGCCAGCCGCCACCGGTCGGCGTCGGGGCCGGGCGGTGCCAGCTCGGCCGCGCGTTCGTAGAGGTCGGCGGCGACGGCCGGGGCACCCCGCGCCCGCTGCCGCTGTGCGGCCGCGGCCAGCTCCGCGGCGACCGGCGCGTCTGGTGCCTCGGTGCATTGGGCGAGCTGCCGGGCGCGCTCGTCGGGGTCGGCCACCGCGGCGGCCAGCATGCGGCGCAGCCGGCGCCGGGTGGCCGCGGGAACGCCGGCGCGCACCGCACTCGCGTACACCGGGTGGGTGAAGGCGATGTTGGCGCCGAGCACCGTGAGCAGCCCCGCCTCCTCGGCCGGGTCGAGGTCGCCGGCCGCGACGCCGGCTGCCACCAGGTCGCCGACGGTGGGCACGGTGAGCAGCGCGGCGAGCCGCACCGCCTCGCGGCTGGGCGCCGGCAGGGCCCGGGTGGCGCCGGCCACCAGGTCGCGCATCGAGGTCGCTACCGGCAGGTCGTCACCCGGACCCGGCGGCTGCGGCAGCCTCAGTACCGCCCGGGCCAGCTCGATGGCCACCAGCGGGTTGCCGCCGGCATCGCGGGCGATCCGGTCGAGCATCGAACGGCTCAGCGTGCGGCCCAGGCGCTCGCGGATGATCTGGTGCAGCGGCCCCGCGCCGAGTGGTGCCAGCGCGACCCGGTGCGCCTCGTCGAGGTCGAGCGCGGCGGTGGTGGGTGCGGCCCGGCCGGTGCGGCACGCGACCAGCGCCAACGGCCGCGGTGCGAGGCGGCGCAGCGCGAACCGGATCGCCCGCTCGCTGGGCTGGTCGAGCCAGGGCGCGTCGTCCATCGCGACGAGCATCGGTGCCGGCGTGTCCGCCGCGGCGCGTTCGAGCAGCGACCGGGTGGCCGCGCCGATCGCGCGTTCGTCGACGTCTTCCTCGGGATAGTCGGCGAGCAACACGGCATCGGCCGCCGCCCGTTGCGGTGGGGGCAAGGCGGGCACCAGGTCGCGCAGCGGACGGATCAGGTCGGCGAGGGCGGCGAACGGCAGCGCGGCTTCGGTCTCGGTGGGCGCGCAGGTCAGCACCAACCAGTCGCGCTGCCGGGCGTCGTCGACGAGGGCCCGCCAGACCGCCGTCTTGCCGATCCCGGCATCGCCCTCGAGCAACACCGACGTGCCGGCGGTCAGCGTCTCGCGCGCCTCGGCGAGGATCGCATCCCGCCCCACCACGCCCCGATCCACACGGCGATGATGGCACGGGTGTCACAGGTCAGGTCGGTGCCTGTCCACAGATGGATGCCTTGGGGATAACCTCCTCGTTGCTGTAGATCTCGCTGGTCGACTGGATCCCACCGGAGTTCTTGATCGGTGGGATGTTGATCACTTTGAACGGCTTCAGCAGGCTGAGGAACGAGTTGATCACCTTGACGACCGGATCCAGGATCGAGTAGCCGACCCCGAAGGCCGCGTGGACCCCGATCGCCGTTCCCCGGCATTCGGCCAAGGCCGCGCCGAGGGCGGAACCGAGCGTCACGCCGTATTTCGTCGTCAGTTCGAAGTAGACGCCGGCTTTGAACAGGAACGCGCTGATCCCGACGGTGAACCGCACGCCGTGCTCGATGACCAGACCCATGACTCCCACGGGTACGCCGGACAGCGAGTTGAGCAGGCTCGACTTGCGCTGGAAGTCGGTCGTGACGTGTGGGCCGAACGTGCCGTCCGCGTACCCGAAGCCGAGCGAACCCGCCAACGAGAACTCGCCCGCACCCTTGATGGTGCCGACCTTGGCCCCGAACGCGGTGGTCACCGAGAGCGTCTGGCTGACCGTGAACGAGAGCGGGATGCCAGCGATGGCGCCGATCGGGAACGACAGGTCGGCCGCGATCGGGAAGGTCTTCTTGTGGTTCTTGCCGTCCTGGATCCCGGCCTGGAACTCGGCCTTGATCCCGAAGCCGCCGCTGATCGTCAACTCGGCCCGGTTCACCTTGCCGGCCCCGATCGCCAGGTGGAACCGTGCGTCGGGCCGTCGCGTCGTCAGCGTCACGGTGCCGACGAGCCGCACCCCGCCGTCGTCGTAGCTGAAGTGCGCCCCGGCGCCGTTGGTGCAGCAGGTCGGGTAGACGGTGTAGCCGAGTGCGTGCGTCGCCGTGTCTCCGCCGCGCTGGACGCCCGGCTGGGTGGGTTGGTCCAGTGTGGGTAGCGGCCCGCGTAGCCCCCGCGGCACCGAGCGGCCGTAGCTGCCCGGCGTCGCCGGCTTCTCGTCTGCCCAGAACGGCTCGCCGGCCGGGTAGACGACGGCCTCGCCGAGCGGCACGTTGGCCCGTTCGAACGTGCCGTCGCGGATCACCTCGGTGATGTCGACCGGCCCGATGGTGACCAGGAGGTCGTCACCGGCCGTCGCGATGTCGAGCACCCGGCCGACGCCGCGCTCGGTGATGAACATGACCTTGCCGGGCGCGAGATCGTCGGCGTGCGCGGCGTTCTTGTCGATCCGCCACGACAGCCCGTCGGCCGTGACTGACCGGATCGACCGGCCGCCACCGCCGACCACGACCACGTCGGGTTGCAGCTTTACGCTGTCGTCGGGCGTGGGCGCGGCCCCGTAGCGCAGGTCGTCATCAGCGGAAGGCCCCTTTGTTGCGTCGCCGGCGCTCGTTGTGGCGTTGCCACATCCGGCGGCGGCGAGCAGGCAGCCGACCAGCAGCGCGGCCAGCACCCGCCGGCGGTTCACATCCGGCCCACAGCCGCGCGCGCCGCCTTCTCCAGGGGCTTGGCCAGCGTGGCGGCGTCGACGAGGCGGACAACCCGGATGCCGACCCACACGCCGCCCTTGGCGAAGAAGACGGTGCCGTCCTCGAGGTGTGCCTCATCGCCGATGCCGGACAGTTCGGCAAACGTGTGGCCGAGCTCCCGGTCGATGTCGAGGAACTTCTTCGCGCCGTCACCGACGTAGATCTCAACCTGCGCCGTCGGCCCGGTGACCGGCCCGGTGTAGGTGCAGGTGTCGCGGATCGCTCGGGGCGGATCCAACGGCGTGCCGACGATGGCCTCGGCTTCGGCCTGGGGCAACAGGCCGCACGCATCCGGCAGGGCCGCGATGGTTGGGGCCGCTTCGGTCGGCTCGGCGGCTGCGGTCGCTTCGACGGGCGCCGCCGGTTCCGGAGCCGGGGCGGCGTCGCCCCCACCGCAGCCGGCCAGTGTGGCGGCGCCGACGGCGGCGACCAGAGTCAGGAGGATCAGGTGTCGTTTCATCGCCGCCTCAGCTCAGGATCACGTCGATGAGGGCACGCATGGTCTTGTCGTATTTCGCGCTGTCGAACCCGAAACTGCTCATGATCAACGTGTAGGCACCCTTATCGCTGATCAGCGCGGCCTCGGCCTGGATGTCCTTGATGGCCAGGTAGGACTTCTTGCCTTTGCCGATGTCGTTCACGGTCGGGAACGACTTGCTGGCCATGTCGCGCTGGTAGTCGTAGGTCGTCTCACCGGCCAACTCCGACGACACCGTGACCGTCAGGCTGGCCACCCCTTTGCCGTCGCCGAACAGGCAGTTGCCCTCGTCTTTCATCGGCTGCCCGATCAGCTGCGACACCTGGTCTGCCGTGAACGGACAGGCCGGCTTAGCCGTCGACGCGCCGACACCCCCGTCGTCAGCCGTCGCCCCCTCAGCAACCGCGGCCGACGTGCTGTCGCCCGCGTCATCGCCGCCACCACTGCACCCCGCTGGCGCCAACAGGGCCCCCACCAGCAGCAAAGACGTAACCAACCGCCGCATTTCTCCTCCGTCGTCGACGAGGCACCCGCGCGACCGACCACCCCAGAGAGCCGCCGCGGGCACAAGTCGACGTTATGGTGCGGGGCGGTTCGAGGAATCGGGTGTTTCCCTATGCGTGCGCTGGGGGTGTCACCCGTTCGTGACCTGCGTGAACAACACGTTCCACAGTGTTCATCCGCGCCACCCTCGGCGCCGCACCGGCGTTCGGCCTAAGGTGCCTCGCATGCAATCGTTGATCGCGACCATTCGCGAACAGGCTGACGTCGCCCGCTTCCTGGACTGGCCGGGAGACTTCGATCTGGACCGCGGCGACCACGTCGAGGAAGTCCACCTGTCGTCGGGCGCCGCACTGGAGGGTTTCGCCGGCGACGGCTCGGGCGGCACCTACTTCTTCTGCGGCGAGGGCGGCGAGGAACGCCCAATCCTCTACGCCGACTCGGAGGGCGGCGCGGCCCTGCTAGCGATCGGTTTGCCCGAGCTGCTGAGCCTCCTACTGGTAGCACCCTGGTGGCGCGACTGCGACGAGTTCACGGCAGAGGAAAGCCGCGAACTCGCGGCGGAGTACCTGGAAGACATCCCCGACCTGGCAGCCCAACGCGACCGCGCCGCGGCAACGCTCGGCCTGACCCTCCCGACCGAAGTGGACGCGTTGACGCGGATGCGCGAGGTGGCGCTGGGCGCAGGCGAGGACTTCGTCCTCATCTACACGCCGGAGGGCAACCGCTACGAAAGCCTGATCACGGCCTGATTTCGCCCGCCCATTGGAGATCTAGGAAAAATTCGGTAGCCATAGCTACCACTTTTTTCCTAGATCTCAACGAATCCGCGTGCGGAAGCAGATCCGGCCAGACGAAAGCGACATAGCGTCCGCGCCGCGGCCGAAGCCGCCGAGCAGCGGCGGCAGCCTGCCGGCGAGGCGTGGTGGCGGCGGGCTGCACCCGCCAAAGCCGGCCAGCGAGGGTGATCCGGCGCGGCGTGGGTCGGGCGCGGTGGGGCGCACGGCACGGCGTGGTGGCGGTGGCCCGGTCGTGTCGGGCGGCGTGGTGGCTGCGGTCGCAGGGCGCGGCGTGGTGGTGGCGGCCGGGTTGTGTCGGGCGGGGGCGCGGCGTGGGGGCGGCGGCCCCGTTGTGTCGGGCGGCATGGTCGCGGCGGCCCGGTTGTGTCGGGCGGCGGTCGCAGGGTGCGGCGTGGTGGCGGCGGCGGCGCGGTGAGGGCGGGGCGTGGTGGCGGCGTGCGGCGGCGGTCGCAAGGGTGCGGCGTGGTGGCGGCGGCGCGGTGAGGGCGGGGCGTGCTGGCGGTGCGGCGGCGGCGGTCGCAAGGGTGCGGCGTGGTGGCGGCGGCGCGGTGAGGGCGGGGCGTGCTGGCGGTGCGGCGGCGGCGGTCGCAAGGGTGCGGCGTGGTGGCGGCGGCGCGGTGAGGGCGCGGCGTGGTGGCGGCGTGCGGCGGCGGTCGCAGGGTCCGGCCTGGTGGCTGCGGCCGGGTTGTGTCGGGCTGCGTGTGGGTTCGGTCGTAGAGCGTGGCGGTGGCCCGTTTGTGTCGGGCGGCGGGTGGTGAGGGTCGCAGGCCGTGGCGTGGTGGCGGCGGCTCCGCGTTGTGTCTGGCGGAGGTCGCAGGGGCGCGGCGTCGTGGCGGCGGCGCGAGGCCGCGGCGTGGTGGCGGTGGCGGTGGCTGGCGGTGCGGTCGCGGCGGTCGCAGGGCGCGCCGCAGAGGCGCCGGCCCGATCGAAGCCCGCACCCGACGGCCAGCGATCCGAGGCAAAGACTCCGTGAGCCCAGCCCACCCCCCACACCGGAGGGTGGCGGCGGCCAAGGATCCAGAGAAGCCCGACCCACCCCACCCCCCGGGGGAGAGGGGCAGCGGGCAAGAAGCCCGTGAAGAGCTAAGGCCCACCCCACCCCCAGGGGGCGGGGGAGGGGGAACGGGGTGGGCGGTCGAAAACCTAAGCGGCGACGGACCAGGTGGCCCGGAAGGCGGCAGCCTCCCCGGCGAGCCACTGCTCGACCTGCTCAGGCTTCACCGACGGGTCAGGCCGGTGGACGACGCCGCGGCGGAGGTCGACTAGCACTGGGTCGGCGTGGGGGAGGACCTGGTCCATGTGGCGGGACATCAGGTGGAGGGTGGCCAGCACGGTTTCGCGGCTGGGTGGCTGCTCGTCTAGGTGGAGGCGGACGGCCTCCGCCCGGCCGTCGGGGTAGCGCAGGCCGAAGTGCGGGTTGATCTTCACGGGTAGGTCGCCCAGCATCGCTATCGCGTCGCGGGTCTGGGCCAGCTCTGCGTCTTTGTCCAGCGTGCCCAGGTAGGTCAGGGCGCCCGGCAGCAGCGCCTCGTAGAGCGGCTTCCACCGCGGCTTGACCTCGTTGACCACCGCGTGGAGGTGGCGGCCGGCGCCGTGGAAGGCGATGTCGCTTTTGAGGGCCTTGACGAGCTGGGCGTGTGGGTTGAAGCCGGACCGGCTCTCACGCTGCTTGCGGAGGCCGCCGACGAAGGTGGCCTTCGCGGGGCCGGTGCGGTCGACGTAGCGGGCGAACGCGAGAAGAGTGGCGTAAGGGACGGCGGGTGCGGTCACATGGCCCTCCAGCTAGCCAAGATCTCCGCTGGTCAGCGGCGATTTTCGTACACCCATTCTAATCGAAACTCGCCGCTGTGCCCACCCTGGTTACGGTCACCGAGGCCACCCCGGCGCTGTCGGAGGCCGCTAGATCAACAGTGGCCTCGATGGCCCAGTCATGATCTTCTTCGGGGTCGTCGAAGATCTGCCGGACCTCCCAGCGGTCGGCCTTCTCCTCGATCAACAGCAGGGCCGGGCCGCGGGCGTCGGGGCCGACGCCGATGTCGGCGTACTCGTCGTAGTAGGGCTCCATGGCCGCGGCCCACTCCGAAGCCGTGAAACCGTCGGCGCCGTCCAGCTCGCCCAACGACTCCCAGTCGCGCAGCGCCGCGAGTTCCACCCGGCGGAAGAGCGCGTTGCGGACCAGCACCCGGAACGCCCGCTTGTTGCGGGTCACCGCGGGCGGTGGGCGCTCGATGTCGGCCACTTCCTCGTCGACCGTCAGCGGGTCGCGCAGCCGCTCCCACTCGTCGAGCAGGCTGGAGTCGACCTGGCGAACCAATTCACCGAGCCACTCGATCAGGTCCCACAGTTCCTCGGTGCGCGAATCCTCGGGCACGGTCCGGCGCAGCGCGTGGTAGGCGTCGGCCAGATAGCGCAGCACCAGGCCTTCCGACCGGGACAGCCCGTAGAACGCCACGTATTCGCCGAAGGTCATGGCCCGCTCGTACATGTCGCGGACCACCGACTTGGGCGCCAGCTCATAATCGGACACCCAGGGGTGGCCGCGGGCATACATCGCGTAGGCGTCATCCAGCAGATCGGCGAGGGGCCGGGGATGGGTGACTTCCTCGAGGAGCTCCATCCGCTCCTCATATTCAATACCTTCGGACTTCATCGCTTGTACGGCCTCGCCGCGCGCCTTGAACCGCTGCGCCGACAGCACCTGGCGTGGGTCGTCCAGTGTGGACTCGATGACCGACAGCGCGTCGAGGAAATACTCCGGCGACTCGCGGTCGAGCAACTCGATCGCGGCCAGTGCGAACGGGGACAGCGGCTGGTTGAGCGCGAAGTCGGCCTGTAGGTCGACGGTGAGCCGCACCGTGCGGCCGGACGCGTCGGGCTCGATCCGTTCCACCACGCCGCCGGCGAGCAGCGCGCGGTAGATGGCGATCGCGCGCTTGATGTGCTTGCGCTGTGCGGCCGGCTCCTCGTGGTTGTCGGTCAGCAGGTGGCGCATCGCCTTGAACGGGTCGCCGGGCCGGCCGATCACGTTGAGCAGCATGGCGTGCGAGACGTGGAACGACGACTGCAACGGCTCGGGCTCGGCCTCGATCAGCCGCTCGTACGTCGCGCGGCCCCAGCCGACCGAGCCCTCCGGCGGCTTCTTCTTGACCACCTTGCGCCGCTTGCGCGGGTCGTCGCCGGCCTTCGCCAGCGCCCGCTCGTTGTCGATCACGTGCTCCGGCGCCTGCACCACCACCGTGCCGACGGTGTCGTAGCCGGCGCGACCGGCCCGGCCGGCGATCTGGTGGAACTCGCGGGCCTTGAGCAGCCGTACCCTCGTGCCGTCGTATTTGGACAGTCCGGTGAACAGGACCGTGCGGATCGGAACGTTGATGCCGACCCCGAGCGTGTCGGTGCCGCAGATCACCTTGAGCAGGCCGGCCTGCGCGAGCGTCTCGACCAGGCGGCGATAGCGCGGCAGCATGCCGGCGTGGTGCACGCCGATCCCGTGCCGCACCAGGCGTGACAGCGTGCGGCCGAAGCCGGCCGCGAAGCGGAAGTTGCCGATCGCCGCCGCGATCTGGTCCTTCTCGGCCCGGGTCGCGACGTTAACCGACATCAGCGCCTGGGCCCGCTCGAGCGCGGCGACCTGCGTGAAGTGCACGACGTACACCGGCGCCTGCCGGGTCTCCAGCAACTCGGTCAACGTCTCGTGCATCGGGGTGACCGCGTAGGTGAACATCAGCGGCACTGGACGGTCGACCGACTTGACCACCGCGGTCGGCCGACCGGTGCGCCGGGTCAGGTCCGTCTCGAACCGCGACACGTCGCCGAGGGTCGCCGACATCAGCAGGAACTGGGTGTGCGGCAGCTCGATCAGCGGCACCTGCCAGGCCCAGCCGCGGTCGGGCTCGGCATAGAAGTGGAACTCGTCCATCACGACCTGGCCGACGTCGGCATAGGAGCCGTCGCGCAACGCGATGTTGGCCAGGATCTCGGCCGTGCAGCAGATGATCGGCGCGTCCTCGTTGACGGCCGCGTCGCCGGTCAGCATCCCGACGTTGTGCGCACCGAAGATCCGGCACAGGTCGAAGAACTTCTCCGAGACCAGCGCCTTGATCGGCGCGGAGTAGAAGGTGCGCCGCCCGTAGGCCAGGGCCGCGAAGTGCGCGCCGGTCGCCACCAGGCTCTTCCCGGAGCCGGTCGGGGTGTTGAGGATGACGTTGGCGTCGGAGACGAGCTCGATCAGCGCCTCCTCCTGGTGCGGGTAGAGGGTGAGCCCCTGCTCGCTGGTCCAGGCGACGAACGCTTCGAACAGGGCGTCGGGCGTGACTTCCGCGGGAATCCGGTCGGCGAGGGTCACGCGGCGCGCCGCTGGAAGACCAGGTCGAAGACGTCGCGCCCCTGCCGGGCGGCGCGCCGTTCGAAATGCGTCGTGACGCGGTGCGGCGGCCGCGGCGCGAAACCGTCGACGGTGTTCACCAGTTCGGGGTCGGCCGACAGGGTGGAGAGCATCGACGCAGCGTACGGGGCCCAGTCGGTCGCGCAGTGCAGCACGCCCGATCCGGGCACCAGCCGGGAGCGCAGCAGCGCGACATGGGCGGGCTGGATCAGCCGCCGCTTGTGGTGCTTGAGCTTGGGCCAGGGGTCGGGGAAGAACACGTGCACCGCCGCCAGCCGGTCGGGCGGGAGCATGTCGCGCACCAACTCGAGCGCGTCGCCGCGGACGATCCGCAGGTTGCGCAGCCCGCGGGCGTCGATGTGGCCGAGCAGGTTGGCGATGCCCGGGACGTGCACCTCGACGGCCAGGTAGTCGCGCTCGGGGTCGGCCGCCGCCATCGCCGCGGTCGCGTCGCCCATCCCGGAGCCGATCTCCACCACCAGCGGCGCGGACCGGCCGAAAACGGCGGTGGCGTCGAGCGGCTCGGTGGAAACCGACATTCCGTAGGCCGGCCAGAGTCTTTCGAGCGCATCGTGATGCCGGTCACCCATCCGGCCGCCACGGTTGTGGAAGGTCCGGATGTGCTGACCGGAAGACGGGATGCCGCGCGAGCGGCAGGCCGTCTGAGGACCTGAGCCCTCAGGGGCGATAGCACTCACTGAGCGATTTTGGCAGGTGTCGCCTCGGCGCTCCAAATGCGACAATCGACGCACGGGCGGCAGGGAGGTCACGATGTCCGGTCGTCGGGCTTTAGCGGCAGTCGCGATCAGCGCGTGGATCGTCGTCTTAACCGGTGCGCCAGCACTAGCGGCGCCAACACCCACACCGACCCCAACGGCCGTTCCGGTGCCCGAGGGCCGGTTCGTCGAGGTCAACCCCAGCACGGTCGAGGCCGGCTTCATCGTCGGGCTGCGGGCGAGTTGCACCGCGGCCGACGACGACCCGCCGCAAGACACCGAGCCGGCCATCGTCGAGTCGACCGCGTTCGGCGAGATCACCGTCAAGCCGCAGTTCGGCTACCTGACCGGCGCCGTCACCGTGCCGGCCGACACCAAGGCGCGGTCCTACCGGGTGGTCCTCGACTGCCCGGGACTCTTCAGCGGCACCGCCTCGACCACCCTCAACGTGGTCACCGGCAACCGGCCCAGCCGGGGCCCGGCGACCGGGTTCGGCAGCACGGCCGGCGACGACAACAGCAGCCTGGTGCTCGGCGGCGGCATGCTCACGCTGGCGGCCGGCCTGGTGCTCGCGGTGCTCACGGTGCGCCGCCGGCGGACCGCCTGAGCGATGGCCAAGCGCAAGCTCGCCGGCCCGCTCGCCGCGGTGCTGATCGCCGTGGGTGGGATCGCGACGTTCGCCGGTGCGGTGGAGAAGGGCGCCTTCGGCCCCGACGACGTCGCTCCGCCCGGGCAGTTTCCGGTGATGGACCCGAGCCGGCCGGTGGAGATCAAGATCCCGTCGCTCAAGGTCGACGCGAAGATCGACGACGTGGGCATGGCCGACGACGGCTCGATCGCGGTGCCTCCGCTGGCGCGGCACAACCAGGCCGGTTGGTATGACAAGAGCCCTACACCCGGGCAATACGGGCCAGCCGTGCTGGTCGGCCACGCCGACACCCACACCGGCCCGTCGATCTTCCACGACCTGTCGAAGGTGAAACCGGGCGCCCGGGTCGAGGTCGTCCGGCGCGACGACTCGGTGGCCATCTTCGAGGTCAACTCGGTGGAGAAGTTCAAGAAGGCCGACCAGCCGATCGAGCGGATCTACGCCGACTTCAGCCGCCCGGCGCTGCGCCTGATCACCTGCGGCGGCGAGTTCAAGGGCGGCAGCATCGGCTACGTCGACAACATCGTCGTCTTCGCTTCTCTCATAGAAGCGAAAGACGGCTAGAAGTCGACGATGATCGGCGCGTGGTCGGACGGGCCCTTGCCCTTTCGGGCCTCCCGGTCGATCACGGCGGCGCCGACGCCTTCCGCGAGCTTCGGCGTGGCGTACACCAGATCGATCCGCATGCCCTTGTTCTGGTGGAACATGCCGGCCCGGTAGTCCCAGTAGGTGAAGGGGAACGGTCCCTTCATCGGCGTGGGCACCACGTCACGCAGCCCCGTGTCGAGCAGTGCGGCCAGGGCCGCCCGCTCTGGCGGGGTCACGTGGGTGGAGTTGACGAAGACCGCCGGGTCCCAGACGTCGGCGTCGGTCGGCGCCACGTTGAAGTCGCCGCAGACCACCAGATCACCGTGCGCGGCCAGGTCGGCGGCCACCGCCGTGCGCAGCGCCGCCAGCCAGTTGAGCTTGTATTGATAGTGCGGATCTTCCGGCGTACGCCCATTTGGCACGTAAATCGACCAGACGCGCACGCCGCCGCAGGTCGCGGAGATCGCCCGGGTCTCCGGCTCCGGGAAGCCCGGCTCGCCGGCGAACCCGCGCACCACGTCGTCGGCGCCGACCTTGGAGAGGATCGCGACCCCGTTCCACCGGCCGTCGACGTGCGTCGCCGCGGTGTAACCCAGCTCACCGATCTGCTCGGTCGGGAACTGCTCGGTCGTCGACTTGACCTCCTGGAGGCAGACGACGTCGGGCTTCTTCTCCTCTAACCAGGCCAGCAGCCGGGGCTCCCTGGCCTTGATCGAGTTGACGTTCCAGGTGGCGAGGCGCATATACGTCAGTTTCCTGGGTTGTCGCCCGGGCGGGGCTGAGACGCGAGGAAGCGCTCCAGCTCGGCGCCGAGTTCGTCGGCGGTGGGCAGGGGGCCGGTCTGCGGCCCGAGCAGGTTGGTGCCGGCCCGGCCGCGGGTGAAGGCGTCGTATTGCTCCTCGAGCGCCCGGACCACCCCGGCCGCGTCGTTTGTCTCCTCCACCTGGCGGTCGATGTCGGTGCGGACCGCCTCGGCGGCCGTGCGCAGGCCCTCGGTGGGCAGCAGGAGGCCGGTGGTGCGGGAGACGGAGGAGAGCAGCACCTCGGCGGCCGCCGGGTATTCGGCCTGGGAGACGTAGTGCGGCACGTGTGCGGCGAAGCCGATCGCGTCTTTGCCGGCCTGGCCGAGCCGGAACTCGAGCAGGTGGCCCGCGCTGCCGGGCACCTGCACCCGCTGGAGCCAGGGCTCGTAGCCGCTGATCAGGTCGCGCCGGGTGGCGTGGGCGGTGACCCCGGCCGGGCGGGTGTGCGGAACGGCCATCGGGATCGAGTTGAGGCCGATGGTCACGCTGACCCGGAACTGGTCGATCAGGCTCATCACGGCCCTGGTGAACCGTTCCCAATGCAGGTCGGGCTCGTGGCCACCCAACATGAGATAAGGAGTGCCGGCGTCGTCGCGGAGCAGGTGTAGCTCCAGCGTCGGATCCGCGTATTCCTCCCAATGGTCTTCCATGAACACCATTGGTGGGCGCCGGGACCGGTAATCCAATAGCTGGTCGATGTCGAAGGTGGCGACGACCTGGCTTTCGGTCGAGGCCAGGAGATGTTCGCGGGCGAGCCGGGTGGCGTTGCCGGCGTCGACGAAGCCGGACAGCGTCTGGATCAGCACCGGCTGGCCCATGTCGGGCAGGTCGCCGGCTAGCTCGTAGAGCGCGTGCGGATCGAGCACCGCGGTCCTACCTCCCTGAGTTGTGGTGGGTTCCCGGTATGGGCAACCACGTGTCCATCTTCCTGCATTCCACCGGCGCCTGACGTTAGGCCGGCCTTCCCTCCGCCAAGGGCGCAATTTCTATACGCAGAGTAGTCGTACGGGTACTCCAGTGGGGGTTTGGCGGCCCCGGAGACGGGGCAGAACGGCCGCACACAGCCGGTGATCGATCGTCACGCTACGTGCATTCAAAATCGGACTTAATTGCAGCACAGGCTAGGTATTTGGCCATTTCACGACTTGCCCCTTACGCGTGGCTATGTGCAGGCAGTGAGCGACCGATATCGACTGACCGATTAGGTATTTGGCTTTTGTGGCAACTGCCACTAAATAACAGTGGGTAATCGGCTTGGGGCCTGCCTAGCCTCGTCCAATGCGTGACGACCACACCCTCGAGCCCGAGAACGGCGCCGCTACCCCCGCGGACCGTTCACCCGAAACGAACTCGACCGAACGGCCCACCACCGGCGCCCGCCGCCTCCAGGAGCGACTCGTCTTCCGTACCGCGAAGATCAACACCGCGACCCGGGGCCAGTGGCACCGGCTGACGGAGCAGACCGCTCGCAAGGCCGACTCGATCAAGGCAAACCCGTACGCCGAGCGTGCCGCCGGCATGTGGACCGCTTCCCGCGACCGCGTGACCGCCATGCCTGGCTACGACAAGATGCGTAGTGCGCTCGGCGAGCGTGGCCCGGCCCGGGTCGCGATCGCGACCGGTGTGCTGGCCGCCGTTGGCGTGGCCGCTGCCGCCGGCACCGCCGCCGCTACCCAGAACCACGACGACACCAGGAGCACCACCGCTGCGGTCGCGACTGTCGACTCGGTCAAGAAGGCCGACATCGGTCAGTACCCGTCCGCACCGCCCACCTCGGCTGGTGGGCACGCGGCCGGTGCCGCCAAGGGTGCAGACAAGCCCGCCCCCGCGGCTGTCCACCCCAAGGCGGAGGACAAGCACGACAAGGCCAAGTCCAAGCCGAAGGCCGAGCACAAGGCGAAGCCGAAGACGGTGCGCCCGACGCAGCCGAAGCCGGTCATGGGCCTGAGCCAGACCCAGATGAACAACGCCATGGCGATCGTCAAGGTCGCCGAGGCCAAGGGCATGGGCGAGCGTGGCGCGGTCATCGCGATCGCGACCTCGATGCAGGAAAGCCAGCTGCTCAACCTGGCCAGCGACGTCGTTCCGGAGTCGATGAACTACGCCCACCAGGGCAGCGGCTCCGACCACGACTCGGTCGGCCTGTTCCAGCAGCGATCAACCTCCGGCTGGGGTTCGGTCAAGAACCTGATGAACCCGACGTACTCGGCCGGTGCCTTCCTCGACGCCCTGAAGCAGGTGCCGAACTGGCAGAACATGCCGCTGTCGGCCGCCGCCCAGACGGTCCAGGTGTCGGCGTTCCCGGACGCCTACGCCCAGCACGAGTTCCGTGCGCAGGCCGTCGCCGACGCCCTGATGAAGTAGGGCTAACTAGTAGGTAAGGGTGATCCGGTCCAAATCCGGCGCCCAACCATCCGAGTTGCTGAACTCGATGATGTTCGGTCCGGCTGCCAACGGCAGCCGGACCGTCATCGTTTTCACGGACTCCCAGCTCCCGGTCGACCCGAACTCGAAGCGCCCGACATCCCGCCCGCCGACCTCGACCTCGGCCCGCCGCCGGTCATCGGCGACGTAGGAGACGACCACGTCGTAGTCACCGGCCCGCGGCACGGCAGGGGTCGTGAAGGTCAGCGAGCTGCGCCGGTAGCCGATCCGGGTGACCACCCGCCCGCCGGAAGCCGAGTCGACCCGGCGGGTGCTGGCCCAGCCATCGAGGTCGGCGGCCTCGGCCTCCAGCGACACTGTCGTCTTCGGCGGCGCCGCCACCTTGTCGGGCGCCTTGGTGCCGGTGGCCGGCGGCGTGGCGTGCTGCGCACCCCGCACCGTGCCGCGACTGGCCGGCGGGCGACTCGGCCGCTGGGTCGTCGGCGGCGCGGTGGGTGACTCGTCGGGCCAGGCGCTCGCGGTGGGTGCCGGCAGCACCCGCTGGTCAGGCGGGGTCGGTTGATCAGAAGCCGACATCAGCAGGGGTACGCCGGCCGCGACCGCGACAGTTGCCACCGAAACAGCGACAGCGATCGCGGTACGCCGCCCCCGGCGCCGTGGCTCGTCGACGGCTTCCCCGCCGGGGTTGTGCCCGGGGCCTGACCGGGCCGGCCGCCGTGGCTGGGCCGGGACAGCCGGAATCACCTGGGTGACCTGGCCGTCGTCAGCGGCCGCCGGCAGTTCCGCCGGTGGCAGCCAGCCGCCGATCCGCAGCTCACCCTGGTCGTCGCCGGCCGTGGACATGCGCACCCTCACGGTTCTTGATCACGGTCAGTCCGGCTGGGGACGCTACCGCAAACCCGGCCCCGGGGTGAACCAGCGGAACGGATACGGAGGTCAGCCGGCCGGTCGAGCCCGCACTGTGGTTCGCCGGTGGTGCGCCTGGGGTACAAAGAGTCCTTCCCCCACCTTTCCCCCGGAGGACGCCGTGACCCACCCCGACACGGGTGCCGACACCCCGCCCCCCACCGCGCCGTCGGGACCCCCGGCCGCTGCGGCTTCAGCCGAACTCTGGCCCGAGCCCCCGGGACCTCGAACCCCGGCGCAGCCGGAGGTCTCGCGGTTGGATGCGGTGGCGTTCGACGCCGGCCTGAAGCGGCAGGGGTCGGAGTCCGCGCTGTCGGAGGCTCCGCGGTTCGACGCGCCCGCGCCGGACGCTTCGCGGCCGGATGCGCCGGAGTCCGCGCTGTCGGAGGCTCCGCGGTTCGACGCCCCCGGGCCGGACGCTTCGCGGCCGGATGCGCCGGAGTTCGACCTCCCGGCGTCGGACGCATCACGAACCGATGCCGTCGGGTCGAACGGCCCGGCGCCGTTCGGCGCCGCCGGGACCGACGCCCCGCCGTCGGACGCGGCGGAGCCTGACGCCGACGCTGCCGCGGCGCCGCCCGCGAGTCTCTGGGAGAAGATGAAGGCGGACCCGCAATACGCGCCGGAGCACCTGGCGCTGGAGGCGGTTCGCCGGCTCGGTCCCGAGGCGCACGAGTGGGGGATGCGTACCCGCGCGCAACGCCCGGGCATCCCGCCGGACGCGTTGGCCGACCTCGCGGCCCGCAAGTTCGTCAACCTGGCCCGGCTCTCCGGCGCCGTCTCCGGCGCGACCGGCATCGCCGGTGCGGTCGTCGACGTCGGCGTGCTGGCCTGGAACCAGGCGCGGATGGTGCTGCACATGGCGGCCGCCTACGGCGTCGACCCGCGCGAGCCGGAACGCGCCACCGACCTGCTGGTGCTCCAGAAGGTGCACAAGGTCGCGGAGACCGCCCGGCTGGCGCTGGGCGTCGCGGCCGGTCGGGAAAAGGCCGGCGCGCTGCTGAGCGGCCGGGGCACGCCGATGCACAAGGTGCTGGCCAAGCTCGGCGTCAAGCTCGCGCAGATGGCCGGCATCCGGGCCGCCAAGCGGATCTTCGCGAAGATCGTGCCCGGCGCCGCCATCATCCTGGGCACCTGGGCCAACTCGTCGGCGACCACCGACCTGGCCAAACGCACCCGCGAGCTCTACCGCCCGCGGGCCGCCTACTGGCCGACCCCGCCGCAGTTGCCCGGCCCCCGCCAGGGCTAATCGGTCCAGGATGGACGGACCAGCCCGGCCTCGTATGCGTAGACCACGAGCTGCGCCCGGTCCCGCGCGGCCAGCTTGATCATCGCCCGGCTGACGTGGGTCTTCGCGGTGGCCGGGCTGACCACCAGGCGGGCCGCGATCTCGTCGTTGGAAAGGCCGGCGCCGACCAGAGCGACCACCTCGCGCTCCCGGTCGGTGAGCTGATCCGGCGGCGGTAGCGCTGGCGCGGGCCGGCGGTCGCGCGACGCGAACTCGGCGATCACCCGGCGGGTCACCCCGGGGGAGAGCAGCGCGTCACCGGCCGCGACCGCGCGGACGCCACGGATCAGGTCGACCGGCTCGGTGTCTTTGACCAGGAACCCGGAAGCGCCCACCCGGAGCGCCTCGAACAGGTACTCGTCGAGTTCGAACGTCGTCAGGATGACGATCCGGGTGTCCGCCAGCGCCGGGTCGGTGGTGATCCGGCGGGTCGCCTCGAGTCCGTCGACGCCGGGCATCCGGATGTCCATCAACACCACGTCGGGCCGGGTCGCCGCGGCCGCCCGCACCGCGGCCAGGCCGTCGCCGGCCTCGGCCACCACCGTGATGTCGGCCTCCGCGTCGAGCAGCGCGCGGAAACCGGCACGCACCAGCGCCTGGTCGTCGGCCAACAGCACGGAGATCATCGGTCGGCGTCCCGGAGAATCGCTTCGACGCGCCAACCGCCGTCGTCGGCAGGGCCCGCGGTGAGCGTGCCGCCCAACGCGGCCGCCCGAGCCCGCATGCCGGCAATTCCATTGCCGGCCTCATCACCGGGTCCGGCTTCGCCGTCCACGCCGGCGGCACCGGCGCTGCCGGCCGGTTGGACTTTACCGGCCGCGGCCGACTCGACGGCGCCATCGCGGAGCGTGCCGCCCACGCCGGCCGCACCGGCTCCGCCGCCCAGTCCGGCTTTGCCGGCGACGCCTACGCCGGCTTTGCTGTCCGCGCCGGCCGCACCGGCTCCGCCGCCCAATGGGACATTGCCAGCGACGTCTGCGCCGGCTTTGCTGGCCGCGCTGTCTGCGCCGGCTTTGCCGGACGTGCCCAACTCGACGGCGCCGTCGCCAAGCGCAACGCCCACCCCATCGTCGACCACGCTGACCACCACCCGTCCCGGCGTGTACGAAACCGCGACCGTCGCCTTCGCGCCCGGCCCGGCGTGCCGGCGCACGTTGGTCAGCGCCTCCTGCACGATCCGGAACGCCGCGCGGTCGACCTCGGCCGGCAACGGCCGCGGCTCCCCGGAAACCACCGTCTCCACCGCCAACCCGGCCCCGGACGTCAACTCGCCCAGCCGGGACAACCCCGGAGCCGGCGCCCGCGGCGCCGCCTCCTCGGCGGGCCGTAGAGCGGCCAGCACCGAACGGACCTCGCGCAACGCCTCCGCGCTCGCCGACTTGATCACAGTGAGGGCCTCCCGCGCCTGTTCAGGCTGCTGGTCGATGAGGTGCAAGCCGACCCCGGCCTGCACGTTGATCAAGGACAGGTGATGGCCGAGCACGTCGTGCAACTCCCGGGCGATCCGTAGCCGCTCCTCGCTGGCCTGCCGGCGCTCCTGTTCTTCCCGGGCGCGCCGCTGCTCGGCCCGCATCCGGGCCATCTCCGCGAGTTGGCCCCGCTGCACCCGGGCGAACTCGCCGGCCGCGAGGCACAGCACCAGCCAGACGACCGCCAGCACCGCGTCGCGCGGCGATACCAAAGACCGCGCCGGCACGCCCAGCGCGCTCGCGAACCACCAGCCGCAGCCGATATAGGCCGCCACGCCGCAGAAGGCCAGCACCAGCGCCGGGTAGCGACGGCCCGCCGCCACCGCCGCGAAGTAGGCCGCCGTTGCCGCTAAGAAGAAAGGACCGTGCGGATAACCGGAGAGGGCGTACGCCACCGTCGAGCCAAGAGCGATGGCGAGCACCGGGAGCGGGGCCTGCCGGCGCCAGAACAGCGCGACCGATCCGGTGAGCAGCAGCGCGGCGCCGGGATAGGTAAGGCCGTCGAAGGCCGGGTTGTCGCGCGCGGCCGCCTCGGCACCGATCACCTGCACCAGGGACACCAGCGTTGCCAGGCCCGCGCCGTGGCGGCCGTAGCGGCGCGGTTCGCCGGTTCGGGCCCAGGGCGCGCGCGGCCACGCGTCCTGAGGGTCCGGCGTGCCGCGCATGGCACCGACGCTAGGGCACCGCGCCCACCCCCGGAATCGGCCGGGAGCCGGGAGCGGACTACTTCGGGGGGCGTAGAAACGCCACATCAGCCCCACCCGTCTACTCCGTGGGGAGTAGAGCGAGAGCCATCACAGGCCGCAGGCAATCGAACGCGGAAAGGAGCAGTCTTGTAGGTAGGTCGACATGAGCGGAGGGAGCCATGACCACGCCATCTGGCCCGCGGCTTCGAGCCTCGGACGCCGAACGCGAACAAATCGCGACCATCCTGCGCGCCGCGATGACCGAGGGGCGGCTGAATCTCGATGAGGGAGAGCAGCGGCTGACCGCGGCCTACAAGGCGACCTACCGTGACGAGCTCGGCCCGCTGACCGCGGACCTGCCCGACGGAGGTCGCGGGGCACTCGTGCGTACGCCCGAGGCCGAGGCACAGGCGAAGGCCGAGATGCGGCTGTTCCTGCGCCGCCGGGCCGGCGTGCTCGCCGCGGTCGGGGTGCTCTTCGCCGCGCTGTTCATCGCCAACGGTGCACTGTTCTTCCCGGTTTTTCCGCTGATCGTGCTGTTGTTCTTCCTGCACTGGGCCAGTTGGGGGCGGCGGGCCTACTCGTCGCGCACCCGTGACTGGTACACGCGGGGCGACGTGCAGGGTCGTGGCGACTGGCGGGGGCGGCGCGACTGGTACGGACACGGCCGATACGGCCATTGATGTAGATCGGGCCCGGCCGGGTAGGTTGCAGGAATGCGCCCGGCCGGCCCCATAGCAGTCCTGGCATTACTGGCCGCCCTGGTCGCTGGTTGCGATCAGGGCGCGCCGGCCGAACTGGCACCGACCGGCAGCGTCTCGCCGGGTGCCGGCCTGGCCCCGGTGCCCGTTGCCGGCACCGACCACTCGGTCAACCTGCCCGCGGGCTGGTCCGCCGGCGTCTACGCCCGGGTGCCCAAGGCCCGCTTCCTTCTCCCGCTACCCGACGGCTCGGTGCTGGTCTCCCGCCCGAGCGCGGGCGAGATCGCCCGGGTCCCGCAAAGCGGGAGCGAACCCACGACCTTCCTCTCCGGGCTCGACCGACCGCACGACATGGTGCTGGCCACCGTCGGCGGCCGGCAGTGGATCTACGTCTCAGCGGTCGACCGGGTGGTCCGCTATCCCTACGTGGGTGGTGCGGCCACGGCCGGGACGGCCGAAGTGGTGGTCGACGGGCTCCCTGACGACAGCCTGCCCGAGTTGCGCGGCACCTACGGCCACGTGCTGAAGAACATCGCGGTCGACGGTGACACCCTCTATGTCTCGATCGCGTCGACCTGCAACGCCTGTGCCTCCGACACGAAGAGCGACCCGATCCGGGGTGCGATCTACCGATGGGACGCCGCTGGGCACAACGCCGGCAAGGCGCTGGTCGCCCGCGGGTTGCGCAACGCCGAAGGGCTGGCGATCGCGCCGGGCACCCACGACCTGTGGGTGGTGGTCAACAACCGGGACAACATCATCGACCCGGCGACCGGCAAGAAAGACACGGCGTACGTCGACAACCACCCGCCCGAAGAGTTCATCCGGATCAAGCAGGGCGGCTTCTACGGCTGGCCGTTCTGCAACCCCGACCCGTCGGGCGGCCTGCGGGACATGCCCTACCAGCGCGACTACGAGCTCAACCGCGACGGCGCGGCGGCCGACTGTGCCGCCGCCACCCCGGTCGACCTCGGCATCCAGGCCCACTCGGCGCCGCTCGGGCTGACCTTCGTGCCCGATCTGGGCGCCGTGGTCGCGCTGCACGGTTCGTGGAACCGCAGCAAGCCCACCGGCTACAAGGTGGTCAACTTCCCGTGGGCCGGTGACCGCCCGGGCGACCAGCACGACCTGGCCACGGGCTTCCTCGGCTCCGATGCCCCGTGGGCCCGGCCGGTCGACATCGCCCGCCTCGCCGACGGTTCGCTGCTGGTCAGCGACGATCTCGGCGGCCTCGTCTTCCGCTTTACGCCGCCGTCCGGTTAACCGGCCGGGGCGGCGGGTAGTCGTCCGGTATGACCGGAAACCCGCCGCAGCGTCCGCACCAGGTCAACCCGCAGCCGCGCGGGGCGCGGGGCACCGTCGGGCACCCGTACTCCGCGCTCAATCTCCGTCTGGTCCTGGCCGTTTTCGGTCTGGTGGTCTTCGCCGTGCTGACCTGGCTCAGCGCCCGGGCCGACCTGATGGTCCTGGCGGTGATCTGCGGTGTGGTCGCGTTGACCGCGCTGGCCGACGTGGTGATCGTGCAACTGCGCCGCCGGGCCCGGCATCGCGCTCAGCCCGGCGTGCATCACTCGTTGTTCGAATGACTCAGGAGACGCCGATGCCCATCGCCACGACCAACCCCGCGACGGGGGAGATGCTCCAGACGTTCGAGCCGATGGGCGAAAAGCAGATCGAGGAGATCCTGGCGTACGCCGCCGAAGCGGCCGCGGCGCTGCGAGCGTCCACATTCGACCAGCGAGGCGCCTGGATGCGCGAGGCCGCCCTGGTGCTGGAGGGCCGGCAGGCCGAGGTCGCCCGGCTGATGACGCTGGAGATGGGCAAGCCGGTCCGGGAGGCCGCCGACGAGGTCGCCAAGTGCGCGAGCGCGTGCCGCTACTACGCACAGCACGCCGAGCGGTTCCTGGCCGACATGCCGCACGACGCCGTCGCGGTCGGCGCTTCCACGGCGTACACCCGTTATGAGCCCCTGGGTCCGGTGCTGGCGGTGATGCCGTGGAACTTCCCGCTCTGGCAGGTGATCCGCTTCGCCGCGCCGGCCCTGATGGCCGGCAACCCCGGGCTGCTCAAGCACGCGTCGAACGTGCCGCAGACCGCGCTGTTCCTCGAGGAGTTGTTCCGCGACGCGGGTTTCCCGGCCGGCGCGTTCCAGACCCTGCTCGTCGGCTCCGACGCGATCGAGGACATCCTGCTGGATCATCGGGTACGCGCGGCGACCCTCACCGGCAGTTCGACGGCCGGCCGCGCGGTGGCGGCGATCGCGGGCCGCGCGCTGAAGAAAATGGTGCTGGAGTTGGGCGGCAGCGACCCGTTCGTGGTGCTCCCGTCGGCCGACTTCGACCGCGCCGTGTCGACGGCCGTGCGGGCCCGCTGCCAGAACAACGGCCAGTCGTGCATCGCGGCGAAACGGTTCATCGTGCACGGCGACATCTACGACGCGTTCGCCCGGGCGTTCACCGACGGGATGGCCCGGCTCCAGGTCGGCGACCCGCTCGACCACGCGACTGACATCGGCCCGCTGGCGTTGGCGCGCGGCCGCGACGAGGTGGCCGCGCAGGTGGACGACGCGGTCGCGAAGGGCGCGACGGTGCTGACCGGCGGGCGCGTGCCGGACGGGCCGGGCTGGTTCTACCCGCCCACGGTCGTCACCGACCTGACCCCCGAGATGCGGCTGTTCGGCGAGGAGGTGTTCGGCCCGGTCGCCGGCCTCTACCGGGTCGAGTCGGTGGAGGAGGCGCTGGAGGTCGCCAACGCGACGGAGTACGGCCTGGGCAGCAACGCCTGGACCACCGACCCGGGCGAGCGGGAGCGGTTGATCGCCGGCCTCGACGCCGGCCAGGTCTTCGTCAACGGCATGACCACCTCGCATCCCGAGTTGCCGTTCGGCGGCGTCCGCAACTCGGGCTACGGCCGCGAGTTGGCAGACCTGGGCATCCGCGAGTTCTGCAACGCCAAGACCGTCTGGGTCGCCTGACCAGCAGCGCGCACGGCGTACCCGCTGATTGCAGAATTTTGTTTGCAGAACTTTCTCTGTAGTTGGTATGGTCGATCCCATGGCGGATCGCATCATCACCGAGGTCGATGAACTCAAGGCGGTCACGCACCCGTTGCGGGTGCGGATGTTGGGCGCGTTGCGGGCCGACGGGCCGGCCACCGCGACCGAGTTGGCGCGGCGGTTCGACACCGACACCGGCACGACCAGCTACCACCTGCGCAAGCTGGCCCGCTTCAAATTCGTCGAAGAGGCCGAGCAGCGCGACGGGCGCGAGCGGCGCTGGCAGGCCAGTGAGCCGACGACCTCGTGGGACAGCGCCGCGCTGTCGGTCACCGCCGAGGGGCGGGCCGCCGTGTCGGTCATGCGCCGGCACCAGCTGGCGGCGCTCGACCGCACGATCTCGGCCTACGACGCCGCGCAGACCGACCTGCCGCAAGAGTGGGTGGGCGCCGCCGGCATGAGCGACCTCCCGGCCACGCTGACGCCGCGGTCGCTGCACGCGCTGGAGGAACGGGTGATCGCGCTGATCGACGAGTTCGTCGCGGCCGACGCCGGCGAGCCCGACGCGCGGCCGGTGATGCTGTTCTACGGCGGCTTCCCGCGGATCGACCCGCCGGGCTGGGACGACGTCGCGGACGAGTCATGACCGGGCGGCGCGCCGAATGGCGCTACGCGTTGCTGGTCTTCCTGTTCTGGTTGCCGAGCGGGCTCTACGTGGCGACGAAGATCCTGCTGATGCTCGATCGCGGGCTCAGCGTCGCCGCCATCGGCACGGTCGTGCTGGTCTTCTCGCTGACGACGGCGGCGCTCGAGTTGCCGACCGGGGGGCTCGCCGACGTGATCGGGCGCCGCACGGTGCTCGCCGCCTCGGCGGTGGCCAGCTTCGCCGGGCTGGCGCTGCTGGCCGTCGCCGACGGGTTCTGGCTGTTCGCCGCGTCGGCGGTGCTGCGCGGCGTCGCCCGGGCCCTGTCGAGCGGTCCCGACGAGGCCTGGTTCGTCGACACCATGCATGCCGCCGAGGGGCCCGACGCGTTCCTGACCCGCGGGCTGGCCCGGGGTGAGGCCGCGTCCTCGGTCGGGCTGCTGATCGGCACGCTGGTCGGCGGGGCCCTGCCGCTCGCGATCGGTGCGGTCGGTCCACTGTCGGCGCTGGCCGTTCCGGTGGCGATCGCCGCGCTGGTCGAGCTGGTCCGGCTCGGGGTGACGCTCGGTGGCATGCCCGAGCCGCCGCGGCCGCGCACCACGGTCGGCGCCGTGCTGCGCGGCGTGCCCGCGACCGTCACTGGCGGGCTCCGGTTGGGGCTGCGCGACGGGGTGCTCGCGCGGCTGCTGCTGGCCGGCTCCGGCGTCGGCGTGGCCCTGTCCGCGATCGAGTTGCTCACCCCGGGGTGGTTGGCCGGCCTGGTCGGCGATCCGGCCCGGGGCGCGACCACCTATGCCACGGTCGCTGCCGCGGGATTCGGGGCCAGTGCGGTCGGCAGCCTGCTCGGGCCGTGGGTGCAGCGCCGGCTCGGTTCGGCGGTCCGGGCCGGGGTGGCCGGCATCGCGCTGGGCGCGGTGGCGCTGCTGGGCGTCGCGGTAGCCGGGCCTGCCCTGCACGGGGCGGTCGCCGGGGTGACGGTGATCGCTGCCGCCTACCTGGTGCTGTTCGTGGGCCTCGGGATCACGGCCGCTCCGCAGGCGGCGGTGCTGCACGCCCGGGTCGCGGCGGGAGAGCGGGCGACGGTGGTGTCCGTGCAGTCGCTGGCTCTACAGGCCGCGGGCGCGCTGGGTTCGGTCTGCTTCGGGACACTGGCCGCGACGCGGGGCGCTCCGTTCGCGTTCGGCCTCGCGGGCGTCGCCCTCGCCGCCGCGGCCTGGCTGGTCGCCCGGATCCGTCTGCCCGAGGCCACGCCCCAATCAGCGCCCGCGCCAGCTCTCGCGGCGTAGCGTCCGGCACAGCCAGCTCAGCCGCCTGGTGGCCAGCGGCGTGCCGACGCGGCGCCGCGGTCATCGCGGCGCCGCGATCGGATGCAAGCGGCACTGCGGCGAATGCGTGCCTGTGTAGCCGGCCCCGTCCCGGGGTAGTACCTGACCGCATGACCGTCTATGGCTGGCACGCCTCGCACGAGCAGGTCCATCCGCGCGCACTCCTCGACGCCGCGGTCGCGGCCGAACAGGCCGGGTTCGGTGCCGCGATGAGCTCCGACCACTTCTCGCCGTGGAGCGCACGCCAAGGCGAATCGGGCTTCGCGTGGTCGTGGCTGGGCGCCGCGCTCCAGGCCACCGACCTCCAGTTCGGCGTGGTCAACGCGCCGGGACAGCGCTACCACCCCGCGATCATCGCGCAGGCGATCGGCACCCTCGGCGCCATGTATCCGGGCCGGTTCTGGGCCGCCCTCGGCACCGGCGAGGCCAGCAACGAGCACATCACCGGCGGTGGGTGGCCGCGCAAGGAGCTGCGTACCAAGCGGCTCGAAGAATGCGTCGACATCATCCGCGCGCTGCTCGCCGGTGAAGAGGTCAGCCACGACGGGCTGGTCACCGTCGATCGGGCCAAGCTCTGGACCCGCCCCGCCGAGCCGCCGGCCCTGATCGGGGCGGCCGTCAGCACCGAGACCGCAGAATGGTGTGCCGGCTGGGCCGACGGGCTGATCACCGTCAACGCGCCGCACGAGCACCTGCTCCGGATGGTCGCCGCCTACCGCGACGCGGGCGGGCGTGGACCCGTCTGCCTCCAGGCGCACCTGAGTTGGGCGGGCACCCAGGAGGAAGCCGAGGCGATCGCCTACGAGCAGTGGCGCTCCAACGTGTTCGCGCCGCCGGTCTGCTGGGACCTGGAGCTGACCGACCACTTCGACGCCGTCTCCGCCGACCTGCCGATAGAGCGGGTGGCCGCGACCGTCGACATCTCCACCGACCTCGGCTGGCACGCGGCGAACCTGCGCTCGTACGCCGAGATCGGGTTTGACCGCATTTATCTGCACCATGTCGGGCAGGAGCAGACGGCTTTCATCGAGGCGTTCGGCGCGAAGGTGCTGCCCGAGCTGGTGTGAGGCGGTGCGGTTGGGCGCCGCCGCGTACGCCCAATAGCATTTCGCCCATGCACCAGCTGACCGAGATCGTCATCCTGCTGGCGGTCGCCGTCTTCGGGGCGGCGCTGGCTCGCAAAATCGGCATTTTGTCGCCGATCGTGCTGATGATTATCGGTCTGGCGCTCTCGTTCGTCCCGGGGTTCCCGACGTTCCACCTCGACCCCGAGTTCGTGCTGATCGGCGTGCTGCCGCCGCTGCTCTACATCGCCGCGCTACAGACCTCGGTTCCGGCCTTCCGCTTCAACCTCCGGCCGATCCTGCTGCTCGGGGTCGGCCTGGTGGTGTTCACGGCGCTGGCGGTCGGCTACGTCGTGCACCTGATCCTGCCGATGGCGCCGTTCGCGATCTGCGTGGCGCTGGGTGCGGTGGTGGCGCCGCCCGATGCCGTCTCGGCGACCGCGATCGCCCGCCGGATCGGCCTGCCGCGCCGGCTGGTGACGATCCTCGAGGGCGAAAGCCTGATCAACGACGCCACCGCGCTGGTGCTGCTCCGGGTGGCCACCGCCGCGGCGACCGGTAGCGCGGTCGGGTTCGGCAACGTCGGCGTGCAGATCCTCAGGTCGGCCGGCGGCGGCATCGCGATCGGCATCGTCGCCACGATGGTGTTCGGCTACCTGCACAAGAAGATCAAGGACCCGCTGCTCGACAACGCGCTCTCGCTGCTGATCCCGTTCGCCGTGGTGATCGTGTCCGAGGAGGCCGGCGCCTCCGGTGTGGTCGCCGTCGTGGTCACCGGGCTCGCCCTCGGGCATCGGATGCCGACGCTGATGGCGGCCGGCTCCCGCCTCCAGATGGACGCGTTCTGGCGGTTGGTCCGCTTCCTCCTGGAGGGGCTGGTCTTCCTGCTGGTCGGCCTCCAGTTGCGGGCGGTGATCCTGGACATCAGCACCCCCTGGGGCACCGTGGTCGGTGTGACGCTCGCGGTGATCGGGACGCTGATCGTCACCCGTTACGTCTGGGTGCTGCCGGGCGCCTGGGTGCCCCGCATGTCGGCCCGCATCCGCCGCCGGGAGACCACGTTCACCTGGCACCATCCGGTGATCCTGGGCTGGGCCGGCATGCGCGGCGTCGTGACGCTGGCCGCCGCCCTCGCGCTGCCGACCGTTGGCACCGGCGAGGGCGAGGCGATCTATCCCCGCGACGTGTTCATCTTCATCGCGTTCTCGGTGATCCTGTTCACCCTGCTGGTCTTCGGCACCACGCTGCCCGTCTTCGCGCGCATGGTCGGGCTGCCGGCCGACGACCCGACCAAGGACTTCCTGGCCGAGGCGTCGGTGCAGCAGGCGGCGGCCCGGGCGGCCAAGAGCCGGCTGGAGGCCAACCTCGAAGGCGCGCCCGAGTCGGTGGTCAAGCGGCTGCGCCAGCAGGTGGTCGATCGCACCAACACCGCGTGGGAGCGGCTGGGTGGCGACGGGCGGGAGACCCCTTCGGCGGCGTACGGTCGACTCCGGCAGGAGATGATCGACGCCGAGCGCGAGGTGTTCCGCACCGCCCGCGACGAGGGCCGCATCCCGGAAGAGGTGCTCAACCGGGCCTACCGCGACCTCGACCTCGAGGAATCCCTGCTCATCCGCAGGGAGGAAGACTGATGGGGGAGCCAATGACCTGCGAGCACATCACCGCGTCGGTGACGCCGGAGCCGCAGACCCGCGAGGGCTGCCAGGACTGCCTCGGCGCCGGCGCGCACGACTGGGTGCACCTGCGCCTCTGCGAGACCTGCGGCCACGTCGGCTGCTGCGACTCGTCGCCGAGCCGGCACGCGTCCGCGCACTTCCACGAGACCACCCACCCGGTGATCAAGTCGTTCCAACCCGGCGAAAACTGGAAATGGTGCTTCGTCGACGAGTCCCTCGGCTAGAGACAAGATCCAATTCATGACTCGGGTCCGCGGTGGCGCGGACCGTTCCTCCCGCGAGGGATCGCTCCGCTGCGCTGCGCTTGCCAGGTCCGCCGCTGGCCGGCCTGACTGCCGATAAGCCCGATTTGCCGCCGCCGCGGCGGCGTTCCCTCTAGATCTAGGAAAAAAGTGGTAGCTATAGCTACCACTTTTTTCCTAGATCTAGAGGGAGGTCCCTCAGCCCTCTGTTTCCGGCTCCGTCGGCAGCGTGGGGAGGTCGTCGAACCACGGGTCGTACCAATCCGGTGCGTCCGTTGGGGCCGGCGGCATCGTGGGGAACGGCGGCATTGTCGGGAACGGCGGGAACGTCGGCATCGGCGGCTCGGTGGGCAGCGGCGGTTCCGTCGGCAGCGGCGGGAAGGTCGGTGTCGGGGGAGCGGTCGGGGGCGCTGTCCACGGGGGCTCGCCGTAGGTCTGCGGGCGGGCGTAGTAGAGATTGCCGTCCTCGGCCACGAACGCGATGTCGTGGCTGTCCCGGACGAAGGAGCCGCCCTCCACCGAGGCGCCGCCGGGGGCCTCGAACTTCGCCGTACCCGTGTATTTGCTGCTGAACGCGTCCTTCAGGAAGTCGTCGCCGGTGCGGGTCGGGTCGGTGGTGAAGACCCACAAGCGCTCGTGGTCGAGCGCCATCAGCCGGGACCGGTCGTCGGAGATGCCGACCGCCGAGATGTTGTCGACGTTGTGGCCGATCTTGCCGATCCGGGTGACCGTCGCCCGTCCGGAGGTGCCGGCCGGCAGGTCGACCCGGTAGACCGGCGACCCGCTGGTCTTCGCGAACACGTAGAAGTGCCCGTCGAGCCAGATCATCGCCTCGGAGTTGTAGGTCGTGCAGCCCGGTTTCGTGTTGTCCGGGAACCGCAGGTCGTAGGACGCGACCACGCTGAGCGGCCCGGCGCCGTTCGGGTCCGGCTCGGCCACCCGGAGCAGCCGCTGCTGGTCCTTGCAGTTGTTGGCGCCCAACTGGCCGATCCACAGCGCGCCGGCGTCGTCGACGGTCAGGTCCTCCCAGTCGAGGTTCTTCGCGCCCTCGACCGGATAGCTCGGGAACAGCTCCGCGCCGCGCACCGGTTCCGGCATCCCGCCGGAGGAGATCCGCATGCCCCAGATCGCGTCGCGCGGCCGGCCGGGCTTGCTCGAACCGCCGTCCCGCAGCCAGTAGTACATGCCCGGGTTGTGCCGGCTCGCGATCAGCCCCGACGCCTCGGACGCCGGCAGTTTCACCCCGAGCGCCGGCATCCGGCCCGCGACGATCGGCGCCTGCTCGACATCGGACACCGGGTCGGCGGCGTTGGCGCCCGTTCCCGGCCCGGCGAAGGCATACCAGCCCACCACTGAGGCAACCGAGAGGGCTGCGACGCTCCACAGCGTTCGTCCGCGCATCCGAGCCTCCCTAAAGCGAGCTGGTCTCAAGGTCTATTCGTAACATAAAGGACAGTCCGGACGATGAGGACTGTACGGGTTTGACGATCGTCAATATGGGGGAAGGAGGGCGGCACCCTGCCCCAGGAGGCCCTGATGACGCAGACCGCCGCCGACCGTTTCCGCAGCCGACACGTGCACGACGTCAAGGTTCGCGACCTACCCGAGGCGCCCCGCTCGCACTGGCGGATCATCGGGCCCGGGGTGATCGCCGCCGGTGTCGGGCTGGCCTCCGGCGAGTTCATCCTGTTCCCGTACATCGCCTCGCAGGTCGGTCTGGTCTTCCTGTGGGCGGCCGCGGTCGGGCTGATCACCCAGTGGTTCCTCAACATGGAGATCGAGCGCTACACGCTCGCCACGGGGGAGACCGCGCTGACCGGATTCTCGCGTACCTGGCGGCATTGGGGTCTGGTTTTCGCGATCCTGACCTACTTCGCCAACCTCTGGCCGGGCTGGGCTACCAGCTCGGCGACGATGCTGACCTACTTGTTCGGCGGCGAGCCGAAGTGGATCGCGATCGGCATGCTCGCGCTGATCGGCGTCACGCTGACCCTGGCCCCGGTGATCTACACCGTGCTGGAGCGGGTCGAGTTCCTCAAGGTCGGCCTGGTCGTGGTCTTCATCGTGATCGCGGTCATCTTCGCGGTCACCACCGACGCCTGGACGACGCTCGGGCACGACATCGTCCGGCCCGACTTCCCGACCGAGCTCGGCTTCGCGCTGATGCTCTCCGCGTTGGTCTTCGCGGGCGCCGGCGGCGGCCAGAATCTGGTGCAGAGCAACTGGATCAGGGACAAGGGCTTCGGCATGGGAGCGTACGTGCCGCGCCTGGTCAGCCCGATCACCGGCCGGGAGGAGGCCGCGCCGGAGTCGACCGGCTTCGTGTTCGAGGACACCGACGCCAACCTGGCCCGCTGGAAGCAGTGGTGGAAGCTGGCCAACAAGGAGCAGCTCTACACGTTCGTGCTGATCACCATCGTGACCATCACGCTGATGTCGCTGCTGTCCTACTCGACCGTCTTCGGCGTGCCCGGCCTCGCCAACGGCGTCGGCTTCCTGGAGGTCGAGGGCGAGCGGCTCAAGGAGCTGGTCGGCGAGTGGTTCGGCGTGCTGTTCTGGGTGATCGGCGCGGTCTCCCTGTTCGCCGCCGCGATGGGCATCGTCGACTACACCAGCCGGCTGGCCGCCGACGTGCTCAAGGTCGGCTACCTGCGCCGGGTCTCCGAGAGCCGGATCTACTTCGCGCTGGTCTGGGGCCTGGTCCTGATCGGCGTCGTGGTCCTGCTCGGCGGCTTCGACCAGCCACTGGTCCTGCTGGTCATCTCCGCGTGCGTCGGCGGCCTGATGATGTTCCTCTACTCGGGCCTGCTCCTGCTGATCAACCGCAAGTTCCTGCCGGAACGCGTACGCCCGCGCGGCATCCGCGTCATAGCCCTGATCTGGGGCGTCCTGCTGTTCGGCGTCTTCTCCGTGCTGACCATCAAGGAACAGGGCGCCAAACTGCTCGACTGGCTCGGGTAAAGGCCTTAGTGGAAGCGCGGGGGAGTTTCCCGATGTCGCTAGGGGCGGTGGGCTTGGAAGTCTGCGGACATGACCTCAACCACCAGGTTCACCGCCCTCGCGGCACCATTGCTCATCCTGTTCTACGGCATCATGCGGTTCGTCGACGGGCTCGACGGTGACCGTGGCAACGGGCCGGCCTGGAACATCGGGCACGCCGCGTTCTTCCTCGCGTTCGTGCTGATGGCCGTGCTGGCGGTGAGCCTGCGCCAGCAGGTGCCGGCGGTCGCCCGCTGGCAGCGCGTCGTCCGCGACGGTGCGCTCGTCGCCGCGCTGGTCGGCGCGTCGGCCTTTCTCTTCGTGACGCTCACCGACCTGGTGCCGGCGATCGACGTCAGCCTGCCGGAGCCGCTGGAGCTCGGGCTGCCGGTGCTGTTCCAGGTCGGCATGCTGACGCTGCTGGGTCAGCTCGTCGCCGCGCGGCTGGTGCCACTGTGGAGCCCGATCGTCATGCTGGCCGGGTTCCTGGCCATCGCCGTCAACCTCGACGCGCTGCCGTTCGCCGCGGTGGTCATCCTCGCCGGGCTGTCGCCGCTGGCTACGCGCTCACTCCGACCAGTTCGTCCTTGACGTGGTCGCGGAACATCGCGTAGTCGTGCTCGGTGGTGTCGGCGTAGTCCTCGGCATACTCCGCGATGGCCCGGTCGAAGCGGTCGGAGCCACCGAGATAGGCGCCGATCGCGACCGGGTCGCCGGAGCGGGCGTGTGCCCGGGCCAGGGTCCAGCCGCACATCCTCGCGTAGAGCACCATGCCCTCCGGGCGCATCCGCTCGATCGGCACCGAGAACTTCCAGTCGCGCAGTTGCCGCACGTAGAAGTCGCGGGTGGCGCCGTCGGGTGCCTTGACCCGGGTCCAGCCCAGGAAGATGTCGCTCAGCGCCTGCATCAGGTGTTGGCCGGCGACCACCCGCTCGCCCTGGTTGCGATAGTGGCTGGCACCGGCGTAGCGCGCGAGCACCGACTTCTGCGCCTCCTTGGCCTGGAGGAACAGCGGCTCGCCGTCGCCGGTCTCGAGCAGCACGATCCACGCCCGGGTGCCGACGCTGCCCACGCCGACCACCTTGCGGGCCACCTGGACCAGGTTGAACCCGTGCAGCAGGTGCCGCCGGTCGGTGCTCAGGCTGCGCTGGTAGGAGTCGATCACGCCGCCGATCAGCCCGTAGAGCATGTCGGTCTCGACGCCGCTGAACACCTCTTCGATGGGAACGATGGTCGGCGGCTCGCTGATGATCTGGCGGCGCCCGTCGACGACCTCGGTCAGCTTCGACAGGGCCTGCATGCTGTCCTTGCTGCGCGCCTTGGCCAGCACGGAGGTCGCCTCGCTGTAGGCCTTGGGCCGGATCTGGTCGCGGAACCGCGGGATGGTCGCCTCGATGTCGAGGTGGGCATACCAGACGTCGAGCCGGCCCTGCGTCGCGAACCGGCGGATGTTCTCCCGGTAGGCCTGCGCCACCTCGCGCACGATCGCCTTGCGCTGCTTGCGCTTGAAGCCGTTGTCGCGCGCCGCCACCGAGAAGCTCGCCGCCAGCCGCTTGACGTCCCACTCGAACGGCCCCGGCAGCGTCTCGTCGAAGTCGTTGCAGTCGAACACCAGCCGCCGCTCCGGCGACGCGAACGCCCCGAAGTTGGACAGGTGCGCGTCACCGCAGAGTTGCACGGTGAGCCCGGCGTGCGGTGCGTTCGCGAGATCCGCCGCCATCGGCAGGGCCGCGCCGCGGAAGTAGGCGAACGGCGAGACCGACATCCGGGCATGGCGGACCGGGACCAGTTCCGGCACCCGCGACGCAGCCTGGCCCATCACCAGCCCGATCGGGTCGCGGTCGCCGTCGGCGCCGGTGGCGACCTGCGCGTCGAGCGGCACCTCGGCCCGCTGCGCCTTGCCGAAGGCGGCCCGCTCCGCGCGCCCCTGATGGCCATTGTGGCCGTTGTGGGTGTTCACGGCGCGTCGATCCACGGCGTGTGCAGGTCGTAGAAGTTGGGTTCGCGGATGTTGAGATGCTCCATCTCGGACATCTGCTTGGCCAGCCCGGGCGGGGGCTTCTTGTGCTCGCCGGCCCGCGCCTCCTGCTCGTTGGTGAAGTAGACCGCCATCGTGTATTCGCCGTCGCCGTAGGAGCAGGCGGTGGTGCCGAGCACGTCGGGGCGGAACTTCGCCCACTCCTCGGAGTCCTGTGCCATCAACTCCAGCGCCCGGTCGTGGTCGCGCCCCTGGCCCTGCATGATCTGCACGAACTTCGCGCGGTTGGGGTCGCCCGGGTTGTCGGTCCACACGTCGAAGGTCTCGTGCCACGTGACGTCGCCGTCGAACAGCTTCGCGGTGCGTTGCCACCACTGGTCCTGTGCCGGCCGTTCGCTGTTGCGGTGGGCCGACTCCGGGTCGGTGAAGCTGGCCAGGCCGATGAACTCGCCGTCGTCGGTCACCCCGCCGGTCGAGCCGATCCAGCCGCTGGCATCGGGCGAGAGATCGCGGACCCACTGGTCCATGGCCGCCTTGAGTTGGTCGGCGTCGCGCACGTGACCCTGGATGATCTGCACGAACATGGCGAGCCTCCTTACCGGCGTAGGGCTCCTCTTCCCAACCTACGACGGGACGTGAACCAATACGGCGAATCGACCGTATGGGAGGAATGTCCCGATTAGCATCCTCCCGGTGACGTCCGCACCCGCTGCCCGGACCGGCGAGCGCGGCAGCCCGCCCGCCCCGGCCCGCGCGGGCCTGGTGCTGACCGCGCTGATCCTGGTGGCGTCGGTGGCCAACCTCAACCTGTCGGTCGCCAACGTGGCGTTGCCCGACATCGGCCGGGCGTTCGACTCGACGCAGACCCGGCTGGACCTGATCGCGATCGGCTACTCGCTCGGCCTCGCCGCCTCGGTGCTCTACCTCGGCGCCCTCGGCGACCGGCACGGCCGCAAGCTGCTGCTCGTGATCGGGATGGCCCTGGCGATCCCGATCAGCGTGCTGGCCGCCTACTCGCCCTCCGACCTCGTGCTGATCGCCGCCCGGGTCCTCGGCGGCGTCTCGGCCGGCATGGCCTACCCGACCACGCTCGCGCTGATCACCGCGCTCTGGTCGGGGCCGGCCCGGACCAAGGCGATCGCGCTCTGGTCGGGCATCGGTGGTGCGGTCGCCGCCCTCGGCCCGACCATCGCCGGAGCCGTGCTGGAGGGCTTCTGGTGGGGCTCGGTCTTCCTGGTCACCCTGCCGCTCGCCGCGGTCGCGCTGGTGCTCGCGGTGCTGCTCGTCCCGGCGCACGTCAACGAGGGCGGCGGGCGGGTCGACAACCTCGGCGGCGCCCTGTCGATCATCCTGGTGGCCGCCCTGGTGCTGGCGATCAACGACGCGGCGGTGCCCGGCGCAGGCGGGCGGGCCATCGCCCTCGCGGGGATCGCGGTGCTGGCGGCCGTGCTGTTCGTGCTGCGCCAGCGGCGGGCCGCCAACCCGCTCTACGACCTGCGGATCGCCGGCCGGCCGACGTTCTGGGTCGCCGCCTGCGGCGGGATCATCGTGTTCGGCTCGCTGATGGGCGCGATGTTCGTCGGGCAGCAGTTCCTCCAGAACGTGCTCGACTATTCGACCCTGAAGGCCGGCCTCTCGATCCTGCCCGCCGCCGCCCTGATGGTGTTGGTCGCGCCGCGGTCGGCGGTGCTGGTCCGGCTCCGCGGCTCGCGCTTCACGCTGCTGCTCGGCTACGTGTTCTGTCTGCTCGGCTTCGTCGCGATGCTGCTGCTGTGGAAGGAGGGCATCGCGTTCTGGCGGGTGGCCCTGGCCTACGGGCTGCTCGGCATCGGGGTGGGCCTGGCCGGCACGCCCGCCTCGCACGCGCTGACCAGTTCGGTGCCGGTGCGCCGGGCCGGCATGGCCTCCGGCACCGCCGACCTCCAGCGCGACCTGGGCGGGGCGGTCCTCCAGTCGGTCTTCGGCGCGCTGCTGACCGCCGGTTACGCGACCGCTTTCGCCCGCGAACTGGCCGGTGCGCCGCCCGCCGACCAGCGCGCGATCGACGAGACGCGGACCGAGTTGGAGAACTCGTTCGCCAGCGCGGTGGACACCGCGCAGCGCTATCCGCAGTATGCGCACCAGATCATCGACGCGGCCCGGTCGGCGTTCCTGGATGGCGACCGGTGGACCTACACCGCCGGCATCGGCGCGATCCTGATCGGCGCGCTGCTGGTCTTCTTCGCCTTCCCCAAACGCGAGCGCGAGCAGGAACTTCTGCGGGAGTACGCGTCAGCCGACCGGTAGCGGTTCCGGCGCCGGGCTGGTGGGGCGCGGGCGCCGGGCGAGGTAGGCCGCGGTCAGCAGGCCGGTCAGCCAGAGCGGGGTCAACAGGACGGCCTCGCGGAACCATCCGGACTGGTCCTCGTTGTCGTCGAACAGCAGGTTTTGGAGCTGGCTGAAGGTGCCGATCAGGACCGGCGCGGTGATCAGCAGGGTGACCAGGCCGCACAGGGCGCCGGCCACCGCCGTGCGAGCCAGTGCGGAGCCGAGCGCGAACGCCGCGACCGGCATGCCGGCTATCAGGAAGCTGGAGTTTTCGGTCCGCACCGTGGTGATCACCAGGGCGATGAGCGCCGCGGCGCCGATGCCGGCCGCGTCCCAGGGGATCGCCGGCCGGCGGCGCGTCAGCCAGGCGCCGGCCGCAGCAGCGAGGAGGCCGATCAGCGGCAGCCAATCCGACCCCCAGCCGATGCCGTGGTTGCGGCCGCTGGCCGAGAACAGGGCGGCGGCCGCGCCGGCGCAGGTCAGCGCGAAGCGGGCTGCGTCGGGCCCGGCCACGCTGCCGCTCCACCGCACCAGGACCCGGGAGATCAGAACCCATACGAGCACGGTCAGCAGCAACACGACCGCGACCACGGCCGCCGGGGAGCTCTCCGTGGCGCGGCCGACGTACTCCATGTGGAACGCGGCGCCGACGATGGCGCCGAACACCGCGACCAGGGTGACGGCCCTGATGCGGGGTGTCTCGGGCTCCTGCGCCGTCCGGGTCGCGACCGCCGCCACGACGGCGAGGCCCAGGGCGATCACCTCGGCCCAGCCGAGGGTGCGCAGCTCAGGGAAGTCGGGCGGGAGGCGGAGGACCAGCGGGAGGCCGGCCACGATGCCCGCCGCGAACGCGGCGACGGGCCACGGGTCGCCGCCCGCCGGGGTCGCGGGCAGCACCGCCGCCAGGGTCGCGCCGATCACGACGCCGCCCACCAGGGCCGCGACGGGACGGATCAGTGGGTGCAGCTCGCCGAACAACGCGGAGGATCCATCCAGCGGCGCGTAGGCGGTGAGCAGGCCGGCGACGACGAGCCCGGCCGCGACCGTCGGCCAGCCTCCGGCCCGGCCGGGCACCCGGCAGCCGGCTGCCGCGCCGACCGCTAGCAGCGCGACGGAACCGGTCGCCGAGAGGATCCGGAGCACGCCGCTCGCGTCGGCGCTGACCGGGAAGCCTTCGAGGCCGTAGAAGAGCACCTCGCCGATCGGGTCGAGGGCGACCGCGCCGACGGCCAGCGCGGCGAGGCTGACGAGCACTCGACGGATCACGGCGCGGCCTCCAGGTCGGCGACGATCACGGTGATGTTGTCGGGGCCGCCGGCCCGGCGGGCCAGGTCGACCAGGCGGGCCGCGCAGGCGGCGCGGTCGGGGTAGATCCGCAGCACGTCCTGGATCGTGTCCTCGCGGACCACATTGGACAGGCCATCGCTGCAGATCATCCAGCGGTCGCCGGCCAGCGGCGTCATGGTGCTGAAGGCCGGCTCGACGGGCTCGCCCTGGAGCGCCTGGGTGACCACCGCGCGGCGCGGGTGCACGCTGGCCTCGTCGGGCGTGATCACGCCCTCGTCGACCAGCATCTGCACGAACGTGTCGTCCTTGGTCATCTGCTGGGTGACGCCGTCGCGGTGCAGATAGGCCCGGGAGTCGCCGACGTGGGCCAGCGTCACGGCCGTGTTGCCGGGCGCGAACAGCAGCGCGGTCAGCGTGGTACCCATGCCGTCTCTGGTGGGATCTTCCGCCACCGCGTCGCGGATCCGGGCGCCCGCGGTGCCGATCACCTCGCGCATCGCGTCGACGAGCGCGGCCTCCGGGTGGTCGGCGTCGGCCGCGGCGACCGCCTTGATGGTGATCTCGCTCGCCAGGTCTCCGGCGGCCATCCCGCCCATGCCGTCGGCGACGGCGAGCAGTCGGGCGCCCGCGTAGACCGCGTCCTGGTTCGCCCGCCGGACCAGACCGCGGTCGGTCAGCGCGACCGACCGGAGCACAAGCGTCATGGCAGGCAGGATGCCAGGATGTGCGCCGGTTGTCTCTAGTAGATCACCTTCTCGGCCATCCGGTTCGCACCGTCCGGCCATCCGGTGGTGCCGCGAAGAGTCCAAGATCGGCTAGTGCGGACCGGTGCCGGACAGGGAGAATGGCGCGATGGCATTCGATGGAGGGCGGCTCGCGCCCGGCGCGGCGCGTGACTGGTGCGGCACGATGCCGGTGCACCGCCGGCTGTTGGACACCGAGCCGGGCTACGCCCGGGCCCGGGAGGAGATCGAGACCTTCACGTTCGGGGCCGCCCGCGAAGAGCCGCCGCCGCTGGGCCTGGTGACCATCCCGACCGTCGTGCACGTGGTCTGGTCGCGCCCCGAGCACAACATCGGCGACGACCAGGTGGCCACCCAGATCGAGGCGCTCAACCGCGACTTCCGCCGGCGCAACGACGACGTGTCGCTGGTGCCGCCGGTCTGGGCGGCGGTGGCGGCCGACGCCGACGTCGAGTTCGCGCTGGTCGACGTCACCCGCACGCGCACGTCGGTGGCGTCCTTCGACACCGACGACGCGGTGAAGTCGGCCCGCACGGGCGGCGCCGACGCCGTCTCCACCGACACCACGCTCAACCTGTGGGTCTGCCAGCTCGGTGGTGGCCTGCTCGGCTACGCCCAGTTCCCCGGCGGCCCGCCGGAGACCGACGGCGTCGTGTGCACCTACACCGCGTTCGGCTCCACGGGCACCGCGGCGGCGCCGTTCGACCTGGGCCGCACCTCCACCCACGAGGTGGGCCATTGGCTCAACCTGCGCCACATCTGGGGCGACGACGGCGACGGCTGCGGCGGCGACGACTTCGTGGCCGACACCCCCAACCAGGCGGGCCCCAACTACGGCCGCCCGGCCTACCCGAAGGTGTCGTGCGACAACGCGCCACACGGCGACATGTTCGTCAACTACATGGACTACACGGATGATGCCGCCATGGTGATGTTCACCCAGGGCCAGGCGGCCCGGATGGCGGCCACCCTGCGCGGCCCGCGCTCGGGCCTGCTCGCGGCGGCGGCCACGCCGTGACGTCACTGCCCCCGGCCCTGTTCCGGCGCTGGGTGCACGTGCGGGAGGAAGACGCGGCCGGCGTCCGCGTCTACCGCCCCGCCGACCGCCCACTGCCGCCGGCCCGGGGCCGCGAGGGCATCGAGTTCCGCGACGACGGCACGTTCGCCGACCTGCGCCCGGGCCCCACCGACGCGCCGGTGGCCTCGGTCGGCCACTGGACCGCGCCGTCGCGCACCCGGCTCAACCTGGCCTACCCACCGGGCGCCCGCTCGACCGGCGCACCGACCGGCTACGAGATCGTCGAGCTGACCCCCGACCTGCTCCGCCTGCGACCCGTCTGACCTAGGCGGGCTCGTCGGCCTCGGTCTGCTTGGCCATCCAGGCGTCGTTGGAGACCGAGATGACCCGTTCGGATTCGGCGACGAAATGGTCTGCACGGGCCGGGTCGGCGTCGCCCGGGAACGTGCTCAGCAGGAGGCTGAGCTGAGTCGCCGTGCGGGCGAACTCGAGCTGTTGATAGCTGTAGCGCTGTGCGGTGCTGAAGGCGACCAGCGACGCGCTGAACGTGGTGACCACGCCGACCCACACGCTGAGGTTGGCACCCACGATCGCGGAGACCGCCGACGTCACCGCGATCGCCAGGGACACGAAGGTCGCCGCGCGCAGGTAGCGCGCCGACACCTCGGCCAGGTGCTTCGCCCTCGGGCGGTAATAGTCGGTGAGCTGCTTCTCCACCCGCTCGCGGGCGTAGCTGGTCACGTCGGAGACCGCCGGCAACGGGCGGACGGCCGGCGTCAGGATGCCCGGCTCCGCCGCCAGGTCGCTCGCGTCGTTGATGATCCGGCCCGCGCGGCGCTTCAGCGTCTCGTCGGGGTCGGCGCCGCGGTAGGGCTTGACGCCGGCCAGGCGCTGGTAGGTCTCGGCCTTGAGCGCCTCGGAGACGGAACGGAGGCGGGTCCACTCGGCGACGCTCTTCGGCGACGTGCCGCGGGCCAGGACCGGCGCCGCGGCGAGCGCCGCGGCCGCGACGCCGGCGAACACCCGCGACCAGGCGCCGCCGACCTGGGTGGCGACGGTGCCGGCGAGCGCGGCGGCCACGGTCAGGGCCAGCAGGATCAGCCGGCTGCGGACGATCCGGGCCTTGGCCGCGCTGGCCGCCTGCGACCAGACGCTCTGCTGCTCCCACACCCATTCGGCGAGGCCCCGCCCGAGCGTCGGCGTCGTCATGGCGAGCGCTCCCTCCTATGTGGTGATTCAGCCAACCACGGGCGGGAGCATCGAACAACGCATGCGGACAAAGCTCAAACGCTCGGATGATTACGCTCCCGCCGGTTTGACACCGATCATTCAATGGGCCGTCATTCGTATGCCGGAAAGGTGCGCCGAATGGCCAGGGAACAGATCTTTGTCAGTTACAGCCATCGAGACCGTCCGTGGCTCATCCGGCTGATGGAACACCTCGCCGCGCTGGAGCGGTGGGGTCTGGTGCACGCCTGGTCAGACAGCCGCATCGCAGCCGGCGCCGATTGGCGCGGCGCGATAGAGACGCAGTTGGAGCGGGCCAGCATCGCGGTCCTCATGCTGAGCCCCGCGTTTCTCGCGTCCCGCTTCATCTGGGACGAGGAGATGCCCCGCATCGTCGCCCACGCGGAGCAGGGCCTGCTGATCTTGCCGCTGGTCGTGCGACCGTGCGCGTGGCGCCTCGAAGAGGCGCTCAAGGGGATCCAGGCACGACCGGCCGACGGGCGTGCGTTGTCGCTCGGTTCGGAGGCGCAGGTCGATCTCGATCTGACCGCCGTGGTTTACGAGCTTGCCTCGCGTATCGGCAAAGCGCCGGGCGCGATGGCCAGCGCCGAATGGGAACGCCTCGCGGCTTCGATCCCGGAGCATCCGGTCGCGCCGACAATCGGCGGCTCGGCCGTTTGGCGGGGCAGATATAACGGCGATCTGGAGATGGTCCTACGCATCGACCAATGGCCGGCGGCCGAATTCACCGGCACGATCACCTATCCCGCGTTCGGCACGACCACCCGAATCGTCGGCCGGGTCACGCCGACCGACAACGGGCGCGCCAGCGGGACGACGGTGGTGTTCAAGGAGACGGGGTATGAGGTGCCCGGCCACAAGGAGATCGACTTCGCGGGCGAATACCGGGCGGTGATCGGCGAAGAGCTAGCGGGCGCGTGGTTCAAGGGCAACCGGCGCGTCGCGGAGTTTCGCTTCGAATAGCGTCAGGCGCGGCGGTTGCGCAGGGCGCTGGCCACCACCGCGATCGCCAGCACACCGACGATCGTGGCCAGGGACGGGCCGACGCCGATCTCCGGGGCGTCGATGTGTGAGCCGCGCAGGGCTTCGAGCACCAGCTTCACGCCGATGAAGCCGAGGATCACGGCCAGCGCGATCGGCAGGTAGACGACCCGTTCCAGCAGGCCGCCGACCACGTAGTAGAGCTGCCGCAGGCCGAGCATCGCGAACGCGTTGGCGGTGACGATCACGAACGCGCTCTTGGTCAGGCCGAACGCGGCCGGCAGCGAGTCGAGCGCGAACACCAGGTTGGCGACGCCGATCGCGGCGATCACCAGCGGGATCGGGGTGAGCACCCGGCGGGTGTCGACCATCGTGGTGAAGCGGCGGCCGGCGTACACGTCGGTGGCCGGGATCAGCCGGGACAGCAGCGCGACGCCCGGCGGCTTCTCCTCCGCACCGTCGTCGCCGTCGCGCATCGAACCCAGCAGCTTCACGGCCGTGTAGATCAGGAAGGCGCCGAACAGGTAGAAGATCCAGTTGAACGCGTGCACCGCGGCGCTGCCGGCCGCGATGAAGATGATCCGCAGGGCCAGCGAGAGCAGGATGCCGACCGTCAGCACCTCCTCGACCGCCGAGGGTGGCACCGCGAACCGGCCGATGATCAACATGAAGACGAAGAGGTTGTCGGCGCTGAGGCTGTATTCGGTCAGGTAGGTCGCGACGAACTGCTCGGCCGTCTCCCGGCCCAGCCAGAACAGCATGATCACCGCGGCGACCAGGGCCAGGCCGACGTAGAGCGCGATCCATCGCCCCGCGCCGGCCGGCGTGACCGCGTCCTTGCGCCGCGACACCGCCAGCAGGTCGACGGCGAGCAGGGCGACGAGCGTGACCATGGTCAGCACCCAGCCCAGCGTCGATACGCCCACTACTCCGCCTCCCCGACGAACGAGACCCGAGGAGGAGGATAGTCAGGGCTGGTCGAAGCGGCAGCAGGCGACCACGGCGGCCGACTCCGGCGGCAGGTCGACGCTGGTGTGCGTGAGGCTCACTCCGGGGCCGGTGGTGAACAGCACCGACCGGGGCACGCCGTGGAGGCCGATCCGGGCCGGCGTCAGGCCGATGTTGGCCGCCACCACCAGCGCGCCGCGGCGCATCGTGATCACCTCGGCGCCGCGCCGGATGGGCCGGGTCGGCTCCGGCTCGGTGCTGGTCAGTTCCGGGTGGGCGCGACGCAGGGCGGTCAGCGCCCGCAGCGTCTCGGCCGGCAGGTTGTCGGCCGGCGACAGCAGTGGGGTCAGCGGCGCGGTCAGCAGCAGCGTCGCCGCGACGTCGCGCAGCCCGGTCAGCGTCGCCACCGCGCCGGGCGGCGGCGGAGCGACCGGCAGGCCCGGGTCGGGGAGCGGGTCCGCGTCGCCCGCGCGCCACAGCCACGCGCTGACGGCGTCGATGGTGCCGAGCACACCACCATCACCGGGTACGAGGAACCGCCCCGACTCGGCCAGCGTCAGCGGCCGCCCGAGGTGGTCGGAGAGCGCCCCGACGGCGGCCGCGAACTCGCCCAGCGGCACCGGCGGCGGTGGCCCGTCGAGCCGCACGCCGTCGAGCGCGAAGCCGGCCAGCCACTGCACCACGTGGTCGACCACGGCCGGGCCGAGGATCCGGTCGCTGGCCAGGCGCAGTGTGACGCCGAGACCGCGGGACCGGGCGACGGCCACGAAGCGGCGCAGCTGTTCCTCGTCGTCGGGCGGCTCGATCTCGACGGCGTCGACGCCCAGCGCCGCGACCGCCGACAGCGTGGACAGGTCGTCGACCGCGTAGACGACCCGGCCGGCCACCTCACACTTCCCGGTCGAGGACGAGCAGGCTGCGCTCCGCGACGGTGGTCCGGCCGCCGGCGCCGACGGTGGGCGCGGGGTCGATCGGCTCGACCTGGGCGGTGTCGAAGACCACCTGCCACTTCTCGCCGTACTCGGCCGGCGGCAACGCGAACGACAGCGGCTCGTGGTGGCCGTTGAAGCAGAGCAGGAAGGAGTCGTCGACCTGGCGCTGCCCGTACCGGCCGCGCTCTTTGATGCCCTCGCCGTTGACGAAGAGGGTGAGCGCGTTGACGACACCGTCCCAGTCGGAGATCGGCGCCCCGTCGGGCGTGAACCAGGCCATGTCGGCGACCGGGGTGGTCACGTCGCGGCCGGCGACCGGCGCGCCCGTGAAGAACCGGCGGCGCCGGAAGATCCGGTGCCGGGCCCGGAACGCGGCCAGCTTGCGGACGAACGACAGCAGGTGCTCGTCGACCCGGTCCCAGTCGACCCAGGTCAACTCGTTGTCCTGGCAGTAGCCGTTGTTGTTGCCGCGCTGCGACCGGCCCAACTCGTCGCCGTGCCCGAGCATCGGCACGCCCTGCGAGAGGAACAGCGTCGCCAGGAAGTTGCGGCGCTGCCGGGCCCGCAGCGCGAGCACGTCGCGGTCGGCGGTCGGGCCCTCGACGCCGCAGTTCCACGACCGGTTGTCCGAGGAGCCGTCGCGGTTGTTCTCGCCGTTGGCCTCGTTGTGCTTGTCGTTGTAGGCGACCAGGTCGCCGAGGGTGAACCCGTCGTGGCAGGTGACGAAGTTGATGCTGGCCACCGGCCGGCGGCCGTCGTCCTGGTAGAGGTCGGCCGAGCCGCTGATCCGGGTGGCGAACTCGGCGAGGCTGCCCGGGACGCCGCGCCAGAAGTCGCGGACGGTGTCGCGGAACTTGCCGTTCCATTCGGTCCACAGCGGCGGGAAGTTGCCCACCTGGTAGCCGCCGGGCCCGACGTCCCACGGCTCCGCGATCAGCTTGACCGCGCTGACCACCGGGTCCTGCTGCACCACCTCGAAGAACGTGGACAGCCGGTCGACCTCGTAGAACTCGCGGGCCAGCGCGGCGGCCAGGTCGAAGCGGAAGCCGTCGACGTGCATCTCCTGCACCCAGTAGCGCAGCGAATCCATGATCAATTGGAGCGAGATCGGGCTGCGTACGTTGAGCGAGTTGCCGGTGCCCGTGTAGTCCATGTAGTAGCGCGGGTCTTCGTCGGAGAGCCGGTAGTAGCCGGGGTTGTCGAACCCCCGGAAGCCGAGCGTCGGCCCGAGGTGGTTGCCCTCGCCGGTGTGGTTGTAGACGACGTCGAGGATCACCTCGATGCCCGCTGAGTGCAGCGCCCGGACCATCCCGCGGAACTCCTGCACCTGCTGGCCGTGCCGGCCCATCGCGGAATAGCCGTGGTAGGGCGCGAAGTAGCCGATCGTGTTGTAGCCCCAGTAGTTGCGCAGGCCCCGGTCGGTGAGGTGCTGGTCGTGCACGAACTGCTGCACCGGCATCAACTCGACGGCGGTCACCCCGAGCCGGCTCAGGTGCTCGATCGACGCCGGGTGGGCCAGCCCCGCGTACGTGCCGCGCAACTCCTCGGGCACCTCCGGCAGCTTGGCGGTGAGCCCCTTGACGTGCGCCTCGTAGATCACCGTGTCGTGGTAGGGCGTGCGCGGCGTGCGGTCGTTGCCCCAGTCGAAGTAGGGATTCACCACGACGGCTTTCGGCAGGTAGGGCGCCGAGTCGGTGGTCGACATCGTGTCGGCGTCGCTCAGGTCGTGCCCGTAGAGCGCGGGATGCCAGTCGACGTCGCCGTCGATGGCCTTCGCGTAGGGGTCGAGCAGCAGCTTGTGCGGGTTGCAACGCAGGCCCTTGGCGGGATCCCACGGGCCGTAGACCCGGAACCCGTAGCGCTGGCCCGGCTGGACACCGGTCAGGAACACGTGCCAGACGTACGCGTCGACTTCGGTGAGGTCGATCCGTTGCTCGTCGCCCGTGGCGTCGAACAGGCACAGCTCGACCGCCTCGGCGACCGCGGAGTACACCGCGAAGTTCGTGCCGACCCCGTCGTATGTCGCTCCGAGCGGGTAGCGCCGGCCGGGCCATACCAGCATCTCCGCAGAGTAGCGGCTTTTAGTCCGAATTGAACCAAAATCGCGCTGGTATGGCCCGCTCGTGCTCTTGCCTCAGTAGCTCAGACCTCAGACCGAGTCGCCGAGCTGGCCGCGCAGCTTGGTCAGCGCGCGGGCGAGCAGCCGGGAGACGTGCATCTGCGAGACGCCGATCTGGTCGGCGATCTGCGACTGGGTCAGGTTGCCGTAGAACCGCAGGGTGAGGATCTTCTGCTCGCGCTCGTCGAGGGTGGCCAGCGCCGGGCCGAGGGCGACCCGCAGCTCGGCCAGCTCGAACGAGGTGTCGTCGGAGCCGAGCAGGTCGCCGAGTTCGGTGCCGCGCTCGCCGTCGCCGGTCGGGGTCGACAGGGAGACGGCGTTGTAGGCGCGGGCGCCTTCGAGGCCCTCGAGGACCTCTTCCTCGGTGGTCTTGAGGTGTGCCGCGATGTCGGCGACCGTGGGGGAGCGGCCGAGGGTCTGCAGCAGGGTGCTGTTGGCCTCCGAGATGGACAGCCGCAGCTCCTGGAGCCGGCGGGGGACCCGGATGTCCCAGGTGCGGTCGCGGAAGTGTCGCTTGAGCTCGCCGATGATGGTCGGGATGGCGTAGCCGGCGAAGTCGACGCCGCGCTCGGGGTCGAACTTGTCGACGGCCTTGATCAGGCCGACGGACGCGGTCTGGAGCAGGTCGTCGGTGGGCTCGCCGCGGCCGCTGTAGCGGTGGGCGAGGTGTTGGGCCAGGGGGAGCCAGGCCTCGATCGTGCGGTCCCGCAGCCGGGCCCGGGACGGGTGGCCGGCGGGCAGCGCGGCCATCGCGTGGAGCAGCTCGGTCGCGGTGTCGGTGGGCTTCGTGGCTATGGCCGCCGGCGCCTCGGTATGCGGTGCGTCGACCTTGTCCACCGTCTGCACGGTCATGGGGGGACCTCCTGCATTCGTGCGCGATATATGAGTGGAACTGATATTTGCTGTGAAGCATGGATAACCGTTCGGAAGTCACCGTAGCCCGGACGGCTAGCGAAAAGCTAGCCGAACGGCCGATGGAGATAGCACGCTAATGGGGCATATCGGGGTGTAATGCTCAAGATTTTCTGCCGGACTAGGGTTTGAAGCCATGAAGACGGCCGGGCTCGTGCTCGCCGCCGGCGCTGGCCGGCGCTACGGCGGACCCAAGGCGCTCGTCCGCCGCGACGGCGCACTTCTGGTGGAACGCGCCGTCGCCACCGCCCGCGCCGGCGGCCTCGCACCGGTCTTCGTCGTGGTCGGCGCCGCCGCCGACCGGGTCCGCGCCGAGGCCGACCTCGGCGACGCGGTCCTCGTCGACAACCCGGAGTGGGCCAGCGGAATGGCCTCGTCATTGCGCGCCGGTCTAGCGGCACTGAGAGCCACGGACGCGTCGGCCGCAGCGGTGTTACTGGTCGACATGCCCGGCGTCACAGCGGCCGCTGTCGCCCGGGTCACTGCCGGCGCCGACCGGCAGACCCTGGCCATGGGCGGCTACGACGATCGCCGTGGCCACCCGGTCGTGCTCGGCCGCGACCACTGGACCGGTGTCGCCGAGACCGCCACCGGCGACGCCGGTGCCCGGGCGTATTTGCGTGCCCACGCCGCTGCCGTCACCGTCGTCCCGTGCGGCGATGTCGCCGACGACACCGACCTGGACACCCCCGACGACCAAGACACGCCGCCACCGGGTGCGCAAACGTCTTGATCGGGGGGCGGTGCTGGAGTAGTCATGCGGTATCCGTCTTTTAAGGGGGCGTCATCGCCGACGTCGACCGGTTCAACCGGCTCCCACCCGCCGAGGCCGAGCGCGAGTTGCTCGCCTGTTGCGCGGCGCCCGCGTGGGTCGAGGTGGTTGCCGCCGGCCGCCCCTATCCAGACCGGGCCACGCTGCTCGCCGCCGCTGATGCCGCACTGCGCCGGCTGACCTGGGCCGAGGTCTCGCTCGCGATCTCCGCACACCCCCGCATCGGCGAGCGCCCGGCCGGCGGCGACCGCGAGTCGGCCTGGTCGCGCCGCGAGCAGGCCGGTGTGGCGGCCGACGCCGACACCCGCACCGCGCTCAAGCGGGCCAACCTCGACTACGAGCGCCGCTTCGACCAGGTGTTCCTCATCTTCGCGACGGGCAAGTCGCAGGCCGAGATCCTCGACGCGCTGCGCCACCGGCTCGACAACGACGACGAGACCGAGCGCCGCACGGTCCAGGAAGAGCTCCGCAAGATCGCGTTGCTCCGGCTCGAACGGCTGGTCACCGATCCGACCGCGCCGCTGTCCACCCACGTGCTCGACCTCGAGCGGGGCCGGCCCGCGGCCGGCGTGCCGGTGCGGCTCGAGCGCGGCGCCGAGACGCTGGCCAAGGGGCGCACCGACGACGACGGCCGGCTGCGCGAGTGGGTCCCGGAAGACGGCTGGGCGGCCGGCGACTACCGGCTGGTCTTCGACGTCGCCGGCTATCTCGACGGCGCGACCTTCTTCCCGGAGATCACCATCGGGTTCCGGGTCACCGCGCCCGACCAGCACCACCACGTGCCGCTGCTGCTCAACCGGCACGGCTACACGACCTACCGGGGGAGCTGAGCCGATGGCGATCACCCTGGGCGACAACCGCTACGGCAAGGCCGAGGTCCGCCTCGTCCGGGTGGTCCGCGACGGCGCCCGCCACGAACTGCGCGACCTGACCGTCAGCGTGGCGCTGGCCGGCGACCTGGCCGCCGCGCACGAGGGCGACAACAGCGGCGTGCTTCCGACCGACACCCAGAAGAACACGGTGTACGCGTTCGCGAAGCGCTACGGCGTCGGCGAGCCGGAGGCGTTCGGCCTGCTGCTGGCCCGGCACTTCGTCGACACCCAGCCGACCATCTCGTGGGCCCGGGTCGACCTGATCGAGCACCCGTGGTCGCGGCTCGGCCCGCACTCGTTCGCCCGCGACGGCGGCCCGACCCGGGTCGCGTCGGTGACCGTGACCGGCGACGCGTCCCACGTGGTCAGCGGCCTGGCCGGCCTGGTGCTGCTCAACACCACCGACTCCGAGTTCCACGGCTACGTGCGCGACGGCTACACGACGCTGCCCGAGACCACCGACCGGGTCCTGGCCACCGAGGTCTCCGCCCGCTGGCGCTGGGCCTCGGTCGGCGCCGCCGCGTCGTGGGGCGCGTCCTTCCAGGGCGTCCGCGACGCGCTGGTCGAGGCGTTCGTCGAGACCTACAGCTACTCGCTACAGCAGACGCTCTACGCGATGGGTTCGCGGGCCCTGGAGAAACAGCCGGAGCTCGCCGAGGTGCGCCTGGTGCTGCCCAACAAGCACCACTTCCTGGTCGACCTGGCGCCGTTCGGGCTCGACAACGACAACGAGGTCTACGTCGCCACCGACCGGCCCTACGGGCTGATCGAGGGCACCGTGCTTCGTGACGACGCGCCCCCGGCGCCGGAGGCGTGGTGACCATGGAGTTCCTGCGACCGGCCGACTGGGCCGAAGCCCTCGCCGCGAAGGCGGCCCACCCCGACGCCGTGCCGATCGCCGGTGGCACCGACGTGATGGTCGACCTCAACTTCGACCGGTCCCGGCCGGCGGCGCTGCTCGACCTGACCCGGGTCGGCGCGCTCACCGACTGGGGCACCGACGGCGACCTGCTGCGGATCGGCGCCGGCGTTACCTACCGGCGGCTGATCGACGAACTGGCCGGCCGGGTCCCCGGGCTCGCGCTGGCCGCCCGCACGGTCGGCTCGCCGCAGATCCGCAACCGGGGCACGGTCGGCGGCAACCTGGGCTCCGCGTCGCCGGCCGGTGACGCGCACCCCGCGCTGCTGGCGTCCGGCGCTCTGGTCGAACTCGCGTCGGCCCGGGGCACCCGCCGGGTGCCCGCCGCCGAGTTCTTCGTCGGCCCCAAGCGCTCGGTCGAGACGCCCGACGAGCTGATCGCCGCGTTCCTGGTGCCGGCCGTCCCGGGCGCTGAGCAGTTCGCCAAGGTCGGCACCCGCAACGCGATGGTGATCGCGGTCTGCTCGTTCGCACTGTCGCTCGACCCGCGGACCCATAGCGTGGGCACCGGGATCGGCTCGGCCGGGCCGACCCCGCTGCGCGCCACCGAGGCCGCCTCGTTCCTGGCCGCTGAACTGCCATGGGAGTCCCTCGGTCCGGTTCCGGCGGCGGTGGCGGCCCGGTTCGGTGACCTGGTCGGCGCGGCCGCACGGCCGATTGACGACGTGCGGGGCAGCGCCGACTATCGGCGGCACGCGCTGGCCGTGCTGGCCCGCCGCACGCTCGGCTGGGCCTGGGCGGATCTGGGAGGTGCGCGATGAGGGTCAGCTTCGAGGTCAACGGCGAGGCCCGGGATGCCGACGACGTCTGGCCCGGCGAGAGCCTGCTCTACGTGCTCCGCGAGCGGCTCGGTCTGCCCGGCGCGAAGAACGCCTGCGAGCAGGGCGAGTGCGGTTCCTGCACGGTCTACCTCGACGGGGTGCCGGTGTGCGCCTGCCTGGTCGCGGCCGGCCAGGCACACGGCCGCGCGGTGACCACGGTCGAAGGGCTCGCGCCCGGCACCGGCGAAGAGCAGCTCGACCGGGTGCAGCGGGCGTTCCTGGCCACCGGCGCCGTCCAGTGCGGGTTCTGCACGCCCGGCCTGATCGTCGCGGTGCACGACCTGCTGGCCCGCGACCCGGCGCCGAGCGACCCCGACATCCGCGAGGCGCTGGCCGGCAACCTGTGCCGCTGCACCGGCTACGAGAAGATCATGGAAGCGGTCCGGCTGGCGGCGACGTCATGATTCTGATCGAAAACTGCGCGATCGCGACCGTCGACGCCGCCGGCACCGAATACGTCGACGGCCACGTGGTGATCGGCGACGACGGGCGCATCGCCTCCGTCGGCGCCGGGCACGCCGGCCGCTTCCAGTCGGTCCGCCGCGTCGACGGCACCGGTTGCCTGCTCACCCCGGGCCTGGTCAATACCCACCACCACCTCTACCAGTGGGCGACCCGCGGCTTCGCGCCCGACGGCACCCTCTTCGAGTGGCTGACCACGCTCTACCCGATCTGGGCCGGCCTCGACGCCGAGACGGTCTCGGCCACCACCGCGGCCGGGCTCGGCTGGCTGGCCATGTCCGGCTGCACGACCAGCACCGATCACCACTACGTCTACCCGGGTGCGGCCGGCGACCTGATGGCCGCCCAGGTGGCCGCCGCGCAGGAGGTCGGCCTGCGCTTCCATCCCACCCGCGGCTCGATGGACCTGGGCCGGTCGGCCGGCGGGCTGCCGCCCGACGAGGTGGTGGAGAAGACCGACGACGCGCTCGCCGCCACCGAGGAGGCGATCACCCGCTACCACGACCCGGCGCCCGACTCGATGCTCCAGATCGCGGTCGCGCCCTGCTCGCCGTTCTCGGTGACCGGCCGGCTGATGGAAGAGGCGGCGACGCTGGCCCGGCGACACGGCGTGCGGCTGCACACCCACCTGGCCGAGACCGCCGACGAGACCGATTTCTGCCGCGAGCAGTTCGGCTGCACGCCGGTCGAATACGCCGAGCGGCTCGGCTGGCTCGGCACCGACGTCTGGCTGGCCCACGCGGTGCACCTCGACGACGCGGCGATCGGCAAGCTGGCGGCGACCGGCACCGCGGTCGCGCACTGCCCGAGCTCCAACGCCCGACTCGGTGCCGGCATGGCCCGGGTGCGCGAGTTGCTCGACGCCGGCGTCCCGGTCGGGCTCGGCGTCGACGGCGCCGCATCGCAGGAGGCCAACCAGCTCGGCGCCGAGTTGCGGCAGGCGCTCTACACGGCCCGGCTGCGCGGCGGCCCGACCGGGCTGACCGCTCGCGAGGCGCTCCGGCTGGGCACCATGGGCGGCGCCCGCTGCCTGGGTCGCGAGGCCGACCTCGGCTCGATCGAGAAGGGCAAGCTCGCCGACCTGGCGCTCTGGCGCCTCGACGACCTCGGGCACGTCGGCATCGACGACCCGGTCACCGCGCTGGTCTTCGGCCCGCCGGCCACGCTCGAACTGCTGACCGTCGGTGGCCGGACGATCGTCGAATACGGGGAGTTGCGCACAGCCGACGACCGTGACCTGACCCGGCGCACCCGCCGAGCCCACCGCGCGCTGCTCCGGAGGGCCCGATGACCTCTGCTCTGAAAGAGACGACCACCGTCGCCGGCGGCGTCGGCACCTCACCGCAGCGCCCCGACGGGATCCTCAAGGTATCCGGCGAGTTCGCCTACTCGTCCGACCTGTGGGCCGACGAGATGCTCTGGGGCGCGACGCTGCGCTCGCCACACCCGAGCGCCGAGATCCGCGAGATCGACATCAGCGCCGCGCTGGCCCTGCCCGGCGTCTACGCGGTGCTGACCGCTGACGACATACCCGGTGCCAAGCATTACGGGCTCGAAGTGGTCGACCAGCCGGTGCTCGCCGTCGACGAGGTGCGCTACGAGGGCGAGCCGGTCGCGATCGTGGCCGCCGACCACCCGGAGACCGCCCGCCGCGCCGCCGCCCGCATCCGGGTCGAATACGCGGTCCGGGCACCGGTCACCGACGCCGAGGAAGCGCTGGCCCGCGGCGACCTGGTCCGGCACGTGCCGGTGCACCGTTTCGCCTCGGCCGGCGGCGGCGCGCTCACGGCCGACGTGGTGGTCACCGGCACCTACGAGGTCGGGATGCAGGACCAGGCGTTCCTCGGCCCCGAGTCGGGGCTCGCCGTGCCGGCCGAAGACGGTGGGATCGACCTGTTCGTCGCCACCCAGTGGTTGCACGTCGACCAGCGGCAGGTCGCCGCGTGCCTGGGCCTGCCGACCGAGAAGGTGCGGCTCAGCCTGGCCGGTGTCGGCGGCGCCTTCGGCGCGCGCGAAGACCTCTCCATGCAGGTGCACGCCAGTCTGCTCGCGCTGCACACCGGAAAACCCGTCAAAATGGTGTACGGCCGGGAGGAGTCCTTCTTCGGCCACGTGCACCGGCACCCGGCGCGGATGTTCTACGAGCACGGCGCCGACCGCACCGGGAAGCTGGTCTACGTCAAGGCCCGGATCGTGCTCGACGGCGGCGCCTACACCTCGTCGACGCCGGCCGTGGTGGCCAACGCGGCGACGCTGGGCGTCGGGCCCTACGAGGTGCCGACCGTGGTGATCGACGCCTACGGGGTCTACACCAACAACCCGCCCTGCGGCGCGATGCGCGGCTTCGGCGCGGTGCAGGCCTGCTTCGCCTACGAGTCGCAGATGGACAAGCTGGCCGCCGCGATCGGCGTCGACCCGGTCGAGATCCGCCGGCGCAACGCGATGACGACCGGCTCGGTGATGCCGACCGGCCAGATCGTCGACGGCCCGGCCCCGGTCGCCGACCTGCTCGCGCTGGTCCGCGACCGGCCCCTGCCGGCGCCCTACGCGGGCGACGACCGCGAGCGGCCCGGCGGGGTGGCCAACACCACCCACGGCGAGGGCGTGGTGCGCGGCGTCGGCTACGCGATCGGCATCAAGAACGTCTGCTTCTCCGAGGGCTTCGACGACTATTCCACCGCGCGGGTCCGGCTGACCGTGATCGGCGGCGAGCCGGCGGTGCTGGTGCACACCGCCGCCGCCGAGGTCGGCCAGGGCCTGGTCACCGTGCAGGCGCAGATCGCCCGCACCGAACTCGGCGTCGCCCGGGTCTCGGTCGCGACGGCCGACACCTCGGTGGGCAGCGCCGGCTCGTCGTCGGCGTCCCGGCAGACCTACATGACCGGCGGCGCGGTGCGGGCGGCCTGCCAGGCGGTGCGGGCCACCGTGCTCGGTCGGCTCGGCCGCACCGACGAGCTGTCCCTGGTCGACGGCAAGGTGGTCGCCGCCGACGGCTCGGTGATCGCCTCCCTGGTCGAGCTGCTCGGCGACGACACGGTCGAGGAGACGGTGGAGTGGCGGCACAAGCCGACCTCGCCACTCGACCCGGCGACCGGCCAGGGCGACGCCCACGTGCAATACGCGTTCGCGGCACACCGGGCGGTCGTCGACGTCGACACCGAGCTCGGCCTCGTCCGGGTCGTGGAGATCGCCACCGCGCAAGACGTCGGCAAGGCGGTCAACCCGCAGGCGGTGGTCGGCCAGATCCAGGGCGGCACCGCGCAGGGCCTCGGGCTGGCCGTGATGGAGGAGATCCAGGTGGTCGACGGGGTGATCCGCAACCCGTCCTTCACCGACTACCTGATTCCCACGATCCTCGACATGCCGCCGATGTCGGTCGACGTGCTCGAGCTGGGCGACCCGACCGCGCCCTACGGCCTGCGCGGGGTGGGCGAACCGCCGACCATCTCGTCGACCCCCGCCGTCGTCGCGGCGATCCGGGCGGCCACCGGCCTGGCGCTCAACCGGGTGCCGGTCCGCCCGGACCACATCGCGTGCCCCGCCGGTCCCATCGGCGGGCCGTCGAACAGGGCGCGATGAGCAGGCGGCTGCCGGAAGCGGTCTACCGCGACCTCGACCAGCGGCTCGCACCGGTCGACGCGGTGCTGCGCGACCGGCACCGGCCCGCGGTGACCGGGCGGCAGCCGGTGCACACCGTTTACGTACCCGCCGACAAGTTCGTGCCCTCGGTCGTCTCGGCCTGGGGCGCCGCGGCGCGCGCGGCGCTGGAAGGCTCGCCGCCGCTGCCCTTTCCGGAGGAGCTGCGCGACCGGGTGGTGGCCAAGCTCGACCGCGAGCCGATCGAAGACCTGCGGATCGACTTCGAAGACGGCTACGGCTCCCGCGGCGACGACACCGAAGACGCCGCCGCGGCGGCCGCCGGAGCCGCGCTGCTGTCGCTCGCACCCGCGCCGCCGTTCATCGGCCTGCGGATCAAGTCACTGGAGGCGGCGACCCGCCGCCGCGGCGTGCGCACCCTCGACCTGTTCCTCTCGGCGGTGGGCGACGCGCTGCCGCCGGGCTTCCTGGTGACCCTGCCCAAGGTGAGCGCGCCGGCCCAGGTCGAGGCGATGGCGCTGCTCTGCGGGCAGCTCGAGCTGGCCTACGGCCTGCCGTCGCGAACGCTGCTGTTCGAGGCCCAGGTGGAGACGCCGCTCGCGGTGCTCGGGCCGGCCGGGGACGCGACCGTCGCCCGGCTGGCCGGCGCGGCCGAGGGCCGGCTGGTGGGGCTGCACTACGGCACCTACGACTACAGCGCCGCGCTCGGCATCGCCGCCTCGGAGCAGAGCCTGGCCCACCCGGCCGCCGACCACGCCAAGGCGGTCATGCAGGTGGCGGTGGCCGGGACCGGGGTGCGGCTCAGCGACGGTTCGTGCAACGTCCTCCCGGTCGGGCCCGGCATCCACGCGGCCTGGCAGCTCCATCACCGGCTGGTGGCGCGGTCGCTGGCCCGGGGTTTCTATCAGGGCTGGGACCTGCACCCGGCCCAGCTCCCGACCCGGTTCGCGGCCACCTACGCGTTCTTCCGCTCGGCCTCCGGGGCCGCGGTCGAACGCCTGGGCGCCTACCTCGATCGCAGGTCCAGCGGCATCCTCGACGAGCCGGCGACGGCCCGTGCGCTGGCGGGCTTCCTGCTGCGCGGGCTCGACTGCGGCGCTCTCGATCCGCCGGAGGTTCCTTTCGACCGCCCGTCGCTGGAGGCTTTATGGACCTCTTGATCCGTTCTTCCCCAGGTGGCGCAGTGGACCGCGTGATTCGTCGTCCTTGCCGGGTGGTGCCGTGGACTTCGTGATCAGGTCTACCCGGGTGGTGCTGCCCGACGGCGCGGTCGGGCCGGCTTCGGTCGCGGTGCGCGACGGCACGATCGCGTCGGTTGCCTCCAGCGCCGTGACTCCCGATGTCGACCTTGGTGACCTGGTGCTGATGCCCGGGCTGGTCGACACGCACGTGCACGTCAACGAGCCGGGGCGCACCGAGTGGGAGGGCTTCGCCACGGCCACCCGGGCCGCGCTCGCCGGCGGGGTGACCACGATCGTCGACATGCCGCTCAACTCGCTGCCGCCGACGGTCTCCGCCGCCGCGCTGGCCACGAAGCGAGACGCCGCCGCGGGCCAGTGCCATGTCGACGTGGGCTTCTGGGGAGGGGCGATCCCCGGCAACACGGGCGACCTGGCCGACCTGCACGCCGCCGGGGTGTTCGGCTTCAAGGCGTTCCTGGCCGACTCCGGCGTGCCGGAGTTCCCGCCGGTCTCCCCGGCGGAGCTGCGGGAAGCGATGGCCGCGGTGTCCGCGCTGTTCATCGTGCACGCCGAAGACCCGGCCCGGCTGCGGTCGGCGCCGCCGTCCCCGCACTACGCCGACTTCCTGGACTCGCGTCCCGGCGCCGCCGAGTGCGCGGCGGTCGGCGCCGCACTGGACGCGGCCGAGGCGACCGGGAGCCGGGTGCACATCCTGCACGTCTCCGACGCGGCGGCGGCGAGCGTGGTCGCGGCCGGCCGGGCCCGGGGCGTGCGCGTGACGGCGGAGACCTGTCCCCACTACCTGACGCTCGACGCCGACGAGATCCCCGACGGCGCCACCGAGTTCAAGTGCTGCCCGCCCATTCGCGGCGCCGCGAACCGCGACTCGCTGTGGTCGGCTCTGGCCGCGGGCGCCATCGACATCGTCGTCTCCGACCACTCGCCGTCGACGCCGGCGCTCAAGCAGGGTGACTTCGGTTCGGCCTGGGGCGGCATCGCGTCGCTGCAACTCGGGTTGCCGCTGGTCTGGACCGGCGCCCTGGCCCGCGGCCACGGCATCGCCGACGTGGTGCGCTGGATGTCGACCGGCCCGGCCGACCTGGTGGGCCTCGCGGGCAAGGGCCGGATCGCGGTGGGCGCCGACGCCGACCTGGTCGCCTTCGACCCGGCGGCCACGTTCACCGTCGACCCGGCGGCGCTGCACCATCGGCACCCGGTCTCCCCGTACGCCGGCCGGCAGTTGACCGGTGTTGTCCGTCGGGTCTGGCTCGGCGGCGCCGAGGTCTCGCCCTCCGACCCGCCGCGCGGTCGCTTGCTGCGCCGGGCCGCCGACCTGCTGGAGGCACGATGAACTGGCTCGGCCTGACCGACCTGGCGTCGCGCCGCCTCGGCGGTGGCGTGGTCGGCACCAACGACGAGTTGTTCGCGGCCGCCGACAACCTGGTCACGCCGGAACCGCCGGGTTTCACACCGAAGACCTTCGGACCCAAGGGCCAGGTGTACGACGGTTGGGAGACCCGCCGCCGCCGCGTCCCCGGGGAAGACTGGGCGATCGTCCGCCTCGGCGCGGCCGGCATCGTGCGCGGCGTGGTCGTCGACACGTCCTTCTTCACGGGCAACTACCCGCCCGAGGCGTCGGTGCAGGGCTGCCGCGTCGACGGCCACCCGTCGCTCGACGACCTGCTGGCCGCCGACTGGGTGCCGCTGGTGTCGCGCTCCCCGCTGCAAGGCGACACCGCCAACCCGTTCTCCGTCTCCCGCGACGCGTTGGTCACCCACGTGCGGCTGGTCATCCATCCGGATGGGGGAGTGGCGCGGTTGCGCGTACACGGTGAGGTGGTTCCTGATCCTGTGCGCTTCCCGGACGGCTTTCTCGACCTGGCCGCGGCCGAGAACGGGGGCCGGGTGGTCGGCTGCAGCGACCTGTTCTACGGCGCGCCCGGGCAGCTCATCGAGCCCGGCCTGGCCCGCACCATGGGCGAGGGCTGGGAGACCCGGCGCCGCCGCGACGCGGGCAACGACTGGGTGCTGGTGCGGCTCGCGGCGCCCGGGCGGATCAGCCTCGCGTCGCTGGACACGACACATTTCAAGGGCAACGCACCGGGCGCGGCCGCGCTGACCGGCGTCGACGACCGCAAGGCCGACCCGGCCGACCCGGCGGCCTGGTTCCCGCTGCTGCCCCGGGTCGACCTGCGCCCCGACACACGGCACCGCTTTCCACTGCGGACGGACCCGGTGACGCACGTACGCCTGGACATCTATCCGGACGGCGGCATGGCCCGGCTCTCTTTGCACGGCCACCTGGACGACGGGGTCCTCGACACGCTGCGCACGGCGTGGCTCCCGGCCCCGGGCGGGGGGAGGATGAGGTAATGCTCAAGACCCTCCGTCCGCGCAGCTACAGCGACGTGATCCACGTCGGGCACTACTTCTGCCACGACTTCACGGTAGTGATGGACCTGACCAACCTCGACGACGGCGGCGACCCAACCCCGTTGGTCGACTTCGCGGCGGGCTTGATCGTCGCCCGCGACGGCGCGATGGAGAAACTGGCACCCAACGTCTTCATGCTCAAACCCCGCCAACCCCGCCCCGACGCCTAGGCGACCCTCGGCGGGGTCGACGCTCAGACGTTGAGTGGCGTTACCGGTAATCCTCGGGCTTCACAGCGGCGCGGTGCTGTCGTAGGCTCCTGGGAGCGCTTCCACTGACGGTCCTCTATCGCATCCCTTGCCAAGGAGAACCGCCATGCACCGCAGATCTGTCGTCGGCGCGTCGCTTGCCGGCGTGGCGGCGTTCGCTGTCGCCCTGACCGCGTTCGTCGCGCCCGGCCTTCCCACGGCCGCCCGTGCCGCCGCGGTCGACTCTGCCTTCTATGTCGATCCCGACACCAACGCCGCCCGCTGGGTGGCCGCCAACCCCAACGACAGCAAGGCCGCCGTCATCCGCGAGCGCATCGCCGAGGTGCCGCAGGCCCGCTGGTTCACCACGACCAACACCAGCACGGTGCGCGGCCAGGTGAACACGTTCGTCGGCGCCGCCGCGGCCGCCGGGAAGATCCCGATCATGGTCGTCTACGACATCCCCAACCGGGACTGCGGCGGTGCCAGTTCGGGCGGCGCGCCGTCGCACGCGGCCTACCGGGCCTGGATCGACGAGGTGGCTGCCGGGCTTGCCGGCCGGCCGGCCACGATCGTTCTCGAGCCCGACGTGCTGCCGCTGATGACCAACTGCCAGAACGCGAGCCAACAAGCCGAGACCAAAGCATCCATGGCGTACGCCGGAAAGAAGCTCAAGGCCGGCTCCTCCCAGGCCAAGGTCTACATGGACGCCGGACACTCGGCCTGGCTCTCGGCCGCTGACGCGGCGTCCCGGCTGGTCGGCGCCGACATCGCCAACAGTGCCGACGGCATCTCGATCAACGTGTCCAACTACCGGGCCAACAGCGAGGCCGTGCCCTACGCCAAGTCGGTGCTGGCCGCGATCGGCGCACCCCAGCTCAAGGCCGTGATCGACACCAGCCGCAACGGCAACGGGCCGCTCGGCTCCGAGTGGTGCGACCCGGCCGGGCGGGCGATCGGCGTGCCCAGCACGACCCAGACCGGCGACTCGGCCATCGCGGCGTACCTCTGGGTCAAGCTCCCCGGCGAAGCCGACGGCTGCATCGCCGGCGCCGGCCAGTTCGTCCCGCAACGGGCCTACGACCTGGCCATCGCGGCCGGCCCGTGGAACCCGCCGACGTCCAACCCGCCGACGACCGCGCCGCCCACCAGCACGCCGCCCACTAGCACCCCGCCCACGACCACCCCGCCGACCACGCCGCCCGCCGGGGGCTGCTCGGTCGGCCTGCGGCCCAACGCCTGGCCCGGCGGCTTCACCCTCGAGGTGACGGTGCGCAACAACGGCGCCTCCGTCACGGGCTGGACGCTGACCGCAACCACCCGCGGCGACGCCCGGCTGACCCAGGGCTGGAGCGCCACGTGGTCGCAGTCCGGCACCCAGCTCACCGCCCGGCCGCTGGCCTGGAACGGCACCCTGCCCACTGGCGGATCCACCACGATCGGCTTCCAGGGCAGCTACACAGGTACCTTCCAGGCGCCGACCGACTGGCGCCTGGGTAACACTCTGTGCACGGCGATTTGACGGAGTTCGCAGAACGCTTACACAACAGCGGTTACTCAGTCGAAGATCGGGGAAGTGGTACGCGACCAAGGAGGAACCATGACCACACCTTCGACGCCGGCCAGCAACATCCCGCCCGGTCCCGCCGGTTCCGGCGCTCCGGTGCCGGGCGCCAGCGGTCTCGGCGGCGGTGTGTTCGGCGGTGCCCCGGTCGCTGACCAGGGCCTGCCGCGAGCGACCGTGACCGTCGCGAGCTACCCCGACTACGCCGCCGCCCAGCGGGCGGTCGACTACCTTTCCGACAACCAATTCCCGGTCCAATACACCGCGATCGTGGGCAGCAACCTGCGCCTCGTGGAAAACGTGCTGGGCCGGCTGACCACCGGCCGCGCGGCGCTCGCCGGCCTCGCCAGCGGCGCCTGGTTCGGCGCCTTCATCGGCCTGCTGTTCGGGATCTTCTCGGACGCCAACTGGTTCGCCGTGTTCTTCTCCGCACTGGCGATCGGCGCGTTCTGGGGTGCCGTGTTCGGCGCCTTCGCCCACGCCATGACCCGCGGGCGGCGCGACTTCACCTCGCGCAGCTCGCTGCAGGCCAGCGAATACGCGGTCATGGCCGACGCGGAACACGCCGACGCCGCCCGCCAGCTCCTCACCCGGATGAACTGGCAGGCCAGCGGCGCCAGCTGAGCCGCACTGCCGCTAGAGGCGCCGCCCGCTCAGGGGTGGCGCCTCTAGCGTCGTCCGGTCAGGAACTGCCACGGCCGGCGCGGTGACGGCACCGGTGCCGCCGGGGGCGGGTCGCCGAAGGCCGCCGCCGTCACGTCGGCGGCCAGCTCGACCAGGTCTGGCCCGTAGGCCTGCGGCTGACGCACCCGGAGCACCAGGCAGAACGGGGATTGGTCCCCGTATGACCGCCGTAGCTCCTGATGGTTCCCGGCCAGGTAGCGGGCGGCGGCCAGGTTGCTCAGCGAGGTCTGCCCGATGAGCAGAAAGATCGGGTGCGCGGTGGGCACCGCCCGGGCCACCAGCACGTAGGCCTCCCGGTGTGGCTGCCGCTCGAACCGCTCCTCGCCCACGATGAACGGCACCGGATCGCCGCCCTCGCCGTAGGTGACCACCCGCACCCCCGGCAGCAGCGCCGCGAGGTGGGCGGTCGTGCGCGAGTTGCTCTCCGTGCTGCCGACGCAGAACTCGGTCACCTTGCCCAGCTCCTTCGGCGCCTCGGCGGCCGGCACGACGTCGGCCCGGGCGCCGCACTCCTTGACGATCGCACCCAACTCGACCAGCGCGGCCACGTCGTTGCGGTGCACGCTGGCCACCCGCGGCGACGACCAGTGCTTGCCGACGATCAACAGGCTCGGCACGCCGGCCCGCAGGCCGAAGAAGCCGCGCATCCGGGCCAACCGCCGCCGGGCCACCACCCGCTGCACCAGCCACGCCGCGGCGGCGGCGAGCACGCTCGCCACGAGATTGATCCCCAGATCCCGCACGCCCGCCACAGTAGACGGCCAAGGTCCTATCCGGTGGGTCAGCGCGGCCTGCGCCGGGCCCAGCCGCCGCCTGGCGGCGTCCCGGGATCACCGAGATACAACACCGGTATCCCGGCAATCCCGGGCCACCACCAGACGACGCCTGGACTCCGGCTCGGCTCGCACTGACCCACCGGATAGGACCTCAGTGGTAATTCAGCTCCCCCGCCTCGATCGGCGTGGTCAGGCGGTTCTCCTCCGGGGCGAGGGGGCAGGCCCAGCGGTCGTCGTACGCACAGCTGGGGTTGTAGGCGTAGTTGAAGTTGAGCCGGACCCGGTCGGAGCCGAGCAGCACCAGGCCGCGGCCGAACGTGCCCTTGACCGTGTCGGTCAGGTAGCGGCCGCCGCCATAGGTGCGCGGGCCGGCCGTGCCGTCGCGGAACGGCAGGAACAGCCCGCCGCCGTAGGCCTCGATCCACCACAGGGTCAGCGGACCCCACGGCGTCTCGGCGATCCCGGCGCGCCGGTAGCTCACCACGCCATCCGGGCCGCCGGTGTCGATCCGCTCGCCGCCGCTGGCCGGGCGCACCGGCACCTCGACGATCGCGTCCGGGTTCTCGTCGAAGTAGCGCAGGCCCGGGAACGCCGGACGCTCGTCGGCGGGGATCGGCGACTGCGGGTGCGAGGCGAACAACTCGTCCCGCCCCGCCCGGAACCCGTTGAGGTCGGCGTCGGAGAGGTAGAGGGCGGCCACCCGCTCACGCCAGTCAGCAAGATCAAGGTCATCCACGTCACCCAGCCTAGGGAATGAACGGGCCGCCGACATAGTTGTTCGAATTTGAAAGACCTAGTACGGTCGGAGGTGTGATGAGCGACGTGAAGTCCTTGAGCCCGGCGGAGATGGCCGCCTGGCGAGCCGTCATCGAGGGGAGTCAGCGCCTGCTGACCCAGCTCGAAGACAACCTGCGGGAGACGAGCGAGCTCAGCTTCGCCGACTACCACGTGCTCGTGCTGCTGTCCGAGGCACCGCGGCAGCGGCTCCGGATGGGCGAGCTGGCCAACAAGCTGATCTTTTCGCCCAGCCGCCTCACCTACCACGTCGGCACCATGGAGAAGCGCGGCCTGGTCGCCCGGCAGCCCTGTCCCGAAGACCGGCGCGGCAGCGAGGCCGTCCTCACCGACGCCGGGCTGCGCGCGCTGCGCGAAGCCGCACCCCACCACCTGCGTTCCGTGCGCCAGCACTTCGTCGACGCGCTCGACGACACCGAGCTTGCCGAGCTCAACAAGATCTTCACCCGCCTGGGCGAGCGGCTGATCGCCGCCCGGTCGCAGTCCCGTTAGGAGAAACACCATGCCTGCCGTCACCGTCGAAGACGTTCTCGTCCTGCCCCGCCTGCCCCGCCTCGACCCGGCCACCACGGCCTTCCGGCCGGTCAAGTCGCTGACCACCGCGCCGAGTGGCTTCGAGGGCGAGGGCTTCCCGGTCCGCCGCTCGTTCGCCGGCGTGGCCATGACCGACCTCGACCCCTTCATCCACCTCGACCAGATGGGCGAGGTCGACTACGCGCCGGGCGAGCCCAAGGGAACGCCGTGGCACCCGCACCGCGGGTTCGAGACGGTGACCTACATCATCGACGGCATCTTCGACCACCAGGACTCCAACGGTGGCGGTGGCACGATCACCAACGGTGACACCCAGTGGATGACGGCGGGTTCCGGCCTGCTGCACATCGAGGCTCCGCCGGAGCACCTGGTGATGAGCGGCGGCCTGTTCCACGGCCTCCAGCTCTGGGTCAACCTGCCCCGCGCCCAGAAGATGAACCCGCCGCGCTACCAGGACATCCGGGGCAAGGAGTCGGCCCTGCTGACCACGCCCGACGGCGGTGCCCTGATCCGGGTCATCGCGGGTGAGGTCGACGGCCACGCGGGCCCGGGCAGCACGCACACCCCGATCACCATCACCCACGTGACGGTGCAGCCGGGTGCCGAGGTCGAGCTGCCGTGGCGGGCCGACTTCAACGCCCTGCTCTACGTGCTCGGCGGCCGTGGCACCGTCGGCGCCGACAAGCGCCCGATCCACACCGGCCAGCTCGCTGTGCACGGTCCCGGCGACGCGCTGCGCTTCACCGCCGACCTACAGCAGGACTCGCACACCCCGGCGCTCGACCTCTACATCATGGGTGGCGAGCCGATCCGCGAGCCGGTCGCGCACTACGGCCCGTTTGTCATGAACACCCGCGCCGAGCTGGTCAAGGCGTTCGAGGACTACCAGGCCGGTCGCCTCGGCGTCATCCCGGCGGCTCGTCTCCCGCACTCCGCGGGCGAGGGCGACCGCCCCTGAGCCGAGTCCGCGCGCTCCGGCCGTCCCCCCGTCCGGAGCGCGCGGCCTCTCAGGCCGTGACCAGGAAAATCGCGATCACGCCCAGAATGACCATTATCAAGACGGCGACGAGCAGGCCCTGTTCGCTGTTGGCTTCCCGGGTGCGGCTTTCCGACTCGGGGGAGATGGACTCGCTGCTCATCGGGGCCTCCTTACCTGCCGTCCTTCGACAATGACGGTAGGCGCGCCGTTGCGGAGAGAAATCGCGGTTTCGCGCCAGCCTCGGCGGTTCTGTGTCAACGTGTCGTGCCGTCCCTGAGCTTGCGCCACAGGTGTGAACATCGGGCGACCTGGGAAAAGACCCACGGATGCCGATGGAGGACTGGTTTCTCACCAGGTCGGAGCGCGGCAATCCCGCCTCAGACCTACCCACCTGGACCGAAGGCAATCAATGCGAGCCGCTGGTGCACGGCGCGACCTACTTCGCTGATCTCGTGCACACCGTCGCCGCGCTGGAGAAGGGTGACCACCTTTTTTTCACCGACTGGCGCGGCGATCCCGACGAGCGGCTGCTGCCCGACGGCCCGACCGTCGCCGACCTGTTCGCCGGCGCCGCCGAGCGGGGCGTGGTGGTGAAGGGGCTGATGTGGCGTTCCCACCTCGACAAGCTGCAATACAGCGAGGAGGAGAACCGGCACCTGGGCGACGACGTCGAGGCCGCGGGCGGCGAGGTGCTGCTCGACCAGCGGGTCCGGCGCGGCGGCTCGCACCACCAGAAGCTGGTGGTGGTCCGGCGGCCGGGCGGCGATGTGGCCTACGCCGGCGGCATCGACCTGTGCCACAGCCGCCGCGACGACGCGAGTCACCTCGGTGACCCACAGCCGATAGCCATGGCCAAGGCCTACGGGCCGCGCCCGCCCTGGCACGACGTGCAGCTCAAGCTGCGCGGGCCGGTGGTCGACGTGCTCGACCGGGTGTTCCGCGAGCGCTGGGACGACCCGATGCCGCTGGACATCCAGAACCCGCTCGCCTACGTGCGCGACCGGCTGAGCCACGCCGACCTCGAGGCCGACCCGTTGCCGCCGCGGGCTCCGGCGGCCGAGGCGGTCGGCCCGCACGCGGTGCAGGTGTTGCGCACCTATCCGACCGTCCGCCCGCGTTATCCCTTCGCGCCGGACGGGGAGCGGACCGTGGCCCGCGGCTACGTCAAGGCGATCCGCCGCGCCCGCCGGCTGATCTACCTGGAAGACCAGTATCTCTGGTCGACCGAGGTGGCCCAGCTGTTCGCACAGGCCCTGCGCGACAACCCCGACCTGCACCTGGTCGCCGTCGTGCCGCGCCATCCCGACCTCGACGGCCGGCTGGCCCTGCCGCCCAACCAGGTCGGCCGGGAGTTGGCGCTGCGGCTGTGCCAGGAGGCGGCGCCCGACCGGGTGCACGTCTTCGACCTGGAAAACCATGAAGGCACGCCGGTGTACGTACACGCGAAGGTCTGTGTCATCGACGACGTGTGGGCGAGCGTCGGCTCCGACAACTTCAACCGTCGTTCGTGGACGCACGACAGCGAGCTGTCCTGTGCCGTGCTGGACACCACCCTGGATACCCGCGCGCCGGCCGACCCCGCCGGTCTCGGTGACGGCGCCCGCGTCTACGCCCGCGACCTGCGGCTGCGGCTGATGGCCGAGCACCTCGACAGCGAGGAAGCTCCGGTCGAGGCAGCGGCGGCGGTCGACGCCATGGTCGCGTCGGCGGAAGCGCTGGAGGCATGGCATGTTTCGGGCCGGCGCGGACCCCGGCCGCCCGGCCGGTTGCGCCCGCACTCGCCGGAACGCCTGCCGCTGCGCACCCGGCTCTGGGCGCTACCGCTCTACCGCCTGATCTACGACCCCGACGGGCGCCCGCTGCGGCACCGGCTGAGCGGCACGTTCTAGGCGAACAACGACCATTCCCGGGGTACGTAGATCGGCGCGGCCGGGTCGCCGGCCAGCACCAGCGGCGCCCGCCACCGCTCGATGCCCGGCCGGCCCGCGTCGAGCCATCGGTCGAGCAGGATGCCGGCGTCGTTGGCGAATGCCGCGGCGTGGGCACCGGCCGCGATGACCGAACCGTCGGCCCGGATCGCGGCACCGCCGGCCCGGGTGTCGTCGGCCAGCACGCAGCCCGACCCGCCGTCGAACGGGCCGCTGGTGGTCCGCCGGTCCCAGGCGCCGACGGCGAACCACAGGTCGTGGTAGCTCAGCCCGTCGAGCGGCTGCTTCCAGCGCGGCGGGATCTGGACGGACGGGGTCACGCCGTCGGGCACCCGGAGCGGGTCCGGATGGGCCCACGGGTAGCGCGCGGCCAGCGGCCCGGCGGCGGCCATGAAGCCCGCACCGCAGATGCCGTCGGCCCAGACCTCATCGGTGGCCGGCCACCCCGGCTCGGCGCGGCCGGCCGCGGGTCGGGTCCACACCCGCAGGACCGGGTTGTTGCCCGCGTGCGCGACCGGCGCCAGCATCAGGCCGCCCGGCACGAGCTGCGCCAGCCAGTGCGGCGACACCCCGGTGATGCCGACGGTCACGATCACCCGGTCATAGGGCGCGCCGCTGGGCTCGCCGAGATAGCCGTCGCCGACCCGGACCCGTGCGCCGGTCACGCCGGCCCTGTCCAACGCCGCCGCCGCCCGGGCCGCCACGTCAGGCTGCACGTCGACGCTGGTCACCGCCGCTCCGATGTGGGCCATCAGCGCCGCGTTGTAGCCGGTGCCGGCGCCGATCTCCAACACCCGCATGCCCGGCGCGACGCCGAGCGCCTCGATCATCAACGCCATCAGCGACGGCTGGCTCGACGAGCTGACCGGCCGCCCGTCGTCGAACTTGGTCACCAGGGCGTCGTTGCGGTAGGCGGCCGCGAGGAACCCGTCGTCACCCGGCCGCAGGAAACCGGCCTCGCCCAGGTGGAACCCGTCGGCGAGAAACAGCTCGCGCGGCACGGTGGCGAAGGCCTGGATCACGTCGTCGCGGGTGAGCCCGCCGTCGTCACGCAGCACGTCGACCAGACGTTCGCGGAGGGCCGGCACGTCGGTCATGCACCTACGGTATGCCGCCCCGCCTCCTGTTGGGCCTCGCGCAGGCAGTGCGGCACGTCGGCGGCGTGATAGGGATGCTCGCTCTCCTCGATGTTGGCGAGGAACTCGGCGTAGACGGCGGCCGACCGCAGCGCGGCGACCGGGCGCAGTGCGGTGATCGCGCCGTCGGGGTCACAGCCGGGAACGGCCGCCCGCCAGCGCGCCGACCAGGCCGCCCGCAGCCCGGCGGCGGCATCGTCGTCGACCCGCTCGCTCAGCCGCAGGATGTCGAACACCGGGTTGCCGGCGAACGAGTCACCCCAGTCGATCACCACCGGATCGTCGTCGCCGCTGACCCGGGTGTTGCCCGGATGCAGGTCGCCGTGCACGAGGGTGTCCGGCAAGCCGCACGCGGCGGCCGCGGCGAGCCGCTCGTCGAGGTCGGGGAGGACCTCGTCGACCGTGGGCAGGTGTGGCGCGAGCGTGCGGCGGATCCAGTCGGCGAGCCGCGTGCCGCGCCGGTCGGGCAGGCCGGCCGCGACCAGCGTGTCGAGATCGCCGGCGGCGGTGAGTTGGATGCCGTGTGCGGTCACGCCGATCCGGTGATGCCCGGCGAGGTCGGCGCCATACCAGTCGTCGCCCGGCACGTTTGCGAGCAGCAACCGGCCCTCGTCGCCCTCGGCGAGCAGGGTCGGCGCCCGACCGGGTGCGGCCTGGGCCAGCCAGCGGAGCACGGCGCCCTCCTGCCGGAAGAACGGCGGCACCTGTTTGAGCCAGGCCCGCTGCCCCCCGGCGGCGTCGAGCCGCCAGATCGCCGAGAGGTTCCAGGTGCGGTGCTGGTGCGCGGCGACACCCGTCCAGCCCAGGTCGGCCAGCCGCGCCGCGGCCCAGCCGATGCTCGCGGCGGGCCCGCCCGGCCGCGCGTAGGGTGCGCGGTTCTCCGCGGGACTCGTCACCGCCGCCTCGTCGACCCCGGCCTCGGCCAGCGGGACCGCCACGGCCGGCGCGGCCGCGCACTCGGCCACGTAGGTCACCGTGCCGCCGGGCATCGCCGGCCGGTCGGCGCTGAGCAGCCGCAGGATGGTCACGTCGAGGCCGAAGTGCACCCGGGCGCCGTCGACGACATCGGCCGACTCCTGCCACCACGGCACCGGCACCTGATAGGGCGGCAGCACACCCAACGGCGTGCCGTTGGCGTCGACGAGCACCAGGTGGGCGAAGCGGGTCACGGCCCGTGACGCTAGTTGGCTGCCGCCACGATCGCGACCGGGTTTCGCTCGTGCCGCGTCGGCGGTGCCTAGGACCCGGTCGGGTCGAGGCGGTGCAGTGCCACCGCGGTCAGGGCGCCGTCGGTGATTTCGGCGGTCATGAAGGTGTGGTGGGGCTGGCGGCGGCGGTCGGTGGGTGAGCCGGGGTTGAGCAGGCGCAGGCCGCCCGGCGCCGTCGTGTCCCAGGGGATGTGCGAGTGGCCGAAGACCAGCACGTCGGTGTCGGGGAAGGTGGCGGCGCAGCGGGCTTCCCGGCCGGTTGCCTGGCCGGTCTCGTGCACCACGGCCAGCCGCACCCCGTCGAGGGTCTCGCGGGCCACCTCGGGCAGCCGGGCGCGCAGCGCCGGGCCGTCGTTGTTGCCGTAGACGCCGACCAGCCGGCGCGAGCGGGCCTCGAGCCGGTCGAGCAGGTCGACGTCGACCCAGTCGCCGGCGTGCACCACCACGTCGGCCTCGTCAACCATCATCCATAGTGGAGCGGGGAGGTCTTTCGCCCGCATGGGCAGGTGGGTATCCGACATGATCAGGAGCAGCACACCCCAAACGCTAGCCCGCTCCGCTGTGCGGTGGGGTGGCACCTGTGTCATGGTCGATAGGTGAGCACCAATGATTACGCCCGGCCCGAGGCACCCGTGCACTGGGTGGCCGACGGCATGCCCCGCGTCGAGGTGGCCAACCAGTTCCTGGCCCAACTCGACCACAGCGGCGGCACCCCTGACCAGGTCGTGCTGACGATCGGTCAGGCGATCGACGCGGGCACCCCACCTACGGTGCTCTCCGCGCTGCCGATCGGCCGCTACGGATTGACACCGGCCCGCCTCGACGAACTGATCATGGTGCTGCTCAACGCCCGGCAGGAGTTGCTCGGCCTGGCCGAGCCGATCGGCCCGGGCGAGCCGGCCCGCCCGGTGGTCACCGAACTACGCGAGACCGGCTAGGCGAGCCGGACGCTCCGGTCGATCCGGGCCCAGGCGACGACTGGCCGGGGACCTTAGCCGGCCAACGACTCGCGCGCAGCCGGGACGCTGCGGTCGCCGGGCAGGCCGTTGACCGCGTCGAGGAAGGCGCGGCCCATCCGGGAGCGGGCGCGCACGGCCGGGTGAGTCGCGCCGAAGTTGGCGGCGCCGCTCTGGCCGTCGGCGAAGATGGCGTAGGTCAGCACCGGCGCGCTGCCCCGGTCGAAGATGACGCCGGCCTCGTGTCGGGAGGCGCCGAACCAGCCGGCCTTCGTCGCGATCCGGCCGCGTTCCAAAGAGGACATCTCCCGCCGGATGCCGTCGGTGAAGGCGATCGGCGACCGCAGCCGCGACAGGATCACGTTGGTCGACGCCCGCGACAGCAGCGTGCCGGCCACCAGACGGCGCAGCAGCGTGTGGGTCTCGCGCGGCGTGGTGCGGCCCATGTAGAACCGGTTGGGGTTGCCCGTCAGCTGCACCTGGGTCTTGCCGAAACCCTTCCCGACCAGGATCTTGTTGATCTCCGCAGCCGGTGCGACGTCACCGCACAGTCGGGCGGCCACGTCGTCGGACACCGTCAGCAGCGCCGAGAGCACGTGGCCCAGTGTGACGGCGCTGGGGTAGGCGCCGTCCAACCGGAAGATGCCGTCGCTGTCGCCGGCCGCGACCGCCGCCGTCACGTTGACCCGCTGGGTGAGCTTCAGCAGGCCCCGGTCGACCTTGTCGAGCACTGCCACGGCGACCGCGATCTTGTTGACGCTGTAGGCCTCGACCATCGTGTCCGGCTGGTCCGTCACCGCGATCTCGCTCGACCCCGCCACCGTGACCAGGGCCTGCCAGTTGCCGCCCGCTGCCGCGCTCTCCTTGGTGTAGACCTGACGGATCTTGCGGGCCGCCGCCAGCGGGGTCGCCCGCAGGTCCTCCAGATCGCCGCCCGGAGCCGCTGCCACGCCGTCCGGCAGGCCGAACACCGCCCCTACGGTCGCCATGGTTCCTAGCCCTAGTGCGGTGCGGCGGTTGAGCGACGTACCCATAAACCCCCCTTTATGGACAGACATCCGATTCAAGCACGAATCAGACACCAAGGGAGGCGAGGCAGAAAAACGGGCGGCGCGCGAGAAACGCGCGCCGCCCGGAAGGGAAGATCAGCCGCCGTTGGACGGGCGGTAGCGCGGCGCCTTCGCCACCCGCACCGCCGGGTCGCCGCTCAGCGCGTCGACGGTGTCCAGGAACGCCCGGCCCATCTTGGCCCGAGCCGCCACGGCCGGGTGAGTGGCGCCGAAGTCGTCGGCACCGGCCTGGCCGTCGGCGAAGATGGCGTAGGTCAGCACCGGCGCACCGGCCCCGTCGAAGATGATGCCAGCCTCGTGCCGCGCGGCGTCGAACCAGCCCGCCTTCGTCGCGATCCGGAGCCGCTCGTCGGACGACATCTCGCGGCGGATGCCGTCGGTGAACGCGATCGGCGCCCGCAGCCGGGACAGGATCACCTGGGTCGACGCGGGGGAGAGCAGCGTGCCGGCGACCAGCGCCTGCAGGAGCCCGTGTGTCTCGCGCGGCGTCGAACGGCCGAGGAAGAACCGGTTGGGGTTGGCCACCGGCTCGACCTGCGTCTGCGGGAAGCCCTTCGCCACCAGGATCTCGTTGATCTCGGCGGCCGGCGCGACCAGGCCGCAGAGCCGCACCGCCGTGTCGTCGGAGACGGTCAGCAGCGCGGCGAGCACGTGGCCCAGGGTGACCGAGCTCGGGTAGGCGCCGTCGAGGCTGAAGATGCCGTCGCCGCCCGGCACGACGATCGCCGCGGTCACGTCGACCCGCTGGTCGAGCGTGAGCAGGCCGCGGTCGACCTTGTCGAGCACCGCCGTGGCCACCGCGATCTTGTTGACGCTGTAGGCCTCGAGCACCGTGTCGGGCTCGTCGGACACCGCGACCTCACTGGATCCGGCGACCGTGACATAGGCCTGCCAGTTGCCTCCGGCCGAGGCGGTCTCCCGGGCGTAGATCCGGCCGACCTTGCGCGCCGCCCGCAGCGGCGTCGGCTCGGCGGTCGAAGCGGCACCGCCGCTGGGAGCCGCCGACGCGACCGCGGGCAGGCCGAACACGGCGCCCGCCGTTGCGATCGTGCCGAGCCCGAGTGCGGTGCGCCGGTTGAGATGCGAAGCCATACGACAAAACCCTCCCCGATGGACAATGAACGTCCATCCAAGCATCGAACTGGATCATCCGCCGTCCCGCGCCAGCGCGGTGCGCTCGCCGGACCGGTCCAACAGGGCCATGACCGGCGTCGCAGCAATTCCGTGTACGACGACAGAAACCACGACGGCCAGCCCCACCGTTGCCCAGACCAGTGCCGAGCCGGGGAACGCAGCGTGCGACGTCGCGTACGCCAGGTAGTAGAACGACCCGATGCCGCGGATCCCGAACATGCCGATCACCCAGTGCTCGGCCGGCCGCCCGGGCCCGCCGCGCAGCGAGAGCCAGCCCGCCAGCGGCCGGACCACGAACACCAGGGCCACCGCGACCGCCGCCGCCGGCCAGGTCAGCGGGGTCAGCAGCCCGCCGACCACGGCGCCGCCGAAGAGGAGGAGGAGCAGCACCGTCAGCAGCCGCTCGATCTGTTCGGCGAAGTCGTGCAGCACCTGGTGGTATTCGCTCGAGCGCTCCGCCGACCGGATCGCCCGGGCCGCGACGAACACCGCGAGAAACCCGTAGCCGCCGGCCACCTCGACCAGCCCGTACGCCAGAAAGGTCGCCGCCAGGGCGAGGAAGCCCTCCGCGTGCCGGGCCAACCGCAGCGCCTCCGACCGGGGCCGGAAGAACAGCCGGCCGAGCAGCTTGCCGATCACCAGCCCGCCGACGACGCCGACCACTCCCTTGTAGAGCACGTCCACGGTGAACCACTCGGTGAGCCAGCCGGAACCGCCGTGCTGCGCGAGCAGGATGGCGGCGAACACGAACGGGAACGCCAGCCCGTCGTTGAGCCCGGCCTCCGAGGTCAGCGCGAAGCGCACCTCGTCTTCCGAGTCCTCCTCGTCGGTCGGCTCGCCGACCTGCACGTCGGAGGCCAGCACCGGGTCGGTCGGCGCCAGCGCGGCGCCGAGCAGCAGCGCGGTCGCCGGCACCAGGCCGGCCCACCACCAGCCGAGCAGCGCGACGGCGGCGATGGTCAGCGGCATCGCGATCGCCAGCAGCCGCCAGGTCGACGACCAGCGCCGCCAGCCCAGCGGCCGGTCGATCTTCAGCCCGGCGCCCATCAGCGCCACGATCACGCCGACCTCGGTCAGGTGGGTGGCGATCGCCGGGAAGCGGATCGGGTCGGGCGTCGGCAGCCCGGTCGGCAGGGCGAACACCAGCATCCCGAGGAGCAGGAACGCGATCGGCATCGACAGTGGACGGCGCTCCAGCAGCCGCGGCAGCACGCCGGCCAGCAGGGCACCGGCACCGAGGATGGCGAACGCGGTGGCGGTGACGCTCACGCCACGGTCAGCGGGGACTCGTCGAGGTGGGCCAGCAGGTCGGCCGGATCCTCGTAGACCGCGACCGCACCGGCGCCGGCGAGCTCGGCCCGGGAGGTGCCGCCGCAGGTGAGCGCGACGCAGGGCAGGCCGAGCTTGGCGCAGGCGGCGACATCCCAGATGGAATCGCCGACGTAGACCGCCCGGTTGACGTCGAGCGAGAGCAGCCGCAGCGCTGCCTCGATGATGTCGGGCTCCGGCTTGGTCCGCTCAGCGTCGGCCGACGAGGTCGCGGCGTCGATCGCCGCGTCCGCGTCGAGGGCGGCCCGCATCGCCGTCAGCTCCGTCGGCGTCGCCGACGACGCCAGCGCCACCAGTTGGCCCCGCTCGTGGCAGGCCCGCAACAGCTTGGCCGCACCCGGCAACGGCCGCAGCCGGGCCAGGAACGGCGCGTAGCGCTCGGCGTGCACCGCGCGTACGAGATCATCGTTCGACTTGTCGCGTTCCGTGCCGAGCAGGTGGTCGAGCAGCCGGTCGGCGCCCATCCCGACGGCCCGGTGGATCTGGGCGGTCGGCACGTCGTGGCCACCGGCGCGGAAGCCCTCCCACCACGTGACCGCGTGCAGGTAGGTGCTGTCGATCAGGGTGCCGTCGACATCGAAGAGGACGCCAGCGGGAGGGCTCATGCGACCCCGATACCCCGCTCGCCGCCCTTCGATGCGCGGATCCCGATCTCGAACCAGACCGTCGAGCCGCGGACGGCCGGGTCGGTGCCCCACGCGTCACTCAACTCTTCGATCAGCCCCAGGCCGCGTCCCCGGCTGCTGAGCGTCTCGGCGTGGGCCCGGCTGACCGCGCCGCGGGTGCCGCTGTCGGAGACCGCGACCAGCAGCCGCTCGGCGCTCAGGTCGACCTGCACCCGCGCGGCCGTGCCGGCGTGCAGCAGCGCGTTGGTGGTCAGTTCGCTGGCGCACAGCACCGCCGCGCCGATCACCTGCTCGGGCACGTTCCAGGCGGTGAGCTGAGCCGACATCCAGTGCCGGACCCGGCCCGGCGCGGTCGGTTCGGCCGGGATCTCCATGCCCGCCGATCGGCTCGGCGCGGTCGCGTGTTCGACGGCCAGCACCGCGACGTCGTCGTCGGTGGTGCCGCCGACGGCGGCAGAGGCAAGAGCGCACAGGGTACGCGGATCGCCGCCCACCGCCCCCGCCACGGTCGCCGCGAGCTTCTCCAGCCCGGCACCCAGGTCGAGCCCGCGCCGCTCGATGACGCCGTCGCTGAACAGCAGCAGCGTGTCGCCGGGGGCCAGGGTCGCGACGGCCGACCGGCGGATGCCGCCCAGCCCGAGCGGAGTGCCGGTTGGCACCTCGAGATAGTCGGCCGTGCCGTCGGCATGCCGGACCAGCGGCGGCGGGTGGCCGGCGGTCGCCACGGTCAGCCGCCCGTCCCGCTCGATCACGGCGTAGGCCACGGTAACGAACAGTTCGTCGGTGCGGGCCTCGGCACCCAGGCTGGCGACCAGCCGGTCAAGGCCGGTCAGCACGCTGGTCGGCGTCGAGTCGGTCAGCGCCAGCGCCCGCAGCGCCGCCCGCACCTGCCCCATCAGCGCCGCTGCCCGCACGTCGTGCCCGGCCACGTCGCCGAGCACCGCCGCGAGCCGGCCACCGGGGAGCAGGAACGCGTCGTAGAAGTCGCCGCCGGCCGCGTTGCCGTCGACACCGGGGTCGTAGCGGGCGGCCAGCCGGAACCGCGGGTCGTCGGGCAGGTTCTCCGGCAGCATGCTGCGCTGCAACAACTGCGCGGTGCCGTGCTGGTTCTCGAAGCGGCGGGCCCGCTCGGCCGCCTGGGCGACCAGCTTGCCGGCGGCGGTCAGCAACGCCCGCTCGGCGGCCGACCAGGGGTGCTGGTCGTGCCGGCCGACGGTCAGCGCACCCCGCAACGAGGGCGTACGCAGGGGGAGCGCCGCGAGTGCGCGTACCTTCTCGTCGTGCCGGTCCTGGGCGGCCTCGCGCAGCGGGTGGCCGTCGGCGGTGAACCGCGCGAGCCCGGCGCCGGCCGCGACCGACAGCGGCGCGACCGAGTCGGCCGGGATCCGGCGCCACACCGGCGGCAGCCGCTCGTCGGCGTCGTCGAGCACGTCGCCGCGCACCCGGCGGACCACCCGCCAGTCGTCGCCGTCGTCGACCCCGAACGCCACCTGTTGCACGTCGGGGGAGGACAGGCCGTAGCGCAGCGCGACCCGGGCCACCTCGTCGAGGGTGAGCGTGCCGGCGAGCGCCTCGGCCAACTCGGTGAGCCCCTGGAGGCGATGTGCGACCGGGACCGGTTCGACCGCGACGATCAGCACCCCGGCGATCCGGCCGCTGCCGTCGCGCACGGCGGACAGGCCGCGGGTGGGCAGCGCCGGGTCGGGCTCGTCGTCGGCGGTCGACGGCAACTCGGTGTCACGCGGCGCGAACCCGGTGTGCAGCGTCTCGCGGACCGCCGCACCGGCCGGGCCGTCCCAGGCCGCGCCGAACGCCTCGGCCGCCGGTGCGCCGTAGGCGTCGGGGTGGCGCTCGCCCAGCAGTTGCCCGTAGGCGTCGTTGTAGATCAGGCGCAGCCGGTCACCGTGCAGGAAGGCCATCGCGACCGGCGAACCGAGCACCAGATCGACGACGGCCAGCAGCCCCGGGTCCCAGCCGTCGGACGTCGACGCCCACACGGGCGGGGTCGGCGACGCACCGGAGCCTGACATGCCAGCAGCGTAACCGCCGCGTGGCGCAGTGGCGCGACGACGGTGGCGCGGGCTTGGGACCGCTCCCGGGATTGCCGCGAGCCGGGTTCGGGTAATGCCGTCGGCTGAACACCCACCCCCGACGGAAGGTCTGACATGGACATCGGTGCCGCCCTCACCGACATGTGGCGGTCAGTGCTGCTCTTCGTGCCGAAGGCACTGGCGTTCCTGGCGATCCTGCTGGTCGGCTATCTGATCGCGCGGGTCGTCCGCCGGCTGGTCGACACCTTGCTGACCCGCGTCGGTTTCGACCGGGCGGTGCAGCGGTCCGGGATCGGCCGGCGACTGGCCAGTTCGCGCTACGACGCCAGCGACATCCTGGCCCGCCTCGCCTACTACGCGATCCTGCTGTTCGCGCTCCAACTCGCCTTCGGCGTCTGGGGCCCCAACCCGATCAGCGACCTGATCTCGGCGGTGGTCGGCTGGCTGCCCAGGGCGTTCGTCGCGATCGTCATCGTCGTGGTGGCCACCGCGATCGCCAGCGCGGTGCGGGACCTGATCAACGGCGCGCTCGGCGGACTCTCGTACGGCAAATTGATCGCGACCGTGGTCTGGGTGTTCATCGTGGGTCTGGGCGTGATCGCGGCGCTCAACCAGGTCGGCATCGCCACCACCGTGACCACGCCGGTGCTGATCGCCGTGCTCGCGACGATCGCCGGCATCCTGATCGTCGGGGTCGGCGGCGGCCTGGTCCGGCCGATGCAGGGCCGCTGGGACCGCTGGCTCGACCGGATGGCCGCGGAGTCCGCGGTGATCCGCGAGCGGGCGCAGGCCTACCAGACGGAGAAGGCCGACGCCGAGCGGCGCCGGATCGACGAGCAGCGGCAGGCCGAGGAGCAGGCCCGGGCAGCGGCCGAAGCGGCGCGGGTCGAGGCGGCCCGGGTCGAGGCGGAGGAAGCGGCGCGGGTCGAGGCGGCCCGGGTCGAAGCGGAAGCGGCCCGCGAGGAGTCCGCCCGGGTCGAAGCCGCCCGCGTCGAGGCGGCGCAGCGGGAGGCGGCCGCGCAGGCCGAGATCGACCGGGCGCAGACCACCGTGATCAGCACGGAGGCCGAGCAGACCCAGGTGATCCCGCGCCCCGAGGACGCACACATCGTGCCCGGCATGGAGCCGGCACCGGTGGAGCCCGAGCCCGAGCCGGCTCCCAGCCCGCGGCGCGGTCGCGGCAAGCCGACCGTGGCCAACCCGACACCGACCCGGGAGCTGCCGGCGGTCACCGAGTCGGCGGCCGGCGACGATCCGTCGGCCGAGCAGACCCAGGTGATCCGGCCGCGGGACGGCCGGGACAGCTAGCCGGTCGGCACCGGCCCGCCGCTATTCGACGCTGTCGGCGGCGGGCTGGTGCCGCTGGGCGTCATCGACGAGGATGAGCGTCCCGATCATCATTCCGACCAGGATGCTGAGCAGCCAGGAGTCGTCATGCAGGACGCGGGCGGCGATCGGCGCCTGGATGGCGATCGCCATGAAGGCGACCCAGGCGAACCGGCGCTGGCTGACCGTGAGAATGCTTGGGGTCGTCTCGCGCATTCACGCAAGTCTGCCCGGGAGCCTCGGCGGGACCAGTCGGCCGTTCGGCCGACTTTGACTGACCTGTCCGGATTGGACGCCCAGGGTAAGGAGACACCGATGAGGCGGATGTCGCGAGCGGTCGCCCCGCTGTTGGCCGCGGTGCTGCTGGCGGCGTGCACGGCACCCGGCCCCGCCCGGCCGCGGCCGCACTGGGCCGCCGAGCCCGCTGCCGGCAGCGCTCCCCGGGTCGGCCACACCGTGACGGGCCCGCGCGACGGCCTCGACGCCGCCACGTTCACGCAGGTCAGCGGCGTAACGACGCTGATCGTGGGGTTCGACGACCTGGACGACGACCTTTATCAGGTACGCACACCCGACGGTTCGCGAATCGCACCCGTGGTCAACGCCGACGGTGGCGACGTGCGGCTGCTGGTCGAGGGCACCGGCCAGGCCGGCCCCGCGACCGTCGGTGTCACGCTGCACCGGGCCGTCCGCTGGCACCTGCGCTTCGGCGGCGGTGCGGAAGACGAGCAGGTCGACCTGACCGGCGGCGACGTGTCGGCGGTCGAGTTCCTGGCCGGCTCCGCCCGGATCTCGCTGACCCTGCCCGAGCCGCACGGCACGGTGCCGGTCCGGATGACCGGCGGCGCCGGCGACTTCGTGGTGCACGTGACCGGCGACGCCCCGGCCCGGGTGCGGCTCGGTGGCGGCGCCGGCACCGTGGTGGTCGACGGGATCGCCCGCAGCGGCATTTCCGGCGGCACGGTCATCGAGAGCGACGGCTGGTCGTCGGCTCGCGACCGCTACGACATCGACGCCGCGGCGGGGGTGTCGAGCCTGGTGCTGGATAGAGCCTGAATTCCCGCAGAGAGCGCTCTCATCACTATCATCGCCCGGTGACGTCCCCCTCGGCGCGCCCGATCCGCGCATCCCTGCTGGTTCTCGCGTATTTCGCGTTCATCAGCCTCGGCCTCCCCGACGGCCTGCTCGGCGTCGCGTGGCCGTCGATCGCGGGTGACTTCGGGGTCGCCACCTCGGCGGTCGGCCTGCTGCTGATCGCGTCGACCACCGGCTATTTCATCTCCAGCATCGCCGCCGGCTTCACCATCGCCCGGGTCGGCGTGGGATGGCTGCTGGCCTTCAGCACCGCCGCGGCCAGCGCCGCCCTGGCCGGCTACGCGATCTCACCGGCGTACGCCGTGATGGTCCCGTTCGCCCTTCTCGCCGGCTTCGGTGGCGGCGCGATCGACTCGGGCCTCAACGCCTACGCGGCGGGTGCCTTCGGCGCCAAGCACATGAACTGGCTGCACGCCTTCTTCGGTCTGGGCGTGGCGATCGGCCCGCTCATCATGACCGCGGTGATCGGCGGCGGCCTGAGTTGGCGCTGGGGCTACGGCCTGGTCGCGTCCGCGCAGGCCTGCCTGGCGCTGGCGTTCTTCGCGACGGTCCGCCGCTGGGTCCGGCACGGCTCGGTGGTGCCGGCCGCCGCCGCCGAGACCCCGGCTCCCGCTTCGGCCGGTGACGCCGTGGCCACCGCGGTCGCGACCAGGACGGTCGAGAAGGTGCGCACCCGCGACACCCTGGCCATCCCCGCGGTCTGGCTGGGCGTGCTGGCGTTCGCCGTCTACGTCGCGGTCGAGGCCGGCGCCGGCCTGTGGGCCTTCCTGCTGCTCACCGACGGGCGCGGGGTCAGCGCCACGATCGCCGGCCTCTGCGTGTCGCTCTACTGGGGCATGCTGTTCGTCGGCCGGGTGGTGCAGGGCGTGGCGTCCGAGCGGATCAACCCCAAGAAGATCCTGGTCGGCAGCCTGTTCGGGATGGCGGCCGGCGCCCTGTTGGTGGCGCTGCCGCTGCACGCCTCGGTCACCGTCTTCGGCCTGGCTGTGATCGGCTTCGCCGCGGCGCCGGTCTTCCCCCTGCTCACCCTGACCACCGCCGACCGGGTCGGTCAGGCGCACGCCGACCGCACGATCGGCATGCAGATCGGCGGCGCGGGCCTCGGCGGCTCGCTCATCCCGGCCGGCATCGGCCTGTTGCTGGGCCACTTCGGGGCCGGCGCCCTGGGCACCTGCCTGCTGATCCTGTCGGTGCTTCTGATCGTCTTCTACGGAGCGGCTATCCGGACCCGCGCGGCCTAGCGATCTTGTGACGCAAACCCGACCGCTGTCCAATGGACGACCGTTGATGCCCGGGCGGGTTTCTATCGTCCGGTCGTGACCCTTCTGCACACCTCGACCGACCAGGCGTGGGTACGCGCGGTCGCGGCCGAGGTCAGCGCGTTGCGCGGCCGCCCCCTGGTCGACGCGACCATCGCGGCCGTCGGCGGCCGGCTCGGTACTGACCTGGCCACCTACGCCGAGCTGGACCTGGCCACGCTGCGAATGCCGGCCGTCGCCAGCGACCGGCCGGTCGACCGGATGGCGGTCCGGCGGATGCACGACCGGGTCACCACGCACCCGCTGTTCGCGGCCACGGTGCGCGGGTCGCACCCCTATCCCGGGCCGCCGCTCCAGGTCACCGACGTGCTGCCGGAGCGGCGGTGGCGGCAACACGAGGTCTACCGCGAAGTCGTGCGCCCGCAGGGCATCGGCGTGCACACCGTGGCGCTGGTGGTGGGCTCGCCGCCGGTGCTGCGCTTCTATCAGTTCAACCGCGACCGCGAGTTCGACGGCCGCGAGATGGACCTGCTGGAACGCCTCCAGCCCGCGCTGATCGCGCTGCACCGGCGGGCCACGACCGCGCTCGGCCCGCCGTTGACCGAGCGCGAGGTCGAGGTCGTCCGGGGCATCGCCGACGGGCTGACCGTGCCGGCCACCGCGCGCCGGCTGGGCCTCGCGCCCGGCACGGTCCGCAAGCACCTGGAGAACGTGCACCGCAAGCTGGGCACCTCCGGGCCGGTCGCCACCGTCATGAAGGCGGTCGAACTCGGCATCGTGGAGGTGCCCGGCCAGCGGGGTTAGCTGAACGCGCAGGGCAGCGGCCGGCCCTGGCACGCCTGGATCAACGAACCGACCTCGACCTCACCGATCCGGCCGCGCTCGAGGACCACCTCGACCGTCACCGTGGTGTCGATGAGCGGCAGGTCCACGACGATGTCCGCCTCCTCGACCCGCGGGTTGCTGTGCACGTTCTGCTTGCTGTCGTAGGCGCGCACCGCCAGCGGATCGTCGAAGGTGAGCGTGTCGAGCAGGGCACCGGCGCTGTCCCGCAGCCGCAGCTCGAACGGCCCGGTCGAGCCGCGCAGCGTCGAGGTGAAGCCCCGGTCGATCTCCAACAGGGTCGGCGCGACCCCACCCTTCGACACCCGCAGCCCGAGCCGCAGGTGCGCGCCCTTCGTCGGGTCGGTGTAGTCGACCGTCGGTGCCGGCTGGACCGGCGCCGACGTGGTGGGCGTGGCCTGCGCCGCGATGGCACCGGCCGCGATGGCCGGCAGGGCCAGGACCGCCACGGCGAGCAGGCGGACGCGTCGGCTCAGCATTGTGCCCTCCCACATTTCGCGTACGTCGCCTCGGCCGCCCGCAGGTCGTCGGCGCGCTCGACGGTGTTGTCGATCATCACGTCGGACATCGGCCCGTCGCTGCGCCACCAACCGGTCCGCGTGGTGCCATTGGTGATCTCGTTGCAGGTGCTGGCGACGGAGCCGTTGCGCTGGCAGTCGGTGAGCGAGCCGTAGTCGTTGATCCCCGCCCCATACCAGTAGCCGCCGTCGCAGCAGTATTCGTCGCCCTCGTGGTAGGCGTCGTGATGGAACTCGTGCCACCCGACGGTCGGCGAGTCGGCGGTGAAGATGTTGCCGGAGGCGTTGTCGCGGCAGTTGACGGTGTGCAGGATGCCGTTGGCCTCGGCGAAGCTCACCGGGCCGAACGGTCCGCGCTCGCACAGGGCGTCGCCGTTGGGGCTGACCTTCACCTCGACCGGCACGTTCTGCACCCAGATGCCGACCTGCGACCAGTGTGTGGCGATCGAACTCGGGTTGATCTGCCCGCGTACGCCGAGCAACTGCCACGCGTTGTCGTCGACGGCGTTGCCGAACTGCCGGGCGCCGTTGGTGGTCGAGGTGTCGTAGCCGGTGCCGGGCGCGTACGCCACGTCCAGGGTCTCGTTCAGCGCCCGGGTGTTGACCAGTCCGCTCTTGTTGACCGTGGCCGGCACGCTGGCCCGCCACAACGGCACCAGGGTGACCTCGGGGCCCTGTGACGGCTTCGGGGGGTTGAGGTCGGTGATCCGCCAGTCGGCCGTCGCGGTCGCCATGTCCGGCACGCCCTCGGCCTCGCTCGCGGTGATCCGGTAGGCCACCGCCTCACCGGCGATGATGTCGGCCGGGATCGTGGCCTGGCACTCGTCGGCCTGCACGCACGTCCGCACCACCCGAGGGGCAAGGGTGACCGGACGTCCGATCCAGCCGGCCGGGCTCATCTCGATGGTGATCCGGGCCGCCGGCCGGGCGGTGTGGTCGGCCGCCACCACCTTGGCGCGGATCCCGGTGCCGGGGACAGCTTGCGGGTTGACCGCCGGCACGCCGGGCTCGGCCAGCGCGTAGACCTCCAGACCGGGCGGCGGGTTGGTCGCGCTGATGACGAGGTTGGCGGCTGGGAACGTCCGCCCGTCGTCGGCGGTGCCCTGGAGGTAGTAGGCGTAGGAACCCGGGGTGGCCCAGCTTCCGTCGGCGTGCCGGCCGCTCCAGGAGAACGCGATCGGGCCTGCGCCGCGGTGCACGTCGGCGGTGCGGAAGACCTCCGCGCCCGCGCGCTGCACGACCATCCGGAACGTGCCGGCGGCCGACGCGACGGCGCTGACCACGATCGGGCCGCTGCGATACTGCCAGTTCGACGTCGGTTGGGTGGTCATGCCGGTGAACACCAACCCGACCCGCTGGATCACCTTGACCTGGGTCGTCTTGGTGGACGCCGCGTCGAGCGGGTCGGCCACCGTGATGGTGTAGGTGCCGACCGCCGCGAACGTCCCGCCCGGCAACCGGCCGTCCCAGGAGATGTTGAAGATGCCGCCGTAGAACGGCGCCTCCCAGAGCACGAACCCGGCTCCGGTCGCCTGCGCGGTGATGGTGAACCGCAGCGTCGACGGCACCGACAGCGATCCGGTGATCGGGATCGTCTCGCCGAGCCGCGGGTCGAACTCGCGGACGAGACCGATCGGATTCGGCGAACTGATGTTGATGGTCGTCGGCCGCCCGGTCACGGCCACGGAGAAGACGGCCCGCGACGGGCCGCCGCTGGTCAACCAGGTCGACGTGCCGCCGCGGCCGCCGAGCAGGCTCGTCGTCGACCAGTCCTTCGCCGTGCCCGGATTGAGGTCGGCCTGTTCCCGGCTGCCGCCCTCGGTGGAGTCGTCCTCCCACAGCTCGAAGCTGACCCGGAAGTTGCCGGTCACCGTCCGGGGCGTCGTGCAGATCGTGTTGGGCGTGGTGATGTCCGCGCCGGAGGGCGCCGGCAGCGCCATCTCACAACGCTGCTGCTGCCCGTCGTCCTGCGTGATGATCGCGACGCCGAACAGCTCGACCGGGTCGCAGAAGAACAGCCAGACCCGGTCGAGGCACTCGGTCGTGTGCATCTCGTTGGCGGTGACCGTGACGGTCGAGCCGTAGCTGGCCGCGGCCGGCGTCGCCGGCAGCACGGCACCCGCCACGACCGTGGTGAGTGCGACCGCCAGCAGCGCCCGCGCCAGTTTTCGTGTGCGTTTCACGCACCATCCCCCCTCGTACCCCGAGCCGATCGGTGGATCGGTCCGGATAACTGTGGGGATCCCGTGGCGGGCGGTGCGATACGCGGATGCGCGTATCTACTCGCGTCAGCGGCGGGCCAACCAGGCGGTCCGCACGGTGCGCACGCGGAGGTCGCCGCGACTGGCCAGACCCGCGGCGACCTTCTCCAGGGCGGCCAGGTCGGCGGCCGGCAGCCGCTCCTCGAGCCCGTGTCGCGCCCGGAGCAGCGAGAGTTCGGCATACCGCGCGGCGGCGGCCGGCAGCGGTGGCCGCAGGTCGATCTCGAAGCGGCGCTCGGTCACCGCGCCGAATCCGGCGTGGGCGATCCGGTCGCCCCAGTTCTCGTGCATGTGCAGGCCCGCCTCGTCACGCAACCGCGCCATTTCCGCGTGCGCCCGCTCCTCCACGCCCTCGTCCGCGGTGCCGACCAGGAAGCGGGGGAACGCGTCCAACTCGGCGATCACCAGCAGGCCGCCCGGCCGCAGGGCGGCGTGTGCCGACGCGAGCGCCTGCCCAGGGTCGGCCATGTGATGCATCGACGACGCGGCCCAGACCAGGTCGATCGGGCCGAAGTCGGGCCAGGGTTGGTCGAGGTCGGCCTCGACGGTGCGGACCCGGTCGCCCACCCCTGCGGCGTCGGCCCGGTGCCGCAGGTGCGCCAGCATGTCGGGCGAGACGTCGACCGCGACGACGTCGGACCCGGGAAGTTCCCTGGCGAGGGCGAGCGCGCCGGTGCCGCTCCCGGCCCCGAGGTCGACGATCCGCGGCCGGTCGGCGGCCTCGCGGCCGACCCAACCGATCAGGTCCCGGTGGTAGTCGTGCAGAACCTCGGCGTCGAGGTCGAGGATCTCGATCATGTGGTCGTGTGCCATGCGCCGACGGTAGCCGTCCGTTGCGCTAATGGCATAGAATCTTGCGTATGAAGCAAGACGGAGATCTGGAGGACACGGTCCGGCAGCGGATTCGCAGCCTGCGCGCCGCCCGCGGCTGGTCGCTCGACGAGTTGGCCGCCGCGTGCCTGCTGAGCCCGTCGACGCTGAGCCGGATCGAGACCGGCCACCGGCGGATCGCCCTCGACCAGCTCACCGCGATCGCCCGCGCCCTGGGCACCACGCTCGACCACCTCGTCGAGTCCGGCGCCGACGACGACGTGGTGATCCGCCCGCACCGCGACGCCGCGCGCGGCATCACCACCTGGCTGCTGTCGCGCGACCGGGGCCAGACCATCAGCAAGATGCGGGTCACCCGCAAGGTGCCGGCAGACCTGCGGGTGCACCCGGGCCGCGACTGGTTCACGGTGCTCTCCGGCACGATCGAGTTGCGCCTGGGCGAGCGGACGATCCTGGTCGGCCCCAACGAGGCGGCCGAGTTCTCGACGATGGTCCCGCACGCGTTCGGCGCGCACGGCGGCCCGGCCGAGATCCTCTGCATCCTCGACCACGAGGGCGAACGCACCCACCTGGGTCCAACGGCGGTTTGAATCGGTCGGGTCCGAGGATCAGAAGTCGATCCGCATCACCGCGCGGCGCGGCGTCGGGCGGGTGACCTCGGTGAAGCCGGCTTCCTCGAAGACGCTGGCGCTGCCGACGAAGAGTTCGCCGCCGGCGATCCGGCCCGGCTCGACGACGATCGGGTAGCCCTCGACCGCGTGCGCGCCGCGCTCACGGGCGAACGTCACGGCCGCCTTGGCCAGTGCCCGGCTGATGCCCTGCCGCCGGTAGCCCGTGCGGGTCACGAAGCAGGTCACCGCCCACACGCCCGGGTCGGCCTTGTCCTCGGTGCGGCCGGTCCACGGGATCCGGGCCCGGATCAGCCGCTCGTAGGCGATCCGTGGCTCGACCGCGCACCACCCGGCCGGCTCGCCGTCGAGATACGCCACCAGGCCGCTGGTCTCCTTGGCGGTCGCGTCGCCGCAGTGGGTCTGCGACCGCAGCCGATCGGTGCGCTCCTGCTTGGGCAGCGACCAGACGTCGCGGGCCTTGAACCACTGGCACTGGCAGTTGGCCGGGTCGCCGCGGCTGCCGAACACCGCCCGCAGGTCGGCCGGGCTCGCCTCGTTGGCGGGCCGGACAGCGATCGTCATCGCGCCACGCTACCCGGGGCGGTTACGACGCGCTGGCCGTCCACCCGTCGGCCCGGAACCGCGCCGCGTCGCGCGGCCGGCGGTCGTCGAAGATGGTGCCCACCCGGACACCGTCCACATAGATCCCGCGTCCGTGCGGCGCGGCGGCGGTGGTGGCCCGCCAGCGCAGGTTGGTGGTTCCCCCCGGCACGGCCGCGCTGGCCGTCAGCCACTGGCGGCCCTCGAAGCCGCTGAACGTGCCGTCGGTGCTCCAGCGATAGCCCGGCGCCCGCAGCCCGAGCGGCAACCGCTGCCAGGTCCGCCCGCCGTCCGCCGACGCCTCGACCGCACCCAGGTCGGTCGCCGCCGTGTCATACCAGAGGTCGAACGCGAGCCGGGCCCCGCCGCGCGGCACCCGCAGCGGGATGGTCAGCGTCGCGGTCGTGTTGTCGGCGGTGCCGGCGAACCAGGCCGTGCGGCCCTGGGTCGGGCGCACCGGCAGGGCCATCGCCAGGTCGGTGCCGACCGCGGCGCGGGACGGGTTGTTGTTGCCCCACTCGCGGGTCGGGTGCACCCGGTTGGTCAGCAGGATCGCGAAGGAGTGGGCCAGCGGGTCGATCACGATCGAGGTGCCGGTGAAGCCGGTGTGCCCGGCGGTCACCGGCGAGCTGAGCGCGCCCATGTAGCGCCGCTGGTCGAGCTCGAAACCAAGACCATGATCATGCGTCGGGTACGCCTGGTTGTAGTTGGTGAACAGCGAGCGCGTCGATTCCGAAGACAGGATCCGGGAACGTCCGTACACCCCGCCGTTGAGCACGGCCTGCGCGAGCGTCGCCAGGTCACGCGCGGTCGAGAAGACACCGGCATGCCCGGCGACCCCGCCGAGGCAGTAGGCGTTCTCGTCGTGCACGCTGCCCCAGACCAGGCCCCGCCCGGGCTCGAACTCCTCGGCGGCGATCCGCGGCCGGAGGCGGGCCGGCGGGTTGAACATCGTCTCCCGCATCGCGAGCGGCCCGGTGATCCGCTGCGCGACGACCCGGTCGAGCCGCTGCCGGGTGACCGTCTCGATCACCTTGCCGAGCACCATCATGTTGGTGTCGGCGTAGAGGAAGGTGGTGTTCGGCGGGCTCATCGGCTTGATGCCGAGCACGGCGGCCCAGCGCTGCGCGTCGGTGTCGTAGGTGCACAGCGACGGCATCGGGTCGGCCGGCAGCCCCGAGGTGTGGGTCAGCAGGTTGCGGATGGTGATGTCGGACTTGCCCTCGGCGGCGAACGCCGGCAGGTAGCGCACCACCGGCGCGTCGAGGCGGATCCGGCCGGCCTCGATGAGCTGCACGGCCGCGATCGCGGTGAAGAGCTTGGTCATCGAGGCGACGTCGAAGATGGTGTCCCGGCGCATCGGAATCCACTGGTTACGCGGCAGGTCGTTGCCCGCGGCGTCGGCGTAGCGCAGCGCGAAGCCGACCGCGTCGTGCGCGACGAGCACGCCGTCGTGCCCGGCCAGCGCGACCGCGCCGGGATACATCGGGTGCCCGCCGGGGGAGGGCGCGAGGAACGACGCGATGGTGTCCTGGATCCCGTCCACGTAGCGCGGGTTCAGGCCAACCTCGCGGGCCGTGCCGTAGCGCAGCGCCAGCGGCGGCCGGGCGAAGCGGATGTCGGCGCCGGTGACGGTCGGCGGGCCCGGTGCGTCGGGCGGGGCGACCACGGCCGAGGCCGGCGTGGCGGCCAGCGCGGCGACCGTGACCACCGCGAGCAAACTACGTCCGAGTCGCATGAGCCGCAGCGTAGTTGCTGCTAACCAGACAAATGCCGCAGGAAACGCCGTCAGGGGTACGTGGCCAGCCGCCCGCACATCCCGTAGCCGCGCTCCGGCGGCGGGCCGAGCACGGTGAGCCGGCCGTCGTGCAGGTGCTGGAAGCCGCCCTCGGTGAGCCGCTCGATCTGCTCGCCGGTCGCGACCGCCGCCTCGGCCGGGCCGCGGGCCCAGCGCCCGCGCCAGGCCGGCAACTCGTCGTGCACCAGCGCGGTCGCCCGCTCGTAGAACGCGGCCAGCGCGCCGGCGCCGTCGCGTTCGACCTGCTCCCGCAACCGCAGGAAACCGTCGACCGCGAGGTCCTTGCGCCGCCGCGCCCCGCCGGCCGGGTCGTCGGGCGGCAACGTCGCGGCCGCCCGGTAGTGCGCCGGGTCGGTGAGGTGCTCCGGCGGGAAGGTCAGCACCGCGTCGCCGGCCTCGGGCAGCCCGGCGTTCTGCATGACCACGAGGATCCGCAGCCCGCCGTCGTTGACCAGCCGGTGGATCACGCCCGGCGCGAACCAGGCGACGGTGAGCGGCTCCAGCGGCGTCTCGGCGTAGCCGTCGTCGGCCAGCGTCTGTAGCCGGCCGCGGCCGTCGAGCACCACGTAGCCCTCGGTGCAGACCAGGTGCACGTGTGCCGACCCGCCGGGCAGCCCGTCCGGCCCGGCCCAGTCGTAGACGGTCAGGTGGGTGACGCCGGTGCCGCCCGGGAACAGGTTCATGTCGCCAGCCGGGCGCAGGCCTTGTGGTCGAGGTCGCCGTCGGCGACGACCACCCGGTAGCGCAGCGTCAGGGTCTCGCCCGGGCCGACCCGGCGGACCTCGGCGAACGCGGCCGGGCAGAGCACCGCGTAGACCTCGCTGCGGACGAACCACGCGGTCGGCCCGTCGCGGTCGGCCATCAGCAGCGTCGCCCGCTCGCCGTCGCCGTCGTGCCGCCCGGTGAACGCCATCCACGGTGCCCGCGCGCCGTTGAGCTCGTCGGTGCCCTCCGCGTCGGGGATCCGGACCGTGCCGCCGCTGAAGCTGCGCGGGCCACGCCAGAACAGTCCGCTGTAGGCGGCCCCGGACCGACCCTCGGTCTCCGGGCTGCCGATCGCGACCTCGATGTCGCCGGTGTTGCGCAAGGATGTGGTGAGGTCGAGCCGCCACGCCTCGTCATCGGGCAGCACGGTCACGTCGAGCGTGCGCACCTCGGCGAACACCGCCCGCCCGTCCTGCGCCACCCAGGTCAGCTCCTCGGTCACGCCGACGTCGTGGTCAGACACGTCGAGCCGGCTGAACCCGTCGTGCCGCTGCGTGCCGTTGTTGGCCAGTTGCGCGTAGCCGCCATACCCGTTGAGGTAGGTCGGCCCGCCCCAGAAGTTGTCGGTGCCGACGTTGGCCAGCGCCAGCGACAGCCCCTTGTGCCAGACGTGGTCGTGCGGCCGGTAAAGGCTGACCGGCCGCCCGCCGAGCGTCCACATCGGATGCAGGTAGGGCTTCGGTGACTCGAGGCGGTCGTCCCACGGCCGGTAGACGTAGCGGAACAGCTCCCGGTCGCGCCAGCTCACCCGCAACGACCGGTCGTGCTCGTGGGTCAACCCCAACCCGGGGCGCCCCGGCTCCTCGCTCACGCGACCTCCTGTCGTGGTATGAGTCGCCAGGGCGGTCCGCCGCCCTGCATCCGTTCGTGGAACGGCGATCCGGGCCCGAGGTCGCCCGGGCCCACCGGGTGCCCGGAGAACGCCGACGCGTAGATCGCCGCGACCAGGCGCATCGTGCGGCGCGCCTCGGCCAGCGTGACCGGCGGCCGTTCGCCGGCCGCGAGCGCGTCGAGCACGGCCGCGAACTGGGCCCGGTGCCCGCTCGGCTCGCCGCGCTCGCCGCCGTGCCAGGCACTGAGCACCGCCTCCTCGTGGCCGGGCGCGGGGGTCACCCGCCAGGCGTCCTCGCCGTACCCGTAAAGGTGGGTGAGCTCGATCGTGGCCCGCGCGAAGTCGAACCGCAGGTAGCTCTCCTCGCGCGGGGACAACACGCTGTTGACCACGCTGGCCACCGCGCCGTCGGCGAAGGTGACGTGGGCCAGCGACAGGTCTTCGGTGTCGACGTCGCGGGCCTGCCGCCGGGCCACGGCACTGACCTGGGTCCAATCGCCGAGGATCGCCAGCAGCAGATCCATCTGGTGGATGCCGTGTCCCATCGTGGGACCGCCGCCTTCGGTGTCCCAACGGCCCCGCCACGGCACGTCGAAATACTCCTGCGGCCGGAACCAGGTGGTGTGGCACAGGGCCAGCAGCGGCCGGCCGAGCACCCCCGCTTCATACATCGACCGCAGCCGGCGCGCGCCCGAGCCGAACCGGTGCTGGAACACCGTCGCCACGTGCCGTCCACTGTGGTTGGCCGCGGTCTCCAGCTCGGTGAACTGCCGCAGGGTCAGCGTGGGTGGCTTCTCGATCAGCACGTGCGCGCCGTGCGCCAGCGCGATGCGGGCCGCGTCCAGGTGGGCTCCCGGCGGCGTGCAGACGTGCACCAGGTCGGGCCGGGTCGCCGCCAGCGTGCGTCCGAGGTCGGTGCCGGCGTGCGGAATCCCGTGCGTCTGGCAGAACGAGCGGGCCTGCACCCCGTCGACGTCGACACCGGCGACCAGGTCGACCCGGTCGCCGAGGCCCCGCAGGGCCTCGGCGTGGATCCGGGCGATATTGCCGGTGCCGACCAGCGCGACCCGCACCGGTGCGTTCATTGGAGCGTCTGCAACTGCTCGGTGAACTCCGTGCGGACCTTGTCGCCGCCCTGCGCGCGCCAGTTCTTGATCACCTCGTCGAGATGGCTCAGCGGCTGCCGGCCGGCGATGATGTCGTTCTGCCCGTTGAGGACGAGCCCGCCGAGCACCGGCTGCTTGCGCGACCACTCGTCGGAGAACAGGCCGTTGGCCACCGTCGGATCGGGCACCGAGGTGTCGATGATCGATTTCTGGTAGTCGTAGGACGCCTGGCTGGCCTGCGGCCGCCCCGGGATGAAGATGGTGTCGGGCGCGTCGACGATGTAGCGGATGCCCAGCACGGTCTGGCTGGCGCCGGCCTGCGTGGAGACCGGGCCGCCGTTCTGCATCGTGTAGTGCGTGCCCTCCTGCCCGTAGCGGCGGAACAGCCACTCCTGCGTCCCGAACGGCGCCGCGAGATAGTCGCAGAGCTTCAGCAGGTCTTTGATCCGGCCCTCGTCGGCCTTCTTGAACACGGTGAAGTTGTTGATCGAGCCCGCGCCGGACTGCCAGGTGGGCGCCCAGCCGCCGCCGTCATACTTCGGGGGCCGCATCCCGCTGATCGCGAAATCGGGCCCGGCGATGTTCTCCGCGTAGAACTGCGGCCAGGCGGTGTAGCGGTCGGCGGTGAGCAGCGCCTCGCCGGCGTTGAACCAGCGCTTCACGGGTGCGTTGTTGGCAAAGCTGTCCGGGTGTACGACGCCGTCCTTGTAGAGAGCTACCACATCGGACAGTGCCTGGCGGAACTCCTCCGTCTCGACCACGTTGGTCAGCTTGCCGCCTTCCCAGCGCCAGCCGTTGGGCGCGCCGACCATCTGCTGGATGAGGTGCATCAGCCCGCCGGCGTTGACGATCGCCCAGCGGTTGGCCTTCGCGTCGGTCACCTTGCGGCAGAAGTCGCGGAACTCGGCGAAGCTCTTCGGCTCGGGGTCGACGCCGAGCTTGGCGATCAGGTCGTCGCGCTTGAACATCAGCGTGCCGGCGACGCCGCGGTGCACCGGCAGCCCGTAGATGCCGCCGTTGTAGACGCACTGCCGCCACGCCGCCGACGGGATGTTGGCCAGGTTCGGGTATTCCTTGATCGCGTCGCCGCTCAGGTGCGGCGTGAGATCTGTGCACTTGGTCGCCATCCACTGCGGCAGGTTGCCGATCCCGGCGGGCACGCCATTGGGCAGGAAGAGCGCCGGCACGATCAGGTCGGGCAGGTCGTCGCCGGTGATCAGGGTGGAGAACTTGGTGGCCATCTCGGCGCTGGGCGTGATGGTCAGCTGGAGGTCGACACCGAGCCGGCGGTCTAGCTCCTGCCAGAAGGGGTTGTTTCCCTTCGGTGGCGGCACCGGCGAGCCGGTCAACACGAACGCCGAGACCGTGCCGCCCTTCAATGGCGGCGCGGTGAACTGCTGCGGTGGTGGGCTCGGGTAGGCCAGGAACGCGGCCAGCAGCCCGTTGGCGTCGGGCGGCAGGTCGGGTTTGACGACCGTCGACGGCAGGTACGCCGGGAGCTTGACGTCTTTGTTGGCCTTGCTGCTGTTGTCGTTGCGGGCGGCGCTGTCGTCGCCGCAGCCGGCGAGCAGCGACCCGGCGGCGAGTGCGGTGACACCCGACAGCAGGGTGCGGCGGTTGATGGGTTGGTGCAGGTAGCTCATCCTGATCTCCTTGCCGTGGGCGGTAGCGCGGAGCGGGCGGTCATCCTTTGACCGCGCCGACCAGAACTCCCTTGCTGAAATGGCGTTGGATGAACGGGTAGACGAGCAGGATCGGCACGATGGAGATGACGAGGATCGCCATCTGGAGCGCCTCCTGCGGCGGCAGCTCGGTGGTGCCGACCTGGTCGACGCCGAGCTGCTGCTGGTTGACCACATAGGTGCGGAGCACGAGCTGGATCGGCCACTTGGCGGAGTCGTTGAGGTAGAGAAGCGCCCCGAAGAAGGCGTTCCAGTAGCCGACCGCGTAGAACAGGCCGATCACGCTGAGCACGGCCTTGGAGAGCGGAAGCACGATCCGGCCGAAGATCTGCCGGTCGGAGGCGCCGTCGATGCGGGCGCTCTCCACCAGCTCGGCCGGGATCTCCATGAAGAACGCCCGCAGGATCACCACGTTGAAGGCGCTCACCACGACCGGCAGGATCACCGCCCAGTAGGAGTCGATCAGGCCGAGCAGGTCGACGGTGAGATAGCCCGGGATGATGCCCGGGGTGAACAGCAGCGCGCCGACGACGAGCATGAGCACGGGGCGGTGCGCGCGGGTGGCGGGGCGGCTCAGGCCGTACGCCAGCAGGGTTGTGCTCGCGAGGCTCAGCGCGGTGCCGACCAGCGTGATGAACACGCTGACCCCGACGGCGCGGGGGACGACGCCGCCGGTGAACAGCGCACGGTAGGCGGAGAAGGTGACCTCGTCGGGGATGATGACGAAGCCGCCGGACCGGACGATCTGTTCGCGGGTGGCGAGGCTGGTCGAGACGATCCCGACGAACGGCACGACGACCAGCGCGCAGCAGACGGTGAGCAGAACGCCCTTGAAAGCGCGGATGGCCCCGGTTGGGGTGTTGCCTCTCATCGGGCCTCCCGGCGGTAGAGGCCGGCTTCGCCGAAGGCGTGCGCGAGGCGGTTGGCGCCGAGCACCAGCGCGACCCCGACCAGCCCCTTGACCAGACCGACGGCGGCGCTGACGCCCCAGTCGCTCTGCACGATGCCGTTGTTGTAGACGTAGGTGTCGAGCACCTCGCTGGCGTCGACGCCGACGGCCTGTTGTTGCAGCAGGATCTGCTCGAAGCCGACGGTGAGCGCGTCGCCGAGCCGCAGGATCAGCAGCAGCACGATGACACTGCGCAGGCCCGGCAGGGTGACGTGCCACATCTGCCGCAACCGGCCGGCACCGTCGACCGCCGACGCCTCGTAGAGCTCCGGGTCGATCCGGGACAGTGCGGCGAGGAACAGGATCATCGCCCAGCCGGCCTCTTTCCAGAGCACCTGCCCGGTGATCAGCTCCTTGAAGACGGCCGAGTTGCCGATGATGTCGATGGTCCCGAGGTCATGCCGGCGCAGGAACGTGTTGATCGGCCCGCTGCCGCCGAGCAGTTCGTTGAAGATCGAGATGACGATCACCCAGGACAGGAAATGCGGCAGGTAGAGAATCGTCTGCACAACCCGCTTGAGTCGTTCCGACAGCAGGCTGTCGAGCAGCAGGGCGAGCGCGATCGGCAGCGTGAAGACGATGCCGATCTGGAGCAGCATGATCAGCAGGGTGTTGGTCAAGGCCTTGAGGAAGACCGGGTCGCCCTCGACGATGACCCGGAAGTTGTCGAGGCCGATCCACGGGCTGTCGACCAGGCCGAGGTAGGGCTGGAAGTCCTTGAAGGCGATGATGTTGCCGAGCAGTGGCAGGTAGTGGAAGGTCAGCAGCAGCGCCAGGCCGGGGAGCATGGCGAGCAGCAGAAAGCGGTCCCGCCTGATCCGTGGCGCCGGCTTTGGCTCTGCCGGCGGTTTCGGGCCGTCCGCCACCGCCGGCAGCTCGTGCAACGGTTGCACCGACACCTCCTCGTTCCGCCGTTTCCGGACAGCAGCCATCGACCCGGGCCGCACGTGGTGGCGGCCCCGGCAGAGGCCGGCTTGGTTCGAGAAGAGCCCGATACATATCGAAACTCTTCCGGAAGATTTCCCACACGCTACGAGTAACAGCGTCCTACGTCAATGCCGTACAGCGGCGCACTTCAATACATCCAACGGCGCCCGCGGCCCGAGAAACTTCCGGAACATCTCGAAAGGACGTAGCCGCCGGGTCAGGCGTGTGGTGCGAGGGCGGCGAAGGTCAGCCGGTCGCGCCATTGCCCGCGGATCAGCAGGTGGTCGCGCAGGTGACCCTCGCGCCGCATGCCGATTTTCCTGAGGACGCGGGCGGAGGCGACGTTGTCGGGATCGCAGGTCGCGACGACCTTGTGCAGGCCGACCTCGTCGAACCCGAAGCGCAGGATGGCCGCCGCCGCCTCGGTGGCATAGCCCTTTCCCCACTCGGCCGCGGCCAGCACATAGCCCATCTCGCCACGGCGGTGCGCGCCGCTGGTCACCGCGAGATGCACCGCGCCGACCAACTCGCCGCTCGCACGCACGACGATGGCCAGCGTGTAGGCCAGGCGCGGCACCGCGGCCGCCTCGCGCAGCACGTCGGCCAGGAAAGCGGCCGTGTCCGCGGCACTGTTCGGGCCCCAATCCATGAACCGCGTGACGTCGGTGTCGCTGGCATACCCGTGCACCGCGTCGCGGTCGGGTGACGTGAGTTCCCGGAGCAGCAGCCGGGACGTGACGAGTTCCATCGCGACGATCATCGCAGCCGCGTGTGTTGCCGCGCCCACTTACCGTGATCGACGGGCATCGTTGCGGTGGAACGGGGGCCCCGGCGTGGCACGACAAGGGGTCGACGAGAAGCACCTGCACCGCCGAACGCTGCGGGAACGGGCGTGTGAACAGCGGATTTCGGATGATCCAACCGTCCCGCGGCCGTGTTGACCTTGGTCGGGCGCGCGTGGTGGACTACCTCGGCCGGGGCTTGTTGCCAACACTATGCAACTACCGGACCAGAGCAATATGCTACCGGCGACCGCGCCGCCACGACCGGCGGTGGCGGCCTCCGTGGGGGGAGGATCCATGAACGGTGTGGCGATGCACATCGCCAACGGCATCGTGAACGCGCAGGTGTCGGCGGTCTTCGCCGTCATCGCGGGTGCGGCGCTGGCGATCTGTGTGTGGCGCGGCCGTGCCGACCTCGACGACCGGTTGGCCCCGATGGCCGGCCTCGTCGCGGCGTTCATCTTCGCGGTGCAGATGCTCAACTTCCAGGTGTTGCCGGGCGTCTCCGGTCACCTGCTCGGCGGCACGCTCGCCGTGGTGCTGGTCGGCCCGTGGGTCGGCGCCCTCTGCGTCTCGACGGTGCTGATCATCCAGTGCCTGCTGTTCGCCGACGGCGGCCTGACCGCGCTGGGCCTCAACATCACCAACATGGCGCTGATCGGCACCGCGGCCGGCTACCTGCTGGTCGCGGCGCTGCTGCGGGTGCTGCACAAGACGCCGCGCGGCGTCGCGATCACGGCGTTCATCGGCTCGGTGGTCAGCGTGGTCGTCGCCTCGCAGGGCTTCGTCTTCGAATACTGGCTGGGCGGCACCACGCCGCTGTCGCTGACTACGATCGCCGGCACGATGGCCGGCGCGCACGTCCTGATCGGCATCGGCGAGGGCCTGATCGCGGCGGTCACCGTCGCGACGGTCGCCCGGGTCCGGCCCGATCTGGTGTACGCGCTGCGCCGCTTCCGCGCCACCACCCCGCGGCCCACCGTCGCGCCCGCCAACATCGCCGGAGGTGTCGCGTGACCAAGCGACTCGGCTGGTTTCTCGCCGGTGGCCTGCTGGTCGCCGCGCTGCTCGCCGGAGTGGTGTCGAGCTTCGCGTCGTCGAGCCCCGACGGCCTCGACGCGGCCGCTCGCAAGGGCTGCACCTTCGACGCCAACGACCACATCACCGGCGGCACCTGCATGGCCCAGCAGGAGCAGGACCACCAGCTGAAGGACAGCCCATTGGCCGGGTACGGCATCAGGGGCATCGACAACCCCTACCTGTCGACCGGCGTGTCCGGCATCCTCGGCGTGCTGGTCACCTTCGGCATCGGCGGTGGCGTCTTCTGGCTGGTGCGGCGCCGCGGCCAGCACGGGCCCGAGCACGACGTCAGGAACGCGAACACCTGATGGGTGCGGGCCACGCGCACCCGCTCCACCTCGACCACGACAGCCGGATCCACCGGTTGCCGGCCGAGGTGAAGATCGTCGCGACCTTGCTGTTCACCATCGTCGTCGTCATCACCCCGCGCGAGATGTTCGTGGCCTTCGCCGGCTACCTCCTGCTTCTCGCGGTGGTGATGCTCCTCGCCCGGGTGCGCCCGCTCTGGCTGGCCAAGCGGGCCATGATCGAGCTGCCGTTCATCCTCCTCGCCATCGCGCTCCCGTTCGCCGGCCACGGCGAGCGGGTGCACTGGCTCGGCCTTTCGCTGTCGATCGACGGCCTGCACGGCGCCTGGAACATCTTCGCCAAGGGCACCCTCGGCGTGCTCGCCTCGCTCCTGCTTGCCGCCACCACGACCACCCGTGACCTGCTCGTCGGCCTCGACCGGCTGCACTGCCCACAGGTCTTCACCCAGATCGCGACCTTCATGCTCCGATACCTCGACATCCTCGCCGACGACGCCCGCCGGATGCGCGTCGCGCGCCTCTCCCGCGGCTACGACCCCCGCTTCCTCTGGCAGGTCAAGGCGTTCGCGGTGGGCGTCGGTGCGCTGTTCATCCGCTCCTACGAACGCGGCGAGCGGGTCTACCTGGCCATGGTTTCCCGCGGCTACACCGGCAGCCTGCCGCGCCCCGAGGGCACGGCCGCCACCCAAGCCGATTGGGTACGCTCCGCGACCCTCCCGATCGCCGCCGGCGCGATCGCCCTCGTGGCGGTGCTCGCATGAGCGAGCGAAGCGAGCGCAGCCGGCTCCGCGAGCGAAGCGAGCGCAGCCGGCTCAGTGGCCTGCGGGCATGCCCCGCCGCGCGAAGCGGGGCGAACGCATGACGGCGTCGTTGACGGTGACCGGCTTGCACTTCGCCTATCCCGACGGGCGGGAGGTGCTGCACGGCGTCGACCTGACCGTCGGCGCGGGCGAACGCGTCGCGCTGCTCGGCCCCAACGGCGCCGGCAAGACCACCCTGGTGCTGCACCTCAACGGGATCCTGCACGCCGGCTCCGGCTCGGGGTCGGGCGCCGTCGACGTCGCCGGTCTCACCGTCGACCCGGCCGACCGGGCCGGCCTCGCCGAGATCCGCCGCCGGGTCGGCATCGTCTTCCAGGACCCCGACGACCAGCTCTTCATGCCCACGGTCGCCGAAGACGTCGGCTTCGGCCCGGCCAACCTCGGGTTGCGCGGCGCCGAGCTGCGCGACCGGGTCGACGAGGCGCTCGCCGCCGTCGACATGACCGCACAGCGCGACCAGGTGCCACATCACCTCTCGTTCGGGCAGCGCCGCCGGGTCGCCGTGGCCACCGTGCTGGCGATGCGCCCGGAGATCCTGGTGCTCGACGAGCCATCGTCCAATCTGGACCCGGCCAGCCGCCGCGAGCTGGCCGACATCCTGCGCTCGCTGCCGGTCACGGTGCTGATGGTGACCCACGACCTGCCCTACGCGCTCGAGCTGTGCCCCCGCGCGGTGATCCTCGACGGCGGCCGGATCGTGGCCGACGGCAAGACCGGCGACCTGCTCTCCGACGCCGACCTGATGCGCGGCCACCGCCTCGAGTTGCCGTTCGGCTTCGACCCGGCGTTCGCGAAGCGCACATAGGAATGGGGAGCCCGCGCGCGCGGGCTCCCCATTCGATCAGAGGGTCAATCAGGGCATCGGGCGGGCCACTTCGCCGCGCCAGCCGCCGGTCTCGTCGCCGCGGCCTTCGATGAACTCCTTGAACCGCTTGAGGTCGCCCTCGACCCGCCGGTCGACCATGCCCAGCTTGTCGCCGGCCTTCTCCAGCATGCCGTCGGGCTCGTACTCCATCTGCGCGGTCACCCGCGTGTGGTCGGCATCCAGCCGGTGGAAGGTCACCACGCCGGACTGCTTCGTGCCGTCTGTGGAGGTCCAGGCGACCCGCTCGTCGGGGAGTTGTTCGGTGATCCGGGCGTCGAACTCGCGCTTCACGCCGGCGATCTCGGCGCGCCAGTGCGTGGTGTTGTCGTCGAGTTGCCGGACTTCCTGGACCCCTTCCATGAAGCGGGGGAACTCTTCGAACTGGGTCCATTGGTTGTAGGCGGTGCGTATCGGCACTGCTACATCGACAGACTTGGTTACGCCACTCATGTGGCATGCCTCCTGCGTCTGCTGGGATTCACCAGCGATGGGTCTCGTTGCGATGGCCGAGCGCGGCCCACGCCTCGGACACCGTCTGGAACTGGACTCCGGTGGGGAGCCGGTCGATCTCGGCGAGCACGTCGTCGGGCGCCTCGTTCTCCTCGGCCGCCCGGCGCAGATGGTCACGGTCAGCGGGCAGCACGGACCGGTTGATGAACCGCCCCAACCTGCTGCGCGACTCCACGTCCTCGGCCGTCATGCCCTGCGGCACGCCGGAACCGTCGTCGCCTTCCGGCACCATGCTCGCCTCGGGCTGGTCGTCGCCGGCCGGTTCGGCTTCGCGGAACTCCTCCGACCGGCCACCGGCGGTGCCCTTGACGATGCCGTCGACCTCGTGGGCCATTTCGTCGTCGACACGCGGACTGTGTTTTGCGTTGCCCCGTTCCATGCGTTTTGGGCTACCCCCGGGTCGGGGAGCTAAACCGACCCATCCGCCCCAACTGCCTCAGTCGGCCGGCGTACGCGGCGGCAACACGGGGTCGGCGACCTTCTCCGCACCCGCCTGCAACTCCCGCCCGCGCTGCACCTCGGCGTTGACCTCGACGCCGAACAGCACCGCCGAGTTGACCAGGTAGATCCAGACCAGAAAGGCGATCACGGCGCCGAGACTGCCGTACGTCTTGTCGTAGGAATTGAAATTCGCCACGTAGAGGCCGAAGCCGAACGAGGCCACGCCGGTTACGAGCAGGGCGACGAAGCCGCCCACGGTCAGCCAGCGGAACCGGGGCTGTCGCACGTTGGGCGCGATCCAGAACAGCATCGCGAGCAGCAGCATGGCGATCAACAGAAGCACCGGCCACTTGGCGATCGACCAGGCCAACTGGGGTGCGCCGCCGAGGCTGAGCCGGTCGCCGATCGCGGTGGTCACCGGCCCGCTCACGATCAGCATCACCACCACGACGGCGAGCAGCAGCAGGGCCGCGACGGTCAGCAGGATCTGCAGCGGGCGCAGCTTCCAGAACGGCCGGCCCTCTTCGACGCCGTAGATGGCGTTGGACGCGCGGGTGAATCCGCCGACGAACCCGGACGCGGACCAGATCGCGGAGAGGAGGCCGACGCTCAGCAGCACGCCGGCCGAGCTCTTCTGCCCGACCACCTGACCGATCGCGTCGGTCACCCCGTCCTTCTCGACCAGCGACTTGGCGCCCATGTCGCGCAGCAGGCCGACCACCGTGTCGACCGTCTGGTCGCCCGAGGAGACGAGGTTGACCAGCGCGACCACCACGATCGCCGACGGGAAGAGCGCCAGCACCGAGTAGTAGGTCAGGCTGGCCGCCCAGTCCGAGCAGTTGTCCTTGACGAAGCCCTTGCCGGCGCGGGCCAGCACACCGCGCCAGGTGCGCCAGTTGAGCTGCCTGACCCGGCGCGGCAGCGCCGCGGGGTCGAAGTCGAGACCGGCCGTGGTCGCCATGCGTCCGCCTCTCACGCCGGCCCCCGGCGGTCTGCCCGATGGGGCATCACTACGAGCGGTGACCTCCGTACCCAGGGCAACGGCATCACAAACAGCGGCATAGGGTCGCTGTCGTGAGCACGCAGGCAGCGGACGCGATCGTCATCGGGGCCGGCCACAACGGGCTCGTCGCGGCAAACGAACTGGCCGACGCGGGGTGGAGCGTCGTGGTCGTCGAGGCGACCGGGGTGCCCGGCGGCGCGGTGCGCAGCGCCGAGGTGACCGCTCCGGGCTACCGCAACGACCTGTTCAGCTCGTTCTACCCCCTGGGCTTCGTCTCGCCCGCGCTGACGGCGCTCGACCTGGGTGAACACGGCCTGCGCTGGCGGCACGCGCCCGACGTGCTCGCCCACGTGCTGCCCGACGGCCGGGTCGCGCGGCTGCACCGCGACGTCGAGATCACCGCCGCGAGCCTCGACGAGTTCGCGCCCGGCGACGGCGACCGCTGGCGGGCCGCGTTCGCGGCGTGGCGGCCGGTCGCCGACCCGCTCGTGCGCGCGTTGTTGACACCCTTTCCACCGGTACGCGCCAGCGCCGAGTTGCTGCGCGGCGAGGGGGTGGCCGGCGCGCTGCGGTTGGCCCGGCGGCTGGTCCTGCCCGTCCGCGCGCTGGGCCGCGAGATGTTCGCCGGCGAGGGCGGCCCGCTGCTGCTGGCCGGCTGCGCGCTGCACACCGACCTGTCGCCCGAGGATGCCGGCGGCGGCTTCTTCGGCTGGCTGCTGGCGATGCTCGGTCAGCAGGTCGGCTGGCCGGTGCCGGAAGGCGGCGCCCAGCGGATCACCGACGCGCTGGTGGCCCGCCTCGAGGAGCGCGGCGGCCGGATCGTCTACGGCGCGCCCGCCGACCGGGTGCTGATCGCCCGCGGCCGGGCGATGGGCGTGCGGGCCGGTGGCGACCTCTACCGGGCACACCGGGCGGTGCTCGCCGACGTGCCCGCACCGGCGCTCTACCTCGACCTGGTCGGCGCCGCGCACCTGCCGCCCCGCCTGGTCGAAGACCTCGAACACTTCCGGTGGGACGGCTCGACGGTCAAGGTCGACTGGGCGCTGTCGGGCCCGATACCGTGGCGCAACCCCGCGGCAGCCGGCGCCGGCACCGTCCACCTCGACGCCGACCTCAACGGCCTGAGCCGCTACGCCGCCGACCTGGCTTCGGGCGACCTCCCCGCGCGGCCGTTCCTGCTGGCCGGGCAGATGACCACCAGCGACCCGGGCCGGTCGCCGGCCGGCACGGAGTCGCTCTGGGCCTACACGCATCTGCCGTTCCGCACGCAGTGGCATGCCGAGGAGATCGCCGCGCACGTCGAGCGGATGGAAGCCGTACTCGAAGAGCACGCGCCCGGTTTCCGCGCCCTGGTCGTCGGCCGCCACGTCGCCGGTCCGGCCGAGTTGCACGGCGCCAACCCGAGCCTGGTCGGCGGCACCCTCGGCGGCGGCACGGCGGCCGCCTACCAGCAACTCTTCCTGCGCCCGGTGCCCGGCCTGGGCCGGCCCGACACCCCGGTCGACCGGCTGTTCCTGGCCAGTTCGTCGGCACACCCCGGCGGCGGCGTGCACGGCGCACCCGGGCACAACGCCGCCCGGGCCGCCCTGGTCAGGGCCGGTCGCGCCGGCTCGGCCTACGCGGCCGCGGTCGGCGCCGCGCACCGCGCGATCTACCGGTGAGGATGGGGCATGCGGTGCTGGTGATGTTTAGCGCCGCGCAGCGCGGGAAGCTCTGAGCCCTGGCGGGGAGGTGTTGCACCGAATGAGCCGACACGGCCGGTCCGGATCATCGGGAAAGCCGGATTTGAGTGGGTACGCAGATCCGGCGCGGGAGGATGAACGCATGCGCATCGCGATGATCTCCGAGCATGCCGATCCGTCCGACGGGGCGGCGATCGGCGGCCGCGGTGCGTTCGTCGGCGACCTGTCGGCCGCGCTCGCCGCCGCCGGCAACGAGGTCCGCGTCTACACCCGCCGGGCTGCCGAAGACGGCGCCGAGATGACCAGGGAACGCGAGGGCGTCGACGTCATCCGGGTGCCCGCCGGCCCCGCCCGGCCCTTGTCGGATGAGGAGCTGCTCCCGTACACGAAGGATTTCTCCCGTTGGCTCGTCGACCGCTGGCGCGGTGACGGCTGGATCCCCGAGGTGGCGCACGCGCACTTCTGGACCAGCGGGCTGGCCGCGATCACGGCCGGGCGGCAGACCGGCGTGCCGATCGTGCAGAGCTATCACGAGCTGGGTTCGGCCGCGCGGCGCAACGACGTCTTCGCGGGCCCGCCGCAGCGGATCGGCTACGAGCGGGTGCTCGGCCGCGCGGTCGACCGGGTCGTCGCCCAGAGCCAGGACGAACTGCGCGAACTTGTCCGGATGGGCGTCCCGCGGGCCCGCCTGGTGCTGATCCCGGGCGGCGTCGACGACGACCTGTTCCAGCCCGAAGGCCCGGCACAGCAGCGCGGCGCCCGCCGGCGGCTGCTCTCGGTCGGCGCGCTGACCGCCCGCAAGGGCCACCAGGACCTGATCTCCGCGCTGCGCCTCGTCCCCGACGCCGAATGCGTCGTGGTCGGCGGCCCGCCCGCTTCGGCACTCGGCGACGACCCCGGCGCGCGGGAGTTGCGCGACCTGGCCGACCGCTACGACGTGGGCGACCGGGTCCACCTGGTCGGCGGCGTCCCGCGCCGCGAGATGCCGCTCTGGTATCGCTCCGCCGACCTGCTGGTGGCCGCACCCTGGTACGAGCCGTTCGGCCTCAGCCCACTCGAGGCGATGGCCTGCGGCGTCCCGGTCATCGGCACCGCGGTCGGCGGCATCGCCGAGACGGTGGTCGAGGGACTGACCGGGGACCTGGTCGCACAGCGCGACCCGCGCGCCCTGGGCACGGCGATCCGCCGCCTGCTGGGCGACCCGGTGCGCCACCTGGCCTACGCCACCGCGGCCATCGACCGGGCCCGCCAGGTCTACTCGTGGAAGCGCGTGGCCTCGCAGTTGACCGCGGCCTACTCGGCGCTGTCCGGCCTACGCACCCGTCCCAGCGGCGCCGTCGCCTGACCTAGGCTGGCGGCGTGCTGAGTCAGGTCGCGGCGGGTGTGCTGGTCCACGAGAGCGAGTTCGTGCAGAGCAACGCCGTTGTGGTGGAAGGCCGCGCCGGCGTGCTGCTCATCGACCCCGGGGTGCAGGAGCAGGAAATGGCCTGCCTGGCCGACGACCTGTCGGGGCAGACCGTGGTGGCCGGCTTCTCGACCCATCCACATTGGGATCACCTGCTCTGGCACCCGCGGTTCGGCGACGCGCCGCGTTACGGCACTGCCCGGTGCGCGGCCACGGCGCGGGACCGGTTGTCGGACCCGGGCGTGAAGGCCCGCATCACCGCCCAGCTGATCCCACCGGAATTCGCGGACAAGGTGTCGCTCGACCTGCTGGGCGACATCACCGCACTGCCAGCTTCGACGATCCCATGGGATGGTCCGCGAATCCGGATCATCGAGCACCAGGCGCACGCCGCGGGCCACGCAGCACTGCTCATCCCAGATCGCGGGGTGCTGGTCGCCGGCGACATGCTCTCCGACGTCCTGGTCCCGATGCTCGACGTGCACGGCAGCGAAGACCCGGTCGACGACTACCTGGCGGCGCTGCGGCTGCTGGAGGCCGTGGCGGGCGACGTCGCGGTCTTCGTGCCCGGGCACGGATCGGTCGGCGGAGCCGATCAGATGCGGGCCCGGATCGAGTTGGACCGGGCGTACGTGCTCGGCCTGCGTGACGGCCAGGTTCCCGACGACCCGCGTGGCAATCCGCGTTAGGCGGCTCGCATATATACCGTCATCCATCGATGCGTGGTAGAAAACTTCATGAGCATCGATGCGGCCGGAAGAATCCTTCGACGATCGACCGTCGCCAGGCTCGCCGGGATGGCGGTGATGGCCGCGGCGTTTCTGATGGTGCCGGCCTCGGGAGTGGCGGTGGCCGCGACGCCGCCGCAGCCGGGGACGTTCGTCGGGCGCGGGTTCGACACCTGCGCCGCGCCGTCGCAGTCGGCGATGAACGCCTGGCGGGCCAACTCGCCCTACCGGGCCGTCGGGATCTACATCAGCGGTGGCAGCCGGTCGTGCGCGCAGCCCAACCTGACCGCGACCTGGGTCAGCAACCAGGTGGCCAACGGCTGGCGGCTGATCCCGATCGAGTTGGGCTACCAGGCGCCGTGCGGCACGCGTACGCCGAAGATGTCGGCCAACGCCGTCACCGCCCGCACGCAGGGCGGCACCGCCGCCGACAGTGCCGTCAGCGCCGCGCAGGCCCTGGGGATCGGGGCCGGCAGCACGATCTACAACGACATCGAGGCCTACCCGTCCAACGCCTCGTGCCGGGCCGCCGTGCTCTCGTTCCTGTCCGGGTGGACGCAGCGGCTGCACACCCGCGGCTACCTCGCCGGCATGTATTCCAGCGGTTCGTCCGGCATCCGCGACGTCTGCGACGCCTATGACGACCCCGCGTACACCCGGCTCGACCAGATCTGGATCGCCTGGTGGAACGGCGTGGCCGACACGGATGGCGGCAGCTACTGCGCCGACGACCGTTATGCCAATCACCAACGGCTGCACCAGTACGCGGGCGAGGTCACCGAGACCTGGGGCGGCGTGACGATCCACATCGACCGGAACTACCTCGACGTGAGCACCGACCAGGGGCCGCCACCGGAGGGGGAGTGGACCACCACCGTCGACAACACCGGGGCGGGTTTCACCGCGAGCGCCAACTGGGGTACGTCGGCCTTCTCGGCACAGCGGTTCGGCGCCGACTACCGGTTCGCCAGCCCGGTCTCGGCGAGCGACGTCGCCTGGTATGCCGCGACCACGCCGGCGGCCGGGTCCTACTCGGTCGAGGTCTGGTATCCGGCTGACCCGGGCTACAACAACCAGACGCCCTTCATCGTCGCCGCCGCGACCGGCAACCAGACGGTGACGGTCAACCAGCGCACGGGCGGTGGGCAGTGGGTGCCACTCGGCGTCTTCACCCTCCCGGCCGGCGCCGGCAACAAGGTCGGCGTGAGCCGTTGGACCAGCGGCACCGGCTATGTCATCGCCGACGCCGTGCGCCTCACCCGGCGCTGAAATGCTTGTGCAGCAGGGCGGACACGGCGTCGGCCTGCTGCACACTCGCCAGATGCGCGGCGTCGGGCAGCACGACCAACTCGGCGCCGCGCACGCCTTCCACAATGGACTCGGAGAAGACGGGCGGAATGGCCGGGTCGTCGGCGCCGGCGACAACCAACGTCGGCGCTGCGACCCGACCGAGCACTGGCCGCAGGTCCATGCCCGCGATGGCCTCGCAACACCCCGCGTAGCCCTCGGCGTCGATCGCCACCAGCGACTCGGTGAACGAGGCGACCACGTCGGGCCGGAAGCCGGGCGTGAACCACCGCGCCACGACCGCGTCGGCGATGGCGCCCATCCCGTCGGCCCGCACGGTCGCCGCCCGCTGGCGCCACCCGGACGCCGGCGGTAGGTGGGCGGCTGTGCACAACAGCGCCAGCCGGTCGACCCGCTCGGGTGCGTGTGCCGCCAGCCACATGCCGACCATGCCGCCGAGCGACAGCCCGGCGTAGTGCACCCGGTCGAGGCCGAGGTGGTCGAGCAGGGCGAGCACGTCGTTGCCGAGCTCCTCGATCGCGTAGGGCCCCGGTGGCTTGGGCGACCCGCCATGTCCACGATGGTCGAACGCGACCACCCGGAAGTCGGCGCTCAGCGCCGCGAGCTGCGGCGCCCACATGGCGCCGGTGGTGCCGAGCGAGCTGCCCAGCACGATGACCGGTGCGGCGGCCGGCCCAGCCGTCTGACATGCCAGCACTGCGGCCCCCTGACCTCGTTCCGGTTCACGACGACAACCCAACGCGACATCTTACGAGTGGGCCCGACGTTCGCGCGTGCGCACGATATATGCGCGGATCTCCTTCTCCATGGGCACCTTCACCGTGGCGGGGTCGGTGACCGGCAGGTCTGGCGGTGCGACACCCGGCTGGGTGAGCAGCTCATGGGCCTCGGTCAGGTCCCAGTGGTGATGGTAGGGCGGCCCTTCGCTCCAGCTCTGCCGGTATGCGTCGACCGCGTGGGCGACCGCCTCGTGGAGGCGGCCGCGTTCCCGCAACGCGAGAGCGAGGTCGTAGTGGGGCCGTCTGACGAAGGGCAGCCGGGGGAGCCGGGTGAGTGTCTCGGCCAGGGCCGCGTCCGCTTCCGCGATCCGGCCGAGTCTGGCCAACAGGAATGCGTGGACCGCCGCAGTGGTGTTGATGCCCGCGTTGCGGGCCAGGCGTTCGTGCTGCTCGGCGCTGATCAGCGCGGCGGTGAAGTCGTCGCGCTGGATCTCGAACCTGCATCGCAACGCCGCCAGTCGGACGCGGTTCTGAAGGGTCACCATGCCGTCGGCGACACGGGTGAAGTCGGCCGTCGACAAGGTGCGCCGGGCGACCTCGTCGCGCATGGCCAGTCGAAGCGTGACGAGGTGGAGCAAGCCGCGGTGCCACGGATTGTCGGTCGGGTCCGGAAGGCGTTCGGCTCGTTCGATCAGACCCCGCGCGGCGGTCAGCTCGCCGCGGCGCTCGTGGGCGAGGGCCAGGTCGTACAACAGATCGGGAACCTGGTCCGGGTCGTCGCCCTTGGCGATCAGGAGATCGGCTTGCAGCGCGACGAGCCTGGACTCGGCGAGGAGCGACCCGCCGGCGCCAACCACCTCGGCCAGGCGGTTCAGGCTGCTCAGCATGTTGAAATCGTCGTCGGCCTCGAGCAACCGGCTCAGAATGCCGACCTCATGGTCGATCGCCTCCGGAAAGCGGTCCTGCCACGCATAGGCGATCGTCAGCGCCGAACGAGTTGCGAAGGACTCGTCGCGCGCGAGTGGCGCGAGCAGCTCGATCACGGCGGGGTAGACGCCGAGATCGACGAGAAGCGCATCCTGTAGATGTCTGGCCCAGTGCATGGCTGCCTGAAGGAGGAGTCCGGCGCCGACGAGGGCACGGAAGATGGTTATCGTCTGCCGCAGGTCTTCGACGCTGGCTGCCTGTTCCGGATCTTCGGGCGGCAGCGCGGCGAAGTGGTCGCGCACCGCGAGGTTGGCGCGCACCCGCTCCGACCCGTCCAGCCGGTCGTGCACGTAGGCACGGATGATCGGGTGCAGGTCATAGGAGTTGGCGGCGCGGTCCCACCACAGCAGACCCCGCTCCTCGAGGTCGCGCAAGGCCAGGTCGAGCTGGGCCTTCGCGCGGACGACCGGCTCCGATGAGAGCCACTCCCGGCGCTGCCGAACGGCGATCTCCGCGGCCGCCGAAGGGCCCGGGTCCCGATCCGGGCCGAACGACAGCGGGGGCGGACCGAACGCGTCGAGATCCGGCTCCGCCGGTGCGGGCGGCGCCGGACGGAAGGGGTTGATCGCTTCGAGCGCGCTCCACTCGACCGCGCCGGCCAGCACCGAGATCCAGCTGAGCAGCCGGTGGCTGGGGGGTGGCAGGTCGGCCAGCGCGGCGGCCAGGATGTGGGTGCGTCGTTGGGTCAGGTCCAGCTCGGGCAGGGCGAGCGCGGCGCCAGCGGTAGGGTCGGCGAGCCAGCGCTCGAACCCGCCGGGATCCGGCCGGTAGTCGCGCACCAACCCGGCGACGATCCCGATCAACAGCGGATGGTTTTCGAGCCGGTGGAAGAAGCCGTTGAGTGCCGCGGTGCTGCCCCGCACGCCCAGCCGGTCGAGCAGCGAAACGGTGTCGCGGTCGGTCAAGCCCGGCAGCCGCAGGTGCCGCACACCCGGCATGATCGCCCCGAATCGCCCCTGTAGCGCGTCGGGCATCAGCCGCGTGCTGATCAGAATCTTCGAGGGCCCGGCGGCGGTCAGCTCGCGGAGCACCTCTTCGGCCGCCGGGTCGATCATCGAGCGCTTGGTGGACTCGACCTCGTCGTCACGGACCTTCGACGGGTCGAGACGGTGGTAGGCACCGAGTAACCGCTCGAACCCGTCGAGCACCAGCAGGTAGGGCCGGCTGCGTAACGCGGACAACACTTCCGCGCCGAGATCGGCCAGGGGCATCTTGGCGACCTCGCCGCGTGGCCGCCGGCTCACGTAGGCGAGCACCTCCTGGAGGAACCGGGTCATCGACGCGGAGCCGTCGTAGAAGCTCCACCAGAGCCGGCCGGCTTGATCCATTGAGCCGGTCGACGCCCACTCCCAGGTCATCGCGCTCTTGCCGGTGCCGCCGATGGCCTCCACGACGAGCACCGGATCGTCGGACCGGGACCATTCGTCGAGGGCGGCGAGATCGGCCGACCTGCCGGTAAAGGGCGCACTGCCGACGTAGGGCGGCATCGCGTGCAGGGTCGGCGGGGCCGGGATTCCGCCTGACGTGAGGCCGGGCCGCTGCGGCTCGTAGGGCCGCAGCGCGAGCAGGAGGTCTTCGCGGAAGGCTGCCAGGTCGGCGAGGCGCTTCGCCGTGTGCGCCTTCTTCACCCGTTCGATGAAGCGCGCGAGGGCCGCTCCGTCGGCGCCATGGTCGACGTCTGGCGGCGGCCACGGGAAGGATGAGTCGACGACGAACGGCAACACCGCCATCGCGGGCCGTTCCAACGCCCAGGAATATTCCAGCTCCGTGTAGGAGCGGGACTCGCCGACCGGTCGCGAACCGTAACGGTGCGCCAGCAGCAGGACGAAGACGTCGGCGGTCTCGACCCGCCCGCGGCACACCTCAAGGGGTGCCAGGCGGTCCGGCGGGAACTCCTCCATGTGCACCGGCACCAGGCCGAGTCGATGACAGACATCGACCGCGGCCTGGCGATAGGGCGCCAACGCCCCCGACGCACTGCTGATGAAGACCCGGGCCACAGTCTCTTGTATCAGACTGTGGCACCGTCCTCATAGGTCGGATTTCAGTCGTTGAGGACCGCGGCGAGCTGGTCGCGGAACGTGCGCTCCGAGTCGGTGACCACGTCGCCGCCGATGCCGAGGATGCCGCCGCTCGGTGCGGCCGTCACTACCTGCTCCGCGATGGTGACCAGCCAGTGCTTGTAGGCGCCGGCCTCGCCCTCGCCCGACTTCGCCGCCAGCAACGCGGCGGCCTCGCCGGCGCGGGCCAGGACATCCTTGGCGTAGGCGACCGGGTCGGCCGGGGAGATCGACGGGAGTTCCTCACCGCTCTCCGGGTCGCCGACCCGGGCCACCAGCTCGCCCGCGACGGCGGTGACCAGCGGGCTCGCCGACTCGCGGCCCTCGGCGATCGCCTCCAGGCCGGCGGCGTTCTCCGCCAGGGTGCGGCGGGTGCCGTCGTGCTCGGCCGCGCTCGCGGCGGTCAGCACCGACTGGGGGAGGCCGACCAGCAGGCCCCACTCGGAATCGGTGAAGCCCAACTCGGTGGACACGGGAACGTCAGTCACGTCAAACACCCTTCGATCAGATCGCTACAGCGTAGTCAGCAGGCCTTGTTCGGAGACGACCGGAACCGACAGGGTCTTGTACCCCACGTCGTCGAAGAGCACCGTCATCCGGTTGTCCTCGTAGCCCATCACCATGCCGGCGCCCCACTCGGCGTGGCTCACCGTGCTGTGCACAGGGAACGGGCCGACGGCGCCGTTGTCGGGTTCGCCCCGGCCGGCCGAGCAGTTGTCGCAGTGGCCGCAGACCCGGGTCAACTGCTCGCCGAAATAGGCCAGCAGCGGCTGGGAGCGGCAGCCGCGCGCCTGCGCGTACGCCCGCATCATGTCGGTCCGTGATTTTGACAGGCTCTGCTGGCGCTCGGCCTCCGCGACGGCGAGGTCGGCGGCGTCGGCCGGTGACGGTGCGTAGCGCGGGCAGGCGACTTTGCCACCCGACCGGGTGACCGCGCCGCCGACGTGTTCGAGCAGCGCCACGAGTTGGCCCTGCTTGCGGGCGCCGAGGCCGGTGCGCTCGCGCAGCGCCGCCTTGGTCAGCGGGCCTTCGGCGCGCAGCACGGCGGCCAGGTCGCGCAGCTCGTCCACCGCGGGCAGGGCGCCGGTGAAGAACCGCTGCAAACCCTCGTCTTCGGCCCGCCAGAGCAGCAGGGTGCGGGCGGGCAGCCCGTCACGGCCGGCGCGGCCGATCTCCTGTAGGTAGCTGTCCGGCGAGTCGGGCAGCGCGACGTGCGCCACCCAGCGGATGTTGGGCTTGTCGATGCCCATCCCGAAGGCCGAGGTCGCCACCATGATCGGCACCTCGTCGGCCAGGAACGCGACGTGCAGTTTCTCGCGCGCCCCGCCGGCCATCCCACCGTGGTAGAACTCGGCGGCGTAGCCCGCGGCGGACAGTCGCGCCGCCAGCTCCTCGGCGCCCCGCCGGGTCGGCACGTAGACGATGCCCGGGCCCTCGTCGGTGGAGACGAGCGCGAGCAGCCGCCGCCACCGGTAGTCCTCCGTCGGGCAGTTGGCCGCCTCCAGGAACAGGTTGGCGCGGTCGAGCCCGGTCACCATGATTTTCGGCTTCGCCAGGCCGAGCCGGGCCACGATGTCGTCGCGCACCGGCGGCGACGCGGTCGCGGTCAGCGCCACCACCGGCGGCCGGCCCAGCTCCCGGATGACGTGCCCGAGCGCCAGGTAGTCGGGCCGGAAGTCGTGCCCCCACGCGGAGATGCAGTGCGCCTCGTCGATCGCGACCAGCGACGGCTTCAGCGCCTTCACCTGCGCCAGCCGGTCGGGGTCGGCGAGCTGCTCGGGGGTGATGAACAGGAACTCGGCCCGGCCGTCGCGCAGGGCCGCGAGGGCGGCCTCCTGCTGCTTGGGCGTCTCGGCCGAGGAGATCCGCACCGCCTTGAGGCCGGCGGAGCCGCGCCGTTCGAGCCCGCCGATCTGGTCCTGTTGCAGGGCGAGCAGCGGGGACACCACGAGGGTCGGGCCGGGCAACTGGGTCGCCGGCACCTGGTAGAGCGCCGACTTGCCGGCACCGGTGGGCATGACGGCGAGCACGTCGCGGCCGCGCAGGATCGCGCGCATCGCGTCGAGCTGACCGGGGCGCAGGGTTTTCCAGCCGAAGAGGGTGCGGGCTGCCCGGCGCAGACGCAGGGAGGTGAGGGGTGACTTCATCGCGGTGCGGCGTTACCCGGGGCGGGGTGGGCCGAAACTATTTGAAGATCCGGCGGATGGCGTAGAGAAGCACGGCGATCCCGAGGATCGCGCCGAAGATCTGGACACCTGGTACGTCGTACCAACTCACGTTGTCGGCGGCCCATCGCATGCCGGCACTGTAGCGCCGCCAACAACTGGAAGGTTTGTTGACTATTTCCGGGGTCAGGTGTGACCATGACAGCGACCGGATCCGTGCCACATCGGGGGGATGCACAGATGACCGAGCCTGGCGGCGAACTGCTGCGGCTGGCCGCGACCGTTCTGCAACCAGGGTTCGTGGGCACCGCGCCGCCGGACTGGGTCCGCCGCTGGCTTGGCGAGGGGCTGGGCGGAGTGGCGCTGTTCGCCCGCAACGTCCGCGATCCCGAGCAGGTCGCCGCGCTGACCGCGGCGCTGCGTGCCGAGCGGGCCGACGTGCTGGTCGCGATCGACGAAGAGGCCGGCGACGTCACCCGGATCGAATCGCGGGCCGGCAGTTCGCGCCCCGGCAACCTGGCCCTCGGCGCGGTCGACGACGTCGCGCTCACCGAGGAGGTCGCCCGCGACCTGGGCCGGGAGTTGGCCGCGGTGGGCGTCAACCTCGACTACGCGCCCGACGCCGACGTCAACAACAACCCCGACAACCCGGTCATCGGCGTACGCAGCTTCGGCGCCGACCCGGCCCTCGTCGCCCGGCACACCGGGGCGTGGGTGACCGGTCTCCAGGCCGCCGGCGTGGCCGCCTGCGCCAAGCACTTCCCCGGGCACGGCGACACCGCCGTCGACTCGCACCACGACCTGCCGCACATCCCGCGCGACCGGGCCGGCCTCGACGCGGTCGAGTTGCTCCCGTTCCGCGCCGCGATCGAGGCCGGCGTCCAGGCCGTGATGACCGGGCACCTGCTGGTGCCGGCCGTCGACCCGGACCTGCCGGCCACCCTGAGCCGATCCGTCCTCACTGGACTGTTGCGTGACGAGCTCGGCTTCCAGGGCGCGGTGATCACCGACGCGATGGAGATGCGCGCGGTCGTCAACCGGTTCGGCTTCGAGGGCGCGGTGGTGTCCGCCCTCGCGGCCGGCGCCGACGCGATCTGCATCGGCGGCGAGCACGCCGACGAGGGCACGGCCGACCGGCTGCGCACGGCGATCGCCCGCGCGGTGCTCTCCGGCGAGTTGGCCGAGGAGCGGCTGACCGAGGCCGCGAAGCGGGTCCAGCACCTGGCCGCCTGGGCCGCGACGGCGCGGGCCGGTTCGGCTCCGGGCCCCTGGTATGGCACCGGCGGCTCGCCGGTGGGTCTGGCCGCGGCCCGGCGCGCGGTCAAGGTCGTCGGGACGGCGCCGGCCCTGCCGCTCGCCGGGCCGCCGCACGTGGTCGAGCTGTCGCCGCCGGCCAACATCGCGGTCGGCACCGACACGCCCTGGGGGGTCGCCGCACCGGTGGCCGCCCTGCTGCCCGGCACCACCGCGGTGCGACTGACCGGCGACGACGCCGCCGAGCCGGCCGCCGTGGTCGCCGCGGCCGCCGGCCGCCCGCTGGTGCTGGTCGTGCGTGACCTGCACCGGCACGCCTGGATGGCGACGCTGGTGCACGCCGTGCTGCGGTCGCGCCCGGACGCGGTGGTGGTCGAACTCGGCGTGCCGGCCGCGGTCGTCGGCGCCACCCACATCGCCACGCACGGCGCGACCCGGTCGAGCGGGTTGGCCGTCGCCGAGGTGCTCGCGGGCTCGGACCTCCCTGCTCTCTAGCGGAGTGAGTGCTCACTCCGTTATGGTCGTGGCATGACCGAAACCGAGGCCCGGCGCCGCGCGCCGGGGATGAGCCCGGAGCAGCGCCGCGAGGCCGTCGTCCGGGCCGCGTTGCCGCTGGTCGCCGAGCACGGCGCCGCGGTGACCACCGCGCAGATCGCCCGCGCCGCCGGCATCGGTGAGGCGACGATCTTCCGGGTGTTCGACGACAAGCAGGCCGTGCTCGACGCCTGCGTGGCGGCCGCCCTCGACCCGACCGTCGTTGTGCAGGAGCTCAACTCCATCTCCCTCGACCAGCCGCTCGCCCTGCGCCTGGTCGACGCGGCCGACGCGCTCGACGCGCACTTCGCCCGGATCGGCTCGGTGCTCGGGTCCCTGCACGCCACCGGGCACACCGGCCCGCGGCGCGCGCCCGCGCCCGGCGATCCGGAGCGGTCGGTCAGTGCAACGTTCGCGGCGGTCAGAGACCTGATCGAGCCCGACCAGGAACGCCTGCGCCTCCCGGTGGCCACGCTGACGAATGCCTTCCTGGGCCTGCTCTTCCCGACCCGGGTGGGCGGCGGCAGCGGCCCCCGCGCGGTGCCGGTCGAAGACCTGGTCGACGTGCTGCTCTACGGCGCCGTCTTAGGCCCGGTTTCCTGACTGGGAAAACCGGGCCTAGCGGACCCGCACGCCGGCGCGGAAGACCGCCCGCACGTCGCGTAGCGCGGCGATGTCGGTGGTCGGGTCGCCGGCAACGGCCAGCAGGTCGGCGTCGTAGCCCGCCGCCACCCGGCCCTTCGTCGCGCCGACACCGCACGCGGCGGCCGCGTCGGCGGTCACCGCGCGCAGCGCCGCTTCCGGCCCGTCGCCGAAGAGCAGGAACATCTCCGCGGCGTACGCGAGCACATCGTGCGGTTTCGACGCGTCGATGCCGGCGTCGCTGGTGACGATCATGCGGACGCCGGCCCGGCGCTGCTGCTGGAAGATCGCGGTCAGCGTGGCCGACAGCGCCGCGGTGCGCGGGTTGACCGGCTGGCCCGGCAGGTAGCCCAGCGTCGCCGAGACGACCGTGTCGCTCGCGGCCAGCTTCCCGATCACGGCCGGATCAGCGGCGGCGCCGTCGGCGGTCAGGAACGAGCCGTGCTCGACGGTGTCGAAACCGGCGTCGACGGCGGCCGCGATGGCCGGCGCGCTGTGCGCGTGCGCGGCGGCCGGCAGACCGTGCCGGTGCGCCTCGTCGGCCGCCGCGGCGAGTTCTTCCGGGCTGAACTGGAGCAGGTAGGGCTTGGTGCCTGGGGTGATCTCGCCGCCGGTGGCCAGCACCTTGATCACGTCGACGCCGCGGGCGGCGTGCTCGGCCACCGCCGCCCGGATGCCGGCGACGCCGGAGACCTCGCCGCCGAGCCACCAGCAGTGCCCGCGCGGACTGGTCAGCGGCGGTCCGGCGGCCAGCACGTGCGGGCCGGTGTGCGGCGCCGCCGCGAACTGCGCCCGCAGCCGCAGCGCCACGTAGCCGCGGTCGCCCAGGTCGCGCACGGTCGTGATGCCGGCGTGCAGCGCCCGGGTGGCCGCCACCTTCGCGCCGCGGAGCAACTCGTCGTCGTCGACCGCGTGCAACCGGGCGACCGGGTCGGCGCCGGCGTCGAACACCAGGTGGGTGTGCGCGTCGACCAGCCCCGGCAGCAACGTCACCGCGCCGAGATCGAGCGCGTCGGCCGGCGCCGGGCCGCCGTGCGCCACGCTGACCACGGTGCCGCCCTCGACGTACACGATGGGATTGTCGGTAGTGGTGACGCCGTCGAAGAGCCGTGCGGCCCGGATCGCCCGCATGGTCAGCTGGTCGCCAGCAGGTCCTGATATTCCGGGTGCTTGTCGATGAATCCCGCGATGAACGGGCACTGCGCGTAGACCCGCAGGCCACGGTCGCGCGACTCGTCGAGGACCGCGCGGGCCAGGCGGCTGCCCAGGCCCTTGCCCTCGAAATTGGGGTCGATCTCGGTGTGCGTGAACACGATGCCGCCCTCGCGCAGGCGGTAGGCGGAGAAGCCGGCCAGCGCACCGTCGACGGTGAGCTCGAAACGGTGTTTGTCGGGGTTGTCGTTCACCACGGATTCCACCCCTACAGTTCTACCCCGTGGGCCGCCCGTTGCGATCACTGCTCGCCGCCGACGACATCGCGGCGTTGGTCACCGGCGCCTACGGGCTGCCGGCCGCCGGCGCAGTGCTGCTCCGGTCGCTGAACAACGACGTCTACCGGGTCGACACCGGGCGCGGCCCGCTGGTGCTCAAGCTCTACCGGCACGGCCGACCGCTGGCCGCGGTGGTCTGGGAGGTGGCGCTCGCGGCACACCTCGGCGACCGCGTCCCGCAGGCGGTGCCGCTGCGCGACGGGCGTCCGGCCGGCACGCTCGACGCGGCCGAGGGTGCGCGGGCCTACGCGCTCTGGGAGTGGGCACCCGGCACGCCGCCGCCGGCACCGGCCACCGACCGGCTGGCCGGCCAGTTCGGGCGCGCCGTCGCGGCGTTCCACGCGGTCGCCGACGTCGGTGCCCCGCCGGCTCCCCGCGGCACCGACCTCGGTGAACTGCTCGGCCCGACGCTGGACCGGGTGCGCGCGGCCGTCGGGCCGGCCGACCGCGAGTTGCTGGCGCGACTCGGTGCCGTCCTTCCGGAGCGGGTCGGCGGTCCCGGCCTCGACCGGGGGATCTGCCACGGCGACGTGTCGCTCGACAACGTGCACGTCGACGGCGACCGGCTGGTGCTCTACGACCTCGACCTGGCCGGCGCGGGCTGGCGGGCGGCCGACCTGAGCGGCGTCGCGAGCACGCCCACGTGGCCCGCCTTCCTCGCGGGCTATCGCGAGGTGCGGCCGTTCGGCGGCGCCGACCTCGCCGCGCTGCCGTGGTTCAAGGTGCTCGGGCTGATCGCCAACCTGCACTACCACCTGGTCGAGAAACCGATGTTCCGCGGGATCGACTCCATCCGCGAGGGTTGGGCCGACCGCGAGTTGGCGGCATTGCGTGCCGGTGCGGCGGAATTGCTCGAATAGTCCGGGGTGGACGGCGTTCCGTACCCTTGGCCGGGTGAATACGCGACGAACGACCGTGAGCCTTCTCGCGGCGCTCGCCCTCGGCGGCGCCCTTCTCGCCGGTTGCAGCTCCGAAGGAGCCTCCACCAACTGCGGCCTCGACCAGTGCACCGTCACCTTCGACCGGGGTGTCCAGGGAAACGCCAGCATCCTCGGCGTCGACGCCAAGTTCGTGCAGGCCGACGCCAACACCGTCACGCTCGAGGTGGCCGGTGAGCAGATCTCGTTGACCACCGGCGGCCAGGCGGTCGACGTGGGGGGCCTTCAGGTCTCGCTCTCGTCGATCACCGACGACCAGGTGTCGGTGCAGATCTCCCGGTAGGGGTTTGGAAAAGTGGCGTGCCGGTCACATTGACCGGCATGTCAGCAGCCAGCCGTGCCGAGTCCACCGCCTCGAGGGCCGCCAACAGTTCGGCCCTCGAGGCGCTCACCCGAGCCGGCTTCATCGGCTACGGGATCGTCCATCTGCTGTTCGCCTGGTTGGCGTTGCAGATCGCGTTCGACAAGCCGGCCGCCGAGGGTGACCAGTCGGGCGCGCTGATGACGATCGCGCAGCAGCCGCTGGGCAAGTTCCTGGTGGTCGCGATCGCCGTCGGCCTGCTGGCCATGGCGATCTGGCAGCTCTCCGAGGCGCTCATCGGGCACCGGTCCGAGCAGGGCAAGTCCCGGGTCTTCGAGCGCATCGCGTCGGCGTTCCGCACCGTGGTCTACGCCTATTTCGCCTGGACCGCCTGGAAGGTCTTCAAGGGCGTGCCGCAGTCGGCCGCCGACACCCAGCAGAAGAAGACGCAGGACCTGCTGACCAGTGGTGGTGGGCGGGCCGTGGTGATCATCGCTGGCCTGGCGCTCGCTGGTCTTGGCATCGGGCTGGTCATCTACGGGCTGAAGAAGGCGTTCGCCAAGCACCTGAAGCCGATGCCGCCGCACACCCGGAAGGTCGCGATGCGGCTCGGTGCGGCGGGCTACAGCGCCAAGGGCATCGCGTACGGCATCGCCGGGGTGCTCTTCGTGGTCGCCGGTGCCACTTACGACCCGGCCAAGGCGCGCGGGTTGGACGCCGCATTGGAGACGCTTCGCGGCCAGGCGTACGGCGCTGTCCTGCTAACCCTGGTAGCTCTCGGTATCGCCGCTTTTGCGCTGTTCTGCTTCCTGCAGTCGAAGTACCGCAAGGTCTGACACACTGATCATGGCGGTATGTCCGTTCCAGGAGGTATCCGCCAGCGTGAGAGGAGGCCCCGAATGGTTGACGCCCGCAACGCCGCCGCACCACCGCGTGCCGATGCCGACCCGACGACGGCGGAGCTGGTGCAGCGCGCGACCGAGCAGGTTTCCCGGTTGGTCCGCGACGAGCTCGCGCTGGCCAAGGCCGAGCTGACGCACAAGGCCAAGCATGCCGGCATCGGCATCGGGCTCTTCGGCGGCGCTGGCGGCCTGGCCTTCTTCGGCATCTCGGTGCTGATCGCGACCGCCGTCATCGCCATCGACATCGCGCTGCCGCTGTGGCTGTCGGCGCTGATCGTCGGCGCCTTCCTGATGATCCTCGCCGGCCTGTTCGCCCTGGTCGGCCGCTTCGAGGTCAAGCGCGCGACGCCGCCGGTCCCCTCCGACGTCACCGAAGGCCTCAAGGCCGACATGCAGACCGTCAAGGACGGCTTCCGCAACAATGGGCACAAGAATGGCCACGGGGCCAGCTCAGGGGGTGCGGGGCGATGACGGCATCAGGCAATGGCCACGGCAGCAACGGCAACCCGCCGTCCGACCCGGCGGTGCTCCGGGCGGAGATCCGGCGCACCCGGGCCGAGCTGGGGGAGACGGTCCAGCTGCTGGCGGCCAAGGCCGACGTGAAGGCGCGGATGAAGAGCTCGGCCACCCAGGCGCGGGACCGGTTCAAGGCGAAGGCCACCACGACCGCGTCCCGGATGCGGGAAAGCGGCAACGGCGGCCGGCCCGGCGGCCCGGCCACGCTGCGCGCCAACCCGGTGCCGGTGGCCACGATGATCGGCGTCGCGGCCAGTGCCGTCGCGATCATCCTGCTGGTGATGCGTAGGCGCCGCCGCTGAGCCAGCGGCGGGCCAGGGGTTCAACGGGGGGAACCGAATGGCCAGGCGAATCAGCAAGTCCAACTACAAGCCGATCGGGATCGTGCTCGGGCTCGCGGCCGGCACGCTGTCCGGAATGGTGTTCCAGCGGGTCTGGGCGATGACCCGGCACAACGTGGCACCGCACCCGATCGACGAAGACCGCGGCTGGGGCGAGGTCCTGCTCGCGGCCGCCATGCAGGGCGCCATCGTGGCGGTCATCCGCGCCTCGATCGACCGCGCCGGCGCGACGGGCGTCCGAAAGTTCACCGGCCACTGGCCGCACGACTAACCGGGTCACTGGCGCCGGGGTGAGTAGCATCCCGGTATGCGCCGTCCCCATACATTCATCATCGCCGTCCTGTTGGCGGCGCTGACCTCGGTCAGTGCCTGCGGCAGCGGCGACGACACCGACGCGCCCGCGGTTGACCCCAACCTGCCCGCGGCGTCGACCCTGTTGCCGGCCGCGGCCGCGCAGATGCGCCAGGTCACCTCGGCCGCTTTCGACATCACGACCGAGGGGGACACCGGCGCGCTGCCGATCAAGTCGGCCAACGGCGCGATCGACAGCAACGGCACCGCGCAGGGCAAGGCATCGCTCGAGCAGGTCGGCCTGCCCATCGAGCTCGACTTCGTGGCCAAGGACGACTACCTCTACGTCCGGGGGATCACCGCCGGCTGGCAGAAGGTGCCGCTGGCCCAGGCGGCGGCCGTCTACGACCCGACCGCGATCCTCGACCCGGCCAAGGGCATCGGCGCCGTGCTCGCGTCGGCCAAGGGCACCACGAAGCGCAAGGAGAATCTCGACGGCACCGACTGCTACGTCGTCGACGCGACCTTCAACGGCGCCGCGATGTCGGGCCTGGTCCCCGGCGTCACCGGCGACGTGACCGGCACGGCCTGGATCGGTGTCGACACCCCGCTGGTGCACCAGCTCCGCTTCGCGGTGCCGGGCGACGCCAAGGGCACCGTCACGATCAAGTTCACCGACTTCGACAAGCCGGTCAATGTCGACGTCCCCAAGGTCTAGCCGCCTGGCGCTCACCGCCGGCGGGGTGGCGGTGCTGCTGGCCGCGCTCGACGCGTACGTGGTCGTCACGATCCTCGTGGAGATCATGAAGGACCTGGCCGTGCCGGTGAACCGGCTCGAGCGGATCACCCCGGTGGTGACCTGCTATCTGCTCGGCTACGTGGCCGGCATGCCGCTGCTCGGCCGGCTCTCCGACCGCTACGGCCGCCGGCTGGTGATCCAGGTCTGCCTGGCCGGCTTCGCGGCCGGCTCGCTGGTCGCCGCGCTCGCGCCCGGCCTGACCACGCTGGCCGCCGGCCGGGCGGTGCAGGGGCTGGCCGGCGGCGCGCTGCTGCCGGTCACCATGGCCCTGGCCGCCGACCTGGTCGCCCGGCAGCGCCCGCTGGCCCTCGGTCTGGTCGGCGCCGCGCAGGAGCTGGGCAGCGTGCTGGGCCCGCTCTACGGCGCCGGCATCGCGGCGCTGGCCGGCTGGCGTGGGGTCTTCTGGATCAACCTGCCGCTGGCTGCCGTCGTCGCCCTGGTGGTGCACCTCGGCCTGCCCAGCCGGGCCGACGAGCGCCGCGAGCGCCAACCCGTCGACGTGGTCGGCGGCCTGCTCCTCGCGCTCGCCCTCGGGCTGCTGGTGGTCGCCCTCTACAACCCCGACCCGGCCCGTGCGGTGCTGCCGAGCTGGGGCCTTCCGGTGCTCGGCGCCGCGGTCGCCGTCGCGCTCGCCTTCGTCGCGTGGGAGGCCAAGGCCCGCACCCGGCTGCTCGACCCCACCGGCGCCCGGCTGCGGCCGTTCGGCGCCGCGCTGTTGGCCAATGTGTTCGCCGGTGCCGCGCTGATGGTCACGCTGGTCGACGTGCAGCTGCTCGCGCAGACCGTGCTCGGGCGCGACGGCCTCGACGGCGCGCTGGTGCTCACCCGCTTCCTGATCGCGCTGCCGGTCGGCGCCGTGCTCGGCGGGCTGCTGACCCGGCGGCTCGGCGAGCGTCCGGTGACCGTCGCCGGTCTCGCCATCGCCGCCGGCGCCTACCTGCTGATCGCGAACTGGCCGGCCGACCTCGCGGCGGCCCGGTTCGGCCCGTTGCCGCGAATGGACACCGACCTCGCGCTTGCCGGACTGGGCCTGGGATTAGTCATCGCGCCTCTTTCGTCAGCGGTGTTGCGAGCCGTGCCCAGTGCGCAACATGGAATCGCCTCCGCCGCCGCGGTGGTCGCCCGCACGGTCGGCATGCTGATCGGTGTGGCGGCGTTGACCGGGTGGGGGCTGCACCGTTTCCAGGAGCTCACCCGCGACCTCGTGCTGCCGCTCGGGTTCGGTGTGGACGCTGCGACGGCGCAGTCGCAGCTCGCCGCCTACCGTGCCGCGGTCAGCGCGGCGCTGCGCCAGGAGTACCGCGAGATCTTCCTGGCCACGGCCGTGTTGTGCGCGCTGGGAGCGCTCGTGGCGCTCGCTTTGGAGCGGCGACACGTCGATGCGCAAGACCCCGCCGTGGCCATTCCGGTATCGAACTCTGACGCCGCAGATCACATGTCGGAGAAATTCGTCGGGTAGGCTATGCGGAGTTTTTCGGTACGTGGTTTGCTGGTCCCCGCTGTTGTGAGACAGAGGGGTTGAGAGAGACCTCCTTCGCTCGATGGAGGCCGACTCAGGCGCCGCTGCTCGAAAACGGCCAACCGGCCGCACGGCGTTCGGCCGCCAGTTTCGACAAGGAGATACACATGGCGCAGGGAACCGTGAAGTGGTTCAACGCAGACAAGGGCTTCGGCTTCATCACCGTTGACGGCGGGGGTGCTGACGTGTTCGTCCACTTCTCGGCCATCCAGACCAGCGGCTACCGCACGCTGGAGGAGAACCAGCGGGTGGAGTTCGAGATCGCTCAGGGCCAGAAGGGCCCGCAGGCTGAGCAGGTCCGCCCCATCTGACGTTCGTTTCACGATTGAATTTTCAATAACCAAAAACGTTGTGGCCGGCGCGTCCGGCCAATGAGTGACCCGGTCGCACGGGTCGGTGTAGAGCCCCGCATCCTGCCCTGTATGCGGGGCTCGACGCTGTCTATGTGCGCTTGCCCCGGTTGCGGGCCCGCAGTCCGAGCGTCAACAGCACCAGGCCGATGACGACCACGATCGGGCCGATGATCGTCCAGGCGTCGTCGCCCGACATCACGCTGCCCCGCAGGGTGCCCAGCCCCTGCAAGGTCCACACCAAACCGACAACGACGGCCAGCAGGCCGAGCGTCAGCCGGAACCAGCCCTTCACGCGGTCACCACCGGTCGTGGACCGCCGGCCGGATGAGCTCGTCGTAGGTCTCCCGCACGCCGGCCAGGGCGGCCGGCGGCAGCGCCGGCAACTCGGCGGCGGCCAGGTTGCCGCGGGCCTGCTCGGGGCCGCGGGCACCGGGGATCACCACGGTGACGCCGGGCTGGTCGATCACCCAGCGGAGCGCGAACTGCGCCATGGTCTGGCCCGCCGGCACGAAGGCCCGCAGCCGCTCGACCGCCCGGAGCCCGGTCTCGAAGTCGACGCCGGAGAACGTCTCGCCGACGTCGAAGGCCTCGCCGTGCCGGTTGTAGTTGCGGTGATCGTCGGCGCCGAACGTGGTGTGCGCGTCGTAGCGGCCGGAGAGCAGCCCGCTGGCCAGCGGCACCCGGGCGATGATGCCGACGCCGGCCGCCTGGGCCGCGGGCAGCACCTGGTCGAGCGGCTTGAGCCGGAACGCGTTGAGGATGATCTGGACACTGGCCACGTGCGGCCGGGCGATCGCGATCAGCGCCTGCTCGACGGTCTCCACGCTGACCCCGTAGGCCGCGATGGCGCCGTTGTCGACCAGCCCGTCGAGCGCGTCGAAGATCTGGTCGTCCTGGAACACGGCGGTCGGCGGGCAGTGCAACTGCACCAGGTCGAGCCGGTCGACGCCCAGGTTGGCCCGGGAGCGGTCGGTCCAGGCCTTGAAGTTGGCGGCGGTGTAGTTGGCGTGCTCCTGCGGCACCCGCCGGCCCATCTTGGTGGCGACCATGATCGGCTCGGGTCGCCGGCGCAGGAACTGGCCGATCACCTGCTCGCTGCGGCCGTCGCCGTAGACGTCGGCGGTGTCGATGAAGGTGGCGCCGGCGTCGACGGCCGCGTCCAGGGTCGCGAGCGCGTCGTCGGTGCTCACCTCGCCCCAGTCGGCTCCGAGCTGCCAGGCACCCAGGCCCACGACTGACGCGTCACGGCCGATGCGGCCAAACTGGCGGTACTCCACGGAGGCACCCTATCTGGAACGTTTAAAGGGCCTTGCCGGCGGTACCGGCTCGGCCCTAGTCTTAACAAGACGTACGTACGGTTTGGAGGGCAACATGTGGGACCCCGCTGTCTATGGCCGCTTCGGTGACGAGCGGTCCCGGCCGTTCTTCGAACTCGTCGCCCGGATCCCCGCCGAACGCCCCCGTCAGGTCGTCGACCTGGGCTGCGGCCCCGGCACGCTGACCGCCACCCTGGCACACCGCTGGCCCGACGCCCTGGTCCGCGGCATCGACTCGTCGGCCGAGATGATCGAGTCGGCCCGCGCGCTCGGCGCACCGGTCGACTTCGCCCTCGGCGACCTGCGCGACTTCGTGCCGTCGCCGGGCGTCGACGTGATCGTCTCCAACGCAGCGCTGCAATGGGTGCCCGGCCACGAGGCCCTGCTGGCCCGCTGGGTGGGCGCCCTGACCGCCGGGGCCTGGCTCGCCTTCCAGGTGCCCGGCAACTTCTCCTCGCCGGCGCACGACGCCGTCTACGAGCTCGCCGCGGCACCGCGCTGGAAGGAGACCCTGGCCGGGGTCGCCCGGCGGATGGCGGTGCCCGCGGCCGACGAATACGCGACCGCGCTGACCGCCGCTGGCTGCGCCGTCGACGCCTGGGAAACTAGCTACGTGCACCTGCTCCCCGGCAACACCGCCGACCACCCCGTCCTCGCCTGGCTCGAGGGCACGGCGCTGCGGCCGATCCGGGCCGCGTTCGGCACCGACGACGCCGGCTGGGCCGGCTACCGGGCCGAGCTGGGCGAGCGACTGGCGGACGCCTACCCGATCCGCCACGACCGCGCTTTCTTCCCCTTCCGCCGGATCTTTGTTGTCGCGCAGACCGGCGCGCTCACATAGGAGTGTTCAGTTGATCGACTTCATCGCCGGCCTGCCCAAGGTGGAGCTGCACGTGCACCACGTGGGCTCGGCCTCACCCCGGATCGTGGCCGAGCTGGCCGCCCGGCACGCCGGCAGCACCCCGGTCCCGACCGACATCGAGGCGCTGGCGTCCTACTTCGAGTTCCGCGACTTCGGGCACTTCATCGAGATCTACCTGTCGGTGGTCGACCTGATCCGCGACCCGGAAGACGTCCGGATCCTGACCTACGAGGTGGCCCGCGAACTGGCCCGCCAGCAGGTCCGCTACGCCGAGCTGACCGTCACGCCCTACTCGTCGGTGCGCCGCGGCATGCCGGCGCCGGAGTTCTGCGCGGCCATCGAAGACGCCCGGCTGGCCGCCGAGAAGGAACTCGGCATCGTGCTGCGCTGGTGCTTCGACATCCCGGGCGAGGCCGGCCTGGCCGCGGCGGAGGAGACCCTGCGGATCGCCCTCGACGAGCGCCCCGACGGCCTGGTCTCGTTCGGCCTGGGCGGGCCCGAGGTGGGCGTGCCGCGCCCCCAGTTCAAGCCCTACTTCGAGAAGGCCCGCGCGGCCGGCCTGCGCCTGGTGCCGCACGCCGGCGAGACGACGGGCCCGCAGACCATCTGGGACGCGATCCGCGAGCTCGGCGCCGAACGCATCGGCCACGGCATCTCCGCGGCGCAGGACCCTTCGCTGATGGCCTACCTGGCCGCCGAGGGCATCCCGCTGGAGGTCTGCCCGACCTCCAACGTGCGCACCCGGGCCGTGCCGTCGCTGGCCGAGCACCCGCTGCCGGTGCTGGTCGCCGCCGGCGTGCCGGTCACGATCAACTCCGACGACCCGCCGATGTTCGGCACCGACCTCAACCAGGAGTACGCGGTCGCCGCCGACCTGCTCGACCTCGACGAGGCCGGCGTGGCCCGGCTGGCAATCGCCGCGGTCGACGCCTCGTTCCTGCCGGCGGGGGAGAAGACCCGGATCACCAACGAGATCAACGCGTACGCCGCGGCCTAGTTGGTTCGTGGGCCCCGGGCGTCGAGCAGGTGGGCGCCCGGGCCGCGGTCGCCGAGCGTGTCGTCGGGGTTGACCAGGGCGCATTCCTCGAACGACAGGCAGCCGCAGCCGATGCAGCTGGTGAAGCGGTCGCGCATCCGCTGTAGCTGGGTGATGCGGTCGTCGAGCGCCTCCTGCCAGCACTCCGACGCCCGCACCCAGAACTCTTTCGTCGGTGGCTGCCCCTCGGGCAGGAAGCCGAGCACCTCGCCCACCTGGGCCAGCGGGATGCCGACGCGCTGCGAGGCCCGGATGAACGCGATCCGGCGCAGCGTCGTGCGGTCGTAGCGGCGCTGGTTGCCGGTCGTGCGCCGGCTGGAGATCAGGCCCTGGCGCTCGTAGAAGCGCAGCGCCGACTGGGGAACGCCGCTGCGCGTGGACAGGTCGCCGATCGTGAGCTCCTGAGCTGGTGGCACCCGGCCAGCCTAGCTTGACCTGAACATTTGTTGAGGTTTCAGGGTGGACGCATGACCAACACCATCCTCGTCACCGGCGGCACCGGAAACATCGGTCGCCACCTCGTCGAACTTCTCCGCGCCGCGGGCGCCGACCACCGGGTCCTGGCCCGGCGTGGGGCCGCTTTGCTGCCACCGGGCACCGACGTCGTTCCCGGCGACCTCACCGACCCTGCCAGCCTGGGGCCCGCGCTGGCCGGCGTCGACCGGGTCTTCCTGCTCTGGCCGTTCCTGCGCGCCGACGGGATCGAGGGTGTCGTCAAGGCGCTGGTCGACGCCGGGGTCCGCAGCGTCGTGCACGTCTCCGCGCTGCACGTCACCGACGACGACCGGCGCGCGGCCGGTGTCTGGGGCGAGGTGGAGCAGGCGATCGTCGACGCCGGTCTCGGCCACACCTTCCTACGGGCCAGCGGGTTCGCCACCAACACGCTCGCCTGGGCGGCCGCCATCCGCGGCGGCGCTACGGTGCGCATCCCCTATCCGCTGGCGCGCCGGTCGCTGATCCACGAGGCCGACATCGCCGAGGTGGCCGCGGCGGCCCTGACCGGCGACCACGACGGCCGCTCCTATGTGCTCACCGGCCCGGCGGCGATCAGCCAGGCCGACCAGCTCGCCGCGATCGGCGCGGCGGTCGGCCGGTCGGTGCCGTTCGCCGAGCAGCCGCCCGAGGAGGCCCGCGCGCAGATGCTGACGTGGGGCGAACCGGCGTTCGTCGACCACGCCCTCGGCTACTGGGCGTCGCTGGTCGACCAGCCCGAACCGGTCACCGACACGGTCGAGGAAATCCTCGGGCGGCCGGCGCGCGGCTTCCGGCGGTGGGCCGACGATCACGTCGACGACTTCCGGCCGCTGCCGGGGCGCGAGGTCGCCGACCGCTACGTGCAGGCGTTCCGGGACGGGCGGATGGACCGTGCCCTGCGCCTCACCGCGCCCGACCTGGTGCGGGTGGCACCGCTGGAGGATGCCGCCGAGCGCACCGGGCTCGACGAGATCATGGCGCACAGCGAGCAGCTCACCGCCGACCTCCAGATCCACGGGGTCACCGCCGACGGGCCGTTCGTCGAGCCGGGCGGCCGGCGTTTCGGGGTGCGGTTCGCGTTCGACGAGACCCACCGGCCCACCGGGCGCCGGCGGACCACCACGAAGTTCTCGCTCTACTCCGTGCACGACGGCGCGATCGTCCGCGAGGAGGTCTACTACCTCGACCGCTAGGGTGCGGGCGCGGCGGCCAACCCGGTGCAGCCCTTGGCGGCCTTGAGCTTGCTCTCGATGCGCTTCTTCGCGGTGCCGGAGACCAGCACCGGCTGCCCGGTGCCGGAGACGGTGGCCGGCAGGAACTGGTTCTTGACCACCTGCCGGTCGCGCACGGTCAGCTTCAGCACGCCGGAGTCGGTGCTGTGCGAGTCGCCGTACCAGAGGAAGTTGCCCAGCCCGAAATGCACGTAGGTGTCGCCTTCCCAGCCGTCGGTGAGCAGGGTGTGCGCGTGGGTGCCGAGCACGATGTCGGCGCCGTCGCGCGCCATCCGCTTCGCGAACGTCTTCATCTGGGCGCTCGGGCACGAACTGCCCTCGATGCCCCAGTGCATGAACACGATGACCAGGTCGGCCTTGGCGCGGGCGGCCTTCACCGCGGCCGAGGCGCGGGCCGGGTCGAACGCCATCGCGATGCCGGGGCGGGTGTCGGTCGGCTTCCACTGCGCCGACAACTCGGCGACCTGTGACATCCCGAGCACCGCGATCTTCACGCCCTTGACCTCGGTGAGCCACGGCGCGTAGGCGTCGTCGGCGGTGCGGCCGGCGCCGAAGACCGGATAGTCGGCCGCGTCGGCGGCGGCCAGCGTGTCCAGCAGGCCCACCTGGCCGTAGTCGAGCGCGTGGTTGTTGGCCACCGAGGCCGCGTCGACGCCGGCCGCCCGCAACGCGGCGAACGCGGTCTTCGGCGCCCGGAAGTGGAAGCGCTTCGGCTCGGGCGTGCCCCGGCCGGTCACCGCGGTCTCCAGGTTGACGATCGTGAGGTCGGCGTCGCCGAGCGTCTTGGCGATCGACCCGAACGCGGTGTCCGGTTTGTCCAGCAGCCCCAGCGTGCGGCCGGTGAAGTGCACGTCGCCCGCGAACGCCAGGGTCAGGGTCGCCGGCTCAGCCGGCGGTGCCGCGGTGGGCACCGACGAGGGCGCCGCGGCCGGCGCGCTGGACCGCCACCTCGGCTCCGGTTCCTCAGCGCCGCACCCGGCGGCCAACACACCCGCCGTGACCAGCACAACCGCCGCCCTCGTTCGCCTCATGGCGAGAGAGTACGAGAGGAAGGCTCGCCTTCAGGACCCCGCCCACGCCGCCGACAGCAGGTCGCGGGTGTCGGTGAGCAACTGCGGCAGCACCTTGGTCTGCCCGACGATCGGCATGAAGTTGCCGTCGCCACCGAACCGGGGGACCACGTGCTGGTGCAGGTGCTCGGCGATCCCGGCCCCGGCGACGTGGCCCTGGTTGAGCCCGATGTTGAAGCCGTGCGCGCCGCTGACCCGGCGGACCGTGCGCATCGCCTCCTGGGTGAACGCCGCCACCTCGACGACCTCCTCGTCGGTGAGGTCGGTGTAGTCGGCGACGTGCCGGTAGGGGCAGATGAGCAGGTGACCCGGGTTGTAGGGGTAGAGGTTGAGCACGGCGTAGACCACCTCGCCGCGGGCGACCACCAGGCTCTCGTCGGCGGGCAGGTGCGGCGCCTGGTCGAACGGGCAGCCTTCACGCGCGGCGCCGCCCTTGATGTAGGCCATCCGGTGCGGCGTCCAGAGCCGGTCGAGCCCGTCGGGCTCGCCCGGATTACCCAAGGTCATCAACTGATCCTAGACAGCTCACCAGACGCCGTGGTAGCTCAGGCTCACCACCAACTCGGCGACCACGGTCACGAAGAACACGGCCCACCCGACCAGGTTGCGGGAGCCGACCCGCAGGTGGGCGATGAGCGCGCCGACGAAGTAGAGCACGAGGCCGGCGCTGGCCAGGGTGCACACCAACGGCACCGCGAACCCGACCAGCAGGCCCACGGAGCCCGCCGCCAGCACCGTGCCCAGCCTCGGCATCCACGAGTGCGGCAGCCGCTTCATGTCCAACTGGGCCTTGGGATAGTCGTGGCCGGTCAGGTAGGTGAAGGCGGCGATGGCGGTGAATGCCGAGGCCAGGATGGTGAGCGTGACGTAAGCGGCGAACACAGATGTTCCTTCCGGAGAGCGTCGTTTCGCTTCAACCGACGACGTAGCTCCCCGGAATGTGAGGTCAGGCCGCCGAGGGTGAGACGTTGGTGCGCGACCGGACCACCTCGACCACATGCGCGACGGCCTCGGCCAGCGGCACGCCGTTGCGCTGCGAGCCGTCGCGGTAGCGGAACGAGACGGTCGAACCGGACACGTCGTCGTCGCCCGCGATCGCCATGAACGGGATCTTCTGCTGCTGCGCGGTGCGGATCTTCTTCTGCATCCGGTCGTCGGAGCCGTCGACCTCGGCCCGGATCCCCTCGGCCTTGAGCGCGTCGACGAACGACTGCAGGTAGGCGCCGTGGTCGTCGCGGATCGGGATGCCGATCACCTGCACCGGCGCCAGCCAGGCCGGGAACGCGCCCGCGTAGTGCTCGGTCAGGATGCCGAAGAAGCGCTCGATCGAGCCGAACAGCGCACGGTGGATCATGACCGGTTGCTGCCGGGTGCCGTCGGCCGCCTGGTATTCCAGGCCGAACCGCTTGGGCTGGTTGAAGTCGACCTGGATGGTCGACATCTGCCAGGTGCGGCCGATCGCGTCGCGGGCCTGCACCGAGATCTTCGGGCCGTAGAACGCCGCGCCGCCCGGGTCGGGCACCAGTTCCAGGCCGGACTCGCGGGCCGCGGACTCGAGCTCGGCGGTCGCCTCCGCCCAGTCGGCGTCGTCACCGATGAACTTGGGCGAGTCGTCCTTGGTCGACAGCTCGAGATAGAAGTCTTCGAGGCCGTAGTCGCGCAGCAGGTCGAGCACGAACTTGAGCAGGAACCGCAGCTCGCCCGGCATCTGCTCCTTGGTGGTGTAGATGTGCGCGTCGTCCATCGTGAGCCCGCGCACCCGGGTCAGGCCGTGCACGACGCCCGACTTCTCGTAGCGGTAGACCGAGCCGAACTCGAACATCCGCAGCGGCAGCTCCCGGTAGGACCGACCGCGGGCCTTGTAGATCAGGTTGTGCATCGGGCAGTTCATCGGCTTGAGGAAGTATTCCGCGCCTTCGAGCTGCATCGGCGGGAACATCGTGTCCTTGTAGTAGGGCAGGTGGCCCGAGGTCTCGAAGAGCTGCCCCTTGGTGATGTGCGGGGTGTTGACGAACTCGTAGCCGGAGATCTCGTGCTGCTGCCGCGAGTAGTTCTCCATCTCGCGGCGGATGATCCCACCCTTGGGGTGGAACACCACGAGCCCCGAGCCGATCTCGTCCGGGAACGAGAAGAGGTCCAGGTCGGCGCCGAGCTTGCGGTGGTCGCGCTTGGCGGCCTCTTCGAGCAGCTTCAGGTATGCCTTGAGCGCGTCGCGGGTCGGCCACGCCGTCCCGTACACCCGCTGCAGTTGGGGGTTCTTCTCGGAACCGCGCCAGTAGGCGGCGGCCGAGCGCATCAGCCTGAACGCGCCGATCAGCCGGGTGCTCGGCAGGTGTGGGCCACGGCACAGGTCGGACCAGCAGGTCTTGCCGCTCTCCGCGTCGACGTTGTCGTAGATCGTCAGCTCGCCGCCGCCGACCTCGACGGTCTCCTCGGAGTCGAGCTCGCCGGTGCCCTTGATATCGACGAGCTGGAGCTTGTAGGGCTCGTCGGCGAGCTCGGTGCGGGCCTCTTCGACCGAGGCGAACCGGCGCCGGCGGAAGCGCTGCCCCGACTTGATGATCTCCTGCATGCGCTTCTCGAGCTTGCTGAGGTCGTCGGGCTGAAACGGCTTGGCCACGTCGAAGTCGTAGTAGAAGCCGTTTTCGATCGGCGGGCCGATGCCCAGCTTGGCCTCGGGAAACACATCCTGCACAGCCTGCGCGAGCACGTGTGCGGCGGAGTGCCGGAGCACGTTGAGGCCGTCGGGCTCGTCGATGGCCACCGGGGTCACCGTGGCGTCGGACTCGGGCGCCCAGTCGAGGTCACGCAGCCGGCCCTCGGCGTCGCGCACGACCACGATCGCCTTCGGGCCGCTCATCGGCAGCCCGGCCGCCGACACCGTGTCGGCCGCCGTCGTCCCCGCGGCGACGACGACGGGGTCGGCCATTGCGGGGGTACGGGATGCGGACACGCTGATCTCCTCGGTCGGTAGGACGTTTGGGTAAATGCTAGTCATCACGCCTGGCGACGCTGCGCCCAGCCGGACCCGGGAGTTACATTCAGCTCGTGAGCCCGTCGGACATGATCGCCGCGCTGCAGCGCCGCTACCAGACGTTTTTCGCGACCCAGCCTGCCGTGCCGTTCGCGGTCGCCCCCGCGGGGGCGCAGGCACACGTGTTCGGCACCGGAGACCCGGTGTTCACGATCACCGTCAAGGACCAGCGGGGCGCCAAGGCGCTCGCCGGCCTCGACCAGTTCGGCGTTGCCGTCGCCTACCTCCACGGCTGGCTCGACGTCGACGGCGACCTCGCCGCCGCCCTACGCATGCGCCGCTTCTTCAACGACTTCCACCCGATCGCCTTCCTGTCCCGGTTCACCCCGGCCGCCCTGGTCCAGGGCCGCAAGGAAAACGACCGGCGGGCGATCTCGCAGCACTACGACGAAGACAGCGAGTTCTTCCTGAGCTTCCTCGACACCCGGCACCGCTGCTACACCGAGGGCGTGTTCGCCAGTGACGACGAGCCGCTGGAAGACGCGATGACCCGCAAGATGGATCTCGCGCTCGAAGCGATCGAGGTCAAGCCCGGCGACCGGGTGCTGGAGGTGGGCGGCGGCTGGGGCGCGTTCTCCGAGCACGCGGCCCGACGCGGCATCGAGGTGACCACCACGACCCTGGCGGTCGAGTCGGAGCGCTACCTCAAGGACCTGTTCGCCCGCGAGAAGCTCCCGGTCAACGTGGTCCGCCAGCACATCTTCGGCTACCACAGCGACCAGAAGTTCGACGCGATCGTCAACATGGGCGTCACCGAGCACCTGCCCGACTACAAGACCACCCTGGCGAAATACGCCGAGCTGCTCCGGCCGGGCGGCCGGGTCTACCTCGACGCGCTGGCGATGCGCCGCAAGCACGGCATCTCGACGTTCATGAAGCGCTACATCTACCCCGGCAACTCGGCGCCGCTGCTGCTGCACCAATACCTGCGGCACGTGTCCCGGTCGCCGTTCGAGCTGATCAGCGTCGCCGACGACCGGCACAACTACTACCTGACCTGCCGCGAGTGGGCCAAGCGGCTCGACGAGCGGCGCGACGAGATCGTGGCCCGGTGGGGCGAGCCGCTCTACCGCCGGTTCCGGCTGTTCCTCTGGGGCTCGGCCGCGGGCTTCGACACGGGCCTCGTGCAGGCCTATCGCTGGGTGCTCCAGATGCCCGGGACGCCCGCCTAGCGGGGTGGGCGCAGGCCGTCGAGCACGAACCCGAGGAGGCGATCGGCCGACTCGGGGGCGTGCTCGGTGGCCATCACCACGCCGTGCACCAGGCGCAGCACGTCGTCGGGCTCGACCTCCTTGCGGATGGCGCCGGACTCCTGTGCGCGCCGCAGCAGGTCGCCGATCGCGACCCGCATCATCGTCTTGCAGTCGATCATGGTGGCCGAGTCGGTGCCGAGCATCTGTTTGACCGCGATGCCCAGCCCGCGCCTTGTCTTGATGTAGTCGAACTGCATCCGCAGCCACTCGGCCAGCGCCTCGCTGGGGTCTTCGCGACTGGCGAGGGCCTCGCCGCGGGTGCACAGCGCGCCGATCTCGTCGCGATAGACCGCCTCGAGCAGCGACTCGCGGTCCGGAAAGTGCCGGTATAGGGTGCCTGGGCCGACCCCGGCGCGCCGGGCGATGTCGTCGAGCGTCGCCTTCTCGCCGTTGGCGCTGAACGCGTCGCGGGCCGCCACCATGACCCGTTCGCGGTTGCGCCGCGCGTCGGCGCGCAGCGGCCGTTCGGTCGTCACCAGCACCCACCTCCCGGGTCACTGTGGGGCAACACACTATTAACGGAGACTGTCTCCGGATAGTGTTGCGAAATCGGAGACGTCCTCCATATGCTAGCTCAGTAAGAACCGGAGAGCATCTCCGCTTAGACCACTCCGCTCGGGGGAAATCTTGTCCACCCAAACTGCCGCACCGGCCGTCGTGCGCTCCAGCGCCGAGGCCCGCGCACCGGGCCGGCTCGCCCTGCTCATCATCGTGAGCGCCCAACTCATGCTGATCGTCGACGGCACGGTCATGAACGTCGCGCTCCCGCACATCCAGGAGGGCCTGGGCTTCTCCACCGCCGGCCTGTCCTGGGTGATCAACGCGTACACGCTGACCTTCGGTGGCCTGTTGCTGCTCGGCGGCCGAGCCGGCGACATCCTCGGCCGGCGCCGGATGTTCGTCTTCGGCATCGCGCTGTTCACGATCGCGTCGCTGGTCGGCGGCCTGGCCACCTCGGCGACCTGGCTGCTCGCGGCCCGCGTCGCGCAGGGCGTCGGCGCTGCCATGGCCGGCCCCAACACCATCGCGTTGATCTCCACCACGTTCACCGAACCCCGCCAGCGGATCCGGGCGCTCGCCCTGCTCTCGGCGATGGCCAGCGCCGGCTTCGCGATCGGGCTGATCGTCGGCGGGGTGCTCACCGACGCCCTGTCCTGGCGCTGGGTGTTGTTCATCAACGTCCCGTTCGGCCTGGCCGCCGTGTTCCTCGCGCCCCGGCACGTCCGCGAGCCGGAGCGGCACCCCGGCCGGCTCGAATGGCCCGGCGCGCTGACCGCCACGCTCGGCATCGGCGCCCTGGTCTACGGGTTCATCCACGCCTCCACGCACGGCTGGACCGCCGGCGAGACGCTCGGTTCGCTGGGCGTCGGCGTGGTGCTGCTGATCTCGTTCCTGGTCATCCAGGCTCGCTCCGCCCAGCCGCTGGTGCCGCTGTCGCTGTTCAAGGACCGCAACCGGGCGGTGGGTTATGTCGGGTTCCTCCTGGGCCCGGCGGCGATGATGTCTGCGTTCTACTTCCTGACCCAGTTCATCCAGATCGTGCTCGGGTTCGGCCCGCTCCAGACGGGCCTCGCGTTCCTGCCGATGGCGGGTTCGATGTTCGCGATGACCCGGGTCGTGCCACGGCTGCTCCCCAAGATCGGCCCGCGGCCGCTCGCCCTGGTCGGCGCGCCGCTGATGGTCGCCGGTCTGGCCTGGCTGACCCAACTTTCCACCACCAGCGGGTACGCGGGTGCGCTGCTCGGCCCGATGATCCTGCTCGGCCTCGGCGGCGGCCTGATCTTCGTGCCGCTGACCCCGGTGATCATGGGTTCGGTGCAGCCGAAGGAGGCCGGTGCGGCCAGCGGCGTGCTCCAGACCATGCAGCAGATCGGCGCGACGCTCGGGCTCGCGGTGCTGATCGCGGTGTTCGGCGCCGCGGTGGGCCGGGAGAACACGGCGGGCACGGCCGACCCGGTGAGCTTCGTACACGGCATGAACGTCGCGAACGTGGTCTCCGTGATCATCGCGCTCGGCCTGGTCGTGGTGGCGCTGAGCTTCCGCTCGGTGCGCCGCCCGGCGCCGGCACCTTCGCCTTCCGCGGAGCCGGACGTGATCATCGAACCGGCGTAGTAAAGCGTTTCTCGGGGGAAAGACGGCGGGTCATGGGCGGTTTCGCTCATGACCCGTCGCCGTTTGGGTAAAGGTCCCCGGCATGGATGAGTCGCTCGCGCGGGCCACGGTAGAGGACTGGATCGAAGCCTATGAGCAGGTCTGGCGTACGCCGGGCACCGCTGCTCTTGCTTCGATCTTCGTTGAGGATGCGCGTTACTCGCAGGGCCCCTACGAGGAGCCGGTGGTCGGGCTGGCCGCGATCGGTCGGATGTGGGAGGCGGCCCGGGAGGGTGCGGCGGAGCCGTTCACGATGACGAGTTCGATCGTCGCGGTCGACGGTGACACCGCCGTCGTGCGGGTCGAGGTGCACTACGCGGAGCCGACTCCGCACGAATACCGCGACCTCTGGGTCATGCGGTTCGCCCCTGATGGGCGATGTCGGGAATACGAGGAATGGCCGTTCGCCCCGAGCGACCGGATCACTATGTCCTCATAAGACGGTGTAAGTCGGGCTTTTCGGGCGCAGCGCCGCGAATGACGGACAGTGTGGCCGCTCGCTGACTTGCCAAGGGCAGTAGGTTCTTCACGTGGCCACCGTCCTTCTGGTCGAAGACGACCACGTCGTGCGTGGCGCGATGCTGCGGTCCCTCGCTGACCGCGGCCACGCCGTCCACGCCGTCGGCACCGCCCTCGACGCCCTGCGCCGGGTCGCGGCCGAGACGCCTGACCTGGTCGTGCTCGACCTCGGCCTGCCCGACCTCGACGGCGCCGACGCGCTGCGGATGCTCCGCGGCATCACCGACGTGCCCATCATCATCGCCACCGCGCGCGACGACGAGCAGGGCATCGTCCGGCTGCTGCGGGCCGGCGCCGACGACTACATGGTCAAGCCGTTCACCGGCGCACACCTCGACGCCCGCATCACCACGGTGCTGCGCCGGGTCGGTCGCGCCAGCCGCACCGTCGCACCGGCCGTGCACGAGGTCGGTGGCCTGCGCGTCGACGTCGGCGAGCGCAGCGCGGCCCTCGACGGGGCGGCGCTCGCGCTGACCCGCAAAGAGTTCGACCTGTTGGCCTACCTCGCGGCACGCCCGGGCCGGGTAGTCTCCCGCCGGGAGTTGTTGGAGGAGGTATGGCGGCAACCGTCAGTCGGCGAGGACCAGACGATCGACGTTCATCTTTATTGGCTGCGCCGCAAGCTGGGCGAGTCCGCGGCGAAACCCCGCTACCTGCGCACCGTGCGGGGGGTCGGCTTCCGGCTGGTGGCCCCCGACTGAGGCCGGCGCTGGCCGCGCTGGCGGCTGGCATGACGACGATCGTCGCCCTCGTTTTCCTGATCCCGCTCGGCATCGCCGTGCAACGCGACAACCGTGACGACGCGCTGGCCGGAGCCGCGCGGCGCAGCGGCATCGTGGCCGGCGCCCTGGCAGTCACCACCGACACCTCCCGCCTCAATACGGCGATCGACGCCGCCGGCGGCGACATCCACGTGCACGGCATCGAGACGGGCACGAAGTCACGCGCCGCGGGCGTCGACATCGAGCGGGCCTCGGCCGGCACGGAGCCGATCGTGGTCGAGATCGACGGCGGCGCCCTGCGACTCGAGCCGGTCAAGGTCGGCGACCGCATCGCCGTGATCGAGGTGTTCGTCTCCGACGCGGCCTTGCGGGGCGGCTCGGGACGCACCTGGTTGATCCTCTTCGGCATCGCCCTGGCCCTGGTCATCGTGACGGTGATCGTCGTCGACCGGATCGCCGGCCGGGCGGTGACGGCGGCCCGCACCCTGGCCAAGGCGGCCGTAGGACTGGGAGACGGCGACCTCAACTCCCGGGTCCGGCCGAGCGGCCCGCGCGAGCTGGCCGAGGCGGGGCTGGCCTTCAACCGGATGGCCGAGCGGCTCAGCGTCACCCGCACCGACGAGTTCGAGCTGGTGGCCGACCTGTCGCACCGGTTGCGTACCCCTTTGACGGTCCTGCGGTTGGACGCCGACGCGTTGGATTCCGACGACACCAGCATCGGCTCGTTCAGCGAGGCGGAGCTCGACCGGCGGCGCACGATCCGCCGCATCCGCCAGGCGATCGTCACCCTCGAGGGCGAGATCGACGTGCTGATCAAGACCACCCGCAAGACAATTTCGCAGGACGCCGGCCCCGGCAGCTGCGACGCGAGCGAGGTGGTCCGCGAGCGGATGGTCTTCTGGTCGCAACTCGCCGACGACCAGAACCGCCCGCACCGCGTGGTGGGCGCGCACACCCGGATCCAGGTGCCGGTGCCCCGGGCGGAGCTGGCGGCCGCGTTGGACGCGGTGATCGGCAACGTGTTCCGCTACACGCCGCAGAGCACGGCATTCGAGGTGGCGATCTCCCGCCGCGACGGCTATGTCGCGGTGCGGGTCGACGACGCCGGCCCCGGCATCGCCAACCCGGAGCGGGCGTTGCGCCGGGGAGCAAGCGACCGCGGTTCGACCGGCCTGGGCTTGGACATCGCGAAGCGGGTCACCCTGACGGCGCACGGCTCGGTCAGCATCGACCGGGCCCAGCTCGGCGGCGCCAGCGTGGTCATGCTGCTGCGCGACCCCGACGCGCCGGAGAAGCAGGTGAGCCGGTTCGGCCTGGTTGGCCGGCTGGCACGCGAGCCGGTCGCCCGCCGCCGCCAGAAGCGCCGCTCCGACGACGACTGAGCCGCCCCCGCCGGCGGCGACCCGGTTGGCCCGCGGCTTCGCGCCGCCCCATTCGCCTGGCCGGTCTGCGGCTTTTGCTGCCGGCCGGTCGACGCCGCCTCTGCGGCGGCGACCCGGTTGGCCCGCGGCTTCGCGCCGCCCCATTCGCCTGGCCGGTCTGCGGCTTTTGCTGCCGGCCGGCCGACGCCGCCTCTGCGGCGGCGACCCAGTTGGCCCGCGGCTTTCGCGCCGCCCGATTCGCCGGTCCTGGCCGGTCTGCGGCTTTTGCTGGCGGCCGCCCAACGCCGCCTCTGCGCCGACAGGGGTGAGATGAGCGGCTGCGCCGGCTCTTCCGCAACGATCGACGGCCGGCGATACTGGCGCGGTGAAGCCGACGCTCCGCCGCCCCGCCGGCCTACTGCTCGCCGCTGCCGTCGCCCTCGTGAGCGCGCTGCTCTGGTCGTCACCGGCCGCCGCGCACGGCGGTGCGAAAATCGCCGTCAACAGCGACGGCCGAGGCTCGGTCTGGGTCAGCGTCACCTCCGACGACGGCCACCCCTACGACGGGTTCATCGACGCGAGCCTGAGCGCCCGCGAGACCGACGGCACCGCGATCGCGCCGGCGAAGCTGGTGCAGTCGTCGGCGCCGGGAACGCTGGTCTACATGAGCACGCTGCCGGCCGGCTCGTGGAACGTGACTGTCGAGTTTGGACCACCGATCGCGCGGACGTGCGCGGCTTCGTTCCAGGTCGGCGCCAGCAACAACACCCAGACCAGCAACTGCGACGCGCCCACGCCGTTGGCCGCCTCGGGCTCGGCCGCGGCAACCAAATCCAGCAGCGGCACCGCTTGGCTGTTGATCGGTGTCGCCGCGGTGGGCGGCGTCGTCGTCGCCGTGCTGGCATTGATGTTGCGCCGCCGCCGCGACACGGAGCGCGCCGCCGCGCCACGCGGCCCCGCGCGCAAGGCGAAGGCCGGCTCCCGCCGGTAGAGCCGACCGGTTGCGGCGCGATGCGCGGTGAGCGGCAAGACCAGGGCCAACGCGCCGCGATAAGAGCGCCTGGTTGTGTGCGCCACGTGGCACCGAGTGCAAGACCAAGGCCGGCGCCTGTCGGTGGAGCCGACTGGTTGCGGCCCGATGCCCGGTCACGCGGCAAGAGCAAGGCCAGCGCGCCGCGGTCGAGCGCCCGGGTTGTGCTGCGACGCGCGGTGGAGAGCGCAAGACCTCCGAGGTAGCGCCGGGCGGATGATGCGGCGGTGCGAGCCCAGAAGCGCGCCGGCTAAGGCGGCCGGGCTGTGCCGCGGCGCGCGGTCGCGAGCGCAAGACGCGCGGAGGCAGAGCCCCCCAGGATGTGGCGCGGTGAGCGGTTGTGAGCGCGAGGCCGGCGCGGCGGTGGCGCCGGTTTCGGTTGGGCGTGGCGCGCGGTTGTGAGGGCAAGACCGGGCGCGGCGGTGGCGCCGGTTTCGGTTGGGCGCGGCGCGCGGTTGTGAGGGCAAGACCGGGCGCGGCGGTGGCGCCGGTTTCGGTTGGGCGCGGTGCGCGGTTGTGAGGGCAAGACCGGCGCGGCGGTGGCGCCGGCGGGGGTTGGGCGCCTCGCGCGGTTGTGAGGGCAAGACGCGCGGGGGCAGAGGCGGCCTGGTTGTGGGGCCGTGCGTGGTCGTGAGCGCAAGACCAAGGCAAGGCGGTAGAACCGCCAACACCTCTGAACCCGCCCGCGGACGCGGCAACAGTGGCAGGGCCGTTGCCGGTCAGGCCGACACGCGCTCGCACGGCGCACGAAGAGGGACTACCTCGCCGTGCGACGGGCGATCAGACGAACGAAACGGTCACTGGCAACCCCGCGAAGGCTTCGTAGCGGTCGATTTCAGCCTTCAGGGCCTCGCGTTGCCGGGTGGTTGGGTCGACCAGCAGGTCGATCTCCACGGCGATCCGTTTTGGCGCCGCCTTGCGGCGCCAGAAGGCGCCGATCTGGCCGTCGAAGGCGATCGGGTGGAACATCATGTTTTCCGTGTATTGGCCGGGCTTCGCCGAGGCGCCTGCCAGGTTGTAGGCGAACTTCGTGTCGCTGTAGGCGACCACGTATTCGTCGTAGCCCTGCAACAGCGCCGCCGGCGGTGGGGGAGCGGGCGGCGGGGCGTCGGCCGCGGACCACAGCGTGCGGCCGTTGACCTCGGCACTGGTCAGGGCCGCGCCGCAGGCGGCGATGCCGCGTTTGATCTCGGCCACCGTCAGGCTCGACCACCACGCGAAGTCTTTGATCGTTGCCGGCCCGTGGCTGGTGAAGTAGCGGCGGGTCAGCTCCGCCAGCCCTTCCTTCGGATCGAGCCGCCGAGGCGCCGGCACCCGCTCCTCGACCAGCGCGTAGGTGTGTTGCTTCCCGCGCTGCACACCGTTGGCGATCAGCCCGTCGAGCTCGGCGAACATCACCACGTAGGCCAGCTTGTTGCCGGTGGCGGAGAAGCCGGCGTCGGCCAGGGCGGCGGAAAGCTCGTTGCGGGTCAGGTGATTGCCACCGCGCAGGGCGTCGGTGATCACCTTGGTGGTGGCCGCGACGGTGGCCGCGTCGAGGCCGTGCATGCGGTTGTAGTGGCCGTTGAAGACGTGCACCCGATGCGCGGTCACCGCCTGGATCCAGCCCAGCTCCTCGCCGAGCACGAAGTGCCAGGTCGGCCGGAGGATGTGGGTGCGCAGGATGGTGCCGTCGTCGAGCAACCGCTGCACGTCGGCGTCGGTGACACCGGGCGCGCACCGTTGGCCCAGCGACCACTTGGCCACGGCATATTCCTGGGCCTGCACGCAACCCAGCCGGCGCACCGCCGCCACCGGGTCGGCGCACGCGGGACCGGCGAGGTGCTGCTGGTGCAGCCGCCGCGGCCCGATCTCCGACGCTTCCATGGGACAGAGTCTAGGAAGGACCACCGACAAGAAATGAGCGGCGCGGCGGCCAGGACGAAGCCGCCGCGCCGACCAAGACCAAGCCGGCCAGAGCCTCAGTGCGCCGCGTGCTCCTTGCGCACCGCCTCAGCGAGATGGCTGGGCATCGGCTCGTACCGCGCGAACGTGCGCGCGAACGTGCCCGCCCCCGAGGTCATCGAGCGCAGCTCGACGGCATAGCGCACCAGCTCGGTCGCCGGCACCTCCGCGCGGACCAGGGTGCGTTCGACGCCGACCTGGTCGGGCTCGGTGCCGAGCACCCGCCCGCGCCGGCTCGACATGTCTGACATCACCGCGCCGACGTAGGCGTCGGGGATCCGGATGATGATCTCGTCGACCGGCTCCAGCAGGGTCACCAGGCCCTTCTCCGCCGCGTCCTTGAGCGCCATCTGGCCGGCCGTCTGGAACGCCGCGTCCGACGAGTCGACGCTGTGCGCCTTGCCGTCGGTCAGGGTCACCTTGAGGTCGACGACCGGGTAGCCGGCCACTATCCCGCGCTCCATCAGGGCGCGCACGCCCTTCTCCACGGACGGGATGTAGTTGTGCGGCACCGCGCCACCGACCACCTTGTCGGCGAACTCGAAGCCGGAACCGCGCTCCAGCGGCTCGACCTCGATGTCGCAGACGGCGTATTGGCCGTGGCCGCCGGACTGCTTCACGTGCCGGCCATGGCCCTTGGCACCGGCGACGAACGTCTCGCGCAGCGCGACGCGTACGGGCTCGGTCTCGATCTCCGCCCCTCCGCCGCGCAACCGGTCGAGCACGACGTCGGCGTGTGCCTCGCCCATGCACCAGAGGACCATCTGATGCGTCTCCGGGTTGCGCTCCAGGCGCATGGTCGGGTCGCCGGCCACCAGCCGGCCGAGGTTCTTGGCCAGGGTGTCCTCATCGGACCGGGTCTTCGCCACGACGGCGACCGGCAGCAGCGGCTCCGGCATCTCCCACGGCGACATCAGCAGCGGCTCGTCCTTCGACGAGATCGTGTCGCCGGTCTCGGCACTGCCCGACTTGGTGATCGCGCAGATGTCGCCGGCGATGCACTCGGAGATCTCGCGCAGCGCCGAACCCAGCGGCGAGTAGATGTGTGCGATCCGCTCGTCGGAGTCGTGGTCGGGGTGGCCGCGCTGCTCCATGCCGTGGCCGGAGATATGCACGACCGCCTCTGGGCGCAGCGTGCCGGAGAAGACCCGCACCAGCGAGACCCGGCCGACGTGCCGGTCGACCGTCGTCTTGACCACCTCGGCCACCAGCGGGCCGTTGGGGTCGCAGGTCAGCGGCGGGCGCGGCGAGCCGTCGACGCCGGTGACCACCGGCAGGTCGTGCTCGAGCGGCGACGGGAACGCGGCGGTCAGCACCTCGAGCAAGGCGTCGATGCCGACCTTGCTCTCGGCGCAGATCGGGATCACCGGGTAGAAGTGTCCCCGGGCGACCGCGGTCTCCAGGTCGTTGATGAGCACCTCGGTGTCGATCTGCTCGCCCTCGAGGTAACGCTCCATCAGCGTCTCGTCTTCGCTCTCGGCGATGATCCCCTCGATCAGTTCGTTGCGCGCCTCGGCGATCGCCGGCAGGTGCTCGGGATCGGGGTCGCGCACCTCGGGCGGATAGCCGTTGCTGTAGTCGAACACCCGCTGCGTGATCAGGCCGAGCAGGCCGACGGTCGAGACGCCGTCGTCGCCGAGCATGGGCAGATACAACGGGAGTACGTTGTCGCCGAACACCCGCTGGCACAGCGCGACCGTCTCGTCGAAGTCGGCGCGCTGGTGGTCGAGGCGGGTCACCGCGACGGCGCGCGGCATGCCGACGCTCGCGCATTCCTCCCACAGCGCCGCGGTCGCCGCGTCCATCCCGTCGGCGGCCGGCACCACGAACAGCGCCGCGTCGGCGGCACGCAACCCGGCGCGCAACTCACCGACGAAGTCGGCGTAGCCGGGGCTGTCGAGCAGGTTGACCTTCACGCCGTCGTGGAGGAACGGCGCCGCGGCGAGAGTGACCGACCGCTGCTGTTTGACCGCGGCCGGGTCGTGATCACAGGTCGTGGTGCCCTCGGTCACCGAACCGGCGCGACTGATCGCTCCGGTCGCGGCCAGCAGTGCTTCGGCGAGGGTCGTCTTTCCCGACCCGGAATGCCCGACGAGCACCACGTTGCGAACCCTGCCGGGCTCATCCACCACCGGCGCGGGGCCGGTGACTCCCTTCTCCTGAGCCTTCTGAGCCATGGGGACCTCCCTGGGTGAGCTAGCTCACGTCATCTTCCGATCCCACACCCGCAACCCGCCGTACACAACCCCGACGCTAAAGGTGAGGGAGTGACGGACGACCCGCCCGGGAACAGCGGGCACCGTATCGTCCGGGCCACGGCACCGTTATCGTGGGACCGCCATGGCGAAGATCTTCCAGGTGTCAGCGCGGGCCGCGATGGCCCACGTCATCGAACCCGTTGCCCGGCGACTGATCGCTTGGGGTGTTACCCCCAATCAGGTCACAGTCGCGGGGACCGTCGGCGTGCTCGGCGGATCCATCGGTCTGGGTGCTCAAGGGTTCCTTGTCGCCGGTGCGCTGGTCGTCACGTTCTTCGCGTTGGTCGACCTGGTCGACGGCACGATGGCGCGGCTCAGCGGCGGCTCGACGCGCTTCGGCGCGTTGCTCGACTCGACGATGGACCGGATCGCCGACGGCGCGGTGGTCGGCACGGTGATCTACATCCTGGCCCAGCGACACGACCAGTGGGGCGTGGTCGGCGGCATCATCTGCCTGGTCACCGGGGCGGTCGTGTCGTATGTGAAGGCCCGCGCCGAGGGCCTGGGCCTGAAAGCCAACGTCGGCATCGCCGAACGCGCCGAGCGGCTGATCATCATCGGCATCGGCGGCCTGCTGAGCGGTTTCGGCCTCGAATGGGGGTTGGCGGCGGCCGTCTGGTTCCTCGCCGCCGTTTCGGTGATCACGATCTGGCAACGCATGGCGTACGTGTACAAGCAGGCGGAAGCGGCCGACGCGGCAGACCGTGCCCGGGCCGCCGAGGCGGGATCGTGAACGCCGCAGACCTGGGTTACGCGGCAGGCTGGGCGCTGGTTCGCGGGATGCCGGAGCCGGTCGCCCGCGGCCTGTTCAATCGCGCCGCCGGCTATGCGCACCGCAAGAACGGCCCGGGTACTCAGCGACTGCGCGGCAACCTGCGCCGGGTGGTCGGTCCGGAGATGCCCGACGAAGAGCTGGACGCGCTCACCTTGGCCGGGCTGCGTTCGTACGCCCGCTATTGGAAGGAAGCCTTTCGTCTTCCCTCCCGCAGCCACCAGCAGCACCTCGACGACTTCCAGGTCGGCAACGTCGACATGTTGAAGAAGTTGCTCAGCGAGGGCGGCGTCATCATGGCGCTCAACCACTCGGGCAACTGGGACGTCGCCGGTGCCTGGGTGACCGCCAACGGCTGGCAGCTCGTCACGGTCGCCGAGCGACTCAAGCCGGAGTCGGTCTACAAGCGGTTCGTCGAATACCGGGAGGGCATGGGCTTCGAAATCATCCCGGCGACCGGTGGCGAGCGACCCCCGTTCGACATCCTGGCCGAGAAGCTGCGTGGCGGTGCCGTGATCCCGCTGCTGGCCGACCGTGACCTGTCCAAGCGCGGTGTCGAGGTCGAGTTCTTCGGCGGGCGCACCCGGATGGCGCCCGGTCCGGCGTTGCTCGCGATCCAGACGGGTCTGCCGTTGCTGGTGATCGACGTCTGGTACGACGAGAAGTCGACCCGGGGCTACATCAACCCGCCGCTGGAGATACCCGGCCCGGAAACGGGAACGCTGCGGGAAAGGGTCGCGGTGGTGACCCAGCGGATGGCCACCGGCTTCGAGGCGGCGATCGCCCGCCACCCGCAGGACTGGCACATGCTCCAGCGGGTCTGGCTCGACAAGCCGGCGCCGCCGACAGCGGAGGCCTGAGGAGGTGGGCAGGATGCGGATCGGCATCGTCAGCCCATACTCCTTCGACGTGCCGGGCGGCGTGCAGAACCACATCCTCGACCTCGCCGAGGCCCTGATCGGCCTGGGCCACGAGGTGAGCGTGCTGGCACCGGCCGACGACGAGGCCGACCTTCCCCCGTTCGTGGTTCCCGCCGGTCGCTCGGTCCGCTTTCCCTACAACGGTTCGGTGGCCCGGATCACCTTCGGCCCGGTCTCCAGCGCCCGGGTCCGCCGCTGGCTGGCCCGCGGCGATTTCGACGTGCTGCACGTGCACGAACCGCTGGCGCTGAGCCTGTCGATGCTCGCGGTGCTCAACAGCCGCGGCCCGGTGGTGGCGACGTTCCACACGGCGATGACCCGGTCGCGCGCGCTGTCGGTCGCGCAGGGCGTGCTGCGCCTGGTGCTCGAACGCATCACGGCCCGGATCGCGGTCAGCGAGTTGGCCCGCAAGGTCCAGGTGGAGCACCTCGACGGCGGCGCGGTCGAGATCCCCAACGGGGTGACGGTCGCGCGCTATGCCGGTGCGACCCCATTGGACGGATGGCCGGGCACCGGTGGTTCGCTGGGCTTTCTCGGCCGGTTTACCGAGCAGCGCAAGGGTTTCCCGGTGCTGCGCGACGCGTTCGTCGCCTTGGCGGCCTCGCGGCCCGGGCTGCGCCTGCTGGTCGCCGGGCCCGGCGACCTCGACGACCTGCTGGAGGGGATCCCGCATGCGCTGCGGGACCGGGTTACCTACCTAGGTCTGGTGTCCGAGCAGGACAAGGCCCGGATGCTGCGCAGCGTCGACCTCTATGTCGCACCCAACATCGGCGGCGAGTCGTTCGGGATGATTTTGACCGAGGCGATGGCCGCGGGTACGGCGGTGGTGGCCAGCGACCTCGACGCGTTCCGCCGCGTCCTGGACGGAGGCCGGGCCGGCCGCCTGGTCCCGACGGGCGACGCGGTCGCGCTGCGCGACACGCTGGCGTCCCTTCTGGACGATCCACCCGGCCGGGCGGCGCTGGTGGAGAACGCGAACTCCGTCGTGGCCGGTTACGACTGGCCGGTGGTCGCCCTCCGGGTCCTCGAGGTCTACGCGGCCGCGATCGAGGCCACCGACGGCCGGGTCATCGACGTGGAGTGGTCCGAGCCGCGGCCCTAATTGCTGCCGGTCATGAACATCGTGGTGATCGCGATGATCGACACCTGGACCTCGTCGAGCAGCGTGCGCACGGCCGCCGCCGGCCACGGGTCGGGAAGCGCCGCCAGCCGCCGCTCGATGTCGCCACGCGCGACGCCGGGAAAGGCCGACGCGGTCAGCCCCGCGGCGAGGGCGAGCGTGGCCAACGCGTGGGTGCGGGCATCGGCGGGCGCGCCCGCCAACAGCGCGGCCAGCCGGCCACGGGTCTCGGTCTCCGGCGCCGGCTCGCCACCGTTGGTCGACGGAAAGCGGGTGCTCGGCACCAGCAACACCCGATGCCGCTCGCGCCGCAACACCCCGCGGTCGATCAGCCGGTCGAGGACGACGTCGCGCAACCCGCTGCGGAGCCCGTCGAGCAGCTCATCCGGGGTGGCGTCGCGGCCGTAGCTCGCGATGGCCCGCAGCCCGTGGTCGAGCACGGGGTCGCCGGTCGGGCCGGGTTGGTCGACGCGGACCCGCCCGCGGTCGAGGCGGACCCGGCCGGCTGCGGCGAGTTCGACCAGGACCGCACCGGCGAGCCCGTAGTCGAGGGTGCCGGAGTCGGAGGTCGGCGTGCCGTCGTCTTCGTAGCCCAGCAGCAGGAGCTCCTCGGCCAGATTGACGCTCATGTGTCCATGGTAGAGGCTGGCCTCCACTGTGTACGGCGCCGTGACTGGTGTTGTCTGCGCACACGATTGAGGCGCCCGTGGCGCGGGTCACATCGGGGCGATTTCTTCCGACGGTGGGCAAAGCGAGCTGACCTGCACGGACACCCCTGTTGTCACGGTCGGTAACCGGCGGATCCCAATGGTGACATGATCCCTGCCCACGCCCTCGCATTACGATGCGCAGCATGTGGTGGGTCGTAGTCGTGGTCGTCGCCGTGACGGTGCTGGCCACCTACCTGACGTGGACGGCGCAGCGGGTGGACCGCCTGCACGACCGCTCCGCGGCCGCCGCACGCTCGCTCGACGCCCACCTGATGCGCCGGGCGGCGGCGGCCGCCGTGCTGGCCGAGGACCACCAGTTCCCGGAGCTATACGCCGCGGCGCGGGCGGCTCTGGACGCGGAGGACGAGGAACGCGAGGCGGCGGAAAACGACCTGACCCGGGAACTGCGGGCGGTGCCGCTCTGGACGGACGACCCGGGCGCGGACCCGGTGATGTCGGCCAGCCGCCGGTTGGCGCTGGCCAGGCAGGTGCACAACGACCTGGCCCGCGAGGCCCACGCGGCGCGCCGGCGCCCCTTGGTGCGGATCCTGCTGCTCACCCGCCGGCACGACCGCCCGAGGTTCTTCGACATCGACGACCCGACACTGGTCCCAGCGCGCCCGATGGCCCCGATCTCCCCGGCCCCCGCAGTGGCCCCACCACCATCAGCGGGAGTGACGGGCTAACAAGCCGGCGTCAGCCCGGTCTGCGCGCCGACCGAGCCGCGGCCCATCCGTCGCCTGTGCGCCTGATGCACCGACCAATGGCCGCCCCCAAGCTAGGGGCGGGTCCCGTTGTCGGGCGTAGCCCAAAGGTCAGGATGTTCGGGCGGTGACAAGGTGGAGCGCCCAGCTGGACGAACGACCTTGTCACCGCCCGAAGATCCTGATGCCCTTGCGGAGACCGACAACGGGACCCGCCCCGGACCTCCGGCTGGGTCCCCGTAGCTCGGGTCGGGGTCCGGGGCAGCGCCCCGGTGGGGCTCCGGTCGGAGCCCCGAAGGAACTAAGCCCAACCCACGACGAACCTCCAACCCCGGCGGGAGCAACGGACCGCGCCCCAGACGAACCCGGGACCAGATCTAGATCGAGAATGGTGGTGAAGGCCACCGTGGGGTCGATTGGATATCGGGTAGGGGCCAATTCCGCATTACCCTGGCTGCGGTAAGGCGAACCTGAGAGAGGGAGTGGCCCACGTGACCGAGACCACCGAGCAGGGCAGCGGCGTGACCGGCACGTCGCGGGTCAAGCGCGGCATGGCCGAGATGCTCAAGGGCGGTGTGATCATGGATGTGGTCACCGCCGAGCAGGCCAAGATCGCTGAAGACGCGGGTGCGGTGGCGGTCATGGCGCTCGAGCGGGTGCCGGCTGACATCCGGGCGCAGGGTGGCGTGTCGCGGATGAGCGACCCCGACATGATCGACGGGATCATCAACGCCGTGTCGATTCCGGTGATGGCCAAGGCGCGGATCGGGCACTTCGTCGAGGCGCGGATCCTCCAGGCGCTCGGGGTCGACTACGTCGACGAGTCCGAGGTGCTGACGCCGGCTGACTACAGCAACCACATCGACAAGTGGGCGTTCAGCGTGCCGTTCGTGTGCGGCGCGACCAATCTCGGCGAGGCGCTGCGGCGCATTACCGAGGGCGCGGCGATGATCCGGTCGAAGGGCGAGGCCGGCACCGGCGACGTGTCCAACGCGACCACGCACATGCGCAAGATCGGTGGCGAGATCCGGCGGCTGACGTCGCTGTCGCCCGACGAGCTCTATGTCGCGGCCAAGGAGCTACAGGCGCCCTATGACCTGGTGGTCGAGATCGCCCGCACCGGCAAGCTGCCGGTCGTGCTGTTCACCGCCGGCGGCATCGCGACCCCCGCCGACGCGGCGATGATGATGCAGCTCGGCGCCGAGGGCGTGTTCGTCGGGTCGGGCATCTTCAAGTCCGGCAACCCGGCCCAGCGCGCGGCGGCGATCGTCAAGGCCACCACCTTCCACGACGACCCGGAGATGCTCGCCAAGGTCTCCCGCGGTCTCGGCGAGGCAATGGTCGGCATCAACGTCGACGAGATCCCGCAGCCGCACCGGCTCGCCGAGCGTGGCTGGTGACCGCTCGTCCCGTTGTCGGCGTGTTCGCCCTACAGGGCGACGTGCGGGAGCATGTCAGCGCGCTGACGTCGCTCGGCGTGACGGCTGTTCCGGTGCGCCGCCCGGGTGAGCTCGACGACGTCGACGGCCTGGTCATTCCCGGTGGCGAGTCGACGACGATGAGCAAGCTCTCGATCGACTTCGGCCTGTTCGACCCGATCGCGAAGCGGATCGCCGACGGGATGCCCGTCTACGGCTCGTGCGCCGGCATGATCATGCTGGCCTCGACCGTCCTCGACGGGCGTCCGGACCAGCGAAGCTTCGGCGCGATACCGATGACGGTGCGGCGCAATGCGTTCGGGCGGCAGGTGGACTCGTTCGAGGCTCCGGTCGCGGTGGCCGGCATCGAGGGGGAGCCCTTCCACGCGGTCTTCATCCGGGCGCCGTGGGTGGAGTCGGTCGGAGACGAGGTCACGGTGCTGGGTTCGATCGAGCGGGCGGGTGTCGACGGTGCGGTGGCACCGCACATCGTGGCCGTCCGGCACGGCGCGGCGCTGGCGACGTCGTTCCACCCGGAGCTGACGGGCGATCTGCGCCTGCACGAGCTGTTCGTGGGGATGGTCCGCGAAGCGGCCTGACGTGTAGATCTAGGTAAATAGATGCTGCTGGGGCTACATCTATTTACCTAGATCTCCAACGGCCTGCGACTTTCTTCGCGAATCGGGCCTGCGAGATGCACGGCGCCGTAGTACGTGATCTTGCCGGCCCGGCCGGTGGTCGGAGACGGCGACCGCCAGGGTCGACGCGGACGCGTCGCACGGGCGGCGGCCCCAGCCGCCGTCGGCCATACCCGTTGTCGCACCGCCAGCAGCGGTCCGGCCGTCGTGCGGCGCGGCTCTGGTCGTACCGCCAGTGGCGGTCCGGCCGCGTGCGGCCCGGCTCTGGTCGTACCGCCAGCGGCGGTCCGGCCCGTTGCGCGGCCCGGCTCTGGTCACACCGCCAGTAGGCGACGTTCCCCTTGGTCAACTGAACCGCCGGTAGGCCACGGTCCCCTTGGTCAACACGGCCACCGGACCGCGCGGACCGCCGCCGATGCCGATCCCACCCGCGGCGATAGCGCGGCGAAGCGGTGAGTGATCTTCGGCGGCTTGCCGTGGCGGCTGAACCGGATCGCTTCTGTCCTGGGGCCACGACCAGAATCTTGCGCCCTTTCCCACCGCGGGCCTGGCAGGGTCGGGCCCCCCCAGGGCCCGACCCGGTCCCCGGCGGGAGCGACGGTCGCGCCCACGGCGGACCCGGGACCAGATCTCGATCTCGATCTCGATCTCGATCTCGATCTTGGTCGATGGCGTTGGCTGGATCATGCTCGATTGAGGCGGCTGGGGGAGACGCATGTCTCGTCGGTAGACTTGGTGGCTTGGGCAGCCCAGCCCGCCCGTTTCCGCTGCCCATCTGGGGTTATTTCGGAGGTCATCCATGTCTGGCCACTCAAAGTGGGCGACGACCAAGCACAAGAAAGCCGTCATCGACGCCAAGCGCGGCAAGATGTTCGCCAAGCTGATCAAGAACGTCGAGGTGGCGGCGCGCACCGGTGGTGGCGATCCGGCCGGTAACCCCACGCTTTATGACGCCATCGTGAAGGCGAAGAAGTCGTCGGTGCCCAGCGACAACATCGACCGGGCGGTCAAGCGCGGTTCCGGTCTCGAGGCCGGCGGCGCCGAATACCAGACGATCATGTATGAGGGGTACGGCCCCAACGGTGTCGCCCTGCTGATCGAGTGCCTGACCGACAACCGCAACCGCGCGGCGACCGAGGTGCGCACCGCGCTGACCCGCAACGGCGGTTCGTTCGCCGACGCCGGGTCGGTGTCCTACATGTTCACGCGCAAGGGTGTCGTGATCGTGCCGAAGGCCGGGCTGGCCGAAGACGACGTGCTGCTCGCGGTGCTCGACGCGGGCGCCGAAGAGGTCAACGACCTGGGCGAGGCCTTCGAGGTGGTCTCGGAGCCGACCGACCTGGTCCCGGTCCGCACCGCGCTTCAGGATGCCGGCATCGACTACGAGTCGGCCGAGTCGTCGCTGGTCCCGAGCGTCAACGTGCCCCTCGACGAGGAAGGCGCCCGCAAGATCTTCAAGCTGATCGACGTGCTCGAAGACTGCGACGACGTGCAGAACGTGTACGCGAACTTCGACGTATCCGACGACGTCATGGCCCTGATCGACGCCTGAGTTCCCACCGTTTTCCACACAACCCGACCGCGCGGGGCTGCGCTGTCGGGTTGTGTCCGTATTGCCCCGACGTTATCCACAGTCCATAGTGGTCAGACAGCGGATCGCTCCCGCCCGCCGGTAAATTGAGCTGCGTGAACGAGCCGCGCCGCAATGGGCCTTCCTGGTTGTCCGACGCTGTCCTCTATCAGATCTATCCGCAGAGTTTCGCCGACTCCAACGGCGACGGGATCGGTGATCTCGCGGGCGTCCTCGAGCGCCTCGACTACCTGCGGTGGCTGGGTGTCGACACGGTGTGGTTCAGCCCGTGCTTCCGGTCGCCGTTCGCCGACGCGGGCTACGACGTGAGCGACTACCTCTCGATCGCGCCGCGCTATGGGACCAACGACGACCTGGTCGCGGTCACCGAGGCGGCGCGCGAGCGGGGCATCCGCATCATGCTCGACCTGGTCGCCGGGCACACCTCCGACCAGCACCCGTGGTTCCGGGCCTGGGCCGACGACCCCGACGACGACCGCTTCATCTGGTCGCCGAAGGTGGGTTCGCCGGCGGGTGCGTGGGCGCCGGCGCCGGGGAAGCGCGGCGGCTACTTCATGCTCAACTTCTATCCGTGCCAGCCGGCGCTCAACTTCGGCTACGCCCGCGACGACGCGCGTGAGCCGTGGCGGCAGGCGGTCGACGCGCCGGGTCCGCGGGCCAACCGTGAGGCGCTGCGCGAGATCATGGCCTTCTGGTTCGACCGCGGGGTGAGTGGCTTCCGGGTCGACATGGCGGCGTCGCTGGTCAAGGACGACCCCGGCTACGTGGAGACCGGCAAGCTCTGGGGCGAGATGCGGGCGTGGATCGACCGCGCCTACCCCGACAACGTGCTGATTCCAGAGTGGGGCGACCCGGCGGTCGCGGTGCCGGCCGGTTTCCACGCTGACTTCTTCCTGCATTTCCGGGGTACGGCGTTGCGGTCCCTCTGGCACCTCGGCATCGGCACGGCCGACCCGTCGTGGTCGACCGGGCCCGCTTACTTCGACGCCGAAGGACTTGGTGCGATCACCGAGTTCGTCAACCAGTGGCAGACGGCCGCCGAGGTGATCGCCGGAGCGGGGCAGATCGCGCTGCCGACGTCCAACCACGACTACGCCCGGCTGGTCACCGGCACGCGGTCGCGCGAGCACGTGGGCGCGGCCTTCGCGTTCCTGATGACGTGGCCGACGCTGCCGACGATCTACTACGGCGACGAGATTGGCATGCGCTACCTCCCCGACCTGCCCGACAAGGAGGGCAGCGTGCTGGGGCCGACGAACAATCGCACGGGGTCGCGCACCCCGATGCAGTGGGATTCCTCGCCCAACGCCGGCTTCTCGACGGCGCCGGCCGACCAGCTCTACCTGCCGATCGATCCCGATCCGGCCCGGCCGACGGTGGCCGCCCAGCGGGCCGACGAGGGGTCGCTGCTGCATCTGGTGCGCCGGTTGATCGCCCTCCGGCGGGCCACGCCCGCGCTGGGCAGCGGGGCCGCGGTCGAGGTGCTGCACTCGGGCTACCCGTTCGTCTACACGCGCGGCGGCACCCACCTGGTGGCGATCAACCCGCGGCGCGCGCCCGCGACGGCCGCGCTGCCGGCGGGGCTGGTCCGCGACAGCGTCCGCGCGCTGGAGGTGCACGGTGCCCGGCTGGGCGAGACGGAGGTGAAGATCGACGGCTTCGGGTACGGGATCTACGAGCTCTGATCGTGCCGGCCAGCACCGTGGAATTGGACCGTGTGAGCGGGGGTGATGGGGGATAGCGTCGGACAGTATGGATCTTGCTTCTGCGCAGGCGCTCTGGGAGCCCATTCCGGGCTGGCTCAACACGGCGAGCTACGGGCTGCCACCGAAGCCGGCATGGGACGCGCTGCAGTCGGCGCTCGATGACTGGCGGGTCGGCCGCACGTCGTGGGAGCCGTGGGACGAGGCGACAAAGCGGTCCCGGGCGTCCTACGCGCGGCTGATCGGGGTGCCGGTCGCCGACGTCGCGGTCGGCAGCGCGGTCTCGCAGATGGTCGCACCGATCGCGGCCGCCCTGCCGTCAGGCACTCGGGTGGTCGTGCCCGAGGGCGACTTCACCTCGATCGTGTTTCCCTGGGCGGTGCACGGGCTCGAGGTCGTGGGCGTGCCGGTCGAGAAGCTGGCCGATGCGGTCGAGCCGGGCGTCGGCGTGGTCGCGTTCAGCGTGGTGCAGTCGGCCGACGGCGCGATCGCCGCCTACGAAGAGATCGTCGCCGCGGCGCGGTCGGTCGGTGCGCTGGTGATCGTCGACGGCACGCAGGCGTGCGGCTGGTTCCCGTTCGACGGGTCGCTGGCCGACGCGGTGGTGACCGGTGGCTACAAGTGGCTGATGGGTCCGCGGGGCACGGCCTACGGCTACTACTCGCCGGCGCTGCGCGAGCGGATGACGCCGTCGGCGGCCGGCTGGTACGCCGGTGCCGACCCGCACGGCTCCTACTACGGGCTGCCGCTGCGGCTGGCCGACGACGCCCGCCGGTTCGACATCTCGCCGGCGTGGCACAGCTTCGTCGGCTGCGCGCCGGCGCTCGAACTGATCGAGGAGATCGGCGTCGGCGCGATCCACGAGCACAACGTGCGGCTGGCTGATCGGTTCCTGGCGGGGCTCGGTAAGCCGGCGGCGGGCAGCGCGATCGTCGTGGTCGACGTGCCTGATGCCGAGGCCAAGCTCGACCGCGCCGGCATCCGGGCCGCGGTGCGCGCCGGCCGGGTGCGGGCCAGCTTCCACGTCTACTCGACCGACCACGACGTCGATCTGGCCTTGGAAGCCCTGACCGGCTGAGCCCGCCGGTGCGTCTTGCCTGGACCACGCCTTGGCGCCGGGCGCGACGCGAACGCTAACGTCGCGAAGCGACGAGTGCCGCTCGGCTGCGCTTGGCCGCTCGGGCCCGGTTGGCTCGCAGGCCTGGTTGGGCCCGCGAGGGCGCGGGCTTGGGCTGCCCGCGAGGCGCGGCCTGGTTGGGCCGCGAGGGCGCGGGCTTGGGCTGCCCGCGAGGCGCGGCCTGGTTGGGCCCGCAAGGGCGCGGGCTTGGGCTGCCCGCGAGGCGCGGCCTGGTTGGGCCCGCAAGGGCGCGGGCCTGGGCTGCCCGCGAGGGCGCGGGCCTGGGCTGCCCGCGAGGCGCGGGCCTGGGCGGCGCGAGGCGCGGGCCTGGGCGGCGCGAGGCGCGGGCCTGGGCGGCCCGCAAGGGCCGGCCTATGCCGGCTTCATGCCGCCCATGAGTAGGTCGACGATCTGCTCTGGCATTTTGTCGGCGTCGAGGTCGGGGTGCCAGCGCAACACGCGCTGCACCAGGATCGGCCCGATCAGCGCCGTCATCGCCAGCTCGACATCGAGATCGGCCCGCAGCTCCCCGGCCTCGACGCCCCGCCGGAGGACCTGGCGGATCCGGTCGCGGCGGGGCTCGATGATGTCCTGGTAGGCCTGGTAGTGCTCTTCGCTCCGGGTCAGGTGCGGGATGATGCACGGCATGATCTTCGCGAAGCGTGGGTCGTGGTTGGACGGACCGACCTGGGAGAGCATCGCGACCAGGTCAACCCGGATCGACTCGCCGGTCGGCTCGGGGCCGGCGCTCTTCAGGGTGGCCAACGCGTCGTGCAGGAGGGCCTCTTTGCCGGCCCAGCGGCGATAGATCGTCGCCTTGCCGACGCCGGCCCGGGTCGCGATCGCCTCGATCGAGAGGACCTCGACCGACGTGCCCTCGGCCAGCAGGTCGAGGGTGGCGGAGATGATGGCCTCATCGACGCGGAGGCTCCGCGGACGCCCGGGCGCCCGCGGAGCTTCCTCGATGTCTGGCATGCGTTCCATTGTCGCTGACTTCAGCCGGCCGTTGCCAGTTCTCCGGCTTCCGCCTGCTCGACGGGTTGCACGTGGTCGGCGCCAGCCTGCCGGCCGGGCATCCAGATCAGCGCCGCGGCCATGCCGAACAGGAGCACAATCGCGGCCGAACCGGCCGCCCAGTGCATCGCCGTGATGAACGCGTCGTTCGCCGCCGAGACCAGGTTGCCGCCGGCCGGGCCGGCCTGGGCCGCCACGCCGTAGGCGCCAGAGATCGACTCGTCGGCCACGTCGCGCGCGCCTGGAGGCAGGGCCGTGGTGGTCGGCTCGATCTGGCCGCGGTAGACGGCAGCGAGGATCGAACCCAGGATCGCGATGCCCAGCGCGCTGGCCACCTGGCGGATCGTGTTGCTGACCGCCGAGCCGACGCCGGCCTTCTCGCGGGGGAGCGCCGACATGATCGACTCGGTGGACGGCGCCATGATGTTGGCCATGCCGACGCCCTGGATGAAGAAGACGACCAGCAGGTACCACACCGCCGTCGAGGCGTCGACGAAGATGAAGCCGACCAGCGAGAGGGCTACCAGGGCGAGACCGGTCGCGGTGACCGCCTTCGCGCCGAACTTCTGCACCGCCGCGTGGCTACGCGGGGCGAAGATGAGCTGCGCGGTCGCGAAGGGCAGGAACAGCAGGCCCGTCTGGAGCGGCGAGTAGTCGCGCACCAGTTGCAGGTAGAACGAGCTGAAGAAGAACACGCCCATCGACGCGAAGAACGTCAGGCCGATCGCGGCGATCGGGGCCGAGAACCGCGGGATCTTGAACAGCCGCACGTCGAGCGAGGGGAACGCGATCCGCGACTCGTACCAGACGAACAGCGCCAGAACGACCAGGCCGCCGCCGCCGGTGAGCAGCACCTCCGGGGTGCCGAAGCCGTCTTCGCCGCCCTTGATGATGCCGTAGGTCAGGCCGATCAGGCCGATCACCGACATCAGCACGCCGGGTGCGTCGAGGCGTCCGGGGCGCGGGTTGCGTGACTCGGGCACCAGGATCGCGACGGCGATCAGGCCGACGATCACGACCGGCACGTTGATCAGGAAGACCGAGCCCCACCAGAAGTGCTCGAGTAGCGCGCCGCCGAGGATCGGGCCGATCGCGATGGCCAGGCCGACCGCGCCGGACCAGACACCGATCGCCTTGCCGCGCTCGCGCGGGTCGAACACGTTGGAGATGATCGACAGCGTCACCGGCATGATCGCCGCGCCGCCGATGCCCATCAGCGCGCGGGCGCCGATCAACTGACCAGGATTTTGCGCGTACGCGGACAGCAGTGACGCCAGCCCGAAGAGCGCGAGCCCCACGAGCAGGAAGCGCTTGCGCCCGAACCGGTCACCCAGCACGCCGAACGAGAACAGCAACCCCGCGAACACCAGCGTGTAGGAGTTGATGGCCCATTCGAGCTCGCTCTGCGTGGCGCCGAGCCCGTGGTGGGGGTCGGCGAGGGTCCGCAGGGCGACGTTGAGAACCGTGTTGTCCAGTACGACGACGAGCAGGCTCACCACTAGGACAGCGAGGATCGCCCAGCGCCTCGGATGTCCTGTGTTGGCGGTTTGCTCCACGTCCGTCTCCCCCCGATAGATCTTCGTCTTAATTACGAAACGGCACAGGTTCGTATCGCCTGGGAACGTTACGCCGAAGAGGATGCGATACGGAACCGTCTCGTATCAAAATGTGAGGGCGGTCACGACTGGGGCTTGCGTGGCGCGTCAGTCCGGCGATGATGGTGATAGATGCGCACGGAGGATGCGGTGGAGCTCGTAACGAGGATGGAAGAAGAGGCGCCCGACGGCTACGTGTCGTTCGTCGACCGCCACCTGGTCTCGCTGCGCTTCGAGTCGGCCCAGCTCGCCGGCGACGCCTGGCACGCGGAGGAGATCTACCCCGAGGTGCTCAGCGATGTCGCCGCGCGGTGGCACCGGCTCGAGCTCCTCGCGCGATGGTTCGGCCGGCAGTCCGCGGCCGACGATTATCTGCGCCAGGTGCTGAGCACCCGGGCCAAGCGGTGGCGGGCCGAGCAGATTTACGAGGTCGAGATGGTCGTGCTCAAGGCCGACGCGGTGATCGAGCCGCTGAAAACCGAGGCGCCGAGCACCCAGAGCGCCGGTCTGGCCCGCTACAAGCGGACCGGCCCCGGGCGGAGCAGCATCGGCCTCAAGCAGGCCCGCTTCCTGAGCCCGCTGCGCCGGCCGCCGACGCCGCGGGCCGAGGCCAGCATCGCCTGGTTCCACGCCTACGAGGCCTACCGCCGCCGCAAGCGGGTCGCCGTGGTGATCGCCCTGATCGTGGTCATGGCGGCACTGATGAACCTGCGGGCGACCGGTCAGATCTGAGGGCCGCTGCGCAGCCGGTGCAGGCGCAGGGCGAGCTGCACCTCCAACGCCCGCTCCGGCTGTTGCCAGTCGGTGCCGATCAGTTGACCGACCCGCTCCAGCCGCTGGGTGACCGTGTTGACGTGCACGTGCAGCAGTTCGGCCGCCTTGGCCAGGCCGCCGCTGACACCGAAGTAGGCCTCCAGCGTGCGGACCAACGCCGTGCCCCGCTTGACGTCGTAGTCGACCACCGGCCCGATCGCCGCGGCGATGAAGCGGGCCACCTCGCCGTCGCCGGCCGCGCCGGTCGTGCCGAGCAGCAGCCCGACGAAGCCCAACTCGGCCGCCCCCGCCCCCTCGCCGACCCGGCCCAACGCGGTCAGCGCCGACAGGCACCGGTCGGCCTCCGCGAACGCCGCACCGAGCGAGGCCGGTCCGTCGGACGGCCCGCCGGCCCCGGCGGTCATCGCGCGACCGGACACCCGCGCCGCGTCCTTGGCCACCAGCCGGGCCGCGCCGCCCGGGTCGGTGCCGGGCAGCATCAGCAGGATGCGCCCGTCGCGGGCGGCCGCCAGCCCACCGCGGGACAACGCGTAGGACGTGGCCCAGGACAGCACCCGCTGCCGCCCGGCCGTGTCGTCGCCGACCGCGACCAGCACCTGCGGCGCGTCGAGGTCGACGCCGAGCCGGCGGGCCCGGGAGCGCAGTGACTCGGCGTCGCGGACGGGCCGGGAGACCAGCTCGTCGAGCAGCTCGCCGCGGACCCGGCCCTCCGCCTCGGCGACCGTGCGGCGGAACAGCAGCAGCAGCGCGGTGACCAGCGCGGCCCGTTCGAGAATCCGCTGGTCGGCGTCGACCAGTGCCGCGGTCGGGCGCAGCACCAATGCACCGAGGTCCTCGGTGCCGGCGACGACCGCCGCATACCAACTGTCGCCGCGGCGGACCGAGCGGCGTTCGGCGCGGGACGCCGCGACCGCCTCGGCCAGCGTGGTCCGGTCGGGCTCGTCGATCTCGCCGACCCGGGCCAGCTCGCGGCCGTCGGAGTCGAGGGCCAGCAGCGCGCCGCCGAGCACCTCGGTCACCGCGGCGGTCACGTCTTCGACCCCGCCGCCGCGCAGCACCAGCGCGGTCATCCGGTCATGGGCCGACGCGGCGCGCTCGACCGAGCTGCTGTGCGCCTGGATGGTGGCGTTGGCGGCGGACAGCTCGGCCAGCGCGACCCGGGTCTCGGTCAGCAGGCGGGCCGTGTCGAGGGCGACCGCGGCGTGCGCGGCCAGCGAGCCGAGCAGCGCCACCTCCTCGCGGGCGAACGGGCGCGCCGAGCGGTTGGCGGCATACAACACACCCAACGACGACGAACCCAGCCGCAGGGGTACGCCGAGGATGGCGACCAGCCCCTCCTCGCGTACCCCCGCGTCGATCTCACCGGTGTGCCGGAAGCGCTCGTCGACGTGGTAGTCGGCGGTGACATAAGGGGTGCCGGTCTGCGCGACCAGGCCGCCCAGGCCGGCACCGAGCGGGAGCCGCAGCCGCTGGAAGCGGGCCGACACGGAACCGTCGGTGACCCGCATGTAGGTGTCGCCGCGATCTTCGTCGTCGAGGGTCAGGTAGGCCACGTCGGCGCCGAGCAAGGTGCGGGCCCGGTGCACGATCGCGCGCAGCACGTCGTCGACGTCGCGCAGGCCGGCCAGGTCGGCGGCGGTGTCGACCAGCCCGGAGAGCTCCACCTCGCGCTGCCGGCGGCGTTCCAGCAGCGAGCGCACCCGCAGCGCAGCCAGTTTGGCGCGCTCGAGCTCGGCGACCTGGTCCGGCGGCAGGGCGGCGGCGCGCGCGGCCAGCAGCGGACCCTCGAACTCGACCACCGCGGCCTCCCGCGCCAGCAGTTCGAGAAACTCTCCAGTCATGGCGTTCAGCTTGCCGTCCATCCCCCGTCCATGGCGATCGAGGCCCCGGTGATGAAGGATGCCGCGGGGGTGCACAGGTATGCCAGCAGCTCCGCGACCTCCTCGGGCTCGACCAGGCGCTTGAGCGCCGAGCGGGCCAGCAGGATCGACGAGAGCACCTCCGACTCGGGGATGCCGTGGGTGCGGGCCTGGTCGGTGATCTGGCCCTCGACCAGCGGGGTCCGGACATAGCCGGGGCTGATGCAGTTGGCGGTCACCCCGTGCGGGGCGCCTTCCAGGGCGATCACTTTCGACAGGCCCTCGACGCCGTGTTTGGCAGTGACATAAGCCGACTTGTACGCCGACGCGCGCAGCCCGTGCACCGACGAGATCGTGACGACCCGGCCCCAGCCGCGCTCGTACATGTGCGGAAGCGCGCGCCGGACGAGCCGGAACGGCGCCTCCACCATGACCCGCTGTAGGGCCGCGAAGGTGTCCGGCGGGAACTCCGGCAGCGGCGCGACGTGCTGGAACCCGGCGTTGTTGACCAGCACGTCGACGTCGACGTCGACGCGTTCGAGGGCCTCGGTGTCGGTCAGGTCGAGGGTGACCGCCACGCCCCCGATCGCGGCCGCCACCTCTTCGGCGGCCGCCATGTTGCGGTCGACGACCACCACCTTCGCGCCGGCGGCCGCGAGCCGGGCCGCGCAGGCCCGCCCGATGCCACTGCCCCCGCCGGTCACCAGCGCGGTACGGCCGGTGAGGTCGAGCCGTACGACGTGGTGGTCAGCCACCCGATCTGCCGCCATGGCGCATGAATCTACGAGCGTGACGGGGTGGCGCCCATGGCGTGCCGCCACACACTGCCCCAGGGTGTTATGTGGCGGGGGCGTCGATGCGCGGGAAGATCGCGGCGGGCTTGTCGACCCGGGTGCCGGCCATGCCGTCGAGCCAACCGCCGGCCGTGAGCCGCCGGTCGGCCGGCTGGCCCAGCGCCGCGAGGATCTCCGTGGCGGCGTCGGGCAGGAACGGGCGCAGCAGCACGCCGAGGGCGCGGACCGCCGCCGCGGTTTGGAGCAGGCACGTGTCGAGCCGCTCGGCATCTTCCGGGCGCTTGGCCAGGTGCCAGGGTGCGTTGTCGTCGACGTAGGCGTTGCAGCGCCCGACCAGCGTGTTGAGGTGTTGGATCGCGGTGCGGTGGTCGAAGGCCGTCATGGCGGTCTCGACGTCGCGGATCGCGGTGGCGACCGGCTCGCCGAGCCCGCTGTCGGTCGCGCCGCTCGGCACGACGCCGCCCCGGTAACGGCCGATCATGCTGGTCACCCGGCTGACCAGGTTGCCGAGGCCGTTGGCCAGGTCGGTGTTGTAGGCCGCGACGATCCGCTCCTCGGTGACGTCGCCGTCACCGAACGGTGCGAAGGTGGCGAGCAGGGCATAGCGGACGGCCCGCGCGCCGTAGCGGTCGATCAGCGCGACCGGGTCGACCGCGTTGCCGAGGCTTTTGCCCAGCTTGCGGCCGCCGGCGGTGATGTAGCCGTGCACGACCAGGTCGGTGGGTAGTGGCAGGCCGGCGGAGAGCAGCATCGCCGGCCAGTAGACGGCGTGGAACCGGATCACACCCTTGCCCATGACGTGGGTGCGGCGGTCGGCGCCGGCCCAGAACCGCTGGTAGCGCGGGTCGTCGCGGGTCCAGCCCAGGGCGTTGGTGTAGTTGGTGAGCGCGTCGATCCACACGTACATCACCTGGCTGTCGTCGCCCGGCACCGGGATGCCCCAGCCGTGTGCGCGCTGCGCCGACCGGGAGACGCTGATGTCCTGGAGGCCGGCGCGGACGAACGCGAGCACCTCGTTGCGCCGGGTTTCAGGATGGACGGTCAGCTCGCCCGATTCGAGGGATTTGAGCAAGTCCTCCTGGTAGCGGGAGAGACGGAAGAAATAGTTCTCCTCGCGTACGCGTTCGGGCTCGGTCAGATGCTCCGGGCAGTGCCCGTCGACCAGCTCGTCGGGCTCGTAGAACTGCTCGCAGCCCACGCAGTAGAGCCCCTCGTAGGCGCGCGTGTAGATGTCGCCGGCCGCGGCCATCCGCCGCCAGATCTCGGTCGCGCCCTCGAGGTGCAGCGGGTCGACGCTGGTGCGGACGAAATGGTCGGGCACACAACCCAGGCGCGCCAACAGATCCTGGAAGGCGACGACGTTGCGGGCCACGAGATCGGCGGTGGAAATGCCGGCCGATTCCGCGGCGAGCACATTCTTGAGGCTGTTCTCGTCGGAACCGGTCAGGAAGAAGACGTCGTCGAGTTGGGTGCGCATGAATCGTGCGTAGGCGTCGGTCTCGACGAACTCGAGCGCGTGACCGAGATGCGGACGCGCATTGACGTAGGGAATCGTCGTCGAAATGAAGCCGGTGTTCGCCACGCCTTCCACGCTAGTGAGGCGGGCCACCGGATTTCCGGCTCCGGTGTGTCCGCCCCGGCCGCTGTCCGCGCGGCACGTAGGGTGTCGAACACACGTACAGGGGAGGGTGTCGTGCGGGTGCTCGGCGTCGATCCGGGGCTGACGCGTTGCGGCGTCGGCGTCGTCGAAGGCGTGCCCGGTCGACCGTGCACTTTGGTCGCTTATTACGTGATCTACACCGATCCGGCCGACGACCTCGCCCTGCGCCTGCTGCACCTCGACCGCAGCCTCGGTGAGCTGGTCGCCGAGCACCAGCCGCAGAGTGTCGCGGTGGAGCGGGTGTTCAGCCAGCACAACGTGCGCACCGTGATGGGCACGGCGCAGGCCAGCGCGATCGCGGTGCTTTCCGGCGCGCGGGCCGGGCTGCCGGTGTCGACCTACACGCCGAGCGAGGTCAAGGCCGCCGTCACCGGGTCCGGCCAGGCCGAGAAGGCGCAGGTGACCGCGATGGTGACCCGGCTGCTGCGGCTCGACGCGCCGCCCAAGCCGGCCGACGCGGCCGACGCGCTGGCCCTGGCGATCTGCCACATCTGGCGGGGCGGCACCAAGGCGAAGATCGAGGAGGCGGCGGCCGCCGCGAGAAGGGGAGTGCGAAGGTGATCGCCAGCGTGAGCGGAGTTGTCGCCGCGGTGTCGCCGGACGGCGCGGTCATCGAGGTCGGCGGGGTGGGCCTGGCCGTGCAGTGCGCCCCCGGCACGATCGCCGGCCTGCGGGTGGGCCAGCCGGCCCGGCTCGCGACCAGCCTGGTCGTCCGGGAAGACTCGCTGACCCTCTACGGCTTCGCCGACGACGACGAGAAGCACCTGTTCGAGCTGCTCCAGACCGCGAGCGGGGTCGGCCCGCGGCTGGCCCAGGCCGTGCTCGCCGTGCACCACCCCGATGTCGTGCGCAAGGCGATCGCCAACGCCGACACCGCGACGCTGACCCGGGTGCCGGGCATCGGCAAGAAGGGCGCCGAGCGGCTGGTGCTGGAGCTGCGCGACCGGATCGGCCCGATCGCGATCGGCGCCGACGGTGCGGGCGGCGTGGTCGGCGCGGTCTGGCACGAGCAGGTCCGGCAGGGCCTGGTCGGGCTGGGTTGGACGGCCGCACAGGCTGACCAGGCGGTGGCCGCGGTGGCCGAGAAGGCGACCGGCACCGAGCCCGTGCCGATGCTGCTCAAGATGGCGATCCAGCTGCTCGGCCGCACGCGATGAACGAGATTTCGGCGTACGTCGCTGAAGGGGAGCAGGACGCCGAGGCGACCGTACGCCCGAAGCGTCTTTCCGAGTTCATCGCCCAGCATCGCGTCCGCGACCAGCTCGACCTGCTGCTGAAAGGCGCGATGGGCCGGGGCACGCCACCCGACCACATCCTGCTGTCGGGGCCGCCCGGCCTCGGCAAGACCACCCTGGCCAACATCGTCGCGGCCGAGCTGGGCAGTGGGATCCGGGTCACCAGCGGGCCGGCGATCGAGCGGTCCGGTGATCTTGCCGCGATCCTGACCAGCCTGGCCATGGGCGACGTGCTGTTCATCGACGAGATCCACCGGATCGCCAAGCCGGCCGAGGAGCTGCTCTACTCGGCGATGGAGGACTTCCGGGTCGACGTGGTGGTCGGCAAGGGGCCGGGCGCGACCGCGATCCCGCTCGATGTCGAGCCGTTCACCCTGGTCGGCGCCACCACCCGGTCCGGCCTGCTGACCGGCCCGATGCGCGACCGGTTCGGCTTCGTGGCCCACCTCGATTTCTACGCGGCGAGCGATCTCGAGCAACTCCTGCACCGCTCGGCGCGGATCCTGGGCGTCCCGATCACCGACGAGGGCGCCGTCGAGATCTCCGGGCGGTCGCGCGGCACGCCCCGCATCGCCAACCGGCTGCTCCGCCGGGTGCGCGACTACGCGGAGGTGCGGGCCGACGGCATGGTCACCCTGGAGACCGCCCGCGAGGCGCTCAAGGTGTACGACGTGGACGCGCTCGGCCTCGACCGGCTCGACCGGGCCGTGCTGCGGGCCCTGGTCGACTCGTTCAAGGGCGGCCCGGTGGGCCTGTCGACCCTGGCCGTTGCCGTGGGGGAGCAGCCCGACACCGTCGAAGAGGTCTGCGAGCCGTTCCTGGTCAGGGCCGGTCTGCTGGCCCGAACCCCCAGGGGCCGGGTCGCCACCGAGGCCGCCTGGCACCACCTCGGGCGCACCCCGCCGACCGGTCAGAATGCCCCGGCCGGAGGTCCCGATCTCTTCTCCGCCGAACAGCGTTTTCCGTGATCCGAAAGTAACCCGCGCGGCATTCGGCGTTCTCAGCCAGACCGACTAGACTCGCCGCGGTCCGTAGGGGACGACATTTTCTGCCGACGCCCGACGCCCCCACGTCCGGCGGAGGCCAATGGGAAGGTATTAAATCGTGCTCGCAGCAACCGCCTCCGGGGGCAGCAGCTTCCTGCCGCTCCTCCTCATCGTCGTGCTGTTCGCAGTCATGTATTTCCTCATGATCCGACCGCAGCAGAAGCGTCGCCGCGATGCCATGGCAATGCAGTCCACCCTTGGCCCCGGCGCTGAGGTCGTGACCATCGGTGGCCTCTACGGCACCGTCGTCGAGACCGACGCCGAGACCGTCACCCTCGAAGCCGCCCCCGGCGTGCACGTGAAATACGCGCGGCCGGCCGTCGCCCGGGTGATCAGCAACAAGAACGAGGTGACCGAGCCCGAGACCGCGTCGGCCCCCGCCGCGGAGACGATCACCTCGCCGATCCAGCCCGCCAAGGACTGATCACACATAGCTGACCCGGGGTCGGCAGACATCCCCCAGCGACCCCGGCATAACCTGGCGCCTGTAGACCGGTAACGCCCCCCGTTTCGATTGACTTTGATGGATAATCGCGCCGGCTCCGTCCCACAGGGTCGGCGCATCACGCCCTGTCCGGCGTGACCACTGCTTCGACCCGCGCCGACGCACCCGCGACGGCCCCCAGCACAGGGAGACCCGCTGCCGTGGCACCACCTCAGCGACAGATGCACCCAGGGCGGCAGCTAGCCATCCTCGCGGGGCTCTTCGTCGTTCTTTACGCCCTGGTGTTCCTCGTGGGAACGAGTGGCGGCGTGATGGATCGGTTGCATCCCAAGCTGGGTCTCGACCTGGTCGGTGGCAGCCGGGTGACCCTGCAGGCGACGACCGAGGGCAACAAGCCCCCGACCAAGGAGTCGCTCGACCAGGCTCGCACCATCATCGAGCAGCGGGTCAACGCGCGGGGCGTGGCCGAGGCCGAGGTGGTCACCGAAGGCGACCGCAACATCGTGGTCTCGCTGCCGGGCAAGAACGCCGACCTGAGCGGCATCGCCCAGACGGCCGAGCTGCGGTTCCGCAAGGTCATCAACATGACCGACGGCAGCGGTGCGGCAGCCGCGCCGGCGCCGTCGGCGACCCCGGTGCCGGGTGGCTCGGCCACGCCGACGCCGGATGGCACGCCGCCGGCCGCGACCGGCGCACCGTCGGCGACGGCCACGCCGGGCACCGGCGGCACGGGCGGGGGTGCGGAGGAGACTCCCACCCCGACACCGAGTGCTACGGCGGCAGCACCCACAGCGACCCCGGCCCCGACCGGCTCGGCGGCACCCGCTCCGGTGCCGGCCGACGTCGAGGCGGCCCGCAAGGCGGTCGAGACGAAGGTCGGCGCGGCCGCCTGGGCGGCGGCGAGCGCCCTTCAGGCACCCAGCACCGACCCGGCCGCGGCCGAGACGCTGAAGCCGTTCAGCCAGCTGAGCCCGACCGAGGTCGCGGTGCTCACACCGCAGATGCAGTTCAACGTGCCGACCATCACCTGCCAGCAACTCGACGCGCGGCCGGCCGGTTCGATCAGCAAGACCGACCAGCAGGCGATCGCCTGCCAGCTCGGCGGCAAATACCTGCTCGACGTGTCGAAGGTCTCCGGCACCGATGTCGGCAACGCCACCGCGCAGCTCGACCAGCAGGGCCAGTGGGTCGTCAGCCTCGACTTCAAGGGCGACGGCCAGGAGAAGTGGACGGCGCTGACCCGCGAGGCCTACCAGAACAGCGGCCAGACCTGTGACGCGTCGACCCTGCAAAACGGCAACTGCCTGGTCGCCGTGGTGCTCGACAACAAGATCATCTCGGCGCCCGAGATCCAGGGCGTGCTGACCGGCGACTCGCAGATCTCCGGCAGCTTCACCGCGCAGAGCTCCGACCAGCTCGCCAGCGAGCTTCGCTACGGCGCCCTGCCGCTCACCTTCACCGCGGCCGACCAGGAGAACCTGTCGCCGACGCTGGGCGCCGAATACCTGCGCGCCGGCCTGATCGCCGCGGGCATCGGCCTGCTGCTGGTCGCGATCTACGCGTTCTTCTACTACCGCCTGCTGGGCACCGTGATCGTGCTGAGCCTCGTGCTCTCCGCCGGTCTGGTCTTCGGCGCCCTGGTGTTCCTCGGCCGCCAGATCGGCTTCACGCTGACCCTGGCCGGCATCGCGGGCTTCATCGTCTCGCTCGGTGTGGCGGCGGACTCGTTCGTCATCTACTTCGAACGTCTGAAAGACGAGATACGTGAGGGCCGATCACCGCGCAGCGCGGTGCCCCGGGCCTGGGCTCGCGCGCGACGGACGATCATCTCCGCCAACGCGATCTCGATCATGGCGGCGGTGGTGCTCTACATCGTCTCCGTGGGCACGGTGAAGGGCTTCGCGTTCGCGCTCGGCCTCGCCACCATCCTCGACCTGGTCGTGGTGTTCCTCTTCCGGCACCCGATCATGACGATGTTCGCCAACACCAAGGCGTTCCTCTCGCCACGGGTCAGCGGCCTCGGCCGGATCCTCGAACAGCACGACGACGACGGCGACGAGCCGCGCAACCCGCGTACGCGCACGCCGCGCGCCAAGGAGGCCTGAGATGTCGAAGTCGGGTTTGGCCAACCGGCTCTACCGCGGTGAGGCCGGTCTCAACCTCATCGGCAAGCGCAAGCTCTGGTTCGGCATCGCCGGCGCCCTGATCCTGGTCGCGTTGCTGAGCTTCGGCATCAACCGGTTCACCCTCGGCATCGAGTTCGCCGGCGGCAACCAGTTCATCGTGCCGGCGAGCAGCAGCGTCTCGCTCGACAAGACGCAGGGCGCGGTCGAGAAGGCGCTGGCCGACAACAACACCAGCGCGACGGCCCTGCCGGCGCAGCAGGTCGGCCGCGGCGGCGAGACCTGGTTCGAGGTCAAGACGTCGATCCTGACCCCCGAGCAGACCAAGGCGGTGACCGAGCAGGTCGCCAAGGAGCTCGGGGTCCCGACCGACCAGATCAACAGCAGCCGGGTCAGCCCGGCCTGGGGCAGCCAGGTCACCGAGCGCGCGGTGCTCGGTCTGGTGATCTTCGTAGCGCTCGTGATGGTCTACCTGATCCTGCGCTTCGAGTGGCGGATGGCGGTCGCGGCCGTCTCCTCGCTGTTGCTCAACCTCGTGCTGACGGCTGGGCTCTACTCTTTAGCGGGCTTCGAGGTCACCCCAGCAACGATCATCGGTTTCCTGACGATCCTCGGCTTCGCGCTTTACGACGTGGTCGTGGTGTTCGACAAGGTGCAGGAAAACACCAGAGGCATCACGGCGAGCAACACGACGACCTACGCCGAGTCGGCCAACCTGGCGATCAACCAGACCCTGATGCGGTCGATCAACACCGGTCTGGTCGCGCTGCTGCCGGTCGGTGGTCTGCTGATCGCCGGGCTGTCGGGTGCGAGCACCCTGGCCGACCTGGGCCTCGTGCTCTTCGTCGGTATGGCGATCGCGGTCTACTCGTCGATCTTCTTCGCGACCCCGGTGCTGGTCACGCTCAAGGAGTTCGAGCCGCGGATCCAGGCGCACACCAAGCGCGTACTCGCCCGCCGGTCGGCGATCGCCCGGGGCGAGGTCGCCCCGAAGAAGGGCGAGGCCGCTCCGGCCGGCGCGCGCCAGCCGCGGCAGGCCGCGCCCGAGCAGTCGGCCTCCGAGGTCGCCGCGCTGGCGGGCTCGGCGCCGAAGGTGGGCGCCCGCCCGTCGACGGCGAAGCGCTCCTCGGGTGGCAACCGCGGCGGCCGCCCCGGCGGCAACCGGCCCGGCGGCGCGAAGCGCCGCTAGGTGATGGATGACAAAGCACTAGCGGAACTGGTGGCCGGGCACGTCGTCGACGTGCCCGACTTCCCGCAGCCGGGAATCCTGTTCAAGGACATCACGCCGCTGTTCGGTGACGGGCCGGCGTTCCGGCAGGCGATCGACGCGATCGTCGACCACCACGGCCGCGACTCGTTCGACGTCGTCGCCGGCGTCGAGGCCCGCGGTTTCCTGATGGCCGGTGCTATCGGATACGCGACCGGCGCCGGCGTGCTGCCGGTGCGCAAGGCCGGCAAGCTGCCCCGCGAGGTGCACGCCGCTTCCTACGCGCTGGAATACGGCGAGGCCACCCTAGAGGTGCACATCGACGCTCTTAAGCCGGGGCAGCGGGTGCTGGTGGTCGACGACGTGCTGGCCACCGGCGGCACCGCCGAGGCGACCCTCTCCCTGGTCGAGCAGGCCGGGGGAATGGTGGCCGGCTTCAGCGTGTTGATCGAGTTAGCGTTCCTGCACGGTCGGGACCGCCTCGCTCCCCGCGAGGTTCACGCGCTTTTGACCGTTTAGCTGCTTCCCGCCTGTCCGGGCGGGATCGGCCGGACGGGTAGAATTGAGCGCACCCGGCCCCGACCCGGCACGGATCGCCACCACCTGGCTAGCGCAGGTGTTGCCGGCCCGATACGGTCGGTGGATCGCGAGGTGTTGAGGAGGCCGGTGTCCCACGACGTCGCCCCACCGGTTGCGGGCTCAAAACGCCCGACCGGCGAGGCAGAGCACACGACCGGGCACCCGACGGAGTCGGCCCCGGCCGGCGTTGAAACACGCCCCGAAACCGACACCGCGACCGGCAACGGCGCCCACGGCCCGGCCGGCGCCCCGATCGTGACGTCGGCTCGCCCGGGCGGCAACGTCGGCGCGGCCGCCACCGTCACTCCTGAGGGCGCCAACGGTGCCGCTGAGAGCGCGGAGCCCGGTCCGTCCGGGTCCGCCCCGAGCGCGAAATCCACCACCAGGTCCAAGTCCTCGAGCGCCAAGTCCGCTCCGGCCACTGCCGGCGCGGCCGCACCTGCTTCTGGCGGGTCCGGCTCGGCGCCGACGGCCTCAGACGGATCCAGCTCTCCTTCCGGCGGGGCCACGAAGACTCGCTCCGGCGGCGGCGCGTCCGCGCCGGCTCCGACTAGTTCCGACTCGGCGGGCAGCGGGTCCGCGGCGACGACCTCTGGCTCGCCGGGCGGCGGGTCCGCGACCACCTCCGGCTCGGCGAGCAGTCGGTCCGCAGCGACGACCTCCGGCCCGGCGAGCGACTCTGGCTCGGCCGGCGGTGGGTCCGCGACGACCACCTCCGAATCCGAGGGCAGCGGGTCCGCGACGACCGAGTCTGCCCCCTCGACCGGCGCCGATGAGGCTGACGACACGGGCGCGGGTGGGGCTGGGGCTGGGCGGATCACTCCGGCGGCGCCGGGCTCGAGTGCGGCCGAGGTTGCTGGGCGCGCGGGCCAGGCCGTATCCCCGCCGGATGTTGATCGTGCCGGGACGGTCGAAGACAGTGAGTCGACCGTTGAGTGGCCGGCCAATGGGCGGGCGCCGCACGAGGTGCAGGACGACGAGGACGATGGCGTTGTCGTGCCGTTCCGGGAGCGGGGCGCGACCACGCGCGATCCGGCCAGCGAGACCGGGTCGGGCTTTGGCCTGGCTGGCACGCCGACCGGGCGGCGGGTTCGGGCGCGGCTGGCGCGGTTCAACGCTCCGTGGCAGGCGCCGCAGGTCAGTGAGGTGCTCGAGCCGCTGATCGCGACGCACCGAGCGAGCCACCCCAAGGCCGACGCCCGGCTGTTGCAGCGGGCGTTTGACACTGCCGCGCAGTGGCACTCGGGGCAATACCGCAAGTCGGGCGATCCCTACATCACGCACCCGCTCGCGGTCGCGACCATCCTGGCCAACCTCGGGATGGACACGACCACGCTGGTCGCGGCGTTGCTGCACGACACGATCGAAGACACCGACTACACGCTCGAGTCGATGCGCACCGACTTCGGTGGCGAGGTCGCGCTCCTCGTCGACGGCGTCACCAAGCTCGACAAGGTCAAGCTCGGCGACGCGGCCAAGGCCGAGACGATCCGCAAGATGGTCGTCGCGATGGCCAAGGACCCGCGCGTTCTGGTGATCAAGCTGGCCGACCGGCTGCACAACATGCGCACGCTGACCTTCCTCCCGCGGCCCAAGCAGGAGCAGAAGGCCAAGGAGACGCTCGAGATCCTCGCGCCGTTGGCACACCGCCTCGGTATGAACACGATCAAGTGGGAGCTCGAGGACCTGGCGTTCGGCACGCTGTTCCCGAAGCGGTTCGAGGAGATCAACCGGCTGATCGGCGAGCACCAGCCGCAGCGTGAGGCGTTGCTGCGCCAGGTGACCCAGAAGGTGCACACCGACCTGCGGTCCGCGAAGATCAAGGCGGAGACCACCGGACGGCCGAAGCACCTCTACTCGATCTATCAGAAGATGATCGTGCGCGGTCGTGACTTCAACGACATATACGATCTTGTTGGCGTACGCATCCTGGTCGAGACCGTTCGCGACTGCTACGCGGCGCTCGGTGTGATCCACGCGAACTGGCAGCCCGTGCCGGGCCGGTTCAAGGACTACATCGCGATGCCGAAGTTCAACATGTACCAGTCGCTGCACACGACGGTGATCGGTCCGACCGGCAAGCCCGTCGAGATGCAGATCCGGACCTACGCGATGCACCGCACGGCGGAGTTCGGCATCGCGGCGCACTGGAAATACAAGGAGCAGAAGGGCGCGACGATCGTCGGCCCGCCGGCCCACATCGACGAGATGACCTGGCTGCGGCAGCTGCTCGACTGGCAGCGGGAGGCCAGCGACCCGAGCGAGTTCCTCGACGCGCTCCGGTTCGACCTCTCCAGCCAGGAGGTCTACGTCTTCACGCCCAAGGGCGACGTGATACCGCTGCCGACGGGTTCGACGCCGGTCGACTTCGCCTACGCGGTGCACACCGAGGTCGGGCACAAGTGCATCGGCGCGCGGGTCAACGGCAAGTTGGTGCCGCTGGAGTCGACGCTGTCCAACGGCGACGTGATCGAGATCTTCACGTCGAAGTCCGACACGGCCGGCCCGACGCAAGACTGGCTCGGCTTCGTCAAGTCGCCGCGGGCCCGCACGAAGATCCGCCAATACTTCAACAAGGAACGTCGCGAAGAGGCGATCGAGGCCGGCAAGGACGCGATCGTCAAGGCGATGCGCAAGCAGGGTGTGCCGCTGCAGCGCATGCTGACCTCCGACAACCTGATGACCATCGCCCGCGACCTGCACCTGGCCGATGTCGCCTCGCTCTACGCGGCGGTCGGCGACAACCAGGTGTCGGCGCAGTCGGTGGTGCAGCGCCTGATGGCGTCCTACGGCGGTGAGGAAGGCGCGGCCGAAGACCTGGCCGAGACCGCCGTCGCGACCCGTCCGCCGCGGTCGCGGACTGCCGGTCACGACCCGGGTGTGGTCGTCAAGGGCGTCAGTGACGTCTGGATCAAGCTGGCCCGCTGTTGCACGCCGGTGCCACCGGACTCGGTCTTCGGCTTCGTGACCCGCTCCGGCGGCGTCTCGGTGCACCGCGAAGACTGCGCCAACGCCGAAGACCTGAAGGCCCAGCCCGAGCGGGTGCTCGAGGTGAGCTGGAAGCTGACCTCGGCGTCGACGTTCCTGGTGGCCATCCAGGTCGAGGCCCTCGACCGGCACAAGCTGCTGGCCGACGTGACCCGGGTGCTCTCCGACGAGCGGGTCAACATCCTCTCGGCGACGGTGACCACGACCCGCGACCGGGTGGCGGTGAGCCGGTTCAGCTTCGAGATGGCCGACCCCAAGCACCTCGGCCACCTGCTGGCCGCCGTACGCAAGGTCGACGGCGTCTTCGACGCCTACCGGGTGACCTCGGGGGCGTAGCGCTCTTACGGAAACCGGGTCCTACGGGGCCCGGTTTTCTTTGTCCTCGACGCCGACAATGTTTTTTGTCTTGACGGGAAGAGTTGTCGGAAGATAGCGTTGGGGACATGATCGAGGTGGGAGTCATTGAGGAGGCGGGGGCGGCCGAGGTCGCGCTCGATCCGATCCGGGCGCGGCTGTTGGGGCTGCTCGCCGAGCCGCACTCGGCCACCAGCCTGGCGGCGGTCGTCGGGTTGCCGCGGCAGAAGGTCAACTACCACTTGAAGACGCTCGAGACGCACGGGCTGGTCGAGCTCGTCGAAGAGCGGCGCAAGGGCAACGTGACGGAGCGGGTCATGCGGGCGACCGCCGCCTCGTTCGTGATCTCGCCGATCGCCCTCTCCGCCGTGCGGCCCAATCCTGACCGGGCGCCCGACCGGCTTTCCGCCCGCTGGCTGCTCGCCCTCGCGGCGCGGCTGGTGCAGGAGACCGGGCAGCTCATCACCGGCGCCGCCCGGGCCGGGAAGCCGGTGGCCACGTTCGCGCTCGACGGCACGGTGCGGTTCGCGTCCGCGGCCGATCGGGCCGCTTTCACTCAGGAGCTGACCGCGGCGGTCGCCGCGCTGGTCGGCCGCTACCACGACGAGCAGGCGCCCGGTGGGCGCGACCACCGGGTCATCGTCGCCATCCACCCGAAAATCAGTGAGACGAAGGAGTCCTGACATGTCCGAGACGCACGAGTTCGAGCTGGTCCACGACATCGACCTGCCGGCCAGCCCCGAGCAGGTGTGGGACGCCATCGCCACTGGGCCGGGCATCGACTCCTGGTTCATGGGACGCAACACGGTCGAGCCGGGGGAGGGCGGCGCCACCTCGATGGAGCTGCCGGGCTTCACCGCGCAGGCGACGGTCACCGCGTGGGAGCCGGGTCGGCACTTCGCCTACCGCGGCCAGGCCGCCGAAGACGGCACGTTCATGGCCTTCGAATATCTGATCGAGGGGCGCGACGGTGGCTCGACCGCCCTGCGGCTGGTGCACAGCGGCATCCTCGGCGCCGACTGGGAGGAGCAATACGACGCGCTGCGCCAGGGCAACCCGCTCTACCTGCGCACCCTCGCGCAATATCTGGAGCACTTCGCCGGCCGGCACGCGGTGCCGGTAGCCGCGTTCGGGCCGCAGCAGGCCGACCTCGACACGGCGTGGGCGGCGCTGACCCGGGCGACCGGGCTCGACAAAGACTTCCAGGAGGGCGACGCGGTGCGCCTCACCGTCGACGGCCAGCAGGTCGAGGGCGTGGTCGACACCGCGGTGGTGCCCGGGTTCCTGGGCGTGCGCACCGACAACGCGCTGCTCCGGTTCGTCGGCGGCGAGATGATCATGACGGGCCACCACGTCTTCGCCGACGTCGACCAGGCCGAGGCCGAGCGGAGCTGGACCAACTGGCTGGCGTCGATCTACTGAGGCCGGTTGACGAGTGCACGAGCGCCGCGCCGCCCGGCCGACAGCCGGGCGGCGCGGCGCTTTCGCGGCCGCGCCGTTGAATTCAGGTAAATTATTGCATCGCGATCGGTAGTTTCCCCAGGTCAATGCTTGTCTGGGTGCAGTATTTCGGTGGCACCGCAATGACGGGCATGAACCTCCGCGATTCCGGCAATTGGCGGCGCCGGAGCCCACCGACCGGTGACCAAGATCAAGACCAGCCGGCGAACTTCGCTGACTATTCGGCCATCGCCAATACCTCGACCGGCCTGACCAGGGGTGATGTTTCTCGCCCGGCCCGCGCTTGAGGCGCTCGCCGACGGCATGTTGCGATCATGGCTCGCCGGGATGCCGCCGCACGCACTCCTCGGCCGTTGAGCGCGTCCAGCCTACGGGGGCTGGTGCTGACCGCTGGTCAGGCCAAGGAGGAAGTGGTGGGCGTGGGCAGGCGTCAGCATGCACCGGTCGAGTCGGACGAGGCTCCGATCTACGTTCCCGCGCCGCCCTCCGACGAGGAGAAGTACAGCTACTTCCAGAAGCCGAAGCCGTGGATCTTCGCCTGGATCTTCGTCTCCGCGCTCGGCATCCTCTACGGCTACGTGATGGTCGCGGTCAAGTCGCCGCTGACCACGCCGGCGTTGTTGGTGCTGCCCATCATGGTCATGCCGGTGCTGGTCAACTTCTGGCTGCGCAGCCACCGGCCGCGGCTCACCCTCGAACAGCACCAGGAGGTGCTTCGCCGCTACCGGCCCGACCCGGCCGACACCGTCGACATCTGGGTGCCGATCTGCGGCGAGCCGATTCCGGTGCTGCGCAACACCTGCCGCACCGTCGCCGCCCTCGAGTGGCACGCCCCGGTCATGCGCTACCTGCTCGACGACGGTGACCCGCGCCGCGAGGTCGAGGAGATGGCGCTGGAGTTCGGCTTCGTCTACGTCCGGCGGCGCGATGCGGTGCCCGGGCGGGAGCCGCGCGAGGGGGAGCGGGGCTGGCTGAAGAAGGCCGGCAACATGATCAACGCCTTCGAGTTGTCGATGGGCCGGTTCGGTGTGGTGTTCGACGCCGACTTCGCGCCGCGGCCGGACTTCCTCAAGGAGACCGTGCCCTACATGCAGGCCTACCCGCGGACCGGCATCGTGCAGACGGCGCAGTACTTCGACATCTCACCGTGGATGAACTACGTCCAGCGCGGCGCCGGCAGCCTCCAGGAGGTCTTCTTCCGCTGGATCCAGCCCGCCCGCGACGTGTGGCGGGCGGCGATCTGCGCCGGCACCAATGTGGTCTACCGCCGCGACGCCGTCGAGTCGGTGGGCGGGTTCGCCCGGGTGCCGCTCGGTGAAGACGTCAACTCCGGCGTGAAGCTGTGGACCGGTGGCTGGGAGACCCGCTACCTGCCGCTCGCCCTGGCCAAGGGGGTCGCGCCGGACACCTGGGGCGCCATCACCAACCAGCAGCAGCGCTGGTGCCGGTCGTCGATGCTGCTGATGACCGAGAAGCACTTCCGCGACGCCAAGTTCAACTGGCAGCAGCGGATGGCGTTCTGGGCGGCGTTCCTCTACTACATGGCCTCGGCCGGCCTGCTGCTCACCGCGCCGTTCCCGACGCTGACCATGCTCTGGTTCTTCCCGGACAAGGTGCTGCCGCACAACTACCTGCCGATGCTTCCGGCGTTGCTGGCCACCCTGCTGATCTTCCCCATGATGGCCCGCGGCTGGCGTCCCGAGATCTTCCGGCTCTGCATGATCAACTCGGGCTGTCACGTGATCGCGATCGGCGACGCGCTCCGCGCCAAGGTGCAGGAGTGGGTGCCCACCGGCGCCGTGACCAAGGCGGCGAAGACCAAGAAGAAGGGCGCGCCCGAACGGGTCTCCCGGCTGCTGCGGACCTGGGTGATCGTCGTGCAGGTGCTGCTGTGGTCGGGCCTGGCGCTGCGGCTCCCCGAATACGGCATCGGCACCCTCTGGGCCACCGCGTTGCTCGCCGCCGTGCAGCTCTACATGGTCGCGCCGTTGTTGCTGCCGTCGTACGGCATCCGCCCCAGCACCCCGCCCCTCGAGGTGACCGATCGCGGGCCGGCCGTGGCGGCGGCCGAGCGGGCCTGGAGTGCGACGCGTTCGGCGGCGGCGCAGCGTCAGGTGGGGTGGGACGCACCGCCGCCGGCCTGGTCCACCCACCCGGACCAGCGCCACCCGCGGCACAACCACCCGCACCCCGTCCAGGCGCACCATGGCGGGCCGCCGCCGGTCGGTCACGCGCCGGGCCCGTACGGTCCCGCGCCGCGTCCGCCGGTGCGGCGGTCGCCGCACGACGCTGTCGCCTATCCGGGCCCGCACCAGCCCGATCCGCCACACCATCTGGAGCGTGCCCGGTGAAGGCCGGAACCCTGACCGCGGCGATCACCCTGGCCGCCGGACTGGCCCTGACCGCCTGCGGAAGCACGACGCCCGGTCCCGGCGCCGGCACGGGCCAACCCGCCGCCGGCGCACCGGCGTCGTCGGCGCCGCCGGACAAGCCCGTCGTGGCCAAGGTCGGCGACGTCCTCGGCGACCGCCCGCTCTTCGGCGTGATGCTGCCCGAGCGCACAAAGAAGGCGGTCGACGCGATCGAGAAGGCGACCGACTGCCGGCCCGAGCTGATCAAGGTGTTCGCGTCGGTCGAGGACGGCATCTCCGCGAAGACGCTGGCCGAGGTGCCCGGCACCCCGCTGCTGTCGGTCGAGCCGTGGAGCACCGCCGGCGGCGAGGAGCAACCCGACTGGCGGCTCGCGCGCACGATCGACGGCAGCTGGGACGAGAAATACGCCGCGATCGCGCGCGCTGTCGTCGCGTACCAGAAGCCGATCCTGGTCCGTTTCGCGCACGAGATGAACGGCCACTGGTATCCGTGGGGTAGCACGAACGGCAACCGCAAGGGCGAGTACGTCAAGGCCTGGAAGCACGTCGTCGGCCTGTTTCGCGACATGGGCGCGACCAACGCGCTGTGGGTCTGGTCGCCCAACATCATCCGCGGCGCCGACAGCCGCACGCTCAAGGAGTTCTGGCCCGGCGAGGACTATGTCGACGTGGTCGGGCTGACCGGCTACGGCGTCCGCGAGAGCGACCCGACCAGGACCTACAAGGACACCCTCGAACTGATGTACGCGCTGACCGACAAGCCCATCGTGCTGACCGAGGTCGGTGTCCAGCCCGGCCCGGAGAAGCGCGGTTGGCTCAAGGCGTTCGGTCCCTGGCTGAAGAGCAACCCGCGGATCGCGGGCTTCATCTGGAACCAGGTCAACCGCGACGGCCAGTGGAGTTTCGACGACACCGACGGCAACCTCGCCGCGTTCCGCTCCGGCCTGGCCAAGTCGGGTGTCGCCTGCTGATGGTGGACCAGAAGACAGCGCGGCGGCGGTCGGCCGACCGCGGCGACGAGCCGCCGACCCTGGTGCTCAAGCGCGGCGTGCGGTCCGACGACCAGACCCAGATCATGCGCTTCACCCCGACCGGCACCACGCTGCTGCCCCGGATCGCGGACGCGCCGCCACCGCCCGACGAGCCGACCGCGGCGGTGCGGCAGCCACCGCGGCTGCCCTGGTGGACCCAGCTCCTGGTGTTCGTGCTGCCGGTCGCGATCGCGTTCCCGGTCGCCTGGCGGGGTGTCGGCAACCGGCAACTCTGGAACGACGAGCACGCCACCTGGCACGCGGCGACGCTGTCGTGGGGCGACCTCGGCACGCTGCTGGGCAACATCGACCGGGTCGTGGCGCTCTACTACACGGTCATGCACGGCTGGATCGGGCTGTTCGGCGACGGCCCGACCGCGCTGCGGCTGCCGTCCGTGCTGGCGATGGCGGTCGCCGCCGGCGCCACCGGGCTGATCGGGCAACGGCTGTTCGACGCGCCGACCGGCATTGTCGCGGGTGCGCTGTTCGCGGTGCTGCCCGCGGTGAGCCGCTACGCGCAGGAGGCCCGCCCCTACGCGTTCGCGATCGCCGGCGCGGCGGTGGCGACGTGGCTGTTCCTGGTCGCGCTCGACCGGCCGCGCTGGCGGTGGTGGCTGCTCTACGGGTTCGTGCTGGGCCTGACCGCCTACTTCCACGTGGTGGCGATCCTCGTGCTCGCGGCGCACGCGGTGCTCGGCTGGTCGCGTTACCGGCGTTCGGAGCGCGACGTGCGGCTGTGGAAGGCGCTCGGCGCCCTCGCCTTGATCGCCGCGCTGGTGATGCCGCTCGCCTATGCCGCTAAGGGCCAGTCGTTCGCGATCGACTGGATCAAGGCAGACCTGGACACGGTGAAGCAGTTGCCGCGCCAGCTCTTCGGCTCGTACGCGGTCGCGGCGGCGTTCGGGGGCATGGCGCTGGTGGCCGCGATCACGCTGCCGCTCGCCCGCCGGCGAACCGTGCTGCTCGGGCTGCTCGCCTGGGCCCTGGTGCCGCCGCTGCTCACCTACCTGACGTTCCCGCTGCTGCACCTGTTCCTGTTCCGGTACCTGCTGTTCACGCTGCCCGCGTGGGCACTGCTCTGCGCGGGCGCGACGTCCGGCCTGATCCGGCTGATCACCGTGCGGTCCTGGCCGCAGCTCCTGGTCGGGGCGGTGCTGGTGCCGGTGGCCGTGCTGTTGGCACTCCCGGCACACGAGCAGATCCGCCAGGACCTGGAACCCGGCGAGCCCGACTACCACGCGGCCGCGGCCGTGGTCAGCGCCAAGCTGGCGCCCGGCGACGGCATCGTCTACGCCGGGACCACCCGGCCGCCGCGACTGGGCATGGCGTACGAGATGCGCGACGTGCCGCGCCCGGACGACGTGCTGGTATCGGTGCCGTCGGAGCAACTCGGCGACTTCGGCGTACGCGAGTGCCCGATCACCAGCACCTGCGTTGCCAAACGGGAGCGGCTCTGGCTGGTGAGCACCAGCTACAGCCAGGACCCGTGGAGCGAGATGCCGGTGGAGAAGGCCCAGGCCCTGAAGCGGCTGTTCGCCGTCACCGAGCCGACCCACCACCGCCGCATCCACGTCTACCTGCTGGTGCGCAAGTCCGACTGACCCACACGCGCGGCTCGCGCCCGTCTACTGTCGACCGGTGATCAGAGCTGCCTTCCTGGACTCCGCCGCGACGGCGGCCACGCTGCTGCGCGCGCCGGTGTTGGCCGAGCGTTGGTCAGCGCCGAGCGCCCTCCCTGACTTCACCACCGGCGGTCTCGCCCGGCACCTGGCCAACCAGGTCACGCACACGGTGACCTTCCTGGCCGCGGAGCCGGGCACCGCCGCCATCCCGTTGCTGGCCCATTTCACCGGCAACACCTGGACCACGTCCCCCATCGACGCGGAGGACAACGTCGGCATCCGCCGGCGCAGCGAGACCGCCGCACGGGAGACCACCGCTGCCGCACTGGCCGACCTGGTCGACGAAGCGCTGGTGGCGTTGCGGGAGAGCGTGCCGGCGCAGCCCGCCGACCGGCTCGTCGACCTCGGCGACTGGGGGCTGACGGTCGACGACTTCCTGCTGACCCGGGTGCTGGAGCTGGTCGTACACGTCGATGATCTGGCCGTCAGCCTTGATCTGCCGACGCCCGACCTGCCGCCGGCGGCCACCGACGCGACCGTGGTCCTGTTGGCCCGGCTCGCGACCTGGCGGCATGGGCCGACGGCCGTGGTGCGGGCCCTGGCCCGGAAGGAGCGCGCGCCCGCGTCGGTCGCGGCGCTCTGAGCGAAAGCGCCGCCCCGGGAGACCCCGGGGCGGCGCTGTGCGTGGATCAGGTCAGGCGGCCGGTGCGGCTACCTTGATCGTCTTGATCTCGATGTCGCTCTTGGGGTGGCCGCCGCCCGGCGACGGGTCGAACGCGCCGTCGTGGCCGGCCTCGGTGGCCTTCTTGATGTTTTCGAGGCCCTTGGTGACCTTGCCGAGCACCGTGTAGTCGGGCGACAGCTCGACATCCTGGTAGATGAAGAAGAACTGCGAGCCGTTGGTGTCGGGGCCGCTGTTGGCCAGCGCGACGACGCCCTCCGGGTAGGCCGGCCGGTCGTCGACCGGCAGGTTCTCGTTGGCGTAGCGGAAGCTCGGGCCGCCCGTGCCGTCGGTGTCGCGGTAGCCCTTGCCCTTCGCCGACGGGTCGCCGCACTGGAGCATGCCGGGGAACATCCGGTGGCACTTGGTGCCGTCCCAGAAGTTCTTGCTGGCCAGGAAGCTGAACGCCTCGGCGGTGCAGGGCGACTTGGCCAGGTTCATGGTGACCTCGACCGGGCCGAAGCTGGTGTCGACCGTCATCACCTGGTTGCCGCTGGTCGGCGGCGTGGTGGTCGGTGGGACACCGACGTCCTTGGTGGTCGGCGTGCGCTGGTCGGCCGGGACCTCGGTCCAGGCACAGCTGATCGGTGCCGCCGACGGGTCGCTGGCCGCCGTGCTCTTGTCGTCGCCGCCCAGGCTGCTGACCAGCCAGATCACGCCACCGGCGACGATCAGCAGGGCCACGCCGGCGCCGATGAACGCCTGCCGCTGACGGCGCTTGTGCGCGACCGTCTGCCGGTCGGCCATCTCCTTCGCGAGTCGGGCCCGCGCCGCCGCGCGCTGCCGCTCTCTCGTGGACGTCACGGGACTCTCCTCCTGCTTCGACTCCTGGGCGTTTCGAGGTGACCCTAGCTCGCGTTCGTCGGTGTCCCGGACGGCGCGCCGGACGGGGTCGCCGTCGCGGATGGGCTGGTGGTCGGCGCGTCGCTGGGCTGCTCGCTCACCACGGCGCCGACGGTCAGGGTCTGGATGGTGATGTCGGTCTTCGGCTTGACCGGCAGGCCGTCGTCGTTGTTGACGGTGCCGATCTGGCCGATCTTCTGGACCACGTCCATGCCCTTACTGACCGAACCAACGATGGGGTACGTCGGCTCGCCGCCCGGCGTGAAGTCCTTGAAGAAGATCAGGAACTGGCTGCCGTTGGCGCCCGGCGGGTTGGGGAAGAGCGCGACGGTGCCGGCTGGGTAGGTGGGCGGCGTGCCGGGTGCCGGTGAGGCCGACGGCGACGGGGTCGGCGCCGCCGCGGGCACGTTCTCGTTGGCGAACGTGTAGGTCGGCCCGCCCAGGTTGGTGCCGCTCGGGTCGCCGCAGTGCACCGCGCCCTCGGGGATGATCTCGTGGCACTTGGTGCCGTCGTAGAAGTTCTTGCCCGCGAGGTAGGCCAGGCTGGCACCGCCGCACGGGGCGCTGGCCAGCTCGAGCTTGACGGTGATCGCGCCCTCGTTGGTGGTGAGGTTCATGTCACGGGTGCCGAAGGTCGGCACGTCGGTCGTCGACGGCTGGCCGACGTCTTTCGCGTTGACGTTGACGCCCGGCTCCTGCGGTGTCCACACGCAGACGTCGCTCGCGGTGTTGACCGGCTCCTTGTCGAAACCGCCGAGCGCCCAGAAGGCGCCGACCCCGATCAGGATCAGGGCGAGCGCGCCACCGAACCCGGCCTGGATCCGGCGCTTCCGCCGCAGGACGGCCGCCCGGCGGGCCAACTGCCGGTCGAGCTTGGCACGCGCGAGCTTGCGCTGCCGATCCCTGCTGGATGCCACCGGTGCTCCTCTTTCGGGTGTGCCTCGCGCCACAAACTTCCGGGAGAGCATACGGGCAATCGCTGGGAGCATGGTGAGAGGTCCTGCGCTTTGAGCGATCGGAGATCGTGATTACCAAGGGTGCGTGCCTGCGGGTAATCGACGTGCGCCGCCCGCTAGGCTGGCCAGAGCGACCAGAAAGGGACGACTGTGCTGATCACGGGTTTCCCGTCCGACATCTTCGGCACCAACTGTTACGTGGTGGCCGCGGCGCCGGGCGAGCAGTGCGTGATCGTCGACCCGGGCATCGGGATCGAGAAGCGGCTCGACGAGATCCTCGCCGAGCACCGCCTGACCCCCGCCGCGGTGCTGCTCACCCACGGCCACCTCGATCACACGTTCTCCGTCGCGCCGGTCTGCGGTGCCAAGGGCATCCCGGCCTACGTGCACCCCGCCGACCGCGAGCTGCTCGCCGACCCGGCCAAGGCGCTGTCCATGGATCCCGCGCAGCTCTTCGGCGGCCGGCTGACCTACACCGAGCCCGAAGACGTCGCGCCGCTCACCGACGGTGAGGCGATCGTGATCGCCGGGCTCGAGATCACCGTCGACCACGCCCCCGGCCATACCGGCGGGTCGGTGCTCTTCCGGCTGCCGGCCGGCACCGCGCGGGGCTGGGAAGCAGACGAGATCTGCCTCTCCGGTGACGTGCTCTTCGCCGGCTCGATCGGGCGCACCGACCTGGCGGGGGGAAGCATGACGGCGATGACAGCCAGCCTTCGTGACCGGATCCTCCCGCTCGCCGACGACACCATCGTCCTGCCGGGCCACGGCCCGGCGACCACGATCGGCCGGGAACGCGCGACCAACCCTTACCTGCTGGAAGCCATGCGACCGGCCCCGACCAGAGGGCTATGACCAAGATGAGCAAGCCACGGCCGATCTCCGGCTTTCCGGAGTGGACGCCGCCGCAACGCATGATCGAGCAGCGGTTCCTCGACAAGATCAAGAGCGTTTTCGAGCTCTACGGGTACGCCCCGCTGGAGACGCGCGCCGTCGAGCCGCTTGACCAACTGCTGCGAAAGGGCGAGACGTCGAAAGAGGTCTACGTCCTGCGCCGGCTGCAGGAGGATCCTGGGTCTCCTGCTGACGACTCGCTGGGCCTGCACTTCGATTTGACGGTGCCGTTCGCTCGTTACGTGCTGGAGAACTCGGGCAAACTCCAGTTCCCGTTCCGGCGTTATCAGATTCAGAAGGTGTGGCGGGGCGAGCGGCCGCAGGAGGGTCGCTACCGCGAGTTCGTGCAATGTGACATCGACGTGGTCGACCGTGACACGCTGCCGCCGCACTACGAGGCCGAGATGCCGCTGGTGATCGGCGACGCGCTCGGCTCGTTGCCGATCCCGCCGGTGACCATCCAGGTCAACAACCGCAAGGTCTGCGAGGGCTACTACCGGGGCCTGGGCCTCGGTGACCCGGAGGCGGCGCTGCGGGCGGTCGACAAGCTCGACAAGATCGGGCCGGGCCGGGTCGCCGAGCTGCTGGTGGAGACGGCCGGCGCGACCGAGGCACAGGCCAAGGCCGTGCTGGCGCTGGCCGAGATCTCGTCGCCGGACGCGTCGTTCGCCGACGCCGTGCGTGCGCTCGGGGTCAGCGACCCGCTGCTCGACGAGGGCCTTGCCGAGCTGGTCGAGGTGGTCGAGACGGCCGCGGCGTACGCGCCGGGTCTGTGTGTCGCCGAATTGAAGATCGCCCGTGGTCTCGACTACTACACGGGCACGGTCTACGAGACCCAGCTCGCCGGTTTCGAGCGGTTCGGGTCGATCTGCTCGGGTGGCCGTTACGACAACCTGGCCACCTCGGGCAACGAGCGGTTCCCCGGCGTGGGCATCTCGATCGGCCTGACCAGGGTGCTCGGCCTGCTGTTCGGCGCCGACAAGCTGGCGATCTCGCGCGACGTGCCGACCTGTGTGCTGGTGGCGTTGGGCGACGAGGAGCACCGCCGCTCGGCCGACGGCATCGCGGCGGCGCTGCGCAGGCGCGGCATCCCGACGGAGGTGTCGCCGACCGCCGCCAAATACGGCAAGCAGATCCGTTACGCCGAGCGGCGGGGCATTCCGTTCGTCTGGTTCCCGGGCCAGCCGGACTCGGTCAAGGACATCCGCTCCGGCGACCAGGTCGAGGCTGACGCTTCGACCTGGGCGCCGCCGGCCGCCGACCTCTATCCGACGATCAACTAGCCGGGAGCTCGAAGAGCAGGCAGGTCGACGTCGCGTGGGCGACCAGTCGTCCCGCGGCGTCGGTCAGCCGCGCCTCGCCCAGCGCGGTGCGGCGGCCGCGCTGGATCACCGTGCCGACGCAGGTCAGCAACTCGGAGCCGACGGTGACCGGCCGGAGGTATTTCACCGACAGGTCGACCGAGGTGTAGCCGACGCCGGCCGGCAGCGTGGTGTGCACCGCGCAGCCGGCGGCGGTGTCGAGCAGTGTCGCGAGCACGCCGCCGTGCACGGTGCCGAGCGGGTTGTAGTGGTATTCCCGCGGCGGCATCTCGACGGTGACCCGGCCCTCCTCGGCGGTCAGCCGGGTCATGCCGAGCAGGTGCATCACGGGCGGCGGCGGCAGTTCACCGGCGATCATCGCCTGGAGCAGGGCGAGGCCACTGGTCTTGCCGATCAGGGCGGCGTTGGTGGCCGGATCCGACCAGGAGAAGGTACGGCTGCGCTCCACCTGCGTCTGCGTCATGGACCCAGCCTCGCAGCCGGTTGCTGGGTCTGTCAACGAGACTTAGGGTGAACGTCATGGGTACGCGTCCGGAAGCGCTCGACTGGTCCGTCGACAACTGCACGGTGGGCCGGGCGATGGAGATCCTCGGCGAGCGCTGGACCTTCGTCGTGCTGCGCGAGATCGCCAACGGCATCCGGCGCTTCGACGACATGCGGGTGCGCACCAACATCCCGCGCCAGGTGCTGACCAACCGGCTCGCGATGATGGTCGACGCCGGTGTCCTGCGCAAGGAGCCCTACCAGGATCCGGGCGCACGGGTCCGGCACGAATACCGGCTGACCCAGATGGGCCTCGACCTGTGGCCGGTGATCGTCGCGGTGCTGGAGTGGGGCGACCGCTACCTGGCCGACCCGGAGGGTTCGCCCTTGTCCACCGTGCACCGCGGCTGCGGCGCCGAGGTGCGAGCGGTGCTGCGCTGCTCGGCCGGGCACGAGATCGACAACCCCCGCGACGTGCTGGCCGCGCCCGGCCCGGGCGCCCATCGCCGCTGAGCACGACGTCCCGGCCGTCGGGGTTCCCACTGTGGTCCTGGCCGTGCCGGGCCTGGGCGCCTATCGCCGCTGAGCACGACGTCCCGGCCGCCGGGGTTCCCACCGTGGTCGTGGCCGTGCCGGGGCTGGGCGCCCATCGCCGCTGAGCACGACGTCCCGGCCGCCGGGGTTCCCACCGTGGTCCTGGCCGTGCCGGGGCTGGGCGCCCATCGCCGCTGAGCACGACGTCCCGGCCGCGCCGGGGGCCCACCGTGGTCTTGGCCCGTGCCGGGCCTGGGCGCCCGCCGTCGCTGAGCGCACGGCGGGCCGGGCGCCCCCAAGCGCCCGACCCGCCGGTCTGCTCGTTCCCGGTGTGCCCTCCGGGGAGCTGAAACCGCTGTGAATTAGCGGTTGTTGTTGCGGTTGCTGTTGTTGCCGCTGTTGCTGTTGTTGTTGCGGTTGTTCTGAGCGCGGTCGCCACCCTTGCGCGCGGCGCCCTGAGCCCGCTCGCCGCCCTGACGCGCGGCGTTCTGGGCGCGGTCGCCACCCTGGCGGGCGGCGTTCTGGGCGCGGTCGACCTTCTCGGCAATCTTGCCGTCGGTCTTGGCGTCGATCGCGTCGCCGGCCTGGTCGATGCGCCGGTCGCGCTCGTCCTTGTCGGCGAGCTTTTCTTTCGCCTGGTCGGCGGCGTCGCCGAACCTGTCGCTGATCGCCATTACGAGACTCCCTCCGGTGAACGACCGCCCCACGCGACCGCTCACACCCACCGAACGTAGACGCGAGCCTCAGTTTTCGCGGCAATTGCCGGTTTTCGCATCCGGATCATGAGCCCATGTGTTAGCGGCGCTCCTATCGAGCACCTCGCGGGCGTTTTCGCCGGTGGCGCTGACCAGGGCGGCCGGGCCGTGGGCGAGGGGCATGACCGCTGCCGTGGGGGTGATCGTCGCGGGTTGCCGGGGCGCGTCCGGACCGACGATTAACAGGGTCCCCGCGGTCCGGGCGCCGATGACCGCGGGGCCGTCCCAGCCCTTGGCGCGAGGTCCAATGGCCAGATCGTGGCGCAAAAGGGTACGACCGGCGTAGCGCACCGTCGTCGCCGTCGCCAGGTCACCGGACCGTTCCCCGTGCCGCCCGGCGACGATCTCCTCCCGCCACAACAACTCGGCACCATCGGCGAGGTCCACGATGGAGCGGGTGCGGTGGTCGCACCCTCTGACGGCGATGGTCGCCTCGGGCAGCCAGGCCAGCGCGCCGTTGGCGCCGACGCTCACCGTGACAGTGAGCGTGCTCGGCGCGCTCGGGTGGCTCGGCTGGGCCAGGGAAGCGGCGACCGTACGCACGACGAGCCGGGCGCCCGGCCGCACCTCGACGTCGACCCGCAGGTCGTCGCCGCCGAGCGGGCCGGCCGCACCACCGACCAGGTGCACCTCGGCGTGGGTCGTCTGGCGGTGCCCGGTGCGGCGGGGGAGCAGGGGTGGTTCGCCGTACATCGTGGACAGCCGCGTGCCGCCCCGCCCGTCGGCCTCGGCGACCAGCCGTGCCTCAGCCCGCACTGTCCCCGGGCTCTGACCCGTGGTGGTGGTGATTGGCCGGCGCGGTGACGCTGCTGGCCGCCGTCGGCCCGGCTGTCACGCGGTCGCGGACCCAGCCCGCGACGGCTGTCGCGCCCGGGTCTCCCACCAGCGAGAGGAACACGGTCGGCAGGTCGCCGCGGCGCGCCGCGGAGTCGCGGGCCATCACCCCCAGGTCCGCGCCGACCAGCGTGGCGAGGTCGGTCTTGTTGATGACCAGCAGGTCGGCGGTGGTCACGCCGGGCCCGCCCTTGCGCGGCACCTTGTCACCGCCGGCGACGTCGATCACGAAGATCTGATGGTCGATCAGGCCCTTGCTGAACGTGGCGGTGAGGTTGTCGCCGCCGCTCTCGACCAGCACGAGGTCGAGGTCGCCGAACCGCTCCTCCAGGTCTTCGACGGCGTCGAGGTTGGCGCTGATGTCGTCGCGGATGGCGGTGTGCGGGCAGCACCCGGTCTCGACGGCGCGGATCCGCTCGTCGGGCAGCACCCCCGCCCGCCGCAGGAAGTCGGCGTCTTCGGTGGTGTAGATGTCGTTGGTCACGACCGCGAGCCGCAGTTCGGCGGCGAGCGACCGGCAGAGCGCGGCGACGAGCGCGGTCTTGCCGGACCCTACGGGCCCACCGATCCCGATCCGCACCGCACGACCGTTGTCAGGACGCAAAGAGACGCACCTCCCAGGTGGCGTGCTGCTCGGCGTCGACGTCGAGCAGAAGAGCGGACCCGGCGGGCAGGTCGTCCACCGGATCGTCGACCCGCAGCACGGCATCGGCCGCGACCCGGTCGCATTCCTGGGCCAGGGCGGCAACCAGCCCATGCACCGCGTAGGGGTCGAGGCCGAGCAGCCGCACGGCCGCCGAAGCGGCTCCGGTCAGTCCACCGTAGACGGCGATGAGGCCGGCCTCCTGCGGGCCCAGCCCGGAGGCAGCGGCCGCGATCCCGATCGCCGTCGGATGGTGAACGCCCGCGGGAAGCCGGCTCCTGGCGGCGCTGACGTTGCGCCGGGCACCGCGCGGGCCGAGCCCGACGCGTTGCGCGGGCGGTCCTGGCACGCCGGCGGCGGCCGGCCGCGTGGCGCGGGCGTCGTCCGTGCGGGTGTCGCTTGGCGAGGGGGTGCTTTCGTATGGCGCGGCGGCGGAGTTGGCCAGCCGAGCGATTTCGGCGTCTGCGCGGGTGGTGGCCAGCGAGGGGGCTCTGTCGACGGCGGCGGGCGAAGCGACGGCCGGGTCGGTCGCCCGCACGGCGTCGGGCCAGATCCGGGCCGCGGCTCGCAGCAGGGCGCGTCCCTGCGCCCGCGAGGCGGCCCGAAGGGCCGGCGACGCGGTGCGGACGTCGAGGCCGTCGTCCAGTGCGCGCACCCGATCCCAACACGGATCGTCGCCATCGCCTCCGGCCCGGGTGAGGGCGTAGCAGGTGGCGGCGGCGAAAGCCGCCGAAACCACGCCGGTCGTGGCGGTGCGACCGAGGAGGAACGCTTCCAGCGTGTGCAGGTCGCGCACGCGGCCGGCGGCCACCGCGGCCTCGACGCCGCCCGAATGGGCGTGGGCGCCCGACGGGAGGCGGCCGTCGGCGAGGACCAGCAACGTGGACAGTGACATCAGAAAAGGAAGTAGCGCTGGGTCATTGGCAGGTCGACCGCAGGCTCAGGCGCGACTACCTCACCGTTGATGCGGACCGTGAACGTGTCGGGCTCGACCTCGATGCGCGGCAGGGCGTCGTTCAGGGGCAGGTCGGCCTTGCCGATCGCGCGGGTGTCGGCGACCGGCACCATCCGGCGACTGACCGGCAGCCGATCGCCGAGCAGGGCGTCGATCGCCGCCGGTGCCACGAAGGCGACGCTGGTCTGGGCGGGCACGACGCCGTACGCGCCGAACATCGGTCTTGGCAGCACCGGCTGTGGGGTCGGGATCGACGCGTTCGAGTCGCCCATCTGGGCCCAGGCGATCATGCCGCCTTTGAGCACCAGGTGCGGGCGTACGCCGAAGAAGGCCGGGTCCCACAGCACCAGGTCGGCGAGCTTGCCGGGCTCGACCGAGCCGATCTCGGCGTCGATGCCGTGTGCCACCGCCGGGCAGATGGTGTATTTCGCGATGTAGCGCCGCGCCCGGAGGTTGTCGGCCGGGCCGGGGAGCGAACCGCGCCGGAGTTTCATCACGTGGGCGGTCTGCCAGGTGCGCAGGATGACCTCGCCGATCCGGCCCATCGCCTGCGAGTCGGAACCGATGATGGAGATCGCGCCCAGGTCGTGCAGCACGTCTTCGGCCGCCATCGTGCTCGGCCGGATCCGGCTCTCCGCGAACGCCAGGTCTTCCGGCACCGTCGGGTTGAGGTGGTGGCAGACCATCAGCATGTCGAGGTGCTCGTCGAGCGTGTTGCGCGTGTAGGGGCGGGTCGGGTTGGTCGACGACGGCAACACGTTGGGCTGCCCGGCGACGGTGATGATGTCGGGTGCGTGCCCGCCGCCGGCACCCTCGGTGTGATAGGCGTGGATCGACCGGCCGCCGATGGCCCGCAAGGTGTCCTCGACGAACCCGGCCTCGTTGAGCGTGTCGGTGTGGATCGCGACCTGCACCCCGCTGGCGTCGGCCACCCGCAGGCAGGCGTCGATCACGGCGGGCGTCGTACCCCAGTCCTCATGAAGTTTGAAGCCACCCGCACCGCCGCGCAGTTGCTCCCACATGGCCTCTTCGCTCGTGGTGTTGCCCTTGCCGAGCAGCAACACGTTGACCGGCCACGGGTCGATCGCCTCGAGCATCCGCGCGAGATGCCACGGGCTGGGCGTCACGGTCGTCGCCTTGCTGCCCTCGGCGGGCCCGGTGCCGCCGCCGATCACGGTGGTCACGCCGCTGGCCAGCGCGGTGGAGATGACCTGAGGGCAGATCAGGTGTACGTGGCTGTCGACCGCGCCGGCCGTCAGGATCTTCCCGTTGCCGGCGATCACCTCGGTGCACGGCCCGATCACCAGGTCGGGGTGGACGCCGTCCATCGTGTCGGGGTTGCCGGCCTTGCCGAGCGCGACGATCCGCCCGTCGCGGATGCCGACGTCGGCCTTGACGATGCCCCAGTGGTCGAGCACGACGGCGCCGGTGATGATCGTGTCGACGGTGCCGTTGCCCCGGCTGACCGCCGACTGGCCCATCGACTCGCGGATCACCTTGCCGCCGCCGAAGACCGCCTCGTCGCCGTGCGAGCAGCGGTCCTCCTCGACCTCGATGAACAGGTCGGTGTCGGCGAGCCGGATGCGGTCTCCGGTGGTCGGGCCGTAGAGCGCGGCGTAGCGCCGCCGGTCCACCATGCTCACTGGTCGGCACCTCCGGCCGGGTCGAGCTTGCCGGCGCACTCGCCGCGGAGCCCGGGCACCACCCGATGGCCGGCCAGCGGCACGAGGTCGACGTCGCGATCGATGCCGGGCTCGAAGCGCATGGCGGTGCCGGCCGGCACGGCGAGGCGATGCCCCCAGGCGGCCCGGCGGTCGAAGTCGAGCGCGGGATTGGCCTCAGCGAAGTGGTAGTGCGAGCCGACCTGCACCGGCCGGTCGCCGGTGTTGCGGACGGTGACGGTCAGCACCGGCCGGCCCGCGTTGATTTCGATCGGGCCATCGCCGAACACGATCTCGCCGGGAATCATGGGATCGGTTCGTGGACGGTGACCAGCTTCGTGCCGTCGGGGAACGTCGCCTCGACCTGGACCTCGGCCAACATCTCCGGCACGCCCTCCATGACGTCGTCGCGGCCGAGCACCCCGCGCCCCGCAGACATCAGTTCGGCCACAGTTCGGCCGTCGCGCGCGCCCTCCAGCAGGAAGGCGGTGATGACCGCGGTCGCCTCCGGGTAGTTGAGCCGCAACCCGCGCTCCCGCCGCTTGTGCGCCACATCGGCGGCGACGTGGATGAGCAGGCGTTCTTGCTCGTGCTGGCTCAGAAACAAGGCTCACCTCCACGGGTACGAACGACCGCACCGCGAGCCGCGATCGTGCCACCAGAACGTTACGCACCAGTTACGCCGCGACGCGCACGGCACGCGCAAGACGCCCTCCGTCGATCAGTCCTAGATCAGGTCGTACGCTTCGAGAAATGGACCGTCACCATCCGATCTGCCGCACCTGTGGCGTTCAGCGTGAACCCGACGCCAGCCGCATGGTCTGTCCGGTATGCGCGGATGAGCGGCAGTACGTGGGCTGGGGCGGCCAGCGGTGGGTGTCGATCACCGAACTGCACGCCGAGGGCCATCGGGGCGTGGTCCGCGAGGAGTCGCGCGGCCTGTGGGGCATCGGCGTCGAGCCGAGTGTCGGCATTGGACAGCGAGCCCTGATCGTGCCCGGCCCGGGCGGCAACGTGATGTTCGACTGCGTGCCCTATGTGGACGACGAGACGGTCGCGGCGGTGCGCGCCCAAGGCGGCCTGGCCGCGATCGCCCTTTCCCACCCACACTTCTACGGCTCGATGGTGGAGTGGAGCCGGGCGTTCGGCGACATACCCATCTACGTGCACGAGGCCGACGCGAGCTGGGTGCCGCGGTCGGGCAACGTCGTGCTGTGGTCGGGCGACCAGCGCGAGATCCTGCCCGATCGCACACTGGTCAACTGCGGCATCCACTTCCCGGGCGGCACCGTCCTGCACTGGCCGGGCATCGACGGCAAGGGCGCCCTCTGCACCGGCGACATCTTCACGGTCGTCATGGACCGGCGCTGGGTGAGCTTCATGTACAGCTACCCCAACCTGATCCCGGAGCACCCCGACACCATCGTCCGAGCAGTGTCCCTTGTGGACCCACTACCCTATGACACGGTGTACGGCGGTTGGTGGGGTCGGGTCGTGGCCGGCGGGGCGAAGGACCGCGTCCGCCGGTCCGCGGACCGGTATCTGGCCCACGTCGGCCGCTGACTCCTGGCCGGTCCGCGCTCCGCGGGCGGTCGCCCGGGCTCGGCCTCGCGGCTGGCCCGCGCTCTGCGGGGGAGGTCGTCGGGTTCGGCCTGCTGGCTGGTCCTCGTTCTGCGCGGGAGGTCTCCGGGTTCGGCCTACTGGTCGGTCCGCGTTCTGCGCAAGCGGTCGTCGAAGTCGGCCTCCTGCTGGTCCTCATTCCGTGCGCGGGGTCGCCGGGTTCGGCACGCGTATGGGGTCAGCGTGTGCGGCGGCGTTGCGGGGCGCGGCGGCGCCAGATGAGGTAGAACGTCGTTCCCGCGACGATTCCGATTGCCGCGCCGATCGCGAGGGCTGGTCCGGCGTCGACGCCGGTGCCGACGAGGACCGCGAAGACGAGCAGCAGTGCCGCCAGGGTGATGCTGATCGCCGCCAGCACCGCGGCGGTCGTGGGCAACCGCGAGCGGACGCGGCGGGCGACTACCCGCTCAGGCTTCGCGTCATCGGTGGGGGCCAAGCTCAGCTCGGGTGCTGGTCGTCCGGCTCGGCGGGCCGGTCCTGGTGTCTGACAGTGCGCGACCGGGTGCCGGGGCGCTGGCCGGTGAGCTGCTGCACCCGCTCGGCCATCAACATGGCGGCCCGCGCGGTCGCGGTCATCACGGTGGTGTGCACGATGCCGGCCAGCGTCGCCGGGTCGTGTTGGTATTGGTCTGTGCCGATGTGCACCGACATCAGCTCGCCGCCCGCGCGCACCTGCGCGGCCACGCCGCCGTCGTCGGAGCGCGCGGTCGCGGTCAGGCCGGTGAGCTCGGCGCGCAGTTGGGCGTACCCCTGCGGCTGTCGGGGTGATTCCTCGCCGACCCGGCGCAGCACCTCGTCGGTGCGCCGGCCGTCGCTGTCGACGGCACCGTTGGACGGCACGTGATCGAGCTTCGACCGCTCGGAGCCGGGCAACCCGCCGCGGCCGAGGGGATCGGGCAGCTCGGCCCGGCTGCGCCGGCTGGTGCGGATCGTCTCGGTCATCGTGCCGGTCGCTTCGGCGCTCGCGTGGCGGGCCGTCTCGACCACCAGCGCGCCGAGCCGCTCCGGGGTGTAGCGGTAGGCGGCCCGGCCGAAGCCCAGCCCGACGATCGCGTTGCCGGGGCCGGCGGTGACCTCGACCGCACCGTCGGAGGTGGAGACCGTCGCCGTCGCGGCGGCCACCGCTTCGCGCAGGGCGTCGACCGTCTCTTTGAGCTCCGCCGGTGGTAGCGGCTTCGGTGTGGCGTCGAAGGCGCCCATCAGACCCCCATTCCGCGTGCGCCGGAAGGGCAGCCCGCTGAGCCCGAGGCGGCTACCCAGATGGCACGGACAGTAGCACCGATCGTGACGGTTGTTCAGCTTCCATGTGCGCCCCGTGTCGCCTCCCGTTCCGCGAATGCGCGCAGGTCGTGCCGCTGAATCGCGGCGGCCATCAGTTCCGGGAAAACGTCTGGCGTGCAGGCGAACGCGGGCACACCGAGCGACGCGAGCGCGGCCGCGTTGTCGTGGTCGTAGCTCGGCGCCCCGTCGTCGGAGAGCGCCAGCAGCGCCACCACCTGCACCCCGGCGCCGACCAGGTCGCCGACCCGCTTGAGCATCTCGGCCCGGACGCCGCCCTCGTAAAGGTCGCTGACCAGCACGAAGATGGTTTCCCGGGGCCGGGTGACGAGCCGCTGGCTGTAGGCGATGGCCCGGTTGATGTCGGTGCCGCCGCCGAGTTGCGTGCCGAACAGCACCTCGACGGGATCGTGCAGGTGCTCGGTCAGGTCGACCACCGAGGTGTCGAAGACGACCAGCGACGTCTTGAGCGTGTGCAGCGAGGCGAGCACGGCGGCGAACACCCCGGAGTAGACGACCGACGACGCCATCGACCCGGACTGGTCGACGCAGAGGATCACGTCGCGTTGCACGGCGTTGCCGCGACGCCCGTACCCGATCATGCGTTCCGGCACGATCGTGCGGTATTCGGGCTGGTAGTGCCGCAGGTTGGCGCGGATCGTGCGGTTCCAGTCGATGTCGCCGTGGCGGGGTCGTTCGATCCGGCTGGCCCGGTTGAGCGCGCCGGTGACCGCGGCGCGGGCCTTCTGCGCGACCCGTTTCTCCAGGTCGTCGACCACTTTGCGGACCACCTGGCGGGCCAGGTCGCGGGTTTTGTCGGGCATCACCGAGTTGAGCGAGAGCAGCGTGCCGACGAGGTGGACGTCGGGCTCGACGGCGGACAGCATCTCGGGCTCGAGCAGCAGCCGGGTCAGGTTGAGCCGCTCGATCGCGTCGGTCTGCATCACCCGGACGACGCTCTGCGGGAAGTATTCGCGGATGTCGCCGAGCCAGCGCGCCACCCGGGGCGCCGAGGCGGCCAGGTTGCCGCCGCGACTCTTGCCGTCGGTCTCGCCGCCGCCCTCACCTCCGGGCCCGCGGTCGTAGAGCGCCGCCATCGCGGCGTCCATGGCGGCGTCGCGCCCGTTGGGCTGGCCGAGCGACTCGTCGGCCGGCTCGCCGAGCGCCAATCGCCAGCGCCGCCGGCGTTCGTCGTCAACGCTCATGGCGCGCTCCTCCTTGGATCTGCCTGCCCAGCAGGGCGCTCAAGGTCGGGAGGGAGAGGTCGGCCGTCTCCCGGTCGAGGACGGCCGTCGTGGTGCGGGTGGCGGTGGCGCCGCCGGCCACGCGTTCGCCGATGCCGCGGCGCTCGCCGGTCGCGAAGGTGCCGAACGTGCGGCGGAGCAGGGGGAGTATTTCGGTGAAGGCGTCCGGCGGGATCGCCGCCAGCCAGTCGTCGACCAGGGACAGCAGGGCGTCGTCGTGCATCAGGAGCAGGCCGCCGCCGGCGAGGAAACCCTCGACCCACGCCCCACCGGTCGCGGCCGGAACGCCGGCGGTCAGGGCCCGGCCGAGCAGTCGGCCGGCCTCCTCGGCGCTCAGCCGGCCGGCGTCGTGCAGCAGGCGGGTGAGGCGGCCCGCCAGCAGGCCGTGCAGGTCGTCACGCACTGCGATGGCCGTGAGGGTGTCGAGCCAGCGCGTGCGTTCGGCCTCGTCGCCGAGCAGGGCGACGGCGGTGTGGACGGCGTCGATGTGGTCGCGGAGCGCGGTGGCGGCCTCGTCGGACAGCGCGGAGGCGGCCGGTGGCAGGGCGGCGTAAACCCGGGCCAACAGGCCGCGGACCACGGCGGCCACCGCGGCCACATCGGAGCGCCGCACGTCGCCGTAGCGGACCGTGCGAGCCAGCGCGGGGATCGCGGCCATCAGGTGGGTCACGTCGGCGTCTTCCGCGGCGCGGGCGTCGAGCGCGCGGAGGACCGCGGGTCGTGCCGCGGGAAGGTCGGCGAGCAGGCACGTCTCCAACTGAGCGGTGACCTCGGCGAGCGTCGTGGCCTTGGCGACCGCGGCGGTGACCTGGGCGGTGGCCGCGGCGACCACCGTGGTGCCGTAGCCGCTGGCCTCGACCAGCCGGATCGAGAACTCCGGCTGCCAGCGCAGCGACCACTCCTCGCGGAACGTGCCGGTGCTGCCGCGTCGTTCGTCGGGCTCGCCCCACGGCACGTCGAGGCACCGCAGTTGGTGCAGCAGATGGCTGCGCGCCAGGTCGGTGTCCTTCCGCAGGTCGAGATCGAGCGCCCGGTCGAGCGCCGACGGCTTGAGCCGCGCGGCCCGCTGGCGGGCCTCGAGGTCGCGGGCCAGCGGGACGGTCGGCACCCCGTCGGGAACCTCGCCGAGCCGCTCGCCGACGACCAGCCGCCGGCCGATCAACTGCAGACGAAGGTCGTCGCCCTCACAGAGCACGGCCGCAGCCGCGTCGGTGACCTCGGCCAGGCCGGCCAGCGGCCGCCCGCGCATCGTGGCGAGCGCCTCGGCCAGCCGGGTCGCCTCGATCACGTGCGCTGAGGACGTGTCGACGCCCTCGTCGCGCAGCACGCCGGCGGCGGCGACCAGCCAGCGCGGGACGACCTCGTCGGTGGTGGTGAAGAGGTGGTGGTACCAGCCCGGTGAGTTGACGCCCGCCCCGTAGCCCTGCCACGACGCCAGCCGCCCGTAGGTCCACGGCACCCAGGTGAACCGCACCTTCCCCCGGCGCCGGCCACCCTTGAGCAGGGCGGCGTCGTGGGCGGCGGTGAACTTCGCCCGCAGCGCGGGCACGTGCCACGCGCCGCACACGACGACGATCTCGTTGTGGCTGCGGCGCTCCTGACGCAGCACCGTGCGCATGTGTGCCTCGCGCAAGAGGTCGTAGGGGTCTTCGAGAGCGCCGCTCCGGACTTCGGTCATCGCCTCTTCGATGGCCTCGAAGGCCGGTGCCCGGCGGTGCTCGACGACGTCTTCCCACCAGCGCTCAGGGTCGTCGTAGCCGGCCGCCGCCGCCAACTCACCGATCGGGTCGACCGGCCGCAGCACCGGCTCCGGCGGACCCGGCGCCGGACCGTCATCGTCGGCCAGGTCGAAGGGGTCGGTCTCGTCGGGCGCCGGCTCTGCCCCCGGCGCGGCGTCAGGCCCTTGCGGCGCCGGTTCGGCGCCGGGTCCTTGCGGCGTGGGTTCGGCGCCGGGTGTTTCGGGCGGTGGGTCGGTGCTGGGTTTGCGCGAGGTCAGGCGGTGGGCGAAAGGTAGGTCGAAGAAGCGGACCGGGACGTTGTTGGCCACGGCCCAGCGGATTGCCTGCCATTCCGGCGAGAAAACCGCGAACGGCCAGAAGGCGGCGCGGCGCGGGTTGTCGGCGGCGTAGCCCAGCAGCGCGACCGGGGGCTGTAGGCGGTCGTCGGCCATCCAGGGGATCAGTTCGTCGGCCTCGGGTGGCCCTTCGACCAGGAGGATGTCGGGGCGCTGCTCTTCCAGCGCGCGGATCACCGCACGGGCGGAGCCGGGCCCGTGGTGGCGGATGCCGTAGTAGCGCTCAGGCATCGCGGGCGGCACGGTAGAAGTCGGCCCAGCCGGGGCGCTCGCGGACGACGGTCTCCAGGTATTCGCGCCACACCACGCGGTCGGAGACCGGGTCCTTGACCACCGCGCCGAGGATGCCGGAGGCGATGTCGCCCGCGCGCAGGACGCCGTCGCCGAAGTGGGCCGCGAGCGCGATGCCGTTGGTGACCACCGAGATGGCCTCCGCCGTCGACATGGTGCCGGTAGGAGACTTGAGCTTGGTGCGGCCGTCGTCGGTCTGGCCGCCGCGCAGCTCGCGGAAGACCGTCACGACGCGGCGGATCTCTTCGAGGGCGGTGGTCGTCTCGGGCAGCTCGAGGGAGCGGCCGAGTTGGGCCACGCGCCGGGTGACGATGTCGACCTCTTCGTCGACCGTCGCGGGCACCGGGAGGACGACGGTGTTGAACCGGCGCCGGAGCGCGCTGGACAGCTCGTTGACGCCGCGGTCGCGGTCGTTGGCCGTCGCGATGACGTTGAAGCCGCGTTGGGCCTGGACCTCGGTGTTGAGCTCCGGAACCGGCAGCGTCTTCTCGGACAGGATGGTGATCAGGGCGTCCTGGACGTCGGACGGGACCCGGGTGAGCTCTTCGACGCGGGCGATCGCGCCGGTTTCCATCGCGCGCAGCACCGGGCTCGGGACCAGCGCTGCCGGCGACGGGCCCTCGGAGAGCAGCCGCGCGTAGTTCCAGCCGTAGCGGATCGCCTCTTCCGGCGTGCCAGCCGTGCCCTGGACCAGCAGCGTCGAGTCGCCCGAGATGGCCGCCGCGAGGTGCTCGGAGACCCAGGTCTTGGCCGTGCCGGGCACGCCGAGCAGGAGCAGCGCCCGGTCGGTGGCGAGGGTGGCGACCGCGACCTCCATCAGCCGGCGGGAGCCGACGTATTTAGGGGAGATCTTCCCGCCGTCGCCCAGCAGGTAGGTGACCACCGCCTGCGGCGACAGCCGCCAGCCCGGCGGGCGGGAGCGGTCGTCGTCGGCGGCCAGCGCGGACAGCTCTTCCGCGTAGAACTGTTCCGCGTGCGGGCGCAGGGCGGTCATGCGAACTCCTCGATCATGTCGTGGCGGAAGCCGAGCACGGCGGCGAGCTGGGCGAGGTAGCGGGCTGAGCGGCGGCCCTCGGGCAGGCCGTCGAGGGACCGGACGAGCGCCTCGACGCGGCCGACGAACGACGTCGGCATGGCCGGCATCGCGAGTCGACACAGCTCGGAGAGCTGCCAGGCGTTGTCGGGCGCCAGCACGGCCATCGCGCGCAGCGCCGCCGACGCCAGCTCGTCGGACCAGTCGTCGGCGCAGAAGTGCAGCAGCCGGATGCCGGCGGCGGTGTCGCGGCGCAGCGCGGCCGCGACCCGGCGCCCGCGTTCGCCACCTGGGAGCACCTCGAGCAGCGGCCACGTCAGTCGCTCGCCGAGGCCGTCGTCGGCCGATGCTGCCGAGCCGCTGTCGACGAGGTCGAGAAGGGCGGCCGCCCACGCCGGGTCGCGCTGTGCCGCGGTGGCCCGGGCCAGCCCGCGGAGCAGGACGGGTTGCCATCCGTCGGCGACCGGCAGCGCGAGCACGCCGGCCGGGTCGCGGCCGGTGAGCGTGGACCAGAACGCCAGCGGCGTGGCCGAGACGATCTCTTCGAGCAGCCAGGAGCCGAGGCCGACGCCGCGGGGCGGTGACGGGTCGACGTCGTCGCGGAGCATCGTGGCGTCGATGCTCGCCGGCGCGGTGACCGTCAGGCCGCCGTCGGCGAAGTGGACGCTCGCGGCGGTGCGCTCGGCCATCCGGCGGCCCAGCGCGGAGCCTGGGAGCTTGCGGAGCAGGTCGGCCGCGACCTGCCGGATCTCGCGCCGCCGGTCGTCGAGCGCGTGCTCGATCAGCGTCTCGTCGCGCAGGGCCAGACCGGTTTCGAGGGCGCCGAGCAGCACGACGCGATCGTGCGGGGGCTCGCCGTCGAACGCCTCCGTCAGCAACTCCAGACCCTTGGCGGGGTCGGTGGACCGCAGCGCCACCAGGTAGGCGAGTCGCTCGCCCGGGGTGCCCGTCAGCCAGTCGTGGGGGTCGGTGTCGACGACCTCACCGCCCACGTCGCGGAAGTAGCGCCAGTCGGACTGCCGCTGGGCCAGCCAGTGGCCGCGGCGCCCGGCGACCGCGCCGAGGGCCGGCCGCAGTGCGGTGTCGCGGCGCCCGAGATCGAGCAGGATCGGCAGCGTCTCGGGTGGGACGAGCAGGCGGCGCCGGCCCGCCTCGACCAGCCATTGGCCCAGCACCGCCCGTTGTGCCGGGCCGCCCCAGCCGGTCGCGCCGTCGGTGAGCAGGAGGTCGAGCCGCTCGGCGGCCGGCTCCGGCACGACCGGGCGGCTCTCGTCGGGCGCCGGTGCGATCGTCGGCCGCCCGGCCTGCGGTGTCTCGCCGGCCCGCCGGTAGGTGAGCGCCACCGCGGCCGCTTCGAGCAGTGCCCGAGCGCCCGCGCTCAGCTCTTCGGACGCGGTCGCTGGGTCGGAGTCGTGCAGGTTGGGGGAGACCGTGAGGGAGAGGCGCTGGCCGTCGGCCAGGTCGAGGTGGTCGGCGGACCACGGGCGTCGAGCCGTGCCGACCAGGGCGGCCGACAACAGGTCGGCCGGCAGCTCCGGCGGGCCGCCCAGCGCGACGCGGGGGTCGCTGGGAGCCGCCGGGACGTGGCGGCCATCGGGCCAGGCAGCGAGGGGTCGGAAGCCGCCGTGCCCGTATTCGCCGGCGACCACGACCGGGCGGGCGCCTGCCGCCGCCACCAGCCACCAGGGGCGGTCGTCGTCGGGGTGCAGGGCGACGGCGTCGCCGGCCGGATCGACGAGCAGGGCGCCGTCTTCGGTCGGTGCGACGTCGGACAGGAGCATCGGGGTGGACTCGCGCCAGGGCTCGGCGGCGACCGCGCGGGCGTGCTCGGCGACCGCGTCGCGCACCGGCAGCGCGCCGGTCGGGGCGTCGCCCGTGCGGACCGGCTCGCCGTAGCGGGCCTTGACCAGAGCGCGCCGGGGCACCGCCGCGGGGTAGAAGCAGAGGCCCGCGTCGACCGCGGTGCCGGGCTCGAGGTCGGCCGGCAGGGTCTGGCCGACCGGCGCGAAGGTCAGGACCAGCGCGAACCGGCCGGACTCTTGGCCGCGCAGCCAGGTGCGGCGGCTGGTCAGCCGGTCGTCGGCGGTGTCGATGCGGCCCAGCACCTCCCACCGGTCGCGGATCTCGGGCTCGGCCAGCACGTCGTCGGCCGCGACCGGGTAGCCGACCCGGGACCGGACCGTCGCGGCCAGGCCCGCCGGCAGCGCCGGGAGGCGGCCGTGGGCGACGATCAGGAGACGCAGCATCGCGAACTCGCCGAGCAGTCGGTCGGCCCAGTTGGCGCCGACGCCGATCACCCAGCCGAGGCGGCGGACCGCGCCGGCGATGCTCGGCGCCTGCGCGTCGACGAGGCGGGCCGCCATGGTCTGGAACGGCTGGTAGCCGGCCTGCTCGGACGCCGCCAGCCCCTGCTCGATCTGGTCGGCCAGCCAGCGGTCGAGCTCGACCAGACCGGCCTCGACGCGGTCGGCGCGCTGCTTGACCCGGCGCTCGGCGGCGACAGGGTCGGCCAGGCCCTCGCCGGCGGCGCGTGGGGCGCGGGTCGCGCGCTCGTCGGCCCGCTGGGCCCGGGCGGCCCGGTCGGCCTGCCACTCGACGGCCCATTCGGGTGTTTCGGCCTCGTCGGGGACGCCGCCGTTGGCCCAGCGGAGCAGCAGGCCCAGCACGTGCTTGCAGGGGATCTTGCGGCTTGGGCAGGTGCACCGGTAGGCCGGACCGGTCAGATCGACACAGACCTGATAAGGCCGGGCACCCGACCCACGGCACAGGCCCCAGAGCATGTCGTCGAACCGGCCCTGACCGGCCCAATGGGCAGCGGTGATCAGGCCTCGGCCGCTCTTGGCCGCGCCCTGGTCGGGCGCGAGCGAGAGCACCTTCTCTGCGGACCAGCGTTCGACGGACACGCGAAAACCTTAGAACTCATGTACGACGAATTTTGGTGACCTGTGGATAACTCAGGACACCAAACCTTATCCACAGGCCGGGGGGTGCGAACTTTCGCGACCGACCAGCCCTGCGAGAATCGAGCGCTGAACGCCGTACCCCATTGTCAAGGAGAGCGACCGCCGTGATCCGTACCCATGATGCCGGAAGCCTGCGCGCCACGGACGCCGGCAGCGCGGTGACCCTGGCCGGCTGGGTGGCCCGCCGCCGTGATCATGGTGGGGTCATCTTCGTCGACCTTCGCGACGCCTCCGGTGTGGTGCAGGTCGTCTTCCGCGAGGAAGACGCCCACCACCTGCGCAACGAATACTGCGTCAAGGTGGTCGGCGAGGTCGCCCGGCGGCCCGCCGGCAACGAGAATCCCGAGCTGCCGACCGGTGACGTCGAGGTCAACGCGACGGCGCTCGAGGTGCTCTCCGAGGCCGCGCCGCTGCCGCTGCCGGTCGACGACAACATCGACGCGGGCGACGACATCCGCCTCCGCCACCGCTACCTCGACCTGCGGCGCAGCGGGCCGGCCAACGCGCTCAAGCTGCGCAGCCGGGCCAACCAGATCGCCCGGCAGGTGCTGCACGCGCGCGACTTCAACGAGATCGAGACGCCGACCCTGACCCGGTCGACGCCCGAGGGCGCGCGCGACTTCCTGGTGCCGGTGCGGTTGCAACCCGGCAGTTGGTACGCGCTGCCGCAGTCACCGCAGCTCTTCAAGCAACTGCTGATGGTGGCCGGGATGGAGCGCTACTACCAGATCGCGCGCTGCTACCGCGACGAAGACTTCCGCGCCGACCGGCAGCCCGAGTTCACCCAGCTCGACATCGAGATGTCGTTCATCACCCAGGACGACGTGATCGACCTGGGCGAGGCGATCGTCGGGGCGCTGTGGGAGGAGCTCGCCGGTCACCGGATCGAGCGACCCATCCCGCGGATCACCTGGCACGACGCGATGGCGCGCTACGGGTCCGACAAGCCCGACCTGCGCTACGGGGTCGAGCTGACCGAGCTGACCGACTACCTGAGCGGCACCGAGTTCCGGGTGTTCGCGGGTGCGATCGCGGCCGGCGGCTATGTCGGCGCCGTCGTGATGCCGGGCGGCGCCGCGCAGAGCCGCAAGGAGCTCGACGGCTGGCAGGACTGGGCCAAGGCGCGCGGCGCCCGCGGCCTGGCGTATGTCGTGCTCGACGCCGAGACCGGCGAGGCCCGCGGCCCGGTCGCCAAGAACCTGAGCGCGGAGCACCTCGACGGGCTCGCCGACGCGGTCGGTGCCAAGCCGGGCGACGCCATCTTCTTCGCGGCGGCCGCCGAACGGCGCGAGGCGCAGGAGTTGCTCGGCGCGGCCCGCATCGAGATCGCCCGGCGGGCCGGCCTGGCCGACCCCGACGCGTGGGCGTTCTGCTGGGTCACCGACGCGCCGATGTTCGAGAAAGACGACGAGGGCGGCTGGACGGCCGTGCACCACCCCTTCACCTCGCCCAACTCCGAGTGGATGGACCGCTTCGAGGAGGCGCCCGACCGGGCGTTGGCCTACGCCTACGACATCGTCTGCAACGGCAACGAGATCGGCGGCGGCTCCGTCCGTATCCACCGGGCCGACGTGCAGCGCCGGGTCTTCACGCTGCTCGGCATCACCGACGACGAGGCGGCCGACAAGTTCGGCTTCCTGCTCGAAGCCTTCAAATACGGCCCCCCGCCGCACGGCGGCATCGCTTTCGGTTGGGACAGGGTCTGCATGCTGCTCGCCGGCGCCGACTCGATCCGCGAGGTGATCGCGTTCCCCAAGACGCGCGGCGGCTACGACCCGCTGACCGGCGCGCCGACGCCGATCACCGGCCAGCAGCGGCAGGAGGCGGGCGTCGACGCCAAGCCCAAGCCGACGTCGCCGGCCAACGTCGGCACGGCGGGAGTCGCGGCGCCGGTCGAACACACGCCATGACCGCCAGCCCGCCGGAAACGGCGGGCCAACGGGAGAAGCCAGCCCGCCCGAAAGCGGCGGGTCGGCGGAACGACCAGGAGGGCGGTATGACCGGACGACGGCCGGTGGCGCGATGACGGTGCTGGTTGTCGGTGGCAGTGGCTACCTCGGCGGCGAGGTGTGCCGGCAGGCGGTCGCGGCGGGCTCCACGGTGGTCGCCACCTACCGCCGCGAACCCGGCGAGGCGCCGGGCGCGCGGTGGGAGCGGCTCGACGTGCGCGACGGCGCCGCGGTCGACCGGTTGGTCACCGCGGTGCGGCCGCGCATGGTGGTCAACGTCGCCTACGCCTACGCCGAATGGGCGACAACCGCCACCGGCGCGGCGCACGTGGCCGCCGCGGCCGCCAGGACAGGCGCACGGCTGGTGCACCTGTCCAGCGATGCCGTCCACGGTGGACGGCCGGAGCCTTACGGAGACGACGACGACCCGAGCCCGGTCTTCGCCTACGGTGCCGCGAAGGCGGCCGCCGAGACCGCCGTCCGTGCGCTGGCACCCGACGCCGCGGTGGTCCGCTGCTCCCTGATCATCGGGCCGGATGCCCGGTCGAATCAGGTGGCGCAGTCTCTCAGGGCCCTCGATCCGGAGTCCGACCTGCGGTTGTTCCGCGACGAGATCCGCACCCCGGTCGGCGTCGCTGACCTGGCCGCGGCGGTGTTGGAGTTGGCGGCGGGCGACTACGCGGGCGTGCTCAACGTCGCCGGGCCCGAACCGTTGAGCCGGGCCGAGCTCGGCGAGTTGGTCGCCCGCGTGCACGGGCTCGACCCGGGCCGCCTGCGCACCACGACGGTCGCCGAGTCGGGAATGGCGCGCGCCGCGATGATCGTGCTCGACACCACGAGGGCCAAAGAGATGCTGAAGACCCGCCTGCGGCCGGCCGCCGAGGTGCTCTGACCATCGTGGACAGACCCGGCTAGGCGAGCCCGACCGACGTGCGGGGGATCGACGACCCGTAGCCGAGCGACTCATACATCCGGTTCGCCACGACGTTGTCGCTCATCACGCCGAGCGCCGCGATGCCGTACTCCGTGATGAGCCGGCGGGTCAGTGCGGCCGTGAGTGCCGCACCCAGCCCGCGCCCGCGCGCGGCCGGATGCACCGCGATAGCGGACAGGAAGCCGACCCCGCCGCGGCTGCGGTCGGCGGCGCAGGCGACCACCCGGCCACCTTCGCGGATCGCCCACCAGGCGCGCACCCGCGGATCGCCCGGACGGGTGGTGGTGCCGGGAAAGGCGAGGTCGAGCAGCGTGGTGATGCCGGCATCGTCGACGACCGGCGCGGCCCGCTCCTCGCCCATCCGCTCCGGCGGAGCCTCCCGGGTCCACCGGAAGTCCCACTCGTCGCGCACCCGCACGGCGACCGGCGTCGCACCGGCCAGCCGCGGCAGGTGCCACCAGCGGGGCGCGTCGGGCTGCCGTTCGGTGGCGAGGCGCGCCGCCGTCGCGGCCGCCACCGCGCCGTCGCCCAGCGCGCACACCACCGACGCGTGCGTGATCCAGACCACTGTGGACCCGTCCCGGACGCCGGTCACGCCCTCGCCGCCGCCCGTGGTGAGCAGCGCGTAGGGGTGGGCGTCCGTCGCCGCCAGCACGGCATCGCGGCCGACGAGAGCTTCAGCCATGCCCGCAACGTAGCCGATCGAACATCGAGATTGCCCACGGACCCGATTGGGTATTGACCCGGCCACCGCTCGAACCCCTCGGGCGTAGCCCCTTTCAGGAGGATAGAGATGCTCGCCATCGTCGCGGCCATCGTCTTCGGTTTCGCCCTGCTGCTCGACCTGTTCGACACCGACCTGGGCGCACCCGACCTTTTCAACTGGCAGACCCTCGTGTTGATCGGTCTGACCTTGCTCTCGCTCTATCTCGCTGGCATCGGCAGTGGCCCCCGTTCGGGCACGGGCAGCGGTCGCCGCTTCTACGGCCGCCGGCCTGGTCGCGGCTGACGGACCAGAGCGCGAGGGGCCCACGGAAAGTGGGCCCCTCGCCGTGTCTTCGCCTTCTTCGCATTTCCGGCACCTATGGCCCGGCCGGTACTGTTCTCCTGATGGAGCCCGACGCCCTTTTCTCGGTCGCCGACAGTGGCGGGGTGCGCACCGCACCCCAGCACGCGGTCGGCGCTAGCGGCTTCGCGGATCCGGGCGCCGACGCGCCCCTGCCGGTGCGGATGCGCCCGCGCACGGTCGACGAGTTGGTCGGCCAGAATCACCTGCTCGCGCCGGGTGCGCCGTTGCGGCAACTGGTCAGCGGCGCGACACCGCTCTCGGTGATCCTGTGGGGTCCGCCGGGCAGTGGCAAGACCACGATCGCGCACCTGGTCGCCCAGGCGAGTGACCGTCGGTTCGTGGCGATGTCGGCGCTCAACGCGGGCGTCAAAGACGTCCGGGCCGTGATCGAGACCGCGCGTCGCGAGCGCCGGGCCGGTGGGCCGCCGACGGTGCTGTTCATCGACGAAGTGCACCGGTTCTCCAAGACGCAGCAGGACTCGCTGCTGTCGGCGGTCGAGGACCGGACAGTCACGCTGCTGGCGGCGACGACGGAGAATCCGTACTTCTCGGTGATTTCACCGCTTCTGTCCCGGTGTGTGCTGTTGACCTTGCAGCCGCTCGACGAGACGGCGGTTCGCGGGCTGGTGCGCCGGGCGCTCACCGACGAGCGCGGGCTCCGCGGCGAGGTCACTCTCACGATCGAAGCAGAAGATCATCTGGTACGCCTCGCGTCAGGCGACGTCCGCAAGGCCCTGACCGCGCTGGAGGCGGCCGCCGGCTCGGCGCTGGCCCGCGGCGCCACCGAGATCGACCTGGAGACCGCCGAGCAGGCCGTCGACGTGGCGGCGGTGCGTTACGACCGCGACGGCGACGAGCACTACGACGTGATCAGCGCGTTCATCAAGAGCATGCGAGGCTCCGATGTGGACGCCTCACTGCACTATCTGGCGCGGATGCTGGTGGCCGGCGAAGACGCCCGTTTCATCGCGCGCCGGATCGTCATCTTCGCCAGCGAAGACGTCGGCATGGCCGACCCGTCGGCGCTGACGGTGGCGACCGCGGCGGCACACGCCGTGGAATACGTCGGGCTGCCCGAGGTGCAGCTCAACCTGGCGCAGGCAGTGATCCACATGGCCACCGCGCCCAAGTCCAACAGCGCCACGAAGGCGATCGGCGCGGCGCTGGCCGACGTGCGCGCCGGCAAGGGCGGCAGCGTGCCGCGGGCCTTGCGCGACGCGCACTACCAGGGCGCGCGGGGGCTCGGGCACGGGCGGGGCTACCAATATCCGCACGACGACCCGCGCGGGGTGCTGACCCAGCAATACCCGCCGGACGGGTTGGTCGGCGTCGACTACTACGAGCCGGGCGACCATGGCGACGAGCGCGCCGTCGCCATGCGGCTGCCGACGATCCGGCGGATCCTGCGCGGCGAGCGCGGCCGCCGAGGGGCAAACCCCAATGGAGCCGATTCCGGGGGTACGCCGCGAGCCCGCACCGATGGCCCAAGCTCTTCCCGGCCGGCCGACGGCGAGGGTGCCGCCCGGGCCGAGGCAGGTCCGCCCCGGGCCGGCGGCGAGACGCCTCCAACTGCCGGCGGTGGTGCGGATGGCGCTGAATCGGTCGGTGGCCCGAAGGCGCGTTCCGGTGGGACCGGGGTCGCGGCGGAGCCGCCGGTGGGTGAGGCTGTTCCCGCGGGGCCCGAGGCCCGGCGGCAGGATCGCAACGACGAAGGCGAGGTTGGGTGAACCGGGATTGCGGATTAGGTCGCGATCTCGATCTCCCCACCTCACCGATGTCCCATTGGCGAGGTATGTGGCGACGAATCGTGCCATCCCCTGGCACGACGAGCAATGAGGTGAACGCGTGAGCGACGATCGGCGCGATCCGCCGGCCAAGGGCCGGCGATGGGGCCGGGGTCGCGACGACGACGAAGAGGTCGACGCGACCCGGGGCGAAGACCTCGGCTGGCTCGCTGACCTCCGCACGGCCAAGGAAGAACGCGCCGACATCGGCCCCGGCGGCGCGGACGCGGGTCCGGCGGGCGGCGGACGTCCGGGGGCGCCGGCAGGTCCGCCAAGACGCGGTGCGGGCTTCCCCGACGATGCCGGTTTTCCCGACGGTCCTGGTTTCCCGGACGGTCCTGGTCGCGGCGAGCCCGCTGGGCGGCCGGCCGACCCGGCCGCGCGACCCGCGGACGCCCCGCCGGGACGGTTCGCGCCGGATGCGCCCGCTGGGCGCGCGGCCGAGGCCGCGCCGCCCGGGCGGGCCGGTCGTGGACGGCCCGGAGCCGACAACGCACGTGCGGGCTTCGCCGGTGGCCCGCCGGTCACACCCGGCGCCGTGCCCCCGGCTGGGCCGCGCGGTGCGGGCGCGGCAGTGCCGCCCGGCACCGGCGCGATCCCGGTTGACCCGGCGCGCGGCGCGCCGGTGCCACCGGCTGGTGGCGCGCCGCGGGGCGGTGCACCGGGCCGCCCACCGCGCGGTGGCGAGGCCGGCGGGCGGCACGGCGGCGGAGCTCCTGGCCGGCCCGAGGAAGCCACTGGGCAGTTCGGTGCCGCCGGTCGTCCCGGCGTGCCACCGGCTCCGGAGGGCGGCCAGTTCGGTCCGGGCGGGCACTCCGGCGTGCCGCAGGGCCAGGAGAGCGGCCCGATCGGTCCCGCCGGGCGTCGTGGGGCATCGGCTGGTCAGGACAGTGGCCAGTTCGGTCCCCCTGGGCGTCCGGGCGTGGTGCCGGGTCAGGACAGCGGCCCGATAAGTCCCGCCGGCCGTCGCGGCGTGCCGGCTGGTCAGGACAGCGCGCAGTTTGGTGCCCCTGGGCGTGCCGGCGTGGTGCCGGGTCAGGACAGCGGCCCGATCGGTCCGGCTGGGCGGCGCGGAGCGTCGGCTGGTCAGGACGGTGGGCAGTTTGGTGCGCCCGGGCGTCCGGGCGTGGTGCCGGGTCAGGACACTGGCGCGGTTGGTCCGGCTGGGCGGCGCGGGGCGTCGGCTGGTCAGGACAGTGGGCAGTTTGGTGCGCCTGGGCGTCCCGGTGTGGTGCCGGGTCAGGACGGTGGCCAGTTCGGCGCGAGCGGGCGGCCCGGGGCTGGGCCGGGTCAGGACACTGGCGCGGTGGGTCCCGCTGGCCGGCGCGGCGTGCCCGCCGGTCAGGACACGCGGCCGGTTGCTCCGGCTGGGCGTCGTGGGATGCCGGCCGGTCAGGAGACCGGGGCGGTTGGTCCGGCTGGGCGTCGTGGGGTGCCGGCTGGTCAGGAGACCGGGGCGGTTGGTCCGGCTGGGCGTCGTGGGGTGCCGGCTGGTCAGGACACGGGGCCGGTTGGTCCGGCTGGGCGTCGTGGGGTGCCGGCCGGTCAGGAGACCGGGGCGGTTGGTCCGGCTGGGCGTCGTGAGATGCCGCCGGGTCAGGACACTGGCGCGGTGGGTCCGGCTGGGCGTCGCGGCATGCCGCCGGGTCAGGACACTGGCGCGGTGGGTCCGGCCGGGCGTCGTGGGACGCCGCCGGGGCAGGACGGTGGACAGTTCGGCGCGGCCGGGCGGGCTGGCGCGCCGGCGGGTCAGGACACCGGGCAGTGGGGTGCGCAGCGCGATCCGCGTGCGGATGCGACCGGTGGGTTGCCCGCCGCTCCCGTTTCCGGTCCGCGGGGGCGCGGCGGTGCGGCGCGTAGCCGGTTCTCGGCGCCGCCGGACCAGACGGGTGGCGTTCCGCTCTCCGGCAACGCGCCGGCCGTGCCTCCGGCGGCTGCCGGTGAGCAGGGGCCCGGGTGGCGGGGAGCCACGGGCTCGCCGGCCGCCGAGTCGACCGGTCGGCGGGCCGCGGCGGATTCTGAGCCGGGCACCGGAGCGGTGCGCGCGGCCGGCGGTGGCCGGCGTCGCGCGCCGGATGACAGTGAGGCTCCCGCCGGGCAGACGTCCGACTGGGCACGGCGCGACCAGGCCGGTCGGCCGCCGGTGCCGGGTGCGCCGACGTCTGGCGGGGACCCGGCCCGGAGCCGGTTCGCCGGAGGGGCGGCAACACCGCCTCCGGCCGACCGCGCGCCTGGTTGGAGCGGGCCGCCGGCGGGTCCGACCGCGACCGGCGGTATGTCGCCGGTGATCACACCGCCGGTGGTGCCGGGGCGTGAGTCCGGACCGACCCGGCAGGGTCGCCGCGCCGCGCCGGAGCCCCCGGCGGACGGAGCGGAGACGTTCGGTGGCCGTGGCCGCCCACCGCGCGGCGGTGTCGCGGGCCCGGCCGATGACGGTGTGGCCGGTCGCGCGGAGACGTTCGGCGGTCGGGGTCGGCCCGGCGGTGTCGCCGGCCCGGACGTGCCGCCGGGTGCTGGCGCGGGCGACGCCGGGCGTGCGGAGACGTTTGGTGGCCGTGGGCGAGCCGGCCAGCGCGGCGGAGCGCCCGACCTCACACCTGGCGAGGCCGCGGCGGGTTCCGGTCGGGCCGAGCCGTTCGGCGGTCGTGGGCGGGCCGGCCGTGGCGGGCTCCCGGGTACCGAGGTCGCACCTGGTGACGGTCGCGGACGGCCGGCAGGTCGCGGTGGTGTCGCCGACCCGGATGCGCCGGGTCGTGGCGGGGTCGCGGGTCCTGGCATCGCAGCCGGTGACGGTGTCCGTGGGCGGCCGGGCGGTGCCGCGGGTCCCGACCTGCCGCCTGGTGATGGTGGCCCTGGCGGCGAGCCGTTCGGCGGTCGTGGGCGATCGGCGGGTCGTAGCGGTGGCGATCTGCCCCCCGGCGGCGGCGTTGTCGTTCCCGGGCGCACGGAGGCGTTCGGCGGCCGTGGGCGGCCAGGTGCCCCTAGCGCACCCGGTGGGCCGGCGGGTCCGGACGCAGCGAGCGGGCCCGGGCGCGCGGAAACGTTCGGCGGTCCGGGACGCCCGGCCGCACCGGCGGGCCCTGGCGACGTAGCTGACGGTGGCACCGGCCGGCAGGGCGGCGCACGGAGCCGGTTCGGTGGCGATACGACCGGCGGGGTGGCTGTCCCGTCCGGGCGGCGGGGCACGCCCGATGGAGGTCCGCGCGGCCGGCACGGCGGCACCGACGAGCTGACCGGGACGCCGTCCGGTGGCGTGCCCGGATCCGATGTGCGGGCGAGCCGGCACGGGGTTGCCGCGGACGACGTCGCCAACACCACCGGCGAGGTTGGGGCGGCGGGCGGACGGCGCCGCCGGGCCGGCGACACGGACACCGGCTCGATCGGTGGCGCGCGTGGACGGTTCAACGACGGTGACCGTGCCGCTCCCGGCGGTCCACCTGCTGGCGCCGGCGACGGACCGGGCCGACCCGTTCGCGGGCGGCCGGGCGGGCCGGACGGAGCTCGTCCGACCCGCAGCGGACCCGGTCCCGAGGGCACCGGTGCGATCCGGCCGCCGTTCGGCCCGGACCAGGCCGCCCCCGGCGGTCCGGCCAACCGTGGCGGCCGCCCGGACGCGGCAGGCGTAGCCCGCCCACCGGTCGGCACGGCGCAACCCGGCATGCCACCCGGCAGCCCAGGCGCCCGAGGCGGCCGCCCAGGCAACCGCCCCATGGGCGCCCCGGATGCGACCGGCACCGTCCGGCCGCCGATCGGCCACGACCAAGGCGGTCCAGGAACATCCGGTCCGGGAACACCCGGCCCAGCGGCACCGGGCATGCCCGCCGGACCAAACGGCCCCGGCAGGCCAGTCGGACCAGGCGGGGCAGCCGGACCAGGCGGGGCAGTCGGACCAGGCGGGGCAGTCGGACCAGGCGGGGCAGCCGGACCAGGCGGGGCAGCCGGACCAGGCGGGGCAGCCGGGCCAGGCATCGCCGGAGGCCCAAACGGGCCCGGCATGCCCGCCGGACCAAACGGCCCCGGCATGCCCGCCAGGCCAGCCGCACCAGGCGGCGGAGCCGGCCCCGGCATGCCCGCCGGACCAAACGGACCCGGCATGCCCGCCAGGCCAGCCGCACCAGGCGGCGGAGCCGGGCCAGGCATGGCCGGACCCCCGAACGGCCCCGGCATACCCGCCGGGCCGAACGGATTGAACGCCCCAGCCGGACCGGGCGCCCCAGGCCCGGGCATGCCCGCCGGCCCGACCGCACCCGGAACCCGCGGCCGCCCCGGCGCCGCCCCGGACGGCGCGGTCCCGCCAGTCCGCGCCGCCGCCACCCCGATGGCCCCACCGGCCACCCGCCCACCAGCCGCAGCCGGCACGGCCCGCCCACCCGGCGCGGCCCCTGACCAGGCCCCACCCGACGGCATCCGCCGCTCGGCGTCGGTCCCGGTCGGCCCGGAAGCGAGCCAGCCGATCGCGGCCCGGGCCACCGTGCCCGGCGCGGAGCCCGAGACGGCACCGCAGCGGAAGAAGGCGCTGGCCGCGGCACGGGCCATACAGTTCCGCGAGCAGATCAGGGAGCCGCGGAACGTCCGGCTAGGCATCCTCGTACTCGGAATCCTGATGGTCCTGGTCGCTCTTCCGCTCTATTCGTGGTCGAAGGCCGAGTCGCGCGACCCGGTGTTCACCGCGCTCGACAGCATGAGCGTGCCGGGCTGGGCCAACACCAAACCCGTGGACCGGATCGACGGCAACCGCTGGTGCCTGACCGAGTGCCGGTTCCGCGAGCGCACGACGCACTCGACGGAGTCGCCCGAGGCGACCACCAAGGCCTACCACGAGGCTCTCCAGCAGGCCGGATGGACAACCTGGAAGGTCGCGAAGTGCCCGGAGACCAAGGTTGACGGCAGCTACACGTGTTGGACCCGCGACGAGCTGACCATGGATCTGTGGGTACGCGCGCCCGCCTGCGGCAATGTGCCCATCGCGCCGCAGCCGCAGGACGGTGCCAGCACCGGGCCGCAGATCGCGCTCAACCCCGAGGACTGCAAGGGTTCCGACGTGTCCATCAAGGTCCGCAACGCGATCGCCGACGAGCGCACCGGGCCGCTGCCCGACGTCAACCCGGGTCAGGTCGGCGAGACGCCGTTCGGGCTCGCCCCGGCGGCCGCACCGTCGTGAGGCCGTGCGGCGTTACGGACGGTAGGGTCTGCACGTTGGCGCACGGGGCACGTCGTGGAGGAGGTTCGGGTGGACGGTGGAGAAGTCGCATGGCTGGTCGTGGCCGGCGCGTTCCTGATGCTGGTGCTGGTGCTCGCGGTGCCCATCCTGCGCCTGCGTAAGACGATCGACGCCGCGACGAACGCGATCAACGATCTCAACGACCGCACCGCTCCGATCCTGGCCAATGCCAACACGACGATCGAAGGGGTGAATGTGGCGCTGAGCCAGGTGCACACCTCGCTCGATGGCGTCAACATCCAGCTTGCCAAGATCGACACGATGACCGGGCACGCGCAGAACGTGACCGCCAACGTCGCCAACCTGGCCACGGTGGTCTCGGCAGCCGCGGCCAACCCGTTGGTCAAGGTCGCCGCCTTCGGCTACGGCGTGCGCCGGGCCGCCGCCGCCCGCCGCCACGCGGAAGACGAGCGTGAGGTGCGCACCACCCTCAAGCAGCAGCGCCGCGCCGCCAAGAAGGCCGCCACCCGCTGATCGAGGCCCCGCGAGGAAGGATGGAACCATGAAGCGGTTGCTCTGGCTGGGCGTCGGCCTCGCGGTGGGCGCCCTGGTCGTGCGCAAGCTGACCCAGAAGGCCAACGAATACACCCCGTCGGGCATCGCCTCGTCGGTCTCCGAGTCGGCGGGCGGGCTGGTCGAGTCGGTCCGGGCGTTCGTCGACGACGTGCGGTTCAACATGGCCGAGCGCGAGCAGCAGATCCACGAGGCGTTCGCCAACGGCGTGACGTTCGAGGACCAGTTCGAAGACCTCCGCGGCGACGACATCGAGGTCGACCTCGACGAGCCGATCAACGGAACGCATCCCAGGCAACGAAACATCACTTAGGAAGGCACCCGATGAAGACGGCGGAGATCAAGCGGCGGTTTCTCGCGCACTTCGAGGCCAACGGCCATGCCGTGGTCCCGAGCGCACCGCTGCCCGCCATCGACGACCCCAACCTGCTGTTCATCAACGCCGGCATGGTGCAGTTCGTGCCCTACTTCCTGGGCCAGCGCACCCCGCCGTGGCAGCGGGCGACGAGCGTGCAGAAGTGCATCCGCACGCCCGACATCGAAGAGGTCGGCAAGACCAGCCGGCACGGCACGTTCTTCCAGATGAACGGCAACTTCTCGTTCGGCGACTACTTCAAGGCCGGCGCCATCCCGCTGGCCTTCGAGCTGGTCACCAAGCCGGTCAGCGAGGGCGGGTTCGGGCTCGACCCGGAGCGCATCTGGGCCACGGTCTACCTCGACGACGACGAGGCGATCGAGATCTGGAAGCAGACCGGCATCCCCTCGGAGCGGCTGGTCCGCCGGGGCAAGAAGGACAACTACTGGTCGATGGGCATCCCCGGGCCGGCCGGTCCGTGCTCGGAGCTTTACTACGACCGTGGCCCCGCCTACGGCCCCGAGGGCGGCCCCGAGGTCGACGAGGACCGTTTCCTCGAGTTCTGGAATCTCGTCTTCATGCAATACGAGATCACCAACGTGAAGAACAAGGAAACCTTCGACGTCGTCGGTGAACTTCCGGCGAAGAACATCGACACCGGCATGGGCCTCGAGCGGATGGCCTCGCTGCTCCAGGGCGTCGACAACCTCTACGAGATCGACGAGGTCAAGCCGATCCTCGACCGGGCGGCCGAGCTGACCGGCAAGCGCTACGGCGCCGGCACCAGCAGCCACGTCGCCGCCGAGTCGCACCCCGACGACGTGCGGCTGCGGGTGATCGCCGACCACGTGCGCACCGCGCTGATGCTGATCGGCGACGGGGTCACCCCTTCCAACGAGGGCCGGGGGTACGTGCTCCGCCGGATCATGCGCCGCGCCATCCGGTCAATGCGGCTGCTGGGCTGGCAGGAGCGCTCGCTGCCCGAGTTGCTGCCGGTCGCGCGCGACTGCATGGCGCCGTCCTACCCGGAGCTGGCCAGCGACTTCGGCCGGATCGCCGACTACGCGTACGCGGAAGAAGAGGCCTTCCTCTCGACCCTGCGCGCCGGCACGACGATCCTGGACACCGCGGTGGCCGAGACCAAGCAGGCCGGTGGCACGACGCTCTCCGGCGACCAGGCGTTCCAGTTGCACGACACCTACGGCTTCCCGATCGACCTGACCCTGGAGATCGCGGCCGAGCAGGGCCTGTCGGTCGACGCCGACGGCTTCCGCCGGCTGATGACCGAGCAGCGCACCCGGGCCAAGGCCGACGCGCAGGCGCGCAAGACCGGCCACGTCGACCTGTCCGCCTACCGTGCGGTGCTCGACGCCGGCGGCCCGGTCGAGTTCACCGGGTATGCCGAGGTCAGCCGCGAGTCGCGGGTCCGCGCGGTGCTCGACACCGGTGGTGCCGCGCTGGAGGCGGCCGGCGAGGGCGACACCATCGAACTCGTCCTCGACGCGACCCCGTTCTACGCCGAGGGCGGCGGCCAGCAGCCCGACATGGGCCTGGTCACGGTCGGCGGCGGGCAGGTCGAGGTGTTCGACGTGCAGTCGCCAGTGCCCGGCCTGGTCATCCACCGCGCCAGGGTGGTCCGCGGTGAGGTGCGGGTCGGCGAGGCCGGCTTCGCCGAGATCGACATCACCCGGCGCAAGGCGATCTCCCGCTCGCACACGGCGACCCACCTGGTGCACCAGACGATGCGCAACTTCCTGGGCGAGTCGGCGACCCAGGCGGGTTCGCTCAACGCGCCCGGCCGGCTGCGGTTCGACTTCAACACCCCGGCCGCGGTGCCGCCGAGCGTGCTGACCGACGTCGAGCAGCAGATCAACGAGGTGTTGCTGGGCGACCTCGAGGTGCACGCGTTCATCACCTCGCAGGACGAGGCGCGGCGGCTCGGCGCGATGGCGCTGTTCGGCGAGAAATACGGCGACGAGGTGCGGGTCGTCGAGGTCGGCGACTACGCCCGCGAGCTGTGCGGCGGCACCCACGTGGCCCGCTCCGGCCAGCTCGGCCTGGTCAAGATCCTTTCAGAAGCGTCGATCGGTTCCGGTGTACGTCGCGTCGAGGCGCTGGTCGGCATCGACGCGTTCCAGCACCTCGCCCGCGAGCACCTGCTGGTGGCCCGGCTGGCCGAGCTCTACCGGGTGCCGGGCGAGCAGGTCGCCGAGCGCGTTGCGCAGACGATCAGCCAGCTCCGCGACGCGGAGAAGGAGCTCGAGAAGCTCCGCGGCCAACTCGTGCTCGGCGGTGCGGCGGCCCTGGCGGCCGGTGCGGTCGACATCCGCGGGGTCGCGTTCGTCGGCACCGAGGCGCCCGAGGGTGCCGCGGGCAACGACGTGCGTACCCTCGCGCAAGAGATCCGTGGCAAGATCGACCCGGCGCGGGCCGCGATCGTCGCGGTGACGGCCAGGTCGGGTGGCAAGGCGTCGCTCGTGGTGGCGGCCAACGCGGCCGCCAAGGCGCGCGGCCTGTCGGCCGGCGATCTGGTCAAGGGCGCGCTGTCCGGGCGCGGCGGCGGAAACGCCGATCTGGCCCAGGGCGGCGGCGTTCCGGCGTCCGAGGCTGCCAACCTCCTGGCTGCTGTGGAAAAGGCTATTGACGGAGCGTGACGGTCTGACCGCTTTTCACCGGGGTGTACGGCTCGGTGTTGATGTGGGTAACGTGCGTGTCGGGGTCGCGATGTGCGACCCCGACGGCATTCTCGCTACGCCGCTGGTGACACTGCGTCGTGACCTGAATGCCGGAGAAGACGCTATTCCTGCAGATATCGCCGAACTTGCCCGACTTGTCGACGAGCACGAGATCATCGAAGTGGTGGTCGGTTTGCCCGTCAACCTGGCCGGCAAGGACGGGCCTGCGGCGGTCGCGGCCAGGGCTTATGCTCTCCGGTTGACGACGGTCATCGATCCGGTGCCCGTCCGGCTGGCAGACGAGCGGCTGTCCACGGTTGTCGCGACCCGTAGGCTGGCCGAGCGTGGCGTGCGGGGTCGACGCCAACGGGCGGTGGTCGACCAGGCGGCCGCGGTGGAGATCCTGCAGGGCTGGCTGGACGCGCAGCGGAGGCGAACGTGATCGACGATCTTGACCTCGCGTTCGATGAACGCGCCGACAAGGGCCGGCATCGTCGCAGCTATCGGAAGAACGTAGGGAAGAAGAAGCGCAAGGGCGGCGGTGGCAAGACTGCCGTCGCTTTCCTGATGGCGCTGGTGCTGCTCGGCGCCCTGGGCGTCGGTGCCTGGTATGGCTTCGACCGGATCCAGTCCTACTTCGTCACCGCCGACTACGACGGCGCGGGCACGGCCGAAAAGGTCAACATCGAGGTCAAGCAGGGCGCCAGCGCGACCGACATCGCCAACCTCATGGTCAAGGCCGATGTCGTGAAGAGCGCGAAGGCGTTCATCGAGGCGGCCGACGCCGACAGCAAGAGCAAGAACATCCAGCCCGGTGTCTACGGGCTACGCAAGCAGATGAGCGCGAAGGCCGCCCTCGCGGTCCTGGTCGACCCCAAGAACAAGATCGTCAACGGGGTCACGGTGCCAGAGGGCCTCACCATGCTGAGCACGTTCAAGAAGCTGTCCGACCAGACCAAGATCCCGGTCAAGGACTTCCAGGCGGCCGCGAAGAACGTCGACTCGTTCGACATCCCGCCGTTCTGGTTCGAACGCCGCGACGGCAAGAAGGTCACCAAGTCGCTCGAGGGCTTCCTGTTCCCCGACACCTACGAGATGCCGCCCAAGCCGACCGCCAAGCAGATCCTCGACATCATGGTCAACCGGTTCCTGACCGTCACCGGCGACATGAAGTTCGCCGACACCGTGCAAGCGAAGCGGGGCGGCATCGCACCCTACGAAGCGTTGATTGTCGCGTCGCTGGCCCAGGCCGAGGCCGGCAACAAGGATGACCTGGGGAAGATCGCCCGGGTCGCCTACAACCGGGTCTACCTCAAGGACATGCCGCTCCAGTTCGACGTCACGCTCAACTACGGCCTCGAGGCCGCCGGCAAGCCGACGAAGGCGTCCAAGGACATGTCCCCCGCCGACTATGCCAACGCGGGCAACAAATACAACAGCCACTACTACAAGGGCCTGACCCCGACACCGATCGACAGCCCGGGGAAAGACGCGCTACAGGGCGCGATGGACCCGCCGGCCGGCCAGTGGCTGTTCTTCGTGGCGATCGACAAGCAGGGCCACTCGGCCTTCGCGGTGACCGACGAGGAGCACGAGGCCAACAAGGTGAAGGCGCGCGAGGCCGGGATCATCAATTGACCCGTGCGGCAGTCCTGGGCAAGCCCATCGGCCACTCGCTCAGCCCGGTGATCCACAACGCCGGCTACGCGGCGCTGGGCCTGACCGACTGGTCCTACACGGCGATCGAGTGCGACGAGGCCGGCCTGCCCGGCTTCGTCGCCGGTCTCGGCCCCGAGTGGGCGGGCCTGTCCCTGACGATGCCGCTCAAAGAGGTGGCCCTGTCGGTGGCGACTTCCGTCGCCCCGGTGGCCGCGACCGTCGGCGCGGCCAACACCTTGGTCCGCCGCGCTGGTGGCTGGCACGCCACGAACACCGACGTCGAGGGCATGGTCAACCTGCTCCGCGACGCGGGCGTGCCGGCCGGCGCCCGCTTCACGGTGCTCGGTGCGGGCGGCACGGCCCGCGCCGCGGTGGCGGCCGCGTCCCAGCTGGCGGCCGCCTCGGTGACGGTGGTAGCCCGCCGCCCACTGGCGATCGAAGAACTCTCGGCGGTGGCCGCCGACCTCGGGCTCCCGCTGACACCCACGCTGTGGCCGGACGCGGCGGCGGCCCTGGACGCCGACGTGGTCATCTCCACCGTCCCGAAGGGCGTGGCGGATCCGATCGCGATCAACGCGGTCTGGCGGCCTCGGACGATCCTGTTCGACGCCCTCTACGACCCGTGGCCGACGCCGCTGGCCGAATCGGCGGCCCGCTCGGGCACCCAGATCCTGTCGGGCCGCGACCTGCTGCTGGCCCAGGCCGAAGGCCAGTTCCGCCTCTTCACGGGCGCCGAACCCCCAACTGCGGCGATGCGCGACGCCCTGTACCAAGCGCGTTCCTGATTTCGTCGTCGCGCGACGGCTCCGCTCCGCTTTCGGCGGAGGGTTTTGTGCGCTTCCGCCAAGACCTAGCCATCGGCCGCGACCTCGGTCGCGGCGCGTGAGAAACGGCCCTTTGGCGGATCTGCGCCGTTGGAAGATCGCGGAGCCGACCCGGATAAGCGCACCGTCGGTATCGGCGCCTCGCACCGGCCCGGATCCGTTCCGGGCCTCTCGCTCCGTGCCGGCCCGGGGCCCTGCGCCGGCCCGGGTCCGTTCCGGGCCTCTCGCTCCGTGCCGGCCCCGGGGCCCTGCGCCGACCCGGGTCCGTTCCGGGTCTCTCGCTCCGTGCCGGCCCCGGGGCCCTGCGCCGGCCCGGGTCCGTTCCGGGTCTCTCGCTCCGCGCCGGCCCCGGGGCCCTGCGCCGGCCCGGGTCCGTTCCGGGTCTCTCGCTCCGTGCCGGCCCCGGGGCCCTGCGCCGGCCCGGGTCCGTTCCGGGTCTCTCGCTCCGCGCCGGCCCCGGGGCCCTGCGCCGGCCCGGGTCCGTTCCGGGTCTCTCGCTCCGCGCCGGCCCCCGGGCCCTGCGCCGGCCCGGGTCCGTTCCGGGTCTCTCGCTCCGCGCCGCTCCGGACCCGCGCCCCTCGCAACACGGCAGCGCCCGCGCCCGCCGGCCTCAACGTCGCGCGCCGGCCCGCGCCGGGCGCCGCCTCTTCGCCCTACTCCGCGCTCCGCGCCGCAAGGCGCAGCGATCTAGGTAAATGGTTGCTGCTATAGCAGCAACCATTTACCTAGGGCCGCGAGCCGCCAGAGCGGCGTGTCCGCCGCGCCACGCCGGAGGTCAAGGGCACGCGCGGCGGATCGATGGGTCGCGCGGACCTCGTCGCGGGTCTGGCCCCGGAGGGTGTCGAGGAAAAGACGGTCCGCCTCGGGTTGGGTGGCGGTGAGTGGGCTGGCCGCCACCGGACGCGTCAGCGCGGTAAACCGACGGGCAAATGGCCCCCTGACGGGGATCGAAGGATGTCCGGGTTTTGGGACCGGGTGACCGGATGGTGGCCAGCCCTAAACGTCGTGGAAGACTTACCCCTGTGTTGCGCTGGTTGACCGCAGGGGAATCGCATGGGCCGGCGTTGGTCGCTGTGCTCGAAGGGGTGCCGGCTGGGGTCGAGGTGACCACCGCCGACATTGGGCGGCAGCTTGCCCGCCGCCGGCTCGGCTATGGGCGTGGCGCGCGGATGGCCTTCGAGCAGGACGTCGTCGAGATTCTCGGTGGGGTGCGGCATGGCCTCACCCTCGGGAGTCCGGTCGCCGTTCGGGTGGGCAACTCCGAGTGGCCCAAGTGGGAGACCGTCATGGCGGCCGACCCCGTCGACCCCGAGCTGCTGGCCGCACAGGCGCGCAACGCGCCGCTGACCCGCCCCCGGCCGGGGCACGCCGATCTGGCCGGCATGCAGAAATACGGCTACACCGACGCCCGGCCGATTCTCGAGCGGGCCAGTGCGCGGGAGACCGCCGCCCGGGTCGCCGTCGGCACCGTCGCGCGGGAGCTCGTGCGGCAGGGGCTCGGGATCGAGATCGTTTCGCACGTTGTCGAGCTCGGCAGCGTCGCCGCCAAGCCGGGGTTGCATCCGCGGCCCGAAGACGCCGAGCGGATCGACGCCGACCCGCTGCGCTGCCTCGACCCCGACGCCAGCGCGCGGATGGTCGCCGAGGTCGACGCGGCCAAGAAAGACGCCGACACGCTCGGGGGAGTGGTCGAGGTCCTCGCCTACGGCGTTCCGCCGGGGCTGGGCAGCCACGTGCAGTGGGACCGCAAGCTCGACGCCCGGCTCGCGACCGCGCTCATGTCGATTCAGGCGATCAAAGGCGTCGAGGTCGGCGACGCGTGGACGCAGGCGCGGTCCCGCGGTTCGCAGGCGCACGACGAGATCATTCCGACGGCCAACGGGGTCAAACGGGTCACCGACCGGGCCGGCGGGCTCGAGGGTGGGATCACGACCGGCGAACCTTTGCGGGTACGCGCCGCGATGAAGCCGATCTCCTCGCTCAACCGGGCCCTTTCCACAGTGGACGTCGCGACCGGTGGGCCGGCCACCGCCATCAACCAGCGTTCCGACGTGTGTGCCGTGCCGGCCGCCGCGATCGTCGCCGAGTCGATGGTCGCGCTGGTGCTGGCCGAGGCGGCCGTCGAGAAGTTCGGTGGCGACTCGATCGTCGAGATTCGCCGCAACCTGGCCGGCTACCTCGACAACCTGGTGATCCGGTGAGCCCGCGGGCGATTCTGGTCGGCTCGCCCGGCGCGGGCAAGACCAGCACCGGTGAGGCGCTGGCCGCCCGGCTGGGTGTGGCGTTCCGCGACACCGACGCCGACATCGAGGCGACCGCAGGCAAGCCGATCCCGGAGATCTTCCTCGACGAGGGCGAGCAGCACTTCCGGGTCCTCGAAAGGGCCGCCGTCGCCACAGCGGTCAGCGATTTCGACGGTGTGCTCGCCCTCGGCGGCGGAGCGATCCTGGCCGAGGACAACCGCACCGCGCTCGCCGGGCACCAGGTCGTGCACCTGGTGGTGAGCCTCGGCGAGGCGGTCAAGCGGGTCGGTCTCAGCTCCGGGCGGCCGTTGCTCGCGATCAACCCGCGTGCCACCCTCAAATACCTGCTCGACCAGCGGATTCCGCTCTACGAGTCGGTCGCGACGATCACGGTCGAGACCGACGGGCGCACGCCGGAAGAGGTCGCCGACGAGATCGTGGCGCTGCTCAAGCCCTGAGCAACTCGGCCAGGCGAACGGGCTCCGAGAACATCGGCCAGTGGCCCGTCGGCAGCGAGCGGATCACCACGTCGTCAGCCACCGCGGCGAAGAACGGATGGCCGGCCGTGCGCATCTCGGCGATCTGCTCGGGCGAGAACGTGCACGCGATCAGGGTCGTCGGTGCGGTCAGACTTCCGCCCCGATGCAGCGGCTGCGCCACCGACGCGTAGGGGTGGGTGGTCGACCGTTTCGCCAGCAGCGCCAGCATCTCCTCGTCCACACCCGCGAGGAGCGGGTCCGGTTCCCACGACCGCGGCGGGACCGGGCCGGTCGACGCCGGTGGCGGGCCCATGTCGAGCTGCCGGGAGCCGTCCGGCAACGGTCCACTGTCCACATAGACCACCCGGGAGACCGGGATCCGCGCGGCGGCCGCGGTGACCGGCAATCCGCCGTAGCTGTGTCCAACCAGGACGATATTGTCGTGGCCGCGGGTGGCGTCGATGATGTCGGCGACGTGGCGCTCCAGGTCGGCGCCGGGGCCGTCCTCGCCGACCCGGTCGCCGACGCCGGTCAGCGTCACGGGGATGGCCTCGTCGCCAGCGGCCCGCAGGTGGGCCGCCACGTCGTCCCACGCCCAACCGCCGAGCCACATGCCGGGCACCAACACGAATGTCTCTGTCATGCGGCGAGCGTAAGGTTGCATCCGGACGCTTTCGGTCCGGATAAGGAGCGTGACGGGTGTCACATCCCGCTTCCCGGGTCCTGGGCATGCTGGAACTGCTCCAGACCCACCACCACCTGACCGGCGCCGACCTCGGTGCCCGGCTCGGCGTCGACGAGCGCACTGTCCGCCGCTACGCCACCACGCTCGCTGACCTGGGCATCCCGGTCACCGCGGCGCGCGGCCGCTACGGCGGCTACCGGCTGAGCCCGGGATACAAGCTGCCGCCGCTGATGCTGACCGACGACGAGGCCGCGGCCGTCGTGCTGGGGCTGATCGCGGCCGAGCACCTCGGGCTGACCACCGAGGCGCCGGCCACCGGCCCCGCGCTGGCGAAGATCAGCCGGGTGCTGCCGAAGAACCTGGCCGAGCGCCTCGCGGGCGTACAGGAAAACCTCGGTTTCACGGTGAATCGGAGCGCGACCGCGGCGCGGCCGGCGACCACGACGCTGCTGGCGCTAGGCGCCGCGGCCCGGGCCACCCGGCGGGTCAGCATCACCTACCGGTCCTGGCGCGGCGCGGTCTCGCTGCGCGACGTCGACCCCTACGGCCTGGTCTTCCACGCCGGGCGTTGGTATCTCACGGGTTTCGACCACCGGCGCGGCGAGGTCCGCACGTTCCGGCTCGACCGGATCGCCGCTGTCGACACGGGAGAGGCGACATTCACCGTTCCGGAGGGGTTCGATCCGGTCGGCCACGTCACCCGTTCGTTGGCCGGCGTCCCCTATACGTGGGAGGTCGAGGTGCTGTTCGAGGCCGATCAGGCGCAGGTGCGGCGCCGGGTGCCGGCCAGTGTTGCCGAGATCACCGAGACCGCCGACGGCGTGCTGATGCGGGCCAGAGCCCAGAGTCTGCCCGGAATGGCGCAAATGCTGGCCGGATTGGGCTGGCCATTCCGGATCGTCGGTCCGCCGGAGTTGCGCGACGCCGTGCGCGCACACGGCGAGCGACTGATCCAGCACGCGGCGCGTTGAATCTCCACAGAGGACGCTCGGGTCGAGCAAACGGGCGATCGGCGGGCCGAGGACCGGGTGTTAAAATTTCTGGAGATTGGCGTAAAGCGGACGTGTCTCGCCCTTCGGGCAATTCCGTCCTCTACTTCGAGGATCGAGGCGCATGGGCAACCAGCGGTCCATCACCGTCAACGGTGACCTGGGAAGCGGCAAGAGCACCGTGTCGGTAGGCCTGGCGGAGCGCCTCAACTTGCGCCGGATCAGTGTCGGCGACCTTTACCGCGAGATGGCCCGCCAGCGGGGCATGACCGCACTCCAGCTCAACCTGCACGCCGAGCTCGACGACGTGATCGACGGCACGGTCGACGCGATGCAGCGGGAGATCGCCGAGTCGGGCGAGCGGGTCATCATGGACAGCCGGCTGGCCTGGTTCTTCTTCACCAAGGGCTTCAAGGTCCACCTGATCACCGACCCGACCGTGGCGGCCCGGCGGGTGCTCGGCCGGCCGGCCAACGAGGTGGAAAACTACGCCACCCTCGAAGAGGCCAAAGACCGGCTGCGCAGCCGGAGCGAGAGCGAGCGGCAGCGGTTCCTGACCCGCTACCACGCCGACAAGCACAACCTGCGCAACTACGACCTCGTCTGCGACACCACCCGGGCCCGGCCCGAAGAGGTCATCGAGCTGGTCGTCGGCGCGATCGAGGGCCGGCTGGGCGCCGCGGTGCTCGCCGACAGCCCGCCGTTGCTGCTGCTCGACCCGGCGCGGATCTACCCCACGGGCGACATCTCCGCCCTGCGCGGGATGGACGAGGCCGAGCCGATCGCGCCCGACACCCTGGAGCCGATCTCGATCGGTTACGCCGACTCGCGGTTCTTCGTCGTCGACGGGCACCGGCGGCTCAGCGCGGCGCTGCGGGCCGGGTCCCGGATGGTGCCGGGCACCCTGCTGGCGCAGGACAACGACCCGGTGGTCGGCGGGCTGACGGCCCGCGAGTTCTTCGCCTCGACCGTGACCATGAGCAAGGTGTACGACTGGCAGGAAGCGCACGGCACCGAGCTGGAGATGCCGGCACACGCCCTCGGCGACCCGGAGCCGGTGCACGGCTGAGAGTGTCTAAGGTGCTCGGCATGACGTCGAGTTCTGAACGTGCCGACCTGCTCGCTTCGCTGCGCCGGCACCGTGGGTTCCTGCTGTTCACCGTCGGCGGGCTGAGCGACGAGCAGGCCCGGCTGACGCCGACCGCCAGCGTGCTCTGCCTGGGCGGCCTGCTGCGGCACGTCGCCGACACCGAGCAGCGCTGGGGTGCGTTCGCCGCCGGCGGTGCGGCCGCGATGGAGAAGATCGAGGTCGACTGGGCCAGCGGCTTCCAGATGCCGGAGGGCGCGTCCCTGGCCGACGTGGTGGCCGGTTTCCAGGCCGCCGCGGCGGGCACCGACGCGCTGGTCGAGACGCTCGACCTCGACGCCGAGCACGAGTTGCCGAAGGCGCCCTGGTTCGAGCCGGGTGCGTCGTGGTCGGTTCGCCGGGTGATGCTGCACCTGATCGCCGAGATCTCCCAGCACGCGGGCCACGCCGACATCATCCGCGAGTCGATAGACGGCCAGAAGACGATGGGCTGAGCATGAACGAGATCACGCGCATTCCGGTCGGGGGTGACCAGGCCTACGACGTGGTTGTCGGTCGCGGGCTCACCGATCAACTGAGTGCACTGCTGCCCGGCGCCGACCGGGTCGCCGTGCTCGCCTCGGCGCCGCTCGCGGCCAAGGCCGACACGATCGAGGCCGCCCTACGCGCCGACGGCCGCGAGGTCACCCGCATCGAGATCGCCGACGCCGAGAGCGGCAAGACGATCGAGACGGCCGCCGCCTGCTGGGACCGCCTCGGCGCCGCAGGCTTCACCCGGTCCGACGCCGTGGTGGCGGTCGGCGGCGGTGCGGCGACCGATCTGGGCGGCTACGTCGCCGCGGCCTGGTTGCGCGGCGTGCGCTGGGTGCCGGTGCCGACCTCGCTACTCGGCATGGTCGACGCCGCCGTCGGTGGCAAGACCGGCATCAACACCGCGGCTGGTAAGAACCTGGTCGGCGCCTTCCACCCGCCGGCCGGGGTGCTCTGCGACCTCGACGCGCTCGACTCGCTGCCGCCGGCCGACCTTCGCGCCGGCCTGGCCGAGGTGGTCAAGTGCGGCTTCATCGCCGAGCCGGCGATCCTCGACCTGGTCGAGCGCGACCCGCGGGCCGCCGCCGACCCGGCCGACCCGGCGGTCCGCACGCTGATCGAATACGCCGTGCGGGTCAAGGCCGACGTGGTCGGCGGCGACCTGAAGGAGTCCGGCCGCCGCGAGATCCTCAACTACGGACACACGCTGGCCCACGCGATCGAGAAGGTCGAGCACTACACCTGGCGACACGGCGACGCGGTCGCGGTGGGCCTGGTCTTCGCGGCCGAACTGAGCCGCCGCGCGGGCCGCCTCGACGACGCCACCGCCGACCGGCACCGCGCGATCCTGACCGCGCTGGGCCTGCCGACCGGCTACGACGCCGACGCCTGGCCGGAGCTGCTGGCGGCCATGCGGGTCGACAAGAAGGCCCGCGGCTCGCGGCTGCGCTTCATCGTGCTGGATGCGCTGGCCGAGACGGATGTCCTCGACGGACCGAGCGACGCCCTGCTCGCCGACGCGTTCAGCGCCGTCGCGGCGTGATCAGCCCCGACTCGTAGGCCCAGACCACCAACTGGGCCCGGTCGCGGCAATACAGCTTCGTCATCGCCCGGTTGACGTGGGTCTTGGCGGTCAACGGGCTGATCACCATCCGGGTGGCGATCTCGTCGTTGGTCAGGCCCCGCGCGACCAGTTCGACGATCTCCTGCTCGCGCGCGGTCAGCACCTCGCGCCCGGCCGCCGGGTCGGCCGGTGCCGGGCCGGAGACGAACTCGCTGATCAGCGTGCGGGTGACGGCCGGGGCGAGCAGCGCGTCGCCGGCGGCCACGACCGCGACGGCCTGGAGCAGGTCGGCCGGCTCGGCGTCCTTGAGGAGGAAGCCGCTGGCGCCCGCGCGGAGCGCCGCGAAGACGTAGGAGTCGAGCCCGTAGTTGGTGAGGATCAGGACGCGGACCGCGCCGAGGTCGGGGTCGGCCGCGATCCGCCGGGTGGCCTCGATGCCGTCGAGCCCCGGCATCTGCACGTCCATCAGCACGACGTCGGGCCGCAGCCGGCGCGACTCCGCGACGGCCGCGGCGCCGTCGGCCGCCTCGCCGACGACCTCGAGGTCGTCTTCGGCGTCGAGCAGGGCGCGGAACCCGGCCCGCATCAGCGCCTGGTCGTCGGCGAGCAGGACCCGGATCACGCCGGGCCGTCCAGCGGGAACGTGGCCCGCACCGCGAACCCACCGCTCTCGCGCGGCGCGGCGTCCAACGTGCCGCCCAGCCCGGTGACCCGTTCCCGCATGCCGCGCAGGCCGACCCCGGGTGTCACCGGGCTGGCCGGGGACGCCTGGCCGTCGTCGGTCACCGAGACGGTCAGCCGGGCCGGGGCGTACTCGACGTGGATCTCGGCGGTGGCCGGCCCGGCGTGCCGGGCGACGTTGGTGAGCGCCTCCTGGACCACGCGATAGCCGGCCTGGTCGACCTCGACCGGGACGTCGCGTGGGTCACCGACGACGACCACCCGCGCCGGCACGCCGGCCGCCACCGTCCGCTCGGCGAGCGAGCCCACCTGGGCCAGCCCGACCGGGTCCCCGTCGAACGGCGAGCGCAGCACGTCGAGGGTCGCGCGCAGCTCGCGCATCGCCGCGCCGCTGGCCTCCTGGATCGCGAGCAGCGCGGTCGACGGTTCCTCGTCGCGCTTGCGGGCCAGGTGCACCGCGATCCCGGCCTGCACCTTGATCAGCGAGATGTTGTGGGTCAGCGAGTCGTGCAGATCCCGGGCGATCCGCAGCCGCTCCTCGCCGGCGCGGCGCAACGCCACCTCCTCGCGGGTGCGTTCGGCCTCGACCGCCCGCTGCTCGACCTGTTCCAGGTAGGCACCGCGCTGCCGCGCGACGAGGCCCGCGACGTTGGCCGCCACGAACCAGCCCAGCAGCAGCGAGGTGCGCTCGAGGATGACCTGGCCCGGCCGGTCGGCGGGCGCGACCGAGACGTCGCGGGACAGGAAGCCGCCGAGGAAGACGACGCTGGCCAGCCCGGCGGCGGCCCGATGGCCACGCCAGGCCGCGATGTAAACCGTGCCGAGAACGGCGAACGCGGCGGCCACCCCGCCGTGCACCCGCAGGTAGAAGCCCAGCATGGCCGCGGTCACCACGGTCAACGCGACCACCGGATAGCGCCGGCACGCGGCCACGGCCGCCACCGTCACCAGAACCAGCACGACGTCGATCGGGCGGACCGCGGCGGCGTCGGGTGCGATCGCGGCGTCGCCGAGCACGAGCGCGCCGAGCACGACGCCGCCGACGGCGTAAGGCAGGTCCGGGCGCATGATCGCACTGTAGAACGGTCGTCCGCGCCGGTCATCCCACGCTTGTCGTAGCTGGGCCGTACCACGTTCGTCGTATCGATGGCCGGGCAAGTGCCTGCGCCCGCCAGACGCTTTCCCGGTGGGTCGCGACAAGCATCGATCGCATGCCGATCGAAGTGGAACCAAGGCTGGACGGCGTCGCCGAGACGTTGCTGTGGACCTTGCGCAACCGCGCCGAGGAGTCGAAGCATCCCGGCTCCTGCTTCACCGACCCCTGGTCGGTCCGCCTCTACGAGACCATCAGCTACGACTATGGGCGCTTCGGCAAGCCGGGTCAGCTGCACGCCCTGCGGGCCCGGGCCCTGGACCGCGCCGCCCGGGCGTATCTCGACACCCACCCGGCGGCCACCGTCGTCGCCCTCGGTGAGGGGCTCCAGACCACCTACTGGCGGCTGGGCCGACCGCGGGTGCCCTGGCTGTCGGTCGACCTGGCGCCCGTGCAGGAACTGCGCACCCGGCTCCTGCCCGAAGAGCCGTGGGTCACACCGCTGGCCGCCTCCGCGCTCGACCGGTCCTGGATGGACCGGGTTGACCCGGCGCACGGCGTGTTCATCTCCGCCGAAGGGCTGCTGATGTATTTCGACCGCGCCGACGCCCTGTCGCTGATCGCCGACTGCGCTGCCCGGTTCCCCGGTGGCCAGCTCTTCTTCGACTCGATCCCGGCCTGGCTCAGCGCCCGCACCGGCCGGGGCCTGCGGTTCTCCGACCGCTACACGGCGCCGCCGATGCCGTTCAGCCTCTCCGTCACCGAGGCCGCACGGCTGGTCGAGCTGATACCGCGGGTGGTCGCCGCGACCGAGATCGCCCTGCCGCCGGGTCGCGGCGTCTGGGCGTCGCGGACCGTCCGGATCCTCGCGGCCCGGCCCCCGCTGCGCGATCGCCGGCCCAGCCTCACCCTGCTCGACTTCGCCGGCCGAACCGGAGCTCACCATGCGTAGAGCCTTTGTCATCGTCAGCGCCCTGCTGCTCGCCGCGTTCGCGATGCAGTTCGTCTTCGCGGCCGTGGGCGCGTTCACCGAGCCGGCCGGCGACGGCGCCTACACGCTGCACAGCGTCAACGGGCTGGCCGTCATCCCGGCGCTGACCCTGGCCGCCACCCTGCTCGCGGCGCTGGCCAAGGCGCCGGGCCGGTTGATCGGGCTGACGATCCTGCCCCTCGGCCTGGTCGTCGTGCAGGAGTTGCTGGTCGTGCTCGTCCACGCGTTCACCGACGACACGGGCGGCAGCACCCCGCTCGGCCTCACCATCGGCGGGCTGCACGCGGTCAACGGGATCATCGCCGTGCACATCGTGGTCAGCGTCCTCCAGGGGGCACGCAAGCTGGCCGGACCGGCGGAGACGGCGTGACCACCGGCTCGATGCTGGCGGCCGACCTGGTGGTCGCCGTCCTGGCCGCCGGTGGGTGGCTGGGTGCCGGCGCGGCCGCCGCCGCCCGGAACCGGCCGGTCGCCCTGGGTCTAGCCGGCCTCGGACTGCTCGCGACGGTCGGGCGGGCCGGCACGATCACCGCGCTCGCTAGCGCCGGCTGGTGGTTCGCGGCGGAGAAGGTCGTGATCGCCGCTCCGCTGTCGCTCGCGGCGGTGATCGTCGCCGCCACGCGGTTGGTCCGGGTCCGCGGCGAGATCCGGTCCGCCGCGCTCGCCCTGCTGTCCGCGGGGTACGCCGCGACCGCCGCCCTGCTCGTCACGGTGCTGCACGGCTATCCGGCGTCGGCCGGCGCGGGCCTGCTCGCGGTCGCCGGAACGCTGGGAGCGACCGCGCTCTCGTGGCGGCTGCTCGGCGGGCGTCCAGCCCGGGCCACCCTGGTGGTGGCGGTCGCGGCGCTGGTGACCGGCACCGGGCTGACCGTCGCACCGCGCGCCGCTCCGGCCGCGCCGCACACCCACACCTATCCGGCCGCGCGACCCGTCGGCGAGCCGACCAAGCGGTTCACCCTGACGGCCGCGAAAGCCACCGTCACCGTGGGCGGCCACCCGGTCGCGGCATGGGCGTTCAACGGGCAGGTACCCGGGCCGGAGTTGACCGCAACGGTCGGCGACGTGCTCGAGGTGACCCTGCGCAACACCGACATCGAGCGCGGGGTGACGCTGCACTGGCACGGCTACGACGTGCCCAACGACCAGGACGGCGTGCCCGGCCTGACCCAGCCGGCGGTGCTGCCGGGCCAACAGTTCGTCTACCGGTTCCGCGCCGACCAGGCCGGGACCTACTGGTACCACACCCACGAGGCCTCCGACGTCGGCGTGCGGATGGGCCTCTACGGGGTCCTGGTGGTGAGAAAGACGCCGGCCACGGGGGTCGACGTCACGATGCCGGTGCACACCCTGGCCGGCCGGGCCCTGCCGGAGCCACGGACCGCGCCGACCAGACCGGGGGAGCCGGTGCGGTTGCGCCTGCTCAACACCGACAGCACCACCCACCGCTACGCCCTGGCCGGCACGGCGTTCCAGGTCGCCGCGATCGACGGCACCGACCTCACCGGGCCCACGTCCCTTGTGGACACCGCCGTGCGGATCCCGGCCGGCGGCCGCTACGACCTGGTGTTCAGCGCGCCCGCCGGGCCGGTCGGGCTGTTCGTCGACGGCCGGTTGGTCTGGTCGACCGGCCCGGTGACGGCCGAGACCAGCGGGTGGCCGGTGCTGGACCCGCTCGGCTACGGTGCCGCGGCGCCGGTGCCGTTCGCGCGGTTCGACCGGCGGTTCACCCTGGTGCTCGACCGCGGGCTCGACCTGCACGGCCTGCTGCCGCGGTATGCGCACACGGTCAACGGCGCGGCCGATCCGGACATCCCGCCCGAGGTCGTACACCTGGGTGAGATCGTGAAGTTCACCATCGTGAACCGGTCACTGGTGGTGCACCCGTGGCACCTCCACGGCCATCACGTCCTGATCCTGTCCCGCGATGGGCAGCCGGCGAGCGGCAGTCCACTGTGGCTGGACTCGTTCGACGTGCGGCCCGGCGAGGTCTGGGAGGTCGCGTTCCGGGCCGACAACCCCGGCGCCTGGGCCAACCACTGCCACAACCTGGCGCACGCCGAGGCCGGGATGATGCTCCACCTGATGTATTCGTGAACCGACCGGCAGGAACGCCAGCAGCCCCAGCGCGATCCAGACATACAGGTTGCTGCCCAGCACCCCGACCAGCGACCGGCCGTCGTCGGCCCACAGCCAGACCGCGCTGGTGCAGAGCAACACATAGGCGACGAGCAGGAGGATCCGCGCAGACCGGCCGCGGGCCGCCGTCCACGCGAGGTAGAGGGCGGGCAGCAACCACACCAGGTGGTGCACCCAGGTCACCGGGCTGATCAGGCAGGTCGCCACCCCGGTCAGGGCGAAACCGGCCCGGTGGTCGCCGAGCCGGGCTGCCCGCCGTGCCCGCACCATCCACAATGCGCAGACGCCGAGCACGGCCACGGCCCACCACCAGCCGGGCAGCCCGGCCCGGGCCAGCAGGCCGCGCAGCGACTGGTTGGAGACGTAGGCCAGGTCGCCGACCCGGCCGGTGTTCCAGAGAGCTTCGGTCCAGAAGACCCGCGACGCCGTCGGCGCGACCGCCGCGGCCAGCAGCACGGCCGCGGCCATCGTGCCAATCGCGACGAAGAAGGCGCGCCAGCGCCGGGCCACCGCCAGGTAGACCACGAACAGGCCGGGTGTCAGCTTGACCGCCGTGGCCAGCCCGATGCCGATCCCGGCCCGCGGCGAGCGGCGCAGGTCCCACCAGACCAGCGCCAGCAGCACCAGGTTGACCTGGCCGAAACTGACCGTGTCACGGACGGGTGCGAGAAACACGCAGAGCAGCGCCACGAGCAGCCACGGCCGCCAGCCCGGGCCGACCAGGGCGCGGATCACCAGCCCGCCGGCGATGACGTTGACCGCGATGCTCACCGCGATCACCGTGTGCCACGACAGCGGCGCCAGCGGCGCGAACAGCAGCGCCGCGAACGGGGGATAGGTGAAGCCGTACACGGTGCCGGGTCGCACGTAGTCGTAGAGCTGCCCGCCGTCGAGCCAGTGCCGCACCGCGCCGTAGTAGACGCCGACGTCGAAGAAGCCGCGCCGGCCGGGCACCAGCACGATCCACAGCACGGCCAGCAGCGCCAGGACGGCCAGACCGCGGCGGGAGGTCATCATCCCGCCAGCCCCGGCGCGAGGTCGTCGTCGAGCGCGGCGAACGCGGTCATCACGAGCAGGGCCACAGCCAGACATCCGCCGAGTACGGCGAAACCGAGCGTCCCGGCGTTCGGCGCGAACCCGTCGGGCAGCACCACCAGGGCGAGCACCGCGCACGCGCCCGCGGCGAACCGGCCGGCCCGCCCGTGCGGCGCCGACGCGGCCAGCGGCACCACCGCCCACAGCAGATACCAGGGCCGCACCACCGGCCCGAACGCGACCACGCCGCCGAGCAGCAGGCCGACGCCCTGCACCGGGCCCAGCGTGTGCCGCCGCCCCCAGACCAGCAGCGCCGTGGCGACCGCCGCGCACATCCCGGCGAGCCGCCAGGCGGTCAGCGGCGCGGTGCCGAACGAGGCGTCCAGGGTGCCCAGCAGGTTGGTGGTGAACCGGCCCAGAACGCTGGTCACCGACCAGGCGTCGGCCGTCACCGGGGTGCGCAGCGCGCCGACCCAGCCGAACCCGGTGCCGGCGACCCAGGTCACCGCGACCGTCGTCCCGGCGGCCACCAGGGCGGTGCCCGCGAGGGCCCGCCACCGGGCGTCGGCCTGCCGCGCCCAGATCAGCGCGACCGCCGCCAGCCCGACCGCCGCCGGCGCCTTGACGAGTGCGGACAGGGTGATCAGGAGCGCGCCCAGCGCCGGCCGCCGGGCCAACGCGAGAGCCAGCCCGGCGGCCAGCAGGCCGATCATGATGGCGTCGTTGTGCGCGCCACCGACCAGATGCAGCAGCACCAGCGGGTTGAGCACGGCGAGCCAGAGCGCGGCCGCGGGCGGCACCCCGCACCGCCGGGCCAGCGGTGGCAGGGTCAGCGCGAGCAGCGTCACCCCGGCCACGGCCACCAACCGCAACAGGAGTACGCCCAGCGTCACGTGCCCGCCGACCAGGGTGGCCGCGGCGGTGGCCAGGAGCAGGAAGGCGGGGCCGTACGGGGTGGGCGTGTGCTGCCAGATCGCCGGCACCTCGAGGCCGAACGGGCCGCCCAGCGCGGCCGGACCCTCGTGGTAGACGTCGAGCCCGGCGCCGACCATCGCGCCCTGGGCCAGGTAGCTGTAGACGTCGCGGCTGAACACCGGCGGCGCGATCAGCAGTGGCGCCGCCCACATGATCAGCGTCGAGAGCAGCTCCTCCACCCGCGGCGGGCGCTGCCGCACCAGCTTGCCCAGCCGCCACCAGGCGACCACGAGCAGCACGAGCCCGAAGTAGGCCACCGCGACGCCGGCGTTGAACAGGTCGACCGGCAGGTCGGGGCGGGCCAACGGGCCGTCGGACGGCCCGGCGCCGGCACCCAGCCCGCCGAGGGCGACGCACATCGTGCCGGCGACCCCCCAGGCGCGGCACCGGCCCAGTTGGCCGGCAGTATTGGCGACGACCGGCGCGGACACCCGAGGAAGGTGGCATCCGTTGATGGCCGGTAGACTCGCAGTGTCTGTCCGCCGAGTGAAGATCAAGGCAGGAAATGGCCACCACTAACGACCTGAAGAACGGTCTCGTCCTCAACCTCGACGGCGAGCTGTGGTCCGTCGTGGAGTTTCAGCACGTCAAGCCTGGCAAGGGTGGCGCTTTCGTGCGCACCACGCTGAAGAACGTGCTCTCCGGGAAGGTCGTCGACAAGACCTTCAACGCCGGCACGAAGGTCGAAACCGCCACCGTCGACAAGCGCACCATGCAATACCTCTACATCGACGGCGAAGACTACGTCTTCATGGATCTCGACACCTACGACCAGATCCACGTCAGCGGTGGCACGGTCGGTGAGGCGGCCAACTACCTGCTGCCCGAGGCCGAGGCCACCGTCGCCACCCACGAGAGCGTCCCGCTCTACGTCGAGTTGCCGACCAGCGTCGTGCTCGAGGTCACCTACACCGAGCCCGGCCTCCAGGGCGACCGCTCGACCGGCGGCAACAAGCCGGCCACCGTGGAGACCGGCGCGACCGTCTCGGTCCCGCTGTTCATCACCACCGGTGAGAAGATCAAGGTCGACACCCGCGACGGCCGTTACCTCGGCCGCGCCTGATGGCGGAGGGCCCGAAGACCTCGATGCCCGCGCGCCGCAAGGCGCGCAAGCGGGCCCTCGACGTGCTGTTCGAAGCTGACCTGCGCGACCGGCCGGCGGGCGACGTGCTCACCGACTACGTCGCGCGACTGGAGCGACCGCTGCCCGGTCACCTCGACTACGCGCTGGGCCTGGTCAACGGCGTCGCGGCGCACCTCGGCCGGATCGACGAGCTGATCGGTAGCTACGCCGAGGGCTGGACCATAGACCGGATGCCGGTGGTCGACCGCAACCTGGCCCGGATCGCGGTCTACGAGTTGCTCTACGTCGACGAGATCGACGACGCGGTGGCGATCTCCGAGGCGGTCGAGCTGGCCCGCCAGATGTCGACCGACGACAGCCCGCGGTTCCTCAACGGCCTGCTGGGCCGGATCGCCGAATACGCATCCCGCTAGGCGCAAGAAACGTCAAAGGGCCCCTTCCACCGCGGTAGCGGTGGCCAGGGGCCCTTTGACGTGGAAGGGAAACTAGCTCGCGAAGAACGCGCGGGGGTCAGCGACCAGGACACCGTGCTCGTTGAGGCGCTCGATGAGGCCCGACGGCGACGAGTCGTAGACGATCGCCAGCGCGCGCAGGTCGTCGGCGCGGATCGAGAGGACCCGGCCGTTGTAGTCACCGCGCTGCTGCTGGATGGCGCGTGCGTAACGGGCCACGTAGGCGAGGTCTTCCGAGGCGTCGTCGTAGAGACGCTCCAGGTCGAGCACGATCTTGTTGGTCGGCTCGTGGCGGACGCCGCTGCCGTCGGGCAGCAACTCCGAAACGGGTACCCGGTAGAAATCAGCCAGTTCGGCGAGGCGGGACACCGTCACGGCCCGGTCGCCGCGCTCGTAGGAGCCGACGACGACCGCTTTCCAGCGACCGTTCGACTTCTCCTCCACACCTTGCAGGGACAGGCCCTGCTGCTGGCGGATGGAGCGCAAGCGCGCGCCCAACGACTTGGCGTACTCAGAAGGCATTGACGACTCTCCCAGTGCTGGTACCCGGGGTTCTCCCCAGCGTTCGCTACGGAGCGTGACGGTACGGGGAATGAGAGAACTGGTCAAGTGCTCATTACCCATCACTTGGGATGACTGTCTTCTCTTGTCCGAATTTTCGTGCACCATGCATCAACGACTCGCGCCGGTGTTACGCACGGCACGCTGCGCTTACCCCAGCAGTCTGCGCTGGTAACGTGATCGACGGTTCGCCGAAGACATCCTTTAACGACCCGTCCAGTGAGGCGGGGAAGGAGGTCCGCCGTGGCCTTTCCCAAGGCCGCCCCATCCTCGACGACGTCCGGTTCGCCACCGTCTGTGAAGGTCATCCTCACTGAGACGGATCTGGCGCGGGTCGTCGACCGGATCGCACACCAGATCCTCGAAAAGACCGACGGTGCCGACGGCACCGTCCTGCTCGGCATCCCGACCCGGGGCGTGCCGCTGGCCCACCGGCTGGCCACCCGGATCGCCGCTTTCGAGGGCGTCGACGTGCCCGTCGGTGTGCTCGACGTCACTCTCTACCGCGACGACCTGCGGCTGCGCGCGACCCGCGCACTCGGCCCGACCAACATGCCGCCCGGCGGCATCGACGGCCGGCGGGTCATCCTCGTCGACGACGTGCTCTTCTCCGGCCGCACCGTGCGGGCCGCCCTCGATGCCCTCTCCGACCTCGGCCGGCCCAGCTCGGTCCAGCTCGCGGTGATCGTCGACCGCGGCCACCGGGAGTTGCCGATCCGCGCCGACTACGTGGGCAAGAACATCCCCACCGCGCGCACCGAGAGCGTCAAGGTCACGCTGGCCGAGACCGACGGCAGCGACGAGGTCAAGCTGATCGGCGAGGAGCCCACATGATCAAGCATCTGTTGTCGGCCGCCGACCTCGACAGCCAGCAGGCGATCCTGGTGCTCGACACCGCCGCCGAGCTGGCCAGCATCTCCGGCCGCGAGGTCAAGAAGCTGCCCACGCTGCGCGGTCGCACGGTGGTCAACCTCTTCTACGAAGACTCGACCCGCACGCGCATCTCCTTCGAGGCCGCGGCCAAGCGACTCTCCGCCGACGTCATCAACTTCTCAGCCAAGGGTTCCAGCGTCTCCAAGGGCGAGAGCCTCAAGGACACCGCGCTGACCCTCCAGGCGATGGGCGCCGACGCGGTGGTCATCCGCCACCCGGCCTCCGGTGCGCCGCACCGGCTCGCGAGCTGGGTCGGCGGTTCGGTGGTCAACGCCGGCGACGGCACCCACGAGCACCCGACCCAGGCGCTGCTCGACGCCTACACGATGCGCTCGCGGCTCGGCCGGCTCGAAGGCCTGCACGTGGCGATCGTCGGCGACGTGCTGCACAGCCGGGTCGCCCGCTCCAACGTGCTGCTGCTCACCACGCTCGGCGCGAAGGTCACCGTGGTCGGCCCGCCGACGCTGATCCCGGTCGACGTCGCACCGGCCCTCTCGCCCGACCTCCAGGTCTCCTACGACCTCGACGCGGTGCTGCCCGAGGTCGACGTGGTGATGATGCTGCGGGTCCAGCGCGAGCGGATGAACGACTCCTTCTTCCCATCGACCCGGGAGTACGCGCGCCGCTACGGGCTCGACGCGCAGCGCATGCGGCGGCTCCCCGAGCACGCGATCGTCATGCACCCCGGCCCGATGGTCCGGGGCATGGAGATCACTCCGGAGGTGGCCGACTCGGCCCGCTCCACGATCGTCGAACAGGTCGCCAACGGCGTCTCGGTCCGGATGGCCGTCCTCTACCTGCTCCTGGGGGGCAAATGAGCACCACATACCTGGTCAAGGGAGTCAGCGTCGCCGGCGCCGAGCCGACCGACCTGCTGATCCGCGACGGCGTCATCGCCGCGGCCGGGGACTCGCCCCGGGACGCCCAGGTGATCGACGGCGCCGGCCTGGTCGCGCTGCCGGGCCTGGTCGACCTGCACACCCACCTGCGTGAGCCGGGCCGGGAAGACGCGGAGACGGTCGAGTCCGGCTCGCGGGCCGCGGCCCTCGGCGGGTTCACCGCGGTCTGCGCGATGGCCAACACCTCGCCGGTCGCCGACACGGCCGGCGTGGTCGAGCAGGTCTGGCGGCTCGGTCGCGAGGCGGGCCTGGTCGACGTGCAGCCGATCGGCGCGGTCACGGTCGGCCTGGCCGGCCAGCACCTCGCGGAGCTCGGCGCGATGGCCACCTCCGCGGCCAAGGTGCGGATCTTCTCCGACGACGGGCACTGCGTCTCCGACCCCCGGCTGATGCGCCGCGCGCTCGAATACGTCAAGGCGTTCGACGGCGTGATCGCCCAGCACGCCGAGGAGCCCCGGCTGACCGAGGGCGCCCAGATGCACGAGGGCGAGGTCTCCGCGCGGCTCGGCCTGACCGGCTGGCCGGCGGTCGCCGAAGAGGCGATCATCGCCCGCGACGCGCTGCTGGCCGGCCACGTCGGCGCCCGCCTGCACGTGTGCCACGTGAGCACCGCCGGCTCGGTCGACGTGATCAGGCAGGCCAAAGCGGCCGGCGTACGGGTGACCGCCGAGGTGACGCCGCACCACCTGCTGCTGACCGACGAGCGGGCCAGTTCTTACGACCCGGTGTTCAAGGTCAACCCGCCGCTGCGCACCCAGGCCGACGTGATGGCACTGCGTAAGGCCCTGGCCGAGGGCGTCATCGACATCGTGGCGACCGACCACGCTCCGCACGCCGTCGAAGACAAGGAATGCGAGTGGGCCTACGCCCGGCCGGGCATGCTCGGCCTGGAGACCGCCCTCTCGATCGTGCTCGACGTGCTCGGTCCCGACTGGCCGCTGATCGCCGAGCGGATGTCGCGGACGCCGGCCCGGATCGCCGGGCTGGCCGAACACGGCCACCTGCCGGTGCCCGGCGCGCCGGCGACGTTCACGCTGGTCGACCCCGCGGCCCGCTGGGAGGTCGACCCGACCGGGTCGGCGTCCCGGTCGCGCAACACCCCGTACGCCGGAATGACCCTGCCCGGTCGGATCGTCGCGACGTTCCTGCGTGGCGAGCCGACGGTGCTGGATGGAAAGGCAGTCAAATGAGGCGCCCCGCGCTGCTCGTCCTGGAGGACGGGCGGACGTTCCACGGTGAGTCCTACGGCAGCGTGGGCGAGACCTTCGGCGAGGCGGTGTTCACCACCGCGATGACCGGCTACCAGGAGACGCTCACCGACCCGTCCTACCACCGCCAGGTCGTGGTGCAGACCGCACCGCACATCGGCAACACCGGCGTCAACGACGAAGACGACGAGTCGTCGAAGATCTGGGTCGCCGGCTACGTGGTGCGCGACCCGGCCCGGCTCGCCTCCAACTGGCGGCGCACCGGCGACCTCGAGGACCGGCTGGCCGCCGAGGGTGTGGTCGGCATCGCCGGCATCGACACCCGGGCGCTGACCCGGCACCTGCGCGACCGCGGCGCCATGCGGGTCGGCGTCTCCAGCGTCACCGACGACCCGGAAGCGCTGCTGCGCAAGGTCCGCGAGGCGCCCGAGATGGTCGGCGCCGACCTGTCGGCCCAGGTGACCACGGCTAAGCCGTACACCGTGAACGCCCTTGGCTCGCATGAGTTCACCGTCGCGGCGGTCGACCTCGGCATCAAGCGCAACGTCGCGCGGCGGCTGGCCGCCCGGGGCGTGACCACCCACGTGATGCCGGCCGGCTCGTCGATCGACGACCTGCTGGCGACCGGCGCCGACGCGGTGTTCTTCTCGCCCGGCCCGGGTGACCCGGCCACCGCCGACGGCGCGGTCGAGTTGGCCCGCGAGGTGATGCGCCGCCAGATCCCGCTGTTCGGCATCTGCTTCGGCTCGCAGATCCTCGGCCGGGCGCTCGGCTTCGGCACCTACAAGCTGGCCTTCGGCCACCGGGGCAGCAACCAGCCGGTGCTCGACCGGATGACCGGCAAGGTCGAGGTGACCTCGCACAACCACGGGTTCGCCGTGGACGCGCCGCTGGAGGGTTCGGTGGCCACCGACTTCGGCGACGTCGCGGTCTCGCACGTCTGCCTCAACGACAACGTGGTGGAGGGCCTGCGCGCACACGACGTGCCGGCCTTCACCGTCCAGTACCACCCGGAAGCGGCCGCCGGTCCGCACGACGCCGACTACCTGTTCGACCGGTTCCGGGAATTGATCGCGGGGGAGAAGGTCAGTGCCTAAGCGCAGCGACTTGTCGCACGTGCTCGTGATCGGCTCGGGGCCGATCGTCATCGGGCAGGCGTGCGAGTTCGACTATTCGGGCACCCAGGCGTGCCGGGTCTTGCGGGCGGAGGGCCTGCGAGTTTCGCTCGTGAACTCCAACCCGGCGACCATCATGACCGACCCGGAGTTCGCCGACGCCACCTACATCGAGCCGATCACCACCGAGTTTCTCGAGCTGGTGATCGCCAAGGAGCGGCCGGACGCGCTGCTGCCCACGCTGGGCGGCCAGACCGCGCTCAACGCCGCGGTGGCGCTGCACGAGGCGGGCATCCTCGAGAAATACGGCGTCGAGCTGATCGGCGCCGACATCGAGGCGATCCAGCGCGGCGAAGACCGGCAGAAGTTCAAGGAGATCGTGGCGAAGGCCGGCGCCGAGACGCCGCGCTCGCGGGTCTGCGACTCGATGGACGCGGTCCGCTCGGCGGTGGGCGAGCTGGGCCTGCCGGTGGTGATCCGGCCGTCGTTCACGATGGGCGGCCTCGGCTCCGGCATGGCGCACACGGCCGCCGATCTCGAGCGGATCGCCGGCGCCGGGCTGACCGAGTCGCCGGTGCACGAGGTGCTGATCGAGGAGAGCGTGCTCGGCTGGAAGGAGTACGAGCTCGAGCTGATGCGCGACAAGCACGACAACGTCGTGGTGGTCTGCTCGATCGAGAACCTCGACCCGATGGGCGTGCACACCGGCGACAGCGTGACCGTCGCGCCGGCGATGACGCTGACCGACCGCGAATACCAGACGCTGCGCGACGTGGGCATCGCGGTGCTCCGCGAGGTCGGCGTCGACACCGGCGGCTGCAACATCCAGTTCGCCATCAACCCCGACGACGGCCGGCTCGTGGTGATCGAGATGAACCCGCGGGTGTCCCGGTCGTCGGCGCTCGCGTCGAAGGCGACCGGCTTCCCGATCGCGAAGATCGCCGCCAAGCTGGCGATCGGCTACACGCTCGACGAGATCTCCAACGACATCACCCAGGAGACGCCGGCCGCGTTCGAGCCGGCGCTCGACTACGTGGTGGTGAAGATCCCGCGGTTCGCGTTCGAGAAGTTCCCCGGCGCCGACCCGGAGCTGACCACCACGATGAAGTCGGTCGGCGAGGCGATGAGCCTGGGCCGCAACTTCACCGAGGCGCTCAACAAGGCGATGCGCTCGATGGAGACCACCGCCGCCGGCTTCTGGACCACGCCGGACCCGGCCGGCGCCACGCTGGCGTCCACTCTCGACGACCTGGGCACGCCGCACGACGGCCGGCTCTACACGGTCGAGCGGGCGCTGCGGCTCGGCGCCACGGTGGCCGAGGTGTCGGCCGCGTCCGGCCGGATCGACCCGTGGTTCCTCGACCAGATCGCCTCGCTGGTCGACCTGCGTGCCGAGATCATCGCCGCGCCGGTGCTCGACCTGGCACTGCTGCGCCGGGCCAAGCGGGCCGGCCTTTCCGACCGGCAGCTCGCCGCCCTGCGGCCCGAGTTCGCCGGGGAAGACGGTGTCCGGCGGCTGCGGCACCGGCTGGGGCTGCGGCCGGTCTACAAGACCGTCGACACCTGCGCGGCCGAGTTCGAGGCCAAGACGCCCTACCACTACTCGTCCTACGACGAGGAGACCGAGGTGGCACCCTCCGACCGGCCCAAGGTGCTGATCCTGGGCTCCGGGCCGAACCGGATCGGGCAGGGCATCGAGTTCGACTACTCGTGCGTACACGCCGTGATGGCCCTCCGGGGTGCCGGCTACGAGACCGTGATGGTCAACTGCAACCCCGAGACGGTGTCGACCGACTACGACACCGCCGACCGGCTCTACTTCGAGCCGCTCACCTTCGAAGACGTGCTCGAGGTGGTCAACGCGGAGAACGAGTCCGGCCGGGCCGCCGGCGGGCCGGGCGTGATCGGCGTGGTCGTGCAACTCGGCGGGCAGACCCCGCTCGGGTTGGCCCAGCGGCTCAAGGACGCCGGCGTGCCGATCGTCGGCACCAGCCCGGAGTCGATCGACCTGGCCGAAGACCGCGGCGCGTTCGGCGCGGTGCTCGGCAAGGCCGGGCTGCGGGCGCCGGCGCACGGCACCGCCACCTCCTACGACGAGGCGAAGGCGATCGCCGACGAGATCGGCTACCCGGTGCTGGTCCGACCCTCCTACGTGCTGGGCGGCCGGGGCATGGAGATCGTCTACGACGACCCGACGCTGTCCGCCTACATCAACCGGGCCACCGAGATCTCGCCGGCCCATCCGGTGCTGGTCGACCGCTTCCTCGACGACGCGATCGAGATCGACGTCGACGCCCTCTGCGACGCCACCGGCGAAGTCTTCCTCGGCGGCGTGATGGAGCACATCGAGGAGGCCGGCATCCACTCCGGCGACTCGGCGTGCGCGCTGCCGCCGATCACGCTGGCCGCCTCGCACATCGCCGAGGTGCGCCGCTACACCGCGGAGATCGCGCGCGGCGTGGGGGTGCGCGGGCTGCTCAACGTGCAGTACGCGCTCAAGGACGACACGCTCTACGTGCTCGAGGCCAACCCGCGCGCGTCGCGTACGGTGCCGTTCGTCTCCAAGGCGACCGCGGTGCCGCTGGCCAAGGCGGCCGCCCGGATCATGCTCGGCGCGACCATCGCCGAGTTGCGCGCCGAGGGCCTGCTGCCGCCCACCGGCGACGGCGGCGACCTGCCGGCCGACGGCCCGACCGCGGTCAAGGAGGCGGTGCTGCCGTTCAAGCGGTTCCGCACCCCGGCCGGTCGCGGCGTCGACTCGCTGCTCGGCCCCGAGATGAAGTCGACCGGCGAGGTGATGGGCATCGACCCGGCCTTCGGCAACGCGTACGCGAAGTCGCAGGCCGCCGCCTACGGCTCGCTGCCGACCTCGGGGCGGATCTTCGTGTCGGTCGCCAACCGCGACAAGCGCAGCATGATCTTCCCGATCAAGCGGCTGGCCGACCTCGGCTTCCAGATCGTGGCGACCATCGGCACCGGCCAGGTGCTGCGCCGGCACGGCATCTCCTGCGAGATCATCCGCAAGCACTGGGAAGAGGCGGGCTCCGGGCCCGACGCGGTGACCCTGATCCGCAACGGCGAGGTGGCGCTGGTCGTCAACACGCCGCAGGGCTCGGGCGCCTCGGCGCGCTCCGACGGCTACGAGATCCGCAGCGCGGCGGTGACCGCCGACATCCCGTGCATCACCACGGTGCCGGGCGCGGCCGCGGCGGTGATGGGCATCGAGGCGCTGATCCGCGGCGAGATGACCGTACGCCCGTTGCAGGACCTCCATCTCGCGCTGCGGGGCGGGCGTGCTGTTTGAGCGGGTCGTCCGGCCGGCGCTGTTCCGGATCGGCTCCGGTGACGCCGAGGCCGCACACGAGTGGACGCTGACGCGGCTGGCGGGTCTCCCGCCGGCCGCGCGGCGGATCATGGCTCTGCGGTACGCCAGGCGTGATCCGCGCACCGTCTTCGGCGTCGAGTTCCCCAACCCGGTCGGGCTGGCGGCCGGCGTCGACAAGAACGGGGTGGCGCTCGCGGCGTGGCCGGCTCTGGGGTTCGGGTTCGTCGAGGTCGGCACGGTGACCGCGCACCCGCAGCCGGGCAACCCGAAGCCACGGCTGTTCCGGCTGCGCGGCAGCGACGCGATCGTCAACCGGATGGGCTTCAACAACGAAGGCGCCGCGGCCCTCGCGGCCCGACTGGCGGGAGCGACCGGCGCCGGCAACGCGCCGCCCGCGGGCAGCCCAGCCGGCAACGCGCCGGCCGACGGCGCTGCCGCGACTGCGGCGCCGCCGTTCGGCGTGCCGCTGGGGATCTCCCTCGGCAAGTCGAAGGTGACGCCGCTGGACGAGGCCGTCGACGACTACCTGGCGTCTTACAAGCTGCTCCGGGACCACGGTGACTACTTCGCCGTCAACGTGTCGTCGCCGAACACGCCGGGGCTGCGGTCGCTGCAGGACCGCGACTCGATCGACGCGCTGCTGCGCGCGCTGGTGGGCGAGAAGCCGATCCTCGTGAAGATCGCCCCGGACCTCTCTGAGGCGGCCATCGCCGAGCTTCTGGAGGTCTGCCTGGCCCGCGGCGCGGCGGGGGTGATCGCCACCAACACAACGCTGAGCCGCTCCGGCCTGGCTGCTGCCGACGCCGCCACCGGGGCCGAGACCGGCGGGCTGTCCGGCGCGCCACTGACCCGGCGGGCCCGCGAGGTCGTCCGGTTTGTGCACAACGAGACCGGCGGGCGGCTGCCCGTGATCGGGGTCGGCGGCATCATGTCGGCCGACGACGCGAGCCGGATGTTCGATGCCGGCGCGAGCCTGGTGCAGGTCTACACGGGGTTCATCTACCACGGTCCGGCGCTGGTCCGGCAGATCGTCGCGCAGAAAGGACAATCATGACAAAAGCCTTCGGTGTACGGCTGCACGAGGCCCTCGCCACCCGCGGCCCGCTCTGTGTCGGCATCGATCCTCATCCAAGTCTGCTGGAGTCCTGGGGGCTGCCGGACGACGTCGACGGGCTGGCCCGGTTCGCCGAAACCGTCGTCGAGGCGCTCGCCGACCGGGTCGCCGTGGTCAAGCCGCAGTCGGCGTTCTTCGAGCGACACGGGTCCCAAGGGGTAGCCGTCCTTGAGTCGGTTATCCGACAGTTGCGCGATGCCGGGGCACTCGTACTCCTCGATGTGAAGCGGGGCGACATCGGCTCGACCGTAGCCGCCTACGCCGCGGCCTATCTCGACCCGGCGAGCCCGCTGCGTGCCGACGCGATCACGGCGAGCCCCTACCTCGGCGTCGGTTCGCTGCGCCCGATGTTCGACGCGGCGTCCGCGCATGATGGCGGAGTGTTCGTTCTGGCGCTCACCTCCAACCCGGAGGGCGCCGCCGTGCAACGCGCCGTCGGTCCCGGCGGCCGGACTGTCGCGCAGACCGTGATTGACGAGATTTCCCAGCTCAACAGGGGTGCGGAGCCGCTCGGGAGCTTCGGTCTGGTGGTCGGCGCGACGGTCGGCGATACCGGCCATGATCTTTCCCGGGTGAACGGCCCGATCCTCGCGCCGGGCCTCGGCGCTCAGGGCGCCACCGCGTCCGACCTGCGTACCGTCTTCGGTAATGATCTTGATTGGGTGGTTCCGTCCTACTCGCGGGAGATCCTCGCCCGGGGGCCCTCGGTGTCCGATTTGCGAGGCGCGGCGGAGCAGGCGGTGCGCGACTGCCGAGCGGTTTTGGGCCCCCGAACGAGGTGACACGGGGGATCAAGATTTCGTGATCAACGCGCGCCGACGTTGCCGAAAACCAATCGGGCCGCTAGTTTTCCCGGCGCTGGGAACCACATGCCCCTTTGGTTCACGGCCACCCCACGTTTCACGACCGCGGCGGAAATTCCCGATCGCGGTAGGACCTGAGGAGAACTGGTGCCGCTCCCGTCACTGAGCCCCGAACAGCGCGCGGCAGCGCTGGAAAAGGCAGCGGAGATCCGCAAAGCCCGCGCCGAGCTGAAGGAGCAGCTCAAGCAGGGCAAGACCACCCTTTCCGCCGTGCTCGACCGGGCCGAGGCTGACGACGTCGTCGGCAAGCTGAAGGTCTCGGCCGTGCTGCAGGCGATGCCGGGTATCGGCAAGATCCGGGCTACCCAGATCATGGAGAAGCTCAAGATCGCCGACAGCCGCCGTCTGCGTGGCCTCGGCGACCAGCAGCGCAAGGCGCTCCTTGGAGAGTTCGCCGGCAGCTGACCCGTCCCGCGGGTAGAACGAAGTAGTGACCATGCATGACGAGGCGCGCCCGGCGGCTCGGCTCACGGTCCTGACCGGTCCCTCCGAGGCCGGTCGGGCAGCCGTGGTCCGGCTGGTCCGGGCGCGTTCGCCGTGGGTGCGGATGCCCGTCCTGGTCACCACCCGGCGCCGGCGCGACCACGAGGTCGACGGCGTGCACTACACGTTCGTCGACGAGGCCGCGTTCGACCGCATGGTCGCCGAGCAGGGCCTGATCGAGTCGGCGGCGATCCGCCACCACCGCTACGGCACCCCCCGCCGCCCGGTGGAGGCCTGGCTCGCCGCCGGCGAGCCGGTGCTGGTGTCCATCGACCCCCGCGGGGCTCTGCTCGTCAGCGAGGCGCTGCCGGACACCCGCGTGGTGCTGCTGCTGGCCCCCGGCGACGGGGTGACGGGCGGCGACGGCGTCGCCGCGGCGATCATCAACCATGCCGCCGGGCGTGCTGCCGATGAGCTGGTAGGATTACTCGGTTCGTCATTCCTGACCCCGGCACGACCGCCGCGCGGCGGTTGAGAACTTTGAGGTTTGTTTTCCGTGGGATCCATCGCCACCAACCCTGAAGGCATCACCAACCCGCCGATCGACGAGCTGCTCGAGAAGACCACGTCGAAATACGCGTTGGTCATCTTCGCGGCCAAGCGCGCCCGCCAGGTCAACGCCTACTACAGCCAGCTCGGCGAGGGCCTGCTCGAATACGTCGGCCCGCTGGTGGAGACCACGCCGCAGGAGAAGCCCCTCTCCATCGCGATGCGGGAGATCAACGCCGGCCTGCTGACGGCCGAGCCGACCGACAACCCCTAGGTCATGACCGCCCGGGTCGTGCTCGGCGTCGGTGGCGGCATCGCCGCCTACAAGGCCGCTGAGCTGCTCCGCCTGTTCACCGAGTCGGGGCACCGGGTCCGGGTGATCCCCACCGCGTCCGCGCTGCACTTCGTCGGCGCGCCGACCTGGGCCGCGCTGTCCAGGGAACCGGTCGCCGACGACGTGTGGGCCGACGCCCACGAGGTGCCACACGTGCGCCTCGGCAAAGAGGCCGATCTGGTGGTGGTGGCTCCGGCCACCGCCGACCTGATCGCCAAGGCGGCCCACGGCCTCGCCGACGACCTGCTCACCAACACGCTGCTGACCGCGCGCTGCCCGGTCGTGCTGGCGCCGGCGATGCACACCGAGATGTGGGAGCACCCGGCGACGCAGGCCAACGTCGCGCTGCTGCGCTCCCGCGGCGTCCTGGTCATCGAGCCCGCCAGCGGCCGGCTGACCGGCGCCGACACCGGCAAGGGCCGGCTGCCCGACCCGGCCGAGATCTTCGCCTTCGCCCGCCGGGTGCTGGCCCGTGGCGGCGCCGCTCCGCAGGACCTCGCCGGCCGCCACGTGGTGGTCACCGCCGGCGGCACCCGCGAGCCGCTCGACCCGGTGCGCTTCCTGGGCAACCGGTCCTCCGGCAAGCAGGGCTACGCGTTCGCCCGCACCGCCGCCGCGCGCGGCGCCCGGGTCACCCTGGTCAGCGCCAACCCGACCCTTCCGCCGCCGGCCGGCGTCGACCTGGTCGTCGTCGGCACCACCGAAGAGCTGCGCAAGGCGACCGTCGAGGCGGCCGCCGACGCCGACGCCGTGGTGATGGCCGCCGCGCCCGCCGATTTCCGCCCGGCGGTCTACGCTTCGGAAAAGATCAAAAAGGTTCCGGGCGAGGGCCCCGCGCCGATCGCGCTGGCGCTCAACCCCGACATCGCCGCCGAGCTGGGCGAGCGCAAGCCCGCCGGCCAGGTGCTGGTGGTCTTCGCAGCCGAGACCGTCTCGACCGAGGCGGCGCTGGCCAACGCGCGGCAAAAACTTGTTGTTAAGAAAGCCGACCTGATCGTCGTCAACCAGGTCGGCACCGATAAAGTCTTCGGGTCCGACGCCAACACCGCGACGGTGCTGGGCGCCGACGGCTCGGAGACGGTTTTTCCGCCGCAACCTAAGGAAGACCTGGCCGACGCCGTCTGGGATCTGGTAACAACACGCTTGACGAGTACGTCTTAACCAGGGTGCCGCCGCAGGAGGCTGTCGGCGTGGCGCACTTTGGGGCCGGACCCGAGTTTTGTGAGGAGCACCGTGGCACGTCGCCTGTTCACGTCCGAGTCGGTTACGGAGGGCCACCCGGACAAGATCGCTGACCAGATCAGCGATGGCATCCTCGACGCGCTGCTGGCGCAGGACCCGCGCAGCCGGGTCGCGGTCGAGACCCTGATCACGACCGGCCAGGTCCACGTCGCCGGCGAGGTGACGACCCAGGCCTACGCGGACATTCCGACGATCGTCCGCGAGACCATCCTCGGGATCGGCTACGACTCGTCGAAGAAGGGCTTCGACGGCGCGTCGTGCGGCGTGAGCATCTCCATCGGCTCGCAGTCGCCTGACATCGCGCAGGGCGTCGACACCGCGATCGAGCTGCGCGACGGCGAGAGCGCGGGCGACGCGCTCGACCGCCAGGGCGCCGGCGACCAGGGCATGATGTTCGGCTTCGCGTGCTCCGAGACGCCCGAGCTGATGCCGCTGCCGATCGCGCTGGCCCACCGCCTGGCCCGTCGCCTGTCGGCGGTGCGCAAGGACGGCACGGTGCCCTACCTGCGTCCCGACGGCAAGACCCAGGTCACCATCGAATACGACGGCCTGCGCCCGGTGCGCCTCGACACGGTCGTGGTCTCGTCGCAGCACGCGGCCGACATCTCGCTCGAGTCGCTGCTCACGCCCGACGTGCGCGAGCACGTGATCGCACCCGAGCTCGACGCTCTCGGCCTCGACACCGAGGGCTACCGGCTGCTGGTCAACCCGACCGGCCGCTTCGAGATCGGCGGCCCGATGGGCGACGCCGGCCTGACCGGCCGCAAGATCATCGTCGACACCTACGGCGGCTACGCCCGCCACGGCGGCGGCGCGTTCTCCGGCAAGGACCCGTCCAAGGTGGACCGCTCCGCGGCGTACGCGATGCGCTGGGTTGCCAAGAATGTCGTTGCCGCGGGCCTGGCCGAGCGCTGCGAGGCGCAGGTCGCCTACGCGATCGGCAAGGCCCACCCGGTGAGCCTGTTCGTCGAGACGTTCGGCACCGAGAACGTGCCGGTCGACCGGATCGAGAAGGCCATCGGCGAGGTCTTCGACCTGCGCCCGGCCGCCATCATCCGCGACCTCGACCTGCTGCGCCCGATCTACCAGCAGACCGCCGCCTACGGCCACTTCGGCCGCGAGCTGCCGGACCTGACCTGGGAAAACACCGACCGCGCGGCCGACCTGAAGAACGCCGCCGGCCTCTGAGCCGTTCCTAACTCACGAAAGCGGGCCCACCACACGGTGGGCCCGCTTTCGCGTTTGTCGGTTCCACCACGCCGGGTACTCGGAGGGCATGCGCCGGACACGGGTGGTCATCCTTGCGCTCGGGCTCGTCGCGCTGCTCGCCCTCCTGGCCGGGTCGATCGCCTGGATCGTCGCCGGCGCGACCGGCGTGCTCAACAGCGGCGTCGGCGCCTACATCGCGACCGGTGGGCTCTCGGTCCTGTCGGGCTACCTGCTCGTCTCTCTCGTCGGCCACCTGCGTGCCGGCCGCCGGCTGTCGCGCCGAGTCGCGCGGATCAGGCTGCGCGGGAGCGACGCTGGCGTCGAGTGAATGTCGCCAGCCTGGTGTTGCTGTCTGCCGGAGCGCTCGCGGACCTCGGTGACCCGCTGTGGAGCGGCGACCTGGAGTCCTGGCGTGCCGGGCAGGGCACGTCGTGCGCGGTCGCGGCCGTGCTGCTGGCGTTCGCCCTGCTCCGCCCTGCGCATGCGGATTCCGATGGTGCGACGTGAGGGGGCCTGACGTGCGACAGATTCTGCTTCTCGCGTCCTCCTTGGCCGTCGGGTGGCTCGTCGCCGCGCTGGTGCTCAGCCTGATCACCGACGACTCCTACGGCGAGGCGCTCGCCGCGATGCTCCCGGTCGTGGTCGTCATGGCCGCCCTGCAGGTGTTCGTCAACCGGCGTGGCCGCGAGGGCGGCAAGCGGTAGGCTCCGTCGGCCAGCAGGCGACGAGTCGGGCGAGGTGAGGTTATGCGCGTGCACAGCCTCTTTCCGCATGCCCTGAAACGACTCTGACTCAACGCTTGCGAAGGACATCCACGAAAATGCAGCTGTTGGTTCTGGGCGGCACCCGGTTCGTCGGTCGTGCCGTCGTCGACGAGGCGCTCGCCCTGGGCGCCGAGGTAACGCTGTTCAACCGGGGCCGGACCGCCCCGGATCTTTACCCGCATCTGGAGACCGTGGTGGGCGACCGCACGGCCGACCTGTCGGCCCTCGCCGGCCGCCGCTTCGACCTGGTCGTCGATTGTGCCGGCTACTACCCGGAGGTCGTCGCGCTGTCGGCGTCGGCGCTGCGGGAATCGGTCGACCGCTACGTCTTCGTCTCGTCGGTCTCGGTCTACGCCGACCAGAGCGTCCCGCCGGTGGAGGGCGCCGCGCTGCTCGACGACGATTCCTACGGCGGGCGCAAGGCCGCCTGTGAGCGGGTCGTGCTCGAGCACTACGGCGACCGCGCGCTGGTTGCCCGGCCTGGCCTGATCGTCGGGCCGCACGACCAGACCGAGCGGTTCTCCTACTGGCCACGGCGGTTCACCCGCGGCGGGCCGATCCTGGCCCCGGGCGACCCGAGCGATCCGGTCCAGTGGGTCGACGTGCGCGACCTGGCCACGTTCCTGGTCGGCAGCACGGCCGCCGGCGTGTTCAACGCCGTCGGGCCGACGGTGCCGATGGCCGACCTGCTCGACGCGTGCCGCGCGGCGACCGGTTCGGACCAGGAGGTGATCTGGGTGTCCACGGCGGAGTTGCGCGCCGCCGGCGTCGACCCGTGGATGGGCGTACCCCTCTGGATCGCCGATCCGGCCTGGAGTGCGGCCAACCTGGTGGACGGCAGCTGGGCCCGCGCGGCTGGCCTGGCGAGCCGCTCGGTCGCCGAGACGGTCGCCGATGTCCTCGCGTGGGACCTCGGCCGGGGCGGCCCGGTCGAGGAACCGCTGTCGCCGGAAGACGAGAACCGGCTGCTCGCCGCGCACTGACCGGCAACGGAGGGCGGGCCCGTTCGCGCGGGCCCGCCCGTCGGTGGTGCGGCACCGGGCGGCGAGGCTGTCCGATTCCATCGACGGCGAGGAGTGGGATGGCACGGGCGCGGACGCACCGGCGCTGAGGCGTTTGCCGGCGCCGCGCCGGCGGGTAACCGATGAAATGCGGACGCCCCGGCCACGGACGATCGTTCGGCTCGCGCTCGGCTGGCTCCTCCTCGGGTGGCCGTTCGCGTTCCTCATGCGGATGGCCCTCAGTGACGACCCGGCCGGAGCCGCGGTGCTCTGGTCGCTGGTGACGGCGGTGATCGGCTTCGGGCTCACGGTTGTGTCCGATATGTTCCCCGTCCGACCCGCGCGATCGCGGAAGCGCGAAGACCGTTGAGCCGGCGGCCGGGCGGGTCGCCGGCCCGGCGGAGGAAGATGGTGCGGTGCCGAACCGAAGCACCCGCGTCGAGCGGCAGCCCGCAGCCGAGCTGCCGGTCGCGCGCGTCTGCGTTGACGTGCCGTTGCCGCACCTCGACCGGCTCTTCGACTATCTGGTGCCGGGCGACCTGGACGAGACCGCCCAGCCCGGCACCAGGGTCAAGGTGCGCTTTGCCGGCCAGCTCGTGGACGGCTGGCTGATCGAGCGGGCCGCCGAGTCGGCCGTGCCCAAGCTGGCCTACCTGGAGAAGCTCGTTTCGGCCGAGCAGGTGCTGACTCCCGAGGTCGCCGAGCTGGCCCGAGCCATCGCCGACCGCTACGCGGGCAGCCTCGCCGACGTGCTCCGGCTCGCCGTGCCACCCCGGCATGCCCGCGCCGAGCAGGCCGCGCCGCCCGCGGAGAGCGACGACGCGCCACCGCCGGCGCCGGTGGACACCGGCTGGGCCGACTACCAGGCGGGGGAGGGGTTCCTGCGCGCGCTGGCCGAGGGCAAGAACCCCCGCGCCGTCTGGTCGGCGCTGCCGGGCGAAGACTGGCCGGCGCGGATCGCCGAGGCCGCGGCCGCCACGCTCGCCGCGGGCAAGGCCGTGGTCGCCGTGGTGCCGGACGCCCGCGACCTCGACCGCGTCGACAAGGCGCTGACCGACCAGCTCGGCAAGGACCGCCACGTCACGCTCGCCGCCGGGCTCGGCCCGGCCAAGCGCTACCGCGCCTTCCTGGCTGCCAGCCGGGGCCAGGTCAGGGTGGTCGCCGGCACGAGAGCCGCCGCGTTCGCCCCCGTGCACGACATCGGCCTGGTGGTGATCTGGGACGACGGCGACGACCTGCACGCCGAGCCGCGGGCGCCCTACCCGCACGCCCGTGAGGTGCTGCTCACCCGGGCCCAGCGGGCCGGTGCGGCCGCCCTGGTCGCCGGGCACGCCCGCACCACCGAAGCGCAACTGCTGCTGGAGACCGGGTGGGCCCGCGAGGTGGTGGGCGACCGGGCGACCACGCGGCGGCGTACCCCCGTCATCACCCCCACCGGCGACGACCCGCAGCTGGCCCGCGATCCGGGCGCCGCGACCGCGCGGCTGCCCAGCCTGGCCTGGGAAGCCGCCCGGGCGGCGCTCAAGGCCGACGCGCCGGTGCTGGTCCAGGTGCCGCGCCGGGGCTACCTGCCGTCGGTGTCGTGCGCCACGTGCCGCGCGCCGGCCCGCTGCACCGCCTGCTCCGGGCCGCTCGCGCTGCGCTCCTCGCACGCCGTGCCGGCCTGCCGCTGGTGCGGGCGGGTGGCCGGTGACCACGTCTGCCCACACTGCGGCGCGCGCGGCCTGCGGGCCTCGGTCACCGGCGCCCGGCGGACCGCCGAGGAGCTGGGGCGGGCCTTCCCGGAGATCCCGGTCCGCACGTCCGGTCGCGACGAGGTGCTCACCGAGGTGCCGGCCGCGGCCGCTGTCGTGGTCGCCACGCCCGGTGCCGAGCCGGTCGCCGAGGGCGGCTACGGCGCGGTGCTGCTGCTCGACACGTGGGCCCTGCTGACCCGGGCCGACCTGCGCGCCGGCGAGGAGGCGCTGCGCCGCTGGATGACGGCGGCGGCCCTGGCCAGGCCGGGTGCCGGGGGTGGCCGGGTGGTGGTGGTCGCCGACGGCAGCGTGCCGGTGATCCAGGCGCTGCTGCGCTGGGACCCGGGCTGGTATGCCGCCCGTGAGCTGGGCGAACGTCGCGAGCTGCGGTTTCCGCCGGCGGCCCGGATGACCAGCCTGACCGGCACCGCGGCGGCGGTGGCCGACCTGCTCGCGGCCGTCGAGCTGCCGCCCGACGCCGAGGTGCTCGGTCCGGTGCCGGCAGACCAGGATCAGGAGCGTTATCTCGTACGCGCCCCGCGCGGTCGCGCCGCCGACGTGGCCACCGCCCTGCACGCCGCGGCGGGCATGCGCAGCGCCCGCAAAACCCCCCAACCGGTGCGTATCCAGGTCGACGCGACAGACCTCTTCTAGACCTCCGTAGACTTGTCGGGATTGCGCCCGCGTGCCCCGCGCGAGCGACCCGAACGAGGAGTTCCACGTGACCGTCCAGCCCATCCGCCTGTTCGGCGATCCGGTGCTGCGCACCCCCGCTGACCAGGTCGTCGACTTCGACGCTGAGCTGCGCAAGCTGGTCGCCGACCTGGTGGAGACCATGCAGGAGCAGTCCGGGGCCGGGCTCGCCGCACCGCAGCTCGGTGTGGGCCTGCGGGTGTTCGCCTTCGACGTCGACGACGTGCTGGGGCACATCGTCAACCCGCAGCTCAGCTTCCCCGACGAGGAGGAGCAGGACGGTCCCGAGGGGTGCCTGTCAATTCCCGGGATCTACGTCGACACCAAGCGCCGGATGAACGCGGTCGCCACCGGCTTCAACCAGTGGGGCGACCCGATCAAGCTGGTCGGCACCGGGCTGATGGCGCGCTGCGTGCAGCACGAGACCGATCACCTCGACGGGGTGCTCTTCCTCGACCGGCTCGACTCCGAGGCCCGCAAAGAGGCGATGAAGGAAATCCGGCAGGCCGAGTGGTACGACGCCGGCGCCCCACCCGTCGTCAAGACCAGCCCGCACGCCTTCGGCCTGGGCGGGGCACGCTGATGCGGCTGGTCTTCGCCGGCACGCCGGCGGTCGCGCTGCCCGCGCTCGACGCGATCGCGGCTTCGTCCCACGAGCTGCTCGCCGTGGTCACCCGGCCCGACGCGCCCGCCGGTCGCGGCCGCAACCTGGTCCGGTCGCCCGCCGGGGCGTGGGCCGACGAGCACGGCGTCGAGGTGCTGACCCCGGCCAAGCCGCGCGAGCCCGAGTTCCAGGAGCGGCTGCGCGACCTGGCACCCGACTGCGTGCCGGTGGTCGCCTACGGCGCCCTGGTGCCCCCGGCAGCCCTGGAGATCCCCCGGCACGGCTGGGTCAACCTGCACTTCTCGCTGTTGCCGGCGTGGCGGGGCGCCGCACCGGTGCAGCACGCGGTGCTGCACGGCGATGAGATCACCGGAGCCAGCGTGTTCGAGCTCGAGGCGGGCCTGGACACCGGCCCGGTCTACGGCACGCTCACCGACGAGATCCGGCCCACCGACACCTCCGGCGATCTGCTCGACCGGCTGTCCGCTTCCGGGGCCGGGCTGCTGGTCGCCGTGCTCGACGCGATCGAGGCGGGCACCGCCCGGGCCGAGCCGCAACCACTCGAGGGGGTGAGTCTCGCGCCGAAGCTGACCGTCGACGACGCGCAGGTGCGCTGGGACGAGCCGTCGTTCGCCGTCGACCGCCGGATCCGGGCCTGCACGCCGGCGCCCGGCGCGTGGACCACCTTCCGGGAGGACCGGGTCAAGCTCGGCCCCGTGCGGCCCGTTGCCAACGGCCCCGCGCTCAAGCCCGGCGACCTGCTGGTCGACCGCACCGGAGTGCTGGTCGGCACGGCCACGACTCCGGTCGCGCTGGGCGAGGTGCGGGCCGCCGGCAAGCGGGCCATGCCCGCCGCCGACTGGGCACGCGGCGTCCGGGTCGAGTCGAACGAGCGTTTCGCGTGAGCGCCGAAATGCACGGCGGCGCGGATCAGGGCGGCTCGGAGCGTGGCGGTCCGGAGGGTGGCGGCTTCGAAAGCGGCCGTCCGGAGAGCGGTGGCGCTGACCGCGGCCGTCCGGAGACCGCGAGCGCTGACCGCGGCCGGCCGGAGAGCGGTGGCGCTGACCGTGGGCGTCCGGAGCGGGGTGGCTTTGACCGTGGGCGGGGCGGTTCTGAGCGTGGTCGCTCGGAGCGCGGTGGCCGGGATCGCGGCGGCTCCGACCGTGGCGGCCGGGAACGAGGCGGGCCACCGCGAGGGCGGGACGCCGTCGACCCCGCGCGCCAGGCGGCCTATGACGCGGTCGCGGCGGTGCATCGCGATGACGCGTACGCCAACCTGGTCCTGCCCGGAATGCTCCGGGACCGCGACGTGCGCGGCCGGGACGCGGCGTTCGCCACCGAACTGACCTACGGCACGCTGCGCTCGCGCGGCACGATCGACGCGGTGCTGACCGTCGCGGCCGGCCGTGAGGTCGACCGGATCGACCCGCCGGCCCGTGACGCGCTGCGCCTGGGCGTCTACCAGATCCTCTACACCCGGGTGCCGCCGCACGCGGCCGTGTCCTCCACGGTCGACCTGGTCAAGGCCGTCGCGCCGGGTGCCTCGGGCTTCGCCAACGCGGTGCTCCGCGAGGTGGCCAGCCGCGATCTCGACGCCTGGATCGAGCAGGTGGCGCCGCCGGCCGAGACCGACCCGGTCGGTCACCTGTCGCTGGCCTACAGCCATCCACAATGGATCGTACGGGCGTTCCAGGAGGCGCTCGGCGGCTCGGTCGACGAGACCACCCGGCTGCTGATCGAAGACAACCAGGCGCCGGGCGTGACCCTGTGCGTACGCCCGGGCCGTGCCGACGCGGTCGAGTTGGCCGAGGAGATCGGCGGGGCGCCCGGCGCGTTCTCGCCCTACGCGGTCTACCTGCCCGGCGGCGCGCCCGGTGACCTGGCCGTGATCCGTGACGGCCGGGCGCACGTGCAGGACGAGGGTTCCCAACTGGTCGCCGCCGCGCTGGCCGACGCGCCGATCGACGGCACCGACGAGCGCTGGCTCGACCTGTGCGCCGGCCCGGGTGGCAAGGCCGGCCTGCTGGCCGCGCTCGCCGCACAGCGCGGCGCGCACCTGACCGCCGTCGAGGTGACCGAGCACCGGGCCAAACTGGTCTCCCAGGCGGTGGCCGGCTTCCCGGCGACCGTGCTGCACACCGACGGGCGCGACGTCGGCAAGGACCCCGACCTGCCCGAGGAAGGCTTCGACCGGGTGCTGGTCGACGCGCCGTGCACCGGGCTCGGCGCGCTGCGCCGCCGCCCGGAAGCGCGCTGGCGCCGGCAGCCGAGCGACCTGCCGCCGCTGACCCGGCTTCAGCGCGAGTTGCTCACCGCGGCACTGCGGGCGGTCCGGCCGGGTGGGTTGGTCGGCTATGTCACCTGCTCGCCGCACACGGTGGAGACGCACGTCTCGGTCACCGAGGGCACCCGGCGCTCCGACATCGCGGTCGACTTCGTCGACGCCCGCCCGCTGCTGCCCGCCGGAATGCCGGGCCTGGGAACCGGCCCGACCGTGCAACTGTGGCCACACCGCCACGGCACCGACGCGATGTTCCTGGCGGTGCTCCGGCGCACTAGTTGACCGCCGAAATGCAATTCGGCTTTGTGTGCGACTTCCCTTGCCGGTAATCGGCTTGCGTAACGCTACGGACGAAATTCAGGACTTCCAATCCGTAGCCGGTGGGATACCATGAGTGTTCCTGACCCGCGAGCTCAGAAGTGGGTAAACCGTGGCTGAAGTCGTGCTGGGTCGAGGTCACCTTGACGGCATGCTCGATGCGCTTCTCGGTATTCCCGCACTCGGTGACTCCGATGTGCGGGACGCGCGCGTAGAGGACCTGCGGAGATCGTTACGCCGTCCATTGGAGATCCAAAGGCACGACGACGCGAAACGCGATCTTCAAGCGATTCTCGCCAGCTGTCACGCCTGTTCGGGTGGTCTCAAGACCTTCACGCAGATCATTTTGCGGCACCACCGCGGTGACGAGAGCGCCAAGGCCGCGACGCTGGCCCGCGACATCAACGGGCCGATGCTGCTGTCGGCGCCCGACCGCGAGGTGCTCCGCCGCCAACTCGCCGCCGTCCCGATCGGTGACATCGCCGACGCGGTCGCCGATGTGGCCGCGCTCGCCGAGATCGACGAGATGCGCTCGTTGCAGACCTGGCGCGACACCGGCAAGGCGATCCGCCTGATGGAACGCCTGCCGATGAGCAGCGACGGTGTGCCCGCACTGATGACCTTCGTCGGCCGGCTGAGTTCCGCCGTCACCGGCGCGGCCAACGGCGAGCTCGGCAGCTGGCTGGAGACCGTCGCCGGCGGTCTGGGCGTCGGCCCAGCGACATTGAACGAGCTGCGGATGATCGGCGGCCCGCGGGCCACCGCGACCTCGGCCGCTCCGGAGCCGTCCACGCTCGCGCTCAACGCCGTGCCGCGCCAGCCGCAGCGTTCCCGGCGTGCTGAAGAAACCGGTTTGATCTGGGGCGGCGTGCCTATTCGCAACCGCAACTTCACCGGTCGCGACGGCATGTTGGAGCGGCTCGGAGAGGCATTGCGCAACACCTCCAAGGCGTCGGTGCTTCCGCAGACGCTGCACGGCATGGGTGGTGTCGGCAAAACGCAACTGGTGGTCGAATACGTCTACCGGCACATCGACCAATACGACCTGATCTGGTGGATCGCGGCGGAGCAGCCGTCGAGTGTGCTCCGGTCGTTGACCGCGCTGGCCGAGCGCCTCGGCCTGGCCACCACCGAAGACCGGCAGCAAAACGCGCGCATCGTCCTCGACGCGCTCGCGGGCGGCGGCCTGACCTGGTTGCTGGTCTACGACAACGCCGACGACCCCGACACCCTCGACCAGTTCCTGCCGTCGTCGGGTGGCGACGTCATCGTCACCAGCCGCATCCAGGAATGGGCGGCGGTCGGGCCGGCGATCGAGGTCGACGTCTTCCGCCGCGACGAAAGCGTCGAGCTCCTCCGCAAGCGCACCCGGGACAGCGACGGCAACGCGCGCATCCAGGAGCCGGACGCGCGAGCGCTGGCGGAGAAGCTCGGCGACCTGCCCCTGGCCCTCGAGCAGGCCGCGGCGTGGTACCTGGCGACCGCGATGCCGATCAAGGAATACATCGAGCTGCTCGACACCCACATCGAGCTGCTCGCCGAGGGCAAGCCGATCAACTACCCGGTCTCGGTGGCCGCGTTCGTGACGCTCGCCATGGAGCAGTTGCGCCGTGACTCGCCGGCGACGGCGCAGCTCTTCGAGCTGTTCGCCTACCTCGGCGGTGAGCCGGTCGCGGTGTCGCTGCTCATCAACGGCAAGGACGCCGACGTCACCGAGCCCCTGCGGAGCATGCTCCGGCAGAAGGTCCAACTCAACCGGGCCGTCCGCGACCTCAACCGGTTCGGCCTCGCCAAGGTCGACGCGGCACAGCGGATCCAGGTGCACCGGCTGGTGCAGCGGGTGCTGCGCGACACCATGCCCCTCGGGCTGGCGGAGGCCGCGCTGCGCAACGTCCGCAACATCCTCGTCCAGGCCAGCCCCGGCGACCCCGACGAGAACCCCAACATGGAGTTCCACGCCGACCTGGGTCCGCACATCGACGCCGCCGACCTCACGAATGCCGACAGCCTCGAGGCCCGCACGGTGGTCGGCGACTACTCCCGCTACCTGTTCATCATCGGTGACTACGCCGGCAGCCAGCGCCTCGCCGAACGGTCGGTCAACACGTGGGAGAAGGAGACCTTCGACCCCAAGCTCGGGCCCGACGGAGAGATGACGCTGCTGGCCCGCGCGCAGTTGGCCAACGCGCGGCGCGCCACCGGCGACAGTGCCGGAGCCGCCCCGCTGGCGCTGGACACCTACCACCGGCTCCGCAACAGTCCGCTGCTGGGTCCGAGCCACGAATACACGCTGATCACCGGCAACCAGGTCGGTGCCGATCTTCGGATCGCCGGCAAATACCTCGAGGCACTGGCGTTCGACCAGGAGTCCGTCGCGGCGCACCGCGAAGTCTTCCGGGCCGAAGACGACACCTACACGCTGCGCGCCAAGCTCAATCTGGCGGTGGACTATCGCATGATCGGCAACTTCACCGAGGCGTTCCGGCTCGACAAGGAGGTCGCCGAATACTGGGAAGACGCCGGTGCCACCGACCGGCGGTCGCTCGAAGCGCAGATGAACATGGGCCGCAGCTACTACGGAATGGGCGCCTACACGTCCGGTGTCAAGATCATGGAAGACTGGCGGGAGTCCCTCCACTACGTGGTCGGGTCCAACCACCGCCTGGCCCTGCTCGCCGACCGCACGTTCGGGATCCTGCTGCGCAAGGCCGGCCGGCTCGACGATTCCGCCTCGATGCTGGAAGACACCGAAAAGCGCACGCGGGCCCGATTCGGTGCCAACCACGAATACACGGTGGCGGCCGCCGTCAGCCTCGCCAACGCGCTGCGCGAGTTGGGCCGGCTCGACGAGGCACAGGCGCTGATCTCCGACGCGCTCGGCCGATACAAGTCCGACTTCGGCGAGTTCCACCCGCTGACGCTGGTGGCGACCGTCAACGACGCCATCGTCAAGCGCGCCCTGGGTGAGCTCGACGAAGCGCGCGAGCTCGACGAACGCTCCTACGCCAAGTTGGCCGAAGTCCTCTCGCCCGACCACCCCTACACGCTGTGCGCCGGCAACTCGGTCGCCACCAACCTCGCGCTCGCCGGCGAACGCGCGGCCGCACTGGCCCAGTCCACGTTGATCGTGCAGACCAGCCGGGCGACCTCCGGCGGTGGTGATCCGGCGCGCGACGGCTTCGAGCACCCCTACGTGCTGATGCGCGCGATCAACCTGGCACACGACCTGCGCGCGGCCGGATCCGAGGCCGAGGGTGACGCCCTGTTCGCCGAATCGTTCGACGCCCTCCGCCGGTTCCTGGGGCCGGACCACCACGAGGTGGTCGCCGTCGGCGAAGGGCGTCGCACCGAGGGCGACATCGAGTCGCCCCCCACGTGATCAGTTGAGGTCGGCGCCGTTGCGTTCCGTCCACTGCCGGCGGATCCGGGCGTTGGCCTCCTCGGCCGCGTGCGCGATGGCCGGCGGCACCGGCTCGGCGAGCAGCGAGTCGGTCCGGAGTCGCAGTTGACCGACCAGCGCCCGGCCGGCCGGTGTCAGACCGGGCGACTGCTCGATCGACGTCAGGCCCGTGTGCACCTGCATGCGAGCGGTCGCGAACTGCCGTTGCGCCTCGTCGGTCAGGGCGTCGACCTCGCGCAGCGCGCGCCAGGTGTCGGCCACCCCGACGAACGCGTAGACCCCTTGCAGCAGACCGGCGAGCGGCCGGGGGTCGACGCGCCACGGCGCGAAGTAGCGGGTCTTGTCGGACGCGTCGCTCATCGGCATGAGGTCGAGCATCGCGCTGAGCTTCGAATGCTGGAACTCGTGCACGAGGGTGACGGCGAACTCCGCCGCGGAAGGCGGCCGGGTCAACCCGAAAACGCCGAACGCGTGCCGAATCGTCGCGCTGCGCGCCGAGAGGCCGTCTTCGACCAGCGGCACGAGCGTGCGCAGCCCGGCCCGCAACTCGACCTCCCGTTCGGGCAGGTGCCGGCCGAGCAGATCCCAGGCTTCCGCGAAGAGCGTCTGCCAGGTGGCGACCTCCGCGGACGGCAGCCGGAGGGCCGGCGGCACGTGATGGCCGTGCCGGTAGGGGTCGACATCGTCCAACTCCAGCGCGAAGTCGGCGGCGGTGAGCCGGCGGACCGGGAGCCAGCGGGCATCCTCGTGCTCCGCCCGGGCCGACACCTCGACACCGTCGCTGTGCACCTTGAGCCGGCCGTCGCGCACCCGGAGGACGGCGCGGTAGGCGTCGATCAGCGCGACGCCGAGGCCGGGAACGGAGGCGTGGCCGTCGCGAACCGGGATGGTCGCCTCGCCGTCGACACCGGTCGCCGCACCGGCGACCATGGCGAGCGCGGCGAGCTGGGCCGCGTCGGTCCACTGCGGACGACCCTGGAGCGCCGCCCGCACGGCGATCGCCGCCCAACCACCGACCAGCGGCTTGCCGATCACCTCGGCGAACCGGGCGGGGTCGCTGCGGCGTGCCCGGTCGAGAGCTTCGACCACGGCGTCGCGCTCGCTCGCCGGCCCGGGCCAGCGTTCGAGCAGGAAGCCGATGAGCTGGAGGTGCTTGTTCACCTGGGCCGCGCGGAGCGCGTCGATCGCGGCGGCGCCGCCGCCGCCGGCAGCGAGGCCATCGAAGAGCGACTGCTCCAGCTCGATGACAGCGGTGCTGGTCATGCCGGTACCTTTCGGGTGAGATGCGCGATGTCCGCGGTGATCCGACCGCGGATGTGGTCGATGATTCGCGTCAGGTCGGCGCAGTAGACGGACGGGTTGCGGAACCCGGCTCCGGCGCGGTAGCGGTGCACATAATGGCCGCCACCGCAGACACGCCGGATGGGGCAGCTCGAACACTCGTCACCGAGGGCGGCGAGCCCGATCTGGCGGGCGATCACCCCGGGGTCGTCGAGCACGGCGTCAAGCGAGTCGCGCCGGATGTCGAGGCCGGTGGCGGCCGCGCCCGGGTAGGCCGACTTCAACGCGTCGACCTGCTCGATCGCCCCGTCGGTTTCGACGACGACCAGGGCGGCCGGGCTCAGCCCGATCTGCTCCGAGGTGCCCTTCCCGCCGAGCAGCAGGACGATCACGTCTTCGAAGAACTGGATCCGCGGTGGTTCCGGGTCCGCGTACCAGCATTCGAACGCCTCGACCAGCCAGTCGCCGTAGGGCGTGGCGCGGTCGTCCGGGCGGGGCGGCGGGTGTTCCCAGTTGGCGTGCGGCAGCAGGAAGTTGATCAATGGGGGATCGAAGGCGCGCAGCGTGCGGTAGGTCGCGACCGGGTCGGTGGTCGCCGACACCGTGCACAGCAGACCGCCGTAGTTGGCCCGGTTCTCCTCCTGCCGCAGCAGGTCGAGTGCGGTCGCGACGCGGTCGAAGGTGCCTCGGCCGGCGTGCGTCACCCGCTGAGCGTCATGGTCGGCCTTGGTGCCGTCGACGCTGACACCGACCTTGACCCGGTGAGCGCGCAGGTGGGCCATCATCTTCGCGCCGAGCAGGACGCCGTTGGTCTGCACACCGATCTGTAGGTCGCATTCCGCGTCGAGCGCCGTGCGCAGGTCGGACGCGAGCTCGCCGAGTCGGGCACCCAGCAACAGCGGTTCGCCGCCGTGCAGGATCACCCGGAGGGCGGGCATCCGGTGTTGCCGGACGTGCTGGCGCAGCTTGTCAACCGTGGCCTGCCAGATCTCCGCCGGCATCACGGCTGGCCGGTCGTGCCAGCTCTGGTCCTCGTGCTGGTAGACGTAGCAGTAGGTGCAGGCCAGGTTGCAGCGCTGGTGCACCTTGACGATCACGTCGCGCACCGGAACGGGGCGCCAGCCGGCGCCCCGCAACGGTGTCACATCCAGCTCCCGATACGGCCAGGCTGCCCGTTCCCGCTGCTCGGCGCGAACCGTGGCAACGGCCGCCGGGATCATGAGACGAAGGAGCTGAACGCCGAAATGACCCCGTCGGGGTCGTCGAGGCTGTTCACCAGCCGCCGCATCGAAAGGGCAAGAGCAGGGTCCGCGCCGCTGGTCGCGAGTTCCGAGATCGGCAGACCGGAAACTTCAGCGAGCGGCGCCCACTGATCCCCGTCGGTGCCCGTGTCTTGCAGCGGCTTACTCACCATTGAAGGCTCCCTATACCGACAAAAGTCATTAAAACGGACAGTTCAGTCACAGACTGAGACTCGAAAAGTATGACGAGTGAGCAGGTGCTGACGTAGCTAGACAAGCGGCGGTTTACAGAATTTTACGGCCTACTTGTCATGCGGACGGGGGTTCAATGGTGCACTCGATCCGGCGACCATTGACAACGTGGCCCGCCATGGCATGGCCCCGGCCGAGTTCCCGGTGCACCGCCGACAAGACCGACTCCCGGAGGTCGGCCGCCTCGTCGACCCGGCCGTCCGCCGCCAGGTCGAGCGCCAGGTTGGCACCGATGGCCAGCGAATCCGGGTGATCCGCGCCTTGCGACTCACAAGCCCTGGCGTACGCGCTGGCAGACAGCGCGCGTGCGGCCGGCGCGTGGTGCCCACCGGCCAACGCGTAGTCGGTCGCCAGGTTGGCGGTCGCGGCGATGGTCGACGGGTGGCCGTCACCGAGGCGGTCGCGCAGCGCCTCGCTGGCCGCGGCGTCGAACTGCTGCGCCTGGAGCCGATAGCCCTGTGCCCGCCGGATGGCCGCGAAGTTGACCTTTGCCGCGAGGGTCAGCGGATGGCGCGACCCGAACGTGCGGCTGTAGGCCGCGACGGCGTCGTGCGCGTAGGCGTCGGCCTCCTGGAGGTCACCCTGCAACCGAAGAGTGTTCGCATAACTGAACGCGGCCGCCAGCGTGTATTCGTGGTCGGGACCGAACGCGGCATGACATTCGCGGTAATGCTCCTTGAGCTGCACGAGCGAGTCGGCCAACTCGCCGAGGCCACGCTGAGCCAGGCCCAGCGTGCGGCGCAGGAGCAGCGCGCCGCGGTCGACCTGGCCGGGCAGCGAACGGCCGGATCCCGCGTACACCGTTTGCAGTTCCAATAGCTGTGCCCAACGGCCGAGACCGTAGAGGTCTTCGGCGAGCGCGTTGACCGACAGGTGGGTGCGCCAGTCGTCGGCGCCGAAATGACGCAGATTCGCGGCGAGTGCCACCCGGTCGGTATTTTCCGCCCGCGCGAACTCGCCCATGTGCCGAAGGCTCACCGCGAAATTGTGGCGCCGGGTGGCGGTGCTCGGATCGTCGTCGCCGTATCTGCGTTCCCAGCGTTCGAGAGTGGCCGAGTCGATCTCTTTCGCCCGGCGGTATTCGCCGGCCAGGCGCAGGTCCGACGCATGACTCGAGGACAGCCTGAGGGTCAATGGATGGTCTTCGCCGTAGGCCGGGTCGAATCGCAATCGACTCATCGCGTCTGCCATGCGATCGCGGGCCGCCTGATAATCGCCCAGCGCGCGCAGCGCGTTAGCCCATTCGTGGGTCGCCTTCAGCACGAGTTCGGCACCGGGACCGAGGCCCGGCGCTTCGCGCCACACCGTGACCGCTGACTCCGCCACGTCGCGCGCGCCCGCGTAGTCACCGATCACATAGCGGTATCTGATCTGGTGGTAAACGGTGAGCAACACCTTCGGCGAGTCGGACTGGATCAGCTCCGCCGGCAGGACGTGGGCGGCGATCTCCCGGTGCATGCCGCTGGAGGCCACATCGTTGGGTTCGCCCTGGCCCGCGGCGGCGAGCACCTCATGAGCGTTGCGCCGGGCGCGGCCGAGCGCCTCCTCGGACAACACGTCGCGAAGCGCGTGCCGGGTGATCGGCTGCACTTCGACCCGCTGGTCGCCGTGGAGTCGCGCCAATCCGTATTGCTGGACCGAGCGCAGCGCCCTGAGCAGTTCGAGGGGGTCGCCGACCGCGCGGCGCAGGGCGGCCGTCACGTCGCCGACGCGACCCTGCCGCAACAGCGCGATCGCGACGGGCTCGGAACCGAACCAGGCGAACATCTCCAGGACCAGCATCGCGGACGGGTTGGCCGAGCCGAACTTGTCGAGCGCGACCTTGATGACGGGCAGCACGCCGGGGGAGCCCTCGAGCCGCTCTTTCAACTCGATCCACGACAGTCCCGGTCCCTGCCGCAACGCCGCGATGTGTTCCAGGGCCAGCGGCAACCGGCCGATCTGATCGAGAAGCTCCCGGGCCTGAACCTCGCTGAGCGAGACGTCGCGCTTGCGGAGGAAGGCCACCGCCTCGTCCACAGTGAAGTCCGGCACCTCGATGCCGCTGCTGGTGTTCTCGCGGCCGAGTGCCGGGTCGCGGGTGGTCACGATCACGTGGCCGCCGAAGGTCGGCATCAGCTGCCGCACTTCCTCGTCGCTCACCCCGTCGAAGACCAGCAGGTAGGGGGTCGGCTGCGACTCGAGTTGGCTGATCACGCCGTCGATGGTCTGGTCGGCGCTCTGCCCCTGCCGCGAGCCGAGCCGCTCCGCGAGGTCGAGCAGCGACCGGCGGGCATGCTCCAGCTGGTCGGCCTGTATCCACCAGATCACCAGGTGCTCGTGGCGGTAGCGCTCGACGTATTCCCGTGCGAGCTGGGTCTTGCCGACCCCGCTGAGCCCGTGGAGCACCACCGGCGCGTGCGGGTTCTCCTGTAGTTCCCGGTGCATCCGGTCGAGCAGCGCGGCCCGGCCGGTGAACATGCTGTCGCGGTCGGGCAGCCCACCGACGATCCGCTCCACCGACGACAGCGGCACGGGCTCGATCTGCGTGCGCAACACCTCGTCGGGCCGGATGGCGACGCGCTCCGGTGGCGACGGCATCCGCACCTGGACGGGCTCGGAGCGGATCTGCGGTCGCGGCCCGGGGATGGGCGCGCGGGCGATCGACTCGGCGGGGCGGGCGACCGCGGCCGCCCGCGCGTTGATCCACAGTGGCTTGAAGCGGCGTTCGAGGTCGCGCTCGCTGTCGTCGAGTTCGGCGCGCACCTTCAGCGCGAAGACGATCGAGCGGACCTTTTCCCAGGCGGGCGGTGGGCCGCCGTGCAACAGGGCGGCCACTGTCTGGTGTGAAACGCTTTCGAAACGCTTGGGCAGCGCCGAGATGTCCTTGCTGATGAGCCGCGCGGCCGGTTGGCCGGCCAGGTCATAGAGCTCATGCAGGACTGCGACGAACTCGCGCAGCGGACCGTCCGGCAACGCATCCGACGCCGGTAACCGGATCGCCAAGCAGCACACTCCGACGGGTGTATAGCGTTGCCAAGTTGCGTTGAACAAGCTTGACATGCGGTGTCGCTCGCGAACAACCGGGTGCCCGCGAGAATTCATGATCCTTTGGTCGCCGTCAACTTCTGGATGGACAGTCCCGTAAAGCGTGATTCACTGGGTAGTGACGCCAGCCCACCCCCGAAATGAGCGTCGATGACCAACAGTCGGCACGGCACGGTGATCACCTTCTACTCATTCACCGGCGGCACCGGTCGCACGATGGCCCTGGCCAATGTCGCCTGGATCCTGGCGGCGAATGGGCATCGCGTTCTGGTCGCCGACTGGCACTTCGAGTCACCCGGTCTCCATCGCTATTTCCGGCCGTTCATCCGATCCGAGGACATCGACCACGCCCCGGGCGTTACCGATCTGATTCGCGGATATGAGTTGGAAGTCATGCGCGCGGGTGGCCCGCTGCCACAACCCGACCTCGAACGCCTCGCTGACGTCACATCGCACGCGATCCCGCTCGACTGGGAGTTTCCCGGCGACGGTTGCCTACATCTGCTTCCGACCGGCAGCCAGGATCGCAACTATGTCGCGATCATCGGTGCGACAGGTTGGGACGAGTTCTACGAGCGGCGCGACGGCGGCCGGTTCTTCGACGTCCTGCGTGACACGATGCGCGGCGAATACGACTACGCGCTGATCGACAGCCCCAACGGGTGGAACGAACTGGCCGACATCTGCGCGATCCAGCTTCCGGACGTGCTGGTCAGTTGCTTCCCGCTCAGCCATCAGGGCATCGAGGGCGCGGTCGCGTCCGCGTCCGCCGTGCGTTTCCACCACGCGGAACGGGAGATCCGGGTCCTGCCGGTGCCGACCAGGGTTGACCTCGGCGAGCAGGAGAAGGCCCAGATCGGCCGCCAGGTCGCCCGGCAACGACTGGCGGGTCTGCCGAAGGGCATGCCGGAGCGCGAGCGCGATGTCTACTGGCGATCGGTCGAAGTGCCGCACTGTCCCTATTACTCGTTCGAGGAGGTGCTGGCTCCGTTCGGCGACCGGCCCGACATGCCGTCTCCTCTGCTCAGCGCCTACGAGTCGATCGCACGGTTCGCCAGCGACGGGGTCGTCGAGCGGCTGCCGCCGATGAACGAGTTCGTCCGGGCCCGCACGCTCGGCCTCTTCACCCGCCGGGCCGCCGTGGCCGAGGAGAACGTGGCGCTGTCCTACGCTCCCGCGGATCAGGCCTGGGCCGAGTGGGTGGAGCGGTTGCTGACGGCGGCCGGGATCCGGGTGCACGACGTCCCCGAGGGCACGGCCGAGGCGACCCCGTTGCACGCCCGCCTGATGGTGATCGTTTCGGCGACCAGTGCCGAAGGCCAGGCCGCCCTGGTCGCCCGCGACGACCGGGGCGCGTTCGCCGTCTACGTCGACGTCGTTCCGCCGTTGCCGGCGTTCGAGCTCGACGCCTCCGCGTTCGTCGCCGGGCTCAGCGCCGACGAGGCGATCGAGCGGCTGCTGCGCCTTGTCGGGCACGTGGGCATCGGTGCCGACCTCGACGCCGCGAAGCTGGGCGTGCGGTTTCCGGGCACCGACCGCGAGGTTGTCGGCCTGCCCGTGCGCAACCCGCGCTTCACCGGCCGCGAGCACGAGCTCCGCCAACTCCGCGCCCACCTGCGCGCACACAGCGGCGACGGGCTGCCCTGGCCGGTGCCGGTGGTGCTGCGCGGCATGGGCGGTGTCGGCAAGTCCGAGATCGCGCTGGAGTACGCGCACCGGTTCGCGGCGTCCTACGACGTCGTCTGGTGGCTCGACGACGACGCCAAGCCCCTCGACACCGCGCCACTGGGCCCGTCGAGGGTCGGCAGCGCCTACCCCCGGTGGCTCGTGGTCTGCGACCACGCCGAAGACCTCGAACGAGTGGTCCAGCGGTTGCCGGCCGGCGCCGGGCACCTGCTGCTGACCTCGCGCGACACCCCCTGGCAGGACCTGGTGCACGCGCTGTCGATCGACGTCCTGCCGCGGGCTGCGAGCCTGCGGTTGCTCCAGACCTACCTGCCGACGATCGAACCCGAGCAGGCGATGTCGCTCGCGGCGGCCGTCGGCGACCTGCCGCTGGCGCTGTGCGCCGCCGGCGACTGGCTCGCGTCCACCGGCACCGGGGTCGACGACTACGTGCGGCAGGTCCGGCGCGACGGTGTGTCCAGCGTGGAGCACACCTGGTCACAGTCGCTCGCACGGCTGCGCGACGACCATCCACCGGGATTCCACCTGCTCGCGCATCTCTCGACGCTCGCGCCGGAGATCGGCCTCGACATCGTCTACGCCGACGAGTTCGCGACCGCGCTCGCCGGGGTCAACCCGGCCACCGCCACCCGGCCCTACCGGGCCTTGCTCGTGCAGCAGATCAGCCGGCTGGCGCTGCTCCGGCTCGACGTCGGGCACCGCGCGATCCACGTCCACCCGCTGCTCCAGCACCTGGTGCGCGGCGAGGTCTCCGCCTCCGACCTCGACGAGATCCGCCATCGCATGCACGGTGTGCTGGCGGCGCTGCGCCCGACGGCCGGCCCGGAAGATCCGGCGTCCTGGCCGCGGCTGGGGCTGCTCTGGCCGCACCTCGAGCATTGCGCCGCGGCCGACTGTGGCGACGAGACCACCCGCGAGCTGCTGCTCGATCAGGTCCGGCACGCCTGGCTCAGCGGCGAGCTCAGCGACGGCCAGGCGCTGGCGTCCCGGATCGGCGCGTCCTGGCTCGACGGTGGCGCCGACGGGTTGCGACGGCAGTCGCTCCGGCTGCGCCACATGCTCGCCGGCCTCATCCGGGAGCAGGGCGGGTTCGAGCCGGCGTACGCGCTCGACCAGGAGGTGCTGGCCCAACAGGGGCAGCTCGTCGGAGCCGACCACCCGGACGTGTTCGAGACGACCGGTGGCGTGGCGGCCGACCTCCGCGCGCTCGGCCGCTACGCCGCCGCGGTCGCGCTCGACGAGCGGAATGTCGCCGCCAGCACGGCGGCCCTGGGCCCCGACCATCCGGCCACGCTCACCGCCCGGTCCGGCCTGGCCTGCTCCGAACGGCTCGCGGGCAACGTGCGGGCCGCGGGCGACGGCGACCAGGAGGTCTACGAGCGCCGCCGGGCCATCCTCGGCGACCACCACCCCCGAACCCTGAGGTCGGGCGGTGCGCTCGGGCGCGACCTGCGCGAACGCGGGGAATACCGGAGCTCGGTCGCACTGCTGAGGGCCGTCCGGGCCGCCACGGAGGAGACCTTCGGCCCCGACCGGGTGCCCACCCTGCTCGCCTCGGCCAACCTGGCCGTCTCGCTGCGCTGCGCCGGGCTCGCCGAACTCGCCGCGCCGCTCCTGGAGGAGGCCTACGAGCAGCTCAACGAGCGGCTCGGCCCCAACAGCCCCTACACGCTGGCGTGCCGACACAGCCGGGCGACCAACCTGGTGGCGCTCGAGCAACTGCCGAGCGCCGCCGCCGAACTCGAGCACGTTCAGCTCCGCTACGAAGGCGAGCTCGGGCCGCGCCATCCTTATGCGCTCGCCTGTGCCAGCAACCGGGCGGTGGCCAGCCGCATCACCGGCGACCTCGGGTTCGCCCGTTCGCTCAGCGACGAGGCCGCACAGGGGATGCGCGAGGTGCTCGGACCCGACCATCCACACGCGCTCGCCGTACGCATGAATCTCGCGATCCTCCGTGCCGAGGAGGGCGACCTGCCGGCCGCGCGCGAGCTGGCCCGGGCCGTGGCCGCCGACACCGCCAGAGTCCTCGGTGCCGACCACCCCGACACGCTGCGCGGCCAGGTCAACCTGGCGCTGATGACCGGCCCCGATGACGCCCTCGACCGGCTCGAAGCGACCCTCGGCCCCAAGCATCCCTCCGTCCGTGCCGCCCGGGAGCGGCGCTACGTCCACCGCACCCTCGATCCCCACCTGTTCTGACCGTGACAGCTCCGGTGCAGGCCTGGGACGGGCGCAGGCTGCAGGTGGACGTGTCCGGCGACGAGCGCGGGCGCCCGGTGTTCCTGCTGCACGGCACGCCGGGCAGCCGGGTCGGGCCCAAGCCGCGGGCCAGCGTGCTCTACCGGTTGGGTGTCCGGCTCATCTGCTACGACCGGCCCGGCTACGGAGGCTCCGAGCGGGACCCCGGCCGCACCGTCGCCGACGCCGCCCAGGACATCGAGGCGATCGCCGACCAGCTCGACATCGAACGGTTCGCCGTGGTCGGTCGCTCCGGCGGCGGGCCGCACGCGCTGGCGGCCGCCGCACTGTTGCCCGAACGGGTCACCGGTGCCGCCGTCCTGGTCGGCCTGGCCCCGGCGAACGCCCACGGCCTCGACTGGTTCCAGGGCATGACCGACGCCAACGTGAGCGGCTACCGGATGGCCAGCACCGACCGGCAGAAACTGGTCGAGCGGCTGCGGCTGCGCGCCGACCGGGCCCGGCGCGATCCCCATCAGCTCGTCGACGACCTGCGGAGCCAGATGACCGACCCCGACCTGCGGGTGGTGGGAGACTTCGCGATCCGCCGGCTGCTGGCGCAGACCTACTCGGAGGCCTTGCGGCCCGGCCCGTACGGGTGGATCGACGACGTGCTGGCGCTGCGTACCCAATGGGGCTTCCGGCCCGAATACATCCGACCGCCGGTGCTGTTGTGGCACGGCGCAGACGACAACTTCTCCCCGGCGAGCCACACCCGGTGGCTCGCCGCCCGCATTCCGCGCGCCGACGTGCGGGTGCAGGCGCAGACGGCGCATTTCGGGGCCATGCAGGTGCTCCCGGAGATGCTGGCCTGGTTGGTCGACGCCGCGGCGGGCCGCGCGCGCACCGTCCCGGCGGGAAGCACGGTGTGAAGGGTGAGTCGGTTATACGACCAGCGGAGCGGATTGTGCTTCGCGGACGGGCGGCGACGATGGTCAACGTGGACAGACTGACCCGGCTCTCGGCCTTCTTCGCGTCCCCGAGAGGGCACCGGGTGCGGCTGGGACTCGCGGTCGTCGCCGCCGTGGCCGCGGTGATCCTGGTGCAACCCCGCTGGTGGGGCCGGGTCGCGCTGGCGGTCGGCGGGTTCCTCGTCGCGATCTGGCCCGTGGTGCTGCTGCTGTTGGTGGCGGCCCTGCTCGCGGGCCTGTGGTGGCTCGGTCGCCCGCCGCCGGCGCGGCGCCGGCAACGCCCCGCGGGCGCGCGCCTGCCGCTGTTCGTCCACGTTGGGCTGTTGCTCGTGCTGGCGCTGGTTGTCGCGGTGCTGGTCGGGTTCCTCTTGTGGCAGGCGTTCGGCCGTCCGGACGTGGGCAACCCGGTGCCCACGCCCCTGCCGACGGGGACCCCGGTGGTGGGGTCGGGGCGGTGGACGACCCAGAACACCCTCGACGCCCTGAAGATCGTGCTGTCGATCGTCGGCGGCCTGGGTGCGGTCGTCGCGCTGACCGTTGCCTACCGCCGCCAGCAGCACGGCGAGGCGGCCGAATACCGCGAGGACACGCGGCTCTTCACGGAACGGTTCGCGAAGGCCGCCGAACTGCTCGGCGACACCCAGGCCGCAGTGCGCCTGGCCGGTGTCTACGCGATGGCGGCCCTCGCCGACGACTGGGCCGACGGCCGGCAGTCGTGCATCGACGTGCTGTGCGCCTACCTGCGCATGCCGCACACCGCACCGGCGCCGCCGGGGGAGCCCGACGCCCACCCCGGCCCGGCACCGAGCCGCGACCCGCGGGACGAACGCGAGGTCCGGCACACCGTGCTGCGGCTGGTCCGCGACCACCTGCGCCTGCCGGTCGACCGGGACGCCAGCTGGCACGGACACTCCTTCGACTTCACCGGCGCGCTCTTCGACGGTGGTGACCTCAGTGGCATCACCCTCGACGGCACGACCCAGCTCAACTTCGCGGGAGCGACGTTCGCCGACGGTCGGATGTCGTTCGTGGCGGCGGACTTCGCCGGCGGTGCCGTGTTCTTCGAGGGTGCGCGGTTCGCCGGCGGCCGGGTGTCCTTCGGCGCCGCGCGGTTCGCCGGCAGCGACGTGGATTTCACCACAGCCCGATTCTCCGGCGGTGACGTCGCGTTCGAGCACGCGGAGTTCGTCGGTGGCGCCCTGTCCTTCGAACGCGCGGAGGTCTCCGCCGGCGCCATCTCCTTCGAAGAGGCGGAATTCTCCGGCGGCGATATCTCCTTTCAGCAGGTCGAATACTCCGGCGGGAAGGTGTCGTTCGCCCGGGCGGCGTTCTCCGGACCGACCGTCGACCTTTCGCGGGCCCGGTTCTCCGGCTGTGCGGTGTCGTTCGAGGAGGCGCGGCTCTTCGAAGGCGAGATCTCGCTCGAGCAGGCCGAGTTCTCCGACGGGGAGGTTTCCTTCGTGGGCGCCATGTTGGTCGGGGGCGCCGTGTCCTTTCGCCGGGCGACGTTCGCCGGCGGCGAGGTCTACTTCGAAGGTGCCCGCTTCACGGCCAGTGCCGCGTCCTTCCAGCAGGCCGCCTTCTCCGGCGGCGAGGTCTCGTTCCGGGAGGCGGCCTTCGAGGGCGGTGCGGTCTCGTTCCTCGACGCGGTCTTCGCGAGCGGCAAGGTGTCCTTCGCGGGTGCGGAGTTCTCGGCCGGCGAGGTCTCGTTCGCCGGTGCCGAGTTCGCCGGTGGCGAGGTGTCGTTCCTCGATGCCGAGTTCTCCGGCGGTGCCGTCGTCCTCGAGGGGTCGGTGGTCACCGATGACGTCGCCGACAGCGGGCCGCTGTTCGACCCCAACCTGGCCGACAGCCCGCCGCCCGGCCTGCGGCTGCCCGCTGCGGCCCGAGCGGCTAGTTGACCGGGAGCAGGCTGGTGCCGCCGCCCTTGATCGAGCGGGTGAAGGTGCGGCCGCTGTCCCAGGAGAAGCACTTCACGCCGCGGTTGCCCTGGTCCCACTCTTCGGTGGTGGGGTAGTAGTAGATCGTGCCGGTGCGGGCACCGAGGTTGTCGTCCTTGGGCAGCTTGGCGTAGGTCGCGACGAGGTCGAGGCAGGCCTTGTGGATGGTCTCGTCGTCGGCGAGGAAGGTCTTGTAGGACTTCTCCGGTGCCGAGTAGATGCCGACGAACTCGCTGCGGTGTGACTTCGTGCAGGCGACCGGGGTCATCTCCTGCACGAGTTCTTTTTCGATCTTCGGCGTGAAGCAGCCGTAGCGCAGCGCGGAGGTCTTGGCGAGCGCGCCCTTCAGCGAGCCGTCCCGCGACGCCATGCTGTCGTCGTCGAGGGAGCGGGTCTCGGCGAGGTCGCAGCGATACCAGCGGGAACCGCCCTGCCACGCCTCCGGGGCCGGCAGCACCAGGCCCAGGCTGAGCCGGGCCGTGCGCCAGTCGCCGCCGAGGAAGGTGCTGGCCTTGGCACTGCATTCGGCGTACGCCGTCTGGTAGCTCTTTTCGCCGGAGACCGGCGGCTTGCCGCCCGCGGTGTCGAACGCTCCGACATGGACCGTTTCGGTCACGTGCGTGGTGGCGCAGTCGACCGGCGCGTAGGCGGCCAGGTAGCCGGACTCGACCGCCGAGCTGTGACAGACCTCGTTGTCGGGGACGAACGGCTTCGGCTCGCTCATCGGCCGCCAGTCGTCGCTGATGTCGCCGTCGACGCCGGCGGGGTTGCTGCCGCAGCCGGTCAACGCCAGGGTTGCCACGAGGCCCGCGAGGCCCACCGCCCACCAGCGTCGCATCCATCCCTCCCCAGGGCCGGGTTGAGGGCAACCCTACGGGGATCGGGCCCGGCTTCGTACACTGGCCCGTGTGACCCGACCGTCGCCGATCGTGGCGCCCAGCATCCTCGCGGCTGACTTCGCCCATCTCGCTGACGAGGTACGCCTTGTCGAGCAGGAGGCGGACTGGTTGCACATCGACGTCATGGACAACCATTTCGTGCCCAATCTGACAATTGGGTTGCCGGTTGTCCAGAGTCTGCGCCCGATCACGCAGCTCCCGTTCGATGTCCACCTGATGATCGACGAACCGCGGCGGTGGGCACCGGCCTATGCCGACGCCGGCGCCTACAACGTCACCTTCCACGTCGAGGCCTGCGACAACCCGGTCGCGCTGGCCAAGGACCTGCGCGCCGCTGGTGCCAAGGCCGGCCTGGCGATCGACCGCGACACCCCGATCGAGCCATATCTGGAGCTGCTGCCCAGCTTCGACACGCTGCTGGTGATGACGATCAAGGCCGGGTTCGGTGGCCAGCGGTTCCTGCCCGCGCTGCTGGAGAAGGTCCGCCTGGCACGCACCGCCCGGGAGAGCGGCCACCTCGAGTTGCGCATCGAGGTCGACGGCGGGATCGCCGACGACACGATCGAGCAGGCGGCGCAGGCCGGTGCCGACGCGTTCGTCGCCGGCACCGCGGTCTATGGCGCCGACGACCCCGCCGCGGCCATCCGCCGGTTGCGCGCCCTCGCCGCGAGTGGTGTAGTCGGGCACTGATGAGCGAACGCACCGAGGTCGCGCTGGAGGCCGCCAACCGGCTGGGCCTCGTGCTGATCGTCGACGACGACGACGACATCGCCCGGTTCGTCGGCATCAGCCTCAAGCTGCACGGCTTCGAGGTGATGCACGCCCGCGACGGCGTCGAGGCGCTGGAGCTGATCGAGCGGATCAAGCCCGACCTGTGCGTGGTCGACCTGATGATGCCGCGGATCGACGGCGTCGAGCTGACCCGGCGGCTGCGGGCCAACCCGATGACGGCCGCGCTGCCGATCATCATGCTGACCGCGAAGGGCCTGACCGTCGACAAGGTCTTCGGCCTGACCGCGGGCGCCGACGACTACATGGTCAAGCCGTTCGACACGTCGGAACTGGTCGCCCGGGTCGAGTCGACGTTGCGCCGCAACCGCGAATACCGGGAGGTCTCGCCGCTGACCGGGCTGCCCGGCAACACCCGGATCAGCCGGGAGATCACCGACCGGGTCCGCGGCGGCACCGACTACGCGGTCGCCTACATCGACATCGACCGGTTCAAGAGCGTCAACGACGTCTACGGGTTCGGTCGGGGCGACGAGTTCATCGGCGCGCTGGCCCGCAGCCTGCACCGGGCGGTGACGGTCGCCGGGATGCCGCCCGCGTTCCTCGGCCACATCGGTGGCGACGACTTCGTGATCGTCTGCGCGCCGCACCAGGTCCGGCCACTCTCCGAGAAGGCCGTGCTCGACTTCGAGAAGACCACCGACGGGTTGTACGACGAGCGCGACGCCGCCCGTGGCTACGTCGAGGTGCGCGACCGGCGCAACAACATCCAGCGGGCCGCCCTGGTGACGCTGTCGATCGGGGTGGCGCTGTCCAGCGGCGAGCGGCGGTTCAGCGATCCCCGCGAGATCATCGCGCTGGCCAACGAGATGAAGGGCGTGGCCAAGAGCCAGCCCGGCTCATACGTGGCCGTCGACCGCCGGCTGTCCGCACCCTGACCGGTTCGTCCGTTTCTTGGGCTCGGTGTGAGGTAGGTCGCCTCACGATCGCTGTTCCGCGGATTGCGTGTAAGACTTAGTTACCCACCACGCGCTGGCGGGACTCGGTGAAATTCCGAACCGGCGGTGATCCGGGGGCCTGGCCCTTGGTAAGCCCGCGACCCGACCGAAGGCACCTCTTCGGGCGGTGGACCTGGTGAGAATCCGGGGCCGACGGTTGGGCGCCCTCACGGCACCCAGACAGTCCGGATGGGAGACAGCGCGAGGGCGGACGGCCGCGCCGTTGTCTGGCGCCGTCGTCGGGACGGTTGTTCGTTGCCGTTCCGAGCCCCCTCACGCATGCCTCCTTTCGCCCGCGCCGCGTGCACACGGCGAACGGGAAGGAACGGGCATGGCGAGCGGCGGCGTCTCCATCGACGAGGCGATGCGACGCGCGATTGCGCTTGGCGCACGCGGGCTCGGCACCACCAGTCCCAACCCCATCGTGGGTTGCGTCCTGCTCGATGCCGCCGGTGAGGTGGTCGGCGAAGGCTTCCACGCCTACGCCGGCGGCCCGCACGCCGAGATCGTCGCGCTCGCGCAGGCCGGCAACCGGGCCCGCGGCGGCACCGCGGTCGTCACCCTGGAACCCTGCAACCACACCGGCCGCACCGGCCCCTGCACCCGCGCCCTGATCAACGCGGGCGTGGCCAAGGTCGTCGTCGGCGTCGCCGACCCCGACCCGGTCGCCCGGGGCGGCGCCGAGACGCTGCGGGCCGCCGGCGTCGAGGTGCGGATGGGTGTCCGCGAAGACGAGGCCGAGGCCGGCAACATCGCCTGGCTGACCAGCGTGCGCCGGGGCTGGCCCTACGTGGTCTGGAAATACGCCGCCACCCTCGACGGTCGGTCCGCCGCCGCCGACGGCACCAGCATGTGGATCACCTCCGAGGCCGCGCGCACCGACGTGCACGGGCTGCGCTGCGCCAGCGACGCCGTGCTGGTCGGCGTCGGCACCGTGCTCGCCGACGACCCGCGGCTGACGGCCCGCAACCTGCGCGACGGCTCGCTGGCGATCCGCCAGCCGCTGCGGGTCGTGGTCGACAGCCACGGGCGTACCCCCGCTGGTGCCAAGATCCGCGACAACGCCGCCGCCACCTGGGTGGCGACCGCGGCCGAGGTCGGCACCGGTCCCGACGGCAAGGTCGACCTCCAGGCGCTGCTCGCGGCGCTGCACGTGCGCGGCGTCCGCTCGGTGCTGCTGGAGGGCGGCCCCCGGCTGGCCGGCGCGTTCCTCGCCGCCGGGCTGGTCGACAAGGTGATCGGGTACGTCGCGCCGAAGCTGCTCGGCGCCGGCCCGTCGGCGCTCGCCGACGCGGGCGTCTCGACCATCGCCGAGGTCATCGACCTCGAACTCACCGACGTCACGCGGGTCGGCCCTGACCTGCGGTTCACCGCTGTGCCACGCAAGAAGGAGGGCTGACCCGCATGTTCACCGGCATCATCGAGGAGCTCGGCGAAATGGTCGGCTGGACGGCCACCGGCGACGACTCCGGCCTGATCGCCATCCGCGGCAAGACCGTCGTCGACGACCTCGGGCACGGCGACTCGATCTCGGTCAACGGCGTCTGCCTGACCGCGGTCGAGATCTCCTCCGACGGGTTCACGGCCGACGTGATGGGTGAGACCCTCCGGCGCTCGTCGCTCGGCGAGCTCAAGCCCGGCGACCCGGTCAACCTGGAACGGGCGGCCAAGCTCGACAGCCGGCTCGGCGGCCACCTCGTGCAGGGGCACGTCGACGGCGTCGCCCGGATCACCGCCCGGGAGCCCGCCGAACAGTGGACCACCGTGCGGTTCGAGCTGCCGGCGGCGATCCGCCGGTATGTGGTGGAGAAGGGTTCGATCACCGTCGACGGTGTCTCGCTGACGGTCATGGAAGCGGGTGACGACACGTTCGCGGTGGGGCTGATCCCGACCACGCTCGGTCTCACCACGCTCGGTCACAAGCAGGTCGGCGACCTGGTCAACCTCGAGGTCGACATCATCGCCAAATACGTGGAACGACTTCTTGGGAAGAGGTCATGACGCTGTCAACTGTCGAAGAGGCCGTCGCCGCGATCGCGGCGGGCCGGCCGGTCGTGGTCGTCGACGACGAAGACCGGGAGAACGAGGGCGACCTGATCTTCGCCGCCGAGATGGCGACGCCGGAACTGCTCGCGTTCACCGTCCGCTACACGTCGGGCTACATCTGCGCGCCGGTCACCGAGGAAGACGCCGACCGGCTCGAGCTCCCGCCGATGTACCACACCAACCAGGACCGGCGCGGCACCGCCTACACGGTGACGGTCGATGCCCGCGAGGGCGTGACCACCGGCATCTCGGCCGCCGACCGGGCACACACGATCCGGCTGCTGGCCTCGGCCGACACGACCGCCGGCGACCTGTCCCGCCCCGGCCACGTGGTGCCGCTGCGGGCCAAGGCCGGCGGCGTGCTGCGCCGCCCCGGCCACACCGAGGCCGCGATCGACCTGGCCGAGCTCGCCGGGCTACGCCCCGCCGGGGTGCTCTGCGAGCTGGTCAACGACGACGGCACCATGATGCGCCTGCCCGACCTGGAGAAGTTCGCGGCCGAACACGGCCTGGTGCTGATCTCGATCGCCGACCTGATCGCCTACCGGCGCCACCACGAGAAGCAGGTCGAGCGGGTCGTCGAGACGCGCATCCCGACCGAGCACGGCGTGTTCACCGCGGTGGGCTACCGCGCGGCGCACGACGGCGCCGAGCACGTGGCGATGGTCTACGGCGACCTCGCCGACGGCGCCGACGTGCTGGTCCGGGTGCACTCCGAGTGCCTGACCGGCGACGTGCTGGGCTCGCTGCGCTGCGACTGCGGCCCGCAGCTCAACGCGGCACTGGCCCGGGTGGCGGCCGAGGGCCGCGGCGTCGTGCTCTACATGCGCGGCCACGAGGGCCGGGGGATCGGCCTCCTGCACAAGCTCCAGGCCTACCAACTCCAGGACCTGGGTCGCGACACCGTCGACGCCAACCTCGACCTGGGGCTGCCGGCCGACGCCCGCGACTACGGCACGGGTGCGCAGATCCTCTACGACCTGGGCGTGCGCTCGATGCGCCTGCTGACCAACAACCCGGCCAAGCGGGCCGGCCTCGAGGGCTACGGGCTGACCATCACGGGCCGCGAGGGCCTGCCGATCCGCCCGCACCCCGAGAACGTCCGCTACCTGCGCACCAAGCGCGACCGGATGGGACACCTGCTCGACGCCCTCGACGACGTCGACCTTGCGGAAGGATTCTGATGGCTGGTTTCGGCGAACCCGCGGTGGCCGCTGTCGACGCCTCGGGCCTGACGGTCGGCATCGTGGCGGCCCGCTGGCACAACGAGCTGACCGACCACATGGTCGACCGCGCGGTGGCCGCGGCCAAGGCGTCGGCGGTGGCCGACGTGGCGGTGGCCCGAGTGGCCGGCTCGGTGGAGATCCCGGTGGTCGCACAGGCGCTGGCGAAGAAATACGACGTGGTGGTCGCCCTCGGCGTGGTCATCCGCGGCTCGACGGCACACTTCGACTACGTCTGCCAGTCGGTGACCGAGGGCCTGACCCGGGTCGCGCTCGACTCGGGCAAGCCGGTCGCGCACGGCGTGCTCACCGTCAACACGCTGGAGCAGGCGCAGGACCGCGCCGGCCTGCCCGGCTCCGCGGAAGACAAGGGCTACGCCGCGACGCTGGCCGCCCTCGACGCCGCCCTGGCCATCCGGGCCATCTAAAGGTCGAGCACCACCGCGTCACGGGGGCGCGAGCAGCAGATGAGGGCGTCGCCCGGGCCCGGTGGCTCCAGCGGGTCCGGGTCGTAGTCGAGGTCGCCGGAGAGCAGCGCCGTCTCGCAGGTGTGGCAGACGCCGGTGCGGCACGACCAGCGGGTCGGCACGTCGCACGACTCGGCCAACTCCAGCAGCGAGCCCCGGTCGTCGGACCACGGGACGGTCAGGCCGCTGCGCGCGAACGTGACCGCCGGGCCGGTGCCGGGCGGGCCCTCCGGCGGGTGCGGCTTCTTGCGGGTCGCGTCGGTCACGCCCGGGTTGATCGCCGAGCGGGAGGCGAACAGTTCCCGGCGTACCCGATCGGGCTTCATCCCCGAATCGACCAGCCCGCTCGCGATGTCGTCCATGAAGGACTCCGGACCGCAGATGTAGGCGTCGGCCTCCAGCGGCGCGCCCAGCCCGTCGAGCACGGCGGGCGTCAGCCGGGTGTCGACCGAGTAGAAGATGTGCTCCTTCGCGTTGCGCAGCGTGGCCAGCAGGTCGCGAACCTCGCCCGCGAACGCGTGGTGGCTCGCATCGTGCGCGGTGTGGATCCACCAGACCTCGCGCGGGTCGTGGTCGGCGGCCAACCGGTGCAGCATCGCCAGCACCGGCGTCACCCCGATGCCCGCCGAGATCAGCAGGATCGGGTCGGTGCCGTCGGTCAGCACGAACTCGCCCCGGGCCGGCGCCACGTCGAGCGTCCCGCCGGCCGTCAGCGAGCCCTGCAGATAAGGGCTCACAGCGCCGTGCGCCTCGCCCTTCACGCTGATCCGGTAGGCGGCCGGGTCGAAGTGGTCGGACAGCGAGTAGGACCGCACCGGAGCCGGGTTGCCCGCGGGCGCGACCTTCAACGTCAGGTATTGGCCGGCCTGCGGCTTCGGCAGCGGCTGGCCGTCGGTGGGCGCCAGGTAGATCGACGTGATCGACGCCGTCTCGGGGACCACCCGGTCGACCCGCAACGGCCGGAAGCCGCGCCACGCCGGCTCCTTGCCCACCGGGATCGGGGCGAGCCCGCCGCCACCGGCCAGCACCTCCTTGAACGACGCCACCCAGCCCGGGCTGAGCGCCGGGATGTCGAGCGCCGCGCGGATCCGGTCGTGGTCGGGGTTGGGCAGGTAGAGCAGGGCGTCGATCTCGGCGACGGTCACCTCGTGCGGGCCGACCCGGGTGCGGACGATCTCGTCGCCCGCGCCGACCTCGCCCTCGGTGATCACCCGCAGGTAGAAGCCGGGCCGGTGGTGGCCGACCAGCAGCGCGGGCAGTTGCGGCTCGCCGAGCCGCAGGCCGACCCGGAAGCAGGTGACCCGCGGCTGGGTGACCTCGAACTCGGCGTCGCCGATCCGGTAGCGGTCACCGATGTGCACCTCGTCGTCGGCCAGCCCGTCGACGGTGAAGTTCTCGCCGAACGCGCCGTACCCCCGAGGTCTTTGGAAAAATGCTTCGACCAATGGGTGTACGAGTCGGTCTGGTAGACCAGCACCGCCCGCATCTCACCGCCGTGCCCGTCCTTGTCGCCCTGGCCGTCACCGTCGATGTTGAGCCGGCGCACCATCCGCCGCCCGTCCACCGGGGCCTTCCACACTCCCGTGTAGACGGTGTGCCCGTGCCACGGGACGTTCTTCGGCATCCCGACGTTGAGCGAGAGCAGGGTCGCCATGGTCGTCCTTCCGTCGCATGAGCAGCCGGCGCCACCAGCCGCCTTCCCCCGGCCGGCCGAGGTATACCGGCGGCAGCGGACCGAAGGCCGGCGTCACCGACTCCGGGCCTTCCGGGAGTCGCCTCTCGTCACACATGTCACACCAGCGGCTCTCCGCCGTCGATACCCAGCGACACCCCGGTCAGGAAGGTGTTGGTGAGGGCGAAGACGACGGCATCGGCGACGTCCTCCGGCGTGCCGATCCGGCGGGCCGGGTTGGCGTTGCCCCGGGTGGCGAACAGGGCGGCCTTCTTCTCCGCGCCGAGCGCGTCGTAGGCGCCGCTGTCGATCGTGCCGGGGGAGACCGCGTTGACCCGGATCGGCGCGAGTTCCACCGACAGCGAGCGGATCACGGCGTCGACGGCACCGTTGGTGGCCGCGACGGCGAGCATGCCGGCGGCCGGCTTGACCGCGGTCGCGCCCGAGAAGAACAGGAACGAGCCGTCGGCCGGCATCCGCGTGGCGAAGTGCTTGGCCAGCAGGATCGCGCCGACCGCCTTGGTGCGCAGCGACAGCGTCACCACGTCGGGGTCGAGGTCGCCGACCGCGCCGCGGGCCCGGGCCGAGGCGGTGGAGACGACGTGGTCGACGCCGCCGAGCCGCTCGGCCAGCGCGGCGACGCTCGCCTCGTCGGTCACGTCGACGGACTCGGCCACGATGCCCGGATCGTCGTAGGCCTCCGCGAGCGCGCCGGCGTCGCGACCGGCCGCGACCACGGACCCGCCGGCCTCGCGTACGGCGAAGGTGATGGCTCGGGCGATCCCGCCGGGCCGCCCGATCACCAGCACGGTCCGCTCTTTCAGGGTGGCGGTCATGGTCGTGCTCCTCTCTGTGCTATGTGGACTTCAGGATCTCGGCGGGGTCCAGGCCGCGGTCGACGCCGTGCGGCACCACGGTCTGCCCCGGTTCGAGGGCGAGCCGCTTGCCGTCGAGCAGCACCTCGATCAGGTCCGGCTCGAACGAGACCAGGCCGTCGATCAGTCGCACCTCGGGCCAGGCCTCGCGGTAGGACCAGGCCGCCCGCTTGCGGTCGCCGATGTCGTAGTAGCTGGCCAGCCCCTTGTAGGGGCAGAAGGTCTGTCCCTCGACCGGGTGGAGCGCGTCGGGGTCGACGTCGTTGCGGGGCACATACCAGCGCGGTGCGAAGCCCGACTCGTAGAGCGCCAGCGGCCGCTTCGTGTCGGCGACCACCCGGTCGCCGTCGCGCACGACCAACCGCCGGGAGGTCCGCCGGACGTCGATCCGGTGGTAGGGGTCGGCGGCGTGCCCGACGATCCGCTCGTCTTCCTCGTAGAACGCGTCCATCGGCCGCCAGGCGAACGCGACCCGGTCGCGCAGGTCGCTCGCGTGGTCGGGGAGGTCGGTGAACCGCCACGCGGCCCGCGGCGCGACCTGGTCGCCGCCGTGCACCGTGTACCACCCCGTTGGGCCCAGGTCGTGGTGCTCGGTCACCCGGTCGGTCGGCTCCAGCACGCCGCCCGCGATCGCGGCCAGCGGGAAGTAGGCCACCGGATAGCGGGCCGGCTCGTGCAGCAGCACGACCTCGTCGCTGTCGGCGATCCACTCGCCGCCGAACCGCACCCGCATCCGCCGGCGCAACCGCTCGGCGAACAGCAGCCGCGGCGGAAGGGGATCGGGAACCAGGAACCGGCCTTCCGGCTGGGCTGAGAGCGGCCCCTGCTGCCATGCGAGTCCCATCGGGCACCTCCCTCTCGATCTAATGGATAAGTCGACGCTATTTCCATTAGGTGAGAGCGCGCAAGCGGTTCTGGAAAAAAACTCGCGATTGTCTCACCTAATGGATAGGGTGGTGGGGTGAGCATAAGCCTGGCCGACGTCCAGCGCGCCGGCTTCCCGATGGGCGGCGAGCCGCTGGTGGCGCTCGACCTGGTCGACACCAAGATGCTCGTGACCGACCCGCCCACCGACCTGATCGCCGACCCCACGACGGCGCAGGCCTGGTGGCGCCTCCAGGCCAGCCGACTACCCGGCGGCCCGGCGCCCGACCTCCCGGCCACCCGGCGGCTGCGCACCGCGATCCGCGACCTCTTCGACGCCCATCTCGAGCACCGCGAGCCCGAAGCCGGCTCGCTCGACGACGTCAACGCGGCCGCGTCGGCCGTTCCGACCAGCCTGCGGCTCGCCCCGACCGGCGCCGGCTATCGCGAAGAGGTCCGCTGGCACACCGAGCAGGGCGGCAACGCGGCGCTCGCGGCCACCGCCCGCGGCGCCATCGAGCTGCTCGCCGACCCGACCCGGCTGGCCCGGCTGCGGCGCTGCGCCAACCCCAACTGCTCGATGCTCTTCCTCGCCGAGACCACCCGCCGCCAGTGGTGCACCCCCAACATCTGCGGCAACCGCACCCGGGTCGCCCGCCACTACCGGCGCGCCCACCCGACCACCGACTGACGCGGCGCGCGGTCGGTGCTAGGCGGACTCGGCCGTCGCGGCCGCGGCCTGGTGAGCGGCGAACAGCTCGCGGAGGGCGCGGACGCCGGCCAGGGCGTATTCCTTGTCGACGACCTGGAGCGCGATGATCGTGACCAGCTCGTCGTCGTGGAGCTCGGCGCCGGCGAACGAGACGCCGCGCTCGAAGCGGATCGCGCGGACGACCTCCCAGGGGAGGTCGTAGGAGCCGATCACGTTGCGGATCCGGATGCCCTTCGCGTCGGCGTCGACCCGGGGGCGCAGGAACAGCAGGATGCCGGCCGCGAACGCGATGCCCAGGCCGATCATCGCCGTCTGGTCGCCACGCTGGAAGACGGCCTCGCCCTCACCGGTCGAGCCGGTGAGGCCGAAGCTGACGGCGGTGAAGACGATCACGATCGCGGCGGCCGCACCGATCGCGACCTTGCGCGCCCGCTGCGGGCGGAACGTCACGGTGCCGGTCACGGAGGGCACAGCAGCACTGGTCACGGCAGCCCAGTCTGCCACAGCGGGCGACAAGGCCGGTCAGAGGCGACAGTTGTGAATGCCGGTGACCAGGATGGCGCGGGCGCCCAGGTCGTACAACTCATCCATGATCTTGTGCACGTCGGTGCGCAGCACCATCGCCTGGACCGCCACCCAGCCCTCGCGGTGCAGCGGTGAGACGGTCGGCGACTCGATGCCCGGCGTCAGCGCGGTCGCCTGCTCGAGCAGGTCGGCCCGCACGTCGTAGGCGAGCATCACGTAGCGGCGGGCGACGAGGACGCCCTGGAGACGGCGGACGAGTTGGGCGACCGGCGCCGACGCGACCGAGTCCCGACCGATCAGCAGCGCCGACGAGGTCAGGATCGGGTCGCCGACCACGGCGAGCCCGGCCTGGCGCAGGGTGGCGCCGGTCTGCACGACGTCGGCGACCACGTCGGCCACCCCGAGCCGCACCGCGTTCTCGACCGCGCCGTCGAGCCGGATCACCTCGGCCTCGATGCCGTTGTGGGCCAGGTAGCGGTTGACCACACCGGGGAACGAGGTGGCCACCCGGCGGCCGGCGATCTGCTCGACCGTGGTCAGCGTCGCCGGTGCCGCGGCGAACCGGAAGCTGGCGCCGGCGAAGTCGAGGTCGAGCAGTTCGTCGGCCGGGCTGCCGGCGTCGACCAACAGGTCGCGGCCGGTGATGCCGAGGTCGAGGTCGCCGGAGCCGACGTAAGTGGCGATGTCGCGCGGGCGCAGGTAGAAGAACTCGACGTCGTTGGACTCGTCGCGGCAGACCAGGTCACGCTCGTCGGTGCGCTGGCGGTAGCCCGCCTCGCGCAGCATCTCGGCGGCCGGACGGGACAGGGTGCCCTTGTTGGGCACGGCGATGCGCAGCATTTCGGGGATCTCCTCTGAAAGACGTCAACCGGTGAGCGGAGGCGGGCTCACAGATGTCGGTAGACGTCTTCCAGCTTCAGACCGCTGGCCAGCATCAGCACCTGGGCCTGGTAGAGCAGCTGCGAGATCTCCTCGGCGGCCCGCTCCGGACCCTCGTGCTCGGCGGCCATCCACGCCTCGGCCGCCTCCTCGACGACCTTCTTGCCGATCGCGTGCACCCCGCGCTCGAGCGCGGCGACGGTGCCCGAGCCCGGGGTGCCGGCCTCGGCCTTCGCCTGCAACTCGGCGAAGAGCTCCTCGAACGTCTTCACGCAGCCATCCAACCAGGCACCGGCCCGGCCGCCGAACCCGCCCGGCGTTATTCGACCCGCACGACGTGGTCGTCGACACCGCCGTCGACCGTCACTGTCAGCACGTAGTCGCCGGGCGCGACCACCGCTGTGAGTTGCGCCTCACGCTGTGCGGGGCTGCCGCCGGACAGGGTCAGCTGCTCGTCGGACACGACCCGACCGGCGCTGGTGCGGATCACCAGGCGGCACCGGCCGGCGAAGCCCGCGACGTGCACCTTGAGGGTTCTGACGACGTCGCCGTGCTGCGGGTTGATCAGCCAGACGGGCGCCAGCGTCTCGACCGCCGCCGCTCGGTGCAGCACCGACCCCGAGCCGATCCGGACCCCCTTCAGCCCGCTGACCGCGGTCACCGTCCAGACCAGTTGCTGTGCGGCGATCGGCGTGGGCGGGGTCGCGCCGCCGAGGTCGACGGTGGCCACGTCACCCGTGACGGTGACGCCGCGGACCGCGACGCCGGCCGGCCAGGCGCTGGCGTAGTCGGGGTCGGCGGGCACGCCGGCGAACATCAGGCCCAGCGCGGCGCGCACCTGGTCGGCGGCCGCGCCGGTCGCCGGCGCGGCCCGGTGGAACTCGCGGACCAGCCGGTCGCCGCGGTCCGGGCCGACGTAGTAGACCGCGAGCAGCCGCTCGGGTGAGGCCGGCGGCTCGGTCGTGGTGGCCGGCGGCGCCGGCGGTGCCGGGGGTGGTGCGTCGAGGACGAAGACCGCCGCGGTCGCCGCGGCCGCCGCGACGGCCAGGCCGCCGCCGATCCAGGCCTTGACCGCGAATCGGGCGCGCCGCCGCCCGGTGCGCGCCCGGATCGTGGCCAGCGCGTCGGGCCGCACGTCGACCGTGGCCGCCTCGGCGTCGAGGGCGCGGCGGATGACGTCGTCGATGGTCATCACGGCCGCTCCACGGTCAGGCGCAGGGCGGCGACGCCCCGCGACAGGTGGCTCTTGACCGCACCGCGGCTGACGCCCATCGCCTCGGCCATCTGTGCCTCGGACAGGTCGGCGTAGTAGCGCAGCACGATCGCCTCCCGCTGGCGGGCCGGCAGCCCGCGGACCGCGGTCACCACCGCCGCCTGGGTGAGCAGGTCGAGGGCGCCGGCCTCGGCGCTCGGCACGTCGGGCGGCGGGTGGCTGGCGGCCAGGTGCGCGTCGACCACCTTGCGGTGGCGCAGCGCCGACCGGCAGCCGTTGACCACGGTGACCCGCAGGTAGGCCAGCGCCTTGTCGGTGTCGCGGAGGCGGTGCCAGCGGGCGTGCAGCCGCACGTAGGCGTCCTGGACGATCTCCTCCGCCAGGCCGCGTTCGTGCAGCAGCAGGCTGGCCAGCCGGACCATCGGCCGGTAGTGCGCGCCGAAGAGATGGGTGACCGCCTGGTCGGCGTCCCATTCGGGGTCGGGTCCGTCGCGCATGAAGCTCCGGGGACGCGCCACTGTGTCGGCTCGCACAGCAGGATGACGCGCGGGCCTCGGTTCCGGTTTACCGCCTGCCAGGAACGGGCGCCATGGGTCGAATGTCCAAATTCCCGACCAGTGTGATAGGGAACTCGATGGACGTACACCGTTCCATCTCTAAGCTGTCCCACATGTCCAGGCGAGCTACCCCCCTCGTGGTCGCGGTCGCGGCCGCCCTCATCACCACTCTCGCGGCCTGCGCGCCCGAGGAGACGCCGGCGGCGGCGCCGTCGGGGTCGGCGGGCCCGTCCTGCACAAAGGACTCCCTGCAGACCGAGACCGCCGGCAAGCTGACGATCGCCACCGACGATCCCGGCTACGAGCCGTGGGTGGTCGACAACAAGCCCGAGTCCGGCGAGGGCTTCGAGTCGGCCGTCGCCTACGCGGTCGCGGAGCAACTCGGCTACGCCAAGACCGACGTGGCGTGGACCCGGGTCACCTTCAACAACGCGATCGCGCCCGGCCCGAAGGCCTTCGACTTCGACATCAACCAGTTCTCGGTCACGCCCGAGCGGCAGCAGGCGGTCGACTTCTCGTCGCCCTACTACCTCGTGCGGCAGACCGTGATCTCGCTGAAGTCCTCGAAGATCGCCAACGCCAAGTCGATCGCAGACCTGCGCGCCGCGAAGTTGGGCGCCCAGGTCGGCACGACGAGCTACCAGGCGGTCAACGAGCTGATCAAGCCGAGCACCCAGCCGCAGGTTTACAACACCAACGAAGACGCCAAGAAGGCCCTCGAAAACGGCCAGATCGACGGCCTGGTCGTCGACCTGCCCACGGCGTTCTACATGACCGGCGCCGAGCTGACCGACGGCAAGATCGTCGGGCAGTTGCCGCAGGTCGGCACGCCGGAGACGTTCGGCCTGTTGCTCGACAAGGGCTCGCCGCTGACCAACTGCGTGAGCCAGGCCGTCGACAAGCTCCGCGACGGCGGCCAGCTCGCCGAGCTGGAGAAGAAGTGGCTCGCCGACACGGCGGGCGCGCCCGAACTGTCGTGACCCAGCCGGTCTCCGCGGTCCGACAGGACCGGCCGCTTTCAGCGGTCCAGCAGGATCGGATCGCCTGGCGGCGCCGCCAGACGATCCGATCGATCCTGGTCGCGGCCGGCTCCACCGCGGTGCTCGGCGCGCTGCTGGTCTTCGCGGTCACCGGCGCGCCCGGCTGGGACCGGGTCCGCCAGTCGTTCCTCGACCCGTCGATCGCCGTCGACTCGCTGCCCGACATCCTGCGCGGGCTGTGGCTCAACATCCGGCTGCTGTTCTTCTGCGCGCTCGGCTCGCTGGGGCTGGGCCTGGTGATCGCGCTGCTGCGTACCCTCCGCGGTCCGGTCTTCTTCCCGGTCCGCGCCCTGGCGGTCAGCTACACCTACACGTTCCGCGGCCTGCCCCTGATCATCGTGATCTACGTGCTCACCCTGGGCGTGCCGGGCCTGCGCCTGCAGGGGATGCCGTCGGTGCTGGTGCTCGGCGGGGCGGCACTGGTGCTGACCTACTCGGGCTACATCGCCGAGGTGTTCCGCGCCGGCATCGAGTCGGTGCACCCGAGCCAGGTCGCGGCGGCCCGCTCGCTCGGCCTGTCCTACCGGCAGGCGATGCGCCACGTGGTGCTGCCGCAGGCGGTCCGCCGGGTGGCGCCGCCGCTGCTCAACGACACGGTCGCGCTCCAGAAGGACGTCGGCCTGGTCTCGCTCGCGGGCCCGATCGATGCGGTCCGCGCCGCGCAGATCTCGACGGCCGAACACTTCAACTACACGCCCTACATCGTCGCGGGGGTGCTCTTCGTGCTGCTCGCCATTCCGCTGATCGCGGTCACCGACTGGGTGACCCTGCGCGCCGCCCGCCGGCAGGCCGGCCAATGACCGCCGTGCTCTCCTGCCGGGGCGTCCGCAAGGTCTTCGGGTCGTCGGTGGTGCTCGACGGGCTGGATCTCGACGTGGCCGAGCACGAGGTGGTGGCGCTGATCGGCGCGTCCGGCTCGGGCAAGTCGACCCTGCTGCGCTGCGTCAACCTGCTGGAGGAACTCGACGACGGCACGATCCACCTGGACGGTTCGCACATCACCGATCCGAGGATCAACCCCGATCTCGTACGCCGGAAGATCGGCATCGTCTTCCAGGCCTACAACCTGTTCCCGCACCTGTCGGTCCTCGACAACATCACCCTCGCGCCGGTGCGCGTCCACAAGCGCCCTCGCGCGGAGGCCCGCGAGCAGGCGCTGGCGCTGCTGGCCCGGATCGGCCTGGCCGACAAGGCCGACGCCTATCCGGACCGGCTCTCCGGCGGGCAACAGCAACGGGTCGCGATCGTCCGCGCGCTGGTCAACTCGCCGCGGCTGTTGCTGCTCGACGAGGTCACGTCGGCCCTCGACCCGGAGCTGGTCGGCGAGGTGCTCGACCTGATCCGCGACCTCAAGAACGACGGCATGACCATGGTGCTGGCCACGCACGAGATGAGCTTCGCGCGCCAGGTGGCCGACCGGGTCTGCTTCCTCGACGCGGGCCGGATCCTCGAGCAGGGCCCACCCGACCAGGTCTTCGACGAGCCGGCCGAGGCCCGCACCCAACAGTTCCTCCGCCGCCTCAGCGCGGCGTAATCATACGACTACTCTCCGTGCGATATAACCGAGTTTGTCTCCAATGAGGAGAGATCTCGGCTTTCATCGAGGAGAGACGTGGAACCAGTTACCAAACGTCGGGTGCGGCGCGCGCTCGGCGTGACCGGTGTCGCCGCCGCCGTCGTGTTGGCCTTCGGCGGGTTCGCGCAGGCCGACACCGAAAAGGCGGCCGGCACCATCTACGCCTGCGTCAACAACCGGACCGGCGACGTGCGTATCCCCAACCCGTTCAACGGCGGTGGCCAGCGCTGCAACAAGGGCGAGCGGTGGGTGGTCTGGAACGTGCAGGGACCCCGCGGCCCGCAGGGAGAGCGCGGCGCTCCCGGACCGCGCGGGCCCGCCGGGCCGGCCGGGCCGGCCGGCCTCACCGGTGTCGGCCAGTCCGTTCCCAACAGCGGTAGCATCCCGGCGAACTCCTCGGATACGCCGGTCACCGCCAACTGTCCGGCCGGCATGGTCGCCACCGGCGGCGGGTTCCTGGAGAACAGCAACTTCGTGCGGGTGCTCGCCAGCCGGCCCAATCCGCAGAGCGGCGCCGGCCCTTTCACCGGCTGGACGGTGAATTTCGCCAACTCGAGCGGCCAGGTGGGCACGGGCAGCGCCTACGTGCTCTGCTACACCGCACCTAGCTGATCCGAGAACAACAAAAAGGGGGCGTCACCAACCGGTGGCGTCCCCTTGTCCTTCTCAACTATATCCACGCGTCAACCTCGGCGAATCGGCCCGGGTGCTGATTTTCTGGCTCAGAACCGCCCATATGCTCGCCGGAGCCAATCCAGCACGGAACCCGGGGGAGCATCGTGCCCGCAGGCAGAACGCAGGAGATCGCGGCCGAGCAGCGCGTCGTCGATCGGGTCTACGAGCGGCTCGAGGAGTTGCGGGCGCAGGCCAGGGCGCTCGAAGGCGAAGGACATGGGCGGGCGAGCGGCAACACCGCCGTCGGTCTGGTCGAGCGTGACGCGATCGTGCACCGTGCCGCCGTGCGGCTGCACGAACTCGACACCGAGGAAGAAGGCCTGGTGTTCGGCCGGCTCGACTTCGACGACGGCGAGATCTACCACATTGGACGGTTGGGGGTACGCGACGGCCACGAGCCGTTGCTCGTCGACTGGCGCGCACCCGCCGCGGCGCCGTTCTACCGGGCCACCGCCGGCGACCCGCTCGGTGTGGTGCGCCGGCGGGTCATCTTCTGCCGCGGCCAGGCGGTGGTCGACCTCGACGACGACGTGCTCACGCCCGACGCGGTCGGCGACCTGCGGGTGCTCGGCGAAGGGGCGCTGCTGGCCGCGCTGCGCCGCTCGCGCGGCCCGCACATGCGCGACATCGTCACCACCATCCAGCGGGAGCAGGACGAGGCGATCCGCGCACCCGCCCGCGGCGTCACGCTGATCACCGGCGGCCCGGGCACCGGCAAGACCCAGGTCGCGCTGCACCGGGCGGCCTACCTGCTCTACACCGACCGCGGCCGGTTCACCGGCGGGCGCATCCTGGTGGTCGGGCCGTCGACGGTGTTCACCAGCTACATCGGCCGGGTGCTGCCGTCGCTCGGCGAAGACAGCGTGCACCTGCGCGCCATCGGCGAACTCGTCGACGGCGTGACCGCCACCCGCCGCGACCGCGCGGAGGTCGCCGAGATCAAGGGCAGCGAGCGGATGCTCGGCGTGCTGGTCGAGCTGATGTGGCAGACGCCGCCAACGGCACCGGACCGACTGCGCCTGGTGTACGCCGGCCAGGTGCTCACCCTCGACGCGGCCGACCTGTCGGCGGCCCGCACCCGGGTGCGCGAACGCTGCCAAGCGGCCGGCACCCCGCCCAACGGCGCCCGACCGGAAGCCGTCGCGGCGTTGGCGGCCGCCCTCTGGACGAAGGTCGACGGCGCGCACCTCGACCCGGAACTGTTCGCCGACGAGGTCGCCGAGCGCGGCGAGTTCGAACGGTTCCTGCGCGCCTGGTGGCCGCCGCTGACACCGCCGCTGGTGCTGGCCTGGCTCGCCGACCCGGCCCGGGCGGTCGGGGTCGACAACGCGGAAGCGCTGGCCGCGTCCTACCGGGGCGACTGGTCTGTCGACGACGTACCCCTGCTCGACGAACTGGCCGAACTGCTCGGCACACCACCGAAGCCGCCCAGGGCGCCCGAGCCCGAATGGCGGCTGCGCGAGCTGACCAGCGGCCCGCGGCTGGTGGAGACGTTCGTGCTGAGCTGCGGGCTGCGTGACGGGTGGGAGCTCTACGCGCCCGGGCTCGCGACGCCGATCGCGGTGGCCGGGCCGGCGATCGACAACGACGCCTACGGTGTCGCGCAGCGCTGGGCGGAGGCGATCATCCTTCGCGAGGGGCAACGGGTGGTGGGCTGGCAGGACGGCTTCGACCCGCACGGCGAGGAGGGCTACGTGCCGCTGCTGGCCGACCCGCTGCCCGTCCAGGAGCCCGACGACGCGCCCGTCGAGGACCGCTACCTGCACGTGATCCTCGACGAGGCACAGGACCTGTCGCCGATGGAGTGCCGGGTGATCGCGCGGCGGGCGGCGTACGCGTCGATGACGGTTGTCGGCGACCTCGGGCAGGCGACGCACCCGCTGGCCAGTGACTCGTGGCCGGAACTGCTGGCCCGGCTGGGCAAGCGCGAGGTGCGGGAGTTGGACCTGCGCACGGGATATCGGGTGCCGCAGCGGATCGCCGACTTCGCGGCCCGGGCGCTCACGCCGGGTATCGAGCCGACCCGGTCCTACCAGCCGGGCGGCGCGCTGTCGGTGCGCGCGGTCGACGATCTGGTCGGCGCGGTGCGCGAGGCGGTGCGGCAGGCACCGGCCGGCGCCACGGTCGCCGTCATCGCCACTGACGAGCTGGCCGGGTCACTCGACCTGCCGGGGGTGACGGTGCTGCCGGCCAGCCTGGTCAAGGGCCTCGAGTTCGACCACGTGATCGTCGTGGAGCCGGCCGACATCGTGGCCGCCGAGCCGCGCGGCATGAACCGGTTGTATGTGGCGCTGACCCGCGCGGTCGCGGGCTTGGTCGTGCTGCACCGCAAGCCGTTGCCGGCGCGGCTCCGCTAAGGCTCGACCCGCTGCCGGGAGTCGATGCCGGTGCCGTAATCCGGGTCGCGGCCCGGCACGTGCAGGTCGTGGTTGGTCGCCACGGCCAGGTAGAGGCGCAGGTCGGTGTCGGCGGCGAAGTCGTCGGGCGTGAACGCCTTCGCGCCCGGCGCCGGCCGGGCGAACGCCTCGGCACAGCGCCGGGGCAACTCGTCGTCGGGCACCTGAGCGGCCCGCGCATCGACGTAGACCGCGCGCCCCTCGCCGATCGCCGCGGTCGAGTCGAAGATGACGATGGCGACGTCGGGCCGCTCGGCGACGTTGACCGAGTGGTGCGCCAACGGCGACGAGACCCAGTAGAACTCGCGGTAGCCGACGTGGGTGAAGTAGACCGGCGACACCCGCGGCTTGTGGTCGGGCCCGGTGGTGCCGAGCGTCAGGTAACGATTGCCGTCGATGACCCGCCGGGCCCGGTCGTTGAGCTCCTCGGCCGCCACAGCCACCCCTCCCGTAGCAGAAGAGCGCCCATCCTCGCACGGGTCAGGCCGGCTCGGGGACCCGCGCGCCGCGCCGGAGGTTGAGCAGGACGTGCGCCACCGCGACACCGAGGATCGCCAGCAGCGCCCACAGCGGGTCGGCCGGGCCGACGGCGGCGATGACGGCCAGCAGCGCCACGAGCCCGGTGCGCCCGACGACCAGCGAGTTGGCCCACGGCACCCGTTGCAGCAGCGTGAGCAGGTTGAGGCCGAGCAGGTAGAGGACGAGCCCGCTCGCGGCGATCACCCGTGCGGCCGTCTGTTGCGCTGCGCCGGCCGCCCACAGGACGGTGAGCTGGGCGCCGACGCCGATGCCGACACGCCCAGCACGATCGGGAAATGCCCGTAGGCGAAGACGGTCGCCGCGTTCCACCCGCTGCTCGGCGGCTTGAGCGCGGCGGCGCGCAGCGCCCAGGCCCGCCGGTCGAAATAGCCCCACCACACCGCGCAGGCGAGCAGGGCCGTGCAGAGCACCGCCGCGATCGGGCGCGGGCCCCACCGGGTGACGGCGTCGGCGGCCAGGCCGCCGGTGGTGATGATCGACTCGCCGAGCACGATGATGAAGAAGGCCGCGAACCGGTCGGCGAGATGGTCGGCGTCGACGGGCAGCAGGCCGACCCGCCGCTCGATCAGCACCGAGGTCGCCAGGTCGATCAGCACCGCGACCGACCAGATCCCCAGACGCACGCCGGGCGGCAGCGGCGCTCCCGCGGCCCACAGCACCACGGCGGAGCTGAAGCCGAGCACGTACCCGCTGGCCTGTTCGCGGGCCCGGCTCTCGGAGCGCCAGGCCCGCGCGTAGAGGCCGATCAAAATCAACCGGATGAAGATGTACGAGAGGCCGAGCACCATCGTCCCCGAACCGGGCACGCGGGTCAGGCTGAGCCCGAGCGCGCCCATCCCGATGGCCGCGGCCAGCACCGACGCGCGGTGCACCGGGTCGTCGACGGTGTAGCGGTTGTCGTAGAACGTGAACCCGTTCCAGCCCCACCACAGCGGCACGAAGACCAGGGCCAGCACGCCGGCGCCGTGCCAGGTCGGGTCGAGCCGCAGCAGGCGGGCGGCCTGGGACACCGCGACGGCGACGACCAGATCGAAGAAGAGCTCCAGCGACGTGGACCGCCGCGCCGCGTCGCCGAACAGGACCGGGCCCGGCACCATCGTCACGTTACTTGGTGTTCGTCCGGCTATGATCGGATACCCGATCTTCGCGTACGCCACTCATCCGCGGTGCCGGCGTGGTGTCATGAGGGCTTGACGGCGGCCGAGCTTCGACGGAGCGCGGGCCCCGCCGGCGGTGTGCTGGCCAGGCCCTGGCTGTGGCTACTCCTGGGGATCTTCGTCGCCGCGACCATCGTGATCCTGACCGGGCCGGCTCCGGCGATCACCTCCTGGGTCACCCAGGCCGTGTGCTTCGCCGTCTTCGCGGTGCTGTCCTGGCAACTGGCGAACAGCCGGCGCTCGTCGCCTCGCGCGCGCCGGTTCTGGCGGGCGGCCGCGGTCAGCGGCGTCATATTCGTGGCGGGCGCGGCGTTGCGGGCGATCGACGTGGCGGTCGACCCCGGACTACACAGCACCGCCTGGACGGCGCCGACGGCGCTGGTCACGATCGGTTCGGCGTGGCTGCTGGCCTTCATCTTCATCTGCGTCGAACGCGACGGACCGCCGCAGCGCGACCTGTGGATCGACGCGGGCACCGTCGTGGTGGCGGCGGCGGTCTTCATCTGGACGATCGCGCTGACCGGTGCGCTCGGCGCCGAGAAGCCGGAGCAGAAGGTCTGGACCGCGGTCGGGGCGATCATCCTGCTGGTCTCCGCCTTCGCCGTCACCCACCTGCTGGTCACCGGGACCGCACCGTTCCCGGTCCTGGCCGGCGTCGCCATCGGTGCGGCCGCTGCCCTGCACGGGCTCGAACGCGCCCTCAACCCGCAGGTCATGAACGCCGACGACGCGGAGTGGGTGCTGGTGATCCGGCTGCTGCCGGCGTTGCTGCTGGCCGCCGCGCCATGCCTGGCGGAGCTGGGAGCCGTCCGGCCGGCGCTCAGCCGGCGCAGCGCCGGCTTCGTCGCACCGCTCGTCGCGCTCGGCACCACGCAGGTGCTGCTCATCGCGCAACTTTCCGACGAGGGCCTGGACGCGCGGAGCTGGGGCACCGCCATGGGCACGGTGATCATCGCCGGCCTGATCATCCTGCGGCAGGACGGGCTGCTGGTGCAGAACGCCCGGCTGGTCGGCCGCCTCGATCGGACCGTCGACGAGGTCGGCCGGCGGGAGCGGTGGTTCCGGTCGCTGGTCGAGCACGCCTCGGACATCACGATGGTCCTCGACGGCCACGGCGTCATCACCTACGTGACGCCGGCCCTGCGGCCGATGCTCGGGCAGGAGCCGGCGGCGGCGGTCGGGCAGCCGGTGGCCGCGGCGCTGCGGCCGGTCGACGCCGAGCGGCTCGAGGCGCTGCTCGCGTCGGTGATGGCCGGCCGGATGGTGACCGCGACCGACGAGTTGGAGGTACGCCGGGCCGACGGCGCCCGCCGCTGGCTGGAGGTGATCGCGACCGGCCGCCTCAAGGACCCGGCGGTCGTCGGTCTGGTGCTCAACATCCGCGACGTCTCCGACACCGTTGCGCTGCGGGAGCGGCTCTGGCACGACGCGAGCCACGACCCGCTGACCGGGCTGGCCAACCGCACCCTGTTCAACGAGCGTGCCGAGGCGCTGCGCGAACCCGCCGCCCGCGGCCGGGGCAGTGCGGTGCTGCTGCTCGACCTCGACCAGTTCAAAGACGTCAACGACGAGTTCGGGCACCCGGCCGGCGACGAGTTGCTGCGCATCGCCGCGCGGCGGATCGAGCACAGCGTGCGGCCGGCGGACACGGTCGCCCGGCTCGGCGGCGACGAGTTCAGCGTGATCCTGGTCGACACGACCGAGGCGGCGGCGGCCGACACCGCCCGCCGGATCGTCGACGCCCTGGCTCGGCCGGTGTCGATCGACGACCACGTCCTGCGCCCGGCCGCCAGCGTGGGCGTCGCGGTCAGTGTCGACAAGCCGATCGAGGCCCTGCTGCGCGACGCCGACGAGGCCATGTATGCCGCCAAACGGCACGGCTCGGGCGCCGAACTGTTCCACGAGCACCTCCGCTAGCGCGGCACTGGCCGAACGGGGGAATCGACGGTTGTCGCCGGCCCGTAGGTTCTCCTGCCATGACCATGATCACCGCCGATGCGCGGCTGTCGCGTCCGCCGCGGCCGGCGTCGGTGACCGTCGCGTTCTGGCTCCAGGTCGGTGCTGTCGGGTTGCTGCTCGCCCTGATCGGGGTGCTGGTGGCGCACGCGATCTACTTCGACGACCAGATCTCCCGTGCCGTCGCCCTCGTCCCTGACGCGGATCCGCTCGAGGTCAGCGACGAGCGTTCGGGCAACCTCTACGGCGCCGTCGTGCCCGGCGCGCTGTTGCTGCTGATGGCGGTCTGGCTGGCGGTGACCGCGGTGCCGATGCGCCGGGGCCGCAACGTCGCCCGGATCCTGGTGTTCGTCGGCGCGGGCGCCCACGCGCTGGTCTGCCTCGCGCCGTGCGCCGCCGGCTTCATGGCCATCCCGTTCCTCATCGGCGGCATTTCCGAGGCGGCACCCGACGACGTGCCAATGGACGGCGTGCCGTGGGAGGAGTCGCGGTTCCTCGAGACGCTCTACGGGCAGACGACGTCCTTCGACGACGCCTTCTTCGGCGGCATCGCCATCGGCACCGGGCTCGAACTGCTGCTGGTGATCACGATCGCGATCCTGATCGCGGTCCCGCCGGCCCACCGCTACTTCGTGCCGCGACCACCCACCCCGGCCTGGCCGGCCGGCTACGCCGGCTACCCGCCTATGGCCGGTTACGCCGGCGTGCCGCCGCTGGCCGGCTACGCCGGATATGCGCCCGGCGCTGGCTATGCCGGTTACCCACCCGCAGGCGGCTACGCCGGCCACCCCGAATCGGGGCCGCAGCCGTGGCCGGGTGGGCCTGGCTGGCCGGCGCCGCCGTACCCCGGACCGTTCGTGATCTGCCCCGACCCGGCCGCTCACGTCACGCCGCCGGCGGCGCCAGGCGAGGGGCCGCGGCCGGAGGGTGACCCTCCGGCACCGGTGTGAGCCGTGCCCGTTTCGCGGGGTGGCGCCCGACCTGGTAACGTTGTGGTCGTCGACCATGCTGTCCGCGCGTTCGCGCGTGGGTGGCGGTGAAGCGGAGCGCCTGCTCCCACCCGAGCCTCGATCAAGAGCGCCGGGTCCGGTCACCGGAAACAGAGCCTATGGGTTCTGGTCCGGGAGCGCACGCGTGAGCGTGCCGGCCGGTCGAGCGGGCCCTGGCATGCGCCGGGGCCTTCTGCTTCTCCTCGGTTGGCGCACAGGCTGCGACCGCAGCAACAGGCATGGCAACGAGGAGGCCTCATCAGCGTCGAACCACGCGTCAACGAGCAGATCCGGGCACGAGAGGTCCGACTGGTCGGTCCTGAAGGCGAGCAGGTGGGCATCGTCCCGCTGGAGCGCGCACTTCAGCTGGCGGCGGATGTAGACCTGGACCTGGTCGAGGTTGCGCCGATGGCGCGCCCGCCGGTGTGCAAGCTCATGGACTTCGGCAAGTTCAAGTACGAGAGCGCACTGAAGGCACGCGAAGCACGGCGAAACCAGCAACAGACGGTCATCAAGGAAATGAAGCTCCGCCCGAAGATCGACCCGCACGACTACGAGACCAAAAAGGGTCACGTGGTGCGGTTCCTCAAGGCCGGAGACAAAGTCAAAGTCACGATCATGTTCCGTGGTCGCGAGCAGAGCCGTCCGGAGCTTGGCTACCGCCTGCTGCGCCGGCTCGAGTCGGAGATCTCGGAACTGGGATATGTCGAAGCCGCCCCCAAGCAGGACGGCCGCAACATGATCATGGTGTTGGCCCCGCATCGGGCCACCAAGGCCGCGGCAGTGGCCGCGAACACCAAGGCGCCCTCGGCGCGCGAACAGCGCGCTGAAGAGAACGAGGCCGCCGAGGCCACCACGGCCGGGCCCGCCGGAAATCCCGGCGAGTAACAGGGGAGAAGACGTAACAAGATGCCGAAGATGAAGAGCCACACCGGTACGGGCAAGCGCGTCCGTGTCACCGGCGGCGGCAAGATCGTGCACGAGCCCGCCGGTAAGCGGCACAAGCTCGAGGGCAAGTCCTCGACCCGCACCCGTCGGCTGTCCGGCACCGAAGAGATTTCGAAGGCCGACACCAAGCGCATCAAGAAGCTGCTCGGGCGCTGACGCGCGCCACCGACCGAAGGAGAACAATCGATGGCACGCGTCAAGCGGGCGGCGAACGCCCAGAAGAAGCGCCGCACAGTCCTCGAAAGCGCGAGTGGATACCGCGGCCAGCGCTCCCGGCTTTACCGCAAGGCCAAGGAGCAGATGCTGCACTCGATGCAGTACGCCTACCGCGACCGGCGCGACCGCAAGGGTGACTTCCGCCAGCTGTGGATCACCCGGATCAACGCGGCGTCCCGCGCGAACGGCATGACCTACAACCGGCTGATCCAGGGCCTCAAGCTGTCCGGGATCGAGGTCGACCGCAAGATCCTGGCCGACCTGGCCGTCCACGACGAGGCCGCCTTCGCGGCGATCGTCGAGGTCGCCAAGGCCGCCGTCGCAGCCGAGGGCACCGGTGGCGCCCCGGCCAAGGCCGCCTGAAGCCGAGCGGTTGTCGCAACAGCACCAGCGACCCGGGGTAGCTCCGTTCACTGAGCGGACACCCCGGGTCATTGCTGCCCGGCGTCTGCAACGTCGCCGGGAGCGCGACGAGTCCGGCCTGTTCCTCGCCGAGGGCCCGCAGGCGGTGCGCGAGGCACTGGCCGCCGGCGCGGTCAAGGAGCTCTTCGCCACTGAAGAAGCGACCGGCCGGCATCCCGAGCTCACCGAAGACGCCACGCTCGTCACCGACGGCGCGATCGCCGCGCTCGCCGAGACCGTCGCGCCACAGGGGCTGGTCGCGGTCTGCCACCAGCCCGGCGTCAGCCTCGCCGACGCCCTCGCGAAACGGCCGCGCCTGGTGGCCGTGCTCGCCGAGATCCGTGACCCGGGCAACGCCGGCACGATCCTGCGCACCGCTGACGCGGCCGGCGCCGGTGCGGTGGTGTTCGCCGGTGACGCCGTCGACCCGTACAACGGGAAATGTGTCCGGGCCAGCGCGGGCAGCGTGTTCCACCCGGACGTCGTCCGCGACGGCGATCCGGAAGCGGTCGTCGCCAGCCTCAAGCGCGGCGGCCTGACGGTGCTCGCGGCGACCGGCTACGGCGACACCGACCTCGACGACCTCGCCGACACCGGTGGCCTCGCCGGGCCCACCGCCTGGCTGTTCGGCTCCGAGGCGCACGGCCTGCCGGAGCCGTTGCTGGCCGCCGCCGACCACCGGGTCCGGGTGCCGCTGCACGGCCGCGCGGAGAGCCTCAACCTGGCCGCGGCGGCCGCCGTCTGCCTCTACGCCAGCGCCCGAGCCCTGCGCCGGCCGGCACCCACCCGCCCGTAGACTTGCGAGGTTGTCCCGCCGAGGGAGAGTCATGTCCTACCGCAACGACCCCTACGACCCTAAGCAGGTCGCCTACCTCGATCCCGCCGCGCTCGACGCGGCGGTCGCCGAGGCCGACAAGGCGTTCGCCGGGGCCGCCGATCCCGACGCGCTGACCCAGCTGCGCCACCTGCACCTGGGTGACCGGGCGGCGGTGTCGCTGGCCCGGCGCGAGATCGGCGCGCTGCCGCCGGCCGCCAAGTCCGACGCCGGCAAGCGGGTCAACGAGGCCCGGCGGCAGATCCAGGACCTGTTCGACGCCCGCTCCGCGGCGCTCGCCGCCGAGCAGGAGCAGCGGGTGCTGGCCGAGGAGCGGGTCGACGTCACGCTTCCGTGGGGCCGCCGGCCGCGCGGCGCCCGGCACCCGCTGAGCACGCTGATGGAGCGGATCGGCGACCTGTTCGTCGGCATGGGCTACGAGATCGCCGAGGGTCCCGAGGCCGAGCTCGAGTGGACCAACTTCGACGCGCTCAACATCCCGCCGGACCACCCGGCCCGTGGTCTGATGGACACGTTCCACATCGCACCCGAGGGCAGTGGGTTGGTTTTACGAACCCACACGAGCCCCGTGCAGGCGCGGGCGATGCTGACCCGCACGCCGCCGATCTACGTGATCGCGCCCGGCCGGGTCTACCGCACCGACGAGCTCGATGCGACCCACACGCCGGTCTTCCACCAGGTCGAGGGTCTGGTCGTCGACCGTGGCATCACGATGGCCCACCTGCGCGGCACGCTCGACCATTTCGCCCGGGCGATGTTCGGGCCCGACGCGCGCACCCGGTTCCGCCCGCACTACTTCCCGTTCACCGAGCCGTCGGCCGAGTTCGACATCTGGTTCCCGGAGCACCGCGACGGTCCACAGTGGGTCGAGTGGGGCGGCTGCGGCATGGTCAACCCGCGGGTGCTGCGCGCCTGCGGCATCGACCCGGAGGAGTTCAGCGGGTTCGCGTTCGGGATGGGCATCGAACGGTCGCTGATGTTCCGGCACGGGATCAGCGACATGCGCGACATGGTCGAGGGTGACGTGCGCTTCACGCGCGCATTCGGGATGGAGCTCTAGATGCGGGTCGGACTGTCCTGGCTGCGCGAACACGTCGACCTGCCGGCCGACATCTCCGCCGACGACATCGAGCGGGCCCTGGTCGGGCTGGGCATCGAGGTCGAGTCCATTGTCGACCTCCGCCGGTCGGTGACCGGCGGGCTGGTGGTCGGCCGGGTGCTGACCGTCGAGGAGCTGACCGGCTTCAAGAAGCCGATCCGGTTCTGCACGGTCGACGTGGGCCAGGCCAACGGCACCGGCGCGCCGCAGGAGATCGTCTGTGGCGCCAGCAACTTCGCGCCCGGCGACCTGGTCGTGGTGATCCTGCCCGGCGGCGTGCTGCCCGGCGGCTTCGAGATCGGCGCCCGCAAGACCTACGGCCACATGTCGGCCGGCATGATCACCTCGGCCCGCGAGCTGGGGCTCGGCGACGACCACGACGGCATCATCGTGCTGCCGGCCGACACCGCCGCGGCGCCCGGCGACGACGCGCGCCCGCTGGTCGGGCTCGACGACGTCGTGGTCGAGGTCGAGATCACCCCCGACCGGGGGTACGCGATGTCGGTCCGCGGCATCGCCAGCGAGCTGGCGCTGGCCGTCGGCGTTCCGTTCCGTGACCCGGCCCTGGTGCCGGCGCCCGGCGCGACCGCCGAGCCGGCCTACCCGGTCGACGTGCGCGACCCGGTCGGCTGTGACCGGTTCGCCGGCCGCGCGGTCCGCGGCGTCGACCCGGCCGCGGCGACGCCCGCGTTCATCGTCCGCCGGCTCACCCAGGCCGGCATCCGCACGATCTCGCTGCCGGTCGACATCACCAACTACCTGATGCTCGAGTTCGGCCAGCCGATGCACGCGTTCGACCTCGACCGCGTGCGCGGCCCGCTGGTGGTCCGCCGGGCCACGCCGGGCGAGAAGCTGACGACGCTCGACGGCATCGCCCGCACGCTCGACGCCGAAGACATGGTCATCTGCGACGACACCGGCCCGATCTCGCTGGCGGCGGTCATGGGCGGCGAGACCAGCGAGGTGCACCCGGGCACCACCGACGTGCTCTTCGAGGCGGCGCACTGGGACCCGGTGATGGTCGGCCGCACCGCCCGCCGGCACAAGCTGTTCAGCGAGGCGGCCAAGCGCTGGGAACGCGGCGTCGACCCGGCGCTGCCGCTGGTCGCGCTCGCCCGGGCCGTCGACCTGATGACCACCTACGGCGGCGGCACGGTCGGCGACGAGATCCTCGACATCAACGCGGTCCAGCCGGCCAGGCCGGTCGAGATGGCCGTCGACCTGCCCACCCGCCGCGTCGGCGTCGCCTACGAGCCGGCCCGGGTGGTCGCCCTGCTCGAAGCCGTCGGCTGCACGGTCACCCTCGACGGCGACCGGGTGTCCGCCGTGCCGCCGACCTGGCGGCCCGACCTCACCGACCCGGCCGACCTGGTCGAAGAGGTGGTCCGGCTCGACGGCTACGACAAGGTGCCGGGGCGGCTGCCGCTCGCACCCGCCGGTCGCGGCCTGACCGACGCGCAGCGCCGGCGCCGCTCGGTGGCCCGCGCGCTGGCCGAGACCGGCCACGTCGAGGTGCTGTCCTACCCGTTCGTGGGCACGGCCGCGCTCGACGCGCTCGGCATCCCCGACGACGACCCGCGGCGGGCCCTGGTGCGGCTGGCCAACCCGCTCTCCGACGAAGAGCCCTACCTGCGCACGACGCTGCTGCCGCCGCTGCTGGCCACGCTGCGCCGCAACGTCGGCCGGGGCGCCCGCGACCTCGCGCTCTACGAGGTCGGCGTGGTGTTCCAGGCCCGCACCGGCGCCGGCGCGCCGCCCGTCATGGGCGTCGACGACCGGCCGGCCGACTCGGTCTTCGCCGCCGCCGACGCGGTGGTGCCCGAGCAGCCGTGGCACGTCGCCGTGGTGCTGGCCGGCGAGGCCGAACCGACCGGCTGGTGGGGCGGCGGCCGCCCGGCGAGCTGGTCCGACGCGGTCGAGTCGGCCCGCACGGTGCTCGACACCGCCGGCATCCCGGCCGCCCGGGTGACCGTGCGGTCGGCCGCGGTGGCGCCCTGGCACCCCGGCCGGTGTGCCGAGATCGCGGTCGACGACGTGGTGGTCGGCTGGGCCGGTGAGCTGCACCCGGCCGTGGTGACCGCGCTCGACCTGCCCAAGCGCACCGCCGCGGTGGAGCTCGACCTCGACGCGGTCCCGGCGGCTCCGGTCGCACCGGCGCCGCGGGTCTCCGGCTTCCCGCCGGCCCTGATCGACGTCGCGCTCGTCGTCGGCGACGGCGTGCCGGCCGCCGACGTGCAGCAGGCGATCGCCGAGGGCGCGGGCGAGTTGCTCGAGTCGGTGCGCCTGTTCGACGTCTACGCCTCCGAGCAGCTCGGTGCCGGGCGCAAGTCGTTGGCCTACAAGCTGACCTTCCGCGCGCCCGACCGCACGCTGACCGTCGAGGAAGCGGTCGCGGCCCGCGACGCGGCGGTCGCCGAGGCGGCCAACCGGTTCGGCGCCACGCTGCGCGGCGCCTGACCGCTTCTTCCGTTAGTCGCAACGGCCGCCGGGACCACGTGTCCCGGCGGCCGTTGCGTGTCTGCGGCTCCGGCACGAAAGAGGGATTGGACCGCCCTCTCACGTTCGGCTAGCCTGCGTTGGTTGTCGATCCGAATGGCGTGCCATCGTCCACAACACTCACGGGAGATCACGTGGCTTCTGCCAATGAGTTCGATGTAGACGTTTGTGTCGTCGGTGGATGCGGCCGGGTCGGCCTGCCGCTCGGCATCGCGCTCGCGTCCCGTGGTCTGTCCGTTGTGCTCTACGACATCAACGCCGACGCCGTCGACGTGGTCAACTCCGGCACGTTGCCGTTCGCCGAGGAAGGCGCCGCCGGCGTGCTGACCGACGTGGTCGAGGCCGGGCGCCTGCGCGCGACCACCGACCCGGCCAGCGTCGGCTCGGCGGAAAACCTGGTGGTGGTCGTCGGCACCCCGGTCGACGAGCACCTCAACCCCGACCTCGACGCGGTGCCGCGGGCGCTGGAGCGCTGCGCCGAGCACCTGCGCGACGGCCAGCTCGTGGTGCTGCGCAGCACGGTCTACCCCGGTGTCACCGCGCTGACCGAGAAGCTGCTGGCCAGCAAGGGGCTCGGCGTCGACGTGGCGTTCTGCCCCGAGCGGATCGCCGAGGGCAAGGCGATGACGGAGCTGTTCGAGCTGCCGCAGATCGTCGCCGCCCGCACCCCGGTCGCGCTGGCCCGGGCCGAGGCGCTGTTCCGCCGGCTGACCACCCGGATCGTGCCGCTCGAGCCCGAAGAGGCCGAGCTGGCGAAGCTGTTCACCAACACCTGGCGCTACATCAAGTTCGCGACGGCCAACCAGTTCTGGATGATGGCCAATGACTTCGGGCTCGACTTCGCGCGGATCCGGCACGCGATCGCGTTCGACTATCCGCGTGCGGCCGACATCCCGATGCCGGGCTTCGCGGCGGGGCCGTGCCTATTCAAGGACACGATGCAGCTCGCCGCGTTCAACCGCAACAACTTCGTGCTCGGCCACTCGGCGATGCTGATCAACGAGGGGCTGCCGCTCTACCTGGTCTCCCGCCTGGAGGAGCGCTTCAACCTCGGCGAGCTGACCGTCGGCATCCTGGGCATGGCGTTCAAGGGCGGCAGCGACGACCCGCGGGAGAGCCTGGCCTACAAGCTACGCAAGATCCTGACGCTGAAGACCCGCGAGACGCTGTGCACCGACCCGCACATCGTCGACGACCGGTTCACCCCGCTCGACGAGGTGCTCAAACGGGCCGACCTGCTGGTCATCGCGTCGCCACACGCCGAATACGCCGCGCTCGACACCGACCTGCCGGTGGTCGACATGTGGGGGCTGACGGGGCAGGGCGTGCGGGTATGACGCCCCGCGTGACTGTCGTCATCCCGGTCTACAACGAGGGCGACACCATCACCCGTTGCCTCGACCGGATCCTGCGCGAGGTGCTGCTGCCCGCCGAGGTGCTCGTGGTGCACGACATGCCCGACGACACGACCGTGCCGTTCGCGCAGGCGGTCGGCCGGCTCGACCCGCGGGTCCGCACCGTGCTCAACACCTACGGCCGCGGCCCGGCCAACGCGATCCGGTTCGGCATCGACGCGGCGCAGGCGCCCGTCGTGGTGGTCACCATGGCCGACGGCTGTGACGACCCACGGCAGATCGACGAGCTGGCCCGGCTGGTCGACCGCGGCGTGGTCGTCGCGGCTGCGTCCCGCTACATGCCCGGCGGCCAGCAGGTCGGTGGGCCGCGGCTCAAGCGGATGATGTCGAAGTGGGCCGGGCGCACCCTGCACCTGTTCGCCCGGGCCGGCACCCGCGACGCGACCAACAGCTTCAAGGCCTACGACACGGCGTTCGTCCGCGAGGTCGGCATCGAGTCGCGCACCGGGTTCGAGATCGGCCTGGAGCTGACCGCGAAGGCCACCCGGCTGCGCCGGCCGGTCGCCGAGATCCCGACGATCTGGCTCGACCGCCAGCTCGGCGAGTCCCGCTTCGACCTGGGCCGGTTCTTGCCCGGCTACCTGCGCTGGTATTTCTTCACCTACGGCCGCCGGCTGTCCCCGGAGCGGCTCGCCGCCAAGGTCCCGGCCCAACGCGTCCCGGCACAAGCTGACTTCCAGAAAACCCGATAGGAGAGCAGTGGCAAAGGTCCTGGTTACCGGTTCGGCCGGGTTCATCGGCGGATATGTGGTCGAGGAGCTGCTCGGCCGCGGTCACGAGGTGGTCGGCCTCGACAACTTCTCGAAGTACGGCCCGGTGTCGCACAGCTACGACGACCACCCGCGCTACCACTTCGTCGAGGGCGACGCGCGCGACGTCGACCTGGTGACCAAGCTGCTCGCCGACTGCGACCATTTCATCGCCGGTGCCGCGATGATCGGCGGGATCTCCTACTTCCACGCCTACGCCTACGACCTGCTGGCCACCAACGAGCGGATCATGGCGGCCTCGTGTGACGCGGCGATCGCGGCCCACCGCGACGGCAAGCTCAAGAAGGTCACCTACATGTCGTCGTCGATGGTGTTCGAGTCGACGACGACCTGGCCGAGCAAGGAGGGCGACGAGCGCAACGTGCCGCCGCCGCTGTCGTCCTACGGTTTCCAGAAGCTGGCCGTGGAATATTACGCAAAGGCCGCCTGGGACCAATACCACCTGCCCTACACGATCGTGCGGCCGTTCAACTGTGTCGGCGTCGGTGAGGGCCGCGCCCTCGGCGAGGCCGAGGTGCTCTCCGGCAATGTGAAGCTGGCCATGTCGCACGTCGTTCCCGACCTGGTGCAGAAGATCGTCAAGGGCCAGGACCCGCTGCACATCCTCGGCTCCGGCGACCAGGTCCGGCACTACACCTACGGCGGTGACCTGGCCCGCGGCATCGTCGTCGCGATGGAGCACGAGGCCGCCACCAACAACGACTTCAACCTGTCGACCGCCGAGTCGACCACCGTGCTCGCCCTGGCCGAGGTGATCTGGCGCAAGATCAAGGGCCCCGACGTGCCCTTCCAGATCATTTCCGACGACCCCTTCGAGTACGACGTGCAGAAGCGGGTCCCCGACGTCACCAAGGCCCGCGAGGTCCTCGGATTCGAAGCCACGACGAGCCTCGACACGATGCTCGACGAGGTCATCCCCTGGGTGACCCAGGCCGTGCACGACGGCCGGTTGTGAGCCTGACTAACCTCGGCGCGTGACTGCCGCAACCCAGGACCGGTTCGGGCGGGTTCGGCTCCGGCTGCTCGAAGCGCTGGCGCCGCTCGCGCTGGTCGCCGCCACGCTGGCCATCCACGACGTGCCGGCGGCCCTGCGGCCGCCCTACTGGCTCGACGAGGCGTGGGTGGCCGCCTCGGTCCGGTTCCCGATCAGCGACCTGCCGGTGGTCACCAGTTCGACACCGCTCGGCTGGACCGCGCTGTTGCGCCTCGTGCCCGGTTTCGACCGACTGCGACTGCTGCCGATCGCCTTCCTGGTGCTCTCGGTGCTGGCCGGCTACGCGCTGGCGGCGGTGGTGCGCTGGCCGTCGCGGGCCCACCGGATCGGCGCCGGCCTGGTCACCGGCCTCGCCGTCGCCCTGCTTCCCGCCCAACAGGTGCGCCACGACCTCAAGCAATACACCGCGGACGCGGCGGTCGCGCTGCTCCTGCTGGTCGTCGCGGGACTGGTCGAGGCCGGTGGCTATCCGCGGCAGCGGCTCGCCCTGCTGCTGGCGACGGCGAGCGCCGGGATGCTGGTCAGCCACACGACCGTCCTGGTGGGCGGCTGTGTGGTCGGCGGTCTGCTGGTCGCCGCGCTGGCCCGCGGGCTACGGCGGCAGGCGGTCGAGGTCGCGGTCACCGGTGCGCTGATGCTGGCCGTGTTCGTCGCCGGCTACGCCGGGCTGGACCGCCGCGGCAACAACGGCGCCATGGACAGCTATTGGCAGGACTTCTTCCCGTCGGTCGGTCACCTGCCCGGCTTCCTCGGCGACCGGCTGACCGACCTGCGGCCCTACCTCGGCGTCCCCTGGCCGGTGCTGCTCCTGCTGGCCGCCGCCGGCGTGGTCACCGTCGCCCGGTTGGGCCGCCCGGCGCTGGCCTGTGGTGCCGCCTTCCTGCTTCCCGCGGCCGTGCTGGCCGGGTTGGCCCACCAGTACCCGCTGCTCGACCTGCGCACCTCACACTTCCTGCTGGTCTGCCTGACCGCCTTCGCGACCCTCGGTGTCGCCGGCCTCGCCACGGCGGCCGGCGGCCTGCTCGCCCGCCGATCCCGGGCCGGCGGGGCGGTCGTCGCCGCCGTCCTGGCCGCCGCGGTGCTCGGCGGCTACGTCTGGGCGACCGCCGACTGGTTGCGCTTCGGCGGCACCGACCCGGCGCTCGGCACGCGCAGTCCGGCGCTGACCGAAGACGTGCGCGACCCGGCCGCCTACGTCTGGGCCCATCGGCACCCGGGCGACGTCGTGTTGGTCAGCGGCTCGGCGGCGTTCGGGTTCGCGGACTACTGGCCGGAACGACCCGGACACCGGCCCGACCCCGCCACCGCGGTGGGCTGGCAGCCGACCTACGCCGACCCCGCGATCGTGGTGAGCCCGGGGCGCGACCCGGCCGCGATCCACGCCGGCCTGCTCGAGGCGACCGGGTTGGCCGCGAAGTCGGGCCCCGGCGCGGTCGTCTGGCTGATCCGTTCCCACCAGTCCGGCGAAGAGAAGGTGGCCTGGAAGGCCGAACTCGCGACGTTGACCGCGCGGTCGACGCCGTCCGGGCCGGAGCCCGCGGTGCGGATCGAGGCCTGGTAGCCAGGTCAGTCGGGCCGGCGGGCGACCACGAACATCTGCCGGCCGAGCACCCGCCAGGCCGGCCGCAGCCGCAGGTAGGCGCGGACGAACGCCGGGCGCACCGGCACCGGCGAGTCCTTCACGGTGTAGGGCAGGAAGCGGGGGATCACCTCGTCGACCTCGAAGCCGGCCAGCCGCAGCCCCTCGACCAGGCTCACGTGCGTCAGCGGCAGGTGATGGTCGAAATAGTCCCAGTAGCGCTGGCCGACGAACCGCAGGTTGGGCATCAGCACCAGGAGCCGGCCGCCCGGCCGCAGGATCCGCCGGGTCTCGCCGAGGGTGCGCAGCAGCGCACGCTTGTCGGGCAGGTGCTCGAAGAAGTTGGAGGTGAACACGACGTCGACGCTGCCGTCGCCAATCTGCGGCATGTCGTCGCTCGGCGCGACCACCACGTCGGCGTCGACGGCGAACTTCGGGGTGTCGGGATTGAGGTCGACCGCGATCTTCCGCTTGGCGCGGATCGCGTTGCTGAACTCGCAGGTGCCCGCGGCGAGATCGACGACCGTGTCGTCGGGACCGACGTAGCGGTCGAAGAAGCCGCGGCAGAGTGCCTCCCAGAGCACCCGTTTGCTCTCCAGTTCGACGGCGTCGAAGCGGTCGTCATAGAGCTTGGCCAGCTCGTCGCCGGATAGGTCGGTCGCCATTCGGGAAACTGTAGTGGCCGTGGATGACCTTCGATCGGCGAGGAGCCCGGGTCCGCGCGCCGCGCCCGATTCGCGTATGGTCCGGCGCTGTGACCGTCGACCAACGGGTCAGCGGGCCGCAGGAGCCTCCGGTGCGGGCACCGCGGCGGTTCGCGGCGACGCTCTTCCCCGAGCCGGCCACGGCCGCCGACCCTCGGCACTGGCCGGTCTGGCTCGCCGTCCTTCTCGGCGGTGGCCTCTACCTGGCCTGGCGCACCCCGGGCGTGGGTGCCTGGGACACGGTCTGGGCCGAAGACGGTGCCAACTTCCTCAACGACGCGGCCAACCGGTCGGTCGTCGATGCGATCACCAACACCCTCAACGGCTACTTCGGTGTCTACAACCGATTGGTGGCCGAGGTGGTGACCACCTTCCCGGTCTCGTGGTGGGCGGTGGTCAACACCCTGCTGGCGGTCGGCAGCACGCTCGGCCTCGCCGCGATCGTCTACCAGTGCTCCGCCGGCTTCCTGCCGCACCGCGCGCTGCGGCTGTTCGTGGCCGCGCCGGTCGTGCTCCAGTGGGTCGCCAACGGCGAGGCCGTCAACAACAACGCCACGCTCCAGTTCCCGATGCTCTACGCGCTGTTCTGGATCCTGCTGGCGGTCCCGCGCGGCCGGTTCGGCCGGATCGGCGCGCCGGTCGCGGCCGGGCTGATCGCCCTGACCACCACCCTTGCCGTCGTGTTCGTTCCGCTGGCGCTGGTGCGGGCCGCCGTCCGCCGCGACCGGTCCGGCATCGCCACCGCCGCGACGCTGGTCGGTGCCATCGCGATCCAACTCGTCGCGCTCGCCTCCGGCAAGGCCGACCGGGGTGACATCGGCGGGACCCGCCTGGACCTGACGTGGATCGGCAAGTCGGTGTTCGAACGGTTGCTGCCGCAGTCGTTCTTCGGCGAGCGGTGGATCGCACACCCGGTCGCCGCCGTGCCAAACCATCCGTGGCTGATCGCGGCTGCCCTGGTGCCGCTGCTCGCCGCCGGAGTCGTCGCGCTGCTGCGGTTCCGGCGGTCGCCGGCCGAGGGCCCGTCGATCCCGCTCGCCGCGCTGGCGCTGCTGCACGCCGTCGGCCTCTACAGCGCCGAGCTGATCGTGTTGGGCCGGGTGCCCAACCGCTACCTGGTCGCGCCGTCGATGCTGATCGTCGTCGCGGTCGTCGCGCTGCTGAAGCCGCGGGCGGGCGCCCGGTTGGCCGGGTGGGCACCCCTGGCGGCCGTCGGCGCGTTGCTCGCGGTGACCTCGATCGCCAACTACCGGGTCGACCACCAGACGCGTACGCCATTGACGCCGAGCTGGTCGGCCCAGGTCGACGCCGGACGGAGCGGGTGCCGGGCCGATCCCTCCGCGTTTGAGGCGATATTGTTGTCGGGTCCACGCGGGGCTCCTTACGGGCAGGTGCACATTCCATGCGACCGGCTGCGTTGACCACGTCAACCGAGGAAGTCCGCGAGTCAGCCGAGGCCGGTGCACCACCGGCCGCTCGGCTGGGCCGGCTCGTCGACCGGGTCGCGCTGGCCGCGGTCGTGCTCTTCGCGTTGGTCGGCATCGGCACCCCGCTGCTCGGCCTGACCACCTTCGCCAACACCGACCTGCTGGTGGCCAGCAGCCCCTACGCCGGCGCCGGCCTGTCGCAGCCGAGCGTCACGAGCTACATCGCCAACGACATCGTCGCCTCGGTGCTGCCCGGCACGTCGTTGTTCGCCGAGCAGCTCAAGGCGGGCCACCTGGCCGCGTGGAACCCCTACGTCGGTGGCGGCGGCGTGCTCGGCGCGGTGCCCAACTACGCCGTCCTCTCGCCGCTCACGCTGCCCTACTACCTGCTGCCGGCGTCGATGGCGCCGGCGTTCGTCAAGCTGCTGGAGATCCTGGTCGCCGCCGGCGGCAGCTACCTGTTCCTGCGCCGGCTCCGGCTCGGCAAGGCCGCGGCCCTGCTCGGCGGGCTGGCCTTCGTGACCAGCGGGTTCATGATCGTCTGGACCAACTGGCCGCAGACCCGGGTCGCCGCGTTCATCCCGGCGGTGTTCTGGGCCACCGAGCGGCTGGTCACCGAACGCCGGATCCGCGACGGCGCCCTGCTCGCCGTCGCGCTGGCCTGCATGTTGTTCGGTGGCTTCCCGGCGGTGACCGGCTACACCGTGCTGACCGCCGGCGGCTATCTGGTCGTGCGGGCACTGGCCCGGGGCCGGGCCGTCGCGCCGATCCTCGCCGGTGCCGGCGCGGTGGTCGGCGCCGTCATGATCACCGCGATCCAGCTCGTGCCGTTCGTGGCCTCGATGGAGAACGCCAAGCTCAGCTATCGCGGCCAGACCGGCGCCGACCACCTCGAACCGGCCGCGCTGGTCACGTCGTGGGCGCCCTGGTCGCTCGGCCGGGTCAACCACTTCGCGCTCCAGCACAACGCCGTCGAGGCCCTGTCCTACGTGGGCGCCGCGGGCCTGGTGCTGTTCTTCGTGGCCGTCGCGCTGCCCGCCGCCGCCCGGTCGTTCCTGCCCCGTGGCGTCTGGACCTACACGGTGGCCGCCGCGGTGGCCTGGGGTGCGCTGATCTACGTCGGCGGCCTGCCGCTGGCGGTCATGCAGAAACTGCCGATCCTGTTCGCCGACAACTTCGTCGGCCGGGCCCGCAGCATCCTCGGCTTCCTCGTCGCCGTGTTGATCGCGGTCGGCTTCGAGATCGCCCTGCGCAAGGCCAAGGCCGTCGCGCTGCCCGCGCCGCACCGCCGCTGGGCCGTGGGCGTCGGCGCGGTGGGCGTGGTCACGCTCGTGTTCACCCTCGTCGACGGTTGGCGGGTGGTCTCGCAACCGGACAGCGGCGTGCGGATCGTCGCGTTCGCGGTGCGCTGCGCGGCCGGGCTGGCCATCATCGCGGTCACCGTGCTCGCCCTGCGGCTGCTCTGGCGACCGGCCGCCCGGCGGCGGCTGACCGCGGCGGCGGCCGTTGCGGTGCCGGTGCTGGTCCTGGTCCAGGCGCTGTTCACGGTCTACGCCTACTGGCCGCGGGTCGACCGCGACACCTGGTATCCACAGACCGACGTGCACCGCTACCTGGCCGCCAACCTCGGCCACGACCGGCTCGCCTCCGCCGAGGGCGGCATGTACCCGGGCGCCGACAGCGCCGCCGGGCTGCGCTCGCTGACCGGGGAGACATTCTTCGACAAGCGGTTCGCGCAGACCGTCTCCGGGCTGCCGGGCGAGATGTTCGGCACCACGTTGCTGCGCCTGCCGGCCACCCAGCAGATGGTGAGCAGCCCGGTCCTCGACCGGCTGTCGGTGCGTTACTTCGTCACCCCACCGCAGGCGACGATCTTCGGCCCCGAGCGGCTCGCCGCCGTCGACGGGTCGACGATCGCGCTGCGGCCGGGTCAGCCGCAGACCGTGGAGGTGCCGGTCGCGGGCCCGATCCGCGGCGTCGGGGTGACCCTGCCGGCCGAGGTGCCGAAGACGGCGCGGATCGATGTCAGCGTGCGTGACCGCGGGGGCCACGAACTCGCCAAGGGCAGCCGGCTGGCGTTGGAGATCCGTACCGGGCAGCCCACCTGGGTCGCGGTCGCCGGCGACGGCATCCCGGCCGGGACCCCGACCGTCGCGGTGGTCAGCGTCAACGAGCCGGTCACGATCGCCGCCCTCGGTGGCCGGCCGGCCGTGTCGGTCGTCGGTGCCGCGGCCGACGGGCTGCGGATCGCGTACGCCGGAAACTCGGTCGTCTGGGAGCGCACCACCGCGCTGCCCCGGATCCGCTGGGCCAGCGAGGCCTACGTGGGATCCGACGGGCGGTCCCGGATGTCCGCTCTGACCGGCACCAGCCTGCGGCCCGACGAGGTGGTGCTCGACAGCGCGCCGCCGGTGCCGCCGGCGGGCCGGCCGGCCGCGGTCGACGTGACCGACGACGGCACCGACGACATCGCGGTTCGGGTCGACGCCCAGGGCGCCGGCTATCTGGTCGTCGCCGACGCGTTGCAGAACGGCTGGGCGGCAACCGTCGACGGGGCGCCGGCCGCGCTGGTGCCGGCCGACAACGGGATGGTGGCGGTCGCCGTGCCGCAGGGCGCCCACACGGTGCGCCTGGCCTACCGGATGCCGATGCACAACGTCGGTGCCTGGGTGTCCGGCTTCGCCCTCGCCGTCCTGATCGGCATCGGCGCCGGCGTGTTGATCCGCCGGCGTCGCCCTAACGCGTGATTGGCCATACACCGCACTGCATGATCTTGCGATCGGTGAGCGCGTGCTGATACCGTTCTCCGCATAGACATGCGGAGGTTTACATGGGCATCCGGGTCGCGGTGGCCGGGGCGAGTGGATACGCGGGCGGCGAGCTCGTCCGCCTGATCGCCGGGCACCCCGAGCTCGACCTCGTCGCCGTCACCGCGCACAGCCAGGCCGGCGCACCCCTCGCGGCCGTCCACCCGCAGCTCGCGGGCCTCGACCTGACGCTCACCACCACCGACCCCGCCGTGCTGGCCGACGCCGACCTGGTGTTCCTGGCCCTGCCACACGGCGAGTCGGCGGCCGTGGCCGCCCAGCTGCCCGAGTCGGTGCGGATCGTCGACCTCGGCGCCGACTTCCGGCTGACCGACCCGGCGGCCTGGGCCAGCTACTACGGCGGCCCGCACGCCGGCACCTGGACCTACGGGCTGCCCGAGCTGCCCGGCCAGCGCGCCGCCATCGCCGCGGCCGGCCGGGTCGCCAACACCGGCTGCTACGCCGCGACCATCACGCTCGCCCTCGCGCCGCTGATCGCCGCGGGAGCGGTCGAGGCCGACGACGTGGTCGTGGTCGCCGCCTCGGGCACCAGCGGCGCCGGCCGCGCGGCCAAGCCGCACCTGCTGGCCACCGAGGTGATGGGCGACCTGTCCACCTACAAGACCGGCACGCACCAGCACGTGCCGGAGATCAAGCAGGCCAGCGGCGCCCGCTCGCTGTCCTTCACCCCGCTGCTCGCGCCGATGCCGCGCGGCATCCTGGCCACCGTCACCGCCCGGCCGACCGGTGCGGCCGACGCCGCCGAGGTGCTCGCGGCCGCGTACGCCGGTGAGCCCTTCGTCAAGGTGTTGCCCGCAGGGGTCTTCCCGCGCACCGCGGCCACCCTCGGCTCCAACGCCTGCCACCTGCAAGCCACCGTCGATCGCGACTCGGGCCGGGTGATCGTGGTCAGCGCGCTCGACAACCTCGGCAAGGGCGCCGCCGGCCAGGCCGTGCAGTGCGCCAACCTCATGCTCGGCCTGCCGGAGACCACCGGCCTGTCCGCCTTCGGAGTCATGCCATGACGATCACTGCGCCCAAGGGTTTCCGCGCGCACGGTGTGGCCGCGGGTCTCAAGTCGGCCGCCGGCGCCCTCGACGTCGCGGTCGTCGTCAACGACGGTCCCGACGCGACCGCCGCCGGTGTCTTCACCGCCAACCGGGTCAAGGCGGCGCCGGTGCTGTGGAGCGAGCAGGTCGTGCGTGGGGGAGTGGTGCGCGCGGTGGTGCTCAACTCCGGTGGCGCCAACGCCTGCACCGGGCCGCTCGGCTTCCAGGACACGCACGCCACCGCCGAACACACCGCCGCGCTGGTCAGCGAGCACTCGCCGCGGCTGCTGATCGGTGCCAGCGAGGTCGCCGTCTGCTCCACCGGGCTGATCGGCGAGCGGCTGCCGATGGACAAACTGCTGTCGGGCGTACGCGCGGCGGTCAAGGGCCTGGCCCGCGACGGTGGCGCCGCGGCGGCACGGGCCATCATGACCACCGACACCCGGCCCAAGTCCACTGTGGTCGACGGCGGCGGCTGGCGGGTCGGCGGGATGGCCAAGGGCGCCGGCATGCTCGCGCCCGGGCTGGCGACGATGCTCTGCGTGCTGACCACCGACGCGGTCGCCGGCACCGAGACGCTCGACGCCGCGCTGCGGGAGGCCACCAGGCTGACCTTCGACCGGGTCGACTCCGACGGCTGCATGTCCACCAACGACACCGTGCTGCTGCTGGCCAGCGGGGCCAGCGGGATCGAGCCGACGCCCGAGGAGCTGGCCGAGGCGGTGACAGCGGCCTGCCGCGACCTGTGCGACCAGCTCGTCGACGACGCCGAGGGCGCGACCAAGAAGGTGGCGATCGAGGTCACCGGGGCCGCCACCGACGACGACGCGGTCGAGGTCGGTCGCTCGGTCGCCCGCAACAACCTGGTGAAGACCGCGCTGTTCGGCAACGACCCCAACTGGGGCCGGATCCTGGCCGCGGTGGGCACCACGGCCGCCGCCTTCGAGCCCGACCAGCTCGACGTCGCCGTCAACGGGGTCTGGGTCTGCCGCGCCGGCGGCGCAGCCGAAGACCGCTCTAAAGTAGACCTCACCGGGCGCGACGTGACGGTCAAGGTCGAGCTGCACGCCGGCACCGCCGCTGCCACGATCTGGACCAACGACCTGTCACACGGGTACGTGCACGAGAACTCGGCCTACTCGACATGACAGCTTCCCTTTCCCGCGACCTCAGCGACGCGCAGGTCAAGGCGGCGACGCTGATCGAGGCGCTGCCGTGGCTGGCCCGGTTCCACGGTGCCACCGTCGTCGTCAAATACGGCGGCAACGCGATGGTCGACCCGGAGCTCCAGCGGGCCTTCGCCGCCGACATGGTGTTCCTGCGCTACGCCGGCCTCAAGCCGGTCGTCGTGCACGGTGGCGGCCCGCAGATCTCCTCGATGCTGGCCCGGCTGGGCATCGTCACCGAGTTCCGCGGCGGCCTGCGGGTCACCACGCCGGAGGCGATGGACGTCGTCCGGATGGTGCTGGTCGGCCAGGTCGGCCGCCAACTGGTCGGTCTGATCAACGAGCACGGCCCCTACGCGGTCGGGCTCTCCGGCGAGGACGCCCGGCTGTTCACCGCGGTCCGCCGCCCGGCGTTCGTCGACGGCGAGCCGGTCGACGTCGGCCAGGTCGGCGACGTCGACGCGGTCAACACCTCGGCGGTCACCGACCTGATCGCCGCCGGCCGGATCCCGGTGATCTCCACGGTCGCGCCCGACGTCGACGGCGTGCTGCACAACCTCAACGCCGACACCGCCGCGGCCGCCCTGGCCATCGCGCTGGAGGCGCGCAAGCTGGTCGTGCTGACCGACGTGCCCGGCCTCTACGCCGACTGGCCCGACACCGCCAGCCTGGTCTCCCAGATCAGCACGGCCGACCTGGAAGTGCTGCTGCCGAGCCTGGCGGCGGGCATGGTGCCGAAGATGGAGGCCTGCCTGCGCGCGGTCCGCGGCGGGGTGCCGGCCGCACACGTGGTCGACGGCCGGGTCGCACACTCCACATTGCTCGAAGTGTTCACGTCGGAAGGTTTCGGAACCATGGTGGTGAACGCATGACCCTGGTCGACCGCTGGCAGCGGTCCATGATGGACAACTACGGCACGCCGCCGCTGGCATTGGTCCGCGGCACCGGCGCCGTCGTCACCGACGAGGCCGGCCGATCCTATGTCGACATGCTCGGCGGGATCGCCGTCAACGCGCTCGGCCACGCCCACCCCGCGGTGGTCGAAGCGGTCAGCCGCCAGGTGGCCACCCTCGGCCACGTCTCCAACCTCTTCGTCGCCGAGCCGCCGGTCGCCCTCGCCGAGCTGCTGTTGGCGCTGGCCGGCCGCCCGGGCCGGGTGTTCTTCTGCAACTCGGGCGCCGAGGCCAACGAGGCCGCCTTCAAGCTCTCCCGGCTGACCGGCCGCACCCACGTGGTCGCCACCGAGGGCGGTTTCCACGGGCGCACGATGGGCGCGCTGGCGCTGACCGGGCAGCCGGCCAAGGTCGACCCGTTCCGGCCCCTGCCCGGCGAGGTCACCCACGTGCCCTACGGCGACGCCGCGGCGCTGGCCGCCGCCGTCACCACCGAGACCGCGATGGTCATCCTCGAGCCGATCCAGGGCGAGAACGGCGTGGTCGTCCGGCCGCCCGGCTACCTGGCCGCGGCCCGCGAGATCACCACGAAGCACGGCGCGCTGCTGGTGCTCGACGAGGTGCAGACCGGGATCGGCCGCACCGGCCACTGGTTCGCACACCAGGCCGACGGCGTCGAGCCCGACGTGATCACCCTGGCCAAGGGCCTCGGCGGCGGGCTGCCGCTGGGCGCCTGCGTCGCGTTCGGCGCGGCCGGCGACCTGCTCGCGCCGGGCCAGCACGGCACCACGTTCGGCGGAAACCCGGTGAGCTGCGCCGCCGCCCTCGCGGTGATCGGCACGATCGCCAACGAGGGCCTGCTCGACTCGGTCAAGCGGGTCGGCGAGCGGCTCCGGCGCGGCATCGAGGCGCTCGACCACCCGCTGGTCGGCGAGGTCCGCGGCGCCGGCCTGCTGCTCGGCATCGTGCTCACGGAGCCGGTGTCCGGTGAGCTGGCCGGCCGGCTGCGCGAGGCCGGTTTCCTGGTCAACCCGGTGCAGCCCAACGCGATCCGGCTGGCACCACCCCTGATCCTGACCGCCGACCAGGCCGACGCGTTCGTCGCGGCCCTTTCCGAGGTAATCGCATGACTCGCCACTTCCTCCGCGACGACGACCTGAGCCCGGCCGAGCAGTCGGCGGTGCTCGACCTGGCCGCGGCGATGAAGGCCGACCGGTTCAAGTTCCGCACGCTCGAGGGACCGCAGTCGGTGGCGGTGCTGTTCGACAAGCAGAGCCTGCGCACCCGGGTCTCGTTCGCGGCCGGCATCGCCGAGCTCGGCGGCAACCCGATCGTGATAGACAGCGGCGGCACGCACGCCGGCCGCGGTGAGACCGCCGCGGACACCGGCCGGGTGCTGTCCCGCTACGTGTCGGCGATCGTCGTGCGTACGTTCGCCGACAGCCACCTCGCCGAGCTCGCCTCCGGCTCCACCGTGCCGGTGGTCAACGCGCTCACCGACGGCTTCCACCCGTGCCAGTTGCTGGCCGACCTGCTGACCGTGCGCGAGCGGTGCGGCGGCACGCAGGGGCGGGTGCTGGCCTACCTCGGCGACACCGGCAACAACATGTCGCACTCCTACCTGCTGGCCGGCGCCACGGCCGGGATGCACGTGCGGGTGGCTGGCCCCGACGCGCACCTGCCCAACCCGGCGGTGCTCGAACGGGCCACCGAGATCGCCGCGGGCACCGGCGGCTCGGTGCGCACGATGACCGACCCCTACGTCGCCGTCCAGGGCGCCGACGTCGTGGCCACCGACACCTGGACCTCGATGGGCCAGGAAGACGACGGCTACGACCGGATGGCGCCGTTCCTGCCCTACCGGATCGACGCCGACCTGGTCGCCGAGGCCGCCTCGCACGCGGTCGTGCTGCACTGCCTGCCGGCCCACCGCGGCCACGAGATCACCGACGACGTGCTCGACGGTGTCCAGAGCGCGGTGCTCGACCAGGCCGAGAACCGCCTGCACGCGCAGAAAGCGCTGCTCGCGTTCCTGCTGGGTGAGTCCGCATGACCTCGCCGATCACCCGCGCGGCGCGGCACGCCCGGATCGTCGAGCTGATCCGGGCCAAGGCGATCCGCTCGCAGACCGAGCTGGCCGAGCTGCTGGCCGGCGACGGCCTGGTGGTCACCCAGGCGACGCTGTCGCGTGACCTCGAGGAACTGCGCGCGGTCAAGGTGCGCGGCGCCGACGGCCCGGCCGCCTACGTGATCCCGGAAGACGGCGTACGCCCGCTGCGCGACGCCGAGGCCGCCTCGGCCCGGCTGATCCGCCTGCTCCGCGAACTGCTGACCGGGGTCGACGCGAGCGGCAACATCGCCGTGCTGCGAACCCCGCCCGGTGCGGCGCAGTTCCTGGCCAGCGCGCTGGACCGCACCGGGCTTCCCGAGGTCGTCGGCACCATCGCCGGCGACGACACGATCCTCGTCGTTTCTCGTGACGCCATGGGCGGAGCCGCCCTGGCCGACAAACTTTCCGGCTGGGCCGGAGAACCACTCGAAGGGAGCACCACCTGATGACCGAGCGCGTCGTCCTCGCATATTCCGGAGGCCTCGACACCTCCGTCGCCATTCCATACCTCGCCGAGAAGACCGGCGCCGAGGTGATCGCCGTGGCGGTCGACGTCGGCCAGGGCGGCGAGGACATGGGCGTGATCCGCCAGCGGGCGATCGACTGCGGTGCGGTCGAGTCCGAGGTGGTGGACGCGCGCGACGAGTTCGCGGCCGACTACTGCCTGCCCGCCATCCGCGCCAACGCGCTCTACATGGACCGCTACCCGCTGGTCTCGGCGCTGTCCCGGCCGCTGATCGTCAAGCACCTGGTCGCCGCGGCACGCAAGCACGGCGGCACGATCGTGTCGCACGGCTGCACCGGCAAGGGCAACGACCAGGTCCGCTTCGAGGTCGGCCTGGGCGCGCTCGCGCCCGAGCTCAAGGTGGTCGCACCGGCCCGCGACTTCGCCTGGACCCGGGACAAGGCGATCGCGTACGCGGAGGAGAAGGGCCTGCCGATCGACGTGTCGGCGAAATCCCCGTACTCCATTGACCAGAATCTTTGGGGTCGCGCCGTCGAGACGGGCTTCCTGGAGGACATCTGGAACGCCCCGATCGAAGACGTCTACTCCTACACCGCCAACCCGGCCGAGCCGCGCGACGCCGACGAGGTCGTGATCACCTTCGACGCCGGCGTACCCGTCGCGATCGACGGCGAGACCGTGACCCCGTTCCAGGCCGTCGCCGAGCTCAACCGGCGGGCCGGTGCCCAGGGCGTGGGCCGGCTCGACATGGTCGAGGACCGGCTGGTCGGGATCAAGAGCCGCGAGGTGTACGAGGCACCCGGCGCGATCGCCCTGATCACCGCGCACCAGGAGCTGGAGGCCGTCACCGTCGAGCGCGACGTGGCCCGGTTCAAGAAGAGCGTCGACCAGCGCTGGGCCGAGCTGGCCTACGACGGCCTGTGGTTCTCGCCGCTGAAGCACTCGCTGGACGCTTTCATCGACGAGAGTCAGAAGTACGTCACCGGCGAGGTGCGGCTGACCCTGCACGGCGGTCGTGCGGTCGTCACCGGCCGGCGCTCGGAGACGTCGCTCTACGACTTCGGCATGGCCACCTACGACACCGGCGACACGTTCGACCAGTCGCTGGCCAAGGGCTTCGTGCAGCTCTGGGGCCTGCCGTCGCGGATGGCGGCCGCCCGGGATGCCCGGTTCGGTGGCCCGTCGGCGTGACCGACAGAATGGTGTCCGTGACTGATCAGCCTGTTTCGCGCACGAGCCTGTGGGGCGGCCGGTTCGCCGGCGGCCCCGCGGAAGCGCTGGCCCGCCTGTCGGTGAGCGTCCAGTTCGACTGGCGCCTCGCGCCCTACGACCTGGCCGGGTCCCGGGCACACGCCCGGGTGCTCGCGCACGCCGGGTTGCTCGACGCCGAGGAGCTGGGCCAGACGCTGGCCGCGCTCGACGACCTGGAGGCGGCCTGCGCCTCCGGGTCGTTCCGGCCGACGGTCGACGACGAAGACGTGCACACCGCGCTCGAACGCGGGCTGCTGGAGCGGCTCGGCTCGCTCGGCGGCAAGCTGCGCGCCGGCCGCTCGCGCAACGACCAGGTCGCCACCGACCTGCGGCTGTATCTGCGCGATCATGCCCGCGGGGTGGCTTCGCGGCTCGTGGAGCTGGCGTCGGTGCTGGTCGAGCAGGCCGCGCAGCACGTCGAGACCCCGGCGCCGGGCATGACCCACCTCCAGCACGCCCAGCCGGTCACCTTCGGCCACTGGCTGCTGGCGCACGTGCAGCCACTGCTGCGCGACCTCGACCGGCTCCGCGACTGGGACAAGCGCACCGCGATCTCCCCGCTCGGCGCCGGCGCGCTGGCGGGCTCGTCGCTGCCGCTCGACCCGGTGGTGGTCGCCAAGGAGCTGGGCTTCACCACGTCGGCGGCCAACTCGATGGACGCCGTCGCCGACCGCGACTTCGTGGCCGAGTTCCTCTTCATCACCGCGCTGGCCGGGGTGCACCTGTCCCGGCTCGGCGAGGAGGTGGTGCTCTGGACCTCGCAGGAGTTCGGCTGGGTCGAGCTCGACGACGCGTTCGCGACCGGCTCGTCGATCATGCCGCAGAAGAAGAACGCCGACATCGCGGAGTTGGCCCGCGGCAAGTCCGGCCGGCTGATCGGCGGCCTCGTCACGGTGCTGACGATGCTCAAGGGCCTGCCGCTGACCTACGACCGCGACATGCAGGAAGACAAGGAACCGGTCTTCGACGCGGTCGACACGCTCGAACTGCTGCTGCCGGCGCTGGCCGGGATGATCGCCACGATGACCGTCCGGGTCGACCGCCTGGCGGCCGCCGCACCGGTCGGCTTCACGCTGGCCACCGAGGTGGCCGACTGGCTGGTCCGGCGCGGCGTTCCGTTCCGCGACGCGCACGAGGTGACCGGCAAGCTGGTCTCGCTCTGCGTGACCCGCGACTGCGCGCTCGACGAACTCTCCGACGACGACCTGCGCCAGGTCAGCCCGCTGCTGACCCCCGAGGTGGGCACGGTCCTGTCGGTCGAGTCGGCGCTCGCGTCGCGCACCACACCGGGCTCGACGGGCCCGGGCCCGGTCGCCGACCAGCTGGCGTCGGTGCAGGACAAGCTGGAAGGTTGGCGGGAGTGGGCCGCGCAGCGCGTCGTCCCGCGCTGAGGTCGGTGCTGGCAGGCGACGTCGAAGACGCCGCCCGGTCGCTGCTCGGCTGCACGCTGTCGGCGGGCGGGGTGACGGTCCGGCTGACCGAGGTGGAGGCCTACGCGGGGACGGGTGAGGACCCGGCCTCGCACGCCCACCGCGGCCGGACCACCCGCAACGCCATCATGTTCGGTCCGGCCGGGTTCTCCTACGTCTATTTCACCTATGGCATGCACTGGTGCATGAACGTGGTCACCGGCACGCCCGGGGTGGCCTCGGCGGTCCTGCTGCGGGCCGGCGAGGTGGTGTCCGGTGTGGACGCCGCCCGGGCCCGCCGGCTCACCGTGAAGCGCGACGTCGACCTGGCCCGCGGTCCGGCGCGGCTCTGCTCGGCGTTGGGCATCGACCGCTCGGCTTATGGGCTGGACCTGTTCGACCGGGCCAGCCCGGTGCGGCTGGCCTGGGGACCGTCGGCGGTGCCGGCCACCGCGATCGCGGCCGGGCCGCGGGTCGGCGTGACCGGCGCGCACGACCTCGAGTGGCGCTTCTGGATCGCCGGCGACCCGACGGTCAGCGCCTACCGCCGGCACGTACCCAAGACCCGCATTTAAGAGGTAAGGCCGCCGGCGACAGTCGGGCGTGGCGCGGCGGAGCGGGGGGTGTCTCCCCGCCCCGTACGGTTTCCACGGTCCGCCCGACGGCGATGGCATGGTGGAGATCGGATACGGCACCGATCCGGATTACCGCAGGCGTGGCTACGCCAGGTCAATGGTGCCCGAATTGCTGCGCTGGGCCGCCGCCGAGCGCTCGGCTGTCACGGTGCGGGCCAGCATCAGCCCCGAGAACCATGCCTCGCTGGCGACCATTGCCGGATTCGGCTTCGTCCATGTGGGCGAGCAGTGGGACGACGAGGACGGCACGGAGTTCCTCTACGAACGCCCGGCCCGGTAGAAGCCCGCTCATCGGCAGATCCGCTCGCTGGCGGCGCGACCACGGACGTGGTCGCCGGCCGCTGCGAACGCACTAGGTAGCCGCCTTGTCCCAGCGGCCCGGAAGCTGACGCACCACTCGTGCGCTGCCCTCCTCGGACTCGTCGTGGAGGTTCGCGGACTGGTGTGCGCCCTTGATGAGGTACGCCCTCGCGATCGGGTTCGTCTCCTTGAGCGCGACCGCGGCGGCCTTGAGCTCGGCGAACCGCCGCTGTTCGGTCAGTAACCACCCGAGCTGCTGGTAGGACGGGTTGTGGCCCGCCTCTGCCACCTGGGCCTGGACGACCACAGTCGCCTCCGCCAGCCTGCCGTGCGCCGCCAGCAGGCGCGTCAGCCGGTCGCGAACGTGGTTCTCGCCGGCCTCGACGGCAGCCCGGTACGCGGCCACCGCCTCGTCGACGTGGCCGAACTTCTCGAAGATCGCACCCAGCGGCCAGCGCGCGACACCTTCGGCGCCGATCGCCGCCCGGTAGGCCTGGACCGCTTCCTCGAACTGGTCGTTGCGGGCGTACATCTTCGCTAGTGCCGCGCCCGCCGCGACGTCGCCCTCCGCCACCGCCGCGCGATACTCGACAATGGACTCCTCGATCCGCTCCGCCTTGCAGAGCAGGATGGCGAGATCGACCCTGGCCCGCGGCTCGCCCGCCGCCAGAGCCACCCGCCCTACTGCGACCGCCTCGTCAAACCGGCCCCAGCGGGCCAGCATGTAGGCGAGGCCATGGTGGGCGTGGGCCACACCGGAGTCGATGGCGGTCTGCCACACCGCCTCCGCGTCATCGGCGCGTCCATGCTCGACCAGCAGGTCGGACAGGCGGTCGAGATCCTCCCAGTGGCCCCCGCGAACACGGTCTTCCAGAAACGCGATCGCGTCGTCCGGCCGTCCCTGCTCCACCAGCGACTCGACGTGGTCATACGGGTAAACCGACTCGTCGATCATCCCGGCACGATACGGGCGCGTCCCCGGGACGGCCATCCGATATTCGGAGTCGGCCATCGGGTGCAGTGTCCACCTGCGCCCGATCGAGATCGTGCAAAGTCAACACGACGTGGTGGACATGCCGGGCGGCGCCCGTGGTGCAAACACTGGTCCTAACAGATCCAGGTGTGGGCCGACTACCCTGACGTGGATCGGACTAGCGCTGGCCTCTCACTCTCTGGGGGACCATATGCGCGGTACCAGTATTGGCGCGTGCCCGCTCCGCGCCCATCTCGATCCGCGCCTCTTGCGACAGCGCCGGGGCCACAGCGCCTCCCAGGTCGCCGTCTTCGCGTTCACCGCGTTCGTGAGTTTTCAGTGGTCAGTGTGGGCGCTGTCCAACAGCCGTTGGTAATAGCTCGACTCGTAGCCGGCCAAACGCGGTATCACCCGAGCGAGGTCCTGTTCACGTGCCGCAAGAACATCCCACCACCGATCATCGAGTCGGCGCTGTGGTTCAGCCAGCTGCTGACGCAGTCGGCGACGTCGGAGTCGAGTGTGACCATCTCGATCCCGCGAGGTCGTTGACCTCCAGGCGGGCTTGGCCGAGGCGCCAGCCGGGTTCCAGCACGCGACGGGCGAGGTGCGCGTCCCCGTAACCCCACCCGGGTTCGAGCCCGTCAGGACCGCCGGGGTTCGAGCCTGTCGTGCATCTCCAATGCAGACGGACACAATCCCTCGCCTTTCCGGGCTGAAATCAGATGACGGCGACGGTGTGCAGCCGGATGCGGTCATCGGCATGAGCGGAGGTCGCGCGGCGAACCGAAGCTCGACGGGCTCAGGACGCGCTGCCTGGCTTCGTCCGAGCGATCGAAGTGAGCGACATATCGCTGGCTCTCGTCCGGATCGCCGCGTCGTCTGCCGCGAGTTCAACGGGACAGCCTGACCAGGGCCGTGTGGCGAACCCCTGCTCGGGCACCCCACTTCTCGTAGCTCTCCACGTCGGTGAACCCGACCTCCGCGGCCAGGCGCATCTACTACTACAGCGACGTGGCCCTTTCCTGATGACGTGCGCCGCCCGCCGCCGCTCAATGACCTGGGTGGCGGGTGGGCGCAGTCCGGAGCTGCGCGAATGCGTTCCGATCATGCCGCACCAACCGTGGGAACTGTTGCCATCCCGTGAAAGAACATGTACGCCCGAACAGGCCCACCCCGTCCGCGCCGCGACACGCCGGCCGCAGGCTGTGCCCCCTGCCAGCGGGCGGGGTCAAGGTCCGAGTCACCGAGACACGCATTCAAGTAGGTCTTGCTTTCGGGTGCGCTTCCCGTGAAGATTTCCTTCAGTGGTTTGTCACTGACGGCGAAAATCTCCAATGGAGGTACGCACGTATGAAACGCCCCATCGGCGCGGCGTTGAGCGCTGCCGTGCTGTCCGTCTCGTTGCTCGCACTCGCGCCCGCGCCGGCTTCCGCCGCGCCCACCACCGGCTCGACCGCCGCCTGTGTCACCAACCCGGCCGCGCCCAAGCGGGAGTTCCGGGCGATGTGGATCTCGTCGGTCGTCAACATCGACTGGCCGACCAAGGCGTCGCAGACCGCGCCCGACCGGATCGCCGCGCAGAAGGCCGAATATCTCGGCTGGCTCGACCTGGCACAGCGGCTGCACCACACCGCGGTGGTCGTGCAGGTCCGGCCGACCGCCGACGCGTTCTGGCCCTCGCCGCACGAGCCCTGGTCGGAGTTTCTCACCGGGGTGCGCGGCCAGGACCCGGGCTGGGACCCGCTGGCCTTCCTGATCGGCGAGGCGCACAAGCGCAACCTCGAGTTCCACGCCTGGATGAACCCCTACCGGGTCTCGATGCCCGACGGTGCCGGCGTCGACATCAACAAGCTGGCGCCCAACCACCCGGTGCGGCAGCACCCCGACTGGGTGCAGGCCTACCCGGTCAACGCCGCCGGCGCCCGGCTCTACTACAACCCCGGCATTCCCGAGGTACGCGCGTTCGTGCAGACCGCGATGCTCGACGCGGTGGCCCGCTACGACGTCGACGGGGTGCACTTCGACGACTACTTCTACCCCTACCCGGCGGCCAACCAGGACTTCGCCGACGACGCGACGTTCGCCGCCTACAACCGGGGCTTCACCAACAAGGCCGACTGGCGGCGCGACAACATCAACCTGCTGGTCCAGGAGTTCGGCGCCGCGGTGAAGCGGGTCAAGCCCTGGGTGAAGTTCGGCATCAGCCCGTTCGGCATCTGGCGCAACAAGACCGCCGACCCGCTCGGCTCCGACACGGCCGGCTCGCAGTCCTACGACATCATCTCCGCCGACACCCGCAAGTGGGTCAAGGAGGGGTGGATCGACTACATCGTGCCGCAGATCTACTGGAGCATCGGGTTCACGGTGGCCGACTACGCCAAGCTGATCCCGTGGTGGTCCGACGTGGTCGCCGGCACCGACGTGCAGCTCTACATCGGCGAGGCCGACTACAAGATCGCGGCCAACGCCGACACCAACTGGAACGACCCGCGGGAGATGACCGACCACCTGGCGTTCGCGCAGGACTACAACGTGTCGGGCCACGTGCACTTCAGCGCGGTGCAGGTGCGCGACAACAAGCTGGGCGCCACCGACATCTACGCGGCCGAGCACTACGCGCACCCGGCGCTGGTGCCCACCATGACCCACCTGCCACACAAACCGCTGATGTTCCCGGTGGTCACGTCGGCGACCCGCGACGGGGCGGGGGCGGTCACCCTGCGCTGGCACCAACCGGTCGACGGGGTGGGGCCATTCGGCAAGGCGACGTCGTACGCGGTCTACCGCTTCGACGGCACCCGCGTCCCGAACGCCTGCGACCTGGCCGACGCGACCCACCTGATCGGCACCGCCCGGGCGCAGTCCTATGTGGATACGTCAGCGCGGGCCGGGCAGCGCTACACCTACGTGGTGACCGCGCTCGACCGGCTGTGGAACGAGAGCCCGATGGGGCTGCCGAGGCCGGTGCGCTGATCCCGGTTTTTCCTGCTGGCCGCCCGTCGTCACTGGCGGGCGGTCAGTTCTTGTAGCGGTTCTCGTGCTCGAAGCTGCCGATCATCTCGGTCATCCACGGGTCCTGGGCGACCGGGTCGGGACCGATCACCTTCATCGACGCCAGCACGGTGAGCAGCATGCCGGTCGACATGAAGTCGCGGGCCTCGCCGTCGGTCACACCGGTCAGCCCCCGCACGAGCGTGTAGATGTTGCCGTAGCAGCCGCGCGCCGTGCGGCCGATCTCCTCGTCGGCGTTGGCCGCCGCGAAGCCGTGCAGCAGCACGGGCAGCAGGTAACGCTCGGCCAGTAGCTTGTCGAAGCCGTTGGCCAGGTCGGCGAGCTGTGCACCGCTGGCCGGCGCCGCTTCCCGGAAGGCCTCCTGGATCCGGCCGCTGACGTGCTCGATCACCGTGATGAACAGCGCCTTCTTCGAGCCGAAGAGCCGGATCACGTAGGGCTGCGATACCTCGGCCAGTCGCGCGATGTCGTCGGTGCTCGTGCCGGCGTACCCGCCCTTGGCGAACGCGATGATCGCCGCGTCGATGAGCTGCACGCTGCGCTCGGCGGCGGTGAGCCGGGTGCGGGTCACGTGTCCTCCTCGGGTTTGTCGTTGACATGTTATCAGTCGATTACTACTCTCCAAGTTATCAGTGGATAACAACAAGGGGGACCCGTCGTCATGACCACCACCGCCACACCACCTGTGGCCGCCGCGCCGTCCAGCGCGCGGACCCGTTCCCTGGCCGCCGTGCTGCTCGCGGTCGGGGTGCCGATGTTCATGGTCACGCTGGACAACCTGGTCGTGACCACGGCGCTGCCGGTGATCAAGACCGAACTCGGCGCATCGCTCACCGACCTGTCGTGGTTCGTCAACGCCTACACGCTGCCGTTCGCGGCGCTGCTGCTCACCGCCGCCGCGGTCGGCGACCGGATCGGCCGGCGCCGGCTGTTCGTCGCCGGCATCGCGCTGTTCACGCTCGCCTCGGCCGCCTGCGCGCTGGCCACCGAACCGTGGATGCTGACCGCCGCCCGCGCGGTGCAGGGCATCGGCGGCGCCGCGGTCATGCCACTGTCGCTGACGCTGCTGGCGGCGGCCGTCCCCGAGAAGATGCGCAACGCGGCGATCGGCATCTGGGGCGGGATCAGCGGTCTCGGCGTGGCGGTCGGCCCGGTCGTCGGCGGCGCGGTCGCCCAGGGCCTGCACTGGACCTGGATCTTCTGGCTCAACGTGCCGATCGGCGTGGTCGCGATCGTGCTGGTCCGCCTGGTCCTCAATGAGTCGCACGGCGGCGCCCGCAAGCTCGACCCGATCGGCCTGGTGCTGGTCTCGCTCGGCATGCTCGGCCTGATCTGGGGCGTCGTGCACGGTCAGGACGACGGCTGGACGTCACTGTCGGTGCTCGGCACGCTGATCGCCGGCGGCGCGCTGCTCGCGGCGTTCATCGGCTGGGAGCGCAAGGCACCCGCGCCGATGCTGCCGCTGCGCCTGTTCCGCTCGCGGGCCTTCACCTCGGTCAACATCATGGCGTTCCTGTTCAGCGCGGGCGTCTTCGGATCGGTCTTCCTGCTGGCCCAGTTCTTCCAGGTGGTGCAGGGCTACGGCCCGTTCGGCTCGGGCATCCGCACGCTGCCCTGGACGGCGGCGCCGATGGTGGTCGCGCCGATCGCCGGTCTGCTGGTCGGCCGGGTCGGCAGCCGGGTGCTGATCGTGCTCGGCCAGGCACTGCTGGCCCTGGGCCTGCTCTGGGTCGCGCTGGAGACCACGGTCGGCGTCGGTTTCGGCTCGCTGGTGCCGGCCTTCGTCCTCGCCGGGATCGGCATGGGCCTGACCTTCGCGCCGATGAGCACGGTCGCGCTGAACAGCGTCGACCCGGCGTCGCAGGGCGTCGCGTCCGGCACGGTCAACACGGTCCGCGAGTTCGGCGTGGCGGTCGGCGTCGCCGCGCTGGCATCGGTCTTCGCCAGCCAGGGCAGCTACGCCAACCCGCAGTCGTACGTGGACGGCGTGGTCCCCGCGGTCCTCGTCGGTGCCGCGGTGGTCGCGGCGGCCGCGCTGTCCGCGCTGCTCCTGCCGGGCCACCGGCGGAAGGCTATTTGACGACACCTAATAGTGCTCACTACTATGTGTCGCATGACACCAGTCGAGGGCCCCGAGCGGCAAACCCAACTGCTGCGCGGGGCTCTCGACATGTGCATGCTCGCGCTGCTGGCCAAGGAGCCGGCACACGGCTATGAGCTGGTGCGGCGGCTCGACGAGGCGGGTCTCGACGCGGGCGGCTACGGCACGGTCTATCCGCTGCTGACCCGCATGCGCCGGCTGGGCCTGGTCGTCGACGAGGTCCAGGAGAGCCCGAGCGGGCCGCGCCGCAAGGTCTACGCCGTCACCGCGGCCGGCCACCAGCGGCTGGCCGCCTGGGAGGGCCAATGGCACCGGTTCGTCAACACCGTCAACGCGACCCTCGCCGACACCGCCGGAGGCGGCCATGAGTGAGACCCCACTATGGACAATCGACCAGGCGATGTCCGCCGCGGAGCGGGAATGGCGCCGCCTGCATGTGCATCCGGCCGACCTGGCCAAGCTCAGTCGCGACCTGCGCGACGACCTGACGGCGGCCGCAACCGAGGGGGTCGGGCCAGCGGAGCTGATCGGGCCCGATGTGCGCGGGTTCGCCCGCCGGTTGGCCGCCGAGGCGCCGCGGATTCCTTGTGAGTTCCGCCGCCTCCTGCTGACGGCGCTCGTGGGTGCGCTGCCCGGCATCCTGGTCGGCTACGCGGTGATCTTCGCGCACATCCCGGTGCCGGCCCGGTTGGAGACGCAACAACCGGGGACCGGTGAGGTGCTTCTCGCCTATACCGTGCTGGCCGCCCTCGTGGTGGCGTCGTCGCTGCTCACGGTGTGGTTCCGGCTGCGGGACCTGCCATCGATGGGGCACACCGTTCTCGGGATGGCGCTGTTGGTGCCGCTGGCCGGCCTTGTCGTGACGCCGGTGACGATGGGGTTCGCGGCCCTGGTCAACTACAGCAACGCACTGCCGGTGGTCGTGATCGAGTGCGGCCTGGTCTTGGCCGCTCTGGGCGGAGCGGTTGTGCTGGCCCGGCGCTGGTCATTGCGCGGTTGGGTAGCCACCGGCGTGCCCCAGCACCTCCCGGCTAGCTGACTGGGTCTCCGGGGCGCTGCCCCGGACCCCGGCCGAGCTGCGGGGACCCAGCCGGAGGTCCGGGGCGGGTCCCGTTGTCGGTCTTCGCAAGGGCATCAGGATGTTCGGGCGGTGACAAGGTCGTTCGTCCAGTTGGGCGCTCCACCTTGTCACCGCCCGAACATCCTGACCTTTGGGCTACGCCCGACAACGGGACCCGCCCCTGGCCTTGGGGGTGGTGTGACAGGTGAGGCCGGTTGGATTCTCAATCGGACTTGGGTTGGTTTGACCCTGCCGATGCTCAGCTGACGCCGGTACCGTGTCCGGAGCGGTCCGGGCCGGCCGGACACTAGCTGTGAGGGCGAGACAACCGTGAGCAACCGGATGGTCGACACCAAGAACGACCGGAAGGCCGCCGTCAAGGCGGCCCGCAAGGCTGCCGCCGAGCGGGCGGCCAAGGCCAAGCGGCGCCGTCAGCAGCTCGCCGTTGTGCTCGCGGGCCTGGCCGTGGTGGCCATCGTCCTGGCGATCGTGCTGTTCACCAAGGGTGGCGGCAACGACACCTCGACGCAGTCGTCGGCCGGTGCCGCGCCCAGCGCCTCGGCTGCCGCGCCGCCGGCCAACGGGATTCCGGCCGATGTCGACCCGGCGCTCAAGACCAAACCGGTCGTGAAGTCGGGGGAGGGCGACGTGACGGCGCTCAAGGTGACCCCGTTGATCGAGGGCAAGGGGCCGGCCGCGAAGAGCGGGCAGACCGTGACGGTCAACTATGTGGGCGTGACCTACAAGACCGGCGAAGAGTTCGACGCCTCCTGGAAGACGGGCCAGCCGTTCCCGGTGCAGCTCGGCTCCGGCACCGTGATCGAGGGCTGGGACAAGGGGCTGGTCGGCGCCAAGGTCGGCAGCCGGCTCCAGCTCGACATCCCGGCCGCGATGGCCTACGGCGACAACCCGCCGGCCGGCTACCCCGCGGGGGCGCTGCGGTTCGTGGTCGACGTGCTCTCGGTGCAGTAAACCGGGTGCGGCCGCCCCCGGGGGGTGGGAGACAATCCAGGCGTGAGCGAATTCATCGACGACCTGCTGTGGCGGGGCCTCCTCCAGGACTCCACCGACCTCGACGAGCTGCGTAAGCATCTGGACTCGGGGCAGGTGACGTTCTATGTCGGCTTCGACCCGACGGCGCCGAGCCTGCATCTCGGCCACCTGATGCAGGTGCTCACCGCCCGCCGGTTGCAGCTCGCCGGGCACCGGCCGCTGCTGCTGGTCGGTGGGGCTACCGGGCAGATCGGTGACCCCCGGGAGAGCAGCGAGCGCACGCTCAACCCACCCGAGGTGGTGGCCGGCTGGGTCGACAAGATCCGCGAGCAGGTGCGGCCGTTCGTCACCTACGACGGTGACAGTGCCGCGACGTTGGTCAACAACCTCGACTGGACCGGCCCGATGTCGGCGGTCAGCTTCCTGCGCGAGGTGGGCAAGCATTTCCCGGTCAACAAGATGCTGGCTCGCGAGGTGGTCCGGGCCCGGCTGGAGACCGGCATCAGCTTCACCGAGTTCGCCTACCAGCTCCTCCAGTCGCACGACTACTTCGAGCTGCACCAGCGGCACGGGTGCACGCTCCAGTTCGGCGGCTCCGACCAGTGGGGCAACATCACCGCCGGCGTCGACTACATCCGCCGGCGGGGTGGTGGGCCGGTGCACGCGTTCGTGACGCCGCTGGTCACCAAGGCCGACGGCACCAAGTTCGGCAAGACCGAGGGTGCTTCCGTCTGGCTCGACCCGCAGTTGACCAGCCCCTACGCCTTCTACCAGTTCTGGCTCAACACCGACGACCGCGACGTGAACGCCTACCTGCGCTACTTCAGCTTCCGCTCGCACGCCGAGCTCGAGGAGCTCGAACGAGCGACGGCGGAGCGACCTGGTGCCCGGGAGGGTCAGCGGGCCCTGGCGGCGGAGCTGACCACGCTCGTGCACGGAGCGGAGGAGACCGCCCAGGTGCAGGCGGCGAGCCAGGCGTTGTTCGGGCGTGGGTCGCTGGGCGACCTCGGCGCCGGGACGCTGCGGGCGGCGCTGGCCGAGGCCGGGTTGGTGGAGGTCAGGGGTGAGCTCCCGACCGTGGCCGCGCTCTTCCGGGACTCCGGGCTGGTGGGCAGCCTCAACGAGGCGCGGCGGGCGATCACCGAGGGTGGTGCATACGTGAACAACGAGCGGGTATCCGATGTGGAGGCCACCGTGCCCGCGGATGCCTTGCTACACGGGCGTTTCCTGGTGTTGCGGCGCGGCAAGCGCACGTTCGCCGGCGTCGAGCGGGTCTCCTGAGTCGCCCGTTCGGGTCTGTGACGCGGGACGCAGGCCCCCGATTTGACCTTCAACTCGGGGGCTGCGTATCTTTCTCTCTGCACGGCGGGAGCAACACGGAACGATCCGGACAACGGGTCGATTTGGTGAGGCGAAACCGACGGGGTAAGCTTTGCGAGCCGGTAGGGCACCGGGCGCGCATGCGGCGAGAGTCGCGGCGGCCGGCCTACCAAATCCCTTGAGCGACGTTCGGCAGGTTGACTGCTGCGCGCCCGCAACGGGGAAACCTGCCCAAGGCATGACAAACCGGGAAACACCGGGTTGACAACGCCAAACGGACCAGGTAACGTAGTAAAAGTGCCCAGCGCGGAAGCGCCGGACACGAAAGCGGTAAAACAAAGCCCCACGACGCGGGCTCGGAAACGAGCCAGCTTCTTGGTGTGTGTTTGTTCTTTGAGAACTCAACAGGGTGTTTGATAAGCCAGTGCCAATTGTGATTGTTTTTGGCATCCGTTAATAATGGTTGCCGGGACACTTTTTAACAAAGGTTTTTGTTGGAGAGTTTGATCCTGGCTCAGGACGAACGCTGGCGGCGTGCTTAACACATGCAAGTCGAGCGGAAAGGCCCTTCGGGGTACTCGAGCGGCGAACGGGTGAGTAACACGTGAGTAACCTGCCCTGGACTTTGGGATAACCCTCGGAAACGGGGGCTAATACCGAATATCCACGCTTCATCGCATGGTGGTGTGTGGAAAGTTTTTCGGTCTGGGATGGGCTCGCGGCCTATCAGCTTGTTGGTGGGGTGATGGCCTACCAAGGCGACGACGGGTAGCCGGCCTGAGAGGGCGACCGGCCACACTGGGACTGAGACACGGCCCAGACTCCTACGGGAGGCAGCAGTGGGGAATATTGCACAATGGGCGGAAGCCTGATGCAGCGACGCCGCGTGAGGGATGACGGCCTTCGGGTTGTAAACCTCTTTCAGCAGGGACGAAGCGCAAGTGACGGTACCTGCAGAAGAAGCGCCGGCCAACTACGTGCCAGCAGCCGCGGTAAGACGTAGGGCGCGAGCGTTGTCCGGATTTATTGGGCGTAAAGAGCTCGTAGGCGGCTTGTCGCGTCGGCTGTGAAAACCCGTGGCTCAACTGCGGGCTTGCAGCCGATACGGGCAGGCTAGAGTTCGGTAGGGGAGACTGGAATTCCTGGTGTAGCGGTGAAATGCGCAGATATCAGGAGGAACACCGGTGGCGAAGGCGGGTCTCTGGGCCGATACTGACGCTGAGGAGCGAAAGCGTGGGGAGCGAACAGGATTAGATACCCTGGTAGTCCACGCTGTAAACGTTGGGCGCTAGGTGTGGGGGGCCTCTCCGGCTCTCTGTGCCGCAGCTAACGCATTAAGCGCCCCGCCTGGGGAGTACGGCCGCAAGGCTAAAACTCAAAGGAATTGACGGGGGCCCGCACAAGCGGCGGAGCATGCGGATTAATTCGATGCAACGCGAAGAACCTTACCTGGGTTTGACATCACCGCAAAACTTCCAGAGATGGGAGGTCCTTCGGGGGCGGTGACAGGTGGTGCATGGCTGTCGTCAGCTCGTGTCGTGAGATGTTGGGTTAAGTCCCGCAACGAGCGCAACCCTCGTTCGATGTTGCCAGCGGGTTATGCCGGGGACTCATCGAAGACTGCCGGGGTCAACTCGGAGGAAGGTGGGGATGACGTCAAGTCATCATGCCCCTTATGTCCAGGGCTTCACGCATGCTACAATGGCCGGTACAATGGGCTGCGATACCGTGAGGTGGAGCGAATCCCAAAAAGCCGGTCTCAGTTCGGATCGGGGTCTGCAACTCGACCCCGTGAAGTCGGAGTCGCTAGTAATCGCAGATCAGCAACGCTGCGGTGAATACGTTCCCGGGCCTTGTACACACCGCCCGTCACGTCACGAAAGTCGGCAACACCCGAAGCCGGTGGCCCAACCCTTGTGGAGGGAGCCGTCGAAGGTGGGGCTGGCGATTGGGACGAAGTCGTAACAAGGTAGCCGTACCGGAAGGTGCGGCTGGATCACCTCCTTTCTAAGGAGCACCTCCTGGCGAAAGCCGGGTAGGAGCCCGCAGGCCGCGAATGTCGGTCTGGGGTGCTCGATGGCGGAGACACTGGCTTAATCAACGTCCGGCAACGGCCGAAACTTTCCTTAGTACACACGCTTGCGTGAAGGAACGGGAGCTCGGTGCGGCTGGAAGTGGATACTAAACACCCTGTTGGGTCCTGAAGGAACAAGCGCTGAGCTTGTTTTTTCTGGGTTCGAATTGCCAGGCATGGCCTGGCTCCATATACCGCCGGCGGATCGTCGGGTTCTGGTGTGGGGCTTGATGGTTGTGGGTTGGTTGTTTGTTGAGAATTGCACAGTGGACGCGAGCATCTTTGTGGTCAAGTTGTCAAGGGCGAACGGTGGATGCCTTGGCACCAGGAGCCGATGAAGGACGTGGGAGGCCGCGATAGGCCTGGGGGAGCTGCCAACCTAGCTGTGATCCCAGGGTGTCCGAATGGGGTAACCCGGCACCAGTTATGTGGTGTCACCTGCACCTGAATTCATAGGGTGTGTGGAGGGAACGCGGGGAAGTGAAACATCTCAGTACCCGTAGGAAGAGAAAACAACATGTGATTCCGTGAGTAGTGGCGAGCGAAAGCGGATCGAGCCTAAACCGGTTGCGTGTGATACCTGTCAGGGGTTGCGTGGTCGGGGTTGTGGGACACTACTGATTGGGCTGACAACCAGTCGAGAAGTTACAAAACTAGCTGCTAGCTGAATGGTCTGGAAAGGCCGACCGTAGACGGTGATAGTCCGGTAGGTGAAAGTGGCTGGTCTTCTGTGGTTGTTCCCGAGTAGCGGCGGACCCCTGTAATCTGCCGTGAATCTGCCAGGACCACCTGGTAAGGCTAAATACTTCCTGGTGACCGATAGCGGACGAGTACCGTGAGGGAATGGTGAAAAGTACCCCGGGAGGGGAGTGAAATAGTACCTGAAACCGTTCGCCTACAATCCGTCGGAGCCTTTAGGGGTGACGGCGTGCCTTTTGAAGAATGAGCCTGCGAGTTAGTGGCACGTGGCGAGGTTAACCCGTGTGGGGGAGCCGTAGCGAAAGCGAGTCCGAATAGGGCGTTGAGTCGCGTGTTCTAGACCCGAAGCGGAGTGATCTAGCCATGGGCAGGCTGAAGCGCGGGTAAGACCGCGTGGAGGGCCGAACCCACCAACGTTGAAAAGTTGGGGGATGACCTGTGGTTAGGGGTGAAAGGCCAATCAAACTCCGTGATAGCTGGTTCTCCCCGAAATGCATTTAGGTGCAGCGTCGCGTGTTTCTTGCCGGAGGTAGAGCACTGGATGGTCTAGGGGGCCTACAAGCTTACCGAAATCAGCCAAACTCCGAATGCCGGTAAGTGAGAGCGCGGCAGTGAGACTGCGGGGGATAAGCTTCGTAGTCGAGAGGGAAACAGCCCAGATCACCAGCTAAGGCCCCTAAGCGTGTGCTAAGTGGAAAAGGATGTGGGGTCGCTTAGACAACCAGGAGGTTGGCTTAGAAGCAGCCACCCTTTAAAGAGTGCGTAATAGCTCACTGGTCAAGTGGTTCCGCGCCGACAATGTAGCGGGGCTCAAGTACACCGCCGAAGCTGTGGCATTCACATAATAACCCCGCCTAAACTTTCGGGTTTGGGTGCAGGTGTGTGGATGGGTAGGGGAGCGTCGTGCCGCGGGTGAAGCAGCCGAGTGATCGAGTTGTGGACGCGGTGCGAGTGAGAATGCAGGCATGAGTAGCGCAAGAAGGGTGAGAAACCCTTCCGCCGGATGACCAAGGGTTCCAGGGCCAGGCTAATCCGCCCTGGGTGAGTCGGGACCTAAGGCGAGGCCGAGAGGCGTAGTCGATGGACAACGGGTTGATATTCCCGTACCCGCGAAAGAGCGTCCCTGATGAACCTTACTGTGCTAACCACCCAAACCATCCAAGACCTTCGGGTTGAGGGTGGGGAGCGTGGGAACCTGGTGGGTAGTAGTCAAGCGATGGGGTGACGCAGGAAGGTAGCTGATCCCGGCCGGTGGTTGTGCCGGGGTAAGCGTGTAGGCCGCACCATAGGCAAATCCGTGGTGCATGAAGGCTGAGACGTGATGCCGAGCCGATTCAGGTGAAGTCAGTGATCCTATGCTGCCGAGAAAAGCCTCTAGCGAGTTCTTAGCGGCCCGTACCCCAAACCGACACAGGTGGTCAGGTAGAGAATACCAAGGCGACGGGCGAACTGTGGTTAAGGAACTCGGCAAATTACCCCCGTAACTTCGGGAGAAGGGGGGCCGGACACGTGAAGCAACACGCTTGTGGAGCGTGGTATGGCCGCAGAGACCAGGGGGAAGCGACTGTTTACTAAAAACACAGGTCCATGCGAAGAAGTAATTCGATGTATATGGACTGACGCCTGCCCGGTGCTGGAACGTTAAGGGGACCTGTTAGCTCTTCGGGGCGAAGCGGAGAACTTAAGCGCCAGTAAACGGCGGTGGTAACTATAACCATCCTAAGGTAGCGAAATTCCTTGTCGGGTAAGTTCCGACCTGCACGAATGGCGTAACGACTTCCCTACTGTCTCAACCACAGGCCCGGCGAAATTGCAGTACGAGTAAAGATGCTCGTTACGCGCGGCAGGACGGAAAGACCCCGGGACCTTTACTATAGCTTGACATTGGTATCTGAGTTAATTTGTGTAGGATAGGTGGGAGCCTGTGAAGCTCGTACGCCAGTACGGGTGGAGGCAATCTTGAAATACCACTCTGGTTGATTCGGGTATCTAACTTCGGACCGTGATCCGGTTCAGGGACAGTGTCTGGTGGGTAGTTTAACTGGGGCGGTTGCCTCCTAAAGAGTAACGGAGGCGCCCAAAGGTTCCCTCAGCCTGGTTGGCAATCAGGTGTTGAGTGTAAGTGCACAAGGGAGCTTGACTGTGAGACTGACAGGTCGAGCAGGGACGAAAGTCGGGACTAGTGATCCGGCACCGGCATGTGGAAGCGGTGTCGCTCAACGGATAAAAGGTACCCCGGGGATAACAGGCTGATCTTCCCCAAGAGTCCATATCGACGGGATGGTTTGGCACCTCGATGTCGGCTCGTCGCATCCTGGGGCTGTAGCAGGTCCCAAGGGTTGGGCTGTTCGCCCATTAAAGCGGTACGCGAGCTGGGTTTAGAACGTCGTGAGACAGTTCGGTCCCTATCCGCCGTGCGCGTAGGATACTTGAGAAGGGCTGTCCCTAGTACGAGAGGACCGGGACGGACGAACCTCTGGTGTGCCAGTTGTCCCGCCAGGGGCACGGCTGGTTAGCTACGTTCGGAAGGGATAACCGCTGAAAGCATCTAAGCGGGAAGCTCGCTTCAAGATGAGGTATCCCACCCACACTTGTGTGGGGTAAGGCCCCCAGCTAGACCACTGGGTTGATAGGCCGGAAATGTAAGCCCGGTAACGGGTTCAGTTGACCGGTACTAATAGGCCGAGGACTTGACCTACAAAGCTGCTACGCGTCCACTGTGCAACTCCCGACAAACAAACACCCGAGACCATTGTTGGTCGGTTGTTTGATATGTCGATAGAGTTACGGCGGTCATGGCGGAGGGGAAACGCCCGGTCACATTCCGAACCCGGAAGCTAAGCCCTCCAGCGCCGATGGTACTGCACCCGGGAGGGTGTGGGAGAGTAGGACACCGCCGGACAATCATTCCAGTCGAGGGCCGACCCATAGGGGCGGCCCTCGACTGCGTGTGCCGGCAATTCCGGCATGAGGAAGGATGTACCCCGTGAGTGCAGACCAGGGCGGCGACGCCCCTCGCGATCGCCGCGACGATGACCGCGGCGGCGAGGGCCGTCGCGACCAAGGCGACCGGGGTAACCGCGACAACCGCGGGGACCGCCCGCGTCGTGACAGTGGCGACCGTCCCCAGGGCGACCGCGGCGGCTTCCGCTCCGGCGGCGACCGTGGCCGCGACGACCGTGGCGGCAGCGCCGGCGGGCGCCCCAGCTACGGCGACCGGGGCTCGAGCTCCGGCGGCCGTGGTGGCTACGGCGGTGACCGTGGTGGCTACCGCTCCGGCCCGCCGCGTGACGACCGGCCCAACCGTGACCGCCCCAGCTACGGCGACCGCCCGAGTGGCGACCGTCCGAGCTACGGCGACCGGCGTGGGTCCGGCGACCGTCCCTATCGCGACGACCGCGGTGGCGACCGGGGCGGCTTCCGCTCCGGGCCGCCGCGTGACGACCGTGGCGGCTACCGTTCGGGCCCGCGTGACTCCGGTGGCGGTGACCGTGGCGGCTACCGTTCCGGCCCCCGTGACTCCGGTGGCGACCGTGGTGGCTACCGCGGTGGTGACCAGCGCGGCGGCGACCGTCCCTACCGCGACGACCGCGGCGGCGACCGCGGTGGCTTCCGCTCCGGACCCCCGCGTGACGACCGTGGCGGCTACCGCTCCGGCCCGCGTGACTCCGGTGGCGGTGACCGCGGTGGCTTCCGCTCCGGTCCGCGTGACTCCGGTGGCGACCGTGGTGGCTACCGCGGTGGCGACCAGCGCGGCGGCGACCGTCCCTACCGCGACGACCGCGGCGGCGACCGTGGTGGCTTCCGCTCGGGTCCGCGTGACTCCGGCGGTGACCGTGGTGGCTTCCGCTCCGGCCCGCGCGACAGCGGCGATGACCGCGGTGGCTTCCGCTCCGGTCCGCGTGACTCCGGCGGTGACCGTGGCGGTTACCGTTCTGGCCCGCGTGACTCCGGTGGTGACCGTGGCGGCTACCGGTCCGGCCCGCCCAGCGGCGGCGACCGCGGCGGCTTCCGCTCCGGTCCGCGTGACTCCGGCGGCGAGCGTGGCGGTTACCGTTCTGGCCCGCGTGACTCCGGTGGTGACCGTGGCGGCTACCGGTCCGGCCCGCCCAGCGGCGGCGACCGTGGCGGTTACCGTTCCGGTCCGCGTGACTCCGGTGGCGACCGCGGTGGCTACCGGTCCGGCCCGCCGAGCGGCGGCGACCGTGGTGGCCGCTCCTACGGCGACCGCGACAACCGTGGCTTCCGTTCCGGTCCGCGCGACGACCGCGGCGGCTCGCGTCCAAGCTCCTCGGATGACCGGGGCGGCTTCCGCTCCGGCCCGCGCGACGGCGGCGCACCGCGTGGCGACCGGCCGCCCTACCGGGACAGCGGTGACCGGGGCGGCTTCCGCCCGGGCCAGCGCGACGGTGGCGACCGGCCCTACCGCGACCGCGACGACCGGGGCGGCTCCCGTGACCGTGACGACCGCGGTGGGTTCCGGCCCGCACAGCGCGACGGCGGCGGCGACCGGGGTGCCCGTGATGGCGGCTTCCGGTCGGGTGGCGGCTACCGCGACCGCGACGACCGTGGCCCGCGCGACGAGGGTCGGTCCTACGAGGACCGGCCGACGACCCAGGTGGGTCCGCAGATCCCCGAGGGCATCACGGCCAGCGACCTCGACAAGAGCGTCCGCGCCGAGCTGCTCGGGCTGAACAAGCCCGTCGCCGAGATCGTGGCGCGGCACCTGGTCGCGACCGGCCAGCTGATCGACGACGACCCCGACGAGGCGCTGGCGCACGCGCTCGCCGCCCGCCGGCTGGCGTCGCGGATCGCGGCGGTGCGGGAAGCGGTCGGGCTGGCCGCCTACCACGCCGGTGAGTGGCAGGTCGCGATCGGCGAGCTGCGCACCTACCACCGGATGACCGGGCGCCAGGACCACCTGGCCGTGCTCGCCGACTGCGAGCGTGCGCTGGGCCGTCCGGAACGGGCGATCGACCTCTACCGCGGTGCCGACCGCACCGAGCTGGGTTCGGCCGACGCGGTCGAGCTGCTCATCGTCGCCGCCGGTGCGCGGGGTGACCTCGGGCAGAAGGACGCCGCGGTGGCGATGCTCCAGGTCCGCGAGCTCACCAGCGGCAACGAGGAGCCGTGGGCGGGTCGGCTGCGTTACGCCTACGCCGACGCGCTGCTGGCCGCCGACCGGCGCGACGAGGCACGCGAGTGGTTCGCCCGCGCGGCCGAGGCCGACGAAGACGGCGAGACCGACGCGGCCGAGCGCCTGCTCGAGCTCGACGGCGTGCTCATCGAGGGCGATGACGAGGACGACGAAGAGGAAGCCGCCGAGGAAGGCGCCGAAAACGAGGCCGCCCTCGAAGCCGAGCTCGACGAGACCGAAGAGGACGACGAAGACGAGGACGACGTCGAACTCGACGCCGAGGGCAAGGCCGACGACGACGTCGCGGTCGACGCCGAGATCGACGAGGACGCCGACGACGAGGCGGACGCCGACGAAGACGAAGACGACGAAGACGAAGACGAAGACGACGAAGACGAAGACGACGAAGACGACGAAGACGTGGTAGCGGATCTCAACGACGACCAGCCGGTCGAGACCGTGACCGCCGTCCTGCCGTCCGAGGTCGCCGACGACGACGTCCCCGTCGAGACCGTCGATGACGAGGCCACCGACGAGGTGGTCGAGCTCGACGCCGAAGGCCACGCGGACGAAGAGGTCCCGGTCGACGCCGAGATCGACTCCGAACCGGGCGACGACGGCCTCGACGACGACGACCGCAAGGTCCTGCCCGAGGTCGACGACGACAAGCGATGAGCACACCGCCGCGGGGTCGACTCGCCGACGCGTACGACCTGGTGATCTTCGATTTGGATGGGGTTATCTACCTGTCCGACAAGGCGGTCGCGGGCGCCGTCGAGGCGGTTCAGCGGCTGCATGATCAGGGCCGCTCGATCGCCTACGCGACGAACAACGCCAGCCGGCGCGCGGCGGAGGTGGCCGACCTGCTCACCGGGCTCGGCGTCCCCGCCGCCGCCGACGAGGTGCTGACCTCGGCGGCGGCCGCGGCCCGGCGGCTCGGTGACCGGCTCGACCCGGGGGCGCGCGTTCTGGTGGTCGGCGCCGAGGCGCTCCGCCAGGAGGTCGTCGAGGCCGGGCTGACGCCGGTGGGCAGTGCCGACGACCAGCCGGTCGCGGTCGTGCAGGGCTACGGGCGCGATGTCGGCTGGGTCATCCTGGCCGAGGCCGCGCTTGCCGTGCGGGCCGGCGCGCTCTGGATCGCCACCAACACCGACCGCACGCTGCCCAGCCCGCGTGGCCCGCTGCCGGGCAACGGCTCGCTGGTCGCCGTGCTGCGCACCGCCCTCGACCGGGAGCCCGACGAGGTGATCGGCAAGCCGCAGCCGGTGCTGTTCGAGGAGGCGGTCAAGCGCGACGCCGCCGACCGCCCGATCGTCGTCGGCGACCGGCTCGACACCGACATCGAGGGCGCGGTCGGCGCCGGGCTCGACAGCCTGCTCGTGCTGACCGGCGTGAGCCAGCCCAAGGACCTGATCGCCGCGCCGCCGCACCAGCGGCCGACCTACGTCGCGCGCGACCTGGCCGGGCTCTTCGACGACGTGGCGACGCTGGCCATCACCGGCAACGGGGAGACCGGCTGGCGGATCAGCGAGGGCCGGCTCGACGGCCACGGCGACCCGATCGCCGCGTTGCGCACGATCGCCGCGGCCGCCTGGGACGGCACCGACGTCAGCGCGCTCAGCGGCGCCACCGACGAAGCGGCGAAAGCACTGCGAGCCCTGGGGCTCTAGAGCAGCTTGCGCAGCTTGAGCAGGTCGAACGGGTTGGCCTTGATGCGCATCTGACCGCCGGCGATCGCCCGGGTCAGGTCGAGGTCACCGCGGACCAGGGCGAGGAAGTCGTCGCTCTTGAGGCTCAGCGCGATCTTGGCCTTGGGGTCGTCGCCGTCGGTGATGTCGATCAGTTGCCCATCGTGCAGCCGGCCGTGGAAAGCGGCGCCGAGGTCGGTCAGCCGGCAGGCCACGGTGCGTTCGAGGTCGAGCCGGTTGCGGGCCTCGGCGTTGCCGGCCAGCCTCGCGGCCAACTCGTGCATCGCGTCCCGGCACTCGTCGACGGTGGCCAAACTGCCGCTCCTCTCCGCGCCACGTGATCTCCCGGCACGGTACCGCACAAGGCCCTTATCGGCGCCCGGTAGCGTGGAGCCCGAGCCGGCGGATTTCCGGCGGATCCATCGTGAGTGGCCCTAACTCCGTGGGAGAGGATCGAACGATGCAGGACGCGTGGCGGGCATACCTGGAGCTGGCTCTTGGCGCGACGGAGACGTCGCGGAAGAAGGCCGAGAAGGTCGCCCGCAAGCTCGTCGGCAAGAGCGGCGCTACGGCGGCACAGCTCACGGCGATGGCCGAGGAGATGGTCACCACCAGCGCGGCCAACCGTGCGGCGCTGACCAAGCTGGTCCGGTTCGAGGTCGACAAGGCACTCGGGCGGGTCGGTCTGGCCACCGCCGACGAGGTGGCCGAGCTCAACACCCGACTCCGTGACCTCGAGGTCGAGCTGCGGGCCGAGCGGGCCCGCGCCGACGCGGCCGAGAAGGCCGACCAGGCCGCGAAGACCGACCAGGCCGCGAAGACCGGCCAGGCCGCGAAGGCCACGCCCGCGCCGGCGGCCGAGCCGGTGGTGGCCAAGCGCGCGCCGGCGAAGAAGACCGCACCGGTGAGCGCGGCAGCCACGCCGGCCAAGCAGGCGCCACCGGCGAAGAAGGCCGTCGCCAAGAAGACCGCGGTGAAGAAGACGACCCCACCGTCGGCGGCCGCGATCGCCGAAGACCTGGGCTCCGCTGAGCCGATCGCCACCCCGGCGAAGAAGACCGCGGCCGCGCCGCGCAAGGTCGCGAAGAAGACACCGCCGAAGAAGGCAGGCGGAACGGCATGACGATGTACGGCAGCGCCGCGAACCAACCCGGTTCCGGCGCACCGAGCCCGGCGATGTTCGCCCGGCCGGCGCCGGTCGAGCCCGCGCCGGTCGAGCTGGCGCCGGTCGAACCCGAGGCGGCCGGCGACGGCCTGTCCGGGCACCCGGCGGTCGACGCGGCGATCCGCTCGATGACCAACGCGGCCGACCTGTCGCCGGCCGACCAGATCGCCGAATACGAGGCCGCCTACCGCACCCTGCGGGAGACCCTCGCCACCATCGACCAGGCCTGAGCGCTCACTGGCCATGGCTCGTCGAAACCGTCTCGACACAGAGTTGGTCCGCCGCGGGCTCGCCCGGTCCCGTGAGCAGGCGGGCGAGCTTGTCGACGCCGGCCGGGTGAAGGTGCACGGCGTGGTGGCCCGCAAGGCCGCCGCCATGGTGGACCCCGCCGACCCGGTGCTGGTCACCGGCGACGACCCGACCTACGTCTCGCGTGGCGCGCACAAGCTGCTCGGCGCGCTGGCCGGCTTCGGCCCGCGCGGGCTCACCGTCACCGGCCGGCGCTGCCTCGACGCGGGCGCCTCCACCGGCGGCTTCACCGAGGTGCTGCTCGGCGCCGGCGCGGCCGAGGTGGTCGCGGTCGACGTCGGCTACGGCCAGCTCGCCTGGTCGCTGCGCACCGATCCGCGGGTACGCGTCTTCGAGCGCACCAACGTCCGTACCCTCGAACCGGATCTGATCGGTGGTTCTGTGTCGTTGACCGTCGCGGACCTCTCGTTCATCTCGCTGCGGCTGGTGTTGCCGGCGCTGACGGGCTGCACCGAAGTCACCGGCGACCTGGCCCTGATGGTCAAGCCGCAGTTCGAGGTCGGCAAGGAGCGGGTTGGCACCGGCGGCGTGGTCCGCGAGCCCGAACTGCGCGCCGAGGCGGTGCTCGACGTCGCCGCCGCCGGTGCCCAACTCGGTCTGGGCGTGGCGGGCGTGGTCGCGAGCCCGTTGCCCGGCCCGAGCGGCAACGTCGAGTTCTTCATCTGGTTCCGGCGTGACGCGCCGCCCGTCGACCCCGACGAGGTGCGCGCGATCGTCGCCGCCGGCCCAACGGCCGTTCCCGAGGAGGCGACATGAGCGAGCGCAGCGAGCGAATCGGCCAGCTCAGTCAGCCGGGTTCATGCCCCGCCTCGCGAAGCGAGGTAGGCGCATGAGCCGCATAGCGCTGTTGGTCACCCACACCGGGCGGCGGCGGAGCACCGAGCACGCGCGTACGGTGGCCGCCGATCTGATCCGGGCCGGTTTTGAGGTTCGGGTGGTCGCCGACGAGGCCGACGACCTCGAGGTGCCCGGCGTGGTGCCGCGAAGCGACCAGGACGCCGCCGACGGTGCCGAGATCGTCTTCGCGCTCGGCGGTGACGGCACGTTCCTGCGCGCCGCGGAACTGGCCCGGCCGGCGAAGGCCCCGCTGCTCGGGATAAACCTCGGCAAGGTCGGTTTCCTCGCCGAGGCTGAGATCGACGACCTCGACCAGGCCGTCCGCGACGTGGTCAACCGCGACTACACGGTGGACGAGCGGCTGACCCTCGACGTGCGGGCGGAGCTGACACCCGGCGGCCAGGTGGTCGAGTCGTGGGCGCTCAACGAGGTCAGTGTCGAAAAAGGACAGCGGGCCCAGATGCTGGAGCTGCTGGTCGACGTCGACGGCCGGCCGCTGTCCCGCTACGGCTGCGACGGCGTGGTCTGCGCGACCCCGACCGGCTCGACGGCCTACGCGTTCTCGGCCGGCGGCCCGGTGGTCTGGCCCGAGGTCGAGGCGTTGCTGCTGGTGCCGATCAGCGCGCACGCCCTGTTCAGCCGGCCGCTGGTCACGGCGCCGACCTCGACGTTCGCGATCACCGTCGACCCGTTCACCACGCTCGCGGTGCTCTGCTGCGACGGCCGCCGGGTCTACGACCTGCCGCCCGGCGCGCGGGTCACGGTCAACCGGGGCACGCTGCCGGTGCGGATCGTCCGGCTGCGCCCGCGCCCGTTCACCGACCGGCTGGTGGCGAAGTTCGGCCTGCCGGTCGACGGCTGGCGCGGCGGCCGCGTCTAGGCCAGCGCGTCAGGTGGGATCGTCGGCCAGGTGGCGCCGGCGTTGCGCAGGAAATAGTCCTCGCCCGGGTCCCAGGTGTGTCCGGTGGCGCGGCGGTGGTAGACGTACCCCAATGGATGGGTTCGGTAGATCGTTCCCCCCGCGCGCACCAGCCGCTGGATGAGACCCAGGTCGACCGAGCGGGGCACCGGGCGCCAGCCGCCGACGGCCGTCACGTCGCCCTTGGCCAGCAGCATGGTGCCGCCCGAGACCATCTCGCCGAATGCCTCCGGGACGCCCGAGCGGCGGCGCACGACGGTGCCGCGGCTCTCCAGGAAGACCAGCTCGCTGCCCTTGCCGACCAGCGTCGCGCCGGAATAGTGGCGGGCGAGCACCAGGTCCCAGAGATGCTCCGGCCCATAGGTGTCGTCGTCGTCGACCTTGGTGATCAGCGTGCCGCCTGCGCGCGCGGTGGCCAGCCCGAGCGCCGTGCCGAAGCTGACCTCCGCCGGCACCTCGACGATCTGGTGCGGGCGCCCGCCGAGTGCCGCGGCCAGTCCGGGCGGCGCGGCCACACCATGAAGACAGAGCACGATCTCCAGATTGGGGTACGTCTGTCCGCCCAGCATCGCCAGCGCCGGCCCGAGTAGGTCGGGGCGGCGAGTGGCCAGGATGGCGCTGACCGCGGGTGGGTCTCCCTGCCCGGCCGCGTGGTTTCGCAGGGCGGCGCGGCGCTGGCGCACGCTGCGGGCCTCGACGGCGAGCGGGTCGTCGCCCGGCGGCGGGGCGTCGAGGAGGTCGCGCAGTTCGGTGTGGAGGGCGGCGCGGGTCGTGGGCGGCACGGCCGCGGCGTCTATCAGCACGCCGGTCGCGCAGAGGGCGGCCAGGGCGGCCGGGTCGATGCCGGCGCCGACGGCGACGCTGTGGGTGTCGCGTAGCCGGGCCAGGGCCGCCGCGTCGAAGCCCGGGTTGTCGAGGATCAGCCGCGGCGCGTCGGCGCGGTAGGCGGCCGGTCGCCGGCCGCGCGGATTGATCCGGGTGGCGTCGAAACAGGCTGGGCCGATCAGCGCGGGCGGATGCGCTGGCCGCGGGTCGGTGGGCGTTGGTGGTGCGTGGGCCGGTCGCGAGTCTATGGGCGTGGGTGCGTGGGCCGGTCGCGGGTCGGTGGGCGTGGGTGCGTGGGCTGGCCGTGGGTCGGTGGGCGTGGGTGCGTGGGCTGGCCGTGGGTCGGTGGGCGTGGGTGCGTGGGCTGGCCATGGGTCGGTGGGCGCCAGCGCGGTCAGCGCGCTGCGGATCGCGTCGCCGAGCGGCACCGGCCGCGCGTAGCGCAGCGTGACGACGGCGGTGCCGCGCCGCAGGTGTGGCCGGGCGACCCGGTGCCGGACCAGGTGCGGTGCCGGCGCGACCGGTGCCGACCAGGGCGTGTGCCGCCAGTAGGCGACCACGACGCGGACCCGGCGGGTGGGCTCGGCGGCGAACGGGCCGGCCGCGATGTCGCGCAGCAGGTCGGTGTTGCCGGCGACGACCAGCGCGCTGTCGCCGAGCCGGGCCACCCGGGTGCCGACCGCGGCGGCGAGCCGTTCCGGCGCCGCGGCCTTGAGTTCGGCGGAGATCAACCGGCGGCCCGCTGTTCGTTCACCCGCAGAACGTACGCCAGCCAGAAAAACGGGGGGTGAGCAGTGGACTGCCAAACAGTTTTCCGGAAACGGGGGGACCACTTTCGGCTTCGGGCGGCCACGGCTGGTCAACTGTCGGACCCCGCTACTACTGTCGTGTCCTGTGCTTGAAGAGTTGCGGATTACCGGGCTCGGGGTCATCGACGACTCAACGCTGCCCCTCGCGGGTGGCATGAATGTGATCACCGGTGAGACCGGCGCCGGCAAGACCATGGTGGTCACCGGTCTCGGGCTGCTCTTCGGTGGGCGGGCCGACGCCGGCCGGGTGCGTGCCGACCCCGGCCGTGCCGTCGTCGAGGGGCGGCTGCGGCTGTCCGAGCCGCTCGCGACGACCGTCCACACCCGGGTCAGCGACGCCGGTGCCGAGCCCGACGACGACGGTTCGCTGCTGCTCAGCCGCACCGTCACCGCCGAGGGCCGGTCCCGCGCCCACGTCGGCGGCCGCGCCATGCCGGTCGCCACGCTGTCCGAGATCGGCGAGCAGGTGGTCGCCGTGCACGGCCAGTCCGACCAGCTCCGGCTGCTCCGCCCGGCCGAGCAGCGCGCGGCGCTCGACCGGTTCGCCGGCGCCGACCACGAGAAGCTGCTCGGCGAGATGCGCGAGACCTACACCCGGTGGCGGGCGGTCGCCGACGACCTCGCCGACCGGCGGCGCAACGCGCGCGAGCGCAACCAGGAGGCCGACCTGCTCCGGCTGGGCCTCGACGAGATCACCCGGGTCGACCCGCAGCCCGGCGAAGACGACGACCTCAAGGCCGAGGCACAGCGGCTCGAGCACGCCGAGGGGCTGCGGGTCGCCGCGATCGCGGCCTACCAGGCGGTCGCCGGTGACGGTGCCGACGAGGCGCCCAACGCCACCGGCCTGCTCGGCGCGGCCAAGCGGTCGCTCGAGGGGCAGTCCGGCGTCGACGCCAAGCTCGGCGACCTCGCCGCCCGGCTCGACGAGGCGGCCACCCTGATCGGTGACGTGACGGCCGAGCTGTCGTCCTACCTCGACAGCCTCGACGCCGACCCCGACCGGCTGACGACGATCTACGAGCGGCGGGCCGAGCTGCGGGCGCTGACCCGCAAATACGCCGACGACGTCGACGGGGTGATCGCCTGGGCCGACCGCGCCCGCGGCCGGTTGGGCGAGCTCGACACCTCCGACGACGTGCTCGACGAGCTCGACCGCGAGCGGCAGCGGCTCGAAGAGGAGGTCGCGGCGCTCGCGGCCCGGGTCACCGCGGCCCGCAAAGAGGCCGCCGGGCGCTTCTCCGAGCAGGTCAGCGTCGAGCTCGCCGGGCTCGCGATGCCACACTCCCGGGTCGAGGTCGCGGTGCTGCCCGCCGCCGCCACCAGCGCCGAGGGCGCCGACGACGTCGAGTTGCGGCTGCACGCCCACCCGGGCGCGCCCAGCCTGCCGCTTCAGAAGGGCGCCTCGGGCGGTGAGCTGTCCCGGGTGATGCTCGCGATCGAGGTGGTCTTCGCCGGTGCCGGCGGCCCACCCACGCTGGTCTTCGACGAGGTCGACGCCGGGGTCGGCGGGCGCGCGGCGGTCGAGATCGGCCGCCGGCTGGCCCGGCTCGCCCGCACCCACCAGGTGCTCGTCGTGACCCACCTGCCCCAGGTCGCCGCGTTCGCCGACCGCCACCTGGTGGTCGCCAAAGACACCGGGGGCGCCGTCACCACCAGCGGCGTGCGGGTCGTCGAAGACACCGAGCGGGCCCGCGAGCTGGCCCGCATGCTGGCGGGTTTGCCTGACTCCGATCTGGGTATCGCCCACGCGGAAGAACTGCTCGCGGTGGCGGCCAGGGAACGCCGCAGCTAGCACGGTGTCGTCGCACACCGTGGGCGGTGCAAGGGGGTCGCAGAAGGGCAAGGTGTGACGCGGGCCACCGCCGCGGGTGGCGTTCGCATGGTTCGCTGAGGAGCGGCGCACGTGCCACTTTCGACGCGTGCCGCAGCTAGCACCCCTGCTCAGGCATGTCGCGGACAGAATTAGTTCGCCGGACATGCCAGGATGGTCACGATGCGTCTACCCACCTTGCGCCGGACCCGGAGCGCCGAACCGGGCACAATCACCGGCACCGCGCGCCTCGACCGCCGGACCAAGCGTCTGGTCGGCCGGTTGCGGCCGGGCGATGTCGCCGTCATCGACCACGTCGACCTCGACCGGGTGGCCGCCGACTCCCTCGTGGCGGTCGGTGTCACCGCGGTGCTCAACGCCAAGCCCTCGATCTCCGGCCGCTACCCCAATCTCGGCCCGGAAGTCCTGGTCAAGGCCGGCATCCCGTTGATCGACGATCTTGGGGAAGGCGTCTTCCAGCAGATCCGCGAGGGCGAGGCGCTGCGGATCGACGGCAACACCGTGTTCGTGGGCGGTGAGCCGATCGCACACGGCACCCGGCAGGACACCGACACCGTCGCCAAGTCGATGTCGGATGCCCGCGAGGGGCTGTCGGTGCAGCTCGAGGCGTTCGCCGCCAACACGATGGAATACCTCAAGCAGGAGCGCGACCTGCTCCTCGACGGGGTCGGGGTGCCCGAGGTCGAGACCAGCATCGCCGGGCGTCATTGCCTGATCGTGGTGCGGGGCTACGAATACAAGGACGATCTCGACGTGCTCCGCCCGTACATCCGTGAGTTCAAACCGGTGTTGATCGGTGTCGACGGCGGTGCCGACGCGCTGGTCGAGGCCGGTTACACCCCCGACATGATCATCGGCGACATGGACTCGGTCACCGACGACGTGCTCCGCTGCGGTGCCGAGGTGATCGTCCACGCCTACCCCGACGGGCGCGCCCCGGGCCTGGCCCGGGTGCACCAGCTCGGGCTCTCCGCACTGACCTTCCCGGCCGCGGCGACCAGCGAAGACGTCGCCATGCTGCTGGCCGACGAGAAGGGCGCCACCCTCATCGTCGCGGTGGGCACCCACAACAACCTGATCGAGTTCCTCGACAAGGGGCGCGGCGGGATGGCCTCCACGTTCCTCACCCGCCTCAAGGTCGGTGGCAAGGTGGTCGACGCCAAGGGCGTCAGCCGCCTCTACCGGCAGAGCATCTCCGGCTCTTCGTTGCTGTTGTTGGTGCTCAGCGCGGTTTCCGCCATGGCTTCGGCAGTGGCCGTCTCCACTGTGGGGAAGGCCTATCTCGGTGTGCTTTCCGAGTGGTGGAACAATTTGGTCTTCCAACTGGGACAGCTCTTCAGCTAAGGGCGGGGCGTTCCCGACCGAATCAGAAGGCATACATAAGCGTGATCAATTTCCGGTACCACGTGGTGTCACTCACCGCGGTGTTCCTCGCACTGGCCATCGGCCTGGTCGTCGGCACCGCGGCGCTCAACGGCCCGGTCGCCGACTCGCTCAACCAGCGTGTCTCCGAGCTGCGCAAGGACAACACCCAGCTACGGGACTCGGTCTCCAGCCTTCAGGAAGAGGTCAAGCGAGAGGAAGACTTCGCGGCCGAGATGTCGCAGGTCGTCCTCCCCGGCCGGCTCACCGGTCGCAAGATCCTCATGGTCACCCTGCCGAGCGGCCGTGACCAGGCCGACCCGGTCCGCCAGATGCTGACCACCGCGGGCGCGACGGTCACCGGCCGGATCGACATGCAGGACTCGTTCTTCGTGCCCGACAACGCCCAGGAGCTGCTCTACCTGGCCTCGTCGGCCGCACAGCCGACGATCCCGGCCACCGGGCTGCCGAGCAACAGCGACGGGGTGGAGACGGCGAGCGCGCTGCTGGCCAGCGCGGTCCTCGACCGCGCACCGGGCACGGCGCCGCCCAGCGCCGCCGACCTGACCGCGCTGCTGACGGCCTACGAGAAGGCCAAATACATCAGCTACTCCGACGCGGGCAAGGACAAGGTCACCGAGCCGGCCCAGGCCGTGGTGATCGTGACCGGGCTGCCCTACGTCGACAAGGAGTCGGCCCAGAAAGACCAGGCCGTCGTGACGATGGTCAGCCAGTTCGACAAGATGGGCGCGGTCGTGGTGGCCGGCAACGGCGCCAGCGACGGCAACGTGGTCGCGGCGGTCCGCGGCGACGGCGCGCTGGTCAAGACCATCAGCACGGTCGACAACGCCAACACCACCCAGGGCCAGGTCGTCACCGCCCTGGCCACGGCCGAGATGGTCAACCAGGGCAAGGCGGGGCAATACGGCCTCGGCGCCGGCGCCGGCTCGATGATGCCGCAGCAGCCGCAATGAGTAGCCGCTCGCTCGCCCTCGCCACCATCGGCAGCCTGACCGCCCGGGCGGTCCTGCGCGGCCTGGCCGCTCGCACTGAGCTCGATCGCACCAACTTCCGCGGCGACACGGTCACCCTGGCGGCCGGTCCGGCGCTGGCCGTCGGCGCCTCGGCCAGCGCGGCGGTCGGCGCGGGCAGCGTGCCCGCCGCCGGTGCGGCCCTGGTGGCCGGGCTCGGCTCGGGCGCGGTCGGCTTCTACGACGACGTGGTCGGCGGTCGGCCGGAGCACAAGGCCAAGGGCTTCAAGGGCCACCTGGGCGCGCTCCGCGAGGGCCGGGTGACCAGCGGTTTCGTCAAGATCGCCGGGGTGGGCGCGGCGGCGCTGGCGGCCAGTGCGCTGCTCGCTGTCGACCGTCCGCGGCGGGGCCGGTTCGGCACGGTGGTCGACGTCGCGCTCGGCGCGGGCGTGATCGCCGGCAGCGCCAACCTGTTCAACCTGCTCGACCTGCGCCCGGGGCGGGCCATCAAGGCCGGCGCGCTCGTCGCCGCCCCGCTGGCGGTCGGCTCGTCGCGCGACCTGGTGGCCGGTCCACTCGGTGCCGCCGCCGGTGTCCTCCCCGACGACCTGGGCGAGCGGGCGATGCTCGGCGATGCCGGCGCCAACGCGTTCGGCGCGCTGCTCGGGGTGGCCCTGGCCGCCCGCACCGGTGCTGTGGGAAGGGCCGCGCTACTGGCCGGCCTGGCGGGCCTGACCGCGGCGAGCGAAAAGGTCAGCTTCACCCAGGTCATCCAGCGGACGCCGGTGCTGCGCGAGCTCGACGCGCTCGGACGCCGCCCCTGACCACGTGAGCGTGACCACCCCTCCCAGCACCGCCACTCCCGACGGCCCACCCCCGGCCGCCGGTGGTTCGCGCGTAGCCCGGTCCGCCGGCCTGATCGGCGGGCTCACCGTGCTGAGCCGGGTGGCCGGCTTCGGGCGTACCGCCGTGCTCGCGTTCTGTGTCGGTTCCACCCTGCTCGGCAGCGCCTACGTCACGGCCAACACGGTCCCCAACATCATCTTCGAGATCGTCGCGGGCGGCGCCCTGGCGGCCCTGGTCGTCCCCCTGCTGGCCGGGGCGGTATCGCTCGGCGACCGGCGCACCGAAACCGCCACCGTCTCCGCGCTGCTCACCTGGACGCTCGCGGTGCTCGTGCCCCTCGCGGCCGTGGTGGCGGTGCTGGCCGGCCCGATCATCGACGCCCTGGCATCGAACCCACCCGCCGCCGCCCGCGACGCCGGTGTGCTGATGCTGCGGGTCTTCGCACCCCAACTGCCGCTCTACGGGGTCGGCATCGTGCTGACCGGCGTGCTCCAGGCCCACCGCCGCTTCGCCTGGCCGGTGCTCGCACCCCTGATGTCGAGCGTGGTGGTGGCGGCGTCCTACGGTGTCTTCGCGGCGGTCGAGGGCGCCCGGGCCGACGTGCCCGAGGTCGGCGTAGGCGGCCAACTCATCCTGGCGGTCGGCACCACCCTCGGCGTGGTCGTGCTGTCGCTGTGCCTGGTGATCCCGGTCCGCCGCCTCGGCGTCCGCCTCCGGCCGAGCTTCCGGTTCCCGCCCGACGCGGGCCGCTCGGCGCTGCGCCTGGCCAGCGCCGGGGTGGTCACGGTGGGCCTGCAACAGATCGCGGTGGTGGTCACGCTCCGCCTGGCCAACCAGGGCCCCGAGGGCACGGTGGTGGTCTTCACCGTGGCCCAGGCGGTCTACCTGCTGCCCTGGGCGATCCTGGCGGTGCCGGTGGCGACGGCGGCCTACCCGGCGCTGGCTACGGCACACAGCACGGGGGACGACTCTGGTTACCGAACCCGGCTCGCTCCGGCCGCCCGTGGTGTGTTGCTGCTGAGCTGCCTCGGGGCCGCCGCCTTGTTCGCGGTGGCTGAGCCGGTGGCCGGATTCTTCGCGTTGTCGGGCCTGGGTGGGGCGGTGGCCGGGTTCGCGCCCGGGTTGATCGGCTACGGGCTGTTCGCGATGCTGACCCGCGCCCTGTACGCCCGAGGCCTGCCCCGCCCAGCCGCCACCGCGACGGCGATCGGCTGGGCCACGGTGTCGGTGGCGGCGATCGCGCTCGCGGCCGGGCTGGCCAACGACCGCCGCCTGCTCGCCCTGACGCTGGCTAACTCCATCGGCATGCTGGTCCTGGGCGCGCTGCTGGTGCTGACCGTCCACCGCCGGGCCGGCGCGGCGGCGCTGGCCGGGTTCTCTCGTTCCCTGCTCGTCGGCCTGACGGCGGGGGCGGCTGCGGCGGGCGCGGGGTGGGCGGTGGCCAACGCCCTGAGCGGCGGCAGCGTGGCGAGCAAGCCGGACGCCCTCTGGCACGGCGCGGTGGCCGCGGTCGTCGTGGTGGTGGTCTTCCTGGTCGTTGCGTATCCGCTCGACCGACACGACATCCGGCCAGCGATCGACGCGGTCGGCCGCCGGATCCGCCGCCACCGGCCCGCATGAGTCGGGACGGGCAGCCGTAGCCGGCCCGTGGCCGGCAGCGCGGCTGGCGGTAGATCCGGCGGCGTGCCCGGCGGCCGGGCCGGCGGTAGATCCGGCGGCGCGGTTGGGGGCAGATCCGGCGGCGTGCCCGGCGGCCTGGCCGGCGGCAGATCCGGCGGCGCGGTTGGGGGCAGATCCGGCGGCGTGGCCGGCGGTAGATCCGGCGGCGTGCCCGACGGCAGATCCGGCGGCGCGGTGGGCGGCAGATCCGGCGGCGTGGCCGGCGGATCCGGCGGCGCGGTGGGCGGTAGATCCGGCGGCGTGCCCGACGGCAGATCCGGCGGCGCGGTGGGCGGCAGATCCGGCGGCGTGGCCGGCGGTAGATCCGGCGGCGTGCCCGACGGCAGATCCGGCGGCGCGGTGGGCGGCAGATCCGGCGGCGTGGCCGGCGGATCCGGCGGCGCGGTGGGCGGTAGATCCGGCGGCGTGGCCGGCGGATCCGGCGGCGCGGCCGGGATAGGCCGTGCCCTGGCAGCCAACTCCCGGGCAGGAAGCCGCCTCTACGAACCCCGCGGTGTGGGTGGCCCGGTTGCTGGCGGGGGAGGGTTGCCGCCGGTGATCACCCGGCCGGGACCAGACGCCAGCAACCACCGGCGGTCCGGACCTGAGACCCGAGGGGTTCTGCGGTAGCGGCGCCACAGGCAGAGGCCTGTCCTCGCTTGACGGCGTCCCAAGATCGCCGACCTCCGCGGCTTCGAGGCCCGTGCGGCGAGATCTAGGTAAATGGATGTAGCTATAGCTACATCCATTTACCTAGATCTCCGACGGACGGCTCGCCGTCGGCGTGTCGGCCGCGCGTGTCGGCCTTTCGCCGACGCGAACGCAACCTTGCTGAACAGCGCCACTCAGCACCAGGAAGATGGGCGTCTTTCACCACGCGCCGCCAGGTAGGGCAGGCGACAGCCTTCCCCCCGGTTGGATGACGGGCCAGATCGCGGCGGTGGCTGTGGCGGTCCGTGGTGGGGTGGCGGGCGCGCGGTGCTGGACCAGGGTGGTGGCTGCTGCCGTGCGTGGTCGGGTGGCGGGTCGGCCGTGGGGGACTACAGCCATGGCTGCGGCCGTCCGTGGTTGGGGCGGCAGGCCGGGCGGTGTCGGACCTCCCGGCCGTCCGTGGTTGTGCGGCGGGCCGGGCGGTGTCGGACCTCCCGGCCGTCCGTGGTTGTGCGGCGGGCCGGGCGGGTTCCGGGCCACCCGGCCGTCCGTGGTTGTGCGGCGGGCCGGGCGGGTTCCGGGCCACCCGGCCGTCCGTGGTTGTGCGGCGGGCCGGGCGTTTCGGGCCACCCGCCGTCCGCGGTTGGGCGGCGAGCCGGGCGGTTCCGGACCTCCCGGCCGTCCGTGGTTGGGCGGCGGGCCGGGCGTTGCCGGACCACGGTGGTGGCCGTAGCCAACCGTGTTGGGCCGTGGCCGTCGCCATCTGCCGACGACCGCCGTCACTCCGCGAAGGACAACACCCCTCCTTGCTCTGCACCCGTATACGCACCGCTTGAACGATCGTTCAAGCGGGGCCTGGATGGCAGCAGAGCAAGGAGAAACCCCAGAGCCGGACCCGTGGTCCAAGCAACATCGAGGCAACCCAAACAACCGTTCAAGTGGTGCCTATAAGGGTGCAGAGCAAGCAGATTCATCCTAGGATGCCTTACGGGGTGTGTTGGCCACCACGAGACAGTTAGGCGTCGATGGGGTGGGTCCACTTCGTCCCGGCCCGAGGGCATCACCGAGAATGAACTCCACGCGGCGCGGGAGTGACTGAAGACCGACAGGCGTCCGGTGGACCGGCTGCATCGGCACCGGCGGTGGTCAAGGTGCCGATAGCATCGCCGCACGACCCGGGTGGCCGCGCCGGGCCGGGATCGCGGCGCACACGGGGGAGGGGGTTAGTGGCGTGACCGACGCCGAACGGGGGAACCACTGGGCCGGCTCTGTCTGCCTCGTGCTGGCCTCCAGCACCGGTGGTGTGGGCCAACACCTCACCTCGCTCGTCCGCGGGCTCATCGCCGGTGGCGCCACCGTGACCGTCGCCGGGCCGGCCGCCACCGAGGAGCACTTCCGCTTCACCGACGCGGGCGCCGCTCGGTTCGTGCCGGTCGAGATCCCGCCCAATCCCACCCTCAACGACGGCCGGGCCGTGGGTGCGCTGCGCAAGGCGCTGGCCGGCGACGTCGACATGGTGCACGCGCACGGGCTGCGCGCCGGGCTGGTCGCCGTCCTCGCCAAGCCCCGCCAGCCGCTGGCCGTCACCTGGCACAACGCGGTGCTCGCCCGTAGGCTGCGCGGCTACGCCTCCCGGCTGGCCGAGCGGATGGTCGCCCGCAACGCCGACGTCTGCCTCGGTGCCTCCGAAGACCTCGTCGAGCGGGCCCGGGCCCTCGGCGCCCGCGATGCCCGGCTCGCTCCGGTCGCCGCGCCGGAGCTTCCTGAGCCCAGAAGGGGGCGCGCCGCCGTCCGGGCCGAGTTCGGCCTGCACCGGGACCAGGCCGTGGTGCTCTCGGTCGGCAGGCTGCACCCGCAGAAGCGCTACGACGTGCTGGTCGAGGCCGCCGCCACCTGGCGTGACATCCGGCCCATCCCGGCCGTGCTGGTCGCCGGGTCCGGGCCGGCCTACCTGCCCCTGGCCGCCGCCATCTCCGCGGCGCACGCCCCGATCACCCTGCTTGGCCACCGCAATGACATCGCCGACCTGCTCGAAGCGGCCGATGTGGCCGTCGTGACCAGTGACTGGGAGGCCCGGCAGCTGTTCGCGCAGGAGGCGCTGCGCGCCGGTGTGCCGCTGGTCGCCACCGCCGTCGGTGGGCTGCCTGACCTGGTCGGCGACGCGGCGCTGCTGGTTCCGCCGGGTAACGTCGCGGCCGTGTCGGAAGCCGTGCGGGACCTGCTGGGTGACGAGGCCAAGCGGGCCGAATACCGGGCGCGCGGGTTCCAGCGCGCCAAGACGTGGCCGACCGAGGCCGCCACTGTCGCTCAGCTCAGCGCGATCTACGCAGAGTTCGCGCCGACATGATCCGCCGGCTCACCCCGTACCTCCTCGTGGTCCTGTCCCTTGCCGGCGGTCTGGCCGCGCTCTCGATGCGCCCCGCAACCGCCGCGGAGGTCAAGCGGTCCGCGGACTATGTGGTGCTGGTGGGCATTCCGGGGCTGCGCTGGGAAGACGTCACCGAGAAGGGCACGCCCAACCTGTGGCGGCTGGCCGAGCACGGCTCGATCGGGTCGCTGTCGGTGCGTTCGGCGCTCAAGCCGACCTGCCCGGTCGACGGCTGGCTGACCCTCGGCGCAGGCAACTTCGCCGGGTGGAAGCGGACCACGCCGGTCAGCGGTGCCTGCCCGCCGCTCAACGTCGACGTGCAGCGGCCCGACAAGATCGGCGCGTTCCTGCCCGACCTCGACCGGCAGGCCGTGCAATACAACCAGCAGACGCTGACCTGGGGCGCCGTGCCGGGCGCGCTGCCCGAGTCGGTGCGCTGCACCGTTGCCGTCGGTCCCGGCGCCGCGGTCGCGGCCGCGCGGCCCTACGGGCGGGTCGACACCTACCAGCCCGAGCTGCCGGCCGACCCGAAGAAGCTGCTCAGCCAGTGCACGCTCAGCATGGTTGACCTGGGGTCGGTGAGCGGCGACGACAAGACGATCAGGCAGACCGCGGCTGCCCGCGCCGACGCGACCCTTGCCCGAGTGCTCGCCGCCCGCCCTGACAACTCGCTCGTCATGGTCGCCGGGCTGGCCGACACCGACCAGGCCAGCCGGTTGCACGTGGCGATCGCTGACGGGCCGGGCTGGGACGGCGGCTGGCTGACCTCGCCGAGCACCGGGCGCGACGGCTATGTGCAGCTCGTCGACCTGGCGCCAACCGCGCTGGCCACGCTCAATCGGCCGCTGCCGGAGCGGCTGTTCGTGGGCCAGGCGGCAACCTCGGTGCCGGGCCGGCCGGCGGAGCTGCCCGACGCGGTGACCTTCCCGGCCGACGCCGACCGGGAGGCCGGGGCCCAGAAGAACGTCGCGACCTGGTTCTTCGGCATCCTCGCCGCGGTGCAACTGGGGCTGGCGATCACCGTGTTGCCGCTGTTGCGGCGGGCCCGCCGGCATGTCGGCGAGGACCAGACCGTCCGCAAGCCGATCACCGACACCGTCGAGATCCTGCTGGTGGCCTCCGCCCTGGCGATACCGGCGGCCCTGATCGCCGATCTGGTCCCCTGGTGGCGGGGCGGCCACCCCGGCTACCTGTTCGCCGCCGTGGTGGTCTTCGTGCTCGCCGTCGGCACGGCCGTGGTGCGGCTGGCGCCCTCCTTCCGGCGCACCCTCGGGCCGGTCTCGATGGTGGTCACCGTCGCCGGCGCGGTGGTCGGCCTCGACCTGCTGACCGGCGGCACGCTCCAGCTCAACGGCGTGGCCGGCTACTCGGTCCTGGAGGGCAACCGCTACTCCGGGGTCGGCACGGTCGGTCTTGGGGTGTTCATCACCGGTGTCCTGCTCGGTGCCGGCTCGCTGGCCCAGCGGTTCGCCCGGCCGTGGCGACCGCTCGTCGTGGTGGTGGTCGGCGGCATCGGCGTGCTGCTGGTCGGCAGCCCCTACCTGGGCTCCGACCCGATCGGCGCGGTCGCGCTGACCGCCGGTGTGTGTATCGCCACAGCGCTGAGCACCGGCGGCTGGCTGACCCTCGGGCGGCTGGCGGCGGCGTCGGTGGCCGGTGTCGCGGTGACCGCGGCGTTCTCCTGGATCGAGATGCGCCGGCCGGCCGGGGAGCGGGGCAGCCTGGGCCGGTTCGTCGAGGCGCTCGGCGACGGCACCGGCGGCACCACCCTGCAACGCACCAGCAAGGCCAGCCTGGACGCGCTGGCCGGCAGCCCCTTGACGCTGCTCGCCCTGGTCGGAGCCGCCTTGCTGTGGCTGGCTTTGCTGCGCAACTGGGGTGGGCTGCGCCGGGCGTACGGGCTCTACCCCTCGGTCCGGGCCGGCGCGGTCGGTGTCGGGGTGGCCGTGCTGCTCGGCGGCGTCCTCGGCGGGACCGGACTCGACCTGGCCGGCGCGGCCGCCGCAGTCGCGGTGCCGATGGCCGCATTGACCGCTCTACGGGTGCTCGACCACGCGAGCGACTTCACCCGACCGCCGGAAGAGCCGGCGTCGGTCGAGGTCGCGAAGGGTGTCGGCGCGGCGTGACCATGAGGACGTGTTACCGTGGAGACCCGTGGATCGCATGATCTCGACCTTGACAAACGACCACGGGAGCAGGCCTTGGCCCCTTCAGGACGGCTGACCAAACACATCTTCGTTACCGGGGGTGTCGCCTCCTCGCTCGGCAAGGGCCTCACCGCCTCCAGCCTCGGCAATCTGCTGAGCGCTCGCGGCCTGCGGGTCGTGATGCAGAAGCTGGACCCCTACCTCAACGTCGACCCCGGAACGATGAACCCGTTCCAGCACGGTGAGGTCTTCGTCACCGACGACGGCGCGGAGACCGACCTCGATGTCGGCCACTACGAGCGTTTCCTCGACCGCGACCTGTCGGGGAAGGCCAACGTCACCACCGGGCAGGTCTACTCGGCGGTGATCGCCAAGGAGCGGCGCGGCGAATACCTGGGCGACACCGTTCAGGTGATCCCGCACATCACCAACGAGATCAAGTCGCGGATCCGGGCGATGGGCGACCCCGACGACGAGGGCCGCACCCCCGACGTGGTGATCACCGAGGTGGGCGGCACGGTCGGCGACATCGAGTCGCTGCCCTTCCTGGAGGCGATCCGTCAGGTCCGCCACGAGGTGGGCCGCGACAACTGCTTCTACCTGCACGTCTCGCTGGTGCCCTACCTGGCGCCGTCGGGCGAGCTGAAGACCAAGCCGACCCAGCACTCGGTCGCGGCGCTGCGCAACATCGGTATCCAGCCCGACGCGCTGGTCTGCCGCTCCGACCGGGAGATCCCGGAGAAGCTCAAGCACAAGCTGTCGCTCTACTGCGACGTCGACCGCGAGGCGGTCATCGCCGCGCCCGACGCGCCGAGCATCTACGACATCCCGAAGGTGCTGCACCGCGAGGGTCTGGACGCTTATGTCGTACGCCGTCTCGGGCTCTCGTTCCGTGACGTCGACTGGGCGAAGTGGGACGACCTGCTGGAGCGGGTGCACCACCCCAAGCACACGGTGACCGTCGCGATCGTCGGCAAGTATGTCGACCTGCCCGACGCCTACCTGTCGGTGACCGAGGCGGTCCGCGCGGCCGGCTTCCACCACCGGTCCCGGGTGGAGATCCGCTGGGTGCCCAGCGACGAGTGCACCACCCCGGCGGGTGCGGCGGCCGCGCTGGCCGGCGTCGACGGCGTGGTGATCCCGGGTGGCTTCGGCGTCCGGGGCATCGAGGGCAAGATCGGTGCGGCGCACTTCGCCCGGGAGAACGGCATCCCGACGCTGGGCCTGTGCCTGGGCCTTCAGTGCATGACGATCGACGTGGCCCGCGACCTGTCCGGCCTCGCCGACGCCAACTCGCTGGAGTTCGACGAGACCGCCGGCCACCCGGTGATCGCGACGATGGCCGACCAGGAGCAGATCGTCGCCGGCAAGGGTGACCTGGGCGGCACGATGCGGCTGGGTGCCTACCCGGCCCTGCTCGCACCGGGTTCGCTGGTCGCCGAGGCCTACGGCACCACCGAGGTCTCCGAGCGGCACCGCCACCGCTACGAGGTCAACAACGCCTACCGCGACGCGCTCACCAAGGCCGGCCTGCAGATCAGCGGCACCTCGCCGGACGGCCGGCTGGTCGAGTTCGTCGAGCTAGACCGCGAGCTGCACCCGTTCTTCGTGGCGACGCAGGCGCACCCCGAGCTCAAGAGCCGCCCGACCCGGCCGCACCCGCTGTTCGCGGCGTTCGTGAAGGCGGCGGTCGCCTACTCGCTCGCCGACCAGCTCCCGGTCGACCAGCTCGCGGAGGCAACCGACCACGAGCCCGAGCTGGCCAGCAACGGCAGCGCGCCGGCCTCGTCGTGAGCTCGGTGCACGCGTACGCCGTACTCGATCGGGTCGAGCGGTTTCATGGTCCGATCTTCAGCGTGGTCACCGACCGGGTCAGCATGCCCGGCGGTGGCCAGGCCGACCGCGACTATGTGCGGCACGTCGGCGCCGTCGGCGTGGTTCCGCTCGACGACGACGGCCGGGTGTTGCTGGTGCGGCAATACCGGCACCCGATCGGCAAGGTCCTCTGGGAGCTGCCGGCCGGCCTCGTCGACGTGGCCGGCGAGCCGCCGCCGGACACCGCGCGGCGCGAGCTGGCCGAGGAGGCCGACCTGCGCTGCGAGCGGCTCGACCTGCTGCTCGACCTGCACACCTCGCCCGGTTTCTCCGACGAGCTGATCCGGCTGTTCCTCGCCCGCGGGCTGTCCGCGGTCCCCGAGGCCGACCGGTTCGAGCGCTCCGACGAGGAGGCTGAGCTGACCGTCACCTGGGTGCCGCTGGACGAGGCGGTTGCCATGGTGTTCCGCGGCGAGATCACCAACGCGGCCGCGGTGGCCGGGGTGCTCGGCGCCGCCCGGGCCCGTGACGAGGAGTGGCGCCCGCTGCGCGACCCGGAGACCCCGCTGGTGCGTTGAACCGCCCGATAGTCCCGGCCGGCGCTCGACGAGCCGGCCGGGTCGGGCGGCGATCGGCTCGAGCACCTGCCGGGCGTGCGATGGGCCACGGGTGTCGGTGGCCGCGCCCGGCACAGTGAGCGAGACCGGCTGTCGATCGACGCCCCGCTGTGTCTCCCGTCGCACCACCCGCCTCGTGCGCACCAGCCGTCGGGCCGGCCGTGTGTGCTGATCAGGGGCGGCGGGCAATACTGAATGCGCGTCCGCGCGAGGTAGCAGCGTGCCCGTGACCCGGGAGCCCTAGACTCGCCGCCGACGCGATGACCGCCCTGTCAACGGTGACCGGGCGACCGCGGGAGAGAAGGTGTCAATGTGAAGGTCGGAATCCCACGCGAGGTGAAGAACCACGAGTACCGCGTGGCGATCACCCCGGCAGGCGTCCACGAGTTCGTCCGCGCCGGGCACGAGGTCTTCGTCGAAACCGGTGCCGGTCTCGGCTCGTCGATCACCGACGGCGAGTTCGCCGCCGCGGGCGCCACGATCCTGCCCGGCCCCGACGAGGTCTGGGGCAGCGCCGATCTGGTGCTCAAGGTCAAGGAGCCGATCGCCGAGGAACACCACCGGATGCGACCGGGCCAGGTGCTCTTCACCTACCTGCACCTCGCGGCCTCCAAGGAGTGCACCGACGCGCTGATCGACCGCAAGGTCACCGGCATCGCCTACGAGACCGTCGAGACGGCCGACCGCGCGCTTCCGCTGCTGGCCCCGATGTCTGAGGTGGCCGGCCGGCTGGCACCGCAGGTCGGCGCCTACACGCTGATGCGGCAGGGCGGCGGGCGCGGCATCCTGATGGGCGGCGTGTCCGGTGTGTATGCCGCCAAGGTCGTCGTGATCGGCGCCGGCGTCTCCGGCATGAACGCGGCCGCGATAGCGCTCGGCATGCAGGCCGAGGTGCTGCTGCTCGACCGCAACATCAACAAGTTGCGCCAGGCCGACGCGATCTACCAGGGGCACCTCCAGACCGTCGCTTCCAACGCGTACGAGGTCGAACGCGCTGTCCTCGACGCCGACATGGTGATCGGCGCGGTGCTGGTGCCCGGCGCCAAGGCACCGACGCTGATCTCCAACGAGCTGGTCAGCCGGATGAAGCCCGGCAGCGTGCTGGTCGACATCTCGATCGACCAGGGCGGCTGCTTCGAAGACTCGCGCCCGACCACGCACGCGGACCCGACCTACAAGGTCCACGAGTCGATGTTCTACTGCGTGGCCAACATGCCCGGCGCGGTCCCGCACACCAGCACCTACGCGCTGACCAACGTCACGCTGCCCTACGCGTTGGAGCTGGCCAACCGTGGCTGGCGCGACGCGCTGCGCCGCGACCCGGCCCTCGCGCTGGGTCTGAACACCTTCGACGGCCAGGTCACCTACGGCCCGGTCGCCGAGGCGCACGGCATGAAGCACCTGCCGCTGGCCGAGGTCCTCGCCTGACCGGGGCGGCCGCGAAGCCCGGCGCCGGTGACGCTCCTCCCGAGCCGTCACCGGCGCTGCGCCGTGCGGTCCGCACCTACCTCGACCACCTCACCGTCGAGCGGGGGCTGTCCGGCAACACGCTCGCGTCGTACCGTCGCGATCTGGATCGTTATCTGGTCACGCTCGCCGCTCGTGGGGTCGACGATCTCGCGGCGACCACGTCGGCCGAGATCGCCGGCCATGTCGCCGCGCTGCGCGACGGCGACGAGCGGCACCCGCCGTTGTCGGCGGCGTCCGCGGCCAGGGCCACCTCGGCGGTGCGCGGGCTGCATCGTTTCGCGGTACGCGAGGGCCTGGCCACCGACGACGCGAGCCGCGACGTGAAACCGCCGAGCCTGCCCCGCCGCCTGCCCAAGGCGCTCGAGGTCGACGAGGTGCTGCGGCTGCTCGAGTCGGTGGCCGGCGACAGCCCGCTCGAACTGCGCGACCGGGCCCTGCTGGAGTTTCTCTACGGCACCGGGTCACGGATCTCCGAGGCCGTCGGCGCGGCCGTCGACGACCTCGACCTGGAAGCCGGCGCGGTCACCCTGCACGGCAAGGGCGGCCGTACCCGCATCGTGCCCGTCGGTGGTTATGCCCGCGCGGCGTTGGAGGCCTACCTGGTGCGGGCGCGGCCGCTGTTGATGGCGGCCGGTCGGGGTGGGCCCGAGGTGTTCCGCAACGCCCGCGGCGGTCCACTGTCGCGGCAGAGCGCGTGGTCGATCCTGCGCCGCGCGGCCAGCGCCGCGGGACTGCCGGTCGAGGGCTCCCGGGCGGTCTCGCCGCACACCCTGCGGCACTCCTACGCCACCCATCTGCTCGACGGCGGTGCCGATGTGCGGGTGGTGCAGGAACTGCTCGGGCACGCGTCCGTGACCACGACCCAGGTATATACGTTGGTCACAGTGGAGCGGTTGCGTGAGGTCTACGCCACAGCCCACCCGCGGGCGCATAGCTGACACCCGCGTCATGGCGTGTCGACACGCCGATATGGTGCACCCGAGGCTGGTGGGACGTGGCGTACAGTCGGGGCTCCGGCGTTGGGGACGCTCGTCGGGAGGGGGTTGGCAGGGACATGGCTGGCAATGATCGTGCCGAGACATGGACGTCGCAGCTCCGCGAGCAGCAGTCGTCGCTCGATCTCGGTGCCGACCTGGGCCCGGCCGACCCGGCCGCCTACACGATGCGCAAACCGATCCCCGAGCCGATGCCCACCGATCGGCACGGCCCGGCGCGGATCATCGCGCTGGCCAACCAGAAGGGCGGCGTCGGCAAGACGACGTCGACCATCAACCTCGGCGCGGCCCTGGCCGAATACGGCCGCCGCGTGCTGCTCGTCGACTTCGACCCGCAGGGCGCGCTGTCGGTGGGCCTGGGCGTCAACCCGCACAACCTCGACCTGTCGGTCTACAACCTGCTGATGCAGGACGACGTCGAGGCCGAAGACGTGCTGATCAAGACCGACGTCGCCGGGCTGCACCTGCTGCCCGCCAACATCGACCTGTCGGCCGCCGAGATCCAGCTCGTCAACGAGGTCGCCCGCGAGATGGCGCTGGCCCGGGTGCTGCGGTCGGTGCGCAAGGAATACGACTACATCCTGATCGACTGCCAGCCGTCGCTCGGCCTGCTCGCGATCAACGCGCTGACCGTCGCGCACGGGGTGCTGATCCCGCTGGAATGTGAGTTCTTCAGCCTCCGCGGCGTCGCGCTGCTGCTCGACACCATCGACAAGGTGCGCGAGCGGCTCAACTTCGACCTCGAGCTCGAAGGCATCCTGGCGACCATGTATGACAGCCGCACCACCCACTGCCGCCAGGTGCTCCAACGGGTGGTCGAGGCGTTCGGCGACAAGGTCTACCAGACCGTGATCACCAAGACGGTCAAGTTCCCCGAGTCGACCGTGGCCGGTGCGCCGATCACCACCCTCGACCCGGCGTCGTCCGGTGCCCGCAACTACCGCCAGCTCGCCCGAGAGGTCATCGCCCAACAGGCGGAGCGCTGATCTTTTTGTCCCACCGGCCCGGGCCGGTGCTGATGGTGCGGGTGAGGTGGGCGTGAACGTCGCCGTTCCGGCGGTGGACTACGGTCGAACGGTGAGTGAACCACCCGGTGCGGCCGTGCCGTCACCCGTCGTCGTCGAGGGATCGGTCCCAGCCGATGCCCTGGCGCCCGACGCCGCGCCGGCGACCGGCTTCACCGTGCGGCTGGCCAACTTCACCGGCCCGTTCGACCTGCTGCTGAACCTCATTGGCAAGCACAAGCTCGACGTCACCGAGGTGTCGCTGAGCCAGGTCACCGACGAGTTCATCGCCTACATCCGCGCGATGGGCGACGACTGGCCGCTCGACGAGACCAGCGAGTTCCTGGTGGTGGCCGCGACCCTGCTCGACCTGAAGGCGGCCCGGCTGCTGCCCGCCGCCCAGGTCGAGAACGAAGAGGACCTGGCCCTGCTGGAGGCCCGCGACCTGCTGTTCGCGCGGCTCCTGCAATACAAGGCGTTCAAAGAGGCGGCCGCGCACATCTCGATGCTCGAGCAGGAGGGCGCCCGCCGCTATCCGCGGGCGGTCTCGCTGGAGCCGCGATACGCGGAAGCGCTGCCCGAGCTGGTCCTCGGCATCGGCCCCGAGCGGTTGCTGAAGCTGGCGATCAGGGCGATGACCCCGAAGGCCGCCCCGCCGACGGTGTCGATCGCGCACATCCACGACGTCAAGGTCAGCGTGCGCGAACACGCGATCCTGTTGCGCGACCGGATCCGCCGCTCCGGCACGGCGACGTTCCGGGTGCTGACCATCGACTGCGAGAGCACCCTCGAAGTGGTCGCCCGGTTCCTGGCGCTGCTGGAGCTCTACCGCGAAAACCTGATCGGCTTCGAACAGGTCCAGGCATTGGGCGAGCTAACGATCCGCTGGATCGGCGGCGACGCCGTCGGCGAGATCAAGGTCGACGAATACGCGGGTACGCCGGAGAAGCCGGCCGAAGACGCCCCCGCCGACCCGGTTAAGGAGTAGCAAGTGAGCGAGCGCAGCGGCGCCGACGCGGGCCGCGAGTCGTCCCTGGCCGAACAGGCAGCGGCCTGGATCCCACCCTGGGACCGCGCCCGCCCCACCACGCCAGCCACCGACGACCCCGCCCCGGCTGCGGAGGCCGAGGCCGCCGACCAGGCGGCCGAGGGCGAGCCGGGGCTGGCCGACGAAACCGGCCTGGCCGACGACGTCGAGCCGGGCGACGAGGCGGGCCTAGCCGACGAGGCGGGGCTCGCCGAAGACGTTGAGCCTGCCGGCGAAGCCGGGTTGGGCGACGACGAGGTCGAGCCCGCCGTCGAGGCCGGCTTCGTCGGTGATGTTGAACTCGCGGGGGAGCCCGACGAGGCCGACCGGGCCGTCGACGAAGCTGGATTGGCCGACGAGGCCGGCCTGGCCGATGACGTCGAGCCCGACCTGGCCCCGGAGGTCGAGCCGTTCGGCACCACGGACCGGGTCGCCGGCGGTGACGTCGACCTGGCCGCCGAGGCCAAGGCCGAGTTGGCCGCCGAGGCCGAGACGATCATGGCGGCCGACGCCGTCGGTCAGGCCGAGGAGCAGGATCCCGAGCTCGCGGCCGAGCTCTCCGAGGCGCCCGCCGACGCGGACCTGGTCGACCTCACGTCGGAGGCCGACCCCGGGAGCGAGGGCGGCAGTGCGGCCGACGTCGCCGGTCCCGCCCCGGTGCGCGTATCCGATGCGGATGGGGAACCGACCGCGGCGGCCGACCAGGCCGCGCTTACCGGCCCGGACGAAGATCCCCCCACGATCGATGAGGATGAGTTGCGGGCTGCTCTTGAGGCGATCATGTTGGTCGTCGACGAGCCGGTCCAGGAGATCGTGCTGGCGCAGGTCCTGGAGCAGCCGACCGACCGGGTGACGGCGGCCCTGGAGGCGATCTCGGCGGGCTACACCGAGCAGGGGCACGGGTTCGAGCTGCGCCGGGCCGCTGGTGGGTGGCGGCTCTACACGCGCCCGCGCTATGCGGCCTACGTCGAACGGTTCGTGCTCGACGGGCAGTCGGTCCGGCTGACCCAGGCCGCGCTGGAGACGCTCGCGGTGATCGCCTACAAGCAGCCGGTCACCCGGGCGCGGATCTCGGCCATCCGGGGCGTCAACTGTGACGGCGTGGTGCGTACGCTTACCTCGCGCGGTCTGATCGAAGAGACCGGCACGGAGCCCGAAACGGGCGCGTACCTTTACCGGACGACGACGCTGTTTCTGGAGAAGCTCGGCCTCGACACGGTCGACCAGCTTCCCGACCTGGCGCCGTTCCTTCCTGATGACGTCGACGAGGTGGCTGATGGCGAACGCTGAGCGCCTGCAAAAGGTGCTGGCCAGCGCCGGTGTGGGCTCCCGCCGCGCGTGTGAAGACCTGATTTTCCGGGGTCGGGTGACGGTCGACGGCAAGGTCGCCCAGCTCGGCGACAAGGTCGACGCCCACAAGGCGGAGATCTACGTCGACGGGCAGCGGGTGATCGCCGACGAGAATCTGGTCTACCTGGCGCTCAACAAGCCCCGCGGGGTCGTCTCGACGATGGCCGACGAGAAGGGGCGCACCGCGCTCCTGGAGTTTCTCGACCGGGTCGACCAGCGGGTCTACCACGTCGGCCGGCTCGACACCGACAGCGAGGGCCTGCTGCTGCTGACCAACGACGGCACCCTGGCGCACAAGCTGATGCACCCGTCCTACGAGGTGCCCAAGACCTACGTGTGTGAGGTCCCCGGCCCGCTGCCCCGCGCGGTCGGCCGTCAGCTGTTGGCCGGGGTCGAGCTCGAAGACGGGCTCGCCAAGGTCGACAAGTTCCGGCTGATCGATGCGTTCGGGCGGTCGGCCCAGATCGAGATCGTGATCCACGAGGGGCGCAACCGGATCGTGCGGCGGATGCTCGACGAGGTCGGGCACCCGGTCAACCGGCTCGTGCGCACCGCCATCGGGCCGATCCGGCTCGGCGACCTCAAGCCGGGGCGCACCAGGCGCCTCACCAATGCCGAGGTCGCGGCCCTGTTCAAGGCCGTCGCCGACTGATTCTGCGGACCAGGCAGAATAGGTGTCGACGGCGCGAGGAGGAACGGTGGCAGACGAGTTGGCTAACGGTCGGTGTGTGGTGGCCGTAGACGGCCCGTCGGGTTCCGGCAAATCCACTGTTTCCCGGCGGCTGGCGTCCGCGTTGGGTGCGCAATACCTCGACACGGGCGCCATGTATCGGGCGGTGACCTGGGCGGTCCTGCGCTACGGGGTCGATCTCGGCGATGTCGAGGGAGTGGCCAAAGTGGCGGGCGGGCTCGACCTGGTGATCGGCACCGATCCGGCGGCGCCGCACGTGCGCGCCGACGACGTCGATGTCGACGCCGACATCCGCGGTCCCGAGGTGACCGCCGCGGTCTCGGCCGTGGCCGCCGTGCCGGCGGTCCGGCAGCTCCTGGTGGCCCGGCAGCGCGAGCTGATCGAGGCGGCCGGGCGGATCGTGGTCGAGGGGCGTGACATCGGTGCGGTCGTGGCGCCCGACGCCGACCTCAAGGTCTACCTGACCGCCTCGCACGACGCCCGGGCCCAGCGCCGGTCGTTGGAGACCGCCGCGTCGGTCGACGACACCGCGGCCGACCTGCTGCGCCGTGACACGCTCGACTCGACCCGGGCGGTCGACCCGCTTCAGCAGGCGCCCGACGCCGTGGTGCTCGACACCACCGCGATGGGCATCGACGACGTTGTCGCGCGGTTGCGCGCCATGGTGACGGCATGACGGCCTCCTTCCCGGAACTTTCCGACATGTCCGACATGTCGGATGTGCGGGTGGAAGACACCGGCCCCGTTCCGATCGTCGCCGTCGTCGGTCGGCCCAACGTCGGCAAGTCCACTCTGGTCAACCGGATCATCGGCCGGCGGCAGGCCGTGGTCGAAGACACCCCGGGCGTGACTCGCGACCGGGTGCCCTACGACGCCCAGTGGAACGGCCGGCAGTTCACCGTCGTCGACACCGGCGGCTGGGAGCCCGACGCCCGCGACCGGGCCAAGGCGATCGCGATGCAGGCCGAGATCGCCGTGCAGACCGCCGACGTGGTGCTGTTCGTGGTCGACGCGATGGTCGGCTCGACCGACGTCGACGAGGCCGCGGTGAAGATGCTGCGCCGCAGCAACAAGCCGGTGATCCTGGTCGCCAACAAGGCCGACAACAACGCGATCGAGATGGAAGCGGTCTCGCTCTGGGGCCTGGGCCTCGGCGAGCCGCAGGTGGTCTCCGCGCTGCACGGCCGCGGCTCCGGCGACCTGCTCGACACGATCCTGGCCGCGATGCCGGCCCCGGCGCCGAAGATCGTCGAAGACGGGCCGCGCGGCCCGCGCCGGGTGGCCCTGGTCGGCCGCCCCAACGTCGGCAAGTCGTCGCTGCTCAACAAGCTGGCCAAGGAGGAGCGCGCGGTCGTCGACGCGGTCGCGGGCACCACCGTCGACCCGGTCGACTCGCTGGTCAAGATCGGCGGCGAGACCTGGCAACTGGTCGACACCGCCGGGCTGCGCAAGCGGGTCAGCCACGCGAGCGGCACCGAATATTACGCGTCGCTGCGCACCGCCGGCGCGATCGAGGCCGCCGAGGTCGCGTGCGTGCTGCTCGACGCCGCCGAGCCGATCAGCGAGCAGGACCAGCGGGTCCTGACGATGGTCGTCGAGGCCGGGCGGGCCCTGGTCATCGCGTTCAACAAGTGGGACCTGGTCGACGAGGACCGCCGCTACTACCTCGACAAAGAGATCGACCGCGAGCTCAAGCGCATCCCGTGGGCGATCCGGGTCAACATCTCGGCCAAGACCGGCCGCGCGGTCGACAAGCTGGCCCCGGCGCTGCGCAAGGCGCTGGAGTCCTGGGAGACCCGGGTGCCGACCGGCCAGCTCAACCAGTGGCTGGCCGCGCTGGTGCAGGAGACCCCGCACCCGGTCCGCGGCGGGCGGGCACCGCGGGTGCTCTTCGCCACCCAGGCGGGCACCCGGCCGCCGCGCTTCGTGCTCTTCACCACGGGTCTGCTAGACGCGGGCTACCAGCGTTTCATCGAGCGCCGGCTGCGCGAGGAGTTCGGCTTCGAGGGCAGCCCGATCTCGGTCACGGTCAAGCCCCGCAAGAAGGTCGGCCCGGGTGGCCGGGGCAAAGCCCACGGGTAGAAGATCAACACATGGGTTTTCACGTAACGGTCGAGCGCACCGATGACGGGGGCTATGTCGCCCGCAACGGGCGCGGCGGCGAGATCCGCTTCGGCACCTCGGAGGGTGACGACTTCACCCCGGTCGAGTTGCTCCTGGCCGCGCTCGGCGGCTGCAACATCGTCACCGTCGAGCCGCTGACCGCCCAGCGCGGGCACCGCCTGGCCAAGCTGGCCGCCGACCTCCAGGCGGAGAAGCTCAAGCCCAACAAGCTCGGACCGATCACCATGACCTACGACGTGCTGCTGCCCGCCGACGACGCCGAGGCCGAGCCGGTCTTCCGCGCCGTCGCCGAGCGGGTGCACGAGCGCTACTGCACGGTCAGCACCGCCCTACGCGAGCAGACCACAGTAGACGTGGAGATCCCGGAAACCCTGACCTCGTAACGGCTGCCGGCGGTAGCCTGCGGGGCATGCGCCCGCTGACACCGTCGCAGGTGCGGGTGGCGATCGCCGAGAGTGTGGTCCTCGGCCTGTCCAGCGTGCTGGCCTTCTGGCTGACCAGCGACGTGCTGGCCCGGGTCTACTTCGACAGCCGTGACAGCGACCTGCTGGGCGGCATGTGGGCGGCGCTGTCGACGATCTTCGTCAGCCGGGCCACGTTCCGGGAGAGCTACACCGCCGGCATCTCCCGGATGTCGGCCACCCTGATCAGCTTCGTGATCTGCCTGATCTACCTGATCTTCCTCCCGTTCCACCTGTGGGCGTTCGGGCTGCTGATCGGCATCTCGGGGGCGGTCGGCCTGCTGCTGGGCCGGCCCGGCGACGCGACCACGGCGGCGATCACCACGGCCGTGGTGCTGGTGGTGTCGGCGATCAGCCCGGTGGCACCGTGGCAACAGCCGATCCTGCGCCTCGCCGACACCGTGATCGGCGTGATCATCGGCGTGATCACCGCCTGGCTGTCGCTAAAGCTGATCCACCCGCGGCTCCGATAGCCAGATCACACCTGGTCGCCGTGCCACCCGCGCGATGCTGGACATGGTCCACACGCTAAGCCGGGGGGAGAAGCGGTGGAACAAGGGTTGCTGGTGATCGTCGCGCTGGGCGCGACGGTCATCGTCGGCACCACGATCGGTCGCCGCTACAGCGTCGCCCCACCGGTTCTTCTGATCATCATGGGCGGCCTGCTGGCGCTCATTCCCCAGCTTTCCGACATCCGGCTGCCGGCGTCGGCGGTCCTGGTGATCTTCCTGCCCGGCATCCTCTACTGGGAGAGCCTCAACACCAGCCTGCGCGAGATCCGGGCGAATATCCGGGTGATCCTGCTTTCCGCCATCGGATTGGTCATCGCAACCATGGTTGCGCTGTCGTTCTCGCTCCAGGCGCTCGGGGTGGCCACGGCCGCGGCCTGGATCCTGGGCGCGGTGCTGGCGCCGACCGACGCGGCGGCCGTCGCCGGGCTCGCCAAGCGGATGCCCCGCCGCAACCTCACCACGCTGCGCGCCGAGAGCCTGATCAACGACGGCACCGCGCTGGTGCTGTTCACGGTCGCGGTCAGCGCGCTGACGAGCGGGTCGAGGCCGAGCGTCCTGGCGGTCACCGGCACACTGATCTGGTCGGTCGTCGGCGGGCTGATCGCCGGCATCGTCGCTGGCGGTCTGATCATCTGGATCCGGCGGCGGATCGACGACCCGCTGCGCGAAGGCGGCCTGTCGATCGTCACCCCGTTCGGGGCGTTCTTCCTCGGCGAGCTGATCCACGCCAGCGGCGTGGTCGCGGTCGTGGTCGCCGGCCTGGTCATCGCCTACTCCGGGCCGCGGGTCATCCGGGCCCGCTCCCGGGTGCAGGCGTTCGCCTTCTGGAACCTCTCCACCTTCATCGTCAACGGCAGCCTCTTCGTGCTCGTCGGTCTCCAGATCCCGTCGGCCGCCAAACGGATCGAGAACGACCAGATGGGCCGCGCGGTGGGCATCGCGTTCGCCGCGGCCGCCGTGGTGATCGCGACCCGGCTCGCCTGGCTGCACGTCGCCGCGTTCCTGATCCGCACGTTCGACCGGCGCGAGATCCAGCGCACCCGGCGGCTCAACTGGAAGGTACGCACGGCGTACGGCTGGGCCGGCTTCCGCGGCGCCGTCTCCCTGGCCGCCGCGCTGGCGGTCCCGTCCGTGCTCGACAACGGCGACCCGTTCCCGGACCGCGACCTGATCGTCTTCGTCACCTCCGTGGTGATCCTGGTGACCATCCTGGTGCAGGGGCTGACCCTGCCGATGGTGGTCCGCTGGGCGGGGATGAGCACCGACACCGCCCGGGCCGACGAGGCCCGACACGCCCGGGTGCGCGCCGCCGAGGCCGGGCTGGCGGCGCTGCCGGCGGTGGCCCGCTCGCTGAACGCGCCGCAGCCGATGACCGACCGGGTCCGGGCCGACTACGAGGCGGCCGCCAACGAGGCGCGCGGCAACAGCGGGCAGTCCGGGCTGACCAGCGCCGAACAGCTCGAGCGGCGGCTGCGGCTGGGCGTGCTGGAGCACGAGCGGCTGGCCGTGACCGCCATGCGGGACCGGCGGGAGATCGACGACATCGTGATGCGCGAACTCCAGGCCTCCCTCGACGTCACCGAGATGTCGCTGCTCGGCCCGAACCAGAACGACTGAAAGGAGCCAACAGCATGACGACCCTGTCCGACCGGGTACGCGGCCCGGTCTACCAGCCCGGCGACGACGGATTCGCGGCCGCCGCGGCCGGCTTCAACCTGTCCTTCGCACCCCGACCCGACCTGGTGGTGACCGCGACGTCCGTCGACGACGTCGTCGAGGCGGTGCGGTTCGCCCGCTCCGCCGGAATGCGGGTCAGCGTGCAGGGCACCGGGCACGGCGCCGAGGCGCCGATCGAGTCCGGCCTGCTGATCATCACCAGCCGGCTCGACCACCTCACCGTCGACCCGGCCGCCTGCGTCGCGACGATCGGCGCCGGGGTGCGCTGGAAGGCGGTGGTGGACGCCGCGGCCGAACACGGGCTGGCGCCCGTCACCGGCTCGTCGCCGGCGGTCGGCGCGGTCGGCTACCTGCTGGGCGGCGGAGTCGGCCCGCTGGCCCGCAGTCACGGTTTCAGCTCCGACTACGCGACCGGGTTCACCGTCGTGACCGGCGAGGGCGACGTCGTCGAGGCCGACGCCGACACCAACCCCGACCTGTTCTGGGCCTTGCGGGGCGGCAAGTTCGGGCTGGGCGTCGTGACCGAGATGCGGGTCCGCCTCGTCGAGCTGACGTCTGTCTATGGTGGATCGTTCTTCGTGGACACTTCTGACATCGAGCGGATGCTGCGGGCCTGGATCGACTGGACCGACGGGGCCGACGACCGGGTGACCACCAGCGTCCAGCTGGTCGGGTTCCCGCCGCTGCCCGAGGTGCCCGAGCCGATGCGCGGCAAACTGTTGCTCAGCGTGCGGTTCGCGTTCCCCGGCGACCCGGCCGAGGGGCAGCGCCTGGTGGCGCCGCTGCGCGCCGCCGCACCGGTCTACCTCGACATGCTCGGCGAGCTGCCGGCCACCGAGCTGGGCCGGATCCACAACGACCCGGCCGACCCGATCCCGGCCTACGTGCACGGGAACATGCTCGACCGGATCGACCAGGGCCTGGGCACGGCATTCCTCGACGTGATCGGGCCGGGCGCCCCCGACTCGCCGTTCTTCGCCGGCGAACTGCGCCACCTCGGCGCGGCCACCAGTCGTGACGTGCCCGGCGGCTCCGCCGTTGGTGGGCGCGGTGCCGGCTTCGCCTGCGCGTTCGTCGCCGGGCAACCGGAACTGTTCGCCACCGCGGCACCGGCCGCGGCCGCGCACTGGGACAGCACGGCGGCGCCGTGGATCTCCGACGTCAACAACGCCAACGTGGTGAGCCAGCCGATCACGGCGGAGCGGGTCGCCGCCTGCTGGCCCGACGACATCCGCGAACGGCTCGGCCAGGTGCGCCGCCGCTACGACCCGGACCAGCTCACCGCCGGTTGGTGGCAGCGATGACCCGGCCGTCCTCGTCGGACGGCGTGAGGAACTCGGTCAGATCGTCGGCGAACTCGCGGAAATGCTGGAACAGGAAGCCGTGCGCCGCATCCGGGTAGATCTTGATGTCGGCGTTCGGCAACAGGCCGGCGACCAGGTGGCTGTAGCGGGGCAGCATCATCGGGTCGCTGTCACCGTTGGCGACGAAGACCGGAACGTCGATCGCGCTGAGCCGTTGCAGGGCCGCGTGGTTGGGCGTGCCCCAGCGGACCACGGCGTCATACTGCGCGAGCCGGGTGTCCCAGGTGGTCACCTCGTCGCGGCCGGCCTCGCGGGTGTAGATCCGCTCGAGGGTCTGCTGCCCGGCGGCCTGGCTGGTCTCGCTCGGTGCGAAGAACACCGACAGGTAGTTTTCGGGCCTCATCTCGGGGGCGCCTACCGCGCCGATCACCTCGGGCGCCCAGCCGAACATGCCCTCCGCACCCTCGGGAGCGGTCGAGGCCAGCACCAGCCGGCGGATCAGGCTCGGCCGGTCGAGCGCGACCCGCTGCGCCACGAAGCTGCCGATCGAGAAGCCGAGCACGTCGATCCGGTCGAGGCCGAGCGAGGTGACGAACGCGACGGTCTCCCGCGCCATCTGGTCGATGGTGTCGGCGGTGCGCCCGGTGCTGGCGCCCACGCCGGCGTAGTCGAACATGATCACCCGGCGGCCGGCCGACAGCGCGTCGATCAGGGCCGGATCCCAGAAGTCGAGGTTGCCGCGATAGTGCTGGAGCAGCACCAGCGGCAGCCCGCCCTGGCCCGTCTCGCGGTAGGCGTAGGTCACGCCGTCCGCCGCCGTGGTGGTCTTGTTCTCGGTTTCCAGATAGGGCGCCATGCCGCAATTCCCTCGGGTCGACTGCGTGACGGCAAACCGGGGGAGGACCGTTCCAGCCTAGCCGCGCGCGCCGCCCGCAGCGCCTGATGGCTGCTGCGGGCGGCGGTGTGGGGCAAACTCGCCGGTTAGGGCGTGGCGGTCTTGGTTGCCTTGGGCTTGGCGGTCTTGGCGGTTTTGGTGGCGGTGGTGGCCTTGGGCTTCGCCGACTTCGTGCCGGTCGCCTTCGGCTTGGCGGCCTTCTTGGCCGGCTTCGCCTTCTTCTCCTCGGCAACGGCGGCACCACCGCTGCTGCCCGGCATCCAACTGGTCGCGGCCGGGTCATCGGTGCGGGCGGGCTCCGTGGTCGCGGTGTCCGGGTCGACCGGCACCGCGTTGAGCGAGGTGGAGGCGCCCGGGCCCCAGGCGCCGGCGTCGATGGGCGCCGGTTCGTTGGCCACCGGGCCGGGGTCGACCGGCAAGGGCAGGATCGGCTCGGGTACGACCGGCGCCGGGTCAACCGCCACCGGCGCGGGCTCGGCGGCGACCGGGGGCGGATCCTGGTGCTGGGCGGCGGCGGGGCGGGACTGCTGCGGCTCGTCGTGCTGCGGCTCGGCCTGCTGCGGTGCCGGCTCGTAGTGGTGCTGCTCCTCGTCCGCCGGCTGCTCGTACACCTGCTCGGGTTGTGCTTCTTCGTGGTGCTCCTGGTATTCGGGCTCGGCCGCGCTGTGGTCCTCGCCGGACCAGTCGTCGGTCGGCTGGCAGTCGGGGGCGTAGGGCGCTTCGTAGGACTCGACGGAGGGCGCCTCGTAGGACTCGGCCCACGGCGTCGCCTCTTCGGTGACGGTGGTGCCCTCGTCGACCCAGCCCCACCCGTCGGAGCTGTCCGACCAGTCGTTGCCCCAGCCGCTGTCGTCGGTCCACTCCTCGCCGGCCGCGTTCCAGTCGGAGTTGGCGGTGCTCGGGTCGACGTAGCGGGGGTCGACAAAGCCCTCGTTCGCGGTGAGCGGCGGCGCGGCGGTCGCGTCGTAGGGCACGGCGCTGTCGACCGAGCCGTCGGGCATGACCTGGTTGGGATCCGGGCCACGGTGCCGGGCACGGCGGACGGCGTGGCGTAGGGATCGGCCAGGGCGGCCTCGGGCGTCGGGGTCGGGGTGGCCCACGGGTCGGCGGTGGCGATCGCCGAGGGGTCCGGCGTCGCCATGTCGGGGAAGACCGCCTGCTCGGTCGCCGGGGCAATGCCGGGGTCGGGCTCGGCCATCCCGCCGCCGATGCCGCCGGTCATCGACTCGGTCGGCAGCGCCGGGTCGACGTAGGCCTCCGGAACCAGGTAGGGGTCGGTCGTCGCGTAGGGGTCCACGGTGGGGTCGGGCGCGGCGTAGGGGTCGGTCAGCGGCGGCAGCGCGGTGGCCGACGGCAGCGGTGTCGGGTCAACGGTGGCGGCGATCCCGGGCACGGCCGGCGCGGGGGTGGGCGCGACCGTCGGTGCGATCCCCGGCGCTGACGGCTGGACGTCACCGGGTGCGGGAGCGGACCCGACCGCGGGGGCGGAGGCGACGGCGGGAGCGGACCCGACTGCGGGCGGGGACTCGACTGCGATGCCGGGGACCGACGGGGCGAGCTGCGGCAGGGCGGAGGCGTCCGGTGTCACGGTCGGGATCGGGGTCCCGGCGTCCGGCGCCGGGGTCAGCGCGCTCTGCGGGTCGACCGGGGTGCCGGTCGGCTGGTCGGTCGCGGCCACACCCGGCGACGGCGCGCCGCTCGGGGCCGCGAGCGGCTCGCCGGTGGTGCTCGGCGCCGGTTGCGGCGTCAGCGGGGCCGGGGCCGGCGAGGGCGTCGGCGTCGGTGCGCCGGCCGGGTCCGCGGTGCCGGCGGCGGGCGCGGCGGCGGCGTCCGGCGCGGCGGCCAGCGGCGGCACCGGCACGTCGGTCGGCGCCTGCTCCAGGTAGCCGTCGCTGTGCTCCGGCTCGGACCAGCCGTCGGCCTCGGACCAGCCGTCGGACCAGTCGTCGGCCGGAGCATCGGTGACCGCGCACATGTCCGTGCCGGTGCCGGACATCACGGTCTGCACCCTGGCGAACGCGGGCACCTGGGCGAGCAGGCCCATCGCGCTCATCACTGCCACGGCACCGAGCCGCGCACGTTTCTTCATCTGATCCCCCGTAGTCAGCTGATCGTCCGCCTGCGGCCGGTGCGGGGCGCGCGCCCACACACCGCCACCTCCCGCGTCACTTCGGTCCCGAGCCGGACATGCGGCCCGCTCACGCCCGTACGGCCGATAGTGCCCGAACGGGGGCACAAAAGATGAGAATCCGGAGAATCTGTCTCACATCTGCCCTGCGTGGGGTCAACGATGCCGTCTCGACCTGTTTGCCCGGTGCTCAACCGGCGGTCGCGTCACATCGGCGTAGTTGGCATCCACGGCCAGCTACCCTTCCGGCCATGACCCTGCTCGCCGTGGCCCACCGGGCCGGCAACACCCTGCCTGACCTGCGGGCGGCGCTGGCCGCCGGGGTCGACCTGGTCGAGGCCGACGTGCACCTCTATCGCGGCGCGCTGGAGATCCGGCACCGCAAGGCGCTCGGCCCGCACCTCTACTGGGAGCGGTGGGCCCAGGTGCACCGCCGCCGCGACCTGATCGTCCCCGACCTGCGCGAGGTGCTGGCCACGGCGGCCGGCGACCCCAGGCTCATGCTCGACCTCAAAGGCCCGTCACTCGACGTCGCCCCCGAGGTCGCCGGGGCGTTGCGGCTTTACGCGCCGGGCATACCGGTGGCGGTGTGCACCAAGCAGTGGGCGATGCTCGACGCGTTCGCCGGCCAGTCGCACGTGCGCCGGATCCTGTCGGCGAGTGACCCCTTGCAGCTTGCGCGCCTGCGCGCCCGACTGCGCCGCGGCCGCGTTGACGGCGTGTCGATCCGGCTCCGGCTGCTCTCCGCCGCGGTGGTCGAGGAACTGCACCGGGCCACCGACACCGTGCTCGCCTGGCCGGTGGACACCCCGGCGGCGCTGGCGCGGGCCCGGTCGATCGGTGTGACCGGCGTGATCAGCAAGAACCTGCCGATGCTGGCGGGCCTCGCCACCGAGCCCGTCCGCCGCGCCGGCATCGAACTCGCCGCCTAGCCCGACCGCTGCCGACCGGGCCAACCCCCACGCACCGGCCAGCAGCAGCGCGGCGGCACCACCGAGCGCCGCGATCGCACCGACCCCACGCGGCGGCGCGGTGTGGAAGGCCACCATCCCGAGCAGGTAGCTGGCCACCGGATTGGTGATCGACCCCGCAGTCACGGCCGCGGCCAGCGACCCCGACGCGAACGCCTGCTGACCGAGCACAAGAGCGCCAAGAATCGAGACCAGCAGCGCGTACGCCGGCCAGTCGGTCACCGTCGCGGCAGCACCACGCACGGCCGCGCTCTCGGCGGTGACCTTGAGGAGCACGGCACTGAGGGCCGAGCAGAGCGCGCCGCCGACGGCCAGCAGGGTCGCGTACCCCCGGCGCCCGATCTTGGTGGTGGCGACCGTGACCGTCAGTCCGGCGAGCACGACCGTCGCGGCGAGCGCGACCAGCACCCGCGCCCGATCGGAGTGCCCGTGCGCCGGCACCGTGCCGCGAACGGTGAGGAACAGCGCGAGCGCACCCACGATGGCGCCGGCGGCCAACCAGTCCCGGACCCGCGGCCAACGCCGGCTGCGCCGGGCACCGAGCGGCAGGGCGAAGAGCAGCTGGGTGGCCAGCAGCGGCTGCACGAGCCCGACCGACCCGAGATGCAGGGCGACGGCCTGCACGCCCGCGCCGAGCGCGCTGGTCACCTGACCGGAAACCCAGACCGGCGAGCGCACCAGGCGATGCGCGACCCGCAGCAGCGGCAACGGACCGCCGGTGCCGGTTCCGGCCGCGCGCTGGGCAGCGTGTTGCTGCAACGCCGCCGCGACCGACAGGAGGACGGCGGCCGACAGGCCGAGCAGCACGACGAGAAGCATCCGCACCTCCCCGCCGAGACGATCTCACAGCGCGGCGGCGACGAACCCCATCCCGTCGATCGTCCATCGGAAGTTCATCGCTGCGATAGCGCGGATAGGCCGGGAATAGGTGCGGGCAGCAGGGTGCCCGTGTGCGGTGCCCGAGGGGGGCCCGCGGTGAGGAGAAGCGGGCATGACGCGAACCAAAAGGGCCACCCGGATCGGGCTCTGGCTCGCCGCCATGGCGGCGACGACCGTCACGTCGGTCGTCGTCCTGCAATCGCCGTCGCAGGCGGCAACCCTGCACTGCAACCGGGTCGGCCAATCCAACGACGCCTACGTGCCGATCTTCTATCCGTCCTGGGATCCATTCAACTGCCTGCTGACACGGGGCGACCGCTCGGACGCGGTCCGCCAGCTCCAGAACGACATGAACATCTGCTACCACCAGGAGATGTGGAACCTGTTGGGCAAAGACGTCGGTGTCGACGGCGACTTCGGGCCCGAGACCGAGCGGGCGCTGCGCAGGGTGCAGCAGTTGGCCGGCACCGCCGCTGATGGCGAATACGGGCCCAACACCCGGCGGGCCATGATGCATCAGCGGACCTCGGGCGCCTATTGCGGCCGGGTCTCGTAGACGGGTGCGCCGGTGACCGCCGCGCGGCGGTCACCGGTTGCACGGGTGTGCGACCCTCGGCCGCGTGAACCCCAAGGGGTGGCAGGGCCAGCTCGCGGTCTACAAGGAACTTATGGACCTGGCCGAGCAACGGTTCGCCGTGCTGACCGATGGCCTCGACCATCCCCGGATCGACACGGCACGTGGGCGGATCGAGAATTCCGCCGACGCACTGGCCCGGGTGGCGGGCGGCCTGTCCGGCTGGACGCGCACCTGGTTCGGCGCGGTGCTGTTGGGCATCGCGGCCTGGGCGGTGGCCACCGTTGCCGGGCCCCTCGCCGGCCTGCCGGCGGGCTGGACGATCACGGTCACCGTGACGGTGGTGCTGGCGGCGCATCTGCCGGTCTTCCTGTTGACCAACGCTCTTGCGGAACGGGTCAACCGCCGGCGGACGAGGCGACGGGCGGAGCCGGTGTCGATTGTGGAGCCGGAAGACCCCGATCCGGCGGTGGCGGTCATCGAGCTGCTGTGGGCGGTCCGTGACGGGCTGGCCACCGTGTTGCGGCAGTGGCCCGAGGCCTACATCATCGGCGTCGACCGGCTGGCCAGCCGCGATCGCCACCTCTACTGGGCCAGCGTCGCCGACCGCGACCTGTGCGTAGCCATCGACTCCATCGAGATCTGGCGCGACACCCGCGAGGCTGACCGGTGACCGACATCGACGGCCGGCTGCGGTCGGTCGCCGATCTGGCGGAATATGCCGCGACCGACCGGCAACTCGCCGGGCTGGACGGGCCGCGGTCGACCGGCACGGTCATCGCCGGGCTGCAACTGACCGCTGACATGCTCCGCTATGCGGCCGAGGTGTTGAGCCAGCCGCCGGTCGCGAGTCGCCGGCTCCTGCACGTGTCCCTGGCGATGGGCGGCACCAACGTGGTCTCGTGGGTGGCGGCGCTGCTGATCGTGCCCGATCCGGGCGACCCGCTGGTGCTGGCGGCCGTCCTCGTCGGCAGTTCGGTGCTGGCGAAGCTGGCCGGAGACCTGTTCGACGAGATCCTCGACCGGCGCCTCGACCGCACCCGTCGGACACCTCGCGGCACCCGGCTCGAGATCGCCGAACTTCGGACGATGATCCTGGCGATCGGCCGCGCCCTGGAAACCGACCGCGACGACCGTCACCTCGAGGTCGGCAGCCGGATCGACTCCGCGATGGTGTGGCTCGACCACGCCGAAAGGGCGCAGGCCCGCTTGGAAGCTGAGCTGCCGAGAAGCTGAGCCGCCGAGAAGCTGAGCCGGCCAAAAGCTGAGCCGGCTAAAGCTGAGCTGGCTAAAAGCTGAGCCGGCTAGAAGAAGCGGCGCCGGCGGCGGCCCATGCCGAGCAGGTCGGCGAACTGCCGCATGCCCCTGGTGAGGCCGCTAGGGCCGCGCCGGGCCTCGACGACCTGGGTGACCTTGCGGATCCCGGCGGCGGCCAACGGCAGCGCGACCGCGACGACCGCCCACCGCCGAACTGCGGTTCCGAGCATTTCCGACCTCCCTAGGTCTGTCGGTGTCGGATACCCCGTTCGGCGCCGTTTATGCCAGGGACTGCACGATCTGGATCGGGTTTCCGTCGGGGTCACCGGTCCAGGCGATCAGCAGCCGGTCGAGCCACCGGTGCGGAGCGGCGATCGCCGGGGCCCCAGCGGCCACGAGGTCCTCGTAGGCCTTGGCGGTGTCGTCGGTCCAGAGGATCACCGCCGCCCGCTGGCCTTCGGCGATGGGGTCCAGACCGTGGTCGTCGCGGGTCGAGGCGACCGAGGCGATCCCGATCTTGTAGCCGTCGAGAACGAGATCGACATGGATCGGCTCCGCGTCGACCGGCACCCGGAACGTTTCGGTGAAGCCGAGGCCTTTGTAGAACGCGACCGCCCTCGGGAGATTGTCGCTGAAGAGAATGATCTGTGGCGTATAGAAGATCGACACAGGTCAACTCTACCGGTGCCGGCGCTCACAGGTCGGGCGGTGCCACCCAACGGTGTGCCCGGCGCACCCGCGGACCGCGCAGCAGCACGACGAGCGCCACCGTGATGAGCAGCGCGTCGGCGGCCAGCAGGGCGACGTTGGGGCCGTCCGACGCGGCATGCTGATGGCCCGTGGCGGGCAGCGGCGCGTCGTCGTTGATGCCGAAGCCGAGCTCGCCCGAGACCGGTCCGTCGTCGAGCACGGCGTGATAGTCGACGCGATAACCACCGCTGCCGGAGATGTCGACCGGCAACACCACGGTGTCGTCGGTGACGGCGAAAGATCCGGCGCTGACGAGGCGGCCGTCGGCCGTGGTGACCGCGACGTGGCTCCGGCCGGCGTCGACCCGGCCGTCGAAGACCAGCCTGATCTCGTGCGGCGCCGACGTCAGTCGGTCACCGGCGGCGGGCGACGCGGCGACCAGGCGGGCCGGAGCGTTCCGGCCCGCCATGAGCACCAGCGCCAACGCGCCCACCACCAGAACGGCTCCGAGGAGCAGGGCGCGGGGCGGCTTCATCTCAGGACGCCGTCGCGGCCTGGACGCGGCGTCGTGCGGAGACATCGGACGGTCGGCAGCTGCACGCCATCGCCCGCGCCTCCGCCTCGGTCGGACGCAGGTGCAGGTAGAGGGCGACCACCATCGGAATGAAGACGACGGTGTTGTAGAACAGGTGCAACTCGACCCGGGGCACGATGAGCTGCACCAGGCTGGTCGGCACGGCGGCGCCGCCGAGGTAGTGACCGGTCTGCGCCTGTAGCAACAGCAGCAGGTGCTCGATGTGGTGCCAGAACTGGAGCCCGAACGCCACCATCCACCAGGTTCGGGCCCGACCGGTGAAGCCGTCGCGGAGCAGCCAGAGGCCGGCCAACATGACGATGGCGAAGCCGTAGTGCAGCCATTCCGATGTGATCAGCCAGGGGAACCACACGCCGAGCACGCCGCGGGCCTTGGGCCGCGGCCAGCCCAGTCCCCAGATCTGGATGGCCTGGACGATGTGTTCGGCCCAGTGCGCGATGACGATGAACATGAACACGTTGAGGGCGGCGCGGTGGTGCCGGCCGTTGAGGGCGCTGAAAGTCAGAAAACCGGAACGGGACGTCATGGCTCTGCCTCCCTGTCGGCGAACACGAGCACGTTATCCAGCGTCATCGCCTAGTCGCTCGGCGTATGTTGCCGTCGTTCCCGCTGCCGGCCACCCGCCACCGGTTGAGGGCGGCCAGGAAGTCGCCATGTGAGAGCACGGTCGGCGGCAGCACGACGCGGCTGCTGGTGACGTTGGCGACGCGCGGGTTGTAGAGCGTGACGTGCGGCAGTTCGTCCAGGACGATGCGCTGCACCGCGTCGTACATCGTCTTGCGCTCGTCCTGCCCGAGCCGGATCGACAGTCCTTTGTCGAGCAGGTCGTCGACGGCCGGATTGCGGTAGGCGCAGCGGTTCCAGCCAACCGGCGTGAGCATCGCCGAGTGGTAGAACGTGTTGAGGAACGCCGGGTCCGGGTCCGGGTTGAGCGCGAGCACGGCCGCGGAATACTGGCGGGGATAGATGTGGTCACGCAGCAGCGGGCCCATGCCGAGCGCCCGCACGGTGGCGTGGATGCCCACCCGGCGCAGGTCGGCGGCGATGAACTCGGCCGACCGCTCCTTCGCCCGGTCGCCGGCGACGGTGAGGATGGTGAGCTCCAGCGCCGTGCCGCGGCTGTCGCGGCGCACGTCGCCGGTGTCGACAAAGCGCCAGCCGGCCGCGTCCAGCAGCGCGTTGGCCTCGCTGACGGCGTATTCGCGGGCGAGCAGGTTGTCGTTGCGCCAGACCGTGCCGGGCGGCACCAGGGTGTCGGCCACGGTCCCGGCGCCACCGAGCACCCGGTGGATCAGCCCTTCCCGGTCGATCGCGTGCGCCACGGCCTGGCGCACCCGCAGCTCCCGCAGCAGCGGGTCGTCCAGGTTGAACGCCAGATAGCTGACCACGGGTGCGTCGTTCCAGTGCACGTCGACCCCGCGCACGTCGGCCAGCGCCCGGGCCAGGTCGGCCGGCACGTTGGGCACGTAGTCGATCTCGCCGGCGACCAGGGCCTTCACCGCCGCCTCGATGTCGCCGAAGGTCATGAAGTCCACCCGGTCCAGCGGTGGCCTGCCGTCGAAGTAGTCGGCGTAGCCGGCGATCGAGACCACCTCGCCCGGGCGCCACTCGACGAACCGGAACGCGCCCGAGCCGATCGGCGAGTTGTTGAGCGGGTGGTCGGGCAAGGGCGCGTCGCCGTAGCGGTGTTTGGGCAGCAGGGGCAGGCAGGCCAGCGACGCCAGGCAGGAGGCCGACGCCTTGGGTAGCCAGATCCGCAGGCGGTAGCGGCCCGTCGCGGCGAAGCCCATCTCGGCGCCGCCGACGATGAGCTGCGAGCGCCGCGGGCTCTCGTTGGCCGGGTCGAGAGCCGCCTGGAAGGTGAAGGCGGCGTCCTCGGCGGTGAGCTCGTGACCGTCGTGGAAACGCACCCCGGGCCGCAGCAGGAAGTCGACCGTCTCGCCGTCGGGGCTGATGGTCCAGTCCTCGACGAGCCCGCCGGCCTGGTATCGGTAGTCGTCGTCCAGCGACAGGAGATGGTCGTAGAGCTGGGTGACCACTGGCGCGCTGAACAGGTCGGTGAACATGATCGGATTCAGCGTGACCACGTCGGCCGCCCGACCTATCCGGGCGATTGCCGGCTCCGCGCCCATGACCGAACTCCTTTCCGCACTGCCTAATACGTACGCTGACAATGCAGCCTAGGGCGAATCCCGCTAACCTCCCCGGTTCGCACTTGAGCTGCGCAAAATATGCAGTCAAGCACGGGATCACGTAGCCGAATTAATGTGCGCAAGAATTGCGCTAGCCGCCCTTGGCGGCCGCTCGTTAGCGTGCCTAAACATGAGCGACGACCTTCGTTTCTCCCACACGATCGTCATTGACGCACCCCGGCAACGCGTCTGGGACGCGTTGACGTCACCGGCCGAACGCAACAAATATGTCTGCACCGAGAACCAGACCGACCTGCGGCCCGGTGGCGCCTTCATCGAGCTGTTCCAGTACGGGCCGGCCCGGGCGGGCATCTTCCTGGTGGTCTCGGCACCGAACCGGCTCGTGCAGGAGAACTTCGTCTTCGACCGCGGCGTCAGCCACCGCTACTACAACGCCTTCACCCTGGCGAACTCGTTCGGTGGCACCGAGCTGACCATCGACGTCGAGGGGTTCGACCACAACGACTCCGAAGACTGGCTCCGGGAGAGCATGAAGGTCGGCTGGAAGACCGAGCTCCAGGTGCTCAAGGCCTATGTCGAGACAGGTGCCGACATCCGGCCCCAGGTCTGGAAGGGCGTCCTGATGGGACTGCGCTTCGTCACCGCGCAGGCCTCGCCCGGCGTGCGGGTCATCGACGTCATCGCCGGCACCCCGGCGGCCGCCGCAGGCCTACGGGTCGGCGACGTGATCAACGGCGTCGACGGCACGAAGGTCGGCGACTTCGCGGAGTTCCGCGAGCTGGTCGGCCGCTTCCGGCCCGGAGACTCGGCGAGCTTCCAGGTCTGGCGCGACGGCGAGAGCGCCGATCACGCCATCACCTTCGGCAACGCGATCGCCTGACCGCCATGGCTCCGCCCAACCGGGTCGTGGTCGGGCTGGCCGAGGAGCCCGACGTCCTGGTCCAGGACTTCACCGGCCGGCACTCGACCTGGGCCGTGCTCGCCCCGCTCACGCTCAAGCTGGTCCGCTACGACGACCACTGGCGCCCGTGGCCCGAGATGGCCGAGCGGTTGCCGGCGCCGGCCGACGGCTCCTGGGTCCGGCACCCCGACGGCCGCACGACGATGCGCTATCGGCTGCGCACGGGGCTGCGCTGGCACGACGGGCGGCCGGTGACGGCCGACGACGTCGTGGCGAGCTACCGGCTGCTGCGCTCGCTCGAGTGCGACTACCCGCACCGGGAGATCGTGGAAGCGATCGATGACATGACCGCGGCCGGGCTGTCGCTGACCGTCCGGTGGGGCGCGACCAACCCCTACGCGGTCTTCGAGGAGTGGGGCTCGGTGCTGCCGGCCCGGCTGCTCGACCCGCTGCGACTCGCCGACCCCGCCGCCTGGCCGGAGCTGCCCCAACTGCGGCTGCCGATCTCGCACGGCCCGTTCCGCGCGGCCGAGTGGGTGCCGGGCGAACGGATCCGCTTGGTCCGCTGCCAGCCGCACCCGCGCGGTGCCGCGGCCGTGGACGAGATCGTGTTCCGCTTCCTACCCGGCTCGGGCGAGCTGCGCGACGCCGTCGCGGCCGGGGAGGTCGACGTCACCGACCTGTCCGGGTTCACCGCCGCCGACGCCCGCGCCCTGCGGGCCGGCGGGTCGGGGGTAAGGGTGGCGGTGGTGCCCTCGTCGATGTGGGAACACATCGACTTCAACCTGGACGACCGCCACCTGCGCGACGTCCGGGTGCGGCACGCGGTGGCCCACGCGGTCGACCGCCAGGCGATCTCGGACACGCTGCACGACGGTCTCGCCGAGGTGGCACATTCGTGGCTGCCGGCGCGCCATCCGGCGCACAACGACACCGTCCGGCGTTACCCGCACGACCCTCGCGCCGCCCGGTCCCTGCTGTCCGCCGCCGGCTACACGCCCGGGCCCGACGGCATCCTGCGCGACGCGTCCGGCGACCGGTTGTGCTTCCGGCTGCTCACCACGACGCCGTCGGTGGCCGGTGGCCGGTGGAGCGCCTCGTCCACCCGGACCCGGGCCGGCGAGCTGCTGGCGGACCAGCTGCGGGCGGTCGGCGTCGAGCTGCGGGTCGACGCGGTGCCGGCCGGCGACGCGTTCCGCCGGTTCCGCTCCCGAGACTTTCCGCATCTCGCGATGTTTGCCTGGTCGATCGCGCTGGAGGCCAACGGGCACCTGATGTGGCATTCCGGCCAGGTCCCACGCCGGGCCGGCGACTACGGGCTCAACCTGGCCGGCTGGCGGTCGCCGACCAACGACCGGTTGCTCGACCGCATCATCGCCGAGGGCGACCCGACGGCCCGGACGGCGCTGATCGCCGAGCAGCAGGCGGAGTGGGCCGAGCAGCTGCCGTCGCTGCCGCTGTTCTTCCTGCCGCAGATCGACGCCGTCCGGCGCGGCCTCACGGGGGTCCGGCACGTCGGTGCGTTCGGCACGTACGTGACCTGGAACAGCTGGCAATGGGCATGGGAGGAGACCGCAAGATGACTATCCACGAGGGCGCGGAGCTCGACATCACCTCCGCCGAGTATGCGGCCGACCCGTACTGGCACTACCGGAAGCTCCGCGAGCAGGCGGCGGCGCATTGGATCGGGCCGGCCGGGTCCGACCGCTGGGTGCTGGTGACCCGCTGCGAGCTCGGGCGGCAGGTGCTCGCCGACGGCCGGTTCTCCAAGCACCTGCCCGGTAAGTACACGGCCACCTCGACCGCCGGTGGTGAAGGGCGCTCGATGCTCGGCAGCGACCCGCCGGCACACACCCGGCTGCGCGCCACCGTCTCCTCGACCTTCTCCGGGCGGGCCATCGCCGCCCGCCGTCCGCGCATCGCCCGGATCAGCGAGGAGCTGGTCGACGCCATGGTGGCGCGGCTGGACCCGCCCGGCGCCGGCGTCGCCGAACTGCGCCACGAGTACGCGCTCCCGTTCGCCTTCACCGTGCTCAGCGAGATCATCGGCATCCCGGACGACCGGCGCGACGACTTCCACGCCTGGACGGTCCGCATGTTGAGCCCGGCGCCGACCGAGGCCGAGCGGACGGCTCAGGCGACGGCGGTCGACAACATCCGCGCGTACGTCCGGGAGCGGGTGGCCGTCGAGGCCCGGGAACGCGGGACGGTCGACGACACGGCACCGCTGCTGCGCGCCCTGGCCATCGACGCGTCCGAGAACGCGCTCACCGACGGCGAGATCGTCACGATGATCACGCTGATCCTCGCCGCCGGCTACGAGGGCGCGGCCAACATGATCCTCAACGGGATGGCCGCGTTCCTGGTGCACGAAGACCAGTGGAAGCTGCTGACCAGCACACCGTCGATGGCCGACGCCGCGGTGCGGGAAGCGCTCCGCTACGACTGTCCGGTGCAGCGGGCCACCCTCCGGGTCGCCACCGAAGACGTCCGCTTCGGCGACGTGACGTTCGAGGCCGGCACGCTCGTCGGCGTCTCGCTGGCCGCCGCCAACCACGACCCCGAGGCGTTCGCCGACGCAGAGGCGTTCGACATCGGCCGCCCACCGGCGCCGAACATGGCGTTCAGCCACGGCATCCACCGGTGCCTCGGCGCGTCGTTGGCGACCACCGAAGGCGCCGTCGCGTTCCGGCACCTGGCCACCCGGCTGCCCGACCTGCGGCTGCATCCGGCCGCGGGCCCGATCCGCTGGTGCCGCACCGGGTTCCTGCGCGGCCCCGAGGAGATCCGCGTGGTGCGCGGTGACGCGGGATGACGACGACGGTCCGGATCGCCCGCACCACCGAGGTCACCACCTTCGACCCGGTGCGCTACAACGACCGGGGCACCGGTGAGGTGCTCAACCGCATGTTCAGCCACCTGCTGGTCACCGACAGCGCCGGCGGCTACGGCTACGGCTCGCTCGTGGCCGAGGCTGTGGAGACGCGGCTCGGCGACCGGGTCCGGCACAGCCTGCGGCTGCGTGACGACGCGCGCTGGCACGACGGGCGGCCGGTCACCGCGCACGACGTCGCCTTCACCATCCGCCGGGTGCTCGACCCGGCGCTGGACAGCCCGCGCCGGCCGGAAGTGTTGACCATCGGCGCCGACCTGACCGTCAGGTGCCCGACGGCCCGAGTGGTCGAGCTCGAGTTCGTTCCCGAAGGCCACGCCGGCCTGCGGGCGTTGGCCTGGCTGCCGGTGCTGCCCGAGCATCACTACGGTGCCGGAGGCGGTGACCCGTTCGCCGTTGCCCCGCTGGGCTCCGGCGAGTTCCGGTTCGCCACCCGCGACCCGGCCGACGGCACGATCGAGCTGGTGGCCAACCGCGACCACTGGGCGCCACCGAGGCTCGACGGTGCCCGTTGGCGGCGCTACCGGGACGCGGGGGCGGCGGTGGACGCGGTGCTGGCCGGCGCGGAAGACATCGCCACGGCCGTCACGCCCGCGGCCGCCCGATCGGTCGCCGGTCATCCCGGCGTGCGGGTGCACACCAGCAGCGACGGAAGCTGCGTCTACCTCGGCTACCAGACCGCGACACCGGTGCTGCGCGAGCCGGCGCTGCGCACGGCCCTGAGCATGGCGATCGACCGCCGGAAGCTGGTGGCGGAGACGATCGCCGGCCAGGGTCGCCCGGCGACCACGATCATCCATCCGGACAGTCGCTGGCACTGCGGCGACGTCTTCGAGCATCGTTATGACCCGATGGCGGCGGCGGACCGGTTGGGGCGCCTGGGCTGGCGGCTCGACGGCACCGCGGTGCGCCGTGACGGCGCGGGCCGGCCGCTCACGCTGAGCCTGCTCACCGTCGCCGGTGACGAGGTGAAACTGGCCGCCGCCGAGTTGATCGCGAGCCAACTCGCCGACGTGGGCGTGCGGGTGCGGGTCGACGCGCTGCCGATCGGCGAGCTGCTGCGCGAGCACGTCTATCCCGGGCGCTTCGAGGCCGTGCTGCTCGCGCTCAACCCCGGTCCCAGCCCGTCCTTCCTGCGCGGCTTCTACCACTCCGGAGAAAACGGGGCGACCAACCGCTTCCGGTACGCGGACCCGGCGGTCGACCGGATGCTCGACGCGCTGCCGCCGCTGGACGACGAGGCGGCTGCCGTCGAACCGGTGCGGGCCGTCCAGCGGGCGGTGGCGCTCGGTGTCCCGCACACCCCGCTGTTCCACCCCGACGTCGTCGACGTCGCCTCGGCCGCGCTGCGGATGCCGCCGCTGACCGGCCTCTACACCAACCGCTTCACCGACCTGCACCGGTGGGCGCATCAGACGCCCGCCCCGGCCCGCTGACCCGCTCGGGAGGATTGCATGGCCAGCCGTGAACCGCTCGACTTCGATCCGTTCGACCCGGCGTTCGTCACCGACCCGTACCCCCTGCTGGGCAAGCTGCGTGCGGAAGCGGCGGTCCACTTCGTCCGGCAGCCCAACAAGATCGAACGCTATGTGATCGTGCGGCTGGCCGAGGGCCGCCGCATGCTCACCGACAAGCGGTTCTCGGCCAACCCGGAGGTCGGCCGGGCCGCCCTGGAGAAGGCGGGCTATCTCCAACCGGGCCAGGGCTCCGGGCTCGCCGAGGCGAGCCTGCTGACGACCGACCCGCCCGTGCACACCCGGCTGCGGCGGCTGCTGTCCAGGGCCTACGACCCGCACCAGCAGGGGCAGCTGCGGCCGATCATCGAACGCACCGTGGCCGCCATGGTCGAGCAGTTGCGCGCCGCCGACGGTGCGACGGTCGACCTGGTCACCGGCTTCGCCCACCCGCTGACCATCCGTACCCTGTGCGAACTGATGGGCATCACCGAGCACGACAGCGTCGCCTTCGGTGGCTGGATCAACGACGTCATGACCCCACGGCACCGGCCCGGCGCCAACGCCATCCGGATGGCGGCCGACCAGGCCGTCCGCGACTACCTGGCGGCGCTGATCGCGGCGCGCACAGGTGGGGGAGACGACCTGACCAGCCGGCTCGTCGACCGGTGGCGCGCGGATCCGGAGCAGATCACCGCGGCCGAGCTGACCAACATGCTCTACGAGCTCATCCTGGCCGGCTATCTGACCACGGCCGGCCTCATCGTCAACGGCCTGCTCGCGCTGCTCGACCACCCGACGCAGTGGCGGCGCTGGAGGTCGGAGCCCGACCTGCGGCCTGGTGCGGTGGAGGAGTTGCTGCGCTACGACGGGCCGGCGTTCTCCGGCTCCTCGCGGTTCGCCACCGAAGACATCGAGGTCGGCGAGGTCACCATTCCGGCCGGCGGTGTGGTGTCGGTGATGTTCGCCGCGACCAACCGCGACCCGCGGGCGTTCCCGGATCCCGACCAGCTCGTGCTGCACCGGCCCAACGCGCAGCAGCACCTCGGTTTCAGCCATGGCATCCACCTGTGCTGGGGTGCGCCGATCGCCCGGCTCGAGACCTGGATCGCGCTCGGTGCGCTGGCCGACGCGTTCGAGTCCGTCGAGTTGGCGGTTGACCGGGCCGAGGTCAGCTGGGGCTCGGTGGGCAACAGCCGGTCACCGGTCGCGCTACCGGTGGCGCTGCGCGGCTCCTGAGCGGACGCACGAAACGCGGCGAGGCGCCCGTGGGCGCCTCGCCGCGGTGTGTCTGGTCAGACCAGTTCGCGGACCTCGACGCCGCCGAACGGCGCGGGCACGTCTTTCGCGATCTCGCCGGCGCGCTCGGGGCTGTCGGCCTCGACGATGTAGTAGCCGCCGATCGCCGTGGTGGTGCCGGCGGTGAACGGCCCCGTCGCGACCGTGTCACCGCGGACAGCCTGCGCCGCCGTGGTCGGTGCCAGCCGGCCACCGCCGCGCAACGCCGGCCCGTGCTGTGCGGCGAACTTCTGGTGTCCTTCCAGGACCGAGGCGATGACCTCCTGGCTCGCACCGGCCAATTGGGCTTCGTCGTCGTGGATGAAAAGAATGTACTTCGCCATTCCGCTACTCTCCGTCTGCTCGGGCTCGTGCGGTCGGGGCACAAAATTATCATTGCTCGCGCGGATAGCGCGACCTAGACAGCAATAAATGCGTAGTTCGCTTATCGATGGGGCGTAGAGTGGTGGAATGGCGGAGCTCGCAGCTATCACCGCAGACCGGGAAATCGACGATGACGGGTGGCAGGAGTTCTTCTCGCACCCGCAATTCTTGCGCTTCTCGTCCGCGATTCTCACCGCTGAGCGCACGGCCGCCGAAGTCGCCGCGGTGCGCCGGTGGTTGGGCCCGCCGTCCGGGGCATCCCTTCTCGATCTCGGCTGTGGCTACGGTCGCATCGCGGTTCCACTCGCCGCCGCCGGTTACCGGGTGACCGGGCTGGATGCCAACGCGGCGATGCTGGCGAAGGCGGCCGCCGACGCCGAGGCCGCCGGTGTCGCCATCGATTTCGTGCACCGCGACATGCGCGAGATGGCCCTGCCGGCGGAGTCGTTCGACGCGGTGCTCAACCTCAGCACCGCCTTCGGCTACGCCGACGACGCCGACGGCGACCTGGCCACCCTCGAGGCGGTGCGCACGGTGCTGCGGCCGGCCGGCCTGTTCCTCATCGACACGGAGAACCGCGACGCCAAGATCCGCACTGCGCGCTCGACAAGTTTCGCCATGGCCGGGGTGAAGATCACCTGCCGGCGCGACTTCGACCCTCTCACTGGCCGGTGGCGGGAGGCGATGTCGTGGACCGACGGCGACGCCACCGACGGCTCGGTGTTCAGCGTGCGTCTCTACTCCGCCACCGAGCTGACCACCATGCTGCGCCGGGCGGGCCTGCAACTGGTCGGCGCCTGGGGCGGCTTTGACGGCCAGCCCTACACGATCGACAGCGGCCGGATGATCATGTTGGCCCGCCGGGCCTGACCGCCCCGGGATCAACGGCCGGTCAGGGCGCGGCTGAGACTGCCGACGCTGGCCAGTGCGGCCGGGTCGGCGGCCAGGGCGGTGACGTCGGCACCGAGCCGCTCGCGCGCGAAGGCCAGCAGCCGCACGGTGCGCAGCGAGTTCAGGATCCCGTACGCCAGCAGCGGTGTGTCCTCGGTCAGGTCGTTGTCGGGGTCGCCGTCGAGGAACTCGTCGCGGACGAACGCGAGCAGTTCGGCGGTGACGTCGGTCTCGGAGAGCCTGGCCATGACAGCTACCTTCCGGATCGGGGTACGAGAGCCCGCACCTCGCGACGGTCCACTTTGCCCCGTCCGCCGCGCGGCAACCGGGCGACCGACACGACCTCGTCGGGCATGAGGTGACCGGCCAGGAGGCCGGCGAGGTGTGCGCGTAACCGCAGGGTCGGCACCGGGCGCGCGCCGTCGGGCTCGACCACCAGGACCAGTTGGGCGTCGAGACCGGTGCCGACCGCGACCGCAGCACTCGCCGCGACGCCGGGAAAGGTGTTGGCGGCGGCCTCCACCTCGGCCGGTTCGACGCGATGCCCGCGGATCTTCAGCAGGTCGTCGACCCGGCCGAGAAAGGTCAGCACTCCGCCGGCCGCGGCGCGCACCAGGTCGCCGGTCGGGTAAGGCCCACGGTGCGGCGGCCCGCCCCAGTAGCCCTGGAAGACCGTCGGTCCGTCGACCCACAGTTCGCCGACGCCCGGTGGGTCGGCCGGCCTGGGCACGACGGTCAGCCGGTCGCCGCAGCACGGTCGCCCGATCGGCAGCGGTTCGCCGCCGCGCAGGTCGGCCTCGGTCACCCGGTGGAAGGTGCAGACGTTGGTCTCGGTCGGCCCGTAGAGGTTGTAGAGCGGCAGCAGGGACCAGTGGGCCAGACGCCGCAGCGGGCCGGGCGGGAACGGCTCGCCGGCAAAGAGAATCAGCCGCAGGGCGGGCGGCGGTGGTGTGCCGGTGAGGTCGCCGAAGCGCATCAGGAACAGCAGCGCCGACGGCACGGAGTACCAGATCGAGATCCGCTCCTCGTGCACGAACCTGGCCAGCAGCCGCGCGTCGTGCCGGCCGGCGGCGGGCACCGGTACGACGCAGGCGCCGGCGGCGAACGCGCCGTAGATGTCGAAGACCGACAGGTCGAAGGTGAGCGCGGCGTGGTTGGCCAACCGGTCGCCGGCGCCGACGGCGAACTCCTCGACCGCCCAGTCGACGAAGGCGCGGGCGGCCCGGTGACTGACCATGACGCCTTTGGGCGCACCGGTGCTGCCGGAGGTGTAGAGGACGTAGGCGGTGTCCGCGGGAGTCACCGCCGGCCGGCCGGCGACGGTGCGGCCGGCTGGCGGCGCGTCGACGTCGACCGCGGTGAGACCGGACGCCGTGACGAGCGCGATCCGGTCGGCCGTGCCGCACACCACCTCGGCACCGCAGTCCGCCGCCAACCGCAGCAGCCGGGCCGGCGGGCTGTCCTCGGCGACCGGGACGTAGGCCGCGCCGACCCGCAGCACGGCCTGCATCGCGACGATCGCGGCGGCGCGCTCGGCACACCAGATCAACACCCGGTCACCGCGGCGTACGCCGTGCCCGGCGAGCGCGCCGGCGAGCGTGTCGGCGCGGGTGACCAACTCGCCGTAGCTCAGCGGGCCCGCGGGGCCGTCGACCGCAGGCGCGTCGGGAGCCCGGGCGGCGGCGTCGGTGGCGAGGTCGTGGAGCAGTCCGCCGGTCATGACAGCAGCCCGGCCACGATGATGTCGCGCTGGATCTCGGTGCTGCCGGAGAAGATGGTGCTGGGCAGGCCGTCGCGCAGGACGGCGTCGACCCCGGTCGCGGTCAGCACGCCGGTGGAGCCGTGCACCTGGATGGCGTCCAGCCCGTTGGCGACCACCGCCTCGGACACCGCGACCTTTGCCAGCGCCGCCGCGGTCGAGGCCTCCGGGTCGCCCTCGTCGAGCAGCCAGCAGGCGCGTTGGAGCAGCAGGCGGCCGCTCTCCAGGCGCTGCCGCATGACGGCCAGCCGGTGCGCGGTGACCTGGAAGTCGGTGAGCGCGCGGCCGAACTGCCGGCGGGCCCGGGCATGCGCGACGCACTGCCGCAACTGGGTGGCCATGCTGCCCAGGTAGATCGCGGCCAGGCAGGCCCGTTCCCAGTGCATGCCGGCCTGGAAGATCTGGCTGCCCGCGCCGGCCGCACCGATCAGGTTCGCGGCGCCGACCCGGCACCCGGCGAAGGTCACCTCGGCCGCCAGGCACCCGCGCAGCCCGGTCTTGCGCAGGAGCGGGCCGATCCGCACGCCGGGCGTCGTGCGTGGGACGGCGAAGGCGGAGACGCCGAGGTAGCCGGCGGCGGGGTCGGTGGTCGCGTAGACGACCAGCCAGTCGGCGATCGGGCCGTTGCTGACGAACGACTTGATGCCGTCGAGGCGGTAGCCGTCGCCGTCGGGTACCGCCGTGGTGGCCAGCCGGCTGACGTCGGACCCCGCGTCGGGCTCGGTCATCGCGTTCGCCGCGACCCGGCCGGTCGCGAGGTCACGGAGCAGGTCGGCGTGCAGCGCCCCGGAGCCGAAGTCGCGGATCGGAACGGCGCAGGCGAGCAGGTGCGCGGCGATCCCGAACGCGAAGCCGGTGTCGAGGCCGGCGGCGCCCAGCGCCTCGAGCGCGAGCGCGGTGTCGAGCGCGCCGAGGCCGCGTCCACCGTGCTCGACGGGCACACACAACCCGGTGAGCCCTCGGTCGGTGGCCACCTGCCAGGCCTTGGCGACCGCTGCCGGGTCCGGGTCGTCGGCCAACGGACCGTCGAGGATCCCCTCGGCGGCCACCGCGACCTCCTCGAGCAGCCGGCGCTGAGCTGCCGACAGGCCGAAGTTCATGACGGGTCGGCCATGGTGATCTCGATCACCATCGCCTTGTAGGTGATGCCGGGCGAGAAACCGGTCAGCAGCACCCGGTCACCGGGCCGCAGTGCGCCGGCCGCCAGCATCTCGTGCAGTGCGACGAAATGGTCGCCCGCGCCGAGGTGGCCCAACGCTTCGGTGTGCGCCCACGACGATTGCTCCAGGGTGAAACCAAAACTGTCGAGATAATCCTTGGCGGTGCTCTCCGGCATTGTGTTGACGAGCACTTTCCTAATGTCGCCGCGGCCGATTTCCGCGTCGGCGAGCGCCTCCTCGACGACCTCCTGGACGTGGGCCCGATGGTCGGTGATGAGCCGCAACCACGACCCCTCGCGCATCGCCCGTCGCTGGAATGCGGCGGCCCGCGCCCCGAAATCCAGGTATCGGCCTTCGGTCACCGGCGGTGGAAACAACGGCTCGTCTCCACGGTATACCTCCTCCATTTCCGAGAAGGTCGTGCCGGCGCTCGAAAGAATGCGTGCCAGGCCACCGGTGCGGGAAAGGAGAACGGCGGCCGCGCCGTCTCCGACAGCGCCCGACAGCGGCCCCATGCACCATCGGTCGACCAATTTGGTGCCGAAGTTGTCGCTGGCAATGACCAATGCGGTCTCGGCCGTGCTCCGATCGTTCAGATAGCCGATCGACAGATCGATAGCTCCGAATGTTCCGGTGCATCCACCGCGGACCTCGAGGGCCAGCGAGTGGTCCAGCCCGAGGTGGTGCTGTAGGTAGTGGTGCGGGCCCCAGCCGTCTGGCCCCTGGTGCCAGACACTGGCGTAGAGCAGCAGCGCCACGTCCGCCGGGTGGGCCCGCGCGGCGGCCAGTGCGCGCCGTGCCGCGGTGAGCGCCATGTCCGGCGCACTGATGTCGCCCGCTATCGCAACCCGGGTTCGCCGGTTATTAGTCCTGTTCAGCGTGCTCGCAGGCGCCGTGCCATCGGATTGGGCGACGTACCGCGATGCCGGCAGGTACACGCCCGTGCCGGCCAGCCAGATGTCGTGCGCCTTCACGGGTCAATTCGCCTCTCCGTCGTGCCGGGCTCGGACCTCACGCGCTCAGCGTCGTCCCGAACTTCGTGGTGATGTAGCCGCCGATCGATTCGAGCAGCTCCCGGGGCACCGGTCGGGGCCGCATCCGGCGGTCGTCGTCGCGCTCCAGCCACGCCAATTGCTGGGAGCCCCGGGCGACCAGCTCGGCGGGGCCGGCGGATACCCGCCAATACTCGAACTCCAAGGTCATCCGGTTCTGGGTGACGTCGGACATCCACAGATGCATACAGATTTCGTCGAATGCTTCGGTCTCGATGAAATAGTCACACCGGCACCAGGTGGTGACCAAGGCGTAGCGGTCGCCGAGTTCGCGGACCACCCAGTCGCCGGTCTCCTTCAGGAACAGCTCCCGGCAGTGCCCCTGCCACTTGACGTACTGCGAGAAATAAACGTTTCCGGTCGCGTTCGTCTCCTCCAGGGAAACCACCCGTCGATATGCGAAATATGGTTGGCGTGGGTTGCCGTGTGTGCATTCGATATCGGGAGTGTCATATTGCGTATGCATATCGCCCAAGCGTACTGACGCGGTCTCTGGCCGGCACTGCGGATGTTGCGCAACCAGCGCAAGGAACGCAGGGTATGGGGAGCGCTACTCGGCGGTATCGTCGCCACTGAATGTGACCGGACATCGCTAACACGGGGGGTAAGCCTTGTCGTCTCAGACTGCACCCGCGCCCCAACAGCCCAACCGGCCGACCGGCCGGGCCCGGCACCACCTCGTTCGCCTCCTCGCCCTCGTCGCCGTGCTGGCGGTGGGCTGGGCGACCGAACTGCCCCGGCCGTCGGCCGCTGAGGTCCGCCGGGTCGCGAGCGGGTTCGCCTTCGCGCCCACCGAGTTGCGGCCGGTTTCGGTCGACGGCTTCAAGACACAACGCCCGGTCGCGCCGCACCTGTCGAAGCTGCGGACCTGGATGTCCGGCGTCGGCGCCTCGATCGCGCTGACCGACCTACAGGGTTCCGGGTTCAGTCGCGACCTCTGCTGGGTGGACCCGCGGACCGACACCGTCACGATCACCCCGGCCCCCGGAACGCCCGCGGCGTACGCCCCGTTCGCGGTGGATCCGGCGCCGTTGACCTACAGCCGCGCGACCATGGCACCGACCGGTTGCCTGCCCGGTGACTTCGACGAGGACGGCTCGACCGACCTGCTCGTCTACTACTGGGGACGGACCCCGGTGGTCTTCCTCCGCTCGCCTGCCACGCCACTGTCGGCTGCGGCGTTCCGGCCGCTGGAGCTCTGGCCGGGTGCGGAGCGCTGGTATACCGACTCCGTCAACCGCGCCGACGTCGATGGTGACGGGCACCCCGATCTGATCATCGGCAACTACTTCCCGGACGGCGCCCGCATCCTCGACGCCACCGCCGAGCACGACCCGGCGTTCCAGATGAACGACTCGATGGCGAGCGCCTTCAACGGCGGCCGGAACCACATCATGCTGTGGCGCCCCGGTGCCGCCGGGTCCCTACCGTTCCAGGACGCCGGCGCGGTGTTCGGCGAGAAGGTCGCGCACGGCTGGACGCTGGCGATCGGCGCGCAGGACTTCAACGGCGATGGGCTTCCGGAGCTCTACTTCGCCAACGACTTCGGCCCCGACCGGCTGATGGTCAACCGCTCGACGCCGGGTCAGGTGCGGTTCACCGAGGTGACCGGGAGCCGTGACTTCACCACGCCCAAGTCCAAGTCGCTCGGGCACGACTCCTTCAAGGGCATGGGTGTCGACTTCGGCGACCTCAATGGTGACGGCCGCACCGACATGTTCGTCAGCAACATCTCGTCGCAGCGCGGTCTGATGGAGACCAACTTCGCCTGGGTCAACACCGGCGACCCGGTCGCGGTCGGCGCGGAAGCACCGTTCGCCGAGCGCAGCGACTCGTTGCACGTGGCCCGCACCGGCTGGGGTTGGGACGCCAAGATCGACGACTTCGCCAACGACGGCCGCCCGGAGATCGTCCAGGCGACCGGTTTCGCCTACGGCAAGCACGACACCTGGCCGCAGGTGGCGGAGCTGGCGATGGAGAACGACCAGTTGGTCAAGCACCCGACCAACTGGATGCAGTCCAGCGACGACTGGGGCCTGGCCGCGCACGACCAGCCCGCCTTCCTCGCCTGGGACGGCGACCGGTTCGTCGACGTCACCACCGAGTTGGGGCTCGACCAGGGCATCACCCGGGCCATCGCCACTGGCGACGTCGACGGCGACGGGCGGCTCGACCTGGCGATCGCCGGTCAATGGGGACCGTCGTTCTTCTACCGCAACACCACGCCCGACGCGGGGCTCTCGCTCGACCTCCGGTTGCTCCGGCCGCTGGCGTCCGGTGGGACACCGACGGTCACCCGCGACGTCGCGGTGCGGGGAATTCCGGTGATCGGCGCTCGCGCGACGGTCACCCTCCCGAGCGGAGACCGCTACACCGCGCAGGTCGACGGCGGGAACGGCCACGCCAGCGCACGGAGCACCGACCTGCACTTCGGGCTCGGTGAGCTGCCGGCGGGCACGCCGATAGCGGTCCGCGTCGACTGGCGGTCGACGGACGGGACCCAGCAGTCCCGCGACTACACCGTGACAGCCGGGCGATGGTCCATCGTCCTCGGGTGAAAAGGGGGGAACCAGATGGTTGCCGAGGAAGTGCTGACGAGGTCGGCGGCCCCGAGCGCACCGGCGCCGAAGGTCATCGACAAGCGGGTGGCCGCGCTGAAGCGGTTCGCGATCTCGATCACCGTGTTCAACATCGTCGGGCGGCTCTGGCTCGGGTTCGAGACCTCGTGGGCGTCGCTGTGCGTCGCGCTGCTCACCGCGTACACGGCCGAGTTGTTCTTCGAATTTGTCGACGCGAAGGCGAGCGGGCGCCGGCCACGTTACGAGGGCGGGCTCCGGAGTTTCGTCATCTTTTTGCTCCCCGGGCACATCGGCGCCGTGGCGATCTCGATGCTGCTCTATCCCGGCGGCGAGCTGTGGCCGTTCGTCTTCGCGGTGACCGTCGCCAGCGCCGGCAAATACCTCTTCCAGGCACCGGTGAACGGCAAGCTGCGGCACGTGCTGAACCCCTCCAACCTGGGGATCTCGGCCACGCTGCTGGTGTTCCCGTGGGTGGGTGTCGGGCTGCCCTACCAGTTCACCGAGACCACCTCGGGGATCGTCGACTGGATCATCCCGCTCGCCCTGTTCGCGAGCGGCATCATGCTCAACTCGAAGCTCACCGGCAAGATGCCGCTGGTCCTGAGCTGGCTGGGGTTCTTCGCACTACAGGCGGTGCTGCGGGGTTTGGACCCGACCGTCTCGCTGGTCGGCGCGCTGGCTCCGATGACCGGCCTCGCGTTCCTGCTCTTCACCACCTACATGATCACGGATCCTGGTAGCACCCCCGTGCGGCCGCTCAACCAGGTGGCATTCGGCGCGGCCTGCGCCGCTTGTTACGCCGGCTTCATGCTGCTGCACATCGCGTACGGGATCTTCTACAGCGTGGTCGTGGTGTGCGCGATCCGGGGCGGCTACCTGTGGTTCCGCCACTGGCGCGGGATCCGGACGCAGCGTGCCCAGGCGAGCGTGCCCGAGGCCGGTCAGCAGCTGTCCGCTCCGACCGGCACCGCGGTGCCGGCGATGACCCTGAGTGAGTGAGGGATCATGGCGAACACCAGGATCGCAATCGTCGGACTCGCCTGCCAATACCCGGAGGCGGCCGCACCCGCCCTGCTGTGGCGCAATGTGCTGGCCGGGCGCCGCTCGTTCCGGGAGATCCCGCCGGAGCGGCTCAACCTCGACGACTATCACTCACCCGACCGCTCGGCGCCGGATGCCACCTACAACCGCTACGCCGCTCTGCTCGACGACTACCAGTTCGACCGGGTCGCGTTCAACGTCCCCGGCCCGGCCTACCGCAGCAGCGACATCGCGCACTGGCTGGCCCTCGACGTGGCCAAGCGGTCCCTCGACGACGCCGGTTTCGCCGACCTGCCGATCGACCGGCGCCGCGTGTCCGTCCTCATGGGAAACACGCTGACCGGCGACTACACCCGCAGCGGCGTGCTCCGGCTGCGCTGGCCTTATGTGCGGCGCGCCGTCGCCGCGGCACTCGCCGAGCGGGGCCTGGCCGATCAGCTCGGGCAGCTCCTCCCGGAGCTCGAGCGCACCTTCAAGGAGCCGTTCCAGCCGATCAACGAGGAGAGCCTGGCCGGCGGGCTGTCAAACACCATCGCCGGCCGGATCTGCAACTTCTTCGATTTCGGTGGCGGCGGCTACACCATCGACGGCGCCTGTTCGTCGTCGCTGCTGACAGTCATCCACTCCGCGATCGCGTTGCAGCGTGGCGACGTCGACCTGGCGCTGGCCGGCGGCGTCGACCTGAGCATCGATCCGTTCGAGCTGGTCGGGTTCGCCAAGACCAGCGCGCTGGCCGAGACGCTGATGCGGATCTACGACGAGCGCTCCGAGGGCTTCTGGCCCGGCGAGGGCTGTGGCGTGGTCACGCTGGTGCGGGAGGCCGACGCGATCCGCTGGGGGTTGCGGGTCTACGCGACGATCACCGGGTTCGGCATCTCCTCCGACGGGCACGGCGGCATCACCCGTCCCGAGGTCGACGGTCACGCCCTGGCCATGCGCCGGGCGTACGACGCGGCCGGTTACGGCCCGGACCTGGTCGAGCTCTTCGAAGGGCACGGCACCGGCACCCGGGTCGGTGACGCGGCGGAGGTCGCCGCCATCTCGCGGCTGCGGCGCACGGCGGGTGCGAGCGACGTCGCCGCCCTGGGGTCGATCAAGGCGAACATCGGCCACACCAAGGCCGCCGCCGGTGTCGCGGGACTGATCAAAGTGGTGCTGAGCGTGCACAGCGGCGTGTTGCCGCCGACCACCGGCTCCGAGGCGCCATTGGCCGAGCTGCGCGGGCCCGACCGGGTGCTGGAGGTGCGGCGGGGTGCGCGCGAGTGGAGCAGCGACGTCCGCCGGGCCGCGGTCAGTGCCGTGGGCTTCGGTGGCATCAACACCCACGTCACCGTCGAGCAGTCGCACGCCGGCCAGCCGGCCCGGCTCTGGGCGGTCGACTCGGCGGTGGCGTCCACCGGGCAGGACGCCGAGCTGATCCCGTTCGCGGCCGCGTCCCTGCCGGAGCTGGCCAGGCAGAGCCGGGAGCTGGCCGCGGCGGCCCGCGATCTGACCTTCGGGCGGATGAGCGACCTGGCCGTCCACGCCGCCCGGGCCACGCTTCCGGGCCAGCGGGCCCGGGCGGCGGTGGTCGCCCGCACACCGAAGGAGCTGGCCGAGGGCTGCGCCGAGCTGGCCGATCGCATCGAGGCCGGTGTGCCGCGGCACGTCGGGCCGGACTACTCCTTCTCGGCTTCGGCCGACGCGCCACGGATCGGCTTCGTGTTCTCCGGCCAGGGCTCGCCGGTGCGTCTCGACGCGGGCTCGCTTGGCCGCCGGTTCCCGGCCGCGCAAGCGGTGCTCGACGGGGCCGGGCTGCCGGACACGACCACTGTGGACACCGCGGTCGCGCAGCCGGCGACCGTGGCGGTTTCGGCCGCTGCGTTGGCGGTTCTCGGCGCGCTCGGCGTCGAGGCGACCGTCGCCGTCGGCCACAGCCTCGGCGAGCTCACCGCGCTGCACTGGGCGGGCGTGTTCACCCGCGCCGAGCTGATCGACCTGGCCACCACCCGCGGCCGGGCGATGGCCGCGTGCACCGCCGAGCGGGGCGCGATGGTCGAGTTGGGAACCGACGTCGAGACCGCGGCCGACCTGATCGCCGACCTACCGCTCTCGGTGGCCGCGGTCAACGCGGCCGACCGCACCGTGGTCTCGGGCGCCGAGGCCGCCATCCAGACCTGCCGGCGCCGTGCCGCGACCCGGAGCATCCGGGCCACCCCGCTGCGGGTGTCCCACGCGTTCCACTCCGATCTGGTCGCGCCGGCCGCGCCGGCGATCACCGCGTGGTTCCCGCCAGGTACCGCCGAACGCGTGGTCCAGCGTCCGGTGGTCTCCACCGTTACCGGGGCCGTGCTGTCCGGGCGGGTGTCGATCGAGCGGCTGCTGGTCGAGCAGGTGACCGCGCCGGTGTTGTTCACCGACGCGCTCGAGGCCGCGGCCGACCGGTGCGACCTGCTCGTCGAGGTCGGCCCCGGACGGATCCTGGCCGACCTCGCCGCGGCGGCCGGGTTGCCGGCCCTGTCGGTCGATGCCGGCGCGTACGGCTTCGCGCCGTTCCTCGGCGTCGTCGGTGCGGCGTATGCCCTCGGCTCGCCGGTCGCGCTCGACGCGCTGGTCGCCAACCGGATCGCCGTGGTCAGCGATCCGCTGCGCCGGCCCACCTATCTGGTCAACCCGTGCGAGCAGTTGCCCGCCCCGACGGTGCGGCTGGAACCTGCGCCGGAGCCTGAACCGGCGGCGGAGCTTCAACCGGGGGCGCCGCCGGAGGTTTCCGAGCGCGGCGACATCGCCCGGGTGGTTCGCGACCTCATCGCCGCCCGGACCGAGTTGCCGGCCGACGCGGTCAGCGACGGCAGCACGTTCCTGGTCGACCTCAAGCTCAACTCGATCGCGGTGGCCCAGATAGCCGCGGACGCGGCCCGGGACACCGGGCGCGAGCCGCTGGCGGCGCCACACGAACTGGCCGAGGGCAACGTCCGCGAGCTGATCGAGATGCTGGAACGCAGTCCGGCGGCCGGCGAGGGCGGCCGCACCGAGGAGGCGCCGGGCGCCGGCGAGTGGGTGCGGACCTTCGCCGTCGACTGGGTGCCGCGTCGGCGTGGCGGGCCGCGCCGGGCCGTCGCCTGGGAGCTGCCGGATGACTGTCCGCCGGCGGTGCGGGCGGTCTTCGGAGACGAGGGCCGGGGTTCATACGACGCGCCGCGCGGTCTCGTGCTTTCCCTCGAACCGATCGTCACCGAGCACGATGCGATCCGCGCGATCCAGCGCCTTGCCGAGGTCGCCGATGACCGCACCGCCCGCCGGGTGGTGGTGTGTCACTCCGGTGGTGCGGCCAGCCTCGTGCGGACGTTGCACGCGGAGCGGCCCGACCTGCCGGTGCGCCTGCTCGACACGTCCATGCTCGCGGGCCTCGCGCCGGGAGAGCACCGGCAGCTGCGGCGGGAGTGCGAGATCGGTGACGGCTTCGAGGAGCTGCGGCTCGACGATGGCCGCGTCACGGTGCCGAGGCTGGTCGAGCAGGCCGTGAGCGGCCGGACCCGCCGTCTCGGCGCCGAAGACACCGTGCTGGTCACGGGCGGCGGCAAAGGCATCGGCGCCGAGGCCGCACTCGCGCTCGGCCGCACCTTCGGGGCCCGGGTCGCCGTGGTCGGCCGATCCGACCCCGACGACGACGCCGAGCTGGCGGCCAACCTCGACCGGATGCGGGCGCTCGGCGTCCCGGTGCGATACGAACGGGCCGACATCACGGACCCGGCGTCGCTGCGCGCGGCCGTCCGGCTGATCGAAAACGACCTCGGCCCGGTGACCGGCGTTGTGCACGCGGCCGGCGTCAACGAGCCTGGCCTGCTCACCGCGCTGGACCCGGAGTCGATCGCCGCGACCTGGCGCACCAAAGTGGACGGGCTGCGACAGCTCACCGCCGTCGTCGATCCGGACCGGTTGCGGCTACTCGTGGTGTTCAGCTCGCTCATCGGCCGCACCGGGATGCGCGGCGAGGGCCACTACGCCGTCGCCAACGAGCGGGTCCGGGCGGAGGTGGCTGAGTTCGCCGCCGCCCACCCGGAATGCAAGTGCCTGTCCGTCGACTGGTCGGTGTGGTCGGGCGTCGGCATGGGTGCCAAGCTCGGGGTCCTCGAGTCATTGGTGCGGGCCGGCATCCGCCCGATACCGCCGGAAGCCGGCATCGCGACCCTGCTGGAGTTGATCTCCGCGGACGGCGACGTGGCGCCGATCGTCAGCGGCCGGTTCGGTCTCGCGGCCACCACCCTGCCGATGCGCGACGACGAGGTGCCCTTCCTGCGGTTCGTGGAGAAGCCGCTGGTCCGCTATCCCGGCATCGAGCTGGTGGTCGAGGCGACGCTGGCCCGCGAGACCGACCGCTATCTGGCCGACCACGCACTCAACGGGGCGCTCCTCTTCCCGATGGTGGCCGGCCTGGAGGCGATGGCACAGGTGGCACACGCCCTCACCGGCCGCGCACCGGTTGCGCGGGTGCTCGACCTGCGGCTCAGCCAGCCCATCTCGGTGCCGGTCGACGGCACGCTGCGGATCCAGATCGCGGGTCTCGTCCGGCCGGACGGCCTGGTCGACGTGTGCGTCCGCAGCGAGGCCACGAGCTTCGGCGCGGAGCATTTCCGGGCCACCTTCGACTTCGACGACCGCGGCACGCCGCCGCCAGAGGCGAGCCGCCGGCCGGAGCTGCTCGCCAGCTCCGCCGACATCGTGACGGCCCTCTACTCGGACCTGCTCTTTCATGGGCCCCGATTTCAGCTCGCGCGCGGCTTCCGCCGGTTGGAGAGCGTGCGGTGCCGCGCCGACGTCGACGCGCGGGAGGCCGGTCGCTGGTTCGTCGACTACCTTCCGCAGGATCTGCTCCTCGGCGACCTGGCCGCTCGGGACGCGAGCCTGCACGCCGCGCAGTCGTGCATTCCGCACCGCCGGTTGCTGCCGGCCGGTGCCGACGAGGTGCGGTTCCGGCGACCGTCGCCGGCCGCCGTGCTCGACGTGGAGTCCACCGAGCGTGGCCGCGGCGACCGCGATCTCGTCTTCGACCTGACGGTGCGCGACGACGGCGGCGCCGTCACCGAGACCTGGCGGGGGATGCGGCTGCGGGCCGTCGACGACCTGCCGGTCACCAAGACCTGGCCGGTGGAACTGATCGCCGCATACCTGGAGCGGACCCTGGGCCTGCGCTGGGGCGCGGGCGTCGCCTGCCGGGTGACCCTCGCCGACACCTCGGGCCTCGACCGCGACCAACGTGGAGCGCGTGCCGTCGCGCTGGCCACCGGCGACACGCAGACGCTGGTCCACCGCCCGGACGGGAAGCCGGAACTGGTCTCCGGTGCCGGGATCTCGCTGTCCCACGCGGGCAGCTACACGCTCGCCCTGGTCAGCGATGCCCCGGTCGGAGTCGATCTGGAGCCGGTCGGGCACCGGCCCCGCCCGTCCTGGCAGGGCATGCTCGGCGCGACGAACGACGCGCTCGCCGAGGCGATCGCCGAGTCCGGTGGGGAAGACTACGACGTCAGCGCCACCCGCGTCTGGTCGGCGGTGGAGTGCCTCCGCAAGCTCGGCGAGGCCGGCGCGGTGCCGTTACGGCTGGACCAGCCGCCACAGGATGGCTGGTGCACGCTGTCGTCCGGGCCGCTGCGCGTCACCACCGCGGTCATCCGCCTGCCCGGCCTCGACGGCGGCGTCGTGGTCGCGGCCGTACGGCGGACCGCACCGGAGCCGGCGACCCTGCGCACCGGGGCGGAGGCCGGCCGATGAGAACCCCTTCCGTGCTGCTCATCAGCGATTGCGAACGCTTCGAGACACAGGCCGACCAGCTCATCCGGCATGTGCGGCAGACGCTGGTCAACGGCGGCGCTCAGGTCCGGGTGATGCTGCCGGACACGGCTCCCCAGCCGATGGCCGGAGACGTGGCCGCATCGGACGCGGTCATCGTGGTCTCGCGGGAGCGCAACCGCTCCTACTCGGGCACCATCAAGACGTTGCTCGACTCGCTCGACGTGCGAACCACGTCCGGCAAGCCATTCGCGCTGATCTCCTACGGCGAGTCGCGGCCGGCGGCGACCGCGGTCGACCACCTGCGCGTGGTCGTCAGCGCCCTCGGTGGGGTGCCGCTTCCGGCGGACGTGTGCATGGCCCTCAAGGCGGTCGGCTCGGCCGGCGCCAGCGTGGTCGACGGCGCCGCGGCCGACTCGATCGCCAGTCTGGTCGGGGAGTTGCTGTCCTACTCCCGGCGCGCCGGGCCGGGTACGCCGCGGACCGGCCCCGAGCGCCGACCGCGGGCGGTGACCTCGACCACCCGGACGGGGTTCGAACCGGCGGCGCAGGTCGACGGCAAGGTCTACGAGGGCATCGCGCTCGCGGTCGCCTATATCAAGGAGAACTACCGGGACCAGAGCCTGTCGCTGGACGCCGTGGCGAACGCCGTCTACATGAGTCGCTACCACTTCTCCCGGAAGTTCCGGCAGGAGACCGGCCGGCGGTTCATCGACTACCTGATCATGTTGCGAATGACCGAGGCCCGGAAACTGCTGCTCCAGACCAACTGCACGGTCACGGCCATCTCGGCGGAGGTGGGCTATCGGGACCTCAGCAACTTCGAGCGCAGCTTCAAGAAGCTCTACGGCACCCAGCCCTCGCAATACCGGCAGCGCTATGCCCGGCCGGCGCCGGAACGGCACCGCGAGCTGATCCAGCTCCGGCAGTTCGAGTCAGAACCGCCCGTCCGGCGGCCGGCATGAGCGCGGCCGGGTATCTCCGCTACGGCCGGCACCTGGTCGGCTTCGCGACGCGGGTTGGTGCGGGCTGGCTACGCGCCACCGTCCGCGGCCGGCGCAGCACCTTCGACGCCTGGCGCTACGTGCCCGACCTGCTGGAGAACCTCGGCCCTGGTTTCGTCAAGATGGGCCAGCTGGCCTCCACCCGCCGCGACCTGCTGGGCGAACGACCCCGGGCGGCACTGCGCCGATTGCGCGACGACTGCCGACCGCTGCCCGCGGAACATGTTCGGCGAAACGTCGAGCGGGTCCGGCCGGACCCGCCCACCGAACCCGTCCTACCGCTCGGCTTCGGCAGCATCGCGGGGGTCTACCTGGCCCGGTTCCCTGACGAACCGCTGGCGGTGAAGGTCCGCCGACCCACCGTCTCCGACCGGCTGCGTTTCGACGCCGACAACGCCCGCCGCGCTGCTCGGGCGGTCGCCATCCTGCCGCCGGCCCGGCACCTGCCGGTGCGCGAGATGGTCGACTTCCTGGCGACGGCGGCCGAGATGCAGGTCGACCTGGGCCGGGAGGGCCGCAACCTGATCGAGCTGCGGCGAACCCTGGCACACCTGCCGGTCCGGCTGCCCCGGGCCCGCCCCGAGCTCAGCGAGGGCGACCGGCTGGTGATGGAATACCTGCCCGCGTTCGCGGCAGCGGACGGGCCGATCCGGGACGGCACCACCAGCGCGATCCGGTTGCTCGAAGCCGTCTTCACGATGATCTTCAGATCGGGCTTCGTCCATCTCGACATGCATTCCGGGAACTTCGCGTGGGATCCCGATGGCACCCTCAACATCGTCGACGCGGGCTTCGCCGTGCAACTGTCCGACCGGACCCGCCGGCAGTTCAGCGAGTTCTTCATCGGGCTCAGTTTCGGCAACGGCCGGCGCAGCGCCGACAGCGTCCTGCGCAGCGCGGTGACGCTGCCCGAGTCGCTGGACCGGGAGGCGTTCACCGCGGAGATCTCGCACCTCATCCACGCCCATCGCCGGCTGCCGGCGCGCGATTTCCGGGTCGGTGCGTTCACCGCCGAGCTTTTCGCGATCCAACGGCGGCACGGCGTATTCATCTCGTCTGAGTTCGCGGCGCCCGTGCTCGCCCTGCTCACCATCGAGGAGCAGGTCCGCGACTGGGCGCCCGACCTCGACTTCCAGGTGGTCGCCCAAGCCATCATCCTGGCATCCATCGCGCTGATCCCTTGTGGACCGGAATAGCTCCGCCGGTCGGCGTTCCTTGTGGCAACAAACGTCGAGATCCGAAGCACTCCAGGGCCAATGCTTTACGCATAGGGCAATACGGCCCACGTAATGGGAGGTAAGAGGATGTCCATCAGGACGACCCCCAAGGTCACCACCTACGACACCGTCATGGAGCTCGACTACGCCGAGAGCGAGATCGGTCTGTTCCTGACGGACGGCCGTTCCGAGCGGATCTCGCTCAAGACGGCCTGCCCGACCGAGTTCATCGTGCACGAGCCCGACGTCAACGAGGACGGCAGCGTCGACCTGTCCCTCGAGATCATCCGGTTCGACCTGGTCGGCGAAAGCACCGAGCTGTGGCCGGGCGAAGAGATCCACGTGCTCGGCGGCGCGCTCAGCTCGCCGGACGGCCGCCCGATCCTGGGTGCCGCGCACATCCCCGCCGGCCGCGCCCTCGAGCAGGGTGTGCTCAGCGAGCAGAAGCTGTACCTGACGATCGAGACGCCGGTCGGCACGCTGCACAACACCGAGCCGATCACCATGTCGGGTCAGCTCTACCGGCTGCCTCCGAAGGGCTCGCGCTTCGAGTCGACCGACCGGACGCCGCTCTACGCGCCGGACGGGATCAAGGTCGGCGACGTCTACATGTGCTCCAACGAGGCGTAATGACGCAGAGTTCGCGTCAACAGGGGTGCACGGACTCCCGCATCGCGGGGGGCCGTGCGCCCTTGCCGCGCACCCGGATCGCCCGCCTGCGGGCCCGGGCCGTCGCCCGGCTGACCACGCGGGACCCGCAATTTCTGCGGCGGGTCACCACCGATTTCCCGTTCGCCGACGAGGCGGCCGCGCAGCGCACCGTCGACATCGCGACCACCTTCCTGGTCGGCTACAACCTCATCGCCGGCGGTGCCGACGCGCCGGCGGCGCGGGACCGGGCCACCGAGGTGCCCCGGTTCTTCCGGCCGTTCTACTTCGAGGGTGCGGCGATGGGTTTCGGCCCGTTCGCGTTGCGCACCGGCGGTGGGCTCGGCGGCTTCGAAGACTTCGCCCGTGCGCTCTCCCCGGCGACCGTCTATCAGAACTACGTCGGCTTCGGTTGGTGGCTCGGCACCTTCTACCGCGGCCGGGCCGGTCGGGTGGCCCGGGTGGTGGCGGAGCTCGACCCGCGTTACGGCTTGTTGTGCTACGAGGGCATCGGGTTCCGGCAGGGCTTCATGTCCGGCGGCCGGCGCACCCGGCCCACCGACATCCGGCGTGGCGACGTTCCCGCCACCCACGTGTGGTATCAGGGCTATGGCCGCAGCCTCTGGTTCGTCCACATGGGAGATACCGCCGCCGCTGCCCGGTCGGCGCTGCGCGTGCCGGAGCCCTACGTCGGTGACTGCATCAGCGGGCTGGGCACCGGCGTTGCGTTCAGCTGGCTCGACCGGGCGGCCGACTACGCCCGTTTTTACCAGGCCGTCCCGGAGCGGTTCCGCGCCGAGTTCGACCAGGGCCTGTCGTTCGGCTGGGAGGCGCGGCAACTCGCCGACCGGGAACTGTTCGACGCGTCGCTGCGGTGCCTCCCAGCGCCGGTCGTCGCCGACGTCGACGAGCGGGTGGGCGACGTGCACGAGGTGCGCGACGCGCTCGTCGCGGCCGGCGACCACACCGATTTCTACAACGCCTGGCGGCGCGGCGTCGTACGCCGCAGGCGCAGCGGTAAGCCCCTGTTCCCCGCGCGATAGCGCCCCGGCGATTGGACTCCGGATGACCGAGCAGCCTGACCCGTCGTTCGCCCGCAACATCCGGTTGATCTATCGCTGGCAGGCGCTGACCAATGTCAGTCTCTGGATGCCGATCTGGATCGTGTTCCTCGAGCACGACCGGCACCTGACCCTCACCGAGATCTACGTGATCGCCGGCGCCGGGTGGATCGTGCAGGCGGTCTCCGACGTGCCCCTCGGGGTGTTCGCCGACACGTTCGGCCGGCGGGTGACGCTGATCAGCGGCACCGTGCTGCTCGCCATCGGCCTCGGATCGCTGGCCGTGCTGCCGGGCTTCTGGGGCGTGGCGACCGGCTATCTGTTCTGGGCCATCGGCACGGCCATGGCCTCGGGCACGGAGACCGCGCTGCTCTACGACAGTGCGGTCAAGGCGGGGCGCGAAGCCGAGTGGCCGCGAATCGCCAGCCACTCGTTCCAGGTCATCCAGGGCGCCCAGGCGGTCGGCAGCATCGCCGGCGGCCTGCTGGCCGCGATCAACCTGGCACTGCCGATGGCCGCCACGGCGGTGCTCACCGGCATCGCCTTGTTCTTCGTCGGTGCCACCCGCGAGGTCCCGATCGAACACGAGGAGCGCCGGGGGTACGCCGCGACGCTGGCGTTCGCCGGCCGCTACCTGGCCGCCCATCCGCCGGTGCTGAGCATCGTCGGCTATGCCGCGTTGATCTCCGGGACGGCGTTCTTCGTTCCATTCGTGCTCTTCCAGCCGACCGCGCAGTCGTTCGCGGTGTCGGTCGGCTGGCTCGGTGTGCTCTTCTTCGGGTTGCGGCTGTCGGCGCTGCTCGGCTCCCGTTACGGGTATCTGATCATCTCCGAGCGTCGGCTCGGTTTTTGGCTGACCAGCACCCCGATCGCCATCTCGGCGCTGTTCGTCGGGGTGGCGTCGAGCCGGAGCTGGTGGACCGCCTACCTGGCCATGCTGCTGATCGCCGCGGTCAGTGCGGGGGTCCGTCCACACACCTCAGACGTGCTCAACCGGATGGTGGTCGCCAAGATCCGGGCGACCATCCTGTCCTTCCAGAACCTCGTCATGACCGTGTTCATCGCCGTCATGCACCCGGCGGTCGGTGGCATCACCGACCTGTCCGGACTCCGCTGGGCCTTCGTCCTGCTCGCCGGGTTGAGCCTGCTGCCGCTGCTCGCCCGGCCGTTCATCCCGCTGCACACCTCGCAGAAGCCAGCCGACACCCAGGAGGATGAGATGACACCCGAGGCCCGTCAACACTCCAGTGTGGAGTCGTGATGACGACCGCGGTGACGGCGCCGGCCGGCGCGAACCCGCTGGTGGCCGACTTCGACCTGCCGCCGTTCGCCGACATCCGGCCGGAGCACTACCGCGACGCCCTCGCCCGCGGTCTGGCCGAGGCCGAGGCCGAGCTCGCGGCGATCGTCGCCGACCCTCGGCCGCCGACCTTCGCAACGGTGATCGTCCCCCTTGAGCGCTGTGGCGAGCTGGCGGAGCGGGTGATGGTCACGTTCCAGACCGTGGTCGGTGCGCAGGGCACGGCCGAGCTGATCCAGCTCGAGGCCGAGCTCGCGCCCAGGTGGGCCGCCTACCGCGTCGCGAAGGAGACCGACCCACGGCTCTTCGCCCGGATCGCGGCCGTCGGCACCGCCGGGCTCAACGCCGAGGAGCGCTATCTGGTTCGGCGCTACGTCGACCGGATGACCCGCGCCGGCGTGGGCCTGGCGCCCGACCGCAGGGCCCGGCTCGCGGAGATCGCCGAGCGGCTCGCGGCCCTGTCGGCCGAGTTCAACAAGCGGGTCCAGGCCGACACCGACGACCTGGCGCTGGTCGTCGAGGCCAGGCAGCTCGACGGCCTCGGCCCCGGTGACGTCGCGGCCGCCGGGCACGCGGCGCAGCGGCGCGGGCTGCCCGGGAAACACCTCATCCCACTGAGCTATCCGACCGGCCATCCGCACCTGCGCCGGCTCCGCGACCGGGAGGTGCGCCGGCGGCTCCTGGCCGCGTCGATGTCGCGGGGCCGGCGTGGCAACGCCAACGACACCCGGGAGGTGCTGCTCGAGATCACCCGGCTGCGCGCCGAGCAGGCCGAACTGCTCGGCCATCCGAGCTATGGGGCCATGGTGACCGCCGGGGAGATGGCCGGGGATCCGGACACCGTCGCCGCTCTGCTCGGCCCGATGGCGCGGGCCGCCGCGGTGCGGGCCCGCGCCGAACATGCCGAGCTCCAGGTCCAGTCCGCGGAGCCGGTCGAGGCGTCGGACTGGCCCTACTACGCCGAGCAGGTCCGGGCCCACCGCTACGACATCGACGGCGAGGCGCTGCGCCCCTACTTCGAGCTGGACAACGTGCTGACCCGGGGCGTATTCCACGCGGCCCGGCTCAGCTACGGCCTGACCTTCGCGGAGCGGCCAGACCTGCCCGGCTTCCACCCGGACTGCCGGGTGTTCGAGGTCCGGGACGCCGACGGCGCCGTGCTCGGCACCTACCTGTTCGACCCCTACGCGCGAGAGGGCAAGCGAGGCGGAGCGCGCTCGCACTCGATCGTCCCGCAGAGCCGGCTGACCGGCCGCAAAGCCGTGGTGTGCAACAGCTTCGCGATCCCGGCGGCGGCGCCCGGCAAGCCGACGCTGCTCACCGTCGAGCAGGTGGTGACGCTGTTCCACGAGTTCGGGCACGCCCTGCACGCACTGCTGTCCGACGTGACCTACCCGTCGATCTCGGGTATGAACGTCTTCCGGGACTTCATCGAATACCCGGCCCAGGTCAACGAGATGTGGGCGACCCGGCCGGAGATCGTGGCGAACTACGCCGTGCACGTCGAAACCGGCGAGCCGCTGCCGCAGCGGACCATCGACCGGATCAGTGCCGCGGCCACCTTCCAACAGGGCTACCTCACCTGTGAGCACCTCGCCGCCGCCCTCGTGGACCAGGCCTGGCACGGCCTCGGCGCTGACCACGACGTCGTCGACGTCGACGGGTTCGAGCGCGGGGTGCTCGCCGCGCACGGGCTCGACCACCCGGCCATTCCGGCGCGCTACTCCAGCACGTACTTCATGCATGTGTTCTTCGGCGACTATGGCGGCCGCTACTACAGCTACGTCTGGTCGGAGATCTTCGCGGCGGACACCATCGCCTGGTTCGAGGAGCGGTCCGACGATCCGCGCGGCGCCGGCGAGACCTTCCGCCGCGCAGTGCTGGCGGTCGGTGGCGGGGCCGATCCGCGAGCGGTGTACCGCGCGTTCCGTGGCCGCGATGCCTCGGCCGAGGCGTTGCTGAACCGCCGCGGCCTGCGCTGATCCGGACGGAGGCAACAGACGTGACCGCATCGCTGATGGTGGACCAGGCCCTGTTCCGCGCGCTGCTGCGCCGGCACGCGGCAGGCGTCGTGGTGGTCACGGCGCCCGGCCGGCCGCCGGCGGGCTTCACGGCGACGTCGTTCACCTCGGTATCGCTCGACCCGCCACTGGTGTCGTTCTGCCTCGCCAACCGGGCCTCGGCCTGGCCGGCCGTTTCGGCCGCCGGCCTCGTCGCGGTGCACATGCTCAGCCGTGAACAGGAGCCGGTCGCTCGGCTGTTCGCCACTCGCGGCATCGACCGGCTCGCCACCTACGGCTCCTGGCGGCCCGGCCCAGCCGGAGTGCCGCTGCTCGACGGCGTGCTGGCCAGGGTGATCTGCCGGGTGGACCGGCGGGTGCCGGCCGGCGACCACACCCTGCTGCTCTGCGCCGTCGAGTCGGGGGAGCACTGGCACGAAGAAGACGCCGAACCGCTGATCTACCACGCCGGGGACTACCGGGGGACCGACGACTGGAGGAAACGATGACCGAAACGACCCGTCCGCGGCTGCTGCTGGTCGGCATGGGCATGATGGGCCGGCCCTACCTCGCGCGTGCCCGCCGCCTGGGGTTCGCGGTCTCGGTGGTCGACTACGAGGGTTCGCTCGGCGCGCCCGACCTCGCCGACTCGTGGCGCGGCGACGACCGTCGTCACCCGATCCCCAACGGGTTCGGCGCCGGCGATGAAGTCTGGTACGCCGCGGCCAGCCGCGCGGTTGCCGAGGCCGAGCCGGACGCGGTGCTGGCCTTCGCCGAGCCGCACGTGTTGGCGGCCGCCCTGATCGCGGCGCGGCTCGGCCTTCCCGGCCCGGGGCTGCACGCCGCCACCGTCTCGCGTGACAAGGCCTTCCAGCGGGCCCTGTTCGAGCGGCACGGCATCCGCCAGCCGGCCTACCGGCTGGTCACCGATCAGGCGGCGGCAGAGGATTGGGCCGCGGGCCGCTATCCCGTCGTGCTCAAGCCCTTGGGCGAGAGCGGCAGCAAGGGTGTCGTCGTGGCGGCGGGCCCGCAGGGCGTCAAGGAATGGACGGCCGAATACGGCGGCACCGGTCCGTTCCTGTGCGAGGAGTACGTGCCCGGTGCGGAGTTCAGCTGCGAGGTCGTGGTCGACCGCTCGGTGGTGGTCTTCGCCAACGTGACGGCCAAGACCACCACCGAACCGCCGTACTGCGTAGAGGTCGAGCACCTGGTGCCGGCCGACGTCGACGCGGTGACCCGCGACGCGATCGTCGCGCAGGCCCGCGAGGTCGTGGCGGCGCTCGGCATGGGCGCCGGCATCGCGCACGTGGAAATGCGGCTCACCCCCGACGGTCCGTGCCTGATGGAGGTCGCCGTCCGCACGCCGGGTGACAACCTCATGGACCTGATCGAGGCGGCCACCGGGGTCGACCTGTTCGAAGCGGCCATCGCCGTCGCCGCCGATCGCCGGCCGGCGGTGGAGCCGACGCGGGACCGGGTCGCCGGCATCTGGTACCCGCTGCTCGAACCGGGGTCGCCCATTCCCACCGAGACGCTGCGCGGTGCCGAGACCCTGCCCGGCGTGACCCGGGTCGACATCAACCCGATGGCCGGCCCGACCGTGCCCGAGCTGCGGTGGTCGCTCGACCGGGCGGCGTGCGTGCTGGTCACCGGGCCCACGGTCGCGCAGCTGCGCGGATCGCTCCAGCGGGTCAAGGCGACCGTGCTGGCGGCCGGCTAGGTCACACCGGAAGGCGCCGGGCCTGCTGGTCGACGCCGGCCGTGCCGTAGGGGTAGTCGGCGACCCGCGGCGCGCTGGCCTCGTCGAGACGCGCCCGCTCGTCGTCGGTCAGCACCAGGTCGGCGGCGGTCAGGTTGTCGTCGAGCTGCTCGGTGGTGCGGGCGCCCAGGATTACCGACGTGACCGCCGGGCGGTCGGCCAGCCAGGCGAGCGAGACCGCGGCCATCGACATTCCGCGCGCCTCGGCGATCTCGCGGACCGCGTCGACCACCTGCCACGTCTGCTCCGACGCGTTGCGGCCCGCGTAGGCCTCGACGCCGCGGTTGGGGTTCTCGCCCAGCCGGGTGGCGCCCGTGGGCAGGTCGTCGCGGCGGTATTTGCCGGTCAGCCAGCCGCCACCGAGCGGCGACCAGGGCAGGATGCCGATGCCCTCGTTGACGCAGACCGGCACGACCTCGTGCTCGATATCGCGGGCCAGCAGGTTGTATTGCGGCTGCACGGTGACGATCGGCGCCAGCCCGCCGAAGCGCGCGAGCAGCACCGCCTTCTGGAGCTGCCAGCCGACGAAGTTGCTGACACCGACATAGCGGATCTTGCCCGCGCGTACGGCGTCGTCGAAGAAACGCAGCGACTCCTCGATCGGGGTCATCGGGTCCCACGCGTGCGCCTGGTAGAGGTCGATCGCGTCGACGCCGAGCCGGGCCAGGCTGGCGTCGAGGGCCTTGCTCAGGTGCAGCCGGGACAGGCCGGCGTCGTTGCCGCCGTCGCCCATCGGGAAGCGGCCCTTGGTGGCGATCACGAGCTTTTCGCGTACGCCGGGCCGGCTCCGCAGCCAGCGGCCGATGATCTCCTCGGAGATGCCGCGCGAGTAGACGTCGGCGGTGTCCAGGAACGTGCCGCCGGCCTCGACGAAGCGGTCGAGCTGGGCGTGCGAGCCGGCCTCGTCGGTCTCGTTGCCGAACGTCATCGTGCCGAGGCACAGCGTCGACACGACGGTCCCCGTTGAGCCGAGCCTGCGGTAGCGCATGCCGTTCCTCCTGCTGAAAGCGTTTCGCGAAGCGGCGCCCAATCTAACCCGGGGCCCGAAATTCGGTGGCGGCGGCAACCGGTGTCGGTGTTGCCTGACATCCCGTCCGTGGAGAGGGCTCGAATGATTGTGGTGTGCGCGGCATCCGGCGCGCTCGGCCGGCTGGTGGTCGAGGAACTCGCAAAAACCGGCCATCAGGTCGTCGCGGCCGTCCGGGATCCCGGGCGCGCGGTGGCGGGGGTCGAGGTGCGGCATGGCGACTACGACGACCCGGCCTCGCTGCGGTCGGCGTTGCGTGGCGCCGAGCGGGTGCTGCTCATCTCGTCGCCCGAGCTGGCGGCCGACCGGCGGGTCCGGCAGCATCGGGCGGTCATCGAGGCGGCGACCACCAATGGCGTCCGGGCCATCGCCTACACCAGTTTCCTCGGCGCCGACCGCGGCGGCGACGGCATGAACGCGGCGCACCACGAGACCGAGCGGGCCGTCGTCGAGAGCGGGATCGGCTACACGCTCCTGCGGCACCCTTTCTACACCGACGCGTTCGTCAACGCCGGGCTGGCCGCGGTGGTCGCGGCGGGCCGGCTGGAGAGCGCGACCGGCGGGCGCGGCCTCAACACGGCGCTACGGGCCGACCTCGCGGCCGCGGCCGCCACCGTGCTGACCTCCGACGACCACCTCGGTCGCGGCTACGACCTGACCGGACCACTGTGGACCTACCCGGAGCTCGCCGCCTTGCTCAGCGAGGTCAGCGGGAAGCCGGTCGAATACCAGGAGGCCGAGGTCGGCGGCGGGATGGGCTTCCTGATGGGTCTGGCCAAGGCCGGCGCGCTCGAACGGCAGACCGACGACCTGGGGGGTCTGCTCGGCCGCCCGCCGACGAGCTTGCGGACGGCCGTGGAGCGGGCGCTGCGCTGAGCCGGTCACCAGCCGATCCCGGTGGAGACGGTCGGCATGGCATTGGGTATCCGGCCGGAGCCGAGCACCGTGCCGCCAGCGTCGACCGCCTCGAAGACGAGGTCGGCTGAGTCAGGGGCATCCACCACGGCGGCCAGGCCGTTGACGTCTGCCGTGTCGACAATGGACCCATCGTGCACCGCTCGAACCGCCTTCGCGCCGTCGGGCGCGACGACGAGCACCGAATCGCTTCCGCCGAACCGCATCGGCACGACGGCGGTCGGGCTGGTCGGGTCGTCGGGCATCCACGAGCCGGTGAGGTCGCGCAGTGTGTTGTCGGCTGCGGGTGACGCGATGTGCAGGTCGACCTGCCAACCGCTCGGCGCCGCTGGCGCCGCGGTGAGCACGCCGGTGCCGTCCCATGACCCGTGGTCATCGGGTTTCGCGCCAGCGATCTGGCCGCCCCAGAGGACCCGGACCGGACCGCTCAGCTGGTTGGGCGCGATCTGGGTCGACGCGCGGACCGCGGCGCTGGCCAGTTGCCGGTCGACCTGACCGCGAGCGCCCTCGAGCGCGGCGTCGACCTCGGCGTCGGTGAGCGGTTTGGGCTCCTCGGGCGGCAACACCGTCGGGGCCGGTTGCGAGTCCCGGACAACCCCGTCACAGATCGCCCGCCACCACTCGGCGCGTTCGGTGGCGGTGGTGCGCACCAGATATGACCCAGTGGGCTCCGGCTTCCAGTCGCTGACCGCGGGCAAGGGCGCGGATTCGACGACACAGCCCTCGGGCACCAGCGCGACGGCGGCGCCGGCGTTCGTGCCGTCCGGCTTACCGAGCTTGGAGACGATCATGAACGGGTCCAGCGTGCTGCTGAAGGAAGCGGTGGCAGCCGCGCCGGCCACCTCCGCCGCTGAGGCGCCCCTTGGCGCCGCGAACCAGGCGCTGGAGTTCACATAGCCCGTGACCGGGGCCGGACTGGCGAGGTGGAACGCGACGAGCGCCACCCGGGCGTCGCCGACATCGTCGAGGAACACCACATTGACCTCGCTGACGCCGGCCTTCTGCTCGTAGTCGCCGGCTCGCTGGTGCTGTGCCAGCAACCGCGTCAGCTCGTCGACGTAGGCCGGGTCGGCCGTCGCCACCTGGCCGCGCGTCGGGGTCTCCCGCATCCGTTCGGACCACTGGTTCATCGAGTGCGCCGGGTTCGTGTCGTCGTTGTCGGTGGTCGGACCGCCGCCACCGCCGGGCGACAGGACGACGGCGGTGACCGCCATGACGACGATCAGGCCCAACCCGGCCGCGATCGCGCGCCGCCGCCTGACCCGGCGGTGGCGCGCGTGCAGCCGGCCGTAGGGATCCGGCGCGGGGAGCGCTTCGCCGGCCAGCTCGACCAGCACCTCACGGATCCGATCGTCGACGCTCATCGCAGGTTCTCCTTCGCCGGTTGGTTGTCGCCGAGGGCGGTCCTCAGCCGAGCCAGCCCGCGTGACGCGTGGCTCTTGACCGTGCCGACCGGCCAGCCGAGTTGCGCCGCGACCTCGGCCTCCGGCAGGTCGTCGAGATAACGCAGGACAACCACGACGCGGGTACGCGGCGGCAGGCCCCGCAAAGCCGCGGCGACGGCGTCGCGCCGGACCACCCGCTCGGCCGTGTCGTCGCCCGCGGGTTCGGGCGGTTGCGCGCCGACCAACTCGCGGGACCGGACCCGGTGCCACAGGCTGATGTGCTGGTTGGCCATCGTGCGCCGCAGGTAGGCGACCGGATCGTCGATCTTCCGCCACCGCCGCATCACCTTCAGCAGCGCCGACTGCACCAGGTCCTCGGCGTCGTGCGCCGAGCCGGTCAGCAGGTAGGCGATCCGCAGCAGTTCGCCGTAGCGCACGTCTACGAACTCCTGAAACCCGCCGTCGTCATCCGCCACCGGCACTCCTCGATGTTCGTCGCTACCTACACGACCCCGGCGAAGGCGGAAACGTTGCGGCCTTTCGATATGCGATTGGCGTACGCCTGATTGGCGGTTAGCCTCTCCTAACTTGTCGAGTGGGGGGGAAGACACCAGCCATGGCGGACCCGACCCGCCGGCTGATCGGCGAGATGTTCCGGCGTCAGCGCCGCGGCGTCGCGCTGACCGCCGGTTTCTGGTCGTTGCACCAGATCTGTGAGGCCCTCGTGCCGGTCGCGATCGGCGTCGTGATCGATCAGGCCGTCGGCACCGGCTCCGGCGCGGCGATGATCTGGTCGCTGGTCGGCGTCTTCGCGTTGTTCACCGCGCTCACCATGGGCTGGCGCACCGGCCTCTGGTTCGTCTCCCGGGCCGAGCAGGAAGAGTCGCACCTGCTGCGGATGGCGGTGGTCCGGCGGGTCATCACCGGGCGCGGGATCAGCACCGAGCGGCAGACCGGCGAGCTGCTGTCGATCGCGACCTCCGACACGCAGGGTGCGTCGGAGCTGCTCGAGCTGGGCAGCCGCGCGGTCTCCGCGAGCGTCGGACTGGTGGTGTCCACAGTGGTCCTGCTGCGGATCGACTGGTCGCTCGGCGTCGGGCTGGTGATCGGCGTCCCGGTGCTCGTGCTGGCGCTCAACGCGCTGGGCCCGCTGGTCGAACGGCACACCTCGGCCCAGCAACAGGCGATCGGCGAGTCCGCGGCGACCGCGTCTGACCTGCTGACCGGGCTGCGGCCGCTGCGCGGGTTCGGCGGCGTCGACGAGGCCACCCGGCGCTACCGCACCGCCAGCCGCACCTCGCTGCGGGCCAACATCGGCGCGGTCAAGGCCGGTGCGGCGTTCATCGGCGTCTCGACGTTCACCACCAGCCTGCTGATCGCGGTCGTGGCCGCGCTGTCCGGCTGGTTCGCGCTGCGCGGCCGGATCACCATCGGCGAGCTGATCACGATCGTCGGGCTGGCCGCGTTCATCACCGACCCGGTGCTCAACCTCGCCAACTGCGTGTTCCGGTTCGCGACCGTCCGGGCCAGCGCGACCCGGGTCGCCGAGATCCTGGGCGCTCCGGCCCGCACCGAGTCCGGCACCCGCCCGGCCATCGCGGGCCCGGTGGCCCTCGACGACGTGCACACGCCGGGCCTGGAGGGCGTCAGCTTCGCGGTCGGGCCGGGCGAGTTGGTCGGCGTCGTCACCACCGAGATCGCCGCCGCCGACGCGGTCACCGACCTGCTCGCCGGCACCCGCGTGCCGGACAAGGGCCAGGTCACGCTGGCCGGCACGGCGCTGGCCGAGCTCGACATCGCCTCGCTGCGCCGGGCCCTGCTGGTCGAGCCGCACGCCGTCGACCTGTTCGGCGGCACCCTGCGCGAGGCGCTGCGCACCGACGACGCCCAGGACGACGCGACGATGGCCGCGGCCATGGCGGCGGCCTCCACCAGCGACCTGGTCGCCGACGGCAGCCGCGGGCTCGACCACGAGTTGCTCGACCACGGCGTCAACCTCTCCGGCGGGCAACGGCAGCGGGTCGCGGTGGCCCGGGCGCTGCTCGCCGACCGGCCGGTGACCGCCTTCCGCGACCCGACCACGGCGGTCGACGCGGTCACCGAGCACGCCATCGCCGAGGGCCTGCGCGCCCACCGGGCCGGCCGCGCGACGGTGCTGGTCACCACCAGCGCGCCGCTGCTCGACCGGTGCGACCGGGTGGTGTTCGTGCACGCCGGCCGGGTGCAGGGCGAAGGACGGCACCGCGACCTTCTCGAACTTCCGGCGTACGCGGATGTGGTGCTGCGATGACGACGATCCTGCCCATCGCCGGCGGCCGCACCACCGCCCGCGCGTTCGGCCGCAAGCTGCGCCGCTATCCCGGTCTCGGGCTGGCCGCGGTGCTGGCCTCGGCCGCGGCGAGCGGTGCGGCGGTCGCCGTGCCGATCCTGCTCGGCCGCCTGGTCGACCTGGTCGCGGCGCACGGCGAGACCTCGTCGCTGCTGGCCAACGCGGCGTGGATCCTGGCCTCCGGCCTCGCCGCGGCGGTGCTGGCCGGCGTTTCCCGCTGGCTCGTCGCCGAGTGGGGCTCGCGGGCCTGCGCCGACCTGCGCGAAGAGGTGCTCGACCACGCGCTGCGGATGGACGCGGCCCGGCTCGAGGCCGCCGGTGCCGGCGACGTCGCCTCCCGGGTCACCGACGACGTCGAGCAGGTCACCGACGCGACCCGGCTGGCCGCCGAGGTGTTCGCCGCGCTGGTCACCGTCGCCATCACGTTCGCCGGTTTCGCCACCCTCGACTGGCGGATCGCGCTGGCGTTCCTGGTCGTCTTCCCGGTCTACGCGATCGCTCTGCGCCGGTTCATCCCGCAGGCCGAGCAGCGCTACGCCGCCGAACGGCGGGCCGTGGCGGTGCGCACGCAGAGCCTGCTCAGCACGTTCACCGGCGCGCGGACCGTGCACGCCTACGGCATGGAAGACCGGCAAAGCGCCCGCGTCGACGCGGCCTCCCGCGGCGCCGTCGAAGCCCGGCTGCGCGCCATCCGCGGGTTCCTGTGGTTCGCCAACGTGATGAACTACGCCGAGGCGATCGGTCTCAGCGCCGTGCTACTGACCGGTTTCCTGCTGGTCCGCGCCGACGCCAGCACGGTCGGTGAGGTCACCGCAGCCGCGCTGCTCTTCCACCGGCTGTTTGGCCCGCTGGGCCTGCTGCTGGTCACCTTCAACGACGTGCAGTCGGCCGGCGCCGCGCTGGCCCGGCTCGTCGGCGTCGCCGAGTTGGAGATGCCGGCCCCGTCCGGGCACGTCGCCGCGAAGACACCGACCAGCGTCGTCGCCACCGCGGTCGCACACCACTACCTCGACGGGCCGACCGTGCTGCACGACGTGTCGATCGAGATCCCGGCCGGCCGGTCACTGGCCGTCGTCGGCGCGAGCGGCGCGGGCAAGACCACCCTCGCCGCGATCCTCGGCGGCGTCTTCCCGGCCACCGGCGGCGAGGTGCGGTTGGGCGGCCGGCCGATCGGCGACCTGGCCCCCGACGAGCTGCGCCGGCTGGTCGGCGTCGTGACCCAGGAGGTGCACGTCTTCGCCGGCACCCTGGCCGACGACCTGCGCCTGGCCGTTCCCGACGCGACCGACCACGACCTGCACGCCGCCCTGAAACTCGCGGGCGCCGACGACTGGGTCACCGCGCTGCCCGACGGCCTGCAGACCCGCGTCGGCGACGGCGAACACCCGCTCACCGCGAGCCAGGCGCAGCAACTGGCGCTGGCCCGGATCGCGCTGGTCGACCCGCCGGTGGTGATCCTCGACGAGGCCAGCGCCGAGGCGGGCAGCGCCGGCGCCCGCCAACTGGAGCTGGCCAGCGCCGCCCTGCTCCAGGACCGCACCGCGGTGGTGGTCGCACACCGGCTGACCCAGGCACAGAGCTGCGACCGGATCGCGGTGATGGCGCAGGGCCGGATCATCGAGCTGGGCACCCCGGCGGAGCTGATCGCCGCCGGCGGCGCCTACGCCGAACTCTGGGCCGCCTGGCACACGGCGTAGACCGGCGAGGTCTCCCCCGCGCGGGGGAGATGGCTGGCTCGCAGGGGTGAAGTGGTCCGTCGCCGGCGTGGATATTTTGGCCCGATGGACGTCTACCGGGCGGTGCGGACGAGGCAGTCGGTTCGCAGCTTCACCGGTCGGCCCGTCCCGCGCGAGGTCATCGAACGAGTTTTGAGGGCAGCCGCCGACGCACCGTCCGGGAGCAACCTGCAGCCCTGGAGTGTTTACGTCCTTTCCGGCGACCCGCTGGCCACGCTGAAGAAGGCGGTGGCCGAGCGGGTCGCCGGCGGCGACAGCGGCGACGATCGCGAATTCGCGATCTACCCGCCCACCGTGCGCTCGCCCTACGTCGAGCGGATGGAGATCCTTGGCGAAGCTCGCTACGGCTCGCTGGGCATCACGCGCGACGATGTCATCGGCCGGGCCAGGGTCCGGGCCGAGAACTGGAACTGCTTCGGGGCCGGCACGGCACTGTTCTGCTACCTGGATCGCGACATGCCGCCACCGCGGTGGGCGGATGTCGGGATCTACCTGCAGACCGTGATGCTGCTGCTGCGGGCAGAGGGACTGGATAGCTGCGCCCAGGAGGCGTGGGCGGAATACCACCGCAGCGTCGCCGAGGTGATCTGCCCGCCACCCGAACGAATGCTGTTCTGCGGCATGTCGATCGGCTACGCCGAACCGACCGTCACGCATCCGCGCATCCGTCGCGCGCCCCTGTCGGAGACCGTGACGTTCATAACCTGAGCCGCAGGAGGGTTAGAGTTGTCGGTCGTCGCTGTGGCGGCCCAGGGCGCGACCGAACCGTTCGGAGATCCCCGGCATAAGACTCTCGCCGTCGGCCGGGCGGTCCAGGCCGAAGACGTAGCCCGGGAAGTCCAGCTCCCGCTGCGCGGCCCAGATGCCCTCATGGTCTTCGGTGGGAAGGATACGAAGCGGATCGCCGACCGCTACCCAGCCGATAGGCACCATGGAGTCGGGTGGCAGCACCGTGCGGAGGTGCACGATGCCGTTGACGCGGATCTCGCTGCGTGTTCCGATCCTCGCTCCGTTGAAGACGCGGCTGCCGGTGGCCAGGAATACCTCGTCTTCCACCTGACAGCCGCTCAAATAGGAGGTGGGTCCGACCAGGACCTGGCGGCCCAGCCGCAGGGGGTCGCGGCGGGTGCCGCGCAGCACGGCGTTCTCCATGACGATGCTGTCGTCGCCGATCTCCACCGGCCCGCCCTCGGCGGTGAGCACCGCACCGAACAGCACCCGGCAGCCCGGCCCCACCCGGACATCCCCGCTGAGGGTCGCCGTCGGCGCGACGTAGGCGGTGGGGTCAATCGTCGGCGAATGGCCCTCGTGCTCAATCAGCATGGATCCGATGATGCCGCACCCGACCTCAGGCCGGCACGATCATCGGGGTGCCGGCGACCGGGTCGGGGACCACCAGGCAGCTCAGGCCGAAGACGGCTTCAACCAGTCGCGCGGTGACCACCGAAGTCGGGTCGCCCTCGGCCACGATGCGGCCGGCCGACATCGCGATCAGGTGGTCGCTGAAGCGGCAGGCCAGGTTGAGGTCGTGCAGCACCACGACGATGGTCTTGCCGGAGTCCTCGTTGAGCGTGCGCAGCAGGCGCAGCAGCTCGACCTGGTGGTTGATGTCGAGATAGGTGGTCGGCTCGTCGAGCAGCAACAGGTCGGTGTCCTGGGCCAGCGCCATCGCCACCCAGACCCGCTGGCGCTGGCCGCCGGACAGCGACCGGATCGGCCGGTCGATCAGGTCGGCCGTGCCGGTCGCGGCCAGCGCGCGGGTGACCGCGTCGTGGTCGCTGTCGGTCCAGCGCCGGAACCAGCCCTGGTGAGGATAGCGGCCGCGGGAGACCAGGTCGGCGACCGTGATCCCGTCGGGCGCGACCGGCGTCTGCGGCAACAGGCCCAACACCTTGGCGACATCGAGCGTACGCACATCCGCCAGGCTCTTGCCGTCGAGGTAGACGGCGCCGCCGAGCGGTGCCAGCAAGCGGGCCAGGCCACGCAGCAATGTGGACTTCCCGCAGGCGTTGGCGCCGACGATCGCGGTGATCCGGCCGTCCGGGATCGTCACGTCGAGGTTGGCGATGACCGGGCGGTCGTCGTAGCCAAGGGTCAGGTCCGCGGTGCGCAGTCGGCTCATCCGCCCGCTCCTTGCCGGTTGGTGGTGGCCAGCAGCCACAGCAGATAGGGCGCCCCGACCGCGCCGGTGACCACACCGGTGGGCAGGGGAGTGGGCAGCACGTGCACGGCGACCAGGTCGGCGGCCAGCAGCAGCGCGGCGCCGACCAGGGCGGCCGGGACGATCCCGCCGGTGGCCGCGCCGAGCAGCCGGTTGGCGATCGGGCCGGCGACCAGAGCCACGAAGACGATCGGGCCGGCGACCGACACCGCGAGGGCGACCAGCACCAGCGCGGTGCCGAGCAGGGCCGCGCGGCTGAGCTCGGTGCGGGTGCCGAGCGTGCGGGCCGAGTCGTCGCCCAACTCCAGCGCCCGCAGCGGCCGCTGGAGCAGGACGGCCAGCGGTAGCAGCACGATCAGGCCGCCGACCAGCAGCCGCAACTCGACGTCGCTGGCCTGGCCGACCGAGCCGGTCAGCCAGTGCATCGCCTGCCGGGCCTCGAAGAGCTGGGCCCGGGTCAGCACGAAGCCGGTCAGGCCGTCGAGGAAGGCCGCGACGCCGATGCCGATCAGGATGAACCGGTAGCCGCTGATGCCGTCGCGCCAGGCCAGCACATACATCAGCAGGGCCGAGGCGATCGCGCCGCCGAGGGCCAGGCCGCTGATCACCAGCCCGCCGGCCTGGAGCACGACGATGCCGACGACCGCGGCGAGCCCGGCGCCGGAGGTGATGCCGACGAAGTCGGGCGAGGCCAGCGGGTTGCGCAGCAACTGCTGGAAGATGGTGCCGGAGGCGCCCAGCGCGAGGCCGACCGCGAGGGCCGAGAACGCGGTCGGCAGCCGCAGTTCGCGCACCACGAAGTCGACGCCGGCGTTGTCGGACAGGTGCAGCACCGACGAGACGACCTCGAGGGCGCCGATCCGGAAGCTGCCGACCATCATCGTGACCACGAACAGCGCGAAGACCAGCACCGCCAGGCCGAGGGTGACGGCGGCCGAGCGGGCGGCACGGCGCCGCCGGTTGGCGCGGAGCCGGCCGGCGACGTCGACGCCAACAAGAGTGTCCACAGTGGATAAGGTGGCGGTCATCAAACCTCCGACAGCCGCGCGTAGCGGACGATCGCCACGAACGCCGGTGCGCAGACCACCCCGAGGACCACGCCGACCTGCACCTCGTCGGGCCGCGCGGCGACCCGGCCGAGCACGTCGGCGAGGAGCAGCACGATCGGGGCCAGCAGCATCGAGTAGGGCAGGATCCAGCGATAGTCGGGCCCGCAGATGAACCGGGCCAGGTGCGGCACGACGAGGCCGACGAAGACGATCGGCCCGCAGGCGGCGGTGGCCGCGCCGGCGAGCACCGCGACGACCGCGAAGGCGGCCAACCGGGTGCGGCCGATGTGCTGGCCGAGGCCGCGGGCCACGTCCTCACCGAGCGCGAGGCCGTTGAGGGCGCGGCCGAGGCCGAGCGAGGCGGCCAGGCCGAGCAGTAGGAACGGCGCGACGCCGGTCAGGATCGGCGCGTAGCGGCCGGCCAGCGAACCGACCTGCCAGAACCGCAGCTCGTTGAGAGCGTCCACATTGGTCATCACAATGCCGCTGGTGATCGAGGCGAGGCCGGCGGTGACCGCGGCTCCGGCCAGGGCCAGCTTGACCGGGGTGGCGCCTTCGCGACCGAAGGAGGCGATCGCGTACACCAGGATCAATGCCACGATCGCGCCGGCGAAGGCGAACCAGACGTAGACGCCGACGCCGCGCAGGCCGAGCACGGTGATGGCGAAGACGACGAAGGCGGCCGCGCCGGAGTTGATGCCCATGATGCCGGCGTCGGCGAGCGGGTTGCGGGTGACGCCCTGGAGGATCACACCGGCGACGCCGAGCGCGGCGCCGACCAGGATGCCGAGCAGGGTGCGCGGCACCCGCAGTTGGAGCGTGACGGTGCTGCTGATCGAGCCGTCGTCGGTCCAGTTGCCCAGCGCGCGCAGCACTTCGGACAGGCCGATGTCGCGCGAGCCGAGCGTGACGCTGAGGAACGCGACGACGGCGAGGACCCCACAGAGGGCGACGAGCCCCGGCCCGAGGGCCGCGGCTCGTCGCGCCGTCGCCGGCGGCCTAGCTGCTGACATTCGGATCCGCGGCCTTGACCGCGTCGGTCAGCTTGCCCAGCTCGGTGGCGAAGTCGCCGTAGGTGTGCAGCCAGAACGCCGGCCACGCGACGGCCGCGCCGGCCTTGGCCGCCTTGATTTTGAACCAGGTCGGCTGCTTGGTGCCCCACTCGGCGTTGGCGGAGGGGGTGTAGGAGCGGCCGTCCCAGAGGATCAGGTCGGGCTGGTATTTGTCGGCGTTCTCCCAGCTCAGATTCTCCCAATAGGGGAAGCCGGGGTCGGGGCTGGCCGGGTTGAGCACGTCGAGGCCCCAGCTCTGGAGGTCGAGCAACTCCGGCGCGTAGGCCGGGTTGGCCACGTAGACCTTGTCGTCGGCCGGCGACATCGCCGCGACGCTCAGGCCCGGCTTCGCGGCGACGGCGGCCTTGAACGCGGTGACGGCCTCTTCGAACCGCTTCTTGTTGGCCGCGATCTCGGGACTGTCTACTTTGGCGCCGAGGCTCTTGGCCAGGCTCTCGTAACCCTCGGCGAGCTCGACGATCGACTTGCCCTGCGAAACGCCGGTGATCGGCGCGAGCTCGGCGAGCTTCTTGCTCTTCTCGTCGACGCCCTCTTCCATGCCGCTGTGCGCCTTCTCGGCGGGCCACCAGTCACCGACGATCAGGTCCGGCGCCAGCGCGGCGGCCTTCTCGACGTCGATCTTGCCCCACTCCTCGCCGAGGATCTCGATGCCCGAGAGGTCGAGATTCTTCAGGTTGGGATCTGTTTTTACCGACTCGTCGGCGTAGATGCCGACCGGCTTGATGCCGAACGACATCAGCGCCGCGGCCTCGCCGGCGTGCGCGATGATCCGGGTCGGTGTCTTGTCGGCCTTGACGACCTGACCGGACCCGCCGGTGAACGTCCACGGTCCGGCCGACGGGGCGGCGTTGTCGCCGCCACTGTCGGTGCCGCTGCCACAACCGGCGAGCGCGGCGCCGAGAACCGCCACCGCAAGGATCTGACGCCACGCGCGCATGATCAAATCTTCCGTTCCGACGACCCCGAACGGGCTCCAGCGGCCCGAGGGTTAGGTTAGGCTAACCATCACTCGGGCCTTTGGCTAGTCGGACAATCCGGTATGGACCTTGAACGGGTCGTGTTCGGCGAGCAGCTTGTCGAGCCGCGCCTGGTCGACCCGGCTCACCACGTCGGTCGACTCCTGATGGTCGCGCACGCACTTGGCGAGCGTGAACGACGAGGTCACGACGTAGAGCAGGCTCAGCGCGAGAAACGCGCGGATCCAGACGCCCACCGGCAGATAGATGATCGCGACAGTTGCCGCGAACAACGAGATTCCAAACGATAGCGCCGCTTGTACGAAGAAGGCCGTTGTCGTCTTGCGCGCCACGGGTGCAGTCATGCCCCCTACCGTCGCGAGCCGGAGCGGCCGGCGCCTGAGCGGGCGTACTCAGCGCTGGGGAGCCGGGCACTCACCTGGCATGGTGGGTGCGTGACGGACACCCGGATCCTGCTCGCCGACGACCACGCGCTGGTGCGCCGCGGCGTGCGGCTCATCCTCGACGGCGAGCCCGGGCTGACCGTGATGGCCGAGGCCGCCGACGGTGCGGAGGCGATCGAACTCGCCCGCACCGAGAAGCCGGACCTCGCCGTGCTCGACATCGCCATGCCGCGGTTGACGGGGCTACAGGCCGCGCGGGAGCTGTCCCGGTCGCTGCCCGACCTGAAAATCCTGATCCTGACGATGTACGACAACGAGCAGTACTTCTTCGAGGCGCTCAAGGTCGGCGCGGCCGGGTATGTGCTCAAGTCGGTCGCCGACCGCGACCTCGTCGACGCCTGCCGGGCGGCCATGCGCGACGAGCCGTTCCTCTATCCCGGCGCGGTCAACGCCCTGGTCCGCCAATACCTGGCCGGCATGCCGGCGCGGGCCATCACCGACCGCGAGGAAGAGGTGCTCAAGCTGGTCGCCGAGGGCCACTCGTCGCGCCAGATCGCCGACCTGCTCTTCATCAGCGTGAAGACCGTCGAGCGGCACCGGGCCAACCTGCTACAGAAACTCGGCCTGCGCGACCGGCTCGAGTTGACCCGCTACGCCATCCGCGTCGGGCTGATCGAGCCCTGAGTCAGCGCGGCCGGTCCGGCAGCAGCCGCTCCTCGTGGTCGAGTTCGCGTTGCAGCACCCGCAGGCCCTCGTCGGGCAGGCGGCCGGCGTCGCGCCAGCGGAGCAACTCCTCGCGCTGCGCGTCGATCGCGGCGCGGCGCACTCGCAGGCCCGCCTCGTAGCCGGGGGACACCGGCACGTCCTCGGAGTCCGACTCCCGGAGCAGGTCGATCCGGCCCTGGTAGCGGGCCAGCCGCGCCTTGAGCTGGCCACGCGTCGCCTCGATGGCCCGCACCTCCTCGGGGTCACCCTCCGCGGCGACCTCGGAGAGCCGTTCCAGGGCGGCCTCGACCGACGCGGACCGGGCCTCGTTGCGCAACATGGCCTGGTCGGACCGGTTGGCCCGCAGGCCGAGCGCCCGCACCAGCGGCGCGAAGGTCAGGCCCTGCCCGACCAGGGTGACCAGCACGACCACGAACGTGCAGAACAACAGCAGGTCGCGGTCCGGGAACGGAGCGCCACTGTCGGTCGTCAACGGCAGCGCGAAGATGGCGGCCAGGCTGATCACGCCGCGGGTGCCGGCCCAGCTCAGCGCCACCACCTCGCGGCCGGGCAGGCCGATCCGGTGCCGCTGCGCCACCACCCGCTGCTCGTCGGTGTCGGTGTCATCGCTGATCAGCCGGGTGTGCAGCGACCGGGGCAGGAACTGGGTGAGGATCAGCCACACCGGCCGCAGCAGCAGCGCCACCCCGACGCTGATCGAGACGGCGGCCAGGATGGTCGACAGCTCGTAGTCTTCGAGCCCGCGCACGACCCGGGGTAGCTGCTGGCCGATCAGCAGGAACACGAAGCCCTCGAGCAGGAAGTCGACGAGTCGCCAGACCGCGGTGGTCTGTAGCCGGCTGGCCCCCGACCCGGTCAGCGGCGCGTAGTGGCCGATGATCAGGCCGGCGACCACGACCGCGAGCACGCCCGAGACGTGCAGTTCCTCGGCCGCCAGGTAGGCGCCGAACGGCGTGACCAGGGAGATGGCGTTGGCGGTGAGCGGGTCGTCGCGCAGCTTGCGGAGCAGCCGGACCACGTAGGCCACCACGACACCGACCAGCACGCCACCGGCCGCCGCGAGCGCGAACTTGCCGATCGCCGAGCCCCACGAGAATCCGTCGCCGACGGCGGCGGCCACCGCGACGCTCAGGATGGTCAGCGCCGTCGCGTCGTTGAGCAGTCCCTCACCCTGGATGATCGTGAGCAGCCGAGGCGGCAGGCCGACCTTGCGGCCGACGCCGAGCGCGGCGACCGGGTCGGGCGGCGCGATCGCCGCACCTACCGCGATGCCCGCCGCGAGCGTCGCGCCGGCGACGAACCACTGGAACCCGATGCCGATCACCAACGCGGTGATGAGCACCAGGACCACCGACAGGCTGACCACGATGCGCAGGTTGCGGCGGATCGCCAGCAGCGACGAGTCGAGCGCCGCGCTGTAGAGCAGCGGCGGGATGACGAACGTCAGGATGATCTTCGGGTCCAGGCTGATGTTGGGTCCCGGCAGCACCGCGTAGACGATGCCGACAATGGGCAGCAGCGCGGCCGCGGGCAGGCTGGTGCGCTCGGCCACCCACCGGACCAGCACCACCACTGCCACCGCGGCAAGGACGAAAATCAAGATCGTTTCGACGCTCACCGGTTCAATTCTCCAGACGATGGCCACGATCGAATGGGTGGCAGCACCCATTTATCGCGCCGGGTTGGACGACGGAGCGGATGGACCCGCAAGCTCGTCAGGTGCCCCTGTTCTGGCGGATCTTCCTGCTCAACGCCGCTGTGCTGTCGGCAGCGACCGGGCTGCTGCTCTTCACCCCGGCCAGCGTATCGACCGCGGCCACGCCGGCCGAGGCGGCCAGGTTGTTCGCCGCCCTGGCCGTGATGCTGGTCGCGAACGCCGCGCTGCTGCGCGTCGGCCTGGCCCCATTGTCCCGGTTGACCCGCACCATGGCGACGGTGGACCTGTTGCGCCCCGGCCGCCGGCTGGCGGTGACCGGCAACTCGGGCATCGCCTCGCTCGTGCGCACCTTCAACACCATGCTCGAACGGCTGGAGGCCGAGCGCGCCACCAGCGCCGGCCGCGCCCTGACGGCGCAGGAAGACGAGCGGCGCCGGATCGCCCAGGAGTTGCACGACGAGGTCGGGCAGAGCCTGACGGCGGTGCTCCTGGAGCTCAAGCGGGTCGGCGACCACGCCCCCGACGAGGTCCGCGCCGAGCTCCGCGAGGTGCAGGAAACCACCCGCAACAGCCTCGACGAGATCCGCCGGATCGCCCGGAGGTTGCGCCCCGGCGTGTTGCACGAGTTGGGCCTGACCAGCGCGCTGCGGTCGCTGGCGACGGAATACTCGACCCGTGGCGTGAGCGTCCGGGCCCGGATCGAACCCGACCTGCCGGACCTGGCCGAAGACGCCGAACTCGTGGTCTACCGGATCGCGCAGGAAGGGCTGACCAACACCGCCCGGCACGCCCGCGCGGAGCAGGTCGACCTCACCCTGCGCCGCACGCCGGGCGGTGTCGAGTTGCTCGTCCGCGACGACGGCCGGGGCCTGCGGGGTGCGCCGGAGGGTGCCGGCATCCGCGGGATGCGCGAACGCGCGCTGTTGGCCGGCGCCGACCTCACCGTCGGCGCCAGCCCCGCCGGCGGCACCGAGGTGCGGCTGCGCCTGCCCGCGCGTACCCCGGAAATGGGTGTCGCCACCGATGCGGAGCCGGCGTCGTTGCGGCAAGGCTAAAGGTCCCCGCTCCGGAGGCCCCGATGACTGCTCCGCTGATCGGTCGCGACCTCAAGGACCGCGACAACCGCCCGGCCGGCAAGATCCGAGCGGTCTACCGCTATCCCGCCGAGTTGGCGATGCCGTGGGGCGTCGCCGCGGTGGTGCGCGGTCGGCTGCTGCGCTCGATCCACCTGGTCGACCTCAAAGACGCCGACGTCGACCACGACGGTGTACGCGTGCCGCACGCCCGCGAGACCATCTCCAGCGCGCCGCACTTCGTGCCGCTGGTCGGCGAGACGCTGTCCGCGGGTCACGCGGCCCGGGTCCGCGACCACTACGGCCGCACCGCCTGACCGCTCGCGATGGTCCGCGACTGGGTCGGCGTGCGCGCCACCACCGGTCCGCGCCGCGACGGCGTCAGTCCGCGACGTGGATGACGATCTTGCCGCGCCGGCCGTGCCCGTCGAGCGCGGCGTAGCCCGCGCGAGTGTCGGTCAGCGGCAGCACCCGGTCGACGACCGGGGCGAGCTGCCCGCGGTCGACGAGGTCGGCGATCGACGCGAGTTCGCTGGCGTCGGGCTCGACGACGAAGAAGACGCCACGCACCCGGTGCCGCGCCGCTTCGGCCTGGTCGGGTGGTGACGCCAGCGACACCAGCACGCCGCCGGGCTTGAGCACCGGCCAGGACCGCTGCTGGGTCGCGCCGCCGACCAGGTCGACGACCACGTCGACGTCGCTGACGTGGTCTTCGAAGCGGTCGTTCCTATAGTCGAAGACCCGTTCGGCACCGAGGTCCATCACGAACTCGAGGTCGGCCGCCGAAGCCGTCGCGCTCACGTGCGCGCCGAGGTCGGCGGCGAGCTGCACCACGTAGGAACCCACGCCGCCGGCGCCGCCCTGCACCAGCACCTGCTGGCCGGTCAGCACGTCGGCCTGGTCGACCAGGGCCTGCAACGCGCTCAGCGCGGCCAGCGGCAGCGCCGCCGCCCGGTCATAGTCCACTGTGGTCGGCTTCGCGGCGACGAGGTCGGCCGGCACGGTGAGAAACTCGGCCGCGGCGCCGTCGTGGGCGAAGGGCACCAAGCCGTAGACCGCGTCGCCGACGGCCGGGTCGTCCACCCGCGCGCCGGTCGCGGCGACGACGCCGGAAAACTCGTGCGCCGGGATGATCGGCGTGCGGTCGGGTGCCGTTTCGTCGGAACCCTGTTTCCAGGTCTCCGTCCAGCTCAGCTCCTGCGGTGTGATGGCGGCGGCCTTCACGGCCACCAACACCTCATCGGGCCCCGGTGCGGGCCGCGGCGCGTCTTCGTACACGAGCTGTTCCGGTCCGCCTCTGGTGTGTGCGCGTACGGCATGCATGGTGCCGATTCTTCGCCGCCGCGGCCGCACCCGGAGGGCATTCGCCGAGCGGGCGCGCCCGGTCTCGCACCGGACGCGCCCGTTGCCCGATCAGATGTCGACCCACCCCGTGCAGGTCCACGGTCCCCAGTTGAGCGCGTAACACACGTGGTGCTGATCCTGGCTGGCCGCGCCGGACCACCAGCCGTCGACCGCGGCGGTGGCGTACTCGCCGTAGGGCCCCTCGATGTTGATCTGCCGCCACGCCGTGATCGAACCGCCTTCGCGGCGCTCGACCCGGATGTTGAACGTGACGCCGGCCTGGGCGTAGGGGTGCGTCTCGACCAACCGGCCGTAGTAGGTGCAGCCCGCCGTGCGCGCCAACCGCACGGTCGTGTGGGTGGAGAGCTGCATATAGCCCCGCTCGGCCGGATTGCACGAGCCGGCCGCCTGCGCGCTGCCCGCGACCAGGCCGGTGGCCACCATCACCCCGGCGACCACGACGGCCGCCAAGCGGCCCAGAAATCCCTGTCTCATCCGCGTTTCCCCTCCCGACGGTGGCGGGTCGATCGGCCCGCGACAGGAGACTCGCGTGGCCCGCTATCTCCGAGCCATCCGGACGCCTCGCCGCGATAGATCCGCGACCGGGGGATCTCACGGCGAAGGGCTCCCGGCGGCTTTCGCCGACCAGGAGCCCTTCGCCGCACTGTTCGGTGCTAGCAGGCGACGCGGATGCGGCCGTTCTGCTGGCGGTAGCCGCACGAGTCGATCGCCCGGCTGCGGGGGCCACTCAGGACGGCGACGTCGCCGTTGTTGTTCCAGACGTAGTTGCGGCTGTTCCAGTGGACCGTGTTGCCGGAGTTGCGGCCCGGCCCGGTCAGCAGCCGGACCCGGCCGCCGTCGCCGTCGATCCAGGTGTTGCCGAACGTGTAGACGCGACCGGCCTGGTCTTCGATCGTGTAGCCGCGCAGGTTCACCGGCCGCTGTCCGTTGTTGACGATGGACACCCACTCGGCGTTGAGGCTCGCGTTGCTGCGGTCGTCGCGGCCGGGCGAGTCGTATTGGATGGCCGAGATCTGCAACTGCGACGGCGGGGGCGTGTGCGGGCGGGAGTGCGGCCGGTTCCCGCCGTGCGACGGCCCGCCGGGGCCGCCAGGGCCGCCGGGCCCGTGGGGTCCGGCCGAGGCGGGCGCGGCGCCGATGGCCACGGCGCCGAGAGCGATCAGGGAAGCAGAGACGATGCCGACGATCCTGCGCACGGTTTTCCTCCGGAAAATCCTGGGTGGAACGGGTAGGGCCAGGACAGTTACCGACATTTAGCTGGGAATCAGGAGGAAAACGCACGGGCGATTTGCACCTTAAGTCGTTTTCATCCTATTGCGTTAGCCGGAAAGGGCATGGTCACCTGTCCACCCGGCCAGCCGGGGTAGGCCGTTGGGCATGATTGCTAGGCATCCGCAGCCAGGGGAGGCCACAGGATGGATCATGAGTCCGCGCTGATGTCGCTGTTCCAGCCCGAGGGACGACTGGATCCCTATCCCGCCTACGACGCGATCCGCGAGCACGCCGGAATCTTCCAGGCGCTCGACGGCCGCTGGTTCGTCACCACCCACGCACTCACCAGCCGCCTGCTGCGCGACTCGAGCCTGCGGGTCGCCGACGCCGCCGACTACGACCGGACCTGGGCTGACTGGCGGGAGAACCGCGGTGTCGCCTCGGTCGTGCTGTCGATGCTGCAAACCAACCCGCCGGACCACACCCGGGTACGCCGCGCGGCCGCCGCCACCTTCACCGCCCGCCGGGTCGCCGCCCTTCGCGACGTCATCGCGGCCCAGGTCGAAGAACTGATCGAGGCACTGCCGGCGCGTACGGAGTTCATGAACGCGTTCGCGTACCCGTTGCCGATCGGGGTGATCTGCGCTCTGCTCGGCATCCCGGAGGCCGACCGGCCGTGGTTCCGGCAGCGCGCCGCCGACCTGACCGTGGTGCTCGAGCCGATCAGCACCGAGGAGGAGATGCACCGCGCCGACCTGGCCGGCCGCGACCTCGAGGACTATTTCATCGGCCTGATCGCCGACCGGCAGCGGGCGCCGCGCGAAGACCTGACCAGCGCCCTCGTCGCGACGGCGGGCGACACCGGGCTGACCGGCGCCGAACTGCTGGCCAACCTCGTGCTGCTGCTGGTCGCCGGCTTCGAGACCACTACCAACCTGCTCGGCACCGGCCTGCGGATCCTGCTCGACCACCCGGAGCAGGCCGACCGGCTGCGCGCCGATGCCGACCTCGCGCCCGCGTTCGTCGAGGAGATGCTGCGCTACGACTCGCCGGTGCAACTGACCTCGCGGTTCACCGCCGGCCCGGTGGATCTCGGCGACGACGGACAGATCCCCGGTGGCGAGATGCTGACGCTGCTGCTCGGTTCGGCCAACCGCGACCCGGCCCGCTATCCCGATCCGCACCGCTTCGACCCGGACCGGCCGAGCATCCAACCGGTCTCGTTCGGCGGCGGCGCGCACTATTGCCTCGGCGCGCCGCTGGCCCGGCTCGAGGCCCAGGTCGCGTTCCCGCTGCTGCTCACCATGCTGCCGGGGCTGAGCCTGGCCGGCCCGGCCGAGCGCCGTGACCGCCTGGTGCTGCGCGGCTATGCCACCCTGCCCGTCAGCACCGGCTGATGGCACACTTCGGAGCCGTGCCCGACTTCATCGCCGTCGCCCCGCTGACCGCACCGCTCGACGCGACCGTGCGTCCGCCGGGCTCGAAGAGCATCACCAACCGGGCGCTGCTGTGCGCCGCGCTGGCGCCGGGCACCTCGACGCTCACCGGCGCCCTGTTCGCCGACGACACCCGGGCGATGCTGGGCGCGATCGCCGCGCTCGGCGCCACGGTCGAGGCCGACCCGGCGGCCGCGACGGTCACCGTGGCCGGGGTGGATCCGCGCGCCGGCCGGTCCGACGCCGTGGTCGACGCCCGCTACTCCGGCACCACGTCGCGGTTCATCCTGCCGGCGGCCGCACTGCGGCCCGGCCGCACGGTGGTCGACGGCACGCCGCAGTTGCGGGCCCGCCCGTTCGGGCCGGTGCTCGACGCCCTGCGCGACCTCGGCGCTCTCGTATCAGCGAATGGCTTCCTGCCAGCGACGGTCAGCGGCCCGTTGCGGGGCGGACCGGTCCGGCTCAGCGGCCACATCTCCAGCCAGTTCCTGTCCGGGCTGCTGATGGCCGGCCCGCTGATGACCGACGGCCTGTCCGTCGAGCTCACGTCCCCGCTGGTGTCGGTGCCCTACGTGGAGATGACCAAGGCGGTCATGGCGGCCTTCGGGGTCACCGTCGACGGGCTCGAGGTGGCGCCCGGCTCCTACCGCGCGACCGACTACGCCGTGGAGCCCGACGCGAGCGCGGCGTCCTACTTCCTGGGCGCGGCCGCGATCGCCGGCGGCACGGTGACCGTGCGCGGCCTCGGCACCGGCAGCCTGCAGGGTGACGTCGGCTTCGCCGACGTGCTCGAGCGGATGGGCGCCAAGGTCTCCCGGACGGCCGACTCGCTGACGGTCAGCGGCGGAGGCACCCTGACCGGCGTCGACGTCGACATGGCTGACATCTCGGATACGGCCCAGACGCTGGCCGCGGTCGCCGTGTTCGCCGATTCGCCGACCCGGGTGCGCGGGATCGGCTTCATCCGCGGCAAGGAGACCAACCGGGTCGCCGCGGTGGTGACCGAGTTGCGCCGGGCCGGCATCGACGCCGTGGAAGACGCCGACGGCTTCACGATCCATCCGGGCCCGCCGCGACCGACCCGCTTCGCGACGTACGATGATCATCGGATGGCGATGAGCCTGTCGCTGCTGGGCCTGCGCGCGCCGGGCATCGAGATCGCCGACCCGGGTTGCGTCGCCAAGACCTACCCGGACTTCTTCTCGGCACTTGCCGCGCTGTCCTGAGAGAGTTGGCATGGAGTTCTTCGTCTACCACCGCGACCGGGCCGGCTCGGTGCCGCTGCGCGAGAAGCTCGCGGAAGCGCACTGGTCCTACATGGACGGTTTCGCGGAGCAACTGATCGCCCGCGGCCCGACCTTCCACGCCGACGGCGAGACCCCGAGCGGCAGCGTGCACATCGTCGACCTGCCCAATCCGGCCGCGGCCCGGGCGTTCGCGCTCGACGAGCCCAACAACCAGGCCGGGGTCTACACGCCCGACGTGCTGGTCCGCCGGTGGCGCAACACGCTGGGCCGCACGATGTGGGAGTTCACCGGCGACCGCACCGAGGGCACCCACTACCTGGTGCTCGGTCACGGCCAGGGTCCGGCCGCCGACCTGACGCCGCCGGCCGACCAGGGCCGGCTGATCGCCTACGGCCCGCTGCTGGCCTACGACGGCACCACCTGGCTCGGCACGGCGGCGCTGCTCCACGCGGCGAACACGGAAGAGGCGCGCGCGGTGCTCACCACCGACCGCTACGCAGACGTCGAGGTGCACAGCTGGACCTTCGGCGGGCGGCGGTAACCAGGGCCGCCGTGAAGAAGAAAAGCTTGCTGGCGGCCGTGCGGAGCGGAGACGCGGCGGCTGTCACTGCTTGCCTGCGCCGCGGAGCGGACCCCAACGCGGCCAACAGTGAGGGCTCGACGCCGCTCTACCACGCGTCCGTGCACGGCGCGGTCGACCTGGTGCGGCTGCTGCTCGCCGCCGGCGCCGCGCCGGACACCGAGAGTGGGCACGGCGAGGAAGGAACGCCGCTGTGCGCCGCGGCGGCCTGGGGACACACCGAGGTCGTCCGGGAACTTCTGGCCCACGGCGCGGACCCGAACCTTCGTGAGGACCACGGAACCGGCTACTCCCCGATGGAGTGGGCCTCCCGTGGCAACCACCTCGCGACTGTCGAATTGCTCCTGCTTCACGTGAGCTGAGCGCGGGCCAGCCTGGCGTCGAGCCGGTCGACGTCGTCGATGACGTGTTGGACCGCGGTGGCCAGGTCGTCGGCGGTGTCCAGGATGCGTCGAGCCGTGCCGAGGTCACCGCTGTCGGCCGCCACCCGGGCAAGTGCGTCCAGGGTGAGCACCTCGGCCTCGCGGTCGCCGGCTTCGCGGGCCTCGGCGAGCACGGCCTCCAGCGCGTCGCGATCCGCTGCCAGCGCCGCGAGCAGGCAGCGGGTGAGCAGGGCGCCCTCGCCGCCGCCGGACGCGCGATACCAGCGGTCGTTCTGTTCGAGGAGCGACCGGGCGCTGTCGTGGTCGCCGGCCGCGCGCCGCAGCCGGGCCTGGTGCACCCGCGCGGTCGCCGCGACGCGCGGGTCGCCGCTGGTGTTGGCGGCCGCGATCGCCCGGTCGAGGGTGTCGACGGCGGCAGCGTCGTCGCCGGCCCGCTGCTGGACGCGGCCGAGCGTGGTCAGGTGCAGCGCCGCCTGGCCGAGGAAACCGAGCCGCTCGGACGCCGCCGCGGCCCGGGACAGCGACCGGGCCGCGTCGTCGAAACGGTGCTCGGCCTGCGCGATGGCGCCGAGCATGGCTTCGCCGTGCACCTGGCCCCAGGAGTCACCGATCGGGGCCAGCAGGTCGAGCGCCTCGTTCGCGGCAGCGGTGGCCCGGTCGGTGTCGCCCAGCATGATCGACCCGTACGCGGCCAGCAGCAGGCTCGCCGCCGTCTCCCAGGCCAGCCCCTGATAGCCGGCCAGGCTCGCGGTGGCCAGGTCGATGACGTCGCGCGGGCGGCCCTGCTGGATCCGCAGGAAGGCCAGGTGCCGTTGGGCGTCGGCGCGGAGCCGGTCATCCGCCAACCCGGTCGCGAGCCGCAGCGCACTGTCCAGATCGGACTCCGCCCGCGCCACGTCGCCGGCGGAGGCCTCCAGCCAGCCGGCCAGCAGCAGGCCCGTCGCCCGCTCCCGTGGTGTGGTGGGCGCTGATTCCAGGGCGCCGCGGACGCGGGTCGCGCCGGCCACGCCGTCGCCGAGGACCACCCAGGTCCAGCCGAATCCGTTGGCGATCCGCACCCCGAGCGGCGGGTCGTGCATGGCGGTCCAGGCCAGGGCGGCGTCGATGTTGGCGCGTTCGGCCCGCACCAGTGCGACGCACGCCGGCTGGTCGGCGCCGCGCACGGTGGCCGCGCACCGGTCGGCCGCCCCGGCGAACCACCGGGCGTGGGCAGCGGCCGCGTCGTCGTGCGCCCCGGCCGCGCGGAGGCGGTCGTGTGCGAACGCGCGGATGCTGTCCAGCAGGCGGTAGCGGACCGCACCCTCGCCGGTCACCTCGACGCTGACCAGCGACCGGGCCACGAGCCGGTCGGCAACGTCCACAGCGGACGCTTCCGGGACGCCCAGCGCACCCAGCACATGCTCGGCCCCGGCCAGCGGGGCGCCGTCGGCAAAGCAGGACAGGGCCCAGAGCCCGCGCTGGTCGTCGGGGAACAACAGGTCGTAGCTCCAGCCGATCGCCGCGGCCAGGGCGCGCCGGCGTTCCGGGCGCCGGCTGGTCGGGTCGCGCAACAGCACGAACCGGTCGTCGAGCCGGCGGGCGATCTCGCGTACGGACAGCGACCGCACCCGGGCCGCGGCGAGCTCGATGGCCAGCGGCAGGCCGTCGAGCGACCGGCAGACCTCCTCGACGGTGGCGGCGGTGTCGGCGTCGAGCACGAACTGGCGGCGGGTCTCGGTGGCCCGTGCGGCGAACAGCGCGGTCGAGTCGGCGATCGACAGTGGTTCGAGGGCATAGACCGCCTCGCCGTCGATCCCCAGTGGAACCTGGCTCGTCGCCAGCACCCGCAGGTCGGTGGACGCATCGAGCAGGCGCCCGGCCAGCTCGGCCACGGCGTCGACAACATGCTCGCAGTTGTCGAGCAGCAGCACGGTCGGTGCGCCGGAGAACCGTTCGACCAGGGTCACCGCGCCGCCGGCGAGGTGCAGCGTCTCGGCGACCGCCTGGGGGAGTGACGTGGTGGCGTCGGTCGCGTCGAGGCGCACGAGCCAGACGCCACTCGGAGCGTCGAGCCGGCGGGCCACCTCGATCGCGGTGCGGCTCTTGCCGACGCCGGCCGGGCCGACCAGCGTCACCAGCCGCCGGTCGCGCAGGAGCCCGTCGAGCGCGTCGAGTTCGGCGCCGCGGCCGACCAGCGGCGCGGTCAACCCGGGCAGGTTGCCCACGCTCGGCTTGTGACCGAGGGCGGGGCTCTGGCGCAGCACTTGCCGTTCCAGTGCGCGCAGGTCGGGTCCGGGCTCGACGGCCAACTCGTCGACGAGCACCTGACGGACCCGGGCGTACGCCGCCAGCGCGTCGGCCTGCCGCCCGGCCCGGTAGAGCGCGGTGATCAGCGAGGCCCACAGTCCTTCGCGCAGCGGATGCCGGTCGACGAGTCCCTCGAGCTCGCCGATCACGTCGCCGCCGGTGCCCAGGTCGACCCGCGCGGCGAGGTGGTCCTCGAGGAGCCCGAGGCGGATCTCCTCCAGCCGCACCCGGTGTGGCACGAGCCAGTCGCCGGCCGGCAGGTCGCCGCGAAACAGCGCCAGCCCGCGCGCGGCGAGGTCCAGGGCCGCCCGGGCGTCGCCGGACCGCCGTGCGTCACCGGCCGCTGCGGCCAGCCCGACGACGTGCAGCGCGTCGACAGTCTCCGGCTCGACGCACAGGGTGTAACCGCCGTTGCCGCTGACGACCAGGTCGGCATCGCCGAGTGCCCGGCGGAGCTGGGACACCTTGGACTGCAACGTGTTCCTGCCGGCGTCGAGGCCCCAGAGATCTTCGATCAAGCGGTCGGTGCGCACCACCCGTCCCGCGTCGAGGGCGAGCCGGACGAGCACCTCGGTGGTCTTGCCCGACGGCAACGGCAGGCGTACGCCATCGCGGTGGATCTCGACCGGGCCCAGCACCGCCACAGTGAGCATTTCGCGAGCCTATGCCCGGTCCCGGCGCGGTGCCGTCAGATCGTCGTCAGCGCATCGTCAGCGCCCACGCCGACAGTGCTCCTATGCCCGATGACATCGAGAACCTGGTCCGCCGGCTGGTGGGCGGCGACAGCACGGTCGCCCCGGAGCTTCTCGACCTGGCCAAGACGGACAATTCGCCAATATTGCTGGTCGCCGCCGCGCTCGTCGCCGGCGCGCCCGGCGACCTGCTCACCCGTGCGACGGCCAGCGCCGCCACGACCCGGGACCGCCAACTCGTCGCCATCGCCACGGCCCACCTCGACGGCGACGAGGACCGCCTCGACGGGTTCGTCCGCGACCACCTCGCCGAGCATCCCGACAACGTGCTCGTGGCCTGGATCGCCGCACAGCACATCGACCCGCAGCGTTAGGAGCGATCATGCGAGACCTCGCGATCAGACAGCAACGGCAGACCACCGTGGTGCTGCGGTGGCTGGTGTCCTTCCTCGGCTTCCCGCTCGGCGGCTTCCTCGCCGACCTGCTCTTCGGCCCCGTCGACGGCCCGCTACCGGCCGTCCTAGGTGGACTGATCACCGGCGCGGTCCTCGGCGCGGCGCAGGCGTGGGCGCTCGGCCGGAACCGGCCGTCCCCGGTCGCCTGGATCGTGGCCACCGCGCTCGGACTCGCGGTCGGCCTCTCCATCGGCGCCGCCGCGGTCGGCTACGAGAGCACCCTCACCGCGCTCGCCATCCAGGGCGTCATCTCCGGAGCGGCCGTCGGTGCCGCACAGGCGGTCCTGCTCTGGCCGCGCCTGGGCCGACTGGCCCTTCTCTGGCCCGTCGCGCTGGCCGCCAGCTGGGCGCTGGGTTGGATGATCACCACCTCGATCGGCGTGCTGGTCAACGAGCAGTTCACCGTGTTCGGTTCCAGCGGCGCGATCGTCGTCACCGCCCTCACCGCGGTGCTCCCGCTGGCCCTCAACCGCGCCGCCGCGGCACAGGCGAGCCGGGCATGACCCGCCACGTCGTGTTCGGGACCGGCCAGGTCGGCCGCCCGCTCGTCGAGCAACTCGTCCGCCAGGGCAGCAAGGTCGTGGCGGTCAACCGCAGCGGCCGCGCCGACCTGCCCGGCGCCGAGGTGGTCGGCGGTGACGCCACCGACCCGTCCTTCACGACCCGGGTCGCCGCCGGCGCCGGCGCGGTCTACTTCTGCCTCAACGCGCCGAATTACGACCGCTGGACCGACGAGTTCCCGCCGCTGCAACGGGGTGTGCTCGCCGGCGCCCGGGCGGCGGGTGCCCGCCTCGTGGTGCTCGACAACCTTTACGCCTACGGCCTGACCGGCGGCGCCGACCTCGTCGAGACCCTCGGGGCCAACCCGACCTCGGCGAAGTCGGCCACCCGGGCGGCGATGACCGAGGAACTGCTGGCCGCGCACCGGGCCGGCGACGTCGAGGTCGTCATCGGGCGGGCCTCGGACTATTTCGGCCCGGGGACTACCCGATCGGCGCTCGGCGAGACCGTCTTCGGCACGGCGCTGACCGGGCGCACCGCTCAGGTCATGGGCGATCCGGACCAGCCGCACAGCTACTCGTACACCCGGGATGTGGCCGCTGGGCTCATCGCTCTGGCCACCCGACCCGGCGCCACCGGATCGATCTGGCACCTGCCGATCGCCGAAACCCGCACCACCCGGCAGGTCGTCGACCACGTCTACCGGCTTGCCGGCCACCGGCCGCGCAGCTTCGCGGCCGGCCGCACGACGCTGCGGCTGCTCGGCGTCGCCAAGCCGGCGATGCGCGAATACCTGCACACGCTCTACCAGTTCACCGACCGATGGGTCGTCGACGACACCAGGTTCCGCACCACGTTCGGCGACCACACCACCCCGCTCGACGACGCACTTGCCGCCACCCTCGCCTGGTATCGGAAGGAAACCCGATGAACAGACTCGTCGCCGCGTTGATGGCCTCGGCCGCCGCGCTCGCCATCGCCGGCTTCACCGCGCTCGGCTCCGTCTTCGACTATCCCGGGATCCTCAAGGAGCCCACCGCCGAGATCCTCGCCAGCTTCCGGGCACACCAGGGCGCCGTCATGTTCTGGTTCGCCGTCCTGGTTGTCAGCGCCGCGCTGCTCGCTCCGGTCGGCCTGCTGCTCGGCCGGCTCGCCGGCGGCACCCGCGGCCGGTGGATCGCCGGCGTCGGCATCGCCGCCGCGCTCGTGCAGGTCGTCGGGCTGTCACGGTGGTTCCTGTTCGTGCCGGGCCTCAGCGCCGACGCCACGGATCCGGCCAGGACCGCCGGCGCACACCACACCTTCGAACTGCTGCACACCTGGCTGGGCGAGATCATCGGCGAGACCATCGGGTACGCGCTCACCGCGACGTTCACCATCTTGGTCGCCCGCGCGCTCGCCACGCGTTGGCTCGCCGTGCTCGGATTTGTCTCGGCAGCGCTGATCGCGACCGGGGTGCTCATCCCGCTCGGCCTCGAGGCCGCCAGCCTGTCCAACTTCGCCGGATACGTCGCCTGGTGCCTGTGGCTCATCGCCATGGCCGTCGTCCTCTGGCGCCGGGTGGAGCCACGCGTTGTAGCGTCGGCGACGGTGAGGCAGGGACAGGAGGCTTGATGCGTCGACCCGCGGCGGTGGCGACGCTGCCCGAGGAACCTGGCGTCTATCGGTTCCGGGGTGCCAACGGTCGCGTCCTCTATCTCGGCCGGGCCAGCAACCTGCGCCGCCGGGTCGCCTCCTACTGGGGCACCCTCGCCGACCGCCGGCACCTCAGGAAGATGGTGCCGGCCGTCGAGCGGATCGAGGCGATCGTCTGCGCCTCGGAACACGAGGCGGCCTGGGCCGAGCGCAACCTCCTGGAGCGGTCGCTGCCACGCTGGAACCGCACTAGAGGCGGCCAAGAGTCGCCGGTCTACCTCCTGCTCGACACGTCAGCCGCGGCTCCCGGCCTCACCTTGACGCACGAGCCCGGTGCGCGGGCCGGTGTCAGGTTGTTCGGGCCCTACCTCGGCGGCAACAAACTCCGCTTGGCGGTGTCGGCGCTGCACCGCGTGTATCCGCTCCACTACGCGGGCACCGGGCTCACCGGCTCCGGGCGGGAAATGGGCCGGCTGCGCCGGGTCGACGCGGACAGCAGGGTGGAGTTGACGGCGGCCATCGTCGCCGTGCTGGAGCGTGAACCCGCGGCGGCGAGCGCGTTGGGCGACGAGTTGGCCCGGCGCCGGGACGCCGCGGCCCAGGTCGAGGCGTTCGAACTCGCCGGTCGGTTGCACGAGGAGATCGCGGCAATTGCCTGGGTTGCGGCAATTCAGCGGGCAACCACGCTGGCGGCACCGGACGTCGCGTTCTCCGGCTGGTCCGACGGGATGGAACTGCGGTTCGACATCCGCGCGGGACGGCTCGACGGTTGGCGGCAGCGCGCGGTCGCCAAGCCCGGATCGGGCGCCGCGGGGCCGCCCGGCTGGGCCGAGTTCGCCCATCGCAACGCCGCCCTGGCCGCCACACTGGCGCGGCACCCGGTTCGCTGATCTGGTTGACTGTGCAGCGGCTAGCGCACGTGGGAGGACGACGAAGTGGCATGGACGGGGTCCAACCTGCCCGCGGTCGGTGAATACAACCAGACCGTCGTGCTCGACGCGATCCGCCGCCACCCCGACGGCAGCACCCGCTCGAAGCTCGCCTCCGTCACCGGCCTGAGCTCCATGACGGTCGCCAATGTCTGTCGCCGGCTGCTGGCCAGCCGCCTCATCGACGAGCACGGCACCCGGGTCAGCGGGCCCGGCAAGCCGGCAGGCATCCTGCGGCTCAACCCCGACGGCGGCTACTCGGTCGGCGTGCACATCGACCCCGCGGTCGTCACCTACGTGCTGGTCGACCTCGCGGGGGAGGTGCGCGACCACACCCGCAGCGGCACGCCCTCGGCGCAAGACCCGCGGTCGGTGATCGACGAGATGGCCCGCTCGATCGACGCGCTCATCACGACCTCAGGCGTCGACCGGTCCCGGGTGCTCGGCATCGGCATCGCCACCCCCGGCCCGGTCAACATCGAAGACGGCATCGTGCTCAACCCGCCGATGTTGCCGCACTGGCACAAGGTTCCGCTGCGGGCGGCGTTGAGCGAGGCCACCGGCCTGCCGGTGGTGCTGGAGAAGGACGTGACGGCCGCGGCCGTCGCCGAACTCTGGTACGCCGAGCCATCCGACAGTCGGGATTTCGCGTTCGTCTACTACGGCACCGGTCTGGGCACCGGCATCGCGGTCGCGGGCGAGGTCGTGCGCGGGATCAGTTCCAACGCCGGCGACCCCGGCCACATGACGGTCGACCCCAACGGGCCGGTCTGCGTCTGCGGCCGCCGGGGCTGCGTCGGCTACAGCGTCGTGCCCCGCGCGCTCGTCGAACGGGCCCAGCGCGAGGGCATCATGAGCGGCACGCTCCCGGCCGGTCCCGCCGGGATCGCCGAACTCGACGAGGCCTTCTCGCGCCTGGCGGCCATGGCCACCGGCGGTGACCAGCGCGCACACGCGGTGATCGTCGACGCGGCCCGGCAACTCGCCCGCGCGGTCGTGGTCATCGTCAACCTGCTCGACATCGAGCGCGTCATCTTCGGCGGCCCGTTCTGGTCGCGCATCGCGCCGATCGTCCTCGACGTGCTGCCCGGCGTCGTACGCGACGACCCGGCCCTGGTCCCGCCGCACGCCGTGCGGTTCACCGAGTCGGCGATCCCGGTCGACGTAGCGGCCGTCGGTGCCGCGAGCCTGGTGTTCGACAGCACGTTCTCGCCACGTGCATCAACCCTGCTTATCTCCGCGGACTAGCTTCAATCCGGCGGATCGGACTCGGTCCCAGCAGGTTCACACAACGCGGTTACGAACTCGTTGCGTCGAGTTTGAAAACATGATTTGCTAATTGCCGATCTTGCCACGGCACCCCTCCGGGCCGTCATCGAAAGGCCATCGGCACCAATGCAGAGCTACGCCGTCTTCGTCCCGCACTTCCACTGGGATCGCGAGTGGTACGAGCCGTTCCAGGTCTTCCGCCACCGTCTCGTGGAAGCGCTGGACATCGTGCTGGACACCGCGGAGCGGGACCCGGAGTTCCGCTTCACCGTGGACGGGCAGACGGCCGCGATCCTCGACTACCTGGAGATCCGGCCCGAGCGACGGCCGCAGGTGCGCAAGCTCGCCGAGGAGGGCCGGCTGGCCCTGGGCCCCTGGTACATCCTGCTCGACGAGTTCCTCTGCTCCGGCGAGACGATCGTGCGTAACCTGCGGTTCGGTTGGGCCGACGCCCAGGCGCTGGGCCGGGCGATGCCGGTCGGCTACCTCCCCGACATGTTCGGCCACGTCGCGCAGATGCCGCAGATCCTCAAGCGCGCCGGCATCGCGCACGCCGCGTTGTGGCGCGGCGTGCCGGGCAGCGTCGCCGGCCACGCGTTCACCTGGGCCGCGCCGGACGGCTCCGCGGTGCGCACCGAGTTCCTCTTCGACGGTTACGACAACGGCCTCGACGTCATCCTGGTGCCCGCCGTCATCGACCGCGCGCTCGACGACTACACGCGGATGACCGCCGAGCGGTGGGGCACCGACCCGGTGCTCGCCATGGTCGGCACCGACCACAGCGCCCCCGACCCGCGGCTCGGCGAGTGGATCAGAGCCGGTCGGGACATCCGGATCGCGACCATCGAGGAGTACGTGACCGCGCACGCCCGGGCCGAGGTCGGCGAGACCGTGCGCGGCGAACTGCGCAGCCACGTGCGCGGCAACATCCTGCCGGGCGTGCTGTCGGTGCGCGGGGAGCTCAAGCGCGCGATGGCCGCCGCCGAGCGGACCGTCGACCACGCCGAGCGCTTCCTCGCGACCTGGGGCGGCCCGGACGCGGCCGGCGAGACACCGTTCCTCGACCTGGCCTGGCGCAAGATTGTCGAGTCGTCGGCGCACGACTCGGTCGTCGGCTCCGGCACCGACGAGACGTCGGAACAGGTCGGCGCCCGGCTGGCGGAAGCCGAGCAGGCCGCCCGCGGGGTGCGTGACGGTGCCCTCGACCGCCGCGCGGCCGTCGTACCCTCGAATGCTCATCTGGTCGCGAACCCGCTGCCCTACGACCGGACGGCCGTCGTCGAGGTCGCGGCCGAACTCGCCGCCGACAGCTACGCGGCGCGAACCGGGGACGGGACGCTGCTGGCCGCCCAACCGGTCGCCGCCGCGCCGACCGTGCTCGGCGACGAGACCGTGCCAGCCGGGGAACTCGACCGGGTGCTGCGCCGGATCCACCGCCGCGAGCTGTTCGGCAAGCTGATCGACCGTTACACGCTCGACAACGGCCTGCTGGAGTTCCACCTGGCCGACGTACCCACGACGCCTGATTTCGATCTGATCGCGCTGCGGGCCGAAGTCGCCGAGGCCGCGCGACAGCACCCCGGGCCGTGGCAGGTCCGCACGCTCGCGGCGCCGGTCGTCACGGTCGCCGTGGCCGTGCCGACGCCGGCGTCCGGGTCGACGGCGATCCGCGTCGTGTCGGGAACCGCCCCGCAGAACGGCGCCGTCCGGGTCGACCGGAGCACCCTCGCCAACGGCCGGATCACCGTGACGGTCGAGCCCGACGGCACGCTCGAACTCGTCGGGGAGGACGGCACGCGGCTGACCGGCGTGGGCCGGCTCGTCGACGGCGGTGACCGCGGCGACACCTACAACTACGGGCCGCCGCGGCACGACGTGCTGGTGGAGAAGCCGACCCGGGTCACCGTCGAGGTGCTCGAGCAGGGGCCGGTGCGCGGCGGCATCCGGGTGCGGCGCGACTACGACTGGCCGGCCGCGCTCGCCGGCGACGTCGACCGCCGCTCGCCCGACACCCGCCCGGTCACCGTCGAGACGCTGGTGCGGTTGCACGCCGGCGAGCCGTTCGCCCGGGTCACCACGAGCTTCGTCAACCCGGCCGCCGACCACCGGCTGCGCTTCCATATCCCGCTCCCGGAACCGGTCACCGGCTCCGCCGCCGAGGGCCAGTTCGCGGTCACCGAGCGCGGGCTGACCAGCGAGGGCGGCTGGGGTGAGTTCCCGCTGCCGACCTTCCCGGCGTCGAGCTTCGTGACCGCCGGCCCGGCGACGGTGCTGCTCGAACACACCACGGAGTACGAAGTCGTCGCCGACGAGCTGGCGGTGACCCTGCTGCGGGCCGTCGGTGCGATCAGCGTCAACCTGCATCCGTTGCGCGACGAGCCCGCCGCACAGCACCTGCCCGCACCGGGAGCGCAGTCGCTCGGCCGCGAGGTGGCCGTGCGGCTCGCGATCCTGCCGTCGGCGCACGCCTGGCGGGGGGCTGGGGCGGTGCGCGCGGCGGAGCTGTTCCGCAACGACGCCTCGGTCCGGCGCGGCACCGCACCGGCATCGACGCCACTGCCGGTCGCCGACGCAGGGGTGCGGGTCACCGGCGCCGATGTCGCGGTCTCGGCCGTGCGCCCGGTCGACGGCGGAACCGAGATCCGGCTCGTCGCGATGGCCCCCGAGCCGGTGCGCGCCGTGCTCAGCGGGGCGTTCCAGTCGGTCGCGACAACCAACCTGCTCGGCGAGGGCGAGGGCGACCCGGTGGACCGCGCCGTGGCGGCGGGCGAGGTGGCACTGGAGCTGAGTCCGTGGGAGATCCGCACATTGCGCCTCGAGCGCTGAACTAGTCGGTGAGGCAGCAATGACGACAACCAGCACAGCCCGGCGCCGCCGGCCGATGCTCCGCGAGCGCAGACGCGAGACGTGGTACGCCATCGCGTTCGTGCTGCCCGCCGCGATCGGCTTCGTCGCCTTCTACCTCGTGCCCGCGGTTCGGGGTGTCTGGCTCAGCTTCACGAACTACGACCTGTTCTCGCCGGGCGAGTTCGTCGGCGGCGAGAACTACGCGAAGATCGTCGACGACCACGTCTTCTGGAACGCCCTGCTGGTCACACTCGAATACGTCGTCGTCAACATCGGGCTCCAGACGGCGGTGGCGTTGCTGCTGGCGGCGCTGATGCAACGGCTGGCCCGGTCGCTGGTGATCCGCGGCATCCTGCTGGTGCCCTACATGGTCTCCGGCGTCGTGGTCGCCCTGCTGTGGCAGTGGTTGCTCGACTACCAGATCGGCATCGTCAACAACGCGCTCGACTTCATCGGCCTGCCGCGGCAGTCGTTCTTCGGCGACCCGGCGTTGGCCATCTTCACGGTCGCGTTCATCAACGTGTGGAAGAGCATGGGCTACACGGCGCTGTTGCTCTTCGCCGGGCTACAGGCCATTCCCAAGGATGTGTACGAGGCCGCGGCCATCGACGGCGCCTCGGAGGTGAAGGCCTTCTGGCGGGTCAGCCTTCCGCTGCTGCGACCCGTACTCGCGCTGGTGTTGATCATTTCTTTGATCGGGTCGTTCCAGATCTTCGACACGATCGCGGTGACCACCAAGGGCGGGCCGGTCAACGCGACCCGGGTCATCTACTACTACATCTACGACCTGGCCTTCAACCGATACGACTTCGGTTATGCCTCGGCGATCGCGCTGGTGCTCTTCGTGATCCTGATCGGGATCACGCTCATCCAGCTCCGCCTCACCCGCGCCAACAAGTCTGACCTCGCGTGAGCCGGCTGGAGAACAGAATGACAACCACCGCCACCCGGCGGATCCCGGTCGGCCGGATCATCGCCTGGATCGTCGTCGGATTCTTCTTACTGGCCACGCTGTTCCCGTTCTACTGGATGCTGCGCACCTCGTTCTCCACGAACGGCGCGCTGCCCAGCCATTCCAACAGCCTGCTGCCGGCCGACACGACCGTCGACGCCTACCGCAGGGTGCTGGGCCTCTCCAGCGTCAGCGAGTCGTTGGCGAAGGGCGGCTCCACCGCGTCGGTCAACTTCTGGCTCTATCTGCGCAACTCGTTCGTCGTCGCGATCTCCACAACGGTGGTGCAGACCATCTTCTCTGCCCTCGCGGCGTACGCGTTCGCGCGGATGCGCTGGCCCGGCCGCAACGTGGTGTTCACCATCTTCCTCTTCGCGCTGATGGTGCCGCCGATCTTCACGACCCTGCCGAACTTCGTGCTCATCCGGGATCTGGGCCTGCTCAACACGTTCCTCGGCATCGTGCTGCCCAACCTGCTGATGTCACCGTTCGCGGTCTTCTTCCTGCGGCAGTTCTTCCTCAACATCAGCAACGAGGTCGAAGAGGCCGCGCGGCTCGACGGCGCCGGGCATCTGCGCATCTTCTTCCGCATCATCGTGCCGATGAGCGCGGCCCCGATCACCACCCTGGCGATCCTGACGTACGTCGCCTCGTGGAACGACTACTTCTGGCCGTTGCTCGTCGGCCAGGACGAGAACGTCCGGGTGCTCACCGTCGCACTCGGCATTTTCAAGGCACAGACGCCCAACGGCGGGCCGGACTGGGCCGGACTCATGGCGGCGACCGTCATCGCGGCGCTCCCGGTCATCGTGCTCTTCTCCCTCCTCGGCAAACGGGTCATCAACTCGATCCAGTTCTCCGGGGTCAAGTAGCGACTTTTTCTCTCACCCCTACAGTGAAAGGAACCACGCACGTGAAGTTGCGTAAAACTGCCGTCATCGCGGCGGCGGCGCTGGCCACGGCGAGCCTGCTCGCGGCCTGCGGCTCCTCGGACTCGGACTCCGGTTCCGGTTCCGGTTCCGGCTCTGGCGAGAAGGTCAACCTGAGCTACTGGCTCTGGGACGCCAACCAGCAGCCTGGTTACCAGAAGTGCGCCGACGCGTTCACGGCCGCCAACCCCAACATCAGCGTCACGGTCAAGCAGTTCGGCTGGGACGACTACTGGAGCGGCATCACCACCGGTCTGGTCAGCGGCACGGCCCCCGACGTGTTCACCGACCACGCCTCCTACTTCCCGACCTTCGTCGAGAAGCACCAGATCCTGCCGATCGACGACCAGCAGGTCGACGTCTCCGCCTACCAGAAGGGCCTTCCCGAGCTCTGGGTCGGCACCGACGGCAAGCGTTACGGCCTCCCGAAGGACAACGGTCTCGTCGGCCTCTACGTCAACAGCGGGTTGCTTTCGAAGGCTGGCAAGACTGACGCGGACCTGGGCGACCTGACCTGGAACCCGACCGACGGCGGCAGCTTCGAGAAGCTCATCGCCCACCTGACGGTCGACAAGGCCGGCAAGCGCGGCGACGAGGCCGGTTTCGACAAGAACAAGGTCGACGTGTACGGCCTGGGCCTCAACGGTGCCGGCGACGGCGCGGGTGAGTCGATCTGGGCGCAGTACGCGCTGTCGAACGGCTGGACCTACTACTCCGGCGACACGTCGAAGCCGCACTTCAACTACGACGACCCGAAGTTCCTCGACACCATGAAGTGGTTCAAGGGCCTGTCCGACAAGGGCTTCATGCCCTCGCTCAAGATCGCAACGAGCGGCGTCGGCATGCAGCAGACCTACGGCGCCGGCAAGTACGCGATGACCACCGACGGTGTCTGGAGCGCCCAGTCCTACGCCGAGCTCAAGGACGTCAAGACCACCATCGCGGCGCTGCCGACCGGCCCGGCCGGCCGCCAGTCGACGGCCAACAGCCTCGGTGACGCCGTGACGGCCACGACGAAGCACCCGGCCGAGGCCAAGAAGCTGCTCGTCTTCCTCGGTGGCAAGGACTGCCAGTCGATCATCGGCCAGGCCGGTGTGGTGCTGCCGGCGATGACCAGCGCGCTGGAAGACGCCAAGGCCACCTTCCAGAAGAACGGCATCGACATCGCGCCGTTCCTCGCGCCGACCACCCACACCGAGCCGGTCGTGCCGCAGTGGGCCGACGCCATGGCGATCTTCCAGCCCGCCATGCAGGCCTACCTCAACGGCCAGGGCGACGTGAACGCGTTCGTCGGTGTGAACGACCAGATCAACAAGCTCTACCAGTAGGTGTGCTTTGGGGCGAGGCCGTTGTGCCTCGCCCCTTTGCTACTCCTTGATGACGACGTGCGGCTCGGTGCAGTCGACGAACCGATTATGCTCGATATCTATTCCACTGTGCACTTTGCCGCCGGCGATCGTCGGCTCGACCAGGATCGCCGGCGCGGTCAGCCGGCGAAACTCGTTGGCGCGGATCGTCAGGTCCTTGACCGGTCCGGACTCGAACCACTCGTTGGCGTCGCCGGAGACGAAGATGCCCGCCATCCCCATCTCGTCGAAGACGTTGCCCTCGATCACGCAGTGGCCGCGGGCGGTCAGCAGGACGCCGCGGGTCGGTATACCGGTGAACACGTTGCCGGTGACGGTGACGTCGGGGGAGTAGCTGATGTTCTCGGCGGCCCAGCGCTCGTTTTCCAGGTGCACCGGCCGGTCCAGGGTGACCGTCGTGGTGAACGGATGTTCGGGGGTCGGATCCGTCACCGCGACGACCCGGGCCTGGATCGCGGTGTCGCTGGAGAGGGTCGCCCGTTCGATGAACTCGATCTCGTCGCCGGCGTGGAACGCGGGGAAGCCGGCGGTCTCCGGGTGGCGGTATTCCAGGACGACCGTGCGCTCGTCGGGCCGTTCCTTCACCACGAGGTAGGTGCCGTGCACGTTGATCGCGTCGTCGTGGGCGCCGTCGAAAAGGCAGCGTTCGATGGTGACCTGCCCGCCCACGTTCGAGAGGTTGACGAAGTCGGCGTAGCTCGCGGTCTTCCGCCCCCGCTCGGGATCGGCCTGGAAGCGGATGTCGCGCAGCACCAGGTCGCGGCTGAGTTGGCCGAGGATGCCGAAGCCGTGCAGATAGTGCAGGTCGAGGTTGTCGAGGGTGACCCGTTCGCTTTCCCAGACGAACACGCCGGGGTGGTCCCGGACGGTCGGTCGCATCTGATAGACGAGCCCGGTGTCGTCGTCGATGGGCCCCCCGTATTCGATCCGCAGGTCGTCGCTGATGGCTGTCACGTTGACGAAGAGCGGGTTGTCGCAGCGCCTGACCGTGCCCGTTCGCGGGTCGTAGACCTGCGCGTAGTCCAGGCCGTCGCGCCCGCTCCAATAGGACCGCTCGCCCTCCCAGTTGATGTGCGTCCCGTCGACCCGCGCCGTCACGTCGGCGGGCACGGCGAGTTGGCGCCAGGTGGGCCCGGCGGCGACGACGGTGGCCTCTACGAGGCTCGGCGCGTGGTAGTCGACCGCGAACCCGTGCCAGCGCACGTCGTGCGAGTCGATGACGGCGAAGGCCGTCTGGAACCCGTGCAGGGTGAGCTTCGCACCGGTGCCGTTGACGACCAGGCCGTTCGCGTGCTCGACAAGCATCGCGATGGTCTTCGTGCGATAGCGCGGGTCCGCGCCCACGGTGTTGGAGACGAACAGGTCGCGGCGCTCGGCGTGCTCGGGATAGAGCGTGTAGTCGCCCGGCGGGATCCGCACCTCGGACGGCTGCGGGTGCGCGGACGCGGCCCGGAAGGCTGCGGCGAACGCGGCCGCCGAGTCGCTGCGCCCGGTCGGATCGGCACCGTAGGCGACTACGTCGAAGACGGCCATCCTCGCTCCTCTGACTAATATGTCCTTACAAACTCACCCTATCGAGAGACTTTTGATGAGCTCGGACGACCCCGCCCACGTGCACACCTGCACCGCACCGGCCCGCGAGTGGCTCGAGGCTTTTCCGCTGGGAAACGGTCGGCTGGGCGGAATGCTGTTCGGCGATCCGTTGCGGGAGCGGGTGGCTCTCAACGACGGCACCGCGTGGTCGGGCGACGTGTCCAGCGAGGCGCGGCAGCGGGTGATCGACCCTTCGGCTGCTGCTGAGGCGGTGGCCGCCGCCCGGGCATCCTTGGCCGGGCTTGATTTCTCCGGCGCGACCGCGTCGGTCCAGCGGCTCCAGAGCGACTATTCGCAGAGCTACCTGCCGTTCGGTGATCTGCATTTGGACGTCACGCACGGCTCGGCGCCGACGGACTACCGGCGGCGGCTTTTGCTGCGGGATGCGTCGGCAGTCGTCGACTACCGGGTCGGCGGTTCCCGCGTCACCCGGCGGGCCTTCATCTCCGCGCCGCATCAGGCATTGGTGCTCAGCATCGAAGTCGACGGCGACGAGACGGTCGACGTCTCGCTGGGGCTGGACAGCCCACTCGCCGTCCTGGGGCGCGGTCCGGGCTGGCTGACGGTGCGCCTCCCGAGCGACGCGGCGCCGCCGCACGAGCCCGACCTACAGTCACCGGTCTACGATTCCCGGCCGTCCGTCCGGGGCGCGATCGTCGCGCGCTGGTCACACGACGGCGTGTCCGAGGGTGATCTGCGGGCCGGCGGCGTGCGTCGGCTGCTGCTGGTGGTGACCACCGCGACCACCTTCACCGGCATCGGCCGGGCGCCTGCCGGTGACGAGAACACGGCGTTGGCCGCGGCGTCGGCCGCCGCGGATGCCGCCCTCGCCCGCGGTGCCGAGCAGCTCTACGCCCGGCACCGCGACGCGCACCACTCCCTCTACGATCGCGTGTCGCTGGACCTGGCCGGCGACACCGGGCTCACGCCATACCTGTTCCACTTTGGACGATATCTGCTGATCAGCTCGTCCCGACCGGGTGGCTTGCCCGCGACGTTGCAGGGTCTCTGGAACGACTCGATGCGTCCACCATGGAGCGCCAACTACACGGTCAACATCAACACCCAGATGAACTACTGGGCGGCGGAGACGACCAACCTGGCAGAGTGCGCGTCGCCGCTGTTCGACCTGATCGCGGCGCTCCGGGTGCGGGGCGCCGAAACCGCCCGGCTCCTTTACGGCGCACGGGGCTGGTGCGCGCACCACAACACCGACGCATGGGCCTACACATCGCCGGTCGGGCGGCGCCGGGCCGATCCGGCGTGGGCGTTCTGGCCACTGGCCGGCGTGTGGTTGTGCCGGCACCTGGTCGAGCATGTCCGCTTCGGCGCCGACCGCGCGTTCGCGTCCGACGTAGCCTGGCCACTCGTCTCGTCGGCGGCCGAGTTCCTGCTCGACTGGCTGGTCGAACAGCCCGACGGAAGCCTCGGCCTGTCCCCGTCGACGTCGCCGGAGAACCACTTCACGTTCGGCGACGGTGCCTACGCGGTCGACCTCACCTCGACGATCGACCTGAGCCTGGCCCGCGAACTGCTCGCGTCGGTCGCCGAACTGGCGTCCCTGCTGGCCATGACCGGCTCACCGATCGTCTCGTCGGCCGCCGCGGCTCTGCACCGGCTGCCGGCGCTGCCCGTCGGTGCGGACGGCCGCGTACAAGAATGGATCGTGGATCGTGCACTTCCGGAAATGCACCATCGACACCTCTCGCACCTCTACGCCCTCTTCCCCGGCGACGACACCTCGGCGCGCTTGGCCGAAGCGGCGGCGAACTCACTGGACGCGCGCGGCGACGACTCGACGGGCTGGTCGCTGGTGTGGAAACTGGCGCTGCGGGCCCGGTTGGGCCACCGCGAGCGGCTGCCCGCGCTGATCGACCTGGTGCTGCGCCCGGCGGGCCCGGACAGCACGGGGGAGCAAGGCGGCCTTTACCCCAACCGCTTCGCCGCGCACCCGCCCTTCCAGATCGACGGGAACCTCGGCTTCACGGCCGCGGTAGCCGAGTTCGCGCTCCAGAGCCACGCGGGCGCGATCGACCTGCTGCCGGCCATCCCGGCCAACTGGCCGGCCGGCAGCGTGCGCGGCCTGGTCGCCCGCCCCGGCGTAGTCGTCGACATCTCCTGGGATGAGCGGCACTGCCTGACCGAGGCGCGGTTGTCCGGGTCGACGGCCGTCGACGTCCGTTGGCGCGACTCAACCCTGCGCGTCGACCTCGCCCGGAGAGACGTGCGGCTGGCGCCCGACGCCGCCGGCCGGCTCGCGCTCGGGTGACGCGTGCCAACTCGCCAGCATGGCCAGGCGCTCGGCGGTGGGTGAGCCGGGCTCGGCGGTGTAGGCGATCAGCGTCCGCTGGTCGTCGTCGGCCAGCGCGAGCCGCTCGTAGGTGAACACCAACTCGCCGACGACCGGATGACGCAGGCGTTTCGAGCCCTGCGTCTTCTCCTTGACGTTGTGGTCCGCCCACAGTGTCCGGAACTCGGCGCTCTTGATGCACAGCTCGCCGATCAGGGCCGTCAGCCACTCGTCGTCGGGGTGGCGGGCCACCTGCACGCGCAACTCGGCCGCGATCGTCTCGGCGTCGCCCTGCCAGTCCGGGAAGAACTCGCGCGACGCCGGGTCGAGGAAGAACGCGCGGGCGCGGTCGCGGCTGCGCGGGTCGTCGGTCAGGCCGAACACCGCCGTGCCGAGGCTGTTGGCGGCGACGATGACCATCCGGTAGTCGACCACGATCGCCGGCACGTCGCGCATGCTGTCGAGCAGCAGCCGCACGCTGCTCCGAACCGGTTCCTGCGGCGCCCGGTCGCCGGCTCGCCGCGGGCGCGCGAGATCGTGCAGGTAGGCGTGCTCCGCCGGGTCGAGGCGCAGCGCCCGGCTGACCGCGTCGAGCACCGAGTCGGACACGTGCCGCCCGTGGCCCTGCTCGAGCCGGATGTAGTAGTCGGTGCTGACCCCGGCCAACTGGGCGACCTCTTCGCGGCGCAGCCCCGGCACCCGGCGCCGGCCGCGCTCGGGCAGGCCGACGTCGCGCGGGCCAAGGCGCGCCCGGCGGGAGCGGAGGAAGTCGCTGAGCTGGCCGTTCATCAGTCGAGTCTAGGCACGGCGTACACCGGCAACGTGGTTCTGCCAGACCTATGTTGAAGGGCCATTGGTTGCCACTGGCGGGCGGTGCCAGCGTGGGGTGATGACCGATTTCAAACTCGACCAGGTACGCCTCGGCACCGGCGGCCCACTCGTCGGCCAGCAGGGTTTCGGCGCCATGGGCATCAAGACCGACTACTACGGCACGACCGACGAGACCGAGGCGCGGGCCGCCCTGGAGCGGGCCCTCAGCCTCGGAATCACCCTTTTCGACACGGCCGACGCGTACGGCAACGGCGCCAACGAAAAGTTCCTCGCCCCGTTCCTGGCCGCGCACCGCGACGAGGTGGTGATCGCCACCAAGTTCGGCCTCGACAACGAACGCCCGGGGATCTTCAATGACCCGGCCTACATCCGCGCGGCCGTCGACCGCAGCCTGCGCCGTCTGGGCGTCGATCACATCGATGTCTACTACCTGCACCGTCGCGACGTGAACGTCCCGATCGAGCAGACCGTGGGTGTCATGGCCGAACTGGTCGCGGCGGGCAAGGTGCGGCACCTGGGCCTGAGCGAGGTGACCGCCGACGAGTTGCGGGCCGCCTACGCCGTCCACCCGATCGCCGCCGTCGAGTCGGAGTGGTCGCTGTTCAGCCGCGACATCGAGAACCGGGTCGTCCCGGCCGCAGCCGCGCTCGGGACGGCGCTCGTGCCGTACTCCCCATTGGGTCGCGGCATTTTGACCGGCCAGGTCCCGTCGGTGCAGGGCCTGGAAGCCGGCGACGTCCGCCGGGGGATGCCCCGTTTCGCCGGTGGCAACGACCGGGCAAACCACGATCTGCTGGCACCGGTACGCGAGGTCGCGGCGGCACACGAGGCCACCCCGGCCCAGATCGCGCTGGCCTGGCTGCACGCGCAGCAGGAGGTGCGCGGCCTGCCGGTCGTGCCGATCCCTGGCACCCGCACCCGCGCGCGCGTGACCGAGAACGCGGCCGGCGCCCGGATCGCCCTCACGGCCGACGAGCTGAAACTGCTGGACCCGCTGGCGGCCCAGGTGGCCGGCGAACGTTACGCGGACATGACCTTCGCGTCCGGCGGCCGGGAGAACTAGACGCACCACACTCCTCAAAGGAGTGGTGATCCTTTCCGACCGACCGACGCGGACGGCTGACGGTCAGTCGGAGAAGACGCGCTCCTCGGCGTACACGATGAGTTCGTCCGGGGTCGGCGGCTCGCGCAACAGTTCGGCGATCCGGTCCCGCGCCGGGTCGTCGCTGCGCTTCAGTGCGGCCAGATGGGCTTCGACGTCATAGGGCGTGCGGCGGAACTCGACGCCGTCGGCCGTGACCCGCGCCCAACGCGCCCCGGGCTCGCCCGCGTGGTAGGGCAGCCCGACGCTGCCCGGGTTGATGTGCCGGCGCACCCGGCCAACGGCCAGCGCGCGATCGAACTGGAGATGCGTGTGTCCGGTCACCAGGACGTCGGCGTCGACTCCGGCCACGGCGGCCGCGACGCGGTCCATCGGCGTACCCGGCGTCATGATCTCGATGTCGGCCCGTGGCGACCCATGGCAGATCCGCAGCGTGCCGACGCCGGGCACCTCGACGTCGACCTGGAACAGCGCGTCGCGCAGAAAGTCGACGTCGCCGGCCCGGTGCCGGTCGCGCATCCAGGGTTCGCGCGGGGTGGCAGGCGGGCGCACCTCGTCGGCCAACTCGAGCACGGCGCGGTCGGCGTTGCCCCGGACGAGAAGCCGGCGGGGCAGGCTGTTGATCAGGTCCACGGTCTCGGCCGGGAAGGTGCCCCACGTGGTGTCGCCACCGAAGACCACCAGATCAACCGGCGCCCGGTCGAGCTCGTCGAACACGGCGCGCAGCGCATGGATGTTGGCGTGCACGTCGGACAGCAACGCCACCGACCCGGCGACCGCGCGCGGTATCCGGGGTTCTTTCGCAGCCGCCGCGGTGCCAGCGATCTCGTCGAATCGATCTGGCATCCCGCGCCGGCGTCTCTTACGAGTTGGGAGCCAGGAAGGGCGACGCGAGGGCGGTGCGGGGAGCGCGGCCCTCGTGCTTCTCGTAGGCCTCGCGGACCCGCTGTGGGATGGCACCGCGGTCGCCGACGGTGTCGAGGCCGAGTTGCGGGCCGTATTTCTGGCCCCAGGCGCGGATCGCGCGGGTTTCCTCGCGGAGGCTGGCGCCTTCGGCGGAGATCACCGTCCGGGTGTGGCGGGTGCCGTCGGCGGTCACCCTCGTGCCGGCTTCGACGAACGGCTTGAGCGTCTGCCGCAGCTTCCCGGCGTTTTCGTCGGACAGGTCGATCTCGAACATGACGCCGTCGAGAGCGAACATCACCGTTTGGTCGGCGGTGCTGCCGTCGATGTCGTCGACGAGCTTCACGATGGTCTCTTTGGCCACTGAGAGCGTCCCTAACCTGGTAGAACGAGTGTCCACGCGCCCATACCGTATCCGATCACCCTCCACGACCGCCGGTTGCGTCGGTCAGACGAGCCGCAGTTCCTGATCGAGAACCGCCGAATGGATGCCGATCGAGGTTTCGCGGATGTATGCCTGGCGGAGTTCGTGGGCCCGCCGGTAGCTCTCCGCCTTCGGTGCCTCCGCCATCTCCTCGCGCGACTCGAAACTGATCCGCACGATCGCGTCGATCGGCGGCTCGGCGCCGTCGGTCATCACGTCCGACAGGTAGTACTGCACGTACTCCCTGGTTTGCGGCAGGCCGACGTAGGTCGGGCCGTACTCGTGCTCCATGAAGTGCCGGAAATCCTCCGTCGAGATCTCCGGCTTCTTCCTGATGACGGTCAACATCGTGAACATCCGTGTGGCTCCTCAGGGTGTCAGCAGGATTCGGCGGCCGACCGCGCCGGTTTCCAGGCGGCGGTGCGCCTCGGCCGCGTCGGCCAGCGGCAGCGTCTCGGTGCGGATGTCGACCAGGCCCTGGCTGATCGCGTGCAGCCCAGCCTCCGCGGCGGGCCGCGCCTTGTCGAGATGATTCGGCAGGTAGAAGCCGATGCTGAAGCCGAGCAGGGCCAGGTTGCCGCCCCACAGCGCGTTGGTCGGCACCGAATGCTGCCAGTCTCCGCTGGCGTTGCCGACCAGCAGCATCCGCCCCTGACGATTCATCACCTGGAGGCTGTCGGTGCGGAGCTGGCCACCGACCGGGTCGACCACGACGTCGAAGCGTTGCGTGGCGAGAGCCAGGTCCTCGCTGGCGATGATCTCGTCGTAGGGGAGGGCCGAGGCCCGCGCGGCGGCGAGTGAGGAGCGCCGGGACGTGCCAACCACAACCGAGGCGCCGAGGGTGCGGGCGACGCCCGGGAAAGCCGACGCCAACCCGCCCAGCGCACCGTGCACGAGGACCCGCTCGCCCGGCTTGAGGTGCGCGATCTCGGTCAGTGCCAGATAGGCCGTGGCAGCGTTGGGCAGCGCCGCGACGGCGAGGGCCGGATCGACGCCGGTGCCCTCCAGGCTGACGGTTACCCGGGCGTCCGCGACCTCCACCGAGGCATAGCCACCGACGGCGCCGGTGCCGGACAGCGTCACGACCGACTCGCCGACCCGGAAGTCGGTCACGCCCTCGCCGAGCTCGCGGATGGTGCCGGCGACTTCGAGGCCGGGCACGTAGGGCGGCTGCGGCAACCCGGCCCGCTCCTTGTAGAGGCCCTGCCGGATGTAGACGTCGACCAGACCGACGGCGGCGTGGGTGACGTCGATCGCCACCTGCCCCGGCCCCGGCCGCGGATCCGGCAACTCCTGGACTTCGAAGACCTCAGGCTCTCCGAACCGGGTGACGACTGCTGCGCGCATGGTGGGCTCCTCTGGTCTAACGCACGAAGGTTGCGTTATCTTCGACGCTAGCACCGACAACGCACGTTGATTGCGTTATGGTGGTCACCATGCATCGTCGGGCCCGTTCCCCCGAGGCGAAGCTCCAGCGCGCCGAAGACCTGCTGGCCGCCGCCCGGGTGCTCGCGGCCGAGTCCGGCGGAGTGCGCCACCTCACCCTCGCGGCCGTCACCGAGGCCGCCGGGCTGCACCCGTCGGCCGTCCGGCGCTACTTCGCCAGCAAGGAAGAACTCCTGCTCGAGCTGGCCGAACGCGGCTGGGAAGACTGGCGCGACGCCCTCGCGGCCAGGCTGGCCGGCGCCCACGACCTCACGCCGCCGCAGACCGCCGCCGCCATGAGCAGCACGCTCGCGGCTCTGCCGCTCTTCTGCGACCTGCTCACCCACGTGCCGCTGAGCCTCGAAGGCGACGTCGACCTCGACCGCGCCCGCCGATACAAGACGCGATCGTTCGCCGCCTACGACGCCATCGTCGAGACGCTGGCCGCCACCGGCACGATGCAGACCGACCAACTCCACGACCTGATCGCGACGGCGCTCGGGTTGGCCGCCAACCTCTGGCAACTCTCCCACCCCACCGCCACGTTGCGCGAGCTCTACGCGCAGGAGCCCCGCTGGGCCCACGCGGCCCTCGACTTCGAGCCGCGGTTGACCCGCCTGCTCCAGGCCACCGCCACCGGTCTCACGGTCTGACCCAGTCGGGCAGCGGCTCGCGGGCCGCCAGCCATGCGGGCGCCCATTGGCCGACTTGATCGGGGAAGCAGCGAGAGGGGACCGGTCAGTCGGTGACGTTGACTCCGTAGCGGGCGGCCAGGTCAGCAATGTGGAGAGCCTGCCCGGTAAGCGACATGAGCTGTGGGTCGACCGCGAGGGCAGCAACGCACCGACCGACGCCTTCGGGCGTTTGCGCGCTCGACAGGTCGAGGTGCTCGGCGAACTGCATCACCCCCTCGGTGCGCACCAGGCCGGGGTAGACCGCGACAGAGGCGACACTGTCGGCGGCGAGCTGGCCGGCCATCGCTGCCGCGAGGCGGTCGTCGGCCGCCTTCGCGACGCTGTAGGCGACGCCCTGGTGTGGATCGTGGCGGGCGCCCACCTCCATCGAGACGGTGACGATCGCGCTCGGGGCGGTGCGGCGCAGCAGCGGCGCGCACACCGCACTGGTGACGTAGTGAGTGCGGACCCCGCCGTCGAACATCGCATCCCAGAGGGCCAACGGTTGTTGCCAGAACGGGGCGTTCCACTCGGTCCACTCGCCCGCGTTGAGCCGTTCGTAGCCGGCCCAGGCGTTGTTGACCAGCAGGTGCAACGCGCCGCCCTCGGCCTCGATCCGGTCGGCGAGCGCGCGGACCTGGTCGTCGTCGCGGTGATCGCAGACCACCCCGATGCCGCGCCCGCCGGCGTCGGTGATCGCCTGCGCGGTCTCCTCCACGCTCCCGGGAAGGTGCGAGGTTGATCCGGCTGCCCGCCCCGAGCGGGCGCTGACCCACACCGTCCAGCCCGCGCGGCCCAGCGCCACCGCGATGCCACGCCCGACGCCGCGACTCCCGCCGGTCACCCATGCCGTCTTGCGGTCCATGGGCGTGACGCTATCGGCCACGTACGACAGAAAATCGCGGTCAGAGCTTGATGTCGCCCAGCCCGTGCAACTCCGTCGGCATCGGTTCCTCGGCGTCGCCGGGCGGTGGCTCGAGCGGGTCGTAGCCGCGCAGCACGCCGAAATTCACGCCCGTCAGGGATTCGATGTGGCGGACGTTGGTCTGGTAGGTGCGGTAGGCGCCCAGCGGCCCTTCTTCCGCTGACCGGCCGAGGGTGTCGAGAAGGTTGGTCTGCTCGATCAGGTAGGCCGTCGCGTGCAGCCGATCCACGGTGGCCACCGCGACGACCTTCCAGAACGCGCGCGGGATGCGCACCCCGCGATAGATCGGATCGCTGTCGTCGAAGATCGGTCCGGTGTAGACATTGGCGCGCAGCCGGTGGTCGCCGACCGTGACGAGGATGTAGTTTTCCAGGCCCTGCCAGGTCGTGTCGTTCTGGTTGAAGTCACGGTGTTGCGGCGCGCAGTTGGTGTAGTGGTAGGTGTCGGCGACCGCCGCGCTCGCCTCTGCGGCCGTGTCGCCCCACAGCATGTCGGCGCGCCGGGTCAGGTGCCCGCGGTCGAGATCGTTGCCTGTGTAGAGAGCGTTGCCGGCCTGGGCATCTGGCAACCGCGGGTCGATGATCCAACGGTCGGAGTGAGGGACCTGGGCAAAGCGGCGCCGCCCGTCGAGGTTGGCCGCGCTGAAGATCGCCAGCCGGCGGGCGCTATTCATGATGACGCTGAAGTGGTGGTAGTGCAGGACCCCGTCGGCGGCACCGGGCCCGACCGCGACCGAACCGGAGACGCCGGGCAGCGGCACGTCGGCCCCGAGGAACCCCGCGTCAAACCCCCGCCGATCGGAATAGTCCATGGCAGGGACTCTACGGCCGCCCCCCGACAGTTTCTGTCGGCCAGACGCCAGCTAATAGGCCAACGCCCGCCGCAGCACCGCCCCGAGTTCCGCGTTCTGCCGCTGCGACACCTCCGCCGACAGGATCGCCTGCGAACCATGGAACGTCCCGGCCCACTGATGCAACTCGACGGGCACACCCGATTGCAGCAGGCGCAGCGCGTACACGATGTCCTCGTCCCTGTTCGGGCACAGCTCCGCGGTCGCGATGTAGGCCGGCGGCAACCCCGACAGGTCCTCGGCCCGCGCCGGCGCCGCGTAGGGCGACGAGTTCGGCCCGCCCAGATAATGCCCCCACGCCTGCGTCACCTTGCCACGCGTCATCCACGGCGTGTCGGTGAAGGTCCGCGCCGACCACGTCTCCTGCCGGTCGTCGAGCTGTGGCTGGTTGAGCAACTGGAAGCGGATCGGCGGCCCCTGCTCGTCGCGCGCTGACAACGCCAGCGCGGCCGCGAGCCCGCCGCCGGCGCTGTGCCCGCCGACCGCGATCCGTTCAGGATCGACGCCGAGAGCCTGAGCATGTTCAAAAGCCCAGGTCAACACGGCGTACGCGTCGTCAAGCGCCGCCGGGAACCGATGTTCCGGTGCCAGCCGGTAGGCCACCGAGATCACCACGGCGCCGGAGTTGCCGGCGAGCCGGGCCGCCCACGGGTGCTCGGTTTCCAGGTTGCCCATGACGAAGCCACCGCCGTGCAGCCAGACGATGGCGCCCTCGGCGTGCTGGGGACGGTAGATCCGCACCGGCACGTCGGGATCGGCCGGCACCATCAGGTCTTCGACCTCCATGCCGGTGGTGTCCGGCGCGGGGACCGACGTGGCCAGCCCCATCAGGCCCTTGCGCGCGGTGATCGGGTCGCTCAGGTCGCCACGGGGAAACAACGGTACGAAGACTTCCAGCTCGGGATCCATGCCGACCATCCTCCCGAGCATCCGGGACGAGGTCATCCGCCAGCCGTCGCGCATCGGGCCCGATAGACGCACCGATCGGCGCGTACCCTGCTGTCATGGAGGCGGTGGCACAACGACTCTCCCAACTCGACACGGAATCCGAAGGCGCGATCCGGGTCGTCATGTTCTACGACACGCTGATGCGCCGCCGGGTCGACCTCGCCGCCCTGGCAAGGTCGTCGGCGGGCCTGGCCGAGTGCACCGCCGGGATCCGGCTGCACAGCACCGGCCGGGTGATCCGGATGACGCCCGACGGCCGCGACGCGCCCGGACCGCCGCCACCCCCGTCGACCACGGAGCCGATCACCCTCGACGACGAGGAGATCGGCACGGTGTGGCTGGAACGCACCGGCCCGGCCCGGCGCCTCGACCTGGTGCTGGTCGACCGGCTGGCGATCGCCGCCGCGGCGGTCGTCGAACGCTACGGCCCGGCCCGCACCACGATGGCCGACCCCGCCCTGGTCGAGTTGGTGATCAGTGCCGACACCGACGAGGCGGCCCGGACCCGCGCGCTGCGGCTGTTGGGCTTCGCCACCGACCTGCCGGTCCGCGTCGTCGCGGTGCGCGCGGAGTTTCCGCTCGACCAGATCGGCCGGCTGCTCTGCCCCGCCCGCCCGGTGAAGGCGGCGACCCTCGCCGACGTCGGCGTCGTGCTGGCCTCCACTGTGGACTCACAACGAATCCCGGCGGGCGTCCGCGCGGGCATCGGCGCGTCCGAGCGCCCCGACCGCGCCTGGCGCGAGGCCCGCACCGCGTTGCGTTTCACCGGCCCGCGCGAGCCGGTCATCCGCTTTGCCGACCTGGGCGCGCTGGCGCTGCTGGCCGAGATCCCGCCACAGGCCGCACGTGACAACCCCGACGTGGCCGCGATCGCCGGCCTGGCCGGCAATCCGGAAGACCTGGACACCTTGGACGCCTACTGCGCGACCGGTTCGCTGCGCCAGGCCGCCGATCTGCTGCACCTGCACCACAGCAGCGTCGCCCGCCGGCTCGACCAGATCGGCAAGGCGCTGCGCATCGAGCTCACCGAGCCGGCCGGCCTGACCCGCGCCCGGCTGGCCCTCGCCGCCCAGCGGCTACTCGCCAACTGACTCTCGCAGGTAGGCCAGCACGGCCAGCACCCGCCGGTTGGTGTCGTCGGTCTGTGGCAGGTGGAGCTTGGCCAGAATATTGCCGACGTGTTTGCCGACTGCCGCGTCGGAGACGAAGAGCTTGCGCGCGATCGCGGCGTTGGAATGCCCTTCCGCGAGAAGCGCGAGAACTTCGCTCTCCCGACCCGACAAAGACGAGAGCGGATCACGACGACGGCGTACGAGTTGGCTGATGACCTGTGGGTCGACGGCCGTGCCGCCGGCCACCACCCGGCTCAGGGTCGCGATGAAGTCTTCGACGTCGACGATCCGATCCTTGAGCAGATAGCCCACCCCGCGGCCGTCGCCGGAATCGAGCAACTCCGTGGCAAAGCGGTGCTGCACATACTGGCTGAGCACCACGACGGCCAGGCCCGGGTGGTTGTGCCGCAGTTCCACCGCCGCCCGCAGGCCCTCGTCGGTGAAGCCCGGCGGCATCCGGATGTCGGTCAGCACCAGGTCGGGCGCATGCTCGGCGACGGCGGCCTTGAGCGCCTCGGCGTCGCCAACGGCCGCGACGCACTGGAAGCCGAACCGTTCGAGCAGGCCGGCCAGCCCCTCCCGGAGCAGCAGGGTGTCCTCGGCGATGACTACGCGGTGCACGGCAACTCCACCCGCAGCAGGGTCGGGCCGCCGGGCGGGCTGGACAGCAGCATCCGCCCGCCGGTCACGGCGACCCGGTCGGCCAGCCCGGTCAGGCCGGTGCCGCGGCCAGGATCGGCGCCACCGCGGCCGTTGTCGCTGATCTCGATGGTCAGCAGCGCGCCCTGCTGGTGCGCGGTCACAGTCGCGCGGGTGGCGCCGCTGTGCTTGGCGACGTTGGTGAGGGCCTCGGCCGCCGCGAAATAGGCCGTGCCCTCGTGCTGCCGGTCGTGCAGGCGGGTCTGCACGGTCACCGGGATCGGCGCGTGGTCGGCCAGTTCGTCGAGCGCGGCGGCCAGGCCGAGGTCGGTCAGGATCTGCGGCTGGATGCCGTGAATCAGCCCGCGCAGGTCGCCCATGAGCTGCTTGGCCTGCTCGTGCGCGGCGGTGAGGCTGGCCGCGGCGGGGGAGTCGGGGGGCAGGTCGATGCGGGCGAGGCCGAGTTGCATCGTCAGGCTGACCAGCTTCTGCTGCGCGACGTCGTGCAGGTCACGCTCGATCCGGCGGCGCTCGACCTCGAACGCGTCGACGAGCCGGGCCCGGGAGTGGGCGACCTCGACGAGTTCGGCGCGCAGCCGCTCGGCCGCACCGCCGACGAGCAGCGCCCGCGCGACCGCGGCGTGCGCGCCGGCCACCAGCGTCAGCAGATAGCCCAGAGCGGGGAGCAACAGCACACCGACGATGGCGTACGGGATGGTCTGCGGCACCGTGGTCGCCTGGCCGAAGCCGAGCGCGACCGGGCCGCCGTCCGGCTGCTGGGCGAGCACCAGGAACGGGCTCGCGACGAACGTCACGGCCAGCAGCACGGCGAGGAGGGCGGCGATCGAGAGCACGGGAGCCGCGGTGGCCATGAGGCAGGTGTAGCCGACCTCACGCCAGGTGGCCGGGTCGGTGTAAAGGCCGCTCTTCCGCCGGCGGAGGCCGACCGCCCGGTTGTCGACCAGCCGGAGCCGGCGCCGTTCCACGTTCGCGAGCGGGACCGCGATCACCGGGCCGAGCGCCCCGACCAGCGCGGTGCCGAGCAGGATCAGCAACACGATCGGGCCGAGCCGGCGGTCATCCCCGCCGATCCGGTCGACGAGCACCAGCCACGGGATCGCGAGCACCGCGAAGGCCACCCCCGCGAGCGGGAGGGTGCTGAACAGGAAGCCCACCGACCGCCACGGCCAGCGGCTGACCAGCAGCCGGCGCGAGGCGAGGGCCTCGAGCGCGGTCTGCGGGCTGCTCACGGACATGCACCACACGGTAGCCGGCAATGCCCGAATGCCAGGTATGCCTAGCCCTACCTCCGCTCCGGTGCCTGGTAGTAGTGATCGCCCACCCGCCCGGTGATTGCCTGAGGACCGGCATCACCGCGCTCAGGAGGATCCATGCGGCTGGAGATCAACGACGTCAGCAAGACCTACCGCGGCGGCAAGCGCGCCATCGCCGGCGTCAATATGAGCATCGGCACGGGAGTGCTCGGCCTGCTCGGCCCCAACGGCGCCGGGAAGTCGTCGCTGATGCGGATCATCGCGACCATCACCCGCCCGACCGGCGGCCAGGTCACCTGGAACGGCACCGACATCGTGGCCCGGCCCGACGCGCTGCGCCGCGACCTCGGCTACCTGCCGCAGGACTTCGGCGTCTACCCGCACCTGAGCGCCCGGGAGTTCCTTTCCTACCTCGCGGCCGTGAAGGGCATGCCGGCCAAGGCGGCCCGCAACCGGATCAGCGAACTGCTGGAGATCTTCAACCTGACGGGTGCGGGCCGGCGGCCGTTGGGCCGCTATTCCGGCGGGATGCTGCGCCGGGTGGGCATCGCCCAGGCGCTGCTGGCCGACCCGAAGCTGCTGATCGTCGACGAGCCCACCGCAGGCCTCGATCCCGAGGAACGGATGGTGTTCCGCAACCTGCTCAGCGAACTCGCCGCAGACCGGGTGGTGCTGCTGTCGACGCATATCGTCTCCGATGTGGAATCGGTGGCCGCCGACATCGCCATCATGGCGCACGGGACGCTGGTCAGCCGCGGCAGCCCGCAGGAGTTGCTGAACCACGCCTGGGGCCAGGTGTGGGAGCTGACTGTCGCGCCGGCAGCGCTCGCCGGCCTGCGGGAAAGACATGTGGTCAGCCGGATGGTACGCACGGAGGCCGGCGTGCGGATCCGCGCGCTGGCGGCGGAACCACCCGGCCCGGGTGCGGTGCCGGCCCAGCCGGACCTGGAGGACGCCTATCTCGCCACCGTCCACAGCCGACCGATGGCGGTGCGATGAGAGCGCTGACGGCGCTGGCGGTCGCCGACTTCCGCGAACGCACCCGGCGCCCCGCCTACCTGGTCATCCTCGCCGCCGCGGTCGCGCTGGCCTGGCTGACGATCCCGCCGGCCGACTCGCTCTGGGTAATCATGAATGCGGGCGGCTACCGGGGCGTCTACAACAGCGCCTACGTCGGCACGGCCACCGCGCTCGCCGGCGCCCTCTGGCTGATGATCGGCGGGTTCTACGTCGTGCGGGGCGCGGTCGCCCGCGACGAGACAACCCGCGTCGGCCACATCCTGGCCGCCACGACCCTGAGCCGCGCCGGCTACCTGGCCGGCAAGTTCATCAGCAACCTGATGGTGCTCGCCTCGATGGCCGGCGTCCTCGCGGTGACCGCATTCGTCCTCCAACTCGCCCGCGGCGAGTCGCGGTCGGTCGACCCGGTGGCCCTGCTCGCGCCCTACCTGGTGCTGACACTGCCGGTGCTGGCAGCGACCGCAGCCGCCGCGATCGTGTTCGAGACGGTCCCGGCGCTGCGCAAGGGTCTGGGCAACATCGCCTGGTTCTTCGTGTGGATGACCGCACTGATCGCCGGCGCGGGTTCGCCTTTCGGTGGCCTGGCCGAGGTGGCCGCGTCCATGCGGCAGGCGGTGGCCGCCCAACATCTGTCCCGGGCCGGCGAGTTCAGCATCGGTTTCACCCAGGTCGACCATCCGCTGGCCACCTTCGCCTGGTCCGGCTTCCACCCGGACGGCGGCTATCTTGTTGGCCGGCTGACGCTGATCGTGCTCGCCGCCTGCGTGGCGGTGCTGCCGGCACTTTGGTTCGGCCGCTTCGACCCCGCCCGCGGCCGCGCGGTGGCGGACCGCGCCGCGCGCGGCGATCGCGTGGCTGGCGCTGAGCGGGTGGTTGGCGCTGAGCGGGTGGCTGGCGCTGACCGGGTGGTTGGCGCCGGGCGGGTGGTTGGCGCGGATCGCGTCGCTGGCGCCGACCGGGTGGTTGGCGCCGGGCGGGTGGTTGGCGCTGACCGGGTGGCTGGCGCCGACCGCGGCGCCGACGGCATGCCGGTGCTGGCCTATGCACCGCCGCGGCCGCGCCCCTATCCGAAGCTGTCGGCGGTCAGAGCCCAGCGGCGGCTGGCCACCGTCCGGTTGCTCGCCGGCGAGGTCCGCATCCTGATGCAGGGCGTCTCCCGCTGGTGGTGGCTGGTCATCGCCGCGATCACCGCCGCGAGCGTGGCCATCCCACTCGACGCGGGCCTACCGGCGGGCGTGCTGCTGTGCGCCGCGTGGATCTGGCCGATCCTGATCTGGTCGCGGCTGGGCACCCAACGGCACGAGAACGGCCTGGAGCCGCTGCTCGCCTCCTATCCCGCCCGGCGCCGCCAGCTCGCGGCCGAGTGGCCGGCCGGCGTGCTGCTCACCGCGTTGACCGGCGCCGGCCCGCTGCTCCGGATGACGTTCGCGGCTGACGGGGCCGGCGTGGCCGCATGGGTGGCCGGTGCCCTGTTCATCCCGTCGCTCGCGCTTCTGCTGGGCGTCGCCACCCGCACGCACCGCGTCTTCCAGGTCACTTACGTCATCCTCTGGTACGCGGTGGTCAACCAGATCGCCGCAGCCGACTACATGGGCGTGGTCCTCGTCGACGGCCACCGCGCCGGACCGCCGCCAGCGGCGCTGGCCGGCGTCGCGGCCGCCCTGCTCGCGACCGCGGCCACCATCCGCGCGGCCAGGCACGCGGCACGATGAGCCGATCAGATCAGGCCGGCGTCGTGGGCGAGCATGGCCACCTGGGTGCGGTTGGTCAGGTCGAGCTTGGTGAGGATGTGCGTGACGTGCGCCTTGACCGTGGCCACGCTCATCTCGAGCCCACCCGCGATCTCCGCGTTGGTCTGCCCCTTCGCGACCGCCAGGGCGACCTCCCGCTCCCGCGGGCTGAGCGCCGCCAACCCGGCGCGGGCCCGTTCATAGGCCGCAGCCCCCGTCGACACCCGCTCCATCAGCCGCCGGGTGACCGCCGGCGACAGGATGGGCTCGCCGGCCGCGACCGACAGGATCGCGTCGACGATCCGCGCCGGCGCGGTGTCCTTCAGCAGGAAGCCGCTGGCTCCGGCCCGCAACGCCCGCACGACGTGGTCGTCGGTGTCGAAGGTCGTCAACACGATGACCTCCGGCGGATGGGGGCGCGCCCGCAGGCGGCGGGTGGCCACGATCCCGTTGACCCGCGGCATGCGGATGTCCATCAGCACCACGTCGACGCCGTGCCGGTCGACGGCCGCGGGTACCTCGTCGCCGTCGGCCAGGGTCGCCACGACCGTGATGCCCTTCGCGCCGTCGAGCATCATCGTGAGGGCCGAGCGCACCAGTGGGTCGTCGTCGACGACGATGACGCGTACACCGTTGATCATGTGCGCCACGGTAACCGGGCGCGGAGCCGGAACTCTCCGTCGGCGTCGATCTCGTGGTCGAGCTGGCCGCCGGCCAGGCTGACGCGTTCGGTGAGGCCGATCAGCCCCACCCCGGCGCCGGGCAACTCCGGCAGGCCGGAGGAGAGCGGGTTGTGCAGCTCGATGGTCAGCTCACCGCCCGGCGAGCCGGCCAGCGTGACGGTCACCGGCTGGCCCGCGGCGTGCTTGCGGGCGTTGGTCAGCCCCTCCTGCACGACCCGGTAGGCCGTGCGCCCGACCACGGCGGTCGCCTCCGCCGAATGGTCGGTCCGGTCGTCGAACCCCACCGCCAGCCCGGCCTCCCGCGCCTCGTCGACCAGCCGTCCGACATCGCCGAGACCCGGGCCGGCCGGGCCATCCGGATCCGCGGGGTCCTCGCGCAGCACGGTGATCACCTCACGCAACTCGTCGAGGGCCTGGTGCACGCCGCTGCGGATGATGCCCGCGGCGGCCGCCAGCCGCTCCGGTGGCGAGTCGGGCCGGTATTCGAGCGCGCCGGCATAGGTCGCCAGCAGCGACAACCGGTGGGCGAGCACGTCGTGCATCTCGCGGGCGATCAGGGTGCGCTCGGCCAGCCGCGCCTCACTGACCCGCCGGCCCTGCTCGGCCTCGGCGCGCCGGGCGCGGTCGACCAGTGACTGCATGAGCGCCACCCGGGCCTGGCCCCAGGTGCCCCAGCCGAGCAGAGCGGCGTAGGCGAGCGCCATCAGCAGCAGCCACCACCCGTAGGACAGCCCACCGAACGGCCGCCACAGGCCTTGCAGGGCGTGCCCGACCACCCCGGCCACGGCGACCGTGAGCGCGGGTCCGAACCGGCGCTGCCGGGCCGCGTTGAGGGCCGCGAAGGTGGCCGCCGGCGTCGCGACCGGCGACAGGATGACGAGCGCGCTCAGCAGCAGACCACCGGCGACCGGGCGGCGCAGCGCGACCGGGACGAGCACGGCCGAGGCCACCGCGATGGCGATGTCGAGCCAGCGCGGCCCGACCGGGCCCGACGACAGCGTGGCCCACAGCGTCGTGCCGATCAGCGCGGTGATCGCGATCGTGGAGATCACCGCGATCGCGCGTGGCGGCCGCCTGTCCAGGGTCATGGTGCTCACGCGGCCAGGCTAGATGCCGAGGCCATGGCCCGACCACCGACCAAAGTCGTAGTCCGGCGGGCACCGGGATCGATGCCGGGCACCGCCGCCCACCCCGAAACTCATCGGCATGACAGACCTGAAAGCACATTCCCGGGTACGCGGCGCGGCCGTCGTCGGCGCCACCGTGGTCGCCGCCGAACTGGTGTTCCTCGCCGTGCACGAGGCGGCGGGCGTCGACCTGGCGGTCCGCAGCGGCGGCACCGTGACCCACGTCGGCGCCGCGGCGGTGGCCGCCGTCTCCCTCCTGGTGGCGCTGGCCGCCTGGGGGCTGCTGGCCCTGCTCCAGCGGATGAGCGCCCGCGGCCGGCGGATCTGGACCATCGTGGCGACGGTGATCTTCGTCGTCTCACTGCTCGGCCCGCTGGGCGCCGAAACCGCCGGCGCGACCCTCGGCCTGGCGGCTCTGCACCTGATCGTGGCCGCGGTCGTCATTCCTGGTCTTCGATGGGAGAGTGCGCGATGATCACCACTCAGTCACTGAGCCTCCGCAAGCGCCGCGGCGCCTGGGTGCTCGACGGCAGCCATTCCGCGCTGCGCACGGGCGTGTCGATGCGCCGCGGCGAGATCAGCACCGACTGGGGCCGCTGGCAGGTCGACATCACCGACTTCCACCGCACGGGCGTGGTCGCCCGGGCGGGGGAGCGGCCGGTTGTCCGCCTGCACCCGAACGGCACGCAGGTCCCCGGCCCCGGCGAGCCCGCCCAGTGGCGGCTGAGCCGGCACTCGGGCGAGCTCATCCGGGGGCAGAGCCGGATCGTGGTGCACCCGGCGGGCTATTTCACCTCGCGGCTCCAGGTCGAGGTCACCGGCCCCTGGGCCAACCTCGACCTGGTGGCGCTGACCGCGTGCTTCGCGATCCTGACCCGCCGCCGCAAGCGGACGTTCACCATCATGGCCATCGCCGGCGCCACCGGCGGCTGACCGGGCTAGGGGGTCGGTCGTCGGCGGCGGGCGAGCACGACGAGGGCGGCAACGCCGCTCACCAGGGCGACGGCCACTCCGGCCAGCAACGTGGTCAGGAGCCCGCCGATGCCGTGCGGCGGACGGCCCACCCGGCCCTGACCGCTCGCGATGACGCTGTCGGCCACGTCGATCGAGAGCACCTGCTGGTCAGGCGCCGACAGCAGGGTTCGCTCGACGCCCGGCCCGACGGCGAGCACCTTGGCCGCGCGGACCCACTCGTAGTCGGTGAACTGTAGATGCGACAGCGACAGGGTCCGCGCTTCGGTCTCGAAGCCGACGACGGCGATGTCCGGCTCGGGATAGAACGCCGCCACGACAGCCTCGCCCGAGGGTGCCCAACCGAGCAGGCGGACGGCCACCAGGCCGGCCAGTTCGGGCAACACGGGCGTGGACCGCGAGTCTCCGGTGGCCGGGTCGACCACCCGAAGTTGCCAGCGGGACGGGTAGGAGTCGCCGGCGCAGCACCGGCGTTGCCCTACGAGCGTGAGTCCCTCGGCGTCGGGCGTCCAGGCACCCTTGCCGGCCAACTGGTCACCGTCGGCGACGACGAACCGGCTGACTGTCTTTCCGGTGAGGGTGGCGACGGTGACGGTTCGCGCCGACTGGTAGGCCAGCCGCGCGCCGACCGGTGCGAACGCGACCATATATCCATCATGGACGCTGCCGAGATCGAGATCCGCGATGCGGTGCTGCGCGCCCGATCCGGGGTCGAGCACGTACAACGTCGCTCGGCTGGGTGTTGGCACCTCGGAGCCGTCGGGTTGAAGCGTCAACGGCGCGTCGTAGGCGATGGCGGCCAGCCAACGACCATCCGGCGACCACGCCTGCGGCACGACGACGCTGGCGCCGAGTTCGGGAAGCAGCAGCGAGGTGCCGGTTTCGAGGTCGGTGACGCGACCGACCGAGGCCAGCCGCCGGCCGTCCGGCGACAGGACCGCCTGCTCGCCGGCGAAGTGATAGTGGTCGTCGAGGTGCTGGGTGACCCGATAATCGTCGCGGCCCGCGCCGATCACGGCCAGCACGCCCTTGCTGCCGGTGAGCCACCAGGTGGGCGCGCCGAAGACCACACCGGCCGGGCCGGCGGGCGACGAGGTCACCGACGCGGTGCCCCAGTGTGGCGCGCCGACCCGGTCGGGTAGGGACGGCAGCACGACCGAGGATGCCGCTGGAGTCGCCCCTGGACGGGACACCGCCCATGGCACGGTCAAGCCGAGCAGGACGGCGACCAGCGGCAGCGCCCACCGGCGACGTCGAGGGGATCGGTTGATGGTGGACCTCCGGTGCGATGCGAGGCGCTGACGCTCTCACACCGCACCGGGAATCTCCATCGTCCGTCAGGCCGCCACGATCCGGGACGTGCCGGCGGCGACCGCGAAGGAGGCCTGCGTGCGTACCGGCGAATCCCGGGTTTCGATCGAATCGACGGTGCGCACATCGGTGCGCCAGGCGTCACGGCCGACGGAGCACCGCAGGTAGCCGCGCTTGAGCCCGTCGAAATACTTGACGTGCGGGTTGAGCAACGGGTTGGCCGCCTTGACCGGAGCGTCGAAGGCGGCGGGGAAGTCGGAGCTGATCGACGTCGAGACGAACTCGACGGCGACCGGCGCGAGGTCCGGGCGGTCGAAGTCGCGGTGCAACTCGCTCAACCAGGTCGAGTGGATGTCGCCCGCCAGCACGACCGGGTTGGCCACCCGGTGGTCGGCGAGCAGGCCGAGCAGGCGGTCCCGCTGCGGCGCGTAGCCGTCCCACTGGTCGAGGTTGGCCATCGTCGGCGGGACCAGGGCCGGGTTGGGCAGCAGCGTGCGGCTCATCATCACCTGCTGTGCGACGACGTTCCACCGGGCCGGCGAGCCGAGCAGCCCGGCGGCCAGCCAGCGCTCCTGGTCGCGGCCGGTCAGCGTGCCCGTGGTGTTGGCCTCGCCGACCTCGGCCGGGCCGAAGTCGCCGGGAATGCCGCCCGGCTGGTCGGAGCGGTACTGGCGGGTGTCGAGCACGTTGAGCCGCACCAGCCGCCCGTAGTCGAACCGGCGGAAGATCCGCAGGTCGGGGCTGCCGGGCTTCAGGTTGGCCCGGATCGGCATGTGCTCGTAGTAGGCCTGGTAGGCCGCGGCCCGCTGCTTCGCGAACTGCGCCGCCGTCTGGTGCTTCGCGCCGGTGTCGTCGATCTCGTCGACCAGCGACGCGTAGTTGTTCTCGGTCTCGTGGTCGTCCCAGGTGACCACCCACGGGAACGCGGCGTGGGTGGCCCGCAGCGCCGGGTCGGTCTTGTATTGCGCGTGCCGGTTGCGATAGTCGCTCAGCGTGCGGAGCTGGTCGAGCCCCACCGTCTGCGGCGCCACGTGCGCCCGGTCGGGGAAGCGGCTGTCCGGGTCGTACTCGTAGATGTAGTCACCGAGATGGACGACCAGGTCCAGGTCCTCCTCGGACATCGCGGTGTACGCGGGCCAGTAGCCGTTCTGGAAGTCCTGGCAGTTGGCGATCGCGAAGCGCAGCGAGCGCGGGTTGTCCCACGGCGCCGGCGCGGTGCGGGTGCGGCCGACCGGGCTGAGCTCGCCCAGCGCCCGGAACCGGTAGAAGTAGTCGTGTGCCGGTGCGAGCCCGACCGCGTCGACGTGCACCGAGTGGGCCAGTTCCGGGCGGGCGAGCGTCCGGCCTCGGCGCACGACATGCCGGAACCGCTCGTCGGTGGCGACCTCCCACTCGACCTCGACCGGGCGGCGGGACAGTCCTTCGGGCGCGTAGAGGTCGCGCGCGAGGCGGGTCCACAGGATCACGCTGAACGCGGTGGGGTCACCGCTGGCCACGCCGAGCGGGAACGGGTCGGCGGTGTCGTGCGAGCTGTGCGCGGCGGCGGGTGAGCCGGCCACGACCACGGCGCCGGCGGCAGCCGCCGCCGTGGTGAGCACCTGGCGGCGGCTGACGGTGAAGTCGGACAACGGTTCCTCCGGGATCAACGGGTCTTGCCGAGGAAGATCGGGTTGGTCAGGGCGACCATCGTGTCCGCGGTCGTCGCGGTGGGCTGGAGGCGACGAACCTCCGCGCGTACGTAGCGGGAGTTGCGCGGCGTCGTGGTCCACGACACGGTGGCCTCGCCGCTGGCGGGCAGCGGCATGACCAGCCGCTGCCCCTGATCGGTGACGAAGCGGGCGACGCAGCCGGGCGCACCGTTAACGGTCAGGGTGGCGGTCACCGCGGTGTCCTCGGCGACGTCGAGCCGCTCGCCGATGCCGGCGCGGCGGCCGCTGACGGTGGCCACCTCGAAGCTCAGGTCGACCGCGGCGGACTCGGCGATCCAGGACCGTCCGGCGCGTACGCCCGACAGGATCGACCGCCGGTCGAGGCCGTCGGCGTGCACGACCGTCTGCGGGAGCCCGATCACCTGCGGCTCGCTGTGCGCGTCGCTGTTGCCGACCGCCGGGATCCACCGGTCGCTGCGGCCGGCGGCGACCAGCAGGTTGTCCCAGTTGCCGAGGACCGCCTCGTCGTCGAGCGTCCACGGACCGTTCCACACCTCGACGGCGTCGAGCCCCTCGAAGCCGAACTTCCAGCCGCAGCCGACGCACGGTGCCAGCGGGTGCGCCGCGACGGCCAGCGCGCCGGCCTTGTGGATGTCGCGCACGAAGCGGTCGAGCGCACCGTCGGCGGCCCGGTAGCGCCAGTCGATCCAGGTGCCCGGAGGCAGGCCGAGCGCGGTGTAGTGACCGTTGCGGGTGGTGATCTCCTCACCATTGATGATCAGAAGATCGGGTCCGGCGTACGCGCCCCAGACGCCGGCCGCGCTCGACGTGTTGTGGTCGGTCGAGACGATGAAATCCAGTTTGGCGGCCCGGGCACCGGCGGCGACCTCAGCCGGCTGGCGGCGGCCGTCGGAGTGCACGGTGTGCAGGTGCATGTCGCCGCGATACCAGGCTTTGCCCCGACCGGCGGCGTGGTCCGGCGAGTGGTTGGGCACGAACGGCGGCCCGTCGGCACCGAACTCGAGCGTCACGGTGACCGTCCACTTCAGGCCCTGCGGCACCACCCGGTAGGGCCCGAGGATGAGGTGCCACCGGCCCCGCCGGACCGGCCCCGGCAGGTAGCCCGGGGTGGCGTCCGACGCGCTGATCGTGAAGCTGTCCCGGAACCCGCCCGACCAGCCCCGGAACCCGGCCCGCTCGCCCAGGTCGTGGCCGCTCTCGTCGAACACACCGATGTCGAGCGCGTTGCCCTCGGTCCCCGGTGGCGGGGTCGGTCGGTCGTAGCTGTAGGTGACGGACAGGCGGTTGACCCCGCCCGGAATGTCGAGCGGGATGTAGACCCAGTCGGGGGCACCGTAGGCGATGGTGCCGGTGAGCGTGCGGGTCTGCGGGCCAGGCCCGGCGGCGGCCGCGAAGCTCACGGGATCGAGCACGACGGAGGCCGCGCCCGCGGACACGGCGGTGATCAGAAGCTGACGACGATTGACCGGCGACATACCCGGGAAGCCTTCGCTTCGATGGTTGCCGGCAGCCGACCGGCGGCCAGACAACCGATGGCGCTCGATAGGACTCTAAGGGGTATGCGAACGACGCGCTGGACGTCCTGCCTGGTCACCGCCGTGGCGATGGTCGCGATCGCCGGCTGCGACGGCGGCGGTGCCGCCGTGGTCGGTGCGCCGACGCCGAGCGTGCTCGGGCACCCGGCGCCGCGAACCATCGGCCTCGCCGGGTTGCCGGATTACCTGCGACCCACCGGCGTCACTCCCGGCCCGGCGTTTCGCCTGCCGGCCGGCACCGAGCGGACGTCCTACTCGGCGGCCGCCGGCGCTCCGGTCGCCGGGCTCGTCTGGGTGCGCCAGCCCGTGGACCCGTTCGGGCTCCCGGGCGGCGTTGTCGAGTTGCGGCCGGGCCTGCTCAACGACGGCACCCGGCTGCTCGTCACCGACGACACCGCAACCGACGCGGCACACCTGCGGGCCTGGTCCCCGTCGGGCGACTCCGACTACCTGCTCGTCTACGGCGGCGACGCCGCCGCCCGCCGGTCGGTGCTCGAGTCGATCGTCGCCGCCACGTTCGGATAGCTAGCGGAGGTCGGCGCGGGTGATGGCGCCGCGGGTCATCGCCTCGTTGGCCAGCCGCACCCGGCGTCGTTCGCCCTCGCCGGGGATGTCGAACTTCTCGTAGAGGCGCAACAGGTGCTGTTTGACCGCGGCCTCGGTGACCACGAGTGCGGCCGCGATCTCCCGGCTGGAGGCCGGCTCGGTGAACATCGCGCCGGCCAGCAGCGGGCGGCACAACTGCACGAGGACGTCGCGTTCGCGGGCCGTGAGGTCGGGCGGCGGTGCGCCGGCCTCGGTCGGCTGGCCGGCGGGCACGCGGCCGGAGCGCAGCACGAAGCGCGACGTGCCGGCGCGGACCTCGTCGCCGTCGGTCAGCGCGTGTTCCTGCCAGATCCGTTGGCCGTTGACGAAGGTTCCGTTGCGGGAGCCGAGGTCGCGCACGCACCAGCCGGCCGGATAGCGCTCGAAGACCGCGTGCAGGCGGGACAGGCGGCGGTCGGTGGGCACGGCTAGGTCGTTGGAGTCGGCGCTGCCCAACGTGATCCGGTCGCCGTCGAGCGGGATCATCGACGCGCCCGCGGCGCCCCACATCTCCAGGTAGGCGGTCATCGGCCGGTGAGCGTCACGGCGTATTTGCCGTCGACGCCGGGGGAGCCGACGCGCAACTCGTAGTCGCCGGGGGTGAGGGTATAGGGGCCCTGCTGCTGGCACAGGTTGTTGGAGGCGACGAGGCCGCGCACGGGGTGGTAGAGCTGCCAGCGGACGGGATCGGCGCAGCTCTCACCGCTGACGTAGAGGTCGATGCCGGCGTCGAGATGCAGGCGATAGGGGCGCACCTCGCCCACACCCAGCGACGCGAGGCCTTCGGGCGGGATCCGTTCGCCGATGGTGATCACCCGAGCGTCGTTCCGCGCCGGAGTCGGCGAAGCGGGCGCCGAAGACGGTGCGCGCCCGGCCGACGTCCCGCTGGAAACCGACGCACCGGCGCCAGGTTGCCCACTGCCGTCGCCGGCGCCCTTCACGACCAGCGCGATCGCGACGGCGACCAGCGCGACGGCGGCGATCGCCAGCAGCACCCGTCGCTGCCACGACCGGGCCGGAGCGGGTTCGACCAGCGGGCGGTCGAGCAGCGGCCCGGCGACCCCGCTGTCATCGAGCCGGGTCACCGCGGGCGCCGTCCACCGTGTCGACAGGATGCGCGAGCTGGCGTCGATCGGGTCACCGGCATCGCCGACGAGGGCGAGGAGCAGCTCGCGGGCGGTCGGGCGCCGGTCGGGCTCCTTGTCGAGCGCCCGGGTGACGAGGTCGCGCAGCGGGCGGTCGAGGGTGCCCAGCTCCGGTGGTTCGGCCAGGATGCGATGCATGAGCTGGTAGGCCGCGCCGGTGCCGAACGGCGGCCGGCCGGCCGCGGCGAACGTGACGACCGCACCCCAGCTGAAGATGTCGGTCGCCGTGGTGGTCGTGCCGCGGAACTGTTCCGGCGCCATGTAGGACGGCGTCCCGACGACGTTGCCCGACTCGGTGAGCCGTTCCAGTGCGTCCAGCGCCCGGGCGATGCCGAAGTCGATCACCTTCGGGCCGACCCGCGACAGCAGCACGTTGCTCGGCTTGAGGTCGCGGTGCACGACTCCCGCGGCGTGGATGCCGTTGAGCGCGGCCGCGATGCCGATCGCGAGACTGTCGAGTGTGGACCCGTGCATCGGCCCGTCCGCGGCCAGCGCGGCGGTCAGCGTGGGACCTTCGATGAACTCGGTGACCAGGTAGGCCCGGTCGCCGTCGGTGCCGGCACCGAGCACCTGCGCCGTGCAGAAGCGCGCGACCCGGCGGGCCGCCTCGGCCTCGGCCGCGAATCGGGCCAGGAAGCGGGGATCCAGCGCGTATTCCGCCCGGATGAGCTTGACGCACACCCGGCGCCCGTCGGGGTTTTCGCCGAGGAACACGACGCCCATGCCGCCCTGGCCGAGCCGCCCGAGCAGCCGCACCCCGCCCACCTGCCGCGGGTCGCCCGGCAGCAGGACCGGCGCCTGCGCGCCGGTCCCGTGCGTTGCGTCACCGCGGCCGGCGTCCAGCGTCATCGGCCGCATTCTACGACCGTCAATGCACTGGTACGCGCAGCCCGCCCTTTTCATACCGGAACCAGGAGAGCAGGTAGGTGCCGTTGGCCGGCGCGGGCACCAGGAAGCAGGCGAGCCCTCCGTCCACCTTGCCGTGTGGCGGTGGGTAGATCTGCGCCCGGCTGCAGTTGTCGGCGGTGCCGAGCGAGGTGCCGTCGGGCATCTTGAGGTGCAGGTCGCGGTCGAACACCCAGGCGAAGCCGGCATCGGTGTTGTTGGTGGCCGAGAAGGTCAGCCGGAGAAACTCCTGACCGGCCGGCGCCTGGCCGTGTAGGTAGGGCTCGTCGGACCGCACCTCGACCGCCGAGACGGTCATGAAGACACCGCCCGACTTCGACGCCAGCACCTTACCGGTGACCGGCACCGGCTCGGGCTCCAGCGCGACCAGCCCGTCGGGGCCGCTGAACGGGATCGTCGCCTGCCGGTTGGCCGGTTTCCCGACGATCAGGACGGCCTCGGGAAGCACGAAATGCTCGTCGACCTCGAACGCGTAGGTGCCGTGCTGGCTGCGCTGTGCCGGCACCTCGGCCAGGTCGAGCAGCGGGCGGTCGACCGCGGCGTAGCTGCGGTCGCCGACGGTCACCAACGCGTCTTCGGTCGGCTCCCGCTCGTACTCCGTGCTCAGGTTTTGGAAGACGCCCTCGATCGTCACGCTCTTCCCGCCGCCGGCGGACGCGTCGACCACCCGCGCCGTGCCCAGGGTGACCTTGAAGCCGGCGTACCAGTAGGACTTGTTGATCTGGATCTCGGTCACCGCCGCGGGCGCTTGGCTCTCCGACGGTGCGGGATCGGTTCCCCCGCCACCGCCGGACGGGGTGACACAGCCGGCCAGGGCCAGCCCGGTCGCCGTCGAGACGACCAGTAACCGCAGCAACTTCCTCATGTGCACCAATATGGCGTCTGGTCGATGGCCGACGATATGGCCGGGAGGTGAGCTTTCCGGACCGACGGGACAGGCCGGGCTTACCTTCCGGTAAGGGTCAGCCGAACGCCTCCGGCCCGAACCGACCCCAGGCGACGAACACGGCGACGGCGAGATAGATCAGGTCGGCCGCGATCGTCGCCCGCTCGCCCCGGCGCAACCGCATGATCACCGCCCCGGTGAACAGCGCCGCCACGCAGGTGGCGGTCACCGGCACGAGGACCGGCGCGATGTCGAGCGCGGCCGGCAGGATCAACCCCGCCGCGGCCAGGATCTCGAGGGATCCGATGGCTCGCAGCGCGCCGGGGCTGAAGTCGAGCACCCACTCCGCGGCGCGACCGAAAGTGGCGATCTTCTCTCGGGGCACGAACATCTTCGAGGTGCTGACCAGGAGTACGGCGGCCAGCAGTCCGGCGGCGATCCATAACGCGACGTTCATGATCAGGCTCCTTGGTCCGGGCGGCGTCGTATCGACATTCAGATGCCGGCCGGTCGATCCCTGTGACAGTGACGCGGGCCACCGCCGGCCCGTGTCACAAACCGAGGTGCGGCGGCATCTCGTGTGTGGCAGCGTCGGAAGCGGAGAGGCAGGAGCCAGCCATGAGCGAAGGCACGACCGACTCGGCGACCGAGGCGTTCGTCGCACACCGCAACCTGCTCTTCACGGTCGCCTACGAGATGCTCGGCTCCGCCGCCGACGCGGAAGACGTGCTGCAGGAGACCTGGCTCAAGTGGGTCGGTGTCGACCTTCCCTCGATCCGCGACGAGCGCGCCTACCTGGTCCGGATCACCACCCGTCAGGCGCTGATCCGGCTGCGCACGCTGCGCCGCCGCAAGGAGTCCTACGTCGGCCCGTGGCTGCCCGAGCCGCTGCTGACCGCACCCGACGTGGCCGACGACATCGAGTTGGCCGACAGCGTCTCGATGGCCATGCTGCTGGTGCTGGAGACGCTGACCCCGACCGAACGCGCGGTCTTCGTGCTGCGCGACGTGTTCGACCTGGAATACGACGAGATCGCCGCGGCCGTCGACAAGACACCGGCCGCCGTCCGCCAGATCGCCCACCGGGCCCGCGCCCACGTCGCCGCGCGCCGCCCCCGCGGCGAGGTCACGCAGGCACAGACCCGCGACGCGCTGGAGGCGTTCCAACGCGCCAGCGCGACCGGCGACCTGCAACACCTGGTCGACATCCTCGCGCCCGACGTCGTCTTCCTCGGTGACGGCGGCGGCGTCGTGCAGGCCGTGCTGGTTCCGGTCACCGGCGCCCACAAGGTCTCCCGCCTGCTGGCCGCCGGCCTGAGCCGGATCGCGACCATGGGTTCGCTGGAGCAGACCCAGGTCAACGGCCACCCGGCCCTGGTCTTCCGGGTCGATGGCGACATCGACACGGTCCTCGTCGTCCGCGTCGGCGACGGCCTGGTCACCGGCATCTACGCGGTCCGCAACCCGGAAAAGCTGTCCCGCATCGACCAGCAAACCGCCGTCAGCCGCTGACTGGGGCCTCTGGCGTCACCCCGGTCGCAGCGGCCCCAATGCTCGGCATCGCCGAACCTCGGCGCGCGGCGGTGCGCACGCACGAGACTGGGGATGTGGGGCTTGCGGAGGAGCGGTTCGAGCCGATGATCCGGACTCCGGATCAGCGGTTGCGGGTTTTCGTCAGCTCGACGCTGCGCGAACTGGCCGACGAGCGGGTGGTGGTGGCGCAGGCCATCGGGGATCTGCGGCTGACCCCGGTGATGTTCGAGCAGGGTGCCCGCCCGCACCCGCCGCAGGCGGTCTACCGCGCCTATCTCGAACAGAGCGACATCTTCATCGGCCTTTACTGGAAGCAGTACGGATGGCTGGCGCCCGGCATGGCGGTCTCGGGCCTGGAAGACGAGTTCGAGCTGGCGGGGGCACTGCCGCGGCTGGTCTACGTCAAGGACGCGGCCGCCGAGCGCGAGGCGCGGCTCGACCAGCTGCTTGACCGCATCGGCGGGGAAGGCTCGACCTCGTTCCGCTACTTCCGCGACGGCGCCGAGCTGAGCCGGCTGGTCCGCGACGACCTCGCCGTGCTGTTGAGCGAGCGGTTCGCCGCCACCCGGCCCACCGTCGCGGGCGGCACGGGGCCGAATCCGTTGCCGGTCGGGCGGACCTCGCTGGTCGGGCGGGAGCGGGCCATCGACGAGGTGGCCGGCCTGCTGGGGCGGCCCGACGCGCGGCTGGTGACGCTGACCGGGACGGGCGGCGTTGGCAAGACCCGGCTGGCGGTCGCCGCGGCCGAGCGGTTGCACGAGCGCTTCTCCGCTCGGGTGGTGTTCGTGCCGCTGGCCGGGCTGACCGAGCCCGACCAGGTGATGGCCGCGATCGCCCGCAACGTCGGTGCCGACCTGGCCGGGGCGGTGGCGCCGTTGCACGCGCTGGCCGGTCAGCTCGGCGACGAACAGTGGCTGCTGGTGCTCGACAATCTGGAGCAGGTGGTCAGTGCGGCCGGTGAGCTCGGCGAGCTGCTCGCCGGGTGCCCGGGTGTCACGATCCTGGCCACCAGCCGCACGGTGCTGGATCTGCGGGCCGAGCGCGAATACCCGGTGCCGCCGCTGCCGCTGCCCGCCGCGGCCACCGAGCTGCCGATCGAGGAGCTGAGGGCGAACCCGGCGGTGGCGTTGTTCGTCGACCGGGCCCGCGCGGTGCACTACAACTTCGCCCTCACCGACGACAACGCCGCGGCCGTGGTGCGGATCTGTCGCCGGTTGGAAGGCCTGCCGCTGGCGATCGAGCTCGCCGCCGCGCGTACCCGATTGCTCGATCCTGCTGCCTTGTTGGCCCGGCTGACCACCTCGCTGGACGCGCTCGGCTCCGGCGCCCGAGACCTGCCGGCCCGGCAACGCACGTTGCGCGACACGGTGGAGTGGAGCGTCGACCTGCTCGAAGCGCCCGAGCGGTCGCTGCTGGAGACCGCGGCCGTGTTCGTCGACGGCTGGACCATCGACGCCGCGGCCGATGTCGCCGGTCTCGACGAGAACGAGACGCTCGACCTGACCGACGCGCTGGCCCGGCACAGCCTGATCCAGCTCGAGCACACCGGTCTGGGCCTGCGCTGCCGGATGCTGGAGACCGTTCGCACCTATGTCGCCGAGCGGCTGGCGGCCCATCCCGACGTCACCGCCATCCGGCACCGGCACGCCGACCACTACCAGGCGCTGGCCCGGCAGGCCGACCGGCCGCTGCGCGGCATGGGTCAGCGCGAGTGGGTCGAGCGGTTGCAGACCGAGGCGAGCAACCTGGCCGTCGCGGTGGAGTGGTATCTGGCCAACGATCTCACCCCGTTGCCGCACCTGTATCGGGTGCTGTGGCCGTTCTGGTCGCAGCGGGACCATCTGGCCGAGGTCCGCACCTGGGTCGACCAGTTGCTGCCCGCCGTCGACTCGTTCGACCCGCACGCGCAGGCCGAGCTGTTGTGGACGGCCACGGTCACCGCCCGGGAAACCGGTGACGACCCGGCCGCGCTGGCCGCCCGCGAGCGGCTCGAACCGCTGCTGCCCGGCATCGAGGAGCCCTATCTGCACGCGGCGACCCAGCTCGCCATGGCGTGGACCTCGACGATGGTCGGCGACGTGCCCGGCGCGCTGCGCGAGGCCCTGGCGGCGATCGAGGAGTTCCGTGGCCAGGACGAACCGCTCGGCAGCGCCTCGGCCTTCCTGACCGCCGGCTCGCTGGAGACCACCACCGGCGATCTCGACGAGGCGCACGAGCACCTGACCATCGCCAACAACCTCGGGTTCGAGCTCGACAACGCCTGGCTGGCGGCCACCTCCCAGGTGCTGCTGGGCACCCTGGCCCTGGTGCGCGGTCGCCCGGCCGACGCCCGGGCGCTGTTCGACGAGGGCCTCGAGCTGAGCCTGGCCGCCTACAGCACCCAGCTCGTGACGCTGTGCCTGGCCATGTTCGCTCAACTGTCCGTCGTGGATAGTCAGCCCGAACGCGCGGCGCTGCTGTTGGGCGCGGCCGACGGGCTGCGCCGGCGGGCCGGGCTGCGGGTCTATCCGTCGCTCCGGGCCCGCGAGACCGAGCTGGCCAACCGGCTTCGCGAGGCGCTCGGCGAGCCCACGTTCGAGCGCGTGCACGCCGCGGGCGCCCGGCTCAACCGCCCGGAGGCCGTCGCCGCCGCACACGAGCGGCAATGATCTAGCATCACCCGCGTGTATCGGGCCGTGCTGCTGGACGTCTATGGCACGCTCCTGCGTGACGACGGTGCCTGGGAGGCCGAGGCCGCCGCCCTGATCGCCGGTCTCGCCGGTGTCGAGCCCGATGTTGTGGCCGCCGAGTGGTCCACCCGGCTCTGGGCGATGGCCGACCATGCGCACGGCACAGACTTCCGCCCGTTGGCCGACCTCAACCGCGACAGTCTCAATGAGACAGCGACCCATTTCGGGGTACGCGTGGACGCGCGCGAGCTGTCCCGACCCCGTCCACACCCGTCGCTGTTCCCCGACAGCCTGCCGTTCCTGGCCGCCCTCGACGTGCCGGTCTGCCTGGTCTCCGACGCGGACCGCGACAGTCTGATGGCCGCGCTCGACCACCACCGGATCACAGTGGACGGTGTCGTCACCAGTGAGGACGCCCGGGCCTACAAGCCGCGCCCGGAGCCGTTCCTGCTCGCCCTGCGCCGGCTCGACCTGGCACCCTCCCACGTCATCCATGTCGGTGACTCTCCGGAGTGTGACGTCGCCGGTGCCGGCGCGCTGGGCATCCACACGGCCTTCCTCCGGCGCGAGGGCCGCCCTCTGCCGGCGCACCTGACCGCCACCCACACGATCGACAGCTTGACCGCGTTGCTGCCGATCTTCGGCTGATCCGAGGTTGCCTCTTGAACGGAAGGATCCGTTCCGTTAGAGTTGTGGTTAGAACGGAACGGGGCACTCCGTTCCGAATGCGAGACCAAGGAGTCGGTCATGAACAGCAACATCACCATCAGCGGCTGGGACGTCATGGACGAGGCGCACCGGGTGCTGCGCGCGACGGTCGCGGGCGTCTCCGCCGGCGACTGGGACCGGCCAACCCCGTGCGCGGAGTGGACCGTCACCCAGGTGCTCCAGCACGCGGCCGGCGACCAGCTCGGCTACGCCGCGGCGATCACCGGGGAGGGCGGCCCGACCGAGAACCCGTTCGCACCGTCCGGCCGCCTCACCGAGGACCCGATGGACTTCCTCAACCCGACCCTCAACGCGGCGGCCGCCGCCTGGGCGACGGTCGGCAAAGACGTCGAGACCGCGCTGACCCCGCTGCCGCTGGGCCCGCTGCCCACCTGGGTCGGCTCCGGTGCCGCAGCCCTGGATGCCGCCGTGCACGCGTGGGACATCGCCGTCGCCACCGGGCAGCCGTCGCCACTGACCGACGAGCTCGCCGCGAGCCTGATGAAGGTCGCGCTGGAGATGGTCGAGCCGCTGCGCGCCTTCGCCTTCGCACCGGCGATCGCGCCGGAGCCCACCGACACCGACGCCGCCGCGCTGCTGAAGTTTCTCGGCCGCCGCCCCGACTGGGCCGCCTGAATAGATGAGCGTCCGGTCGGCCGATGCCCCGGCGCGCCGGCCGGGGTCGAGACTGACTATTGACGCTCCTCCATGGTGAAAGAGGAATCGCAGTGAGAATACGGGGTCTCATTGCCGCCGGCGTGCTGGTGGCGACCGTGATCGGCACGTTGGTGCCGGCCAGCGCCGCGAGCGCGGCCAACTCCTACGGCTTCCGCAACAGCAACTCGCTGCTCTGCATGGCTGCCCGGGCGGGCAGTGGCGAGCGGCCGGTGGTCCAGACCACCTGTGACTTCACTGTCCCGGCCTACTGGGCCGACCAGCACTGGCTGTTGCCCGGCTACCTACAGCGCACCCAGATCAAGAACGTCGCCCTCGGGCTGTGTCTGGTGGCCCGCGGCAGCGGCGAGACCGCGGTGGTCGCGACGGGCTGCGGGTCCTACGAAGACCAGGTCTGGACGGCGGTCTACGACGCCAACACCAGCACCTACCAATACTTCAACAACAACTCCGGTCTTTGTCTGGCCGCACGCGGCTCGGGCGAGTCGCGGGTCATCGTGACCACCTGCGACGACGCGGTCGGCCAGTTCTGGCGCGACCAGCATTGGTATTCGACCGCCTAGCGATGAGGTAGCCATGGCACGCAGGGGTGTGGCGGTGCTGCTGGGTGTGACCCTGGCAGCGGCGGGTCTGACCATGGTCGCGGCGCCGGCACAGGCGCTGCCGCCACCACCCGGCTATGCCATCCGCGGCGTCGACGTGTCCTATTTCCAGGGTCCGGCGCTCGACTGGGCCGCGCTGGCCCGCGGCGGCACGAAGTTCGCCTACATCCGGGTCAGCGAGCAGGACGGGCGGCCCCTGTCCAACAACAACCCGGATCCGTTCTTCGCCACCAACTGGGCCGGCGCGCGGGCCAACGGTGTCTACGCCGGTGCCTACCACCGCGCCCGGCCCGGCCTCAGCAGCGGCAAGCAGCAGGCCGACGTGCTGCTCGACCTGGCGCCCTACGCGGCCGACGGGCTCAGCCTGCCGCCCATGCTCGACATCGAGTGGCCGCGGGCCGACTGGGGCCTGGGCGACTGCTACAACATGACGCCGGCCCAACTGGTGGCCTGGGTCCAGGAGTTCGTCACCGAGATCGCCGTGCGCACCGGGCGCCAGGCCATGATCTACACCAACACCAACTGGTGGAACCCGTGCACGGCCAGCAGCACCCGGTTCGCCGCCAACCCGCTGTTCCTCGCCAACTATTCGCAGAACCCGCCACCGCTGCCGGCCGGCTGGCCGTCGTTCGCCATCTGGCAGCACGCCGCCGGCACCGCCATCCCCGGCTCCGACTGGTCCTCACCCGACCTCGACGTGTTCAAGGGCGACTACCCGGCGCTGGCCCGGTTGGTCGGGGGCCCGGCGACCAGCCTCCAGGCGACCATCAACAACCGGTATGTCACCGCGGCCAGTGCCGGTGCCGCACCGCTGATCGCCAACCGCACCGCGATCGGGCCGTGGGAGCAGTTCGACCAGATCGACGTGGGCGGCGGGTTCGTCGCGTTGCGGGCCCGCGTCAACGGTCGCTTCGTCACCGCCGACAAGGCCGGCGCGGCGCCGCTGATCGCCAACCGCACGGCGGTGGGCGCCTGGGAGAAGTTCGCGATCGTCACCAACGCCGACGGCACGATCAGCCTGCGCGCCAACGCCAACAACAGGTTCGTGACGGCCGAGAAGGCCGGCGCCGCCGCGCTGATCGCCAACCGCACGGCGATCGGCCCCTGGGAGAAGTTCCGCGCCGTCCGGCCGCCGCCGCTGATCAGCCTGCTGGCCAACGCCAACCTCCGCTACGTCAACGCGGCGAGCGCGTTGACCGCCAACCGTGCCGAGATCGGGCCGGGGGAGCAGTATGACCGGATCGACGCCGGTGGCGGGCTGGTCGCCTTCCGCTCCCGGCTCACCGGCCGCTACGTGACCGCCGAGAAGGCCGGCACCCAGCCGCTGATCGCCAACCGCACCACGATCGGCGCCTGGGAGAAGTTCACGGTCGTCACCAACGCCGACGGCACGATCAGCCTGCGCGCCAACGCCAACAACAAATACGTGACCGCCGACAAGTCCGGCGCCGCACCGCTGATCGCCAACCGCACCGCGATCGGCTCCTGGGAGCGGTTCTTCGTGGTCAGCTAGGCATTCACGCGGCCTTCGTTCAGAGGTGCGACACCACCAGCGTGGCCAGCTTCGTGGTGTCGGGCTGGCTGCGCCCGGTCTGCGGCGCGTCCTTGACGCCCGTGGAGATGAGCAGCAGGTCGTCGCCGACCAGCACCAGGATCTGGCCGTTGGGCGTGTCCCAGTAGGCGTCGTCGCCGAGGCCGGGGATGCCCACGGCGTCGGCGGTCCGCTGGTTGCTGAACTGCGACTTGTTGTCGGCCGCGCCGGCCGCCGTCAGCGCCTCGCGGTGGCCGACGTTGGCGTAGCGGGTGCCGTCGGCGGTCCAATAGACGCACGACAGGAACTTGGTGTCCTTGGCGCCGGGCTCGACCTCGCTGGTGCGCGGCTCGGGGTTCATCGGCGCGTTCAGCACCGCCGTGGCGTCTTCGATGCGGTGGAACCCGCAGCCGGCCGCGGGCGAGGCGGGAGCCGCGGTGGCCGCGGGCGCGGTCGCGCTCGCTGCCGGCGCGCTGGGCGCCGCCGGGGCCGGTGCCGCTGGGTCGCCCGACGTGGTGTCGGCACACCCGGCCAGCACGACGACCGTGGCGAGCGCGGCGAACCTGATCAATCGCATGGCGTCCTCCGTCCTATGTGCCCGCCAAGGTAGGCAGCGCCGGCGCCGGTGCCACGGATCAGTCGGTTGCACGACTAAGAGCGTTATGCTTATCGATCTCTTTCCGGCCGCCGCGACCCGGCCGTACACCCTCTTGTAACGACCCTGCAACGAGGGCATTGACGACGCTCGCGAGAAAAGTACACTCCCAGTGTAAATAGCTGAGCGTCGCTGCTGGTGGGAGGTGAACATGACGTCGCAACCCACCGGCGGAACCGTCCTTGAGCTGCGCGGCGTCGGGGTCAGCTTCGGTGGTCTGGTCGCGCTCGAAGACGTCTCGCTGGCCGCCGCGGCGGGCACCGTCGTCGGGGTCATCGGGCCCAACGGGGCAGGCAAGACGACCCTGTTCAACGTGGTCTGCGGGTTCGTCGAGCCCAACGCGGGTGCTGTCCTCTTCGAAGGTTCGCCGCTGCGGCCCCGCCCGCACCGGCTCGCCTCCCAGGGCATCGCCCGCACGCTCCAGGGTGTCGGCCTGTTCCGCGGCCTCACCGTGCTGGAAAACGTGATGGCCGGCGCGACACACAGCGCCCGCGCGGGCCTGGTGTCGGCGATGCTCGGGCTGCCGCGCAGCGACCGCGACGAGCGCCGGTTGCGCGACGAGGCGATGACCCTGCTCGACGAGTTGGGCGTCGCCGAGCACGCGCGGGCCTGGCCCGACACGCTGCCCTACGCGGTCGGCAAGCGGGTCGCGCTGGCCCGCGCGCTGGTCGCCCGCCCACGCCTGCTGCTGCTCGACGAGCCGGCCGGCGGCCTCGGCGGCGACGACGTCGACGAGCTCGCGGCCTTGATCGTCGACCTGCCGGCACGGGCGTCCGCCGGCTGCTCGGTGATGCTCGTCGAGCACCACATGGACCTGGTGATGAAGGTCTGCGACCAGATCGTGGTCCTCGACTTCGGTCGCGTCGTCGCCTCCGGCACCCCCGGCGAGATCCGCGACAACCCGGCCGTGGCCGAGGCCTACCTCGGTGCGGAGGTGCAGTCGTGAGCGAAGCCGACGTGCTGGTCGTCGACAAGGTCAACGCTGGCTACGGTGCCGTGCCGGTGCTGCGCGACGTCGACCTCACCGTGCCGGCCGGCACGATCACGGCCGTGCTCGGCGCCAACGGCGCGGGCAAGACGACGTTGCTGCGCACGATCACCGGCCTGGTCAGGCCGAGCGGTGGCCGCATCCTGTTCAGCGGCGCCGACCTGCGGGCCGTCAAGGTCGAGCAACTCGTCCGCCGTGGGATCGCACACGTGCCCGAAGGGCGCGGTGTGGTCGCCGAGCTGACCGTCGACGAGAACCTGCGGCTCGGCGGGCTGTGGCGCAGCGACAAGGCCGACGCGAAGAAGGCGACCGCCGAGGTCTACGAGCTGTTCGAGCCGCTGGCGCGCCGGCGCAACCACCTCGGCCACCAGCTCTCCGGCGGCGAGCGGCAGATGCTCGCCCTCGGCCGGGCGCTGGTCGCCCGGCCCACCCTGCTGCTGCTCGACGAGCCCTCGCTCGGCCTCGCACCCAAGGTGACCGCGCAGATCATGGCGCTGCTCAAGCAGCTCCGCGACACCACCGGGCTGACCGTGTTGCTGGTCGAGCAGAACGTGCGCGGCGCGCTGTCCATCGCCGACCGGGGGGTGGTGATGTCGCTCGGCCGGATCGTCTTGTCCGCCGACGCCGACCAACTGCTCGCCGACGACCGCTTGCGCCACGCCTACCTCGGCTTCTGACCTGCACCGCCCCGCTGCGCGAAAGGAGCCGCGGTTTGGACCGCTTCATCTTCCTCACCTTCGACGGGTTGTCGCGGGGAGCCGTTTATGCCGCGTTCGCACTCGCGCTGGTGCTGATCTGGCGCGCGGCGCGGGTGGTCAACTTCGCGCAGGGTGCGATGGCCGTCGTGACCGCCTATGCGGCGTACACCATCTCCGATGCCGTCGGCTCTTATCTCGTCGGTTTCATCGTCGCGCTGGTCGGCGGGCTGGCGCTGGGTGCGCTGGTGGAGCGCGGCCTGATGCGGTTCGTCGGCCATGCCAACCCGCTCAACGACGTGATCGTCGCGCTCGGCCTGGTGCTGTTCCTGACGGCCGTCGTCGGCATGATCTTCGGCGGTGAATACCGCGCGGCCAACCAGCCGTTCGACACGTCGGCGATCGAGGTCGGCGGCATCCCGCTGATGAGCAGATACGACCTGTTCATCTGGGGTTCGGTGGCCACGATGGTGGTGCTGCTGGCGCTGCTGTTCACCCGCACGGCCATCGGGCTGCGGATGCGGGCGGCGGCGTTCGCGCCCGAGGTGTCGCGCCTGCTCGGCGTCAACGTGGGCCGGATGCTCACCCTCGGCTGGGCGCTGGCCGCGGCCGTCGGTGCGGTCGCCGGCGTGCTGATCCTGCCGACCGAGCTCGGCCTCCATCCACATGCGATGGACATCGTGTTCGCGTCGTCGTTCGCGGCGGCCATCGTGGGCGGCCTCGACAGCCCGGTCGGCGCGGTGGTCGGCGGGATCATCGTCGGCCTGATCCTGTCCTACGTCAGTGGCTATTTCGGCGCGGCGCTCACGCCGATCGCGGTGCTCGTCGTGCTGCTCGCGGTGCTGTTGCTCCGGCCGGGCGGGATCTTCTCGAGCGTACGGGCGAGGACGGTATGAGCACGACCAAGCCGGCTGAGCGCAAGACCGTGCCCGTCCAGGCCACCCGGTCGCGGATGAGCCGGTTCGTGGTGCCCAGCCCGCTGCGGCCCGGCGAAGGATCGACGCTGTTGCGGCACCTGCTCTGGGTGGCCGTCGCCGCGGTGGTGGTCTACTTCGTCAGCTACGGCATCGACCCGTTCCGCAACTACCAACTCGCGACCGTCGCGGCCTACCTGTGCGTGACCGCCGGCCTGACGATGCTCACCGGCCTCAACGGGCAACTCTCGCTCGGGCACGGCGCGCTGATGGCCTGCGGCGCCTACACGGTGGCCCTGGCGCAAAACGAGTTCAGCGACCGCGACCTGTTCGGGCCCTGGCGGTTGCCCATCTCGCTCGCTCTCGGCGTGCTCGTCGCGGCGCTGGCCGGCGCGCTGATCGGCGTGTGCGCCGCCCGGCTCCGCGGGCCCTACCTGGCCGGCGTCACGCTCGCGGTCGCCCTGGTCGTGCCGGCGTTCACCACCCGGTTCGCCGACCTCTTCAACGCCGACCAGGGTTTGTCGGTCTATGTGGACTCACCGCCCGCCGGGCTCGGTCCCTACTTCCCGCCGGAGCGGTGGCAGGCGTGGATCGCGATCGGCGCCGCCATGCTGTCGCTGCTGATCGTCGCCAACCTGGTCAACAGCCGGTTCGGCCGGGCCTTCAAGGCGGTCCGCGACGACGAGGTGGCGGCCAAGCTGGTCGGCATCCACGTCGCCCGCACCCAGGTGCTCGCGTTCGTGGTCAGTGCCGGCTGCGCCGGCCTCGGCGGCGGCGTGCTGGCCGTCATCTCGCAGAGCGTGTCACCGAGCGTCTTCGGGCTCACGCTGTCGCTCAACCTGCTGCTGGCCATCGTGCTCGGCGGCCTGGGCAGCCTGTTCGGCGCCGCGTGGGGCGCGCTGCTGCTCGTGCTCCTGCCTTATCTCACCACCGAGGTCACCCGCGGGTTCGAGCTGAGCCCGCGGCTGGCAAACAAGTTGGAAGGCAACCTCCCGCTGGCCATCTTCGGCCTGACGCTGATCATCGTGATGCTCGTCGCGCCCGGCGGCATCCAGGACGCCTTCCGCGCCTTGGGCCGGACGGTCCGCCGCCGGTGGCGCCGGACCTGACGGCCTCGCACCGCACCCCTATCCCGAGTCCACCATCCGAACAGGAGAGCCATGCTTCGCAACGCACGTCGCGGCATAGTGGTCGCCGCATGTCTCGCACTGATCGCCACCAGCGCCGCATGTTCCGACGACGCGCCGAGCACCGGCGGGGGTGGGACCGCGGCCGCCGTGCCGGGTGTCACCGACACCGAGATCACGCTCGGCACGCACATGCCGCTGACCGGCCCGGCCGCCGCCGGCTACTCCAAGATCGCCCCGGCGTCCAAGGCCTTCTTCGACTACGTCAACGCCAACGGCGGCGTCAACGGCCGCAAAATCAAATACCTGATCGAAGACGACGGCTACAACCCGGCCAACACCCAGACCGTCGTACGCAAGCTCGTCCTCGAGGACAAGGTCTTCGCGATCCTCAATGGACTCGGCACGCCGACGCACACCGGTGTGCTCGACTTCCTGAAGACCCAGAAGGTGCCGGACCTCTTTGTCGCGTCGGGCAGCCGGAGCTGGAACCAGCCGGAGAAATACCCGACGACGTTCGGCTACCAGCCCGACTACACGGTCGAGGGCAAGATCATCGCCGACTACGTCAAGAAGAACTTCCCCGGCAAGGTCGTCTGCCACATGGGCCAGGACGACGACTTCGGCCGCGACAGCCTGGCCGGTGTGGAGCAGGTGCTCGGCGCCGACGGCGTCAAGTCGAAGCAGAAATACGTCACCAGCAACACCAACATCACGCCCCAGATCCAGGCCTTCAAGGCGGCCGGCTGCCAGGTCGTCATCTCCGCGACGATCCCCGCCTTCACCGCGCTGTCCCTCGGCACCGCGGCCAAGCTCGGCGGCTTCCGGCCACAGTGGATCCCGTCCAGCGTCGGCGCCGACTACACCACGCTCGCCGGCCTGCTCGGCGACGGCAAGGTCCTGCTCGAGGGCCTGATCGCCCCCGGCTACCTGCCCGTCTCGACCGACGCCGCCAACCCGTGGATCCAGCTCTTCCAGAAGGTCAACAAGGAATACAACGGCAACGCACCCTTCGACGGCAACGTCGTCTTCGGCATGAACGTCGCCTACCTGACCGTGCAGTCCCTGCTCAAGGCCGGCAAGGACCTGACCCGCGAGAGCCTGATCGCGGCGGTCGAGTCGGGCGGCTTCAAGAACGCGGCGGTCGGCCCCTACCGCTACTCGAAGACCGACCACTCCGGCATCGGCGGCATGCAGATGGGCAAGGTCACCGCCGGTGTGCAGGCGGCCTTCGGCCCGGTCGTGCAGACCGACGACGCGGCCGGCCCGGTCACCGAATACACGGAGGCGGCAGCCCCGCCGCCGGCGAACGGCATCCCGACGGCCTGACCGCCGTCAGCCCGGTGTCGGGCCGCCGCCCCTCGGCGGCCCGGCACCGCGCTGCCACCCGGATGACCGGAGGTCGGCATGGACGGCCGAGTGGCCCGTTCCGAACGCAGCCGGCGCGCGATCGTCGCGGCCCACCTGGCCCTCATCGACGAGGGCGACCTGCGCCCGACCGGCGAACGCATCGCCGGACGCGCCGGCCTCTCGGTCCGTTCACTATGGACCAATTTCAAGGACATGGAATCGTTGTACGCGGCCACCGGCGCACTGGTGAACGAACGCCGCGACGCCCTGCACCGGCCGGTTCCGGCGGACCTGCCGCTCGCGGAGCGGGTCGCGTTGTTCTGCGCCCAACGGGCCGAGGCCCTGGAGATGCTGGCGCCCTCGGCCCGGGCGTCGGCGCTACGCGAGCCGTTCTCCGCGGCGCTGCGTGCCAATCGAGCGGCCAATGTCGCCCGGGTCCGGGCTCACGTCGAGGAGACCTTCGCAGCGGAGTTGGCGCTGGCCGGCGTGGGCCGTGAGCCGCTGGCTGATGCCCTGACGGTGGCGTGCACCTGGTCGACGTGGTCGATGCTGCGCGACATCCTGCACCTGTCGATCGCCGACGCCCGTGCCAACATGCACCGGACGATGTGGGGCCTGCTGATGGCCCCGATCCCGACGGGAGCCACGCCGAGCCGTTGACCGCTAGCGTGCACCCATGCGGCTTCTGATGGCTGGCACCGTGGAACGTGTGGTCGTGCTGTTCGGTTCGGAGGTCGATCCTGATCCGGAGCTGACCTGGGCGCGCGGGATAACGCTCGTCGGTGACGACGGCACCGAGGTGGATCAACCTGGGCCGTTTGGCGTCGTCGGCTGGTCGGTCGCCGGGCTGGATGCGTTGGCGTTCGCCGCTCGTCACCCCGGGCTGGTGGATCGACTCGCATTGGTCGCGACCCCGATCCCGGACGACGAGGCCGCGCTGGGGTTCGAACTGTCCGACATCACCGCCAAGACCTTGCTGCTGTTCGGCGCCAAGGACCCGCTGACCGGCTCCCGGCATGGCACCTGGTGGCAGCGGCGACTACCCGACGCGCGGCTGGAGATATACCCGCAAGGCGGGCATGACCTGCTGGTGCCCGCCTGGAAACGGACCCTGTCCCACCTCGCCCCGCACTGCAAGCGCTAGTCGACCGCGAGGCGTAGCCCGCGCACAGGTGAGGCATAGACCAGGACGATGCTCAGCGCGGCCGGCACTGCCAGCAGCAGGTAGGCGGTCCGGACGCCGTAGGCGTCGGCACTCAGACCGCCGAGCAGAGCGCCGAACGGGGTGCCGCCCCAGGCGAGCATGCGTCCGGTGGTGTTGACCCGGCCCTGCAACTCGTCGGGCGTGAGCAACTGCCGCACCGTGATGCCGTTCGCGTTCACCGCGAGCCGGGCCACCGACCAGATCCACCACACACCGAGTGCCAGGATGAACGTCGACGTGCCGGCCAGGCCGACCACGGCCGCCACGAACAGGACCAGCCCGCCGAGCGACACCAGGCCCTGACCGGCCCAGCGGCTGACCCGGGGGAGGATGACGGCGGCGACCAGCGCGCCGACCGCTCCGGCGGCGTAGAGCAGGCCCAGGCGCTTGTCTTCCGAGCTCAGGCCCAAGGCCTGGTCGGCGTGCACGACGAGCAGGCCCAGCACGCCGCCGACCCCCACGTTGAGGCCGAAGCCGGCGGCGGTGAGGGTGCGCAGGACCGGCGTACGCCAGAGGTAGCGGAGCCCTTCGGCGATCTCGGCGGTCAGCTTCCGGGCCACGGTCGGGCCGGTGTCCAGCGGCGTCCGGATTCCGGCCAGCAGCACGGCCGACGCCAGGTAGGTGGCGGCGTCCGCGGCCAGGACCAGGCTCGGATCGGCGAGCGCGGCCAGCAGTCCGGCGGCAGCCGGTGCGGCGATCTCCAGCACTATCTCGGTTGTCCAGATGACGCTGTTGGCCCGGGTGACCCGGGACCGGCCGACCACGCGGACGAAGGCGCCCCAGGCCGCCGCGTCGAACCAGCAGAAGCCGCAGCCGACGCCGAACGCCACGAGCAGCACGTGCCAGGACGCGAGCGCGTCGAACGCCGCGGCGACCGGGACGGTGACGAGCAGCAGGGCGCAGCAGATGTCTGCGGCGATCATCATGCGTTTGCGCCGCAGCCGGTCGGCGGCGGCGCCGGCGAAGAGGCCGAACAGCAGGTAGGGCAGGGCTTCCAGGCCGACCACGGCGGCGGTCAGCGCCGGGGACGCGCTCGTGCGGTAGACCAGCAGCGGCAGGGCGACGGCGCTGGCGGCGGTGCCGGCGATGGAGATGGACCGGGCGAGATACCAGCGGGTGAAGTCGTGGTCGAACAGCCGGCGCCTTTCGACGCCGGCTGTCTCGATGCTTGGGGTCACGGTGTGAGCGTCGCGAGGTGCCGCTCGTCGATGCCGGTGAGGGCGAGGTGCAGGTCGACGGCCAGGTCGTTGTCGGCCGGGTGGTAGCAGCAGTTGACGTCGTCGGAGGGGTGGAAGCAGCCGGCGCCGTTGCCGGGTTCGGCCGCGTGGTGGCAGAGGTTCACGCCGGCGTCCTCGCCGGGATGGAAGCACGGCGAGACGGAACCGCCGCGCAGAGATGGCTGGTCGGCCGGGTGGAAGCAGAAGAAGGCTTCGCCGCGTTTGAACATGTTTCTCCTCGTCTCAAAGCGTTGGACGGTTGCTCAGCCGACCGGTGCCGGCCAGAGGTGCCACCCCCTTCCGGTGGGTATGACGGGCACGCCGTGCCGCACCAGGCTGAAGCGCTCCAGGCCCGGCGCGATCGTGGTGGCCACGGCGATCAGTGAGTCAACCGGCGCGACCTCGCACACGTGAAACCCGACGCCGCGCCGAGCCAACGCCTGCCGGACCTGGTCGAGCCCCCATGACGGGCTCCCGTCTCCCGCCGGGTCGGCGCGCAACGGCACTGAACGTGACCGCAGCCCGTCGAGCGGCATGGCCGCACACCGCTGCAACGCCGGCCACCCCGCGAGCCGTTCGACCGCACTCGACGAGGCCGACGACGGCAGCGTGCACGACTGGATCAGCTCGCCGAGAGCGCGCTCCGCCGCATCCGTCGCCCAGATGGAGGCGCCGGCACCGAACCCGCCCGCCCCGCTGACCGCGAGGTAGACCGGGACGTCCAGGTCGGTCGTGACGTCGAGCAGCCGCACGGGCGAACCGGCCGCGCGCGTGGCCTGCTCGTGCAGCGGGCGCAATCCGGCCGGCAGGTCCACGACGTCGACATCCGGTACGCCGGACACATACCAGCGCAGCAGTGCCTGCCCCAGCCCGTCATGCTCGATGAGCTCGCACAAGCCGTGGTAGACGGCCTCGTCGAGGTCGCTGCCCGCCGCGGTGCCCAGGCTCGACGAGTAGCGCAGCAGGCTCCGGTAGGGCCGCACGTCATCACCGGGTGCCGGCCACCGGTAGTAGCGCGGGTCGGCGAGGAACGTGGGATAACGAACGCCGCCGTAGGAGGCGCACGCCGCCATCGCGGAAGGAAACTCCGCCGCCCACCGCTGCACGACCCGATCGGCGGCCAGTGCGGGTTGCTCCGCCACCGTGGAAGACGCCAGCACCTCGAAAGCGGCCCACCGCCGGTTGTCCCGGGCCGACATCAGATAACGCTCGAGCGCCTCGAAGTGGGCGCTCGCCGCACCTTGCGCACCCGCGCCCTTGCCGGCACCGACCGCGACCGGCTGGCTCCCGCGCGACAGCGTGACCCGCATCGTGGTGTCGAAGACCTCCGCGTGCGGCACCAGGCCGAGCCGGTCGATTTCGGCCGACGCGGTGGCGAGAGCACGCTCGGCGGGCACGGATCGAAACGGCACGGATTCCCCTTCAATGCGGGGACTGCGGTCGACTGTGGACAGTGTCAGCCTCGATCCCCGCTGTCAAGACCCGTGATAGAAAGGCCTGATGGACCGAACCACAAACCCCTTCGCCGACCTCGACGCGTACGTCCGGCTGCCCAGGTTGGGTGGTTTGTGGCTTTCGCCCGACGGGCGCCGGCTCGTCGTCGCCGTGGCGACACCGGATCGCAAGAACACCCGCTACAGCACGGCCTTGTGGGAGGTCGACCCCGAAGGGGAGCGGCCCGCGCGCCGGCTGACCCGCAGCGGCAAGGGTGAGTCGGCCGCCGCCTTCACACCCGCCGGCGACCTGTTGTTCACCTCGGCCCGGCCGGACCCGGACGGCGACGACGACGAGGAGCCACGGGCCGCGCTCTGGCTGCAACCGGCCGGCGGCGGCGACGCCCGGGTGATCGCCAACCCGCCCGGCGGCGTGCGCGGCGTGGTGGTCAGCGAGACCGGGACGCTCGTGGCCGGTTCGATGCTGTTGCCGGCATCGGCCGACCCGGCCGCCGACAAAGATGCCCGCAAGCAGCGCAAGGACACCGGGACCGCGGCGATCCTGCACGAGGAATACCCGATCCGCTTCTGGGACCACGACCTCGGCCCCGACCGCCCCCGCCTGCTGACCGCCAACGTGGCCGGCGACGACGATCTCGAGTTGCGCGACCTCACCGGCCACGCCGGCCGCGCCCTCGACGGCGACCCCGACTGGGATCTCGCCACCGACGGCCGCACCGTGGTCACCAGTTGGGCGGTGCCCGAGCGCAACGGTTCGACGCGGGCCGTCGTGGCCGCGATCGACGTGGCGACCGGCGAGCGTCGGGTGCTCGCCGACGACACCGACCACGACTACCACTCGCCGCGGATCTCCCCAGACGGCACCCGCGTGGCGATCGTCGCCAGCCGCCGCTCCTCGCTCGACGACCCGGGCGACACCTGGCTGGCCCTGGTCTCGCTGGCCGGCGGCCCGATCCAGCCGCTGACCGCCAACTGGGACCGCCGCCCCGACGGCGCCCGGTGGACGCCCGACGGCCGCGCGCTGATCGTGGCGGCCGACGACCAGGGCCGCTCACCCCTGTGGCGGGTCGACACCACGACCGGCGACGTCACCCGGCTGACCGATGACAACGGCGCCTACACCGACATCCGGGTGTCCCCGGACGGACGCTGGGTCTACGCGCTGCGCAGCGCCATCGACAGCGCGCCGGCCCCGATCCGGCTGGCACTGGACAGCCCCACGCCCGAACCCCTGAAAGGCCCGGCCGAAGCCCTCAGCCTGCCCGGCCGCCTGGAGGAGGTCACTACGACAGCGGCCGACGGCACCGAACTGCGCGCCTGGCTCGCACTGCCGACGGACCAGGATCAACCCGCCCCGCTGCTGCTCTGGATCCACGGCGGCCCGGTCAGTTCGTGGAACGCCTGGACCTGGCGCTGGAACCCGTGGATCGCGGTGGCCAACGGCTACGCGGTGCTGCTGCCCGACCCGGCACTGTCCAGCGGCTACGGCTACGAGTTCATCAAGCGCGGCTGGGGAGCCTGGTGCGACGCTCCCTACACCGACCTGATGACGCTGACCGACGCCGTCGAGGCCCGCGACGACATCGACGCGACGCGTACCGCCGCGATGGGTGGCTCGTTCGGCGGCTACATGGCCAACTGGATCGCCGGCCACACCGACCGCTTCGCCGCGATCGTCACGCACGCCTCACTGTGGGCGCTCGACCAGATGCTGACCACGACCGACATGGCGTTCTACTGGGCCCGCGAGTTCACCGGCAAGAACCTGGAGGCCAACTCGCCGCATCACGCCGCCGACGCCATCACGACGCCGATGCTGGTGATCCACGGCGACAAGGACTACCGGGTGCCGATCGGCGAGGCCCTGCGCCTGTGGTGGGACCTGCTGTCGCGGTCGACGGCCGACGACGGCACGACCCCGCACAAGTTCCTCTATTTCCCGGACGAGAACCACTGGATCCTCAAACCCGGAAACGCGAAGGTTTGGTACGCCACCGTGCTGGCGTTCCTCGACCACCACATCAAGGGCGAGGAGTGGAAGCGGCCGCGACTGTTGGGCTGAAGCTGAGCGCTCCTACTCATGACGCTCGCCGGCCGGCTGCACTAGAAACAGGGCATGGCCGATCTCGTCATCCTCGTCCACGGCACCTACGCGACCAGCGCTGACGAGGCCGGCGACGCCTGGTGGCAGCGTGGGAGCGACACTTGGGAGTGGCTCCGGGCCTACCTGCCGCCAGACGTCGCGCTGCTCGACGAGTCGATCCGGCTCTTCCGGTGGGACGGCCTCAACAGCCAGGTCGGCCGGCTGCGCGCCGGAAACCGCCTGCTCGCTTTCCTGCTCGAACTCGAGCGGCAAGGCCACGGCTACCACCTGGTCGGGCACAGCCACGGCGGCTCGGTGATCTGGGAGGCACTGGTCAGTGCCGAAGTCACCCGCGGCGAGCAGGTGCTCTACGCCGAACTGCGGCGGGCGCTCAACGACCCGACGATCCGGCTGGGCGAGGAGCCGATCGTCCCCGAACGGCCCGACGAGCACGCGCCGTGGTTCGTCAAACACAAGACCCGGCACATCCCACGGAGCCGGGAGTACGCCGCTGTCCACGCGGGAATCCAGCTCAGCGGCTTGCGTAGCTGGACGACCGTGGGAACACCTTTCCTGCACTTCCTGCCGGCGGGGCGTCAACCCGTCGCCGGCCGACCGTCGATCCGGCAAGCGCTGGTCGAGCTACTCCTGACCGCCACGTTGACGCTGCCCGTCTACTTCGTCGCCGCGGTGATCATCGCGAGCTTCGCCGACGCCGGCTGGCTGCGGGCCGTCTACGGCCACAGCGTCGCCAACGTGCTCGCCCCGCTGTTCGTCGTCTGGTGGCTCGTCGCGTTCTGGCTGACGGGGCGGCGCCGCTTCGCGACCTCACTGCTGGTCCGGGAGCGCGCCGCGCTCAGCGCGGCCCGACGGTTCGCCGGGCGCTGGCTCGGGCTGTGGTCGCCGGCCGACGAAGCGATCAACGCGCTGTCGGCGTCGGCGGCACCCGCGGTCGCGTACGAGCGGCTGCACCTGCCCGGCCAACAGCCGGCCCCGCCTCGTCCGGTGCCGTTCCCGCTGCCGAGGTTGACGCTCCCGGCGCCGGCCGGCGCCACCCACCTGCTGCCGGAACTGCCGCTGGTCAAACCGATGCGCCTGACCGGGCCCGCGATCGCATGGGCCAACCACCGGCTCGAGCCAGTGTGGCGCCGCATCGTCGCCCGGACCCTGACCCGCGCCGCGCAGGGCGCCGACCTTCCGCGCGCGGTCGCGGCCTACGTGTCGCCGTGGCCGCTACCGCTCGCCGGCGCGCGGGCGCACCCGGGCCTTCCCGAAGCCAGCATCGCCGCGCTGGATCGGATCGTCGCCGCCGACAACGCGACCCTCGGTCCGAAGGCCCGCGAACTCCTGATGGTCGCGGCGCTGGAAGGACTGCCGAGCGACGGGTTCGGATTGCCACCGGTCGGGCTGATCCACACCGCCTACTTCGCCGACGAAGGGGTGCGCCAACTGATCCTGCGGCACATCCGCGGGGGCCGGGCGCGGGATGACGAGTTGTCGGCCTGGTTGACGAGCCAGCAGCAGGCGGTGCACGCCTGCCTCACCGACTTCCTGGCCGACGTCACTCCTCCCACACCTTGACCAGCGGCAGCCCGCGCGCGGTGCGGGCCGCGTCGACGAGACGTTTGATCAGGGCGGTCTTGGCCCTGGTGTACGCGTCACCGTCGTCGCCAGCGGCCGCCAGCGAACGCTTGAGCCGGGCGTAGGCGTCGCGGTCAGCGGGGTGCTCCCGCAGGTCGCGGAGGAGCCGCTGGTTGCGGGTGTCCCACGGGGCCGCGGTCACCACGTGCAGGTGATAGCCGGCCCGGCAGCGCGGCCGACACCTCGTCGATCGCGCGCCGCGCCAGCTCCGGCCAGGCCGGGTCGTATTCGCTGACCTGGATCAGTCCGGCAGGCCGACCGTGATCTTCCATTCCTTCAGCTCCCGGTCCTTGGTGACGTCGAGCTGGGTGTAGGGGTCCTGCGCGACCAGCGCCTGCGCCGCAGCGAGGTCGTCGGCGGCCAGCACGATGATGCCACCGCTCAGGTCGGCCAGGGGACCGGCCAGCACGAGGGCGCCGTCGGCCTTCAGCTTCGCCAGGTGCTCCAGGTGATCGGGGCGCTTCTCGGCGCGCAGCGGGGTGTCGTTGTAGCCGTAGGTGAGGATGAAGTGGGCCATGGGTGGGTGTGTCCTTTCAGGAGGGACCGAGGCCGTAGACCCGGCGGGCCGTACGGGAGAAGACATCGGCTTGTTCGTCGTCGGTGCGGTGGCTCAGCGCGCGGCGCCACGCGGCAGTGAGGTCGGCCGCGGTCGTCCACAGCGTCTCGACCGGGAGGTTCGTGCCGAACATCGCCCGGGTCGAGCCGAACCCGTCGAGCACCTCGTCGGCGACGAACCGGATCAGCTCGTCGTCGACCCGGTGGACGAAGGTGCCCTGGCCGGTCAGCTTGACCACGACGTTGGGTAGCGCCGCCAGCTCCCGCATGCCCGCACGCCACTCGGCGACCACGGCCGGGTCGGTGTGGTCGGTCAGCATGCCCGCGTGCACGAGCACGAACGTCACCGAAGGGTGCTCCGCGACCAGGGCCGCGGCGTCGTGCATCTGCGGCGCGAAGACCTGGAGTTCGAAGAGCCAGCCGAGGTCGCTCAGGGCGCCGATGTTGGCGCGGAAGACCGGGTCCTTCATCCGGTCGGGACCGGACGCGAAGCGGAACTCCGGCCGCTCGTGCCAGTGCAGTTGCAGCCGGGTGCCCACCACCAGCGGGCTGATCGCCTGCTGGGCGCGCATCACCTCGACGGCGTCCGGTGCGAACAGGTCGGCGCAGCCCACCATGGCCATCGGCCAGCCGGTCCGCTCGTGCAACTCGGCGATCCAGCGCACCTCGTCGACGACCCGGTCCATCGGCCAGTTCGGTTGCACATAAACCGATGCGCCGATGCCGGCCGCGGCCGCGTCGCGCTGGTATTCCTCGATCAGGTAGTCGCGCCGGATGGGCTCGTAGGGGCCGAAGATGCGCGGCACCATCGGGCCCGACAGCCACGGCATGTCGGCCTGGCGCCAGACGTGATGATGCGCGTCGACGATCTCAGACATGGACACCCTTTCCAGGAGTACGGGCGAAGCGTGCGCGCACCGCCGCCAGCGCCGTGGCGAGGTCGTCGACCCCGGTCAGCGCGTCGAGGTCGGCGCGCACCGCCGCCATCCCGCGGGTCAGCGGCCGGTAGTCGGGGTCGCAGGCCAGCGGCGACCACCAGGTGAGCTGGTGTGCCAGCAGGGACAGCCGGCGGACCGCGGCGACCATCGCCGTGCAGTCGCCGCGTTCGAGCCCGTCGGAGAGCACCAGCACCAGGGCGCCGCGGGCCATCGATGCGAACTGGTCGAGGAACGCGTGCAGGCTCGGCCCGATCAGGGTGCCGCCGTCGGCGTCGAGCACCACCTGGGCCAGCGCGGCGAGGGCGGCGTCCACGTCGGGGACGCGCAGGGTGGCGGTGACCCGGGTCAGCCGGGTGCCGAAGGTGAAGACCTCGGCCTGCGGGCAGGTCGCGACGACGGCGTACGCGAATCGCAGGTAGTCCGGGCTGTATTGCTTCATCGAACCGGACACGTCGACGAGCAGCAGCACGCGTCGTTCGCGCGTCGGCCGGTGGCGCCAGTGCAGTCGCATGATCTCGCCGTGCGTGCGCCGGGAGTCGAGGTAGATCGCCCGCAGGTCCACGCGTTGCCGGCGCCCACCGGAGCGGTGCCGGCGCGAGCGGGTCGTCGGCACCGCCGCGGGCAACTCGCGACAGAGCTGCCGGATGAGTTCGTGCGCGCGCGGGGTCGTGGCGGCGAAGCGCCGGACCGCGTCCTGGCTCGCGTGCGCCGCCGCGAGCCCGGAGCCGCCGGGCGGGCCGACGACAAGAGCGTCGCCCGCGCCCTCGCCCTCCGAGGCGGCCGTTTCGGTTTCGCTTTCCTCAGCAGAAGGCTCGTCGACGACAAGCGTCGCGGGCGACCCGAAGAACCGCCGGAATACCTCGTCGTAGGCCCGCAGGTCGGGTTCCGAGGTCACCAGCGTCGCGGCGCCGACCCAGTAGAGCTGCCCGGTGGTCGACGGCGCGAGGGTCTGGATGCCGGCGAAGAACTCACCCTGCTTGTTGGCCGGCACCCGCACGCCTTCGAGGTGCAACCCGCGCAGGAACTGGAAGAGATGGTCCTCAACGCTCGTCATCGGCGAAGACCTCGACTGCGTGCGCGGCGACCAGGGCGCCGTCGTCGGCGTTCTTCAGCACCAACCCGAGCGACGCGCGCAGGGCCTCGGTCCAGTCGGCGCCCTCGTCGGCCAGCGCGAGCGAGCCCTGCGCCCAGGCGATGGCCTCGGCGATGCCGGGCCGCTTCAGCGGGCTCAGCGACCGGATGACGTTGACCGAACGCACGAGCTGCGCGGCGGCGAGCGCACTGAGACCCGGGGTCTGCGCCTCGACGATCGCCCGCTCGCGTTCGGGCTCGGGGAACGGGATCCAGTGGTAGAGGCAGCGGCGCTTGAGGGCGTCGTGCAGTTCCCGCGTGCGGTTGGAGGTGAGCACGACCACGGGTGGCACGGCGGCGGTGACGGTGCTGAGCTCGGGGATGGTGATCTGGAAGCCGTCGAGGAACTCGAGCAGGAACGCCTCGAACTCGCTGTCGGCCCGGTCGATCTCGTCGATCAGCAGCACGGCGCCGGCCTGGCTGCGCAGCGCGCGCAGCAACGGCCGCTCCAACAGGAACTCGCCGTCGTAGAGGTCGCCGACGGGGGTGCCGGAGACCTCGGCCGCGCGCAGGCTCAGCAACTGCTTGGGATAGTCCCACTCGTAGAGCACCTGCGCGACGTCGATGCCCTCATAGCACTGGAGGCGGATCAGCTCGCGGCCCAGCGCGTCGGCCAGCACGTGCGAGATCTGCGTCTTGCCGACACCGGGCTCGCCTTCGAGCAGCAACGGCCGGCCGAGCGCGATCGCGAGCCGGATGGCGGTCAGCAGTCCTTCGTCGGCGAAATACCTGCGGTCGCGCAGCTGCTGGCTCAGTGCCGCGTGGTCGAGCAGCATCAGAGCGCGTCGAGTCCACGTAGGACCGACTCCGGCGTGAACGGCATCGTAGTGAGCCGCACGCCGCAGGCGTCGAAGATGGCGTTGGCGATCGCCGGGATCGGTGCGTTGGCGGTCATCTCGCCAATGCCCTTGGCGCCGAACGGGCCGTTGGACGCGGGACGTTCGAGGATCACGCTGGTCTGCACCGGGATCTCGGCGGGACCGGGCATCAGGTATTCGCTGAAGTCGACCGGCCCGTGCGCCCGCGACAGCGGGTAGTAGGGCTCGGTCGACTCGAAGATGGCGTGCGAGACGCCCATCCAGGCGCCGCCCTCGACCTGTTGGGTGGCCATCGCGGGGTTGAGCGCGCGGCCGATCTCGTAGGTGTTGTGCAGGCTCAGCACGGTCACCACGCCGGTCTCGTCGTCGACCTCGACCTCCGCGACCGTGCAGGCGTGGGCCTGGCACGAGTCGGGGTCCATCTCGCCGGTCTCCGGCACCGGATAGCTGCGCTCCTTGAGGAACATGCCCCGCCCGGCTATCGATTTTCCCTGCTTGAAGTGGGCCGCCAGCGCGATGTCCGAGATGTGGATCTTCGTGGCGGGGCTGCCCTTGAGCAGGACGTAGCCCGAGCCGTCGGTCTCCAGGTCACCCGCGTCGACCTCGAGTTCGTCGGCCGCCACCTGGAGCATCACCTCGCGGGCCTCGCGCGCGGCCATGATGACGGCGTTGCCGACCCGGTGCGTGCCGCGGCTCGCGAACGTGCCCATGCAGTGCGGGCCGGTGTCGGTGTCGGCGGTGTCGATGATGATCTGCTCCATCGGCATGCCCAGCGTCTCCGCGGCGCACTGCGCGACCACCGTCTTGAGGCCCTGGCCGAGGTCCACCGAGGACAGACTGACGACGAAGCCGCCCATGGTGGTCGCGTGGATCAGCGCCTGGGACGGGTCGCCGCCGAGGTTCATGCCGGTGGGGTAGTTGACCGACGCGTAGCCACGGCCGTAGCGCAGGGTCATGCGCCGGCTCCTCTCGGGGTCGTCGACGACATCGCCTGGTATTCCGGTGGCAGTTCGTGCCCGACCAGGGCCGCGGCCCGCTGGATGACCTCGATCAGGGCCGTGCCCGAGGCGACCTTGCGGTGGGCCTTCATGTCGCCGTCGCGGTAGGCGTTGCGCAGCCGGAACTGGAGCGGGTCGATGTCGAGCGCCCGCGCGATCTGGTCCATCTGCGACTCGATGGCGAAGTCGGCGATGGTGACACCGAAGCCGCGCATCGCGCTCGACGGCGTGCGGTTGGTGTAGACGCAGTGACAATCGACATAGACATTGGGAATGGTGTAGGGGCCGGGCATGTGCGCGGCCGCCTTCGTGGCGCCGTAGGGGGAGTGCCGGGCGTAGGCGCCGGCGTCCACATAGAGCATGATCTTGCGGGCGATGATCCGCCCGTCGTTCATGACGCCGTCTTTGATGTAGATGCGCTCGGCCGCCCGGGGCGACGAGACCTGCATCTCCTCCTCGCGCGTGTAGACGAACTTCACCGGCCGGTTGGTGAGCGTGGCCGCGATGCAGGCCAGCGGCTCGACCATCACGTCGACCTTGCCGCCGAAGCCGCCACCGACCGTGCCGCCCTTGACCTGGAGGTCGGTGAACGGCCGCTTGAGCGTCAGCGCGGTGTTGTCGAGGGTGAAGAAGGCGGCCTGGGTGTTGCTGTGGATGAGCAGCCGGCCGCCGGCCTGCGGCACCACGATGCAGCCGGTGGTCTCGGTCGGCGCGTGCTCGATCGGGGCTGAACTGTAGCGCCACTCGAAGATGTGGTCGGCCTCGGCGAAGCCCGCGTCGACGTCGCCGAACCGGATCCGGCGGGCGTGGTGGCCCTCGTAGACGAAGTAGTTGGTGCCGGCCCGCTTGATGACCGGCGCGTCGGGCGTCATCGCCTCTTCGACATCCAGCACCGCCGGCAACTCGGTGTAGCTGACCTTCACCTTGCTGGCGCCCTCGAGCGCGGCCGCCTCCGAGGTGGCCACCACGGCCACGATCGGCTCGCCGACGTAGAGGACCCGATCCTCGGCCAGGACGGGCTCGTCGTCGGGGCCGATGCCGATCAGCCGGAGCACGCCGTACCAGTTCTCCGGCACGTCTTTGTAGGTGATCACCCGCAGCACGCCCGGCACCCGCAGCGCCTCGGAGTAGTCGACGTCGTCGATCAGCGCGTGGTGGCGTGTCGAGCGGTGGATCTTGAGGTGGGCCAGGTTGGAGAAGTTGCGGTCCTCGAAGAACTCGGTGCGTCCCGTGACGTGGCCGAGCGCGTCGGAACGCTGCACCGGGGTGCCGATGACCTTGAAGCCGGACTCGCGCTCGTCCTTGAAGTATTCGTTGTCGATGCGTGCCATCAGAGCGCGGCCTCCTCGGAACCGGTCCGGCGCCGGCGCCGCTGTGCCGCGTCGAGGATGGCGCTGACGATCGGCGCATACCCGGTGCAGCGACAGACATTGCCGCTGATCGCCTCGTTGACCTCGTCGCTGGTGGGATCGGGGTTGCGGGCGAGGAGGGCCTCCGCCGACATGATCATTCCCGGGGTGCAGAACCCGCACTGGGTGGCGAACCCGTCGAGGAACGCCTGCTGCACATCGCTGAGCACCGGCCCGTCGGCCAGTCCCTCGACCGTCGCGATATCGGCGCCGTCGATGGTGACCGCCGGCACCAGGCACGACACCACGGGTGCGCCGTCGAGCAGGACCGTGCACGATCCGCAGGCGCCCTGCGCGCATCCGCGCTTGGTTCCCATTAGGCCGAGCTGTTCGCGAAGTGCGAGCAGCAGGGTGGTCTCGGGCTTGGCCATGAACGCCTGGTCGACGCCATTGACCTTGAGATTCACGATCCTGACCGGCATGGCGTTGGGTTCCCTATCAGTGGCCGAGCAGGGCCCGGCGGAGGTGGACGGGGAAGACGCGGGTGCGATACCACGCGGAGGCGTAGGCGTCGTCGGCCGGCGCGATCTCGCCGAGCCCCGCCTGTGCGGCGGCCGACACGGTCGCCTCGGTCAGCGGTCGGCCGGTGAGGGCCGCTTCGACGGCGTGCGCGCGGATGACCCAGGGGCCCACGCCACCGAGGGCGACCCGCGAGCCGGTGACCAGACCGCCGGCCTCGGTGATGGCGGCCGCGACCGTGACGACGGAGATGGAGTTGAAGCGGCGCCGGGCGGCCTTGAGGTATCTGAAGGTGCCTGGCGCGGGCCGCTCGAACGCGACGGAGGTGACCAGCACCGACGGGCGGTCGTGCGACACGAAGTCTTCGACCGGCAGGTCGCGGGTGCCGGCGTCGTCGAGGAGCGTGACCCGGGCGTCGAGCGCGACGAGGGCGACGGCCAGGTCGCCGTGCGGCTGGCGGGCGAACAGGTTGCCGCCGACGGTCGCGAGATTGCGGACCGGGACCGAGGCGATCGACCGTACGACCGGATTCAGGTCCTGATCCTGCTCGAGTTGGGCGAGGGTGGTGGCCGCGCCGATGGTCACCGTCGAGCCCTCGATGTGGACACCCGAAAGGCCGGTGCGGCGCAGGCTGACCAGCTCGGTGGGCGGTGACGCGTAGTCGTTGAGCCAGGGCATCAGGCTCGTGCCGCCGCCCATGGCCGTGGCGCCCCCGGCGATCAGGCCGACCGCGGTGGACACGTCGTCGGGGACATGAACCTCGGTCAGCATCCGTGCCCCCTTTATCGATATCGATAATCAACGTATACGGTCTACCTATGCTGGTCAACAAGACGAAGCCGACGCTGAGCGAGAGCATCCGCGACGGCCTGGTGGAGCTGATCGTGTCGGGGGAGCTCAAGGCCGGCGAGCGGCTGATCGAGACGAAGATCGCCGCCGACTTCGGCACCAGCCAGGCACCGGTGCGCGAGGCGTTGCGCGAACTCGAGGGTCTCGGTCTGGTGGAGAGCCGCCCTCGGCGCGGCCGACACGTGCTGCCGTTCGTCGAGCAGACCATCCGCGAGGCCTATGTGGTCCGCGCCGCTCTGGAGGAGACCGCGACCCGGCTCGCGCTGCTCGGCGGCCGGCTGCCGTTCGACGAGATGCGCGCCGACGTGGCGGACATGTATCGCTGCGCGACCGTCGACGACGTGCGGGCGATGGGTCTGGCCAGCACCCGCTTCCACCGCCGGGTCATCGTGGCCGGCAACAACTTCCTGCTCGAACGGGCCTGGGAGGCGCTCCAGATCGAGGCCCGCACGGCCATCGCGCTGGTGGTGACCAAGCCGCGGCTGCGCGACGTGGCCGACGAGCACGCCGAGCTGCTCCAGGCGCTCGAATCGGACGACGTCGAGGCCGCGTGCCTGCACACCCGGGCACACCAGTGGGCCTACGCCGACCTGCCGCACGACATGCACGGCACCGCCCGCACGGTCCGCTTCCCGGGTGCGGTGGCTTGACAGGCAAGTGGCTGCTTGCATAACGTTGCGTCGTGGGTGACGTCTTCAAGGCTCTGGCCGATCCCACCCGCCGCGCCATCCTCGACGAGCTCACCGACCGTGACGGCCAGACGCTCTTCGAGATCTGCGCGCGCCTGGCCGGCAAACACGGGTTGGGCTCGTCGCGGCAGGCGATCTCGCAGCACCTCGACGTTCTCGAGGCCGCGGGCCTGGTCGAGACCAGGCGCGAGGGCCGCTTCAAGTTCCACTTCATCGACACCGCGCCGCTCGCCCCGATCGTGGAGCGGTGGCTCAAGCGGAAGGAGTGATCGGCATGCGGATCAACCTGGCCAGCGTGCTGGTTGACGACCAGACCAAGGCGCTGCGCTTCTACACCGAGGTGCTCGGCTTCAAGGAGAAGACCAACGTCTCCATGGGCGAGCACAGCTGGATCACCGTCGTGTCGCCCGAGGATCCGGACGGCACCGAACTCGTCCTCGAACCCGACGAGCATCCCGCGGTCAAACCGTTCAAGAGCGCGCTGGTCGCCGACGGCATCCCGTTCACCTCCTTCGCCGTCGTCGACGTGCACGCGGAATACGAGCGGCTGCGCGGGCTCGGCGTGCACTTCACCCAGGAGCCGGCCGAAATGGGCCCGGTGACCACGGCGGTGCTCGACGACACCTGCGGCAACCTCATCCAGATCGCGCATCTGAACGCCTGATCGCTGCGCGGGTGAGGCGGCACCCGTTGACCGGCGCCGTCGGGCAGCATGGCGCCTATGGAGGGACTGCTGCTCGTCGTCGTGCTCGGTGCGACCGTTCTGGTGGGCACCACGATCGGCCAGCGCTACAGCGTCGCGCCGCCGGTGCTGCTCATCACGTTCGGCGTGCTGTTGGCGTTGATTCCCGGGCTGTCGCACGTCCAACTGCCGTCCGATGTGGTGTTGTTGCTCTTCCTCCCGGCGATCCTTTACTGGGAGAGCCTCAACACCAGCCTGCGCGAGATCCGATCCAACCTGCGCGTGATCATCCTGTCGGCGGTCGTGCTGGTCATCGTCACGATGGTGTCGGTCTCCTACACGCTCCAGGCGGTCGGCGTGGCCGCGTCGGCGGCCTGGATCCTCGGCGCGGTCCTGGCGCCCACCGACGCCGCCGCCGTGGCCGGCCTGGCCAAGCGGATGCCGCGGCGCACGCTGACCACGCTGCGCGCCGAAAGCCTGATCAACGACGGCACCGCGCTCGTCCTCTTCGCGGTGGCCGTCGGCGCGCTGGTCGACAACCACGTGCCCGGCCCGGCCCTGCTGGTCGGCGAGCTCATCTACTCGTCGGCCGCCGCGGTCGTGGTCGGGCTCGTCGTCGGCTACGGCGTCGTGCTGGTCCGCCGCTACCTCGACGACCCGCAGCGCGAGGGCGGCCTGAGCATCCTCACCCCGTTCGTCGCCTTCCTGGTCGCCGAGGTCATCCACACCAGCGGGGTGGTGGCGGTCGTGGTCTCCGGCCTCGTGCTGTCCTGGGCCGGCCCGCGGGTCATCCGGGCGCGGTCGCGGCTGGAGGCCTACTCGTTCTGGGACCTGGGCACGTTCATGCTCAACGGCAGCCTGTTCGTGCTGGTCGGCCTCCAGATACCCAATGCCATCCGCGGCATCGAGAGCCGATCGACCGGCAGTGCCATCGCGCTCGCCCTGCTCACGGCCGGTGCCGTGATCTTCGTCCGGCTGGCGTGGTCACACGTGGCGGCGTTCGTCATCCGGCTCGTCGACCGGCGACCGGTGCAACGCACCCGCCGGGTGAACTGGAAGATCCGCACGGCCAGCGGCTGGGCCGGCTTCCGCGGCGCGGTCTCGCTGGCGGCCGCGCTGGCCGTGCCCCGCACCTTGGACGACGGCTCGGTCTACACGGATCGCGACCTGATCGTCTTCTGCACGTCGGTGGTCATCGTGGTGACCGTGCTCGTCCAGGGCCTGACGCTGCCGATGGTGGTCAAGTGGGCCGGCCTGACCGGTGACCAGGCGCGGGAGGAGGAGACCCGGCACGCGCGGACCCGCGCGACGGAGACGGCGCTGTCCGCGTTGCCGGAGATCGCGGCCCGCTTCGGGGCGCCCGAGGAGGTGGTCGGCCGGATCCGCGACGAATACCAGGGTCACCTCGACCAGTTGCGCTCCGAGGGCGCCGAGCACGGGGTGGCGGCCTGGCAGGACCAGGTCGAGCGGCGGGTGCGCCTGGAGGTGCTGGACCGCAAGCGCCGGGCCGTGACGGCGATGCGCGACGACCGGGAGATCGACGACATTGTCCTCCGCGACCTCCAAGCGTCGATGGACATCGAAGAGGTCCGGCTGTTGGGACCCGCGCCCACGGATTAGCGGAATAATCTTGGGCTCAGCGACTTGTAACGGTTTGGAGCACGTTTCACTCGTCACGGAAGAAGGCGTCATGGCGGACAAGCCCGTTCTTCAGCCCGGGCCCAACCACCCGATCACGATCACGTCGAACCACAACCGGGTCGTCGTGACCGTCGCCGGGAAGGTGGTCGCGGACACCCGCAACGCGCTGACCCTGCAGGAAGCGTCCTACCCACCGGTGCAATACGTGCCGCTGAGCGACGTCGACACGGCGGCCCTGGAGCGCACCGACACGGAGAGCTACTGCCCCTACAAGGGCGACGCGAGCTACTACTCCATCCCGGTCGGCGGCGACAGCGCCGTCGACGCGGTCTGGGAATACCGCCAGCCCTACGCCCCGGTCGCGGAGATCAAGGGCCACGTCGCGTTCTACCCGGACCGGGTCGACAGCATCGACATCGAAGCCGACGGCGACCCCTCCTGAGCGGGCGGCCGGCGATCCTGAGGGGTCGCCGGCCCATTGACTCTCTCGGCTACGGCTTCTTCGGGTCGAGGCCGAATCCGTTGCACTGGCGACCGCCATTGATGCAATAGGTCACCAGGTAGGCCTGGCGGGCCGGATCCCAGCCGTTCATGAAGTCGTAGTGGAACGTGAAACTGCCACCCGACGAATAGGCGAGCCCGCTGGTGTCACCGTTGCGCAACGGGTAGGGCAGCTTGATCTCGAGCATCGGCAGCGGCACCGGGTGGTCGGCCGGGCAGACACCGCGGACCGGCCACGCCATGTGCGACTTGTGGTCGGCGGTGTCCAGGTGCACGCCGTCCCAGCAACTCGGTGCGGTGAGCCGCACCTGGAGGCTCGACCCGGCCGGACACGACGGTGGGATGTCGCTGCCCTTGTAGCCCGTGCATTGCCAGTTGCCCGTGAAATGAGCGACGTCCGGGGCCCGGGCGTCGCCGACGAGCAGCTTGAAGCCGGGTGGGAACGGCTTGACCGTGCGATAGTCCGTCACGTCTGACTTGTAGTAGACGGTCGGCTTGTCCGGCTGTATCGGCACGCCGCGCTGGAGCAGGGTCGGGAACCAATAGCCGGAGGCGTCCAGCGTGTCCTCGCACGACGTGGTGCCACCGACCAGCGACTGCGGTGTCGAGGCCGCGTTCACCGTGGGGTTGCCGACGAACGAATGGTTGTGCGAGGCCCCCGGCAGGCCGGGGAAGACGATCGGGTCGTCGTTGAGCGTGTGGTTGACCGCGCAGTTGGCGTGCATCTCGTGGTAGGGCGTCCGGGGCGGATCGTCGGCCGCGGCGGCCGGCCCCGAGACCGCCACACCGCCGGCGAGTGCCAGCAGCACCCCGGCGATTCCGGACACGGTGGATCGCAGTCTCATGTCGGCTCCTTGGTGGGTCGGATCGAACGATGACGATGGATGGTTGGCGAAGCTAGCAGCGGCGCAAAGGGACCGGCAATCGTTTGCCAACGCGTTGCCAGCGCATTACGAGATCTAAAGTGGACCCACTAGATCCATTTGGCAACATTGATGGCAAGCGATTGTGGCGTGCAGCCGGGCCGCCATACTGTCCTTTCACTTGCCGGTCCCGATTCGCATTCGGGGCCGAATACTCAATGCCGCTATCGGCGCTGCACCGCCCCGAAACGCAGCGCGGCGATGGCGCACGCCTCCATCCCCCCAAGGAGTTGCGATGCAACCCTCATTCGACAGGACCGGCGCGCACCGCCGACGGCGCCCGATCCTCGTCGTGGCGGCCGTCGCCGCCGCCCTGGTCGCCTGGGCGCTGGTCGTCGTCATGCACCCGACCAGCGCCGCCGCGGCGTGTGGCACCACCAACGTCGCCCTCAACCGGCCGGCGACCGCGTCGTCGGTCGAGGCCAGCCGGCTGTCGCCGGACAAGGCCGTCGACGGCAACGCCAGCAGCCGCTGGGCGAGCGCCCAGGGCCTGGATCCACAGTGGATCCAGGTCGATCTGGGCAGCGCCATGGACCTCTGCCAGGTGGTCATCGCGTGGCAGAACTCCTACGCGAAGTCCTTCAGCATCGACGTCTCGGCCGACGGGCAGACCGGCTGGCGGTCGCTCTACTCGACCACGACCGGCACCGGTGGCACGCAGACGATCGCGCTCAGCGGCACCGGCCGGTTCATCCGCATGCTCGGCACCGTGCGTGCGACGGGCTACGGCTATTCGCTCTTCGAGTTCGGCGTCTACGCCGGGCCGAGCGGCGAGCCGTCGCCGACCGTCACACCGACCGGTGGCACCCTGCCCGGTGGCGGCGACCTCGGTGCCAACGTCATCGTCTTCGACCCGAGCCAGTCGTCGTCGACCATCCAATCCAAACTGGACCAGATCTTCGCCCAGCAGGAGAAGAACCAGTTCGGCACCGAGCGCTACCAGTTCCTGTTCAAGCCCGGTTCCTACAGCGGCCTCAACGCCCAGCTCGGCTTCTACACGTCGATCAACGGCCTCGGCCAGAACCCGCAGGACGTGCAGATCCACGGCGACATCACCGTCGACGCCGGCTGGATGCAGGGCAACGCCACCCAGAACTTCTGGCGTTCGGCCGAAAACCTCTCCGTCTATCCAGTGTCCGGTGTGGACCGTTGGGCGGTCGCGCAGGCCGCGCCGTTCCGCCGGATCGACGTGCACGGCGGCATGACGCTCGCGTCACCGAACTGTGGCTGGGCCTCCGGCGGCTACATCGCCGACAGCCGGGTCAGCGGGCAGATCAGCCCGTGTTCCCAGCAGCAGTGGTTCACCCGCGACAGCACCATCGGCAGTTGGAAGGGCGCCCTGTGGAACATGGTGTTCTCGGGTGTGCGCGGTGCACCGGCACAGAGCTTCCCGAGCCCGGCGATCACCACGTTGGCCACCTCGCCGGTGACCCAGGAGAAGCCCTACCTCTACGCCGACGCCAACGGCTACCGGGTGTTCGTGCCCTCGCTGCGGACCAACTCCAGCGGTGCCACCTGGACCAGTGGCAACACCGCCGGCAGTTCGCTGTCGATCAACCAGTTCTACGTCGCCAAGCCCGGCGTCTCCGCCGCCACCCTCAACCAGGCCGTGGCACAGGGCCTGCATCTGCTCTTCACCCCCGGCGTCTACCACCTCAACTCGACTGTCAACATCAACCGGGCCAACACCGTCGTGCTGGGGCTCGGCTACGCGACGATCGTCGCCGACAACGGCGCCCTGCCGATGCAGGTCGGTGACGTCGACGGCGTCAAGATCGCGGGCCTGCTCTTCGACGCGGGCACGGTCAACTCGCCCGCGCTGCTCCAGGTCGGCCCGGCCGGCGCCAGCGGCAACCACTCGGGTGCCCCCAACCTGATCTCCGACGTCTTCCTGCGGGTCGGCGGCGCCGGTGCCGCCAAGGTCACCAACGCCCTGGTCGTCAACAACAACAACACGATCATCGACCACATCTGGTCGTGGCGTGCCGACCACGGCAGCGGCGCCGGCTGGACCTCCAACCCGGCCGACACCGGGCTGGTCGTCAACGGCCAGAACGTCACCGCGTACGGCCTGTTCGTCGAGCATTTCGAGAAATACAACGTGCTCTGGAACGGCAACGGCGGCAAGACGATCTTCTTCCAGAACGAACTGCCCTACGACCCGCCGAGCGCTGCCGCATGGTCGCACGACGGCATCACCGGCTATGCCGCCTACAAGGTGGCCAACTCCGTCACCTCACACGAGGCCTGGGGCCTGGGCAGCTACTGCGTCTTCACCACCGACCCCAGCATCGCCGCCTACCACTCGTTCGAGGTGCCGGTGAACGCCAACGTCAAGTTCCACGACGTGCTCACGGTCTCGCTCGGCAAGGGATCCATCACCCACGTCATCAACGACACCGGATCGGCCGCGCTGCCGAGCAGCGTCACCCCGCACACCGTCGTCAGCTTCCCCTGACGCGGAACCGTTCAACAAGCCGCCCGCCGCTGGACAACGCGGCGGGCGGTGGCGTGGGCTGGCTAGCATGCGGCCGTGCCGATGACCTTTCCCGCGCATCCGGCGGGCATCCTGCCGCTGAAGCTGTGGCGGCCGCGCTGGTGGGACGGTATGGCGCTCGTGCTCGGGTCAATGTCGCCGGATCTCGCCTACCTGGTCGACGGTTCCGGTCTGCCTGTCTGGCCGTTCTCGCACCAACTCGTCGGCCTGGTCGGCTGGTGTCTGCCGATCACCCTGATCGGTTGCCTGCTCGTCCGCCGCGCCGCGCCCGTCGTGGCCGCACATCTTCCAGCGGGTGGGCGGTTCGCCTTCGACGACTACGGCGCGCTTCGTTTCTCCGGGCACCCGTGGCCGGTCACTGTTGTGTCCGCGCTTGTCGGAGCGGCCAGCCATCTGGTCCTCGACGCCGTCGAGCAACGCTTTCCGGTCCTGGAACAGCCGGGCTACCTGCTGGGCGCGATCGCCATCGTCGGCCTCGGCATCGTCATCGGGCGCGGCCGCCTGGTGCGGCGCTGGCACGGTGACCCGCCATCGGTGGTCCGGCGTCCCGGACTCTTCTGGACAGTCACCGCGGTGGTGGCCCTGCCCGGCATCGCGGTCAGCCCGTTCCTCCCGGCGGCGTTCCTCTTCCACACCACCGGCGTGCGGGTGTTGACCGCGCTCGCGGCCGGCCTCCTGGCCGCGGCGCTGGTCTGCACGCACGGGCCCGGCCGAACGGCCGGGCCCGTGCGAAACGACGAACTCAGGCCAGGTCGAACCGGTCGAGCTCCATGACCTTCGTCCAGGCCGCGACGAACGCGGTCACGAACCGGTCGTGCGCGTCCTGGCTGGCGTAGACCTCCGCGAGTGCCCGCAGTTGCGAGTTGGAACCGAAGATCAGGTCGACCGCGGTGGCGGTCCACTTGACCTCGTCGGTGGTGACGTCGCGGATCTCGTACACCTGCTCCTCGGTCTCCGAGGCCTTCCAGCGGGTGCCGGGTGACAGCAGGTTGGCGAAGTAGTCGTTGGTCAGCAGGCCGGGCCGGTCGGTGAGCACGCCGTGCTGGCTGCCGCCGACGTTGGCGCCCAGGGAGCGCAGGCCGCCGATCAGGACGGTCATCTCGGGCGCGGTCAGGTTGAGCATGTAGGCCCGGTCGACGAGCAGCACCTCCGGCTGGGTCTTCTCGCCGGCCCGCAGGTAGTTGCGGAAACCGTCGGCCCGCGGCTCCAGGACCGCGAACGACTCGACGTCGGTCTGCTCCTGGCTGGCGTCGGTGCGGCCCGCGCGGAACGGCACGGTCACCTCGACCCCGGCGTCGCGGGCCGCCTTCTCGACGGCCGCGGTGCCGGCCAGCACGATCAGGTCGGCGAGCGAGATCTTGGCACCGCCGGCGTCGTTGAACTTGCGCTGGATGCCTTCGAGGGTGGTCAGGACCGTCGCGAGCTGCTCGGGCTGGTTGACCTCCCAGCCACGCTGCGGCTCCAGGCGCAGGCGGGCGCCGTTGGCGCCGCCGCGCTTGTCGGTGGAGCGGTAGCTCGCGGCCGACGCCCAGGCGGTCGACACCAGCTGGGCGGTGGTGAGGCCCGACTCCAGGACCATCGACTTCAGGGTGGCGACGTCGGCGTCACCGACGAGCGTGCTGTCGGCGGCCGGCACCGGGTCCTGCCAGAGCTGGGGCTCGGCGACCCACGGGCCGAGGAAGCGGCTGACCGGACCCATGTCGCGGTGCAGCAGCTTGTACCAGGCCTTGGCGAACGCCAGCGCGAACTCTTCCGGGTGCTCCAGGAAACGCCGGGAGATCCGCTCGTACGCCGGGTCGACGCGCAGCGACAGGTCGGTGGTCAGCATCGTCGGCCGGTGCTTCTTCGCCGGGTCGTAGGCGTCCGGGATGATCGCCTCGGCGTCCTTCGCGACCCACTGCTTCGCGCCGCCGGGGCTGGTGGTCAGCTCCCACTCGTACGCGAAGAGGATCTCGAAGAAGCGGTTGCTCCACCGGGTCGGCGCGTCGGTCCAGGTGACCTCGAGGCCACTGGTGATCGTGTCGGCGCCCTTGCCGCTGGCGTAGCTGCTCAGCCAGCCCAGGCCCTGCGCCTCGAGCGGGGCGCCCTCGGGCTCGGCGGCCACGTGGTTGTCGGCGGGGCCGGCACCGTGGGTCTTGCCGAAGGTGTGGCCACCGGCGATCAGGGCGACGGTCTCCTCGTCGTTCATCGCCATCCGGCCGAAGGTCTCGCGGATGAAGTGGGCCGCCGCGGCCGGGTTCGCGTTGCCGCGGGGACCCTCCGGGTTGACGTAGATCAGGCCCATCTCGGTGGCGCCGACGTTGTCGGCCATCTCCGTGTCGGAGACGTAGCGCTCGCCCAGCCAGGTGTCCTCGGGACCCCAGAAGATCTCCTCGGGCTCCCAGACGTCTACGCGACCGAAGCCGAAGCCGAAGGTCTCGAAGCCCATCGACTCCAGGGCGACGTTGCCGGCCAGCACCAGCAGGTCGGCCCAGGAGATCTGCTGGCCGTATTTCTGCTTGACCGGCCACAGCAGCCGGCGGGCCTTGTCGAGGTTGGCGTTGTCGGGCCAGCTGTTGAGCGGCGCGAACCGCTGGCCGCCGTCGCCGGCACCGCCGCGACCGTCCTGGATGCGGTAGGTGCCCGCGGCGTGCCAGCTCATCCGGATCATCAGGCCGCCGTAGTGGCCGAAGTCGGCCGGCCACCAGTCCTGCGACGTGGTGAGCACATCGGTGATGTCCTGCTTGAGGGCCTCGACGTCGAGCTTCGCGAACTCCTTGGCGTAGCTGAAGTCATCGCCCAGCGGGTTGCCCTTGGGCGAGTGGGCGTGCAGCACCGAAAGGTCGAGCTGGTTGGGCCACCAGTCGCGGTTGGTGTGCGGGCGACCGCCGGTCTTCGGGGTCGGCGCGTCGATCGCGGGGTTTTCGCTCTCGCTGCCCTGTGCGGTCGCGGAGTCGTGCGCGACGGGGCAGCCGGCCGCCGCGTTGTCCTGGGTGTCGCTCATCTGGTTCCTTCCGAACTGGCCGATCACTGGGGGGAACGGTCGGCCGCGCAGTCGGGGCAGCTGCCCCAATACACGACCTCCGCCTCGTCGACCACGAAGCCGTGGTTGTCGGAGGCGGTCAGGCAGGGGGCGTGCCCGACGGCACAGTCGACGTCGGCGATCGCACCGCAGGAGCGGCACACGACGTGGTGATGGTTGTCGGCCACCCGCGACTCGTAGCGGGCGGTCGCACCGGCCGGCTGGATGCGGCGCACCAGGCCGGCGTCGGTGAGCGCGTGCAGCACGTCATAGACGGTCTGGCGGGACACGGTGGGATCGCCGGCCCGCACCAGGGTCGTCATCGCCTCGGCATCGACGTGGGGGTGCTCGCGCAATGCGGCGAGCACCGCCAGCCGGGGCCGGGTGACCCGCAACGAGACGGCCCGCAGGCGCGCCTCGAAGTCGGACCTCATGGCACGACCTTAGGCCACTTTTCTGGAATTGCTCAAGTTTGGCTGCTCACAAGTGCGCCGATCTTCTCCGCGATGATCGGGGCGGAGTTCGTCTCCGTGGTGGTGCGCCCCCGGCTGGTGGCGACGGCGACGGCGATGTCCTTGCCCGGCAGGTAGCTCTGCGCGGCGGAGTACCCGGCGAACGACGGGGTCTGCTGGATCCAGCCGTTCTTGACGCTGACGCCGAGCCCGTAGTGGTGCTCGACGGTCTGCTTGACGCAGATCGTCGCCGGGCAGGTCTTCGTCGGGCCGCCGAGGCCGACCGTGCCCGGATTGATCTGGGTGCGCAACGACCTGGCCGAGATCAGCCGGCCCGCGCCGACGGCCCGGGCTGAGGTCGCCAGATCGCAGATGTTCTGGGTCAGGATGGCGCCGTGCGCGGTGGTCCACGACGGGTTCCAGTAGGTCGAGTCCTCGAACACGCCGCGCTCGATGGTGTAGCCGTGCAGGACCGGATCCGGGATGGCCGCGGTGGCGTTGATGACGGTCGCGGAGAGGCGCAGCGGGTTGAGCACGTCGCGGGTCAGCAACTGCTTCGACGGGGTACGGGTGATCCGCTCGAGAATCCGGCCGAGGATGACGAAGTTGGCGTGCGAGTAGCTCCAGTTCGTGCCGGGCTCATACCAGAGGTTCCGGGCCAGGGCGAGGTCGATCACCTCCTGCTCGGTCCAGTTCTGGAACGGGTCGGCGTAGAGCCGCTGGACGAACGGCCGGTAGCTCTCGAAGTCTGGATATCCCGACGTGTTGCTGCCCAGCATGCGCAGCGTGACCTTGGTTGACCGGGGCAGGTTCGGAAACCAGCGCGCGATCGGCTGGTCCAACGACACGACGCCCTTGTCGACCAGTTGCAGCAACAGGATGTTGAGGTAGGCGATGCCGACCGACCCGGTCCGGAAGCGCATGTCCGTGGTCGCGGGGATCCCGGTCATCGAGTCGCCGATGGCGGCCGTCACGACCTCCCGGCCGCCGACCGTCACCCGGACGATGGCCGCGCGCAGGCCGAGGTCCCGGCGCACCGATTCGGCGATGCCGACGATCTGCGCCGCCGTGCCGCGCGCCGGCCCGCTCGCGACACATCGAGCGGTCGGTGCGGCAGCCTGGGCCGGCGCGACCCAGGCGGTGGTGGCCACGAGGGCGGCAGCCAGCACTACCGGCAGGACCCGGAGTCTCATTTGCCTACTTTACGACAAACCACCCAAATGGGCCGCCAACCACGGGCCGGTGACGCTGTGCGGGTCGGCCGCGACCTCGGCCGGCGTGCCGCGGGCGACGATGCGGCCGCCGTCCGGTCCGCCGCCTGGCCCCATGTCGAACACGTGGTCCCCGGCGGCGAGCACGTCGAGGTCGTGGTCGATCACGATGATCGTCGCCCCGTCGGACAGGAGCCGGTCGAAGACACCGACGAGGGTACGGATGTCCACCGGGTGCAGCCCCGTCGACGGCTCGTCGAGTACATAGAGGACGTTGCGTTGGCTGTTGCGCAACCGCGCCGCGATCCGCAGCCGCTGCGACTCACCACCCGACAGTGACGGCGTCGGCTCGCCCAGGCGCAGATAGCCCAGCCCGACGTCGACCATGGGCCGCAACGGCCGGACGATGGTGGGCACCGCCGCGTAGCGGTCCACCGCCTCCCGCACGGTCAGCCCGAGCACGTCGGCGATCGTGAGCCCGTCGACCCGTACCCCGAGTGTCTCGTCGTTGAATCTCGCTCCGTGACAGGTCGGGCATTCGACGTTGATGTCGGGCAGATACTGCACGTCCAGGTCGATGGAGCCGATCCCGCGGCAGGTGGGGCACTGGCCTTCCTTGGTGTTGAACGAGAAGTGCCCGGGCGAACGACCCGACGCGGCGCCGAAATACGCCCGGATGGCGTCGAACGCGCCCGAGTAGGTGCTCGGCGTCGACCGCGCGTTGAGCCCGATCGGGGTCGCGTCGATCTCGACGACCTGCCGGATGGAGCCGAGCGTCAACGACTTCACGTGCGCCGGCAACTCCTGCCCGGCCAGGACCGCGCGGGCGGCCGGGATCAGGCTGTCCAGCACGAGCGCGGTCTTGCCGGCGCCCGACGGCCCGGCCAGCGCGGTCAGCCGGTTGATCGGGAAGCCGACCGTGACGTTGCGCAGGTTGTAGAGCCGCCGCACGGCGATGGTGGCGCGCTCGCGGGGCAGCGGGCGGGGCGGGCGGTCGACCGCCAGCCTGCCGTCGAGGAACGGCCCGATGATCGACTTGCGGTTCTTCTGGAGCTGGTCGGGCGCGCCTTCCGCGACGATCTGGCCGCCCAGCCGGCCCGCGCCCGGACCCAACTCGATCACCCAGTCGGCCGAGCGGATCAGGTCGAGGTCGTGCTCCACGATCACGACGGTGTTGCCGTTCCCGGCCAACGCGGCGATCGTCTTGCGCAGACCCTCCACATTGCTCGGATGCAGGCCGACCGACGGCTCGTCCAGCACGTAGAGCATGCCCGTGGTGTTCGCGCGTACGGTCGAGGTCAGTTCGATCCGTTGCCGTTCGCCGGTCGACAGGGTGGCGCCCGCCCGGTCCAGGCCCAGATAGCCCAGCCCGAGGTCGAGCAGCGGGCCGATCGCGCCGGTCAGCTCACCGAGCAGCCCGGTCGTCATCCGGCTCAGCTCCGGCGGCATCAGCGGCGGCAGTTCGTTGGCGAAGGCGACCAGGTGGTCGAGGTCGAGCGCGCTGATCTGGGCCAGGTTGCGGCCGTTGAGCCGCGAGGTCAGCGCCTCCGGGCGCAGCCGCGTGCCGTGGCAGACGGGGCAGGTGTGCGAGATGAGATATTTGCTGTTCTCCGACTTCTCGGCCGCGGTGATCGCGTTGTCGTAGGTGACGTTGAGCTGCACCTGCCGCCCGTTGCGCCCGGAGACGACGACGGGCTGCTTGACCGGCTTGCCGTGCAGCACGAAGTCTTTCTCCTTTCGGGTCAGCTTCCGGTAGGGCACGTCCAGCCGGACACCGAGCTCGCCGGCGGCATACATGCTGAGCCGGCGCCCGCCCACGTTCCAGGGCAGGACGGCACCGTCGCCGATCGTCTTGTCGGGGTCCGGGACCAGCGAGTCGGTGTCGACGTCGAACCTTGTCCCGATGCCGTTGCAGCCCGGGCATGCGCCGATCGAGTTGAACGCGAACGACTCGGCGCTCGGCGGTGCGAACGTCGCACCGCACACCGGGCACTGGATCTCCATCGCCTGCGTGGCGATCGACGGCTTGACGTCGTGGCCGTTGGGGCAGCGGTGGGTGCCGAGCCTCGACATGATCAGCCGCAACACGTTGAGCACCTCGCTCATCGTGCCGACCGTGCTGCGCGGCCCGGGCACCGGCGGCCGTTGCCGCAACGCGAGCGCCGGCGGCAGGTGGTCGATGCGGTCGACATCCGGCCGCTCGGCCTGGGTGAGCCGGCGCCGGCTGTAGGTGCTCAGGCCCTCCAGGAACCGGTGCAGGCCCTCGGCGTAGAGCGTGCCCATGGCGAGCGACGTCTTGCCCGAACCGGACACCCCGGCGATCACGACGGTACGCCAGAGCGGGACGTCGACATCGAGGTCGCGAAGGGTGTTGTGCCGAACGCCCCGGGCCTGGATGGCCCGGGGCAGCGTGTCCGGCGGGGGTGCGATCTTCATACTTACCGGTCTAGCCGCAATCGGCGCCGACCTCAGCCGAACCGGACATTAGCCGGGTCCACTGGGGGATCGGCCGCCCGTCCCGGACGAACCAGCTCTGGGTCTCGTCCTGCGGCCACCCTTCGGGCGAGTCCTCCCATTCCTCCTGCCGGCCGTAGACGGTCAGGTCGAGCAACTGGAGCGCGGGCATCATCACCTCACAACCGCGCCCATCGGTCTCGTACGTCTGGAAGATCCGGTCCCCGACCCGCAGGTAGGTCGTGATCCAGCCGTCGGAGATGCCCGGCACGTCGATGCCGTCGACGGAATACCAGGGCACGCGATAGCCCATGAACTCCCGGTAGGGCGCGAACTCGGCATAGGGCCCCTGGCACCAGACGGCGAACGTCACGCCCCGGCCCTCGAGGTAGGTGGCGTCCTGGAAGTTCCACACCGTCGCGGTGCAGCCCCGGCACTGGCCGGCGAAACCCTGGCCGCGGTGCCACATGTGCTTGCAGACCAGAAGCTGGTCGCGGCCCTCGAAGATGTCGTGCAACGGGGTCGGGCCGTTCGCGCCGATCAGTTCGACGGTCGGGTCCACCTCGACCATCGGCAGCCTGCGCCGCGCGGCGGCGATCGCGTCGCCCGCGCGGGTGTGCGCCTTCTCCCGGACCAGCAGGGCGGCCCGTTCCTGCAACCAGGTCGCGCGGTCGACAACCTGCGGTGTCATTGGTTCCTCCTCGGTATTGCGGTCGTTTCCGTTACCGACGAGGCAACCTGTCAGATGTCATCGGTAGCCTGTCGCGGTGACCTGGCTCGCGGCGGCCTTCGACGACCATCGGCAGGAGTTGCGCGCGCACTGCTACCGGCTCGCCGGCAACGTGGCCGACGCCGACGAGTTGACGCAGGAGACCTTCCTGCGCGCGTGGCGGGCCCGCGACCGGTTCGAGGGGCGCGCCTCGGTGCGCACCTGGCTCTACCGGATCGCCACCAACGTCTTCCTCGACAGCCGCAAGGCCGCCGAGCGGCGCACGGCACCGGTGGGCGACATCCTCGAGTGGAGCACCAGAATCGGGCCCTACCCCGACGTCGCCTCGGGCGTCGCGGCCGGCGAGTTGGTCGAGCTCGCGCTGATCGCCGCCCTGATGCATCTGCCGCCGCGGCAGCGGGCCGCGTTCGTGTTGCGCGACATCAGCGGCTGGACGCCCGCGGAGGTCGCCGACGCCCTCGGCGTGGCCGTCCCCGCCGCCAACAGCCTGATCCAGCGCGCCCGTCACACCGTGCGGCTGCACGCGCCCGCCGATCCTCGAGACTGGCGTCGCCCGGAGCTGACCGCCGAAGACGAGGCGATCCTGCGCCGCTACGCGGACGCGTCCGACGCCGAGTCGATCCGCATCCTGCTCGCCGACGACGTGCGGATCACCATGCCGCCCGACCCGCCGGTCGTGGGCATCGACGCGGTGACCGCGTTCCTCGCCCGGCCGCTGGATTGGCGCACGTTCCCGGCCCGCGCCAATGGCCGGCCCGCCCAGGTCAACTACCTGCGCGAGCCCGGCGGCGCGCGCTACGAGGGCCTGGTGGTCGACGTTTTTGCGGATCGTCGACGGGCGCATCGCGGAGATCAACGCCTTCGTCGGGGCGGCACACGTCGCGGCGTTCGGGATGCCCGCCTCCCTCGACCCGGCGGCACACCTGTGATAGACCAACTTCGTTACGACGAACGTCGAAACGAGGGGGCAACGCATGGGTACGCCGATCAATCGCCGCACCATCCTGACCGCTGGCGCGGGTGCCGTCGCCGGGCTGGCGGTGCCGGGCGTCGCGCAGGCCGGCTCGCGCACCCGCGTCGGATTCACCCTCAACGCGACCGTGCTCGACGGCGGTGAGCAGGTCACCTCGGTCACCCTCGACACCGGGCGGCTCGGCCGGATCGACCCGGCCAGCCTGACGCCCGGCACCTTCAGCGTGCACGCGAAGGCCACCAGCCCGATCCCGATCGCCGCCGGCGACCAGATCTTCAGCGAATATGACCTCGACCGCCCGGTGACCGCAGTCCGGCTCGACCGGCGCGGCGACATCGTGCTCGATCTGAGCTTCGCCGAGGGTCAGGTCGGCGGCGGCACGCTCGGCTACATCCTGAGCCGGGGCCGCAATGTCCAGCTCGATCTGGTCTACACGATCACCCAGAACGCACCGCTGGTCGTGCACGGCCGCCCGCTGACCATCGAGCGCTTCACCCAGGGCCGGCTGGTCAACCCCGAGGTCGACGCGTTCAGCTACCACACCTCCGGCTCGGGCATGAAATACCGGCTGTTCTCACCCGACCACCGCGGCGGCAAGCGCCCGCTGGTCATCTGGCTGCACGGCGGGGGAGAGGGCGCCTCGTTGCCCGACAACTACTACGACAACGAGACCACGTTGCGCGCCAACCGCGGTGCGCTGGGCTTCGCCACGGCCGAAGCCCAGCGGATCTTCCACGGCGCCTACGTGGTGGCGCCGCAGAGCACGTCGTTCTGGCTCGAAGACGGCCCCCGCTTCGCGCCGCTCATCCTCGAGATCGTCAATGACCTCGCGCGCCGCCACGACATTGACCGCGACCGGATCTACGTGGCCGGTTGCAGCAACGGCGGCTACATGAGCCTGAAGATGACCACGACCTACCCCCGGGTGTTCGCCGCGTCGGTGCCGATCTGCGGTGTCGTCGAGTCGCTCGACCCGGGCGGCCCCGTGATGATCACCGACGCCGAGCTGGCGGCCATCACCACCCCGACCTGGTTGGTCGCCTCGCGCGACGACGACACCGTGCCGCCGGAGGCCAACACCGTGCACGCGCACGAGCTGATCCCAGGTTCGGTGCTGTCGCTCTACGACCACGTCATCTGGAACGGCCACCAGTTCCCCGGCCACTGGTCCTGGATCTACGTCGCCCGCAACGACCCGAGCGACCACGGCACCCACATCTGGCAGTGGATGGGGCGGCAACGACGGTAGGGGCCGGGCGGAGCGCCCGGCCCCACCGGGTCAGCCGAGGTATTTCTCCCACGCGCCGGTGATGGCCAGGGTCAGGCCGGGGTCCTGCATGTTGACGAAGAGCACCTTGCCGTCGGCCGTGAACGTCGGGCCGCAGAACTCGGAGTCGTTGAGCTGGTTGCGGGCGATCGCGTAGGTCGGGCCGCCGGGGAACGAGCTGAGCACGTGCGACGCACCCGCGCCGTCCTCGGCGAGCACGAGGCTGCCCCACGGGGTGACGGTGACGTTGTCGGGGCCGTCGAAGGTCAGGTCGCCATACTTCGCCGCCGACCCGTCCTCCGCCGTCGGCTGGTGCGGGAAGTAGGTGACGAGCTGAATGGTCTGGTTGCGGTAGTGGTAGAACCACACCATGCCGTCGTGCGGTGTCGCGTCGGTCGGGAGTTCACCCTCGTCCCAGGCATACGAGTTGACGACATACACGCCCTCGTCGGTGCCCCACACGCCCTCGAACTTCTTGCCGCGCGTCACCTGGTTGTCGGCGAACTGCTCACGCACGTTCTTCGACTGGGCGTCGCGCTCGGGCACCTCGACCCAGCGCACCGGGAACGGGCGGCCGAGCTGGGCCGAGGTCAGGTAAGCGACGTCCGGCAGCACCGAGCCGTCGTCCAGGATGATCGCCATGGCGGCCAGGGTGCCGGCGTTCGGCGCGAGGCGGGTGAGCACGCCCGGGCCGAGCTTCACGCCGCGCGGCGCGGTCCACCGGTAGAACAGGCCGTTGGGGCCGTCGGCGTCTTCGGAGAGGTAGACGCTGGTGCGGTCGTCGCCGATCGCCACCGCCTCGTGGGCGTAGCGGCCCAGGCACTTGATCGGCCGCGGGTCGGCCTTGCCGTCGGCCGTGACCTCGAAGACATAGCCGTGGTCCTTCAGGAAGACGCCGGACCGGTCGCCCTCCTCCCACGTATCGCCGGCGCGGTCTTCGGTCTCCTCGCAGGTCAGCCACGTCCGCCACGGGGTCGGACCGCCGGCGCAGTTGGACACGGTGCCGGAGATGGCGACGAACTCGCCGAGGTTGCGACCCGAGCGGTCGGTCGTGATCACCGTGCAGCCACCGGCGTCGACCGCGCTGGGGTCATAGACGGTGCCCTTGACATGGGGTACGCCGTGGTCGGCGCCCGGGTCACACTCGTGGTTCTGGATGATGGTGTAACGGCCGTGGCCGGCGTCGAAGACCGCCATGCCGTCGTGGTCCGACGGCGTGCGGCCCTGGCCCCGATCGAGCTTGGTGACACCGGTCCGGGTCACGATCGCGTAGCTGAATCCCTTGGGCAGCGCGAGGATGCCGGCGGGGTCGTCGACGAGCGGCGGGAACGGCGTGTGATTCGAAGACGGGCGCGGCCGGCCGGGGTTGGCCTGGGCCAGCGAAGGAACGGCACCGGCGACGGCGAGGCCGACCCCGGCAGCGCCGGCGCCGAGCAGGGCGCGACGAGATGAAGGCACGAGGGTGCTCCTATTCAGAATGAGAGCAGGAGCCATGAGCCAACCCCGGCGCCCCGAAATCCAGGTGATGCGGCAGCGACCTTGGAGTTAACTGTGGTCGCTGCGTTGCCCTGCGCTGGTTGCGGCAACGTGGTGACTCGGCAACGCTGACAGGCGTGGATGCCTCGGGGGAGGGCGAGCTGGCATGACCGCGATCTTCGACCAGCCGGCGCCGGCGCTGTCACCGGTCGGCCTGCTCGCCGCCGGCCAGCCCGAGCGGGCGGTGCCGGTCGCCGACGAGTCAGCCGCGCTCCACCGCCAACTCCGGATCGACGGCATCGCCCTGGCCGCGGTGCTCCTCACCCCGGGGCGAGGCCCTCCGCGACCTCGGCCGGGCCGCCCAGAGCCACCAGAGCGTCCGCGAAGCGATCGCCATCATCGAGCCCCTCGCCAACGACGACCCCCACCTCGCGGCCGACTGGATCAGCCGAGCCCACCGCCTCCTACCTTGAGATCGGCACGTCGTGTTCGCACTGTTCGAAAGCCCGGTTGACCCCTTCCCGACGACCGACAACAGCACCCCGGCCCGCACCGTCGGGCGGTTCCTGCTGACCACCCTCCGCCCACTGCGCCCAGTCGTCGCGGTCGCCGTCGCCATCACGATCCTGTGCGCCGCCATCGAGGTGTGGCTCATCGGCTACGCCGGCCGGCTGGTCGACACCCTCGCCGCCGGCAGCCCGGACACGTTCTGGGCCGACCACGGCACCGGGTTGCTCACCGTCGGCGCGTTCGTGCTGCTCGGCCGGCCGCTGCTGAACCTCGTCGGCGAAGCGCTCGACGACATCTCGTTCCGGGCCAACGCGCGCCCGCTGGCCCGCTGGCGGGCACACCGGCACGTGTCCCGGCAGTCGGTCGGCTGGTTCCGCGACGACCTGGCGGGGCGGATCGCCACCTGGGTCCGCGACGGCGGCGATGCCGCCAGCACCGCCGCCTACAGCGTCATCCACACGCTCGTGTTCGTGGTCGCCTACATCGCCGGTTCGGTGTGGCTGATGTGGTCGGTCGACGTGCGCCTGCTGCTCCCGCTGGGCACCTGGATTCTCGCCTACGCGCTGCTGATGCGCTGGGCGGTCCCGCGCTACCGGCGGGCGTCCGAGCGGCTGCAGGACGCCGAGTCGGAGCTGACCGGCCTGCTGGTCGACTCCTACGCCAACGTCGACACGCTCGCGTTGCTCGGCGGGCCCGGCGCCCGCACCGAGCACGACCGCCTGGTGTTCGCCCGGGCCCGGCGCGCGCACCTGGATCTGCAACGGGTCGAAGTCACCATGAACAGCAGCATGATGGCGCTCGGCGGCGCCCTGTTGGTCGGCCTCGTCGGTTACGGGATCGCGCTCTGGCGCCTGGATGCCGCGCCGTTGGGCCTGGTCGCCGCCGCGCTGGCACTCAGCTTCCGGATCACCTCGATGGGCGAATGGCTGCTCGACGCGGTGTCGGCCCTGTTCGGCTCGGTCGGTGCGCTGCGCCGCGCCCTGCGGACCGTCGCGCAACCGCTGGCCGTCGCCGACAAACCAGGTGCGACCGATCTGCGCGTACGCGGTGGAGCCATCAGCTTCGCGCAGGTCAGCCACCACTACGGCCGGGGCGCCGGCGGGCTGGACCGGCTGAGCCTCGACGTCGCGGCGGGTGAGCGGGTCGGCATCGTCGGCCGGTCCGGCGCGGGAAAGTCCACATTGGTGGGTCTGCTGCTCCGGTTCCACGACGCGGAGGCCGGCACGATCACGATCGACGGCACCGACATCACCGACGTGACCCAGGAGAGCCTGCGCGCCCAGATCGCCATGGTCGCGCAGGAGGCCACCCTGCTGCACCGGTCGGTCCGGGAGAACGTCGCCGGCCCCAGCGGCGCCGACGACGACCTGTCGGTCGAGGCGGCGCTGCGCCGGGCCGCCGCCGACGGGTTCGTCGCGACGCTCCGCGACACCGACGGCCGCACGGGGCTGGACGCCCACGTCGGCGAGCGCGGCGTGCGGCTGTCCGGCGGCCAGCGGCAGCGGATCGCGCTGGCCCGGGCGTTCTACCGCGACGCCCCGATCCTGGTCCTGGACGAGGCGACCTCCGCGCTCGACTCCGAGGCGGAGGCCGCCATCCACGAGACACTCGGCGAAGTGATGACCGGCCGCACCGTGATCGCGATCGCCCACCGGCTGTCCACGATCGCCCACCTGGACCGGATCGTGGTCCTGGACGCGGGCCGGATCGCCGAGCAGGGCACCCACGCCGAGCTGCTCGCCCAGGGCGGTCTCTACGCCGACCTGTGGTCGCGCCAGTCCGGCGGCTTCCTGGCCACGGCGACCGAGCAGGACCGGGCGCACGCCGGTCCGAGCTGACCCGTCAGAGGCGGGCCAAACCACCGTCGGCCATGATGGTCTGGCCCGTCACAAAGCCGGCGTCGTCACTCGCGAGGAACGCGATGACGCCCACCACGTCGTCGACCTCACCGGGGCGCTTGATGGCCTGGGCGTGCGCGGCCTCCTCGAGTTCCTTCCCGCCCCGGTGCGCCAGCACACCGGGGGTGCGGGTGAGGGTCGGGCCGACCGCGTTGACGGTGATGCCGAAGGGAGCCAGGTCGTTGGCCAGCCCGCGGGTGAAGCCGATGATGCCCATCTTGCTCGCGAAGTAGTGCGACAGGCCGGGGGTCACCGTCACGATCGAGTTGGACGTCAGGTTGACGATCCGGCCCCAGCCACCGTCCTTCATCGCCGGCAACACCATCTTGGCCATGAGGAACTGCGAGTCGAGGTTGACGGCCAGGACCCGCCGCCAGGTCGCGTAGTCGAGGTCGGCGATATCACTGAACGGGAAGATGCCGGCGTTGTTGACCAGGATGTCGATCCGGCCGAACCGGCGGATGACCTCGGCGCCGACCTCCGCCGTCTGGGCCGGGTCGGACACGTCGGCGGTCAGGCCGATCGCCTTGGTCTGGTCGAGCAGCGCCAGGGTCTCGTCGGGGCTCTCGAGGTCTACCGCGACGACAGTGAGGCCGCGTTCGCCGAAGCGGCGGGCGATGGCCTGGCCGATGCCGCGGGCGGCGCCGGTGACGATCGCGACCCGGTCCGGGTGAGTTGACATGAGGATCTCCTATTCCGCGCCCAGAGCAGTGGCGCGCTGGGCGGTGGTGAGGTCGTGCTCGGTCCACAATGAGCTGTCCCATGTGGAGGTGATGCGGGTGGCGAGGCCCTGCCGGTCGAGCTCGACGGCGGTGACGCCGCGCGGCACGTCCGCGCTGGCCCACTCGAACGCGCCTCCCTGGGCGTTGCCCACGGTGTGCCGCACGGTGAGGCCCGCCCCGTAGGGAAGCGTCGTTCGGCGCAGGAACGAGTGGGCGGCGATCCGCCCGGTGACGAGGGTGTGCAGGGCGAGGTCCTCGACGACCACGTTGGGCCCGAGCAGCGCCGCCACCCGGTCGGCGTCGCCCGCGCTCAGCGCGGCGGCGAGCTTCCGGAGTACCGATGGCTCGCCGAACGCCTCCTCGCCGAAGTCGCCCGGGAACTGGTCGAGCGGTACGCGGAGCTTCTCGACGCCGGCCACGGTGAGGGAGCGGCCGTCCCAGTGGTCGACCCAGCGCACCGCCTTGCCGTCGCGGAGGTTGACCGTGCCGATCGCCCGCACCTCCCGGCCGAACATCTCCGGCGAGTCGGTGAAGAACACCACGCCGCTGTCGCCGTCGCCGACGATCCGGGTTGGGTAGGCGACGGCCTCCGCGGGCCAGGCGGCCAACAGCTCGGCGAACTGGTCGTAGAGCGTCTTCCAGTCGCGGAAGACCCAGCCGACCGTGGCGTCGCCGTAGGTGACCGACTCGCGCGCGAAGTGCGCCATCAGCACGTCGACGTCGGTGCCGGACTTCGCCTCGAAGTAGGACCGGCAGAAGCGCACCAGATCGTCTGAGGCGCGGCTGACGTCGACGTCGTGGCCGAGGATCTCTGCTGTGGAACTCATCGGATTCTCCTTATGGTGGTGACGACCGCGGCGATGGTGCCGAGGGCGAGCACGGCGCCGAAACCGACCATCGTCGGTGCCAGCGCCGCGTAGCGGATGACGATGCTGAACGCGATCGACGGCAGACCCATCCCGGCGTACGCGATGATGAAGAAGACGGCGAGCACCCCGGCGCGCGACGCGGGGTCGGCGGCCAGCACGGTCTGCGTCGCCGCCGCCTTGAACAGCAGCCCGGCGCCCGCACCGGCCAGCGCCGCCCCGGTCAGAAACCAGCCGAGGGTCGGGTGGTAGAGCGCGGCGGCGGTGACCGCCAGCCCGACCGGGAAGAGCCCGCTGCCGGCCACCAGCAGGCGTCGCTGCGGGGCCTTGCCGAGCAGGATCTGGGCGGCCGCGGACGCGGCGAACGCGGTGAACGGTGCCAGGCCCACGACGAAGGTCGAGGTGATGCCGAGCTGGCCGCGCACGACGATCGCGCCGAGCGACGAGAAGAAGCCCATCAGCGCGAAGGCGAAGAAGCCCACGGCGGCAGCGGCGCCGAACAGGCGGGCCGCGCCGGGCCGCAGCGCGAACCGGCTCGGTCGCGCCGCACCGGCGCCGCCCAGCCGGTCGACGGTCTCCGGGGTCGACAGGACGAGGACCAACAGCCCGGCCATCACCCCGGCGAGCAGGACGTACGAGGTGACCAGCGGCGCCGGCAGCCACTGGGCCAGGATGCCGGCCAGCAGCGGGCCGAGGGCCAGGCCGCCGAGGTTGGCCACCGTCGAGGTCAGCATCGGCACGCCGGAGCCCGCGCGGTCCGGATGGGCCGCGCGGTGCAGGTCGGTCAGGTAGGCGGTCGCCGTCGAAGCCATCAGTCCTACGGCGATGCCGGTCAGCACCCGGCCGACGATCAGCCCGGGCAGCGTCGGCCAGGCGGCGAGGACGAGTGCGGCGCCGATGCCGACTACGAGCGCGGGCGCGATGATCCGGCGCCGGCCGAACCGGTCCGAGAGGTGCCCGAGCGCGCCGAAGCTGATCGCGGCGCCGGCCACCATCACCGCGAACGCGATGGTCACCTGGGTCGGCCCGAAGTGGTCGCGGGCCTGGTAGAGCGGCCAGAGCGGGGTCGGTAGCGTGCCGAAGGCCATCAGGCTGGCGAACGCCAGGGCGACGAACCAGAACCCGGTCGCGTGCCCGGGGCGCGAAAGTGTTGTCACGACCTGGACAACCGACGGTCGGGGCCGAACCTATTCAGCTCCAGCACACATGTTCGAGATGGTTTCCATCTCCGCGAGAGATACTGGCGGCATGGAGCTGCGAAACCTTCGGCACTTCGTCGCGCTCGCGGAGGAGCGGAGCTTCACCCGGGCCGCCGCGCGCGAGTTGATCGTGCAGTCCGGCCTGTCGACGTCGATCCGTTCGCTGGAGAAAGACGTCGGGGGACTGCTCTTCATCCGCGGCACCCGGCCGGTCCGGCTGACCGCGGCCGGCGACGCGCTGCTGCCGGAGGCTCGCCGGACACTGGCCGCGGCCGACGCTGCACGCCAGGCGGTGCAGCAGGTCGAGGGCGTGCTGTCCGGCCGATTCACGATCGGCACGATGGACAGCATCGGGCACACCCTGCCGTTCTCGGCCTGGCTGGCCGAGTTCGCTCTCGCGCACCCGGGCCTGGAGATCGTCGTCACGCAGCAGCCCGCGTTGCGGATGGCCGAACTGGTGGCCGGCGGCGAACTCGACTGCGCCCTGTTGCCCGCGACCCGCGACGCCGGCCTGACCGTCCTCCCGCTGATCTCCGAGCCGATCGTCCTCGCGTGCGCGCCCGGCCATCCCTTGGCCCGCAAACGCACGGTCCGGCTGGCCGACCTCGACGGCGAACGCTTCGTCGAGACACCGCCGGGCTGGGCGATCCGGGCCCTGATCGACGAGACGTTCGACGCCGCCGGCCTGAGCCGGCGGATCGCCTGCGAGGTCACCGACTGGACGACGGTCGTCGACCTCGTCGCGGCGGGCGTGGGCGTGGCACTGATCCCGGAAGGACTCAACTTCGCCCGCCTGCCGTCGCCGCGATTGATCCCGCTGGCCGACGCACACCTGGAACGCCGTTTGGATTTCGTCTATCCAGCGGGGCCCGCCGCGAGCCCCGCCACCCGACGTTTCCTCGCCGTGCTCGAAAGCCGCTAGGCGCCCCAACGGTCGATCACGTCGCGCGGCGGAGGGCCGTCATCGAGCGGACCGCTGGCGACCACCGTGCCGGCGGCGTCGAGCGCGTCGATCCGTGCCCGGAACCCGTCCTCCATCGGCAGGCTGGTCAGATCGACCGCGATGATGCCGATCCCGTCGGGCAGCGGACCGTCCACGATGGTGCGTCCGTCGAGCGTGATCCGGGCAGTCGCCGTGTTCCCGGGTGCGACCACGACCACCGCGCCGTCGATGTCGCGGGCGGCCGTGACCGGAGCACCGGCGAAGGGGTCGCTCATCGTGTGGAAGGGGTTCAGGGACACGCCGGCGTCGACCGCGCGCGCCAGGCACACCCACCATCCGCCGCCCACCGCGGGCGCGGCCAGCACCGCCGCTTCAGCGCCGTCGAGCGGCCCACCCCAGATCACCCGCGGCGACCGGAGTAGGCGGTCGCCCATCTGGTCGGTGAACGACCGGTAGGCGATGGCGAGGAGGTTCGGATCGACCGATCCGCGCGCGCCGCGCGTCGCATCCGCGGTTTCCGCCTCCAGGGCCGTCGCCAGCGGCTCGGCGCTCGACTTCACCTGCTCGACGCCTCGCGCCGGTGCCGCGTAGCGCACCACGCCGGCGCAGGTCGCCCGCCACCACTCGGCCGGCTGCGGCTCGATCCGGACCACGTAGGAGCCGGTCGGCGCCGGCTGCCAGGTGGTCGCCTCGGGCAGCGCGGCCGTGTCGATCTCACATCCGGCGGGGGCCAGGCCGACCCGGACTCCCGATGTCGAGGCATGGACGAAGGGGTTCTCGAGGGGCCCACCCACGACAGTTGACGCGGCCGTCAGCGCGGCGACTGTGGCGCCGCGCGGACCGGCCAGGAGCCGCAGCTCAGCCGATTTCGACACGACCACGATCCGGTGGTCGCCGACCTCGTCGGCCAGCAGCACCTGGGCGCCCTGCCCGACCTCGGCACGCAGTTCCGTGGTGAAGCTCTGGTCGCCTGCCAGGCTGCCGCGCGGCGGCGACGCGAGCAGCCGCTGGATCCAGTCGGCCCGTGAGGCCGGCGGCGGCGGGTCCACGTGATCGGCGGTCGAGGTGACCCCGCCAAAGGCGAACGCGGCGCCGATGGCGGCCACGACGGCGGCGGCGGTCCAACCCCACCGCCGGCTATCCCGCTTGCGTGACAGGAGGCGGGCCAATGGATCCGGCGCCGGGCGGACGTGCTCGACCGCCGCGGCCATCGCCTCCCGCACCTCGTGTTCCAGCGTCACGGCGTCATCGTCCTTTCCCCCAGCACCACGCGAAGGCGGGCCAGCCCGCGCGACGCCTGGCTCTTCACGGTTCCGATGGAGCAGTTCAGCGCGGCGGCGGTGTCGGCCTCGGACAGGTCGTCCCAGTAGCGCAGCACCACGACGGCCCGGGTGCGCGGCGGCAACGCGCGCAGCGCGTCGACGATCGCGTGCCGCTGCTCGACCTGGTGGACGCCGTCGCGAACACCGCGTTCGGGCAGCACGGCGTGCAGGATCTCCCGCGCGCCGTAACGCCGCCACACGCTCACGTGCAGGTTGACCATGGACCGGCGGATGTAGGGCAGCGGTTCGTCGATCGTCGACCACCGGCCCATCGCCTTCAGCAGGGCGGTCTGGAGCAGGTCCTCCGCCGCGTGCGTCGAACCGGTCAGCAGATATGCCGAACGCAACAGCTCGCTGTAGCGCAGCCTGACGAAGTCCGCGAAGTCTGTGGTCATCCCGCCCCCTCTCACCAGATTCGACGCGGGGACGGGCACAAAGGTTGATTGTTTGCCGCGCCCGGTCGCGGGTAGGCGGTCGAGATCAACGGGCCAGAGGGGGAGTGCTCCGATGAAAGCGGTGGTGTTTCACGGTTTGGGCGACATTGGGCTCGACGAGGTCGCCGAACCGGTGATCGAGGAGCCGGCGGACGCCATCGTCCGGATCACCACCGCCGCGATCTGCGGCACCGATCTGCATTTCATCCGGGGCACCGTTCCCGGCATGAAGCCGGGCAAGATTCTGGGGCACGAGGGTGTCGGCGTGGTCGAAGAGGTCGGCTCCCAGGTGCACAACCTCGCTCCCGGCGACCGGGTGGTCATTTCGGCGGTGCTCGGCTGCGGGTCCTGTTCCTTCTGCCGCGAGGGCCACTTCGCCCAGTGCGACAACATCAACCCGTACGGCCCGCGGTCGGGCACGGGCTCGCCGGGCTCGCCGGAGCAGCAGGGGCCGTTCAACGGGCTCCAGGCGGAGTACGCCCGCGTGCCGAGCGCGCACACCAACCTGTTCCGGTTGCCGGACTCGGTTTCCGACGCACAGGCGATCCCGCTGGCCGACATCTACCCGACGGGCTACTTCGGTGCGGTCATCGCCGACGTCTCCGATGGCAAGGTCGCGACGGTCTGGGGCTGCGGACCGGTGGGTCAGTTCGCCATCCGCTCGGCCTTCGAACGCGGCGCCGCCCGGGTGATCGCAGTGGACGGCCACGCCGACCGGCTGGAGTACGCCCAGGCCGCCGGCGCCGAAGTGATCAACTTCAACGAGGTCGACCCGGTCGACGCGATCATGGATCTGACCCTCGGGATCGGCGCCGACTGCGCGATCGACGCGGTCGGTGTCGACTCGGAGAGCGCGAAGTCCGGCCCGGCCGCCAAGCAGGCCCGCGGCCAGGACAAGATGCACCGCGACGAGGTGCGGGAGATCGCCCGCAAGAGCAACGAGCAGGACGGCCACTGGAAGCCCGGCGACGCACCGAGCCAGGCCCAGTCGTGGGCGATCGAGAGCTTGGCCAAGATGGGCACCCTCGGCATCGTCGGCGTCTACCCGATGGCCGACCGGTTCTTCCCGATCGGCACGGTGCTGGGCCGCAATCTCACCGTCAAGGCCGGGAACGGCAACCACCCCAGATACATCCCGAAGCTGCTGTCCATGGTGGAGTCCGGCGTGGTGAACCCGGAAGAGGTCCTGACACAGCAGGAACCGCTCGACGACGCACTCGCCGCCTACCGCGAGTTCGACCTGCGCAGCCCCGGCTGGCTCAAGGTCGCGTTGGAGCCCGCCACGACCTGACAGCCGGCGTGTCAGTGGCATGTCAGGTCGGTGTCAGGGCGGCCGCCGATCGTTGCCGGCATGCCCACCTTCGCCACCCCCGGCCCGATCCTCGCCACCGTCGTCGTCGCGGGCGCCCGGGTGCGGGTCACCGCCAGCGACCGCAGCGACACCGCCGTGCGCGTCGAACCCGTTGATCCCACCAACCCCAGGCACGTGAAGGTGGCTGCCCGGACCAGGGTCGATTTCGCCGCCGGTCGGCTGTCGGTCAAGACGACGACGTCGGGAGACAGCGGCGGCTCGGTCGTCATCACCATCGACCTGCCCACCGGTTCCGGCCTCGTGTCCTACCTGTCCCAGTCCGACGTCCACGCCGACGGTGTCTACGGCGAGTGCGAGGTGCACATGTCGTCGGGTCGGGTCCGTCTCGACCGGATCGCCACCCTGCGGGCCAACGTCGCCGGTGGGCAGGTCTGGATCGGTCAGTCGGCGGTGAGCGCGACCTCGACGAGCTGATGCCAGTCTGCCTGCGCGCCCTCCGCGGCCGCCTGCGCGAACGCCCCGTCGCCGAGGCGGCTGCGCGCTGCCTGCTCGATCCGGGCCGCGTCCGGGTGGGAGAGATCCGGCAGTCCGCGCACGGCGGCGCTGGCACCCAGCAGGCGCGCGGCCTGCTCCGGCTGGTCGCGGCGGAGCGCGACGTCGGCGACACCGACCAGGATCCCGGCGATCAGCGGCGCGTGCCCCGCCTCGGACGCGGCCGCTACGGCCGCCGCACGGCGGGTGCGCGCCTCGTCGAGATCGTCGGCGACGTAGCCGAGCAGGTCGTCGATTCCGGCCCGGACGTTCGACAGGTTCGCGTCGTCGCCCAGCAAGGTCGTCGCGACGCCGATCTGCCGGCGGGCCTCGCCGGCGTCGCCGGCCCAGTGCGCGAGGTCGGCCTTCGCGAAGGCCAACTCGGCCAGCGCGTGCGGCCAGGTGACCCGTTCGGCGTGGGCCTGCGCCTCCGCGATCGTCGCCGCGCTCGACTCCTGGTCGCCCAGTCGCCAGAACAACCGGGCCCGCTGGGCCAGCATCCGGATGACGTCTTCGACGGCACCGATCGGTGCGACCACCTCGATCGCCTGCTCGTAGTGGGCGCAGGCGGCGGCGAACTCGCCACGCATGGTCATCCGGTCCGCCAGCTCGGTCAGGGCGAAGGAGATCCCGAACCGTTCGCCGATGGCCCGGAACTCGACCAGCGCCAACTCCAGGCCGGCGTCCGCCTCCCGGCTGCCGTCGCCGAGCAGGATCCGCATCTTGCCGAGCTGGAGCCGGGCCAGCGCGCGCACCCACGGGTCGGGGTCTTCCAGCAGCTCTTCCCAGGCGGGCAGGAACGCGTCCGGCGCCTCCAGCATGCGTTCCAGCGGGACGACGAAACCCAGCAGCGGGTGCCGTTCCGTGACGCGCAGGCTCGACTGGTAGGCCCGGTGGATCCACTCGGCCACCTGGTGCTCGTCGGACCGACCCGAGGCCGCGAAGTGCACGACGAGGCCGTAGACGACGGCCCGGATGTCGTCGATCACCTCGCCGGGCGCTTCGGTGGCCGCGACGATCAGCTCGAGACCCTCGGTCTTGTGCCCGCTGAGCCACCAATACCAGCCGGCGCCCGCGGCGAGCCGCATCGCACCGGGCCCGTCGCCGGCCGCGAGGGCGGCGCGCATCGCCGCGCCGATGTTGTCGTGCTCGGCGTTGAGGATGGCGAGCCAGTGCAGTTGTTCCGCGCGGCGTAGGTAGGGATCCGCCGTCACGGCCAGTTCGGTGAAGTAGGCGAGGTGCGCCCGGCGGGCCAGCTCGGCTTCCCCGGCCTCGGCGAGCCGGTCGCCGGCGTACTCCTTGATCGTGCCCAGCATCCGGTAGCGCTCGCCGTCGGTGACCAGCAGCGACTTCTCGGCCAGCGAGGTGAGCAGCTCGAGCACGTCTTCCGGCTCGACCGAATCGCCGGCGCAGACCCGTTCGGCCGCTTCCAGGCTCGCACCGGCGGAGAACACCGACAGCCGGCGCAGGACCTGCCGCTCGGGGTCGGTGAGCAGGTCCCAGCTCCAGTCGACGACCGCGCGCAGGGTGCGGTGCCGGGGCAGCGCGGTGCGGCTGCCGCCGGTGAGCAGCCGGAACCGGTCGTCGAGCCGGTTGGCGAGCTGGTCGAGTGACATGGTGCGCAGCCGGGCGGCGGCCAGTTCGATCGCCAGCGGCATCCCGTCGAGGGCCCGGCAGACCCGCATCATCGTCGCCACCGTGTGTGCGTCGAGCACGAGATCCTTGCGCACCGCGACCGCGCGGTCACGGAGCAGTTGCACGGCGGGAGCCGACTCGTGGCCGCCGGCCAGCGGTTCGACGAGCCAGAGCGCCTCACCGGTGATGCCGAGCGGTTCCCGGCTGGTCGCCAGGATCCGCAGCCGCCGGCACTCCCCGAGCAGGCGATGGGCGAGCGCCGCCGCGGCCTCGATCACGTGCTCGCAGTTGTCGAGGACCAGCAGCATGTCGCGGTCGCGGATCGCGGTGATCAGGCGGTCGGCCGGCTCCGCGTTGGTCGCGTCGCCGAGCAGCGTGTCGCGCAGGCCCAGACCGGCGAGCGTCGCCTGCGCCACGTCACCATCGGCGCCGATGGCGGCCAGTTCGACCAGCCAGGCGCCGTCCGGCAGGCCGCCGAGCAGCGTGCGGGCGGTCTCGGTGGCCAGCCGGGTCTTTCCCGAACCGCCGGGGCCGATCAGGGTGGTGAGCCGATGGTCGGTGACGAGTTCGCGGACCGCCTCGATGTCCGCGTCCTTGCCGACGTAGCTGGTCAGTTCGGCCCGCAGGTTGGTCTTCCTGGTCTCCTCGCGCGGGCCGACCTCGCCGCGCAGCAGCGCGACGTGCAACGCCGACAGTTCCGGTGCGGGGTCGACGCCCAGCGCGTCGGCCAGCGCTTCCTTCGTCTGCTGGTAGACCTGGAGCGCCTCGCTGGCCCGGCCGGCGGCGGCCAGGGCCCGCATCAGCGCGGCGGCGAGCCGTTCCCGCATCGGGTGGGCGGCCACGAGATCGGTCAGTTCGGTGACCAGCGCCGCTCCGTGGCCGGCGTTGACCTCGGCGTCGAAGCGATCCTCCAGGGCGGCCAGGCGCAGCCCTTCGAGCCGGGTGGCCGCCGCCGCGAACGCACCGCTGTCGTCGAGGTCGACGCCCTGCATGGCCGCGCCGCGCCACAGGGCGAGGGCGGCGCGGAGCAGCCCGGGATCCTGGTCGGTGCGGGCCTGGCCGATGAGGCGTTCGAACCGCACGGCGTCGACGGCGTCGGGTTCGACCGCCAGCCGGTAACCGCCGGGTTGCGCCTCGACCACTCCCTGCGGCAGGGCCTTGCGCAGCCGGGAAACCAGGCGTTGCAGGGCGTTTCCCGCGTCGGCGGGCGGCCGCTCGCCCCAGATCCAGTCGACCAGCGTCGCGTTCGGGACCGTGCGACCCGGCTCGAGCGCGAGGGCGATCAGCAGCCCACGCAGCCGTGCGCCCGGCACGTCGGCCACGACGCCGTCGTCCGTGCGCACCTCGAACGGTCCGAGCATCCCGATCTGCACCCGGCAGATCCTGCCATGCGGGACAGGCAGGGCTGCTCCGGGCGGGGGGCCTGGCCTCCCCCGCTCGGGGGATTCGGCCGCGGGGTTCGTCCGGATAATCGGGCGGGTGGGCAGGCTGCGGAGCGTCCTCGACCGGGTCGCCGGCGCATCGCCGACGGCCGGCGGGAGCGTGATCGGGCGTACCCTCGCCGGGCAATCGATCTTGATCGCGGTCGTCTGCATGGCGGTCGACGGCGCGGGCGCGGCGATGACCGGCCTGCCGGTGCACTGGCCCGCCGGAGCGGCCCTCGCCGTGCTCGTCGTCGTGGTCGACGCGGCTCTCGCGCTGCCGGTCCGGCTGTCCGGCTGGGTGGCGACCGCGCACGCGGCGGCCGTCGTCGTCACCGCCGTGGTCGTGCGGATCACCGTCAACCTGCACGGCACCGGTGGCCACCAGATCTCGGTCGGGGAGAGCCACGTCGGCGCGCTGGTCGCCGGATACCGCGCCGGGGCGTGGTTGCGCCGCTGGCCCTCGCTGCTGTCGTTGGGCGCGCTGGTCGTCGGCATGGCCGCCAGTCGCTGCTTCCACCCCGGCGCGAGCGTGCTGTCGGTGGTCATGGTGGCGGCCACCAACGCCCTGCTGCCCTGGCTGGTCGGCCGCTACACCACGGGTCGCCGCGCCTACATCGACGAGTTGCAGCACCGCAGCGAAAACGAACGGCGCGACGCCGAGGCCGCGGTCGAGGCGGCCGTCTCCCGGGAGCGCAGCGCGATCGCCCGCGACCTGCACGACGTGATCTCCCACCACGTCAGCGCCATCGGCATGCACGCCGGCGCGGCCCGCCTGGGGTTGACCGCCCGCGGCACCGGTGACCGGGTGACCGGCTCGCTGTCGGCGGTGGAGGCGGCCAGCCGGGCCGCGATGGTCGACCTGCGCAAACTGCTCGACGTGCTGCACGGCACCTCCGACGGCGCAAACCAGCCGGGGCTGGCAAACCTAGACGAACTGGTCACCGGTGTACGCCCCGCGGGTCCCGCCGTTCGCCTGACCGTGCACGGTGGCTCGCGCCCGTTGCCCGGATCGCTCGACGTGGCGCTCTACCGTGTCGCGCAGGAGATGCTGACCAACGCGCTGCGGCACGGCGACGGCACCACGGTCGACCTGGAGATCCGCTACCGCACCGACGCGGTCACGGTGGCGGCGCGCAACGGGATCGGTCGGGGCGCGCGGGTCGCGGCGCTGGCCAGTGACGGTCGCGGGCTGGCCGGCATCCGCACCCGGGCGGCGATGTTCGACGGCAGCGTCAACTACGGCCCGGACGAGTCCCGAAAAAGATGGGAGACAAGCGTCACGGTGTCGACCGGATCCTTGGAAGGTGCCTCGTGACCCTGCGCATCCTGCTCGCCGACGACCACGCGATGTTCCGTTCGGGGCTGCGGGCCGTGCTGGAAACCCAGCCGGATCTGGACTGCGTCGCCGAGGTCGCCGACGGGCGGGCCGCCGTCACCGAGACCGCCCGGTTGCAGCCCGACCTGGCCATCCTCGACGTGCGGATGCCGAAGCTCGACGGCCTCAGTGCAGCGGAAACGATCCTGGCCGAGCCGGCGAACAGCACCCGCGTGCTGATGCTGACCACCTATGACAGCGACGAGTACGTCTATCGCGCACTGACCGCCGGCGCCAGCGGTTTCCTGCTCAAGAGCCTGCCGCCGGAGGAGATGGTGAGCGCGATCCGGGTGGCCGCGCGGGGTGACGCGGTGGTCGACCCGTCGGTCACCCGGCGGCTGGCGGCCCGGTTCGCCGCGGCGCTCGCGCCGGCCGTGCGCAACCCCGATGTAGCGCCCGGCATTGACCGGCTGACGGTGCGTGAGCGCGAGGTGCTGTTGCTGGTTGCCGCCGGTCACACCAATGCCGAGATCGGGGCTAGGCTCTACGTCGGCGACGAGACCGTGAAGACGCACGTGTCCCGGATCCTGGCAAAGCTTGGCCTCCGCGACCGCGTGCATGCCGCACTGTATGCATATCGTCACGGTCTGGCTCGCCCGGATACCGACTGACCGGCGGTGTCCCCCGAGCGGGGGAGGCTTCATCCCCGCTCGGGGTGACGAGATCGGCCGCCGCGCTTCCTAGCGTCGAGGCCGATCACGTTCCGCCCCGACCAAGGGAACTATCCATAATGGACCGAACGACTGCCCCGGACGACCCTGATCGGCGTTCTGGTCAGGATTCCGACCGGCGTGGCCCTCGGGGAACGGCGCCGAGCGGGCGCGCGTCGGTGGGCAGCGCCCGCGTGCCCGCACAACCACCCGGTCCGCGGGCGGGCTCGGCGCCGGTGGGCTCGGCTTCGGTGGGCTCGGCCTCTGTGGGTTCGGCGTCGGTCGGGTCGGCCTCTGTGGGTTCGGCGTCGGTCGGGTCCGCCTCTGTGGGTTCGGCGTCGGTTGGTTCCGCGCCGGTTGGTTCCGCCTCGGTCGGTTCGGCTTCCGTCGGTTCGGCTTCCGTCGGTTCGGCTTCGGTTGGCTCGGCTCGGGTCGGGCGGGCCACTGTTCCGGCGCCCGGTGCTCCGGCCGGCGGTGCCGCTGGTCGTGCGACCGTCGGGCGGGCGGTGGTCTCGCCGGGCGCGCCCGGCGGTCCCGGTTCGCCGCCCACGGGCCCGAAGGGTCCGCGCAGCCGCCGCGACAAAGACGGCCCCGAGGCACTAGCCCGGGCGAAACGGCGAAAGCGGATCAACTGGATCATCATCCCGATCGCGGTCGTCGTCATGCTCGCCGGCGCCGGTGTTGTGACCTTCACCTGGTATTCGACGAAGGTGCCCACGCCGGAGAGCATCATCCCGCCGTCGGCCACCACGATCCTCGCCGCCGACGGCTCCACCATCGCCAAGCTCGGCTCGGCCAACCGGGAGCTCGTCGCCGCCAACAAGATCCCGGATTTCCTCCAGAAGGAAGTGGCCTCGGCGGAGGATCGCGGGTTCTTCTCCCGCAAGGGCGGCGTCGACTACGCCGGCATCGTGCGCGCGGCGCTCAACAACGTCAAAGGCGGCGACAAGCAGGGTGCCTCGACGATCACCCAGCAATACGCCCGCAAGGCCTACGACGGGCAGCAGTCCTACGGCAACCTGACCGCCGACAGCTACACCCGGAAGGTCAAGGAGGCGGTCCTCGCCTCGAAGCTGGCCAAGCAGTTCGACGCGCCGACGATCATGTCGCGCTATCTCAACATCATCTACTTCGGCCGCGGCGCGTGGGGGATCCAGGCGGCGTCCCGGGCCTACTTCGGCAAAGACGTCGACAAGCTCAACGTGGCCGAGGGCGCCGTGCTCGCCGGTGTGATCAAGCAGCCCGACCCGGACGCCGTCACCGGTCACAAGGGCTACGACCCGGCGGTCAACCCGGCCGACGCCCAGGCCCGCTGGAACTACGTCCTCGACGGGATGGTCGAACAGGGCTGGCTCAAGCCGGCGGACCGCCCGACGGCATACCCCAAGTTCCTCAAGCCCAACGACAAGGCCTGCACCATCGACTGCGGGGTGAACACACCGGAGGGCAACGTCATCAACTACGTCAAGGAGGAGATGGCGGCCATGAAGCTCTGCGACCTGAAGAAGGATCCCGCTTCGACGAAGCAGAGCTGCTCCGACGCGCTGCAGAGCGGCGGCTACCGGATCAAGACGACCATCGACCCGAAGATGCAGGCGGCAGCCGAGGCGGTGGCACAGCGCTCGAAGAAGGGTTCGGAGATCAACGGGCAGCCGGCCAACCTGCAGGCCGCGGTGGTGGCGATCGATCCGCCGACCGGGCGGGTGCTGGCCTACTACGGCGGTGACAACGGCACGGGCACCGACTATGCCGGCAAGAACACCGACGCCGCCGGCAACATCACCGGTGGCCACCCGCCAGGCTCGACCTTCAAGGTCTACACGCTGGCCGCGGGCCTCAACGCCGGGGTCTCGCTGGACTCGCACTGGAAGGGCAACCCCTTCACGATCGAAGGGACCCAGATCCACGTCCAGAACGCCGGTCGTACGCCCGGAAACAACGTCTCGTTGAAGACCGCGACGCTCCAGTCGTACAACGTCCCGTTCTATTACATGACCATGAAGATCGGCACTGACAAGGTCATCGACATGGCGCACCGGGCCGGCATCTCCACGATGTGGGCCACCGACCATCAGGAAGCCGTCAACCTGGCGGCGAAACCCGCGGCCGACCTCACGCCCTCGCCCTTCTTCAGCGGCATCACCGGCTACGGCCAATACCCGATCACGGTGCTCGACCACGCCAACGGCATGGCGACCATGGCGCAGCGCGGCATCTACAACAAGGCACACTTCGTGACCTCGGTGTCCCAGAACCAGCAGGGCCAGTGGGTGTCCGTCGGCGGCGAGAAGCTCGACCCGAAGCAGACCATCAGCCAGGAGGTCGCCGACAACGTCAGCCTGGTGCTGCGCGACTACCCGGCGACGGTCCACCACGTGCTCGCGGACGGGCGGCCGTCCGCCGAGAAGACCGGCACCTGGGAGCTCAACTCGAAGAGCTCCGAGAACGGCGACGCGTGGATGGTCGGCTACACACCGCAACTCGCCACCGCGGTCTGGGTGGGCAACAAGGCTGACGCGAAGCCGTTGCGAACGAAGGGCGGCACGAGCATCAGCGGTTCCGGCCTGCCGGGCGAGATCTTCGAGCGGTTCATGAACACGGCGCTCAAGGGCAAGCCGGAGATGAAGTTCCCGAGCGGCGTGCAGCAGATCGGTGACCCCAACTCCGGCAACGGCGAGGCGCCGCCCCCGCCGCCGCCGGTGCAGCCCGGTCAGCCGCCGACCTGCCCCGATCCGCAAAACCTGCTGTGCCTCCTCAACGGCAACAACGGCGGCGGCAACAACAACGGCGGCGGCAACAACGGCGGCGGCGGAAACAACGGTGGCAACAACGGCGGCGGTGGCAACGGCGGGCCCGGCGGGCCCGGCTGAGCCCCGTCCGCTAGCGGGCGGCGCGCTTGATGAGGTCGGCGGCCGCTGCCGGCTGCGAGATCATCGCGACGTGTGAAGCGCCGACCTCGCGGATCTCCGCACCGGCCCGGTGCGCCATGAAGCGCTGGGCCGCGGCGGGGAGCACGCTGTCGTCGCGGGCCACGAGATACCACGACGGGATGGTCTTCCAGGCGGGTGCGCCGGACGGTTCGCCGAGCGTGCGCGCGTCGGCGGGCCGCTGGCCGGCCCACATCAGGTCGGTGGTCGACCGCGGGAGGTCGCCCGCGAAGACGCCGCGGAAGAACTCCTTCTTGATATACCCGTCGACCAGGCCGGTGTCGTAGGGGCGGAAGTCGAGCGCCGCCTCGTTGAGCTTGCTGCCCGGGAACATCGTCTGCATGCCCAGCAGCGTCTCGCCCTGGTCGGGGGCGAACGCCGCCACGTAGACCAGCGCCCGCACGTTGGGGTTGCCGGTTGCCGCGTTGGTGATGACGATCCCGCCGTAGGAGTGTGCGGCGAGCACGACCGGGCCGCTGATGGTGGCCAGGATGCTGGCCAGGTAGGCGGAGTCGGTGGACACACTGCGCAGCGGGTTGGCCGGTGCGATGACCGGGTAGCCGTCGCGGATGAGCTTGGCCGCGACGTCGTTCCAGCCCGAAGCGTCGGCGAACGCGCCGTGCACGAGCACGATGGTCGGCTTGGGTCGCGAGTGTGCCTGCGCCGGCGTTGCGAACAGTGCGCCGGTTGCGGCGGCGGCGGTGCCGGCCAGCAGCGTACGGCGGGTTGTCGTCATGGAATTGGTCCCCTTCACGCATCTGTTACGAGTCGGGGTCAGCGTAGGAATGGGCACTTGACGAGCACTGAATGAAGCCGTTCCGTGGAGCCCGCGGCCGGCTGATCATGTTGCAGTATTGGCGGGTGGCACGGATGATCGGGCGGGGCGGCGAGATCGGCACGCTCGAGACCCTGCTCGACCACGCGGTCGACGGCCGCGGCGCGGCGCTGGTGCTGCGCGGTGAGGCCGGGATCGGCAAGTCCGCGCTGCTCGAGCACGCCGTCGACGCCGGCCACGAACGCGGCATGCGGGTGCTGAGTGTGACCGGGGTGCAGGCCGAGGTGCAGTTTCCCTACGCCGGGCTCGACCATCTGCTCCGTCCACTTAGGAGGGCGTTGGAGAGCACCGGTTCGCCGTACCGGATGGCGGTCGAGGTTCTGGAACTGCTCGGCGACGCCGACCTTCCGGTGCTGCTCGCGATCGAAGACGCGCACTGGCTCGACTCCGCCAGTTGGGAAACGCTGACGTTCCTGTGCCGGCGGGTCGAGTCCGACCGGATCGCCGTGGTCATGGCGGTGCGCGAGGGTGAGGACATCGACCGGCGGCTGGCGGCGGCCGGGATTCCGGAACTGCGGCTGGAGCCGTTGCTTCCGGCCGACGCCGGGACGTTGCTGGACCGGACCGCTCCGGGGCTGACCCCGGCGCTGCGGTCGCGGGTGCTGGCGGAGGCGGCCGGCAATCCGCTGGGGCTGGTCGAACTCGGTGGCGCGGTCGCGCGTTCGGGCAGTTCCGCTCTGCTGCCATCGTCGCTGCCGCTGAGCACGCGGGTGGAGCAGACCTTCGGCGGCCTGGTCGCGGAACTGCCGCCGCTGACCCGTGAGCTGCTGCTGATCGCGGCGTTGGACGACGGCGGCAACCTCGACGAGATCCTGGCTGCCGCGGCGATCCTGACCGGTGGCGAGGTGCCGACGGACGCGATCCAGCCGGCGGTGGCGGCGCGCCTGGTCAGCGTCGACGAACAATACGAACTGCGCTTCCGGCACCCGCTGCTGCGATCGGCACTCCGCCAGCAGGCCGCGCCGGGAAACCGCCGCCGGGTGCACGCCGCCCTCGTTGAGGTGCTCGCCGACAGCCCGGCACGCCTGCTGTGGCACCGGGCGTCGGCCGTGCCGGGGCCCGACGAGGCGCTGGCCCGGGAGCTGACCGAAGCCGCGGTCGGTGGCGGGGAGCGGCAGGCGGTGGCGTTCGCGCTCGCCGCGATCAACCGGGCGGTCCAACTCAGCCAGGACCCCGCCGCTCGGGCCAGGCGACAGGGCGTCGCCGCCCAACTGGCCTATGACCAGGGCGACTCGCATACGGTCCGGCGGCTGATGAACGAGATCGACCTGAACGCGCTGCGACCGGCCGACCAGGCGCGGCTGACCTGGCTACGCGAAGCGGTGTTCCAGAGCGCGTGGTCGGGAGACGACCGGCTGCTGACCTACGCGAACGCGGTAGACACGATGCGTCGCGACGGCGAGGTCGGCGACGCCGTCGCGGCGCTGACCGAACTCGGGCTGCGGATCTTCTACTCCAGTGCGTCCGGTCCGGTCCGCGAGCGGTTCACGGAGGTCACGCTCGCCTGCGGTCTCGCCGCCGACGATCCGCGGCTGACCTCCCTGTTGCTGCTGTTCGACCCGGTCGAGCACGGCGCCACCGGGCTGCGCCGGCTGAGCGAGTTCGTGCACCGGGTCGACCTGCCGGCGACCCAGCGCTTTGACCTGGCTGTCGCCACGTTCGCGGTCGGCGCATTCGGCATCGGTCGGTCGCTGGCGCTGTCCGCGGCCGCGGACCTGCGCGCCCAGGGCCGGATCGGCACGCTCGCCTCGACGCTCAACACTGCCGCATCCGCCTCCCTGGAGTTGGGCGACGTCCGGGCGGCCCTGCCGCTGGCCGCGGAGGGCGTGGCACTGGCCGAGGAGACGGCACAGCCGACGTGGGTGCTGGGCGGCAGGCTCATCCTGGCGCGCGCGGAGGCGCTGCGCGGCGACGTCGCCGCGGCCCGGCACCGGGCCGACGCCGCCGAGCAGGTGCTCCTCGCCGCGCACCGGCTACCCATGTTGGCCTTGGTGCAGCGGGCGCGGGGCCTCGCCGCACTCGCCGAGGGCCACGCCGACGACGCGTTCCGGCAACTGTTCCGGATCTTCGACCCGGCCGACAGCGCCTACTTCCCGAACTATCACCTGCACGCGCTCTCGGACCTCACCGAAGCGGCCGTCCTCGGCGGCTTCCAGGAGGAGTTGCGGCCGGTGGTGTCGGACCTCGAGGCGGTCGTCGAGCGGAGTCACTCGCCCGCGCTGCGGGTCGCGCTCGGTTACGCCCGTGCGGCGCTCAGCGGTGACTACGCCGGCGCGCTGGCCGTCGACCTGACCGGTTGGCCGTTCGAGCGGGCCCGGCTCCAGCTCACCTACGGCGCCGCGCTGCGCCGGTCCTACCGCGTCACGGAGAGCCGGCCGCTGCTCCGGGCCGCCGCGGGCACCTTCGACGCGCTCGGCACCACGCCGTGGGCCGACCGGGCCCGCGCCGAGTTGCGCGCGACGGGGGAGACGCGGCGCAAGCCGATGGACGCCCTCGCCGCGCTCACCCCGCAGGAGCAGCAGATCGCCCGGTTGGCCGCGGAGGGTCTGAGCAACCGCGAGATCGGCGAGCGGCTGTTCCTGTCGCCGCGGACGGTCAGCACCCACCTCTACCGGATCTATCCGAAAATCTACGTCAGCTCGCGCGCGGAACTGGCCCGGAGGATTACGTCATCCGACGTAGTCTGAGCCGGCTACCGGCCGCCTAGCGTCGACGGCATGACCGACCCGGTGCGGCTCCAGATTCTCGGCCCGTTGCGGGTGTGGCGCGCGGATACCGAAATGGACGCCGGGCCACCACAGCAACGGTGTCTGCTGGCGTTTCTGCTGGCCCGCGAAGGGCACGCGGTCGGCATGAACGAGCTGATCGAGGTGCTCTGGGGCCACGCACGGCCCGCGACCGCCGCCAACATCATCCAGAAATACGTCGGTGGGCTGCGCCGGCTCCTCGAACCCGGCCTGGCGCCGCGGGCTCCGGGTGCGTTCCTGGCGCGGCACCGCAACGGATACCGCTTCACCGCCGGACCGCAAACCCTCGACCTCGTCCTGTTCCGGCAACTGGTCGCGGAGGCGAAGGCGCACGCGGGTCAGGACGAACTCGGCGCGGCCCTGGACCGCTACGACAGCGCGTTGCGGCTCGTCCGCGGCCCCGCCGGCGAGGGCCTGGCCGATACGCCGGCGGCCCGGGCCGCGTTCGCCCGCCTCGACGGAGAGTTCCTCGACGCGGTGCTCGCCGCCGCCGACATCGCCGGCCAGGTCGGCCGCCCGGCGCTGCTCGTCGAGCCGCTGCGGCGCGCGGCGGACCTGGACCCGCTCAACGAGATCGTCCAGGCGAGCCTGGTGACGACGCTGGCGGCCGCCGGTTACCGGGCCCGGGCGCTGGCGGCCTACCGGTCGGCCTGTGAGCGGCTCGTCGAGGAACTGGACATCGAACCGGGACCGCACTTGGAGGACGCCTACCGCCGGGTGATGGGCGCGTGTCGAGTCGCGTGCATTCGGGGCTGCCCTCGCGGTGATTAGTTCGACTGATTTCATTCCGCGAACGATCATCCGATTGTCCACTTAGCTTTCTTCGGATAGAACGGAGAAGTCCCTTTCCCGAGGGGGAGCTGAGTGAGCAAACCGCGCCACGAGAGTCTCGCGAAAACGATTGTCTTCTCCGCGTTCAAGCTCCTTTTCCCCAGCTCCGCCGATCGCATCGACTCGATCCGCGACATCAGTTCCGCCATTACGGGTCTCGACAAGAACAGTCGGGCGGCCCGGGCCCTGCCGCGGCGGCTGGAGGAGGCGGCCGACCACATCGCGCTGCGGCTCGAGCGGATCGATGCCGTCGAGTTCCCCGACCTCGACGAAGACGCACGTGACCTGGCGGTGGAGGGCGTCGTGGCGGCGCTGAAGGCCGTCGACCCCACCGTCGAGAGCTTCGTGCGCGACGCGGTGACCGAGGAGACCATCTACGAACAGTTGCGCCCCGAGGCGCGCAAGGCGTGGCAGCGGGCCGACCTCGGCGACGCCGCGGTCCGCTACGGCGGCATCTTCCTCCGGGAGGCCTGCGCCTATGTCGTCGGCATGGTCCGCGACCTGCCGGGGTTCGACAGCGAGGTGGTCTGGGAGACCTACATCGCCACGCACACGCTCGACGTCATGCTCGAGGCGGCGATCGGGAATGTCGTCCTGCCGCAATATCGCGCCGACGCGTTGCCTGCGGAGAGCCGGCTGGAGGCCGCCTACCGCACCGACATCGTCACGGAATACAAACACGCCGAGCTCATCGGTCTCGATCTCCCGGCCGAGCTGCGCCGGCAGCCGGTGCGGGTCGCCTACATGCGGCTGCGCTCGACGTCACCGCGGGTGCCGGCCCAGGCCCACGGCGGCGGCGAGGTCGTCGACCGGGATGCCCTACAGGTCGACGCGACGTTGGGCCGCGCGGTCAAAGCGGCGGCCAAACGCGGCAGCGACGGCGTCCGCATCCTGCTCACCGGCACGGCCGGATCGGGCAAGACGACGATCACCCAGTGGCTCGCCATCACGCTGGCCGAGCAGCGGGTTCCCGCGACGCTGTCGCACCTGCAAGATTGCGTGCCGGTCGTCGTGCAACTGCGCCACGTGCACAACGGGGGCGCCATCCCGTCCTACGCCAGCATGGTCCGGGCCTCGGCGCACCGCGCCAACCCGGAGCTGGTCGGCTGGATCGAGAAGAAGCTCGACGCCGGCCGCGCCGTCGTCATCTTCGACGGCCTCGACGAGCTGGCGCCACACGACGTGACCGCGACCACCAAGTGGATCGAGAAGGTCATCGCCGCCCACCCCGCGGCGCACTACGTCGTCACCTCGCGGCCCGACAACATCGACTACCGGCGGTTCGCGACGCACGGCTTCCAGCAGCTCAGCCTGCTCGACACGACGCCGGCCGAGGCACAGGAGTGCGTCCGTCGATGGTTCAAGGCGCTGATCAGTGCCAGCGCGGCCGACGACCGGGGCAAGTATGTCGAGCGCCGCGACCAGCTCCTGGTCGACCTGCGGACCAACCGCAACGTCATCGACCTCAGCAAGACCCCGCTGTTGTGCGCGATGCTGAGCGCCCTCTACGCCAACCGGCTCTCCGGCGCGGCGCCCGACAGCCGGGTCGACCTCTACGACCGGGTCGTCACCACCCTGGTCGATCTCCGGGAGCGGGGCAAGAAGGTCCCGCTCGGCGAGTTCCAGCTCGCACCGCGGGAGAAGCTGCTGCTCCTCCAGTCGCTGGCGGCGTTCATGAGCGTGCAGTCGAAGGCGACGATCCGGCTCCGGCCGCTGTCCCGGTTGGTCGCGCTCGGCGCGGTCGCCGAGTTCGACGCGCGGATCGTCGGCAACATCACCGAGCCGACCGCCCTGGAGGTGCTCGACTCGGAGCTGAAGGGCATGGTCGCGGTCCGGATGTCGGGCCTCGAGGTGCTCGACCACTTCCTCGACCGCAGCGTGGTGTTCCAGCGCATCGGCGACAACCAGGGCCATTTCGTGCACCGGTCGATCCAGGAGTTCCTGACCGGCCGCGCGTTCGGCTACCGCGGCGACGTCGAGGGCCTGCTGCGCAAGGTCGACTCCCAGGAGTGGCGGCGGGTGGTCGCGTTCGCCGCGGGCACCGCGGGCCAGCGCGACTTCGCGACGCGGCTCGTGCGCCGGCTGCTGGCGACGGCGAGGCCCGCGGTCGGCTCCTACCGCGACATCCTGCTGCTGGCCGCCGAGTGCGTGACCGCGGCCGGGCAGGTCGACCCCGAGGTCGCGGAGGCGGCGCGCACGGCGGTGTCGGTCGTGCTGCCGCCCCGTTCGGTGGCCGAGGCCGACCTGCTGCCCGGCCTTGGCGAGGCGCTGCTGCCCTGGCTCGAGGTCCGCGACGGCATGTCGGCGGCGGTCATCGAGGCCTGCGTCGCGGCGGCGGCGAGGGTGGGCGGCCCGGCGGCGCTGACCACAATCGGGCGACACAGCCAGTCGGCGCTGGGGCACGAGGTCGCCAAGGTGTTCGTCGACAGTTGGGGCTTCTTCGACGCGTCGGCGTACGCGATGAAGGTTCTGCGCAATGTCGATCTTCGCCAGCGGTTGGTGCCGTTGCGCACGGCCGACCAGCTCACGGCGGCCGCCACCATCCCCACGCTGGTCTCCGCGCGGGTGGAGACCGACCTCGGCCGGCCCGACCTCACGTTCGTCGCGCCGCTGCGCGAACTGCGCGACCTCGACGCACAGCAACTGCCCAACCTGCGCTCCGCTGCCGGCGTCGGGTCGCTGACCCGCCTCCGGCGGCTCAACCTCAGCCGTTGCCCGCACCTCGCCGACATCTCCGCGATCGCCGACCTGCACGCGCTGCGCGACCTCTACCTCAACGAGTGCCCGGAAATCGTCGACCTCACCGCGATCGGCGGCCCGCGCGGCCTGCGGGTCCTCTGCGTCGACGGCGCGGTCGGTGTCACCGACTTCTCCGTCATCGCCGGGCTGTCGGCGCTGACCACCTTGTCGGTCACCGACTGCGACCTCGGCTCGCTCGACGTCTGCGCCGGCCTGCCCCAGTTGCGCACGCTGCGGGCCCGCACCGCCAAGGGCGTCAGCGACGTCGAGGCGATCGGCGCGTGCGGCGAGTTGCGCCGCCTCGAACTGCGGCTGGCAGACGGCGCCGCGCTGCCGAAACTGCCGCCGTCGCTGACCTCGGTCCGCCTGTCGGGCCAGACCACCGCGGAGGCGTTCACCCGGCTGGCGTCGCTGCCCGACCTGAGGCACCTGGCCGTCTACGGCGCGGCGGCCCTCGACTCGATCGCCGCCGTCGGCGGCCTCCCCGGTCTTGTCGAGCTGTGCGTCACCGGCGCCACCAAGTTGCAGACGGCGGCCGGGCTGCGGGAATGCCGCTCGATCGAGGTCCTCGACCTGAGCGGCGCCGGCATCTGGAACCTCGACTTCCTGGAAGGAATGCGGGAACTGCGGCGGGTCACCCTCGACCGGTGCACGTCCCTCAGAGACATCTCGGGCCTCCACGGCCTGCCGAAGCTCGAACACGTCAGCATGACCGGCGGCGTGCAGGGCGTCTCCGACGACGCGGTCCTGCGTCTGCGCCAGGCGGCGGCAGCACCGCTGTCGGTCGACCACGACCCGTTCCCCGACCTCTACGACCGCCCCTACGACCCGTCGGATTACGACACCGGCTAGGTCCTGTCGAATCGGCGCGGTCGACTCCGACGTTCCTGGTGAGGGCGCCCGAACGGGACGCCGCAGACATAGGGGAGCGGAGCGATGAGCAAGATCGTGTGGGACGTGTCGATGTCCCTGGACGGGTTCACGGCCGGACCCAACGTCCGGGAGGCGGAGCCCATGGGCGACGGCGGCGAAGGGTTGCACGAATGGATGGCCGTCGACGTCGACACGCATCGTGAGGTCTCCGCGTCGGCGGGCGCGACGATCATCAGCCGGCGCACCTTCGACCTCGGCTTGCCCCATTGGGGTGGCACACCCTTTCCCGGCGTCCCCAGCTTCGTGGTCACCCACCGCACCCGCGAAGACCTGGTCGGCGACAACGGCGGGGTGTTCGCCTTCGACGGACTGGAGGCCGCGGCGCGGCGGGCGAAAGACGCCGCGCGGGGCAAAGACGTGCTGGTGCTCGGTGCGCACGTCGCCGGGGCGTTGCTCGGGGCGGGGCTCCTCGACGAGGTCCGCCTCCACCTCGTACCCCTGCTGCTGGGGCAGGGCACGTCGCTGTTCGCCGGCGCGCGCGCCGAGCTGATCCAGGAGGGCCCGCCCGTCACCGGCGCGGTGACCCACCTGCGCTACGCCGTGCGGAAGCCTTGACGCCTATGCCTGCACGAAGCCCAGCTCGTTGCCGTCGGGGTCGCGGATCGTGAACTTGCGCGACCCGTAAGGCGTGTCGAAGAGCGGCTCGACGACGTCGGCGGAAGGGCCCAGCCGGGCCCACCACGCGTCGACGTCGTCGACCTCGAAGTTGAACCGCGCGCCGGCCGGCACCGGTTCGTAGCGGCCGACGGCGAATTGTGCGGCACCCACGTCGAAATGCGCGTAGGTCGGGTTCTCCGGAGGCCAATGACCCTTGGCGGGAACGCCCAGGAGGTCCTCATACCAGACGATGGCCGCATCAAGGTCGCGCACATTGACCCGCACGTGGGTCAGGCGGGGACGGTCCACCGGGGCACAGTAGCCCACGGCCCGACGTTGCCGACTACAGTGATGGGCGCGCTACCGACCGCACGTGAAGGGGCGATCATGGCTGAGAAGTCGAAACAAAAGGGCGACGCTAAGAAACCGGCGGAAAGGTCGCTGAAGGAAAAGCGCGCCGCGAAGAAACTCAAGGCCGGTGACCGCGCCGACCACAACTCGAAGATTCCGCCCAGCGGCCGCTGAAAACCTAGCCGGCGAGCCGGCCGCGCATCTCGATGGTGATTTCGGAGGCATCGAGGTTGGCCAAGGCGGTTTCCAGCACGTCCGCGTCGAAGGTGCCGTTGTCGCGGGCGTCGAGCAGCGCCGACCGCTGCGCCGCCAGCACCGCGAGCCGCGTCCGCTTCGCCGCCTCGAAACCCTCTGGCGTCGGATCGCGGCCGGCGTAGGCGTCCGGCACGCTCTCCGCGCTCGTCTTCAGCAGGTCGAAGAGCCGGTCGCGCTCCTGCTTGCCCTGCTCGTCGAGCGCGGCCCGGTCGACGTCGGCGGTGATCGATCGCACCAGCGGCCCGATCGTGCCGCCCTGCACGAGCAGTGACAGCACCGCGACCGCGAAGGCGACGAGCACCAGCACCGACCGTTGCGGAGTGTCGGCGGGGAGCGTCTGCGCGGCCGCGACGGTCACCGCTCCGCGCATGCCGGCCCACACGACCACGAGCCCTTCGCGCCACTGCAACGGCTCGCGCCGGAAGTATTCGATGTCGGCGAGCCCGCGCGTGATCCGCACGGTGAAGCGTTCGAGGTCGCGCTCCGAGACCTTGAACAGCGGCCGCGCGTTGAGCTCGTCCAGCGTCTCCTGCTTCCCCTCCGAGGTGCTCATCCGTTCCCGCATGTCGAGGAGGCGGGTCTGCAACCGGTCGGTGCGCCGGGACAGCCCGTGCAGGACGCGCAGCAGCGGCGCGATGTAGGCGGCCCGCACCAGAATCGTCAGCGCGAGCGCACCGACGGCGACGAGCACGGTCGTCCCGACGCCGACGTCGACGGCTGACACGATCGAGGTGAGCTGCACGCCCATCGTCAGGAACACCGCGCCCTCGAGCACGAGTTCGACGGTGCGCCAGTTCTGCGAGTCGGAGAGGCGGTTCTGCGGCGACAGTTCGCGCGGTGCGCGGATGCCCGTCACGATCCCGGCGACGACGGCCGCGACCAGGCCGGAGCCGCCGAGCAGCCCGGCGGGCACTGACGCGATGAACGGCACCGCGAACGAGATGACCGTGTTGACCGTCGGGTCGGTCACCCGCCGCCGCACGATCAGGTGGAGCCGGCCGACGAGCCAACCGATCAAGACCGCGATGGCAACGGAGTACGCGAACCGCCCGACCGAGCCCCACAGCGAGAACGACGCGGCGGCCGCGACGACCGCGGTGCGCAGCAGCACCAGCGCGGTCGCGTCGTTGAGCAGGCTCTCCCCGTCGAGCATCGCCGCGACGCGTTTGGACACCGCGGTCTGCTTGATGATCGACGTGGCCACGGCGTCGGTGGGGCTGACGATCGCGCCGAGGGCCACGCCCCAGGCGAAGCCGAGCCCCGGGATGACCAGCATGAAGAAGAGCCCGAGGGCGAGCGCGCTGCCCACCACCAGGAGCACGGACAGGCCGCTGATCGCGCCGAACTCGCGGCGGAAGTTCATCGCCGGCATCGACACCGCCGACGAGTAGAGCAGCGGCGGCAGCACGCCTTCGAGGATCAGCTCGGGCTCGATGTGCACCGCGCCGAAGGCCGGCAGAAAGCTCGCGGCGACGCCGATCGCGACCAGCACGAGCGGTGCCGCGACGCCCAGGCGAGGACCGAACACCGTAGCGGCGGCGATCACCACGAGCCCGGCGACGGTCACGGCGAGCAGCTCGGTCACGAACCCAGACTGGCACCAGTCGATCTTCGTGTCGACCCGTAGCCCCGTCAGCCGCGTCGGTCCACAAAGGATCTTGTCGATCGGTGAACCCCGCGCCGCGGGTGGGCCGTATCACAATGGGCAAACGCCGCCGACGCCGACAAATAGGGAAGTGACGCACATGGCCGAATCGAGCGACCATAGCGACTTCGACAGAATCATGGCTGCCGCCCGGCTCGCATACGAAGAGCAGCTTCGGGAGATCGGCACGTTCAATCTCGCGGTTTTCGGCGACACCGGAGTCGGGAAGAGCGAGCTGATCAATGCGATCTTCGGTATCGAAACAGCGAAGACCGGCCGCGGCGACGCGCAAACGGTCAAGCTCGAACGGCACCGGCGGACCACCGAGGACCCACTGACGATCTACGACAACGTCGGGTTCGTGACCGGCGGCGGCTCCACGGAGGAACTCGCCGGCACCATCCGCAAGATCGTCACGGACCTGCGGCTCGGCCCGCAGGAAGCGTGGATCCACGTCGTCTGGTTCGTGCACAACCCGCTCACCAACCGATTCACCAAGGAACAGGGCGAGCTGATCTCGGCCATCCACGAGATGGGGCTGCCGGTGATGCTCGTCCTGACCCACGCCGCCAAGTTGGGCGACGCGGTGATGCCGGCCGTCGCCGAGGTGGCGGCCGACATCGCGGGCCGTGGCCTGCCGCTGGCCGCCAACGGCCGGGTGTTCATGGTGAACTCGATCGCGATGCCGCAACTCGGCGGGCCGACCCTTCCCGCGCAAGGGCTCGACGAACTTCTCGAGGCGACCATCCGACTCGTCCCGTCGGCGGCCGCGGCGATCAACGCGGTGCAGCGGTTAGACCTGTCGGTGCAGCGTAAGGAAGCCATCCGGATCCTGCGGAACTACCGGAAGGTCGCGGTCGGTGCGGGCGCCGGCGCGGTCCTCCCGGTCCCCGCCGCAGACCTCGTCGGACTGGGCGTGACGCTCGCGGCCATGATCGCCAAGATCAGTGCCACCTACGCGTTGCCGATCCGCAAGCAGCAACTGCTCAAGGTGACCGCGATCGCCGTGGTCGGAGTCACCGGCATGCACGGTGCGGCCGTCAAGGGAGGTGTCAAGGTCGCCGAGCGGGTCGCCGTCAAGCAGGCGGCGAAGGAGAGCGGCATGCAGCTGGGCAGGTATGTCCCGGGCGCCAACGTCATCGTCGGCACGGCCGGTGCCGTGTCCGCGGCCGGGTTGACCACGGCGGCCGCCCATGCGTGGATGCGGGTCTGCGAATACTTGTTGGCGCGTCCCCGGCTCATGCGCACCGTCGACGACCCCACTCTGCTGGACCTGTTCCGCACCTTCTATCAACGGCGCAAGAGCGCGCCGCCGGAGGGCCTCACCTGAGCCCACGTGTCTCCGGACCGGCTGGCGTCGCGGCCAGCCGGTCGACGGCCGTGGCCGCACCGCACGACGGATGAACCGGTGTGGACCGACCGCAATGGATCTTCGTGTCGACCCGGGCGGATGCCTTGCGAGATCACTCGTATACAACATACGCTTCGGCAATCGTCGATCGAGGAGCCCGTCATGACGAACCTCTCGCGCGCAAGCCGGGCCGCCATCGGAGCGGTCGCGCTCGTCTGTGCGCTCACGGCCTGCTCACCGGTGGCTGATGAAGCCGCACCCGCGGATAAGCCTTCGCAGAGCCAAAATTCCTTTGGCAGCCCGGCCAACCCGGACGAAGTCAAGGAGGGCGGCAAGCTGACCGTCGCTCTTTCCGCGGAGCCCGATCGGCTGGATCCCTCGTTGTCCCGCAGCCTCTACTCGCGCTATGTCTTCCAGGCGATGTGCGAGAAGTTGTATGACGTCGACGAGAAGGCGCAGGTCGTGCCGCAGTTGGCCACCGCCCTTCCGACCGTCAGCCCCGACGGCAAGACCGTCACGATCACCGTGCGTCAGGGCGTCAAGTTCGCCGACGGCACGGAGTTCAACGCCGCGGTGGTCAAGACCACCCTCGAACGAAACTTGAAGCTGCCGGAGTCGGCGCGCAAGAGCGAGATCGGGCCCATCGACACCGTCGATGCGCCTGACGCGCAGACGGTCGTCGTACACCTGAAGACGCCCTTCGCACCGCTCCTCGGCGCGCTGGCCGACCGCGCTGGCATGATCATGAGCCCGGCCGCCCTCCAGAAGCTGGGCACCAACTTCGCCTCGGCCCCCGTCTGCGTGGGTCCGTTCAAGTTCAGCAAGCGGGTGCCGCAGAGCTCGATCGACGTCGTGCGGGACCCCAACTACTACGCCGCCGACAAGGTGCACCTCGACGGCATCTCGTGGCGGATCCTGACCGACGCGAGCATCCGCTCGGCCAACCTGCGCTCCGGCGACGCCGAGGTCGCCGACAGCGTGTCCACCCAGGATGTCGACAGTCTCCGCAAGGAGTCGTCGCTGACCGTGTTGCAGTCGCAGTCGCTGGGCTATCAGGGGATCACCATCAACGTCGGCAACGTCGACGGGCTCGGCACCCCGCCGAAGCCCATCGACCGGCCGATCGCGAAGGAAGCCAAGGTCCGGCAGGCATTCGAGTACGCGATCGACCGCAAGGCGCTCGTGAACGCCGTCTTCAACGGCATCTCCACCCCGGCCTGTAGCCCGATCTCGCCGGCGAGCGCGTTCTCGTCGGAGGCGGCGCAGAAGTGCCGCGAGCACGATCCTGCGAAGGCCAAGCAGTTGCTCCAGGAAGCCGGCGTGCAGGTGCCCTACACCATCAACATGCTGGCCTCGAACACTCCCGACACGCTGCGGCTCGCCCAGGCGCTTCAGTCGATGGTCAAGGACGGCGGCTTCGACATCAAGATCAGCCCGGTCGAATACTCCTCGCTGCTCGACGAGCAGGACCGGGGCAACTTCGAGATCCTCCAGTTGGGTTGGAGCGGTCGCATCGACCCCGACGCCAACATCACGAACTTCGTGGGTACGGGCGGCAGCCAGAACGTCGGCGGCAGCAGCAACCCGGAGCTGGACGCCGTGCTCGACAAGGCCCGCCAGTCGACCGACCTCAACGAGCGCAAGCAGCTCTACGGACAGGCGGTCGGCCTGCTCCAGGACCAGAACCCGCTCATCTACCTCTACCGGCAGGCCAACCTGACCGCCTTTTCCAACAAGGTCAAGGGCGTCCAGGTGTATCCCGACGGCGTCATCCGCGCGGCCTTCGCCGGATTCGCCAAGTAGGTTCCCGTGGCCCGGTACCTACTGACCCGCGCGTGGCACTCGGCGCTGACCCTGGTGTTGGCGACGGTGGTGGTCTTCCTCGGAATCCGTGCGCTTCCGGGTGACCCCGCGCTGTCGCTGGCGGGGGAGGACCGTTCGCCCGAGGCACTGGCGGCGATCCGCACGGAGTACGGACTGGACCGTCCCGTCACGGTCCAGTTCGGACACTACGTGGAACGCGCGATCCAGGGTGACTTCGGCAGCTCGATCCGCACGGGCATCCCGGTGTCCGACATGATCCGCACCGCCCTGCCGGTCACCGTCGAGCTATCCGTGCTGGCCATCCTCATCGCCGCGCTGCTGGGCATCGGTGCCGGGGTGGTCGCGGCCGTGCGCCGGGGCCGCCCGGCCGAGTGGGTGGCCAACGCGCTGGCCCTGATCGGGTTGTCGGTGCCGCATTTCTGGCTCGGCCTGCTCGCCATCCTCTATCTTTCCGTGGCGACCGGCCTGTTCCCGGCTTCCGGGTTCGTTCCGCTGCTGGAAGACCCGGTGGGCAACCTGCACCACATCATCCTGCCCGCGGTGATCCTCGGCACCGGCCTGGCGGCGATCATCATGCGGCAGACCCGGTCGGCGATGCTCGACTCACTCTCGGCCGACTACGTGCGCACGGCGAAGGCCAAGGGCCTGTCGCCGCGCGCCGTGATCGGCCGGCACGCGCTGCGCAACAGCCTCATCGTGGTCGTCACGATCGTCGGCCTGCAGCTCGGCGGCCTCATCTCCGGCGCGGTTGTGACCGAGTCGATCTTCGGTCTGCCCGGCTTCGGCAAGATGACCATCGACGCGGTGTTCCAGCGGGACTACCCGGTGATCCAGGCGGTCGTCCTGCTGACCGCTACGGCGTACATCGTGATCAATTTCCTGGTCGACCTGCTCTATTCGGTCATCGACCCGCGCATCCGGGTGGCGGGTGAGGCGGCATGACCATCGTGACCGTTCCGATCGTCGAGAGCCCGGCCGGCCTCACCCGGCGCACGCGCGTGTTCCGGCGGCTGCGGCGCAACCCGCTGGCCATCATCAGCTTCGTGGTGCTCGCGGCCGCGGTGCTGGTCGCCGTGCTCGCACCATGGATCGCGCCGCACGCGGTGGAGGACACCGACTTCGGCCATCTCTTCGCGTCGCCGGGCACGGCCGGGCACCTGCTCGGCACCGACGACCTGGGCCGCGACGTGTTGTCGCGCATCATCTTCGGCATCCGGGCCTCGCTCGAGGTCGGGCTGCTCGCGGTCGTCACCGCCTTGGTCGTCGGCGTGCCGCTCGGGCTGGCCGCGGGCTATTTCCGGGCCGTCGACGCCGTGATCAGCCGGTTCACCGACCTGCTGCTGGCGTTTCCGTTCCTCATCCTCGCGGTGGGGCTGGCCGCCATCCGCGGCGCGAGCCTCAGCAATGCGGCCGTGGCGATCGGCATCGCGCAGATCCCCGGGGTGATCCGGGTCATCCGCTCCGACACCCTGCGCCTCAAGTCGCTCGACTTCGTCGCCGCGGCGGTGGTCGACGGCGCCAGCGACCTGTGGGTCCTCACCCGACATATCCTGCCCAACGCCACCTCGGTGATCCTGGTGCAGGCCACGGTGACGCTGCCGGTCGCGATCCTGGGCGAGGCGGTGCTTTCCTTCCTCGGCCTGGGCATCCAGCCGCCCTCGCCCAGCTTGGGCACGATGCTGGCGACCGCCCAGCAGTTCGCGGCCAAGGCACCGTGGGCGGCGACCTTCCCGGGCGTCGCGATCATGGTGCTGGCGTTGACGTTCAACGTGTTCGGCGACGCACTCCGCGACGCCCTCGACCCGAAAGGCGACCGATGACGGCCCCGATCCTTGCGGTCGACGACCTCTCGGTCTCGTTCGTGACGGAGAGCGGGAACGTCTCCGCGGTCGACCACGTCAGCCTCGAAATGGCCGCCGGCGAGATCGTCGGCGTCGTCGGCGAATCCGGCTGCGGCAAGAGCGTCACGGCGATGAGCCTGGCCGGCCTGCTGCCGGGCAGCGCCCGCGTCACCGGCTCGGTCCGGCTGCGCGGCACAGAGCTGATCGGGGCACGGGAGACAGAGCTTCGACGGGTACGCGGCAAGGAGATCGCCTACATCTTCCAGGAGCCGATGACCTCGCTGAACCCGGTGCTCACCGTCGGCCGCCAGATCGGCGAGGTGCTCGAGGTGCACGAGCGGCTCTCCCGCAAGCGGGTGCGGGAGCGGGCGGTCGAACTGCTGTCGCTGGTCGGCATCCCGTCCGCCGCGAAGCGGGTCGACAACTATCCACACCAGCTATCCGGCGGCATGCGGCAACGCGTGATGATCGCGATGGCGGTGGCCTGCAACCCGACGGTCCTGGTCGCCGACGAACCGACGACCGCCCTCGACGTCACCGTGCAGGCCGGCATCCTCAAGGTGTTGCGCGACCTGCGCGACCGGCTGGGCACGAGCATCCTGATCATCACCCACGACCTGGGCGTGATCGCCGACATCGCCGACCGCGTGGTCGTCATGTATGCCGGCCGCGTCGTAGAGCAGGCCCCGGTCACCGAGCTGTTCGCCCACCCGCACCACCACTACACCGACGGGCTGCTCAACGCGTCCCCGATTCCGGGGCGGCACGCCGGCACCGAGCGGTTGCAGGAGATCCCCGGGCTCGTGCCCGTCCTGGCCACCCAGCCCGACGCCTGCACGTTCGCCGATCGGTGCCCGGCCGCCGACGACACCTGTCGCGCTTCCGCGCCGCCGCTGGAGCGCCTTGGCGGCTCCGATCACCGCGCCGCGTGCTGGCATCCGGTCCCCTCGGCACGGGCCGCACGGCAGGAGACGATTCGATGACGTACGCCCTGGAGATCGAAGACCTGACGATGCACTTCGGGCCGGTGCGGGCCGTCGACGGGGTGTCGCTTCGGATCCCGCGCGGCGGCGTCACGGCCCTGGTCGGCGAGAGCGGCTCCGGCAAGTCGACGGTGGGCCGGTGCGTCGTGCGGCTGCTGAAACCGACCAGCGGAACCGTCACCATCGGCGGCGTCGACGTCACCCGGCTCACCCGCCGCCAGTTGCGACCACACCGGAGCCGGTCGTCGATCGTCTTCCAGGACCCGGCCGGCTCGCTCGACCCGCGCATGCTCGTCGGCGATGTCGTGGGCGAGCCGTTGCGCCTGTCGGGGGAGCGGATCTCCCGGCGGGACCGGCAGCAGCGGGTCGACCGGGCGCTCGGCCAGGTGGGCCTGCGCCAGGAGGTGGCCCGGCGCTATCCCCACGAACTCTCCGGCGGGCAGCGGCAACGGGTGAGCATCGCCAGGGCGCTGATCTCATCGCCGTCGCTGCTCATCGCCGACGAGCCGACCAGCGCGCTCGACGTGTCGGTGCAGGCGTCGGTGCTCAACCTTCTCGCCGATCTCCAGCGGGACATCGGGTTCGCCTGCCTCTTCATCACCCACAACCTGTCCGCGGTCGAATACCTCGCCGACGAGATCGCCGTGATGTATCTGGGCCAACTCGTGGAGACGGGCTCGCGTGAGCAGATCTTCGCGCGTCCCGCCCACCCCTACACCCAGGCGTTGCTCGCGGCCGCGCCGGTCGCCGACCCGGTGCGCCAACGGGCCCGCGAGCCGATCCTGCTCGGCGACGACCTGCCGTCGGCGCTCGACCCGCCGTCCGGCTGCCGGTTCCGCACCCGCTGCCCGCTGGCGTTCGACAAGTGTGCGGCCGAGGTGCCGCCGCAGGTGAAGATCGGTGACGGAGAGGCGGCGTGTCACCTCGTGGGAGCCGACGGGACGCGCCCGGATGTTCGCGAGAGGGTTACGAAATGACGTTCACCACCAGGCCGACCCTGCAAGGAACATTCGGCATGGTGTCATCTACACATTGGCTCGCCAGCCAGGCGGCGATGGGAGTTCTCGAGCGGGGCGGCAACGCCTTCGACGGGGCGGTGACCGCGGGCTTCGTTTTGCACGTCGTGGAGCCACACCTCAACGGGCCGGGCGGCGAGGTGCCCGCCATCGTGGCTACCGCGGCCGACCCCCGCCCGCGCGTGTTGTGCGGCCAGGGCACCGCACCCGCCGGCGCCACCATCGGTCACTTCCGGTCGCTCGGCATGGAGCTCATCCCCGGCTCCGGCCCGCTGGCCGCCACCGTGCCCGGCGCTGTCGACGCGTGGCTGCTGCTGTTGCGCGACCACGGCACCCGGTCGCTGCGGGAAGTGCTGACACCCGCCATCGAGTACGCGACCACCGGGCACCCACTGGTCGCGCGCGCGTGGGAGACCGTCGAGGCGGTGCGCTCGCTGTTCGAGCAGCACTGGCCGACATCGGCGGAGCTCTGGCTGCGCCAGCGTGGTGGCCTGTTCACCAACCCGGCTTACGGGGACACGTTGGCCCGGCTGGTGAGCGCCTCGGAAGCGGACGGCCTGGACCGTGAGGGTGGGATCGAGGCGGCTCGGCACGCGTGGCGGGAAGGGTTCGTCGCCGAAGCGATCGACCGCTTCTCCCGGCGGCCGTTCCGGGACTCCAGTGGCGAGGCGCACGCCGGCGTGGTGACCGGTGACGACCTGGCCGGCTTTTCCGCTACCTGGGAAGAGCCGGTCACGCACGAGTGGAACGGCTACACGCTGGCGAAAACCGGCCCGTGGGGTCAGGGACCGGTGCTGTTGCAGACGCTGTCGATCCTCGACGCCCTCGACGATTCCACTGTGTATGACCCGTCGACGACGCGCGGCATCCACGCCCAGGCCGAGGCGCTCAAGTTGGCGTTCGCCGATCGCGAGGCCTGGTATGGCGACGCGGGCGACGTACCCATGAAAGCGTTGCTGTCCCGGGATTACGCGTCGTCGCGGGCGGCCCTGATCGGCGATTCGGCCACTGTGGACCTGCGGCCCGGCCGACCCAACGGTGCTGAACCGCGCCTTCCCCAGCAGATTTCGGGCGTGTTCGCCGCCGACCCGACCACCGGCGAGCCGACGGTCAAGCCCAACGGCGTGACCCGCGGCGACACCTGCCACGTCGACGTCGCCGACCGCTGGGGCAACATGATCTCCGCTACGCCCAGCGGCGGCTGGTTGCAGAGTTCGCCCACCATCCCCGAGTTGGGCTTCCCGCTCGGCAGCCGGCTCCAGATGTTTTGGCTGGAGGAGGGGCTGCCGTCGTCGCTCGCACCGGGCCGGCGGCCGCGCACGACGCTCAGCCCGACCATGGTGCACCGCGACGGGCAGCCCGTGCTGGCCTGCGGCACGCCCGGCGGCGACCAGCAGGACCAGTGGCAGTTGCTGTTCCTGCTCCGGCATCTGGCCGGCGGCCAGTCGTTGCAGGAAGCCATCGACGCGCCGACCTGGCACACGACCAGCTTCCCGTCGTCGTTCTACCCGCGGGAGACCGAGCCCGGGGTCCTGGTGCTGGAGGACCGCGTGGACGCCTCGGTTTTGAGCGCGCTCGGCGCGCTCGGGCATCGGGTCCGGCTGTCCGGGTCGTGGAGCCTCGGCCGGATGTGCGCGGTGTCCCGCGACCCCGCGACGGGGCTCCTGGCCGCGGGGGCGAACCCGCGCGGCATGCAGGGCTACGCGGTCGGCCGATAGCTCCCGTCGTCTCGTCCGGCGTGGGCCGTAGCCCCGGGGCTGCGGGGCTACGCGGGCGGGCGCTAGCTCTCCGTCGTCTCGTGCGCGGCCATGGAGGCCGCGCCGAGGTGGGCGAGCGCGACCGACTCGGCCAACTCGCCATCCCCGGACTCGATGGCGTCGACCAGCTTGATGTGCTCGTGGGCCGAGTGCGGTGCCCGCTCCTTGGCTGTCATCTGGAAGACCCACTGCACGTGCAGGTAGAGCGCCTTGGCGATGGACGCCAACCAGGGATTCCCGCTGATCTCGAGGATCTGAAGATGCAGGGCGCTGTTCAACTCGGCGACGCGGCGCAGGTCCTGCTGCTCGGTCGCCAGGAGGGCCTGGCCCAGCAGGGCCCGTAGCGTCGTCACGTCGCCGGGCGTCGCCCGCTGGGCAGCGAGGCGGGCGGCCAACGGTTCGAGGCGCTCGCGTACGGCGAAGATGTCATCGATCGTCGCACTGCTCGGAGACGCGACGACGGCGCCGCGGCGAGGCAGGATGACCACGAACCCCTCCGCCTCGGCCACGCGCAGGGCCTCGCGGACGGGGTTGCGGGAAACCCCGAAGTCTTCCGCCAACCGGTCTTCGGTCAGCCGCTCACCGGGCGGATAGTCGCCGCTGATGATCCCCTTCCGGAGAGCATCGAGCACCTGGTCACGGAGCGGCAGGTGCTGAGCGCCGATCTTGCCCGGCAGGTCCGTGTCCACCCAGCCGCCTCTCACAATGAAGTCTGACGATGATTGTATACGAAGAACAATCACCCGTACCGCAGCGCGATCGCAGCGGCTTCGCAGCGCCCTCCCTCATGGTGATGACCAGCACGTTTCCTACCACCAGGGAGGTCTGATGACGCGAGTCATGAACCGGCTGGGTGACCGGATGCTCGGTCTACTCATCCAACGCAGCGACGCGGGTGCCTGTGTGCCCGAGATGGGGCAGTCCTGCGGCTGCTTCGGTGACGAGGCCAGGGCCTACTGCATCGGCAACCAGACGCTCCGGCGCCCGAAGTACATCCAGAAGATCTCGTGCACCGGCGGGTGCTACTGGACCAACACCCTGTGCGGCTACGAGAACATCTATCGCTCCTACTGCTGATCTGTCCTGGCGGGTGGGCGCCAACGGCGCCTACCCGCCGCACCGAAAGGGTGGCCGTGGCGTATCTGCTGTTGATGTGTCGAGTCCTGTTGCTGCTGGTCTTCCTCGCGGCGGCCGTGGGAAAGGGCAGGCCGGGCTCCCTCGACCGATTCGCGCGGTCATTGGGTGAGTACGAATGGATCCCGCCGCGCCTGCGCCGGTCGATCGCCTACGGTGTCGTCCTGAGCGAAGCCGCGATCGCGCTGCTGCTTCTCCTGCCACGCTGGTGGTGGCTCGGGTTCGCCCTGGCGTTGCTCCTGACCTCCGCGTTCACCGCCGTCACCGCGGCATCCCTCGTGCGCGGCAAGCGAACGACCTGTCAGTGCTTTGGCACCAGCGGGACCATGCCGCAGGGTGCACCGCACCTGGTCCGCAATTTCCTCCTCATCGGTGCGGCCGGAGCCGGGATCGCGGGATGGATGACGGCCGCCCCCGGCGGAGTCTCGCCCACCGGTGCCGTCGTTGCGACAGCCACCGCGGTGATCGGGGCGGTAGCTGTGGTGCGGATGGAGGATCTCGTCTTTCTCGCGGCCCGCGCTCCGCGGGCTCACCAACAGATCGGAGGCAGGTCGTGATTAACACGTTGCTGGCGTGTGTGGTTGTGCTGGCCGCCATCACCATCCTCAACCTGGTGCTCTGCTTCGCCATCATTCGCAAACTCCGCGATGCCGGCTCCCACGACGGTGCGGAGCTCGACCTACCCGCGACCGGGGCCCAGGTGGGCGACTTCGTCGCTCGTGACATCGACGGCGCGGCCGTGTCGACGGCGGATCTGGCCGGGCGGTCAACGGTTGTCGGCTTCGTGATGCCCGGCTGTGGTCCCTGCCGAAGCCTCGTCGACGCGGCTCGGGAGGGACGAATCTCCGCGGGCACCTCGGCGTTGTTCTTCGTGCGCGGAGAAACCCCGGCGACGGACGAGGTCCAGTATCTGGTCGACAATCTGCGGGACACGGCCCGGGTGGTCCTGATCTCCGGAGAGCTCGACGAGGTCGTTAGCGGTGCGTTCGGCGGAATCGTCGGCTACCCCACGCTGGTGCGGGTGGACGACGGCGTCGTCACCGCCGCCGGAAGGTCGTTCGACTCGGTGGGCGCGGAGCGGCGCGAGCCGGTCCTGACCGAGTCATTGACGTGAGCGGGGGCGACAACCACGTCGCCGGGCGCCGGCATTCCCAGCTGAGGCTGGCGGTCAAGGCCCTCGGGCTGGGCTGGCGGGCGGCCCGGGCCGAGACCCTGATTCTGCTGGTGCTGACCTGTGCCGCGGCGGCATTGCCCGGCGCTGCGGCCTGGCTGGGCAAGCTGCTCCTGGACGAGTTGGCGTTGGGTAGTGCGGCGACTATGAGTCGGGTCACGACCCTGGTGGTGCTGGCCGGCGTGATCGCGGCGATGACCGCGGCGATCGGGCACGTGTCCGGGCTGGTCGAGCTCAGGCAGCGGCACGCCACCAGCATTCGGGTCACCGACCAGCTTTATCGGCGGGTGAACGCGATTTCCGGACTCCGGCACTTCGAGGATCCGTCCTTTCTGGACCAGCTGCGGCTGGCCGAGCAGGGCGCTCAGGGTGCTCCCGACGAGGTGGCCGGCTTCGCCCGCGAGACGGTGCGATCTGTGGTTACGCTGGCCTCGTTCGCCGGAGTGCTGATCGTGATCTGGCCGCCGATGGCACTGCTGCTCATCGTCGTCGCGGTGCCGGCGACCCTGGTGCATCTGCACATCGCCCGGCTCGAGGTGCGGGCGGCGGAGCAGGCTACCGGCCGCCACCGACGCCGCGCGTTCTTCGCCACCATGCTCACGGACCCGCGAGCGGCTAAAGAGATCCGCCTCTTCGGCCTTGGCCGGGTCTTTCACGACCGCATGATCCGCCTACAGCGCAGCGCCGCGGGCCTGGAGTTGCGGGTGGCGGGGCGGACCGCGGTCGCGCAGACGCTTCTCACCACTGTCGGTGCGGCGGTTGTCGGCCTCGGTGGCCTGGTCGTGGCGCGCGGGGTGCTGTCCGGGCGGTTGACCATCGGCGACGTCGGGCTGTTCGGTGCCGCCGTCGCGGGCGTTCAGGGTGCGCTGTTCGGCATGGTCTTCAAGACGGGCCAGCTCACCTCGGCACTGTCGCTGTTCAGGTCGTTCGTCACCGTGCTCGAGACCCCGGCGGACCTGCCGAGCGGCCGGCGCACCGTGCCGCCGCTGCGCATCGGCATCGAGTTCCGCGATGTCTGGTTCCGGTATGGCACCGGTGCCTGGATTCTGAGCGGCGTCAGCCTGGTCGTCCCGCACGGCACCTCGGTCGGACTGGTGGGTGCCAACGGTGCCGGGAAGAGCACCATGACGAAGCTGCTCTGCCGCTTCTACGATCCCGACCGCGGGCAGATCCTGTGGGACGGCATCGACATCAGAGAGTTCGACATCGAGCAGCTTCGGAGCCGGATCCAGGCCACGTTCCAGGACTACATGAACTTCGACCTCACGGCGAGGGAGAACATCGGGATCGGCGACATCGGCCGGGTCGACGACCGCGCCCGGATCCGGCAGGTCGCCGAGATGGCCCAGATCCACGAGATGATCTCGGGGCTTCCGCGCCAGTACGACGCCATGCTGAGCCGGGCATTCCTCGACGAGGAGACGCAGGAACGGGGGGTGCTCCTCTCCGGAGGGCAATGGCAACGCGTCGCGCTCGCCAGATCGCTGATGAGAGAAGACGCCGATCTGCTGATCCTCGACGAGCCCAACTCCGGCCTCGACGTCGTCGCCGAACACAGCATTCACCACACGCTGCACCAACACCGGCGCGGCCGGACCAGCCTGCTGGTGTCGCATCGGCTGGCGGCACTCCGTGACGCCGACCTGATCGCGGTGCTGGTGGGCGGCCGGATCGCGGAGCGGGGGAGTCACGACGTGCTGATGGCGGCCGACGGTGAGTATGCCGGGCTGTTTCGGCTCCAGGCGTCGGGCTATCAGGACGAGCGGGTCGCCGGATGACCTATCTCGCGGCCGCCGCACTCCTGCTCGCCGCGGGGGTGGGTGTAGGTGTCGTTCGGCGGCGCTTCCAGCTGATCGTCGTGCGGGGAAGCAGCATGAGCCCGACCTATCAGGACCGCGACGTCCTGCTGGTGAGGGTCCATCGCCGCCCGCGCCTCGGCGACGTGGTCGTCTTCCGGATGCCGGACCAACACAAGGACGACGGCCCGGCGTGGATGGTCAAGCGGGTCGCCGCTGGGCCGGGCGACCGGGTGCCGGCCGACGAACGCCGGATCGTCGCGGAGTCCACTGTGGCGGACGGGTGTCTCCTGGTCCGGGGTGACAACCCCGAAAGCCACGACTCCCGGCACTTCGGATACGTGCCGATCGACACCGTGCTCGGGGTGGTGGTGCGACCGGTCACACCATGGAACTGAGCTTCTCGCGTACGCGTACCGATTCGTCGTTGCCCAACTCGTCGAGGAGGTCCGCGGCCCTCTTCCAGGCATCGCGTGCGGCGTCGAGATTTCCCGCCTCGTGGTGGACGTCGCCCAGGCGATCGAGGATCACCGTCTGTCCGTAGCGGTCGCCGAGGGACTGACAGAGATCGAGGGCGTGGGCGTAGTGCCGCACCGCCTCGTCGTGCTGGCCGAGATGGTGGTGGGCGTAGCCGAGGCTCTCCGACGCCGAGGCCTCGCCATGCTGGTCGCCGTTTCGCTGGTGCAGGGCGAGCGCGTCGACCAGGTATCGGCGGGAGCGTTCGTGGTCACCCTGGCGCGCCCAGGACCAGCCGACCGACGCGAGCGAGTGCGCCTCCTTGTGCGTGTTTCCGATGGCCCGGTATAACGCGAGCGCCTGCTCCGCGTGCTGCGCCGCCTCGGCATAAGCCTGCTGGGTGTCATGCAGCCAGGACAGGTCCAGGTGGACGTGCGCCTGGCCGGACGGGTCACCCAACTCGTCGAAGCACCGCAGCGACGCGGCCAGCGCCGCTTCGGCCTCGCCCAGGTCGCCGAGGCGGATGTAGGAGCGGCCCAGCCCGCGATGGCTCTGCGCGAGGCCGGCCAGGTCGCCGATCCGGGTCGCCGACCGCTGCGCGGCCCGCTGCGTGCGCGCCCAGTCCTGCCAGTGGCCCTGCCAATCGAAGAAGTCGCCCAACGACCACGCCAGCCGCCAGGCGTATTCCTCGATGCCGCCCTGCTCGGCGGCCAGATCGATCAGCGCGAGCAGCACCCGGTGCTCGTTGTCGAACCACCGCATCGCCTGTTCCCGGCCGGTCACCTGGTCCTGGGTGACGTGGGTGGCCGGCTCGGGCAGGGTGAGGGGGTCGCGGTGCGGCGCCAACAGGAGCGCGGCGGTGTGTGCGGTGTGCAGATAGTGGTCGAGCATCCGGCGCGACGCGAGCTCCCGTTCGGCGACCCGCAGGCGGGTGTCCGACAGCTCCCGTGCATAGGCCCGGAGCAGGTCGTGGTGGCCATACCGGCCAGGACCGACCTCGACGACCAGGTGGGCCCGCGCGAGCTCGTGGAGCATCGCCCTGACCCGCGCCGCCGGCACGCCGGCGAGGCTGGCGGCGGCGTTTTCGGCGATGTCCGGGCCCGGGTGCAGGCCGAGGAGGGTGAACAGGCCCGCGGCCTGGTCGCTGACCGCGCCCAACGACCAGGAGAAGACCGCCCGCACGTCGGTGCTGGCGTCGCCGCCGTCGAGCTGGTCGAGGTCGCTCCCGGCCTGGCGCATGTGGTCCGCGAGCCTGTCGAGCGCGGCGGACGGGTGCATCGCCGCTCGGGCCGCCACGATGGCGAGGGCGAGCGGTAAGCGCGCGCAATGGGTGATGAGGGTGTCGATGGCCGCCGGTTCGGCGGCCACCCGGTCGCTGCCGATGCGCTGTGCCAACAGCTGCCGCGCATCGCCGTGGCTGAACAGGTCCAACGGCACCGGGTGGGCGCCTTCGACCGCGATCAGGCCGGTCAGCTGGGTCCGGCTGGACACCAGCACGAGGCAACCGGGCGAGCCCGGCAACAGTGGACGGACCTGCTCGATGTCGCGGGCATTGTCGAGCACCACCAGCACCCGGCGACCGGCCAGCAGGCTGCGGTAGAACCCCACCTGGGCGGCCAGGTCGACGGGAATGCGATGGGGCGCCACCTCGAACGCGTCGAGGAAACCCCGCAGCGCCTCGGTCGGATGCACGGCCGAGCCGCTCGAATCGAACCCGCGAAGATTGACGTAGAGCTGCCCGTCGGGGAAGTGGCCGGCGACGCTGTGCGCCCAGTGCACCGCAAGGGCGGTCTTGCCGACGCCCGGGGTGCCGGAAATGACCGCGACGGTGACGGCGGCCGATCGGTGGTGGTTGAACAACACGGCGTCGAGGCGCTCGAGCTCCCCGCCGCGCCCGACGAATCCGCCGACCGCGGCGGGAAGCTGGGCCGGGGTCGGACCCGCGGATGGCGTGGCAGGAGCCGGCCCCAGCACCTCCGGGTCGTCGACGAGCACGAGCTGCCGAAGGCGCTGGAGCTCGGTGCCGGGGTCCAGGCCGAACTGGTCGGCCAGAACGGCGGCGCCCTCGGCATACACGTGTAGCGCGTCGGCTTTCCTGCCGGCGCGGTGCAGGGCCACCATCAGCAGGCCCCGGAGCCTCTCGTGCAGCGGGTCCGCGGCGACCAGGCCCGCCAGCTCGGTCACCACGGCCTGTTGGTCGCCGCAGGCCAACCTGGCGCTCGCCCACTCGGCGAGCGCCGTCCGCCGCAGTTCGGTGAGGCGCGTCGCCTCGCCGCGCACCAGGGCCGAGTCGACACCGTCGAAGGCGGGCCCACGCCACAGTGCCAGCGCCGCCTCGAAAAGCGCCGACGCGTCAGCGTGGGCTCCGCGTTCGGCCGCCGCCCGGCCGAGCCGCACCTGGGTCTCGAACTGAGCCGCGTCGTAGCCGGCGTCGTCGATCCGCAGGAGATAGCCGGTCGAGTGGGTGACCACCACGGCACGGTCGTCGAGAGCCCGGCGAAGCGACGAGACCAACGCCTGAATCCGGTTGCGGGCCGACGTGGGTGGGTGTTCGTCCCACAGCCCCTCGATCAGGCGGTCGACCGAGACGACGCGATTGGCATGGGCGGCCAGATTGGCCACCAGGCTCTTTTCGAGGCGACCAAGGCTGACCGGGGCACCCGAGCTGACTATCTCGACCGGGCCGAGGACACACACGGCAGGCACGTTGGCTCCGTCCGATGGTGGGGGAGCGTCATGAATACGATTGGACCCACAACTGGTAGTTGTAGCTGTTGTTGCCATCGTGTGGCCGCATCTCGCCCCAGAAGGCGGGGCACGCGCTGGAGGCCTGCCACGGGCCGAAGAACAGGCCGTGACAGTTGCGGCAGTAGGCCCAGCCCGATTGGCTCTGCGGCAGGGATCCGAAGTAGATGGAATAGTCGAAGCTGCCGGTGCCGTCGTGCGTCTGCCTGCCGCCGGGGCAGTGGCCGTCCAATCCATAGCCGAAATACATGCTGCTGCAAAGACGGCAGTATTTCCAGTTGGATTGGAAGTCCGTACCCGCGTTGGTGTTGAAGAGGAACTTGTAATCCCAACTGCCGGCGGTGTTGTGTTTGGCCACCCGTGAATCCCCACACTTGCCGACCATCCCGTTGCCCCAGACCATGGTCTTGCACTCGTGGCAGACGCGCCAGCCGCTCTGGTAGCCCCCCGCGAACGCGGGCGTGGCCGTCAGTGTGCTGGCGCCCAGGAGGGCGGCACCGCCGACTCCGATGACGGCGGCCCTGCGGAGCAGCTCGCGCCGGCTGGTCGTCGTCGGCGTGGTCGTGCGATCGTTCGGCTCCATCGTGTTCTCCCCGTTTCCGTGCCCGCGCCGGGCATTCCCATGGTGCGGGGCGGGGAGCCAGACCTGGTTGGCTTTGCGCGCACGGTTGTTGACCGTCGGCGCACAGCTCAGTCGCCGGGATCCCGCGGTCGTGGTCGCAGCCACGGGGAGAGTCTGGCCGCGGTGACCCAGGCGACCACGACGGCGACGATCACCACCGAGATGAGGTTGGTCGCCTCGCTCTGGAGGAACAGCAGCGTCAGCAGAACGGCGGTCAGGGGAAGGCCGCCGAGCATGACCACGGTCATCGCGCCGACGCCCATCCCGACGCCGGCGGTCAGCGGCAGGCCGGCCAGGTGGGACAGGGCGATCCCGCCGGCCGCACCGATGAACATGCCGGGGAACGTCGGGCCACCGCGGAAACTGCTCAACGAGACGCTGTACGCCAGGCTCTTGCACACGACGAGCAGCACCAGTTCGCCGACCGACCAGGCGCCGGCACCCTGGATGAGGGCCGGGAGGGCGGTCTGCCCCGAGAACAGCACCTCCTCGGCACCCTTGTCGGTGGCCGCGACGAAGATGGCCGCGAGCCCGCCGACGACCAGGCCCGCGATGGGAGTGACCAGCAGCGGGCGGGGCGGCACCGTCGCCTGGATCTGGAAGGCGAGCCGGCGGATCGCGGTGCCGACGACCCCGGCGGCCAGCCCGATGGCCAGGGCCCAGCCGAACTCGCCCACGGTCGGCGTTCCGAGGGCCGGGATGTGCGGCACCGCCAGCGAGAACGTGCCGAATCCGGTGATGTGGTCGAGGCCCACGAAGATGAGCGCGCCGATGCCGGCCGCGAGCAGCCCGGGCGCCAGCACCACGCTGGCCATGCTCCCGCCGACGCCGACCGCCTCCAGGAGCAGGAACGCGCCCGCGAGCGGCGAGATCAGCAGCGTCGAGATGGCCGCGAAGCTGCCGGCCGCGCCGACCAGGACCAGCGCCTTCTCGGGGGTGTCGCGCTTGATCAGCCGCGCGATCAGCACCGCCAGGCCCGAGCCGATGAGCACCAGCGGGCCCTCCGGACCGAGCACCGCACCGAACGCCAGCGTCGCCAGCGACGCGAAGGCGACGCCGGGCAGGTCGCGAGCGCTGACGGTCGGACCCGAGGCGAAGCCCTCGGCCGGGTTGTGCCCCCCGTTGCCCGGCAGATATCGCAGGCTCAGCCCGACCAGCACGCCGCCGACCGCGACCATCGGGATCGGCCACCACACCGGCGTGCCGGCGAACCCGAGGTGGTGGGGCAGGTCGGTGAGGAAGAAGGGCTGGGCCTTGTTGACCAACTCCAGGTAGAAATACGCGACGATCGCCACGGGTACGCCGACCGCCGCGCCCAGGATCAGCAGCGCCACGTAGCCGCGGCTGCGCAGCATCTCCATCGGGCTGGGCGAGGTCGTCGGTGAGCTGGCCACGACGTTGATCTTCCGGAGGTTCCGCCGCCCGCGGGCCGACATCGCGAAATTCGGCGAAGCCGGCCCACGAACGGCTGACGGACCAGGCGGCTACGGGAGGAAGCCGGTCCGCCGGAAATAGTCGACGTAGGTCTCGAGGAGCCCGGCGTGCGGCGCCGGACACGTGGCGCCGCTCGGACCGGGCTCGAGGAACACCTCGTGGTCGGGTCCCCAGGCCGTCGCGGCGAAGCTGTCGACCAGCGCGTGTGCTGCGTTGGCCGGGTCGGCACCGACCAGGTCGGTCCACTTGCGACGGTCGAGGTCGGTGAGCGGATAGCCGGCCCGCCGCACCTGGTCGACGAGCGCCGTGAACGTCACCGGCACCGGGTTGGCCTGGTGGTGCGTGCCGCCCGTGCCCAACCGCACCAGGTCGGCGATCGCCCGGGCCGCATGGTCGACCGGGACGAGGTCGAACGCCAGGTCGGTGTCGGCCGGCACACCGCCGATTTGGACGCACCCCTTGAGGATCCGCCAGAGGAAGTCGTCACGCTGGCACGCGCCGGTGGTCGCGGCGCCGCTGACCCGGGCGAGCCGGTGGATGGTCACCGGAATGCCGCGGGACCGGGCCACTTCGCACACGCCCTCGGCGACCCATTTCGACCGCTGGTAGCCGGTGACCAGCCGGTCCGGCGGTGGCAGCGGTGCGTCGGCCGTCGCCCGGCCGGCGCCGCGGGGGGCGTAGCCGAACACGCCCATCGACGAGAGATGGTGGACGACGGCGCCCGTGTCGGCCGCCACCTCGAGGATCCGTCGTGTTCCGCCGACGTTGGTCGCGGCGAGCTGGTGGTAGGGCCGGAGGAAATGCACGTCGGCCGCCGCGTGCACGATCGTGTCGATCCGCTCGGGCAACCCGGTCGGCGCGCTGTCCACGGCCAGGTCGGCGATGCGCACGTCGACGTTGCCGGTCGGCTCGGCCAGGCCGTACCCCCGCAGGTTCTTCCTGATCCGGTCGAGTCCGTCGGTCGAGCGCACGACGCAGGTGACCCGCACCGCGGGGTCCGCGGCCAGCTCGTGGAGCAGGAAGGCGCCGAGGAAACCGGTCGCACCCGTCAACAGAACGTGCCGGGGCGACCGGCGGCGCGGCACCACCTCGGGCGCCAGGCTGACCTCGGCCACCAGGTCGACCGGCTCCTGCGGCGCGGCGAATCCGTCGAGTCGCGCGGCGAGACGGGCCGCGGTCGGTGCGGCGAACAGGTCGGCGACGGTCAACACCAACCCGGCGTCGCGCGCGGCGCTGATCAGGCCGACCGCGCGCAGGCTGTCGCCTCCGGCGGCGAAGTAGTCGTCGTCGGAACCGATGTCGCGGCCGAGGCTGGCCCCGAAGAGCGCGCAGAGCTGCCGCTCCCGGACCGTTTCCGGCCGGCGGGACGTCGGCTCGGCGGTCAGGGCGGGCGCGGGCAGGGCTCCACGGTCGACCTTGCCGTTGGCGGTGAGCGGCAACGCGTCCAGCACCGTCACACTGGCCGGCACCATGTAGTCGGGCAGCCGCCGCCCGGCCGCCGCCCGCAACACTCCGATGTCGACGGTTCGGCCGGGAGCCGCCGTGACATAGGCGGCAAGCGTGGCCTCGGTGTCGTCCCGCCGGGCCACCACGACCGCGCTGCCGACCTCGGCCGCCGCGGCGAGAACGGCCTCGATCTCGCCGAGCTCGATCCGGAACCCACGGATCTTCACCTGGTGGTCGGTGCGGCCGAGGAACTCGAGCGCGCCGCCGGCGGTGCGGCGCACCAGGTCTCCGGTGCGGTAGAGCCGCCCCTGGTCGGCGAACGGATCCTGCCGGAACCGGTCGGCGGTCAGCGTGGGCCGGTCGAGGTAGCCGTCGGCGACCCCGTCGCCGCCGATGCACAGCTCACCGGGCACCCCGACAGGCAGCGGCCGCAACTGGTCGTCGAGCACGTAGAGGCGGGTGTTGGCCACCGGTTGGCCGAGGGTGATGGGCGCTCCGGCGACGACGCGGCTCACCGTCGACCAGACCGTCGTCTCGGTCGGGCCGTAGAGGTTCCAGACGGCCTCGGCGCGGATGCGGAGCCCGTCGGCGAGGTCGCGGGTCAACGCTTCACCGCCGCACCACGCGCGCAGGCCGGGCGAGCCGCCCCAGCCCGCCGCGATGAGCATCTTCCAGGTGACCGGCGTGGCCTGGAGCACGGTCGGCCGCTCCCGCCCGATCAGCTCGCACAAGGCGTGCCCGTCCCGTGCCGTGTCGGCGTCGGCGAGGTGCACAGCGCCGCCGACCAGCAACGGCCCGAACAGCTCCAGGACGGCGATGTCGAAACAGACCGTCGTGACGGCGAGCATCCGATCGCCGGCGGTCAGCCCGGGTTCGCGGACCATCGAGGAGAGGAAGTTGGTCAGCGCGCGGTGGCCGATCTGCACACCCTTGGGCCGGCCGGTGGACCCGGAGGTGTAGATGACATAGGCCCGGTCGTCCGGGTCGGCGGCATCCGGGTGATCCTTGGCGGGGGCCGGGCCGAGCTGGCCCAGGTGCAGGATCGCCGGTGCGGCGGCGGCCACGCGGGGATCGGGCGCGCTGTCCGCGACGAGCAGCCGCACCCGCGCGTCGTCGAGCATCGTCGCGATGCGCTCGGGCGGGTAGACCGGGTCGAGCGGCACGTAGGCCGCGCCGGTTCGCAGCACCGCCAGCAGCGTGGCCACCAGGTCCGGCGTGCGTCCGACCGAGACACCGACGAGGTCACCCGGGCCGACGCCGTGCGCCGCGATGTGGGCGGCGAGTTCGTGGGTCCGCGCGTGTAGTTGCCGGTAGGTCAACTGCTGTCCGGCCGAGGTGACGGCCGGCACGTCGGGTGTGCGGTCGACCTGGTCGGCGATGAGCTGGTGGATACAGCGGTCACGCGGATAGTCGACCGGCGCGACGGTGGGGGCAGCGGTCAGCAGGGGCGTGGTGTCCGGCGCCCCGCCACCGGCGAGCCCAGACCGGAACATGGCGAACGCGTCGACCAGCGCGCGGGCCTCGGTCGCGGCAGCGACGCTGTCGGCCACCCACCAGCGGCACGATCCGTCGGGGTCGACCGTGATCCGCAGGACCACCGCCGGACCGGCGGCCGCCGGCTGCCCGGTCAGGTCGAGCTCGATCGGGAACCCGTCGTCGAGCTGGCGGGCGTCGTGCAGGCGGGGATGTCGCACGAACACGTCGCGCAGGTAGGTCCCCGACGCGCGCGCCGCGTCGAGCCGTGCCGCGACCTCGCCCGCGTAGCCGGTGAAGTCCGGCGTCAGGGCCGGCACCGCGAACGGCACCAGAGGCGCCAGGAGGCCGTCGGCGTCGCCGGTCGGCACCCGCAGGCCGATGTCGCCGGGCTCGCCCCGACCGATCCGGGCAAGGAAAGCGCACACTGCCGCGGCCGTCGCCGGTGTACCGGGCACGTCGAACCGGTGCCGGACGGTCGGTAGCGCGGTGGTCGTGGGTGCGCCGCTGGGGTCGGGCACGTCGAATTGGTGCCAGGCGGTCGGGTGCGCGGCGGTCGCGGGTGCGCCGCCGGGGTCGGGCTCGTCGAACCGGTGCCAGGCGGTCGGGGGCGCGGCGGTCGTGGGTGCGCCGCCGGTGGCGGGCACGTCGAATCGGTGCCAGGCGGTCGGTGGCGTCGCCGTCTGCCGGTAGGGCACGTCCATCGGCCGGGTCGTTGCCAGCCGCGTCACCCACGCGCGTTCGTGCCGGATGGTGGCGCGCTGCGCCGCCGTAAGCGCCGCGGCCCCCTGGCCGTCGAGTGCGGGCAACACCCGGCCCACCGACTCGCTCAGGTTGACCGGAAGCCCGGCGATGGTGGCGACCGCGTCGAGAACGAGGTCGTGGGTCGCCGTCGCGACCGTCAGCGATCGCTCACCGCACCCCACCACCGTGCCGGGCGGCGCGGTGGACCGCGCTTCGCTGACGCGCGCGCCGCCCACCGAGAGCAGCCGCCCACCTTCGTAGGCGATCTTCGCCGTGCCGAACTCGTTGGCGTGCGGGCCGAACGCGGTGGCGCGCACCAGTGCGGCGATCCGGCCGGCCGGCTCGGTCCAGTCGATCGTCAGCGCGGCGGTGGGCCGGTCGGCGGCTCCGTGGTAGGTGCGCCGGTGCAGGTCCTGCGCCGCGGGACGGAGCGTGCCGGCGTCCAAGCGGTCGACGAGCTCGCCGAAGGCGTCGAGCCCGGCTGCGAAGCAGCGGGTGTTGAGGTCCCAGCTCGTGTCGTCCGGGCCCACCTCGACCCGCCGCTGCACAAGGACGTCGCCGGCATCGGCCCGCTCGGTCATCACGTGCCAGGTGACCCCGTGCGTCGTCGCGCCCCGCAGGATCGCCCACGCGCTGGCGTGCAGGCCCGCGTCGACGGGCAGCAGCCCGTCGTGGAAGTTGACCGCGAGCCGCCGCGCCCGGCGCAGCACCGCGGCCGGCAGCAGGCGCAGGTTCACCACGCTGAACAGGTAGTCGAACGGCGCGTCGAGCAGGTCGACCCGCCCGGCCTGGCGGATGCCGCGCAGCCGGGCCCACTCCCGCACCGATTCGACATCGCTGGCGACTCCGGCTATCTCGTGACCGGCCGCCAGCCAGCGCTCAGCACACCCGACGGTGAGCGCGTTCTCCCCGACGAAGACCGCGGTCCGCGGCTCCACATTGCTCATTGATCTTGCGCCTTCCCCCGTTTGACCTGCGAAAACATAATGATCATGGGGTACGGGTGGAGCAAGTTCGCACAACCTTTAGCCGCGTGTCGCCCCTGCTCAGTGGCGGGTGCTCGCCCGGCGGACGACCGACCAGCGGTTGGCGTAGGAGGCCGGCTTCTCGCCCAGCGCGGCGTGGGCGCAGGCCGCGCCCTGGTCCCGCAGTGACTGCGCGACGGTGGTCAGCCCGAGCTGTGCGGCGACGGCCGCGTCGTCCCATCCGGTGACCGCGACGTCGCCCGGGATCGCGCGATCGGCCGCGTGGCAGGCGGCGACCACGCCGGCCGCCTGCCGGTCGCTCATGGCGGCGATCGCGTCGGGCGGCGCGGCGGAGGTCAGCAGGCTCGTCGCGAGGTGTTCGGCCTCGGCCGCGTCGTTGGTCGCGCACACGGCGACCGTCACGTCCCGCCACGGGATGCCCGCGGCCTCGGCCGCCTGCCGGTAGCCCTCGAGCCGGTGCCGGGTCACCGGAAACAGCACGTCGGCGGGGTCCGGGCCGGGGCCGATGGTGCTGATCCGCTCGCGGGAGAGCGGGAAGCTGACGACCGCGGGCCGTTTCGCGCCGGCGAACGCGGCCGTGCCTACCGCGTACGCCGCCGCCTTGTTGTCGATGGTCACCAGGGCCAGGCCTGGCGTCGCCGGTCCACCGTGGACCGTTGCGGGGCGCTTCATCGACCGCACGGCCGTGAGGATCGGGTCGTCGTCGGAGGTGGTCCAGACGACGTAGCCGTCGACGGCGGCGTCCTCGATCCGGGCCCGGTCGTCGGCGGCGCCGGTGATCGGCAGGATCGTCATCCCGTAGCCCCGCGCGGCGCACACGTCGGCGATCCCGGCCAGGAAGGACACCGCCTGCGGGTCGTCGAACGCGTAACTCAGGTGCTCGCCCAGCACCACGCCGAGCGTGCGGGTGCTGCCGCGGCGCAGGGAGCGGGCGCTCGGGTCCGGGCCGGCGTAGCCCAGTCGCGCCGCCGCCTTGAGCACCTTGGCCCGGGCCTGGTCCGACACCCGGTCGGGCCGGTTGTAGGTGTAGGAGGCGGTCATCACGGACACGCCCGCCAGGTCGGCCACCTGGGCCAGGGTCACCCGCTTCGCGCCGGCAGACGATTCCACAGTGTGCAGCCTATCGAATGTCTGTGTATCGTTACACGGATGCGTGCTTCCGCGTACGTGGCGTTCGCCGCCTTCGGCGCCTTCTGGGGGGTGTGGGGCGCCTCGGTGCCCCGGGTGCAGCAGCAGGCCGGCATCGGCGACGGCGAGCTCGGGTTCGCGCTGCTGTTCGTCGGCGCCGGCGCGCTGCCCGCGATGCTGCTGGTGGGCCGGGCACTCGATCGGTGGGGGCCGCGGGTCGCGGCACTGGTCATCGCCGCCCTCGGCGGGGTGGGCGCGGTGCTGGCGGTCGCCGCGGTCGACCTGGCCAGCCTGTGCGTCGGCCTGGCCCTCGTCGGCGCCACCAGCGGAGCGGCCGACGTGGCCATCAATGCGGTCGCCGGGCGAGCCGAGCAGCTCGCCGGCCGGCCGGTCATCACCCGGGCGCACGGCGTCTTCTCCAGCCTGGTGGTCCTGGCCAGCCTCGCCACCGGCGTCGCGTCGGGCGCGTCCCTGCCGCTCGCCGTTCCGTTCCTGGCGGTCGCCGTCCTCTCGGTGATCGCGGGCGTCGCCATGCTCAATACGCTGCCGGCGACCGCCGTCCCGGACCGGCCTGCGCGGGCCGCTGTCCCGGACCGGCGTGTGCGGGCCGCTGTCCCGGACCGGCGTGTGCGGGCCGCTGTCCCGGACCGGCGTGTGCGGGCCGCTGTCCCGGACCGGCGTGTGCGGGCCGCTGTCCCGGACCGGCGTGTGCGGGCCGCCGTCCCGGACCGGCCTGCGCGGGCCGCCGTCCCGGACCGGCGTGCACGGGCCGCCGTCCCGGACCGGCGTGCACGGGCCGCCGTCCCGGACCGTCGGGTGCGGGCCGCCACCACGTCTCCGTCGCGGATCGCGCCGTTGCTGCTGGTCGGTGTGCTCGGCGCGCTCGCGTTCGCCAGCGAGAACGCGCACCAGAGTTGGAGCGCGGTTTTCGCACACGATGAACTGCACGCGGGGGTGGGGCGCAGCGCCGTCGCGCCGGCGGTCTTCGCCGCGGTCGTGGCGGTGACCCGGTTCGCTACCGGCGGCCTCCCGGCCGCGCACGCCCGCACGGTGCTGGTCACCGGCGCGTTCGCCGCCGCCGCCGGCACGGCGCTGATCGCCGCCGCGCCCACGCTGCTCGTCGCCGGCCTCGGTCTCGGGGTCGCCGCGGCCGGCACCGCCGTGCTGTTCCCGACTCTCGTCGGCGTCGTCTCGCGAAACGTCGACGAGTCCCGCCGGGGCCGCGCGACCTCGATCGTCACGACGGTCTCCTACCTTGGCTTCCTGCTCGGGCCCGTGTATGTCGGCCTGTGGGCGGACGCCGTCGGGCTGCGCGGCGCGATGCTCGCCGTGGCGGCGCTCGCGGCGGGCCTGCTCGTCCTCACCCGGCCGCTGCTGCGGCTCACCGGCTTCGCCCCGACCGGCCACCGCGACCCGGCCTCGACGAGGTGGGCCGACGCTGCCCTACGGCGGTAACAGCGCCGGGCGGGGTGGTGCGTTGAAGCAGTTGGCCGGCGGGTTGTCACCGGCGATGTCGTACTCGTGGCAGGTGGTAAATCTGAAGTTGAACTGACCGACCAGCAGGGCGGTCACCCCGACGATCACCACGATGGTCGCGACCGCGACCCGGAATCGCCGGTCGGGCAGTTCGAAGTATTCGGGGGCCACGATCCGGGCCGCGGCCCAGAGGGTGAACGGCACGGACACGAGCATGACGGTAATGAGCGTCAGGTCCAGGATGTGCGCCGCGCGTGAGGTCCGGCCGAAGGGCGCGATCAGCCGCATCGCCAGCCAGACCAGCGGCACGGACAGCACCGCGCGGGTCCAGGGCCGCACGCTGATGTAGCGGCGCAGCACGATCGTGCCGAGCAGCAGCGTGCTGGACAACACCAGGATCTGGAAGAGCCGCGAATAGAAGACCGTGTGGTAGGCGCCGAGGGTGAACATCAGATCCCAGGCCACCAGCGATGCCGTGATCGTGGTCGCGAAGAACGCTCGCAACTCCTGGGTGTGCTCGGTGTGGCTGAACCCGGACAGCAGGTCGTCACGTGGTCGCTTGCGGCGCTCGGGTGGCATGTGGATGGCCGCCTAACTCAACTGCTTCGGGCCGCCCCGGGTAGAGGCGGCCCGAACAAGGCTAGTCGTCGAGGGCCTGGTAGGTCGTGGTCCAGAAGTCGTGGATCACGTGTGCCTGATCCGGGGTGGACGCGCCGACCTGCGTCAGCAGGATGCCAGTGAGCTGGTTTTCCGGGTCGGCGTAGGTCGCGGTGCCGCTTCCGCCGTCCCAGCCGAACTGGCCGATGGGCGCGTAGTCGCCGCGGTAGGTGCGCACCGCCATGCCCAGACCCCAGCCGCCGTGCTGCCCCTGGCCGAACGAGATGTGGACGTTGTTGACGGCCATGGCGTGCCGGGCGGCCTGCTGCTCGGGGTCGAGGCGGTTGGTGGTCATCAGCTCGACGGCGGGCCGGGACAGGATCCGCTCGCCTTCGTGCACGCCGTGATTGAGCAGCATCCGGAAGTAGGCGTGGTAGTCGTCGACGGTCGAGACCAGCCCGCCTCCGCCGCCCTGGAAGGCCGGCGGCTGGCTCCACCGGCCGCCTTCGGCCTCGTCCCACACGTGGAACTCGCCGGTCTGCGGGTCGGGGGCGTAGAGGGTCGGCAACCGGTCGATCTTGTCTTCGGGTACGTGGAAACCGGTGTCCTTCATCCCCAGCGGCTCGAAGATCCGCTCCCGCAGGAACGTCTCGAACGGCTGGCCGGTGACCCTGGCGACGAGCACACCGAGCAGGTCGCTGCTGAGCTGGTATTGCCAACGCTCGCCGGGCTGGTGCATCAGCGGAAGCGTGCCGAGGCGGCGCATCCACTCGTCCGGCTCGGGCATCGGCTCGGGCAGGTTGGGGGTGAGCCCTTGCTCGAAGACCGCGCCCATGATCGGGGTGCCCAGCGCGGTCATGTCCATGCCGAGCCCGAACGTGGACGTCAGGACATCCCGCACGGTGATCGGTCGCCGCGCCGGCACCGTGTCGTCGAGCGGGGCGTCGATCCGCGCCAGCACCCGCCGGTCGGCGAGCTCCGGCAGCCACGGCTCGACCGGGTCGTCGAGTCGCAGCCGGCACTCGTCGAGCAGCACCATCGCGGCCGCGATCGTGACCGGCTTCGACGTCGATGCCATCCGGAAGATCGTGTCGCGGCGCATCGACGGGCCACCGTCGTGGCGGAAGGTCCCCAGCGCCTCGACGTGTGTCTCACCGCCGCGGCTGACCATGGCGACGAGCCCAGGAATCCGGCCGGAGTCGACATGCCGTGCCAGCACGTCACTCAGTTTGCCGAGGCCCGCCTTGGTGAAGCTGCCAGTTGCCATCGTGAATCTCCCTACAGTCGCCGAACCGCTCATGGACCCACCGTCGCCGACCCCGCTGACACGGGGCAGACACGGCGCTGACACCCGCACCGGCCGCCGGGCGCGCTGGTAACAGGCTGGGCGCGCGGCGACCGCCGAACAACGGCGATGTCAGCAAGGCAGCGTTGCCCGACGGGTCATCGTTGCGGGTTTGGTCAACGCAGCGATGATCAGTAGGTTCATGATCCAAGGGGGGTTCGTGGAGCTTCGGGACATCGAGATCTTCCTGGCGTTGGCCGAGGAACTGCACTTCGGTCGTACGGCGGAGCGCCTGCGGGTGACCCCGTCCCGGGTCAGCCATGTCATCAAGAAGGCCGAACGCCGCATCGGCGGGCCGCTGTTCGAGCGCACGTCTCGCACCGTCCGGCTCACTCCGTTGGGCGAGCGGCTCCGGGACGACCTCTTGCCGGCGCACACGCAGATCCAGCGCGCCGTCGACCGCGCCGTTGCCGGAGCGCGTGGCATCAGCGGCACACTGCGCGTCGGCTACAGCACGCCGTGGTGCGCCGACCTGGCACTCCAGGCGGCGAAGGTGCTTCGGACCAGATATCCGGGCTGCGTCGTGCGAACCCAGGAGATCCAGTTCAACGAACCGTTCGGGCCGCTGCTCCGGGGCGAACTGGACCTCCAGATCAGTGAGTTTCCGGTGCGGACCCACGGTGTCACCGAGGGCCCGGTCCTGCTCCGCGAGCGTCGGGCGTTGATGGTCCCGGCCGACCATCCGCTGGCCCACCAGGAGAGCGTGTCAATGGAAGACCTGGCTGAGGTGCCCCTCATCAGGTCGGACGGGGGTCTGCCGGCGTCGCTGCGGGATCTGCACATGCCCGTCCGCACGCCGATGGGTCGGCCGATCCCGCATGGGCCGTCGTACACCTTCTGGCCCGAGGTTTTGGCGCTGGTCGCCGCCGGTCTCGGTGCCTCGATCGTGGCGGCCCGCGCCGCCAGCTACCACGCCCGGCCCGGCATCGCCTTCGTCCCGTTCGCCGATGGTCCGACGGTCGACTACGGCGTGCTGTGGCCGGCGACCGGGCAGGCGCAACTCGCGATGACGTTCGTCGACGTGCTCGTCGACCTGCGGTAGCGGCTCACACCTTCAGTGGGTTGGCGACGTCGAGTTGGTCCTGGTCGATGAGCCAGCGCACCGACTCGAGCACGGCCTCTTCCGGCTCGTAGCGCGGTGCGTATCCCAGCACCGCCCGCGCCTTCTCGATGCTGAAGTAGTGGTCGCGCATGAGATGTTCCCAGCTCATCTGGGCGGCTTCGGCCTCCGTGTCGTGCCGGAACTGCTCCCAGGTCACCGGGCGCAGGTCGGCGCTCTGGCCGAACCAGGACGCGGCGATCTGGGCGTAGCCGCGCACGTTGAGCGCCGACGGCGCGACGACGCTGAAGTCTTCGCCGGCTGCGGCGTCGCGGCGGGCCAGCGCGGCTTCGAAGGCCTGTGCCACGTCGTCGGCGTGCACGTGGTGCATGAACTCCGCGCCGATCCCGGGCACGTCGATCGGCTCGCCGGCCGAGAGCCGGCGCCAGACCGTGGGGTCGAGGTTGCCGAGCGGGCCGATTGGGTGCCAGCCGGGGCCGACGATGTGGCCGGGGTGTAGCGAGGTGGTGACCAGCCCACCGGACCTGGTCTCCTGCTCGAGCATCTCGGCGATGGCGGCCTTCGCGATGCCGTACCCACCGACTGGCGGTGTTCCGGTGTCTTCGGTGACCGGCACCTTCAGGCTCGGGCCGCTGCGCCAGATCGTGCCGCAGTGCAGCAGGTGCCCGGTCGCGCCGCGGAGCCGCTCGACGAGCGCCGTCGCGGAGTCGAGGTCGAAGCAGATCAGGTCGACGACGGCGTCCGGCTCGAGCCCGGCGACCCGGTCGGCGAAGGTGCCCGCGCGGTCTTCGGCCTCGCGGTCGGCGGTCACCGGGCGCACGTCGTGCCAGGCCGGGTCGTCGACGTAGCCGGCTCGTTGCCCTCGGCTGATGTTGACCACGTCGTGACCGGCGCGGACCAGCCGCGGGATCAGGAACGTGCCGATGTGCCCGCTACCACCGATGACAACAACTTTCACGGCGCCAGGCTACCCAACGCCCGCCGCAGCGCCGTCCGGGCGGCGAACGATCGTGACTTGACCGTTCCCGCCGGCACGTTGAGCGTGGCGGCCAGTTCGCTGGGTGTGTCGCCCTGGTAGTAGAGCGCGAACAGCAGCCGGCGCTGGTCGGGCGCCAGCGTGGAGATGGAGTCCCGGACGCTGCGAACCGCGACGACCCGGTCGGCGAGGTCGGTCTCGTCGGAGAGCTTGTCGGGGTCGGCGCCGGCGGCTTCGACCGGGCGGGCGCGGCGGGCCCGGAGCCGATCGATGACGAGGTTGCGGGCGACCGTGAACAGCCACGGCCGCAGGATGGCCGGATCGCTGTCCGCTTGCCGCCAGGCGCGCAGGAAGACCTCCTGCACGAGGTCTTCGGCGAGCGCATGGTCGCCGAGCGTCATCCGGTTGAGATAGGCGAGCAGCGGGCCGCGGTTGCGCTGATACATCGCGGCGAAATCGGCGGGTGCCATGGGCTCAGCGTCGTGCCGCCGCCCGGCGTGAACATCACTGAACCTCAGTGAGATCAGAGGGCGGGCTCGCGACATGCCAGCCCGCCCTGCCGCGGTCTCAGCCCGCCTGCGCGGCCTTCTTGATCAGCTCGGCCACGGCCTCCGGGCGGGAGACGTAAACCGAGTGGCTGCCCGGCACCTCGACGACCTGCGCGCCGGCCCGTTGTGCCATCGCGCGCTGCGCCGGCGGCGGGATCATGCGGTCGTCGGTCGCGACCAGGTAGTAGCTGGGCTTGCTGCGCCACGCGGGCTCGGTGACGGCGCCGCCCAGCGCGTCGACGCCCCAGGGGAGCTGGGAGTCGGCCATGAACGCGGCCTCGTCGGCCGGCAGGTCACCGGCGAACGACGCGTGGAACTTGTCGCGGTCGAGGAACAGGAAGCCGTTGACCGGCGGCAGGATCGGCGGCACCGGGGCGCCGGGCGGCGGGTCGGCGATCAGGGTGTTGACCGACTCGCCCTTGTCAGGGGCGAACGCCGCGACGTAGACCAACGCGGCGACCTTGTCGTGGGTGCCGGACTCGCTGACGACGACGCCACCGTAGGAGTGGCCCACCAGGATCGTCGGGCCGTCCTGTGCGTCGAGCACCTCCCGGGTCGCCGCGACGTCACCGGCCAGCGAGATCGTGGGGTGCTGCACGACCGAGACCCGGAAGCCGTCGGCGGTCAGCAGGTGGTAGAGCCGAGCCCAGCCCGACCCGTCGACAAATCCGCCGTGTACGAGGACGACGTTGGTGATTGACCCACTCATGAGTGGTGCTCCTTCCGAGCTGTCGATGTCGCTCACCACTACGAAATCGGGGCGCCCGGGTTCGCGGTGATTTCCGGGGTGGTGGCCCGGGCTCGCGCGGTGGTGGACTGGGCGCGGAGGTGTGGCGTCGGGTGTCGAGGAACGAACTGGTCGGCCGGGACCGCGAGGTGGCCCTGTTGCGCGCGGCGGTGGAGTCGGTCGCCGACGGGCGCGGCGGATCGCTCTGGATCGACGGCGAGCCGGGCGTCGGCAAGACGAGCCTGCTCGCCCTGGTCCCCGAGTTCGCCGCCGGGTGCCACGTGATGGCCGGCCGGGCCAGCGAGCACAGTGCGGTGTTCCCGCTGCGCGTGCTGCTCGACACCGTCGCGGGCCACCCGCCCGGATCCGGGCCGATCGTCGACCCGGTCGCCGCCGACGCCGAACGCGTGCTCCTCGAGATCGACCGGTGGTGCGCCTCGGGGCCGGTCGTCGTCTGCGTCGACGACCTCCAGTGGGCCGACGACGCCAGCCTCGCGGTGTGGGCCCGGCTGGCCGAAGCGACCCGGCAGCTGCCGTTGTTGCTGATCGGAGCCGCGCGGTCGGTCCCGATCAGAGCCGACGTGCTGCGCCTGAGCCGGGCGTTGAGCGGCTCCGGAACCACGATGCTGACGCTGGAGCCACTCGACCACGCAGCCGCAGTGGCGGTCGTCGAGCGGCTGCTCGCCGCCCGTCCCAGCCGGTCGGTCGAGGACCTGGTCCGCCAGGCCGGCGGCAACCCGCTCTACCTCCGCGTACTCGTGGAGGCTCTGCTCCTCGACTGCGGCATCACGGTCGCCGACGGCGTGGCGACCGCGGCGGCCCCGGCGACGCCGACGCCGCCGACGTTGGTCACCGCGATCGGCGCGCGGCTCGGGTTCCTCACCACGACCGCACTCCAGACGTTGCGGCTCGCGGCCGTGCTGGGGCCCGAGTTCCGGCTGACCCACCTCGCCCTGCTGTCCGACCGTCCGATGGCCACCCTGGCCGAGGTGGTCGAAGAGGGCCTCGCCGCGGGCGTGCTGACCGAGGCCGGCAGCGCGCTCGCGTTCCGCCACGCGCTGATCCACCGGGTCAGCTACGAGTCGATGCCCGAGGCGGTGACCGCCGCGCTGCACGAACGCGCCGCCCGGATGCTCGCCCTGGCCGGCGAACCCGACGAAGACGTGGCCGCACACCTGCTGGCCGCCCCCGACGCAGACGCCAGGTGGGTGGCCGACTGGCTGGACCGCGCGTCACCCGGGCTGCTGGCCCGCAGCCCCGGGGGCGCGGTGACGCTGCTGGAGCGGATCCGGGCCGGCGCGGCCGGGTCGCGACTGGACCACCATCTCGCGGAGGGCCTGTTCCGGCTGGGTCGCTACGCGGAGATCGAGCCGCTGGTCTGGCCACGTCTGGTGGAGGCGCGGCGCAGCGCGGAAGTGGGTCCGCTCACCTGGCGGCTGGCCTACACCCAGCGGCTGCTGGGCCGGTTGGAGCGGGCCCTCGAGGTGCTCGACGACGTGCTGCGCCACGCAAGCCTCGACGAACGCTGGCGGGCCCGGCTGGCCGCGCTGCGGGCCAACGTGCTGATGGGACTCGGGCGGCCCACCGAAGCGGTCGACGCCGCGACCGACGCCCGCGCGGCCGGCGAAGGCGCCGGCGACCGCACCGCGATCGGCTGGGCCATGTTCACCTGGGCGATGGCCGCGGCGGTGCACGGTGAGGATCACGCGGCCGCCGTGAGCGCCGCCGAAACCGCGTCGCTGGTTGTCGGCGACGACCCGGAGACGACCGAACTGCGGCTCCTACTGCTGCTCAACCGCGCCTCGGGCACCTGGAACCTGGGCCGCTACGACGAGTCCCGGCGGCTGGTCGGCGAGGCCTTCGCGCTCGCCGAGCGTGCCGGCGCACCGCACCGGATGGCGTCGCTGCGGGTGCTCGCGGCCGAGATGCGCTTTCACGAGGGCGCCTGGGACGACGCGCTCACCGAGCTGGAGTCGGGCACCGATGTGCCAACCCAGAATCCAACCCGGGTCATGTTGTACGGGATCCGCGCGCTGATCGCCGTCCATCGCGACGAGCCGGACGACGGGGTCGGCGACATTCCGAACCATTCCCTCCGGATGGCCGACAACCTGCTGACCGCCCGGGCCCTGACGATGGACCGCGACGGGCAACCGCAGCGGGCCCTGGCCGCTTTCCTGGAGCTGCTCGACCCAGGGTCCACACTGGAATTTCCCGACCTGACGCTCGACAAATGCCTGTGGCTCACCCATGCCGTGCGCATCGCGGCCGGGCTCGGTGCGCGGCCCGTGGTGGTCGCGGCCGCCCGGGCCTGCTCGGCGGCGGCCGCCGCCCAGCACCTGCCGGCGATCGCCGCCGCCGCGCAGCTATGCCGCGGACTGGCCGACGACGACGCCGACCTCGTCCTGGCCGCGGCCGACGCGTTCGGTCGACAGCTCCCGCTCTTCGCGGCGACCGCGCGGGAGAACGCCGCGGCGATGCTCGCGACCGCCGACCCGGCCCGGTCGCGGGTGGCCCTCGCGGAGGCCGTCGCGACCTACTCCGACCTGGGCGCGACCTGGGACATCCGCCGGGCCGACGCCCGGCTGCGCAAGGCCGGCATCCGGCGCGGCGCGCGTGGGTCGCGACGGCGTTCCGCGACCGGCTGGGAGTCCCTGACCCCGACGGAACGCACCGTCGCCCGGCTCGTGGCGCAGGGCCACTCCAATCCGGATATCGCGGTCGCGTTGTATCTGTCGCGGAACACCGTGCAGACCCACGTGTCACACATCCTCGGCAAACTGAGCTGCCACTCCCGGCGCGAGGTGGCCGCGCACGTCGCCACCGAGCCGGTCACCTCGTCGTGACCGCCGTGTCGGCGTAGAGCTGGACATTGACGATGCGGCCGTCCTCGACTCGGAAAAACCAGAGATTCTGGAAGACCACCGGCTTGCCCGTCGCCTTGGGCACGGCCGTGTTGGTGAGCCGGGCGATGACGTGATCGTCGGCGGCGAGGACGTCGTCGACGACGATGTCGAACGAGCTCCAGACGTCGCCGCTGGCCGGGCTCTTCGCGAAGAACTCGTCGAAGGCCGCGCGCCCGGTGAACACGCCGCCGTAGGGCAGGGTGGCGGGCAACGTGAGCACGACATCGTCACTGAGCATCGGCAGGATGTGGCTCCGGTCGTGTTCCTGGAACAACTGCGCGACGGCGTCCCTCAACTCCGCCTTGCTGTAGGACATGAGCGTCCTCCCTCTCAGAGGGCGGGGTGCAGGTCGCGGACCGGGCTCACCGATTCGAGCAGCGAGGCCATGTGCAGGATCGTCGACTCCGCGTGCCAGTTGGCCACGAGCTGCACGGCGATCGGCATGCCGTCGCTGCTCGTGCCGAACCGCATCGACAGGGCCGGAAGCCCGGTCAGGTTGAACGGGACGGTCGTCGAGCTCACGTGGAACGCGTTCACCGTCTGGCCGTCCACGGTCACGTCCGTGATCCCGTGCGCGTGCGCGGGGAACGTCGTCACCGGGAGCAGCAGCAGGTCGTACCGCGAAAAGTATTCGGTGAAGCCGTCCCGGAGCCGCTCGCGGCCCTCGTCGGCGTCGACGAAGTCCGCCGCGGCGGTGTCGGGTAGGCCGAGCAAGGTCTTGGAGTAGCGGAACATCTCGTCTTCGTGACCCGCGGTGACCTCCCGGACCGGAGGCTTCATCTCCATGTTGTGCTCCCGCATCCACAGGTCGAGCGGGTTGTCCCGCTCGAGAGCCGGAATGCTGACCGCGTCGACCTCCGCCCCCGCCGCTGCGAGCGCGTCGGCGGCCGCGCGCACCGTTGCGGTGACCTCGGGATCGACCGGGCCAAGGCCCGAGTCGACGAGCCAGCCGACGCGGACGGGGCGGTCGGGTGCCTCGCCGAGGCCGGCGTCGAACTCGCGCGGGAAGTCGGAGTAGCCGTCGAAGCCGTCCGGACCGGCCAGCACCGAGTAAGCCAGTTTGAGGTCGCGAATGGAACGGGCCAGCGAACCGGCGTGCCAGTCGCGGCGCGGCTCCCGTGGCCAGATCCCCGTCATCGGCACGCGCCCGTGCGTCGCCTTGAATGCCACGATGCCGGTGTCCGCCGCGGGCCCACGCAGCGAGATGGACAGGTCGCTGCCGAGTCCGATCGGGGACATCCCGGCCGCGATCGCCGCGGACTCGCCGCCGCTGGAACCGCCGGGCGAGCGTTCGAGGTCCCAGGGGTTGTTCGTCCGGCCGGTGAGGAGGTTGTCGGTCTCGATCCAGTAGGAGAACTCCGGCAGATTGGTCTTCGCCATGACGATCGCGCCGGCACCCTTCATGCGGGCCACGGCGGTGGCGTCCGTGTCCGGAACGCGCCCCTTGAAGATCGGCGAACCGCGCTGGGTGGCCACTCCCGCGGTGTCGAACGAGTCCTTGACCGTCATGGGCACGCCGTGCAGCGGCCCTACCTCTTCGCCCGCCGCGAGCGCGGCGTCGGCTGCCCGTGCGGCGTCCAGCGCGCCGCCGGCGAGCGTGACGATGGCGTTGGTCTTGGAATCGATGGCCTCGATGCGGTCCAGGTGCGCCTGCAACGCCTCGACCGAGGACACCTTCCTGGTGCGGATGAGATCGGCGAGTTCGGTCGCGTCGACGTAGGTGAGGTCAGTGCTCATGGTGTGACGTCCCCTCCCGAGGCAAGGTCAAGATCCGTATATTTCGCAGATTAACGAGATATTTGGATGTTCGCAGGCTCTTACATGAGAAAAAACATCTAAGCTGGAAGCCATGAGCCGGGTATCGCAAGCACAGGCCCGCGAGAACCGCCAGCGAGTGGTCGAGATAGCCGCGCGGCTGTTCCGCGAGCGCGGCGTGGCCGAGGTGAGCCTGGCCGACGTGATGGCCGGGGCCGGCCTGACGCACGGCGGCTTCTACAAGCAGTTCGCGTCGAAAGACGCCCTGGTCGTCGAGGCGCTGACGCAGGGACTGACCGAGATCAGCTCGCGCCTGGCCCCGATCGGCGAGACCGGCCGCGCGAGATTCCTGGATTACTACCTCTCGCCCGCACACCGCGACGCGCCAGGCGACGGCTGCCCGGTGGCCGGCTTCGTGCGCGACATGCCCGGCGCCGACGCCGACCTGGCCGCGACCTACGCCGCGGGAGTCGAATACTTCGCCGACAAGCTGGGCGGCACGGCCGCGGCAAGCACGGCAGTGGGCGCCCTGATCCTCGCGCGGGCAACGGCCGGCACCCCACTCAGCGACCGCATCCTGACCGAAGCGCTGGCCTCGTTGTCCTCATTGGACGAGGTTGTTGGCGTTCCAACTGGCCAGAAGCCGGAGCGCGTCGGCCTCGGGACTGCCGGGTCGGGGAGTGTAGACGCTGATTAGCTGGCTGGACACGGCGTCGATGCGCAGGGTCTCGTAGGGCAACGTCACCCGGCCGATGAGCGGATGCCGGAAGGTCTTCGTGCCGGCTCTGGGTGCTCGCACGTCGTTGGTCGCCCACCGCGCCCGGAATTCGGTGCTGCGCGTCGCGAGTTGCCCGATCAGCTCGGTCAAGTCAGGGTCGTCGGGGTGCCGGCCGGCCTCGATCCGCAGCATTGCCACGGTGTCCGCCGTGATCCGATCCCACTGGGGAAACAGGTCGCGCGCCCTCGCCTCGTCGAGGAAGAGGAAACGGGCACTGTTCGGCCGTCCCGGCAGGTCGAACACCGGCGCCAGGAGCGCGCGCCCGAGCGCGTTGGTCGCGAGGATGTCGAACCTGCCGTTGAAGACCACCGCGGGCAGGTGGTCCAGCGAATCCAGCAGCACGCGGACTCCGGGCGTGACCTGGTCCTTCTCCACGCTACGACGCCGCTTGCGGGTGGCGGGGCTCAGCGCGGCGAGCAGCCGGCCGAGATGGGCGCGTTCGTCATCGTCCAGCCGCAGCACGCCGGCGACGGCGTCGACGACCCCTGCCGAGGGCCCGGTCGCCTGGCCACGCTCGAGCCGCACGTAGTACTCCGGGCTGACCCCGGCGAGCAACGCGACCTCCTCCCTGCGCAGCCCGGTCACCCGACGGCGGGCGCCCTGGTGCGGAAGGCCGGCGTCGGCCGGGGTGACCCGGGCGCGACGGGTGGTGAGGAACTCGCGGACCGCTGCCCGCGCGGCCTCCTTCTCCTGCATGAGACCGAGGGTAGGCCCGGGTCCCGCCGCGGAAAGGGTCTCTGTGAGTACCCCTCTTCGCAGGATCTCCCCGGACGTGATCAACCGACGTTGACTGGGTCCATGACCTCAGCTACATCATTGACCGAGCAGAACCGGGCAGTCGTCGAGGCGATGTTCGCAGCGGCGAACAAAGGCGACGTCGAGGGAGTCTTCTCCTATCTGTCCGACGACGTCACCGTCATCGAGCCCCTGTTCCTGCCCTTCGGGAAGGCCTACCACGGCAAGGACGAATTCCTCGGCCTGGCCCAGGTCTTGCCGAACTATCTCGACATCTCCTCGATCACGGTGCACTACACGATCGCCGACGGCGACCGCGTCGCCGCGTGCGTCGGCATCACGGACATCGCGACCGGAGAGCTGACCCACTTCATCGAACAGTTCACCGTCCAGAACGGCAAGATCGTCGAGAATCGGCTGTTCTACCACGACGCCGGGACGCTGATCGACCAGCCCAAAGCAGCCTGAACCGCAGGTCCGTCCATGGTGGAGCCGACGCGGGCACAGGAATCCCACAGGGTTCGTCACGCGCGGCGGCTCTAGCATGGGTCGGTGCGGGCGCTCGGTCGGTTCGGTTCCGCGTAGGCGGTGGTGGGTTTGACGTCGGATCTGATCGGGCGTGTTGACGACCTTGCCCGGTTGTCCGCGTTCGTCGATCGTGCGCGGCACGGTGGCGGCGCGCTGCTGCTGTCGGGCGAGCCCGGCGTCGGCAAGTCGGCGCTGCTGGCTGCCGCCACCGCGCACGCGCAGGCCGCCCGGACCAGGATCCTGCGGGCCGACGGTGCGCAGTTCGAGTCCACCCAGAGCTTCGCCGCCGTCCACCAGGTGCTGCATCCGCTGCTCGGCACGATCGAGTCGTTGGGCCTGGCGCAGCAACGGGTCCTCGACCTGGCGCTGGGTCTCCGCCGCGGGTCGCCGCCCAGCCTGCTGGTGATCGCCGACGCGGCGCTGGCCCTGCTCGCGCAGGCGGCCGAAGCCGGCCCGGTCCTGGTCGTCGTCGATGACCTGCCGTGGCTCGACCGGGCCAGCGCCCTGGTGCTGGCCATCGTCGCCCGGCGGCTCCAGCACCTGCCGATCGGCTTCGTGGCCGCCTACCGGTCGGGCGCGGAGGGCTTCTTCGACCGGGCCGGGCTGCCCGAGCACGAGGTGCGGCCGCTCGACGCCGATGCCGCGACCACCCTGGTCGGCCGGGAGTTTCCGGCGCTGGCACCGGCCGTACGCCGGCGTCTGGTCGACGAGGCCCAGGGCAATCCGCTGGCGCTGCTCGAGCTCCCGGTCGCCCTGACGACGCGGGAGCGGTCCGGTGCCGACCACCTGCCCGACGTGTTGCCGCTGACCCGGCGGCTGCAGACGGTCTTCGAGAGTCGGGTCGAAGGGCTGCCGGCCCGCACCCGGCAACTGCTGCTCGCCGCGGTGCTCGACGGCACCGGCGTCCTGCGGGTCGTCGCGGCCGATGGCGCCGGCCTGGCCGACCTGGCGCCGGCCGAGCGGGCCGGGCTGATTCAGGTCGATGAACGCGCGGGCCGGGTGACCTTCCGCCATCCGTTGACCCGCTCGGCGGTGATGGACCTGTCGACGGCGCAGGATCGGGTACGCGCCCACGCCGCGCTGGCCGAACACCTGACGGACAGCCCCGAACGGCGGGCGTGGCACCTCGCCCACGCCACCGTCGGGCCCGACGAGCACGTGGCGGCGCTCCTCGAAGACGCGGCGCATGCCTTCCGCAGCCGCGGTGACGCGGCCGGCTCGGTCAGCGCCCTGTTACGGGCCGCGGACCTGAGCCCCGCCGGAGCGGATCGGAGCCGTCGGCTGGCCGAAGCGGCCTACCTGGGCGCGGTGGTCACCGGCGACCTGCGCGATGTTCCCCGGCTGCTGGCCGACGCCCGCCGGGGTGAAGACGGTCGGGCCAGGTCGCTGGGGTCAGCGGTCGCGGCCGCGCACCACCTGCTGCTCAGCGGTGAGGGTGACGTCGACACCGCCCACCGGTTGTTGGTCGGTGCCATCGAGATGCAGCCGGCGCCCTACGACAGCGGCGACGCCACCTTGGTCGAGGCCTTCTACACGCTGGCGTGGGTGTGCTATTTCGGTGGTCGCGCCGACCTCTGGGTGCCCTACCACCGCTGCTACGCGCAGCTGACCGAGCCGATCCCGGAGCTGCTCGCCCTGGTCACCGGCACCTTCGCCGACCCGGCTCGCACCGCACCGGCCTTGCTGGGCCGCATCGACGCCGCCATCGCCGCGCTCGACCACGGGACCGATCAGATCTGGAGCATCCGGGTCGGGCTCGCCGCCATGTTCGTCGACCGGCTCTCCGCGTGTCGCACCGCGCTGTCGCACGTCCTGCACGACGAACAGGGCGGCGCCACTGTGACGCTGCACGCCCGCTCGCTGCTCGGCCTCGACCAGCTGATGACCGGCGAGTGGGACGCGGCGCAGGTCCTGGCCGAGGAACACATCGAGCTCAGCCGGTCGCTCAACTACCAGTTGCTGGAGTGCCTCGGGCTGTATGTGCGGGCGATGGTCGCCGCCCTCCGCGGCGACCGCGACACGGCGCGGGCCCTCACCGACCGCATGACGATGTGGGCGACGCCGCGCAGCGCCGGGCTGGTCCTGCGGATCGCCACGCAGGTGCGGATGATGGATGCGCTCGGCCGCGGTGAGTTCGAGGCCGCGCTGCGCCACGCCACGGCGATCACCCCGGTTGGCGAGCTGGCGGCCGACGTACCCCATGCGTTGTGGGTCATCATGGATGTCGTCGAGGCGGCGGTCCGAACCGGCCGCGCGACCGAAGCGGCCGCCCACGTCGCCGCGGCGCGCGCGAGCGGGGCCGCCGACATCTCGCCGCGGCTGGCCATGACCATCGAGGCCGCGGCGGCGATGGCCGCACCCGACCGGGAAGCCGCCGAGTTGTTCGACCGCGCGCTCGCCGTCTCCGGCGGCGAACGGTGGCCGTTCGACCAGGCCCGGATCGCTCTGGCCTACGGGGAGCGGCTGCGTCGGGCCCGGGCCACCGCAGAGGCCAGGGACCAACTCAGCCGCGCGCTGGATACGTTCCGCCGGCTCGACGCGCGCCCCTGGATGGACCGGGCCGCGAAGGAGTTGCGGGCCACCGGTCACGCCGCGGGCGACCGTGTGCCGGCGCGACTCGCCGCGCTCACGCCACAGCAGCGCGAGATCGCCGAGCTCGCGGCCGGCGGCCTGTCCAACAAGCAGATCGGCGAACGGCTGTTCCTGTCCCCGCGTACCGTCGGAACCCATCTTTATCAGCTCTTTCCGAAGCTCGGCATCACCTCGCGAGCCGCGCTCCGGGACGCGTTGGCACAGACCGACGACGGACCAGTCATTTGACGCAAGCGGGCACCACGGCCGGCGCCATAGCGTCACCGGCATGACTTCTCCAGCAGCAACGAACGTCGTGCTCGTGCACGGCGGGTTCGTCGACGGATCCGGTTGGCGGCCCGTCTACGACCTGCTGACCCAGGACGGATTCCGGGTCAGCGTGGTGCAGAACCCCACCCTGTCACTCGACGGCGACGCCGCGGCGACGCGGCAGATCCTGGACCGGCAGGACGGCCCGACAGTCCTGGTAGGACACTCCTACGGCGGCGCGGTGATCAGCGAAGCCGGGACCCACGACAAGGTCTCCGCATTGGTGTACGTCTGCGCGTTCGCTCCCGACAAGGGCGAGTCCGTGAACACGCTGATCGCCGACCCGCCGCCGGGCGCCCCGGTGCCGCCGATCCTGCCGCCGGACAACGGTTTCCTGTTCCTCGACCGCGACAAGTTCCACGCGTCGTTCGCCGGTGACATTCCGGCGGCGGACGCCCAGTTCGCCGCCGACTCACAGGTGCCGTGGGGTCTGGACGCGCTCGGCGGCGCGGTCAGCGAACCGGCCTGGCGCCACAAGCCGAGCTGGTATCTCGTGACGACCGAAGACCGCATGATCCCGCCGCCGGCGCAGCGGGCCATGTCCGAGCGCGCCGGCTCGACCGTCGTCGAGGTCGACGGCAGCCACGCGATCTACCTCTCCCAGCCCCAGGCGGTGGCCGACCTCATCAAGCGGGCCGCCAACGGCTGAACCGGAGCAACGGTTTTGCCTGCTCGGTGGGCGGCCGGCGCAGGGCCGCCCACCGAGCATCCGGTCGGTCAGTAGCGCACCGAGCTGGCCGTCAGCAGCGGCGACACGGGGCTGCGCACGCCGTCGACGGAGGCGCCGCCGAAGCCGAGTGACGGCGCGAGCAGCCGGTTGTTCTCGGCGGGGAAGTTGAGCGACGGCTCCGACGCCTCGTTGAGCACGGCCACCTGCGCGTCGCTCAGGTGCACGTCGAGCGAGGCCAGGTTGGCCCGGAACTGGTCCAACCGCCGCGCCCCGACCAGGGTCGAGGTCACGCCCGGCCGCTGGCGGACCCACGCGAGCGCGGCCGCCGCCGGGGTGACGCCGATCTCCTGTGCGACCTTCTCGAGCACGTCGATGACGTCGTAGTCCTTCTCGCTCGGCCCGCCGACCAGCCCGCTGCGCAGGGTGTCGACCGCGCCGGCGCGGTGGCGCGAATACTTCCCCGACAGGAAGCCGCTCTTCAGCGGGCTCCACGGCAGCACGCCGAGACCGTGCTCCTGGGCCATCGGGATCAGCTCGCCCTCGCTGGTGCGCTCCAGCAGCGAATATTCGGCCTGAAGGCCGATCGCCGGCGCCCAGCCGTGTGCCCGCGCCGTGAGCTGTGCTTCGACGGCCTTCCACGCGGGCAGGTCGGAGAGGCCGAGGTAGCGGATCTTGCCGGCCGTGACCAGGTCGTCGAGGGTACGCATGGTTTCTTCGATCGGCGCGGTGCGGTCCCAGTTGTGCAGCCAGTAGATGTCGACGTAGTCGGTCCGCAGCCGGCGCAGCGAGTTTTCCAGCGCGGCCACGATCGACTTGCGCCCGGCGCCGCCGCCGTTGGGGTCGCCCTCGAAGAGGTTGGCGAAGAACTTGGTGCCGATGACGACCCGGTCGCGCAGGCCGGGCCGGGCGGCGAACCAGTCGCCGATGATCTTCTCCGAGTGGCCGTTGGTGTAGATGTTGGCGGTGTCGATGGAGTTGCCGCCACGGTCCAGATACTCGGCGATGATCGCCTCGGACTCTTCGACCGACGTGCCCCAGCCGTGGTCTTCACCAAAGGTCATGGCACCCAGCGTCAACGGGCTGACGCGCAGTCCCGACCGGCCGAGGGTGACATATGAATCGAGAGACATGCTTTGTGGCCCTTCCGTTCGTGTGCCTCCTAGTAGACTTCGGGGCCAAGGGCGGCGGTAGGCGAAGGCTTCCATCGTCTTGCCTAATCCTTCCACCGTTGGAATTATCGGGTAGGTATGGAACAGCTCGACGAACTCCGCACCCTGATCTCCCGGCAAGCCGTCGGCCGCTACCGGCAGACCCGGCTGCCCGGTGTGCTGGTGATGGAGTCCTTCGCACCCACCGAGCCGTTGACCGCGGTGGCGCAGCCGTCGTTCGCCCTCGTGGCCCAGGGGCTCAAGCGCACGATCCTGGCCGACCAGACCTTCGACTACGGCCCCGGGCAATACGTGGTCATCTCGCTCGACCTCCCGGTCACCGGTCACGTCGTGCGGGCCGCCCCCGACCAGCCCTTCCTCGGCATGGGCCTGACCCTCGACCCGGCCCGGATCGCGTCTTTGCTGCTGGAGGCACCGACCGCCGCCCGCACCGACCCCGCCGGCATCGCGGTCAGCGACGCCACCGGCGACCTGCTCGACCCGATCCTGCGGCTGCTCCGCCTGCTCGACCGGCCCGAAGACATCCCCGTGCTGGCCGCACCCATCGAGCGCGAGATCCTGTGGCGCTTGATAAACGGCGCGCAGGGCGGCACCATCCGCCAGATCGGCCTCGCCGACAGCCGTCTTTCGCAGGTCTCCCGGGCCATCCGGCGCATCCGCACCGACTACGCCGACCCACTGCCCATAGTGGAGCTGGCGAAGACCGCCGGGATGAGCGTCACCTCGTTCCACCGCCATTTCCGCGCGGTGACCGCGATGAGCCCCCTACAGTTCCAGAAGCAGATCCGTCTCCAGGAGGCCCGCACCCGCCTGATCGCCGACTCGCACGACATCGCCGCGGTCGGCCGCGCCGTCGGCTACGACAGCCCCACCCAGTTCAACCGCGAATACCGCCGGCTGTTCGGCGCACCGCCGGGCCGTGATGCCGCCCGCTTGCAGGCCCTGCCGCCGCTCGATCCTGCGATGGTCTGACCACGGGCCGGCACCGCGGCGGTTACGGTTGGGGAATGCCCGACCATGGCCGCGGTCTGACGTTCGGATCCTTCCTGGTCCCCACGGCGGGCGAGCCGCTGCTCGCCGCGGCGCGCGAGATCGAAGAGCGCGGCCTGGACTGGATCGGCATCCAGGATCATCCCTACCAGCGACGGTTCGTCGACACGTTCGCCCTGCTGAGCGCGATCGCCGCGGTCACCACGCGGGTGGGCGTCTTCCCCGACGTGGCCAATCTGCCGTTGCGGCCGCCGGCGATGCTGGCCAAGGCCGCGGCCAGCATCGACGTGCTCAGCGGTGGCCGCTTCGAGCTCGGTCTCGGTGCCGGCGGGTTCTGGGACGCGATCGAGGGATACGGCGGGCCGCGCCGCGCGCCCGGCGAGGCGCTCGCCGCGCTCGAGGAGGCGATCGCCGTCATCCGGCTGGTCTGGAGCGGTGAGCGCAACCTGCGCTTCGACGGCCGGCACTACCGGCTCGCCGGTGTCCACTCCGGACCCGTGCCGGCACACGACATCGGGATCTGGCTCGGCGTGTACGGACCGCGCGCGCTCGCGTTGGCCGGCCGGCTCGCCGACGGTTGGGTGCCGTCGTTCCGCGGCGAGATCGCCCCACTCGCGGCCGCCGCGGCGCGGCTCGATGACGCCGCGGCCGCCGCGGGCCGCGGCCCGGGCGAGATCCGCCGGGTGCTCAACGTCAACGGCCAGATCACCGGCGGTGCACGCGAAGGCGTGTTGCGGGGGCCGGTCGACCAGTGGATCGACGAGCTGACCGACCTGGCCGTCGGCTACGGGTTCGACACGTTCCTGTTCTGGGGCGAGGGCGCCGACCAGGTGCCCCGCTTCGCGGAAGAGGTCGTGCCCGCGGTGCGCGCGCAGGTCGCCGCCGAACGCGCCGGGTAAGGCAAACAGAAACGGGGGAGCGCAGATGGCACGCACGGTGGCTCAGGCGATGGTCGCGACGCTCAAGGACTCGGGCGTCCGGCGGGTGTACGGCATTCCCGGTGACTCGCTCAACGGCTTCACCGATGCGCTGCGCCGTGACGGGGGACTGGCGTGGGAACACGTGCGCCATGAGGAAGCGGCGGCGTTCGCCGCGTCCGGTGAAGCCGCGGTCACCGACCAGCTCGCCGTGTGCGCGGGTAGCTGCGGTCCGGGAAACCTGCACCTGATCAATGGTTTGTACGACGCCAACCGCAGCGGCGTCCCGGTGCTGGCGATCGCGGCCCACATCCCGGCCCCGGAGATCGGCAGCGGCTACTTCCAGGAGACCCATCCGCAGCAGCTCTTCGCCGAATGCAGCGTCTACTGCGAGCTGGCCAGCATCCCGGAACAGGTGCCGCGACTGCTGGAGATGGCGATGCGGGCCGCGCTGCAGCGCCGCGGTGTCGCCGTGCTGGTCATTCCCGGCGAGCTGTTCCTCGCCGACGCCGGCACAGGTCCGTGGCCGGCCGCCGTGCGGCGGGCGCAAGCGGTGATCCGGCCCGACGACGCGTCGCTCGCCGCCGCGGCGGAGGTCCTCAACCAGGCTCGGCAGGTGACCATCCTGGCCGGTGCGGGCTGCGCCGGGGCGCACGAGCAGTTGGTCGCCATCGCCGGCGCGCTCAAGGCCCCGACCGTGCACGCGTTGCGCGGCAAGGAGTATGTCGAGCACGACAACCCGTACGACGTCGGCATGACCGGTCTTATCGGGTTCAGCTCCGGCTATCGGGCGATGGAGCACTGCGATGCCCTGCTGATGCTCGGCACCGACTTTCCCTACCGCCCGTTCTATCCCGACAACGTGCCCGTGGTCCAGGTCGACGTGCGCGGCGAGCGGATCGGCCGCCGGGTGCCCGTCCGGGTCCCGCTGGTCGGCACCGTCAAGGACACCGTCGACGCGCTGCTGCCGCTGATCACGCCGAAGACCGACACGACCCACCTCGACCGGATGACCGCCCACTACCACCGGGCCCGGGCCCGGCTGGACCGACTCGCGGACCCGGGCCGCGGCAGCGGCCCGCTGCACCCGCAGCACGTCGCGGCGATGCTCAACCGGCTCGCCACCGACGACGCGGTGTTCACTGTGGACGTCGGGACGCCGTCGATCTGGGCCGCCCGCTACGTGCACATGAACGGCCGCCGCCGGCTGATCGGCTCGTTCACCCACGGCAGCATGGCCAACGCGCTGCCACAGGCGATCGGTGCCCAGGCCGCCGACCGCAAGCGGCAGGTGATCGCGATGTCCGGCGACGGTGGGCTGGCGATGCTCCTCGGCGAGCTGCTCACGCTGCGCCAGCAACGGCTGCCAGTGAAGATCGTGGTGTTCAACAACACCGCGCTGTCGTTCGTCGAGCTCGAAATGAAGGCCGGGGGCATCATCACCTACGCCACCGAGCTGTCCGACTCCGACTTCGCCGCGATCGCCACCGGGGCGGGGCTGTTCGGCGTGCGGGTCAACACCGCCGACGAGCTCGAAGCCGGGCTGCGCGACGCCCTCGCCCACGACGGGCCCGCGGTGGTCGACGTGCGCACCGCCCGCCAGGAGCTGTCACTGCCGCCGAAGGTGACGTATGGGCAGATCAAGGGCTTCACCTTGTATGCCACCCGCACGATCCTGTCCGGCAACGCCGACGAGATCGTTGAACTCGCACAAACCAACCTGCGACAGCTCGACCGCGAATGACACCCTACCTTTGATCATCGGCGCAAGCCCGACTCTTAGGAAATTTCAGCACACTCTCGACAATAGGTGGTTTCACGCAGTTGGCGGGTAACGGCGGTGAGAGAGGAGTACGACATGATCACCAGTCAAGACGCCGCCAAGCTGACCGGCCGCGACGTGTACGGCAGCTCTGGCGACAAGATCGGCACTGTCGGACATATCTGGGGCGACCCGAGCGGCGCGCCCGCTTGGGCCAGCGTGAAAACGGGCTTGTTCGGGGCGAAGGAGTCGATGGTTCCGCTCGCGGACGCTAACTTGCGGCGGGGCCGGTTGATGGTGCCGTTCAACAAGTCGCAGGTGAGGGACGCGCCACGCATCGACGGGTCGACCACCGAACCGCTCGCGGCGAACGAGTTCGCCCAGCTCTACGACTACTACGGCCAGGACTTCCACAGTGGACAGGCCGCGAGCGGCCAGGCTGCGAGTGGCCAGGCCTCCGCACGGTCCTCCGGCGCCGCCGGCGGATACACCGCCGACGACGTGGTCGACGACCGGTCGGTGGCCGACAACCGGGCCACGGCCGACGACATCATGACCCGCTCGGAGGAGCGGCTCACGGTCGGCACCGAGCGGGAACGCATCGGCGTCGCACACCTACGCAAGTATGTGGTGACCGAGGAACAGCAGATGACCGTGCCGGTGTCCCACGAAGAGGTCCGCCTCGTGCGGGAACCGATCACCGGGGAAAACTGGTCGGCGGCGACGCAAGGGCTCACCGAGTCTGAACTCGACGTCGAGCTGTTCGCCGAGCGGGCGGTCATCAACAAGGAGACCATCCCGGTCGAACGGGTTCGGATGGTCAAGGAGACCGTGACCGAGCAACAGACCGTTCGCGGCGAGGTGCGCAAAGAGCACATCGAAGCCGCTCTGCCCAACGAGGACAAGCGGGAACTCGACTGATCGACGACGACATCGGCTGGGGTCCCGCGTCTCTGGCGGGACCCCAACCGCGTGGCTCACACGAGTTCGGGCACCCGCAGGTGTGCCAGCGCGAGCTCGAAGTCGGCCACCTCGATGATCTCCGGTCCTTCGGCCTGCGCCCCGGTCTGGTCGAGGGCACTCATGCTGTCGAAGACCACGTTCGAGGCGGCCCGGCCGGTCTCCCGGTTGAGTAGCAGACTGGCGCTGCAGAACCCGGGGGAGCTTTCGATCGCCGGCAGGAGCGACTTGAAGGTCTCGATCGACTGGTCCGCACGGGCCGGGTCGGCCCGCAGGTAGGTGACGCGGGCGTAAGCACCGTCAGCGGAGCGGTGCTCGCGGTGCATGACCACGACTTCCCATTCGTCGTTGGTGACGCCGGTCGCGCCGAAAGCACTCATCAGGCGCTTGCGGATCGGCGACGCGGGGCTTTCGCTCGCGCGCATCGCCTCCTCGCTCTGCCACGAGGACGTGGCGACGCAGCGACCGGTCTGCCGATCCACCAACAGCGAGATGCCGACGCAGCCCTCGATGGCGAGCATCTGGGGCATCACCTCGTTGCCGAGGAACGCGATGCCGCGGTCGAGCGAAGACGTCCGGGCAAGCATGGTCGAAGAACGCGCGTACATGTTTCCCTCCGTGCGAGGTCGGGGGTGGCACCGTCGCGGCGGCGCCACGGTTCACTTCCAGCCTCCTCCCCGTGGCGCCCCGACGCAGGCGGTCCGGCTTGTCGGCGACCTGGTTGTTCTATTACTATGCGAACATGCTGTTCACGGTCGACCACGCGTCGCCGCTGGCATTGGCCGACCAGATCGCCGGCCAGGTGCGCGGCGGCCTGGCCCGCGGCGAGATCGAGCCCGGCGAGCGGTTGCCGCCGGCCCGTGACCTGGCGACGGCGCTCGAGGTCAACATGCACACGGTCCTGCGCGCTTACGCCCAGCTTCGCGACGAGGGCCTCATCGACCTGCGCCGGGGCCGCGGCGCCGTCGTCCGCCGGCACGTCAGCGCCGAGCGGATCAGGCTGACCGAGCTGGCCCGCGCATTCGTCACCGAGGCCCGCCGGCTCGGCCTGGGCGACGACGACATCACCGCGCTCATCAAGGAGTTGTAGTCATGACGCCACGTCTTCGCGCCGCCCTCGCGGCGATCGCCAGCTGGGTGCCCGCCGGTGTGCTGCTCGCATCGCCACCCGGCCGCTGGCACGACCTGCCGGCGACCGTGGCGACGCACTGGGGCACGTCCGGCCGCCCCAACGGCTTCACCGGCACGAACACAACGTGGACGGTGACGCTGGCCGCCACGCTGCTCGCCGGCGCTGTGGCCATCGCGGCGGCGGCCACCGCGAAGCGGTTCGGCCTCGGGTCCCGACTGCTGCTCGGCGCCGCCGGTGGCGTCGGCGGCGCCGCGGCCGGCCTGTGGCTCGTGATCGCGGCCGCGACGGCCGGCGCGGGATCGGCCGCCGACGCGCGCCTGGGCTGGGGTCTGGTCTGGTTCTTCCTCGGTCTCGCCTACGGAATCCCGGTGTACGCGCTGGCCGGCCCGCAACCGGCGACCCGCGAGCCGTTCGAGAGCGTCACGCCCGACGCGATGCCGCTCGGCCCGACCCAGCAGGCAGCGTGGACGACCGTGCTGCGTTCGCCGCTGCTGATCGGCGCCGCCGCTGCGGCCCTGCTGGTCGGCGCCCTCGCCACGGCGACCATCGCACCGCGACCGTGGACCTGGGCGATCCTGGTGATTCCGGCCGCGGTCCTGCTCACCCTGGCCGAGGTGCGGGTCTCGGCCGACCGCCGTGGCCTGCGGCTGACCGCGGGCCTGCTGCGCCTGCCGTTCAAGCGCATCCCGCTGCACCGCATCGCCCGCGCTTCCGTCGAGCACATCGATCCGCTCCGCTGGGGCGGCTGGGGATACCGGATCGTCGTTCCCGACAGGTCCGCGTTCGTCACCCGTTCCGGCCCCGGCCTGGTCCTCGACCTCACCAACGGGCACCGGTTCGCGGTCACGGTCGCCGACCCGGAGGTGCCCGCCGCGCTCCTCAACGCCCTCCGCGACCGCGAGCCCGTTGACATGTGACCAATGGGTCACATATCTTCTGGCGGTGGACGAGGTGTTCAAGGCGCTCGCCGACCCGACCCGGCGGTTCCTGCTCGACCTGCTCTTCGCGCGTGACGGCCGCACGCTCACCGAGCTGGAGTCCGGGCTGGAGATGTCGCGCTTCGGCGTGATGAAGCACCTCCGCGTGCTCGAAGACGCGGGCCTGGTGGTCACCCGCCGGTCGGGCCGGGAGAAGCTGCACTTCCTCAACCCCGTCCCGATCCGGCTGATCCACGACCGCTGGATCGACAAATACACCGAACGCCAGGCGTCGGCGCTGGCGGAGTTGAAGACTGAGCTGGAGAAACCTGATGAGTGACAGCGACATCGTGCAGGTCCATCGCGTCTACATCAAGGCGACCGCCAACGCGATCTGGGACGCCATCACGAAGCCGGAATGGACGGCGCGCTACGGCCATCGCGGCCTGAGCGACTACGACCTGCGCCCCGGCGGCGCGTTCAAGGGCCGGGCCAACGAGGGCATGATCGCGCGCGGCGTGCCGGAAGTGGCCGTCGACGGCGAGGTCGTCGAGGCCGACCCGCCCCGCCGGCTCGTGCAGACCTTCCGCATGCTGATGGACCCGGGGCTCGCGGCCGAGGGTTTCAGCAGGCTGACCTACGAGATCGACGAACGCGACAACGGCGTCTGCACCCTGACCGTCACCCACGACCTTTCTGGCGCCCCGGGCCTGGCGGCTCTGATGCGCGGCGACTACGAGGCGATGGGCGCCGGCGGCGGTTGGCCGTGGACCCTCAGCGGCCTCAAAACGCTGCTGGAGACGGGCAAGGAGATGGACTCGTGACCGCGGCGGTGTCGTTGCCGGCGACCCGACCGGCGACGACCCGCTCGCTGCTCGCCGCCGGCGCGGTCGGCGGCCCGCTGTTCGTGGCCGGGGTGCTGGCGCAGGCGTACACCCGGGGTGGTTTCGATCCTGGCCGGCATCCCCTGAGCTCGCTGGCGCTCGGTGAGCTGGGCTGGGTGCAGATCACGAACTTCATCGGGTACGGCGTGCTGACCCTGGCCGGCGCCGTCGGTCTGCGGCGGGCGCTCACTCCTGGCCGGGCGAGCACCTGGGGCCCGCGCCTGATCGGGGTGGGCGGTGTGGCGCTGATTCTGGCCGGCATCTTCCCCGCCGACCCCATCAACGGCTATCCGGCGGGCGTGCCCGACGCGGTCACCTGGCACGGCACGGTCCATTCGCTGGCGCCCGCGGTCGCCGGCATCGCGGGCCTGATCGCCTATGTGGCATTCGCCCGGCGGTTCGCCGCCGACCATGACCACGTCTGGCTCATGTGGACAGTGGCGGCGCCGGTCGTCATCGTTGCCACCAACGCCGTCTCCGCTGCGACCGGCGACCTACGTGCGCTGCTGATCGGGCAGGCGGTGGGTGCGGCCTGGGCCACGTCGTTCTACCTCAGGCTGCGGGCCCGCGCCTCGTAGGCACTCTTGACTCGGGCGGTCGGGTCGGCGGCTTCCGGTGAGTGTTTGCGGTCCGTGAGGATGAAGCCGGGCAGCGAGAAGCGCGCCGCATGCTCGCGTTCGGACAGCACGAACGTGCCGCCCCGCGCCGCCGGCCGCCACCCGACCGTCAGGGCATAGTCGACGATCGCGCGGACGTCGGACGGTGTGGGATAGCCGCCGTCGGTCGCGCAGGCGCTCCACGGCGAGGGGCCGGTGACCGACAGCAGATCGGCCTGGAGTGCCTGGCTGGTCTTGCCCGCGCCCCAGACCCGCACGCGGATCCATCGGTGGCAGTCGCCGTTGCCCGGCAGGTGACCGATCACCGCGCGCCACGTGAAAGTCTGCGCGCCGATTCGCAGGTGCCGCAGCCGGATCCGCACGTGCGCCAGGCTAACCCAACTCGTGTTGGAGCTGGGCGAGGACGGCGGCCGGGTCTGGTGCCCGGGTCAGGGACCGGCCGATGACGACGTGCGTCGCGCCCGCGCGGATCGCGGCCGACGGGTGAGCCGGGCGAGCGTGCTCCGTGGTCGTCTCGCCCGCCAAGGTCACTCCGGGCGTGACGATCAGCGGGTCCGGGCCGAGTTCGGCGCGCAGGGCCGCCGCGTCCTGGGGTGAGGCGACCACTCCGTGGCAGCCGGCGCGCTGGGCCAGCCGGGCCAGCCGGGTCACCTGCTCCTCGACCGTGGCGGTCACCCCGACGGCGGCGAGGTCGGCTCCGGTGACGCTGGTGACGACCGTCAGGGCGATGACGCGTAATTGCGGGAAGTCGGCGGCTGCGCGGACGGCCGCTTCCATGATTGTCGGGCCTCCCATGGCGTGCACGGTCACCATGGTCGCGCCCAGCCGGCCCGCGGCACGGACCGGACCGGCGACCGAGGTCGGGATCTCGAACAGCTTGAGATCCATGAAGACGTCCTTGCCCTCACCGGCCAGCCTGGCCGCCAACGCCGGACCGGCGGTGGTCAGCAGTTCCAGGCCCACCTTGTATGACTGGCCAGCGTCACCGAGCCGGTCGACGATCGCCTCGGCGTCGTCGACGGAATCGAAATCGAGGGCCACGATGACGCGGCGGGCCGGGTTCACAGGTCACGCCGGGTGAGAGCGGCATAAAGCTCGAGCGCCTCGGCCGCCAGGTTTTCCCGTCCGCCCTGCTCGCGATCGATGGCGCAGACCACCGAGTCGACCCGGGCGCCGTTGGCCCGCAACAGCCGGCACGACGCCAGCAACGCTCCGCCGGTGGTCACCACGTCTTCGACCACGACGACGCGCCGGCCCTCGCCTCGGCCACCTCGCGCAACAGGTCGGGCTGGCCCTCGAACAGGTATTTGTCGAAGTATTCGTCGCTCACCTGCCCGGAGCGGAGGCGGAACGATCCGGTCAGGTGGCACATCTCGTAGACGCGGCGGGCGAGCGTGGTGGGCACGGCCACAACAGTTTCACAACCGGCGCCGCCTAGACATGGGGGTCACGACCGAGGAGGGGGATGGCGATGGGCAAGGCGATGGTGGCCGCGATCGCGGTGAGTCTGGTGGCGGGGTTTGGGCAGGGCGCGCCGAACCTGACGGGCAAGGGCGATGCCTGCACCGGGCCTCGGCACCTGTATATCAGCGACGCCAGCGGTGCCGAGGGGAACGTGCCGGCCGACAACCAGTTGGTGTTCCAGGTGCGCAGCAGCGGCTGCGGTGTGGCGATGGTGGTGCCGTTCGAGATCGGCGGCACCGAGACCAACGGGCCATCCGATGTGGTCGCCGGGTTCGGCTCGATCCAGTATGCGGAGGGTGACCTGGCGGCGCGGACGATCACCGTGCATGTCGTGCCCGACAGCACGCCCGAGCACGACGAGGTGTTCTCCGTCTGGTTGAAGCACCCGAACGTGCGGAACGTGAAGATCGACAGGTGCGTGGCCGGCGGCACGATCGTCAACGACGACTTCGGCGTCGTGACCGAGCCGAAGGTCGGAGCGCGCCTGCACTGTTCGGAGTGACCGGTCTTTGCGCCTTGTGGCGATGTTGTGTCGCAGCTCACGGTGTCCGCGTAGGTTTTTCTCATGCCGGTGCCGCGTTCGTTCCGCAAGGTTGGCCGCACGGTCAACCCGTTCATCGTGCCGGTGGCGCGCCGGGTGTGGCCGCTCGCCGTCATCCACCATGTCGGCCGCCGTTCCGGACGGTCCTACGAGACGCCGGTGATGGCGTTTCCGGCACCCGAGGGCTGGGTGGTCGCGCTCATCTACGGCGACGACGTGCAGTGGCTGCGGAACGCCCGGGGAGCCGGGGGAGTGGCGCTGACCCGCGCCGGTCAACGCCATCCGGTGGGCGAGGTGCGCCAACTCGACGCGCCGACCGGCGCGCCACTGGTGCCGGCCTGGGCGCGGGCGGTGCTGCGGCCGGCGCGCGTCCGCGGCTACGTGTTGCTCGTCGCGACACGCTGACGGTCGTGAGCCTGCTGCTATCGGTTGATGCCGCGTTGCAGGCGGCGCGCGCCGCGGTGGAGGAGCAGGAGGACGACGCCGATGACCGCGGTGGTGATCAGGGTCCAGTAGTCGCCCAGCACCGCACGGACCACGGCGTAGGCGACCAGCGCGACGAGCACAACCAGCAGGGCTCTGCGCAGGAAGTTGAACGCCGCGCCGGCCGACTCGAGCTGGGGTCGGGAGTTGGTGTCGCCGGAGCGGGCCCGTAGGACGGTCACCACCAGCACGAGGACGGCGAGTTGCGCGGCGAGGCCACCCACGGCGAATGGCAGGCCGGGCAGTTCGCCGGCCGCGAGCATGGCGATGCCGCCGGCGGTGAAGCCGGTGAGCAGGATGAGCGCGGCGATACCGGCGACGACCGTGCGCCGGGCGCCGCGCCTGGCCCTGGCCGGGTTGGGCAACTCCGGCGCGTTCACGACTTGATGTTCCAGTCGAGGGTCTTCCCGCTGTCGTGGACGCGGCCGTTGGAGATGTCGGAGACCAGCGTGGGCCACTTGCCGCCGGGCAGGCCGTCGCTGTTGTGCAGGCGCTGGTCGAGGTCGCGCATCTCGGTCCACAGCGTGGTCAGGTAGGCGATGGACAGGGTCACCGCGGCCGTCACCAGCGCGATCGCCTTGGCGGTGGACGCGGCGGCCGCACCGGCCGCGGCGGGCGCGGTGACGATCCCCAGCGCGACGGCCGCTTCGGCGATCAGCTCGACGATCAACGGGATGAGGGCCGCGGCGATAGCCAGCCAGAAGGCGATGATCCCGGCGCCGATCTTCCACAGCGCGTCGTCGAGGTCGTCGGTGGCCGCCTTGATGGCGGCAAGAGCCTTGGCCTGGAGCGGCAGGATTCCGGTGTAGGCCGTCGCGGCGGTGCCGACCCAATAGTCGTCGACGAGCATCTGCCCCGCCTCGACCTTGTTGGTCTGCTCGTGGACGGGCCCGCCGACCTCACGGGTCCACGTCTGCCCGTGGTCGTAGAGGGTCCACGGCACGCCCCAGCGGGTGAAGAACTTGCCGACCTCGGAGAAGAATTTCATCATCAGGTCGCGGAACCTGCCGAGCAGGTCGAGCGCGCCCTGTGCGAAGGGTCCGAGGAACCGCAGCGCGTCGTTGACGCGGTCGATGAGGCCGTTGGCGAGTCCTTCGACCCGGCGGATGCCCTCGTCGATGGTCCTGATCAGCTCGTCGAACTCGCCCTGTGACAAGGGCAAGGGTCCGAGCGGCATGGGGGTGGTCACCGGGCGGGCCCCATTTCAGTAGATGTTGTTGAGGCTGTGCACGTTGTTGAGCTCGTCTTGCTCGTAGCCGTCGGCGGCCGTGCGCAGCCCGGACGCGAGCGCCTCGAACGCGGTGCTGCCCTCGCCGAGGAGCCGGACGAGCCGGTCCTGAAGCTGTTGGTAGAGGTCGACGAGGCCGACCTGGTCGCCGATGTAGGAGAAGTGCAGCGCCGCGAGATCGAGCCGGGCACCGACCGCCGCGGCGTCGCGGAGGATGTCGGCGGAGGCGTCCCAGACACCCGCGTCGCGGCGCAGCGCGTCGATCGAGACCTTCAGTTTCTCCGAACCGGGTGGTGGCATCTCAGCGCTCTCCTCTCGGGTCGCGGCCGGCTAGGCCGAGGTTGGCGAACAGGGCGGCCGGGTCGGCGGTCATCCGGTCGAGTTCGCTGAACGGCCACGATGCCCGCAGCGAACGATCGTCGTGGAACGCGGTCTTGACCGCGGCGGTGATCTGCTCGCCCAGCTGTTGGGCGCCGGTCGAGGTCAGCCATGCCTCGTCGAGCCGGACGGCGCTCAGGCGCTGCCCCTCGACGGTCACGGTCACGTGGCCCTGCTCGTCGGCGGTGGTCCGGCCTTCGCGGGCATTGCGTTCGGCTTCGGCGGCGAGCTGGTCGAGTTGGGCGAAGGAGTCTTTGAGCACATAGAACAGGCCGCGCGCGTAGTCGGGCGACAGGCGGCCGGCCGGTTGCTGGGGCGCAGGCGCGTCGCGTGGCGCGGTGTCGGTCTGGTCGGCCTCGTCGATGCCGCCTGCCCATGCCTCTGACCAGCGCTGGGTGGCCGCGTCGGCCGCGGCGACAACGGCCGTGCCCAACCGGTCCGCACCAACGCGTCTCGCCCACTCCGGGGCGACCTCGACCGCCTCGATCCGGCCGGACTGGTCGAGGACCACCCGGACGGCCTGCGCCGGGTCCCAGGCCGACGATCCAGCGGCCCGCTGATGCCCAACCGCGAGGCGACGATTGAGGTCGTCAGCCTCACGGCGAAGCCGTTGGAGCTCCGCCAACCCGTCGAGCGCGTCTTCCATCCAGGGGACCCCTGTTCGCCGCAGCCTGCCACCAGCCCACCCAACCTAGCCTGGTAAGTGCGGCCTCGCTGCCCCCGCCAACTCCGGTCAGCTCACCTGGGGTCGCGCCTCAGCGGGTGGTCGGCGGGGATTTCGACGAGCACGATTCGTACGCCATCCGGGTCTTCGATCCACATCTCGATCAGCCCCCATGGCTCTGACCGGGGTTCGCGGATGACGGTGACCCCCGCCGCCACCAGCCGCTCGTGCTCGGCCCGGACGTCACGGACCTGCAACCAGATCTGTAGTGAGCCGGCCGGTTCGCCGGTGCCGGACACTTCGAGCAGCCCTTGGCCGAGGAAGAAGACCAGCCCGGGCTCCTGCGGCGGACCGAACTCGCGGTAGACGGCGAGCCCGAGGATGTCGCGGTAGAAGTGCTGGCTGCGTTGGCGATCGGTCGGGCGGAGCAGGATGCGGCTGCTGAGTACCTCCATGGCTCCACCATGCCCCGCCGGTTGCGGTTCGGCGCCGTTTCGCGCCGCGACGGGCTTCAGCGGCCCGAATGCGGCGGGTCCGCGATACCCTCGCTGCATATGGCTACCTTTCGCAGTGCCTCGACGCTTCTCTCCTCTGACGGCACCAGGACCGCCGGCACCGCCGCGCTCTTCGCCGAGCCGTCGCGCAAGGGCGGAACCCCACCGTGGGCCGGCGACTTCCGGGTCGCCAACGACGCCGGCAACGGCCCCAAGAACGCGGTCGGGAAGACCTTCACGCTCGAACTGCCCGACGGCAGCACCGGCAAGGTCGTGGTGCAGAGCCTCAAGACCGGCAAGGGCGGCGTCATCCTGGCGCTGATGGGCGAAGACGCGCCACCCTTCTGATCCGTCCCTAGGAGCCGTCGCGGAGGTCGCCGAGGCGTTCGGGTGCGAAGCGGAGCTCGTCGAAGGTCGCGCCGCATCCCTCGCCGGTCGGTGACTGGCCCTCGAGGCCGATCCGGTCGCCTGCGGTCTCGTCGTCGAGCTTGAACACGCGGATCAACTGCCAGGTCTCGCCGTCGACCGAGGCGTGGTAGGCGTAGACCCGATCGAGCCGCGACACCCGCAGCCACACCGACGGGCCGGCCACCACGAAGGCGTTCGCGTCGTCGGCGACACCGCGGCAGACGACCGACACGATCATGGGCTCGGCCGCCGGCGAGTATTCGAAGCACAGCTTGGCCCAGCGCCGCTCGTCGAGCCAGACCAGCAGCACGCCGGCGTCGAACGTGGCCGCGAAGCTCACCGTGACCCGGGCGCTGAACTGGAAGTCACCCGCCGGCGCCGGGCCGAGCAGCGTGGCCGCGTTGAGCATGGGGTCGGCCGACCCAGCGGGGTCGATGAAGATGTCGGTGCGCGGCTGCGCCGACACCGTCACCGCGCCGGTCGTCTCGTCGACCTGCCAGAGCTCCGCGGCCGAGGGCACGAGCGGGAACGGCACACCGGGGATCCTCAATTGATCAGCCATGGCACAAGACCGTACAACGAAGGTCGGGGTTCACGCCGGCACCAGTTCCGCGGCGACCGCGTCCGCGCCGAGGCCGATCATCCAGGTCAGGGGCGCGTCCGGGAGGAACCGGGTCATTACCCCGGTCAACTGGTCGCGTTGCTCGTCGGTCAGCGTCGGCGCGCCGGCGGCGATGCGGCCGACCGTTTCCCGATACATCATGAGGTAGCGCCGTTGGTCCGCGAGCATGCCGACGTCGCCCGGGGCGCCGTGACCCGGATAGAGGGTGGCGCCGTCGAGTGCTCCGGTCAGCGTGTCCAGCGCCGTCAGCCAGTCGCCGGTGTGACCGTCCGCCGTGTATGGATGGGTGCCGTGGAAGGCCAGGTCGCCGATGAAGGCATGGTTGTCGAGGGTGAGGTAGGAGTCGGCGTGGCTCTCCGCCGCCCCGACCGAGTGCAGCGTGAAGCGCAGCCCACCCAGTTCCACGACATCCCCTGTGGACAGTCGTTGGTCCGGCACCCGGTGGTGGTCGGGCCACTCGTCTCCGTACACCGGTTGCCATTGCTCGCGTTTCGAGTCGGCGATCCGCGCGATCGTGTCGGCCACGTCAGTCGCCGCATACACCGGCACCTTGTCGCCGGTGAGCATCGGCAGGCCGTTGAAATGGTCGGGGTGCGCGTGCGTGACGAACGCGCCCAGCAAGGGCTTGTGCAGCGCCGCGATGCGGGCGGCCAGGGCGCGGATGTCGGACAGCAGCAGGTTCGCGTCGACCAGCACGACACCGTCGGCCGTCTCGACCAGGTAGCTGTTGACGAGCAGACCGCTTTCTGCGGCACTGTAGGTGTGGATCCGGTACATGGTTGCGGTGTTCCCTTCGGCGTCTAATGTTGACTCGACGCTAGGTCGCGCCGCGCTCGCCGGACAGAAGGCACTTCGTGGTGCCCTTCCAACAAGCGGGGGAACTCATGGCGCTGGTGATACCCGACGTGCTCGAAGAGGGCTGCACCACCCGGCAGGCGCTCGAGCGGCTCGCCTCCAAATGGCGGGTGCTGGTCATCTACGCGCTGCTCGCCGGACCCCAACGACACGCCGAGCTGCGTCGGCGCGTCGCCGGGATCACCCAGAAGGTGCTGACCGAGACGTTGCGCGAGATGGAGCGCGACGGGTTGGTGCAGCGGCGCGTCCTGAAAGAGAAACCGCCACAACACGTCGAGTACGCGCTGACCGCGCTCGGCAAGACCCTCCAGGAACCACTGGCCGCCATCTGTTCCTGGGCAACGGAGAACGGTTAGCCGAAGAACCTGGCCAGTTCGGTGGCAAGGGCCTCCGGTTGTTCCTCCGCGATGTAGTGACCGGTGTCCTCAATGGTCACGTAGCGCGTTGTGTCGGGGAAGGTGGCCGCCAGCTCCGACCTGAGGAACGGGAGCGTGACGGTGTTGCCCAGCACCAGCACCGGCATGGCCAGCCGCGGGTAGGTCGCGTTGTCGGCCACGTCCTGGTGGTAGGCGCGGTAGGTGCCGAACGCCGCCGTCACCGCCTCGGGCGACCCGTACGCCGTGGCATAGATCTCCCGGTCCTGCTCGGTGATTTTCTCGGGGTGGACGGCGAAGTGGTCGACCGCCCAGTCGACCAGCGGCCGGAACCGCCCGGCCAGCAGCTTCGCCGGCAGGTCGTCGATCTGGCTGAGCGGATACCACCAGGTGTTTCCCGCACCGGGCGGCGGGAACGCCTGCATGGTGGCGTGCGACGGGCCGAACGGTCCGCCGTCCCACACCGCCAGCTTCGCGGTGGCCTCGGGGTAGTTCGCGGCGAAGGTGTAGGCGACCATCGCGCCCATGTCGCCGCCGGCGATGTTGACCTTGTCGTAGCCCAGGCCGCGGACCAGTTCGTAGACGTCTTTGGCCATGGTCTTCTTGTCGTAGCCGTCGGCGGGCTTGTCCGAGCCGCCCTGACCGCGGTAGTCGACGGCGATGACGCGGTAGTGCTTCGCCAACTCCGACATGATCCCGTGCAGGGCGTGCGTGGTGCGGGGGAATCCTTCCAGCAGGACCAGCGGCTCGCCCGAACCGCCGATCTCGTAGTGCAGCCGCACCCCGTTGGCCACCGCGTAGCCGTGTTCGAAGCCGTCGAACGTGCCCGGCAGGGAGAACTCCTGATCGGACGGTCCGGTGTAGGCGTTCATGTGGGTGATCAGGCCATCGTCGTCGAACTCCATGACATCCAGCGATCGCACCTGGACGGGGATGCCGTCGACGACCGTCCGCAGGCTGAAGGCCATGGCGGCCGCGGCGCCGTGCGAGGTGCGGATCGGGGTGTCCAGGCTGAACGTGCTCCCCGCGGGAATCTGCTTGAACATGATGGGCAGCCGCTCGTGGGCGTCAGCCACGCCGGTGCCGACGGGGTCCTCCAGCGTGCTGCCCTTCGCGAAGAGGGCGAGGGCCGCGCCGACGTCGAGGTTGTTGAGGGCGTCGAGGTAGGTGTGCAGTGCGGAGCGCATGGTGTCTTCGGTGGGCATGGTGCCGCCTTCTCCGAGGTCGATGTGGGAGTGGAACTCTCGTTTCACGTTAACGCGAAGTCGGAGTCGTGCTACCATTTCGACATGAGAGCCGCCTCACAGGCCCCGGCGCCGCGCAAAGACCAGGTGCGCAACCGGCAGCGACTGGTCGAGGCGGCCATGGCGGTCTTCCTGGAGCACGGCCCCGACGTCAAGCTCGACGAGGTGGCGCGCCGGGCCGGCATGGCGGCGAGCAGCCTCTACCGGCACTTCCCGAGCAAAGAGGATCTGATCGACGCGGTGCTCACCGAGATGATGCGCCCGGCACAGGAGGCCGCCGACCGGGCCGCGCTGATGCCCGACCCACGCGAGGCGTTCCGCACCATGTTCACCGAGAGCTGCACCATGCCGACGGCCGAGGCAGATGCTTTCAACAAATTGGCGTACGCGAGCAGCCGCGCTCGCGATCACGCCCTGCGACTGCTGGAGAATGTCGTGGCACCGGCGACCATCCGGCTACGCGCCGCCGGCGGCCTCCGCGAGGGCCTCACCGTCGAGGATGTCGCGATGTTCCTCCGCATGGCGAAGGTGACCGACACCCCCGAGCAGCGAGACATGGCGCTCGATGTCCTCCTCGCCGGAATGCTGTCGACCGAGAGCTAGGCCGCGAACCAGGTGTCGAGGGCCTGACGGAGGCTCGGCGGGTCGAGAGCCTCGCCCGGTGCGGCGGCCCAGGCGATCACCCCGTCCGGGCGCAGCAGCACCGCGGCCAGGTCGGCATGGTCCAGCGAGGCCGTCGTGACCTGGTCCACCCGGCCGCCGGTGTCGATCGCGTCGGCGGCGGGATGCAGCAGCAGTGGCCGGCCGGATCGGGCGAGATCGGCCAGCGGCGTGGTGTGGTTGACGATCAGCGGCGGGCAGTGCGATCCGGTCAGCGGATGGTCGGCTGAATACGGCAATGGATAGCGGTGCGCGGTGCCGGACAGCAGCCGGCTGAGGTGCCGGTTGACCTCGGGCAGGTCCATCAGGTCGGAGACGATGTCGCGCAACGCGTCCACGTGTGGCCCCGGCCGGAGCAGAGCCGATTGGGCCCGGGTGTTGTGCAGGACCGCGGCGCCGACCGGATGCCGCTCGTCGGTGTAGGAGTCGAGCAAAGACACCTGCCCGCGGACCGTCGCGGCGAGCTTCCAGCCGAGGTTCATGGCGTCCATCAGGCCCAGGTTGAGTCCCTGGCCCCCGTTGGGTGAGTGGACATGGGCGGCGTCACCGGCAAGCAGGGTGCGGCCCTGGCGGTAGGTGTCGGCCTGCCGGGCCTGGTCGGTGAAGCGCAGACCCCCTTGGAAGGCCGTGATCGCGACGTCGACGCTGGCGACGCGGCGGACGCTGTCGCGCAGCTCCTCGGCCGACAATGGTGCGTCCCGGTCGGGGACATCGTCGGTGAAGTCGAACGTGGCGATCATGTCGCCGTCGTGGAACAGTGTGCCGCCCGCCAGCCGTCCCGGCGCTGGCAGCAGGTCGCGGCCGGCCACCTCGGCCTTGGCGTAGCGGACGGTCATCAGCGGCGGGGTTCCCGGGAAACCGAAGCCGGCCAGCTTGCGGATGGTGCTGTGCCCGCCGTCGCAGCCGACCACATAGCCGGCCGACAGCCGCCGCTCGCCCTTTGGCGTCTGCACGGTCAGCGTGACCTCGGTCGGGCTCTGCTCCCAGCCGGTCACGGTGAAACCGTGGTGCACCTCGACGCCGAGGTCGGCCAGGTGCCTCCGGAGCACCTGCTCCAGGGCGGGCTGGGCGATCAGCGCGCCGTGCCGGCCCGGGTCGGCTGCCTCCGGGTCGACCTTGTGGATCCAGGCGAAGTGCGTCTTGGTGGTGCCGTGGTCGCGCTCCAGCGCCGCGAGGCCCTTCTCGTGCTCGCGGTCGAGTTGGTCGCCCAGCCCCCTCCGGCGCAGCGCCTCGGCGGCCAGCACGCCGATGCCGCGCGCCTTCGGCGTCTCGTTGGGCCCGGCGCGGCGCTCCAGGACGATCGGGCGTACGCCCGCGAGGCTCAACTCGGCGGCCAGCAGCAGCCCTACCGGGCCGGCGCCGACCACAACGACATCCGTGTCCATGTCGTTTCCCCCTCCGTGAAGACGAGACTGTCTCGTCTCGTTCCGACCGTAGACGAGACGAGACGGTCTCGTCTAGCAGGGGTACTATGGCGTCCGTGACAGGCACCCAGTCGGCGGCCAAACGCCGCGCCATCCTCGACGCGGCCATCGAGGCGTTCCTCGAATCGGGCTACGCCGCCAGCGTCGACGACATCGCCGCCACCGCCGGCGTGGGCAAGCAGACCGTCTACCGGCACTTCGGCGACAAGCAGGCGCTGTTCCTCGCCGCACTGGCCGGCGCGCGCGAGGGCGTCGAAGACGGCGCGGCGAGCACTGTCGCCGACACCGGCGACCCGCTGCGGGACCTGACCCGCAGAGGCGAACGGATTCTCGGCATGGCGCTGTCACCGACGCTCGCGGCGCTGCACCGGCTCACCATCGCCGAGATGACCAACCACCCCGAACTCGGCCGGCACTGGGGCGACACCGCCGCCCCCTACCTCGAGGAGGACCTCACCGGATATCTGCGCCGCTGCGCCGAAGCCGGCACCCTCGACGTGCCCGACCCGGCCCGCGCCGCGCGGCAGTTCGCCTACCTGCTGATCACCGAGGGACGGGTGGCCAGCGCCTACGGGACCCGGCCGCTGAGCGCCGCTCGCCGGCGCACCATCGCCCGCGACACCGCCGACCTCATCGTGCGCGCCCACCGCCGCTGACGTGCCGCAGCACCGCCAGCACCCGGCGGTTGTCGCTGTCCGACGCCGGCAGGCCGAGTTTGGCGAAAATGTTGGCCACGTGCTTCTCCACGACTCCTGGCGTGATGACCAGCGCCGCCGCGATCCCGGCGTTGGATCGGCCCTCGGCCATCAGCGCGAGCACCTCGCGCTCCCGCGGCGTCAGCGACGCCAGCCCGGCGGTCTGCTGCCCGGCCCGCATCAGGTGGCCGACCACCTCCGGATCCAGTGCGGTGCCACCGGATGCCACCCGGGTCAGCGCGTCGACGAAGTCGGCGACGTCGGCGACGCGGTCCTTGAGCAGGTAGCCGACGCCGGTCGGCCGGTCGGCGAGCAGGCGGGTGGCATAGCGGGTCTCGACGTATTGCGAGAACACCAGCACGCCGACGTCGGGATGGTCGCGCCGGATGTCGATCGCGGCGCGGAGTCCCTCGTCGGTGTGCGTGGGTGGCATCCGGATGTCGATGATGGCCACATCCGGTTTGTCGGCGGCGATCGCGGACCGCAGGGCGTCGGGGTCGGCCACCGCCGCGGACACCTCGAAACCGCGGTCGGTGAGCAGCCGGACGAGCCCCTCGCGCATCATTGCGGCATCCTCCGCGATCACGACCCGCATGCCGCCGCCTCCAGTTCGATCTCCACCCGGGTCGGACCACCAACCGGACTGTGCACGCGCATCCGCCCGTCCACGACACCGATGCGGCGGGCCAGGCCGGACAGGCCGGGACCGTCGGGATCGGCACCGCCGACGCCGTCGTCCTCGACGGTCAGCGTGAGGCGCGCGGACGAGACGACGGCGAGCGCGATGTGGCTCGCCCGGCTGTGTTTGGCCGCGTTCGCGAGCAACTCGGCGGCGCAGAAGTAGGCGATGGTCTCGATCGCGGGCGCCGGTCGGTCTGGCAAGTCGACCCGCACGGTGACCGGGATGGCGCTGCTCGTCGCGAGCGTCGCCAGCGCGTCGCCGAGACCGTTGTCGAGCACCGGCGGGTGGATACCGCGCACCAGGTCGCGCAGGTCGGCGAGGGCATCCTTGGCGCCGCGGTGGGCGAGCGTGACCAGTTCGCGGGCCTGGGCGAGGTCGGGCGGCGGCCCCTCGGCACCGAGCTTCTCGGTGGCCATGCCGAGGTTCATCGCCAGCGTGGCCAGCCGGATCTGCGCGCCGTCGTGCAGGTCGCGCTCCAACCTGCGCATCATCGCGGCCGCGTCGTCGATCGCGCGGGCCCGGCTGAGCTGGAGTTCGCGTACCCGCTCGGCGAGCCGGCGCGGGCCGAGCAGCCGGCGCATCGCGGCGACGTCGAGCGTCGTGCCGGCCCGCATCAACCACGGTGCGACCAGCAGCATGGCCAACCCCGCCGCCGCGATGAGGAACGTTCCGGCGAACGTGCGCGTGCTGAGCATGCCGAACGGCGTCAGTGCCCACACCGGCCCGAGGCGGGTGCCCGGCGGGTGGTTGCGGAACAGCGGCCACCACACCGGATAGCTCAGGTTGACCAGCCCGAACACGTAGCAGAAGGCGCCGTAGCCCTGGGGGATGGCCAGCGGCACCTTGAGCAGGCCGTACCCGACCGCCCGCCAGCCCGGCCCGTCGGAGAAGCGGGCGCCGGTCCGCGGTGGCGGGCCGTCCACGTGCACGTCGAGCAGCCGGGCCGCGAGCGAGCGGTGCACGGCTCCCATCGCGCGCCCCGTCGGGGCGGCCAGCACGACCAGCAGCGCGATGGTGACCGGGAGCAGGACCAGGAACACGGGTGCGACGACGGGTGCGGGCCGGCTGGACATGGCGCCGGTCGCCCAGAGGACGACGACGCCGAGGGCCGGCAGGATCGCCGGCACGGCCAGGATCGCGGCCGCGCTGACCGCGCTGACGACGCAGAACACCGCCCGGCGCAGGGCCAGGGTGGTGAACGGAGCGCGCAGCGCGGTCATCGGCCCATTGTCGCGGGTCACGCGTCGCGACGGCGGAGCAGTAAACCGCCGAACAGGATCGCGACGGCCGCATATCCGCACATCAGCAGCGTGCTGACCCAGCCGGCGAACAGGCCGGGGATGGGTGAGGTCACCGCGATCGAGTTGAGCAGCATCAGCAGCGGGATGAAGCGGCCGACCGAGATTCCGCTCTCGCCGAACAGGCCGGCCACGATCACCGGGACGAACGTCAGGCCGAACAGCGTGCCGATCGCGGCGCCGGAATGCCGCACGATCGTCCCGATGCCCACGCCGATCAGCGCGGTGACGCCCAGATACACGCCGGTCAGCACGACCGGCCGCAGGATCTCCGGATCGCCGAGGGACGCCGCCGGGATAGCGGTGCCGCGGATGGCGAGCTGGCCACTCAGGTAGCCGGCGAAGCTCGCGACCAGGCCGACGCCGAGGGCCGCGCCGCCGCCGACGGCGACCTTCGCGGCCAGCACGAACCGGCGCCGCGGCACCGCGGCCAGCGTCGAGCGGATCATCCCGGAGCCGTATTCGCCGGTGACCATCAGCACGCCGAGCGCGCCGAGGAGCAACTGGGCGACGATGGCGCCGCCGAGGCTGTTGTTCAGGATCTGGGCTGCGGTGGCGACCGGGGTGTGCGAGCGATAGCCGAGCCCGACCCCGGCACCGGCCGCGGCCATCGCGACCACCGCCGCGATCGCCAGCCACCACGTCGACCGGACGCTACGCAGCTTGATCCGTTCCATCCGGGCCGCGTGCCGCAATCCGTACCCGCTCATGACGCTCCCACTCCGCGATAGTCGGTGGCTTCCGAGGTGAGCCGGAAGAACGCGTCTTCCAGGCTGTCGTCGCCGGCGGCGAGGTCGGCGACGGTCGTCTCCGCCAGCAGCCGGCCGCGGCCGATGACCACCAGGCGGTCCGCGGTCAGCGCCATCTCGGCGATCAGGTGGCTGGAGACGAACACCGTCCGGCCTTCGGCGGCGAGGCCGCGCAGCAGGTCACGGATCCAGCGGATGCCCTCCGGATCCAGTCCGTTGACCGGTTCGTCGAGCAGGAGCACGGCCGGGTCGCCGAGCAGCGCGACCGCGACGCCGAGCCGCTGGCGCATGCCGAGCGAGTAGGTGCCGGCGCGCCGGCTCGCCGCGTCGGACAGGCCCACGACCCGCAGCACCTGCTCGACCCGGGATCCGGGGATGTCGTTGCTCGCGGCCAGCGCGGCCAGGTGTGCCCGGGCGCTGCGGCCGGGGTGGAACGCGCCGGCGTCGAGGAGCGCGCCGACCGATTTCAACGGCCAGTTCAACCGGGGGTACGCGACGCCGCCGATCAGCGCCTCGCCATGGTCCGGTGCGTCGAGGCCGAGGATCATCCGCATCGTCGTCGACTTGCCGGATCCGTTCGGGCCGAGGAAGCCGGTCACCACTCCCGGCTGGACCCGGAAGCTCAGCCGGTCGACCGCGACCCGGCGGCCGTACCGTTTGGTCAGTTCACGTAGTTCGATCACACAAAAGACGCTAGGCAGCAGCGTCAGCGGCCAGAAGCCGGCGACCACCCGACTCCGGCTGGGGGTTTTCCACCCCCGGCTAGTCGTAGAGCGCGGAAACCCACAGGTGGGTGAGCGTGTCGACCAGCACGGCCCGGTCGTCGAAGGGCGGCACACCGCACGCGGCCAGGTAGTAGAGCCGCTCCCCGGTCCAGGTGAGCGACGCGGCCAGCGCGGGCACATCGACGCCGGCCAGGCGGGCCGCGACGGCGGGATCGGCCTGGCGGTCGGCCTCGATCCGGGTGATCGCGGCCTCGGTGAACGTCGCCATCTGGGCCAGCCACAGCTCGCGCAGCTGCGGGTCGGACGCCCAGCTCTCCACGATCGCCCGCAGCACCGCGGCGTTGGCGAGCCACAGCCCCGCTCCGGCGTCGACGCCCGCGCGCAGCGTCTCGCGCGGGCCTGCCGTCGCCTGCACCCAGGGCTGCGCGGCCTCGTGCCCGGCGCCGACCGCGCGACGCACCAACTCGGCCAGCGCGGCCTGCTTGCCGGCGAAGTAGAAGTAGAAGCTGGCCCGGGAGATCCCCGCAGCGCTGATGATCTCGGCCACGCTGAGCGTGTCGAAGGTGCGCTCGCGGAGCAGCTCGTGCAGCGCGTCGAGGATGCGTTCGCGCAGCTCAGTGCCGCTTTCCTGGGATTCGTCACGTCGGGCCCGCACGGGTGACAGCGTACCGTATCGGTCGTCTGGACACCCTGACCAGACAGGCTGTATGGTCGCCTCATGAACCAGATCGCGATTCATCTTGTGGTCGACGACCCCGACACCGCGGCCGCCTGGTACGCCGAGGTGCTCGGCGCCGAGCAGACCGGCCGCGTGCCGCTGCCCGACGGCCGTCCGCTCACGGTCGAGCTGCGGATCGGTGCCACCGTCGTGGCCGTCGCGGGGCAGTGGCCCGACCGCGGCCTGCGCACCCCGGCGGCGATGGGCGGCACCCCGGCCGCGTTCCACCTCGCGGTGCCCGATGTCGACGCCACCTATGCCCGCGCGATCGCCGCCGGCGCCACCGACTTCGAGGCGCCGCAGGACGCGTTCTGGGGCGACCGCACCGCCCAGTTCCTCGACCCGTCCGGGCACCGCTGGGCGGTCGACCGGCACCTGCGCGACGTTCCGGCCGACGAGGTGGCCGCACACGTCGCGGCGATGTTCGGATGAGATACACGACCTTAGGCCGGACCGGCCTGCGGGTGTCCGAACTGGTGCTCGGCGCCATGACGTTCGGGGAGCAGGGCGGGGTCGGCGCACCGATGCAGGAGTGCCGGCGGATCCTCGACGCCTACGCCGAGGCCGGCGGCAACATGGTCGACACGGCCATCAACTATCGCGGCGGCGCCAGCGAGGAGATCCTGGGCGAGCTGCTGGCCGGGCGGCGCGACCGCTTCGTGGTGGCCACGAAATACACGGTGACCCGCGACTCCGCCGACCCCAACGGAGGTGGCAACCACCGCAAGAATCTCCGGCTCTCACTCGAGACCAGCCTGCGCCGGCTGCGCACCGACCACGTCGACGTCTACTGGGTGCACATCTGGGACCGGCACACGCCGATCGAGGAGACCATGCGGGCGCTCGACGACGCGGTGACCGCCGGCAAGGTGCTCTACGTCGGCGTCTCCGACACACCGGCGTGGGTGGTCGCCCGCGCGAACACCCTCGCCGAGTGGCGTGGCTGGAGCCCGTTCGCCGGCCTCCAGGTGCCCTTCAGCCTGGTCAACCGCGATGCCGAGCGGGAGCTGCTGCCGATGGCCGATGCGCTCGGGCTGTCCGTGACGGCCTGGAGCCCGCTCGGCGGCGGCGTGCTGTCGGGCAAATACCACGCCGGCCCGAGCGACGAGCGGACGCGGCTGAGCCGGGACACGATCAGCGAACGCGACCTCGGGGTGGCTCGGGTCGTCGAGGAGGTCGCCGCCGAGCTCGGTGTCACCCCGGCGCAGGTGGCGCTCGCGTGGGTGCGTCAGCGCGCCGGCGTGCTGCCGATCCTCGGCGCGCGGACCGTCGAGCAACTGCGCGACAATCTCGGCTGCACCGCGGTCACGCTCGCGCCCGAAGCGGTCACCCGCCTGGAGACGGCGACCGGGTTCACCCTCGGCTTCCCGGCCGACTTCATCGCACAGACCCGCTCGTGGGTGCTCGGCGCCGGGGCGCTCGAACCGCATCAGCCGCGCAGCTCCGCATAGACCTTCTCGATCGCCTGGACGCTGCTCTCCACCCGGAAGCGCTCCGCGTAGTGGGCGTAGGCGTCGGACGCGGCAGCGAGCGCGGCCGGATCGTCGATCCAACCGTCGATCCGTTCGGCGAGCGAGGCCGGGTCGCCGGAGCGGAACAGGTTCGTGGGCGCGAGCGCGAACTGGCCGGTCGCGCTCAGCGGGCTGTCGGAGATGACCGGCACGAGCCCACAGGCGAACGCTTCTACACAGGACAGACCCTCGGTCTCGACGTCGGAGGCCTGCACGTAGAGGTCGCAGCCGTGGATGAGCTCGATCAGCCCGGCCTGCGCGTAGTAGCCGAACTGGGCCGGGTTGGGGAGGGTCGAGGCCATCCGGCGCAGGCGGTTCTCGAGCGGGCCCTGCCCCGCGAAGCAGAGCTGGATCCGTGCGCCGTGCCGCGCTCGCCGGGCGGCCCGGATCAGCACGTCCTGCCGCTTCTCGGGCGCGAAACGGCCCACCATGAGGATGCGGAAGGCGGCGCCCCGGACCCGGGCGGGGCCGGGCCGGAAGTCATCGGCGACGCCGTTGGGGATCACGTGCAGGCGGGCGGCGTACCCGTGGCGCCGTAGCTCGTCGGCGATGAACTCCGACGGACAGTGGATGTCGGCGAAGCGCCCGTAGAAGGCCCGGCGGAGCAGGGCGTAGACGGCCCGCGCGGCCGGCGGGAACCAGCCCAGGCCGATGTTGTAGGTGATGTTCTCCGGCTGGATGTGGAACGCGGCGAGGGCCGGCACCCGCAGTTCGCGCGCGATCCGCTCCGCCGCCCGGCCCAGCGGCCAGGGCTGGTAGATGTGCACGACATCGGCGCCCCCGATCGCCGCGACGAGCACGTCCCGGACGGGCTTGGCGAAGACGGTGTCCTGCCGGCGTGCGAACCGGCTCGCGACCGGAACGGTCAGCTCCGGAACCCAGAACATCTCCGGGCCGCCAGGCCCCTGGTCGCCGCCCCCGCCGCAGGCGACCACCCGCACCGTGTGTCCCCGCGCGATGAGGGTGCTCGCGAACCGCGTCGCCGACACGGTGGTGCCGTTGTTGCCGACGTTGAACGTGTCGATGACCAGCGTGATGATCATTGGAACGGATCATATCGGACAAAAAGGGAGGGTGCCCCGGCTAAGCCGGGGCACCCCTCGTGCGAGTTCGGCTCAGTGGACGACGAGATTGCCGCCCGCGAGCCTGATCTCCTGGGTCCGGGCGCCGGTCCACTCCGAGGAGAAGACGAGCGTGCTTCCGTTCCAGACGGTGATCGCCACCGAGTCGGCCGAACCGGGGTGGCCCCGGTCGGTCGCGGTCACCTGGAGGGTCAGCCCGCTGGCCACCGTCGTCGGGTGGCGCGGGTTGGTGACGTCTTTCAGCGTCGCCCGCGCCCTGAAGTCAGCCTGCTCGACGTGACCCGCGGCGTCGGCACCGAACGAGTCGAATGCCGTGCCACGGAGCTCGTAGGTGCGTCCGCCGCTGTGGAACTCGACGTTCGCGTACCCCGTGAGGCTCTTCCCGGATTTGACCTCGAACGCGAAATCGGTGCGTGAACCCGGGCTAGCCGGATAGCTGCCGGCGGACCGGAGCGACCGGATGTTGCCGTCACCGGTGAGCCGAGCGCCATCCGGCTTGGCCACCTTGACCAGGGCGGAGCCCCCGCCCGTGTAGTAGTTGCCGACCACGGCCGTGATCGTGTGCGAGCCCCGCGACAGCGGTGCGCCGCACGACGCGGACCCGACGGTCGCCGCGCTGCCCAGCGGGCCGACCGGCGCGGTGCACAGCGTCTTGCCACCTTCCTTGAAGGTCACCGTGGCGTTGCGGATGTCGCCCGGAGCGTGGTCGTTGGAGCCGACGAACGCCGAACTGTCCCGCACGGTCGCCCGCAGCAACACGGTGGCGCCGTTCGCGCCGAACGCGAGCAGGTCGCCGGTGTAGGTCGCGTCGGCGTCCTCGGCCGTCACCGTGATGGTGAAGGAGGTGGTCCGGGCGACGCCGGTGTCGTCGGTCACCGTGACCGTGACCGGGTAGGCGCCCGGTGCCGCCGTCGTGGTGCCGGCGACGGTCCAGGTGCGGGTGCCCGGTCGGCTGTCGTCACCCGACGTCGAGGCGACCGCCAGCGACAATCCCGATGGCAGGCCGGCGGCGGTCGCCGACAGGTTGACGCCGGAGGTGTCCGGGTCGCTGGCGCTGACCGTCACCGCCGGCGAGAGCGCGTCGCTGTATTGCACGGTCGAAGGTGCGTTGTGCGACACCACCGGCGCCGCGTTGATCGCGATGTCGGCGTCGTTGAGGTCGAAGAAGATGTTGCCGACGGCCTCGATCCGGATCCGCCCGTGCGCGGTGCCGACGTTGGGCAGCGTGACGGACTCGCCGCCGTCGTTGGGGGTGCTCTCGGCCAGCACGTAAGGGAAGGTGGCCCCGCCGTCGACCGACAGCGAGACGCGGACGGCGGCCGCGTTGACGGGAGCCACATCGGTTCCCGCGACAGCCCAGGTGACCTCCTGCGCGGTGCCACCCTCCACGGTGGACGTCGTCGCCTGGGAGGTGACCAGGAACGGCCCGGATTCGGGAGCGAGCGTGATCGCGGTCTCCGCGTTGCCGACCCCGCCGCCGCCCGGGTGCGCGTCGCGGGCGGTGAGCCGGAAGTGCATCGTCCGGTCATTGTTGAAGCCGACCCAGTCGGCCGTGGGGAGAAACTCGGAGAGGCAGTCGCGGATCTCGGGCGGCACGTTGGAGCCGCCGCTGGTCGGCGGCGGAGGCGCCGGGGGACAGGTGCCGTCGGCCGCGTTGGTGTTGCCCGCCGCGATCTGGGCCAGGTCGGGGAACACCCGCGTCGGGTTCGTCGACACAGCGTTCTCACCGGGCGAGTAGTACTCGAGCGTGTCGGTCGGGCTGACCACGGCCGCGGTGCCGAACTGGCGGAACAGCGGGCCGCTGGTCTTCACGTTGCTGACCAGCGCGGTCCCGGCGGTGCTGCCGCCGGAGATCCCGCCGCGGTCGTTCTGCTCCCACAGGTAGGTCACCGGGTCGCCGTCGGAGTCGGTGGCGCTGCCGGTGAGCGAAAACGGCGTGCGGACCGGGATGGTCACGGCGTCGGGGACGGTGACCACCGGGGTGTGGTTGCCGGTCTCCTCGACCAGGTTGCCGCCGTTGTCGATCGCACCGCCCTTGGCCGTCTCGCCGACGAAGCCGGACGCACCGGTGAGGTTGGTGAGGGCAAGGGCGTCGACGTTTGTCGCCGCCAGCGGGCCGCCGTTGAAGGCGACCTGGAACCCGTCGTCGGTCAACGCGCCCGCGCCGCCGCCGAACGCCGCCACGGTGACCGTCGTGCCGGCCGGTGCGATCGCTTCGATCGCGGCCTTGAGGTCGGTCGTCGTGTAGGTGGTGCCGCGCACGATCGGCGCGGAGTCGGTGCCGCCGAAGCCGATGGTGAACGAGTCGCCGTCGGTGTCGAACTCCCGCAGCGAGACCGTCTGCACCTCGTTGATCGCCGGCCGGCTCGACGTGACATACGTCGTGATCTCGGTATAGCTGCGCTGCGACCAGTAGGGGTCGCTGTGCGGCTGTAGGTCGTCCTGGCGGCAGATGCCGGCGTACGCCATGATGGACGATCCACTTCCCGGCTCGACCGAGTTGGCCGCGCTGCGGTTGCCGCCCGAGCAGTTGAGCTGGGTGCCGTTGAAGGTGTGGTTGCCACCGAACTGGTGGCCCATCTCGTGTGCGACGTAGTCGACGGCGTAGAAGTCGCCGACCGGAGTGGGCAGGCCCGTGCAGCCGCGCGCCTTGCCGTCGCCGCCGATGACGCCGAGGCCCGCCACGCCGCCGCCGTTGACGCCCAGGCCGAGGTGACCGACGTCGTAGTTGCTGGCGCCGACGAGTTGGCCGAGCACGATCCGGTTGCGGTTGAGCGTGCCGCCGGCGCACCCGGCGAGCTGAGCGGGCGTGAAGCAGGCGGCGGCGCCGCAGGGCCCGTTGGGCTCGGTCGCCAACGCCGGGCTGTTGAGGTTGGTCTTGTCGGTGTCGTTGATCAGGACCAGGCGGATGGCCGTCTCGTCCTCGTAGATCTGGGTCACCCGGTTCATCAGCGTGACCTTCGCGGCGGTCACGTTGTCGGCGCCGAAGAACGTCGCGTAGGACGGGTCGGTGACCAGCGCGACCCGGTAGGTGCGCAGCGAAACCGGCGCGCCGGCCGCCGCGACCTCTTCCTGGAGGGCCTGCGCCGCCGACGTGACGTCTTCGCGTTCGACGAACTCACCGTGGCTGTCGGTCAGGTCGCGGCCGTAGTAGCTCACGTAGAGGGCCTGGTCGCGGTTGTAGTAGGGGTCGACGTACCACGCGCCGTGCGGCGAGCGGACCGACGCGTGAAAGCCCAACGGGGTCAGGTCGGCCCGGACCGTCGCCAGCGGGTCGTCGATGCCCTTGCCGGCGTAGGTCTTGATCTCGGGATGTTTCGCGGCGAGCCCGGCCTCCATGACCGGCGAGTCGGCCAGTTCGAAACGCTGGAGGTCGCCGGCGGGCGTGGGAAGCGAGACCACCAGCGGCGCGGCGGTGCGCGCGGTCTGCTTCGGCGCCGAGCCCAACGTCGACGTCATCGAGGCCCGGTCAAGGGTGTAGGCGGCAACCCGTTTGGCCCGGATGTCGGCGGGGCGGCCGGCTTTGCTCGCCGCCGGCTTGCCGGCGACCCTGGTCCAGGGCCCTTTCGGCTGGGCCGGGGCGGCGGAGGCGGGTGCCGGAGCCACCATCGGCAGTAACGCCGCGGCGAGTGCGGCGACCACGACCGCGGCGAGACGTCTACGCCGCCGCCCTCCGTGGCCCGAAGCTGGACTGTGGACAGTGCGGGTGACGGCCATCCGGACTCATCTCCTTTGACGGGCAGACGCATCGCCACCCTACGGAGAGAAATTGAGAGATGGAAGATCCTAATGATTGGTTCGGACTGTACGAGCCGTTCAGGGGTCGTCAAGTGCGCCGACCTAGCGTGGGTTCGTGATGCATCGACAGGCCTACGCGCCACAATGCGCCGCCGAAGAACGGCGCCACTCCGCCGCCACCACGGCGTCTCGCTACCCACGGCTGACCCTCCTCGCGTTGGCCCTGGGCACGTTCGCGATCGGCACCGGCGAATTCGGCAGCAACGGCATCCTGCAACTCTTCGCCGCCGACCTCGACGTGTCGATCCCGGTCGCGACACACGCCATCACGGCGTACGCGATCGGGGTGGTGCTCGGCTCGCCGGCCATCACCGTGCTCGCGGCGCGGATCAACCGGCGTACCCTGCTGCTCGGTCTGGTCGTGTTGTTCCTGGTCGGCAACGTGCTCTCCGCGCTGGCCCCCGGCATCGGCCTGCTGGTCGTGTTCCGCTTCATCGCCGGCAGCGTCCAGGGCGCGTTCTTCGGCGCCGGCGCCGTCGTCGCCGCCTACGTGTATGGCCCCGGCCGCGGCGGCAAGGCGTTCGCCACGGTCATGGGTGGCCTGACCGTCGCCACCGTCGTCGGGTCACCGTTGAGCACCTTCATCGGCCAGCACGCCGGTTGGCGTGTGACCTACTGGGCCGTCGTCGGGCTCGGCCTGGTCGCCGGTGTCGCCCTGGTGGCCTGGCTGCCGCGCACCGGTGACCTGCACGGCTCGTCGGTCGCGACCGAGCTGGGTGCCCTGCGCCGCCGCGACGTCTGGCTGATGGTGGTCGTCGCCGCACTCGGCATCTCCAGCATCTTCGCCGTCTACACCTTCATCGGGCCGTTCGTCACCGACGCGGCGCTGCGGGACGCGTCCTTCATCCCGATCGCGCTCGCCGTCTTCGGCGTGGGCATGGCGGTCGGCAACTACCTGGGCGGGCGGATCGCCGACCGATCCGTGAACCGCGGCCTGATCTGGGGGTACGGCGCGACGTTGGTCCTGCTCCTGGTGCTCGGCGCCGCCGGCACCAACCTCGCGATTCTGCTGGCCTGCCTGTTCGGCGTCGGCGCGGCCATGATGTTCGCCATCCCCGCCATCCAGGTGCGGTTGACCAGCTTCGCACCGGACGCGCCGACCCTGATGGGCGCGCTCAACCTGGCCGCGCTCAACCTGGCCAACGCGCTGGGCGCGATCGGCGGCGCGGCCATCCTCGACGCGGGCGGCGGTCCACTGTCCACCGTCTACGCCGGCTTCGTTCTCACCGCCGCCGGCCTGGCCCTCTACGTCACCACCGTCGCGCGTCCACGCTTCGGCTACACCAGCGTGGCCAGCAGTTCCTCGGCGCGCGCGGCGAACAGGTGAGCCTCGTGCTCGGTTGACAGCGCGCGCGCCCGTTCGGCGGTCGCCCGGACATCGGCGACCGGCTCGCCGCGGGCGTGCATCAACCGCGCGCGCAGCAGGAGCAGCAGGCCTTCGGCGTAGCGCTCGCCGTGCGAGTCGAGGAGTGCGTCGGCCCGGTCGAGGGCGGCGGTCGCCTCGTCGAGTTTCTCGGCTGCCAGCCACATCTCGCCGAGCAGCCCATACCAGGTGGACAGGCCGGAGCGCGGCGGCTCGTCGAGCGCCACGGCGATGAGGCCTTCCGCCTCCAACGCGGCGCCGGCCGGATCCTGGCCCGTCACGGCGTGCGCCCAGCACCGGGCCAGCCGCTGGTAGCCACCGAAGTAGGCGAACGAGAACTCGCTGTCGGCGGCGATACCCTTTCGCGCCACGCGTAGCGCGAACGCGGGGTCGCCGGCGAGCGCCGCGGCGGTGACCGCGAAGGCGGCCCAGACGGTGACCACATAAGGGTCGTCGCCGATGGCCGCCTCGATCGTGTCGAGTTGCGTGCGCGCCGCGCCGACGTCACCGTGCAACGCGGTCATCAGCGCGAGCATGACGGGCCCGAGCATCCGCAGGTCACGCCGGAGCTGGTCGTCGCGACCATGTGCGACGGCGTCCTGCACGGTCGAGTTGGTCCGGCTCAGATACCGGAACGCCTCGCCGATGTTGCCGATTTCCCACTGGTGGATGCCCCAGGCATACCGGCCGTAGGCCCGCACGATCGGGTCGGAGGACGCCTCGCCCTCGTCGAGCAGCCGGCGGGCCAACCTGCCGGCCCGGTCCAGTTCTAGGGCCTGGGCGTGCGCCACCCAGCGGGAGAAGAGCAGCTCGGCGGCGTCGCGGTCGCGACCGAGGCCACGCGCGAGCTGTTCGGCCCGTGCCAACTGCTCGAACGGCGCGCCGTGGTAGCCCTGGCGCATCCCGTCGACCGCCGTCAACAGCGAGAGGGCGGACAGCTCGAGGTCGGCCAGGCCCGCGGCTTGGGCCACCCGCCCGCCCGTCCGCAAGTGCCGCACCGCGGCATCGAACGCCGACTTGGCCGCCGCGCAGCGGCCCGCGCGGACCAGGGTGGCCGCGGTGCGAGCCGGGTCGGCGATCGGGCCGGCCGACCACAGATGGTGGGCGAGGCGCTCGGCCATCGGCTCGTCCTCGGCGGCCGCGGCCTCGAGAGCGTCAGCGATCAGCAGGTGCAGCCGGGCGGCGTGGGGTGGCGAGATGGCCCCGACGATCGACTCACGAACAAGGTCATGGGCGAAGCGCGACGTGTAGGGATTCTCCGGTGCGGACTCGATCAACCCGAGCCCTTCCAACGGTTCGAGACGGTCGAGACACGTCTCCACGTCGAGCCCGGCCGTGCGCGCGAGCAACGCCAGCTCGAACTCCCGGCCGATCAGCGCCGCGATCTCCAGCAAGCCCTTGGCATCGTCGCCCAGCCCGGCCACCCGATCGAGAACGACGTGCCGCACGGTGCCAGGAACCATGGTCCGCGCCGCCGCGCCCTCGGTGCGCGCCTCGTCGCCGGCGAGCAGCCGGGCCAGCTCCCTGACGAAGAAGGGGTTGCCGCCGGTGCGAGCGTGGATCTCATCGGTGACCCGCGGCTCCGGGTGTTGGCCGGACTCCCGGCGCACCAGCTCAGCGACCTCGGCCGGGCCGAGCGGGCCGAGCCGGACGCGCCGGTGAAACCGCACCCGGCTGGCCGCGGCGAGCATCCGGCGCAGCTCCGGACCGGGCGCGGGGGCCCGGACGCGCAGCGCCCCGATCACGGCGGTGCCGCCCGGCAGCCGGGCCGCGAGGTGGCCGAACAGTTCGAGCGAGGCGGCGTCGGCCCACTGGAGATCGTCGACGAACAGCACCACCGGCCGGTGCGCCGACACCTGGCCGACGACGGCGACCGCCTGCTCGAAGAGGCGGAACTGGCTGCCGCCGTCGGGCAGCGCCGGGACGGCGGCCGGTCCCATCAGACTGCCGAGCTCGCCGGCCCGAAACTGTTCCCGCGCGACTGGCGGCAGGGCGTCGACGACCGTGCCGACCGCCTGCACCCACGGCCACATCGACGGCGCGACGTCACCCTCCAGGCAGCGCCCCCAGGCGACCAGCGCGCCGCGCCGCTCGGCCTCGGCGGCGAGCTCTTCCAGCAGGCACGTCTTGCCCACCCCTGGCTCACCCTCGACGAGGCCGAGCCCCATCCCGCCGGCGAGCGCCGACTCCACGGTGCGTCGCAGCACCGCGAGATCCTCGGCCCGGCCGACCAGGCGACCAGACGGCGGGGTGGTGGCCGGCGGTTCTTCCACCGGCGCCGAGTCGAGCACCCGCCGGTGTGCCGACACCAGCGCCGGGCCGGGGTCGATGCCGAGGTCGTCGGCCAGCCGGGCGCGGACCGCCCGCAACAGTGACAGTGCTTCCGCCTGCTGGCCGGCGGCGGCGAGGGCAACGGCAAGACTGGCCTGGACGGCTTCGTGCAGTGGCGCCATCCGCGCGGCGAGCTGCAACGACTGGAGCACGCGACCGGGCTGCCCCCGTGCCACCGCGAGCCCGGCCGCGGCCACGCACGCGTCGAAGAACTCGGCGTCGAGCGCCGCGAAGATGGACATCCCGGCCGAGCCGTGCGCCAGGCCGTCACCGGCTGAGCCGTGCCACAGCCCCAGCGCTCGCACGTAGGAGTCGAGCCCCACTTCGGACCGTTGCTCGGCGACGGCGACCTTGGCCGACTCGACAAGCTCCCGGAACAAGGCGACGTCGAGGATGCCGGGGCCGGCGACGAAGAGATAACCGTTGCCGTGGCGCCGCAGAAAGGAGCCGTTCTCCCGGGCCGGCAGCGTGGGCTCCAGCAGTCGCCGCAGCGCACCGACGTATTTCTGCACGATGTTGGCGGCCGAGGCCGGAACGTCGTCGGCCCAGACCCGGTCGACCAACTCGCTCATGGTGAGGGGCTTCCCCCCGCTGGCGAGCAGCACCGCGAGCAGATAGGCCTGTTGCCGGGGACCCGCGTCGAGCTCGACGCCATCCCGCCAGATCCTGAGCGGCCCGAGAATCTGCAATCGCAGATCGCCGCCGGCGGAAGCCATGCCTACTCCTCGTCACCCGTCCCGGCGTCAATGATGGATCACCGTGCGCGCGGGGGGAAACCGCCCGAGCAGCCGGAACTCAGCCGGCGAGCTGGGCGCGGCGGCGGAAGAGGAAGGCCCGTTCGGCGGGGTTGCCGGCCAGCGCGATGGCCCGGTCGTACGCCATCCGCGCCTCGTTGTCGTGCCCGAGCCGCCGCAGCAGGTCGGCGCGCGCGGCGTGGAAGGCGTGGTATCCGTCGAGGACCTCGGCGAGCCGGTCGATCTCGGCGAGCCCGGCCCCGGGGCCGTCGACCTCGGCGACCGCGACCGCGCGGTTCAGCCGCACGATCGGCGAGGGGTCGATCAGCGCCATCCGGCCGTAGAGGGCGACGATCGCGGACCAGTTGGTGTCGCGGGCCGACGCGGCCTCGTCGTGGACCGCGTTGATCGCGGCCAGCAACTGGTAATGCCCGGCGGGGTCACCGCCGGCCGCCACCGCCGCGATCCGCTCCCGGACCAGGGCGTTGCCTTCGGCGATGAGGGTGCGGTCCCACGCGCCGCGGTCCTGTTCGTCGAGGGTCACCAGCTCGCCGGTGGGTGACACCCGCGCCGGCCGGCGGGCGTCGGTGAGGAGCATCAGGGCGAGCAGCCCGGCGACCTCGCCGTCGCCCGGCAGCAGGGTTCGCAACAGCCGGCCGAGCTGGATCGCCTGGTCGGTGAGATCGACGCGCACCGGGTCGTCGCCCTCGCCGGCCAGATAGCCCTCGTTGAAGATGAGGTAGACGACCGCGAGCACGCCCGCGAGCCGCTCGCGGATGTCGCCGGCCGAGGGCACCCGGTAGGGAATGCGCGCCGCCTTGATCTTCGCCTTGGCCCGGGTGAGCCGCCGCGCCATCGCGGTCTCCTGCACCAGAAAGGCGCGCGCGATCTCCGCGACGGTGAGGCCGCCGAGCAGGCGCAGGGTGAGCGCCACCCGGGCGTCCATCGCGAGCGCGGGGTGGCAGCAGGTGAAGACCAGCCTGAGCCGGTCGTCCTCGACCGGGCCGGTCGGCTCGGGAGGGGCGTCGTCATACACGATCCGGGCCGCCTGGTGCTTGGCGTCGCGCTGCGACTCGCGACGGAGCCAATCGATGGCCTTGCGGGCCGCGGTGGTGGCGAGCCAACCACCAGGATTCGGGGGTACGCCCTGGCGTGGCCACCGCTCCGCGGCCGCCGCGAACGCCTCGGCGGTCGCTTCCTCGGCGACGTCGAGGTCGCCGAAGCGGCGCCTGAGGTCGGCGACCAGCCGCGCCCACTCATCCCGGTGAGCACGGGTGATCGCCTGGTCGACGGTGAAACCGGTCATTTCTCCCCGGCGTCGTGACGCGGGCTCTGCCCAGGACCGCGGAACCGGTGCACCTCTTGCGGCCAGTCGAGCGCCGTCGCGAGCCGGCCGGCCCAATAGCGCGCCGCCTCGTCGTCGGCCACGTCGACGACGCAGAAGCCGCCGAGGTGCTCCTTGGTCTCCACGAACGGCCCGTCGGTGAAAACGGGCCTGCCATCGACCGACTCGACGCTGCACACCGCGGTGGACCGATCGAGCCCGCCGTTGGTGAAGATCAGGACATCCTGCGCCAGCATCTCCCGGAGCACCACATGCGCGGCCCGGCTCTTCTCGCCGATCTGCTCCGCCGTGTGTTCCGGCACCCATTCATCGTTGAAGGTGATCAGGTATTCCGTCATGGTCATCTCCCTTCGGCATGGCCCGGCCGGCCGCCGCACACCAGTTCCACGAACGGCCGCGCCCTAATACGACACCATCCCGGGAATTCCGCCTGCGGACCGGCCTACTTCAGCTTGAGCGGTTGATATGACCTATTAGCCATGCTTGTCCGTTTGGCGGCCAACTCCGTGGGTACCCCAGGCCGTGACCGCCGCGCAGCGTCTGGCAGGGCGCTATCTGTCCCGGACGGGCTCGGTCGTCGCACGCTTGGGCCGGTGGCGCGCGGTCTATCTGGCGATCATCGTGGTGGTCGCCCCGGTGCTCTACGGCTTCGACCCGACCCGGACCGCCGCGGTGGTGATCGCGGGCGGCGCCAGCGTGCTCGCGATCGTCGTCGCGGTGCGGCGTCGGACCGTACGCCGCGGTGGCGCCTGGCTGTTGATCGCCCTGGCCGCGACCCTGCTGACAGTTGGCGACGCGTTCGTCGCCGCCGCCACCACCGGCGTCGTCCGCTCGGCCGAGTTCCCGAACGTCCCCGACGTCGTCTTCCTGAGCGCCTATCTGCCGCTGACGGTCGGGGTGCTCTGGCTGGCCCAGCCGAACCCCGCGTCCCGCAACCCCTTGCTCATCCTCGACGTCGCCGTGTTCACGTTGGCCGGGTCGCTCGTCGCCTGGATCCTGGTGTTGCGGCCCGCGATCGACACGCCCAACCCGGGCGCGTTGGACCTGACCATCGCGGTCACCACCGTGGTCGGATATGTCGCCGTGCTCGCCGCCGCCATCGGTGCCCTGATCGCCGTGGGACGCAGCCCGGCGATCGTGCTGATCGGTGTCGGCACCGCGGTGTTCCTGTTCGCCGACCTGCTCTACATCCGGGCCCGCGTGATCGGGACGTGGGGTGAGTCGGCACCCGCCGCCTTCCTGTTGTTGGTCTCGGTCGCCGCGTGTGGGCTCGCGGCGCTGCTGCCGATGCGGGACACCGGACACGACGCGCGGCGGGCCGGTCGCCGGCTCGGGCTGGCCGGCATGTGCGTGATCTCGATCGGTCTGGTGGCGGCGCCCACCGCGCTGCTCGTCGAGGCGAGCCGGGGAAACGTACAGACCGGAATTGTGATCGGGATCGTCGCGGTCGTCATCGCGGTGCTGGTCCTGGCCAGGGTGGTGCTCTACGCCCACGCCAGCCGGCGCCGCGCGGGCGTGACGTCCGTGGTCCGCAGGACGTTGCGCAAGCTCGCGATCGCCACCGACGAACGGCAGGTACGCGCCTCGCTCCGGACCGCGGTCCGCGAGATGCTGCCCGACAGCGACGTGCGACTCGTCCGCGACGGGCGGCGCGGCGTCACGCCTGAGGTGCGGGAGGACCCGCACGGCGAACTCATCTACCCGCTCGACAGCGGCGCGGCGGTCGAAGCCGAGGCGGGCGAGGACGGGGTGACGACCGCCGGGGGAGTCGCCGTCGTGACCGCGCCGGTCGCCCTGCTCGACGAGTACTACCAGGCGCTTCAGGCGATCCTCGACCAGGCGGCGCTGGCGCTGGACCGGATCGACCTGCTCCGCCGGCTCCGGGAACGTGAGCGGGAGCGCTACTTCCGCAGCATCGTGACCACGAGCACCGACGTGATCCTGATCAGCCACAACGACCACATCGAGTACGTCAGCCCGTCGGCCACCCGGATGTTCGGCCACGACGTACGCGGCAAGCGGTTCGAGCGCCTGGTCACGCCGGCCGAGGCGGGCCGCGCGGGGTGGGGCAGCGTCGAAGACGGCGCCGAGGGCGTCGTCGACCGACCAGGCATGAGCGCGTCGGTGGTGCAGGTCTACCGACGCGACCTGACCGCCGACCCGACCGTCAGGGGAGTGGTGACCACGCTGCGCGACGTCACCCAGGAGCGGGCGCTGCGCCGCGACCTGGAGCGCCGTGCCAACCAGGACGCGCTGACCGGGCTCGCGAACCCCAAGCGGTTCCAGGAGGACATGCGCGACGGCCGCCGCGGCACGGGTGGCCGGGCCACGCTCTTCGTCGACCTCGACGACTTCAAGATTGTCAACGACACGTTCGGGCACCAGATCGGTGACGGGCTGCTGGTGCTCATCGCCCGCCGGATCGAGGCATGCGTCGGCGCGGGCGACCTGGTCGCCCGGCTCGGTGGCGACGAGTTCGGTGTGCTGCTGCGCGACGTGGACGCCGGGCGGGCGCGGGCGATCACCCAGCGCATCTCGGACGCCCTCGCCGAACCGGCCGTGGTGAGTGGTGTCCGGGTCGACGCGCAGGCCAGCATCGGACTCGCGTACGTGGCCGACCACGGCGATCCCGACGTGCTGCTGCGCGAGGCCGACAGCGCGCTCTACAGCGCGAAGGCGGCGGGCAAGGGCCGCTGGCGTCAATACCGGCCGGGTATGCCGGCGCCGACGCGCCAACACCTGGGCCTGCGGGACCGGCTCACGCGAGCGTTGGCCTCGAACACTCTCGCACTGCACTATCAGCCGATCGTGGACACCGCCACGGCCGAGCCGACCGGGTTCGAGGCACTGCTGCGGCTGCGGGACGGCGGGCCGCCGATCTCCGCCACGGAGATCGTCCAGGTGGCCGAGTCGACCGGGCTCGTCGCCGAGATCGGCGACTGGGCGCTGGCCCGGGCGCTACAGGACGTACCCAGGCTCAACCGCGGCTCGGCGCCGGACCGGTACGTCGCGGTCAATGTGGCGCCGCGGCAGCTACGCCTGCCGGACTTCGGTGAGCGGGTCACCCGGCAACTCGCGCACGCCGGCGTACCGCCGGACCGGCTGGTCCTCGAGATCACCGAAGGCGAGTTGGTCGGCGAGAACGAGCGGGCCTGGGCAGACCTCGACAACCTGCGCACCGAGGGCGTACGCGTGGCGATCGACGACTACGGCACGGGGTACGCGTCCCTGTCCTACCTCCGGCAGACCGCCATCGACCTGTTGAAGATCGATAGTTCGTTCCTGGCCGACCCGGGCTCCGCGCGAACCCGGGTGCTCGTCCAGGCGGTCGCCGATGTCGCCCGGCGGCTCGGGCTCGACCTGGTGGCCGAGGGCGTCCACGACCCGGCCTGCCGGCACCTGCTGCTCGACGTCGGCTGCCGGTATGCGCAGGGCCACCTGTTCGCCAGGCCGATGCCGGCGGACGCGGCGGGCCGCTGGCGCTTCACCGAGAACGCCGCCTGACGCCCGGCGCTCTTGTGGCTGACCTCACTGCTGGCCCGGGGCCCGCGTACGCCGGGGAAATGCTGCCGAAGGATTAGCCGTTGGCCTAAGGAGCCACCCCTGGCATCGCTCTCGGAGAGGTCCTCGCACGTGTTCAGGTCGATGATGAAGTCCAAGATCCACCGGGCCACGGTGACCCAGGCCGACCTGCACTATGTGGGCTCGATCACGATCGACGCCGACCTCATGGAAGCAGCCGATCTGCTGCCGGGTGAGCGGGTCGACGTGCTCGACGTCAACAACGGCGCGCGGCTGACGACGTACGTCATCGAAGGTCCTCGTGGTTCTGGTGTGATCGGGATCAACGGCGCCGCCGCCCGGCTGGTCAGCCCGGGCGATCTGGTGATCATCGTCGCCTACGCGTGGGTGCCGGACGCCGAGGCGCGCGCCCTCGAACCGCGGGTGGTGTTCGTCGACGAGCACAACGCGATCGTCACGACCGGCACCGACCCGGCGGCCGTCCCCGACGGTTTCGGCCTCATCCCGGGCGACCACCTGGCGGATTAGCCGGACCGGCCGGTTGGAAACCAGCCGGCCCGGCGTTAGCCGCTAGTGGCGGTGGAGGGCCAGGTCGGCCCAGACCAGCCGGTGGTCCGAGGTCGGGAAGCCGTTGACGGCCGACCACTCCGTGCCGAAGACGCCGGTCAGCCGGAACAGCGGGTCGGCCTGCACGGGCCAGAACACGCCCGAGCCGACGATCTTCGTGCCCGCGCGCGGCAGCACGTAGTCGGCGTGCAGGTTGCCCGGCGCGCCGTCGGCGAAGTCCGCGGTGTCGAAGCGCGGGTCGCCCTGGTGCGTCAGGTTGGCGCCGCCCTGAAGCGCGCTCGCCTCGACCGCACCGGCACTGGTCGGGAAGGTGTGGGCGTTGATCAGCGGGTTGTCGGTCAACTGCCGCACCGCGTTCTGGTAGGAGTCACCGTCGAAGGGGTCGGCGTTCTGGTCGCCGGCGATCACGAACGTCGCGCCGGGCTTCAGACCGCCGCGCCGGCCCTTGTCGTCGTAGATGTAACGCGACTTCTGCGGCGAGATGTAGTCGGCCCAGAACCGGATCTCGTCGTGGTTGCGCCGGCCGTTGCGGTCCTCGGGCCCGTCGAAGGTCGGCGGCGTCGGGTGCGACACCAGGAAGTGCACGGTCCTGCCGCGCACCTTGACCGGCACGTCCCAGTGGCTCTTCGACGACAGCCGCAGGACCGCCTGCTCCTCGGGGGAGTAGTAGTCGGTCGGCATCGCGTTGCCGGGCATGTCCTTCCACTTGAAGAGCTGGAAGGTGCGGGCCGCGTGCACGTCGATCGGATACTTCGAGTAGACGACCATGCCGTATTGGCCCGGGAACACGCCGAAGCCGTAGGAGTCGTCGCCGTAGGCCTGGTCGCCGGGCGTGGTGTCGATGACGCCGTTGTTGTTGAGGTCGAACCCGGAGGAGATGCCGGTGTTCGACGGCGCCACGAACCGGTAGGGGTAGCGCTGCGCCGGCGCGCCGTTCTGCGAGACCGCGAGGTAGTTGTCGGCGAACAGCTTCGCCGCCACGGGGTCGTAGTCGAACTCGTTGATCAGCACGACGTCGGGATGGGCGCGCTGGATGACCTCCGCGACGTTGTGCGCCTGGCGCCGGTAGACGTCGTCGACGTCAGGGTTGGCCAGGTGCTCACGGAGCAGGCCCTGCGCGGGCCGGTTCAGTGACAGGTTGTAGGTCGCGAAGCGGACGTCGTCGTCGCGGCCGTGCGCGGTCGCCGGGGTGGCACCGACACCGATCAGGGCTGTGCTGAGCACAGCGGCCAAGAGAATTCGGTTCATCACGAAACCTCGATATACCACGGTGTACGGACCCGCAACCGCTGCCACGCACCCGACGTGCCGTTGTCGCCGACAGTTCAACCAACCGATCAACCGCGGCGCCCTGGGACCCAGGATCGGCCGCGATCGTGCCAACGGTCGCGATCGCCTTGCGGCGCCATCGGGAAGGCGGCTCGATCCCGTCTTTGACGAACCAGGCCGCGAGGGCCAGGAGGTGGGATCCGCCATGTCGTGGGACATGAGAGCCTTTCGCCCGCCTGCTACCGTGCGGCGACTTGAGTCGGGAGGGCGGATCGGATGCACGACCACACGGAGATGCCAACCGTGGTGTTCAACCGCATCCCACCGACCCCGCCCGCCCCACCGGTCAAGCGTCGCCGCCGCCGACCGTGGCTGGTGGCCGCGCTCGTCGCGGTCGTGCTGTTCCTCGGCGTCGCCGGCTATGCCGTGGCGCCGTTGCGGTCAGCGCTGCCGGCCGCGACGATCGACCTCGCCCTGCCGGCGTCGATGAAGATTCCCGGCAGCGCGCCGCGGCTGTCCTGGCCCCGCGCCGGCCAAGGCATGATCAGCGTCCCCGGCATCGGCACGCTCGGCGCCTACGGCGGCGACAAGCCGCTCCCGATCGCCAGCGTCACCAAGGTGATGACCGCCTACCTCATCCTGACCGAGCACCCGCTCGACGCCGGCGAACAGGGGCCCGAGCTGACCGTCACCGCCGCGCAGGCCGCTGCGTACCCGGGCGAGCGGGGGCGCGGTGAGTCGGTCGTCGAGGTGCGCGCGGGCGAGAAGATCACCGAGCGTCAGGCGCTCCAGGCCGTGCTGCTCCCGTCGGCCAACAACATGGCCCGCATCCTCGCCGCCTGGGACGCGGGCAGCGTCGACGCGTTCGTCGACAAGATGAACGCCACCGCCGACCGGCTCGGGATGACGAACACCCACTACACCGACCCGTCGGGCCTCGATCCCGACACCGTCAGCACGGCCCACGACCAGGTCATCCTGGCCGGCAAGGCGATGGCCCTGCCGGCCTTCGCCGAGATCGTCAAGCAGAAGAGTGCCACCATCCCGGTGGCTGGCAAGGTCAAGAACTACAACGAACTCGTCGGGCACAACGGGGTCGTCGGCATCAAGACGGGCTCGACCGACGAAGCCGGCGGCTGTCTCGTCTTCGCCGCCGTCATCACGGTCGCCGGCCGCAAGGTCACCGTCGTCGGGGCCCTGCTGGGGCAGCCCGGCGCCAACACACCCGTACAACTGGACCGGGTCTTCGCCGCCACCAAGACGGCACTGCGCTCCGCTGCGGCGGCGGTCGGCGTGCACACCCTGGTCGAGGCCGGCCGGCAGGTAGCCACCGTGCACGGCCCGCTCGGCACCGGCACCACCGTGCACACCGCCGGCAAGCTCGACGTGATCGGCTGGCCCGGCCTGACCGTCAAGCTCGACGCCAAACTTCCCACGCCGGCCGCGAGCGTGGCCGGCGGCGCCGATTTCGGTCAGCTCACCGTCCGCCTCGGCGGCGGCAAGCCGGTTACCACCGCGCTGCGGACCAGCACGGCCATGGAGCCGCCGTCCACCTGGGACCGCATCCGCCAACACCGGTGATCTTCGATACCGTTCCCGCATGTGGCGATCGGCGGGCGGCCGACACCGGAAAGGTCGCCTGGAAATACCAGCGCGCGGATGGCAACCCGCTGCTGAGCTTCGTGCCGCACGCCGTCGCCTGGCGCCAGGGTCTGCTGCTGCTCACCGAGCCGCAGCCGGGCGGCCGGCTCCAGGCACTCGACGCCGACGGGCGGCCGCAGTGGCAGCAGCCGTTGGACGATGGACCCGGCCGCGACGTGGCGGCCGACGACGATCTCGTGGTCGCCGGCACCGCGGCGGCGCTGCACTGCTTCGACACCCGCACCGGCTGGCCGCGGTGGCGGTTCGCCCACGACGAGGCTCCTGGCACCGCGTGGGTCCGCCCGCTGCTCCTGCCCGACCTGGTGGTGGGCGCCGCCTACCGGCTCAGCGGCCGGGTCGGTGGCGGGCACACGAGCCTCGTGGTCGGGCTCGACCGGGCCGACGGCCGCGAGCTGTGGCGGTCCCGCACCGAAGAGCACGGCACCCGGTTGGCCGGCGACGCCGACCTGGTGCTGGTCGCCACCACCGAGGGCCGGCTGGCCGCGCACGACCCGGCCACCGGAGCGCTGCGCTGGGAACGCCGGTTCCCGCCCGGCCCGACCATGGCCGGTGCGGAGCTGAGCGTGCCGGTGCTGACCGGCGACCGGGTCTGGGTCGGCTGCGGCAACGGGCACGTCTACGGCCTCGACCGCGCCACCGGCGAGCAGGTCTCGTCGTGGCAACTGCCGCTGCCGCCCACCGCGCTGGCTCTCGACGCCGGCGTGCTCTTTGTCGGCACCCACGACGGTGGCCTGGCGGCCCACCGCACCGACGGGCACGAGATCTGGTGGCGGCACACGCCGATGGGATCGGTCGCGGGCCTCACGGTCGCCGGCGACACGTTGTTCGCCAGCGCGGGCCGGCACGTCGCGACCTTCGACCCGGCGACCGGTGACGGCCCTCGCGGGTTGCGACGCCGGATCAACTGACATCCATCCCCCGTTCGGGTGGGCGGAGAGAGCCGAAGGGACTGTCGTCCGGCCGGCGATCGCGCCGCGTCTTGTAGAGCGCACAGGAGATGCGCTCCTCTGCTCAGAACGGGGCCTTGGATGAACGCTCGCCGGATCCTCCTCACCGCTTCCGCTATCGCACTGTTGTTGACGACGGCCGCCTGCGAAACCGGCCACGCCGTCGCCGCAGGGCTGCCCTCGGCTTCGGCCGCCCCCAGACTCGCGGCGAAGACCTCGCCAACGCCCGCACCGAAGTCGATGACCGGGCAGCTGTATTACGCCGATTCCGATCGCCTGGTCCGGTTTGACGGGTCCGGCGTGAAGGTGGTGCTGCCGGCGGGCGCTTACAGCGCGAACGTGTCGCCGGACGGCGCCCGGATCGCTTTCGTCGACGAGCGCGGCAATGTGGTGGTGACCGATCGCAATGGCCGTGAGGCTCGCACGGTGGCGCGGGGCGCCATCACTGCCGGCTATGAGCCGGCGTGGTCGCCGGATTCCACGAAGCTGCTGGTTGGGAAAGGCGGCGAGGGCGTGGCGGCGATGGGGATCGTGACGGTCGCGTCGGCCACGTTCACGCCGCTGCGGCACCAGCCTCCGGACGCCTTCCACTACCTGTGGTCCGCCGACGGCCGCCATCTCGCCTATGCCACGGGCACCTGCGGGATCGGGGTGGCTGACGCCGACGGTGGGAACGCCCGTCTCGTGCCGGGGTTCGGCGATCAGCGGCATAGCTGTGACCCCTACAGCGTCTCGCCGGACGGCAGGTTGGTCGCGGTCAACCTGCGCACCGGTGACCAGCCTGACGGTGACATCGGGCGGGACCTGTTCGCCAACGCGCTGATCGACACCCGCACCGGCCGCAACGTCACCCTGCCTGTCTCCGGTGAGATCACGGCGATCCTGTTCGAACCCGACGGCGACATCCTGGTGCGGACCAGCAACCACCGGCTCACGCTGCTGGCCCCCGATCACACCGTGAAGGGCCACCTCACCGAACCGGCGTCGGTCAAGGACTTCAAACTCCTCGCCTACACCCCAAGGTGAGCCTGCTGTCTTCGACGACAGTGCCGCTAGACTCCCCAACCGCTAACGGCTCGACGTCGATCGGATCAGGTATGCGTGGCCGCGACGATGAGTACGCCAAGTTTGTCCGAGCCAGGAGCCTTGCTCTGCTCCGGTCGGCCTACCTGCTCACCGGTGACCAGCACCTCGCGGAAGACCTGGTGCAGGAAGCCCTGGCGCGTACCCATCGGGCCTGGTCGCGGCTCCGCGAGACGGGCAATGCCGAGGCGTACGCCCGGCGGACCATGTATCACCTGCAGGTCTCCGTGTGGCGGCGGCGAAAGGTGACCGAGGTGCTGCCCGGCGACCTCCCCGAACCACTGGACCGGCACGGCCACGACGACGCGGAGTCGATCGCCCGGCGGATGACCGTCGAGCGGGCGCTGCGTTCGCTCAGCGCACGGCAACGCGCCGTCGTGGTGTTGCGTTACTTCGAGGACCACACCGAGGTCGAGGCGGCCGAGACGCTCGGCGTATCGGTGAGCACCATCAAGACCCAGACCACCCGTGCCCTCGAACGGCTGCGCAAGCTCGTGCCGGAGCTCACGGATTTCCGGACCACCGAAGGGACCGGAAGATGAACGACGACGACCTCCTGCGCGACCGCCTCCGGCAGATCGGCGACCAGGCGGAGCCGATCGACTTCGTCGACCGGTCGCTGGCGCGCTCGAAACGGATCGGCCGCAACCGCAAGCTCATCTCCGGGGCCGCCCTGGTCGCGGTGCTGGCGTTGGCCGGCGGCGTCACGTGGCAACTCGGCCCGCGTGGGACGAACCAGTCCACGCCCGCCGTCATCCCGTCAATAGCACCGTCCTTCACCGACCTGCCGCCTACGTCGCCCCCTCCGTCGCCGTCCTCGTCGAGCTCCGAGCCGGTGGCCGAGTCGATCACCGGGCCGTTCTACTACGCGGATTCCGATCGGTTGGTGCGGTTGACTTCCTCCGACGTGAAGGTGGTGCTGCCGGCGGGTGCCTATAGCGCGAACGTGTCGCCGGACGGCGCCCGGATCGCTTTCGTCGACGAGCGCGGCAATGTGGTGGTGACCGATCGCAATGGCCGTCAGCCTCGCACGGTGGCGCGTGGCGCCATCACTGCCGGCTATGAGCCGGCGTGGTCGCCGGATTCCACGAAGTTGCTGGTCGGGAAGGGCGGCGAGGGCGTGGTGGCGATGGGGATCGTGACGGTCGCGTCGGCGACGTTCACGCCGCTGCGGCACCAGCCTCCGGACGCGTTCCACTTTCTATGGTCGGCCGATGGTGAGCATCTCGCTTATGCGACGGGTTCCTGTGGGATCGGGGTGGCTGACGCCGATGGTGGGAATGCCCGTCTGGTGCCGGGGTTCGGCGGTCAGCGGCATAGCTGTGACCCTTACAGCGTCTCGCCGGACGGCGGGTTGGTCGCGGTCAACCTGCGCACCGGTGACCAGCCTGACGGTGACATCGGGCGGGACCTGTTCGCCAACGCGCTGATCGACACCCGCACCGGCCGGAACGTCAGCCTGCCGGTGAGCGGTGAGATCACCGCGATCCTGTTCGAACCCGACGGGGACCTGCTCGTGCGGACCCGCGACGGCCGACTCACGCTGCTCGCTCCCGACCACACCGTCAAGGCCCACCTCACCGAACCAGCGACCGTCAGGGACTTCGATCTCCTCGTACACACTCCCAAGTGATCCGTCTGGTTTGGCTTGTCCGCGCGACGGGAAATTAGCCGCCGTCACGCAGTGACAATGAACCCCCCGAGGAGGAACGGCCATGACCGCAGGTGGAATCATCACCGCACTGATTATCGGTTTGATCATTGGTGCGCTGGGGCGTCTGGTCGTGCCCGGCCGCCAGAACATCCCGTTGTGGCTGACGCTGGTTATCGGCGTCGTCGCGGCGCTGATCGGTTCCGCGATCGCGCGGGCCGGTGGCTTCGCCGACACGGACGGCTGGATCGACTGGCGTGAGCTGCTTCTGCAGATCGTGCTCGCGGCTGTCGGTGTCGCGCTGGTCGTGGGCTTCGCCGGCCGCGGTCGGCGCAGCGTCACCCGCTGATCGGTTCTATCGATGCCCCGGCCAACGGCCGGGGCATCGTTCTGTCGGCGGGCGGACGTTTAGTAGCGATTTCGCCCCACTCGTGGATGTATGCGCGGTAATTTAGCTGGGACGCCTGAGCCGGGTGCAAATTCGGCACCAGCAGTGAGGTTCCCAATTGAGCGCCGAAGCCCCCGGAGTGGTCGAGCCTCCACTGAGGTCGACGCGCGGTCCGCTGGCCAGCCATTACCCCGCCGTGGCGACAATGGTTGTCCTTGCCCTGATCCCTTATCTGGTGCTGTCGGCCGCGCTGGGTCCACTCCAGTCGATCCTCATGGACCAGCTCCACATGAGCACCCAAGAGGTCAACCTCGCGCTGGGCCTGGCCAACGCCGGGTACGCGCTGGGCACGGTGCTGTCCGTGCAGCTCGCGCAGCACCTGCCGCAACGCCGGATGCTGACCATCTACGCCGTCGTACTCGTGGCCGGGTCCGTCCTCGCCGCGTCCGCGACCGGGCCGGTCATGTTCATCGTCGGGCACGTGCTGCAGGGCCTGTGCACCAGCCTTCTGCTGATCGCCGCCGTGCCGCCGTTGGTCACCGGGTTCCCGCCGTCGAAGCTGCGCATCACGGCCGTGATCCTGAACCTGTCGATCTTCGGAGCGGTCGCGTTGGGACCGCTGATCGGCGGCGTCCAGGCCGACTCCAACGCCTGGCGCCCGTTGTTCTGGATCATCGCGGGCATCTCGATCCTGGCGCTGATTCTGGTGGTGCTGACCTTCGAGGACTCGCCGCCGGCCGACCTCACCTCGACCCGCTCGCCCGTCGCGGTGGGACTGGCCGCGACCGGCTGTGTGGCCGCCTTCTACGGCGCCGCTGAGCTGCTCACCCGCGGCACCATCGAAGCCAGGACCCTGGGTCCGCTGATCGGTGGCGTCCTGTTGATCGTGTTCCTCCTGGTCCAGCAATACAACTCCAAGCGCCCGCTGCTGATCCTGCGTCCGCTCACGACCACCATGCCGGTGGCCGGGATCGTGGTCGCCATGTCCGCGGCCGCCGCCTCGGTGTCCGCGATCACGCTGACCAGCGTCCTGCTCGCGGACCGCTACTCGGCCCTCAAGCTGGGACTGCTCTACCTGCCCGAGTTCGGCGGAGCGGTGATCACCGCGATCCTGTTCGCCTGGCTGTTCACCACGCGGGCGCTGCACTACTTCGCGCTGGCCGGGCTGCTCGCCCTCTGCGCCGGAGTCGCGCTCGTCGCCGCCGCCATTCCACCGAGCACCATCGTCACGCTGATCGGGACGGGCCTGGTCGGCATCGGCGTCGGCGCCTCCGTCACCCCGGCGCTGTTCATCGCCGGCTTCTCGCTGCGCAACGCCGCCCTCCAGCGGGTGTTCGCGATCATCGAGCTGCTGCGGGCGGTGGCCGCGTTCATGATTGCGCCGATCCTCGTCTACATCGCCACGAACGTCGGGTCGAGCCCGACATCGGGCATCCGCACCGCGCTGTGGATCGCCCTCGGCCTGTCCGGTGGCGGCACGTTGCTCGCGGTCTCGCTCTACGTGCTCGGCGGCGTGCGCCCGCCGACCCCGTCGCTCGAGCGCTGGTTCGGCGGCGGGTCCGGTTGGTACTCCCCGCCGCTGTTCGCGGCGGTCCGCCGCGGCGTTCCCACGAAAGAGCCGAGCCAGAGCTAGTCAAAAGGTCACCCGGACCCCCTTCCCAGCGGCGATGGATGTCGTGTAATCTAATGACACGACATACGAAAGGACTCCCGCCATGAGCTCAGATCCGATCCGCCGCGTCTCGGTGGTCAGCACCGGCTCCGTCGAAATCCACCCCGAGCACGTCGGGCCGACCTGGAAGCCGCTCTACCTCTGGCTGTTCACCTCGCAGCGGTGGACCGCGCCCCGGCCGATCAACGCCTACGTCATCGAGCACCGTGACGGCCTGGTGCTGTTCGACACCGGCCAGGACCGGGCCTCGGTCACCGATCCCCAGTACTTCCCGGCCGGCTTCAACGGCGTCGTCTACGACCGCCTCGCGAAGTTCGCCATCGAGCCCGACCAGACGCTCACCGCCGGCCTGGGCTCGCTGGGCTACGACATCGCGGACGTGCGCACCGCGGTGCTGTCCCACCTGCACCAGGACCACATCGGCGGGCTGCCCGAGCTCCGGCACGCCACGGTCATGACAACGCGCGCCGAATGGCGCACCATGCGGCGACCACTGCCCGAGTCACGCGGCTTCCTGCGCTCCCACATCGACCTGCCGGGCCTGCGCTGGCAACAGATCGAGCCGGAACCGATCAGCGACCCCGGCCTGCGGCCGTTCACGGCCGGCCACGACCTGTTCGGCGACGGCAGCATCGTCCTGCTGCCCACCCCCGGTCACACTCCGGGCTCGCTGTCGATGCTGGTCCGCCGCCCCAACCACGCACCGCTGCTGCTCGTCGGCGACCTCACCTACGACGCCGACCTGCTCCGTGCGGGAAAGATCCCCGGCGCTGGCGATCGGCGCCGGATGCGCTCTACCGTCGGCATGGTGAACGCACTGCGCCAACGCCACCCCGGGCTCACGGTCCTGGCCGCACACGACCCCAACGCCGCGACCCTGCTCGCCGGCGCGGCCAACCCCATGGTCGAGCGGCCATGACACCGGCCGAGGAGCTCCGCTACCTGATCCTGGCCATCCAGCGCGAGGGCAACCGCCTCTTCGCCACCGACCTTCGCCCACTGGACCTGACCCCATCGCAGGCGGAAGCGTTGCGCGTGCTGGCCGACCATCAGCCGTTGACGCTGACCGGGCTGGGGGAGTTGCTCGTGTGCGAGACGGGCGACAATCCGAGCAGGCTGGTCGACCGACTCGTCAAGGCCGGTCTGATCAACCGGGAGCCCGACCCGGCTGATCGGCGACACGTCACCCTGACCCTCACCGAGGCCGGCGGTCGGCTGGCGCGCGAGGTCGCGGTGGTGGAGGCGCGCCTCCACCACACCATCGAGACCCTTGTCGACGGGCAGCCCGTGCAGGAGACCATCACACTGCTGCGAGCTTTCGCCGACGCGTTCCCGGCGGGCCAGGCCCTGGCCCGCCGCCGCGAACGCCGATAAGGCGAACTGTCCGAACATCGTCAGTCCGTGGCAGCGCTCTCGACACGACAAGTCTATCTAGATAGAGTTCCGCCGTGATTCGGGAGGCTGACGTGACACGCAGAGCCGATTACACGGTCGCCGGCGTCGCAGCGGGCGCGGTGATGGTCGGGCTGAGCTGGCATCCCGGATCGGCCAACCCGGCCGTCCCGGCGGGCCGGGTGACGATGGTCGTGGTTGTGCTCGTGCTGGCGGTGCTGCCGTGGGTGGCTCGCCCGGTGTTCGGGCCGGTCGCCGACAAGCGGGCCGTCCGGGTCGTGCGCGCCGCCGGGTATGTCGCGGTGTATTGCTTCGTGCTGGTGATGGCCGGCCTCTCGCGCTTCGCGGGCAGCCGGTTCGACCACTTCCAGGCGTTCGACCAGCGCAACTGGGAAGCCGACATGCGCAGCGGGGCCGTCGTCAGCGCGGTGGTCATCGTTGTGACGATCGGTGGCTACGCGGCCGCGATCCTCATCGCCACCGCACGCCGCACCCGGGTCATGCCCGCGCAGCTGACCGCCGGCGCCGGCTTCGGGGCAGGCGCCGCCGCGATCACCTACGCGCTCATGCCGCTCGGCAATCGCCTGCACCTTGCGAATGGCTGGCTGGCGGCCGGTTACACCATCGTCCTGTTCGCTGTGCTGCCGGCCGGATTCTGGGCAGCGGGACGGCTGGGCGGCAACCTCGGCGGGCTCTACGCGGGCGGCGCCGCCGCGTTGGTGCTCAGCGTGTTGACCATCGGCACCATGCTCGCGTTCCCTGGTCACGTCGATCTGATCTGGGCCAACCCGGACCCCAACGTCGCACACAGCACCCCCTTCGAGGTGCGCATGAGCGTCGGCGACACAGCTATCAAATACCAGCTCGGCCTGTTCGTGCTGCCGCTGGTCGGGATCGTGATCGGCGCGCTGGGCTGGTCCGCGACCACGCAACGCAAGCCGGCGCCTGCCGTGTCGCAGCCGGTCTAACCGACGAAGGGTCTGTCGTGGCGATGGCTCGCGTCGCGCAGCACGGGCACGTCCGGCGCGAACAGCGGCGCCGGGAGTCGATCGAGCGGGAACCAGCCGAGTTCCGTCGCTTCGCCGTCTGGCGTAGCCGTCCGGCTTCCTGGCCGGCCCAGGAACACCGCGCCGACGAACTGCACGACCGCGCCGCTCGGGTAGCGATGGGTCTGGGTCGCCGGATCGCTGTAGACGCCGAGCAGACCGTCCAGCTCGATGTCCCAGCCGGTTTCCTCAAGGCATTCGCGGCGGGCTGCCTGCTCCCAGGTTTCGCCGGGTTCCAGGCCGCCGCCGGGTATGCCCCAGGTGCCTTCGCCGTCGCGGCGGATGAGCAGAACCCGGTCGCGCTCGTCGAGAACGACCACGCCGCAGGTGACTCGAAGTTGGCCGGTCATGGGTCCGATCCTGCCGGACGGGCGAAGCTAGGGTCCGTAGGGCTCGTCTCCGCGCAGGGTGATGCGGTGCATGACCCGGTGCGCGCTGCCGTAGTCGCGGTTGGCGTAGTGCGCCGTGCTTCGGTTGTCCCACATCACCACGTCGCCGGTGCGCCAGCGGTGGCGGACGAGGTGCTCGGGTTTGGGTCGCGCCAGGCGGCCGGATGCCAGCCGGCCCCATCGAGGGCGACCGCGAGGTGCAGCGTCACGCGCTCACCGCCGTCCAGTCGGGTAGCTCGACGCCCGGCAGCGCGAACGAGGAGAAGTCTGTGGTGTCGCGGAAGGCCGGGATCGTGTAGAGGCGCCGGGCGTAGGCCCACAGGTGCGGGAACTCGTGCAGGCCGGGATGGATCGCGCGCTGGGCGTTGGGCCCGACGTCGTAACGGACAAGCGTCACCCAGAGCCGGATGTCGGCGAGCGTCACCGCGTCGCCGACCAGGAACGGCTGACCGGCGAGCCGTTCGTCGAGCCGGGCGAAGGCGTCGAGGAGCCCGGCCCGGGCCCGGGCACCCTCCGGCCCGGCGGTCGCCGCGGCACCGACGCCGTGGTTGACCGAGGGGCCGATCCACTCGTCGAGCGCGTCGATCTCCGGACGCTGGCCGGCCGGGTAGACGTCGACGACCGGGCGTCCGAACCGCGTGGCCAGATCCAGTTCGATCGTGGGGTACGCGTTGCTGACCAGTTGTCGTTTCTCGCGGTCCCAGAGCGCGGGCACCGACACCAGCCCGGCGAACCCGGGCTCGGTCGCCTGGTATGCCTCGCGGAGCAGCGTGAACCCGTTGACCGGGTCGGGACCGTAGCGTTCCCGGAACGCCCATCCTCGGCCGTCCCGCGCATTGTCCACGTAGGACACACTGACCGTGCCGGTGAGGCCGGTGAGGGCGAGGGTGATGGTGATGCGCTGCGACCAGGGACAGAACCAACCGGCGTAGACGTGGTAGCGGCCCGGCTCGGGCGGGAACGGCCCGTCGGCGGCGATCCGCCCGGTGAAGCGATAACGGGTGCCGGACGTGTCGAACGAATAGTGACCGTAGGTCGCGACATCGACGGGACTGGCCAGGGGCAGCGCCATGAGCACCTCCGCGAGGACCGGAGCAGTCAGCCTACTAATCCTACTGACTTACTAGGCTATGGTCTAGTCGCCAACGTCTCGCGTCCGAGTAGACATGAAACACATTTCACCTATCGGATATGTAGGTTATCGTGACTGCTTCCTGAGCCCGTTTCAACTTCCGGAGCAGTGTGATGTCCTCGTCGACACCGTCCGATCCGCAGCAGCCAGCGCCGGCCGACCAGCCTGTGCTGCCCACCCGCAAGCGCAGCCGCTGGCCCTGGTTGGCAGCGGCCGCCGTGGTCGTCGTCGCGGCCGGTGTGATTACCGCGGTCGTGGCCAACCGTGACGATTCCAGCGCCACGAGTGACGCGCAGACCGTGCGCATCGGGGTCACCGACGCTTCCGAGCCGTACTGGAAAACGTATGTCGACCTGGCCAAGCAGCAGCTGAACGTGACGGTCACCCTGGTCAACTTCAGCGACTACAGCCAGCCGAACCCGGCGCTGAAAGAGAAGCAGATCGACCTCAACCAGTTCCAGCACATCCAGTACCTGGCCAACTACAACGCCACCGCCGGCGACGACCTCCAGCCGATCGGGGCCACCGCGGTCTACCCGCTGCCGCTCTACTCGCTGAAATACAAGGCGCCGGCCGAGTTGCCGGCCGACGCCAAGGTCGCGATCCCCAACGACGCCATCAACCAGGCCCGTGGCCTGCTGGTGCTCCAGGCGGCCGGGCTGGTCACGCTGAAGGGCGGTGGCTCGGCCTTCTCCAGCACGTCCGATGTGGAGACCAAGAAGGTCGACGTGGTGACGCTCGACGCCTCACAGACCGCCGGGGCGCTCCAGGCCGGCTCCGTGGCCGCCGCGATCGTCAACAACAACTACGCCACCAGCGCGAAGCTGGCCAAGACCGCGGTCCTCTTCCAGGACGACCCGGCCAGCACGAGCGCCGCGCCCTACGTCAACCTCTTCGTCTCCCGGGCCGCAGACAAGGACAACGCGACCTACCTCAAGCTGGCCGAGCTCTACCACGACCCGAGCGTGGAGCAGGGCGTCCAGACCTCCAACGGCGGAACCGCCGTCTTCCGCAAGGTGCCGCCGGCCGACCTCCAGTCGCTGCTCAAGACGGTGCAGGACCAGGCCGTCGCAGCGGGCAAGAAGTAGGCCATGACGCACGTACGCCTGGCCGACGTCACCAAGACGTTCGCCCGGGGCCGGGTCGCGGCGCTGGACTCGGTCAGCCTGGATGTCGCCAAGGGTGAGGTGTTCGGCGTCATCGGCCACTCCGGCGCCGGCAAGAGCACGCTGATCAGACTGATCAACGGCCTGGAAAACCCGACGAGCGGTCAGGTGTACGTGGGCGGCCAGGAGATCACCGCCCTGCGCGAACGGGACCGCCGTGCCGTACGCCGGGATATCGGGATGATCTTCCAGCAGTTCAACCTGTTCCGCTCGCGTACGGTCGCCGGCAACGTCGCCTACCCCCTCAAGGTGGCCGGCGTCGATCGTGCGGAACGCGACCGGCGGGTGGCCCGGCTGCTGGACTTCGTCGGGCTCCTCGACCGCGCGCACGACCATCCAGAACAGCTTTCCGGTGGCCAGAAACAACGCGTCGGCATCGCCCGCGCGCTGGCCACCGACCCGTCGCTGCTGCTGGCCGACGAGGCCACCAGCGCGCTGGACCCGCAGACCACCGCCGAGGTGCTGGGTCTGCTCGGCCGGGTCAACCGCGAGCTGGGCGTCACCATCATGCTGATCACCCACGAGCTCGACGTGATCCGCGCGGTGGCCGACCGGGTCGCGGTGATGGACCGGGGCAGGATCGCCGAGACCGGCACGGTGTACGACGTGTTCGCCAACCCGCAAACCCCGGCGGCCGCCGATTTCGTCCGCGGAGCGCTGCGCGACCGCCCGTCGGCGCAGACCCTGGAACGGCTGCGCCGCACGCACAGCGGCCGGATCGTCAGCGTGGCGGTCCGCGACCGCACGGGGTTCCAGACCGCCCTGGCCAAGACCTTCCTCGCGCACAACGTGGCCGCCGGCATCATCTTCGGCGGGATCAGCGAGCTACAGGAACGGGCGGTCGGCAGCCTCACCTTCGAGCTGACCGGCCCGGACGCCGGCATCGACGCGGCGTTGGCGGCACTGCGCGCCGACGGCGTCGACGTGACCGAGGAGGAGGCCTGACGTGGACGAGTTCATCACCAACCTGCCGATCTTCCGCCAGGCGATCGGGCAGACGCTCTACATCGTCGGGATCTCGGTCGTGGTCGGCGGGTTGCTCGGCCTGGCGCTGGGCCTGGTGCTCTACGCGACCAGGCCGGGCAGCCTGATGGCCAACCGCGCCGTCTTCATCACCGTCAACATCCTGGTCAACATCGTCCGGCCGATCCCGTTCGTGATCTTCCTGACCGCCATCCAGCCCCTGATGCTGCACACGATCGGCACCACCATCGGCACCAACGCGGTCACCTTCGCCCTGTCACTCGCGGCGGCGTTCGCGGTCAGCCGCATCATCGAGCAGAACCTGCTGGCGGTCGAACCGGGCGTCCTCGAGGCAGCCCGCGCTGGCGGCGCCCGCCCGATCAGCATCCTGCTCACGGTCGTCGTCCCCGAGGCGCTCGGCCCGGTGATCCTGGGCTACACCTTCATCTTCGTCGGCGTGGTCGACATGTCGGCCCAGGCCGGCCTGTTCGGCGGCGGCGGCCTGGGCGATTTCGCGGTCACGTACGGCTCGCAACGCTACAACTGGCCGGTCGTCTACATCACGGTCGCGACCATCATCGTCATCGTCCAGGCTGGACAGTTCCTCGGCAACGCACTGGCGCGCCGAGCCCTGCGCCGCTGACATATTCCAGGCGCGTCAGCCGGTCGCCGCCACGGTGCGGTCGAGCACCAGGTCGCGGGCGGCCGTGACGCCGACGGCCACCGCGCCGATGAGGACGGCGTCGGCGCCGAGGGTCGATACCTCGATCCGTGGGGGTTGCAGCGCCACCAGGTGGTGTAGGCGGTCCTGGACCGGGCCGATCAGCAGGTCGCCGCCCTGCACGCCGACGCCGCCGCCGAGGACGATGAGTTCCAGGTCGAGCACCGCGGTCACCGCGGCCAGCGCGTGTGCGACGTGGTTGACCTCGACCTGCACCGCGCGTCGGGCGGTCGGCTCGCCGGCCCGGGCGGCGTCGAAGACCTCCTTGGCGCTGGTCGCACCCGCCCAGCCCAGCCGCCGGGCTGCCGCGACGATGCCGTCAGCCGATGCCACCGTCTCGAACATGCCTCGGCGGGCGGCGGTCGGGTCGTCCTGCAATGGGTCGCCCTCGCCGATCGGGAGGTAGGAGATCTCGCCGGCGCAGCCCCGCGAGCCGCGGTAGAGCTTGCCGTCGATCACGATGCCCATGCCGGTGCCGGTGCCGATCGACACGTAGGCGAAGTGCGCGACCTCCCGGCCCAGGCCGTAGGTCGCCTCGCCGACCGCGGCCAGGTCGACGTCGTTCTCCACCAGGAAGGGCGACGGCGACACCGCCGTGAACCGGTCGACGGCGCCGGGCTGGTCCCAGCCGGGCAGGTTGGGCGCGAGGTGCAGCGCACCGGTCTCTTTGTCATGGATGCCGGGTGTGCCGAAGACCGCCAGGGTGACGTCGGCGCGGGCGATGCCGACCTGCGCGGTCAGCCGGTCGGCCAACTCCGTCAACTGGGGGAGCAGGTCCGTCGGATGCGGGCTGCCGGACGGGTGGTCGATCCGGGCGACGATCGTTCCCGCCAGGTCGGCCAGCACGAGCCGGACGAAGGCCCGTCCGATGTCGACCGCCAGCACCCAGCCCGCCTCGGGGCGGGCCTCGTAGAGCAGCGCGGAACGGCCCGCCGGTCCCGCGCGCAGCCCGACCTCGCGCACCAGCCCGGCGCGGCCGAGGTTGCTGAGAGCGACCGAGATCGTTGGCTTGGACAGGCCGGTGGCCTGGGCGAGCTCGGGCCGCGACACCGGACCCAGCCGGAAGATCTCGCCGAACACCGCCCGCTCGTTCATGACCCGCAACATGCTCGTCGTGCTTGCGGTCTGGTGAGTCGGCACCAGATCACGTTCTCACACGGGTTCGTAAAGGTCCAATACGAATTTCGTTAGACACCTTGCTAAATGGCGAGGGCGGGGTGCATTCTGCTGGCCTGAACCTCCAACGAGGGGTACCCCATGAGACCTAAGTGGTTCCTTGTCCTACTGAGCACCGCGTTGCTGGCCGCGGCCGCGGGCTGCGGCAGCGGGTCGGATTCGGATTCCGGCTCCGACACGCCGGCGAAAGATGCGCCGACGATCGCGCTGTTCCTACCCGAGTCCAAGACCACGCGTTACGAAGCGTTCGACCGGCCGCTGTTCGAGGCCAAGGTCAAGTCGCTCTGCGCGACCTGCAAGCTGGTCTACAACAACGCCGACCAGGACGCCGCCAAACAGCAGCAGCAGTTCGAGGCGGCGCTCGCGCAGGGCGCCGACGTGCTGGTGCTCGACGCCGTCGACGCGGCTGCCGCGGCTTCGCTGGTCAACCAGGCGAAGCAGAAGAAGGTGCCGGTCATCGCCTACGACCGGCTGATCTCCGGCATCTCCTACGAATACTACGTGTCCTTCAACAACGTCCGGGTCGGTGAGGCGCAGGGTCAGGCGCTGCTGGACGCCCTCAACGCCAAGGGGACGACCGACAAGGGCAAGGTCGTGATGATCAACGGTGCGCCGACGGACCCGAGCTCCGCGGATTACAAGAAGGGCGCACACAACATCCTCGACGGGAAGGTCCAGATCGGGCGCGAGTTCGACACGCCGGACTGGAGTCCCGACAAGGCGCAGCAGCAGATGGAACAGGCCATCACCGCGCTCGGCCGCGACAACATCGTCGGTGTGCTCTCGGCCAACGACGGCATGGCCGGCGGCGCCATCGCCGCCATGAAGCGGGCCGGCTACACCACGTTGCCGCCGATCACCGGGCAGGACGCCGAGCTGGCGGCCGTGCAGCGGATCCTGACCGGCGAGCAATACATGACCATCTACCTCGACATCCGCAGCGAAGCCGAGAAGTCCGCCGAGCTGGCGGTCGCGCTGAGCCAGGGCGAGCAGCCGCCTGCGACCACCAAGGTCAACAACGGCTCGGCCGACATCCCCTCGTTCCTGCTCGACCCGATCGCGGTGACCGCTGACAAGGTCAAGGACACCATCGTGAAGGACGGCTTCTACAAGGCCAGCGAGATCTGCACCGGCGCTGTGGCCGCCGCCTGCGCCGAGGCGGGAATCCAGTAGATGTTCGCAGCGCGAGGAGTGTCAAAACGGTTCGGTGCGGTGCGGGCTCTCGACGCGGTCGACCTGGACCTGAGCGCGGGCGAGGTCGTCGCGCTGGTCGGCGACAACGGCGCCGGCAAGTCAACCTTGATCAAGGTGATTTCCGGTGCCGTCTCCGCGGACGAGGGGCGGATGGAGCGCGACGGACTGTCCGTGCAGATCAACAACCCGCATCAGGCCAGGAGCCTCGGCATCTCCACCGTCTACCAGGACCTCGCGCTGTGCGAGAACCTCGATGTCATCGGGAACCTGTTCCTTGGCTCGGAACGACGACGCTGGTCGCTGTTGCGCAAGATTGAGATGGAACGGACCGCACGGGAACTACTGTCCTCATTGGACGTGCGGATCCAGGACATCCGGGTGCCGGTGGCGATGCTCTCCGGCGGCCAGCGTCAGTCGGTCGCCATCGCCCGGGCGTTGGTTGGCGACCCGTGGCTGGTCATCCTCGACGAGCCGACCGCCGCGCTCGGTGTCGAGCAGACCGCGCAGGTGCTGGACCTGATCCGGCGCCTGCGCGATCGCGGCCTGGCCGTGCTCGTCATCTCGCACAACCTCGCCGACGTGCGCGCCGTGAGCGACCGCACGGTCGTGCTGCGGCTGGGCCGCAACGCCGGCGAGTTCCGAACCGCCGACACCAGCCCGGAGACGATCGTGGCCGCAATCACCGGAGCCGCAGCGTGACCACATTAGCGAAAGCCATTCGCTGGCCAGGTCGCTCGGCGGACCGGGCCACCCGGCCCGGTGGCGTCGGCAGTTGGCCGGTCGTCCTGGGACTCGTCGTCATCGCGATCGTGTTCGGCTCGCTCAACGAGCAGTTCCTCTCCGCCGAGAACCTCACCAACCTCGCGCTGCAACTCGCCGCGACCGGCACGATCTCGTTGGGCATCATCATGGTGCTGCTGCTCGGCGAGATCGACCTGTCGGCCGGTTCGGTCAGCGGGTTGTGCGCGGCGGTGCTGGCCATCGTGCACGTCCGGCATGGCCAGTCCGCCCTGCTCGCCGTCGTCATCGCCCTCGGCCTGGGTGCGGTGATCGGCCTCGTGCACGGGGTGATGTTCACGCAGCTGCGCATGCCGTCGTTCGTGGTGACGCTGGCCGGCCTGATCGGCTGGCAAGGGCTGCTGCTCTACGTGCTGGGCCGGGGCGGCACCATCAACCTCCCGTTCGACGGCGCGATCGCCCGCCTCAGCGACACCTGGCTACCGCCATGGGTGAGCTGGCTGATCGTCGTGCTCATCGTCGGCGTCGTCGCCACGAGCGCCGTGCTCAACAGGCGGTTGCGCCGGCGTGCCAGCCTGCCGCTGTCACCGCTGAGCGGCTCGGCGCTGCGCATCGCCGGGCTCGCGGTGCTGCTCGGCGCCGCCGTGCTCGTGTTGAGCGCAGACCGCGGCGTACCCCTGCTGCTGGTCATCTTCGGCTCGTTGGTCGTCGCTCTCGACCTGGTGCTGCGCAACACGGTGTTCGGGCAGTGGATCTACGCGATCGGTGGCAATGCGGAGGCGGCGCGGCGGGCCGGCATCCCCGTCACCCGGCTGCGGATCGTGGCGTTCGTCCTGGCGTCCACATTGGCCGCGTTCGGCGGTGTTCTCGCGGCCAGCCGGCTGGCCGCTGTCAACCAGAGTTCCGGGGGCAGCGACACCCTGCTGATGGCGATCGCCGCGGCGGTCATCGGCGGCGTCTCGCTGTTCGGTGGGCGGGGCCGGCCATATGCGGCACTGCTCGGCATCCTGGTGATCCAGTCGATCACCAACGGGATGCTGTTGCTCAATGTGGACTCGTCGATCCGCTTCATGGTCACGGCGATCGTGCTCGCGGCGGCAGTTGCCATCGACTCGCTGTCCCGTCGAGGCAGTGAGCAGTGACGGCGGCTCAAGTCCTCGGCATCGACTTCGGCGGCACCAAGGTCGCGCTGGCCACGGCCGACGAGGGATGGTCGCCGGCGGTCTCGTCGACCCGGCTGCGGATCCCGACGAGCGGGAGTGCCGAGGAGGTGGTGCGGCGGTCGCTGGAGGCCGCGCAGGGCATGGTCGCCGCGCCGGTCGCCGTCGGAGTGTCCACCTTCGGCGTCGTCCGTGGCGAGCGGATCCGGCTCGCACCCAACGTGCCGGGCTGGGAGGGGCTCGAGCTGCCACGGCTGATGAAGGACGCCTACGGCGACACACCGGTTGTCATCGACAACGACGTCAACGCCGCCGCCGCGGCCGAGTTGCGCTGGGGAGCGCTGCGCGGCGTCGACGTCGGCATCTACATCAATCTGGGTACGGGCCTCGCGGCGGCGCTGGTGGTCGACGGCCGCGTCGTCCGTGGCGCGCACGGCGCCGCCGGTGAGATCGGCTACCTGCTCGACCCCACCCGCGACACCAGCTTCGCCGACGGCCACGCGCCGCTGGAGGAGTTGGTGTCCGGCAGCGCGTTGGCCAGCCAGGGCTCGGCACTGGTCGGCCGCCCGGTGGCCGCCGCCGAACTGTTCACCATGGTCGGCGACCCGCGGGTGGACGCGCTCATCGACGAGGCGCTGCGGACGCTGGCCCAGGCCGTGGCCAACCTGTGCATCACCCTCGACCCGGCACGAGTGGTCATCGGCGGCGGAATGATGGGCGCCGCCGAGCGCATCCTGCCCCGAATCGCCGCCCTGCTTCCCCGGGCGGTTCCGTTCCCGCCACAACTCGCCCCGGCAACGTTCATCGACGACGCGCCGCTGCTCGGCGCACTCGCACTGGCTGTCGAAGCGGTCGGCGTCAGATAGCCACCATCCCCCTGCCCGGTGAAGGAGGGTACCCCCCGATGAATCGAAGATTCACCGTTGCACTGGCCCTACCCCTCGTCCTCGTCACCTCTCTGCTCACATCCGTCCCGGCGACGCCCAGCAGCGCGTCGTCCAACGTGGAATCGTCGGTCGACCTCGACGGGAAATGGCAGGTGCAGAACAGCACCAGCACCCCCGACACCGGCGACCTCATCTCCCGGCGCACCTATTCGCCGCGAGGCTGGCTGCCGGTGCACACCAACGACGCGCATGCGGTCGGCAGCGTCGTCGCGGCACAGTTGCAGAACATCCCGCCGGATGACCAATGCGGCGCGAACAACATCTTCTACTCCGAGAACCTCACGGCGTGTCAGGGAGAGCAACCCGACGCGCACGGCGTTCCCAACGACCAATACAACGTGCCGTGGTGGTTCCGCACCGAGTTCAGCGCGCGCGGCGGCGCCGACCGCAACGTGCTGCTCGATGTGCGCGGCATCATGGGCCAGGCCGACCTGTGGGTCAACGGCGTCCAGCTCGCCACGAAGGATGTCATCCAGGGCTCCGAGCCCACCTACACCTTCGACATCAGCGACCTGGTGAACGGCAGCGGCCCCAACGCGCTGGCCTTCAAGATCTACCCCAACAACCCGGGTGAGATGCTGACCCAGGACTTCAACGACTGGACGCAGGCCGCACGCGACCAGAACACCGGCATCAAATACCCGATCCGGCTGCACCAGTCGGAGACGTTCCGGCTCGACGACGCGCACGTCGTGCAGGCCAACGCCGCCGACCTGAGCAGCTCCGACCTGACGGTCAAGGGCACCGTGACGAACACGTCGAGGAAATCCGCGACCGCCACCGTCAACGCGACCATCACCGACCCGCAGGGCAAGCACCCGATCAACGTGCGTAAGACCTTCAGCCTGAAGGCCGGCGAGAAGCGAGACGTCGTCTTCGACCCGAGCACCGATCGCGACCTGCACGTCAAGCACCCCCAGCTCTGGTGGCCCTACCAGATGGGCGACCAGCCGCTCTACAACCTGTCGATGAACGTGGCGCGGAACAAGAAGGTCTCGGACTCCTACCGGACGGCGTTCGGGATCCGGACCATCGACTCGTGGCTCTCGGCGCCGGGCAGCCAGGCCTACGACGGCTCGCGCTGGTTCGCCATCAACGGCAAGCCGTTCGTCTTCCGCGGCGGCGGGATGATGGACCAGGACATGTTCCTGCGCTACTCGAAGGACAACATCGAGACCCAGATCCAGCTCATCAAGTCGATGGGCCTCAACGGCCTGCGGCTCGAGGGAGACGACCAGCCCGACGACTTCTACGAGCAGATGGACCGGGCCGGGCTGCTCATCTACGGCGGGTTCCTGTGCTGCAACTACTGGGAAGAAGGCTCCCGCTGGACCGCGAAGGACGAGGAGACCAACTACCGCACCGCGGTGGCCCTCGGCACCCAGCAGCGCAACCACCCCAGCGTCGTCTTCTACAGCTGGAGCGACAACGTACCCTCGGCAAGTCAGGAAGCGGGTGTCCTGAAGGGATTCAAGGAGACCGACTTCACCGTCCCGGTGATGGCCTCCGCGGAATACAAGTCCACCGACACCCTCGGGCCGTCGGGGATGAAGGAAGGCCCCTACAACTGGTTCCCGCCGAGCTACGCCTACAGCTCCAACTGCAAGGGCCGCACGGGCAACGATCCGTGCACCAGCGGTGAGTTCGTCAACCGCGGTGGTGCGTGGGCGTTCCAGACCGAGTCCAGCCCCGGATCGACCATCCCGACGCAGGACTCGCTCAACCGGTTCATGACGCCGGCCGACCAGACCGCGATGGTCACCTCGCCGAACCTGGCGAACTTCAACTCGGGACGGGGCGAGCAGAGCAGCGGCACCAGCTACTCGAGCTTCCAACACGTCGGTGTGCTCGCGACCGCGATCTGCCAGCGTTACGGCACGTGGACGGCCAACCCGGTCACCTGCCCGACCAACCCGCCGGGCGCCACGGGTCTCTACAACGACAACCCGAGCGTGGCCGACTTCGTCCGCAAGGCGCAGGCCATCAACTACGAGACGGTGCGGGCCCAGTTCGAGGCCTACCTCGACCACTCGACCAGGACCGACTCGCCCTCGACCGGGCTCGTCTACTGGATGATGAACAAGCCCATGCCGAGCCTGCTCTGGAACTTGTACGGGTATGACTTCGACCAGGCGGGCACCTACTTCGGAGCCAAGAAGGCCAACGAGGCCCTGCACGTCTACTACGCCTACCCGGCACCGGAAACCGACCCCGACAACCGCACGGTGGGCGTGTCCAACCTGACCGGTCAGACCCAGAGCGGCCTGTCGGTGAGCGCGAAGACCTACGACATGCGCGGCAACGTGCTGACCACCCAGAACGCGTCGGGCATCACCATGCCCAGCCAGGGCGTGATGAACCAGCTCCTGACCGTTCCGAACCCGACGCTGCCCGACGTCAACGGCACGCCGCAGAAGACCTACTTCCTGGAGCTGACCCTCAAGCGGGGAACGCACGTGGTCGACCGCAACGTCTACTGGCTGTCGACGATCAACGACGTGCCCACCTACACCGGCAGCGCCTACCCCAACCTGTCCACCTACGGCGACCTTCGCAACCTGCAGAGCCCGACGGCCGACCCGGCCAACGGCCTGCTGCCCGACACGAAGATCCAGGCCAGCGCGGTCACCCACCGGCAGTCTGGGCTCTCCGGCGGGCAGGACACCGCGACCGACGTCACGCTGACCAACAAGTCCGACACCGTGGCGTTCATGGTGCGGGTCGACGTGCACCGGGGGCGCGGCTCGACCGCCGGTTCCGGTGACAGCCAGGTCAGGCCGGCCACCTACAGCGACAACTACGTGACGCTGTGGCCGGGACAATCACAGACCATCACCGAGACGTACGCCGCGGACGAGCTCGGCCGGCAGGACCCGGTCGTGACCATCAGCGGTTTCAACGTCGCGACCACGACCATCGCTGGCAACTGCCACTGCGTCGCCAAGGTCGGGGCCGAGAACCTCGGCACCGCCAACGGGCAGGCCGCTGCCGGGAACGCGATCCCCGGCCCGGCCAACACCCCGGAGACCATGGCAGAGCTGAAGGGTCGGGTAACGGTCCAACCGTGACCCCTCCATGCTGAGAAAGCGGCGGCCGCCCAGCGCGGCCGCCGCTCTGGCTTGACCGGATGGCTTGACCGGGTGGCGATGATCGATGAACGGCGATCTGGGGGGCCCCTTCAGATCGCGGGTTCGTAGAAGAACGTGCGGCGTTGGCAGACGCGGCCGTCGCGGAAGGCATACCAGTCGGCGAACCGCACGTCGACGGGCTGGCCGCCGCGGGTCGTGCCGGTGAACTCGCCCCAGCAGAAGCCTTGCGCGTCGTCGGCGAGGACCCTGACGAGACGGTGCTGTCCGGTGGCCACGATCCGCGTCATCCGGTAGAACGTCAGCCACTCGTCGACGCCGCGGATGGTCGGGTAGCCGGGCCGGTCGTAGACGACATCGGGCGTGACCAGGTCGCCCAGCGCGGGCCAGTCGCGGCGGTCGACGGCGTGGAGCAGGGCGGAGATGAGGGCCGACATCGGCTACTCGAGGTCACCGGGTTGCAGCGGACGCCGCCCGGTGCGTTCGAGCATCTCGAACCAGTTGACGAACCGCGGGATCAGGATGCCCTGCGGGTCGGTGATGACGAAGATGCCCAGCATCTCCTCCGCGTCAGGGTCGTGTGCGTCGGTGGCATGCTGGTTGATCTGCCAGATGATCTTCCCGCTGCTGCTGTCGGGATCCTTGACCACGACGTACGACGTGGGCAGTTTCGCCGGCACCTCGCCGATCAGGATGGGTAGCTGGGGCCGCGCCGTCATCTGCGCGGCCATCTCGCGGTAATGGTCGAGGTAGGCGGGCGTGATCAGCCTGGACAGCGGGGGTTGCCGGCTGCCCGCGGACCGGCCGTTCTTGAGCTGGAGCACGCGGTGGTAGCGGCAGTCGGTGCGGTCGATGAAATGCTTGAGGTAGTCGCGCTGGATCTGCTCGCCCTCTTCGGTGTTGGACTCGGCGAAGACCTCCACATAGGAGTTGACGGCGAAGATCTGCGCCCGGGGTGGCGCGTCGCGGATCACCGCACCGGCGGCGTCGTGCAGCTTGCGAAACTTCTCCATCGCGTCGGCGCCGCGGCCGCCGCACCGGTAATACTCGATGGAGAAGCCGATGTGCTTGTTGAGCCGGTCGATGCTGGTGCGCAACACCTCGACCTGCTGACGCGTGGCGATCAGGTCAGACTTCTCCTGGAAGCGCTCGACGTTTTCCCGAAGGTCGAGCAACAGCACCAGAATGACCGCCGCGACGACCAGCAGCATGATGTTGATAATCGAGATGTAGCGCGACGCGACCGGGCTGAACATGCTCCGCGCGAGCTCGGCGACCACGGCGACGATCACCGAAACGGCGGCCGTCGTCAGCAGGGTGGCCTTCTTGTCGGTGAACACCTGTGCCAGGCGGCTCATGCGCACTCCATTGCCGCATTCAAGCCGGCACGCGCCGTGATGGTCAATTGGCCAGGCGGGCGGTCCCGTCCGTCGGACGTTCGAGTCGCCGGCGTCTAGCCGAACAGCGCCCGCACGTCGGCGACGTCGTATTCAGCCACTGTCGCCGAGCGTATCGCTGAGCCCTGGTCGTCGCTGGGGCCACCGCTGCGGAAAGCCTCGACGGCAGCCTGCGATTCCCAGCACTCGAAGATGTTGATGCGGGCGGGGTCGACCAGGTCAGCGGTGATGCTGAAATCGAGACAGCCGGTCGCGCTGCGGGCCTGTTGGACGACACTGACACATCCGTCGAGGTAGGACCCGCGCTGCTGAGGCTCGACAATGAGGTGCCCGGCGACGATGACCATGGAGGCGGCAGGTATTCCTGATGACATCTGACCACTTTGCCACGGGCCGTGAGGTTGTGCTGAATCTCGACGAGCCGTCGGCTCCGCGGGTCCGCCATCGGTCGTTTGCCGGTCGCCTTTTCGCACCCAGGATCGGAATTCCACAGTTCATCGCGGCTCTGGTCGTCAGCGTGGCGGTGGCCGTCACGGCGACGCACACGTTGGAGAGCCGCCGGCGACAGGCGGCCGATAACGCGCACGTGGCTCTGACCGCCCTCGTCGGACCGGTGGAGTCCGGCGGCAGGAACGGACGCACCGTGACGTTGCGGGCGACGTTGACGGTCGTCAACACGGGTCCGGCCGCTGTCGTCCTCGAGGAGGTGACCGGGACGATCGGGGGGCTGACCTTCCGGTCGGATCGTTCCGCCACCATCCGACCGGGCGTGAGACGGGTTGCCGTCACCGTCACGATCGACTGTGTCAAGGGCATCCCGACCGAACCGGTCGAGGCGGTCATGAACGTCGAGACAGCCGACGGGCAAGCGCGGGTGGCGTCACCGTTGATGGTCGTGCAGGGCACATTGTGGGCCGAGGCCTCCGAGCAGATGTGTCGCTCGTTCTCCCATCCTGGGGACCGACCGGTACCCTGAGCGACCATGATCGAGTCTCGCTCAGCGACGATTACCGGCATCTGGACCTGGAGATCCTGCTGAATGTGGACCGGCCGGAGCTTCCGACGGTCGCCGATTGCAGTCTTGGTCTGGCCAGCGACCCGGTCGACGCGGCCCGGCAGGCCATCCGGGCCTGGATCGAGACCTGCCTGGTCACCGTCATCGAGGTGGTCGAGCAGCGCGGGCGGCTGGCGGACCACTTCCGGTCGGCCGACGAGGGCGGGTTCGCCGGCTGGCACGCGATTGTCGGCAGTGTGACCAGGTGGTCCCTCGACGGATCGCCGAGCAAGCAGGAATGGTTCGCTGAGGCGATGCCGTGGTCGACCCTGGCGCCGGTGATCGCCACCGGGCTCGATCGGCCGCATCTCAATGGGGTTCGCATGTTGGTGGGGCAGGGTGGTGACTACACCGAGTGCGAGGTCCGGATCAACGGGCGGCGGCACGAACCGTCTGAGGCGGCGCTCGCTGCCTTGAACTGGCCGCGCTCCGAGCGTTTCGGCCTGGCCCGGACCTTCGTGCTTCTGGTCGGCCCCGACTAGGGCCGCCCACCACGCCGCGTTGCGTATATCGTGCCAGGAATCTCGGTAACGAGCGAGAAGAGCGACGCAGGGCGGGAGTACGAGAGCGAATGGCCGTCAACCAGGCGCCAGAGATACGGCCACTGCGCGACGGCGACCCTCGGCGGCTCGGCCGCTACACAGTGGTTGGTCGGCTCGGCGAGGGTGGCATGGGCACCGTCTTCCTCGCGCGTACCCCCAATGGTGTGCTGGTCGCCGTCAAGGTGATCCGCACCGATCTGGCCCACGACGAGGAGTTCCGGCGCCGGTTCCGCAGCGAGGTCAACCGCGCCCGGCAGGTGCCGCCCTTCTGCACGGCCGAGGTGCTCGACGCCGACCCCAACCACGAGATGCCCTATCTGGTCGTGGAATACGTCGACGGCCCGAGCCTGGCCAGCGCGGTGCGGGAACGGGGTCCACTGTCGCAGTCGAATCTGCACGGGCTCGCCATCGGTGTCGCGACCGCGCTGACCGCGATCCACGGCGCCGGGGTGATCCACCGTGATCTGAAGCCCAACAACGTCCTGCTGGCGGCGGGCAGTCCGAAAGTGATCGACTTCGGCATCGCCCAGTCGCCGCAGGCCACGACCGGGCACACGACCGCGGACCAGGTGGTCGGCACCGCCGGCTATATGGCGCCGGAGCGGTTCGGGCCCACCACCGGTGCCTCCATCACCCCGGCGGCCGACATCTTCTCCTGGGGCGCGGTGATCGCCTTCGCGGGCACCGGCCGCAACCCGTTCGGTTCGGATCAGCCGCAGTTGGTGGCCGCGCGGATCCTTACCCAGCCGCCGGATCTGAGCGGCCTGTCCGGCCTGCTCCGCGAGCTGGTCGAACAATCGCTGGCCAAGGATCCCGACGACCGCCCGACCGCCCGCCTGTTGCTCGACCGGCTGCTGACGACGGGAGAGTCCCGCTCGCCCGCCGTGGCCGCCGCGTTCGCCCGCCAGCCGGCCCTGCTGGTCGCCGCGGAGGAGGCCGCACAGGCGACGGACCGGGGAGAGCCACCGACGGTCACCGACGACACCGCGGTGGTGGGAGCTGCACGTGCCGAACCGACCACCGCGCCGGTCGACCAGCGACCAGCACGACCCGCCAAACCGGTCGAGCCGGTCGCGCAGGTCGTCCCGGCCGCGCCGGTGTCTCCGCCGCCGGCCCAGTCGTCGGGCAGCCGGTGGAGCCGTTTCGTGGTCGCGGTGGTCGCGCTCGCGGCGCTGGTCGCGTCGCTCACCGTCGCGGGCCTCGTCTACGGCGTCATCCCCGTCTCCAACCGCGGCAACGCCAACCCGTCGCCCAACCCGAGCGCGCCGAACGTGCCGAACGTGCCGCCCACGACGAGCGCGGCGACGCCGTCACCCACCGCGACTCCGACACCCACTGCGACCGCCGCGTCCCCGACGGCACCGGTCACCGCCGATCCGGCCGGCCAGCTGCTCATCGCCAACCCGCTGATCACCGCGGGGGTGTGGTCGGCCCGTAACGACAAGGACAACCACACCACCTGCGCGTTCGACGGCGCGCTCGTGGTCACCCGGCAGACGGTCGGCTCCTACCGCTGCCCCGGTGTGCAGGATGTGCTGACCGACTTCAGCGTCACCGTCGACGTGAAGCTCCGCACCCCGGGCAGTTGTGCGGCGGTGTGGTTCCGCTTCGACACCGCCGGGTTCGTCCTGCGGATCTGCGCGGAGGCCTACTACCTGGTGACGCATGGCGTCGGCGGCCCGGCCACCGTTACCCCGCTGCGCACCTTCCAGCTCGCCGAACCCATCGCGACAGGCACCGCAACCAAGATCGGAATCACAGCCGAGGGTACGAACCTGGCGTTCTCCCGCGACGGCCGGCAGATCGGTGACTGGACGCAGGCCAGGTTCCAAAGGGGACGCGTGGTCCTCGGCATCTTCCAGGACGGCCAGACGAGCGCCCCCCCACCGTTCTCCGTGTCGTTCGCGAACATCGAGATCCGTACCCTCGCGAACTGACGGGTCTCATCGCACGCTGCGGCGGCCCTTCGCGTCGGTCAGGCGGCGGCGCAGGTCGTCGCGCACGTCCATGATCGCGGCGTGCAGGTCGTCTTCGGTCGACGTTGTGACGATCTTGTCCAGGTCGCGGGTCCAGCATTCCAGGGTGACCTTCTGGCCGGGCGACTGCCGGTCCTTCACCGAGATCTCCAACTCGGTCGCGTCGGCGTCGAACGATGCGAGGCGGGCGTCGAGCGGGCCGAACTGCTCGGCGATCCAGGTCCGGTCACCCTGCGTGAAACCGGTACCCATCCGCAGGCACTGCTCGACCGTGGCCGGGTTGGCGACGCTCATCTGATCTCCTCGGTTCGGCTACACACGACTGATGATCGTGTACCCCGGTTTCCGCGACCCCAAAACCGTTGTGCGGTCTACGAACCGGTCCCGTGATCATCTTCACCTGGCGCGGGACAAGGCCGAACGCGAGTCGGGCTTAACATGGGGAAGTGGATCATCGTGATCCACTCCTGCCGATACCCCTCGGTGAGTCCCTCTCGAACGGAGACGTTCATGCGCAGACCCAAAAGTCTGGCACTGCTCGGCGTCGCGATATCTGGCACGCTGATCGCGGCCGCGACCGCCTCTCCGGCATCGGCCCAGGAGGCCGCAACCCCGCCGCCGCACATCGTGGTCACCGACGGGATGACCCAGCCGGTCTTCTCGTTCGCCGACGCGATCGAGGAGCGGGTCTACGTGCAGACCCCGGTGGACACCGATCACGACGGCAAGCTCGACCGGGTCGCGATCGACATCTCCCGCCCCAAGGAGACCGCTACCGAGGGCTTCAAGGTGCCGGTGATCTTCGAGCAGAGCCCCTACCGCAAGGACACCTGGGACGACGTGCCCTACCCGAGCGTCCTGGTCGACGACCTGCCGCAGAACGGCTCGTCCGCACACCTCGGGCTCCAGCGCGCGACCGCCGAGCCGAACCCCAACGCGGCCGCCAAGGCCAACCTGCCCGGCTCGCTCGACGACTACTACGTGCCCCGCGGCTACGCCGTGGTGCTCGGCCAGAGCGTCGGCACCGGCGACTCCGACGGTTGCCCGACCAGCGGCGACCAGGCCGAGACGCTGGGCACCAAGGCGGTCATCGACTGGCTCAACGGCCGGGCCAAGGCGTTCGACGTCGCCGGCGCGCCGGTCAGCGCCACCTGGACCAACGGCTCGGTCGGCATGACCGGCGTCTCCTACAACGGGACGCTGCCCAACCAGGTCGCCACCACCGGGGTCAAGGGCCTCAAGACGATCGTCCCGGTCTCCGCGATCAGCAGCTGGTACGACTACTACCGGGCCAACGGCCTGGTCGTCGCGCCGGGCACGTTCCAGGGCGAAGACCTCGACATCCTGGCGCAATACACCGCCGGGCAGGTCCGGGCCCAGGGCACTTGCGTCGACGAGCTCGCCCAGATCACCGACAAGCAGGACCGGGTCACCGGTGACTACTCGAAGTTCTGGGGCGACCGCGACTACCGCGACGCGAGCGACGTGAAGGCCAGCGTCTTCGTCGTGCACGGCCTCAACGACTGGAACGTCAAGACCGAGAACTTCGCCGGCTGGTGGGACGAGCTCGCCCGCAACGACGTGCCGCGCAAGATCTGGCTGCACCAGGGTGGCCACGGCGGCCCGGGCAACAGCGCCGCGGTGACCCTGCCGAGCGGCCAGACGTGGACCTACAAGCAGACCGAGAACCGCTGGTTCGACTTCTGGCTGTGGAACGTCCACAACGGCATCATGGACGAGCCGACGGCCGTGGTGCAGCGCGAGGACCGCGTCTACACGACGTACGCCAACTGGCCGGACAAGGCCGCCAAGGACGTCGCGCTGCGGTTCGCCGCGACCAGCCCGACCGCGACCGGCGCGCTGACCAGCGGCAAGGCGCCGAAGCACAGCGTCGAGCAGAGCTTCGTCGACGAGGGCCGCACGATCGCACCCAGCACGCTGGTGTCGGCACCGGACACGGCCAGCCCCAACCGCCTCGCCTACGTCTCCCCGGCGCTCGGCCAGGACGTGCGGATCTCCGGCCGGCCGGAGATGCGGCTGCGGATGGCCATCGAGAACCGGCCGGACGCCAACCTGACGGCCTACCTGGTCGACTACGGCCCGACCAGCGCGACCGTCGTGACCCGCGGCTGGATGGACCCGCAGAACCGCAAGAACGCGTCGAAGACCGAGAAGCTCAAGCAAGGCAAGTTGTACGACTTCACGTGGACGATGGAGCCGAAGGACTACATCTTCCAGGACGGGCACCGAATCGGCGTGGTCGTGTTCTCCAGCGACCAGGACTACACCCTGCTCCCGCTCGGTGGCACCGAGCTGCGGGTGGCACCGAAGGACAGTGAGGTGCGTCTGCCGGTCGTCGGCGGACGGGCCGTGCTCGGCTTCTGAGCATTCCCCATTGGGTGCCCGGGTCGCCACGGCCCGGGCACCCGCTCCACAATTCGTGCATGGACCAACGAGACGAGCACTTTCTGCGGCGCGCGATCGCGCTGGCAGCCGCGGCACCGGCGGCCGGCGGGCGGCCATTCGGGTCGCTGCTGGTGGGGCCCGACGGGTCGATCCTCGCCGAGGGGCACAACACCGTGCCCGGTGACGGCGACATCACCGCTCATCCCGAGCTCAAGCTCGCCCGCTGGGCGGCCAGCGAACTCGACCCGTCGACGGCCGCCGGCACCACGATGTATACGAGCTGTGAGCCGTGCGAGATGTGCGCGTACGCCATCGATCGCTCCGGGTTGGGTCGGGTCGTCTTCGCCCTGAGCGCGGAGCAGTTCCAGGCCCTGTCGCGGGCCGTCGCCCCGAAGCGGGTCCCACGCGACGGTCCCGCCCTGTTCGACGAGGCACGCGCGCCGATCGACGCGTTCTTCTAGTCGTCGTGGGTCAGGTGGGGCCACATCCCGGCCCAGTCGGCGGTCGGCCCGGAGCAGACGCTCAGGTCGAGGTGATTGAAGTCGGTGTCCACATCGTACGGTGCGACAAAGGTGCCAACGGTTGAGCAGTGCCCGAAGTAGGGCCGGAGCTCGTCGGCGGAGTCGACCGCGAGGACAGTGGCGTCGGAGGCCGAACCGGGCCCCCACATGCCGTAGGCGTTGTGCCCCGACAGCACCGGAGGTAGACCGGCCGGGCCGAGCACGTCGAGCGCGGCCGCTTCGGCGTAGTTGCCGGTGAAGATCGATGTCGGTGACGTGCCCGAAGCGGCGAGCGTGCTGTTCTCGGTCGCCACGAACCCGGCCAGTTGCGGCCAGCCGACCGTGTCGGCCAGGTCGCCGCTGGTCGAGTGCGCATGCAGGTCACGCACCGGCCAGACGGGCAGCAGCATGGGCAGCTCCACCACGGTCGCGACCAGAATCGCACCGACGACGAGGGTACGCCGTCGCAGCGGTCGCCGGCCGCGGGCGAACCAGCGCTCGGTCGCCACCGACCCCGCGGCCAGCACGACCGGCAGCAGACCCGAAGTGTAGTAGGGCTTGCCCGGCACCCAGGCCAGCACGTAGGCAGCTACCACGGTGACGGCGACGGCGAGGTAGCGCGTCTGCGGCCTGCGCCACAGCCACCCGACGCCGGCGATCAGCACGGGTGCGGTGAGCAGGCCGCCGTAGAGGATCTGCGCCGGCAGACCGCCCAGGTAGGCGGCCGCGGACGTGTTCTCCCGGTGCAGCGACGCGGCCATCGCGAACTGGGGCCAGCCGTGCGTCGCCTGCCACACCACGTTGGGCGCCCAGATAACGGCGGCGATGGCGGCGCCCAGCCACGGCCAGCGCGTGCGCAGGATGTCGAAGCGGCGGGTGACCAGCAGACCGATTGCGATGGCCAGCAACAGCAGCGCGATCAGGTTGTTGGTCTGGAGCCCGAGGCCGGCGGCGAAGCCCGCGCCGAGCCACCACCGCGGCCGGTCCCGCGCGATCGCGGTGCTCACGCACAGCACGACCAGGGTCCAGGCCAGCAACGCCGGCGACGTCGTGTTGCCGATGTGTGTGGCGCCGAGCAGCACCGGTGCGCAGGCCAGGCACAGCGCCGCGAGCACACGGCCGAGGCGGCCGGCGCCGAGGATCGCGGCCTGCCGGGCGGCCAACACGACGATCGCGCCGCCCGCCAACGCGGGGAGCGCGCGCACGGCCGTCGGGTCGGTGCCGCCAACCATCGTGGCCAGCCGGGTCAGCAGCGGAGCGAGCGGAGGCTGGTCGACGTAGCCGAACGCGAGGTGGCGGCCGGCCTGGATGAAGTAGAGCTCGTCCTGCTGGAAGCCGTAGCCGGCGCTGAAGGCCAGCTCGACGATGACGAACGCGCCAGCGATGACCCAGACCAGCGCCGGCAGGCGGTCGTCGGGCTCGGTCACCCTGGTCGCCTCACGCATGCCGATTCGCCCCCCGCGTCGTTCATTGTCCGACGGGCTCCAGCCTCGCAGCCCAGGCGTCGCAGCGGATCCGTCATGCGATGGGCCGGCTCCACCGATCGGTGGAGCGTTCCGTTCAGCCGCCCGGGACGGTGTCGCAGTAGATGGCGTATCCGCCGGTGCCGCGGTGTTTGGCCTCATACATGGCGAGGTCGGCGCGGGCGACCAGTTCGGCGGGTTCGTGTCCGTCGGTGCTGCTCAGCGCGACACCGACGCTGACGCCCACCCGCAGCGACTGATCAGCGACCCGCATGGGCGCGGCCAGCGCGGTCACGATCCGGCGGGCCACGGCGGCGGCGTCCTGCGGCCCGTCGACCCGGCTCAGCAGCACCGCGAACTCGTCGCCGCCGAAGCGGGACGCCGTGTCGCCCGCGCGTAGCTGCGCGGTGATCCGGCCCGCGGTCTCGGTGAGCAGCTCGTCGCCGGCGGCGTGCCCGAGCGAGTCGTTGATGTCCTTGAATCGGTCGAGGTCCAGGAACAGCACCGCCAGCGTGCGGCCCTCGGCCTCCGCGATCGCCAGCTGCTGCGACAACTGCTCGAGGAACAGCCCGCGGCTGGCCAGGCCGGTCAGCGGGTCGTGGTGTGCCTGGCGCATGCGCACCAGCGTGTTGGCGTCGGTGAGGGCCAGGCTGACGTTCTCCGCGAAGGCGCTCAGGGTCTCCTCGTCGGCGGGGGTGTATCTGCGATTCGTGTCGCAGGACGCCACGACCAGGGCGCCGGTCAACACGCCGCCGTCGTGCACGGGGGCGGCCATCGAGGCGTGGACCGTGCTGGGGCCGAGCTGTCTGAGCATCCGCGACTGGAGCTCCCGACCGTGCCGCACCGCCACCCGGTCGGTGACGATCGCCTCGCCCGCCGGCGATGCGGCGGTGAGGTCGACCACGGGCCGGTGCGCCGGCTCGACGGGCCGCGTGCCGGCCGCGGCCGCCAACCGGGCCCGGCGCGAGTCGGGCTCGTCGCGCACCCACAGCAGCCCGATCTCGTCGCCGAGCAGGTCGCGGGCACCGCTGGTGATGGTGTCCAGGATGTCTTGGAGGTCTTCGCGGTGGGAGATCGCCCGCTGGATGGCCGACAGATGCTCCAGCAGCCGCTGCCGTTCCTGCAATGACTCGCGGATCGCGTGCTCGGCGACCAGCGTCCGCAGCATCGTCAGGGTCAGCTCCAACACCCGCGCCATACCGCGGACCAGGTTCTGCTCCTCGACCTGAAACGGCGCGCCCCAGCGGGCCAGCACCAGGTGCCCGGGGTGGCTGCCGGCCCACGACGCGGTCACCGTGGGGGAGCCGCCCAGCCCCGGAACGTCCAATTCGGAGCGTTCCTGCCGGGTCAACGCGACGATCTCCTCGTGCGGCACGTCGCCGGGCGGATACCCGATCGACGCCACCACTTTCCCGTCGATGACCGCGGCGGCGACCTCCGCTTCCAGCGCCTGAGCCGAGCGCTCGACGGCGTTCTGGATGGCGGAGGCCTCGTCGGGGGAGGAAGACACCACTGCCAGCAGCTCCACCAGCTGCTGGATGTGGAGTGACTCCGCGGGTCCGGCCATGTCAGCTCAAGGCCAGCACAGCGAGCGTCTGGTTGTGGAACCCGTCGATGCCGTGGTTGCGGGCGATCTCGCCGTAGGTGTAGAAGCCGGCGAACGGCATCGTGCCGGCCCACCGCTGGAGGCGCTCGCACTCGCGCCGGATGCCGTCGTCGCCCAGCACCGCGCGCAGCGCCGCGCAGCTGAAGGTGAGCATGCCGATCGGCTCGTTGCCCTCGAGCCGCTCCAGCGTGTCCTGGCAGACCGTGTCCACCGCGTCCAAAATGGACTCCTCGTCGCCGGTCATCACCCAGGTCAGGCCGCCCGGGTCGATCGCGCCGCCCCCGCCGATGGATCGGCCCTCGAGGTCGACCTCGGTGGAGAGGTTGCGGGCCTCGACGCCGCTGCGCCGTTGCACGCCGAGGGGGCGCGGCAGCACATAAGCGGTGAACGCCGATGGGTCCGTGTAGGCCTCCGGCGGCGCGTTCACCCGTTCCAGGTAGACATCGAGCGCCGGCCGGTCGTCGAGCGTCAGCACGCGCCCGTCGGCGGCGCGGGTCACGATCATCGGCTGGCCGACTGTGCGGTAGCCATGGCCGACCCCCACCGCGATCGGCGCCTCGGACGCGATGGCCGCGCCGATTACCGCGTCGGTGAGCACCTGCCCGTCCTTGAAGAGGTAGGCCCCGCTCATCCGCCAGCCGTCGGCCGCGGCCCCGCCGAACAGCGGCGTGCCCGCGCCCAGGGCGCGATAGCAGCCGCGCACGATGCTCTCCTGGTCGCGGACCAGGCCATCGGTGAGCAGCATGAGGACCTTGTGCGGTAACGAGACGTCTCGTATGCAGCCCGCGACCTCGTAGCCCGCGTCGGCCTGACGGCCGGAGACGTGCTCCGCGGCGCAGATGGCGATGTCGAGCCCGGCGCCGCCCATCGCGGCCACGGTGACCGTGCCGTCGGCGGGTCCGCCGACGCCGATCTCGCCGTGCGTGGTGCACCCGATGACGGGCACCCCTGGCGCGGCCTGCGCGACGCCGGCCAGCACCGCGGCGGTGTCGTGGGTGATGGCCGCGAACACGATCAACAGCTTCGGGTCGGGTCCGCTACGCGCTTCGCTCACGGCCGCGATCGCCGCCGCGCCGGAATCGGTCAGGCTACTGCGGCCGACGCCTAGCCAGCGCCGGTTATGCACCTGTTCGTCCAAGACTCGCACCTCACACCCTAGGTGAAGGGTTTTCGGTAGGCGTCGGTGCCTGGTTAATACCGTACTAGCCAGGCATTTCGCCGCCAGTCAGTGGTGAACCGTGCCCCCGCGCGGCAAGGCAGGCATCATTGAGTCCCATCGCGTATTGGGCTGCTGAGGCCGACCTCGATAGAGTGCTTCTGGTAAAGCGCTTCGAAGGGCCTCGAAGTGCGGAGCGGCACGCTGGAGCGAGGCGGGACGTGGCGGCGGACTATCGAGTCACCATCTACGAGGTTGCCGACCGCGCCAAGGTGAGCATCTCGACGGTGTCCAACGTCATGAACAAGCCCGACCGGGTCAGCCCGGCAACCCGCCAACGGGTCCTGGCGGCGGCCGACGAGCTGGGCTTCGTGCCGAAGGTGCAAGCGGTCAGCCTGGCCCGGCGCGCGACGGGCCGGGTCGGCGTGATGGCACCCTTCACCTCATACGGCTCCTACCTGCGGCGGTTGTCCGGGCTGTTGACCGCCGCGGCCGACCTCGAGATCGACGTCGTGGTCTTCGATCATGAGTCCGCCGCTCTCGCGTCGTCACCGGTGCTGGCCAGCATGCCCATCCACGGCCGGCTCGACGGGCTGATCGTGATGGGGCTGCGGATCGAGGACGCCATCGCGGACCGGCTGCGGGAGCGGAGCCTGCCGACGGTGGCGGTCGACGCCGACAGCGCGCTGTTCAGCCGGGTCGTGATCGACGACAACGAGGGCGGCCGGCTGGCCGCCACCCACCTGCTGGAACGCGGGCACCGCCGGGTCGGATATCTCGTCGAACGGCAGGTCTCCGACTACGAGTCGCAGGCGATCCGGCGCTTGTCCGGATTCAAGCAGGTCATCGAGGCCGCCGGGGGCGAGGTGGTGGTCGCGACCAGCGACAACTCCGTCGCCGACGCCCGCCAGGCGGTGGCGCTCCTGCTCGACCTGGCCGACCGGCCGACCGCCGTCATGGCACACCACGACGCACTCGCCGTCGGCGTGCTCCTGGCCGCCCGCGACCGGGGGCTGCGCGTGCCCGGCGACATCGCGGTGATGGGTTTCGACGACGGTGAGGCGGCGACGGCGGCCGACCTGACGACCGTGCGCCAACCGTTCGAAGAATCCGGAAGCACGGCGCTCGGTGTGCTGCTCGGCCACATCGATGGCTCGGATCTGCGCTCGACGACCGTGCTCGACGTTCGCCTGGTCGAGCGCTCCACCACCTGAACCCCTCGGGTAGCTTTAGCCGCTGAGCTGCGGTGCAGGCAATAAAAGTGCTTTAATGGAAACACTTGACAGGCCTTCCGCGATGCGGTTTCGTGCTTGTAACACGAGCGCGGGAGGTGTCCATGGAGCTGGATCAGGCGGTGCGGACGTTCCTGTCCACCAAGCCGGACTCCGGTGACCCTGACGCCCCGATCGCACAGCGGCGCAAGACCATCCACGCCGGGACCGACACGGTGTTCGGGATGTTCGGCCGGCCGGTCGCGGCCGCGCACAGCGAGCGCGACGTCGAGATCGCCGTGCCCGGCGGCCGGATCCGGCTGCGGGTCTATCGCCCGAGCGGCGCGGCCGGCCGGCCGATCCACGTCTTCCTGCACGGCGGCGGCTTCTGGCTGGGTTCCGTCGACGAAGACGTCAACCAGGCCATGTGTCGAAGCCGCTGCGCCGGCGTCGGCGCTGTGGTGGTCGCGGTCGATTACCGGCTGGCGCCGGAGCACCTTTTCCCGGTCCCGGTCGAAGACTGCTACGCGGGCCTGAGCTGGGCCGTCGAGCACGCCGCCGAGATCGGCGGCGACCCGGCGAACGTGTCGATCGGGGGAGTGTCCGCGGGCGCGACCCTGGCCGCGGCGGTCGCGCTGCTGGTCCGCGAGCGCCGCGCGGCGCCGCTGCGCCTGCAACTGCTCGAAGTTCCGCCGCTCGACCTGACCCTCGACGGCATGCGCGCCTCCGGGGTGGGCGACGACTTCGGCATCACGGTCGACGAGATGGCGCTGTGCCGCGACCTCTACCTGCCAGCGCCCGACGACGCCCGGGCACCGCTCGCGTCACCCCTTCGCGCGGAAGACCTCGCGGGGCTGCCGTCCACCAAGATCATGACTGCTCAGTTCGACCCCTTGCGCCACGACGGCGAACGCTACGCGGAGCGGCTCGAAGCGGCCGGTGTCCCGGTCTCCTACAGCTGCTACCTCGGCGCCGTCCACGGCTCCCTTGCTCTCACCGGCACCTGGCCGACCGCACGCGCCTGGCAGGAAGACCTTCTCCAGTGCTTGCGCGACGCCCATTTCCCATCGCACGCCTGAATTCATCCATCCCACCATCCCTCAACCGGCGGTGACCCCTCGCCGCCGGATGCTCCGCGATCCTGGAGGCCTGATATGGCTCACGGACCCACCCGCCGGCCGCTCCTGGCCGCGCTCACCCTTGCCGCACTAGCCGCCACCGCAGCGTGCAGCGCACCTGGCGGCAGCTCCGAGCCGGCCGGCGCCGCCACCAGCGCCCCCGCCGTCTCGGCGGCGACCTGCGGCACCGCGCCGGTCACCCTGAAGGGCTACTTCGAGACCGGCTTCCCGCTGCCGAAGAACCTCGCCGACGAGTTCACCAAGCAGTTCCCCAACGTCAAGTGGGACATCCGCGAGGACCAGTTCGCGGTGATCACCCAAAACGCGCCGCGCGTCCTCGCCGACGACCCGCCGGACCTGATGCGTCTCCCGCAGGTGTCCGAGCTCGTCAAGGACGGCCTTTTGAAGAACCTCGACGGGTACGCCCAGTCGACCGGTTGGGACAAGTGGCCGGCCTCGCAGCTCGAGCAGATGCGGGTGGGCGCGAGTGGTCAGCGCGGCGACGGCCCGCTCTACGCCATGGGCCTCAACTTCAGCATGACCGGCCTGTTCTACAACAAGAAGCTGGCCACGCAGATCGGCATGACGCAGCCGCCGGCGACGCTGGCCGACCTCGACGCCGCGCTGCAGAAGGCGAAGGACGCCGGCATCACGCCGATCGACCAGTTCAACGGCGGCGCCACCGGTGGCCTCGCGTTCCCGCTCCAGAACCTGATGACCGCGTACGGCGATCCCGCGCCGATCAACGACTGGATCTTCCAGAAGCCCGGCGCCACCATCGACACGCCGAGCAACCTGCAGGCCGTGCAGCACCTGGAGAAGTGGATCAAGGCCGGCTACTTCGCCGACGACATCAACTCGCAGGACTACGCGACCATGATGAGCCGCTTCATCGGTGGCAAGGCGCTGTTCATGTTCAACGGCGACTGGGAGTCGGGCAACCTCGACAAGCAGATGGCCGGAAACGCCGGCTTCCTGCTGATGCCGCCCGCGCAGGCCGGTGGCAAGCAGGCCGCGATGTCGGCGCCGCTGACCTACGGCATCAGCAGCAAGGCCAAGAACGCCGACTGTGCCGCCTTCTTCCTCAACTGGGTGGCCACCAACCAGCAGGCCCGCGACATCGCGGTGAAGGTCGGCGGATCGCACCCGATGGGCCCGGCCGACGCCTACATGCCGCCGGTCCAGGAGGGCACCGTCACGGCGGCCACGCTGGCCGCCGGCGCGACGATCGGCAAGGACAACGGCGCCATGGACTTCATCGCCAACGCGACCGGCGCCATCTACGCGAAGAGCTGGACGCCGCAGTTGCAGAAGCTGGCGGCCGGTCAGCAGACGCCGGACGCCCTGCTCAAGTCGGTGCAGAAGGACTACGAGACCCAGGTCGAGAACTAATGTCGGCACCGATCACGGGGCGGCGTGCGCGACGCGCGCGCCGCCCCCGGGCGGTCTGGCTGGGCTGGCTCTTCGCGGCACCGGCCATCGTCATGTACGCGACGTTCGTGCTCCGCCCGCTGCTGCTGACCGTGCAGTACTCGTTCTACGACTGGAACGGCATCGGCGCGTCGACCTGGGTCGGGCTCGACAACTACGGCCGGCTGATCACCGACTCGGAGCTGTTCGCCACGATCCTGCACGCCTTCGAGCTGATCGTGTTCTTCAGCGGCATCCCGGTGCTGCTCGGCCTGTTCGTGGCGGCCACCATCCGGAGCATCGCGGCGAGCCGCCTGGCCACGGTGGCCCGTACCCTGCTGTTCCTGCCCCAGGTCATTCCGCTGGTCGCCGCCGGCATCATGTGGAGCTGGCTGCTCTCCTCGACCGGCCTGGCCAACGAGCTGCTCTCCGCCGTCGGGCTCGACAGCATCACCCGGGCCTGGCTCGGTGACTTCGACACCGCGCTGCCCGCGGTCGGCGTGATCGGCGCCTGGGTCCTCGTCGGCCTGTGCACGCTGCTGCTGCTCGCCGGCATGAGCAAGATCGACCCGGCGCTCTACGAGGCGGCCCGCCTGGACGGCGCCGGCCCGGTCCGCGAGTTCCGTTCGATCACGCTGCCCAGCCTGCGCCAGGAGATCGGGGTGTGCGTCACGGTCACCGTGATCGCCGCTCTGGCCAGCTTCGACATCGTCTACATCTCGACGCAGGGCGGGCCGGGCAACTCCACCATGGTCCCCGGCCTGGAGATCTACTACCTGGCCTTCTCCGAGCGCGAGGTCGGCATGGCGTCGGCCCTCGCGGTCGCCCTGGTCCTGCTCGTGCTCGCCGTCGTCCTTCCGATTCAGCGCCTCACCAGGGACGGGTCCAGATGATCGTCAAACGCCGCGAGGCACTGATCGGGCGACTCCTGCTCGTCCTGCTGATGGCGATCACCGTCGTGCCGTTCATCAGCCTGTTCGTCACCGCGTTGCACCCCTCCGGCACCTACCCGTCGGGGCTGTCCTGGCCGGAGCACCCGCAGTGGGGCAACTTCGTCGACGCCTTCCAAGCCGCGAAGATGGGCAAACTGCTGCTGTCCAGCACGCTGATCGTGCTCGGGGTCGTCCCGGCCTCGCTGCTGTTCGGCACCCTGGCCGGCTTCGCGTTCGGGCACCTGCGGATGCCCGGGCACCGGATCGGCTTCCTGATCTTCGTGCTGGGCCTCACCCTGCCCTTCGAGGGGATCATCACGCCGCTCTACTACCAGATCCGCGACATGGGGCTGCTCAACACCCGCTGGGCGATCATCCTGCCGCTCATCGGGCTGTTCATGCCCTTCGCCGTGCTCTGGATGCGGGCCCACTTCGTCAACATGCCCGACGATCTGTCCGAGGCCGCGCGCATCGACGGCGCCAGCACCTGGCAATTGTTCTGGCGGGTGCACGTGCCACTGGCCATGCCCGCCCTCTCGTCGCTGGCCATCCTGCTGTTCCTCTGGACGTGGAACCAGTTCCTGCTGGCCATCGTCCTGGTCGACGACCCCGCGAAGCGGACCATGGCCGGCGCGCTCGGTGCGTTCCAGGGCCAGTGGGGCACCGACATCCCGCTGCTCTGCGCCGGGGCACTGCTGATCCTGGTGCCCACGCTGACCGTCTTCCTCATCTTCCAGCGCCGCTTCGTCGCGGCGCTGCTGCAAGGTTCGATCAAGGGCTGAGACATGGATGCACCAAACCGGACCACCGGCACGCTCGAACGGTGGCCCGCGTGATCGCCGCCCGCGGCTACACCGACGCCGAACGCCGTCACTTCCTGCGCTACACCCGCACCCAGTCGTGGCCGATGCTCCAGCGGTTCCCGGTCGACGACGACCTGCATGCCGAGTTGCTGGCCCAGATGCTGGCCTGCACGCCGGAGACGATCCGCGCGCTGCTCCGTTCGCTGCACGACGAGGCCCGCGCGGCGGCGGCACAGCTGCTGGCCGACGACCACTATCGCGACGCGGTCGCCGGGCTGCCGTTCCGGCCCGAAGACCGGATCGCCGCCGTCGGCGACTCGATCACCGCCGACCGCCTCGGCTGGTTCGAGCTCCTCGCGGCCTCGATCGACCTGACCGGCGCGCCGCAGGCCACCTTGGTCAATCTCGGGATCAGCGGCAACACCACGGCCGACGTGCTCGAGCGCTTCGATCTGGTGGAAGCGGTGCGGCCGACCCGGGTGCTGCTGATGCTCGGCACCAACGACGCTCGCGCACACGGCCGCACCGGCCGCTACCGGATGGCCACCACGGAGGAGACGGGACGCAACCTGCGAGCTCTCGTCGACCTGATCACCCGCGACTTGAACGCCCCCGTCACGATCATCACGCCACCGGCCGTCAACCAGGGCCGCATCGACAGCTTCTTCAGCGACGCCCCGCTGCACTGGCAGGCCACCGCGGTCGCCGAAGTGGCCGGAGTCGTCCACCAGGCCGCGCCGGACGCCCTCGACCTGCACGACGCCATTTCCGCCCACGGCACCGACGATCTCCTGGAATCCGACGGGGTCCACCCGACTCCGGCCGGTCAGCGGCTCATCCTGGCCCGTATCGTCGACCATCTACGCACCGTCGGCTGACACCGGCGCTGTACGCTGCCTAGAATCGATTCGATCAGGGAGCTGGATGAACATCGGGGAGATCGCCCGGCGCGCGGGAGTGTCGCGCAGCACGGTGTCCTACGTGCTGAGCGGCAAGAAGGCGGTCTCCGAGCCGACCCGCCAACGGATCCAGGCGGTCATCGACGAGTTGGACTATCGCCCCAACGCCACCGCCCGGGCGCTCCGGGAAGGCCGCACCCACACGCTGGGCCTGGTGATCCCGCCTGCCACCGCGCGGCTGACCGACATGCAGCTGGGCTTCGTCGCGAGCGTGGTCGAGGCCGCGGCGCGGGTTGATCTCGACGTCCTGCTGTCGCCCTCCGGCGGTGACCACGACCGTTCCTTCGAGCGGATCGTCACCAGCCGCCGCGTCGACGGCGTGATCCTGATGGAGATCAGGCTGGAAGACGATCGGGTGAGTCGGCTGCGGCAGACCGGATTGCCGTTCGTTACGATCGGTCGCACCGCGGACCCGAGCGGCATGTCCTGGGTCGACGTCGACTACGCCGGGCTGATCTCCCGGTGCGTCGGGCACCTGGCCGACCTGGGCCACCAGCAGATCGCGTTGGTCAACCGGTCCGCCGAGCTGGTCGCGGCGGGCTACGGCCCCGGGCACCGGGCGCAGGTCGGGTTCTCGGCGGCGGTGACCGAGCGTGGCCTGACGGGCGTCGAGGTCTGCTGCGGCGACGACGCGTCAGCCGGCGAGGCCTGCGTCGAACAGCTCCTGGCCGCGCACCCCGACGTCACCGCCATCGCCACCATCAACGAGGCGGCGCTGCCGGGCATGCAGCGGGCATTGGACACGGCGGGTCTGGCGGTTCCGCGCGACTTCTCCGTCGCCGGAGTGGCCGCCCGGCATTGGGCCGAAGATTTCCGACCCGCGTTGACCGCCGCTGACCTGCCCATGCTCGAGATGGGCGCCGACGCGGTGGCGTTGCTGATGGAATGCATCGCGACTCCGCAGGCGCCGCCGCGGCACCAGCTATACAGCCCGCCGATCTCCCTGCGCGCCAGCACCGGGCCGGTCCGCGGGCGCTGAAGGCCCGCGAGCTCCGCCCGGTGGAAGTCGTCACGACCTTCACCGGGCGGAGCCCGATCGGCTAGCGACCCCAGAGCCGCCAGGTCTGGTTCAGTGGGCTGCTCTGCCCGATCGGGTTGCAGGTCCACTGGTGGATGGGCGCTCGTGCGGCGGTGGATACGGTGCTGACGTCGACGCACTTGCCGCTGTGTCGGGCGACGAGCTGATAGTCGTGGCTGTCGTTGCCGGAGTAGGTCACCTTGCGCAGGGTGAACTGCTGGTTGGTGGCACCCGCGAGGCACGGCCACTGGTGCACGGCGGCGCCGTTGGCGGTCGACACTCCCGCGACGTCGAGGCACTTGCCGCTCTGCTGGTTGACGACCGTGTAGGTGTCGGCGACACCGGTGACCGGCCGGAAGTTCCACAGTTGCTGGTCGCCGCCCTCGCACCAGAACTGTTGCTGCACGTTGCCGTCGGCGGTGCTGAGGTTCGCGTTGTCCAGGCACTGCTGGGAGTGTTGGGCAACGGCGACGGACTGGAAGCTCGCGTCCGACGGCGGCAGCAGTGTGACCGTGAAGGTGTCGTTGACGGTGTTGTGCGGCAGGCTGACGGTGGCGCCGTTGTTCGCGAGCGTCACCACCGTGTTCTGGATCGTGATCGGGCCTTGCACGGCGCCACCCGCGTTGTCCGGGATGCGCTGCACCCGCACGCGGACCTGGTTGTTCTGCACGATTCCGCTGGTGGTGTCGAGGCGTTGCAGGCCGACGGCGATATTGCCCGTCGTTCGCCCGCCGCCGACCAGGATCCGCGCCGATCCGGCGGTCTTCGTCGCGAAGGCGTCGTAGGAGGAGCTGGGTGTGACGGCGACGATCTGCCCGGTCTGTGCACCGTAGTAGCGGTAGGCCCACCACTCGCCCTTGGGCACGTTCTGGCCCACGCTGTTGCGCAGCAGCAGGTTTCCGATGAAGTCGTGCAGGTTGTTGCCGCCGGCCCAGTTGGCCCGCAGTCCGTCGGCCCCGGCCCGCTCCAGCCGGGCGATATACCAGGCGCCGTCGGCGGGGTTCTGTTCGTCCGAAGCACCGTACTCATTGATCTGGTATGGCCTTGGGTGTGGGATGCCGCGCGGGTCGAGGGTGGCGTTGGCGGCGGCCACGTTGGAGACCGGGTCGCCGGGCAGGGAGTGCCAGCTGATGATGTCCGGCACGACGTTGTTCGCGCGCACGTAGTCGAGATACTGGTTCCAGAACGCGTGCGTCGTCGACGGCACACAGGCACAGCTCGGACCGACGATCAGGTGGTTCGGAAACGCCGCGCGGATGCGCGCGTAGCTGCGCCGCCAGAGCTCGAAATACTGCGACTGCGGGCGGTTCCAGAAGAGCGTGATGTTCGGCTCGTTCCAGATGTCCCACTGCACGGCGATGCCGGCGGCCCGGACGTCGTTGATGACGCGGGTCAGGAAGTTGTCGTAGTCGGTCCAGTCACCGTTGTCGCCCGGAAACCGGGAGATCGGATATCCGTCGGCGCCCCAGAGGTCGTGGGGGAGCAGGATGAACTGCCCGCCCAGCGCGATCGTCCGGCGGGCCTGCGCCACGGTGGCGTTCCACCGGCGCTCGTAGCCGCCGCTGACCCAGCCGCCCGGTGAGCCGAGCTGCGCACCGCCGGCCCGCATGTAGCGGAACTTCACGTCGCGGTAGAAGTGGTCGGCGGGTCCCGAGGCGTTCTCGGTCATGCCGTAGATCCAGCCGGACGCCCGGTAGCTCGGGGCGCTGCCGGCGCTGGCGAAGTTGACGCTGATCGACTCGTCGGCCGCGCGAGCGGGAGAGGGTCCGCCGGCGACCGCGGCGCCGGCCACGAGCAGCCCGACGGCGATCCGGGCGACCAGCCGGGTGCGGCGGTGCCTGGTCCTGAACAGGGATCTCACTGGCAACTCCTTCGAGGACGGGGAAGGTGCGAGCGAACCGATTCGCCGCGCAGCGTAGGACCACTCCATCACGACTGTCAATGTCTGGCCGATTCGCGAAGCGAGCGCTTCTTGACCGGCGCATCGCGGCGTCCTATCTTCATGCGAACCGATTCGCCGAATCGGTTCGCTCAAGCTTGGTCGGACCCATTCCCCGAAGATCGACTCAAGAGTGAGGCACAGTGCAGACATCCACCTTCCGGCGGCGCGCGGGCAGCGCCGCCGTGGTCGCGGTCGCCCTCGCCGCCATGTTGACGGCCTGTTCGTCCGATGAGGAGAAGCCCAGCGAGGGTGGCGGCAGCTACGCCATCTGGGATCCGTACCCGCAGTTCGCCGACGACTCCGACTGGGTCAAGCTGCTCAAGGACTGCGGCACCAGCGCCGGCGTCACCGTCGAGCGCACCGGCTACGACACCACCGACCTGACCAACAAGGCGCTGCTGGCGGCGCAACAGGACAACTCTCCCGACGTTCTCGTCGTCGACAACCCGGTGATCTCGACCCTGGCCGAGGCCGGCGCACTGACCACGACCGAGGACACCAAGCTGGACACCTCGTCGATGGAGCCGAACCTGCTGGGCGCCGGCCAGACCGGTGGCAAGACCTTCGGCGTCCCGATCGGCGCCAACACGCTGGCGCTCTACTACAACAAGGCTCTGCTCACCGGTGCCGGGGTCGACCTCGCCACCGTCAAGGACTGGCCCTCGCTCACCGCCGCCCTGGCCAAAGTCAAGGCGGCCGGCAAGAAGGGCATCACCTTCTCCGCGATCGGCACCGAGGAAGGCAGCTTCCAGTTCCTGCCGTGGTTCTGGGGCTCCGGCGCGCAACTGACCGCGCTGGACTCCGCGCCGGCGGTGGCGGCGCTGTCGCTGTGGACCGACTGGCTCAAGCAGGGCTACGCGCCCAACTCGGTCATCAACAACACCCAGACCACGAGCTGGCAGGAGTTCGCCAGCGGCGACTACGCGTTCGGCGAGAACGGCACCTGGCAACTGGCCAACGCGGAGAAGCTCGGCTTCGACTACGGCATCATCCCGATCCCCGGCAGCTCGGGCGGCACGGCACCGGCGCCCACCGGCGGCGAGTTCGTCTCGATCCCGGTACAGAGCGACACCGGCCGGTATGCCACCTCGCAGAAGCTGGTCGCCTGCCTGACCAGCGGCGACAAACTGCTGGCCACCGACACGACCCTGTCCTACATCGCGCCGGTCGCGGCGGTGCAGGCGAAGCAGGTCGAGGCCAATCCCAAGCTGGCCGTGTGGGTCGACGCGGTGAAGGCGGCCAAGGGCCGCACCGGCGACAACCTCGGCACCAGGTATCCCAGGATCTCCGAGCCGATGTGGACCGCGGTGCAGGCCGCACTCAGCGGTGCGAAGACGCCGCAGGAGGCGTTGTCGGCCGCGCACACCGCGGCGGGCACGAAGTAACGCGACGACTGATGGACAACGCAACCACGTCCTTGCGACAGGTGGCGCGCGACGCCGGTGGAAGGGCGACCAAAGCCCTCCCACCGGCACCGCGGAAGCCGGCCGGGCGCCACGGCACCCGCTGGGCCGGCTGGCTCTTCCTGGCACCGGTCGCGCTCTACCTGCTGGCGTTCTACGCCTACCCGGTCTACCGCAACATCGAGCTGAGCCTGCGCGAATACACGGTCCGCTCGTTCGTGCAGGGCGGTGCGCCGTTCGCGGGCCTGGGCAACTACGCGAAGGTCCTGTCCGATCCGACGTTCGGGCCGGCGCTCCTGCACACCGTCGTCTTCACCGCCGGGTCGCTGGCGTTCCAGTTCACCATCGGGATGGCGCTGGCGGTGTTCTTCCACCAGCATTTCCCGCTCTCCCGCACCCTGCGGGCGCTCTTCCTCATCCCGTGGCTGCTGCCGCTGATCGTCTCCGCGTCGACGTGGTCATGGATGCTCAACAGCGACGCCGGTGTCGTCAACGCCGGGCTCGGCGCGCTCGGTGTGAGCCCGGTCAACTGGCTCACCTCGCCGCAATGGTCGCTGGTGTCGGTGGTCATCGCCAACGTCTGGATCGGGATCCCGTTCAACCTCGTGGTTCTCTACAGTGGACTCAAATCGATCCCGCCCGACGTCTACGAGGCGGCCGCCCTCGACGGCGCCACCGGCTGGCAGCGGTTCCGGCGCATCACGCTTCCCCTGCTGCGACCGGTCTCCGCGATCACCCTGTTGCTCGGCCTGATCTACACCCTGAAGGTCTTCGACATCGTCTGGATCATGACGAAGGGCGGGCCGACCGACTCCTCGACCACTTTCGCCACCTGGTCCTACCGGCTCGGGTTCGGCAACATGCTGCCGGCCTTCGGCCCGGGTGCGGCGGTCGGCAACCTGCTCATCGGCATGGCGCTGGTCGCCGGCCTGATCTACATTCGCGTCCAGCGGAGGCAGCACCTGTCATGACCGCCCACCGGCTGCACCGGCGGTGGAAGACCGCCGTGGGCGTGGCACTGACCGCGCTGATGCTCTTCCCCGTCTATTGGATGATCAACGTCTCGTTCACCCGTGACCAGGACATGCGGGCCGACCCGCCGCACCTGATCCCGATCGGCGGCACGCTCGAGGGCTACCGGGCCGTGCTCCACCAGCAACTGCCCTACCTCGGGGTCAGCTTCCTGGTCGGTCTCGGCACCGTCGCGCTCACCCTGGCGCTGGCCGCGCCCGCCGGCTACGCGCTGGCCAAGCTGCGACCACCGGGCGGCGGCGCGCTCAGCTTCGTGCTGCTGATCGCCCAGATGATCCCGGGAATCATCATGGCGATGGGCTTCTACGCCATCTATCTCAACCTGGGTGTGCTCAACTCGGTGGCCGGGCTGATCCTGGCCGACTCCACCTTGGCCGTGCCCTTCGGTGTGCTCATCTTCGCGGCCTTCATGTCCGGGATCCCGCGGGAGTTGACCCAGGCCGCCGTCGTCGACGGGGCCGGTGCCCTGCGGACCTTCTGGTCGGTCGTGCTGCCGGTCAGCCGCAACGCGCTGGTCACGGTCTCGCTGTTCGCGTTCCTGTGGTCGTGGTCGGACTTCGTCTTCGCGTCCACTCTGGATGGCGGAGGTGACCACCAACCGATCACCCTCGGGATCTACCACTACATCGGCAACAACAACCAGCAATGGAACGCCATCATGGCCACCGCGGTCGTCGCGTCCATCCCCGCCACCGTCCTGCTCATCCTGGCCCAGCGCTACGTCGCCGCCGGTGTGACAGCGGGCGCCGTCAAAGACTGACCCGACGAGCACCACGAAAGGCAGCTGCCACCCATGACCGTCGCCCCAACCGGTCCGGCGTTCTCCGTCCAGGACATCCCGTTCAGCTACCGCGGATCCTGGCTCAACATCTCCCCGGTGGTAGCCGAGAACACCTACGACGACGACCTGCACCTGGTCTCACACCAGACGGGCCTCCATCCGATCCTTCGGTTCGCGCCGACCACCGCCGCGACCGTGCGGGCCACCGCCACCCTGCTGACCTGGAGCAGCGGGGATGGCCGGATCGAGCTGACCTACGACGGCCCGAGCGCCGTCCGGCTGCGCGGAATGCGGCTCGGCATGCGGATCTCGGCCGCCAGCCGTTCGCTCACCCCGTTCAGCGGCACCTACCTCTACCGCGATCCCGTCGACGGCTCGCACGTGTTGACGTCGTACGAGACCGGGCGTCGCTACCGGCTCACCGTGCTCGCCGGCGACCTCGGCGTCGACGGTGCGCAGGCGCTCGGATCCGCGGACCGGGCCCTGACCCTCGCAGCCGGCCAGGCCTGGGAAATCGCGATCGAGGAGTACGCCACCGCCCGGCGTCCCTACGCCAGCGAGGCCACCTTCGAGCAGCTGTGCCGGACCAACGCCGCCGATTTCCACGCCTTCGTCGACGCGGTCGCCCCCTGGCGCAGCGCGCGGACACCCGCCGCGGAGCTGGCGGCCTACGTGCTCTGGTCGGCCACCGTCGACCCGGCGGGCTTCCTCGCCCGGCCGGCCGTGCTGATGTCAAAGCACTGGATGAACAAGGTCTGGAGCTGGGATCACTGCTTCAACGCCATCGCCCTGGCTCCCGGTCAGCCGGACCTGGCCTGGCACCAGTTCCAGCTTCCCTTCGACCACCAGGACGAGGCGGGAGCGTTGCCCGACTCGGTGACCCACTCCGAGGTGCTCTACAACTACGTCAAGCCGCCGATCCACGGCTGGGCGTTGCGGCACCTGCGCCGCGGCCTGCCCCGGCCGGTCGAACGCGCGGAGCTCGCCGAGACCTATCGACGGCTCGCCCGCTGGACCGGGTTCTGGCTGGACAGTCGCCGGGTGCCCGGCCACGACCTCGCCCACTATCAGCACGGCAACGACAGCGGCTGGGACAACGCGACGACCTTCGACGGCGACCGCGTCATCGAGACGGCGGACCTCGCCGCGTTCCTGGTCATGCAGCTACGTTGCCTGGCCGGCCTCGCGGTCGAGCTCGGCGAGCCGCCGCAGCGATGGACCGAGACCGCCGACCGGATCCACGCCGCCATGCTCGAACAGCTCTGGAACGGTGAACGGTTCGCGGCCCGCAGTGCCCTGACCGGCCGGCGCCGCGCCAGCACCAGCCTGCTCGACCTCATGCCCGTCGTGCTCGGCCCCGACCTGCCGGGCGACGTCGGGACCGCCCTGGCGCGCGGCATCGAGACCCACCTGACCACCCACGGCCTGGCGACGGAGCCGGTCGACTCCGCTCACTACGCCGCTGACGGCTACTGGCGCGGACCGATCTGGGCGCCCTCCACCGTGCTGATCGAAGATGGCCTGCGCCGGGCGGGCAACGTCGCGCTCGCCGACGAGATCAGCCTCCGGTTCCGGGCCCTGTGCGAGAAGTCCGGCTTCGCCGAGAACTTCGACGCCGAGACCGGGGTCGGCCTGCGCGACCGCGCCTACACCTGGACGGCGAGCAGCTATCTCATCCTCGCCGGTGCATACGAGCGCCGGGCGACCCGAGGCTGACCGCGACGGGGGAGGCTGGCGGACGGGCGCCCCCGTCCGCCAGCCTGGTCGCTCGCCGCTCAGGCCGGCGTGCAGCCGGCGACGATGCCGCTTCCCGTGCCGGTGGCCTGGAAACCGAACTCGGTCGACTGCCCGGCGGCGATCGCGCCGTTGTAGTCGACATTGGTCCATCCGACGGACCCGGATGTGCCAGTGCGGTTCGCGTTCCACGAGCCGGTGACCGTCGCGCCGGACGGCAGCGTCGTCGTCACCCGCCACCCGTTGATCGACGAGGACCCGGCGGTTATCCGGACCGTGGCGACGAACCCGCCGTTCCACTGGTTCAACGAGACCGCGGCCGTGCAGCCGCCGCTGCCGCTGGGTGGCGGCGTCGACGGGGGAGGAGTGCCGGTGCCGGTCCCGGCGTTCAGCGCGTTGAGCACCGCGTCGTACGCCGCCTTCTTGTTGCCGCTGCCGTCGAAGAGCAGCGGGTTCTGGCCGGTGCGCCACGAGTCGCTGTCGCGGATGCCCCACACCGTGATGCCGTTGCAGCGGGACACCGCCATGCAGGCCCGGGTGACCGCCGCGTAGGCGTTGGCCTGGCTGGATCCGGAGATGTCCAGCTCGGTGATCTGCACGTCGACGCCGAGGTCGGCGAAGCGTTGCAGGTTGGCCTGATAGTCGCTGGGCGCCGAGTTGGTCAGGTGCGACTGGAAGCCGACGCAGTCGATGGGCACGCCGCGGCTCTTGAAGTCGCGGACCATGTTGTAGATGCCGGTCGACTTCGCGTTGATGCCGTCAGTGTTGTAGTCGTTGTAGCAGAGCTTGGCGTTCGGGTCGGCGCTGCGCGCGAGCCGGAAGGCGACCTCGATCCAGTCGTTGCCGGTGCGTTGCAGGTTGGAGTCGCGGCGGCCGCCGCTGCCGCCGTCGGCGAATGCCTCGTTGACCACGTCCCAGGTGTGGATTTTGCCGCGATAGTAGGTGGCGACCTGGGTGACGTGGTTGTTCATCGCGTTGCGCAGCGCGCTGCCCGACAGGTTCTGCGCCCAGCCCGGCTGCTGCGAGTGCCAGAGCAGGGTGTGGCCGCGCACGAGCATGCCGTGGGAGCGGGCGTGGTTGACGATCCGGTCGGCGTTGCCAAAGCTGAAGTTGCCCTGCTGCGGCTCGGTGGCGTCCCACTTCATCTCGTTTTCGGGCGTGACGCTGTTGAACTCGCGGTTGAGGATCGTCGCGTAGGTGTTGTCGCCGAGCTTGCCGGCGCTGATCGCGGCGCCGAAGTAGCGGCCCTTCTCGGCCGCGGATGCGCCGAGGGTGGTGCCGGCGTTGGCGGCGGAACCGCCACCGATCACCAGGCCCACGGCAAGGGCTGCCGCGGCGGACACGGCAAGCAACGATCTGATTTGTCTCCGGGACATGCCATTCTCCGGTTCCGTCGTAAGGCGGTGAGGAATGGCTCCGCGCGCGATGCGGCACCGGAGCGCCGGGACCGAAGGCCTGATTTCGGGGTGACGATATCCGCCTTGTGCCCTGCCCGGCGCTGCCGTGTAACCGATGGTGTCACGACGATTTCGGCATCGGCAATCCCTGTGCGCCCCGACCATCGACGGACGCGCGTCATAACAGAAAGGTCGTGCCGAACCGGCTCGGGCTGCCCGCCCGAGCCGGTTCCCTCTTTCGCTCAGCTACGCGAGGTCCATTGCTGGTTCGTGCCGCCGTGGCAGGACCAGAGGTGGATCTTGGTGCCGTTGGCGGTGCCGTTGCCGCTGGCATCGAGGCAGAGCCCGGACAGTGCGCTGGTGATGGTGCCGTTGGTGTTGCGGTTCCATTGCTGGTTGGTCTGGCCGTTGCAGTCCCAGATGATCGCCAGCGTGCCGTTGACGGTCCCCTGGTTGGCGGCGTCGAGGCACTTGTTGCCGTACACCATCAGTTGTTTGCCTGTGGTGTAGGTCCATCGTTGGTTGGTGCCACCGTTGCAGTCCCAGAGCTGCGCCTGGGTGCCGTTGGCGGTGGCGGCGCCGGGCAGGTCGATGCAGCGTCCGGACGCACCTCCCACGAGCATGACGCTCTGCGGGTTGCTCGAGCTTTGTGGCCCGGCGGCGGTCATCACGGCCTGGGCGCCCGACGGCCAGTTGCCGTTGGAGACGGTGACATTGCCGAAGACGACATTGCCGCGGTCGCCGTTGGTGACGTTGGTGCTGCCGTTGGTCGACCAGTTGTTGGTCAGCGTGAAGTTGCCCATGTTCTCGGCGAAGAAGTAGTTGGCGGTGGCCCAGGTCCCCGTCGAGGAAAGCACGTTGGTGCGTGCGGTGTAGTAGCGGGAACCTTCGTCGAAGTAGATACCGAAGTAGCCGTTGGTCCGCAGGCAGTAGTTGTCGCTGATCAGCCCACCAGGATTGGCGGACAGGGTGTAGATGCAGCCGCCGTCGTTCATCTGCTGCATGACGTCGTGCACGTAGTTGCCGGTGACCCGGTTGTTGGCGGCCGTCGTCGCGGTGCTGTAGCGCGGTTGGTAGTTGTAGAGGCCCCGGTCGGCGTAATGGTTGCTGCCACCCGCGTCGTTGGAGCCCCAGCCATAACCGATGGACATTCCGGTGTACGGCATGTTGTAGACCTCGTTGTGCGAAACGGTGGCCGTGTTGACGTAGGTCGTGAGGACCGACACGATGCCGCGATAGTCGATTCCGAGGTCGTGCAGCCGGTTGTTGCTGATGGTGACGTCTCGGTTGGTCATCCGCTGGTCGCTGGGATGGTGCGCGTCAGCGCGGACGCCGCCGACGACGATGCCACCGGCCGCGTTGCGCGCGATCTCCGACCTGGTGACGGTGATGTTGTTGGTGCCCAGGCCGACGCCGCTGGTGTGCGCGTTGGCGTCGTTGCCGATGCCGATGGCGGTCTGACCGAGGTTGACGAACTGCGAGTCGCTGAAGGTGACGTTGTTGGCCGCCGAGACCTGCACCGCGGCCGGCATCTGCTGCCAGTTGGGCCGGGTCGCCTCGAACTGTGCGCATCCGTTGTGGCACGAGGTGAAGCTCGGCCAGCTCCAGTTCCCGGCGATGTAGGCGCCGGTCTGCTGGTCCACATAGCCCTGGTTGCTGCTGGCCCCCAGCCAGCTCGTGCCGGTGAAGACGATCCCGCTGAAGGTGAGGTGGTGCGCGGGAGCGTCGTAGCTGCCGCCGACACTGAGCAATGACTGGAGGGTCGGCAACTCGACGGCGACGCTGCTCATGCTCTGCCCGGAGAGCGGGATGTAGGACAGCGCGCCCGTGCCCGGGTCGAGATACCACTCTCCCGGCGCGTCGAGGAACTCATACGCGTTGGCGAGATAGAGCGGCCCGGCCCGGTGCGGGCTGGTGAAGGTGTCGTACCCGAAATTGTTGTTGCTCCACCCCGGTTGCTGCATCGTGATGACGTTGCCGCCGATGCTCGACACCGACACGTAGCGGTCCGTGAAGGAATTGACGGCCTCGAGCTGCACCCGGCTCTTGTTGGCCAGGTTGTTGAGATAGCCGAGCCCGCTGTTGGTGAAGCTGAGTCCCGTGCTCGACGCGGTGAAGTCGGCCCGGTTGACCTGGGTGCGGGCTCGGGTGGCCAGGGCGCCGTTGACGTAGAGCTGCCGGCTGTCGAGCCCGGCACCGACGTTGGCGCGCCAGATGTTCTTCCCGGAGTCGGCGAGCGTCCAACCGGTGACCGCTCGCGCGCCGCTGATCACCGGTTGCGCAGACGGTGCGGCCTGCCACAGCACGGTGTAGCCGTTGGTGCCGGAGTCAGCGGCCGTGAAGCGCAGCGGTGTGCTGAGCCGGTAGACGCCGCCGGCGAGCTGCACCACGATATCGCCGGTCATCGAGGCGACCAGTGAGCGCACCCGGGTCTGTGCGGCCGACAGCGAGCACGGTTGCGCGGCGGAGCAGCTCGTGTCACCGCCCGAGGGCGCGGCATAGAGGGTGGTGGTGGCGGCCAGGGCGGGGGTGGCCGGCGCGAGCAGGACGACCGCCGCGGCGGCCAGGCCGGTGGCCATCGCGGCCGACGCCAGCCGGCGAGCGGCGGTGGGTGAGGATCCGAACATGGGACCTCCTGTTACCTGGGGACGGGACGCCGGTCGCGGGCCGCGTTGCCCGAGGTCGGCGTGCGCGCGCTGAGGGGCTCGTCCTACCCGGTGAGGTGCCAGACCTCGGTCATCGGCGCCCATCGCGAACCCGCAGGGGCGTCGTGCGGCGGCTCCTGGCAGGGGTCGGTCAGAGTCCACCAGCGCTGCGTTTCGGGGTCCTCGGCGATGCGGGCCTGGTCGGCGGCGTGGTCCTCGCCGACATACTCGTAGTAGCCGAAGAGCAGGTCGTCGTGCAGGAAGATGGTGAAGTTGCGGATGTTCGCGGCGACGAGCGTCTCTTCGACGGCCGGCCACACCGCGGCGTGCAATCGCAGATATTCCTCGCGTCGGTCGGGCCGCAACCGCGTCACCATGCCGTAGCGCTGCAAGGGGATCCTCCTCCGTCCGCGTCGACCTGGGTGATCAGCCGCTCGGCGCCCGAGGCGACCAGCCGGATGGCGGTGTAGGCGACCGCGATGCGCACCTCTGCCGGCCCGGGTCGCCGGCCGTCGATCTCCTCGACGCCGAGCCGGCGTGCGGCCCGGTAGACCACCGCCTTCATCGACCCGCCTCGCTGTCGGACGGTGCGGGCGCCAGCAGCCGCTGGCCGGCGCGCTCCGGACGCACGTTCGGCCCGTCGCCGCCGGTGACGTGTGGCTGCCGGGCCGCCGCGGCGATGGCGGCCTCGTCGATGGCCACGCCGAGGCCGGGTGAGTCGCCGAGGACGAACGCGCCGTCTTCGACGGACAGGTCGAGGGACACCCCTACCGGCGGGTGCAGGTCCTGCAACTCGCTGGCGATGTGGTTGGGCACCGACGTCGCCGCGTGCAGCAGCCCCAGGGGAGTGGTGCCGATCGGGCTGACCGGCAGATCGTGGGCGTGCGCCAATGCGGAGACCCGCAGGAAGTGCGTGATGCCCCAGACGGCGGCGGTCTGGACGATGTCGACAGCCCCGGCGGCGATCAACGGGCGGAACTGTTCGAGGCCGGTGAGGTTCTCGCCGGTGGCGACCGACGCGGCCACGCCGCGGCTGACGGCGGCGAGGCCCGCGGCGTCCCAGCGCCGCACGGGCTCCTCGACCCAGGTGAGGTCGACGGTGCGCTCGAGCTCGCGGACGTGGCGCACGGCCTGCTTGCGGGTCCAGCACTCGTTGGCGTCGAGCATGAGGCTGGGCCGCAGCCCGTGTGCGGCGTCGGTGAGGACCTCGCGCACCAGCATCAGGCGCCGCAGGTCGCGCTCGACGTCGAGGCCGCCCTTGAGCTTCGCGGCGCGCAATCCGCGCTTGGCGTAGGCGGCGTAGGCGGCGACCAGTTCTTCGTCGGTCAGGCCGATATCCAGACCGGAGGCGTACGCCGGAACGGCGCGGTCCCGGCCACCGAGCAGGCGCCAGAGTGGCTCACCGGCGGCGCGGGCCTTGATGTCCCACAGCGCGGTGTCGAGAGCGCCGATGGTGCCGAACACGGGCCCGGCATGGCCGGCCTTGAAGGTCTGCCGGAGCATCCGGTCGTAGAGTGCCGTGACGCCGCGCGGGTCCTCACCCTCGATCGCCGCGAAGACGGATTCGATGTGGGAGTGGGGACCGAGCCCGATGCCGGTGATCCCTTCGTCGGTGTCGACCATGATGATCGGCACTGGGACAACGCCGTCGGCGAAGACGCCGTTGGCGTCACCGACGGGTCGACCCCACTCGTGGACCGTCGTCAGCGTGCGATAGCCGGTGATGCGCATGTCAGCCTTTCGTGGCGCCGGCGGTGACACCGTCGGCGATCTGGCGCTGGAGGAACAGGTAGAGCAGCAGGACGGGGGCCGCCGCGATCAGCACGCCGGCGGCGAAGGTGGGAATGTTGGCCGAGTACTGCCCACGCAGGGCGGTGACACCGACCATCAGGGTGCGGTGCTCGGCCGACGGCATCATCAGCAAGGCGATGAGCACGTCGTTCCAGCAGAACAGGGCGTTCAGGATGCCCACCGACAGCAGGGCCGGAGCGCCGATCGGGAGCATGATCCGCCGGTAGACGCCGTAGAGGCTGTTGCCGTCGATCCGGGCCGCGTCGATGATCTCGGGTGCGACCGTCCGGTAGTAGCTGGTCATCAGGAAGACCGTGAACGGCAGGAACTGGGCGACGTAGGCGAGGACGAGCCCGGGGTACGTGTCGATCAGGCCGGTGTCCGCCATGACCCGGGCCAGCGGGACCATGATCACCTGGAAGGGGATGAACAGTGCCGCGAGGCAGCCCAGGAACAGCACGGACGAGCCGCGGAACCTGCTCTGGCTCAGCGCGAAGCCGGCCATGGAGCCCAGCAGCAGGAGCAGCACGACCGCCGCGGTGACCACCACGACGGAGTTCAGGAAGTAGCGCCCCATGCCCACGCTGGTCCAGGCGCTGGTGATGTTGTCCAAACGTACGGCGCCGGCGACGGAGAACCGGTCGAGCACATATTCACGCCGGGTCTTCATCGCCACGTTGGCGGTGAACAGCAACGGATAGATCGTCGCGACGGCGAGGATGCCCATCGGCAGGGCGGCCAGCCAGCGGCCCCCGCGGTTGCCCGACATCAGGACTCCTTCACGGCACGGCGGAGCAGGCTGAGTTGCAGCAGGCCGACGACCAGCATGATCACGAAGAGCACGGTGGAGGCCGCCGACGCCAGCGCCGGTCGGTTCATCTGTCCCTGCTGGATCCAGATGTAGTACTCGGGGAGATAGGTCGACCCCTCCGGTCCACCGCTGGTCATCACGTAGAGCAGGCCGAACATCGACGTCAGCATCCCGATCATCGTGGTGACGAAGACGAACTGGATGGTCCGCGAGAGGCCCGGGATGATCACGTGCCAAATGGTCTGGGGTAGCGACGCGCCGTCGACCCGGGCCGCGTCCAGCAGCGCACCGTCCAAAGTGGCGAAGCCGGCGAGGAACACCACCAGCGCCATCCCGAACGTCGCCCAGACGTGCACGCCGACAACGGCGAACATCGCCACGTGCGGGTCACCGAGCCAGTCGATCGGCCCGAGGCCGACCGAGCCCAGGACGGCGTTGACCGGGCCGTCGAAAGCGAGCAGGAGGTTGAAGATCGCGCCGACGATGACCGGCGACAGCACGGCCGGGAAGAAATAGACGCTGCGGAAGAACCGGTGGCCGGGCACCCGTAGGTAGATGAACGTCGCGAGCAGTCCGGGGATGGCCACGGCGATCGGCAGGAGCAGCACCAGCAGGCCGACGTTGCGCAGTGCCGTCTGGAACAGGGGGTCGCGAAAGAGGTCGGCGTAGTTGTCGAGACCGACCGATGCCCCGTCGCGCTCGCCGTCACCGGTGAACGAGAAGTTGACGCCCAGCAGCAGCGGCCACAGCCGGAGGCCGACGATGACCAGGATCGCCGGCGCGACCAGGACATAGGGTGCCAGCCGTTCGCCCCGCAGACCGGCGCCGGCCCGCCCGGCCGCAGCCCGACGGACCGACGGTCGCGAGATGGTGTTCGACATGACCTCAGGCCGGCTTGTCGGAGGCGGCCAACTGCTTGAGGGCGTTGTCGACCGTGACGGAGCCACTGAGCAACTGCTGGGACAACCGTCCCATCAGGTCGATGGTCTTCGAGGACAGCGCGACGTGCAGGGCCGGCTTTCCGGACTTCAGGTCGGCGACGATCGTCGAGACCGCCGCGCCGGCCTTGGACACGTCGATCGTGGTGTCGGAGGCGATCGCGCCGGCATCGGCGTAGAAGGCGGCCAGGGCGTCGGTTGAGGTGAGGGACCGCACGAGGTCGGCGGCGAGCTTCGGGTCCTTCGTCCACTTGGCGACCCCGTAACCGATGCCACCGTCGTAGGGAAGGCTCGGCGTGGCACCGGTGGTGACGACGGGTGCGATCATGACGCCGACGTTCTCCGGCTTCAGGAACTCGTTGAAGTCTTTCCAGTGCCCGATGTCGGACATCAGGCCGATCATGTGAGCGGCCTTGCCCGCCTCGAACATCCCGAAGGCGTCGTTGAACATCGCGGTCGAGTTGGCCCCGTCGGTGTTGAGGCCGGCGTCGTTGACCTCTTTCCACAGCTCGAAGAGGCGTTTGACGTTGGGTGACTGCCAGTTGCGCTTGCCGGCGATCCAGTCGTCGTACTCCTGGGGTGTCAGGATCCCGGAGCCCAGGCCCGACATGAAGAACTGGATGGCGATGCCTTCCTTGTTGCCCTGCGCGAAGCATTTCGCGCCGACCTTGGCGATGGCCGCGCAATTGGCGAGGAAGTCCGCCCAGGTCGTGGGCGGGTTGTCGGGGTTGAGCCCGGCCTTCGTGTAGAGCGCCTTGTTGTAGTAGATCGGGTGTCCCTGGAGGGTCACCGGTGCCGCATAGGTCTTGCCGTCTTTGCTGAAGGCGTCCCAGCCGGCCAGTCGCTGCCGGTCTTCGCCGACGAACTCGTCGAGGGCCACGAGCGAGTCGACGCGGTCGCGGATCTGCCCGCCACCGTTGAAGAGCATCACGTCGGGACCTTTGCCGGACTGGATCGCCGCGCCCAGCAACGTGTAGTACTGGTCGAACGGCTGCGCCACGAACTCGACCGTGGTGTCCGGGTGTTTCTTCGCGAAGTCGGCCTTCGCCTTCTGCACATAGGACGCCGCGGTGGCGTCGCCCGACTTCCAATCCCAGACGACGAGCTTGGTGCTGCTCGAGCCGTTGTCCTTCTCCTTGGGTCCGGAGGCGCTACCGCACCCGGACATCGCCAACGCCGCTATCAGGACCGCAGACCAAAGTGCTCGCTGCTTCATCGCTGCTCACTCTCCAACGGTGCGGGGGAGGGGCCGTCGCCTCAAAGTGCCGAGAACGTAACTCGTATGACGTTAGACGTCAACACAGTGCCGTATACTCTCCGGATCGGGCCAAGAGCCCGCCACGGGCGGCCGGAGGGAAAGATGACGGCATCGAGTCACCTGAGCGCGGCGGCTGTCGCGCCCCCGGCCTGGGCGCGACGGTCGACCAACCTCGCGAAGGCGATCACCGCGGAGCTGGTGGAACGGATCGTCCGTGGCGTTCATCAGCCGGGCACGCCGCTGCCGCCGGAGCCGGCGCTCTGCGAGACGTTCGCGGTGAGCCGGACGGTCGTCCGTGAAGCGGTCAAGATCCTTCAGGAGAAAGGCCTGGTGCAGGTCCGTCAGGGCACCGGCACGATCGTCACGGCCCCCTCGGAGTGGGACATGCTCGACGAGCTCGTGCTCGGCGCCACGATCGCCGAAGACGAGAGCCTGGCGATCCTCGACGATGTGGTGGTCACCCGTCGCGTCCTCGAGTCAGACATGGCCAACGTCGCCGCACGCCAGGTTGACGAGGAGACGCTCGATCGGCTGCGGGCGCAGGTCGACCGCATGGACGAGCTCGTGGGCGACCACGTGACCTACGAGGAACACGACCGCGAGTTCCACGACACGATCATGCGAGCATCCGGCAACCGCGTGGCCCGTGCCGTCGTGCGCTCCCTGCAGAGCCAGGTCATCCGGACCGCTGCCTATTTGGGGCGCACCGAACGCGCGCTGTGTGTCGCTTCCAACGCGGGCCATCGACGGATCTATGAACGGATCGCCGCGCATGACCCGGCCGGCGCGGCCGAAGCGATGTTCACCCACATCACCGACGCCTGGCTGGTGCGGCGCAGCGGCCCGGAACCCTCGCGCTTGCAGCGCTAGCTGGCTTGCCCGGCCTGTTGAGAACGCTCACATCCCGCGACCTCGATGCTGCCACACCAGTTCTCATGAACGCAATGCGTCGCGTTCGCACCGGCGGCCTTTCCGTGCGGCGACCAGCGAGCCGTTCACCGTATAACAGAAAGCCTGTGCCGATCTTTCTCCGCGATGGACGACCGCCGAAAAAGTTTTCGGACTGCTCTTGAAACCTTTGAAACCCTGTGGCAATAATCGTCGCACCTCGATGTGAGCGTTCACATCACTGGTCCGGGCGAGGTCCAGGTCATCGAAGGAGTCACCTCAGATGAGGCACGCGTCGTGGTTAACCCGGGCGGCGACCGGACTGCTGCTCGTCGCCGGCGGGATCATCTCTATCGCGCCGGCCGCGCAGGCTCTCGACAACGGTGTCGCCCGCGTCCCACCCATGGGGTGGAACAGCTGGAACACCTTCGGCTGCAATATCAACGAAACGCTGATCCGGCAGATGGCCGACGCGCTGGTCAGCACCGGGATGCGCGACCTGGGATACCAGCACGTGGTGGTCGACGACTGCTGGTTCAACCCCAACCGGGACTCGGCCGGCAACCTCCAGGGCGACCCGACCCGGTTCCCGAGCGGGATGCGCGCCCTCGGCGACTATCTGCACGCCAGAAACCTGAAGTTCGGGCTCTACCAGGTGCCCGTCGACCGCACCTGCGCGCAATACTTCGGCGGCTATCCCGGTGCGACCGGCAGCCAGGGGCACGAGGCGCAGGACGCGCGCCAGTTCGCGGCCTGGGGCGTCGACTACCTGAAATACGACTGGTGCTCGCCCAACGGGAGCATCAACGACCAGGTGACGACGTTCGCCCGGATGCGCGACGCGCTCGCCGCGACCGGGCGGCCGATCGTCTACAGCATCAACCCCAACAGCATCCACGCCAAGACGGGACCGTTGCGCGACTGGAGCGACGTCGCCAACCTCTGGCGCACCACCGAGGACATCACCAACGCCTGGGACACCGGGCAGACCAACGGCTATCCCATGGGCATCCAGAACATCGTCAACGTCACCGTTCCGTTGGCGGCGTATGCGCGTCCGGGCGGCTTCAACGACCCCGACATGCTCGAGGTCGGCCGCGGCGGCATGTCGGACACCGAGATGCGTAGTCACTTCGCCCTGTGGGCCATGCTGGCGGCGCCGCTGATCGCGGGCAACGACGTGCGCTCGATGACCTCGGCGACGCAGGCCATCCTGAAGAACCAGAATCTGATCGCCATCAACCAGGACTCGCTGGCGCTCCAGGCCAACCAGGTCTCCGGCGACAGCACCCGCCGCGTGTTGGCCAAACGGCTGGCCAACGACGACGTCGCCGTCGCCGTCGCCCTGTTCAACCAGAGCGGGTCGACCAGCACCATCTCCACCACCGCGGCTGCCATCGGCAAGACCGGCTCGTCGTTCACCCTGCGGGATGCCTGGACGAACGCGACCAGCGACACCACCGGGGCGATCACCGCGACGGTGCCCGCACACGGCACCGCCGTCTACCGCGTCTCCGGTGGCGGCAGCGCACCGCCACCGAGCGCGGGAACGCTCGTCAGCGGGGCCTCCGGAAAGTGTCTCGACGTGCCACAGAGCAACGCGGCCAACGGCACCCAGCCGGTCATCTGGGCCTGCAACGGCGGCGCGAACCAACGCTGGACCGTCAGCGGCCAGACCGTCCAGGCCTTCGGCAAGTGCCTCGACGCGCCACTCGGCGCCACGGCCGGCGCGAAGACGCAGCTCTGGGACTGCAACGGCGGCGCCAACCAGCGCTGGAGCTTCGGCTCCGACGGAACCCTACGCGGCGAAGCGTCCCGGTTGTGCCTCGACGTCGACCGCAACCTCACCGCCAACGGCACCGCGGTGCTGCTCTGGACCTGCACCGCGGCGGCGAACCAACGGTGGACGCGGGGTAGCACCTCATGATGAGGATGCGCTGGCTGGCCGGGCCGTTGGCGCTGCTGTGCGTGCTGACGGCGGCGCCGACGACAGCCCGTGCCGACAATCCGATCGTCCAGACGATCTACACCGCCGATCCGGCTCCGCTCGTCTACAACGGACGGATCTACCTCTACACCGGACACGACGAGGACGGGTCGACCTACTTCACCATGAAGCAATGGCGGGTCTACTCGTCGGCCGACCTGGTCAACTGGACCGACCACGGCTCGGCGCTCAGCCTGACCACCTTCGCCTGGGCCGACGCCAACGCCTGGGCCGGCCAGGTCGTCGCCCGCAACGGCCGGTTCTACTGGTATGTGCCGGTGCGCAACAGGGCGACGGGCGGCATGGCCATCGGGGTCGCCGTCGCGGACAGCCCGACCGGTCCGTTCGCCGACGCCCTCGGGCGGCCGCTGGTCGAGAACGGCGAGATCGACCCCACCGTCTTCGTCGACGACGACGGGCAGGCCTACCTCTACTGGGGCAATCCCCGGCTCTGGTATGTGCGGCTGAACGCGGACATGACGTCGTTCTCGGGCTCGCCCACCCAGATTCCGTTGACCACGAGCGGTTTCGGCACCCGCACCGGCGATGCCAACCGGCCCACCCTCTACGAGGAGGGCCCGTGGGTCTACAAGCGCGGTGGCCTCTACTACAACGTCTTCGCGGCCAAGTGCTGCTCCGAGTTCATCGGATATTCGACCGCGCCCGGGCCGACCGGACCGTGGACCTACCGCGGGACGGTGATGCCCACCCAGGGCAGCAGCTTCACCAACCATCCGGGAGTCATCGACTTCAACGGCGGCTCCTACTTCTTCTACCACAACGGCGCGCTGCCCGGCGGTGGCGGCTACACCAGATCGGTCGCCGTGGAACGGTTCGCCTACAACGGCGACGGCACCATCCCGGCGATCAACATGACGGCCGCCGGTGCGCCGCAGGTCGGCACGCTGAACCCATACGTCCGCCAGGAGGCGGAGACGATGGCGTGGGAATCCGGTGTGGAGACGGAGCCCGCCGGCGAAGGTGGCGTGAACGTCGGCTGGATCGAGAACGGCGACTGGATCAAGGTCAAAGGGGTGGCCTTCGGCACCGGCGCGACCTCGTTCAGCGCCCGGGTCGCGTCCGCTACCAGCGGCGGGCGGATCGAGGTGCGCCTCGACGCGAGCAACGGTCCGGTCGCCGGCACCTGCACCGTTCCCGGCACCGGCGGCTGGCAGACGTGGACAACGGTCTCCTGCGGCGTCAGCGGCGTCACCGGCACCCACGACCTCTACCTGCGCTTCGCCGGCGGGACCGGGACGCTCTTCAACGTCAACTGGTGGCAGTTCGGCGGCGGGAGCGGCGGTGGCAACCTGCTGACCAACGGCACCATGGAGAACGGCACCACCGGGTGGACGACCTTCGGTTCCGGCACGCTGTCGGCGAGCACCGCCGTCGCACATGGCGGCTCCCGGTCACTGTCGATCACCGGGCGCACCGCTTCGTGGAACGGGCCCGCCCAGGACCTCACGGCGAAGCTCAGCAACGGCAGGAGCTATGCGACGACGGCGTGGGTGCGCAGCCAGAGCGGCAACCCGTCGGCCAAGATGACGCTCGCCCTGACGGCTGGCGGCACCACGAGCTACGTCGCGCTGACCCCGGCCGCGTCGGTCGGCACCGGCGGTTGGACGTTGCTGTTCGGGACGGCGGCCGTCTCCTGGACGGGCACCCTGTCCGCGGCCACCCTCTACGTCGAGACCGCGGCGGGCACCGACGGTCTCTACGTCGACGACATCGCGATCCAGTAGGACGCCGAACAGCTGGATCGCGAGGGCCGGCTTCCGCGCCGCTGGGGCGCGGAAGCCGGCAGCCGGGCTTGACGGCGACGGTGACCTCGTTCACAGTCGACGCGCGAGTCGACTTCCAAAGCGCGAGGTGGAGATGCGGGCCTCCGGCGTGGACGTGACGGAGCTGGTCGTCGCGGCCCGAGACGGTGACCGGCAGGCGCTCGACGAGCTGGTCGTCCGGTTCCTGCCGCTGGTCTACACCGTGGTCCGCCGGGCCCTGCGAGGCGACCCCGACGTCGACGACGTCGTGCAGGACACGATGCTGCGTGCCGTTCGAGACCTGCCGGCCCTGCGCGACGCGGGCAGCTTCCGCCCCTGGCTGATGGCGATCACCGTGCGCCAGGTCGGCACTCACCTGCATCGCCGGCGGACGGCCGACCAGCGGAGTGCCCCCCTTGGCGAGGATCTCGACCTCGCGGACCGGGACGCCGGCGTGGAAGACGTGACGATGCTCCACCTGGCGCTTTCCGACCAGCGCCGGCAGATCGCCCGGGCCAGTCGCTGGCTGGATCCGGCCGACCGGATGCTGATGTCGCTCTGGTGGGTGGAGCACGCCGGGCACCTGACCCGGGCCGAGCTCGCCGACGCCACCGGGCTGACCGCCGCACACGCCGGGGTCCGGATCCAGCGGGCGCGGCAGCAGCTCGAGGTGAGCCGTTCGGTGGTCGCCGCGCTGGAGGCCCGACCAGGCTGCCCGCGGCTCGGCGCTGCCGCGTCCGGGTGGGACCGCGTCCCGAGCCCGCTGTGGCGCAAGCGGCTGAGCCGCCACGTGCGGTCGTGTCGGGTGTGTGGCCAGGCCACCACCGGGCTGATCCCGACCGACCGGTTGCTCGCGGCCGCGCTGCTCCCGGTGCCCGCGGCGGTGACGATGGGGATGCTCGGCAACATCAAGGCAACGGCGGCCGGCGCCGGCGGTGCCCTGCCCGCCAAGGGCCTGATCTTCAAGATCGCAAGCGCCGTGGGTACGCGTCCGGTGCTGGCGCTGCTGGCCGCCGGAGTGGTCGTCGCCGGCGTGGTCGCCGCCGCGGTGCCGCAATGGCCGCAGTCCCACCCACCCGGACCGACCGCCGCACCGTCGCCGAACTCGGCGGAGTTGCGGCCAGGAAGTGTCTCGTTGGAAGCGGCCGATCAACCCGGCCGATACGTCGCGATGGAAGCCGACCTCGGCGTGCTGGCGAAAGTGGACGCCGCCACCTCGACCGTCACCCGGCGGCTCGCGACCTTCGACGTGACGCCCGGCCTCGCGAAGCCCAGCTGCTTCACGCTGCGGGCCTGGGACGGGCGGTATGTGCGGCACATGTCCTGGCGGCTGCGGTTGAGCGAGCCAGACGGCAGCACGCTCTTCCGGGGCGACGCCACCTTCTGTCCCCGGCCAGGCGTGCTGCCCGGCTCGATCGCCCTCGAGTCGGCCAACTACCCCGGCTGGTATCTGCGGCATCGCGACGACGAGTTGTGGGTCGACCGGGTCGACGGGCGCACCGCGTTGGGCGCCGACGGCGCGTTCCTGGTCCGCCCGGCCCTGGCCGGCTGAGCGCCGAGGGACCACGCGGGTGCCCCGCGGATAACAGAAAGCCGGCTGGTCGGTTTCGCGGAATGCATCGAACCACGCGCCCGGAAAGTGTTACCGACCAGAACCGAAAATGGTCGCCGGTTCAATTCTCGGGAACGCCCTTGAAACTATCGGAAATAGTCTGGCAACATCGTCGTACCTCGATGTGAACGCTCACATTTCGGAGAGGACAACGATGACGAGACGCGTCCTGGCGGCGGCCGCCGCGGCGATCCTGCTCACCGGCGCGCTGGTCGGCTTCGGCGCGGCTCCCGCGTCGGCGGCGAGCGTGGACCCGAGCGGCTGGTACGTGTTGGTCAATCGCAACAGCGGCAAGGCGTTGGACGTCTACAACCTGGCGACCAACGACGGTGCCCGGATCACCCAATGGACCCGCAATGACGGCGCACAGCAGCAGTGGCAGTTCGTCGATTCCGGCGACGGCTTCTACCGGCTCAGGTCGCGGGTTTCCGGAAAGGTGCTCGACGTCTACAACCGGTCGACCGCCGACGGCGGTGCGATCGTGCAATGGGCCGACAACAACGGCACCAACCAGCAGTTCCGGCTCGCTGACTCGGCGGGCGGCTACGTGCGGCTGGTCAACCGCAACAGCGGCAAGGTGGTCGAGGTGCAGGGCGCCGCGACCACCGACGGGGCCAACGTCGTGCAATACACCGACTGGGGCGGCAACAACCAGCAGTGGCAACTCGTCCCCGTCGGCGGTGCCGGCGGCGGTGGCACCTACGCCAACCCCGTGGTCTGGCAGGACTTCGCCGACGGCGACATCATCCGGGTCGGCGACGCCTACTACTACTCGGCGTCCACCATGCACTACTCGCCCGGAGCGCCGATCCTGCGCTCCTACGACCTGGTCAACTGGGAGTACGCCGGCCACTCGGTGCCCAGCCTCGACTTCGGCTCGAACGCCTACAACCTGAGCGGCGGCCGGGCGTACGTGAAGGGAATCTGGGCGTCGACGCTGAACTACCGGCGCAGCAACGGCACCTATTACTGGCTCGGCTGCGTCGAGTTCAACCGCACCTACGTCTACACGGCCACCGCGGTCGACGGCACGTGGCAGAAGCGCGCACAGATCAACAACTGCTACTACGACGCCGGACTGCTGGTCGACGACAACGACACCATGTATGTCGCGTACGGCAACACGAACATCAGCGTCGCCCAACTCTCGGCCGACGGCCTGAGCCAGGTGCGCAGCCAGCAGGTGTTCAGCACCCCGTCGAGCGTCGGCACGCTGGAAGGCGCCCGGTTCTACAAGCGCAACGGCAGCTACTACATCTGGCTGACCCGCCCGGCCAACGGCCAGTACGTGCTCAAGTCCAGCAGCCCCTTCGGCCCGTACGAGATGCGGCAGGTGCTCCTGGATCTTCCCGGCCCGATCGCCGGTGGCGGTGTGCCACACCAGGGCGGCCTGGTGCAGACCCAGAACGGCGACTGGTACTACATGGCCTTCGTCGACGCCTATCCCGGCGGCCGGATGCCGGCGCTGGCTCCGATCACCTGGAGTTCCGACGGCTGGCCGACCGTGCAGACCGTCAACGGCGCCTGGGGCAGCAGCTATGCCAAGCCCAACATCCCGGCCTCCGGGCGCACCGTGCAGTCGATGATCGGCCCCGACACGTTCGGCACCACCGCGCTCGGCCCCCGGTGGGAGTGGAACCACAACCCCGACAACACCCGCTGGTCGGCCGGCAACGGCCTGCGGCTCCAGACGGCGACCGTCACCAACGACCTCTACGCGGCCCGCAACACCCTCACCCATCGGATCCAGGGGCCGTCGTCCACCGCGACCATCGAGGTGGACTACTCCGCGATGGCCAACGGCGACCGCGCGGGTCTGGCCATGCTGCGCGACTCGTCGGCCTGGATCGGCGTCCGCCGCGACAACGGCGTCAGCCGCGTGTCGATGACCAATGGGCTCACGATGAACAGCAGTTGGGCCACCACCGGCACCGGCACCGAGCAGGCCGGTGCCACGGTCACCGGCGGCCGGATCTGGTTGCGGGTCAACGCCGACATCCGGCCCGGATCCGGCCGCCAGGCCCGGTTCTCCTACAGCACCGACGGCACCACCTTCACCAGCCTCGGGCCCGCGTTCACGCTCAACAACGCCTGGCAGTTCTTCATGGGCTACCGGTTCGCGATGTTCAACTACGCCACCCAGGCGCTCGGCGGCTCGGTCACGGTCCGCCGTTTCGACCTCACCACCCCCTGAACGTGAACGGAGGAATCGACATGACGAACCAATCCAGCCGGCGACGTTGGTGGTTGCCACGGGTCGTCGCCGGCGGTGTCGCGGCGGTTATGGTCGCTGTCGCCGCCGCGGCGGTGCTGGCGACGCCGGCCGCCGCGGCGACGGTCGACACGAGCGCGTGGTATGTGTTGCTCAACCGCAACAGCGGCAAGGCCTTGGACGTCTACAACCTCGCGACGAACGACGGCGCGCGGATCACCCAGTGGGCACGGAACAACGGCAACCAGCAACAGTGGCAGTTCGTCGACTCCGGCAGCGGCTACTACCGGCTGAGGTCCCGGTTGTCCGGCAAGGTGCTCGACGTCTACAACTTCTCGACCGCCAACGGCGGGTCCATCGTGCAGTGGACCGACCTCAACGGGACCAATCAGCAGTTCCGGTTGGCCGACTCCGACAGCGGCTACGTGCGGTTCATCAACCGCAACAGCAACAAGGTGGTCGAGGTCCAGGGCGCCTCGACCGCCGACGGTGGAAACATCGTGCAGTACGACGACTGGAATGGCAGCAACCAGCAGTGGCAACTCGTCCGCGTCGACGGCGGGTCAAACCCCACCACACCGCCGCCGAGCGGGAGCTGCTCTCTTCCCTCCACCTACCGCTGGACCTCGACCGGTTCGCTGGCGACTCCGAGGTCTGGGTGGGTCTCGCTAAAGGACTTCACCTACGCCCCCTACAACGGCCGGCGTCTGGTCTATGCGACGAACCACAACACCGGCACGGCGTGGGGCTCGATGAACTTCAGCCTCTTCACGAACTGGTCCGACCTGGGCTCGGCGACCCAGAACGCCATGCCGTTCGCCGCGGTGGCACCCACCCTGTTCTATTTCGCGCCGAAGAACATCTGGGTGCTGGCCTATCAGTGGGGTGGGACCGCCTTCTCCTACCGGACGTCGAGCGATCCGAGCAACGTGAACAGCTGGTCATCGCAGCAGGTGCTCTTCAACGGCAGCATCTCCGGCTCTGGCACCGGCCCGATCGACCAGACCCTGATCGGCGACAGCACGAACATGTACCTGTTCTTCGCCGGAGACAACGGCAAGATCTACCGGTCGAGCATGCCGATCGGTAACTTCCCCGGCAGCTTCGGCTCGTCGACGACGACGATCATGAGTGACTCGACGAACAACCTGTTCGAGGCCGTTCAGGTCTACAAGCTCCAGGGTGAGACCCGCTACCTCATGATCGTGGAAGCCATCGGCTCGCAGGGCCGCTACTTCCGCTCGTTCACTGCCACCAGCCTGAGCGGCTCGTGGACACCGCAGGCCGCGTCCGAGAGCAACCCGTTCGCCGGCAAGGCCAACAGCGGTGCGACCTGGACCAACGACATCAGCCACGGCGATCTGGTACGCAGCAACGCCGACCAGACGATGACCGTCGACCCCTGCAACCTGCAACTGCTCTACCAGGGACGGTCTCCGAGCTCGGGCGGCGACTACGGCCTGCTGCCCTACCGGCCAGGTGTCCTGACCCTGCAACGCTGACCGCATGTTGGCCGGGCGCCCGTCCCTGGGCGCCCGGCCGACAGGCCCTTCAGGCGCGGGTCCAGCGTTGGTTGGTGCCGCCGTGGCAGGTCCAGACGATGACCGCGGAGCCGTTGGTGGTGGCGGCGCCGTTGACGTCGAGGCACAGGCCGGTCTGGGCGCTGCTGATCGTGCCGTTGCTGTTGAAGACCCAGCTCTGGTTGGCGCCGCCGTTGCAGTCCCAGATCTGCACCCGGGTGCCGGTGGCCGCGTTGGGTGGGGCGTCCAGGCACTTCCCGGTCACCTGTAGGGCGTTGCCGTTCTGGGTGAACTGCTGGTTGGCGTTGGTGTGGCAGTCCCAGATCTGCAGCTGTGCCCCGTTAGCCGTGGAGGCCTGACTGACGTCGAGGCAGCGGCCGGAGGCTTCGTTGCGCAACCGGTTGCCGGTCGGCGTCGAGCCGCCGTTGAGCGTGTCGAGAACCGCGGTGTAGGCGGACTTCTTGTTGCCGGAGCAGTCGAACAGCAGTGCGTTGTCGCCACCCCGCCACGAGTCACAGTCCCGCACGCCCCACACGGTGATGCCGGCGCACCGTGAGACCGCGAGGCAGGAACGGGTGACGGTGGCGTAGATATTGGCCTGGTTGCCGCCCTGTGTGACGTCGAGCTCGGTGATCTGCACGTCGACGCCGAGATCCGCGAACCGTTGCAGGTTGGCCTGGTAGTCGCCGGAGATCGAGGTGCCCAGGTGCGACTGGAAGCCCACGCAGTCGATCGGCACGCCGCGGGATTTGAAGTCGCGGACCATGTTGTAGATGCCGGTCGACTTCGCGTTGATCCCGTCGGTGTTGTAGTCGTTGTAGCAGAGCTTCGCGTTCGGGTCGGCGGCGCGCGCGGCGCGGAAGGCGGCCTCGATCCAGTCGTTGCCCGTGCGCTGGAGATTCGAGTCGCGCCGGCCGCCGCTGCCGCCGTCGGCGAATGCCTCGTTCACCACGTCCCACGAATGGATCTGTCCCCGGAAGTGGGTGGCCACCTGGGTGACGTGATTGATGGCGGCGTTGCGCAGGTCGCTACCGGACAGGCCCTGGGCCCACCCGGGCTGCTGTGCGTGCCAGAGCAGGTTGTGACCGCGCACGCTCATGCCGTTGGCACGGGCGTGGCTGACGATGCGGTCACCGGAGCCGTAGTTGAATGACCCGCGCGAAGGCTCGGTCGCGTCCCACTTCATCTCGTTCTCGGCGACCAGGCTGTTGAACTCGCGGTTGAGGACCGACATGTAGGTGCTGTCGTTGAACTTGTAGGTGCCGACGGCTGCCCCGAAGTAGCGGCCCTTCTCCGCCGCCGCAGCCCTGAGCGTCGTGCCCGCGTCGGCCGTGCCGGAGAACACCAGTGCCCCGCCGATCGCGAGTATCCCGGCCAGCACCGATGACACCAACGGTTTCACTCTCATCGTTCACGCACCTTTCCAAAAGGGTTGCTGCATTTCTTGCGAGATTGCCTTATTGTTTCCGGGCATTCAAGAGGTGAAATGTGTTATGGGATCGACCCCAATAAAGTCGTATTGACACTCCGCGATGTCCGACGACATGCTCGTCCTGAGACGAATGGAGTGAATCAATGGCCAAGCGCACCGATCCGCATCGTTGGCGCAGACTGCTCGCGATCACGGGAAGCGTCGTGCTGGCCGGTGCCGGGATCACCGGCATCCGGCTCGGCTCCGCGGCCGCGGACGCCGTTCCCCTCGCAGCGACGGCCGGCTGTGGCAGGGCCCCGGCGTTGAACAGTGGCACCCAGACGATCCAGAGCAGCGGTCAGAGTCGCAGTTTCATCCTGCGGGTTCCCGCCAACTACAACAGCAATAATCCGTACCGGTTGATTTTCGCGTTCCACTGGCGCGGTGGCACGATGAATGACGTCGCCTCGGGCGGAAGCAGTGGAAGCGCCTGGGCCTACTACGGGATGCAGGAGCAATCGGCCAACAGCGCGATCCTGGTGGCGCCGCAGGGCCTCGGCAATGGCTGGGCCAATTCCGGCGGTCAAGACATCACCCTGGTCGACGACATCATGAAGCGAATCGAAGACGCCCTCTGTGTCGACCCGACGCAGCGCTTCGCGATGGGGTTCAGCTACGGGGGTGGCATGAGCTACGCGATCGCGTGCACCCGTGCCACCGTCTTCCGGGCGGTTGCGGTCTACTCCGGCGCGCAGCTCAGTGGATGCAGCGGTGGCACCCAGCCGATCGCATACTTCGGGATCCACGGCATCTCGGACAATGTCCTCAACATCTCCGCAGGACGTTCGTTGCGTGACACGTTCGTGCGCAACAACGGCTGCACCGCCCAGAGTCCGCGCGAGCCGGGCGCGGGAAGCGGGTCACACATCACCACCGCCTACTCGTGCCGAACGGGATATCCGGTGCAGTGGGCCGCCTTCGACGGCGGTCACGGGCCCGGTCCCGTCGACGGCTGCTCCGGCTGTGAAGACGGCACCAGGACCTGGACCAAGGGCGAAGTGTGGCGGTTCTTCGCCCAGTTCGGGGCCACCACTCCGACGCCCAGCCCGAGCGGTAACCGGTTGCGCAACGAAGCCTCCGGCCGCTGCCTGGACGTCAGCCAGGCCTCCACGGCCAACGGGGCACAGCTCCAGATCTGGGACTGCCACACCAACGCCAACCAGCAGTTCACCCAGAACGGCAACGCCCTACAGGTGACCGGGAAGTGCCTGGACGCCCCACCCAACGCCGCCGCCGGCACCCGGGTGCAGATCTGGGACTGCAACGGCGGCGCCAACCAGAGCTGGGTCTTCAACAGCAACGGCACGATCAGCAGCGCCCAGACCGGCCTGTGCCTCGACGTCAACGGCGCCGCCACCACCAACGGCTCCGCGGTCATCGTCTGGACCTGCCACGGCGGCACCAACCAACGCTGGACCCGGGCGTAGCCACCGGTCTCGCGAGGAACCACCGGGTGGGCCGGCGACCAGAGGTCGCCGGCCCACCAAGGCCAGTCGGCTAGCGAACCGCGGCGTCGGGAGCGTAGGTCGGACGGCTAGCTGAAGACGATCGTCCACTGTAGGTTGACGCTGCCGTCCCAGGCCCACTGTTTCAGGTTCGACCCGGACGCGACGTTTCCGCCGCTGTCGAGGGCCAGCCCGGTCGACCTGTTCGTGATCCGGTAGCGGCCGGCGCCGAGGTGGTCGATCTGCCACTGCTGGTTGGTGCCGCCGTTCCAGGCGCCCTGCCGTGCCGGTGAGCCGTTGGCGGTCGCGCCCCAGCCGTCGGCGACCATGCCGTTGGCGCGGTTGACGATGCGGCAGTAGCCGGCGCCGGTCTCGACGAGCTGCCATTGCAGGTTGTTGCTTCCGTTCCAGGTCCACTGCTTGAGGTTGGCGCCCGAGGCGACGTTGCCACCGCTGTCGATCACCAATCCGTTGGCCACGCTGGCCAGCCGCACATACCGGGACGGCGCGAAGGTGACCCGCAAGGAGGCGATCGCGTCGTTGTTGCCGGTGGACCGCAGGTCGGCATTGTCGGCGGTGAACACCCAACTGGTGCCGGCGAAACCGTCATTGGCGTAGCCGACGACCTGGTATCCCGAGGTCACCCGCAGCGAGGAGGCGACGCGCAGCCCGAGGCCGGCCGACTGGAGCTGCGCCGCGGTGTAGTTGCCGACCGCCAGCGCCACGCCCGTGCCGCCGTAGCTCACGTCGGGGTAGATGACCACCGAACCGGAGACGGGCGGCGACGTCGCGGTGATGCGGTAGCCGCGACCGGCCAGCACGGGCAGCGTGATGACGTCGTCTTCTGGCTTGACGACCGTGAGGCTGCCGCCGCTCGTGGTGTCGACGACCTGGAAGGAACCGGCGAAGAGCCGGCCGCGGATGTTGACGGTGCCGGCGCGGTCGGCCCGCACCTGAACCTCGCTGGCCTGACCGGCGCTCCACGTGATGTCCACGGTGTAGCCGCCCCGCCCGCGCAGCCCCTGCACCCGGCCCGCCGGCCAGGCGGCCGGCAGCGCCGGCAGCACGTGCAGCTCGCCGGCGTGGCTGTGCAGCAGCATCTCCGCGATGCCCGACGTGGCGCCGAAGTTGCCGTCGATCTGGAAGGGCGGGTGCAGGTCGAACATGTTGGGTGCCAGCCGGTCGGGCGTGGCGAGCAGGCGGACCAGGTCGTGAGCCCGGCTGCCTTCCTCCATCCGCGCCCAGTAGTTGATCTTCCAGGCCAGTGACCAGCCGGTGCCGTCGTCGCCGCGCAGTTCGAGGGTCCGGCGGGCGGCGTTGAAGAGGGTCGCGTTGCCGCGTTTGGTGATCTGGTTGCTGGGATGGAGCCCGTAGAGGTGCGAGACGTGGCGGTGGTTGGTCTCCGGCTCGACCCAGTCGTAGAGCCACTCCATGATGTTGCCGCGGGAGCCGACCCGCATCGGGGGCAGCCGGTCCCGGGTGGCCAGCACCCGGGTGCGGAAGTCGGCGTCGACGCCCAGCACCTGGCTGGCCTGGGCGCAGCCGTTGAACAGGTCGCGGAGGATCTGGTTGTCCATCGTCGGCCCGGCGCACACGCTCACGCCGGAGTGGTGTGCGAGCTCCGGCGAGTTGGACGGGTTGGTGACCAGGTAGCCCAGGCTGGGCTCGGCGACGAGGGTGTCGAGGAAGAACTGCGCGGCACCCTTGAGCGCCGGGTAATTCTGCCGCAGGAAGTCGAGGTCGCCGGTGAAGCGGTAGTGGTCCCAGATGAGGGTGGCCAGCCACGCGCCGCCGGTCTGCCACATGCCCCACAGCGCCCCGTCGACAACGGAGCTGCCCCGCCACGCGTCGGTGTTGTGGTGGGTCACCCAGCCGCCGGCGCCGTATTGGACCTGGGCGGTGCGGGCGCCGGTCACGGACAGGTCGTTGATCATCCGGAAGGCCGGCTCGTAGCACTCCGAGAGGTTCGTGGTGTCGGCCGGCCAGTAGTTCATCGGCAGGTTGGCGTTGATGGTGTATTTCGAGTCCCACGCGGGCGCCAGCGAGTCGTTCCAGATGCCCTGGAGATTGGCCGGTTGGCTGCCCGGTCGCGACGACGAGATCAACAGATAGCGGCCGTACTGGAACAGCAAAGCGGAGAACTGCGGATCGTTGACGCTCGCGTGCTGCGAGATCCGCACGTCGGTCGGTTGGTCCGCCGCGGAGGTGCGCCCGAGGTCGAGCGTCGTCCGGCCGAACAACGCCTGGTAGTCGGCCACGTGCCGGCTGCGTAGCTGGTCGAAGGATCGGCCCTGTGCGGCATTGAGTTGCCCGCGTGCGATGCCCTGGTAGTCGCCGTTCGCGTTCGCGTAGTTGACGTAGCTGGTGCCGATGGAGATCAGCAGCGTCACGCTGTCGGCGTTGCGGACCTGCAGCGTGCCACCGGAGCTGCTGACGCTGCCACCGGTGGCGACGGCCCGGGCCAAGGCCAGGAACCTGACCCGGCCGGTGACGCCCTCCATGTCGCCGGAGACACCGTCGACCGCGACCGTCGCACTGTCGGGGCTCGACAGGGTCGTGCGTTGGGGGCTGTCGAAGCGCGCCGAGAAGATGATGGAACCGGCCCGGTCGGCGGTCAGCCGCACCACGATCACCTGATCCGGCGCGCTGGCGAAGACCTCGCGTTGAAACCCGACACCGCTCTGCGTGTACGACACGGAGGTGGTCGCCGTGGTGAGGTCGAGATGCCGGTAGTAGCCGGAGACTCCGCTGCCGCTCGGAAAGGTGAGCCGCAGGTTGCCGACGGTCTGGTAGGCGAGCTGGCCCGCAGGCCGACCCAGCATGGCCTGGTCGACCAGCGACTGGGCCTGGCTCCACTGGTTGGCGAAGACCAGCCGCCGGATCTCCGATAGCGCTGCCGCGCCCTGGGTGTTGCTCGAGTCGTAGGGGCCGCCGGCCCACACCGTGTCCTCGTTGAGCTGCAACCGTTCGACGTCGGTGTTGCCGAACACCATCGCGCCCAGCCGCCCGTTGCCGACCGGCAGCGCCCGCAGCCAGTCGGTGCCGGCGCTCTCGTCATACCAGAGGGCCAGGTCGTTGGCGGCCAGCACGGCCGCGGGCGCCGCTGACGCGGGTCGGGGAAGGGCGAGCCAGGGCAGAAGCGTGGCGCCCGCGCCGAGTTGGAGCACCTGCCGTCGGGTCAGATCAGACATTCGCGGACTCCAAAGGAAAGTTCAGCGGTAGCCGGCGGCGACGATGTTCGCCTGCACGGCGTTCTCGGTGGCGTCGGACGGGTATCCGGTCACGATGGCTCCTTCGTAGAAGGTGCCGGCGCTCAGGTTGGCGCCCCCGTTGGGCTTGCAGCAGTCTCCGCCGCTGCCCAGGATGATCGCCCCCTGCTTCTTCATGGGGCTGTATCCGCCGGGGAGAGCACCGTCCCAGAGCGTGTAGCGACTGCCGGACTGGGCGTTGCTGCCCTTGATGGCGAAACGCGACGTGCCGTTGTTCTTCAGCGTGGCGCTGACGAACTTGCTCGTGAACGCGCGCTGGTTGGTGTTCCAGGATTGGCTGCCGCCGGGGTAGAGACCCCACTCCAGGTCGGCCTGGACCCACGGCCCGGTGCCGGAGCATCCGCCGAACCAGCATTGGGTGCTGAAGTTGATGGCGTCCATCGCGCCGGCGGCGTCGGCCGACCGCGTCGTCTCGCTATTGCCGTAGTCGAAGCAGCAGCCGTTGTTGACGTGGGTGCCGCTGGTGACCATGTACATGCCTTCGGGTGCGCTGCCGGTCGGCACGCCGGTCAGGTGGCCGTCACGCCAGTAGCTGTTGCCCGGGTTGATGTAGAGCGAGTAGGCCTTGCTCCCCGCGACCGTGAGGGATTCGGTGGTCGCGACCGCGGGTCGGCTCTGTGGCGATCCGGGAACGACGCTCGAACCCTGATACCACAGGTCGTTTCCCCGCCCGGACTGGTCGAAGACGACGGTGACCACGCACGTGGTGCCGGAGCAGAAGGAGTCCTGGGTGGCGGCGTTGGCGGGACCGCCCGCGCGGAGCACACCGATGTTGCGGGTCGTGCTGTCCGAGGAGCGCCGGACCTGGTAGAGGGAACCGTTGTAGCTGCCGTAGAGCGCGCGGGTGGTGCTGTGCGCGGCGACGCACGGTGTCCCGCCAGACGCGTAGATGTCGCAGGTCCCGGCACCCGACGGTGTCGTCGGTGTGCTCCACTGCTGGTTGCTCTGGCCGTGGCAGCTCCAGAGGATGATTCGCGTGCCGTTGGTCGTCCCGGCGGCGTAGGCGTCCAGACATCGGCCCGACTGCACTCCGGTGATCGTGCCGTTGGTGTTCACGTTCCACTGCTGGTTCGCTTGGCCGTTACAGTCCCAGATGATCACCGAGGTGCCGTCGCCGGTCCCTTGCTGGAAGGCGTCCAGGCACTTGTTGCCGTACACCATCAGCTGTTTGCTCGTGGTGTAGGTCCAGGTCTGGTTGGCGGCACCGGTGCAGTCCCACAACTGCGCCTGTGCGCCGTTGGTGGAGCTGGGTACATCCAGGCACCGTCCGGATTGGACGCTCGTGATCGGCGCGCTCTGCCCCGGCTGGATGGGCGCCGCGACTGCGGTGCCGGGCACGATAAGGAGAAGGAGGGCGGCGCCCAGCAAGGGCAGTCGCCGCCGGTGTACGAGGACCATCGCGGTCACCTCACGTCGGGAGCTGGTCATGCGCTGGCCACCAGTCGCCAGCGGTTGTCGGTGGTGCCGTTGTCGGCGTCCTGCACGGCCTGCGCGCCCCAGGCCGTCGAGCCGCCCTGGATGCCGAGGAGCTTGCCGCTGTTGACGTTGCGGATGCGGTAGGTGCCGTCGCCGTTGTTCAGCAGTTGCCAGCGGTGGTCGGCGGTGCCGTTGTCGGCCCACTGGAGGACACGGGCGTTGTCCACGGTGGACATGTTCTCCACACCGAGGACCTTGCCGCTGTTGACGTTACGGAAGCGGACGGCGTCGCCGTCGGTCACGACGATCCAGTTGTGGTCGGCGGTGCCGCTGTCGCCCCACTGCACGGCGAGCCCGCCGTCGGCGGTCGACATGTTCTGGATGCCGAGGACCAGCCCGGTCCCGACGTTGACCAACCGGACGCTGCCCGCACCGCCGCCGGTGTTCCAGTAGACGGCGTAGTTGAAGCCCTGCGCGTCATGGAAGGGACCGAGACTCACGCTGGATCCGTTGGCGGTGGCGGTGAACGCCAGCGCGGTGGCGCTGGTTCGGGTGATCGACGAGGCGGTCAACGCCGGGGGAGCGGAGAGCGTCGCGCTGCCGTAGTTGCCACAGAGCACGACCGGGCCGTACCCGATGGCGACGATGTTGGGGTTGTCGTTCGCCGGCTGCGTGGTGACCCGCATCGGCACGCGCACGGTGACGACGTCGCCGGCGGCCCAGGTCCGGGTGACGGTGGTATAGCTGCCCGGTGTCGTGCTGACGCTCTGGGTCGTGCCGTTCACGCTGATGGTGGCGCCGCTGGTCCATGCCGGGATCCGCACCCGGATGCTCCATGAGCCGCTCATCGCACCGGCCAGGGTGAGCGTGGTGGTGTCGCTGGCCGGGTAGCTCGTGCTCTGGGTCACCGTGATGCCGCGTTGCGACCACGTCAGCACCGACGGCACGAAGAGGTTAACGGTCAGCGTGGTGCCGTTGTAGAAGTAGATCGAGTCCGTCAGCTTGGTGTTGGTCTCGATACCGGTGCCCTGGCAGCACCAGAACGAGTTGTAGTCCGTGCTCCAGGTGCCGCCGCCCCACGCGGGCCCGACGCCGCGGCGCCCGCCGGGTCGCAGCGGGGTGAAGTAGGTGATGTGGCCGTGGCTGTCGGCCGGGTTCTGCGCGCCAACCAGGTGGTTGAGCAGGGCGCGTTCGTAGAAGTCGAAGTAGGCGACCCGGTTCGGGTCCAGCAGCCAGAGCTCCCGGGTCAACTTCAGCATGTTGTACGTGTTGCAGTGCTCGCAGGTGTCGTTGGTGAGATAGCCGGCGATGGCGTTCGGCGCACGGAAATGCTCGGCCTGGCTGTTGCCGCCGATGGCGTAGGTGTGCGCGCCGACCGCGATGTTCCACGCGTTGCCGGCGATGTCGCGGTAGCGGGTCACGCCGGTCGCCTTGTATTCCCGGGCCGCGCCCACCCACTTGGGCACCTGGGTGTTGGCGTGCAGACCGGCGAGCTGGTCCGAGTTGGCGGCCAGCGGGTTGAACACGGCGGCGTGGTCGAACCGCTGTGCGGCGGTCAGCCAGCGTCCGTCGCCGGTCTGCTGGTAGAGGTCGGTCAGCACCTCGTTCATGCCGCCGAACTCGGTGCCCAGCATCGCCTGCATCTGGCTGGAGCTCAGCCGGGCGGTGCGGGTGTCGACCCAGCCGGCCAGCGCGAGCAGCACCGAGCGGGCCTGGGTGTTGCCGGTGTGGCGCCAGACGTCGAGTAGGCCGGCCATGGTCTTGTGCACGCAGTAGTAGGGCACGTTGCCGTTGGCGAGCGTGCGTGCCTCGAGCGCGGTGAAGTCAGACTCGGGGAAGCCCGACAGGTAGCCGGAGGAGAACCCGGCGGCACCGTTGTTGGCCTGGCACTTGGCCAGCTCGGCGACCAGGTATGCGGCCTTGTCGCGGCAGGTGGTGTCGCCGAGTACGGCGTAGGCCTGCGCCCAAGCTGTGAGGAAGTGCCCCTGCATGTGGGTCCGGAAGGGGAACGACGGCGCGTCCCAGCCGCCGTTGGCCGCGGCGCCGTTGGTGGCGAGGCGATGGTTGGCGCGGAAGTTGTAGAGCAGCCGGTCGACGTCGACGAAGCGCAGATAGGTGAGCGTCCGGGTCTGGTTGTCGAGCAGGCGCCCGGTGGTCAGGCGCACCTGCCCGAGATCGAACGGATAGGCGGCGACACCGATGTCCGAACGGGCCGGTGGCACCAGCGTGGCCGCCGCCGGTTGTCCAGACGTCAACGCGGTGCCGGTCGCGGAGAGCACCGCGGTGGCGGCGGTGGCCTGGAGCAGACCGCGGCGGGTGAGAGGCAGAGATGGCACGGAGACCTCCGTGTTAGCGCTCACATCGAATGACGCCGATGTTGCCAGATGGTTTCCGGGAGATTCAAGGGGTGCGCCCGCAGACCATTTGCCGAAGGCCCGCGTAACAGAAAAGTCGGGACCGTCTCTGCGATGCGTCAGCCGGCAGCCGTACTACTACGTTGTAAAGAACTTCTTTACAACGTCGTAAAGCGACAGTAACGTGGCGCGCACCGTCAGCCATCGGGAAGGGATAGTGAGAGTCTTGCAACTGCGTAGGCGCTTCCGAAGGGCTCTGAAACCGGTCGCGGCTGTCATGCTCGCCTCGGCGATGGCGCTGAGCATGTCGAGCGTGGCGCACGCCGAGGACGGGGTCGACCTGACTCCGGGCCCGCACGTCGTCGCGGATCCCAACTCGCCGACTGGCTACACGGGACATTTCGTGTATTACAACCCGACCGCAACCAGTGTGCGGTTCGTCGGTGACATGCTGCTGCGCAACTGGGCGGATCCCACCGACACCACGGTCTACCAGCCCCAGCAGTACCGGCCGGGTCTGATGCGCGGTGCCGGCGCGTACGACGTGCAGATGACCAACGCCGGCGACGGCTACTGGGTCACCGACGTTCCCCTGGCGGCCGGCCCGAACCAGTACTGGTTCTACGTCAACAACAACACGAGCCTGTGGGTGGCCGACCCGGCGAACTCGCCGATCTACCCACCGGACGGCCTGACCGGCACCGCCCGGCGCGCGTTCAACAGGGTCAACGTGCCCTACGACGCGGAGAAGCAGAACTACGCGCCGCTGGCGGAGCGGGTGATCGCGAACCCGCGGCCGGACACACCGAAGGGCACCTGGAGCTACGTGCCCATCCAGATCGGCACGGCCACCCGCACGCTGGGCGTCTACCTCCCGCCGGGATATGACCCCAACCGCGCCGAGCCCTACAAGACGATCTACTTGCAACACGGCAGCGGTCAGGACCAGTCGGACTGGCTCAACATGGGCAGCGTGCCGGTCATCATGGACAACCTGATCGCCGACGGGCAGACCGAACCCGCGGTCATCGTGACGACGAACTCCCAGTACATGGGTTCTTCGCCGTACACGACCAACCTCGAGGGCATCATCATCCCGTTCGTGCAGAGCCACTACAACGTCTCGACGGACCGGATGGACAGGGCGTTCGCCGGCCTGTCGATGGGTGCGTCGATGACGATCAACATCATCAACAACAACCCACTGCGCTTCGGCTACTACGGCGTCTTCAGCTGGACCCCGCCGCCGCGCACGACCACCGCGAACATCAAGCAGGCCTACATCTACCTGGGCTGCGGTGCGTGGGACAACCTGAACCTCTGCGTGACGCAGGCCCAGCTCAACGCGCTCAACGGTCTGGTCAACTACAAGTTCGACAAGATCGCGGGTGGCCACGACTTCAACGCCTGGCCCCAGCTCTTCGCCAACTTCGCCAAGAACTACGTGTGGCAGCGGGGCGCGTTCGTCAACGGTGCCCCGGTGTTCGCGGCCGGTGGTGAGGCGCAGTCGGTCGACGCGAGCCAGGCGCTGTCGTTCGAGGTGGCGGCGACGGATCCCGACGGTGACGCGCTGACCTACTCGGCCAGCGGGCTGCCGGCCGGTGCGAGTTTCGACCCCGCGACGCGGCAGTTCTCGTGGACTCCTGGTTTCACGCAGGCCGGCACCTACACCGTCACCTTCGAGGCGAGCGACGGCACGAGGTCCTACAGCCTGTCGGCCACCAAGGACGTCACCATCACGGTCCGGGATGTGCCGGCGCCGGTGGCCCAGACGGCACCGTCCATCAGCGGCGCCGCCGAGGTGAACGGGGTCCTGACCGCCGAACCCGGCACGTGGGACGTCGAGAACACCACGTTCGGCTACCAATGGTCGGCCGATGGCCAGGCGATCGCCGGTGCCACCAGTGCCAAGCTGGTGGTGACGCCGGGCCTGTCCGGCAAGGCGGTCACGGTCACCGTGACGGCGAGCGCCGCCGGTCGTCCGGACGGCAGCGCCACGTCCCAGCCGGTCGCCATCACGGCGGTCGCGGCCTGGAACTCGACGGCCGTCTACAACACCGGCGATCTGGTCATCTACCAGGGGAAGCTCTTCCAGGCCGGCTGGTGGACGCAGAACCAGGCGCCGGGCGACCCGTCCGGTTCGTGGGAGGAACTGGCCGTGACGGCGGACGGGTCCACGGCGTGGACGGCGTCGCGCACCTTCAACGCCGGTGACCAGGCCTACTACGACGGCAAGCTCTACCGGGCACAGTGGTGGACCCGCAACCAGACCCCTGGGGACCCGAACGGGCCCTGGGCCGAGGTCGTGACGACGCCCGCCGGCGCGCCCAATTGGACCGCGACCACGATTTACCACGCCGGTGACAAGGTCACCTATCAAGGCCACGTCTACCAGGCGCAATGGTGGACACGAAAGGTGGCCCCCGGGGTCCAGAGTGGCCCCTGGAAGCTGATCTCGTAGCCGTTCCATATCGAATGGGAGCCGGGGCCGATGTTATTCGGCCCCGGCCAATTCGGCGTTCTCGAAAAACGCTTTATCAACGTCGCGAAACGCCTTCTTTACAACGTCGTAAATCGACGATAGCTTTGGTCTCGAGCGCCACTCGGCGCTCACCGGCCGTTCAAGGAGGAACGTTGATACGCGTTCTGCAATTGCGGAGACGACCCGGAGGGGATTCGGGCAGTCGCGCCCTGGTCCGCAAGTCGGTCACGGCTGTCGCGCTCGCTTCAGCGATGGTGCTGAGCATGTCGAGCGTGGCGCACGCCGAGGACGGGGTGGACCTGACTCCGGGCCCGCATGTCATCGCGGACCCGAGCTCGCCGACGGGTTACACAGGGCATTTCGTGTACTACAACCCGACCGCGACCAGTGTGCGGTTCGTCGGTGACATGCTGCTGCGCAACTGGGCGGACCCCACCGACACCACGGTCTACCAGCCACAGCAATACCGCCCCGGCATGATGCGCGGTGGCGGCGGCTACGACGTGCCGATGACGAACGCGGGCGACGGTTACTGGGTGACCGACGTGCCCCTCGCCGCGGGCGCGAACCAGTATTGGTTCTATGTGGACAACAACACGAACCTGTGGGTGAGTGACCCGGCGAACTCGCCGATCTACGCACCGGACGGCCTGACCGGCACCGCCCGGCGTGCGTTCAACAAGGTCTTCGTGCCCTACGACGCGGAGAAGCAGAACTTCGCGCCGCTGGCCGCGCGGCAGATCGAGCTCCTCCGGCCGAACGCGCCGCACGGCACGTGGAGCTACGTGCCGATCCAGATCGGCACGACCACGCGGACGGTTGGCGTCTACGTCCCGCCCGGCTACGACCCGAACCGGGCCGAGCCCTACAAGACGATCTACATGCAGCACGGCGGCGGCCAGGACCAGTCCGACTGGATGAACATGGGCGACGTGCCGGTAATCATGGACAACCTGCTCCAGGACGGCCTCACCGAGCCCGCGGTCGTCATCACCACGAACACCAACTACCTCGGCAGCTCCGCACAGGGTTACCCCAACCTGCGCGACGTCGTGATCCCGTTCGTCGAGAGCAACTACCACGTCTCGACGCAGGCGAAGGACCGGGCGTTCGCCGGCCTGTCGGCGGGCGCGGCGGTCACCTCCAACCTCATCAACTTCGACGCGACGAAGTTCGGCTACTACGGGGTGTGGAGCGGTGGCGTCGGCGTCCGCAACACCACGGCGAACCTCGGCGTGCCCTACATCCTCTTCGGTGGCGGGGCATGGGACTTCGGGTTGCCCAACCCCAACCAGGTGGCCGCGCTGACCAACGCCAACGTGAAGAACGTCGTGGTCGCCGGTGCACACGACTTCAACACCTGGAACCAGCTGTTCACCACCTTCGCGCGCGACTACCTGTGGCAGCGGGGGGCGTTCGTCAACGGCGCACCGGCGTTCGCCACCGGCGGTGAGTCGCAGTCGGTCGACGAGAACCGGACGCTGAAGTTCGCCGTCTCGGCGACGGATCCTGACGGTGACGCGCTGACCTACTCGGCCGACGGCCTACCGGCGGGTGCGACCTTCGACCCGGCGACGCGGCAGTTCTCGTGGACCCCGGGCTACAACCAGGCGGGCACCTACACGGTCACCTTCAAGGCCAGCGACGGCACGAAGTCATACAGCCTGTCGGGGACCAAGCAGGTGACGATCACCGTGCGGGACGTGCCGGCCTGGAGCTCGTCGACGGTCTACACCGAGGGCAACCAGGTGAGCTACCACGGTTCGACCTGGCTGGCCTCGTGGTGGACGCAGAACCAGACTCCGGGCGATCCCTACGGACCGTGGCAGGAGCTGCTGGTCGCCGGTGACGGCACCGCGATCTGGACGCCGACGCGCATCTTCGTGAGCGGGGATGTCGTCGTCTACCAGGGCAAGCGCTACGTGGCGCAGTGGTGGACCCGCAACCAGCGGCCCGAGACACCTTACGGACCTTGGCGGCTCGCGTCGTAACCAACCCGTAAGGAGCCGGCCGCGTCACCGAGAGGTGGCGCGGCCGGTCTGCTGACCTACGAACCCTCCGCCGGTTCCGCCAGGACAGACGGGCTCACAGCCGACGCGATGCCGGGCTCCGGGTCCACGAATCCCGTGGACTCGCGCGCCGCGACCCGGAAGTCGGCCAGGATCTGCCGCGGCGGCGCCGGGTCGCCCTTCTCGTTGATCCGCTCGATCAACAGGTCGACGGCGACCTCCGCGATCTGGTCCCGGCCCGGGTCGACGCTCGACATCGACGGGACCGAGAAGCGGGCCTCGTCGATGTTGTCGAGCCCGATCACCGCGACGTCTTCCGGGACCCGGACTCCGGCCTGCCCCAGCGTGCGGAGGGCGCCCAGCCCGAGCGTGTCGTTGAACGTGAACACGGCGTCGAACTCGACACCGGCGGCCAGCAGGTCGCGCATCGCGGCGGCGCCGTTCTCGCGATGCCACGGTGCGGCGACCCGCACGAGCGCCGGGTCGTAGGGGATGCCGGCCGCGGCCAGGGCCTCCCGGTAGCCGCGTACGCGAAGGTTCGCCGACCGGATGTCGTCTTGATGGGTCGGGTGCGCGCCGATCACCGCGATGCGCCGGCGGCCGATCTCGAGCAGGTGCTCGGTGGCCGCGCGGGCCGAGCCCACGTTGTGCATGGTGACGTGGTCGGTGGGGCCGTCGAACATCCGCTCGCCGAGCAGCACCAGCGGGAACGGCACCTGGAGCAGCGCGATGTCGTCTTGCCCGAGCTGCTCGGGACTGAAGAGGAGCCCGTCGGTCAGCCGCAGCCGGTGCCCGGCCAGCACCGCGATCTCGCCTTCCCGCGTGGCTCCGGTCTGATCGACGAGCACCGCCACGTTGCGCCGCTCCGCCGCCCGGATGACGGCGTCGGCGAGCTCGGCGAAGTAGTTCTGCCGCAGCTCCGGGATCGCGAGCCCGATGACCCCGGTCTTGCCTGAACGCAGCCCGCGCGCCGAGAGGTTGGGCCGGTAGTCCAGCGCCGCGATCGCCGAGCGCACCCGTTCGCGGGTCGCATCGCGCACGTATGGATAGTCGTTGATGACGTTGGAAACCGTCTTGACCGATACCCCGGCGACGCGCGCGACGTCGTGCATGGTGGCGGCCATTGGAAACTCCCTCATCGCGCGGCGCCCGCAGGGACGCGGACTTGAAAAGAGTGTAGCGGCGTGTTGTCGGCCGGCGAGTTGGCCAGAAGCAAGTCCCTCTTGCCGGCGTCTATGCCTGCGACGGGTGCATTCGGCGGTGTCCCGCAGTCTTGACAGCGCGCGTGTGCTCCGCGATAGTCGCTCCTACAACGTTGGAAATACAACGTTGTGAAACGCGTCCAGGACGCGGATCGGGTAAGCGAAGAAGTCCCCCTTCGCGGTTACCCCGGTCCGCGGATGCGCCTGCACTGACGATGACGTTCCGCATCCGAAAGGAATCGAACAGTGAAGACGAAGCAAGTCCTCGCTGCGTCGCTGGCCCTCTTGCTGACAGGCGCGATTGCGGCATGCGGCGGCGACGGCGACGGCGACGGTGGCGCCGCCCAGAAACCGACGAACTGCACCAACAAGATCTCCAAGCCCGACGCCCCGGTCGTGACGCTCTGGGCGTGGTACCCGAACACGCAGCTCGTGGTCGACAACTTCAACAACGCGCACGACGATGTCCAGGTCTGCTGGACGAACGCGGGCGCCGGCGGCGACGAATACGACAAGTTCCAGACGGCGGTCACCGCCGGCAAGGGCGCTCCCGACGTCGTCATGCTGGAGGCGGACCGGATCGCGACCTTCCAGGTGCAGAAGGCCCTCGTGGACCTCACCGACAAGGGCTACCAGGACGTCAAGGCCAACTTCAGCGACGGCGCCTGGAAGGACCTCTCGGTCGGCTCGGGCGTCTACGGCGCACCGATCGACGGTGGGCCGATGGGCATGATCTACCGCAAGGACATCTTCGACAAATACCAGATCACCCCTCCGACCACCTGGGCCGAGTACGAGGCGGCGGCGCAGAAGGTCAAGGATGCCGGCGGGCCGCTGTTCGGTGACTTCCCGGCGAACCAGCCGGCCTATGTCACGGCGTTGCTCTACCAGAACGGCGCGCAGCCGTTCACGTACGACCCCGCCAACAAGGGTGAGATCAGCATCAAGCTGAACGACGACGCCAGCAAGAAGGTGCTCGACTACTGGGCCGGGCTGGTCAAGAAGGGCCTGGTCGGCAAGCAGGACCAGTTCACGCCCGAATACATCGCGGGTGTGATCGGCGGCAAGTACGGCACCTACCTGTCGGCGGCATGGGCACCGGGTTACCTACAGGGTGCGGGCGTGGGCAAGGGTGCCGACGCGAAGGTGTGGGCCACGGCCCCGCTGCCGCAGTGGGACCCGGCCAACCCGGTCTCGGTCAACTGGGGCGGCTCCGCCTTCTCGGTGACCACCCAGGCGAAGGACCCGGCGCTCGCGGCCAAGGTCGCGTTCGGGGTCTACGCCGACGACGCGTCGCTCAAGGACGGCTGGACGAACCAGATCATCTTCCCGCTCAACCTCAAGGTGCTGAAGGACCCGGCGTTCGTCGACGCCAAGGTCGCCTTCTTCGACGGCCAGCAGGCCAACAAGGAGGTGTACGTCCCGGCGGCCAACGCCTACAAGGGCATGACCTACACGCCGATCGGACAGTACTTCTACACGGCGTTCACGAAGCAGATCGCCGCGATCAACGACGGGTCCAAGACCGGGTCCGAGGCCGCGGACGCGCTACAGGAAGACGTCGTGAAGTACGCGAAAGAGCAAGGGCTGACCGTCAAGTGACCTGACACGGCGGGCCGGCCTGTGCACACCTGGGCCGGCCCTCCGTTCCTTCCCGGACCCGGAGACATCATGACCGCCTCAACCAGCGGCGCCGTGCCAACGAGGAAACGACGCCGACGCACGAACTTACGGCAGAACGTGGCCGGCTGGCTCTTCGTCGGGCCCTTCGGCATTGTCTTCCTCGCCCTGCTCGTGCTCCCGATCGGCTACGCGCTCTACCTGAGCCTGTTCCAGAAGACGCTGATGACCGGCACCACTTTCGCCGGCTTCGACAACTACCTGAAGGCGTTCGACGACCCGTCGTTCCTCAAGGGACTCTGGTTCGTGCTCCGGTTCTCGCTGGTGCTCATCCCGATCCAGATGGCCATCTCGTTGGCCATCGCGCTGATCCTCGACACGGTGACGAGCAAGTTCGCCCGGTTCTCGCGCCTCATGATCTTCCTGCCCTACGCGATCCCCACGGTGATCGGCGCCCTGATGTGGGGGTTCCTCTACAGCCGGAACTTCGGACCCATCGCCGACGTCTTCGGCGCCTTCGGTGCGGCCGGACCGGACTTCCTCAGCAACAATCTCATCTTCTACGGCCTGCTGAACGTGGTGACCTGGCAATGGGCCGGGTACTACATGATCATCCTGTACGCCGCGCTCCAGGGCATCGATCCGACCCTCTACGAGGCCGCCCGCATCGACGGCGCCTCCGGTTGGCAGATCATCACCAAGATCAAGATCCGGTTGCTCACACCGGCGCTGGTCCTGATCCTCGTGTTCGCCCTCATCGGAACGCTCCAGTTCTTCAACGAACCGAAGATCCTTCAGCAACTCGCCGCCGGCGCCATCCCGGATGACTTCACACCGAACATGTACGCGTATCAGCAGGCGTTCACGCTGGCGAACCCCAACTACAGCTCGACGATCTCGTTCGCGCTGGGCGCCGTGGTGTTCCTCTGCGTCTACATCTTCATGTTCGCCACCCGCAAGCGAGGGAACTTCCTGTCATGAGTGCCAACCACACCGAGCGCAGGCGACCTCGCCGGACACCGAGGCACATCCCGCTGCATCTCGTGCTCGCGGCGCTGGTGATCTACTTCCTGATCCCCTTCTGGTGGGTCGTCGTGAACAGCTCGAAGGACTCGGCCGCGCTGTTCGGCGGCACCAGCGCCCTCTGGTTCGCCCCCAACATCGACTACGTCGAGAATCTCAAGCAGCTCTTCACCTACAACGGCGGGCTCTACGCGCGCTGGCTGGCCAACTCGGCCCTCTACGCGTTCGCCGGCGGCATCGGGGCGACGGTGCTGTCGGTGCTCGCCGGATACGGTTTCGCGAAATACAGCTTCGTCGGCCGCCGTGCCGGGTTCTCGATCCTGCTCGGCGCGGTCATGGTGCCGGCCACCGCGCTGGTCATCCCGACCTTCATCCTGTTCTCCCAGGCGGGGCTGACCGACACGATCTGGGCGGTGATCCTGCCGACCCTGCTCAACCCGTTCGGTGTGTTCCTGGTGAACCTGTTCGTGCGTGACGCGGTGCCCGACGAGCTCCTGGATGCCGCACGCGTGGACGGTGCGGGAGAGTTCCGGACGTTCGTCAAGGTCGCGCTGCCGCTCATGCGGCCGGTGATCGTCACGGTGCTGCTGCTGTCGGTCGTGTCGTCGTGGAACAACTACTTCCTGCCGCTGGCGATGCTCGTGGACAACCGGCTCTTCCCGGTGACGGTCGGGATCGGACTCTGGCAGTCGACCGCGTCCACCTACGGCGCCGCGGGAACCAACCTGTGGAGCATCATCATCCTCGGCTCGTTGGTGTCGATCATCCCGCTGATCATCGCGTTCCTCTCGCTTCAGCGGTACTGGCGAGGAGGGCTGACCGTTGGCTCCCTGAAGTAGCCCGCTCGCCTCGCCACCATCGATCAGCCACTAGCGAAACCGAGGACACCTTGATCTCCGCGCATCTCACCATCGACCCGCATTTCGTCGTGGGGCCGATCAACCGCAGGCTCTTCGGCTCCTTCGTCGAGCACCTGGGGCGATGCGTTTACGACGGCATCTACGAGCCCGAGCACGCCGAGGCCGACAAGGAGGGGTTCCGGCGCGACGTGATCGCGCTCGTCAAGGAGCTCGGTGTGAGCACGATCCGCTACCCCGGCGGCAACTTCCTCTCGGGATACCGCTGGGAGGACGGCGTCGGGCCGCGCGAGAAGCGGCCCCGGCGGCTCGACCTCGCCTGGCACTCGACGGAGACCAACGAGATCGGTCTCGACGAGTTCGCGAGCTGGCTCGAGAAGGTCGACAGCGAGCTCATGTACGCGGTGAACCTGGGCACCCGCGGCGTGCAGGATGCGCTCGACGTGCTCGAGTACGCGAACATCCGGTCGGGCAGCACGTTCTCCGACCAGCGGATCGCGAACGGCGCGGTCGAGCCGTACGCCATCCGCATGTGGTGTCTCGGCAACGAGATGGACGGTCCCTGGCAGCTCGGGCACGGCTCTCCGGAGGAGTACGGGCAGCTGGCGGTCAAGACCGCGCGCGCGATGCGGCAGCTCGACTCCACACTGGAGCTTGTCGTGTGCGGGAGCTCGAACGCGCAGATGCCGCTGTTCGCGAACTGGGAGCGGGTCGTGCTCGAGGCGACCTACGACGAGGTCGACTACATCTCGTGCCACGCCTACTACGAGCCGCACGACGGTGACTACGCGAGCTTCCTGGCGTCCGCCGTCAACATGGACCGGTTCATCGACTCTGTCGTCGCGACCGCCGACCATGTCAAGGCGGTGCGCGGCAGCAAGAAGACGATCAACGTCTCGTTCGACGAATGGAACGTCTGGTATCACTCGCGCTACGCTGAGGTCGACCGCATCACCGGGATCGACGACTGGCCGGTCGCACCGCGCCTGCTCGAAGACGCCTACTCGGTCGCCGACGCGGTGGTCGTCGGCAGCCTGCTCATCTCGTTGCTGCGGCACGCCGACCGGGTCACGTCCGCGAGCCTCGCGCAGTTGGTGAACGTGATCGCGCCGATCATGACCGAGCCCGGCGGCCCGGCCTGGCGCCAGACGACGTTCTTCCCGTTCGCCCTGACCTCACAGCTCGCCCGTGGCGTGACCCTGGAGCTCAAACTGGAGAGCCCGACCTACGACACCGTCCTGCACGGTGAGGTCTCCGTGGTGGACGCCGTCGCGACCCACGACGCGGGCACGGGCGACACGGCGGTCTTCATGGTCAACCGCAGCCTGACCGAGGCGGTCGAGCTGGCGGTCGACGTCAGCAACCTCGGCCAGGTGGCGGTCGTCGACGCGCGGACTCTCCACGACGACGACATCCACGCGAAGAACACGCTCGACGATCCGGAACGCGTCGGCCTCGCTCCCAACACGTCGCACTCCATTGAGGACGGCCGGCTGCGGATCACGCTGCCGCCGGTCTCGTGGACCGCGGTGCGCCTGCACGCCGACGGCGCGGCCGGGGAGTAACCGCTCAGCGCGCCTGCCGGTCGCGCTCCAGCGCGGTGACCTGGCGGGCCGACAGGGCGAGCAGCGGGTGGGCACCGAGAGCGGTCAGCGCGTCGAAACTGTCGCCCTCGAGCAGCGCCGCCCGCTCCGCGTCGCGCAACGGCGCCTCGGCCACGACGGCGCCGCGGTCGCGGACGAACGCGGCGCGATAGTCGGCCTCGACGATGATGCGGTGCAGCAGGCGGTTGAGCTCCAGGCTCGCCGGTTCGGGGAAGCGGTAGTACTTGTAGTCGGTCTGGGTGAACTCGTGACCACCGAAGCGGGGCACCTCGCGGTCGAGCGTCGCCTGGTCGGCCGGCAACGGCGGCAGGAACTGGACGACGCCGTGGCCGTGGTGGGATAGCTCCTGGTAGGTCAGCAGCCGGCCCGGGACGTCGCCGATCAGGCCCAGCATGACGAACCAGGTCATCAGCTCGCTCTCACCGACCTCGTCGAGGTTGACCGGGGTGAGCGCCAGCAGGTCGTCGGTGCGGCCGCGGGCGATCTCGGAGATGACCCACTCGTCGAAGGCGAAGTTCGGCGCCTCGTAGCGCGCCGTGCCGGGGAAGTGGGACATCCCGCCGCTGGCGATGACCGCGATCCGCTCGTCGCGGTCGGAGAGCGCTTCGCGCAGGGCCTTGCCCAGGGCGTACGCCCGGCGTGGGCTCGGAATCGGCGGCAGGTAGGTGTTGACCAGCAGCGGCACGATCGGGATGTCGCGGTCGCCCACGACGAACTCGAGCGGCGTGAGGAACGCGTGGCCGAGCAGCGCGTCCTGCGAGTAGGTGAGGTCGAAGTCGCGGGCGATCGCGCCGCGCAGCAGATGGGTGGCGAGCTCGGTGTGCACCCGCGCCCGTCGGGTGCGTGTCGTGTAGTGCGCGGTGACCTCGGGGGAGAGCACGATGGTGAACGCCGGCACGGCCTCGAGCCAGAAGGTCTCCAGGTGGTCGAGGCCGATCAGGATGATCGCGTCGGGCTCGGCCGCGCCGAGCACCTCCCCGAACGCGCGCAGCCCGTTGGTGCTCGCGTCGAGCTTGCTGGCGTCTTCGTGGGGCGGGCGGCTCAGCAGCTGCGGAGCGTGTACGGCGGCGCCGGCGGCGACGATCTCTGCCACGGTGGTGCTCCTTTGTCGTGGTCGTGCTTCAGGCGTCGGTCGCGTCGCGGTAGACGACGCCGAGCGATTCGAGCAGCGGGCGCAGGTGGTAGAGGTCGAGACCGAGCTCGCCGGCCGCGAGTTTGGCCCGCTTTGTGGCCTCGTTGGCCTCGCGGGCGGTCGACTTCGCGGCCACCTCGGCCGCGGCCGCGCGCGGGACCACCACGACGCCGTCGTCGTCGGCCACGACCACGTCGCCCGGGTTGACCAGCGCGCCCGCGACGACGACCGGGACGTTGACGGAACCGCCGGTGGCCTTGACCGTGCCCTGCGCGGAGACGGCCCTGGACCACACCGGGAAGTCCATCCCGGTCAGCTCGGCGACGTCACGGACGCCCGCGTCGATGACCACGCCGAGCGCGCCGTGTGCCCGCAGCGAGGTGGCCAGCAGCTCGCCGAGGGCGCCGTCGGTGGTGGCCGAGTTGAACGCGACGACCAGGACGTCGCCGGCGCGGACCTGCTCGACCGCCGCGTGGATCATGAGGTTGTCGCCCGGGTGGGAGAGCACGGTGACCGCCCGGCCGGCGATGCGCTTGCCGGGGTAGATCGGGCGTAGATAGGGGGCGAGCAGCCCTGTGCGGCCCTGCGCCTCGTGCGCGGTCGCCACGCCGGCGGCGGCCAGCACCTCCACGGCCGCGGGGTCGGCGGCGGCGGTGCTGCGCACGACGACGCCGCTCACCGCAGGCTCCCGGCGACCGTCGGGAAGACCCGCTCGTAGGCCTCGGCATGGGTGATGGTGCTGGCACCGCCGTTGCGCCTGGCCTGCACCCCGCGCCGGCCACCGAGCTCGTCGTAGTAGGCGACGAGGTGTCCCTGTGCGCCCTCCATCGCCTCCATGGCCCTGCGTTTGAGCGGGAAGACGTCGCTCACGTCGAGCAGCAGGTCGGGTTTGAAGCCACACTGCTCGGGCTGGTGCGGCTCGAACTGGAGCACCTGCGGCGCGCCGATCGGCCTGGTGTCGGGGTCGTGGCCGGCGGCCTGCGCGATCATCCGGGACCGGAGCACGACCTCGTGGACCAACGAGTGGTCGAGGTTGTAGGGGTCGCGCGCCGGATGGGTGAGGATGACGTCGGGCCGCACCCGCCGCATCGTGGCCACCAGCGCGGCGTAGAGCTCGTCGGTTGGGCGGATGGGATAGTCGCCCAGGTCGAGGAACTCGATCTCGGCGCCGAGCACGGCGGCCGCGGTGCTGGCCTCCTCGTGCCGGCGGGCCTTGACGGTCTCGAGCGTCATGCCGGGTTGCTTCCACAACCCCTGCGACTCGCCCTTCTCGCCGTAGGTCAGGCAGACCACGTGGGCCCGGCCGCCCTGCCGGACGAACGACGCGATGCCCCCGCTGGCACGCCACACGAAATCGGCCGCGTGTGCACTGACGACGAGCATGGCGGGTTGGTCGGTCATGATGGCCTCCTTGCGTGCCAGCGGGCCGGAGGCGGTTACCTGCGACGACTCGCTCACGCTGAAGGTATCGACTGCTCCCAAGATTGACAATAGAATCGTTAGCAATTCCGCTGGACGCAATGAGGGGACGACGCCGTGACGACGACGCCACGCCAAGGAGAACGCCTGCGGGACACCGCTTCCGTGGTGCACGCGATCCGCGAGGCGATCCTCGTCGGCGAGTTCAACCCCGGCCAGCGGCTGATCGAAAGCGAGCTGTCGCAACGGTTTTCGGCATCGCGGGGCACCGTGCGCGAGGCGCTCGCGTTGCTGGGCAACGAAGGCCTGGCGGTGCGCGAGGTCAACCGTGGCGCGCGGGTGCGCCCGGTCTCCAAGGAAGAGGCGATCGAGATCACCGAGGTGCGTGCCGTCCTCGAAGGACTGTGCGCCCGCCGGGCCGCCACCCGGGCCACCGCGGCCGAGCGCAAGGAGCTGCGCGAGCTCGGCACCACCATGCAGGCGGCGGTGAAGCGGGGCGACATCATGACCTACAGCCAGGTCAGCCAGGATGTGCACCTGCGGATCCGCGAGCTGTCCGGCCAGAGCACCGCGGCCGACGTGCTCAACCGCCTGCGGTTCCGCAGCGTCCGCTACCAGTTCAGCGTGGCCTTGCTGCCCGGCCGGCCGGCCGAAGGCCTCAAGGAGCACCTCGGTGTCATCAAGGCCGTCGTGGCCGGCCAGGCCGACCTCGCCGAAACCGTGATGCGCGAACACCTGGAGAGCGTGATCGAGGCGATCAGCCAGCTCCCGGAGTCGCTGCCGACGATGCACGTCGGCTGATCAGCCCGGCTTCTGCTCCTGCGGGTGGGTGGCGAGCGCCTCGACCGAGATCTCCATCCACGGAAACATCGGCAACGACGCCAGCGCCTCGTGCAGCGCGGTCGCGTCGGCGGCCCGGTAGAGGCCGATGGAGTCGCGGGTCCCCGGCACTCTCCACAGTCGCACCAGGATGCCCGCGTCGCGAAGCTCCTGTGCGCGCTCGCGTTCGAGCGGCTGGAGCCGCGCCCGCAACTCCTTGCCCTCCGAGGTGGCGGGCACCCGGTTGGACTGGCGAACCAGAAACTCGTTCACGCCGGGGCCTCCGTGCGGTCGGCCGCCGACAGCAGTGCCACGGCGAGCAGGTCGGGGTTGGTCAGCGGGACCTCGTGGTCGGCCGGAATCCGCTCGACCGGCCAGCCGAGCCGCTCGGCCTTGTCGGCGAACCCGGCGAACGGGGTCTTCCACCCCGCGCACAGCACGTAGGCGCCGGGGACGGTCAGCGCTCCCGCGTCGCCGGGTGAACCGTCCAGATAGGTCTGCAACGGATGCGGAGTCAGTCTCGGCGTGACCGCGGCCACCACCGCCGGGTCGGTGACACCGAGGTTGACCATCGGGCGCGGCGGGATCATCCACACGCCGGCGGCGTTGGGCGTCGCCGACTCGCGATAGTGCGCGGCGGCGTGCGGCGGCAGGAGCTCGATCGCCTGCTCGCCGGCGTCGGGCAGGAAGCCGTCGACGATGACGAGGCGCCGCAGCCGCTGGGGGATCAGGGCGGCGACACCGGTGACCACCATGCCGGCGTAGCTGTGTCCGACCAGGACGACGTCGCGCAGGTCGTCGTGCTCGATCACCGACGTGACGTCGCGCACGTGCGTCGAGAGGTCAACGCCCACGGTGAGGTGGGCGCGCTCGGCGAGCCCGGTCAGCGTCGGGGCCACCACGTCGTGGCCGGCCGCGCGCAACCGGTCGGCCACCGGGCGCCAGCACCAGGCGCCGTGCCAGGCACCGTGCACGAGCACGTAAGTCGTCATCGCGGGGTTCGCTCCATCTCGCGCTCTATCGGTTACGGTAAATCTAGCCGGGGTGTCGGCCCAGCGCCCGCCCCAGCCGGTCGACAACGACGTCGCGGATCGCGAGGTTGGTTCCCGCGTCGACCGGCGTGGTGGTGTTCCAGTGGTGGGTCTGCTCCGGCACCGGCACTATGCGCACGTCGGCGCCGCGGTCGCGCAACACGGCCGCGAACGCCTGCGACTGGTCGGGCGGCACGACCGGGTCCCGCTCGCCGTAGACCAGCGTCCAGGTCACCGCGGCGGCCCGATCGGTGGTGGCGGCGAGCGCGGTCGGTGACGCGGCCGCGTAGATGGCGGGAGCGTCCTGCGGGCTCGCGCCGATCAGACCGTCGACCGCGTTGGGGCCGCCGCGGGCCACCGACGCGTCGTGCTGGGCGCGCAGGTCATAGACCCCGTTCACGAGTACGGCGGCCGCGACGCCGCTGTCGGCGCTGAGCACGGCCGTGGCGCTCAGGTGTGCGCCGGCGGAGGTCGCCAGCACACCGATCCGATCGCCGTCGACGCCGAGTTCCCGCCCGTGTGAGCGGACGAACCGGAACGCGCCGGCGACGTCGTCGAGGGCGGCCGGCCACGACGGCGCTCCGGGCGCGGCCAGCGTGTAGTCGATCGACAGGGTCGCGAAGCCCGCCCCGCCGAGGGCGGTCGCCCAGCCGGCGTAGTCGGTGCGGGAACCGAGCCGCCACCCTCCACCATGGACCAGCACCACGACCGGGGCACCGGGTTCGGGGTGCAGGACCAGCTCCGCGGGCACGGAGCGGCCGCCCGCGCCCGGGAACTGGAGGGTGGTCACCTCTCCACCCCGCGCCGCCACGGGATCAGCAGGCGCTCGAGCAGGTCGATGACGAGGAAGCTGAGCCAGCCGAGCAGGGCGGTGACGACCAGGCCGGCATACATCGAGTCGATGTCGAAGACCTGCCAGGAGTTGAGGATCATCCGGCCGAGGCCGGTGTCGGAGCTGGTGAACTCGGCGGCGACGTCGATGACCAGCGCGATGCCCCACGAGGTGCGCAGCGAGGCGAAGATGACCGGCAGCGCGCCGGGGATCGCGATGGTGCGCAGGTAGCGGAAGCCGCGCACGTCGAGGGTCCGCGCCACGTCCTGGAAGATCATCGGGATGTTGCTGACCCCGGCCACGGTGTTCATCAGCACGACGTAGAACACCGAGATGGCCACCACCAGGTAGATGCTGGTGTCGCCGGTTCCGAAGATCAGCAGCAGAACGGGGAGCAGGGCGATCTTCGGCACCGGGTAGGTGGCCGCGACGATCGGGTTGACCACGGCCCGCACGATCCACGACCGGGCCGACGCGACGCCGATGAGCGCGCCCGCGACCGCACCGATCACGAAGCCGACCAGCGCCCGCTGCCCGGTGGCGCCGATCGCCGTCCAGAGCGCCCCGTCGCCGGCCATCTTCCACAGTGTCCGGACGATGGCCGTCGGCGCGGAGAAGAAGCGCTGGTCCAGCGCGCCGCTTTCCACGAGCACCTGCCACAGGGCCAGGAGCACGAACGGCATGACCAGGTTGACGTACTGGGTGCGGCGGTAGCGGCGCGCGACCAGCCTCAGGTCCAGCGGCTTGGCGGGGTAGGCGACCTCGCGCAGCCCAGATCCCTCGGAGGGCGGTGCCGGTGCCGCGTTGACCCGGGTCATGCGTCGCTCCCCTGCTTGGCGCTGTCGTGGCCGTCGCCGACGAGCGCGTCGTGCAGCTCGGCGGCGAGTTCCGCGAAGGCCGGGTCCCGGCCCAGGTCGAAGGCATTGCGCGGGCGACCGAACGGCACCTCGCGGGAGAGCACGATCCGCCCGGGTCGCGAGCTCAGCACCAGCACCCGGTCGGCGAGCACGATCGCCTCCTGGATCGAGTGGGTGACGAACACGATCGTCTTGCGGGTCTGCTCCCAGATCCGGATCAGGTCCTGCTGGAGGGCGAGCCGGGTCTGCTCGTCGAGCAGACCGAACGGCTCGTCCATGAACAGGATCTCGGAGCCGACGGCCAGCGCCCGGGCCACCGCGACCCGCTGCTTCATGCCGCCGGAGAGCTCGTGCGGGTAGGCGTCGGCGAACGCGGACAGGCCCACCATCTCCAGCAGGCGGTCGACCTCCCGGCGCTGTTCGGCCCGGCCGACACCGACGGCCCACATGCCGTACGCGATGTTGCGGCGCACGGACATCCACGGGAAGGCCGACGGCTCCTGGAAGACCGTCGCGGAGGGCGGCCTTCCCGAGCCGGTGTCCGCGGCCCGCACGACGAGCTGGCCCTCGGTGTGCTCCTCGAGCCGGGCGAGGACCCGCAGCAGCGTCGTCTTGCCGCCGCCGGAGGCACCCAGGATCGCGACGAACTCACCGTGCCCGACCCGCAGGTCGATGCCCGCGAACGCCTTGACCTCGCGCCGGCCCACGGCGAAGGACTTGCCGAGGCCGGTGCCCTCGATGGCGTACCCGCTCGTCGTGCGTGCCACCGTCAGCCTCCGCTGGCCGCGCCGGTCGAGGCGCCGAGCGCACGCTGCGCCGCCTCACCGAACGAGGTGTCGATGTATTTCTTGTAGTCGACGTTGGGTGCGGTGACGAGGCCGAGCTCCTTGAAGGCGCCCAGGAACATGTCGATCGACGCCGTGTCGACGTCGGCCGAGCCGCCGGTGACGTAGTAGCCCTTGAGCGCGTCGGCGCTCTTGACCGTCTGCACGTGTGCCATCAGGCCTTTGGCGACGTCTTGCAGCGCGGTCGGGTCCTTGTCGCCGAACGCCTTGTTGACCATGTTCGACGCCTTGAGGTAGGCCATCATGAACCGGCTGGCGGTATCGGTCTTGCCGCTGAACTGCGGCGAGTAGAGGACGCCGGCGATCTGGTGCTCGGTGTTGCCGGCCATCTCGTAGTTGGTGGCGAACTTCTTGCCGGTGCCCTGGCCGAGGACGGCGCCGGTCAGCGGGTCGACCAGGAAGGCGCCGTCGATGGCGCCGCTGGCCAGCGCCGCGACCTGGTTCGGCAGCGACAGCACCTGCACGTTGACCGACTTGTCGTCGATACCGTTCTTCTTGAGCATCATGTGCAGGTAGGCCTGGGCGCCCAGGCCCTGACCGTTGACGGCCAGCTTCTTGCCGGCCAGCCCGGCCGCGTCGCCCGGCGCGAGGCCCGACTTCGTGCTGACGTAGAGACCGCTGGTGGTCTTGGCGTCGACGCTGCCGGCACTGGCGACCAGCTTGACGTCGATGCCTCGGCCGAACGCGTTGAACAGGCCGGCGGTGTATTGCCCCCAGCCGACGTCGAGCTGCCCGCTGGCGATGGCCGGGATCATGTCGGCGCCGGACTGGAAGGTCTGGAAGTCGACGGTGATGCCCTGGTCCTTGAAGTAGCCGAGGGTGTCGGCGACGAAGAAGGGCGCGTCGGCGACCAGGCCGAGGACGCCGACCTTGACGGTGGTAGTGGAGGTGGGTGCCTTGGTCAGGTCGAGCGTGGCGGTGTCGGCGGAGGAGCCACCGCCGGAGTCGGATCCGTTGCCGCAGGCGGTCGCGAGCAGAACCGTCGCCACCGCCGCGGCACATATCTTCAGTGCGTTCTTCGCTCTCATCGAACGACCTTTGCTGTCAGGGGTGGGGGAGCGCGTTAGTCGTTGTGCGGGACCTCGTTGCGTCCGGTCAGCGGGCGGGCTTGGCCGGAACGGAGGTCGGGAACGCCGGCACCGCGGGGCTCCAGCGACTCGATCTTGCGGGTCCAGATGTGCCGCAGCTTGATCACGACGCGGTCGGAGCGGCCCAGCCGCTCGTTGGTGCGGTCGGCCACGCGGCCCTGCCCGACCATCGCGGTGTAGTCCTCTTCGGTCACGCTCTCGGGGCCGCGCTCGGCGTTCATCAGCTCGTGGTGGGAGTTCTCCGACCAGCCTCGGCCGGCGCCCTTGATGAAGCCCGGCACCTGTTCGACGAGGTGCTTGGGGATCACCGTGTTGCTGATCATGAGGGTGTTCTCGTCGTCGATCGGGACGAACCAGATGTAGTGGTTGAACTGGTGGTCCTCGCCGGAGACCAGGTAGATGGTGATCCGGGAGAGGTTGGGGAAGAAGTAGTGCGTGACCCGCACGTCCTTGACCCCGTCGTGGTTGACCCGGGTGGCGGTGATCTCGAGGCCCTCGTCGGTCTCGATGCCGTCGACCTCGGGTACGCCGTTCCAGTGCGGCTCGCTCTTGCTGTGCACGAACGCGGTGTGCACCGGGTCGACACCGTTCTCGAGCGCCTGGAAGTAGTTCATCGGCCACACGCCCGGCGGACGGATGCTGGAGACCAGGTGGTTGCCGGGATCGTCGAACTGCGGGAAGCTCCACATCGGAGGCGGAACGTCCTCGTCGCCGAAATAGCCGAAGATCAGGCCGGCATAGTCGACCGCCCGGTAGTGCGGAATCTTGATCTTCTTGGCGAACGCCTCGTTCTCCGCGGGCATCTCGATGCACTGGCCACCGCCGTCATACTTCCAGCCGTGGTAGAAGCAGCGGATGTTGTCCTCTTCGACCCAGCCGGTGTGCAGCCAGGTGTAGCGGTGTGCGCAGCGAGAGCCGACGATATAAGGCTTCCCGCTCCGTCCACGATAGAGGGTGAACTCCTCACCCAGGATGCGCAGCGGTCGGGCCTTGCCAGGCTCGAGATCCGCGGACACGCCGATCGGGTGCCACGACTGCCGGAGCACCTGGCCGGCTGGGGTGCCGGGACCCACGCTCGTCACTGGAACCGAATAGACCATCGCTTATCTCCTTGACCGATGTCGCCGTGTTCCGCCTGCGGCTAGGTTGCTCACGCTAAGGAGCGACCCGGTGATCGGTCAAGAGATTGTCAACATTCCAGTTGACGTTTGGGTTACCTAAATCGTTGGCTATTGATGTCCGGAGTCAGGGTGATACCTCCTCCTGGCGGAGCCGCCGGATGATCTCGTTGCGGGCGGCGAAAATCATCGGGGCGAACTCGTCGCCGGCCTCCTGTGTGGGCATCCGGGTCGTCGGCACCGCCACCGCGATGGCCGCCAGCGGCGCCCCGATGAGGTCCGGCACCGCCATGCCGACCGCGCTGATGCCCGACTCGCCCTCGCCGACGTTGAGCGCGTGCCCCGCGGCCCGCACCCGGTCGAGCTCGGCGAGCAGCTCGTCCCAGTTGCCGATGCTGCTGGCGGTGCGGACCTCCAGGCGCCGGTCGGGGTAGCGGCGCTCGAGCTCGGCCTCGGACAGCGCCGCCAGGATGGCCTTGCCGCCGGCCGTGCAGTGCGCCGGGAGCACGACCCCGGTGCGGCTGCCGACCCGCACCGACCGGGGGCTCTCGACGCAGTCGATGAACCGCACCTGGTTGCCCTCCAGGAACAGCAGGCTGGCGGTCTCCCGCGTCGAGAGGCTCAGCTCGTGGAGCGCCGGCAGCACGACCCGGCGGATGTCGGTGCGCCCGATCGCGGACAGGGCGATCTCGTAGAGCGCCGGCCCGGGCCGGTAGGTGCCGTTGGGCCGATCCTGGGTCACGAAACCCCGGCTCTTGAGCGTCGCCAGCAGCCGGTGAGCCGTCGAACGGGCCACCCCGAGCTCCTCGGCGGCGCCCGCCACGCGGATCGCGTTGCGCGATCCGACGAGCTGGAGCAGGAGCAGGGCGTTGTCGACCGAGGACATGACCGGGTCGGCACCGAGGCGACTGTTCGACATGAAGGAATTGTTTACCACAACTCTTCACTTCAGCGGAATACCCCGCTTACATTCGGCGCCATGCGATCAACCGAGGTCACCCAGTCGTCGCCCATCGTGATCGTCGGTGGGGGACCGGTCGGGATGACCGCGGCCACGGCCCTGTCCGGCGCGGGCCTGCCCGTCGTCCTGGTCGAGGCCACGCCGACCGTGCAGACCGACTGGCGCGCCTCGACGTTCCACCCGCCGACGCTGGAACTGCTGGCCGAGCTCGGCGTCGCCGACGAGATGCGGGCCGAGGGCCTCGCGGTCCCGCGCTACCAGTTCCGCGACCGGACGGACGGCCTGGTCGCCGAGTTCGACTACGGCCTGCTCGCCGGCGAGACCCCGTTTCCCTACCGGCTCCAGCTCAACCAGCAGCGCCTCGTGCGGATGCTGGCCGACCGGCTCGCCGCCCGCCCGGGCGTGACCGTGCGGTTCGGGGCCCGCGCGGTGGCATTGCGGCAGGACCGTGCCGGCGTGACCGTGCGCATCGAGAGCGACCAGGGGCCCGAGGAGCTGCACGGCTCGTTCGTCATCGGCGCCGACGGCGCCCGCAGCACCGTGCGGGGCCTGCTCGGCGTGCCGTTCGAAGGCTTCACCTACGAGCAGCGCTTCGTCATCGCGAGCACCTCGGCCGAGCTGAGCGAGCTGCTGCCCGGGATCGCCGACGTCAACTACGTCGCCGACCCCGAAGAATGGATCTTCCTCCTGCGTACGCCGGAATCGTGGCGGGCCGTTTATCCCGTGCCTGCACAGCAGAGCGTCGAGGAAGCCACCGACCCCGTCTCGATCCAGGCCCACCTTCAGGGCATCGCGGCCAACCCGGCGGGATATCCGATCGACGACTTCCAGATCTACAACGTCCACCAGCGGGTCGCGACGACCTTCCGGACCGGGCGGGTCGTGCTCGTCGGCGACGCCGCCCACGTCAACAGCCCACTCGGCGGCGTCGGCCTCAACAGCGGCATCCACGACGCGGTCGACGTCGCCCGCCGCATCGCCCGCCTCCAGGCCGACCCGGACCCGGCCGCGGACCGCCTCGACGCCGAGCTCGACGAGTTCGACCGGGTCCGCCGGCAGGTCGCCGTCGAGTACGTCCAGGCGGACACCAAGCGCAACACCGAACGGCTGATGGAACGGGACCCGGCCCGACGCGCCGCGAACTATGCCGAGCTGCGCGCCACCGCGGCCGACCCCGAGCTGGCCCGGGCCTGGTGCCGCCGGGCGTCGCTGCTGGAGAGCGTCAACCGCTTCGGCATCGGCCGCCCACCGACGCCGGTCCCGGCACTCTGATGGAGAAGGACACCATGACGTACGACTCCGCGCCCACCGACGACGAACTCGACGAGTTCTACGCCGACCTCCGCTGGGCGGATCTCTACCCGCTCTGGACGATCACCGACGAGCTGCTGACACCCACTCCGCAGCCGAAGGCCCAGCCGTGGCTGTGGTCGCACAAGACGCTGCGCGAGCTGGCCGACCGGGCGCTGCGTTTGATCCCGGTCGAGCGGGGCGGCGAGCGGCGGGTGCTGAGCCTGGGCAATCCGGGGCTCGCCGGCACCCCGTACGCCGCGGGCACGCTCTGGGGTGCGGTCCAGTGCCTGCGCCCGGGCGAGCTCGCGCCCGCGCACCGCCACTCGCCGGGCGCGATCCGGTTCGTCCTCGAGGGCGACGGCGTCTGGACCACGGTCAACGGCGACGCCTGCGACATGCGCGCCGGCGACCTGGTGCTGACCCCGTCGTGGAACTGGCACGAGCACACCGGCGGCGCCGAGTCGGGCATGCTCTGGTTCGACGGCCTCGACCTGCCGATCGTCCAGGCGCTCGACGCGATCTTCTTCGAGCCCTATCCCGAGCTGCGCCAGCCGGCCCCGGAGATCCATAACGTCTCGCTGACCACCTACGGCGACCGGGAGCGGTTCGTCACCGGCGCCGTCACCGACGCCCTGCACCCCGGCCATTCGCCGCTGCTGATCTACCCGTGGACCGACACCGACGCCCGGCTCGGCGCAATCGCCGCGCAGAGTGACGAGCCGATGGTCAGCCTGGAGTACGTGAACCCGCTCAACGGCGCCAGCGTGCTGCCTACATTGAGCTGCGCCATGCACCGCATCCGGCCCGCCGCGCACACCCACCCGGTTCGGCGTACCGGAAACACGATCTTCGTGGTCTTCGCCGGCAGCGGGTCGAGCGTCGTCGACGGCATCCGCTACGACTGGTCGGCCGGCGACATCTTCGTCGTGCCGTCGTGGTCGGCCGCCGAACATCGCTCCGACGAAGGTGCCGACCTGTTCGCGCTGTCGGACACGCCCGTGCTGCGGGCCCTGGGCCTGCACCGCGAGCAGCACCTCGACGAGCCGCAGCCGGTCACCGGCACCTTCACCCCGCGGGGCGCCTGAGATGCGGCTCGCCATCTTCGACGACCACCGCCTCGGCGCGGTCACCGACGCCGGCGTCGTCGACGTCACCGCCGCACTGCCCTGGGCGGTCGACCCCGACCCGCTGACCGCGGGCTGGTGGCGGCGGCTGTGCCGGGACTTCGACGCGGTACACGACGACCTGCGCCAGGCGGCCGCGGACGGTGTCGCCGTCTCCGGGGCCACCCTGCGCGCGCCCGTGCTCAACCCATCGAAGATCGTGGCTTGCGCGAGCAACTACGCCGCGCACGTGGCCGAGATGCACGACGTGCAGCAGCGCACCCTCGGCCGGGTGGAGAGCTGGATGATGGACTTCGACGTCTTCCTCAAAGCCCCGTCGTCGGTGATTGGCCCGAATGACGACATCCGCCTCCCGCCCGAGGTGGTCGCCGCCGGCCACGAGATCCACCACGAGTCGGAGCTCGTGATCATCATCGGCCAGGGCGGCACCGACATCCCGGAGGACCGGGCGATGGCGCACATCCGCGGCTACACGATCGGGCTCGACATCACCGTCCGCAGCCCCGCCGACCGGTCGCGGCGCAAGAGCCACGACACGTTCAGCCCGCTCGGCCCCTGGCTGACCACCGCCGACGAGATCACCGACCCGGGCGACCTGGACATCCGCCTCGCCTGCAACGGTGAGACCCGCCAGGAGGTCAACACGTCCGGACTGCTCACCTCTATACCCCGGATCGTGTCGTACGCCTCCCGCATGATGACCCTGCTCCCCGGCGACGTGATCTTCACCGGCGCACCGCCCGGCGTCGGCCCGATCCACGCGGGCGACATTCTCGAGACGTCGATCAGCGGTCTCGGCGCGATGCGCCACCAGGTGCGTTGATGCGCCTGTTGGTGGACCGGGTCACCTGGGAGGCCGAGGACGTGGTGTCGGTCCGGCTCCGCGGCGCGGACCTGCCGGCCTGGACCCCGGGCGCACACCTTGAGGTGGTGCTGCCCAGCGGACTCATCCGGCAATACTCGCTGTGCGGGGACCCGGCCGATCGCACCTCTTATCTAGTAGCCGTCCTGCGCGAGCGCGCCGGGCGAGGCGGCTCGGCCGAGATCCACGACAGCGCGCTGGTCGGGCGGGCGCTCGAGGTGCGGGGTCCGCGCAACCATTTCGCGCTCGAACCCGCACCCGCGTACGTGTTCGTGGCCGGCGGCATCGGGGTCACCCCACTCGTCGCGATGGCCCGCGCCGCGGCCGGGTCCGGCACACCGTGGCGGCTGCACTACGGCGGCCGTAGCCGGGGGAGCATGGCGTTCGTCGCCGAGCTCGGCCGGCTGTCCGGGGGCGAGGTCGTCTACGCGCCGCAGGACGAGGTGGGGCTGCTCGACCTGGACGCGATCGTCGCCGGTGCCCCGCCGGGGGCGGCCATCTATGCCTGCGGCCCGGAGGGGATGCTCCGCGCCGCGCAGGCGGCCGGTGATGCTGTCGGGCGCACGGTCACCGTCGAACGCTTCGCCTCGTCCGGCAATGCGGTGCGTGGCACGTCGGGCGCTTTCGAGGTCGATCTTCGCCGCAGCGGCCTCCGGCTGGCCGTTCCGGCTGACCGGAGCATGCTCGAGGTCATCCGGGATGTGCTGCCGGATGTGCCGTACTCGTGTGAAGAGGGTTATTGCGGCACGTGCGAGGTCCGGGTGATCGACGGGGCGCCCGAGCATCGCGACGACATCCTCAGCCCCGACCAGCGCGCGGCCGGCGACCTGGTGATGATCTGCGTGAGCAGGTCGGCCTCGCCGGTGTTGTCGCTCGACCTCTAACGTTGCGGCCCGTGGCCGTCCACACTGGGCAGATGAAGGATCCATCGAGCCCGGCCGTCCGACCGGGCCTGGCCGGCCGTTTCCTAGGCTGGATCGGCATCGTCGGACACGTCGTGGTCCTGTTCCTATACGTGGTCAGCGGGCTGGTAATGCCGGCATGGGCAGTGGGCGTCCTGCTGGTCATCTGGGCAGGCCTACTGGCGATCGCGATCGCCCTGCTACGCACCCGTCCGCCCTGGACCCTGGTCATCCCGGTCGGGGCCGTGGCCATCTGGATCGCGGTTGTCTCGGCCGGCGACGCCTGGCTCGGATGGACCGCCTAGCGCAGCGCGTCCCAGTGGGATGCCAATCGCGCGGGTGCGCATTTTCGACCTGTTGTGGCAGCCTGATCTTGTGGATCAATCAGCGTGGTCGGACGTGACAGCCGCCGTAGCAGCAGCGCCCTACCCGATCCGAGTGCTGCCGGCCGATCCGGACCGGGCCACCACCTGTTCCGCGGCGCTGGGTATCACCACGCGATCGTGGCTCGGCGCCGTGGTTGCCAATGCCGGAGGTCTGCTGGTGGACCATGGCTGGGTCCGCGTTCTGGGATGCGGCTACGACCGCCTGCCGGACGTCGTCACCGCGGCCGGCGTGCTCACCGTCGGCTACGACGTCATGGGCGGGCAGTTCGCATGGCTGCAAGCGGATCCGAACGCGCGCCCGACCGTGCACTACTTCGGGCCTGACGATCTCGGTTGGCTCGACCTCGAACAGGGGTATGCCGAGTGGCTGAATGCGATCCTCGGCGGTTCGCTGACCCGTTTCTACGAGACTTTGCGCTGGCCGGGGTGGGAGGCCGAGACCGAAGGCCTCAACCTCGACGAGGGTTTCAGCGTCTGGCCCCCGCCGTTCACGAAGGAAGGGAAGGACGTCTCCGCCGCATCCCGGAGACCCATTCCCATGGCGGAGCTGGTCTCGTTCTACGAGGATGCCGCGCGGCAACTCGGCGGGCCTTCTCGCTAGACCGCGGCCGTCGCCCCGACGGTGAACCGGCGTGAGGCGCCGAGACACCTCATCGCGATGTGAGCACGGCGGAGGCCCTACGGAGGCGGGGTCAGCCCTCTGGCAGCGTGGAGATACAGCAGCAAGGCGCAGCTCAATCTCGGTCGTGTCGGGACGCCAGACGGCACCTACCAACCAGGTCCAGAAACAATGATCGCCAAGGTGATATCCCGGAGATCGATCGTGTCTTTGATATGCGTCCGAGGACCAGCACGGGCATTCACACTGTGATCGCGGCTGGCGAGCTGGTGTGCGCGCCGTGACTGCCGCAGCATCTCCCCGTCGCTGCCCGTGGCGGACAACGTGCGGACCAATAACGGAGCCGTCGCCCCTGTTCTGGTGATGCGGCGGGCCATGCCAGCGATCGCAGCCCAGCGGGCGGGCCGGTGAACCGGTTAGACAGGACGGCGGAGCAACCCAGATCTCGACCTCGTCGGCGTACCGCGCCCGGCGCCGGTGTCGAGGAGGGATCCAACGTGCGCGCGTCACGATTCGGGTCGCTGGGCCTACCGCCTTCAGTGGCTACGGCCAGCGCTCACCAGAGCCTTAAGCCATCGGCGAGCAAGAGTCAAGGTGATAAATTCGTCAATATAATTTGGTGGCAAGTCGCTAGACTGCGGTTTCGTCAATCAGTCTCATCTGTGCGAGAAGCCGGGGGATCGATATGCGGGTAAAACGGGCGGTCTTAGGGACGGCTGTCGCCATAATTGCGAGTTTCGGGCTGAGTGTCGTTTCCGCCAGCCCCGCCGCTGCGGACGCCGGCATCTGGCGTGCTTTCGGCAACACGAACCCGATCTCGTCTAGCGCAAGTCTCTGGCGTTGCGGCGCCACCAAAACGATTACCACCAACGTGGTCGCTCAGGGTTGCGCGATCAGAGCGGCCGGGGGCGCCAACTATGCACAGATCGCAATGATCGTTCGAAACAACCGATCTAGCCTTTTTGGGGCCGGCGTCACAATGTGGGGGGACACAACCGACTCCACACCATTTCTTATCATCTGCAACGCTTCGGGCGTCGCGGCCAACTCGTGGTCAGTGTGTTTTTCAAACACCTTTCAAAGCAGTGCCGCGGTCCAAATGTTTGACGGCAGCGTCAACGGTGTATACGTCGCCGATTCACCGTGGGTCTAAATTGGAACACGTTTGCGCGAATTGCGCTGATGTCCTGTGCTGCACCGCGTAATCCCGAGCGGCGAACGTAGTCACTCTATTCCTGCTTGGCCGCCGTCAACTCCTGCAGCGCCCACTCCGCAAATCCTCGCCAAGTCCGTCCCCGCCCGATTGCCGCGGGGCTGGGCCAGAGGAGTCGTCAGCGGCCGACCTGCACGAACCGCCGGCGTATGCAGGCGTGCCCGTGGACCCAGGGTGTTCCGTAAGCGCGGAAGCACGCGCCGGGCAGGACCGGTGCGGACGGACGTGCCACTCGAAGCGGCACGTTCGTCGGTCCGGAGTTTCCGTACCGATCATGCAGGCACATCGGGCTCCCCGGATCGCTCGGCTTGCGGAAACACCACCCACTCCGCCCGCTCGGGAAACACGCGGTCAGGATGCCTCAGGCCGAGATCTTTCCGCATCTCGATGAGGAGGGTGGTGAACCACTGGTCGAGTAGTTGGACGGGATGCCTGTCCTGCTCGTCTGGTCGTGGTTCGCGGCCCTGCGCCAGTCGGAGGAGCCCGTATGCGTAGCGCAATGCGTAGCGTGCTGCCTCTTGGACGCCCATCGAGGCTGATGTCAGTCGGAGACGTTCCAGGATGGATCTGGCGGTCATATGAGAGTCGTAAATCCGAGATCGGAGTAGCTCGTCCTCCGGTGTGCGCGAGACTTCGAACGCAACCGCCTTTATCTCGGCTATTGCCGCCGCGTACTCGGCGAATGTGGAGCGTAGTTGGGCTTCCTGGTGCTTGCGGTCTTCTCGGCGACCGCGAAGGAGGTCGGTCCCCAACGAGCCCAGCAGACCGATCAGGGCACCGGCCAGAGCGAACCATGCCTCAGACATCGCGACCTCCGAGCGCCCGGCGGCGATCTGCCGTCGGTCGGGTGTGCTTTCATCTTGAGCGTTGCTCGCAAGGTCTGCGGATGTCGTAGCGGCAGGGGCGGGGCTCCGAGATCGCGGCCGTGGGGTTCAACTCGGGGAACGACCGACGATCATCGACCTGCCTGAAGTGGACCGATCGTCTAAAGTGGGGCGGCCAGACCGGATACGGGCCTGACGCGACCTCGGCCAGTTTTCTGATACTGGTCTTCCGGTCCTCGGCGATCCGATCTACAAACCTTCGCTGGGCCCGCCATGCGCACCTCGAGTCCTTCGCAGATCAGGCACCGCCGCGCTGCCGTGGTGCCGGAGGGGGCGAGATCGGCGGCCGCGACCTTCAGCGACCCGCCTGATAGCCCCAAATCCACGCGCCCAGGGCTACCAGCGGCATGAGCGCCCACGGCAGCCACCTCCAAGACCGCTTCGTCGGAGGCGCGGGCGCGAGATGGTAGTTCCAGTACGTCTCGAGGGCGGCGTGGAGGATGTGATAACCCCGCAGCCCATTGCGGGTGGTGATTTGATTGAGGACCTCGAACTCGGTCTCGGATGGCACGAACTCGATGCGGCCTCGGTTCGGCTCGAAGTCGGGGTGCATCTGCCGAGGGTCGCGCACGACCAGCAACAGAGACATCGGCCGATAGGTTGTCGCCCGTCAAGGGTCCATCGTTCGGCTAGACGTACCTGAACCATGGGTTTGGTCGGCGACGCCAAAACGCGTGCGCCTAGCTGCCATCGCCGCGGTGCTGTCGCTCGGGGATCGGTACCTCACTGGTTTTGTCGGGCTTGGCGGAATCGTGGTCGCGCGCTGCGCCGCGATCTCTTCTCGGAGGTCCGGCAACGCCGCCTGCAAACGCAGTCGAGTGCTGCGGTCCGCAGTGCGCCAGCAGGCCATTCCCGGCCCTGTCCTTCCACGACTGCCGCAGGCAACCAGGAACGCCACCGAAGACCAAGCCGTAACAGGACCGCGGCGCCCTTTCCTGCCGCCACGGGCTCCGGCGACCCCGGCATGGGGACGGCCGGAGCACGACGCGGTCAGGTATCGGAACTCTCGAGATAGCCGGGCGGCGCGATCACCACGCTCGTGAAGTAGACGGCCAAGTCCTCCCCATCTCGCTCGTCGCCGTCCTCGCGGTTGAAGCCCAGCGTGATCCGGTGTGCCGTCGGATTGAACAGGTCCGTCTCGTCGATCTCGTCACCGTTCTCGCGCAGGCGGGTCATGATCTCGCGCGCCTGCATGCCGAACAGGTCCATGCCTTCGAAGGTCACAAGGGCGGCGTTCTCGCCCTCCGGCCGCCAGATCTGGATCGACCCCAGTTGGTTTCCGTGTTCGAAATACGCCTGGACGTGGAAGGACCAGTCCTCGTCGCGGACCTCGAGCATTAAGCCGCTGGGTTCGATGTCGTGGACGACCTGACCCCACTGGCTCATGGCCTCGCTCGCCCGTTCGGCGGTCATACCGAACATGAGCGGCGGTATGCCACTTGAACGCACGAGGTTCAGGACGAATCGTTCACCGGTGTTCACGGGCAACTACCCTTCCCGAACCGTGACTTGAACTCGTCGATCGCCGCATCGTAGAGGCCGGGCTCGCCGAACTTCGCGGCAACACGACGCATCTCGTCGAACTCCCTCTCCATCGCGCCGTCGAGGTCACCCGCGTCGATCAAAGCCTCCTGCTTCACCGAGCTGTCGAGCCATTGTGGACAGGAAACGGTTGGATCTGTCGATGAGTGGTCGCCGCAACCTGCGTGCAGCTTCTCGGCAACCCGATCGCCGGGCGCGACGTCCCCTGCGGCCCAACAGCACGCTGGGCCACCCGATGCGCTTCCTTCGATGAGCGGATACCGGATCGCGCGAAGCCCCTAGACACGTCTGGCGTCATCGTGGCTGAGGGTCATTGGGCGTTCGTGGTCTACCTGCTGCTCTTGCGCTCCTTCGCTGAAATCACGGAGGACGTCCTACGTACTGCGAAGGCGTGCGATCGCGTCTTTGATGTGTTCCTGTAGCAGTTCGTCGGCCCAGACGATGTCATCCGCGGAGCTGCTCACGCCGGAGCGGTCGTCGCGGCCGAGAAGTTCTTCCAAGGCGGGGATTGTCTCGACGGCTTGGAGTTCCAGGATGATCGGGAGGGCGAACCGGCCGCCGTAGTCGGTGATTCCGCGGCTGAGCGGCTCGGTTAGCTCCGCCGTCGGTATGCCGAGTCGGGCGAGGGCTCGGGCGGCGGACAGCCTGCTCCAGCGGTCGCCCAGACGATCGCGCAGTCGCGGTTCCAGGTGGGCGACCGCTGCCCCGAACTGCGGCCAGGACCTCCGGGGTGAAGCGGACCGCGCCGGGCATGAACCGGAACTGGTGACCTCGGGCGGCCGCCGCACACACCGGCTCGACCCAGCGCGGGTCACCGAGCCGCTGCAACGTCTCGACCGATCGGTACTCGACGGTGAATCCCCGTTCTCCGGCGGTGTCGGGGAAGCGGCCCGCGACATCGGCCACCACGTCGGCGAACTGCCGCGCTGCCGCACCCCCCTGGCGTAACACGTCCATCACCCTGCCGCGTACGTCAGGATCCGGATCATCGAGCAACGGCGCCACCAGTGGCACGAACACCGGCGGCGCCGAGCGCTGGGCGTCGCAGCGCGTACTCAACGCCCAGAGCCCGGACTTGCGGGTTCTCGGATTGCCGGACCGCAGCATGCGCTCGAGGACCGCGACCGCCACCTGGGTGGACGGCGCTGCCACGATCTCCTCCGACCACTCCGCCCCGCGAGCCCAGGCCCAGGTGACGGCGGCGTCATCGTCGATCGCGGCCACCAGGGCGGAGATCGTGCCCGCCGGCCAGTCCAGGCCCGCGCGGAGCAACGCCACCGCGGCGGCCACCCTGACCTGCGGGTTACCGTGCAGAGCAGCGTCACCCAGCACCGTCTCGGCGGCAGCGGAATCTACCTCGCCCAACGCGAGCGCCAGCGTCGCCCGCGCCGCTGAATCGTCCTCCACCGCCCACCTCCGCCACAACGGTTCGGCGGTCACACCCGCCTTCGCCGTGGCGTAGGCCGCGGCCTCTCGGACCTGGGGGTCGGCGTCATCGAGCAGGGCCACCAGAAGCTGCAGTTGGCCGGTAACCGCTGCCCGCACCCGCACGAAGGCGTCACCGTAGGCATGCCGATCGTCCGCCAGCATGCCCAGCATCCAGACGAACTCGGCACGTCGGTCCGCGGCCCCCGCTGCAAGCTCCGCGAGAAACGGCACCGCGGTCACCGTGGCCGGGTAGACCGTGCCCTGATGGAAGATGCTGCCGCGCAGGTAGGAAATCGCCTCCGAGGCCACTTCGCTGTTCTCGGAACCCGCCTGCCTGAGCATTCCCGGCGTATCGTGCGCGCTGCCGTACGCATGTGAAAGCTCACCCCAGGCAATCGCATCAAGACCATCAAGCACGCCGCGCAGCCTACGTGCCCATCCACACAGCAGTGCGCGTCCAACCCACAGCATCCGCAGACGCCGAGACGAGCCGACCGGCAACGACACCAATTTGATTGGGTGCACGCTTCTGCCGCGATCCGCTTGAACGATCCCAACGCTTGTCGCTGGCCTACTGCGGTCGTTCACCAGGCGAGTCGTAGCGGTCGCTTCGGGGCGACCCGCGCCTGGGTAGAACACTTGCCGTAACTCGTGCCTTGCTTCCCGGCCTGGCGGCTGATAGGCACAGCGTGGCGACCGCGGACGGGTCCGGCTCGACTAATGCCAGCGGAAGGTCCTCTACGCATGACATCCCTGTTCAGTCTCGACGGCAAGACCGCCCTCGTCACTGGCGGCAACCAAGGACTCGGCAAGGCGTTCGCCCTCGGACTGGCACAGGCCGGCGCGCGGGTGGCCATCTCCGGCAGGCGGGAAGAAGCGAACCTCTCCGCCGCAGCCGAAGCGAAGAACGCCGGCTTCGACCTTGTTGCCATCACCGCCGACATCACCGACGACAGCCAAATCTCCGCTATGACAGACCAGGCGATGAGCGCCTTCGACGGTCGCATCGACATCCTCGTCAACAATGCCGGCATCTGCTACCACGCCGACGCCTTCGACGTGACCGACCAGCAGTGGGCCGACGTATTCGACCTCAACGTACGCGCGCTCTGGAAGACCTCCCTCGCCGTAGGCGCCAGCATGCGCGATCGCCGCTCAGGCTCGATCATCAACATCGGCAGCATGTCGGGCATCATCGTCAACCGCCCACAATGGCAGCCCGCCTACAACGCGTCGAAAGCCGCCGTCCACCACCTCACCAAGTCACTCGCCGTCGAATGGGCGCCCTACGGCATCCGCGTCAACGCGGTCGCACCGGGATACGTCAAAACCGAGATGGCTCCCGTTGACCGGCCGGAGTTCCAGCGCTACTGGGTCGAGGATTGCCCCCAGCAACGCTTCGCGCTCCCCGAGGAGATCGCCCCCAGCGTCGTCTTCCTCGCCAGCGACGCCGCATCCTTCATCACCGGCTCGATCCTCGTGGCCGACGGTGGCTACACCGCAGTCTGAACTGGAACTGCGACGCGGTGAACTCGATTCCGTTACCCCGGGCGCCGTTCACACTCGAATTGAGGGGTGTCGCACCGATACGCACGACGCCGGACCGACCCATCATGACGCAATCGTGACGTGCGCGGGGGGAGGGGCCACGCCGTTGGCGATGTCAGCCGACGCCCTGATCACCGTCGGTCGTCCGTCCGACGCATACCGCACGACGGTAAGCCCGTCCTTGGCGTGACGGACGATGGCGGCACTCGCGTCGGCTCGCGTTCGCTCCACCACATTCCCCGTACCATCGGGGTCTTGTGGAGGAAAACTGGGACACGATCGCCGACTGGTACGCCTCTCAACTGAGTACAGGCTCCCCGATGCACGGCTTCGCCCGTGACGTCCTTCTGGCCGCCCTGCCCCAAGATATGTCGGGCGCCCGTGTCGTGGATCTCGGATGTGGTGAAGGGATCGTCACGCGCGCCGTAGCCGCACGCGGGGCAACGGTCACTGGCGTAGACCCCACGAAACGCCTCGTTGAGCACGCCAGATCAATCGAGCGAGCCACGCCCTGCGGGGTCACCTACGCAGTGGACGACGGCACCGTCCTCACGACCCTTGAAGACAGCTCAGCGGACTGGGTCACCGCCGGACTATCTCTGAACAACATCCCTGATCTCGAAGCCGCCGTCCGCTCCGTCCGCCGCGTCTTGGCGCCAGGCGGCCAACTCGTCTTCACGATCCCGCACCCGTGTTTCGAGGCGCCCCACGCGAGCTGGGTCGACACCGATGACGGGATGAGCCGGCGGCTCATCGGTGACTACCTCATTGAAGGCTTTTGGAGATCAGATAACCCGTCCGGCGTACGGCGTGGTGGCAACCAGCACCGCACGGTGTCTCGATACCTGATGGCATTGATCAATCACCGATTTGTCATCGAGTTGGTCGCCGAACCACAACCGGATCGACGCCTCATCGACCAGCAACCACACCGCGCGGGCCTTCCCCCGTTTCTCGTCGTACGAAGCCGACGTGTGTAGACCCGGTGAGGCGGCAGCCACATTCCCGTGACCCGTGGGCAAGCGCCCGTCGGCGCGTTGCGGTCACTGTTCAGCGTTATGCGATGAACGGGCCGACATCGTCGGGGGTGGCCACACCGAACGAGCCGATGCAGGGCCCGGGCCCGGTCGACCCGCCGGCCGACTGTGCCGACCGGTATGCGCGTGCGGCCGTGGACGAGGTGGCGACCAGGTCCGGACGGGACGGCAACCAGACGGTCTGGATACCAAGTTGCTCGTTCATCGCAGCGAGCTGGTACTCGTACCCGAGGTCTGCGGCCGTGCGCACGCCGCGGACGATGACCGTGGCGCCGCGTCGCAGACAGTAGGCAGTCGTCAGGCCGGTCCAGGTGTCCACCTCGACGTCGCCCCAGGCTGCGGGCATGGCGTCGCGCACGAGTGCGGCCCTGACCGTGGCCTCAGCGGCTGGTCGCTTGTCGGCGTTCACCGCCAGCAAGACGATGATCCGTTCGAACATCGCCCGAGCGCGGGCCACCAGGTCGCGGTGCCCCGGGGTGAACGGATCGAACGTGCCGGGATAGACCGCCACCGGACCGTGTAAAGGCGCAGTCCCACGATCCGATGTAGCCGTCACCGCGACTCCAACCACATGGCCACGATATAAACCAGCCGTACATGTGCCGACACCGGCCGGGTGGTGCTGCCCCGCAGACGGCATTGTCGTTCGACGCGAGGACTAGAGCTGTACGTCAGCGGGCGTACGGCGGAGTCAGTTCGGGGGCGGACGACGTTCTGCTGACCGCCAAGAGAATGAACGGGTGGTAGGCAAGCGCAACGACAACGTCCCGCCCCCGAGGCTGAGCGCCCGCGCGCGTAAGGCTGTTCTCGTCGTCCATATCGGATCTGCGGGAGCGTGGATCGGCCTTGACGTGGCGATGGCCGTCGTCGTCTTCACCGCGGTGCTCAGCGAGGACGGCCGTACCCGGGCGGTGTGTTTTGAGGCGCTCGAGCTCTTCGCGGTGTGGCCGCTGTTTGTCGCAGGGCTGCTGTGCCTGGTCAGCGGCGTCGCATTGGGCTACGGCAGCAGATACGGGCTGGTGCGGTACTGGTGGGTGGCCACCAAGCTGGCCGTGAGCGTTGTGCTCGTCACGCTCGTGCCTCTGGCCCTGCGGCCGGGTCTGGAAGGTTTGGGCGAGCTCGGCCGGGAGCTGGCCGCGGGGCATCTTGTCACGGCGCCGATCGGCGACATGATCTACCCACCAATCGTTTCGCCTGCCGCGCTGCTGTTCGCGCTGGTGTTGGCGGTGTTCAAACCTTGGGGTCTCATCCGCAGGCGTCCTGAGCGCACCTGACGGCCTCGGCCGAGATGGCCGGGCCGCGCGTGATACTCGTGTTGATCGCTGAACCCCCGACGTCTACGTAGCGACAGTCGTCGATGGGGAGCGGCCGCCCTTCACAAACTGATGACGTTCCCGTTACATTGTCGTCTATCCATGGGAGCGCTCCCGGGCCCTGTACGTGCCCCACCACCCTCCGACAGGAGTAACCGTCATGCACCACGTCAGACGACTCCGGCGGGCGCGGTCCGACCAGCCGTGGTCACGCCGTGTCCTCGCCGCCGGTGCGGCCCTGGTCACCGGGCTCACCCTCGGCGCCGTACCCGGTCCCGCGTCCGCGGCCGTCCCCGCCACGACCGGCGTGCAGGCCGCCGCGGCCGCCTTCAACTACGCCGAGGCACTGCAGAAGTCCCTTTTCTTCTACGAGGCCCAGCAGTCCGGCCCGAAGCCCTCCTGGAACCGCGTCTCCTGGCGCGGGGACTCCGCGTTGACCGACGGCGCCGACGTCGGGCTCGACCTGACCGGCGGCTGGTTCGACGCCGGCGACCACGTCAAGTTCGGCTTCCCGATGGCGTTCAGTGCCACCATGCTCGCCTGGGGCGCGGTCGAGTACCGGGACGGCTACGTGTCGTCCGGGCAGCTCCCGCACCTGCTCAACAACCTGCGCTTCGTCAACGACTACTTCGTCAAGGCGCACCCGTCACCGAACGTCCTCTACGGACAGATCGGCAACGGCGACGCCGACCACAAGTGGTGGGGTCCGGCCGAGGTGATGCCGATGGCGCGTCCCTCGTACAAAATCGATGCGAGCTGTGGCGGCGCGGACCTGGCCGGGGAGACGGCGGCGGCGATGGCCGCGTCGTCCATGGTCTTCCGACCCACCGACGCCGCCTACGCGGACAAGCTGCTCGGCCACGCTAAGCAGCTCTACACGTTCGCCGACACGGTGCGGAAGAGCTACCACGACTGCATCACCGACGCGACCAACTTCTACCGGTCGTGGAGCGGCTACCAGGACGAGCTGGTCTGGGGTGCGATCTGGCTGTATAGGGCCACCGGCGACGCCAGCTACCTCGCCAAGGCCGAGAGCGGGTATGACCTGCTCGGCAACGAGAACCAGACCACCACCAAGTCCTACAAGTGGACGATCGCCTGGGACAACAAACAGTTCGGCGCGTACGTGCTGCTGGCCCGCCTGACCGGCAAGCAGAAGTACCTGGACGACGCCAACCGGTGGCTCGACTACTGGACCGTCGGCGTGAACGGGCAACGGGTGCCCTACTCGCCGGGTGGCATGGCGGTGCTCGACTCGTGGGGCGCGCTGCGCTACGCGGCGAACACCAGCTTCGTCGCCCTGCTGCACGGTGACTACCTCACCGACGCCACCCGCAAGGCCCGCTACCAGGACTTCGCGCTGCGGCAGATCAACTACGCGCTGGGCGACAACCCGCGCAACTCCAGCTACGTCATCGGGTTCGGCGCCAACTCGCCGAAGAACCCGCACCACCGCACCGCGCACGGCTCCTGGTGGGATAGCCAGACCGTGCCCGAGGAGACCCGGCATGTGCTCTACGGCGCGCTGGTGGGTGGACCCTCGTCGGCCAACGACGCCTACAGCGACACCCGGTCGGACTACGTGATGAACGAGGTCGCCACCGACTACAACGCCGGCTTCACCTCCGCGCTCGCCGCGCTGGTGACCAAGCACGGCGGCACCCCGCTGGCGAACTTCCCGGTCGCCGAGACGCCCGACCGCGACGAGTTGACCGTGGAGACCACGGTGATGCAGGCCGAGCCGCGGGCCACCGGGCTCAAGGCCATCATCTACAACCGCTCCGCGTACCCGGCCCGCGCCCTGACCGACGCGAAGTTCCGCTACTACTTCCGCGCCGAGGGCGCCACGCCCGTCGTGGTCACCCCCGGCTACACCCAGGGTTGCCCGTCGCCGTCCACGGCCCGCCAGGTCTCCGGCGACCTCTGGTACGTCGAGGTCGACTGCACCGGCTACACCATCGCCCCGGCCGGGCAGTCGCAGCACCGGATGGAGGTGCAGTTCAAGGTCGGCGTACCGGAGGGTGGCACCTGGGACCCGACCAACGACCCGTCGTACAGCACCGTCACCGGGCCCAACCGCAACGTGCCGCTCTACGCCGGTGGCCGCCGGGTCTGGGGCGTCGAGCCCGGCGCGCCCACCCCGGACACCACCGCGCCGACGGCGCCCGGCCGGCCGACCGCGTCGGCGGTCACCGCGACCGGCGCGACGCTGAGCTGGGCGGCGTCGACCGACAACGTGGGCGTCACCGGGTACGACGTCTACCGCGAGGCCGGCGCCACCGACGTCCTCGTCGGCTCGCCCACCGCCGCCACGTTCGCGGTGACCGGGCTGACCGCCGCCACCTCCTACGCGTTCTACGTGGTGGCCAAGGACGCCGCGGGCAACCGCTCCGCCGCGTCCGCACCGGTCTCCGTCACCACCACCGACCCGCCCGCGCCGGACGCCGTCGCGCCGACCGCGCCCGGCCAGCCGACCGCGTCCACGATCACCACGAGCGGGGTGACCCTGAGCTGGGCGGCGTCGACCGACAACGTCGGCGTCACCGGCTACCGGGTCTACCGGGAGAACGGCGCGACCGACCTGCTCGTCGGCTCGCCCACCGGCACCACGCTCGCGGTGACCGGGCTGACCGCGGCCACCGCGTACACCTTCTACGTGGTGGCCGTCGACGCGGCCGCCAACACCTCCCCACCATCCGCGTCGGTCACCGTGACCACGGCGGCGCCGCCCGCCGCCGGTGCCTGCACCGTGGCGTACGCGACAAATGACTGGGGCAGCGGGTTCACCGCGAACATCACGATCACCAACACCGGAACGACCACGATCAACGGCTGGAGCCTCGGCTTCACCTTCCCGCACTCCGGGCAGAAGGTCGGCCAGGGCTGGTCGGCGACGTTCACCCAGACCGGCACGGCGGTCACCGCGACGAACCTGTCCTACAACGGTGCGCTGGCAGCGGGGGCGTCGACCGGCATCGGCTTCAACGGCACCCACACGGGCAGCAACCCGAAGCCGACCAGCTTCACCCTGAACGGCGTCGCCTGCACCGCCTGACTCGAGATCTTGGACAGTTACCGTCCCGCAGCACGAGCGGTAACTGTCCAAGATTCACGTGTGAGGTCGCTGGTCGACGCTCTGCACAATGCCGAACCCGAACACAAACTCGATCTCTATCGAGCGCTGAGACTGGGCGTGCTCACAGACCGCACCCCACTACGTGTTGGGTGCTTCGCTGGCGGTGTCGCCGAATCCCTGGTCGTACAAGGGATTGCGTATGTTTCTGGGTGACGGCAGGCGATGGTCCGCATTCGCACGCGCGGACATGCGCGGGCCCGGCCCGGGTCGCATGATCCCTGTCCCTGGGCCGGGCTCCGCGTGCTGCTCAGTCCGCCGTGCTGTCGAACGTGCCGGGCTGGTAGGCACCACCCTTCATGTGGAGGATCACACCGATTCGGTTGGCAGCGTTGATCATGGCGACCAAGTACACCAGCGCGGCGATCTGGTCGTCGTCATAGTGTTTGCGTACCTGGGCCCAGGTCTCGTCGGATACGCCCTGGTGGCCGTCGGCGAGCCGGGTGCCCTGCTCGGCGAGTGCCAGCGCGGCCTGCTCGGCCGGGGTGAACACAGTGGACTCGCGCCAGGCCGCGACCAGATTGATCCGGACCGCAGGTTCGCCGGCCGCCGCGAGGTCCTTGGCGTGGGCGTCGGTGCAGAAGCCACAGCCATTGATCTGGCTGGCGCGCAGCTCCACCAGGTTGATCGTGGACTTCGTCAGCGTCGACTGCATGATCGCCAAGCTTGTATTGGCGAACCGCTTGCCGATCTTGGCACCGAGCTCGCTGTCATTCAGGTTGAATCGAGGTTCCATTACTTCGTCCTCACTCGTGATGCGGAATCGAACGACCACAAGACGGCGGGGACCTGATCCGCATAACAAAGGCGCTTATGTGACGTGTGCCACGACCGTCGCCGTGTCACAAAATGGCGGGACCGAGCGTCTGGTGGGCGATGCAGTCGAGTGGAGCGGGAGTCACCCATGGCCGGCACGGCGCGGAGTACACCGAACGATCGCGGCCCCAGCAGGAATCGGGACAGCCGGCCGGATCCCGCGACCGAGGCGTTTGTCGCCCAGCGCAACCTGCTGTTCACTGTCGCCTATGAGATGCTCGGCTCGGCGGTCGACGCCGAAGACGTCCTGCAGGAGACCTGGCTGCGGTGGGCGAGCGTCGATCTTGGCACGGTGCGGGATCAGCGGGCGTACCTGGTCCGGATCACCACCCACCAGTCGCTCGACCGCCTGCGTGTACTCGGGCGCCGCAAGGAGTCCTATATCGGCCCCTGGCTGCCCGAGCCGCTGCTGACTACGCCCGACGTCGCCGATGACGTCGAGTTGGCTGACAGCGTCTCGATGGCGATGTTGCTGGTATTGGAGACGCTCGCACCGATCGAGCGGGCGGTGTTCGTGCTGCGCGAAGTATTCGAGCTGGGATATGAGGAGATCGCCGAGGCCGTCAACAAGAGCCCGGCCGCGGTCCGCCAGCTCGCGTACCGGGCACGGGCGCACGTCGCTGCGCGCCGGCCACGCGGCGTCGTTTCCGCGGCTGAGACCCGCGGCGCACTCGAGGCGTTCCAGCGGGCGGTCGATACCGGTGAACTGCAGAGCCTGCTCGACATACTCGCACCGGACGTCGTCTTCCTGGGGGACGGTGGCGGAGTCGCGCACGCCGCGCTGAGGCCCGTTGTCGGGGCCGACGCAGTAGCCGGCATGCTGGCCGCCGGACTGGCCAACCTGGCCACGAGGTCGCCGCGGATGGCACTGGTCAACGGCTTCCCGGCGCTGATCCTGCGGCTCGACGGCGAGATCGACACTGTCCTGGCCGTGCGCATCGACGAAGGCCTCATCACGGGGCTCTACTCCGTGCGCAATCCTCAGAAGCTATCGCGTTTGCAACACGAGACCACGCTACGCCGCTGAACTCGGGCCTCTGACGTGCCCGCCGGATCGGGCAAGCCTGCAAGCTGGGGCTGACCGGCCGAGCGCCACTCGGGGGTGTGCCGCACATCGGGTCGTCGGTCAGGTTTTGCTGGCGAGGCTTGTAACGCTGCAGCGACCTGAAAACCTCATCGCGTTCGAGCGCGGTCAAAAGGCCGGTTCCGGAGAGTTCCGGAACCGGCCTTTGACCGCTTGCGGTTAACGCGCCTGGTAGGTCGGCGCACAGGCGAAGTTCCGTGCGTCGGTGGTGCTGCCGCGGCCGGTGTAGCGGGCCACGAGTGGGTAGGCACAGACCGGTCGGGACAGGGTCTGTGCGCCGGTGGCCGGGTCAGTGAGAGTGGCCGGGATGGACTGTGGCGCTTGTCCGTGTTCCACCCACGCGACGATCGCCGCGAGCGGGTCGGTGGGGGTCGGGCCTGCCGCGCTGGCGCAATGGTCGGCACCGGGGGCCAGGAACAGCCGCGCGAACGACCGCGTTTTCGCCGCACCGCCCGTCGCCTGTTGGACGCGCTGGTAGTAACGGATGCTGCCCTGCGGGGGAATGATCGGGTCGGCGAGCCCGTGCCAGAGGAGGATCTTCCCGCCGTTCCCGTTGAAGCGGCTCAGGTCAGGATCGTCCGTGGCGATGGTGGATGAGAACTCGCGCAGCGATTGCGCGAACAGTTGGTCGTACTGGGTGAAGGTGAGGGTCTTCCAGTCCCAGTTCGGGTTCTGCTTCAGCCAGGTGCCCAGCCAGCCCACGGCGTGTGGCAACGGCACCGCTTCGGTGACTCCGTCCGTGGTAGTGGTCGCGGCGAGCCAGGCCGGCGAGGCGCCACGCACGAGGCCGAACCACAGTGACCGGCCGCGGGCCGTGACCGGGCCTTGCCAGATCTTGTTCATGACGGTCGCGTCCGCTGCGGTGATGGTGCCGCAGGGTGTGCTCTGCCCGATCAGCTTGTTGGCGTTCCAGTCGCAGGCGACCGGGTCACTGATGATGCCGTCGGTGACGCCGTCCTGCGGGTCGCACGCCTTCACCGCCGCCGCGGTGAACGCGTCCTGCTTGCAGGTCGGCAGCGCGTGATGCGTCTGGTTCATGACCAGTGCCGGCCAGATGGCGGCGGGAACCCAACTCGTCCAGTTGATCGCTGGTGAGCCGGAGACGATGCCGTTGTAGTCGGTCGGGTACTGCTGCGCCTCCATCAGGCCTTCCCGGCCGCCCGTCGAGCAGCCGTTGAAGTAGGCGTACCGGATCTGGTCGCCGTAGAAGGCCTGGGTGACCGCTTTGCCGGCGACGGTCATGTCGTGGATGCTGGCGGAGGCGAAGTCGCTGATCAGGTCGGTGTTGAGCTGACCGTCGGGCTTCAACGCCCAGCTCCCGGTGTTGGCGTCGGCCGGCGGGACCCCCCAGTCGGTGGACACTGACGCGTATCCAACTTTGAGCGTCTGTTCAAGGGAGGGACTGACATATCCCGGTGGTGTGGCATAGAAGATTCCGCAGGAGTAGCCGCCGCCGCCGATGCCCTGAAACCGTCCGTTCCACTTCGCGGGCAGCCAGACCGCGATGTGGACGGGGTTGCCCGCGGAGTCGGTTCGGGTCAGGTCCACAGCGCAGAAGGTGGGCAGCCCGGTGATCGCGGCGGTGGCCCCGGGCGGTGTGTAGCTGCCCGTGGTCTCGGGGACCGCGGAGTCCACCGCCACGTGGGGAAGGTGCAGCGCGTGCGTCAGGTAACCGGTGCTACACCGGGACATCGAAGAGTCGCCTGCGGCAGGTCGTTGGGCCGCGCTGTCCGCGTTGGCGGTTTGAGCGTTCGTGGGCAGCGCGGCCGCGAGCAGTGCGACAAGTGTCAGGCGGCCAAGCCAAAGCGCGGCGCGCGACCGGCCGTTGGTCGGATTAATCATCAGCTATTTCCTTACCGCGGCGTTATTGCTGGGGTCGGACGTTGTGGTTGCCGGTGAACAGGTTGCGGGGGTCATAGCGGCGCTTCGTCGCCGAAAGCCGCTCGTAGGTCGCTGCTGGATAGATCGCGGCGACATCCTCCGCGGTAGCGGTGGTTAGGAAGTTGGCGTAGGCGCCGTTGACGTGCGGCGCGAGCGTCCGCCAGATCGCCGCCAGCGCCGGGCGTGCGGCGTCGAGGACCGGCTCAGGACCCGCGACGGCCGTCACGATCAACAACTCGGCTCGGCGATGCGCGTAGGCGGTGGCGTCGTCGGGGACTCGGGACACCGCACCGCCGAGGCTGCGCACGGCGATGGACGGCGGTCGCTCGGATGCCCCAACCTCGGCGAGGATCCGCAGGACCGTGGGCACCGAAACCGGTTCTACAAAGGCACTTCGGGTGATGATCTGGATGCCGGGCGGTGGGGTCGCGCCGTCGACGAGCGTGGTCGCATACGGTTTCGGCGCGACACTGTCGTCGAGCACGGTGCCGAGCCGGCGGATCGGGTCGATGGCCTTCGCGGCAAGCTCCGGGTCATCGCCGTCGAAGGCGACGTGGATCTCCACCGGTGCCTCAGGTCCACCGGTGAAGGGATTCGCGAGGTTCGCCACGGACGTGAGCTCTTCGGGGGCGGTGCGGAGATAGGCCGCCCATTCCTGGAGTACGGTGGCCGCCTCTGAGGCCGGGAACGCGATCGTGCCGTGGAAGACGTCCGTCGTCGGGTGCGCCAGGAATTCGAAGGTCGTCACGATCCCGAAGTTGCCGCCGCCCCCGCGAATCGCCCAGAACAGGTCCGCGTTCTCCGTCGCGCTAGCGCGCACGACCTCCGCATCGCCAGTGACCACCTCCGCGGCGACCATGTTGTCCAGGGCCAGACCGTGCTTCCTAACCTTCCAACCGATGCCGCCGCTCAACGTCAGCCCACCGACACCGACGCTCTTGCTGTCTCCCGAGGAGATACCCATGCCCTGCGGGGCCAAGGCCACGGCGACCTGACCCCAGGTGGCGCCGCCGCCGATGCGTACCCGGTGTCGTTCTTTGTCGACGATTTCCACGTCCGCGAGCTTGCTGAGATCGATCACCACGCCACCGTCGTTGGTGGCGAAGCCCGCGAAGCTATGGCCTCCTCCGCGGACGGACAGCGAAAGACCCAGATCGGCGGCGAATCTGAGCCCGGCTCGCACGTCCTCTACGCTCGCGGGCCGCAGAACGTAGGCGGGACTACCCGATGCCAGGATGGAACGCCGAGCCGATTCGTACTCGGCTGCGCCAGGTTGGACGATGTCACCGCCGAAGTCAGGGAGAAGGGCTTCAATTGGTGAGTTCATGACCTTCCTTTCATGCCAAGGAAATTCCCGATTCGTACGCAGCGATGACGAGAGACCAAGCACCGAACGTGAGACCCGCCGTGCGTGATGTGACCCGGCTCGCTTCTTCCCCCGTCGATCTCACAGATCTCTGGCCTGTCTCGTCCTGGGGGTAGGGAAAGGCTCTGATCGGGAGGAGTACTGATCGTGCGAGTTTTCGTGGCCGGCGGGGCCGGGGTGCTGGGGCGGCGGTTGGTGCCACAGTTACTGGCGCGAGGTCATCAAGTGACGGCGACAACGACGAGCGCGGCCAAGCTCGACTTGCTGGAGCGGCAGGGCGCCGATGCGGTGGTGATGAACGGGCTGGATGCGGGGTCGGTTGCCCGGGCAGTGGCCGACGCCCGGCCAGACGTGATCGTGCATCAGATGACCGGAATCAGCCTTACCCATGGCGGTAAACCCGATCTGAAGCATTTTGATCGGTGGTCGGTCCCCACCATCCGGCTGCGCACCGAGGGGACGGACCACCTGCTGGCTGCGGCCGAGGACAACGGCGTGGCCCATTTCGTCGCGCAGGGGTACGCCAACTGGAACGGCATCCGCCAAGGCGGTTGGGTCAAGACCGAAGAAGACCCGTTGGACCTGCACGAAGGGACGGCGGCACACACGTCGATGGTGGCGCTGCGCCACGTCGAAGAGGTGGTGGGCAAGGCGGGCGGCGCCGTCATGCGGTACGGCGCGTTCTACGGACCGAGCGCCACCGACGACCAGGTCGAGCTGGTACGCAAACGGCAGTTCCCGCTGGTCGGCAGGGGCACTGGCTACGCTTCGTGGATTCATCTGGATGACGCGGCGAGCGCGACCGTGCTGGCGGTGGAGCAGCAAGCGCGGGGTGTGTTCAACATCGTCGACGACGAGCCAGCGCCCGCCAGTCAGTGGTTGCCATACCTGGCGGCCTGCGCCGGGGCGAAGCCGCCCATGCGGATTCCTACCTGGTTGGCCCGACCGCTGGCCGGGAAGGTGGTGGTGGTCATGATGACCGAGGGACGCGGCTTCTCCAACGCCAAGGCCAAGCGGGAGCTTGGCTGGGAGCTTCGCTATCCATCGTGGCGACAGGGCTTCAGGGAGGGATTGGCGTGAGGCCGGTCGAGGAGTTCCAGGAGCTGCGACCGTTGCTGTTCTCGATCGCCTACCGGATCCTGGGCAGCGTTAGCGAGGCCGAGGACGCGGTCCAGGAGACCTGGTTGCGCTACGCGGCAACGTCGACACAACCCACTTCGGCCAAGGCGTTCCTGTCGACCACGGTAAGCCGAATCTCGATCGACGTGCTGCGCTCGGCCCGTGTTCGGCGTGAGGAGTATGTCGGGCCGTGGTTCCCGGAGCCGCTGCTCACCGATCCCTACCAGGATCCGGAGCGGTCGGCGGAGCTAGCGGACTCGGTGTCGATGGCGGCGCTGCTGCTGCTGGAACGGCTCTCCCCGCTCGAACGAGCGGTATTCGTGCTGCGCGAGGTGTTCGGGTTCGGCTTCCGCGAGATCGCCGCGGCGGTGGAGAGATCGGAAGCGGCGTGCCGCCAGCTCGCGATGCAGGCCCGGCGGCACATGAGCGCGGGCCGGCCGCGGTTCGAGGCCGACCGCAAGGAGCGCGACGAACTCGCTGGACGATTCTTCGACGCCTTCAAGGAAGGCGAGCTTGACGCCCTGCGGGAGTTCCTGGCCGCCGACGTGCACCTGGTCGGCGACGGCGGTGGCAAGACGCCGCAAGTGGCCGCCCAGATTATTGGCGCGGAGAACGTGGCGCGGGTGGTCGCCGCCCTTGTCACGGCGTTCGTCCGGATCGGCGGCGTGGTTGAGCCGCACGAGGTGAACGGCCAGCCGGGCGCGATCTTCCGCGACCGGGACGGCAACGTCGTCAACACCATGGTGCTCGACATCCTCGATGGACAGATCCAGATGATCCGCACGGTGAGCAATCCCGACAAGCTCGGGCACCTGGGCTCCGTCGGCGATGCGTGGGCGGTCGTTCGTGAGGCGACCGAAACCACGGATCGGCCCGGCCCATCGGCGTCATGATCACCTCCGCGCATCTCACTAACGGCCGGGCTGTCTCGTCTTAGGGATGACAGACCTTCTTGGACAGGAGCTTGGCCATGAGCGAGCAGAGCACACACCGGAAGACAGCGATGATCACGGGGGCCAACAAGGGGATCGGCCGCGCAGTCGCGGAAGAGTTGGCCGCGTTGGGGATGACGGTCCTGATTGGAGCCAGGGATCCGCAGCGCGGTCGGGAGGCCGCCGCGGCGGTGCGCGCGTCGGGGGGTGACGCGTACGCCGTCACCATTGACGTCACCGAACCGACGACCATCCAGGCGGCTGCGAGGGAGATCGCGGAACGATTCGGCCACCTGGACGTGCTGATCAACAATGCTGGGATAACGGGCTCCGGGCCGGTGTCGCCCGAGGACGCTCACGATCAGATCCCGAGCACGGTCGACCTGGACATGGTCCGGGCCGTGTTCGAAACCAACGTCTTCGGGGTGATCGCGGTGACCAACGCGATGCTCCCGTTGCTGCGCATGTCGCTGGCCCCGCGCATCGTCAACGTGAGTAGCGCCGCGGCTTCGCTGACCATCTCCAGCGACCCGGACGGCCCTCTCTCCGGGCTGCCGACGTCGGCCGCGTACTGCCCTTCGAAGACCGCGTTGAACGCGCTGACCGTGCAGTATGCCAACGAACTGCGCAAGGACGGTGTGCTCGTCAACGCCGCAGATCCCGGCTACGTCAACACGGAAATCAACAATCACAGCGGCTACCTCGCGCCGGCGCAGGGTGCCGCGGTTGTGGTGCGTCTGGCCACTATTGACGAGGACGGACCAACCGGCGGGTTCTTCGGCGAGGGTGGTCCGGTGCCCTGGTAGTCGACTGGGCGGCCCGCGTGCAGAACGTCCGGACCGAGCGCTCGGGCTTACACGCGGGTCGCCTCCCACTCAGAGCAGCCGTCGTTGTAGGACATCGGCGATGATGGTGGTAACGATCTTGTCGACAGCGCCAGCATCCGGCGAGGTGCCCTCCCGGGCGGCGAACAGTAGGTGCCCGGCCCCGATCAGTGAGAGCGCGAGCGAGTCGATGTCGGCATCGGCCGCGATGCGGCCCATTTCGCACTCGTCGGTCAGATAGGAGGCGATCATGGCGCTGGCCTCCGCCAAGATCGGGACACCATGTCCCGGCCTGGCTTCGCGCAGTCGGTCGCGCAGCCCGTCGCGGAAGATGATCAGGCTGACGATCGCCACCACGACCGGGTCGAACAAGGCCATCAGGGCGCCGGTGAGGTTGGCAGCCACGCTGCCAGTCCCGGCGGACTTGCGCAGGGCGGTGGCCTGATCGTCGATCCGGTTGACGTGATCGCGCACGATTTCGGCGAGGAAGGCGTCGAAATCGGCGAAATGCTTGTGCAGCACGCCCTTGGCGCAACCCGCCTCCGTGGTGACCGCGCGGCTGGTCAGTGCGCTCGGCCCATCCCGAAGCAGGACGCGCTCGGCGGCGTCGAGCAGTTGCTTACGCGCGTCGCGAATCTGTATTCCGGTCGGCATACCGGGCATTCTCCTTTCGCTCATCGCGAAGCACTACCCGGTTGCCTAGTGGGCAGGTGCCCACTATGGTGGGCAGATGCCCACTATACCGCAGGAGCAATCACATCCGTCGTTGCCCGAGCCTCATCGAGCAAGGCAGATAGCCGAGTCGTTCGGCGCCGACGCCGAACGCTACGACCGGGCCCGGCCGGGCTATCCCGACGTCTTGGTGGACCTGATCGTCGCCGCCAGCCCGGGACCGGACGTCCTCGACGTCGGGTGCGGCACTGGCATCGAGGCCCGGCAGTTCCAGTCCGCCAACTGCACGGTGCTCGGTGTCGACCCCGACGCGCGGATGGCCGAGTTCGCGCGCCGCAGTGGGGTCGAGGTCGAGGTGGCGACGTTCGAAGACTGGGATCCCGCCGGCCGGGTCTTCGACGCGGTCGTGGCGGGGCAGTCCTGGCACTGGGTGGACCCGGTCGCGGGTGCGGCCAAGGCCGCGCAGGTGCTGCGGCCCCGCGGGCTTCTGGCACTGTTCGCGCATGTGTTGGAGCCTCCGTCCGAGGTGGCGGATGCCTTCACGGAGGTCTACCGACAGGTGGTACCCGACCCGCCGTTCGACATGCAGTCGAAGAGGAGCGGCGTGGAGCTCTCCCAGGCGATGTTCGCCAAGTTCGCCGACGGGATCCGCGAGACGGGCGGCTTCCACGAACCGGAGCATTGGCGCTTCGACTGGGAGCGGTCCTACACCCGCGACGAGTGGCTGGACCTGCTGCCCACCACCGGCGGTCTCACGCAGCTCTCACCGGTCAAGCTAGCGCAGGTGCTGGAGAAGGTCGGGGCCGGCATCGACAGGATCGGTGGGGGCTTCACCATGCCGTACACCACATTCTCGGTCACCGCGGCGCGAATTCCCGCCACCTGACCCGACTCGGCGGATCACATCAGGACGGTCGGCGGCGTCGACGGCCAACCCGCTAGAAGACGCCGCCTCCGGCGCCAAGGAGTTGGCCGGTCACCCAACGGGCGCTGGGGCCGGCGAGCAACGCGATAGCGTCACCGACGTCCTCGGGCTGTCCGATGCGCTGGAACGGTGAGCTGGCTTCGGCCATCGCCCGATCCCGCTCGGGCAGCATTCCGGTGTCGGTGAAGCCGGGTAGCACAGCGTTGACCGTGATCCCCCGTCCGGCGACCTCCTGTGCGAGACCACGGACGAACTGCTCGACCGCGCCTTTGCTGCCCAGGTAAACGGCATTGTCTCGAAACAACATCCGGGTGCCGCCCGTCGAGGTGACGATGATGCGCCCCCCGTCGCGCAGCTTCCGTGCTGCCTGTTGAAGGATGAAGAACACGCCCTTGGTGTTGAGATCGAAAACCCGGTCGAACTCCTCCTCGGTCAGCTCGGTGACTGGCTTCATCACGAACGTCGCCGCGTTCGCGACGACAATGTCGAGCGGGCCGAGCCGCTCCTCGGCGGCGTCGAACAGCGATCCGATCTCGGCGAGCCTCGACACGTCAGCGCGTATCGCGATGGCTTGGCCTCCGCGCTCGCTGATGCCCGCGACAACTTCGGCAGCAGCCCCCTCGTCGACGTTGTAGTTGATCGCGACTGACGCCCCGTCGGCCGCCAGCCGCTCCGCGGCGGCGCGGCCGATGCCTTTTGAACCGCCGGTCACCAGCGCGTTCTTACCTGTCAATGGACTTGCGACTCTGATCATGATCCGAACCTATGTGTGTGATCAGGTCCAGGGCTGTCACTGCCAGGGTCACCCCATACTCGAGAGATGCGGCAACGATGGATAGAACTCGGCGACTTCCTGCGGACCCGCAGAGGCCGCGCTGTGCCGACGGTCGCCACACACGGTGGGCGCAGACAGGTGCCGGGCATGCGCCGCGAGGAACTCGCAGTGCTGGCAGGCCTGAGCCCTGCCTACTACACGCGACTGGAACAGGGTCGCGCACCCAACGTCTCCGACCAGGTCCTCACCGCGGTTTGCCGGGCACTGTCATTGGATGCGGCCGAACGCAACCACGTGTGGCGGCTTGCGCGGCCGGCGCCGGCGACCGAATCGGCTGGCTCCGACGAGACACTGCGACCACAGCTGCGCATGCTGCTCGATGCGCTGTCACCGGCACCAGCGCTCGTTCTGGGCCGCGACCGGCACCTGCTGGCCTGGAACCGCACCGCCCACGCCATTCACGCACCGCATCTGGACCCAACCGTCGTTGACGATCCCGCAACCCGTCCATGGTGGCCCGAACTGCTGTTCTGCGACGAGCGCGTCGGTGCCCTGTTCCTCGACTGGGAGAGCAAGGCCCGGGACACGGTCGCGGACCTGCGCGGCGAGCTCGGCCGGCGACCCGAAGGTGACCGGCTGGCCGCACTCACCGGCGACCTGCGGGTCCGCAGCGGCCCCTTCGCGGAACTATGGGCCGAATACCCGATCACCGCCTGCGCGCATCACGACCGCGTCTACAAACATCCCGTCGTCGGGCTCCTCGAACTACACGACGAATTCCTGGAGCTCAGCGACGACCCAAGCCAGCGACTCGCCCTCTTCGCCGCCGTACCTGCCTCACCTTCGGCCCGAGCGATCGAACAACTTGCCAATCTGAGCACAATCGGCTGACGCGGCAACCTCCCGCGTTCACGCCAACACGTCGCGTACCCAGATCGGTCGAACCCGTCCATCCCTCCCATGAGGGTTGAAAAGGAAATCCACTCGGAACGCTTTGGGGACGATCCTGAGTGGACACGCTTGTGAGCATCGCCACGACGTCAAATCACCTCGGACGATGTATGAGTTCGTCTACCCTCGGCACCTGAACATCTTTATCCGCCTCAGGTCGCACCTCTCCGGCCGCTGGCCGGGGTGCTGACGGCGACCTGGTGCGCCTGCCGGGCTGTAGGAGCATTCGTATGTTGGTGGGTAGAGATTCAGAGCTCGCGATCATCGATGGACTGATCGGTCAGGTTCGGGGAGGCGCCGGCCGAGCGCTCGTGGTGGAGGGCGCGCCAGGGATCGGCAAGTCCGCGTTGCTGGACCATGCGGCGGAGCGGGCCGGGTCGGGTATGCGTGTGCTGCGCGTCGCCGGGGTCGAGGGCGAGGCGGAGATGCCCTATTCCGCTCTTCATCTGTTGCTCCGGCCCGTCCTGGCCGGGGTCGACGCCCTGCCCGATCCGCAGGCATCGGCTCTGCGCGGTGCCTTCGGGATGGGACCGCCCGCCGGTGTGGAGCGGTTCCTGGTCGGACTCGCTACGTTGGCGCTTCTGTCGGAGGCCGCGGCCGAGGGCCCGTTGTTGTGTTTGGTCGACGACGGTCACTGCCTCGACGGCCCGTCAGCCGAGGCGCTGTGTCTCGCGGCCCGCCGCCTCGGAGACGAGCCGATCGGGATTGTGCTAGCGGCCAGAGAGAAGGCGTGGCCGCCCGGGGGCGTGCTAGCCGCCGCCGGCCTTTCCACCCTTCCGTTACGCGGCCTGTCTCTCGAGGCGGCCGATGCCTTGCTGACCAGGGAGGCGCCCGAGTTGTCGGGTCGGCTGCGGGACCGGGTGCTGGAAACCGCCGGCGGGAACCCGCTCGCCCTGCTGGAACTGCCCAAGTCGGTGGGTGAGCACGACCTGCTCGGCGCCGGTCCGCTGCCGATCAGCGATCGGTTGCGGGATACCTTCAGGGGGCAGATCGACCGGCTTAGTGAAGCGGCCCGGACACTGCTCGTCGTGGTGGCCGCGGAAGGCACCGGCGATCTGGCGACGGTGATGCGGGCGGCAGACGGTCTGGGTCTGCCGGTGGCGGCGATGGCCGAGGCGGAGCGTGCCGGGTTGGTCGTCGTCACCGTCGGCTCGGTGCGGTTCCGGCATCCGCTGGTGCGGGCCGCTGCCTACCAGGGCGCGTTGTTCACCGACCGGCAGGCCGTCCACCAGGCACTGGCGGAGATCCTGGAACTGGCCGACCCGCATCGGTGGGTCTGGCACCTGGCCTTGGCGGCCTTCGCGCCGGATGAAAAGATCGCCGCGGCCCTGGAGCGGACGGCCGACAAATCCGTGGAGCGAAACGGCCAGGCCGCCGCGATGCGGGCCTACGAGCGGGCAGCCCAGCTCAGCGAGGAAAACAGTGCCCGCGCGAGGCGGCTGGCGGCCGCCGCGGCAGCGGCGCTGGAGGCCGGGCAGTTCGGCCATGCCGAACAATTGTGCGCCGCCGCGCTGCCGCTGACCGACGAGCCGGCCGTCCTGGCCCGACTGGCCGGTGCCCGGGGGAGGCTGGCGTTCGACCGCGGCAACCCGCTGACGGCCGCGCGCGTCGCTATCGACGGCGTCGCCGAGATCGCGGGGCAGGAGCCTCTGGAGGCGGCCAGGCTCCTGGTGGATGCCGCATATTGGGCTGGCCATGGTGTCGATCCGCGGCTCGTCGGTGAGGCGGTGGCGATGTTGGACTCCCTCGACCTTCCGCCCGACCATGACTTTCAGCCATACATTGAACAGGTACACGGCTACTACCGCATCATCACGGGGCAAGCCGCGGACGCGGCCATGTTCACCGCATCGCGTCCCACCCTGGTCTTGGAGAAGACCTGGACAGCGCGCTCGCTGAATGTCATCGGACACGCGGCGAGGGCGTTGGAGGTGTCCTCGGACATGGTCGCCGAGGCTCGGTCCGCCGGGCTTCTCGGCCACCTTGCCGACGCGCTGTTCCATCAGGCCGGTGCGCAGACGCTGCTGGGGCGGTATCACGCCGCCGTCCGGACGGCCGAGCCGGCGCTGGCTCTGGCGGTGGACATTCAGCAAAAATCGGTGGCGGCCTACCTGCGCGGGCTGTTGGCCTGGCTCGCAGCTCTGGACGGCGACGACGAGCGATGCACCGCGCTAGCCAGCGAGGCGATCCGATACGCCGACGACCACGGGACGCCCCCGAGCGCGGCGGATGCGACCTGGGCGTTGGCGTTGCTGGACCTGGGGCACGGCCGTTATGAGGCTGCGGTGAGCCGGATGGAAAACCGGTGGCCGTTCTGGCCGTGCAGCAGCGCATGGGTTCGCAGCACCGCCGACCATCTCGAGGCAGCGGCCCGGGCGGGGGAAAGGTCCGTCGCCGGGCGACTGATGGAGGAGCTTGAACGGCACGCAGGGCGAATCCTCGACCCGTGTGGCCCGGCTATCCTGGCGCGCTGCCGGGCGCTGCTCAGTCCAGCGGACCAGGCAGAGGCACATTTCGCCGCTGCGTTGCGGGACGGCCCGGGGGACGATCGGCCGTTCGAACGGGCCCGCACGCTGTTGGCCTACGGCGAGTGGCTACGACGCGAGCACCGCAGAGCCGACGCGCGGACCCGGCTCAGGGCCGCCCTCGACATTTTCCAGCGCACCGGCGCCAGGCTCTGGGCTGCTCGCGCGCATGCCGAGCTGCGAGCCACCGGCGACCGCTCAGTCCATGCCGCCGCGGCGCCGGGACTAGCCGGCAGGCTTACCCCGCAAGAGCTCCAGGTCGTCCACCTGGCCGCGACCGGCGCCACCAACCGCGACATCGGCGCACAACTGTTTCTCAGCCCACGCACCGTCGCCCAACACCTCCATCGGGCCTTTCCCAAACTCAACGTCACCAGCCGTCGCCAACTCGCCGCCCTCGACCTCGACCGATAGCGAGACTTCATCCGGGCTGGCCTAGCGGGTCGAGGCTCGACCGCCTCGCGACCCACTCACTGGACGGAACGCTGCCCTCCACCATCAGCCGGCAGTACCCCTTGGCGCACGCACCCCAGGCATACGCCGAGCTGGTAGACACCCACGTCCGCGGCAAACTTCTCGTCACCGCATAGCCCGAACCGCGGCGATCGCTTGTGGAACCAGACACGAACACGTTCAGGTGCTCGCCGTCGTCGGTGACACGGCGAGACCAGGCCACGCGGGATGCCCGCCCCCGCCGTGCCTTACGAGGTGGCTCGGGTGTCGGAGACGGTGATGGTCCAGCTGATTCCGTGTAGGGCGAGGAAGGTGAGGAAGCTGGTCGCGTCGTACGCCTGTGCCGGGGCGAGCACGCCTGGTTTGGCGCCCTCCGCGGCCAGGCGGCGGGCGGCTTCAACGGCGATCACGGCTGTGCTGCCGTAGGTATCGTGGCCCCGCACAACGCCGCGGACTAATTGGCCGTCGCGGCTGAAGGCGTCGATGAGGTAGGTGAACCTGTGGGTGCGGCGGTCTTCCTCGGTGGGTCCTTCTGGCAGGCTGTCGATGATTTCCGGAGTGAGCGGGGTGTTCAACTGGGCGGCGACCGCAGCGTCGACGTGGCTCTCGACGTGCCGGACCTCGATGTGGCGGGGGATGGTGACGACCTCTGACAAGGGGCATTTCACTACGTCGGTCGGTTGCGGGGCGTCGGGAAGAGTGACCGCGGTGTGCCGGGCGGGGGTGCCGGCACGCCAGTCACCGTCGTCGTAGCTGAGGCCGCCAGCCTTGACCGCGTCGATCGTCTCGACCATCGAGCGCAGCGAGCCGCGGGAGAACCCACCCGCGCCGGTGATGAAATGGCTGACGGCGATCTCCTCGATCGGGTGGACGCGTTCGGCGAGCAGATGGGCGATCAGGTCCCCGGGGACGCAGCCGTCGTTGGTGGCGGGGACGACGGTGACCCCGGCGCGTTCCGCGTCGCCGGCGAAGGTGTCGAAGACCGTTTTGGTGTAGAGCTGCTCGCCGGCGGTATCGACGTAATGGCACTCGGCGGCGATGGCCGCTCGCACCACGGCGGGACCGGAGCGGGTGAACGGTCCGGCGCAGTTGATGACCGCGTCGCAGCCGCGGAAGGCCGCGACGAGAGCGTCGTGATCGTCGGTGTCGGCTATCCGCTGATCGGCGTCGCCTGTTCCCGCGGCCGTTCCCACAGTCGTCGCGGCCTCGCGCAGGCGGGTGGCGTTGCGACCTACGAGCCGCATGTCGATGCCGCGGCGGGCCAGTTCCGCGAGGACGAGCCTTCCCTGGTAACCGTTCGCGCCGTAGACAGCGATCTTCACGTGGATCTCCTGGTTCGAGCGATGAGTGATGCGCAAGGATGTCGTGCGAGGTGGCTGGCAAGCTCGCCGACGCGTTCACCGTATGGCGGCATGATCGAGGCTCCCAATACGTGAACGTCTACGGTTCATGCGTGATCGTCTTCGCTGGGATCGTGGCGATACGTTGATCGGGTGGATGTGCTCTCCGACGCCGTCACCGCCATGCGCACCGGCAAACCGCACTCCGGCCGGGTACACCGGCCGGCGCCGTTCGGCATGTGGAACCCACTGGTCGCGGGGGCTGGGTTCCACATTGTCCTGCAGGGGCCGTGCTGGCTGTTCCCGCCGGACGGCGTACCGATCGCTCTCGGCGTGGGGGATGTGGCTTTCTTGCCCCACGGAGCCGCCCACGGCCTCGCCGACAGCCCCTCGACCCCGCTGGTAGACGCCGCCACGTCACCGGCCGAGATCCCACCCGGCCAAGACGACAACGTGCCACCAACCGGCCAGACGGACGGTTCGGCCGACGCGACCGTGATGCTCTGCGGCGCGTACCTGCTGGACCGGTCCCGGACACATCCGCTGCTCGACGACCTGCCGGAGGTCATCCACCTGCCGGCCCGGGTCGGACGCCACCCGGGACTACACGCCGCCGTCAACCTGCTCGGCTGTGAAGTGGAGCAACCTCGGCCGGGCGGCGACGCCATGCTGGCCGCCCTGCTGGACGTGCTCCTGTTGCACATCCTGCGTGCCTGGTTCGACGAACAGTCCGCCCACGCCGCTACCGGCTGGGCGGCAGCGCTGCGCGATCCCGCCGTCGCCGCCGGGCTGCGCGCCATCCACAACGACCCCGGCCGGCAGTGGACCGTCGCGGAACTGGCCTCCCTGGCCGGACTGTCCCGTGCGGCCTTCGCCCGACGGTTCGCCGCACTGGTCGGCCAGCCGCCACAGGCGTACCTGACCTGGTGGCGGATGACCGCCGCAAGGCGGCTGCTGCGCGACGGCGACGCACCGCTGGCCACAGTGGCCAGGAAGGTGGGCTACACGTCGGAGTTCGCCTTCGCCCACGCATTCAAACGCGAGTACGGGTTGGCCCCCGGCGGATTCCGCCGATCCGCCCGGCGAACATAGCCCGACCCGGCCCGCCACCAACTCCCAGATCTTCGACGCGACGAGTTCCGCCATTAGTCGAGCAGCGCGTAGTAGTCCTCTGTGATTACCGGCCGGAAGCCGAGGGAGGTGTAGAGGTTCAGGGCTCGGTCGTTGTCTGTGGCCACCTCCAAGTCGACCGCAGTGGCTCCGTCGGCGAGGGCCGTGTGGCACATGCGATGCAGCACGTCCCGCCCAATGCCGCGTCCTTGGTGGTCCGGGTGGATGACGAAGCCGTAGACGCCAGCCCGGTCGCCTTCGTGATTCAACCCGGCGGTACCGATCAGCTGGCCTTCTCGTTCGACCACGAGGGTGTTCGGGTCGGGGTCGGCGTCCTCGGGGGGCTCCCAGCCGAATCCGAGGCGCAGAAGTTCCCGCACCGCCGGTCGGTCGGCCGGGACTGCGGCGCGGACGGTGACGCGGGAATCGGCGGGCACCTCGACGGGCTCGCCGAGCAACTGGAGGGCATGCTCGGAGTGGTCGAGGCTGCCGTGTCTGCGCTGTGCGAGCGTCCGTCCCGCCACCGAATGGCGGGGTACGACAAGCAGAACGGAGGCGTGTTCGCGCTGCCGACACAATTGGAGCCCGGCATCCAGCAGCGCGGCGCCGATCCCGCGGCGCCGCGCGGCGGGATCGACCATGCCGGCCATTTCAATGTTGGGCGCGCTGTGGGTGTAGATACCCAGGAAGCCGAGCAGTCGCTCGCCGTCCCAGCACAGGGCATTTTCGATGTCCTGTCCAGAGCGTTCGCGTAAGGCGTTCCACTCCAACTTCAGCCGACCGCCGTCGGCCTCGACCACTCGGCGCTCCAAGTCTTTGATAGCGCTGAGGTCGGTTGTGGACAGCTCACTGGAGAGGTTGATCACGGAGCGACCCCATCATGCCGGTCAAGCGATTTCTTCCCCTGTCACCACGCCGATGTAGGCCGCCGGTCAGGCATCGAGGCAAAGACCTCGCGAAGGGCTTCGGTCGCGGTCGCCACCACCAAGTGCGGCTTGGTTGTCAGCCTGCCGCGTGAGCGTCCCAGCCCGTTGTCGTCGGGCTCGATGTAGACCCCGCCGGTGGTTCCTTCTGCTCGGCCGCCCCCTTTTACGCGCCCCGGCAGCGTGGATGAGCGCGGGGCGTACAGAAGGTCACCGTCTTATTCCATTGGATGGAAGTTTCCATGCGATGTATGTTGGTGCTGTGGAGGAGCCGCGGCGTGCACGGAAGAAGCGACTGACCAGGGAGCGGATCGTCTCGGCAGCGATCCGGCTGTTCGACCAGCACGGGTACGACGACGTAACGGTGGCGCAGGTCGCCGAGGCGGCGGATGTCGACACCAAGACGTTCTTCAACTACTTCCGCACCAAGGCCGATGTCCTGTTCAACGAACTCGACCTGGAGCTCGACGTGCTGCTCGCGGCGGTCGCGGACCGCCGACCCGAGGAGAGCCCTGGTGAGGTGTTGCGGAGGGCAGTGCAGGAGTACGACGCCCACCGCCGTCCCCACATTCCCCGCAGGGAGCCTGCGGAGCTGTCGGCGGCGGCACGGCTGGCCCTGACGACGCCGGCACTGCAGGCGAAGTGGGTGTATCTCCAGCTGGATGTGCAGCGGCGGGTCATAGCGGAGCTGCTGAAGGCGTTCCCTGGCGAGCTGGACCCGATAACGGCAGCGGCGATGACCGGATCCGTCTTTGGCGCCATCCAGCAAGCCAGTCTGACCAGCGCCCAGCTCGGCCTGTCTCAGGACGAGCTGTGGGAGGCCGCCACGCTTGCTCTCGACATCGCCGCCCATGGCCTGCTTCCGGCACGGCGACCAAACCAGGGACAGCAAGGAACCTAGGAAAGGATCTGAGCAGCATGAGGGAGAGCATCCGACAGCTCACCCGCGAGTCGCGAAATGCCGTGCGGGAAGGCCCGTCGGGAATCGCCGGGCGGCAGCGTGCCCACCTGGCCGACCTCGTGGCCCATGCGCGCGCGAACTCGCCGTACTACGGCGAGCTGTACCAGGACCTTCCGCAGCGCGTGGACGACCCGTCCCTGCTCCCGGTCACCAACAAGAAGAAGCTGATGGCCCGGTTCGACGACTGGGTCACCGACCGCGAGGTGACCCGAGACCAGGTGGAAGCCTTCGTGGCGAACCCCCGGCTCGTCGGACACCGGTTCCTGGACAAATACCTGGTGACCACCACCTCCGGCACTAGCGGCGTGCGCGGCCTCTTCCTCCTGGACGAGCGGAGCACGGGCATGGAGACCGCGCTCGGGTCGCGCGCGGCCGGCATGATGGGCGCCGGCGATGCCATCCGCTTACTCGCCCGCGGCGGCCGGACGGCCATCCTCACCGCACCGGGCGGTCACTTCTCCACCGTGGCAACAACGGCCCGGTTCCAGCTGGACCACCCACGCCTCGGCCGCAGGATGCGGGTCTTCTCCATCCGCCAGCCGCTACCGGAGTTGGTGGACGAGCTCAACCGGTTCAACCCCGCCATCCTCAGCGGCTTTCTCGGCATGCTCACGGTGCTAGCCGGAGAACAGGAAGCCGGCCGCCTGCGCATCCGTCCCGCGTTGGTCATCCCCGGCGGCGAAACGTTGACCATGGACCTCAGGAGGAGGCTCGGCGCCGCGTTCGGCGCCAAGGTCCGCGCCGCGTACGCAGCCACCGAATGCAGCTTCCTCGCCATCGGCTGTGCGCACGGCTGGTACCACGTCAACAGCGACTGGGCCATTGTGGAGCCCGTTGACGCCGACCACCGGCCGACTCCGCCAGGCACGTTGTCTCACACGGTCCTACTGAGCAACCTCGTCAACCAGGTGCAGCCGTTCCTGCGATACGACCTGGGCGACAGCGTCCTGCTCCGCCCTGACCCGTGCCCGTGCGGCAACGTGTTCCCCGCCATTCAGGTGCAGGGCCGCGCCGCCGACCTGCTCACGTTCCCCACCGACCACGGCGAACCCGTCACCATGTCACCCATGCTCTTCGGCACCCTGCTGGACCGCCTCCCCGACATCAGGCAATTCCAACTCGTCCAGACCGCGCCGGCCACCCTGCGCGTGCGCCTGAAGTCCGCGGGCGGCGCCGACCCCGACCAGGTATGGCAGACAGTACGCGGTGAGATCGCCCACCTCTTCACCGAGCAGAAGATCGCCGACATCGCCCTCGAACGCGCCGACGAACCGCCACAGCAGGAACCCGGCGGCAAGTTCCGCCGGATCATCCCCCTGACCAAGCTGTGATGGCTCGTTTCAATGGGTGACCACCGCAGTTCCATTCGGTACGGCGATCTTCGCGAAGCGGGGGACAGGATATGGAAAAGACAATCCGCGACGAGTTGCTCGACCACCTGGCTGAAACGGTCGGGTCCGTCTCGGCCGAACACCCGACGCGAGTTGCCATCGACGGGCCGCCCGCCGCAGGCAAGACCACCCTCGCTGACGAGCTGGCCATCATCTTGCGCGCACGGGGCCGCCACGTCATTCGCGCGACGATCGACGACTTCCTCTTCCCCCGAGCACAGCGCTATCCGCGCGGTGAATACTCAGCCGAGGGCTGCTATTTCGACACCCACGACTACGACGCGCTGAACCGGGTCCTGCTCGATCCGCTCGGCCCGGACGGAGATCGACGCTTCCAGCACGCGGTCTACGACCACACAACGGATACAGCGTCGTCCCCGCCGGTCACCATTGCCCCCGACGACGCCGTCCTGCTCTTCGACGGCGTCTTCCTGATGCGCCCCGAACTGATTGACCAGTGGGACGTGCGCATCTTCGTATCGATCGAGCTCGAGAGAACCGTGGATCGCGCCGTGAATCGAGAACGTCAGGTGTCATCTCAGGCCGACGTTGAACGACGCTGGCGCGAGCGTTACATCCCCTCACAGCAGCTCTATTTCGCGAGGGTCCGCCCGACTGACCGCGTCGACATCCTCGTGCACAACGATGAGCCGCAGCGTCCCGTATGGACAGTCCAATCTCGTAAACGGCTCTGACGTGTTGAGCGGCTCGGCCTCGTGCCCGGTCTGCGGATACCGATGCTCGTTGAGCGAGACACGTCGACGACCTCCGACCCTACGGCGTCGGCTGTACGTGGGTCGGCCATCACGTCGGCACCCATGACGGCTGGAAATGGCCGACCTTCACCGACTGCCTCGACCAGCGGCGGACCTCGACGACGAGGTGAAAGCCCGCGCGCTCGCCATCGTCTTCGACGGCCTCCGCTGCGGATCCGCCGCATCCGCAAACAGGTCGAGCCGTCAGGGACCTGAGACGGCGGCAGAAGTCTCCGGTAAATGGCTTTCTTGGTCGAAATCCATTTACCGGAGACTTCAGTGGTTGCGCATCATGCTGCGTCCGGACGTTGCCTGTCTCCGCCGGTCATCCGGGATGGTCAACGCCCGAACATCGCGGCAGCGGAGTCCGCAAGTCCATTTACCAGGCTGCCGTGCAGGCGGTCTCGATTTCGTAGATAGTGTTCCACGACTCCACACACGCTGTTGCCCTCTGCGCGTAGGAGTCGTCATACCACCCGGTGTAGGCACTCGCGCCCGGTGCAGTGATGGTGTGGTAGCCAGAAACGGTTTCCCAGTCGGAGGTGTTGGTAGCCTGTCGTTCCAGCCACCCAGTGCACTTCTCGGTGGAGGGAGCACCCTGGCTCTTGTAGACGCGAGATCTGGCCTGGGCTGACGAGTTGCTGTAGAGGACCGCCTCGCATCCTCCTACCCACTTCGTCGCTCGTACCACCGTAGCGCTGCTCGCCGCATGGGCGGCGGGTGCTGCGAACACCGCGACGGCAACCGCCGTCACGACCCCGCTTGCCTTCACCGCCATGGAAAGTCGCTTGATTGGACGCATGGATCCTCCTCAGGAAGTAGGCAGAGAGCTGTCCCTCCGCCTCCGAACGCTCGAGAGCTGCGGAAGCACACAAGGTGGTCCGGGGCGGCGTTGGTCTATTGCCAGTTGCCGAGCTGTTCGACGTAGGCCTGGCCGGTGACCGGTTTGCCGCGGTACCGTCCGGTGACGCTGCTCGCGCCTTCGAAAATGCCGCCGTCACCCTGGATTTCCTGGCCCTGTGGCTGGACGATGACGCTGAGGCTGGCATCCAGCGCGGGGATGTTCACGGTCCACCGAGTGCCATAGCGCTTGCCTGTAGTCGGGCTGGTCCAGAATGCGGAAGTTCCGTTGGCGAGCGGGTTCACCGCGACGATCTCGTGGGTTCCGTCCGGGTGGAGCACAGTCGCGTAGGGGAACTCGCCGCTCGGATCGAACATGTCCCAGAGGTTGACCCGGTCGCCGTTGGCCAGTTGTATCGCCATCCAGGTCCATTTCTGCACGGTGCTCCAGTCCCAGGTACCCCACTGGCGGTCCAACCACGAGTCACCGGTCACCGCGTAGGTGTGGTTGTTCTCGGTAAGAGTTCCCTTGGACGACAGGCTCGGCAGCGAATAGTAGTAGCTCGTGCCGCCGAGAAAGGGCATCAGCCCGGTCCCATTGTTGTACAGCGCGGGCCCCTGAGCGCGAAGCGTCAGATTGATTTCGCCGACCGGCAGCACAGCATGCAGACGCATCGCGTTCATCGGGCCCGACAGAGTCGCCGAAGGCGAGCGTACGTCGAGGGCCGTGGTGGAAAAACTCGTCTGGTCCGGCGAGTAATTCTGGCTCTGCGTGTAGTAGGCACCGGTCGTCTGATCGGCGATCGCCATCAAGGTCTGCGGTGTCTGACCGCCGACGATCTGGACCTCGTAGCCGAACCGGTGACCGCCGGCGTTGAGGTGGCCGACCACATACCACCATTCCTGAGGCACATTCGGATGCGCCGCCTGATCGGCTGGCAGATGCACGAACGTGGGGAAGGCAGGTGACGTCGTGGCGGCCGCCAGCTTGCCTGTGCCCGCTGAATCGGGACTGGCTATCGCTGGGATCGCCCCCGACGCCGTGCCGGCCAGCACGGCGCCGAGCGAGATGGCGCTGATTGCCGCGATAGATCGACGGATTCGCATCTTCTTTTCACTTTCTTCGACGTTCTGCGTCTGAAGTACCAGACGTAGCAGCGCCGCCGTTTGTGAGATGACGAGACGAATCCCATGCACCTTGCGCCGCCGCCGCCGCCGACCTACTCGACCGGTCACAGCGTCAAGTTCTGAGCAATGTCCGCCCAGTCCGCGGGAAGGGTCACCTGGGCGGCGGCGGCGCGGCTGCCCAGCACGGCGGTGATTGTGTACGTGCCGAGCGGCGCCTGCAGCGTGTAGCTGCCGTCGGCGGCGGTGACGGCCTGGGTCTGCACGAAGCCACCATGGGCCGCCTGCACTGTGGCGCCGGCGACCGGCTGGCCGGTGGCGTCGAGCACCCTGCCGTGCACCGAGCCAGGCGCCATCAGCGTGATCGCGGCGCCGGGGCGAAGGACCGGCTGGTAGTAGGCGTACTCGAGGATGTCGGTGCTCTTCTCGTCCTCGATGCCGATGGTGGCGCTCGCCCCCTGGGCGGCGGGGCTCGCCGGGATGTCCTGGTAGTTGAGGGTGATCCGGCCGTTCTCGTGCAGTACCGCCTCGAAGGTGAGCCGCAGGCCGGTGCCGTCGAGCAGGACGTTGCGCCATTCGACGACGACGGCACGGTCCGGCGCGGTGCCCACCGTGGCGGTGCGCACGCTCGCCGCGGCATCGACGGTGAGGCCGTCCCAGAACGGGTAGACGGCCGCGTCCGGGGTCAGGCTCTGGTCGGAGGGCAGGCGCTCGTTGCTGCCGCTGACGTAGGCGGGCGGCAGGAACGTCAGGTAGCCGGCGCTGGTCACGTAGGCCTTGGTGTAAGTGCCGCGGTAGAAGCGGAAGGGGAACGGCAGCGCGATCGTGCCGTATCCGTCCGGCCCGGGCTTCGGGGTCAGTGGAACCGTCGTCGTGCCATCCACATAGGTTCCGTGAGCGGCCGCGTGGCATTGGTAGCCGAAGCTGTCGACTGCGCTCAACACCATGTCGTACGCCGTGTCCTCGTGCACGCTGATCAGCTCGTGCCGTGGGTAGAGGCACGGCGACGTCTCGGCGTCGAGCGAGAAGCTGTAGTCGTACCCCGGGTCGGCGAGCCCGGGGAACCGGAAAGCCCCGTCCGCCCCGGTGATCATCGACTGAGCCGGGCCGTTGGTCTGCACGTCGCGGACCGTGACCTCGGCGCCCTCGATCGGGGCGCCGAGCTCGTCGCGGACCACTCCGGTGAGCGTGAAGGAGTTGTATCGCAGGGCGATGTTCTGGGTGACAGTGACACCGTCGGCGGTCAGCTCGAGCGGGAGCTTCGTGGCGGCGTAGGGGGCGAGGACGGCCTCGAGCTGGTAGCCGCCGAGCGGCAGGTGCAGCAGGAAGCCACCGATCGCGTCGGTGGCGGTCGAGGCGATCACGACGCCGTCCCGAGTGGCACGGACGGTGGCGGCGGCGAGCCCGCGGCCGTCCGGTCCCGTGACGGTGCCGGTGACCGCGCCGGAGATGCGGAAGGAGACGGCGGTGTGCGGGGTGAGCACCGGGCTGTTCAAGGAGTACTGGACGCCGACGGCGCCGGCCGCGTTCTCGATGCCGATGGTGGAGGCGCCGCCGTGTGCCGCCGGGCCGCCGGTCAGATCCCCGTACTCGATGGAGATCTGACCGCTCTCGTGCAGCACGATGGCGAATGTGGCTCGGTCGGTGCTGCCGTAGAAGGCGGCGTTGTGCCACTCGATGACGAACTCGCGGTTTGGCGCGGTCCCGACGGTGGCGGTGCGCACGCTGGCCGCGGCGTCAATGACGAGGTCGTCCCAGAGCGCGAAGATGGCGGCGTTGGGCACAGTCGCGTTCGGCACCGGCCGGTTGATGGCCAGTACGTTCGACTTCTGGAAATTCAGAAAACCGTTGGTGGTGACGTACGCGAGCGCAAAGCGGTTGTCGTAGAACGGGAACAGGAACGGCAGGAACACCGGCGTGGCCGCGTCGTCGCCGGTCAGCGGCAGGGTGGCCGTGCCGGCCACGCCCTGCGGCGCCGCCCGCTGGCAGTGGTATCCCGAGGCGTCCAGCACCGGGGGAGGGGTGATGCGCACGGTGCTGTCGCCGGCCACGGTGACCCATCGGGTCGAGGCGCTCAGGCAGGCGGCGGCGGAGGTGGTCAGTGGGAACTGCCCGGGCGGTACGCCCTCGATGCGGTAGGCGCCAGTTGCGTCGGTCGTTGCCGCGGCGAGCGGCGTGCCGGCCAGGAGCACCGTGACGCCGGGCGCCGGGAAGCCGCCGCTGTCGGTCACGGTGCCCTGCAACGCGTACCTCGGCGCGGTGAGCAGGGCGATCGTGGTCGCCGTTGCCTGACCGTCGCGCACAGTGAGGCCGGCGACGGTCCGATCGATGTATCCGAAGGCAGCGCCGGTGGCGCGGTACGCGCCAACCGGCACGGTCACCGCGAAGCGGCCGTCGGCTGCGGTGGTGAGGTGCCGCCGTACGTTGTTGTCGCCGAAGAGGTCCACGGTGGCGGCGGCGATCGGGGCGCCCGCGGCCGTGGTCACGGTGCCGGCGAGCTGGCCGGTAGGCCCGCGCGGCGCAGCCTGGACGGCGGCGTAGGCGTCGAGCTTGCCCTGGCCCCAGACTGGATTATCGGCCGGGGTGCCGCCGCAGGAGGTGTCGTCGACGTCGACGGCGCCGCGGTCGAGCGCTTGCCGGGTCCCGGCGATGTCGCCGACGAGGGCGGGCGCGGCCGACCAGAGCAGCGCCACCGCACCGGCCAGGTGCGGAGTGGCCATCGAGGTGCCGCTGGCGACCAGGAACTTGCCGTAGGGCACGGTGGACCGCACGTCGACGCCGGGCGCCGCGATGTCGGGCTTGGCGTCGGCCGCGCCGGTCACACCGCGGCTGGAGAAGTCGGCGATGGCCCCGTTGCTGCCGTACGCGCCGACCGCGTAGGCGGTGGTGTAGTCACCGGGCGAGCCGACCGTGCCACAGCTCGGCCCGACGTTGCCGGCCGCGAAGGCCGAGAAGATGCCCACCTCGTTCCAGCGGTTGACCACATCGGAGAAGAACGGGTCGTCGACGTCGGATCCCCAGGAGTTGTTGACGATGTCGGGGGCCAGGTCGGGGCGCGGATTCTGGCCGTTGAGGTCGGTCGGGGCGAGCACCCATTCGCCGGCCAGCAGCAGGCTCATCGTCGTGCACGTCTCGGCCTCGCAGCCCTTGGCCGCGATCCACTGGGCACCGGGCGCCATGCCGGTCTGATTGCCGGCGCCGTCGTCGCCGACCATCGTGCCCATGGTGTGCGTGCCATGACCGTTGTTGTCGCACGGCCCGGCGGTGGGCGTTCCGCACAGTCGCCACGGGTCGAACCAGTTGTAGTTGTGGTCGAAGACGCCGTTGCCCTTGTTGCCGCGGTACTGCCGGACCAGCGACGGGTGCTGGTACTGCACGCCGGTGTCGATGTTCGCGACCACGATGCCGTCGCCCCGGGTGCCGAAGTCCGACCACACCTCGGGCGCCCGGGTCGCCGCGATGTTCCACTCCACGCCGGCACCGGTGTCCGCGGTGGCCTCAGGCTCGACGAGCTCGGGCAGCCGGTACGTGCGGTTAGGTTGCACGGAGGCCACGTCGGGGCGGGCCGCCAGCTTCGCGGCGAGCTTCCGGTCGGCGCCGCGCACCAGCACCGCGTTTACGGCCCAGAACGGGCGGTATGACGCCTTCTCCTGGGTCAGCCAGGCGCGCAGGTCGCGCTGGCTGTGTTCGGCGGTGTCCCGCAGCAGCTCGTACCCGCGGGTGGTCCGGGCCGCGTGACCGCGCACCCGGGCCACCGAACTGAGGTCGGCACGGTCGCGCATCAGCACGATGAGGTCGCCGCCGGCGGGCATCGCGAGGGCGGCTCGCGGCGCGTGCCCGAACGTGGCGAGCAGCAGCGCCGCGACCACGGCGGGCAGCAGGCGCCTCACAGGTGACCGTCCAAGTAGGACAGGTCCTGATTGGCCGGGTGGCCGACCATCTGGTTGAGGTCGGCCTTGGCACGCACGGCGTTGATCTCGACGGCCAACAGGCCACCGTCGGCCGCGGCGATCGCGTCGAGCAGCGACTGGACGGCGGCGATCATCGCGGCGGTCACGATCGTGGTGTTACCGGCGCCTGTGCCGACCGCGGCGAAGGCCGGCTGGACGATCTGGATCGTCCGCGCTAGCTGCTGCTTCAACGCGGGGTTGGCGTCGGTCAGCGCGGTGAGCCGGTCGTTGTACCGATAGAACAGGTCGCCGTAGCGGACCAGCGCCGGGGTCTGGCCGGCGGAAATCAGATCGCGCATGTGCAGCAGGGAAGCCAGCACCGCGTCGACGCTCGCGCCGGACGGGTCGAGTCCACCGTTGCCGGACACGGCGGTCGCCAAGACGCACAGGCAGGTGGGGTCGTCCGGGTCCGGTGGCGTGTCCTCCGGGGGCGTGGCGTCCTCCGGGTCGGGCAGGCCGACCGCGTCCCAGGCGTCGGAGACGGCCTCGGCCTCGTCGGAGCCCTTGCCGTACAGGTCCCAGGCGGCCTGGATCTCGCCGATCCGGGCGTCCAGGAACCGCGACTCGGGGCTCAGGTATTCGGTGAGCGCCCGGTACATGATGTCCTCGGCTTTGTCCGGGTCGATGCTCGTGGCGAGCAGGTAGTACATCTTGTTCGGAATCCCGCTGTTGGTGTGCACCCCACCGTTGTCGGAGCACGTGGTCACGTAATCCCTCATGTGACCCGGCTGCTCGTACCTTTCGGGGTGCGCCATGTCGCGGAGGGTGCCGGCCGCGGTCTCGGTGCCGATGTCCCAGCGCGACGCGCCGGTCTCGAAGCGCCGCACGGACACACCGAAGACGTCGGAGAAGCTCTCGTTCAACGCGCCCGATTGATAGTGGTACATGAGGTTGGCCGTGTACTGGGTGACAGCGTGGGTGAGCTCGTGGCCGGTGACGTCGATGGCGGTCATGTTCGGGCCGTAAATCATCACCTCCCTGACCTGCGACCAGCCGGCGTTGTTGTGGAAGTCGCTGGCCCGGACGTACGAGGCGAGGATCGAGCCGTGGTCGTCATAGCTGTCCCGGCCGAACCCTTGGTAATACCGGTACGTGGCGCCGGTGCCGTCGTAGGCCTCGTCGACATCCTGCTGTCCGCTCGGCGGTCCGCCCTCGACCCGCGCCACGGCCGGGAACGGCACCTTCCCGTACGCGAGGTTCTTGAGGTCGTAGATGATGCGGTGCAGCACGTGCTCGGTGCCGTCCCGCACCGCGATGACGTGGCCCGCCCGCGCGTCGACGTAGTAGAAGTTGGCCACACCGCTGTTGTCGTCGCCGAGCGCAACCTCCCACACGAGCGGCGCGTCCGTCCGCGCGCCGGCGGTGCCCGCGGACATGGGGTAGAGGTAGAGCTTGGGCGGCTGCGCAGGCGAAGCGCCCGGCAGCGCCAGCCGCGCGATCTGCACCGCCCGCGCCGCGCTGACCAACGGCGTCGTGTACGGCGTCCTCAGGTCTGCCCGCAGCCCGTTGCCGACCGTCTGCACGTATCTGCCGCCGGCGCTCAGGTGCACGGTGACCTGCGCGCCGAACACCGGCACTCCGTTGATTACCTGCTGGTAGCGGACGTGCTGCACGCCGAGCGAGTCCGTCGTGCGGCGTATCAGGCTCAGCTGCGACGCCGGGTCAGTGACGCCGAACAGCCCCGCGTGCCCGCGCAGCCACGAGTCGACGCCGCCGCCAATCGCGCTGTGCAGGGTAAGGGTGGACGGCACTCCTCGGCGCCGGTCGCGCACCGCAGCGAAACCGACACCGCTTTCTTTGCGGGCCGTGGCGAGCGCACCGTCCACCCCCGGCGGCCGGTAGGCCGCTGCCTGGGCTGGCGTGGCGACCAGCGGAACGCCGGCCACGACCAGCACGATCGGCAGCACCGCCGCCCGGCGCGGCAACCGGACCAGTCCGATCCCGGCCGACCAGATCAGCGTCGCGAGTCCGACGGCCACGGGCGCGACGGCCAGTTGCGCCACCTCGTGCCGCTGGAGGACGCCGAGCAGCAAGGTTCCGCCGGTCGCGGCGAGCGCGTGCACAACAGCCGCGGCCGGGACAAGGTCCCGGCGCGCCAGCAGCCGCAGCATCAATCCGGCCGCGATCGGGGCCGCGATCAGCATCACGAGCGAGGAACCCTGGGCGAGCATTGTGCCCGGCGTGACCCGTCCGGCCAGGCCAAGCATCGGCACCGACCAGGAGACCGGCACGCCGGTGCCCCCGGCGGCCGCAGCCAGCACGCCGCCCGGGGTGCCGCCCAGGGTCCTGGCGAGCGGGGCATCCGGGCCGCCCAGCGCTGCGACGAGCTTCAGCAAGGGCCAGACGACAAGCAGACCGGTGAGCCACGCGGCCAAGCCGGCCGCGACGGAACGCCAAACGATTCGCATGGTTTACCCGCACCTCGTTTCCTTGCCAATCGATGATCGGGAGGCTACGAGCGGGCGCGAACCGCGCGACAGTGTCAGATGACGCAACTTGACGACATTCGATGCCGAGGCTCAGTACAACAGTTGCCGGAATGGTCCCAGCGGTATCTATCCCTTTTGGAGTGTCAACGCATCGCGACGTTGCGGCGCGACGGCCTCGGCATGCGAGAGATTGCGTCGCAGCTCGGTCGGGGACCGTGAACGGCTTCGCCGCCTTCGCCGCGGACGCCTCCTGGAAGACCGCGAACTGCGGGCCCAGGTCGAAGGCAAGCTTCTACTCGAGTGGAGCCCGGAACAGATCGCGGCTTGGCTACGAACCCACCACCCAGACCGGCCGCACTGGCACATCTGCCACGAGACGATCTACCAGGCCCTCTACCTCGGCGGACGCGGCGGCCTGCCGCGCCAACTCACCCGCCGGGCGCAACAGCCGCTGCCAGGCACGACGAGGACCCGCCCGCTCTTTCGGGGTGGACGTGCGGGGATAGAGGTCTCGCACCGCCGCCGAGGCGCGGCGCGGCGAGTGCATCGCAAAGGAGTGTCAGGTCTATTCGATCCTGGCCGTCGGCGCCGCTATCGCGAAGACCACCAGGTCGAAGGCGCTGCGGCAGTGAAGCCCAGAGACTCATACAGCGGCCTGCCCAGCCGCGAAGCCGTGAGCGTCACCGGCAGGTCCCCGAGGTGAGCCAGGGAGCCGAGCATGACCGCCCGCCCTACGCCGCGGGAGCGGAAAGCGGGCGGTGTCGCGACCCAGTAGTGGCTGGCGAACCCGTCGTCGACGACGGTGACACATGCCCCGGCAACCGCATCGTCAAGGCGCGCGATGAACACGTCGACACCCTGCTGTTCGATCAGCGCCACAGGGAACATCTCGCCGCCACGGTAGGGTTCGAACCTGGTCAGCTCGAAGCCTGCGATCACGGCACGCTCGGCCTCGCGCAGGTCCTCCTCATCGCGCACCCGGATCACGCGCATCGCCGGTTCGGCAACAGGGCCGGGCTGGCGCAGCATGACCGGCATCTGCCAGCTCCGCATGCCGAGGTGACTCAGGTCGGTCGAGCTGAATGGGTCCTCCGCGTCCACCGGCCGCGCGGCGCGGCCTACCAGTTCGGCGATCTCGTCCAGCTCGTCGGCGCCAAGCTCGGGCGCCTGGATCAGGACGCGTAGGCCCGCGCGCTCGTCACCGGCCACGGCGACGAAGCCGGGGCGGCGGATCACCTCGTGGCCACGGGCCCGGCCGGTCGCGGCCCAGAAGGCGGCGGAGTTGCGAGCCTGGCGCGCCGGCGCCGCAGCCAGCACGGCGGGCTGGCCGGCCGTGTTTGTCCTGATCGTCATGGTGGTAGATGTCCTTCTCGTGGTAACGCTGCTTTGTCGCGTCCCTGGCAGGTTGGACTCGTCGGCCCCCAGGGCCGGTTGCTGCCTACGTCTGCCTCAGGCCCTCCGGTAAAGCCGAACACGGATGTGCTACCTATGGTGAGTGAACTAGCTCATACATGACTGTCCGGTTTGCCGCGAGCTCGCGTTGCGAAAGGAGGGTCGTGGCGCGTTCCGCCGCTGCGGCCACCATGACTCAGCGAGTGCAACGGGCAGACGCCCGTCGCAACGCCAAGGCGATCCTCGACGCCGCCGTCGCGCCCTTGACGCGCGACCCGGAGGTGAGCATGGCAGGGGTCGCCACGGCCGCAGGCGTGGGTCGTGTCACGCTCTGCCGACACAATCGGAGCCGTGCCAGCTGACCGCGGACGCCTGCGGTCTGACCGTCGAAGCCGGCCCGGGCGCGGCCGGTGCGCTCGGCAACGCCCTGATCCAATCCCGCGCCCTCGGCGCGATCAGCGGCGACCTAACCGCGATCCGCAGCCTCGTGCGCGCGACCCAAGAAGTCCGGTCATACCAGCCCTCCGATCGCACCACGCAGGTGAGAGCGAGCGGCGAAGCCCAAGATCGTCTGACCCGCCACATCCCACGCTGATGACGGCGCCAATGTGTGCCTGCGCCGTCCACTTAGGCACCCACGAGGTGGTAACGAGGACCACCTTCGCCGTCCGGCCATGGTCGACGGCATCGGCAGAAACGAAAGTGCGTGTTCAGAGGTCTCTGAACACGCACACCGAAAACTGCTCACCAACGCGGGAAACCTTGCGTCCGAGGGGCGACACGAACCAAACCCAACGGGCTGACCACCTGTCGGCGGTCATCGATCTGCCGGAAGCGGACTAATCATAAGCCCTGTGTGTGGGTTGGCATCCGACGGCCACCGGCGCCGGCGCGGACCGTCCCGTGTTCTGCGGCCCGGACTGTCGCGATGCAGAGCGGAGATCTGGAACCGTCGACCCGAACGCCGTGTGGGGAGGGCACCGGTTCGGTGGTCGCGGTCCGCTGGGCATTCGCTAAGAGGCTCCCGACCGTGCGCAGGTTCGAATCCTGGGCGGGTCACGCCAAGCATGGGAACGAGATTTGATCAACACTGATCTGGCGATCGTGTCTGCGTCGTGGTGTTTGCCCGGCCTGGCGGACCGTCTCAGCCTTCCTGATCGAGGGTGACGACTTGCCGATGGTCGAGGTCCGATCCCCAGCTTCGGGCACCTGGGTGTCGAATCAGGATGTTCGGGGAATCCCAGAGGCATGTCCCCGGTGACCCGGAACGAGACGCGATTGATCATCGTGCTTGCTGGCGTCTGCGTAGCAGCCATGCTTGCCTTCGCCTTTCTTCAAGGCAGGCCAGGCGTGGAGATCGCCGGAGCGGTCATGGGCCTCGCAGCGTTGAGCGCGGCCGCTGTATTGATCTCCGCGTATGTGCGCGCGATGAGGTGATCGTGCGAGGAGGTTCAGGAGTGCGTCACCGTCACGCCGCAGAGCCATTTCTGGCCGTAGTCGCTGGTGCCGCACGGAGGCGAGCACGAGCTTGTAGTCGGTCGTGTCGCCGCTGCCGAGGTAGAGGCTGGCCGCGGACGTGCTGTTTGGCCCGCGTGGTGCCTCGCCGTGGACGCGGCCGCCTCCGAACAACCCCGCACTTGACTGGTTCGACGAGACCGGGCGCGACCACTTCACCATCACCTCACAACTGTCGAGTCCGTGACCGCATTGCTCAGTGCGTTCGGCGTCCGGCACGGACGATAGCGCGAGTACGTCCGGGCGTCGTGGGCGTCGAGACATGAGTTCGCAGAGTCGCGACCAGGCTCCGCGCCGGGTCCTTGCCGCCCGATGAGAGGTTCGCGGTGCCGTGGTGTCAGGCGTACCCAGTGAGCTGGGTCTAGCCGTGGCGGCCGTGATCGTCGTGGGTCACGGTCAACGGCCCGGGCACGACGCGCCCCGGTTCAACCTGCCGGGACCGAGCGTGGGCAGGTCGGTCTACACGCCGGCGTGCTCGATCCGAGCGAGCGGTGGCCGACCATGTGGGTCGCGACGAGAATCATCGATGTGACGGATGCCAAGAGACCGTGGTGGCAGACGGCGGCCACGCCGCGGCAGGGGTTCATCCTCGGAGGACTTTGGCTCCTCCTGGCGATCCTGCAGGCGGCATCGGCGATCGGGGACCCGCGCCCGTTCGCCATCCTGTTGGGGGCAGGTTGCCTCATACTCGGGCTCGGCTATCTCGTGCCGGCCGAGCTGATCCGAAGACGCTCACGATCCGGTTCGCGCTGACCACAACGCAGCCTCCACGGTGGGTGAAGCCGCCACACCGAACTCGCAGACTCACCCTTCTTCGCGCGCTGGCTTCCCATTCCGCAGCTCTCGGCAGTTGATCCGCGTGCCTTCGCCGAAGGCGCACTCGGCACATGAGTGTGACGGTGCCTGAGTCGCGCGCCACCGGCTTCGGTGATGATGGCGGTCGGCTCGCAACCCTGTGCAGCACGCGGAAACGGCGTGAGCAGGAGAAGGGCAACACATCGGTCAAATTCCCGCTATCGCGTGGACCATGAGCCAGGCGGTCCGATGGTGTCAATCCCGAGCCCATCGGGTACGACGGATGCCATGCCGAGCTTCGGGGTCCGTCCGAGTAGGACGCAATCAGGCGTCATGGCGGTCATGGCCACCGCACTGCTTGTCTTCGGCGTTGTCCAGATGGTGCGCGCCGGAGAGTTCTCGTGGTTCCTATTGCTCTGGGTGTTGGCGGGCCTGATCGTCGTCTCCGTGTTTCTGACTTCCTGGCTCGGCAAAGGCCCCCGAATGTTCACTGCTCAGAGCGAAGCCCAAGACTCGAACCGCCGGGTCACGCTAAGCAAGCCCGTCGCGGTCCTGGGGACAGTCGTCGCCCTCGCGATTCTGACTGTCGGAACCGTCGGTTTAGTGCGCGCGGAACGATTCGGGTTTCTCATGCTGTGGTTGGGGTTCGGTGCTGCGATCATCGGCCTCAACTTGTCGTCAGCGTTCAGGAAGAAGGGCAGCGCCCACCGCCGCGACCGCGAGGAATAGGCGAAAGAGACCCCGCCGCGGATGCACGGCCGATCAGGGAGAAGCGAGCGCCCGGCCAGCCCGCCAGAGTGCAGCGCTTCGTGAACTCTTGTGCCCGGGCCAGCCGAGCGGCGCAGCCCACCAATACTTGGGCGAGCACGACTGGGCACACGACGGGCACCGCGCCCCAACCCGGAGCGAGGGCTCTGGGTAGCCCTCCTTCACCGCGCCAGCGTTCGCCGACCCCCGGACGCATATGTCCTTCGTGTTCAACCAAGGAATGGGGTGGATGGCGGCGCTGGTCTCGCTGACCATCCTGGTCTTGCTCCTGGTCCGCGAGAGCGGTCGTCGCGACGCCCGCCATCAGGCGCGGCAGTCGGCGGCGGTCGAGCGGAAGCTGAACCTCATCATGGACCACCTTGGCAACCGCAAGCGCGAGCCCGATGTCCCTGCGGGAGTCCAGGAAGAGTTGATCGCCGGCCGCAAGATTAAGGCGATGAAGGTGTATCGGGACGCGACCGGCGCCGGTCTGAGGCAGGTGAAGGACGCCGTCGAGTTGCTCGCCAGACGTCAGGGCCTGGGGTGACACGCATCCGAGGGCGGTGTGGCCGCGCCGGTGAAGCGCTCGGACCGTTGGTCCATTCCAAAACCGAGGAACATCGATTTATCTCCAGTCGGACCAAGCGAGAGAGGGCTGGCTCTGTGTTCCTCCCTCGTGGACATGTCCAAAACGAGGCGAAGCGCGCACTCCGGCAGATGAGACGCCTCGGCATCGAGTCGGCCAGCTATGTCCAGTCGCGACGGTGACGGAGCCGATCGAACGCTTTCGGCGAAGAAACCTCCCGAAGTGCGACGACGACCGCTGCGGCGCACTCGTTGGCGTCGGTGTTCGTCGTGTCCACGACGATGTCAGCTTCGCCGTGGGCATACACCAGGGTCTGGGAACGGGCAAGGCCGACTGACCGGTCTCCGCGAACGCGTTCACGCCGGTCCAGCTCTTCCTGGGCGCAGCGGACCTCGACCAGCGTCACGTCGTATCCCGTGAAGGTGTCGAGCAGGTCGTCCATGCGCCATTGTTCACTCAGGGGGTAGTCCATGATGACGTCGTTTCCTGTGGCGGCGAGCGCCGCGACTGCCCGGTGATAGCCGAGGCGTGTCCTTCGGAGCATCTCGCTGACTTCCGCGTCGTTAAGCACCCGAGTGTGAACGGTGGAACGCATCGCCCCTATGGCATCGACGGGAACAAGGAACCACGGATCGGGCAGCAGCGGAAGCATCGCCCGACCGATGCTGCTCTTGCCAGAGCTCGAAGCACCGTTGAGCAGGATGATCCGACCTCTACGCTCTGCCACCGGTAAACCGTAGCGCCCGCGCTCGTCGACGCGTGCCCCCGGTCATTCGACGCCAGCGGCCGTGACCCTGCATCGCGACCGCATGCGGCTGATGGGGACGTCCGTGCCCGGCTCGGGCGAAGGACTACGACCGGCTGCGAATGAAGGTCACCGACTGCTGCGGCGAAGATCTTCGTCCCCCAGGGCGCGGGCAAGTGGGGATCGCTCTTGGCGCGCTCGACGCGCGCGAGCCAAGCCGCTAGCATCCTGGCGCCGGCCGAGGGCCGACCTCGCGCAGGCCTGGATGGCCACTTTCGAGGCACCGCCGCACCGCGAGGTCATCCCCGTTGGAGATCACCACCGACGGCGACGTGGCGTCCGCGACCAGTCTCGACTGCCTCACCGCCGTGCCTCGCGGCTCGACCGAGAGCTTCAACTTGTGGTTCCGCGTGACGCTGGGGCTGCGCCGCATCGACGGGCGCTGGCTGGTGACGCACGAGCACGAGGCGGTGTCGTTCGATAAGGACAGCTCGAACGCGCCTCGACCGGACTGACCCCCACATAATGTGGCCAGTCTCGACACAGCCTTGACAGAGCCGGATGCAATGGAGAAGCCGATGGAAGTCATCGATGGCCCGACGATCACCACCCATCCCGTTCGGCACTCCATCGGCATTCGTCTGGTCACGCCGTTCCGCGGGATGTTCGCCGTGCGGGACCTGCTCATGGAAGAGCTGTACCTGTGGGCGGACGAGCGGGCCATCGCGTACGGCCACACGTTCTTCCGTCTGCATGTGGTGGACATGGACGGTGCCATGGACGTCGAGGTCGGCGTCATCACCGACGAGCCGATCCCAGGCGACAGCCGGGTCCACACTGGAGTGCTACCCGCCGGCCGATACGCGACCTTGACGTACATCAACCACGGCCGGCGGGCGAATGGCGCGCTGCGGGACTGGGTCCATGAGCAGAGCCTCACGCTGGACTGCACGGCAAATCCCGAGGGTGAGCGTTTCGGCTGCCGGTACGAGGCCTACCTCACCGACCCGCGCTCCGAACGCATGAAGACCCGTTGGCGCACCGAACTTGCGATCCGGTTGGCCGACGAATCTCCGTAGCCGTCTTCGCCAAGCGGCGCACTCGCACTCCCCACTGCGAGAGCAAACGCGAAGTCGCGGAATACTCGATCGCGCAGGGCTTGTCCACCACCTTGCGGCTGACGCCACTCCGGTCATGCGACGCGGTTTGTCGCCCGCAACCCGGCACGGCGTTGCGCCGAGCCGACTGGCTAACGCCTGCGGGCCTTGATCAGCGCGCGGACTACGAGCAGCGCCGCGATGGCCACGAGCCGGCCACCGATGATGACCTGGTAGACGTCGACCGCGGGCCGCCACGCGGCCTTGCCGTCCCGGATCACGAAACACGCCGAGACCCTTGGCCGACAGCCCCATGCCGCCGCCGATTCCACCCTGCTCCTGGCCGTCGGCGGCCTGGCCGTGGCCGTTCCCGCCCTCGGCGTTTCATGGCCACCGGCAGCACAAATGGACCCGTCCTGACTGATCGTTTCGCCGAAGACGCGGCTCGCCGTCGCACCGTCGACCATGTTGCGAAGGGCATCCAGGAATCTGGCGTTGCCCTGATCCGTCGTCGTCATCGCACAGCACCTCATCGTGTCCGTTTGAGCGCGCTCAGTCGGCGATGGCGACACGCCAGGGCGAAGGCACCCGGTCGGCCGGACCTCCGGCGGTTTCGAGGTGACCTCCGGGCCGTCGGGCCCGGATCGACCTGATCTGTAGCGGAATGGTGTACTCAGTCTATTGACGCCATCAGCGACAGCCACGGCCGACAGGTCTGCGGTCAGGGGCGCTGGCGAAGGCTGTCGCGGAACAGACGTGGTGGGCAGGACGCAGGCCTCGTGACCGCGCCGCAGGAGTTGCGGTCGAAGAGGTGTAACCGGGGTTGCGGCGGACCGATCGGGTGTGCGGTTCGGCTATTTGAGAGTCAGACTGGGGTATGGACCGCGCAGTTGGTTATGCGCAGCGCCCCTTGGCTAGGGGCGATTGGTCGCAGTCGCGCATCTACGAGGTGCGGGTGCGCCGAGGGCGGCATGGGCACCCGGCCCGGGGTGCATGCCTGATGGAGTTCGCGAGTGCCTTGTCTGGCGGCCGGTGGACGGACCAACCGGATAGCATCGACGCGACCCTGGCACGGCTCGCTCGGGAGGTAAATGATCTGAGCAGCGATCGGGGTCGCATCGCGTTGCTGCCGTTGCTGCCGTGGCTGGTGATCCGGCCGCGCGCTGGTGAATCGGCAACGCGTGTGGCCGTCACGACGGTCTTGGTTAAGGCGGCCCTGGGCCGCGCCGTGGGTCGTGCGGCGGACCGGCTATCCCAAGACGCGGTCGAGCTTGCTGGCGGCGCGCAGGTGTGGCGGTGGTGGCAGTGGCCGCTGGGGCGCGGCCCGCAGATGATGGTGCGCCGCAGCCTTCGCGTGTTGCGCCGGGCCGACGGCGACGCTCTGCTGCGGCAGGTTTTGGTTGACGCGGTGAACGCAGCTCGTGCTCTCGACGGCCTGCCGCCGGTGCCTGGTGAGACGCTGGAACCGGGTTCTGTGGCGGCGCTGCCAATCCGCGTGCAGGCGCACGTTCCGAGCGGTTTAGAGCCTTGCCACTACCACGTCGCGGCGCCGGCTGATCGATGGCCCGTGTGGCTGATGGAGGCCTGGGCGCGCCGGCGCGTCGAGATGCGCGACCTGCCCGGGCGCGACTGTCGTCGGCGCGAGCGGATGGCGCACGTTCACGCGTGACGACCGTGCGACCGCGCGCTGACGAACACGCCGGCCTGCTCCACGGCAATATCGGACCCGTCGCGCCCGGCAGCGCTCAACGACATTGCCGAGCTGACCATCTACATCGGATCCCCCTGGCTCCTTGATCTTAAGACTTTGCCGGAGCCCGACTTTGCGGATCCGAGCTGGGCTACCAGCCACCACAAATCGGGTCATGAGCGTTCCTCGGATCGGCCGAGCTCGCCGACGGCGGTCGTCAGTAGACACGAACTCGACATGGACTTCCTCGACTACTCGAAGCACGAGTTGTCGATAGGGGAGAAGGAATGCGGATGTCTCTCGACGGCTTCGTAGTGGGCCCATATGGTGCCGTCCGTACCGACCCTGACATCGATCGTCCGTCATAGTGGGGGCTCGAGCCGGGTTCGAGCGGTGGTCCGTCCATGATCGACGGCGTGTCCCGCCCGCCGACCAGTGCGGGGCTGGTGACGACATGGAGCTCGACGCCCAACTCTGGCTCTGAGGAGGGCGCCGTTGAGTCCGCCTCCTGCTTCGGATAGGAGGCACTCGGCACCAAGCTGCCTTCCAGACTCGCTCGGCTTCTGGCGTGCCGTCGGCGGGCGACCGAGGGAAGGCAGCGGTTTCGTCATCGTTGATCAAGCTCCGCCAAACTCAGGCTGAGCAGCGGCGTCGGCGATACGTTGCGGGCGCCTTGGCGTTCTTGTTGGGGTTCAACTCGACGACGAGCGAAGGTGCTCTGAGCTGCCCGTTGGCTATGGGTTCGTATCGAGGGGCGACACGAACCGATATCCAACCGTGGTATCAGCTGGCAGGCACGATTCTGCTTCTCGACTAGGCCGTGTTCTGTCGATCATCGTGAGCCAGAGGACAGGGCCTGAGCCGCGTGGCTCAGGCGGCGAACCTGTCGATGGTCGCCGCGAGTTCGTCGCCGGTCAGCGGGCGCTGGAGGTCGCTGAGGAGTCGGGCCGCCGCCGGCAGCGCCTGTTCCTGGTTGGTCAGGACGACGGCCACGAAGTCATGGTCCGGGACCATGAGCATGGCCGCTCGGTAACCCGGTAGGCGGCCGTTGACGAACAACTGGCCGGACGGACCGAGCGCCCAGCCGGCGCCGTACGCCATGGGGTCCTCCGGCGCCGTCCGTGGCCGCCGGGTCTCGGCCAGCAGGGCGCCGTTGGCGAGGAGTCGTTCGCCGAAGGTCAGCAGATCCGGAACACCCGACCACAGGCCTCCGCTGGGGCGGCGGCCACGTGGATAGTCGGCGGACGGAAGCTCGGTCGCGCCGTCCCGGCCGGCGACCGGGCCTCGCGGCGGGTGAAAGCCGGTGCCGTCGAGCGCCCATGGCGTCAGCACGGTCTTGAGTAGGGCCGTCTCGTACGACACCTTGGTCACGGCCGCGAGGATGGCACCGGCCAGGACATAGTTCCCGTTGTAGTAGGACCAGCGCGTTCCGGCGGGTCGCTCGTTGCCGGCGCGGACCACGAGCCCGGCGGCCTCGTCGATCGCGAAGGTCCCGTTGCCCAGGTCCGCGATGGCCGACGCGTTCACGGACTCACGTAGTCCGGAGACCTGACCGAGGATCTGCTCGACGGTGATGCCCCGGTCGGCGTGCCAGTCGGGCGCGAAGGCGGGCAGCAGGTCGATGGCCGGCGTGTGGAGCGGGATGGACCGCTCGATCAGGGTCATTCCGAGCGCCGCGGCGGTGAACGTCTTCGTCAAGGACGCGATCCGGAAGCAGGCGTCGTCCCGCGCGCCGCGCGTCGCAACGCTTCTCGCGCCCGCTCGTGAAACGCCGACCACTATGGATGGTACGTCGTGGAGGTCAGCTCGCCGGTCGAGGTCGTCCTGAAGGCTCACGAAGAGGATCTTGCTATACGCGCCGGGACGGGTCGACACCAGGCCGGCGAGGACGCCGCCGGCGGGTGCTGGGCAGTCGGCGCGGTTTCGTGACCTTCCGTGCCGGGTTCTGCGACTCGCGGATCAACCCGTCGGCCTCGGCCCGCCGGTACAGGCAGCGCAGCGCGGCCACCAGATGCTCGGCGGCCGACCTGCCGCCCCGCCCGTTGCGGCGGGTGACGACGCCGGCCTGGATCCGGCCGCGGAGCGCTTCGATCTCGGTCGGTGTCGGCTCGTCGAGACGGCGCTCGCCCAATGCTCCACGACCTTGTTCCAGTACGAGCTATACGCGCGGCGGGTGCCCGGCGAGACCGCGGCGGCGACCACCGGCACGTACTCGGCGAAGGTCGGCACCGCTCGATCCGCCGCTGGCCCTGACGTCAGCTCCTCAAGGGAGATACCCATCCGTTCCAGCAGGAGCCGGGCCGTGCCGCTGCCAGGTCGGCGTCCCGCCCAGAATCCCGGTTCATGCCCGATCACCCCCGTTGGCGATAACCGACGTCGCATCGAGCAGCCGATCCAGGACCGGCAGCGGATATCCCGTCAACACGGCAGTGCGGTGATCGGCCACCAGCAGCAGCCGGTCGCCCGCGGCCAGCCGACACCACCGGCGCACCGACAGGGTGAAGACGAGGTAACCGCGGCTGTCGACCCGGCAGCGACCCTCGCCCGCGACCCGGACGTTGATCACCCCGGCCTGTTCACGGATGTCCAGCCGAGTGCCGGCCGCCAGCCGAGGTCGGCGAGGATGCCGCGGGCGGCAACTCGCCCGCTTTTGTCCAGAGCGGCGAACGCGTAGACGGTGTCGGCCGTCCGCGTGCCGTCCGGACCCAACACCGCCAGAGGGAGGGGAGGCAGCCGCGGACCTTCGCGTCCAGCGGGAGGGGCCCCGGAGATCGGCGTGCGGGGGATGACGGTGAGTACCAAGGAGGCGGTGACGAGGACCACCCCGGCGGTCCGGCCATGGTCGACGGCATCGGCAGAAGCAAAAGTGCGTGTTCAGATGTCTCTGAACACGCACACCGAAAACTGCGCACCAACGCGGAGATTTTGTGTCCGAGGGGGGACTTGAACCCCCACGCCCTATACGGGCACTAGCACCTCAAGCTAGCGCGTCTGCCATTCCGCCACCCGGACTTGCATGCGCCCAGTTTTGCGGGACGCACGGGCGCTAACTGTACACGACAGGTTGGGGGGTGCGGCTCGGGGGCCAAAACCGGTCGCGCGTCACGGCCGCCTCATCAGAGACTGCCTCACATGGCGCTCACCAGGCTTAATCCCGACGGGCTGCACCAGCCGCCCGGCTACCACCATGTCACCGTGGCCAGCTCTGCGCGGACCGCATATCTCGCCGGGCAGTGTCCGCTCGACTCCGCCGGCGATGTCGTTGGCGAAGGGGACGTGTTCGCGCAGGTCGATCAAGTGGTGGCTAATACGTTGGCGGCGCTCGCCAGTGTGGGGGCCGGGCCGACCGACGTGGTGCGTACCGTGATTTATGTGACGGATGCGGCAGGCGGGAGTCTCGGGGACGTCTGGCGCCGGCTGCTCGACTCGCCGCTCGCACCGGCGTTCACCTCCGCCAGCACCCTGCTCGGCGTGAGCAGACTCGGCTTCCCAGGGCAGCTCGTCGAGCTCGACGTGACCGCCGCGCTGCCGGACTAAGACGTGTCTCGGCGCTCCGCCGAGCCCAGACGACGATCGACCGCACGCGCAGACCGCCGGCTACAACACCGGCATCCGCCCGATCTCTGCGCGCGGCCGGAGCACCCCCTAGGCCCCAGCACGCCACGTGATCGACAGGCCCTTTCCCACCGGAACGGTGGTCGAGCGGCAACGAGGATCCGCCGCCACCAGGGCCAGAAACGGCGCGACCTCAGATGGGTGGGACAGCACGTTGTCGATCGCCAGCACCCCGCCGGGGCGGAGCACTCGGATCGGGTCCGGCCACCACCCGGCGTACTCGGTGCGTTCCGCGTCGAGGAACAACAGGTCGACGCTGCCCGACGGAAGCGCCGCAAGATGGGCCCCGCCGTCGGCTAGGACCAGGTCGACCGAGACGCCGGCAGAAGACAGGTTCGACCGGACCCCGGGCCACTCCTGCGTGTCGACCGTGACCACCCGACCGCCGATATCCCCCGCCGCCCTCGCCAGCCAGATCGTCGAATAGCCGTTGGACGTGCCGATCTCGACCACCCGCCGCGCCCCGGCTACCCGCACCAGCATGGCCAGCAGCGCCGCCGTGTCGGGCTCGAGGTTGCGGCGGCGGAGGAGGCGGTCCGGCTGCTCCGCGTCGTGCTGCACGCCGTCGGCGTAGAGGTCCGCCAGGAACTGGTCCATCGTCACCTCACTAATGCGACGGCGACCGGCGAGCCGCCGTCGTGCAGCGACCGTACGCCCGCCTCGCACACCGCCGTCGCCGCGTAGCCGTCCCACGTCGTCGGGCCGGTGACCTCGCCGCGGCGGCAGGCGTCGACCCACGACTGGACCTCCAGGTCGTAAGCCGCCTCGAAACGTGAGAGGAAATTGTCGGGGAGGGGCAACGCCGCGTCCACGAAACGACTGCCTTGCTCGCCGACGGCTTCGCAGCGGACCTCGTACCCCAGCTGGCTGTTGACGAAGACCTCGTTGGTCGCGATGCCGCCGCCGGTCATCCGGAAGATGGCCACCAGCGGGTCCGACACCCCGGGCGGCGCGAGCGCGGACGGCGCCGGGGTGAGCACGCTGATGGTCGCGATCTCGTCGTCGAACAGCCAGCGCGAGACGTCGACCTCGTGCACAAGCGAGTCGCGCACAATCATTTCGGTGCCGAAAGACCCTGGTGCCGTCTTGTTGCGGTGGATGTTGTGCAACACCAAGACCCGACCCAAACCTGACTTCAACCGGGTGTACGCCGGGTCGTAGCGCCGCATGAACCCCACCTGCACGAGCGGCCGGCCGCCGGCGCGCTCCGCGGTCACCAGGCGCAGCGCCGACTCGCTGGACACGGTCAGCGGCTTCTCGCACAGCACATACTTCCCGGCGGCCAGGCACGCGAGCACCTGCTCCTCGTGCGCGGCGCCGGGGGAGGCGATCAGCACCGCGTCCACGAAGTCGGCCGCCACCAAGGCGAGGGGAGAGTCGATCACCTGCACGCCGGGGTACGACGACGCGACCGCCTCAGCCCGCGCCCCGTCCGGATCGGACACCGCGACGAGCGACGCCCCCGAAATTCGGTTCGCTAGCCGGGCCGCGTGGTCGGCGCCCATCACCCCAACGCCGACCACACCAACCCGCAACAACTCACTCACGAAGCCGAACCATCCAAACGATCCGAACCACCGGCGGCGCCCGCTCCGCCAGCGCCGCCGGGTTCGGCCGTCGCGCCGGCAGCGGCAGGCCCGGCAAGACCAGCTGAGCCGGCAGCGACCGGCGCTTCGACGGACCCTGGCGCCACGGACGCAGGCTCGACCACCTTGCCCGGATCGGCTCCGCGCAGCTCGTGGCTCAGCTCCGTCAGTTCATCGCCGCCCGCCATTTCCGCGGTCAGTTGCTCGAGCGTCAGCTCGTCGCGGTGGGCATCCAGCACGACCCGGCCCAGCTTGAGAATCACGAAGTGGTTGCCGACCAGATAGGCGTGGTGCGGGTTGTGGGTGATGAAGATGACCCCGAGCCCGGCATCGCGCGCCTTGACCACATACCGCAGCACGACCCCTGACTGCTTCACCCCCAACGCCGCAGTCGGCTCGTCGAGGATGATGACCCGCGCACCGAAATAGATGGCCCGTGCGATCGCCACGCATTGCCGCTGACCGCCCGACAGGCTGGCAACGGGCCGCTCCAGATCGGGGATCACGATCCCCATCTTTCCGAGCTCCGCCGCGCAGATCCGCTTCATGGCAGCGATGTCGAGCCGGAACAACCCGCGTTGCAGCTCGTTGCCGAGGAAGAAGTTGCGCCACACCGACATCAATGGCGCGAGGGCCAGATCCTGATAGACCGTCGCGATCCCGTTGGCCTGCGCCTCGCGCGGCGATCCGAAGTGGACAGGGACATCGTCCAGCAGCACAGACCCAGACGTGTGGGCATGCAAGCCCGACACGATCTTGATCAGCGTCGACTTGCCGGCACCGTTGTCACCCAACACGCAGGTGACCTCACCCTGCCGCACGGACAAGGACACGTCCCGCAGCGCGTGCACGTTGCCATAGCTCTTTCCTACGTGAGAGAGCGAAAGGATGGCGCTCATCGCAGGTCCGCCCTCCTCTTCACGTAGAGGTTCACGATCGTCGCCAGCAACAGCATCACACCCAGGAAGGTGCGGAACCAGTCCGGGTTCCAGCCCGCGTAGTTGATGCCCAGCTGGGTCATCCCGAAGATCAGGGCGCCGATCGATGCGCCGACCACCGAGCCGTAGCCGCCGGTCAGCAGGCAACCGCCGATCACCGCGGCGATGATGAAGATGAACTCCTTTCCGACGCCTTCGCCCGACTGCACGGTGTTGAACTGGAACAGCAGATGCATCCCGGACAGCCACGCGCAGAAGCCGACGGCCATGAACAGCCCGACCTTCGTCGATCGGACAGGCACGCCGACCGCTCGGGCCGCGGCCGCGTCACCCCCGACTGCGAAGATCCAGTTTCCGATTCGGGTACGCAGCAGCACGTACGCGGCGATGATCGTCAGTAGCACCCAGTAGAGAACAGTGATCTTCAGGTTGACCGGGCCCAGCGAGACCTCCGAGCCGAAGACCGCGTGCGCCGACGCGAAACCGTCCATGTCGCTGATGTCGGCGCTGGCCACGTTGCCGGTCGCGAGTCGGGTGACGCCCAGGTTGACGCCCTGGAGGATGAAGAACGTGCCCAGCGTGACCAGGAAGCTGGGCAGCCCGGTGCGTAACAGCAGCCAGCCGTTGAACGCCCCGATCGCGACCGCGAGCACCAGTGACAGCAGCACGCCGACCCAGACGTTGAGGCCGAAGTTCCACGCCAGCAACGACCCGGACAGGCCCGCCGTCGTCACCGCGACACCGGCCGACAGGTCGAACTCGCCGCCGATCATCAGCAGGGCGACCGGCACAGCCATGATGCCGATCGTCGACGCTCCATAGAGGATCGTGCCGATGTTGGCGACGTTGCGGAACGGTGCCGCGACGGCCATGAAGAGCAGGAAGATGACGATCGCCGCGACCAGTGAGCCGACCTCGGGGCGGCTGAGCAGTCTGGCCGCGAGCGGCCGGCTGGCGACCCGGTCGTCCTGGGCCGCCAGCTCCGTTACGGTTGTCACCGCTTGCCGTTGTTGGCGTACTGCTCGATCGCGGCCACGTTGCCGCTGTCGATGAACGCCGGGCCGGTCAGCGTGGCCTGCCCACCGCCGATGGTGTTGCCGTTGGTCTTGTAGAGCCACAGGCTGTCGACGGCCAGATAGCCCTGGAGGTAGGGCTGCTGGTCGACCGCCCACATCACCGAGCCGCTCTTGATCGCCCCGACTAGCTCCTTGTTGGTGTCGAAGGTGGCCACCTTGGCGGAGCTGCTGGCGTCCTTCACCGACTGCACCGCGGCGAGTGCGAACGGGGCGCCAAGTGCCAGCACCCGATCGATCGCCTTGTCCTGCTGGAGTTTCGAGGTGATCGCGGCTTGGACGCCCGGCATATCCGTACCCGTGACGTAAATCTTTGAAATGTTGGGGAAGGTGTCCTTGGCGCCGTCGCAGCGCGCCTCCAGGCCCACGTTGCCCTGCTCGTGGATGACGCAGAGCGCCTTCTTCCCGCCGTCGGCGGCGAGTTTCTGCCCGGCGGCGCGGCCGGCGATCCGCTCGTCCTGGCCGAAGTAGCCCTGCACGCCCATCGCCTGCCAGGCGTCGATGCCGCCGTTGAGCGCGACCACCGGGACGCCGGCCTGGACGGCTTTGGTCACGTTGGCCTTCATCGCGTCGGGCTTGGCCAGGGTCACCGCGATGCCGTCTACTTTCTTGTCGACCGCTGACTGCACCAGGTTGGCCTGGCCCGGTCCGTCGGGGTCGGCCTGGTATTGCAGCTCCACATTGTCCTTCTTGGCCGCGTCCTCGGCGCCCTTGCGGACCAGGTCCCAGAACGTGTCGCCGGGCCCGGAGTGGGTGATGAACGCGACGGTCATCCGCGGGGTGTCGGCGGTGCCGGCGTTGTTGGTGTCTGTCGTTTCCTGTTTGCCGCCGCTGGAACTGCACGCGGCCAGCGCCAGGGCGGTGCCGGCGGCCAGCAGGGAGATCCGGAATCTGCGCTTCATCGGTCTGCCTTTCAAGACGGATCAAGGGATGGGTGTACGAGCCCCGCCGCGGTGTCGACCGCTGCGGCGACGTCGCCGTCCGGTGGGAACAGCAGTGCCCGGCCGACCACCAGCCCGCGGACGGCGGGCAGGTGCAGGGCGCGGTCCCAGGCGGCGTACGTCTCGTCGGGGTGGCCGGTCGGATCGCCGCCGAGCAGCAGGGTCGGCAGCGTGGTGGCGTCCATGACCCGGGGTAGGTCGTCGACGACCGGCAGCTTTAGCCAGGTGTGCCGGCTCGTGGCGCCGAGGCCGGCGGCGATGTGGATCGCGCGGATCATCGAGTCGGGGTCGAGCAGGTTGCGGACGCGGCCGGCCTCCCGCGCCGCCATGAACGGCTCGACCAGCGCCATCACCCCATGGCCGGCCAGCCCGGTGATGGCCGCCGCGGCCGACTCCAGGGTCGTGACGGTGTCCGGGTCGTCGAGGCAGATCCGGGTCAGCATCTTGCCGCCGTCGAGGCCGCGAGCGGCGGGCGGCGCTTCCGGGTGGCCCAACCTGTGATGATCCGGTCGGGCTCGCGGACCCGGATCTCCGTCAGATCGGGGGCCGGCACGGTGCCATACCTTGACGGGCGGGGGCGTACACCGGTGTCACGCTCTTTTGATTTCGGCCAGGGCGACCGGTCGCCCCTCGGCCCGGGACAGCTCGCACGCCTCGGCGACGCGGAAGGCCTCCAGGGCGTCGCGGACGGTGCAGGGGGAGGGGCGGTCGCCGCGGACGACGTCGACGAACGCGGCCAGTTCGGCCTGGTAGGCCGGGCGGAAGCGGTCCATGAAGGACTGGTGGCGCGGGCCGGTGGGGAAGTCGACGCCGGCTTCGGCGGAGGTCAGGGCCAGCGACTGGTCGAGCCCGACGCCGAGCGCGCCGGCGGAGCCGAGCACCTCCATCCGCACGTCGTGGCCGCCGCCGTTGTAGCGGGTCGCGGACACCAGCGCGAGGGTGCCGTCGTCGAGCGTCAACACGGCAGCGCCGGTGTCGACGTCGCCGGCCGCGGTGAAGAACGGCTCGCCCTTGTTGGCGCCGGTCGCGTAGGCCGTCACCACCTCGCGACCGGTCACGAACCGCAGGATGTCGAAGTCGTGCACCGAGCAGTCGCGGAAGATGCCGCCCGAGGTGGCGATGTAGGCCGCCGGTGGTGGCGCCTGGTCGTGGGTGTTGGCCCGGATGGTGTGCACGAAGCCCAGTGACCCGCTCGCAACCGCCTCGCGCACCCGGCGGTAGCCGGCGTCGAAGCGGCGCTGGAAGCCGATCTGCACCGGCACCCCGCTGCCCTCCACGAGCGCGGTCATCGCGAGCGTCTCGGCCAGGGTCGCGGCGACCGGCTTCTCGCAGAACGTCGGCACGCCGGCCGCGACCGCGGCGGTCAGCAGGGGCGCGTGTGCGGGTGTCGCGGCCGCGATGACCAGGCCGTCGATGCCGGACGCGAGCAGGGACGTGATGTCGTCGGCCACGGGGAAGCCGATCGCGCGGGCGGCGGGCAGGTTGGCGTCGGTGACCACGAGATCGGCGCGGGAGGCCAGTGTCTCGGCGTGGAAGGCGCCGATCCGTCCCACTCCAACCAGGCCGATGCGCATCGCGTTCACCCGTTCCGTCGCCGATGTCGGGTCTGCTAGGTAGCGTGCACGTACGTCAATTTCACGTCAAGCATTTGTCCCAACATTTTTACGTAACGTCAACCTAAGCGCGGGCGGGTAAAGTGCGGGCATGGCGATCCAGGTGGGCGTGTCGATCGACCGGTCGTCGCCCGTGCCGCTCTACCACCAGCTCGCCGAGCAACTCCGCGCGGCGATCGACGACGGGCGCCTGCAGCCGGGCGATCCGTTCGAAAACGAGATCGCCCTCGCCGAGCGGCTCGACCTGTCCCGGCCGACCGTGCGGCGGGCCATCCAGGAGCTGGTCGGCCAGGGCCTGCTGCTGCGCCGGCGCGGGCTGGGCACCACGGTCGCCAACCGCAAAGTCCACCGCCGGGCCGGCCTTACCAGCCTCTTCGACGACCTCGACCGGGCCGCCGGGCGGCCGTCGACAACGGTGCTGGGCTACGAGCCGGTCCTCGACGAACGGGTCGCGGCCGAGCTCGACCTGCCGGCCGACACCGAGCTGCTGTCGATCGTGCGGCTGCGGATGGCCGGCAACCAGCCGCTGGCGATCCTGCGCAACTGGCTGCCACCGCGAGCATCCGCCGTCACCCGGGAGCAGTTGGAAGAGCAGGGGCTCTACGCGCTGCTACGGGCCCGCGGCATCCGGCCGGTGGTCGCACACCAGGAGATCGCCGCGCGGATGCCGACCGCGGCCGAGCGGCGCAACCTCGGCCTCAAGGCCAGCGAACCGGTGCTCACCATGACCCGCAGCGCCTTCGACGCCAACGGCGTCGCCGTCGAATACGGCGACCACTGCTACCGCGCACAGGACTACCGCATCGACGTGACCATCGACGAACGCTGACCCGGCCTGCCAGGACGCGCGGGACGGCGACTTCGATCGGCGATAGCTGCGGCGGTGACCCGGCCGAAGGCATACGCGCTGCTCGCATTCCTCGGGGTCGTCTGGCTGGCCTCGGTGGCCATGGCGGTCGACGGGTTCCGCCAAGGTCTGTCCGCTCCTGGCCGGTGGAGCGGTTTCGTGGTGATGCTCGTGGTGACCGCGTTGGCTAGCGCCCTGGTCGTGCTGGCCGCCCGGCGGCTGCGGCGCTCCGCCGCACACTGACCGACGCCACCGTCCCGGCACCCGGCTCGCTGATGATCCGCAGCGTGCCGCCGTGGTCGGCCACGAACCGCGACACCAACCGCAGTCCCACGTGACCGTCCGGCGGCGAGGCCGACGGGTCGAAGCCGATCCCGTCGTCGGTCACCGTCAGCACCAGCGTGTCCGGGCCGGAAGCGGTGAGCCGGACCGTGATGTGCGTGGCCTGGGCGTGCCGGCGGGCATTGCGGACCAGCTCGGTCGCGGCCTGGTGCAGCAGCGCCACGGTTTCTGGGGCGGCCGGCCCGGAAACCGAGACCTCCAGCGAAACGTCGTCGCCGCCGACCGCGTCGTGCAGCGCCACAACCGGATCGTCGGAGGAGGAGCCGGTCGGCACTAGATTGGTCAGCAGCGTGCGCAACTGGCGCACCTCGCCCGTGACCAGCCGGTGTGCCCGGCCGAGCAGGTCGGGATGGTCGGCGCCGCGTTCGATCAGTAGGCCCGCCGCGGCCAGATCTGGGATCACGCCGTCATGTAGGCGGTGGGCCACGTCGCGGCGGGTGAGTTCGACCGCGGTCAGGCCGTGCCGGAGCCGTTCGCGGTCGGTGCGGCGGGCCAGCGCCAGCGAGACCGGTAGCAGCGCGGCCGCGACGACCAGGAAACCGGCGAGCACCACGGGCAGCAGCACCATGACGCCGTGCTCCGTCGTGCCGGCCACGTCGACCGGCACGTAGAGCTCGAGCGCGGCCGGGTTGCCGCCGCCGTCGCGGAAGCCGAAGAACACCTCCATCCGCTGGCCCGTCAAGGCGTTCTCGAAGCGGTGGCCGGCGTCGCGGGGGACCGGCTCGACCAGGACCTGGCCGGACCGAAGGGCCGCGTCCAGCGCGGGGCGCAACGTCTCGGTGTGCTGCTCGTTGCGCGGCTCGTCGGAGAAGACGACGGTGGCCTGGCCGCCCCGCAGGCTGAAGATCTTGACGCGGTCGACCATCTTCGAGCGCAGGAACGGCGTCAGGTGGTCGAGCAGGTCGGCGCGGTCGACGCCGCCAGGGCGGGCGTAGTCGTGCGACGCGACCGACATCAGCACCGCCGACGAGACCTGCCGGGCGACCCGTTCCGCGCCGCGCCTCGCGTCCTGCTCGGCCAGCCGCCACAGCCCGACCGAGACCAGCGCGGTCAGCGCCACCCCGACGACGGCGGCCACCGCCAGGTGCCGGGCCAGCGCGCGGCGCATCAGTAGCGTGAGCCGACGGAGATCAGCCCGAGCCGGTCGGCGGCGACCACGGCCTCGAGTTGGGTGTGTGCCGACAGTTTGCCCATCAGCGCCTTGATGTGGTCGCGGGTCGTGTAGACGGACAGGCCCAGGGCGGTCGCGCAGCGGTGGGCGTCGAGGCCCTGCGCGAGTTGGCGGAGCACGTCGTATTCCCGTGCGGTCAAAGCGATCGCGGGCTGGCGCGGGGCGTCGACCACCGGGTGTGCCGGGTCGGCGGTGCGGACCGCCGACAGGATCGACCGCAGCGCGGCGTCTTTCGGGAGGAAGGCGGCCGCCCCGGCAAGGAGAGCCCGCGCGGCCAGGTCGGCGCGCGGGTGGGCGGTGAGCACGATGGCCCGCAGCGCCGGGCGCAGCGCGAGCAGCTCAGCGACGACCTCGATGCCGCTGGCGTCGGGCAGGTCGAGGTCGACGATCGCGACGTCGACCTCGATCGCGGCGGCCTTGGCGAGCCCCTCGCGGGCCGTCTGGGCGGTCGCGACGCAGCACAGGTCGGGCTCGAGGTCGAGGCTCAGCGCCAGGGTGTCGGTGAATACGCGGTGGTCGTCGATCACCAACAGGGAGAGGGGCACCCCCCAAATTTAGGGAGTCGGCACTTACTTAGTAAAGCCTAACCTTCGTTTGTCACATCACCCCCAGCAGACAGGACCTGCCTCACCGTGCGCCGCCCATCACTGATCGTCGCGATCGCGACCACCGCCGCACTCGCCCTGACCGCCTGCGGCTCAAAAACCGATGAAACGGCCAGCGAGACCACCCTCGTGCTCTACAACGCCCAGCACGAAGAGGTCGGCAAGATGTGGGCCGACGGCTTCACCGCCAAGACCGGCATCAAGGTCGAGATCCGCAACGGCAGCGACTTCGAGCTCGCCAACCAGATCGTCGCCGAGGGCGGCAGGTCGCCCGCCGACGTGTTCATCACCGAGAACTCGCCGGCCATGTCGCTGGTGTCGAGCAAGGACCTGTTCGCACCGGTCGACGCCGCCACCAAGGGCCAGGTCCCGGCGCAGTATTCGTCGAGCAAGGGCGACTGGGTCGGCGTCGCCGCCCGGTCGACCGTCTTCGTCTACGGCACCGCCGCGCTGACCGAGGCGCAGCTCCCGAAGTCGATCCTCGATCTGGCCAAGCCCGAGTGGAAGGGCAGGTTCGGCGTCTCGCCGAGCGGCGCCGACTTCCAGGCGATCGTCAGCGCCGTCTACGCCCTGGTCGGCGACCAGGCCGGCGCCGCGTGGCTACAGGGCATCAAGGACAACGCCAAGATCTACCGCGGCAACAGCGCCATCATGAAGGCCGCCAACTCCGGTGAGGTCCCGGGCGGCGTCATCTACCACTACTACTGGTATGGCGACCAGGCCGACGGCGGCGCCAACAGCAACAAGACCAAGTTGGCGTTCCTCGGCAACCAGGACCCGGGCGCGTTCGTCAGCGTCTCCGGCGGCGGCGTCCTCAAGGCGAGCAAGCACGCCACGGAAGCGCAGCAACTGCTGGCCTACATGACCAGCCCGGAAGGGCAGAAGGCGCTCGCCGACAGCACCGCCTTCGAATACAGCGTGGGCACCGGCGTCGCGTCGAACGCCAAGCTCAAGCCGCTGGCCGAGCTGGGCGCGCCGACGGTGGACCTCAACACCCTCAACGGCCCGAAGATCATCTCGGAGATGCAACGGGTCGGCCTGTTGTGACCGGCCGCGACGCGGCGGGGGTCGGCCTTCGGCCCCCGCCGTTTCGCGCGGCTGCCGCACTCGCGGTGGCCGCTCTTTCGGTCGTTCCATTGTGGTACGTCGTCGAAGGGTTGGTCAGTGCCGGCGGCGGCGTGGTCGACCTGGTCTGGCGCCCTCGCGTCGGCGAGCTGCTCGGGAACACCGTCATGCTGGTGCTGGCCACCACCGCCGCCTGTCTGATCGTCGGCACCGGTGCCGCGTGGCTGGTCGAACGCACCAACCTTCCCGGTCGTCCATTCTGGACAGCGTTGATGGTCGCGCCGCTGGCGGTGCCGGCTTTCGTCAACAGCTTCGGTTGGACCTCACTGCGGCCCGGGCTGTCCGGCTTCGGCGCCGCCGTGCTGGTCACCACGCTGTCCTACTATCCGCTGGTCTACCTGCCGATCGCGGCCGCGCTACGCGGCACCGACCCGGCCTATGAGGAGACCGCCCGGTCGCTGGGCCTCGGCCCGTGGCGGGCGTTCGCCCGGGCCACCCTGCCGCGGTTGCGGCCGGCCGCGCTCGGCAGCGCGCTGCTGGTCGGCCTGCACCTGCTGGCCGAGTTCGGCGCCATCCAGTCACTGCGCTTCGACACGTTCACGACCGCGATCTACGACCAATACCAATCCACATTCGACGGTACGGGGGCCACGGCGCTCGCCGGCGTCCTGGTGCTGCTGTGCCTGCTGCTGCTCCTCGGCGAACTGCGGCTGGCGGGCCCGGGCCGGATCGCGAGGATCGGCTCCGGCGCCAGCCGCCGCCCGGTGCCGCACCGCCTCGGTTGGCCGGCCCGCGTCGCCGCCGCCGGCGGCCTGCTGCTGGTCGCCGCGGGCGCGCTCGGCGTACCCCTCGGCATGATCGGCTATTGGTTGACGGTCAGTGCCTCCACCGCGTTCCCGGTCGGCGACCTGCTCGCCACCGCAGGCAGCACCCTCGGGCTGGGCCTGGCCGGCGCGGCCGTCACCACGCTCGCCGCCCTGCCCGTCGCCTGGCTCGCGGTGCGCCGGCCGGGCTGGACGAGCCGGATCATCGAGCGCAGCACCTACGTCGGCAACGCCCTGCCCGGCATCGTCGTCGCGCTGGCCCTGATCACCGTCGCGATCCGCTACCTGCCCGGTCTCTACCAGACCACCGTCATGCTGGTCGCCGCCTACGTGACGCTGTTCCTGCCGCGAGCGTTGGTCGGGCTGCGCTCCGCCCTTGCCCAGGCACCACCCGAACTCGACGACGTCGCCCGCGCGCTCGGCACCAGACCGGCGGCCGCGCTGCTCCGGGTGACCGTGCCGTTGATCGCGCGGGGCGCGGGCGCCGGGGCCGCGCTGGTGTTCCTCGCCGTGGTGACCGAGCTGACCGCCACGCTGCTGCTCGCGCCGATCGGCACCCGCACGCTCGCGACCGAGTTCTGGAGCGAGTCGTCGGCCATCCACTACGGCGCGGCGGCGCCGTACGCCCTGTTGATGGTTGTCGTCTCCGCTCCGATGGCCTATCTGCTCACCCGAGGGGACCACGAGGCGACCAGATGATCGTCAAAGCGTTGCGCAAGTCATTCGGGGACACTGTGGTGCTGGCCGGCGTCGACCTCGACCTGCCCAGCGGTGAGCTGACCGCGCTGCTCGGCAGGTCCGGGTCGGGAAAGACGACGCTGCTGCGGATCGTCGCCGGGTTCGACCGCCCGGACGCCGGAACCGTGGTGATCGGCGGCCGCCCGGTCACCGCCCTGGCTCCGGAGAAGCGCCGGCTCGGGTACGTCACCCAGGACGGCAACCTGTTCCCGCACCTGACCGTCGCCGGCAACATCACCTTCGGGCTGCCGTGGCGGCAGCGGCGGGCCCGGCACCGGGTGGGGGAGTTGCTCGAGTTGGTCGGGCTCGACGCCCGGTATGCCGGCCGGCGGCCGCACTCGCTCTCCGGCGGCGAGCAGCAGCGGGTCGCGCTCGCCCGGGCGCTCGCACCCGGGCCCGACCTCCTGCTGCTCGACGAGCCGTTCTCGGCGCTGGACGCCGAACTGCGGGGGAGCACCCGGCGCGCGGTCGCCGCCACCCTGCGGGCGACCGGCACGACGGCGCTGCTGGTCACCCACGACCAGGCAGAGGCGATGTCGCTCGCGGCCCGGGTCGCGGTGCTGCGCGACGGTGTCATCCGCCAGGAGGGCACGCCGCGCGACCTCTACCTGCGCCCGGTCGACCGGGACATCGCGGGGTTCGTCGGCGACCTGGCGACGGTGCCGGCGACGTTCGACGGCGGCACCGCGCAGACGCCGATCGGGCCGGTCGAGCTGCGCACCGCCGCCGAGCACGGCGCCGGTGAGGTGCTGCTGCGGCCCGAGCAGATCGAGCTCACCGACGACGGCGCGACCGCGCTGGTCACCGCCGTCGAGTTTCACGGCAGCAGCGGCATCGCGCACGTCATCAGCGGCGATTGTGCGGTGACCGTGCGCTGCCCCGCGCACCTGCTGCCGGCACCCGGTGCCGAGGTCAAACTGAGGGTTCGCGGAACCGCGCTGCTCGTGGCATCGTGAGGGCGGCGCAGGAGGTGCGGCGGTGAACGAGAACGCGGTCGTGGTGTTCGTGCTGGTGACGGTGGTCGGCCTGACCATCGTCGGCCTGGTGTTCCTGGCCCGTCGCGGGCCGGCCGCCACGGAGAAGTTCGAGGTGCCGGTCCGCTGCCGCGACGGGCATGTGTTCACCACGGTCTGGGTGCCGGGCATTTCCTTCAAGGCGATCCGGCTCGGCCCGCTGCGCCTGCAGTGGTGCCCGGTCGGCGAACACCGCACCATCGTCACCCCGGTGCCGTGGACGCGACTCAGCGACCAGGAGCGGTGGATGGCCGCGCACTATCACGACTCCGGGATGCCCTGAGTCGCGACGTACACCGTGTTGGTGGAAATTCGCCTTTGCAGTGGGTTGTCGAACTCGACGACGTGCGCGCGAGCGGTGCCGAAGACGTCGGCCAGCCGTGCGGTGAAGGCTTCGTCGGGCGGGTCGTTGGACCACAGGCCGAACACGCCGCCCGGGTGCAGGTGGTCGGTCAGCCGGCGCAGCCCGTCGGGCGTGTAGAACGCGGCGTGGTCGGGGTGCAGCAGGTGGCTCGGGCTGTGGTCGATGTCGACGAGCACGGCGTGGAACCGCTTTCCGCGCAGCGCCGTGAGGGCGAAGAAGTCGTCGTGCTGGAGCCGGCTGCGCGGGTCGTCAACGACGGCTGACGCGAACGGCAGCAGGCCGTCGCGGTGCCAGGCGATCACCTCGTCGAGGGCATCCACGACGACCAGGGAGCGGACCCGCGGGTCTTCCAGGACCGTGCGCGCGGTGTAACCGAGACCGAGGCCGCCGACGACCACGTCGAGGTCGTCGCCGGTCAGTTCGGCCAGGCCCAGACGCGCGAGTTCGATCTCCGCGACGGTGAAGAGGCTCGACATGAGGAACTCGTCGCCGAGCTTGACCTCGTAGACGTCTTCGTCGACGGTCGGGTCCCGCCGGCGGCGCAGGCTGATCTCACCCATCGGCGTCTGCCGCCAGGCCAACTCTTCGAATCGCAGACTCATGCGGCTCCCGTTACTCGCGCGTCTCTTGAGGCGCCCCGTTCCGCCACGGCCCGGGGTGATCGGTGAAAGCGTAGGTCAGAGGTGCCGAAGACACGGGGAGTCGACATGGCAACACTTGCGTACGAGACGTTCGTCGCGCCCGAGAAGCCGGTGGTGTCCGCGGACCTGCCCGCCGGCGAGAAGCGCGAGATGTGGTCGCCGACCGCCGCGACGCTGATCCACGGCGACCGCGACGCGGTGCTGGTCGACGCGCTGATGACCGACCGCGAAGGGCAGGCCCTGGCCGACTGGGTCGAGTCGTCGGGCAAGAACCTGACCACGATCTACATCACCCACGGGCACGGCGACCACTTCTTCGGCGCCGCGCCGGTGCTGGAACGCTTCCCGGACGCGCGGCTGGTGGCCGTGCCCGAGGTGGTCGACGTGATGAAGCAACAGGTCGGCCCGAACTGGCTGGACGCGTTCTGGCGGCAGGCGTTTCCCGACCAGATCGGTGACCCGGTCGTGGCCGACCGCCTCGACGGTGACATTCTCCAGCTGGAGGGCGAGGAACTCGTCGTGGTGCCGCTCGGGCACAGCGACACCGACCACACGACCGCGCTGCACGCGCCGTCGATCGGGCTGGTCGCGGCGGGCGACAGCGTCTACAACGACGTGCACCTCTACCTCTCCGAGGCCAGCGCCGACGGGCTCGCGGAGTGGTTCGACGCGCTGGACACGATCGCCGACCTCAACCCCGACACGGTGGTCGCCGGCCACAAGCGCGACGGCGCGGCCGACGACCCGAACAACATCGAGGCGACCCGGCAGTATCTGCGCGACTGGGAAGCCGCCGACCGGGGCAGCGACGACGCCCGCGAGCTTTACAACATCATGATCGACCGCTATCCGAACCGGATCAACCGCGCCGTCCTCTGGCACTCCGCCGAGGCAGCCAAGCGGTCCGCTTCCTCCGGCCCGGTCGACCGGCACTAACTAGCTGTTGTTGTGCCCGAGCCGGGCGGACAGGTCGCGGGTCTCGGCCAGCAGGGTCTGGGCGATCTCGCCGACCCGGGTGCGGACCCGCTCGACCGGGCCGCACACGCTGATCACCACGACCGGCCGGCCCTCGTGGTCGAACACCGGCGCCGCCACCGACGCGGCGCCGGCCTGGCGTTCCCCGAACGAGGCGGCGTAGCCGCGCTCCCGGATGACCCGCAACTCGTCGCGCAGGAAGTGGGGGTCGACGACCGTGTGGTCGGTCAGCGCGGTCAACGGCCCGGACGCGAAGTAGGCCTCCCGTTCGGCCTCGGTGAGGAACGCCAGGAACGCCTTGGAGGAACTGCCGGCGTGCAGCGGGAACGCGGCACCGACCTGCACCTCCATCTTCACGTCGCGATGGGGTGTCACCTGATCGAGGTAGACCCGGCTGTGCCGGAGCCGGATCGACAACGTCGAGGTCTCGCTGGTCGCCTCGCTCAGCCGGCGCATCGGCTCGCGGGCCAGGTCGCGCACGTCGACCCGGTCGAGGAACGCCCGCCCGAGCGCGAGCGAGGCCGGGCCCAACACGTAGCGGCGGCTGGTCTCGTCGGCGACGATGAGCTGGCGGCTGCACAGCGTGGTCAGGATGCGGTGCACGACCGCCTTGGAAAGGCCGAGTCGCCGGCCGATCTCGGTGACACCGAGGCTGGGCTCGTGCGACCGGGAGAAGAGCAGCAGCACGTCGAGGGCACGCTCGATCCCGTTGACGGTGCGCGGGTCGGTCGACGGTTCGACGCTCGTCGCGATGGTCACACTCACAGCATCGGAACGTAGCGCAGCGACGTCAACCGGGGTAGATGCGGCAACGGCCGAATGATCGAGGGTGCGCGGGCGCTCGCGATGGGAGGATGACGATGTCCAGGTTCAGCCTGACTTTCCCTCGCCCCGACTCGACACCCGGAGAGCCCTGAGCATGAGCGAAAAGCCAGACACGATCGTCCTGATCCACGGTTTCTGGGTCACCCCACGAAGCTGGGAACACTGGAAGACGCACTACGAGGCGAAAGGCTTCACCGTCCTCACCCCGGGCTATCCCGGCTTCGAGGTCGAGGTCGAAGCGCTCAACGCCGACCCGTCCCCGATCGAGGCGCTGACCGCCCCGAAGGTCATCGAGCACCTGTCCTCGGTGGTCGGTGCGCTGCCCAAGCCGCCGATCCTGATGGGACACTCCGCCGGCGGCGCCTTCACCCAGGTGCTGCTCGACCGCGGCTACGGCACGTCTGCCGTCGTCCTCAACTCGGCACCGACCGAGGGCGTCAAGGTCATCCCGTTCTCACAGCTTCGCTCGACGTTCCCGGTGCTGAAGAACCCGGCCAACCGGCACCGCGCGGTCCCGTTCGACTACGAGCAGTTCCACTACGCCTTCACCAACAACTTCCCCGAAGACGAGTCGCGGGCGCTCTACGAGCGCTATGCGATCCCCGCCTCCGGCGGCATCCTCTGGGACAGCGTGTTGGCCAACCTGCTGCCCGGGCCGCAGGACATCGCCGTCAACTACCACAACGACAAGCGGGCGCCGCTGCTGTTCATCTCCGGCTCCGAAGACCACATCATGCCGCCGAGCGTGCAGCGCTCCAACGCCGCGCACTACAAGGGCGACACGGTGACCGAGGTCAAGCTCTACGACGGCTACGCGCACCTGCTGCCGGCCCAGGAGGGCTGGCAGGACATCGCCGACTACGCCCTCGACTGGGCGCTCGAGCACGCCCGGTGACCGAGGTCAAACTGACGCACGTCGGCGGCCCGACCACCCTGGTCGAGGTCGCCGGCTGGCGGCTGCTCACCGACCCGACCTTCGACCCGCCCGGCCGGCGCTACGGGTTCGGCCTGGGCACCTCCTCGCGCAAGCTGACCGGCCCGGCGCTGGCCCTGGCCGACCTCGGCCCGATCGACGCGGTGCTGCTGACCCACGACCACCACGCCGACAACCTCGACGACGCCGGCCGTGAGCTGCTGTCCACGGTGGACGACATCGTCACCACGGAGTCCGGTGCCACCCGGCTCGGCGGCCGCGCCCGCGGGTTGCGCGCCTGGCAGAGCCTCACCCTGACCCGGCCCGGCCAGCCCGCCATCGAGATCACCGCGACGCCCTGCCGGCACGGCCCGCCGCTGAGCGGCCCGCTCGTCGGCGACGTCGTCGGCTTCGCCCTGCGCTGGCCCGGGCAACAGCACGGCGCCCTCTGGTTCACCGGAGACACCGTCCTCTACCGCGGCGTCCGCGAGGTGGCCGGCCGGATCCCGGTGGGCACCGCCGTCCTCCACCTCGGTGGAGTCCGCTTCCCGATCACCGGCCCGCTGCGTTACTCGATGACCGCTCGCCAGGCGGTCCGGCTCTGCGAGTTGGTCCGCCCGCACACCACGATCCCGGTGCACTACGAGGGCTGGAGCCATTTCCAGGAGCCGCGGGCGGCGATCGAACGCGCGTTCGCCGCGGCACCCGACCCGGTCCGCGACAGCGTCCACTGGCTCACCATAGGGGCCGCCACGGAGATCATCGTCTGATCGCCGGGTCAGATCTCGGACCCGTCGCTTCCGCCGCACGCCCCACCCCGACACGGTCATCTCGGCAGTGTCGGGAAGGGGAGCGTATGCGACCGCATGGCAGGGATCTTCGGGCCGGTCTCGCCGGTGAAGACGTCGCCGCACTGCACGCCGAGCTCGACCGCCTCGGCTACGTGATCCCGGAGGCCGAGCAGAGCCAGCGGCTCTTCGGCGTGGCTACGGCGCGGGCCGTCGCGGCGTTTCAGGGCGCACACGGCCTGATCGACACCGCGATCGTCGACAGCAACACGGCGACCCTGATCGACGCCGCGCTGACCGACCTGCCGACCACGCTGATGGGCGCGGTATCCGGATCGGACGGCCCCGCCGAGCCCGAGCCCCCGCCCGCCGAGCCTGGGGTGCCAACGCGGCCGGTGACGGCCGCCGTGCGTCCCATCCCGGTGCAGCCCGGCCCACAAAACCGGCCTGACCCGGAAAACCGGCCTGACCCGGAGAACGAGTCCGACCTGCCCAGCGAGCCCGAACAGGCCGAGGTTGTCCTTCCGGACCCGCGGGCCGCCGCCGACGAGCCGCCGCGCCGGTTGGCCGGCCGCCTGGTCACCGATCGCGGTCTGCCCGCACCCGGCATCCCGCTGCGCTTCTACGTCCCCGGCTTCGGCGGCACCGTCACCCTGTTCGCCCAGATCGCGACCGACAAGACGGGCCGCTACCAGCTCGACCGGGAACTCCCCGCAAGGGTCCAGCGGCTCGACGTGCGTGCGGTGATCAACGAGCGTGAGGTCCAACTCGCCGCACCGGTCCAGAAGGTCGACCCGGCCGCGCCGGTCGACCTGGTCATACCCCAGAAGGTGCTGCCCGAGCCGAGGAGCGAGTTCCAGCGCCTCTCCACCGGCCTGCGCGGACACCTCGGCGAGAGTGCCCTGGCCGACGCGCAGGAAGACGACGACCGCCGCGACCTGGCCCTGCTGCGCGAGGCCACCGGCTGGGACGCCCGCCTGGTCGCGGTCGCCGCCACCGCCGACAAGCTGGCCCGCAGCGTCGACATCGACCCGCAGGTCGGCTATGGCCTGCTGCGCGTCGGCCTGCCCACCGACCCCGTCCAGCTCGCCCGGATCAGCCCCTCCGGCATCGACCACGCGCTGCGCAAGGCGGTCGACGCCGGCATCGTGGCGCTCGACGACGGCCAGATCGAGGCGGCCAAGGAGCGCCTCGACCGCTACGGCACCATCACCCGGCGCAAGCTGGCGATCAGCGGCACCGCGTCCAGCTACGGCTCGATGCTGAAGGCCACCGGTCTGCCCGCCGAGCAGCAGGACCGGTTCGACGCGCTGTTCTCCGCGCACACCGGCGACGCCGCCACGCTCTGGAAGCAGGCCCGCGACCAGGGCCTGCCCGCCGACCAGCTCAAGCTGACCGCCCAGCTCGCCGCGCTGACCCTCAACAGCGCCCGGGTGACCGAGAGCCTGCGTGCCGAGGCCGGCTCCACCGACGCACTGCCGGCAACGCTGGTCGCGGGCCAGCTCTACCAGCCGGCCGCCTGGCGCACCCGGCTCGTCGAACTGGCCGGCGGCAACGACCGCGTCCTCGCCCAACTCATCCCGCCCGCCTACGCGGCGGACGCCGTCGCCGACCGGCTCGACGCGTACGCCGCCGATCTGGCCTTCAAGGTCCGCCGCAGTTACCCCACCGAGGTGCTCGGCGACCGGGTCCGCACCGGCGAGCTGCCGTTGGCCGGCTCGCCGGTGCTGGCCCGCGACGTCGCCACCGTCCTGGACCGGGCGGCCCGCGCCGGCTACGTGCCCGGCCAGCGGCCGCTGCACCGGTTCCTGCGGGAGAGCCGCGAAGAGCTGTTCGGCGCGATGCCGGCGGAGCGGGCCGACGCGGCGGCCGGTGCGCTCGCGACGCTCAACCGGCAATACCAGATCACCGCCAGCGACGAGGCCATCGCCGTGCTCCAGCGGCACGACCTTGGCTCGGCGTTCCAGGTCAGCGCCATGCCGCAGCGGGCGTTCCTGGCCCGCTACGGCGCGGAGTTCCCGAGCCCGGCCGAGGCGGAGCTGACCTGGCGTCGCGCCCAGCAGGTCAGCTCGGTCACGCTCAGCGTGGTCAGCTCGGCCAAGCAGCTTCGACAGGCCCGGCTGCTGCCCGCGCTGGCGCAGCCCGCCGACGTGGTCGCGCAGGCCCAGGAAGACCTGGTCAAGCAGTTCCCGACGCTCGAGTCGCTGTTCGGCTCGCTGGACTACTGCGAGTGCGAGCACTGCGGTTCGGTACTCAGCCCGGCCGCCTACCTGGTCGACCTGCTCAAGTTCCTCGACGACGCCGGCAACCCCTACACGGCCCTGACCGACCGCCGCCCCGACCTGCCGCACCTGCCGCTGACCTGCGAGAACACCAACACCGTGCTGCCCTCGATCGACGTGGTCAACGAGATCCTCGAGTTCTACCTGGCCCACGACGAGCTCAACCCGGCCGCGGCGTACGACACCGCCGACGCGGTCAGCGCGGACCTGGTCGCCGAGCCGCGCAACGTGCTGCCCGAGGCCTACGACCTGCTCCGCGCGGCCCGCTACCCACTCACCGCGCCGTTCGACCTGTGGGTGGCCACGATGCGGGCGTTCACCGCGCACTTCGAGGTGCCGTTCGCCGACCTGCTCGAGGCGCTGCGCCCGTCCGAAGAGCTGCGTCCGGCCACCGGCTACGGGCTGGCCGCCGTCGCATACGAGCAACTCGGCTTCAGCGCCGTCGAGGTGGCCCTGCTGACCGAGACCGACCCGCTGGACACCTGGCCCGGCCGCTACGGCTACCCGCCGGAGTCCGAGCCGCCGGTGTGGGGCGAGCTGGCCGGTGCCCGGGTGCTCGCCCGCCGGCTCGGCGTCAGCTACCGCGAGCTGCTCGACCTGCTGCTCACCCGGTTCGTCAACCCGGAGCTGACCGACCCGACCGGCGACCCGCTGGTGCTCGCCGACCCGGAAGGCGCCGACCCGTGCTCCTGGGAGGACACGACCCTGGTCCACCTGGCCGGCGGCGTCGCCCGGCCGATCGACTTCCTGCTGCTCAACACGTTTGTGCGGATCTGGCGCCGGCTCGGCTGGACGATCGCCGACACCGACCAGGCGCTGGTCACGTTCCTACCCACCAACGGCGCCGGGATCGCCGCGGCGACCGGCAGTGCGCTGCTCGGCGTGGCCCGGCTCCAGCGGCTGGCCGCCCTGCTCGGCGCGTCCAGCTCCGCCCGCCGCGACCTGATGGGCCTGTGGGCGCCGATGTCCGACCAGCGCTACGCCGCGCTGTTCCTGACCGGCACCGAGCAGACCCGCGACCCGGTCTTCGACGGCGCACCGGGCAGTTATCTGACCAGCGGCGCGCTGCTCGCCGACCATCGCGAGGCCGTGCAGGCGGCGCTCGGGCTGACCGACGGCGAGGTGACCAGCATCCTGGCCGCCGCGGCCCTCGACCCGGCCACCGTTCCGCTGACCGTGGCCACGGTGTCCATGCTCGACCGGCACGCCCTGCTCGCCCGCCACCTGCGGATCACGGTCGCCGACCTGCTGGCCGTCATCGACCTGTCCGGGCTGGACCCGTTCACCCCGCTGCCCGCCGGGCCGGTCACCGACGCCGCCGACGACCACCCCTACCAGCAGACGATCCGGTTCGTCGAGACCGTACGGATGATCGCCGCGAGCGGGCTGCCGGTGGCCGACCTCGACTTCCTGGTGCGGCACCGGTTCGACCCGGTGGGCCCACACCGCGCCGCCGTCGAGCCGCCGCTGATGCTGGTCCGCGCGCTCACCGCCGAACTGGCCCGGATCCGGGCGACCTTCGCCGTGCCGGCCGACCCGCTGCTGTTCACCGACGAGGCACTGACCGCGGCGCTGGCCTCGGTCGTCGACCCGACGGTGGTCGCCGCGTTCCTCGACGCGTGGACCGGCGTCGCGCCGCTCCCGCCGGAGATCTTCGACGAGCACCTGCGCCGCCACGTGATTCCCGGCGTCGGGGAGGTCGGCTTCCTGACCGCCGCCGACCTGCCGGTGCTGTTCGGCGTCGACCCGGCCGACCAGGCGGCCGACGCCGCCCGGCGGGCCCGGCTGGCCGACGCGCTGCTGCCCTACGTGCGACAACTACTCGCCGCCCAGGCTGTCGTCGACGCCGTCACCACCGACCTCGGCGCCGCGGCGCCCGAGCCGACCCTGCTGGCCGCGCTGCTGGGCAACCCGGACCTGCTCGACGACCCGGACGCCGCGGGCGTCCCGCTGCTCGACGGCTACCTGGCCACCGGCGTCAACGGGCTGACCGCGACCGATGGCGAACTGACCGGCTTCGTGGAGGTGCCGGCGTCCGGCGGCTACCAGTTCGGGGTCCGCTGCGCGACCGCCGGCACCGAGGTGCTGCTGACCTTCGACCACCTGGCCGAACCGCTGCTGTCCGCGACGTCCACCGCCGCCGGGCAGAGCCTGACCGCCGAACTCGAGTTGCAGGCCGGGATCCCCTACGGCTTCACCCTCAGCTACCCGGCCGGCGCCGAGGTCGAGTTGGGGGTGCGCGGCCTGCGCTCGCCCCGGATTCCGGTCGCCGACCTGGTCACCTACCCGCGGGCCGAGGTCGACCGGCTACACCGCCTGCACCTGCTGTTGACCAAGGCGCTGCGGGTGGTCGACGCGCTCACGCTGGCCGAGCCGGAGGTGCGGCACCTGCTGACCCACCCGGGCGACTTCGGCGGCGTCGACCTGGGCGCGCTGCCGACCGTCGAGGCGGCCGAGGCGCCGGCGGTCGTCCGCGCCCGCTTCCGGCAACTGCTGCGGCTGGTCGGCTACGCCCGGCTGCGCGACGACATCGCCGCCGACCCCGCCGACCTGGTCGCGCTGCTGGTCGCCGCGCGCCGCACCGCGACCGGCGACCCGGGCGAGGAGGAGGCGCTGCTCACCGACGTCACCACCCGCCTGGCCACCATCACCCGCCGGGACCCGACGACCGTGCGGGCGGCCGCCGACCTGCTCGGCGCCGGCGCCACCACCACCGGCGGCCGGGTGGTCGCCGCCGCGTTCACCGACGAGCGGGGCCTGGACCGGATCTGGCGGGTGCTCTCGCTGGCCAACCGGATCGGCGTCGACCCCGCCGCGCTGGGCCGCTGGGCCACACCGACCCCGGACCGGGTCGCCGCCCAGGACGTACGCGACACCGTCAAGGCGAAATACCAGGTCGAGCAGTGGCGGCAGGTCGCACGGTCCATCTTCGACCCGCTGCGGCAGCGCCGCCGTGACGCGCTGGTCGCGCAGGTGCTCCAGGTCACCGGCTACGAGCGGATGGAACAGCTCTTCGAGCACTTCCTGATCGACCCCGGCACCGAACCGGTGGTGCAGACCTCCCGGCTGCGGGCCGCGCTGTCCTCGGTCCAGCTTTTCGTGCAGCGCTGCCTGCTCAACCTGGAGGAGGGCGTGGCACCGTCGGCGATCAACGCCGAGCACTGGGAGTGGATGAAGCGCTACCGGGTCTGGGAGGCCAACCGCAAGATCTTCCTCTGGCCGGAAAACTGGCTGGAGCCCGAGTTCCGCGACGATAAGACCCACCTCTACGCCGCCCTGGAGAGCGCGCTGCTGGAAGGCGATCTGGACCAGGCCACCGTGGAGGCCGCGTTCTTCGGCTATCTGCGCGGCCTCGACGAGATCGCCCGGCTCGACATCCGCGCCATCTATCTGGAACGCAAGCCCGACCCCGACGCCAACGTGCTGCACGTGGTCGGCCGGACCAACGGCTCGCCGGCCAGCTACTACTACCGCACCTGGTCGCACCGGGCCTGGACCCCGTGGCAGCCGATCACCGCGTCGATCGACGGCGACCACCTGGCGATGGTCATGTGGCAGGGCCGCGTACACCTGTTCTGGGTGCTGTTCCTCCCGCAGGCCGAGGCGGAGCAGCAGACCAGCGGCACCACCGCGGCCAACCTGACCCTGGCCACGGTTTCCGGCCTCAAGCCGCTCAAGAAGGTCGAGGTGCAGCTCTACTGGAGCTGCTTCACCCCCGCCGCGGCCGGTGCCGGAGTGTGGAGCGACCCGGTGCTGGCCACCGCCGAAGAGCCCTACGTGCGCACCGTCAACGCCGACTTCGCCGCGGCCAACGTGTATATCTGGGCCGACGTGCTCTCCGACGGCGCGGTCTCGGTCAGCCTGCTCGGCCAAGGCGCCGAGCAGTCGTTCCGGGTGGTCAGCCGGCACGTCCCGGCCGAGCACAGCTCCGCATACCGGACCCCGCTGGAACCGCCCTACCTCACCAGCGGCGACCACCCGCTGACCCGCGCCGGTCAGGGCCGCTGGCGCGGTCAGGGACCGGCGTTCCGGGTGCACGTCTCCGGCTACACCATCACCGACCAGGGCGTGGCGCCCTGCGACATCACCCAAGACGTGCTCAGCGCCGTCTCCGGCCGCTACGAGCTGGTGATCGTGCCGCCGCCCGCGCTGCTGTCCAAGTCGACCGGCCCCGGCAAGGGCAAGGGCGCGCAGGAAGCCCGGCCCGAAGACCCGTTCTTCTTCATCGACACCAGCCACACGTTCTTCGTCGAACCCGACTGGACCGAGTTCTCGATCAGCGACGGCGACCAGGCGGTCGTCGCGCAGAACCCGGTGTGGCACGAGTTCGACGAGCCCGGCTTCTGGGCCGCGCAGCCGGTCGCACCGGCGTTCCCGCAACCTCCCGACGGGCCGGTCGTCGTCGGCCCGGTGCTCGGCGGCACCCCGATCGTCAACCCGCCCGACGTGCTGACCGGCGAGCAGGCGGTCGTGGTGTTCGACGGCCGGCTCATCGGCGTCGACGGCCTGCTCGAAGACCCGGGCCGGTTGTTCCGCAGCGGACCGCACGGGGCGATCAGTCGCCTGGACCCGAGGAGCTGACCATGGAAGTGCAGGTCGCCACCACGCTGACCGCGTCCTACCACGCGTCCTGGCTCGCGGACCGGGGGGCCACCATCGTGGCGCCGACGCCGGCACCCACGCCGGCGCCGAGCCTGAAGAAGATCCGGCTGCTCAAATACCGGTTCCACAACCACGCCCACCCCTGGGTCACCGAGCTGCTCGACCGCTTGATCAACGAGTCGGTGCGCGGCCTGCAGGACGCCGACACCGCCGTCCCGGAGCTGCGCGAGGAGATCTTCACCGCCGCCCGCTACGCGCCCAGCGGGCTGCTGGTGGTCAACGACGAGGTGCACGCCAACCCGGTCGACGACCTCGACTTCTCGCCCGGCGGCGCCTATTCCGGCTACAACTGGGAGCTCTTCTACCACGTGCCGCTCACCGTGGCGGTGCACCTGACCCGGACCGCGCGCTACCAGGACGCCCAGCGCTGGCTGCACTTCATCTTCGACCCCACCGACGACAGCGACGAGCCCACACCGGAGCGCTACTGGAAGGTCAAGCCGTTCCGCGAAGGCGACCCGACGCTGATCGAGAAGGTGCTGACCAACCTGTCGACCGGGGCCGACCCGAAGCTGTGGGAGGAGACGGTCGACGCGATCGGCCAGTGGAAGGACACTCCGTTCCGGCCGCACGCGGTGGCTCGCTACCGGCCCACCGCGTTCATGTTCAAGGCCGTCATGTCCTATCTGGACAATCTGATCGCCTGGGGTGACGATCTGTTCCGGCAGGACTCCGTGGAAAGCATCAACGAGGCCACCCAGCTCTACGTGCTGGCCGCCAACCTGCTGGGCCCACGCCCACAGGAGGTGCCCCGCAAGGGCACCGTCACACCGCAGACCTACGCGTCGCTGCGTGGCAGCCTCGACGAGTTCGGCAACGCCCTCACCGAGATCGAGGTCGACCTGCCGTTCGACACGATGCCGCGGGTGCCGGCCGCCGCCGACGGCGCACCGGTCGGCGCCCTGCACAGCGTCGCCACCTCGTTGTATTTCTGCGTGCCGCGCAACGACAAGCTGCTGGCCTACTGGGACACGGTGGCCGACCGGCTCTTCAAGATCCGCAACAGCCTCGACATCCACGGCACGTTCCGCCGGCTGCCACTGTTCGACCCACCCATCGACCCGGCGCTGCTGGCCAAGGCCGCCGCGGCCGGCCTCGACGTCGGAGCGATCGTCTCCGGGCTCGCGCAGCCGCTGCCGCTGATCCGCTTCACCCTGCTGGTCTCCCGGGCCGCCGACGTATGCCAACAGGTCCAGGCCCTCGGCGCCCAACTGCTGGGCGCGATGGAGAAGCAGGACGCCGAGACCTTCGCGATCCTGCGCGCCCGCCACGAGACCGGCATGCTCCAGCTCGGCGAGTCGATCCGCTACGGCCAATGGCAGGAGGCGGTCAAGGCCAAGGAAGGGCTGATCGCCAGCTTCCGCGGCGCCGTCGCCCGCTACGCCTTCTACGAGCGGGCTGCTCGGCACCGCCGAAGGCGACATCGACGTGCCCGACCTCGACGACCTCGACACCGACGCGCTGCTCAAGCTCCGCCTCAAGGCCCGCGAACCCGACCTCGCCCAGCGCCAGGTCGATGTCGACATCGCGACCGAGGACCTCGACGACGCCGACGGCTACAAGATCTCCAGCTACGAGTCGGCGGAGCTGGGCATGCTCGGCACCGCGCAGGTGCTCCAGGACACCGCCGCGGCCCTCAGCACGCTCAGCGCCGTTGTCGGCTTCGTGCCGCAGATCGAGGCGTCCGCCAAACCCTGGGGCATCGGCGCCGGCGTCTCGTTCGGCGGCATCCACCTCAAGCAGGTGCTCGACGCCGGTGCCGCCGCCGCCCGCGGCATCGCCGGCCGGCTCGGCTTCGAGGCCAGCCAGTCCGCGAAGATCGGCGGCTACCAGCGGCGCGAACAGGACTGGGTGCACCAGCGCAACGTGGTCGCCAGCGAGATCGGCCAGATCTACCGCCAGTGGCGGGCCGCCCAGATCCGCGAAGCCCTCGCCGAACGCGAGTGGCACAACCACCAGCAGCTCATCCGCAACGCCGAAGAGGTCGAACAGTTCCTCACCAACCCCAAGACCGGCAAGACCACCAACGCCGACCTCTACGCCTGGCTGCGGCGCGAGGTGCGCGGCCTTTACGGGCAGTGCTTCCAGCTCGCCTACGACATCGCCAAGCAGGCCGAGCGGGCACTCCAGCACGAACTCGGCGACCCGACCCGCACCTTCCTCAGCTACGGCTACCAGGCCGGCCGCGAAGGGCTGCTCGCCGGCGAGCGCCTCTACCTCGACGTGCGCCGGATGGAACAGGCCTACCACGACCTCAACCGCCGCGAGTACGAGCTGACCACCCACGTCAGCCTCCGCCAACTCGACCCGGTCGCGCTGCTGCGGCTGCGGGCCACCGGCTCCTGCGAGTTCACCGTCTCCGAGGAACTGCTCGACCTGGTCGGCGCGCCCGGCACCTACTTCCGCCGGCTGCGCTCGGTCGGGCTGAGCATCCCCTGCGTCGTCGGACCGTTCACCGGCGTGAACGCGACCCTGACCCTCCAGAGCAGCAGCGTGCGCACCACACCCGCGCTGCGCGAAGGCGCCTACGCCCGCGCGGCCGACGGCGACGACCGGTTCAGCGACTATTTCGGCGGCGTCGAGTCGATCGTGGCCAGCTCCGGCCGCGACGACAGCGGCCTGTTCGAGGTCAACTACCGCGACGAGCGCTACCTGCCGTTCGAGGGCAGCGGCGCGATCAGCACCTGGCGGGTCGCACTGCCCACCGCGCTGCCCCAGTTCGACCACGACACCATCGCCGACGTGGTGCTGCACCTGCGCTACACCGCCCGCGGCGGCGGCGAACCGCTGCGCGCGGCCGCGCAGGCCGAGCTGACCGGCCGGGTGACCGAGGCCGCCACCGCCGGCTCGGCCCGGCTGCTCTCGCTGCGGCACGACTTCCCGACCGAGTGGGCCCGGTTCACCGCTGCCGACGACCCCGAGCCGCCGCTGACCGTGACCCTGCGCGCCGAGCACTATCCCTATTGGGCCGGCGCCGTCGCGCCGCTGGCTCTGCACCGCGTCGACCTGTTCGCGCAGCCCGGCCCGGATACGCCGCCGACCGTGACGGTGTCCAGCGCGCCGCCCGACGAGGCCGGCCGCACCACCCACCCGCTGGCCACCGACCCGGGCTTCGGCGGCCTGCGGATCGGTCAGCTCGCCGACGCCGAGCCGCCGCCCGCCGTCGGCACGTTCACCCTCTACTTCGACGACAACTCCATGCAGGACGTCTGGCTGCTGCTGACCTGGGGTGGCGAGCCGGCCTGATGGTGACCGCACCCGACGCGACGCCACCGGCCAAACCCGCCGCTCCGGTGCCGGGGTTGCCGAAGGGCGGCGGCGCGATCCGCGGGCTCGGCGAGAAGTTCGCCGCCAACCCGGTCAGCGGCACCGGGAGCGTGACCGTGCCGATCGCGTGCAGCCCCGCCCGCGCCGGCATCGAGCCGCACCTGACGCTCGCCTACGACTCCGGCGGCGGCAACGGCCCCTTCGGCCTCGGCTGGGCCGTGTCGCTGCCCGCGGTGACCCGCAAGACCGACAAGGGCATACCGCGATACGACGAGTCCGACGTGTTCCTGCTCTCCGACGCCGAAGACCTGGTGCCGGAACTGGACAGCGCCGGCGAGCGGGTCGAGCTGCCGGCCCCCGGCTACCGGATCCACCGCTACCGGCCCCGGATCGAGGGCCTGTTCGCCCGCGTCGAACGCTGGACCGGCACCACCGACGGCGACGTGCACTGGCGCACCGTCACCCGCGACAACATCACCTCCCGGTACGGCGTCGACAGCGGCTCCCGGATCGCCGACCCGGCCGACCCGGCCCGGGTGTTCTCCTGGCTGATCAGCGACACCTGGGACGACAAGGGAAACCTGCTGGAATACGGCTACCGGGCCGAGGACTCCGCCGGTGTCGCCGTGACGGCCGCGCACGAGTCCGGCCGCACCCCGCTGGGCCGTGGTGCCAACCGCTACCCGAAGCGGGTGCGCTACGGCAACCGACTGCCCCGCCACATCGAGGGCGACCGCGACTGGATGTTCGAAGTGGTCTTCGACTACGGCGACCACCACCCCACCACGCCGGCGCCGGCAGCCGACCGGTCCTGGCCCGCGCGGTCCGACCCGTTCTCCACCTACCGGCCCGGCTTCGAGGTGCGCACCTACCGGCTCTGCCAGCGGATTCTGATGTTCCACCATTTCCCGACCGCACCCGAGGTCGGCGCCGGCTGCCTGGTGCACTCGGTCGACCTCACCTATCGCGCCGACCCGCTGGCCACCGTGCTGGCCAGGGTCACCTCGACCGGCCACCGCCGGACCGACGGCGGCGGCTACCGCAGCCGGTCGCTGCCGCCGCTGGACCTGAGCTACTCGCCGGCCGACCTGCACGACACGGTGGCCGAGATCGAGCCCGCGAGCCTGCCGGCCGACGAGCACCAGTGGGTCGACCTAGACGGTGCCGGCCTTCCGGGACTGCTCACCACGACCGGCGGTGCCTGGTGGTTCGCCGAGAACCTGGGCGGTGGCCGGTTCGGGCCGGCGGAGCCGGTCCCGGCGCTGGCCAGCGCCCCGCCGCAGGCCCAGCCGCACCTGCTCGACCTGGCCGGCGACGGCCGCGTCGACGTGGTCTCGCTCGGCGGGCCGACGCCTGGCTTCGCGGAGAGCGAGCCCGGAGAACAGCGGCGGTGGTCGCGGTTCCACCCGTTCGACAGCGTGCCCACCGTCGACTGGAACGATCCCGACCTGCGCTTCGTCGACCTCGACGGCGACGGCCTGGCCGAGGCGGTGGTCGGCGAGAACGCCGCGTTCACCTGGTATCCGTCACGGGGTGAGGCCGGATTCGGTCCCGGCCGGCGCGAGGTGCTGGCGGCGGACGGCCCGCGGATCGTCTTCGCCGACCCGACCGAGTCGATCCACCTCGCCGACATGTCCGGCGACGGGCTCAGCGATCTGGTGCGGGTCCGCCCCGGCGAGGTCTGCTACTGGCCCAACCTCGGGCACGGCCGGTTCGGGGACCGCGTCGTGCTCGACGGCGGCCACCTGGTCGCCGGCCCCGAGGCGCTCGACCAGCGGCGGGTACGGCTGTCCGATGTGGATGGTGTCGGCCCGGCCGACCTGGTCTACCTCGCCGACGACGGCGTGCGGATCTACCGCAACCAGAGCGGCAACGCCCTCGCCCCGCCGGTCACCGTCACCGCCCTGCCACCGGCCACCGACCCGGCACAGGTGTCGGTCGTCGACCTGTTCGGCACCGGCACGAGTTGCCTGGTCTGGACCTCACCGCTGCCCGGCGACCAGCGCCGGGCGCTGCGCTACGTCGACCTGCTCGGCGGCCAGAAACCGTTCCTGCTCACCGGCACCGCCAACAACCTCGGTGTCGAGACCACGATGCGCTACGCGCCGTCGACCCGGTTCTACCTCGACGACCGCGCCGCCGGCCGGCCCTGGGCGACCCGGCTGCCGATGCCGGTGCACGTCGTCGACCGGGTGGAGACCATCGAGCGGATCAGCGGAAACCGGTTCGTCAGCGAGTATGCCTACCATCACGGCTACTTCGACGGCGAGGAGCGCGAGTTCCGCGGCTTCGCGATGGTCGAGCAATGGGACACGGAGCGATTCGGCACGGATCTCCCGCCGGTGCTGACCCGCACCTGGTTCCACACCGGCTCGCCGGAGCCGCTGCCGGTCGCGCTGGCCGGCATGCTCCTCGCCGAGTCGACCCTGCCCGACACCCACTGGCATCGCGACGGCACCCGCACCCCACACCGGCTGACTGGCGACGAGGCCCGCGAGGCCTGCCGCGCGCTCAAGGGAACCCCACTGCGCCAGGAGGTGTACGCGCTCGACGGCACCGCCGAGGCCGACCGGCCCTACCTGATCACCGAGGCCAACGCCACGGTCGAGCTGCTCCAGCCGCGGCTGGGCAACCTGCACGCGGTGTTCCTGCGCCACCCCCGCGAGACCGTCACGCTGCACTACGAACGTGCGCTCTACCCGGTCGAGGTGGCCGGCGAGGTCCGGCTGCTCGGCGACCCCCGGATCAGCCACGAGCTGGTGCTGGCCGTCGACCCCTACGGCAACCTGGAGAGCACGGTCGCGGTCGGCTACGGGCGCCGCTACCCCGACGCCGACATCGACCCCGAACTGCCCACCGCCACCGTCGCCGCCCTGCGGGCCGCGCAGACCCGATCGCACGTCGTGGTCACCGACAACCGCTACACCGAGGCCGTCGACCTGCCCGACGCCTACCGCGCGCCGCTTCCGTGCGAGGCCCGCCAATACGAGCTGGTCGGCGTCGCGAAACCGGCCACCACCCTGTTCCGGTTCGCCGACCTGGCGGCCGCCGCCGACGGCGCCCAGGACCTGCCGTTCGAGGCGGTCGGCGCCGACGGCACGGTCACGCCGCCCGGCCCGGGACCGCACCGCCGGCTGATCGGCCACGACCGGGTCCGCTACCGGGCCGACGACCTGTCCGGCCCGCTTCCGCTCGGGCACAGCGGCGCGCTGGCCCTCCCGTACGACCGCTATCGCCTGGTGTTGACCCCCGGGCTGGTCGACGCCTGCTTCCGCGACGCCGCCGGCCAACCGCTGCTCGCCGACCCGGGCGCCGTGCTCGACGAGGGCGGCTACCTGCCCGGCACCGACATCGCGCCAACCGATCCGCCCGGGCACTGGTGGGCAGCGGAAGGCCGGCTGTTCTACTCGCCGAACCCCGGCGACAACGCGGCGACGGAACTGGCCCGGGCCCGCGCGCACTTCTTCGTGCCGGTGCGGTTCGCCGACCCGTTCGGCAACCCGACCGTGGTCCGCTACGACGCCGACGACCTGCTGCTGCTGGAGTCCCGCGACCCCGTCGGCAACGTGGTCACGGCCGACAACGACTACCGGGTGCTGCGCGCCGCGCTGGTCACCGACCCCAACGGCAACCGCACCGCGACCGCGTACGACCTGCTCGGGATGGTTGCCGGCACCGCCGTGCTGGGCAAGCCGGGCGAGTTGTCCGGCGACAGCCTCGACGGGTTCGAACCCGACCCCGATGACGCCGCCGTGCTGGCCCACCTCGCCGACCCGCTCGCCGAACCGCACCCGCTGCTGCGCGATGCGACCAGCCGGTTCGTCTACGACCTGTTCGCCTACGTCCGCGATAGCGCGCCGGCGGCCGTCGCAACGATCAGCCGGGAGACGCACGTCGGCGACCTGCCGCCCGGAGCGACCGGCGCGCTCACGCACGGATTCGGCTACACCGACGGGCTCGGCCGGGAGATCCAGCTCAAGCGCCGTGCCGCGGACCACGACGGTGGTCCACGGTGGACGGCCAGCGGCACGACGGTGTTCAACAACAAGGGCCAGCCGGTGCGCCGCTACGAGCCGTTCTTCTCGACCACCCACCGCTTCGAGCCCGGCGTGCTGGCCGGGGTGTCGCAGGTGCTGGGCTACGACCCGCTGGGCCGGGTGGTCGCCACGCTGCATCCCGACGCCCGCTACGACAAGACGGTCTTCGACCCGTGGCGGCAGGTCGCCTGGGACACCAACGACACCGTGCTGCTCGACCCGCGCACCGACACCGACGTCGCCGGCAGCCTCGCACCGCACCTGGCCGCCGAGCCACCCGGCTGGCAGACCTGGCACGCGACCCGGATCGGCGGCGCCCTCGGCCCCGCCGAGCGGGCCGCCGCCGAACGCGCCGCCGCGCACGCCGGCACACCCACCACGGCGTACGCGGACGCGCTGGCCCGCGGCTTCCTCGTCGTCGCGCACAACCGGGTCGACGCCGTCGACGTCCGTTACCCGACGCTGGCCAGCCTCGACGTGGAGGGCAACCAGCGCGCGCTGACCGATCCGGCCGGCCGGGTGGTGCTCCGCCAGTCCTCCGACGTGACCGGCAACCGGATCCGCGAATCCACGATGGACGCCGGCACCTTCTGGACCCTGGGCACCGCGACCGGCCAGGCCCTGCGCGGCTGGGACAGTCGCGACCACGAGTTCCGCACCCGCTACGACGCCCTGCGCCGGCCGGTCGAGGTCGGGCTGGTGACCGGCGGCGGCGCCGAGAAGCTGCTGTCCCGCACGGTCTACGGCGAAAGCCTGCCGGACCCCGCCGCCGCCAACCACCGCGGCCGGCAGTATCGGGTCTGCGACCCGGCCGGGGAGGTCACCACCGAGGCCTACGACCGCCGCGGCAACCCGCTGCGCAGCGTCCGCCGGCTCGCCGTCGACTATCGCGCCGAACCTGACTGGCATGGCTCCGTGCCGCTGGAACCGACCGGCTACCCGCGCGCCGTCACCCTCGACGCCCTCGCCCGGCCGACCACGGTGACCAGCCCGGACGGCACCGTCCTGCGGCCGGAGTACGACGAGGGCGGCGGCCTGGCCCGGCTGACCGGCAACCTGCGCGGCGCGGCGCAGACCACCGTGTTCGTCGCCGGTCTGCGCCGCGACGCGCACGGCCGCCGGGAATGGATCTCCTTCGGCAACGGGGTCGAGACGACCCTGCGCTTCGACCCGCTCAGTCACCGGCTGGCCGAGGTGGTCAGCACCCGCACCGGTGCGGCCGACTGCCAGCACCTGCGCTACACCTACGACCCGGTCGGGAACGTCACCCAGGTCGCCGACGACGCGCAGCAGACCGTGTTTTTCAACAACCGGCTGGTCGACCCGGTCGCCGACTACACCTACGACGCCGCCTACCGGCTGGTCGAGGCGAGCGGGCGCGAGCACCTCGGCCAGGCCGGTGCGACGCCGCCGCCACCCGGGCCGGGCGACGGCTGGGCCGGGCTGCCGCATCCCGGCGACGGCGACGCGATGGGCCGCTACGTCGAGCGCTACGACTACGACGCGGTCGGCAACATCCTGGTGCTCGCGCACACCGGCACCGCCGGGGGCTGGCGGCGCGCCTACGCGTACGCCGAGGCCAGCGGCCTGGACGCCGCGGTGAACGGCAACCGGCTCAGCACGGTCACCGTCGCCGGCACCGCCGAGACCTTCCGTTACGACGGCGAGGCCGGCCGGCACGGACACATGACGGCGTTGCCGCACCTGCCGGCCGTGTCCTGGAACAGCCGCGAGCACATGGCCGCGGTCACCCGGCAGGTGGTCGCGACCGGCACCCCGGAGACGACCTATTACGTGTACGACGGTGCCGGCGAGCGGGTGCGCAAGGTGACCGACCGGGCCGCGGCACCCGGACAGGAACCGACCCGCTCGCGCGAGCGCGTCTACATCGGAGGGTGTGAGGTCTACCGCGAGTTCGGCGGCGACGGCACGACGGTCACGCTGGAACGCGAGACCGTGCACGTGGTGGCCGACCAGCGGCGGATCGCCCTCGTCGAGACCCGCACCGTGGGCACCGACCTCGCGCCGCAGCGGCTGCTGCGCTACCAGCTCGACAACCACCTCGGCTCGGCCTGCGTCGAGCTCGACGACATCGGTCGGATCGTCTCCTACGAGGAATACTTCCCGTTCGGCGGCACCAGCTACCACGCGGTGCGGTCGTCGACCGAGACGCCCAAGCGCTACCGCTACACCGGCAAGGAACTCGACGAGGAGAGCGGGCTCTACTGCTACGGCGCTCGGCACTACGCGGCCTGGCTCGGCCGCTGGGTCTCGCCGGACCCGGCCGGGGTGGGCGACGGCACCAACCTCTACGCGTACGTGCAGAACCGGCCGATCGTCGCCAACGACCCGGACGGCCGCTGGATCAACATCCTGATCGGCGCGGCCATCGGCCTGGTGGTCGGCGGCGGCATCGAGGCGACCCGCCAACTGATCACCGAGGGGCGGATCACCAGCTGGGGCCGGATCGGCGCGGCCGCGGCGGGCGGTGCGGTCGGCGGCGCGATCGCCGGAGCGACGTTCGGTGCGAGCCTCGCGGTGCAGGCGGGTGCCGCCGCGGTCGGTGCGGCGGCGGGCGGCATCGTGACCCGGGCCATCAACGGCGAGCCGACCACCGCGTACGACGTGGCCCGCGACGCCGCGGTCGGCCTGGCGCTGTTCGGCGTGTTCAAGGGCGCCGGCTCGATCATCGCGCGGGGGCGGGGTGGCGGCGCGGGCGGCGGGGGAGCGGGCAACGGCGGTGCCGGGGCGGGCGGCAGTGCGGGTGGCGCCGAGGGCGCCGCCGGCGCCGCCGGCCGCGGGGTCGTCGGTGGCAAACCGTCCGGTGGCGGGTCGAGCAGTGCCGCCGCCGGCGACAGCGCGGCGGCCGCGGGTGACAGCGCCGCCGGTGCGGGCGAGACCGTGGGTGGCCGGGCGGCCGGCGCCGCCGACGATGCCGCCGGAGCGCGGCCCGCCGCCCAGGTGCCGATCCAGACCCTGACGCCCGGCACCGCGAAGGAGATGTTCGCCCAGATCCGCGAGATCATCAACAAGCTGCCGCCCGGCGAACGCGGCCGGCACCTGGAGTCATTCATCGAGCAGGTCAAGAAAGTCAACGAAGGCTGGAACGCGGTCTTCCAACAGACCAAGGGCGGCGGCCGGCTCTGGAGCGGCGACCAGCAGAACTTCCTCTACGCCAGCGCGAAGGGCGAGGTGTTCCAGAGCCGGGCGTTCACCCCCGAGCTCTACATCGCCGCGATCGAGGACAACGTCGCCGCGATCCGCGAGCTCGTGAAGCGCCTCGGTGGCAGCGTCTGGACCGATGTCTCCGCGGCCGCACCACCGGCCGCCGCGGCGCCGGCCGCTCCGGCTCCGCCACCAGCGGCGGTCGAGGCACCGGCACCGCCCGCCGGCCGCGGCTTCCGGCTGTTCCCGCAGATCTTCGGCGGCTCCGGCGGCAGCCAGTCCGGCGGAAAGCGTGACAGCGACGCCGGCCGCTCAGACGGCGGCAAGCGGGAGCGGGCGCCGTCCGGATTCACGATCTTCGAGTTCTGAGAGTTATCGTCGACGGCATGCCGGTGCCCGCGCGGCGTGTCGTCAGTCGGGAGCGCGTCGTCCAGGGAGGCTGCGCGTTCTTCCTCCGGCACGCCACCCTGGACATGGACGGCCTGGCCGACAGCCTGTCGGTGAGCCGGGCCACGCTCTACCGCGTGGTGCACGGGCGCGACGTGCTGCTCGGCGACGTGCTCTGGCGGCTCGGCGAGCGCGCGCTGGCCCAGGCCCGCGACGAGACCACGACGCCCGGCCTCGACGGCGTGCTGGAGACCACCCGCCGGTTCACCGCGCTGCTGCGCCACGCGGCCGCGTTCCGTGCCTTCCTGCGCGCCGAGCCGGCGACCGCCGCCCGGGTGCTGTTCACCCCGGCCGGCGGCGTGCACGCCCGGGTGGTCGAGGCGCAGAAGGGCATCCTGGCCGCCGCCGCGGTCGACCCCGCCTGGTCACCGGACGACCTCGACGGCGCCGCGTTCCTCTACGTGCGGATCATCGAGTCGGCGCTCTACGCGGAGCTGATCAGCGGTCGCCGCGCCGACCCGGCGACCGCCGAGCGGGCCGCCCGCGCGGTGCTCGAGGCCTGCTGAGCGGGTGCTGCGACAGCCGTCTCAGCTTCGGGCCGGCCGGTAGCCCGGCACATCGACGGCGACTTATGGTGCGGCCAGAGCAGGACCCCTCGTCGCGAAGGAGTTCCTCCATGACACGTCCATGGCGCCGCGCCGTCCTCGTCGCCGCCGGGCTGGTCGCATCCCTACTGACCGCAGCACCCGCGCAGGCCGGCGCCCGCGAACCCATCTCCCGGCCCACCGTGCGGGGCCCGATCCCGGGCAGCGTGCCGGGTGACCGGCTCGCCGCTGACCTGGCCGACACGTACCCCTTCTTCTCGACGCCTTTCGATCTGGCCCGGCATGGCTATGTGGAGCAGGAGTTCTATCTGAGCGGCGTGGCCGACGGCTGGGACACCACCGGCAACCGCGTCGCCACCGACGTGCCCTACCAGACCCGGCTCGTGGTGCGCCGGCCCGCCAACGCGCAGAAGTTCAACGGCACCGTGCTGGTCGAATGGCAGAACGTCACCGCCGGCTACGACCTCGACGCGCTGTGGAACGCCGAGGCGACCACCCGCGACGGCTACGCCTGGGTCGGCGTCTCCGCGCAACGGGTCGGCGTCGACCAACTCCGCGGCTGGAGCCCGACCCGCTACGGCGCGCTCGACGTGACCGGCGGCCGCCAGTTCGTCACCGACGAGCTCTCCTACGACATCTTCGCCCAAGCCGGGAAGGCGATCGCCGACCCGCGCGGTGTCTCGCCGCTGGGCCGGCTGAAGGCCACCACGGTGCTGGCCATCGGGGCGTCGCAGTCGGCGTCGCGGATGACCGTCTACTACGACCGGGTGCTGCCACAGGTGCAACCGGTGTACGCCGGCTACGGCTTCATCGTCGGCTCCGCACCGACCCGGGTCGGCGCCGAGCCGGTGTTCCAGGTGCTCTCCGAGACCGACGTGCGCACGCCGGTGCGGCCGGCCGACACCGACCTGTTCCGCCGGTGGGAGGTGGCCGGGGGAGCGCACAGCGGCTACAACGGCCAGGTCTACCGGGCGCCGATCCAGGAACGCGACCTGGGCGGGGCGCCGGTCTACACCTGCGCGCAGCCGCCGTTCAGCCGGGTGCCGGTGCAGCACGTGACGGCGGCGGCGTACGCGCACCTGGTGCGCTGGGTGCGGCGCGGCACCCCACCGCCGACCGCGCCGCCGATCGTGTTCAACCCCGACGGCACGAAGGCCCGCGACGCGCTGGGCCTGGTCCGCGGCGGCATCCGGCTGTCCCAGGTGGACGTGCCGACGGCGCTGAACACCGGCGACAACGCTGGTGAGTCGTTCTGCCTGCTGTTCGGCACCTACCAACCGTTTGACGAGGCCACATTGGATGGTCTCTACCGCACCCACGTGGGTTACGTCGCTCGGGTGGTGGCCACCGACGTGCACAACGTCGTCGCCGGCTATCTCCAGCCCGCCGACGCGGCGGACAACCTGCGCGCGGCGCTCCGCTCCGACGTCGGCCGCTGAGGGAGCCCGCCGGACCCTGTCCACGAGGGGTCCGGCGGGCGGCTCCGGTTGCGCGGTCACCGGCGCGGTGTGAGGATTCCGCGGTGATCGAGTCCCACTCAGTGCCGTCCGCGGCGGTGTGGCTGATGCGCGCCTACGCCGACGGCCCGTTCGACGCGGCGACGATGTGCCGGGCGGCCGAGCCGGTCGGCACCCGCAGCCCCATGTCGGACCAGTGCTCGACGTTCTTCGACCTCCCCGGCGGCGCGGTGCTCCACCTCGCCGCCGAGGACACCGCAGGCGAGGAGGTGGGCGCGGCCGTCGTCACGTTGTGCGGCTGGGACCCGGCCGGCGGGGAGCTGGTTCTCCACCCGGAACGGGCGGCCTACGACGAGTGTTACGACCAGGCGCTGGCCGCGGTGCACGCGGAGCTCGGCCCGCCGGACCACACGGGCGCCGATCCCGGCCCCTATCCGTTCCCGTTCCGGTGGTCGGTGTGGCTCGGCACGACGGGCCTGCTGGCCTTGCAGCAGAGCGACTACGACTACTGCCCCGACATCAACCTCTGGGCACGCCCCCACCCGGCGCAGGGCTTCACACCGACGGAGCCCTTCTCCGACTGGTTGATGACGGCACCGCGAGCCGAGGGGGCTGCTGATCCTCAACTGGCGCCGCGCACCCGGAGCTGACCCGCTTCTAGGCGTCGCGGCGGCGGAAGAGGGTGCCCGCGACAACCAGGACGACGGCCACGAAGATGGTGAACACCGCGCCCGATGGCCAGCGGGTGAGCAGGCCCACCTCGTCGGCCATGCCGCCGGCGGCCTCGCCCGCCGCGCTGACCATCTGCTGCCCGGCCATGAACGGCAGGAACTTCACCGCCGGTGTCAGCCAGTGCAGTTGGGGCACATAGGACAGCCGGAAGATGAGCTGCTCGACCACCATCGGCACGACCAGGAGCACCACCAGGGCACCCGGCACGCCGCGGAAGAGTTGGCCCAGCGCGACACCCAGCACCGCCCACAGCACGGCCAGCAGCAGATAGCCGGGCACCGTCGGGTCGGTCAGATCCGGCACGTCCGACCAGAACGGCAACGTCGCCGCGACGTTGAGCACCATGGACACCGCCATCACGACCAGCGCGGTGGCCGCGACCACCAGCACCTTGGCGGAGAACAGCCGCACCCGCTGCGGCACCGTGGTCAGCGTCGGCTGGATCGTGCCGTAGCGGTATTCGTGGCCCGTCGCGAACACCCCGACCACCGCGAGCAGGACTACCGCGAGCGGCACCGGCGGGTTGGCGCCGCCACCGGTGACCACCGCGACGACCAGGTCGTGGGCCGGCGTCTCGTCGCGGGTGGCGTAGGCGACCAGGAACGCGATCGCCGCGTTCAAGACCAGGGCCGAACCGATCAGCCAGTACGTCGACCGCAGAGTACGCAGCCGCACCCACTCGTAGTGCAGGGCGTCGCTCATGCGGCACCGCCCGGCGCCTGCGCGACGTATTCCTCGGCGTCGCCGGTCGCGGTCATGAACGCCGCCTCCAGCGAGGCCGTCGTCGTCGACAACTCGTGCAGCATCACCCCGGCCCGGAACGCGACCTCGCCGACCGCGGCCGCGTCGGTGCCGGCCACCCGCAACGCGTCGGAGCCGGCCGGTTCCGTGGTCACCCCGGTGACCTCGCGCAACGCCGCGGCCAGCGCGTCCGCCTTCGGGCTGCGGACCAGCACCGTCGACGAGGTGAACTCGCGGACGAAGCCGTCGACGTCGCCGTTGTAGATCATCCGGCCACGGCCGACGACCACCAGCCGGTCGGCCATCAGCGACATCTCGGAGAGCAGGTGGCTGGAGACGAACACCGTGCGGCCCTCGCCGGCCAGCGCCCGCAACACGTCGCGGAGCCAGTGGATGCCGTGCGGGTCGAGGCCGTTGGCCGGCTCGTCCAGGATCAGCGTGCTCGGGTCGCCGAGCAGCGCCTGGGCGAGGCCGAGCCGCTGCGCCATGCCCAGCGAGAAGCCCTTCGGCTTGCGCCGGGCCACCTCGGCGATGCCGACGAACTCGAGCACCTCGTCGACCCGGGTGGCCGGGATGCCGCTGCCCGCCGCGAGCATCCGCAGGTGGTTGCGCGCGGTCCGGGTCGGGTGCACCGCCCGCGCCTCCAGCACCGCGCCGATCTCGCGCATCGGGTGCCGGATCGAGGCGAACCGCCGGCCGTCGAAGAGGGTCTCGCCGGTGCCCCGGTCGAGGTCGAGCATCAGCCGCATGGTCGTCGACTTGCCGGCCCCGTTGGGCCCGAGGAAGCCGGTGACCGTGCCGGGGCGGACCTCGAACGAGAGGTCGTCGACGGCGACCTTGTCGCCGTAGCGCTTCCCGAGGCCGGTAGCGGTGATCATGAAAACTCCGTAGCCGTAAGGTTGGTGCACGCAGAATCGCCCAGGGTTGCTGTGCGCGGGCTGAGAGTCGAGAGTGGTGGCGTGAGACGGGCCCTGGCCGCGCTGACCGTCGCGGCATTCGTCACCCTCGTGGTCGACGTGGTCGCCGCCGAGCGGTCCGTCGCCTCGCTGGGCCCCGCGATCGCCTTCGTGCTGGCCGCCACCTTCGGCTTCGCCTACGTCGAGCGCCGGCAGCGACGCTGGCCGCGCTACGCCTTCGTCGCCGCGTTGTTCCTGCTCGGCGGGGCCGTCTTCACACAGGCCAGCGCCAACGTCGGTGCCACCCTGCTGCTGGTCGTGCTGGTCAGCGAGACCACGCTGCTATTGCCGCTGCCCGCGGTGGTCGTCGTGGTCGCGCTGGTGCCGTTCTTCCACGCCGGGATGGCCTTCGCCGAGGGCCTGCGCGAGGGCCTGGGCCTGCTCGCCGCCGCCGTCTTCGCCGCGGTGCTGACCAAACTGCTGGTCCGGGAGCAGACGGCACGAGCAAAGCTGCGGGAGTACGCGCTACAGGTCGAACGCCTCGCCGCCGCCCAGGAACGCAACCGGGTCGCCCGCGACATCCACGACGGCCTCGGGCACTCGCTGACCGTGGTGCAGATGCAGATCAAGGCCGCCCGTGCGGTGCTGGCCAGCCAACCCGACCGCGCCGACGAGGTGCTCGCCAAGGCACAGGACCAGGCCGAGGAGGCGCTGCGCGAGGTGCGCCGCTCGGTGGGTGCGCTGCGCGAACCCCAGCCGGCCGTGCCGCTGCCCGAGGCGCTGCGGGCCCTCGCGGCGGAGACGTCGGCGGCCGGCGTGCCGACGCAGGTCGGTGTCACCGGCGCGGTCCGCGCGCTGCTCGCCGACGCGGAGGAGTCGCTGTTCCGGGCCGCACAGGAGGGGCTCACCAACGTGCGCAAGCACGCCCGGGCCAGCCGCGCCGAGCTACTGCTCGACTATTCGCAGCCGGCCGCCGTGCGGCTCGAGGTCCGCGACGACGGCGCCGGCACCGCGGGGGAGGGCGACGGCGGCTACGGGCTTCTGGGGGTACGCGAGCGCGCCGCGCACGTCGGCGGCCGGATGACGCTGGAATCGGTGCCCGGCACGGGTTCCACGCTGCGGGTCGAGGTGCCCGGATGACCGTGCGGGTGCTGCTCGTCGACGACCAGGCGCTGTTCCGCGAGGCGCTGGCGATGCTGCTCGGCGTGCACGCCGACATCGAGGTGGTCGGCGAGGCCGGCGACGGCGCCCAGGCGCTCGACCGGACCGCCGACCTGCGCCCCGACGTGGTGCTGATGGACCTGCGGATGCCGGTGCTCGACGGCATCGCCGCGACCCGCCGACTGCGCGCCGAGCACCCGGCCGTCCGGGTGATCGCGCTGACCACGTTCGACGACGACGCCGACGTGTTCGCGGCGTTGCGCGCGGGCGCGGTCGGTTACCTGCTCAAAGACGTCTCGTCGGCCCGGCTCGCGGAAGCGGTGCTGGCGGCCGCGCGCGGTGAGACGGTGCTCCAGCCGTCGGTGGCGGCCAAGGTGGTGGCCCGGATCGCGGCGATGCCCGGCGAGGAGCAACACCAACCGCTGGTCGCGCCACTGTCCGAACGGGAACTCGAGGTGGTCCGGCTGCTCGCCGAGGGCCACAGCAACCGGGAGATCGCCGCGGTGCTGTTCCTGGCCGAGGGCACGGTCAAGAACCACGTGACCAACGTGCTCGGCAAGCTCGGCGCCCGCGACCGCACCCAGGCCGCCCTGCGTGCCCGTACCCTCGGCCTGCTCTAGGGGTCATGACCCGCACCATGACCTTCGGCACCTGCGCCGGGCCCGGTCACGTCGGCACGATCAACGCCATGACCACCACCGCGCAGGCCCGCAGGGCCAATCTCAAGGGCCACCTCCGCTTCGCCGCGCACTACGTCGAGATGGTCGTCTCGATGCTGGTCGGCATGTTCGCCCTCGCACCGCTCTGGTCGATGGCGCTGCCCGGCCTGGCCGACCACCCGGTCGCCGACACCCTCGTCATGGCGACCAACATGTCGATCGGCATGACGGTCTGGATGGCCATCCGCCGGCACTCCTGGCCGCGGATCGCCGAGATGGTCGCCGCCATGTACCCACCGTTCCTGGTCCTTCTCGTTCCGTATTCTTTCGGTGCGCTTTCCGGCCACGGTTTGATGCTGGGCGGGCACGTGCTGATGTTCGTGACAATGCTCGCGGCGATGCTCTGGCGGCGCGCCGACTATTACCACCACGGACACCACTGACGCAAATAAGAGATCGGCCGGAGCGAATCGCTCCGGCCGACCTTTATCTTTGCTTATTTTTACCTTAACTAATGCGTCAGGCCACTGAGGCGAGGCGGCGGCGAGCGGGCTCGGCGACCTCTTCGCGCTGCGGCTTCTCGGTGTGCAGCGGCAGCGGAACGGCCTGCATGGGCGGCAGCGGGGTGGCGATCATCGCGCGGGCCAGCGACGTGAACGCGTGCGCCGCGTTGACCGACACGAGGCCGACCAGCCGGTCGTCGCGGTGGTAACCGACCACCACGCCGGCCCGGGCGGTGTCACGCCGGTGCCGCTTCATCTCGCTGATCGCGACCTCGCCGTCGGGCACGAGCTCGCCGCAGACCTGGATGCGTAGGCCCCACTGCTCGGTCCAGAAGCGCGGGATGACCGTCACCGGGCCGGCGTCGCCGTCTTCGGCGAGCAGCGTGCGCGCCGCGCCCCGGCCCTGCTCGAGCGAGCTGATCCAGTGCTCGGCCTTGCGCGGCTGCGGACCGTAGCGCAGGTTGGGCCAGCTCGCCACGGCGCCACAGGCCACCACGTCGTCGAGGCCGATCACCCGCAGGCTCTCGTCGCAGGCCACGCCGTTGGACAGGTCGAGGCCGGTGCTCTCCAGCCAGGCCGTGTCGGGCCGGCCGCCGGTGGTCGCGACCACCACGTCGCCGGTGAGGTTCTCACCGTCGTCGAGTTGCACGACCCAGCCCTGGCGGAACCGGTTGGCGGAGCGCACCCGGTGCCCGAGCCGGAAGTCGACGCCCTCGTCGCGCATCACGTCGGTGACGTAGTTGCCGACCTCTTCGCCCAGCGCCCGGACCATCACCTGCGGCTTGGAGTCGATGACCACACAGTCGCGGGCCATCGAACGCACCGCGCTGGCGACCTCGCTGCCGGTGATGCCGCCACCGACGATGATCACCCGTTCGGCGTCGCGCAACGAGCGCCGCAGGGTCCAGGCGTGCTCGAGGTTGTGCAGCATGTGGACGCCCGGGTCGGCGGCCCACTTGGGCATGCTCGGCGACGAGCCGGTGGCGATGACCAGGCCGTCGTACGCGAAGGACTCGCCGGTGTCGGTCTCCACCCGGTGTGCCTCGGGGTCGAGGTCCACCGCGCGCCGGCCCAGATACCACGTCAGGTCCTCGTCGTGGAACGGCATGCGCGTGTCCTGCGGGCGCTTGTGGCCGGTCAGGATGCCCTTGGAGCACGACGGACGGTCGTAGGGGCCTTCCTTCTCCGCACCCAGCATCGCGATATCGCCCGGAAAGCCCTGGCGCCGCAACTCTTCGGCCGCCGCGACGCCTGCGCGTCCCGTTCCGACGATCAGAATCCGGCCGTAGTCAGCGCGCCTGAACCGCCGCGTCATCGGTCTCCCCTGCTACGTCGACGTGGACCGGCGCCCGAGCCCGCCGGAATCCGTGTGGGGCCGGTCAAAGGCTGCTCGGCCGGCTCTTCTTTCTTCTGCGTTACCACCGTGGTCGCGGTGCGGTGCAGCTGGATCGCCCGCGCCGGACACACCTCCACGGCTCTGATCACGTCGTTGGCCAGGTCTGGCGGCACCGTGGCCTTGTAGGCCAGGCGGCCGTCGCCGCGCAGGGCGAACACCTTGGGCGCCTCGTGCTCACAGAACCCGAACCGCGCGCACCGGTTGCCGTCGACGTTGACCAGCAACTCGTCGCCGACACCGACCCGGTCGTTGCGCCGGTTGGTGCGCTCCTGGCGCCAGTTCAGATACCACTGGGTCGTGGTCAGCCAGAGCAGCACGGTGATCACGAAAGAGCCGAGCACCGCACCCCAGCGGACGCCCGCGGCCATGTCGGACCCGGACAGCAGCACGTGGCCGACCAGGAACATGTAGGCCACGTAGTTGAACGCGTGCAGCGCCCGCCAGCGGGTGTAGCCGAGCTTCTTCTGGATCAACACCGAGAGGGTGCAGGCGACGAAGAGTTCCATCGCGATCACGCCGACGCCGATGCCGATCGGGTCGTAAGGGTTCGTGAACGGCACCACCACGTCGACCAGCTTGACCGTGCCCATCGGGCCGGCGAGCTGGGTGAAACCGTGCACCACGCCGAGCATGACGCCGAGCAGCGCGATCGTCTGATGGATGCCGTAGACCGTTGCGTGCTTGATCCGGCTCTGCGCCCAACCGTTGCGGAGCATCAGTCCCCAGAGGACCGCGAGCCAGAGCAGGAAGAGCGACAGGAACCCGACCGTGGCCGCGACGAGGTGGACGCTCTGCTGCGCATTGCGCACGGCCGATCCTCCGTTGTTCGTGGCGGGAAGTGGGGACAACGCAAGTATGGTGCGGGACGTCGAATTGTCAATCTGGTGCGGCGGCGCGTTTCGGGGGTAGTTTTCCGTGGCCAACACGCTGTGGAACGGTCACCGGACAGTCGGTGGACGAACTATAAATTCGCTTTAGGCGCGGCCTAAGGCTTCCTTCACTTAAGCCTTCTCTAATTGACATGTGTTTATTGTCTTCCTCGTGTCGAGGCGCGGCTACGGCCGCCGACCCGAGGGAGTGACGAGTGAAGGTCCGGCAGCTGGTCGGAGTTGGGCTGCGAGTGCTGGCCGTGGCGTCGTTGGTGACGCTGGTGCCGGCGTCCGCCGCGTTCGCCAACGGCCACTACCGTGCCGCGGCGCCCCTGGCGGGCGGCGGCGACAGCGGTCACGACGGCCACAACATGGCCGGCATGACCTTCGACGAGCACATGGCGGCCATGACGGTGATGAGCGACGTCATGAAGACCTCGTCGCTGTATGCGGCGCCGGCACCGCCGCTGCCGATCCCGGTGCCGCCGGACGTCGCCGTTTCCAAAGACGGGAAATACGGCCCACTCGGCCCCGCCGACATCGACCTCGTCGTCAAGGTCCGGCTCGCCGGCCTCTGGGAGCAGCCAGCCGGCGACATGGCGGTAAAGAAAGGTGCCAGCCCGCGGGTCCGCGAGATCGGCAAGATGATCTCCGAACAGCACGCGGTGCTCGACCAACTCGACCGCAACGCGGCCGCCAAGCTCGGCATCCAGGTGCCCGACGAGCCCAACGCCGACCAGCAGTACTGGCTGGGTGAGATGAAGGACGCCTCCGGCGCCCAGTTCGACCGGATCTTCGTCGACCGGCTGCGCGCCGCGCACGGCAAGGTCTTCTCGGTCATCGCCGACGTACGTGCCGGCACCCGCAACGACGTCGTGCGCGAACTGGCGTCGCAGTCCAACCAGTTCGTCAGCACGCACCTCACCCTGCTCGAAAGCACCGACCTGGTCGACTGGCAGCACCTCGCGCTGCCACCCGAACCGGCCGGTGGTGTCGCCGCTCCCGCCGGCTACATCAAGAGCGGCGTCAACCCGATGGTGGTCTGGGTCGTGCTCGGCCTGGCCGTCATCGCCGGCGGCTTCACCACGATTCGCGTAGTCCGTCCCCGATAACAAACCGCACCGGTGTGTGTCCACATGGAAGGTGTCACGCAATGACCAGAAGCAGGCAGGCCCCCCGCAAGAACCGGCGGTTCATCGCCGTGTTCGCGACGCTGGCGGTGTTCGCCGGCCTCGTGGCGGTCACCCAGGTGTCTCTCGCGGGCAGTTGGCGGGGTCGCAACAACAACAGCCTCCCGGTGTGTCCCCCGGCGGCCTCGGCCTCCGGTGCCCACGACCACGCCGGCGAGTCTGACCCGGCCGCCAAGCCCCCGGCCGACGCGCCGCAGGGCGAGGTCGCCGGCGCTGCCGGTGACGGGACCGCCGCCGACGCCACCGACACCGAGGTGCCCGACGCCGACACGGCCACGGCCACCACCGATGAGGAGAAGGCGGCCGACGAGAAGGCCGCCGGGGTCGCCAAGGTCGCCGCGAACGAGAAGGCGAAGGCAGACGCCCAGGCCAAGGCCGCGGCGGACCAGCGGCGCAGCGGACGCTGCCGGCCGGCCACCAGCACCCCGACGGCGGGCAGCGGCGGCAACAACGGCGGCAGCAACGGCGGCAGTGGCAGCACCCCGAGCACCGGCACCAGCAGCGGCACCGGCACCGGCAACGGTGGCAGCACCAGCAGCCCCGGCACGACGCCGACCACCGCTCCGCCCGCCGCGCCGCTCGTGCCGCTCGGCCGCACCTGCGAGGGCAGCGACCTGCCGATCCACGACGGTTTCCAGGGCGGCCCCAAGTGCGTCGAGACCCAGATGGGCGAGGTCGGCTCCGAGGGCAACAACCCCGAGCTGCTGATCAGCCGGGCACCCGCCCGGGTCCGGATGAACACGGCCTTCGACATCCAGGTGAGCACCCGCAACATCGTCCGTGACCGGTTCCTCGGCGCGGCGGCCGGCGGCTACTACCTGGAGAGCTCCTTCCTGACCGAGGAAGGCATCGTCCGCGGCCACTTCCACGTCGCCTGCCGGCTGCTCAGCGGCCGCAACGCCCAGGAGTCGGCACCGGTTCCGGCCTTCTTCAAGGCGGTCGAAGACGGCAAGGGTGGCAAGACGCCCGACACCGTGACCGTGACGATCACTCCTGGCCTGTCGGCACCCGGCGTCGCGCAGTGCGCGGCCTGGGCCGGTGACGGCTCGCACCGCATCCCGATGATGGCGCGCGCCAACCAGATCCCGGCGATGGACTCGGTCCGGGTCATCGTCACCCGCTAGTAGCAACACCGTAGGCAGCACCACTGCGGCACGGCCGGGCACCGGAACTCCTCCCCGGTGCCCGGCCTCCGCCGCATCACGCACCGTCCACCGTGAACGGTCCCGAAGGGGAAGATCATGGAAGAGGCGACACCGGTACGGATCCGCCAGCTCACCGGCGTCTACCGGTTCGACGCGACCGCCCGTCATCTCGCGGCCCGGATGCTGGGTGACGGATGCGGGTTGCGCGCGCTGACGCATCGCGGCCTGCGGGCCAACCCCGAGTGGTCGGCGATGGCCGGCGAGCTGATCGTCCCGGTCGTGCTGACCGATCTCGACCGGGCGCCCGAGCCGATCCACACCCTCGCGCTGACCAGCCGCCCGTGTGTGCTGGCCACCACCCGCGGCGGCGCGGTGCCGCTGCTCGGTCCGGCCGACCTCGACCGGATCGCCGGCCGGGTCACGCTTTTTCTCGACGAGGTGCGCAAGGCCGCCCGGGCCGCCGGCCTGATCTGGACCATGCCGATGTGGGACAGCAGCCCGGCCCCGCTCTACGCCGTCAGGTCGGCCGACACCCGCCAGAGCCGGGCCGCCGCTTCCTGGTCGAGGGCGTAGCCGGCCACTCCGCGCCGCACGCCGGGCCGGTGCGGCCCCGCCTCCTGGCAGTCTTCGAAGTAGCGTCCCGTCACGCCCGCGACCAGCGGCGACCCGGCCAGCAGGACCGAGGTCGCGGCACCCTGTGCGGTGTCCTTCCAGGACACATCGGTGCTGGCCGGGTCGAACGACGCCGGCGCGCTGCCGATGTCACCGATGTGCCGGCCCAGGTTGGTGGTGGTGATCCGGCCGGGGTTGAGCGCGTTCGCGGTGATCCCGTCGGCCGCCCAGCGCTTGGCCGCCTCGACCGCGAGCAGCACGTTGGCCGTCTTCGACTGGCCGTAGGCCACCCATTTGTCGTAGGGCCGCCGGTCGAACTGGAGGTCGTCGAAGTCGACGCCGGCGTTGACGTGTCCGACCGAGCTGACCGAGACGATCCGGGCGTCGCCGGCCGCGGCCAGCGCCCGGTGCAGTCCGGTGGCGAGGGCGAAGTGGCCGAGGTGATTCGTGGCCAACTGCAACTCGTAGCCGCGGGTGGTGCGCAGCAGCGGGGTGGCCATGATGCCGGCGTTGTCGACCAGGATGTGCAGCGGCCCGGACCAGCCCGCGACGAACGCCGCGACGGACGCGAGGTCGGCCAGGTCGAGCGGCGCGACCGCCAGGTTCGGGTGCCCGAGTTCGCCGGCGACCCGTTGCCCGGCGGCCACGTCGCGCACGGCCAGGGTGACCTGCGCACCGGCGCCGGCCAGCGCGCGGACGGTCTCGACGCCGATGCCCGACGAGCCGCCGGTGACGACGGCGCGGCGGCCGCGCAGGTCGACGCCGGCCAGCACGTCAGCGGCGGTCGAGGTGGCGCCGAACGGAGTGGTGATCATGGTTCCTCCTCCTGGCGGGTTACGCTCTAAACGGACCCGGCTCCGCCTACACTAAGCGGACCCGACTCCGGTTAGCCAGTGGCCCGCGTCACCGAGGAGCGCAAACTGTGTCCCGACCGCTGCGCGCCGACGCGCGCGCCAACCACGACCGGCTGCTCGAGGTCGCGGCGGCCGCGTTCGCCCGGGAGGGCACCGGTGCCTCGCTGAAGGCGATCGCGGCCGAGGCCGGCGTCGGGATCGGCACGCTCTACCGCCGCTTCCCGACCCGGGAGGTCCTGGTCGACGCGGTCTACCACAACGAGGTGGCCCGCCTCTGCGCCGCCGCGCCCGACCTTCTCGCCGAGCTGCCACCGGTCGACGCGCTGGCCACCTGGATGGAGCGGTTCGTCGACTTCATGGCCACGAAGCGGGCGATGGTCGGCGTGCTCCGTGCCGACGAGGACCGGCTGCACACCCGCGAGCTGCTCCGGACCGCGATCGCGACGCTGCTCGACGGGGGCGCCGCGCGGCCCGGCGTCGACCCCAACGACGTGCTGCTGGCCCTGGGTGGGATCACGCTGATCGCGGGGGAGGAGCGCGAACGGGCGCTGGCGACCCGGCTGATCGGGCTGCTGCTGCACGGCGTCGCCGGTCAGTAGCGCCAGCGGGTCGCGGCCACCACCGCCTCGTCGCCGGCGCCGTCGAACAGCGCGATCTCGCCCCGCCGGACCGCCGTCACCGTGTCGACCACCGCCGGGCCGAGCGCCTCGGCGAGCACCTCGTCGGCCTCGAACTCCGCCACCGCGGCCGACAGTGACGGCGGCAGCCGGACGATGCCGCGGGCCGCGCGCTCGCCGGGCGTCAGCGCCTCGGGATCGTCGGGCACCGGTTCCGGCAGGCGGGCGCCGGCCACGACACCGGCCCGGCCCGCGGCGAGCAGGCCGGCCAGCAGCAGATAGGGATTGGCGGCCGCGTCGACGCACTTGACCTCGATGTTCGCCGACTCGCTGGCAACCAGCCGCAGCGCGGCCTCCCGATTTTCCAGACCCCAGCAGGCGTACGCGCCGGCCCATTGCGACGGCACCAGCCGCAGGTAGGACGCGACCGAGGGGGCACCGATCGCCAGCAGCGCCGGCAGCCGGGCCAGGATCCCGGCGGCGAACGCCTCGCCGTCGCGGTCGAGGCCGAACGGCCCTGTCCCGCCGGCCATCGCGCTCACCCCGTCGCGCAGCACACTCAGGTGCACATGCCGACCGTTGCCCACCTGGCCCGCGACCACCTTCGGCGCGAACGTGGCCCGCAGGCCGTGCGCGACGCTGACCGCCCGCACCGTCTCCTGCACGAGCACCACCGTGTCGGCGGCACCGAGCGGGTCGTCCGGCGCCACGGCCACCTCGAACTGGCCGGCGGCGTACTCCGGATGGATCTGTTCGACCACCACGCCCTGGGCGGCCAGCGCCGCGAGCACCGCACGCAGATAGGGCGCGAGCTCGACGAGCCGGATCATCCCGTACGCCGGACCGGTGGTCGCGGGCACGAACTCGTCGCCCGGCCCGCGGGAGACGCACCACTCGACCTCGAACCCGGCCCGCACGGTGAGGCCGCCGAGCCGGTCGAGCTCGCGCCGCAGCAGCCAGCGCGCGTCCAACGGATGCGGCTCGCCGGCCTGGTCGAAGCGGTCACCCGGTGCCCAGGCCCAGCCGGGCGTCGCCGCGAGCGGCACCAGCCGGCTGAGGTCGGGGTGCAGCCGCAGGTCACCGACCGGGCCGCCGGCGTAGCGGCCGCGCACCGAGCCGTCGTCGACCAGGAACGCGTCGAAGACCGCCGCGGCGCCCGCGCCCCACGCGGCCGCGTGTGGCAGCCGGGCCAGCGGCACCGCCTTGACCCGGGTGATGCCGCTGGTGTCGACCCAGGTCAGCGCCACACCCTCGACGCCCTCGGCGGCGAGCCGGTCGGCCGCCAACCGAGCGTCGGCGGCCCGGCGGTCCCGTTCGCTGGCGTCCACCGACCTAGGTTAGGACGGTCGAGCCGCCGCTGGACCACCATTGCCACGGCGCGCTGGCGGGCGCCGGCCCGCGGCCTTCAGGATGCTGGCCAGCAAGGCGGACGTGGCCGCCGACGGTTGGCGGTCGGTGGGCGTCGCGACCGCGATCGGCAGGTCCAGGTCGGCGTCCTCGACGTCGATGATCGCGACGTCCTCGTGCTCGCTGCCGACCCGGGGCAGCAACGCCACACCAAGGCCGTTGCGTACGAGACCAAGGCTCGTGTCCTGATCGGCCGCCTCGAACGGGACACTGCGCACGATGCCCGCGCCGGCGAAAGCACGGTCGGTCATGGCGCGGTTGCCCCAGCCGGGCGGCGAGTCGATGAAGGTCTCGTCGGCCAGGTCTTCGAGCCGCACCGTGGACGCGTCGGCGAGCCGGTGCCGCCGGGAGCAGACGAACGACCAGCGCACCGCGCCCAGCGGATGCATGCGTACGCCAGGCGGGTGGTCGACCGCGGCGACCAGAGCGAGGTCGAGGTCTCCGGCGGCGACGGCGGCCAGATGCCCGGCCGAGCCCTGCGCGGAACTGCGCATCTGGAACGAGACCAGCGGGTGCGTGACGTGGAACCGGCCCAGGATCTCCGCCAGGTCGATGACCAGCATTCCCCGCGAGGCCGGCCGCGCGCCGATCGAGTGCAGCGTGCCGATCCGGATCGTGCCCCGCAGGCCGCCACGGACCTGGTCGACCGTGTCCCGGGCCCGCCGTTCGGCGCTCAGCAGTGCCCGCGCCTCGGGCAGCAGGGCGGTGCCCGCGTCGGTCAGCGCGACTCCGGCGGCCTCCCGCGAGAACAGCGGTGCCCCCAACTCCCGCTCCAGCTTCTGGATCGTGGCCGACACCGCCGACTGCGCCACCCGGACCCGTTGGGCGCCCTTGGTGACACTGCCCTCCTCGGCGACGGCCACGAAGTTCGTCGGCACCGTCGCGGTGCCCGGCGACGAGCGCTACGCCGAGGACACCGCGACCTGGAACCTGGCGCACACGCACCGCCCGGCCGTCGTGGTCGGTGCCGCCTGTGTCGCCGACATCCAGGCCGCCGTCCGGTTCGCGCACGCGCACAACCTGGCCACGGCCGTCGTCGCGACCGGGCACGGGGCCGTGCTGCCCGCCGACGGCGCCGTCCTGATCAACCTGCGGCGGATGGACACCGTCGTCATCGACGCCGACCGGCGCAGGGCGACGGTCGGCCCGGCCGTCGAGATGCAGAGCCTGGTCGACGCCGCGGCGGCGGAGGGACTCGCGCCGCTCACGGGCTCCTCGCCGAACGTCGGCGTGGTCGGCTTCACGCTGGGCGGCGGCCTGAGCCCGGTGCTCGGCCGGGCGCACGGTTACGCGGCCGACCATGTCCGGTCCGCCGAGATCGTCACCGCCGACGGCGAGCTGCGCACGATCGACGCGCAGACCGAGCCCGACCTCTTCTGGGCCATCCGCGGCGGCAAGGGCAACTTCGGCGTCATCACCTCGCTGACGATCGACCTGTTCCCGGTGACCCGCCTCTACGGCGGCGGGCTGTTCTATGGCGGCGGGCACGTGGGTCCGGTCCTGAACGCCTACCGGAAGCTGGCTGCCGATGCCCCCGACGAGCTCACCGTCTCCTTCGCGTTCCTCCGGCTGCCGCCGTTGCCGTTCGTGCCGATGCCGTTGCGGGGTCGCTTCGCGGTGCACGTGCGGGTGGCCTACCTCGGCTCCGCGACCGACGGCGAGCGACTCGTGGCCGACCTGCGGGCGGCGGCGCCCCCGCTGATCGACTCGGTGGTGGAGATGCCCTACAGCGCGGTGGCCTCGATCCACGCGGACCCGGTGGACCCGGTGCCGGCGTACGAGGTCGGCTGCCTGCTGTCCGACTTTCCCGAGAAGGCCGCCGACGCGCTCGTCGCCGCGGTCGGGCCCGGGATCGACACGCCGCTCGTGATGATCGAAGTCCGTCAGCTCGGCGGCGCGCTCGCGCGTGAGCCGCGGACGCCCAACGCCGTCGACAACCGCGACGCGCCGTTCCAGCTCTTCGCCGCCACCGTCGGCGCGCCGGGCATGGAAGCCGCGTTCTGGCCGGCCCTGAGCCAGGTCGTCGACACCCTCGCTCCGTGGGTCACCGGCCGCAAGCAGGTCAACTTCCTGACCGCCTACGACACCACGCCCGAAGCGGTCGAGCAGGCTTACGACCCGGCGACCTATGCCCGCCTGGCGCGCATCAAGGCAGCGTACGACCCGGGCAATCTCTTCCGCATCAACCACAACATCCCACCGCGCGACTAGGTTGGGTCGGTGGAGCTGCTGGTCGACCACCATTGCCACGGCGTCGTGCGACGCGATCTGGATCGCGCGGGGTTCGAGGCCCGGCTCACCGAGGCCGACCGGCCCGCGCCCGGAACGACGCTGTTCGACTCGTCGCTCGGCGACGCGCTGCGGCGGCTCTGCTTCCCGCTGCTCGACCTGGCACCGACCGCCACGCCGGAGGCCTACCTGGAGCGGCGCGTCGAGCTCGGGCACGCCGCGGTCGGCCGGCGGTTGCTGCACGCGGCCGGGCTCGCGGCGATGCTGGTCGACACCGGCTACACGCCCGAGCCGCTGACCTCGCCGGCCGAGCTGGGCGAGGCGGCCGGCGCGGCCGCCTACGAGGTGGTCCGGCTGGAGGCGGTGGCCGAGGAGCTGGCGACGGCCGGGGGGTCCGCCGCCAGCTTCGCGGCCGCGCTGCGGGCCGCGTTGGCCGAGGCGGCCGGCCGCCCGGGCACGACGGCGTTCAAGTCGGTCGCCGCCTACCGGGTCGGCCTCGGATTGGGCCCGGAACGGCCGTCGGACGCGGAGGTGGTGGCGGCGGCCGGTCGTTGGTTGGCCGCTGGTGGCGGGCGGCTCGCCGACGAGACGCTGCACCGGTTCCTGGCCTTCGCGGCGCTGGACACCGGACTGCCGCTGCAATTCCACACCGGACTCGGTGACCGCGACGTCGACCTGCGCACCTGTGACCCGCTGCTGCTGGCACCGTGGCTGCGGGCCGCGGAGGCGACCGGCGTACCCGTGCTGCTGTTGCACTGCTATCCGTTCCAGCGGCATGCGGGCTATCTCGCGCAGGTGTTCCCAACCGTCCACATGGATCTCGGGCTGGCGACCCACAACGTCGGCGCACGGGCGGCGGCCGTCCTCGCCGAGGCGCTCGAGCTGTGCCCCTACGGCAAGTTCCTCTACTCCTCCGACGGCTTCGCGCTGCCAGAACTGCATCTCCTCGGCGCCGCGCTGTTCCGCGAAGTCGCTGGCGCCGACCTGGCCCGGCGGACCACCGAGAACGCGCACCGGGTCTACCCGGCGGTGGGCGGAAGGGGCCCTGGCCGATAGGGCCCCTTCCGCCTTCTCACCGCGGTTCAGCAGCCTTCCGGCAGCGTGAACCGCCAGCGCTGTGCGCGCAGCACGGGAATCACCCGGTCGACGGCGTCGACGGTCTGGCTCCGGTTGCCGCCGCCGTCGTGCATCAGGACGACCGCGCCGGGTGTGAGCCGGTCCAGGAGGCGTTGGACCAGCACATCGGTGCCCGGCGGTTCCCAGTCGGTGATGTCGTAGCGCCAGCCCAGCGGGCGCATTCCGAGCGATGCCGCCACGTCCGCACTCGCTCCCCACGCTCCGAACGGCGCGCGGAAGTAGGGGATGCGGGCGTGTGGCACCGCACGCCGGATCGCGGCGCTGGTCTCGCGCAGGTCGGCCGCGATCTGCTCCGGCGTCCAGGTGCTCAGGTCGTCGTGATGCATGCTGTGGTTGCACAGCGTGTGGCCGGCCCGCACGATCGCCCGCACCACCTCGGGATGCTCGACCACGTGGTCGCCCCAGAGGCAGAACACCGCTTTGACGTGGTGCCGGCGCAGCACATCGAGCAGCCGCAACGTGTCCGGCGGGTTCGGGCCGTCGTCGAAGGTGAAGCTGACCACGTTGCCGCGGCCGCTGGCCGTGTCGACGATGTCGGCGCTGACCCTCCCGTGGGCGCCCGCGGTGCCGGCCGCGCCGAGCACCAGCGCCAGCGCGCCGAGCACGGCGACCAACACCCGTCTCATCGCCGCGGCTTCTGCGGGACGCGGGGCAGCACGTAAGGCGGTCCACTGTAGATGAGGTCGGCCTTCATCTCCTGGTAGGCCCGCTTGGGCTGGTAGTTCTCGTCGTAGATGGTGGCGAGCCCCTCCGGCGGGTCGGTGAACCAGGTGGGCACCCAGGAGTGCTTGTCGGTGAAGCCCCAGACGGTGAACGAGAGGCAGTGCCGGTCGGCGAGGCAGGCCCGCAGCAGCACGCTGTAGTTGCCCGCCGATGCCTGCAACCGGGGGTTGATCTCGTTGGAGTCGCCGGCCAGCACGCCCGCCGTCATCTGGCTGCGCACGTCGACCTCGGTGAACGCGGTGGCCAGGCCCAGCCCGGCGAAGCGCTTGAGCGCCGCGGCGACCTGGAGGGTGTCGTAGTTGCCGTATTGCGTGCCCAGGTGGCCCTGGCTGCCGATGCCGTCGATCGGCACCCGGTCGCGCAGCAGCGCCTTGGCCATGTCGAAGACGAACTGGGTCTTGTCGTCGGCCGGGTTGCCCGAGCCGAACGCCTCGATGTTGTAGTCGTTGTAGAACAGCAGCGCGTTGGGGTCGGCGGCGCGGGCCCAGCGGAACGCGTCGGCGATGTAGCCCGGGCCGAGGTGCTCGGCCCAGAAACCCTTGTAGTGCAGGGTCGACGGGGTGTCCCACGGGTCGCTGACGGCCTCGTTGACCACGTCCCACTGCCAGATCTTGCCCTTGAAATGCTTGACCACGGTGGCGATGTGGTTGCGCAGGATGTCGCGCAGTTCCGTGGTGCTGATCGTGCCGTCGTTGACGCCCGTGGTCAGCCAGGCCGGCAACTGGTTCTGCCAGACCAGCACGTGGCCGCGGACGCGCTGGTTGTTGCGCTTGGCGAACGCGATCAACTCGTCGGCCGGGCCCCAGTTGTAGGTGCCGCGGGTCGGTTCGAGGGACTCCCACTTCATCACGTTCTCCGCCGTGACGGTGGAGAACTCCTTGGACACCGTCGCCCGGTAGAGCGGGTCGGCGGTGTCGGCCAGGGCGGCCATGTCGACCGCCGTGCCGATGTAGAGGTCATGTCGCAGGCCCAGCGTGCGCAGGCTCTGCTGGGCCGGGTCGACCGGGTGGCTCGCCGTCGCGGGTGTGCCCGCGACGGCGGCGGTCGCGAGCACGACCGCGCTGGCGGCCAGCCATCGTTTCAGCTTCATGTGCGCTCCTATCGCGAGCGACGCCGATAGTTACGGATCGAGTTCCGTAACTTTGCCGAAACGTAACGGCCGAGATTGCCCCGCGTCAATCCAAAAGAGTTCCGGAAGTTCCCTCCGTGTAGGTGGCCTCGGCGAAGTCGGCGTGGACCCCGTCGGCACCCAGGTCCTGCACCCAGAGCCCAATGAACGCCCCGGTGAAGCCCCACGCGGCCGGCTCACCGTCAACCACCTGCGCGGCGTGCTCGTCGGACAGGATGGTGGCGTCGAGCGTTACCGGTAGTTCTCGCCAGCCGGCGCCCAGGTCGTAGCCGAACCGCACCACCGGACCGTCGAACTCGGCGCGCAGGCCGACCCGGGTGGCGGCGCCGGCGTCGACGGTGACCTCCGGATAGCCGCGCAGCCGGCCGCGGTCGCTGGTCAGCACCTCGAGCACCACCCGGCCGTCGTCGGCCCGGGTCAGGTAGCAGTAGTGCCAGTTGCGGGTGTTGTAGTAGGCGGTGACCCCGGCTAGCTGCCGGTGGTCGCCGGGCGCGAACTCGACCACGGTCGACAGCGCGCAGTGTTCGGCGCCGACCCGGCGGGCGACCAGGCTCGGGCTCTGCCGGCCGACCGGCGACTGGCCGCCGCGCACCCGCAGGTGCCCGGGGCGGGTGGTCAGGTCGACCCAGTCCGGCGTCGCGGGCCGGCGCAGCGTCGACCACCACGGCGCGAGGTCCGGCCCGGTGAACTCGTCGGTCGCCGGCTCGGCGGGCCACGGGTGCGCCGGCAGGCCCGGTGCGACGACCTCCTCGGCGGGGATCCCACCCTCGATCCGCGGCCAGCCGCCGGGCGCCCAGTCGACCCGCTGGATCGCCGTCTCCCGGCCCAGCACGCAGTTGCCCAGCGGGGTGGCCGGGCGGGCCGTGAGGTGGGCCAGATACCACTGCCCGTCTTCGGTGCGCACCAGGCTGCCGTGGCCGGCCTTCTGCAACCGCAGGTCGGGGTGGCCGAGCGAGGTGAGCAGCGGGCCCTCGGGATCGGCCTCGTAGGGCCCGAACAGGTCGCGGGACCTCGCCACGGTGACCTGGTGCTCCCAGCTCGTGCCACCCTCGGCGGTGACCAGCCAGTAGTAGCCGTCGTGCCGGTAGAGGTGCGGTCCCTCGGTCATCCCGACCTCGGTGCCGGTGAAGATGAGCCGGGCCGGGCCGACCAGTCGCCGCTCCGTCAGGTCGTAGCGCTGGATCTCGATGCCGCCGAACCGGTCCCGTCCGGGTCGCCAGTCGGCGCTGAGGTTGAGCAGCCAGGTGCTGCCGTCGTCGTCGTGGAACAGCGACGCGTCGAAACCGCGGCCGTGCAGCAGGACCGGGTCGGACCAGGGCCCGTCGATCGACGCCGCGCTGGTGTGGAAGTTCTGCGGGTCCCAGTAGCCGCTGGCGAAGCTGGCCACGTCGCTGTAGATCAGGTGGAACCGACCGTCGTGGTAACTCAGGTCGGGCGCCCAGACGCCGTTGGAGTCGCCGCTGCCGCGCAGGTCCAGTAGCCGCCCATCGGTGATGATGCCGCCGCGCGTTCGCCAGTTCACCAGGTCGCGGGAGTGGTGCACGCGGACGCCCGGGTACCACTCGAAGGTCGAGGTGGCCAGGTAGTAGTCGCCACCCACGCGCAGGATCGACGGGTCCGGGTTGAAGCCCCGCAGGACCGGGTTCCGGATCGACCGCGCGGCGGTTGCGGTGGCTGCGGTCTCGGTCGACATGGGCAGCTCCTTCGGGTCCGCTTCCGGTGACTTCCGGAAGCCGGTCGCCCCGATATGGGCGAACTCCCGAACACGGTAATGGCTCACATCGAGATTAGACAGTTCCTTGACCCGCAGTTGCGCACGTCGTAACCTGCCCGCCATACCGGGAAAACTATCGGCATCGATCCGAAAGTTTCGGCACCTGCGTTTCCTGCACGTCCCGCCGGCCGCGGTCGGCATCCGAAGAACCGGATTTCCTCGAAGGGATGGCACATGACAGCGCACCTTTCCCGTAGATCGCTGCTCGGACTGGCCGGCCTGGGCGCCGGTGCGGTCCTGTTGAGCGCCTGCGGCGACGACGACGGCGGCGGCTCGGCCACGGCCGACGGTCCACAGACGATCAACTGGTGGCACATCCAGAACACCGAGCCGATGCTGCCGGTCTGGGCGGCGATGGCGAAGGAATACCAGACCGCGCACCCCAACGTGAAGATCGCCATCCAGCCACTGGAGAACGAGGCGTTCAAGACCAAGCTGACCACCCCGACCCAGGCCGGCTCGCCGCCGGACCTGTTCCAGTCGTGGGGCGGCGGCGTGTTGCAGCAGCAGGTCGACGCCGGCCTGGTCAAGGACATCACCGACGACGTCAAGCCGTGGGTGGGCACGCTGCTGCCGGCCGCGATGCAGCCCTACACGATCGAGGACCGGATCTACGGCATCCCGTTCGACATCGGCATGATCGGCTTCTGGTACAACAAGGACCTCTTCGCCAAGGCCGGCGTCACCGCCGCACCGACCACCTGGGCCGAACTGCTCACCGTGGTCAGCAAGGTGAAGGGCTCCGGCACGGTGCCGATCGCGTTGGCCGGCAAGGAGAAGTGGCCCGGCCACTACTACTGGGCCTACCTGGCGATGCGGGTCGGCGGACTCGAAGCGTTGCAGCGGGCGGCGACCGACAAGAACTTCGACACACCCGAGTTCGTCGCGGCGGGGGAGCGGCTCAAGGAGCTCGTCGACCTCCAGCCGTTCCAGAAGGGTTTCCTCGGCGCCGAATACGGCTCGCCCGACGGCCAGGCCGCGACCATGGGCAACGGCCGGGCGGCGATGGAGCTGATGGGCCAGTGGGCACCCTCGGTGCAGGCCAGCTCCTCGACCAGCAAGAAGGGCATCGGCGACAAGCTCGGCTTCTTCACCTTCCCTGCCGTCGACGGCGGCAAGGGCAAGCCCACCGACGCGTTCGGCGGCGGCAACGGGTTCGCGGTCGGCCGCAACGCGCCGCCGGCGACCCTGGACCTGCTCAAGACGCTGCTCGACGTCGATCACCAGCGCCGCTCCGCGGCCACCGGGGCGGTGCTGCCCACCGCCAAGGACGCCGCCGACTCGATCAAGGACGAGACCAGCAAGGTGGTCGCGTCGACGCTGGCCGGCGCCACCGGGTTCCAGCTCTACCTCGACCAGGCCTACCCGCCGGCCGTTGGCCAGCAGGTCAACGACAGCGTCGCCGAGCTGATCGCCGGCTCGAAGAAAGCCGACCAGGTCGTCAAGGACATCACCACGGTGGCGAAGAGCCAGTAGCGATGCTCACCACCACAGTGCCGGCGGCCCTGCAGACCAGGGGCCGCCGGGCCCGGCCGCGAGCGGGCCGGCTGGCAACCGTCGCCGTGTTCATCGCGCCCGCACTGGCGCTGTTCCTGCTGCTCGTCGTCGCGCCGATCCTGGTCGCGGGCTACGCCAGCGCGTACAAGTGGAATGGTTTCGGTCTGCCGGAGAACTTCGTCGGTCTCGACAACTTCACCCGCGCGTTCGCCGACCCGACCTTCCGTGGCGATCTCTGGCGAGCGTTGGTGCTGATCGGGCTCTCGCTGGTCGTGCAACTCCCGGTCGCGCTGGGCCTGGCCATGCTGCTCAACCAGCCGCTCAAGGGGCGCGGCATCTACCGGCTGATCTTCTTCGCGCCCTACGTGCTCTCCGAGGTCACCACCGCGGTGCTCTTCACGCTGGTCTTCTCGCCCAACCGCGGCCTCGGCGACGGCCTGGCCCGCTGGCTCGGCGCCGACGCGGGCACGGTCTTCGCCGACCCCGACACCGTGCTGTTCGCGCTGTTCCTGGTGATCTCCTGGAAGTATTTCGGCTTCCACATGGTGCTCTACCTGGCCGGCCGGCAGAACATCCCGCGCGAGCTGACCGAAGCGGCCACCACCGACGGCGCCAGCTCCTGGCAGGTCTTCCGGCACGTGACGCTGCCGCTGCTCGGCCCGACCATCCGGGTCAGCGTGTTCCTCTCGGTGATCGGCACCATCCAGCTCTTCGACATGGTCTGGGTGCTCACTGGCGGCGGCCCGATCCACTCGTCGGAGACCATGGCGGTGACCATGTACCAGTACGGCTTCCGCCGCTTCGAGGTCGGCTACGCCAGCGCCATCTCGATCATCATGTTCGTGCTGAGCTTCGCGTTCGCACTGTTCTACCAGCGCGTCATCATGCGCCGTGACACCGAGGGTGCGATCACCACCAAGGGAGTGCAGCGATGACGACCCCGGCCCGGCGACTCATCCTGCACCTCGTCTCGATCGTCATCGGTGCCCTGATCGTGGTGCCGGTGCTGTTCGGCGTGCTCGGCGGCTTCAAGGACAACGGCCAGCTCGCCGAGAACCCGCTCGGCCTGCCCGACCCCTGGGTGGTCGGCAACTACACCGGCATCCTGGCCTCCGGCGTGTTCTGGCGGCAGCTCGCCAACAGCACGCTGATCGCGGTGGCCACCGCCCTGGCCGTCGTCGGTGCGTCGGCGATGGCGGCGTTCGTCTTCGCCCGCTTCGCGTTCCGCGGCCGGGAGGCGCTGTTCACGCTGTTCGCGGCCGGGCTGATGTTCCCGTTCGCGGTGGCGATCCTGCCGCTGTTCATCCTGCTGCGGTCGATGGGGCTGCTCGACAACCCGCTCGGCGTGATCCTGCCGCAGGCCGCGTTCGGGCTGCCGGTCACCATCATCATCCTGCGGCAGTTCTTCCGGACGATCCCGGCCGAGGTCGAGGAGGCGGCCACGCTCGACGGCTGTAGCCCGGCCGGCTTCTTCTGGCGGATCCTGCTGCCGATGGCCCGCCCGGCCCTGGCCACCGTGTCGGTGCTGGCCGTCGTGGCCAGCTGGAACAACTTCATGCTGCCGCTGGTCGTGTTCACCGACCAGAACTGGTGGACGCTGCCGGTGGGCGTGCAAGCTTTCCAGGGGCAATACTCCGACGACACGGCGCGCGTGCTGGCGTACGTGGTGATCTCGATGATTCCGGCGCTCGGCTTCTACGCGGTGGCCGAACGTCAGCTCGTGGGCGGCCTGGCCGGCGGTGTGAAGGGCTGATCGACGGTCGTAGGCTCGACCCCATGACGAAAGGGCGATCCATGCCAGCGGCCTCCGACGACAAACGGACCGTGACCATCGCGGCGATCGCACGCCTGGCCGGCGTGTCGGTGCCCACCGTGTCGAGGGTCCTCAACGGCCGCGCCGACGTGTCGCCGCACACCCGCAAGCGGGTCGAAGACCTGCTCAGCCAGCACGGCTACCGGCGCCGCCCGCCCAGCATGCGTGCAAACTCAGGGCTGGTCGACCTGGTCTTCAACGACATCGACAGCCCGTGGGCGGTGGAGATCATCCGCGGCGTCGAAGACGTCGCGCACGCCGCCGGGGTCGGCACGGTGGTGTCGGCCATCCACCGCCGCACCTCGTCGGCCAAGCAGTGGCTCGACAACATCCGCACCCGCTCGACCGAGGGCGTCATCTTCGTGACCTCGACGCTCGAGCCGCCGCTGCAGAGCGAGTTGCGCCGGCTCAACATTCCGGTGGTCATCGTCGACCCGGCCGGAGTGCCGCCGCAGGAGTCGCCCACCATCGGCGCCACCAACTGGGTGGGCAGCCTGCACGCCACCGAATATCTGATCGGCCTGGGCCACCGGCGGATCGGCTTCATCGCCGGCCCGCCCCAGCTCATGTGCAGCCGCGCCCGCCTCGACGGCTATCGCGCGGCGCTCGAGTCGGCCGGCATCCCGGTCGACGACACGCTGATCCGCCCGGGCAACTTCTACCACGAGGCCGGCTTCGCCGGCGGCACCGAGTTGCTGGCGTTGGCCGACCCGCCGACCGCGATCTTCGCGTCGAGCGACCAGATGGCATTAGGGGTGTACGAGGCGGTCCGCCAGCGCACGCTGCGGGTGCCCGACGACATCAGCGTGGTCGGCTTCGACGATCTGCCCGAGGTGCGCTGGTGCTCACCACCGCTGACCACGGTGCGCCAACCGCTGGCCGAGATGGGCCTGCTCGCCGCCCGCACCGTGCTCCGGCTGGCCCGCGGCGAGCAGATCGAGAGCCCGCGGATCGAGCTGGCCACCGAGCTGGTCGTCCGCGACAGCGCGGTGGCACCGAAGCAATAACCTGGCGACCGTCCAGGGTGGTCACTAGTCTTCGGCCATGACCCAGAGCGATCCGGCCGGTGACCTGACCAGGCAGGTGCTCGACCGCGTCGCGGCGACACCCGACGCGCGGTTGCGCGAGGTGCTCCGGGCCGCGGTCCGGCACCTGCACGGCTTCGCCCGCGAGGTCGACCTGACGCCCGCCGAGTGGCTGGCCGGCATCGAGTTCCTCACCGCGGTCGGCCGGCTCAGCGACGAGCGGCGGCAGGAGTTCATCCTGCTCTCCGACACGCTCGGCCTGTCGTCGCTGGTGGAGACCATCGCCCACCCGGCCGACGCGGCCACCGAGGCGACCGTGCTGGGCCCGTTCTACGTGCCCGACGCGCCGTGGCGGGCGTTGGGCGACTCGATCGCGGTGGCCGACCCTGGTGGCGTGCCGACGCTGGTCCGCGGCCAGGTGCGCGGCGGCTCGGCTCCGCTGGCCGGGGCCGTGCTCGACGTGTGGCAGTGCGCCTCGAACGGCCTCTATGACGTGCAGGACGTCTCGCAGCCGCAGGGAAACATGCGCGGCCGCTTCCGCACCGATCCTTCCGGCGGTTTCGTCTTCCGCACCAGCCGCCCGGTCAGCTACACCATCCCCGACGACGGCCCGGTCGGCGTGCTGCTGCGGGCCACCGGGCGGCACCCCTGGCGGGCGGCCCACATCCACGTCATCGTCTCGGCCGACGGCCACCAGCCGGTGACCACCCACCTGTTCGACGCCGCTGGCTCCTACTTGGACAGTGATGCGGTCTTCGGCGTACGAGCCAGCCTGATCAAGGAGTTCGTCATGCAGCCGGACGGCAGCACCCTGGTCGAGCACGACTTCGTCTTGCGAGCCGCGTGATGGAGACGGTCGAACGCGTCGAAACGCCCCGCGGCGAGCTGGTCCTACGCCGCGACGCCGAACACTATGAGCTGATCAGCAACGGCGTGTTCCTGATGGACACCCGCAGCGGTTCGTCCGAGCGCCTCCTCGTCCGCGCCGCACTGGACGGCGCTTCGCCCGGCACCCGGTTGCTGATCGCCGGCCTGGGCGTCGGCTACTCCCTGGCGGAGGCGGTCGGCTGTGCTTCCGTCGAAGAGATCGTGGTGGTCGAGATCGAGCCGTCGGTGGTCGCCTGGCATGGCACCCACCTGGCGCCGTTCAGCGGGGGAGCGCTCGACGACCCCCGCGTCCGGGTGGTGACGGCCGACCTGGGCAACTGGCTGGCCACGACGGAAGATCTCTTCGACGCGATCTGCCTCGACGTCGACAACGGCCCCGACTGGACGGTCTTCGGCGAGAACGCCGCTCTTTACGACGACGCCGGCACCGCCGTGCTCGGCGCCCACCTCCGCCCGGGCGGCGTGCTGGCGGTCTGGAGCGCGGCCGCCTCCGACGACTACGCCAAACGCCTGGAGACGACGATCGGCCCGGTGCGCACGTTGCTGACCGAGGTCGAACGCGGCGAGCCCGACGTCGTCTATCTGGCCCGGCTTTCCTAGCGGTGCGCGCCGACCCGCCCGACCTGGCGCGCTGGGGCCTGCACTGTTACTGCCCCGAGGCGCTCAGCACCCCGCACGCCGTGGTCGCCGAGGGCAGCAACGGCCGGTTGTTGCACGCGACCCGCGGCGGCGGGGCTTCCCGGGCGGCGCTGCGCGCGCGGGGCCTGGATCCGACCGAGGCGGCGGTCGCCAGGCTGCGTGAGTTCGACCTGCTGGCCGTCGAGGGCGGTCTGCTGCGCACCACGTTTCCGGTGCTGGGCAGCGCCGAGACCACGCCGCTGCGGGCCCGGCTGCGCTCGGTCGGTGCGTCGCTCGCCGCCGGGATCGCCGCGCCGGTCGCCGGGCTGTGCGCCGCGCTTGCCGACCTTGGGCTGGCCGACAGCGCGTACGCCATCGTCTTCGGTCATGCCCTAGACGGCCTCCTCTGGGACCGCCTGGCGCGCGCGGGAAGGACACCGGACACCGCGCTGTGTGCCACCCGCCCGTGGTGGAACGGCGTGTTCTGGGCCGTCTATCCACCGCGACCGGCCGCCGCCGGCACCAACTTCACCCGCACCGACGACGGCACGCTGGTGCGGGTGTGGACGGCAACGACCGCGGACGCCCCCGCGCTCCGCCGTCCCGTGATCCCCGTCGTGGGCGACGGCGGCGAGCTGGACCGACTCGCCGGAAGCGTGGCCGACCAGGTCGCCGAGGCGCTGACGGGCCCGGCCATAGCGGCGCTCCCGATCGACGACGCCCGGGTCGCGACCGTGGTGGTCGCACACGAGCTCATCTGGGATATCACCGATGCGTTGATCGACGCTGGCGCCATCAGCACACCCGAGGACCCGGCCGCGCTGACGTTCCTCAACCGGGGCTGACGCCGGTGTTCTCGCGCGCTACATGTTCTTCTATGTGCGCACATAGAAGAACATGTAGCGCGCGAGAAGACCTCCCCGCTCCGGCGCGACGCGCCCGACGTTGCTGGCCCGGATTGACTACCTGTCGGCCAGCGGGCGGGCGACGCGGCGGACGAGGTCGCGCCAGCCGTTGGTGAGTGAGTCCGCGATCTCGGTCGTGGCGTGGTCGAGGTCGGCCGCGGAGATGTAGAGCAGCAGTGGGCCGTCGAGCGCCGCCGTGAGTTGGATGGCCAGCAGGCCCAGGTCGGCCGGGCCCAGGTCGAGGTGGCTGAGCAGCATCCGGATGTGGGCCTGCGACAGCGACGTCTGCGGCCCAGCGGGGTTGGCCTGCCGGCCGTCGAGCGCGGCGCGGCCGATGTCGCGGTTGTCCATCAGGAAACGGACCCGGGCCTCGCCGAAGGCGATCAACCGGTCCAGCGGCGGCGCGCCGGGGCCGAGCGGGGGCGGGCCGCCCAGCACCTCTTCCTGGAAGCCGTGTTCGGCCTCGTCGAGCAACGCCCAGAAGATCCCCGCGCGGGTGCCGAAGCGGCGGAAGACGGTGCCCTTGCCCAGGCCTGAGCGCTCGGCCAGCGCGTCCATGGTCAATCGATCCGGGCCGGCCTCGGCGAGCATCTCCCGCGCGGTGGCGATCAGGTGCTGCCGGTTGCGGGCGGCGTCGGCGCGTTCGACCTGTGGCGCTCGCCACGTCAAGGGCTCGGTCACGGGCCTCACCCTACCGGCGGGCGGATAACCGGGGTAAAGTCCGCTTGGCACAACCGGACTTTACCCCGCTTAGGAGAGAGACTGATGAGTGACGCCCGATTCACCACGCTGCCCGACGACGCCACGCTGGCCGCGACCGTGGTCGCGCTCGAGGAGCACGGCTTCAGCGTGGAGGTCGTCGACGATCTCGACACGGCCCGCAAGGCCGTGCTGGCCCGCATCCCGCACGGCTCGTCGGTGATGACCAACACCTCGGTGACCCTCAAGGAGACCGGCATCGAGGATGCGATCAACGACGGCGGCCCCTACGACTCGGCCCGGGCCAAGATGCTCGCGCTCGACTGGCAGACGCAGGGCCAGGAGATGAAGCTGATCGCCAACCAGACCGACTACGCCCTGGGCAGCGTGCACGCGGTCACCCACGACGGCACGCTGGTCATCGCCTCGGCCTCGGGGAGCCAGTTCGCGTCGTACGCCTGGGGTGCGGCCAATGTGATTTTCGTGGTCGGCGCGCAGAAGCTGGTGCCCACCCTCCAGGCCGCGCACGAGCGGATCTACCAGCACAGCCTCAAGCTCGAGGACGTGCGCGCGCAGGCTGTCTACGGCCAGCACAGCAGCGTCGGCAAGGTCCTGGAGATCCACCAGGAAATGCCCGGCCGGATCCACATCGTCCTGATCCGGCAGGTCGTCGGCTTCTAAGTTGTTGCCTCGACGGCCTGGAGGATGAGCTGGGTCGCGGCCTCGGGATGTGATGCGAAGGAGACGTGCGACGACGGCACCTCCACGATCGTCGCGTTGGCGCGTTCGGCCATGAACCGCTGGAGGGCCGCCGGGACCGCCTTGTCCTCGGTGCCGAGCAGATACCAGCACGGCAGCGTCTTCCACGCCGGCGGGCCCGACGGCACGCCGGCGAACGCGGCCGCGGCGTAGGGCCGTTGCGTGGCGGCCATCACCGCGGCCGTGTCCGGGTCGATGTCGGCGGCGAACGCCGCGCGGAACGAGTCGAGGTCGAGATAGAGGTCGGCGCCGTCGCTCCCGTCGGGCGCCGTGAACGGCACCGGCCGGATCGCGGGGCCGACCAGGCTTCCCTCGAACTTCTCCAGGAGCTGCTGCTGGCTCTCGCCCTCGTCGCACATCCAGCCGTCGAAGTAGACCAGCGCCTTCACCTGGTCGTTGCCCACGGCGCCCATCGAGATGACGTTGCCGCCGTAGGAGTGGCCGGCGAGCACGATCGGACCGGGCACCGTCTTCAGGAACTCGGCCAGGTATTTCGCGTCGCCGTCCAGCGAGCGCAGCGGGTTGGCGAACGCGACGACCGGGAACCCGCGCTCGCGCAGGGCGCGAATCTCGGGGTCGAAGCCGGTCGCGTCGGCCCAGGCGCCGTGCACGAGGACAACCGTCGGATTAGTCATGGACAACCTCCAGTTAGCCGGCCATGCCGGCGCCCGCGTCGTCGACTGCGATATCCACCCGGTGGGCCAGAGCCACGTCGGCCTCGGTCACCGTGCCCGTCGCCGCCGTGTAGACCGTCAGCGTCGCGGTGCCCGCCGCCGGGCGGGAGATGTGTGGTGAGCGGCCGGTCTCGGCCCGCAGGCCCTCGATCAGCGGCAGCACCCGGTCGAGGTTGTCGGGCGGCAACTCGATCGTGCGGCTCATCGCGTGCCGGTCGCCGGACCAGTCCGGCAGGTCCTGGAGCGCGACGGACACCTCGTCGTCGTCGAGCGCCAGCGGGTGGCCCGACGGTGTGCGCTCGTCCGGCGGCAACGGCTCCGCCAGCGAACCCAGTTCTGGCGGGAGCGGCAGGTCGATGCCGGCGTCGCCGAGCACCGCGAAGACCGCCTGGACCTTGATCCTTATTTCTTCGGGCCGCCGTTCCAGGAGGCGGCCGACTTCGCGGAGGAACATGGTCAGGTCGCGCTCCGGCGGGCCGCTCAGTGTGCGGGCCACCTCCAGCTCACCCGGGAGCGTCTGGATCAGGCGTTTGCCGTCGGGCTCGTCCAGCGAGCGGGCCGTCACACCGACCACCGCGCGGGTCAGCTCGCGGGCCGTCCGGAACTCGTCACCGGTCAGCCGGGCCACCTCGCCGACCATCTCCCGATAACGCAGCCGAGGACCGGCGCCGGCGTCGGTGCTGCCATCTTCGGAACCCGGACGGCGCGGCCACTCCTGCTCCGGCTCGCCCAGCTCGGGGATCCGGGTGGCCCCGGCGTCCGGCTTGTGCCGGCCGGCCGGCACCGGGCCCGCGCGGCGTTTCTCCTGCCGGTGTTCCTGCTGCTTCGAGGCGCCCAGCGTGACGCCTTCCGCGCTCGGTGAGCGATTGGCGCGGCGCGCTTCCCTGGCGAGTTCGCGGCGACGGCGGTTGTCGCCTTCCATCTCCTTGGGGGCCATGTCGTGGGTTGCCCGCTCCGCCCCGGACTACACACCCCGATCCGGCGCTTTCGACACAAGCGCACCACTTACCCCGTACGCCGCGCTTGCCGGTTTGCCCGTCGGACGAACGGGTACGGGCCGCCCTATCGCCGCCGACACGGAGGAGATGGTGATGTCGACCGGATACTGGGGAAACGGGCCGTTCGGCGGGGACCCGTTCGATGAGTTCATGGCCCAGTTCCTTTCCCCCGGCCAACCACGCGCCCGGCTCGACCTGGGCAAGGTGATGAGCCAGGACGCCCGTGAGCTGCTCCAGGCCGCGGCCGGCGAGGCCGCACAGCTCGGCAGCGGCGACCTCGACACCGAGCATCTGCTCTGGGCGATGACCCAGAAACCGCCGCTCAACGAGTTGCTCTCCCGGGCCGGCGCCGATCCGGCGACCCTGGCCGGCGAGATCGAGCAGCGCGACCGCAAGGGCGGGGCGGTGCCCGGGCCGCCGGCGCTGACCCCGAACGCCAAGCGGGTGCTGCTCCAGGCGCATCAGATCTCCCGCCGGCTCGGCTCGTCCTACCTCGGGCCGGAGCACATCCTGCTGGCCCTGACCCTCAACCGGGAGACCGAGGCCGGCCGGCTGCTCGCCATGCACGGGATCAACCCCGAGTCGCTCCAGGCGGCGGCCCAACCCGGCGCGGCCACCGCACCGAGGGTGCCGCAGCAACAGGAGTCAACTACCGGGACACCGACCCTCGACCAGTACGGGCGGGACCTGACCGCGCTGGCCCGGGAGGGGCGGATCGACCCGGTGATCGGGCGGGCCGACGAGATCGAGCAGTGCGTGGAGGTGCTGGCCCGGCGTACCAAGAACAATCCGGTCCTGATCGGCGAAGCCGGTGTGGGTAAGACCGCGATCGTGGAAGGCCTGGCCCAGAAGATCGTCGACGGCGAGGTGCCGCGCACGCTGACCGGCAAGCGCCTCGTGCAGCTCGACGTGACCGGCCTGGTGGCCGGCACCCGCTACCGCGGCGATTTCGAGGAGCGGCTGAAGAACCTGCTGGACGAGGCCCGCGAGCACACCGACGACCTGGTGGTGTTCATCGACGAGATCCACACGGTGGTCGGCGCGGGCGCCGGCGAGGGCGCGACCGACGCGGCCCAGATCCTCAAGCCCGCCCTGTCCCGGGGCGAGCTGCACGCCGTCGGTGCGACCACATTGGACGAATACCGGCGTTACATCGAGAAGGATGCCGCGCTGGAGCGGCGGTTCCAGCCGATCCTGGTGCCGGAGCCGAGCGTCGACGACACCATCGAGATCCTGCGCGGCCTGCGTGACCGCTATGAAGCCCATCATGGCGTACGGTTCACCGACGAGTCGCTGGTCGCGGCTTCCGAGCTGTCCGACCGCTACCTCGCCGACCGGTTCCTGCCGGACAAGGCGATCGACCTGATCGACCAGGCGGGCGCGCGGGTGCAGTTGCGCAGCGGCTCGGTGGCCAAGGACGAGCGCGACGTCGAGCAGCAGATCGAGCAGATCTGCCGCGACAAGGACCAGGCCGTCGCGGCGGAACTCTACGAACGCGCCAGCGAGTTGCGCGACCAGGCGGCCGAGCTGCGCAAGCACCTCGAGGACCGCGGCGGCGGCAGCCAGGCCCAGGTGCCCGAGGTGACGGCCGAGGACATCGCCGAGGTGGTGTCCCGGGCCACCGGCATCCCGGCGCGGCAGCTCAGCGAGGAGGAGAAGGCCCGCCTCGCGAACCTCGAGCAGCGCCTGCACGAGCGGCTGATCGGGCAGGACGAGGCGGTCGCGGCCGTCGCACAGGCGATCCGCCGGTCGCGGACCGGGCTGGGCGACCCCAACCAGCCGATCGGCAGCTTCCTGTTCCTCGGCCCGACCGGGGTCGGCAAGACCGAGTTGGCCCGGGCCCTGGCCGAGACGCTGTTCGGCAACCAGGACCGGATGATCCGGCTGGACATGAGCGAGTTCCAGGAGCGGCACACCGTCAGCCGGCTGGTCGGCGCGCCGCCCGGTTACGTCGGCTACGAGGAGGCCGGTCAGCTCACCGAGGCGGTGCGCCGACGCCCGTACGCCGTCGTGTTGCTCGATGAGATCGAAAAGGCCCATCCGGACGTGTTCAACCTGTTGTTGCAGGTGCTCGACGACGGCCGGCTGACCGACAGCCAGGGCCGCACCGTCAGTTTCAAGAACACCGTCCTGATCATGACGAGCAACCTGGGCTCCGAACTGATCACCGCGGACCAGGCGTCGGTCGGCTTCGAGACCGCCGGCAGCGGCAACGCGCAGCGCGACCTGCGCGACCGGATCACCCGCCGGCTGCGCGAGGAACTGCGGCCGGAGTTCATCAACCGGATCGACGACATCGTCATCTTCGGCCGGCTCGAGCCCGAGCAGCTCACCCGGATCACCGACCTGATGCTGGAGCAGACCCGCCGGCGGATGCACGCCCAGAACATCGCGGTGGAGTTCAGCCCGGGCGCGATCCGCTGGCTGGTCGACCACGGCTACGAACCGGCGTACGGCGCGCGCCCGATGCGCCGCACGATCCAGCGCGAGGTCGACAACCGGCTCTCCGAGATGCTGCTCGACGGTCGGGTCTCGGCGGGGCAGAAGGTCAAGGTCGACGAACGCGACGGCCAACTGACCTTCGAGGTCGAGTCGCCGGTCGCGGCGTAACCACTCGTCATGCCGTTGACCGACCAGGAACTCGGTCGCCTCGATGCCTACTGGCGCGCGGCGAACTACCTGACCGTTGGCCAGATCTACCTGATGGGCAACCCGCTGCTGCGCGAGCAGCTGCGGCCCGAGCACATCAAGCCGCGGCTGCTCGGCCACTGGGGCACCAGCCCGGGGTTGAGCCTGCTCTACGCCCACCTCAACCGGGCCATCACCCAGCACGACCTGAAGATGATCTACGTGACCGGCCCCGGCCACGGCGGGCCGGCGATCGTGGCCAACACCTGGCTCGAGGGCACCTACACCGACCTCTATCCGTCGATCGGGCAGAACGAGGACGGGATGGCGCGGCTGTTCCGGCAGTTCAGCTTTCCGGGTGGCATCCCGAGCCACGTCGCGGCCGAGGTGCCCGGCTCGATCCACGAGGGCGGCGAGCTCGGATATTCGCTAATGCACGCGTACGGCGCCGCGTTCGACAACCCGGACCTCGTCGTCGCGTGCGTCATCGGCGACGGTGAAGCGGAGACCGGCCCGCTGGCGGCCAGTTGGCCGTCGAACACGTTCCTGAACCCGGCCCGGGACGGCGCCGTGCTGCCGATCCTGCACCTCAACGGCTACAAGATCGCGAACCCGACGGTGCTCGCCCGGATCCCCGAAGACGACCTCATGGCGCTCATGCGCGGCCACGGGTATGAGCCGTTCCTGGTGGCCGGCGACGAGCCCGCGGCCGTGCACCAGTTGCTGGCCGCGACCCTGGACACGGTCCTGGCCCGGATCCGCGACATCCAGCGCCGCGGCCGCGCGGGCCGAATGCCCATGATCATTCTGCGTACGCCCAAGGGCTGGACCGGTCCGCGCGTCGTCGACGGCCTTCCGGTCGAGGGCACGTTCCGCGCACACCAGGTGCCGCTGGCACACGTGCGGGAGAACCCGGAACATCTCGCGATGCTCGAGGCGTGGATGCGCTCCTACCGCCCGGAGGAACTCTTCGACCCGGCCGGCACGCCGGTCGCCGAGGTCACCGCGCTCGCACCGCACGGCGAACATCGGATGAGCGCCAACCCGCACGCCAACGGCGGCCTGCTGTTGCGCGACCTGGTCCTGCCCGACTTCCGCAAATACGCCGTGCCGGTCACCGACCCCGGCCGCCCGATCAGCGAGGCCACCCGGGTCCTCGGCGGCTGGCTCCGGGACGTGATCGTCGCCAACCCCGACACGTTCCGGCTCTTCGGCCCCGACGAGGTCGTCTCCAACCGGCTCGACGCCGTGTTCGAGACCACAGACCGCGCCTTCGACGCCACCATCCACCCCGACGACGACCACCTCTCGCCGGACGGTCGCGTCATGGAGGTGCTGTCCGAGCACCTGTGCCAGGGGTGGCTCGAGGGCTATCTGCTCACCGGCCGGCATGGCCTGTTCACCAGCTACGAGGCGTTCATCCACGTCGTCGACTCGATGGTCAACCAACACGCGAAGTGGCTCAAGGTCACCCGCGGCATCCCGTGGCGCCGCCCATTGGCGTCGCTCAACTATCTGCTGTCCAGCCACGTGTGGCGGCAGGACAACAACGGCTTCTCCCACCAGGATCCGGGTTTCATCGACCACGTCGTCAACAAGAAGGCCGAGGTCGTCCGGGTCTACCTGCCACCGGACGCGAACTCCCTGCTGTCCACAATCGACCATTGCCTGCGCAGCCGGCACTACATCAACGTGGTGGTGGCCGGCAAGCAGCCGGCGCCGACGTGGCTCTCGATGGAAGAGGCGATCATGCACTCCCGCCGGGGCCTGGGCATCTGGCGCTGGGCCAGCAGCGACGACGGCGAGGAGCCGGACGTGGTGCTCGCCTGCGCGGGCGACGTGCCGACCCTGGAGACCATCGCGGCGGCCGACCTACTGCGGCAGCGCCTGCCGGACCTCCGGATCAGAGTGGTCAACGTCATCGACCTGATGCGGTTGCAGCCCGACACCGCACACCCGCACGGCCTGCCGGACGCCCAGTTCGACGCCATCTTCACCACCGACAAGCCGGTCATCTTCGCGTATCACGGCTACCCGGCGCTGATCCACCGCCTGACCTACCGGCGCACCAACCACCGCAACCTGCACGTGCGCGGCTACCAGGAGGAAGGCACCACCACGACCCCGTTCGACATGGTGATGCTCAACGAACTCGACCGCTTCCACCTGGTCATGGACGTGATCGACCGGGTGCCGGGCCTGGGCACCCGGGCGGCGTGGCTGCGCCAGGAAATGGTCGACGTGCGCCAGTCGTGCCGCGACTACACCCGCGAACACGGCGAAGACGACCCGCGCATCACCGGCTGGCAGTGGACACCGGAATCCGAAACCGCACCCTAGCTCGGCTTGGGATACGTCTGGATTTCGCTGCAGCGGTTGTCGGGCACGCAGATCCTCATGGTGATGTGCCAGATGCCGCCGACCAGATCTGTGTCGCCGATCGTGTGACCGCGCCGCTGGCGCGGGCGGTTCCCCCCGTGGACACCTGCCAATGACGGCGATAACTGTATCGATGGAGGGAGAGTCGATGTGTCCCGTGGCGCTGCCGCCCAGCCAGCGCGGCCCCCGTTCAACACCGCGCTGGCTGGGCGCAGCGGCTAGGTGAGCGGTCCGAAGAACTCCTTCAGGTCGGTGGCCAGGTCGGCGGGTGCTTCCAAGGCCGGGAAGTGCCGCCCGCGCGGGAACTCCGACCAGCGTGCGCCGGGCGGCGCGGGGACCAGTTTGCGGGTCGTCTCGTCGGCGCCGAAGACCGCGAAAGCCTGTGGGACCGACGGGGGTGCGCCCCAGTCCGAGGAGTGGGCCTGTTCGTAAAGGGTGTGCGCGGCGGTCATGCCGGAACGGGTGAACCAGTAGAGCGACACGTTCGTCAGCACCTGATCCTCGTCGACCGGCAGGTCGGTCCACTCGCGGACCTTCTCGGCGATCCAGGCCAGCAACAGCAGCGGCGAGTCGACCAGACCGTACCCGATCGTCTGTGGCCGGCTGCTCTGGATGGCGAGGTATCCCGACCCCTCCCGCCGGAACGCGTCCATCCGGGCCAGGATGAGTTTGTCGACCGGATCGTTGGCGTCGAGGCGGTCGGCCATTCCGGGCATGAAGGTCGCGACGTAGGCGGCCGTGTAGGGATCGGTGACCACGTGCACGCCGATCACGTGTTCGCCGTCGAGGCCGCCGACCAGGCCCGACACCCCGGCGCCCACGTCACCGCCGTGCACGCCGTAGCGCTGGTAGCCCAGGCGGCGCATCAGCTCGACCCAGGCCGCGGCCGTGCGGCCCATTGCCCAGCCGGGCCCGGACAACGGCGTCGAGAAGGCGTAGCCCGGCAGCGACGGCGCGATGACGTGGAACGCCTGGCCGGCTGCGGGCTCGACCAGCGGGTCGATCAGGTCGAGGAACTCGGCCACCGAGCTCGGGTAGCCGTGGGTGATCAGCAACGGCTTCGCGTCGGGTCGTGGCGAGCGTACGTGCAGGAAATGGATCTGTTGCCCGTCGATCGTGGTGGTGAACTGCGGGTAGCCGTTGAGCCGGGCCTCGTGCGCGCGCCAGTCGTAAGTGCTCTGCCAGCGGTGTGCCAGGTCGCGCAGGTAGTCGGGCGGAACGCCGCGGTTCCAGCCGTCGCCGGGTGTGTCGTCGGGCCAGCGGGCGTTGCCGAGCCGGGCGCGCAGGTCGTCGACGTCGTCCTGGGGGACCTCGATGCGGAATGGCCGGATGTCGTCACTCATCGCACTCCTCCTTGGCGACCGCACGACAAAGGACCACTGTGGCGCGCGCGTGCCCCGCGGACGGAGGCGTTTCCACCTGTGTGGAAACCGGCTGCGTGTCAGGCCGGCGGTGCGTGGCGGCGGATCAGCGCGTCGCCCAGGCGGCTGCGGGTGTGCCGGACGCCCGTTCCCGACCGGGAGCTGGTGACGAGGCCGGCGTCGCGCAGGACACCGATGTGGTGGCTGACCGCGGGGGCCGAGATGCCGACCCGCTGCGCGAGGGCGCCGGTGCCGCACCCCTGGTGGATCGAGATGAGCACCGCCGCCCGCGTCTCACCCAGCAGCCTGGACAGCGCCTGCCGGCTGTTGACGCCCGAGGCCGCGTGGTGGCGGATCGGGTAGACGACGACCTGCGGCAGCGACGCGTCGAAGACGGTGAGCGGATGGACCCGGCAGAAGTAGGACGGGATCAGCCGCAGGCCGCGGCCCTCGAGATGAACGTCGCGCCCCGACGGGTGGTTGGGCAGTTCGAGCACCGGATACGACCAGCGCATCAGCGGGTCGAAGCTGGACAGCAGTCCTTCGACGCCACCGGTGTGCACGGCCGCCCGCCGGGTCGCCAGGTCGCGGTCGACCGCGGCGGCGATCTGCTCGCCGACGGGGTCGACGGCCGACCGGTAGTAGGACCGCAGCAGCTCACCCCAGGCGTGCAGGTCGGCCGCCCGCCCGGACCGCAGGTCTTCCAGCGGGGCGGTGCGCGCCGGCCGCAACTGGTCGAGCTCGGCCACGATGCGCTGCCGCGGCGTGGACAGCACCGCGTCGATGCCGGCCTCGAGGCCGAGCGCGCCCTCCAGCGGGGTGATCAGGTCGGGAAAGTAGGCCGCGTGCGGCGCCAGCGCGAACAGCTTGTGCCGCACCGGCGCGGCGAGCCCCCGGCCGCGCAGCACCTGCGCCGTGTCGCGCCGCCAGTGGCGAAGCTCGGCCTGGCGGTAGCGGCTCTGTAGGGCCTGGAGGCTGTTGACCATCTCCCACATCGGGTCGGGGCCGTCGGTCAACTGGGTGCGCGCCAGATCGAGCCGGGTGAAATGGATACGCACGATCGCCCCCAGACGTCACTGCTGGACCCGACCGTATCCATCGGCCGGACCCGATGCTGTCCGCCGCACTACAGTCCTCCCGAAAGGACGGACATTTAGCATCCCGGCGGAGCGCGGTTAGGGTGGCGCTATGCACCTACGCGTGGGCCGCGGTCCGCGATGACCGTGCCCGACGAGGTCGCCGCCGCTCCGCCGCCCCGCCATTCGCGGCGGGGCCTGCTGATCGCCGCCGGCGTCGTCGTGCTGTTGGCCCTCACCGCGATCGTCGCGTTCCAGGCCGGCGGCGGGGGAGAAGAGCCGCAGGCCGCACCGAGCCCGTCGCCCACCACCGCACCGCCGCTGACCCCCGCGCAGGTCTACGCCGCCCTCGTGCCGTCGGTGGTCGCCATCCGCGGCGCCGGCAACGGCACCGGTGTCGTCGCCAACGCCGACGGCCTCGTGGTCACCGCTTTCCATGTGGTCAAGGGCGCGAAAGACATCGAGATCACCTTCCCGGACGGCACGGCGACCAAAGCCACCCTCGCCGGCAGCGACCCGGAGAACGACATCGCGCTCCTCGCGCCCGAAAACCTGCCCAGCATCGTCGTGCCCGCCGTCATCGGGAACGCCGGCCGGCTCAACGTCGGCGACGACGTCGTGGCCATCGGCAACCAACTCGGCCTGACCGACACCACCACCGCGGGCGTGGTATCCGGCCTGGAGCGGGCCGCGTCCGGGATGGACGGCGGCCGGCTGCGCGGGCTGATCCAGTTCGACGCCGCGGTCAACCCCGGCAGTTCGGGCGGGCCGCTGGTCAACGCCCGGGGCGAGACCGTCGGCATCGTCGTCGCGCTGCTCAACCCGACCCCGGCCGGCACCTTCGTGGGTGTCGGCTTCGCCGTGCCGATCGGCGCCGCCCTCGGTGGTGGCGGCGACGGCACCGGACCGCCCGGACCAGAACAGTAGGAGCGTGCATGGACACCGAGCCCATCCTGTACGAGGTCAAGAAGACCATCGTCGGCCAGGACGTGCTGCTCGAGCGGCTGCTGGTGGCCCTGCTGTCCCGCGGGCACATCCTCGTCGAGGGCGTGCCGGGCCTCGCGAAAACCCTCGCCGTCAAGGCGCTCGCCGGCGCGATCGGCGGCAAGTTCCACCGGGTGCAGTTCACCCCCGACCTGGTGCCCGCCGACATCGTCGGCACCCGGGTCTACCACCAGCACAGCGGCGAGTTCCAGGTGTCCCTCGGCCCGGTGTTCACCAACCTGCTGCTCGCCGACGAGATCAACCGGGCGCCCGCCAAGGTGCAGAGCGCGCTGCTCGAGGTGATGCAGGAGCAGCAGGTCACCATCGGCCGGGAGACCCACCAGGTGCCGCGGCCGTTCCTGGTGATGGCCACCCAGAACCCGATCGAGTCGGAGGGCACCTATCCACTGCCCGAGGCGCAGGTCGACCGGTTCATGATGAAGGTCCTGGTCGGCTACCCGAGCCCGACCGAGGAGTTCGTGATCGTCGAGCGGGCGATCGCCGCCACCGCGGCCGGGCAGGCGGTCAGCGACCCGGAGCGGCTCGTCGAGATGCAGACCCAGGTCGATCGGGTGTACGTGGACCCCGCGCTGATCGAATACGCGGTGCGGCTGGCCAACACCACCCGCGAGCCCGCCGCAGCCGGGCTGGGTGACCTGGCCCGCTACGTCAGCTTCGGGGCCAGCCCGCGCGCCTCGATCAACCTGATCCTGGCCGGCCGCGCGCTGGCGTTCATCCGCGGCCGCGACTACGTGGTGCCGGCCGACGTCACCGAACTCGTGCTCGACGTGTTCCGGCACCGGCTGGTGCTCTCCTACGAGGCGCTCTCCGACGACGTGACCGCCGACCACATCCTGACCAAGGTGATGGCCGCCGTCCCCGTTCCCGACGCACCGCTGCAACGGGCCGCCCGCCCATGACCGCCCCTCCGGACCGCCTCCTGCGCCGCCTCGAGTGGCGGGTCCTGCGCCGCCTCGACGGCCGGCTACAGGGCGCCTACCGCACGGCGTTCCGCGGCACCGGGATCGACTTCGACAGCCTCCGCGAATACGCACCCGACGAAGACGTGCGGCACATCGACTGGAACGTGACCGCCCGGCTCGACCAGCCGCACGTCCGGCAATACACCGAAGACCGCGAGCTGACCGCCTGGCTGGTGCTCGACCAGTCGGCGTCCATGCGGTTCGGGGAAACGCCGCAGGGCAAAGATTCCATGCTCACCGACCTCGCCGTCTGCCTGGCCCGGCTGTTCACCCGGGGCGGCAACCGGGTCGGCGCGGTTCTCTACGACAACCGCCGCCACCGGGTGGTGCCGCCGCGCACCGGGCGCGACCACGTGCTGCGGCTGACCGACCTGGTCACCGCGCCGACGCCGGACCGCGGCGGCGGCAGCACCGACCTCGCGGCGATGATCCGGCTGGCCGCCCGCAGCGCGCCCCGCCGCGGCCTGGTGTTCGTCATCTCCGACTTCATCGGCGAGGGCGACTGGGCCGGGGAGCTGACCCGGCTGGCGCTGCGCCACGAGGTGGTCGCGATCCGGGTCGTCCACCCGATCGAGCTCGAACTGCCCGACCTGGGCCTGGTGCTGGTCGAAGACGCCGAGACCGGCGAGCAGGTGCTGGCCGACACCGGCGACCCGCTGTTTCGCGAGCGGCTACGCGAAGAGGTGGCCGCCCGTGAGTCCAGTGTGGACGAGGCAATGACCCGGGCGGGCGTGGCCGCCCACCGGGTGCGCAGCGACGAGGACCTGGTCGAGGCGCTGGTCGAGATGGTCCGCCGGGCGAAACGGGGCCGCCGATGAGCTTCGCCCACCCCCTGATGCTCGCGGTCGCCGTCGTGGTCGGCCTGGCCTGTGCCGCCGGGCTGCGCTGGCTGCACCGCGAGCGCGCGCGGGCCTATGCGGCCGTCGGCGTCAAGGCCACCGGCGCACGACGCTACCTGCCCACCGTGCTGTTCCTCGCCGCTATCGTGTTCCTGCTGCTCGCCGTCGCCCGTCCACAAGCGACGCTCGGCGTCCCGCGTACCTCCGGCACCGTGATCCTGGCTTTCGACGTGTCCAACAGCATGGCCGCCGACGACATCGCGCCCAACCGGCTCGCCGCCGCGCAGGCCGCCGCGATCTCGTTCGTCCAGGCCCAGCCCGACAGCGTCGACGTCGGCGTGGTCGCGTTCAGCCAGGGCGCGCTCAACACCCATACGCCCGGCAACGAGCACACCGAGACCGTCGACGCGATCAAGCGGCTGCGGGTGACCGGCGGCACCTCGCTCGGCCAGGCGATCCTGGCCTCGCTGACGGCGATCGTCGGCCAGCCGGTCAGCCTGCCCGAGCCGTCGGCACCCCCGCCCGACCTGCCCTACCGCGGCGACGCGACGATCGTGCTGCTCACCGACGGCGAGGACACCGGCGGGCCCGACGCGCTGCTCGCCGCCGACCTCGCGGCCAACGCGGGCGTGCACATCCAGACCGTCGGCGTCGGCACCGTCGAGGGCAAGACCGTCGACATCGACGGCTACCAGGTGTCGACGGCGCTCAACGAAGACCTGCTGACGCAGATCGCCGCGGCGACCGGTGGCGCCTACCACCGGGCCCAGGACGAGGGCGCGCTCGACGCCGCCTACCGCGATCTCGACCTGCGCACCACGATCGACGACCAACCGGTCGAGCTGACCGGCCCGGTCGTCGCCTTCGCGCTGCTGCTCCTGGTGGCCGGCGCGCTGCTGACGATCCACTGGTTCGGACGGATCATCTGATGTCGTTCACCTGGCCCTGGGCCCTCGCCGCGTTGCTCGCCTTCCCCGCCCTGCTCGGCTACCGCTGGTGGAGCCGCCGCCGGCGGCGCCGCGAGACCGTGCGGCTGCCGAGCATCGCGCTGGTCCGCGCCGCCGTGCCGGCCGGTTCCCGCTGGCGGCGCCGCATCCCGATCTGGCTCTTCGCGACCGGCCTGGTCGTGCTCGCGACCGGTGCCGCCCGGCCGCAGGCGTCGGTGCCGGTGCCGGCCAACTCGACGACCATCATGCTGGCGATCGACTCGTCGGGCTCGATGTGCTCCACCGACGTGCCGCCCAACCGGCTCACCGCCGCACAGCAGTCGGCCCGCGAGTTCGTCAACGACCAGCCCGACGGCGCCCGCATCGGCCTGGTCACGTTCTCCTCGACGGCCGGGCTGCTGGTCGAGCCGACCACCGACAAGAAGGCGCTGATCGCGGCCATCGACACGCTGCGCACCGCCCGCGGCACCGCGATCGGCCTGGCCATCCTCACCTCGGTCGACGCGATCGCCGAGGTCAACCCCGACGTGCCGCCGACCGGGGTGGACCTCCCGGCCGGCGGCGGCACCGGCGACTACGAGCCCGACACCATCGTCGTGCTCACCGACGGGCGCAACACCCAGGGCGTCGACCCGACCACCGCGGCCGGCGAGGCGGCGGCCCGCCGGCTGCGGGTCTACACGATCGGTTTCGGCACCACCCAACCGTCGGCGATGGTCTGCAACCGCGACCAGGTCAGCGGCGACGCCGCGATCTTCGGCGACGGGTCGCGCTTCGGCGGCGGCGGGTTCGGCGGCGGGCGCCGCTACCAGAACATCGACGAGCCGACCCTGCGCGAGGTCGCCGACCTGACCGGCGGCGAGTATTACCAGGCCGGCGACGCCGCCGAGCTCACCCGGGTGCTCCGCGACCTGCCCAGCAACATCGTGTTGCAGAAGCAGGACATGGAGATCACCGTCTGGTTCGCCCTGGCCGGCGCGCTGCTCGTCCTCGCCGCCGTCTTCCTCGCGCAGTGGTGGAACCGCACGAGACCTAGAACGACGACTTAGGCACGCCCTTCCCGGTGGCCTTCACCTTCGTCGGGCCCGACGCCGACGGGCGTACGTCGATGTCGAAGATCTCGGTCGGGATGTAGACCGTGGCGCACGAGTTCGGGATGTCGACCACGCCGGAGAAGCGGCCCTCGATCGGCGCCGCGCCGAGGATGAGGTAGGCCTGCTCCGGGGTGTAGCCGAACGTGGTCAGATAGTCGATCGCGTGCAGGCAGGCCCGTTGGAACGACAGTTGCGCGTCGAGATAGTGCTGCTCGCCGTCGAGCGTCACGGAGATCCCGGAGAACGCCAGCCACTGGCTGTATTGCGGATTGTTGTTGCCGGGCAGGAAGATCGCGTTCTCCCCGACGCCGTAGGTCTGCATGCCACCCTTGATCACGTCGACGTGCAGGTCGATGAACCCGCCCATCTCGATCGCGCCGCAGAAGGTGATCTCACCGTCGCCCTGCGAGAAGTGCAGATCACCGACGGACAGATTGGCACCGGGTACGTACACCGGATAGAAGATCCTGGAGCCCTTGGTCAGGTTCTTGATGTCCTGGTTCCCGCCGTTCTCCCGGGGCGGCGCGGTGCGGGCGGCCTCGGCCGCGGCGTCGTCGAACGCCGAACCGGAGAGCGTGCCGAGCACCGCGTCCTGCGGCAGCGGCGGCAGCGAGAGCGGCGGCACCCGGTTGGGGTCGGTGTCGCGCAGCTTGGTCTCCCGCGCGTTCCACTTGCGCAGCAGGTCCGCCGACGGCGCGGTGCCCATCAGGCCCGGGTGCACCAGGCCGGTGAACGAGACCCCGGGGAGGTGCCGCGACGTCGCGACCTGACCCTGGAAGTCCCAGATCGCCTTGTAGGCGTCGGGGAACTGGTCGGTGAGGAAGCCGCCGCCGTTCTGCTTGGCGAAGATGCCGGTGTAGCCCCAGCCCTGCCCGGCCAGCGGCCCGCTGTCTTCCTGCGGGATCGGCCCGACGTCGAGGATGTCGACCAGCAGCAGGTCGCCGGGTTCCGCGCCCTGCACCGCGAACGGCCCGCTGAGCGCGTGCACAATGGACAATGGCGCATCGCGTACGTCGTCGGCCGAGTCGTTGTTGTGGATCTCGCCGTCGAACCACTCGCGGCAGTGCACCCGGAACGTCGCACCGGGCTTGACGGTCGCGACCGGCGGGACGGCCGGGTGCCACCGGTTGTGCCCGATCTTCTCCTGCTCCCGGAACCGCTTGGTCGAGTCCAACCCAAAGATGACCTCGGGCATGCCCACTCCCTTTCGCCGCACCGCGCCCCCGTGGCGCGCGCCGTCGTGAGTCCCGGCCGGCGGGCCGAGGTGTCACCGCCCGCGGGTCACAGCCGGGGCAGTCCGCGCGGCACCCGCGCCGGGGCGGGCCGCGTGCCGGGCGGCCGCGAGACCACCTGGGGCGTCTCGGCGCTGCGGCCGGCATGCTCGATCGCGGTGGACACCCGGCGGGGCGTGCGACCCAGGTGCGGCGCCGACCAGACCCGGCGCGCGTCGTCGCCGCACTGAGCACAAGGGACGGTGAGGGCGGCCGCGCCGAGCGCGACGAGCACCTCGAAGTCGCCGTCACTCGGGCAGCGGTAGACGTACGTCGCCATGCGTCTCAGCATTGGCTGCGACGGTCACCGGCCGGGTAAGGCGCGCGGCCGGTGCACCCGAACGGGTGACGGCTCACCAGGCGGTGGCGCCGCCCTCGACCGGGAAGTTGGCGCCGGTGATGTAGGCAGCGCGGTCGGAGGCGAGGAAGGCCACGAGCTCGACCACCTCCTCCGGCTGGGCGAACCGCTTCACGAGCGTCTTGGCGGTGATCGCGTCGCGCACCGGCTGGTTGTCGCCGAGGTCGCGGTCGCTCGCCGGGGTCAGCGTCGGCCCCGGGCTGATCGTCACCGCCCGGATACCGACCTTCGCGCCCTCCAGGGCGAGCTGCCGGGTCATCCCGATGATCCCGGCGTTGGCCGCGCAGTGCCCGACCATCGGCGGGAACTCGCCGGCGATCATGCCGGCCATCGAGGCGGCGTTGATGATCACGCCGCCGCCCCGCCGGACGAGGTGCGACCAGGCGAACTTCGAGACGAAGAACGGGATGTCCAGCTCGCCGGCGATGGTCGCCCGCCAGTCGTCGACCGAGTAATCGGGCATCGGGCCGAACCGCAGCGAGGCCGCGTTGTTGTAGACGATGTCGAGCCCACCGAACGCCGCGGCGGCCGCGTCGACGACCTGGCGGGCCTGCTCCGGGTCGGTCAGGTCGGCGGGTGCCAGGCCGGCCATCTCACCGCCCGAGGTGCGGACCAGCTCGATCGTCTCGTCGTTGCCGGCGACCTGGATGTCGCAGCCGAACACCTTGGCGCCCTCGCGGGCGAAGGTCAGCGCGGCGACCCGGCCGATGCCGCCGCCGGTGCCGGTGATCAGCGCTATCTTGCCGTCGAGCGTGCCCATCGAATGATCGTCGGCCGCCGCGACCGGGTGGCGCAGCTAGATTCAGCTATCTGGATCGAGGACGTCGAAGCCGTAGAGCCAGGCCAGGTCGGGGGACAGGCCGTTGCTGACCGCGATGGCCGCGTCGCGGGCCTGCTGCTCCGTCCCGTCGGGCAGGTGGAACCGGGTCGCGTTGCCGCGGGAGATCGCCTGCACCCGCGCGGTGCGCTCGTGCCGCAGCGCCTCGTAGCGGGCCAGCGCCGCCGGCACGTCGTCGTCGCGCACGCAGGCGGCCAGCGCGAACGCGTCTTCGATCGCCTGCGCCGCACCCTGCGCGCCGTAGGGCAGCATCGGGTGGCAGGCGTCGCCGAGCAGGGTCACCGAGCCCTTGCTCCACCGCTCGAACGGCAGCCGGTCGAACAGCGCCCACTTGAGCGGCGCGGCCAACTCGTCGATCACCGCCCGGACCACCGGATCCCAGCCGGCGAACGCGGCCCGCAACTCGGCGGGGTCGCCGTGGTCGGTCCACGACTCCCGGGTCCAGGCGTCTTCCTCGATCACGCAGACCACGTTGAGCAGCCGACCGGCCGAGACGAAGTAGTGCACGCAGTGCCGGCCCCGGCCCCATCCGCACGGTCGCGGTGCGCCCGACCGGCAGCCCGGCCACCCGCTCCGCCGGGATCAGGCCGCGGAACGCCACGTGCCCGGTGAACCGCGCGTCTTCGGCGCCGAGGATGGCGTGCCGGACCACCGAGTGGATGCCGTCGGCGCCGACCACCAGGTCGGCCGTCTCGCGCCGGCCGCCGGCGAACCGCACCTCGGCGCCACGCTCGCCCGGCACCACGTCGACGCAGCGGGCGCCGACCTCGACCGGCACCCCGGCGGCCAGCACCGCAGCGCTCAACACCCCGACCAGGTCGCCCCGGTGCGCGTGCAGGTAGGGCGCGCCGTAGTCGGCAACCATCGCCGCGCCCAGCGGCGTCGACGAGAGCAGCCGCCCGTCGTCCCAGCGCCGGAACTCGAACGCGGTCGGCTCGACGGCGATCGGCCGGACGGCCGCCAGCACGCCGAGCGCGTCGAGCACCCGGGTGGCGTTGGGCGCCAACTGGATGCCGGCACCGACCGCGCCGACCGCCGGCGCCTGCTCGAAGACCCGCACGTCGACCCCGGCCCGCCGCAACGCCAACGCCGCGACCAACCCGCCGATCCCGCCACCCACGACCGCCGCCCGTACAGTCATGAATCACATCATCCCCGGTCGATGCGGTCGGCCGCAGTCCGGTTTCAGCGCCGCCGGTGTGCGCCGACCAGCAGCGGCCACAGCGCCTGGTGGTCGGGATGGGTGGTCATCGCCTCGGCGATCCCGGCCTGGAACGTCTCCGCCTCGGCCTCGGTGACCGTGCCGAGCTTGATCCCCACCGGGGTGATGCTCCGGTAGGTCGCTGCCAGCATCCCGCCCGTGCTCGCCAGCCGGTCGATCCGGCCGTTGACGACCGTGCCGTCCGGGAACGCGCCGGTCGCCTCCGCGAACAGCCGTGGCAGCCGGTGGCCGAGCCCGACATCGCGCCCCGCCGCCGTGTAGGTTCCCAGGAAGACCCGGCGCCAGTCGTCGACCACCGGCAGCGGCGGGTCGCAGTCGACGCCGCGCATGTCGTAGTCCTGCACCACCAGGGCGCCGCCGGGCGCGGTCCAGCCCCACATCCTGCGCAGCACCGCGACCGGGTCCGCGACGTGCAGCAGGATCAACCGCCCGAAGACCAGGTCGAAACCGCCATCGGGTACGGGGTCCGCCCGCTCGATGTCGCCCTCGACGAACTCGCACTGCCGGTGGCCGGCCGCGGTGAGCTGGTCGACCGCGGCCCGGCCGAGGTCGGCGTCGACGTCGACGCCCACCACCCGGCCGGTCGGCCCGACCCGCTGTGCCATCAGCCGCATCGTCTCGCCCGGGCCACAGCCGACGTCGAGGCAGCGCGCGCCGGGCGCCAGCCCCACCGTGTCGAGCAGCGTCCCGGTGGCATCGGCCCACGTTCGGGCCTGTTCACGCAGCCGCGCGTACTCCGCCGCGGTCCGTCCCATCACGTACGTCATGGTCCAAGGCTGGTCCGGGCGCACCGGGCGCACATCGTGGAGCGCACACTGAGAATTGCGGGCCAGGTATTAGCCTCTGTGGCGATGTCACACGCAACAGCCACTGCCGTCGCGCCAGCCGACGACAACGCCAGCGCCGCGCCGGCCCGCCGGCCGTGGTGGCGCTGGTTCACGTGGGCCGACCTGGCCCTGGTGCCGTTCGCCCTCGAGGTGGTGCTGCTGGTCCGGCGGGCCGCCTACCACCACCCGCTCTGGCTCGACGAGCAGATGATCGCGCGCAACATCCGCGACCGGGGCTTCCTCGACCTCGCCGGCGCGCTCGACTACAACCAGAGCGCGCCCCTGGGCTGGCTCTGGGTGCAACACGCGCTGGTCCTGGTGTTCGGCACCGACGAATACGTGCTGCGGGTGCTGCCGCTGCTGGCCGCCGTCGGCACCCTGGTGCTGGCCTGGCTGGCCGGTCGCCGCTGGCTCGGGCCGGTCGGGTCGGTGACCTTGATGTCACTGTTCGTGGCCAACGCGTCGCTGCTGCGCTATTCGGCCGAGGTCAAGCAATACACGGGTGACCTCTTCTGGACCATGCTGCTGCTGTTCCTGACCATGGTGCTGCTGGAGAAGGCCCGCCCGACCACCCGCCAATACGTGATCTGGTGGTCGGTCGCGGCGCTGGCCTGCCTGTTCAGCATGGGCGCCATGCTCGCCACACCGGTTTTCGCGGTCGTGGTGGTGGCGACGGCGTGGCTGCGCGCCGGCTGGCGCACCGGATGGAAAGAGGCCTTCCGGTCGGCTTGGCCGTTCCTGATCTGGTTCGCGGTGTTCGCGGTGCACTACCTGGCCTCGCTGCGCTACGTGGTGGGCAGCGACTTCATGGCCATCTTCTGGGGCCGCCGCGGCTACCCGCCGGCCCACGCGACCAAGCGGGAGACGCTCGACTGGGCCTGGGACCGGCTCACCGTCCTCGGCACCGATCCGCTGCACCTGTCGCCGCCCGGCACCGGCCCCGGCTACCTGTCGGTCGTCGCGCCGATCTTCTGGCTGCTGTTCGCGCTCGGCTGCCTGGCCGCCGTCTACTACCGGCGACCGTGGGGTGCCCTGCTGGCCGGCGTACCCCTGCTTGCCTTCCTGCTCGCGTTCGCCGAGGTGGTCCCGCTCTACATGCGGATGGCGATCTGGATCCTGCCCTGCGTGTACGTTGCGGTCGCGTTCGCCACGACCGCCGCCGCCAAGCTGGTCGTGGTCGCGTTCCGCGCGCTGCGTGGCCCGGCGCGCACCTCCTGGCGCGGTGGCGCGGCCCTGGTCGGCGGCCTCGCCGGGGTGGTCGCCGTGTTGACGCTGGCCGTCATGATCACCCCCTTGATCAAGGCCCGCACCACGCCGGAGCCCCCGGGCACCGTCGACGAGCGGGCCGCCCTGGCCTGGCTGTCGACCCAGCACCGGCCCGGCGACATGACGATCGTGCTGACGGCCAGCGCCCACGCGGTCGGCTGGTATGCCGACGACGTGCTCCGGCCCCGCGCCGAGCCCGCCCACGTGCCGCCGAAGGCCGGCCAGCCCTGCACGGGCCAGAGCCTCAACCAGCTCACCGACGGTTTCCAGCGGGTCATCCTGTTCGGCTACACGAAAAAGGGCGAAGCCGCCGAAACCGCCGCACAACTCCGCACCGACTTCGCGGCGCTGGGCACGGTCGCCACCCAACGCGACTTCGGGCCGGCCGCGCTCACCGAGATCATCAACCTCTATCCGCCGGCCCAGCGCGGCCCGACCACCGGCTGCTACGTGGCGATCCTGGGTGACGTCGACTGACGATCCGCATCCTCGTTGATCCGATGGGCGTCGGCGTCCGTACCGACAGATGGCCCTGGTGGAGTCTGCCGCCGGTCGGGGACGAGGAGGTCTGGCATGCACGCGGTCGCCGCCGCGACGCCCGGTATCGCCCCGCTGGCGAAATGGGCGTTCCCGCCCCGGTCAGGCGGTCGCGCAGGGGCGGCTACTGACGTGCCGCGGGCCGCAGGACAGAATGACCGGGTGCTGCGACGTTCGGGTTCCGGTGAGTCCCCAGCCGGGCCTGCCACGCCCGGAGACCCCGACGAGCTGATGCGGCTCCTCTACCAGGAGCACGCCGGCCCGCTGTTGATGTTCGTCCTGCGGCTGACCGGCGGTGACCGCCAGCGGGCCGAAGACGTGGTGCAGGAGACGTTGCTGCGGGCCTGGCGCAACGCCGACCGGCTCAACACCTCCGGACACACCTCGCTGCGACCCTGGCTGGTGACGGTCGCCCGGCGGATTGTGATCGACGAGCACCGCAGTGTGCAGGCCCGGCCGCAGGAGGCCTACGACCAGGATCTGACCCGGTTCGCCGACTCCGACGAGACCGAGCACGTGCTCCGCCGGATGACCATCACCGCCGCGTTCAAGACCTTGAGCCCGGTGCACCGGGAGATTCTCCTGGCGACCTACTTCCGGGGCCGCACGGTCCCGGAGGCGGCCGAGGAACTGGGCGTGCCGTTGGGCACGGCGAAGTCCCGCGTCTACTACGCGCTGCGCGCCATGCGCGAGGCACTCGGGGAGCGCGAGGTGGCGGATTCATGAGCCGCGAGCAGCATTTCGACGTGGCGTCATACGCCCTCGGCGTCCTCGACGAGGTCGACAGCCAACGGTTCGAGGAGCATCTCGCCGACTGCTGGGTCTGCGCCGGCGAACTCGAGTCGTTCCTGCCGGTGGTCGACGCGCTTGCCGAGGTCAACGGTGCCGACCTCGCGGTGACCGAGCGGGTCGACCAGCAGGGCGTGCTGCTCGGCCGGGTGCTGACCGCGGTGAGCGACGACCGCCGCCGGGTCCGCCGCCGCCGGTTGCTCAGCCTCGCGGCCGGCGTGGTGCTGATCGCCCTGGTCGGCGGCCTCGCCCTCTTCGCGGGCGCCCGCTGGGTGGCCGACCCGCAGGTCGTGGCGGCCCCGTCGGCGGGCGCGTCGGTGCGGCCCGACGGCACACCCAACATCGGGCCCGGCGAGCCGCACAGTGCCACCGACCCGACGACCGGGGTGCACGCCGACCTCGCCGTCGACTCCCGGCCCTTCGGCACCCGGATCTCGTTCGCACTGAGCAAACTCAACGGACCGGCCACCTGCCACCTGGTGGTGCTGGGCGCCAACGGCCAGACCGAGGTGGTGTCGAGCTGGCGGGTGCCGCCCGAGGGCTACGGCACGGCGGCCCGGCCGGCACCGCTGCTGTTGCAGACCGCCACCGCCATGGCCGCCGCCGACATGAAGGCCGTGCAGGTGCAGGTCGTCCACGACAACGGCGCGACCAGCCCGCTGGTGACAGTCGAGATGTAGCCGCGCGGCGCTTTGTCCACTGTCACCCGTGCGGAGGTCGACCAGACGGGTGCTACCAGGGCGAACGTGGTTCCCCGTAGGGTCGGTCCGGTCAGAAACCGCTCAGACGGGACGCCACGCCTTGCCTACCGCCGCCGCACACCGGCTCGACGACGCGCTGTTCGACCATTCGACCCCGCACCCACCGGCGGAGCGGCTCAACGCCATCACCCGCTACCTGTGCGGAGCGTCCTATGTCGACCCCGGCTTCGGCGACAAGGTCATCCGCGAGCTGATGGAAGACGCGCACCGGGCCGTCGTACCCGCGACCGGTTATGACCTGGCGCCGGTGCTGCGGCACGCCTACCGTGCCCGCCGGCTGTGGTTGGCTCAGCACGCGCTGGTCACCGCCGTGCTGCTGGCCGGCCTGTTCATCGCACCCGAAGGCACGCTGCTGCTGGTGCTCGCCGCGCTCGCGCTCGCCCTGCCGGGCCTGTCCGGCGGGCCGCTCAGCCGATCCCGGGCCAAGCGGCTCGGCGTCATCGCCATCGTGGTGCTGCTCGCGCTCCTCCTGCTCGGCGGCTGGATCGTCGACACGATCAGTCGTCTCGGCTCCGACGGCTACTACTACGAGGACCCCGCTGAATCGTCGGGCGTCGGGCTCTGGCTGGTCGGCACCGGCCTGGTCGGCATCGCCGCGTTCTTCGTCGTGCTCGGCTGCCGCGGCCGGATGGTGCGGGTGCTGTGCACCGAGTTGGCAGCCGGGGCTCCGCCGTCGCGGGTCGATGCCGGGATCACCGGCCTCGCCGCGCACCGGCTGGAGACGGTGACCGCCGCCCAGCACGGCAACGTCGTGCTGCACTCGGGATACAACCCGTTCCTCGGCGCGGGCCGGGTCACCGACGCCTGGTCGGTCGCGGTCGAGTTGAAGCCGACCCGACCGCCGGAGACCTTCCTGCCGCCGCGCCGGCCACCCGACGAGCCGGCGCCGCCGCCGGTGCCGATCGACCCGGTCGCGCTCAACCGGCACGTCAAGGAACGGCTCGCGGCGCTCAGCTCGCCCGACCTGCCCGACGGTGCCGCGTTCACCAGCCTGCACCTGCGCGACCAGATCATCGCCGGCGGCACCAGGTGGCGCGGCTTCCCGCTGGTCGACCAGCACCTGCGGGTGCCCTACTCGGTCGCCACCCAGGACGCGATGGACGAGATCGTGCGCCATCCACAGTCGAGCGCCCGGCACTTCCTGCGGGCCAGCGTCGGCGCGGAGAGCCGAGCCATCCGGCGCCCGGACCGCACGGTCGTCATGCCGGCCGAACACCAGAGCGTCATGGTCACCACGTTCACCCACATCGCCGTCGAGGGAGGCATGCTCTACGTCGAGAACGTGGCCGCGATGCTGGGGCCGATCCACCGCAAATACCTCGACATCGACCACTTCGCGGCCGGCTCCGACCTGTGGTGGGAGACGTTCAAGGACAGCCTGCGCAGGGGCGGCGCCGACGTGTCGCTGGCGGCGCCCCGCCTGGTTACCGCGCTCGTCCGGCGGGCGCTGGCGTGGTGGCGCAGTGGCCGGGCCGACCAGTCCAGCGTCGACGACGAGGTCTACGACTTCGGTGCGCGCGACGAGATCCGCCAACTGGCGTCGTCGACCGCACCGCTGACCTACCTGCAACGGCTGGACTCCACCAAATACGCCAAGCTCGTGCAGCGCCGGATCAACGACGCGGTGGTCGACTATCTGCGCCGCAACGGCGTCGACACGTCCGAATACGAGGAGCGGGTCAGCTCCTACACCAACAACGGCGTGGTGATCGCCGGTGACAACTACGGTGCGGCGGCCGCGGGCGAACAGGCCAAGGCGACGGCCGGCGGCACGGAGGAGAAGAAGCGGTGAGCCAACCGACGTACGGCATCTCGATCGGCCGCGACAACCACGGCGCGGTAGCGGCGGGCGATCACGCCCAGGCGGTCGTCGCGGCGCCGCCGGCCCGCCAACTCGACGCGATCGTCCGGGAACTGACGAAGGTACGCGCCGCGATCGAGGGCGCCGACGAGGTGGTCGACCGGGCCAAGGCGCTGCGCGACGTCGACGCGCTCGCGGCCGAGGTGCGCCAGGGCGATCCGGACACCGACGCGCTCCGCTCGACGTTCGCCCGCCTGGTCAGCCGGGTCAAACCGGTCGCGGCCCTGGCGACCGCCGTCTACCAGGTGTGGTCGCTGGTCGAAAGCATGCTCGCCGGGACGCCGTCCACTACCTAGACTCCGTTGGATGGATGATCGACTGGCTGAAGCGCTGGAACGCTACGAGGCGGCGGTGTTCGCCGGTGCGACCGAGGGCCTCGACACCGCCGACCGGGCATTGGACGCGGTCGAGGCCGACACCGCGCTGGCCCGCGGCCGGATCCGGCACGCCCGCTTCCTGGCCGCCCGCTCGGCCGGCGCGGAGCCGGCGCCGGAAGACCCGATCGAGATCGCCCTCTTCGACCGGGCATTGGCGCTCTACCAGTCGCTCGGCGACACCCACGGCGAGGCCGAGGCGCAGTTCTGGGTGGGTTGCTACCACCAGGTGGTGCGCGGCGACATGGACACGACCGAGCCGATGTTCGCCCGAGCGGCTGAGCTGGGCGACGACCTGATCCGCTCCTACGCCCTGCGCCACCTGGCCTTCGCCGCCCAGCACGCCGGCCGCGGCGCCGAGGCCCAGGCGGCCCTGGCGGAGTCGACCCAACTCCGTCGCGACCTCGGCTTCTCCGCCGGCGTGGCGGCCAACCTGGTCGCCGCGGCCTACTTCACCGCGGAGGGCGGCCCCGGCGACGCCGCCGCGCTGCTCGACGAGGCGGACCGGCTCGCCGCCGACGCGGGCGCCGACGCCGTCAAAGAGTGGGTCGCCGAGGCGCGTGCCACGTTGACCTCGTCGACCTGACGGGCGATGGAGTGCGCACCGCTGGCCGCGGCCAGGTCACCGGCCTCGGCGACGATCGCCGCCGCCTCGTCGTGCCGGCCTTGCGCGAGCGCGATGTAGGCCAGCCCGACCAGATTGGCGGCGACGCCGGCCGGCATCCCGGCCTCGCGCCGCAGCCGCGTCGACTCCTCCAGCAAATGTCGCGCGGTGTCGAGCCGGCCGCCGGCGTGCTCGGCGATGCCGAGGTGCCGCAACACGTAGGACAACATCAGCCCGTCGCCGGTCGGCTCGACGAGTTGGCGCGACCGCTCGAGCGCCGGCACGGCGGCGGCGTTGTCGTGCCGGATGAACTGGTGGAAGATGCCGACCCAGAGCAGCGCCTCGCCCTCGCCGCGTCCGTCGCCGAGCGCCCGGAACAGCTCCGCCGCCCGTTCGAAGAGCGCCAACTCATGTGGATCTTCCCGTTGGGTCTCCAGGAAACGCCCGTGCATCACCCGGCCACGGGCCAGCGCCAGCGCCGCTTCGACGCCGTCGAGTTCGCGCTCGGCGATGGCCAGGCCGCTGTTGTCTCCCGCGAAGGCCATCTGCTCGTAGAACAGTTTGGCCCGCTCGATCGGATCGTCCACGTTCGTCAAACCCCCGTCAGATCAGTCCGAGCCTAGTCGTGCAGCAGGTCTGCGATGGCCCCGATGCCGGCGCGGATGGCGTGCTCGTTGAGATCGCCGAAGCCGAACACGATGGCCGCACGGCCGGTCGCTCCGCCGTGCGCCCGATAGCGGCGCATCCCGTGCAGGCGAACCGATCGCTGCTCCGCGGCGGCCACGACCGCGGCCTCGTCGACACCGTCGGCCAACTCCGCCACGGCGTGGAAGCCGGCCTCGAGCCCGGTCAACCGCAGGTGCGGCGCGTGCTGTCGCAGCGCCTCGGTGAGTGCGACCCGCTTGGCGGCGTACGCCCGCCGCATCCGGCGCAGGTGCGCGTCGTAGCGTCCCGACTCGATCAGCCGCGCGAGCGCGAGTTGGTCGAGACCGGGGGAGCCGCGGTCACTGCGGTGCTTCTCCACGGCGATGGCGGGGGCGAGCCGGGCCGGGGCGAGCACCCAACCCAGCCGCAGCCCGGGCCCGAGGGGTTTGCTGACCGACCCGATCAGCACCACCCGGTCGGGCGCCAGCCCTTGCAGCGCACCGACCGGTTGCCGGTCGTAGCGGAACTCGGAGTCGTAGTCGTCTTCGATGATGACGCCGTCGCGTTCCTCGGCCCACCGCAACAGTTCCTGTCGCCGTGCGGGGGCGAGCACGACGCCGGTGGGAGTCTGGTGCGCCGGGGTGAGGATGACGGCGGTCGCTGATGTCCGGCACAGCGCGTCGACGACCAAACCGTGCCCGTCGACCGGCACCGGCGCCACTTCCAGCCCGGCCCGGCCTACCTGCATCGCCATTTCGGGGTGGCCTGGGTCTTCGACCGCGACGATCCTGGTGCGCTGCTCGGCCAACACGCGCAAAGTGAGTGCGACGCCCTGGGTGAAGCCGGCGCAGACGACCACGTCGCGGGCGTCGACCGACGCGGCCCGCACCCGCTGGGCGTAGGAGGCGAGCACGGCACGCAGCCGTGGGGAGCCGGCTCCGTCGCTGTAGCCGATCTCGACGCGCGACGCCGTCCGCGCCACCTCGTTGCACGCCCACAGCCAGTCGCGCATCGGAAAGCTGTTGAGGTCAGGCCTGCCCGGCGCGAAGTCGATGCCCCGGTCGGCCTTCGGCGCGGCCGGCGGTTGGTCCGGCGCCGACTGCCGGATGGCCTGGGCGACCCGGGTCGTGCCACCGGCCGTCGCGGTCAGGTATCCCTCGGCGGCCAGTTGCTCGTAGGTGCCCTGCACCAGGCCGCGGGAGACGCCGAGGTCCGCGGCCAGCTTCCGCGACGACGGCAGGCGCTCGCCGCCGCCCAGGCGCCCGGAGCGGATCGCCGCGCGGAGCGACTCCTGCAACTGCGCGCCGAGCGTGCCGGCGGCCGCCCGGTCCAGCCGCAGCATGATCTCCGGCGTCAAACCGGACCACTCAACAGCCATGGAACTGGACCTTAACGCAGGGCCAGTCGCGACCATACGGTCAACCGGACGAGCTCAGCACACCTCTGGAGGCGACATGGAACCGCAGACCGCCGGCGGCAAGGTACTCCTGCACTTCGCGATGTCACTGGACGGATTCGTGGCCACGCCGGACCACTCGCACGACTGGATGACCGGCATCACCTTCCATCCAGGCCTGATCCAGGAGTACGCCGCCTCGACCGGCGCCGTGCTCGGCGGCCGCGACGGTTGGGAAAGCGCCGGCGACGGCCGCCCCTACGGCAGCGCGTGGCACGGCCCGATCTTCATCCTCACCCACCACCCCGAGGACGCGACGCCCGCCGACCGGGTCACCTTCCTCAACTGCGGCCCGGCCGAGGCGGTGGCGATCGCACTGAAGGCGGCCGCCGGCAAGAACGTCGAGGTGTTCTCGCCGACCATCGGCCGCCAACTCCTCGAACTCGGCCTGATCGACGAGGTCGACCTGCACATCGCACCGGTCCTACTGGGTGAGGGCATCCGGATGTATGACAACCCCGGCGGCAAGCCGATCCGCCTGCACCCGACGACGGCCGTCGACGTGCGCTACCGACCGCGGCCCTGATGCGCACCTACCGCGAACTGTTCCGGACACCGGAGTTCACGCCGCTGTTCGTGGCGAGCTGTGCCCAGGTCGCCTCGACGACAGTGGGCGGGCTGGCGCTGGCGACGCTGGTCTATGCCCACACCGACTCACCACTGCTGGCCAGCCTGAGCATGTTCGGACCGTCGTTCGCCGAGTTGGTCGGCGCCAGCACGCTGCTGTCGGTCGCCGACCGGGTGCGGCCACGCGCGGCGCTGACGCTGACCGCCGTCGCCGGCGGCGTGGCCGCCCTGGTGCTGGCCCTGCCGGGCCTGCCGCTGGGTGCGATGTTCGCAGTGCTGTCCGCGTCGGGCCTGGCCACCTCGCTCGGCGGCGGCGTCCGCTTCGGGCTGCTGAACGAGATCGTGCCGGCGGACGGCTACGTGCTCGGCCGCTCGGTCCTCAACATCTCGGTCGGCGCGATGCAGATCGCCGGCTTCGGGCTCGGCGGCGTTCTCCTGGCGGTGCTGTCGCCACGAACCGCGCTGCTGGTCGGCGCGGCCCTGGCCGGCGGCGCGGCGCTGATCCTGCGGGCAGGCCTGAGCGATCGGCCGCCGCGGGCGGCCGGACGCCCATCCGTCGCGGCCACCTGGCGGGTCAACCGCCACCTACTGTCCACACCGGACCGGCGCGTGATCTATCTGGCGATGTGGCTACCCAACGGCCTGGTCGTCGGCTGCGAGGCGCTGTTCGTCCCCTACACGCCGCACGCCGCGGCGGCACTGTTCGTCGCCGCGGCGCTGGGCATGCTCCTCGGCGACGTGGCCGCGGGCCGATTCCTGCCACCGGCCACACGGGCACGGATGGTCACCCCGTTGCGGTTCCTGCTCGCCCTGCCCTACCTGCTGTTCGCCCTGCCGCTCAGCACGCCGGTCGCGGTCGCCGCGGCCGCGCTGGCGTCGATCGGCTACGCGTCCACCCTGCTGTTGCAGGAACGCCTGCTCGCGCTGGTCGGCGCCGAGGTCCGCGGCCAGGCCCTGGGCCTGCAGGGCACCGGCATGAAGGCGACCCAGGCGATCGGTGCCACGCTGGCCGGCCTGCTGGCGCAACACCTGCCGGTCGGCACGACGATGGCGCTGCTGGCCGCGGCGTCGCTCGCCGTCACCGCTCTGCTCGGTCCGGGCCTGCGCCCAGCCTTCTGGTCAGTCCGGGGTGCCGAGCGTGTGCATCATCGCCGTGGGGTAGCGGTCGCCCTTGGCCGCGCCCGTCGGCACCGCCTTCTCGATCTCGGCCAGGTCGTCGGCGGTCAGCTCGACGTCGACCGAGCCGAGCGCCTCGCCGAGCCGCTCCGGGGTGCGGGCACCAACGACCGGCACGATGTCGGCGCCCTGCGCGCTCACCCAGGCGATGGCGACCTGAGCGACCGAGTGGCCCTTGGCCACGGCGACCTCGCGCAACGCCTCGACCAGCCCCAGGTTGTCTTCGACGTTGCCGGCGGCGAAGCGCGGGCTGTGCGACCGAAAATCGCCCTGGCCCGCACCGTCACCGGGCCGCCAGTGTCCCGAGATCAGCCCGCGGGACAGCACACCGTAGGCGGTCATCCCGATGCCGAGTTCGCGCAGGACCGGCAGGATCTCGGCTTCCACGCCGCGGGAGATCAGCGAGTATTCGATCTGTAGGTCGGCGATCGGGTGCACCGCGTGGGCCCGGCGGACCGTCTCGGCGTCGACCTCGGACAGCCCGATGTGCCGCACATAGCCGGCCTCGACCAGCTCGGCGATCGCACCGATGGTGTCTTCGATGGGCACGGTCGGGTCGAGCCGGGCCGGCCGGTAGATGTCGACGTGGTCGGTGCCGAGCCGGGTCAGCGAGTACGCCAGGAAGTTGCGCACCGCCGCCGGCCGGCCGTCGAAGCCGCCCCACGAGTTGTCCGGGCCGCGCAGTCCGCCGAACTTCACGCTCAGCAGGTAGCTGTCCCGGTCGCGACCGCGTAACGCCTCGCTCAGCAGCAGCTCGTTGTGGCCCATCCCATAGAAGTCGCCAGTATCGATCAGGTTGATCCCGGCGTCGAGGGCCGCGTGCACCGTGGCGATGCTCTCCCGCCGGTCGGCGAACCCGTAGGCGCCGTCCGACATCCCCATGGCGCCGAGCCCCAGCGCGGAAGCGGTCGGCCCGGTGCGGCCCAGTTTGGTTGTCAGCACGTCGATCTCCTCTTGTTCGTTGTCCCCTCACTGTGCCCACCGGGCACGCTGGTGGGCAGCGGAGCGTTTGTCGTAGGAGCGCCGCTCCCTGGCTGCCGCCACCCGCCGCGAGCAAGGATGGGTGCATGCAGCGCGACGATCTCGCCGATTTCCTCCGCCGCCGGCGCCTGGCCATCAGCCCCGGCGAGGTCGGCATGGCGGAGGGTCCGCGCCGGCGCACCGCGGGCCTGCGCCGCGAGGAAGTCGCGATGCTCGCGGGCATGTCCGTCGACTACGTGGTCCGCCTCGAGCAGGGCCGCAGCGCCCAGCCGTCGACCCAACTGCTCACCGCGCTGGCCCGCGCCCTGCGGCTGACCGACGACGAGCGCGCCCACCTCTTCCACCTGGCCGGCCACCAACCGCCGCCGTCGGCCGGCACCGCCCGGCTGGCCCGCGCCGGCCTGCTCCGGATGCTCAACCTGCTCGGCGACACCCCGGCCACGGTGCTGTCCGACCTCGGCGAGGCGCTGGCCCACAACCGGATGGCCACCCTGTTGCACGGCGACCCGAGCGGTTTCAAGGGCGACCGCCGCTACCTGCCCTGGCGCTGGTTCACCGAGCCGTCCGCACGCCTCGTGCACCCGCCGGAGGAACACGCGCACCACTCCCGCATGTTCGTGGCCGACCTGCGCGCGACCGCCGCCCGCCGGCACGGCGACGCCGACGTCGACGGTTTGGTCGCCCGGCTGCGGGCGGCGAGCCCCGAGTTCAGCGCCCTGTGGGAGCAACACGAGGTCGGCCCCCGCCGCGCCGATCGCAAGGTCATCATCCATCCGAAGGTCGGCCGGATCGAGGTCGACTGCGAGACCCTGATGACCCCGGACCAGGGCCAGTTCCTGCTGGTCTTCACCCCGGCAGCCGGCACCGACGCCGCCGAGAAACTGGCGCTGCTGTCGGTGCTCGGGCTCGAAGACTTCCCGTCCCGCACGACGTAAGCCGCTATCGTCGCGGCGTGGTAGATCGGATCTGGCGCGTGCGGCTGGTCGCGCTCGCCTGCGTGGCCGGGCTTCTCGCCGTTGCGCTTGGGATCAGGATGCTGGCGAGCGGCGCGAGCGTCCTGGACAGCTCCGGCGCCCTGGCCCAATATTCGGGCACGGTCCTGTATGCGGCCATGGTCTACGCGGGGGTGTTTCTGGTCGCGCCCACCGCCAGACCGTTGGTGGCCGGGGGAGTGGCGATCGCTTTCTGCTGGCTGGTCGAGCTCCTCCAGCTCACCGGCTGGCCGGCCGAGCTTTCGGAGCGCAGCGTCCTCGCGCGGCTCGCGTTGGGCGTGGAGTTCGACGCCAGCGACCTCTTCTGGTATGTGGCCGGCGTGCTCCCGTTGGCCGTTGTCCATCACGCCCTTGTCCGCCCGACGTCCACTCAGGAGTAGTCATCGCCACGGTCAGTGTCGAAGCGATCATCGACGTTCCCGCGCAACGGGTGTGGGACGCCATCGCCGATGTCGGTGCCGTCCATCGCCGGTTGTTGCCCGGCCGGGTGGCCGACGCCCGGATCGAGGGCGACGTGCGCGTCCTGACCATGCCCGACGGCACCCAGGTGCGCGAGCTCATCCTCGCCATCGACCACCGCATCCGCAGGATGGCGTACGCGGTGACCGACGGCCAGCGCCTGCCGTTGACCTACCACCACGCGTCGTTCCAGGTGTTCGACGACGGTGACCGTAGCCGGCTCGTCTGGCTGACCGATGTCCTCCCGCACGACGCGGCCGACCTGGTCCGGCCCCGGGTCGAGCGGGGAATCGTGGAGCTGAAGGCCGTCCTGGAGACTTCCGGCTAGAGGCAGGGTGAGCAAAGCGATTGCATGCCCGCGGGTGACCGGCTTTGATCGGTACCCGTGACATTCCTCGATGAGCTCGCCCGCCCAGATCGATATCCGCGCTCGTCCCGATACGACCCGGCCTGGCTGCTCGATCTGGACATGGGGCCAAACCCGTTGTGGCTGCTGGAAGACCTGGCCCGGGATCTTGACCTGCGCCCGGGAATGCAGGTCCTGGACCTGGGCTCCGGCAAGGGAGCGACGTCCGTGTTCCTGGCCCGTGAATACGGCGTCCAGGTCGTGGCGGCCGATTGGTGGATCGCGCCGGATGAGGCCGCCGCCGTGTTCGCTGACGCCGGCGTTTCCGGCCAGGTGACCGCCGTGCGGGCCGAAGCGCACAACCTGCCGTTCGGGAAAGGCAGCTTCGACGCCATCGTGAGCATCGACGCCTTCGAATATTTCGGCACCTCTGACAGTTACCTGCCATACCTCGTGGGGTTCCTGCGGCCCGGCGGCCAACTTGGCGTGGCGACGCCGGGAATGACCCGGGAGGTCCGCGAGCTCGGGGCGATCCCGGAGCGCATCAAGGCACTGTTCGGCTGGGAGCCGATCGCCTGGCACACTGCCGAGTGGTGGCGCTTCCAGTGGGAAGTCACCGAACTCGTGACCGTCACCTCGGCACGACAACAGGAAGATGGCTGGCGAGACTGGCTGCTATGGACGCAGGCGCTGGCCGAGCACACAGGCGACTGGGCCGGCACAGAGCACAATCGCCAGGCGGTGATCGACCTGCTCGCCGCCGACGCCGGCGAGTTGCTGACCTTCGCGATGGTGACAGCGCGGAAGAACGCGCGGTCCGGTCTCTAGTCGATCCCGAGCTCGGCGAACCGGGCGGCCAGGTCGTCGATCGGCAACGGGCCACCGCGCCACAACGTGTCACCCAGCACGGTTCGCAGGTGCCAGGCCATGACGCGGTCGATGGACAGGTGCCGGCCGGTGATCCGCTCGTAGTGGCGGGTGGTGGCCGTGAGCAGTTCCACGCCGGGACCCGTCCCGGGAAACGCGCGCAGGTCGTATTCCGGCTCGGCGAGGCTGACGTTCTCGAAATCGACGACGATGCGCAGCTCGTCGCCGGCCCAGATCTGGTTGTCACCGTGCAGATCGGCGTGCACGACCACCGCCGGACGCGGCCGTGCGAGTGCGGCGTCCGCCCATTGGCACCAACGGCTGACGGCACCGCTCTGATCGGGCTCCAGACCTTCGAGGAGGACCTGTGTCGACGGCGGGTGTTGCGGACCCGCGCTCGCTGCGGCAAGAGGCCCGACGGCGGTCTCGACGCGGGCCCGGGTTGCCGGGTCGTGCAGCCTGGCGAGAAAAGCCGCGAGCTGACGGCCGGCGCGGTCCCGGTCGATCGAGTCGACGATCTCGAACAGCGACGTTCCGGGTTCCCGCCGGGTGACCAGCAGCAGCGGATCGGTGCTGCTGGCAACCACCTCGGGCAGGAACGGCTCGCCCGCCAGCGCGGTCAGGACACCGATCTCGTGGGCCAGGCGCAGGGCAGCGGGCCGCGACCACGCGAACTTCGCGATGAACCGGCCATCGACGACGGCGGTCGACGACCACCACAGTGGATCGTCCTCGACGGCTCGCTCGCGGATCTCGATCGAGGTGCCACCGAGCGCAGGCGCGACAGCTCGTACCGCCTGCGCCAGAATCGTCGGGGAGCAGCCGGCCAGCCACCGCATGGATCAGGCGACGGGCGGGCGGCAGCGCACCAGCTCGACCGGGCCCTCGACACGGACCGTGCCGGCGTCGTGCGGGATGAGCACCGTCATGCCCGTGCGCAGCGCCAGCGACTCGTCGGCGCCCCACGACAGGCGGCCCTCGCCGGAAAGCACGACGGCGATGGAGAAACCAGGCTCCCATTCGGACGGTCCACTGTGGTGAATGGCGCGGAAGAAGGCATCCCCGTACGCCGGGAAGATTCGGGTGTCGTCGATCCGTCCGCACAGTTCCTTGAGGGTGCCGGCGGGCACGGCCTGGCGGCGCACGCACGGCAGGGCCGCGTCGAAGCCGATGCCGAGGTGGCCGTCGCGAGGGCCGTCGATGGCGAAACCGTCATACTCGAGCAGCAGCGACAGGTCGGCGGCCTGCTGGAGTTCGAGCAGCAGGATGCCCGCGCCGATCGCGTGCGCGTAGCCGGCCGGCACGAAGACCGTGTCGCCCGCGGTCACCTCGACGGCGTGCAGCGCGTCGAGCATCGCGGCCCGGTCCTGGCGCGCCACCCAGTCGGCCAGGGTCGCCGGCTCGACGTCTTCGCGGAAGCCGAGGTGCACCTTGGCGCCGGGTTCCGCGTCCAGGATGATCCAGGACTCGGTCTTGCCGTTGCGACAACCCAGGTGCGACTGGGCAAAGGCATCATCCGGGTGTACGTGCACCGGCAGCCGCTCGCCGGCGTCGAGGAGCTTGACCAGCAGCGCCGGGTCGGCGCCGAAGCGTGCGACGTGTGCGGCGCCGAGCCAGCGCACCGGGTCGTCGGCGATCGCGGCGCGCAGGAGGCGGCCGTCGTCGAGCACGGTCAGGCCGAGCGAGTCGAAGCCGGCGACGGTGGTGGTCGAGCCCACCCAGTCTTCGGGCGTGTGGTCGCCGGCCGGTGCGCTGCCGCGGAACGCCGCGATCCGGTCGCCGCCCAGATAGAACCGATCCGCCGGCTGGTTGACGGGAAGCACGATGACGGTCATGGGATCTCCTCTGAGCAGGGGCGGCGAACTGATCATTAAAGGGGCCCGCGCGAAACGTCAAGCTGTTCGAGTACGAGTCGGACCTGCTCAGCCGGCGCGGCTTCGGCCGGAACAGCGAGGTGCGGGACCAGCGGCGGGGCCAGGTCGACCCGGCCCAGGAACGTCGCAAGATCGGCTAGCTTCGCGCGGTCGCGCGCGGCGGCCCGGCCGCCCATCCGGTGGCGCAACAGGTCGGGTGTCGCCCGTAGCCAGACAAGTGTCGCCTTTGCACTTAAAGCCGCGAACCGGTCGGCGAGCCGTTCAAGGGTCACCGGATCACGGCGTTCGGCCGTGAACGGCGCGACCAGCACCACCGGGTTGCCGATGGCGAGGTTGTCGGCGGCGGCGTCGAACAGGGTCTCGTAACGAGCGGCCCGGGTGGACAGAGCCAGCCGCGGGTCGTCGAGGTCATCGGTGCCGAGCAATTCGGCGACGACCGCGGTGAGCGGCCTGGTCAGCACGTCCTGATCGAGCAGCACCGCGTTCAGCGACCGGGCGAGCGCGGCTCCGAGCACGGTTTTGCCGCTCGCCGGTGGACCGGCGACGAGCACCGCGGGCAGATCGACCACAACAGCACCTCCGCCACTGACCGTGTGTGACGCGAACGTCACTCTCCATGTCGTACGGCCGCTCCAGGAAACGATCCTGTTACGAAACCTGGCTGAAAACTCCTCGTCATCTTGACAGTCATGAAGCACCGTGCACATAGTGCGAGCACCGCTGTGACATCGATTACCTCGTCTCGTGACAACGATTACCTGATGAGTCAAAGAGGGGACCGGTCAGTGCTGATCGCGACGCCCAACCTGTGTCTGGATCGGACACAGCTCGTCCCGGAGCTGGTGCTCGGCGGGGTGATGCGCGCCCGGTCGGTCGAGGTCACGGCCGGCGGCAAGGGTGTCAACATCGCCCGCGTCGCCCGGGCCCACCACCAACGGGCCACTGTCGTCGGTCTGGTCGCCGACCGCGACCGGGAACGCCTGCTGCGGCTGCTCGCGGAAGAAGGCGCCGACGTCGTCGACGTGCCGATGCCCGGCGACACCCGCAACGCGATCATCATGATCGAGCAGCCCGGCGGCCGCACCACGATCGTCAACGAGCAAGGCTCGACCATCGACGCGACCATCTGGCAGCGCTACCGCGACGCGATCGAAGCCAGCCTGCCCGGCCACCGCACGTTGGCCTGCTCGGGCAGCCTGCCGCCGGGCGCGCCGGCAGACGCCTACGGACAGCTGGTCCAGCTTGCGCACGCGGCCGGCGTCCTCGCGGTCGTCGACACCGCGCCGGGCGCCTTGCGCGCGTCCCTGGCCAGCGGGCCTGACCTGGTCAAACCCAACCTGCAAGAGGCCGAGGCGGCCATCTCCGGCACGTCCGGCCTGGTGCTGCTCGACGCCGACAGCGACGTGCGCGAGCGCGCGATGGAAGCGGCGACCACGCTCTGCCGGCTCGGCGCCCGCAACGCCGCCGTCACCGCCGGCGCGCACGGCGTCGCTCTGGCACAGGGAACAGCCAGCGTCCGCTGGTTCCCCGCGATCAAGGTCGAGGTGGTCAGCGCGGTAGGCGCCGGCGACTCCTTCCTCGGCGGCGTCCTCCTAGAACTCGAAGCGGCGACCAACGCCGCCGGCAACGCCGTCGGCAACCAAGGCGACCTTGATCGCGGTCGCGCCGTCGAACCGGACTGGCCCGCCGCCATGCTGCGTGGGTCCGCGACAGCCAGCGCTTCCTGCGAACAGCTCCGCGCGGGCGGAGTCGACCCCGACCGGGCCGCCGAACTGCTCGCCCAACTGCGCAAGCTGGACACCCAGTCATGAAGCGACCCCGCGCCCGGCTCCGCGATGTCGCGGAGGCCGCACAGACCAGCACCAAGACCGCGTCCCGGGTGATCAACGGCGACGTGCGGGTCTCGGCGGCCACCCGGGCGCGGGTCGAGCAGGCGGTCGTCGAGCTGGGCTACCGGCCCGACCCGCTGGCCCGGTCGCTGCGCCTCGGTCAGGACGAGACGATCGGTGTCGTGGTCGACGAGGTCGGCGACCCGTTCTTCGCCAGCGTCATCGGCGAGATCGAACGGATGGCCCTCGACCGCGGCGTCTCGGTCATCATCGCCAGCACCCGACGCCGGGCCGAGCGCGAACGGATCGTGCTCGACGGCCTGTTCCAGCGCCGGGTCGCCGGGCTGATCATCGCGTCCATATCGGACGATCACGCTTACCTGCGTACCTCCAGCTGCCCCTTGGTCTTCATCGACCGCGCCGCCGAAGACCTCGCGGCCGACGCGGTGGTGGTCGATGACCGCGGCGGTGCCCGGATGGCCGTCGAGCACCTGATGCGGCACGGGCACCGGCGGATCGCCTACATCGGCGACCGGCTGAGCACCGCGACCGCCCGCTACCGGCTCGCCGGCTATCGCGACGCGATCGAGGGCGCCGGCATCGTCTTCGACGAGGATCTCGTCGCCCAGGTCGAGCCGGCCAAGGGCGACGCCGGGGTCGCGGTCGAGGCGCTGCTGCGGATGTCGGACCCGCCGACCGCGATTTTCAGCGCCAACACCCGCTGTTCGCTGGGCTCGCTGCCGACCATTCACCGGCTGCGCCGCACCGACCTGGGCTTCATCTCGTTCGGCGACTTCGCGATGGCCGACACGCTGACCCCGGCGATCACCATCGTCGACCACTCGCCGGAGACGATCGGCCGGCTCGCGGCGGAGCGGTTGTTCAGCCGCCTGGCCGGCGACGAGCCACCGGTGGAAACGATCCTGGCGCCCCTGCGGGTGGTGCCCCGCGGCAGCGGTGAACTCGCACCGGAGGTGACCGCATGAACGAGCTCGTCGCCGGTGTCGACCTGGGCACCACCGTCACCAAGGCCGTGTTGACCCGCCCGGACGGCACCACCGTCGCCTTCGCCCGCAACCCGACCACCTGGACGCAGACACCCGGCGGCCGGCTGGAGACCACCGGCGCGGCACTCGTCGCCGACGTGCTGCGCACGCTCGAGGACGCGGTCGCCCAGGTCGAAGACGACGTTCAGGTGACCGGCATCGGCATCGCCGGCCTGGCCGAGAGCGGCACGATCCTCGACGCGCACGGGCGGGAGACCTCGCCGGTCATCGCCTGGTTCGACGAGCGCGGTGCGACCGAACTCAAAGACCAGGGCAAGGAGTTCGTCGCCGACTTCCCTCGCCGCACCGGCCTCCCGGTCGGTTCACAGTGGAGCCTGCCGAAGCTGCTCTGGATGCGCGGCGCCGGCATCCGGCTCGACCAGACGTCGCGCTGGCTCAACATGCCGGAGTACGTCGCCTACGTGCTGACCGGCGAGCGGGTCAGCGAGCCGTCCCTGGCCTCCCGCACCGGGCTGCTCGACCAGGCAACTGGCCAGCCGTGGGCGGAAGCGCTCGACCGGATCGGCGTCGGCCCGGCGTTCCTGCCCGAGACGAGGCCGGCAGGCCAACCGGCCGGCCGGGTCAAACAAGGCGCCTTCAAGGGCGCCGCCGTCACCGTCGCCGGCCACGACCACCCGGTCGCCGCCATCGGCGCCGGCGCCACCGGCCCGGCCGACCTCTTCGACTCGTGCGGCACCGCCGAGGTGCTGCTCCGCTCGGTGCCGCGGATCCTCACCGACGACGAACGGTCCACCCTGGTCGCGCTCGGCATCGACGCCGGCCGGCACGTGCTGCCCGACCACGCGGTGCTGATCGGCGGGATGCGCTCCGGCCTGGTGATGCGCCGGGTACTCGCGCTGGTCGGTGCCGACGACCCGGCCCGCCGCGACGAACTCGACCACCGGTGGCGGCCGGACGCACCGGTCGGCGACGCGCTGACCGTGGTCGGCGCCGCGATGCACGACAACGACGTGACCCTCCGGATCCGCGACGGTGCCAGCCCCGACCTGCTCTGGGCGGCCACCCTCGCGCACCTCGGCGAGCAGACCGCGGCACTGCTGGCCGCGGTCAACTCGGTCGTCGGCGAGCACCGCACCGCGGTCGCGGCCGGCGGCTGGACCCGGATGGCCAGCGTGCGGCGGGCCAAGGCGGGGGTGATCCCGCGACTGCGGATCTCCGCCCTGGAGCAGCCGGGCGCGCGCGGTGCCGCGATGTTCGGCGCCTGCGCCGCGTACGACGTCCCACTGGACAAAGTGACTCGACAGTTTCTCGACACGGCGGACCAGGCGGACGTCACCGCCGGCGCGGCCGCAGCGAGCACGAGGAAGGACAACTCATGACGGAGCGAAATACCGGACTGAACGCGATCGCGGACGCCAACGGCGTGTTCTCGATCGTCGCGATGGACCAGCGCAACACGTTGCGCCGGATGTTCGCCGCGATCGGCCAGGACGCCAGCGAGAGCGACATGCACCAGGCGAAGATCGACGTCGCCGCGGCGCTCACCCCGCTCGCCAGCGCGATCCTGCTCGACCCGACCTACGGCGTGCCCTCGGTGACCAAGGCGAGCGCCCGGGCGGCGAGTTGTGGCCTGCTGGTCGCGGCCGAGCCGGCCGACCGGGGCAACTACAACGGCGAGCCGCGGACCCACCGCGACCCGAAGCAGGACGCCGCGTGGGTCAAGGCCCAGGGCGGCGACGCGGTCAAGTTCCTCGTCCAACTTCGCCCGGGCCGGCCGATCGGCGACGGCCCGGACATCTCGGCCGAGGTGCTCGACATCGTCCGCGAGGTGGCCGCCGACTGCAAGGCGGTCGGCATCCCGTCGGTGGTGGAGAACCTGATCTACGCCCTGCCTGGTGAGGAACTGACCGCGCAGCAGCGTGAGGATCTGATCGTCGAGGCGGCGGTGCAGATCGCCGACACCGGCGTCGACCTGGTGAAGATCGAATACCCGGGCTCGGCCCGCGGTTGCCGCCGGGTCGCCGAGTCGGTCAAGGCACCGTGGGCCGTGCTCTCCGCGGGCGTCGGCTTCGACGAGTTCCAGAACGTGCTGCGGGTGTCCTGCGACGAGGGTGGCGCGTCCGGCTTCATCGCGGGCCGGTCCATCTGGAAAGAGGCAATCGGCCTGAATGGGCCGGCACGACAGGAGTTCCTGGACACCGTTGCGCGCCAGCGGTTGCAGACCTGCCTCGACACGGTGGCGGGGCGGGCGCGGCCCTACACGGAGGCGGTGAAGTAGCCATGACAGCGGTACTCGAAGCGCGTGGGATCACCAAGCACTACGGGCACGTAGAGGCGCTGACCGACGCCAACTTCGACGTGCAGGCCGGTGAGGTGGTCGCCCTGATCGGTGACAACGGCGCCGGCAAGAGCACGCTGGTGCGGATCCTCAGTGGAGCCGAGAGCGCCGACGCGGGCGAGGTTCTCTTCGACGGGAAACCGGTGCAGCTCGCCTCGCCGACCGACGCCCGCGAGCTAGGCATGGAGACCGTCTTCCAGGACCTCGCGCTCGCGCCGCACCTGTCCCCGGTGCAGAACATGTATCTGGGCCGCGAGGTGATGCGCAAGGGCCTGCTCGGCAAGCTCGGCTTCATGGACAGCAAGGCGATGCGCGACGGCAGCCGCAGCGCGTTCGACCGGCTCGGCGCGACCGTGCGCGACCTCAACGGCACGGTCGGCGGGATGTCCGGCGGCCAGCGCCAGGGCATCGCGGTGGCCCGCGCCGCGGCCTGGGCCCAGAAGGTCATCTTCCTGGACGAGCCGACGGCGGCGCTGGGCGTGGTGCAGACCCAGAACGTGCTCGAACTCGTCCGCCGGGTCAGCGGCGAGGGGATCGGCGTGGTGTTCATCAGCCACTCGATGCCGCACGTCATGGAGGTCGCCGACCGCATCCAGGTGATGTGGCGCGGCCGCCGGGTCGCCACCTACAACAAGGCCGACACCTCGATGGAGCAACTGGTGTCAGCCATGACCGGTGCAGTGGCACAGGAGGCGTCATGACCACGACGAAGGCGGCGACGCCGGTCTCCACCGAGGACGCGCCGACCGGCCGGCTCAGCCGGGTCTCCCGCCTCCAGGCGCTGCAGATCCTGATCCTGCTGATCGTGACGATCGCGGTGTTCACCGCGTTGCGCCCCGACACGTTCCTCACCGGGTTCAACATCCGCGGCATCGTGCAGAACACGGCCATCTACGCCGTACTCGGCGTCGGTATGACCTTCGTGATCATCACCGGCGGCATCGACCTGTCGGTCGGCAGCGTGCTGGTGTTCAGCGGCGTCGTCGCCGACAAGATCATGGTCGCGTTCGGCGGCCAGGGCTGGGGCACCGTCCTCATCGGACTCGTCGCGGCCCTCGCCTCCGGCCTGGCCTGGGGCCTGCTCAACGGCATCCTGGTGGCCAAGGCCAAGGTGCCACCCCTCGTGGTCACGCTCGGCTCACTCAGCGCCGCCCTCGGCTTCGCGCAGATCATCACCAAGGGCCTCGACCTGCGCGACGCCCCGAAGACGCTGGTCGACGACATCGGCTTCGGCAACATCGTCGGCCAGGTGCCGACGATCGCGGTGATCTCCGCGGTGGTCGTCATCTTCGGCATCGTGCTCCTGCACCGCACCCGCTTCGGCCTCTACACCTACGCCATCGGTTCCAACGCCGAAGCGGGCCGCCGGGCCGGTGTCAAGGTCGAGCGACACCTCATCAAGGTGTACGCGTTCGCGGGGCTGCTGGCCGGTTTCGCCGGCCTGCTCAACCTCGGTTTCTTCCAGTCCACGACGATCGGCGGCCAGTCCAACACGCCGCTGAACGTCATCGCCGGCGTCGCCATCGGCGGCACCAGCCTGTTCGGTGGCATCGGTTCCGTGTTCGGCACCGTCATCGGACTGTTCATCCCGATCGTGCTGCAGAACGGGTTCATCCAGACCGGCGTCCAGCCGTTCTGGCAGCAGGTCGTCGTCGGCGCGGTGCTCGTCGCCGTCGTCTACGTCGACCAGCTCCGCCGTGCAGCCGCGGTGAGAGGCACGAAAACACGCCTGCCATTCCTGTCCCGTGCAGGAAGCGCATCGAGAAAGGGATCAGCATGAAGCGCAAGTCAACCGCCATAGTCGCCGCGTTGGCCGCCGTCGCGCTCGGCGCGGCCGCCTGTGGCTCCGACAGCGACAGCGGCGGCTCCACCGCCGGCGGCGCCAAGTCCGGCAACTACAAGCTGGCGTTCGTCCAGGGTGTCGCCGGCGACGCGTTCTACATCACGATGGAATGCGGCATCAAGGACGAGGCGGCCAAGGAAGGCGCCACCGTCTCGGTCCAGGGTGCGCAGAAGTTCGACCCGACCCTGCAGACCCCGGTGCTCCAGTCGGTCATCGCGTCGAAGCCCGACGCGATCCTGATCGCACCGACCGACGTCTCGGCGATGCAGCAGCCGATCGCACAGGCCAAGGCCCAGGGCATCAAGATCGTGCTGGTCGACACCACGCTCAACGACCCGTCGGTCGCGGTGTCGGCGATCTCGTCGGACAACAGCGCGGGTGGCAAGGCCGCGTTCGAGGCCATCCAGAAGCTCGCCCCCAACGGCGGCAAGGTCCTCGGCGTCGGCGTGCAGCCCGGCATCAGCACCACCGACGCCCGCGACAAGGGCTTCGGTGACGCCGCCAAGGCCGACCCGAAGTTCACCTACCTGGGCGTGCAGTACTCGCAGAACGACCCGGCCAAGGCCGCCTCGATCGTGAGCGCCGCACTGCAGAAGGACCCCGACATCGTGGGCATCTTCGCGTCGAACCTCTTCTCGGCGCAGGGCTCCGCGACCGGTATCCGCCAGGCCGGCAAGCAGGGCAAGGTCAACGTCGTCGGCTTCGACGCCGGCCCGGAGCAGATCAAGGCGCTCCAGGACGGCACCGTGCAGGCGCTGATCGCGCAGCAGCCCGGCGACATCGGCGTCCAGGGCGTGCAGCAGGCGATCAAGGCCCTCAAGGGTGAGCCGAACGAGGCCAACATCCAGACCGGCTCGACCATCATCACCAAGGACAACCTGTCCAGCGCCGAGGGCCAGGCGGCCGCCTACAAGGCGAGCTGCTGACCCTGAATTCCGCGCGACCGGCCCGGCACCCCTCACCAGAGGTGCCGGGCCGCTCCGGATAGATCAAAAATAGGTCGGCTGGCTACGGTCCGCCCGTGATGAAACAGCTGAGCCGTGCTCTCGCGGTGCTGCTGCTGGCGGTGACCGGCCTGGTGCTGGTCAGCGGCCCGGCGCAGGCGGCGCCCTACACCTATCACCACGTGACGCCGGGCTCCGGCGGCACCTACTACATCGTCAACGACATGTCGCGGAAGTGCATCGACATCCGCGACTGGAACTTCCACAATGGCGCGGTCGTGCAGCAATACAGCTGCTTCGACACCAACAACCAGAAGTTCGAGCTGGAGAACATCGGCCGCGTCAACGGCGTGACCGCCTGGCGGATCAAGCCGATCTTCCTGCTCTACCAGAACCCCGACAAGTGCCTCGACGTCCTCGACGGCCGCTTCGAGAACGGGCAACGGATCCAGACCTGGGACTGCAGCCCCGGCTGGCAGCAGATGTTCGAGTTCGTGCAGGGACCCAACGGCCTTTACCAGATGCGGCCCGTCTACGACCACAAGTGCGTCGACGTTCCGCCCGCCGACCGCTACGACCTGACCGAACTGCGGCAGTGGGACTGCTTCGGATCGGATTTCCCGTACACCAATCAGTGGTGGTTCTTCGCCTTCTAGAGCGTCACGCTTTCTCGTACACCGTCACGTGTTGGTTGCTGGTCTTGGTGAACGGCGCGCTGTCCCAGCCGGAATAGCGCGCCGCTCGCCGCAGGCCGGCCAGGCGGGCCATCAGGTCAAGCTCGCTCGGCCAGGCATAGCGGAGCAGCAGCGGCCGCAGTGTGGTGCCGGCGGCATCGATCGTCACCCGCTGGTAGGTGACCGTCTGCGCGACCGGATCGTGCAACTGGTATTCCATGTCGACCACGTCTTCGCTGAGCGCTCGCGTGTTGACCCGCTGCCCGCGGTCGAAGACGGTCAGGTCCTGGACGAACGCCTCGATGACGAAAAGCCCGCCGGGTGCGAGCACCCGGGCGACGTTGCGGAAGCAGTCGATCTGACGCTCCTGCGAGGTCAGGTTGAAGAGCGTGTTGAAGACCAGATAGGCGAGGTCGTAGGGGCCGTCGAGGCCGTCGAGGTCGGCCATGTCACCCACCACTGTGGAGATCTCCGCGCCGCCGGGCCTGGCCCGCATCCGCTCGACCATTTCGATGGAGCCCTCGATGCCGTCGACCGCGACACCGGTCGCCGCGAGCGGGATCGCCACCCGGCCGGTGCCGGTGGCCAGCTCCAGAACCCGCCCGCCGGCCGGCACCAGCTTGCTGAGGAACGCCACGGCCGGGCCCGGGTCGAGCTCGGTGCGGTCGTCGTATTCGTGCGCGTAACGCTCGCCGTAGAACGAGGGATCGCCGAATGTACTCATACCGCCAACCAACCAGCACCCAAGGAAATCGGCCACCGATTATGCTGCGGTTCGATGCGCCGGGTCCTTCGCCCCACGACCGTCGCCAAGCTGGCAGCCGGGCAGATCGAATTCCGCCTGGATGCCCGCGGCGACGGCGTCGTGCTGGTCTTCCACGGCGGCCACGTGCGGGCCGGTCTCGCGCTGGGCGAGGAGGCCTTCGATCGCACGATCCTGGCTCCGTCGCGCCCCGGCTACGGCCGAACCCCGCTGTCCCGATCCATCGAGGACTACTGCGACCTGGTGGCCGCGCTCTGCGCTCAGTTGGGCATCGACCGCGTCGCGGCCGCCGTTGGTATATCCGGCGGCGGGCCGACGGCGGCGACGATGGCGGCCCGCCATCCCGACCTCGTCGAGCGGCTGATACTGCTCAGCGCGGTGAGCTTCCTGCCCTTTCCGGATCGGCTGACCCGACTCGGTTCGCACGTCGCCTTCAACGCGGTGACCGAACGGGCCACCTGGGCCGGCGTCCGCACCCTCATGCGGCTGGCGCCGGACGCCGGCTTGCGGTTCATGCTGCGCGGCCTGTCGACCGTGCCGTCCGGAACGGTCCTCGCCGCGCTGTCCGACGAAGATCGCGCGGCGCTCGTGGACCTGTTCACGCACATGCGCTCGGGCCGAGGTTTCCGCAACGACCTACGCCCGACGCGCGATGTCACCGCCCAGATCGACCAGCCCACGCTGGTGATCGCTACTCGCACCGACCGCGGCGTGCCGTTCGCCCACGCCGAATCCCTCGCCAGCACCATCCGGCACGCCACCCTCGTCGAAAGCCACGCGCACACCCACGTCATCTGGCTCAGCCCCGACTGGCCGCCGATCGCCGCACGGATCCGGGCGTTCCTCGACACCGCATGACGGGTCGGGCTTACGCTGAAGTTTCATACACCTGGCGTGCTGGCTGGCCTTCGGCGCCGGCCCAGGATGACGCGCTCCATTTCCTCGACGTGCCGTGGATCAGCCGCTGGCGCGCGGCATGCCACGTTCAAACGTTGAGAGGAGTCCGAGTTGTCTGGGCAACGCGACGCGATCAGGCCGTTCACCGTCGAGGTTCCCGAGTCGGATCTCGACGACCTCCGCAGGCGCATCGCCGCCACCCGCTGGCCCGAAAGCGAACCCGTCGACGACGCGTCGCAGGGTGTGCAGGAAGACACGATGCGCGCGCTCGCCAGCTATTGGGGTGGCGACTACGACTGGCGCCGGGTCGAGCAGCGGCTCAACGCCTTTCCACAGTTTCTGACCACCATCGATGGTCTCGACATTCACTTCATCCACGTGCGTTCCAAGAACGACGACGCGCTGCCGTTGATCATCACGCACGGGTGGCCGGGCTCCGTCGTGGAGATGCTGTCGGCCATCGGCCCGCTCACCGATCCAGAGGCACACGGCGGCCGCGCCGAGGACGCCTTCCACGTGGTGATTCCGTCGATGCCGGGGTATGGATTCTCCGGCCGCCCCGACACCACCGGCTGGGATCCCGACCACATCGCCCGCGCCTGGACGGTGTTGATGAACCGCCTCGGCTATTCGCGCTACGCGGCGCAGGGCGGCGACTGGGGAGCGATCATCACCGACCTGATGGGTGTGCAGGCCGCCGACGGGCTGCTCGGCATCCACTCCAACATGCCCGGAACCGTCCCGGCCGCGGTCTCGAAGGTGATCGCGTCCAATGTGCTCGGCGCCGGCGACCCGCGGCCGACCGGTCTGTCCAAAGACGAGAGTCGCGCGTTCGACCAGCTCACATTCATGTTCACTAAGGGAATCGGGTACGCCGTGGAGATGGGCCTGCACCCGCAGACGCTCTACGGCATCGCCGATTCGCCGATCGGCCTCGCGGCCTGGATGCTCGACCACGACGCGCAGAGCTACGACGACATCTCGATGGCGTTCGTCGACGAGCAGCCGGTCGGCAGCCTGACCCGCGACGAGGTCCTCGACAACATCACGCTGACCTGGCTGACCAACACGGGCGTCTCGTCGGCGCGGCTCTACTGGGAGAACAAGCTCGGCTTCTTCGACGCCAAGGGCGTGCGGGTGCCGGCCGCCGTCAGTGTCTTCCCGCACGAGCTCTACCAGGCGCCGAAGTCGTGGACCGAAGCCGCCTACCCGGACCTCATCTATTTCAACGAGGTCGACATGGGCAACCACTTCGCCGCCTGGCAGGAGCCGGAGCTCTTCGCCAAGGAGGTCCGCAACGGCCTCTCGGCGGTCCGTTAGCCGGTGCGCGCGGCGGTGTAGACCGCCGTCAGCCGAGGGTCAGCCACTTCGCCGTCGATGAGGCCGGCGAGCCGGCTGAGGAACTGCTCGTGGTCGGCCGGGCTGAGCTCGGCGATGTTGGGGAACGTCGACCACAGCTCGCGCGCCGCCTCGGGTGTCAGTGTCTGCTCCCACTCGATGACGTCGACCGAGACGTCGCCGAACCAGCCGCCCGCGGTCAGCACGCCGCGCCAGCGCTCGGTGTCGAGCATGTATGGGCGGCTGTCGCGATAGCCGGGTCCGCCCGGCAGCAGGTCGTGGTAGACGTCGTCGAGCCGGTCGCGGAACGTCGTCGGGCGGTTGACGTCGCCGAAATCTGTCCACCAGGCCGCCAGCCAGCCGCCTGGTCTGACCAGGTCGCCGAGTTTCGCGATCGCGGCGACCGGATCGACCCAATGGAGTGAGGTCGCGGCCACCGCGAGGTCGAACGAGCCCGTGAGCTCAGCGGTCTCGAAGTCGCTGATCACCACCTCGGCGGCCGGGTGGGTGGCGGCGAGGATTTCAGCGAGGTTGGCGCCCGGCTCGACGGCGACGACGTCGGCGCCACGCGCCAGCAAAGGCCCGGTCGCCAGGCCCGTGCCGGCGCCGATCTCGAGCACCCGGGTGCCGGGCCGCAACCCACAACGGCTGACCAGCAGATCGAAGACCGCTTCCGGGTAGGGAGGCCGGCCGCGCCGGTAAGTCTCCGCAGCCGCGTTGAAGGACATCCGGCGTTGGCCCCGCTGCACCTCATCCACCTGGCGAGTCTGCCGTCAGGGCCAACGACCGGCAACGGATTTAGGCCCTGTTGGATAACTGAGGCCGGGCTGCGGCGGGCCTCAGTTATCAATCAGGGCCTAGCTGATGGACGCGGCCGCGGACAGGATCGCGTCGATCGTCACCTGCGGCTGCGAGATCATGGAGACGTGTGAGGCCTCGGCGGTGCTGATCGTCGCGTTGGCGCGCTCGCACATGCGGCGCTGGACGTCGGCCGGGATGATCCGGTCCTGGAGGCCGATGACCGACCAACTCGGCAGCGACTTCCAGGCCGGCGCGCCCGACGGGATGTTGTTGGCGCTCAGCGTCAGCGGCCGCTGGCCGGCCGCGATCAGCCAGCGATCGGCCTCCGGCAGGTCCTGCGCGAACGAGTTGTGCACCGCGTCGGGCTTGAGGAACGCCTCGACGTCACCCGGCGGCCCGCCCGGGTAGGGCACCGGGTCGAAGACCGTCGTCGGGTCGGGCACGGCGAGGGCCGAGCTGGAACCGCCGATGATCTGGAAGGTCGTCTCACCCTCGTCGGGGATGAACGCGTCGATGTAGACCAGCGCCCGCACGTCGCCACCGCCGGTCGCGGCGTTGGTGACGACGAACCCGCCGTAGGAGTGGCCGACCAGCACGACCGGGCCGCTGGTGCGTCCGGCCAGGAACGAGGCCACATAGGGCGCGTCGATCGTGACGCCCCGGAGCAGGTTGGTCGGTGCGAAGACGGTGAAGCCCTGACCCTGGAGGGTGGACGCCACGGCGTTCCAACTCGACGCGTCGGCCCAGGCGCCGTGCACGAGGACAATGGTGGGCTTTGCCATGCGGTCTCCCTAACGACAGAACGCGGCCAAAATGGATACAGCCGACCATATCTCCGCGAAGGGCTCAGCCGAGGCGGTTCGAAGCGCTTCGGCTGAGCTCCTCTGTCGTGGGGCGAGGGTGTTACTCGACCGAGGCGGCCGCGGCCAGGATGGCCTCGATGGTCACCTTGGGCTGCGACACCATGGACACGTGTGACGCGTCCGCGGTGGTGATGGTGGCACCGGCGCGCTCGGCCATCTGGCGCTGGGTGTCCGGCGGGATCACCTTGTCCTGCAGGCCGACGACGGCCCAACTCGGCAGCGACTTCCACGCGGCGGGACCGGACGGGGTGGTGTTGGCGCTGAGCGTGATGGGCCGCTGGCCGGCGGCGATCAGAGCGCGGTCGGCCTCGGGCAGGTCCTGTGCGAACGAGGTGTGCACGGTCTCGGGCTTGAGGAACGCCTCGACGTCGCCCTCAGGAGCGCCCGGGTAGCCGGCGAGGTCGAGCACGGTGGTCGGGTCGGGAACGGCGAGTGCCGAGCCGGAGCCGCCCAGAATCTGGAAGACGAACTCACCCTCGTCGGGGACGAACGCGTCGACGTAGACCAGCGCCCGCACGTCGCCGCCGCCGGTCGCCGCGTTGGTGATGACGAACCCGCCGTAGGAGTGACCGACCAGGACGACGGGGCCGGTCGTGCGCTGGGCGAGGAACGACGCGATGTAGGGCGCGTCGATGGTCACGCCACGCAGCAGGTTGGTCGGTGCGAGGACGGTGAAGCCCTGCTCCTGAAGGGGCGTCGCGACGGCGTTCCAGCTCGACGCGTCGGCCCACGCGCCGTGCACGAGGACGATGGTGGGTTTTGCCACAGGTGTCTCCCTAAGGCCGGTGAAACCGAGCTTTTGTCGTGAGCGTAGCTCGCGTCGCGGGGATGCATGATCGCCGAAACGGCCCGCCACCCCACAGGGGACGGCGGGCCGCTTCGCGACGAACTTCAGTCGAACTGGACCCAGTTGAGGTTGACCAGGCCGGTCGTCGGGCCGCCGGTCACGGCGCCGAAGACCAGGTAGAGCTTGTGCGTGCCGGCCGGGTAGCTGACCGGGACCGGGGTGTCGACGAAGGCGCCGTTGCCGGTCGTCGCGTTGAGCGTCGCGGTGGCCACCACCGGGCCGGTGGGTGAGTCGGCCCGCAACTCGACGGTCGCCCGCGGGGTGCCCACGGTGGTCGCCGAGCCGCCCGAGTGCCGCAGTGTCACGGTCGCCACGCCACCCAGGTTGATCGGGTCGAAGGCGATGTTGTCGCCCGGGTCGATGCCGTTGACGTGCTGGCCGCCGCCGGTGTCACCGGTGTTGGCGACCGTCACGCCGGTCTGCACCTGCGCGAACTCGGCCTGCTGTCGCGGCGTCTGGATGACCGCCTGGCCGACCGTGGTCAGCGGCGGCTGCCCGCCACCACCGAGGTCGGTGTAGGAGGCGCTGATCCCGCCGTAGAGATAGCCGCCCGCGTGGTCGGCGCCGTCGGCCGGTGACTGCACCGTGCCGGTGCAACCGGTCGTCGAGCCGTCCGGGTGACCGTGGGTGTCGTGACCGAGCACGAACGTCACCACCACGCGCGAGCAGTCGATCGGACCATCCTCGGGGTCGGATACCTCGACCGTGTAAGGGATCGAGTCGCCCCAGTCGAAGAACGTCCCCGCCAGCGGCGAGGTCACCCGCACCGTGGGCGCCGTGTTGCCGACCACGATGACCGTCGTCAGCACACCCGTCTTGCCGCTCGAGTCGGTCACCGTCAGCTTGGCCACATAGGAGCCATTCTGGGTGTACGTGAACGAGGGGTTCGGGTCCGCCGAGTCGACGGTGCCGTCGTTGGTGAAGTCCCAGGCGTAGGAGATGGACTCGCCCGGGTCGGGGTCGAAGGTGCCGGCCGAGGAGAACGCGACGTTCAGCGGTGCCTGCCCCGACGTCGGTGTCGCGGACAGCTTGACCACCGGCGACCGGGTGCCCTTCACATACCGGATGACGGAGAGTTGCGCGTCGGGGTTGGCGTTGAAGAAGCCGTCGCCGTATTCCAGGACATAGAGCGCGCCGTCGGGGCCGAACTCCATCTCCATCGGGTTGTCGAACACCACGCCGGGCAGGAACTGCTCGACGCCGGTCAGGTTGCCCTTGCCGTCGGTGCGCATCATGAAGATCTTGTCCCGGGTGAACTCGCCGAACACGACCGAGTTGTTGTAGTACTCCGGGAACTTCACTTCCGAGGTGCTGTCGGCGGCGTATTTGTAGATGGGGCCGCCGTGCGGGCCGACGCCACCCGTGCCGATCACCGGCCACTTGAAGTCGCAGGGGATCGGTGGGTTCTGGAGATAGGCACTGCTGCATGGCGTACGAGCCTCGTACGTGTACCAGAACTGCGCCTGCTGCACCGCCGGAAGCACGGACAGGCCGGTGTTGTGCCGCGAGTCGTTCACCGGAGCGCCGCAGTTGAATGGCGCACCCGAGGTGCGGGTCGCGAAGTCGAAGTCCACATAGGCCAAACTTGGCGAGACGCACAGCGGCCAGCCGTAGTTGCCGGCCGTGTTGGTGCTCAACCAGCGGCCGGTGCCCTCCGGCCCGCGCAGCGGGTTGGACACCCGCGAGTCGGGGGAGTAGTCACCGACGTACACCCGGCCGGTGCTGTCGACGTCGAACCGGAACGGGTTGCGCAGCCCCATCAGGAAGATCTCCGGACGGGTCTTGCCAGCGGTGTCCTGCGCCTCGGGGAACAGGTTGCCGTTCGGCACGGTGTAGGTGCCGTTGGCCTTCACCTTGATCCGCAGCAGCTTGCCGCGCAGGTCGTTGGTGTTGCCCGCCGAACGCCGGGCGTCGTAGCCCGGGCCCTGGTTGGGCGAGTCGTTGATCGGGGTGAACCCGTCCGAGCCGCCGGCATTGGTGTCGTCGCCGGTAATCAGGAACAGGTTGCCCTTGCCGTCGAACTTCACCTTGCCCGCGACGTGGCAGCAGATGCCGCGGTCGGTGTCGACCCGGATGATCTGCTGCTCGGTGGCCAGGTCGAGGTGCGGGGTGGCGCCGTCAACCAGCTTGAACCGGGAAAGCTGGTTGTAGCCCTTGAACTTGTCCCACGTCGTCGGGTCGGTGCTGGTCGCCGGCGCGTCGCCCTCGTTGACGCCCGGGGTCGCCGGGTTGTCGACGGGGGTGCTCAGCGGCGGCGCGTAGTAGACGTAGACCCACTTGTTGGTGGCGAAGTCGGGGTCGATCGCCAGCGTCTGTAGGCCGTCTTCGTCGTGCGAGTAGACCGGGATCGTGGTGATCACCGGGCTCGCGTTGGTCGCCGGGTCGTAGAGCCGGATCTGGCCGCCGCGGGTGTTGTGCAGCACCCGGCCGTCGGGCAGCACGGCCAGCGACATCGGCTCGCCGGGCTCGTCGTTGAGGGTGACCTTCTCGTAGTTGGCCAGCACGGTCGCGCCGCAGTCGCCCTCGACCACGCCGGACGCCCACTGGATGCCGCCGAGCAGGTGCTTCTTGTAGGCCGTGGCCCGGTAGGTCTCGATCGAGTGGCCGAGCCCGGTGTAGAAGGACCGCCCGCCCTGATAGTCCTTGCACCAGGTGATCGGATGGTCGAAGCCCATCGTGCCGCCGGTGACGCTCTTCTCGTCGACCGTGCCGAGCACGTGTGACTGGCCCCGGACGTTGGCGGTGAAGTTATACCACTCCTCGGTCAGCGTCAGCGTGCGCGGCACCGTCTCGGTCGCCGGGTGGACCCGGTCGGCGATGTCGACGTTGCCGGCTTCGACACCGGTGGCACTGGCCACCTTCGCGCCGACCAGCGCCTGGTAGAACGGCCAGTCCGGCTCGGTCTCGGCCGCCGCGTGCACGCCGACGTAGCCGCCGCCGGCCTTGATGTAGGCCTCGAACGCGCCCTGCTGCGCCGCGTTGAGGATGTCACCGGTGGTGTTGAGGAACACCACCGCGCGGAAATTGGCCAGGTTGTCGGCAGTGAACACGCCCGCGTCCTGGCTGGCCGTCACGGTGAAGCCGTTGTCCTTGGCCAGTGCGCGGATCGTCGCGACACCGTCCTGGATGGACGGCCGACGGACGCCGTCGGTCTTGGTGAAGACGAGCACCTTGTAGTTCTTCGGTGCCCGCGCCTCGGAACGTAGGGCCGGCGGGCCGTTCTCGGCCGCGACAAGCTGTTCCGGGTCCGTGGCCCGGGGGTCCGCCTGGGCACTGGTGGGTGCCAGTGCCACAAGCGGTAGTCCGATGGTCGCCGCGGCCAGCACTGCCAGCCGTCGGCGGAGGGTGGATGGCATCTTTCCTCCGGGGTATTGGGTTGCCTCGGAGGCCGGGCGCGCGCCGCCGCGCCCGGCCCGGCTCAGTGGCCGCGCTTGTAGATGGTCAGCTCGCTCATGTTCTGGTAGGAGATCGCGGCGAAGTCGAGCGACTGGCCGGGGTTGGCCGTGCCGCCGGGCGCGTTGTCCTGCTCCCAGTTGGCGTGCCGGTAGTCGGCGTCGCCGATGGTCTCGAAGAACTGCTGGAAGTTGATGTCGCCCTCGCCGAGCGGCACCATCTCGTACCCGTTGCTCAAAGCGCTGTTGCGGTTGCCGTCCTTGGCGTGGAACAGCGGGAACCGGTCGCCGCGCGAGGCCACGTTGAGGATCGGGTCGAACAGGTCGGTGCGCTCGACGCCGCGCTTGTCGATGAACTTCTGGTGCTTGAACCGGGCCACGTAGGCCCAGTAGATGTCGAGCTCGAAGAAGACATACTTCGGGTCGGCCTTGCCGAAGAAGTATTCGAGCTTGCGCATGCCCGACGAGCGGGTCGGCTTGCCGTTGGCGTCCAGCGGGCCCTCGTCGAGCAGGAACCCGTACGCCGCGTCGTGGTTGTGGGTGTAGAGCTTCATCCCACGGCGCTTGGCCTGCCGGCCGAGCTCGTTCCAGACGTCGGCGGCCGCGTCCCAGTCCGCCGTGTAGGCGGAGTTCGTCGGGTCGGAGCCCGTGCCGATGTGCTTCATGCCGAGCGTCTCGGAGATGTCGAGCTGCTCGGTGAAGGTGGTCGGGTTGATCGAGGTGTGCGTGCCGTTGGCGACCAGCCCGTTGTCGTCGAGGATCTTGCGGATCTCCGCCGGGGTGATCTGCCGGCCGAGGATCGAGGTGTGCTGGGTGTAGCCGGCGAACTCGACCTCCTTGTAGCCGAGCTCGGCGACCCGGGCCAGCACCCGCTCGAAGCCGTAGGGGATGCCGCTGTCGTCGGGCGCGGCCGAGATCCGGTCGCGCACGGAGTAGAGGATGATGCCGCGCCGCTTCGCTGGGATCAGCTCGTCGGCGTGCAGGCCGCGGTCGCCGATCGCGGGTGCGCTGGTCGACAGCACCGGCAGCCCGGCCGCGCCGATGGCGGCGGCGGCGGCGCCGGAGGCCTTCAGGATGTTGCGCCGGGTGAGCCGGCTGCGTGCGGCGGGGTCCAACGGAGTTTCGGTCATCGTCGTCCGTCCTCTCGGCGGCAGGCAGCCGCCAGCGTCGCGACAGCAGGGTGAAGCCGTCACGTGGGATGGGTGAATCGATTCAGGCGCCGCCGACGCGCCTGCGGAGCGACCCGGGTTGTGTCGGGAGTGTTACGGGGATAGACCGACGATAATGGCACTCGGGGCCAAAAAGATAGATGGTTGCGAGCGAAAGTTCTAAGAGGATCGCCGCAACTTTTGCACGATCGACGGAAAGTTCACCAGCTGTGCAGTGTGCCGTCTTCGAGCCGGTTGACCGGCAGCGCGGCCGGGCGGTAAGGGTATTGGGCGGCCAGCTCCTCGTCGATGTCCACACCCAGCCCGGGCTCCTCCGACGGGTGCAGGTAGCCGTCGGCGAAGTGGTAGCCGTGCGGGAAGACCGCGTCGGTCTCGGCCGTGTGTCGCATGTATTCCTGAAGGCCGAAGTTGGGGATCGAGATGTCGAGGTGCAGCGCCGCCGACATGCAGACCGGCGAGAGGTCGGTCGCGCCGTGCGAGCCGCTGCGCACCTGGTGCAGCGCGGCCAGGTCGAAGATCCGGCGCAGGTGGGTGATGCCGCCGGCGTGCACCACGGTGGCCCGGATGTAGTCGATGAGCTGCTCCGCGATGAGCTGCTGGCAGTCCCAGATGGTGTTGAACACCTCACCGATCGCGATCGGGGTCGTGGTGTGCTGGCGGATCAGCCGCAGGCTCTGCTGCAACTCGGCCGGTGTCGGGTCTTCCATCCAGGTCAGTGCGTAGGGCTCGAGGCTCTTGCCCAGCCGGCCGGCCTCGATCGGGGTGAGCCGGTGGTGCACGTCGTGCAGCAGCCGCAACTGCGGGCCGAACTCGTCGCGGACCCGGGCGAACACGCTCGGCGTGTGGGTCAGGTAGCGCTCGGTCGACCAGACGGCCTCGCTCGGAATCGCCGCGTCGGCCGGCTCGTAGAACATCTTGTCGCCGCTGACGCCGTAGGTCGTGGCCAGCCCGGGCACGCCGGCCTGCACCCGCACGGCTTTGTAGCCCAGGTCGACGTAGCGGGCCACCTCGGCGAGCACCCCTTCGGTGTCTTCCGCGTTGGCGTGCCCGTACACCGTGACGCCTTCCCGGCTGCGACCGCCGAGGAGCTGGTAGACCGGCATGCCGGCGGCCTTGCCCTTGATGTCCCACAGCGCCGTGTCGACCGCGGCGATCGCGGTCATCGTCACCGGGCCGCGCCGCCAGTAGGCACCCTTGTAGAGGTATTGCCAGGTGTCTTCGATCCGGCTGGCGTCGCGGCCGATCAGCGCCGGCACCACGTGCTCGGTCAGGTAGGCGGCGACCGCCAGCTCGCGCCCGTTGAGCGTGGCATCGCCGACCCCGGTCAGGCCGTCGTCGGTGATCAGTTTGAGGGTGACGAAGTTGCGGCCGGGGCTGGTCACGATCACCCGCGCGTCGACGATCTTCACGGCTGCCCTCCGTCGGGGTTAACCCGCGAGCGTGCGCAGGTAGGCGAGGTTGTCCCGGGTGCGCTCCGCGAGCGGTAGCGCCGTCGAGAAGTCTTCCACGGTCACCCAGTTGTCGTAACCGACGGCCCGCAGCGCCGTGAAGTAGGCCCCTAGGTCGGCCTGGCCGGTGCGCAGTGGTGCCCAGTCCGGTGCCCACGCGGTCGACCCGTCAGCCCGGGTGCCGACCGGACGCCAGGCCACATTCTTCACGTGTACGTGTGCCAGATAGGGGCCCAGCAGCTCGAAGGCGGCCAGATGGTCCTCGTGGCCCTCGATGATCAGGTTGCCGACGTCGTGGATGACACCGACCCGGGCCGGGTCGAGTCCATCGACGAGGCGCAGCGCGGCCGACGCGGCGGCGGCGATCGTGCCGTGGTGCAGCTCGACCAGCGCGGTGACCCCGTGCGCGGCGGCCCGCTCGGCCGCCCAGGCCAGGTCGTCGCGGGTGGCCGCGAACAGCTCGGGATAGGGCGCGGTGCCCAGCTTCGGCATGGTGACCCGGACCCGCCCGGCGCCCAGGGCCGCCGTAGCGGCCAGCATCCGTTCGACGTCGGAGCGCTCGTTGCTCGGCACGTAGCCGCCGATGCCGGAGAAGTCGAGGCCCGCGTCGCGGGTGATCCGGGCGATCTCGGGCAGGCTCTCCTCGAGCCCGCGCAGCGGCCAGGTGGCCCGGTTGCCGGTCCAGAAGCCCGGCACCGGCGCGTCGTCCTGGTCGGTGACCCGCCACTCGATGCCGTCCCAGCCCTGCGCGGCCAGCTCGGCGGCTGCCTCGGCCGGGTTCCACTGTGGAGTCGACGCCGTGAACACCGAGAACCTCATCGGGCCGCCTCCGCCAGGTCGTCGAAGCTGCCGGCGAGCACGTCGTCGACCGCGACCGGCCGGCCGAGCGCCGCCGACGCGTACACCGCGTGCACGACGGCGACCGCGAGCAGACCGTCGCGCAGCCCCACACCGGGTGGCCGCCCCCCGTCGATGGCGGCCACCACGTCGTCGTATTGGCGCAGGTGGCCCAGCACGAAGCTGTCGTCGGGCTTCGGCGCGCCGCGCAACTCGCTCGCCGGCACCGCGTCGTCGGCCCGCTCGACGCCCGTCGCGTGCAGGTATTCGAGCTGGTCGTCGTGGATGACCGCGGAGCCGCCGGTGCCGTGCACCTGCAACCGGACGCCGAGCCCGGGATGGCCGGCGGTGGTCGCGTGCAGGGTCGCCAGCGCGCCGGACGCGAACCGCAGCGTGGCGGCCGCGACATCTTCGACCTCGATCCGCTCGTGGGCCAGCCGGGCGGTGTAGGCGGCCACCTCGACCGGCGCGCCGAGCAGCCAGAGCAGCAGGTCGACGGTGTGCACGCCCTGGTTCATCAGCGCACCGCCGCCGTCGAGCCGGCGGGTGCCCCGCCAGTCGGCCGAGTCGTAGTAGCTCTGCGCCCGCCACCACGGCACCGTCGCCACCGCCGACGTGATCTGCCCGAGCCCGCCGCCGTGCACGGCCGCCGCGACCGCGACGCTGGCCGGGTCGAAGCGGTGCTGGCTGACCACGGAGGCGACCAGCCCCTTCGCGGCGAACTCGTCGGCGCGGTCGGCGAGCCGGCGGGCGGCGGCCGGCCCGGCGTCGAGCGGCTTTTCCACCAGCACGTGCACGCCGGCCGCCAGCGCCTCCTCGGCCTGCTCGACGTGTAGCCCGGTCGGGGTGCAGATGGCGACCAGCCCGATCGGGCCCGCGGCCAAGGCGTCGGCCAGGTCGGCGAACGCGGTCGCGCCCGTCTTCGCGGCCAGTGCGGCGCGGGCCGCCGGGTCCTGGTCGATGACGGCGGCCAGCCGCAGGCGCGGATGTCGGGCCACCGCCTGGGCGTGGGCGTCGCCGATGATGCCGGCACCGACAATGCCGACAGGGATGCTGGTCATCGCGTTTCGACTCCGATCGATTCGGTGAGGGCGGCGAAGGCGCGGGCGGCCCGGCCGAACTCCGCCGGGCCGGAGAAGCCGCCGGTCGCGCTCTGCAGCGCGAGGTGCGGTTCGAGCGAGGCGAAGCCGGTGTAGCCGTCGTCGCGCAGCGCGGTCAGCGTCTCGCGTAGCTCGCCGTCGCCGTGCCCGGCCGGCACCACCGCGCCGGTCGCCGCGACCGCGTCCTTGACCTGTAGATACTCGAGGTGCGGGCGGAGCATGGCGTATCCGTCGGTGAACGGCCGCACGCCGACCTGCACGAAGTTGGCGTTGTCCCAGGCCACCCGCAGCGCCGGCGAGCCGACCGACTCGACCAGGTCGCGTACGCGATCCGGGGTGTCGCCGTAGATCTCCTTCTCGTTCTCGTGCACCAGCGTGACGCCTTCGCGCTCGGCGACGGTGGCCCATTCCCGCATCCGGCGCAGCACCTCGTCGCGGATCTCCTCGGCGCTGATGCCGGGTGCGCGGTAGAAGGAGAACAGCCGGATGTAGCGGCACTCCAGGCGGTGCGCGGCTGCGATCGCGCTTTTCAGCCGCACGCGCTCACCGGCCGGATCGTCGGTGATGTCGACCTTGCCGATCGGCGACGCGATCGCGGAGACCGCCATGCCGCGCTCGGCGAGCAGCGCCGCGATCCGGTCGAGCTGGCCCGCGTCGAGGTCGACGACGTTGACCTCCCAGGCGCTGCGCAGCTCCAGGTGCCGGGCGCCGAGCGCGGCCAGCACGGCGAGCTGCACCACCGGGTCGGGGTCGATCTCGTCACCGAAGCCGGACAGGGTCCACTGCGTCATCGCACGCCTCCCGTGGTCAGCCCGGCCACCAGATAGCGCTGGAAGACCAGGTAGAGCGCGACTACCGGCACCGCACAGACCAGGGCCGCCGCCATCAGCTGCCCGTAGACCGGCAGGGCGCCGCCTTCCTGGCTGGCGCCGAAGATCTGCAACTCGACCGCGGCGGTGCGGCTGTCGGGGTTGGTCAGCACCGAGGCGAACAGTACGTCGTTCCAGCCCAGCAGGAACGCGAACACGCCACTGACGACCAGGCCGGGCCAGCTCAGCGGCGCGATCACCCGGGTGAGCACCCGCCAGGGCGAGGCGCCGTCGACCCGGGCGGCCTCGTCGAGCTCCGGCGGCAGCTCGCGCAGGTAGGTGACCATCACCCACGTCGAGAACGGCAGCGCGAAGGTCAGATAGGTGATCAGCACGGCCCACCGGGTGCCGATGATGGTGACGCCGAGCGCGGTGGCGGCGCTGGCGAACAGCACGAACACCGGGAGCAGGAGCAGCGTGCCGGGGATGCTCTGGAGCGCGAGCAGGCCGCGGAGCACCGTGACGCGGCCGCGGAAGGCATAGCGCACGAGGACGTACGCGGACAGCAGCGCGACGAACGCACTGATGACCGCGACGGCCCCGGCGATCAGCACGCTGTTGACCAGGCCCCGACCGAGGTTGGTGGTCGACCAGATCTTGGCGTAGTTGTCGATGTGGAAGCCGTCGGGCCAGAGCGCGCCACGGGCCACCGCCAGGTCGGAGCTGACGCTCGCGAGCGCCATGTAGGCCAGCGGACCCAGCACGATCAGCAGCAGCACGGTCAGCACCACCGCGCGCAGCGGACCGGGCAGCAGCCGGGCAACCTCCTCCGAGCGCGGCTTCATCGCGAGCCCCGCTCGCGGCCGGTGTCGAGGCGCACGGCGCGCAGGTAGACCGCCATCGGGATGGCGACCAGCACCAGCGAGATCACGGCCATCGCGACGCTGAGCCCGAACTCGAAGTTCTGGAAACTCTCCACATAGGTCAGCACGGGCAGCACCTCCACGTCGACCGGGCTCGGCACGCCGAAGAGCACGAACGGCAGCGTGAAGCTGTTGACGTTGTGCAGGAACGAGATGACCAGCGCGAGCGAGACCGGGCCGCGGAGCTGGGGCAGCACGACGTAGCGCAGCTTGGCCCACCAACCGGCGCCGTCGAGCGCCGCCGCCTCGTGCACGCTCGCGTCGACCGACTGGAGGCCGGCCGCGGCCAGCAGGTAGACCAGCGGCCAGCCGGACCAGAGTTGCACCAGGACCAGCGCCCAGAAGCTGCGCGGCCCGTTGAGCCACAGGCCGTCGGTGCCCAGCACCCGGTTGGCGATGCCATCGGGCTGGAAGATGATCCGCCACGTGCTGCCGACCACGAACGCCGGCAGCACGTAGGGGATCAGCAGGATCGAGCGCACCAGCCCGCGGCCGCGGAACCGGTCCTGGGTCGCGATCGCGGCGGCCAGCCCGAGCGGCACGCAGGCGAGCGAGACCAGCGCCGAGTAGCCGAGGCTGATGCCGATCGCGTGCACGAGATGCGAGTCGCGGACCGCCTCGACGTAGTTGTCGAACGCGATGAAGTCGGCGCCGACCCATTCCCGGATCGAATACTGGTCGAGGTCGAGCAGCGAGATGTAGAGAGCGACCGCCAGCGGGACGACGATCACCAGCAGGGTGAGCACGCCACCCGGCAGGAACATCCAGAGTGGACGTCCCTGCCGGGTCGCGGGGCGGCGGCGCTCGCTCACTTGGCCTTGTCGAGCGCGCCCTGCGCGGTCGATTGAGCCTGGCCGAGCAGCCCGGTCAGCTTGCCGTCGTCGACCTTGCCGGCCGACAGGTCGGGGATCGACTGCACCACCACGTTGGTCAGCGCGAGCTGCACCTGACCCCAGGCGCCGGTGAACGGCGTGTTGACCGACTTGCCGGCCGAGTCGACGATCGCGGCCAGCGCCGGGTCGCTGCCCAGGGCCTTGGCCGCGGCCTGGTTGGTCGGCAGCTCACCGAACGTCTTGTAGTAGCTGGTCTGCGACTCTTCGCTGGTCAGCTGCTTGACCAGGGCCAGCGCCAGGTCCTTGTGCTTGCTGTATTTGGCGACCACGACGTTGTCGCCGGACAGGATGCTGGTCGCCGGGACACCGCCGGCCGGCAGCGCGGTCGCGCCGGGCGGGATCGTCGGCATCACCGCGTAGGCGTATTTGCCGGCCACCGCCGACTTGTCGAGGGTCACCTTGGAACTGGCCGAGACCATCGGCAGGAACGCCGCCTTGCCCTCGCCGAACGCGGCGATCGCCTGTGCGTTCTTCCAGCCCACGGCGGCCGGATCGACCACCTTGTCGGTGGCCAGCCAGCCGAGGTAGCTCTGGTAGGCGAGCTTGGTGTTGGGGCTGTCGAGCGTGGCCTTGCCGTCTTTGACGAGCGGGCTGCCGGCCTGGGTGGTCATCGCCCAGATGAACTTCCACGGGTCGAACCCGTCGGCGTAGCCGATCGCCAGCCCGTATTTGCCGTCTTTGGTGAGCTGCTTGGCCTGGTCACGCAGGCCGTCCCAGCTGTCGGCGGGCTTGTCGATGCCGGCGGCGGTGAGCAGGTCTTTGTTGTAGGCCATCACGAACGGGCGGCTGGCGAACGGGATGCCGACCTGGTGCTGCTCGTCGGGGCCGGAGATGCCGAGGGTGGCCGGCAGGAACCGGTCGCGGCCGCCGACCTTGTCCCAGTCGTCCTGCTGCAACTCGACGAACGCGCCCGTCGCGTAAGCCGTCGGGGTGAAGGTCGTGCCCAGTGCGTAGACGTCGGGGCCCTGGCCGGCGACCACCGAGGTCTGGATCTTTGTGAGCTCGTCGTTGGCGGAGGCGAACGTCTCGAACCGCACGGTCGCGCCGGTCTCCTTCTGGAACTTGCTGGAGACCTCGGTGAACCACGCCCGTTGCTGCTCGGGGTAGATGTTGTTGACGCCCATGAGCATGGTGAGGGTGACGCCGGAGTTGTCACCGGTCGTGCCGCCGCCGTCGTCATCGGAGCCGCAGGCGGTGAGTGCCGAACCCAGCAAGAGCGCGCTGATCAGCGCGGCGAAGGTGCGTCTGTGCATCGGAAACTCCTCGGGGAAGGAGTGGGAATGGTCGATGTTGTGGGCCGACGCTAGTCAGCCGGATTCCGGCGTGACAACCGTTTGCCATGTGTTGCCATCGGTGGTTTGCTGGCGCCGTGGACGACGGACGGCGGCGGCCGGTGACCATCGCCGACATCGCCGCGGCGACCGGCGTGGCGACGTCGACGGTGTCCCGCGCCCTGTCCCGGCCGGGCCGGGTCAGCGCCGCCACCCGCGAGCGGATCCAGGCCGCCGCCCGCGAACTCGACTACGTGCCGCACCCGACGGCCCGGGCGCTCGCGTCCGGTCGCACCGGCACGGTCGCCCTGGTCGTCTCCGACGTCACCAACCCGTTCTACTTCGGCATGATCCGCGGCACCCAGCAGCAGCTCAAGGCGGCCGGCTACGCCCACCTGCTGATCGACACCGAAGACTCGGGCGAGCACGAGATCGAGATGCTGCACACCATGCGCCGCTCGCTCGACGGTGCGATCCTCGGCGCGTCCCGGCTGCCGGCGCGATCGTTGGTCGCGCTGGCCGACGAGATCCCGCTGGTCACCGTCAACCGCAACGTGCGCGGCGTGCCGTCGGTCGTGATCGACACCCCCGCCGGCATCGCCCAGGCGGTCGAGCACCTGGTCTCGCTCGGCCACCGCGACATCGTCTACGTCTCCGGGCCGCAGCAGTCGTGGTCCAACCAGGCCCGCTGGCAGGCGATGAAGGCCGCGCTCGAGCGCCACAAGCTGGGCGCCCAGCGGGTCGGCCCGTTCCCGTCCGGTCGCGGTTCGGGCACCGCGGCCGCCGACGCGGTGCTCAACAGCGGTGCCACGGCCTGCGTGGCGTTCAACGACCTGTTCGCGATCGGCATGCTGACCCGGCTGCGCGAGCGCGGCGTGCGGGTGCCGGCCGACCTGAGCGTGGTCGGTTGCGACGACATCTTCGGCGCCGACTTCAGCAACCCGCCGCTGACCACGCTGACCGCGCCGATCGAGCAGGCCGGCCGGGTCGCGGTGTCGCTGCTCGTGTCGCGATTGGAGCACCAACCGTTGCGCCGCGCGGTGGTGTTGCCGACCTACCTGACCGTGCGCGACTCGACGGGTCCGCGGCGGTAGACCCCGAGCCACCAGGTCTGCGCCAACTCGCGGGCGAAGGCGGCGTCGGTGGCGGGTTCGCGAGCGGTGATCTGGTCGACGATGGCCCGCTCGCCGCCGATGACGATGATGCGGGCGACACTGACCAGGTCGACGCTCGCGGCGACCCGGCCGGCCTCCTGCTCGACGCGGAGCACCGCCAGTGTCCGGTCGACGAACTGGCCGAGCCGACCGTTCCAGAAGTCGCGCACGGTCGCGTCGTAGCCGGCGACCTCGTTGATCGCGCGGACGACGCCGGCGTGCTCGCGGTAGATCCCGAGCACCTCCTGGAAGGCGCCCGCCATCCGGTCGACGCCCTCGTCGGGCTCCCAGGCCGAGGCGACACTGAAGGACGTGGCCACCAGGTCGCTGGCCAGCCGCATGACCAGGTCGACCTTGTCGCGGAAATGGGCGTAGAAGGTCGAGCGGGCGACACCGGCCTCGGTGGCGATCTGTTGCACGCCGAGCTCGGTGAAGTTGGCGCCACCGGACAACAGCCGCCGGGTCGCGGCCAGGATGTCCCGCTCGCCCGAGGCCGGCCGCCCGGGACCCGCGCTGCGGCGTCGGGTGATCGATGGCACGGAGATCACACTACACCTTGCCCGGACACGGTGTAGCGTAATTGTCGGACACGATGTCCGGACAGCGTGACGGGGAAAAGGGGCAGACAGTGAAATACCGCCTATTGGGTCGCACCGGGGTGTGGGTCTCGGAGATCTCGCTCGGCACGATGACGTTCGGCGGCAAGGACCACCCGGTGTTCAGCAAGCTCGGCGCACTGGGGCAGGAGCAGGTCAACCAGGTCGTCGGCACCGCGCTCGACGCCGGGGTCAACTTCATCGACACCGCCGACGTGTACGCCGACGGCGAGAGCGAGGAGCTGCTCGGCCGGGCGATCGGGAAGCGCCGCCGCGACGTGGTGATCGGCACCAAGCTGCTGGCACCCGTCGGGCCCGGCCCCAACGACCAGGGCCTGACCCGGCTGCACGTGATGCGGTCGCTGGAAGACAGCCTGCGCCGGCTCGGCACCGACTACATCGACCTCTACCAGATCCACAACCACGACCACGTAACGCCGATCGAGGAGACGCTCAGCGCCCTCGACGACGCCGTACGCCAGGGCAAGATCCGCTACATCGGCAGCTCCAACCTGGCCGCCTGGCAGATCAGCAAGGCGCTGGGCGTCTCCGCGCTGCACAACCAGGCGCGGTTCGTGGCCAACCAGACGCACTACTCGCTGGTCTCCCGCGACGCCGAGCGCGACCTGGTGCCGATGGCCGAGGACGCGGGACTGAGCCTGACGGTGTGGAGCCCGCTCGCCGGCGGTTTCCTGTCGGGCAAGTTCGACCGCGGCGGTGTGGCAACCGAGTTGGACTCCCGCCGGATCCAGGCGGGCGCCGACTTCGTCCCGTTCGACGAGGAGGCCGGCTTCGCGATCGTCGACGCGCTGCGCGTCGTCGCCGCGCGACACGAGGTCAGCCCGGCCCGGGTCGCGATCGCCTGGCTGCTCGCACAGCGCGCGGTCACCAGCGTCGTCGTCGGCGCCCGCAAGCTCGACCAGCTCACCGACAACATCGCCGCGAGCGACCTGACGCTGACCGAGCAGGACCTCGCCGAACTCGACGAGGTGAGCCGCCCGCCGGTCGCCTACCCCAACTGGATCCAGGCGGCGTTCGGCCCGACCCGGATCCCGGCCGCCAACCGCGCCTAGGCTTCGGCTCGCCGCACGAACAAGGTGGTCCAGTGCACGGCCGCGACCCGGCCGTCGCGGAGCCGGACCAGCGAGGTCGGCACGCCGTCGCAGCCCAACTCCTCGCGGGTCCAGGTGCCGGCATCGCTGCGCAGCCAGGCGGCGGCACACTCGCGGGTGCCGCCGGCCTCGTCGCTGTCGCGTTCCTCGCCGGTGCTGCCGACCGCGACCACGGTGCCGTCCGGCAGCGCGGTCGCGGCGGTCAGCATCCGGGCGTCGGGGTCTTCGCGCTGCCACGCCGTGCCGTCGGCGGAGGTGAGCACCAACGCCGCGCCGCGGATGTCGCCGTCGGCGCCGCCGAGTGCGACGAACCGGTGGCCGTCGTGCAGCAGCACCGCCAGTTGCGGGTCGCCGCCGAGGTCGGGCACCGTTGCCAGCCGCCATTTCCGGCCACCGTCAGTCGATACCCAGGTGACGACCGTGTAGTGCTGGTCGCGTTCGGCACTGGTGCCGATCGCGACCAGCCGCCCGTCGGGCGCTGCGGCGACGCTGTTGACGCCGGTGCTCCGCGCCCGCGGCGGGGTCGGCAGGTCGACCGCCCGCCACTGCTCGCCGTTGGTCGACAGCCAGGCCAGCGTGCGGTCGTTGTGCCGGCCGACCGCGACGTAGCCGGTCTCGGTGGCGGCCAGCGACAGCGGCCCGACGTGGCTGGCGAACGGGTCTTCGCCCTTGTCGGCATCGAACTGGGCGACCGTGCGCCACCCGTCTGGGGTGCCGTCGCCGCGCAGGATGGCCGTGTTGTAGGCGTAGGCGTCGCCGTGGAAGGTGTGCTTGGTGATCGCGAGGTAGCCGCCGCCGTGCGCGGGCACGGCCGACAGGACGCTGTTGCGGTCTTCGCCCGGCAGGCTGTCGCCGCCGGTGAACCGCTTGGGAGTCACCACTGTGGACCGCAGGCAGTCGCCCTCGCCGACCCAGTAGCCGGTGGACAGCCCGTCGCGCCCGAAGCCCGCATAGCAGCCGTCGGGGTCGGCGACCAGCACCTGCGGGCCGCCCATCCAATCGTCGTCGACGGCGAAGGCGCTGTGCACCGCCCGCCAGTTGCCGACCCCGTCGGCGCGATCGGGGCGCCCCCTCGTCGCCCCGTCGCGCGCCAGCCACGCCGCGCCCACCACCACCGCGAGCACCGCTATCGCGGCGCCCGCGACAACCCCCGTTGCCTTCCGCACGAGCGCCAGCCTGCCACCCCGGCGCAAGCGTGGTGATGAGCCCGGATACTCAGTTGGCGCCGCGTAGCCAGGTCGCGGCTCGGCGTAGCAGTGCGGCGTGCGCGGGCTCCGCATAGGACCGGGTGTCGTGGCCGAGCGCGTCGTAGACCAGCCGGCCGCCGCCGACCTCGCGGGCCCAGACCACCGGGTGGCTGGTGCCGGCCTCCTCGTGGGTGAACAGCGGTGTGACGCCGACGACCACGTCGAGGTCGGTGTAGCGCTCGTCGACGACCTCGAAGTCGCCGAGGCCATCGGCGACCGGGTGTGCGACCGCGGTGCGGTGGACCTTGCTCGGGCCGAGCGGCGGGTGGAACGTGCGACCGTGCTCCCAGACCGCGCCGAGGATGGCGCGCCAGGCCGGCGAGCCCGGGAAGGCGACTGTCGCACTGTGCATGGCGAGCAACCCGCCGCCACGGGCCAGGAAGGCCTGCACGGCGGCGACGAAGGTGGCGTCGCCGGGCACCGGCTCGACCCGGTAGGCGGTCGCGTTGACGACGAACAGCTCGGCGCCGTCGAGCGCTGCCTCGAGGCGGTCGACGTCGTTGACGCTCGTCGCCGGCCCGAGCAGGTCGGCCAGGGCGGCACTGGTGGCCGGCAGGTCGTGCCAGGGATCGGCGTGGTCGTCACCCTGACCAGTGAAGATGACGGTGTCGTGGGACATGTGAGGGCCTGATTTCGATGATTGGCGAAGTCTCGAAACCGAGGCTAGCATGGGCTGGTGCGCGCCCTCCACCATCCCGATCTGGCCTCGATCGAGCTCGCCACCTTGCTGGCGGCGCTCTCCGACCCGGTGCGGCTGAGCGTCGTCCGCCAGCTGGCATCTTCCGGCGGCGTGGTGTGCGGCAAGTTCGACGCGCTCTCGGAGGTCAGCATGTCGACGCTGTCCCACCACCTCAAGGTGCTCCGCGAGGCAGGCATCCTGCGCGTCACCCCGAGCGGCAGCTTCCGCCGCCACGAGCTGCGGGCCGCCGAGGTCGACGCGCGCTTCCCAGGCGTCCTGCCGGCAGTGACCGCCAACCTGGTGCCGGCATGACCGGGCTGTTCCGGCTCTGCCTGGCCGCCAACCTGGCGCTGGCATGACCGGGCTGTTCCGGCTCTGCCTGGCCGCCAACGTGGTGGCGGCATGACCGGGCTGCGTCGGTTCTGCCTGGCTGCCAACGTGGTGGCGGCATGACCGGGCTGCGTCGGTTCTGCCTGGCTGCCAACCTGGTGCTGGCATGACCGGGCCGTTGCGGCTCTGCCTGGCCGCCAACGTGGTGGCGGCATTACCGGGCTGCGCCGGCTCCGCCTATCCGTCGATGAGGTGTCGAAATGACTAGCACGCGCGGGCTCGGGCTCAGTGCCGACCAGGTGCTCACGACCACCCGGGCGGTGCGCCGGCGGCTCGATCCGGGCCGTCCGGTGCCCCGGGCGGTCATCGACGAGTGCGTCGAGATCGCCCGGCAGGCGCCCAGCGGCCGCAACCGGCAGCGCTGGGACTTCGTGTTCGTCGAGGATCCGGCCACCATCGCCGCCGTCGCCGGCTGGTGGCGGCGTGGGCTGGCGATGCCGGCGCACGACGCGGCCGGGCCGGCCTTCAGCCGGATGAGCTTCGGCTCCGCCGAGTGGCGCAAGATTGCCGGCAGCCTCGACCACCTCGCCGCGCACCTGCACGAGATGCCGCTGCTGCTGATCCCGTGCGTGCGGGTTGATTCCCGCTCCGAACTCGACGGCATCCGTGGGCAGGCCGGTGCCTGGGGTTCGGTCGTTCCCGCATTCTGGAGCTTCATGCTCGCCGCCCGCGAGCGCGGATTGGGCACCGCGTGGACGACCAGCCACCTCAGCTATGAGCGCGAGGTGGCCGACCTGCTCGGCATTCCCTTCGACACCGTGGTGCAGGCGGCGTTGACGCCGGTCGCCTACACCGTCGGCACCGACTTCAGACCCGGTCCACGGGCCGGTGCGGCGACGTTCGCACACTGGGACCGGTGGTAGGGCGCTCGCCCACCGCCGACCCGGCGAGCAGCGCGGCAAAGCCGAAGAGCACTGCGATGGCGGTCAGCGCGCGCAGCACGGTCACCCGGTCGCCGAGCAGGCCGAGCAGCGGGCGACCGGCCAGGAACGCGCAATAGCCGATCGACGCGACCACGCTGACCCGGCCCGCGGCCAATTCGGGGTCTTCGGCCGCGGCGCTCATCCCGACCGGGAAGCCCAGCGCGGCGCCCAGGTCCCAGAGCACGGTGCCGGCCACCGCCAGCGGCAGGGTGGGCGCGAACACGAACAGGGCGGCGCCGGCCAGGCCCGTCAACGCGAGCACCCGCAGCACGGCGGCCCGGCCGTAGCGGTGCAGCAGCCACGGCCCGCACCACCGCCCGATCGTCATGGCGGCCAGGAAGGCCGCGAACGCGAGCGTCCCGAGCGCCGCCGAAGTGTGGCGGCCGTCGACCGCGGCGATCACGATCCAGTCGTTGCCGGCGCCCTCGGCGAGGGTGAAGGCGAGCACGAACAGTCCGATGAGGAGGGTCCGGCGTTCGCGCCAGGCGGCGAAACCGGTGCGCGCCTGCTTGTCCACGCGGATGTCCGGCAGGAAGCCGCGGGCGAAGGCCGGCACGGCGATGGCGACGACAACGGCGATCACGCTCAGGTGGGCGGCGAACGGCACGTCGAGAGCGACCAGCGCGGCACCGGCCAGCGCACCCGCGACGCTGCCGACCGGGAAGCCGGCGTGCTACCGCGACATGATCGACCGGTCGAGCCGCCGTTCGACGACGGTGCCTTGGAGGTTCATCGAGACGTCCCACGCGCCGGTGGCCATGCCGAGCACGAACAGGCCGATCGCGGCCGGTGCCAGGCCGGCGAGCGCGCCGATGGACATCGTCGCCAGGCCGGCCGCGAACAGCACCGCGCTGACCGTGACAACCCGCCGGGAGCCGAAGCGCGCGACGGCCGGCCCCGAGAGCACCAGCGCGAGCACGGCGCCCGCCGAACCGACCAGCAGCGCGTCAGGCCCGGGCCGGCGGGGCTGAGCTGGAGTTGGTCGCGGATCTGTGGCGGCCGGGCGAGCAGGCGAACGTCGCGACCGTGGCCGCGCGCGGCCCGGAGCTCACCCGAGCCGGCCCGCGGCGGCGTCCCACGCGGCGGTGTCACCCCGAGGGGCGTAGGCGAGGAGTTCGTGCGTCTCGCGGGCCAGCTTGCGCAACTCAGCCAGGCCTCCGCGGAGCGCGCCGGCGGCGCGGGCCTGGACCAGCACGTTGCCGACCGCGGTGGCCTCCACCGGGCCGGCCACCACCGCCAGGCCGCAGGCGTCGGCGGTGAGCTGGCACAGCAGCGCGTTGCGGGCACCGCCACCGACCAGGTGCACGACCCGCACGTCGCGGCCGGACAGTGCGATGGCGGCGCGGACCGCCCGGCGGTGGGCCAGCGCGAGACTGTCCATGATGCACCGGACGAGCGCTGGCCGGCTCTCCGGCGCGGATTGCCCGGTGCGGCGGCACTCCCGTGCGATCCGTGCCGGCATATCACCCGGGGGCAGGAAGACCGGGTCGTCGGCGTCGACGACGGCGCCGAACGCGGGCTCGGCCGCGGCGGCCCGCAGCAGCGCGTCGAGGTCGCCGTCGCCCCACTCGCGCAGGCACTCCTGGAGCAGCCAGAGGCCCATCACGTTGCGCAGGTAGCGGATCGTGCCGTCGACGCCGCCCTCGTTGGTGAAGTTGGCCCGCCGGCTGTCTTCGGTGAGCACCGGCGCGTCGAGTTCCACGCCGACCAGGGACCAGGTGCCGCAGGAGATATAGGCGAAGTCGGGGCCGTCGGCCGGCACGCCGACGACGGCCGAGGCGGTGTCGTGCGAGCCGACGGCGACCACGTCGGTGGGGTAGGGGAGCGCGGCATCGGCGCGGACGGGCCCGATCCGATCGCCGGGGCGGCGCAGCGGCGGGAACAGCGAGGTGGGCAGGCCGGCATCCGCGATCAGGTCCGTGGCCCAGGCTCGGGCGCGGACGTCGTACAACTGGGTGGTGGAAGCGTTTGTCTCTTCGGCGCCGATCTCCCCGGTGAGCCAGTAGCCCACCAGGTCGGGGATGAGCAGGAGGTGCCTTGCGGCGGCCAGTTGCGGGCTGCCGGACGCCGCGGTGAGTTGGTAGAGGGTGTTGAACGGGAGTTGTTGCAGGCCGGTGGTGGCGTAGAGCCGCTGCTCGCCGAGCCGTTGGGCTGTCGCCCGCCAGCCGTCGGTGCGCCCGTCGCGATAGTGCACCGGGTTGCCGAGCAGCGCGCCGGTGGCGTCGACCAGGCCGTAGTCGACCGCCCAGGCGTCGACGCCGACGCTGTGCACCGGGCCGGCGGCGCGCAACCCGTCGAGGATGCCCGCGTAGAGCGCCAGCACGTCCCAGTGCAGCGTGCCGCCGGCCCGGACCGGGTTGTTCGGAAACCGGTGCACGGTCTCCAGGTCGAGCCGGCCGTCGCCGACCCGACCCACGACGACGCGGCCGCTGGACGCGCCGAGGTCGACGGCCGCGTAGGCGTTCACCGCAGGAAGGCGGCCGGGACGCCGGCGTCGACCGGCACGTGCAGGCCGGTGGTGTGGGACAGGTCGCCGGCGGTCAACGCGAACACCGCGTTGGCGACGGTTTCCGGGAGCACTTCGAGCTTGAGCAGGGTGCGCTGGGCGTAGTAGGCACCGAGGTCCTGCTCCTTGACGCCGTAGACGGCGGCGCGTTTGGCGCCCCAGCCGCCGGCGAAGATGCCGGAGCCGCGGACGACACCGTCGGGGTTGATGCCGTTGACCCTGATGCCGTGTGCGCCGAGTTCGGCGGCGAGCAGGCGGACCTGGTGGGCCTGGTCGGCTTTGGCGGAGCCGTAGGCGACGTTGTTGGGGCCGGCGAAGATGGAGTTCTTCGAGGAGATGTAGATGATGTCGCCACCCATCCCCTGGTCGACGAGGATCCGCGCGGCCTCCCGCGAGACCAGGAACGAGCCCTTGGCCATCACGTCGTGCTGTAGGTCCCAGTCGGCCTCGGTGGTCTCCAGCAGGGGCTTGGAGATGGACAGGCCCGCGTTGTTGACGACCAGATCGACGCCGCCGAACGCCAGGGCCGCTTCGTGGAGCGCGGCCACGATCGCGGCGGTGTCGGTGACGTCGGCGGTGACCGGGATCGCGGTGTCGGTGCCGCCGATCTCGGCCGCTACCTTGGCGGCGGCGGTGCCGTCGCGGTCGGCGACGACCACGCAGGCGCCCTCGCCGGCGAGGCGGTGTGCGATGGCGCGGCCGATGCCGGAGCCGCCGCCGGTGACGAACGCGATCCGGGTGGCCAGGGGCTTGGGTGTGGGTAGGCGTTGGAGTTTGGCTTCTTCGAGTTGCCAGTATTCGATGCGGAACTTCTCGGCCTCGTCGATCGGCGTGTAGCGGGAGACGGCTTCGGCGCCGCGCATCACGTTGATGGCGTTGAGGTAGAACTCGCCGGCGACGCGGGCGGTCTGTTTGTTGGCGCCGAAGGAGAACATGCCGACGCCGGGCACGAGCACGATGGCCGGGTCGGCGCCGCGCATCGCCGGCGAGTCGTCGGTGGCGTGCCGCTCGTAGTAGGCGCGGTAGTCGGCCCGGTATTGCTCGTGGAGCGTCTTGAGGCGTTCGACCGCCTCGTCGTGTGGTGTGCTGGCCGGCAGGTCGAGGACCAGTGGGCGGACCTTGGTGCGCAGGAAGTGGTCGGGGCAGGAGGTGCCGAGGGCGGCCAGCCTGGGGTGTTCGGCGCGGGCGAGGAAGTCGAGCACCTCGGGGGTGTCGGTGTAGTGGCCGACCACCCGGCGGTCGGTGCCGGCCAGCCCGCGGATCACCGGGGCCAGGGCGGCGGCCCGCGCGTGGCGCTCCTGCTCCGGGAGTGGTTCGTAGCCGGCCAGCGGCGCCCCGAACGGGTCGGGCCGGCCGTGCTCGGCGATGTAGGCGGCGGCGGCACGGATGATCTCGCCCGAGTTGGCTTCGCATTCCGCGCTGGTGGCGCCCCACGCGGTGATCCCGTGGCCGCCGAGGATGACGCCGATCGCGGCCGGGTTGGCCGTGCGGACGGCAGCGATGTCGAGGCCGAGTTGGAAGCCGGGACGGCGCCAGGGCACCCAGAGGACCCGGTCGCCGAAGATCTCCTTGGTCAGCGCCGGCCCGTCGGCCGCGGTCGCCAGCGCGATGCCGGAGTCGGGGTGCAGGTGATCGACGTGCGCGGCGTCGACCAGACCGTGCATCGCGGTGTCGATCGACGGCGCCGCACCACCCTTGCCATGCAGGCAGAAGTCGAACGCGGCGACCATCTCGTCTTCACGCTCGACCCCCGGGTAGACCTCGACCAGCGCCCGCAGCCGGTCCAGCCGCAGCACCGCGAGCCCGCCCGGTGTGAGGGTGCCGAGGTCACCGCCGGAGCCCTTGACCCACAACAGCTCCACGTCGCCACCGGTCACCGGGTCGGTGTCGGTGCCCTTCGCCGAGGTGTTCCCGCCCGCGTAGTTGGTGTTGCGCGGATCGGCGCCGAGCCTATTCGACCGGTCGATCAGTTGGTCCACAACGGACATTTGTTCAGGCTCCCCATCCGGCGGCTTCGCCGCCCACTCGTGCGGCCTGCACGGTCTCGTAGTAGCCGGAGCCCTTGAAGGCGGCGATGGGGTCGGGGTCGAGACCCTGGTCTGCCCGCAACTCGCGGAGCAGGGGCCGGACGTCGGTGTGGTAAGCGTCCATCAACGCGGCGTTGGCTTCCAGCACGTCACCATTCTCCTGTGCCGCGGCCAGCGCGGGGGCATCGACGAGCAATGCTTTTGCTGTCGCTTCCTGCACGTTCATCACCGAGCGGATGACGGCCTGGATCTTCGGCTCGATGTTGTGGCACTGGTCGAGCATGAACGCGATGCCGGCCGCCGGGTTGAGCGCGTCCGCCGAGACGATCTCCTGCATGATCCGGAAGAGCTGGAACGGGTCGGCCGAGCCCACCATCAGGTCGTCGTCGGCGTAGAAGCGCGAGTTGAAGTCGAAACCGCCGAGCTTTCCGGCCCGCAGCAGGAAGGCGACGATGAACTCGATGTTCGTACCCGGTGCATGATGTCCGGTGTCAATGACAACCTGTGCCTTGTCGCCCAACTGGAGGCAGTGGGCGTAGGAGGTGCCCCAGTCGGGCACGTCGGTCATGTAGAAGGCGGGCTCGAACAGCTTGTATTCCAACAACATCCGCTGGTCGTCGCCGAGTCGCTCGTAGGTCGCCGACAGCGCTGACGCGAGGCGGTCCTGGCGCGCGCGGATGCTGTCCTGGCCGGGATAGTTGGTGCCGTCGGAGAACCAGAGCTTCAGGTCGCGGGAGCCGGTGGCGTCCATGATGTCGACGCACTCGATGAGGTGGGCCAGGGCCTTCGCGCGGATCGCGGGATCGGGGTTGGTCACCGAGCCGAGCTTGTAGTCGTCGTCCTGGAACACGTTGGCGTTGATGGCGCCGAGCGCGACGCCCTGCTCCTTCGCATACGCCGCGAGTGCCGCGTAGTCGTCGACCTTGTCCCACGGGATGTGCAGGGCGACCGTGGGCGCGACGCCCGTGAAGCGGTGCACGGTGGCCGCGTCGGCGATCTTCTCGTAGGGGTCGCGTGGCACGCCCGGCTGCGCGAACACCTTGAACCGGGTTCCCGAGTTTCCGAACGCCCACGAGGCGGTCTCGATCCGCTGGTCGCGCAGCGCCGCGAGCACGCGGCTCCGGGTGGACGGGGCAAGCTCGGTCATGGGTGGTCCTCCGCGCGTGGCCTCGAACATGAAACGTTTCATACGACGCATCGACGATATCCGCCGCCACGCTGAGGAGTCAAGGAGTGAGACGTTTCAGTGGATCGCGTACGCTGATCGACCATGGCGGCGAGCATCAAAGAGGTCGCGCAGCGGGCCGGCGTGTCGCTCGGCACGGTGAGCAACGTGCTCAACCGCCCCGACATCGTCTCGCCGCAGACCCGCAAGCGCGTCCAGGACGCGATCGAAGAGCTTGGCTTCGTCCGCAACGACTCGGCCCGGCAACTCCGGGCGGGCCGCAGCCGCACCGTGGCGATCGTGGTGCTCGACGTCTCCAACCCGTTCTTCACCGACGTGGTCCGCGGCGCGGAGGCGATCGTCGAAGGCGCCGGCGGCATGGTGGTGGTCTGCAACAGCGGCGGCGACTCGGCCCGCGAGCACCGCCACCTCGACGTGCTCGAAGAGCAGCGCGTGCAGGGCATCCTGGTGACCCCGGTCAGCGACGGCAAGCAGCCGCGGCTGGACCGGATGGCCAAACGCGGCATCCCGGTGGTGCTGGTCGACCGCGGTGCGGGCCTGGCCAACCAGTGCTCGGTCGCCGTCGACGACGTGCTCGGCGGCCGGATCGCCGCGCAACACCTGGCCGAGCGGGGACACAAGCGGATCGCGTTCGTCGGCGGCCCGACCAGCCTGCGCCAGGTGGCCGACCGCCTGGCCGGCGCCCAGGCCGCGCTCGCCGAGCACGGCCTGTCGGGGCCACTGGCGGTCGAGACGCCGATGCTGTCGGTCTCCGCGGGCCGCCAGGCGGCTGACGAGATCGTGGCGCTGCCGTTGTCGCGGCGGCCCACCGCGATCTTCTGCGCCAACGACCTGGTCGCGCTCGGGGTGCTCCAGGCGCTGACCGCGCACGGGTTGCGGGTGCCGGACGATGTCGCGCTGGTCGGCTACGACGACATCGAGTTCGCGGCCGGTGCGGCCGTGCCGCTCTCGTCGGTCCGCCAGCCCCGCGAGCAGTTGGGCCGCACAGCGGCGCAGTTGCTGCTCGAGGAGTCGACCGACGCCGACCACCACGAACACCGGCACGTGGTCTTCCAGCCGGAGCTCGCGGTCCGCCAGTCCAGCGCGAAGCGCCGCACCTCCCGTTGACGTGACGTTCTAGCGGCGACCGACGCAGTCGTAGTCCCAGAAGGTGTGCGCATAGACGAACGTTCCGGTCATCCAGCTCTCGTAGGCCGACAGCTTCATGACCTGGAAGGCCGCGTCGGGGATGCGCAGCGACGGCTTGCGGAAGTCGTGCTCGACGGCCGCGCTGAAGCCGGCGCGCGAATAGTAGGCCGGGTCGCCCTCCAGGAAGACCAGCGGGACGCCACTCCCGTCGAGTCGCTCCAGCCCGGCCCGGATGAGCGCGGAACCCACGCCGCGGCGCTGCCACTGCGGCGCGACCCCGAGCGGGCTCAGCGACCGCACCTCGACCAGCCGCTGCGGGGCATCGACCAGCGCGCGGCTGAACATGACGTGCCCCACGACCTCGCCCGCCTCGTCGGCCACCAGCGACAACGCCGCCGGATCGTCGCGCCGCAGCGCGTCCACGAGTCGCGCCACTGTGTCGCCGTGTTCACCGGCACCGAAAGCGGTCCGCTGGAGGGCGCCCACCGCGTCCCGGTCACTTACTCGTTCGTCGCGAATCTGCATGGCCGGCAACGTAACGATCTCGCGCGGTGCGGCCAATCGATTAACGACGGCGGGCCAGGTAGAGCGCTGTCTCGACGTGGAGGTCGACCTGGTCGCCGAGCGAGCCCTCAATGTCGAGGAAGAGCCTCGCCCGCACGTCGCCGTCGAGCAGGCGGTAGTCGGAGCGCGTGGACAGGTAGGCGACGTAGTCGACGGTCGACATCGGGCGGTCCCAGCGGTAGAGCCGCTCGGAAAGGTCACCGAACTCGGGCAGCGCGACCAGGTCGGTGCCGGGCCACGATGAGCGCAGCGATCGCTCGTCGGAGGTTTCGAAGTTCGGCACGATCTGCGGCGTGTGCCGGCGGTGCGCGGCGAGGACGACCGCCCGCACGTCTGGGTCGGCGGGCCGGTCGATGTTCCAGAACAGGGCGAGCGCCCCGCCCGGTGCGAGCGCGTCCGCGGCTCGTTGCCACCGCACGGCCGGATCCGTCCAGTGCCAGGCCTGCGCGCTGTAGAGCAGCCCGTATCGCCGGGTCGGCAGATGCTCCTCGAACGACGAGGCCACCACGGTCACGTCGGACACCCGACCGGCCAGGACGGCGGCCATCTTCTCGTCGGGCTCGACCGCGGTGACGGCGACGCCCCGGCGCGCGAACGCCACGGTCGCCTTGCCGGTGCCGGCACCGATCTCGATGGCCGGCGCACCGCCGAGCCGCGCATAGGCGAGAACATCGTCAACCAGCGCGGGTGGATAGCCAGGCCGGATCCGGTCGTATTCGTCGGCCACCTCGCCGAAGACTCTTGCCCCTGGCTCGTGCACCGTCACGGGCCACACCCTAGCGACCTGACAGCGGCTGGGCCGACCGATTAACGTGCACCGATGAGCAATGAGGGCTGGCAGGGGTTCCTCGCCGCGGACGGTGTCGCGGACTGGGTGGTGTTGCACGGCGGTGCGATGGCGGTATACCGCGTCCCGTCGTTGGCCGACGCGGTCCGGCTGGCCGCAGCGGTGGCGCAGGTCGCCGGTTTCGATGGCGCCGGCGCGCTGATGACGATCGCCGACGACCAACTCACGGTGCGGTTGACCCGCGACATCTGGCACCTGGAGCAACAGCACGTTCACCTCGCCCGGGCGGTCTCCGCGGTGGCGCGCGAACACAGCGCCGTCGTCGATCGCGCCCGTGCGCAAGAGGTGCAACTCGCTGTCGCGTCGCGACCGGACGCGATCGATGTCGGCTTCTGGCGCGCGGTCCTCGGCTACACCGGCGCCGCCGACGACAACGCCGTCGACCCGCTCGGCCACGGATCGACGGTCTGGATGCAGGACCTCGACCCGGCGAAGCCGCTGCGACACGCGATGCACGTCGACGTGACCGTCGCGCGCGAGCACGTCGAGGAGCGCCTGGCCGCCGCCCTCGCGGCGGGTGGCCGGATCGTCGACGACTCCAGCGCGCCCGCGGCGTGGACGCTCTCCGATCGCGCCGGCAACCGCGTCTGCGTCTGCGCCTGGCCCGACGGCGCCGCTTGACAGTATTCGTCGCGGCTGGGGACGATCCCGGCATGCCCGGCACACAGCTTTACGACTCCATCGGCGCCACCTACACCGCGACGCGGCGCACCGAGCCCAGGATCGCCGCACAGTTCTGGGCCGCGCTCGGCGACGCGGACACGGTGTTGAACATCGGGGCCGGCACCGGCTCCTACGAGCCCCCGGACCGTGCCGTCACCGCGGTCGAGCCGTCGGCGCTCATGCGGGCCCAGCGTGCCGCGGGTGCGCCGCCGGCCGTGGCGGCGACCGCGGGGAGCCTTCCGTTCGCCGACCAGTCCTTCGACGCCGCCATGGCGTTCGCCACCATCCATCACTGGCCCGACCCGATCGCCGGCCTGCGCGAGATGCGTCGCGTCGCCCGCCGCGTCGTGGTGTTCACCCACGAGACCACCGACGCCGGCTGGTTGCACCGGTTCTGGCTGACCCGCGACTACCTGCCCGAGATCGGTGCCTACCGGGTCGGCCGGCCTTCACTGACCGAGCTGGCCAGCGCGATCGGAGCCCGCACAGAGCCGGTGCCCGTTCCCTGGGACTGCGTCGACGGCTTCTTCGAGGCCTACTGGCGCCGGCCCGAGGCATACCTCGACGAAGGCGTACGCCGCGGCACGTCGGTGTGGACCACGGTCGGGCCCGAGGCCGAGCAGCGGGCCGTGCGCGAGCTCCGTGCCGACCTCGACTCGGGCCGGTGGGCCGACCGCAACCGCGATCTCCTCACGCTCGACGCGGCGGAGCTCGGCCTCCGCCTGCTCATCGCGTGACTAGCGCGGCTCCGTGTGCGCCTCCCGGGCGCTCCAGCTCGCGAGGAAGGTCAGGGCCTCCGCGGACGGGCTGGCCGGCTCACAGGTGTAGGTGATGATGGTCAGGCCCGGGTCGCCAGGGAGTTGGAGGGCTTCGCCGGTGAGCTCGAGGTCGCCCGCGATCGGGTGGTGCATCGTCTTGGTCGCGGTGAAGTGCAGTTTCACGTTGTGGGTGGCCCACCAGGTGCGGAACCGTTCGCTGCGGGTGCTCAGCTCGCCGACCAGGTCGGTCAGCCCGCGGTCGTAGGGGTTGCGGCCGGCCTCGGTGCGTAGCGCGGCCACGCAGTCGGCGGCGACGGTCTGCCACTCGCGATAGAACTCCTGTGACCGCGGGTCGAGGAACAGGTAACGGGCGAGGTTGAAGCCGCCGCCGCGGATGGCGTCGGCGAACAGCGCCCGGCCGAGCCGGTTGGTGGCCAGGATGTCCATCCGCCCGTTTCGCGCGTACGCCGGAGCATTGATGGTGTCGAGAATCCGCTGCACACCCTGGCGCACGCCGGACCGGCTCGCCGACCGGCGTGCGGGCCGACCGGTGGCCGTCTCGGCCAGGTCGAACAGGTGCGTGCGTTCGGCCTCGTCGAGCTGGAGCGCACCGGCGAGCGACTCGAGCACCGAGCGGGAGACGCCGCTCAGGTTGCCGCGCTCGAGGCGGGTGTAGTAGTCGGTGCTCATCCCGGCGAGCATCGCGACCTCCTCCCGGCGGAGCCCTTTGACCCGCCGCTTGCCGCCGAACAGCGGCACCCCGGCCTGTTCAGGGGTGAGACGTTCGCGGCGCGTGGTGAGGAAGTCGCGCACCTCGTCCCGGTTTTCCATGGATCGACCCTATGACGGCGGCCGCACGGCAGGGAGGGTCTGGCATTACCGGGGAAGACCGTCACTGCCTCCTGCACGGAAAGTCCGGTTTCCTGGTCGTCGTGACCCCACACATCACCCTCAACAACGGCGTTCAGATGCCGGTCCTCGGGTTCGGTGTCTTCCAGGTGCCGGCGGAGCAGACCGAGCAGGTCGTCACCGACGCCCTCGCCGCGGGCTACCGGTCGATCGACACCGCCGCCTCCTACGGCAACGAGGAAGCGGTCGGCCGCGCCATCGCCGACAGCGGCATCCCTCGCGACGAGCTGTTCGTCACGACCAAGATGTGGATCCAGCACACGGGAGAGGACACCGCGAAGCGGGAGTTCGACCGATCGCTGCGCCGGCTCGGCCTGGACTACCTGGACCTTTATCTCATCCATCAGCCGATGGGCGACTACTACAGCTCCTGGCGGGCGATGCAGAAGCTGCACCGCGAGGGTTTGATCAGGGCGATCGGGGTGTCCAACTTCTACCCGGACCGGCTCGTGGATCTGATCGAGCACAACGACGTCGCGCCGGCGGTCAACCAGGTCGAGACGCACCCCTTCTTCCAGCGCCGGGCCGACCAGGAAGTCATGCGCGAACACGGCGGCGTACGCATCGAGTCCTGGGGTCCCTTCGCCGAAGGCCGCAACGACCTGTTCACCAACCCGGCTTTGGTGGAGATCGGCGGTGCGCACGGCAGGTCGGTCGCCCAGGTCGTGCTGCGCTGGCTCATCCAGCGTGACGTCATCGTCATCCCTAAGTCGGTGCGCCAGGAGCGGATGGCGGAGAACCTCGACGTCTTCGACTTCGAACTCACCGACGACGAGATGTCCCGGATCGCCGGCCTGGACACGGGCGCGTCGGCCTTCTTCGACCACCGCGACCCGGCGATGGTGAAGTGGCTCGGCGGCCGGCGCGTCGACTGACAACCCTTGATTAGGAGAGCATTGTGGACACTCGTACCCTTGGCGACAGCGGTTTGGACGTTTCGGCTATCGGGCTGGGCTGCATGGGGCTCAGCCACGCCTTCGGGCCGCCGGTTGACGATCGGGTCGGCATCGACCTCATCCGCGCGGCCGTCGACCGGGGCATAACCTTCTTCGACACCGCGCAGATGTACGGCCCGTTCGTCAACGAAGAGCTTGTCGGTCAAGCCCTGGCACCCCTGCGCGATCAGGTGGTTATCGCGACCAAGTTCGGGTTCGCCTTCGACGGCAACCGGACCGGCGGCCTGAACAGCCGGCCCGAGCACATCAAGGCCTCCGTTGAGGACTCCCTTCGGCGGCTGGGCGTCGACCACATCGACCTGCTCTACCAGCACCGCGTCGATCCTGAGGTGCCGATCGAAGATGTGGCCGGCGCGGTGCGCGAGCTGATCGCGGCCGGCACGGTCAAGCATTTCGGCCTGTCCGAGGCCGGCGTCGACGTCATCCGCCGCGCGCATGCCGTGCAGCCGGTCGCCGCGCTGCAGAGCGAATACTCCCTGTGGTGGCGCGAGCCCGAGGAGCGGATCCTGCCGACGCTGATCGAGCTCGGCATCGGGTTCGTGCCGTTCAGCCCGCTCGGCAAGGGCTTCCTGACCGGGGCGATCACGAGCGACACGGCGTTCGACGACACGGACGTGCGCAACACCCTTCCGCGGTTCACCGCGCAGGCCCGTGCGGCCAACCAGGACCTGGTCGACCTGCTGACCACCATCGCCGCCCGCAAGGGTGCCACCAACGCGCAGGTCGCGCTGGCCTGGTTGCTCGCCCAGCACCCGTCGATCGTGCCCATCCCCGGCACGACGAAGCTCCACCGCTTGCACGAGAACAGCGGCGCGGTCGACGTCGACCTCACGCCCGAAGACCTGAAGGAGCTCACCGCTGCCGCTGACCGGGTCGAGATCCTGGGGGAGCGCTACCCCGAGCACATGCAGCGAATGATCAACCGATAGGAGTTACTTGACCTCGCGCAGCGCGCCGGTGTGCACGTCGTAGACGAAGCCGCGCACCGAATCCTTGACCGGGATGAACGGGTCGGCCTGGATGCGCCGGATCGACTGGCGGACGTCTTCGTCGAGGTCGGAGAACGCCTCCGCCGCCCAGGCCGGCTTCTGCCCGGTCTCGGCCTGGATCGCGGCCTTGAACGCGTCGTCGCTGAAGGTCAGCATCCCGCAGTCGGTGTGGTGGATAAGGATGATCTCGGTGGTGCCCAGCAGCCGCTGGCTGATCGCGAGGCTGCGGAGCTGGTCGGCGGTGACCACGCCGCCGGCGTTGCGGATCACGTGTGCGTCGCCCTCGCTGAGGCCGAGCAGCCCGTATGGGTTGAGCCGGGCGTCCATGCAGGCCACCACGGCCACGTTGCGGGCCGGGGGCAGTGGCAGTTCGCCCTTGTCGAAGGTGTCGGCATAGCGGGCGGCGTTGGTGAGCAGTTCGTCAGTGACGCTCATGTCGAGCAACCCTACTGACTTGATAGGTTATGGTCTAGGGCAAGTCGTCGTCTCACTCCGGAGCGACACATGTGGCGCAACCTGTTCAGCTTCCCGAACCCCGTCAACGAGGTCTCGGCGCGCCTGGTCGCGGGCGGCGTCGTGGTCCTGGCGGCCGTCACCCTGATCTTCGACCTGCGGTGGCTGGCGGTCGCCATCGCATACGGGTTCCTGGCCCGGGTGGCGACCGGTCCGACGCTCTCGCCGCTCGGGCAACTGGTCACCCGGGTCGTCACGCCGCTGCTGCCGGTCGCGGCCAAACCGGTTCCCGGGCCGCCGAAACGCTTCGCGCAGGGCATGGGCGCCGTCATCACCACGACGGCGGCGGTCCTCTGGGCCGGCTTCGGGCTGGCCACCGCCGGCAAGGTCCTGATCGGGCTCGTCATCGTGGCGGCGGTCCTCGAGTCGGTGTTCGCCTTCTGCATCGGTTGCAAGGTCTTCGCTCTGCTGATGCGGGCCAACCTGATCCCCGAGTCCGTGTGCGAGCAGTGCAACGACATCAGGGCGCCGCGCAGCCAGCCCCTCGCCTCGTGAGCCCGGGTCCCACCGTCGACCTCGACGGCGCCGGCCTGCGGTCGCGCGACGTCGAGACGATCGCCCGCGGCGGCGCCGAGGTGCGGGTCACCGACGCCGGCTGGGGCCGGATCGCCGCGGCCGCCGACTCCGCCCGGCAGCTCGCCGGTGCACCGGTCTATGGCCGCACCACGGCCGTCGGCGCCAACAAACACACGCCGGCGACCGGAGGCAACGGGCTGCGGCTGCTGCGCAGTCACGCCGCCGGCGCCGGATCACCCATGCCGGCCGACCAGGCCCGCGCGATGCTCGCCGTCCGGGTCAACCAGCTCGCGGCGGGCGGAGCCGGCATCCACCCGCGGGTCGTCGCCGCACTGGTCGACGCGCTGAACCAGCGACTCACCCCACCGGCCCGCCGGATCGGTGCGATCGGCACCGGCGACCTGACCGCGCTCGCCACCACCGGCCTGTGCCTGCTCGGCGAGCGACCGTGGCAGGGCGGCGCGATGCCACCGGTCGACATCGACGACGCCGACGCGCTGCCGTTGATCAGCAGCAGCGCGGCGACCATCGGCGCGGCGGCGTTGGCGTGGTGCGACGCCGACCGGCTGCTGCGGGCGATGGTCACCGTCGCGGCCCTGTCGATGGCGGCGGTCGACGCCTCGCCGGAGCCGTTCGCCGCCGCGGTCCAGGCTGCGAACCCGTTTCCTGGCCAGGCGCGGGTGGCGGCGCTGGTGCGCGGCCTGACCGAGAGCTGGACCCCGCCGGCCCGCAGGGTGCAGGACTCCTACGCGTATCGGGCGTTGCCGCAGGTGCACGGCACGGCCCTGGACGCCGCCGACCGGCTGGACGCCGTGCTCACGGTCGCGCTCAACGCCGCGGCCGAGAACCCGCTCGTCGACACCGCCGGCCCCCTGCACAACGGCAACTTCCACACCGCGGCGCTGGCCGCGGCCACCGACGCGCTCTGCAGCGCGCTCGCGCAGACCACCGCTCTGTCGGCGGCCCGCCTCGCGAGCCTGGTCGACCCGCAGACGACGGGATTGCGCGCGTTCCTCGCCGCCGGCCCCGAGGACAGCTCGGGCGTGATGATCCTGGAGTACGTCGCACACAGCGCCCTCGCCGACCTGCGCGGCCAAGCCGGCGGTGCGGTCGCGGCGGCTTCCGGCGGCGTGCTGTCGCTGGGCGCCGAGGAGCACGCGAGCTTCGCGACCCAGTCGGTGACCCGGCTCGCCGCCGGGCTCGACGCGGCCGCCGTGGTCGTCGCCTGCGAGCTGGTGGCGGCGACGCGGGCCGTGCGGCAACGGGGCAGCCGGCTACCCGCCACACTGGCGACGGCCGCCGATCGCCTCCCGGCCGACGACGCGGACCGCAGCCTCGAGCCCGACCTCGACACCGCCATCGCCCTGCTGCCAGGGTTGGCGGACCAGGGTTGACCCATTGACCGTTGTCCTTCTACTCTGGCGAGACGGCGATTGAATCCTTTCAAGACCCGTTCCGGCTTCGGAGGTTTGGCCTGATGGACTACCGGAAGCTCGCGGAATCGCTCGACCTGCCCGCGAAAGTGCGGCTGCTGACGGGTGCCAGCGTGTTCACGCTCGCGCCGGAGCCGGCCGTCGGCCTGGGCGAGGTGCGAATGTCCGACGGACCGACGGGGGTACGCGGGCTCACCTTCGCCGGCGGCCCGGTGGTGGCGCTGCTGCCCAACGCCACCCTCCTCGCGTCGGCCTGGAGCGCGGACACCGCCTACGAGGTCGGTCGGCTGCTCGCCGAGGAGGCGATGGCGCAAGGCATCCACGTGGTCCTCGGTCCGACGATCAACCTGCACCGGTCGCCGCTTGGCGGGCGGCTCTTCGAGGCCTACTCCGAAGATCCGTTGTTGACCGGCAAGCTGGCCGCCGCCTACGTCCGCGGCATGCAGGACAGCGGCGTCGGCGCCTGTCTCAAGCACCTGATCGCCAACGAGTCGGAGACCGACCGCACCACTGTCGACAGCGTCGTCGACGAGGCCACGCTGCGCGAGCTCTACCTGCTGCCGTTCGAGATCGCCGTCGCGGAGGCGGACGCCTGGTCGGTGATGGCCGCCTACAACGACGTCAACGGCGTGCCGGCGACCGAGCAGGACCACGTCGTCAACGGCATCCTCAAGGGGGAGTGGGCCTACCCGGGGCTGGTCGTCTCCGACTGGTTCGCCACCAAGAGCGCCGCGCCGGCCGCCAACGGCGGGCTCGACCTGGTGATGCCCGGCCCTGACGGTCCGTGGGGTGACGCGCTGGTGGCCGCCGTCGAGGCCGGCGAGGTCACCTCGTCGGTCGTCGACGATCATGTGGCCCGGCTGCTCCGGCTCGCCGACCGGGTCGGTGCGCTCGGCTCGCTCCGCACCAGGCCTGCGGCCCTGCCGGCGCCCGACAGTCCGGCCCGGCGGGAGCAGTTGACGCGGCTGGCGGCGGCCGGGATGACCGTGCTGACCAACCGCGACGAGGTGCTGCCGCTGGCCGGTGACGCGCGGGTCGCGCTGATCGGCCGGCACGCGGTCGAGACCATCTGCATGGGCGGCGGCTCGGCCCAGGTCAACCCGCCCTACCAGGTCAGCGTCGCCGACGCGTTGACCGGCGCGACGGTGACCGACGGGGTGGAGGTGCGGTCGCGGCCGGTGCCGGCGCGGGCCGGTTTCCTGCCCGATCTCCGGTTCACCATCCGCGGCGCCGACGGCGCGGTGCTCGACGAGCGGGTGGCCAGCGGGTCGTCGATCGTGGCGGGCTTCGACGACGGGCTGGCCGGCCAGATCGCCACGATCTCGGTGCAGGCCCGGTTCGCCGTGGGCGGCGAGATCGAGGTGGGCGCGATCGGCGCGGGCTCGTGGCGGTTGCGGGTGGGTGCACTCGATGTGGCGTACGACCTGGTGGTGCCCCCAGGCGGCTTCGGCGTCGAGGTCCTGGCACCGCCGGTCGCGACCAGCCGCGTGCCGGTCGTGGCCGGCGACCTGCTGGAAGGCGTGGTCACCCTCGACCCGTCGGGCCCGATGGGCAGCGTGGGCCGGTTCGGCATCGTGGCCCGCCCGGCGCCCCGCGACCCCGACGAGGTGATCGCCGACGCGGTGGCCGCCGCGGCCGCGGCCGACGTGGCGGTGGTCGTCGTCGGCCTCACCGAGGAGCAGGAGACCGAAGCGGTCGACAAGCACACCCTGCGGCTGCCCGGCCGGCAGGACGACCTGGTCTTCGCCGTCGCCGGTGCGGCAGCGCGGACCGTGGTCGTGGTGAACGCGGCGACACCGGTGCTGATGCCCTGGCGCGAGCAGGTCGACGCGATCCTCTGGGCCGGCCTGCCCGGCCAGGAGGGCGGGCACGCCGTGGCGGCGGCGCTGACCGGCGCCATCGAGCCGGCGGGCCGGCTGGTCACCACGTTCCCGGCCGCCGACGGCGCGAGCCCGGCCTGGTCGGTGACCCCGGTCGACGGCAAGCTGCCCTACACCGAGGGCACCTTCATCGGCTACCGGGGCCACCACGCGGGCCGGGCACCCGCGCCGGCGTTCTGGTTCGGGCACGGGCTCGGCTACGCGACCTGGTCCTACAGCGACGCCCGCTGGTCGCACCCGAGCGTCTCGGTCACCGTGACCAACACCGGAACGAGGCCCAGCCGCGAGGTGGTGCAGGTCTACTTCGCACCGTCCGAACCGGACCAGCCGGTGCGGCTGGTGGGCTGGGCCGCGGCGGAGGCGGCGCCGGGTGAGTCGGTGCCGGTCACGGTGGACTGCGACACCCGCCTCTGGCGCCGCTGGGACGGCGCTGGCTGGGCGACGCTGACCGGCGGCACGTTGCTGGTCGCCCGCGGCCTGGGCGACATCCGCGCCACGCTGCCACTGACGCCGTAACCACTCAGAATCCGATGGCTTCGCGCAGGAGCAGGACGGTGCCGCGACCCGGTTGGGGTTCGGCGTTGAGGATGAGGATGCGGTTGAGCGCGCTCGGCTGGCCGTACACCTCCATCGCCCGGCCGTTTTCCAGCGGGAGGCAGTGTTCCTCGAGGCGGCGCAGGGCGGTGCTCAGGTCGGGCACCACCTTCTGCGCACCGACGATCCAGATCGCGTGGCCGGCACCGCCGGCGTAGCCGGGTAGTTGGCCGCCGCTGGCCGAGCCCGCGACGAGGGAGCCGGTCTCGGTGACCGCGTGGACGCTGCCCAGGATCACGTCGGGGCTGGAGATCATCGCCCAGATGTCGCGGGCGGTGGTGGCGCGGTCCATGGCCACCGTGCGGCCCTTGACCGGGTCGTAGCGCCCGCTGCTCGCGATGTCCTCCTCGATGCCCGACCGGCGCAGCGTCTCACTGGCCCCGGTGAACACACTGGCACCCTCGGGAACCAGCTCTTTGACGCGGGCGCGCGCGGCGGCGACGTCGTCGAGGATCTCGACGGCGAAGTTGTGGGCGGTCAAGGCGGCGGCTGCCCGCTCCAGACGCTCGGCGGACGCCGGCTCGGTGAAAGATGTCATGGTGGTTCGACAATCCGGCGCCGCGAAATGTCAGGCCTCACGTTTCGGTCCGCTGTCTTGTCGAACAAGGTGAGGGGGTGGCGACATGGGTGCGGTGATCAGTGAGCGACGGCAGTTGATCAACATCGCCTACCGGCTGTTGGGCTCGCTGTCCGAGGCGGAAGACGCGGTGCAGGAGGCCTATGCCCGCTGGTATGCCCTGACACCGCAGGACCGGGCGGCCATCGAGTCGCCCGGCGCCTGGCTGACCACGGTCGCCAGCCGCATCTGCCTCAACGTGCTCGGCTCGGCGCGGGTCAGACGGGAGAGCTACGTGGGCGACTGGATCCCCGAACCGCTGCCCGACAGCACCATCGTCGACCCGGCCGACCGGGTCACCCTCGACGAGTCGGTCGGCATGGCGTTCCTCGTGGTGCTCGAGTCGATGACCCCGGCCGAGCGGGTCGCGTTCATCCTCCACGACGTCTTCGGCTACTCCTTCGCCGAAGTCGCTGACGTCGTCGGTCGCACGCCGGCGGCCTGCCGCCAACTGGCCTCGTCGGCCCGCCGGAAGACCCGCGCCGCGGCGGCTCCCACGACCCCGGCCGCCCGGCAGGCCGCCACCGTCAAGGCTTTCAAGAAGGCCTGGGAGGCCCAGGACATCGACGCCCTCGTCGGCCTGCTCGACCCCGACGCCACCGCGACCGGCGACGGCGGCGGCCTGGCCGTCACCTTCGTGGACCCGATCGTCGGCGCCGAGGAGATCGCGCGGGCCTGGGTCGGGATCGCACAGCGGACGCCCAGCGACATGACGTTCCTGGAACGCACGGTCAACGGCCAGCCCGGCGTGGTGGCACAACAGGCCGGCGTCACGGTCACGGTGTTCGCGTTCGAGGTCGCGGGCGACCGGATCAGGCACATCTGGGTGATCCGCAACCCGGAGAAGCTGCGGCCCTGGATACGGTGACGGCATGACGGGCTATGTCGAGGTGGTCGGGCTGCGCACGTGGCACGAGGTATCCGGTGAGGGCGATCCGCTCGTCCTGCTGCACGGCGGTTTCGTCGGTGCGTCCTCGTTCTTCGCTCAGGTCCCGGCGCTCGTCGAGGCCGGCTACCGGGTCCATGTCCCCGAGCGCCGCGGGCACGCACACACGCCGGATGTCGAGGGTCCGGTGAGTTACTCGGTGATGGCCGACGACATGGTCGCCTATCTGGAGCAGGAAGTCGGCGCGCCGGCTCACCTCGTCGGGTGGAGCGATGGGGCGGTGGTCGCGCTGCTGGTGGCCCGGCGCCGTCCGGACCTGGTGGCACGGATGGTGCTGATCGGCCAGTACTACAACTCCTCCGGCCGGGTCGCCGGCGAAGAACTGGTGGCCTACCTCAACTCGCCCGAGGCGATCACGTTCCTGCGCCGGGCCTACGACCCTGTTTCGCCGGACGGTCCCGACCACTTCCCGGTCGTGCACGCCAAGATGATGCACATGATCGCCACCGAGCCCGAGATCCCACTGGACACATTGGCCGGCATCACGGCACCGACCCTGGTGCTGCAAGGCGACCGCGACGAGGTCACCGTCGAACACTCGCTGGCCGTCGTCGCCGCGCTGCCCGAGGCACGCCTGGCGGTGCTACCGGGCACGCACACCCTCCCGCTCGAGCGCCCAGAACTCGTCAATCCGCTGATCGTCACGTTCCTGCGTGGCACCGATCCAGCTCCGGACTGGGATGCCTTCACCGGCTGAGCACAGGCGCACTAGCCAGGAACGTCGAGGGCCAGCCGCAGCCAGTGGGCCAGGTCGCGGATCTCGGCGTCGACGGCCCGGGTCATCGCGGCCGTGAACGGCACGTCGCGGTGGATCGCGTCGACCCGCAGCACCCGGGCCTTGCGGTCGGCGGTCGCGTCGAGCTTGCCGACCAGGCGGTCGCCGTAGAGGATCGGCAGCGCGAAATAGCCCCAGCGGCGCTTGGCGGCGGGCTTATACATCTCCAGCGTGTAGTCGAACGCGAACAGGTCGGTCATCCGCTTGCGGTCGAAGACCAGCCGGTCGAGCGGCGAGAGCAGCGCCGCCCGGCCGGCGAACGGCTGGTCGAGCTGGGCCGGATCGACCCGCCAGGTGCCGCGGAGGCCCTCGACGACCGCGGGCTCGCCGGCCTCGCCGAGGTCGTTGGCCCGCGCCCGGGCGATGCCCAGAGCACGCAGCCGCCGGGCGGCGCGGATCAGCTGTGCCTCGCCGGCGGGCGTGACGTCGTCGGGGTAGATCCGGGTCGCCAGATCCCAGAGTTGCTCCCGGCCGTCGCGGCCCGCCACGGCGATCTCGCCGCGCCGCGCCATCGCCAGCAGCATCATGGCGCGGTTGCGGTCGTTGTTCCACCCCGACGAACTCCACGGGACCGCGCACGTGTTGGGCAGGGCCGACTGCGGCAGTGGCCCGTCGATGTCGAGCCTCGCCAGGATGTCGCGGCGGTACGCGTCATTGACGCGTACCCACTCCTTGCGTAGCTGCCGCCAGTCGTCGGGGTCGTCGGGCCCGGTCCACTCGGCCATCTCCGCCCGGTAGAGGGCGATGTCTTCCCGGGGCCGGATCATGCCGAGCAGCTCGACGAGCCGGTGGCGGTCGAGGGCGTCGACCAGCTCGGCCGGGTCGTAATCGGAACCGAGCCGGCTCCACAGCACGAGATCGGCGTTGGGCGCGACCGCTGCGGTGAGGTCGGCTTGCAGGAAGGTCAGGTGCCGCACGACATCGTGCATCGACTCGGGCCGGTTGCGGTCGAGGAGTTGCGCCCGCACGGCGATGCGTCGCGCGTCGCGCGCGGACAGCCGGTGCACGGTCACCGCACGAACCTAGCGCCTTGACGGAGTTAGGCGCCCATCTCATCCCGCAGGGTTTGCGCAACGACGGGGTTGGCGGCGATCGCCGCCAGATAGTCGGTTCCGCCCGAGATCCAGTGGGTCTCCAGGTTGGGCAGGAGCGGCTGCCAGTTGCGGGCGACGGCATCGGCCGCCGCAGGGTCTTCAAACATGATCACGCGGCCGTCGTACGGGCGAAGCTCGTGTTGGGTCTGCGCGAACGCGAGGAACGACCAGAGCATCTGGAGCCGGAGGAAATCGGCGGGCGCCATGTCTGGCTCGATCCACCGCTGCTCCAGCATCACGTCGAAGAACTTCTCGACGTCATCGCCTTCGCTCATGCCGAACCGCTCCTGCACGGTGCGGAGGCGATAGTCGAAGATCTCGTCGATGCCCCAGCCGCGGTCGATGAAGGGGTCCATCGAGGGCGCGTTCACCAGCGCGACGAACGCGACCTCCTGACCCCGCTGCCGCAGCCGCCGGGCCATCTCGAGCGCTATGACGCCACCGAGGCAGAGGCCGGCCAGCCGGTAGGGACCCTGCGGCTGCCGCGCGACGAGCTCTGGCAGATAACGGTCCGCATAGTCGGGAACCGACGCCAAGGGCCGCACCTCGCCCCGGTAGCCGGGTGCCTCGAACCCGTAGACGGGCCGGCCGGCACCCCAAGCACTGGCTTCCGTAATGAACCGGATGTTTCCGGCGCCCGAGGGGAGCACGAAGAGCGGGTCGCCGTCGCCCTGCTCGCGGAACGGAACCAGGCACGGCGGCGCCTGGCCGCTCCACGGGCTGAGGTATGACGTCCATACCTGCTCGGTCGAGAGCGCCCTGGGCGCGACCGGCCGCGCCTGCTGGTCTTCGGCGCCCGGCAGGCCGACGGCGGCGGCCAGGTCGCGGAGCACCGGGTTGTCGAAAACGTCGCCGACCTTGATCTGTAGGCCGGCCTGCCGGGCCCGGGTGACCAGCTCGACCACCAACAACGAATCTCCGCCCAGGTCGAAGAAATCGTCGTCCGGCTGAACCTCCGCCTCCAGCAACGCTTCCCAGATCCCACCGAGTCGTTCCTGAGGCGTGGTTACCGACATCATCTCCATGCGGAACTACTCACTTCCCTGCTTGTGGTCGGAAAGACGGTTGCGGTCGAGCTTGCCCGAGGCGGTCAGCGGCAGCGCGTCCACCAACCGGTAGCGGGACGGCACCATGTGGGCGGGAAGTTTCGCCGCGGCGTGGCGCCGGACCGACTTGAGGAGGTCGGCGGGCTGCGTGCCGGGCCGGGCGACGACGAACGCCGCGATGACCTGACCGACGGACGCCCGATCGACGACCGCCACGGCCGCGTCGCGCACGTCGTCGTGGGAGCGCAACACCGCGTCGATCTCCGCCAGCTCGATGCGGAACCCCCGCAGCTTGACCTGCTCGTCGTTGCGACCCAGATACTCCAGTTCGCCATCGGGGCGCCGCCGTCCCAGATCGCCGGAGCGGTAGTAACGCTCACCGTCGACCTCGGGGAATCGCTCCTGGGTCAACTCCGGCCGGTTGAGATAGCCCGAGGCAACGCCGGAACCGGCGATCCACATCTCACCGATCTCACCGTCCGGCAACGGCTGGCCACTCTCGCTCCTGATCTGGATGCGCAGGTGGGGCAGCTCCCGGCCGATCGGTGACACCTGCTCGTCGTGCAGGTCGGTGGCCCGCAGTTCCTTGAACGTGGCGTGGACCGTGATCTCGGTGATGCCGTACATATTCACCATCGTTGGGTGGATCTGGCTGTGCCGCGCGATGAAGTCCCGCACCGCGGCCACGTCGACCCGCTCGCCTCCGAAGATCACATACCTCAGCGAGGCGGGCGGCGGCAGATCTCCGTGTTGCGCGCGGACCAAGCCGCGGAAGGCGGACGGCACCTGGTTGAGTACGGAGATCTGCTCAGCGTCGAGGAAGGCCAGGAAGTCTTCGGGCGACCGGGCCACCTCGAGTGGGACGCACGCTGCCGCCGCACCGGTCAACAGCGCGCCCCACAGCTCCCACACGGAGAAGTCGAAACTGTGCGAGTGAAAGATCGCCCACCGGTCGGCCGGGCTGAGATCGAACAACGGCAGCGTGCTGTCGAGGAGCGCCAGAACGTTGCCGTGCGACACCACACAGCCTTTGGGTTGGCCCGTCGATCCAGACGTGTAGATGACGTAGGCAGGATCGTCCCCGCTGATCGCGGCCGTCGGACCGGTCCGCGCGTCGAGATCGTCGGGATCCACGACCGCGAGGCCGGTCAGTCCACAAGAGACGACCTCGGACCGGCGGCCGACCACGAGTTTCACGGCCGAGTCCGCGACCAGGTAGCTGAGTCGCTCGGCTGGATAGGTCGGGTCAAGAGGAACGTAGGCGGCCCCCGATTTCAGCACACCGAGGATCGCCACGGGTGTGGTGACGGTCCGGTCGACGAGGATGCCGACATAGCCGGCGCGCCCGACCCCGTGAGCGGCAATGGCCGCCGCGACGTGGCTCGACGCGCGGGCCAGGTCGGCGTAGGAGAGCTTCCGCTGGCCGTCCGACAGCGCGGTTCGCTCCGGATGACGCCGGGCGACCTCCTCGAACGCGTCGACGAGCGAACGCCGGTGCCCAGCGGCTGATGGCGCGGTCAATGCCCCGTCCTTTCATCGATCTCGCCCGGACTAACCTCGATCCTCTCGCCGGAGGGAAGGCCGAAGGTGAAGGCGAGCAGCTTTCCGGCCCGCTCGATCAGGTGCAGCATGGCCAGGTGATCGGGGGCGGATCCGTAGAGGACGTCGAGCGGATTCGTCATGACGCCGCCGGCGATCTCGGTGCCCGGATGAATCAGCCGCCGGTATCCGGTGACGCCGGGCAGCGCGCGCAGGTCACGGGTGCCGGTCACGGAAAGCATGCGGCAGGCGAACGTGGGCGCCGGGTTGAAGAACTGGAAGACCACGCCGGATGCGACCGATACCGGTGCGACGTCGGGACGCTCACCGAGCGACACCAGGCCCGCGAGCCGCACGACGTCGACGTTGCTCACCTGCTTGGCGAAGCCGTTGAGATAGCCCGCCTGCCGCCCGTTGACCTCGATGATTCGCGGGCCGGCCGGGGTGAGCTTGATCTCGATGTGCGTCACTCCCGTGTCGACGCCCAGCGCCCGCAACGCCCGCGCGGCCATCCGCTGGATCAGCTGCTCCTCGCCGGGCTCCAGCAGTGCCGGCCAGAAGTCGCCCTGTTCGCGGAACGGTGGCAGGAGCGCGTGCTTGCCGGTGATCGCCACATGGGTGATCTCACCGCGGGCGACCACACTCTCCACCGAGACGTAGTCGCCGTGCCCGGCCATCTCGCGACCGGGCAGATATTCTTCCAGCACCATTCCCGGCCCGGCGTCCGGGTGCGGTGCGGCCGAGGTGACCAGGTGGGTGGTGCGGCTGCCCTCCCCACGTGCGGGTTTCAGGACCGCTGGCAGCCCGACCTCCGCGAGCGCGTCGGCCCAGGAGCCGGGGCCGGTCGCCGCACCGGAGATCGGAGAGCTCCGGACGGTGAGCCCCGCCTCCCGCAGCCGTGCGCGCTGCAGGCGCTTGTCGGTCAGCGCGTTGGCGGTGTCCACACTGTGCCCGGGCAGGCCGAGGGCTTCGGTGAGCGTCGCCGTCAGCCGCAGGCGCGACTCGCTGAAGGTCAGCACCGCGGTGGGCCGCAGCCGCCGCACCGCCTCCACCGAACCCTGGGCGCCGGCCCGCTCGGGTGGCAGCGGGAGCACCTCGCCGAGTTCGCGGACCAGCGGAAGCAGCCGGTCGTTGAAGGGTGATGGTGGTAGGGCGAAGACCACCTCGCCGAGATCGCCGAGCCCGGCTCCCACCTCTACCGGGGTCGCCGCGCCCTTGTCGTAAACGACGACCAGTCGCGTCATCGGGCGACCTCCGCCGCGGACGCGCGTTCCGCTTCCGGCGGTCGGGTGCTCTCCGCCCAGGCGATCGCGAAACGGCTCGCCGCCATGCCGGCGACGAAGATCGCCGCCAGAATCAGCCATCCGCCGAAGCGCAGGTTGCTGATGAGCGCCGTAACCAGCAGCGGGCCGAGCGCGAACGGGACTATCAGGCCCAGCCGGAAGGCCGCTCCGTAGGCACCCTGGGCATCCGCCGCGGCGAAGGAGAAGCGAAGTTGCCAACGGGCGCTCTGCCCGAGCATCTCCCCGATGGTAAGCGCGATGACCGCGGTGACCAGGAGTGCCACGGCCGACCAGGTGGCTACCGATGAAGCGGCCCCGGCCAGCACACAACAAATCGCCATCAGACCGAGTGCCCAGTATTGAGCCCGCACCGAGGCGGCCACCGTTTCGGCGAAGCGCGCCAGGCGCACCTGTAGGAGTGCCACCAGAACCGTATTGATCGTGCCGAGCCAGGCCGCGAATGAGGTGGGCGCATGGGTGAACGAGACAACCCAGAGCGGCAGTCCGACGGTCAGCACGATGTCACCGAGTTGCGATAGGCACAGCACCTGCGCCATCACCAGATAAGGACGATCGCGCAGTCCGGCGAGCGCTCGTATCCAGGAGCGCCGTCCGGCGTGCTCGGCCGTTGCGACCGCGGGCAGCCGCGCGTAGAGCCATCCGACCAGCAATGAGATGACCACATAAGAGCCGATCAAGCCGCGATAGGCAGTGGTGGTGCCGACGGCGAGCGCGAGACCGGCGAGCATCGAACCGGCGGCGAGGCCCACGTTGAAGGCCGACCTGAGCCAGGCCGCCAGTCGCACCCTGGCCAGACCCGAGACCAGGCCGGCGATGACGGCCTCGTTGGACACGACCAGGCCCGACTCGGCGATGCTGAGCAGCATCACGATCGGCAGGAAATGCCAGAAGTTTTCGGCCGCCAGGGCACCCAGCAGCGTCGCGGCCTTCGCGCACGCGAGCACGATCGCGATGCGTCGCGGACCGAACCGGTCGACGAGATGCCCGATCGGCAATCCGCAGAACAGACCGATCAGGCCGGCGACGGACAGGCCCAGGCCCACCTGGGTCGTTGTCAGCCCAACGTATTTCACGAAGTAGACAACACTGCCGGCTTGATAGAGCCCAAGCCCCACGCTGCCCAGCAAAGAGACCGCGATGAGCAACCGCGATGGGCCGGGAGTGAGCAGCAAGCTGCGTCCTGTTCCGGGCTCGTCGCGGGTGTCCATGTCGGAGGACCTTAAGGACGTCGCCGCCGTCCGGTCAAACCCTAACTAGCGATGCGCCGGGCCGCCAGCGGTGGCGCGGATTTCTGTCATCCGCGAACAGGATAACGGACGTTTCGGACCGTCGATGTCGGCGGCCACATAGGCGCTGACCTCGGCTTCCGTCATTCAACGTGCCGCCTTCGGTGCCGTTGCGACACCCAGGATCGGGGTGCGCGCCCCCCACAACTCCCCGGCGGCATGCACAATGTCGAGATCGAAGGTGCTGAGTCCGGCCCGCTGTCGCCGCTAAGGGGGAGCTGCTAGCGTGGCCGCTTACCCCCTGGGAGGCATGTCGTTGCGTGTTCGAACCGGAAGGCATTGAATGAAGCAGTACCTCGAGCTTCTGCAACACGTGCTGGACAATGGTGCGCGGAAATCCGACCGCACAGGCACCGGCACGCTGAGCGTCTTCGGGTATCAAATGCGCTTCGACCTGCGCGACGGTTTCCCGGCCGTCACCACCAAGAAGCTCAACATGAAAGCCATCGTCATGGAACTTCTCTGGTTCCTGCGTGGCGAGACCAACGTCAAGTGGCTGCAAGAACACGACGTTTATATCTGGGACGACTGGGCGGATGCCGACGGCGAGCTCGGGCCGATTTATGGGCACCAGTGGCGAAGCTGGGGCACGCCCGATGGTGCGGGAGTCGACCAGATCCTGTCGGTGATTGATTCCATCAAGCACGATCCCGGTTCGCGCAGGCACGTCGTCAGCGCCTGGAATGTGGCCGACCTCCCGAAGATGGCCCTGCCGCCCTGTCCCGTGCTCGTTCAGTTCTATGTGCTCGACGGCGTCTTGTCGTGCCAGGTCTATCAGCGCTCCGGCGACCTGTTCCTGGGAGTGCCGTTCGACATCGCATCGAATGCGCTGCTCCTGTCGATGATCGCGCAGGTCTGCGACCTCCAGCCGGGCGAGCTCGTCTACTCGTTCGGGGATGTCCATCTCTACCTCAACCATGTTGAGCAGGCAAGACTTCAGCTCGAGCGGCGGCCACGCCCGTTGCCGACGCTCCGGCTGTCCCCACGGTGCCGATCGATAGACGCGTTCACCTTCGACGACATCGTGATCAGTGGCTACGACCCCGAGCCGGCGATTCGGGCTCCGATCGCGGTCTGAGGCGGTTGCCGCCCGGCCGATTCGCACAGCACTGGAAATGATCGAAAAGGAGAGTCGAAAATGAAGGTGATAGGTGCCGGGCTGCCGCGAACCGCGACCCTTGCTCAGCGGGTCTTCCTGGAGACCTCGGGCGTCGGGCAGTGCTATCACATGACGCGGGTCTGGGAAGATCTCGGACAAGTCAAATACTGGGTCGACGCCTTCGAAGGGCGACCTGAGTGGTCGGAGGTCTTTCGCGGCTATGCGGCCTCGGTCGACTGGCCCGGGTCGTTCTATTGGCGAGAACTGATGGTTGCCTATCCCGACGCGAAGGTGATCCTCAGCACGCGCGACGCCGACTCGTGGGCCGCCAGCATCAAGAGCACCATCTGGAGTGCGCTGTTCGGCGACACACTTATGCGTGATCTGTCGACGGCGCGGGCGCGGGTCGTGCCGGAGTGGGCCCAATACCGCGAGCTGATGATGGCGATGTGGCAGAAGAGCGGCCTGCTGGCATCGAGCGAGGAAGCCTTCGACTCCGCGGCGGTCGCAAAGGCAATGCTGGCGTATAACGACGAGGTCCGGCAGACCGTCCCGAGTGACCGATTGCTTGTCTGGACCCCTGCGGACGGTTGGGAAAAGCTCTGCGAGTTCCTGGATATTCCGATCCATGTTCCCGAGATCCCGATGGTCAATACCGAGGCGATGTTTGTGCAGCGCACGTGTAAGGCGTCGCTGGACAGCCTCAACCAGTGGTTTGCGGAAAACAGCGAGCCGGAACACTCGTGAACATTGCCGATGCCCAGAAGCTCGTGTGGGAGAACAAAGTCGCGAAGGGTTTCGACAAGAGCGACGTTCCGACCGAGTTCTGTTATATCCAAGGCGAACTGGCCGAGGCGTTCGAGGCATGGCGCACGAAGAGTGAGAGTCTCTCCGAAGAGCTTGCCGACGTCGTGATCTATGTGCTGGGTCTGGCGACCATGACGAACATAGACCTGGCCGAAGCGGTCCGGGAAAAGATCTCCAAAAACGCCAAGCGGCGCTACATCACCGACCCGCAGACGGGTTCGCACCTCCGGGTGTACGACGGCGATTAGCCGACTGCTGATCGGGCCATCACGACGGGCTCGCTGACCGCGCCGGAAGGCGGCAGGTCAGCGAGCCCGTTTCCGCATGCGGGGCGCACTGTCGAAAGTGGTCCTTTCGGGGCGCACCACCTCATATCGAAGGGTCTTGACGGCCCCTTCACGTCCGGCCTAGATTGCTGCCTAAATTTAGATCCAAACAAAGGGGTCGGCGGCATGTCGCGGAGCGGGCAGGTCTCACCACGGGGCGATCTCGTGCGCGCCGCCGTGCTCGGCCTGCTCGGCACCCGGGGTGCGTCGTCCCGGGCCGACATCGCCCGGGCACTCGGGATCAGCCCCGCCACCGTCACGCAGACCACCAAGGAACTGCTGCAACGCGAGCTGATCACCGAACTGCGGTCGGTGCCAAGCAACGGCGGCCGGCCCGCGACGCTGCTCGGCCTGGTGCGCGCGGCCGGCGGCGCGATCGGCGCCAAGGTGACCGCCGACCACGTCGCGATCGTGTCCGTCGACCTCGACGGCACCGTCCGCGCCGCGCGGTCCGTGCCGTTCGACCCCTCGCAGCCGGCGGCGCTCGAAGCGCTCTCCGGCATCCTCAAAGACGTCGTCGGCGCACACGACGGGCACCTGCTCGGTGTCGGCGTCGGGCTGCCCGGCGCGGTCGACGCGCAGGCCTCCGGCATGGTCGACGCACCGACCCTGGGCTGGAACCGGGTCCCGGTCGGCCGGCGGCTGCGCGACGCGCTCGGCGTGCCGGTGCTGGTCGACAACGACGTCAACACGCTGGCCGCCGCGCAGATCGTGCACGGCAACGGGCGCGAGCATCGTTCGTTCATGGTGGTCACCATCGGGCTCGGCATCGGGTGCGGCATGGTCAACCAGGGCTCGGTCAGCCGCGGCGCGCACGGCGGCGCCGGCGAGATCGGGCACATCCCGGTCTCCGCCGACGGGCCGCTCTGCGGGTGCGGCAACACCGGCTGCCTGGAGGCCTACATCGGCGAGCCCGGTCTGGTCGCCACCGCCATCCAGGCCGGTGCCATCGGGCCGCGCGGGACCATCACCGACCTGGCTCAGGAAGCCCGCAAAGGAAACCCCAAAGCAAAAGCCGTCTACGCCGACGCCGGCCGCCTGCTCGGCCGCACCCTCGCCGGCGTGGTGCACACGGTCGACCCGGAAATGGTGGTGTTGATGGGCGAGGGCGTCCAGGACTGGGAGTTCTGGGAAGCCGGCTTCGAGGAATCGTTCCGGCGGCGGCTGATGCCGGCCCGGCGCAACATCCGCTGCCTGGTCGAGTCGTGGACGGAAGACCAGTGGGCGGTCGGCGCCGCCTGCCTCGTGCTGGCCTCACCGTTCGACGCGGCCGCTACCGGCGCACAGGGCGAACTCGTCCGGGCCCGGCTGCAGACCGGGCCGGAGGTGACCCGATGAAGAAACTCGGTTGGGTGCTGTTCTTCCTGGCACCCAGCGCGATCCCGTTGCTGATCTTCACCGTCGTGCCGATGGTGTCGTCGCTCTGGGTCAGCCTGCACCGCTGGAACCTCATCTCGCCGATGAAGTGGGTGGGCCTCGACAACTACACCCACCTGCTCAGCGACCCGACGACCCGCGAAGTCTTCCTGCATACGGTGATCTACTGCGCCGGCTATCTCCCGCTGGTCTTCGCCGGTGGCCTCGGCCTCGCGCTCGCCCTCAACCAGCGGCTGCCCGGGCGGGCGTTCTTCCGCGCCGCCTACTTCCTGCCCGTGGTGACCAGTTGGGTGGTCGTCGCGCTGGTCTGGAAGTGGCTGCTCAACCCGACCAGCGGGCTCGTCAACTCGCTGCTCGGCGCGCTCGGCGCACCACAGCCGGGATGGTGGACCGACCCGACCTGGGCCCTGCCCGCGGTCATCCTCGCCTCGGCCTGGAAGGACCTCGGCTTCGTCATGGTCATCATGCTCGCCGGCCTCCAGGCGATCCCGCAGGACATCCTCGAGGCCGCCCGCACCGACGGCGCCGGCGCCTGGCAGCGGTTCTGGCGGGTCACCCTGCCGCTGCTGTCCCCGTCGACGTTCTTCGTCGTCGTCATCTCGCTGATCAACGGGTTCCAGGTCTTCGACCAGGTCTACGTGATGACCGCCGGCGGACCGCAGGGCGCCAGTCAGGTCGTCGTCGGCCAGATCTACGACCTGACCTTCCGCTACGGCCGGGCCGGCGAGGCGAGCGCGCTGTCCTGGATCCTGTTCGCCGTCATCCTCGTCATCACCGCGCTCCAGGTGCGCGGCCAACGCCGGTGGGTGCACTATGCGTAGCCGTACCGTGGTGCGTTTCGTGCTTGTCGCCGCAGGCGCGTTCCTCATGCTCGTGCCGTTCCTGTGGACCGTGATCACCTCGATCACACCCAACGGCAGCCTCGCCGGCGGCCCGACCTTGTTCGTGCACAACCCGACGCTGGCCGCCTATCGGCAGCTCCTCGACGCGTTGCCGATGTGGCGGATCGCGGTCAACTCGCTCTGGATCGCGGCGGCGTCCACATTGTTCCAACTGGTCACCGGGTCGATGGCCGCCTACGGCTTCGCCCGGCTGGCGTTCCGCGGCAAGGGCATCGTCTTCTCGCTCTACCTCGCCACGCTCATGGTGCCGATGCAGGTGCTGGTCGTGCCGCTGTTCATCGAGATGAAGACGCTCAACCTCCAGGACACCTACATGTCGCTGCTCGCGCCGTCGATCGCGTCGGCGTTCGGCGTCTTCCTGCTGCGCCAGGCAGTCGAGTCGGTGCCGCGCGACCTCGACGAGGCCGCCACCATCGACGGGGCCGGCCATCTGCGCATCTTCACCACCATCGTGCTGCCGCTGATCCGGCCCGCGCTGGCCACCGTCGCCGTCTTCGCCTTCATGGGCAGCTGGAACTCGTTCCTGTGGCCGCTGGTGGTGATCCGGTCGCCGGAGTTCATGACCCTGCCGCTGGGCCTGGCCACCCTCCAGGGCCAGTTCACCACCGACTGGGACGTGGTGATGGCCGGCTCGGTCTTCTCCGTGCTGCCGATCGCCATCGTCTATCTGCTCGCACAGCGCCACATCATCGCCGGGATCGCACACACCGGCATCAAGTAGCAATTGATCCCCCCTCCCGAAAGGAACGTCATGAGGAGCTTCGTCAGACGCGGCGCCGCGCCCTTGATCGCCGGGCTGGTGCTGGCGCTCGCCGCTTGTTCGCAGGGATCCGCCACCAAGTCGGAGGAGCCGACCGGCGGCAAGACGACCGTCCGCTACATGAACTTCTCCGCCAACGGCGGTCACGAGAAGGACCTCGCCGCGATCAAGGCGGCCTTCGAGTCGGCCAACCCCGACATCACCGTCCAGCTCGAGACCGTGCCTTACGACGACTACTTCACCAAACTGCAAACGGCGGTCGCCGGGGGTACGGCGGGGGACGCCTTCGAACTCAACTACGAGAACTTCGTCACCTACACGGCCAACGGCTCGCTGGCCGAGCTGAAGAACGTCGACCCGGCGCCCTACAAGCAGTCGCTGCTCGACGCGTTCCGGGCCGACGGCAAGCAATACGGTCTCCCGGAGTCGTTCTCCAACGTCGTGCTCTTCTACAACAAAGACCTCTTCAAGGCCGCCGGTGTCGCACCGCCGACCGCCGACTGGACCTGGGCCGACGAGCAGGCCGCCGCCAAGAAGCTGACCAACAAGGGCAAGGGCGTCTGGGGCGACTACCAGCCGATCTCGTTCTTCGAGTTCTACAAGACCCTCGCACAGGCCGGCGGCGAGTTCTTCGCTGCCGACAAGAAGACCTCGACGTTCAACTCCGACGCCGGCCGCAAGGCCGCCCAGTTCCTGGTCGACAAGGCCGGCAAGACGATGCCGACCGAGGCGCAGGGTGCCGGCACCCCCGACTTCGACTCCAAGCTGTTCAAGGACGGCAAGCTGGCGATGTGGCACACCGGCATCTGGCTGTTCGCCGCCAACGCCGACGCGAAGTTTGACTGGGACATCGTGGTCGAGCCCGGTGACGCGAAGAAGGCGTCGGCCATGTTCACCAACGGCGCCGTCGTCTCCGCCGCGAGCAAGAACCAGGAGGCGGCCCAGAAGTGGGTCACCTTCCTCACCTCCTCCGACGAGATGGTCAAGACCCGGCTCGACACGAGCTGGGAACTGCCGCCCGTCGCCGACAACAGCAAGGTCACGCCCTACCTCAGCGCCGGCAAGCCCGCCAACCGGCAGGCCGTCTTCGACTCCCTCGACGCCACCGTGCTACCGCCGGTCATCGAGCGCCAGCAGGAGATGCAGGACGCCGTCACCAAGGAACTGACCGCGGCGGCCGCCGGCCGCAAAACCGTCGCCGCCGCACTGGCCGACGCCCAGAAGGCCGTCGACGCACTTCTCTCCTAGGACTCACGATGCCCACCGTCTCTCAGTTTGGCGCCCTGGCCGCGCGTAGCCATGCCGTCATCACCACGCACCAGCACGCCGGCGGCGCCTACCCGGCCTCGCCGACCTTCTCGGCATACCGCGGTTATGCCTGGCTGCGCGACGGTGGCTTCACCGCCGAAGGCGTCTCCCGATTCGGCGACGTCACCTCGGCGAACCGCTTCCACGACTGGGTCAGCCGCGTGCTGGCCGACCGCCGCGGCCAGGTCGACGACCTGCGCGCGCTGCGGTCGGCCGGCGCGGCGGTCCCGATCGAACGCATGCTGCCTACCCGATTCACCTTCGACGGCCAGAACGGCTCGGACCCGTGGTGGGACTTCCAGACCGACGGGTACGGCATCTGGCTCTGGTCGGTCGTCACCCACGCCGAACGGCACGGGCTCGACCTGGCCCGGTGGCGGCCCGGCATCGACGTCGCCGTCGACTTCCTCACCGCCTTCTGGGACCTGCCCTGCTTCGACTGGTGGGAGGAGCACGACGAGCACCGGCACGTATCCACCCTGGGCGCGATCCATGGTGGACTGCGGGCGGTGGCTTTTGCCCTCGACAACCACGCCGCCGCGGAGACCGCCGACGCCGCCCGTCAATTGGCCCTGACCGAAGGGGTACGCGGCGGGCACCTCACGAAATGGCTCGGGTCTGATGCCGTCGACGGCTCGCTGCCCGCGTGCGTGGTCCCGTTCGGGCTGGTCGACGCGGGCGACCCAATCGCCACGGCGACGCTCGCGAAGGTTTCCGCCGACCTCGACGTCGACGGGGGAGTGCACCGCTTCACCGCCGACGTGTTCTACGGCGGTGGCCAGTGGCTGCTGCTCTCGGCGCTGCTCGGCTGGAACCTGGCCCAGGCCGGCGACCGGGCCGGCGCCTGGCGCCACCTGACCTGGATCGCCGACCACGCCACCGCCGACGGCGAGTTTCCCGAGCAGGTGCCCGACCACCTGCTGCACCCGGATTCGCGCCAGGAGTGGCTCGACAAGTGGGGCCCGGTGGCCACGCCGTTGCTGTGGTCGCACGGCATGTATCTCATCCTCGCCGACGAACTGGGGCTGCTGCGGTGATCGTGCACCGTCCATATGGGATCGAGCATCCCTACGCCACGTCGCTCGACCAGCGCGTGCCGGTGCTGCCGTTGACCGGGCAGCGGGTGCTGCTGGGCGTCCAGGCCGATCCGGCCGTCACGGCGGTCACCTGCGAGTGGCAGGACGAGCGGCTCGCTCTCGCGCCGCGGCAGGGCAGCGCCGCCGACGCGGCCGCGCTCGCCGGTGGTGAGGGCCATCTCGCCGGGGCGCAGGCGGCGTCGCTGGGTGGCGCGGGCGGCTGGGCGGTCGAGTCGCCGCCGGTGACCGCGCCGACTCGCTACCGGTTCCACGCGACCACGTCCGACGGCGTCGCCTCGACGACAGCCTGGTTCTCCGTCTCGCCGGCCACCTGGACGGCATCGCTTCCCGCCGACCTGGACGCCGTCCTGACCGGCGGCCGCGCCGTCGACGGTTCCGTCGAGTGGCTGGTCACCGCCGACGGCGTGCACCGCGCCCGGTTCGCGCTCGCGCTGCGCCCCGGCGACCACGTAGTCGGCTTCGGTGAGCGGTTCGACCACCTCGACCAGGCCGGGCGGCGACTCGACGCGGTCGTCTTCGAGCAATACAAGGCACAGGGCGCGCACGGCCGCACCTACCTGCCGATGCCGTTCGCCCACGTCGTCGGCGCCGACGGCACGGGCTGGGGTTTCCACGTGCGAACCAGCCGGCGCACCTGGTATGACATCGGCGCCGACCGGCTCGTGGTCGAGGTGGCCCTCGGCGGCACCCGCCGCGAGCAGGTCGACCTCGGCGTCTACGCCGGCACGCCGGCGCAGGTCCTCGGCGCCTTCCTCGACGAGGCGGGCCGCGCCGAGGAACTGCCCGCCTGGGTGTTCCGGCTGTGGGCGTCCGGAAACGAGTGGAACACCCAGCAGATAGTGCTCGACCGGATGAACCGGCACCGCGACCTCGACATCCCGGTCGGCGCGGTCGTCATCGAGGCGTGGAGCGACGAGGAAGGCATCATGATTCCCCGCGATGCCACCTACGCACCGCACGCCGATGGCACGCCGTTCAAGGACGCCGACTTCAGCTATCCCGCCGACGGCGCCTGGCCCGACCCGAAGGGCATGGTCGCGGAACTGCACGACCGCGACATCAAGGTGCTGCTCTGGCAGATCCCGCTGCTGAAGACCGCGGAGTCCGAGCCCGGGTTGCACTCGCAGGTGCTGGCCGAGGGTTCCGCTCTCGTGGCCGGCGGGCATGCGGTGCTCGAGGCCGACGGCACGCCCTACCTCAACCGGGGGTGGTGGTTCCCGAAGTCGTTGCTGCCCGACCTGTCCACGGCGCAGACGCGGGACTGGTGGACGGCGAAGCGGGCTTACCTCGTACGCGATTGGGATGTCGACGGTTTCAAGACCGACGGCGGCGAACACGCGTGGGGTCACGACCTGCGCTACGGCGACGGTTCGCGCGGTGACGAGGGCAACAACCGCTATCCGGTGCACTACGCGCGGGCGTTCGGCGACCTGCTGCGCGCGCACGGCAAGGCGCCGGTCACGTTCTCCCGCAGCGGTTTCACCGGTTCGCAGGCGCACGGCGTGTTCTGGGCCGGCGACGAGGACTCGACCTGGGAGGCGTTCCGCAACTCGGTGACGGCGGGCCTGACCGCGGCGTCGTGCGGCATCGTCTACTGGGGCTGGGACCTGGCCGGCTTCTCGGGCCCGGTCCCGGACGCGGAGCTCTATCTGCGCGCGGCGGCCGCGGCCACCTTCATGCCGATCATGCAGTACCACTCCGAGTTCAACCACCACCAGCTCCCGCTGCGCGACCGCACGCCCTGGCACGTCGCGGAGACCACCGGCGATGCGCGGGTCGTCCCGGTCTTCCGCGGCTTCGCGAAGCTGCGCGAGCGCCTGGTCGACTACCTGGCGCGGCAGGCGGCCGTGACGATCGGCACCGACCGGCCGCTGATGCGCCCGCTGTTCTTCGACCACCCGGCCGACCCCGCTGTGTGGTCGCAGCCGCGGCAGTGGATGCTCGGCGACGACCTGCTGGTCAGCCCGGTCACGTCACCCGCCGCGACCTCGTGGCCGGTCTACCTGCCGGCCGGCGACTGGGTCGACGTGTGGACGGGTGAGCCGTCCGCCGGCGGCGTGGCGATCGAGCGGGAGACGCCGATCGACGTGATCCCGGTCTACTGCCGGGCGTCGGCATGGCCGGCGCTGGCCGACACCTTCGCCTCGTAACGCCCGCCTCCGGCGGGCTGTCCGGGTGGCCGGCGCAAGCCGGCACCCGCCCCGTGATGCCGGTCAATTGGCGGCTGTCGGGGTGGCTGGCGCTGGCCGGCGTCTGCCTCGTGATGCTGGTCAATTGGCGGCTGTCGGGGTGGCTGGCGCTGGCCGGCGTCTGCCTCGTGATGCTGGTCAATTGGGGGCTGTCGGGGTGGCTGGCGCTGGCCGGCGTCTGCCTCGTGATGCTGGTCAATTGGGGGCTGTCGGGGTGGCTGGCGCTGGCTGGCGACTGCCTCGTGACGCCGGTCTACTGCTGGCTATCGGGATGGCCGGCGCAAGCCGGCACCCGCCTCGTGACGGCGGTCTACGGCCGCCCGGCGCTGGCTGGCACCTTCGCCTCGCCGCGGTAGACGATCGTCATCGCGACGATGCCCAGCACGCTCGCGACCGGCGCGAGGGCGAACCCGGCGCGCAGGTCGGTCGCCGCGAGCTGACCCGTCAGCGCCGCACCGGTGGCGCTGCCGACGGTGAACGCGGTGACGATCCAGGCGAACGCCTCCACGACCGTGCCCGGCGGGGCGAGCCGGTCGGTGGTCAGGAAGACCGCGGTCAGCACCGGTGGCAGGGCGACGCCGCTGAGCGCGATCAGCACGGCCATCACGCCGAGGCCCGGCATGATCAGCAGCGGCAGGTAGCCGACCAGGAAGGCCACCGCGAGCATGGGCAGCCGGGCCGGGCCGCCCGTCTTGGCGCGGGTGTAGAGCAGCCCGCCGGTCAGTGCGCCGACCGCCTGCGCGGCCAGCAGCCAGCCGCTGAGCCCGCGGTCTCCGGCGGCCTCGGCGTAGCCGGTGACGGCCACCGGGATGCTGCCGACCGCCGCGCCGAGGCAGCTCACGCCGAGGATCAGCACGACGAAGCGGGGCACCCGCAGCGGGCCGGCCCAGTGCCGGGGCGCGGGCGTGCCACGCCAGACCCGGACCGGTCGCGACAGGGCGAACACGGTCGCGCCGGCGACCTGGCAGGCGGCTGCCGCGACGAGCCCGGCCGGCGGACCGGCGATCGCGACGGCGGCCAGCGTGACCAGGGGGCCGACCACGAAGATCACTTCTTGCAGCGCGATGTCGAGCGTGTAGGCGGCCGGGACCGCCGGCGGTGGCACCAGCGCCGGCCAGAGCGCCCGCAGGCAGGCCTCCAGCGGCGGGGTGCCGAGCCCGGCGAGCGCCGCACCGACGATGGTCACGGCGAGGTCGCCGCCGCCGGCCGCGACGGCGAGGAAGCCGATGGCGGACAGTGAGGTCGAGCCGTAGAGGACCGGCGGCTGCCGCCAGCGGTCGACGGCGCGGGCGAGCAACGGGGCGCTGATCGCCATCCCGGCGGTGTAGACGGCGACGACCAGCCCGGCGAGCACGAGGCTGACCGACTCGCGGGCGAACAGCAGCAGGGCCAGCGGCCCGGCGGCCAGGGGAAGGCGGCCGACCTGGCTGGCGGCCAGCAGGGTGGGCACCCGCGGCGCGCGCAACACTGCGCGGACGCCGGGCGGCGGCGTGGTTTCGGCAGTGGGCGTAACTGTAGACATAGGACATCGCTCCCGGATGTCGAAGGGACGTGCGGACGCAGGAAAGGTCCGCGCGTCAGGGAGCGAAGTCGCCGCGCTTGTGGTCGTCGCCGTAGAGCGGCAGCGGCGGAGTGATCCAGCGAGCGAAGACGGCCGCGGAGATCACGCCCGCATTCTAACCGGCTCGGCGCCGAGCCGCCGCCCCGTGGGTCAGCGGTCCATCGAGATTGACTGTGATCATTCGGGCCGCTAATTTCGGACCGTCAGGGAGGAAGCTGCCCCATGAGCGCTGACAGCGACGGCGTCCGCTGCATGCAGCTGCGCGGGGGCAGTTCCAAGGGCGCCTACTTTCTCGGCGCCGACCTGCCCGCCGACCCTGACGCGCGGGCCGACCTGCTGCTGCGGATCATGGGTTCGCCCGACGAGCGGCAGATCGACGGCATCGGCGGCGGCCACCCGCTGACCAGCAAGGTCGCCGTGGTCAGCCGGTCGACCGACGACGGCGCCGACGTCGACTACCTGTTCCTCCAGGTGGTGCCCGACCGGGCGATCGTCACCGCCGCGCAGACCTGCGGCAACCTGCTCGCCGGCGTCGGGCCCTTCGCCATCGAGCGCGGCCTCGTCGCGGTGTCGAGCGAGACCACCGAGGTGCGGATCCGGATCATGAACCCCACCATCGGGTACGCGCGAGCGCGCATCAGCACGCCCGCCGGCCGGGTGCGTTACGCCGGCGACACGGTCATGGCGGGCACCCCGTTCCCGGCCGCCCCGATCGAGATCGAGTTTCCCGGCAGCGACCGGCCGCTCTTCCCGACCGGCCGCCTGATCGACCGGTTCGCCGGCATCGAAGTCACCTGCGTCGACGCGGGCATGCCGGTTGTTCTCATCCGCGCCAAGGATCTCGACCTCGACGGCACCGAATTACCGGCCACATTGGAAGCATCCGCAATCCGATCCACTGTGGAGGAAATTCGCCGCGCGGCCGGCCCTGCGATGGGCCTTGGCGACGTCACCGACACCACCGTCCCGAAGATCACGATCTTCGCACCGCCCCGGCATGGCGGCGCCATCACCACCCGGACCTTCATCCCGCACCGGGTGCACGCGGCGATCGGTGTGCTGGGCGCGGTCTCGGTCGCCGCCGCTGTGCGCATCGAGGGCACGGTGGCCGCCGACTTAGCGCCACCCGGCCCGCTGGTGCGCATCGAACACCCGACCGGCACCTTCGAGGTGGCCGTTGACGTCGACGGCACGCGCGTCAACGCGAGCAGCGTCATCCGCACCGCCCGCAAGCTGTCCGACGGCCTCGTCTGGCCCCGCACCGGAAAGGCCACCGGATGACTCACGACCCCGACCGCCGCCGCGACATCGCACACGTCGGCCCGGTCGAGCTCTTCACACCCCTGCTCGATGAATCGCGTGATTTCTTCGTCAACCAGATGGGCCTGCGCGAGGTGCATCGTGACGCGACGTCGGTCTACCTGCACACCTGGGACGACTACCAGTCGTGGACTCTCCGGCTGATCCAGCGCGAAACAGCCGGCATCGGCCGCACCTATCTGCGAGCCGCGAGCCCTGAGGCCCTCGACCGGTTGATGGCATCGACGGGCCCCCGTCGCACGGTCACCGACGCGCGCGGCCTGGGTGAGGTGCACCTCGTCACCGACCCCGACGGGCACGAACTCGGCGTCTACTGGAACGTCGAGTGGTATCGCGCCGACAACAGCGACCGCCCGGCCCTGAAGAACCAGGCGGCCGCCTATCCGGGTCGCGGTGCCAACCTGCGCCGGCTCGACCACGTCAACTACCTGACCGCCGACGTGCCGGCCACCGCCGCGTTCCTCAGCGACACCCTCGGCGCCCGCTGCACCGAGCAGATCGTCAAAGACGACGGCACCCCGCAGGCGATCTGGTATTCGCTCGGCAACAAGACCTACGACCTGGTCTACACCGAAGACTGGACCGGCAGCCGCGGCCGCCTGCACCACATCGCGTTCGCCACCGACACGCGCGAAGAGATCCTGCGCGCCGCCGACGTCTGCCTCGACGCTGGTGTGCACATCGAGACCGGGCCACACAAACACGCGATCCAGCAGACCTTCTTCCTGTACGTATGGGAGCCCGGCGGCAACCGCATCGAGCTGTGCAACGCCGGTGCGCGGTTGATCCTCGCGCCCGACTGGAAGACCATCAGTTGGACCCGGGAAGAGCGGGCCAAGGGCCAGGCGTGGGGCCTGAAGACCATCGACACGTTCCACACCCACGGCACCCCGGTGGTGCCGCACCCATGATCATCGACTGCCACGGCCACTAAACGACCACGCCCGCCGGGTCGATCCGCGACTGCGCTAGGCGTTCTCGGCTTCCTTGACCACCCGGTCGATGCGGCGGTCCGGGACGATCCAGAGCACCGCGCCGGCGACGAAGCACATCAGGGCGACGATCACGCCGGCCTGCCCGAGCAGCAGGGCGCTGAGGATCCCGGCGAGGTAGAGGCCGGCCGAGATCTTGCCCTTGGCGTCGTTGCCGATGGCCCGGAGCAGCGGCGACTCCGGGCCCTGCTGGCGGATGATCACCGCTTGCAACACGAAGTAGGCGACGGCGGCGCCGACCAGGCTCAGGCCGTAGACGACCACCGGGGTCTGCGCGAACCGCGACTCGTCGAGCCAGGCCGTGGTGAACGGGAACAGCGAGAGGGTGAACAGCAACCCCAGGTTGGCCCAGAGCACTCCACCGCTCACCTTGCGTACGAGGTGAAACATGTGGTGGTGGTTGTTCCAGTAGATGCCCAGGTAGACGAAGCTGAGGCAGTAGGTGAGCAGGCTGACCCCGGTCGTGTCGACGAGGTCGGCCAGGTGGTGGCCCGTCGGCACCTTCAACTCCAGCACCATCACCGTGATGATGATGGCGAGCACCCCATCGCTGAACGCCTCCAGTCGGCTGGCTGGCACAGGCCCCTCCCGGGTGGTCTCGAATGTGTCACCAGTCGAGACCAGGCGGCGCGCCGATTTGTGACAGTGGTGCTAACGTCACGCATCGTGAAGCTTCTTCTCACCTCCGCCGGGGTCAAGAACGCGAGCATCCAGAACGCACTGGTCGAGTTGTTGGGCAAGCCGATCGCCGAGTCCCGTGCGCTCTGCATTCCGACCGCGGCCTACGGGAATCCCATGATCACTCCGGATGGGCCGTGGCGGTTCATCTCGGGGACGTCGCACCTGCCGATGGTCGGGCTCGGCTGGAAGTCGGTGGGAGTGCTGGAGTTGACCGCACTGCCCAGCATCGGTGCCGAACGCTGGGTGCCCTGGGTGCGCGAGGCAGACGTGTTGCTCGTCGGCGGCGGTGACGCGACTTATCTGTGCCACTGGATGCGCGAGTGCGGCCTGGCGGAACTGCTGCCGTCGCTGCCCGAGACGGTCTGGGTGGGGTTGAGCGCCGGGAGCATGGTGCTGACCCCGCGGGTCGGCAAGGAATTCGTTGAGTGGCCGGCACACGCCGGCGACGACAGCACACTGGGGATCGTCGACTTCTCCATCTTCCCGCACCTGGGAATGAACACGATGGAGGAAGCGGAGAAGTGGGTGGCCGCCATCGGGGTGCCGGGCTACGCGATCGACGACGACACGGCCATCAAGGTGACCGACGGCGAGGTCGAGGTCGTCTCCGAAGGGCAGTGGAAGTTGCTCACCCCGTGAACGTCGACGACCTTCCGGTTCTCGAACTCGCCGCGCCGGGGCCGGAGCGTGACTCCGGTGTCAGCGCGATCCTCGCCGGCACCAAGACGGCGATGACCGGTTTGCCCGCGTTCCACGAAGAAGGGCTGCCCGCGGCCGGCGACCGGTTCTGCCTCGTCGACTCCGCCGGGCGGCCGGTGGCCGTCATCGAGTTGACCAGCGTCGAGACAGAGCCGATCAGGGCCGTCACCGACGACTACGCGCATGCGGAGGGTCGCGGCTACCGCGACGCCGCCCATTGGCGTGCCGCCCACGAGGAGTTCTTCCGCAGCGAGTTCGTGGCGGCGTTCCTCGGGGGCGTGCCCGAGATCGACGACGAGACGCTCGTGGTGACGCAGCGCTTCCGCGTGGTCGACCGACCCTAGTCGATCTTGCCAATCGGTTCGCGCTTCTCCGCCTGGAAGACGTCTTCGGTGCGGCCGCGGGCCCAATAACCGGAGATCGAGATCGCGTCGCGCGGGATGTCGCGGTCACGCAGCAGGCGGCGGATCGCCTTGACGGACTCGCGTTCGCCGTGTGCGAAGACCTGCACGGGCTCCGGCCACGGCCCGCCGTCGATCGCGCGCGCGAGGAACCCCGCGTCGTCGGGGTCGGGGTTGACCAGCCAGTTGACCGTGACCTGTTCGGGGCATTTCAGGTCGACGATGTCGGCGTCGCCGCCGATCTCGATGTAGGCGGCTCCACACGCGTTGCCGGGCAGCGACTCCAGCGCGGCGGTGATCGCGGGGAGCGCGGACAGATCGCCGGCGAACAGGTGCCACGCGGTGGTGGGGTCGGGCGCGTAGCCGCCGCCGGGGCCGGACAGGACGAGTTGGTCGCCGGGGGAGGCCTGCATCGCCCAGACGGCGGCTATCCCGGTGTCGCCGTGCGTCACGAAGTCGATCGCCAGCCGCTTGGTGGCCCGGTCGCACCACCGGACCGTGTAGGTGCGCGTCACCGGCCGCTGATGTGGCGGCAGGGCGGCGAGGTCGTAGGGCGGTTCGAGACCCAGGGCCGGGTCGGCGAACAGCAGCTTCACGTAGGCGTCGGTGTGCCCGTTGTCAGCGAACCCGGACAGCGAGTCACCGGTGAGAACCACGCGTACGAGATGGGGGGTGACCTGTTCGGTCGACACCACCGCGAGCACGTGCTGCGCTCGACCTTGCCGCACAGGTGTCGTCATGCCGCACCTTCCCGTCGCCCAATTTGCTTAGGCTACCCTGCGCTCAAACGACGCCGCCGCCTGACGGATGACCAGGGGGAAAGCCGGTGGACAGGGTCGCGATCGTCGGCTGCGGTGGAAGCGGCAAATCCACCGTCGCCCGGCGGCTGGCCGCGATCCTCGACGCGCCGCTGACGCACCTGGACGCGATCTACTACGACGAGGGGTGGCGGCCGATGCCGCAGGACGAGTTCGCGGCTCGACAGCGCGAGCTGGTCGTCGCGCCCCGCTGGATCATCGAAGGCAACTACGCCAGCACGCTGCCGGTCCGGCTGGCCGCCGCCGACACCGTCATCTTCCTCGACCTGTCCGCCGCCGCCTGCCTGTGGGGCATCATCCAACGCCGGCTGCGGCACGGTGGCGGTCAACATGCGGGCGGCGTCTACGACCGGATCACCTGGAACTTCATCCGCTATGTCGTCGGTTACCGGCGCACGATGCGCCCGCGGGTGCGGCGCCTGATCCGTGAACACGGACCGCACGTCGACCTGATCGTCGTCACGAGCCGCCGGCAGGCGAACCGGTTAGCAGCTGGGCGACCGCCGCGGGCCGCGTGACCATCGCCAGGTGGTCGGCGTCCAGGCGGTGCACCCGCCAGCCGCGTTGTGCGGCCTCGTCGGCCGTGGCCTGGTAGGCGGCGCTGAGCTGCACGTAGGTGTGGCCGGCCGCGTCCCACCGACGACCTGGCGCGGGCAGCACCTCCGAGACGACGCTCCACGGCAGTTCGGGCAGGTCGCGCAGTGCCCGGCGCCGCGCCGGGTCGGTCAGCAGCAGGTCGTCGGCTGGGAACCAGGTGTCCCACCGCGGCAGCCGTCCCGAGACCGCCACCTCCCGCAACCACCGAGCCCGCTCCGGCGGCAACGACCCCAGCCAACTCGTGCCCGGGTGCGGCAGGCGGGCGTCCAGGAAGACGACGTCGCCGCCGACCGCCTCGACGATGCCAGGTAGGTATGGGCCGGCGCGGCTGTGTCCGACGACCACGTGGGCGGTGCCGGTGGCGGCCGCCGCCGCGCAGACCGCGGCGTGGAACGACGGCGCCTCGATCGACGGGCGAAGGTCGAGCAGCACCACCCGCCAGCCCGCCGCTTCGAGGTGAGGCAGCAGGGCCTCCCACGTCGCCGGGGTGAGCAGCGGGCTGTGGACCAGCAGCATCGTCTTCGGGGCAACCACGCCTAGCGCAGCCAGACCGCCGCGACCTCGCCGGCCAGCCGGCGGCCCTGCTCTATCGCGGCCTCGATCGCCGGCTCCCAGCGGGTGGCGTCGAGCACGTTGGGGCCCAGCGCGGCCAGCACCGCCGCGTCGGGTGCGAGCAGCGAGACGGCCGACCCCTGACGGAGCGCGTCGAGTTCGGCCGCCGGGGCGCCGCGCATCCGGACCGGCGCCAGCGGTGCGAGCACGACGACCCGCTCGGCGCCCTCGGCCAGGTCGGCGTTGGTGCCCGAGCGCACGCCGCCGTCCACATAGCGCACGCCGTCGATGGTCACCGCCGGGAAGATGCACGGCACCGCGCAGCTCGCGGCCACGGCGCGGTGCAACGGGACATTCGACTCGCGGTCCCACGCGACCGGTTCGCCGGACTCCGCCGAGACGGCCGTCACGATCAGGCGGCGGGCCGGCCAGTCGCCGGGTGGCAGCCGGCGGCTCAACGAGGCGACATAGGGCTCTTCCGCGCCGACGTCGGCGGCCAGGGCGAGCTCGCCGACGCGTACCCGAATCTGGGCTGGATCGCGGGTCTCGTCACTCAGGAGCGCGAAGACCTCGGCACCGCGCGCCCAGTCGGGGTGGATCGGCGGGTCGTCGGCGCCCATCCGGGCCTCCAGCTTCGCGCCGTCGACCGGGTCGATGCCGGCGGCGATCAGCGTGCCGGTGACCGACCCGGCCGAAGTGCCGACGATCAGGTCGGCGTCGGTGAGGTCGACGCCGCCGTCCCGCAGTCCGATCAGGAGTCCGAGCTGCCAGGCGATCCCGGTGATGCCACCGGCGCCGAGCACGAGAGCGTTGGCCACGGACAATCCCTATCACGCGGTCGTGAACGCGCCCGGCGCCCTAGGCTGGTCGGATGGGCGACTTTCCGCAGATGGCCGCCGAGACGGGCCGTGTCGAGCCGGCACCGCGCCGGGTCCGCGGCACGCTCGGGGGCCAAAAGATCTTTGACACCACTGCCGCGTTGTACGTGTGGGAGTGGCCGAACTACCCCCAGTACTACATCCCGGTCGGCGACATCGCGGCCGAGTTCCTCGTCGACGAACAGCACGAGCAGCACCTGCGCCGGGGGACCGCGCGGCGGCATGGGCTGCGGGCCGGCCTGGCGGAGCGACCGGCCAGCGTGCGGATCTTCACGGACGAGGCGCTCGCCGGCTATGCCCGCTTCGACTGGGACGCGTTGGACGCCTGGCACGAGGAGGAGGAGCGGATCTTCGTCCACCCACGCAACCCATACGTCCGCGTCGACGCTCTTCGGTCACACCGCCACGTCCGGGTCGAGCTCGACGGGGTCGTGCTCGCCGACACCACCACGCCGGTGCTGGTGTTCGAGACCGGGCTGCCGACCCGCTACTACATCGACCGCGGCGATGTGGTGTTCGCCAACCTGACCCGGACGCAGACCCGGACCGCCTGCCCCTACAAGGGCGTGACCAGCGACTACTGGGCGATGGGCGGCACCGACATCGCGTGGTCCTACACGTTCCCGACCAGGCAGCTTCAGCCCATCGCCGACCTGGTCGCCTTCTACAACGAGTTGGTCGACACGTTCGTCGACGGCACGCTGCTCGAGCGCCCGCGTACCCATTTCGTGCGTTCTCAGGACGGGTCGCAGCGGTAGACGGACTGGGTGTCGGTGACCGGCACCGTGGTGCAGGTCGACTGCACCCAGACGGTGATCGTCGAGTCGCCGCCGCCGCGGCCCATGCGCTGCCCGCCGAGGAGGAAGTAGTGCAGCTCGCCGGTCGCCACCAGCGACTGGACCTCGGCGAGGGTTGGTTGGGGCACGGAGCCGCTGAACCCGCCCATCGGCATAAACGGCAGCCCGGTCGCCATGATGTAGGAGCCGGCCGACGTCCACGAATCGGTGGCCGCGACGAACCTCGCGCCGTCGCGGTGGGCTTCCAGGTAGTCGACGAGGGTCTGCTGCGCCGCGGTCAGGGTGTCGCTGCCGCCACCCGGGCCGGCCGCGGCGCCCGGCGCTCCGGCACCTCCGCCCGGGCCGCCCGGGCCGCTCGGGCCGCCGGGGAAGCCGCCCGCGCCGGCCGGTCCTGGTCCAGGGGGAAAGGCGCCCTGCTGCCGCGAACCGTCGGCGGGTGGGAAGGTGCCGCGCCCCGCCTGATCGTTGCCGGCGCGGGTGAAGCCACCCGGACCGCTGCGACCGCCGGGCCCGGCTGACGCGTCGAAGGCGCTGCCCGCGTAGCGACTGTCCAACACCGACCCCGCCCACGCCGAGGGCACCGCCACCATCGCGACCACCCCGGCGACCAACCCGGCCACGAGCAATCGGTTGCGTAGCCGCCGTGCCAACAGCAGCACCGCCAAGGCCAGGACGCCGACTCCGACCACGACCCAGACGAGCCAGGATAGGAAGGCCGGCTGTTGCCGGGCCAGGTAGACGGTCCACGCCACCTCGGCAACGATCGCGACCGGGAGCGCCCACCGCGCGGTCCCGTCCCGGTAGCCTCGCCAGAACAGCACGATGCCCGCGGCCGACAGCGCCGCGACCGGCGGTGCCAGCGAAGCCATGTAGGCAGTGTGCGGAATCGAGATCCGGCTGAAGACCGCGGCGAACGTGGCCAGCCACAGTCCCCATAGGACGAATCCCGGGTCGCGCCGGTCGCGGACCAGTCCGTAACCGAGTGCCAGCAACGCGAGTGGGTAGAGCCAGCCGACCTGGGTGGCGTACCCCTGGCTGAGAAGTTTGGTCCATTCGGTCCCGCCACCGCCGGTGAACATCGACTGCACCGCGCCCGGCACGTCGACCCCGAATCGGCTCAAACCGTTGTAGCCGAACACCATCGAGAACGCGTTGTTGGTGGAACTGCCGTCCACAAAGGGCCGATCGGCGGCCGGCGTGACGGTGTAGAGCAGCACCCAGGACAGCGACACTGCCACCATGACCGCGCCGGCGATCGCGAGGTGCCCGAGCCGGCGTCGCCAACCGGTGGGTGCGAGCAGCAGGTAGGTGATGGCCAGCGCCGGCAGCACGATCCACGCCTGGAGCATCTTGGCCTGGAAGCCGACGCCGACCCAGAACCCGGCCCACAGCAGCGACCGCAGCCGGGCGGTGAGCACCGCGCGCTGGAAGGCGTCGGCCGCGAGAACCAGGCACATCGTCAGCATCCCGTCTTCCATCGGATGCCCGAACATGGACGCGGTGATCGGCGTGAGCGTGAACAGCCCGGCGGCGATCAGCCCGGCGGCGGGCCCGAGCCAGCGCCGTACGACGCGATACATGACGAGGACCGCGACGACGCCCTCGATCACCTGCGGCAGCGTCAGTGACCACTGGTGATAACCGAAGATCCGAGCCGACAACGCCTGGGGTACGAACGACCCGGCCAGCTTGTCGATCGTGATCGTGGCGCCGGGGTCGAGCGCGCCGTAGAGGAACGCCTTCCAGCTCACCGACATGCTCTTGACGGCCACGGAGTAGTAGGTCGCGTAGCCGCTGGTGGTGAGGTGCCAGGAGTAGAGGACGGCAGCCAGGGCCGCGATCGCGAGCAGGGCCGGCCGTGCCCAGGCCGGCTGCCCCTGCGGCGACTGCCAGAATCGCAGCCACTGCGGCCGCTCCGGTCGCGGCGCAACCGCCGGCTCGGCACGGTCCGTCACCACTTGGGCGTGAGTCATCGCGGCTCCCAGCTGCGTTTCGTGGCATTTGCCGCTCGACAGTCTGGAACCCCTACCCCGTCAAAGAATGGGAACCGCCTGTGCGCCACCTGCGAGTCTGGGATCGCGGCTCGGCCCGGCCTTCTCCGGGCCGACGACGATCAGTTCCGTGGTCGTCAACAGGACGAGACGGTCGCCGTCGATGACCATCGCGCGGCGGGCCTCGGGCACATGCCACAGGGTGCGACCGCTCCGTGAGTCGTGCAGCGAGATTCCGTCGGCGGTGGCGACGACGGACTGGTCCAGCGCCCACGGTCGGATATGCGTCGGCCCCGGCAGGCCGAGCGCGCGGGCGTCCGCGCCATCACCTGTCCGGTAGCCGCGGCCATCCCAGGTGGTGCCGCCGCCGACGGGATGTTCGCCCGGCGACAGCCGGTATGCGACGCGGCCGGTGTATTCGTCGATGACCATCGCGCCGGCCTTGTCGGGGAGCACAGGATCGCGCCCGAGCAGCGGCGGTAGGTCTGAGTCGTGCCGGCAGCCGTGCGCGTCGCGGTCGGCTCGGGGATCGTCCCAGACGAACGGCTGGCTCCACACCACCAACTGCTCGGCCTGGTTAAGGCCCTTCCTCGGCGGCCGGTCCTCCAGGAGCGTATCGCTCGACGACATGGCCAGCCCGTAGGCGACCGCCGCGCAGGAGGCGTCAACCGGCGCGGTGACGGCTACGGTGCGATGCTCGGTGCGCATCACGTACGCGATCGGCGCGTTCGGCTTGGATCCGATCTGGACAGTCCAGTCGGCGACGACGTCGGCCGTCACCGGTGGATCGGCCGTCAGGGCGAACACCAGCCGCGCGCCGGGACCCCCGTAAACCACGAAGGGGTTGGGCCCGTCACGGGAAGCGGCGAAGTCCGTGCCGGTGCCGGGGTCGGTCACGCCGAGCATCCACGTGACGCCAGGAACCCGCCAGGATCCCTGTTTGGTCCCTTGCCACTCGTTCAGGCTCAGCACGTCACATCCGCCGGGTCCGCACGTGGACACGAACAAGGCCTCGCCGGTCCCGATCGGCTCTTGGCTGCTGACGTGCACGTGCCCGCCGCGCGGAGGATCGGGCAGCGCGGCCCGCCACCACTCCGCGCCGTCGTGGAGGCCGAGGACCAGCACGGCCGAGGGCTCGCGACCGCCACCGAGCACGATCAGGGCGCGGCCGCCCGCACTGATGAAGGCCGAATGCCCGCCCGGGCCCGGGTTCGTCAGCGCGAAGGCCGCCGGCAAAATCGCGATCCATAGCGGCTTGCCGTCGCGGCCGATCCGGGCGACCCGGTCGCCCGCGCCGATGAGGCCCAACTGCGGCACGAACAGCGGCCACTCGCCCTTGGCATCCGGCGGAACCGGCAGCGCGCTGCGGGAGAGTTCGACGAGCGGTCCCTGTGGGTTCAGCAAGGTCGGCGGGTCAGGCATCGACAGACAACCCGCCGCGGTCACGGCGACCAACACGCCAACCGCCAACACCCTGATCCGTCCCCGAAGCCGGCTCATGAGCCGACTTTAAGGCTGTTCTGGGCGGTTGCTGACGCGCTGTCCGGATCGTTACCGACCCCTGTTCGTCGCGTTATGGAGCGGCTGGCTGGCGTGGCGCACTGGCCAGTGGCGGATGCGGGCGACAAGCGCTCGCGCGCAGGCTTTTCGCATGAGGCCCGTCGACCGCGAGGAGGAAGACCGATGAACGCCACCCATCACCGCTATGCCACGGTTCGCGGTCGGCAGATGTTCTACCGGGAAGCCGGGCCGGTCGACGCACCCGCGATCGTATTGCTGCACGGGTTTCCGTCTAGCTCGTTCATGTTTCGCGACCTGATTCCGGCGCTCGCCGATCGCTATCACGTCGTCGCGCCCGACCACATCGGGTTCGGGTTCTCCGACGCGCCGACTGTCGAGGAGTTCGACTACACGTTCGCCGCGCTTACCGAGCACACTGCTGACCTGCTCGGGCAGTTGGGCATTTCCCGGTATGCCATCTATGTGCATGACTATGGTGCGCCGATCGGGTGGCGGCTCGCACTCGACGACCCGAACGCCATCACCGCGATCGTCACCCAGAACGGCAACGGCTACGACGCCGGATTCGTCGACGAGTTCTGGAAGACCGTGCGGGCCTACCAGCACGAGCAGACGCCGGAGACCGAGGCCAACATCCGGCAGGCGCTCACGCTGGAAGGGACCAAATGGCAATACCTCACGGGCGTACCCGATCCCACTCTGGTCAGCCCGGACACGTGGAACCACGACTACGCGCTGATCAGCCGGCCCGGCAACGACGAGGTGCAACTCGCGCTGTTCCGCGACTACGCGACGAACCTGCGGTTCTACCCGCCGCTGCACGAGTATCTCCGCGAATCGCAGGTGCCCGTGCTCGCCGCCTGGGGCCGCAACGACCCGATCTTCGGCCCCGATGGCGCCCGCGCTTTCCAGGATGACTCGCCGGACGCCGACATTCGTCTCATCGACGGCGGGCATTTCCTGCTGGAGTCCAGTGGGGACGAGGTCGCCGAGCTCGTGCACGACTTCCTCGACCGGACCCAGACCACATCGAAGGTGGGATCGCGATGACGCACCCGAATTGGGACCAGGTGAAGAAGGACCACGTCGTGCGGGCGATGAAGGAATACGACCGCCTCGGAGCGGAGAGCTTCTTCGCCACGCACGGTTTCGCGCCGACGACCACGTACTCCCTGGTCTGGAACAAAAATCAATATCCGCCGAAGGCGATTCTGGGTACGGCCTACGAGTTCGCCACCGGCCAACGACTCGCGTCGCCGGACTTCGAGGGCGGCCGCAGTGGTGCGGTGAAGGTGCTCGGGGAGCTCGGTTTCGACGTCGAACACAGGTGAGGGAGCAACGGTGTCCGCCAACGTAGTTCTGGTGCACGGCGCTTGGGCCGACGGCTCGAGCTGGACCAAGGTGATCGACGGCCTGCGCGTCAACGGCGTGATGGCCGTCGCGGCCCCGCTGCCGTTGACCTCGCTGCCGGAAGACGTGGCCGCGCTCGACCGCACGCTCGAACACGTCGACGGCCCGGTCGTGCTGGTCGGCCACGCCTACTCCGGCGCGGTCATCTCGTCGACGGAAGACAAGAACGTCGCGGCGCTGGTGTATGTGGCCGCCCTGGCCCCGGACGAGGGCGAGACGGTGGCCGACGTCTTCTACCGGGCCGAACCACACCCGCAGGCACCCGAGATCGGCCCCGACAGCCACGGCCTGATCTGGTTGCCGGAAGACGCCTTCGCCACCGCCTTCGCACAGCACGCGACGCCGGCGGAGCAGGCGGTGCTGGCCGCGACGCAACGCCCGATCGCCGCGGAGTCCATCGGGGTGCAGCTCATGCGTCCGGCCTGGAAGGACCGGCCGAGCTGGTTCCTGGTGGCCGAGGACGACCGCATGATCCCCGCGGAGACCCAGCAGTTCATGGCGAAGCGGATGGGTGCCCGCGTGCGCACGGCCCCCGTCGACCACGTCCCGATGGTCACGGCCCCGGACACGGTCGTCGACATCATCATGGAAGCGGTAGGCGAGGTCGGCTAGCCGGCGATCATGCCGGGTCCAGCAGGTAGACCACTGCCTCGGGGGTGTCGACGCGGCGCACCGAAAGCCCGTCGGTGCGGCCCTCCAGCGTCGCCTCATATGGCGTGCCCTTGACCGCGGCGCGGACCACGACGACGCTGCGCACCCCGGTCGCCCGCAACAGCGCGACGCTGTCCGCGTCGGGGAAGTGGCTGGCCGCGTCGCGGATGCTGGCCTGCCGTTGCGGTGTGAAGGCGGCCGCGCCGTTGACCATCGGCGGGAAGCGGTCGGTCGCCCACATCATCGGGATGCCGTCGATCGTCGCGCCGCTGGGCAGCACCAGCAGCGGCGCCGGCGCGGTGGCCAGGGCCGCCGGGGCCGCGGGGACGTCCGGGTGCGGCATGCGGTTCAAGCCCTCGGCCACCAGGAGCAGCGGCAGCAGGGCCAGCGCCAGTCCCACCGGCCGGGCGCGGACGCGTTGGGCCAGCGCGGTGACCGTGCCGGCCGCCAGCACCGCGAGCAGCAAGGTGGTCCAAATGACCAACCTGCCAGGGGTACGGATGCCGTCGAAACCGGGCAGCACGTAGAGCAGCCCGTAAGTGGGGCGACCTCCCCACGGGCCTTGGGTGCCCATCCCGAGCACGATGCTGGCCACGACGCCGGCGGCCAGCAGCAGCCGCTGGCGCAGTGTCCACACCGAGATGACGAGGCCGAGCGCGGCGAGGGCGTACAACGTGAATCCGGGCAGCAGCGACGTCTCGCCCCGGTGGCCCAGCGCCGCGCGGGCGCCGGCGTGCATTTCGCCCCACACGATCGAGGTGCCCGGCGAGGTGAAGAAGCCGCGCAGCGGCGGCGAGGCCCACTGGAGGTTTTCCCAACTGCGCCGGACGTAGGGGAACTGCTCGGCGACCGCGAGGTAGGGGCGGGCCATGAACGCGGCGACGGCGAGGAACACCGCGAGCCCGGCGCCGTCGGCGAGCAACAACCGGCGGGGGAGCGGCGGCCGGCGCCGGAGCCAGGTGGCGGCGGCCACGACGACGACCAGGCCCAGCGCGTAGCCGAACGGGACGCCGATCCCGAAGCCCAGAGACAGTTGCCAGGCTGCGGCGCACCATCCGGCGAGCGCCCAGCCGGGGCGGGCCCGCTCGGGCCGGTAGCCGTGCCGCAGCGACCAGCCGTGCCCCCGGGCCAGCATGGCCAGCGACAGCGCGATGCCGCCGGTCGAGAGCACCTGGAGGTGCCCGGCCTGAGCCAGCCGCCAGGGCGCGCACGCGAACGCGATCCCGGCCACCGTGCCGGCGAGGCGGCCGGCGCCGAGTTGGCGGACCAGGGCGTAGGCCCCGACGAACGCCAGCGCGCAGACCAGCACGAAGACGATGTTGTAGCGCACGAGCGCGGCGACCGGGCCGGTGCCGATCAGGCCGGCCGGCGCGTACCCCAGAAGGGTGTCGGTGAATGCGAAGCTGTTGGGTTCGGGATGGAACGCGTTGGCCTGCCACAGGCTCAGTGGGTCGGTCCGCAAGGCGTGGCCCGACCAGGCCATCTGCCAGGCCTGCATGGTCGGGTCGCCGGTGTCGGACGGGATCGTGCGGGTGGGATGGCGCAACGTCGGCCAGGTCATCACCGTCGCCAGCGCGAGCGAGCCGACCACGACCAGTGTCCACTCGTGCCAGAGCAGAGCCCAGTGCCGAGCCTTGCGTTCCGTTGGTGGAACCGACTCCACCACATCGACGACGTGCGTTGGTGCTGCCCCCGTGATAACCACGGTGCAGACAATGTCACCGAAGTCGTACACAAGGGATCGGCCGAAGGACTACTCCTGCAGCGGCCACACCTCCACGACACCCTGTGCGACCGCGCACGGGGTACGCGACGCGATCTCGACGGCGTCGGCCAGCGTCGCGGCCTCGATGATGGAGAATCCCGCGACCGGAAGCGCCGCCTTCATGAACGCACCGTCGTCGGTGGTCACCTTCGCCCCGTCATGGTTGCGCACTTGCACCGGCGTGCCCGCGATGCCCATCTCGACGCCCTGCTCGCGCATGCGTGCGTCGTGCGCGTGTGCCGCGTCACGCACGGACGCGTCGGTGCGGTCATAGCCGGCCTGGTCGCCGTAGCCGATCGTCACAAATCTAGCCACCACAGAACTCCCTTCACTCCACTACTCCGTTACCCGTCACGAGGTCGCCGAACCGTTCGCCGTGGGTAGGGTTCGTCCGGTGATGACATCGGGGATCACCGCGGATCTTTCGGGTACGTGGACGCTCGGGGACCGGCCGGTCAACCGGATCGGCTTCGGCGCGATGCGGCTGACCGGGAATGCCGAAGGGACGCCCAGCGATCGTGATCGGGCGGTAGGCGTGTTGCGGCGCGCGGTCGAGCTTGGCGTCAACCACATCGACACGGCGGCGTTCTACTTCTCGGCGCTGCGCTCGGCCAACGAGCTGATCAACCGCGCGCTGGCGCCATATCCCGACGACCTGGTGATCGCGACCAAGGTGGGACCTGGTCGGGACCCGTCCGGAGAGTGGTTGCCGTTGGCCCGGCCGGACCAGCTCCGGGGTCAGGTCGAGGAGAACCTGCGCCAACTCGGTCGTGACCACCTCGACCTGGTCAACCTGCGCCAGCATGGCCTCGACTCGGTGGCGGAGCACTTCGGCGCGCTGGCCGAACTGCGGGACGCCGGCCTGATCCGGCACCTCGGGCTGTCGAACGTCCGCCCGGCGCACCTCCCGCAGGCCCAGGCCATCGCGCCCGTGGTGTGCGTCCAGAATCAATACGGCCTGCACCTGCGGCGGTCCGAGGCGCTGCTGTCCACCTGCGGCGAGCAGGGCATTGCGTTCGTGCCGTTCTTCGCCATCGCCGGCGCCGGCCGGGATGCTGGCGGTGTCGCCGACGACCAGGCGGTCCGGACGATCGCGGCGGCGCGTGGGGTGACACCGGCCCAGGTGCGCCTGGCGTGGACCCTCCACCAGGGGCAGCACGTCCTGGCCATTCCCGGAACCGGCGACCCGGACCACCTCCTCGACAACCTCGCCGCGGCGACGTTGCGGTTGACCGCCCAGGAACTGGAGCGCCTAACCGCGGCCTGAGACCGTCAAGCCGGCGAGTTTGTCCGCGTCCAGGAGCAGGTCGATCTCCGCGATCCGCTCGTCGATCACCGTGAAGCCGACCACCGCCACCAGGCCCGCGCCGGTGCGCGCGATGATGCCGGCCGCGCCGTTGACCACTGCCGGCTCGCAGTGCGTGGCGAACTTCGGGCCGTGGGTCGAGGTGTGGTGTGCCACCTCGGCCGCGCCGGTGAGCCGGGCCGGTGCGAGCCACGTACGCGTGCCCGTGTCGGCCCGGAAGACCACGTCGGGGTCGAGCAGCTTGATGAGCTCGTCGAAGTCGCCGGACCGCGACGCCGCCAGGAACGCACCGACCACCCGTCGTTGCGTGGGCAGGTCGGCGTTGGGTTGGGTGCCCGCGCCGCGGACCCGGCGTCTGGCCCGGCTCGCGAGCTGGCGAGCGGCCTCCGGCGTGCGGTCGACGATCGGGCCGATCTCGTCGAACGGCACGCCGAACAGGTCGTGCAGCACGAACGCCAGCCGCTCCGGCGGTGCCAGGCTCTCCAGGACGACCAGCAGCGCGAGCCCGACCGCGTCGGCCAGCAGGGTCGACTGTTCGGGTTCGAAGGTGGCGTACGTGCTGACCACCGGCTCGGGCAGCCAACTGCCGACCAGGCTCTCCCGGCGCGACTGCCGGGCCCGGAGCATGTCGATGCACACCCGCCCGACCAGCGTGGTCAGCCAGCCGCCGATGTTGGTGATCGTGCGGCTGTCGGCGCGGGTGGTGCGGATCCACGCGTCCTGGAGGGCGTCGTCTGCCTCGGTCAACGAGCCGAGCATCCGGTAGGCCACCGCCCGCAGATGTGGCCGGTTGGCCTCGAACTGCTCGGCGAACCACTGCGCGTCAGTCACGCCCGAACGCCTCCCGGCGGAGCATCTGGACGAGCGTCGGGGCGCCAACGGAGGTGGTGACCGCGACGTTCCTGCGGATCCACTCGGTGCTCGTGGCCTGGGCGAGCATGCTCGCGGCGAGGTCGATCCGGCTGGTGAAGATGCCGTCGGCCCGGTCTTCGCGCAACTCGTAAGGACTCACCGACGCGGCGTCGAAGAGGCCCGACGGGCGCAGCACCGTCCAGTCCAGGTCGCTGTCGCGCAGAAACCGTTCCATCCGGCGCATGTCGGCGTAGGTCGTGCGGCCGATCGTCGCCGTCACCAGCGGCTGTATCACCCGATTGAGCAGGAATCCGCCTTCCGCGTGGTGGCTCGGCTCGGTGGCACTGGAGCTGACCGCGATCAACCGTTTGATCCCGTGCCGCGACATCGCGCCCGCGATGTTGGCGATGCCGGCGCTGTAGACCGTGATCGGCTTTCGGGTGAACGGCACGCCCAGGGTCGACAGCACCACGTCGGCGCCCTCGACCGCCCAGGTGACCGCGTCTTTGTCCAGGACGTCGATCCCCTCGACGACGAGCCGGCCGCCGGCCAACGGGAAGTCGCGCGGATGCCGCGTCGCTGCCACGACCAGATGCCCGGCGGCGAGCGCCTCGCGGACCAGGAGCCGGCCGGTCGCCCCGTTAGCGCCGAACACAACCAATTTCATCAAAGGCTCCCTCGGGTACGGGCCGGCGCGCTCATCGCCGGCCTCGTATCCCTGTCGGATCCCGGGGCGAGAACGTGACAGGTCAGCTGGAGACGGCCTCGCGCGGCCTGGTCTTGGCGTCGCCTTCACGGGCGGCCTCGGCGGCTTGGCGGGGGCTCTCCGGTGCGGGCGCCGGCGATTCCCTGGACAGGAACGCCTGGATCAGCGCCGCGCGGTAGGCGTCGGTGCACATGGCCGCACTCAGCGCCGTTCCTGGATGCGGACGAGGTTGCCGGCCGGGTCGCGGAACGCGCAGTCGCGGATCCCGTAGGGCTGGTCGGTCGGCTCCTGGATGACCTCGGCGCCGCTGTCTCGCACCCGCCCGAAGGTGTCGTCGAGCTCCTTGCTGGCCAGCAGGATCCAGCCGTAGGTGCCCTTCGCCATCATCTGGCTGATCACCCGGCGCTCCTCGTCGGTGACGCCGGGGTCGACGGCCGGCGGCGCCAGCAGGATCGACGTGTCGGGCTGGCCGGCGGGGCCCACCGTGATCCAGCGCATCGTGCCCTGGCCGACGTCGTTGCGGACCTCGAACCCGAGCGCGTCGCGATAGAAGGCCAGCGAGGCCTCCGGGTCGATGTGCGGTAGCGCGGTCGCGTGAATGCTGACATCCATGCTGCTCAGCCTAGTTGCGGCCGGGCGCGGACCGCTTCTCGATTCCTGACCGGGTGAGGGTCAGACAGAGCGCAGGTCGAGGGTGTGCCAGGTGATGCGCCCGAGGGCGTTGGTGGACCACCACAGGACGCCGGCCCGGTAGGACACGCTGGCGGCGGCCTCGGTGACCAGCACGGTGCGGCCCGCGCGGAGGTCGTAGACGAGCAGCCGCTGCCCGCCGATCGCGGCCCCGATGGTGGTGGAGTCCGCGGCGAGGATCTCGAAGCGGTCCAGCGGTGCCACCTCGACGATCGCGGCGGTGGCGCCGTCGTCGGCCACCCGCTTCCGGTCCGATCCGTCGGGCCGGATCAGCTCGGTGCGGGCCGGGGCGTCGCCGGACAGCACATACACCCGGCACCAGGCGGGCCCGCACTGGTCCAGTTCGTCACCGCCGGCGTCCACGTCGACCGTGTCGCCGGTGTCGATGCGGCGGAGCTGGGCCCGGCCGTCGTGGCTGGGGCTGACCAGCCAGGGCCAACCGGACAGGGCCCACTCGCCGGGCTCGGTGCGGACCAGCACCGGCCCGCCGTCGACGGGCACCGACCGCACTTCTGTCGCCGGGTCGCCGCCGGATGCCCGAGCGATCCAGTAGAGCCGGCCGGAGTCGGCGACGATGTCGTGATCCGAACCGGGGAACACCGCCCAGCCGGTGTCGTCGGTGATCTTCCGCGGCGCGCCACCCGCCAGGTCGGCCCGCCACAGGCTGGTGCGCACCGACTTGTCCGCGCCGGTGACCGACTCGGCCCACACCAACTGGCCTGAGACGGAGGTGAAGCCGGCGAACTGGGGAGCTGTCCCCACCGGGAGTTGGCGCAGGATCCGGACTGTGCCATCGGCGGCCCGGAGCACCAGGCGAACCGCCCGGCCAGCCTTGTCGAGCGCCGTGCCGGCCGACACGTGGTCGTCGACGAAATAGTCGGGGTTGTAGGGGACGCCGTCCTTCAACGCACCCGGAAGGTCCGCGCGGCGGGCGTTGGGCCACACCGCGTCGACGGGCGGTGGGGGCGGCTTCGGTGTGCGGGCCTGGTTGGGCGTGGTCGCGAGGAGTGCGGCGCCGGCGGCCAGCGCGGCGACCAGCCCGGGCAGGCGCCGAACCAGCGGCCGTCGCCACCACGACGACGACCGCGGGTCCGATCCCATGCCGGCAACCGTAGCCGTCAGCCGAGGTAGTGCTCCCAGGGGCCGGTGATGGCCAGCGTGATCCCGGGAAGCTGGATGTTGACGAACAGCACCCGGCCGTCGGGCGAGAACGTCGGCCCGGTGAACTCCGAGTAGGTCGGCGAACCGTTGGACGTGCCGTTGCTGAGCATGTTGCGGGCGATCGCGTAGGTCGGGCCGCCCGGCACCGAGCTGAGCACGTGGGAGGCCCGCAGGCCGTCTTCGGCCAGCACGAGCGTGCCCCACGGCGTCACGGTCACGTTGTCGGGGCCGTCGAAGGTCAGATCCGCGAAGCGCGGGAACGGGCCCTCGGTCTCCGCCGCGCCCGGGTTGTGCGGGAAGTAGGTGACCAGCGTGATGGTCTGGTCGGAGTAGTCGTAGAACCACACCATGCCGTCGTGCTTGGTCGCGTCGGCCGGCAGGTCGTTGGCGCCGAAGGCGAAGCTGTTGACGATGTAGCAGCCCTTGCCGTTGCTCCAGACACCCTCGAACTTCTTGCCCCGGGTGACCGTGCCGTCGGCGAACTGGCTGCGGGTCGGGGTGGTCCGGGCGTCGCGGTCGGCGACCGGCGTCCAGGTCACCTTGAACGGCCGGCCGAGCTGCGCCGAGGTGAGGTAGGCGACGTCGGGGAGGATGCTGCCGTCGTCGAGCCGGATCTGCATCGCCTCGAGTGTGCCGGCGGTGTCGCTGAGCCGGTTGGCCAGCCCCGATCCGAGGTGCACGTTGCGGGGCGCGGTCCAACGGTAGAACAGGCCGTTGGGCCCGCTGGCGTCCTCGGACAGGTAGACGTGCTTGAGGTTGGGCTCGACGGCGAGCGCCTCGTGCTCGAAGCGGCCGAAGGCTTTGATCGGTTTGGGCAGTTGGTGCTTCGAGTCGCTCTGGAGCACCTCGAACACGTAGCCGTGGTCCTGCTGGTAGACACCGGTCTGGCCGGCCGCCGACCAGGTGGCGCCGGCGTTGATGAACGTCTCCTCGCAGGTCAGCCAGGTGCCCCAGGGTGTGACGCCGCCGGCGCAGTTGCGCACCGTGCCGGAGATGCCGACCCACTCGGCGATCCGCTTGCCGTTGCGGTCGGTGGTGAGCACGGTGCAACCGCTCGCGTTGACCGCACCCGCGTCGTAGACGGTGCCGGCGATGTGCGGCACGCCATACGTCGCCATGTGTGGGGTCAGCTCGTGGTTCTGGATGATCGTGAGCCGGTCGCGGCTCGCCTCGACGACGCCGGTTCCGTCGTGGAAGGCCGGCGTCTTGCCCTGGCCGTCGGTCAGCTCGGTGACGCCCTCGCGGGTGACGATCCGGTAGGAGAAGCCGGCGGGCAGCGCCAGGATGCCGTCGGGGTCGTCCTGCAACGGCGGGAACGGGCGGCCGCCGTCGGGCGAGCCGTGGGAACCGTGCGACGACGACGCCGCGGCCGGCTCGGCGAGGGTGGGCAGCACCCCCGCGACGCTCAGCCCTACACCGGCGGCGGCACCGCCGCTCAACACCTGTCGACGAGAGATGGTCATGGTCGGACGCTCCTGAATGAGGAGGGCATGCGCAACGCATGAGTACGCAAGGATTCTGCGAGTGTCCGGTGGACAGTGGGCAAACTGCCACTGAACACTGCCCGGCCCAGGTCAGGGCCAATTCGGAATGATAACCATCTGCGCATATGATGATAGGGCCGCCGCACATTGACGACCGGAGGAAAGTCCTGGTGAACGGGTCGAGGCCGGTGGCCAGTCGCACGACGCGGCAGCGCACCGAGGTCATCGCGCTGCTCAATGAGGTCAACGACTTTCTCACCGCGCAGCAACTGCACGGGCTGCTCCGGGAGCGGGGCGCCAAAGTGGGTCTGACGACCGTCTACCGCACGCTGCAACTCCTGGTCGACGCCGGCGAGGTCGACGCGACCAGGCTGCCCGACGGTGAGCAACTCTTCCGGCAGTGCTCCCGGTCGCGGCACCATCATCACCTGGTGTGCCGGATGTGTGGCCGGACGGTCGAGATCGAAGGGCCGGCCATGGAGCGGTGGGCAGAGAAGGTCGCCGACCAGCACGGCTACACCGACGTGGCGCACACGCTGGAACTCTTCGGCACCTGCTCGACCTGCGCCCGGTAGCGGTCATGGCGGCTGACGTCGAGTGGCCCGAGGACCTGCCGGCCCCGGCGGGCGCGAAACGCGGCCTGTCGACGCTGACCGGCACCGTCACCACCGGGGTCGAGTCACGCTGCCTGCTGATCAACGGGTTCCTGCTGATCGGCGGTGACCGGTCGGTGCTGAGGCCCGGCGCCCGGGTCACCGTCACAGGCCGGGTCGACCGCTCCGTGGTCACCACCTGCCAGCAGGGCACCCCGTTCGTGGTGACCAGCGCGGCGCCGGCATAAGCGAAGCCCGCCCACAATCGTGGACGGGCTTCGCGGGTCGTACGGGTGTTACGGGATCACGGTGCCGATGTCCACGTTGCTGCGGCCGACGACCGCGCCCTCGTCCGTGACGATCCGCAGCTCACCGAAGAGCTGCCGACCGGGGGCGGGGGTGGACAGGGCCGTCACCGCACCGGTGATCGACGCCGACCCGCCGTAGGGCAGGTCGATGGTCGTCGCCGGCGCCGAGACCGAGCCCAGCGTGGGGGAGTAGAAGACGTCGCGATAGTCGTATTCGGTGGTTCCCGCGGGAACCGCGTATCCGGCAATCTCGACTTCGTACACCCCGGCCTCCGGGTTGGCGATCGACACGGCTTCCTCCGAGTCGCCGTCGGCGGACTGCCCGACAACGGCGCCGTCGTGCCGCACCGTGAGGTCGAGGTCGGCGCCGAGGTCGCTGGTGTTGCCGATCGCGACATCGAGCCGCGACGCCCCGGCCGGCACCTCCACCTCGTAGGTCTGCACCTCCTGGTCGGCGATGGTCGGCCGCTGCACCAGCGCGCTGCCCAGCGGACCGCCCTGCCCCGCCACCTTGACCGGGCCGAACACGTTCTTCAGCGACCAGGTCACCGGAGTGGCCACGCCGGCCGTCACAGACGGCAGTTCGACCTGGGCCGGGTCCACCGTCACACCCTGGATGCGGGCGGTCAGATGGAACGGGTTCTCGAGCGTCGGCGAGGTCCGTCGGGAGTCGACTTCCAGCTCCCACACCCCCGGCATCGGGTCTTCGTAGGACCGCTCGTCCGGCTTACAGGCGACCGGATCCGAGAAGTTGATGTAGCAGGCCCCGCTCGCGGTGTCGTCGACCGGCACACCCACCGGGTTGATCGCGATGAACCGTGCCATCGAACCGGCGGTCAGCACGGAGAGGTTGACCTGCAACGCCTTCGCACCCTCGGGAACGGTGACGAAGTAGGTCGTGAAGTTGTTCCGGTCGACCGAGCCGGTGGCGGAGAACGAGAAATCCTTCTTCGCCGGCGCGTTGGAGATCACGATGGTGTTCAGGAACTCGAAGTCGACACCCAGCGTCTTCGGGTCGTCGACCCGCATGATCGCGCTGTGCGCGCCCTCACCACCGCGAGTCTCGACGGTGAAGGTCACCGTCTTGTTGAGCGGCAGGATCAGGTTCTTCGGCGCGTTGCGGTAGAACCCGTCGTCACCGACCCAGCTCACCGCGTGCTTGATGTCGCCGGCCGGCCCGGAGGTCCGGGTGAGCTTCACCGTGTAGGACTTCTTGTCGTCGGCGCGCTGCCCGCCCTGGCCGACGGCGCACCGGTTGTAGATGCCCGAGCCCTTGTCAGGGGTGGCAAGGAAGTCGGAGATCGGTGTGCAGACCGGCGCCGTCACCTCGTAGGTCCGGGTCTGCAGCGGCCCCTGTGCGAGCAGGTCCCAGGCGCCCGGGATGTTGAGCTTGCCGTTGCCCTGCGCGTAGGCCGGCTGGCCGGGGATGAACGACGCCGACGAGGAGATCGCGCGCCGCAGCGCCGCCGGGGTCGCCGTCTTGCCGGTGGCCTTCGCCGCCGACAGGAGCAGCGCGACGCCGCCGGCCGTCTGCGGTGACGCCATCGAGGTGCCGTTCATCATCTGGTAGCCGGGCGGCAACTGGTAGCCCGCTTCGGCGACCGAGACACCGGGCTGCCACAACGGCGTGGTCGAGATCGCCGAGCCGGGAGCGGTGATGGTCGGCTTGAACCCACCATCCTCGCGGGGACCCCGCGACGAGAAGTTGAAGAGCTGGTAGGGAACCCGGGTCACGGAGCCGTAGTTGGCGAGCCAGGTCTCCTTGCTGACGCCGGCCGCAGCGGCGATGACATCGTTGGCGACGCCGGGGTCACCGACGGTGTTGACGCCAGGGCCGCTGTTGCCGGCCGAGAGGACCAGCTGCACGCCGAAGTCCTTGATCAGCCGGTCGTAGAGCTGGGCGCGGGCGTTGTTGCCGTCGTTGAGGGCCGGCAGGCCGCCGATCGACATGTTGACGACGTCGACGTGCCGGTTGACGACCAGCTCGATCATGCCGTCGCTCAGGGCCGCTGCCGTGCAGCCGCCGCCCCAGGTGCAGGCGCGAGCAGACACGATCTTGGCGCCGGGAGCCTGGCCGTCGAGGTTGTCGTTGCCGAACATGTTGTTCGCGGCGGTGATGCCGGCGACGTGCGAACCGTGCGCGTCTTCGATGATGCCGATGTTGACGAAGTCGGTGGCGGCCGGTGCCCCGATGGGCGTGCCGTCGACGTCCTCGCGGTATTCGACGACGAACGGCATCTGCTCGCGTACGGCCGTGGCCGGGTTGTCGGTGCCGAAGTGCCCGACCTGGTGGTCCTCGCCGTAGGGACGCATCGGGCCGCCGTCGTTGCTGAAGTTGCGGTCCTGGTTGACGTCGACCCAGATGTCGTGGCTTGCCGGGTCGTAAAGGATGCCGAAGAGGTCGGTGGTGTCACCGTCGCGGTTGACATCGCCGCCGGGCGCGCTGCCCTTGGTGATCGTCTCGGCGAACCGGTTGATCTTGAAGGCACCCGCGCGCGGCGCCGTCCACTGGAGACCCTGGTAGGTGAACTGCGGCCCGGCGACGTTGGTCACCATGGGGCGCCACGTGCCGTCACCTTCGAACACCGGGTCGGTGGCGGTGAACCAGTCGGTGATCTTCCGCTCGCCGGTCGAGGTGGTCTGCAGCGCGGGGGTGTCGAGGTCGACGCCCGCGTCCATGATGCCGATCGTGACGCCTCGGCCGTCCCACGTGGGGTGCGCCTGCTTGAAGGCGACGGAGCCGGTCTCGCCGGTCGGCATGTAGGGGTTGTCGGCGGGGGTGTCCGCACCGGGCGCGCCGACGGTCGCCGCCTGTGCGGCGATGTTGGCGCGGGCCGCGGTCGGCTCGGGCTCGGGCATCGGGATGACCTCGTTGAGGTCGACCGCGGAGACGCCGGGCAGCTTGGCCGCCTTCAGCACGGAACCGGTTGGCACGCTGGCGCGCAGGTAGCCGACCTGGTCGACTCGCTTGGCCACGGTGCCGCCGAGCTTCTTGAGGGCGCCGGCCACATCGGCCGACTCGCCCTTGTCGGTGGCGATGATCAGCATTACCGACTTCTCGCCCCGGGCCTTGGCTTGGGTCAGCAGGTCGAGGTCGTGCGAGCCCAGGGTGTCTGTCGGGCTTTCCTTCAGTGCTGGGCTGGTAGGGCCGGGCTCGGCGTTGGCTGCGGGTAGGCCAACTGCCAACGTCGTGAGGCCGGTCGCCACCGCGGTCGCGAGCAAGCCGACGAAGACGCGCCGTGGCCAGTTCTGGGGGTTGGTCACTATCGTTCCTCCGGAGGGAGAACGGCCTGCGACGCAGGCACGTTGATCGCATCCTTCGCTTTCGAAACGATGGCTGTCACTACCACCTAACTGGTCGTGACGCTCTCGTGACATTCACGCGTGCGCATCAATGATTGCGCTGGTCAGACGTTTATCGACATTGTGGACAAAGCGTTTCCGGTCAACGCCGGGCACCGGCAATCCGGCAGCCGACGTAGATCAGGAACGAGATCGTGGTGACGTAGGGACTGATCGGAATGCTGCTGCCGAGGGCCAGCAGGATGCCGCCGACGACCGAGCTCACCGCGAAACCGACGCTGAGCAGGGTGACCAGCCTCGGGGAGGCGGTTATTCGCATCGCCGCCGCGGCGGGCGTGCACACGACGCTGAGCACCAGCAGGGCGCCGACGATCTGCACCGACATCGCGACGGTGAGGCCCAACAGGACCATGAACACCGATGACAAAGCCGCCACGGGTACGCCACGCGCGGCCGCGAGTTCCGGATCGGTGCTGGCGAAGGCGAGCGGCCGCCAGATGACCAGCAGCCCGACGAGCACCACCGCCGACGTGCCCAGCAGCCAGGACAATTGCGGCGTGTCCACGGCGACGATCTGACCGGTCAGCAGCCCGAACTGGTTCGCCGAGCGTCCCTTGTAGAGCGCCAGGAAGAGCACGCCCAGGCCGAGCCCGAAGGGCATCAGCACGCCGATGATCGAGTTGCGGTCGCGGGCCCGGCTGCCCAGCAGGCCGATCACCAGGGCCGCCAGGATCGAGCCGGTCAGCGATCCGACGACCACGTTGGCACCGATCAGCAGCGCGCCGGACGCACCCGCGAACGAGAGTTCGCTGATGCTGTGCACCGCGAACGGCATGTCGCGCATCATCACGAAGGTGCTGATCAGCCCCCCGACGACGCCCAGCACGGCACCGGCGATGAGCGAGTTGTGCACGAGTGCCAGTAGGGCGCCGTAGTCGCTGAAGTTGAAGACCTGGCCCCAGATCCCGTGGTCAGTCATGCTCGGCCTCCGGGACACCGGCGACCAGGATTCGCCCGCGCAGGTTGACGACCTCGATCGGCACGCCGTAGAGATCGGACAATGTCTCCGAGGTGAAGACCTCCTCGACGGTGCCGACCCGGAATTTGCCCCGGGCCAGGTAGAGCACCCGGTCGACGTAGGGGAGCACCGGGTTGATCTCGTGGGTCACGAACACCACCGCCGTGCCCTTCTCCCGGCGTTGCCGGTCGACCAGGGCGGTGATCGTGCGTTGACTGCGCAGGTCGAGCGAGAGCAGCGGCTCGTCACACAGCAGCAGGCGCGGGCCGGCGACCAGGGACTGCGCGATCCGCACCCGCTGCTGCTCGCCGCCGGAGAGCAGGCCGATCGGTCGGTCCGCGAACTCGCTCGCGCCGACCGCAGCCAGGGCCGCGGCGACCCGGGCGGCCCGGTCGGCGGGCCGGCCAAGGCCCCAACGGTGTCCGTCGAGGCCCTGGCCGACCATGTCGCGGGCGCGCAGCGGGGTGAGCGGCTCGACCCGCCGCTGCTGCGGCACGTAGCCGATGGCGTCGGCACCGCGACGCGCCGGGCGGCCGGACACCCGCACGGTGCCCGACCGCAGGCGTTGCAGGCCCAGGATGGTGCGGACCATGCTGGTCTTGCCGGAACCGTTGGCGCCGAGGACGGCGATGAACTCGCCGGGCTCGACGCGCAGCGACAGACCTGACCACAAGGCCCGCGGTCCGAACGACAGGCCGGCGTCGGCGAACTCCAGCACGGGTTCCGGCATCAGCCGAGGGCGGTCTTGATCGCGGCGAGGTTTCCGCTCATCCACGCCACGTAGTCCTTGCCGGCGGGCAGCGTCTCGGTCACCGGCACCACGCCGACCTGGTTGTCCTTGGCCGCCTGGAGCACCTTCTCGGTCTCCGGCCCGGCCGTCTGCTCGTTGTAGGCGAGCAGCTTGACCTGCTTGCCGGTGAACAGGCCGAGGGTCTCGTTGAGCACGCTGGCCGGCACGTCGGTGCCTTCCTCGATCGCCTCGCTGAACTCGCCGGGCGTCTTGTTGACCAGCCCGCACGCGGCGAGCAGGTAGAGCGGCACCGGCTCGGTGATCGCGACGCCGGCGCCGGAGTGGGCCGACTTGACCTCGGTCGCGGTCTTCTCAAGGTCCTGGAGCTTCTGCTTGAACGTCGCCGCGTTGGCGGTGAACGTCGTGGCGTCGCCGGGATCCGCGGTCGACAGGGCGCCGACGATCTGGTCCGCCAGCGTGCTCATCGAGGGCAGGTCGTACCAGACGTGTTCGTTGAGCTCGGCGCCGCCGGTGGCCTTCTTACCCGACAGGTCGACGGCGTTGAGCACCTTCGCGTCGCTGTTGGCCGCCTTGAGCATGGTGTCGACGAAGTCGTCGTAGCCGCCGCCGTTCTCGATCACCAGGTCGGCCTGGGACAACTCGAGTTGGGTGCGGGTGTTGGCCTCGTAGGAGTGTGGGTCGGCGGCCGGGTCACTGATGATCGACGTGATCGTCACCTTGTCGCCGGCGATCTGCCGGACGATGTCGCCGTAGACGTTGGTCGACGCGACCACCGAGACGTCTTCGGCGGTCGTTCCGGCCGGCTCGGGGGCGGCGCCGTCAGCACTGTTGCCGCACGCCGATGCCAGCAGACCTATCGACAGCAGGGCGGCACCAACAAGACCTGCGCGGTAATGACGCACCGGAGTCGCCACCTTTCGTATCCGTATTGACAATGAATTTCACTACCGGGGGACGCTAATGGCGTTGCGCTGGCGTACACAAGCGAGTTGGAAGTGATTTTCATTATGATTGCGGTATTGTCATGTCCGCATGATTGGCGACGGGTTGGGAGTCGACGCGTGGTCGTTGAGCGGGTCCGCTGGACCGGGCTGTTCGCCGCCCTGGTCGCCGGCACGTGGTTGCTGACGCTCTCGCCGGCCAGCGACTCGCGGTCTGCGACGCCGACGCTGGAGTCCGTGTGGGCGCGGGCGACCCGCGGCTCGGTGTCCGGCACCCTGCCCGACGGGACGACCTACACGCCCGCCTTCTTCCTCGACGCGGGCACGTCGGTCGGGTCGGCGCTCAGCACCGACGGCGGCTCGGTCCGGCTGGTCGTCGTGCGGGGGTCCGGCAACGTCCGGGAGCTGCGGCGGCTACCGGCCGAAGCCGCTCCGCAGTTCCACGGCTTCGTCGCCGGCGAGGGTCGGCTGGCATGGGCCGAGTCGGTGGCCGACGCGCGCGGCACGCTGACGACGTCGATGTGGGTCATGGCGGCCGACGGCACGGGTGCCGGCCGGCGGATCGCCGCGGACGCCGGCGACGTGCGGCAGACCGATTCGGCCTACGAGTTGAGCATCGCCGATGGTCGCCTGCACTGGACCGCGGTCGCCGGCGAGTCGACCGAGGTCAGATCGGTCTCGCTCGACGGCACCGGCGCCAGGACGACCTCGGTGCCCGGGCTCTGGTCGCCGGTCGCCTGGCCCTGGCTGCTCGACAGCAGCGACGTGATCGGCGGCGGCCGGGTGCGCCTGATGGATCGCGTGCGCAACGTGACCCAGCAGTTCGTCGCCGGTCAGACCGAGTTCCCGGAGTGCGGTGCCACCTGGTGCCGGGCCATCGTGATGGACGACGACCAGGGCAACGGCCGCATCGACCTCATGCGGATCGACGGCACGCAGCGCCGCGAGATCGCCCGGGCCGATGCCGGCTTCCCGGTCTCGGACGTCGCCGTGCTCGACCGGTTCGAGTTCCTGACCGACCTCACGCCCGCGACGCGGGCCCAGCGCGGCCGGCCACTGTCCATCTACGACATTGCCCGCGGTGGTGCCGTGCGGGTCGCGTCCGACGCGGTCAGCGTGCTCTGCCGCGGCGGATACCTGTGGTGGTCGAGCGGGTTCGACGACCGGTTGGCCTGGCACGTGATCGACCTGCGGACGCTGTCGTGAGCCTCACTGGTATTGGTTGCGCGGTGGGTCGATCTGGTTCCAGGTCTGCACGTCGACGTAGGGGATCCGCTCGCCGTTGACGGGGTCGGCGCCGGCCTTGTCGGTAAAGCGGCCGGTGACCTCGATCCAGGTGTCGGCGGCCAGGTCGTGTGGTGCGTTGCCAGTCATGCCGAGCTTGATCGGCCGGCCGTCGGCGGCACAGCAGGACATGATCATCCGGGCGAGGAGGAGCTCGCCGGCCTGGCCGCGGATGACGAAGCCCGACATCCGCACCGTGCGGCCGCCGATGGACGCGCCGTTGTCGTAGACCGCGCGGGACACGTACTCCAGAATGCTGATGGTGGCGGGGTCGCCGGGCGGCAGCGGCGGATATTCGGAGGCGGCCTTGGAGGGCACCGCGGTGCCGGCCTGGCCGGCCGCGAACGCGCCGAGCGCGGGTGGTGCGACCAGCAGCAGGCCGATCACCGGGAGCACGAGCAGCCAGCCGACCGCCGGGCCGTGCGCGTGGTGGTGGCCGTCGTGATTGTCTTCTTTGGACTGTGACCGCAGGTCGTGCACCAGCGTCATCACGGCCGTCACGACCAGCAGCGCGCCGGCGCCGATCAGGAACGGCTGGAGTCCCTCCTTGACGTAGCGCAGGTAGATGTCGGTCAGGCTCGCCTTGAGCACCGCGCCGCCGAGCAGCAGCAGCACCACTCCTTGCGCTTGCCGGTTCACAGCAGCACCGCTCCCACTCCGACCGCGACGAGCACCCCGACCGCGAACGTGGCCGGGGAGAAGCGCGTCGCGAACCGCCGACCGAACACGCCGGTCTGCATCGAGATCAGTTTGAGGTCGACCATGGGCCCGACCACGAGGAACGCCAACCGGGCGGTCAGCGAGAACTGCGACAGCGACGCCGCGACGAACGCGTCGGCCTCCGAGCAGATGGACAGCAGCACGGCCAGCATCGCGAGGGCGAGCACCGACACCACCGGATTGCCGGCCAGGGTGAGCAGCCAGCGCTCCGGCACGAGGACGTTGATCGTGGCCGCGGCCATCGCGCCCAGGGCCAGGAAGCCGCCGGCGTGGATGACGTCGTGACGGACCGCCGTCCAGAAGGCGACCATCTTCGGGAGACCCTCGTCGTCGCGGTGCGGCAGCTTGATCCATTCGGCCTTGCCGAGCCGCAGCCAGAGCCAGCCCATGATCATGGCGACGATGAGGCTGGCGACGCCCCGGCCGACGACCATCTCGGGGTTGTTGGGGAACGCGACCGCGGTCGCCGTCAGCACGATCGGGTTGATCGCCGGAGCGGCGAGCAGAAATGCGAGGGCGGCGGCGGGTGTGACACCGCGCCGGATCAGCGACCCGGCGATCGGCACCGAACCGCACTCGCAGCCGGGCAGCACGACGCCCGCGACCGACGCGACCGGCACGGCCAGCGCCGGGTGGCGGGGGAGGGCGCGGGCCCAGAACGAGCGGGGCACGAACACGGCGATCACCGCGGAGAGGACGACGCCGAAGACCAGGAACGGCACCGCCTGCACCATGACCGAGACGAACACCGTCGTCCAGGTCTGCAGGCGCGGGCTGGAGATCGCCGACGACACGGGGTTGCGGAACACGACGAGCACGATCAGCAGGGCGGCGAGGATCTCCACCGACCCGACCCGGTCGCCGAACAGCCGCCGCTGCGGCTCCGTGGGGGCGGTCACGCCGGACACGGTAATCGTTTCCAGGTGTGTGCGCGAGAGGCGCGCTGTGGCGCGTCAGGAAAGGCCAGGCGGTAACGGTTTTCAACTTCGGGTGCGCGGTCAAGATGCGGAACCGCCGGATCGGTCCCGTTCGGGTGGGATAATTGGCTCATTGGGGGGTGGAGCCATGTCGATCGACACCGAGCACCACACGCACGTCAAAGCCCATGAGCACATCCACGGCATCGACTGCGGCCACGAGGCCTTCGAACACGTCGGCCACATCGACTATCTGCACGACGGGCATCGCCACCACGCGCACGACGGCCACTATGACGAGTGCTCCGCCGCGGCGCACGCCGACTCCGAGCCGCACCAGCACCAGCACAGCGAGAGCTGCGGCCACATCGGACTAGCGCACGACGGGCACACCGACTATCTGCACGACGGCCACGCGCACAGCAAACACGGCGACCACTACGACGAATGCTCCGTCAGCGACCACGTCGAGGCGGAAACACACACCCACATCCACGGCGACGGGTGCGGGCACGCCTCAGTGGCCCACGACGGGCACGTCGACTATCTCCACGAGGATCACCGACACGCTGCCCACGAGGGCCACTACGACGAGCACTGAGCTGCTTCTCAGAGGCCCGCGGGGAACGTGAAGCTCGCGGGCGGGTTGGCCTGCTGCGCCGCGGTGCCGTAGACGAGTGCGATCTCGTCGTGCGCGTGCAGCAGGATCGCGGCCGGGTCACCCTGGTAGGGCTTGCCGTTCACGTAGGCGTGAAGCTCCTCGCCGTTGCCCGCCTTGAGGCCACCGATGTGGTCGCCCGAGAGCGACACCTGCCACTCGGTGAAGACCTGGCCGAGGCTGAAGTCGGCCTGGACCGGCGACTCGACGTGGATCACGCCGGACGTGTCGTGGGTGTGCAACGGGCTCAGCTCGCCGGTCGCCTCGTCGATGCCGATGCCCGCGGGCACGACGACCGGCTGGCCGTTGACGACGACGTCGACGTGCGCGTGGATGTGCTCGGTGGTGCCCTCGGTGCCCAACATCGGCAGCCCGGCGGCCTTCACCTGCGCGGCGGTATCCGCTGGCACCGCCCACGGCGGCGGGTCGGTGCGACCTTGAGCGGTGGTCGCGGGCGAGGCCGGAATCGCGGCCGCGGCGGCGGCCGAGTCCGACTTGTGCAACGTGAGCGCAAGAACCACACCGACCACAACGAGCACAACGAACCCGACGATCCCGCCGGTGAACAGATGCTTCCGCCGGCGGTCGCGCTTCCGCGCGGTCTCCATGGCCTTCCGGGCCGCAGCGGCACGAGCCTTGCTTTCACCGGACATGGGCGACGTTCCTCCTCGTGCGCATACCCGCGCCCGGGGCGGCGGGCGCGGCGCTCAACGATGCGTCGCGCAGTTGGGAAAACCCGGTTAGCTTGCTGAGCATTCGTTGTGTGACCTGGAAGACTGTGTCGGGCGCAAGTCCGAGTCGCAGGAGGGTCCGGTTGAGCACTGAGACGAGCACCGACTATCGCGCCGCGTTGGAAGCTGTCATCGCGGGCACCATCGCGCCGGCGGCGGCCGAAGTGGACCGCGCGGGCACCTACCCGCGTGCCGCCCTCGACGCGCTCGGGGCGGCGGGCATCCTCGGCCTGCTGTCGGCGACCGAGGTAGGCGGCGGTGGTGGCACGCTCGGCGACGCGGCCGAGGTCATCGAGCAGATCGCCGCGGCCTGCGGCTCGACCGCGATGGTCGTGTTGATGCACTACGCCGCGACCTGTGTGCTCGAGGCGCACGGCCCGCGCGAGGTGCGCGAGGCCATCGCTCGCGGTGAGCATGTCAGCAGTCTGGCGTTCTCCGAGGCCGGCTCGCGTAGCCACTTCTGGGCGCCGGTGAGCACGGCGACCGGCGACGGTGCCGTCGTCCGCCTCGACGCCCGCAAGAGTTGGATCACGTCGGCCGGCGAGGCCGACAGCTACGTGTGGTCGAGCCGGCCGCTGGCCGCCGACGGCCCGATGACGCTGTGGCTCGTCCCGGCGGATGCCGACGGGCTGCGGGTGGCCGGGCAGTTCGACGGGGTCGGCCTGCGCGGCAACGCGTCCAGGCCGGTGGTTGCCGAGGGCGTCGAGGTGCCGCGCGAGGCCATGCTCGGCGACGACGGAGCCGGCCTCGACATCGCGCTCGGCACGGCGCTGCCCGCCTTCCTGACCGGGAACGCGGCGTTCTCCGTGGGGCTGACCACCGCGCTGCTCGACGAGGCGGCGACGCACCTGACCAACACGCGCCTGGAGCACCTCGACCAGACGCTCGCGGAGCAGCCGGTGGCGCGCGCCGAATACGCGCGGCTGCGTACCCGTGGGGATGAAGCCCGGGCCTTTCTCGCCGACACCCTCGGAGCGCTGGCCAGCGGTCGCGCCGACGCCACGTTGCGGGTGCTCCAGGTCAAGGCCGTCGCGTCGGAGGTCTCCTCCGAGGTCGCCGATGGCGTGATGCGCCTGTGTGGCGGTGCCGCCTTCCGCAAGGAACTCGGTGTCGAACGGCGCTTCCGCGACACGCTCGCCGCCCGGGTGATGGCACCGACGACGCCCGCGCTGCGCGACTTCGTCGGCCGGGCCACGCTCGGCCTGCCGCTGTTCGGAGGCCCACGGTGACGCTGCTGATGGGTGCCGTCGCCTACGACCCGAAGGTCGTCACCATCTGGGAGGGCTTCCGGCGCTGGCTGCGCGACCGCGGGCTGCCCTTCGACTACCTGCTCTACTCCAACTACGAGCGGCAGGTCGAAGACCTGGTCGCCGGCCGCATCCACGCGGCGTGGAACTCACCGCTGGCGTGGGTGCGCGCCGAGCGCCTGGCCGCCGCGGAAGGCCGAGCGGTGCGGGCCGCCGTCATGCGCGACACCGACCGCGACCTGACGTCGGTGGTCGTGGTGCGCTCCGACTCGGATGTGCACTCGGCGACCGACCTGCGCGGCCGCACGGTCGCCGTGGGGGCGGTCGACTCGCCGCAGGCCACCCTGATCCCGCTGGCCCACCTGCGGGCGGCCGGGGCAGCCGACCTGACCGTCCGCCGGTTCGACATCGGCGTCGGGTTGCACGGCGACCATGTCGGTGGCGAGCGGGAGGCGGCCCGGGCGCTGGCGGCCGGCGAGGTCGACGCGGCGTGCATGATCGACGCCAACCACCTCGTGTTCTCGCGAGAGGGCACCCTCCCGCCGGGCAGCACCCGGATCGTGGCCCAGACGGCACCGTTCGACCACTGCAACATGACGCTCGTCGACACGGCACCCGCCGCGCTCGCGGACCGGTTCGTCGCACTGCTGCTGTCCATGTCCTACGCCGACGAGGCTGTCCGCCCGCTGCTCGACCTCGAAGGGCTGAAGGTCTGGGAGCCGGGCCGGACCAGCGGCTACGCCCAGCTGGCCGACGCCGTCGACCAGGAGGGCTTCTACGACGCCAAGGGCCAGGTGACCGCGGCCGACTACACGCCATGACCGACGCGGGGCTCGACCTCGACCGGCTCGGCTTCGAAGCGGGCGCCCACATCCTGCTCGAACGCGCCCTGCGGGCCCTGCCGCCCGGTGGGCGACTGCGGGTCACCGGGCACGATCCGGCGCTGGCCGTGCACCTGCGCGGCTGGTGCCGGAGCCGGGGTCACGGGTTCGCCGTCGAGTCCGACGGCTGCGTGGTCTCGCTCGGCCAAGCCGCCGGCCTGCGGTGGATCGGCGCGCAACGGGCCGGCGGGCCGCGCCCAGACGGCATCGTCCGGCGGCCGCCGGCTCATTGGGGACTGGCGGCCCGTGGCGCGCTGGTCGAGGCCGGCGGGCCGACACCGCCCTGGTTCGACATCGCCGACCGCGACGTGGTCTGGGCCGACCTCGCGCCCCGGCTCTACGCGCACGCCGCGGCGGCACAGTGGGACCCGGCCGTCGCGGTCGACTGGTCGGCCGGCACCGACCTGCCCGCTGACATCGACGCGGCGGTCGTGCAGGTGATGACCTATCTCGTCGAGAACGAGCAGGCCGCCCTGGTCATCCCGGCCAGGCTGCTGGCCCGGATCCACCCGCACTTCCGCGAGGTGCAGCAGTTGCTCGCCGTGCAGGCGGCCGACGAGGCCCGGCACATCGAGGTCTTCACCCGGCGGGCGTTGCTGTCCGGCACCGAGCTGGGCACTTCGTCGGCGGGTGGGCGGGCATCGCTGACCAGCCTGCTCGCCGAGACCGACTTCTCGTTGGCGTCGTTCCTGCTCTCGGTCCTCGGCGAGGGCAGCTTCCTGGCGCTGCTCGGCTTTCTCGACGAGCACGCGCCGGACCCGGTCACCCGCCAGGTCACCCGGTTGGCCCGGGTCGACGAGGCCCGCCACGTCGCCTTCGGGGTCGCCCACCTCGAGCACCAGGCGGCGCTGGACCCGACGCTGCGCGGTCGGCTGCGGGCCGCGGTCGAACGCCGCCACGACGCCCTGGTCGACACCGCCGGCCTCAACGCCGACGTCTTCGACGCCCTCGTCGTGCTCGCGGCAGGGGAGTGGACCGCGGCCGGGTCGCCCGCGGTTACCGCGCCGTGCAACGACTCCAGGCGGCGATGGACGACGGCCGCCGGCAGCGCCTCGAGCGGCTCGGCTTCCCGGCCGACGAGGCGGCGGAGCTGTCCGCACTGCACACCCGCAACTTCATGTGACCAAGATCCGCCACTTCATGCGGTGTACGGCCGGTCCAGCGTCTCTTATGGTCTGGAGTTGCGGGGCTTAGCGTGAGGGGTCGAAGTGTCCAGTGAGGACGATCGCCTGGTCAAGTCCTACACCTATCTGCGCACCGCGATGGTCGCTCTGCTGGTCGGCCTGGCGGTCGCGGTGTTCTGGCAGACGGCGCGTCAACACTGGCACCTGCTCGGCTCGGTGAGCGCCTACTACTACACCGCGGCGCAGACCATCTTCGTCGGCGCGCTCATCGGTCTGGGCGCTTGCATGATCGCTCTCAAAGGGACCCGACGGAGCGAGGAGATCCTGCTCAACCTCGGCGGCGTGTTCGCGGCCGTGGTCGCGGTCGTTCCCACGGCGCGCAGCGAAGACTATCGCCGGGCGCTGGTCGTCTGCCGTCAGGCCGACGTCGCGGTCCTCAACGAACAGACCGCGAACCCAGACTGCGACGCGGTCTGGCCGCTGGCCGACGCCGCTCGGGCGAGCGTCGAGAACGGCATCGCCGCCCTGCTGGTCGTGGGAGCCTTGGCGCTCGTCGCCACGCTGTTCTTCGCGGCCCGGGACGGGTCGACCGACAAGCCCTTCTGGTGGGGCTTCGGCGCGGCGGTGCTCCTCTGGGTGGCCGGCCTGATCGCAATGCTGACCAGCCTCACCGCGCTCATCGACAACGCGCACTATCTGGCCGCCCTCGGCCTGTTCGCCTGCATCCTCGGCGTCGTGCTCGTCAACGCGCGCCGATTCCGCGACGAGCCGCCCACCCAGGGAAAGCGGCCGTCGTCGGCATCGGCAGCCCTCCAGAACGTGACCGCCAACGCGAAGCGACACCGCTACAACGTCATCGCGCTGGCGATGCTGGTCGTCACGCCCGTCCTGGCGGTGCTGTGGCTGACCGACCAGATGAGCCTCTTCTGGCTCGAGATCTTCGTGGCCGCCATCTTCATCGTCTTCTGGATGGTGCAGACCGTCGAGATGCTGCCACCGCGCGGCGCCGCGACGATCCGGGCCCAGCAACCCGACCGGGCCGTCGTCGGGAAATAACCGGATCAGGCGATCCCGGTCAGGAACAGCAGGGCGGCGGCGATCAGGCCGGCCTCGACGAGGATGACGAAGACCCGGTCGCTGATCCGGGCGACCACCTTCTTGCCCGCCCACGCGCCGGCCAGCGTTGCCGGGGTCAGCGCCGCGCCCAACAGCAGCACCCGGCCGGTGAGCAGGTTCGCCGTGCCGTACGCGCCGATCTTCGCCGCGTGCATGAGCAGCGCGCACGCCGCCTCGGTGCCGATGAACACCGCGCGGGTGAGGCCCTTGGCCAGGAAGAAGGGTGCGGTCAGCGGGCCGACCGAGCCCAGCAGGGCCGAGCCGAGCCCGGAGGCGGCGCCCACGGCGATGAACGCGTTGTCCGACGGAGGTTTGGGCTGCCGGCGCAGGTGCCGCCAGAGCACGACGGCGATCAGGAAGACCCCGAGCAACCGTTTGAGCGGCTCCAGCGGGGCGTGGGCGAGCAGCAGCCCGCCGACGATCGCCAACGGGACGGCGCCGACGCTGAACCGGGCGATGAGGTGCCAGCGCAGGTGCTCGCGGTTGAACCAGACCCGGCCGCCGTTGCTGGCGATCTGGGTGAGGGTGAGCACCGGCACCGCCACCCGCAGGCCGAAGATGGCGGTGAACACCGGCAGCAGCAGCGCACCGCCGCCGAACCCGGCCACGGCCGACAGCAACGCCAGCAGGAACGCGGCCACCGTGGAGATGGCCAGCGCCGCCATCAGAGCACGGCGTCCCGGATCGCGGTGACCGCCGCGACCACGACGGCGCGGTGGGCCTGCTGGCGCTTGTCGGTGTCTTCGCCGCCGACCGCGCGCAGTTCCGCGGGCACGCTGACCCAGGTGCTGGCGATGGCGATCACGATCTCCAGCACATCGATCGCGGTGGCGTCGTCGGGCAGGCCGGTCGCGGCCCGCAACTCCTGGGCCTTGGACAGGTGGGACTCGACCCAGCCGGGCCCGGTGTCGTTGCGCTCCAGGGCCCGCCAGTTGGTCAGGCGCAGCAACTCGGGGGTGGCGTTGAGGGCGTCGAACATCGCACCGGCATACCCGGGCAGGTCATCGGGGTCGAAGGGGACCGTGTCCGACAGCACGCTGAGCCGCTCGGTCAGCACCGCGTCGAAGAGGTTCTCCTTCGAGCCGTAGTAGGCGTAGATCGCCTGCTTGTTGGCCCGCGCGGCGGCCGCGATGCGGTCGACCCGGGCGCCGGCCAGGCCGCGTTCCGAGAACTCCCGGTAGGCCGCCTCGAGCAGGCGGGCCCGGGTGGCGGCCGAGTCGTAGGACATGGACCGAGGCTAACAATTCAACCGTTTGGTTTCCATGCTGAGGCGCAGGTCACCGAATGAAACCAACTAGATGGTTGCATTCGCCGCCGGGCCTGCTTAGCGTGAGAACCATGAACCTGACCGATTTTCGTACGCTCGGCCGCACCGGCCTGCGGGTCAGCCCCCTGGCCCTGGGCACGATGACCTTCGGCGACGCGTCCTGGGGCGCCGATGACGACACGTCCAACGAGATCCTGTCGCGCTACCTGGACGCGGGCGGCAACCTGGTCGACACCGCCAACGCCTACATGGGCGGCCGCGCCGAGGAAGTGCTCGGCAACTACCTCGGCAAGCGCCCGGGCCTGCGCGACCGGTTGGTCATCTCCACCAAGTTCGCGCTGAGCATGGACCCGGCCGACCCCAACAACGGCGGCACCGGCCGCAAGGCGATCCGCCGGCGCGTCGAAGAGTCGCTGGGTCGCCTCGGCACCGACTATCTCGACCTCTACTGGCAGCACAACTGGGACCCGCACACGCCGCTCGAGGAAACAATCTCCACATTGGACGATCTGGTCCGTGAAGGCAAGGTGCGCTACATCGGCCTGTCCGACACGCCCGCGTGGGCCGTGGCCCGGATGGCCACCCTCGCGCAATGGCGCGGCTGGAGCCCGGTCGCCGCGATCCAGGTCGAATACAACCTGCTGGAGCGTACGTCCGAGGGTGAGCTCTTCGGTGTCGCCCGCGAGCTCGGCCTCGGCGTCATGCCCTGGAGCCCGCTGGCCAACGGCATGCTGACCGGGAAATACACCCGCGACAACCAGAGCCCCGATGGCGCCGGCCGCGGGATGTTCGTCGGCCGCCACCTCCACGAGCGCACCTTCCAGGTGCTCGACGCGCTCGGCCGGATCGCCGACAGCCTCGGCACGACCCGGGCGGCCGCGGCGCTGGCCTGGGTCCGCCAGCAGCCGCTGGTCAGCGCCACGATCCTCGGCGCCCGCAGCCTGCGCCAGCTCGAGGCCAACCTGGCCTCGCTCGACGTCGACCTGGCGCCGGAACACCTGGCCGAACTCGACCGCTTGACCGCGCCGGACCTCAACTTCCCGGCCACGTTCCTGAAGACCATCGGTTTCCCGGCACAGCAGGGCAACACCACGATCAATGGGGTACGCGCGAGCGCCTGACGGTCAACCGATCGCCGCCGGCCTGGTGCCGATGAAGGCGTCGGCGAGCCGGGCTACGCCGTATTCGAAGGCCACGTCGAGGTCGCCGCCGAGGTTGAAGGCACCGGCCAACTCCATGCTGAGGAACCCGTTGGCCCAGGCGGTGATCGTGCGGGCGGCCTCCAGCGCGTGTTCCGGCCCGGCGAGGTCGGCGGCGATCCGCAGCAGGGGAGCGGCGGCGAGCGCGAACGAGGCCTGATCGGGCTTGGCCGTGTCGGGACCCCAGTCGAAGATCAACCGGTAGCCGACCGGATGCGCGTGCGCGAACGCGCGGAACGCCCGGGCCAGCTCGGTCAGGTCCTTGCGGGGATCGGTGCCGGTCAAGATCGCCTCGAGCCGCGCAGCCAGGTCGGCAACGGTGGCCTCGGCGACCAGCCCGATCAGGTCGCCGCGGCTGCGCACCCGCTTGTAGAGCGACGGCGCCCGCACACCGACCCGGTCGGCGACCGCCTGCATCGTCAGCCCGGCCATGCCGGCCGACTCCAGAATCTCGCGGGCGGCCTCGACGATCTGTGCGAGCGAGGTCCGATCGGGCGTCGGCATCCCATCCTCCATCCATCGAGACGCGGCTCACGTCACGATAGCTATTGCCAATAGCCATGATGGCTATGTACCGTAGCCATCGTAGACGACGACGGCTTTCCCGTGGAGAGGGCAACATCATGAAGCTCGGACCGCACCTGCACCGCATCGGCAACGACATCGTGGCGGTCTACCTGATCGACACCGACGAGGGCGTGACCCTCGTCGATGCTGGGCTGGCCGGTCACTGGGGCGAGCTCACCACGGAACTCGCCGGCATGGGCAAGTCGCTGGGCGACATCCGTGGCGTGATCCTCACCCACGGCGACACCGACCACATCGGCTTCGCCGAGCGACTCCGGCGCGAGCAGGGCGTCCCGATCTACGTCCACGCCGCCGACGCCGCCCGCGCCCGCGGCGAGGAGAAGACCAAGCCGAGCTGGGGCAAGGTCAAGATCGGCGCGCTGAGCCAATTCCTCTGGTACGCGACCACGCACGGCGGCATGCGCACCACCTACCTCACCGACGTGGTCGAGATCCACGAGGGCCAGGTGCTCGACCTCCCCGGCGCGCCGGAGATCATCGGCCTCCCGGGCCACTCGCCGGGCAGCATCGCCGTCTACTCGCCGATCGCCGACGCGGTCTTCGTGGGCGACGGCCTGACCACCCGCCACGTGCTGACCGGCAAGGGCGGCCCGCAGCCGGCCCCGTTCACCGACGAGCCGCAGGAGGCGATCGCTTCGCTCCGCCGGCTCGAAAAGATCAACGCGACCTGGGTGCTGCCCGGCCACGGCACGCCCTGGAACGGCGGCGTCGCCGAGGCGATCCGCCAGGTCGACCTCGCCGCCTCGGCCGCCGGCAAGAAGTAGTCCGTGAGCCGGTCGACGACGCGGCCGCAGCCGCCTCGTCGACCGGCTCACGTTCGTGCCGCGGGGGCGAGACGACGCGCGCTCATCGCGCCGCCGACGAGGACGTCGACCTAGCGTTCCGGTGCCATGGTGCGGGTGCCTCATATACCAAGCGACGATGAATTACCCGTCTCGGTCGGAAGCTCGTCATACCCACGGTTATCCCTGCGGCAGTGCAACCCGATCAAGCTCTCCCACGTCTGACGTGTGTAAAGCCGCTCGATCTGATGAGCGCGCCGGCGGGCCGGGGGGAAACCGCGATGATCGATGCACAGCCGTCCACTCTGGACGAGCGAGTCACTGGCCTGTCGGCGTCGTCAGCCGTGTTGCTCGCGGCGGTGGCGGCCGGCGTGCTCGCCCAGGGCGGGTTCTACCTCGGTGGCCGGCTGGTCGTTTGCGGCCTGGTCGCCGTTGCCGTGGTGATCGCCGCGACCACTGGGAGCCGGATCGACCGCCAGCTCGTGCCATTGGCGGCGGCCGCCGCCGGGCTCGCGGTGTGGACGGTCGCGCGAGGGTTGACCGCGGGTGGTCACTGGCCGACGGTGCTCGGCACGGTCGGCACCCTGGCCGTCTTCGTCAGCGCGGCCGCGCTGACGGTGCGGGCCGACGCCGGGGAGCGCGAGACGCTGGTGCGGTGGCTCACCGGTGTGGGCGCGCTGGTCGCCGTGACCGGGTGGATCGGCGCGGCGTTCCGGGTGCCGATCTGGGCGGTCGCTGTCGAAGGCCGGCTGTGGCGAGCGTCGTCGACGCTGACCTACCCCAACGCCGCGGCCGCGGTGTTGGGCGGGCTGGCCCTGCTGGCGCTCGCCTCGCTCGCGGCCCGGCCAGCCTCGACACCCCGCGCGCTGACCGCGTTCGTGCTCGTCACCGGCCTCGGCGCGACGCAGAGCCGGGCCGGCCTGATCGCGTTCGCCGCCGGCCTGGCCGTGCTCTGCGGGCTGCTCCGCCGGTTCTTCGCCGGGCCGTTGCTCGGTGCCGCCGTCGCGGTCGGTGCGCTCCTGCCGACGACGGCTGTCGATGCCGAGCCCAGGCCGTGGGTCGCGGCCGCAGGACTGGTGGTCGGTGCGCTCATCGCGCTGGTCCGCCACCGCGGTGCGCTCGTCGCCGTCCTTGCCGCGCTGGTGACGGTGACGGCGCTGGCGCACGCGCACTGGAGCGCGGTCGTCGCCAACCGAGGCACCCTCGCTTCGTGGGGCCGGAGCCACGCGACCTCTGCCGCGCTCGACCTGGTGGCCGCGCATCCCTGGGTGGGCACCGGACCCGGGCTGGCGCGTTTCGTCTGGCTCGACGACGCCGGTGACGCGGTCATCGCGCGCTTCGTGCACAACGAATACCTACAGCTGACCGTCGAACTTGGCCTGGTCGGCACCGCGCTGCTCGGCGTGCTGATCGCCGCCGCCGGGGCGATCGTCCTCCGCGCACGCGGCGGCTCGAGCCTGACGTGGGCCGGGAGCACCGCCGCGCTGGTCGGCTTCGCCGTGCACAGCGCCTTTGACTTCCTGTGGCAGCCGGCGGCACTGCCGCTGCTGGCCGGCCTGCTCATCGGACTGGCTGGTCAGACCGTCCGCAGTGAAGAGGTAGCACCATCCATCACAGGGGAGGAAGAAGAGTGACCAAACACAAGAGAGCACGTCTGCTGGTCGCCGGGGCGATCGCCGTGGGCGGGGCCCTCGCGATCGCGGTGCCGGCCGGCGCCGCCGTGCAACTGCAGTCGGAGTCGCCGGCCCGTGGCATCGCCAAAATCAACAAGACCGCGCAGATCAAGGCCAACGGTGCCGCCGGCGTGGTGACCATCCAGGTCAACTGCGTGCCGCAGCGGTCGTTCGACTCGCAGGTCACCGTCAGCCAGCGCGTGGGCGGGCAGGTGACCAGCGGCGTGACCTACCTCTACAACATTCGTTGCGAGGCCGACGGCACCAACAAGGTGAAGGCCTCGGTGGTTCCGGGCCCGAAGCCGTTCAAGCCGGGCGTCGCGTTCGCGACCGCTCGGGTCGACTTCTACCCGCAGAGCGACAGCGCGTCCCGCGAGATCACGTTCGTTCGCTGATCCAGACCGTGGGTCTCCGGGACGCCGGAGACCCACGCCGCGGTGCAGTCCAGAGTATCGCCCGTTTTGTGGTCTACCGCCTATTTCGCCTGAACAGTCACGAAGCCGGACGTTGTGGTTTTAACTCGTGCTGGTGGCTGGACTTCGTCCTGGCGCCCGGGGAGGCGGCTTCACGTCCCCTCAGGAAGCGACTCGAAGGGATCTCGTCAGGTGAAGCTCCAGCGGAACGGCTCGATCGCCTGTCTCGCACTGACGGCCGCGCTCACGCTGAGCGCGTGCGGAACCGACAGCAACGACACCGCCGCGACCGTGGCGGGCCCGCCCGCGGCGGCGATCAACTGCGCCACCGGCACGCTCAACGCGCAGGGCTCCTCCGCGCAGAAGAACGCCATGGACGAGTGGCGTAAGAACTACCAGCAGCAGTGCTCGGGGTCGACGATCAACTACGAGCCGACGGGGTCGGGCGCCGGCGTGCAGGCGTTCATCTCGGGCACCGCCGACTTCGCGGGCTCGGACACGGCGCTCACCTCGGCGCAGCAGCCGCAGGCCAACGCCCGCTGTGGTGGCAACCCCGCGGTCAACCTGCCGATGGTCGTCGGTCCGATCGCGGTCGCGTACAACCTCTCGGGTGTCGATAATCTTCAGCTCTCGCCCGGCACGCTTGCCAAGATCTTCGCCGGTGGCATCACGCAATGGGACGACGACGCGATCAAGGCCGACAACCCCGGTGCGTCGCTGCCGTCGACCACCATCCAGAGCGTGCACCGCTCCGACGAGTCGGGCACGACCGGCAACTTCACCGGCTATCTGACGGCCGCCGCCGGCGCTGACTGGACCTTCGGCCAGGGCCAGGCGTGGAAGGCACCGGGCGGCACGGGTTCCAAGGGTTCCGACGGTGTCGCGCAGTCGGTGAAGTCGACCGACGGTTCGATCGGCTACATGGAGTTGTCGTTCGCCGAGAACGCCGGGCTCAACATGGCAAAGATCAAGAACGGCGCCGGTCAGTTCCAGGAGTTGACGCCCGAGGCGGCCAGCAAGACGATCGAGGGCGCCCAGATCACCGGCGCCGGCAACGACGTCACGCTGAACATCAACTACGCCACGGCGGCGCCGGGTGCCTACCCGATCGTGCTGGTCACCTACGAGATCGTGTGCAGCAAGGGCGGCCCGTCCGGCAAGACCGCGCTGATCAAGGGCTTCCTCGGCTACACCGCGAGCTCCGAGGGCCAGGGCATCCTCAATGGACTGGGCTACGCGCCGCTGCCGGGCAACGTCCAGAGCCGGGTCCAGACCTCCGTCAACAACATCGCCTGATCCGACCAGCAGCGGAGCGAGCAGATGGTCAAGCCTGACCTGACGCCCGACGGTGGTCAGGTCAGTGGATGGCTGCCACGCCGCAAGGGTTTCGGTGCCGAACGCGCGTTCGGCACCCTTACCTTGCTCGCGGGCCTGATGGTCCTGGTGATCATCGTTGCGATCACCGTCTTCCTGATCGCGAAAGCGATCCCCGCCCTGCAAGCCGACACCGCCAACTTCATCACCGAGACCGACTGGTTCCCCAACCAGACCCCGCCCGAGTTCGGCATCGCCGCGCTCGCCTGGGGCACGCTGGTCACCTCGGTCATCGCGCTCGTCGTCGCCGTGCCGATCGCCCTCGGGATCGCGCTCTACCTCTCGCACTACGCGCACCGGCGGATCGCGACCACGTTCGGTTTCCTCATCGACCTGCTGGCGGCCGTGCCGAGTGTTGTGTTCGGACTGTGGGGCTTCACCGTCTTCATCGAGCCGGTGCGGACGTTCTCGGTCTGGCTCAACAAATACTTCGGGTGGCTGCCATTCTTCGACGGCATCGGCCCGTTCGGTCGCTCGTTCCTGCTGGGCGGCCTCGTGCTCGCCATCATGGTGCTGCCGATCGTCACCGCGCTCTCCCGCGAGGTCTTCATCCAGACACCCACCGCCAACGAGGAGGCGGCGCTGTCGCTGGGCGCGACCAGGTGGGAGATGCTCCGCACCGCGGTGCTGCCCTACGGCCGGCCCGGTGTCATCGCCGCGGTGATGCTCGGCCTCGGCCGCGCGCTCGGCGAGACCATCGCGCTCGCGCTGACCCTCGGCTTCATCAACGAGGTCACGCTCAACATCATCAAGAACGGCGGCAACTCGATCGCGGCCAACATCGCCAACGGATTCGGCGAGGCCGGCGAGGTCGGCCGCGGCGCACTGATCGCGTCGGGTCTCGTGCTGTTCGCCATCACGCTCGTCGTCAACATCGCGGCCCGCGCGGTCATCTACCGCCGGCGCGATTTCACGGAGTCCGCGGCATGACCGCTCCCGCACAGGCCCCGACAGGCCAGAACCAAGCACTTCGCGGCCGGCGTACGCCGCTGGTGGTGTTTGCCGTCATCGCCGTCATCGCGTTCGGGGTCTCGGCCGCGCTCTGTTACGGCGCCGGGATCGGCGGCTGGGTCCTCACGATCGTCATCGGCCTGATCCTCTACCTGGCGGGCGTGTTCGTCGCCGTCAATCGCGTCGAAGGTCGCCGGGCCGCCCGCAACCGCATCTGGAGCACGCTGATCCAGTTGGCGTTCGTACTCGCGCTGCTCCCGCTCGTCTCGGTGATCTGGACCTTGATCTCCAAGGGCACCGAGCGCTTCGACCTCAACTTCTTCACCACGTCGTTGAACAACACCGGCGCCCGCGACCCCGACGGCGGCGCCGTGCACGCGATCATCGGCACGCTGCAGCAGGTCGCCCTGGCGGCGTTCCTCACGATCCCGCTCGGTGTGCTGGCCGCTATCTACATCGTCGAGTACGGCCGCGGCCGACTGGCCCTGACGATCCGGTTCTTCGTCGACGTGATGACCGGCATCCCGTCGATCGTCGCCGGCCTGTTCATCCTGTCGTTCTGGGTGCTGATCGTGTCGCCCTGGTACAACAACGGCCAGCCCGCCTTCTCGGGTTTCGCCGCGGCACTGGCGTTGAGCGTGTTGATGCTGCCGACAATTGTGCGATCGACCGAGGAAATGCTGCGGTTGGTGCCGGCACCGCTGCGCGAGGGCGCCTATGCGCTGGGCGTACCCAAATGGAAGACCATCCTGAAGGTGGTCATTCCGACCGCCCTGCCCGGCATCGTCACCGGGATCATGTTGGCCATCGCGCGTGCGGCGGGGGAGACCGCGCCGGTACTTTTAGTAGCAGGCGGCACCGCCGCCGTAAATATCAACCCATTCAACAACAACCAGTCGTCGCTGTCCCTTTTCGTGTTCCAGCAAGCGAGCGACGCATCCCGATTCTCACCGGCGCGAGCCTGGACGGCGGCGCTCACTCTGGTGGCGCTAGTGCTCATCCTCACCATTGCCGCCAAGCTCATAGCCGGGCGCAACCGCATTCGCCGTTGATCCGGCAGGGGACTGACAGATATGGCCAAGCGCGTCGAAGCGTCCGGTGTCACCGCCTACTACGGGGCGTTCAAAGCGATCGACGACATCAACCTCATAGTCGATCCGAAGACGGTCACCGCCATCATCGGCCCGTCGGGCTGCGGCAAGTCGACGTTCCTGCGCGCCATCAATCGGTTGCACGAGGTCCTCCCCGGTGCCCGGGTCGAGGGCAAGCTGACGATCGACGACGAGAACATCTACGAGAAAGACGTCGACGTCACCGCCGTACGCCGGATGATCGGCATGGTCTTCCAACGCCCCAACCCGTTCCCGACGATGTCGATCTTCGACAACGTCGTGGCCGGCTTGCGCCTCAACGGTATGCGCCGCAAATCCGTGCTCCACGAAGCGGCCGAGAAGGCGCTGCGCTCGGCCAACCTGTGGGACGAGGTCAAGGACCGGCTGAACAAGCCCGGCGCGGGCCTGTCAGGTGGTCAGCAGCAGCGGTTGTGCATCGCCCGGACGATCGCGGTCGAGCCGCAGGTCGTGTTGATGGACGAGCCCTGCTCGGCGCTCGACCCGATCTCCACGCTGGCGATCGAAGACCTGATGTTCAAGCTGAAGGACAGCTTCACCATCATCATCGTGACGCACAACATGCAGCAGGCGGCCCGCGTCTCCGACCGCACAGCGTTCTTCTCGATCGAGAAAACCGGCGACCCCGGCCGGCTCATCGAATACGACACGACACAGAAGATCTTCAACAGCCCGGGCGAGCGGAAGACCGAGGACTACATCACGGGCCGGTTCGGCTGACGGCGTCCTATGAAAACGGGCCGCGCACGGTGACCCCGCCGTCGACGCCGAGGCTCTGCCCGGTCACGTAGGACGACAGCGGCGAGGCCAGGTAGACGGCGGCCGCGGCGGCGTCGTCGGGAACGCCGAGCCGGCGCAGCGGGATCTCTGGCACGTCGTCGGCGGCCTGACCGGTGTTGGCCACCGCGGTCGAGATGGCGCCGCAGGCCACGACGTTCATCCGGATCCCATCCGCGGCGTATTCCGCGGCGACGGTCTTGGCCAGACTCACCAGCCCGGCCTTGGCGGCGCCGTAGCTGGCCTGCATCGGCGCGGCCATCGTCCCGGTGACCGAACCGACGCTGACGATCGACCCACCCTGACCCTGGGCCAGGAACGCGCGGATCGCCGCCCGGACCGCGCGGGCCACATAACCAAGGTTCATCTCGTAGGCGAGGTCCCAGTCGTCGTCGCTCATCTCGTGCAGCCGGACGGCCGGCACGAACGCGACCTGCCCACCCACAACGGTGACGAGCGTGTCGAGCCGACCGAACTCGGCGACGGTGGCGCCGACGAACTCGTCCGCGGCCGACCGCGACCGCACGTCACCGGCGAGCGCGAGCGCGCGGGCGCCCGACCCGGTCAACTCGGCGACGGCAGCTTCTGCCCGGCCCGGGTCGATATCAGCGACGGCGACGGCCGCACCGGCAGCGGCGAACGCCCGCGAGATCGCCCGCCCGATCCCGTCACCCCCACCCCCGATGACCAGCGCATTCCTGCCATCAAGGGGCCGAGTCCAGTTGATCATGGATGAATCATTCCACATCGCGCGTCAACGGATCTCCGCGAAGCCGTGCCCCGCCATCCGGGCGACGACCGCCTCGATGGCCTCCTTCGAAACGGTCGGGACGACAACCAGAGTCCGCTCGGCGAAGTAACCGGGCCCTGCTAGTGCGCTCTGGATCTCCTGCGCCAGCCGGGTCGGGTCGTAGAAGGTGACCACCTTGTCGCCGCCGGCCCAACGGACCGTTACCTCGATCCACCCCTTGGCCTCGGTCATCGTCCAGTCGTATTCGTCCAGGTCGTGGGGATAGCCGACCTGCACGGCGGCGGCGGCTTCGGTGCCGTGTTCCCGGAGCGTCCGCAGGACCTCGCCGGGGTCCCGTCCGGTCGCGGCGGCCAGGGCGGTTACCGCGTCTGCCGCCAGAGCCGTGAGGTTGAACGCCGCCGCGGCCGCATCCTCCTTGGTCGCGGCGTCGGTGACGTTGTAGAGCTCCGCGTCGTCGTCCGCAAGGTAGGCGGCCACACCATCGAGGGCAGCCTGGCGCAGCCGGGCGCTGCGCTGTCGGTTGAGCTTCCTCATCGATTCAGTGTCTCGTGTCAGCCGGAGCGTCCAGGAGAAGCTCGTATAGGTAGTGGTCTCCGTCGGTGCCGGTTTGGCGGAATCCGGCACGTTCGAGGGTTCGTTGTGAAGCGACGTTGTCCGCGGTGGTGTCGGCGACGACCCGGTCCAACCCTTGGCCGGCCGCGACGGTTAACAGCGCGGCGAGGGCCTCCGCGGCGTAGCCGTTGCCGCGGGCCGATGGGGACAGGCCGTAGCCGACCTCGACCGACCCGTCGGCAGGCTGGCCCTTGAAGCCGATCCCGCCGATGGCCTGACCATCGGCGGCCCGGGTGATCTGGTAATGCCCGAACGGCCGCTGGTCTCCGTGGGCAGCCGTAGCGCGGAGAAACGCCGTGATGCCCATGACGTCGCCGTCGAACGGGTAGTCGTCGGCCCAGGTGTCGCCGGCACCGGCCCGCCGCGCGACGATGCGTTCACCCTCCGCGGTGTCGATGGCGTGCAGGTGCAGGCGCTGCGTTTCGATGTCGGTCACGGCAACAGCGAAGCAGCCGCCGACCCCGCCCACAATCCGATTACGGCTTGCCTACGACGGCCTCCAGGTAGTCCATCCGCAGCACCAGCGTGGCGTCGTCGGAGACGTTGAAGCGCTTGACCACCTCGACCATCTCGGCCCTCAGGTCGGCCGCGCGGTCCGCCTCCAGCGCGTTGAGCGCCTTGTGGGTCGGGCCGTAGAAAGCGCCGAAGAACTCGGCCTGGTGTTCCGGCGACGGGAACCGCCACAGGAACTCGCGCGCCGGCGCCGAGATGGTCACCTCGGGGCCGAACAGCTCCCGCAGGCGGTCGGCGCTGCCCCAGAGCGCCGGCGGCAGCAGCCCGGGCGGCGGCGGCACGTAGCGGCCGAGGGTCTGGAAGAGCTGGCCGACGTAGCTGTCGGGGGTCCAGTTGACCATGCCGATCCGGCCGCCGGGGCGGCACACCCGCAGCAGTTCGGCCGCCGTTTTCTCCTGGTCGGGTGCGAACATGGCGCCGCACGTCGACAGGACCACGTCGAAGGAGTCGTCGGCGAAGGGCAGGACCTCGGCGTCGGCCTCCTGGAACGACGCCTCCAGGCCTTCGGCCCGGGCCCGCTGCCGGGCGCGTTCCAGCAGCGCGGGCACGTAGTCGACGCCGACGACCTGGCAGAAGCGGCGGGCGGCGGCGAGGCTGGCGTTTCCGTTGCCACACGCCACGTCGAGCACCCGCTCGCCGGCGCGCAGGTCGACGGCCTCGCACAACAGCTCCGCCGTGAGCAGCAGGCGGGTGCCCACCGCCGAATAGTCGCCCGAGGCCCAGGTCGCCTGCTGCCGCTGCTTGATGATGGTGGTGTCCACTGTGCTTCCTCCCGGTCGCGACCTGCCGTCCAGGTCGGTCAGGGAAACGCTAGGAGGCATCCGGCGTCGACGGATCGGGGTCGCGTCCTCAACTCCCGCCTGCCGGCTCCCCATCTTTCGCCCGGGCGATCCCCAGTCCACCGGCGAGCGCGGCGGCCTCACGACGAGACCCGACACCGAGCTTCGCGAGTACGGCGGAGACGTGGTGCCCGACCGTCTTGGCCGACAACGACAGCCGCGCGGCGATCTCGGCGTCGCTTAGGCCGTCGGTCAGCAGGACGAGCACCTCGACCTGGCGGCCGGTGAGGCCGGCCGGGTTGGCGGCGGTGGCCCGGATCGGCCCGCGGGGAACACGCAGGTTGCCGCGGGTCCGCAGCTCGCGCCGCAGCCGCTGACCCGTCTGGTGTGCGCCGAGCGCATCGAGCAGCCCCAGGCCCTCCAGCGCGGCTTCGTCGTCGTCACCGAGACCCAGGGCCAGAGCGCGGTGGTACGGGCAGCCGAGCGCCTGCCACGCCTCGGCGGCCGCGCCCCAGTCGCCGTTCAGCAGGAAACGGTACGGCTCCGCTACCGTGAGGCCGGCCGGCAACGACGCGAGCGCTCCCGCTCGTCGCAGCCAGAACGCCAACTCTCCGGCGAACCACGGCTGGTCGGCTTCGACGGAAAGCTCGTACACCTCGGCGGTCTGCTCGATGCCCAGGTCGGCTGCGCCGGCCAGCCAGAGGTATTCGGCGCGGGCCGCGACCGCAGGCCCCATCCACTGTAGATCTCCGGTCGCGAAGGCCCGCTCGGTGGCCTCCTCCAGCGTGGCGCCGGCGTCCGGGTCACCGCGGCGGGCCCGCAGCAGGCCCAGTGGCACCAGCGCGTCGACCATCCGCGCGCCGCCGTGGACCTGCTCGGCCAGCGCCGCGTGCGCGTCGCGCTCCGCACCGGCCCAATCACCTTTGTCCAGGCGGAAGCGGGCCCGGTGGCCGAGCAGGTGCTGGGTGTATCCGGCCAGCTCGCGAGCCTGGGTGAAGGCGAGCGCCCGCTCCAGGTCGTCGTGGGCGTGCCGATAGTCGCGCAGCTCCGCCGACGTGGTGGCCAGGTTGGTCAGGGCCCGGGCGGCATGGTCGTCCAGCCCGGACGCGAGCGCGACCTGCACACCCTCCTCGAGGTCGGCTCGTCCCCGCTCGTCGCCGCGTTGGAGCAGGGCGGTGCCGATGTTGGTCAGGGCGTGGCTCAGCGTCTCCTGGTCGGCGAACTGCCGGGCCAGCGCGATGGCCTGGGTCGCCCACCCCGCCGCCGATTCGGTGCGGTAGGCGAGCATGTCCAACTGGGCCTGGTTGCTGTAGGCCATCGCGAGGGGCCGGCCGGGTGGCTCGTCACGCAGCACGGCGATGGCCTTGGCCGCCGCGTCTTCCGCCTCCCGCCGGTTGCCGTCCCACCAATGCAGCCGCGACAGCCAGCGCAGGCCGTCGCCGACCTTCTCCCGGTCGCCGGCCGCCTCGCGGAGGCGCAGCGCCGACCGGCGGGCCGAGACCGCCTCGGCGGACAGCCCCGACAGGTAGCACTCGACCGAATAGCCCTCCAGCAACTCCGCGGGCACCGGCGCACCGAGCCGCTCGGAATGGGTGAGCACCGCGCGGTAATGCCCGACGGCTTCCCGGTGGGCGGCGACCGCGGCCGCCTGCCGGGCCGCTTCCGGGCCGTAGCGCAGGACGGCGCCGTCGTCACCGGCCTCCCGGGCGTGGTGCATCAGCCTGGCCACGTCGACCGGCCGGTCGAGGCCGCCCGTCAACACGGTCAGGATCCGCCTGTTGAGCTCCCGGCGGCGCAGCACGGACAGCGATCCCTCGACCGCCCGCCGCAGCAGCTCGTGGCGGTAGCCGATCGTGTCGTCGCCGACGACGAGCAGCCCGGCCGACACCGCCGCGTCGACCGCCTCGGTCGGCACGTCGAGCGCCCGCTCCAACAGCCAGAGCTCGGTCGAGCTGGGTATGACGGCGACGAGTTGGAGGACCGCACGCGCGTCGTCGCGCAGACCGCCGACCCGCGCCAGGACCAGGTCGGCGATGGTCATCGGCACGTCGGCGTCGGCGGCGGCCAGCACCTCGGTCACCAGCAGCGGGTTTCCGCCGGTCAGCGCCAGCAGCCCGGCGGCGGGGCGGCCGGCCCGCCGGGCCAGCACCGCGACCGCCGCCTCGGACAGGGCTTCGAGCGGCAGTCGCCGCACCACGTCCGCGGGCATCCTGCCGACGACGGCACGCAGGGGATGGTCAACGGCGAGTTCGTCGTCGCGGTAGGTGACGATCAGCAGCGCGTTCGTGCTCGCGATCCGCCGGCCGAGGAACACCAGCAGGTCCAGCGTCGCCTCGTCGGCCCAATGGGCGTCTTCGACCACCACCACCTGCGGGCGATCGCCTCCGCCGAGCTCGTCGAGCACCGCCGCGAAGAGCTGTTCGCGGGAGCCGCCGGCCGTCAGCAGCGCGGCCAGCCGGCCACCCGTCTGGCGTCCGAGATCGTGCAGCGGACCCAACGCCCGGGGCGTGAGCAGCGGGTCACAGGCACCGAGCAGGAACCGCGCGTCGGCGGCGTGCCGCTCGGTGAAGCCGCGGACGAGTGTCGACTTGCCGATCCCGGCCTCGCCGGTGACCAGCACGACGCGGCCCCGCACCGCGGTCGCGGCCAGCGCCTCGTCGAGCTCGGCCAACAGGGCAGAGCGTTCGAGCAGTTCCATCACGGCGACGCTACGCGGCGCGGCCCGCAACCCGCGACGGCCCGGATGCGTCATGGAGGCATGGGGATCGATGGGAGGTCCCTCGGGGGCGAGGAGATCCAGCCGTGTTGGTGGCCAGGTTTGACACGACTGATGTGCCGGCGGAGCTGCGGTTCGCCGCCTGGCACGAGCTGACGTCAACTGCTCTGATCAGCACCGCCGTCGCAGCGGATCACGTCGACGACTTCGACGCGTCGATCGAGGTTGTCGACCTGGGCCGCGTTCAACTGTCCAAGATCTGCTATCCGCCGTTGCGGGTCACCCGGTCGAGCCGGCACATCCGCCAGTCCAATCCCGATGTTCTCTACCTGACCGTGCCCGTGCGCGGCGTGCTGACCGTCGACCACGCCGACCGTGATCCCACTGTCGGTTCGGGCGAGTTCACCATGATCGACACCTCGCTGCCGGGCGTGGTCGCCAATCGCGAGCCGGTCGAGCAGTTCATCATCCACGTCCCGCGCGCCGAGATGCCGATGCGGCCCGCCGACCTCCCGGCCCTGCTGGCGCGGCCCTTCCCGGTCGGTGAGGGGCTGGGCGGTCTGCTGCTCACGGCGGTGCGGCACATCATCGGCACGGGTGACCGCTACGCACCCGAAGACGGCGCGCGGCTGGCCTCCGTGCTCATCGACCTGGTCGCGGCGCTGCTGGCGGAGACCGTCCGCGAGGTCGCCGCCGCCCGCGACGCCCAGCAGCGGCTTCTCCAACACCGGATCCTCGACTTCATCGAACGACACCTGACGGACCCCGCGCTGTCGCCATCGGTCATCGCCGCGGCGCACAACATCTCCCTGCGTTACCTGCATCTGCTGTTCCAGAGCCAGGCCCTGACGGCCGCCGCCTGGATCCGCCAGCGCCGGCTCGACCGGTGCCGTCGCGACCTGCGCAACCCCGGGCTGGCGCGCCAGTCCGTCGCCGCGGTCGGCGCCCGCTGGGGCTTCACCGACGCGACCGCGTTCAGCCGGGCGTTCAAGCAGACCTTCGGGATGCCGCCCGGCGAATACCGCCAGCTTCACGTGCAGTGCTGAGGCTCAGGCGGGGTCAGGGAGGTAGCTTGACAGGGTCCTTTTGATCAGCGCGTTGAAGGCATATCCCCAGAGGCGGGTGCCGCGGAAGATGTGTGACCTCCCGGCCGCGAGGTCGACGATGGCGGGCTGCGCCATGACCGCGAAGCCACCCAGGTTGAGCCGGTGAGGGCGTTGGCTGATCGCGACGGCGCCCGCGTCGGCACTCTCCGCCACCAGGACCGGCAGCACGATCACGCCCGACTGCATGCCGCGCCACTGGCCCTTGCGCTCGACGGCCAGATAGGTGTCCGCGTCAATCATCCGGGGTCCTCCCATCGATGACGCGAGGGTACGCTTCGACCGCAATGAGTGAGGTCCCGTGGAGATGAGCGGCTGGTATCGGCAAACGCCGGTGGGTGACAACCTGATCCGGGTGTCGGAACCACACGTCCACGCGCTGTTGGCGGCCAACCTGTGGTGGCTGCGCGGCACCGACCGCGACATCGTCATCGACAGCGGCCTGGGAGTCGTCGCCCTGCGCGACGAGATCCCGGCGATGTTCGAGCGCGACCCGATGGTGGTGCTCACCCACTCGCACCTCGACCACGCGGGCGGGGCCCACGAGTTCCGGGAGCGGGCCGCGCACGCCACCGAGGCACCGACGCTGGCGGCCGGGCCGCCGGCAAGCCTGTACGGCGCGGAGCTTTACCAGAAAATGGGCATCCCGGACGACGAACCCGCGCCGGAGTTGTTGATCGATGAGCTGCCACACAACGACTACGACCCGCGCGGCTATCGCGTCGAGCCGGCACCCCTGACCCGCCTGCTCGATGACCAGGACCGGATCGACCTGGGCGGCCGCACGCTCACCGTGCTGCATCTGCCCGGCCACTCGCCGGGAAGCATCGCCCTGCTGGAAGAGCACACCGGGGTGTTGTTCTCCGGCGACGTCATCTACGACGACGACGAGCTGATCGACTTTCTCCCGGACTCCTCCATACCGTCCTACCGGCAGAGCATGAAGCTCCTCGCGGGCCTGGCCGTTTCCGTCGTGCACCCGGGGCACGACCACTCCTTCGACCAGGCCCGACTGCACCAGTTGGCCACCAACTATCTGGAGCGCACGAACTGACCGCGCGGGCCCGGCAGGAGTCGCCGGGCCCGCGCGGTCCCTTCACCAGCGGTAGTTGACGGTCGCCAGCAGGGCACCGACGGCGTTGGCGTAGGCGCGGTAGCCGGCGGCGTTCGGGTGGAACGATCCCGCGCCCGTGTTGCTGTCGTTGGGCTCGCTGTCGTCGTCGTCCGGGCGGAACAGGTCGCCGGCGATCCAGCCGTTGAGCCAGTTCTCGTTGCTGTCGACCGTGCCGAGCTCGTGGCTGGCGAAGTCGTCGGTCACGTCGACGCCGTAGATCCCCGGGCCGTAGTCGTCGTAGATCAGCTCGGCCGTGGCCACCCCGCTCATCTCGTTGAGCCAGTCCACCTCGTCCGCGGTGATCCCGATGGCCACGCCCGGGAACGGGTTGAGGTCGTAGGTGGTGCCGTCGCGGAACAGCTGCGGATAGCCGGCCAGCACGATCACCGCGTTGGGTGCCCGCTCTCTGACCTCCTGGAGCACCCGGCGGACGTCGGTCTTGATGCTGCCGCGCAACCGCGTCTCCGTGGCCTCGGTCACCGGTGCGGTGTCACCGTCGAGCCGATAGCCGTCGAGGCAGTCGTGGAACGCGCAGGCCTTGACGATGTCGGCCCACCGGGTGTCGTTGGCGCCGACGGTGAGCAGCGCCAGCGTGGTGTTCTCGTCGAGGAAGCCCTGGTCGAGCTGGGCCAGCTCGCGATCGTCCATCGGCCCCGGCAACTCCATCGACGCCGCTCGCGGCGCCGGTGCGCCGGACATCGTACGCGTGGCCATGACGTTGTGGGTCCTGGCTCCGGCGCAGGCGATGTGGTGGAAGTCGACGTTCGGCTGGAACGCGTCGTCGAGGTCACCGATCGATCCGAGTCCCGGGGTGCCGGGGATCGAGACTCCGCGTGACCACGCTCCCGGGCTCCGCTTGCAGCCGTCCTTCGCCGACGAACCCGCGTATTGGTCGGAGACCCTGGCGTAGTTGCCCACGCCCTCGCCCGACGAGATCGAGTCGCCCAGCGCGACCACGAAATGCCGGGGTTCGGCGGTGAGCGGCTGCACCGCCACAGCGTCCCAGGCGATGTCCTCCAGGAAGGCACCGTCGGCCGTGACGTTGGAGAGCTGGATGCGGGCGTTGCCGTTGCCCCGGAAGTCGAAGACGCCGATGTCGAGCCACTTGTTGGCCTCCCACCGGGTCGGGATCGCGCGGTGGTGGTTGCTGGTCGCCTGTCCTGGCAGGTAGACCTTGTAGTCGGCCTGCCGGGTGTGCGCGCCGTGGTCGGGCACGTGCACGAAGACCCGGGTCCAGGCGTTCACCGGACCCACCGTCCAGGTTCCGGTGATCTTCAGCGGGGCGTTCCCGCCGTCGCCCGACATCGTGTGTGCGAACCAGAAATGCCCGCCGAACCCGCCACCGATCTGATGGAGGTCCACTTTGGAAGGATAGATAGGCTGGCCCTGCACGCCCGTCATGGAGCCGAACGTCCAGTCGAACGAGCCGGTTCTGTTGAATGTCGGTGTGCAGCCCTCCGGCCCGAGCGCGAACTCCGTGTTGATGTCGTCGACGATCTTCGAGCCCGATGGCAGGCCGTGCAGGGAGCAGGTGCCGTCGGCGTTGACCGGCGTGGCATACATGTTGTCGGCGAACGGCCGCGGCTCGACCGAGGTGTAGACCCGGCGCTCGACGCCGCACGAGATCGAGCAGTCGACCCACGTCACCGGCCCGTGCCACTTGCACATCAGGTCGTCGCGCAGGCAGGCGCCGGCGGCGGTGCCGGGGAAGTCACCGGGCACGTGCTGCGCCGCGGGGTCGCACTCGTTGACGCTCGGCGCGCAGAACGTGAACCGGCCCGGCTGCGAGAAGAACGTGCCCCGGTTGAGCGCGGGCGTGTAGGTCGGTTCCCACGACTGCGAGCCATAGTCGAACCGGCGCACCGACGTGTAGGCGAACCCGACGACCCGCTCCGGGTAGGACCAGTGGTTGGGGTGTTTCGCGTTGTCGTAGCCGATGTCGTCGTCGACGGCCGGCTGGCCGTCGTGCGCCGGCACGTCCAGCGGCGCGGTCAGGAACATCTGACGATCCGCGGGGTAGTCCTGATTGGCGACGTTGTTAGCCCAACCCACACCCCACGGCGCGCCGCCCGACTGGGGATAGAAGCCGGTGTTGTAGGCCCAGATCGCGAACCACCAGTTCTCGATGTAGCCGGGATCGCCGTTGTTGGCCACCAGCCCGGCCGACCGCGTCTGGTTCCACTTGTCCTGGAGGATCCGCAGCGCGGCCGAGACGTTGGTCGCGTAGTCGAGCGCGACGGCCTTCTGCTTCGTGGCGTCCCAGGTGATGCCGGCGGCGGTCGTGCCGGTGTCGGCCGCGCGCATGCCGGTCGTCACCTGTCCGACGCCGTAGCCGCAGTCGGCGTGCGACCAGTCGATGTCGCGCGGGTCGGCCTGGCCGGAGGCCTCGATGCCGTAGTAGCCCGAGGAGGTCAGCGGGTTGCCGGCCGAACCGTCGACGACGTGGAAGCTGGCCTGCCACAGGTTGGACTCCTGGGCGAGGATGCCCAGCAGCACCTGGGCCGGCACCGAGCCGCCGCCGACCAGGGGCAGAGACGGGAAGAGCCCTTGCGGTGAGTACGCGGGCAGGCCGTTGTTGGCCCAGTTGCCCGCTCGCTGGAAGGTGAGCTGGCCGCGTACCGCCAGGTCGGCCGCCCACTCCACCTGCGCCGGTGTCGGCTGGTAGACCTGGATCTCGGGATCGTTGCGCGGCACGGCGCAGGTCCGGTCGGGATCGTAGGGGACGGTCGAATAGTCCGGTGCCGACAGCCGTGCGCCGGACCGTTCGCCGGCCGGTTGCCGCCCGGCCGGTGACAGCACCCGGCCGGCGCCGGTCACCGTGGGCTTCACCGAGAAATCCACCTTCGCGCCGCTCGCGAGCTCCGCGGAGATCTGCACGCGCTCGGCGCCCTCACCGGACTCGGCGTCCTGCCCCCGGGAGACACCGGGCGTGCCGGCAGCCGCCTCCCGTCCGGTCGCCGACCCGGTGACGACGAGCGCTCCGGTGGTCGAGGGCTCGCTGTCGGGCTCGGCGTCGACGGCGCGCCACCCGGACGGCAACCGCCCGGCGGTCCGCTCGCGTGCCTTCCCGCCGATCGCGTAGACGTGGCCGCCGGCGCCCGGCCGCAGCCGGACCGTTCCGGGCGGCACTGTCGCCACGGTGCTGACCTTGCCGGCCGCGTACCGGCTGAGCTGGATGTCGTTGCCGTGTTTGACCTGGAACGCGAGCGCGCCCGTCCCGTCGGCCATCAGTCGGTGCGGGCTCCCGCTGGTGCGGGCCAATTCCGAGACGGCGCCGTTGCCCCCGATGGACACCAACGCGTCGCCCTTCACGCCCGCCAGGCCGCTCCGGTAGGGCAGCGCCGACGTCACCTGCCCCACGGCGCGGACGGCGCGCACCGTCGCCCTGGCCGCGTCGACAGTGCCGAGCCAGGTGCTGGCCGGCCCGGCGCCGGTCGCCTCGAGCCGCGACAGCACCGCCGTCTCGGACGTGCCGCAGCCGGGGTTGTAGTAGGCCAGCGAGACGCGTTCGGCCAGTTTGGTCACGGTCCCGTCGGCCAGGTCGACGACGGCGGCGAACCCGCCCGCACGCATCGACTCCTCGTGGTTGACGAACTGCCGCGGCGCGTAGACGACCACCGCGCGGCGGCCCGAACCGGTCACGCAGAGCTGGCCGATCCACTGGTCGGTCTCGAAGCCGGGCTCGGCCAGCGTCGCGACGGTGCGCCAGCGGTAGGCCTGGTTGGCGTTGGCAACGAGCACGTGCAGGCCGGTCTCGTCGCTGGAGGTCGTCACCGCCCGGTCCGGCGACCTCCGCCAGCCGGAGGCGAGCGTCTTGTCCGGGGTGGGCACGCGGTCAGGGCTGGGTTCGGCCGGGGCGGTCGCGCCGGCGTTGGGTGGCTCGGCGGCCGAGGCGGCCGGAGCCACCAGCAACGCCGCGGCGCAGAGCAGCGCGGCGGCCGCCGCCAGGGAGGTTCTCATGGACTATGCACCTCGCACAGGTTTCGGGTCAGGAAGGCGGCGGACCTGCCCGGCGCCCGGACAGGTCCGCTCGAAGGTTGACGACGTGCTAGAAGCGGCCGGTGCACCAGCCGAAGTCGCTGGCGTTCTTCATGCACGCCTGCACGTAGTGCCCGTAGGTGTGCATGGCGGTCCATTGGCTCTGTCCGGCGACCGTCTGCTCGACATACTTGGTCTCCACCCGCAGCAGGGTCCCGCCGCTGGCCGCGCTCCACGCCTGGAGCTTGAGGTAGTGATACTGCGGGTAGCCGGTCAGGCCGCCGGTCACCCGCGCCCACGCCGCGAAGCAGGTTGGCGAATAGCGCAATTCGACGGTGTACGGGCTTTCGGGATTGATCGCCTGGAGCGTGCGGGCGTCGGCGTTGCATCCGTTGGTCTGCGGGTCGAGGTAGTTGCACGAGGTGCCGTAGCAGCTGGCGGCCATGGCCGGGGTCGCGACCACGAGCGTCCCGGATATGCCGGCCACGAGCATCGCGAGGACAGCGACCAGTCGTCGGGTTCTGGACATGTCTCCTCCTTGGATCACTGACGCGGGGTTCTAGAACCGGCCGGTGCACCAGCCGAAGTCGTTGGCGTCCTTGATGCACGCCTGCACGTAGTTGCCGTAGCTGTGCATGGCCGTCCAGACGCTCTGGCCGGCGGGCGGCAGCTCGTCGATGTGCCGGGTCTCCACCCGCAGCAGGGTGCCGCCCGACGCCGCGCTCCAGACCTGGAGCTTCAGGTAGTGGTAGCGGGGACCGCCGCCGCCACCCAACCGGCTCTTGGCCCGCGCCCACGCCGCGTAGCAGCTGGGGGAGTAGCGCAGCTCGACGTCATACCAGCCCTCGGGATCGATGGCCTGGATGTTGCCCGCGTCGGAGCTGCACCCGTTGGTCTGCGGGTCGAGGTAGTTGCACGAGTCGGCCCAGCAGCTGGCGGCCAGGGCCGGGCTGGCGACGACGAGGGTGGAGGACATCGCGGCCACGAGCATGGCGAGGACAGCGACCAATCGGCGGGTTCTGGACATGTCTCCTCCTGTGTCCATGGATTGCTGTGAATCAGCCTCGACGCCGGGGGCACTACGGCCGCTATGCGTTCGCTATGCTCATCCCGATCGATCTCTCTCGGTCGTTTGCCCATTTGGGAGACGGCATGCGCTACCGCATCCTCGGCGCCATCGAGGTGGCCATCCGCGATCGTCCCGTCCCCATCGACCGGCCACGCAGCCGTGCGCTGCTGGGCTATCTCGTGCTCCACGCCGACCAGACGATCTCCTCCGACCGGCTCAGCGACGCGCTCTGGGGCGGCGCCGCTCCGGCCAGTGCCCGGGCGCAGGTGCAGGCCGACGTCTCGGCGATCCGGCGGGCGTTCCGGGCCTCCGGCGCTCCCGACGCGTTGGTCAGCCGGCCTGGCGGCTACGCACTGCACACCGAGGTCGGCCAGTCCGACTACGCCGAGTTCACCGCGCTGGTCGAGGCCGCGCGGCACGGCGACGACCACGAGGAGCGCGTGCGGCTCCTGCGGTCAGCGCTGGCCCTGTGGTCGGGCACGCCGCTGACCGGCGCCACCGCCGCGTTCGTCGAGGGTGCCCAGGCCCGCCTCGAAGAGCAGCACCTGTCCACCTACGAGCGGTTGGCCGAGGCCGAGCTGGCCCTCGGTCACCATGCCGACGTGGTGGCCGACCTGACCAGGGTCGCCGAGCACGCGCCGTTGCGGGAACGGCTGCACGGGCAGCTCATGCTGGCATTGCACCGCTGCGGCCGGCGCGCCGACGCCCTGGCCGTGGCGCGCGACCTGCGCCGCCGGCTCGCCGACCAGCAGGGGCTCGATCCCGATCCGGTGATCGTCGAGCTCGAGCAACGGATCCTGCGGGGTGACGCCGCGCTCGGCGCCCCCGCACCGACCCGGCGCGCGCCGGCACCGTCGGGTGGGCTCGATGCGCTGACCCGGTGGACGGTGCCCAACCAGTTGCCGCCCGACATTCCCGACTTCACCGGCCGCTACGCCGAGGCCGAGACGCTGGAGACGCTGCTGACGAGGGCCCGTGGCGCCCTGCGGGTCGTCGCCATCTCGGGGATGGGGGGAGTGGGCAAGACGGTGCTCGCCGTGCGCGCGGCACACGCCGCGGCATCGTCCTATCCCGACGGTCAGCTTTACGTCAACCTGCGCGGCGCCGAACCGTCCGCTTTGGACCCGGGCGACGTGCTCGGCCGGTTCCTGCGCGCGACCGGCCTCGACAGCCAGGCGGTGCCCGACGACACCGTCGAGCGCGCCGAGCTGTTCCGCAGTCGCCTCAACGGCCGCCGGGTGCTGATCGTGCTCGACAACGCCGCGTCCGAGGAGCAGATCCGGCTCCTGCTACCCGGCACGCCGGGCTGCGCGGTGGTGGTGACGAGCCGGGTCCGCCTCACCGGCGTCGAGGGTGCCCGCTGGGTCGACCTCGACGTCCTCGCACCCGAGGAGGCGGTCCACCTGCTGGCCCAGATCGTCGACGTCGGCGGGTGGCGAAGGAGGCCGGCGACGCGGCGGTGATCGTGCGGCTGTGTGGCCGGCTGCCCCTCGCCGTGCGCATCGCGGGTGCCCGGCTGGCGGCCCGCCCACAGTGGAGTCTCGACCATCTCGTCCGGGTGCTCACCGACGAACGTCAGCGGCTCAACGGGCTGGTCACCGGTGATCTCGGCGTCCGCGCGTCGATCGCGTCGAGCTACCGCGCGCTCGGCGGGGAGGTGGCGCGGCTGTTCCGGCTGCTGGGCACCCTCGACGTCCCCGATTTCGCCGGGTGGGTGGCCGCGGCGGTGCTCGACAGCTCGCTGGACGACGGCGTCGCCGCGCTGGAGGCCCTGGTCGACGCGCACCTGCTCGCGGTCACGCCGGCCACCGCTCCCGGTCAATACCGCTACCGCTTCCACGACCTGGTCCGGCTCTACGCGCGTGAGCGGGCCGAGGCGGAGGAGCTACCCGAGGAGCGGATCACCTCGGTGAGCCGTGCCCTGGGAGCCTGGTTGGGCATGGCGGAGGTGATGTCCGACCAGACGCCGGGGCCGTGCTACGCGCCGATCCGCGGCGCGGCGGCACGCCTGCGGGTCGACCCCGCCGATGTCTCCGATGTGGACCCGGTGGCCTGGTTCGACGCCGAATGCGCGGCGTTGATGCGGGCGGTCAGCCAGGCGTGCGCGCTCGGCCTCGACGAGCTGGCCTACGAGCTGGCCGGCTGCCTGGAACGCTATTTCGACCTCCGCGGCATGTATGCCGAATGGTCGGAGACCAACTCGCGGGTGCTGCGACTGTGCGAGGACACGGGCAACCTGCGCGGGCAGGCCACGATGCTGCGCGGCCTGATCGAGGTGCGCACCTGGAACAACCCGGAGCAAGACGCCGACGCGATGGCCGCGCTGCTGGCCGACGCCACCCGGCTGCGCGACACGTTCGCGGCGGTCGGCGAGGAGCGGGGCGTGGCCGACGCGCTGGTGCTCTGCTCCTGGGCACACACCGCGAAAGGCGGCTATGACCAGGCCAGGGCCGCGGGCACCGAATCGCTGCGGCTCGCGACCTCGACCGGCCATCTGGGCGGGCAGGCACGCGCTCTCGTCGCGCTCGCCCTCGCCGCCGCGGAGACCGGGCAGATCGCCGAGGCCGTCGGGAAACTCGATCAGGCCCTGGTCGCCAGCCGCGAGCTGGGCAACCCGCGCCACGAGGCCACCGTCCTCCAGTTCCTCGGCATCGCACACTGCCAGATCGGCAACACCGACGTCAGCCAACGCCTGCTCGACGCCGCGCTGGCGATCTCCCGCGGCTGCGGCGACCGCTATGCCGAGGTGCTCACCATGCTCGCGCTGGCCCGCCTCGACCTGCGGCGCGGTGACCCGTCGGCCCGCGCCGCCGCGGAGGCCGCGCTGGCGTGGGGCCGGCACTACAACATGCGCCACCACGTCGCCGACGCGCTCTCGATCCTTGGCGAGATCAGCGTCGCGGAGGGCCGGCCCGCGAGCGCGGTGCCCTATCTCGTCGAGTCCGTGGCGATGTGGCGCAAGCGGGGCTGGTTGTCCTTCCTCGCGTCAGCGCTGGTGAGTCTCGGGCTGGCGTTCGCGTCGAGTGACCAGCAGGCCGCCCGGGCGGCGCTCACCGAGGCACGCGAGATCTACACCCAGCTCGGCGACCATCCGACCGCGCTCGCCGTCACCCGACACGTGACCGGCCTGCGCCGCGCGCGGCGAACGGGCACCGACGGCTGAGCCCGTCACTCGCCGTGGCGGGCCTCGTGGTTGGGGTCGGCCGAGGTGGTGCTGTGCGTGGGGCGGCGGGTCAAGACCTGGTGGCCGTCGGCCATGACGGCGACGGTGTGCTCGGAGTGTGCGGTGCGGGAGCCGTCCGCGGAGCGGATCGTCCAGCCGTCCTTGTCATACCTGATCTTGTCGGTGGAGGCGCAGAGCCAGGGCTCGATGGCGATGGTGAGGCCGGGCTCGAGCTTGATGCCGCGGCCGGGGCGGCCGTCGTTGGAGACGTGCGGTGCCTCGTGCATGGTGCGACCGATGCCGTGGCCGCCGAACTCGGCGTTGACGCTGTAGCCGTAGGAGTGTGCGACCTTGCCGATCGCGGCGGAGACGTCGCCGAGCCGGCCGCCGGGCTGCACGGCGGCGATGCCGGCCGCCAGCGCGACCTCGGTGGCCTCGATCAGCTTCAGGTCGGCCGGGTCGGGAGAGCCGACGATGACGGAGAGCGCGGAGTCGGCGGCCCAGCCGTCGATGCTCGCCGCCATGTCGATGCTGAGCAGGTCACCGTCGCGCAGCACATAGTCGTGCGGCAGGCCGTGCAGCACCGCGTCGTTGACCGACAGGCACAGCACGTTGCGGAACGGGCCGCGGCCGAACGACGGTGCGTAGTCCCAGTAGCAGGACTCGGCGCCGCGCTCCTTGATCCGCCGGCGGGCGTGGTGCTCGATGTCCATCAGGTTGACGCCGACCGCGGCGACACCGCGCAGCTCGGCGAGCAGCTCGCCGACGAACTGGCCGGTCACCGCCATCCGGGCGATCTCCTCGGCGGACTTGAGCTCGATCACGACAGCCTCCCTCTCCTACCTGGTATTTTTATACCACGGCAGTTCGAGGCCCATCAGGAGGGATATCCTGCTGGCATGGTTCGCCAACCACTCACCCCCGAACAGATCGCAGCGGGCCAGCGCGTCGGAGCCGCCCTCCGGGCGGCGCGGGCAGGTCGCAGCCTCGTCGAGGTGGCCCTGGCGGCCGGAATTTCCCCCGAGACGCTACGCAAGATCGAGGCGGGCCGCCTGCCGGCACCCGCGTTCGGCACGGTGGTCTGCCTCAGCCAGGCCCTTGACCTCCCGCTCAGCGACCTGGCCGACATCTGGCTGGCCGACCTGCCCATCCGCCAGGCCTCCTAGCGCGCTGCCTCGATCCACGAGACAGGCCCTAACGGCACGCCGTGGCGTAGTCGGCCTTGGCGGCCCGGCGCAGCTCGAAGCGGATGGTCGGGGTGTCCGAGGTGGTGATGCCCGTCCGCGTATCGGTCGAGGTGGTCGAGTGGGAAACGCCCCCCGAATCGATCCGGATCAGCTCGGTGGACACGGTGAGGCCGTCCCGCCCGTCCCAGGTGCCCACGAGCTGGCCCAGGTAGAGGCCGGCCGCGTCACCGGAACGCCGGGCGTGCAACGAGAAGCGGGTGCCCCGGTAGTTCGTGGCGTCGCCGTAGATCTCGTAGGCCTGGCTCTGCCCGCCGGCGCACACCTTGGCGCCGCCGTCGATTTCGGGGCCTTCATCGCCGCCGCCGACCTGGTCGGTCAGGTGCAGAACCATCGTCCGCGTGTCCGCCGAACCGTAGGTGACCTCGCCCTGCCAGTAACCGACCAGGTCGGGTCTCCCCGGCGCGGACCACGGATTCAACAACCAATGCAGCGGGTAGATGACGCCGATCCCGCCCACGAGAAGACAGCCGACGAGAACGAGACGCAGTCCCTTGCGCCGTGATCGCCGCGGACGTTGCTCGATAACCATGAACCCCTCCAAGACGCCCTGACGCTAAGGGCCCGCGATGCACGGGCCGATGAACAGCGGGGCGCGATTGCCAGAAGAGGCGATGTCGATCTTGCTAGGCCGTTCGCTTCCTCGCCGCTTGTGCGGTCCAGCGGCCGTCGCGGTGCCCGACCTCGATGGGGTGGTCGAACGCCGCGGACACGTTGGCGGTGGTGAGCACCGCGCGGGCCGGACCGGCGGCGACGACCCGCCCGGCCCGCAGCAGCAGCGCGTGCGTGGTCGTCGCGGGCAGCTCCTCGAGGTGGTGGGTGACCACGATCGACGCGGTATCCGGATGGGTCTCGTCGAGCAGGTCGATGGTCTCGAGGAGCTGCTCCCGGGCCGCGACGTCGAGCCCCGTCGACGGTTCGTCGAGCAGCAACAGGCGCGGTCGGCTGATGAGGGCACGGGCGATCAGCAGGCGCCCGCGCTCGCCCTGCGACAGGGTCGGCCAGAGCTCGTCGGCCATGCCGGCCAGCCCGAGCGTGTCGAGCAGCGCGTCGGCCTGGTCGAGGTCGTCGCCGCTGGGTTGCCAGCGCGGCGGCAGCTCGACCGATCCGGTCAGCCCGGTCAACACGACGTCGCGGGCGCGCAGCGGCGACCGCAGCGGGTGCCGCGGGTTGACGTGGCCGATCGTCCGGCGCAATGCCTGGAGCTCGACCCGCCCGAGTCGGCTGCCGAGGACGTGGACGGCACCGGTCGTCGGGTGGGTGAGGGCACCGCAGAGGCCGAGGATCGTGCTCTTGCCCGCTCCGTTGGGCCCGAGCAGGGCCCAATGCTCACCGGCGCGCACGGTGAAGGTGACCTGCTGAAGGATCTCCTTGCCCGCACGGCGAAATGTCGCATCCGACAGCTCGATGACCGGTTGTGGGCGGGTCTGGGTCACGGCCATCAGGCGAACGCCCCCTTCAACGCCGTCAGGTGGGCCCGGCTGCGCTCGGCGGCTGCGCGGGGGTCGCGATCGGCGATCGCCTGCACCAGCGCCGCGTGGGCGGCGTGGTCGGCCTCCGGCGCGGCGAGCGGGCGGATCCGCAACAGGTCGACCATCGCCGTGCGCACCCGAGGAACAAAACCATCGAACAATTCCGTGAGTACGGGGTTGTGCGCGGCGACCACCACCAGCCGGTGCAGCGCCATGTCGGCGTCGACATGTTCCTCGCGGGTCTGCCCGTCGGTGATCCTGTTCGCGAGCGCGCGGCGGATGGCGCGCAGGTCCGCCGGCGTACGCCGGTCGGCCGCGAGCCCGGCCGCCTCCGCCTCGATCCCGATCCGGGCTTCGATGACCGAGACGATGGAGGCCCGGCGGAGCACGACGTCCCAGTCTTCGGCGACGTCGAGCGAGGTGACGAACACGCCGGCGCCCTGGCGAGGATCCAGCACGCCCTTGCCGGCGAGCTCCCGGATGGCCTCCCGCACGGTCGACCGGCCGACGCCGAGCTGGGCCGCGAGGGTGGTCTCGCTCGGCAGCTTGTGCCCGAGCGACCACTCGCCGTCGCGGATGCGCCCCAGCAGAAGCTCCGCGGTCTGTGCCGCCAGGGGCCGGCGTTGGACCGTCGCTGTCACGGTTGGCCACGATAGCGCGAAATCCTCAGCTTGTCTGAGGAGTTGTGGCGGCTGTAACAACCTTCGCAACCGTGGGCCGGGCGGAGCGGCAAAATCCACATCCGCTCGACTTGAAACCCGCCCGCGCCGAGTGCAGTTTGTAAAGGTGAGCCGCACCGACCAGGAGGGCGTGTCTTCAGCCATGCCGGCAGCGTTCAACCGATCATGACGTCCCCCACCGACGAGCTGCCGCTGGCGGCCGACTTCCCGGCCGCGACGCACGCCCAGTGGCAGGCGCTCGCCCTCGGCGTCGCACGCAAGCTCGGCCTGGCCGGCGACGACACCGCCGCGGGCGAGGTCGACCACCTGCTGGCCACCACGACCTACGACGGCATCGAGGTGCCCCCGCTGCACACCAGGCCGGCCCGCCCGGCCGCGGTGGGTGCGCCGGGTCTGGCCCCGTTCACCCGGGGCGCCAGCGCCGCCGGCCCGGTCGTGGGCGGCTGGGACATCCGGCAACGGCACGACGACCCCGACCCCGAGGCCACCAACGCGGCGGTGCTCGACGACCTGGAAAACGGCGCCACCTCCGTCTGGCTGCGGGTCGGCGGCTCGGGCATGCCCGCGGCCGGCCTCGCCGCCGCGCTGCGGGGCGTCTATCTCGACCTCGCCGGCGTCGTGCTCGACGCGGGCGCCGAGTTCGGCCCGGCCGCCGACGCCTGGTGGCACCTCGTCGAGTCGAGCGGCGTCGCCCTCGACCAGGTCTCGGGCAACCTCGGCGCGGACCCGATCGGCTGGCGAGCCCGCACCGGCGGCCGCTGCGGCGGCGGCATGGGGCCTACTGCCCGCGACGGCGGCGATAGCGGCCCTGCCGCTCACGAAGACAGCGACGGCAACGCTGGCGACAGCGGCGCTGGCAACGGCAATGGCGCAGGCGCCAACCTGACGGCCGACCTGGCGCTCGCCGCGCGTTGGGCTGCCCGATGTGCCGCGGCCACACCGCGGGTGCGGGCGGTCACCGTCGACGCGACCGTCTATCACGACGCCGGTGGCAGCGACGCGCAGGAGCTTGGCTGCGCCGTGGCGACCGGCGTCGCCTACCTGCGGGCCTTCACCGACGCGGGCCTCGATCTCGCCGACGCGTTCAACCAGCTCGAGTTCCGCTATGCCGTCAACGCCGACCAGTTCCTCGGGATCGCCAAGCTGCGGGCCGCCCGCCGGCTGTGGGCCCGGGTCGCCGAGGCCTGTGGACTGCCCGAAGCCGGCGCACAGCGCCAGCACGCGGTCACGTCCGCGGCGATGATGACCGGGCGGGACCCCTGGGTCAATCTGCTCCGCACGACGCTGGCCGGGTTCGCCGCGAGTGTCGGCGGCGCCCAGGCCGTGACGATCCTGCCGTTCGACCACCGGCTGGGCCGGCCCGACCGGCTCGCCCGGCGGATGGCCCGCAACACCCAGTCGCTGCTGCTCGAAGAGGCCAGCCTGGGCCGGGTCGTCGATCCGGCCGGCGGCTCCTGGTATGTCGAGTCGCTCACCGACGCCCTGGCCGAGCGGGCCTGGGACTGGTTCACCGAGCTGGAACGCGCCGGTGGCATCACCGCCGCCCTCGACGCCGGGTTGGTCGCCGCCCAGCTCGACGCCACCTGGCAGCGCCGCGCCGCCAACCTCGCGCACCGGCGCGATCCGATCACCGGCGTCAGCGAGTTCCCCAACCTGGGCGAGCAGCTACCGACCCGAGCGCCCCGGCCGCCGGAGCCGAGCGGCGGGTTACCCCGGCACCATTACGCCGAGCCGTTTGAGGAGCTGCGGGCCCGGGCTGACGGGGCACGCGTCCTGCTGGCCACGATCGGGCCGGTCGCGCAGCACAGCGCCCGGGCGGGCTTCGCCGCCAACCTCTTCGCCGCCGGCGGGATCGAAACCGTCCGCGCGAGCGACAACTTCAGCGGCCGGGTCGCTTGCATTTGCGGCTCTGACAAGGCGTACGCCGAATCGGTTGTCGATGTTGTGCAAGCCCTGCGCGCGGCCGGTGTGCGAACGATCTGGCTGGCCGGCAAGCCCGCCGACATCCCCGGCGTCGACGGTTACCTCTACGCCGGATGCGACGCGGCCGCTGTGATCCGATCCGTTCTGCACGACCTCGAGGTGTCACAGTGATCCCCGACTTCTCCGCCCTCCGCCTCGAAGGCGACCCCGCGGTCGACCCCGCCGATTGGGCGGCCGCGTTCAAGCAGGAGACCGGCCACGACCCGAGCGAGCTGGTCTGGGCGACACCCGAGACCATCCCGGTCAAGACGCTCTACACGCCGGAAGATCTGGCGGGCCTGGATTTCCTCGACACGATGCCGGGCGTAGCGCCGTACCTCCGCGGCCCTTATCCGACCATGTATGTGACCCAGCCCTGGACGATCCGGCAGTACGCGGGATTCTCGACCGCGGAGGAGTCCAACGCGTTCTACCGGCGCAACCTCGCCGCCGGGCAGAAGGGGCTCTCGGTCGCCTTCGATCTGCCCACGCACCGCGGCTACGACTCCGACCATCCGCGGGTCGCCGGTGACGTCGGCATGGCCGGGGTCGCGATCGACTCCATCTATGACATGCGGCAGCTCTTCGACGGCATCCCGCTCGACAGGATGAGCGTGTCGATGACGATGAACGGGGCCGTGCTGCCGGTGCTGGCGCTCTACGTCGTCGCCGCCGAGGAGCAGGGCGTCGCGCCGGAGCAGCTTTCCGGGACCATCCAGAACGACATCCTCAAAGAGTTCATGGTCCGCAACACCTACATCTATCCACCGGCGCCGTCGATGCGGATCATCTCCGACATCTTCGCTTACACCTCGCAGCGGATGCCGCGGTTCAACTCCATCTCGATCTCCGGCTACCACATCCAGGAGGCCGGTGCGACCGCCGACCTGGAACTGGCCTACACGCTGGCCGACGGCGTCGAATACCTGCGCGCCGGGCGTGACGCGGGCCTCGACGTCGACGCGTTCGCACCGCGGCTCTCGTTCTTCTGGGCGATCGGCATGAACTTCTTCATGGAGGTCGCCAAGCTCCGCGCCGGGCGGCTGCTGTGGGCCAAACTGGTCAAGGAGTTCAACCCCAGCAACCCCAAATCGCTCAGCCTGCGTACGCACTGCCAGACGTCCGGTTGGTCGTTGACCGCGCAGGACGTGTTCAACAACGTGATGCGCACCTGCGTCGAGGCGATGGCCGCCACCCAGGGCCACACCCAGTCGCTGCACACCAACGCGCTCGACGAGGCGCTGGCCCTGCCGACCGACTTCTCCGCGCGGATCGCCCGCAACACCCAGTTGCTGTTGCAGCAGGAGTCCGGCACGACCCGGGCGATCGACCCGTGGGGCGGCAGCTACTACGTCGAACGGTTGACCCACGACCTGGCGGCCCGCGCCTGGGAGCACATCTCCGAGGTCGAAGCCGCCGGCGGGATGGCCCGCGCGATCGACGAGGGCATCCCGAAGCTGCGCGTCGAGGAGGCCGCCGCCCGCACCCAGGCGCGGATCGACTCCGGCCGGCAGCCGGTGATCGGCGTCAACAAATACCGCGTCGACAGCGACGAGCCGATCGAGGTGCTCAAGGTCGACAACCGGGCGGTCCGGGCCAGCCAGATCGAGAAGCTGCGCCGGCTGCGCGCCGAACGCGACGACGACGCCTGCCGGGCCGCGCTGGAGGCTTTGACCCGCGGCGCGGCGGCGGCCGTCGAGGGCACGCGCGGGCCCGGCCTGGAACAGAACCTGCTCGCGCTGGCCATCGACGCCGCCCGCGCCAAGGCGACCGTCGGCGAGATCTCCGATGCGCTGGAAACGGTGTACGGGCGGCACACCGCGCGGATCCGCACCATCTCCGGCGTCTACCGGCAGGAGGCCGGCGAGGTGTCCAACATCGAGAAAGCTCGGGCGGCCGCGGCGGCCTTCGCCGAGGCCGAGGGCCGCCAGCCGCGCATCCTGGTCGCCAAGATGGGCCAGGACGGCCACGACCGCGGCCAGAAGGTGGTCGCGACCGCGTTCGCCGACCTCGGCTTCGACGTCGACGTGGGCCCGCTGTTCTCGACGCCGGCCGAGGTGGCCCGCCAGGCCGTGGAGGCCGACGTGCACGTGGTCGGCGTCAACTCGCTGGCGGCCGGGCACCTGACCCTGGTGCCGGCGCTGCGCGACGAACTCGCCGCCCTCGACCGCCCCGACATCATGATCATTGTCGGTGGCGTCGTGCCGCCACAGGACTACCCGGCACTGCGCGAGGCCGGCGCCGCGGCGATCTACGCACCGGGCACGGTCCTCGCCGACGCCGCGATCGAGCTTCTCGCCGACATGTCCGCCCGCCTCGGCCACCCGCAGGCCGCATGAGCGGCCGCGAGCGCGGTCAGCTCGGTCGCTTGCGGTCTTGCCGGGGCTCGCGAAGCGGGGTCCGGGCGTGAGCGAGCGGAGCGAGCGCGGTCAGCTCGGTCGCTTGCCGTCTTGCCGGGCCTCGCGAAGCGGGGCCCGGGCATGACCGCTCCCGCGGTCGACGTGGAGAAGCTGGCCGCCGGCGTGCGGGCCGGGGCCACCGCATCGGTCGCTCGGGCGATCACCCTGGTCGAGTCGACGCGGCAGGACCATCGGGCTCGCGCCCAGGAGCTGCTGACGCTGCTGATGCCCGACGCCGGTGGCGCGCGGCGGCTCGGTGTCAGCGGCGTGCCCGGCGTCGGGAAGTCCACCTTCATCGACGCGCTCGGTAGCCAGCTCACCGGCGCCGGCCACCGGGTCGCCGTGCTCGCCGTCGACCCCTCGTCGACCCGCAGCGGCGGCAGCATCCTCGGCGACAAGACCCGGATGGCGCGGCTGGCCGTCGACGAGGCCGCGTTCGTCCGCCCGTCGCCGACCGCCGGCACGCTCGGCGGCGTCGCCAACGCCACCCGCGAGGCGATCGTCGTCGTCGAGGCGGCCGGCTATGACGTGGTCATCGTCGAGACGGTCGGCGTCGGCCAGTCCGAGGTCACCGTCGCCGAGATGGTCGACACGTTCCTGTTGCTCACGCTCGCCCGCACCGGCGACCAGCTCCAGGGCATCAAGAAGGGCGTGCTCGAACTCGCCGACGTCATCGCGGTCAACAAGGCCGACGGTCCACATGCGACCGAAGCGGCCAAGGCGGCCCGCGAGCTGTCCTCGGCGCTGCGGCTGCTGAGACAACCCGACGACGCCTGGCAACCGCCCGTGCTCACCTGCAGCGGCCTCGATGGTGACGGCATCGCCGAGCTGTGGGAACAGGTCGGCCGGCACCACGAATGGCTGGCCGCTTCCGGCGACCTCGACCGGCGCCGAGGTGCGCAGCAGGTGGCCTGGATGTGGTCGACGATAAGGGCGCGACTGCTCGACCAACTGCGCCACCACGCCGACGTCGCCACCCTCGCACCCGCCCTGGAAGCCAAGGTCCGCGACGGCGGCCTCACCCCGGCCGCAGCCGCCGACGAGATCCTCGCGGTCTTCACGAAGCCGGGCCACCCTGTCCCATAGCCACCTACCCAGTTACTCCATCGCGTAGGGCGCGAACCGGGACCGGCCCGGATCTGCACGCAGCGACGCTCCGATCGCCGGGAACGCCCGTTGCGGGCACGCCGGGCGTTCGCAGACCTTGCAACCGGGCCCGATCGGTGTTCGGGCGGCGGGGTTGTTGAGGTCGAGACCGTCGGCATAAACCAGCCGCGACGCGTGCCGCAGGTCGCAGCCGAGCCCGATCGCGAAGGCCTGGGTGGGCGAACCGTAGCCGCCGGTGTGCCGGGACACCGTGCGGGCCACCCACAGATATCCCCGCCCGTCCGGCATCTCCGCGAGCTGCGCGCGAATCGTGCCCGGCTCCGCGAACGCGGCGTAGATATTCCACAGTGGACACGAACCGCCCACCTTGGAGAAGTGGAAGTCGGTCGCCGACTGCCGCTTGGAGATGTTGCCCGCACGGTCGACCCGCACGAAGAAGAACGGCACGCCCCGGGCCTGCGGCCGTTGCAGCGTGCTGAGCCGGTGCGCGATGGTCTCGAAACCGACCCGGAACCGCCGCCGCAGCAGGTCGATGTCGTAGCGCAGCTCCTCGGCCGCGTCCCGGAACTGTTGGTAGGGCAGGATCGTCGCGCCGGCGAAATAGCTGGACAGCCCGATCCGGGCCAACTTCCTGGTGTCGTCGTCGACCAAGTCCGCGTCCGCGACGATCCGGTCGATCTCGTCTGCCGCCTCGATGGTGGCCAGGTGGGCCGCGAGCTGGAACGCCCGCTGACCGGGCGACAGCAGGGGCGACAACGACAGCGTCCGGGTCCCCGGGTCGAAGCGGCGCTTGAGCTCGGCGCCGTCCCCCTCCGGCAACTCCTCGACACCGATCCGGTGCCGGTCGGCCAGATAGGCGACCAGCTCGCGCGTGGTCAGGCCGGCCCGGGCGAACAGCGCCTCGGCCGCGGTGTCGAGCAGGTCGAAGTAGTTGCGGTTGGCATAGAACAGATCGCGGACCTCTTCGTACGCCGTCGGTGGTGCGCCAGAAAAGATCTGCCCGGCGATCGACTCGCTGCGCGCCAGTTCGCGACGGTAGCGGCTGTGCAACTCGACGACGAAGCGGGCGACGGCCGGCATCGTGGTGGTCAGCTCGCGCGCCTCGGCGAGAGTGACCGGCTCGCCGGCGCCAGGGTCACCGAAGACGTCGCGCAGTTGCGCCACGAGCCGGTCGGCGGCTTCGGCGGAGAACTCCCGAGGATCGACGCCATACGCCGAAACCAGCCGCAACAGCACCGGGGAGGTCAGCGGCCGCTGATCGGACTCGATCTGGTTGACATAGCTGGCCGAGATACCGAGCGCCCGCGCGAGCGCGGCCTGGGTGAGCGCCCGCTGCTCGCGGAAGCGCCGCAGCCGAACGCCCATCCGCGGTGCCACCGATCGCCCTCCTTCGCAACCAACACACGACCTGACATGGGCCTGTGCGCGTTGTGAAGGCTAGCCGTCGGCGGCGGAGACACGGAAGGTGACGTGACCCACCGCGACACGCCGACACATCATCTGGTGTTGGTGTTTCGCAGTGGCACCCATATATGGTGTCTCTCGCAGCTGGTTCGCCCCGCAAGGGTCGAGGCAACAGGGAACCCGGTGTGAAACCGGGACTGCCCCGCAGCGGTGAGTGGGAACGACCGCCGTCAACGAAGCACTGGGCCCGGGCCTGGGAAGCGACGGTCAGTAGGAAGCGCCGGCAACGCCGCCGGTGACGCCCGCGAGTCCGAAGACCTGCCAGCGCGCCGCACGCCAACCGCGTGTGGCGGTCGAAGGCCGCGTGGGACGGTCGACGCCGAAGGCTGGCCCGGACAGGGCCGGCGGCGTCTCCCTGCGCGTCCGACGACCATCTGGGCGTGAGGAGGGGGACCGATGACGGTCACGCAGGAAAAGACGGCCGTGCCGGAGCAGCGCCGGCACGTGATGCAGGTGCGCAAGCGCAACGGCGATCTGGAAGCGGTCGACGTCAACAAGATCGTCAGAGCCGTCGAGCGCTGGGTGGGCGACCTCGACGAGGTTGACCCGATGCGGGTGGCGACCAAGACGATCAGCGGGCTCTACGACGGTGCCACCACCGCCGAGCTCGACAAGCTGTCGATCCAGACCGCCGCCGAGCTGATCGGCGAGGAGCCGCAGTATTCGCGGCTGGCCGCGCGGTTGCTGGCCGCCTATGTGGACAAAGAGGTGCGCGGCCAGGGTGTCGCGAGCTTCAGCCAGTCGATCCGCTACGCCTTTGACCAGGGGCTGATCGGCGACGAGACCGCCGCGTTCGTCGCCGCCAACGCGCGCAAGCTGGACGACGCCGTCGACCCGGCCGGTGACCAGCGCTTCGAATACTTCGGCCTGCGTACGGTCGCCGACCGCTATCTGCTCCGCCACCCGCAGACCCGCCTCAATGTCGAGACCCCGCAGTATTGGCTGCTGCGCGTCGCGTGTGGCCTGTCCACCACGCCGGCCGAGGCGATCGGGTTCTACCGCCTGATGTCGAGCCTGGCCTACCTGCCCAGCTCGCCGACACTGTTCAACTCGGGCACCCGGCACACCCAGATGTCGTCGTGCTTCCTGGTCGACTCGCCGCGCGACGAGCTCGACTCCATCTACGAGCGCTACCACCAGGTGGCGAAGCTCTCGAAGTTTTCCGGCGGGATCGGCATTTCGTGGAGCAGGGTGCGCGGCCGGGGCGCGCTGATCCGGGGCACCAACGGCAAGTCCAACGGGATCGTGCCGTTCCTGAAGACCCTCGACGCCGGCGTCGCCGCGGTCAACCAGGGCGGCCGGCGCAAGGGCGCCGCGTGCGTCTACCTCGAGCCGTGGCACCCCGACGTCGAGGAGTTCCTGGAGCTGCGCGACAACACCGGTGAGGACTCCCGGCGTACGCACAACCTCAACCTCGCCAACTGGATCCCCGACGAGTTCATGCGCCGCGTCGAGGCCGACGAGGACTGGTCGCTGATCGACCCATCCGACGCGCCGGAGCTGCCCGACCTGTTCGGCGAGGCGTTCGACGACGCCTACCGGGCCGCCGAGAAGAAGGCCGTCAAGACGGTCAAGGCCCGCGACCTCTACGGCCGGATGATGCGCACGCTCGCGCAGACCGGCAACGGCTGGATCACCTTCAAGGACCGGTCGAACGAGCTGTCCAATCAGACCGGCGCGCCGGGCAACAGCATCCACCTGTCCAACCTGTGCACCGAGATCCTCGAGGTCAACTCCGACGAGGAGACCGCGGTCTGCAACCTCGGCTCGATCAACGTGGGCGCCCACCTCGACGCCGATGGGATCGACTGGGAGCGGCTGCGCGCCACGGTCCGCACCGCGGTGGTGTTCCTCGACCGGGTCATCGACATCAACTACTACCCGTCGGCGCAGGCGGCGGCGTCGAACCCGCGCTGGCGTCCGGTCGGCCTCGGGCTGATGGGCCTGCAGGACGTGTTCTTCGCGCGGCGGCTGCCGTTCGACTCCGACGCGGCCAAGGAGCTGTCGACCCGGATCCAGGAGGAGATCCTGCTGACCGCGCTGGAGACCTCCGCCGGCCTGGCCGAGGAGTTCGGCGCGCACCCGGCCTTCGCGGAGACCCGCGCGGCGCAGGGCGACCTGCACCCGGACCTGTGGGGCGCGACGCCCACCCAGACCGAGCGGTGGGCGGCCTTGAAAACGCGGATCGCGGCGAACGGCTTGCGCAACTCGCTGCTGGTCGCGATCGCGCCGACGGCCACCATCGCGTCGATCGCCGGCTGCTACGAGTGCATCGAGCCGCAGGTGTCCAACCTCTTCAAGCGCGAGACCATTTCCGGCGAGTTCATGCAGATCAACACCTATCTGGTACGTGAACTGAAGGCGCTCGGCCTGTGGACCGCACCGATCCGCGAGCGGATCAAGCGCGCCGAAGGCTCGGTGCAGGACATCGCCGAACTGCCGGCCGACGTCCGCGACCTGTTCCGCACCGCGTGGGAGTTGCCGCAGCGGGCGCTGATCGACCTGGCCGCCGCCCGGGCGCCCTTCATCGACCAGTCGCAGTCGCTCAACCTGTTCCTGAGCGCGCCGACCATCGGCAAGCTCTCCTCGATGTATCTCTACGCCTGGAAAGCCGGGCTGAAGACCACCTATTACCTCCGGTCGCGCCCCGCGACCCGGATTCAGCAGGCCACCGTGGCGATCACGACGCTGCCGACCGTCGTCACCGATGCCGAGGCGTTGGCCTGCTCCCTGGAAAACCCCGAAAGCTGCGAGGCCTGCCAGTGACTCTGCTCGACCCCGGTATGGATCTGACCCTGCGACCCATGCGCTACCCGGCGTTCTTCGACCGCTTCAGGGACGCCATCAAGAACACCTGGACGGTTGAAGAGGTCGACCTGCACACCGACCTCGCCGACCTGGCCAAGCTGTCACCGGCCGAGCGGCACCTGGTCTCGCGGCTGGTCGCCTTCTTCGCGACCGGTGACACGATCGTGGCCAACAACCTGGTGCTCAACCTCTACCAGCACGTCAACTCGCCCGAAGGGCGGCTCTACCTGTCGCGGCAGCTCTTCGAAGAAGCCGTACACGTGCAGTTTTATCTCAATCTGCTGGACACCTATGTGCCCGACGAGCAGGAGCGGTTCGAAGCGTTCGCCGCGGTGGAGAACATTCCGTCGATCCGGCGCAAGGCGGAGTTCTGTTTCCAGTGGATCGACTCGGTCTTCGCGTTGCGCGAGCTGAAGACCCGCGACGACCGCCGGGCGTTCCTGCTCAACCTGATCTGCTTCGCCGCCTGCATCGAGGGGCTGTTCTTCTACGGCGCTTTCGCGTACGTGTATTTCCTGCGCTCACGCGGGTTGCTGCACGGGCTGGCGTCGGGCACCAACTGGGTGTTCCGCGACGAGTCGATGCACATGGCGTTCGCGTTCGACGTGGTCGACGTCGTGCGCGCCGAGGAGCCGGACCTCTTCGACGACGAGATGGCCGCGTCGGTGCGGCGGATGCTGGCCGAGGCGGTCGACTGCGAGGCGCAGTTCGCCGAGGATCTGCTGGGCGGGGGAGTGCCCGGCCTGTCCGCCACCGACATGCGCACCTATCTCGAGCACGTGGCCGACCGGCGGCTGGCCCAGCTCGGCCTGCCCGAGCTCTACGGCGCGAAGAATCCGTTCGACTTCATGGCGTTGCAGGACGTGCAGGAGCTGTCGAACTTCTTCGAGCGCAAGGTTTCGGCCTATCAGGTCGGGGTGACCGGCTCGGTCACCTTCGACGACGATTTCTAGTCGATCGGTTCGTTCTTGACCCTGCTGACGAGTGGGAGCGTGGCTTCGACGACGCGGTCCCACTCGTGGCAGGTGCCGGCGTCGAAGGTGGCGTCGCCGGTCGGGTGCCGGCGCTGCCGGGCGAAGACGCCGCTGCCGTAGTGGGTGCCGACCAGCAGGGTGGTCCGCTCCTCGCGCAGCGGGTCGTCGGCGGCGAGCGGGATGCCGCGCACCCGGCCGCCGGGGCTGAACGGCACGCCGTGGCCGATCAGGAAGACCTCGATGCCGCGGCTGGTCAGGAACGCGTAGGTGATCGGGCTGTCGGGGGCCAGGAAGCGCAGGTCGCCGATGTTGACGACCAGAATCGCCGGCCCAGTGGCGCGCGCCGCCTGTTCCTCGATGCCGGCCAACATCGCTTGGAGTTGGCTCGCGCTGGTCCGGTCCACCGGTTCGATCAGCGCGAGCACGTCGTAGGGCGTCGCCCGGGCGACCGGCCGCGGGCCCACCCGGGCGAGCGGCTGGTCCGACGGGCGGATGTCGCGCGGCAGCGGTCCCGGCCGGCCGAACAGCCAACCCTGCGCGTACGTCGCGCCGAGCGAGCGCGCCACGTCGACGTGCTCGGGTCGCTCGACGCCCTCGGCCACGATCTGCGCACCGCGCCGGCGCGCGTCGTCGAGGACGGCGTTGACCACGTGCGAGTCGGGTGAGGTGCTCTGGATGATCGACCGGTCCAGCTTGATCACGTCGGGGTTGATCAGCGGCATCGCGGCCAGGCTGGCCGGGTCGACGCCGATGTCGTCGAGCGCGATCCGGGCGGTCTTGCGGCGGGCGTCGCCCACGGCGTCGAGCAACCCGGCGGGCCGGCGGGTGACGGCCTTCTCGGTGATCTCTATGACGACGTTGTTGTCGGCCATCAGCTCGGCGTACGCCGGAGCGACTCCGTCGGTTTCGTTGGTGAGGGTGTCCGGGTTGAGGTTGACGAACAGCGCCAGCCCGGGCATCGCCGCTTCGCGGAACGCCTCGGTCGCCGCCGTCGCGCACAGCTCGTCGAACTCGGCCGACCGGCCCGCTTCGGCGGCGGCCTCGAACAGCGCGGCCGGGGTGCGCAGCCGACCCTCGGGCCCGCGGGCGAACGCCTCGTAACCGACCGGTCGCTGGTCGACGAGGGAGACCACCGGCTGAAACTCCGGCTCGATCAGGTGCTCCCGCATGATGTCGTCGAACTCTTCGTCGGGTGGCAGCTCAACCTCGAAGCCCATACCTTCGAGCCTGCTCGGCACGGTCGCCGGATAGCCACCGAATCGACCGAACCGAATCCTCTGATATCGCGATCAAACGCTAAGGAGGCGACATTTCGGTCGGGGCTCGCCGGAAATGCCGGCGATACTCGCGCGGGCTCATGCCGGTCTGGGCGCGGAACCGGCGGTTGAAGTGGGACAGGTTGGGATAGCCGCTGGCGACCGCGATCGCGCTGACCGCCGCGTCCGACTCGAGCAGCCGCCGCGCCGCCTCGGCCAACCGCACGTCGTTGACGTAGTCGGTGAACGTGCGGCCGACCTGCCGCCGGAAGAACCGGCTGAACGCGTCGGGCGTCATCGCGACCAACTCGGCGGCCCGGCCGACCGAGACCTCGTCGGCGTAGTCGCGGCGGATCATCCCGATCACCCGGTCGAGCCGGCCCCGGGCGGTGGCGTCGACCCCGGTCACCAGCGACCGGGTCGCGAGGGTCTCGGCGGGCTGCTCGGCCAGCGACACCAGGATGTCGAGCAGCGCGAGGGTGCGCCGGGCGGGTCGCAGGCCGGCGATCGCCACCATCGCGCCGGCCGCGGCCTCGGCGCCCGCGCCGCTGAAAGCCAGCCCGTGCCGTGCGGCGGCGAGCATCCGGGCCGTGCCGTGGAACTCGGGGCGCTCGAAGAACGCGTCGTGCTGGAACTGGAGGGTCACCGCCTCGTGCCAGCCGGCCGCCGCCGACTCCCAGGTGTGCGGCGTGTCGCCGCCGACCAGCACGAGGTCGCCCGGGCCGTAGTCGGCGACCCGGTCACCCACATACCGGCGGCCTTCGCCGGCCACGATCAGGGTGAGCTCGTACTCCGGGTGGTAGTGCCAGTCGAAGCCGAAGCGGGGCTCCGCGCGGACGCCGAGGTGCCACGACTGTGTCGGCGACGACGGGATCCGTTCCAGGGACGGACGCATACGCTGCCGGCCGCCTTTCTCTGCGATGCGACCTGGGTCGGTCGGCAGAGTACCGGCACCGGCCGCCCCAGTCGTGGCGCGGCGCAGCCCGCGACGCCGACACTGGTCGGCAACCGCTGATGGGAGGCTTCGATGACCACCGCCGCCACCGAACTCGACCGGCCCTACGCCGTGGCCCCGTCCGACGTCGAGCGCTACGCCGCCGACGGCTACGTCAAGCTGCGCGGCGTCCTCGACGCCGGTGTGGTCGCGCGCTACGAGCCGGAGATTACCGAGCAGGTCATCCGGCTCAACACCCAGCATCTGCCACAGTCCGAACGCGACACCTACAGCCGGGCCTTCCTCCAGGTGACCAACCTGTGGCAGCAGAGCGAGAAGGTGCGCGAGTTCGTCTTCTCCCGCCGGCTCGCCGGGATCGCCGCCCAGTTGCTCGGTGTGCCGTCGGTGCGGCTCTACCACGACCAGGCGCTCTACAAGGAGGCCGGCGGCGGGTTCACGCCCTGGCACGTCGACCAGCACTACTGGCCGCTGTCCACCGACCGCACGATCACCGTCTGGGTGCCGTTGCAGGACACCCCGGCCGAACTCGGCCCGCTGACGTTCGCCGCGGGCAGCCACCGGTCTGGCTACGGCCGCGAGTTGGAGATCAGCGACGAGTCGGAGGCCCGGCTCGACGAGTTCGTGACGTCGTCGGGCTTCCTGGTCGACGACGCGCCGTTCGCCGTCGGTGACGTCAGCTTCCACTCCGGCTGGACCATCCACCGCGCGCCGGCCAACGGCAGCGAAACGCCGCGCCGGGTGATGACCGTCATCTACATGGACGCCGCGATCGAGATCGCCCAGCCGATCAACCGCTACCAGGAGGCCGACCTGGCGTCGTGGCTCGGCAGTCGCCCGGTCGGCGGTGTCGCCGACGGTCCGCTCAACCCGGTGCTCTTCTAGCGGAGCCAGCGGCGGGCCGCGTCGGCGCAGTCGTCCGGGCTGCTGTTGAACGCGATCGCCGCGTCCGGCTGGTGTTGCCGCACCAGGTTGACGACCCGCTCGAACAGCGGCAGCAACGGCTCGTGGTCGCGGATGCCACCCCCGATCACCACGCAGGCGTACGTCCGGCCGGTCAAGGCGGCCGCGATCGCACCCTCGGCCGTGTCGTCGGGTGTCACCAGGCAGTAGTCGGCCTCGATGCCCTGCTCGTCGAACCGCGTCCGGCCCCGGGCGATGGCCGCCTGCACCGGGGCCGGGTCCCAGCCGTCGATAGTGGCCGGATCGAGGCCGATCACCAGTACCCGTTGCTCTGTCACAAATGCGAACGTACGCCCTCGACACCGGCGGACGAACACACCATCATGATCGGGTGGCGGATCATGCGTACGACGTCATCGTGGTTGGCGCGCGCTGTGCGGGCTCGCCGCTCGCGCTGTTGCTGGCCCGCCAGGGCCACCGGGTGCTGTTGGTCGACCGGGCGACGTTCCCCAGCGACACGGTGTCCACCCACGTCATCCACCCGCCGGGCGCGGCCGCCCTGGCCCGCTGGGGGTTGCTCGACCAGGTGGTGGCCACCGGCTGCCCGCCGGTCGGCCGCTACTCGTTCGACTTCGGCCCGATCGCGCTGGCCGGTGCGCCGGGCAGCGCCGAGTCGCCCTACGCCTACGCACCGCGCCGCACCCTGCTCGACAAGATCCTGGTCGACGCGGCCGCGGCCGCCGGCGCCGAGGTCCGCGAAGGCTTCACCGTCGAAGAGGTGCTGGTCGCCGACGGCCGGGTGACCGGGATCCGCGGGCGCGACGACAGCGGAGCCGCCGTCGAAGAGCGGGCCCGCGTGGTGGTCGGCGCCGACGGTCGCAACTCGGTGGTCGCCAAGACGGTGCAGCCGGCCGTCTACGAGGAGCAGGCGCCGCTGACGGTCGGCTACTACTCCTACTGGAGCGGCCTGCCGACCGACACGTTCGAGGCCTACAGCCGGCCCGGCCGCGGCTGGGCGGTGTGCCCGACCAACGACGGCCTGACGCTGGTGATCGGCGGCTGGCCGCACGCCGAACTCGCCGAGCACCGCAACGATGTCGAGGCCACCCTGCTGGCCATGTTCGACACCTCGCCGGCGTTCGCCGAGCGGATCCGATCCGCCAAGCGCGAGGAGCGGCTGGTCGGCACGTCGGTGCCCAACTACTTCCGGACTCCCTACGGCCCCGGCTGGGCGCTGGTCGGTGACGCGGGTTACAGCAGGGACTTCATCACCGCCCAGGGCATCACGGACGCGTTCCTCGACGCCGAGGCCTGCGCGAGGGCGCTCGACACGGCCCTTGCCGGCGCGGCGCCCTACGCCGAGGCGCTGGCCGGATATCAGACAGGCCGGGACGCCCGGGCGATGCCGGTCTACCAGATGACGTTGCAGATCGCTTCGCTGCGACCACCGGACCCGCAGATGATCCAACTCGTCTCCGCCATGGCCGGAAATCAGGACGCGATGGACGCATTCGCCCGGCTCAACTCCGGGGTGACGTCGCCGACCGAGTTCTTCGCGCCAGACAACATCGGCGGAATCCTCAGCAATCGGTAGGTGAAAAGGGGGGCCGGACTGACAGATGCGGCGCCGGGCTGAATACTGCCCAGGTGACGAGCACGGTGACCGGGGAGAAGCCGGCTGATCTGACGCCGGGCGACCACCCCACCCCTCGCCTCGGCGACTGGTCCTACCGGATCCTCCTGGCCCTGCTGCTGGGCACCGGGATCGCCGGTGTCACCCGCGTGTGGTGGGCGGGCATGGGGATGTGGAAGGACGAGGCCGGCATTGCCAACAACCTGCTTCGTTCTTACACCCAGCTGACCGCGCACCTCACCTACGACCAGGTGGCGCCGGTCGGTTGGCTCTGGCTGGAGAAGACGCTGCTCGAGCAGATCGGGTCCGACGACCGGGTGCTCCGCGTGCCGGCCTACCTCGGCACGCTCACGGTGTTCTGCCTGGGCACCTGGATCGCGCGGCGGGCGATCGGCCGGGCCGGTGCGGTCGTGGTCGCGGCCCTGCTCGTGCTGTCGCCGATGCTGTGGGTCTACGCCGCCGAGGTCAAGCAATACGCCTGGGAAGCCGGCATCGCGCTGTGCCTGCTCGTCCTGGCCGCCTGGGCACACGAAGCCCTGCGGTGGACCGGAATCCAGGCCGCCATCCGCGGCTGGTGGCGGCCCGTGCTCTGGGTGGCGGTCACCGCCGTGGCGGTGTGCGTCTCGTTCAGCGCGATCCTCGTGGTGGCCGCGATCACCGTGGCCCTGGCGGGCCTACACCTGCTGCGCCGGGCCCGGGCCGACGCCGGCTGGCTGGCCCTGCTCTCCGCCCCGGCCGGTGTCGCCGCGGCGTATCTGGTCTACCGCCGCCACCAGTACTCGTTCTACCCCCACCAGACCGATTACTTCATCGGCGGCACCGCTCCGGCGGGCGCGGGCCCGGGGGAGTTCCTCCGGTGGTTCCCATTCATGTGGGGCAAGTTCGTCACGGCCCCGATGAGCTGGCAACTGCCGGCCCTGGTCCTGGTCTTCATGCTGGTCGGCGTGGTCGCCCTGTGGCGACGCGACCGGCTGTGGTCGGCGTTGCTCGTCATGGTCTTCCTGGCGGGCGTCGGCGGCGGCGCCGTCCGCGGCTTTCCGGTGGTGGCGCGCCCCGCGATGTATCTGATCGCCCCGGCGGTGCTGCTGGTCGTGGCCGGGCTCGACGGGCTCGTCCGGGCGAGCGTCGCGCTGTTCCGCCGGCGCCGCGCGCTCGTGGCCACCGTGACCTCGCTCGTGCTCCTCACCGGTGTCGCGGCGATCGCCCGCCCGGGCGCCGAACTCGTGCCGCAGGAGTTCGCCCACCCGCTCGGCAAGGACGGCCTGGCGGCCGGGCTGGCCGACATCGCCCCGCTGATCCAGCCGGGCGACAAGGTGCTCGTCTACTACTTCGGCAACGCCGTGACGACCTGGTATAAGCCGTTGCTCGGCATCGATACCGGCGTCTACCACGTGCGGGTGTGCCAGGTGGACAAGCCCGACGCCAAGGAGCGGCAGCTCTACGACCTGATCGGCGATGCCAAGCGGGTGTTCTACCTGCAGGGCCAGCTCAGCAACGTCAGCCCGAAGGACCAGTTCGAGATCAGCATGCGGGCCCTCGGCGCGATGGGCACGGTCAAGGAGCGGCACGAAAGCCCGAACGACCGCATCGGCCCCCACTCGTGGGCCCTCGTCGAGCTGCACCAGGTCCCACCGGTCCCGCGCCCCACGCGCACCGGCGACCCCTGCCTGGAGATCTACTGATCGTCTAAAGAGGAAAGGCCAACGATGATCACCTAAGTGTTCACGTTGGCCTTTCCTGCTGATCACTGCTCCGAGCCCCGCAGTTTCACCCCGCTGGCACAGACTCAGGCGCTGTCCGAACTCCATCGAGCTGGAGCGCTGTCCTCGTGCCCCTCCGCGGCCGTCTGATCGGCCTGACGTGTGCCCTCGCCTGCGCTGCCGCCGTGTTCGGCGGGTCCACACCGGCCAGCGCGCATCCGTTCGGTGACCCGCAGACCGTGGCGATCGCCGCCGACCCGGCCCGACCCGACGTCGTGCGGGTGCGCTGGAAGGTCGGCGGGCTCGACGACCTGACCGTGCTCGGCGTCGCGCTCGGTGTGCTGCCGCAGGACCGGGTGCTGCTCGACGGCGCCGTGTTCTACGAGGACTCCGACGCGGCCGCGATCGGTCCGTCGCCGGCCTTCGCGGCCTATCTGCTCAAGCAGGTCACCGTCACCAGCGACGGGCAGGAGTGCACCGGCACCGTCGCGCCGCCCGACGACCTGGCCCGGGCCGGCGCCTCGATCGACTACACCTGCCCGGCGGCGGTCGGGGTGGCCACCGTGGCCGTCCGGACGCTCACCGATCTGAACCCCGCCTACCGCACGCTGGCCGCCGGTCCCGGCGGGGCCCGCGCGGTCTACACCTCCGACGCGTCGTCGCACGACTGGACGCTCAGCGCCGGGAGCGCGGGCACCGGCCGCAGCGCCACCCTCCAGATCGGCGCCGTCGTCGCCGCGCTGCTGGTGCTCGCTGCTGCCGTGTTCCTGCTGGTACGTCGATCCAACTCACCGCATAAAGAGAGGCCTTCATGACGCGCCGAGTACGTGCGCTGGCACTGGCCCTGGTGGTCGTCGCCGCCAGCACGGTCGTGCCGAACCCAGCCGGTGCCGCGGAGGCACCGCCGGTCGTCGGCGGTGCACCGACCCTCAACCTCCGTGACGGCCAGGCGCTCGACGGCACCGTGACCGTCAAGGCCGAGCCCAGCGCCGAGAACGACTCGGTCGCGAAGATCACGGTCGACGACGAGAAGGTCGACGCGGACACCACCGCCGGCACCGCGCACTTCGCGTTCGACATGGGTGGCAACGGCACCGAGGCCCGCTACCACAACTACCTCACCGTCAACGGTCACACGGCCGAGGCCGAGAAGGTCTACTTCCCCGACATCCCCGGCGGCAACTCGGGCGTGCTCGACTTCCCCGGCGAGTGGCTGAAGTCCGGCGCCAACACGATCACCGTGCAGGCCGGCGCCAACTGGGTCGACACCACCAACACCGCCGCGGTCGGCTACGAGCAACTGCCCAACGGCGAGGGCGGCCGCTGCCCCAACTTCGACGACTTCCCGCTGAGCAACATCGGCCTGAGCCTGCTCGGCGTCGTGATCGACGGCGAGGCCAACCTGTTCAGCTACAGCTTCGGCGACGGCACCTGCGGCAGTTCGACGCCGCGACTGACCCAGACGCTGACCTTCGTGCTGTCGGGCGAGCCGGGCAACACGTCCGGGCTCAGCTTCGAGCTCGACACCCGGTCGCTGTCGAACGGCAGCCACACCGTCAAGGCCGTCACCGCCTCCGGCGCCACGACCAGCGTGCCGGTCACCGTGAACAACCCGCCCGCCGGCTCCGCCAAGGTCACGCCGGTCGAGGGCGCACTGGTCCGGCGGACCCAGCCGATCATCGCGGCCGCACCGCTCGACGGTGACACCGGCGTCGACGCGATCGCCGTCGACGGTGACCCGGCCCAGAACGCGGCGACCCTCGCCTCCGGCATCTCGACGTTCAGCTTCACCGTCGCGGCCGGCAACTCGATCGAGGCCCGCTACCAGAACTACCTGATGGTCAACGGCAACCGCGTCGACCTCGGCGGCGACTATGGCGCCACGGCGGCCGAAGCGGTCTCCATCAAGCTGCCGAACAGCTACCTGCGCCCCGGCGACAACCTCATCCAGGTCGTCACCGGCGACTACAACTCGGGCAGCGGCGCCACCCTGTGCGCCAACCACGACGACTTCAAGATCACCCGGAGCACGGTCGGCCTCGCGGTCAGCACCGGGACGGCGACGCTCGACAGCGTGTCCTATGTGACCGGTGGCACCCGCACGGTGACCGCCGACGCCACGCTCGCGCTCGGCGACGGCACCTGCGGCGCCAACAAGGACGCCGAGTTCGCGTTCACCATCGCGGGCGCGCAGGCCGCCCGCACGATCGCGACGCTCGGCAGTGGCAAGGACGCCAAGCTGCGCCTGTTCATCGGCGGCAACGGCACCGACGGCGGCTACCAGAACCAGGTGCTGATCAACGGCATCCCGCTCAACATGGGCATCTGGGAGAAGGAGACCGCCGAGCTGTCGTTCCCCAACGAGTGGCTCGTGCCGGGCGTCAACGTGCTCGACTTCGTGGCCGGCATCAACCCGACGACGATCGCGGCGGACTGCCCGACCGGCAACTTCGACGACTTCACGATGCGCGACTTCGAGTTGCTGCCGGCCGGTGGCACCGCGAAGCCGCTGAGCCGGTCGCTCGCACAGACGACCGTGACGATCGGATCCTCGTCCTACCCGGCGGGCTCGCAGGTCACCACGTTCATCGGCGACGGCACCTGCGGCAGCACCTACAACAGCGTGCTGCGCAAGGAGATCCTCTTCGAGGTCGACAGCACCGCCAAGGGCCTGCGCGCCGACGTCGACACCACCACGCTCGCCGACGGGCCGCACACGGTCACCGCGAAAAGCGGCGACCGCAACGCGACCCGGACGTTCACCGTCGACAACGCGGCGCCGGTCGTGGAGAGCAGCGTGCCCGCCGAGGGCCAGCGGCTGACCGCGACGGTCGCGCTGGACATCAGGGTCAAGGACGCGACCGGCGTCGCGGGTACGCCGGCCATCACGCTCGACGGCAAGGCGGTCAAGCAGGGCGACCAGATCGGTCACGGCCTGCCGGCCGGCGCGCACACGCTGACCGTCACCGCCACCGACACGCTCGGCAACACCGCCGCCCGTGAGGTGCACTTCAGCAGCGCCAGCATCCCGGACGTGCCGACCGGTCTCGACGCGGCCGTCACCGGCACCAACGCACCGTCGGCCACGCTCTCGGCGAAGGTGCCCGGCGAAGACGGCGTGCCGCTCACCGCGACCTTCACCAAGGCCGACGTCGTCGCACCGTCCGCGGGCTACCAGGGCATCGCGGCCGCGGTGCCGACCACCTTGGACGTGCAGCACGGGCCGGGCGTCGAGCTCGACTCGCTGCGCCCGCTGGACGGCCGCACGATCGACACCTCGTCGAGCCGCGACGTGGTTTTCCAGCGCTACGACGTGCCGCTCACCGCGGCGCAGAAGACCCCGACGCTGCGCTGGGAAGGCACCATCGACCCGGCCCGCGTCGTCGCGCTGCGGGTCTGGGACCCGGCGCGCAAGAAGTGGGACGTGCTGACCAGCGCCCGCGGCACCTCGGGCCAGAACACCGTGCTCACCGCGCTGCTGACCGACGCTTACCGCGACGGCGGCGCCGTGCACGTGCTGGTCACCGGCGAGGACCCGTTCGCCGACGACCTGTCGCCGCACGACTCCTCGGCGCAGAACGACAAGGACCGCTTCGAGGACCCTTCGTCGTACGACTTCGCGCTCGCCCATTTCACCGACACCCAGTATCTGAGTGAGGGTGCGGCCGGCGGCACGAACAACGACTTCGACGGCAAGCAGGAGCCCTCCGACGTGCAGGCCGCCGAGGAGCAGGCCATCTTCGCGGCCGCCTACCGCGACCAGACACAGTGGATCGCGGACAACGCGGCCGGCCGGAAGATCGCCTACACCGCGCACACCGGCGACGTGATCGAGAACGACTACTACGACCCGCTGGCCAGGAATGCGGACGGCTCGCTGCTGCGGCCCGGCCTCAACGAGCAGGTCGACAAGGAGTTCGCGCTCGCCTCGGGCTACCAGAAGGTGCTCGACGACCGCGGCGTGGTCAACCAGGTCATCGCCGGCAACCACGACAACCAGCTCGGCGCCGAGACCGGCCCGAACTCGCGGTTCAGCCGGACCTTCGGCGCCGACCGCTACTACCAGGTCGCGGACGCGTGGCCGGCGGGCACCGAATACCACGCCTGGGACGAGGTGACCAACGCCGACGGCAGCGTCACCCCGGGCAAGGACAACCAGAACAACTACGTGCTGTTCTCGGCCGGTGGGCTCGACTTCGTCGCGGTCGGCCTGTCCTACGGCGTCACGCCCGACGAGGCCAAGTGGGCCGACTCGGTGTTCAAGCGCTACAAGGACCGCAACGGCATTCTGCTCTCGCACGACTACCTGCGCCCGTCGAGCAACCCCGACGGCCGCGACGCGGGCTTCTCCGCACCGGACGGCTCGCCGCTCTACAAGCTGGTGGTGGAGAACAACTCCAACGTGTTCCTGGTGCTCGCCGGCCACGAGCACGGCGTCGGCACCAACCTGAAGTCGAAGGTCGGCGTCACGGTCTCGCACGACGTGGTCGAGCTGCTGGCCGACTACCAGTTCTACACCGTGGCGGCCGGCGAGCTCTGGCCCAACCTGGTCGACGCCGCCGGCAACATCGACCTCAACGGCGACGGCACGATCGACCACAAGGCCAGCGACCGCCTCCAGTTCGGCGCCAGCTTCCTGCGGCTGCTCCAGTTCAACGTCGACCGGGCCGAGATGCACATCGACACCTACTCGCCGCTGCTCGACAACTTCGGCGCCACCGAATATGACATCCGCCAGGACGGCAGCCAGCCGAAGCCGCGTTACAACGGCTCGGAGGACAACCTCACCCTGCCGGTCGACCTGACCACCCGGAAGACCTCGTTCAGCACCGACTCGCTCGCCGCGTACGTGCCGGCCGGGGTGATCGGCACCGACGAGCTCACCGCCAACGGCACCGCCACGGTCAACTGGACGGGCCTGCGGCCGGGCACGTCGTACGGCTGGATCGTGGCGGCGCAGACCGCCGACGGCGGCATGGCCGTGGCCCAGCCCGCGGTCTTCCGCACCGGCAAGGGCGTCGCGACGATGACCGCCACCTCGACCCCGGTCGACTGGGGCAAGGCGGCGAAGGTGACCGTCAAGGTCGACGCCGCACCGGCCCCCGTCGCCGGCACGGTCACCCTGCGCGAGGGCGACCTGGTCCGCGGCACGGCGACCCTGGCCGCCGGGACGGCGACCTTCACCCTGCCGGTCGGCCTGGCCGGTGGAACGCACACGCTGACGGCCTCGTACGCCGGAAGCGATGTTCTCGATCCGGCCACCGCGACGGTCACGGTGACCGTCAACCTGCCGGCGGCGTGGGTCGCGTCGAAGGTCTACAACAGCGGTGACCGGGTGGCCTACCAGGGCAAGGTCTTCGTCGCCTCCTGGTATGCGCAGAACAACAAGCCCGGCGATCCGACCGGCCCGTGGCAGGAACTGGCCATGACCGAGGCGGGCGCCACGATCTGGACGCCGTCACGGATCTTCAACGGCGGCGACCTGGTGACGCACGACGGCCGGCAGTGGCGGGCCCGCTGGTATACCCGCAACCAGCAGCCGGGCGACCCGAACGGCCCGTGGGAGGAGCTCGTGCCGCCGCCGGCCGACGGCAGCCCGGCGGCCTGGGCCGCCAGCACCATCTACAACGCCGGCGATCGGGTGACCTATCAGGGCAAGCGCTACGAGGCCAAGTGGTACACCCGCAACCAGGCACCGGGTGACCCCAACGGCCCCTGGAAGAAGATCAACTAGGTGGATGTTGGGCGGTCGAGGTGTCCACCTCGACCGCCCAACCACCGGGCAGGCTCAACCGGCCGGCGCGGGCCCCGGCGACCCACCCGCGCAGGTCGGCCGTCGTCTGTCGCACCGTCCGCCCGGTGGTGTCGACCACCGTCACGATCCAGCGCGGGTCATCGCCCGCCCAGCCGCTCCACCGCTGCCACCGCATCGCCGGCCAGCCGCCCGTGGTGATCGCCTCCGGAACATGCCGGGGGTCGGCCGCGTGCCCGCGATGCCACGCCGCCCAGCCGATGAACGACCGCGTCCGGTCGGGCGGCCACTTGCCCGGGTCGCGGCGGTCGAGCCGGCGCAGCCGTTCGTCGTCGGCGACGTCGAGCAGGCAGGCCGCGATGCCGTCGAGGTCGACCGCCGACGGGCAGGCCAGCACCTCACCGAGCGGCGACTGCCCGGTCAACAAGACGTCCAGGCCGGACTCCTGATAGCCCAGCGCCCGCCGCACCCAGTGCTCCATGCTCCGCTGCCGCCACTCGCGGTCCGCATCGCTCGGCACACCGATCTCGTCGAAGTCGTGCACCACCAGGCCGGGCAGCCCGGCACACGCGCGCGCCGCGGTGGTCTTGCCCGAGCAACTGGATCCGGAGATCGTCAACAGCACCCGACCAGTGTGGCGGCCTAGATGCGGTCGAGGCCGGTCAATTTCGCCGAGAGCTCCCAGAGGCGGGCCGCATCCGGGCCGTCGGTGGGAATGCCCTCGGTGACCGCGCAGTCCACGCAGTAGGCGCCGCCGTGCCCGTCGAGGTCGCTGGAGGTGGCGGCCCAGACCTGGGTCGCGGCGCCCTGCTCGGCCGTCCGGAACAGGCCCGGAGCCGACACCCCGGCCGCGTCGATCCAGCCGGCCGCGACCATCTCCTCGATCGCGAGGTGCCGTTGCAGGGGTGTCCGGATCCAGCCGGGGTTGACCGAGAACGCGTTCACGCCGTGCGGCCGGCCGAGCAGGTCGAGGTGCCGGGCGAAGAGGATGTTCGCGAGCTTCGACTGGGCGTACGCCGCCCATTTGTCGTATCCGTCCGCGAAGTGCACGTCGTCCCACCGGATGCCGGTGTCCGGGTTGCGGCCGGAGGCGACCGCGACGACCCGGGCCGTTCCGGCGGCGGTGAGCACCGGCCAGAGCAGGTTGGCCAGCGCGTAGTGACCGAGATGGTTGACCGCGAACTGGGCCTCCCAACCCGGTCCGACCCGGGTCTGCGCGCAGGCCATGATCCCGGCGTTCGCGATCAGGATGTCGAGGGCGGGGTGGCGGTCCCGGAACCGCTCGGCGAAGGCCCGAACCGAGGCGAGGTCGGCGAGGTCCAGTTCGTCGACCTCAACGCCGGGCATATCGGCCAGGGCCTGCCGCGCGAGGTCCGGACGGCGCGCCGGGACCACGACCCGGGCTCCGGCGTCGCGCAGCGCGCGGGTCGTCGCGAGACCGACACCGGAGTAGCCACCGGTGACGACGGCCGTCCGGCCCGACAGGTCGATGCCGGCGAGCACCTGCGCGGCAGTGGGGTGCGTCATGCCGATCGACGGTAGGTGCTAGAGCGAGGTCTAGGTCAACACGGTAAATTTCGTTCATGGCATGTCGTATTGGTGAGCTCGTGCTCGGTTGCCGCGACCCTGAGCTGCTGGCGCGGTTCTGGTGCGAGGTCCTCGACTTCGTCGTGCTCGATCGCGGAGACGGCTACGTGGAGGTCGGGCCGCGCGAAGGGTGGGGCGGTTCGCAGCCGACCCTCTTCTTCAGCCGCCGCGACGAGCCGGAGCCAGGAAAAACCCGGCTGCACATCGACGTCAACGCCACCGACCGCGACCAGGCCGCCGAGCTCGAACGCCTGCTGGCGCTCGGTGCGCGCCCGGCCGACATCGGCCAGAGCGGTGCGGAGTCGTGGCACGTGCTGGCCGATCCCGAGGGCAATGTGTTCTGCCTCCTCAAGGACCGGATCAAGCCGATCTGAAAACGGTCACGCTCCACTTGGGAACGTTGACGTAGACCCGGCCGTCGGGCTGGGTCGACGGCTCGTGGAAGGCGTTGCCCGCGCCGTCCCAGCCGCCGAAGGCCGCGTCCTGGGTGCACAGCACCTGGGTCCACCGACCGTCGCGGCCGCCGGTCGACACGCCATAGCCGTGGTCGCCGAAGCTGCGGTCGCCGAGGTTGACGACGACCAGGACGGCGTTGTCGCCGCTCGCGCGCACGAAGCCGAGCACCTGGTTGTCGTGGTCTTCGTGGGTGACGGCCAGATCATCGGCCCGCAGGGCGGGATTCGCCCAGCGGGCGGCGTTGGCGGCGCCCACGAGCCGGCGCATCTGCGTGCCGAGCGGATCGCCGGCAATGGTCCAGTCGAAGCGGTGGTCACCGCGGCCGTCGACGCCGTCGTGCCAATAGCCGTCGGCCACGTGCGGCGCGGCCTGGAGGCACTCCGTGCCCATGAAGAGCATCGGCGTGCCCGGCATCGTGACGTTCAACGCCCAGGCCAGCCGGCACTTGGCCCGCGCCGTCCAGTCGTCGCGGCCGCCGAGTTGGTCGATCAGGTAGCGGTGCCGCCGGTCCCAGTCTTCCGGGCCGCCCTCCGCATGGCCCTCCTGCTGGTCGCCCACGTCGTCGTGCGAGCCGAGCAGGTATTTCACCAGGTTCCACGCGTGGTCGTAGCCGTCCCAGCCCAGGATGTCGCGGATCCGCCGGACCGGATCCTGGCCGGCCAGCGCCCGCTGGGCCTCGTGATGCGCGTCGGCACACCAGGTCGCGCCGAACCGGCCCGCCTTGATGATCCACGGATCGTCGGGCAGGTGCTCGGCGATGAGGTGCTTGTCGGGGAACTCGTCGCGCAGGCGGCCGACGACGCCGCTCAGGTGCTGGCCGTTGATCTGGGTGGTCGCGTCGAACCGGAGCCCGTCGGCCCGGTATTCCTCGAAATACATCCGGGCGTTCTGCTGGAAGTAGTCCTGGACCTCCTGCTTCCACCAGGCCGGCCCCTGACCCCACGGTGTCTGCTGCCCGCCTTCGACGTAGATGCCGCCCTGCTCGCGGTAGCCGTCGAAGTCCCAGAGGACGTTGTCGCTCGCGCCGAAGTGGTTGTAGACCACGTCGAAGACGACCGCGAGCCCGGCCCGGTGCGCGGCGTCGACGAAGTGGCGCAGGTCGGCGGGGGAGCCGTAGGACGACTCGGGAGCGAAGAAGCTGGCCGGGTTGTAGCCCCACGAGCGGTCCATCGCGTACTCCTGGACCGGAAGGGGTTGAACGCAGTTGAAGCCCATCTCCCGCAGGTAGCCGAACTTGCTCTCGACCTGCGCGAAGGTCGCCCACCCGGTGCCGTGCTCGTCACCGCGGCCGGCGAAGGTGCCGACGTGTAGCTGGTAGATGATCAGGTTCTCGAATCGCGGCGTCTCGAAGGGCGCCCATTCAAAGTCCTTTATAGACGGTTGTACGACGGACGCGTTGCGACTGCTCGGATCGTCTCTGGTGAGCTCCGAGCTGAGCACGTCACGGGCCGCGGGATCCAGCCGGTGCAGCACCGTGCCGTCGGCCGTCGTGAGGCGGAACCGGTAGAGGTGGCCGGGACTGACGCCGGCGACCGTCGCGCTCCAGTAGCCGTCGTCGGGCGCCAGCGCCTGCGTGGTCACCGGCTGGGCGCTGTCCCAGCCGTCTCCGGCCTGCAGCACGACCGACACCTCGGCGGCGTGCGGCGCCCACACCCGGAAGAACGCGCCGGCCGGGGTGAGCCAACAGCCGATCCGGTCCGCGACGTCCATCCTCGCCCCCTTCAGCCGCTCAATAGGACGCCGAGCGCCTGTGTGCAGTGTTCGATGGCCCGCCGGTAGTGACCGCGCAGCGCATGGCGCCAGCCGATGGCGTTGAGCGACCGGGCCTGGCCCAGCGGTTGGCCGGCGGCCTCGTAGAGTCGCAGCGCGCGCTCGCTGTGCCGGAGCGCCTCGTCGTGGGCGCCGTGCCGATCGTGCAGTTGGGCGATGGTGTGATGGGTGCGGGCCTGACCGTTGCGGTCACCATACCGCCGGGACAGCTCGATCGCCTGGTTCAGATGGCGCAGCGCCTCCTGGTCGAGGCCCAGCCGCATGAGGGCGCGGCCGATCGAGCGATGTGCGTGGGCCTGTGCGGCCAGGTCACCGGACCGTCGCGCGGCGGCCAGCGCGGTGCTCTGCGAGCCCGCCCAGTCGTGCCAGAAACCGTGACCGCTGAGGAACGGTTCCAGCGTCCAGGCGAGCTGCCACGTGCGGCTGTCCAGCCCTTGCCGCGCGGCGTGGCTGACGCCCGCCAGCAGCGCGGCGCGTTCGGCGATGAACCAGGCCAGCGCCTGGTCGGCGTCGACGAGCGACTCCGGCGTGGTTGCCGGTTGGGGCGGGTCGAGCGCGATCATGCCGCGGCGCGGTTGCAGCAACCGGGCGGCGGCGTACGCGGTGTGCAGGTAGTGGTCGATCAGGCGGAGCGTCGCCTCCCGCCGGTCGTCGTCGCCGTCCACACCGGCGGCGTACGCCCGGAGCAGGTCGTGGCAGGTGAAGCGGCCGGCCACCGACTCGGTCATCAGGTGTGCGTCGGTCAGTTCCGTCAGCAGGGCCCGCGTTCGGGTGACCGGAAGCCCGGCCATGCTCGCCGCGACGGGCGCCGTGAGGTCGCCGCCCGGGTGCGTCCCGATCAGCCGGAACAGCCTGGCCGCGTCGGGGCCCAACCTGCGATAGGCCCAGTCGATCACCGCGCCGCCGCTGCCGGCCAGGTCAGCGAGCGCGGCCGGGGGACCGGCGGCCACGATCTCCAGAGACAATGGCAGGCCGGCACACCGCTCGACGATCAGCTCCATCGCGATCGGGTCGCCGACCAGGTCTGCGCCGAGCAGCTTGATCGACTCCGCGCGGCTCAGCCCCTCGAGCGTCATCGGTTCGGCGCTGTCCGCGGCCACCAGACCGGGAAGCGGGTCTCGGCTGGTCACCAGCGCCATGCAGCCCGATGCGCCGGGCAGCAGTGGACGGACCTGCTCGGCGTCGCGCGCGTTGTCGAGGAGCACGAGCATTCGCCGGTCGGCCAGCAGGCTGCGGTAGAGGGCGGTCTGTGCCGCCGGCTCGGAGGGAACCCGGTGCGGCGGGACGCCGAGGGCGCCGAGCAGCCCGCTCAGTGCCTCGACCGCGCTCATCGCCTCGGTCGGGCCGGAGCCGTGCAGGTTCACGTAGAGCTGATCGTCGGCGAAGCGGCGCCGCACGCGGTGCGCCCAATGCAGCATGAGCGCGGTCTTGCCGACGCCGGCAGCGCCGGCGATCGCGACGATCGGCATGCTCCGCGGCCCGCCGGCCTCCAGCAGCGCGGTCAGCTGCCGCAGCGCGTCGGCGCGTCCGACGAAACCGGCAGCGGCGGGCCGGGCGAGCGGGGTGGGTGCCGCGGCGGCGTGGAACCGCTCACGGTCCACTCCGGATAGTCCGAACGCGTCGGCGAGCAGGCGCACGGTCGCCGACCGCGGTGCGGCGATCCGGCCGGCCTCCAGCTTGCCGATGCTGCGCACATTGACACCCGCGAGCGTGGCGAGCTCGTCCTGCGTCAAGCCGAGCTGGCGTCGATACCGGCGCAATACGTCGCCGAACACCCGCGCTCCCGTCTACTGATCAAAGTACCGATCAATGTCCTGGTGATGGGCAGACGTACCCGCGTAGACCTGATTCATACCTTCACGATCCGGAAAGGACCCCTCATGCGACGACGGTGGACAATGCCCATCTTCGCGACAGCTGCCGCTCTGACGGCGGCGTTGTCGTTCGCGGGACCAGCTGCGGCGTACTCGCCCGGAACGGCAACGGCCTACCGGCCCACCTACAACGGCTACACCGGGAACTGGGACTACCACTGTTCCTTCGCCGGGTGGCGGTCGGACGCCAACGTGAGCTGGCAGTGCAACCTGCACAAGCGGTGGATGAACGAATACACGGGGTTCTTCGAGGACGCCGTCATCGCGTACAACTCGGGCTCGTGGGTTCCGGGTTCCAGCTCCTACACGACGGCGACCTTCACCCGCCCCATGCAGACCAGTGACGTGACGTTCTGCACCGAGGCCTACGCCTACAGTGTCGACGGCGGCGTGACGCAGGAGTCGTGCAACTAACCATCCACCGTGCCGGCGAGGTCGCGGAGCTTCGCGTCGACCTCGCCGGCATCAGGGTGGCCCAGGTCTTCCAGGACGGCCAGCGCCTCGCGCAGGGCGGCGCGGGCGCCGGCGACATCGCCGCTCGCAAGGTGGGTGTCGGCCAGCCGCCTCCGGGTGTCCGCCTCCCCGTAGCGGTCACCGACCTCGGTCCACAGCCCCAGCGCCGTCTCGTAGCTGGCTTCCGCTCGCGGGTAGTCGCCGACCTGGTGGTGGATCAGGCCGAGACTGTCCCAGGTGTTGGCGGCTCCGTAGCGGTCGCCGATCTGGTCGTGCAGCGCCAACGCGCGCCGGCAGGCAGCCAGCGCCTGCTCGTATTCGCCGAGCAGGGTGTGGTACCAGCCGACGTTGTTGAGCGTTCTGGCCTGCCCGGCGCGCTGTCCCCGCGCCCCGAACAGGTCGCTGGCGAGCAGTGCCTCGCGCAGCGCCTCCCGATGACGGCCCTGCCTCCCGTGCATCCCGGCCAGCACGTTGTGGGTGTGCGCCTGACCGACATCGTCGGCGAGCTCGCGGTAGCCGACCAGGGCGGTGCTCAGGGACCCGGCGGCCTCGTCGTGGCGTCCGAGCGAGGCCAGGGCGAGCCCTAGATTGCGGTGCGCGAACGCCTGGGCCGGGCGGTCGCCCAGCCGCACCGCGGCGCTCAGTGCCAGGCGTTGCGTGGCCGCCCAGTCATGCCAGTGGCCCTGCCGGTCGAAGAAGGTGGTCAGGCACCAGGCGAGCTGCCAGGCCAGCAGATCGAGCCCCGCGTCGTGTGCGGCCGAGACGGCCCACAGCAGCACCCGATGTTCGGCGACGAACCAGGCCATCGCCGCGTCGGCATCGGCCACCGGTAGCACCGTCACACCGTCTTCAGCGGGAGCCAGCGCGATGGGGTCCCGCTGCGGGTAGAGCAGCCGTTCGGCGGCGTACGCGGCGTGCAGATAGTGGTGCAGCACCCGGCCGAGCGCCTCGACCCGCTCCGCTTCGGGCTTGTGGACGCGCACCTGGTCGGCCGCGTACGCCCGCAGCAGGTCATGGAACGTGAAACGCCCGGGCGAGCGCTCCTCCAGCAGGTGAGCCCGGGTCAGCTCGTGCATCGCGGGCCGGACCGCGGCGATGCCGCTGGCCGCCAGGCTGGCGGTGCTCGCGAGATCGATGTCAGGGCCGCCGTGCAGGCCGAGCAGCCAGAACAACTCGGCCGTCGACCGGCTCAGCGTCTGGTCGGACCAGGACAGCACGGCGCGCAGGTCGGTGCCCGGATCGCCGGTCGCGAACGCGTCCAGGCCCAACCGGGCGTCGCGCAGCTCCGCGGCCAGGCTGGCCAACGGCAGGTCGGGCTCGGTGACGGCACGCGCGGCCGCCACGACCAGCGCCAGCGGCAGGCCCGCGCAGGCCGAGACGATCTCCTCGGCGGCGCCGGACTCCGCGACCACCCGAGCCGCGCCAACCCGCCCGGCCAACAGTTCGCGGGCATCCTCGGGCGGCAGCAGGTCGAGGTCGACCGGGTGGGCGCCCTCGGCGGCGACCAGACCGGGCAGCCGGTCGCGGCTGGTCACCACGACCAGGCAGCCGGGTGCGCCCGGCAGCAGCGGCCGGACCTGGTCGGCGTGCCCGGCGTTGTCGAGCACGATCAACAGCCGGCGCCCGGCCAGCCGACTCCGGTAGAGGGCTTCGCGTCCGGCCAGATCGACCGGGATCCGGGCGGCGGGGACGGCGAGCGCCTCGAGGAAGCCGCGCAGCGCGTCGATCGCGGTCAGGGCGGCACCCGTGGGATGAAACGCCTGGAGGTTGACGAAGAGCTGACCGTCTGGGAAGGAGCCGCGGACACGGTGGGCCCAGTGCACGGCGAGCGCCGTCTTCCCGATGCCGGCCGTGCCGGAGATCAGCACGATCGGCGTCGGTGCCGAGCCGTCGTGCACGCTCCCGAGAATGTCGTCGAGGCGGGCCAACTCGGCCGCTCGGCTGCTGAAGCCGGAGATGTCGTGCGGAAGCTGCGCCGGCACCAGCGCCGTCGGTGATGTCGATCTCCCGGCGGCGTAGAACCGCTCCCGATCGGCGCCCTCGAGCGCCATCGCGTCGGCCAGCCGGCGCAACGTCGACGGGCGGGGAAGGCTCTCACCTGCTTCGATCCGGTGGATCGTCTTGGCGTCGACGCCGGCCTTCGTCGCCAGATCCTCCTGCGACAGCCCCAGCCGTTGCCGAAGTTCGCGCACGTTCGCACCGAGCATTGCCGCCCCCGTCGGCCACACCCGGGCGGCCAGACTTCGATCATAGGACGGCGTTCTCAGAGGTGTCGACAGGAACGAATGCGGGGCTTGCCGGCGTCGCTAGGCTGCCGGGATGAGCGTGATCGACGAGATCGGCCGCAGCAAGCACGTCAGCCTTGAAACCTATCGCCGGGACGGCACCGGTGTGTCCACGCCGGTCTGGCATGTCGTCGACGGCAACCAGCTCTACGTGGTCTCCGAGGCGAAGGCCTGGAAGGTCAAGCGGGTCCGCAACACCGGCCGGGCGAAGGTCACGGTCTGCGACATCCGCGGGCGGATCAAGCCCGGTGCGGCCACCGCCGAAGGCCCGGCGCGGCTGCTCGACGAGACCGAGACGGCCGCGGCACGCACAATGCTTGCGCGAAAGTATGTGATGTCGCGGGCCGGCAACTGGTTCGCGCGCCTGCTGCGCCTCAAGCGGCCGCCACTGATCGGGATCGCCGTCACGCTCTAGTTCTGTCCAAGGTGTAGCGGCGCTGGATGAGCAGCGCCGCCACCAACAGCACCGCCGGGACCAGGCCGAAGCCGTAGCGGACCGCGTCGAGCGCCGAGGCCGACTGCCGCACGTCGTCGCCGCTGCTGCCGACGAAACCGCCGATGGCCAGGCAGGCCGCGTAGAGGTAGGGCCCGATCGCGCCGCCGGCCGAGTCGGCGGCCGTCCAGACACCGGTGTAGCTGCCGGCGTCGGCGATGTCGCGGCCGGCCGAGGCGGCCACCACGTCGGGCAGCATCGCGAAATACAGGAGTTGCAATGCGGCGAAGGCGACGCCCAGCACCGCCACGACGGCGATCAGCAGGCCGAGCGGCACCCGGTGGCCGAGGGCCACGACGAGGCAGCCGGCCGCGAAGACGGCCTGGGCGAGCAGCAGGCCGCGCTGCTTGCCGATGCGGCGGGCGACCGCGAGCCAGACCGGCGTGGCCAGCAGCGCGGGCGCCAGGAACGCGGCGATCAGCACGGTGGTCAGCCCGGAGCGGCCCAACTCGTAGGTGGCGTAGTAGGGCGCCGCCGCCAGCACCAGGTGTGTCGCCGTCCCGGTGAGCAGGTAGGCGGTGACCAGCGGCCGGTATTGGGGGTCGCGCAGCGAGCCCAGCAGGACCCTTACGCCGCGCAACGGGGGTGGCGCCGGGTTCGCCGGCAGGCCAGCGACGGCACCGAGCCGGCGTACGCCGTTGATGCCGACCAGCATCGCCGCCAGCATGGCCGCCGCGAGCACTGCGCCCATCACGACGTACCCCGTGCGGGTCGGATCGTCGCCGCCCGCCAGGGCCGGCGCGAGCACGCCGCTGAGCAGGATGCCGACCGTGAGCACGACCATCCGGAACGACATCAGCCGGGTGCGCTCGTGATAGCCGATCGCGAGGTCGGCCGGCGTCGCGAGATAGGGCACCTGGTAGGCCGCGAAGAGCAGGTTGCCGAGCACGAACACGGCGGCGACCCAGACCGCGGCGCTGCTGCCGTGCAGCCCGCCGGGCACGGCGAACAGCGCGGCGAACGCGACCGGGAGGAAGCAGGCCGCCAGCATCAGGCTGAGCCGGTGCCCGCGCCGGGCCCGCTGCGCGTCGGAGAAGTGCCCGACGAAGGGGTGCAGCACGACGTCGGCGACTTTGGGTATGAGCAGCGCGAACCCCGCGACCAGCGGTGCCACGGCCAGCACGTCGGTGAGGAAGTAGAGCAGGAGCAGGCCGGGGACGGTGATCCACACGCCCATGCCGATCGAGCCGCCGGCGAAGGCGAGCAGCCCGCCGCGCGGCAGCCGCACGGTGTCGACCGGCGTCTGGGTCATGCGCACTCTCCGCAGGGTCGCAGGATTGACCGGACCCGCCTGATGCCAGCACGATCCACTGACGACGTTAATTGTCTACGGATCGGGTAAGCAATGGCTGCACGGCCGGGGGTCGTGGTGATCGGTGCCGGGCCGGCCGGCCTGGCCACCCTGAAGGCGCTCGCCGACCAGGGGATCGACGCGGTGTGCTTCGACGCCGGCGACCGGCCGGGCGGGCTGTGGGTCTTCGAGGGTCCGGGCTCTGGTGCCTACCGGACGCTGCACCTCAACACGAGCCGCACCCGGACCCAGTTCGCCGACTTCCCGATGCCCGCCGACTGGCCCGACTATCCGAGCCACGACCGGATCCTGGGCTATCTGACCGATTATGCGGACCACTTCGGACTGCGATCCGCGATCAGGCAGCGCCACGTTGTCGCGCGGGTGCACCGGGCGCCCGGGGGAGGATGGTCGGTCGAGGCCGACGGACCGGACGGCCCGGTGTCGGTGCCAGCGCGTGCGGTCGTCGTGGCGTCCGGGCACAACAGCGTGCCGCGCTGGCCCGACCCGCTGCCGTCGCTGACCGCTGCCCAGTCGCACAGCCACGACTATCGCGACCCGGCGCAGCTCGCCGGGCGGCGCGTGCTCGTTGTCGGCGGCGGCAACTCGGCCATGGACATCGCCGCGGACGCCTCACAGGTCGCCGAGCGAACGATCCTGTCGCTGCGCCGCGGCGTCTGGATCGTGCCCAAATATCTGTTCGGCCGCCCGTCGGACACGCTCAACGGCGCGCTGGCCAAGCGGTTGCCTTGGCGGCTGCGGCAGGTGGTGAGCCAGACGATGCTGCGCCTGGCGACCGGCGATCCCACCGCCCACGGCCTTCCCACGCCGCGGCACGGCTTCCTCCAGGACCACCCGACACTGTCCGATGTGCTGTTGTCCCGGATCGGCCACGGCGAGATCGCCGTGCGCGGCGCCATCTCCGGCGCCGACGGTGCCACCGTCGAGTTCGCCGACGGCACCCGCGACGAGGTCGACCTGGTGGTCTGGTGCACGGGCTACCGGGCCGAGATTCCCTTCCTCGACCCGCCGGCGCTCGGCGACGAGGTGCCGCTCTACCGCCACGTCTTCCACCTCGACGAGCCCGGGCTGTTCTTCGTGGGCCTGATGCAGTCGACCGGCGCCGCACTGCCCATTGTGGAGGCACAGGCGCGGCTCGTCGCGGCCTACCTGGCCGGTGACTACGCCCTTCCGACGCCGGCCGAGCAGCGCGCCGACCGGGCGACGCGGCTTCGGCAGGCGCAGCGGCGGTGGAGCGATCGCCGGCCCACGATGCGGATCGACTTCGACGGCTATATCGCGCTCGCCGCCGACGAACTGCGCCAGGGCCGGCGCCGGATGGCCCGCGGGAAGGTTGCGGAATGAGTGGTCTGATCGGGCGGCGGATCGTCATCACCGGCGCCGCCGGCACCATCGGGCGGGCGTTGTCGAGCACCTTCCGCGCTGCCGGTGCCCAGGTGGTCGGCCTGGACCTGCGGGCGGACCCGTCCGTGCCGATCCTGGCGTGCGACCTCACCGAGCAGGCTCAGGTCGAGGCCGCCGTCGCCGCCGCCATCGACCGCCTCGGCGGCCTGGACCTGCTGGTCAACAACGCCGGCATCGGCGGACCGGCGCCGGCCGAACTGCCACCTGACGCGACCGTGCGACGGCAACTGGAGGTCAATCTCCTCGCGGCCTGGTCGACGACGGCGGCGGCACTCCCGGCGCTGGAAGCCTCCCGCGGCCGGGTTGTCTTCATCGCCAGCCGGATGGCGGTGCTCGCCCTGCCGCTGGCCGCCGCCTACGGCGTGAGCAAACGCGCCCTGGTCGCCTACGCCGACGCCCTCCGCCTGGAGGTCGGCACCCACATCGGCGTCAGCGTCGTCTACCCCAGCATGATCGCCTCACCGATTCACGACTCGACCGCCGCGGCCGGCCTCTCCCTGGACGGGGTCTCCCGCTACGAGCCGATCGAGGGGGTGGTCGGCGCGGTGGTCCGGGCCGCGACTGCCCGCCGACCCCCGGCCAACCTCGCCACCACCCGCCGCGGCCGGCTGGAACTGACGATCGCCCGCCACTTCCCAGCCCTGGCCCGCCGCATGGTCAACCGCACCGTCGCGGGCCGCCTCGCCGCCGGCTCGTTCGACGGGGTGACCCTGGCCGCCGGCCTCCGGCGCCGGGCGGGCCGCTGACGGCCCTTCTATCATCCGGTCATGGCGTCGACCCCGGTCCTCGCGACCAAGTTGTTCGCGCCGGCCCGGCGCGCGCGGCTGGTCGCCCGCCCGCGGGTGACCGAGGGGCTGGGCAGCACGCTCGACCCGGGCCACCGGCTGACCCTCGTGTCCGCACCGGCCGGTTTCGGCAAGACCACCCTGCTCGGCGACTGGCTCGCCGACCTGGCGCAACGGCACCCGCACACGCGGGCCGGCTGGCTTTCCCTCGACGACGGCGACAACGACCTGCCCCGCTTCCTGGCCCACCTGGTCGCGGCGATGCAACGCGCCGGCCTCGATGTCGAGCCGCCGACCGCCGACCTGACACCCCTCGTCAATGACATCGTCCACGCCGGTGCCCGCGACTCCGACAAGCACTGGGTGCTCGTGCTCGACGACTACCACGCGATCGGTGCGGCCGAGGTCCACGAGGCGGTCACCTTCCTGCTCGACCACCTTCCGGACCGGCTGCACCTGATCATCGCGACCCGCGCCGATCCACCGCTGCCGCTCGCCCGGTTGCGCACCCGCGGGCAACTCACCGAGGTCCGCGCCGCTGACCTGCGCTTCACCGCCTCCGAGGCGCGCGACTTCCTCAACGGCGTCATGGGGCTGGAGTTGACCGCGGCCGACGTGGCCGCGCTGGAGGATCGCACCGAGGGCTGGATCGCCGGGCTGCAACTCGCCGCCCTGTCCCTGCACGGGATCGCCGACCGCGCCGAGGTCGCCGGCTTCATCGCGGCCTTCGCCGGCAGCAACCGGTTCGTCATCGACTATCTCGCCGACGAGGTGCTGGCCCGGCAACCCGCGCCGGTCCGCGACTTCCTGCTCCGCACCGCCGTTCTGGACCGGCTCAGCGGCCCGCTCTGCGACGCGGTCACCGCGGGCAGCGGTGGTGCGGGAATGCTGGCCGACCTGGAGCGCGGGAACCTCTTCGTCGTGCCGCTCGACACCGACCGCTCCTGGTATCGCTATCACCACCTGTTCGCCGACGTGCTCCAGGCGCGGCTGCTCGCGGAGCATCCGCTAGACGTACCGCGCCTGCACGCGCGCGCCAGCGTCTGGTTCGAGGCGCACGGCCAGGTCGCGGACGCGGTCCGGCACGCGCTCGCCGCCGACGACTTCGGCCGGGCCGCTTTTCTGATGGAGGAGGCGCTGCCGGAGGTGCGCCGCAGCCGCCAGGACGGCCTGCTGCTGGCCTGGATACGGTCGTTGCCTGAGCCGGTGGTCCGCCGCAGCCCGGTCCTGAGCGTCGTTTCCGGTTGGGTGCGGCTGATGACCGGCGACCTCGACGCGGTCGAAGCGCGGCTCGACGACGCGGAGGCGGCGCTCGCCGCCGGGGCACAGGACGCCGACCTGGCGGCGACCTGGGCCGACACCGAGGACCTGCGGACGGCACCGGCGACCATCGCGATCTACCGGGCGTCGGTGGCGCAGGCCCGCGGCGACGTCGCCGGCACCGTCCGCCATGCCCGGCACGCCCTGGGCCTGGCCGGCCCCGACGACCATCTCATCCGCGGTGCCGGCGGCGGCTTCCTCGGCCTGGCCGCCTGGACCTCCGGGAATGTCCATGAGGGACTGTCCACTTTCGGCGACGCCATGCGCAGCCTGCACGCCGCGGGCAACCTCGTCGACGAGCTCGACGGCACGGTGTCGCTCGCCGACATGTGGGTTGCCGCGGGCCGCCCGGGCCGGGCCCGGCGGCTGTTCGAGCAGGCGTTGGAAACCGCGACGGCCGGTGGACCGCCCTACCCCCGCGCGACGGCCGACCTCCACGTCGGCCTGGCCGAACTCGACCGCGAACTCGACGACCTGCCCGCCGCCGAGGCCCACCTCGAGTCGGCCCGGATCCTCGGCGAACGCGCCTCCATCACCGAGAACCAGCATCGTTGGTACGTCGTCATGGCCCAGGTCCGCGCGGCCCGCGGCGACCACCCCGGCGCCCTCCTGCTGCTCGACCAGGCCGAGGCGCGCTACCGGCACGGCTTCTACCCCGACCTGCGTCCGATCGCCGCGCTGAAGGCCCGAGTCCAGATCAGGCGCGGCGACCTGACCGAACCTGCCGGCGGCTGGGCCCAGGAACTCGACTACCTCCACGAGTACGAGCACCTGGCGCACGTGCGGCTCCTGCTCGCCCAGCACCGGGCCGACGAGGCCCTGGCACTGCTCGACCGGTTGCTCGCGGCGGCGGTGACGGCCCGGCGGGACGGCAGCGTGCGCGAGATCCGGGTGCTGCGGGCCCTGGCCCACCAGGCCCGCGGCGACTTACCGGCCGCGCTCGCCGCGTTTGACCAGAGCTTCGCCGACACGCCGGAGCCGGACAGCCACGTCCGGCTCTACCTCGACGAGGGCGCCCCGATGCTGGCCCTGCTGCACGCCGCCGCCGACCGCGCGCCGGCCAGGCGCCTTCTGGAGCGCGTCGGCGATCCGCGGCAACCACCGGGTGGCCGGCTGAGCGACCGCGAACTCCAGGTGCTCCGGCTGCTCGAGAGCGACCGCACCGGACCGGAGATCGCCCGGGAGCTGTTCGTCACGGTCAACACGCTGCGTACCCACACCAAGCGGATCTTCACGAAGCTCGACGTGACCACCCGGGCGGCGGCGGTGCGCCAGGCCCGCGAGCGGGGGCTCATCTAAGGGGTCACATCGCGGGGTCACATCATGTGGTGACGCGCCGCTGGCCGGTCCGTTCATAGGTTGCGGGCATGACTATCACCCCCACCGCACTGAGCCGGGCGGCCGGCGTCGCCGCCGTCCTCGCCGGACTCATCTTCATCGGCGTCCAGATCAACCACCCACACTCCGACGTCACCTCGGTCGGCACGACCGAGTGGGCCGTGCGCAACTGCCTGAAGGTGCTGATGGCCGCCCTGGCGCTGGCCGGCATCGCCGGAATGTATCTCCGCCAGGTGAAGGAGTCCGGCGTGCTCGGCCTGATCGGCTTCCTGGTGCTCGGCGGCGGCTATCTGCTCATCCTGAGCACGGCGCTGGTCTCGGCCGCCGTCCTTCCGTCCCTTTCGGACACCGATCCCGGTTACGTCAACGACGTGCTGGCGGCGGCGACCAACGGCACCCCGGAAGGCGACATCGGCCTGTTGGAGACCGTCATCCGGGTGCAGGGCTTCGGCTATCTGGCCGGGGGCCTGATCTTCGGCATCGCGCTCTATCGGGCCAGGGTCCTCGCCCGCTGGGCCGCTGTGCTGCTGGCCGTCGGGGGAGTCGTCACGGTCGTACTCTCGGTGCTGCCGGACGCTTTCTATCGGTTCCTGGCCTTCCCGAACGGCATCGCGCTGATCGGCCTCGGGTACGCGTTGTGGCGCACCGGCGTGGCTGCCCGCACCCAGGCGGTGCTCGCGGGGTCGCGGTGATCTACGAGCTGCGGATCGAGGGTCATCTCGACGAGCACTGGTCGGCCTGGTTCGGTGGCCTGGCCGTCGTCCGCGAGGACGACGGCACCACCACCCTCCGCGGCGCGCTGGCCGACCAGGCCGAACTGCACGGCATCCTGACGAAGATCCGCGACCTCGGCACCACGCTGATCTCGCTCGAGACGGTCCGGGACTAGAGCGCGCTCGCGAGGTGTCCGATCACCGCGCGGGCGTCGTCTTCGATGCCGTGGATGAACGTCGACCGGCGGCGCCGCAGCAATGGCAGGCCCAGGGCATAGAGGCCCGGGCTGTCCACCACGCCGCCGTCGTGGCGCAGGTTGCCCTTCTCGTCGACGACCGGCACGTCGAGCCAGCCGTAGTCGGGCCGGAAGCCGGTCGCCCACACGATCGCGCTGATGTCGCCGCCGGCCAGGTCGAGCCGCAGCCGCGGCGTCTTCGGTGCCGGGGTCGGCGCCGGTCGCTCCGGCGGTGGGCCGTCGAATCCGGACCTGATCGCCCACTCGTCGAACGTGTCCAGCAGGCGGGTCAGCTTCAGGTCCGCGAGCGCGAACACGTTGCGCAGGCCGCCGGAGAACAACGCCTCGGTGCCGCGGATCGCCGACAGGCGGCCGACCAGCTCCACTCCAAGAGACGCCAGCGTGCCGAGGTCGAGCGTCGCGCGTTCCGGCGTGCCGACGAGTTGCGGCGACGGGAGCCGCCGGGCCCGGGTGAGGTCGTCGACCTCGTCGTAGCGCTGGTCCCACACCCCGGACGCGTCCATCCACCACAGCACGTCACGGCCGCGGTAGAGGCGCGGCAGCCGGACGTGCTCCCCGGCCGAGAGCACGACGGGCCGGCCGGACCGGCGGATCTCGGCCGCGAGTTGGACGCCGGTCGCCGAGGCGCCCACGACCAGCACACCACCGTCGGGCAGGTTCTCCGGACCCTGGTAGTCGAACGGCGTGAACTGCGCGACCGAGGCCGGCACGGCGGCGGCGAGAGCCGGGACGCTCGGGCGGTTGCAGGCACCGCTGGCGATGACCACCGCGCGGCAGCCGAGCTCGCCGTCGTTGGTCGTCACCGCGTAACCGTCGCCGAGACGGCGCAGCGAGGTGACCTCGGTGCCGGTGCGGACGGGCGCCTTCGTGGCCAGGGCGAAGCGGTCGATGAGGTCGACCACTTCGCCCATCGCCATATAGCCGTCCGGGTCAGGGCCGTCGTAGCCTTGCCCCGGCAGGCGGTTCATCCAGTTGGGGGTCAGCGTTCGCAGTGAGTCCCACCGTTCCCGCCGCCACGAGTTGGCTACCTCGCCGCGTTCCAGCACGACGTGGTCGATCGACCGCTCGCCGAGCAGCGCACTCGCCGTCAGCCCTGCGTGCCCCCCGCCGATGACGACTGTGGTGACGTGCTCGATGACAATCGGCCTTTCAGGCGACTTCGACGGTGACGTCGGTCGGGTTGGTCAGGGCGTCGAAGACCGCGGAGCGCTTCTGCGACTGGGCCACCAGCGCCTCGATCTCCTGGCGCGACGCGTCGGCGTCGATCGAGAAGGTGACCTTGATGTCGTTGTAGCCGTTGCGGACGTCGCTGTCGACACCGAGGATGCCGCGGATGTCGTGGTTGCCCTCGACCTGGGCCTCGACGGAGCGAAGCTGGATGCCGCGGTTCTGGGCGACCGACGCCACGCCGGCCGTCAGGCAGCTCGCCAGACCGACGAGCAGATACTCGATCGGGGTGATGCCCTGGTCCTGCGCGGCGAACACCTCCGGGTGGTCGGCGTCGAAGACCGCCTCGGTCTTGTGCTGGTGCTCCTCACCGAGCCCATAGAAGTTCTGTATCTTCGTGGTGCTGTGCACGCCGTTCTCCCACTTGGAGGTGGCGCGCCAGGTGAACTGGGCGGCCTCGGCCGCACCCTTGAGCACTTCGCGGGCGTCGAGCAACGCCTGCACATTGACCCCGTTGTCCACGTCCGTCATGTCCGTGAGCCCCCCTCGAAAGTCGATCTACAATTCCTATCGGATTGCCAGACATCGTGAAACTACACCGCCCCTCCCAGCAAGGACCAGACATGACCTCGCAGTCGGTCGGCACCGTCGAGACGCGCCACCTCGACCTGCCGGAGCCCGTGCGGCTCGACTGCGGCCGCGAACTGGCCGGCGTGCGGGTGGCATACGAGACCTACGGCACACTTTCCCCCGCCCGTGACAACGTCATCCTGGTCTGCCACGCCCTCAGCGGCGACGCGCACGCGGCCGGGCTGTCCGAGTCGCCGGCCGAGGCCAGCACCCGCGACGGGTTCGCCGCCGAGGCCCGCGACGGTGCCGCCGGCCGGGCCCTGGGCTGGTGGGACGGCATGATCGGCCCGGGCAAGGCGTTCGACACCGACGAGTTCTTCGTCGTCTCGACCAACGTGCTCGGCGGCTGCAAGGGCACGACCGGCCCCTCGTCGATCGACCCGGCGACCGGCGCGCCCTACGGCGCCGACTTCCCGGTCGTCACGGTCGCCGACATGGTCCGCACCCAGCGGGCCTTCCTCGCGGAGTTGGGCATCGAGCGGCTCGCGGCCGTGGCCGGTGGATCGCTGGGTGGCATGCAGGCCCTCGAATGGGCGGTGCTCTATCCCGACCGGGTCGACGCCGTCGTGGCGATCGCCAGCACCCACGCCCTGCACCCGCAGGGGGTGGCCTGGAACTCGATCGCCCGCGACGCGATCATGCGCGACCCGGCCTGGCAGGAAGGTCGCTACTACGGCACCGGGCGCGCACCCGAGGCCGGCATGGGCGTCGCCCGGATGGTCGGCCACATCACCTACCTGTCGGCCGTGGCGCTGGAAGACAAGTTCGCCCGCCGGCTCCAGTTCGCCGACGACATCCGCTACACGATCACCGAGCCCGAGTTCGAGATCGAGAGCTACCTGCGCCATCAGGCGGGCAGCTTCGTGCGGCGGTTCGACGCCAACACCTACCTCTACCTGTCCCGGGCACTGACCTACTTCGACCTGGCCCGGCAGCATGGCGGCTCGCTCGCGACGGCGCTCAAAGACGTGTCGGCGCGGACGCTCCTGATCGCCTTCAGCTCCGACTGGCTCTACCCGCCGGTCGCGTCGACGCAGATCGAGGACGCGCTGCGCGCCCTCGACAAGCCCGTCGAATATCACCTGATCGAGGCGCCGTACGGGCATGACTGCTTCCTCCTCGAGGAGGCCCGGCAGATCCCCATCATCCGCCGCTTCCTCGCCGAGGGCGGCGCGGCGTGACGTCCGAGGAAGAGGCATTTGTGACTGATCAGCTCCCCCGCGCCGAACAGGACCGCGAGTTCGGGTTCGAGACGCGGCAACTGCACGCCGGCCAGCGGCCCGACCCCAACACGGGCGCCCGCGCGGTGCCGATCTTCCAGACGACCAGCTACGTCTTCGAAGACCCGGAGTCGGCGGCCGCCTACTTCAACCTCCAGGAATACGGCAACACCTACTCACGGATCATGAACCCGACCGTGGCCGTGTTCGAGGAGCGGGTCGCCAACCTGGAAGGCGGCAGCGGCGCGGTCGGCTTCGCCAGCGGCATCGCCGCCCAGGCCGCCGCCCTGTTCACGCTGCTCGAGCCCGGCGACCACGTCGTCTCGTCGTCGGCGCTCTACGGCGGCACGGTCAACCAGCTCAAGCACCTGCTGCGCAAGATGAGCGTCGAGCTGACCTGGGTCGACCCCGACGATCCCGAGGCGTGGCGCAAGGCGGTGCGGCCCAACACGAAGGCGTTCTTCGGCGAGACGATCGGCAACCCCGCCGGCAACGTGCTCGACATCGAGACCGTGGCCGGCATCGCGCACGAGCACGACCTGCCGCTGATCGTCGACAACACCTTCGCGACGCCCTACCTGTGCCGCCCCATCGAGTGGGGTGCCGACATCGTCATCCACTCGGCGACGAAGTTCATCGGCGGGCACGGCACCAGCATCGGCGGCGTCGTCGTCGAGGCGGGCACGTTCGACTGGTCCAACGGCCGGTTCCCGGTGATCGCCGACCCGTCGCCGGCCTACCACGGCCTGAAGTTCCACGAGACGTTCGGCACCTACGGCTACCTGATGAAGCTGCGCGCGGAGACCCTGCGCGACCTCGGCGCGGCGATGTCGCCGTTCAACGCGTTCCTGTTCCTCCAGGGGCTCGAGACGCTGTCGCTGCGGATGGACCGCCACGTCGAGAACGCGCGGAAGATCGCGAGCTTCCTCGAGTCGCACGAGCTGGCCAGCAACGTCAACTACCCGGGTCTGCCGGGGAGTGTCTATCGGCCCCTGGTCGAGAAATACCTGCCGCGCGGCGCGGGAGCGGTGTTCTCCTTCGACTGCGCCGGCGGCCGGGCGGGCGGCCAGGACCTGATCCGGGGCGTGACCCTGTGGTCACACCTCGCCAATGTCGGTGACGCCAAGAGCCTGATCATCCATCCCGGGAGCACCACGCACCGCCAACTCAGCGACGACGAGTTGCGCGCGGCCGGCGTGGCGCCGGGCACCGTGCGACTCTCGGTCGGCACGGAGTCGGCCGACGACCTGATCTGGGACCTGGAGCAGGGCTTCGCCAACGTGGCCAGTTCGAAAGGTGACCTCTGATGGACCTGGCGCGCTATCAGGACACGTCGACGATCCAGCGGGTGCTGCACACCGCCAAGACGATCGCCGTCGTCGGCCTGTCGAGCAACGAGCTGCGGGCGAGCTATTTCGTCGGCTACTACCTCAAACGGCACGGTTACCGGGTGATCCCGGTCAACCCGCGCGAGAAGCAGATCCTGGGTGAGACGAGCTACCCGAGCCTGCTCGACGTGCCGGTCCCGGTCGACATCGTCGACGTCTTCCGGGCACCCGACGCGCTGCCGGGCATCGCCCGCGAAGCGGTGCAGATCAAGGCGGGCCTCATGTGGTGCCAGTTCGGCGTCATCAACGAGGAGGGCACCCGCATCGCCGACGAGGGCGGCGTCGAGGTCGTCGTCGACCGCTGCATCAAGGTGGAGCACGCCCGCTACATCGGCCGCATGCACTGGCTCGGCTTCAACACCCAACGTGTGACCTCGGTGCGCTCCGGCCTCCAGTAGGGTTCCTGGCCGGAGACCCCCTTCGACCGAGGACCCGGATGACATCCGCGCACGTGACCAGCGCCCCGCCGGCGGTTGCCACCGAAGACCAGGTGGCGCCGGCGGTGGAGGAGACGTCCGGGCGCTTCCGGCCCGACGTGGCCGGGCTGCGCGCGGTCGCCGTCGGGCTGGTGCTGATCTACCACGCCGGCGTCGGGTTCCTGCCCGGCGGCTTCGTCGGCGTCGACGTCTTCTTCGTCATCTCCGGCTTCCTGATCACCCGCCAACTCGTCGGCGAGATCGGGCGCACCGGCCGGATCTCGCTCGCCGGCTTCTACGCCCGCCGGGCCAAGCGGATCCTGCCCGCCGCGACCGTCGTGCTCATCGCGACGGCGGTCGCGACGTGGCTGTTCGTCGCCCGCGAGCGCTGGCACGACATCGGCGGCGACCTGCTCGCGTCCGCGGTCTACCTGGTCAACTGGCGGTTCGCCGACCGCGCCGTCGACTACCTGGCGGCCGGCCTCGCGCCGTCGCCCGCGCAGCACTTCTGGTCGCTGGCCGTCGAGGAGCAGTTCTATCTGCTCTGGCCGCTGCTGATCATCGGAACCATCCTGGTCGCCCGGCGGTTGCGCCGCTCCGACCCGCGGCCGGTGCTGTGGATCGGCCTGCTCGTCATCGCCGTGCCCTCGTTCGCCTGGTCGATCATCCAGACCGCCGCGTCGCCGGAGCGGGCCTTCTTCGTCTCCACCACCCGCCTGTGGGAACTCGCCGTCGGCGCCGCCGTGGCGCTGGTCGCGGCGCACCTGGGCCGGCTGCCACGCTCGGCCGCGATCGCCCTGGGCTGGCTCGGCCTCGGCGCGATCGTCGCCGCCGGGTTCCTGGTCACGACCGACAGCGCCTGGCCCGGCTACCTCGCGGCAGCGCCGGTGCTCGGCTCGGCCGCCGTCATCGCCGCCGGTGTCTCGGCCGGCGCGCGCGGACCGGTCGCGATCCTGGGCACCCGGCCCTTCCAGTGGGTCGGCGACATCTCGTACTCCCTCTATCTGTGGCATTGGCCCATGATCGTGATCGCCGCCGCGCGCTTCGGCGACCTGTCGGTCACGCAGGGCCTCATCGTCGCCGCGGCATCGTTCATACCGGCCTGGCTCACCTTCAAAATCGTGGAAAATCCGCTGCGGTACGCGCCTGCCATCTCCCGCTCGCCCCGCCTGGCACTCAGCCTCGGCGGCAACTTCACGCTGGCCGGCGTCTGCGCGGGAATGGTCCTGGTGCTGCTGAGCGCCGCCGCCACACCGGCCGAGTCGCCCGCGGCCCGCTACGCGCCCGGTGCGGGCGTCCTCATTGGACAAGAACGGCGCGGCGGCCCGGTCCCGGAGCGGTTCGCGTTCATCACGCCCGAACCGCTGAAGGCCCGCGACGACCTACCCGACACGACCGCCGACAAATGCTTCCAGCTCATGGTGCTCGCGGATCTCATCTACTGCACCTACGGCAACCCGAAGGGTAAGACGACGGTCGCGCTGGTCGGCGACTCCAAGGCCGACCAGTGGCTGCCGGCGTTCCAGGTGCTGGCCGAGCAGAACGACTGGAAGGTGGTCGTGGCGTTCAAGGGCGCCTGCGCGTTCACCAGCGCCACGGCCCTGACCGGCGACGACCCCGACAAGCCCTACGCCGACTGCACCGCATGGAACAAGGCACTGCTCGCCCGGCTGCTCGCCGACAAACCGGCGTACGTGTTCACCTCGCAGACGTCGGCGAAGGCCGCCGACCCGGACGGCGGCGCGTCGGTGGACGCGATGGTCGACGGCATGCAGGACACGTGGGGCAGGCTCGAGGCCAACGGCAGCAAGGTCGTCGTGATCGCCAACAACTCGGGTCCGGGGTTCGAGGAGATGCAGTGCGTCGACGCGCACCGCACGAAGCTGTCGGCGTGTTCGTTCGACCCGGCGCGGCAGGAGGCCGACCTCGGCTTCCAGACCCAGCAGAAGGCCGTCGCCGGACACCCGAGCGTCAAGATGATCGACATGTTCGACACGATCTGCCCGACCGACCGGTGCCCCGCGGTGATCGGCAACGTGATGATCTACCGCCGCAGTTCGCACCTCACGGCCACCTACGTGAAGACGATGACGCCACAAATCGCGCGGGCGATGACCGCGGCCGGCGTGACCGTGCGCTACTCGTGAACAGACCCCGGGCGGGTGCCCGGGGTCCGTTCGGCCGCCTACTTGACGACCACGACGTCGGTCGGCTTCTCCACCTGCACCGGCGTGCCGTAGTCGGACAGCTCGACGGTCACCACGTTGCCGGAGTCGATCGCCACGCCACCCTTCACGTTCGGCTTGAACTGGCCCTTCATCGACTCGTTGGCGGTGACCTTGGCGATCCGGCCGGCCGTGTCGAGGCTGATGTCGCCCGCGAGGGTGGCGGTGCCGGTCACGAAGAGCGTGCCGTCCAACGGTTTGCTGGTCTCGAAGTGATAGCCGGCCGGGGTCTCGGTGACGGTGAGGCCGGCCTGACGCAGGGTCTCGAAGAGCACTTCCGGGTCCGCCGACGCGGAGGCCGCGCCCTGGAGCGCGTCACCGTATTCGAGCCGGTCGCCGAGCTCCTGCTTCCAGGTCGGGCCGCCGTTGGATCCCAGGTAGAGCACCCCGTCGACCAGCCGCTGGTAGTAGACGCCGGGGCCGTCGAGCTGCGGTGAGTTGAGATAGCCGGAACGCGTCGCCGGGTCGTAGGCGCCCTCGGCGGAGCCCCAGCCGTCCGGATCCTCCCGGCTGCCGAGCGTGACCTTCATCCGGTAGCTGATGTTCTGGCTCGCGGTGACGGCGGCGACAAGTTCCAGCCGCGGCTCCGCGGGCTGTTGGGCGTTCACCGCGGGCGCGTCGCCGCCGCTGACGGCCACGACCGCGGCCAGTGCCCCGGCCAGGCCGAAGACGCCGGTCGCATACATCGCGCGGTGCACCATCGTCCGGCGGCGGTGGCGCTGGGCCGCCGCGGCGACGAGCCCGGTGCGCACCGCGACGCCGGCGACCTGCTCGCGCATCCCGGCCCGCAGTTCATCCTCGATATTCATGGTCATCCTCTCGCTCCATTCCGAACGTCGTCCTTCGCCCACACGGCCGTGACCTCGCGCAGCCGGGCCAGTCCCCGCGAGGCGGTCGATTTGACGGTGCCGATCGAGCAACCGAGCACCTCGGCGGACTCCGCCTCGCTGAACTGCTCCCAGTAGCGCAGCACCAGCACCGCCCGCTGCCGCGGCGGCAGCGTGGCCAGCGCCTCGATCAGGGCCTGCCGCAGATCCAACGTGTCGGTGCCGTCGCTCTGTCCCGGCTGCTCCACCTCGGCCAGCACCTCCGGCCGCCGCTTCCGGCTGCGCCACTGGTCGACCGCGAGGTGATACAACGTCCGGCGTAGATAGCCCTCCCGGTCACCACTGACCCGGTTCCAGTGCCGCATCAGCCGTTCCAGCGCCGATTGCAGCAGGTCTTCGCCGGCCGCACGGCTGCCGGTCAGCAGCACGGCCGTCGCGAGCAGGACACCGCCGCGCTCAGCGACGAAGGCGTCCAGGCCCTCGAACCTCTCCTTACGAGGCACACGTTCTCCTTCCGTCGCATCCAAGGACGACACGACGGCCTTCCAGGTTGAGCGTGCGCGACAATCGTCTGGTGCGGCAGCGGCTTTCGCAGGTGACGTTGGCAGACGGCACCGCCGTGTCCTACGCCTCGGTCGGTGAAGGCCGCCCGCTGGTCTACGTGATGGGTTGGCTGACCCATCTCGAGCTGGGCTGGGAGTTGCCAGCCGAACGCGCACTCTACGAGGCGTTGGCGCGGGGCTGCCGGCTCGTCCGCTATGACCGCGCCGGGAGCGGCCTGTCGCCGGCCACCAACCGCCCGGCGTCGTTGGCGTTCGAGCTGGAGCAACTGGCCGCGATCGCGGCCACATTGGACGAACCCTTCGATCTGATGGGCACCTCGATGGGTGCACCGGTGGCCGTCGCGTGGGCCGCCACCCACCCCGAGACGGTGCGGCGCCTGGTCCTCTACGGCGGCTGGGTGCGCGGCGACGAGCTTTCCTCGCCGGGCGTACGCGAAAATGTTCTAGGTTTGATCGAGTCGCACTGGGGTCTGGGTTCGGATGTGCTGACCGACATCTTCGCGCCCGACGCCGACCGGTCGACGCGTGCCGAGCTGGCCCGCTACCAGCGCGCGTGCTCGAGCGCCGTGACCGCGCGGGAGCTGTTGGCCCTGAGTTATCGGCTCGACGTCAGCGACCTGCTCGGTCAGGTGCGGGCGCCGACACTCGTCGTGCATCGCACCGGCGACCGCGCGGCCCCCGTGGCGCAGGCCGAGGCACTTGCCGCCGGCATCGACGGTGCCCAGCTCGTGCTGCTGCCCGGCCGATCACACCTGCCCTACGCGGGGGAGCGCGACGAGTTGGTGCGGGTGGTCCGCCGCTTCCTCGGCCTGCCGGTGGCGCGGCGCCGTGCCGACGGCTTGACGGCACGCCAGCGGGAGGTGGCCGAGCTGGTGAGCGAGGGCCGCACCAACCGTGAGATCGCGACCCGGCTGGGCATCGACGAGCGCTCGGCCGAGGGTCACGTCGAGCGGATCCGGCTGCGGCTCGGTTTCCGGTCCCGCGCCCAGATCGCCGCGTGGTGGCGCGACCAACTGGGGTAGTAATACGCCTGAAACGCGGCCGGGATCCGCGCAGAGTGGTTCTGGTGACCGACACCCTTTTCGAGCTGCATCGGGCGCGAGGCCCGTTCAACGCCGCGTTCTTCAGCCTCTTCGGCCCATTCATCGAGCTGAACGTGCGAAAACACAAGCGACGGGTGTACGCCTCGCTGCCGGACACCGTCGTCGAGCTCGGCGCCGGTGTGGGCGCCAACCTCCCTTATCTGCGCCCGGGATCGACGCTCGTCGCGATCGAGCCCAACGTACCCATGCACCCGCGGCTGCGGGCCGGTGCCGCGCGCCGCGGTGTGAAGCTGGACCTGCGCGACAGTCTCGCCGAACGCACCGGCCTGCCTGACCAGAGCGTCGACACGGTGATCTCGTCGCTCGTGCTGTGCACGGTGACCGACCCCGCCGAGGTCCTGGCCGAGATCCGGCGCATCCTGCGTCCCGGTGGCACCTTCCGTTTCGTGGAGCACGTGGCCGCCCGGTCCGGCACTCCCACGCGGGCGCTCCAGCGGGCGCTGCGCCGGCCGTGGGCCTGGACCTTCGAGGGCTGCTCGTGCGAACGGGATCTGGCCGGCCTGCTGCGTGGTGCCGGGTTCGCCCGGGTCGAGATCGAGCCCTACCGGCTGCACACCCCGTTCGTCACCTTCAACACGCAGATCGCGGGGGTGGCCTACGCCTGATCGGGGTCGGTCGGCTTGCGGCGCAGTTCCCGGACAACGCCATGCCGCTTGAGCGCCCAGGCCAGCCGGCGGGCGGGCCGGTGCCGCAGGAGCAGCAGGATCGCCTGCCCGATCAGGGTCAGCCGGCGGCCGCGGAACTCGTCTTCGGCCACCTTCCACACCAGCGCCCGCAACGCCGGAGACTCGAGGGCGTCGCGAAACTCGGCGCGGACGGCCGGATCGTCGAGGGCGGACCGGATCGCGGTCGCGAGCCCGGGCCGATCGGTGAGGTTGTCGGCGATCGCGTCGGCGAGGCTGTGCCGGATGTCGTCGGTCTCGATCAGCAGCAGCACCGCACGGCGGATCTCCGCTTCCTCCAGCGCCGACCGCAGCAGGTCCATCGCCCGCTGCCGCACCTCGTCGTCGTGGTCGTCGACGGCGAGTGCGGCGAGCAGCGACGTCACCTCGTCGAGGTCGATCAGATGCTGGAGGCCGGCCCGGAAGTCGGGACGTTCCCAAGCGGCCAGCAGCACCTTGACCACATTGCGATCCATGCCCTCTCTTACCCGATCGACACCCGGGTTATCCTCTACCCGGTTGAACGACGGCCGGCCGCGCAGGTAAAGGTGTAGCCACACCGCCTGCCAGCCGGTCTCGCCCTTCGCGAACACCATCGGCAGCGCGACCCGGCCCTGGCCGCGCAGGTGGGAACGCGCCCGCACGGTCCGCGCGTCGAACGGTGCTCCCTTCTGGTCTCGCGTGCGGGTCTGGTAGCCGAACATCGACTCGCCGATCTCGTCGAACGACTCGCCCGCGTAGATGAAGACCTGCGGAACCACGTAAGGCGCGTCGACGTCGAGCGGCACGTCGATGAACTCCGTCGCACCGTTTGTCGCGTCGGTGATGTCGCCGGAGTGCACCACGCCGCCGTGGTGGTAGTTGGTGATTGACACCTGCCCAGCGGTGTGGAAGTCGCCGTCGAGGAGCAGCACCGACAGGTCGTAGTCGGTGCGCCGGCTGGTCTGCCGCCAGTAGGTGAAGAAGCGCAGCAGCTCACCGGACACCGCTGCCCGGGAACCCCTTGGCAGCACCGCGAATCCGGCCTCGGTCGCCTTGCCGGACAGCGGCAGCGCGACGTCGAGCACGGCCGGGTCGACCACCAGCGGCCGCTCGGGTTCCGGCAGCCGGGCGCTGATCTCCTTGTCCAGCAACGCCGACAGCTCGGCCACCAGCTCGGCCGGCAGCGGCGGCCGCTTGTCCGGACCGACCCAGGCGCGGCGCGAACGACCCGGCTAGATCCGGGCCGACGCGGGCGCCAGACGGGTGGCCACGTGCTCACGCAGCGAGCAGAGCACCCGGCCCGACGCCGAGCCGAGCGCACCCGTCACCGCCTCGACCACGACGCTCCGCTCGGCCGGCGATGCCAGTCGCAGCAACCGGTCGGTGGAGCGCAGCAGCAGGCCCGGCGCGGCCGACAGCACCGACGCGGCCGGGGCGATGGCTCCGGCGCGGATCGCCGCCTCGGTGCGGCCGGCGATGCTGGGCACTCGACGCTGTCCACGTGCGACAGTGAAAACCTCCTGGGCGTGCGGCCACTGGGCGTATTCGTGCGGGTGCAGCCGCTCGCCGAGCCGCTTCCACCGCTCCGCGTAGCGCGCCACGTCGGCGAGCTTGCCCGGGCTCGCGCCGACGACCTCGTCGAGCGAGGCCAGCAAGACCCGCCGCTCCGGGGGACGTGGTCGCCGACCAACTCGCGCACCGCCGACACGACCGTGGCGGCGAGGTCCATCGCCGGCCCGGGAGCCAGCGTGCCGATGTGTGCGAGCAGCGCCTCCGACGCGGAGAACCCGACATCGAGCAGCGCCGCATCGAGCTGGCGGGCCACGGGAGTGCCGTCGCCGGCCGCGCCGGTGCTCGCCGGGACACGCAAGGTCTTCTGAATGATCAGCTTCTCGAGCACGCCGACCTCCACTTTCAACGCAGGCCGCTGGCGTCAGCGCATCAGACGTTCGATCGTCCATTCCCCGAAGAGCGAGCCCCATGGCAGCCCACCGTCTTGATCGTCGGTGAAGAAGTCCGTCGGATCCGTGGTGTGCACGGATTCCCACAAGGTCAGTACGGGGTCGTCGGGCAGATTCAATTCAAGGCCGCCGACCAGCGTGGCCTGAACCTGATCGAGGTCAGGACATCCGCGTCGCATGTCATCCTCGAGCCACGCCTGGGCTCTGCGCATCTGGTCGAGATCGCCGCCGCCGGAGAAGCCGAGCAGGTCGCGCCAGTTGGGCAAGGCGACCATCGTGGCCAGCGAGCTCCCTAGGCTGGATCCGACCATGCCGGCGCCACCTTCGGAGTCCGCATACATGACGCGTTGCGTGGGCGCCTCCGCGCCGACGGAGAAGAACCTCCCCGCGGCGCCGTCGCACGCGATGAGGTGCAGGCTCGCGCCAGAGGACAACCGCGCACCGGATCCGGTCACGGACGCGATGTCTTCGACATCGAAGTAGACCAACTGCCGCAGCACGCCAGAGATTGATGGTGTTGCCGCCATCCTGCGGAGGAGCGATGCGTCGTCGAGCATCGGCGAACACTACAGCCATCGCGGAACCGCCCGGGCAGTGGCGACGTCACAGCTCGTATGGCCCGGCGTGTGTTTCCCGTGTTCTGCATGGCGCTCGCTGTCGTCGCGCTGGTCGGCGCGTGTGCGCGGCCCGGCACGCACGACGTCGTTGGCGCTCCGCGCGGCCCCGGCGTCATCGACAGCGCGGGGGAGTGGGACACGTTCCCCGTCGACCGGGTGCCGCGCCCGATCATCGTGAGCGGCGGCATGGTCGGGTGGGCGGCCGCGGCCGGTGGCGCGGCCACCGGGTTCCGCACCGGCGATGCCAAGCTGGCGTTCCTGGCCGGGCGGATCGAGCTGGCCACGACGGCGCCCGAGGCGCCGGCGACCGTCGATGCCTACCTGTTCGACGGGCGGTTCACCCTTCCGGCATTGCCCCCGGCCGACGCGTTCGCATCGCTGCGCGGGCAGGGCTCGGCCGATGCCAGCCTCGCGCCCGTCCGTTTCACAACGGTGACGCTGGGTTCCGCGGCGTTCGACACCGACCGCGGCCCGCTGCGGCTGCCGGCCTGGCTGTTCGGTGGGCCCGACGTCAACGGCACCGTCGCCTGGCCGGCCGTGGGCAAGGAGGCGTTCTGGCGCTACGGCGAGCCCAACAACGCCGCGACGCTGCCGCCCACCCACGTCTCACCCGACGGCCGGCGGATCCGGACCGCCGTGCCGGGGAGAGGCTGTCGGAGCGACCCGGTGATGCGCTACCGGGTCGAGGTCACCGAGACCGCGACCACCGTCCTGCTCACCACCGTGGGTGAGACCGTGTCGACACCCGGCCCCGAGGAGCGGGACCAGCCCTGCGTCGCGATCGCTCGAGCGGGGGAGCCCTACGACGTCTACCTCGCCGCTCCTCTCGGCAACCGCGTGGTGATCGAGAGTCCGGAGGTTTTGTCGGACCGCTAGGCCACACTGCCCGCATGACATTGACGACTCGCATGCTCGCGCCGGAGACCTGGTCCGACTTCGCGGCGCTGGTCGAGGCCAACAATGGCGTGTGGGGTGGCTGCTGGTGCATGGGCTTCCATCCGGAGGGCGTCGGCGCCGGGCACACCGCGGCCGGCAACCGCGAGGCCAAGCGTCAGCACGTGACGCGCGGATCGGTCCACCAGGTGCTCGTCTACGACGGCGATCGCTGCGTCGGCTGGTGTCAGTTCGGCTCCCCGCCCGAACTGCCCAACATCAAGAATCTCCGCGCATACGAGCGAGGGCTCGACGAACTGCCCGACTGGCGCATCGGCTGCGTGTTCACCAACTCGAAGGATCGTGGCAAGGGTGTCGCCGCCGCCGCGGTCGCCGCGGCCCTCGACGAGATCAAGCGGGCCGGCGGCGGTGTCGTCGAGGCCTACCCGGAGCAGACCGAGGAGCGGCCGCCGCAGCGGGGAGCCTTCCTGCACACCGGGCCCGAGGAGTTATACGCCCGGCACGGCTTCGCCCGGGTCCGCAAGATCGCCAAGTGGCGGTGGGTCATGCGCGCCACGATCTGACCCCGGATCACGTCTCGACATCAGCTATTGACGCCGTCGTAACACGTGTCTTACCGTTCGTCGAACCGGTTAGTCGAAACGCTTCGACGACGGGCCCGGGAGCGATCCCACTGCTGGCCAAGGGAGGTGCGCGGTGGCCACCATGCACGACGTCGCCCGCCTTGCCCGGGTCTCGGTCAGCACCGTGTCTTACGTGCTCACCGGCACCCGCCCGATCTCCGAGGCCACCCGCACCAAGGTGCTCGCCGCGATGGCCGAGCTCGACTACCAGCCCAACGCGATGGCCCGCGGCCTGGCCACCCGGCGCAGCCGGATCGTCGGCCTGCTGATGCCGATGGACGAGCGCGGCCTGGGCGCCACCGAGACCGCCTTCGTGACCGGTGCGGCGGCCGCCGCCAGCGTCGCCGGCTACCACCTGGTGCTCTCCCCGGTCGGTGCCGCCGACGTCGACGACCTGCGCCGGCTGGCCACCCAGCGGATGCTCGACGGCGTTGTGCTGATGGAGGTGCAGGTCGAAGACGGCCGGGTCGCCGCCCTCCAGGAGGCCGGGCTGCCGGTGGTGCTGATCGGGCGGACGGCCGACACCACCGGCCTGCCGTTCGTCGACATCGACTTCGACCAGACCGTCCGCGAGGCCGTCGCGCACGTCGTCGGGCTAGGCCACCGCCGGATCGTCTACGTCAACCACTCGGCCGCCGCGCTGGCGGCCGGCTACGGGCCGGCGGTGCGCACCCGCGACGCGTTCTTCTCCGCGATGACCGGGCACGGGCTCGAGCCCGTGATGATCCCGGCCGAGGACAGCGCCGCCGGCGGCCGGGCCGCGTTGAGCGCGGCCATCGAGCGAGCTCCCGACCTGACGGCTGTGCTGGCCATGAACGAAAACGCGATCTTCGGCATCCTCGGCGAGCTGGCCGTGCGGCGGCGGGTGGTGCCCGACGACGTCTCGGTCGTCTCGATGGTGACCTCGCCGCAGGTGGCCGAGCTGGCCCACCCGGCACTGACCGCGATGACCTCACCCGGTGCGGCGCTCGGCCGGATCGCGGTGGAGGCCCTGCTACGCCAGTTGGACGGCGCGGGCGGGGAGACCCACCAGCAACTGCTGCCGTGCAAGTTGGAGATCCGTGGATCGACCTGTCCGACCAGGAAGCAACACGAGCTGACCGGCTCGGGACCGCCGGGCAGCTGAGCAAGCAAAAAGCCCGTCGCCGCGCTGGCACGCGACGACGGGCGGGCAAGTACCGGCTCGATACTCATCAGGAGGATAGCAATGGGGCGATTCCGCAAGCTGGGCGTCGCTGTCGTGTTGGCGGCAATAGCCGGCACGACGCTGGCCGCGTGTGGCGGCGATGGGGGTGGCGGCAGCGAAGGCAGCGACGCCAAGGTTCTCAAGCTCTGGCACTACGAGAGCGACAACAGCGCGATGGGGATCGCCTGGGACAAGGCGATCGAGATCTTCAAGACCGAGCACCCGGGCGTCGAGGTCCAGTTCGAGCGCAAGGCGTTCGAGCAGATCCAGCAGAACGCCGGCATGATCCTCAACTCCACTGAGGGTCCCGACATCATGGAATACAACAAGGGCAACGCCACCGCGGGCCTGCTCTCGTCCCAGGGCCTGCTGACCGACCTGACCGCCGAGACCGAGAAGCGCGGCTGGGACAAGAAGCTCAGCCCCAGCCTCCAGACCACCGCCCGCTACAGCGACAAGGGCGTGATGGGCGACGGCAACTGGTACGGCATCCCGAACTACGGCGAATACGTCATGGTCTATTACAACAAGGACCTGTTCGACAAGAACGGCGTCGCCGTGCCGACCACCTACGACGAGTTCACCAAGGCGATGGACACGTTCGTGGCCAAGGGCATCACGCCGCTGGCCGAGGCCGGCGCCGAATACCCGGCCGGTCAGCTGTTCTACCAGCTCGCGCTGGCCAAGGCCGACCGCTCGTTCGTCGACAACTACCAGCTCTACAAGAACCCGGTCGACTTCAAGGCCGACCCGCTGAAGGCCGGCGCGCAGGCCTTCGCCGACTACGTGGCCAAGGGCTACGTCGCCAAGGACTCGGCGAGCCTCAAGGCTGAGGACATGGGCACCGCGTTCATCTCCGGCAAGGTCCCGATGATCGTCTCCGGTAGCTGGTGGTACGGCCGGTTCAAGGACGAGATGAAGGCCAACTGGGACTCGTTCCTGTTCCCGGGCAACAAGCTCAACGCCGGCTCGTCGGGCAACCTCTGGGTGGTTCCCACCAGCAGCAAGGCCAAGAGCCTCGCCTACGACTTCATCGACATTACGATGCGGCCGGAGATCCAGGCGCTGATCGGCAACAACGGTGGTGTTCCGGTGGCCGCCGACGCCTCGCAGATCACCGACCCGAAGAACAAGAAGCTGATCGAGAACTTCAACACGGTCAGCCAGCAGGACGGTCTGGCGTTCTACCCGGACTGGCCGGTGCCCGGCTACTACGACGTGCTGGTCTCCGGTTTCCAGAGCCTGATCAACGGCTCGAAGACGCCCGACCAGGTGCTCGACGCGATCGCCAAGCCCTACAGCGACGGCGTCAAGGAGATCACCGGTAAGTAGAACGGCGAGGGGTGGGCGCGCCCGGCGCGCCCACCCCACCCGGAAGGATCTCCCATGGCACTCACCGAGATCGAGCCTGCCAAACCACGGCGCAAGCGCCGCGGTGGCGGCGCCGGCTACTGGCTCTACCTGCTGCCCGGCGCGGTGCTCTTCATCCTCGTCATCGGCGCTCCGCTGGCCGGCACCCTCTACCTGTCACTGACCAAGTGGTCCGGCGTCGGTGACCCCACCTTCATCGGCTTCGACAACTACACGCGCCTGTTCCAGGACGAGGTGTTCTGGACGTCGTTCAAGAACACCCTCGCGATGATCGTCGCGATGGTGGTCGTGCCGACGCTGCTCGGGCTGCTCCTGGCCGCGGTGCTCTTCGACGTCATCGCCCGCAGGTTCAAGCCGCGCACCGCCGCCGCTTTGCGCGCGGCGTTCTACCTGCCGCAGGTGCTCCCGGTCGTGGTGGCCGGCATCGTCTGGGGCTGGATCCTGCGGCCCGACGGCGCGTTCAACAGCCTGCTCGACTCGATCGGTCTCGGTGCCCTGCGGCACGACTGGCTCGGCGACCCCCACACCGCCCTGCCCAGCGTGATGGCGGTGATGATCTGGGTGCAGATCGGCTACCCGATCGTCGTGTTCATGGCGGCGCTGCAACGGGTCGATCCCGAGCTCTACGAGGCCGCCGAGGTCGACGGTGCCAACTGGTGGCACCGCTTCCGGTCGATCACCCTGGCGCAGATCCGGCCCGAGACCTTCGTGGTCGCGCTGACCTGCACGATCGCCGCGCTGAAGGTGTTCGGCCCGGTGTTCGCGCTGACCCGCGGCGGTCCCGAGAACGCGACCAACGTCCCGTCCTACTTCGCCTACTTCACGTTCTTCAAGAAGCTCCAGGTCGGCTACGGCTCAGCCATCTCCACCGTGCTCACCCTGATCATCGTCGTGGTGGCCGCGGTGTTCATCTGGCTGCAATACCGCAGCGAGCGCCAGGACCGGGAGGTCTGAGATGGCCACAACCCTCGCACCGGCGCCCGCGCCGGCACCGGCCCCGGCATCGACCCGGCGGCGCAAGACCCGCGACCGGCACCACCGGGGCATGAGCCGCTGGCTCGTGCTCACCCTGATCACGCTGGCCGCGCTGGTCATGCTCGTGCCGTTCGTGTTCATGCTGCTCAACGCGTTCAAGTCGCCCGCCGACTATTCCAACGGCGGCCCTTTGAGCTGGCCGAGTGAGTTCTACACGAAGGGCCTGTCGACCTACTGGACCACGGTCAACTTCCCGCTCAAGTTCTGGAACTCGTTCCTCATCGCCGGCTCCGTCGCGGTGCTCGGCGTGGCGGTCTCGGTGCTCAACGCCTACGCGCTCGGCATCGGCCGGGTCCGTGGCCGGCTCTGGATCGTCGGTCTCTTCCTGCTGGCCAACATGCTGCCGCAGGAAGCGTTGATCTATCCGCTCTACTACATCTCGAAGCAGATCGGTCTCTACAACACCCAGCTCTCGGTGATCATCATCTTCACCGTCATCCAGAGCGCGTTCGGCACCTACCTGCTCTCCTCGGTGCTGGGCACCTTCCCGCGCTCGGTGCTCGAGGCGGCGGCGCTCGACGGTGCGGGCAAGTGGACTGTGCTGCGGCGGGTGGTCTTCCCCAACCTGCGGCCGACCCTCATCGTGCTGCTGATCTTCTTCTTCATCTGGACCTGGAACGAGTTCCTGATCCCGCTGGTCATGCTCATCGACAACAGCACGCAGACCATCCCGGTCGCGCTGGCCTCGTTGCAGGGCGACCGGCTGATGGACGCGCCGACGACCAACGCGGGCGCGCTGATCAGCCTGGTGCCGGCGATCCTTTTCTTCATCATTTTCCAGCGCACGTTTTCGCGCGGCATCACAGCAGGAGCCGAGAAGTGAAGTTCACCGACGGATACTGGCAACTGCGACCGGGGGTCAGCGTGCTGCGCCCCGGTGCGGTCGAGTCGGTCGAGCTCGACCAGCGCGGTTTCACCGTCTTCGCACCGACCGGCCGGATCACCAGCCGGGGCGACACCCTCAACCGGCCGATGGTCACCGCCCGGTTCTTCTCTCCAGCCGACGGCGTCATCGGCGTCACCATCGCCCACCACCTCGGCGGGCTGCCCAAGCAGCCGGCGTTCGCGCTGGCCGCCGGCGACGACCACGCGGTCACCGTCGACGTCTCCGGCCTGTCCGCCACGCTGACCGCCGGCGAGCTGACCGCCCGGGTCGCGCTCGTCGACGGCTGGCGGGTCGACTTCCTGCACGGCGACCGGGTGCTCACCTCGTCGACCGAGCGCAGCGTCGGCCTGGTCACCGACGCCGACGGCCGGGCACACGTGCACGACCGGCTGGCGCTCGGGGTCGGCGAGACCGTCTACGGCCTGGGGGAGCGGTTCGGTGCCTTCGTCAAGAACGGCCAGACCGTCGACATCTGGAACGCAGACGGGGGTACGGCCAGCGAGCAGGCGTACAAAAATGTCCCGTTCTATTTGAGCAGCGCCGGCTATGGCGTCTTCGTCGACCACCCTGAGCACGTCTCCTTCGAGATCGGGTCGGAGGTGGTCTCGCAGGCCCAGTTCAGCGTCGAGGGCCAGTCGCTGACCTATTACCTCGTCGACGGCCCGACCCCGAAAGACGTGCTGCGCCGCTACACCGCGCTGACCGGCCGCCCGGCCCGCGTGCCGGCCTGGTCCTACGGGCTGTGGCTGTCGACCTCGTTCACCACGTCCTACGACGAGAAGACCGTCACCGAGTTCATCGACGGGATGGCCGAGCGCGACCTGCCGCTGTCGGTGTTCCATTTCGACTGCTTCTGGATGCGGCAGTTCCACTGGGTCGACTTCATCTGGGACCCGGAGACCTTCCCCGACCCGGAGGGGATGCTGCGCCGGCTGCACGAGCGCGGCCTCAAGGTGTGCGTCTGGATCAACCCCTACATCGCCCAGCGCTCCTACCTGTTCGAAGAGGGGCGCCGCAACGGCTACCTGGTGCTGCGGCCCGACGGCTCGGTCTGGCAGTGGGACAAGTGGCAGGCCGGCATGGCGCTGGTCGACTTCACCAACCCGGAAGCCGTCGCCTGGTACCAGAGCAAGCTCAAGACGTTGCTCGACCTGGGCGTCGACAGCTTCAAGACCGACTTCGGCGAGCGCATCCCGACCGACGTGGTCTGGCACGACGGCTCCGACCCGCAGCGGATGCACAACTACTACGCGCAGGTCTACAACCGCGCGGTCTTCGAGTTGCTGGAGGCCGAGCGCGGCAAGGGTGAGGCGGTCGTCTTCGCCCGCTCCGCCACCGCCGGCGGGCAGCAGTTCCCGGTGCACTGGGGTGGCGACTCCGAGTCGACGTTCGCCTCGATGGCCGAGTCGCTGCGCGGCGGGCTGTCGCTGGCCGCGTCCGGTTTCGGCTACTGGAGCCACGACATCGGCGGCTTCGAGGGCACCCCCGACCCGGCGGTGTTCAAGCGGTGGGTCGCCTTCGGGCTGCTGTCCTCGCACTCCCGGCTACACGGATCCGGCTCCTACCGGGTCCCGTGGGCGTTCGACAGCGAGGCGGTCGACGTGCTGCGGCACTTCACCCGGCTCAAGCTCTCGCTGATGCCCTACCTGGCGGCCGTCGCCGAGGAGGCACACCGCGAGGGCCTGCCGATGATGCGACCGATGGTGCTCGAGTTCCCCGACGACCCGACCGCGGCCTACCTCGACCGGCAATACATGCTCGGCCCCGACGTGCTGGTGGCGCCGGTGATGAGCGCCGACGGCGAGGTGACGTTCTACGTGCCGGCCGGCACCTGGACCCACCTCGTGACCGGCGAGCGGCTCACCGGGCCGGCCTGGGTGACCGAAAAGCACGAGTTCGACAGCGTCCCGGTGCTGGCCCGGCCCGGCGCGGTGATCCCGTTCGGCGACCGCGACGACCGGCCAGACTACGAGTGGGCCGACGGCGTGCGGCTGCGCCTGTACGCTCCGGCACAGGGGCAGCGCACCCGGGTCAGCGTTCCGTCGCCTGGAGACGGGCCCGGCGCCGAGTTCGAAGTGCGCTACGACAATGGAGAGGTCACCGCGGAGTTGATCGCGGGGTCGTCTTCGGGTTACCGGGTTGAGGTGGGACAGTGAGCGATTTTCCGGAGAGCTTCGTCTGGGGTTCGGCGACGGCTTCCTATCAGATCGAGGGTGCGGCCACTGAGGACGGTCGGACACCGTCCATTTGGGACACCTTCAGCCACACGCCGGGGCGCACGCTCAACGGCGACACCGGTGACGTGGCCGCCGACCACTACCACCGCTGGCAGGAAGACCTCGACCACATCGCGGCGCTGGGCCTCGACGCCTACCGGTTCTCGATCGCGTGGCCGCGGGTGCGGCCGGGCGGTTCCGGGCCGTTCAACCAGGCCGGGCTCGACTTCTACTCGCGGCTCGTCGACGGCCTGCTGGAGCGCGGTGTCCGGCCGGTGGCCACGATGTACCACTGGGACCTGCCGCAGGAGCTCGAAGACGCCGGCGGCTGGGCGACGCGGGAGACCGCGCTGCGCTTCCAGGAATACGCGGCCGGCATCGTCGAGGCGCTCGGTGACCGGGTGCACACCTGGACGACCCTCAACGAGCCGTGGTGCTCGGCCTACCTGGGCTACGCCTCGGGCGTGCACGCGCCGGGCCGCACCGACCCGGCGGCGGCGCTGGCCGCGGTCCACCACCTCAACCTGGCGCACGGCCTGGCCGGCCAGGTGGTCCGCGAACTGGCCCCGGCGGCCCAGCTTTCGGTGACGCTCAACCTGCACGTCATCCGCCCGGAGTCAGACTCGGCGGAAGACCGCGACGCGGCGCGGCGGATCGACGCACTGGCCAACCGGGCGTTCCTCGGCCCGATGCTCGACGGTGCCTACCCGGCCGACCTGCTGGCCGACACCGCCGCCATCACCGACTGGTCGTTCGTCCGCGAGGGCGACGAGAAGCTGATCGCGGTGCCGCTCGACGTGCTCGGCGTCAACTACTACTCGAGCACCCTGGTCCGCGCCTGGGACGGGGTCTCGCCCCGGTCCGACGCCGACGGTCACGGCCAGTCCGCGGCCTCGCCGTGGGTCGGCGCCGACAACGTCGACTTCCTGCCGCAGCCCGGCCCCTACACGGCGATGGGTTGGAACATCGACCCGCCGGCGCTGACCGAGCTGCTGCTGCGGCTGCGTGACGAATATCCACGACAGCCGCTGATGATCACCGAAAACGGCGCCGCGTTCGACGACGTCGTCTCGCCCGACGGCACGATCCAGGACGACCGCCGGATCGACTACCTGCACCGGCACATCGCCGCGGTGGCCGAGGCGCGGGCACAGGGCGCCGACGTCCGCGGCTATTTCCTCTGGTCGCTGCTCGACAACTTCGAGTGGGGCTACGGCTACGACCGCCGGTTCGGGATCATCCGGGTCGACTACGACACCCAGGTGCGCACCTGGAAGCAGAGCGCCCACTGGTACCAGCGGCTCGCGGCCACCGGACAACTTCCCTAGGCGCTGATCCTGGACACGGGCTGGCGGAGGATGGTGCGCAACTTCGCCGGCTCGGTCCGCCGCGGGTCGCTGAGATAGATCTCGTGGTGCCGGCCGTCGAACGCGAGGCCGTTCGCCGGCATGAACTCGTGGTGTAGGCGGTGCAGCAGCGGTGCTTCGTCGTCGAAGGATCCGATGTGGAGCACCTGCACGGCGAGCCCTTCCGCGTAGGGCGCGAGCCGCACCGCCGGTGAAGCCTTCTTCGCGGCGACGGCCTCGTCCACCATGGCCGGCGTGATCCATTCCGGCTGGGTGATCATCATGGTCCATTCCCAGTCGTCCTTGGCCCGGTCGATGAACTTCGCCGGGTCGTCGGCCGACCACAGACCCTCCAGCGGCGCGACCACGTAGTCGCGGTCGAGCTGCCGCTTGCTGGCGAACTTCAGCGCGTAGGAGACGGCGAACAGCGCGGCCACGGCCTCGGAGTAGGCACCGCTCGTGTTCGGGTCGCCCTTGCCGTCGACCATCAGAAAGGGCAGCTCCGGCACGTCGAGGAGCTGGAACGCGCCGGCCCGCGGTGCGTAGAGATCCCTACGATCGCGCTTGATGTCCGACTTTCCCGCCACCCGGCGCACCTTACTAGGGTTGGGGTATGGATCGACCGGAGGTTCGCGACCTCGTCTACTTCGCCGCGGTGGCGGAGCACCGGCACTTCGGCCGCGCCGCCGAGCAACTGGGTATGGCACAGCCGCCACTGTCCCGCGCGATCAGCCGGCTGGAGCGCCGGTTGGGCGTCCTGCTGTTCGACCGCACCAGCCGACGGGTCGACCTGACGAAAGCGGGCGAGGTGTTCCTGCGGGAGACCCGCAAGACCCTCGCCGCGCTCGACACTGCCGTGCGCCGGGCACAGCAGGCGGCCCGGCCCCGGCGGCTGGTGCTCGCCGCTCCGGCCGGCACCGGCGCGGGCCGGCTCGCCGAGATGCTCGACGAATACCGCGGCGGCGCGGACTCCGTACCCGTGGAAATGCTCTTCACCACCGACCTGGGCGGCGCGGTCCGCGGCGGTGCCGCCGACGCGGCGCTCATGTGCAGCAGCGACGATCTCGACGGGCTCGACTCGGTCGACCTGTTCGACGAGACCCCGGTCGCGCTCCTGCCTGCGGGCCACCGGCTCGCCGCGCGCGACGGCCTGACGATGCGCGAGCTCGAAGCCGACGACCGCTTCTGCGCGCAGCCGCCGCCGCTGGGCATCGACGAACTCGTCGACCGGATCGCGCTCGGTGAGCTCGTGGTGCTGTCCGGTGCGAGCTCGACCGACCGGCTCGGCTCGGCCGTGGTGGCCGTTCCGGTGCGCGACGTGCCGATCAACCGGATCGTGCTGGCGTGGCCGCGCGAAACCCACTCGGCGGAGCGCGAGCGACTCGTCCGCAGCGCGGTCGACGTGGCGGTCAGATCTGGTTGACGCCGCCGTCCACCACGAGTTCGGAACCGGTGATGTAGCTGCTCTGGTCGGAGGCCAGGAACAGGGCCGCGGCGGCCTGCTCGGCCGCGTCGGCGACCCGTCCCAACGGCACGCCCGAGGCCAGGAACGTGATGAACTCGTCCCCGGTCATACCCGCGGGGGCGTTGCCGCGCAGCATCGGCGTGTCCGTCGTGTGCGGCGCGAGCGCGTTGACCCGGATGCCCCGCTCCTTGAGCTCGATGGCCCAGTTGCGGGTCAACGACCGGACCCCGGCCTTGGCCGCGGCGTAGAGCCCGATGCCGACGCCACCCCGACTGGCCATGGTGGACGAGCAGAGGATCACCGACGCGTGGTCGTTGAGCAGCGGCAGCGCCTTCTGCACGGTGAACACCGCGCTGCGCAGGTTGAGCCGCGTGGCGTGCTCGTAGTCGTCTTCGGTCACCTCGGCCAGCGGCCGCATCGGCGCACCGCCCGCGTTGGCGAACAGCACGTCGATCCGCCGCCCGTCGGCTCCGATGGTGGCGAAGAGCCGTTCGAGGTCGGCCACGTCCGTGACGTCGCCCTGCACCCCGCTGGCGCGGGCCGCGCCGATCCGCACCACGGCCTCGTCGAGCTCCGGCTTGCGCCGTCCCGTGAGGTAGACGTAGGCACCCTCCTCGGCGAAGCGCAGCGCGCTGGCGAACCCGATGCCCTCGCTGGCACCCGTCACCACCGCGACCTTGCCGTCGAGCTGACCCATTGCTTTCTCCCCTGACTCGCTGGTCCGCGCGGCCGGCCGGTTGACCGCCCGCCGCAGCCAGTCCATCTCGCGGGAGCTGCACCAACAATGATCAATTCGGCAAGGACCGATACCCGAGAGGTATCGATCCGCCCGACTCGAACCCGACCAGCGCCTTGTGAGACGCTGGCGCTCACCTCGGCGCCCCCACCCCCGGATCAGAAGACCGTTCCATGGACCTAGGCATCATCGGCCAGGCCGCCGGCCTGTTCGCCGTCACCAACATCGACGACATCCTGGTCCTCGCGCTCTTCTTCGCCTAGGGCGCCGGGCACCGCGACGCCACCCGCAACATCGGCGCAGGCCAATATCTCGGTTTCGCGGGCATTCTCGCGGTCGCCGTGGCCGCCGCGTTCGGTGCCACGTTCCTGCCCGAGAGCGCCGTGCCGTATCTCGGCCTTCTCCCGCTCACACTCGGCATCAAAGCCGCCGTGCAGGCCTGGCGGCACCGCGGCGACGACGACGGCGAACCCGAGCTCACGCACGGCGGCCCGCGGATTCTCGAGGTCGCCGCCATCACGTTCGCCAACGGCGGCGACAACATCGGCGTCTACGTGCCGGTCTTCGCCACCGCCGGCACCGGCGGCATGACCGTCTACGTGGTCGTCTTCCTGATCCTGGTCGCCGTCTGGGTCGCAGCCGGGCGCTACCTCGCCACCCGTCCCGTCGTCGCCAGAGCCCTGAGCCGATGGGGCCACATCCTGCTGCCCGTCGTCTTGATCGGCATCGGCCTGCTCATCCTCATCGAAGGCGGCGCCTTCGGGTCAACAGGTTGAGTGGAACCGCCCACCGGGCGATCGGTCAGGAGTCATGAGTGGTCTTCCCGAGCTCTTCGGCCAGCCCGACGATGATGCCTTCCGGGCCGCGGACGTAGCAGAGCCGATAGATCTCCTCGTAGCGGGCCACCTCGCCGACGAGTTCGGCGCCGTGGGTGCGCAGGCGGGCGACGACGTCGTCGATGTCGTCGACGGCGAACATGATCCGGCGGATGCCCAGCGTGTTGGCCGGCGCGTCCGCCGGCCCGGCGCTGATCGCCTTCGGCGCGTGGAACATCGCCAGCTCGACCCGGCCGTGACCGTCTGGGGTCCGGAGCATCGCGACGTCCTGCCGGACATCGCTGATCCCGATGACCTGCTCCACCCAAGGTCCTTCAACCGGTCCCTTGCCCTCCAGCTCCATGCCCAGTTCGACGAAGAACGCGATGACAAGATCAAGATCTTCGACGACGATGAGTACGTTGTCCATCCGCTGGAGCGTCATGCCGGGTCTCCCTGGTGTCGTGCGGCCGCGTCAATCCGTCGAGCGGAGCCGCCAGCCCGGTCTCGACATCCGTCGTCGATCAGCCACCGCAGCAGACCGCCGGCATCCCGGCCGCGCCGCGCGGGATCGTCGTAGAGGCTGGCCGATCCGGGATCTTCCCGGAGGCGCAGCGACTCCCGGGCGATGAGGTTCCACCGCTGGTCCAGGCTGTCCCGGACGTATCGACCCGCGCCGCTCTTCGACGTCAGCGTCCCGGTGGTCAACAGGTGGTGCAGTCGCGCGGGCCCGAGCCCGACGAACGCCACCGAGGCGTCGTGACCACCGAACACCGTCGGACCCGCGTCGTCGACCTGCTTGGCGATGCCGCGCCAGAAGGTGTCCAGGTTGTTGCGGGTGAACTCGAGCAGCGCCGCCAGGTCGGTGAAGACAGGTGGCAGCTCACCGCGCACCGTGATGCCGCGTTCGGCCAGCTCGTGCCAGGTCACCAGATTGATGTCGATGGTGCCGGCGGCGGCGAACTCGCCCTGGTAGAAGACTGGCCGCCGGCCGACCAGCGCGGGTGCCGCGGCCAGATCGGCGGACGTGCAATGGAAACCGTCGAACACGAGCGACGGGAAGCGGACCTTCGTCGCCTCGTGCGCCGCGCGCAGCAGCGCGAGGTCGGCACCCGTCGGCAACTCTTCCCACAGCCCGACGAAATCAACGTCACTGCCGGCGAAGAACTCGCCCCAGCAGAGTGAGCCGTGCAGGAAGAGACCCGCCACCCGGCCCGGCAGCCGGTCGTCGATCTCGCTCAGGAAGAAATCCGATACCGCCGGCGGCAGAGTCACGCCGGCAGACTATCGACTGACCGGCGGCCGTGCATGGATGCGCTATGAATGGCGGCGTGACTTCGTTGGAGCGCGCCGGTCGGGGGATGGCCATCGCGACGCTGGCGTCGCGGGCGGCGGGCTTCCTGCGGATCGTGGTGCTGGCGGCCGCGCTGGGCCTGGGCACCCGGTTGCTCGACAGCTACAACGTGGCCAACACGCTGCCCAACGCCGTCTACGAGTTGGTGGTCGGCGGTGCGATGGCGAGCGTGGTGGTGCCCCTGCTGACCCGGGCGGCGTTGACCGAGCCCGACGACGGCGTGGTCTACGCGCAACGCCTGCTGTCGTTGATGGTCTACGGGTTGAGCGCCGTCACCGTCGTCGCCGTGTTCGCCGCTCCGCTGCTGGTGGACCTCTACACGCCGGGCTTCACCGCCGAGCAGCGCGATTTGGCCGTGGTGTTCAGCCGCTATTTCCTCCCGCAGATCCTGTTCTACGGCGTGAGCGCGACGGCCGGCGCGGTGCTCAACATCCGCGGCCGGTTCGCCGCGCCCATGTGGGCGCCGCTGTGCAACAGCCTGGTGGTGATCGCGGTCGGGCTGACCTACCTCGCGATCGGTGGTTCGACCGGCATCGCGGGCCTGACGACGGGCCAGTTGACGCTGCTCGCCGTCGGCACCACCGCGGGTGTGTTCGCCCAACTCACCCTCGTCGTGTGGGCGCTGGCGCGGAGCGGTTTCCCGGTGCGCCTGCGGCTGGATCCCCGGGGCATCGCGATCCGCCGGATCGGCCGGCTCGGCGGGTGGGTGCTGATCTCGGTCGTCGCCGCGCAGGTGCTGCTGGCGGTGGCGACCCGGTCGGCGTCGTTGAGCGGGCCGGGCGGCATCACCGCCTACCAGAACGCCTACGCGGTGTTCCAGGTGCCGTTCGCGGTCATCGCACTGTCGGTGATGACCGCGATGCTGCCGCGGCTGAGCCGCAGCGCGGCCCGTCTCGACCATGCCCGGGTGATCCGGGACCTGTCGCTCGCGGTGCGGGTCGCCGCCGTGACCATGGCACCGATCGCGGTGGCGATGATGGTCCTAGGTGGACAGATAGCCATCCTGCTGTTCGGCCACGGCCGCAGCGCGGCGGCGACGGTGAGCCTGCTGGGCCTCGTCGTGGCGGCGTTCGGCCTGGCCCTGGTGCCGTTCACCGGATACATGATCCTGCAACGCGGTTTCTACGCCTTGCAGGACACGAAGACGCCGGCATTGATCGCCGCGGGTGTCGCCGCGATCGGGGTCGCGGGTTGCCTGGGTGCCGCGTGGCTGCTGCCGTCCGCCGACATCGTGGTCGGCATCCCGCTTGCCTACGCCGCCGCCTACACCGTCGGGCTCATCACCACGGCTCTCGTGCTGCGCCGCCGCCTCGGCCGGATCGACGGCAACCGGCTCGTCCGCACGCACCTGCGAATCCTGGTCGCGGCGACCGTCGGCGCAGGCTGCGCGGCCGTCACCGTTCAGGCGGTGGCGCCGCTGGTCCCGCCGGGCTGGGCCGGGTCACCGGTCACGATCGCGGTGGCTGCCCTGGCGGGCGGCCTCGGCTACGTCGCCGCCGGGCGGCTATTGCACCTGACGGAACTGCGACACCTGGTGGCGACAGCGCTGCACAGCGTTCGCGGCGGCTGAACCACTAGCCCCGCAAGGAGTGCACCATGCTCCGCAGAATTCTCAACGCGGCCGACTGCTCGTCCTGCGTCAGGCCGCTCAGCATCCTGACCTCGACGGACCGGACCGCAACGGTCGCCTTCTCGAGGCTCCGTCGACCGCGTGGCGTCAGGCGCGTGGGAAGAGCCTTCCCGACCGGGGCCTGCGCCGGCCGGGTCACGTAGCCGTCCCGTTCCAGGGCTTGCAGCAAAACGTTCATCGACTGCCGGGTCACGAACGCTCCGCGCGCGAGCTCGGAGTTGGACAGGCCCGGGCGCTGTGCGAGCAGTTCGAGGCAGGAGTAGTGGGTCACCGTCATCCCCAGCGGCCGCAGCACCGCCTCCATGGCCGCGCGGAGGGCGCTCGACGCCTCTTTCAGCAGGTAGCCCAGTGACGTATCGAGGTCGACGCCGTCTTGACTCATGTCAGCAGTCTGACATAGGTTGGGTGATGTCAGAAAACTGACACAACATGAAGGAGCATCATCATGCCTGTCACCGGCCCTGACTTCATCTCCCTCCAGGCCCGCGACCTCGACGCGTCGCAGGCGTTCTATGAGCGCTACCTCGGCCTGGTCCGCTCTCCGGCGGGCCCGCCCCATGCCGTCGTCTTCGAGACGACACCAATCGCGTTCGCGCTGCGCGACGTCGTTCCCGGCACCGACCTCGCATCCGTGGCCCAACCCGGCATCGGTGCCGCGGTCTGGCTGCACGCCACCGACGTCCAGGCCATCCACGACGCTCTCGCCGCCGACGGCCACCCGATCGTCTCGGCTCCCATCGACGGCCCGTTCGGCCGCACGTTCACCTTCGCCGACCCCGACGGCTACCAGGTCACCCTGCACGACCGCGCCTAAGAGCCGCCGCGGACGCCAGCGCGCCGACGACCCGCGCCCAAGAGCCGCGCGGACCCAGCACGGCGGGGGACCCGCGTCCAAGAGCCGCCGCGGACGCCAGCGCGCCCGGGACCGCGCCCACCAGCCGCGCGGACACCAACGCGCCGGGGACCGCGCCCACCAGCCGCGCGGACGCCAGCGCGCCGGCCGGGCAAGGGCGCGGCCCGGGGCGGCTAGGAGTTTCGGGCGGCCCCGGCGGCCTGGACGAACGCGCGGATCAGCGACGTCTCGCCCGCGCTGCGCCACACGGGCGCGAAACGCATGACCGGTCCGTCCTTCAGGGGCACGAAGGTGATGTCGGTGCGCTGTCGGGAGCCGGCCGCGAAGGCCCCGATGGGTGAGACGACGACGCCGGTGCCGATCGCCGTGAACGCCTCTTCGAGGGTCGCGATGGCGGCGCCGCGCCGGATCGGCCGACCGGCCGGGGTCACCGACGGGGTGTGCGCCTCCCAGACGTAGTCCGGGATGGGACCCTCCGGATACGCCACCGGGTGGTCGCCGAGGTCTTCCATCTCGACCTGGTCGCGACCGGCCAACGGATGATCTGCGGCGACCGCCAGCACCAGGGGCTCGGCGTAGAGCTCCGGCCCCACGGTGAGGTCGGGCTCGCGGTTGGGCAGCCAGAGCAGCGCGATGTCGACCCGGCCGGCGCGCAGCGGGCTGAACGGGTCGGTCGGCACGATCTCCCGGATCCGCAGCTCGCACTGCGGATGCCGCTGCCGGAACAGGTCGACGACGGCGGCGATCTCCTGGTGGTGGGGGCCGAGGATGCCGATGGTGAGGGTGCCGGTGTGGCCGCGCGCGGCGGCAGCGGCCTCGTCGATGCCCGCCATGATCGCGCCGTAGCCCGCGTCGAGCCGCTCGCGGAGCTGTTCGCCGAGCGGGGTGAGCCGCACGCTGCGGCTGGTCCGCTCGAACAGGGCACCGCCGATCCGGCGCTCCTGCTGCTTGATCGATTGGCTGACCCGGGCCTGGGACACCCGCAGGCGTTCGGCCGTACGCCCGAAATGAAGCTCTTCGGCCAGTGCCAGGAAGATCTCGATGTCACGCAGCTCCACCCGGCAGTCCCTCTCGCTAGCTCGGCGCAGGCCGGCAGTCTACGGCGGTCGACGGCGACGACCCACCGGAACGATAATCGGTGGCTTATCCGGCGGTTCGATCCTTTGCGTTGTTCCGCGCGGACGGCCACGCGATCGTGGTCTCCATGAGCGAACCCTTGATCGACATCGTGCCGGTGTCGGGTCACCTCGGGGCCGCACGGTGGCAGGCGGTGGCGCCCCGCGGCGCCGTGGCCGGAGTGGCCAGCCTCCGGCCGATCATCCCAGTGGGGCCGAGCACACCAGAGCTGACGGTGTACGTAGACCCGGCCTGGCGCCGCCGCGGTATCGGCTCACGGCTCCTGGCCGCCGTCCGCGCGCAGGTGGCCGAGCCGCGGCTCGTCGCCGACGTGGTCCCGGGCTCGCCGGGGGAGGCGTTCTGCCAGCGGCACGGCTTCCGGCACGCCCGATCGAGGCGTCATCACCTGCTCACCTACTGCGATGTCCACCGGGCCTGGCTGGGTGAGCTGGTCGACGCGGAGCATGCCGGCTATCGCCTGACCCATTGGACCGGCGACCTTCCCGACGCGCCCCGGGTCGAAGAACTGCTCCGCAGCCCGAGCCGGCCCGGCAACGCCCTGCTGACCGCCGTGGACGCGGACGGCGACCTGGCCGCCTACGCCGTCGCGGTCGTCGGCGTGCTCCCGGAGACCCGGGCCCAGCAGTGGGGGCCGGCCGTGCTTTCCGGGCATCGCGGCCGGCGGCTGGGCCGCTGGGTGAACGCCGCCCTGATCCAGCGACTGAGCGAGGTGCACCCGCACGTCACCGGAATCGAGACGGCCACGGCCGAGGGCGATCGCCACCTCCAGGATCTCGGCTTCCGTCTCGTCCGCCGCACTCATCTCTACGTTTCAAGATCGACTTAAGATAATCAAGGCATGTGCGTTGACTCCTTAAAAAAGTCAAGGTAGAAATGAATGGCAACGATGTAGCGAGGTCAAGGGGGCAGAGGGTGGACTGGCAGGAACTGACAGACCTGACCCGCGGACAGCCGTTCGTCGTCGAGCGGGTCCGCCTCGAAGGCAGCGGTGTCGCGATCGAGGGGCAGTTCGAGCCGCCGCAGCTCGCCGCGCTCAGCATCGACGACCAGGTGTTCGTGGCCGCGTTCGTGCGGTCGCACGGCTCCATCAAGGAGATGGAGCGGATCTTCGGGGTGAGCTACCCGACGATCAAGTCGCGGCTCAACCGGATCGCGGAGCACCTCGACTTCGTCGAGACCGACCCGCCGCCGCCCGGCACCGATGTCGTCGACCGCCTGCGGCGCGGCGAGATCACCGCACAGGAGGCGTTGGCCGAGTTGGAGAAGTCCCGGTGATCCCGCAGTTGGTGACCGTCCGCCATCGCCGTGCAAACGGCCGCTGGCTCCGGTTCTACGTGCCCGTCCTGCCGGTGCTGCTGGTGTTGTCACCACTGCTGCTGCTGGCCGTGATCGGCGGGCTGGTCGCGTGCCACATCTTCAAGGTGAGCGCCGTGGGCGCGGTGCGCGGCCTCGGGCGGCTGCTGTGGGCGTTGCCCGGCAGCCGGTTCGAGATCGAAGAGGGCCGGATGGCCTTCCAGGTAAGCGTTCGATGAGTCAACAACGGGGAGGAGCACCATGAACGAGCACCGCCGCCAGATCCTGGAGATGCTGGCCGAGGGCAAGGTCACCGCGGAGGAGGCCGAGCGGCTGATCGACGCCCTCGCACGAGAACAGCCCGGATCGCCGCCCGGAGCCGCGTCCGGCACGAAGTCCCGACCCAAATACCTGCGCGTCGTGGTCAACGCGGAAGACGACGGCGCCGGCGGTGGGCCCAGCCGGATAAACATCCGCGTCCCGCTCCAACTCCTGCGAGCCGGGGTCCGGCTCACCAGCCTCATCCCTCCGCAGGCGCTCACCCAGGTCAACGCCCAATTGGCGAAGTCTGGGGTGCCGATCGACCTCACCCAGCTCAAGCCGCAACACATCGAAGACCTCGTCGAGCATCTCGACGACATCATCGTCGACATCGACGACCCCGAATCGAAGATCAAGGTCTTCTGCGAGTGACGCGCCGAACTCCCGCCCGGACCACGGGGCCGGGCGGGAGTTCAGCGCGCGCGCCCCCACCACACCACAAGCACGGAGGTTGGTATCACCATGCTCAAAAACTTCGGACGATTCATCGTTCACAATCCATGGAAGGTCATCGCGGTATGGCTCGTCCTGCTCGTCGGCTCATTCTTCGCACCAAGCCTGGCTGACCAGGTCAGCACCGACCAGGCGAGCTTCTTACCCTCGAGCTACGAATCGGTCCAGGCGCAACAAGTCAGCGAGCGCGCCTTCGGCCAGGGTGCCGGAGCGAGCGCGACCATCGTCGTCAAGCGCACCAACGGCCAACCCCTCGGCACCGCCGACACCGAACGGGTCGGCGCCCTCGCGCAGACGCTCGCCGGCGCCGGCATCGACCGGGTCGCCGGGGCGGTGACCGGGCCGCAGGCCGTCTCCCCGAACAGACAGGTCCAACTGGTCAACATCGCCCTGACCGGCGCGCCCGCCGATCCGGTCCTCGGCGACTCCGTCAAGAGCATCCGCGATAAAACGGCGGCGGCACTGGACGGCTCCGGGCTGTCGTACGCCGTGACCGGCGATGTTGCCTTTCTGGTCGACAACCAGGGCGCCTTCGACACCGCGCTGGTGGTCGTCAGCATCGTGACCCTGGTGCTGGTCGTCGGGCTGCTGCTGCTCATCTACCGCAGCCCGGTCGCCGCCCTGCTGCCGGTCGTGGTCGTCGGCGTCGTGTCGGCCGTGTCGAGCGCGGCCATCGCGCTGGTCGTCAAGGCGTTCGGCATGCAGGTCGACCAGTCGCTGACGACCATCCTCACGGTGGTGCTCTACGGCGTCGGCACCGACTACATCGTCTTCCTGCTGTTCCGCTACCGCGAACGGCTCCGCGCCGGCGACGCGTCGAAGCCCGGACTCGCCGCGGCCGTCAACCGGGTCGGTGAGGTCATCGCCTCGGCCGCGGCGGCGATCGTCATCGCGTTCGGTGCCCTCCTGCTCGCGGTCTTCGGCGGCTTCCGCAGCCTCGGCCCGGGCCTCGCCATCGGCGTCGTCATCATGGCGATCGCCGCGGTCACGCTGGTGCCCGCGATCGTCTCGCTCATCGGCACCAAGGTGTTCTGGCCGTCGAAGTCATGGCAGCGCACCCCGAAGGGCAGCGTGTTCCAGCGCCTCGGCCGGCTCACCGGTCGCCGGCCGGCGCTGGTCGCCGTGGCCGCCGGTGGCGTGCTGGTGGTGCTCGCGCTGGGTGTCTTCAGCCTCAAGGTCGACTACGACCAGGTCGGGCAACTGCCGGCGGGCACCGAGTCGGCACGCGCCGTCGAAGACCTGAAGGCCGGGTTCCCGGCCGGTGCGCTCAACCCGACCACCGTGTATGTGCGGTCCGACAACGGCCAGCGTCTCGACCCGGCGACGCTCGGCGGCTTCGCGCAGTCGTTGGCCCGGGTGCCCGGTGTCGGCGAGTTGATGCCGGGACCTGACGGCAACCCGGCAACCATCAGCTCCGACGGTACGGTCGCGCAGATCAACCTGTTGCTGGCGACCAGCCCGTACTCGAAGACGGCCCTGGATCTGGCCGGTGACGACCTGCGGCAGGCGGCCCACGCCCAGGCGCCACCCGCGACGACCGTGCTTGTCGGTGGGATCAGTTCCACGTTCGCCGACATCCGCGCCGCGAACAACCGTGACCTCTGGGTGATCTTCCCGGTGGCGGGCGTACTCATCGCGGTGATCCTGGCTCTGCTCCTGCGCAGCCTCGTCGCCCCGCTCTACCTCATGCTCGCGGTCGGGCTCGGCTTCGTCGCGACCCTCGGCGCGACGGTCTTCGCCTTCCAGGGCGTCGGCAACCGGGCCGGGCTCTCCTTCTCCCTGCCGATCATCCTGTATCTGTTCGTCGTCGCGATCGGCACCGACTACAACATCCTGATGATCGCCCGGCTGCGGGAGGAGGCGCGGGCCGGCCACGATCCGCGCACCGCGGCCCGCCTCGCGATCGCACACGGCGGCCCGTCGGTGGCCGCGGCCGGCCTGATCCTCGCCGGCACGTTCACCTCGATGCTGTTCGCCGGGGTGTCGTTCCTGACCGAGATGGGCTTCGCGGTCTCGGTGGGCATCGTGCTGTCGGCGTTCGTCATGTCGCTGTTCTTCGTGCCGGCCGTGACCGCGTTGCTGGGACACAAGGCCTGGTGGCCCGGGCACGGCGACGCCACGACGGCGAAGCCCATGCCGGCCACGACCGAGGAACGGGCGCTGGAAACCGTCTGACCGATCGGGGAGCAAGCGGTGGGCGGAGATGGCTCCGCCCACCGCTAGGCGACGTCGGGCCGGGTCATCAGTGGCGACCGCACGTGCAGCACCAGATTGGGGCCGGTCAGCGGCACGGTGTTCCACGTCGCCACCGCGGTCCCAGCGGAAGCGTCGACCACCAGCCGAACCCGGTGTGGGGTGGTGACGACGTAAAGCTCGGCGACGAACGTGTCGTCCTGCCAGCCGCCGGTCGCGACGATGGGGCGACCGAGCGGCGAACTCTCCCGCCATTCCGCGTGGCCGACCTCGACGTCGAAGAGCGATCCGAATCGCACGAGCCACCCACCATCTATCGGATCGACGATCACCGTGGTGCCGTCGGGCAGCGCCGAAGCCTCGGCGGAGGCGTCGAGTCGCGCCTTGGCGGAACGCCCCGGGTCGGCCGAACCCGGCACCGGCGCGAACGACAGCCGCCGCAGCCGGTCGGCGAGGATCTCGTCGTCGGCGGTGCTGTCCGGCTGGTCGATGCCGGGCAGCAGGCACTCCCAGATCGCGTCGACCGTTTCCTGTCGTTGCCCGTCGCCACCGGTGATGGCTACGACCAGATCGTGCGCCGGGATGACCAGGCATCGCTGGCCGAAGGCGCCGTCGCCGTGGTAGCCGTGCCGCGACATCCAGAACTGGTAGCCGTAGCCGCGAAGGTAGTCGCTGTCGCCCGACCCGTCCTCTTCTGGCTGGGTCTCGATGTGCCGGCGGGTCGCGAGCTCCACCCATTCGCGCGGCACGAGCTGCCGGTCGCCCCACCGGCCGCCGTTCAGGAGCAGCTGACCGAAGGCGGCGATGACTTCGGTCCGCAGGTGCAGCCCGTGGAACCCGAACGCGGCGCCGCTCGCGACCCGGTCCCATTCGGCGTGGTCGACGCCCATCGGCGTGAAGAGGCGCTCGTCGAGCAGCTCGGGGAGGCCGCGGCCGGTGACCCGCTCCACCATTCGGGCCAGGACGAAGGTGGTCGCGTTGTCATAGGCGTGCCGCGTTCCCTCGGGCTCGGGAAACGGCACCCGCAGGAAGCCCTTGACCAGGTCGCCGGGTTCGAGTCGCCAGGCCTCCTCGAGGCTGTCGGTGTCGTGCCCCGACGTCATGGAGAGCAGGTGGTGCACCGTGATTCGACGACCCTGCTCCGAGATGTCGGCCGGCACGTGGTCGGGCAACACGTCCACCACGCGGTCGTCCAGCGCGAGCAACCCGTCGGCGATCGTGAGCCCGGCGGCGATCGAGGTGAACGACTTGGTCAGCGAATAGAGCAGATGCGGGCGGTCGGCCGAGTAGGGTGCCCACCAGCCCTCGGCGATGACGTGACCATGGCGGGCGACCATGATGGAGTGACACTCCGACCAGGCTTCGAGCCGGTCGACGAGAGCCCCGATCGCACGGGACGAGACACCCGACGGGCCCGGTGTCGAACGCGGCAGCAGGCGCATCCGCGCACCCTACAATCAGCCGCCGTTGGCGGAGAAGTGCATAAAGTCCTTGAGCGACTGGTAGTCGCCGCCCCACTTCCAGCCGATCGAGTGGAACGCCCGCACGACCGGGCCACCCGGCTTCACGATCCCGGGCCACGTCGAGGTGCGGTCGAGGTAGGCGGTGGCCAGCTCGGGCAACACCGTCTTGCCCTTGTGGTAGGGGTTCTGGAACGGGTTGATGTCGACCGCGAGCCCATACGCGTGCTGCGACCACGAGGTCTGGCCCCGGACCGGCCGGCAGGCGAACGCCTCGGTGGTGTTGCCGTCGCCGGTCGGTGGGCCGTTGAGCTCAGCGGCGCTGGAGATCCGCATCCGCTCGATCGGGAAGTTGGCGGCGAAGAGCTGGCGGAACACGGAGATGAGGCCGGTGGCCGCCTTCTTGTTGACGAGGAGTTCGCCGGTGTGGGCGTGCCTGTCGAAGCCGCGGAAGCTGACCGTGACATAGCGCAGGTCGGTCGAGGGCACCGGGCAGTCCTCGGTCCAGCTCGACCGGGCCAGCACGCTGGCCGGGACCGGCTTGGACGTCGCGTGGAAGCGGCCGTCGGCCGGCGGTGGCAGGTCGTCGACGGTGATGATCGATCGGTCGCGCAGCTCGGGTGGGGTGGCCCGGGCCGCGATCACGCCGTTCGGCCCGGGCTTGAGCACCCGGGTCCCGAGCCATGCGGGTGCGGCCGTGGCGCTGTTGACCGTCGGCTGGTGCGTCGCCAACGAGGCCGACGGCACCGGAGCGGGCGACGCCGACGCCGACGGCGCCGGAGCGGGAGACGCTGACGGTGTGACGAATACGGCCGCGCTTCCTCGACCCGCCGGCACACCGGAACAGGCGGCCAGCGCGTAGCCGAAACAGGCGACCAGGATCAGCAGGGCCAACGCCCGGGCGCCGCGCGGCATCCTCAAAACCATTCACCTCCGCCGAATGCACACCGATATTAGGCAGGGGTTCAGCCCGGGCCGGCGCGCGGCGGGACGACGGGAGGCCGCCGAAGCGGACGGGACGTCGATTACCGGCACAAGAAAAGGTGCGCTAAGGGACTAGCGCACCTTCACGATGGTCCTGGTCACAGCCGGTGGGGGCGGCTAACTCTCGCGGAGCATCAGCAGGGTGTCGGGGTGGACCCCGTCGTGCTTCATCGCCGCCGCCGCTTCGTCACTCTGCATGAACTTCTGGAACGCGGCCAGGTCGGGAATCTCGGCGATCAGCGCGACGCGGTTGGAGCCCGACGGGTCGGAGAACGTGCGGATGGCGATACCCATCCGCCCGAAGACCTCGTCGCGCTTGGGCGAAGCCTTCCACGCCTCGACGTCGTCGACCTCGTGCGTGATCAGGTAAGTGGCCACTTTTATCCCCTTTCGGACAACTCGGGGGAGCGTACCGCGTTTGTCATGCTTTCGCGGATAGGTGGTTGGGGTGCCCCACGGCGGGTATGGCGATCCTTTAGCCATCTGTCGGGGGAGATCGGCCATGCGCACTGATGCGGCGCCCACCGCCGTCTACGTCCAGAGCAATGAGCGTGACGGCAACCAGCTTCTGGTCTTCCGGACGAGTCCGAACGGCGCGCTGTCGGGACCGGGCCCCGTCGCGACCGGCGGGGCGGGCGACGGCCTCGCGCATCTGGCGTCGCAGGGCTCCGTGACGATGACCGGCGACGGCCAGGGCGTGCTGGTCACCAACGCGGGCAGCGGCGACGTCTCACTGTTCGCGGTCGACGGCGAAGGACCAATCGCGATGGGTACGACCTCGGTCGGCGCAGCACCGAAGAGCGTGGCCGAGCACGACGGGCTGGTCTACGTGCTCAACACCGGTGACCCGTCGGTGTGCGGCTTCCGGACGACGGTCACCGGCCTGGAGCCGCTGAGCGGGTCGACCCGCCCGCTGGAGGCGGGCTCCGACCCGGCCCAGGTCGGCTTCAGCCCCGACGGCTCCGCGCTGATGATCACCGAGCGGGTGGCGAACGCGATCGTCAGCTACCCGGTGGGCTCCGACGGCCAACTCGGCGACCCGCACACCCGCTCCTCGTCGGGCCAGACGCCCTATGGTTTCGCGTTCACCGACGACGGCACGCTGCTGGTCGTCGAGGCGTTCGAAGCGGCGAAGGGCAAGGCCGCGACCTCGTCGTACGCGACCCGGGGCGTCGACGTGACGCCGGTGTCGACGTCGGTCCGCAACGGACGCAGCGAGATCTGCTGGGCCGTCGTCTCCGACGACAACCGCTACCTCTACACGACCAACTTCGCCGACAGTGGCATCTCCCGCTACACGATCGGCGACGACGGCAGCCTCACCCTCGACGACCCGGCCGCCGGCGTCGGCATCGAGGGCCACACGGGCCTGCGCGACGAGGACCTCACCCCCGATGGGCGCTTCCTCTACGCACTCGACGCCGACTCCCGCCAGATCTTCGGCTGGTCCGTCGGCGCCGCGGGCTCCCTGTCGGCGATCGGCTCCTGGGGCGGCCTTCCGACGACGGTTGCCGGCCTCGCGGCGGCCTAAGAGCCCGAAGTGGACGGTTCGGCGGGGAAAGGCTCACGCAAGGTGAATGCCTCCGGTGACGGGCCCGTGCGGCGCAGCAGGTCGAGGCGGTCGGCGGCCTCGGCGATGGTCGGCAGGTCGCCGGCCGGGATCCACCACAGCACCAGGTAGGCCTCGTCGGCCGGCACGAACCAGTCGCGGCGGCGGCGCATCGGCTCCAGGTGGGCGGTGCGGTAGACGAAGCCGCGCAGCGAGTCGACCGACTGCCACACCGTCAGGTTGACGATCACGTCCGGCTCGAAGGGACGCAGCGCGGTGGCGTCGCCGGACTCGTCCTGGAGCCGCCAGACGTAGCCAGGGGAGCGCTCGGCCAAACCGTTGATCTCGGGGAGCAGCGCGACGAAGTCGGCGAGTTCGGGGCTGTCGATCGGGGCGCGCAGGCGGGCGATGTTCAGCTGCGCGAGGTGATGCTCGGCCATGCGCCGAGCGTACCGTCTATGTCAACGCTTTTTGTTTTTAGAACCGATGGCGACGCAGCAGCCGGTCGGGCCCGGGTCGAGGCGCACGTCTCGTTCGCCGGCCAGGCCTTCGACCAGGGCCAGGTTGAGACCGCAGACCAAGGGTGGGTGGGCCTGCGCGAGCGCGTCGAACGGGCAGTTGCGCAACCGGATGGTCCGATCAGGATCCTCGAACGGCTCGTAGCCCAGCTCCTGGAGGCGGGCGACCGGGTCGCCGCCGGCGAGCTTGGCGCCCCGCTCGCGGGCCGCCGCGTAGGCCGCCGGCTCCACACCGGACCGTTCGACCGCGCTCGCCAGCACCTCGGCCAGTAGCCGGTAGTCGCGCGGCGGCAGGGTCACCGCGTGCTCGGCCGACGACCGGCGGTAGAGCTTGGCCGGGCGGCCCGCACCGGGTCCACCGGTGCGCGCCGCGAAAGCCGTCTCCAACAGCCCCGCCTCGGCGAGCTTGTCGAGATGGAAGGCCGCCAGGGTGCGCCCGATGGCCACCGCCTCGGCCACCTCGTTGCGGCTCACCGGCTCCGGCTGCGCGACGACATAGTCGTAGACCGCCCGGCGGGCGGGCTCCCGCAGCGCCCCGATGGCCTCCAGCGACATGCTGTCGACGCTACCGCTTTCAGAACCGGCCGCCCCCGCCGCGCCGGCCGCCGCCGCCGAAGCCGCCGCCACCGGACCGGCGACCCCGGCTCGCGCTGCCGCCGAAACCGCCGCCCCAACCGGCGCCGCCCCCAAAGCCACCGCCGCCACCCCAGCCGCCGCCCCAGCGGGAACGGCGCGAGCGACCCCCGCCGGCGAGGATGCCGCCGAGCAGGGCGCCGATCATCATGTCCCCGCCGCCTCCGCCATACCGGGGCTGTCCCCAATAGCCGGGCTGCCAGTTGTCGACCTCGGCGTAGGAGGCCTGGCTGGCCGTGCTGGCCAGCCGGCTGGCCTCCTGGACCGCCGCGAGCGCGGCCATCGGGTCGTCGGCGGCCAGCGCCTCGGCGCGGGCGAGTTGCCGGTGTGCTTCGGCCAGCATCGTGCGCGGCTGCATGCCCACCGCGGCCCGGCGGGTGGTCAGGTACTGGTCGGCCGCGGCGACCTCCGCGCGGGCGACCGGCAGGGCCTGGGTGAGCTGCGCTCGTGCCCTGGCGACCCGCTCGGACTGTTCGCGTGACGTGGCCAACGCCCGGTCGAGCTGCGCGTCGGCCTCCTGCAACCGGCGCAGGTCGCCCGACGGACCCGTCTGCGCGCCCAGGCCCGCCCGGACGGCGGCCGCCGCGGTGGTGCCCGCCTCGGCCGCGGCGGCCAGGGCGCCGTCCGGGTCCTGGGGCGCGGCGCGCGCGGCGGCGACCTCCGCGTCGATCTCGGCCAGCAGCGCGTCGGCGGCGGTCCGGGCGGCGGCGAGGTCGGTGCCGGCCCGGTCGACGCCGTCCAGCAGCGTCTCGGCCTGCCGGAGTGCTTCCTCGGCGGCCCGGATGGCCAGGGCCGCCTCGGGTCGCTTGCCGGCGGCGGCGGCCGCGTCGGCACGGGCCAGCGCGGTGGTCGCGAAGCCGAGCCGTTCCCGGGCCTGCGTCGGGTTGCCGGCCACGGTCGCGATCGCCGGCCCGGTGTAGCGGCGGCCCAGGTCGGCCACGGCGGCCTCCGCGGCGGGCTGGCGGGCCTGGAGCGCCGTCGCGCGCTGGCCGAGGGCGGCCGACAGCTCCGGCACCTTCGCCTCGATCTCGCGGAGCCGGTCGAAGCCGTCGGACTCCGCGTCGAGACGCTGGTCGGCCGCCTCGCAGCGCCGGATGATCTCGCCGAGGGTGGCCCGGGTCGCCGGCTCGTCGCCGGCCTGCTCGTCGAGCGTCATCCGCAGGCGGAAGGCCTCCGCCACCTCGGCGCGCGCGTTGTCCAGCGCGGCGGTGAACGGGGCGGTGGCCTCGGTGCCGTATTGGCCCTGTGCGATCGCCAGTTCCTGCTCGCTGGAGCGCAACTCGTTGTCGAGTTCGATCAGCAGGGTGTTGGCCCGGTCCTGCAACTGGGCGGTCGACGGGCCCGTGGCCGCGGTCGTCGCCGCAGGCCCGCGCCGGCGCCGGCTCCGGAGCAGTGCGAACGCGACGATGCCGAGGACCACGACGGCGGCCGCCGCCACCAGCACACCGACCAGGGCGCCGCCGCTGACGCCACCGCCGGAGTCCGGGTCGGGCTGGCCGGGCTGGATCGCGGGCGCCGGCACCGGTTGACCGGCCAGCGCGGCCGCGTAGCCGTTGGAAGCGCCGACGACCGCGCCGGCCCAGTCGTTCTGGGCCAGTGGCGGCTCGATCGCGATCGCCGCGACGTTGGCGAGTTGGGCGTCGGTGAGCGGGAAGTTCCGGGGAAAGGAGTAGGCGAACTCCCGGTCATGGGTGGCCACCGCCAACAGCCCGTCGCGATCGCCGAGCCCGCTGCGCGCGGCCGTGTCTTCGGTCCACTGCTGCGCGTTGGTGCCGCTGAAGGTGTGCACGAAGACCACGAAGAGCTGGAGCCCGGTGCCGGCCCGCAGCCGCTGCAACGCGGCGTTGGCCTCGCCCGCCCGCGCCCCGAGCACATCGGAGCGATCGGTGAGCTGCTGGTTGAGGCGGAACGGATTGTCGGCGTGGGCTGGCCCGGGTGCGGCGAGCAGCACCGTCAGGACGGCCACGACCAGCGTGACCAGGGCAGCGGCAGCCCGCCGCGGGCGTTGCGTCGGCACCAGGCCAGGCTAATCCCTGGATCGGCTGCCAGCGGTGATGCGTAAACTCCCGTCGTGGCGGACGACGAGAGCGTGGATGTCGCGTGGAAGCGGGTCGAGGCCGGTCTGGGGCTGGTGCTGCCGGCGTCGCGGGAGCACCTCTCGCCCCCGGCCGACGCGGCGGCGATCGATGCGGTGGAGGCCGCGTTGGGTGTGTCGCTGCCGCCGGACTTCCGGCGCAGCTTGACGATCCACAATGGAACAGGGTGGGGCACTCCCAGCCCGGTGCCGTTGGACTATCTCTATGACACCGACGGGCTCGTCGAGACGACGCGGATGTGGCGCGACAACTACGCCGCCGACCCGATCTTCGACGATCCTCGGGTCTGGGCACACCAGATCGACCGCGGCAATCTGGGCCTGAGTGGCCCGGTGCGGCCGATCGTCGGTGCGACCGCCGCGGTGGTGGTCGGCGACATGAACGGCGACGTCTGGTGGTTCCTCGACCTCGATCCGCCACCGGGCGGGACGCCCGGCCAAGTGGTGCGGGTCGACGTCGAATGCGCGTCGTGGGCCGTGCTCGCGCCGTCCTGGACGCGCCTGCTGGGTCGCTACGCCGACGACCTCGAACGGTTCGCGACCGATCCGGCCGGCTCGACCCTGATGATCGAAGACGGTCTCGGACCGGCCTGCGAATGGGGCAGCGTGCCGACGGACGCCTGGCGCACCCGACCGGCCTGGCTCCGCGACGTGCCGGCGCTGGATCCACACGGCTGAGGGAGCCGCCGGAGTAGCGTTGGGCCCGGTGGATCAGGAACAACGCATGATCAGGACGCCCGACCACCGGCTGCGGGTGTTCGTGTCGTCGACCCTGGTCGAGCTGGCCGCCGAGCGCGGCGCGGCCCGCTCGGCGATCGAGCAGTTGCTGCTGGCCCCGGTGATGTTCGAGTCCGGCGCGCGGCCACATCCGGCGCAGGCGGTCTACCGCTCCTACCTGGCCCGCTCGGATGTCTTCGTGGGCATCTACGCCGACAGCTACGGATGGGTCGGTCCGGGAATGACCGTCTCCGGCCTCGAAGACGAGTTCGAGCGGGCGGCGAGCCTGCCGCGGCTGCTCTACGTCACGTCACCGGCGCCCGACCGCGACCCGGCCCTGCGCCGGATGCTGGAGCGGATCAAGGCGGATGGCCAGTCGTCCTACAAGTATTTCAGCGGGGCGGCCGAGCTCCGCGCGCTGATCCTGACCGACCTGGCGACGCTGCTCGCGGAACGGTTCGACGAGCCGCGCCGGGAGCGCGCCGCCGTGCCCACCGAACCGGCCACCGCCCTCGTCGGACGCGAGGCCGAGCTGGCCCGGATCGTCGGCGAGTTGGAGTCGGACCACCGGCTGGTGGTGCTGACGGGCACCGGCGGCATCGGCAAGACGCGGTTGGCCCTGGCCGCGATGGAGCGCACCGCCGGCCGCTGGCCCGACGGCGTCGCGTTCGTCGACCTCTCGTCGACCACAGACGGCCGGCTGGTGCCCGATGCGATCGCGTCCGCGCTCGGCGTGGTCGGGCAGGGCAACGAGCGGCCGGTGGACGCGCTGCGCCGCGCGCTGTCCGGCCGGCGGATGCTGCTCGTCCTCGACAACCTCGAGCAGGTGCTGGACGCGGCACCGGTGGTGGCCGACCTCGTACGCCAGGCACCGCGGTTGCAGATCCTGGCCACGAGTCGGGTGGCGCTGCGGTTGCGCGGGGAGCGGGAAATCCGGGTCGACGCGCTGGAGGTGCCGCCGGCGCTGCGGCTGCTGGTCGACCGCATCCGCGACGTCCAGGGCGGGTTCGAGCTGACCGACCAGAACACGCCGGCACTGGCCGAACTGTGCCGCCGGCTCGGTGGCCTGCCGCTCGCACTGGAACTGGCGGCGGCCTGGCTGCGCCTGCTGACCCCCGACCAGCTCCTCGCGGATCTCGACGCGCGTCTGGATCAGCCTGGCGCGTTGGCCGACCTGCCCGATCGGCAGCAGACCCTGACCCGCACGATCTCGTGGAGCTACGACCTGCTGCCGCCCGCGGCGCGCGAGCTGCTGGCGCGGCTGTCGGTGTTCGTCGCGCCATTCACGGTCGACGACGCGGTTGCGGTCTGCGGAACCGAATCCGTCGACGTGGTCCAGGAGTTGTCGCGCCTGCTGGACGCCAGCATGGTCGGCCCGGGGGAGCGGCCCGACGGTCAGCGCGGGTTCCAGCTCCTCGACCCGATCCGCCGCTTCGCCGCCGCCCGGCTCGACGACCCGCAGGCCGTGCTCGGCCGCCTCCACCGGCATGTGCTCGCGGTGCTGGCGGCCGCCGACACCAGGCTCGGCTCGCAGGAACTGGTGCTGCGGCGGCTCGACAGCGAGCAACCCAACCTCCAGGCCGTGCTCGACTGGGTCGGCCAGGCGGGCCAGCCGTCGGGACCGCTCCTGCGCGCCCTCGGCGACGTCTGGGTGTGGCTGCTGGCCCGCGGGCACCTGCGGCAACCCTCAGAACTGTGGCGCCGGATCCAAGCCCTGCCAGAAAGCCTTCTGCGTACGGACAGCGACCGGTTGGCCCTCCACTGGCTGGCGGCCAGCCGGCTGCTCAACGACGGCGCCTTCGACGAGGCCGGCGCGCTGCTCGACGAGGTGCTGCCCACCGCGCGCCGGATCGAGCCGCCGGTGCGGCTGGCGCTGCTGGTCTCGGCCCGCGCGATCGTCGCGCCGTCCGGCCCGCACGGCGGGGCCAGGGCGACCTTCGAGGAGGCGCTCGCGGTGGCGCGCGCGGCCGACGACCCGCTGGTGTCCGGCTACGTGCTCTCCCACTACGGCCTGCTGCTGAGCGTCGAAGGCGAGGCCGACCGGGCGCGGGACCACCACGACGAGGCCCTGGCGATCGCCGACGCGCTCAACGACGAGAACCTGCGCGCCGAGGCACACTACGACCTGGCCGTCGACGCCATGCTGCTCGGCGACCGCGCCGCGGCGCGCTCCCACCTGGCGAAGGCGGTCGCCGGCTATCGCGGTATCGACCACCTCGACGGCCTGACCCGGTGCCTCGCCCAACTGGGCGCGCTGGCGCTCGACAGTGGAGACAGCCACCTCGCCGCCCGCCTCGTCGGCGCGACCGCGGCTGCCCGCGAAACCATCGGCCTGGCGCCGTGGCCCTCGGCGGCCGACCTGGAGCGCCGCACCACCGAACGGCTCGGTGCGCTGCTGGCCGCCGACCTCGACGCGGGTCGCGGCCTCACCATCGACGACGCGCTAGCCGCGGCGCAGCACCTCGGCGGCGCCTGACATCGCGCGCATCTTGCCGACCGCCGACTCCCAGGGGATGTATTTCATCCCGCAGTCGGTGGCGATCACGACCTTCTCCGGCGCGACGTGGGGCAGCGCCCGGCGGACCCGGTCGACGACCGTGTCGACCGACTCGACCGCGTGGTCGGACAGGTCGATCACGCCCAGCATGATGGTCTTGCCGGTCAGGTGTTTCAGCACCGACGTGTCGAGATTGGACTGGGCCGTTTCGATCGAGACCTGGTCGCAGCTACAGTCGGCGAGTTCCGGCAGGAACGAATAGCCCGACGGACGCTCGTGGATGATCGCGGCGTAGCCGAAACAGAGGTGCACCGCCGTGGTGCCGGTCGCGCCGGCCAGGGCGCGGTTGATGGCCTTCACGCCGTAGGCCCGGGCGGGTTCGGGTCGGGCCTGAAGGTAGGGCTCGTCGAGCTGGACGATGTCGGCCCCGGCCGCGAACAGGTCGTGCACCTCGGCGTTGACGGCGTCGGCGTAGGCATAGGCGAGGTCTTCCGGGTTTCCGTAGTGGTCGTCCTGCGCCTGCTGCGACATCGTGAACGGGCCGGGCACGGTGATCTTGATAGTGCCCTTGGTGTGTTCGCGCAGGAAGCGCAGGTCGGCCACCTGCACGGGCCGCGGCCGGCTGACGTCACCGACCACGCGGGGCACCGGATTCGGATGACCGCTGCGGTCGAGCGCCTCGCCGGGATTGTCGAGGTCGAGCCCGATCAGAGCGGTCGCGAAGTGGTTGGAGTAGCTCTCCCGCCTGATCTCGCCGTCGGTCAGGATGTCGAGGCCGGCGTCTTCCTGCGCCCGGATCGCGAGCAGCGTCGCGTCATCCTGCGCGCGGGCGAGGTGCTCCGGCGCGGGCCGCCACAGTTCCTTGGCCCGCACCCGCGGCGGGAACCGGCCGGCGAGCTTGGCGCGGTCGATCAGCCACTCGGGCTGGGGAAAGCTGCCCACGAGCGTAGTCGGGAACAACATGGCATCGTCCTCCAGTTCGGCGGAGACCATGATGCGCGCATTTTCCGCCCGGCACCACGTCAGCGGGCCAGGCGGGCCCGCAGGAAGTCGACGATCGCCGCCTTCGCGGCCTTGGCCTGGGTGGGCACCATGCCCGGCATGCTGAGGAACGCGTGGCCCGCGCCGGGGTGCTCGGTGAGGGAGACGGTCGTGCCGGCGTCGCGCAGCCGCCCGGCGTAGGTGCGGCCGTGGTCGGCCACCGGGTCGAGGGTCGGCACGACCACCAGCGCCGGGGGCAGGCCGCTCAGGTCGTCGGCGTAGAGCGGGGAGACCGCGCGCGGGTCGGTGCCCTCGGGAGCGGCCAGCCGTTGGAACAGCTTCATCTGCGTCACGGTGAGCGTCGGGCTGTCGCCGTGCTCGGCCATCGACGGATAGTCCAGCGCCGTCGAGGTCAGGTCGACGCACGGGTTGACCAGCACCTGGGCCCGCAGGGCCAGGCCGGCGTCGCGGGCCCGGATGGCGGCCAGCGCGGTCACGATCGAGCCGGCGCTCTCGCCGAAGACGGCGACCCGGGCCGGATCGATGCCCCACCGTGCCGGGTCCCGCACGACCTGGCCCAGCACGTCCCAGCCGTCGTCGATCGCCGCCGACAGTGGGAGGCCCGGTGCCACCAGGCGGTGCTCGACCGAGACCACCACGGCCGGTAGGCGGCCGGCGAGGTGGCTGTTGATCCAGTCGCTCTGCGCCGCCGTGCCGACGAAGCCGCCGCCGTGCACGTGCAGCACCAGCGGCAGGGCGGCCGAACCGGCGCGGGCCGGCGACGGACGGTAGACCCGGACCCGGAGCGTCCGGTCGGGCAGCGCCACCTCCTGCCAGGCGATCGTGGTGCCGCGGTTGGGGAACCCCGTGACGATCCGCATCAACGGGGACGAGCGCCGGCGGTTCTCCGCGTCGCGGAAGGCGGTCAGCGCCTCGGGCGGCATCGTCAGCCAGTCGGGCTCCTTGCGCAGGGCGGACAGCAGCCGGATGCCCAGCGGTGGCTGCTGCCGCGTACCCGTGGAAATGGTCATGGCTCCTCCTCGGTCGACATTTCGCTACTGGAAGTATCGATACCGAAGGTAGCACAATTGGTTATCGTGTGACCATGGCTCGAGCAACCGCACCCGCCCGGCCGCCCGGCCGGCCCCGCTCCAGCGTCGACGCCACCGTCTTCGCGGCCACGCTGCGCACGGTCGACGAGCTGGGCTACACGCATGCCACCGTCGATCGGATCGCCGCCGCGGCCGGGGTCGCGAAGACCACGCTCTATCGCCGCTGGCCGTCGAAGGGCGCGCTGATCGCCGCGTGCCTGCTGGACGCGTTCGGGCCGGTGCCGGTCGAGGGCGCCAGCCGGCAGGAGATCCTGTCGTCGGCGGTGCGCTGGGGGGCCGCGAAGGTCGCCGAGCCCGGGGTCGGCGCCGCCTTCGCGGGCGTGTTCACCGACGCCATCAACGATCCCGCCCTACGCGAGATCCTGTCGACGCAGTTCCAGGACCCTTACCGGGTCGCGCTCCAGGAGGCGCTCGGCGAGCCGGAGCAGCGGGTGCTGTTCTTCATCGACGTCATCGTAGGCACCCTGCTGCACCGGATGGGCATGACCGGCGCGCCGATGGCCGAATCCGACGTCGACGCGCTGGTCGAGATGGTGCTCCGAATGCTCTAGCGCGCCTTGGAGAACTTCTCGTATTCCTCGACGACCTCTTCCGTCGGGCCGTCGCCGCGGATCACACCGGACTCGAGCCAGATCGTGCGCTCGCAGGTCTCCCGGATCGTGCTGATCTGGTGGCTGACGAGGAAGACCGTGCCGGCCTCCTCGCGCATCTGCTTGACCCGATCCTCGCTGCGCTTGCGGAACTTGGCGTCACCGGTCGCCAGCGCCTCGTCGATGAGCAGCACCTCGTGGCTCTTGGCGGACGCGATGGCGAAGCGCAGCCGGGCACCCATGCCGGAGGAGTAGGTGCGCATCGGCAGCGAGGCGAAGTCGCCGCGCTCGTTGATGCCGGAATAGTCGATGATGCCGGGCACCAGCCGGCGAGCCTCCGCGCGGCTCATCCCCATGGCGAGGCAGCCGAGGAGGGCGTTGCGCTCGCCCGACAGGTCGTTGAACAGGGCCGCGTTGACGCCCAGCAGCGACGGCTGGCCGGAGGTGTAGACCGCGCCGCTGTGCGGCGGCAGCAGGCCGGCGATCGCCCGCAGCATGGTCGACTTGCCGGAACCGTTGCTGCCGATGAGGCCGACCGCCTCGCCCTCGTACGCCACGAAGCTGACGCCCTTGACCGCGTGCACTTCGCGGATCATCGGCGAGCGGGTGCCGGTGAGGATCCGGCGCAGGCCGGCGACCGGGCTGGCCGCGGCGCCGCCCGAGCCGTGCACCCGGTAGACGATGTGCACGTTGTCGACCACGACGGTCGGGTGCCGGTCGGTCGGCGCGGTCTGGGTGCGCCCGTTCAGTTCTGCCTCAGCCACGGCCGTACTCCTGCTCTCCGCGCCAAAAGTAGATGTAGCCGCCGATCCCGATCACCACGGTCCAACCGATGGCGTACGCCCAGAGCTGCCCCACCGGCGAGGCGAGCGGGACGTCTTCCATCAGGGCGTGCCGGGCCAGCTCGATGTAGACCAGCAGGGGATTGGCCTCGATGATGTTCGACGCCAGCGGCGACAGGTGGTCCTCGAAGTTCGCGACGCTGTAGAGCACGCCCGAGCCATACATCCAGGTGCGCATGACGAACGGCATGACCTGCTTGAGGTCGGTGAGCTTGGCGCCCAGCCGGGCCATCGCCAGGGCCAGGCCGGCGTTGAACACCGACTGGAGCAGCAGCGTCGGGATGAGCAGCAGCCACTCGATCGTGATCGGCTCGCCACTGACCAGCACGATGCCGATCAGCACGACCATCGCCGCGATGAGGCTCTGGAACTGGGTCAGCATCACCGAGATCGGCAGCACGGCGCGCGGGAAGTGCAGCGCCCGGATGAGGCCGAGGTTCGCGACGATCGACTGGGTGCCCTGCTGGACGACCGTCTGCGTGAAGGTGAAGACGAACAGGCCCGTGCACAGGTAGGCGATGAAGTTGTCGACCTGGCTGCGGGTGTTGAGCACCACGCCGAAGATCAGGTAGTAGACGCCCGCGTTGGCCAGCGGCGTGAGCACCTGCCAGAGCTGGCCCAGCCGAGCGGTGCTGAACGCGGCGACGAGCTTGGCGTTCGCGTACTCCGTGATGAAGTTTCGGTATTGCCAGAGTTGTCGGGTGTATACGCCCAGGCTGGGGCGGGATCCGGCGACTTTGAGCCCGTGACGGGCGGCCAACTGCCGCAGCTGCAGATCCGAGCCCGGCTCGGTGACTGCGGTATCGGCCATGCTGGTCACTCCACGTGGTCATGCGAAAACGGTCATGGACGTCGCGACTCGGGCGCAAGCCCCGTCGACATCAGCAGAGGCTAACCGCGCGTACGTCGCGACGCAACCGTACCGTCGCTGCGCTATATTGCCTCGATGACGATCGAGAATAGACGCTCCGTGGCGGGCGCCGCGGTGTTGCGGGGTGACATCACCACCGCCCTGCGGCGCGCCCTGCTCGAGGAGTTGGCGGCCAACGGTTACGGGCGACTCTCGATCGAAGCGGTGGCCCGGCGGGCCGGCGTGGCCAAGACCGCGGTCTACCGGCGCTGGAACGCCAAACTCGACATGGTGCTCGAGGTGGTGACCGAGGTCGCCGGCCGCAAGCTCTCGCTGCCCGACACCGGCAGCCTGCGCGGTGACCTGCGGCTCGTCCTCCAGATTCTGGCCGAGGCGCTGCGCCACCCGCTGGCCTCCCAGATCATCCCTGACCTGCTGGCCGAGACCGGCCGCGACCCCGACATCGCCGCCGCGCTCGACCGCGCGCGACGGACGGTCCAGGACGAGGTCGGCGTACGCCTGATCAACCGCGCGATCGAGCGCGGCGAACTGCCGGCCGACACCGACGCCGACCTCGCCGTCGACCTGGTCGTCGGTCCGCTCTACTGGCGGCTGGCGATCGCGCGGCTCCCGCTGACGCCCGACGATCTGTCCAAGCTGGCCGACGCCACCCTGGCAGCGCTGTCCGCGGAGACGTGATGGTCTTTCGCGCCGCGTAGCGCGACAGGTTAGGGTCGGTGCCCCGGTCGAACCACCCGCCCCTCAACCGGGTTCGTCCAGAAGGAACCCATTCATGACCAATTCCAGTCAGGACCCGATCCCGCCGGCCCGACCGGTGATCGGTGAGCGTGAGATCGAAGCGGCCGTCCGCGTGCTACGCAGCGGAATGGTGGTTCAAGGACCCGAGGTCGCCGCGTTCGAGCAGGAGTTCGCCGAGATCGTCGACGGCCGGCACTGCGTCGCCGTCAACTCCGGCACCTCCGCGCTCCAGCTCACCCTCCTGGGCATGGGCATCGGTCCTGGCGACGAGGTGATCGTCCCCTCGTTCTCGTTCGCCGCCAGCGCCAACGCCATCCGCCTGGTCGGCGCCTCGCCGGTCTTCGCCGACATCGAGCCGGCCAGCTTCTGCATCGACCCTGACGCCATCGCGGCCGCGATCACCCCGCGCACCGCCGCCGTCATGCCGGTCCACCTCTACGGCCAGCCCGCGGCGATGGACCGCATCATGGAGCTGGCACAGCGGCACGGCATCGCCGTCGTCGAAGACGCGGCACAGGCGCACGGCGCGGCGTTGCACGGCAAGCCGGTGGGAGCGTTCGGGCTCGCCGGATGCTTCAGTTTCTACCCGACCAAGAACATGCACTCGCTCGAGGGCGGCATGATCACCACCGCCGACGCCGGGCTCGCGCGCACCCTGCGGTTGCTGCGCAACCAGGGCATGGAGCAGCGCTACGCCAACGAGATCGTCGGCGCCAACATGCGCCTGACCGATGTGGCCGCGGCGATCGGCCGGGTGCAGCTCACCCAGCTCGCCGGCTGGACCGAGCAGCGGCGGGCCAACGCCAAGGTGCTCGACTCGCGGATCACCGCGTGCACCGTCCCGCCGGTGGCCGACGGCGCGCAGCACGTCTACCACCAGTACACGGTGCGGGTGCGGGGCGACCGCGACGCGGCGCAGGCCCACCTCAAGGCCCAGGGCGTCGGCAGCGCGGTCTACTACCCGACGCCGATCCACCGGCTCAAGCCCTACCTCGGCGCCGACGGCAGGCCCGGCCCGTGGGATCTGCCGGAGACCGAGCGGGCCGCGGCCGAGGTGCTCTCCCTGCCGGTGTTCCCGACGCTGACGCCGGCGGAGCTCGACCGGATCGCGGAGGCGACCAACGGCACGGCGGGTGCCCGATGAGCGCCAACACGTTGCGCGCCGGCCTGATCGGTCTCGGTGCGATGGGCCGCAACCACGCCCGGGTCCTGCGCGGGCTCGACGGCGTCGACCTGGTGGCCGTCGTCGACCCGGCCGGTGACGCCGCCGGCTCGGTGCGCGACCTGCCGGTGCTCTCGACGGTCGCCGAACTCGTCGCGCTCGGCGTCGACTACGCGGTGGTCGCGTGCCCGACCGGCCTGCACGAGGAGGTCGGCCTCGAGCTCGCCGCCGGCGGTGTCGCCGCGCTGATCGAGAAGCCGCTGGCGCCGAGCGTCGAGGCCGGGCGCCGGCTGGTCGAGGCGTTCGAGTCGGCCGGGCTGGTCGCGGGTGTCGGTCACATCGAGCGCTACAACCCCGCGTTGCAGAGCCTGCGCTCGCGGCTGGAGGCCGGTGAGCTCGGCGAGGTGCTCCAGGTCGTCACCCGGCGGCAGGGCCCGTTCCCGCATCGGATCGCCGACGTGGGCGTCGTGATGGACCTCGCCACCCACGACATCGACCTGACCAGTTGGGTGACCGGGCAGGCCTACACCTCGATCTCGGCGCACACCGCGTTCCGCAGCGGCCGGCAGCACGAGGACATGGTCGCCGCGACCGGGCGGCTCGCCGACGGCACGATCGTCAACCACCTCGTCAACTGGCTCAGCCCGTTCAAGGAGCGGTCCACTGTGGTCACCGGCGACCGGGGTTGCTTCATCGCCGACACGCTCACGGCCGACCTGACGTTCTACGCCAACGGCGCGTTCGGCACGGAGTGGGAGGCGCTGCGCGCGTTCCGCGGCGTCGCCGAGGGCGACATGATCCGCTACGCGATACCGAAGCGGGAGCCGCTGCTCGTCGAGCACGAGCGGTTCCGCGACGCGGTGGAGGGCAAGCAGAGCGACATCGTCACGTTGCGCCAGGCCCTGCGTACGGTCGAGGTGTCGGCGGCGGTGCTCGACTCGGCCAAGCGTGGCGTTACCGTCTCGCTATGACGTCACCGACCCGCGGCCGCGTGGTGATGATCGTCGACAACGGTGTCGTCGGCGACTCGCGTGTGCAGAAGGCCGCCCGATCGGCCGCCGACCTGGGCTGGGACGTCGTCCTGCTCGGCGTGCTCGGCGGCGGCTCACCGCAGGAGACCTGGCGGATCGGCGACGCGCAGGTGCGGCTGCTGCGGGTCGGCCGCGGCCTCGGGCGGCGCCCCACCGAGTTCCAGCGCTCCCTGCGACGCCCGCTGGCCTACCCGCCGGGCTACCAGGCCGGCTACCGGATCCAGAAGATCAAGGCCCGGCAGGCCGCGCTGCGCGAGCGCTGGACGGCCCTGGAGGTTGCCGGTGGTCGGCTGCGCGAGGTGTCCGGCAAGGCCGTGCTCACCCCGCTGCGGGCGCTGGCGAAGGCGACCAGCCTCTGGGTCCGCTTCCGGGCCCGTGAGCTGCGCCGGCTGAAGGCCGCCCGGGAAAACCCGGCCACACCGTTGACCAGGCTGTCGATCGCGGCCTGGCAGAAGCTGCTCGGCGACCGGGCCTGGCGCCGGCTCGACCCCGGCCTGTGGGACTACGAGATCGCGTTCGCGCCGGTGATCGACGCGTTGGCGCCCGACATCATCCACGCGCACGACTTCCGGATGGTCGGCGTCGGCGTCCGGGCCCGGATGCGGGCGCGGGCGGTGGGCCGCGACACCCGCCTGCTCTGGGACGCGCACGAGTTCGTCGCCGGGATCAACGGCCGGCCGGACAACCCGCGCTGGCTGCCGGGCCAGGTGTCCTACGTGGCGGAGTACGCGCCGGCCGCCGACGCGGTCGTGACCGTTTCCGACACCCTCGCCGACCTGCTCCAGGAGACCCACGGGCTGGCGTCCCGGCCGCGGGTCGTGCTCAACGCCCCCGCCGCCGACCCGCCGGAGAAGGACCCGAGCATCCCCACGCCCGACCTGCGCGCCCTCTGCGGGGTCGGTCCGGGCACGCCGCTGCTCGTCTACAGCGGCGCCGTCAACCCGTCCCGCGGCGTCGACGTGATGGTCGACGCGCTGCCACAGTTGCCCGACGCGCACATCGCGCTCGTGACGCTGCACCCCAGCGTCAGCGTTCCGGCCGCCGACGCGCTGCGCGAGCGCGCGGTAGCGCTCGGCGTCGCCGACCGCGTCCACCTGTTGCCCTATGTGCCGCACTGGCAGGTCGCCGAGTTCCTGGCCGCGGCCGACGTGGGTGTCGTGCCGATCCTGCACAACCTCAACCACGAACTGGCTCTGATCACCAAGTTCCTGGAGTACGCGCACGCCCGGCTGCCGATCGTGGTCAGCGACGTGCGCACGATGGCCGAGACCACCCGGGCCACCGGCCAGGGCGAGGTCTTCACGGCCGGCGATGTCGACGACTACGTCCGTGCCGTGCGCGCCGTTCTCGCCGACCCGCAGCGCTACCGGGCCGCCTACGACAAGCCCGCGCTGCTGGAGGCGTGGACCTGGGAAGCGCAGACCCGGGTGCTCGACGAGAGCTACGTCGAGCTGATGGGCGGCAGGAAGAGCGGGTCGTAGGTCGGCTGCACCACCGACCAGTCCCAGGTTGCCAGCGCGTGCTCGGCGGCGGCCCGGCCGGCCTCGCGCCACCCGTCGTCGGTCGCGGTCAGCTCCAGGATCCGGGCCGCGGCCTCGGCGGGCGTGCCGACCACCCAGTCGTCGGGGAACACCGTGCGGGCGCTGTGGGCGCGGCCGGCGAAGAACGGCCAGTCGCGCACGACCGGGACGGCACCGCTGGCCGCACCCTCGACCAGCGCGCAGTGGAAGCTCTCCCGCACCGAGGTGCTGAGGATGACGCCGACCTCGGTGAGCACCTTCGGGACGTCGTCGCGCTGGCCCAGCCGGCGCACGGCGCCCTGCGCCTCCAACTCGACGACCTCGCGCTCGAACGCCGTGCAGTAGGCCTTCGCCGCCGCGCTCACGTCGGCGCTCGGCTCCTTGCCGACCAGCACCAGGTTGTAGCGCTCGTCGTGGGCGCGCAGCAGGCGCAGCACCTCGATCGCCCAGCGCGGGTCTTTGGCGATCGCGCTGATGCCGACCAGGCCGAGGGTGAAGCGGGCGTCCGGCGTCTTCTCCGCGGGGTAGGCGCGCAGATCCATCGCGTTGGTCAGCACGTGCAGGCGCGGCGCGTCGGGACCACGTAGCCGGGGCACCGCGGCCACCACCAGGTCGCGCAGGTGGTCGGAGACGAAGACCAGGTCGTCGACCCGGGAGAAGTCGACCAGGTGCGGCCACCAGGTGAAGGCCTCGAAGCTGTGCAGGCGTACGACGACCCGCGTCGTTCCGGGGTCGACGAGGCTTAGCAGGCCGGCCGGCACCGCGCACCAGTCGACGAAGACCGTGTCGGCCCACTCCAGGCCCGGGCCGAACAGCTCCTGCGCCTCCCGGGCGTATTTCGAGTCGCCCATGAGCCGGTGTGCGATCAGCTTCGCGCGCCCGTTGTTGAGGAACGTGCGCACCGGGGTGCCCGGCGACATGTCGAGGCTGCGCGTCTCCACCTCCGGCATCGCCTCGTAGCGTTCCCGGATCGGGGTGAGGAAGTTGTCGTTGAGGCCGGTCAGGAACAGCGCCCGGGGCGGGCGACCGGTGGCCGGCTCGGCCTTGGCGCCGCGCCCGGACGGGCTGGCGAACCGGCGCCCGATCGCGCTCTCGTGAAGCGGCGCCAGGAACTGCTCGGGATCGTCGCTCAGCGGCGACGACAGGCTGTCGAAGTGCAGGACCCGGTGGAAGAGCAGGTCGAAGGCGCGGCCGACGACCGGTGGTGCCTTGATCGGGTGGGTGCCGGCGCGCAGCAACTCGGCGCGCGCCAGCTCGCCCTCGACCACGTCGTGCAGCGAGGCGGGGACGCGGCCGGCGGCGAGGTCGCGGTCGGCGGCCGGGCCGAGCAGTTCGGCCCTCGTGCGCGGGTCGGTCACCAGCGGCACGACCCGCTCGGCCATGGCCAGCGCGCTGCCCGGCTGGCCGGCGTTGAGCATGCTGGCCTGGAGCCGGCGGGCCAACGCGGCCCGGCGCCGCTCCGGGACGCCGGGCGCCGCGGCCGCGACCGCCCACATCTTCCGCACCGGGCGGATCCGCATCGCCCGGCTGCCGGTCGCGACCAGCCCGGCGAGCCGGGCCACGGCACCGGCGCGGCGCGCCGCGTCGCTGGCGACCAGCCGCGGAGACGGAGCCGACGGGAGGGCGGCCCGCCAGCCGGGCCGGATCGGGTTGGCCAGCCGGTCGTCGACGGCCTTGAGCGCCGGGGTCAGCCCGAACACCGCGTCGGCCCGCCGGTTGCGGTGGGCCAGTTGCCACACCGTGTGCACGGCGTTGTTGTCGAGCGCGACGATGACCTCCGCCGACCGCGCGTGCTCGCGGACCCAGCGGTCGCGTGAGGCGCGGAGCCAGACCTTCACCGGCGGGGTGGCGCCGCGCACCAGGTTGCTGAAGACCGGGCCCTTGGCCGTGCCCAGCCGCCGGATCTCGGCCAGCTCCGCGGCGCCGCCCAGTCGGCCCGGGTCGAAGTCGCAGGCCAGGTAAACCTTCGCGCCCCGCTCGCGCAGCTTGGTCAGCGCCTCGACGAGCACGGTCGGCCGGGTCGGGACGGCGCCGGCGACGAGCAGCACGTCGGTCATCGGACGAGCTCGGTGACGTCGCGCACGGCCGGCTCCAGCTGGGTGTCACGGGCGTATCGGTCGGCCGACGCGCGGGCGGCGGCCCGGTCGGTGTCGCTGGTGTCGACGGCCAGCCGGGCGGCCCGGCGGAAGGACTCCGCGATGCCGGCGGCCTCCACTGTGGCTGGACCCGCCCACAGTGGATAGTCGGCGAGCACCGTGGACGCGTCGTGCTCGGCCTCGTGTGCCGAGACGATCGGTAGGCCGGTCGCCATGAACTCGTAGACCTTTCCGGAGGTCATGTATTGCCCGCCGGTGACCATGAAGGCCAGGCCGTCCCACCGCGCGTAGGTCGCGGCGACCTCGGCCTTGGGCACCGGGCCGCCGAAGGTGACCCCGTCGACGCCGGCCGCCTTCAACGCCTCCATGTGCGGATTGTCCTCCCGGGCCCAGCCGGCGCCGACGTGCCCGCGCACCTCGAAGCGGGCGCCGGCCAGCAGCGGCTCACTGTCGCGCGCCGTTCGCCAGCCCTCGAGCGTCGCCTCCAGCAACGGCAGCGGCAGGTTGAGCGCGCCGAGGTAGCCGAAGGTGAGGCCGGCGGCCGGATCGGCCCGATGTGGTTGCGGCGGGATGCTGTCCCGGTCGAAGCCGTTGCGCACCACCCGCACCCGCTCCGCCACCTCCGGGTAGCGGTCGCGGTAGAAGCCCGCAATCGGTTCGTTGACGCACCAGAAGGCCGTGGCGTCGGCCAGCAGCTTGGCCTCCCACTGGCCGGCCACCGAGTCGCGGGTGAAGGCTTCGCCGCCGTTGATGACGTCGACCGACCAGCCGTCGCGGAAGTCGACGACGTAGGGCACCCGGTGCTCCTCCCACAGCCGCCAGGTCGCGGCCAGGTTGACGTAGGGCACGCAGGTGGCCACCAGGAGGTTGGCCGGCCGTTGCTTGTGCAGCCGCAGGACGGCCTGCTCCAACGCCGGCCGCCAACCGCCGAAGACGGGCTCCGGGAAGAGCTTGAGCGCCTGCTGGCGCTGTTCGTAGATCCACTCGCGGGGGCGCAGCGACCGGGCCGCCGAGAAGCGCCGGATGTCGGTCTCCAGGTCGACCCGCTCCAGCGGCAGTTCGACGATCTCGATGCGGGGGTCGACGCCGGCACTCAGCGTGTGGTCGAGACCGTATTCGCGCTCCCACGCCTCCTGCCGGATCGTGACGACGGTGACGTCCCAACCCGCGGCGGCGAACTGGTTGGCCGTCTCGCGCATCCGGTATGCCGAGCTCTTGGCCGCCGGCGGGAACCCGATGGCCAGGTAGATGACGTGCGGCCGGGACCCGCCTGGCCGCGTCGGAGACCGGCGAACGAGGTCACTGGCACTGCGGGTCGACACTGATGATCCTGCCCGGGTAGACGACGGTACGTTACAGTAGCCGACCGCCGAGCCCGTGTGATGACCACAAACCACCGTCACTGAGCGTCAGGAGCCCCTGCGATGAAGCCCACCGGTCGCGGACGCATCGTCATGCTGGTCGACAACGGTGTGCACGGCGACTCGCGGGTGCAGAAGACGGCCGCTTCGGCCGCCGCAGCGGGCTGGGACGTCGTGCTGCTCGGCCGCGGCGCCGCGGAGACGTGGCAGCTCGGCGGCGCGGAGGTGCGCCTCATCCCGACGCCGTCCCCGCTGGCCAAGGGGTCGCACACCACCCGGCGGCGCTGGCTGCGCGGCCCGCTCGGCTACCCGCCCACCGGCATCGCCGCCATCCGCGCCCAGAAGGTCAAGGCGTGGCAGGCCGACCTGCGGTTCCGCCGGGCGCTCGGCACCCGCTCCGGCGCGGCCAAGCTCCGGCTGAGCGTCGAGTCGGCGCTGGCCAAGGTGACCAGCCGGTGGGTCTCGTTCCGCTACTGGCAGCTCAACCGCAAGCCCCGCACGTTCCACGGCCCCTGGGACCGCGCGGTGACCAGGTTCTGGCAGGCCACCCTTGGGGACCGCGCCTGGCGGCGGCTCGCGCCGCACCTGTGGGACTTCGAGTTGGCCTTCGGCCCGGTGATCGACGAGTTGAAGCCCGATCTCATCCACGCCAACGACTTCCGCATGCTCGGCGTCGGTGCCCGCGCCAAGACCCGCGCGGCGGCGGCGGGCCGTCAGGTCAAGTTGGTGTGGGACGCGCACGAATTCGTGCCGGGCATCCGACCGCTACCGCACAACGCCCGCTGGAACCCGGCGATCCAGGCGCACGAGCGGGAGTACGCATCGTTCGCGGATGCGGTGGTGACGGTGTCGGGTGGGTTGGCGGAGTTGTTGCGTGTGGAGCATGGGTTGGCGTCGTTGCCGACGGTGGTGCTTAACGCGCCTTTGGCGGCGGGTTCGGAGGGTGTGGGTCCGGATCTGCGGGGGTTGTGTGGGGTTGGGGTCGGGGTTCCGTTGGTGGTTTACAGCGGTGCGGCGGCGGTGCAGCGTGGTTTGGATTTGATGGTGGAGGCGTTGCCGAGGTTGGGCGGGGTGCATGTCGCGTTGGTGGTGAACGCGCCGTCCGATGGTTATGTGCGGGGGTTGGTGGCCCGTGCGGAGGTCCTCGGTGTGGGTGGTCGGTTGCATGTGTTGCCGTATGTGGCGCATGACCGGGTGGTGGGTTTGTTGTCGGGGGCTGATGTCGGGGTGATTCCGATTCATCGGTGGCCGAATCATGAGATTGCGTTGATTACCAAGTTTTTTGAGTATGCGCATGCGCGGTTGCCGATGGTTGTGTCGGATGTGCGGACGATGGCGGATGCGGTGCGTGCGGCGGGTATTGGTGAGGTGTTCCGGTCGGAGGACCTGGACGATTTTGTGCGTGCGGTGGAGTCGGTGTTGGCGGATCCGGGTCGTTATCGGGCGGCCTATGAGGATCCGGAGTTGTTGGATTCCTGGACCTGGGAACGCCAGTTCGCGATCCTCGACGAATCCGTCTACGCCCGGCTGGCGCCTACGGCGACCACTTCCACACCAGCGTCAGATACGTCCCATACCACGCCGACCCGAGGGTGAGCGCCACCAGCACGATCACCTTCGTGCTGTTGAGTGCCTTGGTCAGGCCGGCCGCCAGTGGCAGCAGCAGGGTGAAGACCGGGATCAGGTAGCGCGCCTTGCCCTGCTGGCCGCCGGCCGCGCCGGCGAGGAAGACCAGCATCACCACGGTGTAGACGACGATCGGCAGCGGCGGGCGCTGCGCGAGTAGGAGCGCGAGGAGCACCACCGCGGCGAAGACCGAGAAGACGATCACGTACAACTCGAGTTGCTGGTTGGTCTGGGTCAGCACTTTGGCGAAGGTGCGGACCGTGTCGGCGCCACCGTCGAACGAGACGCGCCAGCCTTCCCGCTGCATATAGAAGTAGCCGTCCCAGCGGCCCAACCGCGCGCCGACCCAGGCGAGGAAGCCCAGGTAGCCGATCGGGGCGATGGCACCGGCGACCCAGGGCCGCCACCCGTCGCGGCGCCGCACGATCGCCACGATCGCGCTGATCCCCACCGCGGCGATCAGCGCCACGGCGACCGGTCGGGTCAGGCCGGCGAGCAGGCACAGCACGCCGGCGGTGAGCCAGCGCTCGCGCAGCAGCGCGTAGAGCGACCAGGCGGCCAGGGCGGTGAACAGCGACTCGCTGTAGCCCATGTTCTCCACCAGCGCGTGCGGTAGCACGCCCCAGAGGATGACCAGCAGGATGCCCGTGGTCTGCGACCACAGCCGCACACCGATGGCATAGATGCCCCAGGCGGCGGCGATGGCCGAGAGCCACGAGACGACCAGCGCCGCACCGAGCGAACCCACCGTCGGCACCCAGGTCACGACCTGCGTCAACGCCGGGAACAGCGGAAAGAACGCCAGGTTGGAAGGTCGCAGGCTGCCGTCGACACCGACCGGGATGGCGGGGTCGTAGCCGACGTCGACAATCTTGCGGTAGGCGGTGGCGTCGAACCGGCCGGCGAGCAGCCAGCTCAGGTCGGTGCCTTGCCGGTGGGCCATCACCCAGAGGAACAGGATGCCAACGCAGCGGACGACCAGGTAGCCGAGGATCGCGGGCGCGGCGGCCGACCCGGCCGAGCGGGCGCGGTCACGCCAGGAGCGGGCGGGCGGCGGCTCGGCTGGCGCCGTGCGTGCATCGCTGTCTACGGTGGTCGGTGCGGCCATGGGCACAAACCCTAGCCGTTTCGCTCGCATTGACGATGACCCGCAACATCTTGGTAATCTCACGACGATCGCGGTGGCCCTCACCGTGCCCTCGGAAGGCGAAAAGACCGGTATGGCAGCAGATGCCGCCAGTGTGCGCCGTGGCGGCCGTCGACGCGTTGTCATGTTGGTCGACAACGGCGTGCACGGTGACTCAAGAGTGCAGAAGGTGGCCCGGTCGGCGGCCGACGCGGGCTGGGAGGTCGTGCTTCTCGGCAAGTCGCCCGCCGGTCCCGAGACCTGGCAGATCGGCGCCGCCGAGGTCCGGCTGCTGCCGATGCCCGACCCGCTCCTGCGGGCCTCCGCCTTGCGCCGCCTCGCCCATCGGCTCCTCAAGCGTCCGACGGCCACGTCGAAGAATGTCGCCGCCGCTGCCGCTCCGGCCGCCAAGCCCCGGGGCGCCCGTTCGATCGCTGTCGCCGCCGCCCGCCGCGCCTACCAGCCATACGACCGCGCGCGCACCAGGTTCTGGACGCGGGTCAGCGGCGACGCCGCGTGGCGGCGGCTCGAGCCGGCGCTGTGGGACTACGAAGAGGTCTTCGGCCCGGTCGTCGACCAACTCGAGCCGGATCTGATCCACGCACACGACTTCCGGATGGTCGGCGTCGGTGCCCGCGCCAAGACCCGCGCCGCGGCGGCGGGCCGTGAGGTCAAGCTGGTCTGGGACGCGCACGAGTTCCTGCCCGGGATCAAGCCACGCCGCGACGACGCCCATTGGCTGCCCGCACACCTCGCCCATGAGCGGGAGTACGCGCGGTTTGCGGATGCGGTGGTGACGGTGTCGGGTGGGTTGGCGGAGTTGTTGCGTGTGGAGCATGGGTTGGCGTCGTTGCCGACGGTGGTGCTTAACGCGCCTTTGGCGGCGGGTTCGGAGGGTGTGGGTCCGGATCTGCGGGGGTTGTGTGGGGTTGGGGTCGGGGTTCCGTTGGTGGTTTACAGCGGTGCGGCGGCGGTGCAGCGTGGTTTGGATTTGATGGTGGAGGCGTTGCCGAGGTTGGGCGGGGTGCATGTCGCGTTGGTGGTGAACGCGCCGTCCGATGGTTATGTGCGGGGGTTGGTGGCCCGTGCGGAGGTCCTCGGTGTGGGTGGTCGGTTGCATGTGTTGCCGTATGTGGCGCATGACCGGGTGGTGGGTTTGTTGTCGGGGGCTGATGTCGGGGTGATTCCGATTCATCGGTGGCCGAATCATGAGATTGCGTTGATTACCAAGTTTTTTGAGTATGCGCATGCGCGGTTGCCGATGGTTGTGTCGGATGTGCGGACGATGGCGGATGCGGTGCGTGCGGCGGGTATTGGTGAGGTGTTCCGGTCGGAGGACCTGGACGATTTTGTGCGTGCGGTTGGGTTGGTGTTGGCGGATCGGGGTCGTTATCGGGCGGCCTATGAGGATCCGGAGTTGTTGGATTCCTGGACCTGGGAACGCCAGGCGGCCGTGCTCGACGACCTCTATCGCGACCTGCTGCCAGACCTGGCGCCGGCCCGCGGGGGAGCGTCGTGACCGAGACGCCGCCACCGCCGGCGGTGACGGTCGTCCTCGCGGTCTACAACACGATGCCCTACCTCACCCGCTGCCTCGAATCCCTTGCCGCACAGACCATCGGGCCCGACCAGCTCGAGGTCATCGCGGTCGACGACGGTTCAACCGACGGCAGCTCCGCCGAGCTCGAGCGCTTCGCCCGGCTCCACCCCGGCCTCGTCACGGTGCTCCGCCAGCCCAACTCGGGCGGCCCGGCAGCGCCGAGCAACCGGGCCCTCGACCGGGCAACCGGCCGCTACGTCTTCTTCCTCGGCGCCGACGACTACCTCGGTCCTGAGGCTCTCGAACGCCTCGTCGCCACCGGTGACCGGCTCGGCTCGGACGTCGTGCTCGGCCGCGTCGTCGGCGTCAACAGCCGGCACGTCGACCAGACGGTGTTCGCCGCCGACGCCGACCACATCGGGTTGTTCGACTCCGGGCTGCCCTACGCACTGGCCAACACCAAGCTGTTCCGCCGCGCCCTGATCGAGAAGCACGGTGTCCGCTTCCCCGAGGGCATGCCGGTGCTCAGCGACCAGCCGTTCACCCTGGCGGCGCTGTTCCACGCCCAGCGGATCTCGGTGCGGGCCGACTACGACTACTACTACGCGGTGCGCCGGCTCGATTCCGGCAACATCACCTACGGCAGCCGGCAGAGCGTGCGGCTGGACGCGCTGGCGCAGCTCGTCGAGTATGTCGCGGCGCTCGTGCCGGCCGGCGACCAGCGCGACGCCGTGCTGGTCCGGCACTTCCGCTGGGAGCTGGCCAAGCTCGTCGGCGACGAGTTCCGCCGGCTCGATCGCGCCGACCAGGAGACGCTCGTCGCCGGCGTCGGCGCGCTGGTGCGCGGCCACCTCACCGAGGGCATCCGCGCGCAGCTCGACGTCGAGTCGAGGGTGCGGTTCGCGGTCGCCGCGCACGGCGACGTCGACGCGCTCCTCGCCGTCATCCGCCAGGACGCCGAGGTCGGCGTGCCGGTCACGGTGATCGAAGGCGACCGGTCCTACGCGGCCTACCCGGGTTTCCGCTCCGCAGGCGGGCCGCCCGACGGATGCTTCGACGTGACAGCGACGCGGGACTGGCGGGCCAAGTTCGACGCCACCACCGTCGCCTGGGAACGCGGCCCGCAGGGCCGCGCGCTGGTGATCAGCGGCCGCAGCCCCCGCACCGACGTGGCCGAACCGGTGGTGCTCAGCGCCGGCGGCGTCAGCGCGGCCGCGGTCGTGACGCGCGACGGCGACGGCACCCGGGTGCACGCCCGGCTGTCCGCCAACGAACTGCTCGCCACCAGTTCGGCGGCCGGGGAGCGCCGGGCGATCAAGGCCGCTGTCGGCCCGGCCACCGCGCTGCTGCGCGCCCCCGGCTTCAGGGCACCCACCCCCGTGATCCGCCGCCGGGGCGCCCGCCCCTACCTGGTGGCCGTCAGCGTCGACCCGCTTGGCCAGGTCATCATCGGGGTGACTCCGTTGAGCGTTCGCCGGGTGGTGGCCCACCTCAAGCGCGCTGGGCTCCGTGTAGGAAGGTAGGCCCGTGAACATCTGCGTCGTCGCTCTGGGGAAGATCGGCCTCCCGCTGGCCGTGCAGTTCGCGTCGAAGGGTCACCGGGTCCGCGGCGCCGACACCTCCAAGCGGGTGGTCGACCTGGTCAACGACGGGGTGGCACCGTTCCCCGGCGAGGCCGGCCTCGACGCCGCGCTCGGCACGGCGGTGTCGGCTGGCCTGCTCACGGCCACCACCGACACCGCGGCGGCCGTCGCCGAGTCCGACGCGGTGGTCGTCGTCGTTCCGCTGTTCGTCGACGCCGACGGCATTCCCGACTTCGGCTGGATGGACGACGCGACCCGGGCCATCGCCGCCGGCCTGCGGCCCGGCACGCTGGTCAGCTACGAGACGACGCTGCCCGTCGGCACCACCCGCGACCGATGGGCGCCGATGCTCGCCGAGGGCTCCGGCCTGACCGCCGGCAGCGACTTCTTCCTGGTCTTCAGCCCGGAGCGGGTGCTCACCGGCCGGGTCTTCGCCGACCTGCGCAAATACCCGAAGCTGGTCGGTGGCATCGACGCCGCGTCGGCCGCGCGGGGCGTCGCGTTCTACGAGTCGGTCCTCGACTTCGACGACCGCGCCGATCTTCCCCGGCCCAACGGGGTGTGGGACCTCGGCTCGGCCGAGGCGTCGGAGATGGCCAAGCTCGCCGAGACCACCTACCGCGACGTCAACATCGCGCTGGCCAACCAGTTCGCCCGGTTCGCCGGCACCGCCGGGATCGACGTCACCAAGGTGATCGAGGCCTGCAACTCGCAGCCATACAGCCACATCCACCAGCCCGGGATCGCGGTCGGCGGGCACTGCATCCCGATCTACCCGCGGATGTATCTGTGGAACGACCCGGACGCGACCGTCGTCCGGGCCGCGCGGGAAGCCAATGCCGACATGCCGGCGTACGCGGTCTCGCTGCTCGCCGACGCCTACGGCGACCTGACCGGCGCCAATGTGCTGGTGCTGGGTGCCGCCTACCGCGGCGGGGTCAAGGAGACGGCGTTCTCCGGCGTCTTCCCGGCCGTCGAGGCGCTGCGGGCCCGGGGCGCCGTGCCCTACGTCGCCGACCCGATGTACACCACCGACGAGCTCATCGCAGACGGCCTGCCGCCGCACGAGGGCCAGCCGGTCACCGCCGCCGTGATCCAGGCCGACCACGCCGAATACCGGACCCTGGCCGCCGCCGACCTGCCCGGGGTGCGGGTGCTGGTCGACGGCCGGCGGGTGACCGACCCCGCCCGGTGGGACGGGGTGCGGCGGATCGTCATCGGGGCGTGAGTCAGGCGTTCGCCGGCCGCCGCGGTTCACGGGAGACGACCTGGCCCGCGGCGTCGACCCAACCCTTCGGCCGGGCCGGGTTGCCGGCCACGAGCTGGTAGGGCTCGACGCTCCGGGTCACCACCGAGCCGGCCGCGACCATGGCGTACTCGCCGATCTCGACACCGCACACCAGCGTCGCGTTCGCGCCGATCGAGGCACCACGGCGTACGACAGTGGGGGTGATCTCCCAATCCGGGTTCTGCGCCCGGGGCCGCAGGTCGTTGGTGAAGACCGCGCACGGGCCGACGAACACCTCGTCTTCGATCGTGACCCCGTGGTAGACCGAGACGTTGTTCTGGATCTTCACCAGGTCGCCGACCACCGCACCGGCGTCGACGTAGACGTTGCGGCCGATCACGCAGTTGGCCCCGATCGTCGCGGTCGAGCGGACGTGGGCCAGGTGCCACACCTTCGTGCCGGCACCGATCGTGGCTCCCTCGTCCACCTCGGCGGTGGGGTGGACGAAGACCTCAGACATGGCGTCAGTGTTCATGCCGCCCGACGATAGGTGCCGCCCGGACGGCACCATCAGCTAGGGTCCTGCCGGTGAGTTTCAGCGACGACGTGCGGTCGGCCTTCCGGCGCGGCGAGACCGACGCCGTCGTGGCGATGAGCCGCGCCGAGATCGACCGGGCCCGGGCGGCCGGCGATCTGGCCGGCGAGGTGGAGGCCCGTTACAGCCTCGCCCGCGTCGCCCTGCGCGGCGGCGACCTGGCCGGCGCCGCGGCCCGTGCGCAGGAGGCGCTCGCGGTGGCGCTGCGCTCCGGCGACCGCGCCCTCCCGGAACGGCCCAGGCACGTGCTGGCCGCGGTGACCAGGATGTCCGGCGACCTGACCCGGGCGCGCGAGCTCTACCTGGAGAACATCGCGCTCAACGAGTCGCTGGGCCGCCCCGAGGTGGTCAACTCGGAGCGGCACAACCTGGCGTTCTGCGAGCTGGGACTGGGCAACCTCGACGCGGCGCGGGACCTGTGGGCCGCCAGCCGCGAGCGGGTCTTCCGGGAGGGCTGGGACGACTTCGTGCCCTATGTCTGCGTGGCCGGCGCCGCTCTCGCCTCGGCCGAGGGCGACCAGCACCGCGCGGCCCGGATGGTCGGCCTCGCGGACGCGGCCTTCGCGGCTCTTGGCCAGGTGCCGGACCCCGACGACGCCGCCGAACTCGCCGCCGTCCGCACCGCTGCTGTGCACGCCATCGGCGAGGCCCGATTCACCCAGGAGTACGCCCAGGGCCAGCACCTTGACCCCCGCGCCGCCTTCGCCTAGCGGCTTCGCTTTTCGCTGTATGGACAAAAGTTCGGCGGGTTCCAGCAAAACATCTGGACATCGAAATGAATGAATCGTAGAGTTCCCACCCCAGGCATTCGGCGTGCCGGGTCAACCAACGACATCGACAGCGATGCCCGCCAGTTGCCCGTGTGCGCCGCGCAGAGCGGCCGTGGCACCCGATGGTGCAGCGCTGTCTCCCGCTCTCCCTGGAGGAACCGTGCCCGTCCCGTCCCGACGCGCGCGCATCCCGATCCTGGGTGCGCTCGCTCTCGCGCTCACCGTCTCCGGCATTGTCCTACCCGCGACCAGCGCTGCCGCCGCACCACCGCCCCAGACGCCCGGTGTGACCCTGCGGACCTTCGACCTACAGACCGCGTTGAGCAGCATCTGCACGCTCAAGCCGGCACAGACGCCCAACGTCGACAAGCTGATGTCGACGGTCAACTGGACGACAGCCGCCGACTTCGGCCTGGAGGACAACTTCCTCTCCCAGGTCATCGGCAACATCAACATCACCACAGCCGGCAACTACACGTTCCGGCTGATCAGTGACGACGGATCGCGGCTCGTCATCGACGGCAATGTCGTGATCGACCATGACGGGCTGCACGGCGCGACCGCCAAGGACGGCGCCGTCGCGCTGACCACCGGCTACCACTCGCTCAACATCGACTTCTTCGAGGCCGGTGGCGGGCAGCAGCTGACCCTGCAGTGGCAGACGCCGGGCTCGACCTCGTTCGTGACGGTGCCCAACTCGGTGCTGAGCACCGACGCCGGCGTCGTGCGGGTCACCGCGCCCGGGCGCAAGGAGTGCGAGGCGAGCGGCGACTCGCCCGGCGACGGCCTTCCGCTCACCGCCGTGCACCCCAACTTCACTCTGACCAACCTGCGGCCCAACGGCTTCCAGCCGAAGGTCACCGGCATGGACTGGCTGCCCGACGGCCGCCTCGTCATCTCGACCTGGGGCGGCAGCGACCAGTCCGGCACCTCCCAGGACGGCGAGGTGTGGATCCTGTCCAACACCGGCGGGGCGACCTCGCCCGCCAACATCACGACGAAGCGGATCGGCAGCGCCCTCAAGGAGCCGATGGGCCTCAAGGTCGTCAACGGCGTGGTGTACGTGTCGGAGAAGGCGCGCCTGACCCGGCTGGTGGACACCACTGGTGACGAGGTCGCCGACCAGTACCAGACGGTCGCGACCTGGCCCTACGACGGCAACTTCCACGAGTTCGCGTTCGGCCTGCTCTACCAGGACGGCTTCTTCTACGTGAACCTGTCGGTGTCGATCGACTACGGCGGCAACACCACCAACCCGCAGGGCATCGCCAACCGGGGCACCACGCTGAAGATCAACGCCAGCAACGGCCAGTGGACCTACGTGGCCGGCGGGCTGCGTACCCCGCATGGCATCGGTTGGGGTCCGGAGAACAGCATTTTCGTCACCGACAACCAGGGCGGCTACCAACCCGCGTCCAAGCTGCTGCACATCAAGCAGGGCCGCTTCTTCAACCACTACCTCAACCCGCAGGGTCCGTTCGACAACGCGCCCGTGACACCGCCGGTGCTGTGGCTGCCGCAGAACGAGATCGGCAACTCGCCCAGCACGCCGCTGTTGATGCCCAGCGGCACGTACGCCGGACAGTTCCTGATCGGTGATGTCACCTACGGCGGCCTCCAGCGCGCGTTCGTGGAGAAGGTCAACGGCGAATACCAGGGTGCGCTCTACCGGCTCACCCAGGGCCTCGAGGCCGGCATTTCGGAGGTCAACCTCGGCCCGGACGGCGCGGTCTACGTCGGTGGCCTCGGCGCCGGCGGCAACTGGGGCCAGACCGGCAAGCTGATGTACGGCCTACAGAAGCTGACCCCGAACGGCACCAACTACTTCGACATGCTCGCGACCCGGGCCACGCCCAACGGGTTCGAGATCGAATACACCCAGCCGCTGTCGGCCGCCACCGCCACGGCGCTGGCCAGCAAATACCGCGTGAAGCAGTGGCGTTACGTGCCGACCGCCGCCTACGGCGGCCCGAAGATCGACGAGGAGACGCTGACCGTGTCGTCGGCGACGCTCTCCTCCGACGGCAAGAAGGTCACCCTGGTGATCAACGGGCTCAAGGCGGGCCGGGTCGTGCACATCCGTTCGCCCAGGCCGTTCGCGGCCAGCAACGGCCAGTCACTGTGGAGCACCGAGGTCTGGTACACGCTCAACGCCATTCCCGGCCAGGTGCCGCCGGTCAACCTCGCCCTCGGCAAGCCGGCGACCGCCGACAGTTCCTGCTCCGTCAACGAGAACCCGGCGCGCGCCGTCAACGGCACCGTCACCAACGGCAACCTCGACAAGTGGTGCTCGCAGGGTGCCAGCAAGTGGCTCCAGGTCGACCTGGGCGCCACGCAGAGCGTGAACAAGCTGGTCGTCCAGCACGCCGGTGCCGGTGGGGAGAACACCGCCTGGAACACCCGCGACTTCAACCTCCAGGTGAGCACCAACGGCACAACGTGGACGACGGTCGCGACGGTGACCGGCAACACGGCCAGCACGACCACGCACAACATCACGGCGACCCAGGCGAGATACGTCCGGATCAACGTCACCACCGCGGCCAGCGACGGCAACGCGGCGGCGCGGGTCTACGAACTCGAGGCGTACGGCGGCACCAGCACCGTCGGCAACCTCGCGCTGAACAAGACCGCTACCGCCGACAGTTCGTGTGGCACCACGGAGGGGCCGGCCAAGGCCGTCAACGGCAGCGTCTCCGGCGGCAACGCCGACAAGTGGTGCTCGCTCGGCGCCACGAAGTGGCTCCAGGTCGATCTGGGCTCGAGCCAGAGCGTGGGCCGGATCGTGCTCAAGCACGCCGGTGCCGGCGGTGAGAGCAGCGCCTGGAACACCCGCGACTTCAACCTCCAGGTGAGCACCAATGGCACGTCGTGGACGACGGTCGCGACGGTGACCGGCAACACGGCCAGCACCACCACGCACGACTTCACCGCCGTGCAGGCCCGGTATCTGCGCCTAAACGTGACCACGCCGGCCAGCGACGGCAACGGGGCGGCGCGGATCTACGAGTTCGAGGCCTACAACAGCTCCGGGGGAGCCAACCCGAACCGGGTCGTGCTCTTCGACGGCTCCAACATGAACAACTTCGAGCAGACCAATGGCAGCGCGGTGACCTGGCCGCTGGGCAACGGCGGCGTCGAGGTGCTCGGTGGCGACATCCGCAGCAAGGAGAGCTTCGGCGACTTCAAGCTGCACCTCGAGTTCTGGCTGCCCAACCTGCCGGCCAACGTCACCGGCCAGGCCCGGGCCAACAGTGGCATCTACCTCCAGGACCGCTACGAGCTCCAGGTCCTGGACTCCTTCGGCGACACGTCGATCGGCATCGACGAGTGCGCGTCGATCTACAACAAGATCGCGCCCACCAGCAACGCCGCGACCGCGCCGGAGACCTGGCAGACCTACGACGTGACCTTCCGCGCGGCCCGGTTCAACGCGTCCGGCGCCAAGACGGAGAACGCCCGGGTCACGGTCGTGTGGAACGGCGTCACGGTGCACAACAACGTGGCGATCGACGGCCCGACCGGCGCCGGCGCGGCCGAGGGACCCACCGCCGGCAAGATCCGCCTACAGGACCACGGCGACGCCGGCGCGAACGTCTTCTACCGCAACATCTGGGTCGAGCCGGTGGTGTGACGATGCCCAGATCGTGGGTCAGAGGTCTGCTGGCGGGCATGGTGGCGCTCGCGTCGGTCACGGTGGCGACGAACAGTGTCGCCGCCGCACCGACGCCGGCCGCCAACAGCGTCGCGGTGCTGATGCAGTCCTACGACTCCGCCAGCGGCCGGATCGGCGGCGGTTGGTGGACCGGAGCGGTGGCGCTGAGCACGGTGATGACCTACCGGCAGGCCACCGGCGACACGCGATACGACTATGCGATCACGGAGGCGTTCGCGAAGAACACCGACTTCACCAACGAATACATCGACGACACCGGCTGGTGGGCGTTGGTCTGGCTCCAGGCCTACGACATCACCGGCAATCGGGCCTACCTCAGCATGGCCGAGACGACCACCCGGTATATGCACGACTTCTGGGACTCGCAATGCGGTGGCGGCGTCTACTGGCGCGACGACAGGCGCTACAAGGCCTCCATCGCCAACGAGCTGTTTCTGGCCGCCACGGCCGGCCTGCACAACCGGATCCCGGGCGACACCACCTACCTGGGCTGGGCCACAGCGGAGTGGAACTGGTTGAGGAACTCGGGCCTGATCAGCTCGAACCTGGTCCGGGACGGGGTCAACGTGCCCGGTTGTGGTTACAGCAACGCCAACTACACCTACAACCAGGGCGTCATCCTGCAAGGGCTGGTCGAGCTGTCCAGGGCCACCGGCGACACCAGCCTGCTGACCACGGCCAGGTCGATCGCGACCGCGGCGGTGCAACGCTTCAATCGCAACGGCGTCCTCCACGAGGGTTGCGAGCCGAACTGCACCGGCGACGGGCAGTCGTTCAAGGGCATCTTCATCAGATACCTGCGGGCGCTGGCCACCGCCGCCAACACCACCGAGTACGACACGTTCATCACCACCACGGCCACCTCGATCCTGGCCAACAACACCAACGCCGCGGGCCAGCAGGGCAACTCGTTCGTCGGCCCGTTCGCGTTGTGGTCCTACAACACGCAGGCGAGCGCCGCGGCGGCGCTGGTGGCCGCGCTCGGCAGCGTCGCCGGGCCGTTACGCGGTCAGGAGTCGGGGCGGTGTGTCGACGTGCCCGGCGCCAGCCAGGCCAACGGCGTCCGGGTCGCCCTCTGGGACTGTCACGGCGGCGGCAACCAGGTCTGGACGGCGACCTCGTCCGGTCAGCTCACGGTCTACGGCGCCAAGTGCCTCGACGTCAACGGCGCGGGCACCGCGAACGGGACGCCGGTCCAGATCTGGGACTGCAACGGTGGCACCAACCAGCGCTGGACCGTGCGGCCCGACGGGACCGTGGTCGGCGTCGGATCGGGCAAGTGTCTGGACGCCACCGGTCACGGCACCGCCAACGGAACCCTGCTGGCGATCTGGACCTGCACCGGTGGAGCAAACCAGAAGTGGGGCCGCACCTGACCGATAACTAGAGCGCGAGGGTGTCCAGGTCCACGGCGTCGGCCATGGCCTGGGCACCCTTGTCGTTGAGGTGCATGCCGTCGCCGGCGTCGAGGTCCGGGGCGATGAAGTCGGGTGCCGCCGGATTGGCGACGGCCCGGGCCACGTCGAAGACCGCGTCAAAAGCGTCCGTTGTACGGATCCAGTCGTTCACTTCGCGCCGGGCGGCGAGGCCTTCCGGCGTGCTGATCCCGGGGTAGATGGCGCCCGCGAACGGGCCGACGGTGGCGACCAGGATCTTCAGGCCGGCATCGTGGGCGCGCTCGGCGAGGTTCTCGAAACCGGCGATGAGATCGGCCGCGGTCGCGGGCGGCTCGCCGACCATGCCGGGGAGGGCGAAGTCGTTGATTCCGAAGTGGACCAGCACATGGGTGCGGCCGGGAACGTCGAGAACGTCTCGGTCGAAGCGGGCCAGCGCGTGCTCGCCGACCTCGTCGCGGAGCAGGCGGTTGCCGGCGATGCCCTGGTTGACCACCCAACCCCGGTCGAGGCGCCGGTTGAGGAAGTCGACGGACCGGTTGTTGGCGTCGATCGTGGAGCCGACGCCTTCGAACCAGGAGTCGCCGAACGCCACGGCGACCGCAGTGTCGTCTGGGGCGAGCACGTCGACGCCTTCGACGAAGAAGCGGCCTTCCATCTGGTCGTCGCCGACCCGCGCGTTCACCGCAGGCTTGTGTGAATAGGTGGCCAGCCCGGTCTCGCCTGGGAACGAGAGGTTGAGGACCAGGTCGGCACGGCGATCGACGCGCAGGTCGACCGGGTCGCTGGCGGCCTCGTCGCCCGCGGGGATGGTGACCTCCTTCGCGCCGTCGAAGGTGAGCGTGGCCTGCCCGTGGGCGCTGCCGACGCTCGCCGCGCCGATGGTCAAGGGGGCCCGGCCGAAGCGGTTGGTCAGGCGTACCCGAAGACGCTCTCCACCACCGGCCATGCGCAGCGCCTGCTCGATCGTCTGGTCGGCGAAACCGCGCGGCTCGGAGAGCTGGATCTGCTCGTAGGGACTGATCACGGCGGTGCGGAAACCGGCTGTCCAGATCATGTTCACTCCCGTGGTTTGCTTCGAACTCGAAGCATACTCCGCTATCGTGAGGGACATGACGAGCGCGCTCGATCCTCAGGAGCTGGGGGCCTACTTCGCGTTCATGGAAGCCAGCAGCCTGCTCTCTCACCAGGTCGAACAGCACCTGCGGGCCGAGGGTGATCTGCGTTACGTGCAGTTCCAGCTCCTCGCCCGCCTGGCCAACGCCCGCGGGCAGCTCACCATGACGGAGCTCGCCGACGGCGTCGTCTACAGCCGCAGCGGCCTGACCTACCAGGCCGGCCTGCTGGAGGCGGCCGGCCTGATCACCCGCGCCCCGTCGGCCGAGGACGAGCGCGCCACGCTGGTCACGATCACGGATGCCGGGCTGGCATTGTTCGCCCGCGTCCTGCCCGGCCACGTCGAGGTCGTCCGGAGCCTGCTGTTCGATCCGCTCACCGGCGACGACGTCGACCACCTGGGCGACATCATGCAACGGATACGCGACCACATGCGTGCGCAGCCGCCCCGCTCCGCCGCGCCACGCAAACGCCGTTCAACTGGGTAGTGCGACGGCGGCACCGCTCACCGAGATGCCGGATCGCGGTTCCGCGGGGATCGACAGCGTCAGCACGCTCGGCCGCCCCATGTCGAGGCCCTGGTGCACCGTGACCGTGGCGGGCGGAGCCACCAACCCCAGCTCGCGCAGGTAGCCGCCGAACGCCGCGGCCGCCGCGCCGGTGGCCGGGTCCTCGACGACACCACCGGGCGGGAAGGGGTTGCGCGCGTGGAACACGTGCGTGGCCTCGCGATAGACCAGGTCGATGGTGGTCCAGTCGCGTTGGGCCATCAGGCTGGCCAGGGCGGCCAGGTCGTAATCCAGGTCGGCCAGGCGTTGCCGGCTCGCGGCGGCGACGATGGGGTGCCAGGCGCCGGCGAACGCGACCCGCGGCGGCAACGTGGCGTCGAGGTCTTCCGGTGCCCAGCGGAGGGCGTCGAGCAGCGCCACGAGATCGCCGTCGGCGATGGGCTCGGTCCGTGGTGCGACGCTGACCAGGGTCGCGGTGACGATGCCATCCGCACCGACCTTTGTGGACACCTCGACCAGGCCGGCGCGGGTGTCCAGCCGCATTGTTCCCGGGCCGTGCCGCTCGGCGTAGGCAGCCGCCGAGGCGATGGTCGCGTGACCGCAGAACGGCACCTCCGCCTTCGGGCTGAAGTAACGCACGTCGAAGTCCTCGTCGCCGCGCGCCACCAGGAACGCCGTCTCGGAATAGCCGACCTCGGCGGCCACGCGCTGCATGTCGGCGTCACTGACTCCGGTCGCATCGAGCACCACGCCGGCCGGATTGCCACCCGCCGGGTCGGCGCTGAACGCCACGTACCGCAGGATCTCCATGCCCGAAGACCCTACGTCCCGTGCGGTCAGCCGGGGTTCGGACGCGACCGGTCGGGCGCGGTAATCGCGGGGGTCAGCAGTGCGAGTTCGCGGGCCAGCTCGGCTTCGGCGGTGACCCGCGAAGCGAAGGGCAGCCGGGCGTCGTGATGCCCCTGGCGGGTCTCGGACCGCAGCGTCAGCCCGTCGGCGTCGATCGCGACCGGGGCGAGCCGCCCGCGCGCCGAGGCGAGCCGGGCCGGCAGGGTCAGCCCGTCGAGGCCGTGCCGGACGAGTTGGTGCAGGTAGGTGGCCTCGATAGCCGCGAGAGGGTCGGGCCGGGCGGCGCGGTAGGCGTCGACTGCCACGTCATCGGAGGTCGAGTGCCGCTCGAGGCGCACCGCCACCGGCTCGACGGCCCACAGGGCGACCGGGGGCAGGTCGAGCAGGGCATCGATGGTGCCGGCGTCGCAGTCGTCGAGGGTTGCCGGGTCGAGCGCTCGCACGGTCCCCGTGACGGTCACCCGGGCCCGCACCCGGCAGCGCACCGGCACCGGGACCACGGAGGTCACTTCGAGCCGCAGCCCGCCGGGTCGGCTGCGCGCCGCGACGAGCTGGCCTCCGGCCGGTGTCATCGCGTCGACCGCGAGCGCGATCGAGCCGTCGGGGAGCATGGTGTGTGCGGCGATGAGCTCGGTGGCCGTGTCGCCCGTGCGGATCAGCAACGAGCCGGACACCGCCAGGACCGATCGCGTCGCGACCGCGTCGCGGATGGGCATGCCGTCCGACATCCGGCTCGCGTCCGGCGCCATGCGGCCTCCTTGGTCGGGAATGAGGAGGCCTAAAGGATAGCCTTACCTAATTCCCGACCGGAAGGAGGCCGGCCCTGGTCAGCGGGGCTGGTAGGTCAGGCAGTCGCTCACGGTGGCGCCGGGACCGATCTTCACGGATTCGGCCTTGCACGCCAGGTTGGTGTTGTGGACGCACTGCGTGCGCGCGCAGGCCCCGACGGTGCCGGTGACATCGGCGATGCCGCCGCGCACCGACGACTCGACGAACGTCGCACAGGAAGCGGAGTCACCAGCGGACGCAACGGTCACGGCTGGCGCGTGGCAGCCACCGTCGTTGAAGCTGCACGCGGTGGCGGCACATTCGCGGACGGCGGGCATCTGCAGGAGAGTTCTCATGACGTCCTCCGTTTTGCTGAATTGTTCGCGCCAATCATTCCGGGCGCGATTAAGGGTAGCAACAAATGGTCGGAGGCGTGCGCCGTTGTGTCGGCGGTACAAGCATAACCGCAGGTCAGACGGGTGCAGAATGGCGAAGAAAGAATAGCGCGACGGCGAATTACGAGGTAAGCCTAGGCTAATTCAGGAGAGGCAACGCTAATTGAACTTCCGTCCCTCGAGTTACTTAGGAGTTCGCCTGTCGCGGCCCACAACCGGCGTTCCCGATCACGGTCGTGTGCCGTCGGTCGCACCTGTGCCACCGTGTCGCGGACCACGAACGCGCCGTCGCGCAGCCCCGCCCATCGCTCGTCGAGCGCGATCGACGCCAGCATCGGCCCGGACCGCTCGGGCGTGGCGACACCGGGCAGCCGCGCGAGCCCTCGCCCGATCGCCTGGAGCGCCGCGGGCGCACCGCGGCCGAGGGCGGTGCCGGGCATCCAGCCGGGCTCGAACACCGACACGCCGACACCCGGCCCGACCCGTCGTTGCAGCTCGTGGGCGTAGTAGAGGACGGCCAGCTTGGCGTTGGAGTAGGCAACACCGGCGCTACCCGCCGCCGGCCGCGCGAGCTCGACCGGATCCTGCCATCGCGCCGCCGGCACGCGCAGCAGCCGCCGCCAGACGTTGGCGTAGTAGGTGTTGGAGCCCAGCAGCACGATCCGGGCCGGCGCGCTGAGCGAGCCGAGAAGGTCGCCGATGAGCTGGGCGTGGGCGAGATAGTTCACGGCGAACGTCAGCTCGAACCCGTCGGCCGAGGCCTGCCGGGTGTCCGCCGACATGGCCCCGGCGTTGGCCACCAGCGCCCCCAACGGCCGCGCCGCGCCGCTCGCGAGCAGTTCCCGCACGGTCGCCGCCGCGGCCCGCACGTCGGCGAGCCGGGACAGGTCGCAACCGATCTCGTGCGCCACCGCGCCGAGCGCCCGGGCCTCGTCGGCGACGCCGGTCAGTGCCACACCGCCGCGCCCCACCAGCAACAGGTCGGGCCGAGCCGGGTGGGCCGCCATCGCCAGGACCGCGGCCCGGCCGAGGCCCCGAGTCGGGCCGGTGATCACTACAGAAGTCATGGATCCAGCTAACGACGGTTCCGCGGGGCCAGGCAGTCGTCGGGTTTTCGTAGGACTACCAGGGCCAGGACACCCCGCAGCGGCCTGGCAATACTGGAAGACGTGGAGGCGTGGGAGTTCGGCCGGACCGTCCGCCGCTGGCGTGACCGGGCGGCGCCCGAGTCGGTGGGCCTGCCGGCGGGACGGCGGCGCCGAGCGGCCGGGCTGCGCCGCGAAACTGGCCGCGATCGCCGGAATCTCCGCCGGCTACCTGACCCGCCTCGAACAGGGCCGCGCGACCGCACCGTCGGCCCAGGTCGTGGAGGCCCTCGCGCGGGCGCTGCGGCTGGCCGACGCCGAACGCGACCTGCTCTACCAGTTGGCCGGTCACGCCGCGCCCGGGAAGGGGATCGTCCCCTCGCGGCTGACGCCGAGCGTGCAGCGCCTGCTCGACCGCCTGGCACACACCCCGGTCGTCGTCTACGACGCGACCTGGACGCTCGTGCTGGCCAACGCACCCTACGACGCCCTGATGGGCGCGACTTCGGGCTGGCGTGGCATCGAGCGCAACGCCGTCTGGCGCAACCTCCTGGGCCCAGAAAGCCGCGTCGTGCACACGAAGCAGGAGCAGGCCGACCACGAGGCGCGGTTGGTCGCCGACCTGCGGCTGACCGCCTCCCGCTATCCGGCCGACCGGGCCCTGCGCCGCCTCGTCAGCGACCTCGCGGCGCAGAGCCCCCGCTTCGCCGGGCTCTGGGATTCCGACATCCCGCCGCCACCGCCGGATCCGTCGAAACACAAGACGATCGACCACCCGGCGGTCGGCCGGATCACCCTCGACTGCGACACCCTCGTCGTCGCCATCGACGACCTGCGGATCACCGTCTACACCGCCGAACCCGGCACCGACGACGCCGACCGGCTCGCCCTCGCCCTCGTCCTCGGCACCCAGGCCCTGATCGACTAGCCGAGCTGCCGGAGATCGTCCTCGGTCAGCTTGAGCTCACCGGCCGCGACGTTCTGCTCCAGGTGCGCCAGGGAGCTCGTACCCGGAATGAGCATGATGTTGGGTGATCGCGCCAGCAGCCAGGCGAGCGCCACCTGGGGCACGGTGGCCCCGAGTCGGTCGGCCACGGCGGTCAGGCGCTCGGCGGCCAGTGGCTGGTAGCCGCCGACCGGGAAGAACGGCACGTAGGCGATGCCGGCCTCGGCGCAGGCGTCGACGATCGGGTCGTCGTCGCGCGCCGCGATGTTGTAGAGGTTCTGCACGCAGACGATGTCGGCGACCGCGCGGGCCCGGGCGAACTCGGCCAGGGTCACGTTCGAGATGCCCAGGTGCCGGATGAGGCCCTCCGCGCGCAGCGACATCAGGGTCTCCAGCGCGGCTTCCAGCGGCGGGTCGGTGTGGCCGCGGTCGCCCATCCGCAGGTTGACCACGTCGAGCCGGTCGACGCCGAGGGAGCGCAGGTTGGCCTCGACGCCGCGGCGCAGCCCTTCCGGGGTGAGGCCGCGTTGCTCGCCGGCCGGCAGGGTGATGTCGCCGCCCTCGACCAGAGCGCCGACCTTGGTCACAATCACCAGATCATCCGGGTACGGGTGGAGCGCGGCGCGGATCAACTCGTTGGCGGCCACGCCGTCCCGGGCGTAGTAGTGCGAGGTGTCGAGGTGGTTGACGCCGAGGTCCGCGGCCCGGCGCAGGATCGCCAGCGCGGTGTCGAGGTCGGGCCGGCCGCCCCTCGGCCAGCCGGTGAGCTTCATGGTTCCGTAGCCGACCCGGTTGACGATCAGGTCGCCGAGCAAGTTCGCCATGATCGGCGACCGTATCAGCCGGTCCTGGTGACTTCCTGGGCCGCGGCTTCCTGGTCGGCCCGGTGCCGACCGTTGCGGTCCTGATGGCCCGGCCACCACGCCGCGTGGCCCATCAGGGCGGTGAGCGCCGGAGTCAGGAACAGCGCCATGACGAACGCGACGATGGCGATGCCGCCGGAGATCGCGAAGCCCATCTCGGTGAGCAGGCTGTTGCCGGCGAGCATGAGCGACGCGAAGGTGCCGGCCAGGATCAGCCCGGCGGCGGCGACGGTCGGGCCGGCGTGCCGCACCGACATCGAGGCCGCTTCGCGCGGACTTCGGCCCTCGCGGGCTTCCTCGCGTAGTCGGGCGATCATCAGGATGTTGTAGTCGGTGCCGAGGGCCACCACGAACAAATACATGATCACCGGGAGGATGAAGATCAGGCCGGGCTCGCCCTGGATCTTCTGGAAGACCAGCACGGTCGCGCCGAGCGTGGCCGCGAAGCCGAGACCGACGGAGAGCATCAGATACCAGGGCGCGACCAGGCTCCGCAGCAGCAGGCCGAGAATGATCATGATGAGGATCGCGGCGACCGGGAAGACCACGAGGTAGTCGTGGTTGACCGCGGCCTGGATGTCGACGAAGACCGCGGTGATCCCGCCGACGTACGCCGTCATTCCCGGTGGCGCCGACGCGTGCGCCGCGTCGCGCAGCGGACCCTTGACGGTCTCCAGGGCCGCGTGTGACTGCGGATTGGTCGCGAGCGTCACCTGGAAGTCGGCGACCGTCTTGTCGGCCGAGAGAGTCGCGGGGGAGACCTGCCCGACGCCCGGGACCGCGCTCAGCTTGGCCTGGTAGGCGGTCAACTGGTCGGCGGCCAGCGGCGTCCCGCCGTCGGACTTGAGGAACACCTGCGACGGCTCGGTCGCGCCGGCGGGCAGGCCCTTGAGCAGTTCCGCCTGCCAGACCGTCGACTCGGACGCCTTCGAGGTGGACCCGCCGCCGAGGTCGAAGTTCGGTGAGAAGCCGAGCGCGAAGATCGCCAACACCACGAGGACAAGACCCGAGGCTCCGGCGTACGCGACCGGGCGGCGACCCACCGAGCGGCCGAGGGCGGCGAACCGGGCGCCGGTCGGTTCCTTCTTCCACGCCTTCGACGGCCAGAACACCTTCGTGCCGAGCAGCGACACGATCGCCGGGATCAGCGTGAGGCCGGCGAGCAGCGTCGTGGCCACGGCGATCGCCAGGGCCGGGCCGAGCGACTTGAACAACCCCAGCGTCGACAGGGTCAGCGCGAGGAACGCGATGATCACCGCGCCGGCCGCGGAGGCGATCGCCTCGCCGACCCGGGTCACCGAACTGACCATGGCGGTCTTCGGATCCTCACCGAGGCGCAGCCGTTCCCGATATCGGAACATCAGGAACAGGATGTAGTCGGTGCCGACGCCGAACAGCACCACGATCAGGAACGCGCTGATCGAACTGTCCGTCTTGAGGTTGAACGCGCTGTTCGCCCAGCCGATCAAACCGGTCGCGACCTGCGACACCACGCCGATCGTGATGATCGGCAGCAGGGCGATGATCGGGCTCCGGAAGATGATCAGGAGCAGCACCAGGATCAGGCCGATCGTGGCCACCCCGATGATGATGTTGGCCCGGTTGCCCGAGTCCTGTTGATCGAGGGCCTGCGCCGCTCCGCCGGTGATGCCGCCCTTGAGGTCGGTGCCGTGGAGTTGCTGCTGGAGGCTGTCGCGCAGGGCCTGCACCGCTTCACCGGGCGCCTTGTCGCCCGGATCCGTCTGCTGCGGCATCTGCACGGCGATGATCTGGATCAGCTTGTTGGCCGAGGCCGGCGCCGCCGCGATGTTGGTCAGGTTCGGGATGTGCTGGCTGGTCAGCGTCTGCGCGATCGACGCGACCTTCGCCGAGTCGGCACCGGTGAGCGGCCCGCCGTCGCCGCGTTCGAGCACGATGATCGCCGACGGCGTCGCGGCGTGCGGGAACGCCGCCTCCTGGATGTCCTGTGCCTGGATCGACTCGTAGTGCGTCGGGAGGAACGACGCCTCGTCGGTCGTGGTGGTCAGCTTCGGCGCGAACCCGATGATCGCCACCGCCGCGATCAGCCAGACGACGATCACCCAGATCGGGTGCCGAACCACGACCCGCCCCAGCACACCGAACACGAGTGGTACCTCCCAGTAGCGACGAGCGGGTCGGCCACTCGAACTTCCTGATCGCCAAACTAGACGGCTGTCGCCGGGCCCACCCCATGATTCCAATCACCTGACCTGCGGGATCGTGCTCCGACTCCCTGCTGGCTGTCAGCTTCCGTCCAGGTTGGGGTGTGCTGGAGTCCAGCCATTGCAGTGACTGTGAGTCACCCTGGCTTCGCGGTATCGGCGGGTGTACATCCGTCCATTCCAGACGGATCTATGAACCGCCCGGCGTGGGCCCGGTCGGGCGGCCCCGCCGCCGCCGGCACCGGGCGCGCGGGCCGCCCGCTGCCTGGCGAGGCCGGGGGCGTGCTGCCGGGCTGGGCGGACCCACCCACGCGACCGGCACCGGGCGTTTCCCGCTGGGCGGCGCCTGGGCCGGCAGGCGGGCCGCGCTCTTGCCCGGTGTGGCGAGCCAGCCCGCGTTGGCGGTGGCCAGGTCCGGGGTGGCGTCCACCGGATCCGGCAGGCGTCCGCGCGACGAGACCATCAGGGTGGCGAGGCCGACGGCCAGGGCGCGGACCCCGTAGCGCCGTGCGGCCGGGGTGAGGCGCACCTGGGGGACCCGCTCGACCAGGGCGCTGACGGCGACGAGCAGCGCGACGGCGACGATCGCGTCCAGCCAGTAGTGGTTGCCGGTGGTCACCACCACGGCCAGGGTGATCACCGGGTGGGCGAGCCAGAGCCAGCGGAACCGGCCCCGGGTGGCGGTCACCAGGGCGACGGCGACGGCGAGGGCCCAGCCGACGTGCAGCGACGGCATGGCGGCGTACTGGTTGCTCAGGGTGTCGGTATCCGGCGGGCCGTAGACGGCGGGCCCGAACAGCGTGCCGGTGTCGACCAGCCCGGTGCTGGAGACCAGCCGGGGCGGCGCGAGCGGGAACCAGATGTGGAACACCAGCGCGGCCGCGGTGACGCCGGCCAGGATCCGGCGGGTCCGGCGATAGAGCACCGGGCGGCGGACGTACAACCAGATCAGGCAGGCGATGGTCGCCGGGAAATGGACGTAGGCGTAGTAGCAGTTGGCGGCGAGCACAAGATCGTGGTGGCCGGCCACCGCCTGCTGCGCGGCGAGTTCGCTGGGCAGGTGGAGCCAGCGCTCGAGATGCCACACGGTCGTCGCGTTGGCCATGGCCTGGTCGGCGTGACCCGCGACCAGCAGCCGGATCCATTTGTAGGCCAGGAAGAGAAAGGCGACCAGGAAGAACTCGCCTGTTACTGAACGCAGCCGAACCATCGCACACGCCCTCCCCCGAACGAGCGCTACTGAAGATCGGAATCATGCGCCAGATGAACAAGCGTTTACTAGAAGGTGAGCGCACTATCACATCGGCGGAACGAGGAGTCGTAGGTCACGGATCGGCGTCGGCGGAGGGTCCACGATGGACGTCCGGTGAGTTGGGGCCGCGTGACCGGGCGGCGCGTATCGTTGTCTCTGATGACACCTGTCGAAGCCATGGGCCAGGCGGTCGCCTCGGTCGCTGCCGGACTTCGCAAAGACCGAGACGCGCTGTCGATCCTGCTGAGGATGACGCCCGACGAGGCGGTCGCCGTCGCCGGCGGCATGCTCGACCTTGTCAATCTGCTCGCCAAGATCGTCGCCGAACGCGAGGGCGGCACCGCCGCGGAGATGATCGAGGCGACGGCCGCCGGCCGGTCCGACGTGATCCAGCGGATGGCGGCCTTCGCGATCGAGGTCATCAATTCCGGCGGCGAACTACCCACGTCCGTCGACGCGGCGGAGGTCATCGTCGGCCTGGGCGCGATCGCCGGGCGGCTGACCGAGGTCGCCGCCGAGCAGGAGGGCGGCACACCCCTCGACGTACTCGCCAGAATCGGCTTAGGTGTGGCTCAGATGGAAGCGTTCGAGCCACCCGAATAGTTGGTTGTGGAGGGCAGGGCATGCGTCCAACCCGGCGGTCCCGCACCAAGCCCACTGCCCTCGTCGCCGCACTGCTGCTCGTCGCGCTGCTGCCCATCGCCGCCGCCGCGGCACCGGTCGACCCAACGCGTAGCGGTGGCGGCTCGAGCGAGAAGCCGGCCTACCTCGACGCCGGGCTGCCGGTCGAGCAGCGGGTGTCCGATCTGCTTCGCCGGATGACGCTGGCCGAGAAGGTCGGCCAGCTGACCCAGGCCGAACGGGCGGCGGTCACCGACAACCCCGAACTGATCGCCGAGTCGCACCTCGGCTCGCTGCTGTCCGGCGGCGGGTCCGTGCCGACACCCAACACCCCGCAAGCGTGGCTGGAGATGGTCAACGGATTCCAGCGGCAGGCGCTGAGCACCCGGCTGGGCATCCCGCTCATCTACGGCATCGACGCCGTGCACGGGCACGGCAACGTCTACGGCGCCACGGTCTTTCCGCACAACATCGGCCTCGGTGCCACCCGCGACCCGGGCCTGGTCCAGGAGATCGGGCGCGCCACCGCCGAAGAGCTCATCGCCACCGGCATACCGTGGAACTTCGCACCGTGCCTCTGCGTGGCCCGCGACGAGCGGTGGGGCCGCACCTACGAGAGCTTCGGTGAAGATCCGGCGCTGGTGAGCCAGCTGGCCAGCTACATCGGTGGCCTCCAGAGCGCGGGCGTGCTCGCCACCGCCAAGCACTACGCCGGTGACGGCGACACCGAGTATGACCAGACGGGTGGTGGCAACAACTTGTCACCGGCCAACCAGGCGTTCGTCATCGACCAGGGCACCACGGTGACCAGCCGGGCCGACTTCGCCCGCATCGACCTGGCGCCCTTCCGCGAGGCCGTTGGTCGCTACCACGTCGGCAGTGTGATGCCGTCCTATTCCAGTGTGGACTGGACCGAAGACGGCGTCGGCAACCCGGTCAGGATGCACGCGAATGCCGAGCTGCTGACCGGCGTACTCAAGAAGGACATGGGTTTCGAGGGCTTTGTCGTCTCCGACTGGGAGGGCGTCCAGCGGTTCGCCGACCCGGCCGAACCGACGAACAAGGGCCTGACCGCCTACAAGGTACGCACCGCGGCGAACGCCGGCATCGACATGTTCATGGTGCCCAACAACGCGAGCGAGTTCATCGACCTGCTGACCGCGGAGGTCGAGGCGGGCCGGGTCAGCATCGACCGGATCGACGACGCGGTCCGGCGCATCCTGCGGGCGAAGTTCGAGCTCGGCCTCTTCGAGAAGCCCTACGCCTCGCCCGACAACCTCGATCAGGTGGGCAGTGCCGAGCACCGGGCCCTGGCCCGCCGCGCCGTGGCCCAGTCGCAGGTGCTGCTGAAGAACTCGCGGCGGGCACTGCCACTGGCCGACGACGCGAGCCTCTACGTCGCGGGCCGCAACGCCGACGACATCGGCAACCAGGCCGGCGGCTGGACCATCCAGTGGCAGGGCGTCTCGGGCGACACCATCCCGGGCACCACGATCCTTTCGGGCATCCGCGAGGTCGCGCCGCGGGCGACCGTCACCTTCAGCGCCGACGCGTCAGCGCCGACCGACGGCGCCGACGTCGGCATCGTGGTGGTCGGCGAAACGCCTTACGCGGAAGGCTTCGGCGACGTCGGCGGCCCGGTGTGCACGTGGTGCTCGGCTCCGCAGCACGAGGAGAAGTCGCTGTCGCTCCAGCCTTCCGACAAGGCGGTAGTCGACAAGGTCTGCGGCGAGATCGACACGTGCGTCGTGCTGGTCGTCTCCGGGCGCCCACAGGTGCTGACGGACCAACTGGGCGAGATGGATGCCCTGGTCGCCTCGTGGCTGCCCGGCAGCGAGGGCGCCGGGGTCGCCGATGTGCTCTTCGGCCGAAGCCCGTTCACCGGCAAACTCCCGATGACCTGGCCGCGCACCGAAGCCCAGATCCCGATCAACACCGGCGACCGCGACTACCGCCCGCTGTTCCCCTACGGCTACGGCCTTTGAGGCTGGGTGCTCGCGCACGCTCGTTACCATCCCGGCTGTGGCCGACATCCAGCAGACTCACCGGCGGCTGGAGCCGCTACACGCGTTCTTGGCTCGCGGCCCTCAACCTCAACCTGCCTGAGGGGTACGCGATGACGGCGGGCCGCCACCAACGTCAGGGCATCACGTCGATGCTCGACCGGGTTCCGGCGGAACCGAGCGATGGCCAGGTCGACCGCCGCACCCGCTACGGACACGTGGTGCTGGCCGCGACAACGGTGGCTGCGACGCTGGCGGCGGCCGGCTATCTGGTGTCCATCGACCAGTAGTAGATGTCAGCCGCCGCTGGCCATCTTCTCGATCTGGTCGAGAACGAGTTGGGGCCGGTCGAGGGGAATGTCGTGGGAGCTTCCCTCGGCGGTGACGAGTTCGCGGTCGGGCCCGGCCTTCGCGAACGCCGCGGCCGCGTCGCGCCACCGCTGTGCGTCTTCCGGTGAGCCGTCGAAGGGCGTCTTGGTGGAGACCATCACGATCGCCGGCACCGTCGTCGGCCAGGAGGCCGCGTGGTAGTCGTGGTGGGCGGGGCCGAAGTTGGCTGCCGTGGCGATGAGTTGCCGGTTCTGCTTGGTCGAGGGCTGCTTCTTCGCCTCCTCGATCTGCGGCGCGGTGGCGGCCACGAGGCGGGCGATTTCCTCATCAGTGAAGAACGGCGGCAGGTTGGCGTCGACGAGCACCGCGCCGGAGAGCAACTGCGGGTTCGCCTGTGCGAAGTAGGTGGCGACCTCGCCGGCCTGCGAGTGCGAGACCAGGACCACCTTCTGCGTAACGCCGAGCTGGTGCAGACCGGCCTCCAGGTCGGAGACGGCGGAGTGGACATCCCACGGGCCGGCTACCTCATCGCTGTCGCCCAGACCGGCCCGGTCGTAGGTGATGATCATGGATCCGGTGTCCTGCGCGAGCCGTGGGACCAGCCCCTTCCAATAGGAGGAGTCCTCGCCGCCCCCGGCGTCCAGGACGATCGCGGGCTGGTGTCCAGGGGTGACGTGGAAGGCCAGCCGGCGCCCGTCAACGGTGATCATCTTCAAGATGGAAGCCGGCGGGCTGGCTGTTGCCGCGGCACTGGAGGATGCCGCCGCTGGGGCGGGGGTGGACGCCGGCGAGTTGCCGCAGGCGGCCAATCCGGCGCCGAGGGCCGCGGGCACGACGAGCCCCAGCGCGATCGAGCGACGCCAGGACCTTGATTTTGCGGGCATGGAACTTCCCTTGGGAATCTTTGTCGGTGGTGCGGAACGAGATCAATCCTTGGCTTCGCCGGGCTCCGGCACGATCCCGCTGGCTGCAACCTTTGAGCGGCGGGGAGCAGCAAGGCGTTCGGGGGGTTGTCCCTACCCCCTGGTTGGCTAGTGTGGAGCGTCGAGCGATCGGAGCGGTCTGTGGAGGTGGCGCAGCCCTGCCGCTACTGCGGTGGCCCTGCGCCGGATCACGACCAGTGGCGGCGCGTGGTGCTGCACGAGCATCGTTCCCGCCCCGGTCCGAGGCCTGGGACATCGTCCGCTGCGCGCGCTGCCGGCGCCGCCAGCGCCGGGCGGCGGCCAGGTGGGTCGGCATCTTCGTGGCCGTGGTGGTCGCCTGCCTGGCCTACGCCAACTACGCGGTCTGGACGGGCTGGGCCGCGCTTCCGCCAGACGAGCGCGGCAACGGCGACTGGCGGGTCCTGGCCGCCGCCATGGGCGGCCTGGGTTGCTGTTTCCTGGTCTTCGTGGCGCCGTTCGCCTATCTGCTGCGGGCCATCTGGCGCCATGTCTACATCGTGCGCCGCAACGAGCAGGTCAGGTCCAGGAAGTGGGACGGCTGGAACTGGACCGAGCCGCCCAAGGAGGAGTAGCTACGTGAACCTCAAGATCATGAGTCTGCTGCCGGGGTTCCGCTATTCGTCGGTCGCCGCCCCGATACCGGCCGGTGCCGAGCGGCTGGCGGTCGACGTGGCACAGCAGATCCCGCGCCGGCCTGCGGGCGTCGTGCGGCGTCGCGGTCCGGCCTACGGTGCGGGGCTCCGGTCCGAGGTGCTGATGCCGGCGGCCGAAGGGCGCTACCCACTGGTGGTCTACCTGCCCGGCGGCGGTTTCGTCCGGGCGCCGACGGCCATGGCTCGCCGGGAGCGGGCGTTCATCGCCGCCGCCGGCTACGTCGTGGCGAGCGTCGGCTATCGCACCGTCCGCGAGGGCGCCACCTACACCGACGGCCTCGCCGACATCCGGGCCGCCGTCGACGCACTCACCAGCCGCGCGGCCGAATACCGCATCGACGCGGACCGGATCGCGGTGTGGGGCGAGTCGGCCGGCGGCTACCTCGCCTCGATGGCCGGGCTCACCGACTCACGCCTGCGGGCCGTGGTCGACCAGTTCGGCGCCTCCGACCTGTCCCGCGTCGCCGAGGGGTTCGACGCTGGCATGCGGGCGGCCGCCGCCGACCCGCGCCACCCGATCCGCCGCTACGGCGCCGTCGCCGCCAATCCGATCGACCTCGTCGCGACGGGTGCACCGGCGTTCCTGCTCATGCACGGCGACGACGACCGTGTCATCCCGCCCGACCAGACGCTGTCGCTGCACCACGCACTGAAGGCGGCCGGGGCCGACAGCACCCACTACGTCATCACCGGAGCCGGTCACGGCCGGCTGGCCCGCAGCAGCGCGCAGACCCGGTTCTGGACCTCGTTGCCGGTCATGACGACCGTCGCCGCGTTCCTCGACCACCACCTGCGGACCTGACCCGCTCGCTGAGCTGGCGGAGGGCCCGTTCCTTGGCGTCGGAGATCTCGCCGGCGGGGGCGAGGGATCGCCAGAGCAGCGCGGCGGCGTAGCTGCGGTAAGGCGACCAGGCTGAGGCCCGTTCGGTCACCTCTGCCGGTGACGGAGTGGAAGACAGGCGCCACCGGGTGGCGATCGCCTGTGCCAGGCCGGGGTCGCTGGCAGGCAACACGTCGGGCCGTTTGAGTTGGCGCATCAGGAACATCTGCGCCGTCCATTGGCCGATCCCGCGGCCGGCGGTGAGCAGCGCGACGACCTGGTCGTCGGTCAGGTCGGCCAGGTCTTCCAGGTCGATCCGGCCGTCGGACTGGCGGGCGGCGAGGTCGAGGACGTATCCCGCCTTCGTGGCGGACAGCCCCAGTTGGCGCAGTTCGCCGATGCCGAGTGCGGTGATGTCGGCCGCGGTCGGGATGTGACCACAGCGGGCCGCGATCCGGTCGTAGATGGTGAAGGCGGCGATCGCCGATGTGCGCTGGCCGATGATGTGGATGAGCATCGCGGCGAACCTGCTGGAGCCGGTACGACCGCCGTCGTGCCAGACGAACGGGTCTTGCGGCCCGTACTCCGCCAGCAGGTCCCGGAAGACCGCTTCGCTGGCGGAAAGGGATCGGTAGGCCCGCATCAGGCACCGGCGCCGAGTCGGCGGAGCAGAGACCGCGCCGCGGCGACCACCCGGCGGCGGTCGTGGGTCACACCGAACTCGAACTCGTCGGGGTGGCCGGGCGCGGCCCGCGCGAACATCGCGGATGCGGTGCCGGGGCTGAGGGTCAGGGTGGCAAAGTGGCCGTCGAGGGTCCGGTCATGGTCGCGGGCTCCTCGCACGCCGGCGGCGGGTGGGTCGGGCAGTCCCGGCCCGAGCGCCCCGGTGATCACCCCGCGCCCGGCGAACCGGGCCAGCCGGGCCTGGTCGACCGCAGTCAGCAGGCGCGGGTCGGGCAGCAGCAGGAGCGACAGCGCCGGGGCGGTCAGTTCCGCGGCCCGTTCGGCGAGGTGGCGGCTCAGCGCGGTGATGTAGGCCAGGTTCGCGCGGCTGATCGACCGACCCGCGAGGGCATCGAACGGTGTGGCGAGGTCGGCGATCGGCTCCGACCTGACGTTCAAGGTGGGTGCCGGTGCCCGACGGCCGGTGGGCAGCGGTCCCGGTCGTCCCAGGTAGCGGCCCTGTGCGAGGGTGGCTCCGGCGGAGCGGGCAAACTCGGCGTCGGCCGCCGTCTCGACGCCCTCGGCCAGGATCGTCGCGCCGGTGCGCTCGGCTTCCTCGTACGCGATATCCATGATCTGCATGACCATCGGTGTGGGTCCGCCCTGGGTGACGTATTGGTCCAGCTTGATCACGTCGGCCGCGAGGATGGGCAGCATCGACAGGGCGGAGGGGTTCGCGCCGAGATCGTCGATCGCGAGTCCGGTGACGTCGGGTCGCTGGTGATCGATCCCGGCGAGCAGGGAACGCGGGTCGCGCTCCAACGACCGCTCGGTCACCTCCAGCACCACCTGAAACCGGGCGAAGGCCTCCTCGATGTCGGGCCACAGGTCGGGCGGGCAGTCGGAGCCGAGCGCCAGCGGCTCGATGTTGAGAAACAAGAGCTGGTCATAGGGGAGGTTGGCGGCCATCGCGGCGCGGCACGCGGCGGCGCGGGCCGCCCAGTCGAACTCGACGACCAGGTCGCTCCGGTAGGCGTGCCGCAGCAGCGTCGTGGCGTCGGTGAACGGCGAGCCGGCGGGCCCGCGGACCAGCGCCTCATAACCGACCGTGGTGTGGCTGGCCAGATGCACGATCGGCTGAAAAACGCTTTCGAGACGCCGAGCTCGAAGGATCCGCGCGAACTCGTCGTCACGGTCGTCATCGGTGCTCGGTGACACATTTGTCACATATCAACGATATCCCGTTGGTGCGGGTGGGCGGGGTTCGCCGCAGTGGCGAGTGCCGCGTCAAGGAGGCTGGCCAGCTTGGCTGCCCGGTGCGGGCTCGCGCGTCCGACCCAGGCGACGCGGCCCGCGAGGTGCTCCGCGAACGCCGGGTGGCCGCCCCGGTTCTGTGCGGCGAGGCCGGTGCGGGCGGCGTTGTGCAGGATGGCGCGCAGCCGATCGTATTCGTCGCGAGGCACGGCTGGCCGTTCGTTGACCACGAGGCCGGCGAGCAGTTGCCGGTCGCCGCGTCCGCGTATCCGGGTCTTGGTGGGGTGCACGCGAAACCCCTCGTCGCGAACGACATCGGCCACGGCGACGAGCAGGTCATCGAGCCGCTGCCCCGAAATGCCGCCGGAGAAGGCGAGGTCGTCGGCGTACCTGCGGTAGCTCACGCCGAAGGCGCCGGCCAGTCCGGTGAGGCGGCGGTCCAGCCGGAACGCGCACAGGTTGGCCAGGACCGGCGAGGTGGGTGCGCCCTGCGGTAGGTGGCCCGCGCGCAGCGCCGCGATTCGCGCGGGTCTTTCGATGAGGTGCGGTGGCGCCATCCGTAGGACGTTGGCCGGCGTGCGGATCGTGCAGATCCCGGTCAGGGCGTGCGCGACCGGCTCGGGGTAACCGGCGGTGCGCAGCAGACCGTAGACGCGTGCGGCGGTGACCGTGGCGAAGAACGCCAACAGGTCGACGCGTACGACGATCGGCTGTCCAGAGTGGGCTGTCGCGAAGGTCGATGCCGAACGGGACGGCACGAACCCATGTGCGGCGTCGTGGACCGGAATGCGGCCGAAGACGTCGGTGAGCAGGCGTCGCTGCAGGTCGCGCAGTCGGGGTTTGGGCGCCTCGATGAGCCGCGTGCCGGCCCATCGATACCGGTAGTGGTGGAGGCGTGGGTCGGCCGCCCGCCGGTTCATCGCCCGCCGGTCGGCGTACCAGTCGAGGTGTTCGATGCTCAACCCGAGCTGGGCGGCCAGGTCGCCGAGGTGGTCGAGCACGGGGGTGTGCCAGCGGTGGGTGATCGTCCGGGTCGCGACCACCTGGCGCGAGCTTATGAGGATCGGGCGACGGACCGCTTCGCGCAGCGGCTCCAGGCCCGCGACGAACGCCGCCAGCTCACGGGGACGGTCACTCGGCCGACGCGGATAGGCGGTGAGCACGGCGTCGGCGACCGGCACCAGCCAGCGCCGGCGCACCCCAAGGACCAACCCACCACGATCGGCCAGCGCCGGGCGGCGCCATTCGCCGTCGGCGAGAAAGGCGTCGGCCAGAGCCACCGCGAGGCTGCGGGCGCTGGTCACGGCGGCGTGCCCCGACGATGCCCGGTCGTGCGGGTGCAGAGGTTCGCGAAGCGTGCCCGCGCACCTGCGGTGTGGTGCTCAGGTAGACAACACGCCCCCGGGGTTGCCCCGGAGAGACCATCGCCCCGCCTCCAGCGGAGACGCGGCACGGTCAGCTCGGGACACGCCGCCATTTGTGCATCCTAGGCGTGGCGGAGGGCCAACTGGGAAAGCTCGAGGCGGTTGGTCGCGCCGGTCTTGGCGAGCATGTGGGAGACGTGGGCGCTGACCGTCTTCTCGCTGATCACCAGGGTGCGGGCGATCTCGGCATAGGTGCGGCCGGCGACGATGTGGGTCAGGATTTCGCTCTCCCGGTCGGTCAGTCCCCAGCGGGGAGGCGTGCGGACCGGTTCCGCCGCTACCTCGGTCAGGGAGATCCGGGCCGTGGTCGCCAGCGCCGCGACCTCCGTCGCCAGTGGAGAGCCGAGGTCGGTCGAGAGTTGGTGGGCGCGCCGCACCGCGCTGGCGGCCTCGTCGCGGTGGCCGCCACCAGCCAGCAGCGTCTGCCCGACCCGCCAGGCCGCGTACGCCTCCTCCCACGGCAACGACGCGGTGTGGCAGGCCCGGTGGGCTCGGCGCCAGGCGTCCGCCGCCGCCGGCGTGCGGTGGGCCCGCTCGACCTCGGCGTCGTACAACGCCCGCAGGGCCTCGGCTACCAACGGGTAGCGAGCGCCCGGCACTTCCGGCACGGCCGGGACGGTGGGGTAGCGGCGGCGCAGGTCGGCGAGCGCGGCCCGGGCCGGTTCCGGGTCCGCGTCGCGGATCTGGTCGGCGAGGACCCGGGCGACCGGTGGGAGGACCCGCTCATACATTTCCTGTAGGCGCTCGGACAGGGCGCGGTCGGCGGCCGCGATGGCCGCTGCGGCGTCGCCGGCGGCGCCGGCAATCTCGACGCGGACCAGGTCGAACGGTTGTGTGCGGAAGCCCGAGCCGTCGGTGAGCTCCTCGGCCCGGGCCAGGTGCCCGCGTGCCTCGGCGGTCCGTCCCTGCCGCACCGCCAGCAGCGCGGCGACCAGACGGGCGTGCGCGTTGGCGAACGGGCCCGGGTTGGCCGCGAACACCTCGCGCAGGCGCTCCGCGCAGGCCTGTGGATCGCCCCGCAGCAAGAGGCCGAACGCCTCGAGGGCACATTCCATCGCCGCGTAGTTGTGCGGCATCCCCAGCGCCGTCATCTCGGCCCGGCATTCGGCGTGATAGTCGATCACCGCCTGGTCGTCGATGTCGCCGAGGGTGCCCGCGACCCACGCTCCGGCCGACTTGTAGGCCCAGAACTCGCCGATGCCCGCCGCGACGGTCTGTGCCTGCCGCCCGCGGTCCGCCGCCGTGGGGTCGTCGGCGATGCAGCGGGCGATCGTGTCGGCGGTCAGCGCGTAGGCGAGCGCCCGCGCCGAGCCGCTCGCCTCCGCCAGCTCGACCGCCGCACGCGCCCGCGCCGCGCCGTCGGGTAGCGAGCGGAACAGCTCGGCGTGGGCCAGCGCCGCGGTGGCCAGCGCGCGTTCCGGACTGTCCGGGTGGTCCACCGTCAGCTCCAGCGCCTCGCGGGCCAGGCCGACGTCGGCGAACGAGCCGCCGGTGGTGTGCAGCAGGCGCATCCGGCGGACCAGCAGGTCGGCGGCGGCCAGCGGGGCCTGGCGCCGGTCGACGAGGCCGATCATCTCCTCGACCGCGCGCAACTCCCGTGACTGGTCGCCGGCGCGGTCGGCCGCGACGCGCACCCGGTCCAGCAAGTCGAGGCGGGACAGCGCGGCGGCCGGCACGGCAGGCAACAGGAACAGGGCACGATCCAGCAGGCGTACGGCCTCGGCCGCGCCGCCCTCCCGCTGTGCCGCCTCGGCGCCGCGCAGCGCCCACGCGTAGGCCTGCCCGACATCGCCGCACCGGTGGTAGTGGTCGGCCACGGCGACCGTGCCGGCGACGTCGGTGACCCGGCCCGACAGGATGGCGGCGAACGCCGTGTGCGCCGAGTGCCGTTCCTCGGGCAGCAGCGTCGCCTCGAGCACCTCGGCCAGCAGCGGGTGCACGAACCAGTAACGATCGTCGGTCACCTCCAGGACCCGGGCGTCGACCGCCGCACGCAACGCCGGCAGCACCGGGCCGCCGACCGCCTCGGCGAGCAGGGCAGCCGTGACCGGTCGGCCCGCGACCGCGACGAACACGCTGACCCGGCGGTCCGCCGGGGCGAGACCGTGCCACGCCCGCGTCACGGCGCCGCGCAGGCCATCGGGCAGGCCGGGCGGCAGCGCACCGGCGTCCGGGTCGAGACCGCGGGCCAGCAGGGCGGTCAGATAAGGGTTGCCGCGGGTACGCGCGAACACCTCGTCGACCACCGATTCGCGCGGCGGCCGCCCGAAGAGGGCGGTGAGCTGATCGGCGGTCCCGGCCCGGTCCAGCCGAGCCACGGGGAGTTCCCCGAACTCGGGGAACCGGCGGACGTCGGCCAGCCACCGATGTAGGGGATGCCCGTCGGCGAGGTCGTCGGTCCGCAGCGTGGCCAGCACGGCGAGCCGGCGGCGCGGCGCCATCGCGAGCACGAATGTGAGCACTTCGAGCGTGCTGCCGTCGGCCCAGTGCAGGTCGTCGACGACCAGCAGCAGGGGCCGTTCCCGGCAGGCGTCGTCGAGCCACCGGTCGAAGGTCAACGGCTGGAAATCGGGCGGGCCGCCGGCGGGCCAGTCCCGCAGCGCCGACAGCAATGGCAGGAACGGCGTGGCGAGCGAGGTCAGCGGCAGGCACGGCGCCCACAGCACGCCGAACTCGCCCGCCACCCGACTACGGAGGTCACGGGCGAGCGCGGTCTTACCGACGCCAGCCTCGCCGGCGACCAGCAGGAAACCCGGGCGCCCGGCGGCAGCCCGCGCGGTCAGGTCGAGCAGCGCGTGCGATTCCGCGGCCCGGCCGACCAGGAGGTCGCCGCCGGCGGCAGCCATGTGCCGAGTCTGGCACCGGCGGCCCGCGCGGTCATCACTCGTAGGGATAAGGGGTACGTCGCCCGATCTCAGGGGTCAGGCCCAATGTGGCCGGTCGCCCGCCGGCGAAGCCTGGAGGCACAAGCCGACAACCAGGAGGTTCGCCATGAACGCATGTTGGATCCTGACCGCCGCGATGGTGGCCGCCGGCATTTCCGGCCCGGCGCCCGAAGACCGGATGCTCCCGGTGCCCACCTGCGCCGCGAGCGTGGACGAGCACGCCGACTGGCACCGGGCTCAGGGCTTCACCGCCCAGGCCGCGAAGAGCTTCGCCCTGATCATCAAGGAGGACTGCCGTCAGTCGGCCGGGTGAGGCCTTCCTCAAAGACGTTCTTGGCGCGGGTGGCGGGCGTGTGCGGCGACCGCGCCTGCGACCCGCCGGCCCAGCCGGGCGCCGTCGATCAGGGATTTGCGGAAATGCAGGCCGGCCCAGATGCGGGCGCCGGTGACGTCGGCGGCGGCGTCGGGGAGCGTGCGGTAGGTGCGGGTGGTTCCGGTGATCGTGCTGGTCATCGTGAGCGGGATCCGGCTGGTGTGGAAGTAGCCGGCCAGCGCGGTCGTGATGGCGTTGCTCCAGGTCGCGTGGGCGGAGACGTATTCGGGGTGGTTGACCGTCAGCAGCGACCGCCACGTCGGGTCCGCGGTGGTGGCCGGGTTGCCGTCGCTGTCGGCGCGGGCGATGGCGTGCACCGGCCGCCAGAAGAGGTAGTGGTATTTGGCGTTGAAGCAGGCGATCAGCGCGTCGGCTGCGGTGACCTGGGCCAGGCCGAGCATCCTGGCCGCTGCCGCCGTGTCCAGCCGTCGCTCGGCGCCGAGGCCGCGCAGCGTACGACTCCACTGGGTGAAGGTGTTCTCCGCCCAGAATCTGGCGGTGTCGGTCTGCGCCGGACTGCGCACGGTGGAGTCGACCCGGCCGTAGGCGGCGACCTCCACGAGATCGGCGGCATACGCGGCGCTGGTCAACTGGTAGGGCCCGAGCGGGCGGAACTGGTCAGCCGCGGCGATGACGAGTGGCGTGACCCGGCCGAGTTTGACATCGACCGGGGTCGCCGGCGTGCCGTCGGGGTTGGTGAGGACCGGTTCGAAGACCCCGGGGCCGGGCGCGGGTTGGGTCCACGGCACGGTCGCGTCGAATCCGTCGTCGGCGCGGAGTGCGAGGACCGCCTCGGCGACCTGTCGGCCTCTGTCCAGGCCGCGGCCTACCGCCGGACTGTTGTCGAGCAGGGCCCGATAGGCGGCGTAGCTGTCGGCCAGCGAATCAGCCTGCGCCGGCACCCGGGCGGACAGGACCAGGTAGGCGGCCGTCGCCACCGCGGCGTCCGCGTCGGCCCTCCCGCGTGCGCAGGGGGCGACGAGCAGCGCCGGATAACGCCCGGATGCCGCCGCGCCGGCATCGTGGATCGCACCGTGCACGATGCCGCCGAGCACGCCGGCGCTGCCCGGGGGCCGGCCGGGAGCGATCGCCGCCTCGGCGATCCCGCTCCAGTGCAGCGCGGCGTTCGGCGGCCTGGCCGTGCGACTGTGCCCGGCAGCCGGTGCGGGACGGGTGGCGACGAGGGCGGCAGCGCCGCCGACCGCGACCAGAAGCTCTCTACGATTCATGAGGGGGAGTGTTCGGCCGTTCGACAGATCGCGGGAAGTACGGATTTCGTACTGCCCGGCCGGCCACGTGCGGGCGCACACTGCCAGGCATGAAGACGTACGGCCAGTACTGCCCGGTGGCCAAGGCCGCCGAGGTCCTCGGCGACCGGTGGACCCTGCTGCTGGTCCGCGATCTGCTCTTCGGCCCGCTCGGTTTCAACGAGCTCGCCCGCGGCCTGCCCGGCATCTCGCGCAGCGTGCTCAGCAGCCGGCTGCGCCACCTGGAGCGGCTCGGTCTGATCGAGTTGGCCGGCGCCGGAGCCGGCTACCAGCTGACCGGGCCCGGTCGGCAGCTCAGCGGTGTGGTCAGGGCTCTTGGCGAGTGGGCGGTGCACTGGGTCATGGAAGATCCGGCCCAGGCGGAGCTCGACCCGGATCTGCTGATCCTGTGGATCAGCCGGCATGTCGCCGCCGACGCGTTGCCGGCGCACAAGACCGTGGTCGCGTTCCGGCTGTCAGGGCCGAAACCCGGACGCCTGTGGATGGTCCTCGAACGGACCGGGGTGTCGATCTGCCACACCGACCCGGGCCTGGACCCGGCGAGCTACGTGCATCTCGACGGCTACGTGGCGGCCCTCTACGGCGTCTACTCAGGACGGTGCGAGCTCAACGCGCAGATCGCCGCGGGCCGGCTCGCCCTGGCCGGGGATCCGGCGCTCGTCCGCGCCTTCCCGAGCTGGTTCACGTGGAGCAGTTTTGCCACCACCGTGCGGGCGGCCGCCCGCTCAGCCGCCTAAGGTCAGCCGCACACCTTCCACTTGCCGTCTTCCTTGGCAAGCGGCAGGTCGAGCGCCTCCTGCGCGCCGGTGGTGCCGGTGAGCTCCACCTGCACATCGGCTTTCCACGACAGGTTCCACAAGGTGACCTTGGTGTTGACCACCTGGCTGTCGCTGACGCCACTGCTGTGCACGTGGCTCGCGAAGCTGTCGTGGTGGGCCTTGGCGACGCTGGCCGAGCAGAGGTATTGCTGCGCTTTGGCGTCGTCGTTGGCGATCACGGCGTCCACGTAGGACGCGGCCGCCGACTTGGCCGGGCCGGTCTGCACCGCGATCAGCCCAACCAGGGTGACGCCCCCGCCGCAGCACAGGACCACCACGCCCGCCACGCTCAGGCCGATGATCAGTCCCCAACGCCTCCGCTTGGGCGGTGGGCCGAACGGTGGTCCATAGACCGGAGCCGCTGACATGCGGCGAGCGTACGTCCGGCGATCGATCCGCAGGCTCCTTCTTGACGGAATCCATACGCGGAGGGCTTGACCTTGACGTAGCGTCAACCCCCCAAACTGGCTGCCATGAGTATCCCTGCGGCCCAGGGACCTGCGATCCACGTGCAGGGCCTGGAGAAGTCCTACAAGGAGCTGCACGTGTTGCGCGGCGTCGACTTCGACGTGGCGCGCGGCAGCATTTTCGCGCTGCTCGGCTCCAACGGGGCGGGCAAGACCACGGTGGTGCGGATCCTGGCCACCCTGCTCAAGGCCGACGCCGGCACGGCCGGGGTCAACGGCTTCGACGTCGCGTCGCAGGCGGCCGACGTACGCGAGTCGATCAGTCTCACCGGGCAGTTCGCGGCGGTCGACGAGATCCTCACCGGGCGGGAGAACCTCGTGCTGATCGCCCGGCTGAGGCACCTCAAGGAACCCGGCGCGATCGCCGACGAGCTGCTGCGGCGGTTCTCGCTGACCGAGGCGGGGAGCCGGCGGGTGGCGACCTACTCCGGTGGCATGCGCCGCCGGCTGGACATCTCGATGAGCCTGATCGGGAACCCGCCGGTCATCTTCCTCGACGAGCCGACGACCGGGCTCGACCCCGAGGCGCGGATCGAGGTCTGGCAGGCCATCCGGGAACTCGCCGCGGGCGGCACGACCGTGCTGCTCACCACGCAGTATCTCGACGAAGCCGAGCAGCTCGCGGACCGGATCGCGATCCTGCACGAGGGTCGGATCATCGTCAACGGCACCCTGGCCGAGCTCAAGGCGCTGCTGCCGCCGGCGAAGGTCGAATACATCGAGAAGCAGCCCACCCTGGAAGACGTCTTCTTCGCGGTCGTCGGCGACACCACCAAGACCAAGTAGGGAACGACAATGGCCACGCATTTCTTCGTCGACACCGCGGCCCTCACCGGACGCACGCTGCGCCACGTCACCCGCAGCCTGGACACGATCATCACGACCGCGATCACACCCATCGCCATGATGTTGCTTTTCGTGTACGTGTTCGGCGGCGCGATCGACACCGGGTCGGTTTCGTACGTCAACTACATGCTGCCCGGCATCCTGCTCATCACGATCGCGTCGGGGATCGCGTACACCGCGTTCCGGCTCTTCATGGATATGCAGAGCGGCATCTTCGAGCGCTTCTCGTCGATGCCGATCGCCCGGTCGGGCGTGTTGTGGGCACACGTGCTGACCTCGATGGTCGCCAACCTGATCTCGCTCCTGGTCGTCGTCCTGGCCGCCATCGCCATCGGCTTCCGCTCGGGCGCCGGCGTGCTGGCCTGGCTCGCGGTCGCCGGCACGCTCATCCTGTTCACCCTGGCGCTGACCTGGATCGCCGTGATCCCCGGCCTGACCGCGAAGTCGGTCGACGGTGCGAGCGCGTTCTCCTACCCGCTGATCTTCCTGCCGTTCATCAGCTCGGCGTTCGTGCCCACCGCGACCATGCCCGGCCCGGTGCGCGCCTTCGCCGAGAACCAGCCGGTCACCTCCATCGTCAACGCCATCCGCAGCCTGCTCACCCAGCAAACCCGTCGGCACCGACATCTGGATCGCGCTCGCGTGGTGCGTCGGCATCCTCGTGGTCGCCTACGTGTTCGCGAACATGGCCTACCGTCGGCGGATCTCCTGAGGGGCGGGGTGAGGATGGAAGCATGCTGACGATCGGACAATTAGCGGCGTACGCCGGCGTCACGGCACGAACGGTGCGGCACTATCACCAGATCGGGCTGCTGCCCGAGCCGGAGCGTGACGATTCGGGCTACCGGCGCTACGGCGCCAAGGCGGTCGTGTCGCTCATCAAGATCCGCACGCTCGCCAACGCCGGCGTACCCCTGTCCCAGGTTGGCCCGCTGCTCGAAGCCGAACCGGCGGCTTTCGCTGACGCTCTCCAACGGATCGACCGCGACCTGCGCGACGAGATCGACCGGCTCGAGACCAGCCGCAAGCAGATCGCGCAGCTCACCACCGGCGACACGCTGGCGCTCCCGTCGGACGTGCTCCACTACCTCGACCGGCTCCGGGAGATCGGTGCGTCCGAGCGGATGATCGACGGTGAGCGGGAAGGGTGGATCCTGGTCGCGGCCCGCTGGCCCGATCAGATCCCGGAGGTGATGGCGGGGAAGCTCGCACAGCTCGACGATCCGCACCACGTCCGGCTCTACCGCCTCCTGTCGGAGATCATCGACAGCGACCCGGTCGACGACCGGCTGCTGGAGGAAGCCGCCGACATCATGGCCAACCTGGCCGAGCAGGCCTTCGCCGCCGGCGAGCTCAACTTCGAGGAGATGGCGCAGGACGAGGTAGCGGTTGGCCTGCTCGACGGCCTGCTCCTCGAGTCCGACCCGCGAGCGGGCCGGATGCTGGAGCTGATGCGCGAGCGCGGCTGGGTCGGCTGGACCCGCCTGGAGCGGCTGGACGCACCCTGCCAACGGTGAATCTTGACGATTTCTTGACGTCGTGATCCGCGTTCGCACCGGCAGGATGAGGGCGCGATAGCGGCCCCTGTCGAGGAGCACCGGATGGAAGAAGCATCGTCGGCCGGCGGCCGTGACGTGGTGCGCGCGGCCGTCGTGGTCGGCGCCCTCGGCGTCGTCTTCGGCGACATCGGGACCAGCCCGATCTACACCATCCAGACCGTCTTCAACCCGGCCGACCCGCACCCGGTGCCGGTCAGCACCGACAACGTCTACGGGGTCGTGTCGCTGGTGTTCTGGTCGGTCATGCTCATCGTCACCCTGACCTACGTGACGCTGGTGATGCGGGTCGACAACCAGGGGCAGGGCGGCATCATGGCCCTGATCACCCTGCTCCGCCGGCTCGGCGGGGGGCGCAGCCGGCGGGCGGCGCTGGTGCTCGCCGCGCTCGGCGTGTTCGGCGCCGCGCTCTTCTTCGGCGACAGCATGATCACACCGGCCATCTCGGTGCTGTCGGCGGTCGAGGGACTCAAGATCGTGCAGCCGGGGCTCGAAGACCTGGTCGTGCCGATCACCGCGGTCATCATCGTGCTGCTCTTCCTCGTGCAGCGGCGCGGCACGGCCGCGGTCGGCCGGTTCTTCGGCCCGGTGATGATCGCCTGGTTCGTCGCCATCGCCGCGTGCGGAATCGGCGGGATCGTCGAGAACCCCCACATCCTGGCGGCGCTGTCACCCACGTACGCCATCAGCTTCGTGGCCGGGAACTTCCACATCGGATTCTTCGCGCTGGCCGCGATCGTGCTCGCGGTGACCGGCGCCGAGGCCCTCTACGCCGACATGGGCCACTTCGGGCGGCGGGCGATCACCCGCGGCTGGCTGTCGTTGGTGCTGCCGGCGTGCGTGCTGAGCTATTTCGGCCAGGGCGCGCTGATCCTCTCCGACCAGAGCACGATCAGCAGCCCGTTCTTCCTGCTCACCCCCGACTGGGCCCGGTTGCCGATGGTGGTGCTGGCGACCGCGGCGACGGTCATCGCCTCGCAGGCGGTCATCACCGGTGCCTATTCGGTCGCGTCCCAGGCCGCGCAACTCGGCTATCTGCCCCGGTTGCGGGTCGCGCACACGTCGGCGTCGACGATCGGCCAGATCTACGTGCCCTGGATCAACTGGCTGCTGATGGTCTCGGTGCTGATCCTCGTCTTCGCGTTCCGCTCCTCGGCCGCGCTCGCGTTCGCCTTCGGCATGGCCGTCATCGCGACCATCACCATCACCACGCTGCTCTTCTTCTACCTCGCCCGGGTCCGCTTCCACACGCCATTGTGGATAGTGCTTACCGGTGCCGGCATCCTGTTGGCCGTCGACGTGCTGTTCCTCGCCGCCAACCTGACCAAGTTGCTGCACGGGGCCTGGTTGCCGTTGCTGATCGGGCTGACCGCGTTCGCGGTGATGACGACCTGGCAGCGGGGCCGTTCTGTGGTCACCCGCGAACGTGAACAGGCCGAGGGTCCCTTGCGGGAGTTCGTCACCGAGCTGCACGACCGGCCGGACACGTTCACCCGGGTGCCGGGCACGGCCGTGTTCCTCAACCGGGGCAAGGAGACCGCGCCGCTGGCGCTGCGGGCCAACGTCGAACACAACCACGTGCTGCACGAGCACGTGGTGATCCTGTCGATCGAGACCGACACCGTGCCATACGTGCCGGACAGCGAGCGGATCGTGGTCGACGACCTGGGATTCGCGCAGGACGGGGTCATCCATGTCGTAGCGCGGTTCGGCTATATCGAGACGCCGAACGTGCCCGCGACGCTCGCGCTGCTCGAACCGGACCGCACCGAGGGGCTGGTCTCGCTCGACGGCGCTTCCTATTTCCTCTCGAAGATCGAGCTCACCCGCGGCGATGCGCCGACGATGGCCGGCTGGCGCAAACGGCTGTTCATCGCGACGTCCTACGTGACGGCTGACGCAGCCGAGTATTTCGGCCTGCCGCGCGAACGCACGGTCATCATGGGTTCCCGGATCGCCGTCTGACACCCGAGGGCTGGGCGCTCGTGGCAGGGTTGGGGAGTGGATGTGACTTCCGCGGCCCGGCGCGTCCGGCGGGCCCTTCCGCTGCTGCTCGTGTTGGCGGCCCTCGGCTGGGTGGCGACGATCACCGTGTTGATCAGCTAGCGCGGCTATAGCCAGTTGTTGCGGCGGAAACCCCGATACATGACGACCGCGGTGACGATCATGACCAGCATCACGCCGGGATAGCCGTAGCGCCAGCCCAGCTCCGGCATGAAGGTGAAGTTCATTCCGTAGATGCCGGCGATGAACGTCTGCACCGCGAAGATCGCCGCCCAGCCAGCGATCTTGCGCATGTCGTTGTTCTGGTCCACCGTGACCTGCGCCAGCCGGGCCTGGAGGATCGAGTTGAGCAGATCGTCGAACGCGGTGATCCGTTCGACCGTGCGCAGGAGGTTGTTGTAGACGTCGCGGAAATAGCGGCGGATCTCCTTGGACAGCAGGGTCCGATCCTCGAGCAGCGCACCGAAGTGACGCTGCAACGGTGCCACCGCCCGTTTGAACTCCACCAGCTCCCGCTTGAGCTGATAGATGTGCGAGACCCGCCCACCGGCACCCGCGTACCGCGCGAAGACGCTCTCCTCGACCGCGTCGATATCGGTCTCCACCGCAGCCGCCACCGCCGTGTAGGCGTCGACCACGCGGTCACACACGGCGTGTGCCACCGCCCACGGCCCCAGCGCCAGCCGCTGCGGCCGAGCCTCCAGGTCGCTCCGGACCGGCCCCAATGCGCCGGGCGCGCCGTGTCGCACGGTGATCACGAACTGCGGCCCGATGAAGACCACCACGGCGCCCGTTTCCACCACCTCGGAGGTCTCCGTCAGCTCCGGATGATCGACGTACCTCGTGGTCCGCAGCACGATCACCGTGACCTCTTCGGAGCGCTCCACCGCCGGCCGGTGATCCGGGCTGAGCGCGTGCTCGGCGGTCAGCTCATCGAGCCCGTACACCTCGGCCACCTCGATGATGTTGGCCGGCGTCGGGTCGTGCAGCCCCAGCCAGACGAACCCCTCGCCGGCCCGGGCTATCTCCAGCGCCTGCGCGTAGTCGAACTGCCCACCCATCCGTCGCCCGGCCACGTAGACGGCGCAGTCGACAACCCAGTCCATGGCAGACCGGTTCTGCTCGTCGGCCACCACCGCCTCCCTCCCGGTTCCTCGCCTGCATTAAAACGCGCGGATGCACCGCCCATGCCTGATCCGATCACATGGCGCGCCCTTTCCAAGGCCAACCGCGTGTGTCAAGGGCGTATTGGGATCGCTGCCCGGTGCGTATGGATTCCGTAGCGACCGCCGCTCTCCGGCCGGGCCCGGACGCACGATGCGGGTATGTCGTCGTTGACACGTTGTCCGGTCCTGGTCATCGAACCCGGCACCGCGCTGGCCCCGGCACTGTGCGACCTCCTGGGTGTGCCGGTTTGCGCCGTGTGGCACGGATGGGGCGCCGACGTGGTCGGCGAGATCCGCCGGCGCCAGCCGCTCGTGGTGGTGATCCGCCCCTGGCCCGGTTTCGGTCACCCGCAGCTGGTCAGGCTGCGAGCGCTGGTCGACCTGCCGGTGGTCGAGGTCGCGACCGGGACCACAATGGACGTCGATCCGGAGATGCCGCACCCGCCGTTCTCGGCCGCCGACGTCGCCGAGGTGGTCCGCAGGCACCTCACCGCGGCCGAGCGGCGGGAGTTGGTCGGGCGGTAGCCCTCCCGATGTTGGTGGTCGGGGAGCATGATGGGCGGGTGGGCGACGGCGGCGCGGTCGCGGACGACTCCGGCATGAAGGCGGTGTCGGCGTCGACCTACGCCGCCGCGGCCGACCACTTCGACGACTCGGCGCTGTCGTTCTGGGACAGGTTCGGTCGTGCGACGGTCGCGCGGCTCGGCCTGCGCCCGGGCGACCGGGTCTTCGACGCCTGTTGCGGCACGGGTGCGTCGGCGCTGCCCGCCGCGCACGAGGTCGGTGCCGGCGGGCGGGTGTTGGGCTTCGACCTGGCCGAGCCGGCGCTCGCGCTGGCCCGAGCCAAGGCGCGGGGTCAGGGTTTGTCCAATGTCGAGTTCCGGTCGGCCGATGTCGAACACATCGGGCTGCCGTCCGGGGCTTTCGACGCCGTGGTCTGCGTCTTCGGTGTCTTCTTCCTGCCCGACATGGTCGCCGCGGTCGCGGAGCTGTGGCGGCTGGTCCGCCCCGGCGGCGTGCTGGCCGTCACGGTGTGGGGACCCGAGTGGCTCGAACCGGCGACCACCGAGTTCTGGGCCGCGGTCGGCGCCGAACGCCCCGACCTGGTGAAGGCCTTCCACCCGTGGACCCGGGTCACGTCCGCGGAGGCGGTGGCCGAGCTGTTGCGGTCCGGCGGCACGCCGGCGCCGACGGTCGAGGCCGAGCCGGGCACCCATCCGCTCGCCGACCCTGACGACTGGTGGACGATCGTGCTCGGCACCGGCTACCGGGCCACCGTCGAGCAACTCGACCCATCAGGAGCTGCACGCGTACGCGCTGCCAATGTCGCGTGGCTACGCGACCACGAGGTGAGCCAGCTCCAGGTGAACGTTCTTTACGCGCGGGCCGTCAAGCCCGGGCCAGCCGCCGGTTGACTCGGGAGACTGACTCAGCGAATATTGAGTCAATGAACGTTGAGATGTCTTCGGTCGAGCGGCGGGCCCGGGTGCACGCCGCGCTCGGCGATCCCGCGCGCCTGGTGATCGCTGACGCGCTCGCGATCGGCGATGCGTCGCCGAGCGAGATCGCCGACCGGCTCGGGATGTCGAGCAACCTGGTCGCCCACCACCTCGGCGTGCTGACGGACGCCGGCGTCATCACCCGGTCCCGGTCTGAGCATGATCGGCGCCGCAGCTACGTCCGCCTCCGGCCGGACTCGCTCGCCGCGTTCGGCAGCCCCGGGTTCGCGGTCCCTCGCCGGGTGGTGTTCGTCTGCACGCGCAACTCCGCGCGTTCGCAGCTGGCCGCAGCGGTCTGGAGGTCGCGGAGCGCCGTGCCGGCCGCCTCTGCGGGCACCGAGCCCGCCGCCCGGGTCAACCCGCGTGCGGTGCGTGCGGCGCGGCGGCACGGTCTCCGCTTGGCGGCGCAGCGCACCGCGAGCCTCGACGCCGTCGCGGCCGACGGAGACCTGCTGATCGCGGTCTGCGACCACGTCCACGAGACGCTGCCCGCCGCACTGACCCGCCTGCACTGGTCGGTTCCGGACCCGGTGCCGGTGGACACCGACGTAGCGTTCGAGGCGGCCTTCGCCGACATCTCCGAGCGGATCGGCCGGCTCGTGCCCGCCATCACGGTCGGGGGATCGAGACCGTGAGCGCCACCCTCGGGCGCCGGCTGTTCGCCGAATACCTCGGCAGCGCGTTGCTCGTGACCGCCGTCGTCGGCTCCGGGATCATGGCGGCGCGGCTGTCTCCGGGCGACGCCGGCCTCCAGCTGTCTGAGAACGCGTTCGCGACGATGCTGGCGCTCGCGGTGCTGATCCTGGTGCTGGGACCGGTCTCCGGCGCACACCTCAACCCGGTCGTCACCGCCGTCGACTGGTGGCTGCGCCGCCGTGCCGGTGCGGCACCCGCCCCGACGCTTGTCGCCGGCTACGTTGTCGCCCAGGTGGCCGGTGCCGTCAGCGGGGCGGTCCTGGCCAACGTGATGTTCGACCTGCCGGCGGTGTCCTGGTCGACCACCGACCGCGCCGCGTCGCACCTGTGGATCGGCGAAACGGTCGCGACCGCCGGGCTGATTCTGCTCGTCTTCGCCCTGGTTCGGACCGCGAACACCCGGGATGCGCCGGCCGCCGTCGGCGCCTACATCGGTGCCGCCTACTGGTTCACCAGCTCGACCAGCTTCGCCAACCCGGCCGTGACCATCGGTCGCGGGTTCACCGACACCTTCGCCGGCATCGCGCCGGCCTCCGTGCCGGCGTTCATCGGAGCGCAACTCGTCGGCGGAGCCCTGGGTGCCCTGTTGGTCGTGGTCCTCTACCCGCAGCCGCGCGGGTCCGAAGAGGCCGACCGTCGCGTCCTGACCGCCACGACCACGGAGCGCGCCGACCGATGACGACCGCCACGAAGCCCAGCGTCCTGTTCGTCTGTGTGCACAACGCGGGCCGATCGCAGATGGCGGCCGGATTCCTCCGCCACCTCGCCGGTGACCGCGTCGAAGTGCGGTCCGCCGGGTCCGCTCCGGCAGACCAGATCAACCCGGTCGCCGTGCGCGCGATGGAGGAACTCGGCATCGACATCACCGACCAGCAACCCACGATCCTGACGCCGGGTGACTCGGCGGCATCGTCGGTGGTCATCACGATGGGCTGTGGCGACGTCTGCCCCTACTTCCCGGGACAGACCCACCTCGACTGGGAGCTCGACGACCCCGCCGGCCAGAACATCGAAGCCGTCCGGCGCATCCGGGACGACATCGGCAGCCGGGTCAGGGCGCTCGTCGCCGAGATCCTCCCTTAGCCGTGGGTAGGAGGCGGGGCACCAGTCGCACATAGGCGACCATGCCCAGGACCTCGACCAGCGTCTGGGTGACCACGACCGCCGCGGCGACGGCGAGGCGGTCGGGGAGGGCCAGCGCCAGCGGGAGCACCACCAGCGAGTTGCGGGTCGCGCCGGTGAACACCACGGCCCGGGCCGGTGCCGTGTCCAGCCGGAAGAGCCGGCTGACGCCCAGCCCGGCAACGGCCATCACCACCAGGAAGACGACGTAGAACGGCACCACGCCGACCACGTCGCCGAGGTCGTTGTGGATCTTGGGGATCTGGGAGGCGACGACCACGAACAGCGTCGCGGCCATCAGCGGCACCATCGCCGTTCCCAGGTGCCGGGCGACCGTTGCCCCGGCCCGGCGCCGGCTGGCCCACGCCTGCGTGGCCCAGGCCAGCACGAGCGGGACGACGATCAGGAAGAGGAAGGCCTCGACGAAGGGTCCGGCGTCGACCGTCTCGGCCAGGTCTGACCCCAGGAACAACAGCAGAAACAGCGGTAGCAACAGGATCTGGGCGATCAGCAACAGCGGCGTGGCGGCAAGCAGCCGATCGCTGCTCGCGCCGGCCAGGCCGCTGAAGACGATCACGTAGTCGACGCAGGGGGTGAGCAACACCAGCAGCACACCCAGCCGCACCGCCTGGTCGGCCGGCAGGAACGTGAACATCGCCGCCACCACGAGCGGGACGACGACGAAGTTCACGACGAGCGCGGCGGCGAGGAATCGGCCGTCGCGCAGGGAGCGCACCAGATCCCGTGCCGGCACTTGGAGGAACGTCACGTAGAGCAGGGCACCCAGCACCGGACTGATGACGTGTTCGAGGCCCGGCCCCGCGCCCGGCAGCGCCCAGCCGACAGCAGCCCCCGCGCCGATCGCGCCCAGATAGACGGCGACCTGATGCCGCTCCAACCCGGCGACCAGCTCAGCCTTCCATCTCGTAGGGGAACGAATGCCATACGTCGCCCGCACGCTCACGGTCGGCGCGGTAACCGACCTCGAGCCGAGCGACCACGGCGAGCGACGGGTCGTCTTCCACCAGGTGGACCATCGCGTCGATCACGCAGGCACCGTGGAGATTCGGGTCGTTGACCCCGTCGAGCACTACCCACGAGTTGTCGGCCGTGTGGATCACGGTGAGCGCCGGTAACTGGCCGTCGGCGACCGTCCGCTGCACGGTGGCGCCGAGTTGTGGCGGAAAACGGCCGTCCGGGAAGGGAAAGGGCACGTGTCGGAAGACTTCGTGAGCCACGACCGCTCATCAAAGCCTGATCGTGGTGCCGGTTGTGGCACTCGTTCGGGCGGCGTCGAGGACCTCGATGTTGCGGAGGACGTCCCACGGGTCGACCGGGAGCGGCGCTTCGCCGCGGACAGCAGCCGCGAACGCCGGGTAGTAGGTGTCCCAGCGGCCGCGTTCGGTCGGGACCGGCTCGGCTGGGCCGCCGCGGTAGAGGTTGCCCCAGCGGGCTTGCGGCTCGGTGCCCCAGCGGTCGCCCTCGGTCGCGGGCGTGCGGCCGGCGATGAGGTCGGCCTCCTGGCCGTCGACGCCGTCGACGATGTAGGTGCCGGTCGTGCCGGTGACCCGGAAGCGTGGGCCGGGGGCGCCCTGCACCCAGCTGCCCCAGAGCTGTGATTCGACGCCGCCGGTGTGGGCGACGGTGACGAAGAAGTCGTCGTCGAGCGTGTGCCGGGCGCTCATCCGGGCGTAGACGTGGTCCGCGGGACCGAACAGCAACAGGGCCTGGTCGACCAGGTGCGCGCCGAAGTCGCGCAGGGCGCCGCCGCCGGCCGCGGGTGGGCCCGGGTCGGGGGAGAAGCGTTCGAAGCGGGACTCGAAGCGGGTGATGTCGCCCAGCTCACCCGTGTCGATCAGGCGGCGGACGGTCAGCAGGTCGGAGTCCCAGCGGCGGTTCTGGTAGACGCTGAGCGCGACGCCGGCCCGCTCGGCCGCTTCGATCGCGGTGCGGGCCTCGGCCGCGTCGAGGGCGAACGGTTTGTCGACCACCACCGCCATGCCGAGCCCGATCGCCTCCATAGCGAGCGGAATGTGGGTGTCTGCCGGGGTGGAAATCGCGACCGCCTGAACACCGTCGGTGACCAGTGCCTGCAGCGAGTCGTAGGCGGTGACGCCGGGATGGTCCTTCTCGAGCTCGGCCCGGCGGTCCGGTGACCGGGTCACCACGCCGGCGAAGTCGATGTCAGGCGCTGACCTGAGAAGTGGCGCGTGGAAGTAGCGCCCGCCGAATCCGTAGCCGACCAGTCCGAATCGCATGTGGGGATCCTCTTCCCGAGGGGTTTCTCAGGTCAAGCTGGCGTCCGGGCGGTCGGTTGACCGCCCGGACGCGATCAACGGCTAGTGGAAGGTGCCGGTGCCGGCCCAGGCGGGGATGCCGATGCCGGGTCCGCGGCGCATGGTCCAGTTGGTGAAGGTGGTGCCGGTTGACTCTCCGGTGTGGAGGGTGCCGTCGGCGCCGTAGTACCAGATCAGGTCGTCCTTACCGTCGTGGTTGTAGTCCCCGACGCCGGCCCAGGTCGGTGTCCCGATCCCATCGACGGACCCGATGGTGGCCAGGCCGCTTCCGGAGAAGGTGAACACGGCTGAGCCTTGGTGCCAGGCGATGTCGTCGCGGTAGCCGTCGCCGTCGAAGTCACCGACGCCGGCCCAGTCCGGGGTCCCGATCCCGGGCCCGCGACGCATCGTGCAGTTGGCGAAGGTGCTGCCGTTCGATTCGCAGGTGTGAATGGTTCCGTCGGGGTAGAACCAGAACAGGTCGTCGCGGCCGTCGTGGGTGTAGTCCCCGACCCCGGCCCACGTCGGTGTCCCGGGCCCGTCGACGGAGCCGGTCGTTGCCAGGCCGCTGCCCGAGAACGTGAAGATCGTAGATCCCTGGTGCCAGGCGATGTCGTCGCGATAGCCGTCACCGTCGAAGTCACCGACCCCGGCCCAGTCGGGTTTGCCGACTCCTGGTCCGCGGCGCATGGTGCAGTTGGTGAACGTGGTCCCGTTCGCGTCGCAGGTGTGGATGGTCCCGTCACCGGCGTAGTACCAGAACAGGTCGTCGCGGCCGTCGTGGTTGTAGTCACCGACACCGGCCCAATCGGGGGTGCCGATCCCGTCGACGGAACCGATGGTCGGGAACCCGGCCCCGGAGAAGGTGAACAGGCCCGAGCCCTGCATCCACGCCACATCCGCACCCGAGGTTCCGGCCTCCAGGACGCGGCGATACTTGAAGGGCTTGTACAAAGACCTGCTGTAGCCGGCCTCCGACCACAGCCGGTGCTTGGTGGACGGCTTGGTCTGCTCGTACATCATGAAGTCGCCGCCGACGGCACCGACCCAGTGGTCGAAGATCACCGTGTGCGAGCCGTTCACCGGGTTGGCCTCGTTGTGGTAGAGCAGGATGTCGCCGGGACGCAGCGCGTTGTAGGTGATCTGCACGCTGATGGTGTCGAGGTCGCCGGTCCACCAGTAGTTGTCGTTGGTGTGCCAGGCCATCCCGACGTATCCCGAACAGTCGGTGCGATAATCGTCGCGATATTTCTCCATGCTGTAGGGCACGTGGGCGTCATACCAGGACTTCGCGCGGCTCAGGATCTCGTTCCGGGTGATCCACGGTCCGGGATTGTCGGCCGCCGCCGCCCCTGCGGCCCGCGTCGCCGAGCTGACGGCGGTGACACCCTGCGGCCGCACGGTGGTGTCGTCGCTGCCGGCCGCCGCCTGCGCCGTGGCGGGCGCCACCATCGCCAGGGCGACGGCCGCGCCGAGCACGGCCAGGATGTGGCGCCAGCGGAACACGCTGTGCCGTCGTTGATTGGGCTTCATCGAGACTTCTCCCTCGGGTCCGGTCCGCGGTCGTTGCGGACAGACCGTCGCGGTACGGGCTATCCAAGGACTGGACGCCGACGCCGGGAGTACGGGCGCGGGCGTCCAGCGTTCGGATAGCCCGTACCGCGAAGGTCCCGGTGTTGGCGCGCGTGCGCCGAGATCACCTGACCCGAGGAGTTCGATGCGCATCAGGACAGACCTGACCCATCGCCGACTACGGTTGGCCGTCGCGTTCTCGGCGGCCATCGTGACGGCCGTGTTGGCGCCCGGCGGGGCCATGGCAAGCGGACCGTCGATCACACCGTCCAACAGCGACAACGGCTGGGCCGGCAGCGGCACGCCAACGAGCGTGTCCGGCACGTCGACAGCCCTGGCCACGATCGTGCCGCCGCCGGCCGGCTACCCGATCAACGGCCGCGACGTGTCCAGCCACGATCACAACGGCGGCAAGACCGTCAGTTGGCCGGCCCAGAAAGCAGCCGGAGACGAGTTCGCCTACGTCAAGGCGACCGAGGGCACCACGTACACGAATGAGTACTTCACCCAGGACTACCGCGGCGCGAAAGCCGCCGGCCTCTATGTCGGCGCGTATGCCTGGGGGCGGCCCGACAAGGGCAACCCGGTCGGCCAGGCGAACTACTTCGTCGACCACATGGAGTGGTCACGGGACGGCCGGACGCTGCCGCCGTTCCTGGACATCGAGTGGCCCTACAACGACCTGCCCGCATGCTACGGCCTCAACCAGAGCCAGATGCGTTCGTGGATCAGCTCGTTCCTGAGCCAGGTGCAGGCCCGCATCGGCGTCACGCCGATGATCTACACCAACGTCAACTGGTGGAATCCGTGCACCGGCAACAGCACCGCGTTCGCCGGCTACCTGCTCGACGTCGCGAGCTGCAACTCCTCGCCACCATCGGTGCCGGGCTGGGGCAACCATTGGACCTTCTGGCAGTACGACATCCCGGACTGCCAGCGCGGCGGCGACCGCGATTCCAACGTCTTCAACGGAAGCCTCGCCCAGCTGGCCCAACTCGCCGGCGCACACGCGGGGTCAGGCGCGGACGTCGCGTGGATGCAAGGCTCGGGCCTGTTCACGTTCTCCGGGGCCGGGTTCCCGACGATCGGTTCCGTCGACGGGATCGGCACTCCGGACTGGGCCGGTGTCGGTGACTACAACCACGACGGCCGCGACGACCTGTTCTGGTACTACGCCGGTGACGGGACCATCCACACCTGCGACGCGAACGGGACCACGTTCACCAACTGCACCATGCGGCGCGGACCAGGAGTCGGCAAACCCGACTGGGCCGGAGTCGGTGACTTCGACGGTGACGGCTACCGCGACGACATCGCCTGGCACCAAGGCTCAACCATCTTCACCCTCTCGGGCAGCGGCCTAGCCACGACCGGCTCCGTTGACGGGCCCGGGACACCAACCTGGGCCGGTGTCGGGGACTACACCCACGACGGCCGCGACGACCTGTTCTGGTTCTACCCCGACGGAACGATCCACACCTGCGAATCGAACGGCAGCACCTTCGCCAACTGCACCATGCGCCGCGGACCCGGGATCGGGACCCCGGACTGGGCCGGCGTCGGCGACTTCGACGCAGACGGCTACCGCGACGACATCGCCTGGCACCAAGGATCAGCCGTGTTCACCTTCTCCGGAACCGGCCTGGCCACCATCGGGTCCGTCGATGGGATCGGGACACCCACCTGGGCCGGGGTCGGGGACTACAACCACGACGGCCGCGACGACCTGATCTGGTACTACGGCGCCGACGGCACCCTCCACACCGGAGAGTCAACCGGCACCACCTTCAGCAACTGGACCATGCGCCGCGGACCTGGGATCGGCGTCCCTGCCTGGGCCGGCACCGGCACCTTCCACTAACCCCTCACCCCGTCCGGGCGGTCAACCCGACCGCCCGGACGCGAAGGGCACCGGCCAGTTCGATGGCGTACAAGCGGAGAAGGTTGTGGAATGTGAAGCGGTCACCCGGCAGCCACTGGAGCAGGTTGACGGAGACCAGCGAGTCGAGCCCGTGCTCCGCGGCGGCCGGGTCGATGCCCAGCAGAGCAGCCGCGGCCTGAAGCCCGATCTGCACGCCCGGCGCCAACGCGAGCAGCCGAAAGGTCCGTGCCTCGGGCGGCGCCAACTGGGCGTAGCTGCGCTCGAACGTCGCACGCACGTCGAGGTCGCCGGCGCGCAACTCGTCGAGCCGGTGACGCTCGTCGGCGAGACGCTCGACGAACGCGTGCAGGCTCCACCCGGGCCGGCTCGCCAGCCGCACGCCCGCGATGCGGACGGCGAGCGGCAACCGTCCACACGCGACAACCAGCGCCGTGGCGGCGCGCGGCTCGGCCTCGACGCGGGCTCTGCCGGCCACCGCCGCCAGAAGCTCGACCGCCTCGCCGGCGGAGAGCAGGTCCAGATCCACCAGCCGTGCGCCCGCGAGGTCGACCAGGCGCCGGCGGCTGGTGACCAGTGCGGTGCACCGGCCCGGGCCGGGCAGCAGTTGCCGGACCTGAGCCGCGTCGCGCGCGTCGTCGAGCACCACGAGCACCCGACGGTCGGCCAGAATGCTGCGGTAGAGCCCGGCCCGCTCGGTTACGTCGGCCGGCAGGTCGCGCTCTACCCCGAGAGCGCGCAGCAGCGACCCGAGCGCCTCGACCGGGTGCAGCGGCGCCGGCCCGGAGCCCCGCAGGTCGACGAAGAGCTGCCCGTCGGGGTAGGCGGCGCGTAGCCCGGACGCGACCATGGCGGCTACGGCGGTCTTGCCCACACCGCCGACCCCGCAGATCGCGCAGACCACCGCGGCCGTCGGCTGATCCAGCAGGCGGTGCACCTCGCGGAGCGGCGCGGCCCGGCCGGTGAAGTCGGCGGGAGCGGCGGGCACCTGGAACGGGACGGTTGCCCGGACGGGTCGGGCGGCGGCGGGCCGCCATTGTTGGCGCAGCACCCGTTGCCGGTAGCCGGCCAGCTCGGGGCCGGGGTCGACGCCGAGTTGCTCGAGCAACCGCTGCCGGATCCCGTCGTAGAGCTCCAGCGCCTCGAACTGCCGTCCCGTCGCCGCCAAAGCCAGCATGAGCCGGGCGTGCAGCGGCTCGTGCAGCGGATGCCGGTCGGTCAGCGGCCGCAGCATCCGCACTGCCACGTCGTGCTCACCGCAGGCGTCCGCGACATCGGCGCGCAGCAGCCCGGCCCGGACCCGTTCCTCGCGCAACGTCACGACGGACGGGTGTTCGGCCAGGGCGACCAGGTCGGCGAGCGGGTCGCCCCGCCACAGCGCCAGGGCCCGGTCGAGCAGCTCGCCGGCTCGGGCCGGATCACGGGTCGCCACCTCACGAGCCTCGTCGACCAGGTCGCCGAACCGCAGCGCGTCGAGGTGGTCGGCGGAGACCGCCAGCGCGTAGCCGCCGGGCACCAGGCTCAGCAGCCCCGCCGGGGCCAGCACGCGCCGGAGGCGGGAGACATAGGTCTGGACCAGGTTGACCGCCGACGCGGGTGGTTGCTCGGCCGGCCACAGCAGGTCGATCAGCTCCGCCCGTGGCACGGCCTGGCCGGGAGTCAACGCCAACCGGCCCAGCACGGTGCGCGGTCCAGGACCGAAACCCGCGCCCCAGCCGGCGAACCGGAGGGTGAGCGGTCCCAGGATCTGGATCACCGGTTGGCTCGCAGTCTCGATGCGCTGTGGCGGTGCCGGCCGGGCCGGGGGAGCGGGGCGCAGCCGCAAGGCGCCGGCGAGCGCCTCGATCGAGCGGGGCTGCGGCTGCTTGGTTCGGCCCTGCTCCAGGTCACGGATGACGGCGACGCTGAGCCCCGACCGGGTGGCCAGTTCGCGTTGGGTCAAACCCGCATCCTGGCGCTTCAGGCGCAACTGACTGCCGAAGTTCAGATCCACGAGACGAAGCTTCGGGCGTACGACATGAACGATTCTTGATTGTTCTTGACTACACCACCTCGCCGAACACGGAGTTGGCGTTCCGGACGGCCGGGCGGTCGAGGTCGGCCAGCCGCCGCCGCACCTCCGCCACCCGGTCGTGCTCCAGATCGGAGAGCAGCCGCTCGGCCCGTTGCCACTCGGTGCGGGCGCCTTCGCGGTCGTCGCCGTCGAGCAGGGCGGAGCCGAGATGGATGTGCGAGGCGGCGAGATAGTAGGGGTCGTCGCCGCGGGTGAAATAGGCGATGGCGCGCCGGAAGGCGTCGACCGCGGTGTCGAGCCGGCCCAGGTGTTGGTAGGCGGCGCCGAGTGTGTCCCAGGTGGCGGCGCGGACGAGCAGGTAGTCGTGATCGGCCAGGGCCGCCAGGGCCTGGTGCCCGTAGTCGACAGCCTCCTGGAAGTTTCCGACCGTGCAGGCCAGGAAGGCCAGGGAGTTGAGCGCGGCGCCCTCGCCCAGGCGGTTTCCCGCGATCTGGTTGAGCAGCAACGAGCGCTCGTAGTAGTGCCTGGCCAGCGCCGGATCGCCGGTGCGATGGACCATGATGGCCAAGGTGGTCAGGGTGAGCGCCTCGCCCGACGGGTCGCCGATCTCCTCGTGGATCCGCCGCGCTTCCTCGGCTGTGCTCCGGGCCAGTTGGGCCTGGCCCATCCGGCTGTAGGCGACCGCCAGGCCGTGCCGCACGTGCGCCTCACCGACCCGGTCGCCGGCGCGCACGACGGCGTCGAGCACGAGCCGGCCACCGTCGATCCGGTCGCGCCAGTTGCCCTGTTGCTGCTGGAACTTGCTGAACGTCCAGCTCAGCCGCCACGCGACCGAGGGCAGCCCGACAGCGAGTGCGCGCCGGACCGCCGCGGTGAGCACCGGATATTCGGCGGCGAACCAGATGTGGGCGGCCTCGTAGTCGGCCATCGGCACGATCTGCACGCCCGGCGCGGCGTCGGGGAGCGTCAGGTAGCTGTAGATGGGCGTCATCCGGAGCCGGGCCGCATGGCTGACGTGCAGGTAGTGGTCGAGCAGGCGAACCTCCGCCGGCCCGCGGTCCGAATCCTCGACGAGCTCCTGCGCGTATTCCCGGAGCAGGTCGTGCATCGCGTAGCGGCCCGGGCGCGCCTCGGCGAGCAACTGTGCGCCGAGCAGCTCCTGGATCAGCCGCCGGGTCTGCGCCACCGGCAGCGCCGCGAGGCTGGCCGCCGCCGGCACGCTGATGTCGTTGCCGAACTGCACGCCCAGCAGCCGGAAGAGGCGCCCGCCGGCGGGGCTGAGCCGCCGCAGCGACCAGGAGAACACGGTGCGCGCGTCGATCGCCGTGTCGTCGCTGGCCAGCGCGTCGAGGGTGTTGCCGTCTTCACGCAGCTCGGCGGCCAGCACCGCCAGCGGCACGTCGGGGCGCATCTCGATGCGGCTGGCCAGCACCGCGAGCCCGAGCGGCAGCCCGGCGCAGCGGCCGATCATCTCGCGCAGCGCGTCGGGCTCGCGGGCCCCTCGCTCGTGGCCGATGCGGGCGACGACCAGCCGCTCCGCCTCGGCCTCGTCGAGCAGGTCGAGGGCGACGGTGCGGGCGGCGTAGGCGACCTGGAGGCCGGTGAGCCGGCTGCGGCTGGTCACCACGGTCTGCGCGGTGGGGGTGCCGGGCAGCAGCGGCCGCACCTGGTCGGCGTCGCGGGCGTTGTCGAGCACGACCAGCACGCGCCGGCCCGCGAGCAGGCTGCGGTAGAGCGCCGCCCGGTCGTCGAGGTCGACGGGAATGCGTTGTCGCGGCACCCCGAGGGCCTCGAGGAAGCCGCGCAGGGCCGCGGCGGGCGCGGTCACCGCGTCGCTGGCCGAGAAGCCGTGCAGGTCGACGTAGAGCTGCCCGTCGGGGAACAGTTCGGCGGCGCCGCGCGCCCACCGCACGGCCAGGGAGGTCTTCCCGACGCCGGCCGTGCCGTGCAGGATCGTGATCTCGGACGGCTCGTCGAGGCGTTGGAGCTGCTCGCGCCGGCCGACGAAACCGGCAACGCCGACCGGGATCTGTGCGGCCGGCGTGATGAGCGGTGAGCCGAGCTCGCCGCGCAGGATCGACTGGTGGAGCTGTTGCAGGCCGTTGCCCGGGTCGACGCCCAGCTCGTCGGCGAGCGTGCGGCGCAGCAGCTCGTAGCGCTCGAGCGCCTCGGGATCGCGCTGCGCGGCGTGCAGGGCCCGCATCAGCGCGTCGATGACCGGCTCGACCAACGGATAGCGGTCGGCGAGCCGCTCCAGCGGCCCGAGCGTGTCGGCGCTCCGGCCGAGGCCGAGCTCCAGGCCGGCCCAGCGGACGGTGGCGTCGCGGTGCTCGGCCAGCCAGCGGGTCCGGCACTCGTCGGCCCAGGCGCCGCCGACGCCGTCGAGCGGCTCGCCGGTCCACAGCTCGAGGGCCTCGCGCAGCAGCCGGGCCTGCTCGTCGGGGGAGCCGGTCGACGTGCTCAGGGTGTGGAAGCGGTGCAGGTCGACGGCCGCGCCGCCGGGGTCGAGGCGGTAGCCGGCCGGCTGTTTCACCAGCCGAGGCGGGTCGTCACCGAGGCGGCCGAGCAGCCCGCGCAGCCGTGCGATGTAGGTGTGCAGCGCGTTTCGCACCTGTGCGGGCGGGTGGTCGCCCCACACCCGGTCGATCAGCGTGTCTGGGCCGACCGCGCGGCCGGCGTCGGCGAGCAGGACCGCCAGCACCGTGCGTTGCTTCATCGGGCCCAGATCGACCCGCCGGTCGCCGTCCCACAACTCGACCGGACCCAGTAGACGAAACTGCATAGACCACTCGACCCCCGCCCCCGCCCCCCGGCGCGTCCCGTCCGGTCCACCGTAGAGCAAGGCAGGTTTCGATCTCGTCCCCTTATTGATAGACAGCCGGCAGGCCGAACGCGGCGAAGTGGGTTACCCCGATGAACGAGGTGATGGCGCAGACCCGGTCGTCGCGGAAGCTGAACACGTCGATCGACCAGGCGCCGAACGCGTCGCCGCCGTCGGGGCACGAATACGATGCCACGGCCGGTTGGCCGTTGGCCCGCGTGAGCAGGTGCTGCCACTGGCCGCACGATCCCATCGGTATCCGTTCGGCGAAGTCGCGCACTGCCGCCAGCCCCGCGTACCAGCCGCGCAGCGGCGGCATCGACCAGGTGACGTCCTCGGTCAGCATCGCGACCAGCGCGCCGACGTCGCCGCGGCGCAGGGCGTCGGCGTACGTCGCGGCCAGCGCCCGCGCTCGCGCGTCGTCGACCCGTTGGACCGGGGTCGGCGCCTTCGACGCGATCAGGGCCCGGGCGCGCTGGAGCGCACTGTTCACCGACGCCACCGTGGTGCTCATCATGTGTGCGACCTCGGCTGGCGTGAACCCGAGCACCTCGACCAGGAGGAGCGCGGCACGCTGGTTGCCGGGCAGGTGCTGCAACGCCGCGACGAACGCGAGCTCGACCGATTCGCGATGCTCGTAGGCCGGGTAGGGGGTGAGCCAGGCGACCTCGTCGTCCGGCACGTCGGCGGTCAACGCGAAGGTGCTGGCCGGTCCGAGATCGACGGGGAGGGCCCGCTTGCCGCGGCGCTGGATGACGTCGAGGCAGGTGCGGGTGGCCACCGTGTAGATCCAGGAGCGGACCGCATCGGGCGACCGGACCGCCCCGAGGCCACGCCAGGCTCGCAGCATGGCCTCCTGCAAAGCGTCGTCGGCGTCGTGGCTGGAACCGAGCATGCGGTAGCAGTGCGCGTGCAGCTCGTCACGCAGCGGTGCGACCAGCTCGGTGAACTCCACGACCGATGATTCTGCCCCGCCGCGCCGGTCTTATCTCCTGACGACCAGTGAAGGAGCGAGTTGGTGGACCATAACGAGAGGCCGAGCATCCGCTACAGCGGGACGACCGTCGACTGCGCGGATGCCGGCGCGCTCGCCGACTTCTACGCGGCATTGACCGGCGGAGCGGTGATCGTACGACAGGATCATTGGGCATTGATCCGGACCGGCGACGGAGAGATCGCCTTCCAGGCGACACCCGGATATCAACCACCGGTGTGGCCCGACCCGGCCGCGTCGATCCAGATGCACCTCGACTTCTACGTCACCGATCGCCCTGCGGCCGAACGGTTCGCGCTCGACCTCGGTGCGGTCAAGTTCGACCACCAGCCGAACGACGACCACTGCACCGTCTTCGCCGATCCGGCCGGGCACGCCTTCTGCCTGTCGACGTGGGGGGAACCGAGCTGATGCGGATCCTGGGCAGTCTCGGATCGGCGGGCGGCAGAGGTGTCGTCCGCATGGAGGAGCGCTACGGCACCGATATCGACGACCTGTGGTCAGCGATCACTGATCCGCCGCGGCTGGCCCGCTGGCTCGGCGACATCGTCAGGGATGGCGGCAGCTACCACGCGCGCTACCACGCCAGTGGCTGGGAGGGCGACGTGCGGATCGACGTGTGTGAGCCGCCGCGGCGCCTGCGCGTGGTCGACGCCGGTGATCATGTCACCGAGGTCACGCTGACCGCCGACGGTGACCAGACCATGCTGGTCTGGGAGGCGCGCGGCATGCCGCTGCACCTGCTGCCCGCCTACGGTGCCGGGAACCAGATCCATGTCGAAGACCTCACCGCCTACCTCGCCGGACGCGACCGGTGCGATGCCGCCGCGCGGTTTCGCGAACTCGAACCCGCCTACAAAGTTTGCGCTACCCGAGCCCCATCGATATGCCCGCTAGGTCCGAAGATCGGCCGTAGCCTGGGTCGGGTGAAGAATGCATCCGTGACCCGCCGGCGGCTACTCGCGGGCGTCGGCTCGGCCGTGGTCGCGGGTCTGGCAGGCTGTGGTGCCAGCACGGCCGAGACGCCACCGCGGCAGCCGGCGAGTCCGACGCCCTCACCCCGCGTCACCGACGAGGCCGCACTCCGCCGCAAGATCGCTAGCCTGCTCGTGGTCGGTTTCCGCGGCGAGACGGTCAACAGCAACGACTGGATCGTGAAGGCGATTCGAAACGGCCTCGGCGGCGTCATCCTCTTCGACAAGGAACTGGCGACCAACGGCCCGCGCAACATCAGCTCGCCGGCACAGGTCACGGCGCTCGTGAAGAGCCTGCGGCAGGCCTCACCCGGCCGGCTCATCGTGTCGATCGACCAGGAAGGCGGCCAGGTCGCCCGCCTCAACCCGAGCAACGGCTTCCCGGCGACGAAATCGGAGGCCGAGATCGGGGCCGAGAACTCGCCGGCCGCGACGCGGGCCTGGGCCCAGCAGATCGCCAGCAGCCTGACGTCGATCGGCGCCAACCTCAACTACGCGCCGGTCGTCGACCTGAACCTGAACCCGAACAACCCCGCGATCGGCCAGCTCGGCCGCAGCTTCTCGGCCAACGTCGACGTCGTCGTCACGAACGCGACCGAGGAGATCCAGGTCCACCGGGCCAGCAAGGTCAAGACGTCGCTCAAGCACTTCCCCGGCTTCGGCACCGCGACCGGCAACACGGACTTCGACGTCGTCGACGTCAGCGCCACCTGGCGGCCCATCGAACTCGAACCGTTCCAGCGCCTGATCGCCAGCGGCAACGCCGACTCCGTCCTGGTCGCCCACCTGCTGATCAAGCAACTCGACCCGAACCTGCCGGCCTCGCTGTCCCCGGCGGTCGTCACGAACCTGCTCCGCGGCCAACTGGGCTTCAAGGGCCCCACCGTCAGCGACGACATGCAGGCGGCCGCCATCACCCGGCGCTACGGCCGCGACGAATCGGTCGCGCTGGCCCTCAAGGCAGGCCTTGACCTGCTCGTATTCGCCAACCAGCAGGTGTACGACCCGAACGTCGTCGACGAGACCCTCGACAACGTCGTCAACCTGGTCCGCACCGGACAGCTCACCGAGGCCCAGATCGACCAGGCCGTGACCCGCGTCGACACCCTCCGCCCCCGCTAACGGAGCGATCTGCCCCAACCGAAAGGCGTCGCCACTCGTCTAAGTTGCTGAAGGAGGCATCGATGGCGACGTGGGAGTCCGCGCTGGCAGACCTGGTCGCCATGCGCGGAGCGGCACTGAAGCGCTATGCCTTCCTGCTGTGCGGCAGCGACACCGAGGCGGATGACCTGGTCCAGGACGCCCTGGTCAAGGCATTCACCCGGCGGCGGCGCCACGAGGTGGCGCACCTGGAGCAATACGTGCGCAAATCAATGCTCAACCTCTTTCTCGACCAGGCCCGACGGCGCGCGATCTGGCGCCGCCTGATGCCGGTGGTCGCGGCGCCGGCATCAGCGCCCGACGAATCAGCTGGCGCCGATGCCCGCCATGACCTCCGGGCCGCTCTGCTGACGTTGACGCCGCAACAGCGCGCCTGCGTGGTGCTCTATTACCACCTCGACCTGCCGGTTTCTGACATCGCCGCCCAGCTCGGCTGTGGTGCCGGCACGGTCAAACGGCACCTGCATGACGGGCGGCGCCGGCTGGTGGGGCTCTTGGACGAGGAGGACGATCATGCGTTCCGATGACCTGCTCCGGGCCCGGCTCGACGACACGGCCAACCGGGCCGCCCCGCTGCGGGTGACGACCGACCAGGTCAGGTCGCGGGTGAAACGCCGTCGGCGGCTTGTCGCAGCCGGGACGGGTATCGCCTCGATCGCGGTGATCTCCGCGGTGGCCTTCGCCGTGGGTGGCTTGACCGGAGGCACACCTTTGATGGTCGCGACGCCAGGTCCGTCTTACTCGCCGCGTCCGCAACAGCCACCCGCGCTGTTCATCTGTGGCGCGCCCTACGACGTGCCCGACTCGCCCACGGTCGACGCGCTGACGGTCACCGTGACCTCGCAGAAGGTTTCCGACCAGGCGGCACCCGCCCTCACCGCAACGTTCGAGACGACGCGCCAGGTCTTCGTGGCGGCCGGTCGTCCGTCGGGTATGCAAGTGCTCTACCTCAAAGACGGCATCATCGTCGGCGGCGGCCCCATGCTCAACCAGCCCGGCGACACCCGAGGGCAGGGCGTCGACCCGGTGCGTGAGGGATTCGACGTGGCTCCTGGCAGCCCTCACGTGCAGAATCTGGGTCCGCGTACGACGCTTTGCGGCTCGCAGACCTGGCCCGAGGTCTGGTCCTCGGCCGGCGAATACGACGTGGCGCTCGTCCTCGGCCCCGTCGACGTCGATGCCCACGAACTGCGCTTCCAAGTCCCGTCTTCGGCGCGGGCAGAGAACCTGATCGTCACCCGGGCGCGGCTGTCCCCGGCCGACTGAGCGGGTTGGCCTCTCGTCACACCCGGCATGTCCACGAAGTAGGACGGCACGTTGCCGGACGTGGGCCCGTCGCGAGATCATCGACGCCAGGTGATGGCTGGCTTACCGGGACCGGAGGTACATGCAGGCGCTCGATCCACGCGGAGTGACGACCGCAGAGGAGTTCGTCGTCCTGCTGCGCCGCGTACGGGACCGGTCGGGCCTGTCCTACCGGACGATCGCGAAACGGGCCGAGCTGGCCGGCGCCGTGTTGCCCGCCAGCACGCTCGCCACCATGCTCGCCCGGCAGACCCTTCCGCGCCGGGAGCTGGTCACCGCCGTCCTGACCGCGTGTGAGGTCCCGCCCGCGGCGGTCCGGCAATGGATCGCCGTGTGGGAACGGCTGGCCGAGGGGACGAAACCGGCCACCGTAGAGGATCCGGAGCCCGTCGAGCGGCCGTTCCAGTTGCCACCAGCGCCGCCCGTGCTGGTGGGTCGCGACGACGAGCTCGACCGGCTCGCCGAGGGGTTGGCCCAGCCGCCGGGCGTGTGGCTGCTCACCGGCGCCGGCGGTGTCGGCAAGTCCGCCCTCGCGGTGCTGGCCGCCCACCGCGCGGCCGGCCGGCATCCGGGCGGCTGCCTCTACGTCGACCTGCGTGGGGCCAGCGCCGACGCCGCGCCGAGCGAGCCGCACGACGTGCTTCTCGGCTTCCTGCGGGCGCTCGGCGTGCGCACGGCACCCGCCACCGTCGACGAGGCGAGCGCGCTTTTCCGGAGTACGACGGCCGACCGCGCCATGTTGGTCGTGCTCGACAACGCCGGGTCGGCTGCGCAGGTGCGGCCGCTGCTGCCCAGTGGTCCACGGTCGACCACGCTGGTCACCAGCCGCTGGCGGTTGCCCGACCTCGACGTGACCCGGCGGCTCGCGGTGGAGCCGCTGCCGGCCCCGGCCGGGCGGGAGTTGCTCGCGCACCTCTGCGGGCCGGAGCGGGTGGCCGCCGAGGCCGCGGCCGCCGGTGACATCGTCCGGCTCTGCGGCGGGTCTCCGCTCGCGCTGCGGATCGTGGGCGCCCGGGCCGCGGGCCGGCAGGCGCCGGGCATCCTCGGCGCCCTCGCCGCCCACCTCGGCGACCATGCCCGCCACCTCGACGAGCTCGAGGTCGGCGACCTGTCCGTGCGCGCGGGCCTGCGGGTGGGATATCGGAGCCTGCAAGCCGACATCGCCGCGTCCGTGTTCCGCCTTGCCGCGGTGCCCGAGTGGATCGAGCTGGGTGCGGCTGCCTGCGCCGCGATGCTCGACACGCCTCCGGTGGCCGTCGAGCGCGCCCTCGACCTGCTCGTCGATGCCCATCTGGTCGAGTGCCCCGCGCCGGGACGGTTCCGCTACCACGACAGTGTGCGGATCTTCGCGCGTGAGCAGGCCGAGGCCGTGGATCCGCCGGCCGTCCGGCTCGCGGTGCGGGAGCGGCTGGCGGCGGTGATGTTCAGTGCCGCCGCGAGCGCCGCGCGCTCGCTCTTCCCGCATGATCCGCTGCCGTACGCGGAGCTCGGCGGCACCGCGCAGCGTCTGATCGCACCCGACGCCACCACCGCGCAGGCCTGGCAGTGGCTCGAACAGGAGCGGGTCAACCTGCGGATGCTCGCCGGCCAGGAGTTCGCGGCCGGCCGGGCGCTGCCGGCGATCCGCGACCTGGGCGTCGCCGTCGCCAAATACCTGGACTATGCCGGCCACTTCGTCGACCAGGCCCGCCTCGGCCAGCTCGCGATCGCGGCCGCGCGGCGGCTCGGCGACCAGCGCGGCACGGCGCAGGCGCTCAACACCCTGGCCATCGCGATGCTGCGGCACGAGCGGCGGCGCGAGGGCATCGAGCTGCTCGACCAGGCGTTGGCGATCAGGCGGGAGCTCGGCGACCGGGCGGGGGAGGCCGCGTGCCTCAACAACCTGGGCAACGCCCACCGCGACAACGGCGACCTCGACGCCGCGCTGCGGTGCCTGGAGCGGAGCCTGGCGCTGCGCAAGGAGCTGAGCGACCAATACAAGACCGGGTCCACACTGGACAACATCGGGATCGTGCTGCGCCGGATGGGCCGGTTCGAGGAGGCGCTCGACCATCACCGCGCCGGCCTCGCGATCACCCGTGAGCTGGACGACCGGCTCCGGGAGGCGCTGGTGCTGACCAACCTCGCCGAGACCGAGCAGCTCGCCGGTCAGCGGCGCGAGGCGCTGGGCCACGCCGAGCGGGCCCTGGCCATCAGCCGGGAGCTGCGCCACGACCGCGGGTGCGGTCTGGCCCTGCAATTGCTGGGCGACATCTACACGAGCCTCGGCCAGTCCGCGCGGGCGCGGGCGTGCCAGGACGAGGCGGCGGAACTGCTGCACGAGCCGGCGATCGGCGCGCCCACGCCGATCGCCGGCTGACATGCGCGCCGGACGGCCCCCGAACTCATTGCCCATCCGGCGAGTCGCTCACCAGGGAAGCGTCTTGCGGGCTCCTCCTGCTGTCTCGGAAACTGCCTCGGAAACACTGACGCGGCAATCGTCGGTGCCCCGGACACCCGGAGGAAGGATCTCGAACACCCTCGAACGGATCCGAACGCGGTCAGGCCGGCCGGCGCGACTCGTGCAGCGCGACCAGCCCGTCGACACCGCGGAGGAAGGTCGCGCAGATCGCGGCCGGGTCGAACAGACATCCGGCCGCCATGGCGCCGTCGCGGAGCATGACGAACTGCTGCGCGGCCGCTTCGGCCCCGGCCGCCTCGATGCGCGCCATCAGCGTGGTGACCGTGTCGAGGAACCACTCCCGATGGGCGAGGACGGCCTGGTGCACGGGATGGGCGAGATCGGGATATTCGGCCACGGCGTTCAGGAACGCGCACCCGCGAAAGCCGGGCGACTGGATGCCCTGTGCGATCGCCGCCGCGATGGCCCGGAGGCCCTCACCCGGTGATACGCCAGCGGTGAGGGCCGTTTCCACCTGGCCGCGGATGCCTTGGTCGGCGCTCTGGAGATAGGCGAGAACGAGGTCTTCCTTGCCTGGGAAGTGCCGGTAGAACGTGGCCCGGGTCACTTTCGCCTCGCCGATGATCCGGTCGACGCCGACCGAATGGATGCCTTCCGCGTAGAAAACCCGGGTCGCCGTGGTCAGGAGCCGCAGGCGCGCCTCGGATGGCCGGGTCTCGGGTTCGGTGCGATCCATGTGCCCAGCGTAGCGGATAGAACGTTCGGTCTTGACAGCGCGAACTGAGCCGCGTCATCCTGAGCCCAGACAGAACGTTCGTTCTTCCAGAAGGGCCGATCATGACCACCCTCACCGCACCCGGCTTCTCGACGACGGCGACCGCGCTCCGGCGGCTCTACTTCGCCCGCTTCGCGTTCGCCGTCGTCTGGGCGGCCGTGACGTTCGCGATCGCCGACGAGCTCACCGTGCTCACCACCACGCTCCTGGTGATCTACCCGCTGGTCGACGCGGCTGCCGCGGTCATCGACCTCCGCTCGTCGCGCACCACCGGCTCGCCCACTCTGCTGCGCGTCAACATCGTGGTCAGCGTGCTCGCCGCCGTCGGTCTGGCCGTCGCCGGCGCGTCCGGCATTCCGGCAGTCCTGCGCGTGTGGGGTGTCTGGGCGGTGGTGGCCGGGCTGGTCCAACTGGTCGTGGGCGTCACCCGCCGCGGCATGGGCGGCCAGTGGCCGATGATCATCAGCGGCGGCCTCTCCGTGCTCGCCGGTGGGGCGTTCGTCGCCGCTGCCTCCGCCGACGATCCGGCGCTGACCAACGCGATCGGCTACGCCATCCCCGGCGCCATCTTCTTCCTCATCGCGGCCATCCGGCTGCGCCGCACGCCGAAGACCAACTGAGATGGACTGGTGGCAACCCGGCCACCCCAACGAGAGAACGAGGGCGTCATGCCAACCAAGATCACGTTGATCGTTGACAATCCCGCGAACCCGGACGAGTTCGAGAAGGCCTACGCGGAGGTGCGGCAGGCCGCGGACACGCTGCCGAAGGTCCAGCGGGTCGAGTCGGCCAAGGTGTGGCCGAAGGAGGACGGCTCGCCCACGCCCGCCTACCGGACGCTCGACCTCTATTTCGACAGCTACGAGGACGCTTCGGCCGCGGTGACCACGCCTGCCGACGCAGCCCTGTTCGGTGGGCTCGTAGGAACGAAGGTGACCTTCACGGGGCTGTTCTCCGATATCGAGCAGTAGCGGCCGGCAACTGCGCGAGCCCCGGTCGGTCCCATTCCTCGTCGAGCCCGAGGCCGCGCAGGTCGGCGACGACGCCTTCCTGCTCGGCCTCGTAGAGCCGCCAGATCACCCGCAGACCCTGGAGGCTGCCGGGGCCGTCGGTCAGCGGTGGGGACGAATTGTCGAGGCAGTCGACGAAGTGGACGAGTTCGGCTCCGAGGTGCTTCGAGTCGGCCGACACGGTCATCAGGACCTCGGCATCGGCGGGGTCGGGGGAGAGCCGGCCGGAGAGCCCACCGCGCGGTGCGTCACCGGGCCACGGCTTGTGCGCGTAGAGCACCCCACCCGTCAGGTCGGCCTCCAGCATGCCGCCGGCGCAGTGCACGTGGATCGCGTACCCGTGGCGCGTCGCGCGGGCACCCCAGGTGCCGAAGTGGTAGCCGAGCGCGCCGCCCTCGAACTCGATCGTCGCGTTGCTCGTGCCCTCCCGCTCCATCCACGGCGTGCCGGCGCGGGTGCCCAGGTGGGTGCCGCGCACCGGACGCCCGAGCAGCCACAGGAGCAGGTCGACGTAGTGGCAGCCGTGGCTGAAGAACTGCCCGCCACCGAGCCGCGCCGCCGACCGGATCCAGTGCCCTTCGGGGTGCTCGGTGTGCTGCTCGGTAAAAATCGAAACCTGGAAGACCTCGCCGTAGGCGCGGGCCGCGACCAGCTCACGGACGCGGGCGACAAGCGGATGGAAGCGCATCGGGTACGCGGTCATCAGGGTCGTCCCGGCCACGGCGGCGGTGTGGATGAGGTCGAGGCACTGCGCTTCGGTCACCGCCATCGGCTTTTCCATGAGCACGTGCTTGCCGGCGCGCAGGCAGGTGACGCCGATCTCGTGGTGGAGGTCGTGCGGCGTGACGACCAGACAGGCGTCGACGTCGTCGAGCAGCTTGCGGTAGTCGGTGACGGCCCGCCGGGCGCCCAGCAGGGCGGCGGCCCGGCGCGCCCGCTCCGGGACCACGTCAGCGGTGCCGACGACCTCCACTCGGTCGCCGAGCTCCGCGAAGACCTGCCGGTGGGCGTCTTCCATGTCGCCACAGCCGATGACCGCGAGCCGGTGAGGTGCCATGCCGGTTCCTTTCAGAAATACGTGTACGCGATCTCGGCGAAGGTCCCGTCGGGCTCGACGATCGGGATGCCCGTCCACTTGTCGAACGTGGTGCAGGGGTGGGAGATCCCGAACGCGACGAGGTCACCGACCTCGACCGTCGATCCCGGCGGGAGCCGCAGGTAGGCGTGCTGGTCGTTGACCGCGAACACGGTCGCGTCGAACGGTTCGACGGTGGTGCCGCGGCGCCGCCAGCGGGGCACCGGCAGGCCGGAGTCGGCCGACGCGTCGCGGCGGCCCAGCCCGGCCAGCGCCAGGCCCGGCTCCGGCGTCGAGAGCACCACTGCCCAGACGAGCAGCGCCTCGCGTAGGCGGTGTGCGGCGCGGGGATGGTCGCCGAAGGGGGAGAGCTCCGCGTAGGTGCCGGCATCGTGCGTGACGTAGCAACCGCTGCGCAGCACGGTGCGGTAGCCGAGCGGCCCGACGGCCGCCGGCACCAGCTCCACGACCCGGTCGAAGTAGGCGCTGCCGCCGACCGTGACGATCGGGTCCGGCCCCGCCAGCCCCTCGCCGGCCACCGCGCGGGCCAGCGTGACCATCCGGTCGAGGAGGCGGTCGACCTCCTCGACCGCGCTATCCCCGGCGACGATGCCCTCGAACGCGGCGATGCCGGCCAACGTCGCCGGCCCCTTCGCCACGGCGCGGGCCAATGCGAGTGCCGCGTCGTCGTCGCGCAGGCCGGTGCGGCCACCCGGCATGCCCAGCTCGACCAGCACCCGCAGTCGCGGCAGCCGGTCGGCGGCGATGCCGTTCTCCAGCGCGGCCAGTGCGGCGGGGGAGTCGGCGTAGCAGTAGAGTTCGAGGTCGTCGTGGCTCGCGAGCAGCGTGTCCACGGTGGACAGCGAGCCCGCGTCGACGACCTCGTTGGCCAGCAGCAGCCGGCGGAAGCCGAGGGCGGCGAGCGTGCGCGCCTGCCAGGCGGTCGCCACCGTCACCGCCCACGCGCCGGCGTCGAGCTGGCGCCGGATGAGCTGCGGCGACATCGTCGTCTTGCCGTGCGGCGCGAGCAGCACGCCGTTGTCGGCGCAATAGCGGGCCATCGTGGCGATGTTGTGCTCGAGTGCGTCGCGCAGCAACACCGCCGTCGGCAGTGCGACGGTGCCGTCGAAGACGTCGCCGGGCGCGGACGGGTCGTCGGGCAGCCCTTTGAGGGGTAAGTCAGCGCGCACGGCGGAGCACCTTTCCTGGTCGGGCGGGGCCGAGGACCCCGTCTCGGACGACGATCTGCCCCGCGACGACGGTGAGCGCGACGCCGACCGGTGCCTGTCGCGGCGCCTCGAACGTCGCACGGTCGGCGACCGTCGCGGGGTCGAATGCGGTCAGGTCGGCGACGAAGCCGGGCCGGATCTCGCCCCGGTCGGTGAGACCGAGCCGGCGTGCGGGGCCCGTCGACATCTTGTGCACGGCGTCGGTGAGCCCGAGGACGCCGCGGTCGCGGACGTAGCGGCCGAGCACGCGCGGGAACGTGCCGAAGGCGCGCGGATGCGGCTTGTCGGTGGCGGCCGGGTCGAGCGGCAGTGCGTTGCCGTCGGAGCCCACCAGCGCGAGGGGGTGGGCGAGGAACGCGGTCATGTCGGCCTCGGTGCGGTAGTGGAGCACCACCTGGGCGGCGCTGCCCAGCTCGACGCAGAGGTCGAGCAACACCTCCTCGGCCGGCTGGCCGAGGCGGGCCGCGACCTCGGCCAGCGACAGTCCACACAGGTCGGTGCGCGGGCCGGCCGCGGTGAGCACGATCCGGTCCCAATGCCAGGGGATCCCACCGAAGAAGCCGGGGCGGATGTCGGCGAGCGCGCGCCGCCGCCAGTCGGGGTCGCCGGCGTGCGCGCGCAGGCCGGCGCTGCCGCCCTCCTGCACCCACTCGGGCAGGTATTGCACCATCGCCGACGAGGAGGCGTCGTAGGGATAGACGTCGAAGGCGACGTCGAGTCCCTCGTCGCGGGCCGCGTCGAAGCGGGCCAGCGCGGCGTCCGCGCGGCCCCACCAGGCCGGGTCGTTCAAAGCCAGATGCGAGAACTGCAACCGTCCCCGGGTACGCCGGACGGCGTCGAGCGCCTCGTCGATCGCGTCGAGCTCCCGCCCGGCCGCGGCCCGCGCGTGGGTCGCGTAGAGCGCGCCGTGCCGGGCGCAGACCGCGACCAGTGCGGCGACCTCGTCGGCGTCGCCGAGCGCCGAGGGGGTGTGGGTCAGGCCGGTCGACATCCCGTAGGCACCGGCGCGCAGAGCCGCGTCGAGCAGCGACCGCATCCGGTCGAGGTCGCCGTCGCGCAGCGGTCCGTAGGGCTCGGCCATGGCGGCGATGCGCAGCGCGCTGTGGCCGACCAGCGGCGCGACGTTGACCGATGGCCCGGCGGCGTCGACCGCCGCGGCGTAGCCGTCGAGGTCGGACCAGTCGATCGCGGCCGGCGGGTCGCCGAGGCGGGCGACCTGGTCGATGAGGGCCGCGCGCCGGTCGGGGTGGACCGGGAACGCCGAGTAGCCGCAGTTGCCGACGACCTCGGTGGTCACGCCCTGCAGCGCCTTGCTCTCCCCGGCCGGGTCGTGGATCAGGCTGACGTCGGAGTGGGTGTGTATGTCGACGAAGCCGGGGGTGAGCACGAGCCCGTCGAGGTCGACGGTCTCCCGAGCAGGGCCGGCGTCGGGCCCGACGTGCACGATCCGGTCGGCGCGCACGCCCACGTCTGCCCGTCGCGGCGGCGATCCGGATCCATCATGGATGGTCGCGCCGGTCAGAACCAGGTCGAGAGCCAATCGATCGTCCCTCCCCAGGGATCGCATCAGCCAGGGTTAGCTCAGCACGCTCCCGAGCTGCACACACACGTCGACCAACCGCCGGCCGACGGCCGCCACCTTCTCCTCGGTCATCCGGTAGGCCGGCGCGGAGATGCTGATCGCCGCGATCGGCCGGTCGGTGCCGTCGAGGATCGGTGCGGCCACGCAGCGGGAGCCGAGCTCGTTCTCCTCGTCGTCGACCGCGTAGCCGGCGTCGCGGCGCGCGATGTCGGCGAGCAGGTCCTCGATCGACGTGATGGTCCGGGGCGTGCTGGCCCGCGTTAAGTCCACTTCGGACAGCAGCTCGCGCGCCTCCTTCTCCGGGAGCGCGCGCAGAATCGCCTTACCCAGCGCCGTGGAGTGCACGTTGTCGCGGAGCGCGATCGTGACCGTGGTGCGCAGGCGCTGCTCACTCTCGATCGCGTCGAGGTAGACGACCTGGCCGTGGCTGACCACTCCGAGGTTGACCGTCTCGCCGAACTCCTCGTGGAGCTGGTGCATGGACGGCCGGGCGAGCCGGACCAGATCGGTGGAGTTGCGGGCCGCACGGCTGAGGCCGTAGAGGGCCGGGCCGAGCGAGTATTCGCGGCGGACCTCGTCACGCACGACGTAGCCGCGCTGGTCGAGGGTCTTGAGGATGCGGTAGGCGGCGGGCTTGGTCACACCGGTCTGCTGGCAGAGGTGCGCCACGGTGCAGGGCGCGTCCGCCGCCAGCGCGTCGAGGATTTCGAGCGCCTTGACGAGGACGCCGACCTCGTCGGTCCGTCGTTCGTTGGCCACTGGCTGGCTCTTCCCTTGGTCCACATACCGGAACTAGATTTCGGTAAGCGTACACACCGTTGGCTTGGAAGGGCCGGGTGGGAAGCATGCGGATCGGTCTCGGCGGCATCTGGCAGGAAACCAACACCTTCGCACCGCAACCAACGAGTCTGACCGACTTCCAGCGCTACCAGTATTTCGAGGGCCCGGACCTGGTGGCCGGGCTGCGCGGCACCGGCACCGAGCTGGGCGGTGCGATCGCAGCGGCGCAGGAACGCCGGGTCGAGCCGGTCGGGCTGCTGTTCGGCGCCGCGCTTCCGGCCGGGACCGTCGACCGGGCGGCCTTCGAGACGATGCTGCACGCGTTGGTCGAGCGGACCCGGGCGGCACCGCCGCTCGACGGGCTGATGCTCTCGCTGCACGGCGCGATGGTCGTCGACGGGCATCCCGACCCGGAGGCCGAACTGGTCGCCGCGTTGCGCGCGGTCGTCGGCGAGCTGCCGATCGGCGTGAGCCTCGACTACCACGCGAACGTCGGCCCTGCGCTGCCGCGGCTGGCGGACGTGCTGGTCGGCTACCGCACCTACCCGCACACCGACATGGCCGAGCGCGGCGCCGAGACGATGGAACTGGTGATCCGGATGGCCCGCGGCCGCGACCGGCCACAACGGCACGCCGTCAAGCTGCCGCTGCTGACGGTCCCGCCGGCCCAGGAAGACGCGTCGGAGCCGATGACGTCGATCCTCGCGGCCGCCGACGCGATCACCCGGGAGAGCGGAGTCTGGACGGCGAGCGCGTTGCCGGGCTTCGCCTACGCGGAGAGCGACCGGCTCGGCTTCACCGTGTATGTCGCCGGCGACCGGCACGCCGCCGACCGGGCCAACGAGCTCGCCGCGCACGTCTGGGACCAGCGCGCCGCGTTCGACGCGCCGCTGGTCAGCCCCGACCGGGCCGTCGCGCTCGCGCGCTCCGGGCCGGCGCCGACCGTGCTCGTCGACGTGGCCGACAACGTCGGCGGCGGCTCGCCCGGCGACGGCACCGCGCTGCTGCACGCCCTCTCCAGGGCCGGCGCCCGCGCCGCGGTCGCGGTCCTTTGGGACCCGGCGGCCGTCGACACCGCGCACGCCGCTGACGGCGACCGGCTGACGCTCGACGTCGGCGGCCACAGCGACCCCATGATGGGTCCGCCGTTGCGGGCGACCGGGCGGGTCCGCCGCTACGGGCCGGTCACCTACCTGCGCAGCGGCTCCTACATGCGCCGCCAGCGGGTCGACATGGGCCGGGTCGTGGTGCTCGAAGCCGACATCGGGCAGATCGTGCTCACCGAGCGCCGGGTGGTGCCGTTCGACGACGACCACCTGCGCGCGGTCGACGTGGTCGCCCGCGACGCGCGGGCGATCGTCGCGAAGGGGGCGATCGCGTGGAAGGCCGCGTTCGGGGGCTACGCCGCACAGACCGTCTACGTGCGGACGCCGGGCTACTGCCCGGCCGGGCTCGACCAACTCGCCTACCGCTCCCGACCGGCGCCGCTCTACCCCCTCGAACGCGGCGCGGAGTGGGAAGCCGCCGTCGCGGGCCGCCAAATTCCCAGGTCTTCGAACGATTGACAGCGGCCACCTCACGTTTCTACCGTGGTCCGCATAGCAGAATCGGAGTCCGCATAGCGGACCCGACCCATAGGAGTCCCAATGTCTGAAGACACAGCACGGGGTCGGGGGCACAACTTCAATCGGCGCGATCTGTTGCGCCTCAGCGCGCTGGCCGGAGCGGGAGCCATCTTCGCTCCGGTGTTGAGTGCGTGTTCGGTCGACAGCGGCACCGGTTCGGGCTCCGGCTCCGGATCCGGCGGCGCGAGCCCGAAGGTGATCGGCAACGGGCTGACCGAGAAGAAGCAGTTGACGCCGTTCCAGTTCGGCGGCGCCGCCGGTGAGGTGCCCGCCGGCGTTCCGAAGCGCATCGCGTGGGCCAACACGTCCGACGCGGAGTTCTTCCTTCAGATCACCCGTTCGATCGAGACGGCCGCCAAGGCCCGCGGCCTCGAGTTCGTCACCGCGATCGCCAACGACGACTCGGCCAAGAACGTCGAGCAGATCGAGACGTTCCTCCAACGCGGCATCGGCGCGCTGTGCATCCAGCCACTGGACGCCAACGCGCAGGCCCCGCTGATGAAGCGGGCCATCGAAGCCGGTGCGGCGGTGCTGTCGCTGGTCACCCCGCCCAGCACCTCGCAGGCGGTCGCCGACCAGTACAAGGTCGGCAACGCACAGGGGATGGCCGCGGCGAAATACATCACCGAGAAGATGGGCGGCAACGCCAACGTCGTCTACTTCAACACCGACACGATCGAGGTGCTCAAGGCGCGGCACCAGGGCGCGCTCGACGGCATCAAGACCGCCGGCGCCGGTGCGAAGATCGTCAGCGACATCCAGCCGGCCGCCATCACGCAGGACGGCGGCTTCAAGGCGATGAACACCATCCTCCAGCAGCACCCCGACGTCAACGTGATCGTCGGCGGCGACACCTACTGCCTCGGTGCGCTCTCCGCGCTCCAGGCCGCAGGCAAGGCCCGGCCCGACATGTATCTGTCGGGCATCGACGGCGACGAGCAGGCGCTCGCCGAGATCCGCAAGGGCGGCGCCTACAAGGCCAGCTTCGCGTTCGCCTACCCGCTCATGGGCTACGCGTGGGGCCAGTTCGCGGCCGACTGGCTCGAGGGCAAGCCCATCCCGCAGGTCATGCAGTTCAACGCGATCGAGCTCAACTCGGCCGAGACCATCGACAAATACCAGGCCGACATGAAGGCCGTCGACGAGACCTGGAAGAACTCGGCCACCTACTTCACCATGCTCGGTTCGATCCGCTACCAGGATCGCGAGCAGTTCATCAACTACGCCGCCTGAGGGGTTCCGTTGACACGCCGTTACCTGGTTCCCGGGGAGCCCAGCCGCCGCACCGGTCTCGCACTGCTCTGCGTCGTCCTCGTCGCCTACTTCGGACTGTCGTACGACAACTTCTTCACCGTCTCCAACGGCCTGACGATTCTCATGAACGTCTCGGCGATCGCGATCGCGGCGATCGGCGCGATGTTCCTGGTCGTCTCGGGCAACGTCGACCTCTCGATCGGTGGCCAGTACGCGCTCATCTCCGTGGTCACCGCCCAGTTCGCCAAGAACTCGGGCAACGTCTGGCTCGCGGTGTTCATCGGCCTGCTCACCGGCACGATCCTCGGGTTGGTCAACGGCATCCTCGTCAAATACATGAAGATCTCGCCGCTCATCGTGACGCTGGGCACGATGGCGGTCTTCAAAGGGCTGGCCTATCTGGTCAGCAGCGGCAAGTCCGTGTTCGGCTTCTCGGACGCGTTCATCTTCCTGGGCCGCGCGCGGATCAACACCGTGCCGCTGCCGGTCATCATCGCCGCGGTGCTGTTCGTGATCGGCGGCTTCTGGCTGCTGCGCTCCGCGACCGGGCTGCGGCTGTTCGCGATCGGTGGCAACCAGCAGGCGGCCCGGCTGACCGGCGTCGACGTCGACTGGCTGGTCGTCAAGCTCTACGTGGTCAACGGGCTGCTGATGGGCGTGGTGGCCGTGCTGACCACCGCGCGCCTCGGCAGCGGCACGCCGCAGATCGGCACCTCGTTCGAACTCGACGTGCTCACCGCCGTGATTCTCGGCGGAGTCGGGTTCGCCGGCGGCAGCGGCCATCCCGCCGGGGTGTTCGTCGGCGTGGCGACGATCGGCATCCTCAGTTCCGGCCTGATCTTCGCCGGGCTCGAAGACTGGTGGCAGCAGATCAGCAAGGGGCTCGTGCTGCTGCTGGCGCTCGGCGCCGACCAGATCGCGGAACACCGGCGGGCCCGGTCGGTGCGCAAGGACGCACCGATCGAGGCCGCCGACCCGACGCCGGTGGCCGCGGGACCGCCATCGGCGTCGGGTTCGGCCGAAGACGAATACGGACTCGGCGACGCCGCGCGGCGTACCCCCGGAGAAGTGGTCCTGAGAGCAAGCGGGTTGGCACGCCGTTTCGGGTCGGTGTTCGCCCTGCGCAACGGCACGTTCGAGGTGCGCGCCGGGCAGGTGGTGTGCATCGTCGGCGACAACGGCGCCGGCAAGTCGACGCTCATCAAGCTCATCTCGGGGGTGCACCGCCCCGACGCCGGCACCATCGCGCTCGACGGCGAGCCGGTCGAGTTCGGCGGGCCGATCGACGCGCGCCGTGCCGGGATCGAGACTGTGCACCAGGACCTCGCGGTCTGCCCCAACCTCGGGGTGGCGCACAACCTCATCCTCGGCGACGAGCCGCGCCGCCGGATGTTCGGCGTCATCCCCGTCCGCGACGACGCGGCGGCCATCGCCCGCACCCGGGACCGGCTGGCGTCGCTGGGCATCGCGCTGACCGACATGAACCGATCGGTCGGCCGGCTCTCCGGTGGGCAGCGCCAGTCGGTGTCGATCGCCCGTGCCATGAAGGAAGGCGTGAAGCTCGTCATCCTCGACGAGCCGACCGCGGCGCTGGGCGTCACGCAGACCCGCAACGTGCTGCGGATCGCCCGGCAGGCGGCCGACAACGGCGCCGGCGTGATCCTCATCAGCCACGACATCCGCACCGTCTTCGCGACCGCCGACCGGGTCGTGGTGCTGCGGCTGGGCGAGGTCGTCTACGACGACGAGATCGGCAACGTGACACACACCCGGCTGCTGCACCTGATGGCCGGCCTGGAAGACGTCCGCGGCCCGTCGGGACCGGTCGGCGACGAGGCGGCCCTGGACGCCGCCGCGGCGAAGGGAAACTGACGCGATGGCCCTCGACGACTTCGACCTCACCGGCAAGCGGGTGCTGGTCACCGGCGGCGGCGACGGCCTGGGCCGGCAGATGACCGAGGCGTTCGTCGACGCCGGCGCGACCGTGGTCATCTGCGGCCGGCGGCCGGCGCCGCTGGAGGCGACGGCCGCCGCCCTGCCCGGCGTGATACCGATCCAGGCCGACGTGACCATCGTGTCCGATGTGGACCGACTGGTGGCCGAGGCCGGTGCGATCGACGTGCTGGTCAACAACGCCGGCCTGTCGCACCGCGCGCCCTGGCCCGAGGCCGGCTCCGACGACTGGCGCTTCATCATGACGCTCAACGTCGAGTCGCCGTTCTGGCTCTTCCAGCGGCTCGTCCCGGGGATGATCGAGCGCGGCTGGGGCCGGGTCATCAACGTCGCGTCGGTCTACGGCCTCGTGGGCGGCGACGCCTCGCGCTATCCCGGGATCGACCTCGACATCGCGTCCTACTTCGCCAGCAAGCACGGCATCATCGGGCTCACCAAGTTTCTGGCGGCGCAGGTCGCGCCGACCGGCGTGACGGTCAACGCGCTGTGCCCGGGCATGTTCCCGAGCCCGGCCAACGACGACGCGCTCCAGCCCGAGGTCATCGCCGCGCTCGAGGCCGGCACCCCGATGCACCGGCTGGGCACCGATCGCGAGCTGCGCTCGGCCGTGCTGTTCCTGGCCGCGCCGGCGTCGTCGTTCGTGACCGGCCACAGCCTCGTGGTCGACGGCGGATGGACCGTGTGGTGAGCGGCGGCCCGTGATCCGGCCCCGCTGCCGCTACCCGTCCCGGCCTTAGCTTTAGGAGCCACCCCATGAAGTTCGACGTCTCCCGCCAACGGATAGAGGCCGCGTCCGCGATCGTCGCGGGCGGGGTCAACAGCGCCTTCCGGTCCGGCATCCGCCCACACCCGCTCGTCTTCGCCGAGGCCGACGGCGCGATCCTCACCGACGTCGACGGCAACCGCCTGGTCGACTACTTCCTCGGCATGGGGCCGATGCTCCTCGGCCACCGTCCGGCGCCGGTCGTCGATGCGGTCCGGGCCCAGCTCGACCGCAGCATCCTGGTCGCCGGCCAGACCGACCTCGAATACGCGGCCGCCCGCCTGCTGACCGAACTCGTCCCGTCGGCGGAGCTGGTGCGGTTCTCGGTCTCGGGGAGCGAGGCCGTGCAGGCGGCCCTGCGGGTGGCGCGGGCGGCCACGGGCCGCTCGACGGTGCTGAAGTTCGAGGGCCACTACCACGGCTGGTTCGACAACGTGATGTGGAGCGTCTCGCCCACGCTGGAGGAGGCCGGCCCGGCCGAGGCGCCGGTCCCGGTGGCCAGTTCGCTCGGCCAGCAGCCCGCGGTCGACCTGGCGGTGCTGCCGTGGAACGACGCCGACCTGGTCCGCCAACGGCTGGCCCGCGGCGACGTCGCAGCGGTGATCATGGAGCCGGTGATGTTCAACAACGCCGGCATCCTGCCGCTGCCCGGATATCTCGAAGCGGTCCGCGAGGCCTGCGACGCGAGCGGCACCCTGCTGATCTTCGACGAGGTGATCACCGGCTTCCGGATCGGGCCCGGCGGCGCACAGCAGGAGTTCGGCGTGACACCCGACCTCACCGTGCTCGGCAAGGCGCTCGCCAACGGTTTCCCGGTCGCCGCGGTCGTCGGCAAGCGGTCCTATATGGACCTGGTCGCCGATCGGGTCGTGCACGGCGGCACCTACAACACCCAGTCGGTGGCGATGGCGGCGACGCTCGCCACGCTGACCGAGATCGCCAGCGGCCGGCCCTACGAGACGATCGGCCCGGTTGGCACCGCGCTGATGGAGGGGCTGCGCAAGGAGTTCGCCGACGCGGGTGTCGAGGTGCGGATCGTCGGCTATCCGGCGGTGTTCCAGGTGCGCTTCGGCACGGTGCGGCCGCGCGACTACCGCGAAGCGCTCCAGGCCGACCGCGCCGCCTACGTCGACTTCGCCGCCGACCTGCTCCACCACGGCGTACGCGTCCTGCCGCGAGGCACCTGGTTCGTCTCGACCAGCCACGGCGACCACGTCGACGCGACCCTGTCCGCCGTCCACGACGTGCTGAAGGGGTCGCGATGAAGATCGTCGACATCCGGGCCACCCCGGTCACCGTGCCGTTGAAGCGCCCGCTGCGCTGGTCGTTCGGCGTCGAAGTGTCGACCACCCGGGTCATCGTGGAGCTGATCACCGACGAGGGCCTGGTCGGCATCGGCGAGACCCGCGGCGGCGACGAAGTGGTCCGCGCCCTGGAGCTGCACCGCGACCTCTACATCGGGCTCGACCCGCTGGAGGTCGGCCGGATCACCCGCCGGTTCTCCGTGTTCCGGATGACCAGCGAGCAGCTCGCGCTGGTCGGCGCGGCCAAGCTCGCCGGGGCGGCGCTGGAGATGGCGTGCTGGGACCTGACCGGCAAGGCGCTCGGCAAGCGCTGCGGCGACCTGTGGGGCGGGATCGAGAACGAGCGCGTCGAGTTCGCGGCGTATGTCTTCTACCGCTACGCCTCGCCGACCGACATCGGCCGCGGCGACCTGGCCGAGGACGCGGCCGACCACGCCGAGGAGCTCTTCGAGACACACGGGTTCCGCGACATCAAGTTCAAGAACGGCGTGCTCGAACCGGTGCAGGAGATCCGCTCCGTCCGGCTGATGCGGGAGCGGCTCGGCGACCGGCTCCGCAACCTGCGGCTCGACCCCAACGCGGTGTGGTCGGTGGAGACCAGCGTCCGGGTGCTCAACGAGATCAACGACTTCGGGCTCGAGTTTTGCGAGGACCCGACCTGGGGCATCGAGGGCATGTCGCTGGTCCGCGAGCGCACACCCGTGCCGCTGGCGACCAATATGTGCTGTGTCACCTTCGAGCAGATCCCGTTGGCCGTACGCGCCCGCGCGGTCGACGTGATCCTCGGTGACATCCACTTCTGGGGCGGCCCGAGCGCGGTGCTCCAGCTCGCCAAGATCTGCGAGACGTTCAACCTGGGCCTGAGCCTGCACAGCGACCGCGAGTTGGGCATCTCCACGGCGGCCGTGCTCCACCTGGCCGGCGCGGAGACGATGGTCAGCCACGCGATCGACTCGCACCTGCCGGAGCAGGCCGACGACATCATCACCACGCCGTTCGTGTTTCGCGAGGGCTGCCTCCAGGTGCCGACCGGGCCCGGTCTCGGTGTCGAGATCGACCAGGAGAAGCTGCGCTTCTACGCCGCGCACCACCGCAAGGTCGGCGAGGGCAGCGAGTTCGCCGACGCCGCGCAGACCTCGTTCCGCGCGAAGTTCCCGAGGTTCTGATGCGTCTGTCGGGCCGGGTCGCCCTGGTCACCGGCGCCACCGGTGGGATCGGGCCGCGGATCGCCGCCCGGCTCGCCGCCGACGGTGCCGCCGTCGCCGTCCACCACCTGCCCGAAGACGCGGATGAGGCCGCCGAGGTCGCCGACGGGATCACGGCGACCGGCGGCACCGCGATCGCTGTCGCGGCCGACATCTCGGACCCCGCCGCGGTCGCGGCGTGTGTCGGCGAGGTCCGCGCGCGCCTCGGCCCGATCTCCGGGCTGGTCTGCAACGCGGCGACCGCCGTGGCCGGGCAGCGCGACTGGCGCACGCTGACCGCCGCCGACTGGTCGGCCACGCTGGCGGTCAACGTCACCGGCACGTTCCTCTGCGTCCAGGCCGCCTACGACGACCTGGTCGCGACCGGGCACGGTGCCGTCGTGGTCATGTCGTCGGTCACGCCCTTGCTGGGCCGGACCGGAAACCTCGCCTACGTCACCTCCAAGGCGGCCCTGATCGGCCTGACCCGCTCGCTGGCCCGCGAGGTCGGTCCCGAAGGGGTACGCGTCAACGCGATCGCCCCCGGCGCCATCCGCACCCCGTCCGAGGCGGTCTACGGCGACCCGGCCGACATCGAAGCCATGATGGCCGGCCTCCAGTCGCTGCGCCGGCGCGGCGAGCCCGACGACGTGGCCGGGGCGACCGGCTTCCTGCTCAGCGACGACGCCGCGTTCGTCACCGGCCAGGTGCTGGTGGTCGACGGCGGCTGGGTGATGCCATGACGCTGCGGGTCGCGGTGGCGAGCATCATCCAGGAGACCAACACGTTCTCCCCACAACCGTCCGCCATGGACGACTTCACCTCGCAGGGCCTCTGGGTCGGCGCCGCGGCGGCCGGGCGCAGCGAGGGCACCAACACCGAGATCGCCGGCGCCCTCGCCCGCCTCGCGGAGGAGGGCGTCGAGGGCGTCGCCATCGTGCGCGCGTGGGCGATGTCGGGCGGCGTGCTCGAGGAAGCCGCGCTCCGGCACCTGCGCGCGCTGCTGGTCGACAACCTCGTCGCCGCCGGCCCCGTCGACGCGCTCGTGCTGTGCCTGCACGGCGCGCTCACCGCCGCCGGCGAGTTCGACGCCGACGCCCACCTGGTCGAGGCGGCCCGGGCCGCGCTGCCGCCCGGCGTGCCGGTCGTGGTCACACACGACCTGCACGCCAACGTCACCGCGCGCGTCGTGGCCGCCGCCGACGCGCTGATCGGGTTCCACACCTACCCCCATGTCGACCAGGGCGACACGGGCCGGCGCGGCGCGGACCTCGCCCTGCGCCTGCTGCGCGGCGGTGAGCGCATCGGGACCGTGCTCGCGAAGCGGCCCATGCTCGTGCCGGCCGAGTCGATGGCGATCGCCGACCAGCCGATGCGGCGCTTGCGGGCACTCGCGGACGCGGCGACCGCCGGGCCGATCCTCGACGTGTCGCTGTTCCCGGTCCAGCCCTGGCTCGACGTACCCGAACTCGGATTCGGTGTGACGGTCACCCACGCGGGCGCCCCAGCCGCGGCGGCCGCACTCGCGGACCGGCTGGTCGGCGAGGCGTGGGCGGTCCGGGCGGAGTTCGCCGTCGACCCCGTTCCGGTGCCCGACGCGATTGCCGGCATCGAGCCGGGCGGCGGCCCGGTGCTGCTCGTGCAGTCCGCCGACTCGCCGACCTCCGGCGCGACCGCCGACAGCGCGACGGTCGTGGCGGCACTGCTGGCGAGCCGGCTGCGCAGCCTGGCGACGGTCGTCGACGCGCCGGCCGTCGCGGCCTGCTTCGCCAGCGGCGCCGGCGGCCGGGTCGTGACCAGCGTCGGCGCGACCCTGGACCCGCGCTGGTCGGCGTCCGCTCGCCTGAGCGGAGTCGTCACGCGCACCGGTGACAGCCCGGTCGTGCTCACCGGCGACTCGATGACCGGGCAGCCGATCGCGATGGGCCGCTGGGCCACCGTCGATACGGGCACCGGCCTGACCGTACTCGTCACCGAGCGGCCGGCACCCACCTTCGACCCGGCCGGCTATCGCCACGTCGGCCTCGAGCCGGCCGACGCCGACGTGGTCGTCGTGCGCTCCGCGACCATGTACCGCGCGGGTTTCCGGGGGCTCTACCGCCGCGCCGTGCTGCTCGACCTGCCCGGGGCCAGCACCCCCCGTTTCGACTACCTCACCTTCGCCCACGCGCCCCGGCCGCTCTATCCCCTCGACGGAGGCGACACATGACCGCGCCGCTGCGGGTTTACGACAACCGTGTCCCGGTCTACTACGACGGCGGCGCGCGGATCAGCGCGTTCCGCGGCGTTCCGCCGGCACCCGGCCCCGAAGACTGGGTGGCGTCGCTCTCCCGGCTGCCGGCCGCGATTCTGCCCGCCGGCTTCCCGCCCGACACCGGCGTCTCGCGGACCGACGAAGGCTCGCTCGCCGACCTGGTCGCGGCCGACCCCGAAGGTTGGCTCGGCCCGCGACTGGCGGCCGCCTACGGCGGCGACCCGGCCCTGCTCGTCAAGCTCCTCGACGCGGGCGTCCGGCTCCCGGTGCACTGCCACCCGACCCGCGACTTCGCCCAGCGGCACCTCGGCAGCCTGTTCGGCAAGACCGAGGGCTGGATCGTCGTGGACGCCGCACCCGGCGCGCAGGTCTGGCTCGGCATGCGCGACGCCGTCGACCGCGGCGATCTGTCGCGCTGGATCGAGGATCAGGACACCGCCGCGATGATCGCCGCGATGAACGCGCTGACGGTCGCGCCGGGCCAGGTGTTCTACGTGCCCGCGGGCCTGCCGCACGCGATCGGCCCCGGCGTCTTCGTGGTCGAACTCCAGGAGCCGACCTCGTTCTCGGTGCTCGCCGACTATTCCGCGTTCGGCGTCGACGCCGACGCGGCCACTCTCGGGCTCGGCTGGGACCTCGCGCTGTCCTGCTTCGACCTTGACGGCTACGCCGACCGCCTGGACGCCCTCATGCCGGCCGCCCGGTCGCTCGGGCCGGGCCTGCGCAGCTTGTTCGACGCCGACAGCTTCTTTCGGGCCTGGCAGGTGCGCGGTGACGTGACGTTGCCGGTCGCCAGCTTCGCGGTCGTCGTCGTGACGGGCGGCGCCGGAGCCATCGTTGCCGGAGCCGAGCCGATGCCGATCGCCCGGGGCGACACGCTGGTCGTCCCCGCGTCGGCCGGCCCGCTGACGTTTACGGGGAACGCCGAGGCGATCGTCTGCCTGCCACCGGAGCTGCCGTGAACGTGCCGTCCCGATCGGTCGCGACCATCGAGGTCGTCGACGCCGGCTGCGACCTGGCCGAGAGCCCGCTCTGGCTCGACTCGCAGCGGGGCATCCGCTGGGTCGACGCCGGCCGAGGGGACCTGCACGCCCTGCGCGACGGCCGGCACGAGTCGTGGTCGGTCACCGACGGTCTGGTCTCGGCGGTCGCCGAAGGCGCTGGCGGCGACCTGCTCCTGGCCGTCGGCCGCGAGCTCTGGCGCGTCCCGGACGGCCCTTTCACGGGTACGGCCACCGTGGTGGCGCAGGTCCCGCCCGGCGCCGTGCTCAACGACGCCAAGGTTGGTCCCGACGGGCGGCTCTGGGCCGGCACGGTCGATCGCTCACAGCCGGCAGCGGCGGCGCTCTGGTCTTTTGGGGCCGGCGGTGACGTCCGGCGGCACTGGACCGGGGTCACGCACGGCAACGGGCTGGCCTGGAACGCGTCGGGCTCGCTGTTCTACTTCGTCGACAGCGGTGCGGGAACGCTGTCCTGCGGCCCCTTCGACCCGTTCGGGCAACCAACGGTCCTGCTCACGCTGGACCGCGAGGTGGATGGCATTCCCGACGGCCTGGCCGTGGACAGCACGGGCGACCTGTGGCTCGCGGTCTGGGGCGGGCACTGCGTGCTGCACCTCGACGCGTCCGGCAACCCGATCGACCGGATCGCACTGCCCGAACGCAACGTGACGTCGTGCGCGTTCGTCTCGGCCGGGCTCGACGTGCTGGCCGTCACCACCGCCGCGGACCCCGGCGGCCCGGGTGGCGCGGTGCACCTGCTCGACGTCGGCCGCACCGGCCTGCCCGGCTACGCCTTTCCGGAGGGATGACGATGCATCAGGTGTGGATCACGGGACCCGAGGCCGTCGAGGTCCGCACGGTCGCGACGCCGTCGGCCGGGCCGGGGGAGGTGCTGGTGCACACGGCGTACGCCGGCATCTGCGGCTCCGATCTGCACACCCTCCATCGTGGACACCCCTGGTTGCCCTATCCGATCGCACCGGGCCACGAGGCCTCCGGCGTGCTCGACAGCGGCGAGCGGGTCTACCTGCGGCCGGCGATCGCGTGCGGGGTCTGCTTCTACTGCAAGCGCGGCAAGCCCAACCTGTGCGACGCCCTGATCGGGGTCGGCTCGCACACGCCGGGTGCCTTCGCCGAGGCGTTCGTCGTGCCGGCCGCCGCGCTCGCGCCGGTGCCCGACGGCGTCTCGCTGGCGGCGGCCGCGATGATCGAACCGCTCGCGACGGCCGTGCACGCGGTCGCCGCGGCCGGCGACGTGGCCGGCTCCACCGTCGCGGTCCTCGGCGGCGGCTCGATCGGCCAGTCGGTGCTGCTGGCGGCCCGCGCCGCCGGGGCCGAGCAGGTCGTGGTCACCGATCCGGTGGCGAGCAAGCGCGCGCTGGCCCTATCGCTCGGCGCGGCGGCCGCGCTGCCGCCCGATGCCGTGCCGGACGCCGTCCGCGCCGCGCTCGACGGCCGTCCGGACGTGGTCTTCGACTGCGTGGCCAGCGCCGGCTCGCTCGGCTCGGCCATCGACCTGGCGGTCAAGGGCGGCACGGTCGTCGTGGTCGGCGTCGGCCACGGCCCGCTGACGGTCGCGATCGAGACGGTGCAGGACCAGGAAGTGCGGATCGCGGGCTCGGCGATGTATACGCCGGCCGACTTCGCGCGCGCCGAGTCGCTGATCGCCGGGGGAGTGCCGGTAGAGCGGCTGATCACGGCCGTCCACCCGCTGTCGGAGGCGGTCGCCGCGCTGCGCGCGGCGACGACCGGCGACGAGGTCAAGATCCACCTGGCCGGCCCGGCCGCTGTCTGAGAGGAAGCGCGATGCGAGTGAACACCCCCGTGTTGTTCGGGGCCCGGACTCCACATCGGATGGTTGACGTCGATGTCGCCGAGCCGCGCGAGGGCGAGGTGCGGGTGAAGATGGCGGCCTCCGGCGTGTGCCATAGCTGCCTCTACGCGATCGACGGCGAGCACGCCGCCATCCCGATGCCGATCATCCTGGGCGACGAGGGTGCCGGCGTGGTCGAGTCGGTCGGGCCGGGCGTCACCACCGTCGCCGCCGGAGACCACGTCGTCGTGTCGTGGGCACCCGGCTGCGACGCGTGCCGCACCTGCCACCAGGGCCTGCCCGCGCTCTGCCAGCGTCAACCGCCGCTGGGCCGGATGGCCGACGGCGAGACACGGTTCCACCACGGCGGCCGGGAAGTGTTCCACTATGGACCGGCCACGAACGCGCCGTTCACCGTCCTCCGCGCACGCGCCGTCGTACCCGTGAACAAGGACATGCCTCTTGATCTTGCCGCGCTGATCGGGTGTGCGGCGGCCACCGGGGTGGGTGCGGTCCGCAACACCGCACGGGTACGCACCGGCGACAGCATGGCCGTGGTCGGCTGCGGTGGCGTCGGCATCAGCGCGCTGCACGCCGGGTCGCTCGCCGGGGCCTTTCCCATCGTCGCCGTCGACGTCGAGCCGACCAAGTTCGACGCCCTGATCAGGATGGGCGCCACTCACTGCGTCGACGCGCGCGAGCCCGACGCGCTCGACCGGATTCGCGACCTGACCGGCGGGGGAGTCGACCACGCGTTCGTGACGACCAGTGCCGCCACGGCGTTTCCGCTCGCGGTCGGCGTGCTCGCGCCGCGGGGGACCTGCGTGCTGATCGCCGGCTACCCCGACGGCGCCACGGTCACCTTCGACCCCGGGCACCTGCTCAACGGCGAACGCCGGATCATCGCCTCCAAATATGGCTCCTCGAACCCGCCGGTCGACTTCCCCGACCTCGTCGACCTCTACCTCGCCGGCCGGCTCGATCTGGCCGCGATGGTCTCGCAGCGGTGGCGTCCGGAGCAGATGGACGCCGCCTACGACGCGCTGCGCTCCGGCACCACCACCCGCGGCCTGATCGTCTTCGACTGATGCGCGCCGCCCTGGTCACCGCGCCCGGTCGGCTGGCGGTCGAGACCGTCGCCGACCCGTCCCCGGCCGCCGACGGTGTGGTCGTCAAGGTGCGCTCCTGCGGCATCTGCGGCACCGACCTGCACCTGGTCGACGGCGAGCTGGGCACCGACCGCTTCCCGCTCGTCCCGGGCCACGAGCCGTGGGGCGAGATCGTCGCCGTCGGCCGTTCGGCGACCGGGTTCGCCGTCGGCGAGCTGGTCGCCGTCGATCCCTCGCTGCACTGCGGCGCCTGCGACCCCTGCCGACGCGGCCAGGGCAACATGTGCCAGCGGTGGGGTGCGATCGGCGCCACGCGGCCAGGCGCCTGGGCTGAGTTCACCGCCGTGCCGGTCGCCAACCTGCACCGCCTCGGCGACGACTTCCCGCTCGACGCGGTGGCGCTGGCCGAGCCGGTGGCGTGCGCGGTGCGCGGCCTGCGCCGGCTCAACCCGCGGGCCGACGAGCCGGCCGTGATCTTCGGCGCCGGCACGATGGGCCTGGTGCTGGCGATCCTGCTCGACCTCCAGGGCGTCGGGCCGGTCACGGTGGTCGACATCAACCCGGCCCGCCGCGAACTCGCCGCGCGGTTGACGGGCGCCGCGGTGTGCGGGTCGGCCGAGGGCTTGCGTGCGCGTTGGGTGATCGAGGCGACCGGCAACCCGGCCGCCTTCGAGGCGGCGCTGGCCTGCGTCGACCGGGCCGGCACGCTGCTCGTCTTCGGCGTCGCAAACCCGCTCGCGACCGCGGCGATCTCGCCCTACCGCGTCTACGCCGACGAGCTCACGATCGTCGGCTCGATGGCGATCCTGCACAGCTTCCCGCCGGCGATCGCGACGATCCGCAGGCACGCGGACCGGTTCGCCCCGCTGGTGACCGACGCCTTCGGGCTCGACGACATCGAGGCGGCGTTGACGCTGGTCCGGTCGGGTAAGACCATCAAGACGCTCATCACACCGTAGGCGGGGGAGCACCGTGCCGAAACGCATCCTGATCACCGGTGCCCGGCGCGGCATCGGCGCGGCCATCGCGGTGGGCCTGGCCGCGGACGACACCGAACTGCTGCTGCACCACCTCGCCGCACCGGACGAGATCGCCGCGGTCGCCGCCCGCTGCCGGGCCGCGGGGGCCAAGGTCGAGGTGCTGGAGGCCGACCTGTCCGACGCGGCCGACGTCGTCGCGCTCGGCGAACGGGCGGGAGCGGCCGACATCCTCGTCAACAACGCCGCGCGCGCTTCCGACGTACGCCTGGACGGGCTTTCCCTGCACGAGTGGCAGGCGACCTTCGCGGTCAACGTGACCGCGCCGATGCTGCTCGCACAGGCTTTCGCGCCGGGCATGCGGGAGCGGGGCTGGGGCCGGATCGTCAACGTCACGTCGGCGACCGTGCGGCTCGGCGGGCCATCGGGACCGTCGTACGTGTCGAGCAAAGCCGCCCTGGTCGGACTGACCAGGTCGTTGGCGCGGACGTTGGGTCCCGACGGGATCACCGTCAACGCCGTGTCGCCCGGCGCCATCAAGACCGAGAGTGAGGCCGAACTGGCGGTGACCCGTGGCGAGACCGACGTCGACATCGACGCGATCACCGAGGCGGCGCAGGCGATCCCGCGGCGGCTGGTGCCTGACGACCTCGTCGCCGCCGTGCGCTTCCTGATCTCCGCCGGCGCCGGTGGGATGACCGGCCAGGTCATCGAGGTCGGCGCGGGCCTCGTCTACCGATAGGAACGGCAGGCTCACGGTTTGAGGACGACCTTGACGCAGCCGTCCTGCTTCTCCTTGAAGATCTCGTAGCCGTGCGGGCCCTCGGTCAGCGGGAGCTGGTGGGTGGTGAGGTCCTCGGTGCCCAACGGGTCGTCGTCGCCGGTCAGGGCGGGCATGATCTCGTCGACCCAGCGTTTGACGTGCGCCTGGCCCATCCGGAGGGTCACGCCCTTGTCGAACAGGTCCATCATGGGCAGCGGGTTGGCCTGGCCGCCATACACGCCGATGATCGAGACGGTGCCGCCCCGGCGGACGCTGTCGAAGGCCGTGTTGAGTGCCGCCATGCGGTCGACGCCGAACCTCTCGATGGCGGCGCGGGCCACGCTGTCGGGCAGCTTGCCGGCGGCGCGTTGCGCCAGGTGCTGGAGGGGTGAGCCGTGTGCCTCCATGCCGACGGCGTCGACGACGCCGTCCGCACCGCGCCCGTCGGTGAAATTCATGATCGCATCGGGTACGTCGTCGACGGCTCTGGTGTCGATCACCTCGATGTCGTGCCGGCGTGCCATCTCGAGCCGTTCCGGGACGTTGTCGACGGCGATGACCCGCTCGGCACCGAGGTGGCGGGCGACGCGGGCGGTCAGCTGTCCGATCGGACCGAGGCCGATGACGGCGCAGGTGCCGCCGGGCGGGACGTCGGTGAAACGGAACGCCTGCCACGAGGTGGTGAGCACGTCGGAGAGGAAGAGGAACCGCTCGTCGGGGTGTTCGGCCGGAACCTTGATGGGTCCGAACTGGGCCTGTGGCACCCGCAGATACTCCGCCTGGGCGCCGGGGACGTGGCCGTAGAGCTTGGTGTAGCCGAACAGCGCCGCGCCCTTGCCCTCGTCGCGGACCTGGGTCGTCTCGCACTGCGCGAAATAGCCCCGTTCGCACATCCAGCAGTGGCCACAGGAGATGTTGAACGGCACCACCACCCGATCGCCGGGCGCGATGTGGGTGACCTCTGGGCCGACCTCCTCGACGATGCCCATCGGTTCGTGGCCGAGGATGTCACCGGGGTCGAGATACATCCCGAGGACGTCGTAGAGGTGCAGGTCCGAGCCGCAGATGGCGGTCGACGTGATGCGTACGATCGCGTCGGTCGGCTCCTGGATCCGCGGGTCCGGAGCCGACTCGACCGAGACCTTCTCCGTGCCCTGCCACGTCAGCGCCTTCACGGGCGCGCCTCCCGTCGTCACGGCGACCCTTGCCGGCCGCGTCCCAGGAAAAGGGTGCCCATCGGCGGCGCGGCTAATCCCGGCCAGCCCCTCCATCTCCGCCCGTAACGGTCAAACCTCCCTGGGCTGCGCCGAAATGGGTAACATCCGGCGACACGGGTAGCCCCTCTTGCATGGGAACCCGCACACAGCACTCCCGCGTCGTCGTGGTGACCGGAGCCTCGAGCGGGATCGGCCGTGCCACCGCGTTGGCGTTCGCCGACCGTGGCGATCATCTGGTCCTGGCCGCGCGGTCGGACTCCGCCTTGCAGACGGTCGCCGCCGAGTGCGCGGCGCGCGGCGCGCGGGTCATCGTGGAAGCCGTCGACGTCAACGACGCGAGGGCGGTCCGTGATCTCGGCGGTCTGGCCGTCGGCGCGTTCGGCCGGATCGACGTCTGGGTGCACACCGCGGCCGTCATGGCCTACGGGCGTTTCGAAGACGTCCCCGCCGACGTCTTCGACCGTGTCGTGCGGACCGACCTGCTCGGTTCGGCGGCGGTGGCGCGCGTGGCGCTGGCCCGTTTCCGGGCGCAGGACTCCGGCGTGCTGGTCCTGGGTGGTTCGTTGCTCGGCAGCATCACCGCGCCTTATATGAGCGCGTACATCACCAGCAAATGGGGCCTGCGCGGCCTCGCACGGGTGCTCCGGCAGGAGACCCGGGACGCCCCGGCGATCGAGGTGTGCCTGGTCGATCCCGGTGGCGTCAACACTCCGATCTATCGCACCGCCGCCAACTATGCCGGCCGGGTCGGCCGGCCGCCGCCGCCGGTCGACCGCCCCGAGAAGGTCGCCGCCGCCATCCTCAAGGTGGCTGATCATCCTCGGCGCTCGGTTTCGGTCGGCTGGGCGAATCCGTTGATCCGGGTGGGGTTCTCCACGATGCCGGCGGTCTACGACGCGTTGGTCGGCCCGCTCATGCGCCGGGGCGGACTGTCCCGCGAACCGGTCGCCGCGCACACCGGCAACGTCTTCGCACCGCTGCCCGGACAGGCGGCGACCACCGCGTCGTGGGGCCGGCAGTGGCTCAGGCCCGTCGCGGCCTCGGCCGCCGCCGTGGCGCTGGTCGCGGGTGCGGCCGCGGGCCGGCGGCTGCACGCGCCACGGCGGCGCGGAGGCGCTGTCAGCCGCGCCTCATAGTTTCGGGTAGCTATCGGCTGGCCGTTCGGCTATGGTTGCCCCGGAACAACTAATGCTCTTTGGCGCGTTCGCCTCCGGACCCCGGGTGGACTGGCTCCCCCGTCGCACCGGGCTCAGGAGAACGATGGCCATCACCGCTGCCGATCTGGTCGCTGACGCCGGTCACGCGTCGACGGCGACCGCGCTTCTCGCCACCCTGACCGCCATGCCGGCCGACCATCCGGGCCGGGCCAGAGCGCGGGAGCGGGCGATCGAGGCCTGGCTTCCGCTGGCGCGCCACCTCGCCAAGCGCTACACGGGTCGCGGCGAACCCGCCGACGACCTCGTCCAGACCGCGTCGCTCGGGCTGGTGAAGGCCGTCGACCGCTTCGATGCCGAACGCGGCACAGACTTTCCCGGCTTCGCGATCCCGACCATCGTCGGTGAGCTCAAGCGCCATTTCCGTGACCGGACCTGGTCGGTCCGGGTGCCGCGGCGGCTCCAGGAGCTGCGCTTGGCGATCACCAAGGCCGACGCCACCCTGACCCAGACGCTCGGTCGCTCGCCGACCGTGGCCGACATCGCCGGTTACCTCGGCCTGGGTGAGGAAAGCGTCCTCGACGGGCTCGACGGCATCCGCGCCTACCGGGCGGTGTCACTGTCCACGCCGGTCGGTGACGGCAGCGACGCCACCGAGCTCGGTGACCTGCTCGGCGCGGTCGATCCTTCCCTCGAGCACATCCTGAACCGCCTGGTCCTGTGGCCGGCGTTCGGGCTGCTCGATGACCGGGACCGCCGGATCCTGATCCTGCGGTTCTACGGCAGCCGCACCCAGACGCAGATCGCCGAGGAGATCGGCATTTCGCAGATGCACGTCTCCCGCCTGATCGCCCGGGCCCTCGCCACGCTGCGCGACCACCTCCACCCGTCCGACGGGTAGCCGCCCGGCGGTATCCGGCACCAAAGTTGTCTGTCGGCAATTATCTTCTTCGGACTCGCATGACCTGCCGCCCCTCGGGTACCGCTCTTCCCATCGGCACCGTTAGCGAGGGTGCTCCACGTCAAAGAAGGGTCCGCGATGACGGGCACCGTCAACTCCTGGCCGCCGTCCGACGGCCAGCAATCAACGACCGACAAGGCGAGGTCCGAAGCCGCGGACGTCGGTCGCGTAGCGGCCGCCGCGGGCGGCGATGTCGTCTCGACCGCCAAGGACCAGGTAGGCCAGGTCGCACACGAGACCGCCCGTCAGGCCCGGGACCTCTACGGGACGACCCGCGCACAGCTACGCGACCAGGCCGGCGCACAGCAGAAGCGGGCCGCCGGTGGCATCCGTTCGCTCGGCGACGAGATCAGGTCGATGGCGGACAAGGGCGGCCAGGACGGTCCGGCCAGCGAGTTGGCCCGCCAGGCATCCGGCCGCATCTCCGATGTCGCTGACTGGATCGAGGCCCGCGAGCCGGGTCAGGTCGTCGACGAGGTCAAGCAGTTCGCCCGCCGGCACCCCGGTGCCTTCCTCGCCGGCGCCGCCGTCCTCGGCGTGCTCGCCGGCCGGCTGACCCGCGGCGTCACGGCCGATGCGCCCGACAACGGCGGTTACGCCCCGGCCATGGGTGCCGGGACCCGGGCGTGACCACCACCGAATCCAGCACACCCGCGGACCGTTCGTTCGGCGACCTCATGGGCGAGGTCACCCGCGACATGTCCACGCTCGTCCGCCAAGAGGTCGAGCTGGCCAAGGCCGAACTACGCGACGAAGCGAAGAAGGCCGGCAAGGCCGCCGGAATGTTCGGCGGCGCTGGCTTCGCCGGCTACATGGTCCTGCTGTTCTCGTCCATCGCACTGTGGTGGGGGTTGTCCAACGTCATGGACCAAGGCTGGGCCGCGCTGATCGTGGCTGTCCTGTGGGCAGTTGTCGCCGTTGCCATGTTCGTGGTCGCCCGCGGCCAGCTGCGCGAGGTGCGGGGACTTTCCCGCACCGCGGAGACCGTCAAAGACATTCCCCCGGCCCTCAAGCCGGACACAGGAGGCTACTGATGAGCACCGATCCGGATCAGATCCGGCGCGAGATCGAACAGACTCGCTCCAGCCTCAGCGAGGACGTCGACGCCCTGGCCTACAAGGCGAGCCCGCGTCGCATGGTCAATGACCGGAAGCGGCGGGCCGGCGACGCGCTCCGCAACGTCCGTCACTCCGTCATGGGTACGGCGAGCGATGTCGCCGATCGTGGTGGCAGCGCCGCATCCACCGTCACGGACGCGGTGCACGACGCCCCCGCGGCGATCCGCCGCAAGGCGCAGGGCAACCCGCTGGCCGCCGGCATCGTCGCGTTCGGTCTCGGCTGGCTCGTGTCGTCGATGTTGCCGGCCAGCGAGCGGGAGCAACGGGCGGCCGGTGCCCTGAAGGACAAGGTCGCCGACCACGCCGACACGTTGAAGGCGGAGGCGAAGGATCTCGTCGACGAGGCGAAGACCAACCTCGAGGGGCCGGCCCACGACGCGGTCGACTCGGTGCGGTCAACAGCCCAGGACGCGACGGCCACCGTCAAGGACGAAGGCCGTTCGGCCGCGAGCGACGTCAGGGTTCGGGCCGAGGAAGCGCGCGACGAAGTTCGCCGCTAGGTCCATGGAGGGGCGTGGTGCGGTGGCATCACGTCCTCCGACCCGTTGTCAGCAGTCTCATCCGCGATGGAGGAACTCCGCCCGATGAATGCCAGGAAGCCCCGCAAGTCGGCCAAGAGCGCCGTCAAGTCAGCAGCGGCGAAGGTTGCCGCGGTCGTGACGCCGGATGTCCCCGGCCGGCCGGGCAGCGCTCCGCCGACGATCGACGAGCCGACGTCACCGCGCGATCCGCTCCCGCCGAAATCGGAGCAGGGCACACCGGAGACGCGGACCGCCACCGGCGCGGAGACCGGCGCCGCGTCGACCGCGAACGGACAGCAGGGTGCGTTCCTGACGACGTCGCAGGGGGCGCGGCTGCGGGACACCGATCATTCGCTGAAGGCCGGACCGCGCGGCCCGACGCTGCTTCAGGATCACCACCTCCGCGAGAAGATCACCCATTTCGATCATGAGCGGATCCCGGAGCGCGTCGTGCACGCGCGTGGCACGGGGGCGCACGGCTTCTTCACCGGGTATGGAACCGCCGACGGCATGACCCGGGCCGGCTTCCTCGCGAAGGGTAAGGAGACGCCGGTCTTCGTGCGGTTCTCGACGGTTCTGGGCTCGCGCGGCTCGGCCGACACCGTCCGCGACACCCGCGGCTTCGCGACGAAGTTCTACACCGACGAGGGCACGTTCGACCTGGTCGGCAACAACATTCCGGTCTTCTTCATCCAGGACGCCATCAAGTTCCCGGACATCATCCACGCCGCCAAACCGCATCCGGACCGGGAGATCCCGCAGGCGCAGAGCGCGCACGACACGTTCTGGGACTTCGTGTCGCTGCACACCGAGGCGCAGCACCACACCATGTGGAACATGTCCGACCGCGGCATTCCCAGGTCGTACCGCACGATGGAGGGTTTTGGGGTGCACACCTTCCGGCTCGCCAACGCGGCGGGGGAGACGGTGCTGGCCAAGTTCCACTGGAAGCCCAAGCTCGGCGTGCACTCGCTCGTGTGGGAGGAGGCGCAACTCGCCAGCGGCATCGATCCAGACTTCCACCGGCGCGACCTCTATGACGCGATCGAGGCCGGCGCCTTCCCCGAATGGGAGTTGGGCATCCAGGTCTTCCCCGACACCGAGGAGGAGACCTTCGACGGCATCGACCTGCTCGACCCGACCAAGTTCGTACCCGAGGAACTCGCGCCTGTGCAGGCGATCGGGAAACTGGTTCTGAACCGGACGCCGACGAACTTCTTCGCGGAGACCGAGCAGGTCGCTTTCCACGTCGGCCACCTGCCTCCCGGGATCGACGTGACCAACGATCCGCTGCTGCAAGGCAGGCTTTTCTCGTACGTCGACACGCAACTGACCCGACTGGGTGGCCCCAACTTCTCGCAGATCCCGATCAACTGCCCGCACGCCGCGGTCAATGACATGCTCCGCGACGGCTTCCATCAGCACGCCGTGCACGCGGGTGCCGCGCCATACCGGCCCAACTCGCTCGACGGCGGCAATCCCTTCCCGGCCGGCGACGCGGAGAACGCGTTCCTCGACGTGCCGGTCAGGGTCGCCGAGGCGGCCAAGGTGCGCGCCAACCCGGCGTCCTTCGACGACCACTACAGTCAGGCGCGCCTGTTCTGGCTGAGCATGTCGCCGGTCGAGCAGGACCACATCGTCGCGGCATACACCTTCGAGCTGGCCAAGTGCTACGAACAACCGCTCAAGGAGCGTCAGCTGCGAGCTCTGGCCAACATCGACCCCACGCTGTGCGCGCGGGTCGCCACCGGCCTGGGCCTGCCCGCGCCAGAGCCGACCGTTCAGTTGGCCGACGCCACACCCAGCGCTGCCCTGTCCCAGATCGGTCAGGAGTGGCCGGGAGACGGGCGCGTCATCGGAATCGTCGTCGGCCCGGACGCCGACCTTGCCGCTGTCGGTCAGGTGCGCGCCGAGGTGTTCGCCGCCGGCATGCTGCCGCTGCTCATCGCGCCGCACGGCGGCACGGTGGGTGACCTGGCCGTGCAACGCACGTTCGCGACCGCCCGGTCGATCGAGTACGACGCGATCCTGCTCGCCGCCGCGCCGGCGCCGGCCCCCGACGTCTCCGGTGCCGACAAGGCCGCCACTGTGGATCCGCGAATCCTCCTGCTGGTCGACGAATGCTGGCGGCACGCCAAGGCGATCGGTGCATGGGACGCGGGCGGCAGCGTCGTCGAACAGGCCGGCGTGGCCGGCACACCCGGGGTTACCATCGCCGACTCCGGCACGGAGGCCTTCGCGGCCGTCACGCGGCTGCTCGCGGCGCACCGCGTATGGGAACGATTCCCCGCGTCGGTCTCCTGATGGCAAGCCCCATTGGACTCCTTCGCACTCGGCTGTCTCAGCAGCCACGCTGGCGGACCGCTGGTGTTTGATCTCCATCGCTCCGGGAACCCACAAACATGAGGCTGCCAGAACCCCGCGGACCGGTGTCGGCGATGCTGATCGACAGCTTGCGCCGGCCGCCGCACGTCGTGCCGATCGTCCAGACCGCAGACGAGGAAGACCTGCAGTTGGCGCTGTTCGTCTGCTACGAACTGCACTATCAAGGCTGGGACGAGGTCGACGAGGCCTGGGAATGGAACCCGTCGCTCCTGGCCCTGCGGGCCGGTCTCGAGAAGCGCTTCGAGGCCGACCTGCGCGACCGGATCCCCGAGCACGAGCCGGTGACCGAGGTGCCGCAGGCCCTTGCCGCACTGGTGGGCGCCGACGACCGGGTTCCGAGCGCGACCGCGTCCGGGTTCCTGCAACGTCGCGCCACCCGCGACCAGTTCCTCGAGTTCGTCATCCACCGCTCGGTCTACCACCTCAAGGAAGCCGACCCACACACGTGGGGGATCCCACGGCTGACCGGGCGCGCGAAGGCGGCATTGGTCGAGATCCAGGTCGACGAGTACGGCGGCGGCCGGCCGGAGCGGATGCACGCCGAACTCTTCCGCTCCATGATGGACAGTGTCGGCGTCGACAGCACGTATGGCGCGCATGTCAACGCCGTTCCGGCGGTGACGCTTTCGACCAGCAACGTGATCTCACTCTTCGGTTTACACCGGCGGCTGCGGGGAGCGCTCGTGGGCCACCTGGCCGCGTTCGAGATGACCTCGTCGATCCCGAATCGGCGCTACGGCGACGGGCTGCGCCGGCTCGGCGGCGACCGCACGGCGACCCGCTTCTTCGACGAGCATGTCGAGGCCGACGCCGTGCACGAACAGATCGCGGCCGTCGACCTGTGCGGTGGCTACGTCTCCTCCGCGGCGGACCAGAAGGCGGCCGCCGCGGAGGTGCTGTTCGGAGCCGCGTGCTGTCTGGCGGTCGACGCGGCGGCATCCGACCACATGCTCGACGCGTGGCACGCCGGGCACAGCTCGTTGCGGACGCTGCGATGAGTGAGCCGGGTGCGACGGTCACCCCGTACGAGGACGGTCCGTTGTTGATCCGCGGTGACTTCGCGATCCTCACGCCGGACGGCGAGCGGATCGAGCCGGGCCGCGGCACCGTGGCACTGTGCCGATGCGGCAAGTCGGCCAGCAAGCCCTTCTGCGACGGCAGCCACAAGCTGGTCGGCTTCCGGGCACCGACTCGCGAGCGGTGACCCATCTAGATCAGGAGGATCCGCGCCGCGGTCGGCGACGCGGATGACCTCGCCGTCTACGTCATGCTTGTCCGCGCGGTCGGCTCACTTCGCTGCCGACATCAGCTTGAGCGGGTCGCTCGGTGCCTTGGCCTTGGCCGCGGCCATCTGCTCACCGAGCTCGACCAGCCGGTTGCGGCCGAGCGCCTTGCGCACGTCGGGGAACCAGTCCTTCTCTTCCTCCTCGACGTGATGCCGCACATTCTCGATCAACACGGTCACCTTGGCGTCGAAGCTCTCGTCGCTGGGGTCGGCGCTGCCCAGCTCGGAGAGCAGCCAGGCCACCACGTGATGCTCTTCGACCGACTCCAGCACATGGTCGGTGGTGTCGGGGGCACCTGCGCGGGCGGCCGGGTAGAAGATCGTTTCTTCGATGTAGGCGTGCGTCACCAGTTCCTTGATGATTTTGTTGACGAGCGCGCGCTTGGTCGACGGATCCGCCGACTCGTGTGTCTTCTCGAACTCCTTGAACAGGGCGTTGACCGTCTTGTGGTCGTCTTTCAGCAGCACGATGCCGTCCATGGTGACCCTTTCATCAGCTCATCCTGGCCAGGACGTGCGCCAGCACAGGGTCAGTTGCCCCACGTCAACCAAAGCCAAACGGCCGGCTCGGGTGGTAGCGCCCGATTGCCGAGATTGCCGGTCGGCTGGGCTGGTGATGACGTTGGTTGCGGGGTCCCCGCCGGAGTCTTACGCTCGCAACAACGCATCTACAAATGCCCCGGACCCCGGCATTCATTCATGCATCGAAGACGCATGCTCGAATGCGAGGGCAGGGCACATGGCGATCTTGCGGCACGACTTCGAGTTCTTCTCCCTCTGCCTGGGCACCGACGGTGTCGAGGCTTTCCTGCGTCTGGACGGCGACATCGACGGTGACTGCGTCGAAGCCCTGAACGATGCCGTCGGACACCTCCGCCGATACGCGCCACAGCGGCTCTTCATCGATCTCGGCGGCGTCGCGTTCGCCGGTGCCACCTTGGTCAACTTCTTGGTCCGGGTTGTGCACGCACTCCCGACCAGGTCGACCACCACGTTGTGCCGCCCCGGCGCCGAAACGGTCCGGCTGCTCCGCCTGACCTCGGCGGAGGGCATTGCCGAGATGAGGCACGACCTGCCGGCGGCGTGGCCCGCTCTCCCGGCCCGCGCGCCGGCGGAAGGCCGTGCGATCGACGAAGCGGTCTCCGCTGGGATGGCTGTCATCGACGCCGACGGCCTCTACCTAGGACTCCTGACGTTGCCGGCGTCGACAGGGGCGTCGTCGCACGACCGGCCCAGCGACTTCGAGATTGAGTGCGAGGCCCGCAATCGCCGGTGGCACGGCGACTGGGCGCAGGTCATGTGGGTCGTCGATTACGCCGTGCGACTCAACGTGACCGAGCAGGCGTTGGCCAGCTTCCAGCCGATGCTTTCCCGGGTGACGGGTTCGTCGAAGGCGACCGCTGCGTGAGTTCGGCTCGTCATTGAGCCTCGAACGTCTCGGCGGCGTCGTCTCCGCAGGTTCCATCGCGGTTTGGGTTCCGTGGGCGGCGGGAACTTGGCCGCCGTCACGCAGTGACAATGAACCCCCCGAGGAGGAACGGCCATGACCGCAGGTGGAATCATCACCGCACTGATTATCGGTTTGATCATTGGTGCGCTGGGGCGTCTGGTCGTGCCCGGCCGCCAGAACATCCCGTTGTGGCTGACGCTGGTTATCGGCGTCGTCGCGGCGCTGATCGGTTCCGCGATCGCGCGGGCCGGTGGCTTCGCCGACACGGACGGCTGGATCGACTGGCGTGAGCTGCTTCTGCAGATCGTGCTCGCGGCTGTCGGTGTCGCGCTGGTCGTGGGCTTCGCCGGCCGTGGTCGGCGCAGCGTCACCCGCTGATCGGTTCTATCGATGCCCCGGCCAACGGCCGGGGCACCATCTTGCCGGGGCCACGTTGTCAGATGGCCGGCGGGACGAGGGTGAGGATCGGCCTCGGCGGAGCCAGCGCATCCGTGCCGTTGCCGCGGTCGAACAACGACATGAGCTCTCCTAGCTGGCGCATGACAATCGGTCTGGGGATCTGCAGGGTGTTGGCCAGTTGCCGCGGGTCGTGGCCGCCGAACACTGTCAAAGCCAGCACCGACCGCTGGACCGAAGAGAGCACCTTGACGTCGGGCTCAGCGTCTTCCGATGTGCTCCCACCAGGGTCGGGCGGTGACTGCGGCGGCGCGGTGCCGAACCGCTCGATGGCTGCCAACCGGCCGATGCAGCGCCAGTAGACGGACCGGGCCAGGCCCACCCGGGTGTGCCTGCTCGACGCTTGCGGGTAGTGGATGGGCCGGGAAGCGGCCGCGAACGTCGCCGCGACGATGTCGCTCGCGGCGTCGACGTCGTCGAGCAGCATTGACGCCAGGCAGAGCAGCGGGGCGGCGTGGTAGCGGCACAGCATGCGCGCGTATCCGCGGCGCCGGCGCTCGATGGTCGTCATGCGGGCAGGCGGCAGGGCTTGGATGGTCATCGCGCACCTCGGCGGGTCAGCGTTCGTCGGACTGACACGCCGCCGGGGTCTGGGGCAGCTCTTCGGAGAATAGACGTCGAACCGCCCCCGACGCACATTTCGACGCACGACCCATACAGCGACTGGTCGATGGATGGGACCGAGCTATGGTTGCCTTAGCGCAAGCACCGCCGTAGTCGGCGGGTTCGCCTCCAGACCCTGGGTGGACTGGCTTGGAATCGAACCCCGCCGAGGAGAGCGATGACCACCACCGTCGCGCGGCGACGCGGCACAGACGCCGATGACGCGTCGACCGCGACCGCACTACTTACCGTCCTGACCACCATGCCCACCGACCACCCGGGTCGCGCCCGTGCGCGGGAGAGGGCGATCGAGGCGTGGCTCCCGCTGGCCCGCCGCCTCGCCCATCGCTACGCCGGCCGCGGCGAGCCGACCGACGACCTGGTGCAGACCGCGTCGCTGGGGCTGGTGATGGCCATCGACCGGTTCGAGGCCGATCGTGGCATCGACTTCCCCGGGTTCGCCATTCCGACCATCGTCGGTGGGATCAAGCGCCACTTCCGTGACCTCACGTGGGCGGTGCGGGTGCCGCGCCGGCTCCAGGAACTGCGGATCGCGATCACCACGGCCGACGTGGCGCTGACGCACACCCTGCATCGCTCGCCGACCGTGGCCGAAGTCGCCGCCTATCTGGATGTCAGCGAGGATGACGTCCTCGAGGGCCTCGACGGGATCCGCGCCTATCGCGCCACCTCACTGTCCACACCGGTCGGTGTCGACGGCGGTGTGATGGAGCTTGGAGACGTGGTCGGTGGTGTCGATCCCGACTTCGAGCTCGCCGAGAACCGCCTGGCCCTGGGCCCGGCGCTGCAACGGCTCGACGACCGGGAACGCCGGATCCTGACCTTGCGGTTCTACGGCAACCTCAGCCAGATCGAGATCGCCGAGCAGGTGGGCATCTCCCAGATGCACGTCTCCCGCCTGATCACCCGCGCGTTGGCCACGCTGCGCCGCCACCTCGACGACAACGACGCGTGAGCGGCACGCTGGCCTATACGTTCGCCGGCAGGGGAGAGCCCCTGCTGCTCGTTCACGGCCTCGGCGGGAGCCGCCACACCTGGCGCCACCTCATCAGCACCCTGGCCCAGACGCACACCGTGATCGCACCGGACCTGCCCGGTCACGGCGATTCCGGCGCACCCGACGGGGACTACTCCCTCGGCGCCCACGCCACCGCCCTGCGTGACCTGCCGCCCCAGCTCACTCCGGCGTTACGCGCGGCCACCCTGCCGGCCGCGGAGACCGACAAGACCATCCCGCCACACCACCACGAAGCGAACGCGGCGGCGACACCCGCCTTCTACACCGCCGAGATAGCGGACGCCGGGCACTACCCGGAGGCCTCGTGGCGTGCGGTTATCGCAATCGGCCAGGATCACTGATGTCGACGAGGAGCGGCCGCAAAGCGGCTCTCGCCGCGCCCGCCGATGGGGACGGCTTCAGCAGCAGTTGGGAGCGGGTAGGAGCCCGACGGCTGCACGTCCGTCAACGGCACAACGGCAACGCGACAACTCCCGTCGTGATGCTGCATGGCCTGGCCTGCTCGCACCGACACCTGATACCCACGGCGTACGCCATCCGGCGCCATCCGGTCTTCCTCCCCGATCTCCTTGGTTTCGGCCTGTCGGACAAGCCCGCCGCGGCTCTCGACGTCGGTGAGCACGCACAGGTCGTCGCCGCCCTGGTGGACCAGATGGCCATCTCGCCGGTCGCGGTGCTCGGCTGTTCGTTCGGTGCTCAGGTCGCGGCGGAGTTGACCGTCCGCCGGCCGGACCTCGTCACGAGCCTGATCCTGGTCGGGCCGACCACCGACCCGACGGCCGCGAGCGTCCGGGGTCAACTCCGCCGGCTGCTGCTGGATCTCGTCGGTGAAGATCCACGGCAGGCCCGGATCCTGGCTGCGGACATCCGCGATGCCGGGGTGCGCCGGATCCTGGCGACGCTGCGGCATGCGGTCGGCCATCCGATGACCGACGCGTTGAGCGCGATCAATGTGCCCACCTTGCTGGTGCGGGGCAGCGCCGACCGGATCGCCCCGGACGCGTGGCTCGCCAAAGCCGCCGCGCTGATGCCGGACGCGCAACGACTCACGATCGCCGGAGCCGCCCATAACGCTGTCACCACGGCCGGAATACAGCTCGGTGCGGCCGTTGAGGCATACCTGCGGCGTACGGTTGGGTGAGCCAGACATCGCTGCCCCGGTCTTCGGCAGTGCCGACGACTCACAGAAGGTGCGGCCACCCATGGCATCGATCAGCCGCTGGGCCCACGCTCACGAGTTGATCGCCCGACAGGGCAGCCAGCTCGACCGGCCGGGCAATGTCGCGGACGCGCTGCGCAGGATCTGCGGTGCGACGGCGACGGCGCTCACCGCCTCCGGCGTCGGTGTCAGCGTGGTGACCAGCGACGGCGACTGGGGATTCGCGATCGCGTCCAACCCGGCCTGCCAAGTCTTGGAGGAGCTCCAGTTCACGCTCGGGGAGGGTCCGTGTGTGGACGCCCTCGCGACCGGCCGGCCGGTTCTCGTCGCCGATGTGGCCGACGATGTCGCCGGCCGCTGGCCGATCTACCGTTCGGCGGTGCGCGAGAAGGGCGTGCGGTCAGTGTTCGCGTTTCCGTTGCTGGCCGGTTCCGCGAGTGTGGGCGTGCTCGACGTCTTCCGCGGCCGGGCCGGGGCGATGAACGAGGAGGAAGTCGCCCAGTCGCTGACGTTCGCGGACATCGCCCGCACCGCCATTCTCGACGGGCAGCACGAAGCGCCGGTCGACGAGGTGCCGGACGGCTTCGACGAGAGTCCGGGCTACCGCGCCGAGGTCTTCCAGGCCCAGGGGATGGTGATGGTGCAGCTCGGTGTCACGCTCGCGGAAGCGCTCCTGCGGCTCCGCGCCCACGCGTACGCGAATGACCGCACGCTCGCGGACGTCGCTCGGGATGTGGTCGGCCGCGCATTGCGGTTCGATAGGGAACGGAGGTTGCCGTGACTACCCTTTCCGCGCAGCGCCTGGCCGAGGTGTTCGTCGAGGTCTCCGACACCCTCGTCGACGAGTTCGACCTGGTCGACTTCCTGCACGTGCTCACCATGCGCACCGCGGAGATCGCGTCGGCCGGCGTCGTCGGGCTGGTTCTCGCCGACCGAAACGGTCACCTGCACTTCATGGCGGCCTCGCGCGAGGATGCCCGAATGTTGGAGCTGTTCCAGCTCCAGAACGACGAGGGACCCTGCCTCGACGCGTTCCGCACCGGCACGGCGGTGATCAACACTGATTTGCGGAAGGACGGCGGACGCTGGCCGCTGTTCGCGCCGCACGCCACCGCCGCTGGGTTCCGGTCCGTGCACGCATTCCCGCTGCGGCTGCGCGCGCAGACGATCGGCGCCCTCAACGTCTTCGGCACCACGGCCAGCCAGAGCCTCGATCCCGAAGACGTGCCGCTGGTGCAGGCGTTGGCCGACCTGGCGTCGATCGCCCTCGTGCAGGAACGCACCGTCCGGCAGGGGCAGGTGCTGGCCGAACAGCTTCAGGGCGCGCTCAACAGCCGGGTCGTCATCGAGCAGGCCAAGGGAGCGGTGGCGCAACACCGCGGCGTCAGCGTCGATGAGGCGTTCGAGCTCATCCGTGGGTACGCGCGGAGCAACAACCGTAGGCTCGGCGACGTCGCCCGCTCGGTCATCGCCGACGCGGACGGCGTCGCTGGTCTCACCCGTCCGTGATCGGATCCGCTAGAGCTGACTCGTCGCCTGATTGAGCAGGCTCTGGTGCTCCTCGATGACCGGAGCGGCCGCGGCGGCATCCTGCTTGACCGCGGCGTCCGAGCCCTTGGTGGTCTCGCGCTGGCAGTTTGCCGTTGCCGCCGTGTTGGCCGCCTGCTGCACCGGAATCCAGACCCGGTCATATTGGCTGTCCGGCACCTTGTCCAGCCGCGTCGTCGCCTGGCGTGCGGCGTCCGCCGGGCCCAGCGCCACGCCGACTGACGATGCGGTTTTCTGGAGGGACTGGTCCAGCCGGGTGTTGTCGGTGACGAGCCGCCCACCGAGGTCCTTGACCTGCTGGCTCTGCCCCTTCTGCTGAGCCTGTTGGCCGGTGGCGATCTCCAACAGGTTGAACTGATGTGCGGCCTGGAGATAGGCGACGTCCTGCGCGGACGGCGCCGCGGTGGGTGAGCTTGCCGCCCCGGCCACGGCAGGACCGGCGCCGAGCGCGGCCACGAGAGCGGCGGCTACCCCGAGTGTTCGCAATGCCATGGCCGTGGTCCCCCTCACTGCACGAGGGTTGACTACCCGGGCATCTCAGCGCTAACCGCTCGTCGTGCCTATTGCGCGGTCTCCCGGACGGGCGGTGGCCAGGAGCGCTGCGGATCGACCTGTTCGGCGATCTGGCGGCCGATGTCGCGCAGCTCGGCTACTTGTTCGGGGCGGATCGCGTCGAACACGGCTCGCCGGACCGCTTCGACGTGCCCGGGCGCGGCCTGCACGACGACGGCCCAGCCGGCCTCGGTGAGGGTCGCCTCGACGAAGCGGCCGTTCTCGGCGGAGGGCTCGCGGGAGATCCAACCGCGCTCCTCCAGGCGCTTGACCACGTTTGACAGCCGGGAGAGCGAGGCGTTGGTGAACTGGGCCAGGTCGCTCATCCGCATCCGCCGGTCGGGCGACATCGACAGCCCACCGAGGACCAGGTATTCGAAGAACGAGATGCCGCTGTCGCGCTGCAACTGGGCGTCGAACGCGCCCGGCAGTTTGATCATGAGCCAGGACAGGGCGAGCCAGGCGTCGCGCTCGTCTGGCGACAGCCATCGCGGTTCGGTCTGGCCCTCCACGGCGTACAGCCTACCGGCCCACGGCATGCCTTTGACGTAGATCACTTCAACGTTGACTTCATTCTTGAAGTAAGCTTACGGTGACTTCAAGCGTGAAGTCACACGAGCGAAGGATGGCCACCGTGACGCTTTTCCGGCTGGACGCCAGCATCCGGGCCGAAGGCTCCGCGAGCCGCGAGATCGCCGACATCGTCGAGCAGGAGTGGCTGGCGGCCCACCCGGGCGAGACGGTCGAGCGCCGGCACATCGGCGTCGAGGTGCTACCCGCCGACGCGTGGGGACACGCGGTCAGTGCCGGCTACGTGCAGGCCGAGGACCGAACGGCCGAGCAGACCGCCGCCCTCAAGCTGGCCACCACGCTGACCGATGAGCTGGTCAGCGCCGACGCCGTGTTGCTGGCCGTGCCGCTCTACAACTGGGGCGTTTCGCAGCACGTCAAGGTCTGGTTCGACCTGATCATGACCGATCCGCGGGTGCGCGCACCCGAGCCGCTGCTGCGAGGAAAGCCGGTGGTGCTGGCCACGGTCCGCGGCGGCGGATACGCCCCGGGCATGCCCAAGCACGGCTGGGACCACTCCACGCCGTACCTGCGCCGGATGCTCGGCGACCTCTGGGGCGCCGACCTGACCGTGGTCGAGCGGGAACTGACCCTGGCGGAGGTGAACCCCGCGATGGAGCCGCTACGCCCGCTTGCCGCCCAGCTGCACGCCGAGGCCCTGGACGCGGCCCTGGCCGTGGGCCGGGCGTTCGGGATCGTGCCCGTCGGGGAAACGCCTCGGGCCGCTGGGTAGCCAGGGGCCGACCAGGTCCTCCGCGAGGGTCCAGAGCGCGGCGCGGCGGGCGGGGTCGGCGGCGCGAGCCGGGATGCGGAGGCGGCGTGGGCCCGGGCCGAAGAAGCCGCCCGTCATCGCCGGGTCGGTGGCCAGGGTGACCGGGCCACGGGCCGCGACCGACGGTGCCGCGCCGAGCAGGCGTTGCACCAGCGCTGCCGCCGCGCGGACCGGGCGCGGCACGCCGCGGGCCTGGGCGAACACGTCGGTCGCGACCAGGCCGGGGTAGACGCAGCTGACCTCGACGCGGGTGTCGCCCAGCCGGTCGGCCAGCTCGACGGCGAGCAGGTCGTTGGCGAACTGGGTGCGGCCCGAGACGACGCCCAGACCGCGGCCACCCTGGCGGAGGTGCGGGTCGGTCAGGTCGAGGGTGTCGCGGTAGCGGCCCGCGTTGGCGACCAGCACCACCCGGCCCGACGGCGCGACCGTGAGCAGCGGCAGCAGCCGGCGGACGAGCAGGTGGCGGGAGAGATAGTTCAGCGCCAACGTGCGTTCCATGCCCTCTTCCGTCCACTCCGGAGCGAGGGCGAGCACGCCGGCGCAGAGGAGCAGCGCGTCAAGGCGTGGTGCGCGAGCGGCGATCTCGTCGGCCGCCCGCGCGGTCTCGCGCATGCTGGCCAGGTCCGCACGGACGAAGGAGCCGTCCAGGTCGGCCAGCACCGCGGCGGCCCGCGCGGAGTCCCGGCCGACGATCAGCACCCGGTAGCCGCGCCGGCCCAGCTCCACCGCGCACGCCCGGCCGATCCCACCGGTGCCACCGGTCACGACCGCCGTCGGTTTGTCGTCTCTCATGTGCTTGACGCTAGGGAGGATTCCGGCGGCGAACCATGCGTGCGCGTCCGGGGAACCCCAGCGGGCGTCTCGTACGGCACGCTGGTGGAATGGACCTGTTGAGCGCCGTGCTGCGGGAGCTGCGATTCGAGAGCGCGGGCTACCGGTGGCTGGAGCTCGGTGCGCCCTACCGGGTCACGTTCGACCGGCCCGGGCTTCGCGGCGTGCACCTCGTGGCGCGCGGCGCGTGCGAGCTCGACGACGGCGCGATCACCCGGCTCGAGGCCGGCGACCTGGTCATCTTCCCGCGCGGCCACGCACACACCCTGCGCTCGCCCGGTGCCGGCACTGTCCCGGCCGTGTCGGGCTTCGACCTGGCCACGCGTACGCCCGGCAACCGACTGCGGGCCGGCCACCCGACGGTGGACACCGTCGTCGTCTGCGGCGCGTTCCTCGTCGGCGAGCCCGATCATCCGGCGCTGCGCGGCATCCCCCGCCGCCTGCACGTGCCCGGCACCGGCGGGCGCCCCGCAGCCTGGCTCGCGCCGCTGGTCGACGCGCTCGCGACCGAGGCCTTCGACGGCGGGCCCGGCAGCGACCTGGTGATGGCGCGGCTGTCCGACGCGCTGCTGATCCGTGCGATCCGCCACCACAGCAAGACCGTCGACACTCCCGGGTGGCTGGCCGGGCTGCGCGACCCATACGTGGCCCCCGCCCTCGCCGCACTGCACGCCGACCCGGCCCGACCGTGGACGTTGGCCGCGCTGGCCACCACGGCCGGCCTGTCCCGGGCGGCGTTCGCGGCCCGGTTCACCGAGGCGGTCGGCGAGCCGGCGATGCGCTACCTGCTCGCGCTGCGCATGCAACGGGCGCGCGCCCTGCTCCGCGACGAGCGCGCCACTGTCGCGGCGGTCGCGACCCAGGTCGGCTACCGGTCCGAGATGGCGTTCGCCGCCGCCTTCAAGCGCGAGATCGGCATTCCGCCCGGTGCCTACCGCAGGACGCCGTAGCGCCCGCTCTCGAGTCAAGGGGTCTCGCCCCGAATCACCCGCGCCCGGGTGCCTTGCCTCACTCGCGCGCGGGGTTATCCACCCGCGGCCACGCCCAAGGCCACCGCACACCGTTGAGAGCGTGACGAACGCAGACGGGTCACCGAGGCAGATGGAAGCGGGCAGGCATGGGTGGCCGACGTGGGCTGGGGTCGATCCTGCGGGCTCCGGCGCACGGGCGGCTGCGCCGGGCCAGAGTCGGCGTGACAGCGGCCTTCGCACTCGGCGGCGCGCTGTGCGGCGTCCTCACCTCGCGCATCCCGGCGCTGATGGACGAGCTCGCGATCTCGCCGAGCCAGTTGGGTGGCGTGCTGTTCGTGTGGGGCCTGGGTGCGGTCGCCAGCACCCAGGCGCTGCGGTGGGTCATGGCGCGCACCGGCAGCGCACCGGTGCTGCGCGTGGCGGCGCCGCTGTACGCGTCGACCCTGGCGCTGGTCGCCTGCGCGCAGAGCTATGGGCTGCTGCTTGCCGCCGTCGCCGTGTTCGGCATGGGCCTGGGCGCGGTCGACGTCGCCGCCAACTCGCAGGGGTCGGCCACCGAACGCGCGTACGGCCGGCCGCTTGTCGCCGGCATCCACGCGGGCTGGCCGGTCGGGGCAGGCGTCGGCGGGCTGGTCGCGGCCTTCTGCGCACATCTCGGTGTTCCCTATCGGTCGACTCTCGTCGGCGCGGCGGTGCTCGCGCTACCGGTGGCGTTGGCGCTGGGCCGCACCCTGCTCGACACCCGGCATGGGGGCCACCCGCGTCGGCACGATCGTTCGCGCAGTCGGACCCGGCCGGTGGTGTACGGGTTCGGCGTCATAGCGTTCGCCGCGCTCGCGATCGAGGTCGCGGTCACCGACTGGACCGGCGTGCTGCTGCATGACGGCCTCGGCACGTCGCAAGCCGTCGCGGCGCTCGCCTATCCCTTGTTTCAGGCGGGCATTCTCACCGGGCGAGTCGTGGCCGACCGGCTGCGCACCTGGCTGGGAGCGCGAGTTGTGCTCGTGTCGGCCGGCGCCGCGACCGCGGGACTCCTCGCCCTGACCGCGGCTCCACAACCGCTCGTCGTGCTCGTCGGCATCTGCGGCGTCGGCGTCGCCATCAGCCCGGTTCTGCCGCTGGCGTTCTCCCTCGCCGGCACCAGCGACGCACAGAGCAGCGACGCCGCGATCGCGCAACTCGGCGTCATCGCCTATGCCGGTGTGCTCGCCAGCCCCGCGATGATCGGCGTGCTCGCCGATGCGGCGACTCTTCGGGTGGCCCTGGTGGTGGTCGCCATCGCGCTCGGGGCGGCCATCGTGCTGGCGGGTCTGCTACTGCCGATCGACTATGCCGACATCCGGCTCCGGGTCGGCGCTCTCCCACAGCAGGCACGGCGAGGCAGCGAGGCCGCGGGGGACGTGGCCGGACCCCAGGCGCCGATGACACGGATGGACTCGGACGTCATTTGATACAGGTCATTTCTGTGCGGATCGCTATTTCATTCTTGCGAGTGAAGAATTGCGTTCGCGAGTCCTTGATCTGACTTGAAGGCCGGCTGTAAGTCGCCTTGACGATACCTTCGAGACGCGGCAACGATTTCCAGGAAATTCTTTTCCTGGAAAGAGGTGTACGCAAATGAGCTTGGGCGTAAACCGAAATGCGCGACGGCTCGCCCTCCGGCGAATACGCGCAGGGCTCGTGGCCGTCGCCGTGACCGCGACGTGCCTGGTGGCCTGGGCGGCGCCGGCGCAGGCGCTGCCGTTGAGCGTGACCGTCACGATTGTCAGGGTGGCGGAATGCTGTCCGGGTGGCCCGATCGACCTGGATTCGGAAGCCGATTTCTATGGCCGCACGACCATCGGCGGCTCGTCGACCGATTTCGGGGAGATCGAGGACAAATCGATTATCACGCCGGACGACTGGAAGGCCACCCAAACGGTCGACCACAGCAATGCCACGACCGATGTGAAGATCGAGGTATTCGACGAGGACGACGGCCTGAATTTCCGCGACAACCAGATCGATCTCACCAACAACGATGCCGACCGCGCGGTGAATTTCTCGATCGACCTGCATCCGGAGAACTCCCGCTGTTACTTCACCGGCGACGTCAGCGGACCGTGCGGTGTCGAGGTCACGACGGAGGGCAACGCCGACGACGGCGATGTCGGCGACATGATCCTCATGGTCGAGGTCAACGAGCCGCCACAGGCGCCCGGCCGCCACGTCAGGTGCCTGCACTCGCCGCTGTGGCCGCAGCCCGGCGAGCCGGTCACCATCACCGCCGAAGCGTTCGGCGACCAACCCGACGGCGCTCCGCTTCCGCCGCTGATCTCCGACCAGTTGGACATCTTCTTCTCGACCGACGGCGGCGCGACCCGGCAGAAGATCGGTGGTTCGGGCCGGCAGACGACGTTGAGCGCCAGCCAGACGGCCGGAGCGGCGGGCTCGACCTTCTCCTACAGTTGCCTGGCGATCGATCGCCTCGAGCCGGTCGACTCCGGGTGGCACACGGTGCAGGTCGGTGATCCGCCGCAGGGCCGCGCCGTGCCGGTGCTGCTGACGGGCTCCCGTGAGCGGGCGCTCGACGTCGTGCTGTTCCCGGCGACCACCAACGTGCGCAGTCAACCGAACAACCCGTCGAACACCAGCCTGCTGACCTTCCCGGTCTACAGCGGGCCGAAAGACGCCAATTTCCTCAACCACGCCCACGACGCCGTCCTCGAGCTGATGCGAGAGCAACTCCTGCTCGACAACCAGCGCGACATCAACGTCTGGATAGCCCGCGACCCCGCCGGGACAGGCGGTTACCGGGACACGAGCGGCGACGGCAACCCGGACCTGTGCCAGCACCAACTGCCGGCCAACCTCGGCACCGACTACGGATTCGGCAATGTCCGCGCGATCCTGCATCCCGCGACACCGGCACCCGGTGACCTGAACACCTTGCGGGAATGCGCCGTCGGCGGGGTGATGAGTGCCGAGTCCGGTGAGACCGGGGTGTTCATCCACGAGACCGGCCACGCCGGATTCGGCCTGGCCGACGAATACTGCTGCGACGGCGGCTACTTCCAGACCCCCGAGGTTCCCAACGTCTACAAGAGCCGCGACGCGTGCCTCAACGACGTCGGCAGCCTCAGCGGTGTGGCCGGCGACTGCCGCGGCATGGACTCGGTCGACCCCGGCACCGATTTTGATTTCTGGGTCTCCGATCCCGCGTCCAACGACCTGATGAACGACAACAACTTCGCCCGGCGAGCCGACCGCCGACGCATAACCTTCGTCTTCGGTCAATGCGACCAGGGAAAGTGCTGAGGGGTCCTACGATGCCGAATCTCGTTCCCCGCCGGCTGCGGCGGGCCCGCCTACCCATGCTGATAATCGGCGTCGTCGCCCTGACGATCGGCGCGCTCCACGCGACCGCACAGGCGGTCCCCAATGCCGCCAATCCGCTCAGCGACCCGGTTCCCCGGCCCGAATACGTCGATGACGCCCGCAGCTTCGTCGCCGCGATCGATTTCCAGTCCGCGCAGTCCGGCACGTCAGCCGGCGTTGTGGTGTCCAATGTGGCCACGCCCGGCACGGCGTTCCTGAAGCCGGACCTGACGGTGTCCAGCATCGCCGACGGCGCGGTGGTGCGCTCCACGACGATGCCGAACCCGGCTCTGGCGTACGCCGAGAATGTGGGCTTCACGAGCCAGGCCGGCCGCGCTTACGTGCTCGTGCCCTACGACAGTCGGGTCGAGCAGCTCCAGTTGGCCGGCCCGGCCGGTGCCACGGTGGCCACGGTCGACACCACGCAGGCGGTCCACGACTATTGCGTCGCTAACCCCAACGACCCGGACTGCCGCGAAAGCGACCTGTCGGTCGACGCCGTCGCAGCACCCGGGCCGCTGTTCGGCGTGCTCGGCCGGCCGGTGACCATCACCGTGGCCAGCACGGTCGCCAACGCCGGCCCCGACGGTCCGACCGAGGCCAAGGTCGAACGCAAGGTGCTGGCCGGTCCGGGCATCACCGTCACCCCCGACGCTCCGGCCACGACGCCGGCCACTCTCGCGGTCGGCACGCCGCAGCGGCTGGAGAAGGCGTACACGGTGACCTGTCTTCAGCCCGGACCCCGCACGCTCGACTTCACGACGGCCGTGACTCCGAGACGGGCGTCCGTCGTCGACGCGCGGGCCGACAACAACCGGCGGACCGCGCGGCTGACGCTCGACTGCGCGGTTCCGGTGACCATCAACATCCACCCCGGCAGCGCGCCGAACCCCGTCAACCTGCACGCCGCCAACGTGCCCACCGCGGTGCTCACCACCCGCGCCGGCGAATACGGCAACCCGCTCGCGTTCGACGCGACCACCATCGTCGTCAGCGCGACCAGGTTCGGCTCGCCGGACCTCCTCCTGCGCGGCCTCGGCGTGACGGAGAAACACGACAAGATTCACAAGGAGGATTCGGTGGAGCGCGACGAGCGAACGCACGACCGAGACCTCGACGCGGTGCTCCACTTCGGACCGGCCGGCGACGCGTTCACGCCGACCGACACGATGGGCTGCGTCTTCGGCAAGTTCACCAGCGGCCCGTCGGCGCAGACGAGCTTCTACGGCTGCGACACGGTCACCATCGTCGGCTAGGTTCCGCGCGGTCGGCTGTCAGGTTGAACCTGACAGCCGACCGTCGTGGCTACCCGTCACAGGCCCTTACATTGGCCGGTCGCGGGGCCTCGGATCGTGTTCGGCTGGCCGTTGTTGACCGGCGGGGGAGTGTTGCCGGTGCACGACAGCGGGCCGTTGACGACGTTGCCGGCGAGCACGGGTGCGGCGGCGACAGTCGAGCCGGTCAGGGTGAGCGGGCCGCTGATCCGCACCCCTTCGATCTCGACCTCACCCGTTGTGCCGGTGAGGGTGACCGGTCCGCTGACCGACCCGCCGATCAGCTCGACCATTGCCGCGCCGGTGGCACTCACCGGGCCCTGGACCACGGCGTCCGTGGCGATCAGCGACCCGCCCGGCCGGACGGTCACCGGCCCGGAGACGGTGGCGCCGGCCAGGCAGGTGACCCCGGCGCTGACCACCAGCGGGCCGCGGTGGGTGCCCGACACCGTCGAGGTGCAGGTGTCCACGACGACCGTGAAACGGGCGGTCGCGCTACCGGTCGGCCGGGTGGCCGTGATCGTCGCCTGATAGACACCATTGCGGGCGTACGTGTGACTCGCCGTTGCCGTGTAGATGCCGTTGGCGGTCTTGTTGGTGCCGGCCGTGCCGCTCAGCGTCGCCGGCGAACTGGTTCCATCGCCCCAGTCGACCGTCGCGGAAACCTGCTCCACCGTCGCGCCCGGAGTGGACACGGACGCGATGTCGCCCGCGACCGTCCGCTCGTCGGTGGCGATGTCCGGCGCCGCCACGTCGACCCGCCACGGCACCTGCGGCGAGGGGTAGAAGTTCTGACCCTGGAGCTGCCACCGCAGTCCGTGCCCGGCCACCCGGCTGACGAAGGAGGCGAGGTTACGGTCGGGGTGGACCTGCGGCGACCAGCCGAGCTCCGCGGTCGCCGGAAGCCGCGGGAACATCTGGAACCCGATATCGTCGAGGGTTCGCAACGTTTCGGACCACATCGCCGCCTCGACACCGAGGATGTCAGCGTCGGTCACCGCCGGTAGGGTGACACCGCCGGTGGTCCGCGCCGGGATGTAGGTGGCCGGGTCGCTGCTGGTGCCCGACCAGTTGTAGAACTGGGATACGTCGAGCCGGCCGGCCCAACTGAGCCCGAGCGGGCTGCCGACGAACTGCTGCATGTCGAGGTAGCTGTGGTTGGCCGGCGACATCACGACCTTCATGCCCTTCTGCACAGCCCGCCTGGCGGTGTCGCCGCCGGAGCCGGCCGGGTTCCCGTTGTTCCAGAATTGGGCGACGGCTGCGGGCGAGCCGGGCTGGCCGAAGTTCGCCTGCGAGATCTCGGCCCAGCCCATGGCGATCTTGCCCTGCGCCTTGACGATCTGCGCTTCCTGGTCGACGAAGCTGACGTAGCGCGCGCTGGCCAGGGTGGACGCCGGCACCTCGTCACCACCGAGGTGGTAGTAGGGCCCGGCCGACATGGCACTGAGTTGGCTGATGATGTCGGTCAGGATCGCCCAGGTGTTCGGGCTCTCCGGGCACATCGCGCTGTAGCCGACCGCACCGGTCAGGTTCCATTGTGGAGGCGTGCGGGTCGTGCAGTTGACGTCGGGCAGCGCGGGGTTGGCCTCCGGCCCCGCGTAGGACATGACGATCGCGTTGGTGTGCCCCGGCGAGTCGACCTCCGGGATGACGGTCATGAAGTGCGCCGCCGCGTAGTTGACGACGTCGACATACTCGGCCTGGGTCCAGAAGCCCCCCGGGTCATTGTTGATCGAAAATTGTCCACCGATGGCCGTGAGCTCGGGCCGGCCGTTGATCGCGATCCGGAAGCCCTGGTCGTCGCTGACGTGCAGATGCAACACATTCAGCTTGTACGCGGACGCCTGGTCGATCACGCGCTTGACCACGTCTGGCGGCTGGAAATGCCGGGCGATGTCGAGCATCATGCCGCGATACGCGTACCGCGGGGTGTCGGTGATCCGCACGCCGGACACAGTCCAGGGGCCCGGCCGCACGGTCGGGCTCTCGATCCAGGGCGGGAGCAGTTGACGCAGGGTGTGCATGCCGTAGAAGAGCCCGGCCGGCCGCCGCGCCTCGAGGTGGATGCCGCTGCCCGAAACGTCGAGCCGGTAGCCCTCGTCGCCCAGGTCCGCGTCGTCGGTCAGGCCCAGCGCGATGTCACCCGGTTGCGGCGCGGCCGTCGACACCGGCAGGGGATAGCCGGTCGAGGACCGCATGGTCGCCGCGAGCGCGTCCGCCACCGCCCGCGTTTCCTCGGCTCCCACGATCCTGGTGGTCGGCCCGACCACGAAGGTCTCCCCGGGTATCGCCTCCATGGCGGCCGGGAGCGGCACGACCTGCGGTGCCGTGACCGGCGCGGTGTCCGCCAGCGCCGGCGTGGCCGCCGGACCGGTCAGTGCCACTGCCTGGATCGCGAGCATGACGACCAGCGCCATCGGGCCGAGCCGCCGTCTGGCTCGCGTGCCCCGGGTCCTGTTCGACGTCTGCATGTCAGACCTCCCTGCTCCGGGGACCACGGGCTGAATCGATCAACGCCCGTTGATGGTAGGCGCAGCGACCACCTACCGTAAAGAGTCCTTACAGAAAGTAACGACGACCGTCGACTGTGGAGTCCCTTCGCTGCGCTAGCTTTCATCTGTGCATGCGCTCAACGATCGGGTAGAAGCCTTGGCGGTGGCCATCTCATCCGAGTTGTTCGATGGTCCGCCGGGTTTGTTTCCGCCGGTCCGAGGATTGGTCGATCGCGTCTTCCGTGGCGCGGTGCGGCGGGCCCGGCCGGATGAGCTGGGGCCGATGGGCCTGCCGGACCAGGTGTGCCGGGTCGTGTCCGCGTTGGGCGCTCCGGTGAGCTGCGGCGACTACTTCGCCGCCGAGCCGTGGAGCTTCCTCGACGCCGGGCTCCGCCCGTCCGGGTCTTCGTCGCGGCTGCGGACGTTCGGCACCGGTTGGAACGACACGACGGCCTTCTGCCTCGACAGCGAGACACCCACGGTGCACGGCGTGGTCGTCCAGGACGGCCGGATAGTCGACGAGCTCTACGTCAACCGCGATTACGCCACGTTCATGGCGTTCCTGTGCCATCTGCGGGTGCTCCTCGACGTCTACCAGCAGGTCAGCGTCGAGGCATACCTTCGCGAGGTGCCGGTCGTCCGGGATCATCTCGCGCGGCTCGACAAGGACGCGCTGGTGGACGGCGCGTGGTGGGTGGGTCTGGTCGAAGAGTTCGACATGGTGTGAACTGGTCTCCGCCGGCCGGCCTCAACGATGCGGCGAAGCTGGCCGGATCCGCCGCATGCTCCTCATCGTTCGGACGTTGGCCGGAGGCGAGTCATTGGTGGCGTTCGGGTCCGCCGTGATCACTATGCCGGGCGAGGGATAGTGGCGCTAACGATCTTCGTTGAGGACCAGGCTCATCGCCGGATCCGCAGTCTGCACGACGATCCGGGCAACACCTTTCTGAACGTGTGCCGCAGGTTGACCGCCCGGGGCACAGCTGTCCTGGACGTCGTCGACCCGTATGCCGATACGATGCTCAACTTCATCCAGCTCGATCGGTTGATCGGCGAGCTCAACGCCGCGCTGGAAAGCGGAGCGCTGGCCGCCCACGAGTCAGCCATCACCCGCGCCGTCGTCGAGGCGGCGGTAGAGGCCCGTGAGTTGAGCGGATATCTGTACATCGAGGGCGACTAAGAGTCACCCTGCCGCCTCGACTCAGCGGAAGGCCTGGGCGACCGTCCAGATGAGTCTGATCACGAAGGCGTGCACGCGGTAGAGCGCGTAGCAGAGCCACACCGTGAACAGGAGCGTCGCCCCGATGAGGATCGCGTACGCGACGAACGGTCCGCTTTCCAGCACCCACGCGCCGGCCATCGCCACGGTCGCGACCACCAGGGCCAGTGGCACGATCCGGATCAGGCCCTTGACCGTTCGCCACAGGTCGTAGGCGAGGCGCGCCCGCGAGTGGGCCGGCCACGGTGGGCTGGGCTCGTCGGTGGACGACGTCCGCGTGGCCAGGTCGGCCAGGTCCCGGCTGGCGACGCGGTCCGGCTCGTGCGGTGAGGTGCGCAGGGCTTCGGTCAGCGCGGTGAGATCGGCCCGCTGGCGGGGACAGCCGGTGCGCGGATCGGTCAGCAGCAGGTCGGGGATGGGATTGCCCTTCGGACCCCGGTGCGCGAGCACCCAGGCCCGGCCGGTTCCCTTCAGCGTTCCCGGTGGCAGCACGAGCGTCGTACCCGAATGCAGGTCGACCGATTCTCCTCGGCGTTCGGAGGTGACCCGCAGCGTCGACCCGTCAACCCGCGCGGCCCGGTCGCTCAGGGAGCGTCCATCGCCGTAGAGGTCCATGGCCGCGAAGAAGCCGAAGATCAACGCAGCCCCGCCGAGCATCAGGGCGACGAAACCCAGCGCCTGGTGCCATTGGGTCGCCAGCACCACCAGAACGAGGACGGGTAGGAGGACCAGCAGGTACCACCCGGTGAAGACCACGGCCTTGCGCCGGTCCAGCCGCAGATGCCACCGGGCGAGGTCGGACCCGGCGGGGAACTCGCTCAGGCGTAGCGCTCCCGCCGGTGGCTGGGCATTTCGCAGGTCGTGCAGCCGATCGCCGGTCAGGACCGCCAGTTGGTCGACGAAGCGATCCTCGTCGTCTGCCACCTCGTCGAGCCGGCACAGGTCAAGCGCCGGGGTCCCGTCGAGCGGGCTGGGCACGGTGGTGGCGTCTCCCAGCCCGACCGCGTCGGCCGGCACCAGAAACAAGCGCGTTTCCGGCGCGGCGTTGCGCGGCCCTCCGCTGCTCGGGACGTCGGCCACGACCACCGCGACGATCTGGCCCCACCGCAGCCGGCGCTCGAGCGACGGCAGGCGCAGCGACCAGCCGTCGGCGTCGATATCGACGGCAAACCCGCCGCCAGCGGGCCGGATCATCCGGATCCCGATCACGAAGAACAGCACCAGCCAGAAGGCGAGCGCGAGCTGACTGAACAAGTCCCAGTCCCGAAGCGCGGTCCGGAAGGACAGCAGCGCGGTGACCGTCGCTCCGGTCACCAGGAGCAGACCGATGATCGCTCGAAAGGCCCGGTCGGCCCGGCGCCGGCGCAGCTTCACCGGCTTATCGTCAGGGATTCTGTCAAGTCAATGTCGTCGCAGCGCGCGCCACCGCTACCCACAGGACCGCCGCCTTCGGCATACGGTTGCGAACCTTGCGTACGGTGCCGGATGATGACCGACGCAGAAGGTGGTGGTCGCAGACTGTGAGCGGATTCGAGGTTCAGATCGGCCAGCTGCGCAACGCTGCCAAGGCGGCGGGATCTGCGGCTGACCAGGCGAAGGCGGTCAACCCGGGCACCGGTCTGGATGCGATCGCGACCGCATTGCCAGGTGGTGTCGCGGCAATGCGCGCGCCGACCCTGGCGTCGACGTTCAACGAGCGTGGGCAGGGTTGGGCCGGCGAGATCGAGCAGTGGAGCAAGTCGGTCACATCCAACGCGAACGCGTACGCCGAGAATGAAGATGCTGCGAAGAAGGCTTTCGGGGGATGACTGTCGGCTACGACGATGTCCGCAAGTGGGACGCTGGGGCGGTCGATGCCGCGGCGACCGAGCTGCGTGGCCGGCGGGACAAACTCATCGGGCTGCAGGACGAGCTCGACGACGCCCGGAGACTGCCCGACTGGCACGGCGCCGCGGGCGAGGGCGCACGCACGTCGCTCGGGGTGACGCGGAACAACGCCGAGATCCTGGTCGCGGAGCTGTCCGCCGTCGAACGAGCCCTGCTCACCGCGTCGGACGACGTGACCACCCTGAGGAACCGGGTCGCCGATAACGACTCCCTCGCGCAGACCTATCAGTTCAGCATCGCCGCCGACGGCGCGATCGTCGACATCGCGCCGGCCGACCCGCCGCCGAGGTCGCGGTTCGAAGCCGAAGAGCAAGCCGAGGCCCAGCGCTACCGCCTGACCATCAGGAAGCAGTTGGAGCAGGAAACCAAGGCGATCCTCACCACGGCGAACAACATCGACGCCGCCCTGGCCCGGGTGATGCAACTGGCGCTCGACCGCAAGATCAGCGATCACGACGCGACCACCCTGGCCGGCGCCCTCAAGGGCGGGGAGATCGACGCCAAGGTGGCCGAGATGGAGCAGGCACTGCGCGACGCCGGGTTGCTGACCGGGCCGCCCGCGTCTGGCCACTATCGGCAGTGGCTGGAAAACGCGGTGCGCCGGGGCGTGCCGATCGACACGATCACCAAGATGGCCGCCGATCACCACATCACGCCGGAGGACTTCGCGATCCTCGACCGGATGGAGGAGATCCGCGAAGACGAAGACGGCGACGGGATCTTCAAGTCCTACTTCCTGATGCCGACCGACTTCAGCGGTGACGACGCGGTCAAGGCCGTGCGGATGACCTACATCCTGAACGCGGGCACCGACTACGGGACCGAAGGCGAAACGACCGATTTCACACCGACGCCGTACGGATCCGAGGAGCTGCAACGGATCACCGACCGGCAACGGGACAACTCGTTCAGCTACGACGACGATGTGGGATTCGTGCACGACAACGGTGGGCGGTTGGTGACCACCCCCAACGGCATGATGATGGGCCTGGGCGGCAACCTCATCCAGGATGCCTTCAGCCAGCGCGGCGGCACGACGTGGGGCGACACGTTCATGCTGAACATCGACGACCCGCAGGATCCTGCGCAACAGCTCCGCGAGGTGGCGACGTCGGGCCACGCCTGGTACGAAGGCGACGACGGCGCCTACCAAGGGAATCTCGACATGGACCGGCTGCTGCACCATGAGGAGCGCCACTCCCAACAATGGGCGGAAGAGGGTTACACCGGCTTCCTCGCCTCCTACGCGTGGGAGAAGGTCACCGGCGGCAACAAGACCGAGGAAGACGCGGGGCTTTCCGATGGCGGATATCGCTAAATGGCTGCGCGTCGCCTGCGCCGCCCTGCTCGTGGCGACGGCGACACTGACGGCGGCGTGCGACACCAAGGCGCAGTTCGCGCCGTCGCTGCCAACGGCGGCCGGGTTCCGCGTCGACGACGGCGTCCTGAAACTCTGGACGGGCACCCCGTGCCAGGGCGTCATCGGCCTGAGGCTGATCTTCGACTCCGGCACGACGCAGAGCAAGGAGCAGGTGTGGACCGCGCCGAAGCCGGGCGTGCCACTCGAGCGGATAGACCTGCTGAGCACCGCCGGGGGACCCGCCCCGGACACCGGCGGACCTCTCCAGGTCCAGAAACCGCTGCCCGCCGACTACGACTGGACCAAGGCGGGCTCGATCCACTTCTCCGTTGACGGCCCGAAGGCGTTCGGTGCCAGGGTCGACGTCGCCCAGGTGTTGAGCGAGTCGGCCCGGCACCCGTCCGACAGCTACCTGTTCGGCCAGCGCGGCTGGATGGACGCCTCCGACGTGCAGCGCGAGAACACCAAGTCGTTCCTGACCGTCTGCACCCCCGACCCGAAGTGACCGCGGTAGGGACTTATCGCGCGGCGAACTCGTCGAAGGTGAAGCCAGGGCCCTGGATGCCTCCCGGGCCGCCGGGATCGAAAACGCCGACATCGCGGAAGACGCCGAGGACGGGGTCAGCAATCTGGTAGGCGCAGAACGCGAACGCCAGAAAGATCAGGCCGAAGACCAGTGGGATGACCAGGGTCCAGCCGCCCGCGCGCACCGACGTGGCGTCGGTCGGATTCCGCGGGTCGTAGAGCACCTCGATGCTGCTGCCAACCAGGTGCGACCGGAACCCGCTCAGATCAGCCAACACGGTCGTCACCGCCTGCCCCGAGCTCGGTTGGAACCTGACCACGGGCCGGAACCTGGTTCTCCCGTGCGACCACGACTCCAACTGGTTGTCCACGACCTGCGCGGTCACGCGCTGGCCCGAAGCGGCGAGGGTGCGCAGCTTGTGCCACCGGCGTGCCGTCGCGACGATCAACCCAGCGCCGACCAGGGCAGGAACGCCCACGACGAAGGCCGTCACGACGTACGGCAACCAGGTCAGGTTCTCGATCATGGCGAGACTGTAGCTGGGCGATATCGATCGGCATAGCGCCCCTTGAGCAGGGGGTCAAGGGGCGCGCCCAACCGACCCCTACGCCCAGGCGGGATCACGGCCCGTCAGGCCGAGGATGCGGTCAAAGGGAGGTGCGTCGGCCGGCACCGCGACCGCCGGTCCGTAGAGGCCCATCTCCCGCCCCTGCTCCACGGCGGCGAACATCGTGTCGCGCAGATGGGCCAGCAGGTCGGCGGGCAGTTCCAGCCGCTGCCCGGTCGCCACCGCGAGGTCCCAGCCGTGCACGGCCAACTCGCCGACGATCATATTGCCCATGAGGGGCGATGGCAGCATTTGCGGCGTGCCCATGCTCGTCTCGCCCTCCCAGGCGCTCGGCGGCGCCCAGGCCGACGTGATGTCGTCCAGCAGGGCGAGCAGGCGGCCACGGCAGTCGCCAGTCGTGAGGTCCACATCGGACTCGGCGGCCGCCGGCTGCGGAACGGACTCCTTGCGGCCGGCGCCGGCGAGCGACGGGCCCCAGAACAGCAGGTGGTTGACCAGCGCTCGCACGTCGTACTCCGTGCAAGGGGTCTTGTTGGTGAGCTGTTCGTCGGTGATGCTGCGGGCGACTGACGCCATGGCCTCGGCCGCGTCGGAAAGGTGTGCTGACATGGCGGCGACGCTAGGCGGCGCGGGCCGGAGCGGTATTGAACAAAGGCGACCGGCATACACTCTGCCGTGTGGGGCGGGACGTTCGTGAGCTGCGGAGTGCGTGGACCAGATATCAGCGCCACGCGTTCCACACCCCGTCGCCGGCGCTCGCGCCGTGGGTGGAGCAATACTGGGAGGCTCGCTGGGACTACGCCGAGCCCTACCGGCAGAAGGTCGTGCCCTACCCGAAGGTGCACCTGTCGTTCGGCGGCGGCCGCGCCGACGTCAACGGCGTGTGCAGCGGCCACCAGATCAAGGTCCTCGACGGCAACGACCACGTCTTCGGCGTCGCGTTCCGGCCGGGCGGCTTCCGCCCGTTCCTCGGCGCCTCCGTCTCGACGATCACCGACCGGGTCGTCCCGGCGACCGAGGTGTTCGGCACAGACCTGCCCACGACGCTCGACGTGCCGACCGTGGAGGCGTTCCTGCTCCAACACCTGCCAGACGACGATCCAGGGGTACGCGAGGCGGTGTCAGCGGTCGAGCTGATCGCCGAAGACAACGCCGTGACCAGGGTCGAACGCCTCGCCGCTGAGCTGGGGCTGAGCGTGCGCGGGCTGCAACGGCTGTTCGCGGAGCACGTCGGCATCGGGCCCAAGTGGGTGATCCGCCGCTACCGCCTGCACGAGGTGACCGCGCGCATGGCCGCCGGCGGTGCGATCGACTGGGCCGCGCTTGCGGCCGACCTCGGTTACGCCGACCAGGGCCACTTCATCCGTGACTTCAAGAGCATGTTCGGCGAGCCACCGACCTGGTACGCGCAGCGGTACTAGCCCGCCTCCGGCTGCCGCGCCAGCGTGGCGCGCACGGCCACGATCGTCACCGCCACGAGGGTCGCGAAGACCGGACCGGTCGCGACGTGCGCGACCGCGAGCACGACGGTGTCACCGCGGCCGTAGAAGATCACCTGCACGGCGGCGTTCACCATGTTGATCGCGATGGCCGCGGTCGTCGCGATCAGATGGACCCGGCGTAGCGCGCGGTTGCGATACCAGTCTCTGGGCCCGCCGGTGACCCGGTTGAGGATGAGCCCGGTCAGCGGTCGTCGCCACAGGATGCTGGCCAGGCAGATCAGGATCACGGCGAACGGGATCAGCGTGGGCACCAGGAAGAACCCACGCGCCTGGCCGGTGACAGCGGCGACGACCGCGCACACCGCGACCACCGCGATGCCGACAAGGGCCGACCGCGGGGACTGCCGGCGCGCCAGCCGGTAGCCCAACCCGGCGACCGCCGTCAGCGCCGCGGCGATGATCGCCGGATACAGCCCGGCGATCGCGTTGACCGCCACGAACAGCAGGCTCGGCGCGGCGGCCAGCCCGACGGCGATCCAGCGTTGCGGGTCGCTCCAGGTTTGCCGGATCGCAGCCCAGCCCGAGGCCGGTGCGGCGTCCCGCGCATGGTGTCGTTGGTTCATACGCCAAAGGTTGCACGTGAAACGGTTTCTTGCAAACCTTTCTCGGGCGAGATAGTGTCGGATGATGCCTACCGAACGAGTCCGCGCCGAGACGCCCGCCGCGGCCGAAACCCCGGACAACCCGCAGGAGGGCTCACCGTTCGCGATGGGGCTGCTGTTGCGCCGGGCGCATGACCGGGTCGCGGCAGCGGTCGACGTGGCGCTGGCCCCGTTCGGCATCGAACGGCGGCATCTGGTGGTGCTGATGCTGTTGCACGCCGCCGGGCCCCTCAGCCAGCGCGACCTGGTGATCCAGACCAACCACGACAAGGCCTCGATCGTGCGGATCGTCGACGACCTCGAGCGGCTCGACCTGGCCACACGTCAGTTGGTGCAGGGCGACCGCAGACTGCGGGCGGTGACCCTGACCGACCACGGCCGGGAGATCTTCGCCGCCGCCTACCAGGCGGCCCGACCAGCCGAGGCGGGGGTGACCGCCGCCCTCAGCCCGGGCGAAACCCGGCAACTGCAAACCCTGCTCCGCAAGATAACGGGCGACTGAACCTCCCGAACCACCTCTGGGAAGGCTGCACCATGCGTGTCCTCATCGTCGGCGCCGGCCTCGGTGGCCTGACCCTGCTGCACGGCCTACGCGCCGCTGGCATCGACGCCCACGTCTACGAACGCTCGGCACGGCAAGGCGGCCAGCCCGCCAGCTACGGCATCCACCTCGACGCCAACGGCCTGCGGGCCCTGCACAACAGCTTGCCGGCCGATAACTGGAAACACCTCGACGCCGACGGCGTGCCCGCCCCCATGGTCGTCCGCTTCCACGACCCGCACCGTGGCGTGATCGCCACCATCGACAAACGCTTCCCCGAAAACGCCACCGACCCCGTCACCAAACGCCGCGCCATCAGCCGCGGTGAGCTTCGGGAAGCCCTGCTGCGCGGCACCGACTCGGCTCCGATCGTGCACTGGGACAAGGCCTTCACCCACTACGGGCTCACCGATGACGGCGTGCGGGCCCACTTCGCCGACGGGACCCACGCCGAGGGTGACATCCTGGTCGGCGCCGACGGCAGCAACTCGCGTGTCCGCCACCAACGCCTGCCGGATCTGCGACGCCAGGAACTCGGCATCGTCAACATCGCCGGACGGGTCCCACTGGCCGGCGACGTCGCGGCCACCCTGCCCGCGGAGCTCACCGACGGTGGCATCAACAACGTCGTGCCCACCAGGACGGGTTGGATGTTCCTGTCCACCTGGGCCACCGGCGACCCCTACCTCGTCTGGGCCTGGGCGGCAGCCGAGGATTCCTACCCGCCCGGCGTGCGCGACCTCGACGGCACCGCACTCAAACATCTCGTCACCGAGCGAACCAGCACCTGGTCCACACCCCTGCGCACCCTTGTCCACGCCACCGATCCAGGGACAATCACCACCGTGCCCTTGCGAACCATGCCCCAGCTCCCCGACTGGACCTCGTCGCGGATCACCCTGCTCGGCGACGCCATCCACAACATGACCCCCATGGCCGGCATCGGCGCCAACACCGCCCTACGCGACGCCGACCAACTCCGCCGCGCATTGTCCACAAGCGACAATCCGGTCCAGGCCATCAACGCGTACGAGACCGCCATGCGCGATTACGCCAACCAGGCCCTGAAGCTCTCCACCCGCAACGCCACCAACGCCGCCCTCGCCACCCGCGCCAACCGGGCCGCTTTCCGTGCCCTCCTCCGTGCCGGCACACACCTGCCAGCGCTCCGCCGCAAGATGTTCGGCCCGACAGCCCGATGAAGCGCGCAATGCGACTGGGCATCGTCGGAGCCGGTGAGGTGGCGCAGCGCCACGCGGCCGCGGCGACGCAAGTCGACGGCTTGGCCTTCACCGCTGTCACCGACACAGCCGGCGACCGGGCTCGCCGGCTGGCGGACCGGTATGGCGCGCGTGCCGTGGCGGACGTCGACGGGCTGCTCGCCGAGGTCGACCTGGTCGTGCTCGCCGTGCCGCACGCCTACCACGCCGACCTGTCCTTGCGCGCGGCCGCGGCCGGATGCGAGGTGCTGGTCGAGAAGCCGATGGCGACCACCGTCGAAGAGTGCGACCGCATGATCGCGCAAATCGGCGACCGCCTGCACATCGGTCAACAGGGCCGCTTCTTCGCCCAGGTCAGCGCCGCACGGCAGGAACTCGAGCGGCTCGGCGCGCCACTGTTGTATCTGGAGCGCCGCTCGACCGACTACGCCCGCGCCGACGTGCCCGCGTGGTTCGCGGACCCCGCACTGGCCGGCGGTGGCATCGCCATGCTCGTCGGCGTGCACAGCATCGACCGGGCGTGCTGGCTGCTCGGCGGCAAGCTGGAGGCGGTAGCCGGCTCGGTCGCGGTCCCGGCGGGCTGGGCGGTCGAGACGGCCGCGGCGATGACGCTCCACTTCGCCGAGGGACTGCGGGCTCACCTCACGTTGGTCGACTCCCCGGATTTCTTCCACGAGACCACGATCATTTGCGAGCGAGGCCGGCTCGTCATTGACGGCTCCGGACTGACCGTCGGCGACCGCCGTGTCGTCGAGGTGGACGGCGACCAGGAATACACGGCGTCATTTCGCCGCCAATACGAGGCGTTGCTGCACGGACAACCGCTGGCCACCCCCGACGAGGGTCGGCAAGCCGTCGCGGCGGTGTGCGCTCTCTATCGCTCAGCGCGGTCCGGAGGCGCCCCGGTGCCGTTGCGCTAACACGTCAAGCCGGCTGTCTTGCGCAGAACTCGTTACCTTCGGCGATGGCCTCAGTCACAGCGAGTTCTCAGGAAGCGGGGGACCAAAACGGCTCACCGCGGTGTTGTTGCAGATGACGCCGCAGCCAGCGGCGCAGAAGAGGAGAGATCGTGTCACACGATTACAGCAAGACTCCGGACGCGCTCAGCCGTCTCACCGACAGCCAGTTTCGCGTCACTCAGCGAGACGGGACCGAGCCCGCATTCCGGAACGAGTACTGGGACAATCACGAGGCCGGGATCTACGTGGACGTGGTCTCGGGGCAGCCGCTGTTCTCGTCGACCGACAAGTACGACAGTGGCACCGGATGGCCCAGTTTCACCAAGCCGATCGAAGCGGGCGTCGTCCGGACAAAGACCGACAGAACGCTCTGGATGAGCCGCACCGAGGTGCGGTCCGCCGGGGCTGACAGCCACCTCGGCCACCTTTTCGATGACGGCCCTGCCGACGCCGGAGGCCAGCGTTACTGCATGAACTCGGCTGCGCTGCGCTTCATCCCGGTCGCCGAGCTCGAGGCCCAGGGTTACGGCGAGTACCGCTCGCTGTTCGAGCCGGCCGCCCCGAACGCCACGAAGGAGAACGCATCATGACCAGCGGAATCAACGACACCGGACAGGTCAGCCGCGAGCCGGGCACCGAGACGGCCGTTCTGGCCGGCGGGTGCTTCTGGGGCATGGAGGATCTCATCCGCCGGCAGCCGGGAGTGCTGGACACGCGCGTCGGCTACACCGGCGGCGACAACGACCACGCGACCTATCGCAACCACCCTGGCCACGCCGAAGCGGTCGAGATCGTCTTCGATCCGACGCAGACGACCTACCGCGACATCCTGGCGTTCTTCTTCCAGATCCACGACCCGTCGACGTTGAACCGGCAGGGCAACGACATGGGCTCGAGCTACCGCTCGGCGATCTTCCCGCTCACCGACGAGCAGGAGCGAGTCGCCCGCGACACGATCGCGGACGTCGATGCCTCAGGGTTGTGGCCGGGCAAGGCGGTCACGACGATCGAGCCGGCCGGCTCGTTCTGGGAGGCCGAGCCCGAGCACCAGGACTACCTGGTCAACTACCCGTCCGGCTACACCTGCCACTTCCCGCGGCCTGACTGGGTGCTGCCCAGGCGCTCCGCGACCTCAGCCTGACGCGAAGCTGAGCGGGCGCGTCCACCGTCGAAGCGAGGGACGCGCCCGGGCAGAAGTCGTCACTGACGAACGCGGATGATCGTCTTCCCATTGATCCGCTCGGTCGGGTTGAAGGCGGCGACGGCCTCATCGAGAGGCGCGACCTGGCCGATGTTCGTGCGCAGCCGTCCGTCCCTGACCCGCCGGGCGATCTCGCCCAGTTGCGCGCGATCCGACACGACGACGAAGTCGACCGCCAGACCGTTGGCCGGCCGTGCCTCGGGCGGGCCGGCGATGGTCACCAGTGTTCCTCCGCCTCGAACGAGACCCGCGGACTGCCGGCCGATGTCGCCGCCGAAGACATCGAAGACCAGATCGACGTTGCCGACGCCTTCGAGCGCATCGTTCTCGAGGTCGACGAATTCCTGCGCTCCGAAGTCGAGCGCCTTCTGACGTTGGGCCGCGCGTCCGGTGCCGATGACGTAGGCGCCGGCCTCACGTGCGAGCTGGGTCGCCATCGAACCGACCGCGCCCGCCGCGCCGTGCACGAGGACGCTCTGGCCGAGCCGCAGGCCGCCGTGCTCGAACAACCCTTGCCACGCGGTCAGGCCGGTCATCGTGACGCTCGCGCCCACCGTGAAGTCGACGTCGCCCGGCAGCGGCGCGAGATTGCGCGCCTCGACCACGACGTACTCCGCCAGCGTGCCGTCGCGGGTCCACTCGGTGAGCCCGAACACCCGCTGTCCCACTGACAGCCCGGCTGCTCCATAGCTGAGCGCGCTGACCACACCGGCCACCTCGTGCCCGGGGATCGACGGCGTCCGGTCTCGGCCGAGGCGATCGACCCAGGTCGAGGGCCACTCCAACTCATTTCCGGTGAACCCCGACGCGTGCACCTCGACGACGACGTCGCCGTAGTTGGCCCCCTCGAGACTGGCGAGCCGCGCCGCGTCGGGCCCGGGCCGTTCCACCAGCGTCATCCCGGCCGTGCCCGCGGCCCGGTCCGTAACCACGATCGCTTTCATCTGATTGCCGCCTCGCTGCCTTATGCCGGTAAGAGGTCGCGCTCGCCGCCACCATCGTCGTTGCGGGCCTCGATGGCCTTGATGGCGTGCGCCAGTTCCTTGCCCAGCACCCGATTGCCGATGAAACCGATCAGGAAGCCGAGCGCACGTCCCTTGACGGTTTTGCCGTCACGCACCTCGACCAGGTCCACATCGGTCGTGCCGTCGGGCTGCGGGCTCAGCGTGTAGGTGAAGCCCGACCTGCCACCCCAGGTGTTGGAATCGGTGGTGGTGACCACGACGTGGTTCACGTCGGACCAGTCGTAGTGCATGCGTTCCCAGATGCCGCCCGATCCCTCGGTGACGTCGGCCTGATCGGTGCCCCGGTCGTGCACCTTCAGGTAGCCGTCAGCGCTGCGGCTGAAGACCTCGGACCGCCCGGGCCCGAAATCGGTCAACGCGGCGACGAACTGCCCGGGTGTAGCCGTGGTGGTCTGATGAAGGTGAATCGTGGTCATGCCTGTTCCTCCTCGTCCCTCGTCAACCGGAAGCGGGGCGAACGCGGATGATTGTCTTCCCCTTGACCCGCTCGGTCGGGTTGAAGGCTTTGACGGCATCGTCGAGGGTCGCGACATTGCCGATGACCGTCCGCAGCCGTCGGTCTCGCACCCGCTGGGCAACCTGACTCAGTTGGCTGCGATTCGGGGGAGCGTCCCGTGCCGATGACGTAAGCGCCGGCCTCACGGGCAAGCTGGGTAACCATCGAGCCGACACCGCCGGCCGCACCGTGCACGAGCACGCTCTGCCCCGGCTGAAGGCGACCGTGCTCGAACAGACCCTGCCAGGCGGTCAGTCCCGAGATCGGCAGGCTCGCGCCGACCGTGAAGTCGACGTCTCCCGGCAGCGGCGCGAGGTTGCGTGCCTCGACGGCCGCGTATTCCGCCAGCGTGCCGTCGCGGGTCCAGTCGGTGAGGCCGAACACCCGCTGTCCGACCGACAGGCCCGTCGTTCCATAACCGAGGGCGCTGACCACACCGGCCAGCTCGTGCCCGGGAATCGACGGCGTCCGGTCACGGCCGAGGCGGTCGGTCCAGGTCGAGGGCCACGTCAATTCTCCAGGAGTGAAACCAGAGGCATGAACCTCAACGAGTACGTCGTTGCCGGCGGCCTCCGGCTCGGGGCGCTCGGCGAGCGTCATCCCGCCCGTTCCCGCGGCCTCGTCCGTGACCACGATGGCCTTCATCGAGCACCTCCCCGCATGCGGGACTATTTGGTCCAATGTGTCGGCCAGGTGGTCAGGCGGGCTGGCGCACCGCGGTCCCGAGACCGTTGTCGATCAGGTATCGCCAGAATCCATCCGCGCCGCGGTGCACGACATCACTCGCCGAGCCTCCGACGTGCACGTGCTCGCCGTCGCGACCTGTGCCCTCGATCGTCCAGTCCAGCACGATCTCGGCGATGTCGCCGTTGACGAACACATGGCGAGCTTTGGCCGCAAGTGGCAGGCCGTGCTGGAGATCGGGCGCGAGTTGGGCGGCGATCTCGGTGTGCCCTCTGACGGTGCGCCCGTCTCGCATGACGAGCACGGCCTGCGGCTCGTACAAGGTCAGCATCGCGTTGACGTCGCCGGAGTTGAATCGCTCGACCAGCGCCGGGACGACGTCTTCGGGTACGGTGGGGAGCGAGGAGGAATCGGACATTTCGGCTTCCCGTTCGTCTTGGTTCCCCGCCTTCGCGGGACTAACCCGTCCAGTATAGCGAGGGTCGCCCGGCAGCCACCTCGTGGTGAGGCGGCCAGGAACGCTTCGCCTGCAAACGGAAACGCCTCGCCGTGGCCGATCGACCATACCGTTCGTGCGGGTCTCAAAGGGGACCAGATAGTCCTCGATCGAACACCATGGCGGGGCGCTTGCTCGGTCCAGCGTCATGGCTCGCGGACCGAAAGGTCCCATTGTTCGTGGCTTATCCGGCGCACCGCTGGATACACTGGACTGATGGGCGACGAGCAACTGGCTGCGCCGGCGAAGCAGCAGCGGATCAGCCAACGCGGGATCGCGACCCGAGAGCGGATCCTCGACGCGGCCAACCGGCTGATGCTCGTGCGCGGAGTCAACGCCACGACCCTTGACGACGTTCGTGAGGCCAGCCAGACGAGCAAGTCCCAGCTTTACCGCCACTTCGCCGACAAGCAGGAGCTCGTGCGCGCGTTGGTCAAATATCGAGGCGCCCTCGTGCTGCAGCGCGAACGCGGCGGGCTCGAGCGGCTGAGGTCGTTCTCGGGGCTCGTCCGGTGGCGCAACGCGCTGGTCCAGGCCAACTCGCTGAACAACGGCAAATACGGGTGTGGTCTCGGGTCGATGGCCGTCGAGCTCTCCGATCAGGATGAGCAGTCCCGATCGATGCTGTCGGAGACGTTCGCGGAGTGGGAAAAGCTGATCAGTGACGGTCTGCACCGGATGCGGGACAGTGGCACCCTGCGGCAGGACGCCGACCCGGAGAAGCTGGCCACGGGTTTGATGGCGGCTCTGCAAGGCGGCTACCTGCTGGCGAACGCCGCCCACGACGTCGCACCCATGGAGGTCGCCCTCGACATGGCGCTCGACCACATCAAGTCGTTCCTCGTGCGGCCGTCCCGCTGAACCGGACCATCTAGTCCGCGAGGGGTCGCCGCTAACCCTGCTTTCGCCTTCACGGCCGCCAGTTGCGCAGTGCGGTGTCGGCGATCTGCTGGAGGTCGTCGTGTCCGAGGCCGTTGGCGGCCTGCACGGCGATGCCGAAGTTGAGCGTCATGACGTAGCGGGCGAGTTGCTGGGCATCCGTGTCGCGCGGTAGGTCGCCCTCGTCGACGGCCCGTTGGAAGCGTTCCGTGAGGCGTTGGCTCGCGTCGTTGCGCCAGGCGACCAGCACGTCGTAGGCGGGTCGGCCGCCGGCGCTCGAGGCGAGTGCGCCCTGCACGGTCAGACATCCCGCGGGGCTGCCCGGCAGGGTCGTGGTGCGAACCGCTCCGCGCAGGAGCGCTTCGGCGACCTCGCGGGCGGTGGGCTCCGCCAGGGCGTGGATCGCGTAGGCGGCCGGCCCCTCGGCGTAGCGCGACAGGGCCTTGCGGAACAACTGCTCCTTGTTGCCGAAGGCCGCGTACATGCTGGTCTTGTTGATCCCCATGGCGGCGGTCAGATCCGACAGGCTCGCACCCTCGTAGCCCCGTGCCCAGAACACTTCCATGGCGCGCTCCAGCGCCTGATCGGTGTCGAACCCCCTGGGCCGGCCGATAACAGTGCTCGAGGAACCACCCATACCCCTACCGTACCCCTCGGTACAGAAGCCGAACTGACCCGCTGTGATCGCGCTGACAGTCCGTTGACCCTGTGCCTGGAACACGGTGTTGATTCGGCGGAGCCGCAACGCGCTAGTTCCGTACCGATCGGGCCAGATCTGTTAGCCTTGACTTCTGTACCGATCGGATCTAAAGCTGGGAAGGGTCACCGGGCATGTCCGCAGGTACGTCTCCCGTCATCGAGGTCGATCGGCTCAACCTCACCTACGGGGATTTCCAGGCAGTCAAAGACCTGTCGTTCCGCGTCGAGCAGGGGGAGCTCTACGCGCTGCTGGGCACCAACGGCGCGGGCAAGACCTCGACGCTGGAGATCGTCGAAGGACATCGGGACGCGTCGTCGGGCACGGTGCGGGTCTTCGGCAGGAGTCCGGGGGACCGGCGTGCGGTGCGGCCCAGGATGGGGATCATGCTCCAGGAGAGCGGGTTCTCTCCCGACCTCACCGTCGCGGAGTCGGTTCGGCTGATCGGCCGGCTTACCGGGCGGTCAGACTCGGTCGAGCGGGTGCTGGGCATCGTCGACCTCAACGGCAAGGCCGGCAACCGGGTGTCCCAGCTGTCCGGTGGTGAGAAGCGGAGACTCGACTTCGCCACCACGGTGTACGGGCGGCCCGAGCTGATCTTCCTCGACGAGCCCACCACTGGTCTGGACATCCAGTCCCGTGACGCCCTCTGGGCGGCGGTGGAGCAGTTGCGCGCGGACGGCTCCACCATCGTGCTGACCACGCACTACCTCGAAGAGGCGCAGCAGCACGCCGACCGCATCGGGCTGATGCACCGCGGCACCTTCCGCGCCCAGGGAACGGTCGCGGAGCTGACCCGGACCCTGCCCGCGGCCATCCAGTTCGCACTTCCGCCTGACGCCCCAGCGCCGCCGGCGGGAGCAGCCGCGCTGTCGGATCAGTCCTACCTCGTCGAGACCTTCGACTTGCAGACCGACCTCAAGCACCTGCTCGACTGGGCAGCAGCGCATCGGGTCGAGTTGCTCGGGCTCTCCGCCGCGCCCACCCGGCTGGACGACGTCTTCCGTGCGATCGAGACCGATCCGGTCTCCTCCTGAACGCCACAGAACAGGAGCCGTCATGCTTTCCATCGCGTACAGCGAATTGATTCAGCTCTTTCGCAACCGGGCCGTGCTGGTCACCAACCTCATCATGCCGGTGGCGGTGAGTGTCTTCTTCGTCTACTACCGCGACGCGTTCGAGCGGATCGGCAGTCTCGGTTACGTCGCTGCCGTTATCGTCTTCACCATCGGCGCGTTCAGCCTTTACACCACGGCGGTGACGACGCTGGCCGCTCGCTGGCAGAACCTGTTCCTCAAGCGCCTGCGGTCCACCGCGGCCCGCGATCCGGCCATCCTGTCGGGTCTGGTGCTTCCGGTCAGCGTGCTCGCCCTCGTCCAGGTCGGGTTGATCCTCGGCGTGTTCGCCGCGATCAGCGACGGGCCGGCCAACGCCGCGCTCCTCGCGGTGGCGATCGTGTCGACGTTCGTGATGCTGCTCGCCCTGGGCATGGCCACCGCCGGCGTGACCCGCTCGCCCGAGCACGCCCAGGTCACCACGCTGCCGTTGAGTCTGGGGACCATCGCCGTGGCCAGTTGGGTCGGCATCAGCGGTACCGAGAGCCTCACCCTGGTGAAGCGGCTCCTACCTGGAGGGTCGGCAACCGAGCTGGTCGTCAACACCTGGAACGGCGGCGTTCCGGTCACCGACTCGCTGCCGTTGCTGGCTCCGACCCTCGCCTGGGTCGTCGTGGCGATCGCGTTCGCCCTGAAGATGTTCCGCTGGGAGCCGGGTCGGTAAGGGGGAGAAGATGGCTTGGAGCACACGGGAACTCGCGGAACTCGCTGGCACCACGGTGAACACCATCCGGCACTACCACCGGCAGGGCCTGCTCGAGGAACCCGAGCGCCGATACAACGGATACAAGCAATACGGAGTGCAGGATCTCGTGCGCCTGCTGCGCATCCGACGGCTCACCGACCTCGGCGTGCCGCTGTCGCGGATCGGCGAGGTCGGCGCGGGCGGGGCCAGCACTCCGGAAGCCCTGCGACAGCTCGACGCCGACCTCGCGGCCCGGATCGAGCACCTGCAGCGAGCCCGGTCGGACATCGCCGCGATCCTGCACAACAGCGCGCCGGCCGACGCGCCCGCGGGCTTCGAGTCGGTCGCGTCACGTCTGTCCGAAGCGGACACCTCAATCATTCACATCTACACGCAGTTGTACGACGAGGATGCGATGGCCGACCTGCGGCGCATGGTGGAGGCCGACACCGACTCGCTGAGCAAGGAGATCGACGCCCTGCCGCCCGACGCCGACGAGGCCACCCGGCAGCGCCTCGCCGAGCAACTCGCGCCGACCATCGCGCGGAACCTCATCGACTATCCCTGGCTGACCGATCCGGCACACCACCTGTCGAAGAGCGAGCACGTGACGCAGGAGACGTTCATCGAGGCGGTGGTCGAGCTTTACAACACCGCTCAGCTCGACGTGCTGCGGCGCGCCAGCATCCTCGCGCACGAACAACTACGCATCGCACGAGAAGCGGATGAAGGGAACCATGATGGATGACCGGGTCGCGCCGACGCTCGCGGAGGACCTTCTGCTCCTGTTGTTCCAGCCCGACTCCGGGACCATCGCTGGGGAGAACACCCTGTTCTACGTGCTCGGCGGCGCCGTCGTCGCCGATCTGGCCCTGCACGAGCAGGTGACCACGACGCCGGGTCGGGCCGGAACGGTTCGGGTGCGGGCCGTCGCCGATCGCGCCCCGTCGGATGAGCTCCTTCGCTCCACATGGGACTACCTGTCCGAGAAGCCCCGTGGCATCCAGACCGTGCTCGCCGCGATCGGGCCGAGGTTGCGTGGCCCGCTGCTCGACCGCCTCGTCGAACGCGGCGACATCCGCCGCACCCGCCGCAAGGCACTCGGGCTGTTCACCACGACAGCCCTCGAGGACGGGGCGACGGGGCGCCGGGCCGGGCTGCTGCACGACGTCCGGGAGGTGCTCGTCGACGGCGTCGAGCCGCGGCCTCGAGTCGCCGCGCTGGCCGCGCTGATCTCGGGAAGCGGCACGCTTCCCCAGTTCGACCCGGAGATCCCCTGGAGGTCACCGGTGATCACCCGGGCAAAGGAACTCGAGCGGGGCAACTGGGGAGCCGGCGCCGCCGCCGAGGCCGTCGCCCGCACCGTCACGGCGACCGTCGTCAACAACGTCATCGTCTCGGCGAGCGTGCTTCCGCGGAGCTAGCGAGGGTCCACGAGGCCTGACCTCGTCGTTCGGATCCGAGGGGTGACAGCGACCTTCGGATCTGATAGACCCTTCTGCATGCGCTCTATTGAACCGGTTCAGGTGCGGTCCAGATGGCGTCGCTTTCGACGCCTCAGTGTGCTTCCGGTGGTGGCTGTGCTGGTGTTGGCCGGTGCGCAGCCCGCGCCGGCGGCCGCTCGCCCCCGCGTTACCTTGGCGTTCGCGTCGCCCAGCCAGGGTGCGAAGGTCAACGACACCGTCGACATCTCGTTCACCGGCACCAACCTGACGGCGGTCCGCGTGCTGCGGCTCGGCCGGCCGATCGCCACCGCCACCGTCAGCCCCGACGGCAGGTCGGCGGTCGCCGCCGTCGACACCGCCCAGTTCCGCGACGGCCTGACCGTCCTGTCCGCCTGGGGCTGGGGTGCCGGTCACTCGGTCGCGCCCCAGGTCTTCGCCGTGCCGCTGGTGCTGCGGGTGACCAATGCGACCGCCGACCACCACCTGCCCGGATACCGGAAGACAGTGCTGCGGGACGAGTTCTCCGGCACCGAACTGAACCGGTCCATCTGGTGTACGCGATTCCCGTACGAAGGCGGCCCCGCACTCGAAGTTCCCGACCCGGGTTGCCTCAGCGCCGACGGTGTCGCGGGTCGGCTGGACACCCTTGGCCTCAAGTTCGACAGCGACGGCAACCAGGTCGCCGGCCAGGAAGACCAGGTCTACCGGGACTTCAACGTGGACGGCGCGCCGATGCACACCGTCCAGGACGGCTACCTGTCGCTGCACGCCACCGCGACCCGGCCGGACGACCCCTTCCTGAAATACGAGTCGGCGATGATCCGCAGCAAGAAGGAGATCGAGCCGACGGCCGGCCACAGCCTCTACCTGACCGCCCGGGTGCGCCTGCCCAGCATGCAGGGCACCTGGCCAGCGTTCTGGCTGGCTCCCGGCTTCAGCCGCTTCGGGTCGGCCAACTGGCCGCCGGAGATCGACATCCTGGAGGGCGCCCTCAACGTCCAGGACGACAAGGTCAACATGCTGCACATCAACGCCATCAACGGCGGCGTGCCGGGCGGGCAGACCGCTGACGGCCACTCGCAGCTCACCTACGCCGACCCGGACCTCTACGACCCGCAGTGGCAGAACTACATCGCGCCCAGCTCGATCCGGGACCGGTGGACCGAGGTCGGCATGGAGTGGACCGTCGACGGCATGTGCTGGTATGTCGAAGGCACCAAGATCTCCTGCCAGAACTACCACTGGCAGACCAACGAGGGCACCCAGTCGAACCCGGCCACCGTGATGCTCAATCTCGCGGTCGGTGGCCCGTGGGCGGGCCGCTACGGCGTCGACGTGGCCTCGTTCCCCACCCGGTACGACATCGACCACGTCCGGATCTACCAGCAGTAGGCGGGCGGCCTCCCGCTCGAGGACTCGATGACCGCCACCTCGGTGGCGGTCATGTCTTCGGTCAAGGCCGGACCTGGGCCGTGGACAATTCCGGCGACGTGGCGGCACCGGTGTCGACCGGCACGTAACGTCGGTGTGACCGGGCTCAACGCGAGGCGGGAGGCGGCATGCGCATCCTCGTGGTCGGCGCCGGTGCCACCGGCGGCTACTTCGGTGCCCGGCTGGCCCAGGCCGGCCGGGACGTGACGTTCCTGGTCCGGCCGCGCCGTGCTGACCAGCTCGCGGAGCGGGGCCTGCGAGTCCGGGGACCGGATGGCCACGACGACCGGATCGACGTCAACACGGTCGTCAAGGACCGGCTCGCCGATCCGTTCGACATCGTGCTGCTGGCCGTCAAGGCCTACGCGCTCGACGGTGCGATCAGCGACTTCACCCCCGCCGTGGGCCCGGCCACGACCATCGTGCCGTTCCTCAACGGCATCGGTCACATCGGCCGGCTCACCGAGGCGTTCGGCGCCCGCCGCGTGTATGGCGGGGTCTGCTACGTTGCCAGCACGCTGACCGACGACGGTGACATCGTCTGGCTCGGAGGCGCGCAGGAGCTGCGGTACGGTCCGCTCGCCAACGGGAGCGGTGCCGGCGAGCACGCGGCCCACGTACACGATGCGCTCGCTGGTGCCGGGTTTCCGGCTGAACTGTCCGACACCATCGAGACGGACATGTGGGAGAAGTGGATCTTCCTGGCGTCGGTCACGGCGGTGACCTGTTTGGCGCGGGGGACGGTCGGCGACGTGAACGCCGTCGAGGGCGGCCGAGAGTTCGCGACCGCGGTCACCGAGGAGGGGAACCGGGTCGCGGTGGCGGCCGGCTTCGCTCCGCGGGCCGCAGCCACGCGACGGTTGCTCGACACGGTCACCCAACCGGGAGCGGCCACGACCTCATCGGTGTTCCGCGACCTTCGCCAAGGCCGGCCGCTCGAGAACGACGCCATCATCACCGATCTGGTACGCCGCGCGAGAGCCCTCGACGTCGCCACTCCACTGCTCGACGCGACCGACGTCAATCTCGCCGTCTATCAACGGGCTCGGTCAGCCACCTGATCCACCGGCGCCGGAGCCACACCATCCATATCGGTCGCCGGGTCATTGATCTGACATGGACCGGGGTTATCCAGCCGGGCCGTGCCACGATGTGCCCGCCGGGGCGTCGTGATCACGAGACCAGCCCTCGCCCGATGAAGGGATGCCCCATGGTCCGGACCAGGGTCCTCGCGCTTGTCTGTCTGTCCACTTTGGTGCTGAGCGGGTGTTCGAGCGCGACGGACGAGGGCACGTCGGCGCCGGCGAGTGCCGCGCCCGCGAGCGATGCGCCGGCCGATTCGGGCACGGTGTCCGCGGCGGCGCTCTGTGACTATCTGCGCGCTGAACTGCCGAAGGTGAAGGCGGTCGGCAGCGAGGTCGGCGCGATGGCGCAACTGGCCGTCGGACTGGCCAACTTCTTCTCCGAGAACGGCAAGGTGGCCGACGGGTCCGTGATGGACGAGCTCACCACGAAGGAATGCCCCGACGTGCGGACCGAGACGCTCAAGGCGATCGGCAAAGGCAGCTTCGCCGAGCTGTAGACCGCCTCACGCCGCGGGCAGGCGGACGAGGAAACGGCAGCCGTCGGCGGTGTTCTCCACCTTGACGCTGCCGCCGTGTGCTTCGACCAGGCCGTGGACGATGGCCAGCCCGATGCCGCCGGAGGCGGTCGCGTCGCCCGTCGGCGGTGTGCGGGCCGGCTCCCCGCGGAACGCCACGTCGAAGACGTGTGGCAGGTCGAGTGGGGGAATGCCGCCGCAGGTGTCGGCGACGGCGAGCCAGGTGGCGTCGTCTTCGCGGCCCGCCTCGACCCGCACGGTGCCGTCCTGCGGGGTGTAGCGGACCGCGTTGAGCACCAGGTTGACCACCACGCGGGCGAGCTCGGGCTCGCTGGCGGTGACCGTCGGCCAGCCGTCCTGGCCGGCCTCGAGGCGGATCCGCCGGGCCGCCGCCAGCGGTGCGGCCGTGGCCAGGGCGTCGGAGACGACGTCGCCGAGCGGGACGGTCGACAGCGACAGCCGCAGGGCCCCGGCGTTGATCCGGGACAGCTCGAACAGGTCGTCGACCAGCCGCGCCATCCGGTCGGACTCGATGCGGATCCGCCGGTGATATTCGGCGACGGTCGCGGTGTCGTCGACCACGCCGTCTTCCAACGCCTCCGCCATCGCCCGCAAGCCCGCCAATGGGGTACGCAGGTCGTGCGAGACCCATGCCACCAGGTCCCGCCGCTCCTTCTCCAGCCGGCGCTCGCGGGCGCGGGCATGGTCGGCCCAGACGGCCGCGGCCGCCAACCGCCGGCCGAAGGCGACACCGACGCCGAGACTCACCACGGCGGCCGCCGACACGGTGATGATCACGACCTCGAGATCGTGGGTCGACAGGAACATCGCCTCGGCCACCGCGGTCACGCCCGCGACAACGGCCACGACCGTCGTCGCGAGCAGCACCGTCACGTGCACCGTGATCGAGCGCCGGCGCAGCAGGCGGAGCGCGGCGGCACCGACGGCACCGACCGCGAGGGCCGCGCCGAAGGCGAGCGCGAGCATCACGGCCAGGTCATGCACCGGCGGTCCTGCGCGGTTCGTAGCGGTAGCCGACGCCCCAGACCGTCACGATGCGGCGCGGTTGCGCCGGGTCGGTCTCGATCTTCTCGCGGAGTCGCCGCACGTGGACCGTGACGGTGGACTGGTCGCCGATGCTCCAGTTCCACACCTGGTCGAGAAGCTCGGCGCGGGTGAACGCGCGGCCCGGGTGACGCAGGAAGTGCGCGAGCAGGTCGAACTCGCGCAGCGTCAGCGCCAGCTCGACGCCGGCCAGGGACGCGATCCGTGGGCCGGTCTCGACGACCAGGTCGCCGTCGCGGAGGACCTCGGGACGCTCGGGCACGGCGGGTGCGCCGGCGCGGCGGAGCACCGACTGCACCCGCAGCACGAGTTCGCGGGGTGAGAACGGCTTGGTGAGATAGTCGTCGGCGCCGAGTTGAAGGCCGACGAGCCGGTCCTGCTCGGTGCCGAGCGCGCTCAACATGATGATCGGGACGCTGTCGGGCCGTCCCCGCAGGCGCCGGCAGACCTGAAGCCCGTCGATGCCGGGCAACATGAGGTCGAGCACCACCAGATGGGGCGACTGTTCGGCGACCGCGACGAGTGCGGCGACGCCGTCGGCCGCGTGGCTGACCTCGTAGCCGGCGTGTTCCAGGTAACGGCAGACCACGTCGCTGACCGTCTGGTCGTCGTCGACGACCAGCACCCGCTGGGCCACCGCGTTGCCTGCTGCCATGCCGCAAGGTTAGCCAGCGCGCGGAGACCGGGCGGCACGGCAAATCTTGCGGGTTCCTTACCGCTTTCCCCGCAACTGTAGGTAGCGCGTCGACTACGGAGGGAAACTCTGCCGACGCGAGAGGGCCTCACCTTCGCTCGCCGGAAAGTGTTGCGGCGTAAGGCTTCCGTAAGCGCGAACGCCGGTGCTGGCGGCGCCCGGCTGGCTAACCTGCGCACATGGGTTCACCGTTGCTGCCGCTCGGCGACCGTCGGGCCGGCGTGGTGCTGGTGGTGGCGAAGGCACCCGTGCCGGGACTGGCCAAGACCCGGCTGTGCCCGCCGGCCACGCTGCGCCAGGCCGCCGAGGTCGCCCGGGCGGCGCTGCTGTGCACGGCGGCGGCAGTCCGCGCGGCGACGCGCACGCCCGTGTTGGCCCACACCGGCTCGTTCGGCGACGCCGTAGGCCCGGCCGGGCTGCGCCGGGTCTTCGCCGGCTGGCGCCGCCTGCCCCAGCGCGGCGACGGTCTCGCGGAGCGGCTCGCCAACGCGCACGCCGATGTCGCGGTCACGCTGCCCGGTCAGCCGGTGGTGCAGATCGGCATGGACACCCCGCAGGTGACCGCGGCGCTGCTGGGCGCCGCGTTGCGCAAGCTCGACGACACCGACGCGGTGATCGGCCCGGCGGCCGACGGGGGCTGGTGGGCGGTCGGATTCCGCGACCCTACACACGCCGCCGCGTTGCGCGACGTTCCAATGTCGACGGCCACGACCTTCGACCACACCCGGGCCGCCATAGCCGCGCGGGGACTGCGGATCACCGAACTGCCGACGCTCACCGACGTCGACGACTGGCCCGCCGCCCACGCGGTCGCCCGCCTCATCCCCGACACCGCGTTCGCACGCGTCGTCGGCCGCGTGGCGGCGCGGCTACCACGTGGTCAGCAGCAGGTGGTTGACCGCGATGGCGGTGAGCGCCTGCACGACGAGCCAGCCACGGCGGCCGCGGGTCGGTAGGAGCACCGCGGCCGCGGGTAGCCAGACGGCGAACGGGAGCCAGATCCGTTCGACCTCGGCCTTGCTCATCCCGGAAGCGTCGGCGGCGAGGATGGCGACGAGAGCCCCGAGGGGGAGCGCGACGGTGGCGGTCGGCCACCGCCGCGGGCCGCGAACCGCGTCGACCACAACGCGGCGGACCACCGGTGCCATCGCCGGCCCGGCGGCCAGGGTCAGGCAGGCGAGGTTGGCCCAGACCCAATAGGCGTACGGTCGGTCGCTGGCGATTCCCTGGTAATAACGTTCGACCAGCGTGTGGTAGCCGTCGAGCCACCAGAATCCCGCGAGCGTGAACGCCGCGACCACCGCCAACGCGCCCAGGCCCGCCCAGAACAGCGGGGTGATCCGGCGGGCGGCCACGAGCACCGCGACGGCGGGCAGCGCCATGAGCACGAGCCCGTAGGACAGGTAGCAGCCGAACCCCAGGACCAGCCCGGCGAGGGCGGCGAGCCAACGTCCGGTCGTTCCGGTGCGGGTAGCGGCGGCGGCCAGCAGCGCGATGCCGCACGCGGTCACCCCGGTGAAGAGGCCGTCGGCCGAAGCGCCCACCCAGACCGCGCCAGGAAACAGCACGAGGAAGGGTACGGCCGCCCGTGCGGCTTCTTCGGTGCCGAGGGTCCGGATCGTGGCCGGAACGGCGACGACGGCGAGCGCGCCACCGAGCACGCAGACCAGCGCCGCCCATCCGCCGCCGCCCAGCCCGATCCGGTCGAGGCCGACGAAGACCAGCAGCGCGCCCGGCGGGTGTCCGGCCACGTGGGTGGTCCAGGAGTCGGGCTGGAAGTCGAGGATGCGGCCGGTGAACCCGCGCAACGTGGCCGGCAGGTCGGTGACGCCGGGCACCTCGGCGAGGTATTCGTGTGGTGTGGTCAGCCGGCCCGCGAGCCCGCGTTGCCAGCCGTCGACCATGGCCAGCGCCATCGTCCAGGCGACGGCGGCGACGTAGCTGACGCCGAGCAGCCTGCGCCAGGGCAGCCGGTCGGCCAGGGCCGGGCCGTGCCAGCTGACGGCGGCCGCGAGCACCAACGCCGCCGGCGTGCCGGGACCCACGTGTGGCAGCCATCGGGCGAACAACGGTGCGGCGATCCGGGTCGACGGCACGCCGGTCACGGCCGGATCGGCGACGGCGACCAACACGGCGGCGCACACGAGCGCCACGGCGATCCCGGCGGCGAGCAGGTCCGCACGGACGAGACCGGCGCGCGGTGTGCTGCGCAGCGGAGCTCGCACGCTCTCGCGGGAGGCGGTCACCGGTCAGCCCCGCAGCGGCGCGTACGCGAACTCCGCCATGCCGTCGGCCAGCTCGATGCGGGCCTCGAAGCCGAGCTCGGCCGCCGCCCGCCGCGGCGCGGCGACGACGTGGCGCACGTCGCCGGCGCGGAAGGCCCCGGTCACCTGAGGCTCCGGGCCGGCCATCGCTTCGGCGAGCGCGGCCGCCATCGCCCCGATCGTCGTCGGCCGGCCCGACGCGACGTTGTAGGCCCGGAACCCGGCCTGGCCGGCCGTGGCCGTGAGCGCGGCGAGGTTGGCGGCGGCCACATCCCGGACGTGGACGAAGTCGCGGCGCTGGCCGCCGTCTTCGAAGACCAGCGGCGCCCGCCCGGCCTCGAGCGCCGACCGGAAGATGGCGGCGACCCCGCTGTAGGGGGTGTCGCGTGGCATCCCCGGGCCGTAGACGTTGTGGTAGCGCAGCGCGATCGCCGACCCGCCGGTCTGCCGCGCCCACACCGCACTGAGGTGCTCCTGCGCGAGCTTGGTCGCGGCGTAGACGCTGCGCGGGTCGAGCCGGGCCTCCTCGTCGACCTGCCCTGGGATGAGCGGGGCGGCGCACTTCGGACAGGCGGGCTCGAACCGACCGGCGAGCAGATCCGCCTGTGCCCGCGGAGCCGGCCGGATCGGGCCGTGTGCGGGGCAGGCGTAGGCGCCCTCGCCGTAGACGACCATCGAGCTGGCCAGAACCAGCCGGCCGACGCCGGCCCGCGCCATGGCCGACAGCAGCACGGCGGTGCCGAGGTCGTTGCAACCGACGTACTCGGGGAGGTCGTCGAGGTCGACGCCCATGCCGACCATCGCGGCCTGATGGACGACCGCGTCGACGCCGGCGAGCGCGGCCTCGACCGAGCCGGCGTCGCGAACGTCGGCGAGCCGCAGCGGCGCGCCGGCCACCGTCGCCGGCAACGGCACTCGGTGCGCCGCGGGATGACCGACGTCGAGCACCCGCACGTCATGGCCGGCCGCCGCCAGCGCCGCGACGACCTGTGAACCGATGAAACCGGCGCCGCCGGTGACCAGAACCCGCATCACCCACCGACCGTATGGGTCGGCGCGCCCAAACTCCCGTACCGTCGCCGGGTGTAATTGGTTCCTAATATCTGATCTGCGATTCGTAAGGCTTTAGCGTACGGTTTGTCGCTACGTTCAACGCTCATGACGGACGTCGTACTTCCCTGCCTCGACGAGGCCGCAGCGCTGCCCTGGCTCCTGGCCCGGATGCCGTCCGGCTACCGCGCCATCGTGGCCGACAACGGCTCCACCGACGGCTCGCCGGACATCGCAGCATCCCTCGGCGCGATCGTCGTGACCGCACCACAGCGCGGATTCGGCGCGGCCGTCCACACCGGACTGATGGCCGCCGACCCCGACGACGGGCTGGTGTGCGTGATGGACGCCGACGGCTCGTTCGACCCCGCCCAACTTCCCCGGGTCGCCGATCCGGTCCGCGCCGGGCGGGCCCGACTCGTGCTGGGCCGGCGCCGCCCGACCAGCGCCGGAGCATGGCCGGCGCATGCCCGGTTCGCCAACGCGGTCCTGGCCTGGCGGCTGCGCCGGACCACCGGGCTCCAACTCCATGACCTCGGCCCGATGCGTGCCGCCCGGCTGGTTGATCTGCTCGACCTCGACCTGCGCGACCGCCGCTTCGGCTATCCGCTCGAGATGGTGGTCAAGGCCGCCCGCGCCGGCTGGGCGGTCGCCGAGGTCGACGTCGACTACGCGCCCCGGGCCGCCGGCAGCCGGTCGAAGGTGACCGGGACCGTACGCGGCACCGCGCGCGCCGTCCGCGACATGTCCAAGGTCCTGGCTCAATGACCGCGTCGGTGGCGCCGACGTTCGACGCCGTGCTCCGCGCGGCGGCCGTCGGTGACGACACGGGTGCCCGGCTCGTCGACCGGGCCGGGCGGTGGCGCCCCTTGGACCCGTTGGGGTGGCACGCGAAAGAGATTCCGGGCGACACCGGGCTGCTCTCCCGCACCAGCGGATCCACACTGGATGTCGGCTGCGGCCCGGGCCGGCTGACCGCGGCGCTGGCCGGGCGGGGGCGCATCGCGCTCGGCATCGACGTGAGCCGCGCGGCGGTGCGGTCCACCCTGCGGCGCGGCGGCCCCGCGTTGCTGAGCGACGTCTTCGCACCGCTGCCGCTGGAGGGGAGTTGGCGCAGCGTCCTGCTGGCCGACGGCAACATCGGCATCGGCGGCGACCCGATTCGACTGCTGCGCCGGTGCGCCGGGCTGCTCACCCCCGACGGGCGGATCATCGCGGAGCTCGACCCGCCGGGGATGCCGTTCTGGGCCGGCGAGGTGCGGCTGCACACCCACCACGGTGCCGAGAGCCCGCCGCTGCGCTGGGCCTACGTCGGCGTCGACGACATCGCCGCGGTCGCCGCGGCCGCGGCAATGCGAGTCCATTCGACATGGACGGAGGCGAACCGATGGTTCGCGACGCTGACCCGCCCGTGACCGAGCGGCCGGCCGCTCGGCGTCGGATGCCATTCCACAAAGGAGCATTCCCGTCGAAGCTGCGGTCCCTGCGGCTGACCAGCTTCCTCGGGCTGGGCCTCGCCGTCGCCTTCGGCACCTGTTTCGTCACCGGCCTGCTCGACCATCTCATCCAGCACCCGCCTGGTTGGTTCCACTGGCCGGCCCGGCCGATCTGGCTGTTCCGGGTGACCCAGGGCGTGCACGTGGCCACCGGCCTGGCCACGATCCCGCTCCTCGGCGTCAAACTGTGGTCGGTCTATCCGCGGCTGTTCCGCTGGCCACCCGCACGCGACCTCGCGCACGCGGTCGAGCGGCTGAGCGTCTTCGTGCTGATCGCTGCCGGCCTGTTCCAGCTCGTCACCGGAGTGCTCAACATCGCGCTCTGGTATCGGCCGATGCACTTCTTCTTCCCGAGCGCCCACTACTGGACGGCGTGGCTGGCGATCGGCGCGATCGTGGCACACATCGGTGTGCAGCTCCCGCTGATCCGAGCCGGCCTCACGCACCGGCCCCGCCGCACCGTGCCGCCCGGCACCCTCACCCGGCGTGGGCTGCTCGCGGCCACGGCCGGAGCGGCGGGCGTCATCACGCTGGCGACCGTGGGTCAGACGGTCGCCCCGCTGTCGTCGATCTCGCTCCTCGCCCCGCGGCGTCCCCGGACCGGGCCGCAGCAGCTCCCGGTCAACCGCACCGCCGGGGCCGCCGGCGTCCGCGCGCTGGCCGTGGATCCGGCGTACCGGCTGGTCCTCGACGGCCCGGGCGGCACCACGCGGCTTTCCATGGCCGACCTCCAAGCGCTTCCCCAACACACCGTCTCGCTCCCGATCGCCTGCGTCGAGGGTTGGAGCGCCGACGCGGTCTGGTCGGGCGTCCGCCTCCGCGACCTGATGGCCCTGGCCGGTGCCGACACCGCGGGGTACGAGGTCTTCGCCGAGTCGCTGGAGACAGCCGGCCTCTACCGCAGCACCACGGTCGACCCGGCACACGCGCGGGACCCACTCACCGTCGTCGCGCTGCGGCTCCGCGGCGAACCCCTGCACCTCGACCACGGTTATCCCGCTCGGCTGATCGCACCCAACCGGCCCGGTGTGCTCCAGACCAAATGGCTGGCCCGGCTCACCGTGCGGCGCGCGCCATGAGATGGACCCGCCGGATCCTCGTCGCCGCCGGGACGGGCGTGATGGCCTACGCCCTCTTCGGCGCCCTGACCGACCCGGCCACCGAACCGGCCGGCCAGCTCGCCTTCCTCGCCGCCGTCGTCATCGCCCACGACGCGATCCTGATGCCGTTGATCATCGGGCTGGGCTTCCTGATCGGACGGTTCGCGCCGATCCCGGTCCGGCGCCCGATCCGGGTGGCGGCGATCATCAGCCTCGCTGTCACCCTCATCGCGATCCCGTTCGTGCTCGGCCGGGGTCGCCGGCCGGACGACCCGTCCGCCCTACCGCTCGACTACGGCCGCGGGCTCCTGATCATCCTCGCGCTCGTCTGGGCGGTGGCCCTGGTCGCCACGCTGACCCGGAGGCGGCAGCCTCGTTGATCGCCCCTTGAGCCGGGGCTCGCGGCGCGCCAGGTCCGCACGGAGTGCCTGGCGGCTTTGTCCCTTTCCGCAACAAATGTGAATCTCACGTCTTATGGTGGGCCTTGGGGGCATACCACAGCGACGCCCGAGGTGGATGGGGGTGCTGTGGCGCGTCCAGGTGATTCCCTCACGAAAGGGTCCGCTGTGCCTTCTTCCTTAACCCACCACGCGCGCCGCGCCATGCCGTCCGTGCTGGCGGGGTGTGCGGCCGTCGCCATCACCGCCGCCCTGGTTGTGTTGAGTCCGACCGACGCCCGCGCGGCCGACCCGCCGGTCGGCCTCGGCACCGCGGCGAACTTCTCCGTGCTCGCCGGCTCCATGGTCACCAACACCGGGACGACGACGCTGGCGCAGAGCCTCGGCGTGCATCCCGGCAGCGCGGTCACCGGCGCACCGGCCGTCGGCGGCGAGACCCACCTGGGTGACATGGTCGCGCTCAACGCGAAGAACGACCTGACGACCGCCTACAACGACGCCGCCGGCCGCACCCCGTTCATTCCCCTTCCGGCAGAACTGGGCGGCTTGACGCTCACTCCCGGCGTGTATCGGATCGGTGCCGCGCAACTGACCGGAACGTTGACGCTCAACACGGTGAACGACCCGCAGGCGGTCTTCATCTTCCAGATCGACTCCACCCTCGTCACGGCCGTCGCGAGCAGCGTCGTCTTCCTCAACAACGCCTCGACCTGCAACGTCTACTGGAAGGTCGGAAGCTCGGCGACGATCGGCGTCGACACCGACTTCATCGGCAACATCATGGCGTCCGCCTCGATCGCGATGCAGACCAGAGCGACGCTGCAAGGCCGCGCGCTGGCGCAGACCGGGGCCGTCACGCTTGACACGAACACCATCACCGCGCCGGTGTGTGCTGGGCCCACGCAGAGTCCAACGGCGACTCCGACCGCCACGCCCACGGCAACGCCGACCGCCACGCCGACGGCGACGCCGACTGCGACACCGACTGCGACGCCGACTCAAACGCCGACCGCGACACCCACGCCCACCGGTCCTGGGTTCCCGAACGGTCCTGGGTTCCCGAACGGTCCCGGGTTCCCGAATGGTCCTGGCTTCCCCAACGGCCCCGGGTTCCCGAACGGCCCTAACGGTCCGAACGGCCCGGACTTCCCGAACGGCCCGGACTTCCCCAACGGCCCTAACGGCCCGGACTTCCCGAACGGCCCGAACGGCCCGGACTTCCCCAACGGCCCGGACTTCCCGAACGGCCCGGACTTCCCCAACGGTCCGGACATTCCGAACGGTCCGAACGGCCCGAACGGTCCGAACGGTCCGAACGGTCCGAACGGCCCCGGGTTCCCGCACGGCTCCAACGCTCCGGCCGATGTCCGACCCACCTTCGGCCCCGGGGGACAGGGCAACCTGCCCACCACCGGCAGCCCCGCGGTGCCGATCATGATCACGGCCGGCGGACTCCTGCTCGCTGTCGGCGTCCTCGTCCTTCACCTCTATCGGCGCCGCAACGTCGAGGCATGACAGGCCGTACAGCCTGAGGTGACATGCGCTGAGCCGCGACGCCGAAGTCGGCGTCGCGGCTCAGGCGTATCGCGGGGCCTGGGCCGCGTCCATCACCTCGCTCAGCTGTTCGCTGCTGAGCCGGCGGGCCTGCCAGGCCAGCGCGGCGATCTCCGTGCTCGCCGGGTGAACCCGCGCGTCCCCGCGGACCGGCCCGACGCCGGTCAGCGCCACCAGGTCGCCGGGCGCGATGCCGAGCAGGTGCGCGAACGCCGTCACGTAGCGCGCGGTGATGACGACCTTCCCTCGCCCCAACATGGCGACGGTGGAGTCGGAGACGTAAGGACCGTCGCCGATCTCGGCGAGGATGCGCGCGGTTGGGCGGATGTTGCGGTTGCGCAGGAGACGGAGCAACAACGCACCGGGTACGTCCGGGTAGTCATCGGTCGGCTCGGGCCCGGCCCGCGGCAGCGCCGGCATCGACCTGACCAGCGCCGCGAGCCGGTTTCGCTGTGTCGTGCCCATTCTCGAGGCGTGCCCCACGATCGAACCCACGTTCCACGGCGATGTCGGCCAGGCCGAGGCCAGGTCGTCCGGCACCGGTAGGCCGGCGAAGACGAACAGGTCCGCACTGTGGATACCGAGTGCCGGTGCCAGCTTCCGGACGAGGTTTGGGCTCGGTGTCGTGCCGTCGTCGACGACCTCGGCGAGCGTCTCATCCGGCACCCGGGCATCCTGGGCCAGGACAGCCCGCATCTGCTCGATCGAGGTGCCGAACGTCGGCCGGCGGTGCGACAGCAGGCGCCACAGCCGCACGCCGAACTGTGAATCTCCCACGACGATCAGCCGCCCGCTGGTGGCGCTGTGCTGTCGCGGACGATCAGGGTGGTCGCCAACTCGACCCGCGTGTGCGTGGGCGTCTGCCCCGCGGCGAGGGCGAGCGCGAGTTCGGCCGCGGCGGCTGCCATGTCGACGAGGGGCTGGCGCACGGTGGTCAGCGGCGGGCCGCACCATCGGCTGTAGGCGATGTCGTCGAAGCCGACCACGCTGAGGTCGTGCGGGATGCGCAGGCCTGCCTGCCGGGCCGCCTCGTAGACGCCGAGCGCCTGGAGGTCGTTGCCGCAGAGCACGGCGGTGGGGCGGTCGGGTAGGCGCAGCAACTCGCCGCCGTAGGTCAGACCGTCTTCGAACGCGAACCACCGGCCGATGCGGAGGATTCGTTCGTCGAGCGGCGTCCCGGCGGCGGACATCGCCGCCCGGGCACCTTCCAGGCGGGCGCGGGCGCACAACCGGTCGGCCGGTCCGCCGACCACGGCGATGCGGCGATGCCCGAGCCCGAGCAGGTGCCGGGTGGCGGCGAACCCGCCGCTCCAGTTGGTCGCACCCACCGACGGGATCGGCTGCTCCGGCTCGCCGTTGGGGTCGAGCGACACCACCGGGATCCCGCTGGTCGCCAGCAGGGTGTGCTGTTCCGCGCTGAGGCCGAGATGGACGGCGATCACCCCGACGGGGCGGCGGGCGAGCAGTTCGGTTGCCCACACGCGGCCCTGCGACGCCTGATGGAGAATGTCGGTGAAGCTGACGGCCAGTGCGTGCGCGCCGGCGACCATCTCCACACCGTGCAGGATGTCGATCGCCATTTTGCTCTGCACGCCGTAGAAGACCACCTCCAGGTGTGCGCCCTGAACGAGGTTTCCCGGGCGGCGGTAGCCGTGTTCCCGCAGCGCCGCCTCCACCCGTCGCCGGGTCTCCAGGGCTACGCCGGACCGGCCGTTGAGCACTTTCGACACCGTCGGGGCCGAGACGCCGGCGAGTCGGGCGACCGCCGCCACCGTGAGCTCGCCCCGCCGGCGCCCGGGCCGCTCCTGCGAGGTCGGGTTGCGCTGCTTGTCGACCTGGCGGAGGAGACGGGTGCGGGCGGCCTCGGCGGCCTGTTCAGCGCCGTCTCCTGCGGGAACGGTCTCCTGTAGGTAGCGCCTCTTGCCGGTCGCGGGGTCGATGCCCGCATAAACCCGTACGCGCAGCGATCCGCTGGGTAGCCGCTCGATCTCGCCGCGTGCCGCGCGTTGCCGACCCGGCGATGCCATAGACCAACATTAGTGCGGCGTGGCTCCACGTCAACTCCACATAGCTCCACGCGCCGGTGCTTCCGCCACCCCGTGGCGCTCGTGCGCGGCGCGCGGAGCACGGCACGCGCGGCTTCGATCGAGTCGATCGGAAACTGTTTCAGCGCGCTCGGAAACTTATCAACAAAGTCCCGGTAAATTCAGCAACGTCACTGCTATTGACCGGCCGGATACAGCGTCGTAACGTGCGCTTCACCACTCCGGAAGTGTCCGATAAGGCGTCGGAAGTTTCGGAATTCGCCGAAAGGAGAGCCCTGGTGAATATCAGCTCGGGCCGTTCCAGGGCCCGTCCGACGGTCGTCGCGCTGCTGGCCTGCGCGCTCGCGGTCGCCGGAACAGTCGCCGTCCTGACCAACACCGCCACCGCTCAGACCACCGCCGTGCTCGCGGCCGCCGCGGCTGTCGAGGACGAGGGCGCCGACTGCGCCGTGCCGGCGCTGCCCGATGCCGGCTCGTTGCCCACCAACGCCAAACTTCCCGATCCCTTCACGAGAATCGACGGCACGCGCATTTCGACGATCGCGGATTGGCGCTGCCGGCGGGAAGAAATCAAGAAGCAGGCGGAGAAATACGTCTACGGTACGAAGCCGGCTCCGCCGGCGAATGTGACGGGCACGGTCTCGTCGACGAACATCACCGTGAACGTCACCGACAACGGAAGGAGTGCCAGTTTCTCGGCGTCGGTCTCGTTGCCGAGTGGCACCGGGCCGTTCCCGGTGGTGGTGGTCTACGGCGGGTTCGCCGACACGGCCACGATCCGGGCCGCCGGTGCCGCGGTCATCAACTACGACCCGTACTCGGTCGGTAAGGAAGGCACCGGGCGCGCCAACAAGCAGGGTGCGTTCTACACCCTCTACGGCTCCACCAGCACGACCGGGTTGTTGCAGGCCTGGGGCTGGGGCGTGAGCCGGATCATCGACGTGATCGCCAAGTCGAACGGCAGCATCCTCAGGGCCGACGCGACCGGTGTGACGGGATGTTCCCGGTTCGGCAAGGGCGCGTTCGTGGCCGGGGTCTTCGACCAGCGGATCGCGTTGACGATGCCGATCGAGTCGGGCAGCGCCGGCGTGCCCATCTTCCGCGGCATTCCCGGTGAGGGCGCGCAGAGCCTGAGCAGCGCCTACGGCGAGCAGCCATGGCTGGGTGACGCGTTCGGCTCGTTCACCAGCGCTCCGGGCAGGTTGCCGGTCGACACGCACGAGATGGTGGCCATGGTGGCGCCGCGTGGGCTGTTCATCATGGACAACCCGCACATCGCCAACCTGGGGCCGAAGTCGGGCAGTGTCGCGGCTCTGGGTGGTGCGGAGGTCTACAAGGCCCTCGGCGCGGGCAGCAACATCACCTACTGGTCCGACGTCGCCAACGGCAACCACTGCGCCAACCGTCCGGAGTGGACGACGCCGTTGCAGCAGAACATCAGGAAGTTCCTGCTGAAGACCGGCAACGATCCGGGGTCGATCAGGATCGCCAGCAAAGCGCTCGGCAACCTCGCCGAGTGGCGAACCTGGACGACGCCGACCCTGACCGGCGGCGGCGGACCCACGACGCCCCCGCCGACCGGCGAGCCGACGACCCCGCCGCCCACCGGTGAGCCGACAACCCCGCCGCCGGCCGGTGGAAGCTGTTCGGCGTCGATCACCCCCGGCACCGTCTGGGGCGACCGCTACAACACCTCGGTCACGGTCACCGGCAGCAGCACCTGGACCGTGACCGTGGCGATCACCGCGCCCCAGCGGGTGTCCACCACCTGGAGCGGCACGTTCGCCTGGAGCGGTGGCGGCAACACGATGACGGTCCGGCCGAACGGCAGCGGCAACACCTTCGGCTTCACGACCATGACCAACGGCAATTCCAGCGCTCGGCCCCGCATCACCTCCTGCACCGCGAGTTGAGTTCTGCGAATCGGACCCGGGGTGGGGACCTGCCAGTCCCCACCCCGGCTGTTCCGGACCGTTGTCGAGAAGGGACCGTCCCATGAAACGGATATTCATCGCCGCATTGGCCGCGGCGGCGATCTCGCTGTCGGCCGCGGCCGTTCTGGTCAGCGCCGGACCAGCGGCCGCGGCGTCGCTGGTCCGGGTGACCAATTTCGGCGCCAACCCCAGCAACCTGAACATGTATATCTACGTGCCGGACCGGGTCGCCGCCCGGCCCGCCCTGCTGGTCGCGATGCACTACTGCGGTGGCAGTGCCTCCGCCGTGGCCAACGGATATTTCAAGGACTACGAGACCGCCGCCGACCAATACGGGTATGTCATCGTGTTCCCGGAGGCGACCAGGAGCGGCAACTGCTTCGACGTCTACTCGTCGCAGGCGCTGCGGCGGGGCGGTGGCAGCGACCCGGTCGGCATCATCTCGATGGTCGACTACGCCAAGTCGCGCTACAACGTCGATCCGAGCCGGGTCTACGCGAGCGGCGTCTCCTCCGGCGCCATGATGACCAACGTCATGCTGGCCGACTATCCCGACGTGTTCGCGGCGGGTTCGGCGTTCATGGGCGTGCCGGCCGGCTGTTTCGCCACCACCGGCGGCTCGACCTGGAACTCCCAGTGTGCCAACGGGCAGGTCTCCAAGACCGCCCAGCAGTGGGGGGACCTGGCCCGCTCGATGGACCCCGGCTACACCGGAGCCCGGCCGCGGATGCAGCTCTGGCACGGCACCGTGGACGCCACGCTGAATTACAACAACTTCGGCGAAGAGCTCAAGCAGTGGACCAACGTCAGCGGCGTCTCCCAGACGGCGGTGCAGACCGACGCGCCGAAATCGGGCTGGACCCGGACCCGCTACGGCAACAACAGCCTCACGCCTCCGGTGGAGGGCATCAGCGTCGCGGGTGTCGGGCACTCGTTGCCACAGACCGGCATGATCGCGTACGCCATCAGCTTCCTGGGCCTCAACACCGGCGGCGGCGGTGGCCCGACGACGCCCCCGCCGACTGGTGAGCCGACCACCCCTCCACCGGCCGGTGGTAGCTGCACCGCGTCGATCACCCCCGGCACTGTCTGGGGCGACCGCTACAACACCTCCGTCACCGTCACCGGCTCCACCACCTGGACCGTCGTCGTCGGCATCACCGCACCCCAACGCGTCTCCACCACCTGGAGCGGCACCTTCAGCTGGAGCGGCGGCGGCAACACCATGACCGTCAAACCAAACGGCAGCGGCAACACCTTCGGCTTCACCACGATGACCAACGGCAACAGCGGCGCCCGACCCCGCATCACCTCCTGCACCGCGGGTTGACCGCGCTCCCGAACCGGAGGACCACGATGACCCGTGTCGCCAGACGCGTGCTCGCCGCAGCGCTTCCCCTGCTCTGCGTCGGTGCCGTCGTCCTGCACCAGTCCCAGGCGTACGCCGCGACGACGGCGACGATCGACGGCGCCACCACGTACCAACCGATCGAAGGTTTTGGTTTCTCCCAGGCCTTCGATCGCACCGCCGTCATCCAGGCGCTGTCGGAGACCAACCAGCGGCAGGTCCTGGACCTGATCTTCAGCCCGGAGACCGGCGCCGGGCTGAGCATTGTTCGCAACGGAATCAGCTCCACCGCCAGCTCCATCCAGCCGACCAACCCGGGCGGCCCGGGCGCCACACCGAGATATGTGTGGGACGGCGACGACGACGGCCAGGTGTGGCTGTCCAAACAGGCCCAGTCGTATGGCGTCAAGCGGTTCTACGCCAACGCGTGGAGCGCGCCCGGCTATATGAAGACCAACGGCAACGAGGCTAACGGTGGGACGCTGTGCGGGCTGCCCGGTGCCTCGTGCGCGAGTGGTGACTGGCGCCAGGCATACGCGAACTACCTGATCCAGTACGCGAAGTTCTACGCCCAAGAGGGCATCCCGATCACCGATCTGGGCTTCACCAACGAGCCGAACTACACGACCAACTATTCCTCGATGCTGTTCACCCCAGCCCAGGCGGCCAACTTCGCGAAGATCGTCGGCCCACTGGCGAGCACCGCAGGCCTCAAGCTGGCCTGCTGCGACCCGGTCGGCTGGAACGACGAACGGTCCTACGCGTCGGCCATCACGGCCGACGCCGACGCCAACCGCTATGTCCAGACCTTCACCGGCCACCACTACAGCAGCGCACCGAGCTCGCCGATCTCGGTCGGTGGCCGTCCCACCTGGATGTCGGAATGGTCGCCCGGCGGCAGCAGCTCGAGTTGGAACACCAACTGGGACGACGGCAGCGGCATCGACGGCTTCACCGTCGCCAGCTCCATCCACACCGCACTGACGAGCGGCAACGTCAACGCCTACGTCTACTGGTATGCCGTGTCGCTCGCCAACACCCGCGCCTTCATCCAGGCCAACGGCAGCAACTACACCGTCTCCAAGCGACTGTGGGCGATGGCCCAATACAGCCGCTACATCCGTCCCGGCGCGGTCCGCATCGGGGCCACCACGGCCGACGGCAACTCGCGTCTGTCGGCGTTCCGCAACACCGACGGGTCGGTCATCGTGGTCGCGCTCAACGCGGGCAGCGCTGCCCAATCCACGACGTACGCGCTCCGCAATAGTGTTACGACCGGCACCGCGAGCCCATACCTGACGAACAACGCCAACAGCATGGCCGCCCAGCCCGGTATATCCGTCAACGGCGGCACGTTCACCGCCACCGTGCCGGCCCGTTCGCTGGTCACCTACCGGATCCTCGGCGGGCCGGGCACCCCGCCGACCGGTGAGCCGACAACCCCTGGCGGCTGCACCGCGACGGTCACCCCGGGAACGGTCTGGGGCGACCGCTACAACACCTCGGTCACTGTCGCCGGAGCCACTGACTGGACCGTGACCGTCGCCATCACCGCGCCGCAGCGGGTTTCCACGACCTGGAGCGGAACCTTCGCCTGGACCAGCGGCGGCAGCACCATGACGGTCAAACCCAACGGCAGCGGCAATACGTTCGGCTTCACCACGATGACCAACGGCAACACCTCGGCCAGGCCCCGCATCATTTCCTGCACCCCCGGCTGAGGGCGGGGGAGTTGACGTCGGGCCGTGCCGGCCCGGAAGCCGGCACGGCCCGCGTCTGGATGTTCCGCCGAAGCGTGATCTAGTTCCGAAGTGCCCGGGTGATGCGAGCGATCGCGGCGACTCGGGCGCCTTGGTGCTGGGCCGCTCCGCGGGCGGTGTCGTCGACCGGGATGTCCCCTTGGCCGACGACGTGGCTTGTTCCGTAGGGGTTCCCGTCGACGAATTTGATGGGGTCGGTGTATCCGGGCGCGGCGATGATGCCGCCGAAGTGGTAGACGGAGTTGTAGAGGGCGAGCAGGGTGGACTCCTGGCCGCCGTGTTGGGTGCTGGTCGAGGTGAAGCCGCTGTAGACCTTGTCGGCGAGCAGGCCCTGTGCCCACAGGCCGCCGAGGCTGTCGAGGAAATGCTTCATCTGGCTGGACACGTTGCCGAACCGGGTCGGCGATCCGAAGATGACGCCGTCGGCCCAGGTCATGTCGTCAGGTGCGGCGATGGGTATGCCATCGGTGTCGGCCCGGTGGTTCGCCCAGGCGGTGTTGGTGGCGACGACGTCGTCCGGGACGATCTCGCGGACCTTTCGCAGCCGCACGTCGGCGCCGGCCTTCTCCGCTCCCTCCACGACGGACTTCGCCAGTTCGTGGACGTTGCCGGTCGACGAGTAGTAGATGACCGCGATCTTCGGACCGGTGCTGGTGTCGCTCATTTGGCGTGCTCCGTCCGGTCCGCGCGGGTGAACACCGCGTCGACGTCGACGGTGGTGGGGCCGACGATCATGCCTAGCTGGTTGCCGGACACGCCGAAGCGGTGCCGGTCGACACTCCCGGTGACATGTGCGGCCAGGGTGGTCCCGGTCGAGGCGGTGATCTCGGCGGTCAGCGTGACCGGCTCGCGTACACCTTTGATCATCAGTTCGCCGGCCAGTTCGACCGTGCTGCCGGAGGTCCGAGCGGACCTGACCGTCATGACGATGTCGGGGTGCTTCTCGGCGGCGAGGAACCGAGGGCCGCGCAGGTGCTTGTCGCGGGTCGCGTTCCCGGTGTCGATCGACGCCGCGCCGACGGTGACGACGCCGGTGAGGGAGTGGTCGGGTCCGAGTTCCCCGCCGCCGCGTACATCGGCGAAGGCGCCCCTCACGGTCCCCATGCCCCAGAGGGTCTGGTGGGAGATGCGGACCTTGGTGCGGGCGGGGTCAAGCGCCCACGAGCCGACGACAGCGTCGGGCTCGAGTAGGCGGGCGGTCAGTTCGGTGGTCATCAGGGCTCCTCGGAGTCGCGCGGCAAGGGCTGCCGGCCAGGTGGACTATGCAACCCCGCAGATCGTCTGTCGGCAAGACTATCTGAGTTCTGATGATGTGATCGACCGCACATCGGTCTGGTGACCGGCGGCCTCGATGGGCGACGTATGGTTCCCGCATGAATCCCGCCGGTGACAGCGCAACGCGGGGCGAGGAGAGCCCGCCGCCTTATGCGGCGGGCGCGCAGCTCGGCTGGGCCCTGGCAGTGGTGAAGCGCGTCTTCTACGACCAGGTCGCAGATTCGGTACGCGATCTGCCGGGCGGCCCGCGCGGATATCTCATGTTGGCCGCGCTGTCGCTGGGTCGGCGTCCTTCGCAACTGGCGTTGGCCAACCAGTTGGGGCTCGACCGCACCGTGGTGACCTACCTGCTCGACGAACTCGAGGCCGCCGGCCTGGTCGAACGTCGCCCGGATCCATCTGATCGCCGGGCCAGGCAGGTCCTGATCACCGACGCGGGAAGCGTCGCCCTGACCGAATACAGCAACCGGGTAGGCGAGGACGAGCGCCGCCTGCTGGCTCCGCTGACCGCGGCGGAGGCGGCGGCCTTCTCCTCGATGATCACGCGCGTCGCACGCGCGGCACAGAACGGCCCTGACGCCGGCGGAATCTGCCCCGCGACTGATTGCTGATCAGCCGGCGGGTGGGGGACCGATGAGGCGGGGCCGTGCCGGCCTGGAAGCCGGCACGGCCCAACACGTCAGGTTGTGCTGTGCACGGCTTGCAGGATGACGCCGGCTACGACGTCTGGGCGGGTGACCAGCGACAGGTGGCCGGCGCGCACCTGGGTGATCTTGGCATGGGCGCGGTTGGCCATGAACAGCTGCTGTGCCGGTGGGATGATCTTGTCCTGGGTGCCGAGCACCCACCAGGAGCGGATGTTCTGCCAGGCGGGCGGGCCAGACGACTGACCGCCGGCGCTGAACGCGAACGGGTGCTGAATCGTGTAGAGGATGTTCGCCGTCGGCCTGGGCACGAAGTTGGTGAAGGACTGGAGGAAGACGTTCTTCTTGATGTAGAGGTCGACGTCACCGGGCGGCGAGTTGGGGTAGGGAACGAAGTCGAAGGTCTGGGCGGGGTCGCCGGAGAGTGCGGAGTCGGGTCCGGAGAGCTGGAAGACGTTCTCGCCCTGCGCGGGTGCGAACGCGTCGACGAACACCAGCGCCTTCACGTTGCGGTTGCCTCTGGCCGCGTTGGTGATGACCGCGCCGCCGTAGGAGTGCCCGGCCAGGATGATCGGCCCCCGGATGGTGGACAGGAAGTCGGCGATGGTTTCCGAGTCGCCGGGCAGGCTGCGCAGCGGGTTCGGTGGGACGCGTACGACGAAGCCTTCATTCAACAGCCGTTGCGTGACGCCGTTCCACGATGAGCCGTCGGCCCAGGCGCCGTGCACGAGCACGATGGTCGGCTTGGCACTCGGGTAGCCCCCGCCGGCAGCGGCCGGTGCGGCACCCGTCGCCGCGAGGGAGAGCGACATCAACGTCGCCACAACGATCAACTGGAGCAGATGCCGCCACCAAGGGCTGCCGGCGCGCACCCCTGACGACGAGCGGGACTTGTCCAACGAAGCCTCCTGCGATCCGTTACTGGCGGGCCGTGTTGACCCACACCACATAACGAATGAGTGACCAGGCAGTCACTCACCGCACACGACTGCGGCGCCGCGCAGCTCGCGCCAGAGGTATTCCAGGGTCAGCGCCCAGAGCGTGGCAGCTTGCTCGTTGTCCGCGGCCGCGCCGTGCCCACCTTCCAGGTTCTCGTAGTAGGAGACGTCGTAGCCGTGCTCGCGCAGCAGGGCCGCCATCTTGCGCGCGTGTCCAGGATGCACACGGTCGTCGCGGGTCGAGGTCATGAACAGCACCGGAGGGTACGGCCGGTCGGGCCGGACATTCTGGTAAGGCGAGAACTCCCGCAGGTAGGCCCAGTCGGCTTCGTCGTCGGGGTCCCCGTATTCGGCGATCCACGAGGCACCGGCGAGCAGTTTGGTGTAGCGGCGCAGGTCGAGAAGCGGCACGGTCGCGACGACCGCCCCGAAGAGCGCGGGATAGCGGGTCAGCATGACACCCATCAGCAGTCCGCCGTTGCTGCCGCCTTCGATACCGAGCTGTGCCCGGGTGGTGATCCCGCGTGCCACCAGGTCGGCCGCGACCGCTGCGAAGTCCTCGAACGCCTTGACCCGCTTCTCGCGCAGCGCCGCCTGGTGCCACTGCGGGCCGAACTCGCCGCCACCACGGATGTTCGCCACGACATAGGTGCCGCCCCGCGCGAGCCAGCCACGCCCGATGACGCCGCTGTAGTGCGGAGTGTTCGAGATCTCGAAGCCGCCGTACCCGGTAAGCAGAGTCGGCGCGGCGGTGGCTCCGCCGACGACGAAATAGGGCACGCGCGTGCCGTCGGCGGAGGTGGCGAAGTGCTGGCGCACCTCCATGCCGCCCGGGTCGAAGAACGCCGGCGCCCGCTTGAGCACCTCGACGCCACCGCCGACCGTCCCCAAGCTGAGGGTCTCCGGCCGCAGATACCCGGCCGAGGCGGTCAGGTAGGAGTCGTCGTTGTCGGGGTCGGTATCGACGATCCACGCGTTGTCGAGCTCGCCGGCCCCGGGAAACGGCCGCCGTTGCCAGCCGGAGGCGCCGGGCGTAAGAACCTGCAGCGCGGTCCGGACGTCGGTCATCGTGGTGAGGATCAGATGGTCGCGGGTCCACACATACGAGCGCAGCGACGTGCGGTCGTCGGGCTCGAACAGCACGCTCAGGTCGCGCCGGCCGTCGAGGTAGGCGCCGAACGGGGTGGCCAGCAGGACCCCGGCCGGATACGTCACGCCGCCGACCGTCCACGCTGACCGCAGCCGGATCAGCAGCCAGTCGCGCTGCACGTCACAGCCGGCGTCGTCCGGTACGTCGATCTTGACGAGGTCGCCGGTCGCGCGGCGCAGGTATAGCTCGCTGCGGTAGAAGTCCAGGTAGCGGCCGACGAAGTCACGTTCGTAGCCGGGCGTCGGGTCGTGGCCCCCGCTGACCGCGATGTCGTCGACGTGCCCCTCATAGACGAGCTCCGCCTCCGACAGCGCGGTGCCGCGCCGCCACCGCTTGACCACGCGCGGGTAGCCGGAGGCCGTCAGGGTGCCGGGCCCGAAGTCGGTTCCGACGTAGATGTGGTCGGCGTCGATCCAGTCGACATCGCTCTTCGCCTCGGGCAGCATGAACCCGTCTTCGACGAAGACCCGGCCGCGCAGGTCGAACTCGCGGACCACCACGGCGTCGGCGCCGCCCCGGGAGAGGCTGACCAGGCACCGGTCGTAACCGGGCCGCAGCACCGTCGCGCCGCCCCACACCCAGTTTTCGCCCTCGGCCGCGTTGAGCGCGTCGACATCGAGCAGGACGTCCCACTCCGGCTCGTCGCGCCGGTACTGCTCCGGCGTGGTCCGCCGCCACAGCCCTCTCGGGTGAGCCGCGTCCTGCCAGAAGTCGTAGTAGAGGCCATCGCCGTACCAGTCGGGATAAGGGATCCGGTCCTTGCTGTCGAGCACCTCCCGCAGGGCGTTCTTCGTCCGGACGAACCCGTCACCGGCGAACGCGGCCAGCGTCTCGGCGTTGCGCTCCCTGACCCACCGCACCGCGGGTGGCGAGTCGAGCTCCTCGAGCCACAGGTATGGGTCGTCGCCATCCTCGTCCATCGCAGCCTCCCCAGGCCCGATCCCGTACACGATGATCGCACGCCCCGAGGCCGGCCCGCCTTGGTCGGCGGCCCGGCCTCAGGAGACGGGGGTGCGGTTACGGCACCACGCCCTGGGTGAGGGGTCCGCAGTACTTCGGAAGGCTGCCCGACACCGACCCGTCGCGAAGGCACGCCCGCATGGTGAAGCGGGTGTCGCGGGGGATCGGATAGTCGCGCGTCACGCAACTGCCGCTCCCACCCGCGGCCTCGATGTTGACTCCTTGTCCGCTTGTTCCGTACCAGAACTCAACCCGCGCCCGCAGGCCGTCGGCCGGGCCGAGGTCACACACAGTGATCTCCGGGTAGTAGGCCCCCGCGCCCGTGTAGTAGGCCGAGGCGTAACCGCCCTTAGGGCTCTTCGCCGACGTCGCGTTGTATGCCCAGTCGGCGAACGCCGCGCCGGGCGCGACCGCGAGACCACCGACCGCCACCGCGAGCGCCAGCACCGTGCGGCCGGTCCACCGCACCGCCGAGCTGTTCCGGTTCATTCAACCTCCCCCTGGAACGACGACCGGGAATGGCCGTCATCGAGGATCGTCAGTCAACGGAACGCTGGCGTCCACAGTGCACGAACGCTCTCGAACAACCTCGTACACTCTCGAACACCGAGCGCCCAGTAGTCCGACGGGCCGGATGCCGAGCCGATGAGGCCATGCTGACGTGGACCCCTGACATCGGGTTGTTGAAGGCGCTGATCGCGATGAACGACGGCAAGACCGACATCGTTCTCACTCCGGCCACGGCGGAGATTCGGCCCGGTGACGCTGTGGACGGCCCGCCACCGCCCCTCGTCTTCTGAATCAGCTCATCCTTTGACCGCGCCGGTGAGACCGCCGACGATGCGGCGTTGGAACAGGCTGAAGAACACCAACGCCGGGATCATCGACAATGACGTGAACGCGAGCACCTTCGCGGTGTCGACCGAATATTGCGAGGCGAAGGACTGCACCCCCAGCGGCAGCGTGAAGGTGTCCTGGTTGTTCAGGATGAACAGCGGCAACAGGTAGCTGTTCCAGCTGCCGATGAACGCGAGGATGCCGGTGGTGATCAGACCCGGCACCGAAAGCGGGAGCGCCATCCGCCAGAAGAAGCCGAGGCGGCTGCAACGGTCGATGGCGGCGGCCTCTTCGATCTCCTTGGGGATCGCCTGAAGGAACGGAACCAGGATGATGATCGTCGTGGGCAGACCGAAGGCGATCTGGGGAAGGATGACGCCGGGCAGGGTGTCGACCAGGCCCAGGTTCTTCACCAGGATGTAGAGCGGCGTGATGGCCACTGTGATGGGGAACATGAGGCCGGCGGCGAACAACGCGTACATCGCTCCGCGGCCCCGGAACTTGTAGCGGGCCAGGACGTAGCTCGCCATGACACCCAACACGACGACCCCGATGGTCGTGGCGAGAGCCGCGATCGTCGAGTTGGTCACCTGTCGCCAGAACGTGTCGCTGGTCAGGACATCGGCGTAGTTGCCGAACTCCCACGGGTGCGGCAGACCCGCGGGGTCAACGGTGATCTGCGAGTTGGTCCGGAAGCCGCCGAGAATGATGTAGATGACGGGTCCCAGCATGAGACCGACCAGCAGCAGGGCGGCCAGGTAGACGATCGGGTTGCCCCAGCCGTTCCTCCTCGGCCTGCGCCGGGCGGAAGTGCGTCTGGCCATGTCCTACCGTCCTCCGGTGAGCGCGCCGTCGGTGTCCCGGCGCAGAACGAAGCGCTGGTAAAGGAGCGCGATGATCAACGAGATGACAAACAGGACGACCGCCACCGCATTGCCGTAGCCGTAGTTGCCCGCGTTCCGGCCCTCGGTGACCATGTAGGTCGCCATCGTCGAGGTGCCGGCAGTCGACGCGACGTACTGGCCCCAGATGATGTAGACGAGGTCGAACAACTGGAGCGCGCCGATGATCGACAGGAACGCCCAGATCCGGATCGTGGGCGCGAGTAGCGGCAGGGTGATCCGGCGTTGGGTCTGCCAGTAGGAGGCGCCGTCCACCGCGGCGGCCTCGGACAGCTCCTCGGGAATGTTCTGCATTCCGGCCAGGAACAGGATCACGGCGAACCCGATATATTTCCAGGTCAGAATCGCCATCAAGCTCCAGAGCGCGAGCTTCGGATTCGCCAGCCAGTCTTCGGCCAGCCCGCCCAGGCCGATCGACCGCAGGATGCCGTTGACCGCGCCGTTGGCCTGGAGCATCAGGCTCCAGCCCGTGCCCGCGATGACCTCGGCGATCACGAACGGGACGAAGATGAGCACGCGGATGATCGACTGGCCGCGTACGCGTTGGTTGAGCAGCAGGGCGAGCCCGATCGCGATCGGGCCCTGTATGACGAGCGACAGCACGACGATCAGGCCGTTGTGCCACAGTGCCGCGAGGAAGGCGCTGTCCTGGAGGATGGTCTTGTAGTTGTCGAGACCGACGAAGTTGGTCGGTACCCCGAAACCCTTCCACCGGTAGAAGCCGTAGTAGGCGGCCATCAGCACCGGAAAGATCACAAAGCTGAGGAATACCAGGATTGCCGGGCCGGACAGCGCCGCGATCTCCAGGCGTTGGGCCCAACCGATTCCGCGCCGGCGGGCACGGGACGGAGGCGGCGCTTGCACGCCACCTCCCTCCCGCCCGCGATTGCCGGGCACATCCTCAGTGACCGCTAAGCCGTCGCCACCGAAGTTGTCGCTCATCGCTTGGTTACCTCTTAGCCCTTCTTGGCGGCGTCGTTCACGGCCTTGATGATTCCGGCGACGTCACCCTTTCCGGCGAGCAGGTTCACGACGCTGACGTTGAGCGCGTTGCCCACGCTCTGGCCGTAGACCGTGTCGAGCCACTGCGAGACGTAGGGTGCCTTGTTGTAGGCGTCGAGAACGGCCTTCAGGAAGTCTTCGGTGACGGCGCCCTGCGCCTCCTTGTTGACCGGCAGCGCGTTGAAGGCCTTGTAGTAGGCCTCCTGCTGGTCCTTGGTCAGGATGAAGTTCAGGAAGTCGGCGCACTCCTTCGGCGCGTCCTTCGAGCACGAGTAGCCGTCGGCGCCGCCCATGATCGCGGCCGGGTCACCCTGACCGCCGGGGACCGCGGGGAAGGGGAAGTAGCCCAGGTCGGGCAGCGGCTTGGTGTCCTTCGTCAGGGAAGCGATCACGCCCGGGTCCCAGGCGCCCATCAGCTCCATGCTCGCCTTGTGGTTGGCCACCAGGCCGGCCGAGCTTCCCGCGCCCTGCTGAGCCGAGGTGGTCAGGAAACCTTCGTTGAAGGGCTTCGTGTCGGCGAAGGCCTTGAGGTCTTCACCGGCCTTCGTCCAGCAGGCGTCGTTGAAGGTCTTGCTCTTGGCCGCGGCGTCGAGCGTGTCCGGGCTGCACGCGCGCAGAGCGAAGAAGTAGAACCAGTGCGCGGCCGGCCACGCGTCCTTGCCGCCGAGAGCGATCGGCGTGCCGTTGGCCTTGAGCTTGGTCACCGCGGTGTTGAGCTCGTCCAGCGTCGTCGGCGGCGTGGCGATTCCGGCCTTCTGGAACAGATCCTTGCTGTACCAGAGACCACCGGGCAAGATCGAGATCGGCACGGCGTACGCCTTGCCGTCGACCACGCCGGTCTTCAGCGCGGCCTCGCCGACCGCCTGTTCGGTGTTGTCGGTGATGTCGTTGCTGATGTCCTTGAGCTGGCCGGCCTCGACCATCGCGGCCATTTTTCCGCCGCCACGCTGTAGGAAGATGTCGGGCGCGGACCCGGAGTTCAACGCGGTCTGTAGCTTGCCGTCCAGGTCCTCGTTCTGGATCGCCTGGATCTTTATCGTGACGTTCGGGTGAGCCGTGTGGTAATCGACGGCCGCCTTGTCCCAGTACGCCTTGCCAGGACCGGTCGTAGCGTTGATCCACAGCTGCATCGTCACGTTGCCGCCGGAGCTGCCGTTGTCGTTGTCGTCGCCGCTACCGCAGGCGGCCAGGCTCGCGGCTGTCAACGCCACCACGGCTGCCATCGCCAGGGCCTTCTTAGGTGCCATGAAGCTCACCTCTCGGAACCGAAAGTTTCGGAGTGTTTCCGGAATGTGACGCCAAAGCTAGGAACAGAGCCATGTGCATGTCAAGATGTTCGTCTAGGCGAAGTGGACGCGGCAGCTAACGATTCGATACCGAACGTGATGGGGGAGCTCGGCGTCAAAGATCGACTGAAAGTCTCCGAGAAACTATATGGAAGTTTCGGAGGTCTTGATGGATGCGACAGGAGGCCCGATGTGCCGGAGGTCCACTTTGGTCACCGTTTCGGCGACGTCCTGGTCACCGTGCTCGACGTCGATGGGCAACCGCTGAGCGACCGCGAGGTCAGCGTCGAGCAGTGCGCCCATGCCTTCTCCTTCGGCAACATCGGCTTCGAGTTGATATCCCTGGCGTCCGAAGAGACCGACGCGCCGCGCAGCGCGCTCGCCGACCTGTGGTTCGACGTCTTCAACACGGCGACACTGCCGTTCTACTGGGGTCTCTTCGAGCCACAGCGCGGCCGGCCTGACACCGCGCGGCTGCATCGGGCCGCGAAGTGGTTCGTCGACCACGGTTGCCGGGTGAAGGGGCACCCGCTGGTGTGGCACACCCTGACAGCGGACTGGCTACGAGAGGCGTCGACCGACGAGGTCGAGGCGGCTGTCCGAGCGCGCATCAGGCGCGACGTAGCCGACTTCGCCGACGTCGTGCAAGCCTGGGACGCGATCAACGAGGCCGTGATCATGCCGGTGTTCCGCAACGAGCGGCACCGCAACGCGATCACCCGGCTGGCCTGGGACCGAGGCCGGATCGCGACCGTCCGCCTCGCATTCGAAGAGGCCCGCGCCACCGACCCGGCGGCGACTCTTGTCCTCAACGACTTCGACATGTCCACGGCGTACGAGTGTCTGATCGAGGGTGTTCTCGACGCCGGCGTTCAGGTCGACGCGATCGGCTTGCAGAGCCATATGCACCAAGGCTATTGGGGTGAGGAGAAGACGCTGGCGATCCTCGAGCGGTTCTCCCGCTACGGGCTCCCGATTCACCTCACCGAGACCACGTTGGTCTCCGGCCAGCTCATGCCGCCGGAGATCGTAGACCTCAACGACTACCAGATACCGTCGTGGCCCTCCACTCCGGCCGGCGAGCAGCGTCAGGCTGACGAGATCGTGCGGCACTACCGCACGCTCCTCGCGCACCCCTCGGTCCAGGCGATCACCTATTGGGGGCTGTCGGACGACGGCGCCTGGCTCGGTGCTCCCGCTGGTCTCGTGCGCGCCGACGGCACGCCGAAACCCGCCTACGACGCGCTGCGCACTCTGGTCAAGGAAGAGTGGTGGCTGGCCCCGACGAAACTGCGGACGGACGAGGCCGGGCGCGTCCAGGTGCGCGGTTTCCTCGGCGACTACCGGCTGCGGCACGCCGGCCGCACGGCATCGTTCGCCATCGCCGGGCCCGAAAGCGCCGTGACGCTCCGGCCGGAGCAGTAGCAGATCGGGCATGCGCCGCCGGTTCCTCACCAGACCCACCAGCCCCGCCTAGGTGTTCGTGGTCGCCAACGCGATCGACGCTAGGGTTCAGATATGGGTGACGGCGCCCAGCCGGGGATCCTGACCCCGGACCAGCGCGTACGCGTGTTCATCAGCTCCACGCTGCACGAGATGGCCGCGGAGCGGCGCGCCGTGCGGCAGGCGGTTGGCCGGCTGGGGCAGCTACCGGTGATGTTCGAGCAGGGCGCACGCCCCCACCCGCCGCACGCCGTCTACCGCGCTTACCTGGAGCAGAGCGGGATCTTTGTCGGGGTGTACGGCGACAGCTACGGCTGGACCGCACCTGGCATGGACGTGTCGGGCCTGGAAGACGAGCTCCGCCTTGCCACACCGCTGCCGCGGCTGATCTACGTCAAGGAACCCGCTGACCGGCGCGACCATCGGCTGGCGACCATGCTCGACGGAATCCGACGTGACGCCAGCGTCTCCTACCACCGGTTCCGCACCCCGGCCGAGCTGCGTGACCAGGTCGAGCAGGATCTGGCGCTGCTGCTGTCGGAGCGGTTCCACCAGACCGGGCCCCCACGGCTCGCGCCGACCACGGGCCTGCTCCCGGCGGCGCGTACCCCGCTGATCGGCCGCGAGCACGACCTGGTCGCCCTGGCGGCAATGCTGACCGACGCGGCGGTCCCGCTGGTCACCCTGATCGGCTCCGGCGGGATCGGCAAGACCCGGCTGGCGATGGCGGCCGCGCAGGAGGTCGTCGACCGGTTCCCGGACGGCGTGCGATTCGTCGACCTCTCCAGGGTCGTCTCACCCGACCTGGTCGCCGAGGCGCTGGCCCAGGGGCTCGGCGTACGCACCTCCGGCGCCGTCCCGACCGGCACCGACCTCGCATCGTGGCTGCGTACCAAGCGACTGCTCCTCGTGATCGACAATTTCGAGCAACTCACCGACGCCGCACCCGTGATCGGCGAGACCCTGCGCGCCGCACCGGGGGTGACCGCCCTGGTCACCAGCCGGGCGCCGCTGCGCCTGACCGACGAGCGGGTCTATCCGGTGCCGCCGTTGGCGCCGCCGGACTCCGGTGGCCCGGCCGCGGCGTCGCCCGCGGTGCGACTGTTCGTCAGCGCCGCGACCGCCGCCGCGCCGGACTTTCGGCTGACGCCGGACAACACCGGCGCCGTTGTCGAGATCATCCGCCGCCTCGACGGGCTGCCGCTGGCCATCCTGCTCGCGGCCGCGCGGGTCCGGCTGCTGTCACCGGCGGCCATCGTCGCGCACCTCGCCGACCCGTTGCGCCTACTCACCGGCGGCGCCCGCGACCTGCCCGACCGGCAACGCACGCTCCGCGACACGATCGCCTGGAGCTATCAGCTGCTGAACCCCGGCGAGCGCGCGCTTCTCGACCGGCTCGGCGTCTTCGCCGGCGGCTGGGATCTCGACGCCGCCGAAGCGGTCGTCCTACCCGACCATGACCCACTGCCGATTCTCGAGGCGTTGGTCGAGTCGGCGCTGGTCCAGCGGACCACGGAGCCGGACGGCCGGGGCCGGTTCACGATGCTGGAGACCGTCCGGCATTACGCCCGCATGCGCCTACAGGACAGCCGCGAGCAGCCGCCGGTACGCGCCGCGCACGCCGCGCACTACCTGTCGCTGGCCCAGGCCGCGGAACCGCATCTCAACCGGGCGGACGGGCCGACCTGGCTGCGCCGTCTCGAACTGGAGCGGGAGAACATCCATGCGGCGTTGAACTGGTTCCTCGAGGAGGACGACCCGGCACAGGCGCTGCGGCTGCTGTGGGCCAGTTGGGCTTTCTGGTGGCGTCGCGGACACATCGAGGAGGCCAGCCGCTACGTGGCCCGGATCCGCGACCGCGGCGAGCTGCTGGACGGCCCGGAGACCGGCCGAGCCCTGCTCGGTTCCGGCGTGCTGACCTTCGTATCCGGGCAATACCAGCAGGCGGAAAACTATCTCCTGCGGGCCCTGCCGTTCCTGCGGGCCGGTGGCGACGACCCGGGTGTGTCGCTCGCGTTGGGGCCGCTCGGCCAGTTCGCCGCCCTGCGCGGCGAAGCCGCACGTGCCCAGACCTATCTGGACGAAGCCAGGGACAAGGGCGAGGAGTGGCAGACCAGCCTCTACCACAGCCGGGTCGCCCGAGTGAGGATGGCCAACGGCGACTACGACGAGGCGCTGGCACACCTGCGCCACGCGGTCGACGTCTCCCGAGGGGCGCAGGACCAGTTCGTCGCGCTCGTCGCGCACTACACCTGGGCGGCCTGCTCGGTCGCCGTTGACGAGCCCGCAGACGCGCGCCACCACCTCATCGAAGGGCTGTCACTGGCCGCCGTCTCGGGCGACGAGGCCGCCATCGCCCAATTCCTGGCCGCACTGGCCGACGTGGACGCCAGCGGAGGCGACCTGGAACGGGCGGTCCAGCTCGCCGCCGCCGCGCAGGCGCTGCGAACCCCTTCGAACGAGATGTGGATGCGCGCGTTCGTGGCGCCCTGGCCGGCGACCGGCCCCGACCGGGACGAGGCCAGGTCCCGGCTCGGCGCCGACGCCTACGACCGCGCCTGGCAGGCCGGTGAGCACCTGGGTATCGAGCGGGCCATCACCGCGGCGACCGCAAGCTGACAAAGCGGGTTGGTTGATCTCCCGGGGCTGGTACGGGTTTGGTGCGGGCAGCGAATCGACAGAACTTTGACCAGGTGTCTCTGCGAGGGTGACCGCATTCCACGTCGCGCTCACGAACGGGAGTAGAGATGCGTTCGAAACTGAAGCGGCCGGCCGCGGTCGCGACCCTCGCGGTAAGCACCTCGGTGGGCACGCTCGTCGCGACGGCCGGTCCGGCGGCCGCGTTGGACGCATGGCACGACGTCAACAACGTGTCCGTGCGAACCTGCGACGACGGCTTTGCGCCTTACTACCTCAGCGGAACAGTGCTTTTCCGGTGAGCTGGGGCAAAGAACCGCAGGCCAAATACCACCATCGCGGTATATAGCGGCGCGATCTGGTCGCCCCTGCATCCCACCGACGTCGCCGTATCCCCGCTGCCGAGCGTTGCCAGCCGCCCGGCACTAGCGTCACCTTCGATGGGGTGTGCGAAGGGGGACGCTACGTGGGCATCACTTCGGAAGACGGTGGCTTCGGCGAGTTGTTGCGGGTGTCGCGCCGGGCGGTGTCGATCAGCCAGCAGCAGCTCGCGGATCGGGTCGGGCTGAGCGTGACCGCCGTCCGCGATCTCGAGCAGGGACGCACGCGCCGGCCTCGGCGGGGGATCGTGGACGCGATGGTCGCCGCGCTGGAGCTGACCGCGGACACGGCCGCGGCGTTCCGGGATGCGGCCAGCGACCGGCCGCGACCCGTGCCGGCGCCGTCGGGTCCGTTGCGGGTGCAGGTGCTGGGACCTCTGACGGTGAGCCGGGGAGCGACCCCGGTGCGGGTGGGTCGGGGGCGGCGGCGGGCTTTGCTCGGCCGCTTGGCGCTGTCACCCAACAGCACGGTGTCGACGGCCGATCTGATCGACCTGCTCTGGGGTGCCGATCCGCCGCCGGATCCGGCCCAGGCGGTGCAGACCCACCTGTCCCGGCTGCGGGCCGCGCTCCGGGCCGACGACGCCGGTCCGGTGCGGACGGTGGCCCGGACGGCGGGCGGCTATCAGCTCAACCTGAGCGACGACCAGCTCGACCTGGCCGACTTCCGTCGTCAGGTGCGCCGGGCCCGCGCGGCCGAGCCGGGTCAGGCGCTCGCGGTGCTCGACGACGCGCTCGGCCTTTGGCGCGGGAGCGTCCTGCCCGACATCCCGGAGTTGCGGCTGCATCCGCTGAGCACCGGCGTGCTCGACGAATACATCGGGGCGATGCTCCTGCACACCGACCTCGCGCTGGCGGGCGGGCAAGCCGAACGCAGCCTGCCGCGCCTGCGCGAGCTGGCGGCAGCCAATCCGCTGCACGAGCCGTTGCATGCCCGGCTGATGGCGGTGCTCGCGGCCAGCAACCTCCAGGCCGCCGCTCTGGAGGTCTATGCCGACATCCGCCGCCGCCTCGTCGAGGATCTCGGGATCGAGCCCGGCACCGCGCTGGTCGAGGCGCACCGGCGGGTTCTCCGGCAGGAGACCGGCGCGTCGGACACTGCCGGCGGCCGGTCCGGCCCGCCGGCGCAGCTTCCCGCCGGCGTCCCCTCGTTCGCCGGCCGGGCCGACGCCCTCGCCTGGCTCGACGGCCTGTTGCGGGCAGACCAACGGGTCGGTGCGGTGTCCGGCACGGCCGGCGTCGGCAAGACCACCCTGGCCGTGCACTGGGCGCATCGGGTGTCCGACCAGTTTCCGGACGGCACGTTGTATGTCAACCTGCACGGCTTCGACCCCGGCGGCCGGCCACTGGATCCCGCCGACGCGGTGCGGGACTTCCTCGACGCGTTCGGCGTTCCCGCCGCCAGAATCCCGCAGGGCCTCGACGCCCGGGCAGCGCAATACCGCGGCCTCATCCGGGGCCGCCGGATGCTCGTCGTGTTGGACAACGCCCGCGATGCCGAGCAGGCCCGCCCGCTGCTGCCGGGCACGCCGACGGCTGTCGTCGTCGTCACCAGCCGCGACCAGTTGACCGGGCTGGTCGTGGCCGAGGGTGCGCGCCCGTTCCACCTCGACCTGATGTCGCCTACCGAGTCCTACGACCTGCTGACCGGTCGGCTCGGCCCGCAACGGTTGCGGTGCGAGCCGGAGGTGGCGCAGCGGATCGTTGCGGTCTGCACCGGGCTGCCGCTCGCGCTGGCGATCGTCGCCGCCCGCGCCCAGCAGACAGGGTTCCCGCTGGCGGCGGTGGCCACTGAGCTGGGCGGCGTCAGCCGGCCACTGGACGCGCTGGACGGCGGAGACGCCGCCACCCGGCTCCGAGCGGTCCTCTCGTCGTCATACCGCGCGCTCACGCCCTCGGCCGCGCGCCTCCTGCGCTTGCTCGGCCTGCACCCCGGCGGCACCGTCGCGCTCCCCGCGGCGGCCAGCCTGGCCGGTGTTCCCGCGACCGTCGCGCGCGACCTGCTGACCGAGCTCACCCGCGCCTCGCTGCTCACCGAACCCAACCCGGGTCGCTTCGCACTACACGATCTGCTGCGCGCGTACGCCAGCGAACTCGCGTTTGACGAGGAAACCCCCAGTGCGCGGACAGCGGCGTTCACCCGGCTTCTCGACCATTACCTGCACACCGCCGCCGAGGCTGACCGCCAGCTCAGCCCGTCGCGCCGGCCCTGTGTGATCCCGTTCGGCGAGCCGGTGCCGGGCGCCACGGTCGGCCAGGTCGACGATCCCGTCTCGTGGTTCACCGCCGAGCGATCCAACCTTATGGCGGTGCTCGACCGCGCCCGCGACCCCGACGTGGCCCGGCAGGCCTGGCAGCTCGCGTGGGCGGTCGACTCCGCCCTCGAACGCCAAGGCCACTGGTCGGAACTCGCGCATGCGTGGCGCCTGGCGCTCTCCATCGCGACGGCGCTGCCCGACCTGCGGGCGCAGGCGTTCGCGCAGCGCCGGCTCGCACAGGCGTGCACGCTGCTCGGGCGCGACGCCGAGGCCGACGCCCACCTGGGCCAGGCCTTGCGGCTCTACGAAGACGCCGCCGACGACGCCGGTCAGGCCATCGTCCATCATTCACTGTCCTGTGTATACGAACAGCGGCACGACTTCGAGCGCGCACTGCACCACGCCGAGCACGCATTGTCATACGCGCGACCGAGCGGCGACGAGAGCGTGCAGGCCCTCGCGCTCAACGCCATCGGCTGGTGTCATGCCCAACTCGGCCAGCACGCCGAGGCGTTGGCCCACTGCCAGCGCGCTCTGCTGCTCCTGGACCCGAGCGACCACCGGGCCCAGGCAGACACCTGGGACTCCATCGGCTTCGCCTGTCACCACCTCGGGCGCCTCGACGAGGCCGTGCACGCCTACGAGCAGGCGCTGACGCTGGCCCGCCAGGCCGGCGCCCGCCACCTCGAGGGGACCGTGCTGAGCCATCTCGGCGACACCCACCTCGCTGCGGGCGACCCCGCGGCGGCCCGGGTCGTCTGGAAGCCGGCCCTGGACATCCTGCACAGCATCGACGCGCCCGCGGCCGACGATCTACGCGAGCGGCTCAACCGGCGATGAAGGCCGCTAGCCGGCGTCGACGTCTGCGAGCCTGACCCGTAGCTCCGCAGCGTGTGGATGGCCGAGTGCGGTGAGGATCTCCAGGGCGGCCTGCCAGTCGGCGCGTGCGGCGTCGATGTCGCCGGCGGCCAGATGGGTGCCGCCGCGGTGGGTCAGGACGTCGGCCTCGTTGTAGCGGTCGCCCGCGTGTCGGAACAGGTCGAGCCCCTGTCGGTAGCAGGCGAGTGCCTCGCGATGATCACCCAGGTGGTGATGGGTGTAGCCGAGGGTGTCCCAGATCGCCGCCTCGCCGTAGGCGTCGCCCAGCTTCTGGTTGAGGGTCAGGGCCTGCGCGCCGTGGACGAGGGCCTGCTGGAGGTCGCCGAGCTGGGCGAGGGCCCACGCGAGTGCGTTGAGGGCACGGGCCTCGCCGAGTTGGTGACCGGCGGCGCGGTAGAGGTCCAGGGCCCCGGCGATCTCGTCGAGGGCGTCGCGCTTGCGGCCCTGCGTCGAGCGCATCCAGGACCGGCTGAAGTGGGTGCTCGCCTGGCCGGTCTGGTCGCCGAGGCGAACGTACAACCGGAGGGCCTCGCGGTAATGGTCTTCGGCCTCGTCGAACTGGTTGATCTGGGCGTTGCAGCGGCCCAGCCGGCGTTCGGAGTAGGCCTGCATGTGCGGGTCGGCGAGGCGTCGGGCGCTGTCGAGGGCGAGGCTCTGGACGGTGAGCCAGTCGTCCCAGTGGCCGCGCAGGTCGAGGAAGTCGTCCATTGTCCGGGCCAGGTGCCACACGTGCGTGTCGAGACCGACCGTGTGCGCGTGGCGGACGGCGGCGAGCAGGGCCGGGCGTTCCGCGGTGAACCAGGCCAGCGCGGCCGCCGGATCGGCCGGCCGGCCGGGGGTCGTGCCGGCCGTCGGCTCCGGGAGGGCGAGCGGCTCAATGCGCTCGAACAGCAGGTGCAGAGCCGCGTGGGCGCTGTGCAGGTAATGGTCGAGGAGCCGGCGTAGCTGTAGGTGCCGTTCGGCGGGATCGTCGTGGGCGGTGGACAGCTCGGCTGCGTAGGCGCGGAGCAGATCGTGCGGAGCGTAGCGGTATGGCCCGTGCTCGGAGAGCAGGTGCGCGTCGACGAGTTCGTCGATGAGGGCGCGCGCCTGCCGTGGCGGAACACCGACCAGGCTGGCCGCGGCGGCCACCCCGATGTCGGGACCGGGAATCGTGCCCAGGCTCCGGAACATCCGCGCCGCCGCCGGCGTCATTGCCCGGTAGGACCAGGAGAACACGGCACGCACGTCGGTAAGGGGGTCACCGCCCGTGAGCGTGTCGAGCCGGTCTCCGGCGTCAGCAAGCTCGCTGCGCAGCTGCGCGAGCGGATAGCGGGCGCGCTCCGTGGCCCGCGCGGCCATGATGACGAGGGCGAGGGGGAGCCGTGCGGCCGCGTGGATCAGTTCGGTGACGATCTGCGGCTCGCGGGCCACCCGGGCAGCGCCAAGTCGGTGGGCCAGCAGGCTCCGCGACTCGGCGTCAGTGAGCACATCCAGGTGCACGGCCAGGGCGGCGTTGCTGGCGACGAGTCCGGTGAGCCGGTTGCGGCTGGTCACCACGACCAGGCAGCCGGCGGCGCCGGGAAGCAGCGGGCGGACCTGCTCGGTGTCGTGTGCGTTGTCCAGTAGGATCAGGACCCGTCGGTCGGCCAGCTCGGTGCGCAGGAGGAGGCTCTGTGCGGCTGAACCGGTCGGGATGCTCTGCGCCGGGATGCCCAGGGCGGCGAGCAGACTGCGCACCGCCTCGGCCACCGTGACCGGCGCACCGGACGGGTCGAACCCGCGCAGGTCAAGGTATAACTGACCGTCAGGGAACCGGTCTCGGACGCGGTGGCTCCAGTGGACGGCGAGGGCGGTCTTGCCCACGCCGGCGGTCCCCGAGATCGCGCAGACGAGCGTCGCCGTCGCGTCCCGGCCGTCGGAGGCCCGCGCCTCGATCGAACCCACCAATGTGTCCAACCGCGCCAGCTCGGCCTCCCGGCCGGTGAACCCGGCAACATCAGCGGGTAGGTGAGCCGGAGGCGAGTGTCTCCGGCTGGCCTCGGGAGCCTCGGCCGACGCGGCCCGGTCGCCGCGCAGCAGCGCCCCGTGCGCGGCCTGGAGCTCTGGGCCCGGGTCGACACCCAGTTCCTCGGCGAATGTCCGGCGAACCTGCTGGTAGACGGTCAGCGCCTCGGCTCGACGCCCCTGCCCGGCCAGTGCGGCCATCAGCAGGATCGCGATCCGCTCGCGGAACGGATGAGCCGCGAGCAGGCTGGACAACTCCTCGGCCGCGGGTTCGTGCCTACCCAGCTGGAGCTCCAGTTCCCACCGCCGCTCGACAACCGCGAGGCGACGGGCGTTCAGCGCCGTGACCGCGTCGCGCAGGCCGGCGCCCTCCAGCCCGGCCAGCGGCGCACCGCGCCACAGCGCCAGCGCCTCGACCAGGAGTGCGACGGCATCTTCGGGACTTCGCGCGGCGAGGTCTTCGGCCCGGGCCGCCAGCTCGCCGAAGGTCCGCTCGTCGTAGCGGTGACCGGTGAGCGTCAGCTGGTAGGCCTCACGCGCGGCGCGGATCGTGCCGGCGGGGGCGCCGGCGGCGGTGAGGACCGATCGCAGCCGGGACACGACGTCTTGCACCTGACGGCGGGCGGTGGCCGGTGGCCGCTCGTCCCAGACGATGTCGACCAGTCGCGGTATCGACACCGGACGGTCGGCGTCGAGAAGCAACGCGGCGAGGACCCGCTCCTGGCGCGCACCGTGCAGCGGAACCCGGTTTCCGGCTGCCCAAACCTCGATCGGACCGAGCAGGCGGAAGTCCATACGACCGGTCAACTCCTAACCCCGTCCGGCGGGCACACGTCGAGGACGCCGTAAGGACGCCGCAAGGACGAGAAGAGAACGGGTGCTTCGACTGTAGCCGCTGAGTAGGTCGCGATGTCGTGCCCGTCACATCGGCGCCGACCGGAAGGGAAAGGCATCAATGGATTTCTATGTGCTGGGCCGCCTCCAGATGCGAAACGGCGGTTGCGCTTACACCCTGCGTCGGACGAAACCGAAGATCGTGCTGGCGGTCCTGCTCGCCCACGCCGATCAGCCCGTCTCCACCGACCGGATCATGCGCGAGCTGTGGGGTGAGCGACCGCCGCAGTCAGCCGCCGCGAACCTCTACACCTACGTCTGCTCGATCCGCGGTCTGCTGACCGCGGGCCGGTCGAAAGCCAAGATCCTCACCGGCGCGGCGGGCTACGTGCTGAACGTCGAGGACGACTGCCTGGACGCCCTGCGCTACCGGCGTCTCGCCGCCCGTGGCCGCGCGCAGCTACGCGACGGAGACCTGCGGAGCGGCGTCGCGCTGCTCGGGCAGGCGGCGCGGCTGTGGCGGGGCAGGCCGCTGGCCGACCTTCCGGCCACCCCGGAGGTCGAGCAGTGGGTCGAAATTCTGGAGGAGCAGCACCGGTCGTTGCTCCGGGACTGGACCGACGGCCGGCTGCGCCTCGGCCAGAACGAGGAACTCGTCGGCGAACTGCGGGCCGGCGTGGCGGCGGATCCCATGTGCGAGCGGCTCTACGTCCAACTCATGCTCGCGCTCTACCGATCCGGACGGGTGGCCGAAGCGCTGGAGGCCTATCGCGACGTGCGCCGGCTCCTGGCCGCCGAGTTGGGCCTCGAACCCGGTCCTGAGCTGACCGGCCTCCAGGGTGCCATCCTCTGCCGCGACCCATCGCTGGCCAATGGCGATCTGAGCACGTGGCTGACCGGCTGTCATGGCTAGCTCGCAGACCGCCAGGAGACTGCCGGCGTTACGCGACGGATGGTGGCAGATCCACCACCGGTCACTGGTCAAGGCGCGGCTGGCCACTGTCCTCTGGCGGTTGCCGGCGATCGTGGCGCGAACCGCGGCGATGGCGTGGCGGGCAAGCCCCTGGGACACGGCAGCGGCGGCGGTGCTCAACCTTGCCGCGAGCGGAGCGATGGCGTGGACGCTGCTGGCGACGCGGACCGCGTTGCAGGCCCTGTTGGCCGAGGGCGCGACACCGGACCGCTTACGCGCCGCGCTTCCACACCTTCTCGCCGTCGCCGTGGCTGTCGCGGTGCGGTCGGGGCTGACTCTCGGCGCCGGTTGGGCACTGGCCCGGCTCGAGCCCCGGGTGTTGACCCTGGCCGAGCGCCGGCTGTTCGAACTGACCACCAGTGTTGACCTCGCCGCCTATGACGACCCGCGGTTCTGCGACGAGCTGGAACGCGCCCGCAAGGGAGGCGCGCAGTCGGTGCAGCAGCTGGTGCGCGCGACGGTCGACCTGGTCGCCGGCTCCCTCGGCCTGGTGGCCGCCGCCACGGCCCTGTTCATCCTGCATCCCCTGCTGATGGTGGCGCTCCTGCTGGCCAGCGTGCCGGGCTTCTGGGCGGCACTGCGCGCGGCGCGCCTGTCCTACCTGAGCATCCATGCCCGCACCAGCCGGCGGCGACGGTTGTGGATGCTCGCCGACCTCATGGCCCTGCGCGAGACCGCGGCCGAAGTGCGCGCGCTCACCATGCGCGGCTACCTGCTCGGCGAGTACGTCGCCACGGCGGAGACGGAAATCTCGGCCGAGCTGGACGTGGCCCGCCGCCAGGCCGCCGCCCGGGCGCTGGGCAGCGTCCTCTCCGGCGCGGCAACGCTGGGCGTCTACGCCGTGCTCGGTGCACTGGTCGGCTGGCACGCCCTGCCGCTGGCCGCGGCCGGGGCGGCCGTGCTGGCCCTCCAGGCCGCCCGCCAGTCGTCCACCCTCGCCATCAACACGATCAATCGCGTGTACGAGGAGGGCCTCTACTTCGGGGACTACAACGACTTCTGCGTCCGCGCCCGCGCCCGCGTCCGCACAGCACCCGCGACCGCGGCGACGCGCCCGCCGGAGCGGATCAGCGTCCGCGACGCCGCGCTCCGCTATCCGAACACCCGCGAACCGGCCCTCGCCGGCATCACTTTCACGGTCCATCGTGGACAAACGATCGCGCTGGTCGGTGAGAACGGATCGGGCAAGACGAGCCTCGCCAGGCTCATCGCCGGCCTCTACCAACCGGACTCCGGCACGGTGTGCTGGAACGACGTGCCGCTCGGCAGCTCCGAGCCCGAACAGGTGTGGCGGCACGTGGGAATGGTCAGCCAGAACTACTGGCACTGGCCGTTCACCGCCGAGGGCAACATCCGTCTCGGCAGCGACCACACGCCTGACGAGGCCGCCACCCACGCCGCGGCGCGCGCGGCCGGCGCGCACGACATGATCCTCGCCCTGCCGGCCGGCTACCAGACGCTGCTGTCGCGCCAGTTCGAAGGGGGCATGGACCTGTCCGGCGGGCAGTGGCAGCGCCTGGCCATGGCTCGTGCGCTGTTCCGCGACGCGCCGCTGCTGATCTGTGACGAGCCCTCCGCCGCACTCGACGCGCGCGCCGAACAGGCGCTGTTCGCGGCCCTGCGCAGGGACGCGGCGCGCCGCATCACCGTGCTCATCACCCACCGCCTAGCCAACATCAGGCACGCCGACCGCATCTACGTGCTCCACAACGGACAGATCATCGAGCAGGGGACCCACGCCGACCTGAGCGCGCTCGGTGGCCGCTACGCGGAGCTGTTCGCCCTGCAAGCCACGGGATACCGAACATGAGTCCAGGAAAGGGACGTGCCGTGACCGGACCGCGCTTCACTGCTGCCGACGTGCTGTTGCTGCGCGCGGCGGTTCATCCGTACGGGAACCCACCCGGCGACACCGGCACCGAGGTCGACACCGACGACGCGGAGGCCTGGTTGGCGCGCGTCCGTGACCTGAGCGCCCATCCCATCCTGCGCGAGGGAATCGCGGTCGCCAGCCCGAGCCTGTCCGACGCGTTGCGGTCCGCACTGGCGGGCGAACGGCCGACGCGGCTGAAGGACCTGCGCCGGCTCGCGGTGAGCCTCGCGCGTTACCGCCTCCGGATGGGTGCACGCCCGACCCCGTTCGGGTTGTTCGCCGGCGTGGCGCCCGCGCGGTTCGTGCCCGCCGGGCAGGCACGGCTCGGCCCTGACCACCGGACGCATACGCGTCCCGACGCCGGCTGGTTGCTGGCGCTGGCGAGCCGCCTGGAGACCGAACCGGCGGTGTTGACCGGGCTCCGCTTGGTCGCCAACGAGGCGGGCACCGTGCGGGGCGGACGGATCGAGCTGACCGACCTGTCCGACGCGGGGGTCGACAACGACGACACGCAGCGCCGGGCCGTGTCGCTGCGGCACACTCCGGCCGTTGCCGCCGCTCTGCGGGCGGCGGTCGCTCCGATCACCCACCGTGCCCTCGTCTCGGCGGTGCGGCTCGGGTTTCCGGGTGTCGACGAGCAGACCGTCGCCGCGATGATCCGTGGCCTCGTCGTGCACGGGTTCCTGCTCACCGATCTTCGTCCGCCGTTCGACTGCGCCGATCCCATCGGCTACCTGCTGGAACGGCTCCCGGGTCACCCCGTGGCCGACCGGTTGCGCCCGATCCGACGGGAGATCGCGGCCTACGACGGCCTTCCGGTCGGGCAGGGGCAGCCCGCTTTCGAATCGCTCCGGACGCGGATGTGCGAGGTGCAGCCGACGAACCATCCTCTCCAGGTCGACCTCGTACTCGACGTCGACGCCGGCATCCCGGCGGTGGTCGCCCGCGAGCTCGAGGAGGCCGCCGAGGCGCTGTGGCGCCTGTCGCCGCGCCGGCCCGGCCGGCCGTGGCTGCGCGACTACCACAGCGCGTTCCTGGAGCGGTACGGCACCGGCCGGGCCGTCGCCCTGACCGAGCTTGTCTCCGAAGACTGCGGCCTCGGCCTACCCGCCCCGTACCGGCGCCCCGGCGATGGTTGGAGCCGCGAACCACGGCGGGCGTCGACCGGCGACGACCCGCGTCGTGACCGGCTACTGGCCCGGCTCGTCGCCGATGCCGCCGCCCGTGGCGCGCGGGAGGTCGTGCTCGACGACGCCCTGATGACGCGACTCGACCGCGAAGGGTCCGACGATCACGCTCGCGGAGGTCCGCCGGCGTCGATGGAGATGTACGCGCATCTGATGGCGCGATCCGTCACGGCGATGCATGACGGCGATTTCCTGCTCGTGCTCGGGCCCTACCTCGGTTCGAGCCGGGCCGGCGCGATGCTGGGCCGCTTCGCCCACCTTCTCGGCGACATCGGAGCGGACCTGGCAAAGCTGATCCGGGATGTCAACGACACAGACCACGGTAACGCCACAGCCGTCGTGGCCGCCCTGGCTTACCAGCCCCGGGTGGGCCGGCTGGCCAACGTGATGACCTCAACCCGCTGGCTCGATCACCGCCTACCGGTGGGTGTCGGGTCGTTCGACCCCGCGGTCGTCGACCTGCCGCCGTCGGACCTCGCGGTGACGGCCACGCCGGACCGGCTCGTGCTCCTCTCGTCGCGGCTGGGCCGGGCGGTCCTACCCGCGGTATTCAACGTTCTCAACCCGACCGTTCTCGCCCCCGGCGTCGCACGCTTCCTCGACGATCTCGGCCATGAGGGCACCTGCGGCCTGCGGAGCTGGGACTGGGGACCGCTCGGCAGCGCGCCCTTTCTGCCGCGGGTCAGCCGCGGGCGAACCGTCCTCGCACCGGCGCGGTGGCTGGTCGACGAGGCGCTGCTCGCCGACGGTGCGGCGGCGGCCGGACCATGGCTAAACCGGCTGGCGCGGTGGCGCGACGCGGCGCGGGTGCCCGATCGGGTGCTGCTCGTCGACGGCGACCAGTGCATGCCGCTCGATCTCGACGACCCGCTGCACCGCCTCCTGTTCCGCCGTGAATGCGAGCGCCGCGACGACCTGCTCGTCCAGGAGGTCGTGGGTGACCACGACACCGACGGATGGTTGCGCGGTCCGGACGGGCCACACCGCTGCGAGATCGTCGTGCCGCTGGTGTCCCGGAAGGCGAACGGCGACGACCAAGGTGGAGCGCGCCACCCCGCGCCCGCGGTGCGTACCCGTGACCAACTCCACCTGCCCGGCGGGGAGTGGCTTTACGCGAAGGTCTACACGGGCGCGAGAAGCGTGCCGGAACTGCTTCGCGACCATGTCGACGGCCTGCTCGACCTCGTCGGACCCGGCGTCGTCGACCGCTGGTTCTTCGTGCGGTACGCGGACCCGCTGCCCCATCTGAGGTTGCGCATGCACGGCGAGCCGGAGGCGCTGTGGGCCGCCGCGCTGCCGGCGCTTCGTGAGTGGGCCGCCGGCCTGCGTCGCTCGGGCCTGGTCGGCCAGGTCGTGCTGGACGGCTACGACCCGGAGATCGAACGCTACGGCGGCCCAGACGTTCTCGCCGAGGCCGAGCGGGCGTTCCACGCCGACAGCCTGTCCGCGGTCGCGATGCTCCGCGTGCTCGACTCCTACGCGTCGACGTCGGACCGCGTCCTCATCGGGGCGCTGAGTGTCCTCGACCTGCTCGCCGCGCTCGGCGGGCCCGACGACCTTCCCGGCTGGCTCGCGCGCACCGGGACCAGGCAGCAGCACCGCGAGGCGTTCGCCGCGCGGCGCCGGGAGGCACTCCTGCTAGCCGATCCAGGTGGCGACTGGTACGAACTGGCGCGGCGCCCGGGCGGTGCGGAACTGGTGGCGGCGTGGCGCTCGCGACGGCCCGCCGTCGCCGACTACGGGTGCGCGCTGCGCCGCCGCGGGTGCGACGCCATCGAGACGGTCGCCGCCAGCCTGGCGCACATGCATGTCAACCGCGTCTTCGGCATCGACTCGACCCTGGAGGGCCAGATCCACGCCGTGGCCCGCAACACGGTCATCGCCCGCGCCGAGCGCGAGCGGTTCGGCCGCCGTTGACGCGAAACGGGTCCGGCCGAACTGGCCGGACCCGCTCTGTCGTCGACGTGAATCAGCTGACCGGTGCCGTTCCGGTGCCCGTCATGAAGTCGGCCGGCGCGGTGCCGGTGCCGGTCATGTGCTGGCCCGACGCCAGCGGCGGCTCGGTCTCCACACGCAGATCCAACGCGAACTCATCAGTGGTGCGTTCGTCGGACATGGTTCGTCCTTCCTCTCGGCGCGCCATCGGCGCGCGCAACCTGTTCCCGCCAGCGTGCGCGCGGCTGCTACGCCGGTCCTACACGTCCACCGCGCGTATCCGGCGTGTAGATCGGGCCGTCAGCCTGGATCGATGACGTGGAAACGCCGCCGGTCGACGGGGGTCTTCGTGGCGGCCCACTTCTTCACCAGTGTCGGCTTCGGGCTCTACTCCACCGGCACGGTGATCTACTTCAACCGCGTCGTGGGGCTTTCGCCGTCGCAGGTGGGTATCGGCCTGTCGGTGTCCGGCCTGTTGTGGATCGCGCTCGCCGTTCCGGTCGGTCGTTTGGTCGACCGGGTCGGGCCACGGGAGGCGGCGGTGGTGGCGGGCCTGTCGCTGGCCCTGGCCCTGGCGGTGGCGGCGCACGCGCGAAGCTTCGAGACCTACCTCGCTGTCATCGCGGCCGTCGGGTTCCTGGAGCAGACCGCCATCATCGCCGGCAACGCGCTGCTGGCCGGCGTGGTCGCCGACGACGACCGGGTCCCGCTGCTGGCCCTGCTCCGCAGCGTCTTCAACGTCGGCCTCACGGTGGGCGTCCTCCTGACCGGCCTCGCCGTCGCGGCCGGCTCACCCGCCGGATACCGGTGGCTCTTCCTCGGCGCCGCTGCTGCGGCGGCCGCAGCGGCAGCGGTGACCACGGTCCAGCCGCGGGTGGCCGGAGCTCCCGCGGGTGGGCGCGGGCCGTGGTCCGCGCTGGCGGACCTTCCGTATGTCTCCCTGGCCGTCGTCGGCGGGCTCGTCACGGTGCACGACGTCATCCTCGGCGTCGGCCTGCCGCTCTGGATCGTCAGCTGGACGCAGGCGCCGGCGGCCGTGGCGGCATGGGTCATCGGGCTCAACACGGTGCTGGTGGTCGCCCTCCAGGTGCGGGCGTCCCGGCTCGCGGTCACCGTCGACGGCGCGCGCCGGTTGCAGCGGCGGGCCTGCGTCGCTGTCGCCCTCGCCTGCGTGGTGTTCGGTCTGACCCGTGGACCGACCGCCGGTCCGGCGACCGCGCTGCTCATCCTCGGCGTCGTCGTGTTGACCGCGGGCGAACTGTGGAGTTCCGCCGCGAACTGGCGGTTGCGATTCGCGTTCGCCGACCCGACCGCGCAGGGACAGTACGCGGGGGTCTTCTCGCTCGGCATCGCGCTGCGCGGCGTGATCGGTCCCGTCCTGGTCGCCACGCTGATCGGCGGCCTGCGGTCGATCGGCTGGATCGTGCTCGCCCTGTTCTTCGCCCTCATGTTCCTTCTGATCAACCCGGTGGTGGAAACCGCCGGACGGAGGTTGCGTAGTGCCTGATAACCGGGAAAACGCGGTCGAGACCGAATTCTCGTACTACCGCGACGATCTGGCCCTCGTACACGACAGCGGCTTCGACTTCCACGGCGGTCGCTGCGCGCCCGGCATCCTCGACCTGCTCGAACCGGTGCGGCGCCGCGGCGGTGTCGTCCTGGAGCTGGGGTGCGGGAGCGGATCGCTGACCGGCCACCTGCTCGACGCCGGCCACCGCGTCATCGCCACCGACGGCTCGCCGGCCATGCTCGCCCGGGCCCGCACCCGGCTACCGGCGGCGGACCTCCGGCGCCTCGTCCTACCCGCCGACCGACTGCCGACCGTCGATGCCGTGGTGGGCGTCGGACACGTCCTCAACTACCTGGTCGACGAGGAGTCGGTCACGCGCACGATGACGGCGATCGCCGGCGCGCTGCGCCCCGGAGGCGTCCTCGCGATCGACGTCATCGACCTCGGCTGGGCCGACGACTGGCGGAACGTGGCGTCTCTGGCACGCGTACACGAGGACTGGGCCGTGTTCTCGCGATCCGTCGCGACCGAAAGCCGACGCATGGTGCAGGAGGTGACGACGTTCGTGCGGTCCGCGAACGCGTCGTGGCGACGCAGCGACGAGCGGCACGAGAACGTTCTGCTCGACGTCACCGGGTTGGTCGCCGTTCTGGAGCGGCACGGCATGACGGCCCGGAAGCGTACGTCGTTCGGCAGCGAACGGCTGCCGACGGGCCTGGTCGCCGTCGTCGGACAGAAGTGATCAGCGCGGAGCGTACCGGGCCCGACGCGCGCGGGTGAGCATGACGTTCCGCGCCACGGACAGCACCTGATTCTCCAGCGTGCGGTCCAGGCCGAACAGTCGGTTGCAGTGCATGTGGGCCAGGCTCCGGGCGATCGAATGCATCGGCGTTGCGGGGTCGCCCGCCGAGCCCAGCGCGGACCGGTAATCCGCCAGGGCCGGGCGCCGCCGGTCCCAGGCCGCCAGCAGGTCGTCACCCCCCGGAAGCTGCCGCAGCTCGGTCCAGGCACCGCCGGGATCGGCCAGGCGAAGAGCCTGTTCGCGCCGTGCGGTGAACGTCTTGCGGTAGTCACCGTTGGCGCCGGTACGCGCCAGCCAGTCCGCCGCCTCGTCCTCTTGGCCCATCGCGGCGAACATGTGCAGCACACTCAATGCGCCGACCATGACGGGATCCGCGGTGGAGCAGTGCAGCTCGAGCAACCGCAACATGCGGATCACCGCTTCACTGTCTGCGTGGAAGACCCGCTCCGCCGGCTCGATGAGCGGTGCCCCGCCATACCGCTCGACCTCCGGGTCGTAGCTGTCCAATGCCAGGTGACTGACGAGACCCGCCTGCCGCAGCCCGAGGACCCAGTCGCGCAGCCTCGGCAGCGAGTCGGACCACAGGTCGGTCGGCGACCCTGAGATACGGAGCCGCAGGTGTGCACCCGGGTCGGCATACCGGATGAAGAACCACCGCGACAGTGCACCGGCGGCGAGCCGCTCGAGCAGCGCCGGAAGGTGGTCGCGGGCGAGTTCGGTGAGCCGGCCAGCGGACGTGTAGATCTTCGCGTACAACCATTCCCCGCCCGGCAGGTGCAATTGGTCGCGGTCCCGGACCTGCGTTGCCGTGCCGGGCGGGACCGCGACCGGGTTGGTCGGGGCCGGTTCCCGCCGCACCATCGGGACGACGATCTCGCAGTGGTGCGGCCCGTCCGGGGATCGGAGCCATCCGTCCACGAAGGAATCCTCGAGCACCTCCCGGACGGTGAAGGCGCCACGCCGCTCGCATGACCGGCGAAACAGCTCGCGGTGCGACGACTCGTCCAGGTCCAGGGTCAGCACCCGGTCCCCTTCGGCGACGACGATCCGCTGCGGCACGCCGGCTGCCTCGCGCCAGGCGGCGAGTCGCCGCGACCAGTCCGGCCGGGTCGCGTTCGGTCCGGCGAGCGCATCGTCGATGCGCCAGGTGGCCAGTGCGAGGATGGTCCTGCCACGCCGGATCCGGGGCAGGAACGGGACGTCGCGCATGGCGCCCCAGTTCCATCCCTGCACGGGGCAGAACCCTTCACGGCCGAGGTCGTCGAGGAACCGGACCATGCCGGTCCCGGACAGGCTCAGGTTGGCGACGTTGAAGCGGATCGGCCGGACGCGCCGGCCGAGTCGGCGCGACACCAGGACCAACTGGTCGCTCGTCGCGACGACCGCGAGGTCGTCGGGGGACAGATCGACCGCCGATGACTCGAACGTGCCGACCCCCACCGCAATGTGGTGTGCCAGCCAGCGGGGCGAGGTCAGGATGTTGTTCGTCCGGTCAGACGTGGGGCGATACACGAGGGCCGCTCGGATCTCGTCGCCGGTGTCCTCGTCGGCCCCCCGCGCCACGCGGCCCATCTCCTCGTTTCCGTCGGGGAGCAGGGTCGCGAACCGGCTGGAGACGGCGCCGGCCGGACTGGATCCCACGTAGGGGCCGAAGGCCAGCCGGAAGTCGCCCGCCTCCAGCGCCGCCATCGACGGCGCCATCAGCCGCGCCTTGACGTCGATCGAGGGGTGCGGTCGGGCCCCCGCCGCCGGTTCCCCGGCAAGCCGGTCGACCAGGTCGTCGTCCAGGCACACTTCCCGTCGCTCGTTCGCGACGGCGTCCGCCACAACCCGGGCGAGCAGGCGGTTCCGGTCGACATCGGGATCGACAGTGGACAGCTGCTGCTTCGCCCGCAGACCGCCATCGCGCCGATACGTGTCGGGCAGGCCAAGGCCGATCTCCTCCGACAGCAGTTCTGTCAATGGCACCGGCCGGCCGGTGCCGTAGCGTTGCAGGAAATCACGGTGGTAACCGCGCAGGCGCGGGCTTCCGGGCTGCCCCGGAGACAGCCGCCAAAGGGTCTCCATCGCCTGCTCCAACTCCCGCGCGACCAGCGTCGGGATACGGACCTCGGCACGCACCGCGAGGTCGACGTGGAGCACGTCGTCGGCCGGCCGCGCCGAGCGCATCCGGTCGGTCAACCGCTCCAGCACCGGCAGACCTTCGCCGGGTGCCAACCGGTCGTATTCGACCATCGCACTCCTGATCGCGCCGAGCTCTTCAGCGGCGGGGTGCGCACCGATCCGGTCCAGCACGTGTCCGATGGGCTCGGCGCACTCGGACGGCGGCCGGAGGTCGGTGAGGAGGAGGCGGTGGCGGACCAGCCCACCGAGCAGTTGCAGCGATCGGCTCGCGGATGCGCCGGGCCATCTGGCGGTGAGGAGTTCGGCCAGGTCCGCAGCGCCGATCGGAGTCGTGGCCGCATCGAGAGCCGCCTGCACGGCAGGAGTGCACCGCAGCGAGGTGACCGGTTCCGGGTCGGCGTCCTGCGGCGCCGGGCCGGCCCGGTCCATCAACTCGAGCCGTCCGCCGCGCACGACGTACGACGCGTTCGTCACCACCAGCAGCCGGGGAAGCACGGCCGGGTCGGTCTCCAGGGTCGAAACTAGGCCGGCGAGCCATCCCATGTCCGGCCGGGCGCGGGTCCGGTGACTGCCGTTCAGGTGGGCGGCACCGGTCTCCTCGAATCGTGCCCGGGCCACGCCGGCGAACAGTCCGAACGGCGTGGCCCGGGTCGACATCCGCATCCGGTACGACTCCAGACTCAGCAGCAGCCGGCGCAGATCCTTCTGCTTCGGTGACACCCGCCCGGTCAGTGCGGCGTCCAACGCCCTCGAGAGGCTGGAACTGGCGACCGCGACCGCCTCGCGGAGCACCGGGTCACTGGCCAGCTCCCTGATCCGGTCCAGAAGGCTCTCGGCGTTTTCGCCGAATTCGTCGCCGTCCCGCGGGGTGGTCGCGCGACCCCATCCAAGCGGCCGCGCGGCGACGCGCACCAGCAGGACGTCCGCGCAACGGAAATCCGGTTTCGGCAATGACTCACCCACGAGTTCCTCCCTCTGTGGCTGGCGAAGCAGTGCGTGAAGCGCGACGTGCCGCGGGCGGCTACATCTGAACCAGCCGTTCGTTCGCCATCTCCAGCACCATCTGCTCGACCTCGTCGTAGCTGACGGCGTACTCACCGCCGAGCCGCTGCGCGATCGCCGTCACCGGCGTGCGGCCGTCGCACAGCTGCAACAGCGACCAGGTGGCCGGGTTGATGCGTCGTACCGCACCGTCGAGGTCACCGCGCTTGAGGAAGAGGAACAGCGTCTCGTCGCCGGTCGACGCGACGGACGCCGATCCGTTTCGCAGGTCGGCAAGGACGGACTCGATGTCACTGCGGTGCCGTCGGATCCGGATACCGCTGGCCGCGATCGGCACCCGGGAGCCGGGGCCGACCACATCGGAAAGGACGAGGGCACCCGCACCGCGGCGTGGGAAGAGCGGGTCGCCGTCTTGGCTCTCCAGGTCGAGGCGGGTCCACAACAGATCCAGCTCGAAGGCGGCCGCCGCCGGGGCGGCCTCCGGTAGCGTCGCGGCCTGCTCCGTGATCCAGGCGACGGCGGCCGCACCGCCCGCGTATGTGCGGTGTGCCGCACTCGGGTGGGCGTCCGCGGCAACCTGCGCCAGGGCGTGGCCCCGCGAGTCGCCCAGCACCGCCATGGTCGCCGGCATGAACCGGCGAAGAAGATCCCACCGGTCGTCGGGGGCCGGCGGCGTGGCCGCGGGGCGGTCCCGGTCGGCCCGGAGGTCGGCGGCCCGCCGGAACAGCCGCTCGTAGTCGGCTGCCAGTTCGACGTCCGTACCGACGTCCGCCATGAGCCGCTGGCCTTCCCGGCCGACCTGCTGCGCCGCGGCCGGGTCGGCAGCGATCCGGGCGAGAACGCCGGCCAGCTCCGCGGCGTCGGTCGGATCCTCGACGACGTAACAGTTCCGGCCCTGCTGGAACTCATCGCGGACCCGCTGCTTCTCCGCGATCTCCCGGGACATCACCAGACAGGTGCCGACGGTGAGCACTTCGGCCGGCACGCCCGGAGTGTGGATCGTGATGGGGAAGCGGCGTTCGAGGAAACAAGCGGCGGTGAGGCTCCGCAGAAACTCCGGCACCCGCCAGTGGGGGAGGAACGGCAACGTCCAGGTGCGGTCGGCGAGGCCGGCGTTCCCTACCGCTTCGAGGAAGCGTTCCCGCCACATTCCTCCGGCCATGACGAGGAAGTTGAACTCGTGGCCGGCGGCTCGGCATTTGGCCAGTGCGTCGACCAGATCGTAGCTGCCCTTGTATTGGCTGATCTTCCCGTAGATGCCGAACGTCGCCCGGTCTTTCGGCAACGGGGCGGTGTTGGTGATCCAGGGGTGCCCGGCAGCCGCCAGCTCGGCGATCGTGGCGTCGATGTCGAGTGCGGGCGTATCGGCATGGGGGAAGGCGGCCAGTCGGCGCGGTCCCAGATTGGTCACCCGCGCGGGATCGACCCCGAATCCCTCGATCGTTCCCGGCCGGGCCACCACGAGGTCCGCCCGCCGCAGCACCTCCCGGTATGCCAGCGACAGTTCCGGATGTGCCATCAGCCGGGTCCGGTCGCTGCCCGCGTGCTGCACGACGTGCGGCACGCCGGTCCATTGCGCCGCGAGATGCGCGGCCAGCCCGTAGGGCTCCAGGTAGTAGGAGTAGACGACGTCCGCGTCGATTCGCCGAATCTCCTCCGTGGCCAGGCTGGCGAGTTTGGTGACGAAGGGCTTGCTCGCCGGAATGTACGCGGCGAACTTGCGGCCCAGGCCCGACGTGGGGACCAGCGAAACACTGCCGCCGTTCGGGAAGGACGCCTCCAGTCGCGCGCGGTCCTCCGGCCGCATCCACATCCGGTAGTCGTCCTCGACCTCGTCCGCGTTGGTGACCACGCTGACCTGGTGCCCGGCGGCGGCGAGCGCCATCACTACGCGGTAGCTCAGGGCGCTGACGCCGCCCTCGATCGGCGGGTACTTGACAACGGCGCAAATGCGCATGACGAACACATCCTCACGGTTATGGCTGATCAAGGACCGGGACGCCCAGCGGCGCCGGCAGCAGACGAATGAGTGACTGCTGCGCCGCGCGGTGCAGCACTTCCCGGGCGTCGCGCCGCGCCGACGGGGTGCTCCCGGCCACGGCGACGACGGCATCCAGGGATGACCGGCCGTCGCATCGCGACAGCAACCGCGCGGTAATGACACCGAGCCGGTGGCACGCGGGACGGCCGGACCGCGCGTCGCGCCGCAAAAGGACACCCCCTGGTCGCTGCTCGATCGACGACAGGTCCGCGAGGGAGGGCCGCGCGGGGAGCCCGAGGATGTCGCAGCCGACGGTGATGACGCACAGCCCGGGGAGCAGCTCCGGGAATACCTTCGTGCCGAGGGCTTCGGCCGCCGGGTGTTCCTCGCAGCCCTCGGCGGTGGAGACCGGCGGGAGGCCCGCGACCGCCACCTCCAGCCGTGCCAGGTCCGCGACACCGGCCGGCAGCCAGCCGACCCGGCGATCCAACCAGGCCACGAAGTCATGGCCGTGGGTGACCGCCCGCAGCATGTCCACGTCCGGTCGCCGCATCGCGTCCGCCACGTATTCGAACAACGTGCGGCCCGCGTCGTGCTCCTGGAGCAGCTTGAGAGTCTGCGGCAGCATCTGCTCCAGCAGCACGACCCGCTTGGCCTGGAGCATGTGCAAGGACAGGTGCAGCGAGCGCGGGCTCGCCGAGCTGAGCAGGACGAGCTCGTCGGCGGTGAGCCCGTAAAGGGAACGCAGCGACTCGGGCTCGCGGCGCAACGTCTCCTGGAGTTGGTGCGACACGAGGATGTTGGCGTACGCCGCGTAGAACGCGGGACTGGTCATGCGCGCACCGGCGCCCGCATCGCGGCGCGAACCCGGCCCACTTCGGTCAGCAGCTCGCCGAAGTCCTCCGGGAAGTCCTGATCCCGCTCGATCATCCCCGCCTTCAGCGGCACCCGGCGCAGCACATCGTCGAACAGCCGCCACGCCGGCTCAGGCACCGCCGTGGAGTGGGAGTCGAGCAGAACACCGGGTTCCTCGATCCCTCCGGCCAGGTGAACCTGCACGACGCGCTCCATGGGAATCAGGTCGAGGAAATGCTGCGGGTCGAACCCGTGATTGACGGCATTGGTGTGCAGGTTCGTCACGTCCAGCAACAAGCCGCAGTCACAATGCTCGAAGAACTCGGCGATGAACTCGGCCTCGGACATACCGGTCTGCAGATCCACGTGGTAGGTGATGTTCTCCAGGATGAAGGGGACACCCACCGCCTCCTGCACCCGTTGCGCCTTACCGGCGAGCTCCCGGGCCAGTGCGGTCGAGCGGGGCAACGGCGTCAGCGATCCCAGACTGACCCCGCCCGCCCGGGTGAAACAGAGATGGTCGCTGAAGTAGGGCGCGTCGATCGCCTTGACCAGACGGGCCAACGCGTCGAGGTAGTCCGGGTCCACCTCACCGGGGGAGCCGATCGACATCTCGATGCCGTGCGGCACGAGGGGGAACAGCTCCCGCAACTCACCCAGGGTCCGGTCGTCGCGCTGACCGCCGAGAAGAAAGTGTTCGGTGATGAGCTCTAGCCAGTCGATGTCGTCGTGGTGGGCAACGATCTGGTCGTGCAACTCGGTCCGGAAACCGAGGCCGGCCCCGAGGGCCGGGACTGCGGAAAGGGAACGCATCGCTATCGCCTCTGGATCGGCATTCACTGGACAGGCACGGGCGGTGGCGCGCCGGGACGGACCCGGCGCGCCATCGGTGTTCAGCGCTCGAGACAGGTGGTGCTCCAGAAGGTGCATTCCGTGCCCGTCTGGTGGATCGTGGCGCCGCAGCTGCCGAAGCAGTTGCAGGTACGGGCGACCGGACCTTCGACATCGCCGTCGATCCAGGCCGTCAGCGCGTCGGCCGGCACGATCTCGAGCAGGAATGGATCGCTCTGGGTCAGCTGGTCGTCTCGTACAGCTGTCATGGTCATGTTGCTACCTCCTGGAATGCGTCGGAAGGCGAACGTAGAGTCGCCGTCTACACAGGATCCGAACACCGGAAGCGCGTGTATCCCGTGTGTAGCGGCGGTGGGAACCTCGGACGTCTCACCTCAGGAGGCAGCCCGTGGCCGATCTGCCGGCGCCCGCATCCCTGCTAGCCCTGCCACGGCTGGTTGGTCTGGCTGCCGCGGCGGACGGACGGTCCTACATCGTGGAACTGGACCGTCCCGGCGCCGGTCGCAGTTCCGTCGTGATGGACGCCGGCGACCGGAAGTCGGTTCACGTTCCGGGGTGGGCTGTGACAGCGCTGCCGGACCGGTGCGTGCTCCACCTCGCCGAGGCTGACACCGGCCCACCCCGGACCGTCCTGTGGTGGCGGTCGCTCGACCGCGGGGAGGCTCGGCCGCTGGCCGCACCAGCGGGCGGTGTCTCGGCCTACGTATACGCGGCCGCCGCCGGCCAGGTTCTCTACGCGACGCTCATGTGCTCTGACATGTCAGCCGAGCAGGACCTTGAGTTGCGACGGCAGCGACACGCCCTGGGTACGGGTGCCGCACTCTACGAACCGGGTGAGACGGTCCACCACGGTCGCGGCGCCGGGCAGCGGCGGATCCGCCTGGCCTGCCTGCCTTTCGCCTCGCAAGCCGACGCAGCCCTCTTACCGGAGCCCTGCGGGGCGCGGCTGCGCGGCGGCTTCGCGGTCGCCGACGACGCGCTGCGTGTCGTGGCGGAGTCGAGTGTGGACGATCACCGACAACGACGCCTTGGTCTGCACCTCGCCGAGCGTGGCGGCACGGACAGACCATGGCGATGGCGGCGCCTCGCCCCGCACGACGACGCGGACTTCTTCAGCCCGGTGCTGTCCCCGGGCGGGCGATGGCTTGCCTGCACCCGGGTGTCGGGCGGCTCCCCGGGCGCGGACAGCCCGGGGCCGCCGATGTCCGGCACGTTGTGGTTGTTCGACCTCGCCGACCCGACCGACTGCGGGCGCCCTCTCGCGACCGATGTCGACGTCTGGCCCACTCCGGCCGCATGGGCGCCGGACGCGGGTGCGCTGTATTTCACGGCCGACCGCGCCGGCAGCACACCGGTCTTCAGCGTGGAGATCGCGACCGGCGCCGTCCGGCGACTCACCGGCACCGGTAGCTTCACCGATGTCCAATCCCGCGGCGATGAGATCTACGCGATCCGTTCGGCGGTCGACCGGGTGCCCGTGCCGACCCGACTGCGTCCGCACGGCCCGTCCGGCCGGCGCGCGCCGCAGGTGCTGCGCAGCCCAACACCAGATCCCGCGATGCCCGGCCACTTGGAACGGGTCGTCGCGCACATCGGGTCGGCGCCGGTATCCGGCTGGCTGTGCCGGCCTGCCAACACCGGTCCCCGCCAGCGCGCTCCGCTGCTCGTGTGGCTGCACGGCGGCCCGAGAGCAAGCTGGAACGCCTGGTCGTGGCGGTGGTGCCCGTGGCTGGCTGTCGCGAGGGGTTACGCCGTCCTCATGCCCGATCCGGCCCCGTCGACCGGCTACGGTCAGGCCTTCACCGAGCGCGCCTGGGGTGACTGGGCGGGCACCCCGCGCGCCGACGTGATGAGCCTGGTGGATGTCGTCTCCGCACGGCCGGACGTCGACGCGGACCGCACCGCGGTGATGGGAGGTTCGTTCGGCGGCTTCCTCGCCTACCACCTGGTGGCACGATCGAGCAGGTTCCGAGCGGCCGTGGTCCACGCCGGCATCTGGGACCTGGGCGAGTTCGTCAGCAGCAGCACGATGGCGCGGGCGTTCCACGGCGAGTTCGGGCACCCGCTGGACGCCGCCGACACCTACCGGCGGCAGAGTCCCCGCTCGCTCGCCGACCAGATGCGCACTCCACTGCTGATCAGTCATGGCAGCCTGGATCCGGTGGTGCCATTCACCCAGGCGCTCACGGCGTTGAACGACCTGCGGCGGTTGGGCACGCCCGCGAGACTGCTCCAGTTCCCCGACGAGATGCACGACATCACCAGGCCGGGCAACGTCCGGATCTGGTATGAGGCTGTGTTCGCGTTCCTGGACCACACCCTGCACGACCGGCCATGGCGACCCCCGGCCCTCCTGGCCTGACACAGGAGCAGGCCGCGGTGGAGTGCTACGTGGGTGTCGCACCGATGAGGCGCTAGTGTGCGGAGCATGACCGACGCCGTGCTCGACCCGCGACTTCTGGACGCCGCCATCGCTGTCCTGGCCGAGACGGGCTGGGAAGGTGTGACGCTGGAGAAGGTCGCCGAGCGGGCCGGGCAGTCGCGGTCGACGGTGTGGCGGAAGGGTGTCACCCGTGACGGGCTGCTGGCGGCGCTGCTCGACGCGCTCGCGGATGACTTTCGCCTCTCGATGTGGCCGTTGCTGACCTCGGACGAGCCGGGCCGGGTCCGGCTGGAACAAGGACTCGCGGTGCTGTGTCAGGTGATCGAACGGCACCTGCCGCTCGTACTCGCGTCGGACGAGGTGTTCCATCAAGGTGACCCGGGGCGCCGGCAACTGAACTACCCTCGACCCCTATCGCCGCTTCGTTCGTGACGGACAGGCCGACGGCACGCTCGCCGGTGGCGACAGCGCCGACGAGGTGGCGGAGGTGGCCTTCAACTGCGTGGCGTGGACCTACAGCCACCTGCGCGGACGGCATCAATGGTCGGCTGAGCGGGCCGAGCAGAAGGTGATCCGCCTGGTCATGCACGGCCTCCTCCCGGCCTCGTAAACGCTCGCGACGATCCCTTGCGATCTCTGAAACGCTCGTGTTTCACTTGTGACACATGAGCGGACCGAGGAGGCGCTGTGAATGATGGGCACGCGCGTTTGTGCAGCTCGCGTCGGTGGGCTGAGTTCATCGCCGGCGAGGTCGTGCCGGCCGCGCTCGACGGGCGTGAGGTCGGGCGCCACCTGTTGGAGATCGGACCGGGTTACGGCGCGTCGACCGCTCGGCTCGCCGTCCTGGATGGACAGCTGACCGCCGTCGAGATCGACCCCAGGCTGGCCGCGCGACTACGGCGACGGTTGCCCGAGGTGGTGGTGATCGACGGCCGTGGCGAGGATCTGCCCTTTCCTGATGCCGTTTTCACCGCGGTGCTGTCCTTCACGATGCTGCACCACGTGCATTCCGCGGCCGACCAGGACGCGCTGTTCCGGCACGCACAGCGGGTGCTGCGTGCGGGTGGCATTTTCGCCGGATCGGACAGCATCGCCAGTTCGGGCCTGCGCGAGTTCCATCGCGACGACATCTACACACCGATTGACCCGCGTGGGCTGCCAGACCGGCTGAGCGCTGCCGGGTTCACCGACATCAGGGTCGACATCCAGCCGAAGGACGAGTGGTTCTCCTTCTCCGCAGTGCGCGCCGAGGAAGGACGATGATGGAACTGCCGTACGCACCGCCGCTGACGCGACGAACGCTGGCGGACCCCGTCATTCCCGAACCGCCGCGACGGGGCGATCCTGGTGGCGAGCCATGCGGCGTCTGCCCAGGCGAAGACGGTCCGCACACCATCTGGTCCGACGACAACTGGATCCTCAACCACGGTGTAGAAACCAGCCTCGCAGGGGCGGTATGGCTCGCCACCCGCGTACACGTCGACTCGTTCGCAGATCTTGATTCCGCCCTGGCCCAAGACTTCGGGGTGCTCAGCGGCCGGATCGACCGGGCACTGCTGGCACTGCCGGACGTCGCGCGAACCCACGTCTACCGCTGGGGCGACGGGGGAGCCCACTTCCACGTCTGGTATCTGCCCCGCCCGCTGGGAATGGTGCAGGCACAGAAGATGATGCTTCCGTTGTGGGAGGAGGTCCTGCCCCGGGCTTCCGACGAAGCGATCTCCGACGCCAAGCGCCGGATCGCCGACTGCCTCACGAACGAAGGCCCGGTCCGCGCCCGCGAACAACCGTGGGATGGCGCATCCTGATCTCGACCGGGATAGTCGTTCTTGATTGTGGGCGGCCGTGAGCGGGTACCGCTGTGCCATGTCCCAGATTCCGAGCGACGCGGCCGCGGCCGGCTCCGCCGAACCGGCCAAAGCCCCGGGCAAGCGCTCGCGCCGCAAGACGTGGCTGGTCAGCGGCTTGGCCGTGCTGCTGGTCATGTGCGGTGGCGGTGCGGCGATCGGCGCCTACTACGTCGACACCGTGCCGCCGCCCGACGAGTTGGTGCTGCCCGAGTCGACGACGCTCTACTACGCCGACGGGAAAACGCCGATGGCGAAGCTGGGCACGGAAAACCGCACGATCCTGCCGTACGAGCAGATGAACGACGCGGTCAAGCAGGCGATTGTGGCGGCCGAGGACCGGACCTTCTGGACGAACGAGGGCATCGACTTCCGCGGTGTGCTGCGCGCCGCGTGGAACAACGTCACCGGCGGTGACCGGCAGGGCGCCTCGACGATCACCCAGCAATACGCCCGGATCGCCGCTGATCTCAACGGGGTCACCTACTCCCGCAAGCTGCGCGAGGCCGTGATGGCCTGGAAGCTGGACGACCAGCACAGCAAAGACGAGATCCTCGGCTTCTATCTCAACACCGTGTCGTTCGGCCGCGGGGCGTACGGCATCGAGGCGGCGGCGCAGACGTTCTTCGGCAAGACGGCCCGCAAGGATGCGTCCCGAGAGAGCCAGCTGACGCGGTCTGAGGCCGCTGTGCTGGCAGCGATGGTCAAACAGCCGGAGGCGAACCCGGACGACCCCGAGGGACAGCCTGGCTACGACCCGAAGCGCAACGACAAGGCCCGCCAGAACTCGATCGAGCGATGGCGTTATATCCGCGACGGGATGGTCGCGCTCGGTTACCTGACGGCGGCCGAGGGCGCGGACCTCGCCTACCCAGATACCGTCCGTGACTACGATCCCCGGGCGGGTCAGTCGGGCCTCGACCGGCCGAGCGGGCTCGTCGTCAACCACGTGCTGAGCGAGTTGCGGGGAGTCGACCCGTTCAAGGACCGCCCGTTCGACTATGTCCGCAACGGTGGCTTCCGGATCGTGACGACGGTCGACAAGCGGGCACAGGACGCGGCCGAGGACGCCGCGAACATCCACGGCGAGAAGGCACCGGACGTCGTACGCGGACAGCCCAAGAACTGGCAGTCGGCGCTGGTGGCCGTGCAACCCGGCAGCGGCCGGGTGCTCGCTTACTACGGCGGCAACGACGGTCTCGGCGCCGACAACGCGGGGTGGTACCTCGACGAGGACGGCAACGCGTCCGGGTTCGGGCAGCACCCGCCGGGCTCGTCGTTCAAGGTGTACGACCTCGCGGAGGCGCTGCGGCAGGGCATCTCCCCGAAGCAGCGGTTCGACTCTCCGGCGACCAAGGAGTTCCCGAAGAGCGGCCGCACGCGCGACAGTGCGGCTGGCCCGATCCGCAACTCCGGCAGTGCGGGTTGCCAGCCGCGGTGCGCGCTCTGGGAGGCGACCGTCGCGTCGCTGAACACCACCTACTTCGGGCTCACCGAGCAGCTCGGCGTGCCCGCCGTCATCGACATGGCACGCAAGGCGGGCGTCGAGTCGATGTGGGCGAACGAGCAGGGCAAGCCCAAACCTGTTCGGGTCGACCTGCTCGAGACGCCGGCCGAGGAGGCGGCAGCCCGGTTCTCCACCGAGGTCGGCATCGGTCAGTACGGCATCACGGTGCAGGACCACGCGAACGGCATGGCGACGTTCGCGGCCGGCGGCAAGCGCGCGAACGCGCACTTCGTCCGATCGGTGTCCAAAGGAGACGACGAGATCTACAAGGAGCAGCTGACGCAGACGGACGTCGGGCTGAACGAGGAGCAGGCCAAGCAGCTCAATTGGACGCTGCGCCAGGTCGAGGCCGCGAAGGTTCCGGACTGGGACGCGGCGGGCAAGACCGGCACCTGGCAGGCGGGCAAGAGCACCACGCAGAACCAGCACGCCTGGATGGTCGGCTACACGGGTGCGATCGCCGCGGCGGTGTGGCTGGGCACCACGGACGGCAAGCCGCTGCGCACGAAGGACGGCAGTTACGACGTGTTCGGCGCGAGCTATCCGGGCCGGATCTGGCAGCAGTTCATGACACAGGCGGCCAAGGCGATGGAACTCGACCCGGACGACTACCGGTTCGCGCAGCCCGGGTTCCCGCAGGAAACGCCGTCCGCGCCGCCCAGCGCGGAGACGCCGCCGACTCGCACTCCCGAGCCGACCGATCCGCCGCAACCGACGCCGTCGACCGAGCCCACGCCAACACCCAAACCGACCAAGCCGCCGAAGCCGACCCCGACCACGCGTCCATCCGACCCGGCCACGCCAGCGATAGACGACGTCGCGAGGTAGGACTTCACGGGCCGGGCGCTCGGGTGCTGTCCCCGATAGGCCGCCCACCCGATGCTCCCGCACGCCGGTCAGGGCAGCAACCAGGCGATCGAGGACGCGGCGGCGCTCGCGGCCTACCTGTCCGCCGACGGGCTCTCGGTGGCGGCGGGGCCGCGGAAGTACGAGCACCTACGCAAGGCCCGCACCCGCAAGATCCAGCTAGGCTCGCGCGGCAACGCGGCCTGCTTCCAGCTGCCCGACGGCCGCCCAGCCGACGAGCGCAACGCCCGCCTCCAGTCGCCGCCCGACAACGTGGCCTGGAGGCCGACGCTCGCGTGCGAGGCGGTCATGACGGCGGCGGCCCGCACCGACCAGACCTTGTCCGACCGCGACAAGGGATCTAAGTGGTCTCCATCGGCGGACGTCACTGGACCGGATCACCATCTGGCAGCTACGGTCAGCCTGGCAGTAGCGACCAGTTCAGCAGTGGAGCCGGCCTCCTCCTTCATTGCTGGTTGCGCAGCCAGGACGGTCCCAGGCCGGGCTAGCCGCCGGTCAAATCGGCGACCTGCTGGCCGCCTAGGAGAGGGGAGCGACCCCACCATGACTTCTACGACTTTCAACAACTCGTCCCGCCGACGGGCAATCGCCATCATCGCGGCGGTCTCGACCGCCGTGACCGTGGCAGCCTGCAACCGTGGCGAGTCCTCCAGTTCGGGTACCGGCGGCGAGGCGGCCATCGGCGTCAGCCTCATCACCAAGGACTCCACCAATCCGTTTTTCGTTGCCATGCAGAAAGGCGCAAAGCAGGACGCCACGAAGAACAACGTGAAGCTGACCGTCGCCTCGGGCAAGGAGGAGGGTGACGACCAGGGCCAGATCACCGCGATCGAGGACGCCATCGCCCGCGGCGACAAGGGCATCCTCATCACCCCGATGAGCAACGGCGTCAACGCCTCCATGACGAAGGCTCGGGATGCGGGCCTGTACGTGATCGCGCTGGACACCCCGCCGGACCCGGCGGACACCGTCGACATCACGTTCGCCACCGACAATCGTGCGGCTGGCAAGCTGGACGGGCAGTGGGCGGCCGCGCAGCTCGACGGCAAGCCGGCGGTCATCGCCCTGCTCGACCTGTTCGACGACAAGATCGTGTCGGTCGACTACAACCGCGACCAGGGCTTCCTCGAGGGCATGGGCATCGACGTCGCCGACCCGAAGAAGAACGGCGACGAAGCGAAGACCGGTAAATACACGGGTGGCAAGGGTGGCACGTACACCATCGTCTGCAACGAGGCCGGACAGGGCGCCGAGGACGGTGGCCGGTCCGCTATGGAGAGGTGCCTCGCCAAGAACCCCAACATCAACCTCGTCTACACGATCAACGAGCCGACGGCTGTCGGGGCGAACGCCAGCCTGAAGGCCGCCGGCAAGACGGCCATCATCGTCTCCGTGGATGGTGGATGCGCCGGCGTCGCGAGCGTCGAGAGTGGCGTTGTGGGTGCGACCGCCCAGCAATATCCGCTCAAGATGGCGACGCTCGGCATGGAGGCCATCGCCAAGATCGCCCGCGGTGGTGAGAAGCCGAAGACCTCGCCCGGCCTCGACTTCTACAACACCGGCGTCGCGCTGGTGACCGACAAGAAGGTGGATGGAGTCGACAGCATCTCCTCTGCCGAGGGCGCCAAGATCTGCTGGGGTAACTGACCATGAGTGACACGGTCACGTCTGCTGCCGCCGAGTTCGCCCGGCGGCAGCACTCTCCCGTTCAACGCGTGCAGCACCAGCTGCACGCTCGGCCGTGGTTGAGTCCGCTCTTCCTGCTCTTCGTGGCCTTCGTGGTGTTCTTCATCGCCACGCCCACGTTCCTCACCGCCAACTCGATGGGCATCCTGCTCCAGCAGACCGCCGTCGTCGCGACGCTCGCGGTCGGCCAGACGCTGGTCATTCTCACGGCGGGCATCGACCTGTCGGTCGGGGCCATCATGGTGCTGACGATGATGGTCATGGCCTCGCTCGCCAGGGACGGGGGCATGCCGGGCCTTCTTGCCCTGGTGATCGGATTCGTGCTCGCCTTGGCGGCCGGAGCGCTCAACGGATTTCTCGTCACCCGGATCAACCTGCCGCCGTTCATCGTCACGCTCGGCACGCTCAGCGTCTACACCGCGATCGCCCTGCTGTACTCCGGTGGTGAGAGCATTCAGGCCTCTCACCTGCCCGGGTTGCTCAACGTCCTCGGCGAAGGCTTCGCCATTGGAAGCTTCCGGTTGACCTGGGGCATCGTCGTCATGGTGATCATCTACGCCATCGTCGGCTTCGCTCTGTCGCAGACGGCGTGGGGCCGATACGTGTACGCCGTAGGCGACGACCCCGAGTCCGCGCGCCTTTCCGGCGTGCCCAGCAAGCGAATCCTGCTCGCCGTCTACACGGTCGCCGGGCTGATCTACGCCATCGCCGCCTGGGAACTCATCGGACGTGCTGGGGCCGCGACGCCAAATGCCGTTCCCGACGCCAACCTGCAGTCCATCACGGCTGTCGTCATCGGAGGCACGAGCCTCTTCGGTGGCCGTGGCGTCCTGATCGGCACCCTTCTCGGCGCCCTCATCGTCCAGACGCTCCAGTTCGGATTGTCCCAGATGGGCGTCGACCAGCAGTGGCGCGTGCTCGCGACCGGCATCCTCATCGTCGTGGCCGTCGCTGCCGACCAATGGATCAGGAAGGTCAAGGCATGACCACACCAGATCTCGAGGTTGCCCATGGTGGCGTTCCCGTGGGCAAGGAGGGCATCTACCGCCAGCAGCCCATCCTGTCAGCGCGCAAGCTCGTCATCACCTTCGGCCGGGTCGTCGGCCTGGACGGGGTGGACCTCGATCTCTACCCCGGCGAGATCCTCGCCGTCATCGGTGACAACGGCGCCGGCAAGTCGACGCTCATCAAGTGCCTCACCGGGGCGTACATCCCTGACTCCGGCGAGATCCTGATGAATGGGCAACCGGTCCACTTCAGGAAGCCCCAAGACGCCCGAATGGCGGGTATCGAAACGGTATACCAGCAACTCGCCGTCGTCCCGGCCCTCGACATCGCGAGCAACCTCTACCTCGCCCGCGAGGAGCGTCGCAAGGGTCCGCTCGGCTCGGTCTTCCGGATGCTCGACAAGAAGGGCATGGAGCGCCGCGCTGGCCAGGCGATACAGCGCCTTGGCATTCAGACCATCCAGAATATGGGTCAGGCCGTCGAGACCTTGTCCGGCGGCCAACGCCAAGCCGTCGCGGTAGCCCGCGCCGCGGCCTTCGGAAGCAAGGTCGTCGTCCTCGACGAGCCGACGGCAGCCCTTGGTGTCAAGGAGTCAGGCATGGTCCTAGAGATGATCAAGCAGTTGCGCGACGGCGGCCTGTCGATCATCCTCATCAGCCACAACATGCCGCATGTGTGGGAAGTCGCCGACCGCATCCACATCCAGCGGCTGGGTGCTCTGGCGGGAGTGATCACCCCGCAGTCACACGACATGGGTGAAGGCGTGGCGATCATGACGGGCGCCAAGCGGTTGGCGCCCAACGCGTGAGCGAGAGCATCGTGTGTGCGGCCACTCCCCGCCGATCAAGGGCCAAGACGACGGGCTTACGCAGCCATCCGATCACCTACCGGCTCGCACGCCGATCCGTTGTCGGTGCGTGTCGAGGTTGGATGTGTGGTCCCCAGATGGTCTCTCTTTGGGGACGGGGCCGCCCCATGGATTCACTGTCGTGGCGCCGGCGGAGCGACCGCAGTGCAGGCGACGACGGGGGCATCCGGCTCGCCGTGCTCGATCTCGTACTGGCACTCACTACACGGCTCCGCCGAAATGTGTTCGCGCCAGTCGTGCCCACACGCCGGACAGTCGCCATACCAGCGGGGTCGCCGCCGCAGCCATCTCATCCTCGCATTGTGCTGCGGTGCTGAATCCGGCGTCCAGGCCGACTCGTCCGTCACCCACCCTGTTTGACCTCAGGTTTCGGAGGGCCGAGTAAAAGAGTCTTGCCAGAGTCTCCTATCTGGATGCCAACAGGCCGTCCCTTGTAGACGGCACAATCGATGGCGTCCCAGGGTGATGTAGCGATCCCGTTGGGACCTCGGTAGCAGTGCCGAGCCGCGGCTGGGCGGAGAACGCTTTGTGAAACGTCCCTGGCCACCGTCGGCGGCGCGATCGGCTCCGGGCTGGAGGACGAGGACACGGTGCGAGCCGCCGCGTACGGCTACCACCCCCGAACCCGCCGGCTGGAGGGACGAGAAGGACCTTGGTGCCGAGTTATGGAAAGAGGGTCCCCGCAAGTCGCTGACCTGCGGAAACCCTCACGCTGTCGGGACGGCGGGATTCGAACCCACGCCCCCTTGACCCCCAGCTCTTGGCTGGGGGAGCGACAATGCTCGGCAACGTCTTCCCAGGTCATGTGAGGCTTCTACCTGCGAAGTAAAGGGGTCGTCGCGATCGTCCGACGTGGACGGTGCATCGCGACACCGCTCCGGATTCTCCGGCATCGGTGCGCGAGGGTGCAGCTCAGAGGGGCGACACGAACCAAAACCCAACGGGGTGACCACCTGTCGGCGATCATCGATCTGCCAGAAGTGGATTGATGGTAGTCCCGGCGCGTTCCGCTTGCTGAGCTCGGTGCGGTCGTTGCCGCGCCTAGCTAGCCGCGGAGTGGGGAGGAGCTCCTGGCTCGGGAGTTGAACGAATCTCGCTGGGCGCAGGTCGAAGGCCCCCATGGAGCGGATTCCACGGAGACTGCTTTTGAAGATCTCATCGCGGCGTGCTCGCTGCGTGAAATAGCCGCGGGACGCCCTGCCGCGCAGAGTGGGGCACCTGCGTGCCGCCGAGATCCGCTCATGCCGAGGAGAGTGCGTCTACAGTGCGAGGCTTGGTCGACGACAGGGGTGCTGTTTCGTATGGCGGACCACGATGCTGCGGTCGCCGACCTTTGGGATGCGCACATGCGGGCGGCGTTCCCTAACCGGCTGAGAGGCGCTGAGGTCGCCGCCGTCGAGATGGTGATTCTAGATGCAGATGTGGTTGGCTGCGTCAGCGCCTGGCTGCGCAACGGCGGAAACATCGATGGCCCGCATTGCGGCCATCTCGCGTCATGTGAGGAACAACTAATCCGGGTCATCCCGGAGTTGAACGGCGGTGAGGCCGCGTACTACCAGCGGCTGTTGGACATGACGGCATTGGTCCTCGAATCACTTCAGAACCCACGGTCCGGTTGAGCGGCGTGCGCGCATCTGCCGCGATCCGCGCGCACTACCCACCGAGACAGACAGGTGGGTCACGAGGGCTGCGACGAGGTGGGTGAGTGCGCGCCGAAGTAGGGGCTACGCACCAGGTAGTCCTCGAGCCACGCGAATCTGAGCGCCACGTTGCGTCCCTCACCGCGCGCGTCCGAAACCTCGATCGTCTGGACAATGCAGCCGTACGTCAAAACGGCGACCGACATGCCGAGCGGGTTTGACAGGCGGTAGGCCTCCACCTTCTGGCCGCCAGGTAGCCCGCCGAAATCTGTGGCCGCAGGGACAGCGGGAACCGGCATCAGTCATCCGGCGTGGTGGGGTGACCCCGGCAGGCCCGGCGGCAGCGGCAACCCGAGGTTCTCGGCCACTGCCTGCACCCTGTCCGCCGTGAGGTCTGGATTGATCGTGTGGCGTGAGGTCACCTTCAAGCCGGAGACCAGTGCGGCGTAGCGGTTCGCGGTCGCCAGGGGGATCCCACGCGCCGTCGCCACCACGAGTCCGGCGAGGTGGGCGTCGCCGGCTCCGGCGGTATTGGCCACCGTGACGTCGAGGGCGGCCGCATGGGTGAGGGCCTGGCCGTCCCATGCCCAGCTACCGTGGCCGCCGGCCGTCACGACCACGGACATACGCGGATTCACCTCAGCGAGTCGGCGAACGGCCGCCTCGACCACGCTCGGGACGGATGCACCCTCCGCCACCATTCCGGCCAGTGCGGCTGCCTCGTCGAGGTTCACGGCCAACAGATCAACCTTCTTGAGCAGCCCGGAGGTCAGAACCTGCTCGAGCTCTCCGGGGACGAAGGCCGCGACCCGGAAGAACGCCGCCTCCGTCGCGAGTTCGAGCAACGCGTACCGCGCTTCGAGTGGCACCTCTGGCAGTGCGACAGCGATGCCCTTGCCGTAGTGGGCCGCGACCACGGGGCCCGCATGCCGGATGTCCTGCGGCCCGACGCAATCGCTCGCCGAGCCCGCTGTGGTGATGTTGCCGCCGTCGCCACCGGGGTAGACGAAGCACACCGAAAACAGTGTGGGGCGGGACGAGACCGTCACGAACGACATGTCCATACCCGCCGTACGCATTTCCTCGGCGACGGTCCTGCCGTTCGCGTCGTCGCCGACCTTGCCGATCGGAAAGACCCGGACGCCGGTCCCCAGCAGCCGTTGGACGTAGTGGCAGACAATGTGGAGCTTGCAATAGTCGCGCTGGTCGAGCAGCGTCGCCGCCCGGCTCTCTTCCCGCCCAAGAGTGTGGTCGCCCGTCAGCGCGAGGAACATGCCCGAGCCGATGCCACCCGTCGCCACCACAACGTCGTACGTCCGCGGACTCATGGAAGCACGCCGAGGTCCCACTCAGGGTGCTGGCTGACCGGATGTTGCGCCGTTTCGACGGTGGCCGTGAGCAGCGCGTCGGAGTGCTCCTGCAGCAGCGTGATCGGATACTCCGGGGTGACCTCACTGAACAGGGCCACCCGCAGGGCCGTCTGCTTCCATGCGCCGGTGTCGCTGAACAACCTGATCTTGCGTGCGGGGAGGATCTCGCTGAGACCGAGCGTGACGGACATCGGGGGTACGAACTGATACGCGCCGCCGAAAGTGCGCTGGGCGAGCGCGATGACGGTGTCGAGGTTGTTGTCCTGCACCCTGGCTGTCGACGCCCGCAGCTGTTGGACCGTCACGGGACTGTAGGGATGGCGGCGTGCCTGGTTGTAGGCGATGTGCCCGTCCTGTCCCCACCCGCCGTACACGAGGTCGGCCGGTTGCTCCACGAGGTTGCGCGAGATCTCGTCGAGCGCGTCAGGTTCCGGCCAGTGCCGGCGGGCCTGCGGGACGTTGAGCTCCGGCGCGATGGGACCGTAGAAGTTCCGTTCCATGAAACCCCGGAAGCTGTACGGGTGGTTGCGGGGGAGTTGCGTGCCCTCCCAGTCGAGGCACTCATCCATGTGGAACACCTCGACGTGGGAGAGGTTCACCCGGCGCGCGTTGACCAGTTCGGTGAACGGCGCGTACCAACAGCTCGGCCCGCAGGGTACGACGATTCGCAGGGTGGTTCCCTCGCGCGCGCTGCGGGTTATCTCCTCGACGAGCTCCCGGGCCATCAGCAGGCCCATCTCGGCGCTGTCCCGGCAGAGCCGAAGCGGTATGCGACGGTCGGGATGGTCCACGAGGTCTTCGGCTGGGACGCGGCACCAGCGCATGAGGTCCCCGGCCGGGACGGTGCCGCTCATCAGCGCACGTCCGGCAGCCACTGCTGCTGGGCTTCGATCATCTCGTCGCACATCCTTCGGATCTGGTCCAGGCTCAGCAGCGAGCTGGTGAGCCGGTCGAGGGAGGCCGCGGCGTAGATCAGGTCCTTGGATCGCTGCCGATAGGCCTCGACGACGCAGTGCTGGTAGCCCACCGACGCCAGGTTGATGCCGGCGCACGCGGCCGGCAGGTCGCCGACGAACGTCGGCTGTACCCCGTTCTGGTCGACCAGGCAGGGCACCTCGACGCAGCTGCCGTTCGGAAGGTTGGTGATCAGACCGGTGTTCGGGACGTTGCCGTAGACGACCCTGGGGGTGTTCGTGACAACGGAGTCGACGATCCGGGCGGCGTACTCCTCACTGACGGCCAGCGTCCCTGCCGCGAAATCGTCGGCGAGCCGCTCGAGCTCGGCGTCGTTGTTGCCCTGGGTGATCTCCAGGTAGTCCCATCGCTGCGGCAGGAGCGCCCGCACGTCCTCGGCCGATCGCCGGAAGTGCGGATAGTATTCGGACGCGTGGTGGCTGGACTCGGTCTGGAAGAACCCGGTCAGGTCCATGATGGCTGTCCGGACACCCTCACGACCGCCGGCGTACCACTCGTCCAGCGGCCGTGCCGGTGCCAGGTCGCCGCGGTGATAGGCGGCGACGGCGGCGCGCAGCTCGGGCATGACGTCGCGCCCCCGATGCCGGAAGTCCAGCATCCAGGCCTGGTGGTTGATTCCCGCCGCGCGGAAGGACCATTCCCCGGCTTCGAGTCCCATGATGTCGGCCAGCTCGTCGGCGGTGTGCTGGACGGAGTGGCAGAGGCCGGTGACGCGGATGCCCGCCGTGGATACGAACCAGCAGTTGATGGCCATGGGGTTCGCGTAGTTCAACATCAGGGCATCGGGACACAGCTCACGCATGTCAGAGACGATCTCGTCGAGCGCGCTCATGGAGCGCAGGCCGCGGAACACTCCGCCGGGGCCCAGCGTGTCCCCGACGGTCTGGTCGATTCCGTAGCGGCGAGGGATCTCCATGTCGATCGCATAGGCATCGCGACCGCCGACCTGGAAACACACGACGACGAAGTCCGCGCCACGCAAGGCCTCCCGACGGTTCGTCGTTGGCTCGATCCGGGCCGTGAGCGCGTGCGCCTCGACCAGCCGGCGGGCCAGCCGCTCGGTGCGGCGCAACGACCCCGCATCGATGTCCATCAGCGAATAGGTGGCGTCCTTCGTGCTGTCGAACGAGAGAAAGTCGTTCATCAGCTGCAGTGGGAACTCGTAGCCACCGGCACCGATGATCGCGATCTTCGTCATACCTTCCCTTCCGAAATGCCGGGCGTAGCCGCCAACTGGGGCACAAGTCGCCGGACGTTGCCGGAGTAGACCTGCCGCAGCACGTCATCGGGCAGGTGCAGACCCGATATTGTCCAGCGGCCCATCAGCGGTGGATCGTCGGCGGAGTGCGCGAAGTGCTCGTCGGCGGTCTCCAGGAACCTGAAATGGGTCGGGTAGCTCGCGCCGTCGTGCGGAACCTCGTCGGTGCCGAACAGCACCCGGTCGGGGTGCCGCAGACACAGCTCGCGGGTCGCCCGAGGCTGCCGGCCGAGTTGTGCGATCCGGGCGGCGATGTCGATGTGCAGGTTGGGATAGGTGGCGAGCATCCGGTCCACCCAGCCCAGGTTTTCGGCGTAGCAGCCGGCGTGCACCGCCGCAAACGTCGTGCTGGGGTGTGAGCTGACCACTGACTCCACGGACTCCATCAGCCGCTCGAAGGATGGAAACCGCGGACCGTGGAAGGACCACTCGGGGCGGGCCTGGAGCAACTCGAGATACTCGTTGTGATGGTCGACCGCATCGAAGAACGCGACGGGGTCAGCCGCGTGCCACCAGACCGGAATGCCGAGTTCGCCCGCGGCGGCCCACAGTGGCCCGAGCCGATCGTCGTCGGGTAGCACCAATGCGTTGTCGGCATCCCTGACGTGGAGTCCGAGGTCTTTCCACACCTTCACGCCGGCGGCTCCGGCAGCCACGGATTCGGTCAGGTTCGCGACCAGTGCGTCCGGGCCGGCGGAGGTGAGCAGCGACCAGTCCACGTGACAGAAAGTGGCCACCCGTCCCGGGTGTCGCTCGTCGAACCGTTCGATGTTGGCCCGCAGTTCGTCGCCCCACCGGCCGTCGAGGTTGACGAAACCGTGAACGTTGTAATCCGACATGTCATGCAGGAAGTCGTCGACGCCCTGGACGAGCCACTCTCCCTCGCGTCCCGCCCAACCGCTCAGCCATCGACCCAGATGGGTGTGGGCGTCGATCGCAGGGAACCGGGCGGCCGGCACGTGGTGCTCGGGCAGCACCAGCCGGGGCCTCGGTCGATATGCACTCAACGGGATGTCGGCCGGCCCGCCCTGCGCGGTCACAGCCGGATCACCGCCTTGACCGGTTGGGTGGCTCCCTGCGCCAGGGCCATGAAGACCCGTTGCGACTCCTCGAGGGCGATCGGGGTCGTCCAGCCGAGGTCCACCTGCGAGGCGAGCGCGAGGGCGGCGGCGAACTCCTGCGGCGTGTAGGCAAAGGAGCCCACCACCCGCTTCTCGAACCGGACGAGCTGGTTGCCGTCGAAGCCGGGATGGCTATCGACCAGCCCGATCCAGACGCAGGTTCCGCCGGGCCTGAGTCGATCGACCGCGGCGCCGCGGGTGATCTGCGATCCCACCGCGTCCAGCACGACGTCATACTCGCCGGCGAGCTCGGTCGCGCACGACGTCGCTCCCAGACGCTCGGCGAGCGCCAGCCGGGTCGGCGAGCGGTCCACGACAGTGAAATCCGTCAGGCCGCGAGACAACCCCGCGAGCAGGCAGACCAAGCCGATCGTGCCGGCGCCGATGATCGCGACCCGTTCCGTGCCAGCCAGGTCGACCCGGTGCCAGGCGTGGACGGCGTTGGCAAGCGGTTCCACCATCGCGGCGGTCTCCCACGTCATCTCGGCGGGCAGGTCATGGATCGAGTCCGCCGGGACAACGACGTTCTCGGCGAACCCGCCGGGCCGTTGAGCCCCGATGAGCTCTCGATACCGGCAGATCTGCGGTAGCCCTTGGCGGCACATGTCGCACGCCGCGCAGCTCGCCAACGGATTGACCACAACGCGCCGACCGTCCGGGGTGACGCCGGCGAACTCGTGCCCCATGATCAGCGGTGGTTTGCGAAAACCCACGTGCCGGAACCCGTGCAGCTCGCTGCCGCAGATGCCGGCCGCCCGGACCTCGAGCAGGACGCCGTCGGCGCCCGCCTCCGGCCTCGCGACATCCTGTAGCTCCATCGTTCCGGGACCGGTGAAGACCAGGGCCCGCATCGGTTGACTCATCGGTACTCCCGTTGGTGACGAAGGCGGATACGGGCTACATCGACGCGAGTTGCCCGCCGTCCACGACGATCTCGCTGCCCGTGATGAAGGACGCGTCGTCGGAGGCGAGAAACGCATACGCCGCGGCGACCTCGTCCGGTTGGCCGGTTCGGTTCAGGGGAACCTTGAGCCGGGCGTAGTCGGCTGCGAAGTCGCTGTTACCCAGGTTCCCGGCGATCTGTGCGTTCAGCGGCGTCTCTATGTAGCCGGGACAGAGCGCGTTGACCCGGATTCCGTGCGGGCCCAGTTCCACGGCCATGGTCTTCGTCAGCAGCAGCACGCCGGCCTTCGAGGCGTTGTAATGCGCGTAGTCGGCCTCGCCGCCGACACCGTTGGTGGACGACATGTTGACGATCGCTCCGCCGGTGCGCTGCTGCACCAGGATCCGACTCACGGCCTGCGCGACGAGGAACATGCCGCGCAGATTGACGGCGAGCATCCGATCCCAATGATCCGGTGTGATCTCCAGGAACGGCTCACGCCAGGCCGTGCCAGCGTTGTTGATCAGCGTGTCGATGCCGCCGAGCGCCTCCCGCGCGTCCTGGACCAGTCGCCGGACGTCCGGCTCGCTGCTGACGTCCACCGGCGTTCCCGACACCTCGCCGAGAGGTCGCAGCCGGGTCACCGCGGCCGACACGTCGACTGGGTCGAGGCCGCCGATGTGGACGCGGGCTCCCTCCTCCAGAAAACGTCGAGCGGTCGCCTCGCCGATGCCGCGGCTGCCGCCACTGACGAGCACCCGCTTTCCGCGAAGCCCACGCATGGCACCTCCCGCGGCCTGACGTCTGTTCGGTATGCTGAACACGCTTCGTGATTTCGACAGAACTTTAATGGCGGAAGTCGAGCCGTGTAAAGAAGGCGGGAGTTGAATGGGCAGGACCGTCCCGGCCGCGAATCGGGCCTTCGACATCCTGGAGTTGTTTCTGCAGGACCCGCTCCTGTCAGCCAGCGATGTCTTCACCCGCCTGGGCCTTCCCCGCACGACCGTGCACGAACTACTCGTCACGCTCGTGGACCGCCGCTACCTGGTCCAGGTGCCCGGGCAGCCGATGCGCTACCGGCTGGGCGTACGCCTGTTTCAGTTGGGCAGCGTCTTCGCCGAGCACGTCGACCTGGCGCGCGAGGCGCACCGGGTAGCCAACGACGTCGCCGGTGCCTGCGACGAAACGGTGCACGTCGCCGTGCTGGAGGGCCGCGACGTGATCTACATCGCTAGGGTCGAGAGCACGCATCCCGTCCGGATGGTCTCCGCCGTGGGCCGGCGCCTGCCCGCGCACTGCACCGGCGTCGGCAAGATGCTGCTCTCAGATCTCTCACCGGAGACGCTCGACGTGTTGTATCCCCCCAACAGCCCGCTCGCGACCATGACCCGCAACAGCAACTCCTCGGCCGCGCGACTCAAGTCGGCGTTGCGGGGGGTGCGGCAGGAGGGTCTGGCGTTCGACGAGTCCGAGTCCAGTGAGGATGTTCATTGCGTCGCCGCCGGCGTGCGCGACCACACCGGCACGATGGTCGCGGCCATGAGCATCTCGGTGCCGACGACGCGGTGGAACGCCGAGGCCCGCACCAACCTCACGCGACTCGTCCGCGACGGCGCCGGCCGGCTGTCCGAGAGTCTCGGCTACCGCCTGCCGGCCCCGTAGCGCGGTCCGGAGTCATGCCCGCAGGGACTCCGGGAGCAGGTCGCCGTGCGCCTTTGTCATCGCGTCGCACAGCGCCCAGATGTCGTCGACCCGCAGGGTCGCCGACGCGTTCGGGTCCATCATCACCGCCTGGCGGACCATCCTCGGGTCACCCTCCAGGGCGGCTCGGACGGTCAGCTCACCGACCGCGAGAAAGGCCTGGTTGAGCGCGGCGCACTGCGGCGGAAGAACGCCGACGCGGTGCGGGTGGATACCGAGGCTGTCGACAGTGCACGGCACCTCGACGGCGGCACCGCGAGGCAGGTTGCCGATCAGGTCGCGGTTGGGCACGTTGGCGTGGATGATGCGCGTCGACCCGGTGACCATCGAGTGGATGACCTGCGGGGCATACTCCGTGGCGCTGTGTTCAAGTGGCACGACTTCGCCCGCGGCGAGTGTCGCCCGCATCTGCTCGTACTCCGCGACGTTCTCCTCGCTGATGCCGATGTAGGCGTCGACGGGTATGCGCAGGCGCGCGATCTCCCGCTCGTCGTGCAGATACCACGGGACGTACTCCGAGGAGTGCTCGCTCGTCTCGGTGGGGTAGTAGCCCAGGCGGCGATACATGTCCACCCGCACGCGCCGGCGCAACTCGGGATCCGCCTCGATACGCTCGTCGAGTCGCCGGTACAGGTTCTCGCCCCGATGCTCCCAGCGCAGCAGCCACGCCTGGTGATTGACCCCCGCCGCCCGATAGTCCGTCTCTTCCAGCGGGACACCGACGAGATCACACAGCCCCGCAACCGTCCAGTACACGCTGTGGCACAGCCCGACCGCCTTCAGCGCGGGCGCCACCTCGGAGAGCCACCAGACGTTCATGGCCATGGGGTTGGTGTAGTTGAGCAGCCAGGCGTCCGGGCACACCGCCAGCATGTCCTCCGCGATGCCGCGCAGGACGGGGAACGTGCGCAGGGCCCGGAAGACGCCTCCCACGCCTAGCGTGTCGGCGATCGTCTGGCGGACCCCGAACGATGCCGGTATCTCGAAGTCGGTCCGGGTGGCGGCGATGCCACCGACCTGGATCATGTTGATGACGAACTGCGCCCCTTCGAGTGCCGTCCGTCGGTCGAGGGTCGCGGTGATCGAGGGATGGACACCGAGTTGCTCCGCGGCCTGCCGGGCGATGCCCGCCGCGGTCTCGAGGCGGGCGGCATCGATGTCGTGCAGCGCGATGCGGACGTCGGCCAGCTCCGGGAAGCTGAGTATGTCGGCGAGCAACTGGCGCGTGAAGACCACGCTTCCGGCGCCGACAAAGGCAATGGTCGTCATGTGGTTTCGTCCTGTCTACTTCGGAATCCGATTGTCGCCCGCGGCCTTCAGCCCTTCACCGCGCTGGACGTCAGTGACTGGATGAACGTCCGCTGCGTGGCCAGGAACGCGACCAGCACCGGAACAACAGCGATGAGGTTGCCGGCCATCACGGCCGACCACTGCGTCCGGTGTTGTCCCTGGAACGTCGCGAGGCCGAGTTGCAGCGTGTAGTTGTGGTCGTTGTTGATGGCGATCAGCGGCCACGCGAGGTCATTCCAGGTGGTCAGGAAGGTCAGGACCGCCACGGTGCCCAACGCCGGTCTCGCCAGGGGCACGACGACGAGCCATAGGGCCTTCAGACGGGAGCAGCCGTCGATCCAGGCAGCTTCCTCGATCTCCCGCGGAAGGGATAGGAAGAACTGCCGGAACAGGAACACCGCGAAGGGAGTGACCAGCGAGGGTACGATGAGCGCCCCGAGGGTATCGATCAGCCCCAACTTCTTCATGATGAGGAACGTCGGGATCATCGTTATCTGGAACGGGATGACCAAGGTACCGAGCATCAGCGTCAGCATCGTCTTCGATCCGCCGAACCGCAGCCGCGCGAAGGCGTAACCGGCGAGCACGCCGAAGACCAGGTTCCCGACCACGACGACGAGCGCCACGATGCTGGAGTTGAGGAACCAACGCGGAAAGAGCGCGTTGTTCAGCACGTACCGATAGCCGTCGAGGTGCAGCGAGTCGGGGATGATCGTCGGTGGGAACTTGTTGATCTGCGCGTTGGTCATGAACGAGCTCATGACCAGCCATGCCAGCGGCAGAGCGAACAGCAGCGCGACAGGGACGAGCACCAGATGCCACGGGCTGAACGGAAGCCATCTGCGACGCCGGGCGCCTTGCACCGTGGTCACGGTCGCCTCACCACCTCGTGATCGCGGCGTCGCGCGAAGCGAACACCGATGCTGAGCAGCAGCAGGCCGAAGGCCAGCACGTAGGCGGCCGCTGCGGCGTAGCCGGCGTTGAAGAATTCGAAAGCCTGCTGCCAGACGTAGAAGACCACGACGGTGGTCGACTCCAAGGGACCGCCCCGGGTCGTGACAAACACCAGGTCGAAGACCTGCAAGGCCTGCAGGGTCTCCCAGACCACGAGGAACACCGTGATCGGTCGCAGCGCGGGCCATACGACGTATCGGAACGTCGCCCACCTGCCCGCTCCGTCCAGGGCCGCCGCCTCGACCAGTTCGCTCTGGATGTCCTGCAACCCCGCGAGGTAGACCACGACGCAGAAGCCGACGCCGCTCCAGAGCCCGATGAGCACGAGCAGATACAGGGCCTGGTTCTTGTCGGCGAAGAAGCCCTGGGGTGGAATGTCGAACCAGTTCAGGACGGCGTTGGCCAGGCCGAAGTGCGAGTCGAAGATGAAGGAGAAAAGTACGCCCTGCGCGGTCGCCGAGATGACGAATGGCACGAAGACCAGTGTTCGATAGACGCCGATGAGCCGGATCTTGCGGTTGAGCAACAGAGCCAACCCGAGCCCGCCCACGATCGACAGTGGAACGAACAGGGCGGTGTAGATCAACGTGTGGCCGACCGCGGCGCGGAACGCGGGATCATGACTGAGGAGATCGTAGTTCTGCAGTCCCACCCACTCGGCCGGCGTGATCAGGTCGGACCTCTGCAACGACAGGATCAGCGACCATGCCATCGGCAGTATGCCGAGGCCGAGGATGACGACGCAGGCCGGGAGGATATAGGCCCAGGCGGTCCCCGCCTCGCCGAAGCTTCGCCTGGCGTGCGGTCGCCGCCGGCTCGGCGCCTCCCGGTCGACGACCGCCGCCCGAAGCTTGATGCCCACCCGAGTTCCTAACCGGCGGCAAGGGCAGCGTTGGCGGCCTGCACGGCCGTTTTGAGCGCTTCCTCGGGTGTCCCCTGGTTGAGGACCATCTTGGTGATGGCCTGGCCCAGGGGCTGCGAGATGCGTGGATAGTTGCGGATCGTCGGGCGGGTCCGCGCATAGCCGAGCGCGTTCGAGAAGACGTCAAGGCCGGCGGTGGACTGCAGGTGCTGCTTCCACTCGGCGGACTCGGAGGTGCTCTTGCGCAGCGGCAGGCTGCCGGCCTGGGTGGCCCATTGAATGTCCTGATCGGCGGCCGTGACGAACTGCAGGAACTCGACGGCGGCCTTGACCTTCGCCGATCCGTTGTCGAAAACCGTCCAGGTGTCCGGGCCGGCGATGGTGACCCGCTGTCCGTTGTAGCTCGGAAGCGGAACCACGCCATAGTCGACCTTCGCTTCGATGATGGCGGGTAGCTGCCATGGCCCGGTCGCGATCATGCCCATCTTGTTGCTGTTGAAGATCTGGTACATCGTCTCGCTGCCCGGCTTGGTATCCGGGTAGGCCGACTTGTCCGCACCCAGTTGCTGGATCGTCCGCAGGGCCTTCAGACCCGCGTCGTTGTCGAACCCGACCTTGCGCCCGGAGTCGTCCACGATGGCACCACCCAGGTCCCAGATCATCGGGTAGATACGCCAGACGCAGTCTTCCCCGCCGTCGGCGGGCCATCCCGTGCCGAAGATCCCCTTCCCGGGATTGGTCAGCCGCTTTGCCGTGGCGACGAACTCGTCCCAGGTCCAGGCCTCGGTCGGCTCCGGCACCCCGGCATCCTTGAAGACCTTCTTGTTGTACGCGACGCACAGGTTGTCGATCAGGGCCGGGAAGCCGTGCACCTTCCCGTCGACGGTCACCGCGTCGCGAGCAGCGGGGAAGAAGTCGTCCCACTTCGCCTCGGGTGGGGTGATGAACGACTGCAGGTTCGCGACCTTGGGGCTGCGGGCGACACTCGCGATGTCCGGCCCGAAGATGTAGGCGATGTCCGGGTAGGTGCCGCCGGAGAGCGCGGTGGTGATCTTCTGCAGCATGGCGTCGGCCAGCACGCCGCCAGTGCTCGCGTCGACCTTGATCTTCGGGTTCTTGCTCTGGAAGCTGGCCACGATCTTGTCGATAGCTTCCTTACCCGTGTCGTTCTGCCCGTGCCACATGGTGATGGTGACGGTGCCGTCGGCCGCCACGCTGTTGTCGTCATCCGAGCCACATGCGCTCAGGATCGGTGCTATCCCGGCCAGCGCGGCCAGGCTAAGTCCACCTCGTAGAAAGTCTCGCCGAGTGGGCACGCTGCCGGAGGGCTGTCGTACGGTCACTGAAGGTCTCCCCCTTCTGGTGCTGCGGCGTGATGGCTGGTGCGAGCAGAAACTGTTCGTTCCGCTTCCAACCCTTGCGCAGCGGTTCGGGTGCGAGCGTTCACTGGGTTGCGGTGGTGGCTACGGCAGGTTGGGCCGCGCCCTATGTGTTCGAGATTTCGAACGCTGTCCGATAAAGCGCACGGAATCTATCCAGCTGATTTCGGGGTGTCAATGACTTGCCCAAACGCCCGCGCATCCGCCGTCGCATGGCTACAGCACCGTGAGCGCGTCGCCGGAGAGCACGACCGAACGGGTCAAGTTACGCGGGGTGTCAGGGTTGAGGCCGCGCGCTTCGGCGAGCTCGACCGCGACGCGCTGTGCTACGACCAGCGAGGCCAGCGGATCGAGCGGCAGGTCGACCACCGTCGCACCGACCGCGTGCACCTCGCGTGCCAGGGCGGCGTCGAGTGGACCGAACGACCACACGACGCTACCGGGGCCCGACACGCTGATGGGTCCGTGCCGGTATTCGAGGGCGGGGTAGGCCTCCGTCCAGGCCTGTGCGGCCTCCCTCAGCTTCAGCCCAGCCTCCTGGGCGAGGCCGACCGTCCAGCCGCGGCCGAGGAACGTCCACTGTGAAACGGCGCTGGGGTCGACCGGCAGTCGCGTGTTGAGCGCCTGCTCGGCATCGGTCGCGGCACGCTCGTCGCCGTCGCCGGCATGGGCCCGGAGCAGGGTGAGGGCAGTGGTGGCGAAGCGTGTCTGGACCACCGAACGCTCATCGGCGAAAGGCAGCGCGATCACGCCGTCCGCGACCGCCGCTACCGGACCGTCCGGGACCGCTGTGATGAGGACAGAGCGCGCGCCGTGGCCGCGGCTCAAGACGTTCGTGACCTCTGATGTCGTGCCGGAGCGGGAGATCGCCACGATGACGTCGTAACGGCGTCCGTGCGGCATCTCGGACGCCGCGAACGCGTCGGTCCGGCCGTGGCCGGCACTCTCCCGCAGACTCGCCGCCGCTTGGGCCATGTACAGCGACGTGCCGCAGCCGACGATGCACACGTCCTGGCCAGGTGCTGGCAGTAGGTCGGCGACCTCGTGCAAGACCCGCTGGGCGCGGCGCCAGAGTTCGGGCTGGGTTGCGATCTCATCTGCCGTGGTGCTCATCGCAAGATACTCGGACGGCGCTTCGTGCGCTGTCAAGCATTTCTTCTAGGCATTCACGCAGATCCGAGCAAACTCGCGCAGAACTTGTGCAAACATGAGCGTGTTGCGATGCTCATGCGGGTGGCCGAGTTCGCCAGCCGGTGCCCACGACACCGGACCCGAGACAGTGGACACGTCGCGAACCGGCCAGCGGGTCGATGCGCGTTTGGACACCCGGGCGGCGCGTTGATCAGGAGTTCATGATCAACGCGAATCGGGGGTGCCAACCGTGACGGTGACTCCGGCAGCGGAGATGGCGGCCAGCGCGGCCGGGTCGGCGCTGGCGTCGGTGACGAACTCATCGATGTCTTGCAGCGCACAGATGCGGGCGAGGTGGACGCGGCCGACCTTGGAGCCGTCTGCGACGACGATGACGCGCTGCGCCTGGCGGATCATCGTGGCGTTCGTGTTCGCCTCGATGTCGTCGTGCGTCGTCAGGCCGGCACGTGCGGAGATCCCGTCCACCCCCACGATCGCCACCTCGATGTTGAGCCCGCCGAGGGTGCGGTCGGCGATCGGACCGACCAGTTCGTAGGACTGCGTCCGTGAGACGCCACCGGTCATGACGAGCTTCAGCCGGGGACGTAGCGCCAGTTCGGCCGCGATGTTGAGCGCGTTGGTGACGACCGCCAGATCGAACCGGTCGGCGAGCAGGCGCGCCACCGCGTGAGTGGTGGTGCCGCCGGTCAGTCCCACCGTGAGCGGCCCGTGCGGCAGCCGGGAGACCGCCGTGCGCGCGATCGCCAGCTTCTCCTCCCGGTGCTGACCGACGCGGTAGCGGACCGGCAGCTCGTAGCTGACCTCGGCCGCGATGGCACCGCCGTGCGTACGGTTCAGCAGCTTCTGGTCCTCCAGCGTCTGGAGGTCACGGCGGATGGTCGCGACCGAAACGGCGAACTCCTTCGCCAGCGCCCGAGCATCGACCGAGCCGTCGCTCGAGATGCGGTCCAGGATCGTCGACACCCGGTCGGCGCGACGCAACGTGCTACGAGCCATGCGAGCTCCCTGCCAGTCATGAACACAAACGCGCAATCAAGCTAGTTCATTTACGCGCGTTTGAGCAAGAAAGGCTTGCCAGGCCGCTCGCGCAGGCAGAGGATCCGCAGATGGCTATATCACGTTCCTCGGCGCACCCGGCGCCCGCACTGACCCCGATAAGGCGGCGGCAGATCCTCGCGGCCGCATTGGCTACGCCGCTGTTGTTGACGACGACAGCGGCGCCCGCGTCGGCCGCGAAGCCGTGCGTGCAGGATCCGACGGTCGCCGCCCTGAAAGCGAAGATCAACGAGCTCTATGCGAGTGGATCCGGCTTGGTGGGCCGCACCCACAAGATGCAGGCGTTCATCATGGAGCTCGCACTCCACGCGAAGACGCGTAACCCCGACTTCAAGATCATTCCCCAGGATGCGGCCGCGCTGGCCTTCATCGACGGCGACGTGAGCAAGGGAGTGCTGCCGGATCTCGTCTCTCTCGTCGATGGCTGGGGTAAGGAGTCACTGCTCCTCGGCGGGGACGGAACGACTCCGACCTCGGAGCAGGCGGCCTACATCGCGCTGGTCAAGGAAGGCCTGATGGTCACCGAGACCTCGACCGTCAACTCGCCCGCGCAGCTTCAGGAGTACTACCGCCGAGCCCAGAACTGGGGCATCATCCCCTACCCGCGGATCGGCGGGACACTGGCTCAGCAGCTGTTCCCGGGCAAGCGCTGGGCGCAGAACGGTGACTACTTCTGGGTCGAGAACCCAGCGACGATCGGTCTCAGCGGCCGGATCGACGGCAAGAGGAATGTCCGCGACCTGACCGACGCCCGGAACTACCTCTACAACATCAACGGCCGGCCCTTCGACGCCTGGAGCACGTGGGACGACGAAGAGGCCGCCGCTCTCGCGGCGGGCGAGCCCGACCGGACGAGGATCACCGACTCCTACGGAAACGGTCTGCTGGTTCCGTCCCCAGGTGGTCGCTACCGGCCGGCGGGAGACGCCACTGTCGTGCAGAACGCGATAGCTCAGTACGGCGACCAGTGGGACTGGTGGTGGCGGGCTGCGGGTCTCAACGTGAACGACGGCCGGAAGACGTGGCTCAACGCGCTGCGAAACTCCGACTACGACGTCATCTACATCGACTCCTTCTACAACCACCGGGCGCTGCCCGGGGAACAGACGCCGCTGACGCGCGCCGAGATCGAAAGCCTCAAGCGCAAGCCGGGCGGCGGCAGGCGGCAGGTCATCGCCTACATCAGCGTCGGATCGGCGGAGCAGAACCGTTGGTACTGCCAGGACGACTGGGTCTGGATCGACCCCACCAACCCGAACACCGAACGGAGCATGAAGTCCGGCAAGATCGTCAACACCGTCTACTCGCCGCCCGAGAACGCCCCGGCGTGGCTGGCCCTGGGATACGGCGGCAACTACGCCGAAGAGGCCGTGGTGCAGTGGTGGAACCCCGAGTGGCGCGACATCATCGTCAACGGTGGCAGCCCGTACGCGAACATCGCCACTCATGACAACACGTCCTCCATCGACCGAATCATCAGCCAGGGATTCGACGGCGCGTACCTGGACAACGTCGGCGTCTACAGCCGGACGAGCGGCGGCGGCGGGTGGAACGCGTTCGAGGCCTACTGGCTTGCTAACGGCGGCATTCCTGGTGAGGATCGCCCGTACATTCCGGTGGGCACGGTCAAGCCCGGCAACCGGCAGGCCCACCTCGACTTCGCGATCGCGTCAGCGAACGGGAAGGGGTATTCGGTCTACCTCAAGGCGGCCGATGCGCAGGGGCCGTTCAAGCCTTACCGCGACGTCAACTACGACGCCAAGGGCGTGCACATCAAGGGCCTGACCAACGGCACGCAGTACCTCGCCTACGTGCAACGCGTCGCCGGCGGAGCGACCTCGAGAACCGAGACGGTGAGCTTTACGGTGGGTCACCGATGAAAATGAGGCGGGCGCTCTCTCTGCTGCTGGCTCCGGCGCTGCTGCTGACCATGAGCGCGTTTTCTCATGGCGGAGTCCAATGTGCGGGTTCCTCGGCGCCGCTGGTGCCGCAAGGCCTGAACTACACGGAGAACCCGGTCGACGTGCCGAACCCGGACAGAGGGTTCTACCGTGCCAACGACGGGATGGTGGTGCCGGTCACCGGCCAGGGCTCCGGAACCGTCAACGTCGGGAACAGCCCGGTGACCGTGGGTGGCGCGGTCGTCAATACCCGCATCAGCCACATCTACTTCGATCTGAGGAACTACTCGAGCAATACCTTCACGTCGCGGGGCACCAGATATACCGCGAGCTATCGGGCCCCCGCGGATGTGTCGATACAATCACGGCCCGGTGACAAGCCGCCGTACGCCTACGCGACTCATTTCGACTACTGGAAGGCAAACGTCCTGCCCACGTGGCCGCGCGGCACGTCCCAACCCTTGACAGCGGATGCCCTCGCCTACATCAGGGCCAAGCTTCAGGAGGTCAGGAACGGCAACGGGGTCACCATGGTCCGCTTCAACTACGACGGCCTGGGCTACAGCTGGGTCTCCGTCGAGCATCCGCAGGACGGCTACATGGACCGGTCCGTCGCGGACATCGAGCCGGACAAAGCGACCGTTCTCCAGCACATCGCGCAGCTGAAGCCCATCCTGCACGAGTTCGAAGACGTCATCATGGGGGTGGACGGAGGCTTCTTCGGTCCCTGGGGCGAAGAGCACTCGACGACCTTCGGCACGAGTCCGCAGGCGTACGCCTGGATGCTGAACGCGTTGCTGGACGCCGTCCCCGAGTCGCGCTCGATCACCGTCCAGGGTGGCGCGTTCGTGTCGTGGTACAACGCGAAATACCACACCCACTACACCTTCCAAAACATCGACAAGATGCCGCCACCGAAGGCGGGTACCCCAGAGGCGCGGTTCGGCTTCTTCAACGACAGCTATGCGTACGGCGAGGACGAAGGGGACAACTACCCCAACGACTGGGGTTCGCTGTCCGAAGGGGCCGGCTGGCCGGGTAACCCGCTGGGCGCCGCGGACACGTATGACCGCGGCCGGCTGATGACCTGGATCAGGAAGCAGAACAACCTCTATGGCGGCGAGGCGCAGGGCGACGCGACCCTTTGGAACACCTATCCGTTCGTCGGCTGGGAAGCCGCTTATGCACAGACCGTCTACCTGAACGCGGACTACGAGGACTCCGTCCACGACAGGTGGGGAGACTTCACGTACACGAAAGACAACGTCAAGCAGAAGATGACGAATGCGTACGAGGAGCCGTACCGGACGGAGTACGCGACCTTCGACCCCCTGTACGACGGCAGAACCGGAGCGGAGTACTTCCGCGACAGACTGGGCTATCGGTTGGTGCTGCGTGACGCGAACGCGAGCGGGTGGGTCAAGCAGAACGGCACCCTCGAGTTCGACGGAAGCATCCAGAACGTCGGCTTCGGGAACATCGTCAACAAGAAGAACGTGTCGGTCGTCCTGAAGTCCAAGGCGGATGGCAAGTCCTACACGGCGCTGACCAAGATCGACGCGAGGAACTGGCGGCCCGACCTGGACAGCAGGGCGAGCAACACCGCCGCCTACCGCGATCTGAGCTTCGCGATCGACATGCACAAGTTCGGCAACGTGCCCGTCGGCGACTACGACATCTACCTGAAGATCAACGATCCCAAAGAGACCACCCCCAACAAGCGCAGCATTCAGTTCGCGAACAATGGCGAGGGCATCTGGGACGCCGACCTCGGCGCGAACCTGCTCGGCTCGACAACGGTCAACGCCGCCAACGACATCCCCGTCACGCGCATCAAACCCGGTAACGGCCAGGTGGACCTGGACTTCGCGATCGGGTCGTCGAACGGGAAGGGGTATTCGGTCTACCTCAAGAAGGCGGATGCGCCAGGGCCGTTCACCCTCTACAGCAACGTCAACTACAACTCGAAGGGCGTGCACATCAAGGGCCTGACCAACGGCACGCAATACTTCGCCTATGTGCAACGCAACGCCGGCGGAAAGACCTCGAGAACCGAGACCGTGAGCTTCACGCCGGGTCACCGGTGACGTGAGCGCCACCCTGCGGTGGTCGGCTCGGCCGATGCCGCGGGGGAACGGCGTGGTAGTTGAGGTCGGCCGGTCGTTCCGGCCGGCCTCGGCCCTCCCGGTTGACCTCTCGGCCCGTCTCTGTGATCAACAGAGATAGGCCTATCCGCTCGTCTTCGCCACTCCGCCCGTGCCGCTGAATTAATACACTGGGCCGCATGGCCGGGCCGTCAGCTGATCTGCGAGTGCGCCGCCTCGAGCTGCTGGCCGTCATGTCGCTGGGTGCCGATCTCGGCCTCGGTCAGCCGATGGAGCACGTGCTGCGTGAGTGCCTGATCGCGATGCGCCTGGCCGAGCGAGTCGGACTGGATACGAGGGGCCGCGCGACCGTTTGCTACACGGCGCTGCTGACCTGGGTCGGCTGCCACGTGGACGCCTACGAGCAGGCGAAGTGGTTCGGTGATGACCTGGCATTCAAGTCTGACTTTCCGATGGTCGACGGGGCGGGGACGGGTTTCGTCCTGCGTCATCTGGGTGCCGGGCGACCGCTGGTCGACCGGGCCCGGCTCGGGTTGGCGCTGATCGGCGGTGGCCGGCGCGAGGTCGAGGCGATCATCGACAACCATCGGCGGGCAGCGGAGGATCTGGCCCACCAGCTCGGTCTCGACGCCGAGGTTCGGGACAGCCTTGGGCAGGCTTTCGAACGGTGGGATGGAAGGGGTACCCCAGGGCTGGCCCGGGGGCCCGCGATCTCGCTGGTCGCACGGCTGGTGACCCTGGCTGATGTGGTCGAGGTTTTCCACCGGTTGGGTGGCGTTGAGGCGGCCGTGGCGGTCGCCCGTGAGCGGCGGGGGACTCAGTTCGATCCGGAGCTGGTCGATCTGTTCGTGTCCGTCGCCGACGAAATCTTGGTGGGGCCTGACGGCGAGGCGACCTGGAGCGCGGTGATCGCCGCCGAGCCCGAGCTCGACGTCGTGCTGACTGGCGCGGAGCTCGACGCGGCGCTCGCGGCGGTAGCCAACTTCGCCGATGTGAAGTCGCCTTACACGCTCGGCCATTCGTGCGCGGTGGCCCTGCTGGCCGAGTCGGCGGCTCGTACCGCCGGACTGGTCGAGGCTGACGCGGTGCTGGTGCGGCGGGCCGCGTATGTCCATGACCTCGGCCGGCTTGGCGTGTCCAATACCATCTGGGACAAGCCGAGCAGCCTCAGCGTCGGCGAACGGGAACGGGTGCGGCTGCACCCGTATCTGACCGAGCGGATGCTGGCGGCGTCGGCACTCGCTCCACTGGGGACGGTGGCGATAGCCCATCACGAACGGCTGGACGGCTCTGGATACCCCCGGGGCATCACCGGCGATGCTCTGCCCATGGTCGCCCGGATTCTAGGAGCGGCCGATGCCTACCGGTCCAAGCTGGAACCGCGACCGCACCGAGCCCGGCTGACGGCCGATCAAGCCGCGGCCTACCTGCGCGATGAGGCACGGGTCGGCCGGCTCGACGGCGACGCGGTCGAGGGTGTGCTGCACGTGGCCGGGCACGCGGTGCGTCGCCGCCGCTCCTGGCCGGCCGGGCTCACGGCCCGAGAGGTCGAAGTCCTCCGGTTGGCCGCCCGAGGGCTGGCGGTCGCGGCCATTGCCGCCCAGCTAGGCATCTCCAAAAAAAACCGCCGCCAACCACGTGGAGCACATCTACGTCAAGATCGGTGTGTCCAACCGGGCCCGGGCCAGTCTGTTCGCCGTGAAGCACGGCCTGATCGGCGACGACGACATCGACGCGGAGTCGCGACAAAGATGAGGTGAATGCCTCATGTCCGCCCCCGTGCTCCGACCTAACGTCGATCGCATGGGCACCGGCATGAGGGAGACGGCCTTGACTCGCGTGGTGTGGGACGGCGACAGCAGCTACGAGATGGTGCTCGAGGCGCACTGCGACGCCTCGCCATCCGCGGTCTACGACGTGCTGGCAAACCTGGAGACCCACCTGGACTGGGCCGGCCGCAAGCAACGGCACGGGTTTCAACTCACGTCGCTGCGGGCCGACGGCCCGATGCGGGCCGGCTCCGAATTCACGAGCGTCGGATCAATGCCGATGACCCGCACCCGTTGGCAGGACCACAGCGTGGTCGTGCGCGCCGACCAGGCCGCCGTCATCGAGTTTCACACTGACGGCGTCGCGGTGTGGCCAACCGGCCGCCGCACCGAGGCCCGGTGGGAGCACCGCTACGAGATCGAGCCGGCCGCCGACGGCGCGCGGGTGACCTACCGGCTGCGCCGGGCATCCATGACGAACCCGCCGCTGCGGATGCGCCTTCCCCTCATGGCCACGCTGACGCACCGCGTGATGATCCCGTTCCTGTGCCGCCGTGGCTTCCACAATCTGCTCTGGGCAGCCGAACAGTTGGCCCAGCCGGTGCCGCCCGCGGCTCGGTCCATCGACTGACATGCGCTCCACTCGCGGTAGAGCAGTAGGTCCTGTCCGTCTTGGTTTCTGCCGGTATCTTACTGGCCGGCGCCATCACGATCTTTCTTCCCTCAATCGAGCCGATCAAGAACATGCGGGGCCTAGGTGGCGCGATGCGCGCCGAGGAGGCCGCCGAGGCTGAAGCGACCACCGAACGCCGCTAGAGGATCTCGCGGGGCCGCCCCTGCAGGGGAAACCGCGTATCGGTGAGCTGTTCGGAAAGTGACCAGAGCCTCGCGGCCATCTGTGGTCCTGGGCGTCGGCGGCGCTCCGCGCATGTGCCCGAGGCGGCTGGGTCCGGCGAAGCTGTTGCCCGGTAGGTCGGCGACGGCCGCGGCGGTGGTCGCGGCCGCCTACCGCTGGACGATGCCCGCGTGGCCACCTGGTGGAAACGCGCGTCGCCGTGCGCCATCCTATGCGTGGCTCTACGAAGGGATCGGGACATGACGACGATTTCCACTCGGGACGGCCGGTTGCTCGACGTGGACGTGAGCGGCCCCGCCGACGGTGTACCGCTGGTCTTCCACCACGGCACCCCTGGGTCGGCTTGGCCGTTGCGTTACATGCGGCGGGGCGTGCACGAGCGGGGCCTGCGGCTCGTGACGTTCTCCCGGGCCGGTTACGGCGGCTCGACGCGCGCTGCGGGCCGGGCGGTGGTGGACGTGGTCGCGGATGTGCGGGACGTGCTCGACCACGTCGGCGCTCCGCGCTGCCTGGTGGCGGGCTGGTCCGGGGGCGGGCCGCACGCCCTCGCGACGGCCGCGCGGCTGCCGGAGCGGGTGGTGGCGGCGCTGGTGATCGCCGGGGTCGCGCCGTACGACGCCGAGGGCCTGGACTTTCTCGCCGGCATGGGCGAGGACAACGTCACGGAGTTCGGCGCGGCGGCGCGCGGGGAGCAGCACCTGCGCCCATACCTGGAGAAGGAGGCCGAGGGGATGCGCGACACCGACGCCGCCGGTCTGATCGCCGGGTTGTCGAGTTTGCTGCCGCCCGTGGACCGGGCCGTGCTGACCGACGAGTTCGGCGTGGATCTAACGGCCGGCTTCGCGGAGGGGCTGCGTCTGGGCGTCGACGGCTGGCTCGACGACGACCTCGCCTTCATTAGGGACTGGGGTTTCGAGCTGGCCGAGATCGCCATGCCGACGTACGTGTGGCAGGGCAGCGAGGACCTGATGGTGCCCTACGCCCACGGCAAGTGGCTCGCGGCGCACGTGCCGGGGGTGACCGCCCATCTGGAGCAAGGGGAGGGACACCTGTCGGTGGGAGTCGGGGCTTTCGACCGCATGCTCGACGAACTCGTTGCTGCGCTGTGATAAGGCGGTAGGCCCTCGAGGCCGCAGAGGGCATATCCATCGATCGGATATGCCCTCTGAGCTGTGTCGGGACGACCCCCAGCTCTTGGCTGGGTGAGCGGCATGCTCAGCAACGTATTCCCAGGTCGTGCAAAGCATAGACCAGCCGAGTAAAGGAGTCTTGTTGATGCCTCCTATGTAGACGCTGCGGGCTCCAGCGTAGACCACACACCGATGGCGCCCAGAAGCGATGTATCGACCGCGTTGGGATATCGGTAACAGTGCGAGAAGTCGGCCTACGCGGCTGGGCGAGAACGCCTGCGAAACGGCGGCGGCATCGCCGTGCTTGCGCTGCAGCGCGCGGTTGGACATCCCAGATCGGGCAACCCGTCGGATCGCCGCGTACAGGTCGACCCGGGAACGCGGCTGTGTCATCGGTGGCACTCCTGACGTGAGCACGCCGTGGGCACGACTTTCGGCACCGGGCCACTGCCCGGGAACGGTGACCGCATGCGACCACAGCCCGGAATGACTGGCCCTACCGAGGTGCCTGGTCATGTGCTGCGCAGGGGTTCGGTGGGCGGTACTGAGTCGGCCCGGAGTGCGGGGTACGACCGACGACGGAGCCGATGAGCAGTGAGTAGGCCAGGTCGAGTCCCACTGAGGCCCAGGTCAGTACGACGGCCCGGCCTTGCGTGGTGACGAAGACGTTGGTGACGAGCACGCTGCTTGCGCGGTGCCTAATCGGTCTTCCCGCAACACCTCGCGGGCCCCTCAGCGTTCGCTGCTGAAGAACCGTAGCAACAGCGGGCCGACGGTCTGTGGGTCGACGACGTGATCCGGCACCTCGAGGGTCTCCCGTTGAGCGTGGGGTAGTAGGTCTGTAAGCTCGTCGGCCGCGCGGTCGAAGAAGTCCGAGGGCAGGCCTGCCATGTAGGGGACCGTGATCGGTCCTCCGGTGGTGACCAGGACCGGTTGGGTGACCGTTGCCAGTCGATCGGCCGGCAATTGGTAGCGGTTGAGGAAGACGCTGTCGTGGACCAGCGTGGGCGCGAGGGCGACCGAATGCGCCCAATGCGCCGTCTGCTTGCCTGCCGCTTTCCTGGCCGCGATGTTGTCGTCGGAGGCGCCGGTCATGCGCATGAACAGTTCGAGAACCTCCTCGTCTCGCCCGGCGTCGAAGGCGCGTCGGGTGTCTGCGATGTACTCCTCGAATCGCGGGCGTATGTCGTCTCCAACCGCGTAGGGCACCTCCCAGACGGCGATCGTGTCGATGGCTGACCCTGCCGCGGCGGCCTCCAGCGCCAGCGCGCCGCCTGACGACGCCCCGAACAGGTGTGCCGAGCCGCCCGCCTCCGCGATCAACGCATCCAGGTCCTCGATCTCCCTTTCCACGGCGTACGGCTCGGTGAAGCCGCTCGCGCCGCGTCCCCGACGGGCATAGTTGTAGACCGTGAAGTGCTCGGCGAGAGCTGGCGCCAAGGGAGCGTTCTCCACCCCCTCGTCGAGTGCTCCGCCCACCAGAATGACGGCCGGACCGCTTCCTTCCCTGTCGTAGGCGATGGTGGTGCCATCGTTTGATGTCATGCGAAAGGCCATCTCGTTCATCTCACATCTCCGTTCGAGAGGTTTGTCTCAGCGCCTGAACAGCGTGCCGACGACGGCCTCGGTGCGCGACCACCGCGTCCTTGCGATCACGGCCGCTACGACGAGTAAGGCGAGCGGCAGCCAAGGGCTCTGCTCGAGCACGAACTGATCGGTGATGACAGCACCGGTCAGCAATGCCGCCAACCCGAGACTGGCCAGGCCCGCCAGAGCCGGGATCAGAAGTCCAACCCCTCCCGCGACCTCCAGCGCTCCGACCAGGTATCGGAGCCACTGGCCAGCCCCGATGTCGGCGAACATGTCCACCATGACCGGGTCGCCGGCGAGCTTCGAGATTCCGCCGCTGGCGATTATCGCCGCCAGCACGACTTGCAGAATCCAGACCCCGATGCTGCTCGCCCGCCCGGGCGTGTGCGCAACGGTTTCCGAGTTGTTCTGGGGGATGGTGCTCATTCGGCTCTCCGTGTCGTGTCCGGGCCTGGTACCGGTGATGGCGTTGGCCGAGTGGGCCGGGTTGTCGGAGTTGATTTCGACCAAGTGCTCGCGGTAGGGGCATCTACTTCTTGTTGCGGTAGAGGACCATGGTGATGGGACCGAAGACCGCGACGAGAAGTACGGACGAGACGAGCACCCAGCCGATTTCCCCGGCGGGCACCGAGCCGTCCATCAGGCCGCGTACCACGGTCGCCAGGTGGCTGATCGGGTTGACCTCGACGACCGCCTGCATCCACCCGGGCATCGTCTTCGGGTCCACGAAGATGTTGCTCACGAACGTCAGCGGGAACATCACCATCATGCTGACCCCCGCCACCGAGTTCGGCGTGCGCAGGATCAGGCTGAGCATCGTCCACAGCCACGACAGGCAGAACGAGAACACCAGCAGCAGCACCACCGAGAGCACCACGCCGACGGCGCCACCCTCCGGCCGGAACCCTAGGACCAGTCCGAGCGTGATGACGATCGCCGACCCGATCGAGTAGCGCACCAGATCGCCGAGCAGGGCGCCGACAAGCGGGGACGGTCGCCACACCGGGAGCGCCCTGAACCTGTCGAACACGCCCTTCTGGATGTCGGTGTTCAGCGTTATGCCGGTGTTCATGGTGATCATGACGTTCGCCTGCACCAGGATGCCGGGCAGCAGGAACTGCAGGTACGCCTGTGTCGACCCGGCGAGCGCGCCGCCGAACAGGTAGGTGAACATCAGCGTGAACATGATCGGGAACATGGTCACGTCGACGAGCTGCTCGGGCACGTGTTTGATCTTCAGCAGCGCCCGCCAGCCGAATGTCAACGAGGTGAGCACCGGGCCGGGGCGAGACGGCCGCTCACCGGCCAACAGCACACTGCGCAGCGCGTCCTCGGTGACCGGCGCCGACGCCTGCTCCGCGGTCGTGGCATTCATGCGGCATCCTCCTCGGGTGTCTCCTCGGCGGTGTGTCCGGTCAGGGTGAGGAACACCTCGTCCAGGCTCGGCTGACCGAGCGCGAACTCGGTGACGTCGATGCCGCCGCGGGACAGCTCGGCCACGGAACGGGCGACCCGCTCGGGGTCGGAGATCCGCGCGGACAGCGCGGCCGGGTCAGCGGAGAGCTCGATCGGCACGTCGAGCGCGGCGGCGAGGACCCGTTCGGCCTCGGCGCGCTGCTCGGGCGCACGCAGGCGTACATGCAGCGAGCCCGCGCCGACCGATGCCTTGAGCTGGCCGATCGAGCCCTCGGCGATGACCTTCCCGTGGTCGATCACCGCTATCCGGTCGGCCAGCTGGTCGGCCTCGTCGAGGTACTGCGTGGTCAGCAACACGGTGGCGCCCTCGGCGACCATGCCCCTGACGATCTCCCACACCTGGTTCCTGCTGCGCGGATCGAGCCCGGTCGTGGGCTCGTCGAGGAAGATCAGTTCGGGGGTGACGACCAGGCTCGCCGCGATGTCGATGCGCCGGCGCATCCCGCCGGAGTACTTCTTCACCTGCCGATCGGCGGCCTCGGCAAGACCGAACGCGTCGAGCAGGTCGGTCGCCCGCTCCCTGCCTCGGCGGCGTGAGTAGCCGAGCAGTCTGGCGAGCAGCAACAGGTTCTCCACCCCGGTGAGGTCCTCGTCGACCGACGCGAACTGCCCGGTGAGGCTCACCCGGGTCCGTACCGAACGCGCATCACGCACGACGTCGTAGCCGAGCACTTGCGCCTCTCCGGCGTCGGGGCGCAGGAGCGTGGCGAGCATGCGGATCGTGGTGGTCTTGCCCGCCCCGTTCGGGCCGAGCACGCCGTACACGCCCCCGGCGCTCACGGCCAGGTCCACACCGGCGACCGCGTGGGTCGTGCCGAAGCTCTTCTTCAACCCTCTCGTCTCGATCGCGAGCTTTCCCATGGGTTCGATTCCTTCTCTCGGCGTTGCGAACGGATTGGTGAGCTAGTCAAGTTTGACTACTTGGCCAGAGTGCACGAGGAGGAAACGTCTAGTCAAGGTTGATTAGAAGCGCATCTTGAGGGGATTGTGGACCGTTTGCCACGAACCCGGATCATCGGCCATGGTGTAGGCGCCCTCAGACAGTCGTTTGCTCAGGCTCTTCGCCCACTCCAGTTCGGTGCGTGCGTGTCCCGCCCACAGTTCGGCCTGATCGCGGACGTGTTCGGGAATGTCGGGGTTCGGGTTCTCCCACCCCTTGGCCTGCCCTACGAGCTCCGCTTCCAGGCGCGCGACCCGCTCGTTAACGTGCGCGATCGCATCTGTCCTGGTCAGCATGGGCAACATGGCGATGGCCGCGTCGAGCATGGTGGGGTCATGGGTGCGCCGCAGACCGTCGCGGACCAGTTCGACCATCTCGTCACGTCCCCGAGCTGTCGCGCGGTACAAAACGCGCTCCGGCCCGGAGTTGCCCGGCTCGGCGTGTTCGGTGAGGAGGCCATCAGCCGCCGCCTTCTTCAGTGCGTGATAAATCGAGCCGGGCTTGATCTTGGCCCAACTCTCCGCACCCCAGCTCTGCAGTTCGGACCGCACCTGGTAGCCATGCGCGCCGCCGGAGAGGTGCACGATACCGAGCACCAGGAGCTTCGTCGCCGACACGCGCCCACCTCCGCTCAACCCTCTCGTCTCGATCGCGAGCTTTCCCATGGGTTCGATTCCTTCTCCCGTGTTGCAAACGGATTGGTAGAGGACTAGTCCAGTTTGACTACTTGGCCAAAGTACACGAGGACGAAACGTCTAGTCAAGGTTGATTAGGCGCGCGGCTTGAGGTGATCGGGGACCGTTCGCCACGAACCCGGATCATCGGCCATGGTGTAGGCGCCCTCAGACAGTCGTTTGCTCAGGCTCTTCGCCCACTCCAGTTCGGTGCGTGCTTGTCCCGCCCACAGTTCGGCCTGATGGCGCGACGTGCTCGGGGGTGTCCCGATTGGGGTGCTCCCGCCACTTGGCCTGCTCTACGAGCTCCGCTTGCGCGCCCGCCAGCGGTGGTGTCAACTCCCACCAACACCAGGGTGCCCTCCTGGTCCGGGTGGTGTCAGCACTGACCTACAAACGGTGCTGGTGGAGACCTCCAAAGCCACACTGCGTCGACCGCAATGACAAAGCGGCGCTGCTAGTTGTCCCTGATGGAGTGACGGGTGTTGGGACCGCAGTAGTGGCGCCACCTTCAGACTCGTTCGCCGATTGCCAGGCGAGCTTGGGTCTGCTGGGCGCGTTCGGCTGCGGCGCTGGCGCCGTAATGGCGGGGCATGTCGTCCGACGACCAGCCGAGCAGGAGCATCAGGTCGCCGGTGTCGCCGCCGGCGAGCTTCCACTCGTGGGCGAAGCTGTGCCGCCACCGGTGGGCATGAACGTTCGGCACCCCGGCTGCGGCACCGAGCTGCTTGAGGCGGATTTTGATGCCGTTCGGTTCGAGGCGGCAGGCGCCGCGCGCTGACAGCCACAGGCGCGGCAGGTCGGCGCCTCGGCGCCCCGATCGGGCCCGCAGGTATCGGCTGATCGCCCGGGCGGTCCGAGGCCCGATCCGCACGCGGCGGTCCTTGGCGCCCTTGCCGTGGAATCGGACGGTGTCGGCGTGCAGGTCGAGGTCATCGAGCGTCAGGTTCCCGACCTCTGCCAGGCGTCCGCCGGTGTTATAGAACAGAGACGGATGAGGGCCTGGTCCCGCAGGTCCACGAACGTCGAGCTCGCGCACGCGGCCAGCAGCCTGCGGGTCTCTTCGGCGGTCAGGACCGGGACCAGCTTCTCGGGCTTCTTGGGCTGGCGGACCCGGTCCATCGGCGAGCGGCGGATCGCTTCCTCGTCGACGGTGAGCCATTTGAAGAACTGCTGCAGGCTCTTGTGCTTGTTCATCGCCGTTGACGCTGAGCGGGTGTCGACCATCCAGGCCTGGAAGTCCTCGACATGGCCGCGGGCGACCAGGCAGGGATCGTCGGCGGCCTGCGGGGCGTCGAACTCGTCGCACTCGGTTCCGAGGTAGCGGCCGAGCTGTGCCGCCGCGAGCAGGTAGCTGTAGCGGGTGGTCTCCGGATGGTTGGCGGCGCGCAGGGTGCGGTCCCAGTCGCGCAGGTAGCCGGACCAGGTGGGGGACAGGCCGGCAGTGGTCTTACGAATGTCGATGGTCGGCATGGTCAAATAACTCCGAGTCAAGGGGTCCAACAGCGGCGTGCTAGACCTGACATCGATGCCGAGCTATGCAAAAAGGGCCTCCGCAAGCAGCTGACCTGCGGAAACCCTTACGCTGTCGGGACGGCGGGATTCGAACCCACGACCCCTTGACCCCCAGTCAAGTGCGCTACCAAGCTGCGCCACGTCCCGTTGCCGTCTGGGTGTCGTACCCCCGACGGCAGCCGCTACAGAGTAGCGCATGGGGGTGCCTTCTCTGCGGCGTGGTCCGTAGTGTCGGTGACCAGGCTGATTGGGGCTGCTGGGGTGGGAGGGGTCGGTGTCGGGTCTCGACGGGATTGGCAACACGCCGTTGGTCGCGCTCGAGCGCGGCGACAGCCCGGGGGAGGTCTGGGTGAAGCTCGAAGCCGCCAACCCGACCGGCTCCTACAAGGATCGGATGGCGCTCGCCATGATCGAGGCCGCCGAGCGTGACGGTCGGCTGCGACCAGGCCAAACGGTGGTCGAATACACCGGCGGGAGCACCGGGTCGTCGCTGGCGTTCGTGTGCGCCGTGAAGGGCTATCCGCTGCGGATCGTGTCGTCCGACGCCTTCGCCGCGGAGAAGATCCGGACCATGCGGGCGTTCGGCGCCAACGTAGAGCTCATCCACAGCCCCGACGGGATCACGCCCGAGCTCATCCCGGCCATGATCGCCCGGGCGGCCGAGATCGCCGCTGAGACCGGGGCGTTCTGGACCGATCAGTTCCACAACACCGACATGACCGACGGCTACCGGCGGATGGGGGAGGAGATCATCGAGCAGATCAAAACCGTCGATGCATTCTGCGGGTACGTGGGCACTGCCGGCGCGTTCCTCGGCGCTACCCGCGCGATGCGCGCGCACCAGAAGGACCTGAGACGCGTGGCCGTCGAGCCGGCCGAGTCAGCGGTGCTCTCCGGGCACGCCGCGGGCACGCACCACATCGAAGGGGGCGGGATCGGCTACTGGCCACCGCAGCTCAAGGAGACAGACCTCGACGAGGTCATCGCGGTCTCTGACAGCGAGGCCTTCGAAACCGCGAGGCAAGCGGCACGAAGGCATGGCATCTTCATTGGGCCGTCCACGGGCGCCAACCTCGCCGCCGCCGAGAAAATCGCCGCACGGGGACAGAAGGTCGTCACCGTCCAGGTCGACAGTGGACTCAAATACCTCAGCGGATCGCTCTACGCCTGAAGACAACCAGCAGCAGCAGGCCGAAGCCCAGGAGAAAAGCAGCCAGAGGCCAGACCCGGACCCCGGTGATCGGCAGCGAGGAGGCGGGCGGCGGCGCGTCGACGTAGTCGTAGACCGCCCGGGCCAACTGCCGCACCGTCTCCGCCCCCTCGGTCTCCACGCCCGCGGTGAGGAAGGCGACCGCGATCTCCGTACCCGGAATGAGGTAATAGCCCACGTCGTGTGACACGTCCGGCAGTTCGCCGGTCTTGTGCGCGACGGGCACCCCGGACGGAAGGGCGGCCGGGATCTTGCCGTTGAGGGTCTGCTCGAGCATGAAGCTCAGCATCAGGTCGCGGTTGACCTGCCGGAGCACCTGACGATCCCAGACCGCACCGAGCAGTGAGATGACGTCGTCGGGGCTGGTGAAGTTTTCCGGCGGCGGCGTGGCGAGCATCTTGCGGCCGAGCACCGTCTCGCGCTGGTTCATCGAGTCGATCAGAGCGTTGACCGGCTCGAACCCGCCCAGGTAGTCGATCAAGACGTTGGTGGCCGTGTTGTCGCTGTATTTGATCATGTACTGGGCCAGCCGGAACAGCGTTACGACCTGCGGGAACGTCTCGTGTTGCAGTTCACCCGTCCCGCCGACCACGTCTTCCGGCAGCACCAGGACCCCGTCGGTGTAGGCCGCCTGCCCGCAGTCGATCCGCCGCATCAACTCGACCAGCACCCACAGCTTGATCAGGCTCGCCGCCTTCGGCCGGAACCGGCCCGCCACCGAGATCTGTTGGTCGCCGTAGCGCCCCGACAGGTCGCGCACCGAGACCCCGGCGGTCACCGGCGCCGAGGCGACGATCGCCTGTAGCCGAGCCGTCAGCGGGAGGAGCCGGCGGCCGAGCGCGGGGTTCGCGGGCGGCTGCGGACTGGTCACCGTGGTGCCGCTCAGGGAGCGCCGGCCCACCTCCACCGTCCCCGTCAACCGACCGACCAGCGGCGCCCGGTAGCGATACGGGGTCCCCTCGAACGTGATCCGGCCGGTCGCGACCCCGCCCGCGACCCGCATACCGGGGTTGTAGACCCGCCCGGTGTCCACCGAACACGACCGGTAGCGCACTGTCCGCGACTCCGCGTCGACCGAGAAGATCCCGTCCCCAGCAGGAAACCAGACAAGCCGAGCGGGTCCAGGGGGCCGAGGACCAGCGAGCGCCGGCGACGCCGACAGCGGAGCGAGAAACGCCGCCAGCGCGAGCACGGCCGCATACCAGCGCGCCATCCAGACCCCCGAGTGAACAACCCAACGTGTCGGCAAGCACACGAAGCGTAGTCAAGCGGGTGCGGAGAGGACCCGAGGCGCGCCGCAGAACGGGATCAATAGACCATCAGGAGGTACGCCGTGAAGGCCGCCACGATCGCCGCCGCGAACATCCGGTGTCGCCGGGTGACCACCGCGGCCGGCCGTTCGAACCGGCGGACGAGCGCGACCAGCAGCCCGAGCGCCACCGCCAGCACCGGGAACCAGCCCAGCCGCTCGGCGATCCAGCCGCTGCTCACCGGCGGGTCGGTCAAGCCGGCGAAGTTACCCAGCCGGGCCGCTGCGGCGGACACCGCGACCAGCGCGGTCTGGTGCCAGCAGAAGATCGTCATCGCGCACAGGTTGAGCACCGCGACCGCTGTCCAGAGCGCGGAGTGCCGGTGCAGCAACCGGTCCAGCCGGCCGCGGAGCAGGATCGCGGCACCGGACTGGATGGCCGCCAGCGCCGGCACGAGCAGCGACGGCGGGTTGGAGTTGGACCGGCCCGACCCGGGCACGGTCACCATGCTGGCCGGGTAATGGGCCACCACCAGCAGCGTCGCGAACACGGCCGCGCCACCCCACAGCAGCCGCCACGCGGTGGTCCGGCTGATCCCGCCGCGCGCCCACGCCACGCCGAGCTGATAGGTGAACATCCACGCGGGTACGACGGTCAGGTAACCGGCCCAGTCCGGCACCAGGTGCAGCCCGTAACGGGCGACGTCGAGCACCGCCACCGCTCCGGCCATCGGCAGTGCCGCCGCCCAGCCCCAGCGCCGGTCGAGCCACATCGCCACCGGAGTGAGCGCGGTCACCACCGCGTAGATGCCGATGAACCAGAACGGCTGGACGAGCAGGATCACCCAGGTACGCAGCGTGGCCGGTGCCGCACCCGCCAGCGCGGCGATCGGGAGGGCGGCGGTGACCAGGGCCACTGCCGCCACCACAGGCCAGGCCAGCCGCAGGAACCGCCGGCGCAACCAGGCCCGGTCGCTCCCGCCGCCGGCCCGCCAGCGGGTCAGGCTCTGCCCGGCGGCATACCCGCCGACGAGAAAGAACACGCCGAGCATCTGGAGGATCCAGGTCAGGGGCGCGAGCCAGGCCGCCGCGCGCAGCGGGCTGTCGACCACCAGCCCGCCGGCGCCGCCGGGGCTGAGCCCACCGACCAACCAGTGTCCACATACGACGCCGAGGATCGCCAGTGCCCGCAAGCCATCGATGGCCCGTTCGCGCGGCGCGGACGCCGGGCGTGGAGCGTTGGCGACGGGTGAGGGGATTACCGTCGCGGTCATGAATTGACGCTAGAATCGGCACGCCGGAGACACGATCCAGCGGCCAACCCGATCCGCGGTAGTGCCAACCCCACCCGTAAGGGATATTCCCGGGTTGCTTGCGGTGGTGGTAACGGCGCGCTACCGTCAACCCAGGCCGTTCCCCCGCGGATGTGCGCGCAGCTGTCCTGCTGCCCCCCGGGAGGCCGATCGTGATCGAGGCTCAGCCCGATCGATGTCAACCGCCGCTGGTCCGCCCGATGTTTGAGCCGACCGGGGACGACAGCTATGAGGAGACGCGCGTGCGCGCAACCCCACCCAATGCTCCACAAGAGACCGACCTCGATCCCGTGGACGGGATCGTCGACCAGCGCGGCGAGCAATACTTCGTGCGTACCCAGGGCTATGCTCCAGGCCCGCAGGACGCCTACCTACCGCCGCCGCTGGTCCGCAAGCTTGGCCTGCGCCCCGGCGACAAGATCACCGGCACGCTGCGCAACGGCGACGACCAGCGTGACCGCAACAGCCGGTCCCGAAACGGCGGCGCCCGCAAGCCCCAGCCCAGAAGCGACCGGCCCCGCCCGGTCGAGACGGTCGAGACCATCAACGGCCGCGACCCGGAGGCCTCCCGCAAGCGCCCCGAGTTCTACGACCTGACCCCCGTGCACCCGAGCCAGCGGCTGCGCCTGGAGACCGACCCCCGCGTGCTGACCACCCGGGTGATCGACCTGGTGATGCCGATCGGCAAGGGGCAGCGGGCGCTGATCGTGTCGCCGCCCAAGGCCGGCAAGACCATCGTGCTCAAGGCGATCGCCCAGTCGGTGCTGCGCAACAACCCCGAGTGCCACGTGATGGTGCTGCTCATCGACGAGCGCCCCGAAGAGGTCACCGACCTACAGCGCTCGGTCCGCGGTGAGGTCATCGCCTCGCCGTTCGACCGGCCCGCCCAGGACCACACCGGCGTCGCCGAGCTGGCCATCGAGCGGGCCAAGCGGCTCGTCGAACTCGGCCGCGACGTGGTCATCGTGATGGACTCGCTGACCCGGCTCGGCCGCGCTTACAACAACCTGGCCGGCGGCAACAGCCGTACCCTGTCCGGCGGTGTCGGTGCTGGTGCCCTTGCCCCGCCGAAGCGCCTGCTCGGCGCGGCCCGGGCCATCGACGGCGGCGGGTCGTTGACCATCATCGCGAGCGCCCTGATCGACACCGGCTCGCGCGGCGACACGCTGATCTACGAGGAGTTCAAGGGCACCGGCAACGCCGAGCTCACCCTCGACCGGGCCAGCGCCGACGGGCGGATCTTCCCGGCCGTCGACATCAACGCCTCCGGCACCCGCAACGAGCACCTCCTGCTGCCGCCCGACGAGCTGGCGGCCGTGCACCTGCTGCGCCGCGCGCTGGCCGGCCGCGACAACATGCAGGCCCTGCCGCAGCTCCTCGACCAGCTAGCCAAGACGGGCAGCAACGCCGAGTTCCTGCTCCGCACCGCCGGCCACGCCCGAGCCGCCTGATCCGGCGGCCGCTAGCGCACCCGGGCCGCCTGATCCGGCAGCGGCCAGCGCACCCGGGCCGCCTGATTTGGCAGGCGCCGGCCCACCCTTGCCGCCTGATCCGGCAGGCGCCGGCCCGCCCGAGCCGCCTGATCCGGCAGGCGCCGGCCCGCCCGAGCCGCCTGATCCGGCAGGCGCCGGCCCACCCGAGCCGCCTGATCCGGCGGGCGCCAGTAGCTCGCGTAGCTCCCGCACGGCCGCCCGACCGGCGCGGTTGGCGCCGACCGTGCTCGCCGACGGCCCGTAGCCGACCAGGTGGATCCGCGGGTCGGCGACCACCCGGGTCCCGTCCATCACGACGCCGCCGCCCGGCCCCCGCAGGTGCAGCGGCGCCAGGTGGTCGAGTGCGGCCCGCCACCCGGTGGCCCACAGGATGGCGTCCGCGTCCCAGTGAGAGCCGTCGGCCCAGACCACCCCGTCCGGCGAGATCCGGTCGAACATCGGCCGGCGGACCAGGACGCCGCGCTCCCGCGCCGCGGCCATCGCCGGCGTCCAGGGCAGGTCGGTGACGCTGACCACGCTGCGCGGCGGCAGCCCGGCCCGGACCCGGGCCTCGACCTTGGCGATCACGGCCCGGCCGTACTCCTGGTCGAAAGGTCCCTCGCGGAACACCGGCGGTCGCCTGGTGACCCAGGCGGTGGCGGCCGCGACGTCGGCGATCTCCAGCAGGATCTGGACGGCCGACGTGCCCCCGCCGACGACCACGACCCGCTTACCGGCGAAGTCGGCCGGGCCGCGATAGTCGGCGGTGTGCGACTGGCGGCCGCGGAACGTCTCCTGGCCGGGGTAGCGGGGCCAGAACGGCCGGGTCCAGGTGCCGGTGGCGTTGATCAGCGCGCGGGCGCGCCACATCCCATGGTCGGTATCGACCAGCAGCCGCCCGTCGCCGCCTTCCCGGACCGCGTCGACCCGCACCGGCCGGCGCACGTCGAGCCCGAACTCGCGTTCGAACGCGGCGAAGTAGGCGGGCACGGCATCGGCGGCCCGCTCGTCGGGCGAAGGCGGCTCGAAGTGCATCCCGGGCAGGTCGAAGATCCCGTGCACGGTGGCCATCCGCAGGGTCGGCCAGCGGTGCTGCCAGGCGCCGCCCGGGCCCGGGTTGGCGTCGAGCACGACCTGGCTCAGCCCCGAGCCGCGCAGGTGGTAGGCGCTGGAAAGCCCCGCCTGCCCGGCCCCGATCACCACGACATCGATATCCCGCACATGCCGAGCAACGCCTCGCGCCGCCCGCGCCATCCCGAACCGGACGGAGATCACACCTAAAGTCTCGGTAAGGCCTCCGTGCGGTCTCGGCGATGACTCGCGCCGGTCACACTCCTCACGCTTAGGCAACGGCTCGGCCACAACGGGAGCCGGCCGGCCGGCCCGTCTGTCCAATGGCGAGTAGGGACATCAGGACGGGGAGGACAACGATGAGGCAAACGTTCATACGCGTCGCCGCGGTGTCCGTGGCGGCATTGCTGGCTCTGGCCGGCTGCACGGCGGAAGGCGGTGCCGGCGACTCGACCGCGAACGAGGCGTCGGCGCCCAACTATCACAGCGAAGGCGGCAACGGCGAACGCAACCCGCTCGACGATCCACAGTCGACATTCGCGGTCGACATCGACACGGCTTCCTACGGCTACGCCCGCCGGGTGCTCACCGACGGCAACCTCCCCGACCCGACGATGGTCCGGCCCGAGGAGTTCGTCAACGCGTTCGACCAGGATTACCCGGAGCCCCAGGGCGACGGCTTCGCGGTCTACACCGACGGCGCCCGGCCGCCGGCCGCCCATCACGCCGACAGTGACCTGCGCATCATGCGGGTCGGCCTGCAGACCCGCTCGGAGAGCGACCGGCGTCGCCCCGACGCGACCCTCACCTTCGTCGTCGACGTGTCCGGCTCGATGGCCGAGCCCGGCCGCCTCGACCTGGTCCGCGACGCCCTACACACGCTCGTCGACCGGCTCCGGCCGACCGACTCGGTCGCGATCGTCGCGTTCAGCACCAAGGCGAAGGTGCTGCGCGAGATGACCCGGGTCGCCGAGCGCGAAGACCTGCACGACGCGATCGACCGGCTGCGGGTCGACGCGAGCACCAACCTCGACGCCGGGCTCACACTCGGCTATCGGGTCGCCCGCGACGGCTTCCGGGAGGGCACCTCCAACCGGGTGATCGTGCTCTCCGACGGGCTGGCCAACACCGGCAGCACCGACGGGGCCGAGATCCTGCGCAAGGTCCGCGAAGAGGCGGCCAAGGAGATCGCGCTGCTCGGCGTCGGCGTCGGCAGCGACTACGGCGACGCGCTGATGGAGAAACTCGCCGACGGCGGCGACGGTTTCGCCGTCTACGTCAGCGAACTCGAACAGGCCCGCGACGTCTTCGTCAACCGGTTGCCCGCGACGCTCGAGGTGCGCGCCCTCGACGCCAAGGTGCAGGTGACGTTCGACTCCAAGACGGTCAGGGACTACAAGCTCATCGGGTACGAGAACCGCGCCGTCGCCGACCAGGACTTCCGCAACGACGACGTCGACGGCGGCGAGGTCGGCCCCGGGCACAGCGTGACCGCCCTCTACGCGGTCCGGCTCAGCGAAGGCGCCGACCTCGGTGCCGAGGTGGCCCGGGTCCGGGTGCGCTGGCTCGACCCGACCACCCGGTCGCCCAGCGAGGGCTCGGGCGTGGTCACCGTCTCCGACCTCGACCGCGGTTTCGAGGCGGCCGCACCGCGCTTCACGGTCGACTACGTGGCCGCCTACCTGGCCGAGTCACTGCGCGGCGGCGAGTCTGCCATCGCCCTCGACGACCTGCGCCGGATCGCCGACCGGGCGGCCGCCCGCACCGAGGACAAGGACGTGCGCGAGTTGGCCGACCTGGTCAAGCGCGCCGCCGAACTGCGTTAGGCGAGGCCGGGCCCGGCCGCCGGCGAGCCTGGCCGCGACGCGCGGCCGGCTGGGCCGGGCCTGGCCGCGACGCGCGGCCGGGCGTGGCTCAGGCGAGGCCGGTGAAGGGTGCCGGTCGCGGGCAGGTCGACGCGACCGGCAGCCGGGCACCGCGCTCGGCGGCGGTGTGGATGCTCTCCATGATGTCGAGCACGTGGAGTGCCAGCGCGCCGGAAGCGCGGTGGTCGCGGCCGGCCTCGATCGCCTCGACCATCTCGGCCACGCCGAGGCCGCGCGAGTCGGCCGACCACGGGGTACGCAGCGACTCCTCGCGCCACTCGACGTCGCGGCCGCCGACCAGCACCGGCCCGCCGAAGTTGTTGGGGTCGTCGACGACCAGCGTGCCGTCGCTGCCGTAGAGCTCGATGCCGTGCGGGATCGTCGAGGCGGGCACGTCGAAGCTGAACACGGCGGTGACGGTGGCGCCGCCCTCGAACTCGAGCACCGCGTTGACGTGGGTGGGCACCTCGACCCGGATCTCCCGCCCCTGCGGGGTGCGCCGGGTGGCGTAGCCGGAGGTGGCTACCGCGCTCACCGCCGCCACCGGGCCGAGCAGGCTGACCAGCCCGGTCAGGTAGTAGGGGCCCATGTCGAAGAGCGGTCCGCCGCCCGGCTGGTAGTAGAAGTCGGGCGCCGGATGCCAGTGCTCGTGGCCGGGGGAGAGCATGAACACCGCACCGGACAGCGGCGTGCCGATCGCGCCCTCGTCGAGCAGGGCCCGCGCCGTCTGGAGCCCGGCACCGAGGAACGTGTCCGGCGCGCTTCCGACCCGTACCCCCGCGTCGGTTGCCTCTGTCAGCAGTTGCCCCGCGCTCGCGGTGGTGATCGCCAGCGGCTTCTCGCCATAGACGTGCTTGCCGGCGCGCACCGCGGCCAGCCCGACCTCGACGTGCGCCGCGGGGATGGTGAGGTTGACCACAAGATCCACTGAAGGGTCGGCGAGCAGCTCGTCAACCGTTCCGGCCGCCGGCACGCCGAACCGCGCCGCCGCCTCCTTGGCCCGCTCGACGTCGAGATCCGCGCAGCGTACGACGTCGGTCTGGGTCAGTTGGGTCAGGTTCTTGAAGTAGATCGAACTGATCTTGCCGCACCCGATGACACCGATCCGCATGGCCGGATGCTAGCCGCCGCCATCCGCCTCCGGGAGTCCTAGTCTTGGTCCTATGACAGAGCATTTCGACCTTGTCGTTCTCGGCGCGGGCCCGGGCGGATACACCGCCGCGGTTCGCGGCGCCCAACTCGGCCTGCGGACCGCGGTCGTCGAGGAGCGCTACTGGGGCGGCGTGTGTCTCAACGTGGGCTGCATCCCGTCGAAGGCGCTGCTGCGCAACGCGGAGCTCAACCACATCTTCACCCAGGAGGCGAAGACCTTCGGGATCAACGTCACCGGCGAGGTGACCTTCGACTACAACGTGGCGTTCAACCGGAGCCGCAAGGTGGCCGACGGGCGGGTGCGCGGCGTCCACTACCTGATGAAGAAGAACAACATCACCGAGATCAATGGCCGGGGTACCTTCGTCGACGCGCACACCCTCGCCGTCGGCGACCAGACGGTGACGTTCGACAACTGCATCATCGCCACCGGCGCGTCGACCCGGCTGATCCCCGGCACCTCGCTGTCCGACCGCGTGGTCACCTACGAGGAGCAGATCCTCAGCTCCGAGCTGCCGCGGTCGATCGTCATCGCGGGTGCCGGCGCGATCGGGGTCGAGTTCGCCTACGTGCTGCACAACTACGGCGTGAAGGTGACGATCGTCGAGTTCCTCGACCGGATGCTGCCGCTGGAAGACGAGGAAGTCTCGGCCGAGCTGTTCAAGCGCTACAAGCGGCTGGGCATCGAGGTGCTGGTGTCGACCCGCGTCGAATCGGTGTCCGAGACCGACTCCGGCGTGCGGGTGACCGTGGTCGGCACCGAGGAGCAGACCCGGGTGATCGAGGCCGACAAGCTGCTACAGGCGATCGGCTTCCAACCCAATGTCACCGGGTACGGGCTCGAGAACACCGGCGTCGACCTGACCCCGCGCGGCGCGATCGCGGTCGACGGGCGGGGGCGCACCAACGTCTCCGGCATCTACGCGATCGGTGACGTGACCGCCAAGCTGATGCTCGCGCACGCCGCGGAGAGCATGGGCGTCATCGCGGCCGAGACGATCGCCAACGCGGAGACCATGGAGCTCGACTTCGTGATGATCCCGCGGGCGACGTTCTGCCAGCCGCAGGTGGCCAGCTTCGGCTACACCGAGGCGCAGGCGCTGAAGCAGGGCTACGACGTGCGGGTCGCGAAGTTCCCGTTCACCGCCAACGGCAAGTCCAACGGGCTCGGCGACACGGTCGGCTTCGTCAAGATCCTGTCGGACGCGAAATATGGCGAGCTGCTCGGCGCCCACCTGATCGGGCCCGAGGTGACCGAGTTGCTGCCGGAGCTGACGCTGGCGCAGCAGTGGGACCTGACCGTCCACGAGGTCGGGCGCAACGTGCACTCCCACCCGACGCTGAGCGAGGCGGTGAAGGAGGCGATCCACGGGCTGGCGGGTCACATGATCAATATGTGACTCGATTTCGCGACTCGCCGGGAGCGGGTTGACGCGGAGTCGCCGGACGACTCCAATGCGAGAAGCGTCAATGCCGTCGCTCTTGGGGAGGGTCCGATGCGGTCACGCATTGCTGTCGCCGCTGTGCTCGGTCTGCTGCTGTCGCTCATCGGGGCGCCGGCGTTCGCTGACCACACGCCGCTGCCCTCCCAGGTCACGCTGGTCGGGTCGCTCCAGTCCGAGTTGGGCTGTCCCGGCGACTGGCAGCCGGAGTGCGTGCAGACCGCGCTGCTCCCGGTCGCCGGGTCGCCGGGCCTGTTCCGGGCGTCGTTCACCGTGCCGGCCGGCGCGTTCGAATACAAGGTCGCGCTCAACGGCACCTGGGACGAGAACTACGGCGCCGGCGGCGCGCCCGGCGGGGCCAACATCCCGCTGACGGCGCCGGGTGGGGTGCTGACGTTCACCTACGACCACGAGACGCACCGGATCGTCGACGACGCACCCCGGGCGCTGGGCGCCGAGTCGACCGCGCACTGGGTGCGGCGGGGCCTGATCGCCTGGCAGCCGCCGGCGAGCGCGGTGCGCTTCGCGCTCTACACCGCGCCGTCGGGCGGCATGACCGTGACCGACGGCGCGGTGGTCGGTGGTTCCGCTCATCCATTGGGGATACGCGCGGCCGGGTTGCCGGCTGACGTCCGGCTGGACTTCCCCCACCTGGCGGGTTTCCGCGCCCTGACGGTCCCGTCGTCCGTGCCGGTCGGTTCCGTGCTGACCGGTCAGGTGGCGGTCGCCGCGTTCGACGCGGGTGGCGCCCTGGTCGACGCGACCGGCGTGCAGATCCCAGGCGTGCTCGACGACGTCTATTCCGGGGCGGCGCGGCGCACCCTGGGCGTGACCTGGTCGTCGCGGGGCGTGCCGTCGTTCGCGCTGTGGGCGCCGACTGCCCAGTCGGTGTCGCTGTCGGTCGACGGCGTCTCGGATCTGGTGCCGATGCGGCGCGACGGTGACGGCGTCTGGACCGCGGTGGGTTCCCGGTCCTGGCGCGGCGCGTCCTATCTCTACTCGGTGCGGGTGTTCGCGCCGACTACCGGGCGGGTGGAGACCAATCTGGTCACCGATCCCTACTCGGTGGCGCTCACGGCCGACTCGACCCGGTCGGTGGTGGCATCGCTGTCGGATCCGGCGCTCATCCCGGCTGGTTTCGCGCATTTGCGCAAGCCGGCGGCGGTGGCGTCCACCGCCGCCCAGGTCTATGAGCTGCAGGTGCGTGACTTCTCGATCGGTGACACGTCGGTGCCCGCCGCGCATCGGGGGACCTACGCGGCGTTCACCGATCGCTCCAGCTTTGGGATGAAGCATTTGCGGTCGCTGGCCGCCGCCGGGGTGAGCCACCTGCATCTGCTGCCGGTATTCGACTTCGCGACGGTGCCCGAGCTGCGCGCAGACCAGGCCGTGCCGGGCTGTGACCTGCCGTCGTTGCCACCGGCGTCCCAGGAGCAGCAGGCGTGTGTGGAGCCGGTCCGGCCGACGGATGGCTTCAACTGGGGCTACGACCCGTGGCACTACACGACGCCGGAGGGCTCCTACGCGGTCGACCCGTCCGGTGCGGCGCGTACCCGGGAGTTCCGCTCGATGGTGGCCGGCATCAACGGGGCGGGCCTGCGGGTCGTGATGGACGTGGTCTACAACCACACGACCGCGTCGGGCCAGGCACCGAAGTCGGTGCTCGACCGGATCGTGCCCGGCTACTACCAGCGGCTCACCCTGACCGGCACGCAGGAGACCTCGACCTGCTGCGCCAACACGGCGACCGAGCACCGCATGATGGAAAAGCTGATGGTCGACTCGATCGTCACCTGGGCCCGCGACTACAAGGTCGACGGCTTCCGCTTCGACCTGATGGGCCACCACTCGAAGGCCAACATGCTGGCCGTGCGCCACGCGCTGGATCGTTTGACGCTGGCGCGCGACGGCGTGGACGGCCGCTCGATCCTGCTCTACGGCGAGGGCTGGAACTTCGGTGAGGTGGCCAACGACGCCCGCTTCGTGCAGGCGACCCAGGCCAACATGGCCGGCACCGGCATCGCGACGTTCTCCGACCGCCTGCGCGACGCGGTGCGCGGCGGCGGCCCGTTCGACGCCAACCCGCACCTCCAGGGCTTCGGATCGGGCCTGTTCACCGACCCCAACGGCGACCCGGTCAACGGCACGCCCTCGGAGCAGCTCGCCCGCCTCTTGCTGCAGCAGGACCAGATCAAGGTGGGTTTGGCCGGCAACCTCGCGTCCTACCGCTTCGCGTCCCGCACCGGTGCCGTGGTGACTGGAGCTGAGGTCGACTACAACGGCTCACCCGCCGGCTATGCGGCGTCACCTGCCGACACGGTGACCTATGTGGACGCACACGACAACGAGACGTTGTTCGACAACCTGCAATACAAGCTGCCACAGTCGCTGCCGATGCCCGACCGGGTCCGGATGAACACGCTGTCGTTGGCCACGACGACGTTCTCCCAGGGCGTCGGCTTCTGGCATGCCGGCACCGACCTGCTGCGCTCGAAGTCGTTGGACCGCAACTCGTTCGACTCGGGCGACTGGTTCAACCGGGTCGACTGGTCCGGCCAGTCGTCGACGTGGGGCTCGGGCCTGCCGCCGCGCGGTGACAACGAGGCGAAGTGGCCCTACATGGAGCCACTGCTCGCGGATCCTGCGTTGAAGCCCGGCCCGGCCGACATCGCGGCCGCGTCCTCCCGGTCGGCCGAGTTGCTGCGGATCGCGGGATCGTCGCCGCTGTTCGCGCTGCCGTCGGCGGCTGAGATCCAGCGCCGGGTGGCGTTCCCTCTCGGCGGGCCTGACCAGACGCCGGGCGTCATCGCGATGACCCTCGACGACACGACCGGCAAGGACCTCGACCGGCGGTGGGAGCGCATCGTGGTGGTCTTCAACGCCAGCCCGGCCGCGACCACCCAGGTCATCCCCGGCACGGCCGGCCGTTCCTACGCCCTGCATCCGGCCCAGGCTTCTGGCGGCGACGCGGTGGTGAAGACCGCCCGCTACACCGGCGGCGGCAGCTTCACCGTGCCGGCTCGTACCGTGGCGGTGTTCGTGTCCTAGAACGTGACGCCGTGCCCGAGTGCCGGACTGCCAAGGTCTGCGCGCATCACATCGCGCAGTGTTCCTAGCGCTGCCTGGTAGCGGTCGAGGACCTGTTGATATTCCACGGACTGCAGGTCGCCACCCTCGGCAACCACGTCGCGCAACTCGCGCAGCGTGCGGAACGCTTCGTCGCCGGCCAGCACGGCGCGCTCCGGCGCCAGCAGCACGAGTTGCTCGCGGTGGATGTTGAGTTTCGCGGAGCGGAAGGCGGTGCGGGCCGCGGACTGCCTGGAGACGTCGGCCGCGTGCTCACCGAGAGACACGGCACGGAGCTCTTCACTGGTCGTGTGCAAGGCCCCCAAGTAGGTGCCGTATGCGTTGCGCAGCGTCTCATGCCGGCGCAGATTCTGGTCGCGCCGTGCGCGGACGCGATCGGCGAACAACGTGACCGAAGCGCCGACGACCGTCCCCAGCAGGGCCAGCAACGGGGCAGACCAACTCATCCGGCGAGTCTATAGATGACGACGCATCCGTCGCCTGGCCCCGCGACGCCGTTGCGTGAGCGTGCCGCCGTCTTGGCGGGCTTGCCCCTCCTCGGAGTCGTCGTCTACGTCGGGGTGGTTTGCTGCTCGGCTCTGGACTGCCCGTCAGCTGGGTCCGGCGTCCGATGTATCTCGATCCGCCGCAGGGATGGGACCAAGGACGCGAGGAGCATCGCTGCCGCGGCGGTCCCGCCACCCGCGACAGCGACCGCTGTCGTCCCGAACGCGGCCGCGAGGGGAGGAGCGGACAGCTGACCGATGGGTAACGACGCCGACGACCAGAACTCGTCGTGGGCACCGACGCGCGAGAGCAGCCGCTCGGGGATGTGGGTGTAGTTGACGGTCTCCCAGACGACCGTGAAGAACTCGGCGACCACGCCGCCGAGCAGCGACGCCGCGGCCAGCCAGAACGTGTTCGCGCCGGTGCCGAGCAGGATGAGCGGGGCAGTGGCCAGCGCCATCGCCGACAGGGCCGGCACCATCGGGCGCCGCATCAGCGCCACCTTCACCAGCACCACGCTGGCCAGCAGCGCCCCGACTCCGCGGGCGCTCAGCACCAGGCCCCAGCCCGCGGCCCCGATCGTGTCGTTCGCGATCGTCGGGCCGAGGATCTGCCAGAAGCCCATGTTGGTGGCGTTGAAGACGGCGAAGGCGAGCGTCACCGTCCAGATCCACGTCTGCGACCGGAAGTAGGCCCAGCCCTCCCGCATCTCGGTGCGCATCGTGGGCGCACCGACGGCGCGCGGCGGTAGGTCAGGCAGTGAGATCCGGGCGAACATGGCCGCGGCCAGCAGGAAGGAGGCGGCGTCCGCGGCGATCGCCCAGCCGCCGCCGACCGAGGCGGTCAGCAGGCCGGCGGTGGTCGGCCCGACGATGCGGGCGGTGTTTCCGGCGGAGGCCAGTAGGGAGCTGGCCTGCTGGAGACCGCGTCCGACGGCCAGGTTCGAGACGATGCCGCGCAAAGCCGGGGTGGTGAGTCCCTGAAGGACGCCGTTGACCGCTGCGAACGGCAGCAGCAGCGCCGGGTGCTGGTGGGTGAGCAGGAGGACCGCGACGCAGGCCTGGGTGAGGCCGGCACCGAGGCTGGTCAGCCGGAGCACGGTGTCCCGGCGGTAGCGGTCGGCGATGCCGCCGCCGAGGAGCATCGTCGCGACCATCGGCACGAACGAGGCACTGATGACCGCGGACAACCAGCTCGCGTTGTCGGTCAGTTCGAGGACCCCGAAGGCCAGGGCGACGGGCGACATGAAGCTGCCGGCCATGGAGATCGAGCGGCCGGCGAAATACCACCGGAAGGCGGGTGACCGCAGCGGCCGTTCGCGATCCTCAGATGCTTCGACCTCGGGCACGGGGAGCCAGGCTGCCAGCGGGCGCGGGCTGGATCAAACGGTTTCCCGCCGAGCCTCGGCCGGGCCGATAACTCGTTCGCGAAGTGTCGTACCCCCTCGCCAAGATGAACCCATGCTGCGCGACGTCCTGCCCCACCGACCCGAGGCCCGCCGGCTGCTGGCCGCGACCTTCTTCTCGGCCACCGGCCGGGGCCTGACGCTGCCGTTCATGTTCATCTACCTGACCAAGGTCAGAGACATCCCGTCCGGCACCGCGGGCCTGATCATCGCCTGGCTGGCCGTGTGCGCCCTGACCATCGGCCCGATCGGCGGCTGGGCCGTCGACCGCTACGGCGCGCGCCGGGTCCTGCTGCCGTTGCTCCTGGTCGAGGCCGCCGGGGTGGGCAGCGTCGGCTTCGCGGACACGGCCTGGCACGCCCTCCTCTCGGTGACACTGATCGGCGCCGGCACCGGCGTGGTCTGGGCGGCCAACAACACGATCCTGTCCTCGGTCACCGACGGCCTCGAGCGCCAGAAGACGTTCGGCCTGAGCTTCGCCCTGCTCAACCTCGGCATCGGCACCGGCACGGTCATCGCCGGCGCGATCGTCGACCTCGACCGCCCCGGCACCTTCCAACTCATCTACCTGATCGACGCGGTGCTCTACCTGGTGCCCTTCATCAACCTGCTGACCATGCGCGGCGTCGGCCGCCGCATCGTGTCTGCCGACCCCACGCCGACCCAGCAACGCCAACCGGGCTACCGCGAGGTCTTCGCCCACCGCGGCTTCCGCCGCCTGCTGGCGTTCAGCATCGTGCTGACGATCAGCGGCTACGCCCAGATCGAGGTGGGTTTCACCGCTTTCTCGATCGACGTGGCCCACGTGGGCCCGCAGACGGTGGCCTACGCCTTCACCGCCAACACGTTGGTCATCGTGCTGGCCCAGTTGTTCGTCGTGCGCCTGATCCAGGGCCGCAGCCGCACCCGCCTGCTCTCGTTGGTCGGCGTCATCATGGCCGCATCCTGGCTGGTCCTCGGCGTGGCCGGGGCGGTCGACGGCCGCAACCTGGCGATCTCGGCGGTGGCGGTCATCGCCTGCGCGGCCGTGTTCGCCTTCGGCGAGACCCTGTTGTCGCCGATCAGCCCAACCCTGCTCAACGCCCTGGCCACCGACGAACTCCGCGGCCGCTTCAACGCCCTGGGCTCCATGGTCTGGGGCATCAGCGGCATCGTCGGCCCGATCACCGCGGCCCCCCTCATCGGCGGCGGCCACAGCACGATCTGGCTCGGTCTCACGGTGGCCGGCTGCCTAACGGCCGCGCTGCTGTCGGCATCGTTGCGCAAGGTAATCACCGCCGACCAGGACGGCCGCGGCGGCCCCGCCGCGACCGACGACACCACTACGCTCGCGCCGACGGCTCTCGAAGCAAACGTCGCGCCGCCGCCTCCTACCGACGGCCGCGACCTGCCAGCCACCTCCCGCCGCGCGGTCCCCGATCGTTCGTGAGCGCTGCGCCGACGTCTCGCTGCACCACGTGACGGAGGCCCCGACCACCGGGGTCGGGGCCTGCGTCGCTGATGATTACCAGGGGCGGCTGGTCACGTAGACGTTGCTGCCGCCGAAGACGATCGGGTCGCTCGGGCAGCCGTAGAGGTTGGCGTTGGTCGCGGTGTCATGGCCCCACAGGCGCACACGGACCGGGTTGATGCTCCCCTGCGCGTCCTCGTTCCACCTGTCGTTGTTGAACGTCGTGTTACCTACCTGATTGCGATCGAACAGCCCGTCGGTGCTGCACCCCTCACTGTTGAAGCGCCAGTCGCTGAACACGGCGTACGCGCCGACCTTCCAGAACTTGTTGAGGTCGACGATCGTGTTGTCGCCACGGTTGCGCGTACGCACCGCGTCGCCGGAGATCTGCTCGAACCGGTTGTTGTAGATCGTCGTGTTGTAGGTGTAGTTGGCCAGGTAGACACCGTGCATCGACGCGGGGCTCTCGGAGTTGCGCAGGTTGGAGAACAGGTTGTTCTCGATCCAGATGTAGTCGGCGTAGGTCGCGTGGATGCCGCCATAGCCGTTGCCAGGGCCGCCCTGCCAGTAGCCACCCAGCCGCTGGAACGTGCTGTTCTCGACGATCAGGCCCGAGATCCGGTTACCCGACGTGCCCATGGCCCGGATGCCGCCGTTGCGACAGTTCTGGAAGACATAGTTGTTGATGGTCACGTTGTCCGCGGTCAGCACCATGCCGTACTCGAGGGCAGGGTTGAGGTCGTCGAAGGTGTTGCAGTCGGTTGTCGCCGCCAGGACACCAACGGTGCCGAGCGTGAGCCGCCCGCCCGGCGGAGACCAGGTCACCTGGACAGGAGCCGAGGGGCGAAAGGTAGCGCCGTCCACCAGGATCGTCGCGTTCACGGCCTTCTTGGCGCGCAGTACCTCCTGCGCCTGCTCCACGGTGGCGACAGCGGTGTCGCGGCGCAGGCCGTCACGGGCACCCGATGGGGCGGCTCCGGCCGCGCTTCCCACATATACGGTGATCGACTCGACTGGCGCCGAAGCCGCGGCTGGTGCCGACGGCAGGGCTCCGATCAGCGCGACTCCCGCCGCGCTGAGGATGGCCAGGACTGTCCTGTGCATATTCGCCCTCCAAGAGGTCGGATCGTCGGTCGAAGGCGCCGACGCATCCACCGTGACGAATCGGTAGTGCCGGACGGAAGGATCTCGAACAGGCTCGAACAGACCCGAACGCCACCGATCAGACCGGCGCCAGGCGTGGGTGGACCCGGCCGTCGAGCCAGTGACGACCCCTCGTCCTGGCTTCCAATGTGGACTCAGCGCGTCACTGCGGTCTCACGACAGCCCAAGCTATGTGACCCTGGGGACTACTGGGCCGCAACGTCCAACAGTTCGCCGTCTTTCTGGGCCGGTAGGCGCTGGTTAGGGTCTCGTTCACGTTCCTCCGAGATGATCAAGGAGCCCGCAGCCAGGCCAGAGAGCAGAGGACTCCACCCAATGCCAGAGGACAACCAGGGCCAATCCCCATTCACCCGTCGACGACTTCTCGGGACCGGGGCTGCCGCCGCCCTCGGTGCCGCTTCGTTGGCGCTACCGCCGAACGTGCAGAAGGCGCTTGCCTCGCCGCCTAAGACCTCCGGTCGTCTCCGCGACATCAAGCACGTCGTGATGTTGATGCAGGAGAACCGCAGCTTCGACCACTACTTCGGCACGATGTCGGGCGTCGACGGCTTCGACGACCCGAAGGCGCTGATCCTGAGGAACGGCCGTTCCGTCTTCCACCAGCCCTGGGACGGTCACCCGGACGGTTACGTGCTGCCGTTCCACCTCGACACCAAGAAGCTTGCCGGCCACGCGCTGCCCTCCACCGACCACGGCTGGGTGGGCCAGCACGAGGCGTGGAACGGCGGCAAGATGGACAACTGGATCCCGGCGCACATTCCGAGCGACGGCGAGAACGCTCCGTTCACCATGGGCTACCTGACCCGTGAGGACATCCCGTTCCACTACGCACTGGCTGAGTCCTTCACCGTCCTGGACCACTACCACTGCTCGGTGATCGGCCCGACGGGCCCGAACCGGCACATGTGGATGTCGGGCACGATCGATGTCGACGGTCTGGCCGGCGGCCCCTCGCTGACCACCAGCGGTCCGGCCAACCAGTTCTCCTGGAAGACCTACCCGAAGCGACTCAGCGAAGCCGGCGTGAGCTGGAAGGTCTACCGCCAGCCCGGCGCCCTCACCGGAGCAGCCGCGATCACCAAGTTCACCGACTTCGCCCAGGCCCAGCCCGGCGACGGCTTCTACGAGAACGGCGTGGCGACCCAGCCCCTGGGTCAGTTCGAGTACGACTGCCTGAACGACTCGCTGCCGACAGTCAGCTGGATCCTGCCGCCGGCCGGTTACGACGAGCACCCGTCCACCCCGGGCTCGGCCGCGGCCGGCGCGCAGTTCATCGCGGGCAAGATCGACGCCATCGCGTCGAACCCCGAGGTGTGGGCCAAGACCGTCTTCATCCTGTCCTACGACGAGAACGACGGCCTCTTCGACCACGTCGTGCCGCCGACCCCGCCGGCCGGCACGCCGGACGAGTTCGTCTTCAAGACCTCCAACGTCGGTGAGCAGGGTCGGGGATGGCCCAACGGTCTCGGCTACCGCGTGCCGTGCGTCATCGTGTCGCCGTGGACCGCGGGCGGTTACGTCTGCTCCGAGGTCTCCGACCACACCTCGCAGTTGCGGTTCCTGGAGCACATCACCGGGGTCAAGGAAACCAACATCAGCGCGTGGCGCCGGAAAACCTGTGGTGACCTGACCGCGGCATTCCGGTTCGACAAGAGGCGGGCCGAGGCCCCGACGATGCCGGACACCGTGGCCGACTACAACTTCACCCAGTACGCGATCAACAACCTGCCGAAGGTGGAAGGGCCACCGGCGAAGCAGCACATGCCCAGGCAGGAGAAGGGCCACCGGCCGCACGTCGGCTGACACCTACCGAGGGTCTTCGAAGGCCCGGCCGGGAAGCATTCCCGGCCGGGCCTTCCGCGCACGAACTGACCGCCAATGTGATCGACGCGCAAGGCCGGCTAGCCGGCAGGCCGGGGGAGGAGGCCACTGCCGCGTGAGTCGGCTTGCTGTAAACCGACTTCGGAATTATGGTCATACCAATAGCCAACCTGCGGAGGCGTCGATGGGTAAGAGCGAGCGCGTGTTCGTTCGGGGCATGCCGTCGCCGACGGTCGCCGCGGGCTGAAACCGGAGATCAATCGTGCCTAAGGTCGTGTACGTCGATCACACAGGTGTGGAGCGCGTCGTCGAGGCCGCCGTGGGGGAGAGCGCGATGTCCGCCGCGGTGCGGAACGGCGTCCCGGGCATCATCGGCGAGTGCGGTGGCAACGTCTCATGTGGAACGTGTCACGTCTGGGTTCGCGACGAGTTCCTCGCGGACGTTGGCGGGCCCGGCGACATGGAGGACGACCTGCTCGACCTCGCGGTCGGTGACAGGCGGGCCGGCAGCCGGCTCTCCTGTCAGATACCGCTGACCGCGCAGCTCGACGGGATCGTTCTCGACGTTCCGCCGGAGCAGGTCGTCTGAACCCTCCCGCCGGTCAGCCGACGAGGTCCACCGTAGACGGTGCGAAGAGCGAATCGACGTCGACCGGCTCGCGCAGGATGTGCTGAGAGACAGCCTGAGCGGTCAAGAGCTCGAGGACCTTGCGGTTCGGTTCGATCCCGTACGGCAGCGGGTCGGCGCCGGTCTCGGCCATGACCCGGGCGTACATCCGGTCGGTCGAGTCGTTGACCGCTCCGAGCCGCAAACCTGCGACGTAGCGGCGCTTGGACTCGGCGAAGGCCTCGAAGACCGCCGGGGCGATGGTCGGGTCGGCCGCCAGCACGTCGTCACGGACGACCACGAGGTGGTTGATCGGGTAGAGGCCGTAGCCGCGCAGGGCGGCGAGCGCCGCCTCCTCCGGTGCGGGGATCAGCGGTGTGACGTCGGGGCCGTCGATCGGTGCGCCGATCACCGCGTCCACCTCGCCGTCGCGCAGCATCTGGTCGAGCTTCTTGCCCGGTCCCGCGGGGACGGCGTTGGCCGGCGGCCGGTAGGCCTGGACGTGTTCGTCGCCGGACAGCACCCAGGTCACCGAGTCGAGGTCGAGTCCGTGTTCGAGGGCGAGGATGGCGCGCGCCCACACGCCGGTGGTGACGGTGTAGCCGCGGTTGACGCCGACCCGGCGGCCCTCGAGCTGGCTCGGCTTGGTGATCTCGCCATCGCGGCGGACGACAATGGCGCCGTGGTGGAAGCCGCGGACCAGGAAGATGGGCAGCGCGGTGAAGGCGACGCCGTGTTCGCGCGCGCACAGGTAGGTGGTCAGCGCCATCTCGCTGATGTCGTAGGCCAGCTCGCGGACCATCCGCCGGAACCCGTCGACCAGCACCGGCACCTCGTTGAAGGTCAGCGGGTGGCGGGCGGGCGAGACCGTGCCCGCCTTCAAGGCCCGGTTGTTGCCCTGGGTCCGCGTGACGGTCACCAACAGCTGCGCCATCGTCTCACTGCCCTTCCGATCGGGTCGTAGATGTCGACGTCCGGCTCTACGGTATATTGGGCTGACCATTTCGCTCAATGAGGGGTTGCGGTCATGCCCGAATTGGTACGTGCGGCGGTGCGGGTCTCGGCGGGTAGGACCGAACTGCAAGAGCTTCCGATGCCGGAGATCGACGACGACTCGGCCCTGCTGCGGGTCGAGGTCGCCGGCATCTGCGGCACCGACGTGAAGATCTACGCGAACCCGCCGAGCATGATCCACGGTCCGGTGATCATGGGTCATGAGAATGTCGGCGTCATCGCGCGCGCGGGTCGCAACTTCCAGCGCCGCCACGGCCTGGGTGAGGGTGACCGCGTCTTCGTCGAGCACTACGTCGGCTGCTACACCTGCGAATGGTGCCGGATCGGCGAATACCGGCACTGCGAGGCGACCGACTGGCGCACCAACCCCGATGCCCGCCGCTACGGCTACACCTCGGCCGCGAACCCGGGCACGCTGTGGGGCGGCTTCGCCGACTTCATGTACCTGCCCTGGAACGCCGTGCTGCACAAGGTGCCCGACACCGTCACCCCGGAGCTCGCCGGCCTGGTGACACCGCTGTCCAACGGCATCGAGTGGGCGTTGCTCGCCGCCGGCGTCGGCTACAGCAGCACCGTGCTCATCCAGGGGCCGGGGCAGCAGGGGCTGTCCCAGGTGGTCGCCGCGAAGCAGGCCGGGGCCGCGCAGATCATCGTCACCGGCACGACCCGCGACAAGGCCCGGCTCGACCTGGCCCAGGAACTCGGTGCCGACCACGTCATCGACATCCGCCAGGAGGATCCGCTGGAGCGGGTCAGGGAGCTCACCGGCGGACGCGGCGTCGACTTCGTCCTCGACTGCACCTCCCGGGCGGGCGTCGCGCCCGTGCTCCTCGGCATCGAGGCGCTCAAGCGGCGGGAGGGTGTCCTGCTCATCCAGGGCGAACTCGCGGCGTTCCCGGATTTCCCGGTCAAGCAGCTCACGGAGAAGGCGATCACCATCAAGAGTGCGCGCGGCCACTCCTACCGGGCGTGTGAGCTCGCCTTGGCGCAGCTCGCGTCCCACCGCTTCCCGCTGGAGAAGCTCGCCACCCATCGGTTCGCGCTGGAGCAGGTCGACCACGCGATCCGGGTGCTGGCCGGCGAGACCGACGACGACGCCATCCACATCTCGCTGATGCCTGACCTGGCGACCTCGGCCCGGCGCCAAGAGGCCTGAAGCGCTGGCATTGGTAGAGTGGTATGACATCATTTCTGTAGTCCCCGCCCGTCCATTCTGAGGAAGAGCCGATGGCTACCGCCAAAACTCCGCCCGCCGCCTGGGCCGGCGACGACGCCGACATGTTCAAGGCGGTGTCGCTCAATCGGGTGTCGCAGGTGATCGTCGACCAGATCAAGCTGTTGCTGCGGCAGGGCCGGCTCAAGCCCGGCGACCGGCTGCCCAGCGAGCGTGACCTGTGTGAGCGGTTCGGCGTGAGTCGGGTGACGGTGCGTGAGGCGTTGCGGGTGTTGGAGGCCAACGGTCTGGTCGACATCCGGGTGGGCGCTCGTGGTGGCGCGTTTGTCACTTCGCCGACGTCGCAGCAGATCGGGGAGGGGCTGGCGGATCTGCTCAACCTGTCGCCGTTGACCGCCGCCGACGTGACCGAGGCCCGTCAGGTGTTCGAGTTGGGCATCATTCCGCTGCTGGTGGAGCGGGCGACCGATGAGGACATCGCCGCCCTCCGTGAGATGGTCGCGGTTCACAAGGCGGCGCTCGACCGCGGCGAATACGACATGTCGATGTCGGCCGACTTCCACGTCCGTGTGGCTGCGTGCACCCACAACCCGGCCATCGAGATGCTCGTCCAGTCGTTCCACGGGCCGCTGCTGATGTCGTTGGTCGAGGCGAAGGTGACGGCGCCGCTGATGGGCCACAAGGGCACCCAGGAGCACGCCGAGTTCATCCGCGCGATCGCCGCCCGCGACGCCGACCGGGCCATCGCGATCATGACCAAACACCTGAAGCGCACGGCCGATCGCGTACGCCGCTCGTCCTAGCTTGCCGCTTGTTAATGGTTGTATGGTTAGGCCATGACGAGTACGCGGCTGAGCCATGCTGTCGAACCGTTCTACCTTCCGGTGCGCGACGAGGTGGAACTCTTCTCCGCGGCCTACGAGCAGCGAATCCCGGTGCTGCTCAAGGGTCCGACCGGTAGCGGCAAGACCCGGTTCGTCGAACACATGGCGTGGCGCCTGTTCGGAGACCGGCCCGATGCCCCGGCCGAGCCGCTCGTCACGGTCAGCTGCCACGACGACCTGACGTCGGCCGATCTGGTGGGCCGCTATCTGCTCTCGGGCGAGGGAACCACCTGGCTCGACGGCCCGCTCACCAAGGCGGTGCGCAGCGGTGCGCTGTGCTACCTCGACGAGGTGGTCGAGGCCCGCAAGGATACGACCGTCATCCTGCACGCCCTCACGGACCACCGCCGGATGCTGCCCATCGAACGGCTGGGCACCACCATCCAGGCGCATGACGATTTCCTGCTCGTCATCTCTTACAACCCCGGCTATCAGGTGGCGACCAAGGATCTCAAGCCGAGCACGCGGCAACGGTTCATGGCCATCGAGTTCGACTACCCGGCGAGCGACCTCGAGACGCAGATCATCGCGCACGAGGCCGACCTCGACGAGACGCGGGCGGGGCAACTGGCGTTCCTCGGTGAGCAGTTGCGCCGCCTCGGCGAGGCCGGTGTCATCGACGGCCCCGGCACCCGGCTGCTGGTGCATGTCGGTGAGCTCATGGTCAAGGGCATCGCACCGAGGCGCGCCTGTGAGGTGGGCCTGGTGCAGGCACTCAGCGACGATTCCGACGTGCAGCGCGCGATCGTCGACGTGGTCAGCGCGATCTTCCCCGAGTGAGGCGACGTTGACCGTCACGCAGGTGCAGACTCCCGCCCGCCACCGGGTGTTGGTCCGGGAGCGCGGTGTGCTCGACGCGCTCGAGCAGGCCGCCGCGGAGGACCGCGCGCGGCACCACCTGGCGCTTTACTACCGGGCGCTCACGGGCAAGGTCTGTTCGCTCATTCCCTACGACGGCGGGGCCAACCCATGGGAGCGCGCCGACACCGAGGCCGAGGTCTGGCTGCCGGCGCAGGCGCCGCTCGACGAGCATTTCGCGTTCACCTCGGGCCAGTTCTTCCAGGTGGCGATGACCCATCGGGCCATGCACGAACGGTTCGGGTCGTTCCGCCTCGAGCTCGAGCGCGACGAATTGCTCTTCCGGCGCCTCCGTCCGGCCGACATCGGCGACCCGGGCGTTCCGGCGCTGGAGCGACTGGCGGGCCTCTTCGGCCATTCCGCGCTCGGCGTGCACATGTTTGCCACCTGTGAGGACATCCGCATCGACGCGGCGACCGCGCGGCTCTTTCCGGGCGTGGCCGGTCCGTTGCGGGCTGTTCAACACGGTGCCCTCCACGACCGGCCCGAGACCTCCGTGCTGTCACCGCGCGCGGCGGCGATCGAGGCGCTGATCCGCTTCAGCCTCGGCGGTTCCAAGGTTCTGGCGCCCAATCAGTTGGCGCCGACCATTGAGCAGATCGTGGCGATCGCCCGGCTCCTGCGTGATCCCGCGTCCACCGTGGAGTCCAGCGTCGAGGCGGCGTTGCGCATCTGCCACCTGCTCATCGAGCAGCCCGACGTGGGCATGCACCGGACCGTGCGCGAGTTGCGGTTCGCCGACCTGGACGGCGACGCCGAAGCGATGAGTCCGCTGGACCTGGCCACCCTCCCGGCCCGGATGGCCGGCGCCGAGGGTCTTGGCCCCTGGTACCACCACGTCCGCTACCGCGACTGGCCCGGGCCGCGCTACGTCGGCGTCGGCGAAGGCGATCTGTCGCTCGCCGACGTCCTCGACCTCGCCGCGCGGCGGGCCGAGGGTCAGGGTGAGGTCGCGCCCGGTCCGGACGCCGGCGACGACGATCTCCTCGACATCGAAGGGGAGGAGCGCCCCCCGGCCGAGGAGAAGCCGCAGGAGGGGTCTCGCCCGGACGAGCGACCCGCCGACAGCGGCATGACACTTCCGCCGCCGACCAGCGACGCACCCGACCTCGTGTGGGAACCGGCGTTGCACGCCAAGGGCAGGCGGGAGTTCACCTATCCCGAATGGGATCGGTTCGCCGGGCGGGTCCGCCCCGATCACACCCTCGTGCGACTGCTCACGGCGCCCGCCAACAGCTCGGAGCACGACCACTTCGAAGTGCTTGCCCGCTACGGTCACATCGTTTCCCGCCTGGTGCGTGCCATCGAGCGCATCAGCCCGCAGTCGACCGCGGCGACCCGGCGCACCAGCACGGGCGACGACCTCGATCTCGACGCGACGATCGACGCGATGATCGACCTGAGGCTGAAGACCGAGCCGAGCGACCACCTCTACACCGACCTTCGCCGGCCGCGGCGGGAGGTGGCCGTCGCCTTCGCGATCGACCTGTCCGGCTCGACCGCCCTGTGGCTTCCGCCGGACGCGGCGAACCCCGGCGTGCCCATCCAGCGGATCCTGGACCTCCAGCGCGATGCCGTCAGCCTCGTCGCCGAGGCGCTCAATCGGGTGGGCGATTCCTTCGGCATCTACGGCTTCAGCGGGACGGGTCGCGAGGATGTCCGCCTCTCTGTCGTCAAGGACATCGAGGAGCGGCTCACCCCGGTCGTGTGGCGCCGGCTCGGAAGCATGGTCCCGGACGACACCACGCGGATCGGCGCGGTCATCCGGCATTTGACTCACCGGCTTCAGCAGGTCGACGCGGCGACGAAGATCCTCGTTGTCGTCACCGATGGGCGGCCGTTCGACGTCGACTACGGCCAGAAATACCAGAAGGAATACGGCCGCGAAGCGGAGTTCGACTATGCCGTCGCCGACACCGCGCACGCCCTGGCCGAGTCCCGGTCCCGTGCGGTCAACCCGCTGCTCATCACCGTCGACCCGTATGGGGAGAACTACCTGGCCCCGGTGTGCGATCCCCACGAATACCACGTCATCGGAGACCCGAAGGATCTGCCCGAGGCGCTGGCCGATATCTACCTCGCGGTCCGCCGGGCGACCATGGGCAGGCCGACGGCCGCGGCCGCGATGCCTCCGGTGAGAAGGGCGTAGCGCGGCCCGGCTGTCGAGCCGATCCATCCGACGACGGGCCCGCCGATGACGGCGCTGCCCTGCCAGGCGATCTGCCACAGGCCCATGACGCGGCCCCGGAACTCCGGCGCGCTGGCCAGTTGCATGACCGTCTTGGCCGCGGAGTTGAAACTCGTCACGCTGGCCCCGACGAACATGAGCGCGACGTGCGTCAGGGTCAGGCTCGGCGCGAGCCCCGCGGCGCTGATCGTGAGGCCGCAGAGCATGGACGAATAGGCGAGCGATCGCACGCTGATGTGGTGACGGCGGGCCGCCACCAATCCGCCGCCGAGCGCGCCGGCGGCCAGGAAGGCCATCGCGGTGCCGTACCCGCTGGCCGCCTGGTGGAAGGTCGTGGTCGTGAGCAGCGGCAGCGTGACCGGGAACTCCCACGCCAGGGTGCCGATGACGGTCACCATGATCATGGGCAGTGCGAGCGCCGGCGTACGGCGGATGTAGGAAATCCCGGCCCTGATCTGCCCCTTGCCGCTCACCTGACGTTTGGCCGGGATGATCTCCGAGCTGCGCAGCAGGAGCAGGCTCGCGATGACCGGTCCGAACGAGAGTGCGTTGATGACGAAACAGGGCGTGAGCCCGAGATGTGCGATGAGCACGCCACCGATCGCCGGACCGACGATCCGGGCGAGGTTGAGGGTGATCGAATTGAGGGCGATCGCATTGCCGACGAGTTCGCGTTGCACGAGTTGGGGGATAAGGCTCTGCCGCGAGGGACCGTCGAGCACATTGACCAGGCCGATGGTGAATACCACGATCACCAGGAGCGGCACGGTTGCGGCACCGGCCCAGACCAGCGCGGCCAACACCGCCGTCAGCACGGCTTGGGCAACCTGCGTCCACAGGAGAAGTTTCCGGTTGTCCACCCGGTCGGCGACGAGCCCACCCCACGGCCCGAGCACGACCAGGGGAACGAATTTCGCCGCCGTGACGAAGCCCAGGATCGTGCCGCTGCCGGTGAGCTCGAGCACCAGCCAGCCGACGGCGATGTTCTGCATCCAGCTGCCCGCCACCGAAATGGTCTGCCCGCTGAAGTAGAGCCGGTAATTGCGGATTCCCAGCGAGGCGAACATTGAAGGTCGGCGCCCGGACACCTGCGGCGTCAAGCGACATCACCATCCGATCCGTTGACACGGCACGAAGCGGTTCGTAGCCTAACATAGGTATGACCAATATACCGATTGCCCAATGTGGGGGAGAATGCCCGTGAAGAAGAGCCTGAAGTTTGCCGGCAGTTCCGTGGGTGAACCGTGGTGGGTGCTCGGCGATGTGACGCGGAAGCTGCTCGAGCCGCTCGGTTACGAGGTCGAGGTGCTGACCGCCTCCGGGTCGACGAACAACCCACGCTTTGTCGGCGGCGGCAAGGCCGATTTCGGTGCCACCGTCCCGGAGACGCTCGGTTGGGCCATCCGCGGTGAGGAGAACTTCAAGGGCGAGACGTTCGTCCCCGTGCGGGCGATCGGCCGAGTCCGGCGGCCTTCGTGGCTCACGGCGGCGGTGCGCTACGAAACGGGCTTCACGAGCCTCGAGCAGATCGCCGCTTCCGGACGACCGATCCGGCTGGCGACCAACGACCTGGACTCTATCGCGTCGGTCGTCCCCAAGAAGGTGCTGGCCTACTACCACCTGACCAAGGACGAGATCGTGGCCAACGGTGGCGAGGTGCGCAAGATGCGCGACGTCGACTGGCGCGGGGGTGACATCGACGTCATCATCACCAACCTTTACATGGGGCGTACGGCGGTGACGAAGCACTGGATGACGGCCTCGGAACACATGAACCTGCGGTTCCTCGACCTCGCCGACGACCTCATCGCCCAGTTGGGGGCAGACGGGCATGGCAAGCCGGGCCATGTTCCGTTCCACTTCCTGCGCGGCATCGACCGCCCGATCAAGGCGCTCGACCGGGTCGACGGGATCCTCATCTACTGCCCGGCGGACACCGACGAGGATTTCGTCTACACCCTGACGAAGCTCTACGACTCCAACCGGGATCAGTTTTTCAACCAGGCCGTCCACATGGCGTGGGACCCGGCGGCGGTCACCAACACCGAGGGGGTCGAACTGCACCCGGGTGCCGTTCGCTACTACCGCGAGGCCGGCCTGCTGTAACCGGCCGAGGCGGCGGTCCTACCGGAAGCCCGGTAGGACCGCCGCTCGTGACGGCTCAGCGAGCATGCGCCGCCGCGGCGTCGTACTCGGGAGCGTTCTCGAAATGGACGATCCGTGCGTACCCGAGGTTCTTGAAAAGCCGGTTCGAACCGGAGATGAGCGTCGCCGGTGACGTGCCGGTGGCGAATCGCTGGACCACGGTGTTCTGGGGCGTCCAGATGACGTCACCCTTCTTCCACTCCCACCGGGTCGGCTCCTTCGCGATCCGGGCGTAGTACTGGTCGGTGATCTCGGCCTCCACGTCCCAGTGCAGGTCGTAGCCCTCGCCGTCGATGACGTAGGAAACCTCGTCAGCCATCTGCCAGCGCCGCCCCGACCGGCTACCCGCCGGGATCTCGTGCAGGTAGACGTCGGTCGCCTTGATCCGCAGCGGGACACCCTCACCCGCCAACTGGCGGACATGCCCGAACGGGGTCCACTCCCAGGGCGTGTCCTTGGGAGTGAGCACCTTCGGAACGAGTTCGTCGCCCTCGGGGCGCCCGGTGAGCCACTCGCTGCGCGGCTCCCAGAGCTCGTCGTTCGCCGGGACCGTCCCGATCTTGCCCTGGTAGGTCAGGCCGAGGAAGAGCGCCAGCGGCTTCGGCTTGAAGATGATGCAGGTGGCTTTTTTCTCGGGGTCCGGATTGTTGTGCCAGTGGACGCTGTCGTTGTGCACCGCGATGGCGTCGCCGGCGTTCCAGTCGTAGCGCTTGCCGTCGTGCAGCTCGTAGCCGTAACCGTCGAGCGCATAGAAGAAGGCCTCGTTCTGGTGGCCGTGACCGTCGTTGCGGCCGTTCGGCGGGACGACGACGAAATGCACGTGCAGGGACTGGGTACGGAAGATGTCGTCGCCCGGGGCGACGATGTTCGCGGCTCCCCAGCCCTCCACCCCAGAGGCAGTGAAGACCCGCGGAATGTTGGCCAGCCGGTCCTGGCGTTCCTTGGCGATCGAATACCGGGAACTGCTCACCTGGCGCACGTAAATGCGCTCCTTGGCGTAGTCCTCGGCATGAACGTGGACGTTCTGCGCCACCTGTTCGCGCTCGCGGGTCCTGGACCGTTCAGTCTCCACTTGAGTCTCCTTCGGTTGGATTGGCGCGCGCGTTCTCGACGGCGGCCAGCAGATCGGCACGTGAGAGGGGTCGTTCCTCGGCCGACGCCGCCTGGGCGGCGGATTGGCAGATGAACTCGAGGTCGCCGCCGACGAGCCCGGCGGTCAACGGCACGAGGGCCGCGACGAGTGCCTCAGCCGGTTCGGCGAGATTGGCGGGGCGCAGTTGCCGATGCAGGATCCCGGCGCGATCGTCGTCGCTCGGAGCCCGGACGTGGATGTGCACGCCGAGTCGTCCGTGCCGCAGGATCGCCGGCTCGACCTCGGCCAGGCGGTTGGACGCGGCGACGACGAGGACCCGCGAGGCCGGATCGAGCGCATCCAGCTCGGCGGTGAGCTGGCTGATGACCCGGCGCTGGGCCCGTGCCCCGTCATCGCTCCGCCCGCCCGGTCGCGGCGCGATGGCATCGAGCTGGTCGAAGAAGAGGATCGACGGCGCCACGTTGCGGGCCCGGTCGAACACGGCCCGCAGGGTCTCCTCCGTCTCGCCCAACCACTGCGAGAACAGCTCCGGCCCGTGCACCGTCACGAGGTTGACGCCGGATTCGCCCGCCATGGCCCGCACCAGCGCCGTCTTGCCGGTTCCGGGCGCGCCGGCGAGCACGATGCCCGCATCGGTGGCCAGCCCGGTGCCCGCCGATCGGCCGCTGCCGACGGAAACGAACGCCTCGACGATCGACCGGAGCCGCTTCTTCACGTCGTCGTAACCGCCGATGTCGCCCCACCTCGTCGGTGGATGCTCGCTGGCCGCTTGGCGGAGCGCCGCCGGACGCACGGTGCGCAGCGCGGCGCGGAAGTCGTCCGCCCGCACGATGAGATCGGCGGGATCGGGGCTGTTTGCCAGCGACGGGGCCGCCACGAAGCGGGCCGCTGCCCGGCGCAACGCGTGGAGCCCGGCCTCCCGGGCGAGTTCCATGAGATCGGCGCCGACAAATCCGTGCGCCTGGGACGAGATTTCGCCGAGGGTGTCGAGGGCGCTCTCGTCGAGCGGCATCTCGCGGCAGTGGACCCGCAGAATCTGTTCGCGTTCGCCGGGGGTGGGTGTGGGGAAGAAGATCTCGCGGTCGAACCGGCCGGCCCGGCGCAGGGCCGGGTCGATGGCGTGCAGCCGGTTGGTGGTGCCGATGACGAGCAGCCCTTCGGCGCGCCCGAGCCCGTCCATGAGGGCGAGCAGCTGGGCCACTGCGCGCGATTCGGAGCTGCTGGACGCCGTTCGGCGTACGGTCGCGATCGCGTCGATTTCGTCGATGAGGATGATCGCGGGCGCCGACGCGCTCGCGTCCGCGAACACCTTGCGCAGGTTGGCCTCGGTCTCGCCGCTGTAGGTGCCGACGATCTCGGGGCCGTCGACGTGCCAGTAGTTGGCGTTGACCTCGTTGGCGACGCTACGGGCCAGGAGGGTCTTTCCTGTTCCGGGAGCGCCGTGGAGGATCACCCCGCGGGGCGCGTCGATGCCGAGCTGGCGGTAGACGTGGGGGAACAACAACGGAAGTTCGACGTATTCGCGCACCTCGCGCAGCTGGGTCGTCAGCCCGCCGACGTCCTCGAAGGTGGTGTCGAGCACCGTGCTCGGCCGGTCGTGGTGGTCATGACCCTCGCCGGGGCCGTGCTCGTGGTCGGCGGAGATGAGCCAGACGTCGGTGTCCGCGGTGACGAGGCCCTCCCGGCCCGCCACGGCATGAACCTCGAAGGTGAGCCCGACCAGCCGATCCGACGGCGTGAAATAGATGAGCATGCCCTCGCGCAGCGCCACCCGGTGTGTCACGAGCATCGACTTCAGCGCGGGAACGAGGTTGGCCTGGTGTGCGCCCAGCGCAACGCTCGGCACGAGGCTGACCTCGGACGCCGGAGGCAGCTCGACGACCTCGACGGTGACGGGCTCGTTGGGGTAGGCCTTGATCGCCTGACGCGTCAGCCGGTCGATCCGGAGAGCGCCGTTGTCCACCGCCGCTTCGGGAGACGGGTCGGTGGGCGCCACCGTGACAAGGCCGACGCGACCGCGGACGGTCGTCAGCCGCAGGACGGCACCATCGGCGATCCCCGAGGCACGCAGATCCGGCGCCACGAGTACGGCGCCTGGCACGGCCGCGCGGTAATCCGTCGGGCGAGCATCAACGATGGCCCGGAACTGCGTGCCGACGCGCGCTGACATCCCAGCTACCTCCTCGTAGGACCCCGGTCGTGGTCTGGGGCGGGCCGGACGTTGCGATCGAGTCACGGCTCCCCAATTCATCCGGGAGACCATCTTGACCCGCGGCGAATAGTGATGCAATGGTTAGTCCAATGCAACGCGTCGACCACTCGCGTTCCACCCGGACGCTCTACCGCCGTATCGAGGCCGAGTTCCCGCGATGAGGGAGAGACAGGGGATGACAGGCAGTTGACCAGCTACGTCGTGCGGCGCGTGCTCGGAGCGATCCCCCTGCTTCTCGCCATCGTCGTGATCATCTTCTTCATCACCCGGCTCGTCCCGGGCGACCCGGTTTCGGCGATGCTGCCCGAGAATGCCACCGAGCTCGACCGGCAGCGGATGACCGAGCTGTACGGGCTGAACGATCCGGTGCTCGTCCAGTTCTGGAAGTACCTGGTCCAACTGCTGCACGGAAACCTGGGCACGTCGTTCCAGTACCACAGCTCGGTCAGCGAGCTCCTGTGGCGGCGCCTGCCCGCCACGCTCGATCTGGCGATCGCCGCACTGCTCTTCGGGTGGATCATCGGCATCGCCCTGGGTGCCATCGCGTCGACCAAGCACAACAAGTGGCAGGACCGCACGGCGAGCATTGTCGGTCTCATCGGAATCTCGGCGCCGACGTTCTGGATCGGGTTGCTGCTCATCATCTACGTAGCCGTGCCGACGGGGTGGTTCCCCACCGGCGGCCGGCTGCCCGCGGACGTCGTGCCTCCCGGTCCAACCGGGGTGAACTTCATCGACGCCATCATCCACCTCGACCCTGGCCTGTTCTTCACCTCGCTGCGGTATGTCGCGCTGCCAGCCATCACGCTCGGTGCGGCCATGACCGGTCTGCTCGTGCGGATGACGCGCTCGAGCATGCTCGAGGTGCTTGGCGACGACTACATCCGCACCGCCCGGGCCAAGGGTGCCCGGGAGAGCACGGTCAACTTCCGCCACGCCCTACGCAACGCCGGTCGCCCCGTCGCCACCGTCATGGGCCTGGAGGCGGCGTCACTGCTCAGCGGGTCGATCGTCGTGGAGACCATCTTCTCGTGGCCCGGGTTGGGGCAGACGCTCGTCAACTCCGTGGATTTCCGCGACTATCCGGTCATTCAGGCCACGGTGCTGATGTTCGCCGTCGTCTTCGTGCTGACGAACCTGGCCGTTGACATCGCTTACTGCTTCATCGACCCGAGGATCAAGTACTGACATGGCCATGTTGAAGGGTTCTTCGAGCCTGTCGTTCTGGGCACGGGCGCGCCGGCTGTTGCGTCGTCCGGGTGGGTGGAACGTCGTGGTGGGCGGCGGCATCCTGTTGGGCTTCGTCATCGTCGCCGTGTTCGCCGGACTGCTGTCGCCACATGACCCCTACGCCCAGGATCTGGTGAACAAGCTCAAGCCGCCGGCGTGGTCCGGTGGTGGCAGCATGTCCCATCTCCTCGGCACGGACTATCTGGGCCGTGACATCCTCAGCCGCCTCATCTACGGTGCCCGGATCTCCCTGCTGGTCGGCGTCGCCACGGCCGTCGGGGCCGCCTTCATCGGTGTGACGACCGGTGTCATCGGCGGATATCTGGGCGGCTGGGTGGACGCCGCCATCCAGCGGGTCGTCGTGCTCTTCCAGGCGTTCCCGTTCATCCTGCTCGCGATCCTGCTGGTTGCCATCACGGGCGCCGGCACCTGGAAAGTTGTGGTCATCCTGGTGCTGTCGCGCTGGCCCGCGTTCAACCGGGTCGCGCGATCCGAGGCACTCAGTCAACGAACGCGCGAATACGTCCTGGCCGCCGAAGCCATGGGCTCACACTGGTTCCGGCTCATGAACAGGCACGTCCTGCCCGCCGTGGTCGCGCCCTCCATCGTCGTGGCGACGTTCTCCATCTCGGGAGCGATCCTCGGCGAGGCGGGTCTGAGCTTCCTCGGTCTCGGCGTGCCGATCGCCACCCCCACGTGGGGCAACATGCTCGCCGATGGCCGGAACTTCATGTATGCCGACCCCTGGCTGACGATCCCGCCCGGTGTCGCGCTGTTTCTCATCGTCATCGCCGCCAACGTCATGGGCGATGGCATTCGCGATCTCACCGACCCCCGGTTGAGGAATCGCGCTCGATAGAGCGTTGCACATCAGTTCGCCGTTGCAGATCTCGGTCAACCAGAAAGAGGTGAAAGATGACTCTCGGAAGCAGAAAGAGACGCCGCACAGTGCTCATCGCGCTGGCGACGGCCGGCGTCTTCGCTTTGACGGCTTGTAACGGCGGTAGCGGTTCGGGAGGTGCCGGCGCGACGTCTTCGGGCGTCATCGTCCAGGACTCCACGGTGACCGTGGGCGAGCAGGACGAGCCGCCGTCGTGGAACATCTACGCGCAAAGCGGCACGGGCAGCGGCAACTCGCAGTGGGGCAACATCTTCGACGCGCTGCTCGACTGGAACTACGACAAGAAAGAGTATGACCCCTACCTGGCCACGAGCTGGGAGAGCAGCGCCGACCTGAAGACCTGGACGTTCCACCTGCGTCAGGGCGTGAAGTTCTCCGACGGGACGCCGTTCACCGTCGACGATGTGTTGTTCAGCTTCGACCGCATGAAGAACCACCCCGACTCGCTCATGGCGAGCCACTTCGCCCACGTGACGAAGATGGAAGCGCCGGACCAGTCCACAGTGGTGCTCCACCTCGACACCCCCATCGCCTCGTTCCTCTCGGACATCGAGGGCCGGATGATCGTGTCGAAGCACGCCTACGACACGATGGGCGAGGACAAAGCCAACCACGCGATGATCGGCACCGGCCCCTTCAAGCTGGAGAGCTGGGTCGAGGGTCAGCAGATGACGCTGGTTCGCAACGACAACTTCTGGGGCGACAAGCCGAGCGTCCAGAAGCTCGTGCTCAAGGTCATCCCGGACGACGCGGCACGGCTCGCGGCGCTCAAGTCCGGTGAGGTCCAGATCATTCGTGAACTGCCCTCGCAGGACATCCCGACGGTGAAGAACACCCCGGGGGTCAAGGTCGTCACCAACCCCGGTGTGCGCATCCTGTTCATGCCGTTCAACCCGACCATCAAGCCGTACGACGACCCCCGCGTGCGCGAGGCCATCAGCAAGGCGATCGACGTGCACACCATCGTCGACGGCGTGTTCGACGGCACGGTGACGGAGATGAAGGGCCCGATGCCGGACTTCATCCCCGGTGCGGACCCGAGCTGGAAGGGCCACGTCTACGACCCGGAGGCGGCCAAGGCGCTCGTGCAGGAGATCGGCGGTGGTCAGCCGGTCAAGATCACGTTCACCTCGGCGACGGGGAACTACCCGGGTGACACCCAGGTCAACCAGGTGGTCGTGGAGCAACTCAAGGCAGTCGGCTTCGACGTCCAGTTCGACTCACCTGACTTCGCGGTCCTGTCCGCGAACCAGAGCAAGGGCAAGGTCGGGTTCTACCTGATCACCAAGGGTGGTTACCAGGACGCCGGTGCCGTCTACACGCAGTACTGGCTCGCCGGGCAGTCGAAGCGAACCATGTGGGACGACCCGGCGCTCAACGATGTCCTCACCAAGCAGGCCGCCGAACCTGACACCACCAAGCGCGAAGCGCTGCTCAAGGACGCCGGCAACATGCTCGTGGACCAGGACGCCGCCATTTGGTTCGGCACCTACGAAAACCTGTGGGCGACCGCCGACAACATCAAGTGGCAACCGAACGCCGGTGAGTGGATCAACGGCACTGACATCGACGTCCTTCAGAAGTAGTTGTTGGACCCCCGCGGGGCTGGTCCGCATGCCGAAAGTGCCGGCGGACCACCCCGTGGGGGCCGTGAGACCCCATGAGAGGGCGCCTGGATGACCACCGAACCGTCGTACTCGCTGAGTGATTTTCTTTCCGCGGCCCACGTCAAGGAGTTCGCGCCGCTTTCCGATGGGTCGGGGCTCGTGTTCGTCCGTGACTCGCTCGAGACCGGCACGGCGGAGATCTTCCGGGCGGATGCCAGCGGTGGCGAGCCGGTGCGGCTCACGGGCGTCTTTCACCCTGAACTTCAGACCTCGCCATTGGCGCAGCATCGCGCCGAACCCAAGGCGCAGCTCGCCGTGACCGCCGAGCGGGTCTTCTTCACCAGCTCGCGCTACTACCAGGCGATCGACAACATCTTCTCGGTCTCGCTCGACGGCAGCGACCTGCGTCAGCACACGTTCCACGACGCGATGATCGAGACGAGTCCCGCACCGTCGCCGGATGGCTCGACGCTTGCCTACTTCACGCGCACGGGCCGGGGAACGAAGGTGTTCCTGCTGGACGTACGTACACCCGCGGCTTGGCCTCGGCTCCTGTCACCGGGAAGCGACAACGAGCGGTTTCCGGTCTGGTCGCCCGACGGTCGGTGGATCGCGTTCGAGCGCGGCGGAGACACCTGGCTGCACGAGGTCGCGACCGGCAACGAGCGCCGACTCGCCGCGGACGCCTGGAGCAAGGTGACCGGCCCCGTCTTCGCGCCGGATTCGGGGCGCGTCCTCGTCTCGGCCAGTGACAGCGGATTCAGTCAGCTCGCCGTCGTCGACGTCGCCACCGGCGAGGTGACCGGCCTGACGCGGCTCCCGCGCCAGCATTCGGCGGGCTCCTGGGCGCCCGACGGGCAGTCGATCACGCTGACGTTCGCCGACGGCGTAGGCCTGAGCAACCAGGTCGGGGTGCTGCGCGCCGATGGCGCCGGCGAGCTCGTGACGTTGACGGGCGGCACCGCGATGCGCGGCAGCCCACAGTTCTCGCCCGACGGCGCCTCGGTCTACTACCTGGAGGGTGCCTCCAACCGGGTGCATGACATCTGGGCGGTTTCGCCGAACGGCGGGGAGCCACGCCAGATCACCTTCTCCATGGGCAGCCTCGACGCCGCCCGCCTGTCCGTCGCCGAGGAGGCCTGGTATCCGGCGGAGGACAGCCTGCCGATCCGGACGCTCGTCTTCAAGCCGGCGAACTTCGACCCGGCGAAGAAGTATCCGGTCGTCGTCGCCCTCCACGGCCACCCCGGCTGCTGGACGCACACGATGAACGCCCTGTGGCAGTGGGTCATCAGCCGTGGCGTCGTCCTCGTCGCGCCCAACCCGCGCGGCACCAAGGGGCTCGGCGCGGCCTTCCACGATCTCCACGACGGTGATTGGGGCGGGGTCGAGTTCTCCGACGTCATGGGCGTGCTCGACCTCATCGCCGAGTTGCCCTACGTCGACGTCCACCGGAAGGCGACGTGGGGCGGCAGCGGTGGTGGCTACATGAGCTTCCTGATCGCCACGCGCGCCCCGCAGGTGTTCGACGCACAGGTGATCCGGGCGCCTGTCTCGGCGTGGAAGTGGATCGCGATGGATCGGTTCACCGGCCAGGCGCGATACGCGACCGCGACGCGCGACCCGCAGCGGGCCCGGGAAGAGATGGGCGGCTCGTACACCGAGATTCCCGACCGTTACGAGGAGCGCTCGCCGCTGAATTTCGTCGAGCACGTCACCGTTCCGCAGTTGCTGCTGAGCGCCCGCCGGGATGGGTCGGTGCCGCTCAACGAGTCGCGGCGCTGGGTCGCTCGGATGAAGGAGCTCGGAAAGGGCGACCTGGTCGACTACGTCGAGTACCCCGACGACGATCACTCGCTGCTGCGGTATCGCGAGACCATGCGCGATCAGGGCGAACGGATCGTCAAGTTCCTGGCGGAGCATCTGGATGCTCCACAGATCGCTGAGGAAAAGGTGTCATGACTATTGCCGCGAATAGCCTGACCAGGGTTCCCGGGCGATCCGACGACCCGCTGCTCGAGGTCGAGAAGCTCTCCGTCGTCTTCGTCGGGCTCGATGCCACGCTGCCGGCCGTCACCGATGTGGCCTTCGGGCTCTACCCGGGCGAGACGCTCGGTGTGGTCGGCGAGTCCGGCTCCGGGAAGTCGGTCTCCATGATGTCGATGCTCGGGTTGACCCCCGGCCGCGTGACGTCGGGGCAGGTCCGGTTCGACGGCAAAGACCTACTGAAGATGTCCGCCGAGGAACGCCGCAAGATCCGCGGTGGCCCGATCGCGATGGTCTTCCAGGACCCTATGTCCTCGCTCAACCCGGTGCAGCGCATCGGGCATCAGCTCGAGGAGACCCTCAAGCTCCACAGCCCGGAGCTCAACAAAGCGGCGCGCAAGGAGCGCGTCGTCGAGTTGCTGCGGATCGTCGGTGTCGCCGACCCGGAGCAGCGGGTCAAGCAGTATCCGCATCAGTTCTCGGGTGGTATGCGCCAGCGCGTGATGATCGCGATGGCGATCGCGAACTCGCCCCGGGTGCTGATCGCCGACGAGCCGACGACGGCGCTCGACGTGACGATTCAGGCCCAGGTCCTCGACGTGCTGCGCAAGGCGAAGGACGAGACGGACGCCGCGGTCATCCTCATCACGCACGACCTCGGCGTCATCGCGGAGATGGCCGACCGGGTCATGGTCATGTACGCCGGTCGCGTCGTCGAGGCGGGCACGGTGACCGAGCTGTTCGACGATCCCCGCCACCCCTACACCAAGGGTCTGCTGGGCAGCGCGCTGCGGGTCAGCGAGCGGGTCGAGCGACTCAACTCGATTCCCGGCAATCCGCCGAACATCACCCACCTGCCCACCGGCTGTTCCTTCCATCCCCGGTGCTCCATCGCCAACGGGCGGGAGCGGTGCAGCACGGAGACTCCAGAGCTCATCGACGTCGGCGGCCGCTGGACCGCCTGTCATTTCAGCGACGAATTGCGGGGAGCGCAGTCATGAGTGCGGTAGAGACGCAGCCGCTGCTGAAGACGGAGGGCCTGGAGGTCCATTTCCCGGTTCGTGCGGGCTTCTTCGGGCAGCGCCGCTCCACCATCAAGGCGGTGGACGGTGTCGACCTCACGCTGGCGCTGGGCGAGACCCTGGGGCTCGTCGGAGAATCCGGTTCCGGCAAGACGACGACCGGACGAGCGATCATGCGGCTCGAGCGCCCCACGGGCGGTCGCGTCGTTTTCGACGGCCGGCCGGTGCAGGACGTCTCCGAACGCGAGTTCCGCAAGTTCCGGCGCCAGTTCCAGATCGTCTTCCAGGACCCGTACTCGTCCCTCGACCCTCGAATGACGGTGCGTTCCATCATCGCGGAGCCGATGGTTGTCGCCGGCGTCGGGGATCGCGCCTCCAGGGTCGCGCGAGTGAACGAGTTGCTCAGCCTTGTCGGGCTCGAGACCAGTCATGGCGATCGCTACCCGCACGCGCTGTCCGGCGGGCAGCGCCAGCGGGTCGGCATCGCACGGGCCCTGGCGCTCAACCCTCAGTTGCTCATTCTCGATGAGCCGGTCTCCGCGCTCGACGTCTCGTTACAGGCCCAGATCGTCAACCTGCTCAAGGACATCCAGCAGGAGCTGGGGCTCGCCTACCTCTTCATCTCCCACGACCTGTCGGTCGTGCGGCAGATGTGCGACCGGGTGGCCATCATCTACCTGGGCCGGATCGTCGAGACCGGGCCGTTGGCAGAGATCTTCGACAACCCGTCCCACCCCTACACGCAGGCGCTCCTGTCGGCCGTGCCGATCGAGAACCCGAAACAGCGCGGGATGTCGAACCGCATCGTGCTGCGCGGCGACGCCGCGAGCCCGAGCAATCCACCGTCGGGATGTCATTTCCATCCCCGCTGTTTCCGGGCCGAGGAGATCTGTTCGAAGGAGTCTCCCGCGCTGCGCGACCTCGACGGCACCGACCATTCCGCGGCCTGCCACTTCGCCGGCCCGAAGACCGTGCTCCCGCAAGCATGACCGGTCGTTGGGAGCCCGCGCGGGTGGTGAGCGTCGAGGAGTGTGTGCGGGCGTCCGCGGATGTCGCGGCACTGCCGACGCGTGACATCACGGACACGGAGGACGTGTTCCGCATCGATGAGGCCGGGATGCGATGGGACATCGGCGTCCATGTGCACGAGCCGGTGGGTGGCTCGACGGCGGTGGGCGCGGACGGCAGGAAGATCGGCGTGTTCCTGCTGCACGGCGGCCAGGACGACTGGCGCCAGATGCTTCCGTTCGCGACGATGCTCGCCGCGAAGTTCGGCTACAAGGTGGTGACCGGCACCTTCCCGGGCCGCTTGTATCTGCAGGATCCGAGCCGCGACTGGCCGGGCGACACCATCAACCCCGACGGCACGGTCCGCACGCCGATCTGGTTGACCGACGAGCTGATCACCCCGGACCAGTACGACGTGGTCAAGGACACCCGGCTCAAGGCCCGGTACGGGACGCGAACGGTGGTCCACGCCAAGCCTGGGACCAATTTCTGGTTCCGGATGGCGGCGTCGCCGCTGGCCATGGAAGCGGGCATGGTCGAGGCGATGCGCCGGCATTTCCCCGTCGACGAGTTCTCCGTGTATATGCAGGGACACTCGACCGGCGGCGCGATGACCATGATGCTCGCCCAGCGGGTGCCGAACTGTGCGGGTCTGCTCGCCGCCGAGAACTCGATGTTCGGGGTCATCACCGAGCGGATGCAGATGTGGAGCGGGTCGCTCGGCAAGGTCGAGGGCTACGACCTCTTCACCGAGACCGCCAGCTATGAGGGGCGCGTCGACCCGTTCTACGAGGTGTATCTGCGCTCCTGGCGCGACATCGCCCGCTACTACGGTCCCGAGGCCCTGGGCAAGGAAGGTCCGGCGGCCCTGATGCGCCTGCCCTCCCTCATGGAGGAAGTGCTCGACGGCTGGGACAGGCAACTGGTGCGGCCACTTTTCAAGTGTGAATACCCGGTGACGCACAACATCGTGGCGTCGCTGACGCAGGGCGCGCAGGTGACCGCGGAGCGGTTGGGCCTCTCCCATGCCGAGACCCAGCACCTGGTCGAGCACTACCTCGGCTTCACGCGGGAGTTATCCGGCACCGGGGTCAAGCCGATGCCGCACACGCTGTTCGGGATCGCGCGGCACAGCCGGGACGCGAGCCCCGAGGCGTTCGAGCAGATCACCCTGCCGCACTTCGCCGCGATGAATCCGGCGCCCCGGGTCGGACTGCAGCACTTCCAGGCCGGAACCCACATGTTGTGGCGGTCCGAGCCCAACCTTCCGCAGGGAATATTGCCCGCCGTGGTCCAACAGTGGGATCAGGCCATCACCCAAGGATTCTTCGTCCGGGAAGGGCGCCGATGACCGGCCACTGGGAGCCCGCACGGGTGATGAGCACGGACGAATGCGTGCAGGCGACCGCGGAGGTCGCCGCGCTTCCGACGATCGAGATCACGGACACGGAGGACGTGTTCCGCATCGAGGTCGCGGGCCTGCAATGGGATATCGGCGTCCGGGTCTACGAACCCGCTGACCCGGCCGCGATCGCGGTGGGCGCGGACGGAAAGAAGATCGGCGCGTTCCTCCTGCACGGCGGTCAGGACGACTGGCGGCAGATGATCCCGTTCGCGACGATGCTCTCCTCGAAGTTCGGCTGGCGGGTGGTGTGCGGGACGTTCCCGGGCCGGCTCTACCTCCAGGATCCGAGCCGCAACTGGCCCGGGGACACGATGAACCCGGACGGCACGGTCCGCACCCCGATCTGGCTCAAGGACGAGTTCATCACCCCGGACCAGTACGAGGTTGTCCAGGACACGTCGAAGGCAGCCCGGTACGGGACGCGCACCCTCGTCCACGCCAAGCCGGGCACCACGTTCTGGTACCGGATGGCGGCGTGGCCACTCGTCATGGAGGCGGGTTTCGTCGAGGCGATGCGCCGGCACTTCCCGGTGGACGAATACTCGATCTACGTGCAGGGCCACTCGACGGGTGGCCCGCAGGTGTGCATGTTGTCCCAGCGGGTGCCCAACATCGAGGGAATCCTCGCCACGGAGAACTCTCCCTTCGGCTACATCGCCGAGCGCCTACAGGCGTGGGGCGGCGCGCTGGGCAAGGTCGAGGGCTACGAGCGAGTCAAGACCGCGGCGAACCACACGAAGCGCGCCGACCCGTTCTACGAGGTCAACATCCGCTCGTGGCGCGACCTGGCCAGGTATGCGGGCCCAGAGGCACTGGGCAAGGAAGGGCCCGCGGCGCTCATGCGGCTGCCCTCCCTCATGGAGGAGATCTTCGAGAAGTGGGACAAGCTGCTGGCGCGGCCGCTCTTCAAATGCGAGTACGTCATCACCGAAGACATCCAGCCGGCGCTAACCCAGGCGGCGCAGGTGACGGCGGAGCGGCTGGGCTTGTCGGAGACCGAGACGGACGACCTGGTCCAGCACTACCTGGGCCTCGCGCGTGAGCTGACGGGTCCCGGGGTCAAGCGGGTGCCGAACACGTTGTTCGGCATCTCCAAGAACAGCCGGGACCACAGCAAGGAGGTGTACGAGGAGGTCGTCCTGCCGGCGTTCGCGGCGATGAACCCGGCCCCTCGCACCGCCCTCACACACTTCCAGGCCGGCGTACACCAGCTCTGGGGTGCCGAGCCGAACCTGCCGCAAGGCATTCTGCCCGCCGTCTGTCGACAGTGGAACCAGGCCGTCCAGGAGGGATTCTTCCTCAATGCCAAGGATTAGATTCGCGGGCAGTTCGGTCGGCGAACCCTGGTGGGTCGTCGGTGACGTCACCCGGCAACTGCTGGAACCGCTCGGCTACCAGGTCGAGGTGCTCTCCGAGTCCGGCTCGACGAAGAACCCGCGCTACGTCGGCGGCGGCAAGGCCGAGCTCGGCGCGTCGGTCATTCCGACGATCCGCTGGGCCGTCAACGGTGAGCATCTCTACCAGGGCGAGACCTTCGCGCCGATGCGCGCCATCGGGCGGCTGGTTCGCCCCGCCTGGCTGGGCATCGCGGTGCGCGCCGAACTGGGTTTCACGACCATCGAAGAGGTCGCCGCCTCCGGCTATCCGTTGCGCCTGGAGACGCACGCACTGGACACGATCGCCGCCGTCCTCCCGATGGAGGTGCTCACCCACTACCACCTCACGCCCGACGAGATCGCGGCGAAGGGCGGCACCACCCGGGTCATCGGCAGGGGCGACTACCGGGCGGGCGACGCCGACTTCATCATCGGCAACCTCTACCTGGGTCGCACCGCGGTGACCCAGAGCTGGTTCACCGCGACCGAGCACCAGAACATGCGGTTCCTGGAGTTGGGCGACGACATCCTCGCCCAGTTGACGGCGAACGGACATGGCCAGCCCGGGGAGATCCCCTTCCACCTCCTGCGCGGGGTGGATCGCCCGATCAAGGCCCTCCAGCAGGCCATCGACCTGCTCATCTACTGCCCGGCCGACGCCGACGAGGACTTCGTGCACACCTTGACGAGGCTCTACGACACCAACCGGGGCATCTTCTTCAACCAGTCCTTCCACATGGCCTGGGACCCGGCACGAGCCGTGCACACCGGCCCGCTCCAACTGCACCCGGGCGCCGAGCGCTACTACCGGGAGGCCGGCCTGCTCCAGGCCCCGGAGGCGTCGAACTCGCAGTCAGCACCGTCAGAAGGAGAGTTGTGAAAAGGGACCTGAAATGGGCAGGCAGCACCGTTGGTGAGCCCTGGTGGATCATCGGCGACATCACGAGGCGCCTGCTCGAGCCGGAGGGTTACTCGGTCGAGGTGCTGACGCAGTCGGCGGCCGACGAGAACCCACGGTTCGTCGGGCGCGGCAAGGCCGACTTCGGTGTCGTCGTGGAACAGATCGTCGGCTGGGCGGTCAAGGGTGAGCACAACTTCACGGGTGAGGAGTTCGTGCCGCTGCGGGCCATCGCGCGGCTGTCCCGGCCCGCGTGGCTCGGTGTGGCCGCGCGCCACGAGCTCGGCTTCACCAGCATGGCCGAACTCGCCGCATCCGATTACCCGGTGCGGGTCGAGACGCACGCCTGGGACTCCATCGGCAGCCTGCTGCACCGCGAGTACCTCGCCTACCACGGCCTGACGAAGGAAGCGATCGAGGCGCGGGGTGGCACGGTCCGCAACTTCGGCAAGGGCGGCGACCTGCGCGCCGGCGACGTCGACCTGATCGTCGCCAACCTCTACCTGGGCCGCACCGCCGTGACGAAGCACTGGATGACCGCTTCCGAGCACCTGAACCTGCGCTTCTTCGACATCGACGACGGACTGCTCGCGCAATACGTCGCCGAGGGCAACGGCAAACCGGGTGAGATTCCGTTCCACTTCCTGCGCGGCATCGACCGCCCGGTCAAGGCGCTGGAGCGGGAGTTCGGGCTCATCATCTACTGCCCGGCGGACCTCGACGAGGACTTCGTCCACGACCTCACGAAGCTCTACGACACCAACCGCGGAATGTTCTTCAACCAATCCCTCCACATGGCATGGGACCCGGGTCGGGTCGCCAGGACGAACCCGCCGCTGGACCTGCATCCCGGTGCGGAGCGCTACTACCGCGAAGTCGGAATCCTCTAACCGAATCGAAGGGACACTGATGTCTAAGAGTCTGATATTTGCCGGTAGCGGCGTCGGCGAGCCGTGGTGGGTGGTCGGCGACGTCACCCGGCGCCTGCTCGAGCCGCTCGGCTACGAGGTCGAGGTGCTCAGCAAGTCCGGGTCCACCAACAACCCCCGGTATGTCGGCGGTGGCAAGGCCGATGTCGGTGCGTGTGTCGTCCAGACGTTGGGCTGGGCGACCCGCCGGGAGCACCTTTTCAAGGACGACGACATCGCGCCGCTGCGCGCGGTCGGCCGCCTGGTGCGTCCGGCCTGGCTTGCCGCCGCGGCACGCTGGGAGCTGGGCTTCACGAGCCTGAAGGAGATCGGGGAGTCGAACTATCCGGTGCGGGTCCAGACCCACGACCTGTCGTCGATCGCCGGGGTTGTTCCCAACGAGCTGCTGAAGTACTACCACCTGACCAAGGACGAGGTGGAGGCGCGCGGCGGCACCGTCAAGGAGATCGGCAAGGGTGACTTCCGGGCCGGCGACGCGGACGTCATCATCGCGAACCTCTACATGGGACGCACGGCGGTCACGAAGCACTGGTACACCGCGTCGGAGCACGAGAACCTGCGCTTCTTCGATTTCGACGACGAGTTGCTCGACCAGTTCGAGGCACGCGGCGAGGGCACCCGCGGTGAGATCCCGTTCCATTTCCTGCGCGGGGTCGACCGACGCGTCAAGGTGTTGCAGCGCAATCTCGACATCATCATCTACCTGCCGGAGTCGGCGGACGAGCAGTTCGTCTACGACCTCACGAAGCTCTACGACACCAACCGCGAGGTGTTCTTCAACCAGGCGGTTCACATGGTGTGGGACCCGGCGGCCGTGACGTCGACCGCTCCGCTGGAACTGCACGCGGGTGCCCGGCGCTACTACGAAGAGGCCGGGCGTCTGTAGACCGAGGGCAAAAGGATAGACCAACAAACCATTGCGCGTGTACGTTGTTCGAGGCTCAGGAACACCGGCGGACAGATGGGTAGGGGCAGGTCATGGCGATGGCGAAAGAGTTGAAGTTTGCCGGCAGTGGCGTCGGCGAGCCGTGGTGGATCATCGGCCACATCACCCGTCGCCTGCTGGAGCCGCTGGGCTACCAGGTCGAGGTGCTCAGCGAGTCCGGATCGACGAACAACCCCCGGTATGTCGGCGGCGGCAAGGCGGATTTCGGCGCCACCGTCCCGCAGACCCTCGGCTGGGCCGTTCGTGGCGAGCACCTCTTCCAGGGTGAGACGTTCGTCCCGCTGCGCTCCGTCGGTCGGGTGCGCCGCCCGTCCTGGCTGACCGCGGCGGCTCGCTGGGAGCTCGGGTTCACCAGCCTCAAGGAGATCGGGGAGTCCGACTACCCGATCCGGCTCGTCACCCACAACCTCAGATCCATCGCCTCCGTCGTGCCCAACGAGGTGCTGAAGTACTACCACCTCACGAAGGAAGAGATCGAGGCGAAGGGCGGCACGGTTCGCGAGATCGGTGGCAACGACTACCGCTCCACCGACTTCGACGTCATCATCGGCAACCTCTACATGGGACGCAGCATGGTGACCCGGCACTGGTCGGCCGCGACGGAGCTGATGAACCTGAGGTTCCTCGACCTCGACGACGAGTTGCTCGCGAAGCTGACCGCCGACGGTCACGGCACGCCGGGCGAGGTTCCGTTCCACTTCCTGCGCGGCGTGGACCGTTGGGTCAAGGCCCTCGACCGGATCAGCGACCTGCTCATCTACCTGCCCGAGTCGACCGACGAGCAGTTCGTCTACGACCTCACGAAGCTCTACGACACCAACCGTGGCACGTTCTTCGGCCAGGCCGTCCAGATGGCCTGGGAGCCTTCCAGCGTGACGATGGGCGACCCACTCCCGCTGCACGCCGGCGCCGAGCGCTACTACCGGGAAGTGGGGCTGCTCTGAGCGCGCTGGGCCAGTTGCTGCGCAACCGGGATTTCTCGTTTTTCTGGATAGGCACGGTGGTGTCGAACCTGGGCACCCGTGCCACCCAGGCCGCGGTGCTCTACCAGGTCTACCAGATCAGCGGTTCGATCTCGGTTACCGGGCTCGTCGGCGTGGCCCAGGGTATCGGCACCGTGGTCCTCAACCCCATCGGTGGCGTGCTTGCGGACCGCATCGACCGGCGTCGACTCTTGCAGGCCAGCCAGTCGGTATCGCTGCTGGGCGCGCTGTTCCTCGCGGTGTTCACCTTCCTCGGGAACATCCAGGTATGGCAGATCCTCGTCGCGGTCCTGTTCGTCACGGCGTCATCGTCGTTCGACCGGCCGGCGCGTACGGCGCTCATCCCGGCCCTGGTGCGGCCCGAGCAACTGCCCGAGGCGATCGCCATCGTCAACCCGTCACGCGAGCTGGCGATCCTCGTCGGCCCGGCGTTCGGCGGTCTCATCATGTCGGTGGCCGGTGTCGGCTGGGTCTACGTCTTCGACACGTTGTCCTATGCGGTGCTCGTCGTGCTCGTGGGCTTCATCCGCGTCAAGCCGCTGCCGGGAGGCAAGAAGGCGGCAACATTCGCCGCCGATCTCGTCGAGGGCGCCAAGTATGTAGCCAAGCGTCCACTCATCCTCCAGTTCATCGCGCTGGACCTGTCCGCCCAGCTCTTCGGTGCCTACCGGGTGGTCCTGCCCGCCCTCGCGACGACCGTTCTCCATGTCGGTGAGTTCGGCTACGGCATCCTCTCGTCCCTGCCGAGTGCCGGTGCGTTGTTGGCGACCTGGACCGTGTTCCGGGTGGTGCGCAGCGGGGGCCGGCAAGGCCTCATCGTCCTGTACTCGACGATGGCGTACGGCGTGGCGTGCATCGGCCTCGGGTTGTCGTCGATCCTCGTGTTCACGGTCGTGGCGGCCCTGGCGGTTGGCTGGACGGACGCGCTCGCGACGGTGATCCGGCAGTCGGCGGTGCAACTCGATACCCCGGACGAACTACGCGGCCGGGTGACCTCGCTCTACCAGGTCGCCTCCGGTGGTGGCCCGTCGTTCGGGCAGATCGTCGTCGGGACGCTCGCGTCCGCCTTCGGGCCCGCCGGCGGCATGGCGGTCGGTGGTCTCGTCACGCTCGTCTTCTCGGGATCGTTCCTCCTGCACCGCAACGCCGTCCGGGTGTACGACGGCCCGCAGAGGGTGCAGCCGGTACCCGTCTAGACACGACCCACCTATCAATGAAGGAGATCGCATATGGAGAAGGCAGAACGCACCTTCGTTCGTGGCATGTACTCGGAGTCCTACGGCCTCGACCACATCCGGCAGGCGCAGCTCGCGGCGCCCCGGGTGCGCGACGAGTCGGTCGTCGTCGACGACGGCTCGGTCGGGCACTCGGGCACGGCCGAGGAGCGGGCATCCTCGAAGGGGCGCGGTTGGTGGCGCATCGGGCCTGGCGATGACCAGTTCCTCACCCAGACGCTCCAGATCCACTTCGTCGAGCTCGCCCCGCGGAGCCGCGCGAACGGTCACGGGCACCAGAACGAGGCGTGCTTCTACATTCTCGACGGCCGCGGCTTCGAGATGCACGACGGCATCCGTTACGACTGGAAGACCGACGACCTCGTCTTCGTCCACCCCGATTCGTTCCACCAGCACAACAACCCCTATGACGAGAAGGCCCTCTGTCTCGTCATGAAGGCGAAGTCCACGTGGATGTTCATGGGCCTGATCCAGCAGGGCCGCCCGGGTCCGATCGATCGGCCCGACGAGTTCGGCGAGCGCGAGGAGTGGGGCCGGATCTGGACGCCGGGCTCGGTCGATCGCAAGAAGGTCGTCAGCGTCGAGGACACCACCTGGGAGAACACCCCGCTCGGCCGGGTGCGCACCATCAACTCCATCGCACAGAACAACCACCGGCAGTGGAGCGTCGACGTCTACGAGCTCGACATTCCCGCCGGCGGCCGGTCGGGCAAATACTGGAAGATGGCCGACGAGGTCATGTATATCAAGTCCGGCAGCGGCTATTCGCTGCACTGGGAAGTGCAGGCCGAGATCGCGGAGAAGTATTACGCCCGCATCGCCCTCGAGCCCAAGCGCTACGACTTCAACAAGGGTGACACGCTTTACATCCCCCAGAACACCATCGCACAGCATTTCGCGGCCGACGGCACGCCGCTTCGCATGATCTCGTCGCAGAATCGCCTGTTCAAGCACCTCGGTTACGACGCCGTGCACTACTTCGAACCGGCATCGGCGTAGCGACCCAATACTGCGACAACCAAGGAGGTCCACTGTGGCCGAAAAAGATGCCACCGTCTCCGACGAACTGGCAAGCAAGTTCAAGACCGAGAAGTCCTCGCCTTACGTACGCTGGGTCGCGGCAGAAGGGCTCGACATCATCGGCGCCCACTGGGTTCCCGACCTCAACGAGGTGGAGCTCAAGCCGTGGGCCCGCCGCGGCGGGCGCGGGGTCTACATCAACCACGAGGCGTCGCGCACCTCCAACGACTGCTACGTCTGCGAGATCCCGACCGGCGGCGAGCTCAACCCGCAGCGCCAGCTCTTCGAGGAGATGATCCTCATCCTCTCGGGCAACGGTTCCACCTCGGTGTGGAACGACGCGGGACAGAAGGTCACCTTCGAGTGGGGCCCGGGGTCGATGTTCGCGATCCCGCTCAACACGTGGCACCAGCACTTCAACGGCTCGGGCAGCGCGGTGGCCCGCTTCGTCTCATCGACGAACGCGCCGCCCATCGTCAACCTCTACGACGACGCGGAGTTCGTTTTCAACACCCCTTATGACTTCACGGCGAAGTTCGCCGGCGAGCCGGACTATTTCGCCGACAAGGACGAGGTCGACGGCCTTCTGCTCAAGACCAACTTCGTCGCCGACGCTGTCAACCTCCAGTTGATCTCGGCCAAGGAGCGCGGCGCGGGTGGCGGGCACATCCGTTTCTCGATGGCCCGCGGGTCGATGAACAGCCACATCTCGCAGTTCCCGACCGCGACCTACAAGAAGGGTCACCGGCACGGCCCGGGCGCGCACGTCATCATCCTGTCGGGTGAGGGCTTCAGCCTCATGTGGCCCGAGGGCGAGGAACCGCACCGCTACGACTGGCAGCCCGGCAGCCTGATCGTTCCGCCGAACATGTGGTACCACCAGCACTTCAACACCGGGACGGAGCCCGCTCGCTACCTCGCGTTCAAGCACGAGGGTGTCTCGATCCGCAACGCGCAGGGTGTGCCGAAGGCCTGGATCAGCCAGCGCATCGGCGGCGACCAGATCGACTACGTCGACGAGGCGCCCGTGGTCCGCGATACCTTCGCCGCCGCGCTCGCCAAGAACGGCCTGGTGCCACAGATGGACTCCGCCTACGAGGCCGAGCTGCCCGACCTCCCGCCCAAGTCGTGACGGGCGTGGTGGACGACGAGCACTTCGACGGGGAGCCCGACGACTACGCGATGTGGGCGGTCGACAACGTCATCCTGAACAGCGTCGGCGTCGACGTCGGTTCGGCGACGACGCAGATCGCCTTCTCGCGGCTCCACCTCAAACGGCACTCGGCCGACCTCACGAGCAGGTACGTCGTGGTCAGCCGCGAGCTCGTGTTCGACGGCGGCGTTCGCCTGACGCCGTACGTGGATGGCGATCTGATCGATGCCCTTGCTCTCGGCGAGATGCTGGACGCCGCCTATGCCGGTTCGGGCTGGACGGCCGACGACATCGACACGGGCGCCGTCATCCTCACCGGTGAGGCGTTGCGGCGGGCGAACTCCGAGGCGATCGCCCAGGTGGTCGCGCGGCGGGCCGGCCAACTGGTCTGCGCCACCGCCGGCCATCACATGGAGGCCCTGCTCGCGGCCTACGGCTCGGGAGCGGTGCGCCAGTCACATGACGAGGGCAGCGTCATCCTCAACATCGACATCGGCGGCGGCACGACGAAGCTGACGCTCGTCGACGCCGGCCGGGTCGTCGGCACCGCGGCCTTCCTCGTCGGTGGGCGGCTCGTCGCCGTCGATGGTGACGGGCGGCTCATCCGGCTCGAGCCGGGTGGCGTGCGCCATGCCGCCGCGGCGGGCTTCGACTGGGCGCTCGGTGCCGCGGTGGCGCCGGCTGATCTCGCCGCGGTCGGCGAGCACCTGGCGCAGGAGCTGGCGGACGCCGTCGGGGGACGGCCGGACCTGTTCCTCACCCCACCGCTCGCCGTCCCGGCGCGTGTCGACGGGGTCGTCGTCTCGGGTGGTGTCTCGGCCTATCTGCACGGCCGCGAGACGCGCGAGTTCGGCGACCTCGGCCCCTCGTTGGCCGCGGGGTTGAAGCGGCGCTTCGACGAGGGAGTGTTCCCGGGGCCGTTGCGCGTCGGGGAGGAGGCGATCCGGGCGACCGTCGTGGGCGCGTCGGAACACACCGTGCAGCTCTCCGGCCTCACCGGGTATGTCAGCGATCCGGACGCCAGCCTGCCCAGGCGGAATCTGCCGGTCGCACACGTGCCCGCCGCCGAGCTCGACGAGGCGGCCCTCGCCGCGAGCATCCGGTGCGCATTCGAGACCCGCGACCTGGCCGACCCCGACCGCGAGGCCGTCCTCGCGTTCACGTGGCGCGGGGAACCACGCTACCGCCGCATCGCGGCGCTGGCCCGCGCCGTGGTCGTCGGGCTGGGAGACCGTGCCGTCGCCGGCCGCACCGTCTACCTGCTGGTGGATGGCGACATCGCGATGACCGTGGGCCGGATCCTCGTCGACGAGCTGGGCGTCGGTGCCTCGCTCGTGGTGCTCGACGGGATCCAGTTGCGCGCCTTCGACCACGTGGATCTCGGTCGCCCCCGGCCGATCTCGGGCAACGTCCCGATCACGATCAAGTCCCTCGCGTTTGGACACGGCCATGTCTGATCCCTCGACGGTGGCCACGCCCGTCACGCTCCGTTCGCTCATCCCGACGGCCTTCCTGCCGTCGGTGACCTTCGGGCTCTCCGGCGGGGCGATCGCGCCGGTGCTCGTTCTCACGGCCATCAACCTTGGTGCGAGTCCCGGCCGCGCGGCGTTCACGGTGTCGCTGCTCGGCATCGGGCTGCTCGTCGGCGAACTGCCTTCGGGATGGTTCGCCCAGCAGGTCGGCGAGCGGCGCGCGATGCTCTACAGCTCCACCGTGGCACTCGCCGCCCTCATCGCCGCCCCGCTCGTGCGGTCCGTCATCCTCCTCGAAGTCGCCATCTTCGTCGTCGGAATGACCAACGCGACCTTCGCACTGGCCCGGCAGGCATACATCGCCCAGAACGTGCCGCCGTTGCTGCGAGCCCGGGCCATGTCAAGCCTCGGTGGTTCCAACCGGATCGGCAGCTTCGCCGGCCCGTTCGCCGGTGCGGCGGCCATCGCCCTCTTCGATCTGCGCGCGGCGTACTGGGTCGCTGTCGCCGCGACCGTCATCACCATGGTCGTCCTGTTGGTGGTGCCCGATCTGCCGGGTGCCGATTCGGGTGCTCGGCGGGCGAAGGCACAGGGCGTCGCGGTCGTGACGGTCGGCCTGCGCGACATCTTCCGCAGCCACTGGCGGGTCGTGGCGACGTTGGGCTGGGGAATCTTCTTCATGACGGCGGTGCGGGCCTCACGCCAGATCGTGCTTCCGCTGTGGGCCAACCATCTCGGGCTGAACGCGGCCCAGACGAGCCTCATCTTCGGCATCGCGAGTGCCGTCGACATGTCCCTGTTCTATCCAGCGGGCAAGATCATGGACAGGTTCGGGCGGCTCGCCATCGCGGTTCCCGGGAACGCGCTCAACGGCATCGGCGTCATGTTGCTGCCCCTCACGCAGAACACGCTGTGGTTCGTCGTCGTCGCGATGGTGCTCAGTGCCGGCAACGGGCTCACGGCGGGCATCGGCATGACGCTGGGTGCCGACGTCGCTCCGGCGGAGGGCAAGGTGCGGTTCCTGTCCGTGTGGCGACTCATGGCCGACGCGGGCAATGCCTTCGGTCCCGTCGCCGTGTCCGCCGTGACCGCGGCCGCGGCCCTGAGTCTGGGCATCGTCTCGGTCGGCTCGTTCGGCGTCCTGGCCGCCCTCGCATTCGCCTACTGGGCGCCGAAGTACTCGCCCCTTGCCACGCTGGCTGGCGTTCGCCGCCACCGGGAGGAGGCGGCGGTGGAGGCGGAGGCGCAGAAGCAACTGTCCGGGAAGCCGTGAGCTCGAGAGGAACGATCATGGCGCGGGTGTGGGACCAGTTCTTGTCGGAGCAGGACAGAGCGCATATTGCGGCGAGCAAGCCGAAGCGCCGCTACGGCTACGGGAATCGCGCCGCCGTCATCTCGATCGACAACTACCGCGGTGTCGTCGGCGACGAGCGGCTCCCGCTCATGGAGGCCGTCAAGAAGTGGCCGGGCGCGACCGGACTGGCCGGCTGGGCGGCGCTGGACAACATCAAGGTGCTCTTCGCCGGCGCCCGCGCTGCCGGGGTGCCGATCATCCACATCACCGGGCTTCGCGAGGAAGACTCCGGCGTCCCGGGATGGTCGTCACGACGCGGCAAGCGCGGCACGACGCTCGGCGAGGGCGACCCGGTGGCGGCGGCGGAACGCTACAGCCGCCGCTACGACATCGTCGACGAGGCCGCCCCGCTGCCCGGCGAGGTGGTGCTCCGCAAGACGACCCCGAGCGCCTTCCTCGGGACGCCCCTGCTCATGCAGCTCAACAACCTGGGCATCGACACCCTCATCGTCGCGGGCGAGTCGGTGAGCGGCTGCGTCCGTGCGACCGTCGTCGACGGGTGCTCCTACCGGCTCAACATGATCGTCGTCGAGGAGTGCGTCTACGACCGGCACGAGGCGCCGCGGGCCATCAACCTCTTCGACATGGATCAGAAGTACGCGGATGTCGTACCCCTGGCCGAGGTCCTCGACTATCTGGCCGCTGTCAAGGTCACGCCGGCGGCGGTTGACGAACCAAATGGGCGAGGGCATGATGGTTAGGCCATTAGTCCGCAAATGCCATCCATGCGATGGCCGGGTGTTGATGGCTTCGAGACGGGTCCTTGGAAGGAAATAGATGCTGCGCACCGAGATCAATGAACTGCTGACGCAGACAGGCCCCGGCACTCCCATGGGAGAGTTGTTCCGCCGCTACTGGCAGCCGGTGCTGCTGGCCGAAGAACTCCCCGAGAACGACTGCCCGCCGGTCCGGGCGAAGATCCTCTCCGAGCGGCTCATCGCGTTCCGTGACTCCGAGGGTCGCTACGGGCTCATGGACGAGTTCTGCGCGCACCGTGGCGTCTCACTCTGGTTCGCCCGCAACGAGCAGGGTGGCCTGCGCTGCCCCTACCACGGCTGGAAATACGACGTCACCGGCCAGGCCATCGAGGTTCCGAGCGAGCCCGAGACCAGCAACTTCTGTGCCAACGTGAAACTGAAGTCCTACCCGATGGTCAAGCTCGGCGACGTGCTCTGGGCCTACCTCGGCGACCCCGAGAAGCAACCGCCGCTACCCGAGTGGGAGTTCGTCACCGTTCCCGAGGGCCACGCGTTCACCTCCAAGCGCCTCCAGGAATGCAACTGGCTACAGGCGCTCGAGGGCGGCATCGACTCCAGCCACGTGAGTTTCCTGCACTCCGGCAACCTCGACAGCGACCCGCTGTTCAAGGGCTCGAAGGGCAATCAATACAACAAGGGCGACCTCAAGCCCTTCTTCGAGGTCGTCGACTACGAGGGCGGACTGCTCATCGGTGCGCGCCGCAACGCTGAGGAGAACCACTACTACTGGCGGGTCACGCCGTGGGTTCTCCCGAACTTCACGATGGTGCCCCCGCGCGGCGACCACCCCGTGCACGGCCACTTCTGGGTGCCGATCGACGACGAGCACTGCTGGGCCTACAGCTTCGACTACCACCCGACCCGCCACCTCACCGACGTCGAGGTCGCGGCCATGCGGGCCGGCATGGGGGTGCACAGCGAGAACGACGCCGCCTACCGGCCGGTTGCCAACAAGGACAACGACTACCTGATGGACCGCGAGGCCCAGCGCCGCGGCGAGACCTTCTCCGGCATCAGGGGCATCGCGCTTCAGGACTCCTCGATCCAGGAGTCGATGGGTCCGATCGTCGACCGCACCAAGGAGCGCCTGGTCGCCACCGACGCCGGCATCATCAAAGCGCGCCAGAAGCTGCGCAAGTCGGCGTTGGCGCTCCAGGAGGGTGTCGAGCCGGTCGGCAACCGCCCCCAGGACCAGAAGGTCCGCTCGGTCGCCATCGTGCTGCCGGCCGACCAGGCATTCGTCGAGGGCATCGGTGAGGCGATGATCGCCAAGCCGGGTGTCCCGCAGACCACGGTTTGAGGCGGCGGAAGATGCCCAGACAGTTGTCGGTTCCCGCTGGCGTCAGCGCCTGCGCTGTCGCGACCACCGCGAAAGAGGCGGCGTTCCGCATCGACTATCCGCTCGCCGCGGCCCGAAACACGCGGGTCGTGGCGCTGGACGCCGATGCCGAGTCGATCGTGCGCGCGGCGGCGGCGGAGGAGTGGGGGCAGGCGCGGTTCTACTCGACCACCGACCCGGGCCACGAGCTGGTCACCATGGACGGCGACGCCGTCGATCTGGCTGGGGAGCTGGAGGACAGCAACACCGTCGTCATGGTTTCGACCAACGGTCAGAACGCCGAGGCCGCCGCCACCATCGGCGCCGCCTGCAAGGTCCGCGGCATCATGACGGCCGGCCTGGTCGTCACGCCCGGCCAGCTCACCAGCGAGGCGCTCGTCGCGTTGCGCCCGCACGCCCGGATCCTGCTGGTGCCCGCCGAGCCCGACGACCTCACCGAGCTGCTGAGGGCGACCCGGGCATGAGCACGATGACCGTCCCGAAGCTCCAGGCGATGAAGGCGTCCGGGGCGAAGAGCGTCTGCATCGTCGCGTGGGACTACCAAATGGCTCGGATCGCCGACCGGGCCGGCGCCGACATCGTGTCGGTCGGCGACACGGTCGGGGTCAACCTCTGGGGGCAGCGGAACCCGCTCGAGATCACCTTCGACGAGCTGCTCGTCGTCGCGAAGGCGGTGCGCCGCGGCGTCACGGACGCGTTGCTCAGCTGCGACTTCCCGTTCGGCCCGCTCCAAGCGGGCGAGGCCGTCCCGGCCGCGATCCGGCTCGTCAAGGAGGCCGGCGTCGACCTGGTGAAACTCGACGGCGCCGCCGACTTCCCGGCGGCGGTCGAGGCCGTGACGCGGGCCGGGATCCCGGTGTTCGCGCAGTTCGGCATCACGCCACAGACGGCGCTCAAATACGGCGTGGAATACTCGGCCGCCCACACGGTCCAGGTCCCCGACGACATGCTGGGGGAGCTGGTTTCCGAGGCGAAGCGGCTCGAGTCCGCCGGCGCGGTGGCGCTCAACTTCACCAACTCCGGGCCGGTGGTCGGGCCCGCCGTCGTGCGGGCGGTGTCGATCCCTGTGCTCGGCGGCTTTGGTGGCGGGCCCTGGCTGGACGGCCGGATCCGGATGGCCACGGCCGCGATCGGCTATTCCGCCAAGTGGCTCGACGAGGAGCCCGACACCTACGCCAACGTGGCGCGGGTGGCCTACGACGCGCTGACCGCCTGCATCGACGACGTGCGCGCCGGCCGTCAGATCCGCGGCGGCATCCCGGTCGACAAGCAGTAGGAGGCACCATGCCGACCGTCGAGCTCGACGGCATTCACACCCGCTACGAGGCGGTCGGTCAGGGGCCGGCGTTGCTGATGTTGAGCCCCGGCGGCTTCGACGCCAGCCTCGAGAACTGGACGTCGTTCGGCCGTTACCGGCAGGTCGGCTTCGTCGACGCCCTGTCGCCGCACTACACCTGCATCGTCTTCGACCGGCGCGAGTCCGGCCAGTCCGGCGGTCGCCTCGAGCGACTCTCGTGGCAAAAGTATGTCGACCAGGCGATCGCCCTGCTCGACCACCTCGGCGTCGAGCAGACCCACACGATGGGCGGCTGCGTCGGCTGCTCGACCGCCGCCGCGCTCGCGGTCGCGCACCCTGGACGGGTGTGGTCGATGGTGCTCTTCTCCCCGGCGGGGGGCGTCACCTACCGCGCCAAGCAGCACGAGCGGTTCACCCAGCACCTCGGTTTCGTCCTCACCCACGGCCTGACCGCCGTCGTCGACCTCGCCCGGGAGACCGGCGCCGGCTTCAGCAAAGACCCGCGGGTCGGCCCGTGGGCGGCGGTGCTGCGGAGCGATGACGCGTTCGCGGCGGCGTACGCCGCCGCCGATCCCGCGCGCTACGCCACGATCGTCAGCGGCAGCTCGCGCCTGCTGTTCGACCGCGACACCGTGCCGGGCGTGGAGCCGGAGGACCTACAGCTGCTCGACATACCGGCCCTCATCGTGCCCGGCGAGGACGCCTCCCACACCCGCTCGGCGGCGCGCTACCTCCAGGAGTGCCTGCCACACAACGAATACTGGGACGTTCCCGTCGCCGAGCAGACGCCGGAGGCGTCCACGGCGCGGGTGCTCGACTTCCTGAGGAAGACCGCATGACGCGGCGGCTTCCCCTCACGCTCGCGTGCGGCGACTACGACCGCACCCGAGCCCTGCTCGAAGGCGAGGTCCGCCCGGACGGGATCGACCTCACCTACCTGAGGCTGCCGGTCGAGGAGACGTTCTTCCGGATGCTGCGGCATCGCGAGTTCGACGTCGCGGAGATGTCGCTGTCGACGTACGCCGCCTCACTCGGCCGCGAGGAGCGACCGTTCGTGGCGCTGCCGGTCTTCACGTCGCGGATGTTCAGGCATGGTGGCATCTTCGTGAACGACTCCTCGGGCATCCAGCAGCCGTCGGATCTGCGCGGCAAGCGGGTGGGCAACGCCGAGTTCCAGCTCACGGCCAACGTGTGGATCCGCGGCATTCTCGCCGACGAGTACGAGGTGCCGGTGGACTCGGTGACCTACCTGACGGGCGGGCAGGAGACCCCGGGGCGGATCGAGAAGGGCGCGATCAACACCGCCTTCGACATCACCGCCATCCCGCCGGACCGCACGCTCGCGGACATGCTCCACACCGGCGAGATCGACGCGTTCTACGGCCCGCGGATCCCGACCTCGTTCTACCGCGGCGATGGCCGGGTGCGGCGCCTGTTCACGGATCCGATGGCCGCGGAGAAGGAGTACTTCGCCCGGACGCGGATCTTCCCGATCATGCACGTGGTCGCGCTGCGCCGGGACGTTTACGAGGCCCACCGCTGGATCGCGCAGTCGCTGACGAAGGCGTTCACGCGGGCCAGGAACCTGGCCAACGAGGCCTTCCTCGACGCTTCCGCGCTGCGTTTCATGTCGCCGTGGCTGATCCAGCACGCCGAGGCCGACCGGGCGCTGCTCGGTGACGACTTCTGGTCCTACGGCCTCGATGCCAACCGACGCGTGCTCGACACCTTCCTCGGCTATCACCACGCCCAGGGCCTGTCCCCGCGGCGGCTGAGCCCGGAGGAACTGTTCGCACCGGAGACCCTCGAGAGCTTCGTCATCTGACGGCCGCTTAGGCCGTTGCGCGGAGGAATTCCTTGAGCGCCACCGCGGTGTCCGCGGCTGCCTCGGCCGGAATGCTGCGGCCGCCGTCGAGGAGCCTGCGGACAGCCATGTAGTCGCGCGGGGCGTTGACGGCGTCGATGGAGAGAAGGCGGCCGGCGCGGTAGTAGAGGGCGGAGAACTGCTCGCTCGCCGGGTCCCCGCGCAGGACGACCTCGTCGTAGCCGGTGTTGATGCCGGCCATCTGAAGCTTGAGATCGGCCTGGTCGGACCAGAACCACGGCGTGCCGGTGTCGGGAGCCTCCCTGCCGAGCAGCGTGGCGGCGGCCGTCTTCGCCTGCGCGATCGCGTTCTGGACCGACTCCAGCCGCAACGAGCCGTGGTCGGGGTGCGCGATGACGGTGCAGTCCCCGGCCGCTACGACGGTGGGGTTGCTGGACCTGGCGGACTCGTCGACGACGATCCCGCCCGCACAGGTGAGGCCCAGCTGCTCGGCGAGCGCGGTGTGGGGGAGGAGGCCGATGCCGACGACGACGGCGTCCGCGGGGAGCACCCGACCGTCGCTCAACTCGACCGCGTCGACGCGTCCCGTCCCGGCAAAGCCGCTGACGGTGGAGTTGAGCAGGATCGTGGTGCCACGACGACGGTGGGCCGCGGCGACGAAGTCGGACATGACGGGGGCGACCGCGCGCTCCAGCAGGCGGGGCGCGGTCTCGACGACGGTGACGTCCTTGCCGGCCGCCGTGGCCGCCGCGGCGGCCTCGAGGCCGACGAAGCCGCCGCCCACGACGACGAACCGGTCGGCCGCGTCCAGGTCGGCGCGCAGGCTGGCGGCGTCGTCGACGTCGCGCAGGTAGTGGATCCCCGCGAGCTCGTGGCCCGGCAGGTTGAGCCGACGCGGGGCGCCGCCGACGGTGAGCGCGAGGCGATCGAAGCGCAGGGTGCGTCCACTGCGGGTGGTGGCCTCGCCGGCGCCCCGGCCCGGATCGGTGAGGTGGATGCCCTCGACCCATTCACCACTGATCAGGTCGATGCCGTTGGTCCGGTAGAACTCCGGCGTGCGCAGCGCGAGGCGGTCCTCGGGGAGCGTGCCCCGCAGGTAGCCCTTCGAGAGCGGCGGGCGCTGGTATGGGGCCCGCGACTCACCACCGAGCAGGGTCACGGTGCCCGTCGCGCCGAGGTCTCGCAGGGTGGTCGCGAGCTGGAGGCCGGCCTGGCTGGCTCCGATGATGAGCGTGCCGACGTCTTCGCCCCGCGCCATCGTACCCCCTAAGGTCTATTGGTAGGACCTTAGCTGGGTTTGGGCCGTCAGGGCAAGGTCGCTAGCCCAATGGGGCGCGCTTCACCCGGCGCGCGGTCCGGTTGAGGTGCGTGCGCATGATCGACTGCATGGTCGTCAGGTCGCGGCGCCCGATGGCCGCGACCAACCGCCGGTGCTCGTCGACGCCGACCCGACCCATCACCGGGGCCGCGACCTTGGCCTCCTTCAACGACATCAGCATCGGGCCGTGGAAGCTGCGCACGAGCATGCTGATCGCGGCGTTGTGGGTGCACTCCGCGACCCTGATGTGGAACTCCGCCGAGTGCTCCATCGTGTAGGCGTCGGACCGCATCGCGTTGCGGCCGGCTTCGACAAGGGCGACCAGGTCCGCGATGTCGGTGTCGGTCGCGCGCTCGACCACCAAGGGCAGGATGCCGAGTTCGACGACCATCCGGCCCTCGGTCACGTCCGCCGCGGTGGCCGGTGGCAAGCTCAGCAGATCGGCGAGACCCTCGCTCAGTCGCTCCGGCGTCGGCGAGGTCACGTAGACGCCGCCGCGGGAGCCGACGCGCACCGTGGCCAGCCCGCTCGCCTCCAGCACCCGCACCGCCTGGCGCACGGGCACCCGGCTCACGCCGAAGCGCTGGCACAGTTCGCGCTCGCTCGGCAGGCGGTCGCCCGGGCGGAGCTTGCCTTCGCGGATCAGTGACCTGATCTGGTCGACGATCACGCGCGACACCCGGTCGACGTTGACGCGGCTGAACATGTCGCCAGGGCCGGCGCCGAGTTCCGTCGTTGCCGCCATGCTCCACTCTCCTCGGCGAGTGAACAATCGCGATCGATGGTATGTGACCGGCCGGCCCGGCGCGCCCCGGCCGAGCCGTCCGGGGACGCCCACGTGATCATTCCCGGCGGTCAGGAGCTCAGTCTCATGTGGCCGGGAGGAGCGAGTCCGCTAGCTCAGGCGGGCATCCAGCCGTGGGTAGACGCGGCGGGCGTTGCCTTCGAACGTGCGCGCGAGGTCCGCGGTGGACAGACCGGCGTTGTCGACGTAGCGCTTGGTGTCGTCGAAGTAGTGGCCGGTCTCCGGGTCGACGCCACGGACCGCGCCGTGCAGCTCCGACGCGAACAGGACGTTGTCAACGTCGATCACCCGGTAGAGCAGGTCGATGCCCGCCTGGTGGTAGACGCACGTGTCGAAGTAGACGTTGCGCATCACGTGCTCGGCGAGCGCCGGCCGGCCCAGCCGGTCGGCCAGACCGCGAAACCGTCCCCAGTGGTATGGCACGGCGCCGCCGCCATGCGGGATGACCAGGCGCAGGGTCGGGAAGTCGCGGAACAGGTCGCCCTGCACGAGTTGCATGAAGGCAGCGGTGTCGGCGTTGAGATAGTGGGCGCCGAGCGTGTGCGCGTTGGCGTTGCACGAGGCCGAGACATGCACCATCGCCGGCACGTCGAGCTCGACCAGCGCCTCGTAGAGCGGGTACCAGAAGCGGTCGGTCAGCGGCTTGCCGGTCCAGTGCCCGCCGGACGGATCGGGGTTGACGTTGCAGCCGACGAACCCCAGCTCCTCGACGCATCGGCGCAGTTCCCGGACCGCGTCGTCGAGTCCGCCGGCCGGTGTCTGCGGTAGCTGGCAGACGCCCGCGAAGTGGTCCGGGCGGAGCTCGACCACGCGGTGCAGCAGGTCGTTGCAGGCGTGGGCCCAAGCGGTGGCGACGGCCTGGTCGGTGACGTCGTGGCCCATCGCGGAGGCCTGCGGCGAGAAGATCATCAGATCGGTGCCGCGTTCGCGTAGCAGTCGGAGCTGCGTACCCTCGATGCTCTCAATGATCTCGTCATCGGCGATTCGCGCCGGGCTTGGGCGATCACCGCGGAACAGGGACTCCCGATATGCCTGATGGGCGGGGGGCGCGGTGGTGTAGTGCCCGTGACAGTCGATGATCATTCGGCGTTTGGCTCCTCGTCGACGTACCGCAGGCCCTTGCGGGCCAACCGTTCCCGCATGGTGTTGACGTCGAGGCTGAGCTCACCGGCCTGATAGCGGGCGCGGGCCGTGGCTTCCTTCTTCTCGCGCGCCGCGGACGCGGCGGCCACTGCCTCGGCGGTGGCCCGTGGCACCACCACCACGCCGTCGTCGTCAGCGGCGACCACGTCGCCCGGCCGCACCAGTTGTCCCGCGCAGACGACGGGAACGTTGACGTCGCCCAGTGTCTCCTTCACCGTGCCGGTCGCGGAGACCCAGCGGGACCAGACGGGAAAGCCCATCGTGGTCAGGTCGGTGACGTCCCGGCAGCCGGCATCGATGACGAGCCCGCGCACGCCGCGTGCGGCCGCCGCGGTGGCGAGCAGCTCGCCGAAGTAGCCGGCGTCCGACGGCGACGTCGGTGCTACCACCAGAACGTCACCGTCGCGGCACTGCTCCATCGCGACATGGATCATCCAGTTGTCGCCGGGCGGGACGCTCACCGTGACCGCCGTGCCACACAGCCGCGCGCCGGGGAAGATCGGGCGGAGCCGGACGTCGAGCAGGCCGGTGCGGCCCTGCGCCTCGTGGATCGTGGCCACGCCGAACCCGGCCAGCGCATCCACAGTAGATTGGGCGGCACGAAGGATGTTCCGGACAACGACCGCCATGTCTCTTCCGCCTCCCGCGCCGTTCCCGGTCTGATGGACTAATCTTTGAGACGCGGTTCGCAACTATAACTCCGTCACTGAGCGTTTGGTAGAGTGGTATGACATCATTTGTTTAGTCCGATCCACGACCCGAGGGAAGAACTGATGGCTGCCGCGAAGAGTCCGCCCGCCGTTTTGGCCGGCGACGACGCCGACATGTTCAAGGCGGTGTCGCTCAATCGGGTGTCGCAGGTGATCGTCGACCAGATCAAGCTGCTGCTGCGGCAGGGTCGGCTCAAGCCCGGCGACCGGCTGCCCAGCGAGCGTGACCTGTGTGAGCGGTTCGGCGTGAGCCGTGTCACGGTGCGTGAGGCGTTGCGGGTGTTGGAGGCCAACGGTCTGGTCGACATCCGGGTTGGCGCGCGTGGTGGCGCGTTTGTCACTTCGCCGACGTCGCAGCAGATCGGGGAGGGGCTGGCGGATCTGCTCAACCTGTCGCCGTTGACCGCCGCCGACGTGACCGAGGCCCGTCAGGTCTTCGAGTTGGGCATTATTCCGCTGTTGGTGGAGCGGGCGACCGATGAGGACATCGCGGCGTTGCGGGAGATGGTCGGGGTGCACAAGGCGGCGCTCGACCGCGGCGAATACGACATGTCGATGTCGGCCGACTTCCATGCCCGCGTTGCTGCGTGCACCCACAACCCGGCCATCGAGATGCTGGTCCAGTCGTTCCATGGCCCGCTGCTGATGTCGTTGGCCGAGGCGAAGGTGACGGCGCCACTGATGGGCCAACGCGGTGTCCAGGAACACTCCGCCTTCATCGACGCGATCGCCGCCCGCGACGCCGACCGGGCCATCGCGATCATGACCAAACACCTGAAGCGCACGGCCGATCGGGTACGCCGCGCCGGATAGCCCCATCAGTGGAGTGGCTCGCCTCGCTCGAGGGCGGCGATCTGGTCCAGCCGGCGCTGGTGCCGCTCGCCCTTGAACGGCGTGGAAAGCCAGGTGGAGGTTATCGCCACGGCCTCCGCCGGCCCGATCACCTTGGCGCCGAGGACCAGCACGTTGGTGTTGTTGTGGGCACTGGAGATCTCGGCGAGGAACGTCGAGTGACAGAGGCCGGCGCGGATGCCGCGGATCTTGTTGCTGGCGATCGCCTCGCCGCCACCCGTGCCACCGATGACGATGCCCCGCTCGGCGTGCCCGCCGAGGACCTGCCGGGCGACGTCTGCACACAGCGGTGGGTAGTCGACGATCTCGGCGCCGTGCGTGCCGCGGTCGTCGACCTGATGTCCGTCGGCGGTCAGCCACTCGACGAGCGTGGCCTTCATCAGGAGGCCGTTGTGATCGCCGGCGATCGCGATTCGCATGCGTGGCATCATAATTGTTAGACCTTAATACCAACAGGCCCTATCGTGGGTCGTGTGCCGGACCTGCCCTCGCCGCTCAGCGGCGCACGACGGACCATCGCGCTCGCCTGCCGCGTGCTCGCCGACGCCGGCCTCGCGGATGACATCCTCGGCAACGTGAGCTTCCGGCTCGGACCCGACCGGATGCTCGTGCGATGCCGTGGCCCCGAGGAGGAGGGCCTGCTGTTCACGCGCCAGCGAGACGTGCACGCCGTCGACCTCGACGGCCGGGGCGATCTTCCGGCTGCCTGGACCGTGCCCAACGAACTGCCGATCCATGCAGAGCTGCTGCGGGCCCGTCCCGACGTGGACGCCGTGGTGCACTGCCATCCGTCGGCGGTCCTCGTGGCCGGCGTCGAGGAGATCCCGCTGCGCCCGGTCTTCGGCGCCTACCACATCCCCGCGGCCCGGCTAGCCCTCGACGGCGTCCCGGTCTACCCGCGGGCCGTGCTGGTCCGCCGCCCGGAGCTCGGTCGCGAGCTGGTCGAGGCGATGGGTTCGTCGACCGTGTGTCTCATGAAGGGCCACGGGATCGCCACCGTCGGGTCCGGCCCGCACGCGGTCGAGCAGGCGGTGGCGCGCGCGTTGACACTGGACGTGCTCGCGAGGGTCAGTGTCGAACGGGCCCGGCTCGGCGACCGCGCCCGTGACCTGCCGCCGGAAGACGTGGCCGAGCTGCCGGACCTGGGCTCATCGTTCAACGACCTGAACATCTGGCGGCACCACCTCGCGCGGCTGCGCCTGCGCGGGCTGGCGCTCGACTGAGCGGGAGCTACTTCCCTTCGGGGACCTGGCCCTTGACCTCGTCGTAGCTGACCTTGGCGGGCGACGCGGTCGGCGCGTAGATCACCCGGAGCACGCCCGTCGGGAACGCCTCCGTCGCGATCACCCGCAGGTGGTAGGGCGAGTCGCCGTCGTCGAAGAGCTTGCGACCCTTGCGCGCCGCCACCGGGTGCACGAGCAGGCGCAACTCGTCGACCAGCCCCGCGGCGAGCAGTTGCTGCACCACCGAGATCGAACCGGGGATGAGGACGCCCCGCACTCCGGGATCGGCCTTGAGCGTGGTGACGGCGTCGATCAGATCGCCATCGAGCAGTTCGGAGTTGCGCCAGGTGAACTCCAGCGGCTGGCGCGACACGACCACCTTGCGCACGTCGCCGAGCTGCTTGGCCATCGGCGCGTCTTCGCCTCCGGCGGCCTCCCGGTCGGGCCAGGCGCCCGCGAAGCTGTCATAGGTTTCCCGGCCGATGAGCAGCACGTCAGAGGTGTCATAGTCGTCGCCGACCGCGCGGCCCATGTTTTCGTCGAAGTAGGGGAAGTGCCAGTCCGGGTCGATCTCCGCCACACCGTCGGCCGAGATGAACAGTGTCGAGATGACCTTTGCCATTGCGGTGCCCCCTGTGTCGGATGGTCGGTCGGACCCGGTGCAGTATGTCAAACCCGGGATGTTCCGGCATGGTTTGGCCGCCGTTGGGGTCGACGTCGGGAGCCCGTCGCTGCCACCGCGCAGCGTGGCGATCATGCGGGTCAGGCGTGTGGTGGCCGGGGCGCCGAGCCCGATGCCTGCACCGAGACCCTCACCCAGGTCAAGCGGGTCATCCAGAGCGCCGGCGCCGACATCGTCGGCATCCAGGAGCCCGAGCGGAACACCTCGCGGATCGCCGGCCTGCTCGGCTGGTATGCCAGCGACCGGGCGCACGTCATGTCCCGCTTCCCGATCATCGACCCGCCGAACAGCGACGGCCTTTACGTCTTCGTCGAGGTGGCGCCCGGCCGGGTGGTCGCGGTCGCCAACACGCACCTGCCGTCGGATCCCTACGGGCCTTATCTGGTACGCGACGGCGGCAGCCGCGCCGACGTGCTCAAGCTGGAGCGCGACACCCGGCTACAGGCCGCCAAGGACGCCGTCGAGCCCCTGCCGAACCTGGCCGAGCATGGCATCCCGGTGTTCCTCACCGGCGACTTCAACAGCCCGTCGCACCTGGACTGGACGCCCGCCGTGGCCAAGGCACGCGCCGACGTGCCGTTCAGCGTCGACTGGCCGGCCTCCCACGCCCTGGCCGACGCCGGCATGGTCGACACCTACCGCGAAGCGCACTCCGACCCGGTCAAGGACCCCGGCTTCACCTGGACGCCCGGCGGGCCAGAGGAAGACGCGCACGAGGTGTTCGACCGGATCGACTGGGTGCTGCGCGCCGGCCCGGGACACACCGTCGCGAGCCGGGTGGTGGGGGAGGGCGACGTCAGCCCGTACCCGACCGATCATCGGGGTGTGGTTTCCACTGTGGACGTCAGGCCCGCCGTTCCGCCGACGATGGCCGCGCCGGCCCAGCGCAACGTCGACCTCGGCGACCCGATCGTCGTCACCTACCACGGCACCGACGCGGTGACCCTGCGCGACAGCAGCGGCCGGGTCGTGGCCAGACAACAAACCCCGCGCGGGAACGGCACGGTGCGGTTCGCGACAAAGGCGCTGAGCAAAGGCCGCTACGAGGTGAACGGCGCGCCGGTCTGGCTCTACCCGCGCGACGAGCCCGCACAGGTCCGCACGACCCGGAAGAGCTACCGCGCCGGACAACCGATCACCGTCGACTTCGCCAACGCGCCCGGCATGGGGCTCGACTGGATCTCGGTGTTCAAGCAGGGCGACGGGAACGACGCCTACCTCGTGTACGCCTACACGCACAGCGAGATCGAAGGCCGGCTGACGATCGGCGCGGACGGCATCGGTGACTGGCCGTTGCCGCCCGGCCGTTATGTGGTGCGGCTGCTGCCCGACGACGGGCTCCGCTCGGTCGCCGAGTCGAAGCCCTTCACCGTGAGCTAGCGGTCAGGGAAGGTCGACCGGGCCGTAGCGGGTCTGGTCGGCCCGGGTCTGCAACGCCCAGTAGCGGTCGCCGTAGGACCAGTGCCACCACTCCGTCGGGTAGTTCACGAAGCCGGCCGCCCGTAGCGCCACCCCGAGCACGTAGCGGTTGTGGCGCGCGGCCGGGGCGATGTGCGTCGCGGCGGTGAAGCAGGCGTTGCCGCTCGCCACCGGGCTGTCGTTGACCGCCGTGCCCATGTCGACCTCGAGCCCGGCAGCGTCGACCAACGTCAGATCGACCGTCCCGCCGGTGCTGTGCGGCGCGACCGACGGCGGCGACACATACTTGCTCGCCTCGACGTGCAGCCGCGCCGAGTCCCACGCCGGGTAACGCGACCGCAGCTCGTCTTGATAGCCCGAGAAATACTCCTGCTGGAGCCGCAACGGCCGGTAGGCCTCGACGACCAGCAGTCGCAGCCCATCCGGCAGTGAACGCTGCGCAGCCAGCAGCCGGGCGACCGCACCCTCGCGCAGGTGCGCGTAGGCGCCGTCGGCGTCGGCCAGCCGGTCGTCGACCCGCAACGATGCGACCCCGCGCAGGTCGACCAGCGGCTCCCCGACGTCGCCGAGTGGTATCGCGGAGATGCGTGGGTCAGACAGCAGGATCACGGGATGACTCCAATCGTTTGTACGGAAGGTCGAACAGCCACCGCGCCCCGACCATCATCAGTCCACGATGGATTCCGAGGCACACGGTGATCACCAACGCGGTGACCACCACCGGGTAGCCGAGCGAGACGAACAGTTGGGCGCCGCCATCGAGCGACGACAGCGGCCTGACCAGCAACCGGTGCAGCAGCGCCAGCACCGGCATGTGGATCACGTAGATCGGCAGGGTGATCCGGCCCAGCCGGACCAGCGGGCCGCTGAGCGCGGGTCGCCGCGCCACCCGGGCGGCGGCGGTGACCCCGAACACCACCGCCACCACCGACACCAGCGGCCACACGCCGAACCATTGCTGCGCCCCGGCGGCAGCCATCGCGGTCAGGCCGAGCACGTAGGCGAGCGACGTCAGCACCAACCGTCGCCGGGTCGCGGTCGCCGCCAAGCGCTCGATCCGCGGCCGCAGGTAGAGACCGGCGAGGAAGAACACCAGGTTCTGGTAGACACCACCGCGGTTGCCCGGCGTGGCGAGCAGTCCGGCCGCCGCCACCGCCGAGAGCACCGCCGCCGGCACGACGACCACCAGCGGCGGCAGCCGCCGAACGGCCTTGGCGATGAGGAGATAGAGCGCCAGGGCGTAGAGGTACCAGAGGTTCGACGGGGTGATGGTGAGTTGTTCCAGTAGTCCCAGGACCGAGGTCGCCCGGTCGGTCGGGAAGCCCGGCGCGGCCGCGAGCGCCGCGGTGTGGATCAGCAGCCAGAGCGTGTACAGGTAGAAGAATCTGGCGACCCGCCGCCAGGGCCGCCGCAGGGCGTTGGTCGCGAAGACGCCCGAGATGGCGAAGAACAGCGGCATCCGCAGCGGCAGGAACTGCTCGCCGAGCGTGCCCCACAGGCCGGGCACCGGCAGCCCGATGTGCCAGTCGACCAGCAGGTAGTCCTTGACGATCACATGCCAGGAGACGACCAGGATGATGCAGACGCCCTTGGCGGCGTCGGCCCACTCGACCCGGGCGGCGGCCGGGCCGGCGACGGCGAAGGCCGAGCGCCAGAGGGCGCGGCCGCCGGTGCGGTCGACGAGCACCGGGGTCGGTGTGGAGAGGAGCACCTCTAGAAGGTGACCGCCGCATGTCCGCGACCGATCCGCGAATTGTCACGGCGCGGTAATAGCTCGCCTGTGGGAGGCTGATCACACTTATGACTGAGCTTCCCAGCGACCGGCCGCGCGTCGTCCTGCGCGACGGCGGCCTCCGGCTCGTGCCCGATGAGGCGGCACGGCTCGGCGCGTCCCGGGTGCTGCTGATCGCCGGGGGCTCCGCCGCCGCACCCGGCGACACCGTGGCCGGGCTCCTCGGCGACCGGCTCGCCGGGAGGGTGACCGAGATAGCCCAGCACGTGCCCGCCGACCTCGCCGAGCGGGCAGTGCGACGGGCCGTCGAGGTGGATGCCGATCTCATCGTCACGATCGGCGGCGGGTCGGCGACCGGGCTGGGCAAGGCCGTGGCCCGGAAGACCGGGCTGCGGATCCTGGCCGTGCCGACCACCTTCTCCGGCAGCGAGGCCACCCCGATCTGGGGCCTGACCGAGGGCGGACACAAGACCACCGGACGCGATCCCCGGGTACGCCCGGCCACCGTCATCTACGACCCCGAACTGTTCGCCACGCTCCCGGCCGATTTGGCCGTCACCTCGGCCCTGAACGCGTTCGCACACTGCGTCGAAGGCCTCTACGCGCCCGACGCGACGGGCGAAACGAACGACTGGGCCGCCACCGGCATCGACCTGCTGACCAAGGGGCTGACCACGATCGGCCAGCCCAACCGGCAGCACCTGCTGCGCGGCGGTTTCTACGCCGGGCTGGTGCTCGGCGCCACCACGATGGGCCTCCACCACAAGCTGGCCCACATCCTCGGCGGCACCTACCGACTCCCGCACGCCGCCACCCACGCGGTCCTGCTCCCGTATGTCACCGCCGCCAACGCGGCCGCAGCGCCGGAGGCGATGACCCGGGCGGCGACGGCGATGGGCCGGCGCAAGAGCGACGTGGCCGCCGGCATCTGGGAACTGGCCCGCGGCGCCGGCGCGCCGAGATCGCTCGCCGAGCTGGGCTGGCCGGCCGGCGCGGCCGACGAGGTGATCGACGCGGTGCTGGCCGCGCCACCGGCCAACCCTCACCCGATCGGGCGTGACTGGCTCCGCCGCCTCCTGCTCGCCGCGCACCGGGGCGGGGCGCCCGGCGGGGAAGTGAGCCCGGCTTGACCGCCGGCGGGTGCCGCGTCGTGTCAGACCCGGCTCGTACGATGCCGGGGTGATTTCGCACGCGCACGTCGCCGGGGTGGTCGCGAGCTACCTGGCAGCCCATCCCGATGAGGCCGGCCGGCTGGCGCCGCTGTCGGCCGCCCTGGCCACCGAAGGCGACATCGTCTCGCGAAAGACCTTCGTTCCCGGCCACGTGACGGCCTCCGCGGTCGTGCTCGACCCGGCCGGCCGGATGCTGCACATCCGCCACAACGTCTTCAACAAGTGGCTCCAGCCGGGCGGCCACCTCGAGCCCACCGATATCAGCCTGCGCGCGGCCGCCCAGCGCGAGGTCGAAGAGGAGACCGGCATTCCGGCGGCCCTGCTCACCCTGGCCGACGACCTGCCGTGCGACATCGGCGTGCATGCGATCGCCGCCAACCCGCGCCGCGCGGAAGACGCCCACCACCACTTCGACGTCCGCTACCGGTTCACCACGATCGCTGACCCGCACACCCGGGTGCAGGCCGACGAGGTGCACGGCATCGCCTGGCTGCCGCCCGACGAGGTCGAGCTGGATTTCCGCGCCAAGGTGAGAGGCTGGGCCCGATGACGGTCGACTGGGGACCGTTGATCATCGGCCAGCTCGAGTTCTACTGGGACACTCACTTCCGGCCGCGGCTCGACGGGCTCACCGACGACGAATACCTGTGGGAGCCGGTCGCCGGCTGCTGGACCGTCCGGCGCGGTGACGACGGCCGCCACCGCGCCGACGGCCCCTGGCCGGAACCCGGTGCGCCGCCGCCGGTGACCACCATCGCGTGGCGGCTGGCGCACATCGCGGTCAACTTCCACACCCGGGTGAGCACGTTCTTCGAGGACAACGACGCCGGCATGTTCGACCCCCGGCACGTCCCGGCCGACCTGCCGGCGTCCGCCGCCGCCGCGCTGGCCTTCCTCGACGACGCCTACGGCCGCTGGCACACCGCGATCGCTGCCCTCGACGCCGACGGCCTGGCCCGCCCGCTCGGCGAGCGCGGCGAATACTTCGCCGCCGACCCGATGGCGGCCCTGATCGTGCACGTCAACCGGGAGACCATGCACCACGGCGGCGAGATCGGCGTGCTCCGCGACCTCTACCGCGCCGGGCTGGCCGGGGTCGGCCGCAACACCGGGGGATAGCCGAAGCGGTCGACGTGGTCGGCGCCGATGAAGAGCACGATGCCGGCCAGCCCGGTCGGTGTCGGCGCCAGCAGCACCACGCCGAACGCCGCGCCGGCGCGGTAGACGACCACCGCCGGCTGGCCGTTGCCGCCGACCGGGAACATCGCCCACTCGCCCCGATAGCCGAGCACCGACGCCAGGTAGGGCACGCAGGTGGCCTTGCCGGCGAACCAGGTGCGCGACGGCACCACCTCGAGCGTGGCGTCCTTGCGCAGCGCCTCCTCCAGCGCGGTCAGGTCGCTGTTGACGAACGCCGACATGTAGGCGTCGAGCTGCGCCCGCGCCTGCGGCGAGTCCGGATCGGACAGTGGCTCGCCGCGCGCCGCGTCCAACGTCGCCCGGGCCCGTTGCAGGCTGCTTTTCACGGCCGGCACCGAGGTGTCCAACAAGGACGCTACCTCGGCGGCGGAGAACTCGAGCACCTCGCGCAGCAGCAGCACCGCCCGCTGCCGCGGCGGCAGCAGTTGCAGGCTGGCGACCAGCGCCAGCCGCAGGGTCTCCCGGCCAACCACCGTGTCGGCCGGATCGTCGGGCAGCGGCTGTAGCCAGGGCACCTCGGGGTCGAGCACGCTCGGCGTGTCGGCGTCGTCGGCCGGCGCGCCGAGGCCGGAGGGCAGCGGGCGGCGGGCCCGCTGCCCCAGCGCGGTGAGGCAGGCGTTGGTCGCGATCCGGTAGAGCCAGACCCGCACCGACGAGCGGCCCTCGAACCGGCCCCAGCCGCGCCACGCCCGCAGGTAGGTGTCCTGCACCACGTCTTGCGCCTCGTCGGCCGAACCGAGCATCCGGTAGCAGTGCGCGGTCAACTCCCGCCGGAGCGGCTCGGCCACCGCCGCGAACTCGCCTGCCTCCATCGTCACAGCTCCAGTCTCGGGCGTACCCATGATGCGAACCGGCTGATCGCGTCATCCGCCTCGGGCGCGCGCCCGGCGGCCATCTGGAAGGTGTGCTGCTGCTCCTCGAACACGTCGCGGCGCACCTCCACACCGAACTCGCCGGCCCGCTTCTCCAGCATCCGGCTCTCGTCGAGCAGCGTCTCGTCGCCGCCCACCTGGATGAACATCGGCGGCAGGCCGGTCAGGTCGGCGTACAACGGATTGACCTCGGGGTCGCGCGGGTCGCGGCCGGCGATATACATCGCGGCCAGCCCCTGCACCACGTCACGGTAGAAGAACCCGTCCTTGGCCGCGTTGGTGTCGAAGCTGTCGCCGCTGACGGCCATGTCGACCCAGGGCGAGATCAGCAGCAGCGCGGTTGCCAGGGGCAGTCCGCGCGCCCGGCCGGCGAGCTGGCTGGTGATCGCCAGACCGCCACCGGCCGAGTCACCGGCGACCACGATCCGATCAAACCCGCGACCAACCAGCCAGGTGTACGCCTTGAGCGCGTCCTCCTGTTGCGCCGGGTACGGATGTTCCGGGGCATACCGCTGGTGCGCGATCAGCGCCGGCACCCCGATCGCCTTGGCCAGGTGCCCGTACATCTTCCGGTGGGTGAAGACGGAGCCACTGATGAACCCGCCCCCGTGCAGGCACAGCAGCGCCGCACCGTCCGCCGCCGAACCGCGCGGCACCAGCCACAGCCCGTCGTCGACCTCGATGTAGTCGACGCCGCGCGGCTCGGCGGTCAGGTCACCCCAGTGGTCGTCGGTCTCCCGGGGCTCCGGATCCGGCGGTGGATTCTTCCAGTTCTCCGTCCACGCCCGATACATGCGCTCCACGGCGCGGGACTGTGTGCTGGCCATCAGCGTTCTCCTTCCCTCTACCGGTGTTGACCGCACCGGGGTCGAGAAGGAATCGGTGCGACGGCACCAGAAGCACGGTGGTGACCGTCGCCACACCGGCCAGCGCCACCGCCCAGCGCGGCGCGGTCACCGCCGCGACCCCGCCGAACACCGCCGGCCCCACCCCTTGCAGCGTCATCAGCCCGGTCGAGAGCAGCCCGAACGCCTGACCACGGCCGCGCTCCGGCACCGCGTCGACGAACGCCCGTTGCAGGCCCAGCGAGTAGGCGAACCCGGCTCCGCTGGCCACCATCAGCGCGACGCAGACCAGCAGCGGCGGGTTGAGCACGAAGAGCACCGGCGGCAGCCCGAGCAGCAGGATCAGCGGCGCCACCAGCCGGGTCCGCGCGGCCGGCGGGACCAGCCGCCCGAACAGGAGCTGGCCGAGCAACATGCCCAGCGGCGAGCCGCCCATCAGCAGGCCCAGCGTGGCGGCCGGGAAACCGCGGCTGCCGGCGTAGGCCACCATGAGGGCCTCGGCGCCGACGACGAAGGCGCTCGGCAGCCACTGCACCAGCAGCAGCCGCCGCACCCAGGGGTCGCCGAGCAGCGCCGCGTTGGTCGACCAGCTCTGCTTGAGCGCGCCGCCGGTGGCCGGCACGGCCGGCAGGTCGGCCAGACCGAACCGCACGATCAGCGCGCCGAGCAGGTGGCAGGCGGCGGTGAGCAGCAGGGCCCGCTGCGCGCCGAGCGCACCGACGGCCACGCCGCCCAGGGTGAGCCCGAGCAGTTGCGCGCCACCGGAGGCCATGCTGGTCAGCGAGCGGCCCAGCACGTACGCGTCGCCGGTCAACACGTCTGCCACCAGCCGGCTGGACGCGCCGTTGAAGATCGGTGCGCCGATCGCCACCACCCCGACCAGCGCGAGCCGCAGCCAGGTCGGCATCGGCAGCGTGGCCAGCGCCAGGGCGGCGAGGCACTCGGCGCCGTAGCCGGCCACGATCAGCGGCCGCGGCCGCAGCCGGTCGGACAGCGAACCGAACAGGGCGCCGCCGAGCACCTGCGGCAGGAAGCCGATGCCGAAGGTGACCGCCGACAGCCAGGCCGAACCGGTCGCGGTGAACACGAGCACCGAGAGCGCGACGATGCGCAGCGCGTCGGCCGCGATCGCGATCGACCGGCTGACGAACAGGACCCGGAAGGCGGGCACCGCGAAGACCTCGCGGTAGGTGGCGGTCTGCGTTGTCACCCGCTCAGGCTGTGGTTCCGAGCGCTAAACTGGCCAACGTTACGGCTCTGGCCGTAACGTCGAGGCGTGCTCCGCTACCTCGTCGACCAGGCCGACCTGCTGCACAGCCGGTTCGCGCTGTCGCCGAGCTTCGAGCTGGAGAACCTGCTCCGGGTGCTCGACCGCACCGAGGGGCACCCGCCGCGGCCGGACGGCCCGGTGGCGCGGCTGCGACCCGCGTTCGACCGGCTGCGCCGCACCGACCCGGCGATGCGCGCGCTGCTCGCCCTGCACTACCCGCACGGTGGCGCCGGCTTCGTCGCGCCGCCGCCGACCCGGGCCGCGTTGCAGACCATCGACGACGACCTGGCAGCGGTACGCGCGGTCCCGCTCGCGGTGGCCCGGGCCGAGATCGCCGTCAGCCTGGCCGCCCGCCCCGCCGAGGACCCGGACGCCCGCGAGATCCTGGCCTCGTCGGACGTCACCGACCTGCTCGCCGATGGTCTGCGCCGGGCCTGGGACGCCCTGCTGGCCGCCGACTGGCTGCAACTGCGGGCGATCTGCGAGCGCGACATCGTCTACCGCTCCGGCCAACTGGCAAGGCACGGCTGGGCGGCGGCCCTCGACGGCCTGCACTCCCGGGTCCGCTGGCGCGCCGGGGGCATCGAGGTGACCCGGATGGCCGACCGCGAGGTCACCGTTGGGGGTGGCGGCATGACGTTCATCCCGTCGGTGTTCATCTGGCCGGGGATCGCCGCGCACACCGACGACCCGTGGGACCGCTGCGTCATCTACCCGGCCCGCGGCATCGGCGACTGGTGGGGCGCACCCGCGGCGCCGCCGTCGACCGCGCTGGAGGAACTGATCGGCCGCACCCGGGCCCGCATCCTGGTCGCGCTGCGCGAACCGGCGAGCACCACCCAACTCGCCCGCGCGCTGGCCGTCCCGGTCGGCTCGGCCGGCGACCACCTGCGCGCGCTGCGCCGCGCCGGCCTGCTCGACGCGGCCCGGTCGGGTCGCTCGGTGCTCTACCACCGCACGCCCCTGGGCGATCTTCTCGTCGGTGCCGGGGGATGATGCCGGGATGACCGCCTACGCAATCGCCCACCTGAAGAACACGGCCGCGAACGCCGACGTCGTCGACTACATCGCCCGCATCCAGGGCACGATGGACCCGTTCCAGGGACGCTTCCTCGCGCACGGCCCGAAGGTGGAGGTCATCGAGGGGGAGTGGCCGGGCACGGTGGTGCTGCTCGAGTTTCCGGACGCCGACGCGGCCCGCGCCTGGTATGCCTCGCCCGAATACCAGGAGATCCTGCCGTTGCGGCTGCGGCACATCGACGGCGACATCATCCTCTTCGACGGCGTGCCGCCGGGCTACGACGCGACGATCACGGCCGAGCGGATGCGCGCCAACCTAGGCTGACGCCACGAGTTCCCGGGCCCGCGCCCAGTCCGGCAGCCCTTCGGTGTCGCCCGGTGTCGCCACCACGCCCGCGGCGAACTGGCTGCCCAGCCACGCGGCGCCGCGGGTGTCGATGCCGGCCAGCCGGGCCGCCAGGTAGCCGCCCGCGAACGCGTCGCCCGCGCCGACCGGGTCGACCACCCGCACCGCGGCTGTGGGCAGGTGGGCCGGGCCGTCGCCGGTCGCGTAGTAGCAGCCGTCGGCGCCGGCCTTGAGCACCACTTCGCCGACGCCGGCCGCGTGGGCCCGGGCGAACACCTCGGCGGGCTCGTCGGTGCCGAACAGCGCCGGCGCCTCGTCTCGACCCAACACCAGATAGCCGGTGTACGGCAGCAGCGCGATCAGCGTCTCGCCGACCGGCCGCAGCCCGGGCCGCAGGTTGGGGTCGAGCGCGACCGCGACACCCCGGGCGTGCGCCTCCCGGGCCAACCGCACCACCGCGCGCTCCGGGCCGGCACCGAGCGCCGCGGTCAGACCCGACACGGCGACCAGCCGGGGCGCGACGGCCAGCGCCCGGTCGGCGTCGGCTTCGTCCATCGTGGACGCCGCCGAGCCGGCCCGGTAGTAGTGCACCCGGCGCGCGCCGTCGGGTCGGATGTCCTTGAAGAACACTCCGGTCGGGAACGCCGGGTCGGTGGCGACCAGGTCGGTGTCGACGCCCAGGGCGGCCGCGGCGGCGCGCACCCGGCCGCCGAACGGGTCGGCGCCGACCTTGCTGCAGAACGCCGCCCGGGCACCGGCGCGGGCCGCGGCGGCCAGCAGGTTGAGCTCGGCGCCGGCAACGTGCACCGAGGCGGTGGTGCAGGTGTCGAGCGGTTCGCCATCGGTGGGCTGGAAGAGCACCATCGCTTCACCGAGGCCGACGATGTCGGTCACGAGCGGCGGTTGACCACGTGGAGCATGCGGGTAACCTTGCCATCCCGACTGGGCGAGACCAAGGGTGAGATGACCGACTTCGCGACGCTGCTGCACGGCAAGCCCCTGCTGGCGATTCTGCGCAACGTGCCGATCGAGCGGGCTGTGTCGCTCGCCGAGGCGGTCTGGGACAGCGGTCTCGGCGCCGTCGAAGTGCCGATCCAGAACCCGCAGGCCGTCGAATGCCTGCGCGCCGTGGCCGCCGCCGCGGCGGCCCGCGGCGCGGTGGTCGGCGCGGGCACGGTGGTGACCGTGGAGCAGGTGGCGGTCGCCGCCGACGCCGGTGCGGTGTTCACCGTGGCGCCGGGCCTCGACCTCGACGTGGTCGCCGCCAGCGCGGCGGCTGGCCTGCCGCACCTGCCCGGCGTGGCCACCCCGTCGGAGGTGCACCACGCGGTGAAGGCGGGCTGCACCTGGCTCAAGGCCTTCCCGGCGGGTTCGCTCGGCGCGGGCTGGCTGCGCGAGGTGCGCGGCCCGTTCCCCGACGTGCGGTTCGTGGCGACCGGCGGGATCAGCGCGCACAACGCCCGCGACTTCCTCGACGCGGGCGCCAAAGCCCTCGGCGTGGGCGGCGCGGTGACCCGCGAAGGCGGCCTGGCCGAACTGCTGACGGTGCTGTCGGCGGCCTGAGCGGTCAGGTCCGGCGAGGGCGGCGCACCACGGGCGTGTCCGTCGGCTGCCGCCCGGCGAACATGCAGGCCACGGCGGTCAGGGTGAAGACCACGACCCAGACGAACACCGCGGCCAGACCGTTGACGTCGTCGGGCAGGCGTGGATCGACCAGGCCCTCCGGGTCGCGGATCACCGTGACCCGGGCGCCGACCTCACCTTCGGGATTGTCGCTCGCACCGATCTCGGCGCCCGGCCACGAGCCCAGCTCGCCGGGAATGCGGGTCCCGTCCGGATCCGCCAGCGCGTAGTAGAGGTGGCGTCCCTTCTCGCTGCTGTCCCGCACCTGCGTCACGGTGGCCTCGACCCGATTCCCGCGCGCTTCGAGGACGGCGGTGTAGAAGCCCATCACGCTGGCGAACATGAGCAGCCCGGACAGGACCCACGCCACGGACAGCAGGACCGTGCGGGGAGGCTTCGCGGGATAGGTGACGAGTACCGCCGCCACCAGGGCGAGGCACCACAGGATCGTGCCCAGCACAGCCACCAGCCCGGCCCGGATCCACGTGGTCGCGACCAGCGCGCCGCCGAGTGCCGACACGACGGTGAACACGGCCAGGTAGGCCACACCGAGCTGATTGGTCAGCCGGAGGGCTCGCATCGACACGAGCCGCAGTGTAGAGCGCCGAGGCAGTGCTCCGGCTAGGGCTGCACGTCGCTGCTGGTGCGCAGGCGCCGGCCCCAGGTCAGGTAGGCGATCGAGCCGACCGGCTGCACGAACAGCGCCGGCCACCAGAGGGCCTTCGGGCCGCGGACGAGGTGTTGCGGGCGACGCAGCAGGTCGAGCGCGGCGGCGGTCGTGCAGATCACCTCGAACGCCGCCAGGGTGACCACGCCGGCGCGGCGCGCGGTGCCGAGCCCGGCCCAGAACTCGCGCAGCCCGGCCTGCGGCGCGGGCCCGGTTTCGAACGGCACGGGCCCGGTTTCGAAGTCGTCGGCCATGCTCCGAACGTACCCCCGGACCGGCCCGGGACCGGGTCGCTCGCGTAGTTTGGTGCCCGATGCCGCACACCGACCTGATCGCACCGCGGTCGCTGGCCGACCCGCTCCCGCTCACCGCCTGGCTCGACCGGATCGACGCGGTCGACCCGGTGATCCACGCCTTCGTGCCCGAGCCGGGCCGCCGCGACCGCCTGGCCAACCCGCCGGCCGGCCCCCTCTCCGGCGTCCCCGTCGGAGTCAAGGACATCTTCCGCGTCGACGGACTGCCGACCCTGGCCGGCTCCACACTGCCGCCCGAGGAGTTCGCCGGCCCGGAGGCGTCCGTGGTGACCCGGCTCCGGTCAGCGGGCGCCGTGGTCGCCGGCAAGACGGTGACCGCCGAGTTCGCCAGCGTCGCACCCGGCCCGACCGTCAACCCGCACGACCCGGCGCATACCCCGGGCGGCTCCAGCAGCGGTTCGGCGGCGGCGGTGGCGGCCGGGATGGTGCCGGTCGCGCTCGGCTCGCAGACGCTCGGCTCGGTGATCCGCCCGGCGGCGTTCTGCGGCGTGGTCGGCTTCCGCCCGACCCACGGCCGGGTTCCGATGGACGGGATGGTGCCGCACTCGCCGTCGCTGGACACGGTCGGTTGGTTCACCGCCGATGTGGCCTCCGCGGCCCGCATCGCCGCGATCATCTGTCCAACATGGACCGCAGATAAGAAGGACCGCCCGCCGGTGCTGGGTGTGCCGGCGCCGGCCTACCTCGCCCAGGCCGACACCGCCGCGCAGGCGGCTTTCCAGGAACACCTCGACACGTTGCGCCGGGCGGGTTTCGCCGTGCGAACCACCGACTTCCTGTCCGATGTGGACACCATCGGAGCGAGGATGCGGGCGATCAACCGGTTCGAGCTGGTGCGCACCCACGCGGCCTGGTTCGCGGAGTACGGCGACCGCTACCGCCCGGACACCGTGGCGGCCCTGCGGGAGGGACAGGCGGTCACGCCCGACGACTACGCCGCGGCGGTTTCCTGGCAGCAGGTGTTCCGCGCGCGCTACGCCGACACCGGCGTCGACGTCTGGGTCACTCCCGCCGCACCGGGCACCGCGCCACGTGGAATCGGCCACACCGGCCACGCCGTCATGTCGGTGCCGTTCAGCGTCGCAGGAGCGCCCGCGGTGTGCGTACCCGCAGGTCAGGACCCTCGAGGTCTGCCCTGGGGCGTGCAACTGGCCGGGGCCCGCGGTGCCGACGAACGGCTGCTCGGCTGGGCGGCGGCGATCGAAGGGGTGCTCGCACAGCCGCTATAGTGGTCGGCGATGTGAGCCACTGACACCAACCGCGCCCGCGCCCGAGGCCTCTGCCCGGCGGGCGAAAGCTCCCATTTTTCGCCGGTGGTGTCGCCATGTCCAAATCCCCCCTGCTTGCCCATGATCTCGTCCGCACGTTCGGCGGCCGCCGGGTGCTCGACGGCGTGTCGCTGACCGCCGCGCCGGGCGATCGGATCGGCCTGATCGGTGAGAACGGCACCGGCAAGTCGACCCTGCTGCGGTTGCTCGCCGGCACCGACGAGCCCGACGGCGGCAGCGTCGTCCGCCCACCCGACCTGGGCTTCCTGCACCAGGAGATGCCGTTCGACCCGGCCGCGACGATCGCCGACGTGGTCGACGACGCGGTGCGCGAGTCGCGCGCGCTGCTCGCCGACCTCGACCGGCTCAGCGCCGCGCTGGTCGACGACCCGATCGGACCACTCGAGGAGTACGGCGAGCTGCTCGACCGCGCCCAGGAGACCGACGCCTGGGACGCCGACCGACGCGCCGGCCTGGTGCTGGCCGGCCTGGGCCTCGGCGATCTGCCGCACCACCGCACGCTCGCCGAGATCTCCGGCGGCCAGCGCGGCCGGCTGGCGCTGGCGGCCCTGCTGATCCGCCGGCCGGCGGCGCTGCTCCTGGACGAGCCGACCAACCACCTCGACGACGCGGCGGCGGCGTTCCTGGAGGAGCAGCTCACCGGCATGCCCGGTGTCGTGCTGCTGGCCAGCCACGACCGGGCGTTCCTCGACGCGGTCTGCACCGACCTGATCGACCTCGACCCCGCGGTCGACGGCCCGACCCGATACGGCGGCAACTACACCGCCTATCTGGCCGCGAAGCACGCCGAGCGGGAACGCTGGGAGCGCCGCTTCGCCGACGAGCAGGAGGAGCTCGCCGAGTTGCGCCGCTCGGTCGCGGTGACCGCGCACCAGGTCGCACACGGCCGGCCGGCCCGCGACAGCGAGAAGATGGGCTTCGGCCGCACGACGGGCCGGGTCGAGCAGCAGATCTCCCGCCGGGTCCGCAACGCCGGACGCCGCCTCGACGAGCTCGAACGCGCCCAGGTGCGCAAGCCGCCGGAGCCGCTGCGGTTCCGCGCGCCGGCGCTGGCCACGGCCGGGGCCGAGGGCCTGCTGGTCGCGGCCCGCGACCTGGTGGTGCCGGGCCGGCTGCGGCTGGACCGGCTCGACCTCTCGGCCACCGACCGGCTGCTGGTCACCGGTGCCAACGGCAGCGGCAAGTCGACCCTGCTGGCGGTGCTGGCCGGCGCGCTGGCCGCGGAGGGCGAGGTGCGGCGCCGGCGCGGCCTGCGGGTGGGCCTGCTCACCCAGGACAGCGTCTTCGACCGGCCCGACCGCACCGCGCGGGAGGTTTATGCGGACGTGTCAGGTCCGGATGCCGTACCCCTGCGGTCGCTGGGTTTGATCGGTCCCCGCGACGCCGCGCGCCCGGTGGGCGAGCTCTCCGTCGGCCAGCGCCGCCGACTGGCGCTTGCGATCCTCCTCGCCGACCCGCCCGAGTTGCTGTTGCTCGACGAGCCGACGAACCACCTCTCGCCGCGCCTGGCCGACGAGCTGGAGGAGGCCCTCGGCAAGGGCCCGGGCGCGATCGTGGTGGCCAGCCACGACCGCTGGCTGCGGGACCGCTGGCCCGGGCGTCAGCTGGACCTTCTACATTGATCCAGATGGAGCATCGTGCGCTGGGCCGGTCCGGCCTGTGGGTCAGCGAGATCATCTACGGCAACTGGCTGACCCACGGGGAGAGCGTCGACCGGGCCGCGGCGACGGCCTGTGTGCGGGCCGCCCTCGACGCGGGCATCACCACCTTCGACACCGCCGACGTGTATGCGCAGGGCGAGGCCGAGGTCGTGCTCGGCGAAGCGCTGCGTGGCGTCCGGCGGGAGTCGCTGGAGCTCGCCACCAAGGTCTGCCTGCCCACCGGCACCGGCCCCAACGACCGCGGCCTGTCCCGCAAGCACGTGCTGGAGTCGTGCCACGCGTCGCTGCGCCGGCTCGGCACCGACTACGTCGACCTCTACCAGGCTCATCGCTTCGACCAGCGGACGCCGCTGGAGGAGACCCTGGTCGCGTTCGACGACCTGGTCCGCCAGGGCAAGGTTCGCTACATCGGCGTCTCGGAGTGGACGGCGGCGCAGATCTCCGAGGCGCTCACGCTCGCCGACGAGCTGGGCCCGACTCGCCGGATCGTGGCCAACCAGCCGCAATACAACATGCTCTGGCGGGTCATCGAGCCGGAAGTGCTGCCGCTGTGCCGGCGCGAGGGCATCGCCCAGATCGTCTTCCAGCCGCTGGCCCAGGGCGTACTCACCGGAAAGTATCTGCCTGGTTCTGCCCCGCCGGCCGGCTCCCGAGCGGCCGGGGCGGGGCGCGCGCCCCGTTTCATCGGCCGCGTCCTTGGCGACGCGGTGCTCGACCGGGTGCAGCGGCTGCGCCCGCTGGCCGACCAGGCCGGGCTGACGATGGCCCAGCTCGCGATCGCCTGGACCTTGCGGACCGACGGCATCAGCGGCGCGATCATCGGCGCCACCCGTCCGGAGCAGGTCACCGAGAACGCTTCGGCGGCCGGCGTACACCTGACGCCCGAGATCCTGGCCGCGATTGACCAGACCCTCGGCGACCTGGTTGACACCGACCCGACGAAGACGGCCGACATGTTCGCCGTGAAGCCCGAATGGGCAGCGGCCTGACCCTCGCCGCGGCGGTGGCCGCCAGCGTTCTCGGCACGCTGCCGCCCGCCCTGGTCGACGCGCTGCTGGAGCGGGGCGAGACCGTCGACTTCCCGGCGGGCGGCGCGATCTACCGGGAGAGCGCGTCGCCGCGGGCGTGGCTCGTGGTCGACGGTCTCGTGCGCGTCTACATGACCTCACCGGAAGGGCGCCAGGTCACCGTCCGGTACGCCCGCCCCGGCGACGTGTTGGGGATCGCGGTCCTGGTCGGCGGCCCGGCCGACGTGGCCGCACAGACGCTGGCCCCGTCGCGCCTGTTCCGGGTCGACGCCGCGACGCTGACCGCCGCCGGGCGCCGCGACCCCAGGGTCTCGTGGGCGATCGCCGAAGAGCTGAACCGTCGGTTGTACGACACGCTCCAGCAGACGGCGGTCAACGCGTTCGGTTCGGTGCGCGAGCGGGTGGCCGCACACCTGCTCGACCTGGCGTCGGCCGAGCAGCGCCCGCAGGGCGGCCTCGTGGCACACGTCACGCAGCAGGAGTTGGCGGACGCCGTCGGCTCCGTCCGCGAGGTGGTGGCCCGCGTCCTGCGCGACTTCCGCCAGGACGAGTTGGTCGCGACCCGGCCGGACAGCGTGCACATCCTCGACCCGGCCGGGCTGCATCTGCGGCACTACCAAAGTCACAGACAGCCTGGCGACGTCGGCGAAAGATCAGGTTCGTGAACTTCACCAACACCATCACGATCAACCGCCCGCCGGCCGAGGTCTTCGCCTTCCTCGCTGACCTGGAGAACTTGCCGCGCTGGAACTACGCGCTCAGCGAGACCCGGAAGATCTCCGAGGGGCCGGTCGGCGTCGGCGCGCGCTATCTGCAGACGAGGACGCTGCCCAGCCGCAGCGAGGAGACGCTCGAGGTGACGGCGTTCGAGCCCGACCGCCTGCTGGCGCTCCGCGGGCCGCTCGGGCCCTTCGAGTCCGAGGTCAGCTATGTGCTGACGGCGGCCGGGAGCGGCACCACCCTGTCCAACACCATGGACCTGCGCCCGACCGGCGCGGCCCGGCTGATCGCGCCGCTGGCTGGCTCGCGCGTCAAGTCGGCGGTGGCCGCCAACCTCGATGCCCTGAAGCAACTCCTCGAGCACCGCGTCTGAGGCACGCTTTCTTCTCCCGCACCGCGACATTCACGCAACCCGCTGTGGTGTTCGCACGTGTTCGGATCGTCGCCCACGAGGGTGGCACCACGGGAGGAAGGAAACGTGACTCTAGTGATGACCGCAGCCGCGGCTGCAGGTGGCGCCTCAGCCACGTATGACCAGGTCGACTTCGACGATTTCTACGCGGCGAAGTTCGACGTTCTCCGGTCGCAGCTCTACGCGTACCTCGGTGACCGGGCCGAGGCGCAGGACCTGGTCCAGGAGGCCTTCTGCCGTGCCTACAGCAGATGGGCCAAGATCCGGAAGTACGACGACCCCTACGCCTGGGTTCGCCGGGTCGCCTGGAATCTGGCCACCAGCCGGCTGCGGCGGCAGAAGACGTTCACCACGTTCCTGCGCCGCCAGCGGGAAGAGCATCACGACGGCCCGTCGCCGGATCGGGTGGCGCTGGTCGCGGCCTTGGCGAAGATACCGCCGAAGCTGCGCCGGGCCGTCGTTCTGCACTACCTCGGGCAACTGTCGGTCGCGGAGATCGCGGCGCAGGAAGAGGTGCCCGAGGGCACCGTCAAAAGTTGGCTCAGCCGCGGGCGCACCGCCCTCGCCGAGCACCTCACGGATGACCGGAAAGGAGAATCACATGTCTGACGAGCTGGACAACCTCATCCACGGCGCGTTCACCGAGTTCGACGCGACCGAGCGATCCTCCCACCTGCCCACTCCGGGTGCGGGCGCGGTTCGTCACACCGTGGCTTTCCGCCGGAAAGCCCGCCTCACGACCTTCAGCGTGGTCGGCGCGTTGCTCATCGCCGTGCCGATCGCGGCCTACGCGGCCAACCCACGCGGCAACAACTCGCCGCCCGAGCTGGCGGGCTCCGCCAGTCCGACGGCGCCGGCCGGCCCGACCGCAACGGCCAGGCCGACTCCGTCGCACACCCCGCCGACGACCGTGGTCCCGCCGGCCGATGTGCGCAATACCACCCTCAACCTCCCGGCGTTTCCGGGCCTCGAAAACCAGTGCTCGGCGAAGGGGAAGAAGAAGTTCGTCAACGGCAAAGCGACGACGCAGAAGGCCGAGCTGACCATCGGGGAGCTGCGGCCCGTCACGGCCGACCTCGACGGCGTGCCGGGCGACGAGCTGCTCACCACCATCTCGTGCCAAAACGACGGGTCGGTGCACCCCACCCAGTTGCTGGCTCTCAAGGTCGCCCCGAACGGCGAACTGACGCCAATGGGGTACGTCGTCAACTCGCCCGACGCCGCCAACATGACCGCGGAGTTCTCCCGCGCGGCCATCACCGTCAAGAACGGCGTCGTCCGGCTGGTCGTCTACGGGGTGTATCAGAGCGACGGGTGGATGCCCTGCGACCGACAGGTGCGCGGCTACGGCTTCCACGATGGCGCCTTCCGGCAGGTTGACGGGCCGACCAGGTTCCGCAAGCCGTCGAAGGACTTCCGCAAGATCGATTTCCGCAACACGGGCTTTCTCATGGGTGTCGCCAACTCCGACGGATCCGGCAACCTCTACTGCGTGACGACGGTGAACGGCGCCGGTGAGGCCGACATCTACGACGCCGACTCCACCAAGGACCGGACCCACTACACCATCACCATCGGGGACGTGTCGTTCTACGAGGCCCGCGACGGCCTGGTGACCTTCGCCGTCCTCACGCTGCGGTCGCCCTCGGGCAAGGTCTCACAGACCCTGCAATCCTTCAGGCAGGACGGGGACTACCCGCTCGGCCAACCGATTCTCCGCTCGGGCACCGCCGGAGTCAGCCGCATCGACAAGGCCGAGGTCCACGGAGACCTCGTCCAGGTGACCGTCAGAACCAGCAGCGGCCAGCAGGTGTGGTCATATCGTCCCAACGGCGTCGGCAGCCCCTGGCAACGAGTCACTTCCTAGGAAGCGCCGGGCCCGCCCGAACAGGGCGGGCCTAGTCGTCGTCGAGCACGAGCTTGCCGGAGTCGTCGACGCGCAGGCGGACCGTCTGGTGGCGGGGCATGACGAACTTCTCCAACTCGGCCACCCAGCCGGCGACGAGCACCAGGCCCGAGGCGCGGTGCCGGGCCACGAACCCGAACGGCCGCTCGATGGTGAAGAGCAGGTCGCGCTTGTGCGGCGGGATCCCGGCACCGCCGACCATGTTGACGTGGGTCACCGCGGCCGCCTCGAAGCCGAGCGCCGTGAACGCGGCGGTCACATCCTGGCGGGCCACCGCGACCGCGAGCGGGAAGTCGCTGATACCCGGGAACCACCCGCGGCGGTCATCGCTGACCGCGCGTAGGCCGAACAGCTCCGCCGTCTCGAGCAGGTCGTGTCCGCCCCGCACAGTGAACCGTGGCACGCCGGTGTGCAGTTGCCGCTCGCGGCGATAGCTCCCGGACAGGGTCAGGCCCGGCGCCGTGTGGTCCTCGGTGAACTGGGATCCGAGCACCGCCGGCGCCGTGTCGCTGTCGATGGCGACCCCGGCCGCGAGGACCGCTCCCGCCGGCGCTTCGGGCGTGCCCAGCACCAGGTCGACTCCGATGCCGTTGTCGCCCTCGACGCTCAGCACGGAGATCGGGCCGGACGCGGTGTCGTAAACCGCGAGCTGGTCAAGGTCGGTGCCGGACCGCCACAACGCGTGCATCGACTGCCCGGCCCACGGACCCGTGCGCACCGGGAGCGTTCCGTCCTCGAACGGCTCCTTCCAGGTGGTGCGCACCGTCAGCGCCGTCGCGAGCACCAGCAGCGTCTCCGTTCCGACGGGCGCCGCCATCCCGTCCAGCAGGCCGCCGGTCTGCTCGCGCACCCACGCGTCAAGCGCGCCCACGGCCAGCACCCCGACCGACCCCGCGGGCAAGGTCTGCCGCCACTCGTCGCGCAGCGGCACATCAGACCGCGCCCACAGCCCGACCGCCGCCCGCAGACCTGGTTCGGACCGCAACAACCGGATCAGCCCGGTCGCGGCCTCCTGGGCGTCCTTCGGATCCATGCCGACGGCGGCCGCCAACTCCTCGCGACCAGCGCCGTCGGCGGCCCAGGCCAGGTAGGCCAGCAGCGGCCACACCCCGGCACCGGACAACGCCGTGGTGTGGCCGTCGCCCACGGTGGCCGCCCACCGTGCCGTCAGCGCGTTCGCCCGCGCCACCGCCGTCTCGATCATGCCGGAATCTCCTTCTCCCACGCCGTGATGTCGGTAAGCAACTCGTCCCGCACGGCGGGCGGGGCGGCGCTCGCGATGACCGCGCACCGGGCCAGATCCGCCTGCTCCGCCGGGTCGGTAGTGACCAGCGTGTATTGGCTCGCCAGGTCCGAGCCGAACAGCAGCGGGTCGTCGGTGCCGAGCGCGACCAGCACCCCCGCCGCGCGCAGCTCGCGGATCGGCAGGTCCGCGATCGCCGCGACGCCCAGCGGGGGATAGGAGGTCGGGCAGATCTCCAGCGCGACACCGCGCGCGGCGAGCAGATCGCGGGTCGCCGGGTCACGCATCGCGGCCAGGCCGTGCCCGATCCGGTGTGCGCCGAGCAGCGTGACGCAGTCGGCGACGTGCGACGCCGGTGTGTAGAACCCACCGTGCGGCACCACCTTGAGCCCGGCCTCGGCGGCGAGCCGGCAGGCCGGGACCACGTCGGCCACCCGGCCCAGCCGCTCGTCATTGGACAGACCGAAACCCACCACACCGCGACCGGCGTACGACGCGGCCAGCGTCGCCAACCGCAGGGCGTGCTCCGGCGGTGCCGCCCAACTCGCCGCGACGATCAGACCGACCGGGATCGGTGCACGGGCCGCACCCGCCAGGGCCGCCTCGACCGCACCGGCCAGGCTGCCGGCCACCGGGGCGTACGACGTCGGGTCGATCTGTAGCTCGATCCACTCGGCGCCGCACGCGGCGTCGTCGGTCGCCGCCTCGACCACCACCCGCTCGATGTCGGCCGGCCCGCGGATCGCGGCGCGGGCCAGGTCGTAGCGCTGCTGGAAGGCCGGCCACTCGTGCACCGTGTCAGCGGTGAACGGCGGCGGCAACGGCAGGCCGCCGCGCGCCGCGAGCTCGGCCAGGGTCGCCGGGCGCATCGCACCCGTGAGATGCAGATGCAGGTTGGTCTTGGGTAGCGTCGCGGCTGTCACCCCGGAAGACTACGGAGGCCTCGTGTCAGTCGAGAGCAGCAGAGTTGTCGAGAGCAGCACCGCCGCGGCCGCGGCCGTCGCGGGCGAGCTCGCCACCTGGTCCGGCGCCCGCCGCCGCGACGTCCTGCACGCCGCGGCCGACGCGCTCGCCGGCGCCGCCGACCCGATCATCGAGGCCGCGGCCGCCGAGACGGGGCTGACCCGACAGCGGCTCGAGGGCGAGATGGCCCGCACCACCGGCCAACTCCGGTTGCTCGGCGACTTCGTGGCCGACGGCCGTGACCGCCCGGTGGTCCGCTCCGCCGGTGCCGCCCCCGGCGGCGGCGACATCGTCGCGGTGCGGGTGCCGATCGGGCCGGTCGCGGTCTTCGCCGCCTCCAACTTCCCGCTCGCGTTCGGCGTGCTCGGCGGCGACACCGCGGCGGCCCTGGCCGCCGGCTGCCCGGTGGTCGCCAAGGCGCACCCGGCCCAGCCCGAGACGGCCCGCCTGATCGCCGAGGCGGTCACCCCAGCGTTGGGCGCCGCGTTCGCCGTCATCTACGGCGGCGCCGACGTCTCCCTTGACCTGGTCCGCGCGCCGCAGATCCGGGCGGTCGGCTTCACCGGGTCCGCGGCCGGCGGCCGGGCGCTGATGGACGCGGCGGCCGCGCGCCCCGACCCGATCCCGGTGTACGCCGAGATGGGCGCCCTCAACCCCGTCTTCGTCTTCCCGTCGGCGCTCGACGACGAGCGCTGGCCGGCCACCCTCGCCGCCGCGGTCACCGGCTCGGCCGGGCAGCTCTGCACCAAGCCCGGCCTGGTCGTCGTGCCCGACACCGAGGCCGGCGCCGCGTTCGCCGACCGGCTGGCGGCGCAGGTCGCCGGGACCCCGGCGTTCGACCGCATGCTGACGCCCGGGATGGCCGCCGCGCACGCCGCCTGGCGCGACCGCGCCCCGGCCGCCGAGGGCGCGCCGGACCCGTCTGAGGGCGGCGCCGCGCCGTTCGCGGTCCGCGTCGCCGGCGCCGACCTCGCCGGCGAGCTGCTCGAAGAGCACTTCGGCCCGGCCGTGGTGATCGCCCGGTCCGATGTGGACGGCTACGGTGGTCTGGCCGGCCGGCTGGAGGGCAGCCTGACGGCGACGGTGCTGGCCGACGAGCGCGACGACGACGCAGTGCGCGCGCTGTTGCCGGCGCTGGTCGACCGAGCCGGCCGCGTCATCTACAACGGCGTGCCGACCGGGGTCGCGGTGGTCGACGCGATGCAGCACGGCGGCCCATGGCCGGCCGCGTCGGGAGCGTTCACCTCGGTCGGCACGGCGGCGGTCGAGCGGTTCCTACGCACGGTGGCGTTGCAGGGCCTGCCGGAGCGCCTCACTCCCTGAGCGGCCTGTGCCCGCTTACGGCCTGGGCGGCTCGTGCCCGCTTACGGCTTGGGCGGTTCGTGCCCGCTCATGGCTTGGGCGGTTCGTGCCCGCTCATGGCTTGGGCGGTTCGTGCCCGCTTACGGCCTGGGCGGCTCGTGCCCGCTTACGGCCTGGGCGGCTCGTGCCCGCTTACGGCCTGGGCGGCTCGTGCCCGCTCTTGCCCGGGCGGCCTGTGCCCGCTTACGGCCTGTGCGGCCCAGGCCCGCTCACGGCTTGGGCGGCACAGGCCCGCTCACGGCCCGTGAGGCCCCGGCCGCTTACTCCCTGAGAGCCCGGACCCGGGCCCGCACCAGGTCGGCGATCGGCAGGTCGCTGCCGGCCAGCAGGGCCTCGGCCCGCTCGGCCGCGGCGTCCGCCTCCGCGCGCCGGCCGAGCGCGATCAGTTGCTCGGCCTGCCACAGCAGGTCGAGCCCCTGGTTGGCCCGGTTGCCGAGCGCGCCGTAGATCTCCGCCGCCCGTCCGTAGGCCGCCGAGGCGGCCAACGCGTCTCCGCTGTGCGCCTGGGTGTGCGCGGCCGCCTCCGTGGCGTGGCCCATGCCGGGCTGGTGGTCGACCCGGGCGAACGCGGCCATCGCCTCCGCATGCCAGCGCGCCGCGGTCGCGTAGTCGCCGGCCGCGTCGGCGAGATTGCCGAGCGCGGTCAACGCATACCCTTCGCCGCTCCAGTTCGCCGGGCGGTGGAAGTCGGCCCGGGCCTGCTCGATCAGCGGCAGTGCCTCCACCTCCCGCCCGGAATTGGCATAGGCGGTGCCCAGGGTCAACAGCACCCAGGCCTTCTCGTGCACCTGGAGCGGCGCGGTCGCGGACAGCGCGCGGGCCCGCTCCATCAGCGCGACCGCCTCGCCCGGCTGATGCCGGCTGAGCATCAGCGAGCCGAGGTCGCCGAGCACCTGCACCTCGCGTCGCTGGTCGCCGACCGCCTCGAAATGTGCGCGCGCCTCCGACAGCAGGGCCAGCGCCGCGCCGTGCTGACCGGCGTCGCGCAGCGCGATCCCCAGCCCCTGCCTGGTGCGCGCCAGCCAGTCCGGGTCGCCGATCACCGCCCACCGTTCGAGCGCGTCGGTGAGCAGGTCGACGCCGGTGGCGACGTACCCGAAAGCGTTCTCGACCTGGCCCAGCCGGGTGCGCGCCTTGGCGATCGCGACCGGGTCGCCGATCGCCTCGTCGGCCCGCAGCCGGTCGCGGCTGATCGTCAGGAAGTGTGGTTGCTCGACCCGTTGCAGCAGGCTCTCGTCGGCCGCCTCGGCCAGCCGGGCCGCTTCCGCCGGGGCGCCGTGGTCGACCAGGTGGCGCACGGTCAGCGCGACGTTCTCCGCCTCGGCCTCGGCATCCGGCAGCGCGGCGCCGGCGAGCATCCCGGCATACCAGTCGACCAGCCGGCGCAGCGCCGGCGCGGCCGCGTCGGGCGTCTCGGCCAGCCGCTCGCGGGCGAACAGCCGCATCAGGTCGTGCAGGCCGTAGCGGCCGCCGGCGGGCGCCTCCACCAGCCGGGCATCGACCAGAGGCTCCATCATGGACGCTCCGCCGGTCAGCGCCGCGGCCGCGCCGGCGGCGAGGTCACGGCCAGGAAAAGCGCCGAGGGTACGGAACGCCGCCCGCTGCTCCTCCGGCAGGTCGCGGTAGGCGGTGGCGAAGCTGGCGCGGACGCCGAGGTCGCCGACGGTCAGCTCGTCGAGCCGGGCCCGCTCGTCGCGCAGCCGGGCCGCGAGGTCACCGAGTGTCCAGTTCGGACGCGCCCGCAGCCGGCCGCCGGCGACCTGCAGGGCCAGGGGGAGCGCACCGCACGCGGCAACCACCTCGCGAGCGGCGGCCGGCTCCGCGTCGACCCGGTCGCCGGCGCCGGCGGCGCGCAGCAGCGCGAGCGCGTCGTCGTCGCCGAGCATCGCCAGCTCGTGGCTGACCGCGCCGGCCAGGTCGGCCAGTGCCGACCGGCTGGTGACCAGCACCAGACAGCCGGGCGTGCCGGGCAGCAGCGGGCGCACCTGGGCCGCGTCACGGGCGTCGTCGAGCAGCACCAGCACCCGCCGCCCGGCGAGCACGCTGCGGTAGCGGGCGGCCAACCGCTCGGCGTCGGCCGGGCCGGCCACTGGCGCGTCGAGTGCGTCGAGCAGGTCGGCGAGCACCGTCGCGGGGTCGGCCAGGAGCCCGCTGCCGCCACCGAGCGGCGCGAAGAGCTGACCGTCGGGATAGCCGCCGCGCAACGCGTGGGCCGCGTGTGCGGCGAGCGCCGACTTGCCCACGCCCGGTGCGCCGGTCACCACGACGACCGGGTGTTTCTCCTCGACCAACCGGCGCAGCTTGGCGAGGTCGGCGGCACGACCGGTGTAGCCGGCCGCCGCACGCAGCTGCGCGGGCCGGGCCACAGGTGACGGAGCGTCGGGTGCGCCGCCTTCGCGGATCGCGATCACCGTGGTGACGGCGGCGGCCAGGGCGACCACCACCCAGGCGTACGGGGCCAGTGGGGCCAGCGGGGCGGGCAGCGTGCCGCCGGTGGCGACGTTGACCGCGACGGCGAGCAGCACGGAGAGCAGCGTGGAGGCGAGCGCGGCCCGCAACAGGCCGCCCTTTCCGCGCATCGGCACCCCCGGGATCGATTCCGGGCAGTATGGCGGGCCGCGGCCGGGCCGCGCCAGCTCTCGCCACGGTGCCGGATCGGGCGCAATAGGCTGGAATCGGAAATCCTGATTCCCTGACCGAGGCGGCCTGACGCCATGGCGGCAACCGCAGAGCGGGGCGCGGCGGTCAATGCCGCGCGGGCGCCACATGCGCGCGCGATGCTGGTGCTGGCCATCTGCTGTTGCAGCATCTTCATCGTCGGTCTGGACACCAGCGCGCTCAACGTCGCGCTGCCGTCCATCCAGCAGGACCTGGGCGCGACGCTCCAAGGCGCCCAGTGGACGCTCGACGCGTACCTCCTGGTGCTCGCCTCGTTCCTGATCCTTTCGGCGTCGGTCGCCGATCGCGTCGGGCGAAGACGGGTGTTCCAGATCGGACTGGTGACCTTCGCTCTCGGCTCGCTGCTCTGCGCGCTGGCGCCCAACCTCGGCTGGCTCATCGCCTTCCGGGTGCTGCAAGCCATCGGCGGCAGCATGCTCAACCCGGTCGCGATCTCCATCATCAGCAACACCTTCACCGAGTCGCGGGCGAGGGCGCGGGCCATCGGCGTCTGGGGCGGGACGGTCGGCGTCAGCGTCGCCGTCGGGCCCCTGCTGGGCGGGGTGCTGGTGGAGGCCTTCAGCTGGCGGGCGATCTTCCTGATCAACGTGCCGATCGCAATCGCCGGGTTCATCCTCGCCGGCATGTTCATCCGCGAGTCGGCGGCGACGACGCGGCACCGCCTCGACCCGGTCGGCCAGGTCCTGCTGGTGGCCGGCGTCGCGTCGCTCACCTACGGCATCATCGAGGTGCCGATGAAGGGCTGGATGTCGCCACAGATCCTCGGTTCCTTCTCCACCACCGTGGCGTCGTTCGCGTTGCTGGTGTGGTGGGAGTTGCGCAATCCGCAACCCCTGATCGACCTGCGCTTCTTCCGATCACCGCCGTTCAGCGGCGCCACCGCCATCGCGCTGCTGGCGTTCACCGCGCAGGGCGGCTTCCTGCTGCTCAACACCCTTTACCTCCAGGACGTGCTGAACTTCTCGCCGCTCGGCGCGGGCCTGGCGATCCTGCCGATGGCGGCGCTGATCGCGGTGTTCGGCCCGATATCCGGCCGGGTCGTGGCCCGGCACGGTCCGCGACCCTCCCTGGTCATCGGCGGCGTCGCGACCCTCGCCGCCGGGTTGATCACGGTGATCCCGCGATCGGACCCGTCCTACATGCGGTTGTTCATCATGTACGCGCTGATCGGGATCGGTCTGGGCTGGACCAACGCGGCGATCACCAACACCGCGGTCTCCGGCATGCCCAACCGGCAGGCCGGGGTCGCGGCCGGCATCGCCTCGACGATGCGGCAACTCGGTCAGGCCCTCGGCGTGGCGATCATCGGCTCGATCATCGCCGGCCAGGTGACCGAGGTGGCGCAGACACCGGCGTTCATGCGCGCCTATCACGTGAGCTGGGCGGTGATCGCCGCGATCGGCCTGGCAAACCTGATCCTCGGCGTCGTCACCACCTCGGCCCGCGCCGTGCGGTCGGCGCAGGAGAACACCGACCGCATGGGCGCAGCCGCCCGCGACTGACTTACCGCACCCGGAGGTTGGCGGTCGCGGTTTCCGACTTGCCGTCGACGGTCAGGCGGTAGACGAAGCTGTCGTCGTGCTTGACCGTGTTGCGGTAGATGAAACCCTTGTTGGTGGTACGCACGATCGTGCCGTAGGCGGGCGGCGTGACGATCTCGAGCGTGGCCGCGTTGGTGGCCGCGTCGTTGACCAGCACGCTGATCGTCTTCTGCTCCTGATAGGCGACCTGGACGGTGTCGTCGACGGCGTTGGGCGCCTCGGTGAAGTGCCCGCGACCGTCACCGATGAAATGGGTGACGTCGGGCGTCGGGTAATTCCACTTTTCGGCGCGGACGTCCTGCTTGCTGTCGCTGTTGGCGTCGAGCGCGTCGACCTCGTAGTAGTCGTCGTCGCGCAACACGACCCGTTCTCCGTCGTCGAGGGTGACGACCACGCCGGTGTGCGGTGTCGAGGACGCGTCACCGTCGAAGCCGGCGACCAGGTCGGTGGAACCGTTGCGGTCGAAGTCGGCGAAGTCGTAGCTGAGCGAAATACCGTGCGCCTCGACCGGCCCGCGGACGAGCTGCCCGGACGGGGTGTTGAGCCACGTGATGACGGCGGCGCTCTGGTCGGTGTACTCGTACACGTCGACTAGGTCGTCGTCGTTGAAGTTCTCCAGGCCGAGGAAGCTAGGCATCCAGATCGCGTCGAACCCGCCGGTCGGGGTGAAGTCTTCGAGCAGGATCAGATCGGTGTCGACGCCGTCCGGCCGGCCCCAGAAGTAGGCCAGCAGCAGTTCGGAATCGCCGTCTCCGCCTAGGTCGAAGATGACTCCCATGTCGGGGCAGTAGGCCCAATGGCCCGTATTCGGCCAGGAGTAGCGGGTCGCCGGGTCGAAGCCGCCGCCTGCTTTGCCGAGCTCGACGTCGACCCCGCATTCGAAGTTGGGCAGCTCGACCAGCGTGGCGCGATCGGTGCGGCCGTCGCCGTTGACGTCGCCGAGTAGTGGGTCGCCCGGGCCGCCAGCGAACGCCGGCTGAGCCAGGGCCGTCGTCATTACGGTCGCGGCCGCCAGCGCCGCAAGAACTCGCTTAACCCTCAATTTCGCATCCTCCCCGTGTGGTTCCCGGCCCGTGCGGCCGGGCTGAGATGGCGGACCGTAACGCATTCCGCGCGTGCGGTGACACTGCGTTGACCAGATTCCGACTCAGGCCAACGCCACCAGGACATGGACGACCATCATTGCCCAGCCTTCGGTCGATCCGTACTATGACGTTTACGGCCGTCAATGAAACGTTTCAGGAGTCGGCCGCCCCGATCCGCCCGTCCCCGGATCGCTTGGAGGATCCATGTCACGCACTACCTTCGCGCGCCGTCTCGCTGGTGCCGCGACCACAGTGGCCTGTGTGGCCGCCCTGCTGGTCGCCGCGCCGGCCGCTCCCGCTCATGCCGCGCCGGTCAACCTGGCCGGCGCCAACTGGATCTGGTATCCCGAGGGCAACGCCGCCGACAGCGTTCCCGCCGGCACCCGCTACCTGCGCCGCACCTTCACCGCACCGTCCGGTGTGGTCAGTGATGCGCAGCTCGTGGTGACCGGCGACGACAGCGTCGACGTGTGGCTCAACGGCGTCCCGCTGGCCAGCTCCGCCCAGGTCATCGACTCCTGGCGGCAGGCCCTCTACGTCGACCTGGCCGGCGCGCTGCGGTCCGGCTCCAACACGCTCGCGGTCGCCGCCCGCAACACCGCCGCCGGCCCGGCTGGCGTGCTCGGCCGGCTCCGGGTGGTCGCCGCCGGCGGCACCACCGAACTGGTCACCGACGCGGGCTGGAAGGCAGCCAACACCGTGGGTCCGGATTGGACAGAGCCGACCACCAGCGACGCGTCCTGGCCCGCCGCCCAGGTCAGCGCCGGCTACGGCACCGGACCGTGGGCCAGCGGCGTGACCGGTCCCGACATCAACGCCGGCTCACCGCTGGCGGTCACCGCGCCCACCACCGAGCGGCTGGTCACCCCGCTCGGCGTCGACGCCGCGAAACCGCGGTTCGGCTGGAAGGCCAGCGCGCCCACCGGCAGCGAGTTGTTGCAGGGCGCCTACCAGGTCGTCGTCGCCAACACGGAGAGCGCGGCCCAGGCCGGCACCGGCGATGTCTGGGACAGCGGGCGGGTGGTCTCCGGGCGTTCGGTCGACGCCGTGTACGGCGGCGCGGCACTTGCCTCGCGGACCCGCTACTGGTGGCGGGCCCGGGTCTGGGACACCCAGGGCCGGCAGGGCGCGTGGGGCCCGGTGAGCTGGTTCGAGACGGGGCAATACAACCCCGCCACGGGGTGGCAGGCCGCGTTCGTCGGCGCCAGCGCGGCGGTGCCGGCACTCACCGGCGCCACCTGGGTCTGGTATCCCGAAGGCGACCCGGGCGCGAGCGCACCGATCGGCACGCGCTACCTGCGCCGCACGTTCACCCTTCCGGCCGGTACCACCCGCGGCACGCTGACCGTCACCGGCGACGACACCGCCGACGTCTGGGTCAACGGCACCCAGGTGAGCACCTCGCCGCGCGCGGTCGACTCGTGGAAGACCGCCGCCGTCGTCGACGTCACCGCCCGGCTCCAGACCGGCACCAACACGATCGCCGTGGCGACCGAGAACACCACCGTCTCGCCGGCCGGCGCGATCGCGGCCCTCGAGGTGACCGGCTCCACCACCACCCGGGTCGTCACCGACGGCGCGTGGAAGGCCAGCCAGACCGGGCCGGCCGGCTGGCAGAACCCGGGATTCAACGACGCGGCCTGGCCCGCCGCGCGGGCGATCGCGACCTACGGTGCCGGGCCGTGGGGGAGCCAGGTGTCCGTCGTACGCGGTGCGCCGTACCTCCGGAAGGGTTTCAATCTGTCCAAGCCGGTCGCCAGCGCGCGGCTGATGGTCACGGCGCTGGGTCTGCACGAGACCCGGATCAACGGCGCCAAGGTCGGTGTGGAAGCGCTCGCTCCAGGATGGACCGACTACAACCGACGCGTGCAATACCGCATCCTCGACGTCACCGCGCAGGTGCGGCAGGGCGACAACGCGATCGGCGCCTACCTCGGCAACGGTTGGTTCTCCGGCTCGCTCGGCATGGGCGGCAACCAGCGCTACGGCACGCAACCGTGGTATTCGGCCGACCTGGTGGTGCGCTTCACCGACGGCACGACCGCGACCGTGCGCACCGACAGCACCTGGAAGACCGCGCCGAGCCCGATCCGGTTCGACGACATCTACCACGGCGAGGAGTACGACGCCCGAGTCACGCAGGCCGGTTGGGACCAGCCCGGTTTCAACGACGCCGGTTGGGCGGCCGTCGCGGTGCGCGGTGGCACGAAGCCCAACCTCGTCTCGGCCGTCGACCCCGGCGTCGCCGTGCAGGCCACCCTGCCGGCCGTCTCGGTGGCGCAGCCCAAGCCGGGCGTCTGGGTGTTCGACCTGGGCCAGAACTTCGCCGGCTGGAACCGGTTGCGGGTGCGCGGGCCGGCCGGCACGACGGTGACGATGCGACACGCCGAGGTGCTCAACCCCGACGGCACCATCTACACCGCCAACCTGCGCGCCGCGCGGGCCACCGACCGGTTCACGCTGGCCGGAACCGGCGCCGACGAGGTCTACGAGCCGCGGTTCACCGTGCACGGTTACCGCTACGTCGAGTTGACCGGCTTCCCGGGCACCCCGACGACCGCTGCGGTGACCGGGCTCGCGGCCTGGACCAACGGCACCGCGAGCGGCACGTTCAGCACCTCCAACGCGTTGGTCAACCAGGTGCAGCGCAACGTCCTGTGGGGCCAGCGTTCCAACATGCTCACCATTCCCACCGACTGCCCGCAGCGCGACGAGCGGCTCGGCTGGACCGGTGACATCGCCGCGTTCGTCGCCACCTCGACGTTCAACATGGACGTGCACGGGTTGCTCGACAAGTTCACCGACGACCTGACCGACGCGCAGCGGGCCGACGGTGCGTTCACCGACGTCGCGCCGGCGGTCTGTTGTGGAGCCGGCACCGCTGGTTGGGGCGACGCGGGCGTGATCGTGCCCTACACCATCTGGCAGCGTTATGGGGATGTGCGCGTCGTCGACGAGAACTTCGACGCGATGCGGCGCTGGGTCGACTATTCCCGGGCCACCTCGGGCGCCGACCTGATCCGCAACCAGTCGACCTACGGAGACTGGCTCAACGTCGGCGACAACACGGCCAACGACCTCATCTCGACCGCCTACTTCGGCTACACGGCGCGGCTGGTCTCCCGGGTCGCCGCGGCGACCGGACGTTCCGCTGAGGCGGCCTCCTACGGTGCGTTGGCGGACCAGGTCGCGGCCGCGTTCACGTCGCGGTTCGTCGCCGCGGACGGCACGGTCTCGGGCAACACCCAGACGGGGTACGTGCTCGCGCTCTCCTTCGGCCTCGTGCCGGCCAACCGGGTGCAGGCGGTGGCCGACAAGCTGGCGGCCAAGGTGGCGTCGCGCAGCGGGCACCTGAGCGTCGGCTTCCTGGGCGTGGAGAACCTGCTGCCGGTGCTGGCCGACAACGGGCACCTCGCGACCGCCTACCAGGTGCTGTTGCAGCCCGACTATCCCGGCTGGGGCTACATGAGCGCCCGCGGGGGCACGACGGTCTGGGAGCGCTGGGACGGTATCCGCACGGACGGCTCGTTCCAGGACCCCGGGATGAACTCGTTCAACCACTATGGACTCGGCTCGGTCGGCGACTTCCTCTACCGATCGGTCGGCGGGGTCGGGCCGGATCCGCGTGACCCGGGCTACCACCGCCTGGTGATCGCACCGCGGCCCGGTGGCGGGTTGACCTCGGGGCGCTCGGACCTTCAGACGCCCTACGGCCGCGCGCTGTCGGACTGGTCGATCGCAGGCGGGGTGCTGACGCTGCGGGTCGAGATCCCGGCCAACAGCACGGCCACCGTGCGGGTGCCGGCAGCGTCGTCGGCGGCGGTCACCGCGCCGGCGCAGGCGGTCCTGATGGGGTACGCGTCCGGCGCGGCCGTCTATCAACTCGCGGCCGGTTCCTACACGTTCACCGTCTGAAGGGGAGGGGCCCCGGTGCGCCGGGGCCCCTCTTCGCCGAAGTGACGCACGTCACCGTATGACGATCTATGCGTCCGGCGTACTGTATCGATGCAGAAGGGTTCTGCATCGATACAGAGGAGGTGCGCCGTGCGACCCACGTTGCAGACCGTGGCCGACGCCGTCGGGGTCTCGCGCAGCACCGTCTCCAACGCCTACAGCCGTCCCGACCAGCTATCGGCGGACCTGCGGGACCGGATCCTCACGGCCGCGGCGACCCTCGGCTACGCCGGACCCGACCCGGCCGCGCGGTCGCTGCGCAAGCGCCGGGCCGGCGCGATCGGCATGCTGTTCACGGCGACGCTGTCCTACGCGTTCACCGACCCCTACGCGGTGCAGTTCCTCCAGGGCCTCGCCGAGGCGGCCGAGCAGGCGCGCACCGGGCTGCTGCTGTTGCCGCTGTCCGTCGACGACGAGGCGGCCGCGGTCGCGGCGGTCAACGACGCGGTGGTCGACGGCTTCTGCGTCTACTGCATGCCCGACTGGCACCCGGCGCTCGACGCCCTCCAGGCCCGCGGCCTGCCGCTGGTCAGCGGGCAACGACGGGCCGGCGACGGTCCACTGTCGGCCTTCGTCGGAATCGACGAGGCGGCCGCGACCCGCGCGGCGGGCGAGCACCTGATGGCGCTCGGCCACCGGCGGATCGCGGTGATAGGCGACTACTTCAACGTCGCCCCGGCGATCGGCCCGGCGACGCTGGCCTCACCGGCCGACGTCGCCTACTACACCAGCCGCGAGCGCCTACGTGGCTACCAGGAGGCGCTGGCGAAGGACGGCGTCGACTGGTCGACCATCTCCTTCGTCAACGTGCCCGGCAACTGCCGCACCGACGGGGCGGCCGCCGCGGCCTACCTGCTCGACCGGGCGCCGCGCCCGACCGCGATCGCGGCGCTCAGCGACATCGTCGCGCTCGGCGTGATCGACGCACTGCGCGCCCGGGGCCTGCAACCCGGTCGCGACGTCTCGGTCATCGGCTTCGACGACATCCCGGAGGCCGCGGCCGAGGGCCTCACCACCGTCAGCCAGCCGGCAGCCGAACGCGGCCGCCGCTCCGGCCGGCTGCTGCTCGACCCACCCGCCGACCCGGCCGACAGCACGGTCGTGCTGCCGACCCAGCTCGTCGTGCGTGCGACGACCGGTCCGGCACAATCCTGAAGGGAACCGACGTCATGCTCGATCCAGTGGCCTTCGTCCAGGCCGTCAACGCGACCCGCGACCACGTCTACTCCGCTCGCCCGGACGCCCCGGTCGTGCCCGACCGCACACGCCGCTCGGGCCGGGGTGACCCGCTCCGCCGGAGCACGGCGACAATCCTGCGGCGACTCGCCAACCGCGTCGAACCCCGGCGCGCGAAGCCCTGCTCGACCGCGACCGCGTAGCAACGCCAAGGCCGGAGCCCACCGCGGGCTCCGGCCTTTCCTCCGAGCCTCCCGCTCGACGAACGCGATTTAGAGATCAAATCGGCATTGCCCGCGATGAATCATCGCGGATGACGGACTGTCTACCTGATGACCTAACCGCTTTCGCCGCGCAGAATTGGTGTATCGGTTTACGGAAGGGTCCACGTCGGCGGAGGGCGGGCTGTCGATGCCGAAGGACGCGGTTGACCTTGGCGAGCCAATGCCGGGGTCGTTTCTGGCCGAGCTCGACTCCGCCGCCTACGCCAGTGTCCGAGCGGCGGGGGCCGACCGTGTCTTTCGCACTGGAGCTGCCCTGTTCCATCAGGGTGATCCTTCGCGGCATGTGGTGATTATCGAATTCGGTTGGGTTAAAGTCACCGCTGTGTCCCGCCGCGGCTGGGAAGCATTACTTGCGATTCGAGGACCCGGCGACGTCGTCGGAGAGCTCGCCGTGCTCGACGCTCGGCCGCGGCTCGCGACCGTAACGGCGCTTACCTCGCTCCGCGGAACTGTGGTCAGCGCTGACCGGCTCACTGACTGCATGCGGGCAAACTGGGCCGTGGCTGTCGCGCTCCTGCGCCATCTGGCGAAAACGGTTCGCGAGGCAGACGAGCGCAGGATGCAGTTCGGCGCCAGCAACGGAGACAGCCGGCTCGTCGTGCTCCTCCACGAGCTCGCCGGAAAGCATGGCCGGGTGATCGACGACGGCGTCCTCATCGACCTGCCGCTTTCTCAGCAGGATCTCGCGGCGTCCGTCGGCACGTCCCGGGAGGTGGTCGCGAGGATGTTGCGCGTGTTGCGGTCCCGTCAGATCGTGCTGACCCAGCGTCGCCAGATCATTGTTGTTCGCCCTGATTTGTTGGAGTCGCTGGCGCGTTCTGTGTCGATGTCGACATAGCGAGCGTTGCAGTTGGCGATGTCGTCGATCGAAAGTGTCCAGAGCATTGACTGACAATGCCTCACAACCGACGGAGCGACGATGGGCAACTGCTCTGGCGTCGAAGACGCCCCGAAATTGTCACCGGTGGCCGCTGTCCGGCTCGCCGAACGCCTGCTGAGTGAGACGCGCGACGAGGTTCGTCGTGCCGACACCAAGGCAGCACAGTGGCTTGCCGCGATAGGTGCTGGCGCCACCGCTGTCATCGCCTCCTGGCCACTGGACGATCTACCGCGGGTTTTCGCCGACCTGGCGGCCTGGCTCGGCGTCGCCGGATTCGGTTTTGCGGTGGCCGCCCTGATCGCGTTGGCGATGGCCCTCGTCCCGCGAACGGGCGGAGACGTCGACCCGTCACACGTGGCGTACTTCGGCCATGTGTACCGAGCCGGCGGCCCCGACCATGTTCGCCGGCACATCGAGCGGACCGCCGACGACCTGATGCCGAGCCTGCTCACCGAACTGTGCTGGCTCAGCCGGCTCGCGGTGCTCAAGTACCGCTACACCCGTTTGGGGATCGTCTTCGGCACGTGCGCCGGCGCGCTCGTCGCCGCGGCCGCGCTGTGACGCTCTCGCGCGAATCCGTGCGGGTCCGACTGGCGTGCCGGACCGGCAGGGTCACTACCTCCGGGAGGAACGGATGGATCATGGTGAGCAGTCCTGGCAGCCGAAGTCGTTCGTCGCTCGGCTGTCCCGGCCGGAGTACAACACCCTCATCGGACTCGGCCGGCGCGAAGACTTCCGCGACGGCGCTTTCCTGGTTCGGCAGGGTGACCGGGGCCGCGACGTCTTCGTGCTGATCAACGGTCGCGTGCAGATCTTGTTCGCGGGCCTGGAGGGCCGGGAGTCCCGCCTCGCGATTCGCGGAAGGGGTGACCTCGTCGGCGAGATGGCCTTCATGGACCAGCGACCGCGTTCTGCTTCGGGGCGTGCGCTGGGCACCGTGGCCACGCTCCGCCTCACCTCAGAAGCGTTCAGTCGCTTCTTCGAGAACCACCCGACGGCCTACCGGTCGCTGGCGCAGACGCTGACGGATCGGCTCAGGGCGGCGGAGAACAGGCAACTCGAAGGCGGCTACGACGTGGAGTCGAGAGTCGCGGCGACGTTATGCCAAATCGCGGTTACGGAGAGCGACGATGTCGGCGCACCGTTGGTCGTCAAGCGCACCCAACGCGATCTCGGCCAGTTGATCGGCGCGGCGACGATCTCCGTGCACCGAACGCTCCGCAACTTGGCTGGTCGGGGCATAGTCGAGACCCACCACAGAACCATTGTCATCCTCGACGTTGACGCGCTGGGCCAGGTCGCTAAGGGCCGGAAGACCATGCATCACCTGATGTAGATCGATTCGCGTTGGGCCCGCAAGTTCACTCACAGTGGTACCAGTCTCTGGATCAAAGGGTGGCTGACATGAGCGAGACGCTTCCTATACCGCACACCGTTCTGTCCTCGGACGTCGTCGACTCCAGCCCCGGCGGATACCCCCGGCACGCCGAACTCGGGCAGACTGCTGAGGCGGTGATCACCGAGGCCATCCAGGAGTTGGGGGCCAATGAGAACTGGCCACGGAGCAACCGGGGTGACGGTGAGGTAACACTAGCGCCGGCGACCGTGCCCGCCGCCCGCCTGCTCGCCGATTTCCTCCGTCTGGTGCATGACGGCTTGGTCACTTACAACCGCAACAAGAGCGTCGACCATCGGCTCCGCTTGCGGTTTGGCGTTGACCACGGCGATGTGGTGGTCGACGGCGGCGGCGTTCCGCGCGGTGGTGACCCACTCGTTGTGGCGGCACGGCTCCGTGACTCGGCGGTGGCTTACGAGGCGTTGGCGGCTGTGCCGAGCGCTCCCGTGGTGGCAGTCGTGTCGGACCTCGTATACCAGCGCGCCGTGCCAGCGAACGGGCGCGGTCTGGAGGTCAGAATGTTCCGCCGGGTGGAGACTACGGTCAGCGGCCGGATGGTCTCCTGCTGGCTCTATGTTCCGGGGCACGAGCCACCCGTGGTCACCGAGGCGACTCCGTCGCCTCGGCCAGCGGCCCGATCCGCAGCGGCGGAATCCCCGGCAGCCCCAAGCAGGACGAAGGCGTCGAAGTCCGGCGCCGTTCCACGCGAGAGCGCGAAATATCGCACCTCCATCAAGGACTCCCACAACATCCACATCGGAGACGACGGCACCCACTTCAGTGTGGAACGCGGCGGGCCGGCCTGATGCCGGCCGAAGCGGTTCCTGACGCCGAGCCGTCCGACGCTGCGCCGCCACCGGTGCCCCCGCCGGAGATCTCGGACTCCGCTCAAGCCGGCAGCCCGCCCGCCGAAGCTGAAGAAGGCAACCACGAACCTCCCGCGCCGGTCGACAGCGTCCCACGGCCACGGGGGAGCACCGCCAGCGTTGACGCGCGCGATCAGCCGGACAACTCCGGAGGGCTGCGGGAGAGCCTCGACAACTTCGGCAAGGATGAACAGGAGCAGTCGGCCACCGCGTCCAGCGGAACTGACCAGAGCTGGTCCCAGGAGTCGGAGACCGCGGATCTCCAGCCGGACGACTACCGCACGCAGGTGATCCGCGGCAGCGCGGCGATCGGCGACCGTGCGGTCGCTATCCAGCTCAACCTTCGCGGCGGCAGGCAGATCACCGCACTGAAGTTCCACCGCGATGCCGCGTGGATCGACGAGGCGGAGCTGACCTTCGTCGCCCCAAACGACTTCGCCACCCTGCGGACGGCGCTCGAGAGCAACCGCATGCTTTACCTGCGTGGTGCGGCCGGCACCGGGCGTCGCCGTTTGGCGGAGATCCTGCTGGGCCGGGTCGTCGGCAGCGACAAGGTCGCCGGCATCGAGGTGCCGGCACGTGATGTCTCGCTGTCCACCCTGGCGGGCGAACAAGGACTGTTGCTAAAAGGGCATGGCACTGTCCTGGAGCTCAGCGCCCCCGGCGTCGTCAGCAACGCCATTCTGGCCACTTTCGCAGGAATGGCCCGCGAGGCCGATGCCTGGCTGATCGTCCTCGACGACCGAACGGGCACGCCCGATCCCGCCTTAAGCCCGTACGAGGTACACACCGAGGCACCGGAGGCGGGGCAGGTTTTCCGCAGGCACCTGCTGGCGGAGCTGAAGAGGCGTGCGCGATGTGTCGGCGGCTGCACTCGATGCGATGCCAGGTGCCGGCCGGCGTTCGTCGACGAGTGCCTGACCAAGTCTGCCGTCCAGCTTCAGCTTGAAGCTGACCCGCGACCTGCGTCGGCGGCTGACCTGGCCCGGGCACTGGCTGACTGGGACCGCACCGACGACGATCTCGATCGTGCGCTCGCCACTATCCGGGTGCGGGTCCGAGAGCATGCCGCACGGCTGGTCAAAGGCCTGGACGTCAGCAACGATGTCAGGGACCCGCAGGCCGCACCCCGGCGGCAGGCGGTCCAGATCGCCTACGCCGCCTACGACGGTCACCCGCTCTCGGACATCTTCGATGTCGGTCAGCAACTGTTGGAGATCTTGTGGGTGGTCCAGCGCAGCGCCGAGAGCCCGACCCGGGTCCTCTTCGACGCTGGCATCGAAGCGATGCTGAAGGTCACCGACCAGAGCGTGATCGTCCGGGTTGACGCCGGGGAACATCCGCGCAGGGCAAGGTTCGTCGACTCACGGATGAGCTTCGACATCCTGGACGTCGTATGGCATGACTTCGACGGCGTCCGGGTCCCGCTGCTGTTCTGGCTGAACCAGCTCGTCCAGTCCGGCAGGCCGGGAATTCGACGGCGCGCCGCGTATATCGCGGGTTGGTTGGCCACGCACGACTTTGACGAACTATGGCGGATCCTGATACGGCCCTGGGCTCGGTCTGACAAGGGCACCGTTCGGCAGGCGGCGGCTTGGGCTGTCGACATCCTGGCTTACGACGGTCGGTGGCTGGACGCCGTTCGCGGTCGTGTCCGTGAATGGGCCCGCGTTGACAACGCGCAGCTGCATGACTCGGCCGCACGTAGTTACGGCACCCAACTTGGCGCCGCTTTCGTTACCGAGACCCTCGCCGACCTGCGGATGCTCGCGGGTCGTGACGACCTCAACGGCAGCGCGTCGGTCGCGGTGGCTATGCAGTTTCTCTATACCGTGGCGCCCGACGAGACCCGCAAGACGCTGGTCGCCTGGAACGGCGAGCGGACATACCGGATTCGGGTGCACGCCGCCAGATCCCTCATTCTCCTCGCCCGTCTCGCCGGCCGGCCGCCAAAGGACGGGTGGCCTCTCCTGCTCTCGGACCTCGCGTCCACCGACGACGGGCGTCTCCTCGACGATCTGTGGCGCGCCGCGTTGAGCGATCCGACGACCGCGTTGCGCGCGTGGGAGTCGCTTCGATCCTGGCTCCAGGCAGCGGATGCCGACGAGGAGCTACAGGAGGTCGTCGTCTCCCTCGGCGCCCGGATCTTGCGCCGACCACTCGCGACGCGGGGCCGCTTCTACCTCAAGCGGTGGAAGCGGGAGTCGGAGTCGGCCAGCCGTCTGCTCGCCCTTCCATGGCCAGATCCGCCCGGTGGCGCGGCCACCCCCGAATCTCCAGGAGACCCGAAATGACGTTGCACTCCGCATCCGCGGAACCCGGACGACGGTCATGGTGGAAACGGTTTAAAGGCTGGTTCACGCGACGCCGGCCGCCGGCACCGACCGAACCGTGGCCCGTGACTCACGGGGCCGCCCCGCCGAACGAGATGGTCTTCTATCGTCCATCCACACCGGGCGCCCCGATCGCCGCCATGGCCCGCGATGAGGTCTATGAGTTCCAGGTGCACACCGATCTGGAGTGGTCGACGAGCGCGATGGGCTACGACGAGCTCACTCGCCAGGCCGACGAGTTCGCGGCGACCGCGGGCGACGACGTCCGCCGACGCGTCTGGAGGGTGGCGCGCACCTTTGACGCGCACGAGGCGGCGGCGGCCGAGAAGGAGATGCGACGTCAGCTATCCAGTTGGTGCTACACGAGCGTCCATGGCGAGATTCGTTGCACACCAACCGTCCGGGTGGTTGCGGACCAGCGAATCCGCGACCACCTGACTCCGTTCGCTCTCCGGCGGATCGATTTGGACACCGAGGCTGAGCTCGCCCGCCGGCGCGCCGACTTGGTGAAGGAGGTCGTCAAGCACTGGCACGACGTCCTCGTCGAATTGGGTGTCAGCCCGATCACCCTCACCGCGGCCCAGCTCACCGACACCGAGTTCGCCGTAGCGATCAGCCGGCTGGCCGACCGTCGCCGAGCATCGGCGGTTGAGCTCGTCGACGTTCTCCGCCAGGCCACTCGAGACCACGAGCAGCTCGGCATGTTCGAGTTCGCTGAGATGTACGCGAGCGCCGTCGCCGCGTTCCGGCGTCAGATGGAGATCGAGGACAGCGCCTTCGTCGACAAGCTAATGGACCTGGAGCCGGGAGAGCAGCCCCGATGATCTCTTGTCGATGGGTTCTGACGCTGCTGCTTATCCTGGCGGGCCTGGTCGCCGGCTGCTCGCAGGACCCGACCGACTGCGGTGCTCTCGAGAGCGGCGACACCGTTACCGCTGGTACGACCGTGCTGCTGATCGACGTCACCGCGTCGGTCCGCGGCGGCGATGGTCCGGGGTACGCGGCGGGCCTCACCGATGAGATCGATGCCGCCATCGACCGTGGCGACGCCGTGACGGTGGGCTCGTTCGATGGGTCCGCGTCGACGGTCCGGTGGACCGCCGAGCGCATCCGCACCAAGCCAGAGGCGAAGCGCCCCAACAACCAGAAGATCGAACTTCGCGACATACGCACCTGTCTGACGCGCGCCGTTTCCACGGCAGCCGCAGCACCTGCGGCCACCCGCAACTCTGACCAACTGGGCGCGCTCGGCGTCGCCGCGGAGAAGGGCACCAAGATCAATGGCAACCAGCACACTGTCGTGCTGGCCACCGACGGTCTCAGCACCACCGGATGCCTCAACCTGGCCTCGGGAGATGCCGGCGACCAGGCGTGGATGGAGCAACTCATCACCGTTTGCCCTGACCGTCCTGGTTGGCCGGTCCACCTCGTTGACCAGCGTCTTGTGATGGTCGGTGTCGGGCAGCCGGCGGACGGGCAGCCGACGCTGGAGACGGCGCACGTCGCGTTCCTGCGGACACTTTGGGAGCGGATTTGCTTGGCCGCCCGGGCCACCGAGTGCGATATCAGGACCGAACCGGTGGCACGTCACGCCGGCTCGGGCGCCGACGGACAGCCGGACGCTGTGGTGCAATTCGCCGCGGCTCCCGGTCCACCGCCGGCGCCACCGCACATCATCCACAACCTCTCCGCAGAGGTTCTCTTCGCGACCAACTCCTACGTCGTGCTTCCGGATGGCGAGGAGGAGCTTCGCAAACTGGCGGCGCAACTCACGTCACAGCCGGGCGGAACGATCGAGGTTGTGGGGCACACCGACATCCGCGACGACGCCGACTTCAACCAGAAGCTCTCCGAAAACCGCGCCGCGAGCGTGGCGGCCGTGCTCAAGCGGGCCGGCGTGACGAACGTGTCGAGCAGCGGGAAGGGTGAGACCGGCGCCTTCTGCACCATAGACAAGCGTCCGGACGGGAGCTGGAACGAGCCTTGCTTGCAACGTGATCGCCGGGTCGAGGTCGTGGTGACGGCAGGAATGAGCTGACAATGGTCGACAATTTGCCTGTTGGTCGGTCCGACGCCAACGGCCGTCGCTATCCCAAGACGCCGTGTCCGAGCGCAGCGCCTGACGGCGACCCGCTGCTTCAACCGACGGTCACACCCCAGAAGTACGACAAGGCTGTGTTGTCGTACGCCGAGTCGGCGCGGCTGATCCGTGCCAAGGTGGCGGCCGAGGCGGCTGTGTCCGAGTCGCAGCGGTCGATCCAACAGGCGACAGAACTGCTTGCCCACTCGTGGCAGCGAGCAGCAGCGGCAGTGCGCGCCATACGCGAGTTCCGGGCGGAGCGGCGCCTCGGTCTGGCCGCCAAACGCCGCCGCAAGGTACTCGACCGGCATATCGACGATGGTCCGGAGGACCGGCGCTCGCGTCCGCGCTGGCTCACGGAGTGGCTGGTCTGGCTGATCATTTTGCTGAGTGCCGGCTACGACACCGCTTTTTTCGCGACCGTGTTCCAGGACGCCATCGATATCGACCCCCAGGCGCCCATTCTGCTCAGGGCTGTCGCCTATATCCCGGGCTTCAGCATCGCGATGGCACTCATCCTTGCCGGAAGCTGGCTTGCGGTTCCGCTCTTCCGGCATCGTTCTAGCGCCGAGCGCCGTGCGCGGCGTGGGCCGCTGAACTGGCGAGTGGTTCTGTCGCGGACGTTCCGAAACTGGCGGCCGGACGAGCAGACGCGCCGTAACGACGACCTGCCATGGCCGAGTTGGCCGCTGGCTGTCACGTTCCTGCTGCTGCTCCTCAGTGTTCTCGGCGTATGGGCCTGGTTCCGCGGCCGCGACTTGTTCGACGGCAACCTGCGCTGGCCGCTGGTCGTCCTCCTGCTGCTGCTCACCGGCTCGGCCATCGCCTTTAAAGCGGCCGCCCACAACCCGTTCGCGGATCGCGACCGGGAGACGCGAGAGGATCTTGCGCGTACCCAGGCCGACCTCGCGGCACTCGAACGCGGCGCGGGCGAGTCGGTGGCAGAGCTGCTCGGCAAATGGCAGGAGGCGCAGCTGACGTTGGAGAACGCCACGCTGGCGGCGCGCAGGCCGATCGTCGAGGCGTGGGCATCGATCTCCGAGGAGCGCGCCCGACACGGGCTCGCCGGCAACGTCGCCCCGTCCTTCGTCGCGAGCGATGGACAAGACACCGTCGGCTTCGCGCTGTTCGACGATCTGCGCGAGCCGCGTGTGCACGTGCGGGTGCTGGACAACGGATGGGCGGCGCTCGCCGACTTCGACCCCGCGAGGCTCCAGGCCCAACTCGCGGACACGTTAGACCAGTTGCACGACCAGTTGGACCGCGCCATGGAAACCGACTCAGAACTGCATGCCCCGCCGGAGATATAGGCAGAGAATGCACCCGAGGCAGCAATCTTCTTCCTAGATCCGGCCGACGGGGGCCCTTCCGGCCTGGCCGTGAAGCGGCGGTCGACGACGGAAAACGGATCGTCGGTTTCGCGGCGGCCTGGCACAGTGGCGCACCATGACCGACTTCGCGCTCCTGACCGCCGCGGACATACCGCTCATGCAGGGTCTGGCACAGCGCGTAACCGCGGCCCGACCCGAGCTGATCAGCGCCGGCGCTTCCTACGGTGAGCTGGCCTGGGTCTGGGGCCAGGGGTGCACCCTCCACCGCGCGACCTGGCCGCGCCGGCTGTGGTTCGCCGGCACCGAGCTGGTGGCGTGGGCCTGGGTCTTTATTCCGCGTCAGGTGCGGCGCAACGACGGCTCGGTCAAGACGGTCACCGGCGCCTCGCTGAGCTATCAGGTCCATCCCGACCACCTCGAGCTGATCGACGAACTCATCGAGTGGTACGACGGCGTGGCAGAAGGCCTCGAGCGCACGGCGTTGCCGACGGACGCCGAGGAGCACGCCCTGAAGCGCTGGGCGGCGCATGGCTACGCGGCAGACACCGCGGCGCTCGACGACTGGACTCAGCTCAACCAGCGCGACCTCACCGAGCTGGAGCAGCCCCTGCTGCCGGTCGGATTCCGGTTCCGCACCGCCGACGAGGCCGCACCCGAGGCCGCCGTCCAGGCGCACGTGGACGCCTGGGCTCCCTCGGCATACACGGTTCAGAGCTACGCGGCCGTCCGGCAGACGGCGGCCTACCGCGGCGACCTGCACGTCCTGGTGGAGGCGCCGGACGGCACGATGGCGGCCTCGACGATCATGTGGCTCGACGAGGCGAATAAGACGGTCGAGTTCGAGCCGGTCGGCACGCACCCGGGCTACCGGCGGCTCGGGCTGGCGAAGGCGATGATGCTGCACGGGATGCAGCTGGCCCGGGCCGCCGGGGCCATCCATGCCACGGTCGTCTGCCTGGGCGCGCCGGTGCATCCTATGCCGCGCGCGTTCTATCTCGGCCTCGGATTCCGGGAGCTCTCGCGGGACACGCCGCTCATCAAAGGCGAGAACTAGATCGGTTCAGAAGTCCGCTGTGCGGCAACCACCGGCTCGCGCTCCTCCGTCGCCGGCTCGTCGTCGAGCATCGTCGCCTCGTCGAACGGGTCGTCGCCGCGCAGCACCAGGTCGGCGCGGTCCTTGTCGAACTCGCCCGACCACTTACCGACCAGCAGCGTCGCGACGGCGTTGCCGGCGAAGTTGGTCAGCGCCCGCGCCTCCGACATGAACCGGTCGATCCCCACGATCAGCCCGACCCCGTCGACCAGGTCAGGCCGGTGCGACTGCAACCCGCCGGCCAGCGTCGCCAACCCCGCCCCGGTCACCCCGGCCGCGCCCTTCGAAGCAATGATCATGAAGAGCAGCAGGCCGATCTGCTCGCTCACCGCGAGCGGCTTGTTCAGCGCGTCCGCGACGAAGATCGACGCCATCGTGAGGTAGATCGCCGTGCCGTCCAGGTTGAACGAATAGCCCGTCGGCACCGTGATGCCGACGACCGTGCGTGACACTCCAACGTGCTCCATCTTCGCGATCAGCCGCGGCAGGGCCGACTCCGACGACGACGTCGACAGGATGAGCAGGAACTCGCGGCCCAGATAGCGCAGCACCGAGAAGATGTTGAGCCCGGTGACCAGCTTGAGCAGCAGACCGAGCACCAGGAACACGAAGATCGCGCAGGTCAGGTAGAAGCCCAGCATGATTTGCAGTAGCCCGGCCAGCGCCTTCCAGCCGGTCTCGCCGACCACCGCCGCGATCGCGCCGAAGGCACCGATCGGCGCGACCCACATGACCATGGCGAGCACCCGGAACACCAGGCGCTGGAGGAAGCCGACCGCGCGCAGGATCGGTTCGCCGGTCTGGCCCATCGCCTGGATCGCGAAGCCGACCAGGAGCGCGACCAGCAGCGTCTGGAGCACCTGCGAGTTGGTCAGCGCCGAGAACAGCGTCGTCGGGATGATGCCGAGCAGGAAGTCGACCGTACCCTCGGAGCCGCTGGTGTCCGGTGCCTTGCCGCCCTGGAGGTCCAGGCCGCTGCCGGGATGCAGGATGTTGCCGACCACCAGGCCGATCGCCAGCGCCACCGTCGACATGATCAGGAAATAGCCGAGCGCCAGGCCGCCGACCTTGCCCACCTTGGCGGCCTGGCGCACCGAGCCGATGCCCAGCACGATCGTGCAGAAGATGATCGGGCTGATCATCATCTTGATGAGGTTGACGAAGCCGGTGCCGAGCGGTTTCAGCGACTCGCCGACACCGGGGGCCACCAGCCCGACCAGGATGCCGGCCAGCACGGCCACGATGACGGCGAGGTAGAGGTATCCGGTGCGGTCACGCCGGGCCGCCGGCGGCTGCGGATCGATCGACATGCGGCCATTCATGCCCACCTGTGACCGCGCTCACACCTCAGTCTTTGTCGCGCGCTTCCTCGGCCCGCTTGCGTTCCGCCCGCGACTCCGCCAGGTCCAGGGCCAGCACACCGGCCAGGATCAGCAGGTCGTTCTGCCCCGGCGCGACGTCGACCGCGTAGGTGTCGCGGATCGAGAACCACTTCTTGGAGACCGTGGCGACCCGTTCGCCGCCCAGCTCGACCTCGTACTCATGGTCGAGCAGGTCGCCCTTCATCTCGAGGTCGTCGGGGCCGGGCACGTCGATTGTGTATCTGTCACGGAACGGCGTGAACAGTTTCTTGCGCATCTCGGCGGCCTCTTCACCACCGATGCTGATCGTGTAGGTCGGCCGCAGCGCGATCAGCTTGCGGTGCACGGCGGCCACCTCGCGGCCCGACTGGTCCTCGATGACGAGCTTGTCGCGCAGGCTCAGCACCTTGCCGTCGACGTGGAACACCCTGTTGCCCGCGTCGTCGGTGATGTCGAAGTCGTCGCCGATGTCGAAGATCTTCTCCCGGATGAGGTACATGACCCCATCCTCGCTCATTCGCCGGCGAGCAGCTCCTCGAAGGACGTGCGCAGCGCGAACGGGTCGACCGGTGTCGCCGGGTCACGGCGGGCCACCTCGGCGGCGAGCTCCGCGGCCGCGCGCCGCACCCGCTTGTCGAGCCGGCCGCCACCCTCGTCGCCACCCCAGTCCTCGGGCGCCGCGAACACACCGGTCGGCATGACAACCGAGCGGGTGTACGCGAACAGCGGCCGCATCGCGTGGTCGAGCGCGAGTGAGTGGCGGGCGGTGCCGCCGGTCGCGCCGATCAGCACCGGCTTGCCGGCCAGCGTGCCGTCCGGCAACAGGTCGACAAAGGACTTGAACAGCCCGCTGTAGGAAGCCGTGAAGATCGGCGACACCGCGATCAGCCCGTCGGCGCCGTTGACCGTCTCGACCACCTTGGCGAACGTGCTCGCCGGGAAGCCGGTCAGCAGGTTGTCGACGATCTCGTGGGCGTGGTCACGCAGCTCGATCACCTCGATCTTCGGGGTGACTCCGAGCCGGGTGAGCTCCTCGCCGGTCGCGGCTGCCAGCTTGTCGGCCAGCAGCCGCGTCGACGAAGGCTGGCGCAGCCCGCCGGCGACCACCGCGATGGTGCGCTCGGTCATGCCGCGACCTCGTCGGCTTCCGCCGCGGCAGCGGCGACCAGCGACTCGTGCGTCGGCGCGTCCGGCACGTCGGCCGGGCGGTTCTTCGCGAACTCCTTGCGCAGCACCGGCACGACCTCCTCGCCGAGCAGGTCGAGCTGCTCGAGCACGGTCTTGAGCGGCAGGCCGGCGTGGTCCATCAGGAAGAGCTGCCGCTGGTAGTCGCCGACGTACTCGCGGAAGCCGAGCGTGCGGTCGATCACCTGCTGCGGGCTGCCGACGGTCAGCGGCGTCTCCCGGGTGAACTCCTCCAGCGACGGGCCGTGCCCGTACACCGGTGCTTCGTCGAAGTAGGGCCGGAACTCGCGTACGGCATCCTGGCTGTTCTTGCGCATGAAGACCTGACCGCCGAGGCCGACGATGGCCTGCTCCGCGGTGCCGTGCCCATAGTGGGCGAAGCGCTCGCGGTAGAGCGCGATCATGCGCTGGGTGTGCTCCTTGGGCCAGAAGATGTGGTTCGCGAAGAAGCCGTCACCGTAGTAGGCGGCCTGCTCCGCGATCTCCGGGCTGCGGATCGAACCATGCCAGACAAATGGGGGTACGTCGTCGAGCGGTCGCGGCGTCGACGTGAACGACTGCAGCGGGGTGCGGAAGCGCCCCTTCCAGTCGACATTCTCTTCGCGCCAGAGCTGATGCAGCAGCGCGTAGTTCTCGATCGCCAGCTGGATGCCGTTGCGGATGTCCTGCCCGAACCAGGGGTAGACCGGACCGGTGTTGCCCCGCCCGAGCATCAGGTCGACCCGACCGTCGGCCACGTGCTGGAGCATCGCGAAGTCTTCCGCGATCTTCACCGGGTCGCTGGTGGTGATCAACGTGGTCGCGGTCGAGAGCAACAGCCGCTCCGTGCGCGCCGCGATGTAGCCCAGCATGGTGGTGGGCGACGACGGCACGAACGGCGGGTTGTGGTGCTCACCGGTCGCGAAGACGTCGAGCCCGACCTCTTCGGCCTTGAGCGCGATCGCGATCATCGCCTTGATGCGGTCGTGCTCACTGGGGGTCGTGCGGTTGGTGGGGTCCGGCGTCACGTCGCCGACGGAGAACAGCCCGAACTGCATGTCAAAACACCTCGCTTCGTCAGCCACCGTCAACTTACTTGACGCCGCAACTATTCCGGTTGGCTGTGGCTCAGCGGAGAGGTCCGTCACCCTCGTCATCGGGGCCGTCGACCACGTGCACCGCGGCCTCCTCGGCGCTGGCACCGCCGGCGTCGATCCCGGCGTCCCACGCTACCGAGTCGGCTTCGACGTCTTCGCCGAATCCCTGGTCGTCTTCGACCAGCCGGCCGGCACGCGGGTCTTCCTCGTAACCACGGCGACTGATCTCGTCCTCGTCGTCGGCCGGGTCGGCGTAGGGGTCGACGTCGGGCTCTTCCTGGGCCAGCAGTTGCTCGAGCGACTCGCCGGCGCGCTCTTCGGCCTCGGTGGTGCCGAACCGGTTGGCGCCGCTCCATTTGTCGGCCGGGGCTATGCCCACGTCGAGCGGGTCGGCGACCAGGTTGTCGTCGAGCGTGTCGGAGGCGTCGAGCACCCCGTCGTCTTCGGCCACCTCGAACTGCGGGTCCTGGCTCATCGTTTCTTTCCTCATTCCACGTTCGGGCCACGGTCGCGTGCAAGCCTAAGTCCCGCCCATCAGTCGGCTAGCCTGCCCTGATGGCGCGAGTGATACGTCCGCTTCTGCGAGGTATACCCGGATTAGTGTGGCTGATCCTGGTGCTGCACGTCGCCGTGGTGCTCTGGCAGACCGCGCTCTTCCCCAACTTCCGCTCCCCGGACGAACGCCAGCACGTCGACCTGATCACCCAGGTCGAGCAGGGCGTCGCCTGGCCCTGGCCCGATCCCGGCACGCTGCGCATGGCACAGGGCAGCGGGGCCGGCGGCTTCACGAAGTCCAACCGGATCGACCGCCCGCTGCATCTCGCCGACCGCCCACTTCCGCCGCGCGCGGACCGCCCGTCCTTCTCCGCCGCCGGCGGCACCACCCCGCTGACGGCACAGCCGCGCAACCAACTCATCCAGCACCCGCCGTTGTACTACGTCGCCGGCGCCGCCGTCCTCCAGGCCATCCCGGGTTGGGACCGGATCCCGTTCGACCTGACCTACCTCGCGCTCCGCTGGTGGAACGTGCTGCTGGCGGCCGCGCTCCCGCTGTTGCTCTGGGCGGTCGCGCGCCGGCTGCGCCTTGCTGAACCGTTGCCGGTGGCCGCCGCGCTGGTGCCACTGGCGATCCCGGAGCTCACCCACAACGAGTCGGCGGTCAACAACGACAACCTCCTGATCCTGTTGTACGCCGTGCTGACCCTGCTCGTAGTCCGGGTCCTGACCGGGGATGCCACTCGCCGCACCGCGCTCGCGATCGGCGCGGTCGGCTCGCTCGCGCTACTTACCAAGGGTTTCGCGTTGCTGGTGCCGCTGTGGGTCGGTGTTGCCTACGCGGTCCCGCTCTTCCGCGGCCCTGGCCGTCGGCGCGTGGTTTGGGCGTTGGCGGTCGCCTGGCTGGGCACCCTGCCTGGGGTGGCGTGGTGGATCCACAACCGCATCGCGTACGGGTCGCTCCAGCCACACGGGCGCTTTACCTCGGTGCCGGAGTTGGTCGCTCGCTACCCGTTCACCGACGGCGGGGTGCACTGGTTGCTGCGGCTGTTGGAGCGGATGAACACGCTGTTCTTCGTGCACGACCAGACCGGGGGTGGGGGCCACCACGCCCCGTGGTTTCTGGCGTTCGCTGCCGCTGTGCTGATCGTCGCCGGTGTGGTGGTCGCTCTTGCGCTGCGGGCCCTCGACCGCTCGACCGCGCTGGTGTTGCTGTTCCCGATGGTCGGGCTGTTGGCCATCGTGGCCAAGGGCTCCTACGAACAGTTCGCCGCGACCCACACCTACGCCGGAATGCAGGGCCGTTACCTGTACGGCGGCCTTATCGGCGTGGCCATCGTCGCGCTGGCTGCTTTGCGCCGCGTGCCGGCTGCGGTGTCCCGCGCCGCGCCACTCGGGGTGCTGCTGTTCGCGATCCTGATTCAAACCGTCTACATCGGCTACACCGTCAAGCTGTTCTGGCTCCCGGCCGATGGCGACGTCCTCGCTGCCCTGCGTGCGATCGCCGCCTGGTATGCGTTCCCGCCGGTGGTGCTGGCGCTGATCGTGACAATCCTGCTGGTGTCACTCGGTGCCGCCCTGTTCGCAACCGTGCGGCTCGCCGGCCGCCCGGGTGCGGCCGCGTGGCCCGCCCGCCGCCCGACGGCGGCCGCCCGGCTTACCCGCCGTCCGGCGGTGTTCGCCCGGCTTGCGCGTCGTCCGGCGGTGGCCGCCCGGCTTGCCCGCCGCTCGGCGGTCTTCGCGCGGCTTGCGCGTCGTCCGGCGGTGTTTGCGCGGCTTGCGCGTCGTCCGGCGGTGGCCGCCCGGCTTGCCCGCCGCTCGGCGGTGTTCGCGCGGCTCGCGCGTCGTCCGGCGGTGTTCGCGCGGCTTGCGCGTCGTCCGGCGGTGGCCGCCTGTCCTGCTCGTCGTCCGGCGGTGGCCGCCCGGCTTGCCCGCCGCTCGGCGGTGTTCGCGCGGCTTGCGCGTCGTCCGGCGGTGGCCGCCTGTCCTGCTCGTCGTCCGGCGGTGGCCGCCCGGCTTGCCCGCCGCTCGGCGGTGTTCGCGCGGCTTGCGCGTCGTCCGGCGGTGTTCGCGCGGCTTGCGCGTCGTCCGGCGGTGTTCGCGCGGCTTGCGCGTCGTCCGGCGGTGGTCGCCTGGCTTGGCCGCCGTCCGGCGGTGGCCGTCCGGCTTGCGCGTCGTCCGGCGGTGGCCGCCTGGCTTGGCCGCCGTCCGGCCGTGTTCGCCCAGGTCGGCCGCCGGCCGGCCGTGGCGGCTGGGCCTGCCCGCAGGCCGGCCATGGCCGCCCGGCCTGCTCTATCTGGCCAACCGGCCGTGCGGCTTGCCCGAACCTTGCCGGCTGCGCCGGGGCAGGCCGGTGTCGCGGGGCGCGGCGCGAGCGGCGTGCGCGTCTAGTGCCAGTGGTGCGGTGGCGTTTTTGTTCGGGGCTTTGCCCCGGAGCCCCACCGGGGCGCTGCCCCGGACCCCGACCCGAGCTGCGGGGACCCAGCCAGGGCGGGGCGGGTCCCGTTGTCGGTCTTCGCAAGGGCATCAGGATGTTCGGGCGGTGACAAGGTCGTTCGTCCAGTTGGGCGCTCCACCTTGTCACCGCCCGAACATCCTGATTTGTGGGCTACGCCCGACAACGGGACCCGCCCCTTGGGGCGGTTTCTTGAGATCTAGGAAAAAAGATGTAGCCCCGGCGTAGTCAATTGCTGGTTGCAACACCACCTCGTTGTTGTGTGTGGAGGTGGGTATGGCATCACGGTTGTCTATGGCGGAGCGGGAAGAGATCGGGTTGGGTCGGGCCGGGGGTGAGTCGATTCGGTCGATCGCCCGGCGTCTTGGCAGGCAGCCTTCGACGGTGTCGCGTGAGGTGGGCCGGTTCGAGCGGTACGGGGAGCCGTATAAGCCGCGGGCGGCGGATTGGGCGGCGTGGCTGCGCCATCGCCGGCCGCGGCGGCCTGCCAAGCTGGTCATCAACGCTGAGCTGCGGTCGGTGGTGGTGGCGGGGTTGCGGCGGCGGTACTCGCCGCGGCAGCTGGCCGCCCGGCTGCGGATCGATCATCCCGACCGGTCGGAGATGTGGGTGTCGCACGAGACGATCTATCAGGCGATCTATCTGCAGGCCCGCGGGAACCTACGCGCGGACCTGTCCCGGCAGGTCGCGCTGCGGTCCGGTCGAGCCGCCCGCCGACCCCGGGCGGTCGCGGGTGGGGCGGTGCGGTCGAGTCGGGCCTGGCTGGGGTTGAACATTGCGGCCCGCCCCGCGGAGGTCGCGGATCGGGCGGTGCCCGGGCATTGGGAGGGTGACCTTTTGGAGGGGACCCGCCGCCGCGGGTCGGGTGGCTCGGCGATCGCGACCCTGGTGGAGCGGCATACCCGGTTCGTGATCCTGGTCGCCCTGCCCGACGGGAAGGTCTCCGAGCATGTCGTGGCCCGCCTGGCGACCGCGATGGCCTGGCTCCCGGAGCGGCTGCGCGCGTCGCTGACCTGGGACCAGGGCAGCGAAATGGCGCTACACGCCCGGTTCAGCATCGCGACGGGCTGCCCGGTCTACTTCTGCGACCCACACAGCCCCTGGCAACGCGGCAGCAACGAGAACACCAACGGCCTGCTCCGCCAGTACTTCCCGAAAGGGATCTTCGACTTCACCACCATCGACCAGACCGGCCTGGACGCCGTCGCCGACGAACTCAACGACCGACCCCGCATGACCCTGGGCTGGGCCAAGCCGAGTGAGAAGATGGCCCAACTACTCGGTGTTGCAACCACCAGTTGACCCCGCCCCCGGCTACATCTTTTTTCCTAGATCTCTTGGGTTTGGTCTGAGGGGGGTGCGGCGGCCGGCCATATCGGGCTTTTCGCCCCCCGGCCAGCCGGGCGATTTCGGCCGCCCCGCGTGCGGGCCGGCGGGGCGGGATCACACCGCTAGTTGGTGGCTCGTTCGGCTGCGCTGACCGCGTTGCGGAAGAGCATGGCGACCGTTGTCGGGCCTACCCCGCCGACCCGCGGTGTGATCGCGCCTGCGACCTCGGCGCACGATTCGTCGACATCGGGCAGGAGCCGCCGCCCCTCGTAGCGGACCCCGCCGCCGATGACCGTCGAACCTGGACGGACGTGTTCCGGCTGGACGATCCCGGGGACCCCGGCCGCCGCGATCAGGATGTCGGCCCGCTGGGTGTAGCGCGGCCAGTCCTTGACGCCCGTGTGCACGACCGTTACCGCCGCGTTGGCGGTTGGGCGTTTCTGGGCCAGCAGCATTGCCAGTGGGCGGCCAAGCGTCGCGCCGCGGCCGAGGATTACCACCTCGTGGCCGGCTACCGGGATCTCGTAGTGCGCCAGAATCGCCTCGATGCCAGCCGGGGTGCAGGGGAGCGGGCCCGGCAGGCCCAGCGCGAGGCGGCCCATGTTGACCGGGTGCATGCCGTCGACGTCCTTGTCGGGATCCATGACGGTGAGGGCCTGGTCGTAGTCGAGGTGGCCGGGCACCGGGTGTTGCACGAGCAGGCCGTGCACGGCCGGGTCGGTGCTGAACTCGGCGATCACCCGTTCGAGGTCGGCCTGGGTCGAGTCGGCCGGCAGGTGTGCGTGCGGTGAGACGAAGCCGAGGTCAGCCGCCTGGCGCTGCTTGATCCGGATGTAGCCGGCGCTCGCGTCGTCGTCGCCGACCAGGATGGTCGCCAGCGCTGGGGTGACGCCCTTGTCGCGCAGCACGCGGACCCGGTCGGAAACGTCGGCCAGGATGCTCTCGGCTACCGGGCCGCCGGGCAGAAGACGCGCGGACATACTTATTTCCCCCTCGACCGTGGGCACCCAGGCGGTCGATGCTCACGGGCGGGCTCCCCGATGGTCAGTGCCATCCCGTGCCGCCAGTCGCGCTCACCCCAAGCATGCCAGAAGGCCCCCGGCTACACCCGGTCGAGGGTCGCCCTGAGCTGGGCCACTGCGGGGGCGATCTCGCCGTCGGCGAGGTTGCCGTAGCCGAGGACCAGCACCGGGGTCGGTGCGGCCGGCTTCTCGGCCCGGTAGGTGTCCAGGTCGACCAGGCGTAGGCCGTGGGCCGCCGCCGCCCGGACCACGGCGCGGGCGTCGGTGCCGTCGGGGAGGTGGAGCAGCACGTGCAGGCCGGCGGCGGTGCCTTCGACGGTGGCCTCCGGGATGATCTCGGCGAGGGCGGCCAGCAGGCGGTCGCGGCGGAGCCGGAAGCGGCGGCGGGCGGCGCGCAGGTGGGCGTCATACCAGCCGCGGTTGACGAATGTGGCCAGCGCCAGCTGGTCGAGCACCGGCGGGGCCGCCGGCACCGGGTCGGCGGCGGCCGACAGGACGCCGGGTGCGAGCAGCCAACCCAGGCCCAGCGCCGGGGACAGGGTCTTGCTCACCGAGCCGAGCAGCGCCACCCGGCCCGGGTCGAGGCCCTGCATCGCCGCGATCGGCCGGCGGTCGTAGCGGAACTCGGCGTCGTAGTCGTCTTCGACCACGAAGCCGTCGACCGACCGGGCCCAGCGCACCAGCGCCGCCCGGCGGGCGGGGGAGAGCACCGCACCGCTGGGGAACTGGTGTGCGGCGCCGACCACCACCGCGCGCACGCCGTCGAGGGCGTCGACCCGGACGCCGTCGCCGTCGACCGGGACCGCGCGGACCGCCAGGCCCGCGCCGGTGACGGCGGCGCGCAACCGGGACCAGCCCGGCTCCTCGACGGCGACCGTGTCGACTCCCAGGCGGCGCAGCGCGCGGGCGACCCGGGTCAGGCCGTCCGTGATTCCGGCACAGACCGTCACGGTGTCCGCGGTCGCGACCGCACCCCTGGAGCGCTGGAGGTATTCCGCGATCGTGCGGCGGGCGGTCGGGTGGCCGCGGGGGTCGGGCGGGCCGAGGTCGTCGACGGAGATGGCGCCGGTGACCGCGGCGACCGCGTCGGCCCACCGGCGGCGGGGAAAAGCTCGCAGGTCAGGGAGGCCAGGTGCCAGGTCGTAGCGAGGGGACGCGGTGGCGGTCCGGGGGCGTGGGACGCGGCCGCGCGGCGCGTCGTCCGGGGTCCAGGCCACCCGCGTTGCCGAGCCGACCCGGGCCGCGAGGTAGCCCTCGGTGACGAGTTGGCCGTATGCCTCGGTGACCACCCAGCGTGAGCAGCCCAGGTCTTCGGCGAGGGCCCGGCTGGGTGGCACCGCCGAGCCGGTCGGCAGGCGGCCGGACCGGATCGCCGCCCGCAGCGCCCGCGCCAGGCGCTGATGAGCCGGGCCGGCGCCGGTCGGGTCGAGCAGCGTCGCCCACGCCAGATTGGTCTGGGAATCCACCATGAGATTGGAGCGTACGACCTGACCGATCGTCACTAACGTCGATCGCATGATGGATCAACTGGTACTCGGCGCGATGATGTTCGGCACGACCGTCGACGAGAAGCGCGCGTTCGCGATCCTGGACCGCTTCGTCGACGCGGGCGGCATCTGGATCGACACGGCCAACTGCTACGCGTTCTGGGCCGATCCGAGTGGCTTCGGCGGCCAGAGCGAGGCGCTGCTCGGGCGTTGGCTGGCCCGCCGGCCGGGGGTGCGCGACCGGGTCGCGCTCAGCACGAAGGTCGGCTGCGAGCCGCTCGAGGCCGGCCGATACCCCGAGACGGCTGAGGGGCTCGCGCCGCAGACCATCAAGAACGGCATCGAGGCGAGCCTGCGGCGGCTCGGCACCGACCGGGTGGAGATGTATTGGGCACACCGCGACAACCGGCGTACGCCGATCGAGGAATCCGTCGGTGCCTTCGGCGAACTCGTCGAGGCCGGGCTGGTCGGGCGGCTCGGGTGCTCCAACTTCGCGGTCTGGCGGCTGGAGCGGGCCCGGCGGTTCGCGGCCGACCTCGGAGTGGCCGGCTACACGGCGGTGCAGCAGCACCTGACCTACCTCCAGCCGCGGCCCGGAACCCGGCCGTCGGTCGTGCACCGCTTCGGGCACCTCAGCGACGAGGTGGTCTCCTATGTGGAGAGCCACGACGACATGGCGATGTGGTCCTACACGCCGCTGCTGGCCGGCGCCTACACCCGGGCCGACAAGCCGCTGGCGCCGGAATACGACCACCCGGGCACGCAGAAGCGGCTGGCGGCGCTGGACACGGTCGCGGCCGAGACCGGCACGACCCGCAACCACGTCGTGCTGGCCTGGCTGACCGGTGGCTGCCCGGCCGCCATGCCGATCGTCGGCCCGAGCTCGGTCGCCCAACTCGACGAGGCCATCGCGGCCATGGAACTGAAGCTCAGCCCTGAGCAGCGGTCCCTGTTGGACGGCGCCGCTTAGTAGGGACCGACGCCGTAGGTCGTGCCGGCCCGCACCGCCGAGGCGTAGTAGCTGACGCCGCCGGACGCGCACGACCCGCTGCCGCCCGAGGTGATGCCGATGCCGACGGTTCCGGCGAAGAGCGGGCCGCCGCTGTCGCCGGGCTGGCTGCAGATGTTGGTGCGGATCAGCCCGAGCACGGTGCCGTCGGCGTAGTTGACGGTCACGTTGACCGCGGTGACGGTGCCGCTGCGCACCCCGCTGGGGCCGCTGCGGGTGACCCGCTGGCCGATCGTGGGTGAGCCGAACGAGCGGATCGGAGCCAGGCCCGGGTAGATGTTGACGGCGCTGGGCTTGGCGATCGTCGTGTTGGTGTAGCGGATCAGCGCGGTGTCGTAGGTCGGCGTCACCGTGGTCACCACGCCGAGCGGGACGGTCGCGGCGGCGTCGGCGTAGACCGTGCCGGCCACCGCGCCGACGCAGTGCCGCGAGGTGATGAAGTAGTAGGTGCTGCCGGCGCGGGCGTTGAAGCCGATCAGGCACCGGCCGAAGCCGCCGGCCTGGTAGAACGGGTCGGCGCCGGCGATGTGGCGGCGCAGCGTGCCGCTGTCGCGCACGAGGGTGCCGCGGTTGCGGAGCGCGCCGCGCAACCCGGCGAGTGCGGTGGCGTCGACCGTCGCGTCGGCCGCGACCACGGTGGCGCCGTCTTCGGTCCACCATGCCGTGCCCGGCAGGCTCCGGTAGCGGGTGAGCGTGGGTGCCGCCGCGGCAGCGGTGGCCGGGAGCAGCACGGCCACCGCGGCGACGGCGGCGGCGAGGATCCGGGCGGTACGCATATCGACGACTATCCCTGAGTCGGTGACCCTGGGCAACCTTTCGATCACGGCAATCGCACTTCTGCTCATTAGGACAGAAGTTCCGTCGCATCGAAGGATAGATATGGACAGTTGACCAGAAGGCACCTACGGTGACCGCAACCCGCTCGTCCCTCTACCGTCCCGGAGGAACAGTGCGCTCACCTTTACGTCCCTTGATCGCTGTCGTCGGCCTGCTGGCCGGCATACTCGTCGCGCCGGCCGCCGCCGCGGCCGCCGTGCCACCCCAGGAACCCGGCGTCACCCTGCGCGTCTTCGACGTGCAGGTGCCGCTCAGTGAGATCTGTGACCTGAAACCCAGCCAGACGCCCAATGTGGACAAGCTGATGCCCACCATCAACTGGACGTCGACGACCGACTTCGGCTTCAGCGACAACTTCGTCAGCCAGGTGATCGGCAACATCAACATCGCGACGGCCGGCAGCTACACGTTCCGGCTGAGCAGCGACGACGGTTCCCGGCTGACCATCGACAGCACCGTGGTGGTCGACCACGACGGCCTGCACGGCGCCAGCCCGCCCAAGGAAGGCACGATCACCCTCACCACCGGTTACCACGCGCTGCGGATCGACCACTTCGAGCGCGCCGGCGACCAGCAGATCACGCTCGACTGGCGTACCCCCGGATCATCGACCTTTGTTCTGGTTCCCAACAGCGTGCTGTCCACCGATGCCGGCGTGGTGCGGGTGACCGCGCCCGGCCGCAAGGAGTGCGAGGGCGTCACCGACGCGCCCGGTGACGGGCTGCCGCTCAACGCCGTGCACCCCAACTACACGCTGACCAACCTGCGGCCGACCGGCTTCCAGCCGCAGGTGTCGGCAATGGACTGGCTGCCCGACGGCCGGCTCGCCATCACTACCTGGGGTGGCAGCGACACCGTCGCCGGCGAGGTCTACCTGCTGTCCAATGTGACCGGTGCGACTTCGCCTTCGCAGGTTACCTATCAACGGATCGCGACCGGCCTGCGCGAGCCGATGGGCATCAAGTATGTCGACGGCAAGCTCTATGTGTCGGAGAAGCACCGGCTGGTCGAGCTCAACGACACCAACGGCGACTGGGTCACCGACACCTATCGCCAGGTGGCGACCTGGCCGTGGGGCGGCAACTTCCACGAGTTCGCCTTCGGCCTGCTCTACCAGGCGCCCTACTTCTACCTGAACCTGTCCATCTCGATCAACTACGGCGGCGCGACCACCAACCCGCAGCCGGCGCCCAACCGCGGATCGAGCATCCGGATCGACAAGAACACCGGCGCCGTGCACTACGTGGCGGGCGGACTGCGTACCCCTGATGGAATCGGTTGGGGTCCGGAGGGTGGCATTTTCGTCACCGACAACCAGGGTGACTGGCTGCCGGCCTCGAAGCTGGTGCACATCAAGCAGGACCGGTTCTTCAACCTCAACATGAACCCGCCGGGCCCGTTCCAGAACCAGCCGGTCACCCAACCGGTGCTGTGGATGCCGCAGAACGAGATCGCCAACTCGCCGAGCACGCCGGTTCTCGTCCCGTCGGGGCCTTATGCCGGGCAGTTGCTGATCGGCGACGTCACCTATGGCGGCCTCCAGCGGGCCTTCCTCGAGAAGATCAACGGCGAATACCAGGGGGCGCTGTTCCGGCACACCCAGGGCCTGGAGATGGGCGTGCTGCGCACATCGATCGGCCCGGACGGCGCGATCTACGTCGGTGGCCTCGGCGCCGGCGGCAACTGGGGGCAGGAAGGCAAGCTGACCTACGGCCTGCAGAAGCTGACCCCCAACGGCGGCAACGCGTTCGACATCCTCGCGATGCGGGCGATCGCCAGCGGGTTCGAGTTGGAGTACACGCAACCGCTGTCGGCCGCGACGATCGCCTCGCTGGCGACCAAGTTCCAGGTCAAGCAGTGGCGGTATGTGCCGACGCAGAACTACGGCGGCCCCAAGGTCGACGAGCAGACGCTGTCGGTCACCTCGGCGACCGCGTCGACCGACGGCCGCAAGGTGACCCTCAAGATCAACGGCTTGCAATCCGGGCGCGTGGTGTACGTGCGTTCGCCGCGCCCGTTCGCCGCCGCCAACGGCCAGGAGCTGTGGAGCACCGAGGCCTGGTACACGCTCAACGCGCAGATCGGGGGCCCGCAGCAGCCCGGCGGCGCGCTGGAGGCGGAGTCGGCGGTGCTGACCGGCGGCGCGTCGGTGGCCACCGACCACGTGGGTTACACGGGCGCCGGTTTCGTTGCCGGCTATGGCACGCAGGGCGCGACGACGACGTTCTCGGTGCCGGCCGCGGCGGCGGGTTCCTACGATCTCAACCTGCGCTATTCCAACGGCCCGAACGGCGGCACCGGCACGAAGACGGTGTCGCTCTACGTCAACGGCACGAAGCTCCGCCAGACGCAGTTGCCGTTCACCAACAACTGGGACACCTGGGCGGTGAAGGCCGAGGCGGTGACGCTGAACGCCGGCACCAACACGGTGGCCTACCGCTACGACGCGGGCGACATCGGCCACGTCAACCTCGACAACATCACGGTGACCGGCGGCCCGCCCACGGCCGGAACCATCGTGGGCATCGGCGGCAAGTGCCTCGACGTGAACAACGCCGGCACGGCCGACGGCACGAAGATCCAGCTTTGGACCTGCAACGGCAGCGCGGCCCAGCAGTGGACCCGGGTCGGCGACACGTTCCGGGCGCTGGGCAAGTGCCTCGACATCGACAACGCCGGCACCGCCGACGGCACCAAGGTGCAACTCTGGAACTGCAACGGCACCGGCGCCCAGGTCTGGCAGCCCCAGGCCAACGGCTCGATCCTCAACCCGCAGTCCGGCAAGGTGCTCGACGCCCTGGGCGGCAGTTCCGCCGACGGCACCCAGATCCACATCTGGACCTATGTCAACGCGGCCAGCCAGCGCTGGACCGTGGGTAGCGGCGGCCCGGCGCGGATCGTCCTGTTCGACGGCGCCGCAGCGTCGCTGACGGCGAACTGGCAACACACCGACGGCCGCAACCCGACCTGGACGATCACGGGCGGCGGCATGCAGGTGGCCGGTGGCGACATCCGGACGCGGCAGGCTTTTGGCGACTACAAGCTGCACGTCGAGTTCTGGCTGCCGCAGTATGGCCCGGAGGTCACCGGCCAGGCCCGCGCGAACAGCGGCGTCTATCAACAGGACCGCTACGAGCTACAGGTCCTGGACTCGTTCGGCGACACGTCCCTGGGCAACGACGAGGCGGCGTCGATCTACCAGAAGAAGGCGGCGGACACGAACGCCGCCACGGCGCCACAGACGTGGCAGAGCTATGACATCACCTTCCGCGCGGCCCGCTTCAACGGCACGACAAAGACCGAAGACGCCCGCATGACGGTCGTCTGGAACGGCGTCACGGTGCACAACAACGTGGCCGTCAACGGCCCGACGGGGGCGGGAGCAGCCGAGGCCAACACCCCGGGCCCGATCCGCCTACAGGACCACGGCAACCCGATCCGCTACCGCAACATCTGGATCGAACCGGCATAGCCGACCATCCCGTGCGCCGAGCTAATCGGCTCGGCGCACGGGACGCTGCTAGCGCTGGTCCTGCAACTTGCCGAGGAAGCGGCGGCGATGCCGTTCGAGCAGTTCGAACACGTCTTTGACCGTCTGTTTCGCGTAGGCGTCGAAGACATGTCGATAGAACGCGGCGTCTGCCTTGCCCTCGGACGAGATCACGGTGTTGATCAGGTCAATCTCCACGCGCGACTCGTCTGCCAGCACAAAGCCGTGCAACGGCGGAATCGTCCACTCCGACCGCGCCGGGATGACGCCGAGCGTCACGTTGTCCTGTCTGGCAACGTCGACCAGTCGTCGGATCTGCGCCGGCATGTGCTCCAGCGCGCAGATTTCGTTGCTGAGGACCGACTCCGTCATGATGAAGTGAAACCGACGGGTGGGGTCGACTAGTTGCTCCTGCCGTTTGATCCGCAAAGACACCGCCTCGGCGACGGCAGTGGCCGGGGAATCGGTCGCACTGGCCGGCATCAGGTCCTGAAACGGCGTCAAGATCGCGCGGGCGTATTCGCTCGTTTGGAGCAGGCCCGGGATCGCCACCGGCTGGAAGATCCGCAGCGTCTGTGCATCGGCCTCGATGGCGCCGACAAGGCGCTGGCGGTGCGCGAGCGATGTGGATGATGGGCGCCAGTCGGTCATCCGGTTGTGTGAGAGTTCGGCCTGAGCGACGAGATGATCAATTTGGTCCCCGCTCGCCCCAAGCGCCCGCGCGATTGCCGCGACGTCGTCGGGGTCGACATGCCCCACGCCGTTTTCCAGCCTTGAGATCTTCGGCTGGCTCATCCCTACCAGTTTGGCCAACTGGCCCCCAGTGAGGTTGCGTGCTCGCCGCATGCGGGCCAGAACTGACCCGACCGTCTCATCTGGGTCGCGGGGAGCGCCAGCGGTGCTGGCCACGTGGCGCTCCCTTCCTCGGATGGACGGGTCGGTGCCTTTCAAGAGACGTTGCGGGCGGCATTCGTCAGTAGTTCGACAGGGATCTCGACCAGTAGCTCGCCAGTGGGCAGGTTGACACCGGCCCGCGCGGCCGAGACGGCGTAGCCCTGGACGACCAGGGTTCCACGGTCGCTCTGATAGATCGTCGGGCAGCTGCCACCGGTGCAGCTTGCGGAGATGGTGGTGAGCCGCAGATCCGAGTTGGTCGAGTCTGCCGTGTTTGGGCGATTATCCACGCCGGAATCTTATTCAGGCCGCGTGCATCGTCAAGGTCTGCCGCGCCCGAGATGTCGCGTGTCTGCTGGACCGCCACTATGGAGTTCGCTCCTTGCCATTACGCGATGAGGACGTTACCACTCAGCCATATGGCACCTCCAGGTCTGTTATGGGCGGTTGAATTCGCGCCTGCTGAATATCGCGCTGTGACCTTGAATGTCGATCATGGATAGTGAATCCACCGACGCACGCCCCACCGATCTGGGGGTGATCATCGTGAGTCTCGCGGCTCCGTGGACATCGTTCAGTGACTACCACTATCTCTACCTGGCCCTCGCCGTGGTCGCCGTGGTCGTCGCGGTCCGGGCGGCTCGGCGAGCGCTGGCCCCGATCGGGCCGGTCGTTCGAGCCATTGCCGCAGTCGCCGGCGTCGCCTTCGCTGTCGGAGCGGCGTTCGTACTCGTGATCGCTGCTGTCGTGAGTGGAAGCTGAAGGGGGTCGGCATGGAACACATCGCGCTCATCGCCACGGTCGGGTCGTTCGTGGGGTTCGTCGTGCTGGTCGAACTCGCCGCCGCGGTGTTGCCGTTGGTGATCATTCTGGCCTTTGTGCCGCCGCATGAGCGGGCGGCGCTCGCCGACCTTGTCGCGGCCACCGGCAACAATCGCCGGCTCCGGGCCGGGCAGGCATTGGGGCTCGCGGTCGACGCGCGCCGGGCGCAGCGGGCCACCCGTGCGCGGGACGCCCTTGCGAGTCGCTGAGAGTCGGGTGGGTGACGGACGCGAATGCCGTTCACTCGAACGAGCGCAATCGATGGTGGTCAGCGGATATTGTTGCCGGCGTGGTGCCGGAGCGATGGTCGGAGCGAGACGCCTACGAGGCCTACATGGGCCGCTGGAGTCGGCGGGTGGCGCCGCTGTTCCTGCGTTGGCTTGCCGCCCCCGCGGGGCAGCGGTGGCTTGATGTCGGGTGCGGCACGGGGGCGCTCAGCGGCGCCGTCCTCGATGCCGCCGCGCCCGTCGAGGTGACCGGGGTCGACAGTTCGCCGGCCTTCGTCACCGCCGCCGCCGAGCGGGTCGCCGACCCAAGGGCGCGGTTCCGGGTCGCTGACGCGTCCGCCTTGCCGCTGTCCGATGGCGAGGTCGACGTCGCGGTGAGTGGGCTCGCGCTCAACTTCGTGTCGGAGCCCGGGCGGGCCGTCCAGGAGATGGCCCGGGTGACCGCGCCGGGGGGCATCGTCGCCGCTTATGTGTGGGACTACGCCGAGGGCATGGAGATGCTGCGGTATTTCTGGTCCGCCGCCGTGACGGTCGACCCGGCCGCGCCCGATGAGCTCGACCGGTTCGCGGCCGTCTGCCGGCCTGATCGGCTGCGGGCGTTGTGGACCGGCGCGGGACTGTCCCGAGTGACCGTCGACGCGGTCGCCACCCCCACCGCGTTCACGTCGTTCGACGACTTCTGGACGCCGTTCCTCGGTGGGCAGGGGCCGGCGCCCGGGTTCGTCGCCCGGCTCGAGGCCGCCGACCGCAACCGCCTCCGGGATCTGCTGCGGTCCCGGTTGCCGGTGGCGCCGGACGGGTCCATCCGGCTCACCGCCCGCGCCTGGACGGTCCGCGGCACCGCCACCTGAGACCGCCCGACCGCCACCTGAGACCGCCCGACCGCCAACTGAGACCGCCCCGCGCGCCGCTTCGTGGCCGGCGGCAAAATCCGGTCAAATGGTGGCACGGCATCCGACGGTGCCGGGGCACTGGACGGGGGCGGGGCACCATGCAGGCGAGCGAGATCCGTTGGGTTTATCGGCCACCGCAGCACCGCCGCTCACCCGAAGCGGGCGTCCCCGTCTTCGGCGTCAGCGCCGCCGACGAGCAGGGCCGGGTCGACGTCATCCTCGCCGACGGCACGCGGGTCACCGCGGCACCCGGCGACCTGGTCGCCGAGCCGATGTAGCGCGTAACTTGCGTTCCTAAGTTAGCAAGTTAAGATAGGCCCGTGAAGAACCTCGGGCTCGAACTGCACACCCTGGTCTCCCGCCTCGAGCAGGCCGGCGACCGGATCATGCGGGCCGACCACGGGCTGTCCTACCGGCGGTTCATGGTCCTGGTCATGGTCGGCGAGTTGGGCGCGTCCACCCAGCGCGCGCTCGCCGACGGCCTGGGCGTCACCGAGCCCTCGGTGAGCCGGATGGTCGGCACCCTCGCCGACAGCGGCCTGCTGAGCGTGCTGCCCGATCCGGCCGGCGGCAACCGGCGGCGGATCGCCCTCACCGATGCCGGTCGGCAACTCGTCGACCGCGCCGGCACCGACCTGGTCCAGCGGCTCACCAAGTTCGTCGAGTCGACCGGCGTGCCGTTCGACGCCTATTTCGCGCACACCCAACGGTTGAACGCCGCGCTCACCGACCCTCGCTAGGAGCCCGCCATGACGACCGCGCTCGCACCCTCCACCGTCCACTCGGCCGACGGCACCCGGATCAACTACGTCACCACCGGCGCCGGCCCCGGCCTGATCGTCGTGCCCGGCGCGCTCAACGACGCCAGCGACTACGCCGAGTTGGCCGCCGCGCTCGCCGCCCACTTCACCGTCCACACGATCGAACGCCGCGGCCGCGGTGGCAGCGGCCCGCAGGGCGACGGCTACGGCATCGAGGCCGAGTGCGCCGACCTCGCCGCGGTTCGCGCGGCCACCGACGCCTCCTTCGTCTTCGGTCACAGCTTCGGCGGCCTGGTCGCGCTGGAGGCGGCACGGCGCAACCCCGAGATCAAGAAGCTCGCGGTGTACGAGCCCGGCGTCAGCGTCGACGGCCTGATCCCGATGGACTGGATCCCCGCCTACCGCCGCTATCTGGAGCGCGGCCGACCGTTCGACGCGTTCGCCACCTTCGTCATGGCCACCGGCCCGGCGGCCGCCCGCCGCAACCCGCACTGGCTCATGTCGGCCATCCTGCGCGTGGTGTTCCGCGGCGCGAAGCGCGAGAAGCTCTTCGGGCTGCTGGGCGCCAACCTGCGCGAGCACCAGGAGGTCGGCCGGCTCGACGGGAGCTACCGCAACTACGGCGAGGTGTCCGCCGAGGTGCTGCTGCTGGCCGGCGGCAAGAGCAAGCTGCCCTACGTGACCGCGGCGATCGACCGGCTCGCCGGGGTCGTGCCGTCGGCACGGGTGCACACCTTCCCCAAGCTCGACCACTTCGGCCCCGACGAGCGCGGCCCGGCCGAGGTGGCCGCGACGGTGACAGCCTTCCTGGCGAGCTGACCTAGACTCAGGATCTTCGATACCACGAACCCTGGGGAGGTCCTACGTGTGGTTTCGGCGGATAACCCTGACCGCGGCGCTGGTCGTCGCCTCGACGGCGGTCGCAGTGACGCCGGCGGTGGCCGCGAGCGCGCCTCGGCTCAGTGATTTCGACCTGCGGCCCGCGTCCAACGCGATCGCGCTGACGCAGCGGGTGCAGGAGCTCGACGCCGAGCTGCCCAAGCTGGGTGTGCAGAACATCCTGGCCCAGGCCAGCCGCGACGGCACCGCGATGTCGGGGCAGGGCGCGATCTGCAACCCGGGCGCGGTCGACAGCAAGGAGCGCAACCTCAACGCCGTCTACAGCTTCTGCTTCGACCCGGCCGACAGCGGCACCAACGGCGGCAACGTCGAGTGGACGCCGCAGGGCATCACCACGGTCGCCGACGCGCAGGAAGACCAGGCGTGGGGCTCGGCGCAGCCGCTGGTCGTGAGTTGGTACAACGACGACTCCGAGCAGGTCAAGGGCACCCGGGTCACGTTCATCGACCCGTGGAGCGGCGCCTACCAGCACGTGCTGCTGGCCTATCCGTTCCAGAACGACTCCGGCAACGCGACCTACATGAGCCTGCGCAACAAGCAGGACTCCACCGGCGGCTCGCTGCACGCCGGCGGGCTGGCCTGGTATGGCAACTATCTCTACGTCGCCGACACCCGGCGCGGGTTCCGGGTCTTCGACCTGCGCTACATCTTCGACCTCCAGGCGGCCGGCGCGAAGGGCAACATCACCGACAAGACGAAGATCGGCCGGCAGAACGGCGTGTTCTACGGCCACGGCTACCGCTACGTGCTGCCCGAGGTCGGCGCCTGGACGAGTAACGCAGGTGAGGTCAGCGACGCGAGCACCTGCACGGTCGACGGGTCGCCGCACTTCTCCTTCGTCGGCCTCGACCGCACCGGCACCGACCACCTGACGACCGGCGAATACTGCGACGGTGCTGACAACGGCAACGACCCGAACAAATATGGGCGGGTCGCCAACTGGCCGCTCGACGGGCTCAACGGTCTGCCCGCCATCTCCAGCGACGGCCGTTGGCGGGCGACCAGCGCCTACCGCCTGCCGGTGCCCAATGTGCAGGGTGTCGTCGCGCACGGCAGCACCTACTACGTCAACCGTAGCCACGGCGAAGACGTGGCGACCCAGAACGACAACGGCGACCTGCTGAAGTCGACCGCGCCGAGCGGCACGACGGGTGTGCTCGGCACGCCGGTCCGGCGGACCGCGCCGGTCGGTCCCGAGGACCTCTCCTACTGGTCGGGCTTCATGACGTTCGGCGACGTGCTGTTCAGCGTGACCGAACATCCAGGACAGCGCATGGTGTACGCGACGCCTGTCTCGGCGTTCTGAGGAAGGGCCGGCGCCCTACATCTCGTACTGCTCGGCGAGTTCGTTGCGCAGTACCTCGGCGTAGGGCGCCAGTTCGCGCACAATCGTCGCCCACTCGGCGTCGCTGACCGTCACGGTCGCCGGGGTGTCCGGCAGGGTCGACACGAACTGGTGCCGGCGGCCGGTCGACGGGTGGCTGCTGAACAGTGACGCCTGGGTGCGGATGGTGAGCTGGCGCAGCCGCCCGGTCTCGGCGCCGTCGTTGCGGGCCCGGTTCTGGGTGATGCGGTCCTGCCAGTCGCGCAGCGCGTAGCCCTTGCGGGTCGCGCCGCTCACCACCCCGCGGTAGAGCGGGAACGACGCGATGGCGTCGAAGAGTCCCAGCGTCGCAGCCCGGCCGGCGACCCGCACGGCGAGCAGGTCGGCCTGCTGCTCGGCGCGCCGGTCCTCGCGGGCGGCGACGGCGCTGATCGCGGCGTGCACCGCGAAGAACAGCCAGGACAACAGGCCGATGATCATGCGCCACAGCTCGTAGACGATCAGGTAGAGGCCGAGGAACTCGCGCTCGAAGCCGGACTTCCGGCTCGGCCGCAACCCGCTCGCGATGTGGCCGAAGGTCACCCGGGCCGGTCGGGTCAGCAGCTGGCGCCACGAGTCCCGATTGGCGAAGTGGCCGAACTCGTGGCTCAGCAGCGCGACCAGTTCGGCGCGGTCGATGCTGGCCACCAGCGGGATGCCGAGGACCAGGATGCGGCGCTGGCGGATGCCGGCCACCGTGGTCCAGGCACCCCACAGGTTGGCGTTGACGCCCACGATGTCCGGGCCGGGCGCTCCCGTGGCCGTCGCGACCCGCTCGATCAGCGCGTGCAGCGCCGGCGCACGGTCGGGGGCAACCCGATAGTGTCCTTTGAGGACCTTCTTGACCCGGCCCAGCCGAGGCCGCACGGCGAGCACGACGACGAGTAGCAGCAGGCCCAGCGTGACCGGGCCGGCGATCAGCAACCAGACGGCGGCCAGCAACGCCGCCGCCGGCACCGCGACGAGCACCGCGGAGACGACGACCAGCAGCGTGAATGCCCGACCCCGGCCCGGAAGGACGGGTTCGCCGGTGGCCAGCAGCCGGTCGGCCCGGAAGCCGGCCCGGTGATCACGGGCGCGGATCGAACGATAGAACCAGGTCGCACGCTCCAACGGAGCGAGCGCGTCGAGGTTCCATTCGCAACGCTCGCACCACGGCGGCTGGTCCTCCGCGAGGGTCAGCGGCACCGCGCAGGTCGGGCAGGTATCGGCGGACGCGGTCTGCGTCGTGGGGGCTGCGGTCACCGGCGAAGTCTGGCCGCCAGATGATCATGGGTCAATCAGCCGAAGAGTTCGTCGCTGTCGATGATTCGGAGGTGCCAGCCCAGGTCGGGGCGGAGCGCGTCGAAGAGGCCCTCGTCCAACGATCCGGTCCAGACTCCCCAGCCGTAGGCGGCGTCGTCGAGGCGGCGGGCGGCCAGCCACTGCAACGGGCCCAGCGGCGGCCGTTCCCGGCGCCACTCCAGCAGCGCCGGCACGACCGCGGCGGCGGCGATGGCCGGGCGCAACCGCGGCACGCCGACGAACGCCGCCACGGCCAGTGGCCACCAGGCCCGCACCGCGGCGTCGGCGACCACCTCGCCGGCGCGCAACGTGCCGCCGCCGGCCAGGGTGATCGCGTCGTCGGCCGGGTCGGGCAGCACGCCGCGCAGGTCGTGGGCGAGCAGGCCGGTCGCGACGCCAGTGATCGCGGCGCCCAGCAGGGGCCGCCGCAGCGCCACCGCGGCCCAGGCCGCCGCCGTCCACGGCGAGACCGCGAGCGGCCGGGCCGCGCCCGGATGCCGCCTGGCCAGCGGGGCGGCCGTCCGTCCGTAGTAGACCCGGCGGGCGACGAACTCGCGGAACGTGGTGCGGTGCTCGTGCGCGACCTCGCCGCCCGGCTCGTAGCGCACGTGCGCGCCACCCGCCGTCAGCCGCCAGACGAAGTCGACGTCTTCGCCGCCGACCAGCCGGGTGTCGAAGCCTTCCCCGAACGCGGCGGCCCGCACCAGCAGCGCGGCGGTGGGCACGAACGGCACCCGCCCGCCGGGCACCACCCGGCCCGGCAGGGGGCCACGGTCCAATGGGGAACGGGCCGACTCGTAGGCGCCCAACCAGCCGGGCGACCGTGTGCCGTGCGCGACTATCCGCGGCGCGACGGCGGCGACCAGCGGGTCGGCGAAGTGGGGGAGGAGCACGGCGAGCCAACCGGGCCGGGGCACGCAGTCGGAGTCGATGAACGCGAGCACCTCGCCGGACGCGGCCGCGGCGCCGTCGTTGCGGGCCGCCGCGGCCCGGCCGCAGACCGGCCGGCGGACCAGCCTCGCGCCGGCGGCCTCGGCGACCGAGGCGTGCGCACCCGGGTCGGCGGAGCCGTCGTCCACGACGATGATCTCGTGGACCGGGTCGGTGGCCGCGCAGTCGCGGATCGCCCGCAGCAGGCGGGCCAGCGCGACCGGCCGGTCTTTCACCGGAACCACGACGCTCACCGCTGGCCGCGCCCCGGCCGAATGCAACGCCGGCGATGCCAACACGCCGGCAGCCTGGGACGACGGCGAGACCGGCTGGACCAGGCCGGCGGCGGCCGGGGACGATGGCGGCACCGGCTGGGCCAGGCCCGCGGCGACCAGGGCGCGGGCCAGGCCGCCGTCGTCTTCGCCGACGAGAGATCCGGCTTGCCACGAATCCACAAGAGACAGATGCGCTGGCGACAGCCGGACGATCTGGAACGGGGTGCCGCCCAGCAGCACGCCGCCCTCGCGGCGCATCGTCCACGGATCGAGCCGCACCCCGAACCCGGCCGGTAGCGGTGGGGCAGTCACAGCCGGAAACCCTTGTCGAGCATGGCGAGCGAGGTCTCCAGCAGCTCGGCCAGGTCGGCGTCTTCGTGCCGCAACCATTGCTCGTAGGCCGACAGCGCGATGCCCAGCAGCGCCCACGCGATCGCGCTCGGCGCCGGGCTGTCGGCCGGCACCCCCAGACGGCGGGCGGCGTAGTCGGAGACGACGTCGCGCCAGGCCTGGTAGCGCAGCGTCGAATGGGCCTGTAGCGCCGGCACGTTGAGCAGCAGCCGCATCCGCTGCCGGTGCCAGGAGACCTCCTCCGGCGGCAGCCGGTTGAACTCGACCACCGCGTGCCGCAGCGCGTCCATCAGCGGCACGCCCTCGGGCGTCTCGTCGAGGTGGGCCCGCATGTGCTCCAACTGCTCGTCGAAGTCACCCCAGGGCAGGTCGTTCTTCGACGGGAAATAGCGGAACAGCGTGCGCCGCCCGATGCCGGCCGCCGAGGCGACGTCGTCGACGGTGGTCTCCTCGAACCCGTGCTCGGCGAACAGGCGCAGGGCGATGTGGCTCAGCTCGGCCCGCGACGTCGAGCGCCGGCGACCGAGGCGGGTTACGGCCGCCGCGTCGTCCAACGAACTCACAGGTTGCCGCCCTTCTCTTTCGGCACCCGGTGCCATAATATCGGCTCCAGTAACGGAGGCGACACCGGAAGGAAACAGTCGGTGTCCTCCGGCGACTCAAAGGAGCATGCCATGAGCGATGCATCGACTGTCGTAGACGACCGGGTCGACACCGAGGAAATCACCGACACTGAAGCACTCGTCGATGAAGACACCCTCGTCGAGGAGGTCTCCATCGACGGTATGTGCGGCGTTTACTGATCGCCCGTGTCCGGCATCGACCTGGACCGGCCGTGGGGCCTGCACCCGCAGGTCGCGGTCCGGCCCGAGCCGTTCGGGGCGCTGCTTTACCACTTCGGCACCCGGCGGCTCTCCTTCCTGAAAGACCGCACGCTGCTCGACGTGGTCAACCGGCTCGACACCGAGCCCAGCGCCCGGGCGGCCTGCCTGGAGGCCGGCGTCGCGCCGGCCGACCTGCCGCGCTTCGGCCGCGCCCTGGCGACCCTCGCGCACGGCGACATGGTGATCGAGAGGACGTCGTCATGACCGTCCAGACGCAAGCCCGCCCGGGCCGCCTGGTCGACCTGTTCGAGCGTGGGCTCGACGCGCCGATCTGCTTGACCTGGGAGCTGACGTACGCCTGCAATCTCTCTTGCGTGCACTGCCTGTCGAGTTCCGGCCGGCGGGACCCGCGCGAGCTGAGCACCGCGGAATGCAAGGCCGTCATCGACGAGCTCGAGCGGATGCAGGTCTTCTACGTCAACATCGGCGGCGGCGAGCCGACCGTGCGCTCCGATTTCTGGGAGCTGGTCGACTACGCGACCGCGCACAAGGTCGGCGTGAAGTTCTCCACCAACGGCGTGAAGATCACCCCGGAGGTGGCCCGCCGGCTGGCCGCGAGCGACTACGTCGACGTGCAGATCTCTCTCGACGGCGCGACCGCCGAGGTCAACGACGCCGTCCGCGGGCCGGGCTCGTTCGCCACCGCGACCCGGGCGATGGAAAACCTGCGCGACGCCGGTTTCACCGGCTTCAAGATCTCCGTCGTGGTCACCCGGGAGAATGCCGGCCAGCTCGACGCGTTCAAGGCCATCGCCGACGGGTACGGCGCACAACTCCGCTTGACCCGCCTGCGCCCGTCGGGCCGGGGCGCCGACGTCTGGGACGAGCTCCACCCCACGGCCGCCCAGCAGCGCCAGCTCTACGACTGGCTGGTCGCCAACGGCGAGCAGGTGCTGACCGGCGACTCGTTCTTCCACCTGTCGGCCTACGGTGACAGCCTTCCTGGGCTCAACCTGTGTGGCGCGGGCCGGGTGGTCTGCCTGATCGACCCGGTCGGCGACGTCTACGCCTGCCCGTTCGCGATCCATGAGAACTTCCTGGCCGGCAACGTCCGCTCGCCCGGCGGGTTCACCTCGGTCTGGCGCGAGTCCGAGCTGTTCGCCGACCTGCGCCACCCGCAGACCGGCGGCGCCTGCACCAAGTGCCAGCACTTCGACTCGTGCCGGGGCGGCTGCATGGCGGCCAAGTTCTTCACCGGCCTGCCGCTCGACGGCCCCGACCCCGAATGCGTGCAGGGGTACGGCGCCGACGCGCTGCTGGCCCGCGGCGAGGTCCGCCCGCCGAAGCCGGCCGTCGACCACTCCCATCGCAAGACCCGTGCCGTGCCCGTCACGATCGGCCTGAGCCCGCCGGACCATGCGCCGGTGAGCGCCTGCGAGGAGAGCCCACTGGCGGGGTTCCGGCCCTGATGGCCACGCACCACCTGACCGACCCGGTCAACCTCGCCGGGCGGCGGGCCCCCTCCCGTGTCCTTTTCGGTCCACATGAGACAAATCTGGGCCGGAAACGGGCGATCAGCGACCGGCACGCCGCCTACTACGCCGCGCGGGCGGCCGGCGGCGCCGGGATCATCGTCACCGAGACGGCGTCGGTCACCGCCGACGACTGGCCCTACGAGCGGGCGCCGCTGGCCGCCGACTGCGGGCCCGGCTGGGCCGCCGTCGTGGCGGCCTGCCGGCCGCATGGCACGCTGGTGCTCGCCGGCCTCGGGCACGTCGGCGGCCAGGGCTCGACCGCCTACTCGCAGCAGCCGCTCTGGGCGCCGTCGCGGGTCGCCGACGCGGCCACCCGGGAGCTGCCTGCCGAGCTGGAACAGCCCGAGATCGACGCGATCGTCGCCGGTTTCGCTGCCGGAGCGGCTGCCGCCGTCCACGCCGGCGCCGACGGTGTGGAGCTCGACGCCGGGGTCTATTCGCTGCTCCGCCAGTTCCAGTCCGGCCTGACCAACCAGCGCGGCGACCGCTACGGCACCGACCGGCTCGCGTTCACCCGCGAGGTGATCGAGGCCGTGCGGGCCGAGATCGGCCGGGAGCGGATCCTCGCGCTGCGCATGTCGTGCGACGAGCGCGCACCTTGGGCGGGCGTGACCCCCGACCAGGCGGCCGAGCAGGTCGCGGCGCTGGCCGGCGACGTCGACCTGCTGGTCGTGGTGACCGCCGGTCCCTACGCGACCGCCGCCTATCGCCCCGACTTCCACACCGCACCGCAGTTCAACCGCGACCTGACCGCGCGGATGCGCGAAGCCGCCGCCGGCACCCCGGTGGTACTCCAGGGCAGCGTGGTCGACCCGGCGGCCGCGCAGCGCGCCCTCGACGACGGCGTCGCCGACCTGGTCGAGATGACCCGCGCGCAGATTGCCGAGCCCCGGCTGGTCTCGCTGGTCCGCGCCGGCACTCCGGAGCGGGCCCGCCCGTGCATCCTGTGCAACCAGGTGTGCCAGGTCCGCGACAACCGCAACCCGATCGTGAGCTGCGTCGGCGAACCGGCCAGCGGGCACGAGACCGAGGACGCCGCGGTCGAGGGCAGCGACGCCGAGGCGCACGACGTGCTGGTCGTCGGCGGTGGCCCCGCGGGCCTGGAAGCCGCCCGGGTGCTGGCCTTGCGCGGCCACCGGGTAGAACTGGCCGAGCGCACCGGCCGGCTGGGCGGCGCCGCCCGCGACGCGGCGGTCGGCCCGGGCCGGGACAGGATGGCGCTGCTCACCAACTGGCTCGAGGCCGAATGCCGCCGGCTCGGTGTCGAGATCCGCACCGGCGTCACCGTCACTCCCGACGACCTGGACGGCCGCGAAGCCATCCTGGCCACCGGCTCGCGGCCGCGCCCGCCACTGTTCTCCCAGGCGCTCGACGCCCGCGCGGTGTTGACCGGTGGCCTCGAAGCCTTACCCGCCGGCGAGATCGTGGTCGACGACCCGGTCGGCGGCCCGATCGGCGTCGCGGTCGCGGAGTGGTTGGCCGCGGGCGGCCGGTCGGTCCGGCTGGTGACCCCTGACCCGGTGGCCGGCACCCAGCTCTCCCGCACCGGCGACCTGGCACCGGCCAACACCCGCCTGCAACAGGCCGGCGTTGGCCGCGAGCTGCGCTCGCTGCTGCGCGGCGTGGGTGGCTCGACGTCGAGCGCCGCCGAGGGCGCGCCCGACGGCGCGGCGGCCGGTCCGGCGCCGCACGGCCACGCCGTGCTCGAAGATGTCTGGACCGGCGCACGCCGGGAGATTCCGTGCGACGTGCTCGTCGACTGTGGACCTCGGCTGCCCGAGGAGTCCCTCTATCTCGCCCGTCCCGGCACGCCACGCGCCGGTGACGCGGTGGCACCACGAACTCTCTACGAGGCCGTGCTCGAAGGGCGCAGGCGCGCTCTCGAGGTCGCGGCGGGCAAGGCTCGCCCCCAGAAGGTGGCGCTCAACAAACCATAAACAGCAAAGGGGGACACGCGATGGGGCGTGTTCAGAACAAGGTGGCGTTCGTGACCGGCGCCGCCCGCGGCCAGGGTCGCAGTCACGCGGTGCGGCTCGCCCAGGAGGGCGCCGACATCATCGCCGTCGACATCTGTGGTGACATACCCGGGCTGCAGTACCCGGCGGCGACCCTGGAAGACCTGGCCCAGACGGTCAAAGAGGTCGAGGCGCTCGACCGGCGGATCATCGCCACGAAGGTCGACGTCCGCGACCGCGACGCGATGAAGAAGGCCATCGACGAGGGCGTGGCCGAGCTGGGCCACCTCGACATCGTCGTCGCCAACGCCGGGATCTGCATCGGCGCCGAGCTGGCCGACGTGACCCCGGAGATCTGGAACGAGACCATCGGCACCAACCTGACCGGTGTCTGGAACACCGTGCAGCTCACCGCGCCGCACCTGATCGCGGCCGGCGGCGGCTCGATGATCCTGACCAGCTCGGCGGCCGGACTCAAGGGCCTGCCGTTCCTGATGCCCTACGTGGCCGCCAAGCACGGCGTCGTCGGCATCATGCGGGCCGCGGCGACCGAGTTGGCCGAACACAACATCCGCGTCAACACCGTCCACCCCACGGGCGTGGACACCCCGATGGGCGCGGGCGACCTCAACAACGCGCTCGGCGCCGGCATCGCCGCACACCCGCGGATCGCGCCGATGTTGAGCAACCTGCTGCCGATCGAGATCACCCAGCCGGTCGACATCTCCAACGCGGTGCTGTTCCTCGCCTCCGACGAGGCGCGCTACGTCACGTCACTCGCGATGACGGTCGACGCCGGCAACACCCAGTTCTAGGAAGGGAGGCACGCGATGGGGCGTGTCGAAGGAAAGGTGGCATTCATCACCGGTGCGGCTCGCGGTCAGGGCCGTAGTCACGCGATCCGCCTCGCCGAGGAGGGCGCCGACATCATCGCCGTCGACCTGTGCGGACAGGTCGACAGCGTTCCCTATCCGATGTCCACACCAGACGATCTGGCCGAGACCGTGAAGGCGGTCGAAGCCCTCGACCGGCGGATCGTCGCGACGCAGGCCGACGTGCGCGACTACGCGGCGGTCAAGGCGGCCGTCGACGACGGGGTGGCGCAGCTCGGCCGCCTCGACATCGTCTCCGCCAACGCGGGCATCAGCTCGGTCGGCCGGGCCGACGAGCTGTCCGAGCAGACCTGGCGCGACATGATCGACACCAACCTCACCGGCGTCTGGCACACGGCCAAGGCGGCGATCCCCGCGCTGAAGGCCGGCGGTGCCGGCGGCTCGATGGTGCTCACCAGCTCGGCCGCCGGGCTGATGGCGATGGAGAACATCGGGCACTACGTCTCCGCGAAGCACGGCGTGATCGGGCTGATGCGCACCCTGGCCCTGGAGCTGGCACCCCACTCCATCCGGGTCAACGCGATCTGCCCGACCACCGTCGACACCCCGATGATCCAGAACGCGGCGACCTACCGCCTCTTCCGGCCCGACCTCGACGACCCCTCGGTCGACGACGCCGCCGAATCCTTCATGACCATGAACGCGCTGCCGGTCCGCTGGGTCGAGGCGCGCGACATCAGCAACGCCCTCCTCTTCCTGGCGTCCGACGAGGCCCGCTACATCACCGGTGTGGCCCTTCCCGTCGACGCCGGCACCCTCATCAAGTAACGGAGGTTCCCCCTCATGGGACTACTCGACGGAAAGGTCGCCTTCATCACGGGCGCCGCGCGTGGCCAGGGCCGTAGCCACGCCGTGCGGCTCGCCCAGGAAGGCGCCGACATCATCGCGATCGACATCTGCGCACAGATCGACAGCGTCGCCTACCCGATGTCCACCCCGGACGACCTGGCCGAGACGGTCAAGGAGGTCGAGGCCCTCGACCGCCGGATCTTCGCCCAGCAGGCCGACGTCCGCGACTTCGACGCCGTCAAGGCGGCCTTCGCGGCCGGCTCCGCCGAGATCGGCCCGGTCGACATCGTGCTGGCGAACGCCGGCATAGCGCCGATGGGCCTCGAAGAGGACCCGCGGGCCTGGCAGGACGTCGTCGACGTCAACATGACCGGCGTCTACCACACGGTCGAGGCGGCGATCCCGTCGCTGAAGGAGCGCAACGCGGGCGCGATCGTGCTGACCAGCTCGACCGCGGGCAACAACGGCATCGGCGGCGCGACCGGCGGCGGGCTCGGCTACACGGCCTCCAAGCACGGCGTCGTCGGCCTGATGCGCTCGTACGCCAACACGCTCGCGCCCTGGAACATCCGGGTCAACACCGTGCACCCGACGGGCGTCAACACCCCGATGGTCGTCAACGACATCATGCAGGCCTTCCTGGAGAGCGACCCGCAGATGGGCCAGGCGATGGCCAACGCGCTGCCGGTCGGCATGGTCGAGCCGGTCGACATCTCCAACGCGATCCTGTTCCTGGTCTCCGACCTGGGCCGCTACGTGACCGGTGTGCAGCTGCCGGTCGACGCCGGGTTCAGCAACAAGAAGTGAGGTGACCATGGGACGGGTATCGGGCAAGGTCGCCTTCGTCACCGGCGCGGCCCGCGGTCAGGGGCGCAGCCACGCGCTGCGGCTCGCCGAGGAGGGCGCCGACATCATCGCGATCGACCTCGCCGAGGAGATCGACACGGTCAAGCCGCTCTACCACGGCGCGACCGAGGCCGACCTGGCCGAGACGGTCAAGATGATCGAGGCGCTGGACCGGCGGGTGGTGGCCACCAAGGCCGACGTACGCGACTACGCCGCGGTCAAGGCCGCCGTCGACGACGGGATCGCCCAGCTCGGGCGGCTCGACATCGTCGTGGCCAACGCGGGCATCTTCGTCTTCGGCGACAAGACCGAAGACGTCACCGAGCAGCAGTGGGCCGACGTCATCGACATCAACCTCACCGGTGTCTGGCACACGGCGAAGGCCGCGATCCCGGTGCTGGCCGACGGCGGCTCGATCGTCATCACCAGCTCGACGGCCGGCATCAAGGGCACGCCCAACGTGGCGCCCTACACGGCGAGCAAGCACGCCGTGGTCGGCCTGATGAAGACGCTCGCGCTGGAGTTGGCGCCGCGCTCGATCCGGGTCAACAGCGTGCACCCCACCGGGGTCGCGACCGACATGATCCTCAACGAGGCGACGTTCAAGCTGTTCCTGCCGGATGTCGAGCACCCGACCCGGGAGCAGGCGGCGGAGGTCTTCGCGACCACCAACGCGCTGCCGATTCCCTGGGTCGAGCCGCGCGACATCAGCAACGCGGTGCTCTTCCTCTCGTCCGACGAGGCGCGCTACGTGACCGGCGTGATGCTGCCGGTCGACGCCGGCTACACCATCAAGTAAGGAAGCCACATGACCGACCTGACCGCCGGTGCGCTCACCGCGACCCGTGACCGCGTGGCGGCACGTCTGGTCGGCCGGGAGCGCGAGCTCGACCTCGTGCTCTCGGCCGTGGCCGCCGGGCGCGACATCGTCCTGGAAGGACCGCCCGGCACCAGCAAGACCACCATCCTCAAGGCGATCACCGCCGAGTGGGGCATCCCGCTGCTGTTCGTCGAGGGCAACGCCGACCTGACACCGGCGAAGCTGGTCGGCCACCACAACCCGGCGCGGGTGCTGCGGGAGGATTACAGCGCCGACAACTTCGTCGCCGGGCCGCTGGTCGAGGCGATGAGCGAGGGCGGCTTCCTCTACATCGAGGAGTTCAACCGGGCGCCCGAGGACACCCTCAACACCCTGCTCACCGCGATGGCCGACCGGTCGATCGCGGTGCCCCGGGTCGGCGTCATCGAGGCCAAGCCGACGTTCCGGGTGGTCGCCTCGATGAACCCCTACGACAACGTCGGCACCACCCGGCTGTCGACCAGCGTGCACGACCGGCTCAACCGGCTGGCCATCGATTATCAGGACGCGGCGGCCGAGGCGGCGGTGGTCGAGCTGCGCACCGGGGTGTCCGGCAAGCGGGCCACGGACGCGGTCGCCGTCACCCGGGCGACGCGAGAACACCCCGACGTGCGGCAGGGCAGCAGCGTGCGCGGCGCCATCGACCTGGTGCTGGTCGCCCGCGAGCTGGGGCAGCTGCGTGGGGTGTCCACACCGGACGACGCCGGTTACCCGGAACTGGTCTACGACGCGATGATCGTGGCGCTGTCGGGCCGGATCCACCTCGACGAGGCGGCGGAGACCACGCCGGAGCGGGTGCTGCGGCAGATCTGGGAGGACCACTTCGTGCTCGGTCCGGCGACGGCCGGCCCTGGTTGAAGAGAAGTGCCCGCCGACGGGCCGCTGCGGCGGCGCGCCGAGCGGAGCAGTAGTCGCCCATTGACCCGCAAGCCAAAGAAACTGGACGAGGAGCCCACGTTGTACGAGCCGTCGAGCGGTCCCGGGGGTGGCGTGGTGCTGCACGCCGACCCGGCCGGGCGACGGCGCGGAAACGCCCCGGCCCGGCCCGGTAGCGGCGCTCCCGGGGTGACCGACGAGCGCGGCACCGTCGTACCCCTGGTGCTGGAAAAGGCCACCGCGGACCCGGCGGTGCGGGCCCGGGCCCGGCAGATCGCGGCGCGGCTGGCCGTGCGCCGGCCCCGGCACGACGTCACCGCCCGGCGCGGTGCCGGCGACCTGGCCAGCCTGCCCTACGGGGGCGGCTCCGACGAGATCGACCTCGACCGCACGATCGAGGTGCTGGCCGAGCGGCCGGTGCCTGACGACACCGACATCATCGTGCGCGACCGGGTGCGTACCCGCCGATCGGTGGTCCTTGCCGTCGACGTGTCCGGGTCGATGCGCGGCGAGCGGGTGCGCACGGCGGCCGCGACCGTCGGCGCGCTGGCCGCCGAGCTGTCCCGCGACGACCTGGCCGTGCTGGCGTTCTGGTCCGACGCCACCGTGCTGCTGCACCTGGGCCAGCCGGTCCGCCCGCTCGAACTGGTCGACCTGCTGCTCCAGCTTCCCGCCCGCGGACTGACCAATGTGGCCTTCCCGCTGGAGGTCGCGGCCCGCGAGCTGGCCCGGGTGCCGGCCCGCGACGCCCGGGTCGTGCTGCTCTCCGACTGCGTGCACAACGCCGGGCCCGACCCCCGCCCACTGGCCGCCCGGCTCAGCCGGCTCGACGTGCTGCTCGACGTCACCGGGGAGAACGACCCAGTCCTGGCGCGCGAGCTGACCAGGGCCGGTCGCGGCAAGCTGTTCCGCATCCGCAACCATCGTGACGTCGCGCCGGCCCTGAGCCAGGCGTTCACCGCATAACTGGAGGCCCATATGTCTGTTGTCGTCGTCGCCACCCTGTGGCCCGTCCCCGAGCGGCGCGCCGAGGTGCTCGACATCCTGCGCGAGGCCATTCCCGAGGTGCACGCCGAAGACGGCTGCGAGCTCTACGCGTTGAACGAGAACGACGATCGCCTGGTGTACGTCGAGCAGTGGTCGTCGGCCGCCGCCCTTCAGACGCACAGCCGGGGCGAGGCGCTGGCCAAGGTCAACCCGAAGCTCGACGGGCTGCTGGCCCGGTCCACCGACGTGCAGGTGCTCCGGCCCGTGCCGGCCGGCGACCCGGTGAAGGGCGTCGTGCGGGCATGAGTTCCACGGGCCGCTATCGCCGGCTGTTCACCCCACTGCGGATCGGGCCGTTGACGGTCCGCAACCGGGTGGTGTTCTCGGCGCACCTGACCAACTACGCCGAGGACGGACGGCCGAGCGAGCAGCACGCCGCGTACTACGCGGCGCGAGCGGCCGGTGGCGCGGGGCTGATCATCACCGAGGAACACTCCACCCATCCGACCGACTGGCCCTACGAGAAGCTGATCCACGGGTTCCATCCCGACGTCGTGCCCGGCTATCGGCGGATCACCGAGGCCGTGCACGCTCACGACGTGCCGATCCTGGCCCAGATCAACCACAACGGCGGGCAGGCGTCCGGGATGTATTCGCGGCTGCCGGTGCTCGCGCCCAGCGCGATCCCGGACCCGCTGTTCCGCGAGGTGCCCAAGGCGGTCGAACAGGCCGAGATCGACGAGATCATCGCGGGGTACGGGCTGGTCGCGACCCACTGCATGCAGGGCGGCTTCGACGGTGTCGAGCTGCAGTGCTCGCACTCGTCGATCGTGCGGGGCTTCCTGTCGCCGGCGACCAACACCCGCACCGACGACTACGGCGGCTCGCTGGCCAACCGGGCCCGGCTGCTGCTGGAGATCGTGGCCACCGTGCGCGCCGCGATCGGCCCCGACAAGGCGCTCGGGGTGCGGATCTGCGGCGACGAGTTGATCGAGGGCGGCACCACCATCGACGACGCGGTCGAGGTCGCGCGGATGGTCGACGCGACCGGCCAGGTCGACTACATCAACACCTCGATCGGCGTGGCCACCGCGACGCTCTACATGATCGAGGCGAGCATGCGGATCCCGCCGGGGTACGCGATGTTCATCCCGAGCGCGATCCGCGACGCCGTCTCGATCCCGGTGATCGGGGTCGGCCGGTTCAAGGACCCGCTCCAGGCCGACCGCGCGCTCGAAGCGGGGCAGGCCGACCTGATCGGGGTGGTGCGGGGCCAGATCGCCGACGCCGACTTCGTCGCCAAGGCGCGTTCCGGGCACGCCACCGAGATCCGCACCTGCCTGTCCTGCAACCAGGAGTGCGTCGGGCGGATGGGACTCAACCGCTGGCTCGGCTGCATCGAGAACCCGCGCACCGGCAAGGAGTCCGTGCCGCTGCCGCCACCGCGCCGGCGCGGGCTACGGGTGCACGTGGTCGGTGGCGGCCCGGGCGGCATGCAGGCGGCGGTCTCGGCGGCCCAGGCCGGGCACCACGTGACCCTGTTCGAACGGTCGAGCCGGCTCGGCGGCCAGGTGGTCGCGGCGGCGAGCGTGCCGAGCCGGGCCGAGTTCCTCGACATCGCCCGCAATCTGATCGCCAGCGTGCAGCGGCTCGGCATCGACGTGAAGACCGAGTTCCCGGTCGACGCCGCGTTCCTGCGTTCCGAGGCGCCCGACGCGGTCGTGCTGGCCACCGGCGCCCGGCCCAACGCGCCGTGGTGGACCGGCGGGTCGCCGCGGGTGGTCGACGTGCGCGACGTGCTGGAAGGGCGGGTCGAACCGACCGGCTCGGTGGTCGTGGTCGACGAACTCGGCTTCCACCAGGCGACCTCGGTGGCCGAGTTGCTGGCCGACCGGGGCTGCACGGTCGAGGTGCTCACCAACGGCATGGTGGTCGGCCAGGATCTGGGCGTCACGCTCGACCTGGAGACCTGGAACGCCCGCGCGCACGGGCTGGGCATCACCCAGGCCACCGACCTGGTGCCGATGGGCGTCACCCCGGCAGGTGACGGCGTCGAGCTGCGGTTGCAGCATCATCCGACCGGGACCGACCAGGTGCGTAGCGTGGACTGGGTGGTCTGCGCGGTGCACCAGGCCCCGGAAGACGAGCTGTGGAAGGCGCTGCGCGGCTCCGCGCCGTTCGCCGTGCACCGGGTGGGCGACTGCGTCACCCCGCGCCGGGCGCATGCCGCCGTGGTCGAGGGTGAGCGGGTGGCGGTGCGACTGTGACCACTGTGGAGGTTTCCGCGCTGGCGGTGGTGGTGGCCCGGAGCGGTCAGTTGCCGGCCGGCGCCGACGAGGCGGTCAGCGAGGCCGGCGGCGCGGCGCTGGTCGTCGGGTCGGGTGCCCGCGAGGCGGCCGAGGCGCTGGTCGCCGCGTCGCGGAGCTGGTGGGCCGAGACCGGGCCCGGGCTGCGCGCCGGTTCGCTCGCGGCACGGTTGGCCGCTGTGCTCGGCGGCGTGCCGCTGCTGGTGTTGCCGGCCTCGCCGGACGGGCGCGACCTGGCGCCCCGGCTCGCGGCGGCGCTCGACCGGCCGTTGCTGGCCGCTGCCGTGCGGATCGAGGCCGGGCCGCCCGTGTCGGCGTCGTTGAGCCGGGTCGACGGGCGGTTGCTGACCGACGTGCGCAGTGCCGGGCCGGCGGTGGCGACGCTGCTGCCCGGTGTGCGTGCGGTCGCTGCGGCCGTCAATCCAGAGAAGCCCGCGCCGCTCGACCTGCCCGACGCGGGTGCGCAGCTCGACGTCGAGGTAGTCGAAGTGCTGGAACCGGATCCGTCCACGATGGACCTCGCGGACGCGCGCCGGGTGTTCGCGGGTGGTGCCGGGCTGGTCGCCCGGGACGCTTCCGACGCGGCCGCCCGCGGGATGTTCGAGCTGCTGGCCCGGGTCGCCGGCGCGCTGGACGGTTCGGTGGGCGCGACCCGGGTGGCGACCGACGCCGGCTGGATCGGCTACGAGCGGCAGATCGGCACGACCGGCGTCGCGATCGATCCGGAGCTCTACGTGGCGTTCGGCATCTCCGGCGCCAGCCAGCACGTCGGTGGCCTGGGCGCGCCGCGGCACGTGGTCAGCGTCAACACCGACCAGTCCAGCCCGATGACCGCCATGGCCGACCTCGGCCTGGTCACCGACGCGGGCGCGCTGCTGCGCGAGTTGGCCCGCCGGCTGGGCGTCGAGATCCCCGCGGAGGTGGCCGATGAGTGAGCCCAACGTCGACGTCGTGGTCGTCGGCGCCGGCCCGGCCGGCTCCGCCGCGGCGCTTGCCCTGGCACGGGCGGGCTGCTCGGTGGTGCTGCTGGAGCGCGGTCCCTACCCCGGCGCGAAGAACATGTATGGCGGCGTCGTCTACGGCCGGGTGCTCGACGACGTGCTTCCCCGGTGGTGGGAAGAAGTGCCGGTGCAGCGCTGGGTCACCCGGCGCTCGACGATGGTGCTGACCCCGACCCAGGCGCTGACCGTCGACTTCCGGTCGGAGGCGTGGGGCGCCGCACCGTACAACGGGATGACGGTCTATCGATCTGATTTTGACGGTTGGCTGGCCGGACACGCGGTCGCCGCCGGCGCCCAGTTGGTCACCTCGACGGTGGCGACCGGGCTGCTGCGCGACGCGGCCGGGCGGGTGGTCGGTGTCAAGACCGACCGGCCCGACGGCGACCTGCGCTGCAAGGTGGTCATCGCCTGCGACGGGGTCAACTCGTTCCTGGCCAAGGAGGCCGGGCTGCTGCCCCGGGCCGACGCCCATCACCACACGCTCGGCGTGAAGGAGGTGCTGGCGCTGCCCCGCGAGGTGATCGACGACCGGTTCGGCCTGCGCGGCGACGAGGGCCTCGACATCGAGATGCTCGGGTGTACGCGGGGAATCCCGGGCGGTGGCTTCCTCTACACCAACGGCGACACGGTCAGCGTCGGTGCGGTGCTGCAACTGCCGGGACTGGCCGCCTCGAAGGTGCGCCCGGAGGAGATCATCGCCGATATCAAGGCGCATCCGGCGATCGCGCCCTATTTGCGCGGGGCGACGCTCAAGGAGTATTCGGCGCACCTCATTCCGGAGGGCGGCTACGACGCCATGCCGGTGCTGCATCACGACGGGCTGCTGCTCGCCGGTGACGCGGCCGGGATGACGCTGGCGGCCGGGATCTGGCTCGAGGGGGTCAACTTCGCTCTGGGTTCCGGGCTCGCGGCGGGCCGGGCGGCGGCGCGGGCGGTCGCGGCCGGCGACACCACTCGCGCGGGGCTGGCGTCGTACCGTCGCGATCTGGAATCGACCTTCGTGCTCCGCGACCACAAGCGCCTGCGCGGCGCACCGGGGCTGGTGCTCTCCGACCGGGTGCAGCAGCGCTATCCGGGCCTGATCGCCGACTTCGTCGAGAGCGTGTTCGGCGTGACGAACCCGGCGCCGAAGCCGGGGTTCGTCCGCCTGTTGCGGCAATCGATGCGGCGACACGGCGTCAAGATGCGGCATCTCGTCGCCGACGGGATCCGCGGGGGAAGGGTGTTCCGATGAGATACGGCGACGTCTCCTTCGAGGAGCGGATGGCCACCGTCGACTTCCGGGTCGGCGAGCGGCCCCACATCACCGTCGACTCCGACATCTGCCGCTCGTGCACGACCCAGGCCTGCGTGACGGCGTGTCCGGCGAACCTGTTCGCGCCGACCGCCGACGGTGGCATCCTGTTCAACTACGAGCAATGTTTCGAATGCGGCACCTGCTACATGGTGTGCAACGCGGAGGGCGCCTTGACCTGGACCTACCCCGACGGTGGCGACGGCGTGGCGCTGCGGCATGGCTGACCTCGTCGTCGCCTGCCTGCGCTTCGGCGACCTCCGCCCGTCGGTCGACCCGCTGACCGGCACGGTGTCGCGCGATCCGCGCGGGTTCGACCTGTCGGCGGCCGACGCGGCGGCGCTGGAGCACGCGCTGCGGCTGGGTGATGCGTGGTCGGCGCCGGTGCTGGCGGTCACGGCGGCTCCGTCGTCGGCCGACCCGCTCCTGCGGACGGCTCTCGCGCTCGGGGCGTCGGTGCTGCGGGTGCCGTGGGTTGCCTCGTCCTATGTCGCCGACCTGGCGCTGGATGAGCGGGCGCTCGCGCTCGCGGTGGCATCGGCCATTCGCGGTGTCGGCAGCCCGTCGGTCGTGGTCTGCGGCGACGTGTCCAGCGATCGGGGGACCGGGGCGTTCCCGGCCTATCTGGCGCATGCGCTCTCTGCCGCGCAGGCGCTCGGGTTGGTGTCGTTGTCCGTGTCGGGCAACTCGCTGGCGGGGGAGCGGCGGCTCGACGGGGGTCGGCGGGAGCGGTTGCGGATTCCCCGGCCGGCGGTCTGCTCGGTGGAGGCGGCGGGGGTGCGGCTGCGCCGGGCGTCGCTGCCGGCGACGCTCGCGGCTTCGTCGGGTGCGGTGCCGGTTGCCGCGGTGTCTGCTTCGTCTGTTGGTTCCGTCGAGGTCACCGGGGTCGGGCCGTTCCGGCCGCGCACCCGGGTGGTGCCGGCGCCGGCCGGCGACAGCTCGCGCGACCGGCTGATGCAGCTCACCGGGGTGCTCGTCGCGCACGATCCGCCGCAGATCGTGGCGCCTTCGTCGGCGGCTGCGGCGGCCGACGCGCTGCTCGACTACCTGCGCCGCCGCGGCTACGCGGCTCCGGCGTGAACCTCGGCGGCCTGAACTGGCCTTCGGTGGCCGCGCTGGGCCCTCGGTCCGTGCTGGCGGTTCCGCTCGGCTCTACCGAGCAGCACGGACCGCACCTGCCGCTGTCGACCGACGCCGACGTGGCGCTGGCGTTGTGCTCGGCACTGGCCGCCTCGCGCGGCGACGTGGTGGTGGCGCCGTTGTTGCCCTATGGGGCGAGCGGGGAGCACGCCGGGTTCGCCGGGACGCTGTCCATCGGCACGTCGGCGCTGACCACCGTCCTGGTGGAGTTGGGTCGGTCGGCTTCCGAGACCTTCTCTCGTCTGCTGCTGGTGTCGGGGCACGGCGGGAACGCCGATGCGGTCGCCGCTGCGGTGCGGACGCTGCGGGCCGAGTCGCACGACGTGCTGCCGTGGTTTCCGCGCTGGCAGGGTGACGCGCACGCCGGGTATGTCGAGACCTCGCTCCAGCTGGCCCTTTCTCCTGATCTCGTGCAACTCGACCGGGCCGAGGCCGGGGCGACGGCGCCGCTGGCGTCGCTGATGCCGGCGATGCGGGCCGGCGGGATCGCGGCGGTCAGCGCCAACGGGGTGCTCGGCGACCCGGCCGGTGCCAGCGCCGAGGCCGGCGCATCGATTCTGGCGGCGCTGGTCGACGACCTGCGGGCCGCGGTCGCTGATTGGGTCGGTGCGCCGTGAGCCGGGGTCGCGCTGCGGGCGAGTCGGGCACGCCAGGGCCGCGGTTTGAGTTGGGCGCGCCAGGAGCCGGGCCGTGCCGTGAGTTGGGCGCGCCAGGAGCCGGGTCGTGCCGTGGGTTGGGCGCGCCAGGAGCCGGGTCGCGCCGTGGGTTGGGCGCGTCGTGAGTCGGGTCGCGCTGGTGACGGGGGCGGCGCGGGGGATCGGCGCGGCCACCGTGTTGGCGTTGGCGGCCGATGGGTGGCGGGTGCTCGCGGTCGACGCGTGCACCGACGATCCGGCGCTGCCGTATGCGTTGGGCACGCCGGACGACCTGGCGGCCTCGGTGGCGGCGGGCAACGCCGCGGGCGGTGTCGTTGCCGGGTTCGAGGCCGACGTCCGCGACGAGAACGGCCTCTGCGACGCGGTCGCCTGGGCGGAAGCGGAGTGGGGCGGCCTCGACGCGGCGATCGGGGTGGCCGGGGTGATCGCGGGCGGCGTACCCCTGTGGGAAATGCCCCGTGACCAGCTCGACACGGTGCTCGACGTCGACCTTTTCGGCGTGGTGGCATTGGCCCGGGCGGCGGTGCCGGCCCTGCTGCGCCGGCCCGCGCCGCGCGACGGGCGCTTCATCGCTGTCGCCTCCGCGGCCGCCACCCGCGGGTTGCCGATGCTCGCCGCCTACTGCGCGGCCAAGGCCGGAGTGGCCGGCCTGATCCGAGGGCTCGCCGCCGACCTGCGCGGCACGGGGGTGACCGCCAATGCGGTGAGCCCCGGTTCGACCGAGACGAAGATCCTGGACGAGAGCGCCCGCCTGTACGACCTCCCGTCAGCAGCGTCGTTCGCCGCACAGCAGCCGCTCGAACGTCTGTTGGCGCCGGCGGAGGTGGCCGCGGCGCTGGCGTTCCTGGCCGGCCCGGGCGCGAGCGGGATGACCGGCGCGGTCGTACCGGTCGACGCGGGCCTGGCGCTGTGACCGAGCCGCTGCCGGTGGGCTTCCTGGTGGTGCTCGACCCGTCGACGGTCGTGTTGCCGAGCGGCGACCTCTTCGGCGGCGACCCGAGGCGGATCGTGAGGCTGACCGAGGCGGGCCGCGAGGTCTTCGCAACGCTGCGGTCCGGCCCGGTGCGCTCGCGCCTCGCCGGTGCGTTGGCCCGGCGACTGGTCACCGCCGGCGTCGCGCACCCGCGCCCGCCGGCGCCGGCCGGGCTCAATGTGGCGGTGGTGATTCCGGTCAAGGACCGGACGGCCGAGCTCGAACTCTGCCTGGCGGCGCTGGACGACGGATCGCGGGTGGTCGTCGTCGACGACGGCTCGACGTTTCCGGAGGCGGTCGCGTCGGTGGTCGCGGCCCACGGTGCGACACTGGTGCGGCGGCCGATCAGCGGGGGACCGGCGGCGGCCCGCAACACCGGCCTGGCCGCCGTCGCGGACGCCGAGTTCGTGGCGTTCCTCGACAGCGACTGCGTCGTCCCGCCCGGCTGGCTTTCTCAGCTTGGCGCGCACTTCGCCGACCCCTTGGTCGGTGCGGTGGCCCCTCGGGTCGTGCCGCTGCCGTCGGGCGGTCCGGCGCTCCGGGCCTATTCCCAGGCGCGCTCGCCGCTGGACCTGGGACCGCGAGAGGCGTTGGTGCGCCCGGGCTCCCGGGTGTCCTATGTGCCCACCGCCGCGCTGATGGTGCGCCGGTCGGCGCTGGCGCCGTTCGACGAGCGGCTGCGCTACGGGGAAGACGTGGACGCGGTCTGGCACCTGGTCGATGCGGGCTGGCAGGTGCGCTACAACCCGGCGGTCGAGGTGGTGCACGCGGAGCCCGGCACGTGGCCGGCCTACCTGCGCCGCAGGTTCCACTATGGAACATCGGCGGGTCCGTTGGCGGTCCGCCACCCGGGCCGGCTGGCACCGATGGTCTGGCAGCCGTGGCCGGCGGCGGTGGCGGCGTTGCTGCTCGCCCGGCGCCCGGTCCCGGCGGTCGCGGCGGGTGCGGTTTCCGCCGTCCGGCTGGCCCGGCGGCTCGCCGAGGCGGGGGCGCCGCCCGGGATGGCGCCGGCGCTCACCGCGCAGGCGGTGGGGGCGACCCTGCGCGGGCTCGGTCGGGCCACCACGCAGCTCGCGTTGCCGCTGGCAGTGGCGGCCGGGCTGACCGGCCGTCGCCGGCTCGCGGTCGTCGCGGCGTTGGTCGCGGGTCCGGCGCTGGAGGAGTGGTGGCGGCTGCGGCCGGGAATCGACCCGCTGCGCTGGACGCTGGCGAGCGTCGCCGACGACGCCGCCTATGGCGCCGGCGTGTGGCGCGGTGCCGTGCGGGCCAGGACGGCCGCGCCCCTGCTGCCGCGCCGGGGCGCTACCCGATGACGCAACGGAAAGCATTAATAAGCGCCACTTAGCCCGCCCCAGGTCGGAAGAATTCGCGTGGTGGTGATCATGCTGCCCTGGTCGGTGGCGCCGACCCTGGCCGTGAGCGCCGGCGTCGGCGCACTCGGGGTGGGCCGGCGCGCCTGGTCGGGCGCGTTCCCGTCGCCGGACGCCGCGCGGCGTGCGCTGGCCGCCGAGGCCGGCGTGGCGCCGGAACTGGTCGCGGTCGACCTGCACCCGGGCGATCCGGCCCGCTCGTGGGCAGCCCGGTCGGGCCTGCCGGTCCGCGCGGTGGGGCGCCACCACGCGCTGATCGCGGCCGTGCTGGCCGCGCATGGCGTGGGTCCGGACGAGCAGGTGATCGGGTTCGCTTTCGACCGTGGCGGCTACGGCCCGGACGGAACCACCTGGGGCGGTGAGGTGCTGGTGGCGGGCTACAAGAGCTTTCGGCGCTTCGCGCACCTCGACTACGTCCGCTGCGCCGGCACCGCACCCGACCGGCCGCACCGGGCCGGGCTGGCCCACCTCCGGCATGCCGGGGTTCGCTGGGACCTGGACCTGCTCCCGGTGCGTGCCTGCTCGAACCGCGAACGCCGGGTGCTGGCACACCAACTCGAAACCGGCTACGGCTGCGCCACCACGTCGAGCCTGGGCCAACTCCTCGACGCGATCGCGTCCCTCCTCGGCACGGCCACCGCACCACCGGATGGGCCGGAGGTTGGTGAGAGCACGGCCCGCGGCGACGAGCGCCGGCCGACATCTGGCAAGGATGGGCGCGGCCCGTCGACCAGTCGATCGGCGGCTGGGTGGGACGGAGACCGATCGACTGCCAGTGAGGATCCGAGCGCACCGGTGGTGGGTCGAAGGGGTTGGCGGCCGGGGGTTGGTCAGGTTGGAGACCGGTCGGCTGCCAGTGAGGATCCGAGCGCGCCGGTGGTGGGTCGAGGGGGTTGGCGGCCGGGGGTTGGTCAGGTTGGAGACCGGTCGGCTGCCAGTGAGGATCCGAGCGCGCCGGTGGTGGGTCGAGGGGGTCGGCGGCCGGGGGTTGGTCAGGTTGGAGACCCGTCCGGCCTGGCGCCGGACGCCAGCTCACCCACGGTTGATCGATCGGCGATCGGCCAAACAGGAGTCCAGACCGCCGGCCAAGGCGCGGGCTCAGCGACCATCGGCCGAGACGGTGGCCGACCAACCGTTGATCGAGATGCGGTGACCCAAGCGGTGGCTGGCGATCCGTACCCGATGATGGGGTTGGATCCGGGTTCGTTGGTGCGGGCCGTTGTCGAAGACGTGCGCGGCGGTGTGCCCGCGGAGCTGGTCGCCGGCCGCGTGCGGGCCACGGTCGCCGCGCTGGTCGCCGAGCAGGCGCGGCGGTGTGCCGACGAGACCGGCCTCGACGTGGTCGTCCTGGCCGGCGACGTGTTCGACGACGCCGCACTCACCGCCGCGGCGACCAAAGCGTTGGCCGGCTTCACGGTGCTGGCGGGCCGGCCGTCGCTGGCGTTGGGACAGTTGCTGTGCGCAGCGGCCGGATGAAGGTGGCCAGCAGAGCCGTCCCGGCGACGCAGGCCAACCCGCCGATCACCAGGGCCGCGGCGCCCGAGGTGGCCGACGCCACCAAGCCGGCCCGCAGGTTGCCCACCTCCGGCCCGGCCACCCCGACCACGTGTTCGAGGGCGGCGACCCGCCCCAGATAGGCGTCCGGCGTGGCCGACTGCACCACCGTCCCTCGAGCGACCACGGCCCAGGTGTCGGCCGCCCCCGCGAGCGCGAGGCAGCCGAGCACCGCAGGCAACGGGTCGAATACCCCCGCCAGTGCCAGCCCCAACCCCCAGACCCCGCCGCACGCCAGCAGCAACACACCGGGCCGGGCATGCCGGGTGGACAGCCCGGACAGCAGCGAGGCGAGCGCCCCGCCGACGCCGATCGCGGTCAGGAACAGGCCGAGGGTCTTCGGTGAGCCGCCGAACTTCTCCTGGTTGACGACCGGGAAGACGGCGACCGGCATGGCGAGCAGGGTGGCGCAGAGGTCCGCGAGGAGCGCCCCGGCGACCGGGCGGGTGCGCACCGCGAACCGGATTCCGTCGCGGACCGCACCCAGGCCGGCCCCGCCGCCCGAAGAACCGGTCGCTCGCGGCAGCCCGGCGATGCCGATCAGCGCGGCGCCGAACGAGACCGCGTCCACGACGAAGCACGCCGTCGTGCCGGAGACCGCGGTGAGCAGGCCGGCGGCGGCCGGGCCCAACAACATCGCGAGTTGGAAGGAGAGGTGGTTGAGGGCGAGCCCCGCGGCGAGCCGCGATGGTGGCAGCAACACGGGGGTGAAGGCGCGCAATGCTGGATAAGACAATGCCGACAACGCCGAATGCAGGGCGGCCAGCACGAGCATTAGCCAGACCGGGCTGGCCGTCACGGCGGTGACCGCCATCAGCAGGCTGGTCGCCAGCAGGCCCCAGGTTGCCCGGGTGGCGAGCCGGCGCCGGTCGACGTGGTCGACGAACGCGCTGCCGAGCAGCGCCACCGCCACCAGCGGGACGGCCGTGACCAGGCCGATCAGGCCGACCAGAGCCGGGCTGTGTGTCCGGTCCCAGACGTAGAAGACGACCGCGAAGCCGCCGAACTGGCCGCCGAAGCCGGACAGCGTGGTGCCCAGCCAGAGCCGGCGGAAGGTCGGGTGTTCGCGCAGCGGGCGCAGGTCGAGGAGCGCGCCCCTCATCGTTGGAAGTTGGCGCGCAGCCGGTCCCGGAACGACCGCCGCTCCAGCGCCCGCCGGATGTCGTCGACCACCGTGGACAGGGGGTAGGGCAGCTCGGCCTCGAGTTCGCGCAGGCTGGTCTCGGTGGCCCGCCACTCGGCGGCCAGGAACGGCACCAGCTCGCGGCCGCGGTCGGAGAGCCGGATCCGCCGGGTGCGCCCGTCGACGTTATCGGCGTCGTCGACCAGGCCGGCCCGGCGCATCGCGGAGACCGTCTGGCTCATGGCCGAGTGGGTGACGGCGACCCGGGTTGCCAATTCCTGGATGGTCAACGGCTCGTGCCGGGAGAGCTGGATGAGCGGTCCGACATAGCGGGTACGCACCTCCCCAATGCCCGCCTCCGCGTAGAGCGCGGCGATGTCGCGGTCCAGGTCGTGCAGGAGTGCCCAGACCGGGCCCCAGTGACTGCTGTCGAGAAGGTCCACGAAGAACGATGTAACAGCACTTATATAAGTACTGTCAAACCAGAATTGGACCTATCCTGGGCGGCATGGCGCCCCTGACGATCAGACCCGGCGTGGAGATCTCCGAGGCTGAGCTGCGTTGGCGCTTCTCCCGCTCCTCCGGCCCCGGCGGCCAGGGGGTCAACACCACCGACTCGCGGGTCGAGCTCTCCTGGGATCTCGAAGCGACCACCGCGCTCCGCCCGGCGCTCAAGGAGCGCGCCCGGGAGCGGCTGGGCAACCGCCTGGTCGACGGCGTCCTCACCGTCGTCGCGTCGGAGCACCGCGCCCAGCTCCGCAACCGCGAGGCGGCCCTCGACCGGCTGGCCGACCTGGTCAGGCGGGCGATCGAGCCCCCACCGCCACCACGCCGAGCCACCCGGCCGTCGCGCGGTGCGAAGGAGCGCCGGATCTCGGCGAAGAAACGCCGGGGAGAGATCAAACGCCTCCGGCGTCCGGACGACGGCGGCTGACAGACCCACGTGGCAGGATCGAGTTCATGAGCGACAGCGTGGGTGACCGCTGGGTGGTCGTCGGCCTCGACAACGGTGGCAACGCCAACAACGCGACCGTGCTCGACTCGGCCGGCGGCTTCCTCGTCGAGGGTCTGCTGGAGAGCCCGAGCCGGGTGAAAGAGGGCCCGACAGTCGCGGTCGAGTCGCTCGCCGAGGCCTTCGACAACGTGCTCGCCACGACCGGCGTGCCGCGGGCCGCGGTGCGCGCGGTCGGGCTCGACACCCCCGGGCCGGCCAGCGCCGACGGGGTCATCTCGACCAAGGGCTCGACCAACTTCGTCGACCCGGCCTGGCGGGGCTTCGACGTGCGCGGCGCGCTGGAGGCCCGCCTCGGCATGCCGGTCGTCTACAACAACGACGGCAACGCCGCCGCGCTCTACGCCCATCACGTCCATTTCGGACTCATGGGGGCCAGCCGGTCGTCGGTCTCCGCGATCGTCGGCACCGGGCTCGGCGGCGGCGTGATCGAGGCCGGCCGGATCGTCTCCGGCGCCGCCGGCATGGCCGGCGAGCTCGGCCACGTGCACATCCCGATGGAGGGCCTGCTCGACGGTGACCAGGCGACGCCGAGTTGCAACTGCGGCTTCTTCGGCGACGCCGAGAGCGTCGCGTCGCTGACCGGCATCGAGCGCAACCTGCTGCCGCACTGGCTGGCGAAATATCCCGACCACCCGCTCGCGGCCGAAGGCTCGGTGGCCACGGCGGCCAAGTTGGTCCGCGGGCTCGGTGAGGCCGGCGACCCGCTGGCCGTCAAGATCTTCGAGCAGCAGGCCACCGCGCTGGGGCGGCTCTTCACGATCGCCGCCAACTTCACCGACCCCGACGCCTATTTCGTCGGCGGTGGCGTGGTGCAGGCCTCGGCGGCGTTCGGGCAGTGGTTCCTCGAGGTGGTCCGGAAAAACACCAACCTGCGCGAGGAGCAGCAGAAGGTCGCCGCCTTCGCGCTCGTGCCCGACCTCGACATGGCCGGCGCCCGCGGTGCCGCCCTCGCCGCCCGCCAGTCACTCCCGCGCACCACGACGTAATCGACGTATCACCGGCGGGGCGCGCGTACTCCGTCTGGCATGGATCTCATCACCCTGGCGCTTGTCGTGCTCGTCGTGGTGGCGGTGGTCGTGCTGGTCCGGCGCCGCAACCGGGCACCGAAGCCGGTCGCCGTCCCGCCACGCGGCGACGACGGTGTGCCCACCTTCCGGGTCGTCACGCTCGGGCCGCGCGGCTCGGGCAAGACGCTGCTGCTCGCCAGCATGTACCACCAGATGCAGACCTGGGGTGGGCGCGGCTATTTCCTCGCGGCGCCGCGGGAGCAGGTGGCGCTGCTCAACCACTGGTTCACCGAGGTCGAGGACCCGGGTCGGGACTGGCCGGCCGGCACCGCGACCGCCGACACCCGCGAGTTCGCGTTCGACGTGCGCACCCGGGGTGGGTCCGGCGGCCTGCACACGGTGCTCAAGCTGGTCTACCTCGACTACGCGGGCACGCTGCTGACCCAGCCGCCCGAGCCGGGCTCGACCCTCTGGAAGGACCTCGACGACCGGATCGAGTCGGCCGACGCGCTGGTCGCGGTCATTGACGGGCATCGGGTACGCCAGTGGATCGACGGCAAGCGCGAAGGGCAGATGGGCCTACAGCACGCGCTGACCGCGATGATCAGCCGGATGCTCGTGGTGGAGAAGCCGGTCACCTTCGTGATCACCAAGTGGGACCTGCTGCGGGACGTCGATGTCGACGAGGACAGCCGGCTGCGTACCGTCCGCAAGCTCCTGATGTCGAACCAGGGTTTCCGCGACCTCGTGCAGGAGCACAGCGGCCGCCGGGTGGTGCGGCTGGTGCCGGTCTCCGCCGTCGGCCCCGCGTTCGCCGAACTCGACGAGTCGGGCGCGATGACCAAGCTGCCCGACGGGCTGATCGAACCCACCAATGTGGATGTTCCGCTCGCGGCCGTCGTCCCGGACGTGTTCGAGCAGATCATGTTGCGGCTCGACCAGGCGAAGCTGGCCGCCGAGTTCGAACGGTTGCGCCGGCAGACCCGGCGCCCGCCCGGCGAGGCGTTCGCCGATCTCGGCGCCACGCTGATCCGGTCGACCAACCGGGTGATCGGCGCGCTCAACCCGCTCTACTCCTCGCTGGTCGGGCTGGCCGCCGCCGACCTGATGCAGCGCCAGGAGCAGGCCGCGGCGGCGCACGACGCCACCGTGACCCGGTTGCTCGACGACGCCGAGTCGCACATCGAGGAGTTCCAACTCGCGCAGCGCAAGGTGATCCGCGAGTTCCGCAGCCGGGTCGACGTGCTCGAAGGCCGGCTGTCCAGTTCGCGGCTGGGCGGCACGCCGTGACCGCCACCCACGCCTGGCCAGCGGCGGTCGCGGCCGGCCGGCGCCGCGACTACAGCACGGTGCTGGCGCCGGACGTGCTCGCCGACGGCTACGGAGTGCTGGTCGAGGTGCTCAGCCCCGGCCCGGTCGGCGGGCCACCCCGGATGCGCACGCTCGGCGGCGGGCGGTTCACCGTCGCCTACGTCACGCACGCCCTGACCACGGCGGACCTGGGTGAGGAGGGCGCTGAGCGCCCGCTGCGCGACGAACAGAGCAGACCACTGCTGATGATGTACGGCCTGGTGCGCGCCGGAACCACCAGCACGCCGCCGCGACAGTCCGATCTGGACGGAGCGAGGCGGGTGGCGCTGGCCGCCTATCGGCACTTCCTGGCCGGCGAGGAGGCGTTCCGGGCCCTGACGTCCCGAGCGGTCCCGGTCGACTGGCCGGGCGCCTCAGCCGCGCAGCCCCCGGCACCGGGCCGCCGGTTCGGTCGCGCCGGCGTGGTGGCGGGCGCGCTGCTCGTACTCGTCGCGCTGGTTGGTTGGTTCTTCCTGCGCTCGGGTGGCGAGCCGAACCCGTGTGCCCCGGCGACCGCGGTGGTGGTCGCGTCACCGGCGCCGGCCACGTGCCCGCCGACGACTGGGCCGCCGCGGCGCTAGCACGGGGGCGGGCGCGGTGCGATGATCACCGGGTGATCACGGTCGAGGAACGCGGTGCGGTGTCGGTCGTACGGATCGAGAACGGTCCGGTCAACGTGCTCGGTCTGGACACGCTGCGGGAACTGGCGGCGACCCTCGACGGCCTGACCGAAGCGCCCGCGGTGGTGCTGACCGGCGCCGGCCGGGCGTTCTCCGCGGGCGTCGACCTCAAGCTGCTGCTCGAGGGCGGCGAGTCCTACACCCGCGAGTTCCTGCTCGCCCTGGGCGGCGTGTTCCGCACGGTGTTCGAGCACCCCCGGCCGCTTGTCGCCGCCGTCAACGGGCACGCGATCGCGGGCGGCTGCGTGATCGCGGCGGGCTGCGACTACCGGTTCATGTCGGCCGGCACGATCGGCGTGGCCGAGTTGCTGGTCGGCGTGCCGTTCCCGGCGACGGCGCTGGAGGCGATCCGCTTCGTCGCCGGGCCGCGCACCGCCGCGCTGGTGCTCACCGGCAAGGCGCTGCGGCCGGCCGAGGCGCTCGCGGTCGGGCTGGTCGACGAGGTGGTCGAGCCCGACGCGCTGCTCGACGCGGCGCTCGCGCGGGCCGAGGCGTTCGCCGCGATCCCCGCGGTCAGCTTCACGATGACGAAAGCGGCGCTGCGGGCCGACGCGCGCCGACTGATGGCGGCCGACGACATCGACGGGGTGATCGAGGTCTGGAACAGCGCTGCCGTGCGCGCGGCGATCAGCGGTTATCTGGAGCGTTTGGCCAAGCGTTAGGACCCCGCGCCCGGCGCCCACGGGTTGTAGTCGACCTCCAGCGGCTCCTGCTCCGGCCGCTCGCCCTCCGGGACGTGCTGGAGGTTGACCCGGATCCGATACCAGATCGAGCTGCGCCCGCGCATGCCGTCGACCAGCACGTCGGCCGGCTCGAGGTAGCCGACGATCGCGGCGTGCCGGGCCTTCCAGCGTTCGAGCCCGGCCAGCGACTCGTCCTTGGTCTTCGAGCGGGCGATCTCGATCAGCGGCATGGTCGACTGCCGGCGGCCGACGCCCTTCGGCGGCTTCTCGGCCGGGCCGAGCTGGCGGGCCAGGTCGAGCAGCGGCTCGAGCGACCCGGTCGCCGACTCGATGCCGGTCCACGGGTCGCCCACCTGCACCCAGCGGTCGAGCACCGTCGGCAGGGTGAAGTCGGCGGGCCGGCAGTCGGGCACCTCGGCCCAGGTCAGCGGCGTCGACACGCGGGCGTCGGGCACCGGCCGCACCGAGTAGGCCGAGGCCACCGTGCGGTCTTTGGCGTTCTGGTTGAAGTCGACGAAGACGCCTTCGCGCTCCTCTTTCCACCAGCGGGCGGTGGCCAGGTCGGGCACCCGGATCTCGACCTCGCGGGCCACTGTCTCGGCCGCGAGGCGCACGTCGCGGTAACTCCAGTTGGGCGCGATGCGGGCGTAGATGTGGAAGCCGCGCGAACCCGACGTCTTCGGCCACCCGGTCAGCCCGTGGTCTTCGAGCACCTCGCGGGCGACCAGGGCCACGTCGACGATCTGCCCCCACTCGACGCCGGGCATCGGGTCGAGGTCGATCCGCAACTCGTCGGGCCGGTCGAGGTCTTCGGCGCGGACCGGGTGCGGGTTGAGGTCGACACAGCCGAGGTTGACCACCCAGGCCAGCCCGGCGGCGTCGCGGACCACCGTCTCGGCGGCCGAGGTGCCCGACCGGTAGTGCAACTCGGCGACCTCGATCCAGTCGGGCCGCTTGGCCGGGGCGCGCTTCTGCCAGATCGCCTCTTCGGTGAGGCCCTTGACGAAGCGCTTGAGCACCATCGGCCGACCGCTCACCCCGCGCAGCGCGCCCTCGGCCACGGTCAGGTAGTAGCGGACCAGGTCGAGCTTCGTGTGGCCGGCCTCGGGGAACACCACCCGGTCGGGGTTGGTGATCGTCACCTCGCGCCCGGCAACCTCCAGAGTCGTTGACGCCACACGCCCACCCTAGTCACGCGATGGAGTCGTCGACGGCGATCAGCACCTTGCCCACCGCGCCGCCTTCGACCGCGTCGTGCGCGGCGGCGGTGTCGGCCAGCGGGAAGACCGTCGTCGGCAGGGGAGTGAGCAGGCCGGCCGTCAGCGCGCCGGTGAGGTCGGCGGCCGCATCGGCGAACGCGACGTCGGGCATCGTGTAGAGCAGCACGAAGCGCAGCACCAGGTTGCGGTTCATCAGCTCGCGGACGACCAGTTGCGGTGGCTGCGGCTCGGCGGCGTAGCAGACGATCATCGCGTTTGGCGCGGCGACGTCGAGGTCGAGCCGCAGGTTGCTGGCCGGCGCCACCTCGATGAACCGGTCGACACCCTCGGGCGCGACGGCACGGATCTGGTCGGCGGCGTCGGGCGAGCGGTAGTTGACCACGTGTCGGGCGCCGGCCTCGCGGGCCAACGCCAGCTTCGCGTCGCCGGACACGGTGGTGAGCACGGTGGCCCCGGCGGCGAGGGCCTGCTGGATCGCGAAGTGGCCGACCGCGCCGGCGCCGCCGGCGACCAGCACCGTCTTGCCGTCGATCGGGCCGTCGGCGAACAGGCAGCGGTGCGCGGTCACGGCCGGCACGCCCAGGCTGGCGCCGAGCTGCATGGAGGCGTTGTCGGGCAACGGGATCGCCTGGTCGGAGGGGATCACGGTGAACTGCGCCGCGCTGCCGTAGGGGCGGCGGTAGGCGGCCATGTAGAGCCAGACCCGCTGACCGACGCGGGCCGGGTCGACGCCCGGGCCGACCTCGTCGATCACGCCGGAACCGTCTTGGTTGGGCACCTGGAAGTGGGTCGCGCGGGGCAGCGGCACGGTGCCGGACCGCGACTTCCAGTCGGTCGGGTTGACGCCCGAGTAGGCGACCCGCACCCGCACCTCACCCGGCCCGGGGCTGGGCGTCTCGATCTCCTCGACCTTGAGCACGTCGGCGGCGGGGCCGTGCTCGCGATAAACAGCAGCGCGCATGACGACGAGCTTAGCGATGGGATCAGACATCCATTGACTTGAATAGTAAAGTTTCCTAAGCTTTTGCCACCTCGAGGCCCATATTGGCGGGACACCCCCACCGCGTTCCTCTGTCCGCTCCACGAACGCTTTGCGCCCTCGAAAGGCACGCCCATGACCATCCGCAAGAGATCGCCGTTCGCCGCGGCCGCGCTCGCCACGGCCACCGTGCTGGCCGGCACCCTCGCCGCCGTCACCGCGTCGACCGCCGCCTCGGCCGCCGTCCTGCCCAACGGCTTCAAGAGCATCGGCTACATGCCCTCCTGGGCCGGCAGCGCGACCGCGATCCAATACTCCAAGCTGACCCACATCAACTACGCGTTCGTGCTGCCCAACGCCAACGGCAGCATCACCGCGGTCGACAACCCGAGCAAGCTCCAGCAGATCGTCAGCCTCGGCCACGCCGCCAACGCCAAGGTGCTGATCGCCATCGGCGGCTGGAACGACGGCAACGACTCCGGCTTCGAGCAGATGGCGGCCAACGCCGGCACCCGCACCACGTTCGTCAACAACGTGGTCAACCTGGTCAACCAATACGCCCTCGACGGCGTCGACATCGACTGGGAATACCCCGACCCGGGCACCTCGGGCAACAACTTCACTGCGCTGATGTCGCAGCTCAGCACCGCCATGCACAGCCGCGGCAAGCTGCTCTCGGCCGCGGTGGTCAGCGGTGGCGGCACCGCGCAGGGCGTGCAGCCGGCCGTGTTCGGCTACGTCGACTACCTCAACATCATGACCTACGACGGCGGTACGCCACACGCCAACTACAACTGGACGATCGACAACATCAACGGGTGGAAGGCGCGCGGCCTGCCGGCCAGCAAGGCGATCGTCGGCGTGCCGTTCTACAGCCGGCCCGGCGGCATTCCCTACAACCAGATCGTGGCGATGAACGCGGCGTACGCCAATCAGGACTGCGCCACCATCAACGGCGCGCAACAGTGCTACAACGGCCTGCCGACGGTGCGCAGCAAGACCCAATGGGCGATGTCCAACGCGGGCGGCATCATGAACTGGGAGCTGTCCCAGGACCCCAACAACGCCAACTCGCTGGTGAGCGCGATCTACACGGTCGCGACCGGCGGCGGCGGCCCCACCAACCCGCCGCCGACCGGCCGGACCGGCCGGATCACCGGCCTGGCCGGCAAGTGCGTCGACGTGGCAGCGGCCAGCACCGCCAACGGCGCCGCGATCCAGCTCTACACCTGCAACGGCACCACCGCGCAGACCTGGACGGTGTCCAGCGACAGCACGTTGCGGGCGCTGGGCAAGTGCATGGACGTCGCGAGCGGTTCGACCGCCAACGGCGCCAACGTGCAGCTCTGGGACTGCAACGGCAGTGGGGCGCAGGTCTGGCAGGCACAGTCCAACCAGACGTTGCGCAACCCGCAATCGAACAAGTGCCTGGATGTACGCGACAACAGCAGCGCCGACGCGACGCGGCTCCAGATCTGGGACTGCTTCGCCGGCGCCAACCAGCGCTGGGTCCTGCCCTGACGTGGTGAAGACCTGAACCGCCGGGCCCTCGCTCGGCGGTTCAGGTCGTGTAGTCGCAGTGCGGGTTCGGGCGGGAGGTCTGCTCAATGATGGCGTCGAGCTTGCCCCGGGTCAGCGTCAACTCCGCGATCTGCCGGTCGATGCGGTCGCGCTCGGCCGCCAGCAGCGCCCGCGACTCCGGCGTGCTGACCTGAGCGTCGACACAGGGCAGCAGGTCGGCGATCGTCTTGCTGGAGAGCCCGGCGGCGTACAACGACTGGATGAGTTTGACCCGCTCCACCGCGGCCTCGGTGTAGTGCCGCTGCCCGCTCACGCTGCGAGTCGAGGCCAGCAGCCCTTGCTCCTCGTAATAACGCAGCGCCCGGACACTGACCGCGGCCCGCGTCGCCACATCTCCGATCCGCACGTGTGACCCCCGTCTCGCACCTTGCCTCTGACGTCAGCGTCAGGTCCTAGCGTAACCACATGCAGATCACCGGAGCTAAAGCTCTCGTCACCGGCGCCAACCGCGGCCTCGGCAAGGCGTTCGTCGAGGCCCTCGTCGCGCGCGGCGCCGAGACGGTCTACGCCACCGCCCGTCGCCCCGAGCTCATCGACACCCCCGGCGTCACCCCGCTGCACCTGGACATCACCGACGCGGCCTCGATCGAGGCGGCCGCCGCCCAGGTCGGCGAGCTGGACATCCTGATCAACAACGCCGGCATCTCGACTCCCGCGCCGCTGCTCGGTGACAACCTCGACAACGTCCGCCGCGAGTTCGACACCCACTTCTGGGGCACCCTCAACGTCACCCGCGCCTTCGCCCCCCGCCTCGCCGGCGGCGCGATCCTCAACGTGATCTCCGCGCTCTCCTGGTATGTCTACGGCCCCGCCAGCAACGGCTACGCGGCGGCCAAGGCGGCGGAATGGTCCCTCACCAACGGGGTACGGATCGAACTCGCCGGCCAGAAGACCCAGGTCACCGCGCTGGCCCTCGCGATAGCCGACACCGACATGATGGCCGCGTACGACATCCCGAAGCTCCCCCCGGCCGACGTCGTCGCCCTGGCCCTCGACGGCCTGGAAGCCGGCAAACTCGAAGTCATCGGCGACAACGTCACCGCCAAGGTGAAGGCTGCCCTGGCCGGCGACCCCGCCGACTTCTACGCCGACGTCCAGGCCGCCCTCTTCGGCCAGACCGCCTAGATCTCGCGGGTTGGCGGCCTCGGTGGTCTCCGGGTCATCGAAAGCGCCGGCGCTCAGCGCAGCGCCACGAGGACCTCGGCGCCGCGCTCGCCGACCATGACCGACGGGCCGTGCGAGTTTCCGCGGGCGGTGCTGTAGCGCTCCAGGGGCTACCGGGTGGCCGCCGCCAGGGCGGCGCGCGCACCCTCCGCGTCGGCGTCGGCGCCGTACACCGGTGTGCCCGGCTCCTGGCGCCAGCTCTCGTCGAGCGACCCGCCGTCCACCGGATCGAAACCCAGCTCGTCGATCAACGCCGACACCACTCGCTTGGCCTCGGCGTCGTCACCGGCGACCGGGATGGCGATCCGGCCCGGCGCGCCGGCCGGCAGAGCGCCGGCGCCGAGCGGTCGGTAGTTGATCGTGTTGAACGCCTTCACCACCCGTGCGCCGGCCAGGTGGTCGGCGACCCAGCGGGCCGAGGTCGTGCCCTGGTCGATCGCGGCGATCTGCCCGTCGCGCTGCGGGTAGTAGTTGTTGGTGTCGACCACGATCTTGCCCGCGAACGCGCCCTGCGGGAGGCCGGGCACGGCCTTGGTGGGGATCGAGACGACGACCAGGTCGTGGTCGGCCGCCTGCGCGACCGTGCCGGCCGTCACACCGGGCGCCGCCACCAGGTCTTCGTCGTGGGTCTCCGGGCCGCGGGAGTTGGCCACCACCACGTGGTGACCGAGGGCGCCGAGCCGCCTGGCAAGCGTGCCGCCGATGGCGCCGGCACCGATAATTCCGATTTCCATACCAGGCCGAACACCCTGACCGCCGGTGATCTTCCCCGGTTATCCCGGCCACCCGGCGGGTAACCCGCAGGCATGACCACCGAACCGACCTACCCGCCGATGGAAGAGAGCAACGAGGCCAGCCGCGAGGAGCTGAGGGTCGCCCGGGAACAGGGTGACGCGTATGGGCACGCGCTCGGCGCCATGGCCGACGAGGACGGCGCCGCCACCGCGCGGGCCGGCGACTATCTGGTCGCGTTCATCAACGAGAACGCCGAGGGCATGTACATGCTCGAGGATGGCATCCTGCTCTGGCGCGAGGCCGCGCCGGACGCCAACGTGCACCTGGAGGTCGCGGTCGCCGACGCCGGTGACGGCCGGTTCGTGCCGGGGCTGCGAGTGCACGTCGACGTCGAGCGCGACGGCAAGCCGATCCTGACCAACGTCGAGTTGCCGTTCCTGTGGCACCCGTTCCTCTACCACTACGGCGGCAACGCAAAGGTGCCCGACACCGGACCGTTCGAGGTCACCGTGCGGATCGCGGCGCCGACGTTCATGCGCCACGATCCGATCAACGGCAAGCGCTACGTCGAGCGCGTGGACGTGCGGTTCGAGAACGTCGTGTTCGCCAACGGCCGCAAGGAGAGCCCCGAAGGCTCACCCCGCGGCCAGGACGCGCCGACGGCCAGTTAGCGAACCGAGAGCTCCCACAGCCGGGCGGCCGCCGAAGGGTCCAGCGCGTAGGGCGCGACCCCGGTCCGGGTGCCCTGCTCGTTCGGCAGAGCCTCGTTGCAGTCCTCGAAGTAGCGCCCGGCCACCCCCGTCAGCAGCGGCGAGGCGGCCAGCAGCACCGACGTGGCGGCTCCCTGCTCAGGCGTGCGCCAGCTCGCACCGCCGGCGCCGGCCGCGCGCCGGGCCCGCTCCAGGTCCTCCTCGCTGACGTACCGCTGCAAATTGGTCCTGATGCCGCCCGGGTGCAGTGCGTTGACGGTGATCCCGTCGTCGGCCCAGCGCCGGCTGCCCTCGACGGCGAACAGCACGTTGGCCGTCTTCGACTGGCCGTAGGCCGACCAGGGCTCGTACTCCCGATGATTGAAATGAATGTCGTCTAAGACCACCGGCGAGCGCAGGTGGGCCGACGAGCTGACCGCGACGACGCGGGCGCCACCGGCAGCGGCCAGCGCGCGGTGCAGCCCCGTGGCGAGGGCGAAGTGGCCCAGATGGTTGGTGGCGAACTGCATTTCCCAACCCTCGGGTGTACGCCCCAGCGGTGCCGCCATCACGCCCGCGTTGTTGACCAGGATGTGCAGCGGGCCTTCCCAGCCCGCGACGAACGCGGCGACCGTGGCGGGGTCGGCGAGGTCGAGATAGCCGACGTGGACGGCCTTGTTGCCGGTGGCCGCGATGAGGTCGTCGGCGACCCGGGCGCCGTCGGCGACGTTGCGCACCGCGATGGTCACCTCGGCGCCGGCTGAGGCCAGCGCCCGGGCGGTCTCGATCCCGATGCCCGAGGCGCCGCCGGTGACGACGGCCCGGCGACCGGTCAGGTCCACGCCCGCGACGACGTCCGCGGCGGTTGAGGCGGCGGTGAACGGTGTGACGAAGCGTTCAGGCATGCTTTGTCTCCTTGGTAACGTTGAACCGGAGGGTCCTCCGGAACCTTATCCGGAGGTTCCTCCGGTTGCCACCTGAAGGGAGCTGTCGTGTCCGACACCGCGCCCCGCGCGCTGCGCGCCGACGCCCGGCGCAACCGGGACCGGCTGCTCGCGACCGCGGTCGCGGCCTTCTCCGCGGATCCCGACACCACCCTCGACGCGATCGCCAAGGAGGCCGGGGTCGGCATCGGCACGCTCTACCGGCACTTCCCGACCCGGGAGGCGCTGGTCGAGGCCGCCTACCGCAACGAGTTGGGGCGGCTCTGCGACGCCGCCACCGAACTCGGCGCGACGTTGCCGCCGGACCGGGCCGTGCGGGCCTGGATGGACCGCTTCACCGACTACCTGACCACCAAGCGGGGCATGGCGACGGCGTTGCGCGCGGTGATCGCATCCGGCGGCGACCCCTACGCGGAAAGCCGCGCCCGGATGGTCGCCGCGATCTCGCCGCTGCTAAAGACCGGTGTCGAGGCGGGCACCATCCGCGCCGATGTCGACCCGGTCGACGTGCTGGTCGCGCTCAACGGCGTGAGCCTCGCGGCCGGCGCGCCCGAGCAACGCGACCGGGCCGGCCGCCTGCTCGACCTGCTGATGGATGGCCTGCGCCCGCGCTAATTGGCGTGCCCGCGGGCGCGGCGGTGTCTAAGGTGCTCGCGTGCGGACCACGATCGTCGATGGAAACGACTGGCTCGACCCGCAGTGGCGGGCGGGCGCCGACGCCTGGGTCACCGAGCGCCTCGCCGCGGCGGGCACCCTGGTCGACGGCCCGATCGAGCAGACCCGGGTGCGCCCCTGGTCGGTGAGCCACCGGGTGCCGACGGCCGGCGGATGGCACTGGTTCAAAGCCAACACCTACGGCTGCCGCTACGAGGCCGCGCTCGCGTCGGCGCTGGCCACGTGGGTGCCCTCGGCGGTGCTGGCACCCGTCGCGGTGCACGCGGAGCGCGGCTGGCTGCTGACCGCCGACGCCGGCCCGATCCTGCGGGAGACCACGCCGACGCTGGCGCAGTGGGCTGCCCTGCTCGAGGAATACGCGGAGCTGCAACGCACCCTGGCCGGCCGGGCCGACGAGATGGTGGCGCTCGGCGTCCCCGACCAGCGCCCGGCGCTGTTGCCGGCGCTGTTGGGTGACCTGCTCGACGACCCGGCGGTGCGGGCCGACCTGGGCGCCGAGCGCCTGGCGGCGGTCACCGCGATGGCGCCCGACGTGGCCCGCTGGTCGGAAGAGCTCGCGGCCGACGGGCTGGGCGCCTCGCTGCAACACGACGACCTGCACGACGGCAACGTGTTCGCGGCCGGCTACCGCTTCTTCGACTGGGGCGACGCGAGCGTGGCCCACCCGTTCGGCACGCTGCTGGTGACGCTCTCGTCGGCGGGCTACACCTTCGGCCTCGACCCGGGCGCCCCGGAGTTGCTCCGGTTGCGCGACGCCTATCTCTCCGGCTGGCCGGGCGACCCGGCGGCCCTGCGCCACTCGGCGACGTTGGCCTGCCGGGTGACCCGGGTCAGCCGGGCGCTGTCGTGGCGCCGGTCGCTGCACCGGTCGGCGCTCCCGCTCGACGACGGCGTGCGCACCGCACCCGCCGAGTGGCTGGCCGAGCTGACCGAGCCCGACGTGCTCTGACGGGGCGGTCCACCTGCGACGGATCTTCACGTCTCGACGCGCGGCGCGGCAGCGCGCAGAATCGACAGATCCGCCCCGTCCCATGGGAGGCCGGCCGTGACCTTCAACCTCAGCGTGATCCTCACCGAATCCGCCCGCCGCGAGCCCGACAAGACCGCCGTCATCTTCGGTGATCGGAAGGTGGGATACGCCGAGCTCAACGCCGCTGCCGACCGGGCCGCCGGCGCGCTCCTGCGGCACGCCTCGCCCGGCGACCGGGTCGCGCTCATGCTGCCCAACCGGGTCGAGTTCCTCGAGTGCTATTTCGGCATCCTCAAGGCCGGCCTGGTCGCGGTGCCGATCAACCCGCTGCTCAAATCCGCCGAGGTCGCGCACATCCTGGCCGACAGCGGCGCCCGCGTCGTGATCGCCGGCGACCTGTCCGCGGGTGAGGTGGGGCCCGACGTGCTCGTGCTCAACCCCGACCGCCCCGACTATCTCGGCGCCGCCGACCCGTTGCCGTGGGCGGCCAGCACGAGTGCTGACGACACCGCGGTCATCATCTACACCAGCGGCACGACCGGCCGGCCCAAGGGCGCGGAGCTGACCCACTTCCAGCTCTACCTCAACTGCTCGCTGTCGGGGGAGCGGTTCGACACCCAACCCGACGACGTGGCGCTCGCGGTCCTTCCTTTCTTCCACGTGTACGGGCTGTCCAGTGTGGTCAACGTGTCGATCAGGCGGACCGGGACGATCGTGGCCGTGCCCCGGTTCGAGCCCAAGCTGGTCCTCGAAGCGATGGCCGCACACCGGGTGAGCGTGCTGGCCGGCGTCCCGACCATGTACCACGCGCTGCTGCACGCCGACACCAGCGGCTACGACCTGTCGGCGCTGCGGATCGGTTCGTGTGGCGGCGCGTCGATGCCGGAGGCGGTGCTCAAGGGCGTCGAGGAGAAGTTCGGGATCACCGTCCTGGAGGGCTACGGGCTGTCCGAGACCGGCAGCACCGCGACGATGAACCCGAGCGTCGACGACCGCCGGCTGCTCTCCATCGGCAAGCCGATCTGGGGCGTCGACGTGCGGGTCGCCGCGACCGACACCGGCGGCGAGCTTCCGGTCGGCGAGATCGGCGAGATCCTGGTCCGCGGCCACGTGGTGATGAAGGGCTACCACAACAACCCGGAGGCGACCGCGGCGGCGATCACCGACGGCTGGCTGCACACCGGCGACCTCGGCTACCGCGACGCCGACGGCTTCCTCTACGTCGTCGACCGGATCAAGGACCTGATCATCCGCGGTGGCTTCAACGTCTACCCGCGCGAGGTCGAAGAGGTCCTCTACGGGCATCCCGCGGTCGCCGAGGCGGCCGTGGTCGGGCGCCCCGACGAGCGGCTCGGCGAGGAGATCGTCGCGGTGCTCGCCCTCAAGCCCGGCGCGACGTTCGACGATGCGGAACTGATCGCCTACTGCCGCGCGCGGTTGGCCGACTACAAATGCCCGCGGGAGGTCCGGGTGCTCGACGCGCTCCCGAAGAGCGCGACCGGCAAGCTGCTCAAGCGCGAGCTACGCGCGGCCGTCTAGCCGCGTTGACTGGCTGGCGACCGAGGCCGCCAGCCAGTCCCGATCTCACAGGCCGTCGAATCCGGCGGCGAGTCGCGCGGCGAGCCTGTCGTGTCCGATCGCGTTCGGGTGCGGCGATCCGCTGACGCCCGTCTCCTGCATCTCGAGCCGGGTCAGATCGGGCGCACCGACCACCTGTAGGTGATCACGAAGCGGCATGTTGAAGATGATGTTGGTGTTGATCGCCGTCATCACCTCGCGGGCCTGGCCGATCCAGAGCGGGTCGATCAGAGGCAGCAGACGCGGACCGAGATTGGGTACGCGGTTCGCGATCCAGTCGGGAAGCTGTGCCCGGATCATCAGTTCCGCGACGGTGCCGGCGTCGGTCACCGCCGGAACGATGTCGTAGTAGAGCATCCAGACCACCTTGTCGGCGCCCGCGTCGAGCATCGTGTTGACGATCGAGTTGGCGTTGTTGCCGATCGACGCGAAGACCTCCGGGCCGTTGAAGCGCGGCACGGTCGCCGACAGGTTGGTGTCCTTGTTGGTGATCGGGTTGTGCAGGGTCAGGACGCAGCCGCCGCCTTCGGTGAAGATGCCTTCCTTCCCCTTCGGGTTGGCCCAGTTGACGTGGAGGCTCAACCGGTCGGCGACGAACTCCAGCCCACGGCAGAACGCCAGCGACCGGAGCACGTCTGTCCAGTTCGTATCGTTGATGCCGCCGGTCGTGACGAAGTAGGCGTGGTGCCCGGCCTCCTTCGCCTTGACCACCTCGGCCTCGGCCATGGAGAGGGGCGAGGAGTTGCGGCCCCACGGGAACCCACAGGCGTCGGTGTCGTTCGGCCCGGCACCGATGATCTGGCCGGTCGAATAGCCGGTCCGCGCGAAGTTGTAGTAGTCGACGACATTCTTGTTGGCGTTGGCGTAACGGCCCACGTACGAGAAGAAGCCGTTGTTTCCGGGGTGGCCCCGGTGGTCCTGGGAGACGTGCCCGCACGTCTTGTCGCTCGACTTCATCTGGAGGTGTGCCGAGGTGATCGAGTCGCCGGTGGCGACCAGCACGGTCGCCGCGTCCTTGTTGGGGATCTTGCTGACGTCGCGGCAGTCGACGCGGTCGCTCGCCGCCTCTTCCAACACGTCTTCGTAGTCCTCGGGGCCGGTCAGGGCGGGGCATCCGGTCGGATCCGGCGGGTTCGACGGGCCGGGGTCGGGCGGGTTGCCCGGGTCGTCCGGCGGGGTCTCCGGATCGGTCGGGGACGGTTCGCCGCTCTCCGAGGGGCTGGCGCTGTCGGAGGGCTCGGCGCTGCCGGACGGGCTGGCGCTGTCGGACGGGTCGGCACTGCCCGATGGGCTGGCGCTGTCGGACGGCTCCGCGCTGCCCGATGGGCTGGCGCTGTCGGACGGTTCGGCGCTGCCGGACGGGCTGGCGCTGTCCGATGGTTCCGGGCTGCCGGACGGGCTGGCGCTGTCCGACGGGTCGGCGCTCGCCGACGGGGTGGCACTCCCGGACGGGTCCGCACTCGCCGACTCGCTCGCCGACCCGGACGGACACGGCGTGGCGGTGGGATCGGCGCTGTCGGTCGCGGTCGGCGTCGCCGTGGTCGGGTCCGCGGCGGTCGGCGCGGTGACAACGCCCCGCAACTGACGTCGGAGCAGCGCTGTCGTCGTCGGTTCCGCCGGCCTGGTCGACGGCGGGCTCGACGGCGACTCGGTCGGTTCGGGGGAGCAGTCCACGTCGGCACCCGCATACCGCCGGCCGATCTCCGCCTGCACGAACGCGGGCAACGGGCTGCCTTGTGGGACGCACGGGTTGAGCACCCAGTCGGCGCCGGCGATCTCGCGCGTGCAGGGCAGGCCGGCCGCGGCCAGCCGGACCTGTTCCGCGCGAGCTTGGGGCGGCGGCGCTGCCGGACCGGCGGTCGACCTGAGCGTCGGCCAGGCGACCGCGGAGGCGAGCACCAGCACGAACGCCGCGAACCCGGCGACCATCGGCTTGTGCCGCAGTCGTGGCGGGTCGGGCGGTGGCGGCTCGGCGGCCGGCTCGTCCCATCTGGAGGACCTCAGCATCGCGCTCACTCTCCTTGGCGATTCGTGCGAGCCGGGCGCCCGCCCTCGCGGAACGTAATCGGGGGCGATGATGCGGCGATGAAGCCGCGATGAAGTCGGTCCCGCGCCGGCACCGGTCGCGCCACAACGTGAGCGGGTAGATAATTCATCGATGTATCCGGATCGGGCAGTGCGGATACGTGCGCTCGGGCCGATGCGGGTCTGGGACGGCGCGGGATGGGCACCGATCACCGCACCGCATCAACGGATCGTCCTGGCGGTGCTGATCGCCCAGCGTGGGCCGGTGCCCAGGGAACGCCTTGTCGACGAGATCTGGGGGGAGCGGCCGACCCGCACGGCCGGCAGCGCCGTCAACGGCTACATCATGCGGCTGCGCCAGCTCCTGCGTAGCGGCGACGCCGGTGACGTGGTGAGCCGGGCGACCGGCTACGAGCTGGCGACCGCGGACGAGACGGTCGACATCGAGGTCTTCGAGCGGCTGGCCCGCACCGGCAAGCGCTATCTCAGCGAGGGCCGGACGGCAGACGCGGCACGGCAGCTCTCCGCCGGGCTCGCCCTGTGGCAGGGTCCCGCGCTGGCGGAGGTACCCGCGACGCTCACCGTCGCCGCCGAAGCGTCCCGCCTCGAACACCTCCGGCTGGCCGCCCGCGAGGACCTGTTCGCGGCCCGGCTCGAGCTGGGCCAGCACGCGGAGATCGTCGAGGAACTCGCCGCGCTGGTGCGGGAACACCCGCTGCGCGAACGGCTGTGCCGGTTCCTGATGATCGCGCTCTACCGGTGCGGCCGCCGGGCGGAGGCGTTGGAAGCCTTCCGCGCGGTCCGCCAGTCGCTGGTCACCGAGGTCGGCATCGAGCCCGGCCCCGACCTGCACCACCTCGAGCAGGCCGTGTTGACCGACGATCGGGCGCTGGCGGCACCGACGGTCGCTGCGATCACACCCGCTCAGCTGCCGGCGGCGGTCGCCGACTTCGCCGGCCGGGCCGACCAACTCGCGGCCCTCGACGGCTTCGCCGCGCGCCGCCCCGCCGCGCCCGTGATCATCACCGGCCTGGCCGGGGTCGGCAAGACCGCTCTGGCCGTGCGGTGGGGGCACGCCGCCGCAGACCAGTTCCCCGACGGCCAGCTCTACCTCGACCTGCGCGGCAGCTCCCCGCAGCCCCCGGTCGCCGCGACTGCCGCGCTCGCCCACTTCCTCCAGGCCCTCGGGGTTCCGGCCGAGCAGATACCCGCCGACCTCGACGACGCGGTGGGGCTCTATCGCAGCGTCACCGCCGCGCGCCGCATCCTGGTGGTCCTCGACAACGCGGCGGCCCCCGACCAGGTCCGCCCGCTGTTGCCGGGCGGTCCGGCCTGCATGGTCGTCGTGACCAGTCGTGACCAACTTCGCGGGCTCACCGCGCGGGAGGGCGCCGCCGCGATCCGGTTGGGCGTGCTCCCGTCGGGGGAGGCCCGCAGCTTGCTCCGCACGCTCCTGCCGGGTGCCGATGCCGCCGACAGCGACGAGCTGGCCCGGCTGTGCGGGCACCTTCCGCTGGCCATCCGCATCGCGGCCGCCAACGCGCGCGCCCAGTCGGCGCCGCTGGCCGCCTACAACCAGCGGCTGGCCGCCAGCGACCGGCTGGCGACGCTGACGGTGCCGGGCGACCCGACGACCGCCACGGTGAGCGCGTTCGACCTGTCCTACGACGCCCACCCGGCGCCGGCCCGCCGCCTGTTCCGCCTGCTCGGTGTCGCACCCGGCGACACCGTGACGCCGGCCGGCGCCGCCGCCCTCGCCGCGGCGCCGCTCGCCGAGGCCGACTCGCTGCTCGACACCCTCGCCCGCGCGCACCTGCTCGAACCCGCCGGCCGCGGCCGCTACCGCTGGCACGACCTCGTCCGGCTCTACGCACAGCGACGGTCCACCGTGGAGGATGGCGACGTGCGGGCCGCCATCGACCGCCTCCACCACTATTACCTGTCCACCATGGCCCGTGCCGCTACCCGGCTCTACCCGCACGTCGTGCGGCTGCCCTACGACCTGGACGGGGTCGAGTTCGACACCGATGCCGGCGCGCTCACCTGGGTGGAGAACGAGCGCGACAACATGATCGCGGCGATCATGACAGCCGGGCCGGAGCACCACGAAGCCGCCTGGCGGCTCACCGACCAACTGCGCTGGCATCTCGACTTCACCGCACCGTCGGCCGCCTGGCTGCCCGTCACGGAGGCCGCGCTCGCCCATGCCCGCGCCGACGGGAACCCGCTGGGCCTCGCCGCCGCCCTGCTCAGCCGGGCCACGGTGTTGCTGGCCGCGAGCCGCTACACCGCGGCGCTCGACGACTTCGGGCAGGCGCTCGGGTTCGCCCGCACCGCCGGCTGGGCCGAAGGGGAAGCGAGCGCGCTGAGCAACCTCGCGCACGTCGCCTTCGAGACGGGCGACCTCGACCGGGCGGCCCGCCACAGCATCGAGGCGCTCGACATCGACACCCGCATCGGTCGGCCCGCCGGTCGGCTCGCCCGACTCGCCAACCTCGGCAACATCCGCCTCCAGCAGGGCCGGCTGCCCGAGGCCATCGCCCATTGCCGGCAGGTCATCGAGCTGGAGCGCACCGTCGGGCAGTGGCACGGTCAGGGCACCGCACACGGCTGCCTCGGCGAGGCACACCTGCTGCTCGGTCGCCACGACGACGCGTTGACCTACCTCACCGCCGCCCTCGACACGCACCGCCGGCTCGGGGCGCGCAGCTGCGAGGCCGACACCCTGCGGTTGCTGGCCACCGCACACAACGCGATCGGCCACCCCGACACCGCCCGAAACCTGGCCACCCAGGCCCTGGCGATCGCCCGCGAAGTCGGCGACCGCTGGGTCGAGGCGCACGCCCTGATCGCGCAGAGCGAGCTCAACCTGCGCGCCGGCGACACCGACCTCGCCATCGCCCACCTGCACCAGGTGTTGGCCCTGGCCCGCGGCGACGGCGCCCGACACGCGGAGGCGCAGGCACTGATCGGACTGGCCCGGGCACACCGCAAGCAGGGCACTAACGGAGTGCGGCAGGCCAACGTGTACGCCGACCAGGCACTGCGGATCTGCCAGGAGTTCGGATACGAGTTGCTGGAGAAGAACGCCTCAGCCGCGCTGGCTTAGTTTTGGCCCACCTCGCGGCGGACCGTGTCGATGCCGGCGACGACCAGCGCCGGGGTGCCGTCCGGGTCCCGGCGCAGGATGACTGTCGAGCCGGGCAGCAGGCCGTCGGCCATCACATAGGTCTCGCCGTTGACCCAGCGCAGCTCGAACCGGCGCGACTGGAGGTGCAGCACGAGCCGCGCCTTCTCCAGCGCCAGCAGGTAGCCGCCCTCGTAGTAGCCCAACCACGGCTGGACCCGGCGCGGGTCGACCGGCCGCGTCGTCCGTCCCTTGTCGACCAGCGCCTGCCGGGCCGCGGCGGCGGCCGCGCTGACCTTCGGCGGCACGCCCTTGTTGAGGCCGTACTCGGTGCCGAGAATCAGGTTGAGCACGTAGAGGTAGAGGAACAGGCCCGTCGGTTCCGGGTTCATCGCGTTGAGCACGACGATGCCGAGGTCGCGTTCGGGAAGGAAGCCGACGTAGGCGGTGAAGCCGTCGATCGCCCCGTTGTGCCAGACGAGGCGGGTGCCGTCGCGGAACCGCTCGCTGATCCAGCCCATCGCGTAGCCGGCCGAGGCGGCATCGGGGTCGAGGACCGGATCGGTGGGCACCGGGATGTGCGGCCGCCAGCACTCGGCCAGGTTGGCCGCCGACACGACCCGCCGGCCGGTCACCGACTGGCCGCGGCGCAGTTGCAGCCGGACGTAGCTGGCCATGTCGTCCAGCGTGGACAGTGCGCCGCCGGCCGGTGCGTAGCTGCCGACCGGGCCGTAGGGCAATGTGGTGGTGCCGCCGAAGATGTCCACCCCGTAGCCCCGCGTGTAGTCGGCGACCAGGCCGCGCGGGTCGTCGGCGATCCGGGTCCCCGCCATGCCGGCCGGTCCGAAGACCCGGGTGCGCACAGCGTCCACATAGGCGGCCGCGACGTCGGCCGGCTTCACCCCGCTGGCCAGGAGCGGCAGGTAGCCGCCGGCGGCGTACACCGTGTTGTTGTAGATCCACCGGGTGTTCGGCGGTGCCACCACGGGCAGGTTGACCACCGACTGGAGCAGTTGCTCGGCGGTGGGATAGCCCTCGTGCAGTGCGGACAGCGCGGGCGGCTCGTCGATGCCGGTGGCCATGCCGAGCAGGTCGCGCACCCGCAGCGTCCGGGTCAGCTCCGGCGTCGGCGCGCGGAAGCCCGACCAGGCGTCGACGGCCTTCTGGTCCCAGCCGATGACGCCTTGGTCCACATAGGTCGCCGCGAGCAGCGACGACATCGACTTCGTCGTCGAGGCGACAAGGAAGTGGGTGCCCGGCGAGATCCGGTCGCCCAGCACCAGCCGGTGCACGACCCCGTCGGCGCGCACGACCGCGATGGCGGCGCCGACCAGCCGCTCGCGGCGGAACTCGGCCCGAACCAGCCGGTCGAACTCGCTCCAACCGGCCGGCGCGGGCATGGGGAGACTGCCGGAGAGGCCCAGCAGACCGGCACCACGCAGGAGCGTACGACGTCGCATGGTTGAGGTTTACCGGGCTTTGCCGCTTTAGCGGCTATTCGACACGCTATTCGGCGGACTTCGGGGTGAGCACGAAGAGCGGGATCACCCGGTCGGTCTTCGTCTGGTAGTCGTCGTAGTCGGGCCAGGTCGCCGTCGCCCGCTTCCACCAGGTCGCGCGCTCGTCGCCGGTCGCCTCGCGGGCGATGTAGTCCTTGCGGACCGCGCCGTCCTGGAGCTCGACGTGGGGGTGGGCGACGAGGTTGTGATACCAGACGGGGTGCGTGGGCGCGCCGCCCTGCGAGGCGACGACCGCGTATTCGCCGTCGTGCTCGACCCGCATCAGCGGCGTCTTGCGCACCTTGCCCGTGCGGGCACCGATCGAGGTCAGCAGGATGATCGGACGACCACGGAGCGTGTTGCCTTCGGCACCCGCGGTGCTCTCGAACAGCTCCGCCTGCTTGCGCGACCAGTCACTCGGACTCGGCGCGTATTCACCCGTCAACGGCACGATCTCTCCTCACGTTCACTTTTGTTGAAAGTGACGCTACCCGCGGGTTGGCTCAATCGCACAGGGCCAGCCGCTCGGCGGGATAGGGCGTCGCCCGTGACTCGCCGAAGAGCTGCCAGAGAAAGTCGTTGATGATCGTGGCGACCGGTGCGTGCCGGCGGACGATCGTGGCGAGCGGCGCCTGCAGGCCGGCCGGATCGGCTCCCGCGGCACAGGCGCGGACATAGTCGTTGCGCTCGGCCGGCCCGCCGCGCTCCGGCGTGGGCACGCCGGCGCCGTGGGTCACGATCCAATTCACCAATTGCGTCACCGTGTACGCGCGGTCGTAGCCGGCGTTGCGAGCCAGGAACTCCCGCTCCCCGGGAGACAGGCGAAAGCTCGGCGACGTGGCCAGTCCGAAATCCGTGATGTAGAGCCGCCGGCCGTCGGTCAGGACGTTGGCGAAATGGGCGTCGAAATGCAGCAGCCCGTTGGCATTCAGGAACGCGATGTCGGTGGCCAGCGCGTCGTGCACCATCGTGCAGGCGGCGACGACCGCGTCCGGCCCGGCGGCTAGTTGGCGGCGGAGCCAGTCGTCGAGGTTCGACGGCAGGTGTTCCAGGAACAGCACCACGCTGGCGGAGGCCGCGGCCCGGGCCCGCAACCTCCGCCCGACCGCGGCCGAGCCGCCCCAGAAGGCCACCGTCGCCGGGATGTCGGCGTGCTCGTCGATCGGCGGCGTGGCTCCGGGCAGCACCCGCCAGTGATGCAGCAACGGAAACGCCGCGCTGCGTCCTTCGAGCACCCAGCCGGTCGTCATCTCGTGGGCGGCCAGTTCGCGCCAGGCGCCGAAGCCCGGGCTGCCGACGCCCCATTGGCAGCGGGCCGGCAGGTCGAAGTGGTTGGCCGTCGACCGCAGGTTGCCGGGCTGCCGCTCCAGGTCGGTGAGCGGGATCCGTTTGACGAACACCTTCGCGCCGGCGACGTCGAGCACGGAGGACCCGCCGCCGATGCCGGCACCGGTCACCGGCGCCGCGCCGACCAGCGCAGCGAGATCGTCATCGCCGAGCCCGGCCAGCGCGCCCGCGACAGCGTTGTGCCGAGCCACCCGTGCCGAGACCACTACGCCGCCGGGGCCTCGATGACGATGGCCAGGCACATCTCGTCGGCGGTGCCCTCGCCCCAGACGACGTAGCGGGGCGGGAGCTTGCGCAGCGCCGGGAGCTGGCCGCGCAGCGCCGCGTCGTGGGTGCAGGTGACCCGGTAGGTGTCGCCGGGCTCGACGGTGACGCCCTCGCCGACCGGGCGCACGGCCTGGTCGTCGAAGTTGAAGGCCGGCACGTCGAGCAGGGTGCGGGCGCCCGGCTTGCCGGGGTTGAGCTCGACCTTGATCGAGCGGCCGAGCAGGTGCATGTGGCCGCCGACGCCGTAGAGGGTCGCCGGCCGGGTCACCCGGCGGGTGCACGACTGGGTCGGGCCGGGTTCGGAGCCGTCGCCGCACAGCTCGCGGAGCCAGTCGGCCCGGCCGCCGGCCTCAGGGCCGAACCGGCGCACGACGTCGGCGACCGCCGCGTCGCGCTCACAGAGCGGGCCGCTCTCGCCGGCGGCGCACGGCAGCTCCACCGCCGCGGGCAGCAGCGTCGTGCGCAACGGCGTGCGCGCACCGCTGGCCAACCGCAGCCGGATGCCGGAGCGGTCGGCGCCGCCCGGCTTCCCGCCGGTCGCGAGCAGGCTGTAGTGGATCTGCATGACCAGCAGGCTGCCCGGGTCGAGCTCGAAGCCGAGCCCGTCGGGATAGATCGTCTCGCCGCCGCCGGGTGCCCAGCTCGCCACCCACGACGGGTCGTCACCGACCCCGGCGTCGCCGAAACACTGCCAGCCGTCGCCCGGTGTCGAGGCGTCGTAGTCGCGCACGCGCGCGGCGTCGCCGGCCGGGATCCGGAAGAAGATCGCGTGGTGCACGATGTCGCGGTTCTGCGGCTCGAACTGGCTCCCGGTGAGGAACGCCGTCTCGGTCAGCTTCGGGTCGACCACGAAGCACCGGTATTCGTCGGCGTCGTCGCCGGGCGGGTCGGGCGTGAAGGGCCGCGCCAATCCCGTCTCGACGAACCGCTCGCCGGCCCGCAACGGCTGGCTGGCCGGGGGAGACCCGGTGTGGCCGGCGTGCCCAACAGCGGTCGTCGGCGCGGTCGCTGGCGTCGTCACCGGCCCGCCATTCCCGCAAGCCGCGACAGCGAGAACACAGACAGTGAGAATCGCGACCACGGGGGTACGGCGAGCGATGGGGGACATGTACGACAATGTATCCCTCAGAGCTCGTGGAAGGGCTCCGGCTCGGCGGCGATCCGCTTCGACATCAGACAGCAGCCGGGCGAGCTCCTCCGCCCGGCCGGCGTCGGTGGCGCGGCCTAACGTCACGGCGAAAGACCATCGACTGACCGATTTGCGTACTCAAGACCAGAAATTTTCTTGCTCTTCAAGCAAGAAAAGTGTCGCCTACCGATTGTCGACAGTCGGTCGGCGACACTACGGTCCTGATCATGTCCGCGCGGCTTGGCGTTCTGATCGCCACTTACCTCGAAGCTGACCTGGTCCAACGGATCGCCTCCGTCGACCCGGCGGTCGATGTCATCTACGAGCCCGACCTGGTGCCGGTGCCGCGCTACGCCTCCGACCACACCGGCACGCCGCGCCAGCTCACCGCCGCCGAGCAGGAGCGTTGGGAGAAGGCGCTCGCCGCCGCCGACGTCGCGTTCGACTTCGACTGGCAGGCGCCCGCCGACCTTCCGACGCGCGCGCCGCGGCTGCGTTGGGTCCAGGCGACCAGTGCCGGCATCGGCGCGTTCGTGCAGCGCACCGGGCTCGACCGCACCGACCTGACGTTCACCACCGCCGCCGGCATCCACGCGACGCCGCTGGCCGAGTTCGCCGTGCTCGGCGCGCTGCACTTCGTCAAAGGCGTACCGCACCTGCGCGCACAGCAGACCGAACACCGGTGGCAGCGCTACACCACCGCGCAGCTCGCCGGCCGGACCGTCACCGTGGTCGGGCTCGGCGGGATCGGCCGCCGGGTCGTGGCCAGCTTCGCCGCGCTCGGCACCCGGGTGCTCGCCGTCGGCCGACCCGGGCGCGACTACGACCTGCCCGGCGCCGCGAGCGTCCACTCCACCGACGAGCTCGACGACCTGCTGCGCTGGACCGACGTGCTGGTGCTGTGCACGCCGCTGACCGACCAGACCGCCGGACTGCTCTCGGCGGCCCGGATCGCCCGGCTCAAGCCCGGCGCCATCGTCGTCAACATCGGCCGCGGCCAGCTCGTCGACGAGCCCGCGCTGATCGAGGCGCTGCGCACCAAGGCGATCACCGGTGCCGCCCTCGACGTCTTCACCACCGAGCCCCTGCCGGCCGACTCGCCCTTGTGGGACCTCGACAACGTGCTCGTCTCACCGCACTCGGCGTCCACCGTGGACACCGAGAACGCGGCCATCACCGACCTGTTCAACGACAACCTGCGGCGCTATCTCGACGGCCGCGGGCTGCGCAACCTCTACCAGCGGGAGTTGGGCTACTGACATGACCGACCTGACCGGCACCTGGTATATCAGCCCGACCCCGTTCACCGACGACGGCGCCGTCGACACCGACAGCCTTCGCCGGATCGTCGACGCGGCCGCCTCCTGGGGCGCCGACGGCATCACCATCCTCGGCGTGATGGGCGAGGTCGCCGACCTCACCGCCGCCGAGCGGGAGACGGTGCTGTCGACCATCGCCGCGGCCGCGAACAACACGATCCCGTTCGCCGTCGGGTGTTCGGCGCCGGCCGCCGCCGTGGTCCGCGCCAACGTGGCCCGCGCCGTCGAACAGGGTGCCAGTGCCGTGATGGTGGCGGCGCCGGCGCTGCTCAAGGACACCGACCAGATCGCCGGGTTCTACCGCGCCGCCGTCGGCGACAGCCCCGTGCCGGTCATCGTCCAGGACGAGCCCGCCGCGACCGGTGTCACGCTGCCGGTCTCCGCCCTGCTGGCCGCCCTCGACGCGGCCGGCAGCACGGTCGTCAAGCTCGAGGACCCGCCCACGCCGCCGAAGATCGGCCGGCTGCTCGCGCAGCGGCCCGAGCTGACCGTGTTCGGCGGGCTGGGCGGCGTGAGCGCCTACTCGGAACTGCGCCGCGGTGCGGCCGGGACGATGACCGGCTTCGCCTACCCGGAGATCCTCAAGGCGATCCGGGTGGCGTTCGCGGCCGGCGACCTCGCCCGGGCCGCCGCGCTCAACGACCGCTTCCTGCCCTACCTGGTCTTCGAGGGCCAGCTCAAGGTCGGCCTGGGCATCCGCAAGGAGGTGCTGCGCCGCCGTGGCGTGCTGACCACCGCCCGGACCCGCGCGCTCAACCCGCTGCCGGACCCGGCCACCCTCGCCGAACTCGACGACGTGCTGGCCCGCGTGGGCCTCACGCCGAGCGTCGAACCCCTGGAGCTGGCGTGACCACCGCACTCGTGGGCGGCGCCAGCGCCGGGCTGGGCGCGGCGATCGCCGAGCGACTCGCCGCCGACGGCAACGACCTGCTGCTCTGGTCGCGCAGCACGGAGCGCCTCGACCCGATCGCGGCGACGCTGCACGCGCGACACGGCGTCAAGGTGCACACGGTCGCGGCCGACGCCGCCGATCCGACAGCCGCGGCCACCGTCGCCGACCGCGCAGAGGAGCTCTTCGGCGGCGTCGACATCTGCGTGCTCAACGCCGGCGGCCCGCCACCGGCGACCGCGGACAAGACCAACGCCGACGACTGGCGCAAAGCGCTCCAGCTCCTCACCATCACCCCGATCGACCTCGCCACCCGCCTGCTGCCCGGCATGCGCGAGCGCGGGCACGGCCGGATCGTCGCGGTGCTCTCCTCGGGCGTACGCGAACCGCTCCCGAACCTGACCTACTCCAACAGTGGCCGCGCCGCGCTCGCCGCCTGGATCAAGACGGCCGGCCGCGAGGTCGCCGCCGACGGCGTCACCGTCAACGGCGTGGTGCCGGGCCGGATCGACACCGACCGGGTCGCGCAACTCGACGCCGCGGCCGCCAAGCGCACGGGCACCGACGAGGCGAGCGTCCGGGCGGCCAGCATCGCGACGATCCCGGCCGGGCGCTACGGCGACCCGCAGGAGTTCGCGGCCGTCGTCGGCTTCCTCGCCGGGCCCACGTCGTCCTATGTCACCGCGAGCCTGCTGTCCTGCGACGGCGGCCTGATGCGGAGCATGACGTGACCGGCCCGCGGATCTCCGCCGAGGTCACCGCCACGCCCGCATCCGGCATCCGGGCGCTGGCCAACGCCGCCTGGGCGCACCCGGGCGCCGTGCACCTCGAGTTCGGCGAGCCCGACTTCGACACGCCGGCACACGTCGTGGCCGCCGCCGACGCGGCCGCCCGCACGGGCCAGACGCGTTACGGCCCCAGCGCCGGCCTGCCGGCGATGCGGGCGGCCATCACGGAGAAGCTCGCCCGGGACAACGGTTTGCCGGACGTCGAGCCCGGCCGCACGGTCGTCACCGCCGGCGGTGTCGGCGCGCTGACGGCCGCCTACCGCGCGCTGCTGGAGCCGGGCGACGAGATCCTGGTGCCCGATCCGGGCTGGACCAACTTCACCACGATCGCCACGATGCTCGGTGCCACCGCCCGGGGCTACCGGCTGGTCGCGGCGGACAACTTCGGGCCCGACTACGACCATCTCGCGTCGCTGGTCGGGCCGCGTACCAAAGCGATCCTGGTCAACTCGCCGGCCAACCCGGTGGGCTACCAATGGACCGCCGGGCAGCTCGCCGAGCTGGGCGCCTGGGCCAACCGGCACGGGCTGTGCGTCGTCTCCGACGAGTGCTACGACCAACTCTGGCTGGACGAGCCGGCCACCACGTTCACCGTCGCGGCGCCGGACACCCCGGCAGTCACGGTGTTCTCCCTATCCAAAAGCTATGCGATGACGGGCTGGCGGCTCGGCTACGCGGTCACCGGCGGCCCGGGGGCCGACCGGCTCGCCGCGGCGCTGGGCCGGGTGCAGGAGGCGACCGTCTCCTGTGTCAGCACGCCCACCCAGCACGCCGGGATCGCCGCACTGACCGGCCCGCAGGACGGGGTCGGCCGGATGCGTGCGGCCTACCGGCAACGCCGGGACGCCGCCGTCGAGCGGGCGGCGACGCTCGGCCTCGACGCGGTCCGCCCGGCCGGCGCGTTCTACCTGTGGCTCGCCGTGCCGTCGGTCACCGACAGCGCGACGTTCGCACTTGACCTGTTGCGCGACAGGGGCGTCGCGCTCGCACCCGGCATCGCCTTCGGCGCGGCGGGCGAGTCCCGCCTGCGCCTTTCGCTCGCCGCCCGATCCGAAGACATCGACCTGGGACTCACCGGCCTGGCCGGCTTCCTGGGCGTCCGTCCCACATAAGAGATGGAGCGCACGTGATACGCAAACCCCTCCGGCCGGTCCTCGGCGTGCTGCTCGCCGGCACGCTCGCGGTCACCGCCGCCTGTGCCGGCAACAGCAACGACTCGTCCACCGGCGCGGCCGGCTCCGGCTCGGGCACCGAGCCGCGCTTCGGCCAGACGATGACGGTCGCCTACAAGAGCGACCCGAAGACCTTCGACCCGGCAGTGTGCTACGACGCCACCTGCTGGAACAACATGCGGATGATGTACGACCGGCTGTACGACTACGTCGGCGACACCATGGAGATCGAGGCGCAGGCCGCGGCCGACATGCCGCAGGTCAGCCAGGACGGCCTCACCTACACCGTGAAGCTGCGCTCCGGCATGACGTTCACCGACGGCAAGCCGGTGACCGCAGCCGACGTCGTCTACTCCTTCGACCGGATCCTCGACCCGGCCACGAAGTCGCCGGTGGCGAGCTTCTGGACCGGCGTCAAGGGCGCGGCCGACTACGCGAAGAACACCGCGACCCCGCTGACCGGCATCACCGCGGTCGACGACAGCACCGTGCAGATCCAGCTGACCGCGCCGAACAGCGCGTTCAAGTATGTGCTGGCGATGCCGCACGCGTCGATCATCGAGAAGGACTCGGCCAGCAAGCCGATCGGGTCCGGCCCGTTCGTGCTCGACCACTTCACGCCCGGCTCGGAGATCGTGGTCAACCGCAACGCCAAGTACTGGGACTCGCCGAAGCCCTATGTGGACAAGGTCGTCGAGAAGCTCGGCGTCGACCCGCACGTGCAGCTCCTCGAGCTGCAGAAGGGTCAGATCGACCTGATGGGCGACCCGATCCCGGCCGCCGACTACCTCCAGGTCAGCAACGACGCCTCGCTCAAGGCGCAGACGAAGACGATCGTCAAGCCGTCGACCTACTACGTCACGATGAACACGAAGATGAAGCCCTTCGACAACCCGAAGGTGCGCGAGGCCGTCTCCTACGCGTTCGACCGCAGCTTCCTGCTCAAGCTCGTCGCGGGTCAGGGCGAGGTGGCCAACGAATACCTGCCCAAGGGGATCACCGGCTACACCTCCGACAAGCTGGTGCACGACCAGGACATCGCGAAGGCCAAGCAGCTGCTGACCGAGGCCGGTTACCCCAACGGCTTCGAGACCACGATGTATTCCTGGAACACCGACCCGTGGACCGCGCTGCTGCCGCAGCTCCAGCAGGATCTGGGCAAGATCGGCATCAAGGTCAACGCCCAGCCGATCCAGCAGAGCGCGTTCTTCGAGCTGGCCGCGACGCCCAACAAGGCGCCGATGACGCTGACGTTCTGGGTGGCCGACTACCCCGACGGCAGTGACTTCTACCAGGCGCTGCTGTCCTGTGCCTCGGCCGTGCCGGGCGCGCAGAACTACTCGTTCTACTGCAACAAGGACGTCGACAGCCTGGTCAACCAGGCCCTCGCCGCTTCCACTGTGGACGAGGCCAACAAGCTCTACACCCAGGCGACCACGAAGATGCTCGCCGACAACCCGGTCGTTCCGCTCTACTACGGCTCCAAGACCGAGGTGTTCGGCAAGACGGTCGGCGGTTACCACTCCCAGCCGATCTGGGGTTGGGACATGACCAACTACTGGAAGACCACCGGCACGGCAAGCCGCTGACCTTCCCCTCCGGCGATGCGGCCCGCGCCACGATCCCTTCTCCGCGGCGCGGACCGCATCGCCACCCACCCCTCATCAACCAAGGGAACCCGATGACAGCCATCCTCGAAGTCGACGACCTCACCGTCGACTTCACCCGGCAAGGAGCGCGCACGACCGCGGTCCGCGGGGTCTCGCTGCGCGTCGCGGCGGGCGAGCGGGTCGGCATCGTCGGCGAGTCCGGGTCCGGCAAGTCGGTCACCGCACAGGCGGTGATGCGGCTGCTACCGCCGACCGCCGCGGTCGGCGGCCAGATCCGGTTCGCCGGGCAGGACGTGCTGGGCTTCGACCCGGCCCGCCTGGCCGCCTGGCGCGGCGCCGACATTGCCATGGTGTTCCAGGACCCGATGTCGAGCCTCAACCCGCTGCTGCGGGTCGGCACGCAGATCACCGAGGGCCTGCGCCGGCATCGCGGGCTCGGCAAGGCCGCCGCCCGCGCGGAGGCCGTGCGGCTGCTGCGGCTGGTCGGCATCGACGACGCCGAGCGCCGCCTCGACGACTACCCGCACGCGTTCAGCGGCGGCATGCGCCAGCGGGTCTGCATCGCCATCGCCGCCGCGTGCACCCCCAAGCTGATCATCGCCGACGAGCCCACCACCGCCCTCGACGTCACCGTCCAGGCCCAGGTGCTCGACCTGCTCGACGAGCTCACCGAGCAGCACGACACCGCGACCATCCTGGTCAGCCACGACCTCGGCGTCATCTCCAGCTTCTGCGACCGGATCCTGGTCATGTACGCCGGCCAGGTCGTCGAGGCCGGCCCGACCGACGACATCGTGGCCGCGCCGGCACACCCGTACACCCGGGCGTTGTTGGATTCGATTCCCCGGCTCGTCGGTGACCTGCCGCGCCGGCTGCCGACGGTCCCGGGTTCCCCGCCGTTCGGCGACGTGCCGACCGGCTCGTGCGCGTTCGCCGACCGCTGCCCGCACGCCCAGGACCTCTGCCGCACCGAGGCGCCGGCGACGAGGTCCACCGGGCCCCGCACCGCCGCGGCTTGCCACTTCCCATTGACGTTGGAGGCGAAGCGATGAGCGTCGTCGCCGTGCGGGACCTGACCGTGCGCTACCCCCGCCGAGGTGCCTTCCGCAAAGCCGAGTTGACCGCCGTCGACGCCGTCAGCTTCGCCATCGAGGCCGGCCGGACGCTCGGCCTGGCCGGCGAGTCCGGTTCCGGCAAGAGCAGCGTCGCCCGCGCCCTGATGCGGGTGCACGACCCCGCGTCCGGCTCGGTCCAGGTCGCCGGCCGGGAGGTGACCACCCTGCGGGGCGGCGCGCTGCGAAAGTTCCGGGCACACATGCAGATGGTCTTCCAGGACCCCTACGACTCGCTCAACCCGCGCCTCACCGCGGGTGAGAACGTCGGCGAGGCGCTGACCGCGGCCGGCGTGCCCCGGCCCGACCAGGTGAGCCGGACCCGCGAGCTGTTCGACCGGGTCGGGCTGCCGGCCGCGTTCACCGGCCGCTACCCGCACCAGCTCTCCGGTGGCCAGCGTCAGCGGGTGTCGATCGCCCGTGCGCTCGCCGTCGGGCCGCAGGTGCTGGTCTGCGACGAGGCCGTCTCCGCGCTCGACGTCTCGGTCCGCGCGCAGATCCTCAACCTGCTCAAGGACCTCCAGGAGGCCGACGGGCTGGCCTACCTGTTCATCTCGCACGACATGTCGACGCTGCGGTTCATCGCCGACGACGTGGCGATCATGTATCAGGGCCGGATCGTCGAGCTCGCCAGTTCCGCCGAGGTCTTCGCGAACCCGCGCCACCCCTACACCCGGGCGCTGCTCGCCGCGATCCCGGAGCCGGGCGCCGGCCGCCGGCACCGGCGCGGCGTCGTCCGCGGCGAGGCACCACCCGCGGACGCCGAGCTGACCGGCTGCGCGTTCGCACCGCGCTGCCCGCTGGCCACCGAGATCTGCCGCGTCGAGCGCCCCGCGCTGGTTGAAGACGCGGCCGGGCACCGGGCCGCCTGCCATCACGCCGACGCGGTCCCGACCGCCATCGAGGGGAGCACCAAGTGACCGCCCCGCCGCTGGCCGAGGCCGTTCCGGTCGCCGCGCCGACCGGGCTGCGCCGGACGCTGAGCAGCCTGCGCCACGACCTGCCCGCGCTGATCTCGATCACCCTGCTGGTGCTGCTGGCCCTGGCCGCGATCTTCGCACCGCTGCTCGCGCCGCACCCGCCGCTACAGACCTACCAGGAGGGGCTGGCCGCCAACGGCGCGCCGATCGGCCCCGGCCACGGCTTCCCGCTCGGCACCGACCCCAACGGCCGCGACGTGCTGGCCCGCCTCCTCTACGGCGCCCGGGTCTCGCTGGTCATCGGCATCCTCGCCAACGGCCTGGCCACCATCGTCGGTGTCCTGGTCGGGCTGACCGCCGGCTACCTGGGCGGCTGGGTCGAGACGATCCTGATGCGGCTGACCGACGTCGTGATGTCGTTCCCGATCCTGCTGTTCTGCATCGCGCTGATCTCGGTCACCGGGCCCAGCGAGCGCAACGTCGTGATCGTCATCGCCCTCATCTACTGGACCACGCTGGCCCGGATCATCCGCAGCCAGGTGCTGTCGCTGCGCGAGCGGGAGTTCGTGGTCGCGGCCCGCACGATGGGCCTGTCGCATTGGCGGATCATGCGCAAGCACCTGTTCCCACACCTGGTGCCGACCATCATCGTGTACGCCACCCTCGGCGTCGCGTCGTCGATCCTGATCGAGGCCTCGCTGTCGTTCCTCGGCGTCGGCGTCCCGGTGCCGACGGCGTCCTGGGGCCAGATGATCGAGCAGGGCAAGGAGTATTTCCAGATCGCGCCCTGGCTGCTCTTCGCCCCCGGCGTCTGCCTGGTGCTCACCGTGCTCGCCTTCAACCTCGCCGGCGACTGGCTGCGCGACCTCCTCGACCCGACCGCACCGGAGCGCCGCTGATGACCCGGTTCCTGCTGCGCCGCATCCCGCAGGCGGTCATCGTCCTGTTCGGAGTGGTGACCCTCGCCTTCCTGCTGACCCACGTGGTGCCCGGCGACCCGGCCCGGCTCATCGCCGGACCCAACGCCAGCGCCGAGACGGTCGCGTCGATCCACCACCAGCTCGGCCTCGACCGCAGCATCTGGTACCAGTACGGGAAGTATCTGGTCGGCCTGCTGCACGGCGACCTGGGCACCAGCTTCGCGCTCCAGAACACCCCGGTGGCCGGTGCGATCCTGCGGGCGCTGCCGATCAGCGCGGCGCTGGCCGTGCTCGGCGTGCTGTGGGAGGCGGTGCTGGGCATCCCGGTCGGGATCCTGGCCGCCTACCGGCCGGGCAAGCTCGCCGACCGGACCACCACGCTGGCGACCCTGATCGGCCTGTCCGCGCCGCCGTTCTGGCTCGGCCTGCTGCTGCTCTACGTGCTGGCGTTCAAGTTCAACCTGTTCCCGCTGTCCGGCTACGCGGCGCCGTACATCAACTATCTGATCCTGCCCAGCTTCACCCTCGGCCTGGGCGGCGCGGCCTGGTATGCCCGGCTCACCCGGACCAACATGCTGGAAGCGCTGCGCAGCCCCTACGTGCAGATGGCCCGCGCGAAGGGCATGCCCGAGCGGGTCGTGCTGCTGCGGCACTGCCTGCGCAACGTGCTCAGCCCGCTGCTGACGATGCTCGGCATGGACCTGGGCTACTTCCTCGGCGGTGTCGTGGTCATCGAGTCGGTCTTCGGCCTGCCCGGCGCCGGCAAGCTCACCTTCGACGCGATCGGCACGCTGGACGTCCCCATGATCACCGGCGCCGTGCTGTTCGCCGCCTTCTTCATCGTCGTTATGAACCTCCTCGTCGACCTCGCCTACGCGCTGGTCGACCCCCGGGTGCGTCGCTAGACCAGCCCGGAACCGAAACGGAAAGGAAACACCATGAGTGACAAGCTGCGCGTGGCCGTAGCCGGCGCGGGCCGTTGGGCCCAGCGCGCCCACATCCCCGGCTGGCAGCGCGACCCGCGCGTCGCGGTCGTCGCGCTCGCCGACACCAACCCCACCGCGCTCGCCGAGGCGGGCGAGCGGTTCGGCGTCAAGAAGCTGGTCACTGACTATCGCGAGCTGCTCGACGACCCCGATGTCGACGTCGTCGACGTGGCGACCGCCAACCGGGCCCACTACGAGATCTCGGCGGCGGCGCTCGACGCCGGCAAGCACGTGCTGTGCGAGAAGCCGGTGCACCACGACAACCGGGAGACCCGGGCGCTGGCCGAGTTGGCCCGCAGCAAGGGCCTGAAGACCAAGCTGGGCTTCACGTTCCGCTACGCGCCCGCGGTGCAGTATGCCAAGAGCCTGATCGACGCGGGCTTCGTCGGAACCCCGTACATCTTCAACGGGTATGAGCAGAACAGCCAGTGGATCGACCCGGCGACCCCGATGCGCCAGGTCGACCCCGACGCGGACCCCGACGTGCTGACGACCTCGTCGATCGAGGGCTACGGCGCGCCGATCATCGACATCATGCACTGGTGGAGCGGCGGCAACCTGACCTCCGTCGTCGGCACCATGCGCAACTTCGTGCCCCAGCGGATGGTCCGCGACACCGGCGTCGTGCAGCGCCTCAACATCGACGACGGCGACATGTGGATCGGCGAGTTCGACAACGGCGTGCTGGCCTCGATCCAGTCGTCCTACGTCACGGTCGGCAACTTCCCCGGCATCGAAGCGCGCATCTTCGGCTCCGAGGGCGCCATCATCGTTCGGCTGGTCGAGGAGTTCGGCATCTGCCAGACCATCAAGACGGCCACCAAGGGCTCGGTCGAGTTCGTCGAGCAGGAGATCCCGCAGGAGTTCTTCCCGGCCGGCGGGCACAGCCGGGAAGACTGGGACTTCCTGTTCTACTCCAACCTCTGCGCCGACTTCACCACCGAGATCCTCTCCGGCAACGCGGTCAACCAGGGCGACTTCGCTCAGGGCGCGCTGGTGCAGGAGACCATCAACGCGTTCGAGAAGTCGTTCCGCGACCGGGCGTGGGTGTCGTTCCCGTTGGAGTCCGCGTGACAGCGCACGAGTGGGGGGCGCTCGCTGACGACGCGGGCGCCCGCGCGATCCTCGAATCGGCACTGGACACTGTGGATGGCCGGGTCGAGTATGCCGACGCCCGACTGATCGAGTGCGAGGAGCTGCGGTCCTACGCCCAGCTCGGTGCCGACCCCGACGAGCGGATCGAGCAGAACGTCGGCATCGGGGTGCGGGTGCTGGTCGGCGGGCAGTGGGGGTTCGCCGCCCGGCCACTCGCGTCGCACGCCGACGCCGCCACGGCGGCCCGCTCGGCGTACGCGTCGGCCGTCGCCCTGGCCGGCAGCGGCAAGCCGGTCTCGCTGCCGCCGCGGCTGCCGGTCAGCGGCCGCTACGAGACCTCGGCCGAGGTCGACCCGTTCACTGTGGACACCGCCGAGCGGCACGACCTGCTCGCCGGCTGGCTCGGCGCGGCCAGCGCGCCCGCCGAGGTGGCCGCCGCGCAGGCCGGTGTCAACGCCAAGCGGCAGCACCGGCACTTCGCCAACACCGAGGGGTCGCGCCAGCACCAGCACCTGCTGGAGACCGGCGCGATGCTGGTGGTCACCGCGGCCGGGCACGGCGACGTGCAGCGGCGCAGCTACCCGAACTCGTTCCACGGCAACACCGCCGGCGCCGGCTGGGAATACCTGGCCTCGCTCGGCATGCGCGAGAACGCCGCCCGGGTCGGCGAGGAGGCGGTCGCGCTGCTGACCGCGCCGCTGGCGCCGCGCGGCTACGCCGACGTGGTGATCGGCGCGCAGCAGGTCTCGCTGCAGATCCACGAGTCGTCCGGGCACGCCCTGGAGCTCGACCGGATCCTCGGCGACGAGGCCAACTACGCCGGCACCTCGTTCATCAAGGCCCGCGACGTCGGCTCGCTGCGCTACGGCTCGGACGCGGTCACCATCGCCTCCGACCCGACCGTCCCCGGCACCCGGGGCAGCTTCGCGTTCGACGACGAGGGCACCCGGCCCGCCGCGCGGCCCTGATCGACCGCGGCATCGTGCGCAACACCCTGTCCACCCGCGACTCGGCGGCCCGGTCCGGGCTCGCGCTCACCGGTGCGGCCCGTTCCGACGGCTGGGCCTACCTGCCGGTCTGCTTCTCCACCCACGTCTACCTCGAGCCCGGCGACGGCGGCAGCCTCGACGAGCTCCTCGACCGGATGGGCGACGGCTACTACATCGACGACAACCGGAGCTGGTCGATCGACAACCAGCGGCTCAACTTCCAGTTCGGAACCGAGGTGGCGTACGAGGTCAAGCGTGGCCGCCGCGGCCGGCTGCTGAAGAACTTCTCCTACGGCGGTGTCACGCCGCAGTTCTGGGGCTCGGTGGAAGCCGTCGCCGGGCCGGCGGAGTTCCGGGCGTTCGGCTACCCGTGCGGCAAGGGCGAGCCCAAGCAATGGGGCTTCCTGAGCCACGGCGCCTCCCCGATGTTGGTGCGTGACCTGCGGATCGGAGTGGCCTGATGACCTCGTTCGCCCCACCGGTGGCCCCGGACGGGCTGCTCGACCACCTCGCGGCCGCCGCCAAGGTGCCGGCCGCCGACGCCGTCGAGATCACCCCTGCTCGGCCGGGCCGGCGAATACACCCGGTTCGCCGGCGGCCGGGTGCACCAGCCCCAGGACATTCTGGAAACCCAATATTCCGTACGCGCGATCGTCGACGGACACGCCGCCCGGGCCGCCACCGGCACGCTGGACGGCCTGTCCGAGGCGGTCGAGCGGGCCGCGGCCGCCGCCCGGGCGCTCGCGCGGCGGGCCGGGGGAGCCGCCGGTTCGGCCGGGGTCTCGCTTCCGGCGTCCGCGCCGGACGTGCCGCTCTGGCACGACGACACCGCGGCCTTCGACGCCGCCGCCCGGGCCACCGCGGCCGGGCAGACGATGCGCGGCGCGGCGGCCGCGGGCGGCGAGGCGGCCGGCATGTTCGGCCGCGCGCTGACCCAGATCGCCGTGGTCAACTCGGCCGGCGTCGCACACCACGCGCTGGCCACCGAGGCGCTCGGCACGCTGACCGCCACCGTCGCCGACGGCACCTCGCACTGGATCGACCTGCACCGGTCGGTCGGCGCGATCGACCTGGCCGCCAGCGTCGAGCGCACCATCGCCGAGGCCGTCGCCGGCCAGGGCCGCATCCCGGTGCCCGACGGGCACTACACGATCGTGCTCGGCCCGCAGGCCGCCGGCGAGCTGCTGACGTTCCTCGAGGACGCCGGCTTCTCCGGCGAACTCGCCGCCGCCGGGGTCGGGCTGGTGGCCCAGCGGGCCGGCCAGCAGGTGGCCTCGTCGCTGGTGACCGTCGCCGACGACGCCACGACCACGATCGGCCTGCCGATCGGGTTCGACATGGAGGGCACGCCGAAGCGGCGGGTGCCGCTGCTGACCCGCGGTGTCGTGGGGGAGGCGGTGACCAACCTGGCCACGGCCGCCGTGCTCGGCACCGCCTCGACCGGGCACGCGCACATCGCCCGCGAGGAGGTGCCCACGCCGGTCGCCGCCAACATGGTGATGGACGGCGGTGACGCGACCGAGGCCGAGCTGATCGCCGGTGTCGAGAACGGCATCTACGTGCAGCGGTTCTGGTACACGCGGCTGGTCGACCGGGTCACCGCCACCATCACCGGTGTCAGCCGCGACGGCTGCTTCCTGATCGCCGACGGCAAGCTGGCCGCGCCGGTCGCGGGGGCCAGGTTCACCCACTCGATCCTCGACTTCCTCGGCACCGTCGACGGGGTCGGTTCGGCGCGCCGGTCCCAGCCGGTGATGAACGTGTGGAACGGCGCCGTCACCGCGCCCGCGTTGCGCGGGCACGGTTTCCGGTTCGGCGCCGCGACCGTGGAGGAGGCCTGATGGCCCTACGTACCAACGCCGATCGCCTGGTGACCCAGATCCTCGCCGGTGAGGTCTGGCCCGCCCTGGCCGACCGGCACGGCTACCGGGTCGACGCCGACGGGACCCCGTTTCTGCTGCCCGGCATGGGCGGGGTCACCCTCGGCGTGCACCCGGGTGACCCGGCCACCGGCTATGAAGCCGACCATCTGGAGCCGGGCCTGTCCGTCCGGCACCGCGACGCCGGAGCCAACATGGCGTTGCAGTTCCTGAGCTGCGTCGGCAACACCGTCACGGTCCGCTCGGGGCCGGCCGCCGGTTTCACCGGCAAGGTCATCGGACAGCACGCGTACGTGCTGGTCGACCTCGTCGAGGAGGAGTTGGCCCAGGTCAGCACCGGCGACCAGGTGACCGTGGCGGCCCGCGGCCAGGGGCTCAAGCTGCTCGACCACCCGGCCGTGGTGGCCAAGAACCTCGACCCTGGGCTGCTCGACCGGCTGCCGGTGCGCACCCGCGACGACGGCCGGCTCGAGGTCGGCGTCGCCGCGCGGGTGCCGGCCGTCGCGGTCGGGGCGGGCGCGGGGATGGTGTCGGAGTTCGCCAACACCGACCTGATGGGCGCGTACGCCGGTCAGGGTGACGATCTGTCCCTCGGGCTCGAGTCGCTGCGGATCGGTGACCTCGTGGTGCTGGAGGACAGCGACCACCGCTTCGGCCGTGGCTTCCGGCCCGGCTATCTGACCATCGGGGTGATCAGCACCGGTCACTGCCGCCTGTTCGGGCACGGTCCCGGGCCGAGCAGCATCCTGTCCGGACCGGCCGAAGCGTTCCACATCGTCGACGACCCCGACGCCTGCCTTGGAGGACTGCTGTGACCACCGTCGCGGTGAACCTGACCGGAGTGGTGGAGACGCCCACCATGCCGTCGTCGCCCTACCTCATCGACGCCGACGGGCACCCCTACGTGCCGGTCGGTGACGGGGGCGTGGTGCTCGGCGTACACGTGGGTGACGGGGTCTTCGACGTCGACGGCGACCACGTCGCGCCCGGCGTCACGCTGGCGCACGCCGACCAGGCGGCCCGGCACGCGTTGACCGCCTTCGCCTGCTTCGGCAACCGGGCGCTCGTGCGCAGCGGCGCGGCGGCCGGCACCGAGGGTTTCGTGCTCGGCAAGCGCGGCGAGGAGGGCCGGGTCATCGTCGTGTTCCCGGACGACGTGCTCGCGCGGCTGGTGCCGGGCGACACCATCGTCGTGCGCGGCTTCGGCCAGGGCGCCACGATCCCCGGGGTGGCGCTGCTGAACGCCGACCCCGGCGCGCTGTCACTGCTGCCGCTGACGATCGGCGACGGGTCGGTGTCGGCGGTCGTGCGGGCGGTGCTGCCGTCCTCGTACGCCGGGAATGGGATTGGTCGTCCGGCCCAGATGTGGGACATCGACCTCCAGCTCACCCCGGCCACCGACCCCGGGCTGCGGCTCGGCGACCTGGTCGCGGTCGACGACCTCGACGTGCGGCACAATGCCGGCTACCGGCGCGGCTATCGCACGATCGGGCTGATCGTGCACGGCGGCAGCCCGCTGCCGGGGCACGGCCCGGGCCTGATGCCGATCCTGTGCGCGCCGGCCGAGAACCTGCCGGTCACGATCGCGGCCGACGCGTTGCCCATGCTCCGCCCCGACCACCTAAACTCCCGGCCATGAGCGATCCAGCGTCTGTCCTGCACAGATCCCTGCCGGAGAGCGTCTACCTGCTCCTGCGCCGGCGGATCCTCAACAACGACTTCGCGGCCGGGCAGCGGCTGATCGAGGCGACCATCGCCGAGGAACTCGGCGTCAGCCGCTCCACGGTCCGCGAGGCGTTGCGGCAACTGTCGGTCGAGGGCCTGGTCGACATCTCGCCGCGGCGGCACAGCATCGTCACCCGGATGGCCTACGAAGACATCCGGGACGCCTGCTATGCCAGGTTCGTGCTGGAGGCCGGCGCCGCCCGCAGCGTCAGCGAGCGCTCCGGCCTCATCGTCGCGATGAAGAAGGTCGTCGCCCGGATGGGCGAGGCCGCCGAGTCCGGCGACGTGGCCCGCATGATCGACCTCGACACCGAGTTCCACGGCTGCATCATCGACGCCTCCGGCCGGCATCGCCTGGGCTCCCTGTGGCGGATGCTCGACGCCCAGATGGGCGCCCTGATGCGCTCGTCGATCGACCGGCAGCACATCGCGCTCGACGAGGCGGTCCGCCGCCACCAACTCCTGGTCGACATCTTCGGCGTCGGCACGATCGACGAGATCGTGGCGGCGATGGAGGAGCACTACCTGGGCACGGTCGACGACATGGCCGAGGCCGGCATGCTGACCCGCGAGGCCGGCGCCCCCTCCTGATTGCGCCCTGGCGCTACGCTCCGCACCATGCGTGACGGTCTATGGGGTTCCCGGCTGGCGTGGCTGCTGACGTTCGGCGGCGGGATCGTGCTCTGGGGGCTGCTCTTCGGGTGGGGCGAAGACGTCCTCTTCGGCGGTGGGCTGGCCGTGCTCGTCTCGGCTGGGGTGAGCCTGCTCCTTTACCGCCGCAAGGCGGCACGCGGCGAGGTCGAGAGCGAAGAAGACGACGTCGACTGGCTGGCGCGCGGTTCGATCGCGGTCTGGCTCGCGGGCAGCAAGCGGCGCTACCTGGCCACCTTCACGCCGACCGCACCGGTCGTCGAAACGGCCGACCGGCACGAACGCCGCATCCTCGAAACCATGCGCGCGGTCGGCATGCCGCCGGCTACCCTGGTGCCGCTGGACGGAGAAGCCCCCGACGACCTTGACCTCGTGGAGCTGCCCCGCCGCTTATAGGGGAGTTGAGAACATGCCCGGTCGCTCGCGCACGCGTTGACGTTCCAGGCCGATTCCGGCCTGACCGGCTCGCGTGCTGCCCCGATCGGCGCGGCACGACCTTACCCAAGGAATCCTCGTGCCTGCCTCCTCCGCTTCGCTCTGGAGTGATCCTGACTTCCGCCGGCTCTGGGCCGGTCAGACCGCGTCGCAACTGGGCGAGCAGGCCACCCTGGTGGCGCTGCCGCTGATCGCCGTGCTCACCCTCGGCGCCCGGCCCGACCAGGTGGGCGCCCTGCGTGCGGTTGGCCAGGCGCCGCTGCTGCTGTTGCCGCTGTTCGTCGGCGCCTGGGTCGACCGCTGGCGCACCCGGACCGTGATGGTGTTGGCCGACCTCGGCCGGGCGCTGGCGCTGACCGGCGCCGTCGTGGCCGCCTACGTCGGTGGTCTGGGCCTGCCGGCACTCGTGGTGATCGCGTTCGCCGTCGGCGGCCTGTCGGTGTTCTTCGACGTGGCCTACCAGGCCTCGGTGGTCCGGCTGTTCCGCCGGGACCAGTTGGCCCGGGCCAACAGCGCGATCGAGGGCAGCCGGTCCGGCGCCCAGATCGCCGGCCCCGCACTGGGCGGTGCGCTGGCATCGTCGTCGCTCGGCATCGCCGCCACCGCCCTGTTCTTCGCACTCTCGTTTCTGTGCATCCGCCGGATCCGCCCCGACGAGCCGGTCCCCACGCAGCGTCCACTTCGGATCGGGCAGCGGATCGGCGACGGTGTCCGCTTCGTGGCCGCTGATGCCGCGCTGCGCACGGTGTGCCTCGCGTCGGCGGCGTTCCAGTTCAGCCTCGCCGCCACGATGACCGCCTACCTGCTGTTCCTGCCGCGCGACCTGCACCTGTCCGGCGCCGCGGTTGGCCTGGTCCTGGCGGCGACCGGCCCGGGCGCCCTGCTCGGCTCCCTGCTGGCGGCCCGCCTACCGGCCCGGCTGGGCTACGGCCCGGTCCTGGTGGGAGCCGCGGCCATCGGCGACGGCGCATTCCTGATCGTGCCGACCCTGCACAGCGGGGCCGCGGCGACCGTGCCGTTGCTGGTGGCGGCCAACCTCGTCTTCGGTGCGTTAGGCCAACTCGTCAACGTCACGGTCATGGTCGTGCGCCAGGCCCTGACCCCGAACCAGCTGCAGGGCCGCGTGGCGGCGACGATCACGTTCGCCGGCATGGGCACGGCCCCGCTCGGATCGCTGCTGGGCGGCGTGCTGGCGACGCAGTGGGGCCCGCGCACGAGCCTGGCGGTGACGGCCGCCGGGATGCTGCTCTCACCGCTGCTCATGGCGCTGTCGCCGCTCGCGCGGATCGGCCGGGATGTGTCGTCATAGGAGGGTGATTGCTCAGCATCTGCCCAATGCCGGGTGGGCCGGCGGGATCGCGCGGCGAGCGGCGAGAATGCCGGAGGGTGCTGCCGCACCCGCAGCGAGTCGGCTGGCCGCAGGAGGGGGTCGCCATGCCGGTCTTCAAGGTCCGCGATCTTATGATCAATCTGTTGCCCGAGGGTGGCGGGCCGTTGCCCCGCTGTCCGGGCGTCTCGTTGCCCAACTGTGCGGCCAACTCGTGCTTCAACGTCTCGGTCATCGGCTGCGGTGTCACCTGTCCCGCGATCACCCGGTGCACCCACGGCACGCTGATCGCCGACACCTGCCCGGCGAGCTCCTGTTACAACTACACCTGCGAGGTCACCAACTTCAGCCGGGGCTGCGGCCAGGGATACACCTGCCTGATGCCGGGCGAGGGGATCGGCCAGGCCGAAGACCTGACCCTGCTCAAGCAGCAGCTCAGGTTGGCGCTCGAGCAGGTGGAGGCGCAGGAGGCGGCCCGCGACGAGGCCGAGCGGCCGCAGACGATCGAAGAGGTCGATCAGCTGACCGAGCGGCTCAACGACGCGCTCGACGAGCTGCGGCGCCGCCGGGTCGAGCTGTCGGAGCGCCCGGCCGACGGAGACTAGCCCCCGTGCCGGCTCCGGACCTGACCGCGGCCACCCTGCGCGCCAACCCCGCCTACGAGCTGGTGCCGTTCGCTCAGCTGCCACCGGGCGAGCAGCGAGCCCTGCACGCGCTCACCCGCGACGCCGACTTCTACGGGATCCTGCGGCCCCGTGACGCGGCGAGCAGACTCGGCGTCAAGTCGGTGTGCCGCGAGACCGCGCTGCTGTTCGACACCCTGCGCGAGCCCGGCGGGTTGCCCGGATACCTGCGACCGGCCAGCGAGGAGGTCTGCGCGGAGCTGTGGCGGCTGCTGCTCGACGGCGTGCTGGAGCTGCGGGTCGACGACGGATACGTGTCCGGCCCGGCGGCGCACGGGATGGCCGCGGCTTCCGGCGATCCGCCGGCCACGGGCCGGATCGCGCGGCTGTCCGTCGCGGCCGTGCGCTACGGGCAGGCGCTCGAGCTCTCCAACACCCGCCGGTTGTCGGAGAAGCTGTATTCCTACGGTCGGCAACCGCTGTCGCCACACTGGATTCGCACGCTCGGCGATCCCGACCTGGTCGCCCGCCACCTCGGCCTGCACCGCGGTGTGCCGCACCGGGAGTGGATAGCCGCGGCGGGTGGCACCGGCCCTGATCCCTGGCTGCGCTGGGCGCGGCGCGGTGCCCCGGCCCACGGTGCCGGCCTGGCCAAGCTCTACGTCAGCGTGGTCTGCGCCGACGTCGGCAGCGCCTTGCGGGTCACCGCGGCACTCGCCGCCGGTTCGTCCGCGGCATTCCTCAAGGTCGGCGGCGACCCGGCCGCGCTGCTGCGGCCCGACAAGCTCATGGTCTATTTCTGGAACCTCGACGACCTGCGCGAGTTCGCCTGTGCGCTGTCGGGTGAGCTGGCCGGGTGCGGCGTGCAGGGTGTGCCGTTCACGGCCGAACTGGCCGGTGACGGCCTGCTCTCGTGGGGGATGGACCCGCCGCCCGACGAGAGCGTGCCGGCCTGGCTCGGGCAGGAGAGCTGGCGGCTGTGGATCACCAACCGGCTGGCGGTCGCGCTGACCGGCGCCCGGGCGGCGGCCGAGCCGTGGCTGTTCGCTCTCGACCGGCTCCGCCTCGACGGGGTCGACACCGGGTCCTGGACCCCGATCGGCGCGGGCGCCGCCCAGTGAGCCTGCCACCCGAGTTGGTGCTGCCGGCCGACGTCCGACTCGTCCCGGTTGTCGAGCTGGCCGACGACCTGCGCGCTCAGCTCGACAGCGCGGAAGACGACTTCGTGTTGGTCCGGCCCCGCTCCCGGGCACCGTCCAAGGTGGTCAACGCACAGGCCGCCGAGCTGCTCGCCGGTTTCCGCGCACCGTCGTCGGTGGTCGACGCGGTCATCGGCTACAGCCGCGCGCACGGCACCGATCCGGAAGAGGATCTCGAGTCGGCCTTCCCGCTGATCAGCCAGCTGTTCGAGGCGCGGCTGCTGGTCGCGGCCGACGACGCCGACCGCGCCGGGGTCGCCGGCGTCTTCGAGCCCGGCCAACCGGTCGGCTCCTACACAGTGCTCGACCGGGTGCAGGCGCTCGAAGACACCGAGATCTACATCGCGAGGTCGGTAACCGACGACGTGGCGCTCAAGGTGTCGCGGTCGCCGGTCGACACACCACAGCCCGGCTTCGACCGCGAGGCGGCGGTGCTGCGGCACCTCGACGGCGAGGTCGCGCCGCGGCTGCTCGCCGACACGGCGCTCGACGGGCATCGCTGCCTGGTGACGTCGTGGTTCCCGGGCCGCCATGTGTCCACCGTGGCCGACGAGCTGCGCCGGCTCCCCGACGATCGCGTCGAGCTGGGGCGGCTGTGCGTCACGGTGCTCCGGGCCTACGCGCGGCTGCACCGGCGCGGCGTCGTGCACGGCGACGTGCACCCGCGCAACGTGCTGGTCGACCCGCTCGGTGAGGTCTGCGTCGTCGACTACGGGCTGGCCGGCTTCGCCTCGGCCGACACCGCGTTCGGCCCGCCGCCGCGGGGCGGCGTGGCCTATTTCTACGAGCCGGAGTACGCCCGGGCCGCCCGCAGTGACGCTCCACCGCCGGCGGTCACGCCGGCCGGCGAGCAATACGCCCTCGCCGCGCTGCTGTATCTGCTGTTCACCGGCGCTCAGCACCAACAGTTCCGGCTGGAGAAGCAGGAACTGCTGCGACAGATCGCCGAGGAGCCCGCGCTGCCGTTCGCGCAGCACGGCGGACCGCCGTGGCCCACGGTCGAAAAGGTTCTGGGCCGGGCCCTCGCGAAAAAACGCCGCCGACCGCTTCCCTTCCGTCGACGCCTTCGCCGGTGCGCTCGCGGCGGCCGTGTCCACTCGACCGCCAGCCGCGCGACCGCCGGCCGCGCCGCGCCCCGCGCCGCTGCTCGACGAGGTCCTCGGCCGGACCGGATCGTTGCTCGCGTCCGGGCTGCCGGCGCCGACCGGCTCGGTCAACTACGGCGCCGCCGGCATCGCCTACGCGCTGCACCGGATCGCCACCGTTCGCGACGACCCCGAACTCCTCGCCACCGCCGACGTGTGGGCCGCCCGTGCCGTCGCGGCGGTGGGCGACGACGCGGCGTTCCGCAGTGCCGACCTCGACATCGGGCCCGAGACCGTCGGCGTCGTGTCGCCCTTCCACACGGCGAGCGGCACCTATGCCGTGCGGGCGCTGGTCAGCCACGCGTCGGGTGAACCCGGGGAACGCTCGGCCGCGGTCGAGGCGTTCGTGCGCCACTCGCGTCGCGCCGAAACGCGGCTCGATCTGACGCTGGGCCGCTCCGGCACCCTGCTGGCGGGTGCGCTCCTCCTGCCGGTGGCACGGGACCACGCCGGGCTGCGCGACCTGGGCGACGACACCGCCGCCGGCCTGCTGGAGGAGATCCGCGCACCGGCGGCCGTGGCCGACGCGCGCTACCTCGGTGTCGCGCACGGCTGGGCGGGCGTGCTGTTCGCCCTGCTGTCCTGGCACCGGGCCCGCCGCACGCCGCCGCCCACGACGGTTGTCGACCGGCTCGCCGAGTTGGCCGCCCTGGCCGAGCCCAGTGGCTCGGGGCTGCGCTGGCCCACCAGCGGGCGCGGCGCCGCCGGCGGGCTGCCGCGCTATCTGAGCGGGTGGTGCCACGGCACCGCCGGCTACGTGCAGCTCTGGTCGGTCGCCTACGCGATGCTCGCCGACGAACGGCACCTGGCGCTGGCCGAAGGCGCGGGCCGGCACACCGCGGCGGCCGCCGACGGTGCCGGCAACCTCTGCTGTGGCGAGGCCGGCCAGGCCTACGCGTTGTTGCACCTGCATCGGACCACGGGCGACGCGCACTGGCTGACCGCCGCGAAGGAGCAGGCGCGGCGAGCGGTGGAGCACCGCGACCGGGCCCGCCCGGCACACAGCCTCTACAAGGGCGAAGTCGGCGTCGCGGTGCTGCTGGCCGACCTGGCTCGGCCTTCGACGGCCCGGATGCCGTTCTTCGAAGACGAGGGATGGTGAGTCAGCGGGCGACCAACGAGACCTCGAACGAGTAGCGGTCGGCGCGGTAGACATGGGAGCCAAACTCGACCGCCCGGCCGGCGTGGTCATACGCCGTCCGCTGCATGGTCAGCAACGGTGCGCCGCGGCCCTCGCCGAGCAGCCGCGCCTCGGCCGTGGTGGCCCGCCGAGCACCGATCGTCTGGTCGGCGATCCGCAGTTGCACGCCGTGTTCGCGCAGCACCTGGTAGAGGCCGCGTTCGCCGAGTTGGGCCGCGGTCAGGCCGGGCGCGACGGCGCGGGGCAGGTGGTTGTGCATCAGGGCCAGCGGCTCGTCGTCGGCGAAGCGCAGGCGCTCGATGGTGAAGACCTCGGTGCCCGGCTCCAGGTGCAGCGCGGCCCGGATCGGCTCCGGCGCCGGGGCGACCGAGAACGCCAGCACCTGCGTACGCGGCTCCCGGTTTGCCCGGCGCAGGTCGTCGTCGAGGCTGGTCAACTCGACCTTGCGGCGCACCGCGCTGTGCACGACCTGGGTGCCGACGCCCCGCTTGCGCACCACCAGGCCCTTGTCGACCAGCGTCTGGATGGCCTGGCGCATGGTCGGCCGGGACAGGCCGAGCCGGTCGGCGAGGGTCACCTCGGTGTCGAGCCGCGAGCCGGCCGGCAGTTGGCCCGACTCGATGAGGTCCTCCAGGGTGGTGGCGACCTGGAAGTAGAGCGGCACGGGGCTGAACCGGTCGATGGTGATCAGGCTGGCGATGCCGTCCACGTCGGACTCCTCGGGCGGTCGGGGGGATCCATGATAGGGCCCGCCGAGGGGATGATCCGAACGTCAGTATGTCTTAACAAACACTTGACACGAGTTCCGCGGCACGGCGAGACTCGCTGACATGCGCATCGGACTCATCGGTGCGGGACGCATCGGCGCCCTGCACGCCTCGACGCTGGATTCGTTGCCGTCCGTGACCGGCGTGGTGATCAGCGACGTCGACCACGAGCGGGCCCGGGTGCTCGCCGACAAGGTCGGCGCCGCGGCGGCCTCGATCGACGACCTGCTGAGCGCCGTCGACGGTGTCGTCGTCGCCACCAACACGGAGACCCACCGCGAGCTGATCGAGCGAGCCGCGGCCGCCGGGCTGCCGGTGTTCTGCGAGAAGCCGGTCGCACCCGACGTCGCCGGCACGCTGTCGGCACTGGCCGCCGTGCGCGCGGCCGGGGTGCCACTCCAGGTCGGGTTCCAGCGCCGGCACGACGCCGGCATCTCGGCTGTCCGGCGCGCGGTCACCGCCGGTGACCTCGGCACCCTGCACCTGGTGCGGTCGGCGACGCACGACCCCGCGCCGCCACCGGCCGGCTACGTTTCGACCTCCGGCGGGATCTTCCGCGACTGCGCGGTGCACGACTTCGACGCGGTCCGCTGGGTCACCGGGCGGGAAGTCGTCGAGGTGTCGGCGGCCGGGAGCAACCGCGGCGACGCCTTCTTCGCGGCGGCCGGCGATGTCGACACCGCCGTCGCGACGCTCACCCTCGACGACGGCACGCTCGCCGTCTGCACCGCGACCCGCTACAACGGCGCCGGCTACGACGTGCGGCTCGAGGCGCACGGGTCCGCCGGCGCGCTGACCGCCGGGCTCGACGAGCACGCGCCGCTGCCGCCGATGGCCACCGGGCAGCCCTACGCGGGCTTCGGCGAGCGGTTCCGCGACGCGTACGCTGCCGAGCTCATCGCCTTTGTCGACCTGGTCGCGGGCCGCCGGCCGAACACCTGTCCCGGCGAGGAAGCCCTGGCCGCGCTGCTCGTTGCCGAGGCCGCGGACCTGTCCCGCCGGGAGAATAGGCCCGTCAAGCTGACGGAGGTGGCGCCGTGATCCGGGTGGCCGGAGCACCGATCTCGTGGGGCGTCTGCGAGGTGCCCGGCTGGGGGCACTGCATGCCCGCCGACCGAGTGCTGAGAGAAATGTCCGCGCTGGGGCTGACCGCGACCGAACTCGGTCCCGACGGCTACCTGCCCGCCGACCCGGCCGAACGCGCCGAGTTGCTCGGCCGGCACCACCTCGAGGTGGCCGGCGGCTTCGTCCCGGTCGTGCTGCACGACCCCGGCCACGACCCGGTGCCGGGCGTCGTCCGGGCGCTGACCGCATGGTCGGGCGTGCTCGTGTTGGCCGCCGCGACCGGCACCGACGGCTACGACACCCGGCCCGACCTCGACGCGCTCGGTTGGCAGACGCTGCTCGGCAACCTCGACCAGATCAACACGGCGGCGGCGGAGCGCGGCGTCACCGCGACCCTGCACCCGCACATCGGCACGATGGTGGAAGGGCCCGATGAGGTACGCCGGGTCCTCGACGGCTCGGCCATCCCGCTCTGTCTCGACACCGGGCACCTGCTGGCCGGCGGCACCGACCCGGCGGCGCTGGCCCGCGAGGTGCCCGGCCGGATCGCGCACGTCCACCTCAAAGACGTCGACGCGGCGTCGGCGGCGCGGGTGCGCGCCGGCGAGGTCAGCTACACCGACGCCGTCCGGGCCGGCCTGTATCGGCCGCTCGGCGACGGGGATGTCGACATCGCCGCGATCGTCGGCGCGCTGACCGCGGCCGGCTACGCCGGCTGGTATGTGTTGGAGCAGGACACGATGCTCGACGCGGAACCCGCCGCGGGCGAAGGGCCGGTCGCGGACGTCCGCCGGAGCCTGGAGCACCTGCGGAAGGTGGCGGCGTGAGTCCCTTCGATGTGGTCGCGGTCGGGCGGCTCGGTGTCGACCTCTATCCCGAGCAGATCGGGGTGCCGCTCGCCGCGGTGCGCACGTTCGCCAAGTCGCTCGGCGGCACGGCCGCCAACGTCGCGGTCGCCGCGGCCCGGCACGGCCGGCGGGTCGCCCTGGTCAGCGGCACCGGCGCCGACCCGTTCGGCGAATACCTCCACCAGGAACTGCGCGGCTACGGCGTCGACGACCGCTGGGTGGCGACCGTGCCCGACCTGCCGACCCCGGTCACGTTCTGCGAGATCTTCCCGCCCGACCGGTTCCCGATCTACTTCTACCGCTACCCGACCGCACCCGACCTGCGGATCGACCCGGCCGGCCTCGACCTCGACGCGCTGCGCCAGGCCGGCGTGCTCTGGCTGACCGGCACCGGCCTGTCCGCCGAGCCCAGCCGCTCGGCGCACCTGGCCGCGCTGCGCGCCCGCGAGCGGGCCCCGCTGACCATTCTCGACCTCGACTACCGGGCCCAGTTCTGGCCCGACGAGGCGGCGGCCGGCGAGGCCTTCCGCGCCGCGTTGCCGCTGGTCACCGTCGCGGTCGGCAACGCCGAGGAGTGTGCGGTCGCCACCGGCGAGCACGACCCCGAGCGGGCCGCCGCGGCGCTGCTCGCCCAGGGCCTCGAACTGGCCGTGGTCAAGCTCGGCGGCGAGGGCGTGCTCGGTGTGACCGCGACCGAGACGGTCCGGGTGCCGCCGGTGCGGGTCGAGGTGGTCAACGGGCTCGGCGCCGGCGACGCGTTCGGCGGCGCGCTCTGCCACGGGCTGCTCGCCGGCTGGCCGCTGGCCCGGGTGCTCTCGTTCGCCAACGCGGCCGGTGCCCACGTCGCCGCCCGGCTCGCCTGCGCCCCCGACATGCCGACATCCCAAGAGGTTGAGGAGCTGGTCACGGCGATGAGCGACGATGCGTGACGACACGCTGCGGGAGCTGGTCCGGACCCGCGCGGAGGAGCCCGAGCGGCTCGCCGTGACGGCCGCCGCCCGGCGCCGCCGCCCGCTGCTGCCCGCCCGCGGCCGGCTGATGCTCATCGCGGCCGACCATCCGGCCCGCGGCGCGTTCTCGGTCGGCGGCCGCCCGATGGCCATGGCCGACCGCATCGACCTGCTCGACCGGATGCTGCTCGCGCTGTCCCGACCCGGTGTCGACGGGGTGCTCGGCACCCCGGACCTGATCGACGACCTGCTGCTGCTCGGCGCGCTCGACGACAAGGTGGTCATCGGCTCGATGAACCGCGGCGGGATCCCGGGCACCGCGTTCGAGATCGATGACCGGTTCACCGCCTACCGCGCCGACTCGCTGGTCGCGGGCAACCTCGACGGCGGCAAGATGCTGCTCCGGATCGACCCGACCGATCCGGCCACGGCGGCGACCCTGGAGGGGTGCGGCAACGCGGTCAACGGGCTCGCCGCCAACCGGCTGATGGCGATGGTCGAGCCTTTCTGGGTACGCCGTGACGCGGCCGGCCGGGCACTCAACGACCTGTCGCCCGACGCGGTGATCCGGTCGATCGCGATCGCGCAGGGGCTCGGCACGACGTCCGCGTACACCTGGCTCAAGGTCCCGGTCGTGGCCGAGATGGAGCGGGTGCTGACCGCGAGCACCCTGCCGGCGCTGCTGCTCGGCGGCGACCCGGGCGAGGCGCCCGAGGAGACCTACGCGTCGTGGCAGAAGGCGCTGCGGCTGCCGACGGTGCGCGGCCTGGTGGTCGGCCGGACGCTGCTCTACCCGCCCGACGACGACGTGGCGGCCGCGGTGGACACGGCGGTGAGCCTGCTGTGAGCTGGTATCGCCCGCAGTGCGCGGAGGTCGCGCCGGACGGCGACGGGTGGCGGCACACCGGCCTGCGGATCGTCACGCTCGCGGCCGGGGAGTCGACCAGTTGGTCCACCGGGCCTTTCGAGCAGGTCGTGGTGCCGCTGTCCGGCGCGGCCGAGCTGACCTGTGACGGTTCACCGATCACGTTGCACGGCCGTCCTGACGTGTTCACCGCCGTCACCGACCTCTGCTACGTGCCGCCCGGCTCGCAGGTCACCCTCGGCAGTGCGGCCGGTGGCCGGTTCGCGGTCGCTTCCGCCTTCGCCGCGGCTGGTCTGCCGTTGCGCTACCGGCCGGCGAGCGAGGTGCCGGTCGAGGTGCGCGGTGCCGGGTCGGCGACCCGTCAGGTCAACAACCTGGCCGACGCGTCGTCGTTCGCCTGCCAGCAGCTGATCGTGGTCGAGGTGCTCACCCCGGGCGGCAACTGGTCCAGCTATCCGCCGCACAAGCACGACGAGCACCGTCCTGATGAGACGGAGCTCGAAGAGATCTACTACTTCGAGGTGGCCCGCGGTGGCGCCGGCTATCAGCGCGTCTACACCAGCGGCCCGGAGCGGGAGATCGACGTGCTTGCCGAGGTGCGCAGCGGCGACGTGGTGCTGGTGCCGCACGGCTGGCACGGCCCGTCGATGGCGGCGCCCGGCTACGACCTCTACTACCTCAACGTGATGGCCGGGCCGGGTGACCGGGCCTGGCGGTTCCGCGACGACCCCGCGCACGCCTGGATCCGCGACACCTGGGCGGACCAGCCGATCGACCCGCGCGTTCCGTTCTACGGGAGGCCCGCATGAGACTCACGGTGGCACAGGCCCTGGTCCGGTTCCTCGCCGCGCAGGAAACCGAACGCGACGGGGTGCGCCGGCGGTTCTTCGCCGGCTGCTTCGGCATCTTCGGCCACGGCAACCTGGCCGGCATGGGCCAGGCGTTGCGCGAGTACGCCGACACGATGCCCTACCACCTGGCCCGCAACGAGCAGGCGATGGTGCACACCGCGGCGGCGTACGCCCGGATGACCAACCGGCTCTCGGCCTATGCCTGCACGACCTCGGTCGGGCCCGGTGCGACCAACATGATCACCGGTGCCGCGGGCGCGACCATCAACCGGCTGCCGGTGCTGCTGCTGCCCGGCGACACGTTCGCCACCCGGGTCGCCGATCCGGTGCTGCAACAGCTCGAACTGCCGTACGCCGGTGATGTCTCGGTCAATGACTGCCTGCGGCCGGTGTCCCGCTATTTCGACCGGATCAACCGGCCCGAGCAGCTCGTCGAGGCGGCGCTGCGGGCGATGCGGGTGCTCACCGACCCGGTCGAGACCGGCGCGGTGACGCTGGCGCTGCCGCAGGACGTGCAGGCGGAGGCCTACGACTGGCCGTCCGAGTTTCTTTCGCCCCGGGTCTGGCATGTGCCGCGGGCAGTGCCGGAGCCGGCCGCCCTGGAGCGCGCGGTCGCGGCGATTCGTGGTGCTGAGCGGCCGCTGATCGTCGCCGGTGGCGGGGTCATCTACGCGGAGGCCACCGAGGCGCTTTCCTCGTTCGCGTCGCGGACCGGGATCCCGGTGGGGGAGACCCAGGCCGGTAAGGGCGCGCTGCAGCACGGGCACCCGAGCGCGGTCGGTGCGATCGGCGCCACCGGCACCACCGCGGCCAATCAGCTCGCCGCCGGCGCCGACCTGGTGATCGGGGTGGGCACCCGCTACTCCGACTTCACCACCGCGTCGCGGACGCTGTTCGCCAACCCGGGTGTGCGGTTCGTCAACCTCAACGTCGCGTCGTTCGATGCTGCCAAGCACAGTGGACTGTCCTTGGTGGCCGACGCCCGCGCCGGACTGTCCGCACTCGACGCCGCTCTGGGTGACTGGCGGGTCTCGGAGGACTACCGGGCCGAGACGCTGCGGCTGACAGCGGCGTGGAACGACACCGTGGACCGGGCGTACGCGCTCGACAACCAGCCCCTGGCGGCGCAGAGCGCGGTGATCGGCGCCGTCAACGAGGCGGCGGGGGAGCGCGGCGTGGTCGTCTGCGCCGCCGGCTCGATGCCCGGCGACCTGCACAAGCTGTGGCGGCCGCGGGATCCCAAGCAATACCACGTCGAGTACGGCTATTCCTGCATGGGCTACGAGATCGCCGGCGGTCTCGGCGTCAAGCTGGCCGCACCCGACCGCGACGTCTTCGTGCTGGTCGGCGACGGCTCCTACCTGATGATGTCGAGCGAACTCGTCACCGCGGTCGCCGAGGGCGTGAAGCTGATCGTCGTGCTGGTCGTCAACCACGGCTTCGCGTCGATCGGCGCGCTCTCCGAGACGGTCGGGGTCAACCGCTTCGGCACCTGGTATCGCGACCGCGACGGCGGCAACCTGCCCACCGACCTGGCCGCGAACGCGGCGAGCCTGGGTGCCGACACGGTGAGCGTGACCGACGTCGACGGGCTGCGCGCCGCGTTGGCCGCGGCCAAGGAGTCCGACCGCACCACCGTCATCCAGATCGAGACCGACCCACTCGTGTCGGCGCCCGACTCGCAGGCCTGGTGGGACGTGCCGGTCGCCGAGGTGGCGCAGACGTCCGGCACCGAGGCGGCCCGCGCCGAGTACGAGAAGGCCAAGCGGGCCCAGCGAAACTACCTCTGAGGGGCACCATGCGCACGATCGAGCACACCATCGGCGGCACCCGGCGCGGTTCGGCCGAGACGCTGCCGGTCTACGACCCGGCAACCGGCGAGGTGGCGGCGCGGGTCAGCGCCGGCACGGCCGCCGAAGTCGACGACGCGGTCGCCGCCGCGGGCAAGGCGTTCGAGGGCTGGAGCGAGGTGTCGCTGGCCCGGCGCAGCGCGGTCATGTTCGCGATGCGTGACCTGGTCGAGCGGCACGCCGACGACCTGGCCAGGCTGGTCACCGCCGAGCACGGCAAGACGCTCGACGACGCCCGCGCCGAGGTCGCCCGGGGCCGCGAGGTGATCGACTTCGCCTGCGGCATCCCGTCGCTGCTCAAGGGTGCCTACACCGATCAGGCCTCGACCGGGGTCGACGCCTACACGTTCCGCCAACCGCTCGGCGTCTGCGCCGGCATCACCCCGTTCAACTTCCCGGTGATGGTGCCGATGTGGATGCACCCGCTGGCGATCGCCTGCGGCAACACGTTCGTGCTCAAGCCGAGCGAGCGCGACCCGTCGGCGTCGGACCTGGTCGCCTCCCTCTACGCCGAGGCCGGGCTGCCGGACGGCGTGTTCAACGTGGTGCACGGCGACAAGGTGGCCGTCGATGCGCTGCTCGACCACGATGACGTCGCCGCGGTCTCGTTCGTCGGCTCGACCCCGGTCGCCCGTTACGTGCACCAGCGCGCCTCCGCGGCGGGCAAGCGGGTGCAGGCCCTGGGCGGTGCGAAGAACCACGCGGTGGTGCTGCCCGACGCCGACCTCGACGACGCGGCCAGGCAGATCACCGGCGCGGCGTACGGGTCGGCCGGGCAGCGGTGCATGGCGATCTCGGCCGTGGTGGCGGTCGGTGCCGCGGCCGACGGGCTGGTCACCCGGCTCGCCGCACAGGCCCGCGCCATCACCGTCGGCGCCGGCAGCGACCCGGCCAGTGAGATGGGCCCGGTGGTGACCGCGGCGTCCCGCGACCGGGTAGCGTCCTATGTGGATGCCGGCGAGGCGGCCGGCGCGACGCTCGTGGTCGACGGCCGCGACCTGCTCGACCGGCCGGGCTTCTTCGTCGGCCCGTGCCTGTTCGACAACGTGGCCACCGACATGACCATTTACCAGGACGAGATCTTCGGCCCGGTGCTGGTGGTGCTGCGGGTGTCCACCTTGGACGAGGCAATCTCGCTGTTGAACGCGAACCCCTATGGCAACGGGGCGGCCATCTTCACCGACTCGGGGACGGCGGCCCGGCGGTTCCAGCGGGCGGTGCGAGCCGGGATGGTCGGCGTCAACGTGCCGGTTCCGGTGCCGATGGCCTACCACTCGTTCGGGGGCTGGAAGGCCTCGCTGTTCGGCGACACGCACGTACACGGTCCCGAAGGGGTGGCCTTTTACACCCGGGCCAAGGCGATCACGTCGCGCTGGCCCGGCCCGGCGACCGACGCTGCGCCGTCGTTGCACTTCCCGACCGCGAGCTGACAGACCGCGGTCGGGAAGTCGCTCCTCGCGGGTGGCCCGCTAGCGCCAGGACCAGACCTGGTTGCGGCCGCCGTGGCAGGTCCACTGCACGACCGGGGCGAAGTCGTAGGTGCTCCAGCCGTAGACCTCGAGACACTTGCCGCTGAACCGGTTCTGGATCAGGCCGGTCGAGGGCGCCATGTTCCACTGCTGGTTGGCGCCGCCGTGGCAGTAATACTGTCCCACCGCGGCACCGTCGTAGTTGTTCCAGTACATGACCTCAAGGCATTTGCCGCTGTTCATGTTCTGGATCAGGCCGGTGCTGGTGCTGTAGTACCACTGCTGGTTGGGACCGCCATGGCAGGTGTACTGGCCGGCGGGAGCCAGGTCATGGGTCCAGGAGTACGGCATTTCCAGGCACTTGTCGCTGTTGGCGTTACCGAACAGCGACCGCCCGTTAGTCGCGGCCGAGGCCGGCGCGGCGACGAGGGCGAGGACTGCGGCACAGCCGGCGAGCACGACGATGAGCTTGCGGAACACGGATCCTCCCAGGTTCGATGGGTGTCACCGGGACAGAGACCGTGACCGCTGCGGTGATACCCCCCGCACCTATCGGGGATTGGCGGACACCTCGTAGATGATCTCCAGGCCGTCTTCGTCGTCCCACTGCTCGCCCACCTTGACGAACCCATACTGGGCGACCAGCCGGTAGGAGGCGTCGTTGTCGGGCGCGATGGTGGCCCGAACGGTCCGCACGTCGGGCTCCTCGGCCGCCCGGCGTAGGAGGACCTCCAGCGCGGCCCGGGCATAACCCTGGCGCCGGTGGGTGGGCTCGACCGCGTAGCCGATCTCCACCATCCCGTCGGCGTTCGGTGGCTCGTGATAGCCGGCCCGGCCGACCGCCAGCTGCCGCTCCTCGTCCCAGATGACGCCGGTCACCCAGGCGGCGCTGGCCGGGTCGGCCTCGACCTGCTCGCTGCGCATCAGCCACACGCCGCGCCAGTCCGGGCCGGCGAAGTGGGCGGACATCGGCACGGGGCTGACCGCATTCGCGGCGGCCAGATCACCCTGGACCAGGGCCGCGAAGGTAGGCCCGTTGAGATGAACAATGCGCACGTCAGTCACCGGCCGAGCCTAATCAGGCTGCCCGGGCGAGGTTGCGGGGGTCTGGCCGCGCTCGTCTCGCCGCACGGGCTGGGTTGCGCGGGGCGGGTTGCGTGGGTTTGGCCCCGCAGGTGGGGTTGCGCGGGTTTGGCCGCGGGGATCGAGGCGATCGGCTTGCGTGGGTCTGGCCGCGTGGGTCTGGCCGCGTGGGTCTGGCCGCGCGGGTCTGGCCGCGCGGGTCTGGCCGCGCGGGTCTGGCCGCGCGGGTCTGGCCACGCGGGTCTGGCCACGCGGTCGGGTTGCGCGGGTTTGGCCGCGGTGATCGGGGCGATCGGCTTGCGGGGGTCTGGCCGCACGGGTCTGACCGCACGGGCCTGACCGCACGGGTCTGACCGCACGGGCCTGACCGCACGGGTCTGACCGCACGGGCCTGACCGCACGGGTCTGACCGCACGGGCCTGACCGCACGGGCCTGACCGCGCAGGTGGGGTTGCGCGGGTTTGGCCGCGGGGATCGAGGCGATCGGCTTGCGTGGGTCTGGCCGCGTGGGTCTGGCCGCGCGGGTCTGGCCACGCGGGTCTGGCCACGCGGTCGGGTTGCGCGGGTTTGGCCGCGGTGATCGGGGCGATCGGCTTGCGGGGGTCTGGCCGCACGGGCCTGACCGCACGGGTCTGACCGCACGGGCCTGACCGCACGGGTCTGGCCGCGCAGGTGGGGTTGCGCGGGTTTGGCCGCGGGGATCGAGGCGATCGGCTTGCGTGGGTCTGGCCGCGTGGGTCTGGCCGCGCGGGTCTGGCCACGCGGGTCTGGCCACGCGGTCGGGTTGCGCGGGTTTGGCCGCGGTGATCGGGGCGATCGGCTTGCGGGGGTCTGGCCGCACGGGTCTGACCGCACGGGCCTGACCGCACGGGTCTGGCCGCGCAGGTGGGGTTGCGCGGGTTTGGCCGCGGGGATCGGGGCGATCGGCTTGCGGGGGTCTGGCCGCAGGGTCTGGCCGCGCGGGTCTGGCCGCGCGGGTCTGGCCGCGCGGGTCTGGCCGCGCGGGTCAGGTTGCGGGGATCGGGTTGCGCGGGTCTGGCCGCGAGATCAGCTTGCGGGGTCAGGTCGCACGGGCTAGCAGCTGCGGGACCAGGTCGGCGCCCGTGGTCGGGTCGGTCAGCAGCAGCGCCAGGGCGCGATGGGCCAAGCAGGCCCGGAACGTCGCGCGGTCGCTCGCCGCGATGGCCGCGGCCGCGATCTGGTTGGTGATCGTCTGGTCGGCGCCGGTCGTGATCGCCGAGGCGAGCAGGGCGACCAGGTCGATCGTGCGGGTGCTGCGGCCGAACGCCTCGACGTCGACCACCCCGCGGAGTCGGCCGCCGGTCGCGAGCAGGTTGTAGGCCGCGAAGTCGCCGTGCACGAACTCGCCGGTCGGCAGCGCGGGCACCGGCCGCTCGACCAGATCCAGCGCGCGGTCGACCAGAGCGGCGACCGACGGGTCGAAGCGGTGGTCGGCGACACCGCCGTTGAGGAACGCGCGGATCATCGTCGACCAGTCGCGAACTTCGGGCGGGCACACCGCCGCCTGTCTCTCCACCGCAGCGAGGATGTCCTCGGTCAGCGCCGCGTCCAGGCGCTCCGGTGCTTCGCCGGCGAAATATTCGGTGGCGAAGTAGAAGCGGTCCGCGCCGAGCGGACCGTGCCCGCGCACCTCGGGCGCGGGATAGCCGGCGTCCCGCAGGGCGGCGGTGACGGGCACCGCGCGAACCAGTTGATCGGCCCACCACGCGCCGTGCTTGATCTTCACGACGAGGCGGTCGTCGCCGGCGGCGAGGAGTTCGACGCTGTCGGAGCGGCCGCCAGCCAGCGCGCCCATTACCGTCCACGGCCGGCCGGTGGCCGACGCCAACAGGGCCAGGTCGGCCGGCGAAAGGCCTCGCGGGTTCAGGTCGCACCCCTACCCACGCGCCGGCTCAGGTCGTGGCCCGCGACGGCGTGTGGGCTCGATTCGGTGCCCGCGACGGCTCGTGGGCTCAGGTCGTGGAGCGGAACCACGCCCGGGCCGAGTCGGTGCACAGCAGGACCGCGTAGGCGATCGGCCACGCGAGCGCCCCGATCGCGCCCGGGCCGCCGGTCACGAGGCGCACGAGGGCGACGGCGATGGCGAGGCCGGACAGGACTAGGACGATCGTCCGGGCCCACGACCGACCCGTCTGCACCGCACGCGCGAGACCGACGTAGAGCGCTCCTAACAGGAGGTTGAGCAGGGCGAACAGCAGCGGCCAGCGACCCAGCCCGATCACCCCCGACAGGATCGCCAGGCCGCCGCCGATGTAGAGGAGGATCGCGGCCGCCAGCACGGTGCCCGGCGGCGACGGGCGGGCGGGGACTTCCGGGCTGGACACGAGTGGCATTAGACCAGAACCGGCCACCCGCCGCCGACCCGTCAGTCCCGGATCGCCTCCCCGGTCGTGGGGTCGAAGAAGTGCATCCGCTCGGTGTCGACGACCACCTCGACCTCGTCGCCGGCCCGCACCCGCGAGCGCGGTGCGAACGAGGCGACGAACTTGGTCGCGTCGTGCCGCGGCGCCTCCTCCGTGTGCGCGTCGCGGTCGAGCAGCTTGGTGTCTTCGGTGACCACCCGGGGCGCGTCGATCAGGAAGTGGACCATGATCTGCGAGCCGAGCGCCTCGATCAGCGATGCCGTCGCGCGCAGGCGGGTTTCCGCGCCGCCGCCGCGGACCAGCCGGGCGTCTTCCATGTCTTCGCTGCGGATGCCGACCGCGACCTGCTGCCCGACGAACGACGCCAAACGCGGGCGATCCGCGCTGACCGACGAATGCAGCGGGAGACGGGATCGGCCCACCACCGCGACCAGGTCGTCGCCGTCGCGGTCGATCTGGGCCAGCGCCATGTTCATCGGTGGGGAGCCGATGAAGCCGGCTACGAAGATGTTGTCCGGGTTGTCGTAGAGGAACTGCGGGTTGCCGACCTGTTGCAGCACTCCGGCCTTCATCAGCGCGACGCGGTCGCCCATCGTCATCGCCTCGGTCTGGTCGTGCGTGACGTAGATGGTGGTGACGTTGAGGTCGTGCTGCACCTGGGCGATCTCGGCCCGCATCTGCACCCGCAGTTTGGCATCCAGGTTGGACAGTGGCTCGTCCATCAGGAAGACCTGCGGCTCCCGGACGATCGCCCGGCCCATCGCGACCCGCTGGCGCTGGCCGCCGGAGAGCTGCTTGGGCCGGCGGTCGAGGAGCGCGCCGAGTTCGAGCATCTCGGCGGCCTTCTTGACCCTGCGGTCGACCTCGGCCTTGTCCATCCGCCGGATCTTCAGCCCGTAGGAGATGTTGTCGGCGACGGTCATATGGGGGTAGAGGGCGTACGACTGGAACACCATCGCGATGTCGCGGTCGCGCGGTGAGAGCGTGTTGACCACCCGCTCGCCGATCCGCAGCGTCCCGCTGGTGATGTCTTCCAGCCCGGCGACCATCCGCAGCGCCGTGCTCTTGCCGCACCCGGACGGGCCGACCAGGACCAGGAACTCGCCGTCGGCGATGTCGAGCGAGAGGTCCTGCACGGCGTGGAACCCGTTCTCGTATTGCTTGTTCACCTTGTCGAGGATGACCTCGGCCATCGTGGACCTCCCTGCGAACTCAGAGTTGCCAGACCTGGAATGTCGGCCCGTCGCCGGGCAGGGTCACGTGGTTGTCGGCCCCGGGCCGCAACGCCGGCGCGCCGCCGTAGAGGTTGGTCGCCTCGCCGTCGATGCCGAGCAGCCGTCCGCGCAGTCGCACCGGGTCGTGGGGTGCCCTGGCCGCGAGCACCAGTAGCCGGCCGGCCGGGCTCTCCCGGAGGAAGGCCAGCGCGTCGCCGCGGGCGTGCACCCAGCGCAGGCCGCCGCGGCGCAGCGGCTCGGTGCTCCGGCGCAGAGCGGCGAGTCGCTGGTAGACGTCGAGGGTGCGGCGGTCCCAGCGGTCCGGGCGGTGCCAGGGGAACGGCCGTCGGGCGTCTTCGCCGTTGCCGCCGGTCAGGCCGATCTCGTCGCCGGCGTAGACCATCGGCACGCCCGGCATGGTGAACATCAGCCCGGCCGCGACCTCGACGAGCGCCGGGTCGCCGGTGATCGTGCGGATCCGGGCCGTGTCGTGCGACCCGATCAGCGACCACGACGCGGCCATCGGGTGCCAGGGCGTGCCGGCCCGGAACGCCCGGACGGTGGCGAGGAACGCCTCGGCGGGCCCCCGGGTCGGTGCGACCGGCTTGCCGGAGAGCGTCAGCCCGGCGGCCGGGTCGCGCAGCCAGGTCCACAGCGGGTTGGCGAACGCGGCGTAGTTCATCGTGCCGTGCCAGTCACCCCGGCGCAGGTCGGCGGACGCGTCGTGACAGTGCTCGGCGATCAGCAGGCCGCCCGGCCGGGTCTCGTCGACGGTGCGCCGCAGCGCCCCGATGACCTCGGCGTTCTGGTCGTCGTCGCCGTGGCGGCCGGTCATGTTGGCGACGTCGACCCGCCACCCGTCGAGCTCGTAGGGCGCGCGCAGCCAGCGGGCGGCCACCGAGCGGGTACCGTCGACCATCCGCCGGCGCAACTCGGCGCTGCCGTAGTTGAGCTTGGGCAACGACGGGTGACCGAGCCAGCCGACCACCTCGCCACGCGGCGTGAAGTAGAAGAACCCACGTTCCGTGCCGGCCGGGTCGACCAGCGCGGAGGTGAACCACGCGTGCGTCGATCCACAGTGGTTGGTGGTCAGGTCGCCGATCAGACGCCAACCCCGGCCGTGCACCTCCTGGGCCAACCGGGCGAGCGCCTTGTCTCCGCCGAGGTGTGGGTCGACCTCGTCGAACGAGGAGGCGTTGTAACGGTGGTTGGACGGCGCCGGAAAGAACGGGGTCAGGTAGATCGTGTCGGCGCCGACCGCGCCGATGTGGTCGAGCCGGTCGGCGATCCCGTCGAGGTCACCGCCGTACCATTGGAGCGGGGTTGATGGTCCTTCGTGGATGACCGGGTCGTCCCATTCCGCCGGCACGGCCCAGGGCGGCGGATCACGGCGGGCCGATCGCGCGAACCGGTCGGGGAAGATCTGGTAGATGATCGCGTCGCGGGCCCAGTCGGCCGCAGGCGGCGCGGTGGTGAGCCGGAAGTCGTCGGTGTCGGTCACGTCGTGGTGGTGGGTGCCCGAGCCGTTGAGCCAGCGATAACCGGGGTCGGCACCGCCGCCGAGCAGGAAACGGTAGGCGGCGACCGGGTTGTGCACCGGGATGTCGCAGCGCCACCAGGTCTCGGCCGCGGTCGTGCGGTCGATCCGCCCAGCGACGAACCGCGGCTCGGCGTCTTGGACCGTGCGGGCCCACACGCCCTCGGCGCCGTCGCCGTGCGGCACCCGGACGAACACCGGGACGGTGTCGCCCAACTCGGGCGCCTCGACCGGCACGTGGAGGGCGGCGCCGTCGTGGTGTGGCTCGGCGAGCAGGTCGGCCGTCATCGGTCAGCCCTTCACCGCGCCGGCCGTCAGCCCGCCCACGATGTAGCGCTGGAGGAACTGGAACAGCGCCACGGTCGGCACGGCCAGCACCAGCGCACCCGCGGCGAAGACGCCGAAGTTGTTGTTGCGTTCCTCGGAGACCAGGCCGTAGAGGCCGACGGCGGCCGTCTTGGCGCTGTCGTCGGTGAGGAAGATGCTGGCGATCAGGAACTCGTTGACCGCGCTGATGAAGCCGAGCAGCCCGGTGACCGCGAGGATCGGCGTGACCAGCGGGAGGATCAGCCCGAAGAACACCTGCGCGTGGGTGGCGCCGTCGACCTTCGCCGACTCGTCGAGGTCCTTCGGGATCGTGTCGAAGAAGCCCTTCATCAGCCAGGTGTTGGTGCCCAGCGCGCCGCCCAGGTAGAGCAGCAGCAGGCCGGTGCGGGTGTTGAAGCCGACCGCCGGCCAGAGGTCGCTCACGTAGGCGAACATGATGTAGAGGGCGACGATCAGCAGGAACTGCGGGAACATCTGGACCAGCAGGATGCCCAGCAGCCCGGCCCGCCGGCCCTTGAAGCGGAAGCGGCTGAACGCGAAGGCCGCGCACGCGGAGACGAACATCGACAGCGCGGCCGCGAGCAGCCCGATGATCATGCTGTTGAGGAACCAGATCGGGAACGACGTGTCGGCGAACAGCTTGCGGAAGTTCTCCAGGCTGGCACCGGAAGGCACCAGGTCCGAGGAGCTCAGCGTGCCCAGCGGGTTGAGCGCGGCGGAGACCACGAACAGGATCGGGAAGAGCGAGAACGCCAGCGCCAGCAGCCCGATGATGTGTCGCCAGCCGACCTGCCGGAACCAGCCGCCGCGGGCGCTGCCGAGCCGGACGACGGCGCTGGGCGGCTGGTCGTCGACCGGAGCCTGGATGGTGTCGGTGGCAGCCATCAGTTGATCTCCTCGAGCGCGTGGGTGCGGCGGAAGCTCACGACCGAGATCGTGGCCACGATGAGGAAGATGAACACCGAGATCGCGGCGGCGAAGCCGTATTGCGCGCCGGCTCCGCCGAACGCCAGCCGGTAGGTGTAGGTGATCAGGATGTCGGTGGCGCCCGCCTGCGGGTTGTCCGGCGGGAACGGCGCGCCCTCGCTGACCAGGTAGATCGCGGTGAAGTTGTTGAAGTTGAACGCGAACGAGCTGATCAGCAGCGGCGCCAGCGCGACCAGCAGCAGCGGGAACGTGATGGTGCGGAACGCGTGGAACGGCCGGGCGCCGTCGACCTGGGCGGCCTCGGTCAGGTCGGCCGGGATCGCCTGCAACGCGCCGGTGCTGACCAGGAACATGTAGTTGTAGCCGAGCCAGAGCTGCACGAGCAGGATCGCGAACATCGAGCTCGGCGCCGACCCGAACCAGTTGACGTGCAGGCCGAACAAGCGGTTGATCAACCCGAAGTCGGTGTTGAACATGTCGCGCCAGACCAGCATCATCGCCACGGCCGGCATCGCGTAGGGCAGGATGATCAGCGACCGGTAGAGCCGCTGCCCGCGTAGTTCGGGCTTGTTGAGCACGAGCGCGACGAGCAGCCCGAGCCCGAAGGTGATCAGCACGACGCCGAGCGCGAAGCCGATGTTCCACAGCAGGATCTTCAGGAACGACGCGCGGATGACCGGGTTGGTCACGACCTCGGCGAAGTTGCGGAACCCGACGTTGACCTTCCAACCCTGCGCCAGCGCCTGGCCCTGCCCGTCGACGAACACGCCGTCGTCGCCGTTGGCGGTCCAGGTCTGACCGGTGGTGCGGTCGGTGATGCAATCACAATCATTGTTGTACGCCTGCTGCGGCGTACCCTCGAATGCCCTGGAAAGGCCCTGGTTCTTGATCGCGCCCTTGGCGGTCGGCACGCTGAACTCGACGATGTCGGCCGAGCGCGCACTGATCTGGCCGATGTCGAGCACCTCGTAGCCGCCGGCTGAGGTCACCTTGCCGTCGGCCGACTGCTGCGCGTTGGCCAGGGGTTCGAGGCCGTCGGCCGTGCCGACGAACGCGGCCTTGGTCGCCGGGTCGGTGAGCAGGAAGACGATGTCGCCGGTCGCCGGGTCACCGTCGGTCGCCAGGGTCAGCGTGTAGACGGTCGAGCCCGGCACCTGCTGCACGGACGCGCCTTCGACGGCCGCGATCGCCTCGTCTTTGCTGCCGCGGTGGCCGTCGCCGAAGTTGGTGAACGCCGTGGAGAGCGTGAACAGCACCGGCAGCACCTGAAACACGATCAGAAACAGAGTGCCAGGTATCAGATATTTGGCGGGGATCACCCGCGGCGACAGGTAGACGTAGAAGATCAGCGCGCTGACCGCGACCAGGATGATCAGGCCGATCCAGTTGCCGGTCGCGATCAGTGGGAACGCGGCCCAGACGGCGATCGCGGCGACCACGCCGAGCACGCCAATCTTGATGATCAGGCCGAGTGGTGACGCGGTGCCGTCGGCGCCGAGGCCGAGCCTCGGTTTCGGGGGCGTCGTCGTGCGGACGGGAACGTCGGTGCGGGCCACCGGAGACCCCCTCTACTTGATCTGGGCCTGGATGGCGGACGCGGCCGCCGTGATGGTCGAGCCCGGGTCGGCGCCACCGACCACGGCGGCCTCGGCCTTGCCCAACGGGTCCCAGACCACGGCCATCGCCGGGATGCTGGGCATGATCTGGCCGAACTCGACGCCGGCATCGGCGACCTTGCCGACCAGCGCGTCGTCCTTGCGGACGGTCGCCAGTGCCTCCTTGAGCGCCGGGACGCTCGACGTGGCGGCGTAGAGCGAGGTGCCGACGTCGGGCCGCGACCAGAAGTTGGTGACGAACTCCTGCGCCAGCGCCTTGTTGGTGCCGCGGCTCGCGACGTAGGCCGCGTCGACCGTGATGAACGGCCGCGCCGGCTGGCCGCCCGCGAACGGTGGCACCGGAGAGATGTCGTATTTGACGCTGGTCTTCTTGAGCTCCGGCAACTGCCACGGGCCGGAGATCATGAAAGGCGCTTTGCCGGTGGAGAACAGGCTCAGGATGTTGTCGGCGGTGATCGACCGTTTGAGCGCACCGGAGCCGCCTTCACCCAGGGCACGGATTTTCGCGTACGCCGCGGTCGCGCCGGGTTTGGCCACGCCGAGGTCGCTCGGGTCGAAGTCGCCGCTGTCCTTGGTGCCGAAGATGTAGCCGCCGCCCGAGGTGAACAGCGGGTTGATGTGGTAAGGATCGCCGGTCGGCCCGATCGGCAGCGCGAGGATCTCGTCGACCTTGCCCGCCGCCTTGAGCGCCTTGCCCTTGGCCACCAGGTCCTCGATGGACGTTGGCGCGTCCGGAACCAGCGCGGTGTTGCGGAACAGCACGATGTTGTTCATCGTGAAGGGCATCCCGTAGACCTGCCCATTGAAGGTGACCGCCTTGATCGCCAGGTCCTGATAGCCGGCCTTGGTGTCGTCGGTCATCTGCAACGGATCGATGGTCGCGTTCTGCACCAGGTTGCCGATCCAGTCGTGTGCGCCCATCACAACGTCGGGTGCCCGGCCGGCCTGCGACGCCGTGACGAACTGGGTCTGCAGGTCTTCGGGGATGATCTGGACTTTGACGTCGACGCCGTTCTCCTCGCCGAAGCGGGCACCGAGCGCCTGGGTCGCCTCGCCGCCCGCGCCGCCGCCGGTCCAGATCAGCAGGCTCGGTCGGGTGCCCGCGTCGGCGCCGGCGTCGCTCGCGCAACCGGCGAGCAGCAGCGCCGCGACTGCGGACAGCGCGGATAGCCGTGTGCTGTGCATAGTTGCCGCTCCTCCGGGTTGGGGACGGTCCGGAAGCATCGTGCTAACTCGATTTAGCGTGGAGCATGCGCTCGATGTTCACCGGGTGTCAAGGATGGGTTTGCCAGCGGCGACAAGATCCGCGAACCTGTTGGGTATGGCAACGCGTGTCACGCTTCTCGACGTCGCCCGGCATGCCGGCGTGTCCCGGACCACCGCCTCGTTCGTCCTGACCGGACGGCGCGACATGCGGATCTCCGTCGACGCCGAGCAGCGGGTGCTGCGCGCGGCCCGCGAGCTGAGCTACCGCCCCAACCTGATGGCCCGCGGCCTGCGCACCCGCACCACCCACACGATCGGCCTGATCTCCGACACGGTCGCCACCGAGCCGTTCGCCGGCGAGATCGTGCGCGGCGCCGTCAACGCGGCACTGCGGCACGACCAGTTGCTGTTCCTCGGCGAGACCGAGGGCGCCAGAGGCGTCGAGGACCGCGTCGTCCGCGACATGCTCGACCGGGGTGTCGACGGGTTCATCTACGCGTCGACCTACACCCGGGTGACCCGGACGCCCGCCGTGCTGCGCGGACACCCGTTCGTCTTCCTCAACTGCCTGCCGCGCGGCCGGTCGACCGGCTCCGCGGTGGTGCCCGACGAGCGGGCGGCCGGCGCGAGCGCGGCCCGGGCGCTGACCGCGCTGGGGCACGAGCGGATCGCGCTGATCGGCACGCCCGCGCCCGACGTCTGGGCCGCGGTGGAGCGGCTGGCCGGAATCCGCGACGCGGGCGTCACGCTGGCCGCGACCGTCGAGTGTGACTGGTGGCCGGAACCGGCGTACGCCGCGGTCCGGGACTTTCTCGCCGGTGAGCCGGCGGTGACCGGCCTGATCTGTCTCAACGACCGGATCGCGCTCGGCGCCTACCAGGCGGCGCAGGAGGCGGGCCGGCGGGTGCCCGACGACCTGTCGGTGGTGTCGTTCGACGACTCCGACCTCGCGGCCTGGCTGCGGCCGGCATTGACCAGCGTGGCGCTGCCACACGCCGAACTCGGCCGGCGGGCCGTCGAGTTGCTGCTGGCGCCGCCGGAGAAGCCGGTCGTCGAGCGGATCCCGATGCGCCTGCACGAGCGTGGCTCCGTCGCATCGCCGTCGTTTTAGGGTTCCCACGGCTCCACCGACAGGGCTACGGTTCCTAGTCGTGGATCATGCGGGGGACGGCACAACGGCGTCAGACCGGCCGGTCATGGCGTGGGGTCCGGTGGGTGCGGTCGCTGTGCTGCTGGGCGTGGCGGTCGCGGCCGGCAGCAACAGTTACGGCTATCACCGCGACGAGCTCTACTTCCGGCTCCTGGGCGAGCATCCGGCCTGGGGATATGTCGACCAGCCGCCGCTCACGCCGCTGCTGGCCCGGCTGATGACGTCGGTCTTCGGAGATCACCTCTGGGCGCTGCGGATCCCGGGATCGCTGGCCGTCGTCGCGACCGCGATCCTGACCGCGCTGCTGGCCCGCGAACTCGGCGGCGGCCGCGCCGCACAACTGCTCGCCGCGCTGGGCGCCGCGGGTGCCTTCCCGCTGGTCTTCGGGCACGTGCTGCTCACCGCGACGGTCGACATGGTGGTGCTGGCGGCGGTCCTGCTGTTCGTGGTCCGGGCGTTGCAGGGCAATCCACGGTGGTGGCTGGCGGCCGGCCTCGGCGTCGGGATCGGCCTCTACAACAAGCAGTTGGTGGTGCTGACGCTGATCGCGATCGGCGTGTCGCTGCTCGCGGTCGGCCCACGCCGGGTGCTGGCGTCGCGATGGCTGTGGGCGGGCGTGGCGGTCGCCCTGGTCGTCGGCGCACCCAACGTGATCTACCAGATCACCCACGACTGGCCGCAGCTCAAGATGGCCAACGCGATCCGCGAAGACAAGGGCGCCGACTCGCGCACGCTGTTCGTACCCTTCCAGCTCGTCATGCTCGGGATCTTCGTCGTGCCGATCTGGGTGGCCGGCTTCGTGCGGTTGTGGCGCACCCGGGAGTTGCGCGCGATCGCGCTCGCCTACCCGGTGATCTGCGTGCTGGTGCTGGTGACCGGCGGCCAGCCCTACTACCCGCTGGGCCTGATGCTGGCGCTGTTCGCGGCGGGCTGCCCGTCGGCGGTGCGCTGGGCCGCCGCCCGCAGCGGGCGCCGGGTGCTGCTCGGCGCTGCGGTCGTCCTCAACCTGGCAGTGGCGGCGTTGGTCGCGCTGCCGCTGATGCCGGTGTCGGCGCTGGCGAAGACACCGATCGCCGACATCAACCAGGGCACCAGCGACCAGATCGGCTGGCCGGTCTACGTTCAGCAGATCACGTCGGTATACACCTCGCTGCCGTCCGCCGATCACGCGCACACGGTGATCCTGACCGCCAACTACGGCGAGGCCGGCGCGCTCGACCGCTACGGCGTCGACCTGCCGGCTGTCTACAGCGGACACAACGAGCTGTGGTATCGCGGCCGCCCGGCCGACGACGCGACCGTGGTGATCGCGGTCGGCTTCGGCGACTCGCTGAGCGCGTTGTTCGCCTCGTGCCAGGTCGCCCGCGACCTCGACAACGGCGTCGACATCCCCAACGAGGAACAGGACAACGACATCCGCGTCTGCCGCGACCCGGTCGACTCGTGGGCCACGCTGTGGCCGCGGCTACAGCACTATTCCTAGCGCGCGCGACCGCGAGGCCGAACGGCACGGGCCCGAGCGCCGCGACGAGCGGCCGGACCAGCAGCACGAAGCTCTCCGGCCACTTGGCGGTCGCCAGGCCGCCGAGGTCGATGATCCAGTCCCGCGGCCAGCCCAGGTCGGCGACGACGTCCTTGGCCGCCGGGTCGTCGCCGGACAGGAACGCCGACAGTGGCGCCGCTCGGCCATGACGCCGTTGAAGGGCCAGGCGAGGTGGTGTCTGTTCGGGCTTACATGTTTCGGCATGTACGCACATGCCAAAACATGTAAGCCCTGAAGGGCACCTACCCGGTCTGGACCGTTGCCGGTGGTGGTTCGACCCCCGGCAGCCGGGGGATGCTGGCGATCAGGCGGCGGGTGTAGGGCTCGCGTGGGTTGCCCAGCACCTCGCCGGTTGGGCCTTGCTCGACGACCCGGCCGTGTTCGAGCACTACGGTCTCGTCGCAGAGGCTGGCCACCACCGCCAGGTCGTGGGAGACCATCACCAGCGTCAGGCCGCGGGTCGCGCGCAACTCGGCCAGCAGGTCGATGATCCGCACCTTGGTGCTCACGTCGAGGGCGCTGACCGGCTCGTCGGCGAGCAACACTGTCGGCTCGACCGCGATCGCACGGGCGATCGCGATCCGCTGGCGCTGCCCACCGGAGAACTCGTCGGGATACCGGTCGGCGGTGTCCGCCGGCAGGCCGACCGCGTCGAGGGCGGCCGCCACCCGCGGTGCGTGGTCGGCGAAACCGAGGGCCCGCAACGGCTCCGCCACGATCCGGCCTACCCGCTGACGTGGGTCCAATGAGGAGTACGGGTCCTGGAATACCGTCTGCACATGCTGTCGAAACGGCCGGGCGGCCCGATGGGTGGTCGGCAGCGGCCGCCCCTGGAACAGCACGGCGCCGGAGGTCGGCCGGCGGAGGCCGAGCAGCAACCGCAACAGCGTGGTCTTGCCGGCCGCCGACTCGCCGACGAGCGCCATGCTCCGACCCGGCGTCACCCCGAACGAGACACCGCTGAGCACCTCGGCCCCGCCGGGGTACCGGAAGCCGACATCGCGGGCTTCAAGAATCACGCCGCACCTCCGGTCGCGTCGCGATGTCCGGCGTCGCCCAGGTCCGCGTCGCGGGAGCCAGCGTCGCCCAGGTCCGCGTCGCGGGAGCCAGCGTCGCCCAGGTCCGCGTCGCGGGAGCCAGCGTCGCCCAGGTCCGCGTCGCGGGAGCCAGCGTCGCCCAGGTCCGCGTCGCGGGAGCCAGCGTCGCCCAGGGCCGTGTCGCGGAGGTCCGCGTCGCGGGAGCCAGCGTCGCCCAGAGCCGCGTCGCGGAGGTCGGCGTCGCGGGAGCCAGCGTCGCCCAGGGCCGCGTCGCGCAGGTCCGCGTCGCGGGAGCCAGCGTCGCCCAGGGCCGCGTCGCCCAGCCCCGCGACGCCCAGAGTCGCGTCGCCGCGGCCGGCGTCGCCGAGGGCGGCGTCGAGCCGGCGGGCGCTGGCGACCAGCCCGGCCGCGTAGCCGTCTCCGGGCTCGGCCAGCAGGTCGCGAAGCGGGCCGGAACGGACCGCGCGCCCCGCTGAGAGGACCACGACCTCTTCGGTGACCTTGCCGACCACGGCCAGGTCGTGGCTGATGAACAGGAGCGCCATGTTGTGCGCTGCCACCAACCGGTCGAGCAGTGCCAGCACCTCGGCCTGCACCGTGACATCGAGCGCGGTGGTCGGCTCGTCGGCGATCAGCAGCGCCGGCCGGCAGGCCAGGGCCATCGCGATCGCCGCGCGCTGGCGTTGGCCGCCGGAGACCTCGTGCGGGTAGGCCCTCGCCACCCGCTCCGGCAACGACACCTCGGCCAGAGCGGAAGCCACGGCATCACGTAGCGCCGCGCCGCGCAATCCCTGATGACGGCGCAGGGGGAGGGCGATCTGCCGGCCCAGCCGCATCAGCGGGTCCAGCGCGGTCGACGGCTCCTGGAAGACGATCGCCGCGGCGCGGCCGCGGACTCCGTCCAGAAGACGGTCCGGAGCGCCGATCACCGGCGTGCCGTCGAGTACGACGTTGCCGGTCGCGGTCAGGCCCGGGGGCAGCAGGCCGGTCACCGCCAGCGCCGTCAGGGACTTTCCCGAGCCCGACTCGCCGATCAACCCGAGCCGCCCGCCGGGCGCAAGACCGAACGAGAGATCGGAGACCAGGACCCGCCCGTCCCGAGTGGTCACGGTCAGGCCGGCCACCTCCAGCAGGCTCATCGCTGCCTCCGGCGGGTCGGGTCGGCGACGTCGCGCAGCCCGTCGGCGACCAGGTTGACGCCGACCACCAGGACGACCAGCAGCACGCCGGGTGCGATCGCGCCCACCGGCGCGGTGAGGACCGTCGACTGGGCCTCCTGGAGCAGCCGGCCCCAGGACGCGTTCGGTGGCGGCGGGCCGAGGCCGAGGTAGGACAGGCTCGCCTCGGCCAGGACGGCCAGGCCGAACTGGAGCGCCAGGTTGACCGCCAGCGTCGGCCAGATGTTGGGCAGCACGTGGGCGGTGACGATGCGCGGCCAGCTCACCCCGGAGGTGCGGGCCGCGGTCACGTAGTCCATCGCCAGCACCCGCTTGACCAGGATGCGGGTCAGCCGGGCGACGATGGCCGACATCGCCAGGCCGATCGCCACGATCGCGGAGCCGAGCGACGCGCCGCGGGCGGCGACCACGAGCATCGCCAGCAGCAGGGTCGGGAACGCGATCAGGATGTCGAGCAGCGCCGCGAGGGCGTCGTCGACCCAGCGGCTCGCGAAGCCGGCCAGCAGCCCGGCCAGGCCGCCGATGACCGCGCCGAGAGCCACCGCGCCGGCGCCGACCGCGAGGGCGATCCGGGCGCCGATCATCAGCCGGGTGAGCAGGTCGCGGCCGAGCTTGTCGGTGCCGAGCAGGTGGTGCAGGCCCGGGCCGTCGAGCCGGCCGCCGGTCGTGTCGGCCGCCGGGTAGGGCGTCCAGAAGAGCGAGACCAGCGCGATGGCCAGCACCAGCGCCACGAGGACGAGGCCGGCGATCAGGAAGACGCGGCGCCTCATCGGCGGGCTCCCGAAACGCGCAGGCGCGGGTCGATCAGCCGCTGCGCGACATCGCTGAGGAAGCCGACCACCAGCACCGCGAACGTGCTGACGAACAGCACGCCCTGGATCACCGGGTAGTCGTGTTGTGCGATGCCGCGGACCAGCATGCTGCCCAGGCCCGGCAGCGCGAACACGCTCTCGATGACGACCGCGCCGAGGAACGTGGTGGCCAACTCGATGCCGAGCACCGAGACCACCGGGACGGCCGCGTTGCGCAGCCCGTGCCGCCACATCGCGCCGAGGAACGACGAGCCGAGGGCGCGCGCGGTGCGCAGGTGGTCGCTGCCGAGCACGTCGAGCGTGGCCGACCGGACGTAGCGGATCAGCGACGCGGCCATCACCAGCGCGACGGTGACCACCGGCAGGATCAGCGCGCGGATCGCGTCGCCAGGTGTCGACCAGCCGTCGGGTGGGAAGCCGCCGGCTGGCAGCGTCCGCAGCCGCAACGCGAAGATCCAGACCAGGATCAGACCCAGCCAGAACGCGGGTACGGCGATGCCGAGCTGCGACACCACCCCGACGAGCCCGCCGTACCAGGTGTGTGACTTGTGCGCGGCCAGGAAGCCGACCGGCACCGCGATGACCACCGCCAGCACGAACGCGGCCAGCGTCAGCGGCACGGTCACCGAGAGCCGGCTGACGATCTCGGGGCCGACCGGCAGCGAGCTGACGAACGAGTTGCCGAAGTGCAGCGTGGCGAGCTGCCCGATCCAGTGCACGAACTGGGCGGGCAGCGGCCGGTCTGTGCCGATCTGGTGGCGGGCGGCGGCGACCTGGTCGGGCGTCGCGCCGACCGACAGCAGCGCGTTGGCCGGGTCACCCGGCAGCAGGCGCAGCAGCAGGAACAGCACGACGCTGGCGAGGACCAGGGTGCCGGCGAGCAGTGCCGCCCGCCGCACCAGATATCGGGTCATCCCTTCTTGATGCCGTAGGCGAAGAACTGCGAGTTGAGCCCGTTGACCGGGTAACCGGAGATCTTCGTCGAGGCGACCACGATCTGCGGGTAGAGGTAGAGCCAGTCGCTCGCCGCGTCCTGCGCGATCTGCTGGTTGACCTTCTTGAGCAGCTCGGTCTGCTGCTCCTCGGTCGGCGCCTGCTCGGCCTGCTTGACCCAGTCGGTCACCTGCGGGTTGTTGTATCCCCAGTAGAAGGTGGGGTCGCCGTACCAGACAATGTCCCGGTCGTTGACGTGCTCCTGGAGCGTGGCCTGGAAGTCCTTGTTCTGGTAGACCTTCGTGTACCACTGGTCAGAGGTGATCACGTTGATGTTGACCGTGATGCCGACCTTGGCCAGCTCCGACTTCACGAACGTCGCCACCGTCGGGTGCGGGTCGTAGTTGGGCGTGTCGAGCGTGAAGCTGAAACCGTTGGGGTAGCCCGCCTGCGTGAGCAACTGCTTGGCAGTGTCTACATTGTACGGGTTGACGCCGGTCAGGTCGGTGTACCACGGGTCGGTCGGCGGCACCATCGACCCGATCAGCGTGCCGTGGTCACCCCAGATCGACTGGAGCAGCTTCTTGTTGTCGATCGCCGAGCTGATCGCCTTGCGCACCTGGGTGTTGTTGAACGGCGCGACCCGGTCGTTGAACGCGAGCAGCAGCTTGGTCGTCGACTTCCCGTCGTTGACCTTGTAGGCCGGGTTGTCGCTGAACTGCGGGAGCGCGTCCGGGTTCTGCTCGCTGGTGACCACGTCGACCGCGTTGGTGAGCAGGGCGTTGTCGAGCGCGCTGCCGTCGGTGAAGTAGTGGAACACCACGCCGCCGTTGGTGGCCGGGGTGCCCCAGTAGTCGGCGAACTTCTTCAGCGTCAGCGTCGAGCCGCGCTTCCACGAGTCGAGCTGGTAGGGCCCGGTGCCGTCCTCTTTGGACGCGATGCTGCCGGACTGGTCGTTGATGATCCAGACGTAGCTGAGGTTGTAGACGAACGAGATCGACCGGGTCGCCAGCGTGACGGTGACCGTCTTCGGGTCCGGCGTGGTGATCTGCTTGATCTCCGGGAAGCTGCTCTTGCGGGCCGACTTCGAGTCGGGCGCGAGCACCTTCTCGATGCTGTACTTCACGTCGGCCGACGTCAGCGCCTTGCCGGAGTGGAACTTGACGCCGTCGCGCAGGGTGAACGTGTAGGTGAGGCCGTCGGCGCTGACCGTGTTGCCGGTGGCGAGCAGCGGCTCGACCTTGCCGTCGTCGGTCAGCCGGTAGAGGCCCTCGTAGACGTTGCCGTTGAACGCCTCGGTGACGCCCTGGCCACCACCGCCGGTGTTGTCGAGGTTCTGCGGCTCGTAGAGCGAGCCGACCTGGACGACGGCGTTCGCGTCGGCGGCGTTAGCGGGCGTGCCGGCCGAGGAGCCACCGCTGGAGCCGCAGGCGGCCAGCGCCACGGCGGCCGCGAGGGTGGCGCCGAGCAGCGCGATTCTTTGCTTCTTCACGATGTAGGTCTCCGGATCAAGGGGGGAGCGGGCTCAGTGCACCTGGAAGCCGTCGCGGAAGACAGGCAGCTTCTCGCCGGCTTTGACAGCCAGGCCGAAGCGGTTCTGCCGCGGCGGCATCGGACAGTTGTATTGCCCGGAGAACCCGCACGGCGGCACGAAGGCCCGGTTGAAGTCGAGCACGACCCGGTCGTCGCCGGGCGCCCGCGGCACGAAGAGGAACCGGCCGGCGCCGTAGGTCTCGACGCCGTTGGTGTGGTCGCCGAAGACGAGCAGCAGCGTTCCGTCGTCGTCGAAGGCGTCGAACGCGTAGTCGACGCCGTGGAGGGAGAACAGGATGTCGCCCGGCACGGCGAGGTCGCGGGTAGCGCCGTTGTCGCGCAGGTGCTCGAACGCCACCAGACGCGGCGGGTCCTGCGGCACGAACCGCGCCTCGATCACCCAGGCCGGGTCGAACGGGTAGGCGTCGATGCCGGTGAAGTGCCGGTTGGCGGGCGAGTCGGCGTCGAACCGCCGCACGCCGTGGTCGACCGCGCCGGTGCGCTGGTCACGCCGCTCGATCGGCACGCTGCCCGGGTGGTCCTCGACGCGGGCGCCCCAGATCGTCTCGACCAGGGCGAGGTTGCCCATCGGCCCGGTGACCCGGGACAGCCGGGCGGTCCGCCATTGCGGCCAGGACGCGCGGGCGCGGTCGACGGCCGCGGGGGGAGCGGAGGAGCTGGGCACGGGGTGATGCCTTACCGGTCGCAGGAATATCAACTCGACTTAACCTACTGTCTTGATGGGTTAATCCACCGCGTGCGCTTCCTCACAGCCGAGGCTTGACCCGGCGCTCAGCATTCGTACAGTTTCCGCTGTGAATGGGGATCTTGACCTGCTCTCGGCGGCGGAGCAGGACGCCTACCGGCTGCTGGTGAGGCTCGGCGCGGCCGCAGCCGAAGACCTCGCGGCCTCGTCGGACCTGTCCGCGAGCGCCGCGGCCGGGCTGCTCGACGCGCTGCGGTCGAAGGGGCTGGCCAGCGCCGGCCCGGTGTTCCGCCCGCTGGCGCCCGACGTCGCGTTCGGTGACGCCCTGCTGCGCCGCCAGGAGGTGCTCGACGACGCCCGGCGGACGGTCGCCGCGCTCGGCGAGGACTTCCGCCGGCACAGCCGGCGCCGCGACGCCGACCGCCTGGTCGAGGTGATCGTGGGCCGGGAGGCCCTGCGTACCCGGCTCCGCGAGATGCAGGACACGGCCAAGGGGGAGATCCTCTGGTTCTGCCGGGCCAACCCGCTCGCCATGGCCGGCCCGGACAACACCGAGGAGGAGTCGGCTCTCGGCCGCGGGGTCCGCTACCGGGCCATCTACGAGCGCGCGCTGCTGGAGAAGCCGGGTGAGTTGGCCAGCATCCTCGACTCGACCGCGGCCGGCGAGGAGGCGCGCACCCTGCCGACCCTGCCGGTGCGGCTGGCGATCGCCGACCGCACGCTGGCGATCTGCCCGCTGGTGCCCGACGAGTCGCGCGACGTCGGCGAGCCGACCGCGGCGCTGATCCGGTCGAGCGAGTTGCTGGACGCCCTGGTGGCGCTCTTCGAGAGCTTCTGGGAGCGGGCCACCCCACTGCGCGCCGACGGCCGGCACACCGAGTTGACCGAGCCCGACACGTTGCTGCTCTCCCTGGTGGTCTCCGGCCTGCCGGACAAGTCGATCGCGACGCACCTCCAGGTGAGCAAGCGGACCGTGCAGCGCCGGCTCGACCGGCTGATGGTGCTGGCCGGCGTCGACACCCGCACGGGTCTGGCGTTCCAGGCGGCCCGCCGGGGCTGGATCACCGCCCCGGCGGACCGGCTCGGTCAGTCTCGCCCGTAGGCGCGGATGACCGTCTGGTCGACCGTGTTGCCGGCCCGGTCGGTGGCCCGGACCCGCAGCGACACCGGCGTGCGGCCCCGCGACACGAGCGCGGTGCCGTCGCGCACCGTCGCCTGCCGCCAGCGCACACCGTCGTCAGTGGACACATCGACGCGCAGCGTGCGCAATGCCGTGGGGAAACGCAGTGCCACACCCTTTTCGCGTACGTCATAGTCCACAGTCAACAAGGGCAGGTCGCCGGCCTTGCCCGACCGGAACGTCCATTCGGTCGCGGTGCGGGTGCCCAGCGTCCAGTCCTCCCCACCGTGCGCGGTGGTGACCCGCAGCCGGTAGGCCGCGTCGCCCGGGGTGGTGGTGACGTCCTGCCACCCGTCGGGCAACTCCGCCACGACCCCGCCGTTTCGCCACAGCGTCGCGTCGACCTGGTCGGTCGCGATGTGCGCGTAGTGGCCGTCGTGGTCGACCAGCGCCGGCACCCGCAGGTGCAGCACGTCGCCGGTGCGGTTGGACCCGAGGTCGGTGGGCCGCACCACCGGCGCCGCCCAGGTGGTCGCCGAGTGCCCGGCCCGGTAGCTGCGCGGTGCCTCGCGGAAGCCGCTGGCCAGCGGGCCGAACAGCCACGGGTAGTCGTCGGCCACGTAGTGCTGCCACAGCGAGTCGCCGGCCGACACCCACTCCTCGCGCACCGAGGGGGTCCGCACATCCCGGGAGACGTCGTTCCAGGCGTAGGTCTGCCACGGCCGCCAGCCGAACCGCTGCTCGCGTACCCAGTCGAAACCGCCGTTGTCGGCGTAGCTCGACGTGATCCGCATGCTGTTGGCCGGCGTCACCTTGTGGACGATCGACTCGGGGATCCGCCCGGGGGACACCTGGATGACGTCGTAGAGGTATGGGCTCGACGTGGTCAGCGTCAGCGACAGGGTGCGGTTGGCCCGGCGGGCGATCGTGTCGGCGGTCGCTTCGTCGAGCACCAGGGAGACGACCGGCAGCCGCTCTCCGTCGGGGCTCCACGAGGTCCAGGTCGAGAAGTCCGGCGGCCGCACGACCAGCGCCACCGCCGCACCGGCCCGGGCCGCCGCGTCGATCTTGACGAGCTCGTCCTGGTCGTCCGGCGGGATCAGCACGGCCTTGCCCCGCACGTCGCGGTCGCCCGATTTCGCCAGCGCGAACGTCCGGGTGCCGGCCCACGCCGGCGAGTTGCCCATCAGGTTGAGGTCGACCGGCCCACCCACGCTCGCCCGCACCATCGGTGCCACCAGTTGCCAGCGTGACGAGAACTCGAAGCTGCCCGCGCGGACCGGTTTCGTCGGCGCCACGTTGACCTGCCTGACGTTGCTGAAGTGCATGACGCCGTGCGCGATGTCGCGGCCGCTGCCGGTGACCCGGTGCACGTAGTAACTCAGCACCGCCCGCTGCTCGGCCGGCCTGGGTGTCTCGATCCGGATCGGCGTGCCCTTGCGGGCGTCGACCAGCACCTCGACGTCGCGGTCGACCTTGAGCTCCGGGATCGCGGTCAGCGTCGCCTGCTCGTCGCTGCGGGCGCCGTCTTCGATCAGCGCGTGCAGCAGGTAGGTGCCCTCGTGCACCTCGTAGGTGGCGCCGCCGTCGGGCACCCAGCCCAGCACGTCGGAGCGGGCGTCGTCGCCCATCAGGGTCAACACCGGGACCGCGGTCGGCTTGCCGGTGCGGTCGAGGGCGCGCACGGTGACGCGATGCACGGGACCGTCCTTGACGGCGCCGACGGCGGTGGTCACCCGGACACCGCCGGTCGCGGTCGCGGTGATCCAGCCACTGAGCGTGCCCAGCGGAAGCGTCTCGAAGTCGACGGTCGCGTCCACCGTGGCGGTGCCGTGCGCCGGCACGATGACGGCGGCGGCGCTCAGCTTCACCGCGGCCGGTGCGGTCAGCGCCAGGCTCACCGGGCTGTTGCCGCCGTTGGTGTAGGCGACCGTCCGGGTGCCATCGGTCGGTCCGCCGACCGTGTGCAGGCCGAAGTCGGCGACACCGGTGCCGGTGACCTCCTGCCCGGTGGCCCGGGCGACGTCGACGCGTCCCGCTCCCTGCGCGTACACCGGCAGGTTGGGGGTGGTCTGTGCGGTGCTGACCAGGGCGTTCTTCAGCGCCGCGCCGGTCCAGTCCGGATGTTCCTGCGCGAGGATCGCGGCCGCGCCGGCCACGTGCGGCGTCGCCATCGACGTGCCGGAAGCGGCGGTGTAGTAGGTGTCGACCGGGTTGCCCATCGTCGTGCCGGCGGCGCGGGCCGCGACGATGTCGACGCCCGGAGCGGTGAGCTCCGGCTTGAGGCCCTGGTCGCCGAGGCGCGGGCCCCGGCTGGAGAAGTCGGCGAGCTGGTCCGCGCGGTCGACGGCGCCGACGGTCAGCGCCTCGCGCGCGGCACCCGGTGAGCCGACCGTGGCGGTGCCGCCCGCGTTGCCGGCCGCGACGACGAACAGGGTGCCGCTCTGCCGGCTCAACTCGTCGACGGCCAGGCTCATCGGGTCGAGGCCGTCGGTCGGGTCACCGCCGAGGCTCATGTTGACCACCTTGGCGCCGCTGCCCGCGGCCCACTGCATGCCCTCGATGATCTGCGACTCGAAGCCGACGCCGTCGTCGCCGAGCACCTTGCCGACGAGCAGGTCGGCGCCATAGGCGATGCCCTTGCGGCTGCCGCCCGACGCCTGGCCGGTGCCGGCGATGGTGGCCGCGACGTGGGTGCCGTGCCCGAAGTGGTCGACGGTGTCGGCGCTGGTGCTGAAGTTGCGCGCCTCCACCACCTTGCCGGCCAGGTCGGGGTGGGTCGCGTCGATGCCGGTGTCGAGCACCGCGACCTTCACGCCGTGCCCGTCGAGCCCGCGCTGCCAGGCTTGCGGCGCACCGATCTGGGCGGCGCTGCGGTCCAGCGTCGCCCGCACCTTGCCGTCGAGGAAGATCGTGCTCGGCGAGGCCAACCGGGCGCCCGTTTGCCCGCGCCAGAAGTCGGCGAGCGCGTCCTTGGCCGGTGCGACAGCGGTGGCGTTGATGCTCGACAACGCCTGGGCTCCGCGTTGCGCGGCACCGGTGCCGCCCCGGACGATCAGGGGCAGGGTCGGCGACGTGGCGTCGCCGTAGCCGTCGGCGATCAGCCGCTGCACGTCGAACAGGTCGGTGTCGAGCCGGCCGGCCGCGATCAGCGGGACCGCGTCGCTGGGCACGACGCGCAGCCCGCCGTCGACTTCCAGGGTGTGGAAGGTGATGCGCTCGCGGCCGGGTGCGGGATCGACCGTGGCGGCGTAGCGGCCGGCCTGGGCCGGGGTCAGCTCCACGGTGTCGCCGGTGACCAAAGTGATGCGCGCGGCCACGGCTGGGCTTTCTGGTGCCGGGCCGCCGCCGTGCGCGAGGGCGGGGGTGACCGCCACCCCGGCCAGGACGCCGACGATCAGTCGACTGAGCATGCAGACTCCTTCGTGCGGTGGTTCGCTGCACGCATCCTGGAGTCTCGATATTCACGTGTGTGTTACCTCCGCCTGCCGCACTGCGGACATGGCGCGATGTGGACAGCTTCCCGACAGTTTTGATCGACGGCGACCGCTCTCCTGTCAGGCTGTGCCCCAACTCTTCCCGGGGCGAGATCAGGAGCGCGCAGATGGCGGATCCGCTCGTCGACGAGCTGGCCGCTCGGCCCGAGCTGTTCGCGCGCGAGACCGACGGTGCCCTCCGGCACTGGTTCACCCGGCGCAGCCTGGCCTACCTGCGCGCCGGCCCCGCGCCGGCCGACGAGCGGGCCGACCTGCTCGCCGCGCTCGGCCTGGCCCGCACGCTGGCCGCCGAGGTCGGCGTCGCGCTCGCCGCTGAGCCCGACCCCGAGCTGCGCCGGTTCACGCTGAGCCAACTCGCGGTGCGGGCGGCTTACGGCGCGCTCGGCGTGCACCCCAAGGCCCTCCTGCGTGAGGACCGTGCCGACTATCTGCTGTTCATCGTCAAGCGCCGGATCTTCGCCGTCGACCGGTGCCGCGCCAACGTCAACGACGGCAGCGAGTTCACCTATCCCGAGGCGGGTGACCTGCTCCGCCAGCACCCGAACGCGCCGGCGCTGCCTTCCTGGGTGGGTGTCACCGTCGCGCCACTGGGCGGGGTCAACCGCTATCCGTTCGTGCTCACCGCGGCCGGGCTGGCCAACCCCGACCAGGCGGTCACCACGATGTTCACCGCCGGCGCGCAGCCCGAGGGCGACGAGAACGTCTTCGACTGCGCCGGCGCCGCGATGACGGTGCACACCGACGCGCTGGTCGAGGCCGCGGTGGCACCGGCCACCCTGGCCGCCGCGCTGGCCGCCGAGGGGCCGCGCTACCTGGCCATCGACCATCCGTTCGGCAGCGCGGCGGTCGTCGACAACACGCTGGTGCAGGGCGCCACCCCGATCACCGTCGCGGCCGCGGCGGCCGGTGACCACGTCGACGTGCCGGTGGCCTTCGCCTGGACCACCCCGCCACCACCGGCCACCATGATGCTGATCGGCCCGACCCAGGAGGAGCAGGTCGTCGTCGAGTCGGTCGGCTGGGCCAACGGCCAATACACCGGCACGATCCGGATCGCGCACCTGGGTGCCGACTACCCGGCCGGGTCCCGGCTGGTGCCGCCGGGCCGCCCGGCGTTCCACCTCATCACCGATCCCCGGCCCGACACCGCGCTGTTCGAGCAGGTGTTCGTGCCCGACGACGAGATCCAGATCGGCGACCACGTCTACCTCGCGAGCCATCCGATCCACCGCAACATCCTCAGCGTGCTGGCACCGACGCCGTGGGGCGGCGAGCACGCGTTCGTCTGCGACGCGCCGGTGACCCGCCGCGACACGATGCTCATCAGCGGCCACGGGGTCAGCGAGCAGCCGTTGCGGCACGCCGTCGACACGAAGCTGCTGGTCGACTCCAACGCGCTGATCGACATCCTGCGCAACGTGCTGCGCCGCCAGCTCACCACGCCGGCCGCTCCGGTGTGGACCGGGCCGTTCGCCGACCTGAGTCTCGCGGCCGACCTCGGCGCCCGGCTGCGCGACCGCTACGGCGAACCCGACGATGCCCCCATCGTCGGGACCTGCAAGGTGTACGAGTATCCCGGCGTCGAGTTCGACCGGGCCGACTCGGTGGAGCGGCTGATGTCGAAACCGTTCCAGACGATGACGTTCGAGGGCACGGTCGGTGCCGCCGCGCTCGACGCGCACACGTTCGTGCTCTACCGCGGCGTCGAGTTGGGACACAGCCCGACCGACTGGTCGTCGCCGCCCTACCTGCCGCTCGAGCGCAGCGAGACGGTCAACGCGGGCCGGCCCGAGTTGGAACGGTTCGGGTTCTACTACCGCGACGACACCCGCGCGTTCACCGAGGTGTTCCTGCCGCTGTTCCACACCGATGCCGACCGGCGCAGCGGCGTCCGGCGACTGACCTACGACGACATCACCCAGCAGTTGTACGGCGGTCCGACCGGAACCGCGTTCGTCACCCGGCCGCGGGTCGTCGACGACCCGACCGGCAGCTACGTGGCATCCCTGCGGCAGAAGGGAGCGCTGCCGGCCACGCCGTGAGGCGCGCCGGCACCATGGCCATGGACCAATACCGGATCACCATCCTCGCGGTCGACTTCATCGCACCGCTGGCCGAGGCGACCACCAGCCCGGCCGCCGAGGCCCGGCTACTGCGAGCCCTGGGCTTCGCCCCGCCCGACGGGTTCACCCTGCTCAGCGGCCTGGCCCCGGCGGTCGAGGGCCTGGTCGGGGCGGCCATCGACCTGGTCGGCACCGATCCCGACGCCGACGAGAGCGAGTGGCTGGGCAAGTTCGCGGCGGTCACGGCCGCCCTGGTCGAGGCGGTGGTCGCCGCGCAGCAGTTCGCCGCCGGGCTGCCGGCCGGCACGCTCAACTCGCCGTTTGTCACCGGGTCCAACGTGCTCGACGAACTCCCGGCGCGGCTGGCCAACCACCTGGTGGTCAGCTTCCTCGAACGGCGGCTGCCGGCCGCGTACGCCATCCTGGTCGTCACGGGCATCATCGAGGTGGCGCTCGAAGCGCCCACCGGGCCCTATGTCACCGCCTTCACCCGGCGGACGATGCGCTGGGACCGCATCCCGACGGTGCTGTCCGACCCGCTCGGCGCCCTGCGCGAGCGCTACGCCTGGGCGGCACCGTCCGGTGTAGACGTCGACCTGCTGGTGCGCGACCTGCGGCTGCTGATGGCCGGCTTCGGGTTGCGCGCCGAACTCCTCTCGGTTGACAAGCGGGCCCGCGCGGCGATCGACCTCGCGCTGGCCGGCAATGGGCGGGTGCCGGTCGCGCCCGACACGCTGGTGCTGCGCGCCCCGCTGCTGCCGCTGGAACCCTCGCCGCTCGGGCTGGAGGTCTACCCGGTCGTCGACCAGGCCGGAACCGCCGACGGCTTCGGCGTCGCCGCCTACCTCGACGCCAACGCGACCATCGTCTTCGAGCTGTCGCCGACGCTGCGCGCCGAACTGACCGTGGGCGGCTACACCAGCGGCTTCGGCGTGGTGCTGCGCCGCGGCCAGGACCCGCGGCTGACCACCCCGATGCTGGGCACCACGCCGGCGTCCATTCTCGACGGTGTCGAGCTCGATGTCGGGCTGGCCCTGGTGGCCGAACGCCAGGGCGCGCCGCTGATCCCGCTGGGCACCGCGGGCTCGACCCACCTGGAGTTCGGCTCGATCACGGCGCGGTTCGACGTCGGCAAGCCGATCAGCGGCCCGGCCGACTTCGGTGTCGCGCTGGAGATCGCCAAGGGCGCGCTGGTGCTCAAGGCCGGTGACGGCGACGGGTTCATCAGCAAGATCTTCGGCGAGGGGTTCATCCTCTCGTTCGACATCACGGTCGGCTTCTCCACCGAGCGGGGCCTCTACTTCGAGGGCGCGGGCGGGATCGAGTTCGAGATACCGATCCACGAGGACCTGTTCGGCATCCTGCTGATCGACTCGGTCTTCGTCGCCCTGCGGCTGGAGACCACCGGGATCGCCGCGGTCGTCGCGGCCACCGCCACCGTCTCGCTCGGCCCGGTCGTCGCCACCGTCGAACGCATCGGCCTCAAGGTCGAGTATCCGCTGCCCACCGCCGACGAGTTGCACGCCAACGGCCCGACGCTGTCGTTCAAGCCGCCCAACGGCGCGGGCCTGGTGATCGACGCCGGCCCGGTCGTCGGCGGCGGCTACCTCATGATCGACAGCGACAACGGCCGCTACGCCGGCATCCTGCAACTCGCGATCCAGGGCACCCTGTCGATCACCGCGATCGGGTTGATCGTCACGAAGATGCCCTCGGGCCGGCAGGGCTTCTCCGCCGTCATCATCCTGACCGCCGAGTTCCCGCCGATCCAGCTCAGCTTCGGCTTCGTGCTCACCGGCCTGGGCGGGCTGCTCGGCGCCAACCGGTCGATGAACGTGCAGGCCATGCGCGACGGCGTACGCAATCGTGGTCTCGACTCGGTGCTCTTCCCGCGCGACCCGGTGGCCAACGCGCCCAAGGTGATCCGCGACCTGGAGTCGTTCTTCCCGATCGTCGAGGGCCAGTTCGTGATCGGGCTGATGGCGGCCGTCGGCTGGGGCAGCCCGCCGCTGATCAAGGTCGAGCTGGGCATCCTGATCGAGCTGCCGTCACCGATCCGGATCGCGCTGCTCGGCCGGCTGACCGCCGCCCTGCCGACCGAAGACGCGGCGGTCGTGCTGCTGCACGTCGACGTGCTCGGCATCCTCGACTTCGCCGCCAGCGAGCTGTCCATCGACGCCACCCTCTACGACTCGCGGGTCGCGATCTTCACCCTGACCGGCGACTTCGCGGTCCGGCTCAACTTCGGCGCCGCGCCCGCGTTCGCGTTCTCCTGCGGCGGCTTCAACCCGCGGTTCACCCCGCCGGCCGGGTTCCCGACCCTGCGCCGGGTGTCGATCGCGCTGGCCACCTCGGAGAACCCCCGGATCCGGCTGGAGGCCTACCTCGCGGCCACCCCGACCAGCGTGCAGATGGGCGCCAAGCTCGACCTCTACGTCGAGGCCGACCTCGGTTTCCTGGGCCTCTTCTCCGCCTCGGTCTACCTGGGCTTCGACGCGCTGGTCTATCTGGTGCCCCGGTTCTCGTTCATCGTCGACCTGTCCGGCGGCGTCGTCATCAAGCGCAACGGCAGCCCGCTGCTGAGCGCGACCGTGGCGCTGACGCTGACCGGCCCGGAGCCGTTCACCGCCGCCGGCTACGCCGAACTCGACTTCTTCGGCAAGCACCGGATCGCGTTCGAGGCGACGATCGGGGAAGAACGTCCGCAACCGGCCCTCGAAGCCGGCGACCCGATCGGCGACCTGCTCGCCGCGCTCGGGCTGCCCGGCGCCTGGCGGGCCGCGCTTCCGCCGGCCGGCGGCACCCTGGTCACCCTGCGCGAGCCCGACGAGTCCGAACTGGACGATCTGCTGCTGCACCCGTTCGGCGTGGTCGCGGTCAGCCAGCGGATCGCGCCGCTGGACGTGCCGCTCGACCGCTACGGCGGCGCGGCCGTGCCGCCGCAGGCCCGCACGCTGAGCCTGGCCGTCACCATCGGCGGGGCCGCGGCGACCGGCGACCAGGTCCGCGATCCGTTCCCTTGCGGCCAGTTCTTCGACCTCACCGACGAGGCCCGGGTGACCGGCGAGGCGTTCCCCCGGCTGCCCAGCGGGCTGTCCGGCATCCGGGTGCCGGCCGCCGCACCGGTCGCGGCCGGTGAGGTCACCGGCGGCGAGGGCTACGAGACGGCGGTGGTCAACCCGGCGAGCTGGCGCCCGCTGCCGGCGCCCGGCGGCTACACGTTCACCGCGGAGGTGCTCGACGTGCTCGTCCACGCCGGTGCGGCCGGACGCGCCCGGGACACCGGGTTCGCCGGGCCGTCGCTGGGCATCGCCGTCGCCGAGAAGTCCTATGTGGCCGGCGGTGCGACCTACGCCAGCGTGGTCGAAGCCGCGGCGTCCCGGCAGCCGGTCGTCGGCGCGCACGAGACGGTCGCGCCGTGAGCCGCCGCTACCTGCCGAGCTGGCGGATCGGTGCCGGCACGCTGGTCAACCAGGCGGATGGGCCGGCCGTGCCGAGCGAGGCGACGCTCAACCTGGCCGCCCGGGTCACCGCCGACCCGGCCCGGTCGGCGACGCTGGCCGCCCGGCTCTACGGGCCGGGCCGGGTCACCGGGCTCGACGTCACCCAGATCATCCGCACCGAGCCGGCCGCCGGCGCCACCGACTTCGAGCCCAACTACCTGTGCGCGGTCGAGTTCGACGCACCCGAGCTGCCATGGATGTTCACTCCTGCGGCGCCCAACGCGCTCGGCCAGCTCCGCCCGTGGCTGGTGCTGGTCGTCGTCCGCCGGTCGGCCGCCACCCTCGATCCGTCGGGGCGCCGGCCGTCGCCGGTGCTGGTCACCGACCCGTCGGCGGAGCTGCCCGACCTCGCGCAGAGCTGGGCCTGGGCACACGTCCAGCTCACCGGTGCCGGCGCCGCGACCGACCTGCTGACCACCGGCCCGGCGGCCCGGACGCTGTCCCGGCTGCTCTGCCCGCGCCGCCTCGACCCGGACACGGCGTACGTGGCCGCGCTCGTGCCGGCGTTCGCGCAGGGCGCGCAGAGCGGCCTCGGGCTGCCGGTCGACGGCGGCGACCTGCGGCCGGCGTGGCTGCCCACCGACCAGTCGGTCGAGCTGCCGGTCTATCACTCGTGGGAGTTCGCCACCGGCCCCGCCGGCGACTTCGAGGAGCTCGCCGCCCGGCTGCGCCTGCACCAGCCCGACGCCGCCGCGCTCGCCGGCCTGCCGCTGTCGATCCCGGCCCAGCCCGGGCTGCCCGACGGCGGCACCGTCCGGGTGCCGGGCGCGCTCGGCACCGGCGGCCAGGCCGGCAGCCCGGTCGACGCCGACGTGGCCGACGCCATCGAGGCCATGCTCGAAGCCGACGAACTGCCGGCGTACGGGCGCTGGCACGCCGGCCGGCCCACCGCCTGGCTGGCCGGCCTGGTGCTCGAGCCGGCGGCCCGCGCGGTCGCTGCGCTCGGCACCCGGGTGGTCCAGGAGCGGCAGGAGCAACTCATGGCCGCCGCCTGGGCCCAGGTCGGCCCGGTCCAGCGCGCCAACCAACTGCTGCGCCAGGCCCAGCTCGCCCGGGAGGCCGGCGGCGCGCTCTGGCGCCGCCATTTGGTGCCGCTGCCGGACGCGGCGCTGCTCGCGGTCGCCGGCCCGGCCGCCACCCGGCTGTCCGGCGCCGACCGGCGGACGATCGCCGCCCACGTCGCGGCGTCGCGGGTTCCGGCCGCCCTGTTCACGGTCGCGGCCCGGCGCGCGGCGCGGCACCCCCGGACCGCCGCCCTGATCATCCGGGCCAACGCGCGCGACGGCAGCGCGGGCCGGCCCCGACCGGTCGGCGAGCCGGCCCTCCGGCCGCCGGGCATGGTCAGCGTCGACGACCTGCGCGGCCGCGATGACCTGCCCCCGCTGTGCGGGCTGACGCCGGACTGGTGGGCGAAGCTGCCGCCGGCGCAGACGCCCGTGCTGCAGGCGATGCGCAAGGCCCTGGCCACCCACGCCGCCGGCGCCGGCCCGTGCGCGCCGCGGCCACCCCGACCACCGCTCGACGTCGCCGGGCTGGCCGGCGCCGCCCGCACCGGGCTCGACCCGCGGACCGCGGTCACCGCCGCGACCCTGGCCCGGCTCACCCTGCCCGCCGGTTGGGCGCCGGCGGACCCGCTCGAGCCGGTGCTGGCCGCGCCGGACTTCCCGACCCCGATGTTCCGGACGGTCGCCGAGCTGGCTCCCAGCCTGCTGCTGCCGGGCGTCAACGACCTGCCGCGCAACAGCGTGTCGCTGGTCGGCACCAACCCCTGGTTCACACACGCGTTCCTGGTCGGGCTCAACCACGAGATGGGCCGCGAGCTGCTCTGGCGCGGCTACCCGACCGACCAGCGTGGCACCTACTTCCGCCGGTTCTGGGACCGGCGCGGCTCCGTGCCCCCGAAGACCGGCGCCGACCTCGACGACATCACCGCGATTCCGGAGTGGACGGTCGGCGACCCGCTCGGCGCCGCGGGCGCGGCCGGCGCCGACAGCGCGCGCCTGGTCCTGGTGATCCGCGGCGAACTGCTCCGCCGCTACCCGCGAACCGTGATCTACGCGGCGCGTGCGCAGTGGAGCGGCGACGCCGAGCCCGTGCCGCGGCTGGCGGCCGGCGCGGAAGAGCGACACCCGGAGTTCAGCGGAGCCCTGCCGCCCGACGTCGCGTTCCTCGGCTTCGACCTGACCGTCGCGGCCGCCCGCGGCACCGACACCGACCCCGGCTGGTATGTGGTGTTCGCCGAGCCGCCCACCGAACCCCGCTACGGGCTCGACGTCGACGCTCCGGCCGCGCCGACCGGCACGTGGGGCGACCTGTCGTGGGCCGCGGTGACCGTCGACGCCAGCGGGCACCTGCGGCTCGGCGCCACCGACCCGGTCACCGTCAGCCCGGCCGTCGACCCGCGCGGCCTGCACCTGACCGCGACGACGACCAGCGCCCAGGTTGCCGCCATCGTGGAGCAGCGCCAGTACCGGGTCGCCATCCACGCCCGCCGACTGCTCCCGGAGCCCACCCCATGACCAGCCACGGGCACCTGGCCGCCCTCCGCGAGATCGCCGAGCGGTCCGCCGCGACCGTCGCCGACCTGACCACCCGCCTCGGTGCGGCGACCCGGTTGCTCGCCACGCTGAGCCCGGCCGACCGGCCCGCGTGGGTGCGCCAGCAGCGGCTCGTCGCGCAGCTCACCGAGGCGCTCACCGCGGCGCTGGGCGGCGCGACGGCCGATGCGGCCGGCTACCGCGCCGCCCTCGACGCGCTGCCGGCCGCGCTCGATCCCACCGTGCCGTGCGCGCTGCTGCCAGTGCGGCTGGAGACCCGGCTGCGGGCCCGCACCGACGGACAGCCCGGCGACGAACTCGTCTGCCGGATCTACCCCGACGACATCCACCTCGACGGGCACGATCCGACCCTGACCGAAACCGAGATCATCCTGGGTACGCACTACTGGGAGCAGCGTTCGGCCGGTAACGAGGATGCGGCCTGGGCGCAACTCGCCGCCCGGCTGACCGCGCCGCGTGCGGCGTGGGTGGCGCGTCAGCTCACCCCTGGCGTCCTCCCATTGCCGGAGCCGCGTGGCCCCGACGGCCGGCCGACTGTCGTGAGTGGACTGCCGGACCGCTGGGTGGTCCGGCTCTGGCGGGACGGCCGCCGGATCGGCGAGTCGCGCGGCGAGCTGATCCCGCGTCCGCTGCCGATCGGCCCGCTCGCCGGCCCCTGGACCACCGACCTCGCCGCCGCGCTGAAGGTCGGCATGGCGGTCGTGGTGCGGCCCGACCCGCCGGTGCCGCTCGACCGGGTCGACCTGGTCACCGCGGTCGGCGTGCGGGGCAGCGACACCCCCGACGACAGCGCGGTCGTGCTGCGCGACCTGTTCGACGCGCACCTCTACGCGGCCCGGCTCAACGGGCCGGGCCTCGATCTGGTGCCGGCCGGCACGCCGACCAACAACACGCCCGCGTTCCGCAGCCCCAACCGGCGCGACGCCATCGGTGAGCGGGCGGCCGGCAGTTCGCTCGGTCCGCGTACGGCCGAGCCCGGCGACGGCTCCGGCGCCGACCTGCTGGCCGCGGCACTCGGCCTGCCGCTGCGCGATCCCGACCCGGCCGGCCCCGACGAGCGCTTCGTGCTCGGCCGGCTCGAGCACGGCGCCGACCCGGGCCAGCGCGACGCGGCCGACCTGGCCACCGTGCTCTGGCCGGCGACCTGGGGCTACTACCTGCGCGAGTTCCTGCCCGAGGTGTCCATCCTTGGCCCCGGCGCCGACCTGAGCGGGTGGCGGCGGTTCGTCGTCGACACCGTGCGCGGCCGCGGCCCGTTGCCGGCGCTGCGGGTCGGCGACCAGCCCTACGGCGTCCTACCGGTGCTGCCGCTCGCCGACCGGCGACCCTGGCCCGACCGGCCCGACCTGGTCGTCGCCACCCCGCCGGCCAGGCGCGGCGGCCCGGCCCGGCTGCGGATCGGCTGGGACCTCGACGCGACCGGCGCGGTGACCCGGGGCTGGACCGACGCCGGCGAGATCCCGCTGGAAAAGCCGGTGACCGGCTTCGATCTGGCGGCGGGCGCGCTCGGCGGGCGCCCGGTGCTGGTGGCACTCACCATCTCGGACGGTCTCGTCGCCTACCGGGTCGGCGGGCTCGGCGGAGACTGGGGTCCGGCGTGGCCGGTCGAGGTGAAGGCCGCCCGCGCGACGGTCGCACTCACCCCCGCGGCGGCGCTCGTCGTCGCGGCGCAGACCGTCGGCCGGCGACCGATCCGGCCGGGCCTCGCCGACGAGGTGTCGACGCTGATCACCGTCGGCACCGGACTGAGCGCTGACGGCGCCGTCGAGAACTGGTCCGCGCCGGTCCGGGTGCCCGACAGTGAGCGCCTCGGCCGGCTCGCCGGCGCCGCGGCCGCCGGTGGCGACCTGGTGCTGGCCTACGTGCGCGACACCGAGTTGCTGCTCCAGACGGGCCAGCGACTGCGCGACGACGGCGAAGCCGAGTGGGCCGAACCCCGGTCGGTGCCACTGCCGGAGAAGACCGAAGACGCCACGGCCAGCATCGCCCTGACCCCGGCCGGCGAGGTGGTGGCCTGGGTCTCCGGCGCCGACGGCCGGGCCTGGTATTCGGTCTTCACGCTGGCGGACGACGGCGGCGCGGTGTGGTGGCACCCGGAGGCGGGCGCCGCCTCGATCGCCGTCGCCTCACTCGGCGCGGCACCGGGCGGCGGGCTGCTGGAGTTGCTTTCCCGGGCGCGCGCCGACTGGGCCAATGCGACCGCCGCCGTGCCGCGGATCGGGCGGCAGGCCGACCCGACCGACGACCTGCTCGACCTGTTCGCGGCCGACGCGGTGTCGGGCGGCGTGCGGGTGCGCGGCCTGCTCGGCCCGGTCCTGCTGGCCAACATGTGGCTGGCCAGCGGGCGCACGCCGGACCTGGCCCGCTATGACACCGGGCTGTGGCAACAGGCCCGCGCGCTGCTGCACGACTGGGGCCTGCTCGACCCGGCCGCGCCGGACGCCGGCTCGCCGGTGGGCAAGCCCCGGTTGGGCCGGTCCGGGTTCGAGGAGGTGGCCACCGAGTTCACCGGGCCGCTGGCCACCGACGCCTCGGCGGCGACGCTGACCGGCGCCGCGGCCGCCAAGCCCGACGAGCTGGAGCGGCTGCGCTTCGGGCCCGACGACGGGCTGCTCGACCGGCTGGTGCGGCACGCGACCATGCAGGCCTGGGCCGACGCCGGGGTCGAGTTGCTCCCGCCGGCCACCGTGCCCCTGCTGGAGCCGGAACTCGTCGACCTCAACGACCTGCGTACCGCCGATCCGGTGTCCAATCCCTTCACCTGGACGGCGTGGCGGCACCTGCGCACGCGCGAGTTCCCGGCCGGCCACCAGTGGCAGGGCCGGCTCGTCTGGGAAGGCGTGGCGGGCCTGCTGGCGCAGGCCGAACAGGGCATCGACCTCAGCGGGTACGGCGCCGCCGGCGAGCGGATCGTCGAGCTGGCGGAGCTGCGGGCGGCGCTGGCCCGGCTCGCGTCCCGGCCGGCCGACGTGCTCGCGTGGACGCTGGCCGAGACGCTCGACGTGTCCGCCTACCGGCTCGACGCCTGGCTCACGGCGGTGGCCACCGAGCGGCTGCGCGCGCTGCGGGCGGCCCGTCCCGAGGGCGTCCACCTCGGCGGCTACGGCTTCGTGGTCGACCTGCGGCGGCGCACCGGCCCGGCCAGCGAGGGCTACCTGCACGCGCCCTCGGTGGGTCAGGCGACCACGGCCGCGGTGCTGCACGCCGCCCACCTGGCACACGCGGGTGACCCGGGCACCGGGCCGAAGCTCGCGATCGACCTGACCTCGAAACGGGTACGCGACGCGGCCGACCTGGCCGCCGGCGTGCGCACCGGGCAGCCGCTGGGCGCGCTGCTCGGCTACCGGTTCGAGCGGGCCCTGCACACCGGGCTGGGCCGCTACCTGCCGGCGCTGCGCCAGCTCTACCCGATGGCCACCGGCAAGCTCACCGATGCGCCGGACGGCACCCCGGTCGCCGACCTCGGCGCGACCGATGTCGTCGACGGGCTGGCGCTGCTGCGGGCCGAGCTTCCGTGGGGCATCACGCCCAGCGGGGCCGACATCGCGCTGCCGGCCCGGGCCAGCGCCGACGGCGCCGCGCTCGACGGGCTGATCGAGGCTTTGCGGGAGTCCGTCGACGCGCTCGGCGACCTGCTGGTGGCCGAGTCGGTGCACCAGCTGGTCAACGGGAACCCGGCGGGTGCGGGCGGCGCGCTCGACGCCCTCGCCGGTGGCGACGTGCCCGCGCCTGATCCGGACGTGCTGCGTACGCCTCGGGCCGGCATCGGGGTCACCCACCGGCTGCTGGTGGCGCTGCCGGACTCGGCACCGGCCGGGTGGGCCGACCGCCCGGCTTCGCTCGCCCAGCCCCGGCTCAACGCCTGGGTCGCGACGCTGCTGCCCGGCCCCGACGCGATCCGCTGGCGCACCGGCGCGGGCGACACCTACTCGGTGGCGGATCTGGGCCTGTGCCCGCTGGACCTGCTCTACCTCGCGCAGGAGCCGGCCGACGGCGACACCGACACCAGCGACCGCGACGCCCGCAGCGAACTGGAACGGCTGCTGGCACACCACGCCGGCTGGACGGCCGACCTGGTCCTCGACCGCGCCGCCGACTGGACCGCCGAGGTGCTGAGCGTCCCCGAGGCCCTGGAGCTCTGCGCCGCGGCGCGGGCCGTCGTCACGGGTGCCCGGCCGGCCACCGCCGACGACCTGGCCGGACCGCGCGGGCTGCGCGGCGACCCCGACGTGGACCTGACCGGCACGGCTTCCGCCGCGACTGACGCCGTCGCCGCGCTGACCGACGCGCTCGACCGGCTCCGGGCGCCGTTCGAAGGGCTGCTCGACCTGCCCGCGCACCTCGACCTGGCCGACCCGGTCCTGGCCAGCGGCCTGCCCGCCGACCCCGCAGCGGTCCGCGCGGTGCTGGTCGAGCTGACCGGCTACCGGATCGAGCGGGCCGCGCCGGGCGCGCCGGACGACCCCGTCGCGCTGGCCGAGCAGTGTCGCCGGGTGGCCGCGGAGGTTGCGCTCCGGCTGGGCAAGGCCGCCGCGTCCGCCGGCGACCCCGTCGCGGTGCTGGTCGCGCTGTTCGGCGATGGTTTCGTGGTGGTGCCGCCGGTGCGGTCGGCCGGCTCGCTGGCCGCGGCTTCCGGCGGCGTCGACGACGGCACGCTCGGCTCCTGGCTGGAGGGCGCGGCATTGGTCCGGGCCGGCGCCGCCCGGCTGGCCGACCTGCGCCTGCTCGCCGGCGCGGCGAGCTCCGGCGCGGCCACGTCGCTGCGGCTGGCCCAACTGCCCGCGGGAGACTGGGCCGGCGGGGCCTCCGTACCCGTGGCGGGCACGATCGCGATGGTCTTTCTCGGCCAGCCGCCCAAGTCGGTCGCGGCGTTGCTGGTCGACGAGTGGGTCGAGGTGGTGCCGTCCGCGCGGCAGGACACCGCGGTGACGTTCCACCTCGACGCCCCCGACGCGTGCGCGCCGCAGAGCGTGTTGTTGGCGGTGGCCGGCGACCCGACCCGTGGTTGGGACCACGACAGCCTGGAGCGCGTCGTCATCGACACGCTCGACCTGGCCCGCGCGCGGGCCGTCGACCTCGACCTGATGGCCGGCGCGCACCCAGGCCATTTCCTGCCGGCCCTGCTGTTCGCCCGCAACGACGAGGGCGCCACCGTGTCGACCGACTTTCCGAGCGCCTGAGGAGCGGCCATGGCATCGGTGACGAGCTGGACCAGGCTGGAGCCCACCAGCCGCAGCCGGGCGATGACGGGTTTCGCGGCCCGGGTCGGCGACCCGCTGTGGCTGCTCGCGCGGCAGTGGCAACTCGGTGAGCTGACGGGTTCGGATGGCGGCTCGCCGACCCAGGTGGACCTGGTGGTGGAGACCGCGCGGCTGACCCGCTACCGGCCGGGCATGCCGGACGGCACCCTCGGGCAGCCGCTCGACCCGCGGCTGCCGCTGGAGTCGGTCGTGGAGGCCGAGACGGTGGCCGGCCCGGCCGACGACCGCGCTGCGGCGGTGGCCGGCGCCGACCTCCTGCGTCGCCTCGGCGAGTTGGGGCAATCCCTGGTGGACGCCGCCGCTCCGCCGGTGGACGCCGCCGCTCCGCCGGTGGACGCCGCGGCTCCGCCGGTGGATGCCGTCGTGCCGGAGCACGGCGAGGGACGGTCGGCGGCTGTGGCAGGCGGCGATGCGCTTCGGCGGGGCGGCGACCTGCGGCAGGCGCTGGTGGATGCCTACCGGCTGCCGGTGCCGCCGGCTGACGCCGATCCGGCTGTGCGGCGGCGGGCCGAGCTGTTGCGGCGGCGCGTACCCGATGGGCGGTTGCTCTTCACTGCCCTGCGCAAGGCGCGCGATGGCGGTGACGTCAGCACCGCGCTGCCGCTGGACCGGGGTGACCCGAAGGCGGTCGAGGCCGCCCGCCGCGCCGCCTCCGAGTGGCTGGACGCCTGGGAGGTCGGTGCGCCGGTCGCCGCGGGTGGGTCGCCGCCTGCCTGGCGGCCGGAGAGCGTCGACTACGGGTTCGCCGTCGCGGCGGCCGGGCCTGGTGCGGAGCGGGTGCTGGTCGCTGACGGCTACGCGGGGGAGCGGATCGACTGGTGGTCGCTGGACGCGGCGCCCGGTGCCGCGCTCGGCGCGAGCCGCGACGGCGCCGTGCGGCGGATCGCGTCGGCGACGCTGCCGACCCGGGTCGCCGGTGCGGGGCTGCCGGCCTCCCGGTTCTGGGCGTTCGAACCCGGCGACGTCAACCTCGACGCGGTCAGTGCGGCCCCCGAAGACCTCGGCCGGCTGTTGTTCACCGAGTTCGCGGTGGCGTTCGGCAACGACTATTTCGTGGTGCCGGTCGAGGTCGAGGTCGGTTCGGTGACCAGCGTCGTCAGCCTGACCGTGACCACCACGTTCGGCGAGACGGTGGCCGTGCCGTCGGGCGTCGCCGCCGACACCGCCGCCGGGCGGCGCCCCGTGCGGATGTTCCAGCCGACCAGCAACGGCGGCGGTGCCGAGCCGTGGCTGGTGGTCCCGCCGGGTGGCGTGTCGCCGCTCGCGGGCGAGGCGGTCGAAGACGTGCTGCTGAGCATCGACGAGATGGCCAACCTCGCGTGGGCGATCGAACGCCGGGTGCCCGGCATCGACGGCCGGGGCGCCGAGCGCGCCGAGGCGCTGCACCGGGCACCCACCGAGCCGGCGGAGCCGCGGCCGGGGCCGTGGTACCGGCTGGCCACCTCCGTCGCGGCCAACTGGCTGCCGATGGTCCGGTCGACGACGGGGCGGCCGGTGCTGCGGCTGACCGGCATGCCGCACGGCCGGCTGCTGCGGGCCGGGGGAGAGCTGAACGCGGAACGGCTCGGGCGGGCGGGAATCCGGCTGACCAGGCGGGCGGCGCGGGCTCGGAGCATCGACGGCCGTACCGTCGTCTGGATGGCCCGTCGCTCGGAGCCCGGCCGAGGCGAGAGCACCAGCGGATTGCGGTTCGACTCCATCGTGGACGACTAGTGCGTGCGGTCGGTCGTCGGCTGCGCCGCCTTGATCCCTAACGGCGGCGGCGCTTCTGCCGCCGCCGGGTCCACCAGCCCTTGCGCGGAGGAGCGTTCGGCGACCAGCGGGCCTCGCCGGCCACGCTCGCACTGCCGGACAGGAAGATGTCGGCCCACCGGGTACCCGGCGACGCGTCGACCAGCAGGGCGCGGGCCAGCAGGGTGAGCGGCACGGCCAGCACCGCGCCCACGCCGCCGAGGACGAACGTCCAGAAGATCAGCGACAGGAAGGTCACCGTGACGGATAGGTTGACGCTGTCCCCGACGATCTTGGGCTGGATGATCGACTGCAACACGAAGTTGATCACGCTGTAGACGATGATCACCACGACCATCAGGCCGACGCCGCCTTCGAGCAGGGCCAGCACGGCCGGCGGCGCGAGCCCGATGACGAACCCGATGTTGGGGATGTAGTTGGTGACGAACGCCAGCACCGCCCAGAGCGTCGCGAGTGGAATGCCGAGGATCCAGAGCGCGATGCCGTCGAAGATCGCGACGATCAGCCCGAAGATGGTCGACACCAGCAGGTAGCGGCGGGTGCCGTGGACGAACTGCCGCAGCGCCCGGGTCAGCCGCGGCCGCACCATGTCGACCCGGGCCATCCGGCTCGGGTAGCCGGCCGTCTCCACCGCCATGAAGAGCAGCAACGTGATCAGGAAGACCAGGTTGGTCAGCAGCGAGATCACCACGCCGGCCACGGTCTGCGCGATGTTGGCCAATGTGCTCGGGTCGAGCCGGGTGACCAGTTGGCTCGCGTCGTCGGGGTTGAGGCCCTGCTCCTGGAGCCAGTGCTGCACTTCGTCGACGAGATCGCGGACCCGGTCCTCGTAGCGCGGCGCGATCGACGCGAGCTGGATGCCGGCCGCGACGAGCGAGGCTGCGCCGGCCGCGAGGATGCCGTAGAGCACGATGATCAACACGCCGGTCGCTGCCCAGCCGGGCAACCACCGCCGGAGGCCGGATTGCACCGGGCTGAGCGCGACGACGAGGATCAACGCGAGCAGGATCGGCGCCAGCAGTCCGCCAGCGGCCCGCATCCCCGCGACCACCACGACGATCGCCGCCGTGACGACCAGGGCGCGCACCACACCAGCGGTGCTCCGCCGGTCCTGCGGGTCGATGCGCACAGCTCATCTCACCACTTTTAACCACAATCCGGGCGTACGGCCGTCGACTCGTGTGCCCGGCGGGACTCCCGATTACGCCCGCGAAGATCGGCCCAGCGTGATTACCTAACACAGGGTCGCGTCCTGTTCATGAGCTTTACCCGGACAAACACCAGTTGGGGTGATCTTGTGAGGTTTTCCGTACTCGCCCGCATAGGTGGCGTCGCGACACTGGCCGCGATGATCGCTTTCGGATCGGCGCCGGCCTGGGCCGACAGCACGATCGACATCGACCCGGCCGACGTAGGCCAGACCGCGGCCCAGTTCCCGGTCCACCGCTGCGACCCACGCTTCGGCGGCGGCCCATTCGCCGGCGACGACGTCTGGGTGTTCGCCCTGCCAAGGCCCAAGGCCCAGGGCGACTTCCAGGCCTTGACGATCGAGTTCGCCACCGAGGGCGGCCCGGTCACCGAGTCCATCACCCACGAGCCGGCAATGGACCGCGCAATCGTCGACGGCCACGCCTGGATCCGCACGTCGGCGGGCCTGTCCGCGGACGGCCAGCTACTGGACCCGCACTCCATCATCAGCGCGACCGCCGTGATCACGGGCACCGACGGCACCTTCGACCTGGCCCAGACCTGCCCGGCCACCGGCGGTGCGCTCCCGGTCACGGGCCCAGAGCTGGCCGGCCCACTCGGCCGCATCGCCGGCCTCGGCGGCGCCCTGACCCTGGCCGGCCTCGGCCTGGTCCTGGCCCAACGCCGCCGCCGCCGCGTCGCTGCCTAACCTGCTACAAGGTGGACGCCGGGAACCCGGCGTCCACCTTGAGCACGGGTCGGGCCACGCCGCCGAAGGCGCCGGCTTCGGCTGGCGGTCCGGGCCTGGGCGGGTGGTCTGGACGTTCGTGGATGGTCGGGCCTCGGCCGATGGTCCGGACCTGGGCCGGTGGTCCGGGCCTGGGTTGAGGGTCTGGGCCTGGGCCGGTGGTCCGGGCCTGGGTTGAGGGTCTGGGCCTGGGCCGGTGGTCCGGGCCTGGGTTGGCGGTCTGGACCTGGGCCGGTGGTCTGGACCTGGGCCGGTGGTCTGGACCTGGGCCGGTGGTCTGGACCTGGGCCTGTGGTCCGGGCCTGGGTTGAGGGTCTGGGCCTGGGCCTGTGGTCCGGGCCTGGGTTCGCGGCCTGGACCTGGACCTGGGCCGGTGGTCCGGGCCTGGGTTGAGGGCCTCAGCCTGGGCCGGTGGTCCGGACCTGGATTGGCAGTCTGGACCTGGGTTGGCGGTCTGGACCTGGGTTCGCGGTCTTTACTTGGGCCGGCGGTCCTGGCCATACCCGCCCGCGCCGCGCAAGGTGGGTTCGTGGTTATCACCTCGGCGAGTGCCGCCGCGACACGCCGCCCGGAGGGCGAGTTGTCCAGGCTCACGTGGGTGAGTGATTCGAGGCCGGTCCGCGATTTGGCATCGAGGTGCGCAGGTGCCGGATCTGGATTGGGTGGCCAGTGATCGTTTGCAGCTGGCCGGCATCATCGGGCCGGGTTTGCTTGATCATGTGTAGCTCATCGACACCTGGTGCGGCGTGTCGCGCAGATCCCGCGCACATGATCATGCGTGCGTGTTGAAGTCGTGCAGATCCGCTGCAAACGATCAAGCTCTCCGATCCAGCAGATCTAGGTAAAAAGTTGCTGCTATAGCGACATTTATTTACCTAGATCTTCCTGTCCAGTAGGCCGTGGACGGCGTGGCGGCGCCGACACGCCGCTCGAGGCGATGCCGCGGAACGCCGGGCCGGGCAGCGCCCAGGCTGGCAAGCATGTCGTGCGGTCGGTCGAGCCCGGAGAGGAAGTTGGCCGGCCCGCCGCCGGCGGACGGGACCCGGGCGATCTCGTCCGCGCCCGGGCCCGGAGACGAGCACCGAGACGTCGGGCAGCGCGAGCAGGAGGCGGGCCATCGGAACCCGCGCGTAAACGCCGGCGGATCAGCCCGCGGGCAGGTTGACCGAGTGGCTGGTGCCGGCAACGGCCGCCGGAGCAAGATCGGCACCCCAGCGAGACGCTGCCGGTCGGTGCCAGTTCGGCCGACGCGCCTGAGTCCCAGCCCGCGACCGGGGCGGCCAACACTGCCGACCGCATGAGCAACTGGAGAACTAGGAAAGAAATGCACCTTCAGCAGCGATCTTTTATCTAGATCTGCCCAGCTAAGCCTGGCGAGACCAAGACCGCCCGCGAAGGGCGAGCGGGCGTCGCCGCCCCGGCCGGGCGCCAGGCGGCAGCTACCCGACGCGCGGCGCGGCCGCCGCCTAGCTCGGCCGACCTTCAGCTTGGCTCATGTCCGGCGGCCACTGCGCGGCTTGTCCCGCGCGGCCCTGTCCCGCGCGCGGCTCGGCCTCCGTGCGGCCGTGGCCCGCGCGGTGTTCGGCCCGCGCGGTGTTCGGCTCGCGCGGTGTTCGGCTCGCGCGGTGTTCGGCTCGCGCGGTGTTCGGCTCGCGCGGTGTTCGGCTCGCGCGCTGTTCGGCTCGCGCGCTGTTCGGCCCGCGTGCGGGTCGGTTCGATGAGCGGGAGCTGCGCGGTGCGGCTTCGGGGTCGTTGGGCTGGTCCGGCGGGTTGGGGCGGCGGCCTGCCGCGGGCTGCGAGGTAGGGTCCGGGGCCATGGGTACCGACGCGGACGCGGGCTGGTTTGCGCAGCGGCGGCGGGCGATCGAGGCGCATGCCAGCGCGCAGGAGACCCGCCGCGCACGAGAGGCCGAGCAGGCTGCCGAGCTGATCGCGGCGTTCGTCAAAGACGCGGTCGAGCGCGGTTTGGCGCCGACCGCCCTGACCGCGCCGGTTCATCGGGGGCGGGTTCGCTACCGGACCACGTTGCGGGGCTGGTATCTCGACCGTGATCGGGAGCTTGCCGTCGACACCGACGGTCGGTTCTACGTCCTGGCCGTCGCCAACTCGGTGCGGGCCCGGCTGACCGGGGTCGACGTCGAGCCGCGGCCGGCGCCGCTCGTGGTGGGGGAGGGCGGGCGCGATGGGGAGTCGATTCCGCTTCGGACTCTGCTTCAGCGGCGGCTTGATGCGAAGGAATAGGGCTCGCCGCCCCTGGCGTACCAGATAAGGTTGAAAGGGGTAAAACGGGGGAAAGGTCCGGCATGTCTGGCAAGGTGGCGCACGTCGGGTCGCTCGTTGACAGCGAGCCGGTCTTCGAGAACGAGTTCGGCATCATCAACCAGCTCGCGGCGTCGTCGTTGCCGATTCTCTCCGGGATGTCGCTCAAGCGGATCTCGCTCGCGCCCGGCGCGATCCGCGAGCCACAGTGGAACGTCAATGCCAACCAGATCGCCTATGTCGTGGCCGGCACCGTGCTCGTGTCGTTGCTGGGCAACGGTGACAGCTTCGCCAGTTTCGTGGTGAAGACCGGCCAGATCTACCATGTCGAGTCGGGTGCGATCTACCACATCGAGAACGTCGGCGAGGGCAACGCGGAGATCATCGCGGCGCTGCGGACCGATCAGCCGGAGCATTTCTCGTTGCAGGACAGCTTCAGCGCGATGACCAACGCCGTGCTGGGCAACACCTATGACCTGCCGTCGGACGCCTTCGCCGCGTTCGACCGGCACCACTCGGCGCAGATCGTGCGGCGCAACGGGCCGGCCCGGATCCCGGACTCTGCCGGGCTGCCCAACGCCCGGCTCTTCGACGTCGACGCGCAGGCCGCGCCGCTGTCCTATGAATACGGTTGGGCGCGGTTCGCCCGCAAGCAATACTGGGCGGCATTGGAAGACCTGTCGATGTATTCGCTCGCCTGTCACGACGACGGCATGCGCGAGCCACACTGGCATCCGGTCACGGCCGAGCTCGGCTATGTCCACAAGGGGCACGCCAAGATGCGCGTGCTGTCACCCGACGGGTCGCTCGACGAATATCTGCTCGAGCCCGGCCAGGCCTACTTCATCCCGCGCGCCTACCCGCACCACATCGAGACCCTCGGCGAAGACGGCTTCCAGTTTTTGATCTTCTTCGACCAGCCGATGCCGGCCGATATCGGCTACCGCGCGACCGCGTCGGCCTTCACCCGCGAGGTGCTGTCGGCCGCGTTCGGCGTGCCCGAGCGGGAGCTACCGGCGTTTCCATTCACGCCGATGGACCCGCTCATCGTCAGCCGAACCAACCCCCGCGACGCGTGATGGACCAGCTACAGCGGTGCGTGGCCGAGTTCATCGGCACCCTGCTGCTCGTGTTCGTCGGCGCCGGCTCGGCCGTCGCGGCCCTCGTCGACGGCGGCGTGGTGGTCGTGGCGTTCACCTTCGGGCTCACCCTACTGGTGCTGGTCTACGCCATCGGGCCGATCTCCGGCTGCCACGTCAACCCGGCGGTCACGCTCGGCGCGCTGATCGCCGGCCGGATCTCGTTGGTGGGTGCGGCCGCCTACTGGATCGCCCAGTTCGGCGGCGCCGCCGTCGCGGGGCTCGGGCTGTGGATCCTCACCCGGCACGGCGGCGTAGACGATCAGACCGATTCGCTGGCGACCAACGGGTACGGCGTGGACATCAACCTGGGCGGCACGTTCCTACTGGAGATCGTGTTGACCTTCCTGCTCGTCCTGGTCGTGCTCGTCGTGACCAGCCGTGCCGAGCACGCCGGATTCGCCGGCATCGCGATCGGCTTCGCGCTCACCGCCACCAACCTCATCGCCATCAACCTCGACGGGGCGTCGATCAACCCGGCCCGGTCGCTCGGTCCCGCGATCTTCGAGGGCGGGGTCGCGCTCAGCCAGCTCTGGGTCTTCATCATCGCCCCGCTGATCGGCGGGGTCCTCGCCGCCATGGTGGCGCCACTGCTGGCCAGCACGCACCAGAGCTACCGGCGACACGCCGAACGCGCCGGCTAGCCGACCCCGCCGGTCGCGCGCAGGTTCTGGCCCGTCATCCAGCGGCCGTCGGGTCCACACAGGAACGCGATGACGTCAGCCACGTCGGCCGGCTGGCCCAGGCGGCCAAGCGGCGTCAGCGCCGCCTCGGCCTCGAGCGCCTCGGGTGGGTTGGCCGCGCGCAGCAAATCGGTGTCGGTGGCGCCGGGGGAGACCGTGTTGACGGTGATGCCGCGGCCGCCGAGCTCGCGGGCCGCCACGGTGGTGAACTGCTCGACCGCGCCCTTGCTGCCGCAGTAGCTGGTCAGGCCCGCCTCCGGCAACAGCGTGTTGAGCGTCGACACGTTCACGATCCGGCCGCCGTCGCGCATGTGTCGCGCCGCGTGGCGCAGGGCCTGGAAGACCGACCGTGCGTTGACCGCCATCAGCGAGTCGTAGTCGTCGTCGGTCATGTCGACCAGCAGGATCGGTCGGACGGCCGAGCCGGCGTTGTTGACCAGGATGTCGAGCCCGTCGAGGTGCTCACTGGCACCGGCGAACAGCGTCGCCACGCCGTCGGGTGCGGCCAGGTCGGCCCGCACGCCGTGCGCGGTGCCGCCCGCCTCCGCGACCACCTTCTCGACCACGGCCGCCGCCTCGGCGTTGGACCGGTAGCCGAACACCACGGTCGCGCCGTCGCGCGCCAGCCGCTCCACCACGGCGCGGCCGATGCCCCGCGACCCGCCGGTGACTACCGCCATCTTGCCGCTCAACACCCCGTCAAAGGTCATGGGACCTGACGGTACGCCGCATCGAAGAACGCCACCTCCAGCCCCATAGCGCGCCGGTAGATCGCGGCGGCCCGGGGATCGTCCGGCGTGGCGTAGGTGTCGAGCAGGCCCTCCAACGTCTGGGCGAGTTCCTCGAACGCGGGGTCGGCGTAGGTGCGGATCCATTCGCCGTAACGCTCGTCGCCGCCGGTCAGCGACTGGCCGAGGTGCGCGTAGAGCCGCATGCACGGCGTCAGCGCCGCGCAGGTGTGCCCGAGGTCGCCCAGCGCGGCGGTGGCGAGCAGGAAGTCGGTGTAGGCGAGCGTGGCCGGCAGCGGTTCGACCCGGCCCAGGTCGATGTCCCATTGCCGCGCGTAGCCGTCGTGCAACCGCAACTCGTCGCGTACCCCGGCGAGCAGGCCGGCGAAGGTGTCCAGGCCGTGCCGGTCGGGGCTGTGCGCGAGGGCGAGCGCGTAGCCGCGGGCGAACGACTCCAGGAAGAACGCGTCCTGGGCGACGTAACCGGCGAAGACCTCCCGGGGCAGCGTGCCGTCGGCGAGCCCGGTGACGAAGGGATGGTTCCGCGCGGACAGCGCGAGGTCGGCGTTGGCACGCCACAGCGCAGCGGCGACGCTCATGCGCCGGCCCCGGTCGCCGCCCAGAAGTCGACCTCGGCCGCGACCACGGCGAGGAACACCTCGTCAGCGTCAGCCGCCTGGTGAGAGGCCGCGGCGGCCAGCCCCGCCACGTACCCGGCGAAATCGGGTGTGGTCCAGTGCGTCACGAACTCGCGGAACTCGGGTGCGCCCGGGGAGGCGAACGCCCACGCGTCGAGGTAGGTCCGCTCGATCGCCCAGAGCGCGACCAGGGCCTCGGGCACCGGCGCGGCGTCGAGCCGGCCGAGCAGGTCGCCGTAGGCCACCGTGGCCGGCGTCGCGGCGGCCGTCAGGTCGAGCCCGCGCGCGGCGGCCTGCTCGTCGAACCAGGCCAACTCGTCGACCAGGGCCACCGCGCCGGCCGCGAGCACCGGCTGCGCGTGTCGCGGTGCCCGGGCCAGCAGCCGGGCCTGGAACGCCAGCAGGTCCGCGACGAAGTGATGGTCCTGCACGAGCCACGCGGCGAAGGAGGGTGCCGGGAGGGTGCCGTCGCGTACCCCGATCAGGAATGGGTGTCGGGTGGCGCCGGCCCAGGCGGCCGCGTGCCGCGTCAGAAGATCATTTACCTGCACGATGGCGACCCTACCGGGCCGCCGAACGGATGAGCACAGCGTGATGGCCGGCGGCCCACGGGCGTGCCGGCCATCAGCTGATCGCCAGACTAGCCGGCCTTGCGGGCGACCCCGGCATATTCGCTCGCGGGCGTGGTGTCGTTGCCGTCCGGCCGCCAGTGCGAGCAGGTCACCAGGCCGGGCTCGATCAGCTCCCAGCCATCGAAGAACCGCGCGATGACGTCGGGGTCGCGGACCGCCATGGGCGCTGCCCCGCCGTCGTTCCACATCGCGACGGCGCGGTCGACGGCCTCCGGGTTGACCTCCCGGGTGGGGTGCGAGATGACCAGGTAGCTGCCCGCGGGCACCGCCTCGGTCAGCGTCGTGACGATCTCCCGGGCCTGGTCGTCGTCGACGACGAAGTTGAGGATGCCGAGCAGCATCACCGCCACCGGACGGTCGAAGTCGAGGGTCTTGGCGGCCTCGGTGAGGATCCGGGCTGGGTCGCTGACGTCGGCGTCGATGTAGTCGGTGGCGCCCTCCGGGCTGCTGGTCAGCAGCGCCCGGGCGTGCACCAGGACCATCGGGTCGTTGTCGACGTAGACGATCCGGGAGTCCGGCGCGGTGGCCTGTGCGACCTGGTGGGTGTTGTCGGCGGTGGGCAGCCCGGTGCCGATGTCGAGGAACTGGCGCACGCCGGCCTCACCGGCCAGGTGCCGCACCGCACGACCGAGGAACTCGCGGTTGAAGCGCGCCGACTGCACGAGCTCCGGCATGAAGGCGAGCACCTGCTCGGCGGCCGCCCGGTCGGCGGCGAAGTTGTCCTTGCCGCCCAGCAGGTAGTTCCACAGCCGCGCCGAGTGGGCCACGCTGGTGTCCAGTTTGGCCAATTGGTCGTTCATCTGGTCCGCCACCAGAACCCCTTCCGCCTGTTGGATCAGAAGCATAGAGGGCAACTGATCAGCCTGGCGAAGGTGCCGAGTTCGAAAGCCGACAGTGGACGCCCGGATCACGGCCTGTCACGGTTCGATGGTGGATGTGCTGATGGAACGCGCCCGTCACCTCCGGTCGCTGCGGTCCGCGCTCGACACGGTGGCCGGCGGCGGGGGAGTGCTGGTGCTGCTCGGCGGCGAGGCGGGCGGCGGGAAGACCGCGCTCGTCCGCGAGTTCTGCCGCACCGCCGACCCGGTCCTGTGGGGTGCCTGCGATCCGCTCTTCACCCCGCGGCCCCTGGGTCCGTTCGTCGACATCGCCCACGACTTGGGCGGCGAGCTGCACGACCTGCTGGAGGCGGGCGCGAAACCCCACCAGGTCGCGCCGGCGCTGAGCCGATGGGCCCAGGCCGCCGCCCGGCCCCCGGTCATCGTGCTGGAAGACCTGCACTGGGCCGACGAGGCCACGCTCGACGTGCTGAGCCTGCTCGGCCGCCGGATCGCCACGATCCCGGCACTCGTGGTGGCCACCTACCGCGACGACGAGATCGGCCGCACCCACCCGCTCCGCCGGCTGCTCGGCGAGGTGAGGGGCACCGGATCCGTCCGCCGGCTGGCAGCCGAGCCGCTGTCGGTCGACGCCGTCGCCGCCCTCGCGGAGCCGCACGGCATCGACCCGGCCGCGTTGCACCGGGTCACCGCAGGCAACCCCCTCTTCGTCACCGAGGTGCTTGCCGCACATGGCGACGACATCCCGGCGACCGTTCGCGACGCCGTCCTCGCGCGTGCCGCCCGCCTCCCGACGGCCGCGAGCACCGTGGTCGAGGCGGTCTCGATCGCGCTGCCACACTGCGAGCTGTCGCTGCTGGAGACGCTGGTCGCGGACGCCGCACAGGGCCTGGAGGGCGCGCTGGCCGCCGGCATCCTCGAGGTCGTGCCGGGCGGGGTCAGGTTCCGCCACGAGCTGGCCCGCATCGCGATCGAGGAGTCGCTGACCCCCTACCGCCGGATCGCTCTGCACCGGGCCGCTCTCGCCGCGCTGGCGGCCGGCGGCGCGGATCCCACCCGGCTGGCACACCACGCGGAGGCCGCCGGCGACACCGCGGCCGTGCTGCGCTTCGCGCCGGCGGCGGCCGAGCACGCCGCCTCGATCGGCGCACACCGCGAGGCGGCGGCCCACTACGCGCGGGCGCTGCGGTTCGCCGGCTGCCTGGGCCCGGCCGAGCGGGCTACGTTGCTGGAAAGCCGGTCACAGGAGTGCTACCTGACCGACCAGACCAACGACTCGATCATCGCGCTGGAGGAGGCTGTCGCGCTGCGCAAGGGGCTCGGCGACCGGCTGGGCGAGGCGGCCGCGCTGTCGCTGCTGACCCGCCGGCTGTGGTGCGGTGCGCGCACCCACGAGGCCACCCGTGCCGGCCACGAGGCGGTCCGGCTGCTGGAAGGACTGCCGCCGGGGCGTGAGCTGGCGCTGGCCTACAGCAATCTCTCCCAGCTCTATCTCAATGACGAGCAGTTCGACGAGACGGTCGGGTGGGCGGAGCGGGCGTCCGAGCTCGCCACGACGATCGGCGACACCGACGTGATCGTGCACAGCCTCAACAACCACGGCACGATCGAGCTGCTCGCCGGCCGTCCCGAAGGGCTGGCCAAGCTGGAACGCAGCCTCGCCCTCGCCGAGCGGCCCGGTCTGGAGGAGCACGTCGGGCGGTTCTTCATCCACATCGGCTGGGCGATGACCCGCACCCGGGCACACGAGCTGGCGCCGTGGCTCGACCGCGGCATCGACGTCTGCGACGAGCTCGGCCTGGAGGGCTGGCGCCTCTACGTCCAGGCCTACCGGGCGCGGCTGCACCTCGACCGCGGCCGCTGGGACGACGCGGCCGACGACGCCGCCTTCGTGCTGCGCTCCGCCGAGTCGGTGCCGCTGCTGCGGATCCTCGCCCTCACCCTGCTCGGCCTGCTCCGGGCCCGCCGCGGCGACGCCGACCCGTGGCCGCTGCTCGACGAGGCCCGCACGCTCGTCGACGGGCAACACGAGCTGCAATACCGGGTGCCGGTGGCAACCGCCCGGGCCGAGGCGGCCTGGCTCGCCGGTCGCGGCGCCGATGTCGACGAGGCGACCCGCGACCTGCTGGCCGACGCCGTCGCGCGCCGGGCGCCGTGGGTCGTGGGGGAGCTGGCGTGGTTGCGCCGGCTGGCCGGCCACGACGAGCCGGTCACCGGGGTGGCCGAGCCGTATCTGTCGCAGCTCACCGGCGACCCGACCGCCGCCGCCACGCGTTGGGAGAAGCTGGGCTGCCCCTACGACGCCGCCCTCGCGCTGCTCGGCCCTGGGGACGAAGGCGGCGAGGGCGACGAGAGCGACCTACGTCGGGCGCTGGCCGAGTTCCAGCGGCTCGGCGCCCGGCCCGCCGCCGCGATCGCCGCACGCCGGTTGCGCGAGCACGGCGCCCGCGGCCTGCCCAGGGGCCCGCGCCCGCAGACGGCCCGCAACCCGGTCAGCCTGACCCGGCGGGAGGTCGAGGTGCTCGCGCTGGTGCGGGAGGGTTCGTCCAATGCGGACATCGCCGCGCGGCTGTTCCTGTCGGAGCGGACCGTCCACCACCACGTCTCGGCGATCCTGCGCAAGCTCGGCGTCAGCAGCCGCACCCAGGCGATCTCCGAGTCGGCGCGGCTAGGCATCGGCACGCCAACCTAGGCACCGCCACCAAGCCAACCTGGGCAATTCCTCGGGTCCGCCGTCGCAACCCTTTTCCTACCGTGACAGGCAGTTGATGCCACACCGGGAGGAACGACCATGCCGAGATACATCGTCGAGCGCACCTTCGACAGCGGCCTGCACATCCCCGTCGACCAGGCGGGCGCGGAGACCTGCCTCGCGGTCGTCGGCCGCAACGCCGAGGAGGGCGTGACCTGGATCCATTCCTATGTCACGAGCGACAAGAGCAAGACCTTCTGCGTGTACGACGCCCCGACGCCGGAAGCCGTCCGCCGCACCGCGGAGCGCAACGCGCTGCCGGTCGACCGGATCAGCGAAGTCAGCGTCCTCGACCCCTACTTCTACCGATGAGCCCGCGCCGGATGCTGGCGGCGGCCGCCGTGCTGGCCCTCGTCACCGCATGCGCACCATCCACATCAGACAAGCCGGCCACCATGCCGGAGCACGCGACCACGGCACCCTCCGCCGACGCCAGCCCGGAGCTGGCCGCCGCGCTGGGAAAGGCACGGGCGGCGACCGCGAAGTATGTCGCCGACCTCGGCGCGGCCGAGGCCGACGGCTACCACATCATCACCAAGATGATGCCCGGGATGGGCTACCACTACCTGAACCCGGCGGTCACCGGCTTCGACGTCACCAGGCCGGCGATCCTGGTCTACGTCAAGGACGGCACCGACTGGCAACTCGGCGCGCTCGAATGGGTCTGGCCCGAGCAACCCGGCACGCCACCGCTCGACGGCGCGACCTACGGCTCGTTCGACGCGGCGTGCCATTACCAGGACGGCACCTTCGTGCCGGCGGCCGCGGAGAAAGACTGCGCCAAGGCCAGCGACGGCGGGTCGCCGTTCACCTTCTGGCACCCGACGCTGGTGACCATGCACGTCTGGCTCTGGTTCCACAACCCGGCCGGGCTCTTCCACGGCACCAACCCGCTGGTGTCGACGTCGGTCGACCACCCGAGCCGGTTCGAGCAACGCACCGGCTGACGTGCGATCGCGAGCCGCGACACGGAGCGGTCGCGGCTCGCGACTAGTCCCAGGTGCGACCCGGCAGGCGTTGGGTGATCTCCTGGATCAGGAACTCGTTGCCGTCGGGGTCGGCGAACGACGCGTAGGTGAAGTAGGAGCGGTTCTGCGGGTCGCGGCCCGGCTCGAAGCCGGCGCCGTCGCGGTGGAAGAGGTCGCTGACCTCGACGCCGCGGCTGAGCAGGTCGTCGCGCGCCGCGTCGAGGTCGTCGACGGTCAACTCGATGCGCGGGATCCGGCCGGGCTCGAGATCGGTGGCGCCGGTGCCGAACTGGATCGAAGCGGCCGAGTGTGGCGGGGTGAGCTGCACCGCGCGCACGTCGTCGCTGAGCTCGACGTCGACGTCGAGCCGCCACCCGAGGTTCTGGTAGAAGGCCTTCGATCGGTCCACATCGGACACCGGGAGGGTGATGACCTCCAGCCGCATGTCGACGTTTCCGGTCTGCTGCTTGGCGTTCATGGCCGACCCCTTCCTTTCGACCGACGCTACGCCGCCGCGGCCGGCACGGTGATACGCCTGTGCCGGATGCGGCTCAGTTGAACACAGTGCTGTAGGCGTTGAGCGCGGGCTGGCCGCCGAGGTGGGCGTAGAGCACGTGCGAGTCCTTCGGGATGTCACCGGAGCGGACGAGGTCGATCAGCGCGGCCATCGACTTGCCCTCATACACCGGGTCGAGGATCACCCCTTCGAGCCGTCCGGTGAGCCGGATCGCGTCCACGGTGGACTCGACCGGAATGCCGTAGAGGTCGCCGGCCCAGCCTTCGAGGACCACGATCTCGTCGGCGCGCAGGTCGCGACCCAACCCGATCAGCTCGGCCGTGCCGCGCGCGATCTTCTCCACCTGGGCCCGGGTCTCGTCGATCTTCGCGGACCCGTCGATGCCCAGCACCCGCCGTGGCCGGTCCTGACCGGCGAACCCGGCGATCATCCCGGCCTGGGTGCTGCCGGTGACGCTGCACACGACGATCGTGTCGAAGAAGATGCCCAGCTCCTGCTCCTGGCGCCGCACCTCAGCGGCCCAGTTGGCGAAGCCGAGACCGCCCAGCCGGTGGTCGGAGGCGCCGGCGGGGATCGCGTAGGGCACGCCGCCCGCGGCCCGCACGTCGTCGAGCGCCTGGTGCCAACTGTCCTTGAAGCCGATGCCGAAACCGTCGGAACCCAGGCGTACGTCGGCGCCCATGATCCGCGACAGCAGGATGTTGCCCACCTGGTCGTTGACCGGATCCGGCCAGTCGACCCACCTCTCCTGCACCAGCACCGCTTTCAGCCCGGCCCGGGCCGCGACCGCCGCCACCTGCCGCGTGTGGTTGGACTGGATACCGCCGATGCTGACCAGCGTGTCCGCGCCCTGGGCGAGCGCGTCCGGCAGCAGGTATTCGAGCTTGCGGGTCTTGTTGCCGCCGTACGCCAGACCGCTGTTGCAGTCTTCCCGCTTGGCCCAGATCCGCGCGCCGCCGAGGTGGTCGCTCAACCGATCGAGCGGGTGCACCGGGCTGGGCCCGAACAGCAGCGGGTAACGCTCGAACGCGTCGAGGGACATGGTCACTCTCCAGGGGTCTCGAGCAGGGGTGCCAGGGTCTGCCAGTTGGTGCGGGTGGCGGCGACCGCGCCGTCGACGTCGCCGGCCGCGCACAGGGCGATGATGCGGTCGTGCTGAGCGACCGAGCCCCGGCCGCTCAGCGAGGCGAAGCGCAAGCGTTCGAGCCGGCGCAGCAGGGGAGTGAACTGGTCCAGCACGGTGCGCACGGCCCCGTTGGCGCACGCCGTGACCGCGACACCGTGGAACTCGTCGTCGGCGGCGATGGCGGCGTCGACGTCGTTGGCCCGCAGGGCGGCGGCGAAGCGGTTGTTGGCCGCGCGCATGGCGTCGAGTTCGGCGGCCGACAGGTTGGGCAACGCCTCCCGCACCGCGAGTTCGTGCATCGCTGAGGTCACCGACTGGGCCGCCCGCACCGCTCGCACGTCCAACGGGCTGACCATCGTGTAGCGGCCGGGTTTGGTGCGCACCAGGCCGGCCTCGTCGAGGCGGGCCAACGCCTCCCGCACGGGCGTGCGGCTGATGCCGAGCCAGCGCGCCAGATCGGCGTCGTTGAGCCGTTCACCAGGCGTGAGCGTGCCGTCGACGATGGCGTCGCGGATCGCCCGGTAGGCGTCGTCACGCAGCAGCGACCGTCCAACGACGCCGGCAGTCTCCGGAACTGGCATGCAATATATTGCACGTTGCCTGATGCGCCGTGTCAAGAAAGAGTTGGACGGGATGCTGCCCGGGCTTGTAGTTTGCGGCTGACCGTGACACCACCCGAGGAGGTGAGACCCATGAACGCTGGATCGATGTGGGTGCTCCCCCTCCCCGTCACGACCGGGCGATCGACCTAGGTGTCGCCGGGAGCGCCCCGCCAACAAGGCACTCCCGAGAGGCAGCAAATGTTCGATGTGATCATTGCCGGGTGCGGGCCCACCGGCGCGATGCTGGCCGCCGAGCTGCGGCTACACGATGTCAGCGTGCTCGTCCTGGAGAAGGAGACCGAGCCCGTCTCGTTCGTCCGCATCGTCGGTCTGCACATCCGCACCAATGAGCTGATGGCCATGCGCGGGCTGCTCGACCGCATCCTCCAGCACGCACGAAAGCGTCCGGCCGGCGCCTACTTCGCCGCGATCGACAAACCCGCGCCCGAGGGCCTGGATTCCGCGTACGCCTATCTGCTGGGCATCCCGCAGCCGGTCATCGTTCGACTTCTCGAAGAACATGCGATCGCATCGGGTACGCAGGTCCGCCGCGGCTGTGCCGTCGCCGCGGTCGAGCAGGACGACGAGGGTGTGACCGTCGAGTTGGCCGGCGGGGAACGGCTGCGGTCGCGCTACCTCGTCGGCTGTGACGGCGCCCGCAGCACGGTGCGCAAGCTGCTCGGTGTCGGCTTCCCCGGCGAGCCTGCGCGACGCGACACGCTGATGGGCGAACTGGAACTGGGCGTGCCGCCGCAGGAGGTCGCCGCCAAGGTGGCCGAGGTCGGCGCGACCCACCATCCCTTCTGGATCCGGCCGTTCGGCGATCGGGTCTACAGCGTCGTGGTTCCCGCCGCGGGAGTCAGCGACCGGGCGGAACCGCCGACTCTCGACGACTTCAGGCAGCAGTTGCGTACCATCGCGGGAACGGATTTTGGGGTGCACTCCCCGCGCTGGTTGTCGCGCTTCGGCGATGCCACGCGGCTGGCCGACCGCTATCGGGTCGGGCGGGTGCTGCTGGCCGGCGACGCGGCACACATCCATCCGCCCATCGGCGGGCAGGGGCTCAACCTGGGCGTGCAGGACGCGTTCAACCTCGGCTGGAAACTGGCCGCGCAGATTCGCGGCTGGGCGCCGGAAACCCTGCTGGACACCTACGAGAGCGAGCGTCGTCCGGTCGCCGCGGCGGTGCTCGACAACACCCGCGCCCAGGCCGAACTGCTGTCGCCCGAACCAGGCCCGCAGGCCGTGCGCAGGCTGCTCACCGAACTGATGGACTTCGACGACGTCAACCGGCACCTGCTCGAGAAGATCACCGCGATCGGCATCCGCTACGACGTCGGCGACGGCCCCGACCTGCTCGGCCGGCGCCTGCCCGACGTCGAGCTGAAACAGGGCCACCTCTACGGTCTGCTGCATCGCGGCCGCGGCCTGCTGCTCGACCGCACCGAACGGCTGACCGTCGGCGGCTGGTCGGACCGGGTCGACTACGTCGGGGATCCCACCGCCGCCCTCGATGTGCCGGGCGTCCTGGTGCGCCCGGACGGCCACGTGGCCTGGATCGGCGCGGATCAGCAGGACCTGGAGGAGCACCTCGCCCGCTGGTTCGGCTGAACGACCAAGGTTCCGGCCGGGGGCGCGGGCCCCCGGCCGGCTCACCTACTTTTCCGCTTGTTCGCGTTGTTGCGCCCGGAACTGCTCGACGGGCAGCCCGCCCACGCCCCAGTTCTCGGTCTCGACTTCCTCGATCACGACGAAGGTGCGGTCCATCGGCTTGTGCAACACGTCGAGCAGCAGTTTGCTGACGCCGGCGATGAGCTTGGCCTTCTCTTCGGGGGTCGCCGCATCGGTGCCGGGTGTGGTGCCCTCGCGGGTGATCTGGATGGTGACGATTGGCATCGCTAGGGTCCTTCCCTTCGGTCAGTGGCCGGCGTTCTGGCCGCCGTCGACGTGCAGGATCTCGCCGGTGACGAACGGCGCCGACTCGAGGTAGAGCACGGCGTCGACGATGTCGCTGGTCTCGCCCATCCGGCCGACCGGGTGCAGGCCGTCGAACGTCGGGTGATACTCGACCGGGTGCATCGGGGTCTTGATGATGCCAGGTGCGACGGCGTTGACGCGTACGCCGCGGGTCGCGTACTCGATGGCCATTGACTTGGTGGCGGAGCTCAGGCCGCCCTTGGTCAGCGACGCGAGCACCGACGGCACATTGGAGTTGGGCTGGTCCACGAAGCTCGTGGTGATGTTGACGACGTGGCCGGCGCCGCTGGCCAGCAGGTGCGGCAGCGCCCGCCGGGTCAGGTGGAAGAACCCGGCCAGGTTGATGCCGGTGACCAGGTCGTAGTCCTCGTCGGTGTAGTCGGTGAACGGCTTGGCGACGAAAACCCCGGCGTTGTTCACGAGTGTGTCGATCCGGCCGAACCGCTCCAGTGCGGCCGCCACCACCCGCTCGGCGGTGTCGGCCTCGGCGATGTCGCCGCGCACCGTGACGACCTCCGGGTCGCCCGCGTCCGTGATCGAGCGCGAGGTGGCCACGACGCCGTAGCCGAGCTTGCGGTAGGCCTCGACCAGGCCGGCCCCGATGCCCTGAGAAGCACCGGTGATCACAGCGACCTTCTGTCCGTTATTGGCGTTCATGAGTAGTTCTCCTCCTGATTTCGTCGCTAGACGACTGGTCGACTATCAAACTAGACGACCGGTCGTGTATTCTCCAAGGCATGGGACGTACGAGTGACGCGCGAAACAAGATCCTCGAAGCCGCGCGAACGCTGTTCGAGCAGCGCGGCTATTCGGCGCTGGGCGTGGCCGAGATCTGCGCGGCCGCCGGCGTGCCCAAGGGCAGCTTCTACTACTTCTTCGAGTCGAAGCAGGCACTCGCGCTGACCGTGATCGACGACCACTGGGCCGCGCAGCGGGCGCAGTGGGAGGCGGTGCTGCGCGCCGACGGCGATCCGCTGGAGCGGTTGCGCGACCTGTTCGCGGCCACCGAAGACGTGCAGCAGAGCGCCAAGCGCGACTCCGGCCGGGTGGTCGGTTGCCTGTTCGGCAACCTCGCGCTCGAGGTCAGCAACCAGGCCGAGGAGATCCGCGCCCGGTTGCAGGAGATCTTCGACGCCCAGATCGACCTGATCGAGCAGGTGGTGCTCGAGGCGAAGGAGCGTGGCGAGGCCGGCGCCGACGTCGACGCCCGCGACGCCGCACGGTCCATCGTGGCCCAGATCGAGGGCCGGGTGCTGCTCGCCAAGCTGCTCAACGACCCGGCACAGCTCGACACCCTGTGGCGCAACGCCCTCGACCTGCTCCAGGCGCGGTCACCCGCCGCGCGCTGATCGTGGACGATTCGTCAAGCAGCGGGGACGCACGATCAAGCACCGGCGGCCGCCCGCGGCAACGCTTGCACGGTGACTGTTACCTCTGATCTCCGCCGGCCGCTGGCCGGCGTCGCGCCGCGCCCCGCCCGGTCCCCGTGGTTCGCCGTGGCCGCCGTCGGGTTCGGCATCTTCGCGCTCGTCACCACCGAGTTCCTCCCGGCCAGCCTGCTGCCCCGGATCGCCGCCGACATGGGCGTCAGCGAGGGCGTCGCCGGCCAGGCGGTGACCGCGACGGCGATCATGGGAGCGATCACCGCGCCGACGATCGCGATGGTGGTGCCGCGCCTCGACCGCCGGCTGCTGCTCGTCCTGCTGACCGGCCTGGCGTTCGTCTCCAACGCGCTGGTCGCGGTCGCACCCTGGTACCCCCTGCTGCTGGTCGCCCGGCTGCTCCTCGGCATCGCGATCGCCGGCTACTGGGCGATGGCGCTCGCCGTCGTCGGCCGGCTGGTCAGCGCCGACAAGCTCGGCCGGGCGATGACCGTGGTCAACCTCGGCGTCTCGCTGGCGACCGTCACCGCGGTTCCGGTCGGCACCTACCTCGGCGAGGCCTGGGGTTGGCGCCCGGTGTTCTGGCTGGCCGGCGCTGTGGCCGTGGTCGCCCTCGGGCTGCTGCTGCTCTGGCTTCCGTCGGTCGCGCCGTCCGGTGCTCCGCCGCTGCGCGCCCTGGTCGACACGGCCCGCGGCCGCACGATGATCCTCGGCATGGTCGCCGTGCTGCTCGTCGCGGGCGGCCACTTCGCCGCGTTCACCTACGTGCGGCCGGCGGCCGAGCGGGTGCCCGGCATCACACCCGGCTCGCTCGCGCTGCTGCTGACCATCTTCGGCGTCGCGGCCTTCGTGGGCACCATGGTCGCCGGCCCGCTCGCCGACCGCCGGCTCCGCATCGGCGTCCTGGTCGCGCCGCTGCTGATCGGCGCCGCCGTCATCGGATTCGCGCTGCTGTCCGGCTCCTACGCGGCGGTCGTCGTCGCGGTCGCCGCCTGGGGTCTCGCGTTCGGCGGCCTGCCGACGCTGGTGCTGACCTGGGTGGCCCGGGTCGAGCCGAACCGCCTGGAGCCGGCCGGCAGCCTCGCCACGGCGATGTTCCAGGTCGCGATCGCGACCGGTGCCGCCGTCGGCGGGGTCCTCGTCGACGCCTTCGACGTGCGGGTCACGCTGGTCGCCGCCGGCATCGCCGCGATCGCCGGCGGCGCGCTCTTCACCAGCGCCAAGCGGTTCTGACCCCGTCGGTGTCAGCCGGTGGCGTGCGCTTCGCCAGCGCCCGGGCGGTTCTGACCGGGTCGGTGTCCGCCGCCACCGGTGGCCTGGGCTTCGCCAGCGCCCGGGCGGTTCTGACCGGGTCGGTGTCCGCCGCCACCGGTGGCCTGGGCTTCGCCAGCGCCCGGGCGGTTCTGACCCCGTCGGTGTCCACCACCACTGGTGGTGCGCGCCTGATCAGCGCTCGACGGTTGTGGTCCCGGTGCTGTCGGTGTGTCGCCAGCGGGTCGGCGGCACACCGGCATGCCGGCGGAAGGCCCGGCTGAACGCGGCCTCGGACCCGTAGCCGAGCCGCACCGCCACCTCGGCGACGGTGATCCGGTCGGTGAGCAGTCGTTTGGCGTGCTCCATCCGGATCCGGGCGAGATACCGCACCGGCGTGTCGCCCACCACGTCCCGGAACCGCTTGGCGAACGCCGAGCGCGACACCAGCGCGATCCGGGCGAGTTCCTCGACCGTCCAGGGCGAGCCGGGTGCGTCGTGGATGGCGCCCAGCGCCCGGGCGATGTCGGTGTCCCGCAGCGGCACCGACAGCAGCGGCAGGCTGCCACACCCCGACTCCACCCAGTGCCGGATCGCGGCCGCGGTGACCACGTTGGCGAGCTGCGAGATCACAGACCGTGACCCCGGGCGTACGCCGCACGCCTCACCGGCCATCCCGTCGATCAGCGCGGCGATCACCGGCTCGCGCGAGGTGAAGCAGCAGGCGATCAGGGTGTCCGGCAGCACCCCGATGACCTGGGCCGCGGTCGGCGACCCGACCTCCAGGTGCCCGGTGTGCAAAACGGTCTCACCGCGCGCCTCCAGCGCGTGCGCGCCACCGCGCGGCATCAGCAGGAAGTCGCCGGTGTTGAGCGTCGCGGCGGTCGGGCCGCGCACGTCGAGACCGCCCTGCGCCACGAAGTAGAAGCGCATTCCGGCACCGTGCGCGGCCCGCCGCTCACCCCCCGGCAAGGTCTCCTTGCGGTAGTCACCCACCGACCACCGAAGGCGCTCGAGCACGTCACTGAGATCGTCGATAGCCAGCGTCACAGCAGGTCAAGCACCGCTGAACGGCGGTGCATTCCCAGCTGCTGTCAGGGGCGGGCCTCGTACACCAGGTTGAACGGGGTTTCGGCCACGCGCTGGAAGCGGGTGAAGCCGGCCTCGGTGACGACGCGGCGGATGGCCGCCTCGCCGGCCTGTGCGCCCAGGGCGTAGCCGCCGTCCTGGGACAGCGCGTTGGGCACGCAGAGGAACGTGGAGAACGAGTAGTAGACCCGGCCGACGGGGTTGAGGTTGTCGTTGACGGTGTCGCCGGCGAAGGGTTCGACGATCATCCAGGTGCCGTCGGTGGCCAGCGACTCGCGGACGTGCCGCGCCGCGCCGACCGGGTCGCCCATGTCGTGGATCGCGTCGAACGTGGTGACCAGGTCGTAGGGGCCGCCGCCGAAGCTCTGCGCGGTCGCAGCCTCGAACGACACCCGGTCGCCGACGCCCGCGTCCGCGGCCTTCTTGCGTGCCTCCGCGATCGATCCCTCGTGATAGTCGGAGCCGGTGAACCGCGACGCCGGGAACGCGCGGGCCATCAGCAGGGTCGACGCGCCGTGGCCGCAGCCGATGTCGGCGACGCTCGCGCCGGCCCGCAGCTTGGCCTCGACGTCGCCCAGCGCGGGCAGCCACGACGTGGTCAGGTTGGCCAGGTAACCCGGGCGGAAGAACCGCTCGCAGCCCTCGAACACGTCGGCGTCGTGCTCGTGCCAGCCCACCCCGTCGCCGCTGCGGACGGCCGCGGTGATCCGGGGTTCGGCCCGCAGTGCGCCGAGCGCGAGTTGGAACGCGCCGGGCATGAAGACCGGGCCGTCGGGGTCGGTGAGCGCGAAGGCCTGCTCGTCGGTGAGCGAGTAGGTGTCGGTCGCCGCGTCGTACTCGACGTAGCCGCCGGCCGCCTGGCCGCGCAGCCACTCGTCGACGTAGCGCGCGTCGGTTCCGGTCGCGGTCGCCAGCTCCGCCGGGGTGCTCGGCGTGGCGGCGAGGGCGCGGTAGAGGCCCAGCCGCTCGCCGACCACGACGTTGCCGGCGGCCATCGTCGCGCCGAGATCACCGACGAACCGGCCCAGGAACGCCATCAGCCGGTCGTTGTCCACAGCCATTTCTCCTCCTTGATTCGTTTCTTGCGACCCTCCTCGGCGGCGTTGCAGGCTGCTTGCAACCACATTGCAACGGCGGCGGGCAGGCTGAGGAGATGCGGGCACGACAACCAGACATCGAGGGGTACGTCAAACGCGACGGCGTCCGGATCGGTTATGAGGTCTTCGACCCGGGCGACGCGGCGGCACCGACGGTCGTGCTACTGCCGGCCTGGTCGATCGTGCATTCCCGACATTGGAAGATGCAGGTTCCCTACCTGGCCCGGCAGTTCCGCGTCGTCACCTTCGACCCGCCCGGCAACGGCCGCTCCGACCGGCCGACCGAGCCCACCGCCTACGGCGACGAGGCCCAGTTGAACTACCTGACCGCGGTGCTCGACGCGGTCGACGCCGACCGGGTCGTGGTCGCCGGGGTCAGTCGCGGCGGCTGGCGCTCGCTGGTCGCCGCCGCCCGCATCCCCGAGCGCGTGCTCGGCGCCGTGGCGATCGCGCCGCTCGGGCCGTTCCTCGGCTCGCTGCCGCCGCACCGGGTCGGCCACGACTTCGAGGTGGTCCGCGACAGCTACGAGGGGTGGCAGCGGTTCAACCGGCACTCCTGGCTGGCCGACCTGCCGGGCTTCGCCGAGTTCTTCTTCACCGAGGTGATCAGCGAGCCGCACTCGACCAAGCAGATCGAAGACGCGATCGGCTGGGCCCGCGGCACCACGCCGGAGTCGCTCATCGCGGCGGAACTGGCCGACCTGTGCGTGCACGACACCGCGGAGACCGAGGCCCTGCTGCGCACGATCGACCGGCCCGCGCTGGTCATCCGGGGCAGCGGCGACCGGTGCCGGTCACAGCGCGAGATGGCGCGGGCCGCCGAGTTGAGCGGCGCCCGCGACGTGCTGCTCGACGGCGGCGGCCACCTGCCGCACATCCGTGAGCCGGTGGTGGTCAATCGGTTGCTCCGCGACTTCGTCCAGCAGGCGGCCGGCACCACCAGACCACCGGCCCGCTGGACCCGGCCGCTGGACCGGCCGCGCCGGGTGCTCTACCTGTCGTCGCCGCTCGGGCTCGGCCACGTCGAGCGTGACGCCGCGATCGTCGACGCGCTGCGCCGGCAACGGCCCGGCGTGCAGGTCGACTGGCTGGCCCAACACCCGGTCACGGAGGTGCTCGCCCGCCGCGGCGAACGGGTGCATCCGGCGTCGGCGCACCTGGTCACCGAGTCGGCGCACATCGAGAGCGAGGCCGGCGAGCACGACCTGCACGCGTTCCAGGCGATCCGGCGGATGGACGAGATCCTGATCGCCAACTTCATGGTGTTCGCCGACCTGGTCGAGCACGACAACTACGACCTGTGGGTCGGCGACGAGGCCTGGGAGCTCGACTACTTCCTGCACGAGAACCCGGAGCTGAAGCGTTCGGCGTACGCCTGGCTGACCGATTTTGTCGGTTGGTTGCCGATGGGTGCCGGCGACGAGGCGCTTACCGCCGACTACAACGCGGAGATGGTCGAGCAGATCGCCCGCTTCCCGCGGTTGCGCGACCGGGCCGTCTTCGTCGGGAATCCGGACGATCTCGTCGACGACCCGCTCGGCCCCGGCCTGCCGAGCGTTCGGGACTGGACGGTCGACCATTACGCGTTCAGTGGCTACGTCTGCGACTTCGCGCCGGTCTCCGACGACGAGCGGGCCGGGCTGCGGGCCTCACTTGGTTGGGGTGCCGACGAGCAGGTGTGCGTGGTCACCGTCGGCGGCTCCGGCGTGGGCGGCGACCTGCTGCACCGGGTGGTCGACGCGTTCCCGGCGGCCAGGCGGGCCGTGCCGGGGCTGCGGCTGGTCGTCGTCGTGGGGCCGCGGCTCGATCCGGCGCGGATCCCTTCCCGCGACGGGCTCGAGGTGCACGGGTATGTGCATCAGCTGCATCGCTTGCTCGCCGCCTGCGATCTGGCCATCACCCACGGTGGCCTGACCACCACGATGACGCTGACCGCCCACCGGCGGCCGTTCCTCTATGTGCCGCTGCGCAACCACTTCGAGCAGAACCGGCACGTGCGGCACCGGCTGGACGCCTACCGGGCCGGCCGTTGCGTCGACTATGGACAGACTGACCCGGACAGCCTGGCGGCGCTGATCGCGGCCGAGATCGGCAGGGCGGTGGACTACCGCCCGGTGGAGACCGACGGGGCCGAGCGCGCGGCGGCCCTGCTGGCTGAGCTGTTCTGACGAGCTCGGGCGCCGCGCGCCAGGGCGCTGGCCCGCCTGGCGGTGCCCCGCCTGGCGGTGCCCCGCCTGGCGGTGCCCCGCCTGGCGGTGCCCCGCCTGGCGGTGCCCCGCCTGGCGCTGGCCCGCCTGGCGCTGGCCCGCCTGGGGGCTGGCTCACCTGGGCGCTGGCCGCCTGGGCGGCCGGCTGCCGGCGTCCCCTTGAACCCGGCGCACGATGATCGACAGGACCCGGCCTAGGCGGTGACCTGCTCGGTTAGGACCGTCTGTGCGGCAACAGCCTGGGCGGCGACCGCGCGCGCGGTGGCCAGCGGTGCGACCCAGCCGGTGCGCGCACCCGCGGCGAGCAATGGTTCGAGCACCCGCACCGCACGCCCCGGCTCGCCCTGTGCCAACCAGGCCCGGGCCACCGAGGTGTAGGCGTCCGCGCCGTAGAGCCAGGCCGCGCCCGGCGGCGCCGCGATCGCGCGCACCAGCGCGTCGGCCTCGTCGAGTAGGACCCGGTCGCCGGTCGCCTCGGCCAGCGGGGCGAGGCAGCGTAGCCGGTAGGACACCGTGCGGTGCGAGTCGGCGCGGGCGAGGCCGCGTTCCAGCACCGGGATGGCGGCCGCCGGCTCGCCGTATTCGATGAGCGCGGTGCCGTGCAGCGCGTCGACCGCCGTCGCGAACCAGGCGTGTGAGTCCATCATGGAGGAGCGATGGGCCAGTTCCAACGCGTCGTCGCGGCGGCCGTCCAGGCGGGCGATCCAGCCCAGGTGGGCGACATACCAGGCGGTGTAGCTCTGGTAGCCGCTGTGCGCGTTGATCGTCATGGCCTCGTCGACCCGGGCCGCCGCCTCGGCCCAGCGGCCGGCGGCCAGCAGCGGGAACGCCGACTCGAACCGGCACCACTGGAGGAGCAGCAGGTCGCCGACCCGGCGTACCAGCGGCTCCAACTCGACCAGCACCGCTGACAGCTCAGCCACTTCGCCGAGGTAGGCGTACGCCGTCTTCAAGCCGTCGAGCGCGGCCGCGAGCGCCGTGTCGCCGGCGCCCCGGGCGGCCTCCCGCGCCCGCCGGCCGTAGGCCAGGGCGTCCCCGAAGCGCAACTGGTTGCTGCTCAGCACGGCGAGCCAGCCGAGCAGCTCGGCCTCGGCGCCCCGGTCGCCCAACTGCTCGGCCAGCGCGAGCGCGGCCCGCATGTGCCCGATGCCGGCCTCGAACGGTTTGCCGACCCCGGACCACGCCGGCCCGCCCAACTCCCGCAGGGCCGCCATCTCGGCGCGGCGGTCGCCGGTCGAGCGGCTGAGCCGCAGCGCGTCGCCGGCGTCGGTGAGCGCGGGGTCGAACCGGAACATCGTGTCGCGTACCCGGGCCCGGGAAAGCAGGGCGCTCGTCTTCAGCTCGACGTCGGCACACCGGTCGGCCGCCGCGATCGCGTTGCCCAGCAGGGCCTCGGCGTCGGCCGCGGCGTAGCGCGCGGCGGCCCGGCGTCCGGCCGCCAGCCAGGCCCGGCCGGCCCGGCGGTCGTCGCCGGCGGCCTGCGCGTGCCGGGCCACCGCCTCCGGGTTGTCGGCCAGCAGGTCGGCCGCCCGCAGGTGGTGCGCCAGCCGGGTCGGCTGCGGCGTCGCGTCGTAGAGCACCTCCTGGACCAGGTCGTTGGCGAACTCGTAGGCCCGACCGGCCACAATGGTCAGTCGGGTGTCCAGCACCCGTTCGCAGCGCAGGGTCGCCTCCTCGACGCCGACGCCGAGCAAACCGGCGACCGTGGCGGGAGCGAACGACGGCCCGAGCACGGCGGCGGCCCGGAGGAGCTCGCGCACGCCTTCCCCAGCTGCGGCCACCCGGGCCAGCACGCTCGCGCGCAGCGACTCGGGCACGCCGGTGTCGCCGGCCGCGAGCGACCGCAGCGTCTCCACGACGAAGAGCGTGTGCCCGCGGGTACGCCGGGCGATCTCGGCGACGCGCGCGTCCTGGCCGGCGGCGTGGGCCAGGCGGGCGATGGCGGGCTCGTCGAGCGGCCCGAGCGGCATCGTCACCGCCACGCCGCCGAGCGTCGACAGCGCCCAGCGGCCCTCGACCGCCCGCACGGTCGCGACGACCAGCAGCCGCGCGCCGGTCGCGTGCCGGGCCAGGTAGTGCAGCAGCTCCACGGTGGCCGTGCCGGCGTGCTGGAGGTCGTCGACCACCACCAGCAGCGGGCGCGACCTCGACAGGCGGCGCAGGAAGAAGGTCACCGCGTCGTACGCCCGGCGGCGCTCGGCTTCCGGACTGCCGCGACCGGCCGGCGGTGCGCCGAGCACGGCGGCGGCCTCCGGCACCAGGGCGGCGAGCGCGGCGGCCCGGTCGGCGGCGGCGGCCCGGACCAGGTCGGCCGGCGTCGCGGTGACCAGCTCGGTGATCGCCTCGACCACCGGCTGGAGGAACAGCGACCGCTCGGCGTCGTAGCAGCGGACCGTCACCGCGGTCCCCGGAGTAGCGCGGGCGAGCCGGGCCACCTCGTCGGCGAGCCGGGTCTTGCCGATGCCCGGTTCGCCGGCGAGCAGCACCACCCGCGACCGGCCCGCGGTCGCGTCCCGCCAGGCGCCGGCCAGCTCGGCGGTCTGCGCCTCCCGGCCGACCAGGCCACTCTCGGCCGGCGGGGGTGGTGGTGCGGCCGCGTCCGCGGCTACCGGGCCGCCGCGGAGCACCGCCACGTGCAGGTCCCGGGTCGCGGGGGAGGGGTCGACGCCGAGTTCCTCGGCGAACAGCGCGCGGAGACGCTCGTAGACGGCCAGGGCGCGGGCCGGCTCACCCAGCGCGTCGTGGGCGCGCATGAGAGCGCGCGCGGCGTCCTCGTCGAACGGGTCGGCCCGCAGCGCCGCGGCGGCCGCGTCGCGGGCGCGCGCCGGCTGCCCGGCGGCCAGCGCGGCCGCGGCGATCGCCTGGCGGGCCCGGCGCAGCCAGCCGTCCTGGTCGGCGCGCACGGCGGCGGCCCAGTCAGCGACCGGCTCATCGGTGAGCGCGGGCGCGGCACCCAACACGGCCTCGGCCCGGGCGGCAGCCTCCAGCGCCGTAGTAGGCCCAGTCCGGACGGTGGTCCCCAGCGCGGCGGCAGCTAAGGACCGGGTGGCGGTCTCCAGCGCGGCGGCAGGCTCAGCCGCCGAGGCGGCGGCTAGCGCGGCGGCCGGCTCGGCCGCGAGTAAGGCCTCCGCCGAGACCACCAGGCGTGCGGCGTCGTGCAGGTCGACGGTGACGCTCTCGTGCAGGCGGTAGCCGCCGCGGCCGCCCTCGACCACGTCCGCGCCGAGTGCCCCGCGGACCCGGCTGACCAGGGTGGCGACGTTGTCGGCGGGCCGGCGGGGCGGGTCGGCCGGCCACAGCACCTCGACGATCCGGTCGACGGTGACCGCCCGGCGTTCGGCCGCCAGCAGCGCGAGCAGGGTGCGGGCCTTGCGGCTGCCGACCTCGGCGTCGGTGAGTAGCCGCTCGTCGCGCACCACGGCGAACGGTCCCACGAGCCGGATGCCCGTCTGCCCCACGCCGTCTTGCTACGCCCCGGGGCCGGGCCGGTCAATCCTTCGCGCGGCAATCCGACCGTTTCCGCGCAGCGCTGAACTTCTCTGCTGCCAGCAGATTCACCTGGTGGTCGCGGCGCCGCCGTCCGCATCGTGGGGCTACCGGACCGACGGACACCCAAGGAGATTCCCATGCAGAGCTTGACGAGCGGGCCGCCGCTCGACGACCAGTTGGCCACCCGGCTGCTGCACCAGCGCATCATCGTGCTCGGTGCCGAGGTCGACGACCCGATCGCCAACCGGCTGTGCGCGCAACTGCTGTTGCTCTCGGCCGAGGACCCGCGCGCCGATATCGCGCTCTACATCAACTCGCCCGGTGGCTCGGTCAGCGCGGGCCTCGCGATCTACGACACGATGAACATGATTCCCAACGACGTGCGTACGGTCGCCATGGGTCTGGCCGGCAGCATGGCCCAGTTCCTGCTCTGTGCGGGCACCGCGGGCAAGCGGTTCAGCCTGCCGCACGCCCAGGTGCTCATGCACCAGGGGTCCGCCGGGTTCGGCGGGACGGCCGCCGACATCGAGATCTACGCCGGCCAGCTCGAACGCGTCGGTCGTACCCTCGTCGAACTGATCTCCCACCACACCGGCCAGCCGGTCGAGACGGTCGACCGCGACAGCGGGCGGGACCGGTGGTTCAGCGCGGCGGAGGCGCTCGACTATGGCATGGTCGACCACGTCGTGAGCCAGGTCGACGACGTGCGTCCGGCGGTCTCCCGCCAGCCGGTGGGGTTGTGACCATGACTCAATACACGATCCCGACGGTGATCGAGCGGACCTCGACGGGTGAGCGCGCGTTCGACATCTACTCGCGACTGCTCGCCGAGCGGATCATCTTCCTCGGCACCGAGATCGACGACGGCGTGGCCAACGTGGTGATGGCTCAGTTGCTGCACCTTGAGTCGGCGAGCCCCGACATGGAGATCGGGCTCTACATCAACTCGCCGGGCGGCTCGTTCAGCGCGCTGACCGCCATCTACGACACGATGCGGTTCATCCGGCCGAACGTGGCGACGTTCTGCCTCGGTCAGGCGTCGTCGGCCGCCGCGGTGCTGCTCGCGGCCGGCACGCCGGGCAAGCGCGCAGTGCTCCGGCACGCCAAGGTGACGCTGCACCAGCCGTCGAGCCAGGCCCGCGGGACGCTGCCCGACCTCGCCGTGCAGGCGAAGGAGGTCAGCAAGATCCGCGCGGAGATGGAGGAGATCCTGTCGGAGCTCAGCGGCCACCCGACCGGGAAGATCCGCGCCGACATCGACCGCAACCTGACGTTCTCGGCGGACGAGGCGGTCGCCTACGGCCTGGCCGACCACGTGGTGCGGAGCCGGAAGTCGACGCCGCTGGCCCGGGTGGGCTGATCAGGCGGCGATCATCAGCCGCACCTCGCCGGCGGCGCCCGTGGACGGGGGGCGGGCGCCGCGGGCGTCGGCGAGTCGGATGACCGGCGCCACGGGCGACATCTCGCGACCCGCCGCGATCAGCAGCGCGTGGAGATCGACCTCGAGCGCACCGCAGATGGCCGCGAGGACCTCCGAGGAGGCTTCCTTGCGGCCCCGCTCGACCTCGGACAGGTATTGCGTGGAGACCCGCGCCCGCTGCGCCACGTCGGCCAGCGTGCGGCCCTGCCGGAGCCGGGCCCGGCGCAACAGCAGGCCGAAGACGTCGCGGAGAAGCTGGCTCATGGCCCGACCCTAGGGCCTGCCGACCCGCTGGCGGCAGTCGTTTCGCGGCCAGCGTAGCGGGGTCACGCCGCGTGCAGGCCGTGCTCGTAGGCGTAGCGGACCGCCTGGGCCCGGTCGCGCGCACCGATCTTCGCGAACAGCCGGTTGACATGCGACTTGACGGTCACCTCGGTGACGAACAGACGCTCGGCGATCTCGCGGTTGGACAGACCGGCGGCGATCAGCCCGAGCACCTCGGCCTCGCGGGCGGTCAGCCCGTCCGGGAGCGGACCGCCGGCGGGAGGAGCGGGAGGGCTGCTGGCGGCCGCGACCAGGCGCTGTTGCACGGTCGCGTCCAGCACGGACTGTCCGGCCGCCGCCGCCCGCACGGCCTGCGCGATCTGCACCCGGCCGGCGTCCTTGGTCAGGTAGCCGAGGGCACCGGCCCGCAGGGCGGAAAGAATGTGCTCATCATCGGCGTACGTCGTGAGCACCACCACCCGGGTCGCCGGGTGGGCGGCGGTGATGGCGGCGGTCGCTGAGACCCCGTCGCGGCGGGGCATGTGCAGGTCCATCAGCACCACGTCGGGCGCGTGTGCCGCGACCAGCGCGACCGCCTCGTCGCCGTCGGCCGCCTCACCGACCACGTCGATGTCGTCGTGCAGGCCCAGCAGCGTCGCGAGCCCCTCGCGGACCGCCGTCTGGTCGTCGGCGACGACGACGGTGATGGTCACCCGGGCATCCTCACATCCACCCGCCAGCCGTCGCCGTCGGGGGCCGCCGTCATCGAGCCGCCGCCGAGCTCGGCGCGTTCGCGCAGCCCGGTCAGCCCGTAACCGCTGGACAGGCCGGTCAACGACGGGCCATGCGCGCCGTGGTTGGCGACCGTCAGGCGCACCTCACCGTCCGCGTAGTCGAGCACGATCGCCACCGCGCTGCCGGGCGCGTGTTTGCGGACGTTGGTCAACGACTCCTGTGCCGACCGGTAGAGCGCCAGCCCGGTCTCCGGGGCGACCGCGCGGGGCTCGCCGCGGACCGTCACCGCCGCCTCCGCGCCCAGGTCGGTCCGGTAACCGTCGGCCAGTTCCGAAACCAGCTCGGGCAAGGGGAGTTCGTCGCCGCGCAGCGCGCTGACCGCCCGCCGGGTCTCGGTGAGCCCGTCGCGGGCGAGCCGGCCGGCGCGGTCGACAATCACCGCCGCGTCGGCCGGGCGTTCCCGCTCGAGCAGCGCGGCCGCGGTCTCGAGCTGCACCGAGAGCGCCGACAGCGAGTGGGCGAGCACGTCGTGGATCTCGCGGGCCACCCGGGCCCGTTCGGCCAGCGCCTCCGACCGCGCCTGTTCCTGCCGGGCCAGCTGGGTCTCGGCGGCCAGCAGGCGGTCCTGTTCGGTCCGCTCGTCGCGCTGCCGCCGCACGAGCGCCACCAGCATGAGCAGGAGCTGCCCGGCGGTCCAGATCAGGATCACCTCGGCGCCGGCGTGCCGCACCCCGAGCACGATTGCCAGGCCCGCCGCCTGCGCGACGGCCACCGCGGCCGCCACCGGGAACCGCATCGTGTTGACCGCGACCACGGCCGCCACGAGCAGGTAACACGGGCCGAGGTTCTGACCGGCGCCGCTCGCGACCAGACCGGCGGCACCGCACAGCGCGATGCAGGCGGCAACCGCACGGGAGTTGTGCCGCACCAGCGCACTGCTGGCCCAGGCCCCGCCACCGACGATCATGGACACCACCACGACCAGCCAGCGCCCGGAGAGGACCGGGGTCGGGAGGGTCTGCGCCATGCCGACGGTCAGCACCAGCAGGACGATCAGGCTGCGGGTGCGCTGCCACCGGGGGAACGCGACGTCGCGGGCGATCAGCACGGATCCAGTTTGCGTCACGACAGGCGCGCCGTCGCCCGCCGTGCACCGAGCACCGCGGCCTCACCGAGCAGGCTCAGGCCCAACATCAACGGCAGGGCAGCCGCGAGCAGGGAGGTGTCGGCGCCGACCACCCCGCCGATGGAGAGCTGGAGCACCCGCAGCAGGATCAGCCCGACCCAGACCACCACTGTGATCCAGGTGTAGCGGTACCAGAGTTGTCCCTCGCGCGGGTAGAGCCTCACCGTCAGGCCGCGGACCAGACCGCCGCCGAGCGCGAGGAGCGCGCCGAGGACCAGCAGGCCGACGTCTGTCCCGTACGCGTGGAGTGTCCCGTTGAAGCCCTGGGCGAGCGAGTTGATCCCCCAGATCGTCAGCACGAGGGGCAGGAGCGCGAGCCGGCGCCCATCGACCGGCATGCCGGCAAGCCGCCGGACCAGCACGAACACGATCACGACGAGGGCGACGAGCACAGAGGTGAGGTTCATGCGACTCACGCTAGAAATCCGGCCGCGCGAGCACCGCCACCCACGGGTGGAACTCGGGCCCCGCCGGGTGGAAATCGGGGCTACACACCCGGCGCGGCTGCGCGTTGCGCGGCCGGTCCAACGTGCTAAAGTGCCGGTATTGCGGTTTCATGTTCATACCTTGCAGACGCCCGGGTATCTAGCCACGGGCGTTTTTGCGTTGCGCCGGTCCGCCGGTCGGGTTATATGAATGCGGCAATTCCGGGCCCCGCACGGTGCGGGACCCAATTCGAAAGGTACGAGAAATGACTGTAGGCACCGTTAAGTGGTTCAACGCTGACAAGGGGTTTGGCTTCATCGCTCAGGATGGTGGTGGCCCCGACGTGTTCGCCCACTTCTCGGCCATCGCAGCCAGCGGCTTCCGGTCGCTGGAGGAGAACCAGCGCGTGGAGTTCGACGTCGAGCAGGGCCAGAAGGGCCCGCAGGCGGCCAACATCCGCGTCATCTGAGCCATCTGAGCTACCGGGCCCGGGCGTTGCCCGGAAACAGCGGGGATTGATATGGATGGTCTCCGACTCACCTCGGCGCGACTTGTCCCAGAGGTGAAACTGTTCCTGGCCGAGGATCCAACGATCTTCTGGGCCCGACTCGAAGCCCAGGCGGGGCATAACTTACCTGCCCCGTTCTGGGCGACGGCGTGGGGCGGCGGCCAAGCCGTCGCCCGTTACGTCCTCGACGCACCCGAAACGGTCGCTGGCCGGCGAGTTCTCGATCTCGGTTCGGGATCGGGGCTGGTCGCGATCGCTGCGGCCATGGCGGGCGCGTCCGCGGTCGTTGCCAACGACATCGACCCGTACGCGCCCGCGGCCATTCGCGCCAACGCCCGCGCGAATGGCGTACACGTCGTTCCGGAGTTGACGGATCTTCTCGACCTGTCGCCGGACGAAGCCCGGGGCATCCAGGCCGACGTGGTGCTGGCCGGCGATGCCTTCTACAGCGACCAACTCGCCGATCGCGTTCTCCGGTTCCTGCTCGACGCCGCGCGCCGCGACGCCGTGGTGCTCGTCGGTGATCCGGGGCGCGGTCGGATCCCCTCCGGAGATTGGCAGGTCGTCATGACGTACCCGGTGTCGACCATGGCCGGGGAAGACTCCCTTCTCAGTGACGCCAGTGTCCTCACGCCCCGTGAGCCAGGACGGCGGCCATGATGGTGCTCTTCCTCGGCGGCCCCTGGCACGACCAGCGACACGACGTCACACCGACCCGGCTGTCCGCGGGTCGGCTACCACTGCACTTCGCCGTCCCTACTTTCGACGGCGTTCGACCCCGCCACGTGAACTACACGAGGCGATACGTGCGTTCCGCCGGCGACCGGTTCCCGGTCTACGTCTCGGCCGACTACCAGGGCCCGGCGCGCGCCTGAACGACAAACACGATGCCCCGTCCCGCACTCGCGGGGCGGGGCATCGCGTTGTCGTCGGTCAATAGTCGCGCTTCTCCGTGTAGACACCGACGATCGCGGCCAGATGCGGGTCGGACGTGATGGTGAAGAACCGCCCCGGCTTCAGCTCGACGCTCGACGGGTTGGCCTGGTCGGTCGTCGCCGGTCCATGGATCGCGGCGTCGTAGATGAGGATGTCGCGCTTCGCGTCGATAGTGCGCTCGGGGTGTTCGAGGATCCGCCCGACGGTCGGCCGGCCCGGCCCGAAGGTGCCCGACAGATCGCCGTAGGTCAGCAGCACGTCGCCGTTCTTCAGCACCAGTTGGTGGTGCGACGAGGCCGGCAGCCCGGTGGACACCGGCGTCGTCCAGGTGCGGCCCCGGTCGTAGGACCGGGAGAGATAGGCGATATTGATCGAGGTACGGATGATCGACAGCAGCGAGCCGTCCTTGAGCAGGCTCAGGTTGGGCTCCTGGAAGTCGAACGTGTCGGCCTTCCCGATGACCGACTCGTTCTCCCTGGGCCAGGTCCGCCCGCCGTCCGTCGACCGGACCACCGTCGCCGGGCCGGTGCCGCCCTCGGGCAGCTTGCCGTAGAGCGGCACGAGCAGGTCGTGGTTGGGCAGTTCGAGAATCGGGCCGTGCGTCGCGGCGTGGCCGGCGTAGTAGGCACCGACAACCACAGTGGACGGTCCTTCCATCGCGGTGCCGACCTCGGTCGGCTCCGTCCACGTAGCACCGTTGTCGCCGGACCGGGTGACGAACGTGCCGACCAGCGTCACCGGCGACCCGGGGTAGCCGGTCCAGTCGGTGCGGAAGAAGTTCATCAGCACGGTGCCGTCATGTGTCTGCATGAGCTTCGGGTCACGGTCGTCGATCGGGGTGTCGATGGCGACCCGCGGCGTGCTCCAGGTGTGGCCCTGGTCGCGGCTCTGCACGACCATGATGCGGCCGTCCTGGTCGATGTGCGCGACGGATTCGCGGTAGGCGACCAGGAGCCGACCGTCTCTCAGCTTGATCATGTCACCGAAGAACGCGCGCTTGCCGCTCTCGGCGGGCGCGACGATGACCGGGTCGGTTGGTGTTCCAGATCCTGCTGCCGCGGCGGCGGCCGGTGTCGCGGCCAGGGCCGCGATCGGGACGGTGAGCGCCACCAGGGCGCGACGGAGTGCACGACGCACAAGAACCACTCCCAGCATGGAATCGGCGGGGTTCGGCGGTCGGCCCGAAGCTACTTGGAACGCCATTCCATGTCAATGAATGAGTGTCTACATCAGACAGTCGGCGGCGGGAACGGCAGCGCGTGGGCGCCTTCCGGGCGCAGGCCGTCGAAGATGATGGCCAGGTAGCGCCGCCACAGGTCGGGCGGGGCGTCCGGCACGTAGCTGATGACGTAGTTGGGCGCGCACATCAGCAGGATGACGTCGGCGCCGGTGACGTCGGCCCGCACGGCGCCGCCGGCGCGGGCCCGGTCGACGAGCCGGTGGACGAGGTCGAACATCCGGGCCCGGGCCGCGACCACCTCCGGGTTGAGGTCGCCGGCCTCCTGGAGGAACGACAGGTCGCGTTGCTGCCGCCGCGCCGCGGCGACGGTGAGGAACTCGAGCAGCGCCGCGCCCGGGTCGGGCGCCGCGAGCAACTCCTCGCCGGCGGTGGTGAGCTCGTCGATCCGGTCGAGGACGATCGCGGCCAGCAGGTCGTCTTTGGTGGGGAAGTGGCGGAACACGGTGCCCTTGCCGAGCCCGGCCCGGCGGGCGATGTCGGCGACGGACGCGTCCAGACCACGCTCCGCGAACTCGTCGGCCGCGGCGGCGAGCAGCAGCCGCCGATTGCGCGACGCGTCGGCGCGCAACGGACGGGTCGAGGTCATGACGATCACCCTAGCAAAGTTGACCGCCCGGTCCGCTTATGGTTAACCTGACCACCCGGTCCGTTTAGTGGAGGCAGCGCATGAAGGCGGTTATCGCGGCCGAGTACGGCCCACCCGAGACCTACACCGTGGCCGAGGTGCCCGTTCCCCGACCGGGGCCGGGGCAGATCCAGGTCCGGATCGCCGCGGCCTCGATCAACCCGGCCGACGTCCGGCTGCCCAGCGGCGTCTTTCACGACGTCGCCCCGCTCGAGTTCCCGCACGTGCCGGGCAACGACTTCGCCGGCACGGTCAGCGAGGTCGGCGCCGGCGTGACCGCCTTCCAGGTGGGCGACGAGATCTTCGGCCAGGCCGTGCCGCGGGCGCTGCGGGGGATGGCCGGAGCGACCCGCCCGTCGCTGAGCACCGGCTCACTGGCCGAGTACGCGGTCTTCGAGGCGGACACCCCGTTCCTGGCACACCGCCCGGCCGGCCTCGGCGTCGAGGAGGCCGCCGCCCTGCCCACGATCGGTCTGGCCGCCCGCGCGCTGATGGCAACGGCCGAGGTGCGGGCCGGTGAGACCGCACTGGTCGTCGGCGCGACCGGCGGCGTCGGCACGGCCCTGGTCCCGCTGCTCGCCGCCGCGAAGGCCCGGGTGATCGCCACCGCGACCGCCGCCGACGGCGAGATCCTGCGGGCGCTCGGCGCCGACGAGCTCATCGGGTACGCCGAGTCCGCGTACCCCCGTGGTGTCGATGTGGCCTTCAATCTGGTCCTGCCCAGCGACGAACTCACCGGAGTCGCCGCCGCGGTCCGCCCCGGCGGGCGCCTGCTGACCATCACCTATCCGGTGCCGCGGCAGGAGTGGATCGGCCGTGCCGATGTCGCGCTGCGTTTCGTGCTCGACATGGACGGTGCGCTCGGGGGGATGCGCGAGGTCGCCGAACTGGCGGACCCACCGGTGATCGGCCGCCGCTACACGCTCGACCAGGGGGCACAGGCCTGTGTCGACTTCGCCCGCCGGCACACGACCGGCAAGCTGGTCGTCACGATCCGGCCCGATGGGCAAGGGTCTTGACCAGGCGGTCGTGCGCCTCGACGAACGCCGGGTCGCGCAGATAGCTGCCGTGCCCGCTCACCTGCGGGTCGACGTCGTGCAGGGCCGCGTCGGGCGGGTCCGGCGCGAGCACGTCGACGCCGTCGAGCGCGGTCCCGGTCGGGCTCGGGCAGACGGCACCGCCGATCGGGTCGGTGACGCGGTAGAGGTTGGTCCAGCGGGTGCCCTCCTCGTCGGTCAGCGAGCCGGCGAGCTTGATGGAGGCCTCGGGGTCGAAGAACGCCGGGAAGAACGGCGCGATCAGCCGGGTCAGCGGGCAGGCCGAGGTGAGCAGCGCGATGTGCTCCGTCGACTCCGGGCGAAGGTTGCGCACCGCCATCGCCGCCAGCACGCTGCCGTGACTGTGCGCGGCCAGCAGCACCGGCACGCCCTGGCCGGTCAGCGTGGTGACCCGGCGGACGATGTCGGCGACCGCGCGCGGGCCGTGTGAGGGCGCGGCGAACGGGTGCGCGGCCCGCGGCCAGAACGTCGCCATCGCGTAGACCGCGCTGACCAGCCGGCGGCCGGGCGTGGTGTTGCCGGCCCGGGCCACGGTCAGCACGAGAACCAGCGCGATCAGGCCGATCGACCAGGCGCCGAGGTTGGTCAGCGTGCTCTGGTTGGGCAGCAGCGCGGCCGGGCCGCGACCGAGCGCGCTGTAGCCGACGCCCACGACCGACAGCACGGTGATCGGCACGAACACCACCAGCGCCAGCCCCGGCACCGACTCGAAGAGTTGGCCGCGGGCGTGCGCGTGGTCGAGATACTCGGCGCGCTCGGGATGCCGGCGGCGGAGCAGCGGGTCACGCCCGTCGGTCATCCGCCGGCCGGTGCCGAGCACCACGTGCCAGCGCACCGCGCCGAAGGCCACCGCGATCAGCGTCGCACCCATCGCGACGGCGAAGACCAGACCGGCCCATTCATAGGGGTACGGCGGTGCGGGTAGCCACGACCGCCCGGCGCCCGAGGTCTCCAGCTCGCCGATCGACAGGGCCGCGAAGTAGAGCAGGCTGGCCGCCTCGGCGACGGCGAGCATCGTGGCGACCGTGGCCACGATCGGGGCGGCGAACCCGCGCCAGGCGAGCCGGTGTGAGCTGCGCCGGGCGATCCAGCACAGCGGGATGGTGGCCAGGCCGAGCCCGAGCAGCAGCGCCACCTGGATCACGGAGAGCGTGGCGACCCCGGTCGCGAACCCGGGCAGCGCACCGGTCGACGGGGCCGCCACGCGCCGCGGGCCGACGGCGTACGCCAGGCTGGTGATGGTCACCGCCACCGTGCTCCACGCGCTGACCCGCACGCCGACGTTGATCCTCGGCGCGGCGGCGTGCGCCCCCCTGCGGAACCGCGCGACGCCGGCCTCGATCCGGTCGGCGAGCCGGCTGTGCACCCGCGCGCCGGCCGCCAACCGGCGCGACCGCATCATCCGCAGCACCGCCGGGCCGTTGCGCACCGCGCGCACCTCCGCGATGGCGACGGGCAACGGCGCCACGGTGCCGAGCAGTCCGGCGAGCAGCGCCACCGCCAGCACGCACAGCAACAGCGCGCCGAATATCCACCATGGACGGCCGGCGGCCCGGTCGAGCCGCAGGATCGGATAGACCAGCAGCGCGTCGACCACCACCATGCCGACGATGATGTGCACGGCACGCAGCCGGCGCACCCAGTCGCGGCCGCGCCAGAACCGGGCCGCGGTCAGCTCGTCGGGCGCCAACTCGATCTCGGCCCGCCGCTCGTAGCGCCGCCAGGTGCGGTAGCTCGCGGCCCAGAGCACGATCAGCACCAGCAGGGGCACCAGCGCGCCGAGCGCCAACCGGTTGTAGGCGTTGAACCGCAGCTCGCCGACGAGGTTGAACGGCTCCGGCCACGAACCGGCACAGCCACTGTCGACGCTGAGGCACTGCCAGGCGACCAGGTCCATCGTCACGCCGGCCACACCGAGCATCAGCGTCGCGGTGAGCGTCAACGCGACCAACCGGCAGGCGGTGCCGATCAGACCGTCGGCGATCCACGACATCACGCCGCGGGGCCGGGCCGGGCGGGCCCAGTAGGCGAGGTTGGTCAACGTGAACGGCAGCAGCAACAGCCACAACGCCCGGGCGGTCGCGGTGCTGCGCAGGCCCCACAGGTAGGCCTCCGGGGTGTTGGTCTCCGGCCGATGGACCCGCCACCGCCAGAACTCACCGCGCGCCGCGAGGTCGTCGACCTGCTCGACCGGCTGGGCGCCGAGCACGGCCTCGGCCTCCGGGAAGTCGACGCCCGGAACCCGCAGGGACACCACTCGCGCCGGCGCGTCAGCCATCGTCCCACGGTATCGACGAATGTCCACCGCGGCCGACCCCCGCCGTGGTAGAAGATCCCCATGACAGCATCGGATCCGCCACCGCTGACGGTCGTCCAACCGGGCGGGGGCCAGGCCGGCGAGCTCGGCTCGATCGGCGTCCACTTCAAGCTGTGGGGCCACGACACGGGCGGCGCCCTGGCGGTGGTCGAGCACCCGTTCCCGGTCGGCGCGCTGGTCCCACCACACCTGCACACGCGGGAAGACGAATACTCGATCGTCACGGAAGGCGAGATCGGCTTCCGCTCCGGCGACCGCGAGGTGGTGCTCGGCGCGGGCGGCTACATCACCAAGCCCCGCGGCGAGCTGCACGCGATGTGGAACGCGGGCGCCGTCCCGGCCCGGATGATCGAGATCATCAGCCCGGCCGGCTTCGAACACTTCTTCCGCGAGGTGGCCGAGATGATCGCGGCGGGCCCGGTGGCCGAGGGCGACGGCGACGACCTGACCGAGCGCTACGGCCTGAGCTTCGGCCAACCCGACTGGCTCCAGGACGTTATCGACCGCTACGGCCTGACGCCGAGCTGACGCCGGCGTGTCCCGTCCGAACAGAACGACCGGGATCCTGGCGCTGCTCGGGTTCGCGATGCTGACCGTCTCGCTCGACCAATACATCGTGGTCGTGGCGCTGCCGGAGATCGGCCGGGGACTCGGCTACTCACCGCAGACGCTGCAAGCGGTGATCAGTGCCTACGCGGTGGCCTCGGCGGGTTTCCTGCTGCTCGGTGGCCGTGCCTGTGACCTGCTCGGGCGCCGGCGGGTGCTGGTCGCAGGTCTCACGCTCTACGCCGCCGGCTCGCTCGTCGGCGGCCTGGCGTCGACTCCCACGGTGCTGCTCGTCGCGCGCGCCGTCCAGGGCCTCGGCGGAGCCCTGGTCTTCCCCGCGACCCTGTCGCTGATCAACACCACCTTCCCGGAAGGCCCGCAGCGCAACCGGGCGGTGGCGGTCTGGGGCGGCACCGGCGCGGCCGGCCTGGTGATTGGTGTGCTGCTCGGCGGCGTGCTCACCCAGACGCTGGGTTGGGAGTCGGTGTTCTTCGTCAACGTGCCGCTGGCCGGGCTCGCCCTGCTGCTGGCGTTCGTGCTCACTCCCGCCGACGGCCCCCGGGAGGGCGGGCGCAGGTTCGACCTGCCCGGTGCGCTCACTGTCGCGCTCGGCATCACGCTGCTCGTCTTCGCCCTCGTGCAGGGTCCGAACCTCGGCTGGGGTTCGCCCGGCATCGTGGTGAGCGCGGTCGGCGCCGTGCTCGCGCTGGCCGCCTTCGCGGTCATCGAACGGCGCAGTCGCGACCCGCTCGTCCCCCCACGGCTGCTCGCGAACCGCAACCTCGCCACCGCCGCGGCGATGGCCTTCCTCTTCTGGGCGACGTTCGGCTCGGTGCTCTACTTCCTGACCCTCTACTTCCAGGAGGTACGCGGGTACGACGCCCTGCGGACCGGCGTCGGGTTCCTGATCCCGACCGCTGTGGTGGTGTCCGGCTCGATCCTGTCCGGCCGGGTAGTGACCCGGTGGGGCCTGCGGCCCACGCTGGTCGTGGCGCTCACCATCGGCGCGCTCGGTGCGCTGGCGCTCGGCCTGGCGATGTCGCCGGACGGCTCCTACCCCGCGCTGATCCCAGGTTTGATCCTGATCAGCGTGGGTGACGGCGTCGCGTTCACGGCGATCTTCATCGCGGCCGGGACCGGCGTCGACGACCGCGAGCAGGGCGTCGCCTCCGGCATCGCCTCGACCAGCACCTCGATCGGCGCCGCGGTGGGCCTCGCGCTGCTCGTGCTGGTGTCGGCCGCCGGCACCGGCGGGCTGGCCGGTGAGTCGCTGCGCGCCGAGACCGCCAACGGCCTGAGCACGGCGGTGCTGGTGATCGCCGGCGGGATCGCGGCGACGGCGCTGCTCGCGCTCAACCTCCGACCGGACCCGGCGAGGCGCGCGGAGCCGCCGTGCCCCCGCGGCCTCGTGACGGCACGGCTGGACCTGGGCCAGCGCTCCTGACCGCGCTATGCCTGTCCGCTCACGACAGCCGCACCGTCACCCCGCCGGAGAAGGGGGAGTCGTGCAGTTCGATCGTGGTCAGCTTGGTCCCCTTCGGAACGTCGTACACCAGGGTGCCGTTGATGCGGTTCCCGGGGTTGATCTCCTCGAGGAAGACGTCGGTGCCGTCGTTGGCGTAGAGCGCCGCGGCGCTGTCGTGCGAGAACTCGGTGCCGTCGCCGTCGAACGCCTTCTGCGACGAGCCGTCGAACAGCTGCGCCTTGTTGCCGATGTTGCGGACGGTCACATCGACGAGGCAGAACACGCCCTGCGCCTCCTGCTTGAGCAGTTCGGGCCCGATCGTGGCCGCGCCACACTTGACCTTGGAGACCTTGAACTCGAACTTGCCGTCGCGGGCGGCCTGGTTGAGGCCGGGCGCGGCCTTGGTGTTTCCCTCGGCGACGGCCGCCGTGTCCGTGGCCGGCTCGTCGTCGCCGCCGGAGTTCAACGCGGCGATCCCGACACCGCCGCAGCAGAGCGCGAGCAGGGCGACGCCACCGACGATCCACGGAGTCTTGCGGCGCTTCTTCACGGGTGGCTGACCGAAATGCGGCACGCCCCCGGACGGCGGGAACCCCGACCCGTAGTTGGGCGGCGGTTGCGGCGGCTGGTAGGTCACAGTCGCTATGAAACAGGGTGAACCGCCCGAAGCCGGCATCGAAACGCGGATACCCCGCGTCCGATGACCGGGACGACCTGATCGGGCTAATCCTCCAAGGTGGATACTGCGGTGCTATGAAGGCGCTGGTGTACGACGCCTACGGGCCTCCCGACGTGTTGCGGTTCGAAGAGGTCGACCGGCCGGTGCCCCGGGCCGACGAGGTGCTCGTCCAGGTGCACGCGGTCTCGGTCAACGCCTCCGACTGGGAGACCCTGGTGGGCAGCCCCGCCTACTCCCGGATCGGTGGTCTGCGGCGACCGAGGATCCGCACCCTGGGTTCCGACATCGCCGGCCGGGTCGAGGCGGTCGGCCCAGACGTCACCCGGCTCAAGGTGGGTGACGAGGTGTTCGGCGACAACCTCGACCGCAAGGGCGGCTTCGCCGAGTATGCGATCGCCCGCGAGAAGGTTCTCGCCGTCAAGCCGCCCGGGTTGTCGTTCGAGGAGGCGTCGGCCATGCCGCAGTCGGCGGTCATCGCGCTCCAGGGCATCCGCGGCGCGGTGCGGCCCGGCCAGCACGTGCTGATCAACGGGGCCGGCGGTGGCACGGGCGCCTACGCCATCCAGCTCGCGAAGCTCGACGGCGCCGAGGTGACCGGTGTCGACAACGCCGCCAAGCTCGACTTCATGCGTGCGGTCGGTGCCGAACACGTCGTCGACTACACCCGCACCGACTTCACCCGCGCCGGGAAACGCTACGACCTCGTGCTCGACCTCGCCGGTCACCACTCGGTGCTGGCGCACCGGCGGGCCCTGGCCCGGCGCGGCCGTTACCGGTGGGTCGGTGGTTCGGTCGGCACGCTCTTCCAGGTGCTGATCGCCGGGCCGCTGGTCGGTGGGCAACGGCTGCTCGTCGTGCGCCCCAACACCACCGACCTGCTCACCATGGCGTCGCTCTGCACGGCCGGCACCCTGGTCACCCACATCGACCGGCGGTTCCCGCTCGACGAGACGCCCGCCGCCCTGCGGCACGTGGGGGAGGGGCGGGCGCTCGGCAAAGTGGTCGTTACGGTGCGATGACCTCGCTGCCCGGGTCGGTGCCACCGGTGTCCAGCCGGAACGGCGGGTAGGCGTCGGTCATCAGCGCCGTGTAGGCATACACCCGCAGGACCCAGCGGTTGAGGCCGAGGATGAAGTCGTAGAGGCCGCGCGGGTAGGTGCCGGTGACGGCGAGTATCACGGCCGCGATGAGGACCAGCAGGCCGATCAGGCCACCGGCCGTCCAGGAAAAGCCCTGGGTGTCGTCGCGGAACGCGAACCAACTGCCGCCGCCCACGAGGATGCCGACGATGATCAGGTGTGGCAGGGCGAGCAGCCACCACTTGACCAGCACCAGGCCGCGGGAGAGGTGTTCGGGGTAGGGCACCCGCAGGGTGGCCGGGTAGTCGGGCGCGTCGTCCAATGTGAACGGTGGATATTGGTCGGTGCCCAGCGCGCCGTAGGAGTAGTAGTTGACCCGCCAGGTCCAGCGGAGCACGCCGAGGTTGAAGTCGAACATCGGCCTGGGGTAGCGGCCGGTGAACAGGATCGCGAAGAAGGCGACCACCGACACCACGAAGAACGCGAACCAGAGGAAGATCAGGATCACGAAGTGTGGGATGGCCAGGAGCCATTTGATCAGCCACAGCCAGCGGGACAGGTGTGGCTCGAAGCGTGCGTCGACACGTACCGGATAGGTGGTCGCGGTCATGACCGGGTACCTCCATGATCAGCCTTATGCCGTAAGGTCCGCCCTACGCCATAAGGTAGCCGTACGGTGCGAGGCGTCAACCCATTGAGAGAGACAGATGAAGGTCGCCTTGCTCGGCCCGGTCGCGTGGCGGACACCGCCCATCCACTACGGGCCGTGGGAGCAGGTGACCGGTCTCCTCGCCGACGGTCTGGTCCGGCGCGGCATCGACGTGACCCTGTTCGCCACCCTCGACTCGGTCACCACGGCCACATTGGACGGTGTGTGCGCGCGGGGCTACGCCGACGATCCGACCGTCGACGGCCGGGTGTGGGAAGCGCTGCACGTCGCGCACGCGCTGGCCCGTTCGGCGGAGTTCGACGTGGTGCACAACCACCTCGACTGGCTTCCGCTGGCCTTCGCCGACCAGTTCCAGGCCCCGCTGCTCACCACCGTGCACGGTTTCTCCGGCCCGGGAATCCTGCCCGCCTACGAGCGGGCCCGCTCGGCCTATGTCTCCATCTCCGACAGCGACCGGGTCGCCGGACTCGACTACGTCGCCACCGTCTACCACGGTGTCGACCTGGCCGGTCTGCCGTTCTCTCCGGCCGGCGGGCCCGGGCTGGTGACCTTCGGCCGGATCCATCCCGACAAGGGCGTGCACACGGCCATCGAGATAGCCCGCCGCGCCGGCCGGCCCCTGACGATCTGCGGGATCGTCCAGGACGAGGGCTACTTCGCCGAGCGCGTCGCGCCGCACATCGACGGCGAGCGGGTCGTGTTCCTCGGCCCGCTCGGCCCGCGACGGCGCGCCGAGGTCCTCGGCTCCGCCGCCGCCCTGTTGCACCCGATCGACTTCGACGAGCCGTTCGGCCTCTCGGTGGTCGAGTCGATGGCCTGCGGCACGCCCGTCGTCGCTTACCGACGGGGCTCGATGCCGGAGGTGATCGACGAAGGCGTCACCGGGTTCGTCGTCGACACGGTCGATCAGGCGGTCGCGGCCGTCGGGCGGCTCGGTGACGTCGACCGTGTCGGGTGTCACACCCGCGCCCGCGAGCGGTTCGGCGCCGACCGTATGGTGGCCGACTACCTGCGCGTCTACCGCGATCTGGTCGCCCGTTCAGGCTGACCTGCTACGGTTGGACAACCGTCGATTCTCGAAGGATCTGGCGCAGGTTCGCGGTCGGCCCTATCCCGTCAAGGCGCGGTGGTCGCTCCCGGGCTCGTCCCGCCCCGTCACACACACGCTGGCCGGTGGGCACTTGTTCCCGCGTGAGGTCGCCACCGCGTCGCGGCTCGGCCGATGACGGAGAGGCACCCCTTTCATGGTTCGCAGCTACGGCTTTCTCAGCACGCACCCGCCGACCCACTGCGGGCTGGCGACCTTCAACTCCTCGCTGGTCTCGCATCTCGGTGACGTCCGGACGGGGGTTGTCCGCATCGTCTCGGATGCCGATGACCTGCGACCCGGCCCGGCGGTCGTGCACACCTGGCCGATGCGGGCCGCCAACGGCTGGCGGGAGGCCGCCGACGCGTTGAGCGCGTTCGACGTCGCCGTCGTCCAACACGAGTACGGCATCTTCCCCGGCGTCGACGGGCGTGACGTGGTTCCCCTGCTGCTCCGGCTCACCGTGCCGAGCATCGTCGTGCTGCACACCGTGCTGGCCAAGCCGACGCCCGGGCAGAAGCTCGTCCTGGAGCGGGTCGTCGCCGCCGCGGACGCCATCGTGACGATGACCGGCACCGCCCGCGACCGCCTGGTGAACGGCTACGTCGTCGACCCGGGCAAGGTGACCGTCATCCCGCACGGCGCCCCCGTCTTCGCCGACAGCGGCCAGCCGGCACCGCGCCAACCGAACCATCTGTTGACCTGGGGGCTGCTCGGTCCGGGCAAGGGGATCGAGTGGGCGCTGCGGTCGCTGGCGAGCCTGCGCGACCTCGACCCGGCTCCGACCTACACCGTGGCCGGCCGGACGCACCCCAAGGTGCTCGAGTTGCACGGTGACGCCTACCGCGCCGGCCTCTACCAACTCGGCGCGCAACTCGGCGTCTCGAGCCTGGTCCGCTACGAGTCGGCCTACCACGATGCCGACGCGCTGGCCCGGCTGATCCGCTCCGCCGACGTGGTGGTCCTTCCCTACGACTCCGTCGAGCAGGTCACCTCCGGCGTCCTCGTCGAAGCGGTGACCGCCGGGGTTCCGGTCGTCGCCACCCGCTTCCCGCACGCGGTCGAACTCCTGACCCGCGGGCCGGGGCTGCTCGTGCCGCACCGCGACCCGAAGGCGCTGGCCGCCGCCATCCGCCGGATCCTGACCGAGCCGGGCCTGGCCGCCACGTTGACCGGTGCACGCCGCCGGACGAGTCAGCCGGTGCTGTGGCCCGCGGTCGCGCAACGCTATGCGGCGCTCGCGGACGGTCTGGTCGAGCGCCGCGGCCTGGTCCCGGTCGCCGCGATCGCGGCCGCATGACCGCGACCGGCGTCGTGGTCGAGCCGGACTTCGCACACCTGATCCGGCTGACCGACGACACCGGCCTGTTCGAGCATGCCCGGCACGCGATCGTCCGCCGGCAACACGGCTACTGCACCGACGACGTCGCGCGCGGCCTCGTCGTCGTCACCCGGGAACCGGCACCGTCGATCGCGCTGGCCCGCCTCGCCGAGTGCTACCTGTCGTTCCTCACCCATGCGCAGGACGGCGCGGGGGCGTTCCACAACCGGCTCGGCCACGACCGGCGCTGGTCCGACGCGCCGGGGCTCGGCGACTGGTGGGGGCGCGCCCTGTGGGGTCTTGGCACGGCCGCGGCCCGCAGCCGGTTGCCGTGGGTACGCGACGACGCCCGCGCCGCGTTCGCCCTCGGCGCGACCCGGCGCAGCCCGGCCCCGCGCGCGATGGCCTTCGCCGGCCTCGGTGCCGCCGAGGTGCTGCGTGCCGATCCCGGAGACGCCGCCGCGGCCGCGTTGCTGACCGACGCCGCCGCCGCGGTGGGTGTGTGCGGCGAAGACCCGTCCTGGCCGTGGCCCGACGACCGGCTGACCTACGCCAACGCCGCGCTGGCCGAGGTGGTCATCGCCGCCGGTGACCTTGGCGACGACGACCGGATGCTGGCCACCGGGCTGCGGATGCTGCGCTGGCTGCACGGCGCACAACTGGTCGACGGCCAGCTCTCGGTCGTTCCCGCCGCCGGCTGGCGCAAGGGCGCGGCCCGGGCCCGGTATGACCAGCAACCCATCGAGGTCACCGCCCTCGCCGACGCCTGCGCCACGGCCGCCGCCGCCACCGGCGACCCATCCTGGCAGGCCGGCGTACGCCAGGCCGTCGACTGGTTCCTGGGCGCCAACGACGCCGGCACGCCGATGTGGGATCCGGCCACCGGCGGTGGCTACGACGGGCTGACGCCGGAGGGTCCCAACCTCAACCAGGGCGCCGAGTCGACGCTGGCCCTCATCGCCACCCTGCAACACGCGCGGCGGTTGGCGTGACGGAGCCACTGGTCACCCGGCTGCACACGATCCTGGCCCCCGATCCCGCGCGGGTCATCGTCAAGCTCTTCGTGCCCGGCGAGGACGCGGCGCTCGTGCGGACCCGTGCCGGCGCCATCATCCAGCGCGTCGCCGCGCTCGATGAGGAGGAGACGGCCACCCTTCTCAAGGAGGCGCTGGCGCGCTTCGGCAGCCGCCACCGCGACCTCGAAGGGACCTTCCAGCACCATTACAGCCTCGTCCGCCACCGGGTGACACCCACCACGGACCTGTCACCGACCGCGCGCCTTCTGGTCGGCGCGTATTTCAGCCACGAGTACGCCGTCGAGGCCGCCGCGCTGTGCAATCCGTCCATCGTGGAGCATCCCGACCAGTCGGGTCTGGGCGTCGGGCAGCGGCGGGTCGCCGTGAGCCTGCGCCAGATCGGCGAGGGTCACCTGTCGTCGATCGGGTTCGCCACCGCCGTTGTCGGGCCGGGCGGCCGGATCAGCGTCGGCGGCCGGTCGGGTCCGCTGGTCGCCGACAGCCACACCACCGCCTGGCACCGCCGCGACCTGCTCGCCGCCGGGCTCGCCGAGGCCGGCTGGGACAACGAGGTCTCGGCCACCGTCCTCGGGTCGTTGCCGGAGGTCTTCGACGATGACGGTTTCGAACGGGCGCTGAGCGGGCTTCCGGCCGACCTCCTGTCCCGGCCGACCGCACCGGGCACCCTCGAGCAGTTGCGCCGGACGAACACCGCCAGCCAGGCCAGGACCTTCCCGGAAGACGTGCCACTGGAGCGCCGGGTGTTGTGGCCGTCCACCTCGGCCGAGAGCAACGGCATGGAGGACGCCCGGTTCGTCAGGTTCGTCGACGACGACGGCGTCCGGTCCTACCGCGCTACCTACACGGCGTACGACGGACGCCATATCTCCGCCCGCATGCTCGTCAGCGACGACCTGCGCGACTTCCAGATGACACCGATGTATGGGCCCGGCGCGGCCAACAAAGGCATCGCGCTGTTCCCGCGTCGGGTGGGCGGCAGAGACGTCGCCCTGTGCCGGGCCGACGGGGAGACCATCGGCCTCAGCACCCTCGACGCGACGAACCGGTGGCAGCGACCCGTGCCGCTGCACGTTCCCGCGCGCGGCTGGGAGCTGATCCAGGTCGGCAACTGCGGCTCGCCGATCGAGACCGAGGCCGGCTGGCTGGTGCTCACCCACGGGGTCGGGCCGATGCGCCGCTATGCGATCGGCGCGCTCCTGCTCGATCGGGAGCACCCGGAACGCGTCATCGGCACGCTGCCGGGACCGTTGCTCGAACCCGACGACTCCGAACGGGACGGCTATGTGCCCAACGTCGTCTACTCCTGCGGCAGCCTGCTGCACGACGGCACGTTGTGGCTGCCCTACGGCGTCGGCGACGCCCGCGTCGCCTTCGCCACCGTCGACGTCGGCGCGCTCATCGCCGCCATGACCGAACCGAGCTGACGCCGTCAGTCGCGCTTCTCGGCCGGGGTCAGCGTCGACAGGTCGATGTCGAGCATCTTGAGCAGTGCGCTGTTGATGTGGGTGTCGACGACCTCCGGAAGGGTGCGGTCGACCCAGTCGGCCCGGTCGCTCTGGCCACGTGACCGGAGCAGCGCGGTGATGTCTGCCCTGTTGATCTGCACCGGGTGGCTCCCTGCTGTTGGAATGCTTGGAGCGTACGCCTAATGACCGGCTAGCTCCGCCGGGTGACGTCGAAGGTGAACAGGTCAGCCAGGTCGAACCCCGGGCCGGTGGACGGCAGCGTCGGCTCCCAGTCGGGTTCCCCGCTCAGGTAGCTCGCCGAGTCGGCGCGCAGCAGCCCGATCAGCACCTCCGCCACGATCTGACCGCCGACCGGGCCGAGGCGGTCACCGCCACCTCGGTATTCGGCCTCCTTGAGGATGTAGAACCACAGCGGCGTGCCGTTGGGCCAGGGCTGGTCGAGCTCGTCGGGCGTCAGCGGCGGCACGCCGAGCAGCCGGGCGACGTCTTCGCCGCTTGGCAGGCCGGTGGTCCCGCCGCGGAGCAGGTCGCGGACCGCCAGCGAACGGTAGGCGGCCTCGTCGACCGCCCCGGTCACCTGTTCGGGTAGCCCGATCAGGCTGGTCGCGAGCCGGCCGTCGAGGCGCTTGGCCCGTTGCGCGCGCGGACGGCCGGGCACGTCGAAGATCTGCGCGAGGTCGAGCCGCCGGTTGGACGGCAGCGGGCCGAAGCCGACGAGGTCGGGGAACAGCGGCACCGCCGGCCCGCCCTCGACCAACTGGTAGGTGTGCCGGATCTGACCATGGCCGTAGCGGTAGGCCGCGTCGGCGAACTCCAGCGGGATGTAGGCCTCGCCCGGCTTGGGCGCGAACCACCTGCCGCCGTCGGCGAGCACCTGCTCGACCAACGGCGTGCCGACCAGCCGGGGCAGGAAGTCGCGGACCACGATCCACTGGTAGTGCCAGGTGAGCGTGCTGCGCGCCTCGTCGAAGACGTCGGCCTCGGCCACCCCGACGGCACGGAGCAGGTCGACGATCCGGTTGTGGGCACGCAGCAACGCGATGTGCAGGCTCAGCGAGAACACGTGCACGTCGTTGCGCGGGTCGCCGATCAGGGCCACGCCCTGCTGGTTGCGCGGCACGTCGAAGCCGTCCTGGCCGAGCAGGAACTTGGCCGGATCGCTCAGGTCGAACAGATAGGGACAGCCGATCGGGCCGTCCGAATAGATCATTTCCAGGTTGAGCATCGGTGCCCGGGCGTTGCGCAACGTCTCGGGGCTCGCGCCGGCACCGATCGGCGACCGGTCGGCGGTGATGTCGTGCGCGATGATCTGCCCGAAGAACGGCCAGCCGGCCGCCTCCGTGGCGTCGTCTCCGCCCGGGGCCATCTCGTCGAGCGCGACCGCCGCGTCGCAGACCCCGCCGTCGCCGCCGGCGCGCATCAGCAGTTGGGGATCGGTGCCCAGCGGCGACAGGCCAGGGAACATCCGCCCGTAGCGGGCGGGACCGGTGGGCCGGTCGACAGCGCGGGTGGGGGCGAGGCAGTGATCGCGGGCGGCCGCGTGACTGCCGTGCGGGTGTCCATGACTTCTGTCGACCTGTCCAGCGTATGCCCGCCGGGTCGGGTCGCCGGTGGGGTTGTTCATCTGTCCTCCGTGCGTGACGTAAGTGAAACCTGTTGCGGCCCGTGCGCTGTGCGGCCGCGCCGTTGCGGGTACCCGCTAAGACCAGTCAGCCACCCAGGTTGTGACAGGTCTCCGGGCATCCGTCACACGGAGCGGTGCTACCCGGTCTAAGAGGGTGAACGGAAATGCCGAACCTGGAAGGTTGAACACATGAAGATCGCAGTCATTGGCGGTACGGGCCTGATCGGCTCGCAGGTCGTGAAGATCCTCAACACCGGTGGGCACGAAGCGGTGCCGCTGTCCCCGTCGAACGGTGTCGACCTGCTCTCCGGCAAGGGTCTGGCCGAAGGCCTGGCCGGCGCCGATGTCGTCGTCAACCTGAGCAACTCGCCGACCTTCGACGAGGCCTCCCCGGCGTTCTTCCAGACGACGATGGACAACCTGCTGGCCGCGGCCGAGGACGCCGGTGTCGGCCACGCCGTCATCCTGTCCATCGTCGGTGCCGAGCTGGTGCCGGAGCTCGTCTACTACCAGGCCAAGGTGCTCCAGGAAGACATCCTGAAGGCCGGCCCGGTGCCCTACTCGATCGTGCGGGCCACGCAGTTCTTCGAGTTCACCGAGACGACGCTGTCCTGGACCTCCGACGAGAACACCGTGCGGCTGCCGGCCACGCTGATCCAGCCGATGGCCGCTTCCGACGTGGCGAAGGCCGTTGCCGACGTCATCGTGGGCAAGCCCTTGCAGGGCACTCGCGACGTGGCCGGGCCCGAGGTGTTCACGCTCGACGAGCTGGGCCGGATCACCCTCGCGGCCAAGGGCGACAAGCGCACCGTGGTGGTCGACGACACCGCCGGGATGTTCGCCGCCGTGCACGGTGACGCGATCATCGCCAAGGACGGCGCCGTGATCGCCAAGACCACCTACCGGGACTGGCTCGCCCGCTGACGGTCAAACCGGAGGCCCGCACGACCGACGGTCGTGCGGGCCTCTTCAGGCCGACTCGTAGATCCGCTGCCCGCCGATGACCGACAGCAGCTCCAGCCGCTCGTAGCTGGCCGTGCCCGGCGAGGCGGTGTAGACCACCAGTTGCTGTGACTGGTCGGGGTCGACCAGCCGCTGGCAGTCGAGCTCCAGCAGCCCGACCTGCGGGTGCTGGAGCCGGATCGGTCCGCAGTAGGTGCCGGCCACCGGATGCCCTTCCCAGAGGCCGGCGAACTCCGGGCTTGCGTCGAGCAAAGAATCCACAATGGATGAAGCCCGGGAACCCTTACCATCACGGGTGTACGAGGCGTGCAGGTCCGCGACGATCAGCCGGCCCTGCTCCGCCCGGTCCTCCTCGGGGTAGATCAGCCGCGTCGCGGGATCGGTGAACCAGCGGTAGTGCATGCTCCGCGCCAGTCCGGTGTGGACGCTCGCGTCGCCGAGCAACGCCACCGCCAGCCGAGTTTGCAGCATCGTCTCGCCGAGGTGCGAGACCACCTGCGCGGCGCTGTCCCGCAACCCGTCGAAGATCCGCAGCATCCCCGGATTGAGGTGGCCGGAAGAACCGGAGCGCGGTGTCGCGTACCCGCCGAGCTGGAAGAGGTGGTCGCGCTCCTCGAGCGAGAGCCGCAGGCCCCGGGCGAGGGCGCCGAGCATCTGTTCGGAGGGGTGCGGCCCACGCGGCTGCTCGAGCCGGCTGTAATAGTCGATCGACATGTCGCTGAGCACCGCGACCTCTTCCCGGCGCAGGCCCCTGGTCCGCCGCCGCTGCCCGCGCGGCAGCCCCACGTCTTCGGGTTGCAGCGCCTCCCGCCGGGTGCGCAGGTATTCAGCCAGCCGAGCGCGGTCCATCGTGGATTCCTTCCAGAACTGACTCGAGGCCGGCGGCCCGCAGCGAGTAGTCCCACAGCCGGGCCGCCTCGGCCTCGTCGCGGGCCGAGCGGTAGACCGGCAGCTCGGTCGGCGCACCGGTGAACTGGCCGATGCCGTCGGGGCCGTAGAGCCGGCCGCCCTGCGCCTGCGGGCTGGTGGCCGCGTAGAGGATGGGCAGCAGGCCCTGGTCGACGCCGTGCACCAGGACGCCCCACCTGGCCAGCCGGGTCATGATCTTCTCGTGCGGCGCGGGCTTGGCCCGGCCGAGGTTGGGGCCGGCGGCATACAGGCCGGTCAAGGTGGTGCCGGGGTGCGCCGCGTTGCTGACGATGCCCCAGCCGCCGGCCCGGCTGCGCCGGTCGAGTTCGAGGGCGAAGAACAGGTTCGCGAGCTTCGACTGCCCGTACGCCCGGACGCCCGAGTATTTCCGCTCGCCCTGCGGGTCGGCCCAGTTGAGCTTGGCCTGCCGGGCGGCACTGCTGGTGACCGTCGTCACCCGGGCCTGGCCGTCGCGCAAGAGCGGCAGCAGCCGGGTGGTGAGCGCGACGTGGCCGAGATAGTTGGTGCCGAACTGGAGTTCGTGGCCGTCCACCGTGGTGTGCCGGGTGGCGGGCGCCATCACTCCGGCGTTGTTGATCAGGATGTTGATCGGCCGGCCCTCGGCGATCAGACCGTCGGCGAGCGTGGCCACCGACGACAGCGAGGCCAGGTCGAGGGTGCGGAGGGAGACGTGTGCGCCGGGCACCTCGGTGCGGATGCGGCGCAGGACGGCCTCGCCCTTCTCGATGTCGCGGACGGCGAGCAGCACCTCCGCTCCGGCGGCGGCCAGCGCGGTGGCCAGGCCCAGGCCCAGCCCGCCGCTCGCCCCGGTCACCAGGGCGAGCCGCCCGGCCAGGTCGGGTGCCGCGAACGTCGTCATCTTCTTCACAACAACTCCAAGGTCAGCGATGTTTCTTCAACGCTGACGCGGTGGGGGTCGGACAACCATGTTCCGTTGATACAAGGCTTCAGCGGCGGTGCCAGCCGGTCAGCTTGGCCGGGTTGAGCACGATCCACAGGACGGCGACCCGGGCGCCGGTCGACTTGACGGCGATCACGGCGAGCGCCTGACCGCCGCGGCGCAGGGCCAGCCCGGCCCGGCCGTTGACCGCCTCGATGGTCAACTCGGTGCCGGGTCGCCCGCACAGCAGGTCGGCCACGAGCGCGGCGACGTCGGTGGCGCCGTGGATCGGGGCGAGCGCGGCCGGCACTGCGCCGCCGCCATCACACACGGCGATGGCGTCGGCTTCGAGGGCGGTCCGGAGCGCGGTGGGGTCGCCTAGCCGGCAGGCGTCGGCCAACCCGCGCACGGCACTGTCATGCCGATCGAGCATGGTCAGCGGCCGCTGGCTCGCCTCCGGTGACGAACGCCCGGCGCGGGTCCTGCACCGAGGCCAGCGAGACGATGTCGCGGCCGAACACCGCGGCGGTCAGCCAGACGGCCAGCACCCGGGCCTTGCGCTCCCAGCTCGGCACGGCCAGGACGTGGTAGCCCCGGTGCATCAGCCAGGCCGGCAGGCCCTTGATGACGATGCCCTTGTATTGGAAGATGCCGCGGCCGAGGCCCAGCGTGGCGACCGTGCCGAGGCTGTGGTGCAGGTATTGCTTCGGCTCCCGGCCGCGCAGGCTCCCCACGATGTTCTTCGCGAGCAGCTTGCCCTGCCGCACCGCGTGCTGCGCGTTGGGCACCGTCGCGACGCCGGGCCGGCCGGCGGCCAGGTCGGGCACCGCCGCGTCGTCGCCCGCGCCCCAGGCGTCGGGGATCGCCTCGCTGTCGGTGCCCACCCGCAGGTCGGCCCGCACGACGAGCATCCCGCGCGCGTCGATGGGCAGGTCGGTGTGGTTGCGCACCATCGGGTTGACGGCGTTGCCGACGGTCCACACGATCAGGTCTGAGTCGAACTCCTGGCCGTCGGAGAGCACCACGTGGCCGTCGGTCGCGGAGACGAGTTGGGCGTTGAGGTGCACCTGCGCGCCCCGTTTCTCCAGCGAGCGCACCACCCACTGCCCGGGCTTGTCGGTCACCTCCGGCAGGATCCGCCCGCGCGCCTCCACCAGGTGGAAGCGCACGTCGGCGGGGGAGAGCTCGGGGTAGAGCCTGGTCAGCGCGGTCGCCAGCGACAGCAGTTCGCCGAAGCCCTCGACGCCGGAGAACCCGCCGCCGACGAACGTCACGGTGAGCAGCTTCTCCCGCTGCGGGCCGGGCGCCAGCGTCGAGGCCCGGTCGAAGTTGGTCAGCAGCCGGTCGCGGATCGCGACCGCCTCCTCGACGTGCTTCATCCCGATCGCCGACTCGGCGATGCCGGGCACGCCGAGCTGGCGGGTCACCGCGCCGGCCGTGACCGCGATGATGTCGTAGGCCAGGGCGAACTCCGGGCCCTCGGCGGGCTGGATCGTGGCGGTGCGGTGGGCGTGGTCGACGTGGACGACCGAACCCGAGATGAGCGTGGTCTTGCGCAGGTGCCGGCGCTGCGAGACGGCGGCGTGCCGGGCCTCGACCGAGCCGGCCAGCACTTCCGGAAGAAACGGCTGATAGGTCATGTATGGCCGCGGGTCGACCACGACGACCCGCGCCTCGTCACGGCGGAGCTTCTTCTCCAGCTTCCAGGCCGTGTAGAACCCGGCATAGCCGCCGCCGACCACCAGAATCGTGCGCATGTGGTCCTCCGTTTCCTCGCAGTCGCCAGCTATGACCGGGCAGCACGCCGTTTTGTGACACTCACGAGAGCGCGCTGATCTTCGCCTGGTTCATCATCCACAGCACCTTATCGATGCCGTCGGCCGAGGTGGTGACCGTGAGCACCGCTTCCACCGCGCCGTCACGGTAGAGCAGGGCCGAGGTCTGGCCGTTGGTGTCGGCCCACCGGACCTCGATGCCCTCCCAGTACCAGGTGATCGCGGCCAGATACTTGGCGACGCGCTCGACACCGACCACCGGCCGGCGGGAGACCTTCGCCGCGCCGTTGCCGTCGGAAACGCTGGCCACGTCGGGTGCGAAGAGCCGTTCGAGGGCCGCCAGGTCGCCGGAGCGGGCGGCGGTGATGAACGTGGTCAGCAGTTCGCGCTGGGCTGCCGTGCTCACCGGGGTGCGCTTCTCGCTGGTCACGGATTTGCGGGCCCGGCTGACCAGTTGGCGCACGGCTGGCTCGGTGGACTGCAGGATGTCGGCGATCTGCCCATACGGGTAGTCGAAGGCCTCGCGGAGGACGTACGCCGCGCGCTCGTTGGGTGTCAGCTTTTCCATCAGCAGCAGGGCCGCGAACTCGAGGGCCTCGCCGCGCTCCGCGCCCAGATAGGGATCGGCGCTCGTGTCGACCGGCTCGGGCAGCCACGGCCCGATGTAGGTCTCGCGGCGTGACCGGGCGGACTGGAGCGAGTTGATGGCCAGCCGGGTCGTCGTGGTGGCCAGGAAGGCGGCCGGGTTGACGACCACGCTGCGGTCGGTCGTCTGCCAGCGCACCCACACGTCTTGCACCAGGTCTTCAGCTTCGGTCGCGCTGCTCAGCATTCGGTAGGCGATCCCGAACAACCGCGGCCGCACGCTCGTGAAGATCGCGGCGGCTGCCTCGAGATCATCGGCCCCAGCGGGCTCGACATTCACCCCGGAATCGGTCATCACACGCCCCCATCCGGTTACACCGCAGCCGTTCCAGTCACCATCCTCGGCCGAACCCCCGGCAAATACCAACATCGCACGGGACTGTCACAGAATCCGGGGCTGTCCGGTCTTCGCTGGTGACCGCAACTGATGGCAAACCGCGAGGAGCAGAACCATGACCGAGCAGAAGCCGACCGTCGTCCTCGTCCACGGCGCGTTCGCCGAGTCCGCGAGCTGGACCGGTGTCGTCGAACGGCTGCGGGCGCAGTCCGTCGACGTCGTCGCCGTGGCCAACCCGCTGCGCAGCCTGCCGGGCGACGCCGCCTACGTCCGCGACGTGCTGGCCACCATCGACGGGCCGGTCGTGCTGGTCGGCCACTCCTACGGCGGCATGGTGATCACCGAGGCCGCCGCCGGCTCCGACCAGGTGGCCGGGCTGGTCTACGTCTGCGCGTTCGCGCCCGCACAGGGCGAGTCCGCGTTCGACCTGTCGGGCAAGTTCCCCGGCAGCACCCTCGGCGCGGCGCTGGCCGCCTACCCGGTGACCACCGGCGGCAACGAGTTCGCCATCCGCCCCGAGTTGTTCCACCACCAGTTCGCCGCCGACGTGACCGCCGAGCAGGCCGCCGTGATGAGCGCGACCCAGCGCCCGGTCACCCAGGACGCGCTGACCGCGGGCCTGCCGACCAGCACGCCGGCCTGGACGTCGATCCCGTCGTGGTTCGTCTTCAGCGACCAGGACCTCAACATCCCGGTCGCCCTGCACCGCTTCATGGCCGACCGCGCCGCGGCCAAGGGCGTCGCCGAGCTGGCGGGGGCCTCGCACGCGCTCTCCGTCTCCGAGCCCGAGGCCGTGACGGCGTCGATCCTCGACGCGGTGCGCGCGGTGTCACCGCGCTAAAGCTTGAACTCGCTTCGCATCGAGGTGGCGGTGGCGGCGCAGCCGAGCAGCGGCAGCCGCAGGAGCTCCTCGGTGGTGCGCAGGATCGAGCACAGCGTGTAGGGCTGGGTCGCGTGCACACCGTTCGTCTTCGGCGAGATGACGATGGTGGGGATGTGGTTGTCGGTCGTGGTTCCCTCGTCCCAGGTGACGATCACGACCAGCCGCCCGGCCGTGTAGTCGGGGCCGGCGAGGATCCGCGGCAGCCACTGGCTCAGCCACTCGTCGCCGGACGCGACGAGCCGGTCCGGGCAGGGCGGCGCGCCGTGCATGTCATGACAGGCGTCGGGCGAGACGAAGGCGTACGCCGGAAGGTTTCCGCTCGTGACGTCGTCGTGCAGTGCGCCGCTGGTGAGGTCGCCGAGCGGGACGTGCCAGCGGCGGCAGTTGGCCGCCTCCCGGGTGTAGTAGGCGGCGGGCGTGTGCCGCACCAGGTAGCGGCCGTCGGCCGAGTTGGTGGAAGCGCAGGTGCCGGGCGCGGAGTCGGCGTAGTTACGCCACTCCCGCCCGGCCCGCGCGACCTGGGTGAGCACGTTGTCGGAGTCGATCGGGTGCGCCGCCGGGTCGGCGTCGTCGCAGATTCCGTGAGTGCTGCCGCTGGTCATCAGCAGGTAGGCCGCCAATGACGGGCACTGCGGCGGATAGCCGGCGTCCATGTTGGCGGCCGAGCCATATCGCTCCGCGAGCATGCTGATGTAGGGCGCGTCGGGGTTGCCGATCACCCGGTCGTAGGTCTCGTTCTCCTCCGCGATGACCAGCACCTTGGTGTCGGTCTGGACCTTCTGGGAAGCGCATCCGGCCGTCGCGAGCACGGCGGCGAGCACCGCCGTGATCGCCGTCAGTCGTCTGCGCATCCACTCAGCCGTTCGCGGTGTAGGCCCCGATGATCACGCCGGTGTCCGTCGTCGTGCAGTCCGTGAGCTCGAAGGCCGAGTCCGAGTCGGTGAACAGCCTACGGCCGGTGCCCAGCACCAGCGGGTGGATGAGCAGCAGAAACTCGTCGACGAGGCGGTTACGCAGCAGCGAGCGGGCCAGCACCCCACTGCCCATGACGATCAGGTTCTCGGCGCGCTCCTCCTTCAGCCGGGCGACCGCGGTGGCGGCGTCGCCTTTGAGCAGCACGGAGTTTTCCCAGGGGAGCGGCTCGGCCAGCGTGGTCGAGGCGACATATTTCGTGGCCCGGGTTAGCGCGTCGGTGAACGGGTTCGGCCCCTGCTTGGGCCAGAAGTCGGCGAACTGGACGTAGGTCGTCCGCCCGGCCAGCAGCGACCACGGCCCCGCCATGTATCGGCCCATCGCCTGTTGCATCTTCGGATCCTGACGGCTGGTCGCCCAGCCACCGTGCCGGAAGCCGTCGCGGGTGTCCTCGTCGGCACCGCCGGGACCCTGCATGACCCCGTCGAGCGTCAGGTGTTCGATCGCGATGACCTTGCCCATGGTCAGCTCTCCTCGTCGTCGTGTGGGTGTTCCTCCACCTACACGAACGACCGGACGGCGATTCGACAGCGGGCGGCGCTATTGCCGGCGGACGTCGATCATCAGCGCGATCCCGAACGCCACGGCGATCACGACCGCGGTCAACGGCACGGCGATGCCGATGAACACGCCGGTGCTGATCACGGCGAGGCCCGCGGCCAGGGAGAGCAGTGCGGCGAGCGCGATCTTCCAGTCGTCGCCGATGATGAAGTCGTAGATGAAGCGGTAGACACCGCGCAACACGTTCATGCCGGACTCTCCAGGTGGACGCGGTCGGGTGCGGCGGGCGGGCGCCGCCGCACGCGGGGCAGGATCGCGACCAGCACGCGCGACCACAGCAGCCAGCCGGCCAGGATCGCCGCGAGCGCCCAGTCGCCGCCCGGCCACTCCAGGCTGGCACCCCCGTGCAACACGCCGAGCCCTTCGACCGCCCAGAACGTGCCATAGGTGGTCAGCAGCAGCCCGACGGCGTATTTGAGGGCGTTCTCCGGCACGGCGGACAGCGGGCGGGCCACGACACCGCCGATCCCGGCGACCACCACGCCCGCGCAGACCGCGGCGGCCGCGGCGACCGGCACGTCACCGGCGTTGAGGCCGAAGGTCACGACGATGAACACCACCTCTACGCCCTCGAGGAACACGCCCTTGAAGGAGACCACGAAGCCGAAAGCGTCGAGGCCGAACCGGGTTCGATGGCCGGCCACGGTGGCGGCCGCGGTCTGCGCGGCGAACGCCGAGTCTTCGTCATGGCGCGCCTTGAGCCCCGCGCTGCGCAGGATCGCCTTGCGCAACCACTGGAGCCCGAATATCAGCAGCAGCGTGCCCACCACGAGTTGCAGCACCGTGCGCGGCAGCCAGGTCGCGAGCGAGTAGCCGACGACCGCGCTGAACCCGACCAGCGCGACGACCGCGGCGGCGGTGCCGGCCATGGCCGAGCGCCAACCGCGGGTCAGCGCCATCGCGAGCACGATGGTGAGCGCCTCGACGAACTCGACGAACGCCGCGACGAAGGTGGCCGAGGCCAGGCCCCAGACCGCGTGGCCGCCCATCCGCCCACCTCCCTCGGCTTGCACCTACAACTTATAGGAGGTCGGCCGGGGTCAGCCTTCGGACTGGCGCCGCCAGGTCCACGCGGGCACCTCGCGGATCGGGTGCAGGTCGGCGTCGGTCTCGGCCAGCGAGTTCTGCTGCGCCACGTGGGCGCCGAACTCGACGTGCTCGCGGACCGCGGCCCGGAAGTCGGCGTCGTCGGGCAACCCCGCTTCGTCGATGGCTTCGAGGTAGGCCGCGACGAACCGCTCCCGCTGGGCGTCGGTGATCTTCAGGTGGCGGTGGACGTCGATGAGGTAGGCGAAGCCGAGCGCGGTGGAGAAGCGGTCGGGGCCGCCGAAGGACTCGGCGGTGAACCAGGTCAGGTGGTCGACGTGGTGGGGCTGCCGGACGGGGAACACCTCGCGCAGCACGGGATCGGCCAGGGCTTTGGCGTAGAACAGCTCTTCCAGGCGGTGCAGCGCCTCGTCCCCGCCGGCGAACTCGTAGAGCGTCGTCATCGCCCCGAACCCTATCGAACGCCCCCCGTTACCGTGGTACCTTGGTAACATGCCGAACGTGGAACGCACGCAGACCGGGCTCCGGATCGAGCGCAACACCCTCAAGGTGCTCAAGGCGCTCGCCGAATATCTCGATCTGTCCCTTGGCGACCTGGTGGAGGGCATGGCGCTGCACGCCTTCGAGGGCAAGCTGCCGTTCACGCCGGAAACCCTGACCAAGATCGATCAACTGAAGCAGGTGTACGACCTGCGCCTCACCGCGGCCGACGCGCACAAACTCGAGGAGCGGCAATGACCGAACGACGTCGCACGGCGACGGGCACCTTCACCATCGCGTTCCCGCCGCACGAGGCGTTCCGGCTGTTCACGGCGACCGGCGAGCGCGACTGGGCGCCCGGCTGGGACCCGCACTTCCCGGCGGCCACGACCGACGACACCGACCCCGGCACGGTCTTCGTCACCGACGCACACCACCACACCACGACCTGGGTGGTCGTCGAGCGCGACGAGGGCCGGCTGCTCCGTTACGCCCGCCTGCTTCCGGGCGTGACGGCGGGGACGGTCACGGTGGTCCTGCGCGCAGCCGGCGACGGGTCAGCGGTGACGGTGACCTACGACCTCACCGCGCTCACCGACGAAGCCGCCCGTGACCTGGACGGCTTCGTCACCGGCTTCGCGGCCTATCTCGAGTCGTGGCAGCGGGCCATCGGTCAGCTCAGCCGACCAGGTCGTTAGCGCTCCGCAGCACGGGATGGGTGATCAGGGCCGCGACATCGAGCGGCTCCGGCGTGCTGACCCGGAAGGTCACCTCCTCGCCGGGCAGCAGCGTCACCATGCCGTCGTCGACCCGTGCGTCGGGATGCAGGTGGTCGACCAGCAGCGTCAGGTCTTTGACCAGTGCGCCGGCCCGCACCACCACGGCGTAGCCGCCGGCGGCCGGCCGCACCGAGGCCTCGACCGCGTCGGCGGCCAGGTCGAGCACCGGGTCCTCGACGAAATACCAGAAGGCCCGCTCGCCCGTGCCGAGGGTGACGACCACGAACTCGCCGGCCGGGTCGTCGGGAGCGAACACGTCGGCTGCCAGCGCGACCGTGGCCGCACCGCGCGGCGGCACGCTCAACTCCGCCGCGCACGACGCGAGCGGCTTGCCGTCAAGGGTCATCCGCACCGCGTGCGCGGCCGTCCGCCACGCCTCGGCGTGGTCATTGTGGACGGTCAGCGCCGCCGGGCGCACCGAGGCGAAGCGGTCGGCGAACACGGCGCGGAGGGCGTGCCAGAGCGGCTTGCGGATGCCGCGCGAGTCGACCGCCGACCACGACACCACCGGCCAGCAGTCGTTGAGCTGCCACAGGACGGCGCCGGTGTTGAGCGGGAACAGCGAGCGGAAATGGGTGATGCCGAAGCGGATGGCGCGGGCCTGGTTGAGCTGGGTCGCCCAGTGCCAGTCGACGAACTCGGCCGGGATCAGCAGATGGTCGCCGAGCCCGCGTTCCAGTTTTCCGTTGCCGTCGACGGCCTTCTGGTGCACGAGCATCTGCGGCCCGTGCGGCGAGGCGGGGGAGTCGTGCACCACCGCGCGCAGGGTGGAGATGGCCGGCGGGCCCTGGAAGCCGAACTCGGCGACGAACCGGGGCCGGTGGTTCGCGTACACCGTGTAGTCGTCGGTGTTCCACACGTCCCAGATGTGCATCGTCCCGTTGGACTCGTCGTTGGGATGCAGGTAGGGATCGATCGACGACGGGCTGCCGGGTGAGTAGGGCGTGCCGGGCGCGAGTTCGGCGACGATCCGCGGGAACAGCTCGGTGTAGTAGCCGTCACCCCAGGTCGCGCCGCGGAGCTGGGCCCGCCAGCCCCAGGACGCGTACCCCCAGAGGTTTTCGTTTCCGCCGTTGAACAGGGCCAGGCTGGCGTGCCCGGCGAGCCGCGCGACCGCCTCGCGGGCCTCGGCCTCGACCTCGCCGGCCAGCGGCTCCTCCTCGGCGTAGGCCGCGCAGGCCAGCAGGAAGTCCTGCCAGACGAGGAGGCCCTTCGTGTCGCAGGCGGCGTAGAAGTCTTCGGACTCGTAGACGCCGCCACCCCAGACCCGCAGCAGGTTGACGTTGGCCTCGACGGCGTCGTCGAGCGCGCGGTCGAGGTCGGCCGCGGTGATGCTCGGCAGGTAGGAGCTGTTCGGGATCCAGTTGACGCCGCGGACGTAGACGTCGCTGCCGTTGACGGCCAACCGGAACGGGTTGCCGACCTCGTCGGGCGTCGTGTCGAGCGTGACGCTGCGGAAGCCGACCCGGGCCGACCGCCGGTCGAGCACGGTCCCGTCAGCGACGAGTTCCAGCTCGACGTCGTAGAGCGGCTGATCGCCGTGGCCGCGCGGCCACCAGGGCGCGGCGTCGGGCACGGCCAGCGTCAGGTGCGCGCGGTCGCCCGACACCGCTGCCGTTCCGGCGGCGCCGCCGACCCGCACCCGGACCGTGAGGTCGGTCGCGCCGGCCGTCTCGACCTCGACGTGCAGGTCGAGTCCACAACCCTCGGTGGCCGTGTAGGACGTCAGCGGCCGCAGCACGGCGATGCGGGCGGCCGACCAGCTCTCGACCGCGATCGACCGCCAGATCCCGGCGGTGACGATCTCCGGACCCCAGTCCCAGCCGAAGTGGTAGGCCGGCTTGCGGATCGCGTTGAACGGATGCGCGCGGTCGACCAGCGGCCGCGGCCCGAGCACCGCCGCCGCTTCCCGCGCCGTGCGCGCGGCCGACGCGAACACGATCCGCAGCTCGTTGACGCCGGCCCGCAACACGTCGCCGACGTCGAAGCGGTAGGTCCGGTGGTGGTTGGCCGTCCGGGCCACCTCGACGTCGTTGAGCCAGATGGTCGCGACCGTGTCGAGGCCCTCGGCCACCAGGTCGTGCCGGTCGTGTTCACCCGGGTCGAACGTGAACGACCGCCGGTATTCCCAGTCGGTCCAGCCGATCCAGGTGAGCGCGGGCTCGTTGGTCGCATCGAACGGGTCCGGGATCAGGCCGGCGGCGAGCAGGTCGGTGTGCACCACGCCGGGCACCGTTGCCGGAACGCCCGCGCGCAGGTCGTCGGCGAGCTCCGCCGGGACGGGCCCGGCGCCGGCGTGCAGCGTCCAGGTGCCGTCGAGTAGTCGCATCATGACGCGCTCCCCACCGTGACCACACCGTCGACGGCCGCGACCGGCTGACCGTCGACCGTGACCGTGAAACCGTCGGGCCTGCACGCGACGTCGATGACCCGGCCGCGGAACCGCAGCCCGCGCAGCGTGACCGTGCCGGGTGCCGGCGGCGGCGCGATGACCAGGCTGCCGTCGGCCTGCGGCCGCACGCCGGCGAGCCCGAGCAGGATGGCCTCGGCGCCGGCCAGCCCGGCGATGACGTTGGCCCGGCGGCCGACCGGTGGTGCGGCGGGCCGGTCGGAGTAGTGCTCCTGCGGGAAGTACGGATAGTGCTCGCCCATCCACAGCAGCCGGGACAGCACGGTCCAGGCCAGCTCGTGCTCGCCGCGCTCCCACAGGGTCAGGGCGAGCTGCGGTGCCTCGCCGGTGTAGGCGCCGGCGCCGGACCAGTCGGTGTCGCCGACCTCGTAGTGCCGCTCGTCCTCGGCGCTGACGCTGCTCACCCCGTAGGCGCCGAGGAACGCGCCCGGCCGCACCTGGGCGATCAGCTCGGCAGCCATCTCCGGGGTGCAGGCGCCGGCGCGGAGGGCGTCGAAGGCCTGCACCGAGTACGCCAGCTCGGTGTGCCCGTCCGGATAGCGGCTGCGGAACCACTTCGCGTCGGGATCCCAGAGCTGCTCGGCGATCGCGGTGCGGATCCGGGCGGCGGTGGCCCGCAACTCGTCGACCGGCAGCGCCGCGCCGGCGGCCTCGGCCAGCGTGGCCAGCGCCTCGAGGTAGGCGGCGCGCTCGGCGTTCGGGCTCGCCACCACGTGCTCCCAGCCGGCGCCGCGCATCTCCAGCAGGTTGTGCTGGGTGCCGTAGTCGCGCAGCTCGCCGGCCGCCGGGAAGCGGGCGTCGAGGGTGGCGACCGCGTCGTGCAGCCGCTCGACCAGGCCCGGCGCCAGCCCGCGCTGGCTGGCCACCGCGGTCGCCAGGGTGACCAGCGACCAGCCGCTGTAGGCGTAGGCGACGCCCAGCCCGGTGCCGTCGGGCGCGATCGCGTAGTGCCGGGTCAGGTCGGCCTTCAGCATCGCTTCGAGCAACTCGGTCGCGGTGTCGCCGAGCATCAGCGTGAGCAGGTGCGGCGCGTAGCCGCCGGTGTCCCACATGTAGGCGCACAGCGCGCCACCGTCCACACCGGACGTGGCGACGAACGGGTTGGTGATGAAGGCGGGGTTGTCCCAGAGGCAGACCAGCCCGCTGGCCAGGCTCCGGTGCCAGTAGTCGGCCAACCCGGGGATGTCGGTCTCGAGCCGGGGGAGCGCGTCGAGCGCGGTGGCCAGCCGCCGGTCCCACCGCTCGCTGGCCAGGCCCGCGGCATCCGGCGCGACACGCCCGTCGCCCAGCGCCACGGTCAGCGTGTACTCCGCCCGGCCACCCGCCGGCACCAGCTTGGACAGGTCGTCGTGCGCCAGCGTGAGCGGCTCGTCGCCGGTCGGCGACGGCGGCATCCAGCCCCACTCGGCCAGCGGCACCCGGCCCGGCCGCCCGGTCGTCAGCGCGGGCCGCAGCGTCACCGAGGCGGGCTGGTCGGCCCGGTTCTCGACGGTGACCTCGAGGACGTAGCCGCCGACGCCGTGCAGGGGAGTCAGGCGGCTCGACACGCCGAGCGAGACCAGGTGACCGTCGTCGTACTGGTGGAACGTGCCGTGCCGGTCCACCCGGTCCGGTCGCCAGGTGCCGCCGGCGGCGAGCAGGCCGAGGCCGAAGCCGGCGATGCCGGGCCGGACGCCGTCGCTGACCTCGCGGCCGTCGACGTCGAAGGTGAGGGTGAGCGCGCTGTCCGGTGCCGCGTAGGGCGGCGCGAAGCAACCGCCGACCCCGCAGACCGTGCCGGCCCGGGCGACGACCGACGTCCAGCCGCTGGTGACCCAGACGTTGGCGGGCGCCATGTGCGCGCGGAGGTCGAACGAGAAATCGTGCAGTGAATAGCCTGCGGGCATGCCGGTTCCTCAGGTGTCCGTGTGCGGATGAGATGCGAAGCGAGGCACCAACGGCGACCGGCGAGGCCCGTAACGACTCGGTGCGCCGAGCCTGCCATTTCCTTGTGGCGCTGTGCAAATGCCCGCCCGGCATCCGGCCGGTTACGGGATTGTTTCGCGGAGGCATTGCGGTTGGACCGGTCCACTGCTAGCGTCCGGCACAGGCGTTGGACCGCTCCAACGCGACCGGCGAATTGCGATCACTTGGTGTCTCCCGCGGCGGAGGCGCGTACCACAATGGAGCGACCCAGTTCATCGCTGCCACCACGGAGGACCGACATGCCCAAGCTGACGATTCGCGACATCGCGCAGCTTGCCGGGTTGTCCAAGAGCACGGTCTCACTCGTGCTCAACAACAGCCCGAAGGTCGACCCGGCCACTCGCGACCGGGTCCTCGAAGTGATGCGCAGCCACAACTACACCCCGAGCACCGCCGCGACGGCGTTGGCGAAGGGACGCACACCGTTCATCGGGATGATCGTGCCGGGCCTGACCTGGCACATGGTCGCCGCCGTCAACTGGGGCGTCGCGTCGGTGATAGAGCAGTCGCCGTACGAGATCATCCTCTACACCAGCACCAACGAGAAGGACTACTCGTCGCTCGTGGAGCGGATCAGGGCATCCGGGTTGTCGGCCGGCCTACTGGTCGTCACCCACGACCAGCCGCTCGATCCGCTGGAGAAGCTGCACCGGGCGGGCCTGCCGGTGGTGCTGGTCAACACCCTCGGCACGCCGTCGACCCTGCCGTCCGTGCAGGCCGACAACTACGAGGGGACCCGCACCGCGCTGCGCCACCTGGCCGAGCTCGGACACACCAGGATCGCCTGCGTGCAGGGCCTGATGGCCTACGAGTGCTGCCAGGAGCGCTACCGCGGCTATCTCGACGGGCTGTCCAATGCCGGGATCGAGGCCGATCCGGAGCTGACCGTCGACGGCAGCTTCCACCCGCCGACGATCCGGGAGCGGGTGACCGAGTTGCTCGCCCGGCGCGACCGGCCCACCGCGATCGTCGCGCAGAACGACAACACCGCGTACGCGGTCATGCAGGCGGTGATCGACTGCGGCCTGCGCGTGCCGCAGGACGTCTCCGTCGTCGGCTTCGACGACATCGCCTCGTCGGCGGACACCCATCCGCCGTTGACCACGGTGCGGCAACCCTTCCCCGAGATGGGTAAGGCCGCCGCACGGCTGCTGCTGGAGACGATCGACGGTGCCACCGGCGACGCCGGGCCCGTGCGGATGTCGACCAGCCTGATCGTCCGCGAGAGCACCGCCCGCGCGGCGAAGAAGCCCTTCCGCAAGGCCCGACCGCCGGCCGCCGGCCCCGACGCCGCACCACGCACGTGGAGCGGGCTCGGCCCCAACGTCAGCAGAACCTCCTAGCAACCACCCCCACTTCACCAGCTGCTCTGTCGACAAGGGACAGAGGGCCTGGTGAAGCGCTGCCACCGTCGCCCCCGGAAAGGCATCGCTCATGACACCGCACAGAAAGCTCGGCACCGTCTTCATCGCCGCCACCCTGCTGAGCACGGCCCTCGTGCTGGTCGCCGGCCCGGCGAGCGCCGCCGCGCCGGTCGAGGTCATGCCCGCCGACGCACTTGCCGCCTTCAACCAATTCAAGGGCGAACCCGCGCCGCAGGTGCGGATCCTCCCGGTGACCCACCCCGACTTCAGCAGCGCGCTGGAGATCACCACCACGTCGGCACCGACCAGCTCCGGCCTCGACGGCGAATACGAGATCGCCCTGGGCGCCGAGATCGGCGGCGCGGTCAAGAAGGGCGACGCGGCGGTGGCCAGCTTCTGGGCCCGCAGCGTCACGCCGGTCGCCGGCAGCGACTCGGGCCAGGCGACGTTCATCTTCGAGCGCGACGGCGGCAGCTACACGAAGTCGGCCAACGCGCCGCTGAAGCTCGGCGCGCAGTGGCAGCGGTTCATGTTCCCGTTCCGGATGGCCGAGGACTACGCACCGGGTGACGCCCACTTCCAGTTCTGGCTGGGCTACGGGCCGCAGGTGTTGCAGGTCGCCGGCGTCTCGGTGCTCGACTACGGCCAGGGCGACCCGGCCGGGTTCCCCGCCGTCACCTACGCCGGCCGGGAGAGCACCGCGGCGTGGCGCACCGCCGCCGCGGCCCGGATCGACCAGTTTCGCAAGGGCGACCTCACGGTCGACGTCGTCGACGCCGCGGGCCACCCGGTGCCCGGCGCCGACGTCAAGGTCGCGATGCAGGACCACGACTTCGACTTCGGCACCGCCGCTTCGGCGCCGTGGCTGGTGTCGGACTCGCCGGACGGCGCCAAATACCGTGACGTGGTCGCGAAGGACTTCAACTCCGTCGCGCTCGGCAACGACCTGAAGTGGAACTACTGGGAGGACCAGGCCACCCGGACCAACAACACGCTGCCGGCGCTCGAGTGGCTCAAGGAGCAGGGCCACACCGTGCACGGGCACAACCTGGTCTGGGGCTCGTGGGGCCTCATGCCGCCCGACGTGCGCACGCTGGCCGGCGACCCGGCCGCGCTGCGGGCCCGGATCGACGGGCACGTCACCGACGAGGTCAGCGCGCTGAAGGGCATCGCCGACGAGTGGGACGTGGTCAACGAGCCCTACTCGGAGCACAACGTCACCGACATCCTCGGCTCGGCGGAGATCGGCCGCTGGTTCGAGCTGGCGCGGCAGGCCGACCCCGACGCGCTGCTCTACCTCAACGAGTACGACCTCATCGAGGACAACGGCTGGAACCTGCGCAAGCAGAAATACATCCACGACCTGCTCGCCGACCTGCTCGCGCAGGGCGCCCCGGTCGACGTGCTCGGCATCCAGGGCCACTTCAGCGGCCTGCAACTCACGCCGCCCGCCGACCTGCCCGCGCTCTTCGACCAATACAGCAGCCTCGGCCTGCCGCTCGAGATCACCGAGTTCGACGTGGCGACCGACGACGAGCAGTTGCAGGCCGACTACACCCGCGACTTCCTCACGATGGCCTTCAGCCAGCCGTCGATCACCGGCGTGAGCAGCTTCGGCTTCTGGGAGCCCAACATCTGGAACCCGCTGGTGGCGTTCTACCGGCCGGACTGGACCCCGAAGCCCAACCTGCTCGCCCTCCGCGACCTGGTCTTCAAGCAGTGGTGGACCAACGCGACCGGCAAGACGGCGACCGACGGCCGCTATGCCGTTCGCGGGTTCCAGGGCCACTACCTGGTGACCGTGACCGTCAACGGCGTCGCCAAGCAGGTCGAGGTCGACATGCCGACGAACGCGGGCGCCTCGGTGAAGGTGGTCGCCGACGGCATCGGCACCACCGTGCGCACCGACCTGGGCAGCACGATCGTGGCCGGCGGCTTCGAGCACGGCACCAACGGCTGGACGCCGCTGGCACCCGGCGCGGCCGCGGTCACCGACGCGATTGGCGGGACCGGGGCCGTGCGCACCTCGGCGACCCCCACCAGCGGCAGCGGCCTGCGCCAGCCCGTGCTCGGCCTGACCGGCGGCAGCAACTACACGCTTGCCGGCTGGGGCCGCTCCAACGGGCCGGACAACCAGTGCTTCATCGGCGTACGCGGTGGGCCCGCGCCCGGCACGACCAGCTTCCAGCACACGCTGAACTATCGCGACGAGTCGGCGTACACCCAGCAGGTTCTGGCCTTCACCGCGCCGCCGGGAACCGGCTGGGCCGAGGTGTTCCTCTGGCAGAACCCCGTGCCCGGTGGCCGCACCTGCACCTTCGACGAGGTGTCGCTGACCCCGACCGTCGGCACGCCGCCGGCACCGGTGGCACCGCCGTTCGTCACGCCGAAGCTGCCGGGCAACACCAACACGCTCGCCAACGGCGCTGTCGAGGCCGGCACCACCAGCGGCTTCTACTGCCTGGGCGGCTGCGGCGCGCTCTCGGTGGTGAACAGCCCCGTGCACAGCGGCACCGGCGCGCTCAAGGTGACCGGGCGGTCGGCCAACTGGGTCGGCCCGGCGCAGGGCGTGACGGTCGGGCTCAACGGCCGCTACGACGCGTCGGCGTGGGTCCGGCTCGCGACACCCGGCACGGCGACCGCCGAGATCCGGCTCAAGGTGTGGACCTCCACCGGTCAGGTGACGATCCCGTTCGGCTCGGCCGCGGTGAGCGACACCGGCTGGACGCAGATCCGGGGCAACAACATCCCGGTCTCGTTCACCGGCTCGTTCTCCCGGGCGGAGTGGTGGATCGACACCACTGCCGGCACGCCCGACCTGCTGGTCGACGACCTGGCGTTCAACGTGCACGCCTCGCCGCCCGCGGGGGTCGACCTGCTGGGCAACGGTGACGTCGAGACCGCGGGCCCCGGCTGGTATTGCTTCTCGCCCTGCACGTCGAGCGCGGTGACCGCCCCGGTGCACACGGGCCAGCAGGCGCTGCGGGCCACCAACCGCACCTACGAGTGGGCCGGGCCGGCGCAGGGCGTGCAGCTCACCAACGGCGCCCGCTACAAGACGACGGCGTGGATCCGGCTCGCCGACGGTGCACCGGCCACGACCGCGCTGATCAAGGCCAAGCTCTACTTCACCGACGGCACGACCACCTCGGTGCCGCTCGCCTCCGGCCCGGTCAGCGCGGCCGGCTGGACCCAGGTCTCCGCCAACGACATCCCGTTGAGCTGGACCAAGACGCTCAGCCGCGCGGAGTGGTGGATCAGCACCACCAGCGGGGCCGACGACCTCTACGTCGACGACGCCGCCCTGCAACCGGCGGGCGCCGATCGGACCACCTTCGCCCCGGTCGTGCCCCGGGACGTCTGCGTGGTCGACAACCACAACGGCACGCACACGGCGTACCTCGGCTACAACAACCCGAACGCGTTCGGGCTGCCCGTGCCGATCGGCGCCCGCAACACCTTCGCCACCACCCCCGCTGACCGCGGTCAACCCGTCGCGTTCCTGCCCTTCCAGCGCCCGCGCCGGGTGGGCGTCCCGTTCGCCGACACGTCCTCGGTGACGTGGCAACTCGGCGGGCAGAACGCCAGCGCGACCGCCACCACCACCCCTTGTGTCTGACTTCGTCCCAGGAGAAGCAACCATGCAACGACGTACGTTGATCAAGGCAGCCGTCGCGGCGGCCTTCACACCCGCCCTCGCCGCCTGTGGTGGTTCCGACGAGAAGGCGGCGGCCGGATCGCAGCTCGCGAGCTGGGACTGGCTGGTGAGCCAGGCCGACTGGATGGACAACGAGATCAAGCTGTTCCAGGCGGCGCACGGCGGCAACACGATCCGGAAGACCACCCAGGTCACCGACAAATACCCGGACCTGTTCGCGCTCGCGGCCCGCAGCGGCACGGCGCCGGACGTGTTCCAGATCGCGCGTACGCCGACGATCCAGGAGCAGGTCAGCAACGGCTGGCTGCTGCCGCTGGACAAGTGGGCCACCGAGTCGTGGAAGTCGAAGTTCGGCCCGGGCTGGTTCGGCGAGGGCGGCAACACCTTCGGTGGCAAGACCTACAGCGCGCCGTTCAACGGTGCCGGCTCCAACCTCCAGCTCTACTGCCACCACGGGCTGTTCAAGCAGGCCGGCCTGGTCAACGGCGACGGCACCCCGCAACTGCCGAAGACCTGGGACGACGTCACCCGCGCGGCCGAGGCGATCACCAGCAAGGGCGGCGGCAAGGCGTTCGGCCTAGGCTTCGGCAACTCGCAGGGCGGCGCGCTCTCCTGGTTGACGGAGATCTTCACCCGGGGCGCCGGCTCGGTGGGCGGCACGAACAACCTCGACTACCGGGTCGGCAAGTGGACCTACAGCACCGACCGCAACTATGCCGACTTCATCAACCTGCTGCTCGACTGGAAGCGGCGCGGGTTCATCTTCCCGACCGCCATGAGCGCCTCCGACGAGCAGGCCCGGGCGTTCTTCGCGCAGGGCAAGTTCGGCATGATCGTCAACGGGGTGTGGAGCCAGGCGGCCTGGAAGGAGTCGAAGTTCACCGACTACAGCCTCGTCACCCTCCCGTCGCCGACGGCGACGCCGCAGGGCTACTTCTACTACGGCCAGGGCAGCAGCGCCCGGATGTTCGGCATCTCGGCGAAGACGGCCAACCCGGACGCGGCCTTCGCGTGGCTCGACTGGCTCTACAGCAAGGACGCGGGGCAGCGCTGGGTGAAGGCGGGCCTGGGCCTGTCGGCGTACGCGGAGAACAACGACCCTTCGCTCGTCGACTTCGCGCCGTTCGCGCAATACGTGGCGACCTCGACCACCAACCTGCCGGGCCCCGACCCCATCCTGCGCAACCCGGAGCTGGCCAAGGTCAAGGTCGCCGCCGTGAAGCCCGACATCAACGACGTGCTCGCGGGCCTCTACACCGGCCAGCTCAAGGACATCGCCGGGGCGCTCTCGGAGCTCGACGGCCGGCTCAACAAGGCCCAGGAGGACGGGGTCGCGGCCGCCGCGAAGGCGGGTGCGAAGGTCAGCATGACCGACTACGTCTTCGCCGACTGGGACCCGACGAAGCCTTACGTGGTCAAGCCTTCCTGACAAAGGGGAGCCGCCGGGCCCACCGGCCCGGCGGCCCGCTCCACCGACGACAAGGAACACTGAGATGAACGTGCGCCGCGAGTCGCTGGCCGGCCGGATGTGGACGGCCCGCTGGTCCTACGCCTACGCGCTGCCGATGCTGGCCCTGCTGCTGGTCTTCATCGTCTACCCGATCGCGGCGTCACTGGGCTACACGCTCTACAAGTGGAACGGCATCGGGGACCCGACCGACTTCGTCGGCCTCGACAACTTCCGCCGGGTCATCGACGACTCGATCTTCTGGGGCGCGCTCAAGCACACGTTCCTCTACGTCGCGATCGTCGTACCCGTGCAGCTTTTCCTGGCTCTCGGTCTGGCCCTGGTGCTCAACCAGAAGAAGCTCAAGTTCGCGTCGTTCTACCGCACCGTCTTCTTCCTGCCGGTGGTCACGTCGGCGGCGGTCATCGGCGTCGTCATCCAGTTGCTGTTCTCCAACTTCGGCGACGTCATCAACAACATCCTGCGCGACCTGCACGTGACGCATGGCTACATCGACTGGCTCGGCGACCCGCGGTTCGCGATGGGCATCATCATCGTGATCGGCATCTGGCACACGCTCGGCTACAACCTCGTCTACTTCCTGGCCGGCCTGCAGACCATTCCCGAGGATCTGTACGAGGCCGCCAAGCTCGACGGCGCCGGCCGGTTCGCGTCGTTCCGCTACATCACGGTGCCGATGCTCAGGTCGGTCGGAATCGTCATCGTGCTGCTCGCGCTCGTCGGCTCGTTCCAGGTCTTCGACATGGTGCAGGTGCTCACCAACGGCGGCCCCTATTTCGCGACCGAGGTCGTCAACACATACATCTACCACCTGGCATTCGGGGGTACGGGCGACGTCGACCCCGATGTCGGCCTCGCCTCGGCGGCGTCCTTCTTCTACGGGATCCTGCTGATCGCCCTCTCCGTCGTCCAGGTCGTGGTCCTGCGCTCGCTGGCGCGGCGCCGGGCCGCGAAATAGAAGGGTTCCTCGCATGTCGTCCGTCGCCACCACCGTGCCCCCGCTGTCTCGACCCGCGGCGCCCGCTCCTTTGCCCGCCCGCCGCCGTCGTCGCCGACCCCGCGCCGCGATGGTGATGACCCACGTGGCGCTGGTGGTCAGCGGCCTCGCGTGGATGTATCCGTTCCTGTGGACGCTGGGCAGTTCGCTCAAGGGGACGGACGAGTTCTTCGGCCGTGGCCTCAACCCGCTGCCGTCGCAACTGCTGTGGAGCAACTACCAGCAGGCGTGGGAACAGGCGTCGTTCGGCACCTACTTCATCAACACCCTGCTGATCACGATCGGCACCTGCGTCGGCACCTTGCTGGTGACGGCGATGGCCGGCTATGTGCTGGCCCGCGCGCCATTCCCGGGCCGGGGCATCTTCCTGTTCCTCATCTCGGCGACGCTGTTCCTGCCGCACGGCTACACGATCATCCCGATCTTCGACCTGATGGAGAAGCTGGGCCTGCTCAACTCCCTCTTCTCGATCATCATCGTGCAGGCCGCCGGCGGCGTGGTCTTCGGGACGTTCCTGTTCATGGGCTATTTCCAGACCATCGACAGCGAGTTGGAAGACGCGGCGAAGGTGGATGGGGCGAGCTTCCACCAGACCTTCTGGCGCATCATGCTGCCGCTGTCGGGGCCGATGCTGGCGACGGTCGGCCTGTTCACCGCGATCAGCGCGTGGAACAGCTATTTCATCCCGTTGGTCTTCACGCTGGCCCGCCCGGAGCAACGGACGCTGTCCGTCGGCATGTATGCGTTCATCGGCGAGAACTCCACACAATGGACGTTGCTTTGTGCAGGATCGATTATCACGCTGGTCCCGATCATCGCCCTGTTCGTGATGCTGCAACGCTTCTTCGTCAACGGCCTAGCCGGCGCGATCAAGGGGTGACCTGTCGCCGACGGACCACTTGTGACCGAAGGGGTCCGTGAAGCCGCCCTGGCGGTGCGTCCCCCACGGCACGACGTGATCCTCGATCGCCGATCCAGCAGTGGCGCCGGCGGCGAGGGCGCGTTCGATGATGGTGTCGGGGTCGTCCGTGAACATCTCGATGCGGGCGCTCGTGACTCCCGCCTGGCCGGGACTGGTCTCGGCGGGGTTCTCGGGATTGACCTGGTGCAGGAAGAAGGGTGCGCCGCCGATCTCGAGGCCGGCCACGCCACCGAGGTTCCACAGCTCGGTCGCGCCCAGCGCCGCCTTGTACCAGGCAACCGCGGCGTCCGCGTCGGGAACGATGAGCATCACGGAGATCACGTTTGGTTCCTCGGTCATCCCCACAGCATGCCGCTTTCGTCAATGACGGTGGGTGTGGTCGGGCTGCGCCGGGTCGGCGGGGTGTTCGGCACCGGGAGCGCGCCGGACGCGGTCGCGAACCTGAACATCGAGCCACCGCGCGAACGCCGCCGCGCGCGCGGCGCCGAGCAACTGCGCGGCGAGGTCTTGACCGCCGGTCTCGGCGCTGTCGAGGACCTCGAGCACGTCTCCACCGACCGTGACGACCGCGCCGGGCGGGGCCGCGAAGACCAGCGGCCCGAGTGCCTCGGCACGCCGCAGCCGATACGGCCGGCCCCCGTTGACCGGCCGGCCGGCGCGGACATGCCGAACCACCCGGACCTCCTCGGCGGCCAACTCCGGATTGGCCGCCCGGTAGGCGGCAACCTCGGCCGCGCTCACCGCGACGCCGGCCGTCACCGCGGCGAAGACGCCCGCCGCGTGTGGCGACCGGGCCAACGCGGCGGCCGCGATGCTGCCCAACGCCACCCGATCCGCGTCTGCCAGCGGACCCGACGCCGGCAGGCCCCGGCGCGCGGCCTCCGCGGCAAGGACGTCCCGAACAACCAGCACCTGAACCACCCACCGCCGAAGCTGCCGCCCCTCGGCGGTTTCCGGCGTCGGCAACGCGTGCCCGCCCGGCCCTCGATAGAGCCGACCCAGCTCCGCGGCGACGGCATCCGAATGGATCGGCTCGCCGTCGACCCACGCCACCGTCATATTTCGACCGCTGGCCGTGGTGGCGCGGTAGTGGCGATCCGGCCGATGCATGCCGCCGTCATGGTTCGACCGCTGGCCGTGGTGGCGCGGTAGTGGCGATCCGGCCGATGCATGCCGCCGTCATGGTTCGACCGCTGGCCGTGGCGGCGCGGTGGTGGCGACCCTGGCGATCCCTGCCCGCTGTCATGGTTCGACCGTCCGTGGCGGAATGGTGGTGGCGATTCCGCCGACCCATGCCGCCGTCATGGCTCGACCACCAGCCGCACCGGGGCGGTGTAGGCAACCCGGCCGAACCACATGACCTTGGCCAGTGCCCACCACGTGCCTGGGGTGGCGTCGGTCGGCACGGTTACCCCGAACGACACCGACGCCTTGCCGCCGGCGTCGAGCGCGAAGCCCTGGGTGTGCGGCGCGAGCATGTCCCAGGTGCCCCACGGGCTGATCACCTGTGCCTCGCCGTGCACGGCATACCCGGCCGGGTTGGCCAGCGACAACGTGATCGTCGCCCGCTGGCCGGCACGCAGCCGCAGTTCGTCGACGTCGAGTTCGGCCGACAGGGCCGGCCCGGCATCGCCGAGCGCCAGCACGTCTTCGACCGTGCTGCCGGCATGTTCCAACTGGGCCGTGACGACACCGCCGGCGGCCGCGTCCGGACCGGGCACGAGGTCGACGCCGAACGACGTCCAGCCGCCCGGCTCCAAGCGGACCGGCCGCTCGGCCGGGTCAGCCGTCCAGCCGGCGGGAGCTTCGATCCACACCGTCCCGTCGAAGGGACCATCGACGAGGTCGCTCGCCACGGTCACCGAAATCGCACCGGACGCCGCGCGGTGGAGGTGCACGCTCACCGGCTGGTTGCCCATCGGCGCGGGACCCTTGTTGTGTAGCCAGTAGCGGGCGTACACCGGCTGCACCGGCTCGCTCCGTGGCCCGAGTTCGACGGACGACGAGCCAGGCGCTGCGTTGAGCAACCACGTCTCGATCTCGAACGGCTCGAGCACCGAAGGGTCACCCGGCCGTGGGCGCTCCACCACGTCGGCCCGGCCGGCAACCGTGAGACCTGGACCCGCCAGCCGAACGGTGGCGGTCCGGCCGTGTGGCTCGTAGACCCGGGCCGTGACCCCAGCGCGCTCAGCGGCCGGGCGGCCCGACGCGAGGGGATCACCGGTGGCCTTGAGCGCGGTGAGCACCGCACCCGGCGACACGGTCAACAACGCCGACGAGGCCGGCAACGACCCCGGGTGTGCCTCGGCCACCACAGCGACGAGCGGATGGTTGTAGTCGTGCGCCCGCGCCGTGATCCCGCCCGCGCGCCAGTCACCGTCGGAGGACGTGAGCGCGTACTCGAACGAGTGGGTCCAATGTTGGAGCGCGAACGGCGAACCATCGGGCGCGGTCCGGCGCGGCGGGTCGATCCACACCCCGGTCGGCCAGCCGGTGCACGACCGCAACAGCGACAGGTGCAGCCCGCCGTCGGCGGTGACCGCGAACCCGGGAACGCCCCGGTTGAGCACCGCGACAGTCCGGTCCTCGTAGGCCTCCGGCGAGAACGAGCCGGCCACCGGAACCGAGAACTCGGCCAGGTCGGCGACCAGCGCGGCGACCGCCGCCGCGTCGTCATCCGTCGACGCCACCAGCAGGACGGGCAGGTCGCGCAGGCCGGTGAGGTCGGCGCTCGGTTGCCAGACCTCGTCCAGCGGCCGCGCGGCGGGCAGCCACATGCGGACGGCGCCGGTGGCGGCGAGTTGCCGGTCGAACGCGGCCGCGTGGTCCGGACCGGCGGCGGCCAGCACAGCGGCGGTGAACGCGTTGCGAGCTGGACTCCCGACGGAGATCCGCACGTCGGGCAGGTTTGAGTCGATCTCCAGCCGGCCGTAGCGCGGCCCTGAGGCGGTGGTGGAGGTGGCGGTCACCCCGGCGCGCACCAGCGCCACCGCGAGCGGACGCCCCAGCTCGGCGGGCTCCGGCACGATCACCTCGGCCACGCCGATGGCCCGATGACCAACAGAGTCGGGCGACGTCAGCGTGACCCGGGCCGTGGTCCCGGAGCCGAACCACCGGTAGGCCGGGTTGTCGAGCGTCCACGGATGCCGCGCGCTGTCGACGTCGGGATGGGCGAACCCGCGCGCGACCACCGCGTTGGCCACTTCCGACAGCGGCAGCCCGCCGGGCACCCCGACCGGCCAGCGCAGCCGCACCAGGTGGTCGCTGCCGGTGAACTCGTCGACCCGGGTGACGCAGTCCACGTGGGACAGCCCGTGCCACAGCGTCAGCGTCTGCGTGTAGCGAACCGGGCCGACCGACCCCGTGACGACGATCCGTGAACCGACCGGGCTGTGCTCGACGCGCACCGACGACGCCGGCTGCGAACCGGACGCCACCACCGGGCCGCCGGTCGGCAACAGATGCCACGGACCCTCGTGGAACTCGGGGTGTTCGGCGTACTCGTCGTACACCAGGATCTCGTTGCCCACCCGACCGGGCCGCAGCAGCTCTCGACCGGTGGCCAGCTCGACGAGCGAAGAGACCGTGCCGCCGCGCGCCGGGTCGACCGTGAGCCGGTAGGCGGAGTTGGCGATGCTCAGTCCCGCGCCGACGGACCAGCCAGGGGCAACGGGCGACGGGACCAACCGGTAGGCGCTCTGGCCCAGCGACGGCACGTCGCGCGCGAGAAACGTCAGCCGGTCGCCGCACCGCACGGAAGGCACCGCGTCGCCGGAGGAATCCACCACCTGCGCGGGAGACGGCACCGAAACGGTGACCACGTCTGTGCGTGACCACGATGACGGGTTGAAGACCAGCACGGCCGAACCGGGCCCGGTGGTGTCGACCTGGTCGCCGAGGTGGCGCACCGCCGCGTCGTGCACTCCCCGGGCCAGGTCGTGCGCCTCCCGCCAGCCGGCCAGCAGATCGAGGTAGACCTGGTCCGACTCGGTCCCGGTGATGGCGTCATGATGCGCGCCGTAGATGAGCAGCCGCCACGCCCGGTCCAGCGCCTCGACCGGGTAGCGCGCGTCGCCGTGCACCGACGCCAGCGTCGCCCACTTCTCCGCGTCGACAACCAGGTTCTCCACGACCCGGTGCGCCTGCTTGGTGTCTATATAGGACACGTCTTTGCCCGTGTAGATCGGGTTCATGTCCCGGGTCTGCGGGCTCAGCGATGTCAGCGAGGCCCGCACCGCGGCGAAGAAGTCGCGGGGGAGCGAACACACCAGCCGGGGCCAGAGATAACGGCTGTTCCAGTCGCGGTGGATCTCGGTCAGCCATTTGTTCGGCGGCGAATAGTCGGTGCCGACCGGCAGCATGATGTGGCGGGTGGCCGCGGCCGGCCGCATCAACCGCCACAGCCGCAGCACCGCCTCCTCCGCCTCGGCGAGCGTGGCGGCCGAGTCCATCCACCAGCCGGCGCTGTAGTGCGCGGGCATATAGCTGGTCAGCAACCCCTGCCCGCTCGGCGCGATCCACTCGAACTCGCTCGGGAACTGCATCGCCGACGCGTCGGTGACCACGTCGCCGGCCACCCGCATCATCGGGCCCCACTGGTGGAACGGGCCGCGCGCCCACGAACTCGACGTGAGCCCGGCGTCGGCCATGATGCCGGGAAACTGCGGATCGTGCCCGAAGGCGTCGAGCTGCCATGCGGTCGCCGGGTCGCCGCCGAGCACGTCGCGCTGGAAACCGAGCCCGTGCACGACGTTGCGGATGGTCGTCTCGGCACCGGTCAGGTTGGTGTTGGGCTCGTTGTAGGTGCCGCCCATCAGCTCCAGCCGACCCTCGGCGAGCAGCCGCCGGATCAGGTCGCGGTCCTGCGGATAGCAGTCCCAGTAGGGCTTGAGATAGTCGACCTCGGCCAGCACGAACTTGTAGTCGGGATCCCGCCGGGCCAGTTCGAGATGCGTGCGAACGAGGTCGAATCCGGTGTGCTGATAGGCCGCGCGGTGCTCCTGTGCGGCGCCGGGCAGGGCATTCCATTCACTGGTGTACGCGGCCTGCGTGTTCCACCACACCGGGTCGTAGTGGAAGTGCGACACCAGGTGGACGGTCCAGCCCGGCTCGGCGACGACGACCGTGCCCGCACCGTGCACCGTCTCACCGCCGGCGCGGGCGGTGACGGTGACCGGCACCTCGGCGCCGGTAGGACCGCCAACGTCGACCGCCACCTCGACTACCGCGACACCCGTGGCGTCCGCGTCAGCGACGAAACCCTCGACCTCCACGGGTACGCCCGGGCGTGCACCCGCCACCGCGATCCGCACCACCTGGCGCGGCTCGTCGACCGTCCCGACGAACAGGTCGGTCGACGAGATCGACGTGATCCGGAGCGACATCAGGCGTCGAGCAGCGTGGTGATGTCGACCGCGCGCCCGGTGCGGAACGACTCGTTGGCCCCCAGCCCCGGGAGCAACGCGAGCAGGCCGTCCTCGGCATTCGCACGGTCGGCCGCCTGGTCGCTGGTGCCGTCCAGCAGCGCGGCGAGCATCCGCTGGTCGCCACCGCCGTGCCCGCCGTGGTCGAACGCGGGAACCGTCACCTCTTCCGGCGGCTGCCAGAGCCGCCGCACCAGGATCCGGGCGCCGCCGGCCGTCTCCGCCGCGAGGTCACCGTGCACCGAGCCCTTGGCCGACTCGATCCGGGCCGCGGGCTGGGTCCAGAGCGCCTCCTCGACCTCGAGTTCGAGCCGGCCGCCGGTGCCGTTGAACATCACCCGGTAGCCCTCCCACGGGGAGTACGCGGTCAAGTGGTAGCTCATCGACGCGCCGGTGTCGTACCCGATGACCAGCGCCATGTCGTCTTCGATGGTGATGCCGTCGCCGAACACGTTCTGGTCGCGGAGATAGCCCGAGTCGACCTCCGCTTCGAGGTAGAGCGCGCGCAGGCTGGGGTTGTCGGCCAAGTGGATGGCGAACGGGTCGTCCTGCGCGGCCGGCGAGCCGTGCGCCCGGACGTAGTCGCGGGCGTAGCCGGTGCGCTTGCCGTTGGCGCCGTAGAAGGCCAGCCGGCCCTGCCCGTAGACGGACACCGGCCGGGCAGCGAGCCACCAGTTGACCAGATCGAAGTGGTGGCTGGCCTTGTGCACCATCAGCCCGCCGGAGTTGACCCGCTCGCGGTGCCAGCGACGGAAGTAGTCGGCACCGTGCCGCACGTCGAGCAGCCACTCGAAGTGCACCGAGAGCACGTCGCCGATCGCGCCGGACCGGAGCAGGTCGCGCACCTTGGCATGCACCGGGTTGAACCGGTAGTTGAACGCGACCGTCAGGTCGCCGCCGGTGTCGCGCACGGCGGCCATGATGCGGCGGGCCTTCGTGGTGTCGGTCGTCATCGCCTTCTCGGTGATGACCCGGGCGCCAGCCCGCAGCGCGCGGACGATGTAGTCGTCGTGGGTGGCGTCGGGCGAGGTCACCACGACCAGGTCGGGAACGTCCTGAAGCAGCCGGTCGAAGTCGCCGGGCGCCCAGGTCCAGGCCGCCGGGCGACCGTGCTCGGCGAGCAGCTTGTTGTGGAACGCCATCCGGGTCGGGCTCGGGTCGCAGAGGCCGACGACGTCGTACGCGGGCCGGCTGGCGAGGCCCGCGGTGAAGAGCTGGGCACGATGGCCGGTGCCGACGATGGCGACCCGTGACGCTGGCATGACAGTTGCCTTTCGGTCTCGTGTGGACCGCGCTGGACCGGTCCACCGCGAAAGGGACGCTAACAGTGGACCGGTCCAACAACAAGCCGTACGCTACCCGGAATGTGGCGGGAACAGCTGCGGGCAGACCCGCGGATCGGCGTAGTCGGGCGCACCGTCGCGGCGCCGGACGAGCCGGTCGTTGCCGTGTCGGGCCGGCTGGCCGTCCGGCCCGACATGCCGCCGCCACCGGTTGTCGGCGGGCTGGAGGTGGATCGCCAGCGACCGGCGCGGTGCGCTGCCGTGGTTGGGCCCGCTGCCGTGCACCGTGCGGCAGTGGTGGAAGCTGACCTGGCCGCGCCGCATGGTCGTCGGCCTGACCTTCACCCGGAAGCCCTGCCGCTCGATCCGGTCGGTGAGCGCGTCCAGGTCCTGCGCGAAGAAGTCCAACCCCTCCACGTCCCAGTGGTGGCTGCCTTCCAGGAACGACACCGAACCGCTCGACTCGTCGACGTCGTGGAACGCGACCCAGGCCGTGAGCATGTTGTCCGACGAGCAGGTCTGCCAGTACTGCCGGTCGGTGTGCCAGCCGACGTTCGCGACCAGCCCGGCGCTGTCGACCGGCTTGTAGAGCAGTTGGTCGTGCCAGAGCCGGATCCCGGTGGCACCGGCGAGCCGCGCGGCGGTGGCGGCGATCGCCGGATAGCTGACCAGGTCGGCCAGTTCGCGCACCACCAGCGAGGCGTAGTCGTTCTTGCGCAGCCCCGGCCCGGCTGTCCAACCGGCGGGCACGGCGAGGTCGGCGTCCCGTTCCCTGGCGTAGAAGCGCCGCATACCACGCTCGGCGGCGTCGAGAACCGCGCCGGGCACGATGACCGGCGAGACCCAGAAACCATGTTCGCGGTACGCCGCGACGTCGTCGGGTCCTGGCAAGAAGGAGTGATCCATGGTGTCGAACGTAGGTAGCGGAACCGATGCGTTCGTGCCTGATCCGGCCGAGTTCGGTGCGAATCCGAACGCGCTGATCCTGCACGGCACTCCGGGCAGAGCGGAGTTCTACAACCCGGATGTGCCCTCGTCGAGCAACCACCACTGGCTGCCCTGGCTCGCCAAGCAGCTCATCGTGCGGGACATCCCGGCGCACACGCCGGAGATGCCGATGGCCTTCGCGCCGTACTACCCGGCCTGGCGGCGCGAGTTCGAGCGCTACGACGTCGGCCCCCGCACGCTGTTCGCGGCGCACAGTTGCGGCGCGGGCTTCCTGCTGCGCTGGCTCAGCGAGCATCCGGACGTCTTCGTCGGCCGGGTGGTGCTGGTCGCGCCGTGGCTGGACCCGACCGATCGCGCACGTGGCTTCTGCGACTTCACGCTGGATCCGCACCTGGCCGCGCGTACCGCTGGATTGACGGTCTTCCACTCCGCCGACGACTTCGACGACATCCAGGTGACAGTGCGCCGGATCCGCGACACGGTGCTCGACCTGCGATACCGGGAATTCGAGGGGTACGGACACTTCGCCCGGCTCACGTTTCCGGAACTGCTCGGCGCGCTGGTGGACTGATGTCCGGAGTAGCGGTGTTCCGCCCGACCGGGGTCACGGCGGGGTTCCACGCCGACGTCCGCACCGACCCCGACGACGGCACCGGGCTCGTGCACGCCGGCGAGCAGTGGACGCCGGCCCGCTTCCGGATCGCGCCGCACACCCACCCGGTCTGGGAGTTCTACCTCCAGATGCACGGCGAGAGCACCTGGCAGGCCGGCGGCGAGTTGTTCGCGCTGCGCCCCGGTCACCTGCTCGGCGTCGGGCCCGGCGTGCCGCACCACATGCGCGACGAATCCTCGCGGCACAACCACTTCTGCTTCGCGGCCGTCGACCTGTCGCCGGCGCTGGTCCGCCATCCCGACCTCGCGGCCGACTGGCGCGGGCAGCCGCCGGCCGTGCACCGGGCCGGCTCCGACGCATTGGCCGAGACGTTCCGGCAGATCGGCCGGGAGCTGACCGCGGTCCGCCGGCACGGCACCACGGGCCTGCTCTTGGCGGTCGACCGGCTGGTGCTCGAGGTGAGCCGGCAGCTACGCGACACCCATCCGGTGCCGACGTTGGCGAGCCACCCGGCGGTGGCGGCCGCGAAGAACCTGCTCGACCGGGACAGCGCGCGGCGCTGGACGCTCGACGAGCTGTCCCGGGCGATCGGGCTCGCGCCGGGCTATCTGGCCCGGCTGTTCGCGCAGGAGGTCGGGATGACGCCGCACCGCTATCTCAACGAGCGCCGGGTGGTGCAGGCGCGGCACCTGCTGGCCAGCGGCGACCTGCCGGTGACCAGCATCGCGTTCGAGGTGGGCTTCGGCTCCAGCCAGCATTTCGCCCGGGTCTTCCGGCAGCTCACCGGTCGGACGCCCCGGGAGCACCGGCGGGCGGCGCGCCCCAGGGTTCAGGACCAGGCTTTGGCGTCACGGAACGGGAAATGACGCGCGGCGTCGAAGGTGGGCACGGGCTGGTAGCTGTTGACGCCTTTCTCGCCGCGCAGCCAGAAGGCGCTCGGGAACGGCTGCTCGTCGCCAAGGATGCGGGTCGACGTCGGGATGTAACGGATGGTCAGCCCGCAGCGCCGGTTGGGGCTCGTGTTGGCGTTGCTGCCATGGATGATGTTGGGGTGGTGCACCTCGACGTCACCGGGGCGCAGCACGATGTCGACCGCGTCGGCCTCATCGACGTCGACGGCGATCTCCTGGCCCAGCACGTTGTCGACCTCGGTGTTGGTGCGCATCGCCGCGATCTCCCGGGTGTGGCTGCCCGGCACCAGCCGCACACAGCCATTGTCCGGTGTGGAGTGATCGACGGCCAGCCACAGGGTGACCACCTCCATCGGCTCCAGCGGCCAGAAGGCGCTGTCCTGGTGCCAGAGCACCGGCTGGCCGGTGAACGGCGGCTTGCTGATGTAGTGCGAGGCGAACAGCGCGATGTCGGGCCCGACGAAATTCGCGGCGATGTCGAGCAGCCGGTCGTCGCTGATCAGCCGGATCCAGAATGGATCGTCGCGCAGGAAGGTGTGCCCGAGTTGCTCCGGGCGGACGTCGGGGTGTCGCTGCTCCAGCCAGGCGACGTGCTCGCTGGCCTCGGCGATCAGATCGGCGTCGATGACGTCGCGGAAGATGACGTAGCCGTCGCGGGCGTACGAGGTGGTAATCGACATGCCCTTCACCGTGTCACCGCCGGCGGGCGCGGGATACGCGGGCGGAAACCAGAACTTGTACGGTGTTGATGTGTCCGAGCGGACGGAACGGTTCGAGGACCACGCGCTGGGCCGGCCCTTCCACGCGGCGCTGGTCGATCTGAAGACCCGGTCCAACCCACACAGCCACCGCGACTATTTCGAGGTGATGGCGGTGGTCGCCGGCACCGGTGAGCAGGTCATCGGCCAGGCCGGGGTCCAGCCGTTGCGTCCGGGCGACCTCGTGCTGGTTCGGCCACGCGACCACCACACGATCGTCGGCCCGCTACGCTTCTTCAACATCGCGTTCCCGGCCACCGGCTGGCGCACCTTCGCCGGCCTCGCCGGCCTCGACCCGCGCTGGGGGACCGGTGCGCAGCCGCCGCTGGTGCACGACGACCGGGGCGCCGACCTGTGCGCGGCAGTCCTGCGGCTCTTCCACGACGGGCCGCGGCAGCCCGACCTCGTTCGGTTCTGGTGCGACGTGGTCGACCTGCTGGTGCCGGCCACGCCACGGCCCGCGCCGCCGCCCGGCATCCCCGACTGGCTGCTGACCGCGACGGCGGCGATGAGCCGGGAAGACTACCTGCGCGAGGGGATCGTCCGGCTGCGGGCACTGGCCCACGTCAGCGACGCGCACCTGGCCCGCAGCGTGCGCCGCTACTACGGCACCACGCCGACGGGGTTCGTCGCCGACCTGCGCCTGCGCCACGCGGCGACGCTGCTGGCCACGACGACCCGCACGATCTCCGACATCGCGTACGCGTGCGGTTTCGCCAGCGCGTCGTATTTCAGCCGCCAGTTCCACGAGGCACACGGCTCCTCGCCCCGCACCTTCCGCGACGCGGCCCGCCACGCGTTCGTGCCACGCGGCTGAACTCCTGCTCACGAACACCTACTAGACGACACATAATACCGGCCGTATTATGTGCTGCATGGTAGTGCCAGGCGAGATCAGGAGGCGACCATGAGCACGTCGACGTCGGCTGTGGACACCCTTCTCGCCGCCGCGGACCAGGAGTGGCGTGGCCTCGGCATTCACCGTCGCGACCGGGAGGCTCTCGCGGCCGACCTGCGCGCCGAGCTCGAGGCCGCGGTCGCCGACGGGCTCGATCCCGCGGAGCTTCTCGGGACTACGGACCCAGGCGAGTTCGCCGTCAGGATCGCCGAGGAAGCGGGCGTGCAGCGGGTCCCGCCGCGCTACGGCCAGATTGTCAGCGTTGCGAGCGCGGGCGCGGTGCTCGCCCTCGTCGTGGGATACGTCTTGGTCAACGGGCTGCACGAGGTAATCGTGGCGGCATTCGACCTGCCACGAAGCGTGCACGTGCCGGTGTGGCTCGCCGCTGGTGTCTTCTATGGCGGCGTCGCGGCGGTAGTCATCGCCGGGGCCGTCCTCGCCGTGCGGGTCGCCCTCCGCGACGCGCCCCGCATCCGGCACACCGCGGCCCGGATGACACTGCTGCTGCCGCCCGCCGTCGCAGCCGCGATAGTCGCTGCGGTCGGATTCGGCTCGGCGCTCGACTTCCCCTTCAGCCCACTGGCGATCGGGACCGAGGCGGCGATCCTGCTCGTCGCCTTCGTCGCGGCAACGGCGCTGGCCCGCCGTTGGTCCGTGACCGCGGCGGGGTGACGGCCGGCGCGCTAGAGCAGTTCGGCGTCGTGCACCAGCAGGGCCACCTGCACGCGGTTGTTCAGGTCGAGCTTGGCCAGCAGCCGGGAGACGTGCCCCTTGACCGTCGGCACGCTCATCGACAGCCGCGCGCTGATCTCGGCGTTGGACCAGCCCTCGCCCAGCGCCACCGCCACCTCGCGCTCCCGGTCGGTGAGCTTGGCCAGCTTGGCCCGGGCGCGATCGCGGCGTGGTCCGGCCAGCGGGTCGGCGACGTGGTCGATCAGTTGCCGGATGACCGCCGGCGACAGTGTTGCCGACCCGGCGGCGACCGTGCGCACCGCCTCGATGATGTCGAGCGGCGGGGTGTCCTTGAGCAGGAAACCGCTCGCACCGGCCCGCAAGGCGTCAAGCACATGCTCGTCGGCGTTGAACGTCGTCAGCACGATCACCTGCGGCGGCGCCGGCCGCGACCGCAGCCGCCGGGTGGCGACAAGTCCGTCCACTTTGGGCATCCGCAGGTCCATCAGCACGACATCGGGCCAGTGCGCGTCGGCCAGCGCGTCGACCTCGGTGCCGTCGCGACCCTCGGCGACCACCTCGATGTCGGGCGAGCCACCCATCAGAATCCGCAGACCGGCCCGCACGAGCGGATCGTCGTCGACGATGGCGAGCCGGATGACCGCCCGGGCCGCCGTCACGCCGGCCACGGCAGCCACGCCTCGGCTGGGGCCGCGGTCGTGCTCGGCCATGGCACCCACGACTCGACCCGCGCCGCGGTCGTGCTCGGCCGCGGCGGCCGCGCCTCGACCCGCGCCGCGGTCGTGCTCGGCCGGGGCGGCCGCGCCTCGACCCGCGCCGCGGTCGTGCTCGGCCGGGGCGGCCGCGCCTCGACCCGCGCCGCGGTCGTGCTCGGCCGGGGCGGCCGCGCCTCGACCCGCGCCGCGCTCGTGCTCGGCCGGGGCGGCCGCGCCTCGACCTGCGCCGCGGTCATGCGCGGCCACACCTCGGCTGGGGCTGCGGTCACGCCGGCCATGGCAGCCATGCCTCGACCCGGAAGCCCGCATCGTCGCGGCCGTGCTCGACCCGGCCGCCGACCAGCGCGACCCGCTCGCCAACGCCAACCAGACCCATGCCGGCGCTGGGGTCGGTGGGCGGGCGGACATCCGGCGGGCACGGGTTCGTGATCCGGACCCGGAGGTCGGCGCCCTCGGCCCCGTCGAGCAGCACCGCCACGGCGCTGCCGGGAGCGTGCTTGCGGGCGTTGGTCAGGCCCTCCTGCACGACCCGGTAGAGCGTGCGGCCGAGCACCACGGATGGGCCGGCCACCGGGACCAGGCAGGTGTAGGAAACAGTCATGCCGGTCGCCCGGGCGCACTCGACCAACTCCGGCAGGTCGGCCAGGCCGGGCTGCGGCGGCTCGGGCCGGCCCGCGGCGCCCTCGCGCAGGACACCGATCACGGTGCGCAACTCCTGAAGGGCGTCGTGGACGCTGGTGCGGATCGCCCCGGCCGCGATCGCGACCTCCTCCGGCCGCGCGTCGGTGCGCACCTCCAAAGCTCCGGCGTGCAGGCTGACCAGCGACATCCGGTGGGCGAGCACGTCGTGCATCTCCCGCGCGATGCGGGCCCGCTCGGTCAGCCGGGCCTGGTCGACCCGCAGGTGCTGCTCGGCCTCCAGCCGCGCCGCGCGTTCCCGCAGCGACCGGGTCAGCCGCCGGTTGCCCTGCACGAACAGGCCCCAGCCGATCGCCGCGGAACTCGGCCCGGCGCGGGCCACCAGGTCGACCCAGAGCGGGAACTCCGGCCGGTCGTGCAGCAGGAAGTAGACCGGCACGGCCGCGACGTAGGCGCCGGCGAGCAGCAGCGCGACCCTGGCCCGGCGATGCACCGCCACGGTGAAGAGCGCGACGATGGCCGCGCCCGTTGACAGCACCGACACCGCGGTCGCCGGGATCACCGCAGCGGTGACGCCGACCGGCCACCGGCGCCGGGCCAGCAGGCCGAGACAGCACGCGACGCCGATCGCGGCGTCGACCGGCCAGGGCACCGCGGCACCGGGTTTGGTCGCGTCGCCGATCGCCATCATCAACGCGCCGTAGGCCAGGGCGCAGCCGATCGCGACGGCATCGGCGAGCCGGTCGCGGGTCGTGGATCCGGGGCTGCCCGGCGGCTCGGGCACGAGCAGCGTGAAGGGCAGACCGGACATACGCCGAGGGTACGGCCCGCGCCCGCCGATGGGCAGCGCCGGAAGTCCGCATCGGACCCCTACCAAAGTCGCGGGACCGACCGGATCCAACGAACCCGGGCCGGCGCGACCTCGGGCCGATGTCCGCCGCCAACCGCGCACCCGATGCTCGAACCCATGACGAAGAAGGTCGCAGCCGCAGTGCTGATAGTGGGGTGGGGGATCGCCGCGGGCCTGTGGATGCCACGCGGTCCGCTCACCGGAGCACAAGCGCTCTGGTCGGTCGGGCTGAGCGCGGCGATAGGCGGCCTCGCGGGCTGGGCCAGCCGGTCGCGCTGGGCCATGCTGGTCGCGCCCGCCGCCTTCGTCGCCGCGCTGGAACTGGCGCGCTGGCCTGCCCACGGACCCTCCGTCGACGGCGTCCACCTCAGCACGTTCGGCATCGCGGCACTGGTCGCCGGTCGGGGCGTGCAGGGCGTGGTCTCGGTGCTGCCGATGGTGGTGGGCGCCGCGTACGGCGCCGCACGGGGCCGCCCACCCGGCCGGCGCATCTCGCGCTACCTGCGGCGCACCGGCGTCGCGGCGCTGGCCGCTCTCGTCGCCCTCGCCGCGGCCGCGGCGGCGGTCCCGGCCCGCACGGCGGCCATCCCCGGCGGCGTCGCCGAGCTGACCACCGTCGACGTCGGCGACTACCGGCTCGGCCTGATGATCCGCGGGCACGACACCTCCGCGCCGGTCCTGCTCTACGTGCCGGGCGCGCCGGGCGCCATGGAGATGGGCTCCGTGCGGCGCTACCTGGGCGCGCTCGAGGAGCAGTTCGTCGTCGTCACCCTGGACCGGCGTGGTGGCGGCAAGTCCTACGCCGCGCTCGACGGCAGCCCACCGGTGGGCCTGGAGAACGGGGTGGCCGACACGATCGCCGTCACCAACTACCTGCGGTCCAGGTTCGGGCAGGACCGGATCTACTTGATGGCCCACTCGGGCGGCTCGATTCTCGGCGCGCTCGCGGTGGCCCGGCACCCGGAGCTCTATCGGGCCTACGTCGGCGTGGGCCAGGCCGTCGACCTGCCCGAGACGGACCGCATCTTCTACGCCGACATCCTGGCGTGGGCCCGGGCCAACGGGAACACGTCGTTGGAGCGGACTCTCGTCGATCGCGGACCGCCGCCGTACCCCAACTTCTTTGATTATGAACCGATCATCACGAACACCACCGGGGTGTACGAATACGACCGCACTCGCAACGCCGAAGGGGAAGCCGGCCCGACGGGCAACCTCGACGTCCCGGAATACACGTTGCTGGAGAAGGCGCACACGCTCAACTCCATGATGGACACCTGGCAGGCGCAGTATCCCGACATGCAGGGTGTCGACCTGCGCACCGACGTGCCGCGGCTGAGCGTGCCGGTCTACTTCATGGAGGGTGCGCACGAGATGCGCGGCCTCGCGGAGCCGTTCGCGCAGTGGTACGCCATGCTCGACGCACCCACCAAGCGACTCGTCGTCTTCGAGACGTCGGGACACCGGCCGATGTTCGAGCAGCCGGACCGGTTCGTCGACGCGATGACCCAGCTGCGGGCGGAGACGGCCTAGACAGCGCGCTCCAGGTAGGCCAGCACGCCGGCGCCGTCGTCGGCGACGTGGACCAGGTCGCCGAGGGGCACGGGCAGGAAGCCCTCCTCGTCCATCCGCCGGAGCTGGGTGATCAGCCCGTCGTAGAAGCCCGCGGTGTTGAGCAGCACCACCGGCTTGTCGTGCAGGCCGTGCTTGCGCAGCTCGAGGACCTCGGTCGCCTCGTCGAGCGTGCCCAGGCCGCCGGCCAGCACCACGATCGCGTCGGCCCGGGCGAGCAGCAGGGCCTTCCGGGCGGCGAGATCCTTGGCGATCACCAACTCGTCGGTGTCGGGCCGGGCCAGCTCGCGCAGGATCTCCACCGAGATGCCGACGAGCTTGCCGCCGGACCCGCGTACCCCGTCGGCGACGACCTTCATGAGTCCCGTGTCGGAGCCGCCCCACACGAGGGTGTGGCCGCCCTTGCCGAGCAGCTCGCCGAACTCGCGCGCCGGGCGGGTGTAGCGCTCGTCGAGGTCGGCGGCCGAGAGGAAGACGCAGATGTTCATGGTGGAAAGTGTGCCCCGTGGCTACGGCATCACGTCACAGAGGATGTCGAGCGCGCCGGCCCACGCGTTGTCCAGCGGCGCCGCGTAGTTGATCACAAGCGCGTCCATCGCCGGTAGCTTCCAGCCGGAGTCGGCGGTCTCGTAGCGGAACTCGGCGATCCCGCTCACCTCCAGGCCGCGTGCGGCCGCCGCCGTGATGACCGACTGCTCGGTGCCGGGCGGCAGTTCGAGAACGACCTGGAGGCCGGCGGCCAGGCCGGTGACCTTGATGGCGGGCGCCCGGTCGGCCAGGGCGGTGACGAGTTGGTCGCGGCGGCGCCGGTAGCGCAGCCGCATCGCGCGGACGTGCCGGTCGTAGTCACCGGACGCGATGAACTCGGCCAGCGTCAACTGCTCCAGCGAGCTGGCCAGCCAGTCGAGATAGCCCTTGGCCGTGATGATCTCCGGAACCAGCCAGTCGGGGAGCACCATCCAGGCCAGCCGCAGCCCCGGCGCCAGCGACTTGCTGACGGTGCCGAAGTAGGCGATCCGGTCCGGATCTAGGCCCTGCAGCGCGCCCACCGGCTCACGGTCGTAGCGGAACTCGCCGTCGTAGTCGTCTTCCAGGATCAGCCCGCCGGTGGCGCGGGCCCAGTCGAGCACCGCCGCGCGCCGGGTCGGCGTCAGCGCGTGGCCGGTCGGGAACTGGTGCGCGGGGGTGATCAGCACCGCGCCCACGGTGGGCAGCCCGGCCAGGTCCTCGGTGCGCGCGCCGTGTTCGTCGACAAAGAGCGGTGGGATCCGCAGCCCGGCGTTGGACAGTTGCTCGCGGTAGATGTCCAGGCCGTAGGACTCGACGGCGACGGTGCGTACCCGCCGCGCTTTGAGGGCCTGAGCCATCAAACCCAGTGCGTGGTGGAAACCGGAGCTGATGACGATCCGTTCGGGGTCGGCGTAGACGCCGCGCGACCGGGCGAGATAGTCGGCGAGCGCGGTGCGCAACTCGATCCGGCCGTGCGCGTCGCCCAGCGCGAAGGCGTCGTGCGGTGCCGCCGTGATCGCCCGCCGAGCCGCTGCCAGCCATTGCTTGCGGGGGAACTGCGCGAGGTTCGGCGAACCGGTCAGCAGGCTGTAGGTGGGCCGTTGCCCGGCCAGTTTCGGCCGCACGAGCGCGGCGGGCGCCGCCCGGCGTGGCTCGACCCGGCGGGCCACCCGGGTGCCGGAACCCTGCTGTGCGGTCAGCCAGCCCTCGGCGATCAGTTCGGCGTAGGCGTTGGCCACCGTGTTGCGGGCGACGCCGAGGTCGGCGGCCAGGGTGCGCGACGAGGGCAGCCGAGTGCCGGGGGCCAGCCGCTTGCTGCGCACCGCGTCGCGCAGGGCATCGGTCAACCCCTCGCGCAGCTTTGGCCCGGCCAGGTCCAGATGCAGGTCGACACCGGTTTCGGCCGGCTCGTCGCCCGCCGAAGTGGCCCACGATTCCGCCATGGAAATGGACCATACTCCGGTGCCACCCGGTGCGTAGCGTTGCCTTCAGCGCGGAGAACAAAACATCCGAATTCGCCATTAAGTGGCGCGACTGCCTGGGAGGTCATGATGCGTATTTCGCTCCGCAGGCTCAATCCGGCAGGTGCCGCCGGCGAGTTCGTGCTCACCACGGTCCTGCTCTTCATCGCCGTCACGGTCATCCGCTGGCTCCGGCATCCCGAGTCCCCGCTGTTCATCTCCGATCTGGGCAGCGCCCTCGTGGTGATCGGCGTCGTCAGCGGCGCCGTGCTCACCGCGCTGATCCTCAGCCCGCTCGGCAAGCGCAGCGGCGGCCACATGAACCCGGCCGTCACCGTCACCCTGTGGCTGATGGACGCCTTCCCGGGCCGCCGGGTCGTGCCCTACGTGCTCGCGCAACTCGCGGGTTCCGTGGCCGGTGCCGGTCTCGCGCGGCTCGCCTGGGGGAGTGCGGTCTCGCACCCGATGGTCTCCTTCGGCGCGATCCGGCCCGCGGCCAGTTGGCAACCCGAGGCGGTCTTCCTCGCCGAAGCCGGCAGCATGGTCCTGTTCATGCTGGTCGTCGGGTTCTTCCTGGTCCGGCGGCGGCTGGCGGGCCTGCTGCCCTACCTGATCGGGCTCGGTGTCGGCCTGGTGATCGCGGTGTTCGGCCCGCTCAGCGGCGGCTCGATCAACCCGGCCCGCCAACTCGGCCCCGCCCTGCTCGCCGGGCAGACCACCGACCTGTGGATCTACCTGGTCGCGCCGATGCTCGGTGCGGTCGTCGGCTCCCTGATCCACCGCCGGCTCGTCCGGCGGACCCCACCGCGGCAGCACCCGTGCGCCGGACTCACCACCCGCGCGCCGGCGGCCTCGCGGTCATGAACAAGCGAAAGGACTGATTCCCATGCGTATCTTCGTTGCTGGCGCCACCGGCGTGGTCGGCCGGCTGCTCGTGCCCATGCTGCTCGAGTCGGGGCACCAGGTCACCGGAATGTCCCGCTCTTCGGGCGGCGCCGACCGGGTCCGCCGCCAGGGCGCCGACGCCGTCCAGGGCGACGTGCTCGACCGCGGCAGCCTGCGCGAAGCAGTGCTGGCCGCCGCCCCGGACGCGATCATCCACCAACTCACCGACCTGGCCGGTGCCGACGGTGAGGCGACCAACCGGCTTCGCGTCGAAGGCACCCGGAACCTGGTCGACGCGGCCAGGGCCGCCGGCACCGACCGGATCGTCATCCAGTCGGTTGGCTTCGGCTACGCGCCGGGCGACAAGCCGGCCGACGAGACCGAACCGCTCGACGTCGGTGCCGAACCGCCGCGCCGCGGACTGGTCGACGGCATCCGGGCGATGGAGGCCACGGCGTCCGAAGTGGACACCGCAGTGCTGCTGCGGTTCGGCATCCTCTACGGCCCGGGCACCTGGTATGCCCCGGGCGGCGCCGCCGCCGCGGTGCTGTCGGGTGACACCGGCGCGCCGTTCCTCGGCAGCCTGGTCGCCGACCAGTCGGTGACGTCGTTCCTGCACGTCGCGGACGCCGCCCGGGCCGCACGGGAGGCCCTCGGCTGGCCGGGCGGCGTGGTCAACATCGCCGACGACGACCCCGCCGAAGGCCGCGAGTGGGTGCCGGTCCTGGCCGCCGCGCTCGGCGTGCCCGCACCTCGACCCACATCCGGGCAGCTCGACTGGGCCCGCGGCGTGTCCAACAGCTTGGCGCGCTCGCGTGGGTGGGACCTGTCCTACCCGACCTGGCGCACCGGGTTCGCCACTCAAATGATCTAGCTGTTGTGCAGAGAGGCAAGACGATGAACCAACCCCTGATCGGCAAGGTAGCCCTGGTCACCGGTGGATCGCGCGGTCTCGGGGCCGCGACCGTCCGGATGCTGGCCGCGCAGGGCGCCGACGTCGCGTTCACCTATGTCAGTTCCGCCGCGAAGGCGCAGGCCGTGGTCGACGAGGTGTCGGCCCTGGGCGCCAAGGCCGTCGCCCTCCAGTCCGACCAGGCCGACACGAGCGGGGCACCGGCACTGATCGACGCGGTGGTCGCGCAGTTCGGCGGGCTGGACATCCTGGTCAACAACGCGGCGATCTCGCCGGAGCAGGGCCGCACGGTCGACGACCCGGACGCCGACACCGCCGCGCTCGACCGGATGCACGCCACCAACTACCTCGGCGTGATCGCCATCATCCGGGCCGCGTCGCGGGTGCTGCGGCCCAACGGCCGGATCATCACGGTCAGCTCGGGGCTCGGCACCCGGGTCGGCGTGCCGGGCCTGGCCGACTATTCGGCCACCAAGTCGGGGGTCGAGCGCTACACCATGGGCGTCGCCCGCGACCTCGGGCACCGCGGCATCACCGCCAACGTGGTCGAGGCCGGGCTGATGGAGAGCGGCACGGAGCCGCCGGATCCGGAGACCCTCAAGGCGATCGTCGGCGCGCTGTCGATCCAACGGATGGGGCACCCCGACGAGATCGCCGCCGCGATCGCGTTCCTGGCGAGCCCGGCCGCGTCCTACGTGACCGGCGCCGTGCTCGACGCGCACGGCGGCTACAACGCCTGAGGCGTACTCACGTATTTAGACCGATCAGGCTGTTCTGACCCCATCTCGCACAAGATGTGCGACATCGTCTCCCACCCGATGCGACCGTCTTGACGGCGGTTTGAGCGGGTGGGAGGCGAAATGGACGGGCCGGTTGGGGCCGAAATGTTGGCGGGTTCGGTCGATGAGCGCATGTTGCAGGAGGCCTACGGCACGTGGAGGCGGGTGCGGCGGCGTTGGTGGCAGCGCCGGCCGGCGGGGCGGTGAACGGGATGCGCAGCAATCTGTCAACGCTGCTCAAGGAGAGTTGGACACTGGTCGAGGACCGGCAGGACAAGGTGGCCGGCTATTTCTACGCCCGGTTGTTCCTGTCCTACCCGCACCTGCGGCACATGTTCCCGGTGCAGATGGACACCCAGCGGGCCCGGCTGCTCGGCGCGATCGTCACCGCGATCCAGCACTTCGACGATCCCGAGCGGGCCGACGAATACCTGCGCGCCCTCGGCCGCGACCACCGCAAGTTCGACGTGCAGCCCGAGCACTACACGATGGTCAAGTCCGCGCTGGTCGACGCGTTGCGCCAATACGCCGGCGAGCACTGGCGGCTGGAATACGAGCAGGCGTGGGGCGACGTCTACGACCACATCGCCAAGCGGATGATGGCCGGCGCCGAGGAGGAAGAAGGGCCGCCGTTCTGGTACGCCGACGTGGTCAGCCACGAGCGGCGCGGGCCCGACGTCGCCGTGTTCACCTGCCGGCCGCTGGAGCCGATGCCGTTCCGGGCCGGGCAATACGTCAGCATCGAGTGCGTCTACCAGCCCCGGCTCTGGCGCACCTACTCGATGGCCAACGCGCCGCGCGACGACGGCACGCTGGAGTTCCACATCCGCGCCGTCCGCGGCGGCCAGGTCTCCGGCGCGCTCGTCCGCCGGCTCAAGAAGGGCGACCTGCTCAAGATCGCCGCGCCGATGGGCGCCATGACGCTCGACCGCGACTCCCGCCGCGACATCGTCTGCGTGGCCGGCGGCACCGGGCTCGCGCCGGTCAAGGCGCTGATCGACGAACTGTCCCGCTACAACCGCACCCGGTTCGTGCACCTCTTCCGCGGCGTACGCCGGCGCGAGGACCTCTACGACGGCGAGGAACTCGACGACCTGGCCGCCCGGCACGCCTGGCTGACCCTCACCCGCACGGTCAGCGACGACCCGGCCTACCCGGACGCCGTCCACGGGGATGTCGAAGACGTGCTGGCCGACCACGGACCGTGGGACGACCACGACTTCTACGTCGCCGGCTCGCCGACCATGGTGACCTCGACGCTGACCACGCTCAACCGGCTACAGGTCCCGACGACCCGGATCAAATACGACGCGTTCAACTGAGCGCGGGTTCGCCCGCCCGCACGAGAGGAGAGTGCGCCAGCCCGACCGCGCCGAGGGAGATCAGCGCGCCGGCCACCGCGAGCCCGAGGAGCGCGGTGGGTGTCTCCGGCGGGGCGACCTTGAACGCGTAGACGCCCAGCAGGTAGCTGGCGACCGGGTTGGTGATCGACATGGCGGCGACGGCCGAGGCCAACGAACCGGCCGCGAACGCACCTTGCCCGAGGAGCAGGCCGCCCAGCGTGGAGGCGGCCAGGACATAGCCGGGCCAGTCGCGGGCGGTGGCCAGGACGCCGCGTACCAGCAGATCTTCGGTCGTGACCTTGATCATGGCGGCGCTCACGGCGAAGCAGATCCCGGCCGCGATCGCGAGCGTGGTCGCCCGCACCAGGGTGGGCATGCCGTCGCTGAACGGCAGGATCAGCAGCACGACTGCCGCGGCGACGATGCAGCCGAGCAGCAGGTGCAGCCGGTTGGCTTCGCCGTCGACCGGGGCGACGCCGCGCACGGCGAAGAAGGCCACGAGCCCGCCGCAGATCAGCGCGGCCGACAGCCAGTCGCGCCCGCTCGGCCGCCGCTGCCGCCAGGCGGCCGCCATCGGCAGGGCGAAGAGCAGTTGGGTGACCAGCAGCGGCTGGACCAGGGCGACCGACCCGAACCGAAGGGCGAGCGCCTGCGCGCCGAAGCCGACCAGGTTGGTTGACCAGCCGATCAGCCACAGCGGCTCGCGCACGAGTCGCCGGATGAGCCGCCACAGACCCACGAATACGGCTGTGCGCCGTGGCGGGCCATCCCCATCGACCACGGCAGGTGGGTGGCGGTGTGCCGCCCGCTGCTGCAGCGATGCCGCGGCGGCGAACAGGAACGCCGCCAGCAGGCCGAAGCCCACGGCAACAGTCACGATCATCCCCCGGCGCCACCGGATCGGTACGCGGCGCCGCCCGACTCTACGGTGCCGCGGTGCGCACCGACCACCTGGCCGCCCGTTGGTGGTCGATCGTCACAGCGACTGATGCCAATGGGACGCCAGGGGCAATCGGGACATTCTCACCACCTACCGCCACTTGCCCCGCTACTTTGTCTTCATCGCAGCAACGAGTGATTCCGTCTCGTGGCGGCCGCTGACCGTGCTGGGTCTGGCGCAGTTCCTGATGGTCCTCGACACGTCGGTGATGAACGTGTCGATCAGCCAACTCGTCGACGACTTCGACACCGACGTGACCGCGATCCAGTCCACGATCACGCTCTACACGCTGGTGATGGCCGCGTTCATGATCACCGGAGGGAAGCTCGGCGACCTCTGGGGGCGGCGCCGCGCGTTCACGATAGGCATGATCGTGTACGGCGTCGGCACGACGCTCACCGCCGTCGCGCCCAAGCTGTGGGTGTTGGTGCTCGGCTGGTCGGTCATCGAAGGGCTCGGCGCGGTCCTGGTGCTGCCGTCGCTGGCCGCGCTGGTCGGCGCCAACTACACCGGACGGTCGCGGGCCACCGCCTACGGGGTGATCGGCGGCGTCGCGGGCGCCGGCATCGCGGTCGGCCCGCTCCTCGGCGGCTGGGTCACCACCTATCTCACCTGGCGTCTGGTGTTCGCCGGCGAGGCCGTGCTGGTCGTGGTCATCCTCCTGCTCACGCCCTGGGTCCGCGACGTCGCCGGCGCGGCGCGGCGAACCCGGCTGGACGGTGTCGGTGCGGCACTCTCGGTCGCCGGCATGGCGCTGGTCGTGCTCGGTGTGTTGCAGAGCAGCACGTGGGGCTGGCTGGCACCGCGCAACACGCCCGTCGAGATCTTCGGCTTCGCACCGACCCTCTTCGTCGTGGCGGCGGGTGCCGCCCTGCTCGCGTGCTTCGTGGAGTGGGAGCGGCACCGGGAAACGGTCGGCCGGGTTCCGTTGGTCCGGCCGGAGTTGATGGCCGCGCCACCGTTGCGCGCCGGCCTCTCGATGCTGTTCGTGCAGAATCTCGTCCTGCTCGGCATCTTCTTCGCCATCCCGCTCTACGTGCAGGTCGTGCTCGGACTCAACGCTTTCGAGACGGGGCTCCGGCTGCTGCCGGCCTCGGTCGGAATGCTGGTCGCGGCTTTGGGCGGGTCGCTCCTCGGCCGGATCTCGGGCCCGCGCCGGATCGTCCGGGTCGCCGTCGTGATCGTGGTGGCCGCGGTGCTCTGGCTGGCGACCACCGTGCAGCCGAATCTCGACGAGGTTTCGTTCGCCCTGTCGATGGCGCTGCTCGGGATCGGCATGGGACTGCTCGCGTCGCAGTTGGGCTACGTGGTGCAGGGCAGCGTCGGCGACGACGCGCGCAGCGAGGTGGGCGCGCTGCAATACACCGCGCAGAACCTCGGGTCGTCGCTGGGCACCGCGCTGGTCGGCGCCGTGCTGATCGCCGCTCTGACCGGGACTTTCACCGACCGGATCGCCGCCGACCCGCGAATCTCGGACGCGGTCGAGCAGCAGGCCACGGTGCGGATCAACGCCGGGATCACGTTCGTCTCGACGACCGACCTGCGGACCGCGCTGGAGCGCACGACGGTGCCGCCGGCCGAGGTGGACGCGATCGTCGACGGCTATGCCGAGGCGCAGTTGCGCAGCCTCCGCGCGGCGCTGCTCGCGGCGGCCGTGTTCGCCGCGGCCGGGCTGCTCGCCACCCGCCGCCTACCGACGGGCGCCCCGAAGCCAACCACGGTCGCGTAGTGCCTAGTGCAGGGCCACCTTGAGGGCGACCACGACGAGCCCGAGGACACCGGAGAAGGCCGTCGCCGCCCACCGTAGCCAGCCGGTGAGGCCCGCGCTGCGGGCTGCCAGCCAGCCGAGCACCACCAGCAGCAGCACCGTGTAGGCGACGGCCGCGTCGAGGGCCGTCTCGTTGCTCGCGCCGGCCAGCCGGGCCAGCAGCAGCACGAGCAGCGGGGTGATCGAGGCCTGGATCATCGCCCAGCCCGCGGTCAGCACCCCGAGCACCTCGGCCCGGGTCACCGATGGCCGGCCGTCGCCGCGCGCGGCCAGGCCGAGCAACTCCGCATAGCGTTCGGCCAGCCAATAGACCAGTAGCGTGACCAACACCGTGGCGGCCACCCGGCCCGCCGGTTCCACCCCCGACGAGGCGAGGGTCGCCGCGCAGATGACCGTCCCGTAGATGCCCGCCGGCACCCACGGCGCGGCGACCCACATCCGGTCTCGGCCCATCGGCACCGATTATCGCCGGTCAAACCGACCCAAGCGGACAAATGCCAACAGCGCTACAACCGGGCGTGCTCCAGCCACAGCTTCGCGAGCAACTCGTGGCCCCACGCGCTCGGGTGGATGCCGTCTGGTGCGACGTCGGCCGCCGCACCCGCGGCCGCCAGGGCCGTGTCCGCCGGCACCAGCACGGCGCCGAACTCCGCCGCCAGGGCGCGCACCACCGCCACCTTCGGGTCCAGATCTTCGCGCCAGGCCACCTGCTCGTCCCGCACGGGAAGGAGGAAAGGCTCGATCAGCACGATCCGGACCCCGGCCAGCGAGGTGAGCAGCGCGCGGTAGTTGGACTCGAACTCCGCCGCCGTCGTGACCGTCCCGCTGTCATAGCGCCGCCAGGTGTCGTTGATCCCGACCAGCACGCTTACCAGCGAAGGCTGCTCGGCCAGCACGTCGGTCTTCCACCGATCGCGCAGGTCCCGCGCGCTGTTGCCGCTGATGCCGACGTTGACCACCCGGGCCGCGCCGCCCAGCGCGTCGGCGACCAGCCGGACGTAGCCGTCGCCGAGGCCGGCCGGGTCAGCGCGCCGGTCGCAGTCGGTGATGCTGTCGCCGGCGAAGACGATGGTGTTCATGGGATCCTCTCGATGTCGATCAGCATGGCCTGCTGCGGGTTGAGCGTGGGTAGCGGCACCCCGGTCCCGGCCAGCACGGCGCCCGACAGTTCTACCGGGCCGCGGGTCGCGCGGGCGACCCACTCCGGGTCGTGCCCCTGGTGCCGGCTGGCGGCGCCGAGTTCCTCGCGGATCGTGACCCGGTAGCGGCTGGCGCGGTCGAGGCCCGGGAAGCGCACCCGCCCGGACTGGCCGGCCGCCGAGGTCTGAAACCGCAGCCAGGTGAACAGCGCCCGCGAACCGTCCTGGGCGACCGTCCCGTAGAGCGCGGTCGCGTCGTCGGCCACGTCGGCGTTGACCACCCGGCCGGTGTGCAGCAGCGGCCGCACCTCGCGGTAGAGCGCGGACCACGCCGCGATCGTCGCCAGGTCGGCGTCGCTGGTCAAGGTCAGGTCCTGTTCGATGCCCGCGTGCGCGGTCAGCGACGCGACCAGCCGAAAAGACAGGTCGGTGGTCCGGGAGGTGGTGTGCGCACGGTCCGCGCCAAGATGCGACCCCACCAGCTCCGGGGGTACGAGCACCCGCGTCCACCGCTCGATCCGCACCCGCTCGACCGGGTCGTTGCAGTCGGAGGCCCAGACCCGGTCGGTGCGGTCGAGGATGCCGAGGTCGACCCGCCCGCCGCCGCCCGAGCACGACTCGATCTCGAGCGCCGGGTGCCGGGCGCGCAACTCGTCGAGCAGCCGGTAGAGCGCCACCGTCTGGCGCCGCACGCTCGGCCGTTCGCCGCTGACCGCCTCGAGCAGGTCACGGTTGTGGTCCCACTTGAGATAGTCGATCTCGTGGGTTCGGACCAGGTCGGAGATCCGTTCCAGCAGGTAGTCGTAGGCCGCCGGGCGGGCGATGTCGAGCACGTACTGTCCCCGCGCGCTCGGCCCGAGCCCGGCCGCCGGCCCGAGGATCCAGTCCGGGTGGGCGCGGGCCAGTTCCGAGTCGAGGTTGACCATCTCGGGCTCGAACCAGAGCCCGAACTGCATCCCGTGCGACCGCACCACCTTGACGAACGGGTCGAGCCCGGCCGGCCAGACGTCGGAGTCGACGAACCAGTCGCCCAGCCCGGCGTCGGCGTCGCGGCGCCGGTGGAACCAGCCGTCGTCGAGCACGATCCGCTCGACGCCGACCGCCGCGGCCCGCTCGGCCAGCCGGGTCAGCCGGTCGAGGTCGTGGTCGAAGTAGACCGCCTCCCAGGTGTTCAGCACGAGCGGCCGTGGGGTGCGCGGATGGCTCGGCCGGGCGCGCAGCCGGCGGTGCAGCCGGTCGGCGACCCCGTCGGTGCCGGCGTCGGACCAGACGAACAGCACCGGCGGCGCCTCGTAGCGCTCGCCGTCCGCGAGGATGACCTCGCCCGAGCGCAGTGACTCGCCCGCGCCGAGGACGGCCGCGAACGTGCCGGCACCCTCCGGGAGGCGCTCGGCCAGGTAGCGCTGCTCGCCGCTCCAGGCCAGGTGCGCGGCCCAGACCTCGCCGTGGCCGAAGCCGAACGACGCCGTGCCGGCCACCAGCAGGTAGGGGGAGTCGTGCCCGGGCTTGCCCCGCCGGGTCGCCCGCAAGTGGGTGCCGAAGCCGAACGGCGCCCGCTGCGGAGCCCTTTCCCGGCACCATTTCCCGGTGAAGTCGAGCAGTTCGACGGCCCGCTCCGGCACCGGCAGCAGTGCCAACAGACCATCCACAGTGTACGGAGCAGCGCCGGGATTGAGCCCCAGGTCCCGCACCACGCTCATCGTCACCGCGAGCACCCCGAACCGGTCGAGTTCGTAGACCACGGCCGACCGGAGCGCGCTGACCCGGTCGACGAAGCGGAACTCGATCCGCCCACCGACACCGTCATCCGGCACGTCGATCGACCGCGCCGCCAACTCGGGCCGCGGCGTCGTGCCGAAGCCGGCCGCGTTGCCCGACTGCGCGGGCGTGCCGGACCAGCCGTCGCGTTCGGTCGGCCAGACCGACAGCACCCGGGGCACGTCGGGCGAGTTGTTGAGCACGGCGGGTGCGGCGGTGAGCCGAAGATCGTCGTCCCAGCCGGGCCCCGGGTCCGCGCCCCAATGCAGCACCCGGGGAACGGGATGGCCCACCTCGACGATGAAGGCGGTGCCTCCGGCCCGCAGGGCGAAGACCTCGGAAAGCATGTGTCGCAGCCTCCGTGAACGTTACGACAGGGTTACTTGACGGCGTTAATTAACCATGCTTAGTCTGTCGCCGCAAGCGGCACGACAGGTCGGAGACGTGCGGAAGCAGGCAGAAACCAATGACCGGAAGGCAGCTCGGCGCGGAGCGGCGAGCCGGCTGAGGACGGGTGGAGGCATGGCGGTCCTTGAGTCAACGGCTCGCGAACAGCGGGCAGCACCACCGGCGAAGCGGCGTCGACGCGACGCCCGGCAGGCGCTCAACGCGCACTCGCCGGCGCATCGCGGTGACGGCAAGCTGGCCTGGGTGCTCATCGCCCCGGCACTGGTCGGGTTCCTGGTCTTCGCGGCCTACCCGACGCTGCGCGGGATCTACCTGAGCTTCACCGACTTCAAGGTGCTCAGCCCGCCGGAGTGGATCGGCTTCGACAACTACGTGCAACTCGCACACGACGAGGTTTTCTGGTCGGCGCTCGGCGTCACGGTCTACTTCGTGGTGCTGTCGGTGAGCATCAGCCTGGTCGTCTCGGTCGCGACCGCGGCGGTGCTGCACCGGCTCACCTCGTCGACCGTGATCCGCGGCCTGATCATCCTGCCGTTCCTCATCTCCGCGGTGGTCGCCGGCACGGTGTGGTCGTGGATGCTCGACACCCAACTCGGCGTCGTCAACATCGTCATCAAGGCGCTCGGCGGCGACGGGGTGCAGTTCCTGACCTCGCGGACCTGGGCGATCCCGTCGATCGCGCTGATCAGCGTGTGGAAGCAGATGGGCTACACGTCGATCATCATCTTCGCCGGGCTACAGACGATCCCGCCGACCATCTACGAGGCCGGCCGCGTCGACGGCGCCAGCGAGCTGAGGATGTTTCGCCGGCTGACGCTGCCGCTGTTGCGGCCTATCCTCGCGCTGGTCATCGTGCTCAACATCATCGGCGCGTTCCAGGTGTTCGACATCGTGCAGGTGACCACCAAGGGCGGGCCGGCCAACGCCTCCAACGTGCTCCAGATGTATATCTACAGCAAGGCATTCGGGCAGTTCGACTTCGGGTACGCCGCCGCCATGTCACTGTCCCTCTTCGCCGTGCTGATCGTCATCACCTTCCTGCAGATGCGCCTGCTGCGGGCGAGCGAATCGGACACGAACCAATGACCGCAACAGTCATTCGCCGGCCCCGCAGGTTCACCGTCGGACGCGGGCTCGCCTGGGCGTACCTCGTCGGTGTGCTCTTCGTGACGATCTTCCCGTTCTACTGGATCCTGCGCACCGCGCTGTCCAACAACTACGCGCTGAGCGCCCATCCGGCCTCCCTGCTGCCGGCCGGCTTCACCTGGGGACCCTTCCAGCGCGTGCTGGGCCTCGCGACCACCGAGGAGTCGATCGCCGAGGGCGGCTCCGGCGCGTCGATCCACATCGGACACTTTCTGCTGAACTCCGTCGTCTACGCGACGGTCTCGACGGTGCTGATCGTGTTCTGCTCGACGCTCGCGGCGTACGCCTTCGCGAGACTGCACTGGCGTGGCCGCGACTTCATGTTCAGCCTGTTCCTGACCGCGCTGATGGTGCCGGGCATCCTGACCCTGCTGCCCAACTTCGTGCTGATCAAGGAACTCGGGCTGCTCAACTCGTTCGCCGGCATGATCCTGCCCGGTGCGCTGTTCTCGGCCTTCAACATCTTCTTCCTGCGCCAGTTCATGCTCGGCCTGTCCACCGAGGTCGAGGAGGCGGCGCTGCTCGACGGCGCCGGCCGGCTGCGGATGCTGTTCCGGGTCACCCTGCCGATGACCAGCGGCCCGATCATCACGCTGTCGATCCTGGGCTTCATCGGGATGTGGAACGACTATTTCTGGCCGCTGCTGGTGACCAGCGACGACTCCGTACAGCCGCTGACGCTCGCGCTCGCGGTGTTCAAGCAGTCGTCGCCGCAGGCGCAACCCGACTGGGCCGGCCTGATGGCGGCGACGCTGGTCGCGGCCCTGCCGATGCTGCTGCTGTTCATGGTGTTCGGCCGGCGCATCGTCAACTCCATCGGCTTCTCGGGGATCAAATGACACTGCGACTCTCCTGGGCCGGCCCCGCCCGCGAGTGGGTCGAGGCCACCCCGCTCGGCAACGGCCGCATCGGCGCGATGGTCTTCGGCGGCGCCGACGCCCGCATCCAGGTCAACGACGCGACGATCTGGTCGGGCCACCCGGCCGGGCCGGCCGACGCCCTCGACGCGCTGGTGGCGGTCGGCGCCGGGCCCGAGCGGCTCGCCGAGGTCCGCGCGGCCATCGACGCCGGCGACCTGCGCCGCGCCGAGGCCCTGCTGATGAGCTTCGAAGGGTCGTACTCACAGGAGTTCCTGCCCTTCGTCGACCTGTCGGTGCACACCAGCGGGGTGCGGGGTAACGGCCCCGCCCGGATCCTCGACCTCGACGAGTCGCACCTGACCGAGCGCCTCGACATCGACGGCACCCCGGCCACCCGGCGCACCTTCGTCTCCGCGCCCGCCGGCTGCCTGTTCGTCGAGTACGCCGCCGACGGACCGGTGCTCGACGTCGACCTGCGCCTGTCGACCCCGCTGCGCGAGGCGGGCCGGCGCACCGAGCCGGGGGAGCTCGTGCTGGACGTGCTCGTGCCGGTCGACGGTGCACCGCTGCACGAGCCCACGGTCGCCGCGCACCGTTACGCCGACGACGGCTTCGACCACTTCGCGACCGCGGCACTCGCGGCGCACAGCGACGGAACACAGGGTCGGGACGGCGACTTCCTGTGGATCCGTGGGGCGAGCCGGCTGCTGATCGCACTGTCGACGTCGAGCCGGGCCGCACTGTGGTGGGGCGACCCGGACGGCGCCGGCTGGCGGACCTCCTCCCGCGAGGAGATCCGGGAGCGTGCCCGCGGGGCCGCACGGGCTGCCCTCGGGCAGACCGCGGCCGAGCGGTTCGCCGAGCACGTGGCCGACGTTCGTGACCACGTCTCGGGAGCGCGTTTCGCGATCGGTGGCCGGCGCGCCGGAACCTGGGACGTCGAGCGCGACATCCGGCACGGCACCGACGAGGGACTGCGGGCCACGGTCGTCGCCGAGTACGGCCGCTACCTGCTCGGCGCCTCGTCGCGAGCCGGCAACCCGGCGGCCAACCTCCAGGGCATCTGGAACGCCGACGTCCGGCCGCCGTGGTCGTCCAACTACACCATCAACATCAACACGCAGATGAACTACTGGCCGGCGCCGGTGCTAGGGCTCGACGAGTCCGCCGAGCCGCTGACCGCGCTGGTGCGCCGGATGGCCCGGACCGGCGAGGCCGTGGCGGAGCGGCTCTACGGCGCGCGCGGCTGGGTGGCGCACCACAACAGCGACCTCTGGGGCTGGAGCCTGCCGGTCGGCATGGGGCACGGCGCGCCGAGCTGGGCGATCTGGATGATGGGCGGCGTCTGGCTCACCCACAACCTCTGGGACCGCTACGAGTTCAGCGGCGACCGCAAGCTGCTCGCCGAGACGGTCTGGCCACTGCTCCGCGGCGCCGCCCAGTTCTGCCTCGACTGGCTGGTCGACGACCCGGCCACCGGTCGGCTGCGGACCATCCCGTCGACCTCACCGGAGAACCTCTACATCGGACCGGACGGGCAGCCCGAGTCCCTTGGCGCTTCGACGGCGGCGGACATCGCGCTGATCCGGTCGCTGTTCGTCCGCGCCCGCACGGCGATCGCGGAACTCGGCCTGGCCGACCCGCTGGACACCGAGCTGGCTGCCGCCCTCGACCGCCTCCCAGACCTCACGGTCGGCCCCGACGGCCGGCTGCGCGAATGGTCGACGGACCTGGCCGACGCGGACCCCCACCACCGGCACCTGTCCCCGATGGTCGCCCTCTACCCGTTGGACCTGATCACCACGCCGGAGCTGGAAGACGGTGCCCGGCGGTTCCTGGACGGCCGCGGCCCGGGCGCGATGGGCTGGTCGTGGGCCTGGAAGATCGCGCTGCGGGCCCGTCTCGGGGACGCCGCGCAGGCCCGGTCGCTCCTGCTGGAGGCGATCACCCCGTTCGACCGCGACCACCGCGAGCACGCACCCGTCGACGGATCCGACTGGGGCGGGCTGCTGCCGAACCTGTTCAGCACCCACCCGCCGGTGCAGCTCGACGGCAACTACGGGCTTGCCGCGGCGATCGCGGAGATGCTCGTGCAGAGCCACGGCGGCGTCGTCCGGCTGCTGCCCGCGCTACCGGCCGAGTGGCCGACGGGCCAGGTGACCGGGCTGCGCGTCCGCGGCGGCCTGACGCTCGACCTCGACTGGAAGGGCGGCGCGGTCCACGAAGCCGTGTTCCACGACGTGCGTGGCGCTCCACACCGGATCGTCGTGACCGACGGCCGCGCCCGGCACACCCTCGACGTCCCCGCGCACGGGGAAGCCCGCCTGACAGACCAGAACTGAACACCCGCCGGCCATCGTGACGCCGCCAGCGTCCGATGTGGATACCTCATGCCCGGCGACCCCTTGACCCACCACACCCCCAACCACACCCCACAAGTGAGGAACGGATGAAAGCACAGCGAATCGCGTCGGCGATCGCGCTCGCCGTCGTGGCGACCGCGGCGCTCGCCGCCTGCTCCAGCGATAACGGCAGTGACAGCGGCGACGCGGGCGGCAAGACCGTCAACTGGTGGACGTGGGACGAGCGGCAGGCCGCCTCGTACAAGAAATGTCTGCCCGGTTTCGAGGCGGCGAACCCTGGCATCACCGTGACCATCTCGCAGTACGCCGTCGACGACTACTTCACGAAGCTGACCGCCGGCTTCGTCTCCGGCTCGGCGCCGGACGCGTTCCAGAACAGCGTGCCGCTGCTCGGCGCGTACGCCGGTCAGCACCAGATCCTGGCCCTTGACGACCAGATCAAGAAGACCAACTACGACATGTCGATCTTCGACATCGGTGCCGACTCGTGGAAGTTCACCGACGGGAAGCAATACGGGATCCCGCTCGACTGGGCCGGCGCGGCGATCTACTTCAACGAGGACAAGGCGAAGGAAGCCGGCATCACCGCCGACCAGATCACCAACATGACCTGGAACCCCGACGACGGTGGCACCTTCGACAAGATCGTCTCGCACCTCACGGTCGACAAGAACGGCAAGCGCGGCGACGAGGCCGGGTTCGACAAGTCGAAGGTCGCCACCTACGGCATCGCGAGCCTGGCGTCCGGCGACTTCAACGGCCAGACCTCGTGGAACTCGTTCGTCTCCACGCTCGGCTGGCGGCTCGGCGACAAGCCGGCGTGGCCGACCAAGTTCCAGTACGACGACCCCAACTTCATCAAGACGCTCGAATACATCAAGGGCCTGGGCGACCGCGGCCTGATGCCGAAGTTCGGCCAGTTCACCGTCGCCGGCAGCCAGCAGATCGGGTCCGGCCAGGTCGCGATGGCCGAGGGCGGCACCTGGGACGCGACCTCGATGACCAAGATCCCCGGCGTCAAGGTGGGCGTCGCGCCGACCGTCAAGGGTCCGCAGGGCCGCTCGATGATCAGCAACTCGAACGCCAACAACATCTACGCGGGTACGAAGAACCTCGACTCCACCTGGAAGTGGGTCACCTACATGGGTTCCGAGGCCTGCCAGTCGACCGCCGGCGCAGACGCCACGTTCCTCCCGTCGATCGCCAAGTCGCTCCAGGTCGCGGTCGACGCGCAGAAGAAGGAGGGGCTCGACCTGTCGGGCTTCGTCAACGCGCTCAACAACGGCGAGCTCTACCCGGCTCCGCCGACGACCAACGGGCAGGAGGTCACGGACACGATCCAGCCGCTGTTCGAGGCCTACTTCAGCGGTGAGAAGGACAAGAGCGTGTTCCCGGAGATGGCCGCCAAGACCGCGGAGATCTTCGCCAAGTAATCCGACGGTGCCGGGGCGGGTTTCCGCCCCGGCTACCGTATCGTCCGGAACCACGCGGGATCCGCGCCGGCCGGTCGAACCACAAAGGAATCCAGCGATGCATGACGCAGACGCCGCGATCGCGCTCCTCAAAGGAGCCTCCGCGGCCGCGGCCGACGTCTTCAAGACCATCCTCACCCGGGGCCCGATCAGCCGGATCGACGTCGCGCGGCTGCTCGGCCTGTCCCAGGCGGCGGTCACCAAGGCGGTCGGCCCGCTGATCGAGGTGGGCCTGGTCTCCGACCAGCTCGAGCTGCCCCGCGACGGCCAGCCCGGCCGCCCGGCCAACCCCGTGATGGTCGTCGCCGACGCGCTCGTCTCGATCGGCGTCAAGGTCAACGCCGACGAGATCGTCGGCGTGGCGACCGACCTGACCACGCGGATCCTCGCCGTCGACCGGCGCCCGCTCAAGGTCACCGACCGCGACGTGGTGGTCGACGCGATCGAGGCCACCACGGCCCGGCTCGGCGCGCTGCTCGGCGCCCGGGCCGACCGGCTCTGCGCGGTCGGCGTCAGCGTCTCCGGCGACGTCGACACCGAGCGCGGCATCGTCCGCGAATCCGCGATCATGGGCTGGACCGACGTGCCGCTCGGCCAGATCCTGTCCGGCCGCCTCGGCCGCGACGTGCTGGTCGAGAACGACGTGCGCGCGCTGACGATCGGCGAGCACTGGTTCGGCGTCGGGGTCGGCACTGACCTGTTCGCGATCGTCACCATCGGCCGCGGCATCGGCAGCGGGCTGCACATCAACGGCGACGTCGTCGAGGGCGCCTACGGGGTCGCGGGCGAGATCGGCCACCTGCCGCTGACCTCACCCGACCGCATCTGCCCGTGCGGCCGGCGCGGCTGCGTCGAGGCGGTCGCCGCCACACCGGCCATCGTCGCCGAGGTCTCCCGCGGCCACGGCCGAAACCTGACCATCGGCGAGGTCGTCGACCTGGCCCACCACGGCGACCCGATCGCCGTCAGCACGTTCGAGCAGGCGGCGACCGTGATCGGCACCGCGATCGCGGTGCTGGCCAACCTGACCGGCCCCGAACTCGTCATCATCGGCGGCGAGGCCGTCAGCAATTTCGACCTCTTCGAGACCCACCTGCGCGCGTCGTTCGCTGAGCACGCCTTCGGCGCCGCCGGCCGCTGCCAGATCGTCACCCGGCCACACACCTTCGAAGACTGGGCCCGCGGCGCCTCCGCGTCGGCCATCCGCCGGCTGGCGGAAAACCGTTAGAGGCCGACCTGGTCGAGCAGCGCTTCGAGCTCGATCGGGGCGCCGCCGGCCAGGGCCGACCGGCGGACGGCCTCCATCAGGCAGAACGTCTCGATGCCCTCGACGAGGTCGGGGGAGTGGTCGGCACCCGAGGTCAGCGCCTCGGCGAAGTGCTCGAGGTAGTTGGCGAACTCCCCGTAGTGCATGCCGTGCACCTCGTTGTTGAAGTGGTAGTGCCGATACTCGTAGAGCATGTCCTCGACGACCTCGGTGCCGTCCGGCGCCGTGTGGACGTAGCGCATGTCGTGATACTGCGCCATCGAGGTGCCGCCCGATCCATAGAGGAGACACTCGATCGAGTTGCGGGCCCGGGGCAGCTCGTGCATCCCGTAGTGGCCGAACACCCGGCCCAGCCGGCCGTCCGCGGCGACGGCGTTGACCGAGTAGATGTCGAAGGACGGCATGCCGTGTGCCCGCGCCAGCGCCGAGCGGGCGCCGACGGCCGACACCGATGCGATCGGTCCGAGATACCAGCGCAACAGGTCGAGCGGGTGGCTCAGGCCCAGGTAGACCCAGTCGGTGCCCTCGACGATCCACGGCGCCCGGTCGTAGTACCAGTCCATCCGGTGCGTGTAGTGCGCCTCGACCACCTCGACGTCGCCGACCTCACCGCGCTCGAACGCGGCCCGCTGCCGGCGGAACGACTCGAAGAACCGGGTGGACTGGCCGACCAGCAGCCGCCGCCCGGTGCGCCGGGCCGCGGCCAGCACCTCGCGGGCGGCGGCGAAGTCGTTGACGATCGGCTTGGTGCACACCACGTCCTTGCCGGCCTCGAAGGCGGCGATGATGTGCTCGGCGTGCAGGTGGTCCGGCGTGTAGACGCCGACGATCCGGACGTCGTCGCGGGCCAGCAGGTCGGCGTAGGAGCCGGTCATCGCCACGTCGGGCACCTCGGCGCCGACCTCGGCCCGGGTCGCCGCGTCGAGGTCGCAGCCGGCCACCGGCCGCACGTTGCGGGTGCGGTAAGCGGCCAGCAGCGCCGTGCGCCCCTCGTGCAGGCCGACCACCCCGAGCCCGAGCCGGTCGGCGGCCGGCACCGACTCGTCGCGGGGGTAGGAGTGCGTCCCGCGGGCGACGCGCGGGAAGTAGCTCACGATTCCTCCTCTGTGCGGTGCACGGTGGCCCACACCTCGCGGTGGGCATCGAGGTCGCGGGGCTGCTTGCGGGCCTCGACGAGGTCGAGCACGACGGTGGTGATCTCGAACGGCCGCAGCGCGACGGTGACCCGGGAGGTCCCGTCCACCGGCAGCGGCTCGCGCACCTCGCCGAGGGTGCTGGCCCGCCAGGCGCCGGCGACCGTGCCGTCCACCACCAGGTCGGCCACGCCACCCACCCCGTCGAACTCGACCAACCGGACCAGCACGGGCCGGTCCAGGGTCGCGGTGGCGTGTCCGGGCAGGCCCGTGCCGGCGTACCCGGTCTCCCGGTAGACCGCGGTGACGGCCGCGCCCGGGAGGCCGTCGAGCCGGAGCAGCGCGAACGTCTCGTCGGGTTGGTCGTGGCCCGCGCGCGAGGGCCGGGCGACCAGGACAGGGCGGGTGAACTCCTGCGCGAGCCGCCAGCGGGTGGCGGCGGTCAGGCCCCGGTGCGCGACGACCCGCATCCGGGCGTGCAGCGCCGCCGTGAACTGCTCCTCGTCCCACGGGTCGCGCATCGACAGCACGTTCCAGAATCCCGACGTGGCGCGCAGGAAGCCCTGGCTGCCGTCGTGCAGCCAGAGCAGCCCGGCACCGTCCTGGTCGAGCAGGTCGACCAGTTGCAGCCCGGTGAACGGGTCGACGACCTCCTCGAACTCCTGCGGCGAGGTCATCCAGTCACCGGTCGGGTATTTGCGCGGGTAGCGCCCGCGGCCGGTGACCGGCGTGACCGCGTAGGGCGTGTCGTGCAGCACGGTCCGCACGTCGAGGTCGGGCTCGACGAGGGTCATCAGGCTCGCGTGGTGCCGCCCGTCGGGTGGGGCCAGCGCGTCGGCGTCGAAGGACAGGTCGACGGCGTCGAGTTCCAGCGCGAGTGCCACCGTCAACCGGATCTCGTCGCCGGCGGGAGAGCCGAGCAACACCACGACCCGATCACCATCGACGTGTACGGCAGTCGGTGCGTAACGCTGCTCGGCGCCATCCCGTTCGCAGCGCAACCCGCCGAGCCCTGCCGGCCCGTAGTCCAGTCCGTTGATCGTGGCAACCACCCCGCGCCGCCGATCGACGGTGACCGCGAAGTCGCCCCGGCGCAGCGTGATGGTGTCGCCATCGTCGTCGACCAGCACCGCCGGCACGGCCTCCCCGGCGGTGTGCACCGTCCACCCCAGCGAGGGCACTTCGACCCGGCGGCCGTCGACCACTGCTGACCGGGCCCAGCCGAGCGGGTTGACCACCACCGTCCGGCCGGCCGGGCCGGGCGTCCGCTCGGCGAGCGATGCCACGGTCCGGTCCAGCACCGCGCGGGCCAGGGCGTGGCCCCGGTCGAGGCCGGCGTAGCCGACGTGCCCGCACAGCCCTTCGCACTCGTCGTTGTCGTGGTGCTGGAAGGCCAGCAGCTCACGCCAGCCCTCCTCCAGCTCCCAGACGGGATAGACGTCCCAGTGCGGATAGGGCCGGCCGAGCCGCCCGGCGAGCACGCTCAACGACTCGGCGGCCAGCAGCGCCTGCTCGGTCTCCCGGCTGCGCCGGTGGCCGCGGTCGCCGTTCTTGCCCAGGCTCATCCCGTGGAAGACGTCGTCCATTGTGTAGCGACGCACCGGCGCGTGTTCGCCGACCGCGTCGAGCACCTCGGAAAGGGTGCCGAACCGGATGTCGAGCCCCGGTGTGGACAGCAGCTCCTTCATCCCGTCGATCAGCAACTCGGAACGGCACATCCAGTCGGTCGACGGCAGCAGCTCGAGCCACTGCTGGATCACCGGTGCCGGCGAGTCGGCCAGCAGCGGGTGCGCCCGCAGCGCGGCGAAGTCTTCCGGCCACTGATGCAGGTTGAGCGGGCCGCGTGGGGTGCTCAGGATGCGGGTGCCGTCCAGGCCCTCCCACCGGATCGCCGGCGCGTCCTCGACCGGCACGTGCGGCGTGTGCCAGGTCCATTGGAAGAACAGCGAGGCGTAGCGGTAGCCCGTGTCGGCGAGAAGCTGCGGCAACTGCGGGTAGAAGGAGAACTCCTCCTCCCAGTAGCTGACCGGACGGACGCCGAGCAGCCGCTGGACCGCGCGGACGCCGTAGGTGAGCTGGCGGACCGCCGACTCGCCGTGGTGGAACAGCGGGTAGGGCTGCCCGTAGCTGGCGCCGACGATCTCGACCGTGCCCTCGGCCACCGCGGCCCGCAGCGTGGCGAGGGCCTCCGGCTCCTCGGCGGCCATCCGCTCGTAGCCGACGCCGTCGAAGTTCAGGTTGCCCCGCGCGCCGGTGGCGCCGGTGAAGTCGAGCATGTCGCGCACGGAGGCGCCGAGCACGCCGTAGCCCCACAGCCACTGCATGTCGACCCAGTGGAAGTGGTTGCCGAAGGTGTACCAGACCGGCCGGCTCACCGGGCCGCCAGCGGAATGAACACCCGCATCGCGCCGGGCTCGCGGTTGGCCCAGGCGTAGTAGGGGATGGCCGTGACCTGAGCCTTTGCCACGGCGACCGGTCCATTGTGGAACGGTCGATAGAGCGGCCCGTCGTCGGCACCGAGAGCTGAGGCCTCGGCGGTCAGCGTGGTGACCCCGCCGAGCAGCTCGGGCCGGTGCTCGGCGGTCCACGGCTCGGCGCCGGTCAGCCGGATGTCGGCGACCGGGGTGTCGCCCTGGTCGGCCTGCTCGACGCAGTAGACCAGCGGCCCGCGGGCCAGCGCGACGCGGTGGTGTGCGGCCGCGACCCGGGGGTGCGCCGCGAGGGCCCGCACCTCGGTGCCGAAGGTCAGCTCCACGGTGTCGCCAGGCGCCCAGGTGCGCGGCAACGCGACCCGGGCCGCGTCGGTGGCCACGGTCACCGGTTCACCGTTGACCTTCACCGACACGTCGGCGCCGGCCCAGCCGGGCACCGGGAGGAACAGGGTGAACTCGGTGGGTGCTTCCGGCGTGACGGTCAGCCGGACCGTGCCTTCCCACGGCAGCTCCGTGGCCAGGTCGACGTGCACCGGCGTGCCGTCGGCCAGCCGCAGGTCGGCCTCGTTGCCGATGTAGAGCTGCACCCACAGCCCTTCGTCGCTGGTGGTGTAGAGGTAGCCGGGCAGCGAGGCGAGCAGCCGGGCGATGTTGGGCGGGCAGCAGGCGCAGCTGAACCACTCTTCCCGGCGGTGCCGGCCGGCGTCGGCCAGCGGGTTCTGGTAGAAGAACTCGGTGCCGGACTGGGAGAGGCCGGGCAGCACGCCGTTGTGCAGGGCCGTCTCCACGACGTCGCGATACTCCGGCTCGCCGGTCAGCAGCAGCATCCGCCAGGCCAGGAAGATGTGCGCGATCGCCGCGCAGGTCTCGTTGTAGGCCCGGTCCGGCAGCTCGTACGCGTCGCCGAACGCCTCTCCGTCCCACCGCGCGCCCACGCCTCCCGTGACGGCCGTCTTGCCGCCGGACAGGTCGGCCCAGAGCTGCTCCAGGGCGGTGCGCAGCTCCTCGTCGCCGGTCTCCAGCACCACGTCGGCCATCCCGGCGTAGAGGTAGAGCGCCCGCACCGCGTGCCCGGTCACCCGCGACTGCTTGCGGACCGGTTCGTGGTCGATCAGGTATTCGCTGCCGTCCAGCACCCCGGCGCCGCGCGAGTCGAGCTGCCAGGCGGCCAGGGTCAGCCAGCGCTCGTCGCCGGTGGTCCGGTAGAGCTCGACCAGCGCCATCTCCAGGCCGGGATGCCCACACGTGCCGGGCACCTCACCGGGTGCGAACCGCTCGGCGATGTGGGTGCAGGCGCGCAGCGCGACGTCGAGCAGGGCGGTCTGGCCGGTGGCCCGGACGTGCGCCACGGCCGCGGCCACCAGGTGCCCGATGCAATACATCTCGTGCCGGACCACGAGGTCGGTCCAGCGCTCGCCGACCCGGTCGACGGAGAAGTAGGTGTTGAGGTAGCCGTCGTCGTCCTGGGCGCCGGCCACCAGCTTGATCACCGAGTCGAGCCGGTCGGTCAGCTCCGGCGACGGGTCGGTGGCGAGGCTCCACGACGCCGCCTCGATCCACTTGTAGACGTCGGAGTCGGAGTAGTAGCGGCCACTGAAGTCGCCGCCGACGCTGCCGGCCGCCCGCTGGAAGTTGCGCAGCGCACCGGTCGTCTCGCACTGCGCGTGCTGGGCCGGGATCGTCACCTCCCGGTTGCGGCGCAGCCGGGGCGCCCAGAAGTCGTCCGTGATCCGGACGTCTCGCGGCGCGACCGGCCGGAGCCGGGCATGCCGGCTGGCGGAGGTGTCGACGACGGGTCCTGGGCGGTTTTCAGACATGCGGAAGCTCCAGCGCGGTGAGATGGCACCGGGCCCTGCGGGCCGGCGGTGATGTACTGGCTTTGCTCTGCACCCCTGTGGGAAGCGCCCCAGTTGGGTGGTGCTTCCTACAGGGGTGCAGAGCAAAGCCTGACGAACAGGGGGTCAGGCGTCGGGTACGAGCGGGCTGTCGTCGAGCCACTCGGTGCTGTCGGTGATCGGGGCGGGGCAGGAGGCGCGGATCGCCAGCGAGCAGGGCAGCCGGCGGATGCCGGGCTCGGGCGTGCCGTCGATGGCGCGCAGCAGGCTCTCGGCGGCCAGCCGGCCGAGCCGGTAGAGGTTCATGTCGACCGACGTCAGCGGCGGTCGGGTGGCCGCGGCCAGCAGGGTCCAGTTGTCGAAGCCGACCAGCGCCACGTCGTCGGGGATCCGCACGCCCTGCCCACTGAGCGCGTCGGCGACGCCGCGGCCGATCTGGTCGCTGCCGCAGAAGATGCCGTCGACCTGCCGGCCCGCCAGCAACCCCTGCGCGGCGTGGAAGCCGGTCCGCTCGGTGAACGGACCGTAAGTGATCAGGTCGTCGGGCAGCTCCAGGCCGGCCTCGGCGAGCGCCCGCCGGGCACCCGCGATCCGCTCCCGGACGGCGAGCACCGAGACCGGGCCGGTGATGTGCGCGATCCGGCGGCAGCCCTGGCGCAGCAGTTGCCGGGCGGCCAGCCAGCCGCCGTGCTCGTCGTCGACGGTGATGCTGCTGTCGTCGGGGTTGCTCGAGGTCGTGTAGGCGTAGAGCACCGGGAACGGCAGGCTGCGCGGCAGCGGCGGGGCCGGGTCGGTGGCGCGACCGGTCACGATCAGCCCGTCGACCCGGCGGGCCGCGAGCACGTCGAGGTAGTGCCGTTCCCGGACTGCGTCGCGCCGGGCGTCGCAGAGCAGCAGGCTCGCGGTGTCGACGGAGAGCGCGTCTTCGACTCCGCCGAGCAACGGAGGCGTGAACCGTCCGTAGCCGTCGCGGGTGAGCAGACCGACCGTGTAGGTGCGGCCGGTGGTCAGCGAACTGGCATTGCGGTTGGGCCGGAAGTCGAGATCGCGAGCGGTGTCGAGGATGCGTTGCCGGGTCTCCGGGCGCATCCGGCCCTTGCCGTTTAGGCCCTTGGAGGCGGTGGCGACGGATACGCCGGCAGCGCGGGCGATATCGCGAATCGTAGGTGCCACTAACCACCCCTTCGGGCCAGGTTGGGAAACCGCTTGCGCACGCTCGGCATCGGTTGGCTATCGAAAGTAGACGGGCCGGGCGAAGAAAAGCTAGGGGTCGAGGGCAACCCAATTTGGTTCACGCTGAGAAACTGGTTTCCCACAGCTAGACCATTGACGACGTTTCCCAGTCGCGGTTACGTTCCCTGCCAAGTTTCCGGCGGAACGCTGCTCTGCAACCCCATCCCCATGGCAGGAGCGAGATGAACGACAACGACATACCGCCCGCCACCCTCGGTGCGATCGCCCGTGGCACCTCGGTGAACCGACGGACGATGTTGCGCTGGGGGCTCGGCGCCGCGGCCGCGGTGACCGCTGGCCCCCTGCTGGCCGCCTGCGGGTCCGGCGACGACGAGGTGTCGGCCGACGGCGAGGTCACGCTCAAGGTGGTCGGCTTCCAGGTGCCGCCCGAGGAGAAGGGCTCCGAGCTCGACAAGGCGTACCAGAAGTTCCTTGCCGATTTTCAGACCCAGAACCCCAAGATCAAGATTGACTCGATCCAGGCGCCGCCGAACTTCGACACCCAGATCATCGTCGACCTGGCCTCGGGCAGCGCACCGGACCTGTGGTCGCAGGACGCCTCCAGCCTGGCCCCGCTGATCCAGCGCAAGCTGCTGCTCGACATGCGCAAGGTGACCGAGCAACTGCCGTCGCTGACGACCGACCGCTTCTTCCCGCAGGTGCTCGAGATCCACAAGGGCGAGGACGGCGGCATCTACGGGCTGCCCAACGACTTCACCCCGATGGTCGTCTACTACAACCCGACGCTGTTCACCAAGGCCGGCATCCCGGTGCCGCAGGCCGGCTGGACCTGGGACGACCAACTCGCCGCCGCTCAGAAGCTCACCCTCGACAAGAACGGGCGCAACCGGCTCGACCCGGGCTTCGACGAGGCCAACGTGGTGCAGTGGGGCTACCGGCACAGCCAGTACGCCTACCAGTGGGTCTACCGGGTCTGGCAGAACGGTGGGGACGTGGTCTCGCCGGACCACACCACCGCGACCGGCTTCCTGGACGCGCCGGCGGCCATCGAGGCGATCCAGTGGTACGCAGACCTGGTGCTCAAGCACAAGGTCGCGCCGTCACCATCCACTCTGGAGAAGCTGACCAACGCGTCGGACGCCAACGCGCTCTTCGTCGACGGCAAGTTCGCGATGTTCGACAGCGGCCACTGGTCGCTGGTCGGCCTGACCGGTGCCAAGGGCTACACGCCGGAGAAGCTGGCCGTGGTGCCGCAGCCCAAGCGGGCCACCGAGGCGACCGCGCTCTACGAGTCGAGCTTCGTGCTCCGGCACGACCTGCCCAAGGAGAAGTTCAAGGCCGCGGCGCAGTTCATCGACGCGGCCACCAGCCGCGGCTACCAGGACACCAAGGCGATCACCGGCATCGCCATCTCGGCGAACTCCGAGGCCGCCAGCGGCTCGCTGACCAGCGCCCAGGCCAAGTTCGCCAAGCTCGACAAGGTGTTCGTCGACGCCACGGCCAGCGGCCGACCCCCCTACGGCTCGAAGATCGGTGTCTACCCGACGATCGAGAAGGCGCTCGACGGGATGATGGAGAAGATCCTCCGCGGGGAGCCCGTGCAGGCCCAGGTCGCCGAAACCATCACCGCGATCAACCGCGAGCTGGCCAAGCGATGAGTTCCGCCGTTCAGGCCGGCGCCGTGCTGGAAGGTCGTGCCCCCGCGGGCGACCGTCCGGCCCGGCGCCGCCGGCGCCGGCGCTCGGAACGGGTCGGCTGGCTGTTCATCCTGCCGGCCACCGCCCACCTCCTGCTGTTCGCACTGGTGCCGATCGGGTTCAGCCTCTACCTGTCGTTCCACGAGTGGACCTCGCCCAGCTTCCTCGGCGCGCCGTTCGTGGGGTTCGACAACTACATCTCGCTGTTCAGCGACGACCCGTTCTGGCACGCGATGTGGAACACCGCCTACTACACGGTGCTGTCGGTGCCGATCGGGATGGCGGTCAGCCTCGCGCTGGCGGTCGTGGTCAACCAGAAGCTGCGCGGGATGAACGTGTTCCGCGCCGTGTTCTTCATGCCGGTGATCACCTCCTGGGTGGCCGTCTCGGTCATCTGGATCACGCTGCTGTCGCCGGACGCGGGCCTGGTCAACTACCTGTTCGACGTGCTGCACCTGCCCGCGCAGAACTGGCTGGACGACCCGCACGCGGCGATGTTCGCGATCGTGCTGATCAACACCTGGAAGACCGCCGGGTTCAGCATGGTGATCTGGCTGGCCGGGCTCCAGGCGGTTCCCCGCGAGCTGCTGGAGGCCGCCTCGATCGACGGCGCCGGCAAGTGGCGGCAGTTCCGCAGCGTGACGCTGCCCCTGCTGGCACCCACGACCATCTTCCTGGTCATCACCGGCGTCATCGGCGGCTTCCAGGTGTTCACCCCGATGTATGTGATCACCGAGGGTGGCCCGCTTGGCAGCACCGACGTCGCGGTCTACCACATCTACCAGCGGGCCTTCGAGGAGTTCTCGATGGGCTACGCGTCCGCGCAAGCCTGGGTGCTGTTCGCCGTGATCTTCGTGGTCACGCTCATCCAGCTGTGGTTCATCCGCCGGCGCGGCGAGTCGAACCTGATCTGACGGAGAGCCTGATGTCCCGACGCAAGACGACGGTGCTCGGCCTGCTGCGTGCCGCGCCGACCTACGCGATCCTGACCCTCCTCGGCGCCTTCATGCTGGTGCCGTTCCTGTGGATGGTCACGACGTCGCTCAAGCCTTCCGGCACGACGTTCTCGTATCCGCCGGACCTGATCCCGGACACGTTCGACTTCGGCAACTACGTCAACCTGTTCACCCTGGCGCCGTTCGCCAAGTATGTGCTGAACAGCGTCGTGGTCACGGTGTTGACCGTGGTCGGCCAACTCGCGTTCTGCGCCAGCGCGGCCTACGGCTTCGCCCGGTTGAGCTTCACGGGCTCGAAGTCGGTCTTCGTGCTCTTCCTGGCCACCATGATGATCCCGTTCCAGGTCACGATGATCCCGCTGTTCCTGATCGTCTTCAAACTCAACTGGGTCAACACCTACCAGGGGCTGATCGTGCCGGGCATCTCCAGCGCGTTCGCCATCTTCCTGCTCCGGCAGGCGTTCCTGACCATCCCGCGCGACTATCAGGACGCCGCCCGGATCGACGGCGCCAACGAGTTCACGGTCTTCTTCCGGATCTTCCTGCCGCTGGTGAAGCCGGCCCTGGCGACGGTCGCGGTGTTCGCGTTCATGGGCACCTGGAACGACCTGCTCTGGCCGCTGCTGATCGCCCGCGACGAGAAGATGCGCACGGTCGAGTTGGGCCTGGCCTACTTCAACGTCACATCATCGGCGTACGAGCAGCCGAACTGGCCGCTGATGATGGCCGCCTCGGTGGTCTCCCTGCTGCCGGTGGTGCTGGTCTACATCTGCGCGCAGCGCTACTTCGTGGCCGGCATCTCGCTGTCCGGCGTGAAGGGCTGACGCCGTGGAGGGCTTTCCGCTCGACGACTACACGCCGCACGGCTACCTCGACATCCCGGCGCACACCCGGCGGCTCACCCCGCACGGTGTGGTCCGCTCGCACGACCTCGGTTTCCGCTGGCATTTCCCGGCGTACGCGCGGGCCTACGGCGGTCGCCGCGAGGTCTACCGGGCCGGTGTGCGGATCGCCGTCGACGGGGCGTCCGCCGTCGCCGGGGCGACCGCGCCCTACCACTCGAAGGACCTGGTCGAGTTCCGGTCCGGCGCGCTGACCGTCGAGTTCCATCTGGCCGGCCCTGACGTGCTGGTGGCGCGGGTGCGCGGCCGGGTCGGCGAGCGGCTGACCGTGCGGGCCGACTACACCCGGCAGATCGGCGCCGACCTGGGTTGGGGCGAGTCCGGCCTGGTCGGCCGCCGCGACGGCGACGTGGTGCTCCTGCAAGGTTTCGAAGACGGCGAGGCGTTCGCGCTGTGGGTCTCCGACCCGGGCGGCATGGTCGCGGTCACCACCGACGCCGGCGCCGCTGACCGATGGACCGCCGCCGGGCTGCCTTTATCTGTGCCCGGTCCCGTCACGGCGCTGGGGGAGAAGGGCGACCGGGTCGACCTGTCGGCCGTGGTCGAGTTCGCCGGCGCGCGGGAGCACGACCTGACCGTGCTGCTGGCCCGCGGCCGGACCGCAGCCGAGGCCCGCGAGCAACTGGCAGCCGCGCGCGATGGGCACCGCACGGTGCGGGCCGCCCTGGTCGAGGAGGACCGCCGGTTCTGGGCCACCGCGCCGCGGCTGTCCGGTGACTGGCCCGCGCACTGGCGGCGCGGCCTGGTCTACGACCTGGAGACGCTGCGGATGATGGTCAAGCCACCGGTGGGCATCTACCGCCTGCCGTGGGACGCCATGCAGATCCAGGCGCCCCGGGTGGTGCTCGGCGAGGCCGCCATCGACGCGCTGCTGCTCGGCTACGCCGACCCGGCATTGGCCCAACGCCTGCTGCTGGGCACGTTCGCGGACGCGCCGGAACCCCAGGTGCCGTGCTCGCGCGAGGACGGCAGCTTCAACATGGTCGCCGCCGACGGCAGCGTGTGCGGCACCGGTCCACAGTGGGGTTACCCGTGGCTGGTGCTCGGCCACCTCTGGGACGCCAACCCCGACCGCGACTGGCTCGAGCGGATCTATCCGCACCTGGGCGCCTACCTCGACTGGTGGCTCGCACACCGCGCCGACGCCGACGGCTGGCTCGGGCACGCGTGCAGTTGGGAGTCCGGGCAGGACCTGTCGCCGCGCTTCGGTGACCAGCCGCTCGGCGGTGGGCACCCGACCTACCACCTGCGCCCGGTCGACCTGCACGCCGCCGTCGCGCACGCCGCCCGGACGATGGCCCGCTTCGCCTGGATCCTGGGCCGCGACCGCGACGTGCCCGGCTGGAACGCGCTGGCCGACCGTTACACAGACAACACCGCCAAGCTTTTCACCGGTACGCGCTACGCCGACGTGGACGCCGGCACCGGCACGCCGACCGAGGTCGACGACGTGATGCTGCTGGCGCCGCTGGCCCTGGGGCTGGCCGGCCCGGCCGAGACCGACGCGTTGCGCGCCGCGGTCCGGGCCACCGACCCGGCCGACCTGGTGTGGCCGATGTTCGCGTGGACCGCCGTCGACGCCGCCCGCGCCGCCGGGGAGCACGGCACCGCGGCGACGGTGGCGGCCGACATCGTCGACCGGGCCTACCGGTTCTGGGACGCCCGGACGGCCGACGACGAGCGGACGCTGCCCGGGATCGCCTGCGAATACTGGCCGCTGTCCGGCCGGTGCGGTGGCGAGGGCTACGGGTGGGGCGCGTTCGGCGTACACCTGCTGCTCGGTGTTCTCGTCGGTGCGCGATTCGTCGACGGGAAGCTGCTGGTGCGCCCCAACCTGCCGCCCGAGTTGCGGGTGCCGGGCCGGTCCTACGAGGTCTCGCTCAACCACCGCGGCCGGCCCGTGCCGGTGACGCTGCGGCCGCGGGCCGACGGGTGCGACGTGGAGGTGGCCGGCCGCTCCGTCGCGCTGGCCTGGGCGCAAGAGGGCAGTTGGGAGCTGGACGGGTGAGCACGGTCGAGGGCTGGGAGTGCCGGCTGGTCGGCACCGACGACTGGCGACCGGTGCCGGTGCCCGGGTCGTGGGAGCAGACCGGGATTCCCTTGGACCATCCCGGTCCGGTGGACTATCGCGCGACGTTCGACGTGCCGGTCGGCGGCGCCCGCTTGCGGTTGCGGTTCGGCGCCGTCAGCTATGCCTGCGAGGTGCTGGTCAACGGCCGCGTGGCCGGGCAGCACGTCGGGATGTGGGACGCGTTCGAGGTCGACATCACCGGTCTCGTCACCCCGGGTCAGCCCGCCGAGGTGCTGGTGCGGGCCGAGAAACCGGCCAGCCTGACCGGTGGGCCCGACGCGCCGCCGGTGCCCGGCCGCTATCCCGCCCGGGAGACGCTGGCCGGCTTCCTGCCCTACGTCTGGGGGCACTCGCACGGCGGTGTCTGGCGGCCGGTCGAGTTGCTGGTCACCGGCGAGTGCGCGCTCGGCGACGTCGACGTTTCCGGCACCGCCGACGGCCGGTTGTCGGTCGCGGCCACGCTGCTCGGGCCGGGCGAGCTGACCGTCTCGGTGCGCGATCCTTCCGGGGTGGTGGTCGCGCGATCGGTCGGGAACGGAACGCTGACGATCCCCGATCCGCGGCCCTGGTCGCCGCACGACCCGGCGCTCTACGCGGTCACCGTGCACACCTCCGGCGGCGACTCGAAGACTGTCTACACCGGACTGCGCACGCTCGAGGCCGACGGGTCGCTGCTGCGGCTCAACGGCGAACCGCTCTATCCCCGGATGATCCTCTCCTGGGGCTGGTATCCGGACCAGCTGCACCCCGACCCGGGCCCCGAGCGGGTCCGGGCCGACCTGATCGAGCTGCGCCGGCTCGGCTTCAACGGCGTCAAGCTCTGCCTCTGGTTCCCGCCCGACTACTACTTCGCGATCGCCGACGAGCTGGGCATGCTGCTCTGGGTCGAGCTGCCGATGTGGCTGCCGCACCCCACACCGCACTTCCGGACGCAGCTCTTCGCCGAGGCGTCACGGTTGGTCCGCGCCGCCGCCAACCATCCGTCGGTCATCCTGCTCACGCTCGGCTGCGAGCTGTCCTCGGCCGTCGGCGCCGACGTGCTGGGGCCGCTCTACGACCTCGTGAAGCGGCTCGCGCCGGGCACGCTGGTGCGCGACAACAGCGGCTCGGGGGAGGCCTACGGCGGGCTGCTCGACGAGTTCGCCGACTTCGACGACCACCACTTCTACTGCGAACCCGCCTACTTCCGGGGCACCCTCGACCACTTCGCGCCCCGCTGGCGGGCGGCCCGGCCGTGGCTGTTCGGCGAGTTCTGCGACCTCGACACCTTCCGCGACCTGCGCCGGCTGGACTCTCCGTGGTGGACCAGCGCGGACCCGGCGGTCAACCCGCAGGGTGCCCGCTGGCAATACGACGTGCCCGACCAGGAGAAGACGTTGCGGGGCAACGGCTTCTGGGACCGTGGTGCCGAGCTGGAACGGATCTCCGCCCGACAGGCGGTGTTGCACCGCAAGGTGACCCTGGAGGCGGTCCGGGTCCGCGCCGACACTAGCGGCTACGTCATCACCGGCGAGCGGGACACCCCGATCAGCACGGCCGGGCTCTTCGACGACTCCGGCGCGCTGAAGGTCGACGCGGCATCGTTCGCGCAGTTCAACGCCGACCTCGTGGTCGGGTTGGACTGGGACCGCCGACGCGCGTGGACCGCCGGCGGCGACCGGCCGGCGCCCTGGGACACCTGGTGCCATCCGGCCGGTGCCTTGGTTCGCCCCCACCTGGTGCTGGCCCACCACGGCCGCACCGGCGGCCGGGCGGAGGTCCGCTGGCGGGTCGACCTGGCCGACGGCGGCGAGGCCGAGTCCGCGGCGGTCGAGCCCGGCGCGGTCGAGCCCGGTTTGGTCAAGCCCGGCGCGGACGCGTCCGGTTTGGTCGAGCCCGGTTTGGTCGAGGCCGGCCCGGTCGAGCCCGGCCCGGACGCGTCCGGTTTGGTCGCCTCGGGCTCGTTGGCCGCCGACATCGCGGCCGGCGCCGTCGCCGGGTTGGGCATCGCGGCGTTCACCGTGCCCGCGGTCGACCGTCCCCGCCGGGCGGTGCTGCGCGTCGAGGTCGACTGTGCCGGTCAGCGCACCAGCAACAGTTGGTCGTTCTGGTTCCTGCCCGACCGCGGTTGGCCCGGGCCGGTCGCCGTCGTGGATCCGGCCGGTCGACTGACCGACCTGGCCGCGCTCGGGGCTCAGGTGGTCCCGGTGGAGACACCCGGCGCGGTTCTGCTGGCCACCGCCTGGACCGAGCCGGTCCGCCAGCACCTGCGCGCCGGCGGCAACGCCGTGCTGCTGGTCGACGCGGCCTGCGTCGACCCGCCGCTGCCGGTCGCGGCCATGCCGTTCTGGCGCGAGGCGGTCAAGGTGATCGAGCCGCACGAGGCCTGGGGCGACTTCCCGCACGACGGCTGGACCGACCTCCAGTTCGCCGGGATGGCGCCGGACCTGGCCCTCGACGTCACCGCCCTGCCGATCGGCGGCCGGCCGCTGCTACGCCGGGTGGACACCCGGACCAGCCAGGTGCACGACTACGCGGTCGAGGTGCCCTGGTCCGCCGGCCGGCTGATCGTCAGCACGCTGCGCTTCGACGGCTCCGGCGGCGACCAGCCGCTCGGCCTGCGCCGCAACACCAGCGCCGCCTACCTGCTCGGGCAGTGGGTGCGGGCCCTGGGGAAGGAGAGCTGATGCTGGGCACGTCGCTGTTGACGGCCGGCCGGAGCCGGTCGATCAGCCCGGAGAACGTCACTGGCGCCAAAGGCGCCGGAGGCGCGGCGACCACCGGCACCGGCACGGCCGCCGCCCGCGACCTCGGCCCGGGCTGGAAGATCTCGCCGAGCGTCGAGGTGCCGGCCGGCGGCACGCACCTGCTCGGCGAGCTGACCGGCCCCGGCGTGATCCGGCACCTCTGGTGCACCACGCATCCTCGGCACTGGCGCTCGCTGATCCTGCGGATCCACTGGGACGGCGCGCCGGACCCGGCGGTCGCCGTGCCGCTCGGCGATTTCTTCTGCTCGGGGTGGGGCGAGTTCGCCCAGGTCAGCTCCGTGCCCGTGGCGGTCAACCCGCGCGGCGGGTTCAACGCCTACTGGGAGATGCCCTACCGGGTCGGCGCCCGGCTGACCGTCGAGAACCTCGGGCCGGAGCCGGCGCTGCTGTTCTACCAGATCGACTACGAGCTGACCGAGGTGCCGGAGGGCGCGGCCTATCTGCACGCGGCATGGCGGCGCAGCAACCCGGTCGGCGACCGGGAGCCGCACACGATCCTCGAGGGCGTGGCCGGGCCGGGCCACTACGTCGGCACCTACCTGGCCTGGGGCGTCAACAACGCCGGCTGGTGGGGCGAGGGCGAGGTGAAGTTCTACCTCGACGGCGACGACGAGCTACCGACGATCTGCGGCACCGGCACGGAAGACTATTTCGGCGGCGCCTGGAACTTCGACGTCCCCGGTGAGGGCTACACCGCGTTCACCACGCCCTATCTCGGGCTGCCGCAGGTGCTCCGGCCGGACGGCCTTTACCGCAGCCAGCAGCGGTTCGGGATGTATCGGTGGCACCTGCCGGACCCGATCCGGTTCGCCACCGACCTGCGGGTCACCGTGCAGGCGCTCGGCTGGCGGTCCGGCGGGCGCTACCTGCCCCTGCGCGACGACATCGCGTCGACCGCGTGGTGGTATGCCGCCCCGCCGGACCACGGCCCGGTGCCCGACTTCGACCCGGACCACCTCGAGGTCATCTGACCCGGTCACATCCGCTGGTATTCCTCCCAGGTGCGCTTCGGCGTGACCGCCGGGCCGTCGTCGGCGCCGCGGTTGGCCAGGCCGTTCTGGCCCAGGTAGTAGTCGCCGGCCTGGTGCTGGGCACCGGTCGACTGGTCGGTGTCGGAGATCGCGATCGCGTGGATGTGGTAGGGCCAGTCGCCCTGGGAAGGGTTGCGCAGCCAGGCCGCGAACCCGACGGTGCGCAACTGGCGCACCACCGTCGTGCGGGTGGCGGTGGACAGGCCGGTCACCGAGATGTCGAGGGCCCCGCCGCCGTCATGGGTGCCGGCCGACGCCGCGGTGCCGGTGTTGTAGCTGCCCTGGGTCAGCGTCAGCGTGCTGCCGATCAGGCGCTCGGCCTCCAGCAGCATCGTCCGGGTGCGGGTGTTCACCTGCACGCCGCGCAGCGTGACGATGCTGCCGGGGGAGATCGCCCGGACGACGGTGTAGCGGTTGGTGCCGAGCGACCGCAGCGAGGTCGGGCCGGGCAGGCCGGTGGCGTCGAGGCCGGTGTAGCCGAGCGAGCGTTGATAGGCCGCGTACGCCGAGATCGTGCTCGTCCCGAAGTGACCATCCACATAGGTCGAGGCGAGCAGGCCGCGCGCCTGGAGGGCGCGCTCCACCTCGAGCACGCTGGCCTTGGCGCCCGGCGTCAGCGCGGTGTCCGGCCGGCGCGGGTCGATCTGGGCGGCCTTGATGACCGCCTCCATGTCGACCTCCGGCAGGGCCGCGTGGGCGGCGCCGCCCGGCAACACGGCGGCGGCGGTCGCGGCCGCGGCGGTGGCGATCAGGCGCCTTCGGGTCAGCATTCTGCGTGCCTCCTGGTCGTCGAGGAACCCCGGAGCCCGCAGCATAGATCGGCCGACGTCGACGTTTGAAGGCCTGATCGCCAATATTTTGCAGAACATTGATGATCTCGGTAGCTTTTTGCCACGACCGGCATCCGTGGGGCTGGCCCTGGGCGAACCCGGGGCCAGCCCGCTGGCTCAACTGGCGACGATGCGGCCGTCCGGTTGGCGTACACAGGAAACGGTTCTGTTGGTTGCCGTTGCCGCCGCGGCCAGGCACTGGCCGAGCACCTGGTGGCCCGCGACGTTGGGATGCCACGACTCCTGGCAGGTCTGGAAATAGGTCGCGCAGGCGTTGGCGATCCGCTGGATGGCGATCTTGTCCTTGCCGGCCAGGCTGGTCACCGGCACGCCGGTCGGGCCGTCCTGCAAGCGGATCGGGGTGGCCAGCGCCCCGGTCGGGCTGGCGTCGAACTCGCAGAGCCGCGCGCCGTCGAACGCCCGCTGCACGTTGAGGTAGACGATGTCCTCACCGGGGAACTCAGCGGACAACGTGGACTGTCCGGTGCGGACGATGGTGCCGAGCCCGCCGGAGAACCAGTGCCCGGCCGCCAGGCTGGCGCGGTGGATCGGGCACCCAGCCGCGTAGCGCTCGGCGCCCAGGTCGCGGAACTTGTCGCGATCGTCGGCGCGGCCGTCTTCGGTGTAGAAGCGCGGTGCCACGTCCAACGGCAGCGGGTTGGTGTAGTCCTGGAGCACGATCCGGTGCTGCCCGTCGGGGTCGATCTGGCGCAGCGTGGTCACGATCTGCCGCACGGCGGCGACGGTCTCCTGGGTGGCGGCGGTCAGTTGGGCGTCGGTGGCCAGGTCGCTGGTCGCGCACGGTGCCTGCTCGACCGGGCCGTTGATGTAGGCCCAGAACTCCCACCAGCCGGTCCACGCGTCGGCGATGAAGCGGTTGGCGCACTTCTCCGCGACGCTGCCGAAGGTGAACTGGCTGTTGTTGGAACCCAGGCCGACCAGCACCAGGTCGATGTCGTGGGTCTGGCTGACCGCGCGTAGCTGGTCGAGTTGGGCCGCGACGGTCCGGCCGTTGGTGCGCGACGACGACGCGGCGGCGATGTCGTGTGGTTGGCCGCCCGAGCAGGCGAGGTTGAAGCGGGCGGCGATGCCGGGCAGGGCCGCCTGCTGGATCGACGCGTTCGCCGAGCGGTGGCAGAAGAACGCGTTGTTGTTGGGCGCTGACCAGCCCGGGAAGGCCTGCGCCACCCCATTGAGGTCGGTCACCGGCTGATAGCTGCCGGCACCCTCGCCGCTGACGAAGCTGTCGCCGAGCGCGACGGCGGCGGTCGGCAGCGCGGCCGACGCGGGGCTGCCGCCGAGCACGGCGACGCCACCCGCGGCGAGGGCGATGAGGGTGGCGGCCAGGAACGCGGGACGACGCATGCGACCTCCAGAACATGAGAAATACTCTGAGATCGCGATCAGATCATCGTCGTACGACGTTCGTCAATGTCTGGGTCTGCTCCCGACAACGAGCAGCGCGTGCCCGAGCACCTTCGGATGCCGCAGCGGGAACGGCAGCGGCAGGGCGTCGGCCAGCCCGCCGAACTCCTCGATCGTGCCGCCCGCCCCTTCGATCGCCTCCCGGACGCCGTCCGGCGACGGGTAGTGGCCCGGGTCGCCGAACAGGTCGAGGAAGGCGAACCGCCCACCCGGGCCGACCACCCGCAGCGCCGCGACCAGCGCGCCGGTGGCGCTCTCCAGGTCGCCGACCTCGTGGAACGTCAGGCAGCTCACGACCACGTCGAAGCTGCCGTCGACGGCGGCCGCGCTCTGCTGGTGGAACGCCGTCCGGTCGGCGACCCCCTCGATCCGGGCGTTCTCCGCGCACTGCCGCTGCGAGTATTCCCAGTCGCGTCCCCACGAGTCGACGCCGGTCACGAAGCTGTCCGGCGCCGCCTTGGCGAGCTTGACGACCAGGCTGCCGCTGCCGCATCCGATGTCGAGCATCCGGGCGCCCGCCGGGACTGGCTGGGCCTTGGTGACGATGAGGTCGTGGATCCGGCGCTGGAGGTCGTCGCCGCGTGGCGCGAAGCGGTAGACGGTGAGCGCCAGGACCGTCGTGATGTAGCGAAGATCGCGAGCGGTGCGAGGAACAGCAGGAACCACGGCGACCACAGGGCCAGCAGGCTCCCGGCGAGACAGACGGCGGTCACCGCCGCGAACCCGACCAGCCGCCCGGTGCGGATCCAGGTGCCGTAGCGCGGGGTGCCGCCGCCGGGCATCGGTCAGCCCAGCCGGGCCAGTTCGGCCCGGGCCCGGTCGGCAAGGTGCTCGTCGCCCAGCTCGCCGGCGATCGTCAACGCCTCCTCGAGCGGCTTTCCGGCCTCGGCCCGCCGCCCGGCCATGATCAGCGTCGTGCCGATCTCGACCAGCGTGCGCGCCTCGTAGTGCCGGTTGCCCGCACCCCGGCGCAGGGCCAACGCCTCGGCGAAGGCCTCCAGCGCCGGGTCGAGCGTCCCCGTGCTGCGGTGCGTCTCGCCGATGCCGTGCTGGATCGCCGCCTCGAGCCGCCGGTCGTTGGCGTCGCGGGCCAGCCGCAGCCCGCGGCGCAGGTGGTGCAGGCTCTGCTCGGGTTGCCCGACCCGGGCGTAGAGGTGGCCGAGGTTGTTGAGCGCCAGGATCGCGCCGAGCGTGTGCGCGTTGGCGACGTGCACGGCGTGAGCCTGCTCGCACGCGACGATCGCCTCGTCGAACCGGCCCAGTTCGCCGAGGGCCGCGGCGAGGTTGTTGTAGGCGTGCCCGACCCCGCGCTGGTCGCCGGCCGCCGCCATCAGCCGCAACGCCTCGCGCAGCTCGCCGAGGGCGTCTTCGTAGCGGCGTGCGGCGATGAGCGCGACACCGAGCCCGCTGTGCATCAGCCCCTCGACCACCGGGTCGGCGCCGCGCCGGGCCGCCTCCAGCCCGAGCCGGTGGATCGCGATCCGGCTGTCGGCGTAGCCCCGGGACTCGAAGTAGCCGCTGGTCAGGTAGGCGAGCTGGCAGACGGTGCGGTGGTGGCCGTGGCGCAGCGCGAACCCCGCGACCGGCACCAGGTTGTCGCGCTCGCCGTCGAGGAAGGCGAGCACCTCGTCGGGGTCGGTGCCGAACGGCAGCTCGCGCGGCGGCTGCCGGGGCGTCGCGACCACCCGGTCGCGGGCCGGGTCGAGGACGCGGTTCGCGGCGGATGCGACGGCCAGATACCAGTCGAGCAGGCGGCCGACGGCGTCGTCCCGCGCGGCGCCTTCCTCGTCGCGCTCCGCGCGCTCGACCGCGTAGAGCCGCATCAGGTCGTGGAACCGGTAGCGGCCGACCGCGACCTCGCTGAGCAGGTGCGCCGCGGCCAACTCGTCGATGCCGCGCCGGCCGCGCCCGTGCGTGTCGCCGGTGACGGCGGCGGCCAACCAGGACGAGACGTTGCCGCTCGGATGCAGCCCGAGCAGCCGGAACATCCGCGCCGCCGGGTCGCTGAGGACCTCGTAGGCGCTCGCGAACACCGTCCGGACGCTGTGCGTGTCGCCGTCGACCGACAGCGCGTCGAGGCGGCCCTCGTCGGACAGGTCGGCCACGAGTTCGGCCATCGGCTGGCGCGGGCGGCCGGACAGCCGCGCCGCGGCGACCCGCAGCGCGATCGGGATCCGCCCGCACAGCTCGGCGAGCCGGGCCGTCGCCTCCGGCTCGGCGGCCACCCGCGCGCGGCCCAGGACCCGCGCCAGCAGGGTGTGCGCGTCATCAGGCCCGAGGGCGTCGAGCTCGACATGCCGAACCACGTGGTACGCCGAGACGGCGGCCAGCCGGTGCCTGCTGGTGACCAGCACCCGGCTGTTGGCCGAGTTGGGCACCAGCGGCAGCACATGGTCGGCCGTGCCGGCGTTGTCGAGCACGACCAGCGTGCGCCGCCCGTGGATCAGCGACCGGTAGACGGCCGTCCGCTGCTCGGCCGAGGCCGGCAGCCGGTCCCGCGGCAGGCCGAGGGCGTCGAGCACGTGCGCCAGCACCTCGCCCGGGGTCAGCGCCGTCTCCGGGTCGTGCCCGCGCAGGTCGACGAACACGATGCCGTCCGGGAACCGCGCGGCGACCTCGTGCGCCCAGCGCACCACCAGCGCGGTCTTGCCGATGCCGGCGGAACCGCGGACGACCATGACCTGGGTCTCCGGGCTCGGCTCGGCCAGCCACCGGGACAACGCGCCCAGCTCGTCGACCCGGCCGGCGAAATGCCCGACCCGGGCGGGGAGTTGGGTGGCGACGGTGCGGTCCGGCACCGCCAGGTCGCCGCGCAGGATCGCCGCGTGCAGCTCCCGGACCCGCGACCCGGGATCGACACCGAACTCGTCGGCCAGATGCGCGCTCAGCCGGCGATAGCGGTCGAGCGCGTCGACGTGGCGTCCACAGTGGAAGAGGGCGAGCATGAGCAGCCCGACCAGCCGTTCGCGGGTCGGGTGGGCGGCCGCGAGTCGTTCCAGCTCGGGCACCGCCTCGGCGTGGCGGTCGAGGTGGAGCCGCGCGTCCCACAGGTCTTCGGTGGCGGCGAGCCGGATCTCGGTGAGCCGGTCGGCCTCGGCGCGGCCCCACCCGTCGGGCGCGCCGTCGGCGAGCGCATCGCCGCGCCACCAGGCCAGGCCCTCGTCGAGCAGGGCCGCGGCCCGGTCCGGCGAGCCGCCGTCGAGGCACGCCCGGGCCTCCCTGACGGCGTCTTCGAACCGGTGCGCGTCGACCTGGTCGCGGGGAAGGCCGAGCAGATAGCCGGGGTCACGGGTGAGCAGCACGCCGGGCAGCCCGCAGGCCTCCAGAGCCTGTCGGACCCGGGAGACGTGGCTGTGCAGGGTCCGCACGGCCGTCCTGGGTGGATCATCGCCCCAGAGCGCGTCGACCAGGCGGGCGCACGGGACGACCGTGCCGGCGTTGAGCGCGAGCAGCGCCAGCAGCGTCCGTTGCCGCGCGCCGACCAGCGTGGCCGGGCCGCCGGGCCCGACGACGCCGACCGGGCCGAGCACCCGCACGCGCACCGACACCGCGCACCACCTGCCCTTCCGCGGTCAGTTGCCGGGCCACAACAGTTGCACAACGTCGGCGCATCCTGACCACAACTGCATGCGAATAGACACATGTCCGCGCGTCTATGTCGGTTATGATCGTGCGGTGTCAGGCAGGCGGGTCGTCGCGGGCCTGGCCCTTTCTTTCGCCCTGGCCGGGTGCCTGGCCGGTGTGGTCGGCGGGATCGCCGGTTGGTTCGGCTCGTGGTGGTGGGCGATCGCTGTCGTCGCCGGCGCGTTCGTCGTCGCCTGGTTCGCGGCCCGCGCGGCCGCGGGTGCGACCGTCCACGAGATCCGGGCGCTGCTGACCGAGTTCCTGGCCGCCGCCACCAGCGGCGACCACGAGGCCGCGCACCGACGGATCTACCATGGATCCGCGGCGCGGCTGCTGCCCGGTGATTTCTCCGTGGGCCTGGCGGGCCTCGACATAGTCCGCCTCCAGATCACCCGCAATCTCAACCGCGGCAGCGACGTGCGCAACGTGGCCAAGGTGGGTGTCCGGCTGCGGCTGGCCGACGGAGACAGCGCCGACTATCTCTTCCTGCTCGTGCGGGAAGGCCGCACCTGGACGGTCGACCAGTGGCTGCTCGACGGCGAGTTCGACATGGTCGACTATTCGCCCGAATAGCGGCTCCGCCTGGTCACAGTTTGGGCCGCGGCGCCGGGGTGGGGGAGACCCGCTTGTATTCGCGCCGCGAGCCGTCGTCGTCCTGCACGGTCAGGACGGTGGTGGTGCAGAAGTATTCCTCCGGTGAGGTCGTGGCCGCGAACGCCACGTTGTTGCGCACACTTCCGTCGACCTTGGTGACGATACGGCCCTTCGTCCTGGCGTTCTGGAAGAAGGCGCGCCCTCTTGACGTGCCGGTCTGCGGGAACGCGGGATCGCCCTGGGAGCGATAGCCCCAGACGGTGAACCCGTTGAAGACCTGCTGGTAGGTGCGGCCGCCCTTCTTCCCCTGCCGCACCACGCCATCGCGCAGGTCTTCCCACACCGTGCCCTTGCCGTCGTAGTGGCGCATCAGCTTGGTGCCGACCAGGTTGACCGTGACGTCGACGCCGCCGATCGTCGCCGGACCCTCCCATAGGGTGGCCTGCCATGCGCCGATCAGGCATTGGTCGATGAGGGGGTTGTATGCCTTCGGACTTGGCGTCGGTGTCGGCGTCGCGCTCGCCGAGGGCGTGGTGGTCGACGGTGTCGTCGAACCCACGAGCGACCGCGGATCGGCTGGGTTGTCGGGGTTGTCCGGCCGCAGCGCCAGGGCCACCGCGCCCGCGATGGTGATGGTCGCGACGCCGGCGGCCAGCACCGCGGCCCGGCGGGAGAACCGTCGACCGCGCGGCGCGGCACCGGCCGGCAACACCCGGGTCGGTGGTGTGCCGTCGCTCGCGCCGGGCCCGGCAGCACCCTCGGCCACCGCGAGTTCGGGCTGCTCGACCGTGGTCGGGGTGACGCCGAACGCCTGGTGCAGCAGAGTGGCCACGAGGGGGTAGCGGCTCGCGCCGCCCACCAGGTAGACGCCGGCCAGGTCGGCCGCCGGGATCCGGGCCGTGGCGAGGGCCGCCCGGCTGGCGGCGACGGTGCGGTCGAGCAGCGGCCGGGCGAGGCTGTCGAGTTGCTCGCGGCCCAGTGGCGCGTCGTCTTCGAGAAGCGGCACCTCGATCTTCGTCGCGGTACGGCGCGACAGCGTCTCCTTGGCGTTGCGCACCGCGTCCCAGAGTTGCCGGCTGGCCCGCCGGTCGGCGTCGGTCGCCGGTGAGGTCAGCCGCTGCCAGGCATCGGGATCGCGGGAGCCGTAGGTCGCACCCAAGTGGGCCACGATCGTCGCGTCGAGGTCGAGGCCGCCCGCGTTGACGATGCCTTCCTCGGCCAGCACGCTGAACCCGTCGGCGGTGCGGCGCACGACGGAGGCGTCGAACGTGCCGGCGCCGAGGTCGTAGACGAGGGCACACGACCCGACGGCGAGCGGGGCCACTGTGACGAACGAGGCCGCGGCGGCGACGGGCTCGGCGACCAGCTCACACGACGCCATGACGGTGGTCGCCGCCGCCAGCAACGTCTCCCGGCGATGCGCGCCCCAGGCGGCCGGGCAGCCGAGCACCATCCTGGTCGGTGGCGTCCCGGCCGACCGGGTCGCCTCGTCGACGACCCGGCGCAGCACGGCCACGATCAGGTCGGCGACCGGGTATTCCGTCCCCGACAGCAACACCGTGCCGTCGTCGATCCGCTGCTTGGGATGGAACTCCGCGCCGGCCGGGTGGAAGGTGGCGGCCTGGATGGCATCGCGCCCGACCAGCAGGGTGCTGCCGTCGACGCAGACCGCCGACGGGAGCAGCGGCGACCCGTCGAACAGCACGGAGCGGGTGCGCCCGTCGGCGAAAACCAGGCTGGCGGCGGTGTTGGACGTGCCGAAATCGACGCCCAGAACGACGTCCCCCGATCGCATGGACCTAACCGTATCTCTGTGGGCGGGTTCGACCCTCATCGCTCCCTTGTGGAACAGGCGACCCGGGCGGCCGGCTGGCTGGCCGATCGCAGGCCAGGCCGGCTAGGGTTGTCGGGTTCGCCGCCGCAGTGACTTTCCCTGGGGGTGAGCCGGTGGCACGGATTTCGCTGGCTGGCGCGACCGACGAGGTCGCCGCTCGAGACCGGGCATTTGCCGATCTCGTGGCCAAGGTAGGCCCGATCCGCTATCTGCCGCGGTTTCCGGACGGACCGTTCGGCATGCTGGTCCGCTCGATCATCTCGCAGCAGATCTCCGCGGCCGCGGCGCAGGCCATCATCGGCCGCACGGCCGCGACGGTCGGCGGATCGTTCACGGCGCAGGGCATCGCCGCGGCGTCCGACGACGACCTTCGAACGGCCGGGCTGTCCCGCAACAAGGTGGCCTCGCTGCGCGACCTGTCGGCCAAGGTCCTAAACGGCACCGTCGACGTCAACCCATCGACGCGGCTGAGCGACGAAGAGGTCGTGCGCCGGCTGACCCAGGTGCGTGGCATCGGCCGCTGGAGCGCGGAGATGTATCTGATGCACTGCCTGCGCCGGCTCGATGTCTGGCCGGTCGGCGACCTCGACGTCCGGGAGGGCTACGCGCTCGCGTGGGACGTCGACCCGGCGCCGACGGCCAGGGAACTCGACCCGCTCGGTGAGCCGTTCCGGCCCTACCGGTCGGTGGTCGCCCGCTACTGCCAGGAGGCGGTTTTCCTGGACCGCGCCCCATAGGCCCCACCCGTCCCAAAGCGGGCACGTAGCACGGTTCTGTCCGTAAAGCCCCCTTTAATGAAGCATTCCGATCAATCGGAACAGAACGCCCAAATGGGTTTAATCTCGGTCATGGCTCGACCTCCGTCGAGCGGGGAGTGCTTCGGGGCAAGGAAAGGGACACGAGTCATGTCGAAGAAGTTCCTGGGCAAGGTCATCGCTGGCGCCGCGTTGGGCGGCGCGATGCTGTTCATCGCGCCGGGCGTCGCACTGGCAGACGGTGCCCCCAGCGGTGACTGGTCGCACGCACAGGACGACAAGGGCGCCTCGCACTGTGCGCCCAGTTGGGGAGAGGACGCCAAGAAGGACGGCGCCCCCTGGAGTGAGGACAAGAAGGACGAGAAGGGCGAGAAGCCCGAACTGGCCAAGCCGGAGGCCGCCAAGGCGGCACCCGACGGCGAGTGCGAGGCGCCCAAGGGTTGGGTCGACGGTGGTGACGCGGGTTCGAGCGTCGACGGCACGCTGGCGACTGCGGGCGGCACCCTGCTGGGCGCGGCTGCCCTCGGTGGGATCGTTCTCATGCGCCGTCGCCGGACCGATGGCTCTCTGGCCTAGGGTTTCGGCGGGGCAAGCTGGCGGCCGCCACGGAACTCCGTGGCGCGCCGCCGGCGTCGCTCTCGTCGCCGTCACCGCGATGAGCGGGGTGGGCCTGGTGCGCGCCTCGGTCAAGGAAACACCGCCACCGCCGCAGCCGGCCGTCGAGGCCGCACCCGATCCCGAACCCACCTCGGCGCCGAGCGCCGTCGTGCCCAAACACCTGCCACGGTCGGCACCCACGGACATCACGATCAGCCCGATCGGCGTACGCGCGAAAATCATGAATCTTGGTGTCAACGCCGACAAGACGTTGCAGGTGCCGCCGCTGAACAAGGCGACCCTCGCCGGCTGGTATTCACTGGGGCCGTCGCCGGGCGAGATCGGCAACGCGGTCATCGTCGGGCACGTCTCGACGGCCGAACTCGGGCCGACCGTGTTCTTCAAGCTCGGTTCGCTGCGCAAGAAGGACGTCATCACGATCAAACGCAAAGACGGCACCAACGCCCAGTTCCGGGTCGACGGCGTCAAGGCCTACCCGAAGAAGACCTTCCCGACCGATCTGGTGTACGGACCGAACAGCAGACCGGGCCTACGGCTGGTGACCTGTGGCGGCAAGTTCGACGAGAAGGCACACAGCTACGTCGACAACGTCGTCGTCTTCGCGACCGGCATCTGATCCACTCAGGACAGAGCGCCGCGGAGGCGCTGGCGGATCTCCGCGTGCTGGCCGGTCTCCACCACGATCAGTCCGATAAGGATGACCACCAGGCCGGCCAGCCCGGCGAGCGGTGGGAGGACGGCGGCGGCCGGCGCGACGAGCAGGAGCGCGCAGGCGGTCAGCAGCCGCGGAAGGCTGCGCGTGCGGTGCATCCGGTGCTCGAACACCAGATGCCCGGCGAGGTAGAGCGCCAGGCCGCCGAAGAGCGCGAGCGCGGAGAACAGGCCCAGCGGCTCGCTCTCGCCGGCGTGCGCCAACACGCCCTCGACACCGAGCGCGGCGAGCACGATGCCGGCGACGATGGGGAAGTGGCCGTAGGTGTAGGCCTCGATGGCCAGGTCGACCCGGGCCCGGCCCGGCTCCTGGTCGAGCCGCCGCTCAGCCGCGAGCGACACCACGTCGAAGTAGAGCCACCACAGGCAGATCGCCGTCGCGACCCCGAGCACGGCCGCGACCAGCAATGACACGCTGACCGGCTGATCGGCGGCGCCGACACCGATGGCGACGACCGACTCGCCGATGGCCAGGATGATGAACAGGCCGTGTCGCTCGGTCAGGTGTGCCGGGCTGTGCAGCCGCCACTCCCCGCGCCGGGCGGTCAGGTAGATGCCGACCCAGTCGACCAGCACGGCGATGCCGAAGAGCGCGAGTTGCGCCGCGCCGCCCAGCAACGCGCCGGAGACCAGCAACGCGGCCGCCACCGTTATCGGCAGCCAGCTGATCGCGATCTGATGCCGCAGTGGTGCGTCACCGGCGGCGGCCACGGTGTAGACCGCGAGGTGCACGCCGCGGACCAGCAGGTAGGCGCAGACCAGAACGAGTGGGCCGTCGAGCCCGCCGGGCGCGTCGTGCCAGGCCTCGGGGATGGCCAGCGCGACCACGAACATCGCCACCATCGCGACAACCATGCCGGTGCGCAGAATCCCTTCGTCGGCCCGTGAATGGTTGCCCAGCCACGTGTAGCCGGACCAGGTGCCCCACAGCAACGCCAGCGTCAAGAGCCCTTGCAGGACTCCGGTCGCGGTGTGCTCGTGCGCCATGTAGCCGGTGATCTGGGTGACCGCGAAGACGTAGACGAGGTCGAAGAACAACTCGAACGGGGTCGCCCGATGCTCTTCGGTGACGGGTCGGACCCGCGCCTGGATCGCCATGGCCGGGACCTTACCGAAGCCGGTCCCACCCGCCCGGGTGCGCGATCCGGAACTCTTTGTTCCAGGTCATGGCCGGGAGCAGCGACGCCACCGGCATGAGGCCGGCCAGGAGGTCGCCGTCGTAGTCGGTGATGTAGCGGCAGTCGCTGCGGTCACCTGCTGCGACGCTCTCCCACAGCACCATCTCGACCAGGCTGATCGAGAACCGGTCGACGTAGGGCTCGTCGAAGTGGGGATCGATGTAGACGGCCGGGTCGTCACCACGGTCGCAGGCGCACCATGAACTCGGCGGTGGCCTGGTGGGTGCAGCGGAAGGCAAGCATTCCGTCGGCGGGGTAGTACTCCAGGTCCTCGAGTTCGTAGAGGTCGCCGTTGCGGCTGGTCAGGTCGGGATGGCGGCCGATGAGTTGGTAGCCCTGCCGGACCACGTCGGGAAGCCGCACCCCGAGTTCCTCTTCGGCCGCGTCGAGTTCGGCGTCGCTGACGTCGTTGGACTCTCTGATCGGCTCGGCCCACCCGGCGGCGAAGCCGTAATGGAAGTCCCAGACGTCTTCGCAGGTGTCGAGGTCGCGCAATCCCGCGACGATGTCGAAGCTCACGGCGCGCAAGCATAGGGCGCCGGCTGGGTCGGTCAGCGGCGGCGGGCGTAGTCGGCGAGCTCGCCGAAGTCGAGGGTCACGCAGGCCTCGTCGCCGAGGACCTCGGCGTCGTGGCCTGGCTGGACGGCGAACACGTCGCCCGGGCCGAGTTCCATCGTCGGTCCGTCGTCCATCATGACCCGCATCCGTCCAGACAGGACGTAGCCCAGGTGGGCGGTCTGGCAGGTGGGCGTGCCGGCGATCGGTTGGACGTTGGTGGTCCACCGCCAGCCCGGCTCGAACGTCACCCGGCCGATGGGGTGCCCCGAGAGCGTCACCATCTCGGCGAAGCCCTTGCCCTGGAACGTTCGGGTCTCATCGGGTGTGTTGAATGTCTTGCGTTCCAACGATTCCATGACGGCCTCCACTCCGACGTTACGCCGGAGCCGCGCCCGGGGTGGTCGGTTGGCTCAGCGCGGCCGCACCAGGGCCGGACAGCTGCCCCAGCAGTGCGCGGCGGCCGGTCAGAAGCAGCAGGATCGCGAGGATCGGGCCCTCGATCACGGGGCCGTCGCCGGCGCGGAAGTTGGCGTCGGTGCTGACGAATGCGTACCCCCGCAGCTCTTTCATCGCGGGGAAGAGGAAGGGGCGCGACCAGATCCGGGCGGCGGCGGCCGCGGCCGCGTGCGGCGGGACGTCGTGGCGGCGGCCGAGCGGCGCCATGATGTCCTGGCCGTGCACCAGCACGTCGATGAGCGCCTCGTTGGCGGTCACGAACGGCACATGCCGGCGCGAGCCGATGTGGCCGCGGATCTCGGCGATCAGCTCTTCCGTGGGCATCGCGGCCTTGGCGCACGCCGCCTCGCGGGTGGCCCGGAAGACGTCGAAGCGGTAGCGGGCCAGGCCGCGCAACGCTTCGCCGGCGCCGACGTGCTGGAGGGTGAGGTGGGCGGTGACGTCGCGCACCGTCCATCCGGCACAGAGCGACGGTTGCCGCCACTCGTCGTCGGTCAGCTCCGCGAGTTGGTCGGTCAGGGTGCGGCGCTGGTCGTCGATGACGCGCCACAGCTCGTCACGGTGCATCGGTGCCTCCCATCAGCGCCTCGACGAGCGGGGTCAGCCGCCCGGCGGGGTCGAAGGCCGGATCCGGGTTGGCCAGCTCGTGCAGGATCAGCCCGGAATAGGCGTTCATCAGGATGGGCGCGTCGCGCTCGGGGTCGGCCGACCCGGCGACCCGCAGCCACATCGTGAACCAGGCGTCGACCCGGCTGCCGGCGGCCAGCAGCGCCGCGCGCAGGGCCGGATGGTGTGCGGCCTCGACGAGGATCACGTAGCGGGCCAGTGTCAGCGTCCGGTGTGGACCGACGGCGTCGCGGGCGACCGTGGCGAGCACGGCGGTCAGCTCGGCCGGAGTGGTGGGCGTGGTCCGGGCGGCGAGGTCGTCCCAGTTGGCCTTCTCGCGGGCGGCGAACCGCTCCACCACCCCGTCGAGGAGCGCGTCGCGGGTGCGGAACAGGTTGGAGGTGGCGCCGGCGGGCAGGCCGGCCTCGGCGTCGACCGCGCGGTGGGTCACCGCGCGCACCCCGTCCGTGCCGAGCAGGGTGATCGCGGCGTCGAGAACGTCTTCGCGGCGGCCCATGCCGCCGAGACTACATCCGTAGTGTGATCGACTACAAGTGTAGTTAGAACCGCGGGTCGTTGCCGGCCGAGGTGTCGATCCGCAGGTTCAGCGCCCGGGCGATCGCGCCGAACGAGACGTAGGAGAAGTTGGTCGCGTCGCGCGACTCGTCGACGCCCGGGCCGGTCTCCGGCTCGTCGTGGGTCACCAGCAGGCCCTCGCGGTAGTCGCCGACCGGGCGGTTGGTCACCGCGAGCCCGTCGGAGCCGTTGACGTCGTCGACCCCGCGCACGCCACGGACCCGGAAGGTGCCGAGCGGGCGGTTGCGGCCTTCCCGGTCGTACACCGTGTAAGTGTCGTCGCCCTGGCTCGAGACGATGACGTAGCCGCGCCCGCCGTGTCCGTAGTAGACGTCGACCCCCTCGGCGTCGGCGGTGAGGTGAGTGCCGCCAAAGCCCGTGTCGCTGGGGTCGATCGGCGCGCACTCCTCGGTCTCGGGGTCGTAGGCGTCGTGGATGCCGAAGTCGCGCACCCGGTCGACCAGCCGCGGCGCGACCCGCCCGGTGAGCGGGAGCTGGATCCGCCAGACGCCGACGTCTTCCTGCGCGGCGTAGAGCGCGCCGGAGGCCTGGTCGACCGCGACGCCTTCGAGCTGCGGCAGGGCGCCGGGCTCGTCGCACGGCGTCCAGGTGGTGCCGTCCGGCAGCGGGAAGCTGCGCGGCATGGTGATCGTCCGGACGCCGGTGTAGCCGAGCTTGCCACCGACCTCGACGATCCGCGCGGTCGCGACCGTGGTCGCGCCCTCCTGCGTGATCACCGCGTAGGTCTCGCCCCGCTTCGGTTGCCAGACGGCGAGGCCGTATGCGGAATGCCCCTCGTCGACCGCCGCGCGATCAGGATTGAACAGGAACCTCTGGTTGGGTGCGGTGACCTCGACCAATGGGGTACGCGCGGCCGCGCCCGCCGGGTCGATGCGGAAGAACCGGAGCTGGTCGTTGTAGCGGTCGGACACGACGGCGACGTCGACTGTCTGACGACCGAGCTTGACACCGTAGGCCATGTCGACGTTGTTGTAGCGACCCAACGCCGCGTCGGGCCGGGGCGCGGCCGTCGCCGGCAGCGCCTGTAGCTCGCGCGAGGCGAGATCGTAGACCCGCAGGCCGCCTTCCTTGGCGGTGACGACCACAATGGACCGCCGCGAGTCGCCCGGGTGCACCCAGATCGCCGGGTCGTCACCGGACGCGTTGCCACCCTGCTCGTCGTCGTAGAGCACGGGCGTCTCGTTGTCGGTCGTCACGACGGCGGGCCCGGACGGACGGCCGGCGTGCGCGGGGCTGGCGGCGAGGGTGGTGGCGAGCACCGCGACGAGGGCGGCTGCTGCGCGCGATCGATGCGTCACCCGCGCCAGGGTGCCGCCCTTACCTGTCGGTCAGGTGTCCGCCCGGCGAACGCCCGTCGCCACTTCCGTCTATCGCTCGGTGCCTCCACGCGAACGCCGGACCTCGGCGATGAGCCGTTGCATGTCGGCCACGGCGTTGCCGACGAAATCGACGACGAGGTCGAGCCGTGGATCCGGTGACGTCAGGCGCTCCGAGCCGAGCAGGACGGTGAAATACATTTCGTTGTCGACATCGGGATCGCCGAGAAACTGGACGAAGCTCTCACCCCCGGTCCCGGCCCGGGTTTCGAGCCCGCACGACCATGGTGGCGGCGCCACGGTGAGCACCTGGTGCAGTCGATGCTCGATGCCGGCCAGGTCTTCTTCGGACAGCGGTTGGGTCACGATCGTTATCTTTGCCACCCTGGTCCGGTCACAGCAAGCCGGAAGCGACCGGCTTCGCCGACAATGGCGTCATGCGATTGAGGCGGCTTCTTGCGGAGTTGGCGAGACTGCCGACCGACCAGTTGGTTGCTCGGAGACGACGAGGCCGACACTCGTTACTACGCGTTCTACGCGTTGGTGGAGGAGATCCCCGCGGTCACCCGTGAGCGGGTGACCGCAGCGGTCAACGGTTGTGTCGACGACCCGGACGAACAGATCCGGGAGTGGGCCACGCGGCTCCGCTCAGGCGAACTCTGGGAGGCGTGACTCGGCGCGTGGTCCGAGGGAGAGGTGTGCGGACAGCGCGCGCAGGAAGTCGGGTGCGTCGAAGATCTCGCCGGCCGAGGCGACGCCGGTTGTTCTGGTCCGGCCGGTGAGGATGCGGTGGATCGCTTCGACGGCCAGTGGGGCGCTGATGGCGTAGATGTCCTGACCGCTGGCGGTGATGCGGCGTTGGGTGAAGCCCGAGCGCACGACGACGTCGACGGTGAACGTCTGCGCCGACCGGCCCCGCTCGTCGACCGCGACCGGTGCCGGCGTGTCCGGAGCGCCCAGGTCGTTGGCCGCGACCGTGGTCATACAGGTGCGCACCTCGGGGATCGGCAGGTGGCTGGGGATCGTGACCACGTCGGCCATCGTGAACTCGTCGAAGACGGTGCGGCGACCCAGCGGAGCGGGGAAATCCCATTCGAGGGTACGCAGCCCGCGTTCGCCGGCGTAGTAGTCCAGCCGCCCGCCGGTGAAGCGGACCCGTCGGCCATCGCGGCGGTCGCGGGAGACGGTGCCGGCGGCGAGGGTTCCGGCCGTGGGGTGCCAACTGCTCAGTCCGTAGGCGATGTGCGCCTCGTCGGCCGCCGTCCAGTCGCCCATCGCCGTCGTGACCAGCAGGTCGCCGAGGCCGCCGAAGAAGGCCATCGCGGGAACGATGGCGGTCTCGGCACGGCCGGCGAAGTGGGTGAAAGTGTCGAGGTTGGCTTCGATCTCGGCGGCCACATCGACGTAGGGGATCCTGGCCCGGAGCGCCGCCTCGATCACCGGGCCCGCGGTCGCGGCGAAGGGGCCGGCGCAGTTGATGATCGCGGCGGCTCCCTTCAGCGCCTGGTCGAGCGAGGCCGGATCGTCGACCGACGCGACCCGGTAATCGTGCGACGCCGCCAGGGCCTCGAGCTTGCCCGGGTCGCGGCCCAGGAGAAGCGGTACGAAGCCGCGGGCGCGCAACTCCGCCACCACGAACCGGCCGGTGTGCCCGTACGCGCCGAAAACTGCCACAACGTGATCCATGAAGAGATCCTCACGGTGGCCGCCGGCCCGGGCCAGTGTCTGGAACGCCATGGCCCGTACAGTTTCGGACATGACCACGATCGCGCTCGCCGCCACCGAAGGCATGCTGCATTTCGAGCTCGGCATGGCCTGTGAGGTCTTCGTCCGTGATCCCACCGGGCTGGCGGACCCGTGGTATGACCTCGTGGTCTGCGGTCCGGGGCCGGTCGGGATCGGCAGGTTCCGGATGGATCCCGACGACGGGCTGGACCGGCTGGTTCGCGCCGACACCGTGATCATCCCAGCCGTGGAAGACATCGACACGGAGCTGCCGGCCGAGCTGATCGACGCCGTCCGGGCCGCCCACGCGGCCGGCGCTCGGATGGTGTCCCTGTGCACGGGTGCGTTCGTGCTGGCCGCCGCCGGGGTGCTCGACGGGCTGCGCGCGACCACGCACTGGGCACACACCGAGGCGCTGGCCGCGCGCTATCCACGGGTGCGGGTCGACCCGGACGTGCTCTACGTCGACAACGGCAACGTGCTTGCCTCGGCCGGCAAAGCCGCCGCGATCGATCTGTGCCTGCACCTGATCCGGCGCGACCACGGATCGACGGTCGCCAACGCCGTCGCGCGTCGCCTGGTCGTGCCGCCGCACCGGGCCGGCGGGCAGGCCCAGTTCGTCACCACCCCGGTGCCCGCGCGCGACGATCATCCGCTGGGCAACCTGCTGCCGTGGGCGATGGAGCGGCTGGACCGTCCGCTGACCGTGGAAGACCTGGCCCGCCAGGCGAACATGAGCTCACGCAACCTCGCCCGCCACTTCAGGTCGGCGACCGGCACCACCCCGCTGCAATGGCTGTCGACGCAGCGCATCCGGCGGGCCCAGGAACTGCTCGAGAACACCGACAAGAGCATCGACCTCATCGCCGAGGCGGCGGGCATGGGAACCGCCACGACGCTGCGCCGGCAGTTCAACCGCACCGTCGGGGTGCCGCCGGACGCCTACCGGCGTACCTTCCGGAGCTGATCTTGATCTTGTGGCTCGGGCGGGCCGCTGCTGATGTTGTACGCGTTCTTCGCGGCCACCACGGCCGGCTGGACGTCTTGCGGGTCGACGCCGTGCACGTTGAGCGGCGGGTGCAGGCGCCGCACGAGCTCGGCCTCGATGGTCTCCGGCTCCGGGTCTTCGGCCCAGGTCAGGCGCAGGTTCGCGTGCATCCAGGCGGTCAGCCGGGTCTCGTCCTCGGGGATCAGGACGACACGGTCGGTCCAGGTCGTCTCGTAGCCCTCGGAATCGAGCAGCCCGACCAGGGTGCGGCGCAGCGTCGAACTGCCCGAGCGCCGCAGATGGTTGCGCAGGATCCGGCCCCGCAGGCTGCCCGCCCGGCCGAGGTAGATCAGCCGTAGCGACGGGACGCTCGCGTTCGGCGGCCCGGGCAGCTCGGGAAAGATCGACGGACCGGCCCACCAGGCATAGACGCCGCTGCCCCGGCTGAGTCCCTTGACCGCGATGTCGAGGCTGAACGGCCGGCCGGACAGCAGGCGCAGAGCCTCGTCGGTGCGGACGTCGTCGGGTCGCATTTCGGAAATATTCATCGGGGCAATGCTAGGCCCAGGATCGGATCTCGCCGGGTCCGCGTGCTGGACGTGAGCTCTTTGACGACGAGACCAGAGACGCCGCCGAGCGGGCCGGGTAGACCCTTCAGCGAGGTTGGAGCAGCCCGCTCTTGGCCAGAAACGCGCGCAAGGTCTGGTCGTCGTCGGCGGACATCAGGCGGCGCGGGATCACGGTCGCCGGCATCCGGCCCACGTGCACGATCCAGAACTCCGGGGTTTCCGTTACCTGGGTGACGCCGTCCCAGGCGATGCCGCCGGATTCCGTACCACTGCGCATCATGATGTTGTCGTCTGTGATGTCATAGCCGCCCTCGACGGCGTAACGGCCGGAGCGGCGGCGGGCCCGCAACCGCACCAACGGCGAGTAGAGCATCGCCAGCACGCCACCCACGATCATCGCGATGAACAGCGGCGAGATCTGCTCGGCCCAGCCGAACCCCTGCGTGACGGCGAGACCGATCACCCCGAGCGCCGCCAGCACCGCACCGACGTAGCCGTATTTGCGCAGCCCAACGGCGCCGAGCGCGGCGGCCACGCGGCCCGGGTAGGCCGGATCGGCCGGGACGTCAAAACGGATGTGCACGGTTCGAACGATAGTGCCCACCCGTGTGTCAGCGCTCGTGTCAGCTCCGTGGCGGGGGCATGTCAGGACGGCCGCCGATAGTCGTTGGCATGACGAACAACAGCCACGCATCGGAGAGCATCATGCAGAAGTTCGACACCACCAGCCCGATCTCCGCCGTCCTCGACATCCCCGCCGGACGCGTCCAGTTCATCGCCGCGGACCGGGCCGACACCACGGTGCGGGTCCAGCCCGCGAACGCCGCGAAGAGCAGCGATGTGAAGGCGGCGCAGCGAACCACGGTCGACTACCGCGACGGCGTCCTGCGGATCGTCGACGAGACCGCGAAGCACAAGATCATCGGCTCCTCGGGGTCCGTCGAGGTGACCATCGAGCTGCCCGCCGGCTCCGGCGTCGAGGCGAAGACGGCCGCCTTCGAGGTCCGCTCCATCGGCCGGCTCGGCGATGTCGTCTTCGAGGGTGCCTACCGCGAGATCAAGATCGACGAAGCAGCGAGCGTACGCCTGACCGCGGTCGACGGCGACGTCGAGATCGGCCGGCTGGGCGGCCCGGCACAGATCAGCACCGCACGGGGTGCCATCCGGATCGCCGAGGCCGTGCGCGGCACGGTCGTGCTCAGCACCCAGTCCGGCGACATCTCGGTCGGCGCCGCTGCCGGTGTGTCGGCCGTGCTGGACGCCGGCACCGGCTACGGCCGCATCAGCAACGCCCTCAAGAACGACGGCACGGCCGAACTCGACATCCGCGCCACTACCTCGCACGGCGACATCACCGCCCGCACCCTTTGAGAGCCGCAGAGCAGCGACGGGCCTTCCGCGACCGAGATCCTGTCGGTCGCGGCAGGCCCGTAGGCTGCGGCGTCGTGAACGTCTTCAGTCCGGGCGCGGTCGTAGACCGTCGTGAAGTGCTGCATGGCCGGCCCTGGGTGGTGACGCCGGTGCGAGTCGTCGAGGACACCCACGACGAGCTGGCGGTCTTCCTCGCCGAGGGGACGCCGTTGTTCTTCCCTGATCATCCGTTCGGCGCCCACCCGTGGAGCGCACGCGAGCGGTGGGGGGAGACCAGCGTGCTCCAGGTGCAGCGCCCTGGCGATGCGCATGCGGTCTGGGGATTCTTCGAGCAGGGTGCCTTCACAGGCTGGTATGTCAACTTCCAGGCGCCGATGCGTCGCTGGTCGCACGGCTTCGACACCGTCGATCACGGCGTCGACATCTGGATACCTGGTGGCGGCCCGGACTGGCAATGGAAGGACCGCGACGATGTCGCCGACCTGGTGCGCGCCGGCCGGCTGACGGCGGCGGAGGCCGATGACGTGTGGGCGGAGACCGACAAGGTCGCGCAGGCGTTGGATCGGGGCGAGCGTTGGTGGAGTCGTTGGGACGGCTGGACGCCGGAACCGAACAGGCGCTAGCCGAGGGTGAGGTAGGCGAAGCCCATCAGGTCGCGGTGGCCGCGTAGCCAGATCGCGCGTTGGTTGTCGAGTTTGGAGCGCAGCTCGGCGGCCGCCTCGTGATCGGGGTTGGCCAGTAGCCATTCTTCCGCGTCGGCGGCCAGCCCCGACTCGAACTCCTCCCACTCGCCGCGGGTCACGGTTTCGATCCGCAGCGGGCGGAACCCGGCCGCGACCACCCGGTCGACCAGCCCGGGCAGATCATCGCAGTCGGCGGCGGTGATGCCCGGCCACATCCGCGCCAACCGCTCCGGTGGCGGCGGCTGCTCCCAGAACTCGGCGGCGAACAGCAGGCGGCCGCCCGGGTTGACCAGGCCGCGAAGCACGCTCAGGGCGGCGGAGATGTCGCCGAAGGCCTGGTAGGCGCCGATGTTGAGGATCAGGTCGGCGCCCGTGGCGTGGTCGGCGGCCGGCCCGTCGATGAAGGTGACCCGGTCGGACAGGCCGCGCGCGGCCGCGTTGGCCCGGGCCCGGACCAGGTCGGGAGCGTGTGAGTCGACGCCCACGCCGGTCGCGTCGGCCGCCGCCGTCAGCACCCGCAGCAGCAGCTCGCCCCAGCCGCAGCCGAGGTCGAGCACGGTGGCCGGCCCGCGGCCGGCCAGGGAGAGGGCGAGGCGGTCGGCCCGGGCCGCCGACAGCGGGCCGTTGAAGTCGAGGCGGACACCGGTGCCCAGCGGGGGAGGGTCGCTCATCGTCGGCACGCTAGCCAACGCCGCCGGCCACCGCCACGGATTTACCGGCGTAGGTGGAACCGGCGCCGGAGCAGGTCGGCGGCCGTGCCCCAGAGTCCGCGGCGGAAGACCAGGACCACGACGACGAACAGGCCGCCGGTGACCAGGCCGACCGACTCGAAGCCCGCGAAGGAGAGCCAGTCTTCCAGGCGCACCAGCAGCCCGGCGCCGAGCACGCCGCCCCACAGGGTGCCGATGCCGCCGAGGACGACCATCACGACCGCCTTGCCGGATGTGGTCCAGTGCAGGGTGTCGAGGGTGACGAAGCGGTGTGCCATCGCGAACAGCCCGCCGCCCAGGCCGGCCAGGAACGCCGACAGCACGAACGCCAGCAGCTTGTAGCGGTGCACCGGATAACCGAGCGCCCGGGCCCGGGCCGGGTTGTCGCGGATACCGACCAGCACCCGACCGAACGGGGAGTTGACGATCCGCCACGCCGCCCACAATCCGAGCAGCACGATCGGCAGCGCCGCGTAGTAGAAGTAATAGGCGTCGGTCAGGTCGAGGCCGAACAGCTCGCGCGGCACGCTCTGCAAACCGTTCTCGCCACCGGTCAGGCCGCGCTGGTTGTTGGCGACGTAGTAGATGAGCTGCGCGAACGCCAGCGTCACCATCGCGAAGTAGATGCCGGTCCGGCGCACCGCGAGATAGCCGATCGGCACCGCCAGCGCGGCGGCGGCCAGCGCGCCCGCCAGCACCGCGACCGGGAACGGCACGCCGGCGTGGATGGCGACGAGCCCGCTCGCATAAGCGGAGGTGCCCCAGAAGGCGGCATGGCCGAACGAGAGCAGGCCGGTGAAGCCGAGCAGCAGGTCGACCGCGACCGCGAACAGCGCCCAGCAGAGGATGTCGACGGCGACCGCCGCGTAGAGGCCGTTGGGCAACCAGACCGCGACCGCCAGGCCGGCGGCGAGCAGGGTCCAGCGCACCCAGCGGGGGGCACCGGTCGCGGCGCGCACCAACGAAGGTTTCCGCATCAAAACCGTCACGCCGGTGCCTCCTCACGGCCGAACAGGCCGGCCGGCCGCCAGAGCAGCACGATCGCCATGATGACGAAGACCGACGTCTGCGCCACGATCGGCCATCGGTCCAGATAGGACTCGCCCCAGGCCTGCACCAGACCGATGCCGAAGCCGGCGGCGACCGAGCCGAAGATGGACCCGAGGCCGCCGATCACGACCACGGCGAACACGACGATCACCAGGTCGGCGCCCATCAACGGGTTGACCGCCCGCATCGGCGCGGCGAGCACCCCGGCCAGGCCGGCCAGCGCGATGCCGAAACCGAACACCGGCGTGACCCACCGCCCGACGTCGATGCCGAGCGCGCGGGTCAGCTCCGGGCGCTCGGTGGCCGCCCGCACCACCATTCCGATCCGGGTGTGCCCGAGCAGCCACCAGACCGCGACACAGGCCACCACCGCGAAGACCAGAACGAAGACGCGGTACGCGGGGAAGTCGAACAGTCCGAAGTCGACGGTGCCGACGAGCAATGCCGGCGTGCCGTACGGACTCGATTGGGTCCCGTAACGCATTTTCACCAGGTCTTGCAGCACCAGCGTCAAGCCGAAGGTGAGCAGGAAGTTGTAGAGCGGGTCGAGCCGCGCCAGTGGATGCACCAGCGCCCGCTCGACGCCCATGCCGAGCACGCCGAGCGCCAGCGGCACGATCAGCAGCGCCCACCAGAACGGCACGCCGAACTCGGTCAGCAACAGGTAGGCGCCGACCGCGCCGAGCATGTAGAACGCGCCGTGCGCGAAGTTGACGACCCGCAGCATGCCGAAGATGACCGACAGGCCGAGGGCGAGCAGGGCCAGAAAGGCCCCGCTCACCAGCCCGTCGAACGTGTGTTGAAGGAAAGCGCTCATAGCTTGCAGTCGGCCGACGGGGTGCGGAAGGCTTCGGCGGCCGGGATGGTCTTGAGGATCTTCACGTAGTCCCAGTCTTCGGTGACCTCGGCCGGCGCCTTCACCTGGGCGAGGTAGGCGTCGTGGATGACCCGGTGGTCTTCGGCCCGGATCTTCCCGTTGCGCAGGAACACGTCGTTGATGCTCTTGCCCTCGAGTTGCTTGACCACCGCGTCGGCGTCGTCGGTGCCGGCCGCCTGCACCGCCTCGAGATATTGCAGCGCCGCCGAATAGTTGGCCGCGTGCGCGAACGTCGGCCGCGAGCCGGTCTCCTTGAGGAACCGGTCGGCGAAGGAACGGTTCTCCGCGTCGAAGTTCCAATACCAGGCATCGGTGTACGTCGTGCCGGCCAGCGCGGCCGGGGTCAGCGAATGGATGTCGGTGAGGAACATCAGGCCGACCGACAGGCCGACGCCTTTCTCGCGGAGCTTGAACTCGTTGTATTGCTTGACCAGGTTGACCAGATCGCCGCCGGCCTGCATGGTGCCCAGCACGTCGGGCTTGGGGTTGAGCGTGGGCGCCTTCAGCAGGAATGTGGAGAAGTTGTCGTTGGGGAACGGCGTCGCGTCGCGCCCCACAATCTTTCCACCGGCGCCGGTCACCGCCGCCGAGAAGCTCTTCTCCATGTCCTGGCCGAACGCGTAGTTCGGGTAGACGATGTACCAGTTCTTCGCGCCCTGCTCGGTGACCGCCTTGCCGGTGCCGTTGGCGAGCATGTACGTGTCGTACGCGTAATGGAAGGTGTATTTGTTGCAGGCCTTGCCGGTCAGGTCGGTGGTCGCGCCGCTGATGTTGAAGTAGAGCTTCTTCTTCTCCTTCGCGACGTCGGCCACCTTGAGGGCCGCCGACGAGGTGGGCACGTCGAGGATCGCGTCGACGCCCATCCGGTCATACATCTCGGCGGCCTTGGTGTTGGCCACGTCGGGCTTGTTCTGGTGGTCGGCGGTCTCCACGGTGATGTCCTGGGTGATCGCGTCGTCGCCGTGCTTGGCCTTGAAGTCGGCGATGGCCATCTGCACGGCCTTCACCGAGTTGGTGCCCGACAGCGCCAGGTAGACGCCGGACTGGTCGTTGAGGACGCCGAGGACGATCCGGTCGCCGGAGAGCTTGCTGTCCGACGAGCCCTGCGGGCCCCCACCACCGCAACCGGAGAGCAGGAGCGCCAGGGCGGATGCCGCAGCCACAGTGCCACGCTTATTCATGAGCCGCCTCCAAAGGATTCAGATTCCGAGGTACGCGAGCAGTTCGCCTTCGCGCTCACGGACCTCGTCGTTGCGGAGCGTCTCGACCACCCGGCCCTCGGCGAGAAGGTGATGGCGGTCGGCGACGCCGGTGGCGAAGCGCAGGTTCTGTTCGACCAGCAGCACCGCGGTGCCCTGGTCGCGCACCTGCCGGAGGATGTCGGCGACCTGACCGACCAGCAGCGGCGACAACCCCTCGGTGGGTTCGTCGCAGAGCAGCACCCGGGCGCCCATCCGGAGCACCCGGGCCAGGGCGAGCATCTGCTGCTCGCCGCCCGAGAGTTGGGTGGCCGCGGCGGCGCGGCGCTCGTGCAGCACCGGGAACGCCTCGTAGACCTTGGCCAGCGGCCACGGGTCCGGGCCGACCGCCGGCGGGAGGGTCAGGTTCTCGGTGACGGTGAGCGAGGCATAGGCGCCGCGGTCGTCGGGCACCCAGCCGAGCCCGAGCCGGGCGCGGCGGTGGGCCGGGAGCGGGCCGAGGTCGCGGCCGTCGAGCGTCACGCTGCCGCGCTGCCCCGGGTGCAGCCCCATCACGCAGCGCAACAACGTCGACTTGCCGGCGCCGTTGCGGCCGACCAGCGTGACCACCTCGCCGGGCGCGACGGTCAGCGCCACGTCGCGCAGCACCGTGGCCTCGCCGTACCAGGCGCGCAGCCCCTCAACCCGCAACATCGGCCGCTCCCAGGTAGGCGGTGATCACCCGCGGGTCCGCGCGGACCTCGTCGTAGGGGCCTTCGGCCAGCACCCGGCCGGCCTGGAGCACGGTGACCCGGTCGGCGAGCCGGCCGACGACGCTCATGTTGTGCTCGACCAGCACCACCGTGCGGCCGGCGCGGACCCGGCCGACCAACTCGACGGTGCGGTCGACGTCTTCCAGGCCCATCCCGGCCGTCGGCTCGTCGAGCAGCAGCACGTCGGGCTCCAGGGCCAGGGCAAGGGCCAGTTCCAGAGCGCGTTTCCGGCCGTACGGGAGTGCGTCGGACGGCACCTCGGCCAGCTCTTCGAGGCCGACCATGGCGAGCAACTCGTCAGCGCGTTCGCGGTAGCGGCCGAGCAGCTTGGCCGACCGCCAGAACTGCCAGCCGAGCCGGCCACGTCCCTGTAGCGCCAGCTCGACGTGCTCCCGCGCGGTCAGTTGGGGGAACAGGCTGGTGATCTGGAACGAACGGGCGACGCCGAGGCCGGCGATCCGCTCCGGCGGCAGCCCGGTGATGTCGCGGCCGGCCACCTCGATCCGCCCGGATGTCGGTTTCAGGAACCCGGTCAGCAGGTTGAACAGCGTGGTCTTGCCGGCGCCGTTGGGCCCGACCAGCGCGTGCACGGTGCCGGCCGCGACCGCGAGGTCGACGCCGTCGACCGCCCGGAACCCACGGAAGTCACGGGTCAACATGTGGGTGGACAGCACCGGTTCCACACCCTGGTGACGCATTGGGGAAACGTACGAGGGATGAGTGTTGGTCGATATGTCGATGAGCCACATAAACCGACCGGGATCGATGGTTGCCTGCTGGTGGGGTTTCCCCTACCGACAGCGCGCCCCGGGACGCGGGACAATGGCACGTGATGGACTGGGAAGAGCGGATCAGAGCGGCGCGCGAGACGGGTCTGCGTGGGCTGCTGCTCGCGCTGCGCTCGCTCGGCGTCGGGCTCCCGCTCGTCATCGCCACGGTCATCTCGATCGCTCTGGTGCCGCTGGGGGTCGGCTTCTGGCTCACGCCGCGCGCGCTGGGTGCCGTCCGACGGTTCGCCGACGAGCAGCGCGAGCGCGGTCGTTCCTGGTCCGGCGTCCGGGTCGACCGGCCCTACCACGGCCCGGTCCGCGGGCTGCGGCCGCTCGGGCAGGCGGCGACCTGGCGCGATCTGCTCTGGTTGGTCCTCAACATCCCGATCGGCACGGCTCTCGGCCTGGTGCCGGTCGCCCTGACCGCGTGGTCGGCGCTCGGCCTGGTGATCGCCCCGGTCGCGGTCGCCGGTGGCGCCGAGGGCGAGTTCTGGCGGGTCGCCGTCGGCATCGGGCTGGTGACCCTGGCCACTCTGGTGATCCTCGCGCCGGCGATCCTCGAGCTGCACGCCCTGTTCAGCGCCGCCCTGCTCAGCCCCGCCCGGCGTGACCTGGAAGAGCGGGTCGACCGGCTGGAGGAGATCCGGGCCGACGCGCTCGACGCCAGCGCCGCCGAGCTGCGCCGGATCGAGAAAGACCTGCACGACGGCGCCCAGGCCCGCATCGCCGCCCTCGGCATGACCATCGGCCTCGCCGAGCAACTCGTCCGCAGCGACCCGGCCAAGGCCGAGGCGCTGCTCGCCGAGGCCCGCGACACCAGCGGCCAGGCGCTGGCCGACCTGCGCCGGCTGGTCCGCGGCATCCACCCGCCGGTGCTCGCCGAACGCGGGCTGGTCGAAGCGGTCCGGGCGCTCGCCGTGGTGCTGCCGGTGCCGACCACGGTCGATGCCGACGCGGGCGTGCGCGCCGCCGCGCCGATCGAGGCCGCGCTCTACTTCGCCGTCGCCGAGGCGCTGGCCAACGTGGCCAAACACAGCGGCGCCGGGCGCGCGTGGGTCACCGTCCGCGCGCCGGGCGGGTGCCTCGTCGTCGAGGTCGGCGACGACGGCATGGGCGGCGCCGACGCGCCATCGGAAGGCGGGCTGGCCGGAGTACGCCGCCGGCTCGGCACCTTCGACGGCCGGCTCGTGGTGGCCAGCCCCCGTGGCGGCCCGACGGTGCTCACCATGGAGGTGCCGTGCGGGTCGTGATCGGTGAAGACCAGGCGCTGCTCCGCGACGGCCTGGCCCGGATACTCACGGCGTACGGCGAGACCGTGGTCGCCGCCGTGGGCACCGCACCCGAGCTCCGGGAGGCGATCGCCAGCAGCGAGGCCGATGTCGCGATCGTCGACGTGCGGATGCCGCCGAGCTTCACCGACGAGGGCCTGCGGGTGGCCACCCAGGCCCGGTCGCGGGTGCCCGGCTTCCCGATCCTGGTGCTCTCCCAGCACGTCGAGGTGCTCTACGCCCGCGAGCTGCTCTCCGACGGCCGGGGCGGGCTCGGCTATCTGCTCAAGGACCGGGTCGCCGACGTCGCCCGGTTCGTCGAGGCGGTCCGGATCGTCGCCGGCGGTGGCACGGTGCTGGACCCCGACGTGGTCGCCGATCTGCTCACCCGGCGCGGTCGCGAGGAGTCGATCGCCCGGCTCACCCCGCGCGAGCGCGAGGTGCTGCGGCTGATGGCGGAGGGCCGGGCCAACGCCGGCATCGCGAGCCGGCTCGGCGTGACCGAGAAGGCCGTCAACAAACACATCAACAACATCTTCGGCAAGCTCGGGCTGGTGCAGGACGGCGACGACAACCGCCGGGTCCTGGCGGTGCTCAACTATCTGGAGTCGCCGTAGGGGTGACCGTCGGCGAGTGACCACCATGGACGCTCGAACCGGCGTACGCTGACGGGCCGTGACCGATACGTATACCGTTTCGCGGTCGATCGACATCGCCGCGCCCCCGGCTCGGATCTACGAGAAGATCGCCGATTTCCACAACTGGCCACAGTGGTCCCCGTGGGAAGACATGGACCCCGACATGAAGCGCGAATACTCGGGTGCGGAGTCGGGGCTGGGCGCCGCCTACGCGTGGTCCGGCAACAACAAGGCGGGCAAGGGCCGGATGGAGATCGTCGAGGCGTTCGAGCCCGGCGAGGTCAAGATCGACCTGGCCTTCGAGAAGCCGTTCAAGTCGCGCAGCGAGATCCGTTTCGTCGTGCGGCCGGAAGGCGACGGCGCCCAGGTCACCTGGACGATGGTCGGCGTGAAGACCGTGATGACCCGGATGATGTCGGTGGTCAAGTCGATGGACGCGATGATCGGCCCCGATTTCGAGAAGGGTCTCGGCCGGTTGAAGACGACTACCGAGAGCTAGGCTGCCCACGCTGTCGGTAGCCGGATCGTCACCGTCGCGGTGATGCCGTCGACGTGGGTGGCGAGGTCGAGGGAGTCGGTGAGGGCGGCGGCGAGCCAGAGGCCGCGGCCACCGGGCACGTGCGGGTCGGGCTTGCGCACCTGCGGCGGCGTGGTGGCGCCCCCATGGTCGGTGACGTGGCAGGTCAACCTGACCCGGTCGACCTCGAGATCGAGATGCCCGGTGCCGCCGCCGTGCTCGACCGCGTTGATGGCGAGCTCGTTGACAGCGGTGACGAAATCATCGAAACGGTCGCCCGTCAGCCCCTGGGCATGCAGGTGGGCGGCGAGGGCTTTACGCAGGCCAGACACGGTGCCGGCGGTGAAGTCGGCGGCCAGCGGGCGCGCGGGGGCCGGCTCCTTGTCCTCGCTCACCGGCTCACCTCGTATCCGCGTCGGAGAGGTACATACCCCGGCCAGGCGGCACATAGACCTCGCCTTGGTCAGCTGTTGTCCCGGTAGCTGCTGACCGCCAGCCTGAACAGCGGTTCGTCACCCGCCCAGGCGGCGTCGTCGGTGAACCAGGAGAGCGCGGTTCCGGTGACGATGACCCGTCGGGCCTGCTCCGGTCCGGGTGCGGCGTCGCGGTCGACGGCCAGCGTCCGGGTCCCGCCGGGGTCGCGGAAGCAGACCGCCTCCCCGGCCGGGAAGCGCGCCCAGGTCGACGGCACGGCCACCGTGAAGCCGGTCGGGTCGTCGTGCCAGGTCCAGCCGGGCGGCAGCGCGTTGGGCTCGGCCCCGCCGCCGATCGGGGTGGCGCTCGCCCGCGCCTGCGGCGCCAGGCAGGCGTGCGCCACGGGTGACGGCGCCGGCTCGTCGGCCTGCCCGACCGCCGCGGCGGTCCCGGCCGACGCCAGACTCAGCGCGGCGGCCACGACGAGCGTGGCCCGCCAGCGGCGCTGTTTGCCCGGTCCGCCGCTGGAGGCGGGGTCGACGGTGGTCCACCGGCGGGGCCGTTTGGTCGGTCCGTCGCTGGCTGCGGGTTCGAGGGCGGCCAACTCGCGGGGTCCTTTGCCCGGTCCGTCGCTGGCGGCTGTGGCCCACCGGCGGGGTCGTTTGCCTGTTTCCCCGCCGGTGGATGCGATGACGGTGGCCCGACCGCGGGGTCGTGTCCTCGGCTCCTCGCTGGCGACCACCTCGAGCAGCCGCCGCGCCTCGGCCGCGTCGGCGCGCTGCCGCGGGTCCCGGTCGAGCAGTCGCAGGATGACCGGAGCGAGGGCTCCGGCCCGGGTCATCGGGTCGGGCGGGCCCGCCGCGAGCGCCGTCAGCGTCGCCACGACGGTGGGCCGGTGGTAGGGCGAGACGCCCTCGACGAGCGTGTAGAGCGTCGCCCCGAGCGACCACAGATCGCCCTCCACTGTGGACACGCCGTGCCGGGCCGTCTCCGGGGCGACAAAATCGGGCGAACCGAGGACCTGGTCCGGCACGGTCACCCCGCCGTCGGCCCAGACCGCCAGGCCGAAGTCGGTCAGCACCACCCGGTCGTCGTCGGCCAGGAGCACGTTCTGCGGCTTCACGTCGCGGTGGATCACGCCCGCGCGGTGTGCGGTCTCCAGCGCGGCCAGGATGTCCAGGCCGATCCGGGCCGCCTCGTGGGGATCGAAGGGGCCGCGCTCGTCGATGACCTCGTGCAGCGCTTTCGCGGGGACGTACTCCATGATGATCCAGGGTCGGTCCGTGCGCACGATATCGAGGACCGCGACGACGTTGGGGTGGCACAGCCGGGAGGCGGCCCGGGCCTCGCGCAGGCTGTCGCGCCAGCGGTCGGCGGCGCTGTCGGCGGGCAGCCACGGCGGGGTCAGGATCTCCTTGATCGCGACCGGACGGCCCAGGACCCGGTCTTCGGCCCGCCAGACCCGGCCCATCCCGCCGGAGCCGATGACCTCATGGAGGACATATCGGTCGGCGAGCACGGATCCGGCGGTCACATCAATGCTTCGAGGCCGACGACGCCGCGGATGGGTCGGAGTAGCGTTGGTCACTATGCGGAGTTTGTCCGTCACGGTGCAGCAGCGCCTGGTCAACCCGGTCGTCCGGCTGGCGTGGCGCGCGCGGCTCCCGATCCCCGGCGACGCGCTGCTGGAGACGACCGGGCGGCGCACCGGGCGGCTCCGCTACACGCCGGTGTGCGACGGGCTCGACGGCGACGTCTTCTGGCTGGTGTCCCAGCGCGGTCGTGCGGCCGACTGGGTGCGCAACCTGCTGGCCGACCCGCGGGTGCGGGTCAAGGTGGGCGGTGGGCGCGGCGCGGCCTGGCGGGCCGGCACCGCGCGTATCGTCGACGCCGACGACCCGCGCGAGCGCCTGCGGACGATCGGGCGGGGCGGTCTCGCGCGCCGGCTCTGCGTGTGCACCTCCGCGATGAGCGACACCGACCCGCTGACCGTCCGCGTCGACCTCGATCCACTGTAGACATCGGGAGCGGCCATGGTGCTCGACAAGCAGTTCACCGCGACGCTGGTGAAGAGCCCGGCCAAGGGCGGACACACCTATGTGGTCTGGCCGGAGTCGGTCACGTTCTTCGGCACCCGCGGTCTGGTGAAGGTGCGCGGGACGATCGACGGGCACCCGTTCGAGAGTTCCTTCATGGCGTTGGGCGACGGGACCCACAAGCTGCCGGTCAAGGCCGAGGTACGCGAGGCGATCGGCAAGGAGGCCGGCGCCAGCGTCACCGTTGTGCTGGCCGAGCGCGTCTAGTGCTCAGCAGGCCCAACACGAGGATGCCGGCGCCGAGGGCGACCACCAGCCACCAGACGCCGTGCTCGGCGGTGGTGAAGGCGGCCCCGGTGGAGGTCGAGCCCACGATCGTTCCGGCCACCGCGACGCCCAGCGTCATGCCGGTCTGGCGGCCCGTCGAGGCCACCGAGGCGGCCAGGCCAGCCATCGCGGGCGGCATGCCGGCGACGGCCGAGTTGGTGATCGGTGGGTTCACGGTGCCCTGTGCGATGCCGAACAGCGCGAACGTCGCCACCACCACCGGCAGGGTTGTCGTCGGTCCCAGCCCGAGCGAGACCGCCCCGCCCAGCGCCAGCGCGGCACCGGCGACCACCAGCGGCACGCGGGGGCCGCGCCGACCGACGAATCGGCCCGTGACGGGACTGAGCAGCACGGTCAGCAGCCCGACCGGGAGCAGGCAGAGGCCGGCGGTCAGGGCCGGCAGGCCGCGTACGTTCTGTAGGTAGAGCGTGGTCACGAACAGGAACGCGCTGAAGCCGCAGAGGGCGAAGACCGCCATCACGATCGCCGAACTGAACGGCACGCTGCGGAACAGGGGCAGTTCGAGGAGCGGGTCGGTGCGGCGCGGTTCATACCAGCCGATGGCCAGCACGCCCACAACGGCGAGGGCGAGCGGGCCGAGGACCACCGGCGAGCCCCAGCCCCATCGCTCGGACTCGATGATCGAGAAGACGACACCGCTCAGCACCACCGCCACCAAGGCCTGCCCCACCGGGTCGAAGCGGCGCGCCCGGTCGGCCCGCGACTCCGGCACGAAGCGCGCGGCGGCCACGATGGCGACGACGACGATCGGCACGTTGACCCAGAAGATCGCCCGCCAGCCGAACCCGTCGACCAGCGCGCCACCGAGGATCGGCCCCAGCGCCAGCGCGACGCCGGACATCGCGCCGAACACGCCGATCGCCCTCGCCCGCTCGGCCCGCTCGGGGTAGGTAGTGGCCACGATCGCCATCGCCACCGGGTTGAGCATCGTGCCGCCGACGGCCTGCAACGCGCGGGCGGCGACCAGGGTGCCGATGGTGGGCGCCAGGCCGCACAGCAACGAACCGGCGCCGAAGACGGCGAGGCCCACCTGGAACACCCGCCGCCGCCCGATCCGGTCGGCGGTCGATCCGGCCAGGAGCAGAAAACTGGCCAGCACCAGGGTGTACGCGTCAACCGTCCACTGGAGACCCGACAGCGAGGCGTGCAGGTCGTGGCGGATGGCGGGCAGCGCGACGTTGACGATGGAGATGTCCATCACCACGACGACGATGCTCGCGCAGCAGATGGCGAGCACCAGCCGCCGGCGGCGCGGGCTGAGGCCGCCGGGCGCGGTCCGTGGCAGGGTCTGTGCGGTCATTGTCACGACGCTAGGATTTAGAGCGTGCTCGAAGTCAAGTCACGCCAGATCCCCGCGGCCGGCCTGAGCATCGCCGAGGCCGCCCGCCGCACCGGGGTCAGCGCACACACGCTGCGCTACTACGAACGCGCCGGCCTGGTCGTCACCACCGTCGACCGCACGGCCGGGGGCCGGCGCCGCTACCGCCAGCTCGACCTCGACTGGATCAAGGTCTGCACCCGGCTGCGGGCCACCGGCATGCCGATCAGGGCGATCAAGCGCTACGCCGAGCTCGTCTCTGCCGGCCACGGCAACGAGCACGAGCGGCTGGCCCTGATGACCGCACACCGCGCGGACGTGCTCGCGAAGATCGCCGAGCTCCGCGAAAACCTGAAGGCCATCGACCACAAGATCGACGTCTACCGCGGCCGTCTGGCCGCCGGCGACGCCGATCAGCTCTGGGCGCCCCGGGCCGGCTGACCCCGGCCTGGTGATCATGGTCACCTGCCGGCGCGCGACACGGCGCTCTTGCTTTCTTGACTGGTTCCAGAAAAGTGGCGACACTTTTGCGGGCGATGCACGACCGCGCGCTTTGAAGCCAAGGAGAGAACAGCACGATGGCAAGCGACAACAGGGGTCCCGCCGGCCGTGCCCGGTCCAACCGGGACTGGTGGCCCAACCAGCTCGACGTGACGGTGCTGCACCAGAACCCCAAGGCCGGCGACCCCATGGGCGACGGGTTCGACTACGCCGAGGCGTTCAAGACGCTCGACCTCGACGCCGTCAAGGCCGACATCAACACCGTGATGACCACCTCGCAGGACTGGTGGCCGGCCGACTACGGCCACTACGGCCCGCTCTTCATCCGGATGGCCTGGCACAGCGCCGGCACCTACCGGATCCAGGACGGGCGCGGTGGCGCCGGCTCCGGCGAGCAGCGGTTCGCGCCGCTCAACAGCTGGCCCGACAACGGCAACCTGGACAAGGCGCGGCGGCTGCTGTGGCCGGTCAAGAAGAAGTATGGCAAGAGCCTCTCCTGGGCCGACCTGCTCGTGCTCGCCGGCAACTGCGCGCTCGAGTCGATGGGCTTCACCACCTTCGGGTACGCCGGTGGGCGCGAAGACGTCTGGGAGCCTGAGGAGGTCAACTGGGGCACCGAGGACACCTGGCTGGGTGACGAGCGCTACAGCGGCGACCGCAAGCTGAGCAAAGGGCTCGCCGCCGTCCAGATGGGCCTGATCTACGTCAACCCGGAGGGCCCCAACGGCAACCCGGACGCCCTGGCCGCGGCCCGCGACATCCGTGAGACGTTCGGCCGGATGGCGATGAACGACGAGGAGACGGTGGCGCTGATCGCCGGCGGCCACACGTTCGGCAAGGCGCACGGCAACGGCCCGGCCGACAAGGTCGGCGCCGACCCGGAGGCCGCGCCGATCGAGCAGCTGGGCCTGGGCTGGAAGAACGCCCACGGCACCGGCAAGGGCGCCGACACGATCACCAGCGGCCTCGAGGGCGCCTGGACGCCGACGCCGGTGACCTGGGACAACACGTTCTTCGAGACGCTGTTCAGCTTCGAGTGGCAGCAGACGAAGAGCCCGGCCGGCGCGGCGCAGTGGACTCCGACCGACGCGGCCGCGGGCGACCTGGTGCCCGACGCGCACGACCCGGCCAAGCGGCACGCGCCGATGATGCTCACGACCGACCTCGCGCTGCGCGTCGACCCGAGCTACGAGGAGATCTCGCGCCGGTTCTACGAGAACCCGCAGGAGTTCGCCGACGCGTTCGCCAAGGCCTGGTTCAAGCTGACCCACCGCGACATGGGCCCGATCGACCGCTACCTCGGCCCGCTGGTGCCGGCCGAGCCGCAGCTCTGGCAGGACCGCGTACCCCCGGTGACCCATGATCTGGTCGGTGCGGCCGATGTCGCCGCGCTCAAGGACGCGGTGCTGACCTCGGGCCTGTCCGTGGCCGAGTTGGTCGCGACCGCCTGGGCCTCGGCGTCGACGTTCCGCGGCACCGACAAGCGCGGTGGCGCCAACGGGGCCCGGATCCGCCTCTCGCCGCAGAGGGAATGGGAGGTCAACGACCCGGCCCAGCTCGCGAAGGTGCTGCTCACCCTGGAGGCGATCCAGGAGCGGTTCAACGCGACCGGCAAGCAGGTCTCGCTGGCCGACCTGATCGTGCTCGCGGGCTCCGCGGCGATCGAGCGGGCCGCGCAGAACGCCGGCTTCACGGTCGAGGTGCCCTTCACCCCGGGCCGCACCGACGCGTCGCAGGAGCAGACCGACATCGAGTCGTTCGCGGTGCTCGAGCCGGCGACCGACGGCTTCCGCAACCACCTCGCCAAGGGCCGGACCCGCCCGACCGAGCAGTTGCTGATCGACCGCGCCCAGTTGCTGACGCTGACCGCCCCGGAGACGACCGTGCTGGTCGGCGGCCTGCGGGTGCTGGGCGCCAACACCGCGCAGTCGCCGCACGGCGTCTTCACGGTGCAGCAGGAGGCGTTGACCAACGACTTCTTCGTCAACCTGGTCGACGTCGGCACCGTCTGGAAGTCGGCCTCGGAAGACGAGGAGACCTTCGAGGGTCGCGACGCCGCCACGGGCGAGCTGAAGTGGACCGGCACCCGCGCCGACCTGGTCTTCGGCTCCAACTCGGTGCTCCGCGCGCTGGTCGAGGTCTACGCCGCCGACGACGCGAAGGAGAAGTTCGTTCGCGACTTCGTCGCCGCGTGGGTCAAGGTCATGAACCTCGACCGCTACGACGTCGCCTGACGGTGATCGGGAAAGCACCGTGCGAGCCTGGCTCGCACGGTGCTTTGCTGTGTGGGTGACCGAAGCCAGACCTGGCCTTGCACCGGGAACACGCCGGCCCGTGGGCACGTTTTTCGCCGCGCTCTACGGCGACCTGACGCCGCACCCGTGGCGCGACCCGGAGTTCGACGCCTACTTCCTCTTCTACCACCGGTCGGTGGCGATGGGCTGGCTCGGTGACGGCGCGCTGTGGGGCATGAACGACGCGGGGGAGCAGCACCCGCTCGGCGCCTCCGAACCGCCGTTGGCCGCGTGGTTCCAGGTCGGCGTCGAGCCGTTGCCCGCCGGCAATCCGCTGCCGGTGCAGGCGTTTCTCCGGTGTGCGGCCGACGCCACCGCGGGGATCGGGCGCCTTCGGCTGCGGGCGGCCCAGGTGGTGCTGCCGGTCGAGGCCCTGGACCCGGGGTCGCGCCCGCCGCCCGCGCTGATCGCCGCGGGCTGGTTCGCCGCCACTGACCCTTCGTCACGAACGAGGGTCCGGGTCACCCTCGACGGTGGCGAGGTTGCCGCGGTGGCGGCGCGGTTGTGCGACGAGATCAACAGCTACGACCAGCGGGTGTACGCCTGCGACGCGTACACGTTGACCGATCATGGTCTGTCGATCGTGCCGCCGTTCGAATTTCTCGGCACGCGTCGGGTGACGTTCGACGGGACGCTGGCCGAGTGGTCGCCGGATGCGATCGGCTGGCTGGGTGCCTTCCTCGGAGACCTGTGCGCCCGGCAGGGCGTCGCGACCCCGGTCCTGCTGACGGCCGTGCCGGCATAAATCGGATTAATCGGGCATATCCGGTAATGCCATTGGCCCGTTGTCCTGAACGTGAAGCGTCGCAATGTCGTGCGGCTGGCGATCGCCGCCGGTCTCGTAGTGGTGGCCGCCGTCGCGGCCGGAGCCAGCGCTGACCGGTCCAGTGTGGACCGCGACAGCTACGGCAACCCCGGCGGCGTGGCGCCGCGGGAGGCGTGGGCGTGGACCCAGCTCATCTCGGACCCCGCGCATCCCGGTCAGGTCACCCAGGTCAGGTTGGTCACGCCGGACGCCACCTGCCCGTTCATCGACATCACCACGCCCGCCGGAGGCGAGCGCCACCACATGGTGGTGGAGAGCGTGGTCAGCCAGTACCCCACGGACGCCACCGTCTGCACCTGGCGGGTGCCGCTGAACGCCACCAAGGCGCAGATCGACAGCAAGACCAGCGGCGTACCTATCCGTCCGAACAACAGCGGAGTCGTGCCATTGCCGACCTGGGGAGCGGGGCAGCGGCCCGGAAACATCGCCGTGATCGGTGACACCGGCTGCCGGATCCCCTCGGGCGGCAAACCGCAGGACTGCGACAAGGTGAAGAGCTGGCCGTTCCCGCAGGTCGCCAGGAGTGCCGCGAGAAGGCCGGACACGCCCGACCTGGTCGTGCACACCGGCGATTACATCTACCGCTCCCGGCCCGGCGACGAGCCCACCCAATACTGCGGCGACCAGAGCACGAACGAGCGCACCTGGGGCTGTCTGGTCGCCGACCTCTTCGAGCCGGCGGAACGCCTCTTTGCCGCGGCACCCTTCGTGTTCGTGCGCGGCAACCACGAGACCTGCGACCGCAACGGCGCGGTGTGGTTCCGCTACCAGGCCAACGAGCCGAGCGTGTCGCCCTGCGTCAACTTCAGCCCGCCGATCCGCGTCGCGGCGGGCAGCCTCGGGCTGTTGGTGATGGACACCTCGTGTGCCTCCGACGGCGCGAACCCGAACTGCGGCGTGCCGCAGGTGCAAACCGTTGCCACGACGCAGTTCAACCACATCAACAACACGCTCGTGGGCTCGGGCGACGACTTCCTGCTCACCCACGATCCTATTTGGACCATCGACGACGTGACCGCCGGCGGCAATCCTGAGTGGCTCGACCAGCGGCTCGCGGCGGCCGTGACGGCGACCACCGCCGGGCAACTCAGTTCGCAGATCAGGCTCGTGCTGTCGGGCCACGTCCACATCTACCAGATGCTCGACTTCGGTGGGCTCGTCTCCCCGCACCGCCCGCCGCAGATCACGGTGGGTTCGTCGGGCACCGAGCTCCTACCGAAAACCTGGACCGACGCCAGCCTGATCGGCAAGAACGTCGACGGCCAGCCGGTCGGACACCTCATCACCCACTCCCAGTTCGGCTACGCGGTGCTGCGCGACGTCACCGGCCCGACGTGGAACCTGCGCTACTTCGACCGGGCCGGCCACCTGGTGAAGGGCACCAACTGCAACCTGGTCGGCGCCGAGTTCCCCAACTGTCTCTAGTCGAGCGGCTGGCGGCTGAGTGTGGGCGGTTCCTTGCCCGCGAGCAGCCAGCCGCCGGCGTAGGCGACCACCGGCAGCCCGACCAGGATCGCCACCAGGTCGACCACCGGCACGTGGCCGAGCCAGTGCGCCTCGCGGTGATACCAGGCGAGCAGCGCCAGGTAGGCGGCGGCCGAGCCGATGACGGCGCCGACCAGGGCGAGTGACCCGGCGGTCGCGGCGGTCAGCGATCGGCGGGTGCGCCGGCGGGCGCCGGTGGCGGTCAGCGTGCGCAGGTCGCGCGCCGTCTCGGAGCGGATCAGGCCGACGGTCATCGCGAGTACGGCCAGCGCGACCGCGATGCCCGCACCGGTGGCGTTGTCCGCGAGCCGGGCCGCGTCGGCGCCGGTCGGCCGGGTCTCCACGGTCAGTCCCGCGGCCAGCGCCGTCTGCTCGGCCCGGTCGGTCTGCGCCTGCGTCAGCGGCCCGGGCGCGCGGAGCAACCAGCCGATCGGGACCGGCTCCAGCGCCCGCGACCGCAGGGCGCCCTCGGTGATCAGCGTGCCGGGCAGTGACGTGTAGGCCGGCAGCGCCGCCTGCTGCAACCTCGGGGGTGCGGCGGATGGCGGGAGGGGGAACAGGTCGTAGCCGTCGAGGCCGGTCCGCGAGGTGATGACCTCGGTGTCGGCCTGAATGGTCGCGGGGTCGACCCCGTAGCGGGCGAGCACCTCCGGCGTGGCGACGAACAACGGCAGGGACTGCTCGCTCGTGTATCGCAGGCCCTGCCGTCCATTGACCGTCACCCGCTCCGGCTTGCCCAACTGCAGCGGCACGCGGCCGTCGCCGTCCTTCGGCCCGGCCGGGTTGATCGCCGCCTCCAGCGGCAGCGGTGCGCCGGCGTGCAGGTCGGTCGCGATCGCGTCGACCTGCCCGCGCGCGGTGGCCAACTGGGCGGCGGTGAGCGGTGCCAGCGGCGCGTTGAACCTCTCGGCGGACAGCCACACGATCATCTGGTCGGCCGGCAGGTTGCCGCCGGTCGGTGCGGATGCCCGGGCCACCGAGACGCCCGCGGCGAGCGTGACGGTGGCGGCGATGCCGAGCGCGAGCCCGATCGCGGCCAGCGCAGCGCTCGATCGGGCCCGGTAGCGCGCCAGGTCACGCAGCGCCAGCCGGGGCGCGAGGGGAGCCAGGCGGGCGAGCCGGCCCAGTGCGGCGACGCCGAGCGGGGCGAGCAGCAGCAGACCGATGCACGTGGCCAGCACGCCGCCGACGATCAGCGGTTTCCTGGTCTGCTGGGCCGCGACGAGCAGGGCAGGCCCGCCGAGCAGCAGGACGGCGCCAACCGCGGCGAAGCGGTGCGCGGGCCGGGGCGGCAGCGGCCGGGCGGACAGGGCCGCGACGACGGGCAGCCTGGCGGCGGCGCGGGCCGGCCACCACGCCGCGCCCACGGCGGTCACCACGGCCAGCAGCACCGTGGCGAACACCGCCGGCCAGGGCAGGTCGAACCGGTCGATGCGATGCCCGACGAGCGTCTCCAGCCGCGGGCTGAAGGCGAACCAGCCGCCGAGACCGACCGCGACGCCGGCGAGGCCGCCCACGGCGCCGGTCGCGGCGCCGTTGGCCACCAGGGCCAGCCGGACGTGCCGGTGGCTGGCACCGATGGCGCCGAGCAGGCCGAGCGCACGCATGCGGCGTTGGGCCAGCACGGTGAACCCCGCCGCGGCCAGCAACCCGACGAACAGCAGCCCGATCGTGGCCAGCAGGAGCACGGTGACGGCGGCGCTGTCGCCCTGCGTGCCGCGGATCTCGACCGACGTCCCGTCCGGCAGGTCTTTCGCCGCGAACTCGGCCGGGGTCGCCCGGACCAGCACCGTCACCTGGTCGGCCGGGCCGGCCTGTCCCGGCGCGACGAGGGCGAAGCGGTCGCGCAGGTCGAGCGGGTTCTCGACCAGCCCGACCACGCTGTCCCGCCGGCCGGCGCGCTCCCAGGTGCCGCCGACGCGGAGGTGGAAGGTGGCGGCGACCCGGTCGGTGACCGCGATCTCGCCCGGGCCGGCCGGGTAGCGGCCGGCGGTCAGCCGCAGCATGGCCTTGCCGTAGGGCCCGGCCGGGTCCTGCGCGCGCAGATCGATGCCGCTGGCCGAGCCGGGCACCGGGATCGTCTGGTGCGCGATCACCTCGGCCGTGCCGAATGCGGCGCGCAGAGCCGCGGCGCCGGCGTCGAGTTGCGCGCCGGTGCCGCTCAGGGTCAACAGGTAGTTGGCACTGCCGAAGCGCGCCGCCAGCGAACCCTCCGCGGTCGTCGCGGCGCCGAGGCCCGCGGTCGTCGCCGCGACGGCGACCAGCAGCAGTGCCAGCAGCAGGGCCTGTTGGCGCCACTCGCGGCGGAACAGCCGCCATCCCCAGCGCAGCACCGCCCGCCGCGCCGCCATCCCGCCGTGGTCCGGGGTCGTCATCGGGTGGGCTTGCCGGCGAGGAGCGAGTCCGGACCGGGCCGGGGAGCGGTGCGGTCGACCACCCGGCCGTCGCGGATGAACACGACGCGGTCGGCCCACGAGGCGAGCTGCGCGTCGTGGGTGACCACGACCGCGGCCAGGCCGCGCTTGCAGGCCGCCAGGATCAGCCGCATCACGGCCTCACCGTTGGTGGAGTCGAGGGCGCCGGTGGGCTCGTCGGCGAGCAGCAGCTTGCGGTCACCGACGATGCTCCGGGCGATCGCGACCCGTTGCCGTTCGCCTCCGGAGAGCTGATCGGGGAAGCGGGACGCCCGGTCGGCGAGGTCGACGTCGGCCAGCGTGCGCAGCGCGACGGCGCGGGCCTTCCCGGCCCGCATGCCGTCGAGCTCCAGCGGCATCGCCACGTTCTCGGCCGCCGTCAGCCCGGGCAGCAGGTTGAAGTCCTGGAACACGTAGCCGATCGCGCGCCGGCGCAGCCTTGCCCGGTCGTCACGGGACATCGCGGCCAGCGAGTGCCCGGCCACCAGCACCTCGCCGGCGGTGGCCGACTCGAGCGCGCCGGCGATGGTCAGCAGCGTGCTCTTGCCTGAGCCGCTCGGCCCCATCACGGCCACCATCCGGCCGGCCTCGACCGACAGGTCCACGTCGGACAGTGCGTGCACCTCGTCGGCACCATCCAGATAGGTCTTCGAGACTGCGCGTAGCTCCAGCACGCTCATCGGCGTACCCCCGTCCGGCGTCGGATCTGTGGTGTTGCCCGCGCCGTGGCGGGCGGGTCGAACGCGGCCCGCTTGAGCCGCCCGTCGGCGCTGTCGAGCCATTTCACGACCGAGTCGAGCCGGAAGAGCTCGGCGTCGACCACCAGGGCCAGGCCGATGTCGAGGCCGGCCTCCTCCTCCTTGAGGCTGGTCCACTCCTGCATCAGCTCGACCAGGTAGCGGCGGTGTTCCTGGATCACCTCGTGCACGTCGACGCCGGGCAGGCGGACCGCAATCAGGATCTTGATCACCAGCTCGTCGCGCGGTGGCGAGGCCAGATCGGGCGGCGTGCGCAGCCAACCGGACAGCTCCTCGGCGCCGTCGGCGGTGATCCGGAAGCCCTTCTGCGGCCCGGCATCGGCGTCGTCGTCGGACTCCACCAGCCCGTCGCGCTCCAGCCGTTGCAGCGTGGTGTAGACCTGCCCGACGTTGAGCGGCCACACCTCGCCGGTGCGTGCCTCGAACTCCTCGCGGAGCTGGAGGCCATATTTCGGGCCCTCGCTGAGCAGCGCCAACAGCGCGTGCCGGACACTCACGACGTCACCATGCCGGGTATGATACTCAGTATATTGCCTTCGGTTCAAGCCTTTCCGGTGATGTCGCCGGCGACATCGTGCAGCAGCGCGAGAAACGCGCCGACGAGCGGCGTGAGCGAGGCGTCGGTGAGCGTCGCGGCGTAGAGCCGGCGGTGCAGGCCGCGCTCGGTCAGTTCACGGTGGACAGTGCCGGGCGTCGCGCTCAGCGCCAGCCTCGAGACCAGTGCGACGCCGATGCCGGTGCCGACCAGAGCCTGTGCGACGTCGTACGACGCGGTCTGGAACCGTACCTTCGGCGTGAAGCCCGCGGCCGCGGTGGCCCGGTCGAACTGGGCCCGGGCGGCATGGCCGGCGATGATCGTCACCCACGCCTCGTCGCGGAGCCGGGCCAGGTCGAGCGCGCCGCCGGCCGAAGCCAGTGGGTGGTCGTCGGGCAGCACCACGACCATCGGGTCGGCGAGCAGCGGGTGCAGCGTGACGTGCTCGGGCGGCACCGGCGGCTCGTCCCAGGCGGCGATCACGGCCAGGTCGAGCTCGCCGGCCGCGACGGCCGGCATGCCCTGATCGGAGGTGATGTCGACGACCGACAGGTCGGCGTCGGCGTGCCGGTGCCGCAACGCGGTCAACGCCGGCGGCAGCAGGCGCAACGCGGCGGCCTGGAACGCGCCGATCCGCAGCCGCAGCGACAACTCGCCGAGCAGCGCGGCCAGGCCGGTGCCGGCCTCCCGGGTGTGCCGGTCGATCCCGTGCCCGTGCGTCGCGAGCAGGGCCCCGGCCACCGTCAGCGAGGCACCTCGCGGGCCACGCCGGACCAGCGGCGCGCCGCAGGCCCGTTCGGCCCGGGCCACCTGCTGGGTCACCGCCGCCGCGGTGACGCCCAGCGCGGTCGCGGCGGCCGCGAGCGAACCGTGCCGCTCGATCAGGGCGAGGAGGCGCAACTGCCCGGGCTCCATCAGCATTAAAAGAGCTTAAGCCTGAGCCGGTGAACATTTACTTCCCTGAAGCGGCGTCGGTTCGGCAGCCTGGAGGCATGCCGATCCACCTCCCGGCGTTCATCGCCACCACCTGGTTGCTGGCGATGCTGCCCGGCGTCGGGCAGGCCCTCATCCTGCGGCAGGCCCTCGACGGCGGCGCCCGCCGGGCCTGGGCCAGCATCGGCGGCACCTGCACCGGGCTGCTGATCTGGACCACCGCCGCGGCCGCCGGGCTCTCCGCGGTGCTGCTGGCCAATCCGCACGCGTACGCGGCCGTCCGGATCGCCGGCGGTGTGCTGCTCGGCGCGCTGGGCGTGAGCACGCTGCTGGCGCTGCGCCGGCGCACCGTGGCCGTCGCCGTCGCGACGCCCGGCTATCGGCGGGCCTTCGCCGCCGGCCTGGCCACCAACCTCGGCAACCCCAAGGCCGGCGTGTTCGCCATCTCGCTGCTGCCGCAGTTCCTGTCGGCACACGGCCCGGTCTTCCTCTCCAGCATCGCCCTCGGCGCCCTGTGGGCCCTGGTCACCGGCGCCTGGTACGTGCTGTTCACCTGGATCGTCAACCGCGGCCGCACGCTGGTGTCGAGGCCCGCCGTCCACCGCGGCCTGCAACTGGTCACGGGCTGCGTGCTGCTCTGCCTCGGCACGGCGGTGGCGGCGGGGATCTAGCCTGGGCTGATGCTGCTCGCGCTGCCGTTCCGGGGCACCTGGCGGGTGCGCAACAGTCCCGCGCGGCGGGTGCCGAGCCACGGCACCCACCTGTTCGCGACGACGTACGCCATGGATTTCATCGCTGTTCGAGACGGCCGGACGGCACCGACGCGCGACTGGCGCACGCTGCTGGCCACCGAGCCACCGGACCGGTTCTTCGCCTTCGGCCTGCCGATCCTCGCGCCGGCCGCCGGCACCGTGGCGGCGGTGCATTCCGGCGCCCCCGACCACGAGGCACGCCGTTCACCGTTGGCGCTGGCGGGCTACGCGCTGACCCAGGCGTCCCGGGCCGGGGGCGGCGCGGCGGCGATCGCCGGCAACCACGTGATCCTCGCGGTCGAGGGCGGCTATGTCGTGCTCGCACACCTGCGGGCCGGTTCTGTCCGGGTGCGGGTGGGCGACGCGGTGGTGGCCGGCCAGGAGGTGGGGCTGTGCGGCAACTCCGGCAACTCGACCCAGCCACACCTGCACCTCCAGGCGATGGACGGGCTCGACCCCTTCGCCGCCCGCGGGTTGCCGATGGAGTTCCGGTCCTACCGCGTGTCGGGCCGGCCGGGCATCGTCGATCGAGGCGTCCCGGGGGAGTCGGAGATCGTGGAGCCGGGCTAGGGTGTCCCGTCGTGACTGCGGACGACTGGCTGGCGGACACCCGAACCTCCTACGACACCGTGGCGCTCAGCTACGCGGCGACGATGGTCGACTCGATCGAGGGCGCGCCGGAGTTGCGGGCGGCGCTGGCGCGATTCGCCGACCTGGTCCACGACGCGGGCGGCGGCCCGGTGCTCGACGCGGGCTGCGGCCCCGGCCACGTGACCGCACACCTGCACGCGCTCGGCGTCGACGGGTTCGGCGTCGACCTCTCGCCGGGAATGGTCGACGTGGCCAGGCGCGACCACCCGCACCTGCGGTTCTCGGTCGGCTCGATGACCGCGCTCGACCTCGCCGACGCGTCGGTGAGCGGGCTGCTGGCGTTCTGGTCGCTGGTGCACGTCCCGGACGACGCGGTGCCGACCATCTTCGCGGAGTTCCGGCGCGTGCTGCGGCCGGGCGGGCCGTTGCTGGTCGGGTTCCACGCCGGCACCGGGTCGCGCCTCAAGACCGAGGGCTACGGCGGACACCCGATGAAGGTGTACGTCCACCGCCGCCAACCCGACCAGGTCGCCGGCTGGCTGCGCGACGCGGGCTTCACGGTCATCGACGAGGCACTGCCCGGCATCGACCCGGGGATCCTGTTCGCCCGGCGGCCGGCCATATGAACGAGGTCCGCGCTCGGTTCACCGCGGACACTGTGACCGTCTATCAGGCCTACTCATCCGCGATCGCGCTGCCGGCCCTGGCACACGGCGGCTTCGTCCCGCCGTTCAGTCGCGACCGGATGACGTGGATCAAGCCGTCGTTCCTGTGGATGATGTATCGCTGCGGGTGGCCACCAAGCCCGGCCAGGAAAATGTGCTGGCGATCGAGATCACCAGGACCGGGTTCGAGTGGGCGCTGGCGAACGCCTGCCTGAGCCACTTCGACCGGGACCGCTACCCGTCCAGCGGGGACTGGTCGCGGCAGCTCAAGGCCAGCCCGGTGCGGGTGCAGTGGGACCCGGAACGCTCGCTCTCCCTCAAGCCGCTGCCGCACCGGTCACTCCAGGTAGGGCTGACCGGTGTCGCCGCGGCCCGGTACGTCGACGAATGGATCACCGGCATCACCGAGGTGACCGGCACGGCACGCGCGATCAGGGAACTGCTGCGCGCCGGCGACGACACCGCTGCCCGCGCGCTGCTGCCGGTCGAGCGCGTTTACCCGCTTCCGGCACCCGTCGCAGCGAACATCGGGGCGGCCATCGACTAGCCGCCGTCCTTATTGGACGAACTGCTGCCCGCCGTCGATGTCGTACGTCGCGCCGGTCAATGCGGTGTTGGTCATGATGTGCACCGCGAGCGCCGCGACGTCTTGCGCTGTCACGACCCGGCCGATCGGGTTGGTGGTGCGCAGTTCCTCGCGGCGCGCGTCGAGGTCGTCGCCGAGCAGCCGGGCCGACAGCGGGGTGTCGACGAAGCCGGCCGCGATCAGGTTGGCCCGCACCGGCGCGATCTCGAGTGCCAGGGAGGCGATGAACGGCGGGAGTGCCGCGGTGCCGGCCGAGACGATCCCCAGGCCGCGGGCGATCCGCCGGCCGCCGGTGCCGCCCATCAGGAGCAGGGTGCCACCGGGTCGCATCCGGCTCGCCGCGTTGCGGGCGACGCCGAGCGCCAGCACGATGTGGTCGCTGACCGCGAGGGCCACCTCCGCCGGGTCCATCTCGAGCAGCGGGCCGTAGCGCGGGCCACCGGCGGTGATCAGCACGTGGTCGATCGGTCCCGGCACGTCCTGGAAGAACCCCGCGAGGGCGGCCGCGTCGGTCGCGTCGAACGCCGCGGTGCGCAGCGCGCCGATGTCGCGCGCCGCCTGGTCGAGCCGGTCCTGGTTGCGGCCGGTGAGGATGACGTCGGCGCCTTCGGCGCGGGCGAGCCGGCCGGTCTCCAGGCCGATGCCGGCGCTGCCGCCGATGAGCACTACGGTCTGTCCGGCCAGCGCTGGTGTCGGCATGCGGTCCATTTTATCCCTTTCCGGACCGTGACCACCCTCGCCACACTCCCGATGTCACCTCCGCCGGCACTCGCAGGTCTAACTCGGTGATGACGGAGGTGACGGTGGACGGCGAAGTCGACCTGCACGAGATCTACCGCGTCACGGCACGCCGGCTGACGGCCCAGCTCTACGGGCTGACCGGCGACTATGCCGAGGCGCAGGATGCGGTGCACGAGGCGTTCGCGCGGGCGCTCGCGCGCCCGTCGCTGCTGCGCGGGGTGGCGAGCCCCGAGGCGTGGCTGCGGACGGTGGCGATGAACGTGGCGCGCTCGCGACACAGGCGAAGAGTCCTGTTCGACCGGTTGGCGAAGGCCGGCCGGTTGCCCCGCGAGGAGGTGGTCCCGTCCCTGTCGCCCGACCACGTGGCGCTGGTCGCCGCGCTGCAACGGCTGCCACGCGTGGTGCGCGAGGCGGTGGTGCTGCACTACATCGCCGACCTGCCGGTCGCGGAGGTGGCCGCGACGCTCGGCTGCAGCGTGGAGGCGGTCAAGACCCGCCTGCTGCGGGGGCGGCGCGCCCTCGCGACGGACCTCGGCGACAAGGAGGCGACCAATGCGTGAACCAGACTTCGCCGGACTGGCCGAGGCGGCCGGCCAGGCGTTCCGACCCGACTGGGCCGACGTGGTCGCCAAGGCCGCGCGCCGGCGCCGGTTTCTGCGCGCGTTCGGCGCGGCCGCGGTGGTGGCGGTCGTGGCGGCGGGCGGCGGCATCGCGACCGGCGGCGGCTTCGCCGGCGACGGCGGTCCGGGCCCCACTCCGGCACCGGCACCGTCGGGCAGCGCCTATGTGCTGCGGCACGCCGCCGAGAACCCCAAGCCCGGTGGGAGCCCGATCCCCGCGGTCTCCGTGACGAGCTACGCGGTAGCGGGCGACCTCGACCATCTCTATCTGCCGATCCGCGACTGCCGTAGCGCGTGCGTCGACAAGGTGGCGGCCAGCGCCGACCGGGGCGCGACGTGGACGACGTCGGAGATGCCGGGCGGCGGGATCAACTCGGCACGGTTCCTCACGGCTGCGGCGGGCGAAACGGTGGTCACGACGGTCAGCCGGCCGGCCACCGCGACGGGCTATTTCACGAGCACCGATGCCGGGCGTACGTGGCGAGCGGCGACCGTCACCCCGGTCGAGGAACTGCCGGCCGACGCCGTCTCGGTGGGCGTCGACGAGGATCGGCTGGTCGCCGTCGATCCGGCCACCGGCGACCTCGCCAGCGTGGCATTGCCGATCATGCAGGCGAGTGTGCTTGGCGTGGCGCCGGAGGTGGGGGAGAGGTGGATCTTCGGATACACCGGTTCCGAGCCGACGTCCCGGCCCGACAAGCCGAAGTGGATCGGCAAGTCGCTGGCCGTCAGCCGGGACGGCGGGCGCACCTGGAGTGTCCGCAAGCTGCCGAAGGACGCCGTCTTCCGCAGTGTCGCGGTCGCCGACGGGAAGCGGGCCTACGCGCTCTACAGCGGCAGGGCGGCCGACGACCTGCGCCTCTACCGCAGCGATGACGGCGGAATGACCTGGAACGGCGGCCACGACATCACGTTCAACTTCCTGGATTTCCCGGACGAGGGCATCTTCGGCCTGGCCGACGGCAGCGCGTTCATCTCGATGAACAACGGGCTGACCCGGACCACCGACGGTCGCCGGACGACCGCGAGCTGGGCGGGCGTGGGGCCGCGCGCGCACGTACTTGCCGTTCCTGGCGGCTACGTGGCCACCAGCCTCAATCCGGAGGTGGGCCTCTGGGTCTCCACCGACGACGGCAAGACGTGGAACAAGCTCCCACTGGCCTCGGTGGGGTGAGCCCGCGGTGGCCTACGGGGTCGACAGGCGTCACTGATCGGTCAGCACGGGCTGAACGAACGTAGCTGGCGGGATCAGCGGCCCTCACTAGACTTCGGGCCCATGATCGACTTTTCCAATGGTTCTGTCTTCAAGCTCAACCCAGCCCGGCTCGAGGACCTCGGGCCGCTGGTGGCGCCCCTCCTGATCCCGGAGGAGCGCCTGGTGTCGTGCTTCAAGGCGATGCGCGACTTCGTCGTGTTCACCGACAAGCGGCTGATCGCCGTCAACGTCCAGGGGATCACCGGAAAGAAGCGCGACTTCACTTCGCTTCCGTACAGCAAGATTCAGGCCTTTTCGATTGAGACCGCGGGCACGTTCGATCTCGACGCAGAGCTAGACCTGTGGTTCAGCGGGCTCGGCAAGGTGCGCCTCGAGTTCAAGGGGAGCGCCGACATCCGGGAGCTCGGCCAGCTTGTGGCGCGCTACGTGCTGTAACCCGCCGGTCAGCCGATTTCGAGGCGGGAGATCAGGCCGTCGCGCAGGGTGACGCGCATCGGGCCGGTGCCGTTGAAGCGTCTGCTGGTCGCGCGGATGGTGACCACGTAGGCGTCGTCGCCGGCTGGCTCGGTCGAGAGCACCTCGAATTGCATGCCGACACCGATGTTGTCGGTGCGGTCCCAGTCGGCGACTCCATTGTGGCCGGTGAACTCGCGGCTGCCGTCACGGACGTAGGCGTCGTCGGTGAACGCCGCGACGAAAGCGGCCGAGTCGGCGGCGTTGGTCGCCTCGATCATGGCCGCGATGGGTGCCGGCGGCGTTTGCTCGGCCATGGTCGGCTCCGTCTCGGGTCGGGTGTCGATCAAACCCATGCTAGCCACGGCACCTCGCGGTTTTCGTCGTATGCCCCGTCTAGCTTTCCGCTCATGAAAGTTGACCGGCAGGGCGTTGATCGCGGTCTATCCGGCGCTCACCTCACCATCGCGATCGCGCCGATCGCCGGCCGGCTCACCGCGCTGGCCGGCGATGTCGCGGTCAACTCCGCCGACTCCGACATGCTCTTCGTGGGCTACCCGGTCGGCTGGCTCGTCCTCGCCGTCACCAGCGCGGCCCCGAGCCAGGCGGCCAGGCCCGGGGTGGCAGTCGCCTCGTGTGATCGAGCCGTCACGGCCAGCCCCGGCCGATGGCGCGGGGCCGAGGTATTTTAGTGATGCCTAATAAATGAGGAGGGCGATCATGGCAGGAGGACGGCCGCGCGCCTTTGACAGTGACCGGGCCCTTGACCAGGCGCTGGAGGTGTTCTGGCGGCAGGGCTACGAGGGCACCGCCATCTCCGACCTCACCAAGGCCATGGGCATCAACAACGCGCCCAGTCTCTACAACGCCTTTGGCAACAAGGAGCAACTGTTCAGCAAGGTGCTCGACCGCTATGCCGACGGGCCCGCCCGCTATATCCGTGCGGCTTTCGATCAGCCGACGGCGCGGGGCGCGGTGGAAAGCCTGCTGCACGGCGCCGCCGACGCGACGACGGATCCTGATCATCCGCGCGGCTGCATCACTGTCCAGGGCGCCCTGGCCTGCTCGCCCGGTGCGGAGGCCGCGCGAGCCGAGTTGACCGCGCGGCGGGCGGCCGGCGAGGCGGCCCTGCGGGCGCGGTTGGAGCGGGCCGCCGCCGACGGGGAACTCCCGGCCGGCAGCGATCCCGAGGGCCTCGCGCGCTACTTCACGACCATCTACCAGGGCGTCGCGGTCCAGGCGGCCGGCGGCGCGACCCGGGAGCAACTGCACCAGATCGTCGATACGGCCATGACCGTCTGGCCGGCGCCGGCAACCACCTGATCCGCAGGAGCCGTCGCGCGCGTCACATCCACTCGACACCAGCCTTCGGCCGGCCTAGTTTTTTAGTGCACGCTAAAAAACAACGCAGACATGAGGGAGCACCCACCATGGGGCAGCTTGATGGCAAGACCGCGGTCGTGACCGGCGGCACCAGCGGGATCGGCCTGGCCACGGCGGAGCGGTTCGCCGCGGAAGGGGCGCACGTCTACGTCACCGGCCGGCGCCAGGACGCGCTCGACGCCGCCGTGGCCAAGATCGGGCCCAACGCGACCGGGGTACGCGGCGACGTCGCCGACCTGGCCGACCTGGACCGGCTCTACGCGACGGTGGCCAACCAGAACCGGCGCATCGACGTGCTGTTCGCCAACGCCGGCGGCGGTGAGTTCTCCACGCTCGAGCAGGTCACCGAGAAGCACTTCGACCAGACGTTCGGCGGCAACACCAAGGGGATGCTGTTCACGGTGCAGAAGGCGCTGCCGCTGCTCAACGACGGCGCGTCGGTCATCCTCCAGTCGTCGAACGCCGGCACGCTCGGCAACGAGGCGTTCGGCGTCTACGCGGCCTCCAAGGCGGCCGTGCGCTCCTTCGCCCGCACCTGGGCCGCGGAGCTCAAGGGCCGGTCGATCCGGGTCAACGCCATCAGCCCGGGCACCATCGACACCCCCGGCATCGACGGTCTCGTCCCGAGCCAGGATCAGGCCGACCAGCTCAAGACCTACATGGCGAGCACGATCCCGATGGGCCGGATCGGCCGCCCCGACGAGGTGGCCAGCGCGGCCCTGTTCCTCGCCTCGGACCAGAGCACCTTCATCACCGGCATCGAACTCTTCGTCGATGGCGGCCGCAACCAGATCTGACCGGTCTAGTGGCTGGCGGCGACACGATCCGTGAACGCCGCCAGCTTGGTCATCGCCCGGTCGATCCGCTCTTCCAGGCTTAGGGTCTCGTCGCGCCGGACGAGGCGCAGCTTCGGCTGGCGCTTGCCGCGCAGGTAGAGCGAGCAGGCCAGGTCGGCGCACATGTATTCGCCGATCGTGTTGCCTTTGCGGCCCTCCGGCCCGGCCAGCGGCGCCACGAAGAGCGCCACGCCCGACGCGGCGTGGTCGGTCAGGCAGACGCTGCACATGCTCGACCGCATCGCGCTGATCCGGCGCACCTCCGGGCGGCGCAGCACGATGCCGGTGGGGCCGTCGGCGCCGGGCACGACCAGCAGCGCCCGCTGTGGGGCGCCGGGGTCGGTCCAGCCGAGAAAGTCGAGGTCGGCCCAGGGCACGCCGCCGTCGGTGAAGCCGGCGGGGAGCTTGATGCGGCTGGCCTCGCCCTTGCTGCAGTTCACGAAGGAGCCGCGGATCGCGCCCTCGTCGAGTGGTTCCATGCCGCCGAAGCTAACCGACCGCGTCGCCAGCGGTCATCCTCTTTTCCTGGCCCGGCCGGAGCGGGTAGCTTGACCGCCACATGTCTTCCCAGGCCACGATCACCCCTTCCATCGCGTACGCCATCGTGTTGGTGATCCTGGTTGTCATCGCGGCCGCGGTCGCCGGCGTGGCCCGGCTGGAGATCTCCCGGGCATTGGTCGTCGCGAGCATCCGCGCGCTCGTGCAGCTCGCCGCGATCTCGCTGCTCATCGTCGCGGTGCTGCGCTCGTGGGGGCTGACCGCGGTCTTCGTCACCTCGATGCTGACGATCGCGGCGTTCACCTCCGGCGGCCGGGTCGGGCGGCGCTCGCCGGTGATCGCGCTGCCCATCCTCGGCGGCGTCGTGCCCGTGCTCGCGCTCGTGCTGGCCACCGGGACCGTCCCGCGCACGCCGACCGCCGTGGTGCCGATCGCCGGCATCCTGATCGGCGGTGCGATGACCGCGACCTCGCTCGCCGGCCGGCGAGCGCTGGAGACGCTGCGGACCCGGCACGGCGAGTACGAGGCGGCGCTGGCCCTCGGCTTCGCCGACCGCGACGCCGCGCTGGAACTGTGCCGGACGAGCGCCGCCGAAGCGCTCGTCCCGGCCCTCGACCAGACCCGCACGGTCGGCCTGGTGACGCTGCCCGGCGCGTTCGTCGGCGTGCTGCTCGGCGGCGCCAGCCCGATCGCGGCCGGCGCCGCCCAGCTACTCGTGCTCGTCGGCCTGCTTGCGGTCGAGATGATCGCCGCGGCGCTGACCGTCGAGTTCGTCGCGCGCGGCATCATCAAGCCCGCTCAGTAGCGAACGCTGCTCTGCACCAGTGGCGGATACACGGCGGACTCTTCGCCGTCGACGGTCGTGCCGGCGAACTGGAGCATCGCCCGTTGCGCGCCGTGCATCGGGGCCGGGTAGTTCAGCGTCGGCGCGGAGATCTCGTCCAGCGTGCGGAGCTGGTCGGGGGTCAGCGTGACCGAAAGGCCCGCGAGGTTGCTCTCCAGGTGTGCCACCCGGCGCGCGCCGACGATCGGCACGACAGTGCCGGCGCGGGCGCGCAGCCAGGCCAGCGACACCGCCGCCGCGGTGGTCCCGAGCGACTCGGCGATCGTGGCGACGGCCTCGATGACCTCGTAGTCGGCCTCGGTCGGCCCACCGACGAAGGCCGTGCGGGCGGAGTCGGTGACCGATGTGCCGCGCCGGTATTTCCCGGACAGGAAGCCGTTCTTCAGCGGGCTCCACGGCACCAGCGCCATGCCCTGGTCGAGCGCCAGCGGCGCCAACTCGCCCTCGACGGTGCGGGCCAGCAGCGAATACTCGACCTGCAACGCGATCAGCGGGGTCCAGCCCTTGAGCTGGGCCATGGTCTGGGCCTGTGCGGTGAGCCAGGCGGGCGTGTTGGAGAAGCCGACATGACGGATCTTGCCTGCCCGGACCAGATCGTCGAGCGTACGCAGCGTCTCTTCGATCGGGGTGTGCCGGTCCCAGTTGTGCAGCCAGTAGAGGTCGAGGTGGTCGGTCTGGAGCCGGCGCAGGCTCTCGTCGAGCTGGGCGATGATCGAGCCACGGCCGGCGCCGCCGCCGTTGGGGTCGCCGGGGAACATGTTGCCGAAGAACTTCGACGCGAGCACCACGCGGTCGCGCAGGCCCGGCCGGGCGGCGAAGTAGTCGCCGAGGATCTTCTCCGAGTGGCCGTTGGTGTAGAAGTTGGCGGTGTCGACGAAGTTGCCGCCCTGCTCCAGGTAGGTGGCCAGGATCTTCTCGGACTCCGCGACACTGCAGCCGGCACCGCCGGGATCGTCGCCGAAGGTCATCGCGCCGAGCGCGAACGGGCTGACGCGGAGGCCGGATCGGCCGAGGGTCACATACTGGTCAAGTGCCATGCGTCAATCGAACGCCGGGCCCGCCGGGCGGGGTAGACAGATCCGCGCGGGGGCTTGCACGATCCTGCTTATCTACGGCAGCGCGGGGCGCAGGCGGGCGAGGTCTTCGCTCGGCGGGGCGCCGAACTGCCGGCGATACTCCCGGCTGAACTGTGACGGGCTGTCATAGCCGACCCGCAGCCCGACGCCGGCGATGTCGGTGGGCCGGGTGGCGAGCAGCAGCCGGGCCTCCTGCAACCGGATCTGCTTCTGGAACTGGATCGGGCTCATCGCGGTGACCGCCTGGAAGTTGCGGTGGAACGCCGACACGCTCATCCCGGCGAGCCGCGCCACGTCTTCGACCCGGAACGGCTGGGCGTAGTTGTCGCGGATCCACCGCACGGCGCGCGCCACGTGCCGCAGGTTGCTGTCGGCGACACCGAGTTGGCGTACGACGTCGCCCTGCTCGCCGTTGATCAGCCGCCACAGGATCTCGCGGATCACCATGGGTGCCAGCACCGCCCGGTCGCGCGGCTGGTCGAGCAGGCGGAGCAGCCGGATCACCGCGTCGAGCAACTCGGCCGGCGCGTCGCTGACCGCGATACCGGGCGGCGTGGCGGCCGTCGCGCCGGGCCCCGCACTGAGCAGCAGTTCGGCGACGGCGTCCGGGCGCAGGGTCAGCCCGAAGCCGAGCGCCGGCCGTTCCCGGCTGACCTCGGTGAAGTGGCCGGTGACCGGCAGGTCGACCGAGGCGACGAGATACTGGCCGGCGCGATACTCGTACACCCGGTCGCCGAGGGCCAGGCGTTTCGCTCCCTGCGCGATCACCGCGAGCACCGTGCCCGACATCGCTGGCGACGGCGGCAGCGCCCGGTCGACCTTCGAGATCAGCACGCCGTCGATGGCGGTGCCGAAGTCGGGCCGGGCGTGCCGCGCCAGCAGGGTGCGGAGCTCGTCGAGCTGCATCATCCGATTTCAGCACACACCGGATCGGCCCAGCTCGGGAGTGGGATCAGGCAGAACGGATGCCCGGCCGGGTCGGCGTAGACGCCCTCGCCGTCGAGCTTGGTGGCGCCCAGTTTCAGGACGGCGGCGCCGGCGGCGGCCCGGTCGTCGACCATCACGTCGAGATGGATCTGCTGCGGGACCGCCGGGTCGGGCCAGGTCGGCGGCCGATGGTCCGGGGCGCGCTGGAAGGCCAGGCCGGAGGCCCGGTCGGAGGTCGAGACAACCGCGAAATCGTCATCACGGTACGTGATGGGCAGACCGAGCAGCTCGCTGTAGAACCGGGCCAGCGCCGCCGGGTCGGGGCAGTCGAGGATCGTGTGGTGCAACCGTCCGATCATGCCCCCGCACGCTAGACCACGATGACGACCTTGCCACGCCCGTGGCCGGTCTCCACCTCGCGGTGCGCGTCGGCGGCCGCGGCGAGCGGATAGGTGCGGCGCACGTGGATGCGCAGCGTGCCGTCGAGGTAGCGGTCGACCAGCGACGCCAGGCGCTCGGCCGAGCGCAGCGCCGGTGTCACCCGGATGCCGAGTTCGTCGGCGCGGTCGTGGTCGACCAGTGTCAGGATCCGGCGCCGGTCGGCAACCAGGTCGAGCGAGACGTCGAGGGCGGCACCACCGGCACCGTCGAGCGCGGCATCGACGCCGCCCGGCGCGGCCGCCCGCACCCGGTTCGCGAGGCCTTCGCCGTAGGCGACCGGCATCGCGCCGAGCGCCCGCAGGTAGGGATGGTTCTCGGGCCGGGCGGTGGCGATGACGGTCGCGCCGGCAGCGAGGGCGAGCCGCACGGCCACCGTGCCGACCGCGCCCGCGGCGCCGTGGATCAGCAGCGTCTCGCCGGCCGCCGGTGCCAACTCGGCCAGCGCGATGTGCGCGGTCTGCGCTCCCGCCGAGAAACCGCCGGCGACCGTCCAGGGCATCGTGGACGGTTTGGCGACGACCTGGTCGGCCGCGACCGCGAGCAGTTCGGCGTAGGCGCCCAACTGGCCGAACCCGAGCACCTCGGCGCCCTTCGCAATGCCGTCGACACCGGGGCCGACGTCTTCGACCACGCCGGCGAACTCGTTGCCCGGGATGCGCGGCAACGTCGGCGGCACGCCGGCCGGCAGCTAGCCCGCGCGGACCGCGCAGTCGTAGGGCTGCACGCCCGCCGCGCGCACGCGGACCAGAACCTGACCAGGCGCCGCCACCGGGTCGGGCAGGGTCATCAGGTGGAGCACCTCGGGACCGCCGGGGGAGCTGAACGCCGCAGCACGCATGCCCGCCAGTCTTCGACCTCAACCTTGCTTGAAGTCAACTCACTGCGTCGGCAGGTCGGGTTCGTGCTCGCCCTTCGGGCGCGGGCCGTGGATGCGCCGGTCGGACTCGTCGATCCGCACGTCGTTGATGCTCGCCTCGCGCCGGCGCATCAGGCCGTGCTCGTCGAACTCCCACAGCTCGTTGCCATAGCTGCGCCACCATTGGCCGCTCGGGTCGTGCGACTCGTATTGGAAGCGCACCGCGATCCGGTCGTCGGTGAACGACCACAGGTTCTTGCGCAGCGCGTAATCCAGCTCATGGGACCACTTGTCGGTCAGGAACGCGACGATCGCCGGGCGGCCGACCAGGAACTGGTCGCGGTTGCGCCACACCGAGTCCACTGTGTAGGCGAGCGAGGCGCGCTCCGGATCGCGGGTGTTCCACGCGTCCTCCGCGGCCTGCACCTTGACCAGCGCGCTGGCCCGGTCGAACGGCGGCAGTGGTGGTCGGTCGGTCATGGCGTTCCCTCCCAAGGGTCAGGCCTCGCTGGAGGCCGCCCACATGTTGATGCCGGAGTCGGTGGCGTAGCGGTCGATCTCGGCCAGTTCCGCGTCGTCGAAGCCGGTGTTGTCGAGCGCCCCGAGCGTGTCGTCGAGTTGGGTGACGCTGCTCGCGCCGAGCAGGGTGGAGGTGATCCGCGGGTCGCGGCGGGTCCACGCGACGGCCAACTGGGGCAGCGTCTGGCCCCGGCGGGCGGCGATGTCGCGCAGTGCGCGTACCTTCGCGAGGTTTTCGTCGGTCAGCCACTCCGCCGGCAGCGAACCGTGCCGGGCCGCGCGCGAGGCGGTCGGCACGCCGTGCAGGTAGTGGTCGGTCAGCATCCCCTGCGCCAGCGGCGAGAACGCGACGCAGCCCATCCCTTCCTGGTCGAGCACGCCGAGCAGGTCACGTTCGATCCATCGATTGAACATCGAATAACTTGCCTGATGTACGAGCAGCGGCGTGCCCAACTCGCGGGCCAGCCGGGCCGCCTCGAAGGTGTGCGCCGCGGAGTAGGACGAGATGCCCACGTAGAGCGCCTTGCCCTGGCGGACGGCGGTGTCGAGCGCGCGCATCGTCTCGTCGATCGGGGTGCCGGCGTCGAACCGGTGCGAGTAGAAGATGTCGACGTAGTCCAGGCCGAGCCGGCGCAGGCTCTGGTCGAGGCTGGCGAGCAGATACTTGCGGGAACTGTCCACACCGTAGGGGCCGGGCCACATGTTGTAGCCGGCCTTGGTGGCCACCACGAGTTCGTCACGGTAGGGCCTGAGGTCGGTCGCCAGGATCCGGCCGAGCGTCTCCTCGGCGGCGCCGACCGGCGGCCCGTAGTTGTTGGCCACGTCGAGGCTGGTCACGCCCCGGTCGAAGGCCCGCCGCACGATCGCGCGGTGGGTCTCGAACGGGCGGTTCTCGCCGAAGTTCTGCCACAGCCCGAGGGAGACCGCCGGGAGCCGCAGGCCGCTGCGGCCGGTGTGCCGGTAGGGCATGGAGTCATACCGGTCAGCCGCCGGGACGTACGCCATCAGCCGACCGTATCGCCACCTCCGGGTGCAAATCTCACGATCTTGGTATTTCCCTCGGGGGCACCTGCTCCGGACCTTCAGAACGGCACCGTCCATCGTGGGAAGGAGCGGCGAATGCGCGTTCCAGGAGTCCCGTTCGTGCAGGGACGCAACAGTTTCACCGATGCCGATGGGAAGCACTTCGGCATCGCCATCCACAACACCTCGAACGCGAATCTCGCCTCGGCGGAGGACGAGGCGGACTTCGCCACCCGACGCACCGACGGGATCAGCGCGCACTTCTACTGCGACAAGAACTCGATCGTGCAGTCGCTCGACACGAACGCCCGCGCCGGGCACGCCGGGTCGACGGAAGGCAACCAGAACTCGATCGCGGTCGAGATCACCGGGCAGAACTCGTTCAGCCGGCAGCGCTGGCTCGACTCGGTCGCCTGGGACAAGCTGGCCAGCACGCTCGCGTTCGTCATCCGCAACGACCCGGACTACGCGGGCTTCAAGGTCCGCCGGGCGACGGTCGCCGAGATGCGTGACAACCCGAAGATCAAGGCCTTCTACGGCCACGACGACATGCGCCGCGCCTTCGGCGGCACCACACACACCGACCCGGGACCGAACTTCCCGTGGGACCACCTGATCGCGGTCGTCAAGGCCGCGGTCGACGAGCAGGAGGACGACATGTTCAGCGACAACGACCGCAACGCCCTGACCAGCGCGAACTTCCGGGCGATGGGGGTCTACGCGGACCTCGACGAGATCACCTACCGGACGGTCAACGGCGCCAGCCGGACCGAGCCCAACAAGGCCAAGGTGGCCCGGCTGGCGCTCGAGCGCAAGGTCGCCGAGCTGGCCGCCCGCCCGCAGCTCGACATCGAGGAGCTCGCCGAGGCGATCGCGAAGCGGATCAACGGCCACTGACCGGCCGGTTCCGTGGTGGATCAGTAGCCGGCACGGATGCCGGACCGTGCCGCTGACAAGCAGGCTCCAGGCATGTCCTCACAAGTGGCGCAGCGCCGCACCGGGCCGGCACCCGGTGCGGGTCAACCGCGCGACGTCGACGCCCTTCGCGGGTTCGCGTTGTTCGGCATGCTGGTGGTCACCATTTCGTCCTTCGGTGCCCCGCACGTGGTCGTGGTGCTGTTCGTCGAGCTGACGTTCCTCCTGCTGTTCGCGTTCCTGCTCGGATACAGCGGCGGCGGACGGGTGCGGCACCTGATCCGGCCACGCACGGCGCTGATCCTGGCCGGCGGCCTGATCGCCGCGGTGGCGGCGATGGTCGGCGCGTTGTCGTTCGCCGACGGGCCGACCCCGCTGCCCGGGCCGGTGCGGGTGCAGGTCCCGCTCGCCCTCGCCCTGTTCCTGGTCGGGCTCGCCGCCGGTGGGCGGCGGCTGCTGGCACACGCCCGGCTGCTGTCCCTGGCCCAGGTGATCGGCTTCCGGGTCGGCGTGGCCGGCGCGGTCGCGAGTGCGCTGCTCAGCCCCCTGCCGGCTCTCGCGCTGACTGTCCCGACGGCCCTGTTCCTCGCGGCCGCGTGCGGCGCCACCCTGCTCCGGTTTTTCCGGACCGCCGCTGGCGCCGGCCTGGCCGACGCTCTCGCGCCTGCGGGGCGGATGGCGCTGAGCAACTATCTCGGCCAGTCGGTGGTGCTCGCCCTGCTGTTCACCGGTTTCAGTCTCGGCACGCTGCTGTCGACCCTGGTCGGGGGCGGGTTGTTCGCAGGACAGATCGTGGTCAGCGCCTGGTGGCTCGGGCGGCACTCCTGCGGTCCGGTGGAGTGGCTGCTACGACGGCCGCGCTGGGACGTCTAGCGCGGCTCGCACCGTCCGTGCTTCGGCTGCGCGGTCGGGGACCAACAGCAGGGTGGCGGCGTGCTCGAAGCGGGCGCCGAGCGCGGCGAACCGGTCGGCGGCGTCGCTCAGCGCGGCGGGTCGGTCGTGCAGCCGGCCGGCGGCGCGCGCGAGGCAGGCCGCCGCCCAGGCGTTTCCGGCGGTTTCGGTGGCCGCCGCGTCGAGCAGGTCGGCGGCGTCCGGCAGGCCGGCCACGACTGCGAGTTCCGCGCCGGACGCGACCGCATAGGAACGGTGCCAGGGACCCTGCGCGCCGAACGCCCGCTCGACCTGCCCGCGCGCGTCGGCGTGGTCGCCGCGGTGCACGGCCGTGCGTACGTCGGCGAACACGCTGGTCGCCAGCCGCATGCCGGCCACGTCGGGCACCCGGGCGACATCGGCCACGCGCGAGCGCCAGAGCCGGAAACCGGCGTCGTCGTCTTGCAGCCCGCAGGCGAGGGCGGTGAGCGCGACCGTCTGGGCCAACCAACCGGCGGCCGGGCGGCCGGCCCGCTGCCAGCCTTCCCAGGCGATCTGACCGCAGCGCAGCGCCTCGGTCAGGTCACCGGTCAGCACCAGCGGCGCGACCTGCGAGGCGATCGACGAGTAGGAGTCGTTGCCGACCAGGTCGTCGTCGCGCAACGCCCGCGCCGCGGCGGTCAGCGCGTGCAGGTCGCCCGCCGCGAACTCGTCGCCCATCGCCGAGATCAGCATGTCGGCGATCTCGGGCCCGGCCGCGGGCTGGGCGCGGTCGACGGTGGCGAGCAGGGCGCGGCGCTCGGCACTGTGCGCTCGCGCGTCGGCGAATCGGCGCGCGTCGACCGCGGCCGTGCGCAGCGCGTCGAGCGCGGCGCTCAGCACGACCGGGTCGCCGGCGGCCCGGGCGGCGGCGACGGCCGCGTCGGCCAGGGCCGGGTCGATGGTGTCGTCGGTGGCGGCCGTCCACACCTCGGCGACGGCCAGCCTCGCCGCGACCAGCGGGTTGGCGGGGTCACCGGCCTCGGCGGCGGCGCGCATGATCGCGCGGACCCGCTCGGCGGGCACCGACTCGGAGAACATCGCCGGATGGCGGTGGACCATCTCGGCCGCCTGGGCGAGCGCGATGGCGCGGGCGTCACCGTCGCCGGCCGCGGCGGCCCGCTCGGCGGCGGCCAGCAGGAGGTCGAAGGTCTGCGTGCCGGGTGCCCGGCTCATCCGCACCGCGGCGGCGGCATCGAGCAGGTCGTCCATGGCAGCGCGCGGTGTCGGCGCGAGCCGCGCGGCCTCCTGGTAGTGCCGCGCCGACTCGATCACATGCCGGCGCGCGTAGCAGAGATGGCCGAGCGAGCGCGCAAGCGCGTGCGCGCTGGACCGTCGGCGACGCAGCTCGCCGCCGAGTGCGCGACGGGGGCCCGCGATCGGCGCAACGCGGAGGTCGTCGGCGACCGCGTCGAAGTGCGGGCCTTCTTGCGGGCCGGGGGCGGAGTCGGCCGGGGCGGCGCGGAGGTCGTCGGTGACCGCGTCGAGGCGCGGGCCTTCTTCCGGGCCGCGGGCGGAGTCGCGCAGGTCGTCGGCGACCGCGTCGAAGCGCGGGCCTTCTTCCGGGCCGGGGGCGGAGTCGGCCAGGGCGGCGCGGAGGTCGTCGGCGACGGCGTCGAGGCGCGGGCCTTCTTCCGGGCCGCGGGCGGAGTCGGCCAGGGCGGCGCGCAGGTCGTCGGCGACCGCGTCGAAGTCGGCGCACCACTCGTCGCCGTGTAGGCGGTCTTCCAGGGCGCGGGCCGTGTCGGTGGCCCACGCCAGGTGGCGGTCGCGGACCGTGCCGGCCTCCGGTGCGGTGCGCAGATGGTCGAGGGCGAACGCGCGGACGGTGCCGAGCAGCCGCCAGCGGTCGCGCTGGAAGACCACCAGACTCTTGTCGACCAACCGGCCGAGCAGGTCGGCAACGACCGGGCGGCTGCCGGCCCCGGTCACCGCCGTCGCCGCGGTCAGGTCGAAGGCGCCGACGAACACGGCCAGGTCGCGGAAGAACCGGCGTTCCTCTTCGTCGAGCAGGTCGTGGCTCCAGCCGAGCACCGCGCGCAGCGAACGGTGCCGGGCGTCGGCGCCCCGGCCGCCGACCAGTGCCCGCAGGTGGTCGTCGAGCGCCGCGAGCAGGCCGCCGGCGCCGAGGGCGGCGGTGCGAGCCGCCGCGAGTTCGATCGCCAGCGGGATGCCGTCGAGGCGGGCGCACAGTGCGGAGATCACGCTGGGTTCGGCGGCGAAGCCGGGGTCGGCGGCGCGGGCCCGGTCGTGGAATAGCAACTCCGCGTCGGAGGCCAGCGGCAGCGGCGGAACCGCCACCGTGTGCTCGCCGGGCACCCCGAGCCGTTCGCGGCTGGTCGCCAGCACGGTCGTGTCGGGGCAGGCGGTGAGCACCCGTTCGACGAAGCCGGCCGCGGCGTCGACCACGTGCTCGCAGTTGTCGAGCACGAGCAGCGACCGGCCGCGACCGAGCCGCTCGACGACCGCCTCCTCCAAGGGCTGGTGTGGCCCCTCGATGACGCCGAGTGCGGTCGCGGCGGCCCGGGCCACGCCGCCCTCCCGGACCGGGACCAGATCGACGAACGCGCCGCCGGCCGGGAAGCCAGGCCCGGCCGCCTCGGCTATCACGCTGGCCAGCCGGGTCTTGCCCACGCCGCCGGGGCCGGTCAGGGTCACCAGCCGGCCGGCCGCCAGGCCGGCGAGCACGGCGTCGCGCTCGACGGCCCGGCCGACGAAGCTGGTGCGCGGCGCCGGCAACTGGGCCACCACGCCCGGGCGCCCTGGCCGGTCGGCCAGCGCGGCGAGGGCCTGGCGGTCGGCCACGCCGTATTTGCGGAGCAGTGACGAGACGTGACTTTCGGCGGTGCGGACCGAGATGTGCAGGCGGTTGGCTATCTGCACATTGGACAGACCGGCGCCGACGAGGCCGAGAACCTCGGTTTCGCGTTGGGACGCGATACCCCGCTGTGCGACCGTCACGCTTCCATCATGGCCAACACGGCGGAGAAACGGCAGCCCGCGGCGTCACTCGGCGGGCGTGAACTGTGCCTCGGCCATCTGCCGGCCGGCGGCGATCTCGTCGGCCGGTGCGGTGCCGGACGCCTCGACCACGGCCACCCAGGCGTCGATCGAGCCGCGGGAGAACTCGCGTACCTCGGGCGAGTTGGCGGCCGCGATCGGGTCGTCGACGACCTCACCCTGGAGGAACAGCGCGAGGCCGAGCAGCGCGCCGTCCCAGCCGGGGCCGACGAAGAGGGCGCCGGCCTCGCTGCGGGCCATCTCGATCGGCACGGTGTGGGTGAGCTGAAGGTCGGTGGCCTCGTCGCCGCCGGGGGAGAGGAGCACCTCGACCACGCTGGTCGGGCCGCCGAAGGTCACGGTGAACGTGCGGGGTGGCTCGCAGGTGCGGATCTCGCCGCCGGCGTTGCCCTCGAGTTGGAAGCTGCCGCCGGCGCGCAGGTCGCCGCTGAGCGGGTAGAACCAGCGCTTGACCCGGTCGGGGTCGGTCAGCGCGTCCCACACGTCGGCGACCGGCGCCCGGTAGGTCCGGCGGAGCACCACGCGAACCTCCTCGCCGCCGCCCTCGGCCGGTCCGGTGCCGACCGCGCGGTGGATCGCCGCGAGGTGCTGGGCGATGTCGATCATCGGGCTGTCCCTTCCGTCGGTGGCGGGCCGATGCCCGCCGGTGCCGCACGACAGTCTGACAGCTTCGGCTTATATAAGTCCAGGGTTAGAGTTGGGCGGGGGTGGTGCGGAACACCACCCCCGCCCAGCGTCCGTTACGGGGTTGTGCCGGGGAAGAGGACGACCTGATCGCTGCCGCTCTCACCGCTGGCGTCGGTGTAGGTCGCCACGAACACCGCTGCCAGGTCGTCGCCTGGGCCGTGTCCGGGTGCCGACGTGGTGATGGTGCCGGTGCACCCGGTCGCCGCGGTGATCGGGTGGCCGTGCTCGTCGTGCCCGAGGATGTAGTTGACGATGACCCGGGAGCAGTCGGTCGGCTGGTCGTCGATCACGTTCACCTGGAAGGTGACCGTGTCACCGAACTCGAACGGCTGGCCCTCGACCGGCGCCACCAACTCGACGACCGGTGCCCGCGGCCCGACCAGGAACGGCAGCTCTGCCGACGCCGACCGGCCGGTGCTGTCGGTGACCTTCAGGGTGACCCGGTAGTTGCCGTTCGCGGTGAACGTGTGCGTGGGGTTCGGCGCGGTCGAGTCGACCGTGCCGTTGGCGTCGAAGTCCCACGCGTACCGCAGCGGGTCGCCGTCGGGGTCTGTCGTGCCGGCGCTGGAGAACGCGACGGTCAGCGGTGCCACGCCGGCCAGCGGGTCGGCGCCGATCTTCGGGATCGGCGTGCGGTTGCCGCGCACGAAGTCGAAGCGGGAGAGCTGCGCGTCGGGGTTCTCGGCGAAGTAGCCGTCGCCGTATTCCAGGACGTAGAGCGCGCCGTCGGGGGCCGAACTCCATGTCCATCGGGTTGTCGACCACCAGCGACGGCAGCACCGGCCGGATGTCGGCGACGTCACCGTGCCGGTCGAGGCGGAACTCCTTGATGTAGTCGCGGGTCCACTCGTAGAACAGCGGCACACCGTCGTAATAGGACGGCCACCTGGTCCGCGAGTTGCTGCGCTTGTCATAGTCGTAGGCCGGCCCGCCCATCGGGCCGATGCCGCCGGTGCCCAACCCGGGGAACTCGGCCGACTCGCCGTAGGAGTAGGCCACCTCGGGCTCCTCGACCGGTGGCAGCCGGGTCAGGCCGGTGTTGTGTGGCGAGTTGTTGACCGGGTGGTCGCAGTCGAACGGCGCGCCCGACACACCCGTGGCGAAGTCGTAGTCCACATAGGGCAGATCTGGGGTGGCGCAGTAGGGCCAGCCGTAGTTGGCCGGCTTGTCGACCCGCATCCAGCGACCCTGGCCGGCCGGCCCGCGCTCCGGGTTGGCCTCGCCCGCGTCCGGCGAATAGTCGCCGAGGTAGACGTCGTCGGTGCGCCGGTCGACCGCGAACCGGAACGGGTTGCGCAGCCCCATCGCGTAGATCTCGGGACGGGTCTTCGCCGTGCCCGGCTTGAAGAGGTTGCCCGGCGGGATCGTGTAGCCGCCGCCCGGCTTGACCCGGATGCGCAGCAGCTTGCCACGCAGGTCGTTGGTGTTTGCGGCGGTGCGCTGGGCGTCGAACGCGGGGTTGCGGTTGGCCCGCTCGTCGATCGGCACATAGCCGTCGGAGAAGAACGGGTTGCTGTCGTCGCCGGTGGACAGGTAGAGGTTGCCCCGGCTGTCGAAGTCGATCTGGCCACCCACGTGGCAGCAGATGCCCCGGTCGGTGGCCACGTCGATGATCTTCTGCTCGGTGTTGAGCTTGAGCGTGTTGCCGTCCAACTTGAACCGCGACAACCGCAGATTTCCCTTGTACGGCGCGAAGTCGGCCGCCGTGCCCTCGAACGGTGCGTCGCCCTCGTTGACGTCGGGGGTGGCCGGATCGTCGGTGGGCGTGTTCAGCGGCGGTGAATAGTAGAGGTAGACCCACTTGTTGCGGGCGAAGTCAGGGTCGATCGCGATGCCCTGGAGGCCCTCTTCGTCGTGCTCGTAGACCGGCACGTCGGCGGCCAGGATGTTGCGGCCGGACCGCGGGTCGTGGATCCGCACCTCGCCGGTGCGGGCGGTGTGCAGCACCCGGTTGTCGGGCAGCACGGCGAGGCTGATCGGCTCGCCGGGGAAGTCGTCGAGCGTCACCTTCTGGAAGTTGCTGTCGGCGGGTGGCCCGCCGGGTGGTGCGGCGGCGGCCGGTGAAAGCGATATGCCGCCGCCGGTTATCGCCAGGAGCGGGGCGACGACCAGTGCGAGTCTTCTGGTTCTCATCGGGTGTTGACGCCTCCTTGCCGGGGTGGACAGACTTCACCCGGACCAGGGCAGCGTCAGGCGTTCGTCGCCGACACGAAGGCACGCCGCACGCACGGCCGATCACGGGTGACCAGGCGTTCGCCGGCTGGCGCCACGGGGCCGACGAGATGAGCATGGCGAGAACGGTCGCAACATGCCGGCGCGCGTCGTGCAGGCCCGTGCCAGGGGCCACCGCACCGACGGCGGCGAGGATCTCGCACAGCGTTGTGAGGTTCCGCATCCCCCCATCGATTGATCGGAACGTCTCGATCCTTCTGGCCACCCTACGCGTACGGTCGCGGCTTGAAAAGGCAGTTCAGCTGCGGCCGCTGCGTTCCAGCGCGGTCAACGTGGCGTACGTGACGGCGCCGTACACCAGATGGGGAATCAGGTCGCTGAGCCAGTCGGTGGTCGACCAGGTGCGCGGGTCGGAGACCCGGAGCCCGGCCAGCCCGGCGTCGGACAGGGCCATCGCGCCGAGCCCGGCCAGCGCGGCGCCGACCGGCAGCGGTGGCCGCCAGCCCAGCCCGTGCAGCACGCCGAAGGCGGCGCCCACGCCGATCCCGGTGAGCCCACCGGCCAGGCCGCCCAGCCCGTTCAACCGGTTCTTCCGCTTCGAGTTCTCGCCCGGCACGTCGACGTGCAGCTGCTTGACCAGCGCCGCCGCGGTCTCCGCCGGCACGTCGCTGGCCGGGCGCCCGCGTACGGCCATGTCGAGATAGGTGGTGGCATCGAGCGCCGCGCAGCCGGCGGCGCCGGCCGCGGCCCCCGAGGTCGCGGCGGACAGCATGCTCAGATCCATGGGTGCACCTCCGCCCGCCACATGCCCAGCGCCGCCGGCACCAAACGGCATTAGGGTTGCGGCGTGGGGCTACCGGCGGACGGGCACGTGCACAGCCAGTGGTCCTGGGACGCTCCTGATGGCGATATGGCCCGCACCTGCGCCCGCGCGGTCGAGCTCGGGCTGCCCGCGGTGGCGTTCACCGAGCACGTCGACCTCACCCCGTGGACGATGCCGGACGATCAGGTGCTGTTGGGCCGGCCGTTCGACGTCGCGGGCTACCGGGCGGCGCTCGACGAGTGCCGCGACCGCTATCCCACCCTGCGGATCCTGTCCGGTGTGGAGTTCAGCGAGCCGCACTGGCACGCCGCCGAACTGCGCGCGCTGCTGGCCGGCGGTTTCGACCGCGTGCTCGGCTCGGTGCACGCCCGCCCGGCCGGCGACGGACGCTTCCTGGAGATGAGCACCGCCTACGAGACTCTGCCGGCGGCCGAGGTGGTGCGCGACTATCTGGCCGAGGCAGCCCGGATGGTGGCCACCAACACCGACTTCGAGGTGCTGGCCCACCTCGACTACCCGCTGCGCTACTGGCCGGCGACGGCCGGGCCGGGTGACATCACCGCGTTCGAGCCGGAGTTTCGGGAGACGCTGGCGGCGGTGCACCGCAGCGGGCGCATCCTGGAGGTGAACACCCGCCAGGTGTTCCACGCCGACCTGCTCGACTGGTGGCGCGCGGCCGGTGGGCGCGCGGTGACGTTCGGCAGCGACGCACACGACCCGGACGCGCTCGCCCGCCAGTTCCGCGCGGCGGCCGATGCCGCCGCGGCACACGGGTTCCGCGCCGGCCCGGATCCGGTCGGCCCCTGGACACGGGAGTAGGACGATGAGTGACATCCCGAAGCCACCGGTCGGCGTCGACCTGTCGGCCCTGCGGCGCTGGTTGGTCGACCGGCGCGCCGACCTGCTCGCCGAGGTCGCCGAATACGTCTCCATCGAGACGCCGAGCGACAGCAAGCCGCACCTCGACCGGGGTCTGGACTGGGTGACCGGTCGGCTGGCCGCCGTCCTCGGCCCGGCCGAGGCCAGCGAGCGGTTCGCCGGCGGCGAGCACGGCGACACGCTGGTCGCCGACTTCGCCGGGACCGGCACCCGGCGGCTGCTGGTGTTGTGCCACTACGACACCGTGTGGGACGCCGGCACGCTGGCGGACTGGCCGTTCACGGTGGCCGACGGGATCGCGCGCGGGCCGGGCGTCTTCGACATGAAAGCCGGGCTGGTGCAGGCGCTCTGGGCGGTGCGCGCGCTGGACGCCGCCGGGCTGCCGCGGCCACCGCTGAGGTTCGTGCTCAACGGCGACGAGGAACTCGGCAGCATCAGCTCCCGACCGTTCCTGGAAGCGGCGGCCGACGGGGTCACCGCCGCGCTGGTGCTGGAGCCCGGCGTCGACGGCGCGCTGAAGACGGCCCGCAAGGGCATCGGCTTCTTCCAGGTCGACGTCACCGGCGTCGAGGCGCACGCGGGCCTCGACCCGGAGAAGGGCGCCAGCGCCATCGACGAGTTGGCCCGGATCGTGCTGGCCCTGCGCGCCCTGCACGACCTGCGCCGGGGCACCAGCGTCAACGTCGGCACGATCGCCGGCGGCACCCGAAACAACGTCATCGCCGGCCACGCCGTCGCCACCATCGACGTGCGGGTGACCGACCCGGCCGAGGCCGCGCGGGTCGACGCCGCGCTGGCCGGGCTCGCGCCCACCGACCCGCGGCTCGGCATCACGGTCAGTGGGGGCTGGAACAGGCCGCCCGATGCCGCGTACGCCAGGCATCGCCGCAATGTTCGATCTGGCCCGTGCCCTCGCGGCCGGCCTCGGTGAGGAGTTGGGCGAACGCGCCGTCGGTGGCGGCAGCGACGCCAACTTCCTCGCCGCGCTCGACGTGCCGCTGCTCGACGGCCTCGGCGCGGTCGGCTCCGGTGCGCACGCCCGCGACGAGCACATCGACATCGACGCCACGGTCGCGCGCGCCGCGCTGGTGGCCGGGCTCATCCACGCGTTCGCGGATCAGCCCGCCGCGTAGTCGTCCGGGTCGATGTCGACCCAGCGGCCGTCGGCGTGTTCGAGGCGGACCTCGGCGACCTCGATCCGGTGCAGGGTGTGGCCGCGGCCGACGTCGAGCAGGTCGTTGACCGGGTTGTGGTCGGCGAACTCGAGCACCGCGGCGCGGAGCATCGGGTCGGGCAGCCGCTTCGACCAACCCGAGATCCAGAGTTGCCCGCCGTCGGGCGTGGCGATGGCCAGGACCGTGGCTACGTCATAACCGTCCAGCGAGGTCAGTGCCCGGTCCACCGGGTCGCCGACGGCGGTCAGCAGCAGCGGCGCGCCGGTGCTGTCGAGGGCGTGCCGCACGGGGTAGGGACCCGCGCCGCCCGTCGCCCGGCGTGCGACCTGGACCGTGCCCGGGGTGTGCCCGGACGCCAGGGTGCGCACCAGCGCCACGAGAACGGTCGACTGCGTCATGAGTTGCCTCCCGGGGATGCGTCTGATGGTTAGGTTAGGCTAACCTCTCGTCGAATCCAACCTGTGGAGGCATGGTGAACCAATCGCGGCCGAAGGCGAAGCTCTCGCGGTCTCTCGGCATTCCGCTCACGCCGAAGTGCGTCAAGTACTTCGAGCGTCGGCCGTACCCGCCGGGAGTGCACGGTCGCGCCCGCCGCAAGGAGACCGACTACAAGGTCCGGCTGCTGGAGAAGCAGCGGCTGCGGCACCAGTACAACGTGAGTGAGACGCAGCTCCGGCGGGTCTTCGCCGAGGCGCACCGGGGGAGCGGCAAGACCGGCGAGCGGCTGGTCGTCGCGCTCGAGTGCCGGCTCGACGCGCTGGTGTTGCGGGCCGGCTTCGCCCGCACCATCTACCAGGCGCGGCAGGCCGTCGCGCACGGCCACGTCGCTGTCGACGGGCGCAAGGTCGACCGGCCGTCCTACCGCGTCGTGCCGTTCCAGACCATCGAGGTACGCGAGAAGAGCCGCGACAAGAGGCCGTTCCAGGTCGCCGCGGCCGGTGCGCACGTCGGCGCGCGGACCGCGCCCTACCTGTCGACCTCGATCGCCGAGCTGAAGACCACGCTGATCCGGCTGCCCGAGCGCGCCGAGATCCCGGTGCTCTGCGACGAGCAACTGGTCGTCGAGTTCTACAGCCGCTGACGGTAGGAGGCCGGCCCCGAACCCGGGGCCGGCCCCCGTTCAGCCGTTCGTCGGGTGGCAGCTCGTCGTCGGGTTGGCCGGGGTGCCGCTGGGGCACTTCACCCAGACCTTGACCGAGTCGACGCTGAACACCGACGGGAAGGTCTCCGCGTTCGGGTTGTTGTTGTTCGAGCCGCCGATCGCCAGGTTGATCAGCAACTGCGGGTCGGAACCCTGCCAGGTGAAGTTGGTGCCCTTCACCCACGTGTTGTCGACCCACTTCTCCACCTGGCCGTCGCGCCAGACCAGCGTGTAGGTGTGGTAGTCGGCCGCGAAGTCGAAGCCCGGGTGCCACACCCACTGGTTGGTCATGATGCTGTGGTAGTTGGAGCCGACGCCGGCGCCGTGGTCGTAGCCGGTCCAGTCGAAGCTGTTCTGGGTCGGCGTGTCGAAGATCTCCACCACGTCGATCTCCGACGAGGTGTTGGGCGCCTGCTTCGCGTAGAGCCAGAACGCCGGCCACGCGCCACTGCCCCGCGGCACCTTCGCCCGGACGGAGAACACATAGGTGCGGCCGTCCCGCGGATAGAACGTCTCCTTGGTGGTGATCTGGCCGCTGCTGATCCCTCCGTTGTAGACACCGCCGAGGTTCGGCTGCGCGGTCAGTTCCAGGTGGTCCGCGGCAATGCGATGGTTGGTCGAGTTGAACGGCTGGTAGCGCTGCCACTCGTTGTTGATGACCGCCGTGCCGGCGATGCCGTACGGGTTGAAGTTGGTCGCCAGGTTGCTGACATTGCGCCCGGAGCCGGTGCCGAACCGGTAGTCCCGCAGCAGCCCGAAGCCGGACAGGTCAGGACCGCCGGCCGGCGGGGGAGTGGTGCCGCCACCGACGAGTTCCCAGCGCTGGTTGCTGCCGCCGTTGCAGTCGTAGATCTGCACCACGGTGCCGGCCGCGGTGCCCTGCCCTTTGACATCGAGGCAACGGCCGGACGCCACGCCGCGGATGGTGCCGTCGCCTCCGACGGTCCACCGCTGGTTGTTGCCGCCGTGGCAGGCGTACGTGATGACGGGTGTGCCGTTCGCGGTCAGTTCGCCTTTGACGTCGAGGCATTGGCCGTTGATCGTGATCTGGCCGGCGTCGGTCGTCGACCACTGCTGTGCGGCACAGTTCTGAATGGTGGCGCTGGCGGTGCTGCTGGCCGACGGGGTCAGGCAGCGGCCGGAGCCGGTGCCGCGGATCAGCACGTTGCTGACGGCGGCCGACGCCGGGCCGCTCGGCACGACGAGCAGCGCGCCGAGCAGAGCCACGGCGGCGATCACTCGGAGTTTGAGCACGGGACCTCCTGTTGAGGACGGATCGACAGGGGTGCATGAACCGGTTCAAGCAGCACACTAGGCCATCTTCTGAACCGGTTCAAGAGGCGGTATTCTCCGTCCTCATGACGATCCGCGCCGACCTCTCCGACGGCTGGGTGCTGCGACTCGCCGAGCCGGACGCACCCGCGGTGCCGGCCACCGTGCGTGCCGCGCTCCCGATTCCCGCCACCGTGCCCGGCACCGTGCACACCGACCTGCTCGCCGCCGGCCTGATTCCCGACCCCTACCTCGACCGCAACGAGCTGACCCTGGACTGGATCGGCCGGGTGGCCTGGGTCTACGAGCGCGACCTGCCGGCCGCCGGCGACGGACCCGCCGACGCGGTGCTGGCGTTCGAGGGACTCGACACGGTCGCCACCGTCAGCGTCGACGGCACGGTCCTGGCCCGCGCCGAGAACATGCACCGCCGCTACGAGGTGCCGGTGCGGCTGCCGACGAGCGGCACCAGCCGGCTGGCCGTGCGCTTCGACTCCGCGTGGGAGTTCGGCGAGGCCGAGCGCGACCGGATCGGCGCCCTGCCCAACCAGTACCCGGCGCCGTTCAACTTCCTCCGCAAGATGGCCTGCAACTTCGGCTGGGACTGGGGACCGACGCTGGTCACCGCCGGCATCTGGCGCCCGGTCACGCTGATCCGGGCGACCGGGCCGCGGATCAGCGAGGTGCGCCCGCGGGTCACGGTGGAAGGTCGCCGTGGTGTCGCCACGTTCGACGTCACGCTGGCCGCACCGGCGCGGGAGGCCATCGAGCTCACCGCAACCGTCGGCGAGGCCGTGGCGACGATCGGCATGGGGCCCGGCACGACCAGCGCGACGGTGACGGTCACCGTCGACGACCCCGACCTCTGGTGGCCCCGCGGCCTCGGACCGCAGCCCCTCTACGCCGCCACCGTCCGGGTGCCCGGCGACGAATGGCAGGCCCGGATCGGCTTCCGCACCGTCCGCCTGGACACCGAGGAAGACCCCGAGGGCACCCCGTTCACCCTGATCGTCAACGGCCTCCCGGTGCCGGTGCGCGGCGCCAACTGGATCCCCGACGACTGCTTCCCGACCCGGGTCACGCCGGAGCGCCTGCACACCCGGATCGACCAGGCCGTCGACGCCGGCATCAACCTGCTGCGGATCTGGGGCGGCGGGGTCTACGAGAGCCACGAGTTCTACGCCGCCTGCGACGAGCGTGGCGTGCTGGTGTGGCAGGACTTCCTCTTCGCCTGCGCCGCCTACCCCGAAGACGAGCGGCTGGCCGCCGAGGTCGACGCCGAGGCCCGCGACAACGTGGCCCGGCTGATGCCGCACCCGAGCCTGGTGCTCTGGAACGGCAACAACGAAAACATCTGGGGCTGGTTCGACTGGGACTGGCGGGACAGCGTCGGCGACCGCACCTGGGGCCTTGGCTACTACCTCGACGTGTTGCCGCGCGCGGTGCGGGAGACCGACCCGACCCGCCCCTACTGGCCGGGCAGCCCCTACTCGGGCTCGATGGAGCGGCACCCCAACGACCAGGACCACGGCCCGATGCACGTCTGGGACGTCTGGAACACCGCCGACTACACCGTCTACCGCGACTACCGCCCACGGTTCGTCGCCGAGTTCGGCTGGCAGGCGCCGCCCACCTGGTCGACTCTGACCGAGGCGCTGCACGACGACCCGCTGACCCCGACCTCGCCGGGGATGCTGCACCACCAGAAGGCGACCGACGGCAACGGCAAGCTCGAACGCGGCCTCGCGCCGCACTTCCCGGTGCCCACCGACCTCACCGACTGGCACTTCGCCACTCAGCTCAACCAGGCCCGCGCGGTTGGCCTCGGCATCCGTCACTACCGGTCGCTGCGGCCGCGCTGCTCCGGCACGATCGTCTGGCAGCTCAACGACTGCTGGCCGGTCACCTCCTGGGCCGCGGTCGACGGTCAAGGACGCAAGAAGCCCATGTGGTACGCGCTCCGCGCGGCACACGCCGAACGGCTGCTGACGATCGAACCGCGCGGCGACGGGCTGGCCCTGGTCGCCGTCAACGACACCCCGGCGGCCTGGCGCGGCCCGGTCACCGTGCGCCGGCTCTCGTTCGACGGTGCCGTGCTGGCCGAGCACCGCACCCGGTTCGCGGCCGACCGGGTCGGCGCGGTCACCATGCCGCTGCCGGGCGAGCTGACCGCGCCCGCCGGTGCCGAGTTCCTCGTCGCCGACGCGGAGAGCGGCGAACGCGCCCTGTGGTTCTTCGCCGAGGACCGCGACCTGCCCTACCAGCCGGCCGACCTCGACGCGCAGGCCACCCGCGACGGTGCCGACGTCGTGCTCACGCTGACCGCCCGCAGCCTCGTGCGTGACCTGTGCGTTTTCGCGGACCGGATCGACCCGGCGGCCGAGGCCGACGACTGCCTGGTTACCCTGCTGCCCGGCGAGCGGCAGACGCTACGCGTGCGCGGCGTGCCGCCGGGCCGGGAGGGCGAGCTGTTGGCCGGCCCGGTGCTGCGCACCGCCAACGACCTCGTCGCGGGAGGCTGAGATGGGCGAGACGATCCTGTTCATCGGGGACAGCATCACCGACTGCGGGCGCGTCGACGACCCGCTGGGCCTCGGCGGCGGCTACGTCGACGAGGTGGCATCCCGGTTGCGCGACCGTGGCGCCGGCGCGACCGTGCGCAACACCGGCATCAGCGGCAACCGGGTCGCCCACCTCCAGGAGCGCTGGCAGGCCGACGCGCTCGACCACGCGCCGACCGTGCTGTCCGTCTACATCGGAGTCAACGACACCCTGGTGGCCTTCTTCGAGGGCCAGGCGACCCCGGCGGAGCTGTTCGAGGAGCGCTACACCGACGTGCTGGAGCGGGCCGTCGCGGCCGGCGTACCCCGGATCATGCTGGTCGAGCCGTTCTTCATCGACACCGATCGGGCAGACGCGCCGTGGCAGCGGGGCAACGCGTTCGCCCGGGCCGACCTCGACCGCAAGCGGCCGATTGTCCGGGCGCTCGCCGACCGCTTCGGCGCCACCTTCGTCCCGCTCCAGGCCGCGATGGACGCGGCGGCGGTGGAACGGAGCCGGGGTGTCGTGGCGCCGGACGGGGTGCACCCGTCGGCGTTCGGTCACCGGTTGATCGCCGGCCGCTGGCTGGACGCCTACGACGCGCTGACCGCGCCCGGTAGCTGACGGTTCGGCGCTTCCTGCACGGGTGCAGAGCAAGGCTGCTCTGCACCCCGGTGGGAAGCGGGCGTGGCGAACCAGGCCGAGGCGAAGCCGTCGAGCCGCTCCGTGCGGCCGTCGGGAAGGGTGAACGCGACGGGGTCCGGTCCGGTGTTGGCCACCGCGACCGCGACCCCGTCGGCGTCCCGCACGGCCAGCGCGGCGAGTGGCGGTGGCGCCGAGACGGCCAGCACGTCGCCACCGCACAGCGCGGCCAGCCGGGCCACCGCCCGCGCGGCGGGTGAGTCCGCCGGCAGCCGGGCGTCGAGATAGGCCAGCGCGTCGACGCCGGCCGGGACCGCCCGGGCCGCGCTGGCCAGCACCCAGGTGGCGGCCAGCGGGCCGAGCAGCCGGGCCGGGAGCGGGCCGGGCGGCGGCTCCGGCGCATAGTCGCCCGCGCCGTCGCGCCAGTCGCCGGCCACGTCGAGGAAGCTGGCCGGGGCGAGCCGCACCGGCAGCCCGGTCGCGCGAGCCTGCTCGACCAGGTCGCCGTGGATGGCGGTGGCCTCCAGCACCGAGTCGTCGTCGGCCGCGTGCACCGCGCCGTTGACCGGCAACTCGATCGAGTCGTAGCCGGCCAGCGCGGGCGGGATCGCGATCAGCTCGTGGAAGCCGGCGTGCGGCCGGTAGGACCGCGGCGAGAGCCGTCCGGCGTAGAGGCCGATCGGCGGCAGCACGCCCAGCTTCGCACCGAGCCGGATCGCGGTGCCCGGCTCGCCGTCGGTGCGGCGCAGCAACGGTGGCGTCGCCCGGACCCGGATCCGCTGCGCGAACCGGTCACCGGCCGCGGCGACCGGTTCGGCGGACGGCGGCACCGAGTAGGCCTTGTAGGAGGCGTCCGTCCAGTTGCGCTGGTCTTCGAACTCGAACCGCTCGCCCGCGAACCGGAACTCGACCCGGGTTCCGCCGGGAAGCGTGCCCTCCACGCGCTCGAACGGCCGGTGGAACCGCACCGCCGCCAGGTCGCGGTGGTCCCGGGTGACCATGCGGGTGGGGAACTCGAACCCGGTCGGCGTGCCGTCGAGCCAGGAGGCAGCGGGCCGACCGCGGTAGACCGCCGACGGGAAGAGCACGCAGAAGCCGATCCGGGCGTAGTCGAACCCGCCCCGCGCCGTCGCCTCGAACTCGGCCGACAGCTCGTCGCCGTCGGCGGCGTAGCGCAGCACGACCTCCAACGGATGCGACGGCCACCCCGTGCTGGCCGTCGCCTCGAAATGGAACCCGGTCAGCGTCTGCGTGTGCCGTCCGGTGTGGACTGTCAGCGGAACGGTTCGCCAGAACCGGTCCCGGACCGCGAAGTAGATCCGGGACACCACCTCGTCGCCGGCGTGGCTGACCGAGCGCAGGTCGAGCCCGTCTCCCCGGTCGGCCCGCGTCGTGAACCGCGCCACTCTCAGCCTTTCAGCGCGCCCTGGACGAGCGCGTTCTCCATGCGGCGGTTGAGCACCGCGTAGACGAGGAACACCGGCAGCACCGAGATGAGGGTGCCGGCGCAGACCAGGGCGTAGTCGGTGATCCCCTGGTTGCCCTGCAGTGTTGGCAGCGCGACCTGGAGCGTGCGGACCTTCGCGTTCGGGCCGACGATGACCAGGGTGTAGAGGTAGTCGTTCCAGAAGGAGATGAAGTTGAGAATCGAGATGGTGGCGATGCCGGGCATGGTCAGCGGCAGGTAGATGCTGCGCAGCACCCGGAACCGGCCGGCACCGTCGATGGTGGCGCTCTCCTCGAGTTCCTGCGGAACGGTGCGCATGAACTGGGTCAGCAGGATCACCGCGAGCGGTTGGGCCGACGCCGGCAGGTAAAGGATCATGAACTCCCGGGTGTGGAACATGCCGAGCTGGATGGCCAGCAGCAGGGTCGGCACCAGCGCGGCGAAACCGGGGATCAGGAAGCCCATCGCGTAGATCCGCTCGAACAGCGTGGCGATCCGACCCTGCGACCGGGCCAGCGCATAGGCCGCGGGAATCGCGATGACCAGGGTCACCACCAGCGAGGCGGCCGTGATGTAGAGCGAGTTGACCATCGCGTCGCCCAGGTTGAGCAGGTCCCAGACCCGGGTCAGGTTGTCGAAGCCCGACGAGAACGTCGGCGCGAAGGGCGCGTCGACGGCGTCCAGCTGCGACTTGAAGGCCGAGATGAACAGCCAGTAAAGGGGCAGCACCAGGGTCAGCGCGTAGACCAGCACCAGCGCGTAGGAGCCGAGGAGCCCGGGCGTGAACCGGTTCGGGCCCTTGCGTCGGCGGCCGCGCGGTGCCGGAACCGCCGGCCGCGGCGCTCGATTGTCCACTGTGGTTGACGTCGCGACGGCCATCAGTACCTCGCCCGGAACACTCGACGGATGATGACGAGCCCGACGATGCCGAGCACGAAGAGCACGAGCCCGATCGTCTGGCTGTAGCCGACGTCGGGGGAGCGGAAACCGAACCGGTAGACCAGCCAGGAGAGCGTCGACGTCGACTCGCCCGGGCCGCCGCGGGTCAGCAGCAGGATCATGCCGGCGGAGCCGAACAGCGTCCACAGGTATTGCAGCATGGTCAGCACGCCGAAGTAGTCGCGCGCGATCGGGTAGGCGACCCGCCACATCTTCTGCCAGTGGTTGGCGCCGTCGAGCTCGGCGGCCGCGTAGATCTCGTTGTCGATCGCCGAGAGCCGTGCGGCGAACAGGATGCCGGTGAAACCGAGCCCGGACCAGATGGTGACCAGGATCAACGACGGCATCGCCCACGCCGGGTCGGCCAGCCAGGCGGTCGCGTGCTCGCCGAGGCCAACCTCGTCGAGCGCCGAGTTGACCAGGCCGGTCGGGCCGAGGACGGCGACGAAGAGCATGCCCATCGCGGACAACGAGATCAACGCGGGCACGAACATGATGACCCGCAGGATGCGGTGGCCGGGCAGCTTGAGATTGAGGAAGTAGCCGAGCATGAACGCCCCGACCATGATGATCGGGAGCGAGACGACCATGTGCACGGCCGTGTTCTTCAGCGCGGTGAGGATCCGCTCGTCGCCGAAGAGCCGGTCGAGGTTCTCGCCGCCGTTGAACGAGGCCGGCGCGGCCAGCCCGGCCCAGTCCATGAACGCGACCACGAACATGGCGACGAGCGGGCCGATGGTGAAGATGACGTACCAGATCACCGAGGGCAGGGCGAAGACGATCAGGCCCCGGTCGCGCGTTCGGCCGCGCTTCCTGCCGCCACCGGGACGGGCGACGACGGGGGTATCTAGGACGGCGGTCATGTAACGCCTCCCGGGTCAGGGGTGAGCGGACCGCCCGGCGCACGCGCCGGGCGGTCCGGACGATCACTTCTGGTAGAGCTTGTCGAGCGTCTTGCAGAACTCGGCGCCGGTCTGGCCCTTCTTGCCGAGGAACTCGCTGCCGGCCGGCGTGTAGTCGGTGCCGGACGGGATGTAGTTGTCCGGCAGCAGCAGATAGTCGACCTTCGGGCTGACCTCGTTGCCCTTGACCACCAGCGGCTGCGTCGAGGTGACGCTGCCGAGGATGTCGTTCTTCACGCTCATGATCTGCGAGCCCTCGGACACCCAACCCTGCAGCGTCGGCTGGTCGTACATGAACTTGATGAACTTCTCCACCGAGGCGATCTTCTTCTCGCCGTTGGGGGAGAGGAAGAAGCCGTTGGAGTGGCCCTGGAACGCGGTCGGCTTGGTGTAGGCACCGCCCGGCGAAACCGGGAAACCGGCGAGTTCGGTCGCCGACGCGATGGCCGGCGGTGCCTCGGTGTAGCTCCACGAGCCGGACGGCATCATGGCCGCCTTGCCGGAGAAGTAGGCCGAGGTCATCTGGTCGGCGGTGTAACCCTGCACGTTGTCGACGAAGACGCCCGAGTCACGCAGCTTGCCGAGCAGGTCGAGCCCCTGGACAGCGCCGGGGCTGGCGCAGTAGCCGCCCTTGCTGAAGATCTGCTGTGCCTCGTCCGGCTTCACGAACTGCTGGACCATCCAGGTGATGAAGTTCTGCACGGGCCACTCGGCGCCGCCGAGCACCATCGGCGGGATCTTGGCCGCGCGCAGCTTGGTGGCCGCCGCGATCAGGTCGTCGACGGTCGCCGGCACCTGGGTCACCCCGGCCTGCTTGAGCAGGTCCATGTTGTACCAGATCGGCCAGTTGAAGCCGGTGTAAGGGAAGCCGGCGACGCCTTGGTCCTGAGTCCAGTACTTCAGTGCCTCCGGGACGACCTTGTCGGTCACGCCCCATTCGTCCATGTATTTCTTCACGTCGACGACCTGGCCCTGCGGCAACCAGTCGGTGGTGTCCGGGGTCAGGTTGAGGATGACGAGGTCGCGCTCCTCGTCGGCCAACTTCGAGGCCTCGTAGGTGTTGGCGATGTCGTTGGTGTTGGCTTCCTCCACGTCGACCTGGATGCCGGTCTGTGCGGTGAAGTCCTTTGCGATCTTGTTGAAGTGGTCACCGGTCGCGTTGCCGGTGGTGAACGACGACAGGATGGTCAGCGTCTGATTGTCGGTCTCAGCGGCGTCGTCGCCCGAACAGGCGGTCAGTGCCCCGGCCGCGATGGCCGCGGTCGTGAGCAAGGCCGCCAGACGCAACGGCGTCGAACTAAAACGAATCATGTGGACTCTCCTCGGTACGGCGAGCGAAGGGGAGTGGGGAGCGGGGTCCGGTGTCGCCTGAACCGGTTCAGAGAGATATTCGTCTCCAGCCACGCCGGGTGTCAAGGAAGAAGTTGCGCCCGCGTTGCAGAAAGATGTCAGGCGGACGCTGAACCGCTGGACTCGCGGGGCACGAACCGCGGGTTCGGCATCCACACCGGCTCGACGAACTCGCGGCCGCCGATCGCCTCGAGCAGCAGCTCAGCGGCCGCCTTGCCGTCTTCGAACGGATGCTGGGTGACCGTCGAGAGCGCCGGGTGCAGATACTGCGAGATGGTGATGTCGTCCCAACCCACGATCGAGATGTCGCCGGGCACCCGCAGGCCCCGGGAGAACGCCGCACTCATGCCGGCGACCGCCATCAGGTCGTTGGAGTAGACGATCGCCGTCGGCCGCGGGTCGGCGTCGAGCAGCGCGGCCGTGGCCGCACGCCCGCCAGCAGCGGTGTAGTCGCTCTCGATCCACGCTGACGCGTCGATCCCGTGCGCCTTGAACCGCTTCTGGTAGAGCTCGCGGCGCAGCCGCGCGGGCGCGCTCGCCTGCGGGCCGACCACCTGCGCGACCCGGCGGTGGCCGAGGTCGACCAGGTGCTGCACCACGTCGGTGATCGCCTGGCTCTCGTCGTAGACGAGAACGGGCATGGTGGTGCGCTGGGGTGGCCAGCCGAGGCTGACGAACGCCAGCCCGGCCTCGCGGACCAGCGCGAACCGCGGGTCGTCCTGGCGCAGGTCGACGATCACCATGCCGTCGACCCGGCCGTCGTGTGCCAGCCGCAGGTAGGCGTCACGTTCCGCCTCCGGGCTCTCGACCACCTCGGTGACCAGGGAATACTGCGAGGTCGACAGCACGCTCTGCAGACCGGCCATCAGGCTGGTGTAGTACTGGTCGCTGGCCAGCGCCTCGGGCGACTTCTCGAAGACCAGCCCGACGGCGTACGCCCGGGAGACGGACAGTGCGCGCGCCGGCAGGCTCGGGGTCCAGCCCATTTCCCGTGCGGTCGCGACGATCCGCGCGCGGGTCTCCTCGCGGACGCCCGGGCGGTTGTTGAGCGCATAGGACACCAGGGTCTTGCTGACCCCCGCGGCCGCCGCGACATCACTGATCCGGACGGTCCGTCGCCGGCCCGAGGCTTCCTTCATGGACGTTCACTCTCTCGATTGGCAGGTCTGAATGCTAGAGCTTCTTGCGTCACCATTCCGCGAACCCGCCGTCGGCATACCGCCACTGAGGGTTGCCGGTCGGCATCAGCAGGTCGGGCTGGTGGGCGGCGCGTACGGCGTCCTCGTCGATCTCGATGCCGAGCCCCGGGCCGGTTGGGCGTTCGATGTGCCCGTTGACCGCCACCAGGACCTCGGGATTGCGCAGGATGGCGAGGTCTTCTGAGGCGGCCGAGCTCAGGTCGATGATGTGTTCCTGTGCGTAGAAGTTGGGCACCGCCAGGTCGAGCTGCACACAGGCGGCGAGCGCCACCGGGCCGAGCGGGCAGTGCGGTGCGAGTTGCACGTCGTAGGACTCGGCCATGGTCGCGATCCGGAACACCTCGGTGATCCCGCCGGCGTGTGCGGGGTCGGGCTGCGCGATCGCGATGCCGCCCTCCAGCACCGGCACGAACTCCTCCCGCGAGAAGAGCCGCTCGCCGGTCGCGATCGGCACGCTCGTCGCGGCGGTCAGCCGCCCGATCAGCCGGGAGTGCTCGGGCCGCAGCGGCTCCTCCAGGAACGCCGGCGCGGTGTGCGCGACCGCGTCGGCGAGCCGGCGGGCGTGGTGCACCGAGACCCGGCCGTGCAGGTCGATCCCGAAGTCGGCGCCGGGGCCGACCGCCTCCCGCAGCGCGGTCAGGTCGTCGACGAACTTCGCCGTCATCGCCGGCGAGTCGAGGAACCCGACCGGGCCGGCGACCGACGCCTTGACCAGCGTGTAGCCGGCTTCCACGAGATCTCGGGCGCGCTGCGGGTTACCGGTGTGCTCCGGCGGTCCCCAGGCGTGCGTGTAGAGCCGGACCCGGTCCCGGCAGGGCCCGCCGAGCAGCACGTGCACCGGCGCGTCGAAGAACCGGCCGCGGATGTCCCACAGCGCCATGTCGAGGCCGGCCACGGCGCTGGAGAGCACCCCGCCGCCCCGGTAGAAGCCGCCCCGGGTCAGCCGCTGCCAGTGCGCGGTCACCGGCAGCGGATCCGCGCCGATCAGGTGGCCGCTCAGCTCGCGGATGGCCGCCACGACGGTGCCCGGCTTGTGTTCCAGCGAGGCGTCACCCCAGCCGGCCAGCCCCTCGTCGGTGCCGATCCGGACCAGCACCTGCCGCTCGCCGAGCACGAACGTCTCGACGGTGGTGATCTTCATGTCAGTCCTCCCCGTAGCGCGGCGTGAAACCGAGCAACTCGCGCGCCCGGCTGGTGTCGACCGGTGCGGTGCGCCCGGCGAAGGGCCGGTCGCGTGGCACGTCCGGCGCGTACCGGGCCAGCAGGTCCTCGGTCGGCGTGTCCTGGAACGTGTCGGTGGCCGCGACGTGCACCACCTGTGCGCCGTCGCCGGGCATGGTCAGCGCCAGCCGGAAGGCCTCGGCGGCGTCGCGCACGTCGAGCCAGCCCCAGCCGTCGCCCCGACCGCCGGCCGCGTTCTCCGCCGCCCAGGCCCGCAGCCCGTCCCGGTTGGCCTCCGAGATCATCAAGGGCAGGCGAAGCGCGAATCCGGTCGCGCCGAACCGGCGGCAGACCGCTTTCAGGGTGAGCTCGTCGACCTGTTTCGAGAGCGAGTAAGGGTCGGCGACGTCCGGCGGGGTCGTCTCGTCGATCGGATAACGGGCCGGCGGCGGCTGGTGCGGGTTCATGATGAGGCCGGTGGCGTTGACGCTGCCGGCGATCACGAACCGGCGCACACCGAGCTCGGCCGCCGTCCACAGCACGGTGAAGGTGGCGAGGGCGTTGTTGCCGAACACCTCGTCGGCCGGGTGGTGAAACGGGCTCGGGATGGCCGCGAGGTGGGCGACCGCGTCGACGCCGTTGGCAGCCGCGGCCACGGCTTCCCGGTCGCGGGCGTCGCCGCGCAGCAACGCCAGCTCGTGGCCGTGCTCCCGCAGGTGTGCGACGACGGCCGAGCCGACCAGGCCGTCGCCACCGGTGACCAGGACCCTCATGCCCGGCGCTCCGCGATGACGAGTTGGTCGCCCGCGGTCGGGAGCTGGCGCACCGTCGTGCGGCCGTTGTCGTGCACCGCGTCCGGGGTCAGCGGGGCACGGTCGGCCAGGTCCCAGCCGGTGAGCCGGTGCGTGGTCAGGCTCAGGCCGAGGTCGACGTCGCGGGCCAGCAGCGAGATGTCCAGCGCACCGGGGAACGCGCGGGCGGCGCCCCGCGTGCCGGGCAGATAGTTGTTCCAGAGCACGCCCACCACCAGCCGAAGGTCACATTCCTCATGAGCGATCCGGGTGTACGCCCGCGCAGTGCGGAAATTGCCCGACGGAGCGACGGTCAGACGCGACATGGTTGGCTCCTTGAACCGGTTCACGGCAAGCTCGGCTAGGCTATCGCGATCTCGCGCCCAGCGTTAGGGAGGACCCCCGATGGCCGAGCCGTTCCGCGACCCCGCACTGCCGTTGGCCGTGCGTGCCGACGACCTGCTGGGGCGGATGACCCTGCCGGAAAAGGTTGGCCAGCTCAACCAGCGGTTGCTCGGCTGGCAGGCGTGGGAGCCCGCGCCCGACGGCTACCGCCTGACGCCGGCCCTCGACGAGGAGTTGTCGCGCTGGGGTGGCATCGGCGCCATCTACGGGTTGCAGCGGGCCGACGCGTGGTCCGGTCGTTCGTGGGACACGGGCGTCGACCCGTTGGGTTCTTTGGACCTTGTCGCGCAGGTGCAGTCGCGGTGCGTCGCGGCGTCCCGGTTCGGCATCCCCGCGCTGCTGGTCGAGGAAGCGCCGCACGGCCACCAGGCACTCGGCTCGCAACTGTTCCCGACCAACCTCGGCGCGGCGGCCAGCTTCCGGCCCGACCTGGTCGAGGAGGCCGCCGCGCACACGGCCATGGAGTTGCGCGCCCGCGGCGCCCACGTGGCGCTGGTGTCGGGCCTCGACGTGCTGCGCGACCCGCGCTGGGGCCGCTCCGAGGAGTGCTTCGGCGAGGACCCGCTGCTCGCGTCGCTCTACACCCGGGCCCTGGTCCGCGGGATGCGCGGCGTCGCCGTGGTGCTCAAGCACTTCGCCGGCCAGGGCGCCGGGATCGGCGGCCGCAACAGTTCCGGCGGCCCGATCGGCCCGCGCGAGTTGGCCGAGATCCACCTGCCCGCCGCGCGCGCCGGCATCCAGGCCGGTGCCCTGGGGGTGATGGCGGCCTACAACGACGTCGACGGCGTGCCGTGCGTGGCCAACCCGTGGTTGCTCACCGATGTCCTTCGTGGACAGTGGGGCTTCGAGGGCATCGTGATGGCCGACATGTTCGCGGTCGACCGCCTGCTCCGGGCGGCACCGTCACCGGCGGCGGCCGGCGCGCTGGCCCTGCGGGCGGGCGTCGACCTGAGCATGTGCGACGTGTCCTACGCGGCCCTCGTCGAGGCGGTCGAGACGGGCCTGGTCCCGGAGTCGCTGGTCGACCGGGCCTGCCGCCGGGTGCTCATGCTCAAGCTCCGGTTGGGCCTGCTCGACCCGCCCGAGCCGGCGCCGGAGTTCCCGGAGCCCTGGCCCGCGCGTCCGCTGGTCGAGGCGACGACGGTGCTGTTGCGCAACGACGGCGTGCTGCCGCTGGCGGCGCAGCCCCGCCGGGTGGCCGTCATCGGCCCCAACGCCGACGACCTGCCGAGCCTGCTGGGCGACTACGTCCCGCCGTTGCGCGGCGGCACCACGGTGTTCGGCGCGATCCGGGCGCGGATCCTCGACACGGAACACGAGCCCGGCTGCGGCCTGACCGGATCGCTGGAAGGCGGCGTCGCCCGCGCGGTGGCCCTGGCCGCGTCGGCGGACCTGGCGGTGCTGGTGCTGGGCGGCAGCAGCGTGCGCCACTACGACGACGACTTCGCCGACAACGGCGCGGCGGCCCTCGGCGGCAGCCGCCCGACGGCGACGACGGGCGAGGGCTTCGACGCGGCCGAGGTCGAGCTTCCGGCGGCACAGCGCGAGCTGGCGGCGGCGGTGGCGGCGACCGGCACGCCCACGGTGGCGGTCATCGTCTCGGGCCGCCCACAGGGCATCGGCTCGATCGCCGGGAACGCGCTGCTCTACGCCTGGTATCCGGGCCCGACCGGCGGCAAGGCCATCGCCGACCTCCTGCTGGGCGACCGCGAACCGACGGGACGTCTCCCGGTCTCGTTGCCGTCGTTCAGCGGAGTCCTCCCGGTCGCACACAACGAGCGGATGGAAACCACGACGCGCTACGTGGACGCGGACGCGGCTGCGGAGTTCCCGTTCGGCGCCGGTCTCGGCTACACCACGTGGGACCTAGGCGAGGCGGTGGTATCGGGGGATTGGCTGACGTGTTCGCTGGCCGCACCGCTGACGAACACGGGCTCGCGCCGGGGCACCCAGGTCGTCCAACTCTTCGGCCGCGCGCTGGTGCCGGGCCTGCTCCCGCGCAAGGCGGTCCACCTCGGCTTCACCCTGCTCACCCTCGACCCGGCCGAGACCCGCGAGGTGCGCGTGGCCGTACACCCGGATGCCCTGCCCGTCCTCGGCCTACCCAATGGCGTCCCGGCTCAACTCGACCTGTGGCTCTCGACAACCGGCGCCACCGAACCGGGCGGAGTCCAGCGGTTCGCGGTGACCACCTAGGCGACCTATGGTTGCCCCGTGACCGACGAATTTGATCTCCACGCTGAACTGGCCATCGGTGTGCGCGACGCGGCCGGGGCGTGGGGGTTTCTTCGGCGGTTCGCCGATCGCTACGCGACCCCGATCGTGGCCGGCGACGGTCGCGACGAGGAGGAGTTGCGAAAGGCCGAGACCCGGCTGGGGTTCTCGCTGCCGCCATCCTTGCGTGCGGTGTATGAGCTGATCGGCAAGCGTCACGACCTGACCCGGAGCCAGGATCGGCTGCTCGGCCCGGACCAGGTCTGCGTCGACGACACGGGGCAGGTGTTGGTCTTCCGGGTGGAGAACCAGGATGTCGCGCAGTGGGGCGTGCCGCTGTCCGCGGTGGCCGAGCCCGACCCGCCGGTCGTGTTCCGGCTCCGGCAGGCCGAGCGCACCTGGCGGCCCTTCCTCGAGCGCACCTCGTTGGCGTGCGTCGAGATGGTGCTGTCGGAATGGATGCTCTCCGGCGACACGTTCACCAACGACCGTGAACTCGACGACGCGGCCGTCGCGGTGCTGGAGAAGCGGTTCCGCCGGCTGCCGATGCCGGACTATCCCTGCTGGGCCGGGCCGGACCGGCCGACCCGGTGGTTCGACGGCTTCGGGACGGTCCTGCGGGAAGACGCCGAGACGTGGCTGTGGGTGCGCGCCGCGTCCGCGGACGGGATCACCGCGGTGCGGCGCGAGTTGCCGGGCGTGTGGTTGAGCTAGCGGTCGCAGCCTCCCTCGCGATCAGGGCGGATGCCGGGGTGGGAGAGGTCCTCCACGCCTTTGTAGGCATATGGGTCCGTGCCCGCGACCAGGACGACGTCGCGGTAGTCGGCCTCCGCGAAATGGCCGCCCGCCGGCGCCTTCCCCCACGGGAGTAACGAACTCGCGCTCATGTAGTGGTTGACCAGCGCCCGCCGGAAGCCGCGCGGGCCGGTGTTCGGCAATGAGCGGTGCAGCAGGTAGCCGTTGAAGACCACGGCACTGCCGGCGGGGACCTCGACCGGGACGGCGTCGGCGTCGCGGTAGGGGAAGCCGTAGGACTCGGCCGTGCAGTCCCAGCGCGGGTCGTCGTGCTCGCGGTTGGGGTAGATGACGCCCGGGCGGTGTGAGCCGGGCAGCACCCACAGGCAGCCGTTGTCGACGGTGGCGTCGTCGAGGGCCACCCAGACCGCGGTCAGCGAGCGGTCGCGGGTCGGGATGAAGAACTCGTCCTGGTGCCAGGCCTGGCCGGGCTTGCCGTCGGCCTTGACGAAGAGCATCGACTGCATGGCCTTGACGTCTGGCCCGATGACGTTCGTCAGGACGGAAACCACCGCTGGGTGGCGTTGCGCGGCCGCCATGACGGACGACAGCTTGTGCGGGTGGTGGACGCACAGATACCGGCGGATCACGTCGTCGTCGGGCTCGTCCGGCGATGCGGGCGTCACGCCGTCGACGGGGCCGCGGTCGCCGCGGCAGAGTGCCGCGGTCTCGGCCCGCAACGCTTCGACCTCGGCAGGGGTCAGCAGGTCGGGCAGCACCGCGTAACCGTCGCGATGGAAGTCGAGCATGGAGAGCACCCCTCGGTGAGAGCGGCGCCCGAGCCAGAAAGGCCCGGGCGCCGCGTCGGATCACTTGCGGTAGACCCGGACGTGGTCGATGTCGTAGGTCATCGGGAACTTCGCGTCGTCGACGCCGTCGGCGCCGGCCCACGGGCCGCCGACCGCCAGGTTCATCAGGATCGTCGCCGGCGTGGTGTTCTGCGGGCCGTCGTTCGCCACCCACTTGTAGGTCTTGCAAGCCAGCTTCTTACCGTCCATGAACCAGCAGACGCTGTCCGGCGTCCACTCGGCCGCGACCTCGATCCAGCGGTCCCGGATCGACGAGTCGGCGTGGTAGGCGTTTCCGTCAAAATCCGAATCGGCGTACGTCGTCTGGATCGGACCCTGCGGCGCGCCGTTCGGGAACTCGGCGTGGTCGTAGTAGGTCTGCACCGCGGTCCAGAGCACGTCGGCGCCGTTGCCGCTGTTGTTGTAGGGGGCTTCCAGGATGTCGATCTCCGGGGGCCACGGCGGGCGGACATGGCCGTCTCCGTAGCCGCCGGCCAGCCAGAACGCCGGCCAGCTACCGCGCACGTCGGGGAGGCGGACCCGGGTGGTCAGGTAGAGGGGGTGCGCCGCGGTCGGCGCGAACTCCTCCTTGCTGCGGATCATCGCCGACTCGTATCTGAGGTAGGGCTGGTCGAGCCGGGTCGCGGTGGCGTGCAGGCTGAGGTAGCCGTCCTGCACCGTGTGCATCGCGGCGCCGTCCTTGTTGACGTCGCGGTAGACCTCGGCCTCCTGGCCGGGCGCGGTCCCGTTGCCGCCCAGCGAGTCGAGGGTGCCCAGCGTCGTGCCGGTTACCGGGTCGCGGCCCAGGCAGGTCGGGTCGATCTTCGCCTGCTCCGCTGCCGATTCGGTGCCGCCGTCGTACATGTAGCGGGTGCACCACTTGTCGCGGTCGAGCGTGCGGCCGCCGAAGTCGTCGCCGTAGACCAGCTTGTAGCCGGCCGGGTGCTGGTCGGCGCGGGCGTTGTCGACCCGCACCAGCAGCGTGGTGGTGGCCCGTGGCAGCAGCGAGCCGCGGCCCCAGGCGACCGCCCGCAGCAGCACGAGGCCGTCGCGGAGCGCCGAGGAGTCGACCTGTGCCGTGGCGCTGGTGCCGGACGCGTCGACGGTGGCCGTCGCGACCTGGCGGGCGAGCTGGTAGACCCGCACGGTCTTCAGGTTGGTGCCGGTGAAGCGCAGTTCGGTGGTGTCGTGGACGGTGCTGCCGGAGGTAGGTGCGGCGACGGCGAGCGTCACCCGGGGTGCGGCCGACGCCGGCTGTGCGGCGCCGAGGGCCAGCACGGCGGCGCCGGCCGCCGCGGCGAGCACGCGCAGGGGACGGCCGCGCGCCCGGCGACCGCGCGAGCGGCCCTGAACCGGTTCAAGGGATTCCATGCCGTTGTATGTACCACAGCGAGCGGTCCGGGGTTAAGCTCTGCGGGACATCTGAACCGGTTCACACATCAAGGAGACGGGATGTCAGTGCTGACCGAAGAAGACCGGGCGCTGTTCGTGGAGAAGGGCTACGTCAAGCTCGAAGGCTGCTTCAGCCGCGAACAGGCGCACGAGCGGACCCGCTTCATCTGGGACCGGCTCGGCTATCGCGCGGACGACCCGACGACCTGGGAACGGGCGTCCGTGCACATGGCGGCGCTCAACGACATCGACGTCAGCACCTTCGCGCCGAAGGCGTGGCAGGCCGCCTGCGAGCTGATCGGCGGCGAGGACCGGATGGCGGCCGGCAAGCCGTTCCCGTGGACCGACGCGTTCATCGTCAACCTGCGCCAGGAGCAGGAGGGGCCGTGGACGCCGGCGTCGCCGGCCACCCCGGGCTGGCACGTCGACGGAAGCTGGTTCCGGCACTTCCTCGACTCGCCCGAGCAGGGCCTGCTGGCCATCGTGCTCTGGTCGGACGTGGTGCCGGAGGGCGGCCCGACGTTCGTCACCACCGACTCGGTCGGGCCGGTCGCCCGCTTCCTGGCCGAGCATCCGGAAGGTGTGCTCCCCAAGGGACACACGCCGGACGCCGACGAGACCGTCTTCGACTACGCCGAGATCGCCAAGCAGTGCGGCGAGTACGTCGAGGCCACCGGCCAGGTCGGCGACGTCTACCTGCTGCACCCGTTCGTGCTGCACGCCAAGTCGGAGAACGCGCTGCGGGTGCCCCGCTTCATCACCAACTCGACGCTGTTCCTGGCCGAGCCGATGAACTTCGACCGGCCCGACCCGGCCGACCACTCGCTGGTCGAGCAGGCGGTGCTGCGCGGCCTCGGCGTCGACCGCTTCCCGTTCGCCATCACCCACCGGCGCGAGCGGGTCGTCCCGGACTCGGCCGGCGACTACGACGCCCAGGCCGAGCAGGAGCGGGCCCGGCTGGCCGCGAAGGGCTTCCGCTGATCCCGGAAGAGAGAACGGGGCCCCCGGTCGTGGCGTCGACCGGGGGCCCCACCCTTACCTAGCGGGCCGCGGAGTCCTGGGCCTGTAGGTCGCGGGCGACCCGGACCAGTTCCACCAGACCGGACGCGTACTCCTGCGACTCGGCGTGTGCCTCGTCGTAGGGCGGCTGGAAGCCGACGCCTTCCCACTCCTGGGTCGCCGCGTTCCACAGGTCGTTGCCGACCTCGAAGTCCCAGGCCAGGATGCCCAGCTCGTAGTAGAGCTGGTCGGCCGAGTTGCCGGCCGCCGAGTAGAGCACGTCAGCCACCGGGCCGGTGTAGGACGGCCAGGTGACCGTGCCACGCGAGCTCCGGATCGCGCTGATGATCCGCTTGGCGCTGTCCTGGAAGTAGGCCGCCTCCTCGATCGACGGGCGCGGCAGCGTGATCCGGCCGTCGGCCTTGTAGGAGCCGGGCGGCCACATGAAGTAGCCACCGTAGCTGTGCACGTTCATCGCGAACTTGATGTTGGGATGCGACGAAGCGAGCGCGATGACGTTGCTGCTCTCTGCCTCGGACAGCTCCGACGTGCCGGAGTAGGTGCCCGAGGTGCAGCTGGCGCTGCCGCCGACGTACCCGTCGAAGTAGGAACCGACGGTGTAGTTGCGGTTGACGTCGACGCCCCACGAGTTGGCCAGCCGCGGGTCGCGCTGGGCGCCCGTGCAGTGGTTGACCAAATTCTTGCGCTGGAAGTTGTAGTCGTTGAACGAGTAGTTCGCGCCGTCCGGGTTGGTCACCGGGATGACGAAGACGTCGACGTTGTCGAGCAGGCTGCGGGTCTCCGCGTCGGTCGCGTAGTTGGCCAGCAGCCGCTCCGCGAACTCCAGGGTGACCAGCGGGGTCGCCCACTCACGGGCGTGCTCCTGCGAGTAGGCCATCACGCCGATCTTCGAACCGTCGCGGACCTTGCCGAGCCGCAGCGCCTGCACCGTCCACGGCTTCTTCGACACCTCGGTGCCGTCGAGGCCGTCGTCGAGCCGCGCGGGGCCGACGATCGGCATGACCTTGCCGGCCGAGCCGTCTTCGACGAACGCGTTGAAGACCTGCGGGTAGCTGACCTTGATGAACGCGGCGACGTCGTCGGTCGTGCTGATCACCGCACCGGTGCTGTCCGTCGCGAGCGAGACGGTCAGGACCCGGTCCTTGTACGTGGCCTTCAGCGGCCGGTTCTTCTTACCCGGGTCGACCGTCTTGACCTGGACGCCGTTCATCTTCTGATCGCCGAACTTGACCGACTCGACGACGACCGCGGCGACGGCCGGGTCACCGAGGTAGGCGGTCGCGGTGCGCCGGTAGCCCTGCGTCTTGTTGGGCAGGTCGATCACGTCGACCAGGCTCGGGTATTGCCGGGCCAGCCGCTTGATCCGCGCCTGGATGTCGGTCGGCGTCATGTAGGCGCCGATGAAGTCCTTCTGGTAGCCCTCCGGCATGGGCGGCGGGGTCGCGCCGGGCCACGCGGTCGGCTTGATCGCCCGGGTGCTGCCACCCAGGCTCGAGCTGGCGGTGACCGTCACCGGCTGCGCCGGCACGGGCTGCGGAAGGGCGACGTGGTACTGGTATTCGCCCGAGTCCTCGAACCGGGAGAGGGGGAACGAGCCGGTGGTGCCGTCCGCGGTCTTCCAGGTCACGGTGATCTCGACGTCCGGGTCGTCGGTCGCCGTGGTGGCCACCTGGACCGAGAGGAAGCTCTGGCCGTTGGCGGTCCACCAGTAATTCTGGAGGAACTGGAGCGTGTCGGCGGCGGCCAGGGCCCGGGCGGCGGTCTTCTTGCTCGCCGCGACCCGGGCGCTGCCCTCGGTCGCCGTCTGGATGAGCTGGGTCGCGACCGCGCCGCGGGCGGTCAGCGCGGCCAACTCCTGGTCGGTCACGACCAGGTCGACCTGGACCTGGCCGAGGGTGGTGCGGGGCCGGGCGGCGACGTCGGCGCCGCTGGCGACCAGGTCGCGCAGCATCGCTTCGTTGGGAAGGCGGAAGCGGACGAGCGCGGTTTCGCCCGCGGCCAGCTTGACGGCCGGGCCGGCGGCGGGTTGGGCGGTGTCGGGCGGGGCGGCGGTGCTCGTCCCGGACGGGGCGAGCAGCCCGACGGTCAGAACGGCTGCGGCGGCGCCGGCCACCCAGATCCGTCTGTGCGACATCCAGAGCCGTCTTTGGAACATTAAAGCCTCCTGCGGACATCGAAGGACGTTGGGTCCTACCTCAGTCCGCAGATCGACTCCTGTCAACCGTTAGAAAGAAACGCCAAGATAACTTCCGGTTGTTCTGCCCAGCGGCCCACCAGCGCGGCGGCTGGAAGGTCACCGTCGGTGATTCGCCGCACGATGACAATCCGTAGTGACCCGAACTGGACCATCGTGTGGTCGCCGTGCTCCTCGATCCGCCGGATCGACTCGACGCCGGGCGCGGTGCTGCCCGGCACCCCGGTGCCGCGCGCCGTCATCAGCGGCTCGCGTTGCTCCAGCGTGCCCTTGCCGTCGACGTCGACGAACTCCTCGGCGCCGCCGGTGCCCGCGATGATCGCGCCGGCCACGGCGGAGAGGTAGACGGGGTCCCCGGCCGCGTCGTAGACCCAGCGCTTGCCGAGCACGGAGTGCTCCGTGGTGCCGACCAGCCAGGCGTCGCAACCGGGCAAAGGTGCGTCACGGTAGGTAAGGGGCACGTGGTGGACCGGGCCGTCACCGTAACGGACGAGCATGGTCTCGATGCCGACCGAGCCGGCCGGGTCGTCGAAGCGGAACGCCGCCACCCGGTCGAGGTCACCGGCGGCAGCCTGGTGCCAGCGCCGGCCGGGCAGCCAACCGGAGATCAGTTCCAGCTTGGTGGGCCGCAGGTCGGCCCGGTGCAGCAACGCCATTGCGGGATCGTACGCCCGGAGTCTTGGCTCACGCTGTGCCGGTAAGGCCCACGGTGACCAGTAGGCCCGGGTGGTCGGTGGTCTTGGCCAGGTCGATCGCGCGCATGGTCGGCACGGCGAGGTCGGTGGTGGCCAGCACGTGCTGCAAACCGCCGTCGCCGAGCCAGCGATAGCCGGGCGGGATGCACGGCCGCAGGTCGGGCGGCGCGCCGTAGCGCAGGTTGAGGTCGCCGGCCACGATCGTCGGGCGGTAGCCGGCCCGCTCGTGCAGCGCCGGTAGCGTCACGCCGAACAGGTGCTGGCACTGGTGCAACGCGGCGGTGGCGTCGAAGCCGGCCAGGTGGGTGGTGCAGACGTCGACGGCGGCGAGCAGGCAGAGCCAGGCCCGTTCCTCGGGGTCGACCGGATCCTGCACCGGGTAGACGCCACCAATCGTTTCGAACGGCGCCGCCGGCCGCCGCGCCACCAGGCCGATCCCGTAGGGCTGGCCGTTGCGGCCGCAGATGGTCGGCCCGCCGGAGGGCCGGTCGGGCGCCGCCTCGAACCCGGACGCGACAGGCTCACCGTGTACGCCGGCCAGCACGGCGCCGAGGGTCGCGACGTCGCCCTCGCAGATCTCGTTGAGCGTCACCACGTCGGGCCGGGTCTCCCGGATGACCTTGGCCGCCTCGTCGATCGACCTGCCGGTGTAGCAGGCGGCCTGCCCGCTCGCGCAGAGGTTGAGTTGCAGCAGCCGCACGGCCTGCGGGATCGGCGGCGGCGCCACGGAACCACCGAGGAGAGCCGCGGCCACGAGCAGCCACGCGCCGAAGACCAGTGACCGCCGAGCCGCCATCGCGCGCCAGTCTAGGCGGTGCATGGTGTCCGGGCGCTTACATGTTCTTTGATGTGCGTACATAAAAGAACATGTGCGCCGCTGACGCCCCCCCGGCGGCGTCGCGACACGCCCAACCGGGGGCGGGGCGGCAGGAGGGACGCGGCCGGGCTAGGGGACGGCGAGAACTCCCGCGAGCGCCAGCGCGCCGCAGGCGGTGGCCACGGCGGCGAAGAGCAGCAGCGTCCGTGGGCGCGCCGACGCGGTGGCCGCGCGAACCCGGCGGCGGCGACGCCACAGAGCGAGCAAAGCGAGGCCCGCGGCGGCGGCCGCGCCGGCGAACAGCAGCGGTTCGCGGGCGTGGATCGCGAGGCGGACCAGCAGGATGCCGGTCACCAGGGCGACCGACGCGGTGCGGGTCCAGGCCAGCGCGGTGCGTTCGGTCTGCAGACCGGGCGGGCCTTCGGTCCGCGGGCCGGGCGGGCCTTCGGTCCGCGCGCCGGGCGGGCCTTCGGTCCGCGCGCTGGGCGGGCCTTCGGTCCGCGCGCCGGGCGGGCCTTCGGTCAGCGGCCCGGGTGGCCCCTCGGTCCGCGGGCCGAGAGGGCCTTCGGTCACGAAGCCACCGCGAGCACGACCAGGCCGGCGCCGAGCACGCCTATGACGGCGGCGACCACCAGCAGCAAGGGGGTGAACGGCAGTGAGCGGCCCAGCCGCATCGCCCGCTGCACCGCCGACCAGCGCCGGTAGGCGACCACCGGGAGCAGGGTGCCGCCGACGGCGAGGACGGCCGCGAACGCGGTGCGCAGGCCGACGAGGGCGGAGCTGGGCAGGAATTGGATGACCGCGACGGCACCGGCCAGCAGCGCCAGCGCGGTGCGGATCCAGGCCAGGAAGGTGCGCTCGTTGGCCAGCGAGAAACGGTAGTCCGGTTCGTCACCCTCCCGCTGCCAGCGGGGTTCAGCCACGGGCGCGGTCAGGCTCGTCGACAGCGCATCGGAAACCCGCGTGCCCGGTGGTGCTGTCCGGTGTGGACTGTGTCCGGGCGGAGACCCGGTAGCGGTTGCAGTAGGACTCATGGCAGAGATAGGAACCGCCGCGCATCACCCGGCCCACGCCGTTGGGCGGCCCTGTGGGGTCGTGCCGGGTCGCGGTCGAGTCCGTGGCGTGCCAGTCCGGGCTGAACCAGTCGGCGCACCACTCCCAGACGTTGCCGGAGGTGTTGTAGAGGCCGTAGCCATTGGGGCGGAACGCGGTGACCGGCGCGGTGCCCAGGTGGCCGTCGGCGCCGGTGTTCTGCCGCGGGAAGGTGCCCTGCCAGGTGTTGCAGCGGTGCTGGCCGCGCGGGGTGAACTCGTCGCCCCACGGGAACCGGGCCCGCTCCAGGCCGCCGCGGGCCGCCTTCTCCCACTCGGCCTCGCTCGGCAGCCGCTTGCCGGCCCAGGTCGCGTAGGCGGTGGCGTCCTGCCAGGAGACGTGCACGACCGGGTGGTTGGCCCGCCGCGCCACGTCGGAACCCGGCCCCTCCGGCGCCCGCCAGGAGGCGCCTTCGACCGGCAGCCACCACGGCGCACCCGGCACGTGCCCGTCGAGGACCCGCTGGGCGGCCTCGCCGCGGACGAACGCGTGGAAAACGTAGGACCAGCCGAACCGCTCGGCGTCGCTCTGGTGGCCGGTCGCCTTGACGAAGGCCGCGAACTGAGCGTTGGTCACGGCTTTCGGGTCGATCCGGAACGCCGCCACCTCGACCTGGCGGACCGGACCCTCGCCGTCGTCGGGAAACGTGTCCTCGTCGTCGCTGCCCATCCAGAACGGCCCGGCCGGAATCCGCACCATCCCGCGCGCCGCCTCGCGCGGGTCGACCGCGCGCGGAGCCACCGGAAGCGAGAGCGCCACCGGCGTCGGGTCGGCCCCGTGCCCGCCCGGCGCACAGCAGGCAGCGGTCATGCCGACACCGCGACGTCGAACGGCAGGCCGCTGCTCTCGTCGCGGCAGATTTCGCGGAGTTGGGTGTAGAGGGCGGCGACCACGGCCGGTTCGGTGGCCCAGCGGTCGGTGGTCTCGCCCGGGTCGGCGTAGACGTCGTAGAGCTGGCCGACGGGGTGGTCGGCGTCCCACGGCGGGTTGCTGTGCGCCTTGCCGGAGCCGGAGGCGAACAGCGCGTCGATCGACGGCTCGGAGAACCCACCGCCGGAGCCGGTCGCGAACACCGCCTTCCATCGACCGGCCCGCAGCGCGAACCGACCGCCGAGGCTGTGGTGCACGATCGGCCGGTCGGCCGGCGGGGGAGCGGCGGTGCCCGCCAAGGCACCGAAGAGGTCCCGGCCGTCTTCGGCGGCGCCCGGTGGCAGCGGAATCGAAGCGGCGGCCGCGACAGTGGGCAGGACGTCGGTCAGGCAGACCGGCGCGTCGAGCACGGTGCCGGCGGGGATGCGGCCGGGCCAGTGCGCGACGAACGGCTCGCGGTGGCCGCCGTCCCACAGGTCGCCCTTCTGGCCGCGCCAGTCACCGTTGGGGCGGTGCACCGCGACGTCGCCGTCGTCAGTGAAGATCATCGGTGCGCCGTTGTCGCTGGTCACGATCACCAACGTATTGTCGCGCTGACCACGGGCGTCGATGGCGGCGACCAGCTCACCGACCGCCCAGTCGACCAGGCAGACGCCGTCGGCCCGGTCGCCCAGGCCGGAGCGGCCGCGGACCACGTCGGGCGGCACGTTGGGCCGGTGCGGGGCCGACGGCGTGACGTAACAGAGGAACGGCTGGTCGGTCGGCACGGTGCCGAGCCAGCGGACGGCCTCGGCGACGAACCGGACATCGGCCCCGTCTTCCCGGAAACCCGGCACCTGTAGGCCCGGCCGCTGCTCGGTGAGGTAGTGCTCCTTCTCCCGGTCGGGCACGCCGACGGTGCGGTCCTGGTCGATGAACGCGTAGGGCGGCATGTCGAGCGAGCCGGCGATGCCGAAGAACCGGTCGAAGCCCAGCGCGGTCGGGCCGCCGGTGACCGGCGCGGTGTAGTCGATGTCGGTGCCGAAGTCGGTCTCGACGTCGTCGTGCAGGGCCGCGCCGGGCGCGAACGCGTCGCGGACCGAGCCGTCGCGGTGCCGCCAGCCCAGCCCGAGGTGCCACTTGCCGAACGCGCCGGTGGCGTAGCCGGCGTCGCGCAGCACCGATGCCAGGGTCGGCCGCGTCGGTTCGATGAGCGCCGGGCCGTGCCCCATCAGCACAAAGTTCTTCAGCGGGCCGCGCCAGGCGTAGCGCCCGGTCATCAGCGCGTAGCGGCTGGGCGTGCAGACCGCCGAGGCGGAGTGCGCGTCGGTGGCGCGCACCCCGCCCTCGGCCAGCGCGTCGATGTGCGGGGTGGGGATCTTCGACCCGTAACAGCCGAGGTCGCCCCAGCCCATGTCGTCGGCCAGCACGACCAGGATGTTGGGTTTCACGTGCGGCAGCTCCCGTCGGTGCTGCGGTATATCCGTACCGCGTTGGTGGTCGCCGGGTCGAGGTCGAAGGTGCCGGCGTTGTTCAGGCACTGCCCGTTGGCGTACACATTCTCGAAGTTGATGTTGCGCATCTTGTGTGTGCTGTCGATGCCGCGCACGATGCTCGGCTTCTGGTAGGTCGTGTAGGCGTGGATGTTGCGGAAGATGAGCTGCTCGATCTCGCCGTAGCCGAGCGCCGGGTCATACCATTTGTTGTTGTCGATGGTCAGGTCGAAGAGCCGGAAGGTGGCGTTCTCGACCCGGATGTCCTCGAAGAGATAGCGGGAGAGCGTGCCGTTGCCGGCGTGCAGCGCGCGGAAGATGCCGGACTTCTCGATCTGGTAGTGCTCGGCGTGGATGACGTCGTTGTCGTAGACGTGGAACGTCGAGCTGTTCTGCTGTATGTTCCAGCTGATTATGAACGGCGCGCCGTTCTCGAGCTGCCAGATCGTGTTGTGCCGGGCGATCGTGTCGCCCCAGAAGAGCTTGATCGAGTCGTCATTGGACTTGACGAAGTTGTTCTCCAGCAGGCTCTTGTTGCCGCCGACCATCCCGTCGGTGCTATACCACCACGACATCGTCTTGACATTGTGGATGGTGGTGAACTGGCCAAGCGCGCGCACGTTGAAGCGGGGCGCGTCGACGAACGTGATTCCCTCGACCAGGATGTTCGACGAGCTCTGGTCGGCGATGTCGATCATGCCGGGCTGGTTCTTGTTGGCGTCCTGGTTGCCGGTGTCCATGAACAGGCCGGAGATGACGCCGCGGCCCTTGATGGTCACGTCGTGCACGGCGCCGGTGGCGATGAACGCGCCCGACACGAACGCGCCGCCGGCGACGTAGATGGTCTGACCGGAGGTGATCGGCTGGCCGGCGCCGACGGTGTGCACACCGGGCCCGAAGTAGCGGACGTTGGGGTCGGTCGGCGAGGGCACGTCGACCTCGGGCGGGTTGGCGAACACCAGCATCGGGTGGAGCACCGGGTTGTGGATCTCGGGCTCGAACTCGACCGACAGGTTGCCGGGCCGGGAGACCGTGAACGTGCAGGTGTTGCCGGCGAAGCTGGTGGTGACGGCGGCCGAGTAGGGCCGCACCAGGCAGCCGGTCGCGCCCGCCGCCGCGCGGGTGACGCGCACGGTGACCGCGCCCGAGAACGAGAACGAGGTCCACGAGGTGTCGGCCTCGCGGTTGGTGTCGGCCTTCTTCGCGGTCGACGTGTAAACGAATGACGGCACCGGGCCGCCCGCCTGCTGCACGGTCACCGAATACTGGTCCGAGGCCGGGATCCCGGCCGGCCCGGGGTAGGTGGTGAGCTGGTCGGGCGTGCCCGGCGCCGGGTCGATGTCGCCGTAGGGCAGGGTGGCCCGGTGCGCGGCGATCTCGTTCACGGTGGCCGCGGTCGACGCGGTGATGCTGTCGGCGATGTCGTCGACGGCCGGCACGGTCCCGCTGATCGGGGTGACCGCGCCGCCGAAGTCATACTGCTGACCGGTGAAGGGCGGCCCGTCGGCCCGGGCCGCACCCGCGGGGAGCAGGGCGGCCACGAGCGCGGCGACGGCAATGAGTGAGAGGTGGCGGCGTGGCATGGGCGTACCCGCTTCCTGAGTAAGGAAGGGGCCCTTGTTATCGCTTTCCGTATAGGAAGGGCCCCTTGCAATCGGTTCAGCCGAAACGGCGCTGGAACTTGGCGTCCGGATCCCACTCGTGCAGGCCTGTCTCGCCGAACGCCGGCGCGAGCACATAGTGGTCGTAGGTCTCGGCCAAGCGGTCACGCAGCAGCCGGTGGTGGTGGGCCACCTCGGCGGCGTGGGCCGGGTCGTCGACCAGGTTGGTCAGCTCGTAGGGGTCGTTCTCGAGGTCGAAGAACTGCCAGGGCCGGCCGCCGTGCGCGTCGCCGAGCACCGTGTATTTGAAGCGCCGGGTCCGGATGCCCCGCCAGGTCTCGTCGTGGAAGGGCAAACCCGGCCGCATCTCGGCGACGAACTCCAGCAGCACGCCTTCCCGATCGACCGAATCGGCCTGGCCCCGCACCAACGGGCTCAGGTCGATGCCCGGCTTCGGGTCGCGCGGCGTCACCCCGGCCAGCCCCAGCAGGGTGGGGAACAGGTCTTCGGTGCAGACCGGGTCGGCCACCACCGACGCGGGCGTGCCGGCGCCGGAGACGATCAGCGGGATGCCCAGCGACTCCTCCCACGGCCGCTGCTTGGCCAGCAGACCGTGCGAGCCGAGCAACTCGCCATGGTCGGCGGTCAGCGCGATGATGGTGTTGTCGAGTTGCCCGTTGGCCCGCAGCGCGGCCACCAGCCGGCCGACGTTGTCGTCGAGGTTTTCGATCATCGCGTAGTAGACCCGCAGGTCGTCGAGCAGGTCGCGACCGTGCGGGCCGCGCTTGTTGTAGTCCTTGCCCAGCTCGACGTTGTCCCGCAGCACCAGCTCCCGGTCCCGCCACCGTTCCAGATAGGACTCCGGCGCCGTGAAGATCGGGTGCGGCGGCTCGACCGACAGCACGGTCGCGAACGGCCGGTCGCCGACCTCGCCGAGGTGGTCGATCGCGAGGTCGAAGAGCCCGTCGGTCTGGAACCCGTCGATCTTGTGCGGGGTCGGGTCGTCTTCGTTCCAGTAGTAGGTGTCCCACGGGTCGTTGCAGATGTCGAAGCCGCCGAACCGCTCGAACCGGCCCTGGAACGGCCGGGGCACCGGCGTGCGGGACGCCTTCACGACGTTGTGCCCGGGATAGTGGCCGAAGTTGCCGTAGAGGTGCCACTTGCCGAACAGTGCGGTCGCGTAGCCGGCCTCGTTGAACTCGTCGGCCAGCGTCCGCTCGGCCGGCGACATCCGCCACTCGATCGACGGGATGAAGCGGGTGTGCGCGTACTCGCCGGTCATCAGCGTGAACCGGTAGGGGACACAGACCGGGTAGGTCGAGGAGGCGGCGTCGAACCGGGTGCCGGCACCGGCCAGCGCGTCGATGTGCGGCGTGCTGACGTTGGGGTCGCCATAGCAGCCGAGCGCCGCCCGGCGGAGCTGGTCCGAGATGATCAGGATGATGTTCGGGCGGGTCACTTGATGCCTCCGGAGGTCAGGCCGCTGACGAACTTGCGTTGCAGCGCGAGGAACAGCAGCACGACGGGCGCCAGCATGAAGATCGCCGCCGCGCTGGTCAGGCCCCAGTCGGTCGAGTTCTGGTCCTGGAAGGCCAGGAAGCTGGTCGACACCGGCCGCAACTCGGGCGTGTGGATGAAGGTGATCGCCCAGAAGAACTCGTTCCACGACCACAGCGCGACGATCAGCGCCACGGTCAGGAAGCCCGGCCAGGCCAGCGGCAGCACCACCCGCCGCGCGATCTGCAGGCTCGACGCGCCGTCGAGCCGGGCCGCCTCGGTGAAGTCCTGTGGGATCTTGAGCAGGAACGAGCGCAGCAGCAGCGTCGCGAACGGCGCGTCGGTCGCCCAGTAGATGATGATCAGCCCGAACAGGTTGTCGGTCAGGTGCAACTGGGTCCAGAGGAAGAACAACGGCACCAGGAAGAGTTGTACGGGCAGCGCGCTGCCCAGGAACAGGTAGCCGACGACGGCTCCGCTGCCGGGCACCTTGAGCTGGCTGAGCGCGAACGCGGCCAGCCCGGCGATCACGCAGGTGCCGAGCACCGAGCCCGCGCAGATGATCAGGCTGTTGCGCATCGTCGTGGCGAAGTCGCCCTGGGTCCAGGCGTGGATGAAGTTGTCGAGGGTGAACGAGGTCGGCGGCGCCAGCGGGTTGCTGCCGATCTCGGCGTTGTTCTTGAACGCGTTGAACAGCACGGCGACCAGGGGGCCGATCGCGAACAGCGCCAGCACGATCAACACGATGTAGTGGCCTGCGAAGCGCCGGGTCATGCGTCCTCCCATCCCTTGCGCCGCATCCACTGGTAAACGGCCAGGATCACCGCGGTCACCAGGGTCATCGACAGCCCGAGCGCGGCCGCGTAGCCGGCCGAATACTCGTTGAACGCCTGCTTGTACATCAGCGTGGAGACCACTTCGCTGGACCCGGCGGGGCCGCCCTGGGTCATGATGAAGATGTAGTCGAACGCCTTCAGCGACCAGATCACCGTCATCAGCACGATGAACACCATCGTTGGCCGGATGCCCGGCAGCGTGACGTTGCGATACTGCTGCCAGCGGCTCGCACCGTCCACTTTGGCCGCATCGTAGAGCGACGGGTCGACGCCCTGCATCGCCGACAGGAAGATGACGGCGAGGAAGCCCCACCAGTGCCAGTCGACGACGAAGTTGACGCTGTAGAGCGAGGTCTTCGGGTCACCCAGCCAGGACTGGTCGGTGCCCAGCAGGTGGCCGATGCCGCTGGTCGGCGACAGCAGCATCTTCCAGACCGCCGCGTTGACCACGCTGGCCACCACGTAGGGGATGAAGTAGAGCGCCCGGAACAGCATCTGGAACCGCTTGACCTGGCTGAGCAGGTAGGCGCCGAGCAGGCCCAGCGCCATCGGCACGGTCAGGAACAGCGCGAACCAGATGAGGTTGTGCAGCAGGGCCTCGTGCACCTTGGCGTCGCCGAACGCCTTGACGTAGTTGTCGAGGCCGATGAAGGTCGCCGGCCCGAGACCGGACCAGTCGGTGAACGAGTAGTAGATGGTGGCCACCGACGGCCCGGCCACGACGAGCAGGTTGAGCAGCAGCAGCGGCGCGAGGAACGCCCAGCCGACCACCGCCGCGCGCCGCCGTGCGCGGCGGGCATGCGGGCCATGCTTGCCAGGTGGCGGAGCCACGGCGGGCGCGGCGGTGGCGGTCACTTGCCGGGTCCCTTGGCGGGAAGCTGTGGCAGGTTGCCGTCGGCCTTCTCCTGCGTGAACATCTGGTCGAGCTGGGCGCAGTAGGCGGCCGGCGTCAGCTTGCCGGTCAGCACCTGCTCAAGGCCCTCGTAGACGAACACGTCGGTCTTCGGCGGCCACCAGGTCCACGTCACGAAGCCGTAGTCACCGGCCGCGACCGCCTTGTTGACCGCGGCGAGCGCCCGGCCCGACCGCGGGTCGATGGTGCTCGGCACGTCGCTGTCGGTGAAGTCGATCGGGATGTTGTAGGTCGACGGGACGTCGGCCATCCGCTTGAGGGCCGCGGTCTTGTCGCCGTAATACCAGTTGAGGTATTCGGCGGCGGCGTCCTTGTTCTTGCTGGCCTCGTTGATGGCGAACGAGCCGCCGATGCCGAGCGGCAGCGTGCCGGCCTTGACCTCGGCGCGCAGCGGGGGAGTGGCCATCCAGTCCCAGTCGTTGTCGTTCTTCGCCTTGGCGCCGAAATACTGGCCGACCTGGCTCATGAACCAGTTGCCCTGCGGGATCATGGCAACCTTGCCCTTGCCGAAGTTGGCGCCGATCTCCTGCGACGGCACCGCGAAATACTTCTCGACGCTGCCGCCGATCCAGCCCTTGTCGAAGTAGCCCTTGATCAGGTTGACCGCGTCGACGAACACCGGGTCGGTGAACTTGATCTCGCCGGTCAGCGCCTGGCGCAGCGCGTCGGGGCCCGAGTAGAGGTTCCAGAAAGACCGTCATCAGCCACTCGCCGGCGGCCTTCCAGTCGACGTTCGACGAGCCGAACGGGGTGATCCCCTGCCCGGCCGCCTCGGTCGCCAGCGCCTCCAACGACGCCCGGTCGGTCGGCTGGCTCCAGCCCTTGTCGGCGAACAGCGTCTTGTTGAAGTAGAGCAACATGGTGTCGACCCGCATCGGCAGCGCGTAGAGCTTGCCGTCGGTGGTGAAGGCGTCCACCGCCCAGGTCGACAGCTTGTCCTTCCAACCGAACTTCTCGACGTAGGGGTTGAGGTCGGCGAGCAGGTGCGCCTTGCTCCAGGCGATGGTCTGGGTGGCGCTCGGGCCGCGGACGATGTCGGGGCCGGAACGAGACTGGAGCGCGGTCTGTACCAGCCGGCGCAGGTCGTCGCCCTTGTAGTAGGTGGTGTTCAGATCGATACCGGGCTTGGCCTTCTCGAACGCCGCGGCCACGCTGTCGTTGAAGTATTTCTGGTTGGCGTCGCCCTGGATGTCGAGCCAGAGGTCGACCTTGCCGGTCCCGGTGCCGGCCGATCCGCCGCTGTCGCCGCACGCGGCGAGGAGGAGGCTCGGGCTGGCGAGGCCCAGTGCGGTCAGGCCGGCACCGGATAGGAACCGACGGCGGCTGAGCGATGCGGTCATGCTGAGTCCTCCGAGGGGATGGGAGTGATCTGGACGGCCTGCGTGGCGGTGCGCCCCTGCTCGACGAGAAGGGCGATGCCGCCGCAGTGGAGTGCGGTGTCGTCGACGTCGAACAGTTCTTCGCCGTCGACCAGTGCGGTGAGCCGGGAACACGTGACCCGCAGCGCGAGCTGGTGGGTCTCGCCGAACTCCCAGGGGTACGCGCGCGCGGCGAGCACGACCGGCGCCGGTCCGTCGAGGTGCCGGACCAGCTCGACCCGGTCGCGGCCGGCCAGCCGCAGCGCGTAGTAGCGGCGCAGCCCCTGCACCCGGGCGGCCAGACCGGTCGCCTCGGCCAGGTGTGGGGTGACGTCAGCGGTGACGGTGTAGTCCTGCCACTCCCGGGCGCCCTGGATCAGCAGCCCGGTGCCGCGGTTCTGCACGATCCGGAACGGCTCCGGCCAGTGCGGATCCCACCGGTCGACCGCCTTTACCCAGGCCCGGCGCCACATCGCACCGGGGTCGCCGCCGTGGCCGACGTGCCCGTTGGCCGGCCGGGTGAGGGTCACGGTCGGCGCGCCCGCCCAGGTCAGTGACTCCAACTCGACCGGGCCGCCGGCCCGCAGGCCGACGTAGACGACCGGCTGGCCGCCGAGGTCGGGCACGGTCCACTCGGTGGCGCCGGCCGGCCCGTCGACCCAGGCGAGCGCGTCGCCGTCGTCGGCGTAGTGCGCGAGCGTGAGGCGGAAGTCGGTGCCCCGCACGGCGGCGCGCAGCGTCTGTCCGGTGTAGAGGGTCGGGCTGGCGATCAGCCCGTAGATCGGCATGTCCCGCGCCTCGGGCGGGATGAACGTCGGCGTGACGGCGGTGCCGGCACCGTCGATCGCCAGCCGGCCACCGGGGTTGGTGATCTGGGCGGGACCGTCGAGGACGGTGAACCCCTGCACGCTGCCCGGCAACGCGAAGTGAAAGCGTGCGGCCGGCTCCCGCGCTGCCTCGCCGGCCCAGGCCCGGCCGTAGCCGGCCAGGGTGATCGCCTCGCGGGCCGCGTCGGTGACCGTCGAGCCGCCGTCGGTGCTGGGCAGATACATCCGGTCGGCGATCGGCCCGCGCCAGTCGGGGCCGTCCGCCAGGCCGGCGAGGCCGCCGAACACGCCGCAGATCGCGCCGACGTCGCCGGCGTTGGAGTCGGTGTCCCAGCCGGACGTGTTGACCACGGTCATCGCGGGTAGGAACGCGCCCCGGCTGCGGGCCACCGCGTGGATCACGGTCGCGTGGTTGGGCACCACGTGGCAGTTGCCGCCGTAGCGGTGGTAGCCGTAGCGCTCGTCGATCCGGGCCCTTGTGGTCGTCCACTCCGGGTCCGTCGCGGTCCACGAGCGCACGTCGTCGATCACCCGCCGGATCAGGCTGTCGGCCGGGATCAGCCCGACCGCGACGTCGAGCAGCCTGTCCATGTCGGTCTCGCTGAACGCGCCGGCGACCAGCGCGGCGACCACCCGGGCGGCGTGCACCGACTCGCCGTCGTGGCTCACCCGGGCGGCCCGCTCGACCAGGTCGGCGGCCGCCTCCGGGTCGCCGGGCCGGGTCATCGCGAAGCCCTCGACGAAGATCTGCGCCCCGACCTGCTCGGCGACCACGATGCCGTTGCGGGCGATCGTGCCGCTCTCCGGTGCGCGTACCCCATCCTTGAGGTGCAGGTATGCGGTGTGCTCGGTGGAGTTGCCGACGCCGCCCCACCAGAGCACCGAGGTGCCCTCCAGGATCTCGTTGAGCCAGGTGTCGCCGACCTGCGCCGAGGTGGGCTCCGGGCCGTGGTCGCGCAATGCCCTGGGGAAGACGAAGGTGCCGCTGATGTCGTCGTCGGTGACCACCAGCAGGTGGTTCTTCAGCGCCAGGTCGGTGCGGTCGTTGACATAGTCGGTGATCTCGCCCAGCTCGCGGCTGATCCGCTCGTAGGTCCAGCCCTCGAACGGCCGGCCGAGGTAGACGGCGATCACCTTGCCGAGCACGCCCGCGTAGACGCGCTCCTCGTAGTCGGTGGGCAGCATCAGAACGGCACCCCAGCCCGCAGGATCACATTGGCGTACGGCGTCGCCTCGCCGGTGCGCACCACGGCGCGGGCGTCCCGGCAGCGTTGCTTGAAGTCCTCGTGCCCGATGGCCTCTATGGACACCCCGAGCCGGCGGATGCCCTTCAGCACCGACCTGTCGGTCAGCTCCGTGGCGACGGTGGCCGACTCGACCACCAGCTCGTCGGCGATCGCCTCGAGCACGGGTAGGAACGGCGGGACGCCGCGGGTCACGGCGAGCTGCACGACCTCGACGTCGGGCGGCACCGGCAGGCCGGCATCGGCGACGACGATGGTCTCGGTGTGGCCCAACCCGGCGACGAGTGCCGCCAGGCGTGGGTGCCAGAGTCCGGTCTTACGCACTGGTCGTCTCCTTTTCGGCGGCGAGCAACAGGTCGAGTTCGGTGGCGGTGGGCATCGCCGACTGGGCGCCCATCCGGGTGGTGGCCAGCGCGCCCGCGGCGCACCCCCGGCGGACGGCCTGGTCGAGGTCGGAGCCCGCGGCCAGGGCGGCGGCGAGAGCGCCGCAGAAGCTGTCGCCGGCACCGGTCGTGTCGACGGCGTCGACCCGGAACGGCGGGTGCGTGCGGGTGCCGGTCGGATCCGCGCTGATCGCGCCGCGGGCGCCGAGCGTGATCACGCACGCCGCCGGCCCCCGGTGCCGCAACGCCGTGGCGTCGCCGCCCAACTGCTGCGCCTCGCCCTCGTTGACGACCAGCACGTCGACCTCCCGCAGCAGCTCGGACAGCGCGCCCGAACCGGCCGGCGGCAGCGGCGCCGCGTTGAGCAGCACCCGGGCGCCGGCCCGGCGGGCGTGCCGGGCGGCGGCGACGCAGGTCTCCAGCGGGATCTCGAGCTGGAGCACGACCACGTCGCCGGGGCCGAGCAGGGCGGGCAGCCCGGTGAGGGCCGCGCCGTCGAGGTGGGCGTTGGCGCCGGGTGCGACCACGATGGTGTTCTCGCCCGTCGCGTCGACCACGATCAGGGCGATCCCGGTCGCCGCGCCGTCGCGGGTCACCACCTGCTCCAGCGGCAGGCCCTCCCGCTCCAGCGCGGTGCGCAGGTCGACACCGAAGCGGTCGGCACCGAGGGCGGCGACCAGCAAGGTGTCGGCACCCAGCCGGTGCGCGGCGACGGCCTGGTTGGCGCCCTTGCCGCCCGGGCTGGCGACCACGTCGGAGCCGAGCACGGTCTCACCCGGGCGCGGCAGGTGTGGCACCCCGACGCCGAGATCCAGGTTGGCGCTGCCGACGACGACCACCTTGCTCATGCCGGCGCCCCTTCGCCCGTCAGGTCGCCGCCGGGCGGGTCCGGGCAGCCACACGAGCCGCGTTTGACCAGCGCGACCGGCAGCACGTCGGTCGGGCCGGCGGGCTGGGCGAGCAGGTGGGCGACCGCGGCGCGGCCGAGCGCGGCGAACGGCTGGGCCATCGTGGTCAGTGCGGGCGTCGTGTAAGCGGCGCCGGGTATCCCGTCGAAGGACGCGACGGCGACGTCGTCGGGGCAGCGCAGCCGGGCCTCGGCGATCGCGCGGAGCACGCCGACGGCCTGCTCGTCGCTGGCGACGAAGATGGCGTCCGGCCGCTGCGGCCCGGCCAGCAGCTCGCGGGCGGCGCCGTAGCCGCCGCGGCGGCCGAACGAAGAGTGCGTGACCGACATCGCGCGCCGGGAGATGCCTTCCTCGTCGAGCGCGTCGCGCCAGCCGCTGACCCGGTCGGTGGCCGGCATGACGTCTTCGGGGCCGCCGATGCAGGCGATCCGGCGACGGCCGTGGTCGAGCAGGTGGCGGGTGGCGGTGTAGGCGCCGCCCCGGTTGTCGACCAGGACGCCGGGCGCGGCCGCGCCGGGTACCTGGCGATCCAGGCAGATCCAGGGGGTACGCGCCCGGTCGAGCTCGCCGAGGAAACCGGCCGGGCCGTGTGCCGGCACGATGAACAGCCCGTCGACCTGACGGGCGAGGAACGTCCGGACGTACGCCGTCTGCCGCTCGTCGTTCTCCGCGGCGTTGCCGATCAGCAGCGTGTAGCCCTGCGCGAAGGACTCCTCCTCGATCGCCCGGGCCAGCTCGGCGAAGAACGGGTTGGCGTTGTCGGGGATCACCAGGCCGAGCGTCATCGTGCGGCTCATCCGCAGCGAGCGGGCGATGCCGTTGGGCCTGTAGCCCAGCTGCTCGACCGCCGCGAGCACGCGCGCCCGGGTCTGTGCCGACACCGGGCGGGGGCCGCCGTTGAGGACGTAGCTCACCACCGCCGGCGAGGTCCCGGCCAGGCGGGCCACGTCCATGCGCCGAACCGTCACTCGGGTACCTCCGGTCAACACGTGTTGCGTGGGATGTGTTGGAGATCATGTGACGGGCGGGTTAACAGACGCAACACGTGTTGCGCTGCCGTTACCCGACCGAGACAAGTGATCATCCGGTCACGGAGAGTCGGCGTTGACAAGAGCCGATCCGTGTTCCACGATTCCACTAATCACTTAGTGGAGGGTGGGAAATGATCGGCTTCCGGCTCGACGCCCGATCGGGCGTGCCGACCTACCTTCAGCTCGTCAGCCAGGTCAAACACGCGCTGCGGCTGGGGTTGCTGGAGCCCGGCGACCGGCTGCCGACCGCCGCCGAGGTGGTCGCCGCGCTGGCCATCAACCCCAACACGGTGCTCAAGGCCTACCGCGAGTTGGAGCGCGAAGGGCTGGTCGCGGCCCGACCCGGCACGGGGACGTTCGTGCAACGCACGCTCGGCCGGGTCGGTGCCGCCGACCGCGCCCGGCTGCACCGCCAGCTCACGACCTGGATGCGGGCGGCCGCCGCGGCGGGGCTCGACCGCGAAGACGTCGACGCGCTGGTCGAGGCCGCACGCCGCGACGCCGAGCAGGAGGGCGTGGCATGACGGCGGTCGAGACGGTCGGGCTGGGCCGGCGCTTCGGGCGCACCTGGGCCCTGCGGGATTGCGGTCTGTCCATTCCGGAGGGTCGGGTCGTCGCGCTGGTCGGGCCCAACGGCGCCGGCAAGACCACGCTGCTCAACCTCGTCGCGGGGCTGATCCGGCCGTCGGCTGGCAGCGTGTCGCGGTTCGGCGAGCCGATCCGCGACGACACCGCGTCGCTGCGCCGGGTGGCCTACATGGCGCAGGATTCCGCCCTCTACCCGACGTTCACGGTCACCGATCTGCTGACCTTCGGCCGGCGGTTGAACCCGGGCTGGGACGCCGAACTGGCCCGCGATCGGCTCGACCGGCTCGGCATCCCGTCGCGCAAGCGGGTCCGGCAGCTCTCCGGCGGCCAGCGTGCGCAGGCGGCGCTGGTGCTCGCGCTGGCCAAACGGCCCGATCTGCTGCTCCTCGACGAGCCGCTGGCCAGCCTCGACCCGCTGGCCCGGCACGACGTGATGGCCGTGCTGATGGAGATGGTCGCGCTCCACGGCACGACGATCATCCTGTCCTCGCACATCATCGCCGACCTGGTCGAGACCTGCGACTGGCTGGTCGCCGTCAACGGGGGCCGCATCCAGATCAGTGGCGAGATCGAGGAGTTACTCGCCGGGCACGCCATGGTCAGCGGCCCCCGGGAGGCCCGCACGCTGCTGCCCGACCGGCTCCCGGTGGTCACCGAGACGACCAGCGGGCGCCAGGCCCAGTTGCTCACCCGCACCGGTGCCGAGACGTTCGGCCCGGCCTGGAGCACCCGGCCACCGACGCTCGACGAGTTGGTGCGCGGCTATCTCGGCACGCCGGAGGCGACCGCGCTGCCCGGCCCCACCTCCGTCGTTCGCTGACCCTCCACAGGAGATTGACATGCTCTGGCTCGTCTGGCGTCAACACCGCTGGCAGCTCCTCGCCGTCGCCGCGTTGACCGCCGCCTACTGTGGCTACCTGCTCTGGTTGGTCCGCGCCGCGCCCGAGGCCGTGCGGCTCTGCGGCCCGCTCGATCCCGAATGCACCGAGCTCAACCAACTCATCCCGCGGTGGACCAACGCCGTCTTCATCGGCAACCTCCTGCCGGTCGCGGTCGGCGTGTTCTGGGGTGCGCCACTGCTGGCCCACGAGGTCGAGCAGGGCACGATCCGGCTGGCGTTCACGCAGTCGGTCAGCCGGCGGCGCTGGCTCGCCGCCAAGCTGGGTGTGCTCGGCGGCGTCGCCGTGCTGCTCGGCCTCGCCGTGGGCGCCACCGTGAGCTGGTCCACGCCGCGCCTCGACGCCTTCAGCAGTCCGCCGTTCGGCAACGACCTGCTGTTCAGCCAGGCCGGGCTGATGCCGGCCGCGACCTGGGTGTTCGCCCTGCTGGCCGGGGTGGCGTTCGGCGCGTTCGTGCGCCGGTTGATGCCCGCGGTCGCGGCGACGGTCGTGGCGCTGAGCCTGGCCTTCGCCGGCCTGATCGCCCTGCGGCCACATCTGATCCCACCGGTCGACCGGATCGCTGTCACCCAGCAGGAGTTCGTCGGCGACCCCGGACCCGAGGCCATCGAGTCCGGCTGGATCTACCGGGTGTCCTATCTGGACAAGGACGGGCACGAACTGAGCTCCGCGGCGGCCGGGCGAGTGTGTGCCGACCCGAGCAACAGCGCGCCGACCACGGAGTGCGTCGACCGGATCGGGCTGCGCCAACGCGTGGTCTATCAGCCCGCCAACCGCTATGTGTGGTTTCAGCTCGCCGAGGGCGGGCTGTTGCTCGTGGTGTCCGCGGGGCTCGCGTGGGCTGTTCGCCGCCGGGTCGCCGAGGTGGTCTAGCTTGCGCCCCGCCGGCCCGACGTAGGGTCGGAGAGACGGACGCGTTCAGGCGGGCGGGGGACGGTCGTGACCGACCAGCTTGGCGGTGACGTGGTGCTGCGCGTCAACGGGGAAGACCGGATGCTCAACGTGGACAACCGGGTCACCCTGCTCGACGCCCTCCGCGATCACCTTGGCCTCACCGGCACCAAGAAGGGCTGTGACCACGGCCAGTGCGGTGCCTGCACGGTGCTCCTCGACGGCCAGCGGGCGATCAGTTGCCTGCAACTCGTGGTCGCCGCCGACGGCCGCGAGGTCACCACCATCGAGGGCCTCGCCGACGGCGACGACCTGCACCCGTTGCAGCGGGCGTTCATCGCACACGACGGCTTCCAGTGCGGCTACTGCACGCCCGGGCAGATCTGCTCCGCGGTGGGCATGCTCGCCGAGGCCAAGGACGGGCTGCCGAGCTGGGTCAGCGACGACCTCGACGGGACCGCGCCGGCCGACCTCGACGACGAGGAGATCCGGGAGCGGATGAGCGGCAACCTCTGCCGGTGTGGCGCCTACGCCGGCATCGTCGCGGCGGTGCGGGAGGTGGCCGGCGGATGAGGGCCTTCCGATACGCGCGGGCCAGCGATCCCGGCGCGGCGGCCACGATGGTCGCCGGCACGCCGGACGCGGCCTACCTCGGCGGCGGCACCAACCTGGTCGACCTGATGAAGCTCGGCGTGCTCCGCCCCGGCCTGCTGGTCGACGTCAGCCGGCTCCCCTTCGACGTGGTCGACCATCGCCCCGACGGCGGCGTGCTGATCGGCGGCGCGGTCCGCAACGCCGGGCTGGTCCGTGACGAGGGCATCCGCCGCCGCTATCCGGCTGTGGCCCGCGCGGTGCTCGCCGGCGCCTCCGGGCAGGTGCGCAGCCAGGCGACCGTGGCCGGCAACCTGCTCCAGCGGACCCGTTGCCCCTACTTCCAGAACACCGGCACGCCGTGCAACAAGCGCGAGCCGGGCAGCGGCTGCTCGGCGATCCGGGGCGCACACCGCGACCTGGCGGTGATCGGCACGTCCGACGCGTGCGTCGCCAGCCATCCGTCGGATCTCGCGGTCGCGCTGGCCGCGTACGACGCGGTGGTGGAGGTTCGCCGTCCGGACGGGATCGAACGGCTGGTGCCGTTGCGTGACCTGCACCGCCTGCCCGGCGACACGCCCTGGATCGAGACCGTGCTCGAACCCGGCGACCTGATCACCGGCGTGCAGCTGCCCGCGCCGCCCGAGGGCGCGCTGGCGACCTACCGGAAGGTGCGCGACCGCTGGTCCTACGCCTTCGCGGTGGTCTCGGTCGCGGCCGTGCTCCGCCGTGGCGCCGGCGGCCGGCTCGACGAGGTCCGGCTCGCGCTCGGCGGCGTGGCGCCCAAGCCGTGGCGGCTGCGGGCCACCGAGCGGCTGCTGACCGGGACCGATCCCACCGACGACGAGGTGCGGGCGGCGACCCGCGCGGGATTCGCCGATGCCCGCCCGCTGCCCGACAACGCCTTCAAGATCGACCTGGCGGCCGACCTGGTCGCGGCGGTTCTGCGCGACCTGCGGGGGGCCGGGTCATGACCACCGGCACCGGGCTGCCCCGGCTGGAGGGTCGCGACAAGGTCACCGGCGCGGCCCGCTACGCCTACGAGTACCCGGTCGACGGCGTGCTCTACGTCTGGCCGGTCGGCGCGTCCGTGGCCAGCGGCACGGTCACAAACGTCGACGGCAGCGCCGCCCTGGCCGACCCGGCGGTGGTGGCGGTGCTCGACCACACCAACGCGCCCCGGCTGCACCCGGCCGTGATCGCCGACCAACTCGTGCTCCAGTCGGCCACCGTCGCCTACCGCGGCCAGGTGGTGGCCGGCGTCGTCGCGACCACCCCGGAGGCCGCCCGCGAGGGCGCCGAGCAGGTGCTGGTCCGCTACGCCGAGCACCCGCACAAGGTCATGCTCGACCCCGACGACCCCGACCTCGAGCTGCCCGAGACCACCAACGCCGGCTTCCCGGGCACGTCGGTCAAGGGTGATGTCGACGCCGCCCTCGACGCCGCCGACGTGGTGGTCGACCGCGTCTACACCACTCCGCCGGAGCACAACAATCCGATGGAGACGGTCGCGACCATCGCGCAGTGGGACGGCGACCGGTTGCTGGTGCACGACTCCAACCAGGGCCCGGCGGCGGTGGCGACCGCCTACGGCATGCTCTGGGACATCCCGCACGAGCAGGTCGAGGTGGTCACCGAGCACGTCGGCGGCGGGTTCGGCAGCAAGGTCTGGCCGTCGCCGGCCTCGGTGCTGACCACCGTCGCCGCGCGGGTCACCGGCCGGCCCTGCAAGCTGATGCTCAGCCGCCAGCAGATGTTCACGATGGTGCCGGGCCGCACGGCCACCCGCAGCCGGATCCGCCTCGGCGCCCGCCGCGACGGCACGCTGACCGCGATCGACCACGACGCGCTGCAATACACGTCCGTCATCCACGAGTTCGTCGAGCAGACCGGGTCCGCGACCCGCACCATGTATGCCGCCGACAACCTGCGGGTCCGGCACCGCCTGGCCCGGCTGAACCTGCCGACGCCGCGGGTGATGCGGGCGCCGGGCAAGACTCCCGGCATGTTCGCGCTCGAGTCGGCGATCGACGAACTCGCCTACGCTCTCGACCTCGATCCGCTGGCGCTGCGGATGGCCAACGAGCCGGCCACCGAGCCCGCGACCGGGCAGCCGTTCGACGGCCGCCACCTGGTCGAGTGTTTGACGACCGGTGCCGAACGTTTCGGCTGGGCCGACCGTGACCCGACCCCGGGGGTCCGGCGGCACGGCCGTGCCCTGTTCGGCACCGGCCTGGCGTCCTCGATGTATCCCGTCTACCAGAGCGGGTCGACCGCGACCGCGCGGGCCGAGCCCGACGGCACCTTTGGCGTCTCGGTCGCGGCCGTCGACATCGGCACCGGCGCCCGGACGGCGCTCTGGCAACTCGCCGCCGACGCGTGCGGCGTGCCGACGGACCGCGTCACCATCCACATCGGACGTGCGAGCTACGGCCCGGCCGCGCTGGCCGGCGGCTCGTCCGGCACGGCGTCGTGGGGTGGCGCGGTCCGCAAGGCCTGCACCGAGCTGTGCGAGCGGATCGCCGAGCACGGCGGCGCGGTGCCAGCCGACGGCCTCGAGGTGACCGCCAACACCGACGCCGACCAGCCGGCGGCCGACCGGGCCCGGCACTCCTACGGCGCACATTTCTGTGCGGTGCGGGTCGACGCCGACACGGGCCAGGTGCGGGTCGACCGGCTGCTCGGCGTCTTCGCGCACGGCCGGCCGGTCAACGCGCGCACGGCGCACTCGCAACTGCTCGGTGCGATGGTGATGGGTGTGTCGATGGCACTGCACGAGCAGACCGTCGTCGACCCGGGGCTGGGCCTGTTCGTCAACCACGACCTCGCGCAGTATCACGTCGCCACCAACGCCGACATCCGCGGCCTGGAAGCACACTCGCTGGAGTGGGCCGACGACGACATCACCCTGGCCGGCGGCAAGGGAATCGGCGAGCTGGGCATCGTCGGCGCGGGCGCCGCGGTGGCCAATGCGGTCTACCACGCGACGGGTGTACGCGTCCGCGACCTGCCGATCACGCTGGAGAAGATCCGGCGGGCCGGCTGATGAGCAGCGCGCCGACGAGCCTGGACACCATCCTGGCGAAGCGCGCGGTGCGCAGTGTCTACCAGCCGATCTTCGACCTCGCCGAGCTCGAGGTCGTGGGTTACGAGGCGCTGGCCCGGGGGCCCGCGGGCACGGTCTGGGAGAGCCCGCAGAAGCTGCTCGAGGCGGCACAGCGGACGGGCCGGCTGGCCGAGCTCGACTGGGTCTGCCGGGCCGCCGCCTTCCGCGGCGCCGTCGACGCCGGGCTGCCGCCGGCGCTGTCGCTGTTCGTGAACGTCGAACCGACGAGCTCACGGGTCGCCTGCCCGACGGATCTGCGTCCACTCGTCGACCTGGCGCACGCGGGGTTGCAGGTGGTCGCCGAGGTGACCGAGCGGTCGATGACCCAGGATCCCGCCGGGCTGCTCGCCGCTCGAGACCGGTGGCGCGCGGAGCAGACCCCGGTGGCTCTCGACGATGTCGGCGCCGATGCGGAGAGCCAGGCCATGATGCCGCTGCTGCGGCCCGACATCATCAAGTTGGACCGGGCCGTCACCGAGGACCTGACCACCGCACACGCCGCCCGGGTGGTCGACGCCGCCCGCACCGAAGCCGCGCGCACCGGAGCGCTGCTGCTCGCCGAGGGCATCGAGACGCCCGAGCAACTCGCGTCCGTTCGCGAGGCGGGGGTGTCGCTGGGCCAGGGCTGGCTGCTCGGTCTGCCCGGCCCGCTGCCGGCGACGTTGACCGAGCCGGCGACCCCGCTGCCCCTGGCGCGTCCGGTGGGTCCCGCGCCGCCCGGGACCACCCCGTTCGAGGTCGCGTCCGGCGCACGGCGGCCCGAGTCGGCGTCGCGGGCGGTCATGCTCCACCGCAGCCGGATGCTGGAGGACCAGGGCGTCGCGGCGACCGAGCCGACCGTGCTGCTGACCTCGTTCCAGGAGGCGCGCCGGTTCGGGCCGGCCACCCGGCGGCGCTACGAGACGTTGGCCGCCGAGGGCATCTTCACCGCGGCGTTCGGCCGGCACATGCCGCCGAACCCGGCCGCCCGGGTGCGCGGCTGCGACATCCGCGATGGCGACCCGCTGGCCACCGAGTGGGTGGTGGTCGTGGTCGGCAGCCGCTTCGTCAGCGGCCTGTTCGGCCGCCAGCGCGACGCGGACAGCTACGACGTGGTCGCCACCGACGACCGCGACCTCGTGCTCGCCGCGGCCGCGACGCTGGCCCGCCGGTTGGAACCTGCTACTAGTAGGACATGAGCCTGCCCACGTTCAACCGTCTCGCCGGCACTCTCCACGAGGAGGTGTTCGAGTCGGAGGCCCTGCGGGGCAACCCGCTCGGTGACCCACACGTCCGACCGCTCTGGATCTACACCCCGCCCGGCTACGAGCAGTCCGCCGAGCGCTATCCCAGCATCTACGTGATCCAGGGCTACACCGGCCAGGTCGCCATGTGGGGCAACCGCACGCCGTTCCGGCAGCCGTTCGTCGAGACGGCCGACCAGGTGTTCGCGGAAGGGCGGGCGCCGGGCTGCATCCTGGTGTTCGTCGATGCCTGGACCGCGTACGGCGGATCGCAGTTCGTCGACTCGCCCGGGACCGGCGATTACCACACCTACCTCTGCGACGAGGTCGTGCCGTGGGTGGACGCCCACTACCGCACGATCGCCGGCCCCGAGTCGCGCGCCATCTCCGGAAAGTCGTCCGGCGGCTTCGGCGCGATGATCACGCCGATGCTGCGACCGGACCTGTTCGGGGCGCTCGCGACGCATGCCGGGGACGCGCTCTACGAATACTGCTATCTCAACGAGTTCGCCAAGTCGGTCCGCGCGCTGCGCGCCTACGACCACGACATCCTCGCCTGGTGGACCGACTTCCAGCGGCGCGTCTCCTTCACGAAGGAGGAGGACAACCTGCTGGTCCTGGTGCTCGGGTGCGCGGCCGCGTTCTCACCCGACCCCGACGGCACGCCGCGGCTGCCCGTCGACCCGCGCTCCGGGCAGATCATCCCGGAGCTGTGGGAGCGGTGGCTGGCCTGGGACCCGATCCGCATGATCGACCGGTACGCCGACGAGGTGCGCTCGCTGCGCGCCGTCTGGATCGACGCCGGCACCCGCGACGAGTGGTTCCTCGACCTGGGTGCCGAGGCGTTCAAGGACGGCCTCGAGCGGGTCGGCGTCCCGGCCGACCGGATCGCGTTCGAGCTGTTCCCCGCGGCACACGGCGGCATCGACTACCGCTACCCGCTCGCGGTGGAGTGGCTCGCCCACCGGCTCAAGCGCTAATCGTTCCAGCCGAAGTGGTCGAGCGGGCCGTGGCCTGTGCCGAGGTGCCAGTGTGCGCCGCCCGCGACCGCGCGGGCGACGAAGGCCTTCGCGCCGGCCAGCGCGGTCCGCAGGTCGGCGCCCTGGGCCAGGTGCGCGGCGGTCGCGGCGGCGAACGAGCAGCCGGTGCCGTGCGTGTTGGGGGTGTCCACCCACGGCGCGGTCAGCTCGTAGGTGTCGATGCCGTCCCAGACCACGTCGACCGCCAGGTCGCCCGCGTCACCGGCCGGGTGGCCGCCCTTGACCACCGCCGCGCCGGCGCCGAGGGCACCCAACGCCCGGGCCGCCGCGTGCTGGTCGGCGCGGCTGCGGATGGTGGTGCCCAGCAGCACCTCGGCCTCGCGCTTGTTGGGCGTCACCACGGCGGCGTGCGGGAACAGCCTGTCGCGGTAGGCCGCCTCGGCGGCCGGTTCGAGCAGACGGTCGCCGGAGGAGGAGACCATGACGGGGTCGACCACCAGGTGCGGGAGCCGGCCCGCGACGGCGAGGGCGGCGACCGCCTCGACGGTCGCGGCGGTGGCCAGCATGCCGGTCTTCACCGCACCGACCGGCAGGTCGTCGAGGACCGCCGCGATCTGCGCGACCACGAACTCTGTGGGTGCGGCGTGCACACCGCGTACGCCGGCGGTGTTCTGCGCGGTCAGCGCGGTGATCGCGCTGGTGCCGAACACCCGCAGCGCCGCGAACGTCTTGAGGTCGGCCTGGATGCCGGCGCCACCGCCGGAGTCGGAGCCGGCGATGGTCAGCGCGACGGGCGGGTTCACGGTCGGTCCTCCACGGTGGTCAGTGCGCGCAGGTAGTCGGCGACGGAGTCCGGGTCGCGCATCACCGCACCCATCACGGCCACGCCATAGGCGCCCGCGGCCCGGCAGGCGGCCGCCTCGGCCGGGCTTACTCCACCCAGCGCATACACCGGCGGCGCGTTTCGGGTCAGGGCCGCGAGCCCGGGCGGCCCCAGCGGCGGGCCGTAGCCGGGCTTGGACGCGCTGAGGTAGACCGGCGAGACGGTCACGTAGTCGCAGCCTTCGGCAGCCGCGGCAGCGACCTCGGCGGCGTCATGGCAGGACCGGCCTACCAGCGCCGGCCGGGCAGTCGGGAATGGCTCGCGGGCCGCCAGGTGCACGGCGCTGCCCCAGGCCGCGTTGCCAGAACCGCCTCCGGCTGTGCCGGGATGACCGCCTCCGGCTGTGCCGGGAAGACGGCCTCCGGCTGTGCCGAGAAGACCGTCTCCGGCTGTGCCGCGGGCACTGCCTCCGGCTTCGCCGGGAAGATCGCCGCCGGCTTTGCCGGCAGGACCGCCTGCGGACATCACCAGGATTCCGCCTACCGGCGCCAGGATGGCGGCCAGGTCAGCTGCCAGCGCCGCCCGCTCGGCGGCCGGCAGGTCCTTCTCGCGTAGCAGCACCGCCCGGGCGCCGGCCGCGACGGCCGCGGCGACGGTGTCGGACAGCGGGCCGGCGCACTGCGCGCGGTCGGTCAGCACCAGCAGTCGGGGCAGCCTCACAGGGCGGCCAGGCCCGCGTTCGGCGTCGACGCCTGGGCGTGCCAGCGCCGCTCGATGCGGCCGGCCCGGTGGGCCAGGCGGCCGGCGTCCACCGCGTAGCGCATGGCCAGCGCCATCCGCTCCGGGTCGCGGGCCCGGGTTACCGCGGAGGCGAGCAGGACCGCGTCGCAGCCGAGTTCCATCGCCAGGGCCGCATCCGACGCGGTGCCCAGCCCGGCGTCGAGGATCACCGGCACCTCGACGGTTTCGCGGATCAGGGCGATGTTGTGCGGGTTGCGGATGCCCAGCCCGCTGCCGATCGGCGAGCCCAGTGGCATCACGGCGACGCAGCCGGCGTCGGCGAGCCGGCGCGCGGTGATCGGGTCGTCGTTGGTGTAGGGCAGCACCTGGAAGCCGTCGGCGACGAGCTGTTCGGCCGCGTCGAGTAGCTCGATCGGGTCGGGCAGCAACGTGCGTTCGTCGCCGATCACCTCGAGCTTGACCCAGTCGGTGTCGAACGCCTCGCGCGCCAGTTTGGCCGTGCGCACCGCCTCGCGGGCGGTGAAGCAGCCGGCGGTGTTGGGCAGCAGCCGGACGCCGCAGCGGTCCAGCACGTCGGCCAGCGCGCCGCCGGCCGACGCCTCCACCCGGCGCAACGCGACGGTGACCAGGGCGGTGCCCGACGCGGTCACGGCGCGGGCGAGCACGTCGAGGCTGGGCACGCCGCCGGTGCCGAGCAGCAGGCGGGACGGCAGGGTCACCCCGGCGAGGACAAACGGGTCGTCGGTCATCGTGGTCACCCGCCCGCCTGCGCGGCGAGGATCTCCACCTCGTCGCCCTCGGCCAGCACGGTGGTCGCCCACTCGCCGCGCGGCACCACCTCGCCGTTGCGGGCCACCGCGACCCGTCGCTGGTCGGTGCGCGCCTCGACCAGCCCGGCCACGGTCACCGCCGGGTCCAGCTCGACGGTCTCGCCGTTGACGGTCAGCGTCATAGATCTCTCCCGTCCGAGGTGAACGGTGCCGCGTAGGCGGGCAGCGTCCCTCCGGTCAGCAGGTCGGCGATCGCGTCCGCGGTCGCCGGGGTGAGCAGCACGCCGTTGCGGTGGTGGCCGGTGGCCAGCACCAGCCCGGGCAGCGCCGACGGGCCGAGCAGCGGTGCGTTGTCGGGGGTGCCCGGGCGCCACCGGGCCAGCGTCTCGACCAGCTCGAGCTCGGCGACGCCGGGCACCACCTCGATGGCGTCGCGGAGCAGGTCGTGGACGGCGCCGGCGGTGACCGTCGGGTCGAACCCGCGCTCCTCGCTGGTCGCGCCGACGACGAGGCGGTCCTCGGCGTAGGGCACCAGGTAGACGTGCTGGCCGCGGACCAGCGCCCGCACCGTGCCGGCGAGCAGGCCGTCGTCGCCGCGCAGCCGCAGGATCTGCCCCTTGACCGGGCGGACCGGCAGCGGGGGAGCGCCGGGCAGCGTGCCACTCCATGCGCCCAACGCGAGCACCACCTGGTCGGCTGCGATCTGGGACTCGTCGGCCAGCCGCAGACCGGTCGCGCGCCCGTTGTCGACGGTCAGGGCGGCGATCCTCGACCGGACGATGTGGACACCAACGGTGGACGCGGCGGCGAGCAGGGCGGCGTGCAGCGCGCGGGGCTCGATCGAGTGGTCGCTGGGTGCGTGCAGCGCGCCGCGCACCCGGGGGCTCAGCGCCGGTTCGCGGCGCCGGGCCTGGCTGGCGGTGAGCCGTTCGACCGGCAGGCCCGACTCGACGTAGTAGGCGTGCAGCCGGTCGAGCGAGACCATGTCGTCGGCGTCGAAGCCGACCTCGAGCGTTCCGGCGGTACGCAGCCGCACGGTCCCGCCGCCGTCGCCGGCCAGGTCGGCGAGGAACGCCGGATAGCGGGCCAGCGACTCCCGGCTCAGGGCGCGCAGCGCGTCTTCCCCGTAGGCCGCCTCGGTGAGCGGGGCCAGCATCCCGGCAGCCGCCCGCGACGCACCGCTGCCGGGATCCTCGTCGACGACCGTCACGGCCAGCCCGCGCCGGGCCGCGCGCCAGGCGACCGCGAGCCCGATCAGCCCGCCACCGGCAACCAGCACGGTCACGAGGCGTCCAGCGCGGCGAGCAGCTCCCGGGTGGCCGCCGCCGGATCGGCCGCGCCGGACACCGCCGACACCACCGCGACCCCGTGCGCCCCCGCGGCACGCAGCAGCGGCACCCGCGCGGCGGTGAGCCCACCGATCGCGATCACCGGCACCCGGACGGCGGCGGCGACGGCCGCGACACCGTCGGGCCCGATCGGGTCGGGCAGACCGTCCTTCGTGGACGTGGCGAACGCCGGGCCGACGCCGAGGTAGTCGGCGCCCGCGGCGACCAGTTCCGCCGCCCGCTCCGGGTCGCGCGCGGTGCCGCCGACCAGATGGGACGGGCCGGCGATCCGGCGCACCACCTCGACCGGCAGGTCGTCGGCGCCGACGTGGGTGCCGTCGGCGCGGGCGGCCAGGGCCAGGTCGACCCGGTCGTTGACGATGCACTGGGCGCCCGCCGCGCGGCAGAGCACGACCACCTCCCGGGCGAACGCCAGGCGTTCCCGGTCGCTGCCGGTCTTGGTGCGCACCTGGACCACCGGCGCCCCGCCGGACAGCGCGGCCCGCACGGCGTCGAGCGCCGCCCGGCCACCGGCCGCGTCGGTGACCACGTGCAACCGCCCGATCATCGGGCGCTCCGCAGCCGGCCCGGCAGCAGCATCAGGGCGGTCAGCACAGCGGCGACCGCGAGGCTGACCAGCGAGGCGGAGAAGCCGTTGGCGGGATCGATGCCGAGGTCCTGCTGTCGCGCCAGCCACCAGTCCGTCCACTGTCGACCGGCGTCCGGGAAGAACGTCGGCAGGGTGAGCTGGTAGGCGACGAACCCGGCCGCCCAGGGCAGCAGCAGCCAGGGCCGGCCCGGCGCGGTCGCGGAGACGTTCCAGCGGCCGCGCGGCAGCACGAAGTAGGCGATCGCGAACACCCCCACCAGCGGCACGAAGACCGCGCCGATCAGGAACAGGAACGGCTCGTAGGAGACGATGTCGACGGCCAGCGCGAGCAGCGTGGCGAGGGTGCCGACGGCGACCACGAGGACCCGGCGGTCGATCCGCTCGACGATGTTGTTGGCCGACACCGCCGTCGAGTAGACGTTGGCGAACGCCTCGTCGACCTCGACGACGAGCAGCACGGCCAGCGCCACCGCGCCCAGCGGCACGGCGAGCAGCGCGTCGACCACGTCGAGCCCGCCGGCGCCGTAGGCGGACAGCGCCAGGACACCCAGCACGAAGCAGGCGATGGTCGCGGCGCCGTACCCGATCGAGGTGCCGGCGAAGGCGGCCCGGCCGCCGCGGGTGTAGCGCGTGTAGTCGGCGACCATCGGGAACCAGGAGACGGGCATCGCGATGACCACGTCGACCGCGGTCCAGAACGAGCCGCCCTCGCCGGTCAGCGGTTGCGGGTCGGCGCGCAGCACCTCGACGAACAGATAGGCGCCGGCGATCAGGGCGGCCCAGATCGCGTAGCGGGCCAGCAGCCGGACGGCGCCCAGCGGCCGCAGCGCCATCAGGGTGGCGGCGACGCCCGCGAGCAGCACGAACGGCCACTTCGGTGCGTGCAGCACCTTGGCCGCGGCCGAGGCCATGATGAAGATCTCGAACGTCGCCCAGCCCACGCACTGCGCCAGGTTGAGCACGGTGGGCAGGTAGGACAGCCGGCGGCCGAGCAGCCCGCGGAGCAGGACCATGGTCGGCGCGCCTTCCCGGGCACCGGCGGCGGCGCCGAGGCCGAGCAGGACCGAGCCGATGACGGCGCCGACCACGATGGCCAGCACGGTGACCCACAGCGGCCGGCCCGGCAGCACCGCGAAGGTGGCCGCGACCGGCAGGAGCAGGCTGACGCCGAGGCTGCCGAAGAGCCCGGTGGTGTCGCGGAAGCCGAGGGTCCGGCCGGCCTCGGCCGTGGTCGGCGCCGCGACGGCGGTGGAAGAGGACACGTTTGATGCTCCCTACGCCGGCATTACCCGGACAGGTTCCGACGGTCGGCGGCGCGTCAGCCGCCCTCTCAGCCCGGTGCTCCGAGCTCCCGTTGTGACTTCCGGCAGGTTACGACAAACCAACCGGGTACGCCATCGTTACCGACATCACGGCGCCCCGGCGTGTTCACGCGGGGTGACGACAGGCGGCTACGTAGCGTGAGCTGATGGCGACGAACACGGCGTTCTCGAAGGGCTTCTTCCGCGACCAGGGCCTCGACTACCAGGCCCGCGGCGTCCTCGGGCGGGCCGTGCACGGCGGCAGCGACGTCGGCGAGGTCCTCGCCACGCTCGAGCGGATCTCCGACCACGACAGCTGGCGGTCGGCCTGGGCGGCGACCGCGACCCGGGTCGCCGGCTATGCCGAGCGGTCGCGCGAGCAGGGCGACCAGGTCGGCGCCGGATCGGCCTACCTGCGGGCGGCCAACTACTGGGCCTGCGCCGTCGAATCGCTGTCCGAACTCGACGACGAACCGGCGCTGCTGCTGGCGTTCCGCGCCCATCGCACGGCCTGGGACGGCTTCATCGACTGCGCGGATGGCGCGCATGTCCGCGTCGACGTGCCCTACGAGGGCGGCACCCTGCCCGGCTTCCTGTTGCGGCCCGACGCGTCCGGCGCCCGGCGGCCGACCCTGGTGATCACCAACGGCAGCGACGGCTCGATCAGCGGCCTCTGGGGCAACGCCGTCGCCGGAGCGCTGCGGCGTGGCTGGAACGCGTTCGTCTACGACGGCCCGGGGCAGCAGTCGATGCTGTTCGAACGCAAGACCTCGTTCCGCCCCGACTGGGAGGCGGTCCTGACGCCGGTGGTCGACGTGCTGGCCGGCCGCGCCGACGTCGACCCGGCCGCGCTCACCGGCTACGGCGTCAGCCAGGGCGGCTACTGGCTGCCACGGGCGCTCGCCTTCGAACACCGCCTCATGGCGGCCGTGGTCGATCCCGGGGTCGTGGACGTGTCGACCACCTGGACCGGCCCGCTCGGCAAGAGCATGCGCGGCCTGCTCGACAAGGGCGACCGGGCCGCCTTCGACCGGGACCTGAAGTTCGCTACGGCGGTGCCCAAGCTGCGCCGCACGCTTGCCTTCCGCTCACGCCCGTACAAGGCGGCTTCGGACTGGTTCGATCTGTTCAACGAGATCCGCGAGTACAAGCTCACGGACGAGACCGCCGCCCAGATCAGTACCCCGCTGTTGATCACCGACCCGGAGGGCGAGCAGTTCTGGCCAGGCCAGTCGAAGCAGCTCGCCGAGCTGCTGGGCGACCGCGCGCACCGGGTCGAGTTCACCGCCGAGGAGGGCGCCAACCTGCACTGCCAGCCGCTCGGCCGAGCCCTGACCGACGAGCGGGTGTTCGCTTGGCTCGAGCGTCAGCTCGGGGGAGCGCAGCCGTTGGGCCGGTCGGACGCCGGCCAGACATAGGTCAGGTCCGGCGGCACGTCGCCGAAGATCGGGCCGTAGAGGGCGGCGTCCTTGCGGATCAGCGCCGACTGGTGTGACCGGTGGAAGGCCTCGTCGCCCAGCCAGGGCGGCAGGTCGCCGGCGGCGCCCAACGCCTGCACGTCGCGGACCTCGGTGATGCCGCACGCGGCGGCCAGGTCGGTGGTCAGCGTCGCGGCGCTGGTGTCGGCGCGGCCGGTCGCCGTCCACACGTCGGCCACGATCAGGCCGTAGCGGACCAGCGCCTCCTCGTACCCGGCCCACATCTTGACCGCGGGGTGGTGCCGGTAGCCGTGCCCGGCGACGGTGAGGCCGCGCAGGATCTGCACGTTCTCCACCCGTTGCTTGCCGAGCCGGGGCGGGTCGAGCACCTCGGCCGACCGGAGGAAGTCGGGGAAGGGCAGGAACGTCTGCACGGTCAGCCGAGGGCGCGGTCGATGTTGAAGGCCGCGCTGATCAGGGCCAGGTGCGTGAACGCCTGCGGGAAGTTGCCGAGGTGTTCGCCGGTCGGGCCGAGTTGCTCCGCGTACAGGCCGAGGTGGTTGGCGTACGTGATCATCTTTTCGAACGCGAGCCGGGCCTCGTCGACCTGGCCGGCGCGGGACAGCGCCTCGACATACCAGAACGTGCAGATCGACATCGTGCCCTCTTCGCCCTCCAGGCCGTCCGGCGCCAGGTGGGGATCGTAACGGTAGACGAGGGAGTCGGAGACCAGCGTGTCGCCGAGCAGGTCGAGGGTGCTCAGCCACTTCGGGTCCGACGGCGCGATGAACTTCGACAGCGGCATCATCAGCACTGACGCGTCGAGCACGTGGCCGTCGCGGTGCTGCACGAACGCCTTCAGGTCCGGGTCCCAGAACCGGTCCATGATCTGGTGGTAGATGGCGTCCCGGGCCGCTCCCCAGCGGACCAGGTCGGCCGGCAACCCGCGCTGGTGCGCGACCCGGATCGCCCGCTCGATGGCGACCCAGCACATCAGCCGGGAGTAGAGGAAGTTGCGCCGCCCGCCGCGGGTCTCCCAGACACCCTCGTCGGGCTGGTCCCAGTTCTTGCAGACCCACTCGACGAACGTGGTCACGCCGTCCCAGACGCCGCTGGAGATCGGCTGGCCCCACTTGTTGTAGAGGTAGATCGAGTCGACCAGCGCGCCGTAGATGTCGAGTTGGAGCTGGTTGACCGCGTCGTTGCCGACCCGCACCGGCGCGGAGCCCTCGTAGCCCTCGAAGTGGTCGAGCAGGCGCTCGGAGAGCGTGTCGCTGCCGTCGATCCGATACATGATCTGCAGCGGGCCTTCCGGATCGGCGTCGCTCTCCCGCACCCGGGCGGCGAGGAAGCCCATGAACGCGTCGGCCTCCTCGGTGAAGCCGAGCCGCAGCAGCGAGTAGGTGCAGAAGGCCGCGTCGCGGACCCAGACGTAGCGGTAGTCCCAGTTGCGGCTGCCGCCGAGGCGCTCCGGCAGGCTGGTGGTCGGCGACGCGACGATCGCGCCGGTCGGTGCGTAGGTCATCAGCTTGAGGGTCAGCGCCGAGCGGTGCACCGCCTCGCGCCACCGGCCGCGGTAGCGCGACTGCGACAGCCAGCGCCGCCAGTAGGCGACGGTCGCCGTGAACTCCTCCTCGGCCTCCTCGGCGTTGCCGTAGGGGACCGAGTTGGCGGTGTCGGCGCGCTCGAGGCAGAACACCTCCGACTCGCCCTGCTTGAGCCGGAACGAGCTGATCACGTCGCCGTCGACCAACTCGAAGGGCGCGGTCGCGTTCAGCGCCAGGCTCAGCGACGCCGACTCGAAGATCGCCCGGGTGCCCTCCTGGCGCGCCGTGTGCGGTTGCAGCCCGTAGTCGAAGCGGGGTGCGATGTGCGCCCGGAACGGCAGTTCGCCGCGTACGCACCGGACCCGCCGGATCAGCCGGTGGTGGTCGGTCTCGGCGTTGTCGGCCGGCACGGGCATGTAGTCCTGGATCTCGGCGACGCCGTCCTCCGAGAGGAAGCGGGTGATCAGCACGTTGGTGTCGGGGAAGTAGAACTGCCGCGTGTTGGCCGGGACGTCTGTGGTCAGGGAGAAGAAGCCGCCCTTGTCACGGTCGAGGATCGAGGCGAACACGCTCGGCGAGTCGAAGCGCGGGATGCAGCACCAGTCGATGGTGCCATCGGTCCCGACGAGGGCCACGGTCCTGAGGTTGCCGATGAGGCCATGCTCGCCGATGGGGAGATATCGCTGCTCGTCCACCATTTTCCGACGCTACGCGGGGGCCAGCTCTCCCGGTGCGGAACTGGCGATCCGGCCGCTGCGAATCCGGTCGCGGACCCAGGTGCCGGCGGGCTTGAGCTGCGCGGGGTCGGCGTAGGTGCCGGCCTTGCAGGTGCCCTTCTTGAACACCGCGCCGGAGCGCTTGTCGTCACTCCAGTTCCAGTTGGTCCAGCTGATCCGTTTGCTGGCCATGAGGTCCAGGTATTGCTGCGAACGGGTGAAGTCGTTGCCGCCGTCGCCGGTGTAGGTCTGTGTCCCGAACTCGGTGACGAACATCGGCAGCTTGTCGGCCGCCCGGGTCAGCGTGTCCAGGTAGATCCGGCCGTGCGAGGCCGCGTAGAAGTGGAACGTGTACATCACGTTGGTCGCCCGCACCGGGTTGTTGACCACCTCGCGCTCGTCGGCGTCCTCTGACACGCCCAGCGACGACCAGGCCCGGGTCCCGACCAGCACGACCGCGTCGGAATCCTGCGCGCGGATGATCGGGATGACCTCTTCGGCGTACGACCGGATCCGGCTCCAGGAGACGTCGCTGGGCTCGTTGGCGATCTCGTAGAGGATGTTGTCGGCGGTCCGGTGCCGCTTGGCGATCTCGGTGAAGAAGGTCTTGGCCCGGCTCAGGTTGGCCTTCGGGTCGCCCGGGTCGAGGATGTGCCAGTCGACGATGACGTAGAGGCCGCGCTCGGTGGCGAGGTCGATGTAGTCGTCGACGAGTTCGGTGAACTTCTTCGGGTTGCTGGCGTAGCCGTCTTCCTGGACATACATCGAGACCCGCAGGACGTCGGCCTTCCAGTCCTTGGCGAGCACGTCCAGCGACTTGGCGTTGACGCAGTTGGCATACCACTGGATGCCGTGTGTCGACATGCCGCGCAGTTGCACCTGCTGGCCGAACCGGTTGCACAGGCGCACACCGCAGACGTGCAGGGCGCCGTTGGTGCTGACCGGGGTGGCCTCCGGGGCGGCGGCATCCGGGGTGGCAGCCGCCGTGGGTCCGATACCGACAGTCAGCGCCGTGACAACAGCCAGTAGCCAAGGAGTCATGACATGAAGGTGATCACATGAGACGGGAGTGATCGGGCACACCCTGGCGCTGTCACTCATCCGGGTGGATTGTGGGAAAACGTGCCTGCTGCCTCCGCCGTACACAGTGGCGTCGGGTTCCGGTCCGAACGCGGACCGGTCCTCGCCGCGGTGATGCTCTCCACCGCCCTGGTCGCCATCGACTCGACCATCATCGCGACCGCCGTCCCGTCGGTGGTCGACGACATCGGCGGATTCAGCCAGTTCCCCTGGCTGTTCTCGATCTACCTGCTGGCCCAGGCGGTCACCGTTCCGGTCTACGGCAAGCTGGCCGATCTGTTCGGCCGCAAGCCGGTGATCCTGTGGGGCATCGGGGTCTTCCTGGTGGGCTCGCTGCTCTGCGGTTTCGCGACCAGCATGGCCATGCTGATCGTCTTCCGGGTCGTGCAGGGGCTCGGCGCCGGCGCCATCGCACCGGCCACCGTGACCATCGTCGGCGACCTCTACACGGTCGAAGAACGGGCCAAGGTGCAGGGGTACGTCGCCAGCGTGTGGGGCATCTCCTCGGTGGTCGGCCCGACTCTGGGCGGCGTCTTCAGCGAGTACGTCTCGTGGCGCTGGATCTTCTTCGTCAACCTGCCGCTCTGCGTGCTCGCCGGCTGGATGATCATGCACAGTTACCACGAGCGCCGGACGCCGGCCCGCCCGGTGATCGACTACCCGGGCGCGGTGCTGTTGACCGCCGGGCTGACCCTGGTGATCCTCGGCGTGCTGGAAGGCGGCCAGGCCTGGGCCTGGGACTCGACGGCCAGCATCGGGATCCTCGGCGCGGGCGCGTTGCTGCTCGCTGCCTTCCTGCTGGTCGAGCGGCGCAGCAGCGAGCCGGTGCTGCCGCTGTGGGTGTTCCGCCGCCGGCTGCTGGTGTCCAGCGGGGTGGTCTCGGCGGGCGCCGGCGCGGTGCTGTTGGGCCTGAGCTCCTACGTGCCGACGTACGCCCAGGTGGTGATCGGTGTCGGTCCGCTGGTGGCCGGGCTCGCGCTCGCCGCCCTGACGCTCGGCTGGCCGATCGCGGCCTCCCAGTCGGGCCGGGTCTACCTGCGGTTCGGCTTCCGCGCCTGCGCGATGACCGGGTCGGCGATCATCGTGGTCGGCGCGGCGTTGCTTCTGCTGCTCGACGGCGACACCAGCGTCTGGCAGGTCGGCGCGACCAGCCTGGTGATCGGCTTCGGGATGGGCCTCACGGTCAGCCCCACGCTGATCGCCTCCCAGTCCAGCGTCGGCTGGAAGGAGCGCGGCGTGGTCACCGCCAACAACATGTTCCTGCGGTCGATGGGCAGCGCGCTGGGCACCGCCGTGTTCGGCGCGGTCGCCAACGCCACGTTGCGCGGCAGCGACGCCGATCCCGCTAAGCTCGTGCCCGCCGTGCACCACGTCTTCATCGGCGTGCTGGCGGTCGCGGTCGTCATCGCGGTAGCGGCGGCGCTGCTGCCGCGCCGGGCCGCCCCGGTGCTCGAAACGGCCTGACGACGGCGAGTTCGACCCGGAAGTTGTGTTATCCACGGCAGACATCGCGAAGGCCGCCGGAGTGATCTGTAAGGCCTTCTTATGTTCGACTTAAGGTTCGCCTCTCGGCGATCACCCGTACCTAAAGTTCGGGCTGCCCCACACTGATCGGCTCCGAGAGGCCTCGATGTCAGACGAAAGCTCACCCCGGCGCCCGTTTCTGCGCCGGCGCTCCACCCTCGTCACCGCGGTCGCGGTGGTCGCCGCCGTCGCCGCGACGATCGCGGTCACCACGGCCAACGCCAAGCCGGCCGCCCCGTCGGCGAGCAACACCGGTGCCGTCGAGGCCGCGGCCGTCGGGGACGCGGCCGACGCCGCGCTGCTCGGCACGCCGTCCGCCGGGCCGACCGCGACCGCGACGCAATCGCCCACTCCGCCGGCAGCCACCAAGGCGCCGGCGCCGCCGCCGCCCGCCAAGCGGCCCGGGTGGGTCAACGTCGACCCGGCCAAGCAGGCGGCCGACGTCAAGGCGTTCTTCGCGATGAAGCCGCGGAAGATCACCAACAACCCGGTGACCGTTCCCGAGTTCAACGCTTCCTGCAAGGTGAGCCACCGCAACAACGACGACCCGATCGTCGCGCCGGGGCTGGCGGGCGCCTCGCACAACCACACGTTCATGGGCAACACGAGCACCGACGCGAACTCCACCGCCGCCTCGCTGTTCGCCAACAAGAAGACCACCTGCACGCCGGCCCAGGACCACTCGGCCTACTGGATCCCCACGCTGCTCAAGGACGGCAAGCCGGTGCTGCCCAGTGGCGTCACTGTCTACTATGGATCCAGGCTGAAGGACCCGAGCAAGACGGTGCCGTTCCCGTTCGGCTTCCGCATGATCACCGGTGACGCCAAGAACCAGAAGGACACGCCCGACAAGCAGGGCAACCACTTCTGGTGCGCGGGCATGGGCGGCGAGGTCGGCCGCACGCCCGACGGCGAGTGGCCGGTCTGCGCGAAGACCGCCAACCTGGTCCGCCAGGTCACCTTCCCCGACTGCTGGGACGGCGTGCACCTGGACAGCCCCGACCACAAGTCGCACGTCGGCCCGGCCGACCGGCAGGGAAAGTGCTCGGGCAAGTTCCCGGTGGCGATTCCGTCGGTGTCCTTCGTCATCGGCTATCCGCTGAGCACCGACACCACCGGCATCAAGCTGTCCTCCGGCACGGGCTTCTCGATGCACGCGGACTTCTTCAACGCCTGGGAGCCGAAGGCGCTCGCCGAGCGGGTGCGCAACTGCGTCGACCAGGGCGTCAAGTGCGGCTCCAACGGCCAGTTCTGATGTTTTGACCCCTTAGTCCCATTTCACGGGTACGGTGGGCCTCGTGGTGCTGGCGAGGTTGGCCCGGCGCGGCGGGCGCCGGGTCACCTCGCTCAGTCTTGCCGCCTGCGCCGGCGCGGTCGACCTGCTCGCCATCGCCGGCCTGGGTGGCGCCTTCGCGAGCATCATCACCGGCAACCTGGTCACCGCCGGCCTCGGCATCGGCACCATCAACGATCACGCGTTCGCCGCTCCCGCGGTCGCCGTCGCCGGCTACGCGGCCGGCGTGGCGCTGGCCCTGCTCGTGCCGCGGTTCCGCTGGCCTGGCCACCTGCTGGTCGAGCTGGCGTTGCTGGCCGCGCTCACCGCGGGCTGGATCGCCACCGACGGCGAGCCCGGCCGCACCACCCGGTTGCTGCTGCTCGCCACGGCCAGCGTGGCGATGGGCACCCAGAGCGTGGTCGCCGGCTGGCTGCACGAGTCGACCACCTACCTGACCGGCACCCTCACCGGAGCGGTGCACGATCTGGTCACCGGCCGCCGCGGCACCCGGGCCATCGCCATCGGCCAACTCGCCGCGCTGACCGCCGGTGCGACGGTCGCGGCGGCACTGTTCGAGGCGGCCCGCTGGGCCGTACCCCTGCTGGCGCTTTTTCTGTTGCTCGTGGCCATCGTGGGCCATCGGGTCGTGCCTCAGTAAGGGTTCCTTCCTTCTCCAAGGGATTGACGGAGAGCGCTCTATCGGCCATCGTGTGGGCACGGCGTGGTCGGCGCACGCTTCATGACCGTCCCCATGAGAAAGGTCCGATCATGTTGCGCAGAGCGCTGCTCTGCGTCGCCCTGGTGGCAGCGGCACTCGTCGGAATACCGGCGACACCCGCTCTCGCGGCCGACTTCTCCGTGCTGATTTTCAGCAAAACGGCGGGGTTCCGGCACGACTCGATCCCGGCGGGAATCGCCGCGATCCAGCAACTGGGCGCGCAGAACAACTTCACTGTCGAGGCCACCGAAGACGCCAACCAGTTCACTGCCGCAAACCTGGCCCGCTTCCAGGCCGTCATCTTCCTGTCCACCACCGGCGACGTGCTCAACGCCGCACAGCAGACCGCTTTCGAGGGCTACGTCCGCGCCGGCGGCGGCTACGCGGGCATCCACGCGGCGGCCGACACCGAATACGACTGGCCCTGGTATGGCAACCTGGTCGGTGCCTACTTCCTCCAGCACCCGGCCATCCAGCAGGTGACCGTGCGGATCGAAGACGGCAGCCACCCGTCGACCGCCGGCCTGCCGACCAACTGGGTGCGCACCGACGAGCTCTACAGCTACCGCACCAACCCCCGGGCCAACGTGCACGTGCTGGCCAACCTCGACGAGTCGACCTACACGGGCGGCGGGATGGGCGATCACCCGATCGCCTGGTGTCGCGCCTACGACGGCGGTCGCACCTGGTATTCGGGCCTGGGACACACCCAGGAGAGCTACACCGAGGCCAACTTCCGGACCCACCTGCTGGGCGGCATCCGGTATGCGGCACAGGGCACCGGAAACTGCTCGGTCGGCTCCGGACCGGTCGACCCGCCGGGCAGCTTCGCCCAGGTGACCCTGGCCAAGGGCGTCGCCGAGACCGGTGAGCCGATGGGCCTGACCGTGCTGCCCGACCGGGGCGTGCTGCACACCTCGCGGGACGGCACGGTTCGCTACACCGACGCGGCCGGCAACACCAAGCTGGCGCTGACGCTGCCGGTCTACTCGCACGACGAGGAAGGCCTACAGAGCATCAAGGCCGACCCCGGCTTCGCCACCAACCGGTGGGTCTACCTCTATTACGCACCACCACTGTCCACACCGGGCGGTGACTCGCCGACCACCGGCACCGCGGCGCAGTTCGCGCCGTTCGACGGCGTCAACCGGCTGGCGCGGTTCACCGTGCGGGCCGACAACACGATCGACCCGGCGTCGGCGGTGACCGTCCTCGACGTGCCGGCCAGCCGCGGCCAGTGCTGCCACGTCGGTGGCGACATCGACTTCGACGCGGCCGGCAACCTCTACCTGTCGACGGGCGACGACACCAACCCGTTCGACTCGGCCGGCTACGCGCCGATCGACGAGCGCACCGACCGCAACCCGGCCTTCGACGCGCAGCGCTCCGCGGGCAACACCAACGACCTGCGCGGCAAGGTGCTCCGGATCAAGCCGTCGGCGGCCGGTGGCTACACCATCCCGGCCGGCAACATGTTCGCCCCGGGCACCGCCAACACCAAGCCCGAGGTGTACGCGATGGGCTTCCGGAACCCGTTCCGGATGAGCGTCGACAAGGCGACCGGCATCGTCTACCTGGGTGACTACGGGCCGGACGCCGGCACCGCCGACCCCAACCGCGGGCCGGCCGGCACGGTCGCCTACGAGCGGATCACCCAGCCCGGCAACTACGGCTGGCCCTACTGCTCCAACTACAACACCCCCTACAACGAGTACACGTTCCCCAGTGGACCGTCGCTTGGCCTCTACAACTGCGCCGGTGGCCCGACCAACAACTCGCGCAACAACACGGGCCTGACCACCCTGCCGGCGTCGCGGGCGGCGTGGCTGCCGTACGGCGGCGGGCAGGACCCGCCGGGCATCTGCTGCGGCAGCCTCTCGCCGATGGGTGGCGCGGTCTACCGCTACAACGCCGGGCTCAACTCGGCCGTGAAGTTCCCGCCCTCCTACGACGGGAAGTTCTTCGCCACCGAGTTCGGCCGCCGGTTCATCAAGACCATCAACATCAACGCCAACGGCACGCCGGGCACCATCACCAACTTCCCGTGGACCGGGACCCAGGTGATGGACTACGAGTTCGGCCCGGACGGCGCGCTCTACGTGCTCGACTACGGCACCGGCTGGTTCGGCGGCGACGCCAACTCGGCCGTCTACCGGATCGAATACCAGGTCACCGGCGGCAACCGGCCGCCCGTGGCGGTGGCGTCGGGCAACCCGACCGGCGGCACCGCGCCGCTGGCCGTGCAGTTCTCCTCGGCCGGGTCGACCGACCCGGACGGCAACCCGCTGACCTACGCCTGGGACTTCCAGACCAACGGGTCGGTCGACTCCACGGCGGCGAACCCGGCGTTCACCTACGCGGCCAACGGGCAATACACGGCGACGCTGACGGTGCGCGATCCCTCCGGGGCCAGCGCAACGGCCAGCGTGGTGATCACCGTGGGTGGGCCGACGATCTCGGTGTCGGTGCCACAGGCCGGCCGGCTGTTCAACTTCGGTGACCAGGTGCCGTTCACGGTCAACGTGACCGACCCGGCCAACCCGACGATCGACTGTTCCCGGGTCACGGTGACCTACGTGCTCGGGCACGACTCGCACGGCCACCCGATCACCAACGTGACCGGTTGCTCGGGCACCATCCAGACGACGGTCGACGGCGAGCACGACGTCTCGTCGAACATCTTCGGCATCATCAACGCGGCCTACACGCCGCCGGGCTCGACCACCGCGATCAACGCGACCCCGGTGGTCATGCAACCCCGGCAGCGCCAGGCCGAGCACTTCGGCAACCAGTCGGGCGTCAGCATCGTGACGTCGGCGGCGGCCCAGGGTGGCAGCGCGGTCGGCAACATCAGCAACGGCGACTGGATCTCGTTCACCCCCTATTACCTGTCGGGGCTCGCGACCGGGTTCACCGCCCGGGTGTCGGCGCCGGCCGGTGGTGGCGGCACGCTCACGCTGCGGTCGGGTTCCGCGACGGGCGCGGTGGTCGGCACGGCCACGGTGGCGGCGACCGGCTCGTTCGACACGTTCGCCGACGTGACCGGCACGATCACGGCGCCGACCGGCTCCGCGCCGCTGTTCCTGGTGTTCACCGGCGGTGGCGGTGCGGCGCTGTTCAACGTCGACTCGTTCGCGTTCACCTCCGGCGGCACCCCGCCGACCGGCACCAACCTGGCGCTCAACAAGCCGGCGACGGCGTCGAGCGTCGAGGCCGACGTCTATCCGGCGTCGGCGGCCGTGGACGCGTCGGCCACCACCCGGTGGGCCAGCGCGTTCGCCGACCCGCAGTGGATCCAGGTCGACCTCGGCCAGACCTACGCGATCGACCGCGTGCGTTTGCAGTGGGAGGCCGCGTACGGGTCCGCGTACCGGATCGAGACCTCGACCAACGGCACCACCTGGACCGTCGCGCGGACGATCACCGGTGGCAACGGCGGCGAGGACGACAACACCGGTCTGAACGCCAGTGGGCGGTACGTCCGGATCTACGGCACCGCGCGCGGCACGGCGTGGGGCTACTCGCTGTTCTCCTTCGAGGTCTACGGCGGTGGCGGCCAGCCGCCGACGGCGACCAACGTGGCGCTCAACAAGCCGGCGACGGCATCGAGCGTGGAGAACGCCGCGTTCCCGGCATCGCTCGCGGTGGACGCCTCGACCACGACCCGGTGGTCCAGCGCGTTCAGCGACCCGCAGTGGATCCAGGTCGACCTGGGGCAGACCTACTCGATCAGCCGGGTCCGGCTGCTCTGGGAGGCCGCCTACGGCTCGGCGTACCAGATACAGACCTCGCCCAACGGCACCACCTGGACCACGGTGCGGTCCGTGACGGGTGGCAACGGCGGTGAGGACGACAACACCGGCCTGACCGCGAGCGGCCGCTATCTGCGGATCAACGGCACCGCGCGGGGCACGGCCTACGGCTATTCGCTCTTCAACCTGGAAGTGTTCGGAAGCTGACCATGAGGTGGGGGGTGCGTGAGTGCGCCCCCCACCGCTTCCGGGTTTACGCTGTTCGCGTGATCGACGCGGCGACTGACAGCGACGAGCGGCTCCGGCGGCTCGAAGCCGTCACCGATGCCGCGCTCTCCCGGCTCGATGTCGACGACCTCCTCGCCGAGCTCCTCGACCGGGTCCGGGAGTTGCTCGGGGTCGACACCGCGGTGGTCCTGCTCCTCGACGCACACGCCCGGCAGCTCGTCGCCACCGCCGCCATGGGGCTCGGCGACGACTTCGAAGCGGGGCTGCGGCTGCCGATCGGGCGCGGCTTCGCCGGCCGGATCGCCCGCGACCGGCGGCCGATGGTGATCGACGACGTGGCCCTCGACGGCGACACCAGCCCGCTGGTGCGCGGCCGGGGCGTCCAGTCGGTGCTCGGCGTCCCGATCTTCGGCGGCGGCGAGCTGGCCGGCGTCCTACACGTCGGCACCATCGCGCCGCGCGCCTTCACCCCCGACGACGTCCGCCTGCTGGAGATGGTCGCCGACCGGGCCAGCGTGGCCACCCACAGCCGGGCCGGCAACGTCGACCGCACCACCGCCCTCGCCCTCCAGCGCAGCCTGCTGCCGACGGCACTCGCCGAGGTCTCCGGCGTCGAGATGGCGGCCCGCTACCTGCCCGGCCACGACGCCGGCGTCGGCGGCGACTGGTATGACGTGTTCGCCCTCCCGTCCGGCTGGCTCGGCGTGGTCGTCGGTGACGTGTCGGGCCACGGCCTGATGTCGGCCGTCGTGATGGGCCGGCTGCGCAGCGCGCTGCGGGCCTACGCGCTGGTCTGCGCCGACCCCGCCGACGCGCTCCAGCACCTCGACGCGAAGGTGCACCACTTCGAGACCGGCAACCTGGCCACCGTGCTCTACGCGATGATCCCCCCGGAGCGCGACCGGATCCACATCTCGGTCGCCGGCCATCCGCAGCCGGTGCTCGTCGACCCGAGCGGCCGCGCCGAGCTGCTGACCGCGCCGACCGACGTGCCGCTGGGCATGGGCCGCCCGGCGACCGGCCGGCGCACCACCGTGGTCGACTTCGCGCCCGGCGCGCTGCTCGTCTGCTACACCGACGGCCTGGTCGAGCGCCGGCACGAGTCGATCGACGTGGGCCTCGAGCGGCTGCGGGCCACCGTCTGGCCCGGGCAGCCCGACGAGGTGTGCACGGCACTGATGCTGGCGGTGGGGGAGGAGCGGCCCAGCGACGACACCGCCCTGCTCGCGATCCGCCGGCTCGGCCCGCCCGCACAGCCCGAGCCGCAGGTCATCCTGGCGGCGGCCTTCGACCGGGCCGGCGTCGCCCTGCTGCGCCGCCAGATCGCCGAGGAGGCGGCCCGGCACGGCATGGCCGCCGACGGCGTCGACGACTTCGTCGCCGCGGTCAACGAGGTGATGACCAACGCGATCCGGCACGGCGGTGGTGCCGGCCGGCTCCGCCTGGTTTCCGTCGCCGACGACCTGGTCTGCGAGGTCCGCGACAGCGGCGCCGGCTTCCCCGCGGAGTCCTTCCTGACGAGGCAGGAGCGCCCGACGCCGTCGCCGGTCGGCGGCATGGGCCTCTGGATCGCCCAGCAGACCAGCCACGAACTCCAGATCGAGAGCGGCCCGGCCGGCACGCTGGTCCGGATCACCGCGGCACGCTGAGTTGGTCGCCGCGCTCGAGCTCTACCTCGACACCGACGCCACCCGCCGCCTGCGGGCCCTGTGGCAGGCGCTCGAGGCCGAGGGCATCCCCACGCTGGCGTCACTCCAGGATTCCAGGCACCGCCCGCACGTCTCGCTGGCGGCGGCCAGCCGCCTGTCACCCGAGGCGGTCGCGGCGGCGCTCGGCGACACCGCGGTCGGCCGTGGCCTGGTGCTCGACCTCGACTTCGTCGGCCAGTTCGTGGGCCGGGTGCTGTGGCTCGGCATCACCCCGACGGCCGCGCTGCTCGACCGGCACCGGGTGGTGCACGACCGCCTCGCCGCGGGCGGTGTCGAGGTCTGGGAGCAATACCGGCCGGGCCGCTGGGTGCCGCACTGCACGGTGTCACTGCGGGTGCCGAACCCGTTGATGGGCGCCGCCGTGCGCCGATGCCTGGAAATCCTGCCGCTGCGCGCGACGGTGACCGGCGCATCGGTCACCGACCACGCCAACGACATCGCCCACGCCTTGCCGGGATAGGCAAGACTGGATCCGTGGTGTCGTTTCAACCGTTGCCGGACCGCGCCGCGGACGCCTCGTATCCGGCCGTGCTGGCCGAGCTGCTCGACCTGGTCGGCGCCGAGCACCCGCAACCGGCCGGAGACACCCCGCGCGACCGGCGTTCCTGGCAGCACGCGGCGCGGCGGTCGATCGGCAAGGCCGTGGCGGGGGCCACGGCCCGGAATGAATGGTTCGCACCGCTGGCGCGGGCTGCGCCCGGCACCCGCACTCCTACCGCGGCCAGCCAGGCCGAGCTCGATCAATACGCCGATCTCGACCGCCGCTACGGCGAGACGGCGCTGCGGGTGTTCGTCGCCACCGAGAATATCGACGTGCGCCGCTGCATCCTGCTGGGACTGGATCTTCGCCCCCATGGCAGCCGGCCGGAGCTGCACGATCTGGTCGCCGAGGCGACCCGGATCGCCCGGGAGAGCACCGACGACTACCTGCGGCACCGCGTGGAGATCCAGGTGGCCGAATGACGATCGCCCACCCGTTGCCGGGTGGGCGATGTCGACGTCCGCGTCTTTAGCCGAACGGTGCCTCGTCGGGCTGGCAGACCGTGCCACGCGGCGGGGTGACGAGATCGACTAGGTAGCTCACCCGCAGCTTGTCCATGCACGCGCTGGGCACCTGGTAGCTCGGGTGGCCGTAGCCGTTGAGCGTGACCAGCACCGCGTTGCCCAGCCGCTGCTCGGCGCTGACCGCGTTGCGGTAGGGCGTGCCGGGGTCGTAGCGGGCGCCCATCAGCAGGATGGGGTTCGGGGTCGTGGCGTTCCACGGCCCGGTGTAGCGGTCGGTGGCGTCGGCCTGCCAACCCGAGGCGCACGGGGCCCACAGCCACCAGCCCAGCACCGATCCCCACAGCTTGCCGGCCTCGGTGAACCGGGGGATCTGCTGGGGCCAGTCGGCCACCGGCACCCGGGCGGGCGCGTCGCCGCAGGAGATCGCCGTCGACGTGGTCGAGGCGATCATGCCCACGGGGGACTGCAACGCCCGCGCGGCGGTCTCCAGGGCCGACGCGTCGCCCTCGGCGGCCGCGTCCAGGTCGGCGGCGAACTGCGGCCAGGTGAGCGGGAGGCGCAGCGGGGTGAACGTGGAGACCTGGAGGTCGCCGTAGCTCAGCTCGCCCGGCGGGTCGGCGTTGGGCGCCGGGATCGGCGCCTGGCGGGTCCGCTCGAACAGGGCCGCCACCCGGTCCTTGACCGGTTCGCCGTGACCGGCGAGGGCGCATTCACCGGGAGCCGCGTTCTGGCACGCCAGGAGGAACTGCTCGAAGACCTCGTCGGCCGACGAGACGGCGTTGGCGATGTTGGCCTCTTCGCTGGTGCTGGAGTCGACCGGGTTGATCAGGCCGTCGAGGAGCATCGCCCGCACCCGGCCCGGGAAGAGGTTGGCATAGGTCTGGCCGATGAACGTCCCGTAGGACAGACCCGCGTAGGTGAGCTGCTCGTCGCCGACCAGCGCGCGCAGCCGATCGAGGTCGCGCGCGGTGTCGGCGGTGGTGATGTGCGAGAGCAGGTTTCCGCTCAGCTCGCCGCACCGCTTCGCCAGGTCGAGCGTCTTCTGCTGGTAGGCCTCCGACTCGGCCGGCGTGGAGGGGATCGAGACGCCCGCCCAGAACGCGTCCCGTTCCTCGTCGCTGGTGAAGCAGCGCACCGGCGTGCTGTCGTTGGTGCCCCGCGGGTCCCAGCCCACCAGGTCGAACCGGCCCCCACCCCAGGCGTCGAGGTCGTCGGCGCCGTCGCGCACCAATCCGACGCCGCTCTGACCCGGCCCGCCCGGGTTGAGGAACATCGAGCCGATCCGTTCCTCGGGCCGGCTGGCGAGGTGCTTGATCACCGCCAGCTCGATCTGCTCGCCGTCGGGCTCGTCCCAGTCCAGCGGGACCCGCACCCGGGCGCATTGGAACTGTTCCTCCAGCCCTTCGCAGGCGGTCCACGCTATCCCGGCCTCCTCTTCGGGCGGCCCGTCGGACGCCGCTGCCGGCTGGGCGCCCACGGCGAGTGCGAGCACGCTCGTCATGATCACCGCCGAGGCCGTGCGGAACCGGAAACGAGCACCTTTGATCGCGCCATCCGTGGCCATGCGCCCCCCGTCCAACGATGACAAACTCCACATAGGCTACCGAGCCGACCCTATTTGTGAGTCGGCTTCACGTTTGCCTGCAAACTGGGCGCCGGCCTGGCCTGACCGCATCGCCTGTGGGCAAGGTGCATGCTGTCGGGGTGGGATTTGATCGACTGGACCTGAGCGTGCCGGTGCACCGGATCGGGCTGGGGCTCGCCGCCCTGGGACGGCCGGGTTACATCAATCTCGGGCGCGACCGCGACCTGCCCACCGAGCGCAGCGTCGATGCCATGCGCCGCCGGACCCACGAGGTGCTCGATGCGGCGTACGCCGCCGGGGTGCGCTATGTCGACGCCGCCCGCTCCTACGGCCGGGCCGAGGAGTTCCTGGCGAGCTGGCTCGATGACCGGCCGGACGTCGTCGTCGGGTCCAAGTGGGGCTACACCTACGTCGCCGGGTGGCGGGTCGACGCCAAGGTGCACGAGACCAAGGACCACAGCGTCGTCACGTTCGACCGGCAGGTCGCCGAGACGCGGGCGTTGCTCGGTGCGCGGCTCGATCTCTACCAGATCCACTCGTTGACGCCGGACAGTTCGGCGTTGACCGATCCGGTCCTGCACCGGCACCTGGCCGACCTGGCCGACCGCGGCGTCACCATCGGCGTCTCGACCAGCGGCCCCAGGCAGGCCGACGCGATCCGCTCGGCGCTCGCGGTCGAGGTCGACGGCGCGCCGCTGTTCCACAGCTTCCAGGCCACCTGGAACCCGCTGGAACCCTCGGCCGGCCCCGCGCTGGAGGAGGCGCATGCCGCCGGGCGGCACGTGATCATCAAGGAGGCGCTCGCCAACGGGCGGCTCGCCGATCACGACGCCGAGGTGCTCGCACACGCCCTGCGCCAGCCCTGGGTCGACGTGGTGCTCTCCGGCGCCGCCACCACCGCCCAACTCGCCAGCAACCTGCGGGCGCTGGAGATCACCGACCCGGGCCCGCTCCCCGCGGCCGAAACGCCCGACGACTACTGGCGCCACCGCTCGGCGTTGCCGTGGTCCTAGGACAGATCCCCGTAAAGGCGCAGGAACGCCTCCGCTGACATCCGCGCCGACGGGATGGGGAAGTCGACCGCCCGGCGTGGCGTCGGCCGCAGCGCCAGCCTGACCTGCAGCGGCGGATGGTCGAGCACGGGATCCGGCGGCAGGTCGAGGGTGAGGCCGAGGACCAGCCCGCCGCCGAGTTGGACGGTGCCGGTCGCGTCGGCGTCCAACAGGTCGGGGCGGGTCTCGCGCAGCCCCTCGCGGAGGGTGGCCCGCACCGCCTCGGGCGCGGAGGTCAGCAGCCGCGGGAACGAGATCGTGACCGCGAAACCGTCGGCGCCCGCGGTCGCGGACTCGACACCGTAGAGCCAGTAGAGCGCGGCGAGGGCGGTGGACCCGACGCCGTGCGAGTCGAGCGCCACCCAGTCGCCGTCGTCGGACGCCTGCTGGAAGAGCGTCGTGCCGTGCGTGAAGGTCCGCGAGCGGACGACCCGGGCGAGGCCGTCGAGGTGCAGGTCGGTAATGATCTCCGCGGCGACGACGGGGCCGGACAGGTCGCAGTAGCCCCTGGTGGTGCTCGACAGCCCGGCCACGAGGTCGTCCGTGGCCAGGTAGTCGAAGGTGAACGTCGCCTGGTCGATCGTGCGGTCGAGTGCCGGCCGGATCACGGTCCGCAGCCTATCGGCGCGTACCCTCGGATGGTGGCTTTCGCCCTGATCGCGCTGGTGGCGGCCGTCGCGGCGAGTGTCGCGGTGGCGGCCTGGCGCAAAGGCTCCGCCGCGCGCCGCTGGGCCGCGCTGCGGGGCTGGGCCGACGGCGCCGGCTGGCGGGTGCACCCGGGCACCGACGGCGTCGACTGGCTGCCCGCCGCCGCGCTGCCGCTGGCCGTGGTCGAGGGCCGGCACGAGCACCACGAGTTGGCCGTCGTCTGGTCCGCCGGCTCCGGGGCGGTCACCACCGTCTACGTGCGGGTCGCCGACCATGGGGCGGCGGTGGCCAGCTATGACCGCTGGCTCGACCCGAGCGAGATCGACGAGGCGGTGCTGGCCGCGCTGCCCGGCCAGTCCGCCTGACGGGCAGCGGCCCCGGCGTCTGCCTTGTCCGCCGAGGCCACTGCCGCCGGGATCACCGGCTAGACCAAATAGTGGGCGTAGGCGTCAGCGGTGAAGAACGGCGGCAACTCCTCGGCCAGCGCCGTCTCCAGGAAGATCCGCGCGGCCGCCGGCCGCAGCCCGGCCTCCTCATCGTCCACGATGGACCGGACCAGGTCTTCGGTGACCACGTCGCCGCCGGCCAGCGGGGTGCGGTGGTGCACCCACTGCCACACCTGGCAGCGCGCGATCTCGGCGGTGGCCGCGTCTTCCATCAGGTCGAAGATGGCGGCGGCACCGGTGCCGCGCAGCCAGCTGTCGAAATAGCGCAGCGCGACGGCCACATTGGACCGCAGGCCCTCGACGGTGACCGCGCCCGGCGTCAGGTCGACGGCGAGCAGGTCGTCGGCGTTGACCGCGACGTCGTCACGCTGCCGGTCGAGCTGGTGCGGCCGGGTGCCGAGCACGCCGGTGAACACCTCGGAGCAGGTCTCGACCAGGCCCGGGTGCGCCACCCAGGAGCCGTCGAAGCCGTCGCCGGCCTCGCGCTCCTTGTCGGCGCGGACCTTGGCGAAGGCCACCTCGTTGACCGCCGGGTCGCGGCTCGGGATGAACGCCGCCATCCCGCCGATCGCGTGCGCGCCGCGCTTGTGGCAGGTCTTGACCAGCAGCTCGGTGTAGGACCGCAGGAACGGCACGGTCATCGTCACGTCGGCGCGGTCGGGCAGCACGAAGTCGGACCGGTGGCCGAACTGCTTGATGATGCTGAAGATGTAGTCCCAGCGGCCCGCGTTGAGCCCCGCCGCGTGCTCGCGCAGCTCCCAGAGGATCTCCTCCATCTCGAACGCCGCGGTGATCGTCTCGATCAGCACGGTGGCCCGGATGGTGCCCTGCGGGATGCCGAGGTAGTTCTGCGCGAAGACGAACACGTCGTTCCACAGCCGCGCCTCGCGGTGGCTCTCCAGCTTGGGCAGGTAGAAGTAGGGTCCCTTGCCGGCGTCGATCTGCCGCTGCGCGCAGTGGAAGAAGTGCAGGCCGAAGTCGACCAGGCTCGCCGAGATCGGCCGGCCGTCGACCACGATGTGCTTCTCCGCCAGGTGCCAGCCGCGCGGCCGGACCACGATGGTGGCCGGGTCGGTGCCGACGGCGTAGCGCTTGCCCGACGCGGCGTCGGTGAAGTCGAGCTCACCGTCGAGGGCCGCGATCAGGTTGGCCTGGCCGCCCATCAGGTTGTCCCAGGTCGGTGCCAGCGCGTCTTCGAAGTCGGCGAGCCACACCTTGGCGCCGGAGTTGAGCGCGTTGACGGTCATCTTCCGGTCGGGCGGACCGGTGATCTCCACCCGCCGGTCGACCAGGCCCGCTGCCGGCGGGGCCACGCGCCAGCTCGGGTCGTTGCGGATGTGGGCCGTCTCGGGCAGGAAACCCGGGAGCTGGCCGGCCGCGTAACGGGCACGCCGGGCCCGCCGGGTGTCCAGGAGCGCCACCCGGCGGCCGGCGAACTCGCTGTCGAGCGCGACCAGGAAGTCGAGCGCCTTCGGGTCAAGGATCTCGTCGTACCCGTTGCCCAGGACCTCGATCCTCATCAGAACTGTTCCTCCTCGGTTGAACCGCGCAGCGCGGTCGTCTCGCCGGCCGGGTTGAGCACCGTGCTGATCAGGTCGAAGTAGCCGGTGCCGACCTCGCGCTGGTGCTTGACGGCGGTGTAGCCGTGCTCCTCGGCGGCGAACTCCTTCTCCTGCAACTCCACATAGGCCGGCATGCCATCGCTCGCGTAGCCGCGGGCCAGGTCGAACATCGAGTAGTTGAGCGCGTGGAAGCCGGCCAGGGTGATGAACTGGAACGCGTACCCCATGTGGCCCAGCTCCCGCTGGAACTTGGCGATCGTCGCGTCGTCGAGATGCTTGCGCCAGTTGAACGACGGCGAGCAGTTGTAGGCCAGCAACTGGTCGGGATAGCGCGACTTGATCGCCTCGGCGAACGACCGCGCCTCCTCCAGGTCGGGTGTGCTGGTCTCCATCCAGATCAGATCGCTGTGCGGTGCGTACGCCAGGCCGCGCGCGATGCACGGCTCGATGCCCGCGTGCACCCGGTAGAAGCCCTCGGCGGTGCGCTCACCGGTCAGGAACCGCTGGTCGCGCTCGTCGATGTCGGTGGTGAGCAGGTTGGCGGCGTGCGCGTCGGTGCGGGCCACGATCAGGCTCGGCACGCCCGCGACGTCGGCGGCCAGCCGGGCCGCTTCCAGAGTGCGGATGTGGTGGCCGGTCGGGATCAGCACCTTGCCGCCCAGGTGGCCGCACTTCTTCTCGGACGCGAGCTGGTCTTCCCAGTGCACGCCGGCCGCACCCGCGGTGATCATCGCGGACATCAGCTCGTAGGCGTTGAGCACGCCGCCGAACCCGGCCTCCGCGTCGGCGACGATCGGCGCCAGCCACTCGACGTCGGTCTCGCCCTCGGCGGTGGTGATCTGCGCGGCCCGGAGCAGCGCGTTGTTGATCCGGCGGACCACGGCGGGCACCGAGTTGGCCGGGTAGAGGCTCTGGTCCGGGTAGGTCTGGCCGGCCAGGTTGGCGTCGGCCGCGACCTGCCAGCCGGACAGGTAAATGGCCTTGAGCCCCGCCCGCACCATCTGCACCGCCTGGTTGCCGGTGAGCGCGCCGAGCGCGTGCACATAGTCTTCGTCGTGCAGCAGGGACCAGAGTCGTTCGGCACCCCGGCGGGCCAGCGTGTGCTCTTCCTGGATCGCCCCACGCAGCCGGACCACGTCGTCCGCGCTGTAGGTGCGCTCCACACCGCGCCAGCGCGGCGCGGTCGCCCACTCCTGCCGCAACTGCTCCGCCGATATGGTCATCGCCGACTCCTTAAGTCGAAAAGCCTCTGGCGGTCACCGTCGCACAGTTCCAAAAGGACTCGCGAGGCACGGAACGAGCCAATTATTGAAAAGTCCGGGCGCGGTTTTGCGAAGTTGCGAAAGGCTATTTAGCAACGTGCTAACATCGCGACGGATGGTGGAGGTGGTGCGCATGGGCAAGACCTTTGCCGGTGCCAGACTGCGCCGGCTCCGCGAAGACCGGGCGGTGTCCCAGATCGATCTCGCGCGGCAACTCGGCATCTCGCCGAGCTATCTCAACCAGATCGAGCACGACACGCGGCCGTTGACCGTTCCGGTGCTGATGCGGATCACCGAGGTGTTCGGTGTCGACCCCGCCTTCTTCGCGCCGCACGACACCCCGCGGCTGATCGGCGACCTGCGCGAGGCCCTGCCGACCCGGGCCAGCCTGCACGACCTCACCGAGCTCGCCACCAAGCTGCCGGAGGTCGCCGAGGCGGTGATCGACCTCTACCGGCGCTACCGGCAGACCGACGAGCAGCTCGCCGAGGTGGCCGGTGACCGCGACGTGGTCGCCGGCCGCAGCCCGCACGACCAGGTCAGCGACTTCTTCTACCGGCGGCAGAACTACGTGCCGGCGCTCGACGAGGCGGCCGAGGAGCTGGCGGGGCGGATCGGCATCCGGCGCGGCGAGATGATCGAGACGCTGCGCGCCCGGCTGGCCGAGGTGCACGGGGTGCGGATCGTCCGCGAAGACCACGACCGGCTCGGTGGCGACCTGCACCGCTATTATCCCCAGACCCGCACGTTGCATTTGTCGATGTCATTGCGACCAGGCCAACAGGCAATTCGGCTGGGCGCCCAGATCGGCATGCTGGAGTTCGCCGACATCATCGACGAAATCATCGAGGAAGAGAAGTTCGACGACATCCAGACGCAGATTCTCACCCGGGTCGGGCTGGCCAACTATTTCGCCGCCGCGCTGATCCTGCCCTACGGGGTGTTCCTCGCGACGGCCGAGCGGATGCGCTACGACATCGGCCTGCTGACCGAGCACTTCGGGATGGGCTGGGAGAGCGTCTGCCACCGGCTGTCCACCCTCCAGCGGCCCAAGGCGCGCGGGGTGCCGTTCTCGTTCGTCCGGGTCGACCGCGCGGGCAACATGTCCAAGCGGCAGTCGGCGACCGGCTTCCCGTTCTCCCGTTCGGGCGGCACGTGTCCACTCTGGAACGTCTACGAGGCGTTCAACGCGCCGGGCCGGGTGATCACCCAGATCGCCGAGATGCCCGACGGCCAGCGCTATCTGTGGATCGCCCGCACGGTCATCCACCAGCACGCCGGCTACGGCCAGCCGGGCAAGGCGTTCGCGATCGGGCTGGGCTGCGAGATCCGGCACGCCGGGCGGCTGGTCTACTCCGCCGGGGTCGACCTCGACTCGGTCGACGGCGCCACCCCGATCGGCCCGGGCTGCCGCACCTGCGAGCGGCTGACCTGCCCGCAGCGCGCCGCCGCCCCGATCGGCCGCCGGCTCGATCTTGACGAAAACCGCAGCACGTTCATCCCCTACCCGCTAATGGGCTCCGCCGCCGACGGGCTGACGTAGCCTCGGGTGGATGGAAGAGATCGACCGCGTCGCGCAGGCGGTGTTCGGGTTCGATTTGCGACCAGGCCAGCGGGCTGCCGCTGAGTCGGCCGCCGCGGGCCGCGACACGCTGGCCGTGCTCCCGACCGGCAGCGGCAAGAGTGCCATCTACCAGGTGTGCGGGCTGGTGCTGGGCGGGCTGACCGTGGTGGTCTCGCCGCTGATCGCGCTCCAACGTGACCAGTTGGCCGGGCTGTCCAGGAAGTCGAAGCCCTCCGGTGAGCCGGTGCGGGTGGTCATGCTCAACTCGTCGCAGCACGTCGGCGAGCGGCGGGCGGCCCTGGAGGGGCTGCGCGCCGGGCAGGTCGACTTCGTGATGCTCGGCCCCGAACAGCTTGCCAACGAGGAGTCGATCGCCGCGATCTCGGGCGTCACGCTCTTCACGGTCGACGAGGCACACCTGGTCAGCCAGTGGGGCCGCGACTTCCGACCGGAATACCTGCGGCTGCCGTCGATCGTCGAGTCGCTGGGCGGCCCGCCGATGCTGGCGCTGACGGCCACCGCGGCGCCGCCGGTGCAGGCCGACATCGCCCGCGAGCTGAAGATGCGTACACCGAAGATCGTGGTCACCGATTTTGACCGGCCCAACATCCACCTCGCGGTCCGGCGCACCCGGCACGGCCTCCCGGAAGACCAGGCGATCGACGACCGCACCGTCGAGGTGGTGCTGGCCAACGACGCACCCGCACTGGTGTACGCGCTGACCCACGCCCGCTGCGAGGCGTTGGCCGACCGGCTCGGGCTCGACGCCTACCAGGCCGCGCCCTACCACGCGGGGCTGCCGGCGGCCCGGCGCGCGCAGGTGCAGGACGACTTTCTCGCCGGGCGGATCGACGTGGTGGTGGCGACCAGCGCGTTCGGGATGGGCATCGACAAGCCGGATGTACGCACGGTCGTGCACGCGGGCGTGCCGGGCAGCCTCGACGAGTACTACCAGGAGATCGGCCGCGCCGGCCGTGACGGGCAGCCGGCCCGGGCGGTGGTGGTCTACGACCAGCGGACGATCCGCATCCCACGGCTGCTGGCCGCGCGTTCCCGGATGTCGCCGGCCACCCTGCACAAGATCATCGACGCGATCGAGGCCGCGCCCGGCCGGGTCGGCGTCGCCTCGGTGGTCGAGAGCAGCGGGGTCAGCCGCCAGCAGGTGCTGCGGGTGGTCGAGGAGTTGGAGGAACTCGGTTTCCTCGAGCCGGACGGCAGCGACGGGATGGTCAAGCCCGACCGGCTGCCACCTGACACGTTCGCGTTGGTGACCAAGGAAGGTGGCCGCCAGCAGTCGATCCTCCAGTCCCGGATCGAGGCCGCCCGCGAGTACGCGGAGACCGTCCGCTGCCGTCGCGCCGACCTGCTCGGCTACTTCGGCGAGCATTACGAACCGCCGTGCGGCTCGTGCGACAACGACGAGGCCGCCGCGGCCGTCAAGGCCCAACCGTCGAAGGCCAACGTCGGGCGCCGCCACGAGCCCGACCACGACGCTGTCCGGGTCCGGCACAAGCTGTGGGGCGAGGGGACGCTGCTGAGCCGCGACGACCACGAGTTGACCGTCGCGTTCGACACCCTTGGCTACCGCCACCTGACCCCGGCGGTGCTCGAGAACGGCATCCTGACTATCGAGTAGCGTTTGACAGGGACCTGTCGTTATAGTCGAGGGCATGACCCACCTGTTCCGCGTCGTGGTCTCGACCGGCTCGCTGCCCCGGGCGCTGACCTTCTACGGCGATCTGCTCGGTCTCCCGGTGGCCGCCTCCGGCGGCGGCCTCGCGACGCTCACCGCCGGCGACGGCCTCTCGGTGCTCCTGCACGAACGCGCCTCCGCGCCGAGCGACACCTCGGTCGCCGCGTCCTTCGTGGTGGCCGGTCTCGACGACGTCGTCGCCCGCTGGTCGGCGGGCGGGGGAGCGGTCGTCGACCCGCCGGCCGCGCAGCCCTGGGGCGAGCGGATGGCCGTGGTCCGCGACCCCGACGGGCACCTGGTCTGCCTGGTCGATGCCGGCTGAGCCGCAGCCCGGCGACGCGGTCACCCGCCTCGTCGACGCCGTGATCGCGGTCTCCGGCGGGTTCACCGCGCAGGGCGACGCGCTGGTCGCCGACCTCGGCCTGACCGCCGCCCGCTGGCTGCTGCTCGGGGCGTTGCAGGACGCCCCGGCGACGATCGCGGCGGTGGCCCGGCGGCGCGGCCTGCGCCGGCAGAGCGCCCGTGAGGGGATGGAACGGCTGGAGCACGCCGGCCTGGTCGCCCGGTCACCGAACCCCGGCGACGCCCGGGCGCCGCTGTTCACGCTGACCGGTGCCGGCCTTGCCGCGCTGGCCGAGATCGAGCCGCGCCGGGCCGCCTGGGCCCGCGACCTGGAGCAGACCCTCGACCCGGCCGCTCTCGCGACCACCCTGACGCTGCTGGCGAGTCTGCGCGAAAGCCTGGTTACTCCGGCTCGTCCACAAACGCGTACAGGCGGGTGATCCGGTCGTGGTCGAGGATCGCGAAGTCCATGCCGGTCACCAGGTCGGGCCGGTCCGGCGGGCCCAGGGTCCAGATCGTGCGCACCGCGTCGGCCATCGCGTCGGTGCTGACCAGGGTGAACCGCGCGTCCGGATAGCGGTTGCGCAGGCTGCCGCTGTAGTCGTCGATCGCGCCGTAGCCGACCAGGTCGCCGTTCTCGTCGCGCAACCGGGCGCCCGGGTCGAAATGCTCCTCGATGGCGGCCAGCCTGGCCTTCGCGTCGGTCTGGGTCCACATGCCCAGCACCCCGCGCATGAACTGCTCGGGATCGTCCATCACCCCACCTTCGCACCGGCGGCGGGAGCGTCGGGCGGGTTCGCGAACGTTTCGCGCAGCGCCGGGCCCAGCGGCCGGCCGGTGGTCGGTTCGACGAACAGTTCGGCGAGCATGAGACCGGCGAGATAGCGGTGGTTGACGCCCGATTCCTTGCGGGCCAAGGCCTGCAACAGGCTGCCCGACCCCAGCGCGGCGCGCACGACGGCGCCGGGCAGGCGACCAACCCGGCGGCGCCGGCCGACCGCCTCGCTGATGCGGGTGAGCATCTCGTGCCAGGTGAGGTTCTCGTCGGCCACCGGGATGTCGTCGCCGCGGGCCTGTTCGAGCGCGTCGACGGTGATCTCGGCGACGCTGCGCGCGGAGATCGCGGCGCTTCCGCCGGCCGGGACCAGCAGCGGCGAACGCGACCGGGCCCACCGCTCCAGCGGGCCCGACCAGTTGGGCAGCACGTCGCCGGCCCGGCCGAAGACGAAGGGCAACTCGACCACGGCGACCGGCAGGTCCGGCCCAGCCGCCGCCCGTCCCTCGGCCGCCTGCTCGGCCCGGCACCGGATGTAGGCGTGCCGGTCTGTCAGGCGCCACTGTGGACGGAGCCGGTCGAAGTAGGTGTAGTAGGAGCCCAGCACCACGCCGCGGGTGAGGCCCTGGTCGCGCGCCGCGGTGAACAACCGCACCACCGGCTCGACCATGTCCTGGCGGAAGCGCGGGTAGATGGGCTTGGGAACCGGCCGCTGCTCGTCGGTGCGGGTGGCGTAGACGACGCCGTCGTGGCCGGCGAGCAACAGCGCGAGCTCGTCGAGTGACGCCGACGTGACGTCGAGCGTGTGGTCGACGCCCGGTCGCGCGGTGCGCGCCGCGGTCGTCACCCCGTGCCCGCGCTCGCGCAACACGTCGACGACATGGGCGCCGATCAGACCACTGCCACCGACCACAAGAATCCGCACGCCGCATCGTCCACTCTAGACCTACCCGGTTGTCAAGGCCCTGATGTCGGCGAACAACCGGTCAGCCGCCGCGGCCGCGGCGGCGGAGGTCAGGTCCATGTTCTGGATGAACCCGTGTTCGAGGCCCGGCTCCTGGCGGTGCCGGACCCGGACGCCCGCGTCGGCCAGCCGCCGGGCGTAGGCGTCGCCCTCGTCGCGCAGCGCGTCATGCTCCGCGGTCACGATCACGGCCGCCGGCAGGCCACGCAGGTCGGCCGCGAGCAGCGGGCTGGCCGGCGCCCGGTCGGCCGGGTCGGGCGTCCACTGCGCGACGACCCACTCCAGGAAGTCGGCGTCGAGCCCGTGGCCAGTGCCCTTCTCCACGATGCTGGGCTGCGAAAGCGTCAAATCGGTGTTGGGGCAGACCAGGATCTGCGCGGCCGGCAGACGCTCGCCCGCGTCACGCAGCCGCAGGCAGGCCATGGTGGCCAGATAGCCGCCGGCACTGTCACCGGCCACCGCGACCGGCGCGGCCCAGCGCAGCACCGCGACGACGTCGTCGATGGCCGCGGGATAGGGGTGCTCCGGCGCGCGCCGGTAGTCGACGGCCAGCACCTCCACGTCGCACGCGTCGGCGATCCGCCGGCAGGTGCGGTCATGCGAGTCGAGGTCGCACATGACGAACCCGCCACCGTGGACGAACACCACGAGCGGCCGCGCTTCCTCCCGCGGCCGGTAGTGGCGCAGCCGCAGCCCGCCGGGCCCGTCGCGGTCGTCGATGTGGGCCAGCGCGGGCCCTTTCGGCCGGTCGGCCGGTGGCCGGCGGGCCCGCAGGGTCGACAGGTCGGGAACGGTCATCGGCGCGTCTCTCTCACCGTAGGCGTTGGGCCCGCAGGACGATATCGCGGACGTGCGCGGTGCCTTCGGGCGCGGGTGCGGTGCGCAGCCGGCTCTCGTTGGTCACGATTTTCCAGTCGTCGCCGAGCAGCCGGGCGATCTCGTCGGGCTGGTAGAAGTCGGCCGGGTCGAACCCGGGCGCGTCGCCCGGCCGCAGGTCGGCCAGGTCGTGCCCGGCGACGAGCAGCGTGCCGCCGGGCGCGACGGCGGACAGCAGGGCGCGCACCGCGGCGTGGTCCGGCTGATGCGGCAGCGGGACATACTGCGCGGAGACCAGGTCGAACGGCCCGGCCGGGGGAGCCTCGCGGGTCAGGTCGACGCGGGTCCACACCGCGCGACCGGTGCGGTCCGCGGCGGCCGCGCGGGACAGCGCGGTCCGCGAGATGTCGATCCCGGTGACCTGCCAGCCGCGCGCGGCCAGCCACAGCGCGTCGCCGCCCTCACCGCACCCCACGTCGAGGGCCCGCCCCGGCGGCAGGTCGGTCACCTCGGCGACCAGCACCCCGTTGGGTCTGCCGCTGAACAGCTGCTCGCGACTGCCGTACAACTCGTTCCAGAACTGCTCATCCATCGCGTCAACGTGCACCCGTCCCCAGCAGGGTGGCAATCTTCTTTGCCAGAACGGCAAAAACGTTCCGCGCTAGATTGATCGTTGATGGACCTGACCGATCGCACCGTGGTGTTGACCGGTGCCACCGACGGCATCGGCCGCGCCACCGCGCTCAAGCTCGCGGGCCACGTCGGCCACCTGATCCTGCACGGCCTCCAGACGCGCGCCGAGGTGGCCGGGCTGCTCGACGGCCTCGCGGGCCGGGTCACCTACCTCCAGGCCGACTACGGCCACCTCGACCAGGTGTCGGGCCTCGCGGCCGACATCAAGGTGGCGGCATCCCACGTCGACCTGCTGATCAACAATGCCGCCCGGCCCGGCCCGCAACGGCGTGAGCGCACCGCCGACGGCATCGAGGCGACGCTGCAGACCAACTACCTGTCGACGGTGGTGCTCTGCACGACGCTGCGCGCGCGCCTGGGTCGGGTGCTCAACATCGCCAGCGCCACACACCTGACCGCCGACCTCGGCCTCGACGATCTCGGCCTGGCCAGCGGCGGCTACTCGGCGGTCGGCGCGTACGCCCGGTCGAAGCTCGCGATCGTGACCTTCACCTGCTGGCTGGCCGGCCGGCTCGACGGCGGGACGGCGGAGGCGGCGAGCGTGCACCCGGGCGTCATCCGGTCGCGCCTGCTCAACGACATGTTCTCGATCCAGGGCGCGGCACCCGAGCGCGGCGCCGACAACATCCTGCACGTCGCCCGACTGCCCGGGTCGATCAACGGCCGCTACTTCGACGAACGCGAGCCGACCCGGCCCAATCCCACGGCCGAGGCTCCGGCGATCCAGCGGGAACTGCTCGACCGCACGGCCGACCTCCTCGCACCCATCGGCGTCGACCCGCGCTGAACGTCGATTCCGCGCACCGGCGGTGCTCCGTAGCTGGTCGAGCAGGTGGCGGCCGGGCGGCCGCTTGAGCGCCGGGCGGTCGTGCCGGCCGAGCTGGTGGTCCGGCAGAGCTCGACCCGCTGAACCGTTTCATCTTTCCCGTCACACGCTTGACATCGCCCGTTCATGCCATGAATTGTTAGCGCTAACATTCATGTTCATATGCAGAGAGGCGCGCCGACATGGCCGAGTTGGGCGCATCCCCCGCCTTCCCTCGCCGAATCGACAACCGACCGACCTCCGGCGTCCCGGACGCCGTCGCCGCGGCGCGCATCGAGCTGCGCCAATTGCGCTACTTCATCTCGTTGGCCGAGGAACTCCACTTCGGCCGCGCCGCCGCCCGCGAGCACATCGTGCAGTCGGCGCTGAGCCAGCAGGTCCAGCGGCTCGAACGCACCCTCGGCGTGGTGCTGGTGCACCGCACCACCCGACACATCGAACTGACCGCGGCCGGCTCGCGTTTCCTGCTGGAAGCGCGCCAGATCATCGAGCACGTCGACCGGGCGGCCGGCCTGGCCCAGGGCCTGACATCGGCACCGCCGGCGCTGCGGGTCGGTCTGCTCGACGAGGGCTACGAGGCGGCCCGGCCGGTGCTGCGGACACTCCGCGCCCGCTACCCGGAACTGGAGGTCCACCAGGTCCAGGTGGGCGTGCCCGAGCAGTGCCGGATGCTCGCCGACGGCCGCTTGGACGTCGGCATCGGCCGTAGCTGCGCGGCCCCGCCACAGATCGCCTCGGAACTGTTCCGGCTCGACCCGCTCGGCGTGCTGGTGCCCGACGGTCACCGGCTGGCCCGGCTGCCGGTCGTGCCGGTGTCCGCGCTGGCGGGGGAGACCCTGCTGATGCCCGACGAGTCCCGGGCGCCGGAGCTGGCCGAGTTCGTGGCCGAGATCTGCCGCACGGCCGGGTTCGTGCCGGCGGCGTTCTGCGGCAGCGCGCTGAACCTGCGCGCCGCCGTGGACCTGGTGGTCGGTGGTTGCTGCGTGATGTGCGCGCCGGCCTCGACCGCCGACCTGGCGGCGCCGGCCCGGTGGCGGCCCCTCGCACCGGTGGTCCCGCGCTATCCGTGGTCGGTGCTCTGGCGAGCGGAGCAGCCGGCCCGGGCGGTGCTGGCGCTGGTCGCCATCGCGCGGGAGCTGTCCCGGCGGGAGGGCTGGCGCGACCCCCGCGAGTCGCGCGTCAACCTGGCAAGCTGACCGCTCGCGACCTATCAGCTCGCGGGACGGTGCGAGCGCTCCGCGCGCGGCTCAGTGTGGCGGCGGCCGCCGGTCGGCATGGCGCGTTGTTCGTGGTGGCGGTCAGCCCGAGCGTGGCCGGGTGGCCTGGCGCTGGGTGTGGCGGGTTGTTCGTGGTGGCGGTCAGCCCGAGCGCGGTCAGGCGGCCTGGCGCCGGGTGTGGGGGTTGTTCGTGGTGGCGGCCGGGCGACAGCGTGGCCGGAGCGTTCGTGCGTCGGGTATGGCGAGCTGATCGCGGTGGCAGTCTTGGTTCCAGGAGCGGACCACGCGTCTACCCGATGAGGGGAGAAATGATGGCGATCACGTCCCCGTGGCGGGGCGAGGCCGGTCTGCGGTTCGGCCTCGCGAGGCGACTGCGATGACGGTTACCTACCGCTGGCGCGGCGACTTCGACAGCGCCGAGGTCGCGGCGTTGCACGCCGAGGGGTTCGGGCAACCGGCCACGCCAGAGGACTGGTGGGACCGGGTCAACCGGCACAGTCTCGGGTGGGTCTGTGCGCGGGCCGGCGGCACGCTGGTCGGCTTCGTCAACGTGGCGTGGGACGGTGCCACGCACGCGTTCGTCCTGGACACCGTCGTCGCGTCCACCGCCCGGCGGCAGGGGGTCGGCGCCGCGCTGGTCGCGGCCGCCACCGACGGGGCCCGGGCCGCCGGTTGCGCCTGGTTGCATGTCGACTTCGAGCCCGCGCTCCAGCCCTTCTACGACGCGTGCGGGTTCATCCCGACCCGGGCCGGCCTCATCGCGCTGTAGTCAACCGGATCATGTTCCAGGACAGCGGCGGCAGCACCGCCTGGACGCGGCCGCCGTCGGCCTTGGGCGGGTCGAGGCGGCGGGGCGTCACCCGGTCGGGGTTGGTCGCGTCGTTGACCGCGTCGGGGTCGTCGTCGAACAGGGCCACGTGCTCCGCCACGGCCAGCGACGGCAGCGCCCGCAGGTCGACGTCGAGCGTCAGCTCCTGCCGCTGGTCGCGGTTGACGGCGAACAGGACCACGGAATCTTCGCCCTGGACCGCCACCGCGTCCAGCACTGGGACCGGGCCGTGGGCGGCGGTCTCGTATACGGGACTGGTTGGCTCCAATCGCAACACCGTGCCGCGTCCGTGGCGAGATGTGAGTGCGAACGGGTGGTAGCTGCTCTGCCGCCACGCCGGGCCGCCGGGCTCGGTCATGATCAGGCCGATCACGTTGACCAACTGGGCCTGGCAGCCGATCCGCACCCGGTCGGCGTGCCGGAGCAGGCTGATCAGCAGATCGCCGACGACCACCGCGTCGGTCACCGAGTAGACGTCTTCGATCAGCCGGGGCGTCTGCTCGATGTCGAGGTTCTTCTCACCGGCGAACCGGGTCTGATACCAGACGTTCCACTCGTCGAACGAAATGTTGATCCGCTTGCGGTGCCGGCCCACCGCCCGCACGTGGTCGGCCGTCGCGACCACCGCGTCGATGAACGCGTCCATGTCGACCGCCGACGCGAGGAAGCTGTCGCGGTCACCGTCGCGCTCCTGGTAGTAGGCGTGCATCGAGACGTAGTCGGCCACCTCGTAGGTCTCCGCCAGCACCGTCGCCTCCCACGAGCCGAACGTCGGCATCGCCAGCGACGAACTGCCGCACGCCACCAGCTCGATCGACGGGTCGACCAGCCGCATCGCCTTGCCCGTCTCGGCCGCCAACCGTCCATACTCGACAGCCGTCTTGTGGCCGATCTGCCACGGCCCGTCCATCTCGTTGCCCAGGCACCAGACCTTGATGGCGTACGGGTCAGCCGCGCCGTTGGCCCGCCGGCGGTCGGACCAGTAGGTGCCGGACGGATGGTTGCAGTATTCGACGAGGTTGCGGGCCGCGTCGATGCCGCGGGTCCCGAGGTTCACCGCCATCATCGTTTCCGCGCCGACCGACCCGGCCCACCGCTGGAACTCGTCGACGCCGACATGATTGGGCTCGATCGTGCGCCAGGCGAGATCGATCCTGGTCGGCCGGTCAGCGACCGGGCCGATGCCGTCTTCCCAGTGGTAACCGGAGACGAAGTTGCCGCCCGGATAACGCACGATCGGCACGCCCAGCTCCCGGGTCAGCGCCGCCACGTCGCGCCGGAAGCCGTGTTCGTCGGCCTCCGGGTGGCCCGGCTCGTGGATCCCCTCGTAGACGCACCGGCCGAGGTGCTCGACGAAGCTGCCGTAGAGGCGCGGATCGACCTCGCCGATGCGGAACGCCGGGTCGACGGTGAGCGATGCGAACTGCACGAAACCTCCTGGACGATGTCAGATGTCAGATGCCTGATGCCTGATGCGCGGTGCGCGAGGTCAGCCCTTGAGACCGGAACCCGCGATGCCCTGCACGATCTGGCGCTGGAAGAGCAGGAACACGGCCACCAGCGGGATCGCGCCGAGGATCGCCGATGCCATCGTGTCCGCGTACCGGATGCCGAACGCGCCCTGGACCGTCGCGAGGCCGACCGGCACCGTCATCAGGTCAGGGTTGCTCAGCACCAGCAACGGCCAGAGCAGGTCGTTCCAGGTCGTCACGAACGTGAAGATGGCGACGGCCGCCACCGCCGGGCGGGCCAGCGGCAGCACGATCCGGCGGTAGACCCGGAAGAAGCTGGCGCCGTCCATCCGGGCCGCCTCCTCGAGGTCGCGCGGCAGCCCGTCGAAGAACTGCTTGAAGATGAACACCGCGATCGCGGCCGGGATCTGCGGCAGGATCACCGCCCAGTAGGTGTTGAGCAGCCGCAGCGCGTCGAACTCGCGGAACCACGGCACGATCAGCACCTGGCCCGGGATCATGATGCCGGCCAGAATCGCCCAGAACACGATGTTCTTGTAGCGGAACCGCATGCGGGACAGGGCGAACGCGGCCATGCTGGCCACCAGCACGGTGCCGATCGCGGCGAGGCTGGAGACGATGAACGAGGCGCCGTACCAACTCCACATGTCGGTGTCGCGCAGCGTGCGGGTGAACGCGTCGAGCGTCGGGTTGTCGATCAGCCACGTCGTGCGCGTCGTCTCCGCGTTGGGCTTGACGGCCGTGTCGACCGCCCACAGCAACGGGACGAGCCAGATCAGCGCGAAGGCGATCAGCACGCCGGCGCAGATCCGGTTGAACAGCTTCTCGCGGCGATGGATCCGATCCATGGTCAGACCGTCGGACGCGGTAAGAGTCGCCATCGTCACACCACCTTCTCCTGCCGGCGCACGAGCGTGAACCAGACGGCCGACACCGCGAGGACCACGAGGAAGAACAGCATCGACACGGCCGCGGCGTAGCCGACGCGATAGTTGGTGAAGCCCTCGTCGTAGACGAGTTGCAGGATTGAGCGGGTGGCGAAGTTGGGCCCGCCGCTGGTCATCAGATACATCTGGTCGAAGACCTTGAGCGACGCGATCACCTGCAACACCGCGACCAGCGTGGTGGTCCGGCCGAGCATCGGGATGGTGATCCGGCGGACCTGCTGCCACGGCCCGGCCCCATCCATCGCGGCCGCCTCGTAGAGGTCGCGGGGTATCTCCTGGAGCCCGGCGAGGTAGAGGATGAAGTTGAAGCCGAGCGTCCACCAGACGGTGGTGATGGCCAGCGACGGCATCGCCCAGGCGGCGTCGCCCAGCCAGCTCGGCGCGGTCATGCCCACCTTGGCCAGCGCCGTGTCGAGCAGACCCAGCGCCGGTGTGTAGAGCCACATCCAGATCAGCGCGACGACCGCGGACGGCAGGATGTAGGGCGCGAAGAAGGCCAGCCGGAAGAACCACCGGCCACGGGCGACCCGGTTGGCCAGCAGGGCCAGCACGAACCCGAGGATCACCAACGGCGGCGTGGTCAGGATCGTGAACCACAGCGTGTGCCAGAGCGACGACCAGAAGTCGCTGCTACTCAACGCTTCCGCGTAGTTGCGCAAGCCGGCGGCGCCGTTGAGGCCCGGCTTGACCAGGCTGGCGTCGGTGAAGCTCAGCACCAGCCCGTAGAGCGCCGGGCCGATGATGAAGAGCAGATAGAGGACGGCGAACGGAGCGAGAAACGCCGATGCCGCCCGGCCCTGCGGCGCCGCGCGCCGGCGTGGAGCCGTCGGCGCGATGCCCCGGCGGGCGTCGGTGTCGGTCTGGTCGGATGTCTGCGTGGACACGGGTGCCTCCCACGACGCACGGAGGGTGCTACAGCGGTGACGGGGTGCCTGCGAGCTGCTCGAGGCTGCCACGCATCTGGGCGATGGCCTGTTGCGGTGACGCGGCGCCGGACAGGACGTCGCCGATCGCCGAGCCGGTGATGATCTCGAAGTTCGACCCGGAACCCGAATACCAGCCCTCGGCGTCGTACGCGGCCGCGTCAGCAGCCGACGCGTAGTTGGACTGCGGGCTCATCTGCGCGTATTCGGCGCCCTCGGCGAACGGCAGCCACAACGGGACGTGGCCACCCTCCGTCCAGGTCTTGCTCTGGTCCAACATGGACCGGACGAAGGTGAGCGACCGGTCGAGCCGCGCCGCGTCGTGGCTGGGCTGGCGGGGCAGCACGAACGTATGTGAGTCGGCCTGCACCGCGTAGTTGCTTCCCCCGAACACGTTGGGGAACAGCGTCATGCTGAACGGCATCTTGGCCGTCTGGAACGTGGTGATCTCCCACTCGCCCTGGAACAGGAAAGCGGTCTGGCCGTTGGCGAACATCGCGATCGAGCCCTGATAGTCGATGGGGTTGGGGAACAGCCCGTCTCGGGTGAGGCTCCGCATGAACGTGAGCACCTGGGTCGCCTTCGCCTCGTCGATCACCACCTTGGTGCCGTCGTCGGCCAGCATCTGCCCGCCGAGTTGCGAGTAGAACGACTGGAACATCCGCCACGGCGTCGACGTCTCGGAGACGAACGCCAGCGCGCCGCCGAACTCGCCGGTGACCGCCTTCGCCTTCTTCATCGCGTCGGTGAAAGCCGCCTCGCTGTCCAACGGCGTGAGCTTGCCGGCCGAGTCGAGCAGGCCGGCCTGCTGGCAGATGTCGGTGTTGTAGAACATCACGAACGGGTGCGTGTCGATCGGGATGCAGTAGGCCTTGCCGTCGACCAGCGCCGCCTCCCAGGCCCGCTGGTTGAACTTGTCCGGGGTCATCCCGTGCCTGGCCAGGTCGTCGGGGCGCAGTTCTTCGAGCAGGTCGGCTCGGACCAGGTTCTTCATCCGGGTCAGGTGCGAGATGGCGACCTCGGGCGGGCGGTCGCCGAGCGTGGCCAGCGACAGCTTCGTGTAGTAGGGGTTTCCCCAGGCCAGCGTGACGGCGGCGAGTTCGACGTCGGCGTGTTCGGCCCGATAACCATCGAGCATCTGCTGCATGCGTACGCCGTCGCCGCCGCCGAACAGATTCCAGAAGTCGAGCGTTCCGGTTTCCCGCGAGGTGCTCAGCCCCGCGGCGACCGAGGAGCAACCGGTGAGCGCCGCGGTCGCACCCAGTCCGGCGACCGCGAGTAGCTGTCGGCGGCTGAGATTCTTGGTCATGGCTCCCGTCCCTTCCGAGCCGGCGCGTTGACTGAGCCTCGCTGCCGCACGGACGGACAGTCCATCGGTTGATCTTCGCAATCACAGATCGCCCGGGTGAGAATCGCGAAAGATCGTCACCTGCGGCACCGACCGCTCAGTCAGTGCGGCGGCGGCGGCGCCTTCTTCGGCGGCGCGGCCTTGTGTGGCGGCGCTGCCTTGTGCGGCGGCGGCGGGATCGTGTCGACGGCCGGCGGAGCGGTCGGCCAGACCAGCAGCACCGCGCACGGCGCGTGGTCGACGACGAACCGGGTCGGCGGGTTGAGGCTGCGCGGCCCGAGCCGGGTGACCGGACCGTCGCGGGCCACCACCAGCAGGTCGGCGCCCTCGGCCGCGGCGACCACCTCGCGCTCCAGCCGGCCGTGCCGGCGCACCGGCGACGACGCGCGGTCGAGCCGGGCCGCGGCGGCCGCCAGCATCGCCTCCTCGGAGCGCGCGGCGGCGGCGCTGATCGCGGCGCCCGGATCGGGCCCGCGCGAACCGCGACCGACCAGCCCGGCGAACGCGTCGGACACGTCGTCGGCCAGCGCCGGGTCGGTGACGTGCAGCAGGGTGATCGACGCGGACGGGGGCGCCACCTCGGCGGCGGCGTCGACGCACGCCTGCCAGGTGCCCTCGGCCAACCAGACGACCACCTTCATAACACTGTGGATAGTTTCAGAGCCACCCATAGCGCGACAACCGCCGCGAGCAGACACGCCGGCACCGAGATCGCGCCGAGCCGCAGGAACGCCCCCGTGGCCGGTGGCTCGTCGCGGGCGTGCAGGATCCGCCGCCAGAGCAGCGTGGCCAGCGAGCCGACGTAGGTCAGGTTCGGGCCGACGTTGACCCCGATCAAAGCGGCCAGCACCAGGCCGGGGGAGTGCGCCACCACCGGCACCAGCACCAGCGTGGCCGGCACGTTGTTGACCAGGTTGGCCAGCAGCGCGGCCAGGCCGGCCACGGCCAGCAGGCCGAGCAGGTCGGCGCTGTGCGGCGTCAGCGCGGTGATCAGGTCGTCCAGGCCGTGCTGGCGCAGCGCCAGCACCACCACGCCGAGCGCGAACACGAAGAAGCAGAACAGCGGGTTGGTCTCCAGCACGATCGCCCAGGCGGCCCGGGCGCGGCGCGGTGCGCGTACCACGAGAGGCACTGCCAGAACGACGGCGCCGCCGGCCGCGATCCAGGCCGGCGCCACTCCCATCGGCTCGGCGGCGGCGAAGCCGGCCAGGGTCAGCGCCAGCACGGCCAGCGCGAAGCGCGGTGCCGGCGCCGGCTCGACCGGCACGGGCCGGGCCGGGGTCGCCAGGTCGCCGGCGAAGAACCACCGGAACACCGCGTACTCGACCGCCAGCACGGCCAGCCAGGGCAGCGCCATCATGCCCGCGAAGCCGAGGAAGGTGAGTCCGGTCGCGCCGAACGCGAGCAGGTTGGTCAGGTTGGCCACCGGCAGCAGCAGCGACCCGGCGTTGGCCAGGTGGGTGCACGCGTAGACCTGCGGCCGGGCCCGCACGCCGGCCGCCGCCGCGGTCGCGAACACGACGGGCGTGAGCAGCACGACCGTAGCGTCGAGGCTGAGCACCGCGGTGACCGCGGCGGCGATCGCGAACACGACGGTCAGCAGCCGGGTCGGGCTGCCCCGCGAGGCCCGGGCGGCCAGCCCGCCGGCGAACGCGAACACGCCCCAGGAGTCGGCCAGGTGGGCCAGCGCCAGGATCGCCGCGAGGAAGCCGACGGTGGGACCCAGCATGATCATTTCGTCGCGGGCCGCCGCCCACGGCACCAGCCCGCCGCCGATCGCGATCGCGGCGGCCGGCACCGCGGCGGTCGCCTCCGGCAGCCCGCGCGGGCGGACCACCGCGAACGCCAGCACCACGGCCAGCAGCAGCACGGCCCACACGGTCGACACAAAGCGCCAGGGTACGGGCGCACCCGGGCCCGCGCCCCGCGACGGCGCGCCGGCAACTGGTCAACCGACGCTCAACCGGTCGCAACCCGGCACACACCTAAATCGTGATCATCAATGGGGTACGCGTTGTCCGATCGGAAGGCGAAGCCTGCCATGCAACCCCGTATCGACCGTCGTCAACTCCTCACGCTTGCCGGCGCCAGTGGCGTCGGACTCGCCGCGACCGTCGCCGGCGTCAGCGCCGCTCCGGCCCTGGCGGACCCGAAACACCAGCTCGACCCCTTCACTCTGGGCGTCGCCTCGGGTGACCCGCTGCCCGACGGTGTCGTCCTCTGGACCCGCCTCGCGCCCGAGCCGCTGGCCGCCGACGGCCTCGGCGGGATGACCCGGCACGTCGTCGCGGTCACCTGGGAGGTCGCGGAGGACGCCCGCTTCCGTCACGTGGTCAAGCGCGGCGTCGAGCGGGCCACCCCCGAACTCGGCCACGCGGTGCACGCCGAGGTGCACGGCCTGCGCGCCGACCGCGAGTATTTCTTCCGGTTCCGCACCGGCAACGCGGTCAGCCCGGTCGGCCGCACCCGGACCGCGCCGTCCGCACACAGCCGGCCCCGCGAGCTCGCGTTCGCGTTCGTCTCCTGCTCGAACTACCCGACCGGCTACTTCACCGCCTACCAGCACCTGGCGGCCGAGGACCTCGACCTGGTCGTGCACCTGGGCGACTACATCTACGAGGGCCCGGCGGCCGGCACCCTCGGCCGGGCCCACCTGCCGGCCACCGAGATCTTCTCGCTGGCCGACTACCGGATCCGGCACGCGCAGTACAAGACCGACGCCGACCTCCAACTCGCGCACGCCCGCTTCCCGTGGGCGGTGACCTGGGACGACCACGAGGTGGAGAACAACTACGCCGACGACATCTCGGAGGACGCGGCCCAGGACCCGGAGTCGTTCCTGCGCCGCCGGGCCGCCGCCTACCAGGCGTACTACGAGCACATGCCGCTGCGCCGCTCGGCCGTGCCGCGCGGTGCCGACATGCGGATCTACCGCCGCCTGCGCTACGGCCGGCTGGCCGAGTTCAACCTGCTCGACGGCCGCCAGTATCGCTCCGACCAGGTCACCGACCCGGTCGCCCTCGACGACCCGGCCCGGTCGATGCTCGGCGCCGAGCAGGAGCGCTGGCTGATCGACGGCCTCAGCCACTCGGCCGGCACCTGGAACATCGTGGCCCAGCAGACCGTGATGGCCAAGGCCGACCGCGACCCGGGCCCGGGTGAGCTGCTGCCCAACGACAACTGGAACGGCTACGAGCCGGCCCGCCAACGCCTCTTCGACGGCGTCGCGCGCCGCCGGGTGGAGAACATGGTCGTCATCACCGGCGACGCGCACTGCAGCATGGTGGCCGACCTCAAACAGAACTTCGACGACCCGGCATCGCGTACGGTCGGCGTCGAGTTCCTCGGCACCTCTGTGACGTCGGGCGGCGACGGCGCACCGATGGACACCCGCGGCACGGAGTGGCTGGCCTCGAACCCGCACATGAAGTTCTACGACGCCCGCCGCGGCTACGTCCGCTGCACGGTCGACAACCACACCTGGCGCAGCGACTACCGCGCGGTGCCGCAGGTCAGCACGCCCGACGCGGCCGTGTCGACGATCGCCAGCTTCGTCGTCGAGGAGGGCCGCCCCGGCGTCCACGCCGAGCCGGCCTAGCGACCACCGGGGTGCGCCGCCCGGGACGGCGGCGCACCCCGCACGGTCAGCTTCGTTGGCAGGTCACCGTGGCCGGGATGGCCGCGGTGCCGGTGCCGAGGAAGCCGAACGTGGTGCTGGCGTTCGGTGCGAGGGTGCCGTTCCACGCCGTGTTGCGCACGGTCACCGCCGTGCCCGACGCGGTGTAGTCGCCGCCCCAGAGCTGGGTGATCTGGGTGCCGCTCGGATAGGTCCAGGTCACCGCCCAGCCGGCGGTCGCGGTGCTGCCGGTGTTGCGCACCGCGACCTCACCCTGGAAGCCGCCCGGCCACGAGCCGGTCACCCGGTAGGTGGCGGCACAACCGCCTGGGCCGGCGGTCGGAGTCGGCCCGGTCGTCGGCGTCGCGGTCGGGGTCGGGGTCGGACCGGCCGTGGGCGAACTGGTCGGGCTCGCCGTCGGAGAGCTCGTCGGGCCGGCGGTCGGCTCCGGGCCGGTGCGGTCGGCGACCAGGATGCCGCGGCCGTTGGTGCCCAGGTAGACCCGGCCGAAGACGCGCGGGTCGCCGGTGAGGGCCTCGCCCGCGTTGCCGTACTGGTGTTGCGCGTCGTTGATCCGCACCCAGGTGCCGCCGGTGTCGTCGGAGCGGAACACGCCGGCCACGCCGTCGACGGTGCCGACCAGGAAGATCGCCGGGTAGGACCGGCCCGGTGCCGCCTTGCCGAAGCCGACGTTGACCGCGGCGGACACTGTGGACACCCGGGTAAAAGTCGCGCCGTTGTCGGACGAGCGGTAGAGGCCGCCCGTTCCGGCCACCCACACGTCGGCGCCGACCGTCTTCAACTTGGCGCCGTCCGGCAGGCCCGACGCGCCGGCGGTGAAGGTGCGCCCGCCGTCGGCGCTGGCGTAGACGCGGCCGGCGGCGTACCCGAAGAAGCGTTGTGGGTTGGTTCTGCTCGCCTCGACGATCGCGCCGGTCGGGATCCCGGACGACGGGCTCCACGAACTGCCCCGGGTCGTCGAGAACTGCACGCCGGTGCCCTGCGGGCTCCACACCACGGCACTGGCGTCGGTCGCGATCGCCACCGTGCCGCCGCCGGTGACGCCGCCCGGCTCCTGGCCTTGATACCAGGTGCGGCCGCCGTCGGTGGAGACGCCGATCCGGTTGAGGTTGGGGTTGGCCGCCCGGTCGCCGTTGCCGACGCGGACCATCACCGACGGGTTGGCCTCGGCGAAGTCCAGGCTCGTGTTGCTGCCCAGGTTCGGCGTGTCGTGGAAGTTCGGCGGGACCGCCGCCAGGTCGTCGTGGCGGAAGCCGCCGATGTCGCCGAGCGCACTGATCAGCGGCGCACCCGACGGCGGGCTGGCCAGGTCGAGCACGGCGGTCTCTTCGATTCCACGGGCCATCGGCCGGACCGTGAACGTGCCGCTCGCGCTGTCCCAGGCGGTGAGGTTGGTGGTGGCGTAGAGGGTCGCGCCGGTGCCGTAGAGCATGCGGTTGGCGTCGAACGGGTCGATCTCCAGCGACTCGGTCATCCAGCCGAGCTTCGGCGTCTGCTCAGGCTGCGAGGGCGCGGTGTTGAAGTCGAGCCACGGGTTGGCGGAGATGTCCATCGTGTAGCGGTTGACCCGGTTGGGATAGCCGTTGAAGTCCCATACCCGGGACCAGGTGGCGCCGCCGTCGCGGGTGCGGAAGAAGATCACGTCGGGCCACCAGGAGATCTGCGTGGCGACGATCAGCGTGCCCGGGTTCTGCCGGTCGATGGTCAGTCCACTGTAGCCAAAATAGTCGTCGGCGCTGGTCGACGGCACCGGGCTGATCCGGGTCCACGCGCCCGTCGCCCGGGATAGTTTCCAGACGTCGCCCTTGCCGCCGTCGTAGGGGCCGCCGGTGTCGCTGGTCGCGATGTAGAGGAAGCCGCCGGTCGGGTCGACAACCGCCTTGTGTGCCAGGAAACCCGTCGGCTGGTCGGGGATCCGTTGCCAGGTCACGCCGGCGTCGGTGCTGCGATAGACCGGGTTCTGCTTGTCGGCCACGCCGACGTAGATGGTGCGGGTCGCGGTGCCGGTCGCGCCGGTCGACTGGTCGAAGTCGACCCAGGTGACACCCTGGTTGCCGGTCAGGTAGCCGTTGGGGTCCGAAGGATCCTGCGCGTAGTTGCCGGCGTTGTGAAACGCGGTCACCCGGGCCCACGTGACGCCGTAGTCGGTGCTGCGCCAGAGCCCGTTGCCTCCTTCGGCGCCGAAGTAGACGATCCGGCTGTCGTTGGGGTCGACGGCGAGCCGCTCGCCCTGGCCGCGCCCGGGCATGTTGCCGCCCACCTTGAACGGCAGGTTGAAGGCCTGCCAGGAGGCACCCCGGTCGGTGGAGCGCAGAATCGCCCCGTTGTTGGGGTCCCAACTGTTGGTATACATGCCGACGGCGGCGTAAACCCGGTTGGTCTGCACCGGGTCGGCGGCCATGCTGAGCACGCCGTTCCAGCCCCAGCGGTCCCAACCGACCCAGTCGAGCAGCGGCACCCAGGCACTGCCGGCGGCATTCCAGCGGTAGGCGCCACCGATGTCGGTGCGCGCGTAGATCAGGTCGCGCTGCCCGGGGTTGAACACGATCCCGGAGACGAAGCCGCCACCGTCGATCCGAACATTCTTCCAGGCGTACGCGTCGGTCGCGGCCGCGGTCGGCACGAGCGCCGCCTGTGGCCCGACGAAGGTGAGGGCGGCCGCCGCGGCCAGTATGGTCGCGGCGAGGGCCGGCCCCCAGGTGCGGGATGAGCGCATGTCTCTGCCTCTCGGTGTGCGTTGTCGCGCACAGCGGAGGAGGCCGCAACCAGCCGACGGGCGCGTGGGAGCGGAACGGACGCGCGGCGCACCTGCCCTGGCGCCGCACCGGCCCGGCTTCCCGCACTCGGCCTCGCCGCCGAGGTTCACACGTGCTATCGGGGGCTGTCAATGGTGTGATGGTCGGCATGTGTACGACGCCTGAGTGTCCACGACAGACCACGCCGGCCGTTTCCCGCAGGGCGGCCCTGTTCGGCGGCGCGTTGGTCGCCGCCGGAGCGGTCCTCGCACCATCAGCGGCACAGGCCTCGCCCCGGCACGGGCGTGGGCTCGCCGACCTGACCTACCCGCTGACCACCACGTTCCCCGCCTTCACGCCGGGGGAGGAGCCGGCCCGGCGGACCTTCGTGTCGATCCCCGAAGCCGGCTACTACATGCAGGAATGGCGGATCCTCGAGCACTACGGCACGCACGTCGACGCGCCCGGCCACTTCATCGAGGGCGGCCGGCTGTCCACCGAGATCCGGATCGACGAGCTCGTCGCACCGGCCGTCGTGATCGACATCGCCCGCCGGGCGGCGCGTGACCCCGACGCCACGGTGACCGTCGACGACCTGCTCGCCTACGAGCGCCGCTACGAGCGGATCCCGCGCGGCGCGGCCGTGCTGATGTATTCCGGCTGGGGTGCCAAGGTCGGCGACCCCGACGCCTACCGCGGCACCGACGCGGCTGGCACGCTGCATTTCCCCGGCTTCAGCGTCGACGCCTGCGAGTGGTTGCTGCGCCGCCGCGGGATCGGCAGCCTCGGCGTCGACACGCTCAGCATCGACCCGGGCATCTCGGCCACCTTCGACACCCACCTGGCGCTGCTCGGCGCCGACCGCTACGGGGTGGAGAACGTCGCCAACCTCCGCCGGCTGCCGCGCCACGGCGCGACTGTCACGTGCGGGCTGATCCCCTACGAAGGCGGCTCCGGCGGCCAGGCCCGGGTGTTCGCGACGTGGTGACGGCTATTCGACCTCGCGGCGCAGGGAGTAGGTGACGCCGTAGAGACGGTGTGGCTCGTTGGGGTAGTGCGTCGCGCTGCGGTTGTAGGCCTGCCAGCCCGCGGCGCCCGCCCGGTTGAGGTGGCGCATGTCGTCGAACCGTTCGTCGGTGCCCCAGCGCTGGGAACCACCGGAGTGGTGGAATGACGCGTTCCAGTCCATGAACTGGTCTTCGCCGTAGGTGCCGGCGGCCCGGTATTCGAGGCGGGCGTACTCCCATTTGGTCACACGGACGATTGTGCCGGCCGGCGTGCGCCACGGGCCAGGGCCTGCACCGAGTAGCCGAGCAGCAGCAGGCCCTCGGCCACGCCGACCACGAGCGGCGGGCTGACCGCCGACGCCAGCCCGGTGATCAGGCCGGCCAGCGCCACCAGGCAGGTCGCGACGGCCAGCGGACGCAGCAGCGGGTCGCCGAGCACTGGCGCGAGCGGCACGAAGTGCACGCCGACCACGAACGCGACCCAGACCGGGATGTAGTCCTCCTGACCCAGGCCGCCGAGCAGGGCGGCGCCGGCGAAGATCACGGCGAACTCGATGCCGACGATGATCCCGTACCGTCGGCTGGCGGTCCGGTCCCTCATCGCGGAGCCCTCGCCCGGCGCGCGCAAACCGGTCACCAGGCCGATGGCGGCGACCACCACCGAGAAGATGCTGCCGGCGGTGAGCCAACCGGACTCGCCGCCGGCCTGGGCCCAGCCGAACCAGGCCGACGCGAAGAAGCCGAGGAAGAGCGCGGTGAAACCGGCGTCGCGACGGGTCTGGGCTCTCATGATCGATCAAACTACTGCGCGTGTACGGGGGTGTCCACGGCGGCCGGGACGGTGGGGCGGGTGGACAGCCAGCAGCCGGCGACGATCAGCAGGAAGCCGAGCACGGTGCTGGCCCGCAGCGGCTCGTCGAGGATCGCGACACCGAGCAGCACCGCGACCACCGGGTTGGCGTAGGTGACCAGGCCGGCGCGGCTCGGGCCGGCCTCGCCGATCAGCCGGTAGAAGGCGAGCAGCGCGGCCGCGGTGCAGAGCAGGCCCAGCGCCAGCAGCGCGGCCCAGGCACCGCCGCTGACCGGCGCGGTCGGCAGCGCGAACGCGGCGAACGGGACGAGCAGCACGGTGCTGACCGTGGTCGTGCCGGCGACGAGAGCGGTCGGCGGGATGTCGGACGCGCGCCGCTGCACGAAGACGGTCGCCATCGCGTAGAGCAACGTGGCCAGCAGGATCATGCCGGCGCCGAGCAGGCCCCAGCGGTCGCCGGAGACGTCGAGCCCGACCAGCACGCCGACGCCGACCAGGCCGAGCGCGAGGCCGGCGACGCGGATCGGGGTCAGCGGCTCGGCGCGCACCATCAGCAGGGCGATCAGCACCGGCTCGATCGCGATCAGCAGACCGGTCAGCGACGAGCTGATGTGCACCTCGCCGTAGGTGATCAGCAGGAACGGGCCGACGATGTGGATGACGCCCAGCGTCACCACGGCTTTGAGGTGGCCGCGCAGCGCCGGCAGGGTGCCCTGCATCGCCGCCACCGGGACCAGCACGAGAGCCGCGATGGCGACCCGACCGGCGACCACGACGATCGGCGACAGGTCGTCGATGGCGATCTTGATCAGCAGGTACGGGATGCCCCAGAGCACGGCGACCAGGGCGAAGAGGATCCAGGCTCGTCTGTTCACAAGACGAGCGTCGACCCGTACCGTGATTAGCGGTAGTTACGATTTACGATGCTCGTGTTAAGGAAAACTGATGATCGACGTGCACCGGCTCCGGGTGTTCCGCGAGGTCGCCCGGCAGGGCAGCTTCAACCGCGCGGCGACCGTGCTGCGGCTCACCCCGTCGGCCGTGTCCCAGCAGATCAGCGCGCTGGAGCGGTCGCTCGGAACCGCCGTGGTCTGCCGCAGCACCCGCGGCATCGAGATCACCGACGCCGGCCGGGTGCTGGTCGACGCCGCCGACACGATCGCCGCCGAGCTCGACTGCGCCGAGCGGGAGATCGCCCGGCTCAGCTCCGCCGGCCCGCGGCTGACCATCGCGACGTTCGCCAGCGGCGGCCAGCGGTTGCTGCCGGGCGCGCTCATCCGGTTCTCCGCCAGCCACCCCGAGGTGACGCTGACGGTGCTGGAGGCCGAGCCCGACGAGAGCCTGCTCCAGGTGCGGTCCGGTGCGGCCGACCTCGCGCTGACCTACCACTTCGACGGGCCGCCGCCGGTTTCGCCCGACGACCGCTCCGGGCTCACCTGGACCCCGCTGCTCGACGATCCGATGTGGATCGTGCTGCCCGCCGGTCACCGGCTGGCCGGGCGCGAGTCGCTCGCGCTGGCCGACCTCGCCGGTGAGCGCTGGGTGCAGGGCTGCCTGTCGGCCACCGACATGATCGACCACTACGCGGCGCTGGCTGGCTTCGAGATCGAGGTGGCCTGCCGCGGCACCGACTACGTGTTCGCGCAGGCGCTGGTGCGCGTCGGCGTCGGGGTCAGCCTGGTGCCGGGCACCGCGCTCATCGCCGACGCCGACGGGCTCGCGATGGTGCCGCTGGAGCCGCCGCGCCCGTCCCGGCGGATCGGCGTGGCGACCGCGCGGCGCCGTTCCCGCGACCCGCTGACCCGCGCGCTGGTCGAGGCGCTGTCCCAGGAAGTAAGACCCATCTCCCGAATCCCGGGATGACCGGCGTACGGTCGACCGCATGGTCGTCTACACCCATGGTCACCACGAGTCGGTGCTGCGCACCCACCGCTGGCGCACCGCCGAAAACTCCGCCGCCTACCTGCTGCCCTCGCTGACCCCTTCCGCGAAGCTGCTCGACGTGGGCTGCGGGCCCGGCACGATCACCGCCGACCTGGCCGCTCGCGTCGGCTCGGTCACCGCCGTGGAGAACGTGGCCGCGGCTCTCGACCTGGCCCGGGCGGCCGCCGACGAACGCGGCGTGCGCATCGAGTTCGCCGTCGACGACGTGCACGCGCTCAGCTTCCCCGACGACAGCTTCGACGTGGTGCACGCACACCAGGTGCTGCAACACGTCGCCGACCCGGTCACCGCGCTACGCGAGATGGCCCGGGTCTGCCGCCCGGGTGGCGTGGTCGCGGCGCGCGACGGCGACTACGAGACGTTCACCTGGTGGCCGGTGCTGCCGGAGCTGATCGAGTTTCGCGAGCTCTACCGGGCGGTGGCCCGCGCCAACGGCGGCGAGCCCGACGCCGGCCGACGGCTGTTCTCGTGGGCCCGGGCCGCCGGTCTCGACCCGGTCGCGACGACGTCGACGTGGTGCTTCGCGACGCCGGAGGACCGCGCCTGGTGGGGTGGCTCGTGGGCCGACCGGGTGACCGGATCGGCGCTGGCCGACCGGGCGGTAGAGCTGGGCCTGGCCGACCGCGCCGACCTGACCCGGATGGCCGACGCCTGGCGCACCTGGTCCGCCGCCGACGACGGCTGGTTCTCCATGGTGCACGGCGAGATCCTCAGCTCACCGCGCGGGTCTGCCGGAAGCAGTAGTACAGCGCGATGACGATGTGCGCCACGAGCGTCGCCGGCGCGCTGAACACGGCGATGACCATCGTCAGCGAGTAGAGGGCGAGCCCGACCACGCTGAACCGGACGATCGACGCCCGCATCGCCACCGGGTCGACGCTGGCCGCGAGCAGCGCCGGGCGCCGAGCCACGTAGGCGTAGAGCAGCGCGAACGTCACCGACATGAGCAGGAACAGTCCGGAGTAGACCAGGGCGGCGGTGCGCGCCGCGGCGCCGCCGGCGGTGAGATATTCGGCGAACAACGAGGTGGCGAACGGGATCGCCGCGACCGTCATCAACAGCAGCAGGTTGAGGAAGAGCGCGATCCGGTCGACCGCACCGAGCAACTCGAACACCGCGTGATGGTTGACCCAGATAATGCCGATGAGCAGGAAGCTGGTCACATACGCGGCGTAGGTCGGCCACTCGTGCCCGAGCGCCTCGGCGAGCGACCCCTCTAGCGCGCCGCGCACCGGCACCCGCAGGTCGAGCACGAGCAACGTGATGGCGATCGCCAGCACGCCGTCGCTGAACGCCTCTGTCCGCCTGGTCTCACTCACGTGATCATTATCGCGGTAGTGCTATTTCGGGGGCTTCGGCGGTTTGTCCTTCGGCGGCTTGGGTGGCTTCGGCTCTTTCGGCGGCTTGCTGGGCTCCTTCGAGGGCTTGCCGGTGCCGTGGCCCTGGCCCCAGCCGTTGCCGTTGCCGTTGCCGTTGCCGTTGCCGTTTCCGTTGCTCGGGCCGCTCGGGCCGCCCGTGGCCGGCGGCGGCCCTGTTCGGTGCGGTGCCGGCGGCCGGGTGTGTGGCACCCGGGTCGGGTCGTGGACCACGCGGCCGGGTTCCGCCGGGTCCGTGGCTGAAGGTGCGATCGGGAAGGGGCCGGGGAGGGTGCCGGTCGCGGCCGCGACGGCGAGGCCGCTGCCGGCCAGCACCGCGCCGGCGACCAGCACCTTCACCGTGAGCGCCCGGCGGATCAGCCGGGCGGTCCGGCGCGGCGGAGTCGCCACCCGCGCGGCCCGGAACGCCGCGACCGCGGCGTCCTCACCGCGTAGCTCCGCCGGATGGGCGGGTGCCCTCAGCGCGGCCAGGGCGGGCGGCAGCGGCCCGCCGTCGAGCATCGCGTCGACATCGGCGTCGCTCTCGCTGAAGCGGTCAGGCATGGTGGTGCTCCAGCGTCTCGGCGAGTTTGCGCAGCCCGCGGTAGGCCGCCGTGCGCACGGCTCCGGCCCGCTTGCCCAGCACCCGCCCGGCGGATGCCGCGTCGAGGCCGACCACCACCCGCAGCAGCACCGCCTCCGCCTGGTCGCGGGGGAGGGTCGCGATCAGCGCCAGCGCCCGCTCGGTGGCCAGTGCGTCGGTCGCGTCGGCGGCCGTGTCGGCCGGATCGGCGAGGACGGCGAGTTGCGCCTCGGCGGCCATCGTCTCCGGCCGGCGCCGGGTGCGGCGCAGGTGGTCGAGCGCGCGATGCCGGCCGACGGTCGCGCACCAGGCGCGGAAGCCCGCCAGGTCGCCGCTGAACGACGGCAGGTCGCGGCAGACCTGCAACCAGGTCTCGGAGGCGACGTCGTCGGCGTCGGCGCCGACGAGCACCCGCAGATAGCGCAGCAGCCCCGGATGCACCAGCCGGTAGACCGCGCGGAAGGCCGTTTCGTCGCCGGCCAGGGCGGCGGCGAGCGGGTCGGTGGCCAGCGGGTCTGCGGCGGCAGGGTCGGTGGCCAGCGGGTCTGTGGCGGCAGGGTCGGTGGCCAGCGGGTCTGTGGCGGCAGGGTCGGTGGTCAGCGGGTCTGTGGGCCGGCCGTCTTCGTCGGGCTGCGGTGCCGGGTGCCGGGACGTCACGACCACGGCACACCGGGGCAGCGTGGAACGCGGTGGGACGGCACGGGAGGTGACGATTCCACCCGGGTGGCCAGCGCACAACCCGAGGGACCCGGCAGTGCCCCACCGCCGGACCGACGCCGGTCCGCTCATCCCGGTGCCAGATTGTGCGCGGCCTCCCACGACACCAACAGCGCCGCCGGGGCGCCGGGTGTCACATCAGGTGCGCGGGGTCGGGTAGCTGGCCGCGGCTGGTCGGGTCGCGATAGACGGCGAGGGCCCAGAACAGCAGCGCCATGCCCATCGCACCGGCGTCCGGCGTGCCGACGGCGCGTTCGCCGACGTAGGAGGCCCGGCCCATCCGGGGACTCAGGTCGGCGGTCGCCCGCGCGTGGTCGAACGCCTGGTTGGCGACCACCGTCCAGTCCAGCGGCGGGCGCGCGGCATGCAGGTCGTCGAGCGTCGGGCCGAGACAGTCGAGCATGGTGCGGTCACCGACCTTGGCCTCGCCGACCCGGGACACCGCCGCGGTGCCCGCGTCGAGCCCGGTGACCAGCGCCGCGTCGTCGTCGCCGGCCCCGTCGAGGCTGCTGCCGACGTCGTTGAACAGCAGCCCGATCAGCGGCCCGCTGGTGCCGCCCACCTCGTCGAGGAAGTAGGTGGCGGTCACCTCGAACTCGGTGGCCAGGTCGGCGTCGGCCGGGATCCGGGTGACCGCGCCGCGCAGGCCCTCGCGCAGGTTGTCGCCGTAGTCACCGTCGCCGGCGACCTGGTCGAGGCGGGTCAGCTCGCCGTAGGCCTGGTCGGCGGCCTCCAGGTAGAGGTTCATCAGCATGGCCGGCCTCACTTCCGGTATCCGGCGGTCCAGGCGGGCGCGTCGAACAACGCGGTCCATCCGCCGGACGGACGCGACTCGACGTCGGGCTCCAGCATCGTCATCGTGATCGAGAAGCCCTTCATGTCCAGAGCCGGCGTGTACGGGCCGACCAGGCTGCGCTCCACCGTGATGTCGCGGGTGGCCAGCGCGTCAACCGCCTCGGCGAACACGTTGTAGAGCTCGATGTAGGTGGTGCCGCCCAGCCCGTTGACGAACAGGAACACCGCCGTGCCGGCCGGCAGGTGATTGACCACGTCGTCGACCATCCGTCCGACCAGTTCCTCGAGCGGCGGCCGTTGGATCGTGTGCTGGGCGCGTTCGCCGTGGATGCCCACGCCGTATTCGAGCTCGCCCTCTTCGAGCTCGAAGCCCGGCTTGCCGGTCACCGGCGAGGTCTGCGCCAACGACGCGACCGCGATGCTGCGCGACCGCCCGACGATGGTCTCGCCGAGCGCGACCAGCTCGTCGAGGGCGGCGCCCTGGTCGGCGGCCGCACCGAGGAGCTTCTCGACCAGCACGGTGGCCCCGGTGCCACGCCGCCCGGTCGCGGTCTGCTGACTCTCGGTGGCAACGTCGTCGTCGACCAGCACCCGCGCGACCGGAATCCCGTCGTGCCGCAGCCGCTCGGCCGCGATCCCGAAGTTGATCCGGTCACCGGTGTAGTTCTTGACGATGTGCAACACCCCGGCAGGACCGGCAACGGCACGGCTGCCTTCGTACACCTGACGGTTGTGCGGTGATGCGAACACCCGCCCGGGCGCCGCCGCGTCGAGCATCCCGCGCCCGACCAGGCCGGCATGCATCGGCTCGTGCCCGGACCCTCCGCCGGAGAGCAGCCCAACTTGCCGGCGCGGATCAGGATCGACCGCGCGGACATAGATCGGATCGGTGTTCAGTTCGACCACGCCGGCTTGATCCCGCGCGAACCCGAGCAGGGAGCGGTCAACGTACTCGGTCTTGGAAGCATAGAAAGGTTCCGCCATCGGTCTTCTCGATTCCTGGTGGGTATCGGTCACCGGTGCGCGCCAGCCGTATCCCCCCATCATGCGACGGCGGCGGGGGATCGTCCGCTCGTTCGCCCGCCCACGGCGGTGATGTCCCGTGCCAAACCTCGCACGAAGGCACCCACGTGCCCGACCGCCCTTGCGGGGGCATTGGCCGCAGATTTTGCATAATCGAAAGCCGTGGACGGGGCGGATTTCTCGCGTGGGATAGGCGATAATTGATGCATGCGGCAGCTCCAATTGTTTACCACGACACAGCTGGCCGCCATGCGAGATCGCACTGCGTCGCGCAGTTATTCGCCCGCGGGTGAAGAATTCCGCCGGGAGCACGAGCGCCATCGCGCCTGGGGCCTGACCCGGCGCCACGCGGAACGCCTGCGCCGCCTGCGCGGCAACGGCTGCGAGCCTCACGCAAGCCCCGAATCCTCAGCAAGCCAGCGCCTCGGCGTGAAGAACGCAACCGATAAACCCGTGGGACAGGAAAAGGGATTGATCCAGCCGGCGGCAATAGCGTCGAGGACGCCGGCCGCAGACGTGGCATTGCGCCGCGCGGAAAAGATGCAGTCGCGCAAACCAGGCCTACCTCGGCGGCCAGTGTGTATCCGACCGGACGCGCCAATCCGAAAAGGCAATCCGCCAAGCGGCAAACGCGCCCAAGGCGATAAACGCGCCATCATTCACAACGGAAGTGCACCTTGGCACGCGCCGCGGCTCGCGGCTCCCAAGGCCGGCGACCGCGTGCTGGCCGCGCTGCTCGAGCCGGCGCCGCCGGTCGAGTGGAGGTGTGACACGCGCGCGGGTGACGGGATCCACCCGGGCGAGCTCCGTCGAGCGCGGCCATCGACGCCGCGACGACGTCAGTCGGGTCACCGCCACCTTGCGGCCGGAGCAGGTCATCCGGTCGGTGGTCGACCAAACGGCGGTCCGCCTCGTGGCGGTGACACCGTAGGTTTGTCCTCATGGGAACTGGCGGCCGGCGGGCAGCATTGCTCTGGGTCCTGTTCGGGGTGGTCGCCGTGGTGTCCTGCGCGCTTGTGTGGCGCCGGCCTGACCGGCTTTCCGACCTGCACATCTACTACGGCGCGATCCAGCATCTGCGCGGCGGCCACCCGCTCTACGACTACGTCGCGGCGAACGGGGGGCCGTTCACCTACCCGCCCTTCGCCGCGTTGGTGCTCGGTCCGATCGCGTTCGTCCCCGAAGGGCTGCTTCAGGTCTTCTGGATGGTGGCCACCGTCGGCGCGCTGGCCGCGATCGCCGCCGCGGTTGGGCGTGGGCGGCCGGACCTCGTCGCCGCTGTCGCGTGTGGACTGTTGCTGTCCGCGCCCGCGCAGAGCAACCTGCGGTTCGGTCAGGTGAGTGTGTTCGTCGTGCTGCTCGCGTTGGTCGACGCCCTGGGGCTCACTCCGGCCCGCTACCGGGGCTGCCTGGTCGGCCTCGCCGCGGCCATCAAGCTCACCCCGCTGCTGTTCGTGCTCTACTTCCTCGCCGCCGGGCGTTACCGTGACGCCGGGCGCGCGGCCGGCACGTTCGTGGCCGCCGCGGCGGTCGGGGCGCTGGTGCTGCCGTCGGCGAGTTGGACCTACTGGACCGGGGCGATGTTCGAGACCGGGCGGATCGGCAACCTCGCCTCGCTCGGCAACCAGTCGGTGCAGGGCATGCTGCTGCGGATCGGCCTCGCGCCCGGCGCGCTCCCGCTGGTCTGGGCGGCCCTGGTCGCCGTGCTCTGCGTGGTGGCGCTGCTGCGGGCGCGCCGGCTCGCAACCGAGGGCCACTCGACCAAGGCCGCCGTCCTCGTCGGCTGCGCCACGGTTGCCGCCTCGCCCGTGTCCTGGACCCACCACCAGCTCTGGCCGGTGCTCGCCGCGATGCTGCTGATCGGCACCCGCGGCGCAGTGCACCGGGCGGCCGGCGCCGCGCTGCTGACGGCGATGGTGCTCTCGCTCGGTGTCGTGCTGGCCGGCGTCTCGTTCACCCCGGGCGTGCAGTTCGTGCTGGAGAACGCCCGCGCGCTCGGCACCGTCGGTGTCTGCGCGCTCGGCTTCGGGGCCGTGGTGGCCCAGCATCGCAGCGCCCGGCGGTGGACCCTGGCCGGCGCCGCCGCGGCCGCGATCGCGGTCGTCGCCGTGCAGCCACTGCCGGCCTCGGCCGATCCGACGTTCAAGGCCTACCGGATCGACGACACCGCCAACCCGCGCTACTTCTACGTCTGCCGCGACCAGGTGAGCTGTGCGGCCTTCATCGGCGACCAGTCGATCCGCTTCGGCGTCGTCGCGGAGAAGACCAAGGTCCGCGTCAACGGCGTGGTCGGCCCGGCCGTCGCCCGCCTCGAATACCGCTCCGCGCCGGGCGGCCGGCCACGGGAGATCCCGCTGCTGGCGCCGTACCCGGATGGTCGGGTCTTCTCGTTCAGGTCCGCGAGCCTGACGCACGGCAAGCTGGTCGCCTACGACCCGGCCGGCCACGAGATCGCCAGCTACACACGTCTGACGCCGGCCCGCCACCCCGATGAAGGGGGGTGACGGGCCGGCCAGGCGGCACGCCTGTCAGGGGTGCGTGGTCAGCGCACGTTCACGAACACCGGGTTCGAGTAGAACCACAGGTCGTCCCACGGGCTCTCCAGGCCGTCGGCCGCCGGCTCGAGCTCGTCGGTGCTGGTGCCGCGGACCCGCGCGTACAGGTCGCCCTCGACGTTTTTGATCGTGTGCTTGATGACGAAGTCCTTGCCGTCGCGGTGCCAGTCCGACCGGCCGAAGCGCGCGACCACCTTCGTCGTGGCGTTGGTGTCGGCGTTGACGTCGGCGGCCAGGCCGGTGATCCGCCCGACGATCAGGTCGACGCGGCGGACGGCCGGGCGGTCGCCGTTGCCGTTGACGCCCTGGAGCTCGCGGAAGCGGATCTCGATGTCGACGTCGTTGCGGTTGCGGCGGCTGACCGTCAGCTCCTCGCCGACGTTGGCGGACTTGCCGCGGTTCGACGCGGTGACATCCAGCGCGCTGATCAGGTCGCCGGTGACGACCCAGATGCGGCCGTCGCGCAGCGCGTCCATGATGTCGGCGTAGTCCTGGCGGGCGTACACGTAGGTCTTGCTGTATTCGCCCGGCCAGAAGTCGGAGCCGCCGCGGGTCCAGTGGACGTGTGAGTCCGAGGTGGCGGTGATCCACCACTTGCGGCCCTCGCCGAGCAGCGAGTCCCACAGGCCGCCGACGCGGGCGGTCATCTGGTCGAAGCCGCCGTAGGTCGGGTGGCTGCCGTAACCGCCGCGGGCGCCGCCGTTGAGCGGGCCGGCCTGGTGGCCCGGCGCGCCCTCGAATCCGATGTAGACATCCGGCGCGGCGTTGTTGCCGGCGCGGAACTCGCGCGGGGTGTCCTGGCCGTAGACGCCCAGGCCGCTGGCCGAACGGGCCGCGTGGTGAGCGATGACGATCGGCTTCTGCCGGTGCGACGCGGCAGACTTCAGGAACTCGACGAACTTCGCCTCGGTGTCGCGCGACGGGTCGGTCGGGAACGCGTCGAACTTGTTGAACCGGCTCTCCAGCTCGAAGAGCAGCTTCGCCTCGTCGTCGTGCCGCGGGATCATCAGCGTGTGGTGGTCCATCTGCGGCGTGTCGAACTCCATACCCCAGAACTGCAACACCTCGGGTACGAGCTTGCGCGAGCGCAGCAGGTCGGGGTAGGCCTGCTCCAGGTTGACCTTCGAGTGCGTCGGTCCACCATGGTCGGTGCACATCGCCCAGGTGAGGCCGAAGTTCTTCGCCATGATGGCGTTGGTGACGATCGGGTAGACCGCGTCCGCGCCCTTGTGGAAGGTCGGCGGGTTGGTCGAGGTGTCGAACTCGCCGCTGTACTCCGAGTGGATGTGGTGGTCACCGGCGCGCCACGCGCGGGCGTTCGACGAACCCTTCGAGGTGGCTTCGGCGGCGGTGGCACCGATCAACGGGGCGGCGGCGACGATGGTCGCGCCGACCCCCGCGTATTTGACGAGCTGCCGGCGCGAGTAGCCGGATTCGGCATTGGACATGGAGAGGCCTTCCCTGTTTCGGTGCTCGGCGTGCGGGTCTGAGCCTCGGAGGCGCCCATGAACCGGCGGTGAACGCGCCGCGCACCCGCCGCGAACTCCTAACCTCGATAGGAGATCGACCTACCCGATCCAGACGCACCGCACGAGGCCCGGCCACCAGCCGTCGAGCGCCAGGCCGACCACCGGCAGCGCGGCCACCACCAGCAGCGCGGCGACGATCGCGGCCGAACGCCAAGGACCAAGACGCTTCGGGGGTACGAGCAGCCGGCGCAACCGTTCGGCCACGTCACCGCCGTGTGCCGCGACGAGACCAGGCGGTGTCGCACCGGCCATGGTGACCAGCGCCGCCGCCAGCGCCCGCCGGCCATGGGTGCGGGCCGCGACGTCGTCGGCCCGCAGCTCGACCAGCCGGCCGATCTGTTGTTGCGCGACCCGGGTCAGGCGCAGGCCGGGCAGCGCCCGCGCGGCCAGCCGGACCGCGTCGAGCAGCACCTGGTGCCGGCCGCCGGCGTGCGCGTGCTCGTGCGCCAGCACCGCGCCGAGTTGCGCCGGGCTCAGCTCCTCGAGGGCGCCGCTGGTGACCACCACCCGGCGGTCGGGCGCCAGGTAGGCGGCCGCCCGCGGATGCTCGATGACCGTGCCGCCGAGAGCGGCGTCGGGGCGGCCGGCCAGCGTGAGCATCGCGCGGTGCCGGCGCCGGGAGCGCACCTGGGCCCGCAGCAACCAGCCGGCGCGGACGAGCGCGGTCAGCAGCGTGCCGGCCAGGCCGAGCGCGACCATGTCACCGGCGACCCGCAGGGCGAGGGCGGTGGCGGGGGAGTCCGGGTGCACGCACCAGAACAGCAGCGCGCAGACCACCGGTGGCGCCGGCAGCAGCACGGTGACGCCGACCGCCAGGATGCCCGCGCCGACGGTGCCGAGCAGGACGCACCAGGCGGCGATCGCGAGCCGGGGTGCCTGGCGCGCCCAGGCCGCCGCCGGCAGCCAGCGCCCGCCGGCGAACCCGATGAGCAGCGTGAGGGCCAGCAGATTCGCGGCGATCACGCCGACTCGTGCAACATCCGGAGCAGCTCGGCACCCTCCTCGGGGGTGAGCTGGCGGACGAAACCGGCGAGCGCCGACGCCGGGTCGCCGCTCTCGGCCATCGCGTCGCGCATCAGCCGCGCGCCGTAGTCGCCGCGGCTCGACAGCGGGATGTAACGGTAGGCCCGGCCGTCGCGCTCGCGGCGCAGCCAGCCCTTGCGGTGCAGGTTGTCGACGACGGTGAGCACGGTGTTGTAGGCCAGCTCGCGCTCGGGCCGCAGGTCCGACCAGACCTCCCGCACCGACGCCGGCTCGGCCCGCGCCCACAGCCGGTCCATGACCGCCGCCTCCAGCTCACCGAACGCCCGCACGCTGGGCATTCTGGCTGTCCATGGTGTCCGCCAGCTTGCCGCGAGGTGTCGAATCGGCGATGCACGCCCGATGTATACGCTCAGCGTATACATGTGGTGTATGGTGCTCCGCATGAGTGTTCCTCTCACGCTGCTCGGCCTGTTGGAGCGCGAGCCCAGCCACGGCTACGACCTCAAGCGCGACTACGACGCCTTCTTCGGTCGCGGCAAGCCGCTGCCGTTCGGGCAGGTCTACGCGACGCTCTCCCGCCTCGCCCGCGACGGCAAGGTGGTGATCGCGGTCGAGCCCGGCGACGGGCCGGAGCGCAAGCGCTACGTCATCACCGAGACCGGCGCGTCCGAGGTCAACGCCTGGCTGATCGAGCCGCTCGAGCCGGAGCCGCACCTCCAGACCGTGCTGTTCGCCAAGGTGGTGCTGGCGCTGATGCTGGGCCGCCCGGCGGAGGAATATCTCGACACCCAGCGCCGTGCGCACCTGGCCCGGATGCGTGAGCTGACCGAGATCAAGCGCGCCGGCAACCTGGTCGACGCGCTGCTGGCCGACCACGGCCTGTTCCACCTGGAGGCCGACCTGCGCTGGATCGACACCACGGTGGCGCGGCTCGACGGCCTGGCCAAGGCGGTGGCCCGGTGACCGGCGCGACGAGCGGCCCGATGATCGAAGCGCGGGAGGTCGCGCTCTCGTTCGGCGAGACGCCGGCCCTGCGCGGCGCCACGCTCACCGTCGACGCCGGCGAGGTGCTAGCCGTGATGGGCCCGAGCGGCTCCGGCAAGTCGACCCTGCTGCACTGCCTGGCCGGCATCCTGGTGCCCGACGCCGGCGAGATCCACATCGCCGGCCGCCGGGTCGACACGCTCGACGAGAGCGCCCGCAGCGCGCTGCGCCGCGACGAGTTCGGCTTCGTCTTCCAGTTCGGCCAACTCGTCCCCGAGTTGACCGCGGTGGAGAACGTGGCGCTGCCATTGCTCTTGGCCGGCACCCGGCGGCGGGCCGCGGTGGCCGAGGCCAGTGGCTGGTTCGGCCGGCTCGACCTCGAAGGCCTGCAACAGCGCCGCTCCGGCGAGCTGTCCGGCGGCCAGGCGCAGCGGGTCGCGCTGGCCCGGGGGCTGGTCGCGCGGCCGCGGGTGCTGTTCGCCGACGAGCCGACGGGTTCGCTCGACTCGCTCACCGGCGAGCACGTGCTTGACCTGCTGGTCGCCTCGGCCCGCGAGCAGGGCACCACGGTCGTGGTCGTCACCCACGAGGCCCGGGTCGCCGCGTACGCCGACCGCGAGGTCATCGTCCGCGACGGCAAGGTCACCGCGCCGGTGCTGTCGTGATCCGGCTCGGTCTGCGGCTCGCCGTCGCCGGTGGCCGCGAGGCGGCCGTGCGGCTGGTCGTCGTCGCCGTGGCGGTGGCACTCGGCACCGGCCTGCTGCTGGCCACCCTGGCCGGCATCAACGCCACCAAGACGCAGAACCTGCGCTACGCCTGGCTCAACACCGGCGCCGACCCGTCGACCACGGTCGCCGTCGCGGGTGTCGACCCGGTCTGGTGGCTGGCCCGGGAAGACTACTTCCACGGCGAGCAACTGGGCCGGATCGACGTCGCCGCGACCGGCCCGGCCGCCCCGGTTCCGCCCGGCATCGCGGCCCTGCCCGGCCCGGGTGAGTTCTACGCCTCGCCGGCGCTGCACGACCTGCTGAAGACGACGCCGGCCGCCGAACTCGGCGACCGTTTCCCCGGCCGGGAGGTCGGCGTGGTCGGCGACGCGGCGTTGCCGTCGCCCGACAGCCTGCTGGTCATTGTCGGTCAGCCGCTCGACGCGTTGGCCGACCAGCCGGCCGCCGCGAAGGTCAGCCGGATCCTGACCACCGACCCGGCCAACTGCTCCCGCTGCGTCGTCGGCCTCAACAACACGATGTTCACCGTCACGCTGTCGGTGATCGCGGCGGCGCTGATCTTCCCGGTGCTCATCTTCATCGGCACCGCGACCCGGCTCTCCGCCGCCCGGCGCGAGCAACGCTTCGCGGCCATGCGGCTGATCGGCGCCACCCCACGACAGGTCTCCGTGCTGGCCACCGTGGAGTCGACGGTCGCCGCGGTCGCCGGCATGCTGCTCGGCTTCGGCGTCTTCGTCGCCCTGCGACCGGGGCTCGCGGCGATCCCGTTCACCGGCGCCACGTTCTTCCCCGACGACCTGGGACTGAGCCTGGTCGACGTGCTCGCGGTCGGCCTCGGCATCCCGATCGGCGCCGCGGTCGCCGCGCGGCTCGCGCTCCGCCGGGTGCGGATCTCGCCCCTCGGCGTGTCCCGCCGGGTCACCCCGAAGCCGCCGCGCGCCTGGCGAGTGATCCCGCTGGTCGCCGGCATCGCCGAACTGGCCTGGTTCGTCGGCCGCAAGCCGGAGACCACCAACGGCCAGACCTTCGCCTACATCGCCGGCGCGGTGCTGATCGTGATCGGTCTGGTGCTGGCCGGACCCTGGCTGACCATGCGCGCGGCAAGACTGGTGGCGCAGCGGGCCCAGCGACCCGCCGCGCTGATCGCCGGCCGGCGGCTCAGCGACGACCCGATGGCCGCCTTCCGGGCCGTCAGCGGCCTGGTGGTCGCCCTGTTCGTGATGACCGCCGCCAGCGGCGCGATCACCTCCTACGTGGCCGAGCGCACCACGCCGGCCGGTGACTCGGTCGCGGCCACGTCGCTCTCGCAGACCTTCTGGCCCGACAGCCTGGTCCCGGGCACGCCGGCACCATCCATAGCGGACATCCCCGCCGGCCTGTCCGCCATCCCCGGCGTCACAGCGGTGATCACGGTGCGGGAGAACCTGCGGGAGATCTCCGGCGATTCCCACAACCCGCAGGGCCCCGGCCTGATCAGCTGCGCCGACCTGGCCAGGACGCCCGAGTTCGGCCGCTGCCCGTCCGGTGCCGCGACCGCGGCGGTCTGGTCCGACCTGATCGGGCCGCGCGAACCGGGCACGACGCCCGACGAGCGGGTCTGGCCCGCGTCGACCATCACCGATCTCGGCTCGCTGCGGCTGCTCTCGGTCGTGGTGGAGACCGACGGGTCGGCCGCCGCCAAGGAACGGGCCCGCACGGCGCTCGCGGAAATGAACCCGTGGGGCCGCTTCCCGGCCACCGAGGCGGAGTGGGAGGCCGACTCGGCCCGCACCCTGGTGCAGTTCCAGCGGCTCGCCGACGTGGTGATCCTGGCCAGCCTGCCAATCGCCGGATGCAGCCTGGCGGTCAGCGTGATCGCCGGCCTGAGCGACCGCAAACGGCCGTTCAGCGTGCTGCGGCTGACCGGCGTGCGGATCCGGATGCTGCGGGCCGTGGTCGGCCTGGAGAGCGCGGTGCCGCTCCTGGTCGTCGCCGCGGTGGCGATCGGGACGGGCTTCCTCGCGGCCGCGCTGTTCCTGCGGGCCCAGCTCGACTATTCGCTGCACGCCCCGGGCGCGGGTTACTACCTGATCGTGGCCGGCGGGCTGGCGGCGTCGCTCGCGATCATCGCGGCGACCCTGCCCCTGCTGCGCCGGATCACCGGCCCGGAGACGGCCCGCAACGAATAGCCAACGGGGGCGCGGCGGCCGGCACCCGGGTGCCGGCCGCCACCCGTACCAGGCAAAATGGGCTTGTGATCATCCTGATGCACAGCTCGAAGACCATGCGGGTGCCGAGCACCGGACATAAGGCGACCGGCACTCCCGTGCTGATCGACAAGGCGCGCGAACTGGTCGACGAGCTGCGGGCAGTGCCGGCGGCGAAGCTGGCGAAGATGATGACCGTCTCGGCCGAGCTGGCGGAGAAGACCCGGCAGCAATACGCCGACTGGGGCACCGACGGCGTCGCGCCGGCCGCCGAGTGCTTCGTCGGCGACATCTACAGCGGGCTCCAGGTCGACTCGTTCACCGCCGCACAGCGCCGCTACGCCGACACGCACCTGCGCATCCTGTCGGGCCTCTACGGCATCCTGCGGCCGTTCGACGGCATCCGCCCCTACCGGCTGGAAATGGGTTATCGCCTGCCCAGCGGCAACCTCTACCAGTTCTGGGGCAGCGCGATCGCCGAGCAGCTCCCGGCCCGCGGGCAGATCGTCAACCTGGCCGCGGCGGAATACAGCAGGACCGTCACCAAGTTCGTCGACCCGGAGCGGATCGTCACGCCGAAGTTCCTCACCCTCGACCCGAAGTCCGGCGAACCGAAGTTCATCGTCGTCCACGCGAAGATCGCCCGCGGCGCGTTCGCCCGCTGGCTGATCACCACCGGGGCCAAGGAGCTGCACGAGTTCGACGACATCGGCTACCGGCACGAGCCGGGGTTGGGCAGCGCGCGGGAGCCGGCGTACGTGTGCGAAGAGTTCGGCGGCAAGGGTCTGTCCATCCGGCTAACGTGACCATTCCCCCCAACTTCCCCGTCGGGGTCCGGTCCGGGCGGACCCCGGAGGCGGCGCGGGTGAACCCAGCGGCAGGATCTCCGGTATGACGCAGACGACTCCGGCGGTCCGCACCGAGGTGGCGCCGGCACCGGCCCGCACAACGCTGCTCGGCCGGCTCGGCCGCTGGTGCTTCCGGCACCGCTGGGCGGTGGTCGGCCTCTGGCTGGTCGCCGTCGTGGCCGGCGGGTTCGCGGCCGGTCCCGTGTTCGCCGGCCTCGACGACAGCCAGGGCCCGTCGTCGCTCGAGTCGGTCGCGGGCAGCGACGTCATCGCCGACGCGTCCACGTCGTCCGGTGCGATCGTCGCGGTGGTCAGGGGCATTGACCCCAACGCACCGGGGGTACGCGCTGCCGTGACCGACGGTGCCGCCCGGGTCGGCGGGGTCGCCGGGGTGACCGGCGTGGTCACGCCGTTCGCCGACAGCCCCGCGGCCGCCGCGCTGCGGGCGAAGGACGGCCGCGGCCTGCTGGTGCAGGCGCGGCTCGGCGAGCTGTCCGGCGACGCGCTCGACACCGCCACCGACGCCGTGGAGGCCGAACTCCGTACCCTCGGTCCGGCCCTGGTCGCGGCCGGCCAGCCGGACGCGACGGTCGAGGTCGGCGGTGGCCGCCTGGTCAACAAGCAGGCCAACGAACAGGCCCAGAAAGACCTGTCGTTCGCCGAGCAGCTCTCCCTGCCGATCACCCTGCTCGTGCTGATCTTCGTGTTCGGCGGCCTGCTCGCCGCCCTGGTCCCGGTGCTCGGCGCGATCGTCTCGATCGCCGGCTCGTTCTCCGTGCTGCTCTTCTTCTCCACCATCACCACGCTCGACCAGAACGCGGTCACCGTGGTGACGCTGATGGGCCTCGGCCTGTCCGTCGACTATGGACTGTTGCTGGTCGCCCGCTACCGCGACGAGTTGGCCGCCGGCCGCGAGCCGCTCGATGCGATCGGCGCGGCCTGGGCGACGGCCGGCCGCACCATCCTGTTCTCGGCCCTGACGGTCGCCGCCGCCCTGGCCGGGATGCTGGTGTTCGGTGTCACCGGCCTGTCCGCGATGGGTGCCGCGGGCGTGTCCGTCGCGCTGGTCGCCCTGCTGATGTCGCTGACCTTCACCGCGGCCCTGGTCGGCCTGTTCCGGCGCCGGATCAAGCCGTCGAAGCGGCAGGTCGCCGCGGGATCCTCCGACGGAGGCTTCTTCTGGGGCCTGGCCCGGGGTGTGCAGCGCCGGCCGCTGGTCACCGCCCTGGCCACCGCGCTGGTGCTGATCGCCGCCGGCTTCCCGCTGCTGACCATGAAGATCAAGGTGGAAGACCTCGACGGCCTGCCCCGCTCGCTCGAGTCGGTCCGGGTGATCGACACGCTGGCCACCGAGTTCGGCCAGCCCGACCAGCCGGCGATCACCGTGGTCGCCCGCACCGACGCCGCCACGCTCGAAGCGTGGGCCCGGTCGCTGCCGTCGGCGGACATCGCCGGCGTGCGGCAGGCCGACCAGATCGCACCGGGCGTGGCGACCGTCGACATCGACGCGGTCGGCGACGCCGAGGGCGACGCGGCGCTGCGCCTGGTGTCGGCGGCCCGGGCCGACCGGCCCGCCGGGGTCGACTCGTGGGTCACCGGCATCGCCGCGATCCACAAAGATCTCAACGGCCTGCTGTTGTCGCGGCTGCCGTACGCCATCGCGTTGACCTTGATCGCCATGGTCGTGCTGCTCTGGGCGATGACCGGTTCGCTGGTCGTGCCGGTCAAGGCGGTCGTGATGAACGTGGTCTCGCTCGGCGCCACCTTCGGCGTGCTGAGCGCGGTCTTCGAGCACGGCGTGCTGTCCGGCCTGCTGCACACCCACGTGGTCGGCGGGATCAGCCCGTTCGTGCTGGTGACGGTGTTCGCGTTCGCGTTCGGCCTGTCGATGGACTACGAGGTGTTCCTGCTCGCCCGGATCAAGGAACAGGTCGACCAGGGCGTGCCCAACGACCTGGCCGTGCGCCGCGGCCTGCAACGGTCGGGCCGCATCATCACCTCGGCCGCGCTGCTCATGGTCATCGTGTTCAGCTGCTTCCTGACCGGCCGGATCGGCACGGTGCAACAGATCGGCCTGGGCCTGGCGGTCGCGGTGGCGGTCGACGCGACCCTGGTCCGCTGCGTCCTGGTGCCGGCGACGATGACCATGCTCGGCCGGTGGAACTGGTGGTCGCCGCGCCCGCTGGCCCGCCTGCACAGCCGGTTGGGCCTGCGTCACTAGCGGCTCGCTGCTTGCGCGGGTGCGCCACGCTGAGGCGCGGAGGTGTCGCGATGGCCGCTCGGGTGAAGGTTCCGCCGCGCTGGTTCGTCCGGACGGCCTGGTCGGTGCACCGCGGCATCTACCGCCTCGGCGGTGGCCGGCTGGGCCTGTGGCGGCCCCGCCCCAACCGCTGGGGCGCGCTGCGGCTGACCACCACCGGTCGGCGCAGCGGCCAGCAGCGGAGCGTGATCGTCGGCTATTTCGAGGACGGGCCCAACCTGGTCACGCTCGCGATGAACGGCTGGGGCGACGCGGAGCCGGCCTGGTGGCTCAACCTCCTGGCCAACCCGGAGGCCCGTGTCGAGGTCAAGGGTGGGTCACGGCAGGTCCGGGCCCGGCCGGCGGTCGACGACGAACGCGCCCGCCTCTGGGACCGCTGGCGGACGATCGACAAGGACCTCGACGGGTACGCGTCGCTGCGCTCCCGCGAGACCGCGGTCGTGATCCTGGAACCGGTCGCCGCTGGCTAGCCGGTCCCGCTCGCAGGGGCGAGGGTGCTGCCGGCCGCAGGGGGCCGCTTCGCCCAGCGGGTGAGGGCGACCCCGATCAGCACGATCGCCATGCCCGCGGCGATCCGGAAGCTGAAATCCTCGCCGAGCACGACGACACCCAGCGCCACCGAGACTACCGGCAGCAGGTAGCCGACGGTCGCGGCGTTGGTGGCGCCCTCGGCGGCGATGATCCGGTAGGTGAGGTGGAAGGTCACCCCGGTCGCGGCGACGCCCAGGATCAGCACCCCGATCAGCCGTGCCGGGCCGAGGTGTAGCGGCGTCAGGCCACCCGCCGGCAGGGTCAGCGCGGTCAGGCCGGTCGCCGCCAGAAGTTGCGCGGCGGACAGGGAGATCGTGGGGATGCCCCGGCCGACGAGGTTGCGGCCCATGTAGGCGAAGCCGACCGCATAGCTCGCCGCCGCGACGACGATCGCGAGCGCGCCCCAACCGATGGTCCCGGTGCTCTGCCAGGGCGCGAAGATCAGCACGACGCCCGCGAAGCCGAGCCCGACACCGAGCAGCCGGACCGGCGGCAGGCCCCGCTCGGCGCGGATCAGCAGTGTCCACAGTGGCGTCGTCGCATTCAGCACGCCGGCTACGCCCGAGTCGATGGTCTGCTGGCCGACGCTGAACATGGCGAACGGCAAGGCGTTGCAGAAGAACGCGGCCACCACGATGTGACCCCAGACCGCCCGGCCGCGCGGCAGTCGCTTGCCGGTGGCCCAGCAGGTGACCAGGAGGGCGGCCGAGCCGAGCAGGCACCGGCTGAGGGTGACCTGCACCGGCGTCAGCGCGTCGAGCGCGAGCTCGATCCAGAGGAAGGTCGATCCCCACAACAGGGCGAGCACGCCCACCCGCAACGTTCTGTCCACGGCCTGCACGCTGCCCTGGCCGACCTGGAAGGACAAGCGAAGAGTTCTGCACATCCGTTAAGTTCTGCTACATGCTTGATATGCGTCGCATGCAGGTCCTTCGGGCGGTGGTATCCAGCGGTTCGGTGACGGCCGCGGCCGCCCACCTGGGCTTCACCCCGTCGGCGGTCAGCCAGCAGGTGGCCGCGCTGGAGAAGGAGGCGGGGATCGCCCTGCTGGAGCGGGTCGGCCGAGGCGTCCGCCCCACGGCGGCCGGCCGGCTGCTGACGGGCCACGCGGCCGTGATCAGCCAGCATGTCGCCGAGGCCGAGACCGCGCTGGCCGACCTGCGGGCTGGGCGGACGGGCCGGCTGGCGGTCCGCTATTTCGCCTCGATCGGCCCGACGATGCTGGCGCCGGCCCTGGCCCGGGCCCGCCGCGCGCACCCGGGCGTGGCGATCGACCCCAAGCTGAGCGATCTCGAGGACCCGGAACCGTTGGTGGAGCAGGGTGAGGTCGACCTGGCCGTCGTGGTCCGCCACCCGGGCGCCGAAAGCCGCCCCGGGGTCAGTCTCGTGCGGTTGCGCGAGGACGCCTACCAGGCGGTGCTGCCGACCGGCCACCCGCTCGCCGCGCGCCGGGTGGTCGACCTGGCCGACCTCGCGGTGGAACCGTGGGTGGGCAGCGAGCCGCCGGGCCCGTGCCGGGAACCGATCATCGCGGCCTGCGCCGCGGCGGGCTTCACCCCGGACATCGTGGCGACGTCGGAGGACTACGCCACGGCACAGGGTTTCGTGGCGGCCGGCCTCGGCGTCAGCCTGATCCCGCGACTCGGCCTGTGCGCCCGCCACCCGGGCGTCGCCGTCCGCCGGGTCCGCCGTCCGGAGCCGACCAGGACGATCTACGCGGCGGTACGCGAGGGCTCGCTGACCCAGCCCGCCCTCCGGGCGTTGCTCGAGGCCCTGGTCGCCTAACCGCGGCGGGTCCGCCGGAACACCGTGGCGACCGCGACCACGGCCAGCAGCGGCACGATGAAGAACACCCAGGCGCCGCCCGGCCCCAGACTGTCCCGGACCACCATGGCCAGCAGAATCGCCGTCACCGCGGCGACGACTGGGTAGATCGTCCAACTCGGCTTCATGCACCTCTCTGTACCCGCCGCCCGGCCGACCCATGCCACGGGACAGTGCGCACGGCCGTCGATGGCTACCCTCTGGTGGATGAGCCGGCCCGGGTGGCGCACGGCATTGGCGCTGGTCGCCGGTTTCGCGGTGCTGACCTGGGCGTTGGCCGCGGGCGTGTTCCTCGACGTCGACGTGGCCGTCCGCGACTGGAGCGACGCGCACCGCCCCGAGCCCGCGCGGCTGGTTGCCAAGACTCTCTACTTCCTCGGTTCGGCCAACCTGCTCGCCGCGATCCTGATCGTGGTCGCGGGCGTGCTGGCGGCCCGCGACCGCACCCTGCGCCCGGTCCTGCTGGTCCTCGTCACGGCCGCGACCAGCTACGTGGTGGTCGTCCCGCTGAAGATTGCCGCCGACCGCTCCGCGCCGCACGCACCGTGGCCCGACGCGGTCGAGCTGTTCGCCAACGACGCCGGCTGGTCCTATCCGTCCGGCCACGCCGTCAACACCCTGATCTGGTATCCGATCCTGGTGCTGCTGATCGAGCGCGCCCTCCGCCGCCCGCTGTCCACTGTCGTCCGCCGCGCCATCCTGATCACCCCCGTGGTGATCGTCTTCGCCGCGATCACCTACCTCGGCTTCCACTGGCTCACCGACAGCGTGGCCGGCGTCCTCCTCGGCGCGGCACTCTGGCTCGTGCTGCGCCGGCTCCAGCTCGACGACCCCGCTCGACGGCCCCCGCTCGACGGCCCCCACCCCGCCGAGGGCCGTCGAGCGGTAGCTAGGCGCCGAGTCGATAGGTGAGGAAGGCGAGGCTGTCGCCGACCGTGCGGGCGTCGACCAGGCGCATCGGCTTGGCGCTGCTGGTCTCGCCGAACAGGCGGTCGCCGGCGCCCAGCACGGTTGGGTAGACCATCAGGCGCACCTCGTCGGCCAGGTCGTTCTCGATCAGGGTTCGCGCCAGCGGCAGGCTGGCGTACACCACGATCTCGCCGTTGAGGGTTTCCTTCAGTTCCTTCGTCGCGGTCAGCGCGTCGCCGCTCGGGAGGACCGTGGTGTGGGGCCATTGCGGGTCTTGCAGGGTTGTGGAGATGACGTATTTGGGCAGTTCCCGGAGGCGGTCGGCCCAGTCGCCGGGTCGGTCCGCCCAGCGGGTGGCGAAGTAGTCGTAGCTGCGCCGGCCCAGCAGCATCGCCGAGGCGGCCAGCGCCTCCTCGTATTCGGCCGCGGCCCATGCGGTCCGGTCGGCGTCGCTGATTCCGTTGAACCAGCCGCCGCGGTCGAAGTCGCCCTCGCCGGTCGGGTCCTGCACGACGCCGTCGAGCGTGATGTTCTGGCTGATGATGATCTTTGCCATGGCTGGTCTCTCCTCGCACGGTGAGTTGCTGTCACCGATACCGACACCGCACCGGCCGCGAAAGGGGCGCCCCCTTTCCGCCTCGGCCGGTGTCGACACAGGGAGAAGCGAGAGGGTGAAGACATGACAGACGCGATCACGCGGGCGCGGGCCGGGAGCGGAGAGGCGTTCCAGGAGCTGACCGAGCCCTACCGGCGCGAACTGCTGGTGCACTGCTACCGGATGCTCGGGTCGATACAGGACGCCGAGGACATCCTTCAGGAGACGCTGCTGGCGGCCTGGCAAAGCCTCCACGGGTACGAAGGCCGCGCCTCGCTGCGCACGTGGCTCTACCGGATCGCCACCAACCGGTGCCTCAACGCGCGCCGGTCGGCCAGCCGGCGCCCGGCCAAGGAGTGGGACGTGCCCAACGTCGAACGGCCCGAGCCGACCCGCCTCGGTGAGGTGGTCTGGCTGGAACCGATCCCCGACGTGCTGCTCGGGCCGGAGGACCGCTACGAGCAGTCGGAATCGGTCTCGCTGGCCTTCGTGACCGCGCTACAGACGTTGCCGCCGCGGCAGGTCGCCGTGCTGATCCTGCGTGACGTGCTCGGCTTCCACGCCGCCGAGGTGGCCGAGATGCTCGACCGCAGCGTCGAGTCGGTGAAGAGCGCGCTCAAGCGGGCCCGTGCCGCCCTTCCGGCGCCGCCGGTCGCCACCGCGCCGGCCGCCGAGGAAGCCGTCGTGGCCCAGTTCGTCGACGCCTGGCAGTCGGCAGACGTCGAGGCGCTGGTGGCGCTGCTCACCGACGACGTCTTCATGTCGATGCCGCCGATGCCTTTCGAGTACGAGGGCCGCGACGCCGTCGCCCGCTTCTGCGCCGCCATCTTCGGGGCCGGCCGCCGGTTCGACCTCGTGCCGACCCGGGCCAACGGGCAGCCGGCGTTCGGTGCCTACGTGCACGGCCCCGACGGGGTCAGCCACGGCACCGGCCTTTACGTGCTCACTGTCGACGGCGGCCGGATCAGCGCGCTGACCCGCTTCGAGAGCGGCATCCTGGCGAGGTTCGGGATGCCGAGGTCGATCTAGGCCGGCGCGCGGTCCGGCGGGAAGCCGCCGGTCGCGATCGGGCCCCAGGTGTCGATCGTGACGCGGATCAGCGACTTGCCCTGCCGGCGCATCGCCTCGCGGTATTCCGCCCAGTCCGGGTGTTCGCCGGCGATGCAGCGGAAGTAGTCGACCAGCGCGTCCTCGGTCTCCGCCGCCGGCATGTCGAGCACCTCGGCCGTGCCGTCGACCTGGACGTAGGGGTCGTTCCAGTCGTCGGAGTGGACCAGCACGCTGGCGGCCGGGTTGCGGCGCAGGTTGACCGCCTTGGCGCGGTCCGGATAAGTGGAGATCACGATCCGGCCCGCGCCGTCGACGCCGCCCGAAACCGGGGACAGTTGCGGACGGCCGTCGCGGCGGAAGGTCACCAGGGTGAGCCGGTGCCGGGTGCGGACGAACTCGATGAGCTGGTCGCGGTCGACCCGGTCGGCGGTTGCGATCTTGGGCACCCGATCAGGTTACCCGGGCCGCTCAGCGCTCGCTGTCCAGCAAGTGGAGCTGCTGGTCCATGTAGCGGCCGCCGGCGGCGGCACCGGCCGGAACCGCGGCCTCGATCCGGGCGAGCACCTCGGGGGAGAGGGTCAGCTCGGCCGCACCGAGCGACTCGGCGAGGCGGTCCCGACGGCGGGCACCGACCAGCGGCACCACGTCGGCGCCCTGAGCGGCGACCCACGCGATCGCGACCTGGCTGGTGGTCGCGCCGAGGTCCGCGGCGACCCGGGCGAGCTCCTCGACCAGGCGCAGGTTGGCGGCCAGGTTGTCGCCGCTGAACCGGGGGAGCGCCGAGCGGAAGTCGCGCGCGCCGAGCTCCTGGTTGACCGTCCACTGGCCGCTGAGCAGCCCGCGGGACAGCACGCCATAGGCGGTCAGGCCGATGCCGAGCTCGCGCAACGTCGGGATGATCTCCTGCTCCGGGCCACGGGACAGCAGCGAGTATTCGATCTGGAGGTCGCTGATCGGCGCCACCGCCGCTGCCCGCCGGATCGTGGAGGCGCCCACTTCGGACAGTCCGATGTGGCGGATGTAGCCGGCCTCCTGCATGTCGCGCAGTGCGCCGACGGTCTCCTCGATGGGGATGTCGGGGTTGAGGCGCGACGGCCGGTAGATGTCGATGTAGTCGGTCTCCAGCCGGCGCAGCGACTGGGCCAGGCGGTCGCGCACGGCCGACGCCGACACGTCGTAGGGGACCGGCTGGAACGAGCCGTCCGGGTTCTTCCGGCTGCCGAACTTGACGCTGAGCACGACGTCTTCGCGGCGCCGGCCGCGCAGCGCGCGGGAGATCAGCATCTCGTTGTGTCCGGAGCCGTAGAAGTCGGCGGTGTCGATCAGGTTCAGCCCGGAGTCCAGAGCGGCGTGGATCGTAGCGATACTTTCGGTTTCGTCGGCCGGGCCGTACATGTCAGACATGCCCATCGCGCCCAGGCCGAGCGCGCCGACGACCGGTCCGGTCGTACCCAACTTGCGTGTGCCGATTGTCGTCATGCCGGCCACGTTAGCACCGCTCACGCCAGAACGTGATCGGTGCTAACATGTGGCGGTGACAACACCCCGGGAACGGATCCTCGCCGCGGCGGCCCACCTCCTGGCCAGCGGTGGTCGCGAGGCCGTCTCGACGCGGGCGGTCAGCGCGGCGGCGGGCGTCCAGGCCCAGACCATCTACCGGCAGTTCGGTGACATGGCCGGCCTGTTCGCGGCGGTCGCCGACGGGGCGTGGGCCAGCTATTTGGAGCAGAAGCGCTCCGGCGAGAAATATGACGACCCGCTGGCCGACCTGGTCGCCGGCTGGGACCTGCACGTCGAGTTCGGGCTGGCCAACCCGGCCCTCTACAAGCTGATCTTCAGCGACTCCCGGCCCAGCCAGCCCTCGGCGATCAGCGGCGAGGGGCACGACCTGCTCGCCGGCATCCTGCGCCGGGTCGCGGCCGCCGGCCGGCTGCGGGTGCCGGTCGAAACCGCGACCCCGATGGTGTACGCGGCCAGCGTCGGCGCCACCCTCGCGCTGATCGCCGCACAGGGCACCGGCACGCTCGAGCAGCACCGCGCGCTCTCGCACAACCTGCGCGACGCGGTCCTGGCCGCGGTGCTGGCGGCGCCGACCAGCGACGGGGTCGGGTCGCCGGCGGTCGCGCTCAAGGCCGCGCTGCCGGCCGTCGCCGACCGGTTCAGCCCGGCCGAGCGGGTGCTGCTCGGCGAGTGGCTGGACCGGATCGCCCCCTGATCACTCCGGGCCGGCCAGCCCCATCAGGTTGCCCTCCGGGTCGGTGAAGTGGCCGACGACCAGGCCGCCGTCGGGCCGCCGGCTCGGGCCCATCCGCCGGGTGCCGCCGAGCCGCTCGGCGGCCAGCAACGCCTCCTCGACGTTGGGCACGAAGACGTAGAACACGGTCTGGGCCGGGTAACCGGGCCCACCGCCGACGCCACCGGGGATCCCGTCGCCCTCCGGCTGGACGAATCCGTAGTCGTCGGGGACGGAGACCTCCTCGACGACCGGGTTGCTGGTGTCGAACCGCCAGCCGAACAGGTTGCCGTAGTAGTCTCGCAACCCCGAGGGGTCCGTTCCGATGATCTCGAAGTGCACGACAGGCTGTGCCATGGCGCCATCCTTTCGTCCCGGAGGCCACAGCCTAAGCTGGCGGGCATGGCCAAGATCTCTATTCCGACGCGTACGCTCAACGACGGCTACCAGATGCCCTGGCTGGGCCTGGGCACCTGGCCGTTGCAGGGGCGCCAGTTGACGGACTCGATCCTCGCCGCGATCGAGCTGGGCTACCGGCTGATCGACACCGCGAGCAGATACGGCAACGAGGACGCGGTCGGCGCGGCCATCCGGGAGAGCGGCCTGCCGCGCGAGGACTTCTTCGTCACCACCAAGCTGGCGGGCCGCGACCAGGGCAAGCCCTACGTGCGGGAGGGCTTCTCCGCCTCGCTGGAGCGGCTCGGCCTCGACTACGTCGACCTCTACCTGATCCACTGGCCATTGCCGCTGCTGGGCCGCTACGTCGAGTCGTACGTGGAGATGGTCGCGCTCCAGCAGGAGGGCCTGATCCGCTCGGTCGGCGTCTCCAACTTCCTCGACGACCACATCGCCGCCATCGTCGCGGCGACCGGGGTGCAGCCCGCGGTCGACCAGATCCAGGTCTCGCCGACGCACGCCCAGGTCGACGTGGTCGAGGCGGTGTCCCGTGGCGGCACGGTCGTGCAGGCGTGGCGGCCGCTGGAGCGCAACGGGGGCATCCTCGAGCACCCGACCGTGACCGGCATCGCCGACCGGCTCGGCGTCGCGCCGTCGCAGGTGGTGCTCCGCTGGCTGATCGAGCGCGACATCACCACGACGCCGCACTCGAGCAACCCGGACCGCCAGCGGCTCAACGCCGACATCTTCGAGTTTTCCCTCGAGCCCGCCGACGTCGCGGCGATCACCGCCCTCGACGTCGGCGCGCCCGTCAAGCAGGACCCGAAGACCTGGGAAGAGTTCTAGAAGCGCTGCACGAAGGCGAGGGCGGTGTCGGCGACCTCGCGCCAGCCGCTGTCGATGGTCAGGGCGTGGCCGCGGCCCTTGATCTCGACGAACTCGGTCACCGCGGCCTTGTTGCGGGCCTGCCGCTCGTAGGACGCGTGGGCGATGGCGTGCGGGACCGTGTGGTCCTTCTCGCCGGAGATGACCAGCAGCGGGCCGCGTTCGGGGGTCTCGGTGTCGACCGCGACCTCGGTCCACGGGTTGAAGTTGGCCACCGCGGCCTGGAACAGCGGCTCGCCCGGTGCCGGCACGGCGTATTCCGCGTAGAGCTCGCGGGCCTCTTCCTCGCTCACCGCGTTGGCGAACGCGTAGCGGAACTGCTCGTAGGTCAGCGGCACCGCGCGGTGGTAGTTGGCCGGGTTGCTGAGCACCGGTGAGGCCGAGCGCAGCGCCGAGATCGGCAGCGGCAGCACGCCGCGGAACGGCGCCGGGTCGATCGCGACCGTCGCCGCCGACAGGCCGCGGCCCGCGCTGATCTGGGCGAGCAGGCCGCCGAAGGAGTGACCGATGATGGCCGGCTTCTGGTCGAGCTTGCCGATCAGGTCGCAGAAGTGGTCGGCGACCTGGCCGACGCTCTTGTTGGCCATCACCTCGGGGTGGGCGTTGGCCTCTTCGACGGTGTCGGGGTCGTCGGGCCAACCGGGTGCGACCGGGGCGTAACCGGCCTCGGCGAACAGCGCCGCCCACCGGTCCCAGCTGCTGGGCAGCAGCCACAACCCGTGGACGAAGACGACCGGCTTGCGGCCGCTGGCGTTGGCGTCGGTGATCTGCTGGAGATCGGAAGCGTCGGACATGTGCGGTCCTCCTGTGGTGGGGCGCGGCGACCGGAGAGCACGGTCGCCGCGCCTGAGTCTGCTCTCGCTTCGCCCGATCGAGAAGAGGTCAGAAACGCCAAGGCGGCGTAAGGGTTGTGGCCCACAACACACTGCCGTCGAGGTCGCGCAGCTTGACGGTCAGCTCGCGGCTGCGGCCGTCGATGCTTACCTCGCCGAAGTGCTGGAAACCGTCCAGCGGCGAGGTGTTGGCCTCCGGTGGCGCGTGCACGAAGGCGGCGGTCGGGCCGAACGTGCCGTCGAGCGCGTTGGGGCCGAACGCGCCGGCGTTGGCGGGGCCGGAGACGAACTCCCAGAAGGGGGTGAAGTCGCCGATCGCGGCCCGGGCCGGGTCGTAGTGGTGTGCGGCCGTGTAGTGCACGTCGGCGGTGAGCAGCACGATGCCGCTCACCCGGTGGCGGTGGGCGTCGCGCAGGATGCTGGCGAACTCGAGTTCGCGGCCGAGCGGCGCGCCGTTGTCGCCCTGCGCGACGCCTTCCTGCGCGGTCGCGCCGTCGGGCACGACCAGGCCGAGCGGCAGGTCGTTGGCGATCACCTTCCAGGTCGCCGTCGACCGGCGCAGCCCCTCGGTCAGCCACCGGCGCTGGGCCTCGCCGAGCAGGCCGCGGCGCGGGTCCGCGTACACGTTGCCGTCGTTGACGTCTTTGAAGGTGCGCATGTCGAGCACGAAGATGTCGAGCAGCGGGCCGTAGGAGACCTTCCGGTAGACCGGCCCGGGCGTGATCGGCGTCCACTCGTAGAAGGCCTGGCGGCTGCGCGCGGCGAGCACGTCGACCCGCTTCTCGGTGTAGCGGGCGTCGTCGAGGAGCTCACCGGGGTACCAGTTGTTGGTCACCTCGTGGTCGTCCCACTGGTTGAGCTGCGGCACCTCGGCGAAGAACCGGCGCACGTTGGCGTCGAGCAGGTTGTAGGCGAACTGGCCGCGGTATTCCGCCAGGGTCTCGGCGACCTTGCTCTTCTCGGGCGTGACCAGGTTGCGCCACACCCGCCCGTCGGCCAGCGGCACCGACTCGACCAGCGGGCCGTCGGCGTAGACCGTGTCGCCGCTGCACAGGTAGAAGTCGGGGCGCACCCGGCGCATCGCCTCGAAGATCCGCATGCCGCCGAGGTCGGGGTTGATGCCCCAGCCCTGGCCCGCGATGTCGCCGGTCCAGACGAACCGGATGCCGTCGTGGCCACCGGGAACGGTCAGCGACCCGGTGATCGGCTCGCTCGCGACACCGCGCTCGCCGACCACGCGGACCCGGTAGTAGGTCTTGCGGCCCTCGCGCAGGCCGCGCAGCCGCACCCGGCCGGTGAAGTCGGTGTCGGGCCCCAGCAGCGGCCCGGCGACGGTGCGGGCGTGCCGCAGGTCGGGGCGGTCGCTGACGTCGACCAGCAGCCGGCCGGCCCGGTCGGCGCGGGTCCACACGTTGGCCGCGCCGCCGACGGCGTCGCCGGTCTGCACACCGTGTGTCAGCACCGGGCGGCGGCGGGCGAGGGTGGGTGTGCCCGCGACGGCCGGCGCGCCGCCGAGCGCGGCGGTGGTGCCGAGTGCGGCGGCGGCGCCGAGCAGGCCCCGGCGGCTCCAGTTCTGCGATGCCACGTCGTGCTCCCTCCGATGGGGATCAACTGTTCGTGCCCTGCCTACCGGCCCCGGGCGACCGCCGGGTGGCCGCGCGATGACGGCGTGGAATAGAACATTCGCAAGTCTGGATTAGATAGCCGTTAATTCGGCGTTGATCCCGGCCCGGCGCCGTTAACGTCGATCCATGCGTTCCATGGTCATCCGCCGGTTGCTGCGGGCGGGCGCCATCGCGATCGCGGTGGTCGCGGTCACTGTGCTGTTCTTCGCGCCGTCGGCCGACGGCCACCCCCGGGTCGCCGTCCGACCCGACAGCGACCTGTGGGAGCACGTGCCGATGGTCGCGCTGACCGCCCTCGCCGTGATCGTCACCAGCGGCGCCGTGGTGCTGCTGCGCCGCCGGCGCTACTGATCCGCCTCCGGGCGAGCGGTGGGACGTCGGTCACCGTACCGTCGCATGATCTTCGGTTTTGTGATGATGTTGCCGATGTGGTGATGGCGGCGGTGACCCGGCGGCGGATCGTCGGCGGCGCGTTGGCGGCCGCGGTGACCGGCGCGTTCGGCACTGCCGGCGCCGGCTACTACTTCGCCGGTGAGCTGCTCGGTGTCGACCACAGCCGCGACCTGCCGGTGCGGGTGCTCGGCGTGGCCGGCGACACGGTCACGCTCAGCCGCGATCTCGACACCGCCAAGCCGGTCGAGGTCGGGCTGGCCTGGCCCGACGGCGCGGTGCGGCTGTCGGCGCGCGTGGAGGTCGACGGCGACACCGTCGTTCGCGAGATCGTCGAGCGCCAGCAGGGCGAGTTGCGGCCGGGCCTCGCGGCCACCGTCGACTACAACGTGTTCAGCACCGACCCGAAGGCCGCGTTCGGGCTGGACTTCGCGGCCGTCCCGGTGCCGGGCCAGCTCGGCGACCTGCCGGCCTGGCTGGTGCCCGCACCCGACGGCGAGCGGGCGGGCGCGTGGGCGATCGCCCTGCATGGCCGGGGTGCGAGCAAGCACGAGGCGCTGCGGGTGCTGCCGACCGTGGCCGGTGCCGGGCTGACCACGCTGGTGATCGGCTATCGCAACGACCCCGACGCGCCGGCCAGCCCGGACGGCTACTACCACCTGGGCGACACCGAATGGCGTGACCTGGCGGCGGCGATCCGCTACGCCCGCGAGCACGGCGCCACCGGCATCGTCGTGTTCGGCTGGTCGATGGGCGGCGGCATCACCCTGACCGCCCTGCGCCGGCTGCCGGTGGCCGACGCGGCACTCGTGCGCGCGGTGGTGCTGGACAGCCCGGTGCTCTCCTGGCGCGCGGTGATCGACTATCAGGCCGAGCTGCGCCACCTGCCGGCGCCGGTGACCTGGTCGGCGAAGCGCTTCGTCGAGTGGCGCGGCCGGCTCTCGCTGGCCCGCCTCGACCAGCACCCGGGCGAGCTGACCGTGCCCACCCTGCTCTTCGTCGACGAAGACGACCTGCTGGTGCGCACCGACCGCGCGCACGCGCTGGCCGCGGCCCGCCCCGAGCTGGTCACGCTCGTCTCGACCCGCGGCGGCGGCCACGTGGCGTCGTGGAACGTCGATCCCGCCGGCTACGCGAGCGCGGTGCGATCCTTCCTGGACCGCGTCGGCTAGGAAGAGCGCCAGTGGCTGTCGTCGAGGTGGTTGTCGGGCTTGGCCTGGGGCGGGTCGGTCTCGTGCAGCTCGACCAGGTCTTCGGGGAGCACCCGGGGCGGTAGCTCGCCGAACCGGACGTGCCGCAGGAAGGCGGCCTCCTCGTCGCTGAACACCACGTGCTCGCCGTCGTCGGCCATCGCGACCTCCCTGTGCCACCCATTCTGCCGCCGCCGGGCCACCCTTTGACCGGCCATTTGGTGGATCCCGCCCCATGACCGCCCGGCACCGGCCAGGCTGGAGCCATGGCACTGGAGGGGCAGCGGGTGCTGCTGGTCGGCGGCACGTCCGGGCTCGGCCTCGCGGTCGCCCAGGCGGTCGCCGCGCGGGGCGCGACACCGGTCGTGGCGTCGCGCAACCGGGACCGCGTCGAGCGGGCCCTCAGCGCGCTGCCGGCCGGTGCGGAAGGCGCGACCGTCGACCTCACCGACGCGACCTCGGTGGCCGGGCTGGCCGAGCGGGCCGGTGCGATCGATCACCTGGTCTACACGGCCGGCGAGCCGCTGGCGCTGACCATGCTGGCCGACCTCACGACCGACGTGGCCGCCCGCTTCTACGCGACCCGGCTGTTCGGCGCGCTGGCCGTGATCCGGGCGGTGCGCGCCGCCGGCACCCTGAGCACGGCCGGCAGCGTGGTGCTGACCGGCGGAAACGCCTCGCAGCGGTCGGCGCCGGGCTGGGCGCTCGGCGCCAGCATCTGCGGTGCCATCGAGGCGCTGACCCGGCAACTCGCGCTGGAACTCGCGCCGGTGCGGGTCAACGCGATCGCGCCCGGGGTCACCCGCAGCCCGATGTGGGCGGCGGGCATGAGCGACGACGAGCAGCGGGCGATGTTCGACCAGCTCGCCGGGTCGCTGCCGGTCGGCCGGGCCGGCGAGCCGGAAGACGTCGCGCTGGCCTACGTCTACGCGATGGAGCAGCCGATGGCCACCGGCACCGTGCTGCTCGTCGACGGCGGCGCGGTGCTGGTCTAGGTGTGCTGTCCAGGGAGGTTGGTCAAGGTTGTGTGACGAGACGATCTAGGTCTTGAAAGGGTGAGGCCTCCGGTCGTGAAGTGGAGCTGTCGAAGAACCGCTTCACCTGACCTGGAGGCCTCGTGGCACACGCTAACGCAGCCCTGACCCCGAAAGCACGCCTCAAACTCGCCCGCCTGGTCGTCGATGAGCGCTGGACGGTCTCCGCGGCCTCCCGCCGATTCGATGTCTCCTACCGCACCGCGAAACGGTGGGTCGACCGGTATCTCGCGATGGGAGCCGCGGGTATGCAGGACCGGTCCAGCCGCCCACTCCACACCCCGACCCGCACCCGCCGCGACCTGGTCCGCAAGATCGTGTACTTGCGGTGGCGGCACCGACTCGGCCCTGTCGCGATCGCCGCCCGTCTCGGGATGGCCGCCTCCACCGTGCACGCGGTCCTGGTCCGTGCCCGGATCAACCGGCTCTCCCACATCGATCGACGCACCGGTGAACCGATCCGCCGCTACGAACACGACACCGCGGGCGCCCTGATCCACGTCGACGTCAAGAAACTCGGCAACATCCCCGACGGCGGCGGCTGGCGATACGTCGGCCGCGTCCAAGGCAAGCGACACCGCGCCGCGACCACCGGCAAGCCCCGCAGCGCCTACCGCAACCCGAAGATGGGCACCGCCCACGTCCACACCGTCATCGACGACCACTCCCGCGTCGCCTACGCCGAAATCCACAACGACGAGACCGCCATAACCGCAGCTGCAGTCTTGACCCGCGCAGTGGCTTGGTTCGCCGCCCGCGGCGTCCGAGTGCAAAGGGTGCTGTCCGACAACGGCTCGGCCTACCGCTCCCGCCTCTGGCGCGAGACCTGCACCCAGCTCGGCATCACCGTCAAGAAGACCCGCCCCTACCGGCCCCAGACCAACGGCAAGATCGAACGGTTCCACCGCACCCTTAACGCCTGGGCGATCGATCGGTTCTACCCCACCGAACACCACCGCCGCGCGGCCCTACCCCGATGGCTGCACTTCTACAATCACCACCGACCCCACACCGCGATCGGCGGCCAGCCACCCATCACCCGCCTTACCAACCTGGCTGGACAGCACATCTAGGGCTTTACCGCCCGGAGCGTCACCACCAGGTCGAAGGGCTCGGCGCGCAGCCAGGCCTCCGGTGCCGGCGGTGGGCCGCAGGCGGCGGTGCCCAGGCCGTGGTGGCCGTAGTCGAGATGGACGTGCACGTCGGGGCCCGGCACCAGGTCGTTGGTGTGCGTGGCGGCGGTGAGCGCGGCCGTGCTCCAGCGCCGGGCGGTCAGCTCGAACGTCGGATGGCCGAGGATCTCCAGGCCGGCGCCGGTCGGGTCGGTCAGCCGGGCCTGACGCACCCGGGTCCGGTTGCCGTTCTCCTGCGGCCGCACGTAGGGCGTCTGCAGACCATCCACCGTGGACCGGTAGCGGCCGACCAGCGCGGCGGCCGACGAGTCCACATAGGCCTCACCGGGGCCGCCGCCGAACCACTCGACCGCGCCGAGGCGGCCCGGCACGGCCAGCGCCACGCCGGCGCGGGGGAGCGGGACGGCCCAGTCGCCGGTCGGTTCGACATGCAGGGCCAGCGTGACCGCGTCGTCGTCGGCGGTCCAGGTGTAGGTGGCCAGCAGCGCGCGGTCGGTGCCGGCCGGCGCGACCCGGCTGGTCACCACGTAGGCGTCGGCCGACGCGTCGACGTCGACCACCCGGTGGGTGAGCCGGTGCAGGCCCGCGGCCCGCCAGCGGTCGGCGACCGGGTCGGGGCCGAAGATGTCGTTGTCGATCGGCGCCCGCCACAGGTCGAGCCGGGGGCCGCGCAGGGCCAGCCCGCCGAGCGCGACCAGGTCGCCGTCGCGGAACTGGGCCGGGCCGAGGGCATTGCGGGCGAACCGGCGCCCGGACCGGCGCGGGCGGGGTGCGGCCTCGTGCAGCCGGACCTGCCCGGCCCCGACGGTGGCGCCGGCCAGCCGGGCCGTGACGGTGAGCCAGGCCTCGCCGAATCCGTGCGTCACGTGCGGAAGCGCAACCGGGTGCGACTCCCCGGGGCCCAGCGCCGGGGCCTCCACCTGCCCGGACGCGACCGTGTCGCCGTCGACCGACACGGTCCACTCGAGCGTGACGCCGGTCAGGTCGCGGTGGTCGTAGCCGTTGCGGACGGTCAGGCCGCCGGCGTCGGCGTCCAGCCGGACCGGAGCGAAGACCGCGCCCAGCTCGGTCAACCCGGGCGACGGTGTCCGGTCCGGGAACACCAGGCCGTCGATGACGAAGTTGCCGTCGTGCACCGGCTCGCCGAAGTCGCCGCCGTAGGCGAAGTGGTCGCCGCGCCGGATGCCGTGGTCGATCCACTCCCAGATGAAGCCGCCCTGGCAGCGCGGGTAGGTCTCGAACAGCTCCCGATAGGTCGTCAGCAGGCCCGGGCCGTTGCCCATCGCGTGCGCGTACTCGCAGAGCACGAACGGCAGGCCGGTCTCGGCGGCGCCGATCTCGGCGACCTCGTCCGGCGGCGGGTACATCCGGCTGTAGACGTCGGTGTGCGTGCTCGACCAGTCGCCCTCGTAGTGCAGCGGCCGGTCGGGGTCGATCGCGCGGGCGGCCTCGGCCATCGGGCCCAGGTTCTGCCCGACGCCGGCCTCGTTGCCCAGCGACCACATCACCACGCAGGGATGGTTCTTGTCGCGCTCGACCGTCCGGCGCATCCGGTCGACCAGCGCGTCGGTCCACCGCGGGTCGTCGGTCGGGTTGTCGCGCCAGCCGTTCTGCTCGAAGCCGTGCGTCTCGTAGTCGTTCTCCACGATCACCCAGAAGCCCAGCTCGTCGCAGAGGTCGAGGAGCGCCGCGTCCGGCGGGTAGTGGCTGGTGCGGATCGCGTTGACGTGGTGGGCCTTCATCAGCTGGAGCTCGGCCCGCACCACGTCGGGCGGGACCACCCGGCCCAGGTCGGGGTGGAACTCGTGCCGGTTGACGCCGCGGAAGAAGATCCGCCGCCCATTGCCGGTCAGCAGCCCGTCGACCACGGCCACCGTGCGGAAGCCGAGCCGCAGCGAAACCGTCTCGGTCTCCGTCGACACCGACGCGGCGTACAACGTGGGCGTCTCGGGTGTCCACGGCGCGACCGCTTCGAGCACGTGGTCGGTGTTGACGGCGACATCACGCAGCCCGAGCTCCGGGACCGACAGCAGCGCGCCGGCTGGGGCATCGACTCGGAGCGTGCCCTGCCCGGTCGCGTGGTCGAAGGCGGCATGCGCGAACACGTCGTCGAGACCGCCCGCTGGCCGGACCCGCAGGGTGACCGCGCGGAAGATCCCGGGCAGCCACCACATGTCCTGGTCTTCCAGATAGCTGCCGGCCGACCACTGGTGCACCCGCACGGCCAGCACGTTGGCGGCGCCGGGGCGCAGGTGCGCGGTCACGTCGAACTCGTGGGTGAGCCGGCTGCCCTGGGTGACGCCGACCTCGGCGCCGTTGACGAACACCCGGCCGCACGAGTCGACGCCCTCGAAGCGCAGCAGCACCCGTTGCCCGGCCCAGTCGGCCGGCACGTCGAACACCCGCCGGTGGTCACCGGTGGGGTTCTCTGTGGGCACGTGCGGCGGGTCGATCGGGAAGGGATAGGTGATATTGGTGTACGCGGGCTGCCCGTAACCATGCATCGGCCAGCTCGACGGCACCGGCAGCGTGTCCCAGCCCGCGTCGTCGTAGCCGGCGGCCCAGAAGTCGTCGCCGGCCGTCGCGGTCGGGTTCAGCCGGAACCGCCAGGCGCCGGACAGGTCGATCGACGGTGCGTCGCTGTGCAGCGCGGCCCGCGGTGGCACCGTCCCCTTGGGGCGGCCGAAGTCGGTCAGGTAGTCGCTCATCCCGCGAACCCGTAGTCGGCGAAGCCGGTCACGCCGGGCCGGGCCCGGAACAGCGCGCCGCTGGGCGCCGGGTCGTCGGCCGACGGGCGGGAGGTGGTGATGTAGAGGTCGGCGAGGTCGGGCCCGCCGAACGCGCACGCGGTCGGCCGCGCCACCGGCATCGGGATCACCGCGTCGAGGCTACCGTCCGGCCCGTAGCGGTGCACCGCGCCGCCGTCCCACAGCGCCACCCAGACGCCACCCTCGGCGTCGAGGCAGAGCCCGTCGGGCGTGCCCGTCTCCTTCGGCACGGTGACGAACGGGCGACGGTTGGTCAGGTCGGCGTCGAACAGGTCGATCCGCTGGGTCGCCGAGTCGATGTAGTAGGCGGTCTGCCCGTCGCGCGACCAGGCCAGCCCGTTGGAGATGGTCACGTCGTCGAGCACGACCGTCACGGTCAGGTCGGCGTCGAGGCGGTAGAGCTTGCCGGCGCCCGTGCTCTCGTCGGTCGCCATCGATCCACAGTAGAACCGGCCGAGCGGGTCGCAGCCGCCGTCGTTCATCCGCACCGATCCGGCGGGCCACAGTTCCGGCAGGATCCGCGGTTTTTCCGTGCCCGGGTCGAGGAGCGCGAAGCCGCGTTCCACCGCCAGCACCAGACCGCCGCCGCGGCGCGGGCGGATCGCGCAGACGACCGACGAGACGGGGGTACGGGTGACCGCGCCGCCGTCCGGATCGATCGAGAGCATGTCGCCGGCCAGCATGTCGACCCAATGCAGCCGCCCGGTCGCGGCGTCCCACGCCGGACCCTCACCGTGCCCGGCGAGCCGGTCGGTGACCTGTTCCACGTTGATCTTCATAACGGTCTCATCCTGCCATGCGGCAGCCAGGCCTTAGGGTGGGGATCATGCCCGATATCACCAGTCCCGCGATCAGCGACTACCTGCTCGCCCACTCGTCGCCGTCCGACGACCTGCTGCGCGAGCTGGCCGCCGAGACCACGCGTGCCTTCCCCGACGCGGCCGGCATGCAGATCTCGCACGACGAGGGTGAGCTGCTGACCATGCTGACCCAGCTCGTCGGCGCGACCAGCGCGGTCGAGGTCGGGGTGTTCACCGGCTACTCGTCGCTCTGCATCGCGCGCGGCCTTGCCCCGTCCGGCACGCTGCTGGCCTGCGACGTCAGCGAGGAGTGGACCTCGATCGCCCGCCGCTACTGGGACCGGGCCGGCGTCGCCGACCGGATCGACCTGCGGATCGCGCCGGCCATCGAGACGCTGCGGGCGCTGCCGGCGCAGGAGACCATCGACTTCGCGTTCATCGACGCCGACAAGGACGGCTACCCCGCCTACTACGCGGAGTTGGTCACCCGGGTGCGGCCGGGCGGTCTGATCGTGCTCGACAACGTGTTGCGCGGCGGCCGCGTGGTCGACCCGTCGGCGACCGGGCCGGGCGACGTCGCGATCCGCGCGATCAACGACCAGGTGGTGGCCGACCCGCGGGTCAGCGTGGTCATGCTGCCCGTGCGCGACGGGGTCACCCTGATCCGCAAGCACTGATCTTCGCCGCGAGGCCACCCTCGCCCGGTAACGTTCACTGCGTGGCAAATCGGGTCAAAGTGCCACCAAACATCTTCGGTATGCCGTTCGCGCTGACCGGCCTGGCGGGGGTTTGGAGGACGGCGCAGTCCTACGGCATCTCCCCGGCGGGGGTGACCGACGCGCTGCTGATCCTGGCCGCCTTCGTCTGGCTGCTCACCTGCGTGCTGTATTTCAGCCGCCCGCGCGACGTGCGCGCCGACCTGGTCGACAACATCGGCCAGCCGTTCATCGCGCTGGCGGCGATCGTCCCGATGTTGTGTGCCTACCAGGGGCTCGAGCCCCGCGCCCACACGGCCGCCGTCGTGGTGGTCGACGTGTTCCTGGTGCTCACCGTCCTCTACGGCGGGTGGATCACCGGACAATGGATCTACGCGCCGGTGGACGCGCCGAAGATCCATCCGGGCTACTTCCTGCCGACCGTCGCCGGTGGACTGATCGCCTCGGCCGCCGCGACCAGCGTGGGGCAGCGCCGGCTCGGTGAGTTCATGTTCGGCTTCGGCGTGATCTGCTGGTTCGTGATGGGGTCGATCATCATGAACCGGCTGTTCATCAGCCCGCTGCTGCCGCCGCCGCTGATCCCCACGCTGGCCATCGAGGTGGCGCCGGCGCCGGTGGCCAGCATCGCCTACTTCGCGCTCAACGGCGGCCGGATCGACACGGTCGCCGCGTTCATCGCCGGCTACGGCGTACTGATCTTCGTGGCCCAGTTCCGCTTCCTGCCGGCGTACCTGCGGCTGAAGTTCAGTCCTGGTTTCTGGTCGTTCGGTTTCGCCTTCGCCACGGCCGCCACCGTCACGCTGGTCTGGATCAACGTGGGCCGGCCCAGCCCGCATTTCGCATTGAGCTGGTTGGTGATCGGCCTGATCACCCTGCTGATCGGCGGCATCGCCCTGCGCACGCTGGTCGCGGTCGCCCGCGGCACCTACCTGCCCAGGCCGACGCCGCCGCCGGTCACTGGAACAGCTTCGCCGCGGTGATCGCGGTCTGCACCACCCCATAGCCCAGCAGGATCGCGATCAACGTCCAGGACACCACGAGTCTGCTCCTCATGCCGCCATCTCCTTCACGGCTGGTTGCCCGGCATCTCCTGGCTCGTGGTAGCGCTCCGGGACCGGCCGGATCAGCAGGTTGGCGATGAAACCGATGGCCAGCACGCCGACCATGGTGAACAGCGCCGGCCGGTAGGCGTCGGCCGTCAGCGTGCCGGGCTTGCCCTGCGCGTCGAGGAACCCGTTGATGATCAGCGGACCGGCGACGCCGGCGGCCGACCAGGCGGTCAGCAGCCGGCCGTGGATCGCGCCGACCTGGTAGGTGCCGAACAGGTCGCGCAGGTAGGCCGGCACGGTCGCGAACCCGCCGCCGTAGAACGACAGGATCACGCCGGCCAGCAGCACGAACAGCGCGGTCGCCGAGTGCCCGACCGAGGCCAGCAGCGCGTAGAGCACCATGCCGACGCCGAGGTAGACCATGTAGATCGGCTTGCGGCCGATCAGGTCCGAGGTGGACGACCAGGCGAACCGGCCGGCCATGTTGAACAGCGAGAGCAGCCCGACGAAGCCGGCAGCTGCGGAGACCGCGACGGTCGAGGTCGTACCCTCGCGGAAGAAGTCCTGGATCATCGGGCTGGCCTGCTCGAGGATGCCGATGCCGGCGGTCACGTTGCAGAACAGCACGATCCAGAGGAGCCAGAACGATCGGGTACGGATCGCGTTGGCGGCCGACACGCTCGCGGTGGTGACCAGCGGCTTCGCGGCCACGGTGGCGGGGTCGAAGCCGTCCGGCCGCCAGCCCTCGGCCGGGACCCGCACGTTGACGACGCCGAACATCATGATCACGAAGTAGCCGATGCCGAGCGTGAGGAACAGCGCGACCAGCGCGCCGCCGGACGCCACCGAACTGGCGACGTTGGGGTCGTAGCCGCTGTCGTAAAGGGAGAGCAGTTGTCGGGACGCCGGCCCGGCGATCAGCGCACCGCCGCCGAAGCCCATGATGGCCAGCCCGGTCGCCAGGCCCGGCCGGTCCGGGAACCACTTGATCAGCGTCGACACCGGCGAGATGTAGCCGATGCCGAGACCGATCCCGCCGATCACCCCGTAGCCGAGGTAGACCAGCCAGAGCTGCTCGGTCGCGATGCCGAGGGCGCTGACCAGGAAGCCGGTCGCCCAGAACGAGGCCGAGACGAACATCGCCTTGCGCGGTCCGTTGTTCTCCACCCAGGTGCCGGCGACCGCGGCCGACAGCCCGAGCATGACGATCGCGATGCTGAAGATGATGCCGATCGCGGTCTGGCTGGCGCCGAAATGCGCGACGAACGAGTTCTTGTAGACGCTGGTCGCGTACGCCTGGCCGATGCAGAGATGGACGGAGAGCGCCGCCGGCGGAATCAGCCACCTGCTGAACCCCGGCGGCGCGACGGTGTGCTCACGATCGAGAGCGGATAACAGGGCCATCGTTGCCTCCTGCCGCTTGAACCGTTTCGATCCTAAGACGATCATCAATGGACCGCATTTCGAAGCGACCGGTTGCGCCCGCGCGCCGGGCGGTCGGACCGGATCGGCGACCGGTCGGGCCACCGTGCGGCGATTGGCTCTGCCGCCGGACCGGTCCTCGTGCACAGGATCGGAGGATGGACCGCTTCCCGCCGGCGCCGATGGCCGACCTCGTCGACGTACCCTGCCGCTACGACCTGGCCGAGAGCACCAGCCCGCCCCTGCTCCTGGGCGAGCTGCTGACGCCTTCTGCCCGGGAGCGCCTCGACAAGCTGTCCATCGGGTACGGGACGACGCCCGGCGACGCGGAGCTGCGTACCCTCGTGGCCAAAGATCTTGGGGTCGACCCCGACCAGGTCCTGCTGACCACCGGCGGCGTCGGTGCGATGTTCCTGCTGGCGTTCGTCACGCTGGAGGCCGGCGACCACGCGGTGGTCACGACGCCGTGCTTTCCGCCGGCCCGGGCGGTCCTCGAGTCGCTGCGGGCCGAGGTGACGGCCGTGCCGCTGTCGTTCGACGCCGGCTACCGGCTGGATGTCGAGGCGGTCCTGGCGGCGGTGCGGCCGCGGACCCGGCTGGTCTCGCTCGCGTCACCCCAGAACCCGTCAGGGGTACGGATGGCTGCCTCCGACCTGGCCGACCTGGTGGCCGGGCTGGCGCGTGTGGCGCCGGACGCGGTCGTGTTGGTCGACGAGACCTATCGCGACGGTGCCTACGACGACGATGCTGTGCCGGCGTCGGCCGCTTCACTTGGGCCGCAGGTGGTGACCACGTCGTCGCTGTCGAAGGCCTACGGGGCGCCCGGGCTGCGGGTCGGTTGGCTGACCGCGACTTCCGTGTCGCTGTATGAGCGGTTGCGGCGGGTCAAGTTCAACACGCTGATCAGCGCGTCGGGGGTTGACGAGCTACTGGCGGTGGAGGTGCTGCGGCAGCGGTCGCGGGTGCTGGGGGAGCGGCGTGCGGTGTTGCGGGCCGCGCTGGCGACGCTGTCGTCGTGGGCCGCTACGCAGCCGCTGGTCGCGCTGCTCCCGCCGGATGCCGGTGCGTTGTGCTGCCTGCGGTTGGCGCCCTCCGTGTCGCCTGATTTGTTTTACTCGTCGCTGGCCGCGCTGGATACCCGGGTGGCGCGGGGTTCGTGGTTCTTCGAGTCGGATCGGGTGTTCCGGGTCGGGTTCGGTCACCTGCCGCCCGATCTGTTTGCGGAGGGGCTGGAGCGGGTGGGGTCGGCGCTCGCGCTCGCCCACTGATTAGGGTCGGCTGTCCTTGTCGGCTTTCGTGGTCGGCTCTCCTGGTCGGCCGCTGGCTGGGCCTGGCTGCCTGGCTGCCTGGCTGCCTGGCTGCCTGGCTGCCTGGCTGGCTTGGGTTGGCTGTTGGCTGGCTTGGGTTTTCTGTTGTGGTCGCCCGCTGGCTAGCTCGCGTCGGCTGTTGGCCGGGTCGGGTCGGGTCGGCTGTCATGGTCGGCCGCTGACCGGCTCGCTGGCCGGCTGCGCGGCGGCGGCCGTCGCCACGTCGGTGCGGTAGGTGTGCCGGGCGCGCAGCAGGAGCAGCCCGTTGAGCAGCAGCGGCACCAGCATGATGAGGAACGCCTCGCGCAGGCCGGCGCCGCGGCCGCCCGCACCGCCGAGCTCGTCGGCGGTGAAACCGAACGCGATCGGCCCGGCCGCCTCGGCCGCGAGTTGCAGGACCGTGCGGACACTCTCCGCGCGGCCCCACAGCGCGGCCGGGACGATGTCGAGTCGTGCGGCGCCGAGCGGTGGGTTGGCGCCGGCCAGGCAGAGCGCGCCGAGGGTGAAGAAGCCGAGCGAGATCCAGATGTTGCCGGCCAGCAGGCCGGGGAGGAAGAGCAGCGCGGCCGCGGAGTAGGCCACCGCCGGCACGGTGATCCTGGCCCGGGTGTGGCCGCGGCGTACCTCCCGGTCTGTGAGCCGTCCCCCGAACACCGTGCCGACAACCGCGCCGATGCCGATCGGAATGACGACCAGGCTGACCAGCCCCTGCGACAGGCCGAAGCGGTCGAGGGCGAAGATCAGGGCGAAGGTCCGCAGCCCGGCGAAGAAGAAGTAGCCGATCGCGGTGGCGATGATGAGCGTGCGCACGGTCCGGATGCCCAGCACGAATCGCGCCGCCTGCCAGAACGTCATCCGGTCCGGATCGGCACGCAGCACCCGATCGGACTCCGGCGGTATGCCCGCGTGCACGATCTCCTCACGCGGGTCGCCGGAGTGGCGGTGCCCGGTGGCCGGGTCCCATTCATGTCCTGCGGGGTCCTGGTTGCCGGCGGCGGCGTGCCGTTCGTTTCCGCCGGGGTGCTGGTGACGGTCGGTGCGATGTCGCTTATCTGCGGCGGTGCCGTCGTGGCGGCCGGCCGGGTGTTGCTCGCCTGCGGCGAGTCCGTCGCGGAGCGCGGCAGCGTGCGGGCCGGCGGCGGCCAACCGGCTCGCGCCGCCGCGGCGGGGCTCGGGCATCAGCCGCCAGATCGCCGCCGCGAGCCCGAGGCTGAGCACCCCCAGGCCCAGGAACGGCGCGCGCCAGGTCAGCCAGGCGGCGACGTCGCCGCCGACCAGCAGCGCCAGCCCGGCGCCCACCAGCTCACCGGTGAGCACCCAGCCGTAGATCTTCGCGCGCTCACCGGGCTGGAACAGGTCGCCGATCAGCGACGCGACGATCGGCCCGGCGGCGGCGACCGCGGCACCCAGCGCGATCCGCGACAGCAACAGCAGCGTGTAGTCCGGGGCCAGGCCGCCGAGCACCATCGATATGCCCCAGACGACGATGGTGACGACCAGCAGCCGTACCCGGAGCGTCCGGTCGGCCAGCACCCCCGCCACCGGCGCGGCGACGGCGCCGACCCCCGACGAGACCGTCGCGAACAGCCCGAGCTGGGCGTGCGAGATGCCCAGGTCGGCCTCCAGCGGCGCACCGACCGCGCCGATCGTGCCGCTGTCGGCCGAGTTCAACGCCAGCACCAGCGCCAACAGAATGATCACGCGGGCACGAACCGGCCCACCGAGCGCGGCCGACAGTCGGGCGATCAGCATGCGCCCCGGCATTCGTGCCGCTTACCCCTCGCTGGGCCGAAAAACCGTCAGACCCCAGTTGTACGGTCTCCGCCATGGTCGACGTCTCCGCTTACCTGCACCGCCTAGGGCTGCGCCCGGAGCCACCCAGCGCCGAGGCCCTGGCCGCGCTGCACCGCGCCCACGCCGAACGCATCGCCTACACCACCTTCGACATCCACCTCGGCCGCACCACGACCGTCGACCCGGCCGAGTCCGCCGACCGCATCACCGGCCTGGGCCGCGGCGGCTACTGCTACCACCTCAACGGCGGGCTGTCGGCGCTGCTGACGTCCCTCGGCTACGACGTGCGCTGGCACGTCGGCGGCGTCCAGGGCCGGGCGACGACCGAGCCGGTCGGCGCCAACGGCAACCACCTCGTCCTGACCGTCCACGGCCTGCCCACACCGTCGTGCCCAGCGGGCGTCTGGTTCGCCGACGTCGGCCTGGGCGACGGCCTGCACGACCCGGTCCCACTCGCACCCGGCGCGTTCCGCCAGGGCCCCTACCGCTTCCGCCTCGACCCGTCGTCGGTGGTGCCGGATGGCTGGCGCCTGACCCACGACCCGACCGGCGGCTTCCAGGGCATGGATTTCGCCTCGGGCCCGGCGACACCCACCGACTTCACGGCGATGCACAAGGAACTGACCACATCCGAGGCATCGCCGTTCGTCCGCACGCTGACCGCCCAACGCCGCCACGCGGCCGGCGCCGACATCCTCCGCGGCCTGAGATTGACCACGGTGACCTCGACCGGCGTAGCGAGCCGCGAGGTCACCAACGAAGAAGAATGGTGGGGGATGCTGACCGGCCTCTTCAACATCGGCGTCGACGACGTCACCCCGCCGGAGCGCGCCGAGCTATGGGACCGCGTCCGCGCTTCCCATGAGTCCTGGGTCGCCGCTGGCCGCCCTTAACTGCCGAGGTTGTCGTCGCGCCCGGCGTTGATCCGCGACCACTGGGCGGTCGGCCGCCCGTCCAGCCGAAACTGTCCGCCGTGCGAATCGAAGTGCTGCGGCCAACCGTCGGGTGAGTCTTCCCAGAGCTCCTGCCGGCCATAGGGGGTCAGATCCATCAACCCATAGGAGGGCGCCATCAGTTCGTTGCCCCGCCCGGTGGTCCAGTAGGTCTCGTAGACCCTGTCCTCGTCGCGCAGATAGCTGACCAGGATGCCGAAGTGCCGATCGGCGACCAAGGGGCCCACGGACTCCGCGGGCACCGAATACCAGGGCACGGTCCAGCCCATGAAGTCCCGATAACGCGCGCTCTCCTCGTAGGGCCCCTGACAGAAGGTCGCATAGCTGATGTCGCGCGAGTGCAGATAGCCGACCTCATTGATATGGGAGGTCGAGAAGGTGCACCCGACACACTGCTGCGCCGCCGGCTTACCGGTGTGCCACATCTGGAAGTAGGCGATCAACTGCGACCGTCCATCGAAGACGTCAATCAACGGCACCGCTCCGTCGGCTCCGACGAGCGGAGTCCGCGCATCAACCTCAACCATCGGCAACCGACGCCGCTCGGCGGCGAGCGCGTCGCCGGCCTTGGTGAGCGCCTTTTCCCTGACCCGGAGTTCGTCGATCCTCGCCTGCCAGTCCCGCCGATCGGCGATCTCCGGTAGGGCACGCTCAGCGGTGGGCTTCTCGGTCATCCGACCTGTCTAACCCAATCGCACCGCAACAAACAGCCCGGTGCCCAAAGTCAGGCGCCAGAGAATCCCATCCTAGGACGCCTTACGGCGTGTGACCACTGTGGAGTGGGTCACGAACGCGCCGATGGGGAGGCCACTGGGGGTGCCCGCGCGGTGCTGACCGCGCCCGCGGCCGCGACGCACTGGGCTGGGCGCGGCCGCGACGCGCTGCGCTGGCCGCACCGCGCTGGTCGCGCCCGCGACGCACCGGGCTGACCGCGCCCGCACCGCGCTGCGCTGGCCGCACCGCGTGGGCCGTGCCCGCGACGCACCGCGTGGGCCGTGCCCGCGACGCACCGCGTGGGCCGTGCCCGCGACGCACCGCGTGGGCCGTGCCCGCGACGCACCGCGCTGACCGCGCCTGCACCGCACCGCGCTGCGCAGCGCAGCGCGCGCGGTGCTGGTTGGGCGTGATGCGGTCAGGCGTCGGTCGGGTCGTCGTCGGCTGGATCGTCGCGCAGCAGGTCCGTCGCCGACTGGTGGATCTTTGCCAGCGCGCTCATCAGGTGCTTGCGTTCGGTCGCCGTGAGGTTTTCGGTGATCTTCTCTTCCAGTAGGCGCCGTTCCGTCTCGATCGGCACCCGCAGCGCGCGCCCGGCGTCGGTGAGCCAGAAGCGCACCAGGCGGTTGTCGTGCTCGTCGCGCCGCCGGGTGATCAGGCCCGCCTCGGCCAATCGGGCGGCCACTTTGGTGACGGCGGGGGTCGTGACCCTCGTGGCCGCGGCGAGCTCGCCCGGCGCTCGGCCGTCCTGCTCCCATAGCGCTGCCAGCAGGTGGTCCTGCCCGAGGCGCAACCCATGCCGGCGCAGCGCGGCGTCGACCGCGGCTCGGATCACCTTCGTCGTCTTGCTCTGTATGTCCAGAAACTCGGGCACCGCGCGCCTCCGATGGCCGGTTGACGGTAGATCGTTAACCGGTTAACGTTCGGAACGAGAAACGTTAACCGGTAAACGACCTTACGGAGTCGCCATGTTACTGGTCACCGGAGCCACCGGCCGCGTCGGCCGCGAACTCGTCCGGGAACTCGACGCCCGAGGTGCGGCCGTTCGCATCCTGGTGCGTGATGCAACCCGCGCCGCCGACCTCCCGGAGCGGGTAGAGCGCGCCGTCGGCGATCTCGACGACCCCGCGACGCTGGCGCCCGCCTTCGCCGGCGTCGAGCGGCTGTTCCTGCTCGTCCCCGGCATCGGCCTCGAGCACACCGAACACGCGATCACCGCGGCGCAGGCGGCCGGACTGCGGCACATCGTGTTGCTGTCGTCGTATGCGGTGACCTACGACCCGATTCCGGCCATGGGCCGCTGGCACCACCAGCGCGAACAGCTGATCCGCGCCTCCGGCATCCCCGCCACGTTCCTGCGACCCGGCGGCTTCACCACCAACGCCTTCGACTGGCTACCCACCATCCAGACGGGCGGTTACGTCCTCGACCCGGTCGGCCCCGGGCGGGCCGCACTGATCGATCCCGCCGACATCGCCGCGGTCGCCGCCGTCACGCTGACCGAGGAAGGTCATGTGGGAGAGGAGTACCTGTTGACGGGCGGCGAGCCCTTCACCGTAGCGGAGCAGGTGGAAATCCTGGCCAAGGCGGCGGGCCGCGACATCGAGGTCCGGACGGTGGCCACCCCGGCCGAGGCGGTCCGGTTCCGCTACCCGCAGGGCGCACCGCCAGCCCTGGCCGAAGCCCTCATCGAAGGCCTCACGCTGATGCGCGCGGACACGGTCGGGGTATGCACCGACACCGTGCGACGCCTCCTCGGCCGCGACCCGCGGACGTTCGCGGACTGGTGCGAGCGCAACGCCGGCGCCTTCCAGCCCCTGTCATCCTAGGACGCCCGGTCCGATGTGACCTCATGGACGGACGCCAACCCGCCGACGGAGCGCGCCCGAACGCCGGCCTCTATGGCGTCTCGCGATGTGACTGCCGTGGACCGACGCAGACGCGCCGATTGGGGGCACCCCACAATCGGCGCCCCCAAAGCGTTCGGTCAGTTGTCGTCGGGGCTGACCACCGTGGAGCGGGGCAGACGCGCCGGTCGGGGGGACCCCCCCCGCAACCGGCGTCCCCAAAGCGTCGGTCAGCTGTCGTCGGGGTGACCACTGTGGAGCGGAGCAGTCGCGCCGATCGGGGGCACCGCAATGGGCGTCCTCAAAGCGTCGGTCAGTTGTCGTCGGCGTGACCACTGTGGAGCGGCGCAGACGCGCCGATCGGGGCGCACCCCCGCAATCGGCGCCGCCAAAGCGTCGGTCGGTTATCGCCGGCGTGACCACCGTGGAGCGCAGCAGTCGCGCCGATCGGGGGCACCCAGGACCTGGGCGCCCCCGGGGGCGCGCGCGGTTAGTTGTCGCCGAGGGGGTCGCGCATGGTGCGGCCGGCCACGCCGCAATTCGGGGCTGACCAGAAGCGGCTCGGGCGGCCGTCGACATGCGTGTGGTCGTTGTGGTCGGGGTAGCCCGGGCCCAGGATGCCCGCGAACCCGTGGTTGCGGGCCGTCTGCGCGAACGTGCACAGCGAGTGCGGCCCGGCGCCCAGGTCGGCCGCGTCGCCGTAGAGGTGGCGGCTGCTGGACGCGCCGCCTACCGCGGCGTTGCAGGCCTGGCTGCGGAAGCCGCTGGTGACCCGGATCTGTTGGTCGCCCAAGGCGTGTCGCATGGCTTGCAGCTTCCACATCGTGACCAGCGCGTTGGCGCGGGCGGTGGCCGCCGAGACGTTGCCGCCGGCCCAGGTGGTGTTGCAGTCGTTGAGTTCGGCGTAGGAGAAGTTGACCGGGGTGCAGTCGTCGTCCTGTAGCGCGTAGATGCGGTTGAAGGTGTTCGGGCCGGCGATGCCGTCGGCGCCCAGGCCGTAGGCCTGCTGGAAGCGGATCACCGCCGAGCGGGTCGCGGGGCCGAAGGCGCCGTCGATGCCGAGCACGCCGCCGGTGCCGGGGTAGCCGGCGACGCGGATCTGCAACTGGCGGACGTCTTCGCCGGACATTCCTTGTGACAGCGTGCGGCCCCAGGTGTAGCAGCCGTCGGCCTGCGCGGCGCCGGCGGTGGTGATCAGGCCGACCGCCGTCGACGCTACGAGCAGCGAGACGGCGGCGATGGCCCGGGTGAGGAAATGGCGCATGCGAGCGACTCCCGTCAAGTCGACAAACATTGACGGATGGGAGTATCTCTATGAAAGCTGAACTCGTCAATAATCTGCGCTGGCCTGCAAGCGCATAAAAGAAATCTTCATCACTTCAGCGGCGGCAGCTTCTGCCGGGCGGTCAGCACGTCGCGGAACAGGTCGCCTTCGGACGCCAGCCGGTCGAGAATCGTACGCATGGTGAACTTGTCGGGTTTGAGCTTGGGGTCGTCGAGCTCGTCCCAGTGGATCGGCGCCGAGACCGGGCCGTCGGCCGCCGCCCGGGGGCTGTAGGGCGCGACGAGCGTCTTGTTGACCGCGTTCTGCGTGTAGTCGAGCCGCGCCAGGCCGTCGCGTTCGTCCTTCTGCCACTTCCAGCTCACCAGTTCCGGCGCGACCTCGCCGACCGACCTCGACAGCTTTTCGACCCAGGCGCGCGTCGTCGCGTACGACGGCCGTCTGGCGATCGGGATCCAGATCTGAATGCCGCGCCGCCCGGTGAGCTTGGCCCGGGACAGCAACCCGAGATGGTCGAGCGCGTCGTGGTGCAGCTTCGCGAGCGTCACCAGGTCGGTCCACTTCGTCGCCGGGCCCGGGTCGAGATCGATCAGGGCGTACGTCGGACGGTCCGGCTTGTCGACCTGCGAGGTCCAGGCGTGCCACTCGAGCGCGCCGAAGTTGGCGGCCCAGATCAGCGCGGCCGGCTCGTCGGCCACCATGTAGGTCACGGTCTCGCCGGGATTGGCGTCGGGGTTGTCCCACTGGCCCAGCCACTCCGGCGCGTGCGACGGGCGCTCCTTCTGCCAGAACCCCTTCGTGCCGGCGCCGTCGGGGTAGCGGTGCAGATTGAGCGGCCGCCGGGTCAGGTAGGGCAGCACCGTCGGCGCGATCCGCGCGGTGTAGCGCAGGAAGTCGCGCTTGGTGACCGGCTTACGCCGGCCGCTGCCCGGGAACAGCACCTTGTCGAGGTTGGTGACCTTCAGGTCGCGGCCGAAGACGTGCCAGGTGCCCGACGCCTTGAACTTGTCGAGCGCGGCGATCTCGTCGGGGTCCGCGTCGGTCGCGGCATTCGATTTGATGGGCATGCTGGCGCGCGCCGCCGGCAGGTCTGACCGCCACAAGCGCTCAGGGTCGGCTTTGACCTCATCATTGGTACGCCCGGAGAGCACCGAACGCGGGTGCTGCTCGGGATCCCAGCCGGTTTCGGCGTACTCGTCGCGCTTGTGCAGCAGGATCCAGTCGTCGGCGCGGGTGCGCACGAACACGAACCGGCCGCGCAGCTTCTCGCCGTGCAGATCGGCGTGCAGCTCACCGTCGGCGATCGCCTTGGCCGGGTCCTCGTCCTCCGGTGGCTCCCAGGTGCCGATGTCCCAGACGATCACGTCGCCGCCGCCGTACTCGCCGGACGGGATGACGCCCTCGAAGTCGATGTATTCCATCGGGTGGTCTTCGACGTGGTAGGCGCCGCGCCGTACCCCGGGAGCCTGGGTCGGCCCCTTCGGCACCGCCCAACTCACCAGCACCCCATCCACCTCGAGGCGTACGTCGTAGTGCAGGTTGCGAGCGCGGTGGCGTTGCACCACGAAGCGGAGTTCCCTGTTCCTGCGCCGGGTTTTGGCCGCGCCGGACGGTTCGGGGGTTTTGCCAAAGTCGCGCTTGCGCTGGTAGGTGCCCAGCTTCTCCTTGGCGGTCGCCACGGCTAGAGCCGTCGTCGCCAGCGCGGGTTGGCGCTGCGCCCGACGAGCCAGGTCATGGCTCCGAGCGCGACACAGATGCCGAGCGCCGCGACCCCGGGCCGGTGCCACAGGATCAGCAGCATCGGCGTCAGGGCGAACACCGCGACGACGATCAGGATGGGCGCGAGCAACCTCGACCATTGCGGACGCCGCGATCGCATTCGCCGGGCGAAGCGCGGATCCTCCAACGCCAGGTGGCGTTCGATCTCGGCCAAGCGCTGCCGGTCGCTCTGACTGAGCACGGCCATCGCCTCCGTACACACCGTCGTCGTGCCGTAAACCCGCCCATACCCAGCCCCGCCCAGGTTCATTCCGCCCGAACGGGATCTCGCTTCCCCAGATCTCCGCGATGCCGTGCGCCCGCGCCTGGGCCCGCACCCATAGCCGTGCGGAACCGCGCGAATCGGGCGCCAGCCCTTGCTCTGCACCCCTGTAGGGACCACCTCTAACGGTTAGGCGGTGCCTACAGGGGTGCAGAGCAAACGCTCGTGAAATGCCTGGTCAGCCTTTGCTCTGCTGCCAGATAGGCCCCACCTCTAACCGTTAGGTGTGGCCTATTGGCAGCAGAGCAAAGTCTCCTGAAGGGCCTGGTGGGTGGGGGTGCTGACCTGCGTGGATAGGGTCGCGGGGTGCCTTCCCTCGCTACCCCGGCGGTGCCAGCCGGCGCGCTGGCCGACATCGCCCAGCCCGAGATCGACGCCGGTGAGCTTCGCTTGCGGCCGTGGCGGGCCGATGACCGCGAAGCCGTGCTCGCCGGTTATGCCGACCCGGACATCCAGCACTGGCACTGCCGGTCGATGAACGCCCTCGAAGCCGATGCCTGGATCGCCGCCTGGTCCGGGCGGTGGAAAGGGGAGAGCGGCGCCGGCTGGGCCGTCGAGCGCGACGGTGTGGTCGTCGGGCAGATCAGCCTGCGCCGGATCGATCTGGCCGAGGGGCTCGCCGAGGTGTCCTACTGGGTGTTGCCGGCCGCGCGGGGTGCGGGGGTCGCCGGGCGGGCGCTCGGCGCCTTGACCCGCTGGTCGTTCGGCACCCTCGGGCTGCACCGGATCGAGGTCGCACACTCGACTGCCAACCCGGCGTCGTGTGCGGTGGCCGAGCGGGCCGGGTTCGTGCTGGAAGGGACCAAGCGCGGCGAGGCCAAGCACGCCGACGGGTGGCACGACATGCACCTGCACGCGCGGCTGGCCTCCGACGGCTAGCTGCGTGCGTACCGGGTCAAACGCTCCTGCATCACCGGGTACGGAGTAGCCGACGGCGGTGACTGGCCGTCGCGGACCGCCGTTGCCACCGCGACCGCCGCGTCCAGGGCCGCCCGATAGGGGAGCGAGCCGGTGCTCACCCGGCGGATGCCCAGGTCGGCCAGGTGGGCCAGGGTCAGCTCCGGGATCACCAGCACGTTGACCGGGACCGGCAGGTTGACCGCCAGCTCGCGCAGCTCGGCCGGCTTGGTCACGCCCGGCACGAAGATGCCGTCGGCGCCGGCCTCCACGTAGGCCGCGGCCCGCTCCAGCGTCGCCGACAGGGTGGCGTCCTCGCCCAGCCAGTAGGTGTCGGTGCGGGCGTTGACGTACACGTCGGGATTGGCGGCCTTGACTGCCGTGATCTTGGCGGCGTGTGCCTCCGGCTCGACCAGGCGGCCGTCGGTGCTGTCCTCGATGTTGACGCCGGCCACGCCCAGGCCGGCCACATAGGAGGCCACCTCGTCGGGGTTGTCGGAGTAGCCGTCTTCGACGTCGACCGAGACGAACACCGCTAGGGGCGCCAGGGCGTGGGCCAGGGCTCGGGAGGCTTCGCGGGTGCCGCCCCGGCCGTCGGGGACGCCGCTGGCCGCCGCCACGCCGAAGCTTGTGGTGCCGATCGCGGGGAAGCCGGCCTCGGCGAACGCCAAAGCCGAGGCGACGTCCCAGGCGTTGGGGAGAAGCAGGGGGAGCGCGCCGTCGTGCAGCTCGCGGAACGTCATGTCTTTGGACGCTACCGGGCGGGCCGGGCGCTGCGGCGTCATTCAGAGCCAGCCATGCTCCCGGGCCCGGGTCAGTGCCTCGCCGCGGTTGCGGGCGCCGGTCTTGCCGATCGTCGCCGACAGGTAGTTGCGGACCGTGCTGGTCGACAGGTGCAGGCGGGACGCGATGTCGGCGATCGTCGCGCCGCCGGCCGAAGCGGCCAGGACCTCGCGTTCGCGGTCGGTCAGTGGGTTCGGCGCGGCGGTCAGGGCCTGTGCGGCCAGCGCCGGGTTGACGACGATCTCGCCGGCCAGTACGCGCCGGATCGCGGCCGCCAGGTCTTCCACCGGGTCGTCCTTGACCAGGAACGCCCGGGCGCCGGATTCCAGGGCGCGGCGCAGGTAGCCGGGGCGGGCGAAGGTGGTCACCATGACCACGTGACAGCCGGGGTGGGCCGCGATCACCGATGGCACCAGGTCGAGGCCGCTGCGGCCGGGCAGCTCGATGTCGAGCAGGACCACGTCGGGGGCGGTGTCCTGGACCCGCGCGAGCACCTCGTCGCCGCGGGCTACCGTCGCCACCACGGTCAGGTCGTCTTCGAGGTCGAGCAGGGTGGCCAGGGCGGAGCGCATCATGCCCTGGTCCTCGGCGATCAGGATGCGGATGGTCACAGCGCCGGGACCTTGGCGATGAGGCGGAAGCCGGTCGGGGTCGCGGCCGCTGTCAGGGAGCCGCCGACCGCTTCCAGGCGTTCGCGCAGCCCACGCAGGCCGGTGCCGTCGCCGATACCGACCGGCCCGCCCAGCGGACCGTCGTCGACGATCTCCACCAGGGCAGTCTCCTCGTCGCGGGAGACCGCGATCCGGCAGGTGCTCGCCGACGCGTGGCGCAGCACGTTGGTGGTGCCCTCCCGGACCACCCAGCCGAGCAGCGCGTCGACCTGCCCGCCGAGGTCGGCCGGTGCGGGTGCGACATCGGCCACCACGTTGCCGGCGGCCAGGGCGGCGCGGGCGTTGGCCAGTTCCTCGCCGAGGCTGACCGCGCGGTAGCCGCTGACCGTCTCGCGTACCTCGGTCAGGGCCTGCCTGCCGATCGCCTCCACGTCGCGGGCGTGCTCGGCGGCCGCGGCGGGGTCGCGGTCGAGCAGCCGGTATACCGCCTGTGCCTTCACCACGATCACCGAGAGGGTGTGGCCGAGCAGGTCGTGCAGGTCGCGGGAGAAGCGCAGGCGCTCGTTGGCCACGGCGGCCAGGGCGAGCTGCTCCCGGGTCGCGCTCAGCTCGGCGACGATGCCGATCAGGTAGCGGATCAGGAAGGTGGCCACGCCGGCGATGAAGGTGGCGAAGGCGAGGAACAGTGCCGTGTCCAGCGACCGGTTCTCGATGCCGGCGGCGACCGCGCCACTGACGGTGAGCCCGGTGACCACGCCGAGCGCCCAGCGTTGGCGCACGGCGAGCCCGGCCGCGATGGCCAGCAGCGGGAAGATGAACTCCCGGTCGGTGCGCCAGACCACCAGGTAGCCCGTGCACAGCACGGTGAGCAGGGCGAAGGGCAGTTCGCCGGTGCGCAGGACGGTCAGGGTGAACGCCACGCCGAGCGCGACCAGGTAGCCGGCGCGGCCAGGCTGGGCGCCGGTGATCGCGTCGACCAGCGGGGCGACGAGCAGCACCGGAGCCCAGACCAGGCCGAACCACGGACCTGGGTGGCGAGCGAGCCAGTCCAGCGTTGGCTCGCGCTCGACCGTCATCGCGTCATCGTAGGCGCGTCGCGCCGGGACCGGACCCAGGTGGTGAACGCCTCGATGCCATCGATGACGGCCTCGTTGCGCAGCGAGTGGAACATGTCGAACACGTGCTGCGCGCCGCGCAGTTCGGCGTAGGCGACCGGGCTGGCGGACACCTCGCGCAGGTCGGCGACGAAGTCCCGGGCCATCTGCACCGGCACCAGCGAGTCGCGCTCGCCGTGCACGACGAAGAACGGCGGCGCGTCCGGGTTGGCGTAGTCCATCGGCGTCGACATGATCGGCGGGTCGTCGTAGTAGCCGCCCAACCAGCCGTACAGCGGGATCGCCGCCTCGATCGTGGTGTCGACCGACTCGAAGCCGGGCTGGAACTCGGGTGCGTTCGGGGTCAGCGCGCAGATCGCGGACAGGTGCCCGCCGGCCGAACTGCCGGCCATGTAGATCTGGTTGGGGTCGCCGCCGTATTCGGCCGCGTGCTCGCGGGCCCAGGCGATGACCTTCTTCGCGTCGACCAGGTGGTCCGGCCAGCCCGCCGACGGCCGCAGCCGGTAGTCGGCGCTGATGCACACCCAGCCCTGCCCGGCCAGCCGGTGCAGCAGCGGCTTGCCCTCGCGCCGCTTGCTGCCACTGAAGTAGCCGCCGCCGTGCAGGAAGACCAGGACCGGGCCGCCGGTCGGCCGGGACCGGTGCCGGTAGACGTCGAGCCGGTTGAGGGCGTGGTCGCCGTAGCTCAGGTTGCCGATCCGCTCGATCGCGTGGTTGCCGGGGAACGGTGCGAGCAGGATCCGGGCCAGCCGGTTGCGGTGCCGGGGGCGCACCCCGATCGCCTCCTCCAACGCGGCGTCGACCGTGCCCGGGGTGGTGGTGGCCCGCGCGACCAGCACGCCGAGGCCGGCCAGGGGCAGCGCGGTCAGCCCCGCGGTCAGCCAGCCGCCCGGTCCGGTCAGGTCGCCGTCGACGAGCGCGAGAACGAAGGACGCCAGCAGCCCGTACGCGAAGAGGAACGGCACCTCGTTGACCACCAGGCCGTAGCGGAAGCCGACCTCCCGCAGCGGGCGGGGCCGGCGCGGCGGTGCGAGCGCGAACCACACGCCCACGCCGACGACGACGATTCCGATGAGATAACCGAGCGGGACACCCATGACCATGATCTGACGGTACGGAGGACCGGGGCACCACCGGCAGATGTCGATGTCCCGGGTTCGGCGGGACGAATGTCCTACACGGGCTCCTCGGGCACCGCGGCCTCGGCGACCGGCGGGTTGAGCTGGCGGGCGTTGAGCACGACGACCAGCGGCCAGATCGACTCGGCGGCGGCGAGGAACCGCTCGGTCAGGCCGATCTGGCTGCCGCGGTTGAACAGTTCGGTCGCGAACCAGAAGAGCAGGCCGATCATGAATCCGGTCGCCAGCAACGACGCGGTCGGTCGTAGCGACCAGGGCGCGTCGGGCTCCAGCCGGAAGGCGAACGCGGGCCAGACCGCGAGCGCGACGAAGCCGGCGCCGGCGACCAGCCCGTGCGCCGCGGAGGTGCCGTTCTCCGGCTGTGGGACGAAGGCGGAGAGCACGGTGACCGACCCGCCGAAGACCATCGCGACCCGTCCCGGCAGCTCGGCCGGGCGCAGCCCGATGCCGGTGACGACGAAGCACAGGCCCAGCCCGATGAACCCGAACACCATGATCCAGCGGTTGGTCGCGCCGAACCCGCTGAGCGAGCTGATGGTGTCGCGGGTCGAGCTGTAGGTGGCGGACTGGCGGGCGGTGGCCAGCACCAGACCACCAAGCAGGAAGACCGGGGCCAGGATCGCCGTGATCACGGCCCAGCCGGGCACCGGACGCACCGCGTCATTTTGGCATGGTTTACGGCTTTCTGGCGGGACAACGCGAATGGGACGTTCCTCACATCAGCCACAAGCTGGGAATGATTACTCAGCTTGGGCGGGCAGGGTCGGGCCACCTCGCTCCATCCCCCAGACGAGGAGACATGGCCACCCTTCTTTACCGCCTCGGCCGCGCGTCCTTCCAGCGCCGCCGCCTCGTCGTCGCCCTCTGGCTGGTCGTGCTCGTCGCCCTCGGCGGTGCCGCCGCCGCGTTCATGAAGCCCACCTCGAGCGACTTCACCATGCCGGGCACCGAGTCGCAGCGCGCGATCGACACCCTGGCCCGCGAGTTCCCCGCGGCCAGCGGCACGACCGGCACCATCGTGATCGCCGCGCCGGCCGGCCGCACGCTCGCGGACCCGGCCGCGCACGCCGCCGTCGCCGCCGTGGTGCAGGAGGCCGGCAAGCTGCCCGGCGTCGCCGGTGCGGTCGACCCCTACCAGGCCGGCGCGATCTCGCCGGACGGCCGGCACGCCCTGGTCCAGGTGCAGTTCCTGGCGCAGGACGACGCGGTCACCGACGTGCAGCGCGACGCGTACGCGCACACGGGGGCCGCCGCCGAACAGGCCGGGCTCCAGGTCGAGCACGGCGGCGAGGTGATGCACGATTCGCCGGGCATCGGTGGCACCGAGGGGATCGGTGTGCTCATCGCGCTGGTGGTCCTGGTGGTCACCCTCGGCTCCCTGGTCGCGGCCGGCATGACCATGCTGACGGCGCTGATCGGGGTCGGCGCGGGCATGGCCGGGCTCCTCGCGCTCAGCGGCGTCGTCGGGTTGACCAGCACCGCGCCGATCCTGGCGCTGATGCTCGGGCTCGCGGTCGGCATCGACTACTCGCTGTTCATCACGTCCCGCTACCGGCAGCATGTGCGCAACGGTGTCGATCCGCCGGACGCGGCGGGGCGGGCGCTCGGCACGGCCGGTTCCGCGGTGCTCTTCGCCGGCGGCACGGTGATCATCGCGCTGGCCGGGCTCGCGCTGGTCGGCATCCCGTTCCTGTCCGTGATGGGCCTCGCGGCCGCCGGCACGGTCGCGGTCGCCGTGCTGGTCGCGATCACCCTGCTCCCGGCGTTGCTCGGCTTCGCCGGCCGGCGGGTGCTGCCCCGCAAGGCGGTCACCCTCGACCAGGTGGTGACCCGCGAGCCGGCCGGCTTCCGCTGGGCCCGCCAGGTGATCCGGATGCGGGTGCCGCTGCTGATCGTCGGCGTGCTCGGCCTCGGCGCGCTCGCGCTGCCGGCGCTGGACATGCGACTCGCCCTGCCCGACGCGAGCACCGCGCCGGTGGGCAGCGAGACCCGCGCCGCCAACGACCTGATCACCGAGGGCTTCGGGCCCGGTTTCACCGGCCGCCTGGCGCTGGTCGTCAGCGGCGACAGCCCGGCGGCCACCACCGCCGCGGTGGCCGACGTGTCACAGCGCCTTTCGGGTACGGAGAACCTGCGAGCTGTCACGCCGCCGAACGTCAGCCAGGACGGGCGCACCGCCGTGGTCGGAGTGCTGCCGAAGACGGCGCCAACCGACCCGGCGACCGAGGCGCTGGTGCACGACATCCGCGCGAAGGCGCACGCGGTCAGGGGCGCCGACATCGCGTTGACCGGGCAGACCGCGGTCGGCATCGACGTGTCGGCGAAGTTGTCGAGCGCGCTGCCGACGTACCTCCTGCTGGTCGTCGGGTTGTCGGTCCTGCTGTTGGGGGTGGTCTTCCGGTCGGTGCTGGTGCCGATCAAGGCGGCGCTCGGGTTCCTGCTGACCGTCGGTGCCACGTTCGGCCTGACCACGCTGGTGTTCCAGCAGGGGCACCTGGCCGGGCTGGTCGGCCTCGACACCGCCGGGCCGCTGGTCAGCTTCCTGCCGATCCTGCTGATCGGCATCCTGTTCGGGCTGGCGATGGACTACGAGGTGTTCCTCGTGTCGCGGATGCGCGAGGACTTCGTGCACGGCGACACGCCGGTGCGCGCGACCGTCAACGGCATGGGCCACGGCGCCCGGGTGGTGACCGCGGCAGCGTTGATCATGACGGCCGTGTTCTCCGGGTTCATCCTGCTCGACGACCCGGTGATCAAGTCGATGGGCTTCGCGTTGGCGGTCGGCGTGTTGATCGACGCGTTCGTGGTGCGGCTGACGCTCGTACCCGCGGTGATGTCGCTGTTGGGTCGGTCCGCGTGGTGGTTGCCGCGCTGGCTCGACCGGATCCTGCCGGATGTCGACGTGGAGGGCGCGAAGCTGCGCCGGCGCCTGGATGCGGTCTCGCCCGCTCCCGAACTGGTTGACGTCACGAGTCGTTGAACGCCTCGCGCATCCGGGCGAAGAAGCCGCTCTGTGGTTCGCGCGGGGTGGCGCTGGCGCGGATCCGCAGGAGCCAGTCGCTGAGCTCGTCGGGCGAGGAGACGATGCCGTCGGCGCCGGACTTCTTGGCCCGGTTGCGGAGTTCGGGCGTGGTGCGCGAGGTGAAGAAGATCGCCGGGCCCGCGTAGCCGGCGGCCCGGAACCGGGTGAGGTCGTCGAAGCCGACCTCCTTCCCGTCGCGGCTGATGTCGGAGATGAGGGCGTCGAACCCCAACTCGCCGAGCAGCTGGACGGCCTGGTTGGTGGTCATGGCGGGGTAGGCGATCGCGCCCCGCGCGGTGAAGTTGCGCACGAGGAACTCGTTGCTGCCCGGGTTGTCGTCGATCCAGAGCAGCCGGATGCCGACGAGGTCCTGCCGCCCGCCGGCGGCGGTCGCCTGCTTGGCGATCTCGTCCGCCCGGCGTCGGGCGGCCAACACGATGCCGGCCGCGCGGTCTTCGAGGGCCCGGGCACGCGCTTCGGTGTCGGCCGCGGCTCGTTCCGCGTCGGCGCGGATGCGTTCCGCCTCGCGCCTGGCCTTCTCCAGGATCGCGCTCGCGCTCTCGCTCCCGGTCTCCTCGGCCGCGGCCGACGCCGCAGCCGCGGCGGTGACAGTGGCCGTCGACGTGGCCGTGGCCGCGGCCGTCGGTCGCTCGCCGAGCAACGCGCGGGCCTTGTTGCCGACGGTGGGCAGGTCGTCGTCGGCGATCCGGCGTAGCTCGGTGCGGGCGGCCAGGATCTGGGCGGGGTCACCGCCGGCGAGCCACTCGGCGAGCGTGTCGAGCGCGGCGGCGCGGATGCCCGGGCGGGGATGGTCGAGCAGGACCCGAAGATCGGCCTGGATCCGCGCGGGCGTGACGCGCATGCCGGCCGGGCTGCGGGCCAGGATGATGCGTCCTTCGGCGCCGAAAGACCAGCGTTGGGGCGTCTGGCCGGTGGCGGTGGCGGCCACCCGGTCGTGCGCGTAGGTGTAGGCCTCGTCGACCGAGACGAACCCGTCGTTGTCGGTGTCGGCAGCGCCGGTGCGCAGGCCGTCGACGAGCGCGGCGGTGAAGATCGACGGTTGCGGCGCGTCGGTGAGCGGGTCGCCCTCGAACGAGTACTCGGTGGCGCCGGACGCGGTCAGCACGACTGTGCCGCGGGCCTTGAGCTGCGATTCGAGGGCGGCTTCGTCGTCGCCTTTGGCACCCTGGGCGAAGGCGCCGCTGAAGCAGCAGTCGAGCACGACGACCTGTTGCCGGGCGCGGCAGTCGGTCATCCGGTCCATCAGCCAGGACGCCTCGACGCCGGTCGCCACCATCTTGGTCTTGACCGTGTCGGCGGCGGCGAACCACAGGCGGCGGCGGGCGTCGAGCAGCCCGTGACAGGACAGGTAGACCAGCGCCAGGTCGTCGCGCCCGCACGCGGCGGTGAAGTCGGCGATCGCACCGCGCACGTCACCGGCGGTCGCGTCGGTCAGCGACTGGACCTCGAAGCCGCCGGCATCGGCGAGCACCTCGCGCAACGCGGCCGCGTCATGGGCGGGAGAGCGCAACTGGCGCAGGGCCGCGTCGCGGTATTCGGTGGTGGCGACGATCAACGCCCGCCGCGGCCCGGCCGGCAACGGCGGCGCCACCCACTGCTGGCTCGCCGTCATGGCCGTGCGTCGAAGGGCCGGCTGGTCAGCACCGGGTCAGGGTACCGGTAACGCGGCCGACTCATGACGGTCAGAGCTTGGCGGCGACGCTGCTGAGCCACTGCTCGAGCTCTCGGGCGTTGCGGGCGATCCCGTCCATGCCGACGTGCGCGGCCGGATCCACCAGGTCGGCGCTGACGCTCTGCGTGAAGGCGATGATCCGTCCTTTGTAGCCGGATCCGCGGAGATCGTTGAGGCGCGACCAGCGAGGCAGTCCCCATCCGACGTTCCAGATGAGCGCGTTGATCGGGTATCGCTGAACGTCGCGGAGCGCGTCCGTGAGGTTGGCCGCCGTGCGCACGATCGCGCCGCGGTTCGTCCAGGTGTCGAAACCGAGCTCGTGGCCGAGCGGGGGTTCGCCGACCCAGAGCAGGGCGACACCGTCGAGGAGCGCCGACGTCTTCGCCGCGCGCTTGCGCGCGCTGGCGCTCCGGGACACCTCCGGTCGTTGCACCGCTGAGGCCGGGACTTCTCGCGCGGAGGGCTTGGCCGGCGACGGGCGCACGGTCTCGGCGGCTGCCGCCCGACGCTTGGCCCCCGCGACCAGCGCGTCGGCCTCTTTCCCGGCGTCCGCCAGGCGCTGGGTCGCCTCCGCCAGCAGCCCGGCCGCCTCCTGTCTCGCGGTTGCGATGATCTCGCCGGCCTCCTGCTTCGCGGCCGCGATGGTCTGGTCGGCCGCTTGTCTCGCCGCGACGGTGACCTCGTCCGTCGACACCCGAGCGGCCTCGACCAGGCGCGCTGTCTCCGCCTCGGCGGCGGCGAGGAGTTGCTCGCGCGTCGGCTCGCCCAGCAGCGTGCGGGCCTTGTCGCCGACGCGGGGAAGGTCGTCGTCGGCGATCCGGCGCAGTTCGGCGCGGGCCGCCAGCACCTGGCCGGGCTGGTCGCCGGTGAGCCATTCGCCGAGCGTGTCGACCCCGGCGGCACGGACCGCCGGAAACGGATGCTGGAGCAGGGCCTTGATGTCGGACGGTATCGGTGCCGCGGTGACCCGCATGCCGGTCGGGTTGCGGGCGAGGATGATCCGGCCCTCGGCGGCGTAGGACCAGCGTTGCGGTGTCTGGCCGGTGCCGGCCAGCCGGTCGCTGGCGAACGCGAAAGCGTCGTCGACCGAGATCAGGCCGTCGTTGTCGGTGTCGGCGGCACCGGTGCGCAGGCCCTCGACCAGCGCTGCGGTGAAGACGGACTGTTGCGGCGCGTCGGCGAGATGCTCGCCCTCGAACGAGTATTCGGTCGCGCCGGAAGCGGTGAGCACCACCGTGCCGCGCGGCTTGAGTTGCGACTCGAGCGCGGCCTCGTCGTCGCCCTTGGCGCCCTGGGCGAACGCGCCGCTGAAGCAGCAGTCCAGGACCACGACCTGTTGCCGGGCGCGGCAGTCGGCCATCCGGTCCATCAGCCAGGTCGCCTCGACACCCGTCGCCGCCATTTTCGCCTTCACCGTGTCGGCGGCGGCGAACCACAGCCGGCGGCGGGCGTCGAGCAACCCGTGACAGGACAAGTAGACCAGCGCGAGGTCGTCGCGGCCGCAGTCGGCGACGAAGTCGACGATCGCACCGCGCACGTCGCCGGCGCCGGGGTCGGCCAGCGCCGCCACCTCGAAGCCACCGGTTTCGGCCAGCACGCTCTGGAGCGCGGTCGCGTCGTGTGTGGGGGAGCGCAGCTTGCGCAACGCCGCGTCGGTGTAGTCGGCGACGGCGACGATCAGCGCCTTGCGCGGGCCGGCCGGCAGCGGCGGTGCCGCCCAGGACTCGCTCGGGGTCATGGCCGGGCGTCGTCGACCCGGGAAAGGTAGGCGGCGACCAGGGCGTCGCGTTGCTCGCGGGTGACCGGGCCGGTGAACGTCTGGCCGTCGATCTCGATCGTGACGTCGGAGGGTTGGCGGGACAGCCACGAGGTCAGGACCGCCAGCACGCCCTCCACCACGGACGGTGCGACGGCCAGCAGCAGGGCGCCGGCGGTGAGCACCTCGCCGGCCTTTGTGCCGTCTGGTGCCGGGCCGCCGGATGGGCGCTCGACCGAGTCGACGTCGAGGTCGAGCAACTCGTCGCGCAGGTCGCCGGTCATCCGGGCCAGCACGTCGTCGTCGACGTCGGCGGTGACATCGAGCCGGATCCGCAAACTGTCGGTCACCGCAACAGAGTAACGGTCGGAAGCGACAACCCGGACTCCATCCTCCGGTCGTATTGATGACGGCGAGTAAGGGGTCGTACCCGATCAATTGCGGATGCAGCCGGCGCGCAAAACGTGAGCACCGCCACGCAACGTGAAAATCACTTCGGGTCTCGCGCGGGGTTCTGGGACCATCGGTTCGCCTCGATTGGGGGCATCGATCCTGGGGGGATGATCGCGCGTGACTACGCAGGCCGCCGACGCGGCTGGGTCGGACAAGCTCGATAGTGGTGTGCTCAAAGTAGCCGGCGTCGTCGTGCTCGGCGCCATCATGTCGATCCTCGACATCACCGTCGTCAGCGTCGCGCTGCCGACGTTCCAGCGCGACTTCAACGCCACCTACGCGACCGTGGCGTGGACGATGACGGCCTACACGCTGGCCCTCGCGACCGTCATCCCGATCACCGGGTGGGCCGCCGACCGCTTCGGCACCAAGCGGCTCTATCTGCTGTCGCTGACGCTGTTCGTCGGTGGTTCGGTGCTGTGCAGCGTGGCCTGGGACATCGGCCCGCTGATCGTCTTCCGCGCACTCCAGGGCCTCGGCGGCGGCATGCTGATGCCGCTCGGCATGACCATCATGACCCGCGCCGCCGGCCCCGACCGGGTCGGCCGGGTAATGGCCGTGCTCGGCGTGCCGATGCTGCTCGGCCCCATCGGCGGCCCGATCCTCGGTGGCTGGCTGATCGAGGCCGCGGGCTGGCACTGGATCTTCCTGATCAACCTGCCGATCGGCGTCATCGCCTTCGTGCTCTCGCTGCGGATCCTCCCCAAGGACAAGCCGCAACCGTCGGAGTCGTTCGACTTCCTCGGCATGCTGCTGCTCTCGCCCGGCCTCGCGCTGTTCCTCTATGGCGTCTCGTCGGTCCCCGGTGAAGGCACCGTCGCGGCCGGCAAGGTGCTGATCCCGGCCCTGATCGGCCTGGCGCTGCTGGTCTCCTTCGTGCTGCACGCGCTGCGCAAGGAACACGCGCTGATCGACCTCGGGCTCTTCAAGAACCGCAACCTGACCATTTCGACGACCACCCTGAGCCTCTTCACGGTCGCGTTCATGGGCGCGATGCTGCTGCTGCCGAGCTACTTCCTGCAGGTACGCGGTGAGACCACCCTGCACGCCGGCCTGCTGATCGCACCGCAGGGCCTCGGCGCGATGCTGACCATGCCGATGGCCGGCCGGCTCACCGACCGGATCGGGCCGGGCAAGCTGGTCCTGCCGGGCATCGTGCTGATCGCCCTCGGCATGTCGGCGTTCACCCAGGTCACCGCCGACTCGTCCTACGTGCTGCTGCTCGGCGCGCTGTTCGTCAGCGGCCTCGGCATGGGCATGACGATGATGCCGATCATGTCGGCGGCCCTCGCGTCGCTGACCCACCAGCAGGTGGCGCGCGGCTCGACGATGATGAACATCATCCAGCAGACCGCCGGCTCGATCGGCACCGCGGTGATGTCGGTGATCCTGACCAACCAGGTGCTCAACAGCCCGGAGGCCACCGCCTACAGCGCCGTCACGCAGGGCCAGGTCCCCGCGAGCCAGGTGGCGCCGGCGGTGCTCGATCAGGGTCAGTCGTCGCTGGCCGACGCGTTCGGGCACACCTACACGATCGCGGTCGTGCTGTTGGCCCTCTGCCTGATCCCGGCGTTCTTCCTGCCCCGCAAGCGCATCGAGAAGGCCCCCGACGCGACCGACGAGGCGCTGCCGGTCGCGGTCGGCATGCACTGACGCGCGGCGGCCGGCTCACCCCGAAACCTGGGGTGAGCCGGCCGCCCTGCCCGGATGACCATGCGGAATGGGCCGGGTGGGCGACGGCCGGTGGCTGAACCCAACCTGACAGCGGCGCCGGATTGCGGCAGGATCGGTCGCCGTGACCTTTGGATGGCTGCGGCGCTGGTGGGTGATCGGCGCCGCGCTCGCGTTGGCCGCCGCTCTGACGGGCGCGTTCGCGTTGCGAGGTGCCGGGTCGGCGTGCGCGGCGGGGCGTGCGACCAGCGGAAAGGCCACCTTCTACACCGACATCGGTGGCAACTGCTCCTACCCGACCGCGCCCTCCGACGGGCTGTGGGTGGCGCTCGCGCCGGCCGAGTATGACAGCGGCGCCGCGTGCGGTGGCTATCTCGATGTCAAGGGTCCCGACGGCAGCGTGCGGGTCAAGGTCGTCGACCAGTGCCCACCGTGCGAGACCGGGCATATCGACCTGAGCCGCGAGGCGTTCGAGCGGATCGCCGACCCGGTGCTGGGCATCGTGCCGGTCAGCTACTCGACGGTGGCCAACCCGAAGACGCCGGCGATGAGCTTCCGGATCAAGGAGGGCGCGTCGGCCTACTGGTTTGCCGTCCTGGTCGACAACACCGGCAACGCGCTGCGCAAGGTCGAGGCCAAGGGCCCGGGCGGCAGTTACCGCGCCGCGCACCAGGAGGACTACAACTACTGGCTGATCGACAGTGGGATCGGCTCCGGGCCCTTCAGCATCCGGGTCACCGACGTGCGCGGCCGGTCGGTCACCGCGACCGGCATCACCATGTCACCGGGCAAGACCCAGACTCCAGGGGTACGCCTCGGCGGCGGTGGCACCGGCGTACCCGAAAAGAAGAAGGTCTCCCCGAAACCGACCCCCAAACCGACCCCGTCCGCGTCGCCGACGCCCACCGTCGCTCCATCCGCGACGGTCGCGGCCGAGCCCACGGGCGTGGTCGTCGGCGCGGCCGAAGCGCGCCTCGGTAGCCGCTGCGACTGACGTGGCGCGGTTCACTATGGACGGGGCAATCCAGGGCGATACGGTTTCACATCTCTGCGTACGATCAGCCCCATGGCTGGACCGGAACTCATCGACGCCGATCAGACGCAAACCACCCCGCCCGCGTCTGATCCACCGTCCCCGCAGAAGCGCAAGCGCCGCAAACTTCGGCTGTTTCTGCTGATCACCGGCCTGGTGCTGGTCGTCCTCGCCGGTGGCGGAGCACTGGCCGCCACGCTCTACGTGCGCGGTGTCGAGAAGAGCATCGACAAGGTCGACGCGTTCACCGAGGTGCCGACCCAGCAGCGGCCCGAGAAGGTCGTCGCCGACGCGATGAACATCCTGCTGCTCGGCAGCGACTCGCGCGATCCCGACAACACCGAGGGCTCCCGCAGCGACACGATCATCCTGCTGCACCTGCCGGCCGACCGGTCCAGCGCGCAGCTGATCTCGATCCCCCGCGACACCTGGGTGCACGTGCCCAAATCGAAGAACGGGCAGCACGGCAACCGCGACGCGAAGATCAACGCCTCGTTCGCGTGGGGCGGGCTGCCGCTGATGGTGCAGAGCGTCGAAGAGTTCACCAAGGTTCGCATCGACCACGTGACGCTGATCGACTTCGCCGGCTTCCAGGAGATCGTCGACGCGCTCGACGGCATCGACGTCAACGTCGACCAGAACTTCACCTCGCACCACCCGCCCTACCGCAAGTTCACCAAGGGCACGATGCACATGGACGGCACGGTCGCGCTCGACTTCGCGCGGCAGCGCAAGCAACTCGTCGACGGTGACTTCGGCCGGATCCGCCACCAGCAGGACGTGATCAGGGCGATCCTCGACAAGGCGGCGTCAGGTGGTCTGCTGACCAACCCGGGCAAGCTCAACAGCTTCCTCAAGGCGACCGCCAACGCGGTGGCGGTCGACAAGACCATGTCCATCGTCGACCTCGCGCCGCAGCTGCGCCACCTGCGCAGCGGCAACCTGACCTTCCTGACCACGCCCACGAAGGGCACCGGCATGGTCGGCAGCGAGAGCGTCGTGTTCGCCGACCCGGCAAAGGCGAAGCCGCTCTACGACGCCGTGCGGCGCGACTCGGTGCGAGACATCCTGGCCAACGCCAAATAACAGACGATCAGACGGGGGTACGCGGGATGGAAACGCACTCGCCGCCGGGGCTCGACCCTGCCGTCGAGACGGGGGCCACGCCGCGGGTGCCGGCACCGCGCCCGGCCAGTGAGCCCAGGACGGACGCGGAGCCGTGGGACTCCGCGGTCTCGACGGCGGTGCTGCCCTATGTCGGCTCGGCCGCCTCGACCCGCACCCGGGCGCTGCGGGCCTGGATGCTCACAGCACCCGTCGACCTCGCCCTGTTGCTGGCGCCGTTGCTCTGGACGGTCCAATACTGGCGCGGCACGCTGACCTTCGCGGCGCTGACCATCCTCTTCTTCGCGGTCGGCGGGCTCTACTCGGCCCGGCGGCACATCAGCATCCTCGACGAGCTGCCGATCCTGATCGGTCGCCTCCTGGCCAGTGGCGCGGTGGTCGCGATCGTCGCGGCACTGCGGCACGAGTCGGTCTACTACGTGACCGGCTTCGTCCGCGGGCTCGCGCTGGCGGCCGCGCTGGTGCTGGCCGGCCGGGTCGTCTCGCGGGTGCTGACCGTGCTGGCCCGGCGGCGGCGCTGGGTCGAGCACAACACGGTCATCGTCGGCAGTGGTCCGATCGCCGTCGAGCTGGCCCGCCTGTTGCGCCGCGACCCGCGCTACGGCCTGCGGTTCGCCGGCCACGTCGACGAGCGGCCCCGGCCCGGTGGGCCGCCGCTGCTCGGCACCCTCGACGGCCTGGAGACCGCGATCAGGCTCGCCGAGTGTGACGTGCTGATCCTGGCCCACCCGGAGTGTCCTGAGGCGACGCTGATGGAGATCCTGCGCCAGCCGGCCGCGTCGGCCTGCGACCTGTGGGCGGTGCCGCGGTTGTGGGGTTCGCGCTCGCAGGGCGGCGGCATGGCCGACCACATCGGCGCGATCCCGGTCGTGCACGTCCGGCACACCACGCTGTCCGGCCCGCGGTGGTGGGTCAAGCGCGGTTCCGACATCGTGGTCGCGGTGATCGGGCTGATCCTGCTCAGCCCGCTGATGCTGGTGTGCGCGATCGCGGTCTTCGCCGAGGGTGGCCGCGGAGTGCTGTTCCGGCAGGAGCGCATCGGCCACCGCGGCCACACCTTCGAAGTGCTCAAGTTCCGCTCGATGCGCCCCGCCGACGACGCCGAGTCGCAGACGACCTGGTCGATCGCGGGCGACCAACGGGTCGGCCCGGTCGGCCGCTTCCTGCGCCGCACCTCCCTCGACGAACTGCCCCAGCTCTGGAACATCCTGCGCGGCGACATGACCGTCGTCGGCCCGCGCCCGGAGCGCCCGCACTTCGTGGCCAAGTTCTCCGCGGAGCACCCGGAATACGCGATGCGCCACCGGGTCCCGGCCGGCCTGACCGGCCTGGCGCAGGTCAGCGGCCTACGCGGCGACGTGCCGATCTCCGACCGGGCCAGGTTCGACAACTACTACATCGAAAACTGGTCGCTCTGGCTCGACGCCAAGGTGATGCTCCGCACCGTCGGCGAGGTGTTCCGGGGCGGCGGTCGCTGACCCGCGGCGGTCACGCCGCGGGAAAGATCGGCAGCAGCGTGGGCTGGTAGCCGTCGAGATAGCGGGCCGGCTCGGCGGCGAGCACCGTGGCCAGCGCCGAGCCCAGCACGTCGCGGAAATCCGTCGTCCACTTCAGATCTCCGTCGTCGAGATCCTTGAGGCTGGGCTGCTCACCGTAAAGGCCGCCGGCCACCTGCGGGCCGAGCACGAACACCGGCCCGGCCGTGCCGTGGTCGGTGCCGTCGGAGGCGTTGGCCCGCACCCGCCGACCGAACTCGCTGTAGACCAGGACCGAGACCTTCTGGCCCGCCGGTGACGCGGCCATCCGGTCGACGAACGACGCCAGCGCCGTGTCGAGCTCGCGCAGCAGCATCTCGTGCCCGGCCCGCTCCTCGGCGTGCGTGTCGAAACCGCCGAGGCTGACCGAGTAGACCGAGGTCGGCACGCCGGCCTCGACGCAGCGGGCGACCAACGCGAGCTGCGCGCCCAGCGAGCTCGCGCCGCCGGTCGCGGTGCCCGGCAGGTGCTCGGCCTCCGCCGTCGGGGAACTGCTCGACGACGACGCGTCGCGGACCATGGTGTCCATCTTGACCAGATCGGCGTAGGAGACGGCGGCACGCGCCTGCAAGGCCGACTCGCCGGCCTGGGGTTGCCCGAGTGCGCCGATCATGCCGCTGGTCAGCCCGGACGGCAGCGTGAGCCCGCCGACGCTGATGCACGCGCCGGAGCGGGTTTCGCCGACCAGCAGGGGCGGCAACACCGATTCGAAGCTGACCGCGGCCTCGACCGGCGCGGCCGTGCCGTCGAGCCAGCGCCCGACCCACCCGGTGCGGACCGGGCGCAGCGGGTTGGCGGTCTGCCAGATGTCCATCGACCGGAAGTGGCTGCGGTCCGGCCGGGCGTAGCCGACGCCGGCGACGACCGCGAGCCGCTTGCTCTGCCAGAGCCGGTGCAGGCTGGGCAGCATCGGGTTGAGCGCCAGCGCGGTGTCGAGCGGCAGCACCCGCTCCGGTTTGTAGGCCAGCTCCGGGCGGGCCTTGTAGTAGGCCGGGTCGGCGTAGGGGATGACGGTGTTGAGCCCGTCGTTGCCGCCGTAGAGCGTGACGACGACCAGCTTGGACCGGGTCTTGGCCTCCTCCCGGCTGGCCGGCGTCGACGTGGACAGCAGTTCGCCGATGCCGAAGCCGGCGGCGCCGGCGGCGAGCGCGCTGGCGCCGATCACGCCGGACGCACGCAGGAAGCGGCGCCGGCTCATCGAGTCGAGCAACGGGTCGTCCGGCCCGGGAAGCCGCTGGGGTAGCCGCGGAAGGCGGGGTAGGCGGGCCATCACGTCACCAGGTATTCCGGGCTGACCAGCCCCAGCGTCAGCAGCCGGCGGACGTCGCTCACGCCCTTGAGCGCCGTGTAGGTGCGGTCGGTCCAGGTCTCGACGCCGAGCAGGCCGGCCAGCGACTCCGGCGTCAGCGCGCCGACCTGCACCATGCTCGCGAGCCGGTCGGCGACGCCGACCCGCACCTGGGCGGTGCCGGGCGTGAGCCACGATCCGCCGGAAGGCCAACCCCCGACGCTGGGCGGCGCGAACGGCACCTGGCCGAGGCGGTCGAGGCTGTAGAGCACCTTCTGCAGCGTCTCCTCGTCCCAGTTGCCGGGCCGCAGACCGAGCTGTCGGGCCGCGCCGACGAGCCACTCGACCGGCTGTTTGACCTGCTTGCCGGCGCTGGCCTGGAACGCGTCGTCGAGGAAGAGCGCGGCCAGCATCGCGGCCGGGTCAGGGAACTTCGCCGCCACCGCCGCACTCGTCGCGGCCGGGATCGGCTCCTCGGAGGCGCCGTAGCGATGCCAAAGCCGGGCCGCGATGAACCGCGGGCACTCGTCGCGGCCGAGCAGGAAGTCGACCAGCGAGTCGGCGTCGAACGCCCGGCTCACGCCGAGGATCGTCTTGCGGCGGGGGTCGTGCGCGGTGCTCGACAGGCGGGCCCGGACGTCGTCGTATTCGATCTTCCAGCCGGTGAGCGCCCGGCCGGCCTCTTTGACGTCACGCTCGGTGTAGCTGCCGATGCCCAGCAGGAACAGCTCCATCAGCTCGCGGCCCAGGTTTTCGTTGGCCGCCTGCCGGTCGTTGAGCTGCCCGTCGAGCCAGTAGATCAGCGCCGGGTCGCGGACCATCGCGTGTGCCATGGCCCGGAAGTCTTCGCTTTCCCGCAACGTGCGGTGCTGGCGCAGCATCAGCGTCGGGCGGATCACCTTGCGGATCGAGGTGGCCCAGTGCCCGTGCCAGAACCAGATCAGCTTCTCCCGCGCCTGGTGGTCGGCGGCGGTGAGCCGGTCGAGCCACCAGCGGGTGAGCTGCGCGGTCTGCTCCTCGCGGGCCCGGTCGGCGCGCGCCCGCTGCTGCGCCGACGGGTTGGTCAGCCCGCTGTAGGGGTCGCGGGGCAGCGACGGTATCGGGGTCGCGGACGCACCGACATCGGGCGCGGCCGGTTGGAACAGGGCCTTCACCGTCGCCTCGTAGCCGGCGCCTTTCGCCGCGGCCAGCTCGGCTGCGGTCGGGCCGAAACCGGCGCGCCGCAACAAAAGCGCCACCCCGCCGGACATCACGTCAATGTATGCGATGACGGGGCGGGGCGGGAACCGGGCCCGGACAGTGTGGAATAAGGCACGGCGAGCTGGGCCCGCACCGCGGCCCGGCCGTGGTGCGCGACCACCCACTCGCGACCCGCGTCGGCGAGGTGCCTGGCCAGCGCCGGCGTGGTCAGCACCTCGGCCACCGCGGCGACCCAGCCGGCCGGCGTCTGCGCGACCCGCACGTGTTCGCCGTCGCGCACGCCGGCCCGGTCGGCGACGGTCGGCGTGGTCACCGTCGGCACCCCGGCCGACAGGGCCTGGATCAGCTTGAGCTGCACGCCGGTGCCGCGGAAGATCGGCGCGATCGCGACCGTCGCGCGGGCGTAGTAGGGCTCGACGTCGGGCACGTCGGCGTGCACGGTGACCCCGTCGCCGGCCCGCGCCATGATCGAGGCGGGCGGCTCGGAGCCGACGATGGTCAGCCGCGCGTCGGGCACCGCCGCCCGGATGCCGGGCCAGCACTCGTCGAGGAACCAGCGCAGCCCGACGACGTTGGCCTCGTAGCTGAGCCGCCCGACGAAGAGCACCTCCGGCGAACCGTCCGGCTCGGCCGCCCGGCGCGGGAAGTCGCAGGGGCTGCGCACGACGTAGGTGCCGGGACGGTCGTCGCCGGGCGCGGAGACGATGATCGGCACCCGACGGTCGACCAGGTCGTCCTCGCGCGCCCGCATCCGGCGCTGTTCGACCCGGCCGAGCCCGCGCCAGAGCGGATTCGGGCCGGTCGCGGCGAGTTGGGCGTAGTACTCACTGCGGAACTCGTCGAGGTCGATCACCACCGGGGTGTCGCCACACGCCTCTACCAGGTGTGCGGTGCGGAACACGTTGAGGTGCACGGCGTCCGGCCGCCAGTCCGCCAACGTGCTGTGCAGCGCCGCTCGCAGGCCCCGCGGGTCCGCGTACCCGGTCTGTAGCGACTGGCCGGCGACCAGCGACCGCGCGCTGCGGGCGAGCCGGGCCCACCGGGGGTTCGCGACCAGCACGGGGTCGGCGACCGGCAGTTTGCCGGCGAGCGCGACCTCGGCGGCGTCGTGCACCAGGCCGAGGAAGCGCACCTCGTGCTCCTCGGCCAGCAACTCGAGGATGGTGTGGCTGCGCGGCCGCACGCCGGCCGGAATCCAGGGCGCGACGAACAGGATCTTCATCCGGGGAACCTCCGCAGGGCGCGGGCGGCCAGCCGCTCGGTCCGGCCGCCGTGCAGTCCGAAGTAGACGGTCATGCCGTCGCGGTAGACGCGTCGCTTGCCGACCGCGGCCGTGCTGGTGCTCTCCCGGTGATCGGCGACGCTGCCGCCGACGGCGCCGACCGGCCACCCGGCCGCGCGCAGCCGGACGCACAGGTCGACGTCTTCGAAGTAGAGGAAGAAGCGCTCGTCGAAGCCGCCGACCGCGCGGAACGCCGCGCCACGGACCAGCATGCAGAACCCGGATACCCAGTCGACCGTGCGGGTTTCCGCGCTCGGCGCGACGTCGAGGTAGGAGAGCATCGGCACCGCCCGGCGTAGTGTCGCCGACCCGGCCAGCCGCCGCTTGACGCCCGCGGGCACGGCCTCGTCGAGGCGCAGCGCCGCGATCCACTCCTTCGTCATCGACGGCGCCGACCCGCCCGACACACCGAAACCGCCGTCGGGGTAGCGCATCCGCGGCGCCACCGCGCCGAAACCGCCGTCGAGCGCCGCGACCAGCGTCGCGAAGTCGTCGGGCGCGATCCGGGCGTCCGGGTTGAACAGCAGGTAGGCGTCGGCATCGGGTGCGCTCGCGGCCGCCGCGTTGACGCCGGCGCCGAAGCCGTCGTTGGCCCGGCGCAGCACGTGCGGCGTGTAGCACGCCGCCACCGCGGCACTGTCGTCGGTGGACGCGTTGTCGGCGACCACGATCCGGTCCAGCGGCAGGCCAGCCAGGCTGCCCAGGCTTGCCGGCAGGTCGCGGGCCGAGTTGTGCGCGACGACCAGCGCGGCGACCCTCATCGCCCGGCCGCCGTGGCGTAGGCGTCGAGATAGCCGGCGACCGTGTCGTCCCAACGGAACCGCGCGGCCACGTGCGCGCGCCCGGCGGCACCCCGGATGGCGGCACCCGGCGGATCGGTGAGCACGGCGTCGACGTGTGCGGCGAGTTCGTCCGCGGTGGCGCCGACGTAGAGCGGGCCGCCGACCGCCGCGGCCGGCGCCGGCGAGGTGATCACCGGCAGCCCGAGCGCCATCGCGTGCAACACCTTGAGCAGGACCCCACCGCCCAGGACCGATGGCACCAGCGCGGCGTGCGAGGCGCGCAGTTCGGCTGCCAGGTCCGGCACGGTGCCGGTGACGGTCACCCGCGGGCCGGCCAGCGCCGTCACCGCCGGGCTGGGCCGGGCCCCGACGATCCGCAGCTCCGCCGCCGGGTGGGCGAGCCAGACCAGCGGCATGACCCGCTCGACCAGGTGCGCGGCGACCAGCGCGTTGGCCCGCCGCCACATCGCACCGCAGAACACCAGCCGGGGCGGCGCATCCGGGACCGGCGGGCGCCACGGCTCAGCCGGCACGTCGATGCCGGGCGGGGCGAGCACCACCCGCGGGTTGTCGGCCGCGACCGTGTCGCGGTCGGTGGGCGAGAGGGTGACCACGGCGCCGGCCGCGCGGATCGCCGCGCGCTCGAACCGCCGGGTCCTGGCCAGCTCGGCCAGCCGGTAGGCGCGGGCCGGGCCGGACGCCGCCCGGACCGACTCGGCCATCACGTCGGTGGTGATGTCGTGCAGCCCCAGCACGGTATGCGGCACCCGCCCGACCACCTCGGCGGTTTGCAGGTATTCGGCGTGCACCACGTCCGGCCGCAGCCGGGCGATCAGCCCGATCACGTCGCGGGTGGCCTGCCGGGGCCAGGCCTGCCGCAGCCAGCCGGGCTTCGCGCCCAGCCGGTCGGTGGCCCGGCCCGAAGGCGTCGCGCCGGGCAACAGCGTGTAGCCCTGGTGCTCGGCGGCCCGCGTCACCTGCGGCGAGTAGACGAACAGGTCGGTCTTCGCCGCCAGCCGGGGCACGAGCTTGACCACCGTGTCGACGGCCGCGTGGTCGTGGTCGAGGTGTGGCGCGAACGGCGACAGCAGCAGCACCCTCACCCGGCCACCACCCCGGCGACGAACGCCTTCGCGACCGCGCCCTGCTCGGCGAGCCGCTTCGCCGCCACCGCGAACGTGTCCGCGTCGTCGACGGCGGCGCGGGCCGTGCGGTGCAGGGTGCCCGCGTCGACGCCGGTGCCGACGACGTAGCGCTCGAGGCCGAGGTCGACGAACGCGTCGTGGACCTTCCGCTCGTAGGCGATCGCCACCGTCGGCACGCCCATCGCGACCGCGAGCAGCACCGCGTGCAGGCGCACGCCGAGCACCAGTCGGTGCGCACCGAGCCGGCGCAGCCAGTCGTCGAGGGCGGGCCCGAACGGACCGCCACCCTCCAGCGGGTTGGCCACCGCGTCGGCGAGGTCGGGCAGCGCGCGGGCGTGCACGGCGTCGTCCTCGCCCTGCGCGCCCCGCCCGTACGCCATCGGCAGGAACGCCCCGGACCAGCCGTCGGTGGCGAGCGCGCCGGTCGCGCCCGAGAGCGCGGCCAGCAGCGGCCCTTCGACGGCCGGGGCGAGCGGGCGCATCGAGACCGCGAACCGGTCGCCGGTGACCGCAGGCCGGTCCGGAAGGGCCAGCGTGTAGGCGAGGTCGCCGATCACCCGTGCCGACCGGCCGAAGTAGCCGGCGCTGCGCGCGTCGCGGACCCCGACCGAGGCGCAGCCCGCGCCGATCACCCGGAGCAGGCGGCGGCCGGCGACCGTGCCGCCCTCGCGCACCCCGGCACCCGCCACGGCGACCGGTGTGCCGGCGAGCCGGGCCATCGCGACGATCCGGGCGAACATCGGCAGCGTGCCCGGCCACGGCAGATTGGGGGAGCGCTCCTGGAAGACCGTGCCCGGGCCGAGTAGCAGCAGGTCACACCCGCGCAGGGCGCGGGTCACCACGCCCTGCCGGTTGGCGGAGCCCTTCGCGCGCAGTGTCGGCAGGTGGATCGCGTCGACGCCGTGCAGGGCCGTCACCCGCGCCGGTTCGGGGCAGAGCACGACGAAGCTCGCGGCGGGTGCGGCCGCGCGTGCGCTGCCCATCAACGCGTGCAGCAGCAGTTCGTCGCCGAGGTTGTCGGAGCCGAACCAACCGGCGATGCCGATCCTCATCGCACCTCCGCGGGAGTGAGGATGCGGGCACCGCGCCCGCGCAGTGCCTGCCCGGCGGCCAGCACCAAGAGCAGAGCGCCGGTCGCCAGCACCGCCGGTGTCTGCCCGAACCTGCCGACACCGACCAGCACCGCCGCCGCGGCGGCGACCATGCCGACACCGGCCAGCACCGGGCGGACCAGGCCGCGGTCGCGGATGAACCAGAGCATCGACGTCGCCACGATCAGCTCGGTGAGCACGGTGGACCAGGCCGCGCCGGCCGAGCCGTAGCGGCCGTCGAGGAGCAGGTTGAGCAGCAGGTTGCCGCCGATGCTGTAGACCAGCACGAGCAGCCGGCCACCGGCGCGTCCTTCGGCGAGCAGGATCGCCGACAGGCCGTAGTTGGCGAACCGCAGCGCCAGGAACAGGCCGAGCACCGCGCTGAGCGCGACGACGTCGGGCGCCGATCCGAACAGGATGGTCACGCCGAGGGGGAGGGCGATGAACAGCGCGCCGGCGGCGAGGTTTCCGGCAAGCCGGAAGAATCGGTAGATGGTGAGCGGCTCGGCGGCGTCGCCGGCCAGGCCCCGGCGTGCCGCGTACGCCAGCGCGCCCACGCCCATCGAGGCGGCGACCTGCACCGCGGGCCCGACGATGCTGGCGGCCGAGACGTAGGAGCCGACCTCGGCCGCGGTGACGAACAGGGCGAGCACGAACACGTCGCCCCGGAAGTAGATGAGCCCGAGCAGGTCGGCGGCGAAGTAGGGCAGCGAGGCGCGCAGCCGCGTCCGCACGTCGACCCGGGCCGGGCGGACCCGCCAGGCGCCGGTCGCCAGCAGCGCCACCACCGAACGCAGCCCGGCGGCGGCCAACACCAGCACGGCGGCGCGGTCCAGGGTGAGCCCGCCCCGGGTGGCGGCGACCGCGCAGGCGGCGACCAGCAGGGCTCCGGTACCCCCGTTGACGGCGGCCTCCCGCCAGGCCCGGCGGGTGCCGCGGACCAGCACCCAGCCTGTCTCGTTCCACTGCTCGAGCAGGCTCGCCGCGAAGAACAACAGGAACGCGCCGCGCAGGGCGGGGGAGACGGCGACGCTGGTGATCGGCCACGCGGCCAGCACGGCGAGGCCGAGCAGGGCCAACCGGCCGGCGTGCAGTCGGGCCACCTCGTCGGGCGCGATCTGACCGGCGGCGGCCTCGCGGGTGAGGTGGGTGACCAGGCCGAAGGAGAGCGCGGCCGCGGTGAACGAGGCGCTGAGCGTGGCCAGGCCGTAGTAGCCGACCGCCTCGGCACCGGCGCCGCGGGCCAGCAGCGCCATCACCACCAGGGTGGTCAGCCGGCTGGCGATGCTGGAGAGGCCGAGCAGTCCGGACGCGACCGTCAGCGACGGGCGGCGCGCGGTGTCAGCGGTCATCGGAGCGCAGCCAGCCGCCGAAGAAGCCCACCACGAGCAGGAACAGCAGCAGGTAGGGCCCCTGCATCAGGCCCCACCCGGTCATCCCGATCAGCAGGATGCCGGGGGTCGCGCTGACCAGCACCCGCGCCGGCAGGTCGGCGCCGCGACTTCGCCAGGCCCGGACCGCGGCCAGCACGAGCACCGCACACACCGGCGCCCAGAACAGCAGCGCGCCGGCGATGCCGGTCTCGGCCGCGGTGAGCAGGAACATGTTGTGCACGGGCACGCCGGTCTGGGTGAGCCGGTCGGTCTCGCCGACCACGTCGACGTAGCCGTTGGGGCCGACGCCGGCCCACGGGTGGTCGCCGATCGCGTCGAACGCGACGGCGGCGACGTGGCCGCGGGCACCGCCGCCCGGATCCGAGGCGAAGCGAGCGATCAACCAGGGCAACGACAGCGCGCCCAGGGCCGCGGTCATGCCGACCACGGCGAGTTGGCGTCGCTGCCAGCGGCCGGCGGCGATCGACTCCAGCAGCACGCAGCCGGCGACCAGCGCCACCACGGCGACCAGCACGGTGCGGCTCTGGGTGAGCCAGACGCCGACGAACACCGCGCCGAGCGTCAGCCAGGTCGCCCACCGTTGCCAGCGGCTGTGCTGCGGCAGGGCGAGGACCGCCAGGCCGCAGAAGAACAGCACTTTGGACAGCTCGCCGGGGTGTGCGGTCAGGCCGGTCGCGCGGCCGAGCACGTCGAGGGCCTGCGCGCCCTCGACCCGGCGCAGCGGGAGGCCGACCGCGGCGAGCCCGACCGCGAGCAGTTGCAGCCAGGCGACGCCGGCGAGGGCCCAGCACAGCGGTGCGCGCAGCCGGCCGGCCGCCGCGCCGACCGCGAACGCGGCGATGCCCATGACGAAGGCGATCAGCCCGGAGACGGTCAGCGCGGACCGCGGCCAGGCCCACAGGCCGAGCGCGGCCAGCCAGACCACGAAGGGGGCGAACAGCAGCAGCGCGCGGCCGACAGCGCGGGGCGCGCGCCAGGCGAACACGGCGACCGCGGCCGCCACCCCGACCGTGTAGGTGTGGACGGTCGGGCGCAGGTTGGCGATGCCGGAGTAGATCGGGCTGTCGGCCGGCAACAGCGCGATCGGGCCGACCGCGACAGTGGCCACGAGCAGGCCGATCGCGAGTGGCGGCCAGGGATCGCGCAGCCAGGCCCGCAGGTCGTCGGCCTGCTCGCCGGCCGGCGCCGCGACGTGCGCCTGCGAAGTGCCGGACGGCATGACGAACTCCCGAGCCCCGTGGAACGCGAGCCTGCCTCGCGCGGAGCGAGTCTGCCACAGGGGTCGATGCCCCGATGGCACCGGTCAGAACTTCGTCGAATCGCGTACGCCGTTGGCGACCCGCCGGATGTCGTCGACCCAGTTGGGCGGCGCGGTCATCCGCAGGACGAGCTGCCGGTCGATGGCGCTGCCCGGGGTGCTGGCCCAGTAGCCGATGACGACGAGCCCGTAGCGGTCGGCGCCGTCGAGGGTCAGCGTCTCGGCGAGCGTCGCGTTGGCGCCGGCGTAGCGCCACTGGGCGCCCCACGCCTCCTCGACCTTGCGGAGTTCGTCGCGATGCGCCTCGTCGCACACCGGGGTGCAGGCGCGAACGGTGAGCTCGCCGCCGATCTGCCCGTTGTCGGTGTTGCGGCCACAGTTGTAACGGGCGTTGCCCGGGCTGACCGCGGCCGCGACGCACTCCCAGCGGGCGGGCAGGGTCAGCGTGAAGCCGAGACCGTCGAGGTTGACCGGACGGACCGGGTTGGTCGGCCCGAACACCGGCCACTTGTTGGGCCAGTCGCCCGGCCGCGGCGGTTCGAGGCCCGGGTGCACGGGCTCGGTCGTCGGCTGCGACGCGGCGACCGTGCCGCCCGTGCTGGGCGTCGGGTCGGGATCGCCGCCGCCGCCGTTGACGACCGCGAACACGACACCGCCGGCGGCCAGCAGGAGGACCACGCCGACGGCGATGCCCACCAGCAGCCCGCGCGGCCGGCGCTTCTTCGGGGTCGACGGCACGATCCGCCGGCCCGGCGAGGAGAACGGGTCGGGCCCGGCGTCGAACGGCGTGGCCGGCTCGACCTGGTAGGGAGCCGGGCTGGTGATCTCCGGCGGCTCGTCGTCGTAGGAGACCTCCTTCGGCGCGTCGGACCGGTAGTCGCGGCCGAGCGCGATGAACACGCGCTCGGCGCCCGGGTCCTGCTCGCCCGGGTAGGCCACCCACGGCTCGGTCGTGGTGAAGTCGGCCTGGAGAAACCCGGTGCGCTGCTCGGGCTCGGTCGACACGGTGGTGCTGGCGGCGAAGGCGTCTCGCCATTGCTGGTCGGCGGCGACCGCCTCGTTGAGCACCGCGACGGTGACCTGATGCTCGAAGTCGTCGACGGCCAGCCAGACCGTGCCGATGTCGCAGGTGCCCAATCGCCCGATCACGCGATAGGGAATCTCCGGCCGCATGTGTCCACCCTCCCCGGTAACCGCAAGGATGCTAACGGCCCAGGACCGCACCGGGAGATCCGCCGGGACCTCCACGGCCGGTTTGCGGCGGAGTGCGGGAAATCGCACCGTTGACCGATCGGTTGTCGCCCCGGCCGCATTGTTGATCTATTTAGATGATCCACTAGCCGTCGGGGGCGCCTAGGGTCGGCGCTCGTGAGCGATCCGACACCGAGCATGTTCGACCCCACCCCGCCGCCGCGTCGCGGTCTGGCCCGCTGGCGGCGTGGCGGCAACGCCGACGGCGACGACCTGGTGAGCGGCCCGTCGGTCAGCTCGGCGCGGGTGGCCCTCGGCGTGCTTGTCGGCGTCGTCCTGCTCGGGTGCGGGTTCCTGTTCTGGCACGGCGAAGACGAGATCAAGGCCGACCGCGACCGGGCCGAGGTCATCGAACTGAGCCGCGGCCAGTGTGTCAACGAGTTCAACGACCGCGCCCTGATCGGCAAGGTGATGGTCGTCGACTGTGCTCAGCCACACGAGGCCGAGGTGTTCGCGACGCTGCGGATGCGGGAGTGGTCGGAGTATCCGCACCTGGACGAGATCGACCAGGAGATCTCACCGCAATGTTTCGACGCGTTCGAGGACTACGCGCCCGGCTTCGTCGACGACGAGCACATCGAGATCAACTACCTCTATCCCGACATCCTCGCCTGGGGGGCGGGCGACCGCGGTGTCACCTGCCTGGCGGGCGACCCGGCGAACAAGCGCAGCGGGTCGCTGCACTGAGCGCTTGCGCGCGTCCGGTGTGGCTGGTGAGCTGGGCACATGACTGTCGGTGCGGTTTCGCAGATCCACGTCAGTGTCAGCGATCTCGAGCGGTCCGTGCGGTTCTACCGGGATGTGCTCGGGGTGCCGTTCCTGTTCGACGTGCCGGGCCAGTCGATGGCGTTCTTCCAGAGCGGCGACGTCCGGCTCTACCTCGGCGTGCCCGAGTCCGAGGCGTTCGCCAGCCGGGTGACGCTCTACTTCGACGTCGTCGACCTCGTCGCCGAGCGGGAGCGGCTCGTCGAGGAAGGGGTCAGGTTCCTCGACGAGCCGCATGTGGTGCACCGCGACGATCAGGGCGAGCTGTGGATGAGCTTCTTCCGCGACCCTGACGGCCACAATCTCGCGATCACGGAAACGAAGAAGCCCTAGAAGCCGCTCCTTCCGGCTCCGTACTGGTAGAGCGGGTTACCCGTCGGCGTCGGCTGCTGGCCGGCGTCGATCTGGGACCGCAGCGTCGTGCGCTGTGCCGCGGTGGCGCCCAGGTCGTAGGGCAGGTCCCAGGCCTCGGTGGCGTCGGCCAGCACATCCGTGCCGCCGGGTCGCAGCACGTCGGCCAGGCTGCGCGGCAACTGCCAGGGCAGCTTGCCCGTTGGTGCGTAGTCACCGAAGAGCAGGCTGGCCAGGGCCGGACCCATCTCCTCGCCGCCGCGGTAGGTGACGACGATCGCGTTGGCCTGGTCGTGCCAGTCGGTGATCACGTAGGGGCGCGGCATGACCAGTGCGACCACCACCGGGATGCCCCGGGCGCGGAAGTTCTGGATCAGCGCCACCTGGTCCGGCGGCAGGTAGGGCTGCTCCTTCACCCACTGGGTCGCGTGCGTGTAGGAGCCCTCGCCGACCGCGACGATCGCCACCTTGGGTGACGGCGCGTCACCGCTGACCACGTTGACCCCGGCCTGCGCACCCCGGGCCTGGATGGCCTGGAGCATCGTCTGCGACCCGTACTCCTGGTGGAAGTAGCTCGTCCAGATGCAGCAGGCGGAGGTGTCGGTGGCCCGCGGGCCGGCGACCACGACGGTGTCCCCGGCGTTCAGCCGAAGCGGCAGCACCGCGCCGTCGTTCTTGAGCAGGGTCATCGCCTCGCGTGAGGCCTGGTTGGCCAGCGCGGTGTAGGCCGGCGTGTGCATCCGGTAGGGACCGTTGGCGGGATCGCCGTAGGGGTTCTCGAAGAGGCCGAGCTGGAACTTGATCCGCAGCACCCGGCGGACGGCGTCGTCGATCCGGGCCGCCGGCACGCCGGCCGTGAAGCCCGCGATGGTGAAGCCGACCGCGCCGGGGTCGGCGCCGCCCATCACGTCGGAGCCGGCCTTCGCCGCGCCGATCCAGGAGCCCGAGGGCAGCCAGTCGGTCGTGATCAGACCTTGATAACCCAGATTCTGCCGGAGGTACGCGAGAATCGGCGCGCTGTCACCGGCACCAGGGCCACCGGGGTCCAGTAGGGACGAACCGGCGTACCCAGGCATGATGTTGACCGCACCCGCCTCCATCGCGGCCCGGAACGGGATCATGTGGTATTTGATCGTGACCCCGTCGTAGACGATCAGGGCCTCGCCGCCGGCGCCCTCGCCCGGCCAGTGCTTGACGGTCGCGAGCACCGAGCGCGGGTTGAGCTCGGGCCCACCCTGCAACCCGGCCACCAGCGCCCGCACCTGTGCCGCGGCGACAACAGCGTTCTCGCCGTTGCCCTCCTGGATGCGCGGGTAGAGCACCTTCGTGCCGACCTCGGCGAGCGGGCCGAGCACCCCGCGGGTGCCGACCTCGAGTTGCTCCCGGCGCTGCATGTCGCCGAGCTTGTAGTCGAGCGCGTAGTCCTTCGCCGCGGCCAGGGCGCTCTGGGTCGGGTACGTGGTCTGGTAGCCGTGGATCGTGTCGCCGGCCGAGACGAACGGGATGCCCAGCCGGGTGCCGGCCGAAGCCAGCAGGGTGTTGTGCAGGTCCTGCGCGCCGGCCGGGCCGAAGTGCCAGCCCGAGCGCGGGAAGGCCTGCGCGTTGTAGAACATCTGGTAGGCCTTCTCCTCGGCCGTCATCCGGCCCATGAGGTCGTTGACCCGCGTCTCGACCGGCTGGCGCCAGTCCTCATACGGCGAGATCGTGCCGTTGCGGTCGAGATCGCGGGCCCCGGCGACGATGTTGATCCCGTCGGCGACCGTCTCCAGGGTCGGCACGTAGACGCTGAAGCGGCGGATCGCCGAGGTGCTGGTCGCGCCCGAGCCCGGCACCGCCACCACATACCACTTGTAGGTCCACCGGTCGGCCAGGTCCCAGCTCGGCGTGTAGGACGTGCCGGTCGGCTCGGCGACCTTCGTGTAGAGGTCGATCAGGTTGCCGGTCGCCGCGAAGTCGTAGTCGGTCCGGCTCACGTTGATCCAGACCTGGTAGCGGACCGCGCCACCGACCGCCGCCCAGGACAGGGCCGGACGGCGGGTGGTGGTGACCATGGCCGCGTCGGCCGGCGCGTTCAGCGCGAACTGGCCGGTGGTCGCCGGAGGCCGGGTCGGCCCGGAGAGCAGCGGCGGGGTGCTTGCGCTCGTGTCCACCGTGCCGAAGACCTGGAACTCCCAGAGCGAGTAGCCGTAGCCGGTGGCCCGGGCCGTGCCGTAGAGGCGCAGGTAACGGCCGGTGCCGGCGACCGCGAGCCGTTCGATGCCGCCGCGGCCGGCCGCCGTGGTGTAGATCGGCGTCCACCCCACCCCGTCGTTCGAGGTTTCCAGGCGATAGGCGCTGGCGTACGCGGACTCCCAGTTGAGCACCACCTGGTTGATGGTCGCGACGCCGCCGAAGTCGATGCTCATCCACTGTGGATCGGCGAATTGGCTCGACCAGCGGGTGGTGGTGCGCCCGTCGACCGCCGCGCCGGGCGCGTTGCCGCCCTCGAACGACGACGCGTTGACCGGCTTGAACGCGGAGATCGGGGTGCCCGTTGGCGGCGGCGGATCGGTGGGGCCACCACCGCCTCCGATCGTCCCGAAGACCCGGAACTCCCAGAGCGAGTAGCCGTAGCCGGTGGTCCGGGCGGTGCCGTACATCCGGACGTAGCGCCCTGAGCCGGACACCGCGAGGGTCTGCGTGCCACCGGCGCCGGTGGTGGTCGAGTAGATCGTGGTCCACGGCCCGCCGGCCGCGGCGGCGACCTGGATCTGGAACGCCCGCGCGGCGGCGGTCTCCCAGACCAGCTCGACCTGGTCGACCGCGGCGGTGCCGCCCAGGTCGACCTGGAGCCATTGTGGATCGGTGAAGGCGCTCGACCAGCGGGTGCCGGCGTTGCCGTCGACGGCGGCCGAGGCGGCGGTGCCGGCGTTCTCCGCCGACGAGGCGGTGGCCGTCTTGCCCTGCGAGATCAACGGCCCGGCGGCCGCGGCGGGTGACGAGACGGCGGCGGAGCCGCCGGCGACGAGCAGCGTGAGGATCGCGCCGGCGACGAGCAGCCGGCGACGGGGTGGTGCGGGCATCTGGCACTCCAATACGGGGACGGACGATTTGGAGAGCGCTCTCCCACAGCTTCGCGGTCACCCGGCACGGAGTCAAGGACACGAATATCCGCCGTAGTCGAATTGGTTCTTGACAAGCTCGCCCGGCGGGACGAATGTCTCCGCGTGAGAGCGCTCTCTCACCCTGCTTCCGTCCCCGCAGGAGTCGCGATGCCCGTTGCCCTGTCCCGCCGCCGCGCAGCACTCGCCGTGCTCGCCGCGGTCACCCTCATCACCGCGCTGTTCGTCGTGACCACCCGGTCGCGCGCCGACGCCGCACTGGTCCTGGTCTCCCAGGGCAAGCCGGCCACCGCCTCGTCCACCGAGAACGCCGCCTCGCCGGCGTCGGCGGCCGTCGACGGAAACCCCGGAACCCGCTGGTCGAGCGCGTTCGGCGACCCACAGTGGATCCAGGTCGACCTCGGCGCCACGACCTCGGTCGGCCAGGTCGTGCTCCAGTGGGAGGCGGCCTACGCCCGCTCCTTCCAGATCCAGGTCGCCGGTGCCGCCGGCGGTCCCTGGACGACCATCTACTCGACCACCACCGGTGCCGGCGGCACCCAGACGCTGACCGTGACCGGCACCGGCCGCTACGTGCGGATGAACGGCACCGCGCGCGGCACGGCCTACGGCTATTCGCTCTGGGAGTTCCAGGTCTACGGCGTGGTCAACGACCCATCGGGCTGTTCCGGCAACGCCGCCCTCAACCGGCCGGCGGCCGCGTCGTCAGCTGAGAACGCGACACTGGGCGCCGCCGCGGCCTTCGACGGCAACGCCGGCACCCGTTGGTCGAGCCTGTTCGCCGACCCGCAGTGGCTGCGCGTCGACCTCGGCAGCACCCAGACGCTCTGCCAGGTGGTGCTCCAGTGGGAAGCGGCGTACGCCCGCTCCTTCCAGGTCCAGGTTTCCGCCGGGCCCGATGGTCCCTGGACGACCGTCTACTCGACCACGACCGGCACCGGCGGCACCCAGACCCTCGCCGTCTCCGGTTCGGGGCGCTACGTGCGGATGAACGGCACCGCGCGGGCCACCGCCTACGGCTACTCGCTGTGGGAGTTCGTCGTGCGTACCACCGGTGGTGGACCGACGCCGCCACCGACCACGAACCCGCCGCCGACCGGTGGCTTCTGGGGTGACACCACCACGATCCCGGCCGCGCAGAACGTGGTCATGGTCAAGGTGCTCAACCGCACCAACGGCCGCTACCCCGACAGCCAGGTCTACTGGAGCTACAACGGCCAGGTGCACTCGATCGCCGAGCAGCCCTACTTCGACATGCCGGCCAACACCGCCGGCCGGATGTATTTCTACCTCGGTTCGCCGACCAGCCAATACAACGACTTCATCGAGTTCACGGTCGGGCCGGCGGTGTTCAACGGCAACACCACCCGGGTCGACGCGTTCGCGCTGAAACTCGCGATGCGGCTGCACGCCCGCGACGGCTACGACGCCTCGGTCGGCGAGACGGAGGCGACGTTCGCCGAGGACCGCGCGGTGACGTTCCAGCGCTTCGCCGACGCGATGCCGGCGGAGTTCAAGCACCTCGCCGACATCCAGGCGCCCTACCGGATCCCGTCACCCGGCAACTCGCCGCAATTCCGTGCCGGGGGCCAATACCAGAACTACATGACGGCGTACGCGTCGCAGAACGGCCTGGCCGCGTCCACATCGGACATCTTCGGCTGTGCCGGCCCGCTGGCCAACAACGCCGGCGGCTGCGCCGCGCTGAACCGGCACGTGGCACACCTGCCGCAGTCGTCGTGGTCCAACCCGGCGCTGTTCTACCAGGCCCCGCCGGCCAACTACTACGCCAAGTTCTGGCACGACCGGGCGATCGGGGGCAAGGCGTACGGGTTCCCGTACGACGACTACGCCGAACAGTCCTCGTTCATCTCGCACGGCAACCCGCAGTGGCTGCTGGTGGCCGTCGGCTGGTGACGGTGCGGCGACCCGGTCCGCGTGCGCGGACCGGGTCGCCGCTCGGCGGTCAGCGGCCGCGGACCACGGCCCGGATCGGCACCGCGCCGGCCAGCACGCCGAGGACGACCACCGTGCCGACCAGGGCGGCGTAGCGCAGTGGGTCGACGATCAGATGCAGGCCGCCGTCCTGGGCCAGGCCGAAGGCGCCCAGCACGATCGACGTGACCAGCACGCCCCAGAACAGCGCTACCGCGACCGCGATGCCGGCCTCGATGGTGGCCATCCGGCGGACCTGGGCGACCGTGGCACCGGTGAGGCGCAGGGTGGCGTACTCGGTCCGGCGGCCCACCGTGGCGATCGCGAACGTGTTGACCACCGCGACCGCGGTGAAGACCAGTGCGATGGCGACCAGCAGCTCCCACGCGGCCTGCTGGGTGGACGCGTCGCCGGCCTTGGGGGTGGTCGCGGCGGGCCAGCCGGCGCGGATCTTGTTTGCGACGGCCGGGTCGTCGGTGTGCAGGTAGACCGCGGAGACCAGGCCGCGCGGGTCGTGCGCGGCGACCAGCGCGGCGGGCAGCACCAGGTCGCCGAAGCCGCGGGCCCGCTCGTAGATCGCCGTCAACCGCAGGGTGGTCGCGGTGCCGTCGGCCAACCACAGCTTCACGTCGTCGCCCACCGCCCAGTCCTGAGCCGTCGCCAGCGAACCGCTGGCCGCGAACGTGCCGTCGCCCACCCCGGCGCCGGGCACGGCTGGCGAATCGTTGGGCGCGGCGGTGTCCTTACCGCCCTGGGCGCCGCCGGGCACGGCTGGCGAGTCGTTGGGCGCGGCGGTGTCGTTGCCGTCCTGGGCGCCGCCGGGCACGGTTGGCGGGTCGTTGGGCGCGGCGGTGTCGTTGCCGCCCTGGGTGCCGGCTGGCGGCGCCGTGCCTTCAGCGCTCAGGGCACCGGATCGCACTGCCAGGTCGAGGACCGGCTTGCCGGTCGTCGCCAGGCCCTGGGCCGGGTAGTCCTCGGGCTTTCCGCCGCTGACCGCGATCACCCGGGTCGGGATCGTCATGGCCGCGCCGCTGACGCCGGGTGTCGCGGCGAGTTCGCGGGCCGCCGCGGGGGAGAGGCCCCCAGGATCGCCGACCCGCACGGTCGCGGCGGCATTGCGGGCGGCGCTCTCCTTCGCCACCACGTTCTCGCTCAGCTTCCCGGTCAGCAGCATCGTCGCGGTGATGCCGAACAGCAGCACCAGCGGCACCGCGACGGCGGCGACCCGACGGGCCTGGGCCCGCGAGTTGGTGCCGGCCAGCCAGGCGGACGCGCCGCCGAGCCGGGCCAGCCGGCCGGCGATGGCGGTCAGCGGCCGCACCAGCAGCGGCGCGCCGGCCGCGACCGCGCAGACCAGCAGCGCGCTGGCCACGAAGCTCATGCCGAGGCCGAGGTTGCCGCCGAGGGGGACGAAACCGAGCACCGCGACCGCACCGCCGGCGGTCAGCACCGCGATCACCGTGCGCAGGACGCCGCCGCCGGCCGGTGCCAGCGCCGCCTCGGTCAGTGCCTGTGCCGGCGCGATCCGGGCTGCCCGCCGGGCCGCCAGCCGCGCGGCGACGAAGGTGAGGACCAGCCCGGCGAACGCTGCCAGGAGCAGCACGATGGGAGAGAGCACCACGACGAACTGCGGCGGCACCACGCCCAGGTCCCGGAAGCGGCCCGCGATCAGGTGGGCGATCAGCATGCCCAGGGGCAGGCCCGGGACCGCCGAGAGCACCGCGAGCAGCACCGCCTCGACGCCGACCAGGCGCCGCAACTGGCCGGGCGTGGCGCCGACGGCGCGCAGCAGGGCGAGTTCCCGCAACCGCTGCCGCACCGCCAGGGCGACGGTGCCGACCAGCACGAACACCGCCGCGAACGCGGTGACGCCGATCAGGATGCCGAACACCGAGATCGGGCCGATGTAGTCGGGCAGCGCGCCGGGCAGGTCGGCCCGCACCCGGTCGACACCGGTCCACATCGGAGCGCCAGCGACCAACGGTGCCGCCGCGGCCTCGAACGCCGCGGCATCCCTCGTGCGCACTGCGATGGCGGTCGGCCCGGTCAGCCCCGAAACGGCCTCGACGGCGCCGTCGGAGACGAACAGCGCGGCCTGACCGGCCAGGTGCTCCGCGGCGATGCCGGCCACGGTCAGCCGGTGGTCGCCGGTCTTCGTGGTCACGGTCAACTCGTCACCGACCGCCAGCGCGGCCCGGCCGGCCACGTCCGCGTCGACCACCACCGAGTCCCGCCCCGGCGCCGCACCGTCCCGCAGGGTGAACGGCGCCAGCGTCGCCGAGGCCCAGCCGTGCCCGATCACCGGGGCGTCGTCGGCGCCGAGGACCGGGCGACCGTCCACGGTGACCCGCACCGGGAACGCCGCGTCCGGCACGGCCGCGTCGACACCCGGGAGCGCGGCGAGCTTGCCGGCCAGGTCGGCGGGCAGCGTACCCGCGCCGGTCAGTCGCTCGGATTTGGTCTTGCTCTTGGTCTTGCCCTTCTTCTTCTGCTTGACGCTGGTCGCCTCCACGGCACGGGCACCGGACACCACGACGTCGGCGGCCGCGAACCGGTTGGCGGTCGGCTTCGCGGTCAGCACCGAGAAGAGCAGGGTGCCGCCGGCGGCGAGCAGGGCGATGGCGAGGATGGCGGCGACGAAGGTGCCGGCGTAGACACCCTTGTGGCGGCCGAGCGTGCCGGCGGCGAGGCGCGGGATGGGGCTGCTGATCATGGATTCAAGCCTGGTCGAAAGCCCTCTCGATGGACACCCGGCCGGCGGGCGTCCCCCGGGTAGGGCCTGCCCTACCGGTTTCGATCCCCGAGGCCGGGGAAGTCGAGATGATGGCTTTCGACGCGCGGTCCACGGCGGCCGAGGTGGTGGCGGGCATCGACCTCCGCGGGCAGCGTGCGGTGGTCACCGGCGGCTCCTCGGGCATCGGCCGGGAGACCGCGCGGGCGCTGGCCGCCGCGGGCGCCGAGGTCACCATCGCGGTGCGTGACCCGAAGCGGACCGCTGGGTTCACCGCCGAGCGGCTCGACCTGGCCGACCTCGAGTCGGTGCGCGAGTTCGCCGACCGCTGGCGGGGGCCGTTGCACATCCTGGTCAACAACGCCGCGGTGATGCGGCCGCCGGAGTCGCGCACGGCGCAGGGCTGGGAGCTCCAGTTCGGCACCAACCACCTCGGCCACTTCGCGCTGGCCACCGCGCTGCAACCGGCGATGGTCGCGGCCGACGGGGCGCGGGTCGTCGAGGTCACCTCCGCGGCACACCTGCGGGCCGAGGTCGACTTCGACGACCTCAACTTCGAGCAGCGGGGGTACGACCCGCAGGCCGCCTACGACCAGTCCAAGACGGCCAACATCCTGTTCGTGGTCGAGGCGGCGCGGCGCTGGGCGCACGACGGCGTCACCGCCGACGCGGTCAACCCCGGCGGCGTGCGCGGCAACCTCCAGCGCAACCTGTCGGCGGAGGAACTCGCCGCGCTCGACGAGCGCGCCCGGGCGGGCAACGGCTGGAAGAGTCCCGAGCAGGGTGCGGCGACGTCGGTCTACGTGGCGACCGCACCATCACTCGCCGGCGTGTCGGGCCGCTACTTCGAAGACTGCCACGAGGCCGGCCTGCACCAGCCGGGCGGCACCGGCGGCGTCGCGCCCTACGCGATCGATCCGGCCAACGCGGCCCGGCTGTGGGAGATCTCCGCCGAGGCGGTCGACGCCGGCTAGCCGTACCCTCGCGGTCATGCACATTGTTCGTTATCGCCGGGCCGACGACGCCACCCCTCGCGTGGGCGTCCGCACCGACGGGGTGGTCCGATCACTGCCGGTGGCCTCCGTCGCGGCGCTGCTCGGCGCACGCCTGGCCGACATTCAAGCGCTGACGTCGGAGCCGGGCGACGTCGTCGACGACGCCCGGCTGCTGGCACCTGTCGACGGCGCCACCGAGGTGTGGGCCGCCGGGGTCACCTATCTGCGCTCGCGCGAGGCGCGGATGGAGGAGAGCAGCGAGGCCGACATCTACGGCCGGGTGTACGACGCCGCCCGCCCCGAGCTGTTCTTCAAGTCGGCCGCCTGGCGGGTCGTGGTCGACGGCGAGCCGGTCGCGATCCGCGCCGACTCCGGGCTCGACGTGCCCGAGCCGGAGCTGGCCCTGGTCGTCAACCGGTTCGGCGAGATCGCGGGCTACCTGGTCTCCAATGACATGAGCTCGCGCTCGATCGAGGGCGAAAACCCCCTCTACCTACCTCAGGCCAAGGTGTACGCCGGCGCGTGCGCCCTGTCGGCCGGCATCCGCCCGGCGTGGGAGGTCGACGGATCCGACCTGCCGGTCGCGGTGCGGGTCACCCGCGACGGCGTCGCCGTGTGGACCGGCACGACGTCGACGGCCCGCCTCAAGCGCCCGTTCGCGGACCTGGTCGACTACCTGTTCAAGGCCGACAACTTCCCGGCCGGCGCGGTCCTCTCGACCGGCACGGGCCTGGCCCCGGCGCTCGACTTCACCCTGCGCGAGGGCGACGTCGTCACCATCACGATCGACGAGGTGGGCGAGCTGACCAACCCGGTGGTCGTCGGCCGCGAACACTTCGAGTTCCTGCGTCCCTAGGGGCTCATCTGTTTGACGATCTTTTCCAGCGCTCTGGTGAGGCGGTGTAGCTCGGTCGGGGTGAGGGTCGCCAGCGCGTGGTCGGCGATGCGGCGGCGGGCGTCCTCGATCGGTTGCTGGGCCGCGCGGGCCAAGGGCGTCAGGTAGAGGCGGACGAGGCGGCCGTCGTGCGGGTCGGGGCGGCGGTCGAGCAGGCCGGCCGCCTCCATCCGGGCGGCCGTGTTGACCACCGTCGGCGTCGTGACGCCCATTCTCGCCGCCAGGTCGCCGGGGGTGAGGCCGTCGTCCTGCCAGAGCGCCTCGAGCAGCAGGTTCTGGCCGATCCGCACGCCGTGCGGGCGCATCGCGTCGTCGGTGGCCGCGCTCAGCAGCTTCTGCGCGCGGGTGAGCAGCCGGATCACGTCGGTCACGGCCCCAGCTTATCGGTCGTTTGCCGGCTAATGACCTGGCGGCTATGGTGGTCGTTAGCTGGCTAACGACATCTGCTCTGGAGCTCACGATGATTCTGCTTACCGGTGGTCTCGGGTTCATCGGTTCACATACGGCCGCGGCGCTGCGCGACCTCGGCGCCGACGTGCTGCTCGGGCAGCGCCGGGCGGGGCCTTTGGCAGTCCGGGTCGACTGCACCGATCTCGACAGCCTGCGCGCCGTGGGTGCGCGCCACCAGGTGACGGGCATCGTCCACCTCGCCGCCGCTGGGCTCGATGCCGGTCCGGTGCTCGACAAGTTGTGGGCCGACACGCTGTCACTGTTCAATGTGCTGCGGGTGGCGCAGGAGTGGGACGTGCAGCGGGTCGTGCTGGCCAGCACGATCGGGGTCTACGCAGGCGTGCCCGATGGTGTGTTTCGCGAGGACCTGCCGCTGCCGCTGGCGAGCCCGCACGCGATCCCGGCCGCGAAGAAGGTGACCGAGGTGGTCGCCGGTGCGCTCGACGGGCTACCGCTGGTCTGCGCGCGGATCGGCGCGATCTGGGGGGCCGCTGGGCCGGACACCGTCGCCGTTCTTCGGTGCACCGCAACTGATGCACGCGGCGGTCCGAAGTGGACCTGCGCCGGTAGGCCTGTGCGCCGACGACGCGGTCGACATGCTCTACGCGAAGGACGCCGGTCGCGCATTGGCCTTGCTGGCGACGGGGGCGGGGCTGCGGCATCGAACGTACAATGTGGGCAGTGGCATTCTCACCACCAACCGCGAGGTCGCGGCGGCGATCGCGCGCGTCGTGCCCGGCGCCGCGGCCGAACTGGCTTCGGGCGACCGGCCAGTTCACGCCGCGGCGCTAGACGTTGGTCGGCTGCGCGCCGACACCGGGTTCCGGCCGCGCTTCACTCTTGACGCGGCCGTCGGTGACTACGCGGCCTGGTTACGCGGCCACGAACGTTAGGTGGTGACCTGGCCGACCTCGGGCAGCCGGTTGTCGTTCGCTGAGGCCGGCGCCAGCTGGGTGACGGCGGTGGGCATCGCCCCGACCGTGAACACTTGGGTGGCCGAGTCCACGGTGACCGCTACGAACGACGCCACCGCCGGCACCTCCTCAGGGAGCGGGACTGCGTGCGATCCCGCGTCGAGCTGCCCGTCGAAGACCCGCATCGACGCGCTCTTCGGCTCCGGCGGCGTGAACGACGTGCCCCACCAGGCCTCGACCGTGACGGTGGCGGGCGTGTCGAGCGTGAGGCGCACCTCGCGCTTCTCCTCGTCGTAGCTGACGCCGTCCTGTGTTTCCTGCGATGTGGCGGCGCGCACCTGGGCGGCGATGAGGCCGGCGATGCCGCCGAGGCCCTGCACGAAGGTCACCTGGGGATTGAGTGCGTCGACTTTGGCGCGGAGTTGTTCCTTGATGTCGGCGGGGACCATGGCCGCCGAAGACGAGCACGTCGAGATCCGTGACGTCGTAGTCGTCGAGGACCCGGTCGAACTGGTTGGTCGCGTTGGCGGTGTAGCCGTCGGCGCGCAGGATGTCGACGGCGTCGACGAGCACGCTGGGGCTACGGCCGACGATGAGGACGCGTTCGGGCTTGTTCATGGGTGACTCTCCTTCACGGGTGTTGACGGTCGCGAGCGCGACGAGAGCGGCGGCGACGGTGACGGCAGCACCGGCGCCGAGGGCGTAGCCCAGCCCGGACGTGGTGGCGATGGACGCGCTGCCGCCCGTCGCGAGCAGGTGGTGGGTGCGGGCCGCACCGACGGCGGAGAAGATCGCGAGCCCCAGTGCCCCGCCGATCTGCTGCGACGAGTTGAGGATCGCGGCGGCGAGTCCGGCCCGGCTCGGGCCCACGCCGGCGTTCGCGGCGCTGGTCACGCCGACGAACACGGGCCCGACGCCGAAGGCCACCAGGAGCAGGCCGGGCAGGATGTGGCCGAGATAGCCACCGTCGACCGGGACCTGGCTCAGCAGGAACAGGCCGGCCGCCGCGACGAGGGCGCCGGTGCAGATCACCGCGCGGCTGCCAACCTTGGTCAGCAGCTTGGCGCCGATCCCCGCGCCGATGCCGACACCCACGGTGAGCGGCAGGTAGGCGGCGCCCGCGGCGATGGCGGAGTAGCCCAGGACGGTCTGCATGTAGAGGGTCAGGAAGTAGAACATCGAGAGCATGCCGGCGAACCCGATCAGCCCAGTCAGGTTGGCCGCCGCCAGTCCTGGGACCCGGAAGATGTTCAGGGGCAGGATCGGGTCCCGTGCTGAGCGTTCGATGAGAACGAAGGAACCGAGCAGCACCGCGGCACCGGCCAGTTCGAGCCAGGTGCGGGTCGCGCCCCACCCCTGGTCGGGTGCCTTGATGAGGGCGTAGACCAGCAGCAGCGTGCCGCCGGTGACCACGACGCTGCCGAGCAGGTCGAAGCGTGCCGTTCGGGCGGCGGGCAGGTCGCGCGGCAGGAGCGCCAGGACCGCCGGGATGACGAGTACGCAGGCGATCGGGTTGACGAACATGACCCACCGCCAGCCCAGCCCTTCGGTGAGCACGCCGCCGAGCAGGATCCCGACGGCGGAGGCGAGCCCGGCCACGGCGGCCCAGACGCCGAGCGCCGAGTGCCGGTCCTTCGAGGTGGTGAAACTGGTGGTCAGGGTGGACAGTGCGGCAGGCAACATCAGCGCGGCACCGAGCCCTTGCACGAGCCGGGCGGCGACGAACAGCCCGGTGTTCGTGGCGAGGCCGCCGGCGAGCGAGGAGAGCCCGAGCAGCACGGTGCCGGCGAGCAGCACGTCACGCCGGCCGAGCAGGTCGGCGAGCCGACCACCCAGCAGCATGAACCCGCCGTAGGTCAGCAGGTAGGCCGACGGCACCCACTGCAGGCTCTGCACCGAGAAACCCAGGTCGCTCATGATGTGCGGCAGCGCCACGTTGGTGATCGACGCGTCGACGAAGTCGAGGAACGCCACGGCGCAGAGCAGCGCGAGGACCCGCCGGCCGCGCCAGGCCCGCAGCGTCAATGGTTGGGGAACAGTTGTCACGGTGAACTCCAGTGTTGGTCTCACCAATGTTGGCCCTGCCAACATAGCAAGTGTTGGGGCGACCAACAACTGTTAGGCTTGCCGGGTGCCGACGCCTCCACACGACCCGGGCCGCACGCCCACGCGACTCCAGGGCCGGGCGACCTGGCTGGTCAGCCGCGCCTACGCGCGGTCATCCGGCTTGCTGGCCGCGGCGTTCGAGACCCATGGGGCTGGGCTGCGCAGCTATCACTACCGACTGCTGGCCGCGCTGGAGGAGTGGGGCCCGGCAAGCCAGGCCGACCTGGGCCGTTCGACAGGAATCGACCGCAGCGACGTAACGGCGGCCTTGACCGAACTCGAGTCGCGCGAGCTGGTCGAGCGCTCAGTGGATCCCGACCACAAGCGCCGCAACATCGTCACGATCACCGCCGCTGGTCTCGCTCTGCTGGTCGACCTCGACAAGGTCATCGCCGGCGTCCAGGACGAGTTCCTTGCGCCATTGACCGCGGCACAGCGCCGCCAATTCCTCGATTTGGCAGCGCGGCTCGCTTAGTTCTTCAGTCTTGCTTGCTCGCGGCCCGCGCCGCGAGCGGCTTTCTTTGTCTGACTTTGCATAATCGAATGCCCCGCGCGGGGCAGATTTCCCGCCTGGGATCGGAGACAATTGATGCATGCGGCAGCTCCAATTCTTCAGCACGACAGAGCTCGCCGCCATGCGCGACCGCACCGCCTCCCGCAATTACTCGCCCGCGGGTGAGGAGTTCCGTCGCAAGCATCAGCGCCATCGCGCGTGGGGCTTGACCCGCCGCCACGCGGAGCGCCTCCGCCGCATCCGCGGCGCTGATTGCGACCTCCGCACACCGACCGCCACCGAATACCATCCGGTGCCTTCTTCTCCGCCTGTCGTCTCGCTATCGCCGCCGCCCATCCGGGCCGTTGAGCCTGACCGCGAGCCCAGACGTAGTCGGACATCATCAGCGCTCGCGCAGCACAGAGAACACGACCTACCAACCCGGGCCGCAGGCAAGTGTGTCCTCGCAGTTGGCCGTGAGGGTGTCGATCGCGCGGGCGTGAGGTGTGCTGTGGCGGCCGGCGGGAAATTGACCGAAGGCCGGATTGGCGGCCGCGACCGACTAATTCGGCCCGCAGGAAACGGTGTCCTCGCAGTCGGCCGTGGGGGCGTCGATCGCATGGGCGTGAGATGTGCTTTAGCGGATGGCGTGAAACACGCCGAAGTTCCGAGTAAGGCCGCGGCCGACCAATTCGGACGGCCGGCAAAGGGAGTTTCGCGGCCGGCTGCGAAGGCATCGATCAGGCCCACCAAGATGGACCCTCGCGCCGAGCGAAGAATGCGTCGTCATTGCCAGCAACGATCCACGGAGATCCCCAATCAGATCGGCCTCCGGCGTCCGGCGTCCGGCGTCCGGCGTCTGGCGCGCCGCGCTCAGCGCGCCCGCGCTTCGCGCGCCCTCCGCCCTCCGCGCGCCTCCGCGCTTCGCGCGCCCTCCGCCCTCCGCGGCCCTCCGCGCTTCGCGCGCCTTCGCGCTTCGCGCGCCTTCGCCCTCCGCGCTCCGCATCCCCGCGGTCCGCCGCATCTGCGCGGTCCGCGCAGATGCGGTTGAGACCGGGCCAGAAGCGACCGCCGCAATATCCTGCAGCTTGCGCCGGTCTTGCCCAGGTATTGGAACCGCGAACCGCGAACCGCGAACCGCGAACCGCGAACCGCGAACCGCGAACCGCGAACCGCGAACCGCGAACCGCGAACCGCGAACCGCGAACCGCGAACCGCGAACCGCGAACCGCGAACCGCGAACCGCGAACCGCGAACCGCGAACCGCGAACCGCGAACCGCGAACCGCGAACCGCGAACCGCGAACCGCGAACCGCCGGGTGTCCGGCTCACGCGAGCGAGGACCGCCGGGTGTCCGGCTCACGCGAGCGAGGACCTGTTGCCTAGTCGCTGAGGTCGGCCACCACGGCGGCGTGGTCGGTGGGCCAGATGCCGTCGATTGGGGCTGTGCCGGCGCGGTGGACGTTGAGGACTCGGCCGGCGCGGTGGGGGCTTTGGAGCACGTGGATGTAGTCGATGCGGCCGCTTGGTGCTACCCACGCTGCCGCGTGGGGGTTGGCTCTGTCCCAGGTGAAGCCTGGGTCGGACGGGTTGGCATATAGCCAGGCGTCAAGCATTACCTGGCCTGGCACTGATGGCACGGTCAGTGCGCCGGCGAAGCGGCGCATTTCGTCTGAGTCGGGCAGTGCGTTGAAGTCGCCGATCGCCAGCGGTGGGTGCTCGTCAGCCGGTAGGCCTGCTATGTGCCGGGCCAGCCAGTCCAGCTGGGCCGAGCGGCCGGCCGAGCCGGACAGGACGCTCAGGTGTGCGGTCACCACCGCGATTGTCGCGTGTGGAGCGTCGACCAGGACGCTCAACGCTGCCCGGCTGCTGTCGCCGGGTAGGTCGTAGGTCTTGTCGGCGCGGATCGGCCAGCGGCTCAGGACCGCGACGCCGTTGCGTAGGTCCTGGCCGCCGTCGACGCGGACGCGCCAGGTCTCCTGGTCGCTGGCCGCGCCGAACGCCCAGTGCAGGCCGAGTTCGCCGGCCAGCCAGCCGGCCAGGTTCTCGTCGGCGTCGGCCCATACCTCCTGGAGGCAGACCACGTCGGGCTGTTGCTCGCGCAGCACCGCCAGGATTGCCGGCCGTCGGCGTTCCGGCTCGCCGAACCGCCACCAGAGGTTCCACGTCATCACCCGCACGACGATCACCGTAACCGGTAGTGCTGGCCCCACCCCGGCTTCGGGGGTCTTTGGGATTCAGTGCCGCCGCGCGGATCCCTAGCGTCATCCACATGAACTCGATCGATGCCCGCGAGGCGCTTCGCCTCGACTCTGTTCGCAAGGTCTACGGGACTGCCGACAACCCGGTCACCGCACTCGACGGCGTGTCGCTGCGCCTGCTGACGAGCACCTTCACCGCGATCATGGGTCCGTCCGGTTCCGGCAAGAGCACACTGTTGCAGTGCGCCGCCGGCCTCGACCGGCCCACCGAGGGCACCGTGGCGATCGCCGGCCAACCGATTCCGAAGGGCAGCGAGGCCGCTGTCACCCGGTTCCGGCGCGACCGGATCGGCTTCGTCTTCCAGCAGTTCAACCTGCTGCCCACGCTGACCGCCCTCGAGAACGTCACGCTGCCGCTGCGCCTCGCCGGCCGCAAGATTGACAAGAAGCGGTGCGCCGCGCTGCTCGCCCAGGTCGGGCTCGGCGACCGCATGCAGCACCGGCCCGCGCAGCTCTCCGGTGGGCAGCAGCAGCGGGTCGCGATCGCCCGGGCGCTGGCCAGTTCGCCTGCGCTGATCTTCGCCGACGAGCCGACCGGCGCCCTCGACACCCGCTCCGCCCGGGAGGTGCTGGCGCTGCTGGCGTCCGCCGTGCGGCAGCAGGGTCAGACCGTCGTCATGGTCACCCACGATCCAGCGGCGGCCGCGTACGCCGACTCGGTGATCTTCCTGGCCGATGGCCGGGTCGTCGGCGAACTGGCGCGACCCACCGCGGACGCCGTCGCCGAGCGGATGACCCACCTCGCCGATGAGGCCGCCCGGCGAGCGCTGGTGGGGGTGTGAGCGATGGTCACGCTCGCGCTGCGCACGCTGCGGCACCGCACCGGCGGCTTCCTGGCCACCTTCGCCGCCACGTTCCTCGGTGCCACGATCCTGATGGCGTTCGCGTCGCTGCTCGACACGGCGGCGGCCGGCGTCGACCCGGCGACGCGGGAGACGCTGACCCTGATGGCGAGCGTGGCCGGCGGCTGGTGCCTGGTGATCGTGGCGTTCGCGGTCGCCTCGACGCTGACCCTCGCCGCCCGCCAGCGTGACCGGGAGATGGCGCTGCTGCGCAGCATCGGCGCGACACCGGCCCAGGTCGGCCGGATGATCGTGGTCGAGGCCGCGGTGGTCGCGTTCGTCGCGGCGGTGGTGGCGATTCCGGCCGGCTACGGCCTCGGTCGGCTGCTGTTCCGCCTCCTCGTCGAGACCGAACAGGTCGCCGCGGGGGTGGCCTACCGGTTCGGCGTCATCGCAGTCGGCATCGGCGTCGGGGTGACCGTCGTGGGTGCGCTGCTCGCCACGCTGGTCACCACCCGGCGGATCGCCCGGCCGGCCGCGCAGCAGCTCGTCGCCGACGAGCCCCGGCGGATGGGCTGGAAGCGGGTCACGTTCGGCTGGCTGCTCGTCGCCGCGGGGGTGAACTGCGGCCTGCTGACCGTGCTGCTCTTCTCCGGCGCGGGTTCCGACGCGATGCAGACCGCCGGTCAGGCCTCGATCTGGGTGTCGGCCGGGCTGGCGCTGCTGTCGCCGGTGCTGATCCGGGGCGTGACCGCGGTGCTGGCCGTCCCGCTGACCCGCTTCGGCGGCGCGAGCGGCTACCTGACCGTCGCCAACCTGCGACGGCGCTCGCAGCAGATGGCCGGCGCGCTGATGCCGATCATCCTGTTCACCGGCATCTCGCTGGGCACGCTGGTGATGCAGAGCGTGGAGAACCGGGCCACCGACGACGGCGGCACGATCCCGGCGTCGATGGAACGCAACATCGAGACGCTCAACCTGGTCGTCGTCGGCATGCTCGCGCTGTTCGCGGCCATCATGCTGGTCAACACGCTGGTCGCGGCGACCACCTACCGGCGGCGCGAGTTCGGCCAGCAGCGGCTGACCGGTGCCACGCCCGGCCAGGTGCGCCGGATGGTCGGTGCGGAGAGCGCGGTGCTGGCCTTCACCGGCGTGCTGTTCGGCTCGCTCGCGTCGCTGGCGACCATCCTGCCGTTCACGATCGCCCGCACCGACCGGCTGGTCCCGGACGCGCCGGCCCTGATCTGGCCGGCGATCGCCGTGGTCGCCGTCGTGCTGACGATGACCGCCAGCATCGGCACGGCCCGCCGGGCGTTGCGCACGCCAGCGACGGAGGCGGTCGGCCTAACGGCCTGACGGGCGTGGCGGCCTGACGGGCGTGGCTGCCTGACGGGCGTGGCGGCCTGACGGGCGTGGCGGCCTGACGGGCCTGACGGGCCTGACAGGCTGACGGGCCGGACGGGCCTGACAGCACCGGCCGGGCGGGCCTCACCGCCCGCGAACCCTGCCATGCCGGGCGGCTAGTCTGCCCGGCATGGCAGAGCGTCGGTTCGGGTGGAGCAACATGTTCGTCAGCCCTGACGAAGACCCTCGCTCCGACAAGCTGCTGGTCAGCGAGCGTGAGAACCTCGTCGGCTACCTGAGCGACTACCGCCTGACGCTCGAGCTGAAATGTGCCGGCCTCCACGCCGAGCAGCTCGCCACCCGCTCCGTCCCACCGTCCGACATGTCGCTGCTCGGGCTGATCCGGCACCTGGCCGGCGTAGAGCACTACTGGTTCCGCGTCTTCTTCGCCCGCGAAGACCAACCCAGACTGTTCCGTTCCGACGGCCACACCGAATGGGACGTCGAACCCGACCCGGCGATGGTCGACGAGGCCTGGCGCACGTGGCGCGAGCAGGTCGCGTTCGCGGAGCGTTACGTCGCGGATGCTCCGAACCTGGAGATCGTCGGCAAGGACGGCGGCAACCTGCGCAGCGTGCTGATCCACATGATCGAGGAGTACGCGCGGCACATGGGTCACGCCGACTTCCTGCGTGAGCGCATCGACGGCCGGGTCGGGCAGTAGATCCAAGCCGGGTGCCCGGGCCGGCGTTACGATGCGGGGCGTGTCCAACAACCCCCGCGCCGGGCAGCCGGCTGAGCCCGGCGACCTGATCGATGTCAACGCCGTCCTCGCCGCCTACCACGACCTGCACCCGGATCCGTCGGTCGCGTCCGAGCGGGTCGCGTTCGGCACCTCGGGCCATCGTGGTGCGAGCCTGAAGAAGGCGTTCAACGACGACCACATCGCGGCGACCAGCCAGGCGATCGTCGAATACCGCGCCGCGCAGGGCACCAACGGGCCGCTGTTCCTCGGCCGTGACACGCACGCGCTCTCCGAGCCGGCGACCCAGACCGCGCTCGAGGTGTTCGCCGCCAACGGGGTCACCGTCCTGATCGACAACCGCGACGGGTTCACCCCGACGCCGTCGGTCTCGCACGCGATCCTCAGCTACAACAAGCGCGGCCCGGCGGCCCGCGCCGACGGGGTCGTGGTGACGCCCTCGCACAACCCGCCCGACGACGGTGGCTTCAAATACAACCCGCCGCACGGTGGGCCGGCCGACACCGACGCCACGACCTGGATCCAGGACCGGGCCAACGAGTTGCTCCGCGAGAAGCTTTCGGGTGTACGCCGGATGCCATACGGCCGGGCCCGCGCGGCGGAGACGACGCAGGAGTTCGACTTCACCGCGTCCTATGTAGACGACTTGCCGTCGGTCGTCGACATCGTGGCGATCCGCGACGCCGGTGTGCGGATCGGCGCCGACCCGCTGGGCGGTGCGAGCGTCGGCTACTGGGCCGAGATCGCCGAGAAGCACGGGCTCGACCTGACCGTGGTCAACCCGGCCGTCGACCCGCGATTCGCGTTCATGACGCTCGACTGGGACGGCAAGATCCGGATGGACTGCTCATCCCCGTACGCGATGGCGTCCTTGATCGCGAAGCGGGATCAGTATCAGGTCGCGAGCGGCAACGACGCCGACGCCGACCGCCACGGTGTGGTCACGCCCGACGCCGGCCTGATGAACCCCAACCACTACCTCGCGGTCGCGATCGACTACCTCTTCCGCAACCGGGAGGGCTGGCCCGCCGACGCCGCGATCGGCAAGACGCTGGTCTCGTCGTCGCTGATCGACCGGGTCGCCGCCGACCTCGGCCGCCGGCTGCTCGAGGTGCCGGTCGGCTTCAAGTGGTTCGTGCCCGGCCTGCTCGACGGCTCGGTCGGCTTCGGCGGCGAAGAGAGCGCCGGCGCCTCGTTCCTGCGCCGTGACGGTGGTGTGTGGACGACCGACAAGGACGGCATCATCCTCAACCTGCTGGCGTCGGAGATCATCGCCAAGACCGGGCGTACCCCGTCGCAGCACCACGCCGACCTGGTGGCGCGGTTCGGCGACCCGGCCTACGCGCGGGTCGACGCGCCGGCCACCCGCGAGCAGAAGGCGGTGCTCGGCAAGCTGTCGCCGTCGCAGGTGACCGCGACGTCGCTGGCCGGCGAGCCGATCACCGAGATCCTGACCGCGGCGCCCGGCAACGGCGCGGCGATCGGCGGCCTCAAGGTGAGCACCGAGAACGGCTGGTTCGCCGCGCGCCCGTCCGGCACCGAAGACGTCTACAAGATCTACGCCGAGTCCTTCCGCGGGCCCGAGCACCTGGCCCGCATCCAGGAGGAGGCCCGCGGCGTGGTCGGTGCGGCGCTGTCCGCCTGAAACCCTAGCTGAGCCGGGCCAAGGTGGCGTCGTCCTCGACGCCACCGTAGAACCGGCCGAGGACCGCGCGGAACGCCAACTCGGCCGGCGCCGCATGGGTGAACAGCGTCATCGACGAGCGCAGCTTCATCGCGTCGACCGGGCCGAAGATCCGCTCTTCGTCGGCCTCGTCGCCCTCGACCAGGGCGGTGGCGCACTCCAGCAGGCGCGGGCCGAGCACCGGGTGGTCGAGGTAGGCGCGGGCCTCGTCGAGCCCGGAGATCGCGTACGCCTGCGCCATCGAACTGCGCCCCAGCCCGGCGATCTGTGGGAAGACGAACCACATCCAGTGGCTGCGCTTGAGTCCGGCACGCAGTTCGGCCAGCGCGCGGTCGTAGACGCCGGTCTGCGCCTCCACGAAGCGGCCCAGCCGGTAAGGATCGTCGTCAGTCACCAGGCCAGCCTCACGAGTCGGCGCCACACCGGTCAAGCCGCCGCTCCGTGCCGGTCGATCGCGAAGTCGTAGCCGTCACCGACGTGGGGCGGTGTCTCGTCGCGCCAGCGCCGGAAGGCTGCCTCCGCGATCGGCCCGCCGGCACAGGCCAGCGCGTCCAGGTAGGAGCGCAGCGGCCGGTCCGGCGCACCCAGGTCGACGGCGGCGACCAGCCGGCGGCGGATCTCGTCGCTCGCGTGCCGGTAGAGAGTCGGCGGCTCCAGCACGCCGGCGTCGAGCAGCCGCCCGAGATGTGCCGCGACCGCGACGGGATCGCGGGCCAGTTCGGCCCGGGCACCCGCATCGTCGGGGTCCGCGAGCACGATGTCGACAAGCTCCATGACCCGGTTGTACGCCGTCGCGGCCGGCTGGCCGAGAGCGGCGGAACTTTGTCACACTCGACGGCATCATGTCGTTCACGTTGGTGCCGTTCACCGTCGACCGGGCCGCCCTGGTCGCCGGGTGGGTGCTGTCGGCCGACGAGGCCGACCGGTGGTGCTCGCGCGCCGAGCATCCGTTCCCGCCCGACGTGGTCGCCGGCTGGTCCACGCAGGACGATGTCGCCGCCTACCTGCTGCTCGACGGAGGCCGGCCGGTCGGCTACGGCGAGGTCTGGGCCGACGACGAGGAAGACGAGGCCGAGCTGGCCAGGCTGCTCGTCGCGCCGGGGGAGCGGGGGCGCGGCGTAGGTAAGGCCCTGGCCGCGGCGCTGGCCGGGCGGGCCGGGTTCGACGACGTGTTCCTGCGCGTGCGGCCCGACAACGTCGTGGCGCTCGCGGCCTACCGCGCCGCGGGGTTCGCCGACGTCGCCCAGGAGTTGCAGGACGAGTGGAACGCGCCGCAGCCCCGCCCGTACACCTGGCTGCGTTTTACCGGTTAGGGCCGAGCACCGCGTCGAGCAGGGCGGTCGCCGTCGTGCGGCCGGTGGCCAGGGCCGCGATCGGCGTGCGGTCCATCCGGACGGAGATGGCGACGCCGTCGTAGATCATCTGTAGCTGCTGGCCCAGCGTGACCGGGTCGGCGGCGCCGGCCTGTGCGGCCAGGTCGGTGAACAGCGCACGGACCCAGGCGCGGTAGGCGTCGGCCGCGGCGACCGCCGCCGTGCCGGCCGGGGCCTCGGCGGTGGCGGACATGAACGGGCAGCCGCGGTAGTCGGGCGCGGCGAAGCGGGCGCCCTGGATGTCGAAGACGCCGAGGATCTTCTCGCGCGGCGTCGGGTAGGCCACCAGGCCCTCGGTCACCCGCTTCTCGATCGCCGCGTGCCGGCCCTCTAGGTAGGCCCGGATCAGCTCGTCTTTGCTGCCGAAGGTGTTGTAGAGCGAGGCCTTCGCGACGCCGGCGTGCTCGATCACCCGGTCGATGCCGACCACGTGCACGCCGTCGCGGTAGAACAGTTCGTCGGCCGCGGACAGCAGCCGCTCACGTGCTGACGCTCGCGTCGCCATCTAACCCACCGCCCTTCCGCCGGGTTGCGTCATCGTACGTTCGCGAGCCGGGGCGTGCGGCGCCGGAGCAGGCCGGCGCCGGCGAGTGCGGCGAGCACGATCACGGCCACGCCGTACTCGCGGGCGGTGTCGGTCAGGCCGCCGGCGTGCACGACCAGGAAGCCGGCGACCACCGCGGGCAGGCCGAGGCCGAGGTAGCAGACCACGTAGAGCAGGGCCAGCACGCCGGCCCGTTCGTGCGCGGCGACCAGCGGCACGACGAGCCGGATCGCGCCCTGGAAGCCGCTGCCGAAACCGATGCCGGCGACGCCGGTCGCGATCAGGAACGCCACGGCCGAGCCGGCGGAGATGGCGACCAGGGTGCCGGCCACGCCGACGATCAGGCCGACGATGCCGACGGCGAGCGCGGTGTGCGCCGGTCGCTTGTCGACGGCCAGCACGGACAGGGCGGCGACGGCGGCGAGCACGAACAGGCCGAGGCCGCCGTAGACCGCGGAGCTGGATCCGGCCAGGCCGCGGAGCAGCGCCGGGCCGAGTGAGGCGTAGAAGCCGGCCAGCGCCCAGACCGCGAACAGCACCGGCGCCGCGATCATGACCGGACCGCGGACGTGGCGGGGTAGCCGGATCTCCGGGATCAGCGAGTGCCGGGCGCCGGGTGCGCGGGAGACCGTCTCGGGCATCAGCGCGACGCCGACGGCCTGGATGCCGAGCACGACCAGCAGCACGAGGTAGATCAGGTGGGTCGGTGCCGGGAGGAATTGCACGACCAGGGCGGAGAGCAGGGCGCCGCCGCCGGTGCCGATGCCGGGCGCGACCGCGTTGGCGGTGGTGCCGCGGGTCCGGTCGACGTCGAGCATGCCGGCGCCGAGGGCGGACAGTGCGGCGCCGGTGGCCAGGCCCTGGACGACGCGGGCGGCGAGCAGTTCGGGCACGCCGCCGGCGAACACGAAGCCGACCAGGGCGGCGGCCTGGACGAGCAGGGCCACCAGGAGCACCGGGCGGCGGCCGAGGTGGTCGGAGAGGCGGCCGAAGATCAGCAGGGCGACCAGCAACCAGCACCGCGACCGCGTACACGCCGAAGACGACCGTCGTGGTCATCGGGGAGAAGCCCCACTCGGCCTGGTAGGTCGCGTAGAGCGGGGTCGGCGCGCTGGACGCGGCCAGCAGCGACACGACGATCGAGGCGAGCAGCACCAGCGAGCCGGTGCGGCCGAGGCGGAAGCGCCTGACGGTGCCGGAGGGTGTTGCCGGCCGATCGTCGACGGTGAGGGTACTCACGACAACTCCCTGAATAGACCTGTCTGTCTAGTGCGTAGCCAACGTTAGACAGACCTGTCTGTTCAAGCAACGAGAGCCGGGTCACCTACCGGCGGTGCGGCGGCCCTTCAGGTGGCGGCCGAACGCGCGGGCGATCTCCCGGTCGGCGTCGCGTTGCGCGAGCACCTGGCGCTTGTCGTAGGACCGCAGGCCCCGGCCGATCCCGAGCTCGACCTTGGCCCAGCCGTTGTCGAAGTAGAGCGCCAGCGGGATCAGGCTCAGGCCCGGCTCGCGGATCCTGTCGAGGATCCGGTCGATCTCGGCCCGGTGCAGCAGCAGCTTGCGGATCCGCCGGGGGCCGTGCGGCGAGAAGCCGTGGATCCCGTATTCGGCGATGTGCAGGCCGTAGAGATGCAGCTCACCGTCGCGCTCCTGGGCGAACGCGTCGACCAGCGAGGCGTGCCCGAGCCTGAGCGACTTGACCTCGGTGCCGAGCAGCACGAGCCCGGCCTCGTAGGTCTTGAGGATCTCGTATTCGTGCCGGGCCCGCTTGTTGGAAGCGATCAGTTTCCGCGGCGTCTCCCGGCTCATGACGGACCAGTCTGCCAGGTGCTTTCTGCCACGGCTGCGAATATCAGCGCTCGCGGAACCCGTCGCGCATCCGCCGGAAGAAGCCGCCCTCGCGGGGCAGCGCCGGTGCGGCCGCCACCGGTCGGGTCGCCCGGCGGGCCACCGGCTGCTCGTAGTCGGTGTTCGCGATCGTGTCGATCACCTGGGCCTCGGTGAAGTCTTCGGAGCCCGGGATCGCCGGCACGAAACCGACCAGCATGCCGTCGCGCATCACCTGCGCTTCGAGCCCGGCGGTGCCGTCGGTGTCCCAGAATGCCTCGCGGTCTCCGGGGAGGACCACCCGGACGCCGGTCTCGGACCGGCCGACGTTGGCCTGTGCCAGGTGAGCCGGGACACCACGGTCACGCAACGCGTCGACCACCCGGCGGGCGCGGTTCTCGTCCATGACGTGCAAGGTAGCGCGCCACGGTGGGAATCGGCTGTGCACCGCCCGGTATGAACCTGGGAACACGCTGGGGACTCGTACCCCGCATGAGGCGTGTCACGCTCGGGGTCTTCCTGCTTCTGGCCGGCTGCGCCGGGCCAGTCACACCGCCGCCGGTTGCCGCCACGGTGATGCGGGTCGCGCGGGCCGCGCACACCGCGACGGCGCTGCCCGACGGGCGGGTGCTGGTGGTCGGTGGGTGCGCTTTGGACGGATGCGGGGGTACGCGGCTCGCGGTGCCGTCCGAGCTCTTCGTCGGCGGCCGTTTCGTCGCTGGTCCGGCGCTGTCCGGGCCCCGGTTCAACCACACGGCCACCGCGCTCGGCGACGGGCGGGTGCTGGTGGCCGGCGGGTTCCCGGACGAGGCGGCGCCGCCGAGCGCGACCGCGGAGGTCTTCACCGGCGAGCGGTTCGAGCCGGTGCCCCCGATGACGACGCGGCGCGGCAACCACACCGCGACCCGGCTCCGCGACGGCCGCGTGCTGCTCGTCGGCGGGGTCTCCGGACGGGCGGCGCTGGCGTCGGCGGAGGTGTTCGACGGGGTGGGTTTCACCGCGGTCGCACCGATGCCGGGTGCGCGGTCGCGGCACGGCGCCGCGCTGCTCGCCGACGGCCGGGTGCTGGTCGTCGGTGGCCAGGCCGGCACCGCGCACGGCGTGGCCCTGCTGGACACCGCGCTGCTCTACGACCCGGTCCGGGACGCCTGGGATCGGGTGCCGGGCCGGTTGCCGGAGCCCGCCTACAAGCTCGCGGTGGCGCCCTTGCCGGACGGGCGGGCTCTGGTGGTCGGTGGCCAGACCGCCGACGATCCGGACGCTCGGCTGGCCACGACGCTGCTGTTCGACCCGCGCACCGGCCGGTTCACCGGCGACGCGCCGATGGCGGAGCCGCGCTACAAGATCTCCGACGCGGTGCTCACCCTGCCGGACGGCCGGGTCGCGGTCGCGGGCGGTTTCGGGGTCGAGGTGTATGCCGCGGGCCGCTTCCGATCGGTGGCCCGTGGCGAGGTGGAGCGGCAGTATCCGGCCGTGGCGCCGTTGCCGGACGGGTCGGTCCTGGTCACCGGCGGCTACGACGACCGCACCCGGGTCACCGCGACCGTCCTGCGGGTCACGCTCGACTAGAAGTTCCAGGCCAACCAGTCGCGTACGTGGGTGGCGGCGGCGGCGATCGGCGGCGCGAGCCGGCCAAGGACGACACCGGCCACTGCCGCGGCGAGAGTCACCCACACCGTGACGACGCCGATCACCTCGCCGTCGGAGCCCTCGGTGACGTTGACGATGATGGCGACGATCCCCCAGATGAACAGGCCCGCGATCAGGGTGGTGATTCCCCACGCGGCCCAGTCGCCCGCGCCGAACCGCGTGTCGCCGAACACCCGCGTCACGGAGGCGGCCAGGAACAGCGTCGCGGCGGCCAGCGCCACGATGCCCGTGCCGACCGCGACCCAGCGCAGGAAAGCCTTTCGCCTTCCCGATCGCCATGCGGCGGCGGCCCGGTTCCGCAACTCGTGCATCCGGATCGCGTATCCCGGTGTCTGCCCGGCGACGGGTGCGACCTGGTGCCAGCGCACCACCGGCACCGCGTGCAGGAAATGGTCCACGATGGTCATCGCGTTCACCCGGTAGAGGCCGGCGAGCACCGCCGACAGCTTGTCCTGGGGAAACCTGGCGGTGGCCGTGACGAGCACCTCCACCAGCGCCTCCGGAGGATCGGTGGCCAGCGCGGCGACCAGGTTGGCGATCTCGCCCCACGGACGGTCGGCGGCCTCGCGGATCATTCCCGTGGCCGCGTCGGTGTGGCCCGCGTCGACGAGCCCGCGCACGAACCGGTTGACGGTCTCGACCGGCGCGGCCGCGACCGTGGTGGCGAGCCGCGCGACGACCGGCGCCGAACCGGCCGCCTGCATCAGCGCGAGCAGTCGTTCGATCTCGTTGGGCTGGGCCACCGTGGCGACGAGGGCGTTGGCGGTGCGGGTCCGGGCTTCGACGAACCCCCGGGACCCGGTCGGCTCGAGGCGCTTGAGCAGCGTGGCCAGCTCGTCGGGCGATCGGCGCGCGGCCAGCTCGAGCACCGGGCCGGAGTGGTCGGCGTGGGTCGACACCGCCGCGCGGAGCATCTCGTAGAGGTCGTCGAGCGGCCGCGACTCCGCCGCTCGCACCACCGCGCCGACCGACTCGGTGTGACCGGCGGCGTGCAGCGCCGCGATCAGGGCCGCTACCAGCGGCGGCCGCAGCCGCCAGCCGGCCCACTGCAACACAGTGTCGGCGTCGTCGCCGGCGCCGGCCGCGCGCAACCCGTCGACCAGCTCGACGATCTCACCGACCGGGAGCGCGTCGACCCAGCCGAGCACCCGGTCGGCGGTCACGTCGTCGCCGGCGTCGCGCAGCGCCTTGACCACGACCCCGAACTCGGCCGCGGGCCGGCGGCGGACGCCGTCGAGCACCGACAACACGGCCGCGCTCGACGCGCCGGCGAACAGCTCGGCGATCTCGGCGCCGCTGCGGACCTTGCCGAACTCGTGGAGCACGTATTGGCCGCGCTCCAGCGGGAGCAGCCGGGCCAGCGGGCGGACCTCGGTGACCGGACGGGTGCGGGCGGCCAGGCCGAGCACGATGTCGGCACCGACGTCGAGCCGCTCGGGGTCGCTGCACAGCCGGACCACGTCGGTGAGCTGGCGGCTGGTGCCTATGGCGGCCAGGAGCACGTCGGCGTCGGCCGGGTGTGAGCCGCCGCGGGTCGCGCCGACGAGCGCGCCGATGTCGTCGACCGGCCGGACGGCCGCCGCGACCCGCAGCACATCGGCGGCCCGGCCGGCGAGGCCGGTGGCACGGACGGCGGCGATGACCTTGACCACGTCGGCGACCGGGCGCTCACGGAGCACGGTCTCCAGCGCGGCCGGGTCGTCGAGAACCCGGCGGATAGCGCGGAGGGTGGCCAGTTCACCGGCCGGGCCGTCGACCGGTATCACCGGGGCCGGTCCCGACGCCGCGACCGGCGCGGGTGCCACGGCCATGATCTCGGCGGCCTCGGCGACGACCTGGACGGTGGACTGGGCCGGCACGACCACCGGCCGCACCCCGACCGGGCTGCGGGCCAACTGGATCCTGCCCACGCCGCCGACGACGGTGTGGGTCGGCGTCTGGTTCGCGCCGACCGCCCGCAGGTAGCCGTTGACGTAGTCGTAGGCCTCGTCCGTGGTGATCACGCCGTCGTTGTCGAGGTCGGCCTCGCCGGTGCGCAGCCCGTGCACGAGCGCCGTGGTGAACACTGACCCGGCCAGCGCGCCACCGTCGACCGGCTCGCCCTCGTAGGAGTATTCGGTGGCCCGTGACGCGGTCAGCACCACATGCCCGCGCCCGCCGCCGTGCAGCGTCTCCACGCCGACGTCGGCCGCGCCCTTGCCACCCTTCACGTAGGCGCCGCTGAAACAGCAGTCGAGCAGCACGATCTGGCGGGTGGCCCGACAGTTCTCCAGCCGCTTCTGGAGCCATTGCGCCTCGACCGCGGTGGCGCCGAGGAGGTTCTTGAACGTGTCGCCGGCGGCGAACCAGAGCTGCCCGCGCGCGTCGAGCAGCCCGTGACAGGACAGGTAGACCAGGGCGAAGTCGTCGGGGCGGCAGGCGGTGAGGAACGTCTCGAGCGCGATCTCCACGTCGCGCTTGGTGCCGTCGAGCACCGGGGTGACGGTGAACCCGCCGATCGTGGCGTCGCCGAGCACCTCGACCAGCTCAGCCGCGTCCTGGGCCGGCGCCCGCAGCCGGCGCAGCTCGGTGTCCTGGTAGTCGCTGGTCGCGACCACCAGCGCTAGTCGTCGACCGTCCACAGTCGGCAGAGTAGCGGGTCACCGCGCGATCACCGTCGGCTGCCCGACATCATGGTGCGGTGCTGCCTGACGAACCCGACCTGCCGATCCGCCGCGTGCTGCCCCAGGTGCGCGCGGCGCTGGACGGGCACGGCAGCGCACTGCTGGTGGCCCCGCCCGGCACCGGCAAGACCACGCTGGTGCCGCTCGACCTGGCCGGGCACGGGCGCGTGCTCGTCGCCGAGCCGCGCCGCTTGGCCACCCGGGCGGCGGCGCGGCGGATGGCCGCGCTGGTCGGGGAGCGGGTGGGCGAGCGGGTCGGTTACGCCGTTCGGGGCGAGCGCCGCACCGGCCCGCTGACCCGGGTCGAGGTCGTCACCACCGGGTTGCTGGTCCGCCGCATGCAGCACGACCCGGCGCTCGACGGCGTCGACACGGTGATCCTCGACGAGTGCCACGAGCGGCACCTCGACTCCGACCTGGCCCTGGCGTTCTGCGTCGACGTGCGCGCCAACCTGCGGCCCGACCTGCGGTTGCTGGCCACCTCGGCGACCGCCGACACGGCCCGGCTGGGTGCGCTGCTCGGCCCGACCGTCACCGCCGACGACGCGCTGCACCCGGTCGAGGTGATCTGGGCGCCGCCGCCGAAGGTCGACCCGCCGCACGGGTTGCGGGTCGACCCGCGACTGCTCGACCACGTCGCCGCGACGACGCGCCGGGCGTTCCGCGAGCGGGACGGCGACATCCTGGTCTTCCTGCCCGGCGCCGGGGAGATCAACCGGGTCGCCGAGCGGCTCCGCGACCTGCCGGTGCACCCGCTGCTGGGCCGGCAGGACGCGGCCGAGCAGGACGCCGTGCTCCGGTCGTCGGCCGCGCGGCGGGTGGTGCTGGCCACGGCGGTCGCGGAGAGCAGCCTCACCGTGCCCGGCGTGCGGGTCGTGGTCGACGCCGGGCTGGCCCGGGTGCCCCGCACCGACTACGCCCGCGGGCTCGGTGCGCTGGTCACCGTGCCGGTCTCGAAGGCCGCCGCCGAGCAGCGCGCCGGCCGGGCCGGCCGGGAGGCGCCCGGCACCGTCTACCGTTGCTGGTCGCAGGCCGCGCAGGACCGGCTGCCGGCCCGCCCCGAGCCGGAGATCGCCGCCGCCGACTTGACCGGCTTCGCGCTCGACCTCGCGATGTGGGGTGCGCCGGGCGGCCAGGGCCTGGCCCTGCCGGATCCGCCACCGGCCGGCCCGATGACGGTCGCGACCGAGACACTGCGGGCGCTGGGCGCGGTCGACGACGCGGGCCGGGTCACCGAGCGTGGGCGGCGGATCGCCGGGGTGGGCACCCACCCGCGACTGGCCCGGGCGCTGCTCGACGGCGCGGCGGTGGTCGGCGCTGACCGGGCCGCGGAGGTGGTCGCCCTGCTCGACCAGGAGAGCCTTTCCGACGACCTGGTCGCCGGTTGGCGGCGGGTCCGCGGTGACAGTTCCTTTCAACAGGGGGTACGCCGCCTGCGCGCCGACCTCGGCAGCGTGCGCGCTTCGCGGGGGCCACGGCTGACCGACGACCTCGCCGCGGGGCTGGTGGTCGGGCTGGCCTACCCCGAGCGGTTGGCGCGGGCGCGGGGTGCCGGCGCTACGGCGTACCTGATGAGTGGTGGGACCGCGGCGGAGCTCGCGCCGGGTTCGGCGCTGGCGGGGGCCGAGTGGCTGGCCGTGGCGTCCGCGGACCGGCCGCCGGGGCGCGCCTCCGCCCGGGTCCGCGCCGCCGTGATCATCGACGAGGCGACCGCGCGGGAGGCCGGCGCCGCGCTGCTTACCACCGAGGAGGAGGTCGCCTGGTCCGGCGGTGACGTGGTGGCCCGCCGGGTGGAGCGGCTGGGCGCCGTGCCGCTGGTCGAACGTCCACTGTCAACACCGTCGCCGGCGCTGGTCGCTGCCGCGCTGCTCGACGGGCTGCGCCGGGAGGGCCTCGGCCTGCTGCGCTGGGGTCGGGGTGCGGTGGCGTTGCGGGAACGGCTCGCGTTCTGCCGGCAGGCGCTCGGTGAGCCGTGGCCAGACGTCAGTGACGCTGCGCTGCTCGACAACGCCGCGACCTGGCTCGGGCCGGACCTGGCCGCCGCGCGGCGGCGCGCCGACCTGGCCCGGATCGACGTCACCGGCGCGCTGCGCCGCTTGTTGCCGTGGCAGATCGCGGGGCGGCTGGAGCAGGTGGCGCCGGAGCGGGTCGAGGGGCCGGGGGAGCGGCGGTTGCGGGTCGACTACAGCGATCCCGAGGCGCCGGTGGTGGCGTTGAAGGTGCAGGAGGCGTTCGGCTGGCGGGACACGCCGACGGTGGCCGGGGGCCGCGTACCCGTGCTGCTGCATCTGCTTTCGCCGGCCGGACGGCCGGTGGCGGTGACCCGTGACCTCGCGTCCTTCTGGCGCACCGGCTATCCGCAGGTCAGGGCCGAGCTGCGGGGCCGGTATCCACGGCACGCGTGGCCGGCCGACCCGACCGGTTGATCTTCCACGCTGGAATTTGTCGGTGGGCGGTGCGAGGATCGCCGTGCTTGTCGTTCTCACGAGGAGGCCGCCCGTGCCGTCTGTCCTGTCACGACGCGCCGCGACCGGCGTGCTAGCCGCGCTGACGACGCTCGCGATCGCCACGCCGGCCGCCGCCACCGGCGGCTCGACGGTCGGTTCGCCCGGCCTGGGCGACCCTTACTTCCCGCTCGCCGGCAACGGGGGCTACGACGTCAAGCACTACTCGCTCGACCTCGACTACACGCGCGCCGACAACCACCTCGGCGGCAGCGCCGTGATCACCGCGCGGGCCACCCAGAATTTGAGCCGGTTCGACCTCGACCTGCGCGGCTTCGCCATCAGCTCGCTGCGGGTCGACGGGGCCCCGGCCCGGTTCACCCGTGACGGCCAGGAGCTGGTCATCACGCCCAAGCACACGCTGCGCGCCGGTCGGTCGTTCACCGTGCGGGTCGACTACGCGGGCGAGCCGACCGAGGTGATCGACCCCGACGGCAGCAGCGAGGGCTGGGTGACCACCGGAGACGGCGCGTTCGTGGTCAACGAGCCGCAGGGTTCGCCGGGCTGGTTCCCGGCCAACGACAACCCGCGCGACAAGGCGACCTACGACATCGCGATCACCGTGCCCAAGGGGATCACCGCGATCGGCAACGGCAGGCTGGTCTCCAAGCGCGACCACAAGGGCAAGACCACCTGGCGGTGGCGGGAAGACTCGCCGATGGCGACCTACCTCGCGACCGCGACCAACGGCGTGTTCGAGCTGCGGGTCAGCAAGGTCGGCAAGATCCCGCTCTACCACGCGGTCGACCCGGCCGAGGTGCCGAAGGGCGCGTTCGACCTCCTCGGCGCCGAGGCCGAGGTGATCACCTTCTTCTCCGGCCTCTACGGTCCCTACCCGTTCAGCAGCGGCGGCGGCGTCGTCGACAACGCGCCCGAGGTGGGCTACGCGCTCGAGTCGCAGACCAAGTCGCAATACGACCAGACCCCCGACGCGTCCACCGTGGTCCACGAGATCTCCCACCAGTGGTTCGGCGACAGCATCAGCCTGACCTCCTGGCAGGACATCTGGCTCAACGAGGGCTTCGCGGCGTTCTCCGAGTGGATCTACGCGGAGAAGCACGGCGGCGAGACCGCGCAGCAGGCGTTCGACGCCTCGTTCGCCCGCTCGGCCACGAGCAGCTTCTGGCGCCGCCCGCCGGCCAACGTCGGCGGCCCGGAGTTCATGTTCGGCAGCGCGGTCTACGACCGCGGCGCGATGACGCTGCAGGCCCTGCGGGTCAAGATCGGCGACCGGGCGTTCTTCGGTCTGCTCCGCGACTGGTATGCCAAGAACCGCAACGGCAACGTCACCACCGCCGACTTCGTGAAGCTGGCCGAGAAGCGCGGCGGCCAGCAGTTGGACGCTTTCTTCGACACCTGGCTCTACCAGCCCGTCAAACCGACCACCTGGTGAGCCCGCCGCTCCTCGGCGCCGCGCTCCCGGTGATCGCGGCGCCGATGGCCGGCGGCGCCGGCACACCCGACCTGGCGATCGCCGCCGGCCGGGCGGGCTCCTTCGGCTTCGTGGCGGCCGGCTACCAGCCGGCGGCGGCGTTCGCGGCCGACCTCGCGACGGTCGCCGCGGCGGGGGTGCCGTTCGGCGTCAACCTGTTCGCGCCCAACCCGGTCGCGGTCGACCCCACCGCCTACCGCGACTACGCGCTGCTGCTCGACGCCGAGGCGACCCGTTTCGGCGTGCCGCTGCCGGCCACCCCGGTCGAAGACGACGACGACTGGTCGGCGAAGGTCGACGTGCTGCGCGCCCACCAGGTGCCGCTGATCAGCTTCACGTTCGGCCTGCCACCGACCGCCGACGTGGCTCTGTTGCGGTCGACCGGCGCGCTGCTGGCGCAGACGGTGACGTCGGTGGCCGAGGCCCGCGCGGCGGCCTCGGCCGGCATGGACGTGCTGGTTGTCCAGGCGTCTGGCGCCGGCGGTCATTCGGGGACGTTCACTCCTGAGGTGCCCGTGCCCGAGGTAGCGCTGCCGTCGCTCGTGGCGGCCGTCTCGGCGGCGGTCTCCCTGCCGGTGCTCGCGGCCGGCGGGGTCGGCACGGCCGCGGATGTCACCGCGGCGCTTGGTGCGGGTGCGTCGCTGGTCGCGGTCGGGACGGCATTGCTGCGGGCTAGAGAGGCCGGCACCGCTGCGCCACACCGCGCTGCGCTGGTTGACCCGCGGCGGACGCAGACTGTGGTTACCCGCGCTTTCACGGGTCGCCCGGCGCGCGGGCTGCGCAATACCTTCACCGACCGCTACAGCGAGGCGGCGCCGCTCGGCTACCCGGCGCTGCACCACCTGACGCGCCCGATCCGCCGGGCAGCGGCAGCCGCCGGCGACCCGGAGCCCTTGCACCTGTGGGCCGGCACCGGCTACCGGCACGCCACGGACGACCCTGCGGCCGCGATCCTCACCCGGCTGAGCGCCGGAGCCTGAGGGCTCCGACCCCGCCGCGCGGCGCTGCGGGCTGTAGGCGTCCTGCCGGGCTGCGGCGCTGGCACTTGAGGGTTCTTTCAGCGCCCGCCGGGGCTGCGGGCCGTAGGTGTCTGCCTGGCTTGCCGCCGGTGTCTCAGGGTGCTTTCGGCGCCGCGCCGGGTGCGCGGGCCGTGGGCGGCTTGGCGCCGGCGCGTGGCTCCTCGAAGGGCCTGGCGGCGGGGCTGGGGTTTCCGCGTTCGCGCAGGTGGGTAGCTATGCGGCGATGGATAGCGATGGCATGCGGCTGCTCAACGACCGCTATCGGCTGGAGCAGCGGATCGCTGTCGGTGGGGTCTCCGAGGTGTGGCGCGGCCACGACGAGACGCTTGGCCGCCCGGTCGCGGTCAAGATGATCGTTTCGGGATCGCCGGACGACGTGGTGAGCGAGGCACGCTCGGGCGCCGCGCTGGCTCACCCCAACATCGCCGAAGTGTTCGACATCGGTGTCTGGCGGACGCCGTCGGGCCAGACGCTGCGTTACATCGTGATGGAGTACGCCGAGGGCGAGACCCTCGCCCACCACCTGCGCGCCGGGCCGCTCGACTGGCGGATCGCGACCCGGGTCTGCGCCGAGGTCAGTGCGGCGCTTGCCGCCGCCCACCTGACCGGCCTGGTCCACCGCGACATCAAGCCGGCCAATGTGGTGCTGACGCCCTACGGCGCCAAGGTTCTTGACTTCGGCATCTCCATCATGGCAGGCAGCCACGACCGCCTGCCAGACGGCACGATCCTCGGCACGCCGGCCTTCATGCCTCCGGAACGCTTCCACGGCCTCCCCGCCGCCCCGGCCAGCGACATGTACGCCCTCGGCGTCCTCCTCTACCTCTGCCTCACCGGCAACCTGCCCTTCGCACCACGATCGCTGGGCGACCACCGCATCGCCGCGCCCGAGACGGAACCGGCCCGCCTGCCACCGATCAAAGACCTCCCGCACGAGGTCGCCGACGTCTACCTGGCCTGCCTCGACCCCGACCCGGACGCCCGCCCCAGCAGCTTCGCGGCGGCGGCGTTGCTGGCCGAGGTCGTCGACGCCCGGGTGCAGCTACCGCCGGTCTCACCGCCGCCGGCGATCGACGTACCCGAGGAAGAGGTTTCGCCCTGGACCCGAGCGGCGGCCGAGGCCGCGACCGGCGTGGCAACCTCCGATGTGGTCGGTCGGCACCGGGCGTGACCGACCGCATATGGCTTGGAAGCGCCGCTCAGGTGGCTCAGGATGGGCTGGTGTCAGATCTCGGGGGTGCCGTCGCCACTGCTCGGCTGCTGCTGAGCAAGCCGACCTCGGATGACCTGCCGGACCTGTTCGCGCTCTACTCCGACCCGGTGGTCTGGGGTCCCGACCCGGTGAGCCGCCACGACACCGTCGCGCAGACCGAGGCCCTGCTCGGCAACTGGCTGGCGGGCTGGGAGCGCGACGGGCTCGGCATGTGGATCTGTCACCTCTCCGACGGCACGTTCGTCGGGATCGGTGGCTGCGCGGTCCGGCACGGCGTCGCGTGGAACCTCGGCTTCCGCCTGGTGCCGACGTTCTGGGGGCAGGGCTACGCACAGGAGGTCTCCGTGGCGGCGCTGGCCGCGGCCCGCGAGCGGCGGCCGGACCTGCCGCTGACGGCCTACGTGGTGGAGAACAACGAGCGGTCCCGGCGGAGCGTCGAGCGCCTCGGGCTCGACCTGGTGTGGCGCGGCCCCGACGAAGGCAACCCCGACCCCGGCGCGGTGAGGCTGATCTTCAGCGATCGGCCGCTGTCCGCGGAGACGACGCGCGTGCTCGCCGGATGACGGCTCACTCCCGCCGGAAAACCACGACCAGCACCCGGAGCACCAGGACCACGGCGACGATGAGCAGGCCGTAGCCGAGCAGCGGGAAGAGCCCGACCGTGCTGCCGACCCGCGGTCCGTCGCCGGCGCTGAGCAGCACCACCGCGATCACGCCGGCCGCCGCACCGATGATCGTCAGCAGCGCCTGGTGTACGAGCCCCGTGACCAGCCGGCGGTCCTGGTCGTCGGCGAAGAGCCGCACGTTGACCCGCAGGCGCCCGTGTTCGAGTGCGTCGCCGATCCGGTCGATCCGGCGTGGCAACCGGCGCAGCACCGGCAGCAGTTCCGCCAGTTCGTCTTCCAGCGAACCGCGCAGCCGCTCCGGGCCGAGCGCCTCGGCGATCCGCCGGCTGCCGGCCGCGCGCGCGTGCGCCACGAGGTCGAAGCCGGGGCGGACCAGGCCGAGCGTGCCCTCTAGCGTCGCGAATGCGCGGAACACGGCGGCGACGGCCGGTGGCACCCGCAGGCCGTATGAGGTGAAGGTGCGCAGCAGCGCCGGCACGGCCGCCGCGCCCGCGGTGCTGCCGGGGCCGGCGTAGCGGACGAGCAGCGCGCCGATCGCCCGTTGCAGCTCGCGCTCGTCGATCTCCTCCGGCCGGTCGACGACCTGGAGCAGGGCGTCGCTTGCGGCGACCGAGTCGCCGCGGCCCAGGGCGCCGAGTAGCTGGCCGATGCCGGCCCGGGTCGCCGCGTCGAGCCGGCCGACCGAGCCGAGGTCGAGCACGCTGAGCGAGCCCTCGTCGGTGACCAGCACGTTGCCCGGGTGCAGGTCGACGTGGAAGATCCCGTGTACGAGCACCTGGTCGAGCATCGTGTCGACCAGGCCGGCCGCGATCTCGGCCCGACGCTCGTCGCCGAGCCGGTCGAGCGCCGCGGTGGCGGCGCCCAGCGGTGTGCCGCTCATCCGGTCCATCACCAGCACCCGTTCGGAGCTGAGCTCGGGGTGCGGTGCCGGCACGCCGACGCCCCGGTTGGGCGAGCTGGCCAGCGCCGCCGCCATCGCCTGGAGGTTGTCGCGTTCCACCGTGAAGTCGAGTTCCTCGCGCAGCGCCGCGGCGAAGCCGTCGGCCAGCGCGCGCAGGCCCAGCGGGCGGCCCCACGACGTGCGTTCCTCGAGCGTGCCGGCCAACCGGAGCAGGATGTCGACGTCGCGCTCGACCACCGCCGCGATGCCGGGGCGGCGGACCTTGACCACGACCTCGGTGCCGTCGGCCAGCCGGGCGGCGTGCACCTGCGCCACCGACGCGGCGGCGAGCGGCTCCTGGTCGAAGGCGGCGAACGCGTCCTGCACCGGTCGCCCCAGCTCGGCCGAGAGCACGGCGGCGACCTCGTCCCACGGCACCGGCGTGGCTCGGTCCTGCAGGACGGTCAGCTCGTCGGCGATCTCGGCGGGCAGCAGGTCGCGCCGGGCCGAGAGCAACTGGCCCAGCTTCACGAACGTCACGCCGCCCTCGTCGAGCGCCGCCCGCAACGAGCGGCCGAGCCGCCGGCGCGCGGCGGCCGACGAGGGGCCGGGCGCCGGGCGGCCGCGCAGGAACCGGCCGAGGCCGTGCCGCAGCACGATCCGCACGATCGTCGCGTAGCGCCGGCTGCGGCCGATCCGCCGGCGGGTGCCGCGCCACAGCTCGAACGGGCCGGGCAGCGAACCCGTCGGCAGCAGTACTTCGAGGATCACCAGCGCCGCCATCGCCAGCAGGGCCGACACGACGATCGACAGGATGCCCAGGAGCACCACCTCGCCGCCGCTGACGGTGCTCGGGTCGGGCGGCGCGAGCGCGCCCAGGATCGGGGTGGCGACCAACACGGCGAGCAGGGCGGCCAGCAGCGTGCGCACGGGACCGACCCGGACGCCGAGCAGGCGCCGGATGACCGCGGCGAACAGCAGCACCGTCACGACCATCGTGGGCACGAACAGCAGGACAGCGACCGTGGTCTCCACGATGAGCGACGATAACCGCGCCGCGCCGATCTAGCTGTCCGGTGCCGCGGTGCTGCCGCGCACGACCAGGTGGGTGGCCAGCTCGATCCGGGTCGACTCCAACCGCTCGCCGTTGACGATGCGCAGCAGGGTGCGGGCCGCGGCCACCCCCATCTCGTGCAACGGCTGCCGCACCGTCGTCATCGGCGGCGCGGTCCACTCGGCGAAGTTGAGGTCGTCGAAGCCGACCACGCTGACGTCGCCCGGGATGGTCAGGCCCGCCCTGCGGACCGCCTCGTAGACGCCGGTCGCCTGCTGGTCACTGCCGGCGAAGATGGCCGTCGGCGGCGACGGCAGAGCCAATAGCAGCTGGGCGCCGCGCAGGCCGCCCTCGTGCATGAAGTTGCCGTAGCGGATGAGTTGCCGGTCGGTCGGCAGGCCGGCCGACTCCAGCGCGGCCCGGTAGCCGGCGATCCGGGCCCGGGTGCACTGCAACCGCTCCGGGCCGCCGATCGCCCCGATCCGGCGGTGACCGAGCGAGATTAGGTGCTCGGCCGCCACGTAGCCGCCCGCGAAGTTGGTCGCGCCGATCGACGCCACGTCCGGCGGTGGCTGGTCGACCCCGTCGACGACCACGATCGGCAGGCCGCGCCGGTCGAGGTCGGCCCGCTGCCGCTCGGTCAGCTCCGACAGCACCAGGATCGCGCCCTGCGAGCCGCGGGCCAGCGCCGAGTCGACCCAGCGGCGGGTCAGCGACTGGCGATTGTGGACGGTGGAGACGACCAACGCGTGGCCGGCGGCCTCCAGCACCTCCTCGACGCCGGAGAGGATCTCCAGGCCCCAGACGCTGTCGAGGTCGTTGATCACCAGGTCGACCAGGTCGCTGCCGCGGCCGGCCCGGCGCACCGCGCGCGGGCGGCGGTAGCCGCGCTCGGCCAGCAGCCGTTCGACCCGGCTGCGGGTCGCGGCCGACACGTCGGTGTGTCCATTGAGCACCTTGGACACTGTGGAGATCGCGACGTTGGCTTCCTTGGCGATCTCCGCCATGGTCGGTCGCCCGGTGGCTGCCATGAGTTTCGAAAACCTTCGATACAAGGGGGCTGTGTCCGGCACCGTACACCCCTTGTGGGCAGACCGAAACTGCTCTCGAAACTCAGGGCCCGGCGGCGGCCGGCGTGGGCTCCGGTTCGGTGCGCGGGACCGGGCCGCGGAAGGTCGACTTGCGGGCCGCGACGGCCAGGATCGCGGCGATCACCGCGAGGGCGACGCCGAAGACCGTCCAGTGCGCGACCTCGCCGCTGCTGGCGAACAGGGCGACCACCGCGACACCGAGGCAGCCGACGGCGACGACCAGGAACGCCGCGAAGACCAACATCATGATCAATCGGGTACGCAGCCGCCTGGCCAGCGTCGTCGGGTCCTTGCTCAGGCCACGCCAGAACGCGCCCCGCAACGGGCCGGTGAGCCAGCGGGCGGTCCGGTTGCCGAGCGTGAGCCCTTCCGGCTCCGCGACGGCGACCATCGCCTCCAGCGTCCGCTGCGCACCGGACCGCATCCGGGGCGACGGCGCCGCGGGATCGCAGGCGTCGAGGCGACCGTGGGTGAGCAGCTTGGTGACCACGGTCGCCAGTTGCACGGCGGTGGTCCGGCCGAGGTCCGAGCGCAGGAAGGAGCGCACCAGTTCGCGGTCGTCGCCGGCCACCCGCTGGTGCGCGGCGGCCAGCCGGGTCAGCAGCGCCGCGCCGCCCAGCCCCTGGTAGAACCGGTCGGCCTCGTCGGCGAGGATCGCCCGCTGCACCGACTCGACCTGGCGCGCGACATCGGGCCGGTCGCCCAGCACCAGCCGGGTGAGGTGAGCGGCGGCGTCCAGCCGGCCCCAGAGCCAGTCGTGCTGCCGGGCGCCCTCGGCGGCGAACGCGCCGAAGTGGCCGACCTTGGTGCCGAAGAGCTTCCGGTCGCCGGCGCCGGCGTACTGGCCGAGTTCGCGCAGCGGGCTGTCGACGTCGGGCCCGATCCGCACGAAGTCGAACGGCGGCGTGTGCACCCGCACCGACGGTGCCGCGAACGCCCGGGCCAGCACCTCCGCCGCCAGCGCGCGCTCGACGACGGCCGCCGCGTCGCCATAGCTCTCCGCCGCGGTGCGGACGATGACCAGCAGGTGCTCGCGTACCCGCAGATCGATGAAGATCTCGTTGAGCAGCGCCGCGAGGTCCTCGTCGGGGGCCGCGGCGGAGAGCCGTGCGGCGTGGGCGCGCTCGACGATGGCGCCGGACACGGCCTCTTCGATCGCGAGAATCCGGTTGAGCGCCGTGCTCAGGCCGACCGCCACGTTCGTCGGGTTGGCGAAGTGCGGCGCGTCGGGCACGCCGTTGAGCTGGTCGCGCACCTCCCGCAGCATCGCGGTGACGACCTGCTGTGCCGCCGAGATGCCCCAGGTCCACAGCGGACCGTCCAGCGCGTTGCGCAACCCGGTGCCGGCCGGCGGCACCCAGAGGTTGTCGGACTCCAGCAGCCGGCCCACGTCGATCCGGGACTGCCCGCCCAGGTCAGTGGCGAGCGGCTGGCGGCGCAGCACCCGGCGGACCCGCCAGACGCCGTCGACCGCGCGGGCCCGCCGGTATTCCGGGACCAGTTCGGCCGCCGTCGCCCGCAGCCGGCCGCCGTCGTCGCCGCGCAGCCGTTCGAAGAGCCGGGCGGCGGGCGACTCCGCGGCCACCGACAGCCGCTCGTCGAGTTCGTCGACGTCGCTGCGGAAGTCGACCTCGCGGGGCAGGCTGAGCGACCCGGAGATCACCGCGTGCAGCGGCGGGCTGAGCCGGGCGACGTCGGTGGCCGGCACCCCGCCGCCGGCGGCCCGCTGGCCGGAACTGGGCACCACGTAGGCCAGGATGCGGCGGTAGGGCCCGGTGACCGGGCGGTGTGCCATCTCCTCGACCACCGGGCCGAACGGGGCGTTATCGAGCACGCCGCCGTCGATCAGGAACGTCGGGTGGTCGGCGTCGTGGGGTGCCGGCTGCACGCGTACCCCTGCGTCCAGAAGGGGTTTCTCGTATTCCGGCGCGAAGGCGCCGGGGAAGCCGGCGGACGCGCGCGCGGCGGTGACCAGTGCCCGCGTCTCGCGGAAGTCGTTGCGGCACTCCGCGCGCGGACCGCTCTCGCGGTGGTGCACCTGCCGGGCGGCGTCGGCGACGAACCGGTAGAGCCGGCGGTGGTCCTCGTAGTCGAACCGCTGGCCGAGCGAGTCGGTGCCGCGCGGCTGCTCGCCGCCGGTCGCGGTCGCGGTGACGAAGAGCGTGACCGGTGCGGCCGGCCGCGGGTCCGCGCCGGCGATCGGCGCGATCGCGTCGCTGACGGTCTCGGTGAAGTAGCGACCGTCGAGCAGGCTGAGCGGGTTGTCGTCGGTCTCGTTGAGCAGCTTGCCGGTGGTCAGCGCGGCGTCGTCGAGCCAGAGCGAGCGCAACCCGTCGGGCAGCGGCTTGCCGGCGGCCACCGACGAGGCGAGCAGGGCGCCGTTGAGGCCGCCGGCGCTCGTACCCGCGATGATGTCGACCATGACCGTCGCGTTGGCGTCGGCGCAGAGGTCACGCCACGGACCCTCTTTGCGGCGCAGCCGGTCGAGCTCGTGGGTGACCCCCGCCATCCAGACGGCCAGGCTGACGCCGCCGTTGAAGACGAGCGCGAGGCGCAGCTCGGTGGGGTGGGTCGTGGTCGACATTGCCGCTCCTGCTGAGTGTGCCCAATGGACTATTCGGGCATTCCTCGCAGAAGTGTACGGGTCAGCCGAGCAGCTCGTCGGGATAGCACCAGCGCCAGGTCTCGCCGACCTCGGCCGACTGGATCACTGGATGCCCCGTCTTGTGCGCGTGCTTGGTGGCGTGCCGGGGCTGTGACGAGTCGCAGCAGGCGACATGCCCGCAGGTCAAGCAGGTGCGCAGGTGCACGACGGGCTCGTCGGTCGGCAGGTGGTCTGCACAGGCGGTCGGCCGCCCGATGTCGCGCGCCGGCGCGGCACCGAGGTGCTCGCACAGCTCGGGCTCGTAGATCGGCAACTGCCCGGACCGGACGAGCTGCCGGAACAGCCGTAACGGCTTGTCGTGCCGTTCGTCGGCCGGCTCGTCGGACCCGCCACGATGACGCCTCAACACGGTGTCGCTCCCACAAGGTCAACGTACCTCGCCGACGTGCGGTGGCGCGCTACTCGGCGTTCTGGGCCAACTCGCGCGCCGCGCGTTCGAGCCGTCGCGGGAACCCACCGGGGTCGACCAGGTGGGCCACCAGCAGCACCGCGTGCCGGGCGGAGACGTCGGCCTTGATCGGCCGCTCGTCGGGGTCGGTCTCGAGCACACCGAGCGCGCCGGCGAGCAGCAGCAGCACGATCTGCGGGTCGACCGCGTCCACCCACTCGATCGCTTGGCGCACGACGGCGGTCAGCGTGTCGCGCACGTCGTCGGAGTCGAGCCCGTCGGGATGGCCCTCTTCGAGCGCGTGCCGCACGACGGTGCCGAGCAGCAACCCGACCTGCGCCACGTCGAACCCGGCCAAGCGCCCGACCGCGGTGTCGAACGCCACCCGGTCGCGCTCGGCCGCCGCTTCGACCGCGTCGGCCGCGGCATCGGCGATCGGCCGCGCCACCGCCGGAACCTCGCTCCACCGACCCACGCGAGGACAGTACCGGCCCGTGATCACCCCGGGCCTCACCGGCGGGTCGCCGAAAGCGATTTCACCTTCTCTGCTCGGGTCCGCGGTCGTCCGGACCGCTCCTCCCGCGAGGGACCGCTTCGCTGCCAGGTCCGCGGTGGCCACCCTTGGCGCCAGGCCGCCCGCGGCGTCAGGCCGGTGTGAAGATCAGGGTGACGTTCTGGCCGCCGAAACCGAACGAGTTGCTCAGCACCGGGCCCGGGCGGGTCCTGCGGGTTTCGCCCGCGACCACGTCGAGGGTGACCTCCTTGTCCTTCGACTCCAGGTTGAGCGTGCGGGGGATCACGCCCTCCACCGCCGACAGCAGCGCGACGACGCCTTCCACCGCGCCGGCGGCGCCGACCAGGTGGCCGATGTTGGACTTCGGCGCGGTCAGCACGGCGTCGGGGCCGAGGGCCTCGGCGATGGCCGCCGTCTCGCCGATGTCGCCGACCACCGTGGACGTGGCGTGGCAGTTGACGTGGATGATGTCGGCCGCGGACAGGCCCGCGTCGCGCAGGGCCTTGCGGATCGCCCGGATCTGGCCGGCGCCGGTCGGGTCGGGGCCGGTGATGTGGTAGGCGTCCGAGGTGATGCCGTAGCCGGCCAGCCGGCCCAGCACCCGGGCGCCGCGGGCGGCGGCGAAGTCGGCGCGTTCGAGGACCATCGCGGCCGAGCCCTCGCCCAGCACGAAGCCGTCGCGGGCCGAGTCGAACGGGCGGGAGGCCGCCTCCGGGTCGTCGTTGCGGCGGCTCAGCGTGCGGGCCTGCGCGAAGCCCGCGATGGTCAGCGGGTTGATCGCGGCCTCGGTGCCGCCGGCGATCACCACGTCGGCCTCGCCGTCGCGGATCAGCCGGGCGCCCATGGCCAGCGCCTCGGCGCCCGACGCGCACGCGGAGACCGGGGTGAAGACGCCGGCGCGGGCGCCGTATTCGATGCTGACCCAGGCGGCCGGGCCGTTGGGCATCAGCATCGGCACGGTCAGCGGGGAGACCTTGCCGGGGCCGCGCTCCTCGATCACGTCGTCCTGGTCGAGCAGGGTGTTGACGCCGCCGATGCCGGTGCCCATCGCCACCGCGAAGCGCTCGGGCTCGACCTCGGGGGTGCCGGCCGCTGTCCAGGCCTCGCGCGCGGCGACGAACGCGGCCTGCTCGGCGCGGTCCATCCGGCGGGCCTGCACCCGGGTCAGGGCGTCGGCGGGGGAGACCGCCATCGGTGCGGCGATCTTGGTGGGCAGGTCGTCGGCGAAGGCGTAGGCGGCGACGAGGTCGTCGATGCGGCGGACGCCCGAACGGCCGGCGAGCATGCCCTGCCACAGGGCATCGACGTCGCCGCCGAGTGGGGTGGTGGCGCCGAGGCCGGTGATGACGACTTCGGCTGGGGTGGTGGACATGCCATAGTTGTATCGCATACAACTTAGAGATGTCCACCGCACAGCCGCCCAGGCTCCGCGGGCGGCGCACCCGGGCGCTGCTCCTCGACGCCGCCGTCGACCTGTTCGCCGCGCGCGGGTTCGACGGCGTCAACGTGGCCGATATCGCCGCCGCCGCGAAGGCCCACCCCAACCAGGTGACCTACTACTTCGGGTCGAAGGACGCGCTGTTCGTACACGCGGCGTTTCTGATGTTGCTCCGGGACGCGGCGCGGCTGGAGCCGATCGGCCGGCGGCAACGGACGCCCGCCGCGTTCCGGGCCGCGCTGTCGCGCACCGCGCTGGCGCTGCCGTCGGTGCCGGCGGTGGTCGAGGCGATGTCGATCACCCGGCGCCGGCCGGAGTTGCGGCCGCTGGCCGAGCAGAACCTCACCGTGCTGTTCCGCCAGGCCGAGCACTATCTGACCGCGATCCTGGAGCGGCGCGGCTGGGCCATCGACCGGCCGGCCGAGGTCGAGACCCGCACGTTCTGGAGCGCGGTCCTCGGTGCCCGGCTGATCGCCGAGTCCGGCTATCCGGGCACGTCCGCCGACGTCGACGTGGCCGGCGTGCTGACCATCCACGAGGGACGGACCCGGCGCGGCGAGAGTGCCGCACCGGGTCCGGAGAACGAACGTCAGGCCCTGCGAGGGCGGTCGTAGAGGGCGCGGGCCCAGAAGAAGCCGCCGGCCGCGAGCACCACGCACCAGCCGACCGACCACCAGGCGGCGTCGCCGATGCCCGAGCCCATCAGCAGGCCGCGGAGGGTTTCGATGATCGGCGTGTAGGGCTGGTGCTCGGCGAACCAGGCCACCCCGGCGGGCATCGAGTCGGTGGGCAGGAACGCGCTGGAGATCAGCGGCAGGAACTGCAGGATCAGGGTCAGGCTGTTGGCGCCGGCGACGGTCTTGGTGGCCAGGCCGAACGCGACCGCGAGCCAGGTCAGCGCGAACGTCAGCAGGGCGAAGACGCCGAACGCCGCCAGGTATTCCACCGGGGTCGCCGACGGGCGGAAACCCAGGGCCAGAGCGACGAGCACGACCAGGACGACACTGATGAGGGTACGGATCAGGCTGCCGATCACCTGGCCGGTCAGCACCGACATGCGGGCGATCGACATCGTGCGCAACCGGGCGATGATGCCTTCCTGCATGTCCTGGTTGATCTTGATCGAGGTCGCCGCCGTGCCGGTGCCGGCGGCCATCAGGATGATGCCCGGCGTCACGTAGTCGATGTAGCGGCCGCCACCCGGCAGGAAGTCGGCGCCGAGCGCGCTGCCGAAGACGCCCACGAACAGCAGCAGGAAGACCACCGCCGTGCCGATGCCGCTGATCGTCATCATCGGGAAGCGCAGGGCGTGCTTGAGGTCCCGGCGGAACATCGTCACCGAGTCGATCATCGTGGTGGTCATCGGGCACCGTCCTTGGTGAGTTCCGCGCGGGCGGGGGTGTTGGCGGTCAGGGCCAGGAACACGTCGTCGAGGTCGGGGGTGTGCACGGAGAGGCCGTCCGGCTCGACCTCTTCGCGGGTGAGGCGGTCGAGCAGGGTGCGCAGGGTCGCCACCCCGCCGTCGCCGGGCACGTCGAGGGTCAACGCGTCGTCGTCGCGGGTGCCGTCGGCCAACCGGGCGGCCGCGTGGTCGAGCCGGCCGGGATCACTGAACTGGAGCCGCACGTGGCCGCCCGGCACCAGCCGCTTGAGCTCGGTCGGCGTGCCCTCGGCGACCAGCACGCCGCCGTTGAGCAGCGCGATCCGGTCAGCGAGCTGGTCGGCCTCGTCGAGGGTCTGGGTGGTCAGGAAGATCGTGGTGCCGCCGGCGACCAGGTCGCGGATGCTCTGCCACATGGTGTGCCGGCTGCGCGGGTCGAGGCCGGTGGTCGGCTCGTCCAGGAAGATCACCTTCGGCTGGCCGACCAGCGTCATCGCCAGGTCGAGGCGGCGGCGCATGCCACCGGAGTAGGTGACCGCCATCCGCTTGGCCGCGTCGACCAGGTCGAACCGGTCGAGCAGTTCGGCGACCCGGCGGCGGCCGGCGACCTTGCCCAGGTGCAGCAGGTCGGCCATGAGCTGCAGGTTCTCGGCGCCGGTGAGCATGTTGTCGACGGCGGAGAACTGGCCGGTCACCCCGATCGAATGGCGTACGCCGTCGGGGTCCCGGGCCAGGTCGTGCCCGGAGACGCTGACCTGGCCCGCGTCCGGGGCCTGGAGGGTGGTGAGGATCTCGACGGTCGTGGTCTTGCCCGCGCCGTTGGGACCGAGCAGGGAGAACACGGTCCCCTCGGCGACGTGCAGGTCGATGCCGTCGAGCACGGTGTGCTTGCCGTACGCCTTGCGCAGGCCGGACACCTCGATCGCACTCATGATCAATCCTTCCAAGGGCAGCACTGGTAGCCATGGCAGCAGTGCTGCCGCGGCTCGGGGCGGGTGGAGCGGGGGAGGGGCGGGCGTCAGGCCCGGTGGATCACGATGTCGCCGAAGTAGGTGCGGCCGCGCACCTCGACCTTCTCGTCGCCTTCGACCGGGCCGGACGACCCCTCGAGGGTGTTGCGCACGTTGCCGTTCTTGACGTCGAGGTCGAGCCAGGCGGCGGTGCCGGCCGGGATGCCCACCTCGAGCGAGCCGGCGGCGGTTTCGAGCGAGACCTGGCCGCGCACCGCTTCCAGCACCCGCAGGCTGCCGTGCGCGGTCTTCAGGGTGGCACCGGCACGGGCCTGGTCGACCGCGATGTCGCCGTTGGCCGAGTTGGCCCGCAGCGCGCCGCCGGCCTCGCCGATCCAGGTCTCACCACTGGAGTTCTTGACCGTCGCGGTGCCCTCGACCGCGCCGATGTGCAGCCGGCCGGTGCCGGTGGTGATCTCGGCGTCGCCGGTCACCCGCTCGACCGAGATGTCGCCGGCGCCGGTGTTGAGCCGCGCCCGGCCGGTCTGGCCCAGCCGGATCGTGCCGAACCCGGTCTTGTAGCGGGTGTCGCCGAACACGCCCTCGGCGTGCAGGTCGCCGGCGCCGTTGTCGCCGTCGAGCCGGGAGCCCGCCGGGACGGCGATCTCGACCTCGATGCGGGCGCTCTTGCCGCCCAGTAACCGGCCGATGGTCTTGGGCGTGCGCACCCGGAGCTGGCCGTCGGCGTAGTCGACCTGGGTCTCGGCGACCATCTTGGCCGAGCTGGCCGACGAGCTGCCCGCGCGGACCTCGACCTCGGTGGTGTCGCGGTCGGTCGCGGTGATCCGCACGTGGCCGACCAGCAGGCTGAGGTTGACGTCGATCGGGCCGGGAGTGTTGAACGTGGGCATGGTGGTCTCCTCCAGGGTGGTGGGTGTCAGCGGACCCAGCCGGTGAACCGCTGGCCGCCGTCGGCGGCGACCTGCGTGGCGGCGGTGCGCTGGTGCTGCTCGCCGTCGAGCGCGGCGGCGGCCGCGCGGACGAGCCAGGTGTTGACGGACACGTGACCGCGGCCGGCGGCGGCCTCGACGCGCGCCTTGAGGTCGTCGGGCAGACGCAGGTTGATCCGCGCGGAGGCGGCGCCCGCGGTGAGGGCGTCGTCGACCGGCGCGGCGGCCGGTTGCGCGGTTGGCGCCGATGGTGCCGTCGTGGTGCCACCTGGCATCACCGACACCACGAACTGCGGGTCGCGGCCGCGCAGCCGCAGGTCGACCGAGCCGGGCGCGAGCTCGCGGGTGATCTCGTCGGCCGCGGCCGAGAGGGCCTCCAGCAGAGCCAGCCGGATGGCCGACTCCAGCGGGGCGGTGAGCCGCTCGGCGAGGGCGCGTGCCTCGTCGCCGCCGGCTTCGGCGGCGACGGCCAGCTCGTCGCGGAGCTTGTCGACGTAGGGCGTCAGGTCCATGGCATTACTATGACACCACGATGGCACCACGCGCAAGCTGCGTGGTGCCATCGTGTTCGAGCCTCAGAGGGTGATCGCGTTCGCGGCCTTGTTGATCGGCTCGACCACCTTCGCCAGCAGGCGTTCCTTGCCCGGCAGCCGGTTGACCACCGCGAGCATCCGCATCGACATCCGCACCTGGCGGCGGCTGCGCAGCACCATCCGCTTGATGTTGGCCGGACCGAGGTGCTGGTTGGCGGCGACGAACGGGCGCATCCGCTCCTCGTAGCGCCGCGGGCCCTCGTCGAGACCGGCCGCGGCCAGCTCGCCGGCCAGCACGTAGGCACCGACCAGCGCCAGGCTGGTGCCCTGGCCCGAGGCCGGGGAGGCGCAGTAGGCGGCGTCGCCGACCAGTGCCACCCGCCCGCGTGACCAGCCGTCGAGCCGCACCTGGCTGATCGTGTCGAAGTAGAGGTCGCCGGCGCCGGCCACCGCGTCGAGCAGCTTCGGCACCTCCCAGCCCTCGCCGGCGTAGGCGGCGGTCAGAAACGCGCGCTGCGCTTCGGTGCCGCGCGGCCGCTCGCCGCCCGGGTCGGCGAACAGGAACATCGCCTTGGCGTCGGCCTGGCCGGCGGTGCTGTAGACCAGCGCGGTGCGCCCGGCCCCGACGTAGGTCAGCTCTTCGCGGTCGAGGCCGAGGTGGTTGGGCACCGAGCAGATCGCGATGTAGTGGTCGAGGTCGTGCACCCCGGTGTCGCCGAAGGCCAGCGCGCGGGTGCGCGAGCGCAGCCCGTCGGCGCCGACCACCAGGTCGTAGGCCGCCCGGTGGCCGCTCTCGAAGACGACCTCCGGGCCGAGCGCGGCGATGGCGTCGCCGAACCGGTAGGTCACCCGGTCGGCGGTCAACTCGTGCAGCATCGTGGCGAGGTCGCCGCGGAGCAACTCGGCGTCGTCGTGCACCCGGCCGCCGAACGTATCGGCGTCCATGCTGGCCACCCGCTTGCCGGTCGCGTCGACGACCGAGCCGGTGCGCACGCCGGTGCGGGCCGCGCGGACCCGCTCGAGCAGGCCCATCCGCTCGATCACGGTGAGCGCCGCGCCCCGGATGTCGACCTTGTAGCCGCCGTCGCGCACCGCCGCGGCGCGCTCGACGACGGTCACCTCGGCGCCGTGCTCGGTGAGCCACCAGGCCAGCGCCATGCCGGCGATGCCGGCGCCCGAAACGAGGACCTTCGCGTGCTCGATGCGTGTCATGCGTACGATGGTACGCATGTCTTAGACAACTGTGCAAGACGGATGTTTGTCAGCGGCTGACCGGGTTGCGTGCGAGGCTCGCAGGTAATACCGGCGAAATTCGCACACGGAGGTGGTGGCGATGGCACGCCCGATCTGGACCGGCGTGATCAGCTTCGGACTGGTGGCGGTGCCGGTGCGGATGTACTCGGCGACCCGCGACCACGAGGTCTCCTTCCACCAGTTCGAGAAGGGCACCAGCGACCGGATCCGCTACCAGCGGGTCAACGAGCGCACCGGCAAAGAGGTCGACTACGCCGACATCGTGCGCGGTGCCGACGTCGGCGGTGGCGAGCACGTGATCCTCGACCAGGACGAGCTCGACGCGGTCGCGCCCGGCCGGTCCAAGAGCCTGGAGATCCACGCCTTCGTCGACCTCGACGAGATCGACCCGATCTACTACCAGAAGGCCTACTACCTCGGCCCCGGCGGCGAGGAGTCGAGCCGCACCTACGCGCTGCTGCGCGACGCGATGGCCGACGCCGGCCGGGCCGCGATCGGCACGCTGGTGATGCGCGGCAAGGAATACCTGACCGCGATCCGCGGCGACGGCGACGTGCTGGTGCTGCTGACCATGTATTTCGCCGACGAGGTGCGCGACGCCGGTGACATCGCCGACATCCCCGGCAAGGTCAAGCTCAAGCCGGCCGAGCTGAGCATGGCGGCGCAGTTGCTCGACTCGATGACCGGGCCGTGGAAGCCCGCCGAATACCGCGACACCTACACCGACCGGGTCAACGAGCTGATCGAGGCGAAGAAGTCCGGCGCCGAGCTGACCGAGACGCCGGCCGCGCCGGCCGCGACCGGGGTCAGCGACCTGATGGAGGTGCTCCGCCGCAGCGTCGAGGAGGCCAGCTCGCGCCGCGGTGGCAAGAAGACGGCAGCCAAGAAGGCGCCCGCGAAGAAGACCGCCGCCAAGAAGGCGCCGGCCAACAAGACCGCGTCAGCGAAGAAGGCGCCCGCCAAGAAGGCCACGAAGGCCACCAAAACGGCCAAGACGGCCAAGACGGCCAAGACGGCCAAGTCGACGAAGACCGCGGCGGCGAAGAAGACCGGCACGGCCAAGAAGACGACGGCGAAGAAGTCCGCCCGGCGCGCCGCCTAGCCGTGCCGGGTTTCCGGACCCTTGCGGCTGGGCAACGAAGTCCGGCATGACCTGGGTCGACACGGTGCGCGAGCGCGCCCGCACCACTTTGCGCACCGCCGGGCGCCGCGGCGACCCGCCGCCCTTCACGCCCAACCAGCGGCTGGCGCCGAGCGCCACGCCGGTCGTGCTGGTCGACCAGGGCACCTCCGTCGACTCCGGCGTGCCCCGGGGCGTGCGGCTGGCCGGCGCCTGGGCCTGGCGCATCGTGCTGCTGGTCGCGGCGGCGTACCTCCTGTTGCGGGTGATCGGTGTTCTGCGGGTGGTGCTCATCCCCGTGGTGGTCGCCATCCTGCTCGCGGCCCTGCTGGAGCCGATCGCGGCCGCGCTGCGCCGGCGCGGGGTCAACAAGTCGCTGGCCGCCGCGTTGGTGCTGGTCGGCGGCCTGATCGTGGTGGCCGGCGGGCTCAGCCTGATCGTGCAGACCTTCATCTCCCAGTTCGACAGCCTCTCGGCGCAGGTCAGCGAGGGCATCGACGAGATTCAGAAATGGCTCGCGCAGAGCCCGCTGCACGTCTCGCAGAACCAGATCAGCGACGCGATCGAGCAGACCCAGAAGCAGTTCATGGCCAACCGGGGCGGCCTGACCACCGGCGCCCTGAACACGGCGACGACGATCGGCGAGGTCGTCACGGGCATGCTGCTCGCGCTGTTCACGCTGTTCTTCTACCTGCGCGACGGCGAGCAGATCTGGACGTTCCTGTGCCGGCTGCTGCCCCGCGGCGCCCGGGTGCCGGTGGCCCGGGCCGGGCACTACTCGTGGCACACGCTGGTCTCCTACGTGCGGGCCACGGTCCTGGTCGCCCTGGTCGACGCGGCCGGCATCGGGATCGGCCTGGCGATCCTGCGGATCCCGCTCGCGCTGCCGCTGGCCGCCCTGGTGTTCCTCGGCGCGTTCGTGCCGGTCGTCGGTGCCACCGTCACCGGCGCCGTCGCGGTGCTGGTCGCGTTGGTCACGCACGGGCCGATCAGCGCCCTGATCGTGCTCGGCATCGTGATCGGCGTGCAGCAGCTCGAAGGCCACGTGCTCCAACCGCTGATCATGGGCCGGGCGGTCGCGCTGCACCCGCTCGCGGTCATCCTGGCCATCGCCAGCGGAATCGTCGTCGGCGGCATCGTCGGCGGCCTGGTCGCGGTGCCGATCCTCGCGGTCGTCAACACGGCGGTGCGCTATCTGGCCGACCATCCGACGGGCGAGCCGACCCCCGACCGGGAACCGCCTGGCACGGAGCCGACCGACGAGGACGACGCCGACCAGGACGAAGCCGACAAGCACGCCGCCGACAGGCACGCCGCCGACGCTTCGCCGGCGGAGCCGGCCGCCGTGCCGAGTGTCGAATCCTCAGTGGACACCGACCCGGCGCCCCGGCCCCGGCCGGCCACCGACTAGAGCGCCGCGAGCGTCTCGGCGATCGGGGTGTCGCCGGTGGTCACCTCGAACTGACGGTGCACGGCGAGACCGCCCGTCACCAAGGCGGCGATCACGGCGGCCACGTCGGCGCGCGGGATGCTGGCGCGGGTGACGGTTTCGCCGACATTGACCTTGCCGGTGCCGGGCTTGTCGGTGAACCCGTCGGGCCGCAGGATCGTCCAGTCGAGGTCCATGTCGCGCACGGCGCCGTCGGCTGCGCTCTTGGCCTCGAGATAGATCTCGAAGTCGTCGTCGAGCGACGGGTCGAAGTCATCGGCGCCGATCGCGGAGAGCAGCACGAACCGGCGGCAACCGGCCGCGACCGCACCGTCGGCGAACAGGATGGCGGCGTCGCGGTCGACCGTCTTCTTGCGGGCCGGGCCGCTGCCCGGGCCGGCGCCGGCCGCGAAGACGGCCGCGTCGGCACCCGCGAGCGCGGCGGCGACCTCGTCGCGGGTCGCCTTCTCCAGGTCGAGCACGAGCGGCTCGGCGCCGGTCGCGACGACCTCGTCGGTCTGGCTGGCCTTGCGGAACAGCGCCACGGGGGTGTGCCCGGCGTCGGCGAGCTGCCGGTTGAGCAGCCGGGCGACCTGGCCGTGGCCACCGGCGATGACGATCCTCATACCCGCGACGCTACGCCGGACCCGGCTGGGCGCGCGCATAGCGGGCCGGTGGCTCGCCGACCAGGGCGGTGAAGTCGCGGGTCAGGTGGGCCTGGTCGGCGTAGCCCAGGGTGGCGGCCAGCGTGGCCACGTCGAGCCCGCAGCCGGCCGTCTCGGCGGCGGCCGCGGCCTCGTGCAGCCGGTAACGCCGGATCACCCACTTCGGCCCGACGCCGACGTGCTCGGCGAAGAGCCGCTGCATGGTGCGGGCGCCGAGGCCGGACGCCGCGACGAGTTGGTCGACCCGGGTGATCGCGGTGTCGCCGGCCGCCCGGGCGACGATCGCCTCGACCGTCTCCGCCGCGGCGTCGGGCCGGTCCGGCGCCCGGTCGGCGAGAAACCGGTCGAGCAGCCCGACGGCGCCCGCCTCGTCGGCGGCCAGCACCGCCTCGGCCAGCGCGCTGCCCTCGGCGCCGAACACCGCCTCCACCGGGCGGAAGCGGTCGGTGAGCGTCGACACGGGCGCGCCGAGGAACGGGCGGAAGCCGGCCGGCCGGAAGCGCGCGCCGACCACCCGGCCGGTGCCGGTCAGCACCTCGGTGAACCGGCCGCGCGGCACGCCGGTGACCCGGCAGCGGCCTGGCACGAAGGTCAGGTTGACCGCCGGGTAGGGCAGCACGTGCTGCGCGTGCGGCGGCTGCCCGCGCAGGTCCCAGTGAATGACCCAGTAGTGCGTGACGAACGGCGCGAGCCGCGCGGCCGGCGGGTGGGTGGTGAACCGGAACCGCCGGTGCGCCGTGTCGGCGTGCAGGATCCCCGGCATCCGGCAAGGCTATGTCGCGTTTGTTCAAGCCCGCCGGCCGGGCGCACACCTAGCGTGTCCGGTATGCACCTCGACACCGTCATCTCCGACGCCGCCAACCACACCGGCCAGGTCCTTCGCGGCGTGCGGCCGGCCCACCTCGACGCGCCCACCCCGTGTGCCGACTGGGACGTGCGCACGCTGGTCAACCACGTGCTCCAGGTGGGCAGCGCGCTGGCGCTGGCCGGCCGGGGCGGTCCGGTGCCGGCGGAGCTGTGGAGCCAGGAACTGCTGGACGACGACTTCGCGGCGCGCTTCGACGCCGACCGGGAACGCGCGATCGCCGGTTGGGCGATCGAGCCGGCCGCACCGATCACGCTCGGCGCCTACGAGATGCCGCCGGCGGCCGTCGCGTCGATGCTGACGACCGACCTGACGATCCACGGCTGGGACCTGGCCCGCGCGACCGGTCAGCACTACGAACCGGACCCGGCGGCGGTCGACCTGACGGCGCGCTTCATGACCGAGATGGCCGAGCAGGGCCGCGCGATGGGCATCTTCGCGGCACCGGTTCCGGTCGATGCCGCAGCCGGCCCGTTCGCGGCGGTGCTGGCGGTCAGCGGGCGCGATCCGGGGTGGCTTCCGGCGTGAGAGCGCTCTCTCGCGTACTGAGAAGGCATTGACATCTGCCGTTGGGTTTGATGGCCTGCACTGCAACAGAACGCCCCCGCCCGTCCCCGGAGGCATCATGAAAACGCTTTCCCGTCGATGGCGCGCGTCTGCGGCAGTGCTGGCCGTCGCGCTCGTGACCACCGTGCTCTCGTTCACCATGCTCGACCCGGCCGGCGCCGCACCACTGGGCGCCGGCAGCTATGCCACCAGCCGGCCCGCCGGGGCCGCCGCGCCGGTCGCCTGCGCCGGCATCTCGGCCAACCCGCGCCTCTACGTCACCGCCAACGCGCCGTCCGGGCCCGTGCCTACCAACGACTGGTGGTCGTCGCTGCTCTACAAGCGCGACAACGTCGGCTGCCAGTTCTCGGCGCCGCTGCACGCCCACCCGATGTCGTTCCAGCCGGCCGCCGACGGCCTCGGCGTCTCCTACACGACCACCGCCACGGTCTCCGGCACGCCGACCACGGTGGGGGAGTATCACTACCCCTACAGCCGCGAGTTCACCCTCGGTGTCGACGGGCTCGCCTCGCCCGACGTGAAGGTCGACGGGTGGAGCGACTGGACCGTCTCGCCCTACTGGTCCGGTGCCGGGCGCACCCTGCGCACCACCATCGGGCACGGCCTGCCGTTCGTCTACGCGCAGGTGACCGGCGGCGACGCGGTGCTGTCGTTCCCCAGCGCGCCCGCGGTCTGGGTCAACAGCGGCAACCGGGTCGGCTTCACCATGCGGGGCCACGACTACGTCGCGTTCGCGCCGACCGGTGCGACGTGGACGGTCAGCGGCACCACGATCCGGTCCACTCTGGCCGGTCGCGGCTATCTGTCGGTGGCGCTGCTGCCGAGCACGACGTCGACGCCGGCCGCCGAGCGCACCGCGCTGGCCGACAGCTACGCGACCTACGCGCACCGGCACGTCACCGGCACCGCGGTGAGCTGGTCGTTCAACCAGGCGACCAGCACCGTCAACGCGACCTACTCGGTGACCACCACGGCCCGCGAGGGCAGCGGCAGCGGCACCGTGCTCGCGCTCTACCCGCACCAGTGGAAGAGCCTGGCCGGCGGCACGCCGATCGCGCCGACCTACGTGTCGGCCCGCGGGCCGATGAAGGCGCTGGTCGGCGTCTCCTCGTTCACCACCGCCATGCGGTTCAACGGGGTGCTGCCCGAGGTGCCGGCCGTCGCCACGTCGACCGGCGCCGACCTGACCACCCTGGGCGGGCTGCTCGACCAGGTGGCCAACGGCGACCCGATGGCGGGCGTCGGCAACGACACCTACTGGACCGGGAAGGGCCTCGGCCGGGCCGCGCGCCTCGCCGAGATCGCCGACCAACTCGGCCGCACGGCACAGCGCGACCGGATGCTGGCCGCGATCCGCACCCGGCTCACCGACTGGTTCACCGCCTCGACGGGCAAGACCCAACGCGTTTTCGCGTACGACGCCGCCTGGGGCACGCTGGTCGGTTTCCCCGCCTCCTACGGCTCGGACACGGAACTCAACGACCACCACTTCCACTACGGCTATTTCATCGCCGCGGCGGCCACGCTGGCCCGGTTCGACCCGCAGTGGGCGGCCCAGTCGCAATACGGTGCGATGGTCAACCTGCTGATCCGCGACGCCAACAGCTGGAACCGGGCCGACCCGATGTTCCCGTTCCTGCGCGACTTCGACATCTACGCCGGCCACGACTGGGCGTCCGGGCACGCCGCGTTCGGCGCCGGCAACAACCAGGAGTCGTCGTCGGAGGGGATGAACTTCGCCAACGCCCTGATCCAGTGGGGCATCGCGACCGGCAACACCGCGGTGCGCGACGCCGGCCTGTTCATCTACACCACCCAGGCACAGGCGATCCAGGAATACTGGTTCGACTCCAGCGACACCAACTACCCGGCGGCGTTCGGGCACAGCGCGGTCGGCATGGTCTGGGGCGACGGCGGTGCCTACGCGACCTGGTTCAGCGGCGAGCCCGAGATGATCCAGGGCATCAACCTGCTGCCGATCACCGGCGGTTCGCTCTACCTGGGCTACCGGCCGTCCTATGTGAACACGAACTGGGATGAGATGGTCCGCAACAACGGCGGCCAGCCGACCGCGTGGCAGGACGTGTGGTGGTCGTTCCGCGCGCTGGGTTCGGGTTCCGGTGATGCCGCGCTGGCCGCGTTGCGGGCCAACCCGGGCTATGCACCCGAAGACGGTGAGACCCGGGCGCACACCTTCCACTGGGTGCGCAACGTCGCCGCGCTGGGCACGGTCGACCCGACCATTACCGCCGACACCCCGTTGTACGCCGTGTTCACCAAGAACGGCGCCCGCACCTATGTGGCGACCAACGTCACCGCCAGCCCGCTGACCGTGCGCTTCTCCGACGGCCGGACGCTGACCGTGCCGGCCGGGCGCACGGCGACCACCGGCGCGTTCACCTGGAGCGGTGGGGGTGGGGTGGCGAACCCGCCGACCGGTGAGCCGAGCAACCCGCCGACCAGCAACCCACCGACGAGTAACCCGCCGACCAGCAACCCGCCGGTGGTGTCCAACAAGCTGTTCGTCCGGTCCGGCGGTGCACTGTCCACTTCAGCCGGTGGGGCAGCGGCGACCGTCACGCTCCCGGCCGCCAACGGCAACTGGGACGGCACTCCGCACAACCCGGCCACGTTCGCCTTGTGCGGGTTGCGCGGCCCGGTCAGCGGTGCGACCGCGTTCAGCCTCCAGGTCGACGCCGCCGGCGCGGTCGGTCAGGGCATCCAGGCCCGGGTCTCCTACGACGCGAGCGGCTCCGGCACGTTCGGGCGGACCGAGACCTACAACTATTTCGCCACCGACCCGGTGGTCGGCACCGAGGTCTACACCCAGGCGGCCGGGTTGCGGGCGTCGACCGGCACGCTCGCGACGATGACCGGCGGTTGCGTGCGGCTGGAGCTGTGGAACGCGATCGGCAACGCGCCGACCACCGTGCGGGTGGATGCCACCGCTTCCGAGGGGAGGCAGTCGACCGTCACGGTGCCGTTCACGCTGTCGTGACCGGGGGTGGCCGCGGCGCTCACCCGAGCGCCGCGGCCACCGCCTCGTCGACCGGGATGTCGTCGCGCAGCAGCACCACCGCGACCACCGCGTGCAGCGGCATCGGCCCGTAGAGGTGCGGGAACAGCGCGCCGCCGCGGGAGACCTCCCAGCGCAGCCCGGCGCCGAGCACGTCGGGATCGACGGTCAGCATGGTCAGCCCGGTCTGGCCGGCGAACACCCGGGCCGCGGTCTCGACCACCTGGTCGGCGGCCGAGAAGTGGATGAACCCGTCGCCGCGGTCGAAGTCGGAGCCCTCGTAGACCCCGGCCGCCTCGGCGGCCCGCCACTCCGCGGTGGTCAGCAGCTTGTAGATCATCGGGCCGAGCCTACCGGCGCGGTCGGCACCCAGAAGCGGAGCTTGCCGGACCGCTCGTCGTCGAAGACGCCGCCGTTGCTCTCGATCACCCTGCGTGACCCGACGTTGTCGACGTCGCAGGTGACCAGCACCGAGTCGATGCCCAGGGCCTCGGCGATCGGCAACGCCGCGGCCAACATCGCGGTGGCGTGGCCCCGCAGCCGGGCGCTCGGCCGCACGTCGTAGCCGATGTGGCCGCCGAGCTCGCGCAGGCTGTCGTTGAGTCGGTGCCGGATCGCCAGCCGACCGAGGTAGGCGTCGCCGTCGACCCACCAGAGCGTCGTCGACGGGACATGCGTCGGCGGGCGCGGCGACTCCTCCAGCGCCTGGGCCCGCAGCCACGCGGTGTATTCGGCGAACACCTCGGGGTTGTGCCAAGAATCGCGGTAGGCGCGGATCTCGGCGCCGATCATCGACTGGTCGTCGGCCGCACCGCGCCCCTCGGCCTGGAACTCGGTCATCCCGGCGAGGAAGGAGCGGTGCACGGCGACGGTGGGTGGCAGCAGTTCGGGCACGCTCCTTCCTATCGTGGATCGCGCCCGGCGCGCACCGGGATTTGCGTCACCCGACCCGTTGCAGGGCCCGCTCGCGGCGCGCGGACATCCGCGAACCGGATTCCCTCCTGGCCATCCGGCGCAGCACCAACGGAGCGAGCAGCAGCCCGGCCACCGCCCACAGCGACAGCACGCCGACCGTCTCCAGGTGCCGCCACGAGTCGCCCAGCTCGACGCTCACCGCGGCGTCCGGCAGCAGTGCCGCGCGCATGCCGAGGCCGAGCCAGTAGAACGGGAACGCCTGCCCGACCGCCTGCAACCAGCCGGGCAGCGCGGCGATCGGGTAGAAGATGCCGGAGATCGCGACCACGCCGAGGATCGGCAGGGTGAGCAGCCCCTGTGCGCGCGGGCTGCCGAAGACCGCGCCGAGCACGATGCCCAGCGGCAACGTCGCGGCCAGGGCCAGCGCGAGCAGGCCGGCGACCGCGAGCCAGGTCCCGGCACCGCCGGTGACCAGGCCGGGCACCAGCAGCGCGGCCGGCACCAGGAAGACGGCCAGGTCGGCCAACAGCCCGCCGCCGACCAGGATCAGCGTGCCGACCAGGTAGGCCGGGACGCCGTGCGGGGTCGCCTTGGCCCGCAGCAGGGTGCCGTCTTCCCGGTCGGCGGTGAGCTGCTGGCTCAGCGAGACCATGCCGAAGGCGGCGTTCATGCCCAGGATGCTCGGCACGGCCAGCGCGCCGAGCGAGAAGGCGCCGAACTCGCGGTCGCGCAGGAACACCACGGCGCCGACCATCAGCAGCGGCCAGAAGACGTGTGAGAACAGCTCAGAGCCGTTGCTGAACGACTGGCGCAGCAGGATCACGCCGCGGCGCCAGCCCAGCCGCAGGGCGGTCACCGGGCCACCTCGGCCTGCTGGACCAGCGCGAGGTAGGTCTGCTCCAACGACGCCCGGTGCACCTCGAGCTCGGCGACCTCGGTGCCGTGGGTGGCGAACAGCTCGCGGACGAACGCCGTGGAATCGGGCGTCGACCGGGTGAACCGCTGGTCGCCGCGGCGCCACCGGACCTCGTCGGCACCGACGATCTCCTTTGCCAGCTCGGCCGGCGTTCCGTCGGCGACGACCCGGCCCCGGTCGAGGATGACGATCCGGTCGGCCAGCCGCTCGGCCTCGGCCAGGTCGTGCGTGGTCAGCAGCACCGTGGTCTCCAGGCCGGCGAGCAGGTCGTGGAACTCGTGCCGGGCGACCGGGTCGAAGCCGGCGGTCGGCTCGTCGAGGAACAGCACGTCGGGGCGGCCGACCACGCCGATCGCGACGTCGAGCCGGCGCCGTTGGCCGCCGGAGAGGGTGCGGATCTTCTGGCCCGCCTGCTCGGTGAGACCCACGGCGGTGAGCAGCCGGTCGACCGGCCACGGCCGCGGGTAGTAGCCGGCGAGGTGGCCGAGCAGCTCGCGGACTCGCCACTTGGCGTGGTCGCGCCACGACTGGAGGACGATCCCGACCCGGGCGCGCCAGGCGTCGCCGCCGCGGGCAGGGTCGGTGCCGAGCACCTCGACCCGGCCGGCGTGGCGCTGCCGGAACCCCTCCAGGATCTCGATCGTCGTGGTCTTGCCGGCGCCGTTGGGGCCCAGCAGCGCCACCGTCTCGCCGGCGCTGACCCCGAACGTCACGTCGTACAGCACCTCGGTGGCGCCGTAGCGCATCCGTACACCGTCGATGTCAATGGCGGTTGTCATGCCGTCGGACGGTAGTTTTCGTTTCCGCGACCGTCAACGCTAGAATCCTTTACCGACAACGGAATCCGGCAATCATTGCAATGGCGATGGCGGGGAACGCAACGCTCGTTGCAATGGGCTGTCGGTGAACGCAACGGAGGTCGCGATGCCCGGTGGCAGGCTGACGCACGACGAGCGGGTGCGCATCGCGTCCGGGCTCACCGAGGGCTTCGGCTTCGCCGAGATCGCCCGCGACCTCGGCCGGCCGACCTCGACCGTGACCCGCGAGGTGGCCCGCAACGGCGGGGCCCGCGGCTACGCGGCCGACCGGGCGCACCGAGCGACCGCTCGCCGCGCCGCGCGCCGGCCGCCGCTCGGCCCGCCGGATGCCGGGTCGGCCGCCGACGAGGAGGCCCGGCGGGCGTTCGTCGAGGAGTTCGCGACGATGTTGACCGCGGCCGGGATACCGCGGATGGTGGCCCGGGTGCTGTCCTGCCTCTATACCACCGAGGCCGGCAGCCTGACCGCCGGCGACCTGGTCGAGCGGCTGCGGGTCAGCCCGGCCTCGGTGTCCAAGGCGGTCGGCTACCTCGCCGGGATCGACCTGCTGCGCCGCGAGCGGGTGGGCCGGCGGGAGCGCTACGTCGTCGACGACGACGTCTGGCTGCGGGCCTGGGCCGGCAACGCGCGCACCCACCTCGTGTGGGCCGAGGCCGCCGAGCGAGGTGTCGCCGTCTTCGGCCGCGACACCCGGGCCGGCGGCCGGCTGGCCGAGATGGCCGGCTTCTTCGGCCGGCTCGGCGACGACATGTCCGGCGGACCATCCGACGCCGCCGTCGCCGACGTGTTGACGGTCACCGCCGCGCTGGTGCAGGTCGGCGCGCCGGTGCGGCCCGCCGTGCTGGCGACGGCGCTCGGTTGGGCGGGCGCCCGGGTCGACGCCGCGCTGCACGACGCCGCACGCAGGTCAGACCTGACGGGGCCGGTGTCAGTGCATCGACGGCGCGGCGGTGGTTACGCCGCCATCCCGAAACTTTCCGAGGCACAACGTGCCAAATTGACGACCGTCGTGCGGTCATCGTGAGGCTACCCAGCGACTTATGACCGAACGTTGCATGGTGATCGTCCCATTGGTAGGACATTGTTGATCTCGCAACCAGACGGTCTGACGACGAAAGCGAATCATGGCGCACATAGACCAATTCGGGTATGGCTGGATTACTCCGGCGTTGAGCTACGCGCTATCGGTGTTGGGTTCGGTCCTCGGACTGCTCTGCGCCCAACGGGCCCGTGAGGCCACCGCCACCGCACAACGCGCCTGGTGGCTGATGCTGGCCGCGTGGGCGATCGGCGGCACCGCGATCTGGAGCATGCACTTCATGGCGATGCTCGGCTTCTCGGTCACCGGGGCGCCGATCCGCTACGACATCGGGCTCACCGCGGCCAGCGCGCTCATCGCGATCGTGATGGTCGGCGTCGGGCTGTTCATCGCCGGCCTGGGCCGGCCACTGCTGATCAAGGTGATCATCGGCGGCGTGATCGCCGGAGCCGGGGTCGCGGCGATGCACTACACCGGCATGGCCGCCATGCGGGTCAACGCCGAAATCCACTACGACAGCACCCGGGTCGGCCTGTCGATCGCCATCGCGGTCGTCGCCTCGGCGGTCGCGCTGTGGCTCGCGCTCAACGTCAAGGGCACGCTCGCGGTGTTCGGTTCGGCCCTGATCATGGGTGTCGCGGTCAACGGCATGCATTTCACCGGCATGTACTCGATGTCGGCGACGCTGCACGAGGAGCGCGGGGCGCTGGCCGGTGCGACCGCGTCCAACCTGCTGGTGCCGATCGTCCTCGCGGTGATCCTGGTGGTCATCGGCCTGGTCTACGCGGTGCTGGCCGCACCCAACGCCGACGACCGCGCCGGCATGGCCTACCTCCAGAACCGGATCGCCGACCGGGAGGACAACCCGCCCGCCCCGGCCGCGCCGGCACCCGACCCGCACGGCCTGGCGGCCCGGTTCCAGAGCCGGCGCTGACGCAATACGGTTGCGCCCATGGAATGGAACTGGGCAGGCAACCACCGCTACGCCGCCGCACGAGTGGCCCGGCCGACCTCGGTCGGCGAGGCGCAGGACCTGGTCGCGTCCGCCGACCGGGTGCGGGCGCTGGGCACCCGGCACTCGTTCAGCGGCATCGCCGACACGCCGGGCCTGCTGCTGTCCACCGCTGACCTGCCGGTCGACCTCGCCGTCGACGAGGCAGACGGCAGCGTCACGGTCGGCGGCGGCGCCCGCTACGGCGATGTGGCGGTGGCCCTCGACGGCCACGGCCGGGCGCTGGCGACCATGGCGTCGCTGCCGCACATCTCGGTCGCGGGCGCGGTGGCGACCGGCACGCACGGCTCGGGCGACCGCACCGGGTCACTGGCGGCCGGCGTACGCGCGGTCGAGGTGATCGGTCCCGACGGCACGCTGCGCACGGTGCGCCGGGGCGAACCCGACTTCGCCGGCAGCGTGGTCGCCCTCGGCACGCTCGGCGTGGTGACCCGGGTCACCTTAGACACCGAACCGTCCTATGTGGTGCGCCAGGCGGTCTACCGCGACCTGCCCTGGTCGCTGGTCGACACCGACTTCGACGCTCTCACCGGCGCGGCCTACAGCGTGAGCCTGTTCGTCGATTGGGCCGGTGACCGGATCGCGCAGGTCTGGCTGAAGAGCCGCACCGACCTGCCGGCCGACCTCTTCGGCGTCGTGGCCGCCGACGAGCCGGTGCACATGCTGGCCGGCGCGCCGACCGCCGCGGTGACGGGCCAGCAGGGCGTCTCCGGCCCCTGGCACGAGCGGCTGCCGCACTTCAAGCTGGCGTTCACGCCGAGCCGCGGCGAGGAACTCCAGAGCGAATACCTGCTGCCGCGCGCGGCCGTGCACGAGGCGTTCGCCGCGCTCCGCCCGCTCGCGCCGCGGATCGCGTCGGTGCTCCAGATCTCCGAGATCCGCACGGTCGCGGCCGACGACCTGTGGCTCAGCCCCGCCTACGGCACCGACGTGGTCGGCGTGCACTTCACCTGGGTCAAGGACATCGAGCGGGTGTTCGCGCTGCTGCCCGACATCGAGGCGGCGCTGCTGCCGCTCGGTGCCCGGCCCCACTGGGGCAAGTGCTTCGCCGCCACCGAGGTGGCCGCCAGCTATCCGCGGATGGCCGACTTCCGTGCCCTGCGGGCCCGGGTCGACCCGACCGGCAAGTTCGGCAACGACCTGGTCGACACGCTCCTGGGCTAGGCCGGGTCCGGCCCTGCGTGGCGGCCGGGCACGGCCTAACCGGTCACCGGGTGTGTCTCGGCCACCCGGGCCGGCCCGGTCAGTGTCACCTCCAGCCGGCGGGCGGCGTCGAGGTGGTCGGCCGTCCAGATCACCCGAACCGCGGCCGACGTCGCGTTGCTGTCGCCGCTGTCCAGATCCCGGCGGACAGCCGCGATCAGCCGGTCGCCGGCGGTCAGATCGGGTGGGTCGGGCGCGGGTGTCGGCGCCGCGCCGTCGCCGGCGAGGGTCGCGGCCAGTTCGGTGTACCAGCGCTCGACGTCCTCGCTGCTGCTCAACAGCAGCGTGCGGGCGGCGGCCCGGTCGCCCGCCGCCGGGTTGTCCCGCTGCCACAGGTCGAGCACCGCGTCGGCGGTGATCCGCAGCGCGGCCACGCCGTTGACCAGGCTGGTGATCTCGGCGAGCGGCATCGGCTTGGCGCCCCGCTCGTTGAGGTAGGTGCGGAAGGTGTCGTCGAGCCGGCGGGCCGACGCCGCGGCCCGCTGCGCCTCGGCCGTCGGTGCCTGGGGCCGACCCCCGTCGTCGCAGCAGTGCGCCGCGTACGCGACCGCGGCGTGCAGGTAGTGCGCGCTGTCGGCGTAGGAGTCGGCCAACGCCCGGCGCAGTTCCTTGCGCGCCCCGCGCGGCCAGAGCAGCAGCCCGACCAGGATGCTGATCCCGACGCCGATCGCCACGTCTTCGACCCGGATCAGGCCGAGCTGCCAGCCCGCGGGCTGGATGATGTTGAAGAGGATCAGCAGCGCCACGGTGAACGCGGCCTGGCCGGCCGCGAACGAGATCCGCGCGGGCGCGATGCCGGCCATCAGCACGGCCACGGGGAGCAGCGCCCACAGCACGTTGATGTCGGTGCCGACGCCGATCAGGATCACCGCACCGATCACGAAGCCGACCACCGTGCCGAGGATCGCCCGGATCGCGTTCTGCCCGGTGGCGAGGGCGTTCGAACGCAGGACGGCGAGCGTCCCGAAGATCACCCAGAAGGAGTGCTGCACGCCGGTGTAGTGCACGACCACCACCGCGGCGGCGATCCCGAGCGCGCCGCGCAGGCTGTTGTGCAGCCAGGTGGAGTGTGGCTCGAGGTGGGCCATGGCGCGCTCGCGGGCCGTCCGCCACGGCCCGGCCAGGCCACCCGGCTGCTGGCCGAGCAGGCGCTGTCCCCAGGTGCGCCGCTCGGCCGCCACGCTCAGCTCGACATTGCCCGCGACCAGGCGGACGGCGTACGCCAGTTCCTGGACCCGGAAACTCGGCGCCAGCGCCCCGACGAACTCGTTGACGTGACCGTTTCCGGTCAGCTCCAGCGGCAACGTGACGGTCGCCTCGCGCGCCATTCGCGCCAGCGCCGCGTCGAGCCGGCCCTGTGCCGCGTGCAGGGCGTCGGGCGGCGTGTCCGGGCGTTCGAGCAGGGTCGCGGCCTCGTCGAGCAGGTCGGCGGCCGCGTCCTTGACCGCGTCGACCGGCCCGCCGCCGGCGCCCTTGGTGGCCGGCCGCTCCAGCACGTCGCGGATCCAGGCCAGCTCGTCGATCAGGCGGACCCGGGCGCGGGCCGCGGTGGTCAGGCCGGTGGGCCGCGACGGCGCGCTGAGAAAGGCCCGGTGCAACGCGCTGACCGCCTTCTCAGCGGCGGCGTCGAGGGCGTCAACGTCTTCAGGCGCGCCCCGCCACCGGGCCGCGCCGGCGTGCAGCGCGGCGGCCAACGCCCGGCAGGCGGCCACCGTCGGCGCGCGCAGGGGATCGGTCACCGGCGCCGGCCAGAGGAACCGGATCGCCAGCAGCGACCCGCCCGCGGCCAGGGCCCAGCCGGCCAGGCGCGGGCCGACCGCCGCCGGGCCGGCCGGTAACGAGACCGCCAGGATCACCGCCAGCAGCAGCGAGATGCTGGCGCTGGCGAGCACCGAACTGACCACGCCGGAGAACAGGATCGCGAACGCGATCACCAGGATGACCGGGGCGGCCACCGCGACGTGTGGCGAGATCAGCGTGCCGATCGCGAGCAGCACGGCGCCCGCGCCGATCAGGCCCAGCTCGGCCTGGATCCGCTCCCGCATCGTCCCGCCGAACTCGACGAGCAGCAGCAGGCAGAAGGCCCCGATGGCGGCGAACGTGCCGATCGCGACGTTCCCGATGACCAGCAGCCCGATCGCGAAGAGGGCCGGCGACACGACACCGGCCCGCGCCCCGCGGCGGACAGCACCGTCGACCAGGAGCCCCTTGGCAAAGCCTTTGATCCGGGTAGCGGCCCGCGTCCTCACCCGGACCCGCTGACCAGGCTCGCGGCCCGCTCGGCGATGGCCACCGTGGGTGCGTGGGTGTTGCCGCTGACGATCGACGGCATGACCGAGGAGTCGGCCACCCGCAGCCCGGCGATCGCGTGGACCCGTAGCTCCGGGTCGACCACCGCGGCGCCGTCGATGCCCATCCGGCACGTGCCGACGGGGTGGAAATAGGGCGTGACGGTGTCCCGCACGTACTGCGCGAGCACCGTGCTGCTGGCCGCGCCCACCCCGGGGAACTCCTCCTCGTCGCGAACCCCGGCCAACGCCGCCGCGGCGCCGATCTCGCGGGCCATCCGCAGCCCGGTCACCATCCGGTCGACGTCGCGCTCGTCGGTGAGGAAGGCCGGGTCGATCAGTGGCGGCGCGAACGGGTCGGGCCCGGACAGCCGCACCGTGCCCCGGCTCTCCGGGCGGGTCAGCGCGAACACCACGGAGTAGCCGTCCTCGGTGCCCGGCGCCCAGCGCGGGTGCACCGGCAGCTCGACGAAGACCATGTGCAGGTCGGGCGGTGCGGCGGGGTCGGCGCGGGTCAGCACGCGCGGGCGGCGGCCGGCCGGTGCGTCCCGCACGGTGTGCCGGGCCGCGTAGGCGACCTGCGACTTCGGGTGGTCGTGCAGGTTGGCGCCGACGCCCGGCAGGTCGGCGACCACCGGCAGGCCCAGCTCGCGCAGGTGCTCGCCGGGGCCGATGCCGGAGAGCATCAGCAACTGGGGGGACCCGATCGCGCCGGCCGTCAGCAGCACCTCGCGGTCGGCCCAGCTCACCCCGGTGTGCCCGTCGACCCGGTAGGCGACGCCCCGGCAGGTGCCGGCTTCGACCACCAGCCGTACCGCGTCGGCGTCGGTCATCACGGTGAGGTTTTCCCGCTCGTTGGCGGGCCCGAGGTAGGTCTCGGCGGCGCTGTGCCCCGGCCCGGCGTCGTCCCATGCCGTGCCCTCGACATCCGGACCATTGCCGTCCGGATTCGGGGGATGCCCGGCCTCGACCGATGCGGCGTAGAAGGCTTCCCAGAGCGGGTCCGTCGGGGCTGCGTTTCCGTCGTCGCCGCCGTCGAAGAAGGGCAGCAGCGACTCGTAGGTCCAGCCCAGCGCGCCCGCGTCGGCCCACGCGTCATAACTGGCGGCGTCACCCCGGATGTGCATGAGGCCGTTGGTGCCACTGGAACCACCGAGGACCTTGCCGCGCGGGTAGGGCAGGGCCTCCCGATCGGCGTTGGCCTGCGGCACGGTGGCGTAATGCCAGTCGGCGTCGGCGCCGCCGCTGGTGGTCGGCGGGAACGCGGTGCCGGCCTCCAGCAGCAGCACCCGCACGCCGGCATCCTGCGAGAGGCGTGCGGCCAGCACGCAGCCCGCGGTGCCGGCGCCGACCACGATGTAATCGAAAGAGCGCATGGCGATCCTCCCGGGATCGGCCCGTAGCGTCGATGCTAGGCCGGCACCGGGGGTGATTTCCACGGATTGGCGGAACGGTGGCGGCTTACGTTAGATCTCGGCACGGCCCAGGATCGCGCTGGGCCGCGACCGCGGCCGGGCCCCCAGCAGCAACGGCACCGCGGCGAACTGGGCGGCGCCGACCAGCAGCAGCACCCCGCGCGGCGGCAGCCAGGTGAGGACCGGGCCGGTGGCGGCGGCGCCGAGCGCGTAGGCGCCGACCTTGATGCTGGCGGCGGTGGCGACCACCTGCCCGTAGCGTCCATGAGGGACCGACTGCTGCCGGACCGCCAGGGTGGCGGCGAGCATCGGGCCGGTCGCGACGCCGCCCAGCACCGCGACGACCAGGGCGACCGGGAGGGTGGGCGCGGCCGCGACGCCGACGAGCGCCAGCCCGAGGGTGGCCAGGGCGGCGCCGAGCACCGGAACCGGCGGGCGGCGGGCCAGCAGCCGCGCGGAGGCCAGGGCGCCGGCCAGCGAGCCCGCGCTCAGCGCGGTGAGGAACCACGCACCGTGCGCCGCCGGATGTCCGAAGTGGATGGCGAGCAGTGGGAAGGTCACCGGCAGCAACCCTTGCGCGGCATGGCCGAGGGTGGTGGCCGCCGTGGTCGCCCGCAGCGCCCGCACCCGCCAGAGAAGGGCCAGCCCATCGCGGACTTCGCTGAGGAACGGTCCTGTGTGGGGCAGATCCGGACCCAGAAGCGGTCCCGGGTTCGCGGTGGGCGCGACCGTCGCTCCCGCCGGAGACCGCTCGCTCCGCTTCGCTGCCAGGTCCGCGGTGGGCGCGACCGTCGCTCCCGCCGGAGACCGCTCGCTCCGCTTCGCTGCCAGGTCCGCGGTGGGTCCCGGCATGGGCGCTATCGCGACCAGCAGCACGCCGACGGCGGCGAGCCCCGCCGCGGCGGCCAGCGCGGAGCCGGCCCCGGCCAGGCTGGCGATGGCCGCGACGACCGCGGGCCCACCAAGCCCGGCAACGTCGTAGGACGCCGCATCGACCGCATTGACTCGCGCTAGCGCACGCTGGTCTTGCGCGGCGGTGTCGGCCTGGTTGGCGTGGGCCTGTCCGTGGTGGTCGGGTGTGCCGGTGTCGGGCTGGATGGCGTCGGCCGGTTCACGGTGGTTGGGTGTGGCGGTGTCGGCCTGGTTGGCGTGGGCCTGTCCGTGGTGGTCGGGTGTGCCGGTGTAGGGCTGGATGGCGTCGGCCGGTTCGCGGTGGTTGGGTGTGGCGGTGTCGGAGTTGGTGGCGTGGGCCGGTCCGCTGTGGTCGGGCTCGGTGGTGTGGCGGGTGTTGAGCGAGGCCTGGCCGCGTTCGATGGCGGGCCGCGGCAGGCGGGGGACCAGGGCGCTGTAGCCGCCCGTCAGGACCGGAGCGGTCACGCCCGCCAGCAGGCCGAGGGCGATCAGGACCCAGCCGGGCGCGTGGCCGGCGAGGAGCAGGATGCCCGCCAGGGCGGCGGCCAGCACCGCCTGGTTGGTCAGGAAGAGGGGGCGGGGCGTCCGGATGCGGTCCAGCACCGCGCCAAGCAGGGGGCCGGTGACCAATGTCGGCAACGCGAACGCCGCGACGACCAGGCCGGCCAGGCGGGGGTCGCCGGTGCGGGCCACGACGTGCAGGACCACCGCGACCGCCGCCGCCTCGTCGGCCAACCGGGAGCCCGTTGCCGTGAGCATCAGGCGGGTGGTGGCTGTAACGGGTTGCACGTGGGATACCGTAACAGGCATGACCGCGTTCGGGTTTTCGCGCTGGGCCGCCCTTGCCGTGGCCCTGGCCAACACCGCGCCCGGCCAGCGGCACGGTGATCTGCTCACCACCACCGGCGAGCTTGCCGCCCTGCTGCGCGCACACGACGAGCCCGAGCCCGTCGATGTCGGGACCAAAGACCTGGCCGACGCGCTCACCGCCCGCGACGCGTTCAGCGGGATCTTCGAGATGGCCGGCGACGAGGCGGCCATCGCCGAGCGGCTCAACGCGCTGCTCGCTAGCACGGCGCGGCCGAGGTTGGTGTCGCACGCCGGCGTACCCCTGCATCTGCATGTCGACGCGCCCGGGTCGAGCTGGGGTCAGTGGCTGGCCGCCTCCGGCGCGATGGGGCTCGCCCTTCTCGTCGCCGAACACGGGGCAACGGTGCTCACCCGGTGTGCGGCGCAGGACTGCCGCGATGCCCTGTTGCGCACCGGGTCCGGGCCGCCGCGGCGGTTCTGCTCGGCCACCTGTGCCAGCCGGGTGCGGGTCGCGGCGCACCGTCAGGGGCGCAGGGGCAACCCCGCGGCCGAGTAGATCGCGTCGATCAGTGACATCTGCGCCACCGAGTCGTCGGGTGGGGTCAGGTTGGTGCGTTCGCCGGCCACCGCGCGGGCGAACGCTCGCAGTTGGTGCACGTAGGTCGGCTCGCCGACGATGCGTTCGCGCCGGCGCCGGCCGTCGACCGTCAGCGTGAAGCGCGACGGGAACTGCGGGCTCGCGTAGTTGACCACCGCCATCGTGCCGCGGGTGCCGATCACGTCGGCGCGGATGCGCAGCAGCGTCGACGACCACATCGACGCCTGGATGCGGCCCGTGCCGCCGCCGGGCAGGGTGAAGTCGGCCGTCATCGCCCGGTCTACCCGCGGGTCGCGGCGCAGCGTCATCGCCTGGGCCGCCGTTACCGTCGGCTCGCCGGGGCTCAGCATCCGCAGGCAGTGCACGGCGTAGCAGCCCGCGTCCATCAGCGCGCCGCCGGCCAGGTCGTATTGGTAGCGGATGTCGCTGAAGCGGGGGAGCGGGAAGCACATCGAGGTCTCGACCCGCTCGATCGCACCGAGGTCGCCCTCGCGGACCACGCCGGCCATCCGGCGGGCCAGTGGGTGGTAGCGGTAGTGGAACGCTTCCATCACCACCAGGCCCGTGCCGGCGGCGGCATCGCGCACCGCGATGGCCTGCGCGGCGTTGCTGGTGAAGGGCTTTTCGCAGAGTACGTGCTTGCCGGCCGCGATCGCCGCGAGTGTCCACTGTGCGTGGAGGCCGTTGGGCAGCGGGACGTAGACCGCGTCGAGGGTCGGGTCGGCGATCAGCTCCTCGTAAGAGCCGTGCACGGTCGGCACGCCGTGTCGGCGGGCGAAGGTCGCCGCCCGGCCGCGGTCGCGGGCCGCCACGGCGGCCACCTCGACGCCGTCGACCACGCGGGCCGAGCGGATCAACGCCGCCGGTGCGATCCGCGCGGCGCCGAGCACCCCGATCCGCACGTCAGCTCTTCGGCTGGTTGAAGCGCAGTTCGTTGCCCGCCGGGTCGCGGAACGCGCAGTCGCGGACGCCGAAGGGCTGGTCGGTCGGTTCCTGGACCACGTCGGCGCCGGCCTTGGACAGCCGCGCGAACGTCTCGTCGCAGTCGTCGGTCCAGAACACCATGCGGCCGTAGAGGCCCTTGGCCATCAGGTCGGCGACCGCACCGCGGTCGTCGGCCGACATGGTGGGGTTGGCCGTCGGCGGTTCGAGCACGATGTCGACCTCGGGCTGTGCGGGCGAGCCGACCGTAACCCAGCGCAGCTCGCCGTAGCTGACGTCGTTGCGGACCTCGAGGCCGAGCACGTCGCGGTAGAACGCGATCGCCTTGTCGGGGTCGTCGACCGCCAGGAAGGTGTGCGACAGCTTGATGTCCATGCTGGTCAACTTACCGAAGGGCCGGCTTCCTTCGCGCGCACGGGACGGGTGGCGATCTTCGCCACGCAGGCCGGGAGCCCGGCCAGGCCGGCGTGGTCGCGGGCCCGGTATGCGCTCGGCGACTCACCCATCAGCTCGGTGAACCGCGAGCTGAACGAGCCGAGCGAGGAACACCCGACGGCCATGCACACCTCGGTGACCGACAGGTCGCCGCGGCGCAGCAGGGCCGTCGCGCGCTCGATCCGGCGGGTCATCAGGTAGGAGTAGGGCGTCTCGCCGAACGCGGCCCGGAAGCTGCGCGAGAAGTGGCCGGGCGACATCAGGGCGTCACGCGCCAGCGCCGGCACGTCGAGCGGCTCGGTGTATTCGCGGTCCATCCGGTCGCGCGCGCGACGCAGGCGCACGAGGTCAGCGCGATCCATGACACCAGCATCGCATGCCACCCTGACAGCCACCCGGTTACGCCCTCTTCGTCCGTTTCGCGCGGGCCGGGGTTCCGACATACGCCGCCAGGTGCTCGCCGGTGAGCGTGCCGCCGTCGGCGACCAGGTCGGCCGGCGTGCCCTCGAAGACGATCTTTCCGCCGTCGTGGCCGGCGCCGGGGCCCAGGTCGATGATCCAGTCGGCGTGCGCCATCACCGCCTGGTGGTGCTCGATGACGATCACCGACTTGCCGGCGTCGACGAGGCGGTCGAGCAGGGCCAGCAGGTGCTCGACGTCGGCGAGGTGCAGGCCGGTGGTCGGCTCGTCGAGAATGTAGACACCGCCGTCGCTGCCCATGTGGGTCGCCAGCTTGAGCCGCTGCCGCTCGCCGCCGGACAGCGTGGTGAGCGGCTGGCCCAGGCGCAGATAGCCGAGCCCGACGTCGGCGAGCCGGCTGAGGATCGCGTGCGCGGCCGGGATGCGGGCCTCGCCGGCACCGAAGAACTCGAAGGCCTCGGCCACCGACATCGCCAGCACCTCGCTGATGTCGCGGCCGCCGAGGTGGTATTCGAGGACGGCCGCCTGGAACCGCTTGCCCTCGCACTGCTCGCAGACCGTGGCGACGCCGGCCATCATGGCCAGGTCGGTGTAGATGACGCCGTTGCCGTTACAGGTCGGGCAGGCGCCCTCGGAGTTGGCGCTGAACAGGGCCGGCTTGACGCCGTTGGCCTTCGCGAACGCCTTGCGGATCGGCTCCAGCAGGCCGGTGTAGGTGGCCGGGTTGCTGCGCCGGGAACCGCGGATCGCGCCCTGGTCGACCGAGACCACGCCGTCGCGGCCCGACACCGAGCCGCGGATCAGCGAACTCTTGCCGGAGCCCGCCACGCCGGTGACGACGACCAGCACGCCGAGCGGGATGTCGACGTCGACGTCGCGCAGGTTGTTGGTGCGGGCACCGCGCACCTCGAGGTGGCCGGCGGGCTCGCGGACGGTCGGCTTGAGGGCGGCCCGGTCGTCGAGGTGCCGGCCGGTGAGCGTGCCGCTGCCGCGCAGCCCCTCGACGGTGCCCTCGAAGACCACCTCGCCGCCGCCGGTGCCGGCCAGCGGGCCGAGGTCGACGACGTGGTCGGCGATCGCGATCGCCTCCGGCTTGTGCTCGACGACCAGCACGGTGTTGCCCTTGTCGCGCAACCGCAGCAGGAGGTCGTTCATCCGGGCGATGTCGTGCGGGTGCAGGCCGATGGTCGGCTCGTCGAAGACGTAGGTGACGTCGGTGAGCGCCGAACCGAGGTGCCGGATCATCTTGGTGCGCTGGGCCTCGCCACCGGAGAGCGTGCCCGACGGCCGGTCGAGGGACAGATAGCCGAGCCCGATCTCCACGAACGAGTCGAGCGTCTCGCGCAGCGCCTCCAGCAGGGGAGCGACGGACGGCTCGTCGAGACCCTTGACCCACTCGGCCAGGTCGTTGATCTGCATCGCGCAGGCGTCGGCGATGTTGACCTTCCCGATCTTCGACGACCGGGCCTGCTCGCTGAGCCGGGTGCCGCCGCAGTCGGGACAGGTGGTGAAGGTGAAGGCCCGCTCCACGAAGGCACGGATGTGTGGCTGGAGCGCGTCGACGTCCTTCGACAGCATCGACTTCTGGATCTTCGGGATCACGCCCTCGTACGTCAGGTTGATCCCGTCGACCTTGATCTTGGTCGGCTCCTTGTGGAGGAGATCGTTGAGCTCGCGCTTGGTGAACTTCTTGATCGGCTTGTCCATGTCGAAGAAGCCGCTGCCGCCGAAGATCCGGCCATACCAGCCGTCCATGCTGTAGCCGGGGATCGTGAGGGCACCCTCGCTGAGCGATTTGGTGTCGTCGTAGAGCGCGGTCAGGTCGATGTCGTTGACCGAGCCCCGGCCCTCGCAGCGCGGGCACATGCCGCCCAGGATGCTGAAGCTGCGCCGCTCCTTGGTGGTCACGCCGCCTTTTTCCAGGGTCACCGCGCCAGCGCCGCTGATCGAGGCGACGTTGAACGAGAACGCCTGCGCCGAGCCGATGTGGGGCTTGCCGAGCCGGCTGAACAGGATGCGCAGCATCGCGTTGGCGTCGGTCGCGGTGCCGACCGTCGAGCGTGGGTCGGTGCCCATCCGCTCCTGGTCGACGATGATCGCGGTGGTCAGCCCGTCGAGCACGTCGACCTCGGGCCGGGCCAGCGTGGGCATGAAGCCCTGCACGAAGCTGCTGTAGGTCTCGTTGATCATCCGCTGCGACTCGGCGGCGATCGTGCCGAAGACCAGCGAGCTCTTGCCCGAGCCGGAGACGCCGGTGAACACCGTCAGCCGCCGCTTGGGCAGCTCGACACTGACGTCCTTGAGGTTGTTGACCCGCGCGCCGCGTACCCGGATGAGGTCGTGGCTGTCAGCAACGTGCATGCTCGCTTGGCTCCGTCCGTCAATGGGGGCCCGCCGCGGCGGACCCCCGAATCTAACCAAATGGCGAGTCAGTCCTGGATCAGCCCGAGGACGTTGCCGTCGGGGTCGGTGATGGTAGCCACCAGGCGGCCGCCGCCGACGTCCTTGGCGGCGTCCTTGATCTTGGCGCCCGCGGCGACCACCTCGGCGATCTTCGCCTCGATGTCAGCCACGTGCCAGTAGGCGGTCGGTCCGGTCAGGCCCTGCGCGCCGTTGGGGACCAGCCCGATGTGCTGGCCGGCGGCTTCGAAGCCGACGTAGTAAGGCGCGTCGGCGACCGGTGCGACGCCGAGCAGAGCCGAGTAGACCGCCTTGGCGGCGTCGAGGTCGGTAACGGGGTGCAGCACGGTCTTGATGCCCTGGGTGGTTGCGTTGTTCTCCATGCCGAGAACGCTAGTGCCGCCCCCGTGACCAGCGCTTCTCCGAAACTGATCGGTCAGGCCCGGAGTTCGGCCAGCGCCGCCGGGGTCAGCTCGCGCGGCTCGGCGCCGGGGGAGACCAGCAGCACCGTGCTGGTCGCGGCCCCGGTCAGGGCCGCGGTGAAGCTGCCGTCGGTGAACTGGGCCAGCGGCCCGCGCGGCGACGGGCCGACCGCGACCGCGCGGGCGTCCACATCGGAGGCATGCGCGGCCAGCACCCGGGCCGCCGCGGCGTGGTCGCCGACGCTGTGCAGCAGTTGGCCGGTCGCGGCGACGCCGGCGGCGGCCAGCCGGTCGAGGTGCGCGGTCAGGGCGGCCCGCGCCGTCGCGACGTCCTCCGGATCGATGGCCAACTCCTCGATCACGACCGTCTCCCGCACGTGTACGACCTCGAGCGGGCTGCCCAGACCGCGGGCGATGTCGGCGGCGGCGTCGACGGTCGTGGCCGCGTCGGGGGTTGCGCCGACGGCGACGATCACCGGGCGGCCGGCGGCGGCCGGGCCGAGCGGCTCCAGCAGGGTGGTGTCGGCCGTGCCGCGTTCGGCCTCACCGAGCAACCGGTGCCCGGTGGACAGCACGAAGATCGCGAGCACGAAGGCCGCGGCGCCGAGGTAGAACGGGACCGACAGCGACCACGCCTCGGCCAGCTTGCCGGCGACGAACGGGGCCAGGCCACCACCGATGAACCGGACGAAGCCGTACGCCGAGGAGGCGATCGGGCGCTCGACCGGCGAGACCAGCATGACCGCCTGGGTGGTCAGCGTGTTGTTGATGCCGATGAACGCGCCGCTGGCGATCACCGCCACGATCACCGTCGTCGGGGTGCTGACGCCGGCGCCGATCACCGTCATCACGATGCCGAGCGCGGCCAGGTTGGCGTAGAGCACCTTCGCGGTGCCGAACCGGGCCTGCAGCCGCGGCGCGAAGAACACGCTGAACAGCGCGACCAGCAGGCCCCAGCCGGTGAACACCAGGCCGAGCTTGTGCGCGTCCAGTTCCATCGGGTAGGGCGCGTACCCGAGCATGGTGAAGAAGCCCCAGTTGTAGAGCAGCGCGGTCAGGCCCATGATCAGCAACCCACGGTGCCGCAACGCCTTCAACGGCGCGACCAGGCTGGTCTTCTGCGCCGGTTTCGGCAGCGACGGCACGAACGCGATGGTCGCCACCAGGGCGATGAACATCAGCGCCGAGACGCCGAAGAACGGGCCCTTCCAACTGATGCTGCCGAGTTCACCGCCGAGCAGCGGGCCGACCGCGATGCCCAGCCCCAGCGCCGTCTCGTAGAGGATGATCGCGCCCGCGAAGCCGCCGCTGGCCGAGGCCACGATGACCGCGAGGCTGGTCGCGATGAACAGCGCGTTGCCCAGGCCCCAGCCGGCACGGAAGCCGACGATCCCGCCGATCGAGTCGGACGCACCGGCCAGCGCGGCGAACACCACGATGATCACCAGGCCGACGACCAGGGTGCGCTTGGCCCCGATCCGGCTGGAGACCGCGCCCACCACCAGCATCGCGACCGCGGTCACCACCAGATAGCTGGTGAACAGCAGCGACACCTGGCTGGGCGTGGCGTGCAGGTCGCTGGCGAGCGCTGGCAGGATCGGGTCGACCAGCCCGATGCCCATGAACGAGACGACGCAGGCGAACGCGACCGCCCAGACCGCACGCGGCTGCCGGAACGGGCTGGTGGTGGGACGGGCATGGCTGGCGGACGACATAGCTGTAACATACAGCTTGTCGCCCGCCACCCACAATTCAGCCCAGGTCGACGGCGACCAGGCGGGCCGCGTCGGCGGCCGCGTCGTCGGGCGCCTCCTGTGCCTTGCGGTCGGCCTCGATGGCCGCCTCGTAGGCGGTGACCTCGCGGTCGACGTCGACGTCGGTCCAGCCGAGCACCGCGCCCATCAGGCGGGCCACGTCCGGTGCGGCCTGGACGCCGCGGGAGAACGTCTCGAAGTAGGACCTTGTGCGCCGGGCCAGCACGTCGTCGAGGTGCAGTGCGCCCTCGTGGCTGGCCGCGTAGACCGCCTCCGCCCGCAGGTAGTCGTCGGCACCGGGCAAGGGGTCGGCCAGGCTGCGGTCCTGCGCGATCAGCCGCAGCACCTCGAAGATCAGCGAGCCGTAGCGGTTGAGCAGGTGCTCGATCCGGTGCACGTGCAGGCCCCAGACCTCGGCCAGCTCGTGCCGCTGGTTCCACAGCGCGTGGTAGCCGTCGGCACCGACCAGCGGGATGTCCTTCGTCGGCGACTCCGGCACGTTCTCCTGGTCGAGCCCGCGGACCGCCTCGTCGACGGTGTCCTCGGCCATCTTGCGGTAGGTGGTGTATTTGCCGCCGGCCACCACCACCATGCCGGGCACCGGCCGGGCCACCATGTGGTCGCGGGACAGCTTGCTGGTCGACTGGGCGTCACCGGCCACCAGCGGCCGCAGGCCCACATACACGCCCTCGATGTCGGCCTCGGTCAGCGGGTTGATGAGCACCCGGTTGACGTGGTCGAGCAGGTACTCGATGTCGGTCGAGGTGGCCGCAGGCCGGGCCTTGTCGAGGTCCCAGTCGGTGTCGGTGGTGCCGATCAGCCAGTGCCGGCCCCACGGGATGACGAACAGAACGCTCTTCTCCGTACGCAGGATCAGCCCTGTATCGAGCTGGATCCGGTCCCGCGGCACGGTGAAGTGGACGCCCTTCGAGGCCCGGACGTGGAACTCACCCCGGGTGTCGGCGAGCTGCTGCGTGTCGTCGGTCCAGACGCCCGTCGAGTTGATCACCTGCTTGGCGTGCACCTCGCGGGTGTTGCCGGTCATCAGGTCTTCGACCAGCGCGCCGACGACCTGGTCGCCCTCGCGCAGATAGTCGACGACCCGGGCCCGGTTGGCCACCAGCGCGCCGTAGCTGGCCGCGGTGCGGACCACGGTCATCGTGTGCCGGGCGTCGTCGACCTGGCCGTCATAATATTGAACGGCCCCGATCAGCGCCGACTTCTTCAGCCCGGGCGCCACCTTCAGCGCGCCGCGGCGGGTCAGGTGCCGGTGGTGCGGCACGCCGCGCGCGGTGCCCGAGGTGAGGCCCATGGTGTCGTAGAGGATCAGGCCGCTGCCCACGTAGGGCCGTTCCCAGAACCGGTGCTTGAGCGGGTAGAGGAACTGCACGGGGTGCACCAGGTGCGGCGCGATCCGTTGCAGGAGCAGCCCGCGCTCCCGCAGCGATTCGGCGACCAGGCCGAACTCGAACTGCTCCAGGTAGCGCAACCCGCCGTGCATCAGCTTGCTGGACCGGCTCGACGTGCCGGACGCCCAGTCGCGGGCCTCGACCAGGCCGGTCGACAGGCCACGGGTGACCGCGTCGAGGGCGCAACCGGCGCCGACGACACCGCCACCCACGACCAGGATGTCCAGCTCGCGCTCGGCCATCCCGGCGAGGGCCCGGTTGCGTTGTGCTGCGGAAAGGGCCACGGCCTCCACGTCAACCTCCTGCTGTCCATGCGGTGGGGCGCCGCGTGCGCGTACGCAGGCGACGCCCCGGTGCGTTTCTCACTCGTCGACTTCGAGCCACTTCATGGTTCGGCCGACGGCCTTCTTCCACATCTTGTAACCCTGGTCGCGTTGCGAGTCGTTCCATTCGGGCGTCCAGCGGCGATCCTCGTGCCAGTGCGCCCGCAACTCCTCGACCGAGTTCCAATATTTGACGGCCAGGCCGGCGGCGTACGCGGCACCCAGCGCGGTGGTCTCCGCGACCACCGGCCGGCTCACCGGCACACCGAGGATGTCGGCCTGCATCTGCATCGCCAGGTCGTTGGCGGTGATGCCGCCGTCGACCTTGAGGATGTCGAGCGCGACACCGGAATCCTTCTCGGCCGCCTCCACCACGTCCTTCGACTGGTAGCAGATCGACTCGAGGGTGGCCCGGGCCAGGTGCGCGGCCGTGTTGAACCGCGACAGGCCGAGGATCGCGCCACGAGCATCGGACTGCCAATAAGGAGCGAACAGACCCGAGAACGCGGGTACGAAGTAGACGCCCCCGTTGTCCTTGACGCTGCGCGCCAGGGTCTCGCTCTCCGCGGCGTTGCGGATGATGCCCAACTGGTCGCGCAGCCACTGCACGGCCGAGCCGGTCACCGCGATCGAGCCCTCGAGCGCGTACACCGGGTCCTGGTCACCGAACTGGTAGCAGACCGTGGTGATCAGACCCGCCTTGGACCGGACCACCTCGTTGCCGGTGTTGAGCAACAGGAAGTTGCCCGTGCCGTAGGTGTTCTTCGCCTCGCCGACGGCGAAGCAGACCTGGCCGACCGTGGCCGCCTGCTGGTCGCCGAGCGACGCGGGAAGCGCCACCTCGCCGTGGAACGGACCTCCGGACTTGGTCATTCCGTAGAGGTTCGGGTCCGACGACGGCCGGATCTCGGGCAGCATCGCCCGCGGAATGTTGAAGAACGAGAGCAGCTCGTCATCCCAGTCGAGCGTCTCCAGGTTCATCAGCATCGTCCGGCTGGCGTTCGTGACGTCGGTGATGTGCAGACCGCCGTCACGCCCACCGGTGAGGTTCCACAGGACCCAGGCGTCGGTGTTGCCGAAGATCGCGTCGCCCTTCTCAGCGGCTTCCCGAACTCCGTCGACGTTCTCCAGGATCCATTGGATCTTCCCGCCGGAGAAGTAGGTCGCCGGCGGGAGACCGGCCTTGCGGCGGATCACGTCGCCCCGCCCGTCGCGGTCGAGTGCGGCCGCGATCCGGTCGGTACGGGTGTCCTGCCAGACGATCGCGTTGTAGTAGGGCCGCCCGGTTCGGCGGTTCCACACCACGGTCGTCTCGCGCTGGTTGGTGATGCCCACCGCGGCGAGGTCGCTTGCCGACAGGTTCTGCCGGCTCATCGCCGTGGTGATCACCTCCTGGGTGCGCTGCCAGATCTCCAGCGGGTCGTGCTCGACCCAGCCGGCCTGCGGCAGGATCTGCTCGTGCTCGACCTGGTGGCGGCCGACCTCGCGCCCCTCGTGATCGAAAATCATGAATCGTGTGCTTGTCGTTCCCTGGTCGATAGCGCCTACGTAATCCGCCATCTCAGTCGTTCCTTCCGGGTCAGTGGTCCGGATCGCCTACCTGTTGGGGCCTGGCCCCTGATCCGTCGGTCCGCTACCCGGATCACGCGGATCTCGGCCTGTGCCTGGATCCATCCGCCGCCCGGTGTTCGGGTCGATCCGCGGATCGTTGCCTCCCGGCGTGGGGTCGATGACGCCCCGCTGGCCGCGCGGCGTGTCGGTCTGCGCCTCGCCGGTCGCCTCGTACGGGGTCTCAACCTCGCCACCGCGGCCGGCCGGGGTCTCGGTGCCCTGCAGGAACGGCAGGACTCGACCGATCAGCGTCACGTAGACCAGACCACCGATGAGGCCACCGATGATCGGCGCCGCAATGGGCACCCACCAATAGAGCTGGTTGTATTGATCTCGCCACGCCGTGCCGTATCCGGTGATGTAGGACGCCAGTCGAGGCCCGAAGTCACGAGCCGGGTTGATGGCGTAACCAGCGTTCGTGCCCCACGCCATACCGATCGCGACAACAACCAGACCCACGATGAACGGTGTCAGGTTCGACAGCGGCGGGTCGTTGAGGCGGTCGGTCAGCACGAAGATCAGGAACACCAGGATCGCCGTGCCGATGACCTGGTCCAGGAAGCCGCCCCACAGGCTGACCGGCAACGAGCCGTTACCGGGCAGGGTGGAGAAGATCGTCTGCGACTTGGCGGTCAGGCCCGGGTCGAAGTTGTGCAACACCGAGTTGTAGGCCCAACGCACCAGCAGCGCGCCGACGAAGGCACCCGCCACCTGAGCGATGATGTAGGGCACCACCTTCTTCCACGGGAACCCGCGGAACGCCGCCAACGCGATCGTGACGGCCGGGTTGAGGTGGGCACCTGAGATGCGTGCCGCGGTGTAGACACCGAGCACAACACCGAGGCCCCACGCCCACGAGATGCTGTCGTGGTCACCGAGGCTAGAGCCACCGGCAACTACCTGAGCGACCACGCCGATACCGAACAGAATCAGAATCATCGTGCCCATGAACTCAGCGATCATCTGGACCGCGATGTTCTGTCTGCTGAGAATTCCTCGAATTCCAGCCACAGCTTTTAGCCCCCCAACAGTGCGATCTGGCGAATCGTTGGCTGGCAGTCACCGCCAGGAGCGCGCCTCAAGACCCACAATCAGGATGAAGGCCCCAACAAGGGAATAGACACGTAACTAACGGCTATGTCTGAATATTCGGATTCGCCCTCTATCACCGTCAGTCAAGCACGGGACCTCCGATAGGGCTACGGCCAATCGCTTTAAACCCGAGAATTGCTCTTTTTTCAGGGCACGCTGGGGTAGATGCGAGGTGTGACCGGGTTTCCGCGAGCCATGCGACGGCTCCAGCGGATCACCTATGTCAGGCTAACCCGCAGGCGAGAGCGGGGAGTCCGGATCCAACACCATCCACAATGGTTGGTACGTGGTGCGGCCGGCGATGCGTGGGACGTCCAGTGTGGTCAGGACGTGGGCGTCGGTGTCGGGCCGGCGGTCGGCCGCAGCACCGCACACGCCTCAAGGGCCGCAGCGTCAGGCGTGGCGCCCGCCTTCGCCCCGTGGTCGGCGAGGCAGTTGCGATAGGCGGTGTCCGCGCCGCGGTTGCCACCACCGCGCCGCGCGCCGGTTCCGCCGCCCGGTCCACCGGTGGGCCGCACCGACGCGCACGCGTCCTGCGCCTTCTGCCACGTCTGCTCGTCGACGCCCTGCGGGCGCATGTTGCCGAAGCCACCACCGTTGCCGAAGCCGCCACCGGGACGGCCGGAAGGGAAGGCGGTGGGGCGACCGGAGGGGAAGGCGGTGGGGCGGCCCGACGGGCGGGGACGGCCGCTCGGGCGGCCGGCGAAACCGGCCGGCGCCGAGGGCAGCGTGATGCCCTGCTTGCCCAGGCAGTCGCGGTAGGCGGCGAAGCCGGCGTCGCCCGTACCCGATGCCTGTGTCGAACCGCCGTCGGAGCCGCACGCCGCGACGGTGAGCACAACGGCGGCGGTGGCCGCCAGGACGAAGCCCGACCGGAGCCAGCGGGTCACGACGCCTCCTATAGCTATTGGTCGTGCCGCGGGGGTTCGGGGCCGGATTCCCCGCGGCACGCGGGCCTCATGCAACCGGCGCTACCTCCGGGTCACCTCGGACGAAGCTCGGAGTTGCCTCAACGCGGGTCTCCGAGGCAACTCCGAGCTTTCGTTGAGGAAACCCGGATCGCCGGCCGGGACACTCGGCGGTCATGGGTGTCGGGCGGTGGGTCTGGGTCGCGGGTGGGGCCGTGGTGCTGTTGGCGGCCGGTGGGGTCGCGGCGGTCACGCTCTCGCACGGTCCGGCCGCGATAGCGTCCACATCGGACACGGCGACGGTCGGTCACGGTGCGGTTTCGCTCGCGGTGGCCACGACCGGCGCGGTGACGCCGGCGCAGAGCTACGCGCTCGGTTTCGCGACCGCCGGCACGGTCACCGTGCTCGCCGTCCACCCGGGTGACCCGGTAACCAAGGGCCAGGTGCTGGCCCGGATCGACGACGCCGACGCCCAGCAGAAGGTCGACACGGCGGAGGCCGCGGCCGACCGGGCCGCCGACGCGCTCGACGCCGCGAAGAAGCCGGCGGCCAATGACTGTGCGACGCGTGGCCACACCGTCGAGAGCGCCCTGCGCAGCCCCGCGCCGACCACCAGCCCGAGCGCGAGCCCTGGCCCGACCCGCACCGCCACGCCGCCACCCACCACCAGGCCGGCCCGACCGACCACCGCGCCACCGACGTCCCGCGGCGGCGGTAGCGGTGGCGATTGCGCGCCCTCCGGCGATGACCCGGTGCTGCGCGCGCAGCAACAGGTCAGCTCGGCCAACCTCGCGCTCGACCAGGCCCGCGACGCGCTGGCCGGCACCGCCATCACGGCACCGGTGGCCGGCACCGTCCTGTCGGTGGCCGGCGCGGTCGGCGCGTCGGTGACGTCCGGTGGCACCTTCGTCACGCTCGCCGACCCGGCGGGCATGCAGGTGCGGGCCAGCGTCCCGGAGGCCGACGCCGGCCGGCTCGCCGTCGGGCAGGCCGCCACCATCACGCTGCCCGACCGGCCCGGCACGCCCCTGGACGCCACCGTCGTGCAGGTCGACCCGGTCGGCACCAGCGACGGCACGCTGGTCGTGTTCGGCGCCCGGCTCGCGTTCGCGAAGGCGCCCACCGACCTGCTGGTCGGGCAGACCGCCGCGGTGCGGGTCACGATCGCGACGCGACCCGACGCGCTGCGGGTGCCCAGCACGGCCGTGCGCGCCGACGGCTCGGTGCTGGTCCGCACGCCGTCCGGCGACCATCCGACGCAGGTCGAGGTGGGTTTGCGCGGTGACGCCTACACCGAGATCACCGCCGGACTCATCGACGGCCAGGAGATCGTCACAGCGTCTTCCTAGCCCGCTCCCAGCCGGCTCCGAGCGACGGTCCGTAAGAGATACGGTGTGCCAGCGCGACCTACCCGGGTGCTTGTCGTCGACGACGAGCCCAATATCTGTGCCCTGCTCTCCGCCACGCTCCGGCTGGTCGACTTCGACGTGCGGGTCGCGTCCGGCGGCTTCGAAGCGCTGACCGCGGCCGAGGAGTTCACCCCCGACCTCGTGGTCCTCGACGTGATGCTGCCCGACCTCGACGGCATCCAGGTCGCCCGGCGGCTGCGGGCGCGCGGCGGACCGGGCGTCCCGGTGCTGTTCCTCACCGCCAAGGACGCCGTCGAGGACCGCATCTCCGGGCTGACCGCCGGCGCCGACGACTACGTCACCAAGCCGTTCAGCATCGAGGAGGTGGTGCTGCGGATCCGCGCGATCCTGCGCCGCGGCAACCCGGCCGCCGCCGAGCAGGGCGTGCTGCGCTACGCCGACCTCGAGCTCGTCGAGGACGCCCACGAGGTGCGCCGGGCCGGCCGGCTGATCGAGCTGTCCCCGACGGAGTTCAAGCTGTTGCGCTACCTCATGGTCAACGCCGGCCGGGTGGTCAGCAAGGCGCAGATCCTCGACCGGGTGTGGAGCTACGACTTCGGCGGCGACGGCCGGATCGTCGAGTCCTACGTCTACTACCTGCGCAAGAAGATCGACTCGCGCGAGCCCGCGCTGATCCACACGGTGCGGGGCGTCGGCTACGCCCTGCGCCTGCCGCGGGACCAGGAATGAGGTCCGTGCCGCCGCGGATCAGGCGCTGGCGGCACTGGACCCTGCGCGCCCGGTTGGTGGTCGTGGTCGCCGTGCTGAGCGCGCTGGCCCTGCTGGTCGCCAACGCGGTCGGCCTGGCGCTGCTGCGCCGCAACCTCACCGACCGGGTCGACGACCAGCTGACCATGATGGGCCAGGCCGCCGTGCAACGCCGGGGCTGGGAGGCGAGTGTTCCGCCGCCCAATCCGCTGTTCCCGCGCGGCCAGCTCGACGTCGACCGCGCGATCGCGCTGGTGCCGCCGGACGGCAGCCCGCCGCTGGTCCGGCTGCCCGACGGGGTCTCGCCCCCGGTGCTGCCGGCGCTGCCGGAGCTGACCGCCCGGGCCGGCGGTCGGCCGTTCACCGTCGACGCGGCGGACGGCACCATGTCGTGGCGGCTCCTCGTCGTCACCCGCCGCGACGGGAGCCTCGCCGTCTCCGGCATCTCGCTCAAGGCCGTCGACGCCACGGCCGATCTGCTGCTCGCGATCGACGTGGCGGTGACGCTCGCGGTGCTGGCGATCCTGGCGATCGTCGCCGCCCTGGTGGTCCGGGTGGGGCTGCGGCCGCTGACCCGGATGGAGCGCACCTCCGCGGCGATCACCGGCGGCGACCTGTCCCGGCGGGTCCGCGACGCCGACCCGCACACCGAGCCCGGCCGGCTCGGCGCCGCGCTCAACGCGATGCTCGACCGGATCGAGGCGGAGGTGTCGGCGCGCACCACCTCGGAGCGGCGGCTGCGGCAGTTCGTCGCGGACGCCTCGCACGAGCTGCGTACCCCGTTGACCTCGATCGGTGGTTTCGCGCAGCTCTACCGGGTCGGGGGAGTCGGTCCCGGCCCGCAGCTCGACGAGACGATGGCCCGGATCGAGGCCGAGTCGGCCCGGATGGGCCTGCTGGTCGAAGACCTGCTCCTGCTGGCCCGGCTCGACCTGCAACGGCGCCCCGAGCGGCGGCCGGTCGACCTGCTGGCGATCGCGGCCGACACGATCCGCGACGCGCACGCCCGGCAGCCGGACCGGCCCGTGCAGCTCGCCACCGAAGACGGCCCCGACGACGCGCCGTTCGAGCCGGTGACCGTGCTCGGCGACGACCACGGCCTGCGCCAGGTCGCCACCAACCTGGTCGCCAACGCCCTCCAGCACACCTCGGTGCCGGCCACCGTCACCGTCACCGTCGGCCGCCGCCTGCCGGGTGCCGGTGGTGGCCGGCCGGCCGCCGCGGTGGGTGAGGTCCCCGCCGACCGGCCGCTCGCCGTGCTGGAGGTCACCGACACCGGTCCGGGCGTGCCGGCCGAGCACGCCGAGCGGATCTTCGAACGGCTCTACCGCGCCGACCCGAGCCGCAACCGGCGCAGCGGCGGCTCCGGCCTGGGTCTGTCCATCGTGGCCGCGATCGTGTCCAGCCACGGCGGGCGGGTCGAGCTGCACCGCGGGCCGGGCGGCGGCGCCACGTTCCGGGTGCTGTTGCCGGAAGACGGCCGGGTTCCCAGCGGATCTTGAGCTGGCGTCGGGCTGGCTCCGAGGCGCGGTCGCCAGGCTGGCGCGCATGCCTGTCCGCCTCCGCCCGGCCTGGTTGGTCAACGGGCTGCTCGTCGCCGCGCTGGCCGGCGGCGGCCTCTGGGTCTACTCCTCGTTCGCACCCGCGGACGCGAGTGACGCCGGCACCGCCGGTGGCCTCACGCGCACGGTCGCGGTCAGCCGCGGCACGGTGACCGCGACCGTGTCGGCCACCGGCGCGGTGCGCAGCGCCTCGACCGCGACCGCTTCCTTCGGCACCAGCGGCACCGTGAAGACCATCGCGGTCGCCGTCGGCACCAAGGTGGCGAAGGGCACCACGCTGGCCACGATCGACGACACGGCCGCCAAGCGCCAACTCGCGGCCGCCGAGGACGACCTCGACGCGGCCAACGACGCGCTGGACCGCGCAAGCGACGCCAAGGGTGACACCTCCGCCGCGCAGTCCCAGGTCGACCAGGCCGAGCGCGACGTCGACGCCGCGCGGGACGCGGTGGCCGGCACCGTCCTGAAGGCGCCGATGGCCGGGACGGTGACCGCGGTCAACGGCACGCTGGGCGGCCCGTCCTCGGGGTCATCCTCGAGCTCGGGTGGCACGTCCCGGTCCAGCACCTCGACCTCGTCGACAACTACCACCACCACCGGCTCGGGCTTCGTCACGATCGAAGACCTCGGCCACCTCGAGGTGGCGGCGACGGTGGCCGAGGCCGACGCGACCAAGCTGCGCAAGGGCCAGTCGGCGACGGTGACCTGGAACGCGCTGCCGGACGCCCGCAGCGACGCCACCCTCACCGCCGTCGACCCGACCGCGACCACCTCCGGCGACGTGGTCACCTACGGCGCCACGCTTTCGCTGGCCAAGCTGCCGACGGGGGTACGCGCCGGGCAGACGGTGCAGGTGTCCGTCGTCGTCGGCAAGGTCGAGGACGCGGTCACCGTCATCTCGGCCGCGGTCACCGGCAGCGGCGCCCGGCACACGGTCACGGTCGACCAGAACGGCCAGCACGTGACCCGCGACGTGCAGGTCGGCCTGGAGGGCGGCCAGACCACCCAGATCACCTCCGGCCTCGACGTGGGCGAGCAGGTCGTGATCACGATTCCTACCGGAAGCGGCGGCGGCACGCAGACCGGCAACCAGCCCGGGGGTGGGTTCCGCTTCCCGGGCGGTGGCGGGTTCACGGGCGGCGGCGCGACCGGTGGCGGGTTCCGCGGCGGCACCGGCGGTCGGCAGGGGGCCGGCCGGTGACCGCCGCGGTCCTCGACGTGCGCCGGGTCGGCAAGGTCTACGGGACCGGCCAGACCGCCGTGGCGGCGCTGCGCGAGGTGTCGCTGACCGTCGAACGCGGCGACTACGTCGCGGTGATGGGCGCCTCGGGCTCCGGCAAGTCGACCCTGATGAACATCCTCGGCTGCCTCGACGTGCCGAGCAGCGGGCGCTACCTGCTCTCCGGCGTCGACGTCGGCAAGCTCGGCGACCGGCAGCTCGCGCTGCTGCGCAACCGCCGGATCGGGTTCGTCTTCCAGTCGTTCAACCTGATACCGCGGATGACCGCACTGGCCAATGTGGAACTTCCGCTGGCGTACGCCGGTGTCCGCGCCGCCGCCCGCCGGCGCCGGGCCCGCGCCGCGCTCGACCTCGTGGGCCTGGCCGACCGGGCCGGGCACGAGCCCAACCAGCTCTCCGGCGGCCAGCAGCAGCGGGTCGCGGTGGCCCGGGCGCTGGTCACCGAGCCGGCGCTGCTGCTCGCCGACGAGCCGACCGGCAACCTCGACAGCCGCGCCACCGCCGACGTGCTGACCATCCTCGACGAGCTCAACGCGGCCGGCCGCACCATCGTGGTGATCACCCACGAGACCGAGGTCGGCGACCGGGCCCAGCGGCTCGTGCGGCTGCGCGACGGCTCGATCGTCGCCGACGACCGGCAGAGCGCGCGGGTGGCGGCATGACGATCCGGGAGACGCTGCGCTTCGCGCTGCGCGGCATCGGCGCCAACAAGCTGCGGTCGGGGCTGACCATGCTCGGCATCCTGATCGGGGTGGCCGCGGTGATCCTGCTGGTCGCCGTCGGCACCGGGTCGGCGAAGGAGGTCAGCGACCGGATCGAGGCGCTGGGCACCAACACGCTGACCGTCCAGGGCGGTGGCGGCGCCGCGGCCGGCGGGCTGACGGTGCCGCTCGCCGGCGCACTGGTCGATCCGGTGCTCGCGCCCGACGTGGTCTCGGCGTCGCCGGTCGTGAGCGGGTCGACGACGGTCACCTACGACGGCACCGACCACACCGTGCCGCAGTTCGTCGGCACCGACCAGGCCTATTTCTCGGCCGCCAACAGCCCGGTCGCCAGCGGCTCGGCGTTCACCGCCGACGACGTCACCCGGGCCCGGCGCGTGCTGGTGCTCGGCCGCACCGTCGCCGACGAACTCTTCCCCGGCGCGGACCCGGTCGGCAAGGAGGTCACCGTCGGCGGCGCCCTCTACACGGTGAACGGGGTGCTCGCGGCGCGGAACTCCGCGGGCGGCTTCGCTGACGCCGACGACATCGCCATCGCGCCGGTCACGGCGGTGCGGCAGACGCTCACCGGGTATGGCCCGATCACCTCGATCCTGGTGCGCGCCGCCGGGTCGGACCGGGTGGACGCCGCGCAGGCCCAGGTGGGCGCCATTCTCGACGCCCGGCTGCCGGCCCGCACCGACGGCGGCACGTCCTACCGGATCCAGAACGCGGCGCAACTGCTGGCCACCCAGTCGCAGACCGCGCAGACCTTCACCACGTTGCTGGGCACCGTGGCCGGCATCTCGCTGCTGGTCGGCGGGCTCGGCGTCACCAACATCATGCTGGTCACGGTCACCGAGCGGACCCGGGAGATCGGCATCCGCAAGGCACTCGGCGCGCCGCGCGGCGCGATCCTGACCCAGTTCCTGGCCGAGGCAACCATGCTCAGCGTGCTCGGCGGCGGGCTCGGTGTGGCGGTCGCGCTGATCGGCAGCCACTTCACCATCGCCGGCGTACGCCCGGTGGTGGTGCCCGGCTCGATCGCCCTGGCCCTCGGCGTGTCCGTCGCGATCGGGCTGTTCTTCGGCAGCGTCCCGGCACACCGCGCGGCGGGGCTGCGCCCGATCGACGCGCTGCGCTACGAGTGAGAGGGGAAGCCGCGGTGACCCACGCCGTGCTCGACGACGACGAGGCCCTGCTGGCCGAACTGGCCGCGGTCGGCGCCCGCCGGTGGTGGAACCGGTGGACGATCGGCCTGGGCGTGCTCGTGCTGCTGCTCGGTGGGTTCGTGGCGGGAGTGCAGGTGCAGCGCTCCTACGGCCCGCAGCCGGCGGCCGCGGCCGGTCGCGGCGGCGCTCGCCCGAGCGGCTTCCCGACCGCCTTCCCGGGCCGCGCCGCGCCGACCACCGCGCCGGCGACCAGCGGCACCGTCAAGCTGGTCGACGGTGGCACGCTCTACGTGCAGACCGCCGACGGCGTGGTGACCGTGCGGACCAACGGCGACACGGCCGTGCGTACCCCCGCTGCTTTGAAGAACCTCAAGCCAGGCGACCCGGTCACCGTCGAGGGGCCCGACGACGGCTCCGGCACGGTGACCGCGACCAGCGTGACGCGCACCAAATAGCCGAAGATCACCCATGCGGGTGATGGGTGGGCCGGATCCCGGCGGGGCGCGGGGGCCTGATGAGTAGGTTGACGGGTGAGCGTTGAGGAGCGGATCGGCGACGCCGTCAACGTCCTCGTGACGATCGTCGAGGCGTGCGGTGCCGTGATCATCGGCGCCGGCGCCCTCTACGCCTTCGCCCGGTTGCTGGTCGTCGCGGTTCGCGGCCGCGACACGACATCGTTCGTCCGGGTCCGCCTCACCCTCGGCCGCTTTCTGACGCTGGGTCTTGAGTTCCAGCTAGCGGCCGACATCCTGCGCACGGCGATCGCGCCGTCGTTCAGTGAGATTGGCCAGCTCGCGGCGATCGCGGCGATCCGGACGGCGCTCAACTACACGTTGCGCCGCGAGATCGACGAGGAGCGCCGGCAGGTGGCGGCCGGCGGGGCCGCGAAACCGTGACGTTCGGCGACGTCGTCGAGATCGCCGGCGCGGTCGTCGCGTGCCTGGGCATCGCCGCGGCCGGGGCGGTCTTCGTCTCGTCACGGCGCCCGTTGGCGGCGCTCGCCGTGCTGCTCGACCTGCTCACCGCGGCGGGCCTGCTGCACCTGGCCGCCGACCCGAGCTATCTGCGTGCCCTGTCGGCCGGCATCGTGCTCGGGATCCGGCACCTCATCACCTGGTCGCTGATGACCGGTGGCCGGGCGATGACCCCGCCGGTGCAGGACTGGCTCGGCCGCACCCGGAAATCTCCGCGTTGAGCGCCTTCCTTCGCATAACGCCGACCCGGACAGCCCTGATCTGAAACGATTATCTCGCATTCGGCAGAACTGTCTTACGTGGACACCCGTGCGGTTCGGCCATCCCCGCGTGCCTGGAAGGAATCCGCGATGGTCGGTCGTGCCCTGCTCGGTCGTGCCGTGGTCGCTGTTGTGACGGCCGCAGCGGTGACCTTTGCCCTTTCCGGGCCGGCCGATGCCGCCCGCCTGGCGCGCTCGGATTTCGCGGCCGCCGCCGCCCGCTACGACGTGCCACCGGATCTGCTGGTGTCACTCGGCTGGACCCAGTCGCGGCTCGATCAGCGGGCCGTCGGGCGCGACGGCGACTGCGGCATCATGCAGCTCTCGACCACGCGCACCCTGCCGGCGGCTGCGACGCTGACCAGGATGGCCCGGGCCGATCTGTGCTCCGACGCGGCCGCCAACATCGCCGGCGCCGCGGCGGTGCTGCGCGCCTACGCCGACGAGGAAGGGCTCGACGCCACCGGACGCGCCGACCTCAACCGCTGGTATGGCCCGATCGCGTCGTTCGCCGGCCCGGTCGGCGACCAGATCGCGCGGCTGTTCGCCGACACGGTCTACGACCAGTTGGCCGACGGGTTCGACGGCCCGCTGCGGGTCGAGGCGCGACCGGTCGCACCGGACCGCGGCCGGTATGCGGACGTGCCCGCCTGGGGAACCGTCGACGACCGCAGTGCCGACCACCCGCCGGCCGTCTGGGCGCCGGCGCACAAGGACAACTTCGAGGTCGCCAACCGGGAGAAGAGCGGCCCGATCGACTTCGTCGTCATCCACGTGACCCAGGGTTCCTACGCCGGCAGCATCGCCTGGTTCCAGAACCCGAAGTCGGAAGTGAGCGCCCACTACACCTTCCGGTCCGTGGACGGCGCGGTGACGCAGTCGGTGCGCGAGAAGGACATCGGCTGGCACGCCGCCAACAAGGACTACAACGCGCGGTCGATCGGCATCGAGCACGAGGGCTTCATCGAGAACCCGGCCTGGTTCACCGACGCGATGTATCGGTCGTCGGCGGCGCTGACCCGGATCCTGACCCGGAAGTACGGGATTCCCCGGGACCGCAAGCACATCATCGGCCACGGCGAGGTGCCCACGGCCGACCACACCGACCCCGGTCCCTACTGGAACTGGACCTACTACCTCGAGTTGGTCAACGGCAACTTCCTCAAGGGCACGGGCACGGTGGAGACGCCGACGGGCCGGCTCAACGTGCGCAGCGGGCCGGGCACCGGCTATTCGACGGTCGGCTCGGTGGCCAACGGCACCAAGGCGACCATCTTCTGCCAACGCGCCGGCAGCAAGGTGACCGGGACGTTCGGCACCAGCACGGTCTGGAACCGGATCGGCATGAACCGCTGGGTCTCGGCGACCTACCTGCGCACGAGCCAACCGGGCTTCATCCCGCGAGTGCCTCACTGCTGAAGGAAACATTCAGCTCCTTCGGTTTCGGCGGACATCCTTTACATCGATAACCATCACCGTGTACGGTTTCGCGATGGTGCTTCGTCTGGTGCTGTCAGCCGTGTTGGTCGCTGCCGCCGCTCCGGCCGTTTCCGTCTCGCCGCCGCCGCAACCGGCTGCTGCTTTCGCTTCCGCGGCCGCGCGTTACGACGTACCCCGTGATCTGCTCCTGTCGGTCGGTTATGCGCAGTCCCGGCTCGACCAGGGCGCCAGCGGGCAGGGGCACGGGATCATGCAGCTGACCGACGCGGTGACGCTTCCGGCGGCAGCGGCGTTGACCGGCGTGTCGTTGGCCTCGTTGCGTGCCGGGCTCGCGGACAACGTGGCCGGCGCGGCGGCGGTCCTGCGGTCCTATGCCGACCAGGACGGTCTCGACGGCCGTGCCCGAGCAGACGTCAACCGGTGGTTCGGGCCGGTCGCGTGGTTCTCCGGAGCTTCGGACCCGGCGGTCGCGCGGCTGTTCGCCGACACGGTCTACGCGCACCTCGCCGCCGGGTTCGCCGGTCCGGTCAGCGTGCCGGCGCGGCGGGTCGCGCCCGACCGCGGCAGGCTGGCGGCGGTGCCCGCGTGGGGCAGCGGCGACGTGGGCATCCTGAGCGCCGACTACGGCCCGGCCGTGTGGGCGCCGGCCAACGCGGGCAACTTCACGGTGGCGAGCCGCACCAGCGTCGACTACGTCGTCATCCACGTGACCCAGGGCTCCTACGCGGGCAGCATCAGTTGGTTCCAGAACCCGGCGTCGAATGTCAGCGCGCACTACGTCTTCCGGTCGTCGGACGGCGCGGTGACGCAGACGGTGCGCGAGAAGGACATCGCCTACCACGCCGGAAACTGGGACTACAACACGCGTTCGATCGGCATCGAGCACGAGGGCTTCGTCGACAACCCGGCCTGGTTCACCGACGCGATGTATCGCGCGTCGGCCGCGCTGACCCGCAACCTGACCACGAAATACGGGATTCCGCGCGACCGGGCGCACATCATCGGCCACCGCGAGGTGCCCGGCGCCACCCACACCGACCCGGGTCCGAACTGGAACTGGACCTACTACATGCAGCTTGTCAACGGCGTCACCGGCACGGGCAGCGGCACGGTCGACACGGCCTCGACCAACCTGAATGTCCGAGGTGGACCGGGCACCGGCTTCGCGGTGGTCGGCACGGTCGCCGACGGCGCCGCCGTCACGGTCTGGTGCCAGGCGACCGGCACGACGGTGACGGGCACGTTCGGCACGAGCAACGTGTGGAACCGGATCGGCACGGGACGCTGGGTGTCCGACACCTACGTGCGCACCGGCCACAGCGGCTTCATCCCGGGCGTGCCGCGCTGCTAGACGGCCTCGCCCCCGATCAGGCCGACGCCGGCCTTGGTGATCGTGGAGCAGGCCGCGAGCTGGGCTGCCAACGCGCCCAGCCTGGCGGCTTCTTCCAGCGACCGGGCGTCGACGACGAGCGCGGGCCGCCGCCGCCGCAGGCTCCGGACGATGAATTCCCCGGACGGGTTCAGTTGAGCTTGGAGACCTGGTAGTGGCTGATCAGCCAGCCGCGGTCGGTTTTTCTGGTGACCACGCTGAGGTTGACGGTGAGGACCGGGCGGTCGGTGAACGCGAAGTCGACGCTCAGGTAGCCCAGGACCAGATCCTCGCTGAGGCGGCGGGTCTCGCGAATCTCGTACGCCGCGGTCATGCCCATTGGTTGTGAGTCGTAGTAGGCGGCGACGCCCTCGGGCCCGACGGTGTAGGGGTGCAGGCCCTGGAAGATGGCGTCGTCGGTGAAGCACTGCGCGACGCCGGGCGGGTCGTGCGCGTCGACCGCGGCCTTCCAGCGGTCGAGGACGCCGCGCAGGATGCGCTCTTCGGCGGTGCCCGGTTGGCCCGGATCGCTCGGGTGCGGCGTCAGCGGGGTCACGGTGTCGTGGCGCCAGGCGCGTAGCGGCATCGAGGCGAGGACGGTTTCGAGTTGATCCGCGTCAGGGGCGCTGAAGAGGCCGAAGGAGCGCCACTCACCGGGTTTCAAGGGCGGGCGCCACAACCGCAGGAGGTTGCCGCGCGCCGCCAGTTCGGCGGACCGGGCGGCCTCGCGGGCGCGCATCTCGGCGACCGCGTCGTCCGTAGTGCCGGCCGGCACGGTCGTCACCATGTCAACGAGAAACTCCACTCTTGCGACCTTACTTTTGGCCTGTGTGGCCGGCCGACCAAAAGGGACTTTCCGCACTGATGCGTCCACCTCGCCGGCTGCCGCGGGCCAGGATGGGTGGATGACGACGACGGAGTTTCTGGCCTCGACGACGTTCGAGGTGCCGGGCTATCGGGTCGAGCGCACGCTGGGCATCGCGTGGGGCATCATCGTGCGCAGCGTGGGCGTGGTCCGTGGAGTGACCGGGGGGCTCAAGGCGCTGCGGCAGGGCGAGGTCTCCGAATACACGTCGGTGGTCGACGCGGCGCGGCACACGGCGTTCGAGCGGCTCGTCGCGCACGCACACGAACTCGGCGGCAACGCGGTGGTCGGGGTGCGCTTCGACTCGTCGGACATCGGCAACGGGTTGTCGGAGATCGTCGCCTACGGCACGGCCGCGGTGGTCACCTCGGCCTAGCGGCCCGCGGGGCCGGGGATCTTGATGCTTTCATGATCAGCTATGGTTCAGCCGTTCACCTATCCCTATATTTAGGAGCAGGAATGCGGCGCGGTTTCGCCACGTTGGTCATGGTTTCGGTGGTCGCACTGGGCGCCGCGGCGTGCGGGTCGTCCGGCGACGACGCCGGTTCCGCTAACGCGGCCGGTGGTGCGCCCTCGTCGTCGGCGGCTGCCGGCGGTGCGTCGGACGCGACCGTGGCGGCCTGCACGGAAGCCCTCGCCGCCAGCGAGGCCGGTGCCAAGGACTTCGGCAGTGGGCTCGACGAGATGCAGAAGATGCTGCTCGGCATCACCGCGGACAGCGTCGACGCCGAGCTCGAGGCCAAGGGCACCGAGCTGGAAACCAGGATGCACGCCAGCTTGAAGACGTGGTCCGACAAGCTGACGGCCCTGGCCGGCCAGGACGTCGACGCCAAGGTGAAGACCGCCCTGACCGAGTCGGCCACCACGGTCACGAAGATCAACGACCCCGACGACGACACCGCGGGCGACGCGGCCCGCACCACCCTGAACGGCGTCGCCGACAAGATCAAGGCCGCCTGCCCAGCGGCGTAGCGCCAGTTCGAGCGGCCGCCCCGACGGTGGGCGGCCGCGGCGGCTCGTGTGACGGTGGTTGGCGCGACCGAGCCTGGGCCCGAGCCCGAGCCCGAGCCCGAGCCTGGGCCTGGGCCTGGGCCCGAGCCTGGGCCCGAGCCCGAGCCCGGGCCCGAGCCCGAACCTGGGCCCGAGCCCCAGCCCGAGCCCTTGCCCTTGCCCTTGCCTGGGCCCGAGCCCGAGCCCGAGGCCGAGCCTGGGCCCGAGGCCGAGCCTGGGCCCGAGGCCGAGCCTGGGCCCGAGGCCGAGCCTGGGCCCGAGGCCGAGCCTGGGCCCGAGGCCGAGCCTGGGCCCGAGGCCGAGCCTGGGCCCGAGGCCGAGCCTGGGCCCGAGGCCGAGCCTGGGCCCGAGGCCGAGCCTGGGCCCGAGGCCGAGCCTGGGCCCGAGGCCGAGCCTGGGCCCGAGGCCGAGCCTGGGCCCGAGGCCGAGCCTGGGCCCGAGCCCGAGCCCGAGCCTGGGCCCGAGGCCGAGCCTGGGCCCGAGGCCGAGGCCGAGCCCGAGCCCGAGCCCGAGGCCGAGCCAGAGCCCGAGCCAGAGCGCGAGCCCGAGGCTCGAGACCTCGCTTGTTAAGAGCACGGCGCAGCCTGGGCCGGACCACGGCGCGGCCCACGATGGACTCGACCTGCACCCACCTGGGGCGGCAGATCTGTCAGAAGAAAGATCGACCTGACAGATCTAGCGCCCCAGATCGGACTCGCGGTCGTGATGCCGGCCGAAGAGGACGCCGCAGCCTCACATCCGGGATCGCAGCACGTCGACCTCGCAGCCCGGCGCGAAGGGGTCGAAGCCCTGGCCGATCAGTGAGCGGACTCCCAGCAGGCTGCGTAACGACCACCACGCGTGGATCACGTCGAGGTCGATGTCGGTGCCGTAGCCGGCGATCACGTCGTCGAGGTGCTCCTCGTGCCCGAGGGTGAAGGTGGCCAGGTCGTAGAGGGCGTCGCCCTGGCCCGCCTCGGACCAGTCGATGATGCCGGTGACCTCGTCGCCGTCGACGAAGATGTGTGCGATCTGAAGGTCGCCGTGGGTGAACGCCGGCGTCCATGGCCGCAGCGCGGCCTCGGCGACCTCGCGGTTGCGGGCGACCAGGTCGGCGGGCAGGACGCCGTTGGCCACGAGCGACTCGCACTCCTCGTCGAGCGCCGCCGTCAGCGCGGCGATGCTCCGGCCCGCCCGGCCGGGCCACGGTGGCAGGGGTGCGTCGTGCAGCTTGCGGATGGCGGCGCCCGCCGCGGCCCATCCCGCCGGCGACCCGGTCGACGGGCCGCCGAGGCGCCCGAGCGTCGCGCCCGGTAGTGCGGCGGTCGCGAGGACGGGAGGGTTTCGCCACAGGATCTCCGCCGTGGGGACCGGCGCGAGGGTCATTGCCTCGACCTCGGCGTCGATGCGCGCCTGATCGGCGTCGACCTTCAGGAACACGTCACCGACGCGCAGGGTCGCGCGCTCGGAATGGGCGACGACGACGGTGACCTCATCCATCGACGACCAGTATCCCGGCGATGATCGCCGGCGTCGCCCGGTTTATCGCGTGCGCGGACGCTCAGACCCCCGCACCGCCCGACCACCGGCGCGGATCGTCGCACACCGCATCCGAGCCGCGGTTTGGGCAGGTCAAGGGTCGTGGCATTTGCCACCTGAGGAGGTGGGCGGCCTTCAAGATCGGTTAGCCTTCGCCGTCGGCTGTCCCACTATTTAGGAGCGGTTATGCGGCGCGGTATCGCCACGGTGTTCGTTCTCGCGGTTGTCGGCCTTGGTGCCGCCGCCTGTGGGTCGGGGGGCGACGCGGCGGATTCGTTGCCGACCAGTGGGGCTGACGCCGGGGTGGTCGACGTCAAAGCGGTCGCTACCGTCAACGCCTGCAAGGAGGCGATCGCCGACAGTGACGCCCGGCAGCAGGAACTCGCCGACTCGCTGGACGAGTTGAGCCGGGCCGACAACGCTGACGAGGCGGCGCCGATCGACAAGGCCGTCGACTACACCATGCAGTGGTGGGCCAATCAGCTCACCCTGCTGTCGGGCCGCGACATCGACAGCATCGTCAAGACGACCCTGACCGATGCCGCCACGACCATCACGAAGCTGAACGACCCGAAGCGTAAGACCACGCTGCGGCAGGCGATGCCGACGCTCGAGGGCATTCCGACCACCATCAAGAACGTGTGCCTGTAGGCCGGAACGACAGCGCCAGCTTGCCCAGGTGCGCCCAGTCCAGCGCGGCGCGCGCGGCGCGGACGCCCGGGCGGTCGCGCGGCACCCGCACCCGCAGCGCACCGGGGCGGATCCGGCAGTGCAACGGCGTCGGCAGCAGCAACGCCTCGCCGTCGACGCCCACCGGCACCGGCTCGCCGCCCGCCTCGATGACCGCTGACCGGGCCGCCAGGACGGCGACCGACGTCGAGCGCCGGCCGCGCAGCAACCGGAGCGCGTCGGTGGTCGAGTCGACAGTCAGTGCGATGACGCCCAGCCGGCCGCGGTCGAGCCGCGGGCGGTGGCCAAGACCCATGAAATCGTCCACGGTGTACGGGTTGTTGCTCACCAGGATCGCCTGCGGTGCGGGGGACACCGTGTCGCCGACCCGCAGGCACAACGCCGGCCCGGTTTGCTGTGCGAGCAGGTCCGGTAGCAACTCGAGCGCCGTGCGGGCCTTGTCCGCCCGGTAGGCGTCGCTCTGCACGATGGCCGCGTACACCCCGAATGAAGCATTGTTGACGAATGTCCGGTCGCCGATCTCGCCCAGGTCGACCCGGATCTCCACGCCGTCGGTGAGTGCGTCCAGGCAGCTTGCCGGGTCGTCGCGGTCGAGGCCCAGGTCGAGCGCGAAGTGGTTGCGGGTGCCGGCCGAGATCACCAGGAACGGTAGGTCGTGCTCGGCCGCCACGCCGGCGACGATGGCCTGGGTGCCGTCGCCGCCCGCTACGCCGAGCAGGTCGGCGCCGCGGCGGACCGCGTCCTGGGCCAGCGCCGCCACGTCGGTGGTGCCCGACGTGTCGAGCAGGACCACCTCGGCGCCCAGCGCGCGGGCGCGGGCGGCCAGGTCGAAGCGGCCGACCTTGCCGCCGCCGGAGCGCGGGTTCATGATCAGGAACGGGTGTGCCGGCGGCGGGGTGGTGGCCTCGTGCGGCGCCAACGCGGCCTGGGTGAGGGCGCGGCGGCCGGCGGCACCGGCCAGCACGAGCAGGCCGAGGGAGACCGCGGCCACCCAGACCAGGTGGTGCAGCGCGAACACCAGCAGCACGGCCAGGGGAGCGGCCACCAGGAACACCGCGGCCAGCCAGCGGAGCACGCCCGAGTGCGCGACGAACCACCAGATCGCGGCGACGGTGCCGATCAGGCAGACCACGCCGATGACGAGCATGGAGACGCTGCCGCGCAGGCCGGCGACCAGCACCGGGACCACGAACGCGGCGGCCAGGGCCAGGAACGCCGCGCGGGCCAGCCAGCGATGCAGCAGCGACGACCCCGAGTGCGTCGGGGTCGTCGGCTGGGTGACCATATCGTCCAATTTTACGCCGATTCGGCGGCGATCGAGGGTCGTTAGCGTGACCCGGTAACCGGCCGCGCGGCCCAGCCGGGCGCCGGAGGTCGCACCGACCTCGGCTGGTCTGCGGCGGAACTGGTCGGTGCGTGGGCGGTCATCCCGCTACCGCGGCGACGAGTTCTTCCGTGGGAGGCAGCGCGCCATTGCCGAAGATGGTCGCGGAAAGGGTGAGCTGGCGCCGGCCGTCGACGCTGTGCCACGACCGGGTCTGGAAGCCGAAGAAGCCGCCGTCGTGGCCGAACACCGGCCCGCGCGGCGTCTCGTGCCGGCCGAGCCCGAGGCCCTCGGCCCGCATCGCGGCCAGCGCATCCGGCGGTAACAGGTCGCCGCGCAGCAACGCCCGGTAGAACACGTTGACGTCGGAAAGGCTGGAGACCAGCCCACCGGCCGCGCCCGCCTGGCTCGGGTCGAACGACGTCACGTCGACCGCGCGCCCGTCGACCGTCAGGTAGCCGCGGGCATGCGGCGCCGGCAGCCGAACCGTGCCCGTCGAGGTGTCGCGCAGGCCGAGCGGGTCGAGAAGACGGTCGGTGACCTCGGCCGCCCAGCCTCGCCCGGTCACCCGCTCGACGACCAGGCCGAGCAGGAGGTAGCCGGTGTTGCAATAGGCGCGGTCGGCGCCGGGCGGGAAGTGTCGCAGCCGGTGCAACGCCGGGGCCACCAGGTCCCACGCTGCCCAACGGGTGTCCCGGCCGGCGACGATCGCGGCGGGGTCGGTGAGGTCGTCGGTGTAGTTGTGCAGTCCACTGCGGTGGGTGAGCAGGTGGCGCAGGGTGATCCGATCGTCGCCGACGGCCGGCAGCCACCGGGTGACCGACCGGTCGAGGTCGCGGTGCAGGAGTTGGAGCACGACGGTGGCGGTGAACGTCTTGGTCACGCTGCCGATCCGGAAATGTCCGGCTACGTCGGGCAGGCCGGCTCCCGGTTCGAGTGCGGCCCGACCGGCGGCGAGCGCATCGACCGCGTCGCCGTCGCGTCGTTGCGCGATCACGCCGACGGCACCCGCGGCCACGAAGCGGGCGGTCAATGCGGTCAGCATGGCGTCACTCTAGGTGTCGAGTGGACCTTGTCGCTGTTAACGCTCACAAGGTATGCGCACTGGAGCCGCCACGCAGCGTCACGTTTCCGACCGAAACGGCGCCCGAAAACTATGGGCGATGCGGCATCTGCGGGCCATCGTCATGGTCCGTGGGAGCGTGCCACCTGCCTGTCCTTGTTACGAGACCGTGACCGGCGGATGTCGAGAGGAGGGGTTGACGCTGTTGTTGTTAGCGCTAACACTGTGGCTCGTTGTGATCTGCCGAACGTTGATGACTCCAACCCCCGGAGGGGAGACAGCTTGTGAACAGACGATTTCTGGCCGCTCTGGGCGCCGCGGCGGTGGCCTTGAGCCTGGCGGCGTGCAGCGGTGAGGGCGCCGGCAGCGGCACCGATACCGCCAACCAGGCGCCGACCGACCTGACGATCGGTGTTTCGATGCCGACCCAGACCTCGGAGCGCTGGATCGCCGACGGCAACTCCGTCAAGGAGAAGCTCACGGCCAAGGGCTACAAGGTGGACCTGCAATACGCGGGCGACGACATCCCGACCCAGTCGCAGCAGGTCGACCAGATGATCACCCAGGGCGCCGACGTGCTGATCATCGCGGCGATCGACGGCACCGCCCTCAGCGGCCAGCTTCAGGCCGCCGCCGACAAGAAGATCCCGGTCATCGCCTACGACCGGCTGATCCGCGACAGCAAGAACGTCGACTTCTACGTCAGCTTCGACAACTACAAGGTCGGCGTCGCGCAGGCGACGGCGCTCCTGGTGGGTCTGGGTGTGCTCAACAAGGACGGTTCGCCGGGCAAGGTGACCGGGCCGCTCAACGTCGAACTGTTCGCCGGTTCCCTCGACGACAACAACGCGCACTTCTTCTTCGACGGCGCGATGGACACGCTCAAGCCGTTCATCGACAAGGGCACGCTCGTCGTGAAGTCGAAGCAGACCGCCATCGAGCAGGTGGCGATTCTGCGGTGGCAGCAGGAGACCGCGCAGAAGCGGATGGAAGACCTGCTGACCTCCAGCTACAACGACGGCGCCAAGGTCAGCGGTGTGCTCTCGCCCTACGACGGGCTCTCCCGCGGCATCATCACCGCGCTGCAGAACGCCGGCTACAAGGGCAAGATGCCGGTCGTGACCGGTCAGGACGCGGAGATCGCGTCGGTCAAGCTGATCAACGATGGCGTGCAGAGCTCGACCATCTTCAAGGACACCCGACTGCTGGCCGATCAGGCTGTCAACGCGGCCGAGGCGTTCCTGAAGAAGGCGACGCCGGAGGCCAACGACACCAAGACCTACAACAACGGTGTCAAGGTCGTGCCCTCATACCTGTTGCCCGTCGAGACGGTCTACAAGGACGACATCCAGAAGTCGCTGATTGATTCAGGCTACTGGACAGCCGACGAGGTCAAGGCCGGCCAGGCCAAGTGATCGACCGGCAGGCCCGGTGACCCCACGCGGGTCACCGGGCCTGCCATCCGCACGCACGCAGAAGGAGGACGGATGACCGACATGCTGCTGGAGATGCGCGACATCACCAAGACATTCCCCGGCGTGAAGGCGCTCGAGGACGTGTCGATCGCCGTCCGGCGTGGCGAGATCCACGCGATCTGCGGTGAGAACGGCGCGGGGAAGTCCACCCTGATGAAGGTGCTCTCCGGCGTCTACCCGACCGGGTCCTACGCCGGTGAGATCGTTTTCGATGGCAAACCGGTGCACTTCAACGGCATCCGCGACAGCGAGGCCGAAGGCATCGTGATCATCCACCAGGAGCTGGCCCTGGTGCCCTACCTCTCGATCGCCGAGAACATCTTCCTCGGCAACGAGCGGCGCGGGAAGGGCGGCCTGATCGACTGGAACCGCGCCAACGCCGAGGCCGCGTCGTTGCTCAAATCCGTCGGCCTCGACGAGAACCCGGTCTCGCCGGTCATCCAGCTCGGTGTCGGCAAGCAGCAGCTCGTCGAGATCGCCAAGGCACTGTCCAAAGAGGTCAAGCTGCTGATCCTCGACGAGCCGACGGCGGCGCTCAACGACATCGACTCGGCGCACCTGCTCGACCTGCTGCGCCGGCTGCGTGACCGGGGCATCACCTGCATCATGATCTCGCACAAGCTCAACGAGATCACCGCGATCGCCGACTCGACGACGGTGATCCGCGACGGCCGCACCGTCGAGACCATCGAAATGAAATGGTCGGAGGCGGGCCTCGAAACCGTGTCGCAGAGCGCGACCCAGGCCCGGATCATCCGCGGCATGGTCGGTCGCGACATCGAGAGCTTCTATCCCGAGCGGGAGTCGGCGCCCGGCGCCGAGGTGCTCCGGATCGAAGACTGGACGGCCTGGCACCCGAGCCAGGATCGCAAGGTCGTCGACGGCGCCAACCTCAACGTGCGCGCCGGCGAGGTGGTCGGCATCGCCGGCCTGATGGGCGCCGGCCGCACCGAGCTGGCGATGAGCGTGTTCGGCCGCTCCTATGGCCGCGACATCAGCGGCCGGATCTTCGTGCACGGCAAGGAGGTGCGCGCCCGCACGGTCGCCGAGGCGATCAAGAACGGCATCGCCTACGCCACCGAAGATCGCAAGCGCTATGGGCTCAACCTGATCGCCGACGTGTGCCGCAACATCTCGGCCGCCGCCCTCGACAAGTTGTCGCGGCGCGGTTGGGTCAACGGCAACGAAGAGATCAAGATCGCCGAGCAGAGCCGGCGCGACATGAACATCAAGACGACCACCGTGATGGCCACCGTCGGCAAGCTGTCCGGCGGCAACCAGCAAAAAGTGGTGCTGTCCAAGTGGTTGTTCGCCGATCCCGACGTGCTGATCCTGGACGAGCCGACGCGGGGCATCGACGTCGGCGCCAAGTTCGAGATCTACACGATCATCAACCGGCTCGTGGCGCAGGGCAAGGCGGTCATCGTCATCTCCTCCGAGCTGCCCGAGCTGCTCGGGATGTGCGACCGCATCTACACCCTCTCGGCCGGCCGCATCACCGGTGAAGTGCCGGTGCGCGAGGCCACCCAGGAAAACCTCATGGCGCTCATGACCAAGGAGAAGGAGCTCGCCGGATGACCAGCACCAAGCCCCCCGAGACGCGGGAGTCCGGCAGCGCACCCGCCGTCGCGCTACACACGGGCACCAGCGACCCGCGTACGCTGATCATGCGCAACCTGCGGCAGAGCGGCATCTACGTCGCGTTCGTCGTCATCGTCGGGCTGTTCGCGATCCTCACCGACGGCGTCTCGCTGAGCCCGGGCAACATCACCAACATCCTGCTGCAATATTCCTACATCCTGGTCCTGGCCATCGGCATGGTCATCCTGATCATCGGCGGCCACATCGATCTGTCGGTCGGCTCGGTGGTGGCGCTGACCGGGGCGGTCTCCGCGGTGCTGGTGATCCAGCAGGGGATGCCCTGGTGGGTCGGCGTGGTCGCGGCGATCGTCGTCGGTCTCGCGGTCGGCGCCTGGCACGGCTTCTGGGTCGCCTACATCGGCATGCCGGCGTTCATCGTGACGCTGGCCGGCATGCTGCTCTTCCGCGGCCTCACGCTCCAGGTGCTCGACAACATCTCGCTCTCGCCGTTCCCGGCCGGCTACCAGAAGGTCGCCAACGGCTTCCTCAACGGCCTGCTCGGCGGCCAGGGCTACGACGCGTTCACCTTGATCATCGGCGCGGTCGCGGTGGCCGGCATCGCGGTCAGCGGCTATCGCACCCGCACGGCCCGGGTCCGCTACGAGCAGTCGGTCGAGTCGTTCCCGCTGTTCGTGTTGCGGATCCTGCTCATCGGCGCGGTCATCATGTATTTCGCCTGGCAGCTCGCGCACGCCCGGGGCCTGCCGATCGTGCTGATCATCCTGGCCGTCCTGGTGATCGCCTACGGCATGGTCACCCGCCGCACGGTCTTCGGGCGTCAGGTGTACGCCATCGGCGGCAACCTGTCGGCCGCCCAGCTCTCCGGTGTGAAGGTCAAGACGGTCAACTTCTGGATGTTCGTCAACATGGGCTTCCTGGCCGGTGTCGCGGGCGTCATCTACTCGTCGCGGTCCAACGGCGCCCAACCGGCGGCCGGCAACATGTTCGAGCTCGACGCGATCGCCGCCGCCTTCATCGGCGGTGCGGCCGTGGCCGGCGGTGTGGGCACCGTGGTCGGCGCGATGGTCGGTGGTCTGATCATGGCGGTGATGAGCAACGGCATGCAGCTCATGGGCGTCGACCAGTCGATCCAGTCGGTGGTCAAGGGCCTGGTGCTGCTGTTCGCCGTCGCGTTCGACATCTACAACAAGCGCCGCGTCGGCGCCAAGGGCTGATCCGACCGATGGACACACCCACCGCGGACGCCGCGCCGACCCGGCCGCTGGCCATGTCGGACGTCGCCGCCCGTGCGGGCGTGTCGCACCAGACCGTGTCGCGGGTGATCAACCGCCACCCGAACGTGGCGGTGGCCACCCGCGCACGGGTCCTGGCGGCGATCAAAGAGCTCGGCTACCGCCCCAACGGGGCGGCCCGCGCCCTCGCCACCGGGTCGACCCGGACCATCGGCCTGGCCACCGCCAACATCAGCCAGTACGGTCCGGCGCAGACCATGGTCGGCCTCGAGCACGCCGCCCGCGAGGCCGGCTATTTCCTCACCGTGTCGGTGCTCGACGACACGAGCGCGCGCACCCTGACCGAGGCGATCGACCGGCTGGCGACCCAGTCGCTCGATGCGATCATCGCGCTGGGCACCCACGACGAGGCCGTCCGTGCCTTGCGGAAGGTGCACACCGCGGTGCCGCTGGTCGCGGTGCTGGCCGGCGCCGAAGGGCACGATCCGGCGGTATGGGTCGACCAGGAGGCCGGCGCCGCGCTGGCCACCCGGCACCTGCTCGACCTCGGCCACCGCACCGTCCATCATGTGGCCGGGCCGGACGGCTTCGTCGAGGCGGCGGCCCGGGCCCGGAGCTGGCGGGCCGAGCTCGAGGCGGCCGGCGCGCCGCCTCCGTCGGTGCTGCGGGGTGACTGGGGACCGGCCTCCGGGCACGCCGCCGGCCGCGAGCTGGTGGCCCGCCGGCGCGGCGGAGAGCCGATGACGGCGGTCTTCGTCGCCAACGACCAGATGGCCTTCGGGCTGCTCAACGCGTTCCACGAGGCCGGGCTGCGGGTGCCGGACGACGTCAGCGTCGTGGGCTTCGACAACGTCCCGGAAGCGCCCTACTCGATCCCGCCGCTGACCACGGTCCGGCAGGACTTCGCCGAGCTGGGGCGGCGCGGCGTGCAGCTCGTGCTAGGGCTGCTGGGCGGTGAACAAGCGCGGCCGCTACCGGTCGCGCCGCAGTTGTTGGTGCGGGCGACGACCGCACCGCCGGCTCGCGGCCGGGGCCGCGGGGAAGGTTGATGACAGGCATGGCAGACGCATACGTCGTGGGGGTGGATTTCGGCACCCTCTCCGGCCGGGCGGTGGTCGTCCGGGTCGCGGACGGCGCCGAGCTGGCCAGCGCGGTCCATCCCTACGAGCACGCCGTCATCGAGCAGCGGCTGCCGGCAACCGGCGCACCGTTGCCACCGGACTGGGCGTTGCAGCTGCCGGCCGACTGGGTGGCCGTGTTGCGCACCGCCGTCCCGGAGGCGGTCGCGGCCAGCGGGGTCGACCCCGCCGACGTGGTCGGCATCGGCACCGACTTCACTGCCTGCACCGTGCTGCCGACCACGGCCGACGGCACGCCGCTGTGCGAGCTGGCGGAGCTCCACGACCGGCCGCACGCCTACCCGAAGCTCTGGAAGCACCACTCCGCGCAGCCGCACGCCGACCGGATCAACGCGCTGGCCGCGGAGCGCGGCGAGGCGTGGCTGGCCCGCTACGGCGGGAAGATCTCCAGCGAGTGGGAGTTCGCCAAGGCGCTCCAGGTGCTGGAGGACGACCCCGAGGTCTACGCGACGATGGACCGCTGGGTCGAGGCGGCCGACTGGATCATCTGGCAGCTCTGCGGCCGCTACGTGCGCAACGCCTGCACGGCCGGCTACAAGGGCATCTACCAGGACGGCGGCTACCCGTCGCCGGAGTATCTGGCAGCTCTCAACCCCGATTTCGCCGGCTTCGTGACCGACAAGCTGGAGCACGAGATCGGCCAGCTCGGCGCGCTCGCCGGCGGGCTGAGCGCGCAGGCCGCCGGGTGGACCGGGCTGCCCGAGGGCATCGCCGTCGCGGTGGGCAATGTGGACGCGCACGTCACCGCGCCGGCCGCACAGGCAACGGAACCCGGCCAGATGTTGATGGTGATGGGCACCTCGACCTGCCACGTGATGAACAGCGACCAGCTCGGCGAGGTGCCCGGCATGTGCGGGGTCGTCGACGGCGGCATCGTGCCCGGGCTCTACGGCTACGAGGCCGGCCAGAGCGGCGTCGGCGACATCTTCGCCTGGCACGTCGACAACTTCGTGCCGGCGTCCTATGTGGAGGCAGCGGCGGCCCGGGGCATCGGGATCCACGAGCACCTCACCGAACTGGCGGCGGCCCAGGAGGTCGGGGCGCACGGCCTGGTCGCGCTCGACTGGCACGGCGGCAACCGGTCGGTGCTGGTCGACCACGAGCTGTCCGGCGTGCTGGTCGGCACCACGCTGGCCACCCGGGCCGAAGACGTCTACCGCGCGCTGCTGGAGGCGACCGCCTTCGGCACCCGCACCATCGTCGAGGCGTTCGAGACCAACGGCGTCGGGGTGACCGAGCTGGTCGTCGCCGGCGGGCTGCTGCGCAACACGTTCCTGATGCAGCTCTACTCCGACGTCTGCCGCCGACCGCTTTCGGTGATCGGGTCCGAGCAGGGCCCGGCCCTCGGCTCCGCGATCCATGCCGCGGTCGCCGCGGGCGCCTATCCCGACATCCACGCCGCGGCGCGGGCGATGGGCAAGGTGCACCGCGCGGTCTACGTGCCTGACGAGGAGCGCGCCGCGGTCTACGACGCCCTCTACGCCGAATACCAGCGGCTGCACGACTACTTCGGCCGGGGCGGCAACGACGTGCTGCACCGGCTCCGGGCCATCCGCCGCACGGCTTCGAAGGGGGAGGTCGCATGACCGCGCCATCCCAGGCCGCCCGGGCCGACCGCGGCCTGCACCGCGACCAGCGCGCACACGTGGCCGCGCTGCACACCGAACTGGTCCGCTACGCGCTGGTCACCTGGACCGCTGGCAACGTCTCCGAGCGGGTGCCCGGCGAAGACCTGTTCGTCATCAAGGGCAGCGGCGTCTCCTACGACGGGCTGGCCTGGGACGGCATCACCGTGTGCGACCTGCACGGCGACGTCGTCGACGGGGTGCGAGCACCGTCCAGCGACACCGCCGCGCACGCCTACGTCTACCGGCACCTGCCGGCGGTCAACGGCGTCGTGCACACGCACAGCCCGTACGCGACCGCCTGGTCCGCCCGTGGCGAGGCGATCCCGTGCGTGCTCACCGCGATGGCCGACGAGTTCGGCGGCCCGATCCCGGTCGGCCCGTTCGCGCTGATCGGCGACGACTCGATCGGCCAGGGCATCGTCGAGACGCTGGCCGGCCAGCGCTCGCCGGCCGTGCTGATGCGCAACCACGGCGTCTTCACCATCGGCGACAGCGCCCGGGCCGCGGTGAAGGCGGCCGTGATGTGCGAAGACGTGGCCCGCACCGTGCACCTGGCCCGGCAGCTCGGCGAGCCCATCCCGATCGACCAGGCCGCGATCGACTCCCTCTACGAGCGGTACCAGAACGTCTACGGGCAGCGTTGAAAGGAAACATCGTGATCGACGACCCCTTTGCCGGCAAAGAAGTGTGGTTCCTGACCGGCAGCCAGGGCCTGTATGGCGAGGAAACCCTCCGTCAGGTCGCCGAGCAGTCGCAGCGGGTGGCGGCCGCTGTCGACGCGTCCGGCGAGGTGCCGGTCCGGGTGGTCTGGCAGCCGGTGCTGACCAGCTCCGACGCGATCCGCGAGCTGATCGGCCGGGCCAACGAGTCACCCGCGTGCGTCGGGGTGATCACCTGGATGCACACGTTCTCGCCGGCCAAGATGTGGATCGCCGGCCTCGACGCGCTGCGCCGTCCGCTGCTGCACCTGCACACCCAGGCCGACGCCGCCCTGCCGTGGGCGACCATCGACATGGACTTCATGAACCTCAACCAGGCCGCGCACGGCGACCGGGAGTTCGCCTTCGTGCTGACCCGGCTGAAGGTGCCCCGGACGACCGTCGCCGGGCACGTGAGCGACCCGGCGGTCGCCGCGCGGATCGGCTCGTGGACCCGGGCCGCCGCCGGCGTGGCCGAGGCCGGCGCGCTGCGCCTGGCCCGGTTCGGCGACAACATGCGCGACGTCGCGGTGACCGAGGGCGACAAGGTCGAGGCCCAGCTCCGGGTCGGCGTCTCGGTCAGCACCTGGGGTGTCAACGACCTGGTGTCGCTTGTGGACGATGTCGACGACGCGGCCGTCGACGCGCTGGTCGCCGAATACCTCGACCTCTACGACCTGGCCGCCGATTTGCGGCCGGGCGGCGCGAGGCACGGCAGCGTCCGCTACCAGGCGCGGGTCGAGGCGGGCCTGCGCGAGTTCCTGTCGAAGGGTTCGTTCGGCGCGTTCACCACCAACTTCGAGGATCTCGGCGGGCTGCGGCAGTTGCCCGGTCTGGCCGTGCAGCGGCTGATGGCCGCCGGCTACGGCTTCGGCGGCGAGGGTGACTGGAAGACGGCCGCCCTGCTGCGGGTGCTCAAGGTCGTCGGCGCCGGCCGGCCCGGTGGCACCTCGTTCATGGAGGACTACACCTACCACCTGGCGCCCGGCACCCCGAAGGTGCTCGGCGCGCACATGCTCGAGGTCTGCCCGTCGATCGCCGGCGACCGGCCCCGGGTCGAGGTGCACCCGCTGTCGATCGGCGGCCGCGACGACCCGGCCCGGCTGGTCTTCACGGCGGCGACCGGCCCCGGCGTGGTCGTCGGCTGGGCCGACCTCGGCGACCGGTTCCGCTGGGTGGCCAACGAGATCGACCTGGTCGAGCCCGACGAGCCCCTGCCCAACCTGCCGGTCGCCCGCGCGGTCTGGGAGCCCCGTCCGGACTTCTCGACCGCGACCGAGGGCTGGCTCACCGCCGGCGGCCCGCACCACACGGTGCTGTCGACGGCGGTGACCGCCGACGAGATCGGCACGCTGGCCGACCACCTGGGCATCGAACTCGTCCAGATCGACGCCGAGACCACCCGCCGCGGGCTGGCCAAGGAGCTGCGCTGGAGCGCGGCCTACTACCGGCTCGCTCAGGGGATCTGAGGTCCTTCGAGGGCACGGCGACACAGGTCGGCGGTGACCAGCCGGGCGGCCAGCGCCCACCGGTCGAAGGTGAGCAGGTCGAGCAGCGTGTGCCGGTCGCCGGCCGGCGCCGGCGGCACGCACAGCAGCGGCACGTCGAGCCACTCCGGCTGGTAGGGCACGGCCGCCCGGGCGACCGCCGCCGGCAGCAACCCGGCGGCGGCGGCCGGGACGAAGACCACGTCGATGGGAATCGTTCCGGCCGCGACCGGGTCGCCGTGCACCTCCAGCCGGAAGCCGTCGGGTTCGAGTTCGTCTTCCGCGCGGATGGTCGCCGACGGCACCTCCCAGCTCGCGACGGCCCGCGCCTGCGGTAGGGCGGTCCGGAACAGCGGGTGGGTCGCGACCGGGTCATCGTGCTCGTCGAACCACGAACTCGGGAGCATCAGGAAGATCGGCGGCGGCGCCGGTTCGGGCTCGGGCTCCTCTTGCGGAGAGTCGGTCGCCGGCGCCGGCGGGCGGAGCCAGGTCTCCAACTGCTCGCGTTCGGCGGCCAGCGACTCGGGCAGTTCGGCCAGGTCGACCGTTCCGGCCCGGGCACCGTGCACCGCCGCGAGCAGGGCGAGCGTCTCCGCGCGTACGTCTGGTGCCAGGTCGTCGTTGTCGGCGCGGGCCCGGGCGTCACCGAGCGGGTCGGTCGGCCAGTCGCGTTCGACGCTGGCGTAGAACTCCTCGATCTCGGTGAAGTCGGGCCGGGGCACCCCGTGCAGGTCGGCCACGGCATTGATCAGCGGCCGGGTGGTCGACCGCCAGTCGATGACCGCGGCGGCGCGCCGGGTCGCGGTCATGGCGGCCGTCAGGTCGGCCGTCCCGCGCGCGGTGTCGCCGCGGACGATCCGGGCGATGCCGATGACCTCCAGCGCGTCGTCGCGGTCGGCGCCCTCGGCCGACTCCGCGATCCCGGCGAACATGGCCTCGACCTTGTCGGTCTCGCCGAGCACGAGCCTGGCCATCGCACCGCCGAACAGCACGTCGCGCTCGTCGGGGCGGGCCGCGACGTCGCGGCTCAGGTCGGTCGCGATGCCGCGGGCGGTCGTGACGTCGCCGGCGATCAGCGCGGTCATCAGGTATTGCCACCACGCCCAGGTCAGGCCGGGCTCGATGGTGAGTCCCCGGTAGACCTCGAGCGCCTCCTGCGGGCGGCCCAGCCGGAGTAGGCAGAAGCCCCGGACCGCGTTGGTGTAGACGTCGCCGTCGTCGTCGAGCCGGTCCAGCACCTCCTGGTAGGCACCCGTGTTGGAGAGCACCCGCAGCCGGCTCCAGCGGATCTCGGCGCTGTCGCCGAGTTCCTCCGCCACCGCCGAGGCCCACCGCGACACCTGGTTCATCTCCAGCACATCGGCGGTGCCGGCGAGGTGGGCCCAACGGTCGCCGTCGTCGAACGCGTAGGCCACCGCCCGCAGCGAGGCGCGCAGCGCCAGCCAGTGCTGTGCGGTCCGGTCACTGATCATCAGCCGGGCCAGTTGCAGGCGGGCCAGCGCCTCGGACACGAAGCACCAGTCGAACGGCGGGAGATCGCCGTCGAAGGCCGCCCGGGCGTGCTCGAGCCAGCCGATGCTCTCCCGCAACTCGTGCTCGACGCCGGCGGTCTTGTCCTGCGCGAGCGTGATCACGCAGTCGGCCCGGCGCATCTCGAGTTCGCCGATCTCCCGCGGCGGCCCGTCCGGACCGAGAACCTCCAGAGCCCGGGCGTACGCGGCGGCGGCGCGCTCCAACTCGGCGGCCTCGACCCAGCAGATGCCGGCTTCGGTCAGTGTCGTGGCCGGGAAGTCTTCCAGACCCGCGCGGATCTGGAGGATCTCGGCGCGCAACGGGCTGTCGCCGATCGGAGCCTGTAGCTCGGCCCGGTGAACGGCCAGCGCGGCGACGTCGCGGTCACCCTCGCGCAGCGCCCGCTCGGCGACGGCCCACCACAGCTCCGGCACGGGCTCGACGAGCCGGTCCAGATCGGACTCGATGTCGTCGAGCGACGCCAGGCCTTCTATCGCCAGCCGGGCACCGCTGATCCGCTCCTCGAGGCTGGCGTCGGCACGCGCCCGGGCCGCCGCCTCCGCGGCGATGTCCAGGCCGGACCCCTCGGGCTCCCAGTCGGTCCCGGCATCGCTGTGCCGCCCCAGCATCGCCCGCAGGACGTCGGCCCCGGGCAGGCCGTCGAGCAGCGCCTCGGCGACCGGGGCCGGCTCGCTGACCACCGCCAGCCGGACCTGAAGCGCCGCCACGGCCGCCCGGGTCTGCCGGTCGGGAACCTGTTTGCCGGCGACCCGGACCCCGGCCCGGCCCAGGGCCAGGAAGCTCGCGGCCGGCGAGAGCACCTGCCAGCGCAGGCCCCGCGCCGCTGCGCCGACCAGGTCGGTGAGCGCGGCGGCGCCGTCGGGCAGTGGCACCTCGCGCAGCAGGCGGTCGACGGCGTCGGCGCGGCCCTGCGCGAGGGCGGTCCACGCGTGGTCGAGCCAGGGACCGACCCCGCGCAGCCCGTTGGCGGCCAGGTCGTCGACGAGCGCCGCGCGGGTCTCGGGCCAGCCGCTGTCGGTGAACGGCCACACCCGCAGCAACTGCTCGATCCGGGGCAGCACCGACGCCAGCCGGGCGCGGGCCTCGTCGACAACGACGAGCCGTTCCTTGACCGCGCGCTTCGTGCCCTTGAGCTGCTCGTGCGTGGTCAGCTCGCGGGCCGCGCGGACCAGCGGGTCGGTGCCGAGGTCCACATCGAACTCGGCGCGCAGGCTCGCGTGCAGCGCCGCGAGCGCGTCAACCAATGAAGCCATGACCGGCCTGCCTTGCTGAGTGGTGGGTCGCGCCGGGGCGCCTGACCGCCTGCTGCGGGCCCTGCTCCAGGAACTGACGGTCGGCGATCGGCGGCCGCAGCCGGACGCCGGTGCGGCCGGCGGTCAGCAGGGTGAACCAGCCGAAGCCGGCCGCGTCGTCGACCGGGCTGTCCTTGCTGACGAGGCGGCGGCCGCGCTGCACCGCGCTCTCCACGGTGCTCCGGTCGCGGCCCAGCGCTTCGTAGAAGCCCGAGTCGAACCGCCAGTATTGCCGCGGGTGCACCGGGTAGCTGGTCGCGACGACGGCCTGCACGCCCTTGGGCAGCCGGCTGCACAGGTTGCGCGGCGAGATCGGCCGCAGCTCCTGGAGCTCGGGCGCCATCCCGAACTCGAGCACCACGAGCCGGATGCCGTGCTCGCCGGCCGCGGTGAGCACCTCCTCGACGTCGACCCACTGCGGGTCGCCCTCCTCGACGAAGGTGAGCTGGGCGACGCCGTCTTCGACCCGGCCGAAACCGACGTAGTGCAGAGCGGCGTACGCCTGCTCGCCCATCCGTTCCTCGACCCAGGAATAGCGCGGGTTCATCGCGACGCCGGGGAAGTCGATGCCGTTGAGGCGCAGGCAGTCTTCCAGGTTGGTGCGCAGCACCCCGTCTTTCGGCCAGAGGATCTGGCGCCGGGTGCGGTAGATCGTCGGGTAGGAGTCGGCCCACTCCGACGGCTGGGCGATCACCGGCAGCACCCGCTCGGTGCTGTGCCCGGCGGCGACGCGGTCGTCGCCGCCCTCGTGCGGCAGCGCGCGGGTGAGTTGGAACCGGTCGTTGGTCGACAGGTAGCCCTGGTTGACCCCGGGCACCGCGGCCAGCTCCCACGGGATGTCGGCCAGCTCGCTGCCGTCTTCGACGTGCAGGCGGATCAGCGTGCTGTCGGCGAGGGCCAGCCGCTGTAGCTCCTCGCCGACCCGGCCCGGGAACAGCGCGCTGGCCAGCAGCCGGCCGAGCAGCGCGACCTCGGCCTTGTCGCGGACCCGGCGGCGCTGGGCCCAGCGGAACAGCGCCTCGGCGACCTCCTCGCCGAGCTTGTTGCCGGTGATGTCGTCGTCGGGCGACTGGCCCTCGCGTTCCAGCCCGATCCGCCAGCGCCGCAGGTCGCCGGCGACGTAGAGGTTGACCGTCGAGGCCATCTCCCAGGTGAACCCGAGCGCCTCCCATTTCTGCTGCTTGAGCTGGCCGCGCCAGGCCAGCGCCTCGACCGGCGGCTGCTCGCGGTAGGGGAGCAGCACGGGGAACGACGCGAACGCCTGCGCGACGGGTATCCCGGCCCCGCCGACGTCGCTGCCGGTGTCGTGGGAGAGCCGGGTGATCGCGACGACCGCGCCGGTGTCGAGGTTCATCACCGGGCCGCCGCTGAGCCCGCCGCTGATCAGGATGTTGCGCAGCTCCAGCAACTGGAGCCGGCCCGGACCCTCTTCCCGCGGGTGGCCGGCCGCGTCGGGAGTCTCCAGCGCCGGCGCGTAGCCGGACAGCGACCGGTAGCCGGCGACGCAGTAGCGGGCGTTGTGCAGGGCGCTGCCGAGCACGACCGCGGTGTGCGACCCGGCCGCCCGGGGCGAGTCGACCGTGAGCAGCGCCAGGTCGTGGGCCTCGTCACGGGCGATGTCGACGACGGCCAGCGGCTCCTGGTCGCCGGCACCGCCGTCCCACGGTCGCACCGCGAACGACCCGCCGCGCACGACGTGCTCGCAGGTCAGCAGCCGGCGGTCGTCGACGAAGAAGGCGGTGCCGCGGGGTGCGCCGTCGACGAGCACCAGCGCGGTGCTCCGCTTGAGCAGGTCGCGGAGCGACTCGAGCGGGATGACCGGCGAGCTCATGGCGTCTCCGGGTCGCGCCGCCACTCCAGCGTCACGTTGATGCTGGCCTCGCCCTTGCCCTTGCCGAACAGCGCGATCAACTGGCCCGCCTCGATGGCCAGCCCGCAGCCGATCTCGACGGTCACCGCGTCGGGGCCGACCTGCTTGAGCGCGTCGAGCAACTCCCGGCCGACCTGCTGGATCGGCCGGGTGACCGAGGCCAGCCGGGCGATGATCGCCTCGTCGGAGACGAGGGTGGGCCCGACCTGCTCGGCCCGCACCGCGAGGGCGACGTTGTCGGCGTCTTCCAGACGCACGGCGACCACTCGTTCCATCACAACCTCCTGCTGGCGCGCGGGCTGTCGTCATTGTGAGGGCGATCACGCCGTCCTGATACGCCCGAGTCGGGACCTTGACGGCTTGCCTTGACGTCGGTGGCAAGGTCTAGCGTCGGTGGCATGCTGATCGGGGAGCTGGCCGAGGCGGCCGGAACGAGCACCCGGGCGCTGCGCTACTACGAAAGCCACGGGCTGTTGCGGGCCGGGCGGTCGGCCAACGGCTACCGCGTCTACGACGACGCGGAGCTGCGGGTGGTGCGGGAGATCCGGACGCTGCTCGGCATCGGGTTCGGGATCGACGACATCAAGCCGTTCGTGGCCTGCCTGCGGGCCGGCCATCCGTCCGGCGACGTGTGCCCTGACTCGGTCGCCGTGCTGCGCCGCAAGATCGCCGAAGTCGACGCCGGCATCGACCGGATGCGCGAGGTGCGTGACCGGCTCCAGGATCAGCTGACCATCGCTATCGAAAGCCGGGAGACCGCATGCTTCAGCAAGACCTGCTAGTCACCGTCACCGACGAGACCTTCGCCGCGAAGGTGCTCGCCGCGCCGCTGCCGGTCGTCGTCGACGTCTGGGCCGAGTGGTGCCCGCCGTGCCACGCGATCTCGAAGAGCCTGGCCGAGTTGGCCGTCGAGCTCGACGGGCAGATGACCGTGGCGACCCTCGACGCCGACGAGAACCCGGCGACCTGCCGGGCCTACCAGGTGCGCTCGCTGCCCACCCTGCTGATCTTCAAGGGCGGCGAACTGGTCAGCGCGACCGTTGGTGCCCGGCCGAAGTCAGCGCTACGCACGCTGCTGGCCGGGCACCTCTAGCCGGTCATCGCCAGTCGTTGATCGCCTCCACGGCCAGGCGGGCGAACAACTCGGCGTCGTCGCGGTCGACCTCCCACTGCTCCCACGGGAGAAGCGTGAGCACTGTGACCACCTCGCCGACGCGGATGACCACGATGCGATGGTTCGCCGAACCGTTGTTCGACCGATCCGGCGGGATGATCATCGTCTCTACGACGTGGACCGCGTCGTCGCCGTATTTCGGCTTCCGGTCGGTCGTCACCTTGTATTTGATCGTGCCGTTGGTGTCCGTCTTGCACGTCGCCAACGCCGTGCGCAGGCGGCGCATGACCTCGGCCGCCCCGCCGGCCCGATAGGCGGAGATCGTCTGCGTGACGGAACCCTCCGGAGTCGAGCCGGCCGGGGCGTTCTGGGCCTGGTAGTAGGTCTTCTTCGACCGGCGTGCCGTCATGGAACGGTCGGCGGCCAGCGGGTCGTCGCAGAGTCCCGGCACCTGCTCGTCCTGCGGGACGTCGGTCTCGGTCCCGATCTCGGGCCGGCGCATGTCGCGGGGCAGCGCGAAGAACGCGCGATCGGGGATGGACGTGATCGACGGTTGCGCCGAGGTCGACGCCGGCGGCGTTGGCGACGCCGGCGGTGTGGTGGGCGCGGTGGTCGGTGTCGGGCTCGGGGCCGGCGACCCGGTGACGGTCGGCGACGGTGTGTCGGTGGGGCCGATGGGCGGCGGGCCGGGCCGCCCGAAGGCCGCGACGCCGGTCGCGACCAGGGCGACGACGACCGCGCCGCTGACCACGGCGATCCGCCGGTGTGCCCGCTTGTCCGCGGCATGGCGGAGGTCGGCGGCGGGTGCGAGCCCGGTGCCGTCCACTTCGGAGGCGAGCTGTGCCCAACCGCTGTCGAAGTCACGCATCGCGCACCTCCAGGTTGGTCGTCGGTTCGGTGAACTGGGCCGCGAGTCGTTGCCTCCCGCGGGCCAGCCAGGATTTGACGGTGTTGGCGGGCACGCCGGTCTCGGTGGCGATCGCCTCGACCGACATGTCGCAGAGCTAGTGCAGGGCCAGCACCTGCCGCTGGTTGGCCGGCAGGGCGCGGAGTGCCTTGATCAGCATGACCGTGTTCTCGCTCGGTGGTGGCGCGTTCGGTGGTGGCCCGGCGTGCCGCAGCAGGCTGCTGAGCCGGCCGAGGCGACGCCAGCGGTCGCGGGCCAGGCGGCCGATCACCAGCCGGACCCAGGCTTCCGGTGCCGGATGCGCCGCCACCGTTTCCCAGCGCCGCCAGGCTCGGGCGTACGCCTCCTGGACCGCGTCCTGTGCCTCGGTGTGGTCGCCGACAACCGCGACGGCGTAGCGCAGTGTCCGCACGGAGGTGCTGCGGTAGAACTCGTCGAAACTCGGTGCGTCCCGCATTCGATCTCTCCCGTCAACGCCAGTCGTCGATCGCCTGGACGGCGAGCCCGCCGAACAGCTTCAGGTCGGCCCGATCCGTCCGCTCGGCCGTGTCGTCGCCGATCATGAGCGAGGTCACGATGTCGCCGACCCGGATGATCACAGCGCGGAGCTCCCAGGTGGTGCGCCCCGACGTTTTGCCGGTGTCGGTGACCTGCTCCAGCACCTCGATCGCGTCATCGCCGTACGACGGTGAGCTCACGGTCTGGACCTTGACCCGCAGATTGCCCGCCGTTCGTGTGTCGCAGCTCGCGAGGTCGGCGCGGACCTGCTGCATGACCTTGGCCGCGCCGCCGGGGCGCTGTGCGGCGATCATCTGGGTGACCCACTTGTGCGGGTCGGCGTTGGCACTGTCGCCCGGGCTCCGGTAGGGCGTGATCTGGGCCCGCCGTGCGGTCTGGGTGGCGACGTCGCGGAGCGGGGTGTCGCACAGCATCGGCGCTTCGCGGCTCGCTCCGGTCAGGTCGGGCCCCATGCCCGGCACGCGCATGTCGCGCGGCAAGACGACGAAGGCACGGTCGGGGATCGACGTGATCGGTCGCCCCGACGACGTCGACTGCGGCGGTGGCGGTGCCGGTGGGGTGGTGGGCACCGGCGTGCCGGTCGGCGGCGGCGTCGGCGGCGTCGGCGTTGTTGTCGGGCGGGGGCTTTCGATGACGGTGGGCGACGGTCTGGTCGTCGGGCCGGGCGGGGTCTGGCCGGGCCGTCCGAAAGCCGCCACGCCGGTCGCGGCGAGGACAACGACGACGGCGCCGGTCACGACGGCGATCCGCTGGTGGGCCCGCTTGTCCGCGGCGCGACGCAGGTCGGCGGCGGGAGCGAGGCCGGTTCCGTCCACTTCGGAGGCGAGTTGCGCCCATCCGCTTTCGAAGTCACGCATCACGCACCTCCAGGTTGGTCGTCGTCGGTTCGGTGAACTGGGCCGCGAGTCGTTGCCGGCCGCGGGCCAGCCAGGACTTGACGGTGTTGGCCGAGACGCCGGTCTCGGTGGCGATCGCCTCGACCGACATGTCGCACAGGTAGTGCAGGGCCAGCACCTGCCGCTGGTTGGCCGGCAACGCCCGCAGCGCGGTGATCAGGACGACGGTGTTCTCGCTCGGTGGTGGCGCGTTCGGTGGTGGTCCGGCATGCCGCAACAGATTGCTGAGCCGGCCGAGGCGGCGCCAGCGGTCGCGGGCCAGCCGCCCGATCACCAGCCGGACCCAGGCCTCCGGCGCCGGATGCGCGGCGACGGTGTCCCAGCGCCGCCACGCTCGGGCGTACGCCTCCTGAACCGCGTCCTGTGCTTCTGTGTGGTCGCCGACGACAGCTACCGCGTAGCGCAACGTCCGCACGGACGTCGTGCGGTAGAACTCGTCGAAACTCGGTGCGTCTCGCACTCGATCTCTCCTCCCCGCTTGTGCCTCGTTTACGGCCCAGGGCCAGTCGCGGTTGCACCCACGAACTGTCGGGTCCTAAACCGTTTGCACGCCGCCGCCGGAGCTGATGGGGTGGTAGCGACTCATCCAGAAGGGATCTCCGAGATGCGTGCAGCTCGCGTGTTCGTTCCGTCGGCCATCACCGCCTACGCAGAGGACACCTCGCTTGCGCACGCTCAACCTCGGGATCTTGGCACATGTCGACGCCGGTAAGACCAGCCTGACCGAGCGGATCCTGCACACCGCCGGCATCATCGACGAGATCGGCAGCGTCGACGACGGCAGCACGCAGACCGACTCGCTGGCCCTCGAACGGCAGCGCGGCATCACGATCAAATCGGCTGTCGTGTCGTTCCCGCTCGACGACGTCACCGTCAACCTGATCGACACACCCGGCCATCCCGACTTCATCGCCGAGGTGGAGCGGGTGCTCGCCGTGCTCGACGGCGCGGTCCTGGTCGTCTCGGCCGTCGAGGGTGTGCAGCCGCAGACCCGGGTGTTGACCCGGGCGCTGCGCCGCCTCGGCATCCCGCTGCTGGTCTTCGTCAACAAGGTCGACCGCCGCGGCGCCCGGCCCGCCGCCCTGCTCGGCGACCTCGCGCGCCGGCTCGAGCTCAGCCCGCAACCGATGGGCACCGTCCACGGTGCCGGCAGCCGCGCCGCCACGTTCGCGCCGAGCGCCGGCAGCCCGCCCGGCCTCGTCGACCTGCTCGCCACCCGCTCCGACGCGCTGCTCGCGGCGTTCGTCGCCGACGGCCGGGTCGCCGAGGGCCGGCTCCGCGCCGAACTCGCGGCACAGACCGCCAGATCCTGGGTGCATCCGGTGTACGCCGGGTCGGCGATCACCGGCACCGGCATACCCGAGTTGATGGCCGGCATCCGCGACCTGCTGCCGGCGGCGTCCGGCGACCCGGCGGCCGCGCCGTCCGGCACGGTGTTCAAGGTCGAGCGGGGCGCGGGCGGCGAGAAGCTGGCCTACGTGCGGATGTTCGACGGCACGCTCACGGTGCGCGACCGGGTCCCGCTGCGCAACGGCCGCGTGACGGCCGACGCGAAGATCACCGGGATCGGCGTGTTCGACGGCGGTTCCCTGGTCGCCGGGCCGTCAGTGCCGGCCGGCCGGATCGCGGTCCTCCGCGGGCTCGCCGAGGTGCGGATCGGCGACACCATCGGTGCGCCGCGCCCCGGTGGCGGTCGGCATTTCGCGCCGCCGTCGCTGGAAACCGTGGTGGTGCCCGACCGGCCGGGCCGCGGTGGTGCGCTGCACGCCGCGCTGACCCAGCTCGCCGAGCAGGACCCGCTGATCGACCTGCGCCGCGACGACGTGCGCGACGAGACCTCGGTGTCGCTCTACGGCGAGGTGCAGAAGGAGGTCATCCAGGCCACCCTGGCCGAGGAGTACGGCCTGGCGGTCACGTTCCGCGAGTCGACGACCATCTGCGTGGAACGGGTCGCCGGCACCGGTGCGGCGCTGGAGCGGATCACCGAGGGGCCGTTCCTGGCCACCGTCGGCCTGCGGATCGAGCCCGGGCCGCCCGGGTCCGGGGTGGTGTTCCGGCTGGGTGTCGAGCTGGGTTCGATGCCGCCGGCGTTCTTCGCCGCGGTCGAGGAGACCGTGCACGAGGTGCTCGGCGAGGGGCTGCGCGGCTGGCGGGTGGTCGACGCGCTGGTGACGATGACGCACTCCGGCTACTGGGCGCGGCAGAGCCACGCGCACGGCACGTTCGACAAGAGCATGTCGAGCACGGCCGGCGACTTCCGCAATCTGACGCCGCTGGTGCTGATGACCGCGCTGCGCCGGGCCGGCACGGTCGTCGAGGAGCCGGTGCACCGGTTCCGCCTCGACCTGCCGGCCGACCTGCTCGGCGCGGTGTTGCCGGTGCTGGCCAAGCTCGGCGCGGTGCCGACCGGCACGGTCACCGACGGGCCGGCCGCGGTGGTCGAGGGCGACGTGCCGGCCGCGCGGGTGCACGACCTGGAGACCCGGCTCCCGTCATTGACCCGGGGCGAGGGCGTGCTGGAGAGCGCGTTCGATCACTACCGGCCCGCGGGACGCCCGCTGCCGCAACGTCCGCGCACCGACCACAACCCGCTCGACCGCCGCGAGTATCTCCTGCACGTGCAGCGGAGAGTTTAGGCCTGCCTCTCCAGCTCCGCGGGCACCGGCAGGTCGACCTTGCGCAGCACGCTCGCGATGGCCTCCTCGACCTGGATGGCGTGGTCGACCAGGTCGGGGATGGCGTAGCCGCCGAACAGGTCGCACGGCTTGTCGAAGGTCAGCGTCGAGTCGTGGTCGGGCTGCTCGGAGATGGTCAGCCGGACCGGCAGGTATTCGATGACCGCCGGGTCGTGCTTGTAGAGGCCCTCTTCGATCACCAGGTTGTCGGCCAGGTAGGTGACCGCGCGGAGCTCGTGGCCGGCGAGCCGCATCACCTGGCTGGGGTCGAACGTGGAGATGTTGACCAGGCCGTCGCCCGCGGTGCGGTTGGACAGGTTCTCCAGCGCGGGCCAGCCACCGCCGCCCTTGGCCTCGGCCGTCGCCGTGCCCCACGACCACGCCGGGACCGCGCGCTCCCACTGCTTGCGGAACTGGTCGAACGGCCGCCCCGTGCTGATCACGAAGCGCCGGACCGGCCGGCTCACCACCGATACGCCTTGCTCGCTCATGGCTCTCGCACCCTTTCCGCTGGCCGCGGCCCCGGGATAGCGGGGCCGCGGCGTGGGAGGCGGCGCCTAGGCGTCAACCTCCCGCTTGTCTTCGGCCCACATCGTGTGGAAGGAGCCGTCGCGGTCGACGCGCTGGTAGGTGTGCGCGCCGAAGTTGTCGCGCAGGCCCTGGATCAGCGCTGCGGGGAGCCGGGGGCGGCGCAGTGCGTCAACGTAGGCCAGCGAGGACGAGAAGACCGGGGTCGGCACGCCGCCGCGGATCGCGGTGACCAGCACCCGACGCCAGCTGTCGAAGCCGTTGGTGACGGCCTCGGCGAAGTAGGGGGCGACCAGGAGGCTTTCCAGGTTGGGGTTTTCCGCGTAGACCTCGCGGATCCGATCGAGGAACTTGGCCCGGATGATGCAGCCGCCGCGCCAGATCGTCGCCATCGCGCCCGGGTCGATGCCCCAGTGGTTGTCGTCGCTGCCGGCGCGGATGTGGTCGAAGCCCTGCGCGTAGGCGACGATCTTCGACGCGTAGAGCGCGTTGCGGACGTCTTCGATGAACTGCTTGCGGTCTTCCACCAGGCCCGAGATGTCGGTGTCGGCGGCCTTGCCGGCGTAGGTCTGCTGTGCGGCCTCGCGCTGCGCGACGTGGCCGGACAGCGACCGGGCGAACGTCGCCTCGGCGATGCCGGTGATCGGCACGCCCAGGTCGAGCGCGCTCTGCACGGTCCAGCGGCCGGTGCCCTTCTGCTCGGCGCGGTCCATGACCACGTCGATGAACGGCTTGCCGGTCTTGCCGTCGGTGTGTGCGAGCACCTCGGCGGTGATCTGGATCAGGAAGGAGTCGAGGTCGCCGCTGTTCCACTCCCGGAAGATCTCGGCGAGCTCCGCCGGCGAGGCACCCAGGCCCGCGCGGAGCAGATCGTAGGCCTCGGCGATGAGCTGCATGTCGGCGTATTCGATGCCGTTGTGCACCATCTTCACGAAGTGCCCGGCTGCTCCCGGACCCACGTGCGTGCAACACGGCGTGCCGTCGACCTGGGCGGCGATCTTCTCGAAGATCGGGCCGAGCTTGCGGTAGGACTCCTCGGAGCCGCCGGGCATGATGCTCGGGCCGAGCAGTGCGCCTTCTTCACCACCGGACACGCCGGTGCCGACGAAGTGCAGGCCCTTGGCGGCGAGGTCCTTCTCGCGGCGGGCGGTGTCGACGAAGTGGGCGTTGCCCGCGTCGATGACGATGTCGTCCTTCTCCAGGAGCGGCACGAGTTCGTCGATCACCGCGTCGGTCGCGGCGCCGGCCTTGACCATGATGATGACCGCGCGTGGCCGCCGCAGCGACGCGACGAAGTCTTCCATCGACTCGCTCGGGATGAAGTCGCCCTCGTCGCCGTGCTCCTTCACCAGGCTCTGGGTGCGGTGCACGCTGCGGTTGTGCAGGGCCACGCTGAACCCGTTGCGGGCCAGGTTGCGGGCGAGGTTGCGCCCCATCACCGACAGGCCGGTCACGCCGATCTCGGCGCGGGCTTCCGTGCTCATCTACCCCTCCGTGCTCTTCTGTCACGCCGGTCGGCGGCGCGAACCGTGATCAAGACCCGGTGGGCCGCCGTCCGTGCTGACGCGGGTGCCCCGTTCGGGCGATTGCAAACCACTTTTACCCAATTGATCCCGTCAGTCCCGTGGCCGCGCGGCGGCCAGCAGGCGCGCGATGGCGCGTACTCCCGGATGGTCCTGGATCTCCTCCCGCGGCAGCGGCAGTGGCAGCCGCCAGTTGGGGTACTGGTCGGTCGTGCCCGGCAGGTTGGGCTGGCGGGTCTCGCCGAGGACATCGTAGAGCGAAGCGGCGATCAACCGGGCCGGGCTGGCCGCCAGAGCGGCGTGCAAGGCTGTGATGATCGCGTCATCGTCCTCTTCGGACAACAGCCCGGCTGACCGCAACATGCTGACCAGAGCCTCTTTGTCGGCTTGCGCCCGTTCATGTTCCGCGGCCTCACCGGTCGCCAGCAGGCCGAGCCGCGCGCGCACCCGCACGTGCTCCTCGGTCAGGAAGCCCTTCGCGGTCGGCAGGTCGTGGGTGGAGACCGAGGCCAGCGCCGTACGCGGCCACTTCTGCGGTGGGATGAACGTCTCGCCGTCGCGGGTGAACCACAACACGGTCGAGCCGAGCATGTTGCGCCCGCGCAACGCCCTGGTCACCGACGGTTGCACGGTGCCGAGATCCTCGCCGACCACCACCGCGCCGGCCCGCTGCGCCTCCAGCGCCAGGATGCCGAACATCGCGTCGGCGTCGTAGCGCACGTAGGTGCCCTCGGCGGCGCCGGCGCCCGGCGGGATCCACCACAACCGCGACAATCCGGCCACGTGGTCGACCCGCAGCCCGCCGCCGTGCCGGAGCAGGGCGCGCAGCATGTCGCGGTAGGCGGCGTAACCGGTCGCGGCCAGCCGGTCGGGCCGCCAGGCGGCGAGCCCCCAGTCCTGCCCGAGCTGGTTGAACGCGTCGGGCGGGGCACCGACCCGGACACCCTGCGCGAGCACGTCGCCGAGCTGCCAGCCGTCGGCACCACCCGGGTCGACGCCGACGGCGAGGTCGTGCACGATCCCGACCGGCATGTCGCGCGCCGCTTCGGCCGCCGCGGCGAGCTGCTGGTCACAGAGCTGCTGCAACCAGACGAAGAAACCGACCCTTTCCTTGTACGCGTCGCGGGCCCGCCCGGTCGCCGCGCTGTCGGGACTGCGCAGCTCCGCCGGCCACTGCCGCCAGTCCGTGCCGTGCTGCTCGGCGAGCGCGCAGTAGGTGGCGAACGTCTCCAGATCGGGGTTGGCGGGTTGCACGGCCGCCAGGGGATAGAGCAGTTCGAGCGCGGTCCGCTTGGCCTGCCAGACCGCGTCGTAGTCGATCAGCTCACCGTCGTCGGGCCGCAGGGCGTCGACCTTGGCCCGGAGCGCGGCGTCGGCCGAGCCGTATGCGGCGGTGTCGGCGACCCGGATGTAGAGCGGGTTGGCGAACCGGCGGCTCGACGGTGAATAAGGAGAGGCCTGCACCGGGTGGTTGGGCCCGATCGCGTGCAGCGGGTTGAGCAGCACCAGCCCGGCGCCGGTGTCCGCGGCCCAGCCGGCGAACTCGCGCAGGTCGCCGAGGTCGCCCAGGCCCCAGGAGGCCGCGCCGCGTAGCGCGTAGAGCTGGAGCATCCAGCCCCAGGCGGGTGGCGGTGGCCGGAGCCGTCTCGGCGCGACCACGACGGTGACCTCCTGGCCGCCGCAGGCCAGCTTGTGCCAGCCGAGGGGCAGCCCGGTCAGGTCGGGCCCGACGCCGCGGGTGCTGCCGTCTTCGAGCGATACGGTGCCCGGCCCGGGCAGGGGACGCGTGTCGCCCTCGCGGAGCACGATCGTCGGCGGCAGCCGGTCGCTCGCCGGGGCTTGTTGCAGCGCGTGCCTGATCGCGGCCGGGCTGGTGGCGTCGACATCGAGCAGGCCGAGCACGCGTACGACGATGTCCCGATCGACCTGGGCCCGGTGGCCGTCGGCCGCGTCGTAGGCGGTGACCACCCCGTGTGCCGCGGCGAGCCGGCGCAGCTCGCGCTCCATCAGGCGGTCACCTTGTCGAGGTATTGCAGCAGGTCGTGCGCGGCCAACTCGACCTCCTTGTGCTTCCACGACGAGGCCCGGTAGACAACCGCGATCAGGCCGCTGCGGTGCAGCCGGCGCAGGTCACCGTAGACGAACGCGTAGCGGGCCTTGGTCTCGTCGGCGGCGCCCTCGGTCAGCCCGAGGTGCCATTCGGACAGCTCCGCCCACGAGTGCTTCTCGAGATAGGAGTTCTCGTCGTCGGCCCGCGGCTGCACGACACCCCAGTCGCTGTTGAGCACGTACTGCTTCGCGTCGATGAGCTGCCGCGCCTTGCGCACGGCGTCCTTGTTGAGCGAATACCTGGCCATGGGGTCATGTTCCCCGAACCGCCCGTGACCATGCCGTGCACACGCCGCGATCGACCACTGTGGCTTTACCCTGGTGGCCATGAGTGGAGTGGAACTCGTCGCCGCCGCGCTCGCCGCGGGTGCGTCCGCTGGGCTCACCGACACGGTCAGCACGGCGGTCAAGGACGCCTATTCCGCGCTGCGCGAGGCCGTCGCCCGGCGGATGGGGTCCTTGGACGCGGTGGAGACCGCACCTGGCGTGTGGTCGACCGACGAGCTCGCCGCGAGCGGCGTGGCCGACGACGCGGCGGTGCTGGCGGCGGCCGAGCGGTTGCTGCGCCTCACCGAAGGGCCGCGGATCGACCTGCGCGACGCGAAGGGTGTGCAGGTGGGTGACCACAACACACAGCACAACACCTTCTGAGCCGGTCGACGCCAGCCACGCGCGCGGCGTCCAGGTCGGTTCCCACAACGTTCAGCACAACACCTTTGTGACGGCTCCCGAGGTCCGCTCGTCCTATCTCGAGCAGGTCCGGCAGATCGCACCGGCGACGCTGGTCGACCGCGACGCCGAGCTCGCGGAGCTGGCGGCGTTCTGCACGGCGCCCGACGGCGGCCCCTACGCCTGGTGGCGGGCGCCGGCCTGGTCCGGCAAGTCGGCCCTGATGTCGACCTTCGTGCTGCATCCGCCGCCCGGCGTGCGGATCGTCTCGTTCTTCGTGACCGCGCGCCTCGCCGGCCAGCACGACCGCGCGGCCTTCGTCGCGGTCGTGCTGGAGCAGCTCGCGGAGCTGCTCGGGCAGGCGCTGCCGGCGTATCTGACCGAGGCCACCCGCGACGCGCACCTGCTCGGGCTGCTCGCCGAGGCGGCCCGGGCCTGCGAGCGGCAGGGCGAGCGGCTGGTGCTGGTGGTCGACGGCCTCGACGAGGACCGCGGTGTCGTCGCGGGTGACGACGCTTACAGCATCGCCGGGCTGCTGCCGGCACGGCCGGCCGACGGGCTGCGGGTGGTGGTGTCCGGCCGCTTGCACCCGCCGGTGCCCGCCGACGTGCCGGGCGACCACCCGCTGCGCGATCCCGCGGTGGTCCGGTCCCTCGCCACGTCGCCCCACGCGGGCGACGTCCGGCGCGAGGCCGAGCGCGAGCTCAAGCGCTTGTTGCGGGGGACGGCGGCCGAGCAGGACCTGCTCGGCCTGCTGACGGCGGCCGGCGGTGGGCTCTCCGGCGCGGATCTGGCCGCCCTGACCGGTGTGCCGTCGTGGCAGATCGAGGATGCGTTGCACGCCGTGTCCGGGCGCACGTTCACGACCCGGGCGGCGCCCGGTGCGCCGGTCTACGTGCTCGGCCACGAGGAACTCCAGCGGTCGGCGATGGCGTTCCTGGGTGAGCGGCGGCTGTCGGACTACCGCGGCCGGTTGCACGCCTGGGCCGACGGCGTGCGCGCGGCCGGGTGGCCGGCCGAAACGTCCGACTACCTGCTCCGCGGCTACCCCGGTCTGCTGATCGCGGCGGGTGACACCCGGCGGCTGGTCGCGCTCGCGACCGACGAGGTGCGGCACGACCGGATGCTGGCCGTCACCGGCGCCGACAACCTGGCCCAGGTCGAGGTCACGGCGGCGCAGGACCTGATCGTCGCGGCTCGCGAGCCGGACCTGGCGGCCCTGCTCCGGGTCGCCGTCCAGCGCGACCATCTGTCGCGGCGGAACGCCAACCTGCCGACCCTGCTGCCGGCGGTCTGGGCGAGGCTCGGTCAGGTCGCGCGGGGCGAGGCGCTGGCCCGGTCGATCACCGACCCGGCCCGGCAGGCGGTCGCGCTCGCCGACCTGGCCTACGCCATCACCGACGGCGAACGCGCCGCGCTGCTCGCCGAGCAGGCCGCCGCTCTGGCGCTCGAGATCACCGATCAGGATTCGCGGTCCGCGACCCTCGCCGAGTTGGCGGAGGCGGCGGCGCGGACCGGCCGGCATCGGGCCGCGACCGAACTGGTCGGGGAGGTCGCCGCGGCCGAAGACCGGTCGAAGGCGTTCGCCGAGTTGGCCGCGGCCGCCGCCCGGCGAGGCGACCCGGCGGCGCAACAGGCCTACCGGGCGGCGGCGGAGGACGCGGCGCTGGCCATCGACGACCCGCGGACGCGGGAACGCACCTTGAGCGGGTTGGCCGAGGCCGCCTGGGCCGGGGGCGACCACCACAGGGCCGCGGGTCTGGCCGGCCAGATCCATCCGGGTGGTCGGACCCGGGCGCTCGATCGGCTGGCGCACGCCGCCCTGCGCAGCGGCGACGTCGCCGGAGCGTTGACGTTCGCCGACGCCATCGCCGACCCGAGGTCGCGCACCTCGACCCTCCGGGCGCTGGTCAGCGCCGCTATCGAGGCCGGGCGCGGTGCCGACGCGGCCGAGCTGGCGACGGCCATCGACGACGAGGCCGAGCAGGCTGAGGCCCTCGACGAGCTCGCGCGGCACGTCGCCACCGGGGGTGACTACGACCGCGCCGCCGCACTGGCGGCGATGATCGGCGGCTGGCGGCAGCGGGCCGACACGATCGGTGCCCTGGCCGGGCTCGCCATCCGCCGCGAGGCCTACAACGCGGCATTTCGCCTACTCGACGAGCTGGACCTGACGGACGACCGGGCCGACGCCGTCGCCGAATTGGTGCGCAGGGCCGCCAAGGAGGACCGCGACGCGGCCGAGCGACTCGCGTTCGCGGCGGGGAAACGCGCCGACCGGGCCGCCGCGTTCGGTGCGCTGGTGGAACTCGCCATCGAGGCGGGTGACCTCGCCCGGGCCGAAGTATTCGCGGACGGCATCTCCGAGGTGGACAGCCGGTCGCTCGCCTGGCGTGCGCTGGTCCGGGCGATGGCCGAGGCCGGCGACACCGACCGGGCGGCCACCGTCGCCGCGCGTCTCACCGATCCCGTTGACCAGGCCGCCGAGCTGCTCACCCTGGTGCGGGAAGCCCTCGACCGTGGCGACCGGTCGACAGCGCGGGTCCGCGCCGAGTCGATCGTCGACCCGTGGCAGCGCGCCCGCGGGTTGGCCGAGCTGGTGCGAAGCGCGGTCGAGGCCGGCGAGGTGGATGTCGGTGCCGAGATCGTGGAGGGGATCAGCGACCCGAGCCTGCGGGCCGAGGCGCTGGCGGTGCTGGCCCGGGTCGCCGCGGAGGCCGGCGACCTCGGCCGCGCGGCAACCGTCGCGGCCGAGGCGGAAGCCCTGGGCCGATCGACGGTCGCGGGTGCGGCGGCCGACGGCGGCGCCGTGATGGCGTTGGCCGTTGCGGCGGCAACGGCCGGCGGCGACCCGTTGCGCCGCGCGATCGCGCTCGCGCGCACGAGCGCGGACCTGACGGACCGGGCCCTCAACCTGCAATCCCTGGCCGCCGTCGCGGCCACGGCCGGTGACCCCGAGCTCGCCGGCGTGCTGCGGGCGGAGACCGACGCGGCGGTCGCCGGTATTCCGGACCCCGGCGACCGCAGCTTGCTGCACGCGGGGCTCGCCCGGCAGGCCGCGACCGCGGGCGACCACGAACGCGCCCTCGAGCTGGCACTCCTGGTCCGGGTTGGCGATCAGCAGAACTACACCGTCAGCACGCTGGTCGACCTCGCGATCGAGGCGGGTGACCTCGACCGCGCGGAACGGCTGGCCGCGGCGATCGGTGACGCGTCCCATCGCGGTTACATCTTGGCGCAGCTCGCGGATGCGGCCGCCGCCCGGGAAGAGGACAGCCGTGCGGCCCGGGTGGCCGGGGCGATCCAGGATCCGATGTGGCAGGAGGCCAGCATCGAGGCCCGCGCGGCGTCCGCTATCCGGTTGGGCGACCGGGAGCGGGCCCGGCTCCTGGCCGAAATGGTCCCTGGCGACACCGCGCGCGACGGGATTCTCGTCGAACTGGCCCACCAGGCGATGGACGCGGGCGACCTGGCGGGGGCGGCCGGCATCGCGGGCTCGGTCTCCAGCGTCGCCCGCGACGACCTGGTCGGCGAGGTGGCGCGCGCCGCGATGTTCGGTGGCGACCTCGACTTCGCCGCTGAGCTGGCGCGGTCGATGGACGAGGGTTTCCTGCGCTCGCAGCTGTTCGCCGAGCTCATCCGGGCCGCGCTGCGCGCCGACGACCTGGACCGCGCGGTCGACCTCGGCAGCGACGCCGACGGCGACGAACCCGGCGAGCAGACCGCTCGGCTCGCCTGGGCCGCGGCGTCCGCCGGCGACCATGAGTTGTCGCTCGCGCTCGCGGCCCGGGTCGCCGACATCTATCACGGCGGGCCGGTGGTGGCCGACCTGATCCGGCTCGCGGCGCGCGACGGCGACCTGGACCGGGCGGCGGCGTTCGCCGAACTGGTCGACAACGCCGACGAACAGGCCCGTGCGCTGGCCCCGCTCGCGGCGCGGGCCGCGAACGGCGGCGACTTCACCCACGCGGCTGCGCTCGCCGCACGGATCGTCGATCCCGCCGCCCGGGAGCGTGCCGTCACCGAGATCGTCCGGGCGGCCGCGGCGGCGGGGGAGCCGGCTCGGGCGGCGGAGCTGGCCCGGGGCGCCGGTGGGCCCGACGGACAGGCGAGGGCCCTTCTGGCCATCGCCGAGACCGTCGATCCGGGCGATGCGGGGCCATTCCTCGCGCAGGCGCTCACGCTGACCGGCTGGACCGCGGTGGTGCGGACGTTGGCCAAGATCCGCCCCGAAGTGGTCGATTCGGTAGCCGCCGATCTTCTGGGTTGAGAGGAATCTGGTGGTTTAACAGCAACGATTACGGTAAGTCAACTGTCATCGCACAACCTGTCATCAATCCTCACGAACAGGACGTAGTGATGACGCAGACTGCCAGTAGAACCGACCAGGGCTCCGCCGAGCAGCACCTTCGCGGCGGCGGGCACAACGGTGGCCAGATCACGGTCGCCGACGGTGTCGTGCAGAAGATCGCCGCGATGGCCGCCCGGGAGGTGTCGGGCGTCTACGCGATGGGCTCCGGCACGGCCCGGACCGTCGGCGCGATGAAAGACATCATTCCCGGCGCCTCCGCGAGCTCCGGCCAGGGCGTGGGGGTCGAGGTGGGCCAGAACGAGGCCGCCGTCGATCTCGACATCGTGGTGGAGTACGGGGTGTCGGCCAACGAGCTGGGTAGAGGCATCCAGCGCAACGTGAAGTCGTCTGTCGAACGGATGACCGGGCTCGACGTCATCGAGGTCAACGTCAACATCAACGACGTGCACCTGCCCGACGACCCTGAGGGCATGAGCAGCGGCCAGGGCAGCGGCAGCCTCAGCTCGAGCACCACCACCGGCCGTAGCGGTGAGTCACGGGTGTCATGACGGCGCAACCGATGACCGACGTCGACGCCACGATCGACGGTGTCGACGTCGACAGGCTCGCGGCCGCCGCGGAAGACTGCCCGGCCGTCGACGCGCTCGTCGACGGTCCACCAGCGGGTGCTGCCACGTATCTTCCCCGGCGCCGGGTCACCGGGATCCGGATTGAGGACGACGTGGTGACCATCCAGGTGCGGCTCCGATGGGGGTCGACGGTCGGGCAGCTGGCCCAGCAGGTCTGGTCGGCGGTACCGCCGCTGGTCGGCCGGCACCGGGTCGACATCGTGGTCGCCGATATCACGGAGCCAGCCACGAGGGGTTGAGAGCAATGACCAAGACGATTTTCGGTACGGCGATCGGAGTCGCACTCGGCTTCGCCGTGGCGTTCGGAAACTTCGGCGACCTCGCCCTGGTCGGCCTGTTCGCGCTGGTCGGCTACGGCGTCACCAAGGTCGTGACCGGAAGCATCGACGTCGGCGCCACGATGCAGCCCCTGCGCGACCGCTTCCAGCGGAGCAACGCGGGCCGCGGCAACGTGGGCCGAAGCAACGTGGTGCGGAGCAACCAGTGACCGACGAGCGACCGGTGTCCGCGGAGGAGCCGAGGATGACGCCGGCGACCGAGCCGAGTGTCGCGGTGGCATCGCCTCCGCCCCCGCCTCCTCCGACGAGACGCCAGGACCCGGACTATCTGGGCCGGGTGGTGATCTCCGAGCGGGTGGTGGCCAAGCTCGCGGCGCAGGCGGTCTACGAGACGCCGCGCGCCGGTGCGGCCGCGCCGCGGGTGTTCGGCAGCATCATGCCGGGCGCCGGGCATATGGGCATCCGCGCCTCCGACCTCGCCGCTCCACCCAAGGTCAACGCGCAGATCGACGCGTCGGTGGTCTACGTCGACATGGCGATCAGCGTCCGCTGGCCCGATTCGCTCAGCGAGGTCACCGAGCGGATCCGGGACACGGTCGAAGACCGGATCAAAGCCTGGACCGGGCTGACCGTGGCACGGGTGCGAATTTCCGTGACCGACCTCGTCGTCGACGGAGTGTCCTGACATGAGACAAGCCAACCGGATCCTGGCGATCATCTTCGCGCTCGGATTCATGTTCCTGGCCCTGCTGATCGTGGTCGAGCTGATCTTCGAGCGGTCCGGGGCCGGGCCGGCGATCGTCAACTGGCACAGCATCTACGACTGGATGGGCAGCCGGACCTGGGACTCGCGGAGCGTACGCGTCATCGGCGGTTTGTGTGTCCTGGGTGGTCTGGTGCTGCTCGCGCTTCAGCTCATTCCGCGCAAGAAGCCACGGTTGCGGGTACGCGGCGCCGACGACGAGATCGACGCCGCGATCGACCGCAACAGCGTGGTGCGCACGGTGCAGCAGGCGGTCGGTGACATCGACGGGATCAGCCGGGCCCGGGTCGCACTGCACGGCAACAAGGTGACGGTGGACGCCCGCCGGCGGGCCGAGCAGTCGGAGGGCACCACCACCGAGACGGTCGCCGCCGCGACCCACCGGGCGGTCGACGCGCTGCACCTGCGCCGACCACCCCGGATCAGCGTCAAGCTCGACACGGCGAAGGAGCGGTGATGCTACGCGGACACGCCGACCGGATCACCCGGATCGTCCTCATCGTCATCGCCGCCTGCTTCCTCGCCATCGGGGGCGCGATCATCGCCGCCAACACCGGCCTGTTCGCCAGCGGCTTCCCGCAAAGGACCCTGCTGGAGAACCCGGCCGTGTCGTGGATCGGCGGCCACAGCACGTGGTTCTGGCCGATCGCGGCCGCGGTGGCCACGGTGCTCGGCGTGCTGGCGTTGCTCTGGCTCATCGCCGTGCTGCGCGGGCCGACGAAGACCCACGACCTCTCGATCGACGGCAGCGCGCGCACGACGCTCGGCGCGACCGCGCTGCGCGACGCGTTGACCAACGAGATCCAGGGCTATCGCGGCGTCGACGACGCGAAGGTCCGGGTCTACGGCGACGCGATCCAGCCGAAACTCGGTGTGCGGGTCAGCCTCACCGCCGACGCCCGGGTCGCCGAGGTGCGCGACCGGATCGAGCAGCAGGCCTTGGCGCATGCCCGGGAGGCGCTCAACGCACCGGGGTTGCCGGTGATCCTCGATCTGGGCGTGAGCAAGAAGAGCAGCCCGCGCGTGGAGTGACGGGAACGCGGTAACGTGCCGGTGTGACGCAGCTCGCTTACGCCAGTGGCCCGTCCGACACCGAGTTGCTGGCCGACACCATCGGGCAGAACCTGGCCCGCACCGTCGCCCGCTTTCCCGACCGCGACGCGCTGGTCGATGTGCCCAGCGGGCGCCGGTGGACCTACCGCGAGTTGGCCGCCGATGTCGACGAACTGGCCCGGGCGCTGCTCGCGACCGGAGTCGGCAAGGGTGACCGGGTCGGCATCTGGGCGCCCAACCGGCCGGAGTGGGTGCTGATCCAATACGCGACCGCGGCGATCGGCGCCATCATGGTCAACATCAATCCCGCGTACCGTCGGCATGAAGTCGGTTTTGTGTTGCGCCAGTCGGGGATCTCCGTGCTCGTCTCGGCCCTGACGCACAAGGGCAGCGACTACCGCGAGATGGTCGAGTCGGTGGCCGGCGAATGCCCCGCACTGCGCACCGTCGTCTATCTCGATGATCCTTCGTGGACCGACCTGGTGGCTCTGGGGGTGCCCTCGGCTGATCTTGAAGCCCGGGCCGCCACCCTGACCAGCGACGACCCGATCAACATCCAATACACCTCGGGTACGACCGGCTTCCCCAAAGGCGCCACGCTCTCGCACCACAACATCCTCAACAACGGCTATTTCGTGGGCGAGTTGCTGGGCTATTCCGAAGAGGACCGCATCTGCATTCCGGTGCCGTTCTACCACTGCTTCGGCATGGTGATGGGCAACCTGGCGGCCACGTCGCACGGCGCGTGCATGGTGATCCCGGCGCCGTCGTTCGAGCCGGCGGCGACGCTGGCCGCGGTGGCCGCCGAGCGGTGCACCTCGCTCTACGGCGTGCCGACCATGTTCATCGCCGAACTCGACCTGCCCGACTTCGCCGACTACGACCTGAGCAGCCTGCGCACCGGGGTGATGGCCGGCTCGCCGTGCCCGGTCGAGGTGATGAAGAAGGTCGTCGACCGGATGCACATGTCGGAGGTGTCGATCTGCTACGGCATGACCGAGACGTCGCCGGTCTCCACCCAGACGCGCGTCGACGACGACCTGGACACCCGCACCGGCACGGTCGGCCGGGTGCTGCCCTTCCTGGAGGTAAAGATCATCGACCCGGCGACCGGCGTGACCCTGCGCCGCGGCGAGCCGGGGGAGCTGTGCACCCGGGGCTACTCGGTGATGCTGGGCTACTGGGACGAGCCCGAGAAGACGGCCGAGGTGCTCGACGCGGCCCGCTGGATGCACACGGGCGACCTGGCGTCGATGCGGTCCGACGGCTACGTCAACATCGTGGGCCGGATCAAGGACCTGATCATCCGCGGCGGCGAGAACGTCTATCCGCGCGAGATCGAGGAGTTCCTCTACCGCCATCCGAAGGTCTCCGACGTGCAGGTGATCGGAGTGCCCGACGAGAAATACGGCGAGGCCGTCATGGCCTGCGTGACCCTGCGCGACCCGGGGGAGAACCTGACGATCGACGAGGTGCGCGAGTTCTGCCAGGGGCAGCTGGCCCACTACAAGGTGCCGCGCTACGTGCGGGTGGTCGAGTCGTTCCCGATGACGATCAGCGGCAAGGTCCGCAAGGTCGAGATGCGCGAGTGGGCGGTGCGGGAGCTCGGACTGGGCTGAGGCTGGCGCGGATGGGCGCCGGCTCTGCCGGCTCGGCCAGCCGCTTCCGGCTTGGCCGCCCGCCGGCTTGGCCGCCCGCCGGCTTGGCCGCCCGCCGGCTTGGCCGCCCGCCGGCTTGGCCGCCCGCCGGCTTGGCCGCCCGCCGGCTTGGCCGCCCGCCGGCGCCGCCGGCGAGCCGGAGCGGGGGCGGCCCGCACCGGGCCGCCCCCGCGGATCCGGTTATTCTCCGAAATCTCCGAAGTCGCCGCCGTCGTCTTCGAAGGCCTCTTCGATGATCTCGCCCGCGACCAGGCCGCCGGCCACGCCGAGGGCCGCGCCCGCGACGACGCCACCCATCCCGCCGCCGCGATGACCGTGGCCGTGACCGGCCATGCCGTGCTGGCCGGGCATGTCGTGGTGGCCGCCGCCGTGGCTGGCGTAGAACGACTGGCGCTGGTCGAGCGCCTGCCGGACCCAGCCGTCGACGACCTGGGCCCAGTTGGCCGTTTCGGCGTGTGAGTGTGGCACCGTGTAGCGGCCGTAGGCGTCGTGGCCGCCGGTGAACATGCCGCCGCGCTTGTCGAACTCGAGCACCACCTCGACCGTGTGCGGGTTGGTGACGAAGGTCAGCTCGACCTCGGCGATGCCGTGCCCGTATTGCGGCGCCGGCCAGAACTCGATCGCCTGGTAGAACGGGAGCGTCTGGTGCACGCCGTGGATCCGGCCATACTCCAGGTCGGCGGTCTTGAACCGGAAGCCGAGCCCACTGAACGCTTCGAGGATGCGCTCGTGCACCGGCAACGGGTGCACCGCGATCGGGTCGAGGTCGCCCTTGTCGACCGCGCGGTCGATCGCCACCTCGGTGCGCAGCCCCATCGTCATACCGTGCAGCCGCTGCCCGAAGACGTCGGTGACCGGGGTTTCCCACGGCATGTCGACCTGGAACGGGATGGACAGTTGCTGGCCGGCCGCGAGCCGGGTGCGGCCCGCGACGGCGGCGCGGTGGAACTCGCCCAGCGCGGCGTGGTCGCCGCCGCCGGCATCCACCTCGACGCGGGTGACCAGGCCGACCGTGATGTGTGCGAGCTCGACGTCGCTGGTGCCACCGGTGAGGTTGACCTGGCCACTCAGCGGCAGACCGGGGCGGGTGTTGGGATTGGACAGGACCGTGTCGACGCTGGGCCCGCCGACCCCGAGGGCGCCCAACATCTTCTTGAAGACCACGTGTCGTATCTCCTGGTGTCGAAATGAGAGTCGGTCGCATGCTCTGAATCAAGCGGAGCCCTTGCGGCACAACACTTCTCGGCGATTGCTCCACATCGGAGAATGCGGCCGTGCCGGGCGACCCTACCAGGCGAAGCTGACAGTTCGCTGAGAGTGACCTAGTAGCGGTCGAGCTCCGCTGCCGGTGCCATCACGATCCGTGGCTTGGCCGCCGGGTCGAGCCAGCGCAGCACCTTGACCAGATCGGACTCGGCCAGCGAGACGCAGCCGGCGGTCGAATGGCCCGGGACCATCACGTGCAGGAAGATGCCGCTGCCGCGAGGCGGGGTCGCCTTCTTGACCGGCGTGTTGTAGTTGATCACGGCGAAGTAGCGGTATTGCGGGTTGACCGTCCACAGCGCCTCGCTCGCGCCGCCCGGGTTGGCACCGTGGAAGAACGAGTTGTAGCCGGCGGTCGCCGGATTCTCGTTCCACCAGTCGTTTTCCACCAAGCGGTGGTAGCCGAACTTGACGCCGGGGTTGGCCGCGATGCCATACATCGTGCCGCCGAACGAGTAGACGCCGGTCGGGGTCGTGAGGTCGCCCTCGACCTTGCTGTCCTTGAAACCCTTGGTGCCCAACCGCGCCGGCATCGCCGCGAACGCCGGTTTCCACGTGTTGCCCTGTTTGGCGAACGCCTGGAGCGTGCCGGTGCTCGTGCCGTAGCCGTTGGCCTTGACGACGATCACCTGCTTGGTGGTGCTCGGCAGGGTGCGCAGCCGCGCCGCGTCGTTGCTCGGCGAGGTCGCCTTGGTCGTCGGCTTCTGGGTCGGCCGCGCGAGGCGCGTCGCGTGCGGCGTCGGTGCGAGGTCGGCCCGGCGGGCGAGTTGCTCGCGGGCCACGCCGTCGGTGGCTGCGGCCGCCGGCTGCCCGTCGACCTGGTCGCCGGTGACCGGCTGGGCACAGGCCGCGAGGGCGAAGACTGCCAGGAGGGCCACGGCCGACCGCCGCACTGCGCTCACGTAAATCCGATCCGTATCGTATGGACGATGCTGCGGTCGAAACCCTACCGGCTCCTCGTGCTGGCGGTGACCCTCGCTCTCGCCGGTTGCGGTGCGCGACCGGCCGAACCCGTGACGTGGTCGCCGCCGCCGGCTCCGTCGGCCAGCCCATCGCCGTCCGCGAGCGCGGAAGCCGCCGCTGTCTTCGCCGCCAGGACCAGCCCGGTCACGGCCGCCGAGCTGGGCGCGAGCTGGCACGCCGGCTGCCCGGTCGGCCCGGCCGACCTGCGCCAGGTGCGGCTGAGCTACTGGGGCTTCGACGACCAGCCGCACACCGGCACGATCGTCGTGCACCGCACCGTGGCCGCCGACGTGACGAAGGTGTTCCGCACGCTGTTCGCGAAGCGTTTCCCGATCCGCGGGCTGGAGCCGGTCTCCGCCTACGGCGGCAGCGACGACAAGTCGATGGCGGCCGACAACACGTCGGCGTTCAACTGCCGGAACGCCGTCTCGTCGGGCAAACCGTCGTGGTCGGTGCACGCGTACGGGAAAGCGATCGACATCAACCCGGTGGAGAACCCGTACCTCTTCAATGACGAGGTCCTGCCACCGCAGGGGCGACCGTTCGTCGACCGCTCGCCCTACCGACCCGGCATGGCCGTCAAGGGCGGCGTCCTGGTCAAGGCGTTCGCGGCAGTAGGCTGGAAATGGAACGTCGGCGGCGCCAACCCGGACTACCAACACTTCAGCACGACCGGTCGATAACCATAGTGGACGGAGGATCGGGCGTGAACGTTCGCCAGCTCGCCGCCGTCGACATGTACGGCTCGATCGGCGTGGCCTGGCGCCGCTGGCTGATCCTGGGCGAGTTCCTGCTCGGGCTGGTCGGTGGTCTGGCCCTCGGCCTCTACCTGATCCTGCGCGGCGGCCCACCGGGACCGGTCGTGTTCGGCGTCTGGGTGCTCGGTGCCGGCCTCAACTACCTGCCGCTCGCGGTGCACGCCCTGACCCTGGTCGCCCCGGGCGCGCTCGAACGCGAACTGACCGGCGTCGACCTGCCGGCGACGCTGCGCTACTACTCGGTGCGGCAGCTCTGGTTGGTCGTACCCCTGCTGTTCCTGGGCCTGGAACTGGCCCGAATGATCAAGGGACTACGGTCATCGGCGTGACGATTGTGGAGCTTCGGCAATACACCCTCGTGCCGGGTGGGCGGGACACGCTGGTTGCCCTCTTCGACGAGCACCTCGTCGAGTCGCAGGAGGCCGACGGCGCCCGGATCGTCGGGCAGTTCCGCGATCTCGACCGTGACGACCGGTTTGTCTGGCTACGCGAGTTCCCGTCGATGACCGACCGCCAGACCGCCCTCACCGCGTTCTACTCCGGCCCGGTCTGGAAGCAACACCGCGACGCCGCCAACGCCACCATGATCGATTCCGACAACGTGCTGCTCATGCGGGCGATCCAACCCTTCATCGGGTACGCGCCGCGCGACGCTGCCGTCCCGTCCGCCAGTGTGTTCGTCGCCGGGCTGCACGCGCTCGAGGGCGACGCGGTGGCCGACTATGCCGACCACTTCGCCCGCGAGGTGCGCCCCCGGCTCGGTGCCGCCGTGCTCGGCACCTGTCAGACCATCCACGAGCCGAACACCTTCCCGGCCCTGCCGGTGCGCGAGGGGGAGGACCTGTTCGTCTGGTTCGCCCGCCTCGACTCCGCGGCCGACCTCGACGCCTTCGCCGCGCGGGCCGAGGCCGTCGGCGGTCCCGTCACGTTGTTGCGCCTCGCGCCGACGCCGCGGTCGGCGCTGCGCTGACCGGAGCCCGGCGCACGTCCGGTTGGGACGCGCGCCGGCCGCGGTCGGATCAGGCCGCCTGCTTCGCCCGCTCACCGCGCGCGCGGACGAGCTGGACGATGAACAGGATCGGCGCGATGAACGCATAGACGAACATCCGGAACTCGCCGCCGTCGAAGATGAAGGCGAGGTAGAACGCGTACGCCAGGAAGCCGACGCCGAACAGGCCGCTCAGGACCCGCATGCCCTTGCCGGCGCCGAAGCCCACCCCGGCGATGACGAGCTGGATCACGCCGGACACCGCGAGCGCGATGACGTACGCGTTGAAGGTGCTGTCGCTGACATCCATGATGTGGTCCCCGTTTTCGAAGGTGACAAAGATCCACACCGTACGCGGACATCGATGATCTCGGCTGCCCCGGCGAGGTAGCCGAACGTTCAGATTCGCCTGCCGGGTCGGCGGACCGATGCCCGGTATCGGCATTCTGGCCCGGTTGAACGCCGTTCGTGCCTATCGTCCATTGTGTGATCGCCCGCCGGTGGACAGGCAGCGCCGTGGTGGGCGCCGGGCTGGTCCTGCTCGCCCTGGCCGGCGCGCCGCCGACCTGGCGCGCTCCCGACCTCGCGGCCACCCAGCGGGCCCTCGACGCGCGCTTGCCGACGACCGTCACCCGGCCGGCGATCGGCGCACCCTTCGCCCGACTCGTCATCCCGAAGCTGGGCCTGCACTGGGCGGTCGTGGAAGGCGTCGACCCGGCGGAGATCGCGGACGCGCCCGGCCACTACCCGCAGACCGCGCTGCCCGGCCAGGTCGGCAACTTCGCCGTCGCCGGGCACCGCAGCAAAGGGCTGTTCTGGGACCTCGACCGGCTGGCGCCCGGCGACGAGGTGATCGTCGAGTACGGGCCGCGCACCTTCACCTACGCCGTCACCGGTTCGCGGGTGGTCGCGCCGACCGCGGTCGAGGTGCTCGCGCCCGTGCCGGGTTCGCCGCGCGAACGGGCCACCGCCGCGGCACTCACGCTCACCACCTGCGAACCGAAATGGGACAACGACCGGCGGCTCGTCGTGACCGCGGCGCTCCAGGACGCCGCCAACCTCCCGGGAGAGGTGCCCAACACATGATTCTCCTGCGTACGGCGGTCGGCCTCGGCGCCGCCGCACTCGCGCTCGGGCTGGCCGGGGGCGCGGCTTCCGCGGTCGACATCACCACGCCGGTCGGCGGTGCGACCGCGTCGGGCGCCGACCTTCTGGTCTCCGGCCGCGCCGCCCGGCCCGGCACCACCGTGACCGTCACCGCGGCCGCCGGCAGCGGCCCGAGCATCGACGTGGCGTCCTGCGACGCGGCGGTCGGCGATGCGGGGACCTGGTCGTGTGCGCTGAGTGGGCTCGCGCCCGGCAGTTGGACGCTGAACGCCGCCGGCACCAGCGCCAACGGGGCCGCCGAGACGACGCCGCTGCGCAGCTTCCGGGTCGGCCCGGGCGGCCCGCCCGACGCGCCGCAGGCGCTGGCCACCACGGGCGACGCCCTGAACACGCCGCTGGCGACGGCCGGCGTCGCGTTGCTTGCCCTGGGCGCCGGTCTCCTCTACCGCGAACGCCGCCGGCCGGGCCGCAAGCTCCGCATCCGCTAGCCAGCCGCAAGCGCTCACTGCCGCGCACCGGAGCCAGGCCCGCTCCGGCCCGCGGACGCGAACGCGAACTACGCGTCGCGTAGGCGGAGCAGCGCCCCACCCAGCAGGAGCGCCCCCGCCGCCCAGAGGGCCAGCACTCCGAGCCCGGCCCACGGCCCGATCGGCAGGTCCGCGACGCCGACCGTGTGCTGGATCGACAACCCGGCGTCGCTCGGGGTGAGCTGCCGCAACCGCTTCTCCCAGTCCGGGTCCGAGACGACCGTGATCAGCACCGGCGCCAGATAGAGCACCGCGAGCACGACGCCCACCCCGGTGGGTGCGTCGCGTACCGCCGCCGCCAGGCCCAGGCTCAACAAAGCGACCAGGTTCAGATACAGCACCGAGCCGAACACCGCCCGCAGTGTCGCCCCGTCGGTCAGCGACAGCGGGGGATAGCCGTGCGCGGCGGTGAACCCGCGACCGGGCAGGATCAGCCGCCCGGCCAGGTAGGCGCCGAGCACCCCCGGGATCGCCGCCGCCAGGGTCGCGCCGGCGACCACCACGCCCTTCGCGGCCAGGAGCGTCACCCGCGACGGCACCGCCGCGAGCGTGGTGCGGATCAGGCCGTGGCGGTATTCGTCGCCGATCACCAGCACCGCGAGCACCGCGACGATCGCCTGGCCGAGTTGGACGCCCGTCAGGGTGGTCCGGACCGCGTCCTGGCCGCACCCCGCCGCCGGGCACTTCGCCGCGCCAACCGCCGCCGCGCTCAGCGAAACCGTCAGCACCGCCGCCCCGATCACCAGCCACAACGGGCCGGCCACCGTGCGCAGTTTGGTCCACTCGGCGTGCAACGCGGCGGTCATGCGTCCCTCCGGCGCAGCAGCACGGCGGCGATCGCGAGCGCGGCCACCGTCCAGCCGCAGAGCACCGCGAAACCGCCCCACGGCGACAGCGGGAAATAGCCGAACGCCGGCGTGTAGGCCTGATAGACCTGCGGCCACACGTGCAGTGTCTGCTGCACCGCGAACGCCGCGGCGGGGGTCAACCGCAACACCCATTGCGCGGGTACGGCCGGCAGCACCGCCGCCACCGACAGGATGTAGGGCAGCGTGATGAGCACGACGACGGCCGCCACCGCTCCGGCGCCCCGCCGCAGGATGGTGCCGATCGCGAGGGCGAAGACCGCCGCCACGGCGAGCAGGGCGGCGGTGCCGACCACCAGGCGCACCTGCGTGCCGATCGGCGCCGGATAGCCGTCGCCGCCGAGGATCGCCTTGCCGAACAGCAGGGCGCCGGTCGAGGCGATCAGGCCGACGACGAACGTGATCGCGCCGAGCACGACCGCCTTGGCCGCGAGCACCCGGATCCGGCCCGGTGTGGTGGTGAACGTGACGCGGACCAGGCCGCGCCGGTATTCGGTGGTGATGAACAGGACCCCGAGCACCGCCACGACGGTCAGCGCCGCGAAGCTGCCGACCAGCGTCTGCTCGAGCTTCGGCCCCGGAGCGCCGGTGGTCGGCGCGACGTCGCCGGAACCCTGCACGGTGAACGTGTCGCCGGTGCGGGTGGAGACCACCGGCGGCGCCTGCGGGTCGCTGGCGCTGGAGACGTCGGCCGTCACCCAGTCGGCACCCGGACGGCCGCCGCTGATCGCGAGGTTGTCGAACGTGCCCGTCGCGATGACCTTGCCGCCCATGCTGCTGGAGCCGCCGAGAAACTGTTCGAACTCCTCGTGCCCGGGCGTGGCGACGAAGATCCCGGCGGTCGCGTCGCCGGCCGCGAGCGACGCGGTGCCGACCTCGGTCCAGGCGGTGCCGTCGGCCGACGCGTACCCGGTGACCGTCCCGCCCGTTCGCACCAGCCGCAGCCAGCGCGCGTCGGCCGGCCCCGCCTTGTCGTGGATGTAGTCGTGCTGCATGCGTACCCCGTGCCCACCGGTCACCATGACCGCCGCGTAGGCCGAACCGGGCGTGGTGCTCGACTTCACGATCAGGCCCGCCTTGGCCCATGGCTCGGCCGGTCCCGGCGCCGGCGCCGCCGGCCGGTCCGGCGCGGTGGGCGCGGCGCCTTCGGGCGCGCCCGTTGGTGGTTCGGAGCCGATCAGCGACGCGACCCGCACGGTCAGCGTGCCGTCGCCGTCGAGCGGCTGGTGCACGAGGGTGAGCCCGTCGAGCACCGGAAGGCCGTCCGGCCCGACCGGTGCCTTGCCGCGACCGGGACCTCCGCCGGTGTGGCTGCTGCCGGCACCCGCCAGCCCCGCGAACAGCAGCATCAGGAAGACGGCGAGCCCGCAGCCGATCACCCAGCCGCGGACCGACCGGAACTTGGTCAGCTCGGCATGCAGGAGCCCGACGAACCCGCTCATCGCGCGACCTCCGTCGGCTCGGCGCGGAACTCGACGGCGTCGCGGGTCAGGTCCATGTATGCCTCTTCCAGCGTTGCCCGGTGCGCGGCCACTTCCGAGAACGGGACGCCGGCCCCGCTGAGCACCGTCACCACCCGGTCGGCGGGGAGCCCGTCGACGGTCAGGGTGTCGCGCTCGGTCACCGCGACGGTGGCGCCCTCGCGGGCCAGCGCGGTCATCGCCTCGGTCCGGGCGGCGGTCCGCACGGTGACCCGGTCGCCCGAGGCCGCCGCGATCAGGTCGGCGACGCTCGTGTCGGCGACCACCCGGCCGCGGCCGACCACGACCAGGTGGCCGGCGGTGTCCTGCAACTCGCTCATCAGGTGGCTGGAGACCAGCACGGCGCGACCCTCGGCGGCGAGCGCGCGCAGGAAGCCGCGCATCCACCGGATCCCCTCCGGGTCGAGCCCGTTGAACGGCTCGTCGAGCATCAGCACCGGCGGGTCGCCGAGCAGCGCGCCGGCGACCCCCAGCCGCTGCCGCATGCCGAGCGAGTAGCCGCCCGCCGAACGCCGGCCGACGTCGGCCAGCCCGGTCAGCCGGAGCACCTCGTCGACCCGCTTGCCGCCGAGCCGCTGCGAATGCGCCTGCCAGAGCAGGTGGTCGCGGCCGCTGCGGGACGGATGCAGGGCGGATGCGTCGAGCAACGCGCCGACGTGCCGCAGCGGCGTGCGCAGGCTGCGGTACGGCCGGCCCCCGATGAGCGCGGTGCCCGCGTCGACCCGGTCGAGACCGAGGACGACACGCATGGTCGTGGACTTGCCGGCGCCGTTGGGCCCGACGAACGCGGTAACCCGGCCCGGGGTGACGGTGAACGTCATCCCGTCCAGCGCCACGGTCGACCCGTACGTCTTGCGCAGGTCGGTGACCTCGATGGTGGCTTCCATGACACGTCACGCTACGAACTGGGGCGCTCCGGGTCGTCCCGCGTGGGAGCCATTTTCGGCATCCCTGGCGGGAGGGGCAGGCGCATCCCTGGTGCGAGGGACGACCCCGCGCCGGCCGGCGGCGAGAATGGCAGCGTGACCCCGCCCGCGACCCGGCGCGCGGCCGCCGCCGTGCTGGCGGTGGCCGCGCTCGTCGAGGTGCTGGCCCGCTCCGCGTCGTCAGACGTCACCACGCAGTTCCTGGTGGTGGTCGGCGCGCTCGCGGTGGCGTCGACGGCGCCGCTGGCGTTGCGCAACCCGACCGCCGGCGCGCTGCTGATCACCGCCGCGTCGGTGCTCTCGCTGGCCGGCTTCCGGCTGGCGATCGTGACCGGCCTGCTGGCCCAACTCGTGGCCGGCTACCTGGTCGGCCGCCGGGGTGCGCTCGGGGTGGCGGTGCCGCTCGGCCTGCCCTACCTGGTGCTGGCGTTCTTCTTCCCGGCCGCGGTGGTGCTGGCCGGCCTGTTGCCGATGTGCGTGCTGGCCGGCGCCGCGCGTCGGGTCAGCCGGGCCGACGCCGCACACCTGGCGGCCCAGGACGCGTTCGCCGGGACGCTGGTCGAGCACACCGCGCGCGGCGAGCGGGCCCGGATCGCCCGGGAGTTGCACGACGTGGTGGCACACCACATCTCGATGATCTCGGTGCAGGCGGAGAACGCGCGGCTGACGACCGCGGGGTTGCCGGAGGCGGGCGCACAGAGATTTCTGGCCATCGGGGGTACGGCTCGCGCCGCGCTCACCGAGATGCGCCGCCTGCTGGGGGTCCTCCGTTCCGATGCCGACGTCGGTGTCCCGGACCGGCGCCCACAGCCCGGCGTGCGCGAGTTGACCGAGTTGCTCGACGAGGCCCGCGACGCGTCCGGCGCGGGCACCCGGCTGATCCTGAGCGGTGCGCCGGTGCCGCTGGACCCGGGCGTGGAGTTGGCCGCCTACCGGATCGTGCAGGAGGCGCTGACCAACGCCCGCCGGCACGCACCCGGCGCGGCGGTCGACGTCGAGATCACCTATCGTCCGGACGCGCTGTGCCTGCGGATCCGCGACAACGGCCCTGGTCCGCCGCCCGGCTCTGGCGGCGGGCACGGCCTGTCCGGGATGCGCGAGCGGGCCGCGGCCGTCGGCGGAGAACTGCGTACCGGATCCGGCGGTGCCGCCGCCGGCGGCTTCGTCGTCGAGGCCACGCTGCCCACCTCAGCCCAGGAGGACCGATGATCCGCGTGGTGGTGGCCGACGACCACGAGGTGGTGCGCGGCGGGTTCGCCGGCCTGCTGGCCACCCAGCCCGACATCACCGTGGTCGGCACGGCCGCCGACGGCGCCGAGGCGGTGAAGGTCTGCGCGGCCACGACGCCCGACGTGGTGCTGATGGACGTGCGGATGCCCGGCGTCGACGGCATCGAGGCGACCCGGCTGCTGACCGCGTCGCCGGCACACCCGCGGGTGCTCATCCTGACCACGTTCGACCTCGACGAATACGTCTACGACGCGATCCGCGCGGGCGCCAGCGGCTTCCTGCTCAAGGACGTGCGCGCGGAGTCGCTGTTCGACGCGGTTCGGGTGGTCGCGGCGGGGGAGGCCCTGCTCGCGCCGACCGTGACCCGCCGGCTGATCAGCGAGTTCGCCCGCCAACACCGTCCATCGGCACCCGACCCGGCGGCGCTGTCGGCGCTGACCCCGCGGGAGACCCAGGTGTTGCGCCTGGTGGCCGAGGGTCTGTCCAACCCGGAGATCGCCGCCCGCCTGGTGGTCACGGAGGAGACGGTCAAGACCCACGTCAGCCGGATGCTCACGAAGCTCGGCCTGCGCGACCGCACCCAGGCGGTGGTCGCCGCGTATGAAACGGGGCTGGTCGTCCCGCGCAGCCGCGCCTAGCGCGCGGTCCGTTCGGGTGCAGCAGGGGAGCCGATCGGGCCGAGCCCCGCTTCCGGGGCAGCCGCGACGGGCGCGCATTCCTAGACTGCTGGGCGGTTGATCTCATGATCAAGAGAGGTATGACGTAGATGGCCCTGCGCGACAAGCTCATCGAGCGGACCCAGCCCCTGCTCCCCGGCGAACAGATCCAGCAGATCTTCCTTGCCCAGTCCGGCGTCACCCCGTGGGCGAGCGCCTTCGCCGGTCTGCTCGGCCAGACCCTGCTCCGCCGCCGCATCGTGGCGGTAACCGACCGGTCCATCGTGGTCCTGAGCACGAACTTCAACGGCACCGCGCCCAACGAGGTGCTGCGCCGGCTGCCGCGGCAGACAGCGATCGGCCCGGCCAAAGGCATCTGGGCCCGGATCAACGTCGGCGACGAGAAGACCTGGTCGCACGCCAGGTTCCGCAAGGAGATCGAAGCCGCTGACGCCGCCCTGGGCACCAACGCGCGGTAGCGCGTACGCGGGGTGACGAACAACCGTCGTCACCCCGCCGCTGCTGTCGCATCCGCCCCGCCAGCACCGGGTTATCGGGGTCGGCGTCAAGGACGAGTCAGATGCGGGGTCCGCGGCGTATCGACCGCGTCAAGGAACGTCGCGGGCGCTCCGGGCGGGTTCACGATCAATGCATGAGCGGAGAGGTCGAAGCGGTGGTCCTGGTGTGGCTCAACCACACCAAGGACGCGCCCTGCCTGGAGGCCTACCTGGCACGTCGGCCGGAGGTGGTCGATGCCTGGTGGGTCGCCGCCGATAGTGATGCCGTCGTCCGGGTGCGGTGCCAGGACATGGCGGCCCTCGACGGCCTGGTCCGCGGGCTCCGGCACCACGCCGGGGCCGGGCGCACCCTGACCCATCTGGTGCTGCGCCCGTTCGACCTGCATCGATCAAGGAGCTGGCATGAGCCTCTCGGATCTCATCCCGTCACTACGCACGTCGTTGCCACCGCAGCGGCTCTGCACTGAGATCTGGCCGGCGTCCACCCGTCACACCGGGCACGGCGCGATCACGATCGGCGGGGTCGACCTCGCCGACCTCGCGGAGCAATACGGAACACCGGCGTACGTCATTGACGAGGGAGAGGTTCGGGAACACTGCCGGGAGTACGGCGCGGCCTTCGGCAAGGGCAACGTGGTGTACGCGGCCAAGGCGCTGACCAGCCGGGCGGTGCTGCGATGGGTGCAGGAGGAGGGGCTCGGGCTCAGCGTCTACTCCGAGGGACAGCTCTCGGTCGCCGCCGCGGTGGGCTTTCCGGCCGAGCGGATCATCCTGCACGGCGACGCCAAGACCCCCGCTGACCTCCAGGCCGCGCTCGACTACGGCGTCGGCCGGGTGGTCATCGAGTCGGCCTCGGAGGTGACCCGGCTCGCCGCGATCGCGACGCGGAAGCAGCGGGTGCTGATCCGGGTGCTCCCGCCGCACGACAACGTCTTCGACGGCGTCGCGGGTATCCCCGCGCCGTGCGACGCCGACCGGTTCGGTGTCGCGGCGCCCAGCGAGGCCTTCGACGACCTGGTCAAGCGGATCGTCGCCCAGCCGAAGCTGGAACTGGTCGGCCTGGACTGTTACGTCGGCTCGCAGATCAGCCGGTTCGGCGGCTACGAGCGGGCGATCCAGCGACTGGTCCAGGTGGCCGGGCATCTTGCCCGTACCAAGGGAATCCTGGTCCGGGAGATCAACATCGGTGGGGGTCACGCCGCCCCCGCCGTGGACGGCGAATCCCCCTTCGCTGTCGCCGCGTTCGCAGGCCGGGCCCGGGCGGTCCTGGGCCTGGCTTGCGAACGCCAGGGCGTGCCGGAACCGGAGCTCGTGGTGACACCGGGCCGGGCGGTTGTCGCCCGGGCCGGGGTGGCCCTGTACCGGGTCGTGGCGGTTCGCCGCGAGCCGGAGGGCACCCAACTCGTCGCCATCGACGGAGGGCTGAGCGACAACCCCCGGCCAGCTCTCTACGGAGCCCGGTATACGGCCGTCCTGCTGGGCCGGGCCGGCGACGGCCCGGCGGTGTCGAGCACGATCGTCGGCCGCCATGACGAGGCCGGCGACGTGCTCGCCCGGTCGGTGCCACTGCCGGCCGACCTGCGCCCCGGCGATCTGCTCGCCGCCCCCGGCGCGGGTGCCTACCACCTGCCGCTGGCGTCCAACTACAACCTGGTCGGGCGCCCGCCGCTGATCGCGGTGCGCGACGGCGTGGCCCGCGTCGTGGTGCGGCGGGAAACGATCGACGACGTGCTCTGCCGGGACGTCGCCTAGGGGCCTAGATCGTGATCCACTCGGTGACCACGACGGCGTCTCCGGCGCGCAGGTGCAGCCGGAACATGCCGCGCGGCACCGGGCCGAGCACGAACCAGCCGACGTCGTCGACCTGCGCGACCGCCACCACCCCCGAGCGGTCGCGTAGCTCGATCTCGCCGCGCTGGGGCGGCACGACCTGACCGTGCAACGCGTCGTCGGTGACCTCGACCTCGATCGTGAGGTCGCGGGCGGCGAAGGTCAGTGCCCGCACCGCAGCCGGTTCGGCTCGGGCACCGACCGCCGGGTCAGGGGTGAGCGCGGCCAACTCGGCGTCGACCGTGCGCCAGGCGAACGCCGACCGGCCGATCTCGCGGATCCGCTCGGGCACGTCGGCGGCGGAGTGCCGGGCCGCGGCGAGGGCGGCCAGGATCTCGTCGTCGTTCATGGCTGCTCCGCTCCGGCGACCGCGGCCAGCACCGGGTCGCTCCGCAGCTTGTCGAGGCAGCGGCGGCGGGTCGGCCCGATGGCGCCGACCGGGGTGCCGGTGCTGCTGCTGATCTCGGCGTAGGGCGCCGGCGGATCGTCGAACAGCAGGGTGAGCAGCCGCCGGCAGTGCTCGGGCAGGTTGTCGAACGCGGCCCGCAGCGCGATGTGCTGCTCCTGCGTCACCAGCAGTTCCTCGAACGCGGGGTCGTCGACCGTGTCGAGGCCGGACTCGTCGCCGACCAGCACCTGCCGCCGCCGGGAACGCAGCAGGGCCAGGCACTCCCGGCGCACGGTGGTGGCGAGCCAGCCCGGCAGCGCGGCCGGCTCGCGGATCGTGTCGAGGCGCTCGACCAGGCGCAGCCAGACACAGGCGGCGACGTCTTCGGCATCGGCACCGCCGAGCCCGTAGCGCCGGCAGATCGCCCACACCAGCGGCGCGTAGCGGTCGACCAGGTCGTTCCAGGCCCCGGCGTCGCCGTGCCTGGCCAGCTCGACCAGCCCGACGACGGTGGGATCGTCGCGCATGACCCCCTCCTCCCGTGGCCCGAACGTCCGTTGTCGACCCACAGACACACTAACGGTCGCGGTTGATACACCCGCGGCTATATTTTCCGAGGTGGACACTCACCTCCTGCTCGCGTTCGTCGTCGCGAGCGCGCTGCTCTCCCTCGCGCCCGGGCCCGACCTGTTGTTCGTCGTCGCCAACGGGGTCGCCGGCGGCCGCCGGGCCGGGGTGCTCGCCGCCCTCGGCATGTCGACCGGGCTGGCCATCCACACGGCAGCCGCGGCGTTCGGCCTCGGCGCGCTGATCCGCGCGGCACCGCAGGCGCTGACCGTGGTGCGCCTCGCCGGCGCCGTGTTCCTGCTCTACCTGGCCGTGATGACCTGGCGCAACAGCCGCGCCGCGCTCGAGCCGACCGCGCCGCCGGCCCGCCGGTCGCTGCGCCGCACCTACCTGATGGCGACGCTGACCAACCTGGCCAACCCCAAGGTGATCCTGTTCTATCTCGCGTTCGTGCCGCAGTTCGTCGGCACCGGCCCGGCCGCCTGGCCTACCTGATGGCGACGCTGACCAACCTGGCCAACCCCAAGGTGATCCTGTTCTATCTCGCGTTCGTGCCGCAGTTCGTCGGCACCGGCCCGGCCGCCTGGCCGGTCACCACCCAACTCCTGCTGCTCGGTCTGGTCTTCATCGTGGTCGGCCTGTCGGTCGACGGCACCGCCGGCCTGCTCTCCGGCACGCTGGCCGAGAAAGTCGCCGCCCGACCCGGCTTCCGCCGCCGGATGGAACGGATCTCCGCCGCGGTCTTCGCCGGCCTCGCCGCCCGCCTGGTGATCGACAACTAGTCCGCTAGCTACGGGCCCGGCAGGGGGTAGGCGCCCGAACGGACACCCTGGCCCGCCGGCGACACGCCTGGCAGGGGCGTGTCCTGCCGCGCGGCCAAAGGCAACCCGCGCGGGCCCCTCCGAACACGGTCGATCGGCCAGCCCCGCGTCACCTGCGTGGCGGCGGTGGGTCGTAGACGACGGACCAGGGTTGCGGTGCGGTTGCCGGGCGGGGCGACGGCGTGGGACCGGCCAGGATGCTGGCGGCGACCGTGCCGAAGGTCTCGACCGCCGGGTGAGGCGCGCGGTCCGGCCAGATCGCCGACGTTCGGCGGTCGAGGGCCGGCCCGGCGAGCGGGCGCCAGGCCACCCGCGGCTCACGGCGGGCGGTCGTCTCCGGTTCGAAGGCCACGCACTGGCGGCCCAGCACCAGGCCCAGCAGGAAGTCCGGGTTGTGGGCGTGCCGGACCCGGCGCGGGGTGAAGCCACCCTGGCGGCAGCGGTCGAGGATCTCGTCATACCAGGCCGGCGCCGTCGCCCGCGGGAAGATGGCCAGGTCGTGGCCGGTCAGGTCGGCCAGGTCGAGCTCGCGGAGCTGGGCCAGCGCGGCCGTCCGCGGCAGCATCACGCCCAGCCGCACCCCAACCACCGGGCCAGCGCGCAGGCCGTCGGACAGGTCGACCGGATGGTGCACCAGCCCGACGTCGAGCCGCGCCTCGGCCAGCAGCCGGAGCTGTTCGGCGCTGGTCAGCTCGTGCAGGTCGACGTCGAGGCCCGGCGCCCGGTCGGCGAGACCGGCCAGCAGTGCCTGCAACGTGACCGCCAGTAGTTCCGGTGGCACGCCCGCGCGCAGGGTGCCGAGCTGGCCGTCGCGGACCTTGCGCATCACCACCCGGACCCGCTCCTCGGCGGCCAGCAGCGCGGCCGCCTCGGCGGTCAGCAGGCGGCCGGCGACGGTCAGCGTGACCTGCCGGCGGGAGCGGTCGAACAGCGCGACGCCCAACTCGCGTTCGAGGCGTTGGATGGTCTGGCTCAGCGGCGGCTGGGCGATGCCGAGCCGTTCCGCCGCGCGCCCGAAGTGCAGCTCCTCGGCGACGACGAGGAACTGCCGCAGGTGCCGGGCCAGGTCCATCCGCCCGAGGATAGGTGTTCGCATATCAGTAGCCTCGACAGGTGCCAACGCTGAGCCGGATCGCCGGGATCTTCGACGCTGTCGGGGTCGACGCGCAGCTACACGCCGTCGACATCGACGGCGGGGCCGAGCTGGCGCTGCGGGCCGACGAGCCGGTGGTGCTGGCCTCGATCTTCAAGATCCTGCTGGTGCTCGAGTTCGCCCGCCAGGCGGTGGCCGGGCAGCTCGACCCGACCGAGCGGGTCATCGTGCGGGCCGCGGACCGGCTCGGTGGCTGGGGCACCGCGGGCTGCGCCGACGACGCCGAGCTGTCGCTGCGTGACCTGGCCTACTTCGCGATGGCCTTCACCGACAACACCGCCGCCGACCTGCTGATGCGCCGGGTCGGGCCCGATGTGCTGCCGCTGCTGGCGGCCGAGCTCGGGCTGACCGGCACGCGGGTCATCGGCGGGCCGCGGGAGCTTCTCGAGTCGATGTACGCCGACGTCGGTGCCGCCGGCGACGCCGAGTTCGTGAGGATCTTCCCGACCCTGCCGCCGGAACGGATCCGCGCGCTCAGCGTCTTCGACCCGGCCCGGACCACGTCGAGCACGCCGCGTGAGGTCAGCCGGCTGCTCGGGATGATCTGGCGGGACGAGGCGGGTCCGCCGGCCGCGACCGCGATGGTGCGCGGGCTGATGGCCCGGCAGATCTTCTGGACCCGGATCCAGTCGGGCTTCCCGCCGGAGGTCCGCGTCTCCGCCAAGACCGGCACGCTGCCGGGGCTGCACATGGAGGCCGGCGTCGTCGAGTATCCGGACGGCGGCCGCTACGCCCTGTCGGTCTTCGCCCTGGCCCGCCTGGGTGCCGAGGCCCGCCGGATCGACGTCGACCTGGCGATCGGGGAAGCGGCGCGGACGGCCGTCGAGAGGCTGCGCGACCAGCGCTGATATGCGTACCCGTATCGAATGGTAAAGATCTTGGTCTTGGACGTGGGTGGCCTGTTGATGATGGGCTGCTGCGCATGACAGACACCCGAATGCACCGCCGAGGCCTACTGCGCACCGCCGCCGCCGCGACCGGGCTGGCCGCCGCGGGGGCGACCGGACTGGCCAGCGCCAACGCCGCCGAAGCCAACCCCGCCGACGCCGCACCGCGCCGCTGGAAGGCCGGCGCCGCCACGTTCCGCTGGTTCGGCACGGCCGGCTGGCGGATCGACATCGGCGCCCGCACGGTGCTGGTCGACCCCTACCTGAGCCGATACAGGACCGGGCTCTTCGACGGCGGGATGAACCCGGCGACGCCGCTGACCGTCGACACCGCCACCGTCGACGCGCACACCGGCCGTCCGGAGACCGTTCTCGTCACGCACTCGCACTGGGACCACTTCAACGACGTGCCGCACATCGCGACCAACACGGGCGCGCGGGTGCTGGGCACCATGACCACCTACCAACTCGGGCTCGCGTCAGGCATCCCAGCGGCCCAACTCGGCCCGCTCAAGGGCGGCGAGGTGCTCGACTTCGGTGACTACACCGTCGAGGCGGTCGGGTCGCTGCACAGCCGCAACGCCGGTTACTCGATCGGCATCCCGGGCGTGCGGCTCAGCCCGCCGCCGCGGCCGGCGACGGTCTCCGATCTTCCGGAGGGCGACACGCTCGCCTACCTGCTCACGGTTCGCGACGGGCCGGCGGTGTTCTTCATGGGCGCCAGCGACTTCGTCGCCCGCAACGTCGAGGGGATGCGGCCGGACATCGCGATGGTGGCGATGGCCTCGAGCACGGCGACCCACGACTACGTGCCGCGGCTGCTCGAAGCGCTGGGCCGGCCGGCCGTCGTCGTCCCGGTGCACTGGGACAACTTCGAGACGCCGCTGACCAACCCGCCGGCGGTGGCGCCGGCCGACCGCGAGCGGCTGGCTGCGATGATCACGCAGATCCGGCGGGTCGCGCCGCGGACCCGGATCGTCGTCCCCGACTACCTGACTGGGCACACCTTCGCATGACCGCTCGCACCACCCGCGTCGCGTCGCTCGCCGCCGGCCTCCTGCTGCTGGCGGCCTGCGACGTGCCGCCACCGCCGCCGCCCGTGCGGCCGCCGCCATCCGCGCCGGGACCGACGGCCGCCACCTGCCCCGACGGCTTCGAGATCAGTGGCGACCAGGTCGAGGCCGCGTCGGGTCTGCGGGCCTTCGGCATCACGCTGCGCAACTGTGGCGACCGGCCGTACCACGTCGACGGCTTTCCGGTCATCACCATGCTCGACGAATACGGCCGGCCGATCGGGATCACCGTCGGCACCGGCTCGGAGCCGGTCAGCTCGCCGGATGTCTGGGACCGCCCACCCGAGCCGATCGATGTCGCGCCCGGCGAGACGGTCCGGGCGCGGGTGTTGTGGCGCAACACGGTGACCGACGGTGAGTCGATCACCGGAGCACACCTGACGGTCGCGCCGGCGAAGGGCGCGGCGGCGCAGCTGGTCACCCCCAACGGCGGCATCGACGTGGGTACGACGCATCGCCTGGCCGTCAACGCCTGGACTAAGGTCGACCGGTGAACTGGGGTTCCTACCTGTCTTTCGTGGTGTTCGCCCTCGTCCTGATCGCCATTCCCGGCGCCGACTTCGCGGTGACGGTGCGCAGCACCCTCGCCGGCGGCCTGCGGCAGGGCCAATGGAGCGCGGCCGGCATCGCAACGTCCAATGTGGTGCAAGGCCTGCTCGCGGTGGCCGGCCTCGGGGCGGTCATCGTGCACATCGAGCCGCTCTTCCCGGCGGTCAAGTGGGCCGGCATCGGCTACCTGCTCTACCTGGCGGCCCAGTCGTTCCGCTCGGCCTGGCGCGGCGAGTACGCGTCGCTGGACGGCACCGCGACCGGTGCGGCCGGCAGCGCCTGGACCGGCTGGCGGCAGGGCTTCCTGTCCAACATCACCAACCCGAAGGTGCTGGTCTTCTACCTCGCGGTGCTGCCGCAGTTCCTCGGCCCGGGCACGCCGGTCGTGGTGCTGCTGGCGTTCGCGCTGACCCATGCCGCGCTCGGCCTGCTCTATTCACTGCTGGTCGTCGCCGGCCTGCACCGGGTGCGCGGGGTGCTGCGCCGCCGCCGGGTGCGGCGGGCGATGGACGCCGCGACCGGGGCCGCCCTCACCGCGTTCGGCGCCCGGCTCGCCACCGAGAACCTATAGCGTTCCCCAGACGACCGTCGCGGTCGTCGGCAGCGCCAGCGTGCCGTCGGGGCGTTGGTAGTCGCTCACCAGGGCCTCGACCGCCGTGTCGAACGCGAGCGCCTCCGCTGCCGGCATCAGCTCCCTGGCCAGCGACGATGTTGAATGGAACTGCTCGATATAGGCGCCGACGGCCTGGCTGAACTCCGTCGGCGGGGTCTCGTGTCGTCCGATGATTCGCCAGTGACCGCGCCGGGCCAACTCGTCGACGAGCGAGAAGCCGCGGTCGTAGGACTGGTTGCGGGAGTGCCGGGCGATCACCTCGAGCAACCCGTCGTGCCAGGGCAGCCGGTGGTAGGACTGCTCGACGACGGCCAGCACCGCGCCCGGTGCCAGCACCCGTCGTAGCACCGCGAAGGTCTGCGGCCAGTCCATCCAGTGCAGGCTCGCGCCGGCCGTGGCCAACCCGTATGGGCCCGGCAGTGCCAGCGACTCGACGGCCGTGACGTGCCAGAACAGGTTTGACCGGTCGCCGCCGGGGCGGGCGCGGCCGGCCGCCACCATCGCGGCGGAGATCTCCACCGCGTCGACCCGGTCCACCCGGGACGCCAGTGGGCGCGCCAGCGCGCCCTCGCCGGCACCGAGATCGAGGACCGTGCGGGGCGAACCGGTGACCAGATCGGCGAGCAGATCGAAGACGGCGGCCGGGTAGGGCGGGCGGTGTGCGTAGGCGGCGGCGACGCCGGTGTGCTGGAACGACGCCGCGAGGGGCGAGCTCATCAGTCCATTGTGCCAGGTTGAAGGTCCGATGAATCGCCCCAGCGGTTGCTAACGATCGGCGGCACCCCGACTTTTGCTGGCGAATATGAAAGTCTGCTCTAGACGATCGAAAGATATGGACATGTCGATGATCAGCGATTAGGGTCGGCTCCAGACCCCATTGTTTCATCGATGTGAACGGCGCCGTGAGCAGTGCACCTCGCCCGCCGTTACAGGCCCGTCCGCCCCCCAATCAGACACCGCCGACCCGTAGCTCGGGTGGGCGAGGTCTGCCTTGCCACGTCCTCTGTCGGTCGACTTGCGGAAGGTATGCCGGACATGCCCATTTTTTCCAGGCGCAGTTCCGTGCGAGGTGGCACGCGAACGCGCTGGCTCGCCAGACTCGGCGAGGGTCGGTTCAGCCGGCCGTCGGCGGCCTTGGCCGCCGTCACCGTCATGCTGGCCAGCGGTGTGCTGGCCGGAGTCTTGTCGGGCACCAGCCCGGCCGGAGCCGTAGCGCCGGCTCAGCTGCAGGCCCAGGTGCTCACCTGGACGGCCGCCGACAGCTTCCAGGCCTACGCGTCCGTGCCGACCACCGCCGTCGCGGGCCCCACCACCATCGTCTTCGAGAACAGCGCCGCGACCGGCAACACCACCGGGATGCAGCACACGCTGACCTTCGACACCGGTGACCCCCGCTACAACAACGACGTCAACATCAACATCGTGGCCGACCCGTCGGACGGCAGCCAGGGCCGGCACACGGTCGACGTGGTGCTGACCCCGGGCACCTACCACTACTTCTGCTCGATCCCCGGGCACGGGCAGATGACCGGCCTGCTGGTGGTCACCGGCGGCGGCGGCGACACCACCGCGCCGACCGTGTCGGCGCAGGTCGCGGGGGAGCGCGACGGCAACGGCAACTACGTCGGCGCGGCGACGGTGACGGTCAACGCCAGCGACGCCGGCTCGGGCGTGGCCCGGGTGGAATACGCGCTCGACGACGGCCCGTTCGGCACCTACTCGGCGCCGGTCACTGTCAACAGCCCCGGCCAGCACACGGTGCGGTTCCGCGCGACCGACGAGGCCGGCAACACCTCGGAGATCGGGTCGACGCAGTTCACCGTGGTGCAGCCCAACGAGGACACCACCCCACCGACCGTGACCGCGGCCGTCGACGGTGACCAGGACGAGAACGGCGCCTACGTGGGCACCGCCACCGTCACGCTGACCGCCACCGACACCGGGTCCGGCGTCGCCACCGTCGAATACTCGCTCGACGGCGGTGCGTTCACGGCCTACACCGCGCCGGTCACGGTCAGCACCCCGGGCCAGCACACCGTGCAATACCGCGCCACCGACGAGGCCGGCAACACCGCCAGCCCGCAGTCGGTCGCGTTCGCGGTGGTCGACGCGCCCGACCCGGACAACACCGCGCCCGAGGTGACCGCCACGGTCGCCGGCGAGCGCAACGACGAGGGCGCCTATGTCGGCACCGCGACGGTCACCGTCGCCGCCACCGACGCGGGCTCCGGCGTGGCCACGGTCGAATACTCGCTCGACGGCGCGCCCTACGCGGCCTACACCGCGCCGGTCGCGGTCAACCAGCCGGGTGCGCACACGCTCAGCGCCCGCGCCACCGACGAGGCCGGCAACACCTCCACGCCGGAGACGGTCACCTTCACCGTCGCGGACACCACCGGCGCGGACACCACCGCGCCGACCGTCAGCGCCGCGGTCACCGGTGACCAGAACGAGAGCGGCGCCTACGTGGGCAGCGCGACCGTCACCGTCACCGCCACCGACGCGGAGTCCGGTGTGGACACCGTGGAATACGCGGTCGACGGCGGCGCCTACGCGGCCTACACCGGGCCGGTCACGGTCAACCAGGTCGGGGCACACAGCGTGAGCTACCGGGCGACCGACCACGCCGGCAACACCTCGACGCCGCAGACGGCCACGTTCACGGTCGTCGACGCGCCCAACCCCGACAACACCCCGCCGGCGGCGACCGCCACGGTGACCGGCACCCGCAACACCGCCGGCGCCTACGTCGGCGCGGCCACGGTGACGATCGCGGCCACCGACGCGGGCTCCGGTGTGGACAGTGTCGAATACTCGCTCGACGGCGCTCCCTACGCGGCCTACACCGCGCCGGTCACCGTCAACCAGATCGGCGCCCACAGCGTGAGCTACCGGGCGACCGACCGGGCCGGCAACACCTCGACGCCGCAGACGGCGACGTTCACGGTGGTCGCGGTGCCCAACCCGGACACCACCGCGCCGGTCGTCAACGCGGCCCTCGCCGGTCAGCTCGACGGCAGTTGGTCCTACATCGGCAGCGCGACCGTCACGCTGACCGCCACCGACACCGAGTCCGGCGTGCTGCGGGTCGAATACGCCCTGGACGGGCGCGGCTACCTGGTCTACACCGGGCCGGTCACGGTCAACACCCCGGGCGCGCACACCTTCAGCTACCGGGCCACCGACCGGGCCGGCAACGTCTCCAGCACCGCGTCGACCACGTTCACCGTGGTCGAGAGCGGCCCGCCGGCGCCGACCTGCACGGTCGCCGACAACCGCACCACGGTCTGGATGGGCACCCACAACAGCGGCGTCGCCAACCGGGTCGTCGAGCGCGGTTGCAGCATCAACGACCTCGTGCTCGACGAGTCGCCGTGGGCCAGCACCGCGGAGTTCGTCGCGCACGTCACCGAGGTCGCCGACCGGCTGCACAGCCGCGGCTTCATCCCGCTCAAGGACCGCAACGGCCTGGTCCGGGGTGCCCGGGAGAGCAACGTCGGCAAGTCCGAGGCGGTGCAGGGCTACACGCCGCTGCTGGACACCAAGGCCGCGTCGTTCAAGCTCTGGGAGCAGGTCGGCGCCGGCGGTTTCCGCCGCAACGCCGACGGCTCGATCTCCAGCAAGCCGGTCGACGGCCTGGGCATGCTCTGGTTCCCGGTCCGCACCTACGGCGACTTCTCGCTCAAGTTGCAGTGGCGCGACGACGCACCCGGTGAGGGGCGCGCCAACAGCGGCGTCTTCGTCCGCTTCCCGCAGGTGCACCAGCACCCGCAGGAGCCACGGCCGGAGTGGGTGGCCATCAAATACGGCCACGAGCTGCAGATCTTCGACAGCCCGACGGGCGATCAATACAAGAGCGGCTCGGTGTACGGGTTCGACCAGGTCAACCTGGCCGACGCGGGGGTGACCGCCAAGGGCACCTGGAACGACTACGAGATCCGGGTCGTCGGGCAGCACTACTCGATCTTCCGCAACGGCAAGCTGATCAACCAGTTCACCAACGGTCCGGGCCAGCTCTTCAACCCACCACGGGCGGACGACCCGGGCACCGACGGGCGGCAGAACGCCGAGGGCTACATCGGCCTCCAGAACCACAGCGCGGCCGACGCTGTCAGCTTCCGCAACGTCCGCATCGCACCGCTGACCCCGTAGGCAAAGGACAAGACCAGTGGAGAAGGAAACCTCACGCCTGGGTACGGTCGGCGGTCCGCGGCTGATGGCCGTCGCGATCCTCGCCGTGACCCTGGTCGGCGCGGGGGTCCTCCGGTTCGGCGGCCTGACGGCCGCCGGGCCGGGGGCGCCCGCCGCGGTCCCCGCCGTCAACACCCAGCAGCAGGCCGAACTCGCGGCGCTGGCGCCGGGCGACCGCCCCGACGGCTGCATCCAACCCGACCGCCGCATCCAGCTCTACGCGGTCGAGTTGCCCCGTGACAACAACCAGATCCGGCTCGGCTACGGCCTGACGCCGGAGACCGCCTCGTACCCCGGACCGTTGATCGAGATGATCGAGGGTGAGTGCCTGGCGATCACCCTGCACAACGACGTCCCGGCGGCGACCCTGGAAGCGCTCCGCCAGGACCCCAACCACCCGCTCGGGGTGTCGCTGCACACCCATGGCGTCAAATACACGCCGGCCTCCGACGGCACCATCCACACCGACTCGTGGGTGCCGCCGGGCGGCCAGCGCACCTACATCTGGTTCGCGAAGCCGCGTGGTGCCGGATCGCAGGGCACGGCCGGCTACTGGTGGTACCACGACCACATGGTCGGTGGTCCACATGGGACCCGCGGCCAGGGCACCGGACTGTTCGGCGGGCTCGTCGTGCGCCGGCAGGGCGACATCCGGCCCAACCGCACCTACGTGACCGCGTTCGGTGACCTCCAGTCGATCAACCTGAAGCGCGGCGCCGCGACCGACACCTGCGACCCGGCCAACCCGGTGCCCGGCCCGACCTGCCTGATCGCCAAGCCCGGCGAGCGGGTCGAGTTCCTGGTCATCGGCATGGGCAACGACATGCACACCTTCCACCTGCACGGGCACTCCTGGTCGGACAGCCGCACCGGGATGCTCGACGGCACCAACAAGGCCCTGGCCGACGCGGTGCCGGTCATCGACAACAAGGCCCTCGGGCCCGGCGACTCGTTCGGTGTGACGGTGGTCGCCGGTGACTCGGTCGGCGCCGGCAACTGGATGCTGCACTGCCACATGCAGTTCCACTCCGACCAGGGCATGGCGACGATGCTGCACGTCCTCCAGCCGGACGGCACGCTCGCGCCGCACAGCGCCGACCACGCGCCGGCCGCGGCCTCCGACGCCACGGCCGCGCACGCCGGGCACGAGGGGGCCCACCAGTGACCATCCGATCCCCGCAGCATCCCGAAGGAGCAGGAATGGCCCACCGAAAGCGGCGCCGGGTCGCCGCAACGGCGCTACGCCGCGCGTTCGCGCTGGTGTCGGCGGCCGTGCTGACGCTCGGCATCTTGTCCGGGCCGGCATCCGCACCGGCCGCCGCCGCGGTGGCGCCGACCTGGGGTGCCAACGCCGTCAACGTGTTGGTCTTCCACGGCCCGACCGACCAGCAGGACGACCCGGTCGCCAAGGCGGTCGCCGCGGTGCGCAAGCTCGGCACCGACAACGGCTTCACCGTCAAGGTGTCCAGTGACCCGACCGTGTTCACCGCCGACAACCTCGCCAAATATCGCGGCGTCGTGTTCCTGTCCGCCAACGGCGTCACGCTCAACGACGCGCAGGAGGCGGCTTTCCAGGCGTACGTCAAGGGTGGCGGCGGTTTCGTCGGCGTCCACGACGCGGCCCGCGCGCAGCCCGGCTCCGAGTGGTTCACCGGGCTGATCGGCACCCGGCCGGCACCGAGCCTGCCCAACGCCGAGAAGGTCGTCGAGCGCGCGGCGAGCGGTGAGAACGCGCCCAACGAGGGCATCGCTCAGCTCTTCGACGGCTCGACCGGCACCAAGTGGCTGGTGCGCACCAACACCGGCTGGGCGCAGGGCAAGCTGGCCTCCCCGACCGTGGTCAACCGCTACGCGCTCACCTCGGCCAACGACTTCCCCGGCCGCGACCCGAAGAACTGGAAGCTACAGGGCTCCAACGACGGGCAGAGCTGGACCGACCTGGACACCCGGACCAACGAGGTGTTCCCGCAACGGTTCCAGACCCGGCAGTTCTCGTTCACCAACACCACCGCCTACCAGTACTACCGGCTGGACATCTCGGCCAACAGCGGTGAGCCGCTGATCCAGCTCGCCGAGCTGTGGCTGATCGGCCCCGACGCCGGGCCGCCGCCGGAGAGCAACGTGCAGCAGGCGACGGTCAGCGTGACCGACCGCCAGCACCCGGCCAACAAGGGCCTGCCGCTGACCTGGACCCGCTCGGACCAGTGGATCAACTGGGACCCGAACCCGACCGGCAACGTGCAGACCATCGCCCAGGTCCAGGAGAACACCTACAACGCCGGGCTCAGCGGCAACGGTGCCTTCCACCCGATCTCCTGGTGCCGCGACTACGACGGCGGCCGCTCCTTCTACACCGGCATGGGGCGCACCGACGCGAGCTACACCACCGACACCAGGTTCCTCGGCCACCTGCTCGGCGCGATCCAGTGGACCACCGGCCTGGTGCGCGGTGACTGCCAGGCGACCATCGCGTCCAACTACAAGGTGGAACGGCTGACCGCGGCCAACCAGCCCGGCCAGCTCGACCAGATCGGCGAGCCGCACGGCCTGACCATCGCGCCGGACGGCACCGTCTTCTACATCGGCAAGGCGGCCTGCCCGACCGGGCCCGTCGTCGACTGGAACAACCCCAACGTGGGGCTCGGCTGCGGCACGATCCACTCCTGGGATCCGCGTACCAAACAGGTCAAGCTCCTCACCACGCTCAAGGTGATGGGCAACCGGGGCAGTGGCAGCGAGTTGGTCAAGAACGAGGAAGGTCTGGTCGGCATCACGCTCGACCCGAACTTCGCCGACAACGGCTGGTTCTACGTGTTCTGGATGCCGCACGAGTCGATCGACCGGGAGAAGCGGGTCGGCCAGCGGACGGTGTCCCGGTTCACCTACGACAAGGCGACCCAGAGCATCGACCAGGCCACCCGCAAGGACCTGCTGCACTGGGACACCCAGATCCACAGCTGCTGCCACGCCGGCGGCGGCATGACCTTCGACGAGTCCGGCAACCTGTTCATCGGTTCCGGTGACAACAACTCGTCCGGCGGCTCCGACGGCTACTCGGGCAACAACTGGACCGAGGAGTTCGCCGGCCTGTCGTTCCAGGACGCGCGGCGCACCGCCGGCAACACCAACAACCTCAACGGCAAGATCCTGCGGATCCACCCGGAGGCCGACGGCACCTACTCGATCCCCGACGGCAACCTGTTCACCGGCCAGGAGGGCGGTGGCGGCAAGGCCCGCCCGGAGATCTACGTGATGGGCGTGCGCAACATCGCCCGGATCGCCTGGGACAAGGCCAACCACTGGCTGACCGCCGCGTGGGTCGGCCCCGACGCCGGCGCACCGAGCCCGGAACTGGGGCCGGCGAAGTACGAGACCGCGACGATCATCACTCAGCCCGGCAACCACGGCTGGCCCTACTGCATGGGCAACCGGCAGCCCTACCGCGACCGCAGCACGACCGACGCGAGCGTGCTGACCGGCTGGTATGACTGCGACAACCCGAAGAACGAGTCGCCCCGCAACACCGGTCTGGTCAACCTCCCGCCGGTCCGCGACAACATGATCTGGTATTCGCCGCAGGGCGGTGGCCCGGTCTTCCCGAAGCGGACCGACGGCAGCGGCCTGCCGACCTACGTGCAGTCGGAGACCACCTACACCCAGCCCTACCTGAGTGGCGGCGGCCAGGCCATCATGGACGGCCCGACCTACCACCGCTCGCAGGTCGACGTGAACAGCGGCGTCGCCTGGCCGGCCTACTGGGAGAACAAGTGGTTCATCGGTGACGAGTCCAACGGCAACAACCGGGTCGCCATCCAGGTGAACCCCGACACCGCCACCTCGGCCGGCGCGCCCGCGTTCGCCGAGGACCTGCGCCGGATCATCCCGCCGGGCAGCAACGGCACCACCCAGCTCCAGTCGTGGATGGACGCCAAGTTCGGCCCGGACGGCGCGCTCTACATGCTCGACTATGGCGGCGGCTTCTTCACCCTGCACGGCAACCAGAAGCTGATCCGGATCACCTACCAGGGTGGCCAGGCGACCCCGAACCCCGCCTCGGCCACGGCGATCTCGGCGACCCCGAGCACGCCCCGGACCATCGCCTTCTCCAGCAACCGGGTCGGCGGCGTCGCCTGGGAGTGGGACTTCGGCGACGGCACCAAGGGCTCCACCGCACCGCACCCCAACCACACCTACAAGCGCTACGGCACCTTCCAGGCCAAGCTGAAGGTGACCTACGCCGACGGTGAGGTCGTCACGGCGACGATCCCGGTCACCGCGGGCTGCGTCGCACCCGACGCCCGGCCGACGGTCTACATGCTGGAGACCGACACCGAGGTGGCCAACCGGCAGGTCGGCGGCGGCTGCACGATCAACGACCTGATCGACGACGAGACGACCTGGCCCAACCGGGGCGCGTTCGCCGACCACCTCGAGACGGTCATCGCCGAGTTGACGGCGTCGCACGTCGTCGACACCAAGGAGGCCAACACGCTCCGGCGGGTCGGCACCCAGTCGCCGATCGGCGCCACCAACGGCTACCAGACCCTGTTCAACGGCACGGCTTACTCGTTGGCCGGCTGGCGGCAGGCGCCCAGCGGTGGGTTCGGCCTGCGACCGGACGGCTCGATCCGCAGCACCGGCGGGCTCGGCATGCTGTGGTACGCGGACCAGCAGTTCGCGGACTACTCCATCCGGCTCCAGTTCAAGGACATCGCGCCGGAGGGCTTCCGGGCCAACGGCGGTGTGTTCGTCAGGTTCCCGGACCCGCGTACCCCGCTGGAGCAGCGGCCGCCGGGAAGCTGCGGCACGGTCGGGTCGGCACGGTCGTCGCAGGCCTGGGTAGCGATCTACTGTGGACACGAGATCCAGATCTATGACGGTGAGACGGGCGAGCCGCAGAAGACCGGCTCGGTCTACAACTTCGACCCGAACACGCTGGCCCAGGCCGGCGCGACGCCGAAGAACGTGTGGAACGACTACGAGATCCGCGTGGTCGGCCAGCATTTCACGATGATCCGCAACGGCGTGGTGATCAACGAGTTCGACAACACGCCGGGCAAGGCGTCGTCTCGCGCGGGTGACCCGCCGACCGACCTGCGCCAGTTCATCAGCGGTTACATCGGTCTACAGAACCACAGCAACAACGACCTGATCGAAATTCGCAACGTGCGGGTGCGCACCTACTGATCCAACCTTGGTGACCGGGTACGGGTATCCACCCGTACCCGGTCATTGTGGGTTATCGGCGCGGCTCCGTTGCTGGTCCTTGCCGCCGTCGTAGGCTCGGACGTGCAACGTGCGAAAAAGGAAATCTCACGTCTGAGCTGGGCGAGCGCACCCCGGGTGATGGCCGTCGCGGTGTTCGCCGTGACGCTGTTCGGTGCCGGGCTCCTGCGCTTCGGTGCGCAGCCGGCCGCTGCTCCGATCGCTGGTCCAGCCGCCGCGGTGCCGGCACGACACGCGGTCGCGGCGGCGCCCGCCGCCCAGCCCGACGGCTGCGCCAAGCCCAACCGGACGATCCAGCTCTACGCGGTCGAGCTGGCCAAGGACCCGGTGACCAAGCAGGTCCGGCTGGGCTACGGCCTGGCGGCGAAGTCAGCCTCCTACCCGGGCCCGACGATCGAGATGACCGAGGGCGAGTGCCTCGCCATCACCCTGCACAACAACGTGTCGTCGGCGACCCTGCAATCACTGCGCGGCAACAGCGCCCACCCGCTCGCGGTGTCGCTGCACGCCCACGGCGTCAAATACACCGCGTCGTCGGACGGCACCATGGAGAACAAGTCCTACGTCGCGCCCGGCGGCCAGCGCACCTACTTCTGGTATGCCAAGCCCCGCGACCCGACCACCGGCGCGCAGGGCACCGCCGGCTACTGGTGGTATCACGACCACATGGTCGGCGGTCCGCACGGCACGGCCGGCATGAGCTCGGGCCTGTTCGGCGCGCTGATCGTGCGCCGCCAGGGCGACGTGAAGCCGGCCCGCACCTACGTGACCGCGTTCGGCGACCGCCAGTCCATCAATCTGCGGCGCGGTGCCGCGACCGACACGTGCGCCGCGACCAAACCGGTGGCCGGCCCGACCTGCCTGATCGCCAAGCCCGGCGAGCGCATCGAGTTCGTGGTCATCGGGATCGGCAACGACGTGCACACGTTCCACCTGCACGGGCACTCGTGGGCCGACACCCGCACCGGAACGCTCGACGGCACCGACAAGTCACTGGTCAACTCGGTAGCGGTGATCGACAACAAGACGCTCGGCCCGGGCGACTCGTTCGGCTTGCAGATCATCGCCGGCGACTCGGTCGGCCCTGGCAACTGGATGCTGCACTGTCACATGCAGTTCCACTCGGACCAGGGCATGTCGACGATGCTGCACGTGCTCAACGCCGACGGCACGGTGGCGCCGCACAGCGCCGACCACGCACCCTGACGACTATTCCAGCTCCAGCCGCCGGGGGAGGGTGGTCAGCGGAGCCGGCAGCCGCAGCGGCGCGGCGCCGGGGGTGACGGCGCCGAGCAGCCGCCCGCCGTTGGCGCCGGTGGCGGACGGCACCGCACCCGGCAGTCCGTGCCAGGTGAGCCAGCCGATCAGCGCGAAGAGCACCGCCTCCTTCGCGTCGGCGGGCAGCCCGAACTCGTCGGAGGGCACGAACGTCACGCCGGGCGCGCGGGCGGCGAGCCGCTTCAGCAGTGTCCGGTTGCGTACGCCGCCGCCGGAGACCAGCACGTGGTCGAGCCGGTGCCGGCGGAGCTCGGCGCCGACCGTGGCCGCGGTCAGCTCGGTGAGGGTGGCGAGCAGGTCGGCGGGCTGGTAGCCGCCGGCACCGTCGAGATAGGCCGCGGAGAACAGCTCCTTGCCCGTCGACTTCGGCGGGTTGCGCGCGTAGTAGGGCTCGACGAGAAGCCGGTCGAGCAGCTCGGTGCGGACCGTGCCGCTGGCGGCCAGCGCACCGCCGCGGTCGTAGGGCTCACCGGTCACGGCGAGCGCGGCGGCGTCGATCAACGCGTTGCCGGGACCGGTGTCGTAGGCGCAGGTCTCGTCCGGGACCGCGACGGTGAGGTTGGCGATGCCGCCGAGGTTGACCGCACCCCATCGGCCTTCCCGCCCGGCCAGCAACATGAGGTCGAGCACCGGCACCAGCGGCGCGCCCTGGCCGCCCGCGGCGACGTCGCGCACCCGCACGTCGGCGACCACCGGCAGGCCGGTCCGCTCGGCGATCCAGGCGGGCTGACCAAGCTGGAGGGTGCCGTCGGTGGCGGCGTGGAACAGCGTCTGCCCGTGCGAGCAGACCAGCTCGGCCGGGCCGGCCGCGTCGAGCGCCGAGGTGGCCGCCCTGGCGAAGGCGTGGCCGAGCCGGGTGTCGAGCGCGCAGACGTCACCGAGGCCGACCTTGTGCGGCGGCAGCGCGGCCAGGATCGCGGCCCGCAGCGCCGGCTCGTAGGGCGTGGTCGCGTGGTGCAGCAGCCGGGCCCGAAGCGTGTCGCCGCCCGGCGGCAGGGAGAAGTCGACCAGCGCCGCGTCGATGCCGTCGTGCGAGGTGCCGGAGCTCAGGCCCAGTACGCGCATCGACCCACCCTGTTCCCCCACGGTGGTGTGCGTCAATCCGCTGCGGGCGCATTGTTGCCTCTGCGCACCGTCGGACGGGCCGATAAGCTCGCCTGGTGAGAGCGTCCGCCGCTCGTCCGGTGATCATCGATTGCGATCCGGGACACGACGACGCCCTCGCTCTGCTGCTCGGCGCGGGCGACCCCCGGTTGCGGCTGCTCGGCGTCACGACCGTCGCGGGCAACCAGACGCTGGAGAAGACGACACACAACGCGCTGAAGGTGCTCGCCCTGGCCGGCGTCACCGGCATCCCGGTCGCGGCCGGCTGCGACCGGCCGTTGGTCGGCGAGCTCGTGGTGGCCGCCAACATCCACGGTGTGACCGGGCTCGACGGGCCCGACGTGGACGTGCCGGTCGCCGAGGTCGCGGCCGTCCACGCGGTCGAGCTGATGCGCCGGCTGCTCGCCGATGCCGCCGAGCCGGTCACCCTGATCGCCACCGGGCCGCTGACCAACGTCGCGCTGCTGCTGCGTCGCCATCCGGAGGTGATGCCGCGGATCCGCCGGGTCGTCTTCATGGGCGGCTCGACGGAGCGCGGCAACACGACGCCCTACGGCGAGTTCAACATCGTCACCGATCCCGAAGCGGCCGACATCGTGCTGCGGTCGGGGCTGCCGACCACGATGATCGGGCTCAACGTCACGCACCAGGCCCGCGCGACCCCGGAGATCATCGCGGAGTTCCGCAGGATGGGCAGCCGCCTGGGCGCGGTCTGCGCCGACCTGATGACGTTCTTCGCCGGCACCTATCTCCGGGAGTTCGGGTTCCCGGATCCACCGGTGCACGATCCGGTCGCGGTCGCGGCCGTCATCGACGCGTCGGTCGTCCGGACCGTCGCGGCCCCGGTCGCCGTCGAGCTCACCGGGACGCACACCCGCGGCGCCACCGTCGTCGACCTGCACCACCGCACCGGACGTGTCGCCAACGCCGTCGGGGTCGGGCTGCGGGTGGATTCCTTCTGGCGCCTGCTGATGGCTGCCGTAAGACAATTGGGAGGGACGTCATCGCACACATCGATCTAGGGTTCGACGAGAAGGAAGCGCCCGGGATCACCGGGCTCATGCGGTTCCGGCCGCAGACCGCCGGGCCGCTCAACGCGCTCGCCGACGCGTTGCTCCGGGCGCCCAACTCGCTGTCGCGGGGTGAGCGGGAGCTGATCGCCGCGCAGGTGTCGGCGCTCAACGAGTGCGACTTCTGCCGCGACTCGCACTCCGCGTTCGCCGCGGCGCAGCTCGCGCCGGGCATGGCGCTGGTCGAGCAGGTGCGGGCCGACCCCGACACCGCGCCGATCTCGGCCAAGCTGCGGATGCTGCTGCGGATCGCGGCCGCGGTGCGCGACGACGGCCGCGCGGTGACACCGGCGCTGGTCGCGGCCGCGCGCGACGCCGGTGCGACCGACGTCGAGATCCACGACACCGTGCTGATCGCGGCCGCGTTCTGCATGTTCAACCGCTACGTCGACGGTCTGGGCACGTTCGCGCCAGACGATCCCGGCGCCTACGCGGCGTCGGCGCAGCGGATCGTCGAGTTCGGCTACGTGCCGCCTTCCTGAGACGCACGCGTATGCGGGCGAGCGTCTGAGCCATTCAGGCGCGCGCCCGCCCGGGTTGTACTCGACCCATGACATTTTTGGTTATCGGTGGCACCGGCAAGACCGGCCGACGGGTCGCGGATCGGCTCACGTCGCGCGGCCTCCCGGTCCGCATCGGTTCGCGTAAGGGCACGCGGCGCTTCGACTGGGCCGACCGGTCGACCTGGGCACCCGCGTTCGACGGCGTCCGGGCCGCCTACGTCACCTTCTATCCGGACCTCGCCGTGCCGGGCAGCCCGGCAATGATCGGCGACCTGGCCCGGGTGGCGGTCGACGCCGGGGTCGCGCACCTCGTGCTGCTGTCGGGGCGCGGTGAGGAAGAGGCGCAGGCCAGCGAGGCGGCGCTCGCGGCGGCGGTGGCCGGCACCGGCACGACCTGGACGGTGGTCCGGGCAAGTTGGTTCATGCAGAACTTCAGCGAGGCGTTCATGGCCGACGGGGTGCGCGACGGGACGCTGGTCCTGCCGGCCAGCGAGGTGCCGGAGCCGTTCGTCGACTGCGACGACATCGCCGACGTGGTGGTGGCCGCGCTGACCGGGTCCGCGCCGTCCGGCCGGGTCTACGAGGTGACCGGGCCGCGAGCTCTGACCTTTGCGGAGGCGGCCCGGGAACTCGCCAAGGCCAGTGGCCGGGAGGTGACGTTCGTGCCGGTGCCGCTGGACGCTTATGCGGGTGAGTTGCGCGGCTACGGCGTACCCGAAGAAGAGATCGGTTTGATCGTTTATCTCTTCGGCGAGGTCCTCGACGGCCGCAACGTCGAACCGACCGCTGGTGTCCGGGAAGCGCTGGGCCGCGATCCCCGCGAGTTCGCCGACTATGCCCGCGACACCGCGGCCACCGGTGCGTGGGAACAAGCCGCCTAGAAGGCTTCCGAACGGGTGCAACGAAACCCGGTCCTCGGAGGACTATGTGTGGTGGTGGTGGAGACGGGCGCGCGGGCCGATGTGTTCGATGTGGTCTATGCGGCGAACTATGCCTCGTTGATCCGGCTCGCCTACGTGACCATCGGCAGCATGCCGGCCGCCGAAGACGTCGTGCAGGACGTCTTCGTCGAGTGGTATCGCCGCATCGACCAGGTTGACTCGCCCGCCGCCTACCTGCGCAAGTCGGTGGTGTTCCGGTGCTCGTCCTGGATCCGGCGCCGGATCCTCGAGCGCCGGCATGCCGGCACGTTCGACCAGCCGCCGGCGGTGCCGCCCGATCCACGGACCGTCGCCGTCCGCGTCGCGCTCTCGCGGCTGACGCCGCGTTACCGGATGGCGCTGTTCCTGCGTTACTACCTCGATCTCTCGGTGGCGGAGGTCGCCGAGACGCTCGACTGCCCGGTCGGCACGGCCAAGTCGCTCCTGCACCGCGGCCTGGCACACATGCAGGAACACCTGGAGGACCGATGATCTCCGAACAGCACGTCGCGGAGAGCATCCGGGCCGCCGTCGACGCGATCCCGGTGGAGCCACCGCCGTCCGGTGCCGTCCGGGCCCGCGCCCGCGTGCGGCGCCGCAACCGGCGCCGGGTGGCCCGGATGTGGCCGGCGGCGATCGCGACCATGGCCGTCTTCGCGATCGTCATGGGTGCGACGGTGGCCCTGACCGTTCCGCGCCCGACCCCGGGCGGAACGGAGTTCACGCCATACCGGCTGCCTACCTACGTGGCCGGTGCGTCGGAGAGCGCCACGGTGTCGAAGGACCCTCCAGGCCGGGCGATCGCGCTGTTCACCCGGAACGGCCGGAAGGTCGTGCTCGCGACCGACGGGGTCAGCTATCGCGATCTTGACCCCGCCGACCAGACGGACGCCGCGCTGCTGTCACCCGACGGCCTCGCGGTGGTGTTGAGCGATCCGACGGCCGTGACGGGCGTGGTCGACGTGGTCGACCTGCGCACGGGCCGGGTCGAGCACTACCCCGTCGACCCGACGGCGGCGCTCCGTCCGCTGGCCTGGTCACCCGACAGCCGCCGAGTGGCGTTCGCGACGCAGGCCACACCCACCGACAACGGCGCGGGCCCGGCCGGCGTGAGCGTGCTCGACCTGGAGACCCGCGACTTCGTCCGGGTCGCCGATTCCCGGCCGGACACCGGCCGCGGCCGCGTCCTGGCGGCGTTCACGACGTGGGGCGCGAGCGTGCTCGTATCCGCCGGGGCCGAGCCGGGCTGCACGCTGCGGCTCTACCGGCTGGAGCAGCCGGCGCCGGCCGATCCGGTCGCGGTCGACGGCCCGGTCGCCCGGTGCAGCGAGGTCGCGACCTTGGGACTGCGCCCGTCGCCGGAACCCGATCGCCCAGCCGTCGCGGGCGTCCCGCCGATGCTGCTCGTGGTGGGGGAATACCTGGGAAACATCCGCCGACTGAGTTTCCGTGGCGGGTCGCTCGGCGTGCGGTCGGCGGAGCCCGCGACGATCGCGTTCGGCCCCGACGACAAGGTGCTCGGCTGGGACGGCAGCGACGCGCTCTACGTGGCCTCCACAAGCGAGGTGACCAGGAGGTCCGTCGATGGCCGCAGCCTGACCACGATGGTCCGCTTCCCGTCCGGCGCGGTCGGTGGTTTCCAGCTCGCGGCCGACCTGGTGCCGCGGAGCACGCCGCTCGACGTCGACGCGGCTCTCTTGCCGCTGTCGCCGCTGCGGACGGCGGCGGTCATTCTCCTGGTGCTGGGAGTGGCGGCGTTGGTGGTTCTCGTGGTGCTGCTGCGGCGACGGCGGCGCGCGGCTGATCGCTGACTCAGCTCGCGTCGACGATCGCGGCGAGGAGTTCGGCGCTCGACCGCATCCGGGCCGCCGCGTCGATCTGGCCGAGGCGTTCATACTGGGCGGCCGCCGCCATCCGGTCCGCCGCCTCGGAGCGGACGATCCGCACCATCTCCTCCGCGTCGAGCTCGCGCCGGCGCACCTCGGTGGCGCCCAGGCCCACCGCACCGAGGGGCCGGGTCGACCTCCCGAGCGCCGGCACCGCCTCGGCGTTGTCGATCGCGGCGATCGCCGAGCGGAGCGCGCCCGCAGCCACGGCATCGCGGGCCCGCAGGGCGTCGCGGAGGGTGCGGCGCAGCCGCTCGCGCAGCGCGCCCGGTTCGGTGGGGGGCACGGCCGTAACGCTAAGCCACTTCGGTGCGCGGGGCTATGGCGGTCCGGTGATCGCGTTCAGCCAACGGACAGGTTCTCCCCGGTTTCCGGTCAGCCGGGCACGGCAGGGTGTATTCCGATGACCGACAACGCATTCCCGCTGGTGACCCGGCGCCGCCTGCTCGTGGGCGGCGGCGGCCTGGTCGCGGCCGGAGCGCTCGGCGGCGGCGGCTTCGCGCTGGGCCGCGCCGGCCGCACCGCGCCCGCCCAATCGCCCGCACCGACCGCCGCGCTCAGCGCGTTCCGTACCCGTCCCGACCTCGCCATTCCGGTTGTTGATCTGCGGACCAAAGGGTCGACGGCCAGCGGGCTGGTCTTCCTCACCCCGGCGGCCGGCCTGGGTGGTCGTGGCCCGCTGCTCGTGGATGGCGCCGGCCAGCCGGTCTGGTTCAAGCAGGTCACCGGGCCCGGGGTGATCGCGATCGACGCGCGGGTGCAGCGGCTCGCCGGCGAACCGGTGATCACCTGGTGGGAAGGGACGATCGATCCGAAGTACGGGATCGGGGCCGGCGAGTTCGTCATCGTCGACCGGAGCTACCAGGAGATCCGCCGGCTCCGGGCGCCCGGGCCGACGCCGGCCGACCAGCATGACCTGGTGATCACGCCGCAGGGCAGTGCGATCTTCTTCTGCTACGAGCCGGTCGCGGCCGATCTGTCCCCGGTTGGCGGGCCGGCACAGGCCTCGCTGGTCGACGGGGTGATCTACGAGATCGACATCGCGACCGGCAGGATCCTGTTCCGCTGGCGTGGTCGCGACCACATCGGGCTCGACGAGTCCTACGCGCCGCCACCGGCCGGGGCGACCGCCCGGATTCCCTATGACTACCTGCACGCCAACTCGCTGACCGTCGACGACGACGGCACGCTGCTGATGTCGGCCCGGCACACCTGGACGATTTACAAGATCGACCGTGGGTCGGGCGCCATCCGTTGGCGTCTGGGCGGCAAGAAGAGCGACTTCAAGATGGGCGCCGACACGGCGTTCGCATGGCAGCACGACGCCCGGCGCCGCTCGGACGGCACCCTCGGCCTCTTCGACAACGAAGCCGGCATCACCACCCGCTCCTCCGCGTCGCGCGGCCTGATCCTCCGGGTCGACGAGACCGCGCGCACCGCCACGCTGGTCCGCGCGCTGGCTTATCCGGGCGGGCTGCTGGCGCCGAGCCAGGGTTCGGTGCAGGAACTGCCCGGCGGCGGCTCGTTGGTCGGCTGGGGACAGCAACCGCATTTCACGGAGTACGCCGCCGACGGCACCCTCGTCGCCACCGGCGCGCTGCCGGCGGACAACGGCTCCTATCGGGCGTACAAGTTCGACTGGTCCGGCACGCCCACCGACCAGCCGATGGTGGCGGCGGTCCGCAACGCCGGCGAGGCGGTCACCGCCTACGCGAGTTGGAACGGCGCGACCGAGGTCAAACGCTGGCGGATCCGTGCCGGCCTGCGACCTGATCAACTCGCCGCCGCGGCCACGGTCGACCGCGCCGGCTTCGAGACCGCGGCCCCGTTCCCGGGCCCGGCCGTCTTCGTCGTGGCCGACGCGCTCGACGCCGCCGGGAAGACGCTGGGCACGTCGCCGATGACCACGATCCCGCCGGCGGGGACTCCATGAACGAGCGCGGGCTGTCCCGGCGCGGACTGCTGGCCGCGGCCGTGCTGGCGGTCGCGGGAGGCGGTGTGGCCGGGGCGGGCGCCATTCGTCACGCGGGCGCCGAGGCCGCGGGTCGCGTGTCCACGCCCGACCAGCTGGCGGCGGCCCGCACCAAGGTCGCGGCGTATGTGGCGGACGTCGGGAACCTCTCGGTGGCCGTGCGGGACCGCACGTCGGGGGTCGCGCTGACCGTCGGGACCGGGCGCTTCCAGACCGCGAGCATCGTCAAGGTCGACATCCTGGCCGCCCTGCTGCTCTATGCGCAGCAACGGATTCTGACGATCACCGACGCCGACCGGAGCGCCGCCAAGAAGATGATCACCGCGAGCGACAATGTCGCCGCGACCGCGTTGTATCGCCGGATCGGAGGTAAAGCCGGCCTGACCGCGGCGAACAAGGTGTTCGGCATGACGGAGACGTTGCCTCAAGCGGGATGGGGGGTCACCACCACGACGGCGGCCGACCAGATCCGGTTGCTCACCTCGCTCACGGACGAGCAGGGTCCGTTGGACGACGACAGCCGGACCTACCTCTTCGACCTGATGAGCCAGGTCGAAGCGGACCAGGCCTGGGGTGTCTCCGCGGCTGGCCTGCCGACCACGCGGGTCTACCTCAAGAACGGCTGGGACACCTACAACGCCGACTGGCAGGTCAACACGATCGGCCGCCTCGTCGAGCCGGGGCATGACTGGCTCGTGGCGGTGCTGTCCAACCACGACAAGACCCAGGCCGACGGCGTGAAGAAGGTCGAGGCCGTGGCCAGGTATGCCGTCGACGAGTTGCGCAAGGTCCCTAGACCGTAAGTGCCTCCCAGGCGCCCATCGCGCAGGTGACGACCGCTTCCAACTCGGCGCGGCTGGCGCCGTCGCGGGCCTGCAGGGACAGGCCCTGCACCACCGTCGTGTAGTAGCGGGCGACAGCGTCGATGCCAGCGGCGGGCGCGTTCAGGTCGCCGTCGGTGACGCCACGGGCCAGTCGGTCTCTGATGGTGGCGAACATGTCGCGCCGGAGGTCGGCCAGGAACTCGCGGACCGGATGGTTTTCCACGGCGCCGGTGGGGGCGGCGAGGATGAGCATGCAGTAGTGCGGCGTGTCCGTGCCGGTGACCTGATCGGCGGTGGCGCGCAGCATCTCGTGGATGGCGGCGCGCGCCGTCGGCTGGTCGCGCAGCGCTTGCCGCGGTGGAGCGCCCGAGGTCGTGCCGTAGAGCAACATGACCTTGCGGAACAGGTCTTCCTTGCTGCCGAAGCAGGCGTAGATGCTCGCCGAGGCGATGCCCATGGCCTCGGCGAGGTCGTTGATCGAGGTGCCCTCGTAGCCGCGCTCCCAGAACACGTCCAGCGCCTGGCGCAGCGCGATGTCCGGGTCGAAGGTGCGCGGCCTGCCGCGACTGGCCATCCGTCTCCCTACTTTGTTTGGCGTTCGACCCAGTTTACCTTGACGCACCCCGTAGGGTTTATTTATCGTTCGAAAAACAAATAGGAGCCGAGTCTGATGAGCGTTCCCGAGACCATGCGCGCCTTGCAGCAGACGTCACTGAACGGCCCGACCGACCTGCGCCTGATCACCGACGCCCCGGTCCCGACCCCGGGTGTGGGGGAGGTGCTGATCCGGGTCACCGCCGCGGGCGTCAACTTCGTCGACATCTCGCAGTCCCGCGGCACGTTCGCGGGTGGCCCGCAGCCGCCTTATCTGGCGGGCATCGAGGGCGCGGGCGAGGTCGTCGCGGTGGGCGCCGGCGTGACCGGCCTGGCGCCCGGCGCCCACGTGATCGGCGTCGGCGTCCGCGGCGGCGCGTTCGCCGAATACCTGGTGCTGCCCGCGGCCGGCGCGGTCCCGGTGCCGGCGGGTTGGACCGACGAGCAGGCGCTGGGCCTGGTGGTCAACTGGCCGACGGCGCTGGCGGCTCTCAGACCGTTGGGCGGCGTCACGGCGGGCCAGACGGTGCTGATCCACGCGGCCGCAGGCGGCACCGGGCAAGCGGCCGTGCGGATGGCCAAACACTACGGCGCAACGGTGATCGCGGCGGCGTCGCCGGGCAAGCACGACCTCGTGCGCGCGCTGGGCGCCGACCACGTCGTCGACTCCCGCCGCGGCGACCTGGCCGCCGAGGTCATGCGGCTGACCGGGGGCGTCGACCTGGTGCTCGAGTCGGTCGGTGGCGCCACCCTGGACGCCAGCCTGGCGGTGGCGAAGCGGGTCACCGGCCGGGTCGTCGTCTACGGCCTGCCCGGCGGGGAGACGGCGCTGACCAACTGGGACCTAGTCTACAAGCACCAGATCCATGTGATCGGCCTCAACATCGGCATGCTGATCCAGGCCGCACCCCAGCTCTTCGGTGAGGTGATGGGCGAGTTGTTCGGCCTCCTCGCCGCGGGGGTGCTCGGCCCGGGCCAGCCGACCATCTACGAACTGGCCGACGGCCCGAAGGCGCTAGCGGAACTCGAAGCCCGCGCCACCGTGGGCAAGCTGGCACTGCGACCGTGAGCTGATCGGTGGCGGGTGCGCCGGCAGATCCGCAGCGGGCATGGGTCCGAAGTAGCCGAGACGGAGGCCGTTGCACCGCGACCGTCCGCTGCACGGGCCGCCGTGCCGGACCGGCAGCCGCGGCGCGGCCGCTTGGCCGAGCGCCAAGGCGGACGAGGGCCCACCCTGCGCTCCGCCTGCGCGCCGGAAAGGCGCCGCGGGTGGACGGGTGGCTTAAGGCCAAGCATGGCGGGCGCCTACCTGGGTTCGCCTGCGCGCCGAACGGCGCCGCGGGGTGGACGGGTGGCTCAAGGCCGAGCACGGCGGGCGCCTGCCTGCGTTTGCCTGCGCGCCGAACGGGCGCCGCGTGGCGGACGCCTGGCTCAAGGCCGAGCGCGGCGAGGGGCCCGCGCAGTGCTCGCCCGTAGTGGTTGCCGCAGGGCGGACCTTGGTCCAGGGCGAAGATGGCGAGGGCTCGCCCGCGCTAGTGGGCCGCGCCGAATGGGCACTGCGGTGTGGGCGCTTGGCCCAGGGCCAAGCACCGCGAGGCCCGCGCTCGCCGGGACCGGTTGCCGCAGGGCGGACCTTGGTCCAGGGCGAAGACGGCGAGGGCTCGCCCCCGCTTGTCGGCCGCGCCGCCTGGGCGCTGCGGTGTGGGCGCTTGGGGCACGGCCAAGATGGCGGCTCGCCCTGCGCTCGGCCGCCGCGCCGAATGGGCCGCCGCGCGACATTTAGCCCAAGGCGAAGACGGCGAGTGCCCGGCCCCAAGGTCGTGAGGGCCGGGCGCTCGCTGTGCGTGCTAGCCGACTGGCGTCAGCTCGACGAAGGCGATCGACGGGTTTGGCAGGTCGATCGTCAACTCCACCACGCCACCCTCGGGCTCCACGATCGACATCTCGGTCGCCTCCGGTAGGTGGTCGGCCGCCGTCAGTTCGGCCCACTGCTCCTCGGTGGGCCAGTCGCCGCCGCCCATCGACTGCCACCGCGCGGCCACGTTGCCGTGCTCGGCGTCGACCCGCCACTGCCGCACTTCGAAGCGGCCTTCAGACAGGCCGTCGAAGCGCAGCGTGACAGAGCGGTCCAGGACTTCCGAACCATCCCGCTTCGAGTGGTCCAGCGTGCCGTTCCAGATCAGCGCGCCGACCCTCCCGTCGTGACCGCGGGCCGTCCACGATTCGACCAGGCTGTCGGCACCGTCGCCCGACATCGACGCCGGCACCGCGGTGTCGCCCAGCTTCTGGGCCAGCCACAGCGCCCAGAATTTGGGCTTTGCCAGATTTCCTACCGTCAGCAGGCCGAAACCGCCGTGTAGGAAGCGGGGCGGGCGGCCCAGCTCCTCGAAGTGGTCCGAGGCCACCCACGGCGCCAGGGATTCGATGCGGCCGGCTGCTGAGCGCATCCCGCGGAGCAGGAACGTCGCCGCGAAGACCATGTCGTTGACCTCGTTGCCGTGTGTCGCCGTCACGCCCCACTCGGTCCACCACAACGGCAGGTCCGCGTTGATTCCGCGCAGGTCCAACGGCGGGCTGCCGTAGATGTGGGTGGAGAGGAAATCGACCGGGGCATCCACCTCGAGTTGCTCCGACACCCAGCCGACCGCGGCCGTCGCCGGGCCGCCGACCCGCAAGCCCGGGTCAACGGACTTGACCGCGCGGGCCGCGACCTCGTAGAGCCGCCAGTATTCGGCCGGCGTGCCCGACCAGAACACCGACAGGTTGGCCTCGTTCCACACCTCGAACGCCCAACCGTCGCGGACCGCCTCCAGGCCGTAGCGGGAAACCAGGTGCGAGACCAGGGCCTGGACCAGATCGCCCCAGGCGGACCAGTCTTTCGGTGGCGAAATAATGCCGCCGTAGGTGAACACCGTGCGGGACGGGTCGCTCGCCAGATCGCGAGGCATGAAGCCCAGCTCGACGATCGGGCGCATGCCCAAGGCCAGCACCGTGTCATAAACCTGGTCGATCCCGGTCCAGTCGTAGACAGCCGAGCCGTCGGCGGCCAGAGAGTAGACCCCGAGATCGTCACACAGGATCCCGTGCGCCCGCACGGTCTCGACGCCCAACGCGGAGTGCGTGCGGGCCAACGCCTCCCGCAGCTCAGCGCCGATCTCCCGCCCGCCGGTGCGATCCGTGGACAGCAGATGCGAGAGGTGCTCCGACCCGACCATGAAACGCCACGGCCGGGCCAACGCACCCGCGTCGCCCCCGGCGGACACCGAGAGGAGCAGCGGCGCGACGGAGGAAGAAGGGCCTACCGCGGCACCGGGCACCGGCATACACAGTGGACCCATCGCCGTCACGGTGGCCAGCGGGGCCACCGCATACCAGTATTCGCGTTCCGGCTCCACCGTCGTGTCCGCATACGGCCCATGAGGCACCGCCAGCACATCACCGCCGCCGTGGTCGACGACCGTGAACGGGCCGGTGGGGCTGGTGGCGCGGTGCACGGCGTACCCGATGGCGCCCTCGACCGGGTCCCAGTGCAGCGTGACCTGGCCGCGGCCGGTGAGCGCGACGAGCCCCGTCGGCGCGGGCAGGTCGGCCGCGTCGGGCTCGCCTGGCGCGCGGTCCTGCGCACCGCCGCTGCCCATCAACGCTACCCACTGTGCCCGCGCCTGCGTGGCGATGTCGCCGACCGTCATGCGCCCGCCCCACGCAGCTGGGGCAGGGGTTGGTTGGCCGGGATGTTGAACGTCTCCTGACCGATCAGCGGCCGGATCTTCTGCTCGAAGCGCTTGTCGACGAACGAGCGGCGGATCAGGTCGTTGGAGAGCTCGTTGCCGAGCGCACCCATGATCATGGCCTGGTCGAGCGACAGGTAGCGCTTGGCCACGGTGCCGCTGCCGACCGCGATCGCGTCATAGAACCCACCCGGACCGTAAGAGTCGAAGTTGGTCTTCAGCGCGGCCAGGTTGGAGACCACCGGGCCCTTGGCATAGGGGAGAGCGAGGAACGCCGCGTGCGGCGTCACCACCCCGTCGCCGTAGGACGGTGCGGGACCGGCCGGGCGGCATTCGCCGAAGCCGGCGTCGTACTTCGAGAATTCCATGTCGGACGGGTAGCCGTCGGTGTCCATGCCCATCGCGTCGACGCCCCACGCCGTGTAGCCGCCCTTGGGGTTGCTGGCGGGGGAGAAGCCCCAGTAGCCGTAGCCGGCGTCGTTGAGCCCGTGCTCGATCTGGCCCGCCACGGTCGCGCGGTGGTTGCGGCCCCAGCTATTCGGTGCCCAGGCGGATTCGGGCACGAACAGGTCGGGCATGAGGGCCTCGAACATGTCGCCGCCCCAGCTCGGCACGAACTGGATGCCGCGATATTGGTAAGCGCCCTCGAAGACCCGGACACCCTGGTAGGTGGTGTCGAAGCCGACCGGCTTCATCTCGGGCCAGCTCCAGTCACAGGTGTCCGGCAGCGTGCGCATGGTGTGGAAGTAGGCCGCCGCTGGGATCTGGCCCGCCCCGATGCCGAGGTAGGTGGCGATCCGCGGCTCGGTCACCGTGATGTCGTAGTGGTTGCAGGTGAACCAGACCCCGTCGCGCGGCAACGAGCAGCCGGGCGGCGCCGCGTCCCAGAACCCGCCGGCGATCAAACCGCTGGCACCGAACGGCGTCGACGCCGCCGGGTTGTAGTAGAAGCCGAAGTTCATCTTCGACAGGATCGCGTCGGCCTTGCCGCGCAGCTCCGGCACCGCACCCTTGACCACCCGCAGCGACGCCGCCAGCCAGCCATTGTCCACGCTGGACAGGAACGGGTAGATGGTGCTGCCGTCGTCGGGCCAGACGTGCACGACCGAGCCGTCGCGCGGGTCATACCAGTTGTAGAACATGCCCGACGCGTCGTGGTGGTCGAGCCGGCCGAGCGTGTCGAGCGTCTTGCTGATCCGGTCGCGGGCCTCCTTGCGGGAGATGAACCCGAGCTCCCGGGCCACCACCGCCGACCACATGTAACCGCCGATGTTGGTCGGCGAGGTGTAGGTCGACGGGGTGCGCAGGTCTCCGGTGATGTTGTCGGCGACCAGCCCGGTGCGCGGGTCGGTCATCGCGACCATCGACCGCCAGGTGTCCTTGGCATAGGCGGTCAGCGTGCGGTCGGCTCCGCGCGCGTCAGAGGCCACCGCGGCTGAGCCGCCGGCCAACACCAACGCGAGCGCGACGAGTGGAGCGAGGATGCGTCGCATGAGTCTCCTTACTTGAGTCCGGTGGTCGCGATGCCGCGCATGAAGTGCCGCTGGAGGACGATGAACACGATCAGCACCGGCAGCACGACCACGACGGCGCCGGCCAGGAGCAGGCCGAAGTCGGTGCGGTTCTGCCCGATGCTGTAGAGCGCCAGGGCGACCGGCAGCGTGTATTTGTCCTCCGTGCTGGCGACCACGAGGGGCCAGAGGAAGTTGTTCCAGGACGCGAGGAACGTGAGGATCCCGAGCGTGGCCAGCGCCGGCCGGCACAGTGGCAGCACCACCCGCCAGAAGATCCGCATTTCGCCGGCCCCGTCGACCCGGGCGGCCTCGATCAGGTCGTCGGGGATCGACTGGAGGAACTGGCGCATCAGGAACACGCCGAACGGACCGACCAGGAAGGGCAGGATCAAGCCGGCGTACGAGTTGGTCAGGCCCATGTTGCTGACCAGCACGAACTGCGGAACGAAGGTCACCATGCCGGGCACCATCAGCATGCCGAGCACGGCCAGGAACAGCAGCCGCTTGCCGGGGTAGTGCAACTTGGCCAGGGCGTAGCCGACCAGCGAGCAGAAGAGCAGGTTGCCCGCCGTCACCGCGAGGGCGACGAAGGCCGAGTTGAAGAAGTAGAGCGGGAAGTCGAGCCGGGAGAACAGGTCGCGGAAGTTGTCGAGCGTCCAGGTCTGCGGCAGCCAGGTCGGCGGCACCGAGCGGATCTCGCCCTCGGGCTTGAGCGAGGAGAGTGCCATCCACACGAACGGGCCGACCACGACCAGCAGCCCGACCGACAGGATCGCGTAGAGGACTGCCTTGGCGACGCGGTCGCGGCCGCGTACCCCAGCTCTGTCTATTGTGGTCATTTGCGCTCCCCCAGGAAGCGGAACTGGATGACCGACAGCGCGACGATCGCGACGAAGAGCACGTAGCTGCCGGCGGCCGCGTAGCCGTAGTTGCCGAAGCCGAACTGGTTGTAGATGTGGTAGGACACCGACAGCGTCGACGAGAGCGGGCCGCCCTGGGTCATCACGAACGGCTCCTCGAAGAACTGGAGATAGCCGATGCCGGTCACCACGCCGCCGAAGAGCAGCGTCGGCCGCAGCATCGGCAGCGTCACGTTGCGGAACTGCTGCCACCGGTTGGCGCCGTCGAGCGTCGCCGCCTCGTAGAGGTCGGCCGGCACCGCCTGGAGTCCGGCCAGGAAGACCACCATGAGGAAGCCGAAGTTGCGCCAGGCCGCCATCACGATCAGCGACGGCAGGGCCAGCTTGGTGTCGAAGAGCCAGTTGGGCCCGTCGACGCCGACCACCCGGAGCAGGTTGTTGACCAGGCCGACCTCGGGGTCCAGCAGGAACCGCCAGACCACCGCGACCGCCACGATGCTGGTCACCACCGGCAGGTAGAAGCCGACCCGGAACAGCCCCCGGAAGCGCAGCAGGCCCGAGTTGAGGGCGGTCGCGGCGGCCAGCGCGAGCACGATGGTCAGCGGCACGCCGATCACGACGAACACCAGCGTGTTGAGCGACGAGCGCAGGAACAGGTCGTCGGAGAACAGCCTGGTGTAGTTGTCGAGGCCGACGAAGTTGACCGCGAACGGGTTGCGCAGGTCGGTGGAACGCAGGTCGGTGAAGCTCATCACGAGCGAGATCACCACCGGCACGGCCATGAAGACCAGGAACAGGATGGTGTACGGCGCGGAGAAGGCCCAGCCGGTCAGCGCCCGCCGCAGGCGCTGCCGCCGCCGGATCGACCCGGCCGGCCGGTCGGGAGTGGTCCCGACCGGCCGCACCGGAGCCGGCGCCACGGGGGCGCTGGTCACGTCAGCTCCCGGTTCCGATGGCGGTGGCCTTCTGCTGGATCGTCTTCGCCGTGGTCGCGGCGTCCACATTCGACTTGCAGAGCTTCTCGACCTCGAGGTCGAACGAGGCCGCGATCTGCTCCCAGGTCGGGATCGCCGGCGGCGCCTTGGCGTCCTCCAACTGCTTGCCGAACACCTTGAGGAACGGGTCGCCGGACAGCGTGCTGTCGTCCCACGCCGACTGCACGGCCGGCAGGTCCTTGACCGCCTGATACCACTTGACCTGCACGTCGGGCTTGCTCAGCCACTGCACGAACTTCCAGCCGGCGTCGCGGTTCTTGGCGTCCTTGAAGACGGCCAGGTTGCTGCCGCCGATGAACGAGGTGCCGGTCTTCTTGGTCGGCATCGGCGCGACCGCGAACTTCTGGTCGAAGCCGGCGCCGCCCTTCTCCTCGAGCAGGCCGATGTGCCACGGCCCGGAGATGAACGCGCCGATCTTGCCGCTGACGAAGTCGGGCTCCAGCGCACCGTCGGGCAGGTCCTTCGCGGACAGCCCGCTCTTGAAGAACGACTGGTAGTAGGCCAGTGCCTCGGTCATTTCCGGGCTGTCGAACGACAGCTTGTCGGCGGTCACGCCCTCGGCGCCGTTGGACCACGCGAACGGCATCACCGACTGCCAGCTACCGGTCTTGCCGGGCTGGAGGTGGAAGCCCTCCCGCACGCCGTTGGCCTTCATCTTCGTGGCCATCGCGGTCAGGTCGTCCCAGGTCTTCGGGCCGTCCGGGAAGCCGGCCGCGGTGGCCAGGTCCTTGCGGTAGAAGATGCCGCGGGTCTCGACGTACCACGGCACGCCGTAGGAGGTGTCGTCGACGATCGTGGTGTCCCAGGCACCGGGGAAGAAGTCGTCCTTTTTGATCAGGTCCGGCGGCGTCGGGTCGAGCGCCCCGGTCTTGGCGAACTCGCCCTGCCAGGTGGTGCCGATCATCGACACGTCGGGCGTCTGCTTCGCCGCGATGGCGCTGGCGATCTTCTGGTGCGCGGCGTCCCACGGCACCGGGGTCACGTTGACCTTGGCGTCGGGGTTCTCGACCGAGAACTCCTTGGCGAACTCGGCGAGCTTCTCGCCTTCGGTGCCCATCGCCCAGACGGTGATCTCGCCGCTGGCCTTGCCTTCGGCAACCGTCTTGGCCTCGTCCTGCCCGCCGCCCGAGTCGCGACCGCAACCGGCCAGGGCGAGCGAGGCCGTCAAAGCGACCGCCGCCACGGCCGCGAACCTGCTCCTTCTCATGCCGTACCTCCGAGGGGATGGAGTTTCCTACAAGGGGTGTGCACCGCAGCTGCGTCGCACGACGAGCTGCGTGGGAAGGACCCGGCGCCGGGGCGCGGCGCGATCCGGGCCCGCGTTCCGTTCGCCGATGCGTCCGTCGAGCCAGCGCGCCGCGGTGGCGCCCAGGTCGCGCATCGGCTGGGAGACTGTGGTGAGGCCGGCGAACCGGGCGGCGAGCACGTCGTCCCACCCGGTCACGGCCACGTCGTCGGGCACCCGGCGGCCGGCCGCCTCGGCGGCCAGGTGCACGCCGAGGGCGACCTCGTCGTTGGCGCAGACGACCGCGTCCGGCAGGTCGGCCATCAGCTCGGCGCCGACCCGCTCGCCGGCCTCGACGTCGTAGTCGCAGACGCGCAGTTCGGGCTTCGGCAGGCCGTGCGCGCGCAGCGCCTTCGCCAGGCCGGCAAAACGGCCGGCCGCGTCGGGGGAGGCCGCCGGGTCACCGACGAAGACCATCCGCCGGTGGCCGTGTGCGATCAGATGCTCGGCGAGGTCGGCGGCGGTGCGCTCGTTGCGGGTGCGGATCGTGTCGACGCCCTCGACCGGCGGGCGGGCCAGCAGCACCAGCGGGGTGCCGGTGGCGGCGATCGCCCGCACGGTGTCGTCGCCGACGGTGTTGCCCATGACGGCCAGGCCGTCGACCCGGCCGGCGAGGTCGAGCACCGCGGCCTCGGCGTCGCGCCGGCCGTGCGTGGTCAGGATCAGCACGCTGCGGCCCAGCTCGGAGGCGGCCTCCTCGTAGCCGAGCACGACCTCGGCGTAGTAGGGGCCGGTGAGGTCGGGGAAGACGATCCCGTTGGCGGCGTGCCGCCCTTCGGCCAGCGAGCGGCCGAGCTGGTTGGGGGTGTAGTTGAGCGCCTCGACAGCGGCGCGCACTCTCGCCCGGGTCGCCTCGGTGACCAGAGAGGAGTCGCGCAGGGCCCGGGAGACGGTGGCGATCGACACGCCGGCGTGCTCGGCGACCTCGTAGATGGTCGCCGCCTTCGACTTTGAAAGCGCTTTCATCGCCACGGCGCCGAAGCTACCCGTTCGTCATGATCCCGAAACTTTGAGTTCACGATGTGTGCCTCGCGACAAATCGGTCAAGGCCCGATCTCGCCAGGTTCCACCATGGACGGTCGCTCAGCCGAAGTGAAAGCCGGCCACCACGGCCCGATGATCTGTCGCGGGCGTGCGCACCACAGTGGACGTCGTCGCGGTCAGGCCGCGGTAGAAGATCTGGTCGGGCCGGATCACCGGCAGCGTCGCGGGCCAGGTCGCACCCGGGCCGCGCCCGGCGTCGCCCTGCGCGTCGCGGACGTGTTCGCGCAGCGGGGCGATCACCCGGTCGGTGATCGCCGTGTTGAAGTCGCCGGCCACCACCAGCCGCTCCGCGGGGTCGCCGGCCACCGCGTCGGCCAGCGCCCGCAGCGAGCGGTCGCGGGTCGCGGTCACCCCGGGCCGGGCCGATCCCAGGTGTACGGCGTAGACGGCGACCTCGCCCTCGGGCGCCTCGACGACCGCGCGCAACGCCCGCTCCCAGCCCAGCGCCGTGTCGACGGGCGCGTAGTCGCGGATCGGGAATCGGCTCCACAGCTCCACCGTGGAGACGCGCACGTGGTAGTCGTAGTGCTCGCTCATCGTCTCGGCGACCGTCTCCTGCAGCCCGTCGGCGACCTCGACCAGCGCGACCACATCAGCGTCCTGCGCCACCACCGCGCCGGCGGTCGCGGTCGGGTCGGGGTTGGCGGCGTTGACGTTTTGGCTGGCCACCCGCAGTTGCGTGGCGCCCGGGTCGCCCTTGGGCAGCCAGGCGCGGCCGAACAGGAATCCCCACAGCAGCAACGGCACCACCGCCGCCACGACGGCCAGCTTGGTGCGGGCCAGCACCGCGCCCAGGATCAGCACCGGCACGGCGAGCAGCAGCAGCGGCGCGGCGGTGTCGAGCACGCTGCCGAACCCGGCCACGTTGGGCACGGAGCGGTGGAACGCGAGGGCGACGGTCACGACGAGCGCAACGAACACCACAACTGCGGTGACGAGTCGCCGTGGTGTGGGAAGCACTGTCTGACGCTACACGGGCCTGTCACGCGGATCGGGGCGATCCGCCCGTGTCGGCACGCGCAGTGTCCACGCCAGAGGTTAGGTTGACCTTCTTGAAGATTAGGCTAACCTAACCCGCATGTCCCAGGAGTTGCGCGGGGTCGATCTCGACCTCGCCTATCACGGCACGCCGGTCGTGCATGGCGCGTCGATCACCCTGCGTCCCGGCCGGGTCACCGCGCTGGTCGGCCCCAACGGCAGCGGCAAGTCGACCCTGCTGCGCGCGCTCGCGCGGCTGCACAAGCCGGACGCCGGCGACGTGAAGGTCGACGACGAGTCGGCCCTGACACTCTCCCCGCGCGACTTCGCCCGCCGGGTCACGCTGCTGGCCCAGAGCCGTCCGGTCCCGAGCGGCGTCAGCGTCCGCGACGTGGTCGGCTACGGCCGCCACCCCTACCGGGGTCGCTGGCGCGCCGACGACCCCGACGGCCCGCGCGCGATCGCCTGGGCACTCGACGTGACCGGGGTGGCCGGGATGGCCGACCGCGCGGTCGACGAGCTCTCCGGCGGCGAGCGGCAGCGCGTCTGGCTGGCCACCTGCCTCGCCCAGGACACCGGCGTGCTGCTGCTCGACGAGCCAACCACCTTCCTCGACCTGCGCTATCAGGTGGAGATCCTCGACCTGACCCGCGACCTCGCCGACGACCACGGCGTCGCCGTCGGCGTGGTGCTGCACGACCTCGACCAGGCCGCCGCGGTGGCAGACGAGGTCGTGCTGCTCGACGGCGGGCGGGTGCGGGCCGCCGGCGCACCGCGCGACGTGCTCACCGAGCCGGCCCTGACGCAGACCTACGGCATCCCGGTCGAGGTGCTCGTCGACCCGGAGACCGGCCACCTCACCACCCGACCCGTCGGCCGGCACCATCGCCGGTCGCGTACCGAAAGAGAATCCGTATGAAGCGCTTGACCCTGTTCGCCGCGGCCGCCGTCGCGGTCATGGCGGTCGGTGCCTGCGGCACCACCGAGGAGGCCGCCGCACCGGCGCCCACGTCATCCTCGGACGCGGCCACCGGCCCGGTCACCGTCAAGGACGGCCGGGGCAAGGAGATCACCCTGCCGAAGCCGGCGACCCGGGTGGTCAGCCTCGAGTGGGGCGAGACCGAGATGCTGGTCAGCCTCGGTGTGATGCCGGTCGGCAGCGCCGACACCAAGGGCTACGCCGTCTGGGACACCGCGGCCAAGCTCGACCCCTCGGTCAAGGACGTCGGCACCCGCGGCGAGCCCAGCGTCGACTCGGTCGTCGCCTTGCAGCCCGACCTCGTCGTGATGGAGGCCGAGCGCGGCGCCCCGATCGTCGCGCAGCTCGAGAAATACGTGCCGGTGCTGGTCACCATCGGCAGCGACGCCACGCGCAACCTCGACCGGCTGCGCGACGACGTCACGATGATCTCGACGGCGGTCGGTAAGAAGGCCGAGGGGGAGAAGCTGCTCTCCGACCTCGACGCCCGGATCGCCTCGGCGAAGACCGAGCTCGGCGCGGCCAGCAAGCCGTTCGCCATGGCCGACGGCTGGAAGGAAGGCAGCACCGTCTCGATCCGGATGTTCGGCAAGGGCTCGCTGGTCTCCGACCTCGGCACCGCGATCGGCCTGGAGAACGCCTGGACCAAGGCCGGCGATCCACAGTGGGGGCTCGGCCAGACCGACGTCGAGGGCGTGAAGACGCTCGACGGCAAGGGCGTGCGGTTCTTCTACAACGCCTCCGACGGCGTCGACGTCTTCACCGACGGCCTGAAGGGCAACGCGATCTGGGACGCGCTCGACTTCGTCAAGGCCGGCAACGCGCAGAAGCTGCCCCCGGGCATCTGGACGTTCGGTGGACCGAAGTCGTGCATCCAATGGATCGACGCGGTCGTCGCGGCGTACCGGGCCTGATGAGCCTGGACACGATGGAGGCGGCGGCCGAGGCACCGGCCGCCGCCGGCCGCCCGGCGCCGAAGCGGGTCCGGGTGGCGGCGGCGTTCGCCGTCGCCCTCGCCCTGACCGTGGTCCTCGCCGCGGTCCACCTCACCCAGGGCACCTCCTCGGTAGGCGCGGCCGACCTGCTGAAGCTGCTCTTCGGCGGCGACGACGCGGGTGCCGCCCAGGTGCTGGTCGCGTCGCGGCTGCCCCGGTTGCTGGCCGCCCTGGTGGTCGGCGCGGCGCTCGGCGTCGCCGGCGCGGGCCTCCAGTCGCTGGCCCGCAACGCGCTCGCGTCGCCGGACACCATCGCCGTCAACGCCGGCGCCTACCTCGCGGTGGTCGCCGCGTCGGCCTTCGGCGTCAGCCTCGGCGTGCTGCCCTCCGGCGCGCTCGCGTTCCTCGGCGGCCTCGCCGCCGCCGGTCTGGTGCTCGCCCTCTCCTCCGGCGGGCGGGCCGGCCCGACCCGGCTGATCCTCGCCGGCACCGCGGTCGCGCTGGCCCTAGGCTCCCTCACCACGGTGCTCCTCCTGCTCTTCGAGCAGAACACCATCGGCCTGTACGCGTGGGGCAACGGCTCCCTGGTGCAGAGCGACCTGGCCGCGGTCACCCGGCTCTCCCCGGTCGTCGCGTTCGGCGTGGCCGGCCTGCTGCTGGCCGCCCGGCGGCTGGACATCCTGGCCCTCGGCGACGACCCGGCCACCGTGCTCGGCGTGGACGTGCGGCGTACCCGCCTGATCGTGGTGGTGTTCACGGTCCTGCTCGCCGCGGCCGCCGTGACGCTGTGCGGCCCGGTCGGCTTCGTCGGCCTGTGCGCGCCGGTCATCGTCCGGCTGCTCGCCCGCGTCGTGCCCGGCGTCCAGCGGCACGCCGTGCTGCTGCCGCTGTCGGGCATCGTCGGCGTGCTCGTCGTGGTCGGCTCCGACGTGCTGCTGCGGGCCGCGATCGGCGCCCAGGCCGGCGTCGAGGTGCCGACCGGCGTGGTCACCTCGCTGTTCGGCGCCGCGCTGCTGATCTGGCTGGCCCGCCGGCACCGGGACGCCGGCAACACCCCGCAGTCGACCTCCGGCCGGCTGCGCTCCCGGGGTGCGTTCGTGCTCGTCCTCGGGATCAGCGCGGCGCTGACGGTCGCCGCGCTGGTCGTCGGCATGCTCGCCGGCGACACCTGGGTGCTGCTCGGCGACGTGGTCAACTGGCTCCGCGACCAGACCGGGCCGGCCTACACGTTCGTGCTCGACCAGCGCTACCCGCGGGTGTTCGCGGCCCTGCTGGCGGGGGCGGCGCTCGCGGTGGCCGGCACGACCGTGCAGGCGGTCTGCCGCAACCCGCTGGCCGAGCCGGGCCTGCTCGGCATCTCGGCCGGTGCCGGCGTCGGCGCGGTCATCCTCATCTCGGTGGCGCCGCTGGCCTCAGTCTGGTTGATGTCCGGTGTGGCCGGTGCCGGCGCGCTGGTCGCCTTCGCGATCGTCTACGGCCTGGCCTGGCGCGGCGGGCTCAGCTCCGACCGGCTGGTGCTGGTCGGCATCGGCATGCAGACCGGGCTGTTCGCGGTGATCTCGATGATCATCATCGCCACCGACCCGTGGAACACCGGCAAGGCGCTGACCTGGCTGTCCGGCTCGACCTACGGCCGCACGGCCGGCCAGGTGGTGCCGGTGCTGGTGGCCCTCGCGATCGCGGTGCCGCTGCTCGCGTACGCCCGGCGTGATCTCGATCTGCTGGCCCTCGACGAGGACACGCCGCGAGTGCTGGGCGTGCGGCTCGAACGCACCCGGATGGTCGCTCTCGTCTCGGCCGCGCTGCTCACCTCGACGGCGGTGTCGGCGGTCGGCGTGGTCGGCTTCGTCGGCCTGGTCGCGCCGCACGCCGCCCGGGCCCTGGTCGGTGGCCGGCACGCCCGGGTGCTGCCGGTGGCCGCCCTGCTCGGCGCGCTGATGGTCAGCGCCGCCGACACGGTCGGCCGCACAGTCATCGCGCCGGCCCAGATCCCGGCCGGTCTGGTGACCGCGCTGATCGGCACTCCCTATTTCGTCTGGCTCCTATGGCGGTCGCGGACCGCGTCCGGAGGTGTGTCATGACCCCCTCGTGGCGGTTCTTCCCCGTGACCGTCGGCGCGGTGCGGCGGGTCAGCCCGTCGTTCGTCCGGGTCACGTTCATCGGCGACTGCCTCAAGGCGTTCGCAGACAACGGCTACGACCAGCGGATCAAGCTGTGCCTCCCGGTGCCGGCACACGGCTTCGACCACCTGCCGACCGACGAGGACTGGTGGTCGCGCTGGCGCGCGCTGCCGGACGACCGGCGGAACCCGATCCGCACCTACACGGCGGCGGAGGTGCGGGCCGACGCCGGCGAGGTCGACGTCGACATGGTGGTGCACGGCGACGGCGGGCCGGCGTCCCGCTGGGTGCTGACCGCCGCCGCCGGCGACCCGCTGGTGCTGATCGGCCCCAACGCCGAGCACGACGGTGACCACGGCGGTCTGGAGTTCCGCCCGCCGGCCGGGGTGCGCCGGCTGCTGATCGCGGGCGACGAGACCGCGGTGCCGGCGGTGGCCGCGATCCTGGCCCGGCTGCCCGGCGACGCCCGCGGCGAGGTGGTGCTGGAGGTCCCGACGCCCGAAGACGTCCTGCCGCTGGCCGCACCGAGCGGCGTGCGGGTGACCTGGGTGTCCCGCGACGGCGCCCACGACTACGGCGCGCCGCTGGTGGCCGCGGTCCGGCACGTGGTGGCCGGCCAGCCGGTCCCGGCCGGGGTCCGCGCGGTGGTCGACGAGCTCGACCCCGACGGCGACATCTGGGAGGTGCCGGAGGAGGGCGCGGTCGGCGAGCGCTACGCCTGGCTGGCCGGCGAGTCGGCCGCGATCACCACCCTGCGCCGGCACCTGGTCAAGGAGCTGGGCTGGGACCGAAAGTCGGTGGCATTCATGGGCTACTGGCGCCACGGCCGCGCGGAGTCGTGAGCCAATCCGGCGGCGCGGCCGGCGGTCAGCTAGGTTTCTCGGCATGCGTAGGTGGCCGATCGGGCTGGCCCTGTGGTTCGTGGTGCTGGCGGCCGTCGAGGTCGCCGGCTTCGTGGCGGTCGCGCGGTTCTTCGTGCGGTCCTCGCACGGGCAACTGCTCGACACCGTCGCGCTGGCCGGCAACTGGATCGGGCAGGCCCGCATCGAGGGCGCCGTCGACTCCGTGCTCAACACCGTGTCGGTGGTGTCGCTGCTCGCCGCCACGGCGGCGATCGGCTTTCTCGCGCTGATCCGCGGCCGGGTCGCGCTGGCGTTCGGCACGATCCTGCTGATCGTCGGCGCCAACCTGACCACCCAGGTGCTCAAACGGCTGATCGACCGGCCCGAACTCGGCGTCGACATGGAGCGGGCGGCGGCCGGCAACAGCCTGCCGAGCGGGCACAGCACGATCGCCGCCTCCGTCGTGATCGCGCTGCTGCTGGTGCTGCCGGCGCGGCTGCGCGGTGCCGTCGCCATGCTCGGCGCGGCGGCGGCCGCGATCGTCGGCATCGCGACCTTGTCGGCCGGCTGGCACCGGCCCAGCGACGTGGTCGCGGCCTTCCTGGTCGTCGGCGTCTGGGCCAACATCGCCGGGCTGTTCATCCTGGTGGCGCAGCGCCGGCACGGCGACGTCGACTACGGCCCGGCCAACCGGTTCGCCACGGTGACCCTCGCGCTGGTCGGGCTCGGGTTGCTGGCCGGCGCCGCGCTCGCGCTGGGCCTGACCAACCAGGTGCTCTCGACGCCGGTCGACGAGCTGAGCCGGCACCGGCTGCTGGCCGCCTACGGCGGCGGGGCGATGGGCATCGCCGGCTCGGCCAGCCTCCTGGTCGCCTCGGTGCTGGCGACCGCGCACCGGGTGGTGCCACAGGCCGTCGCGGCGCGGGCACAGGATCTGCACATCGCCGCCGCCGGCTGAGCACATCGGATCCGTAGCGTCGGATCATGCGGGTAACCATGATCCTTCCGGCGTTGACCGAGGCCACCGGCCCGTTGTTCCGGCCGGTGAAGTACGCGTTGTTCCCGCCGCTCGGGCTCGCCACGCTGGCCGGCTATCTGCGCCCCGACGACGAGGTGCGGATCTGGGACGAGCACGTCGAGCGCCTCCGGGTCGACGACGACCGGCCGGACCTGGTGGTCATCCAGCCCTACATCACCTCGGCGCGGCGCTCCTACGAGTTGGCCGACGGCTACCGCGCCCGCGGCGTACACGTGGCAATGGGTGGTCTGCATGTCACGTCGCTGCCCGAGGAGGCCGCCGCGCACGCCGACACCGTCTTCGTCGGCCCGGGGGAGGACACCTGGCCGGTGTTCCTCGACGAGTTCCGCCGGGGCGAGGCCCGCAAGCGCTATGACTCGACGACCCGCACGCTGACCGGGCTGCCGCCGGTGCGCCGTGACCTGATCCAACGCCACCGCTATCTCGTGCCGAACTCCATCGTGGTCTCGCGCGGCTGCCCGCACCACTGCGACTTCTGCTACAAGGACGCGTTCTTCGAGGGCGGCAAGTCGTTCTACACCCAGACCGTCGACGCGGCGCTGGCCGAGATCGACCGGCTGCCGGGCCGCCACGTCTACTTCCTCGACGACCACCTGCTCGGCAACCGCCGCTTCGCCGAGGCACTGTTCGCCGGCATGGAAGGCACCGGACGGGTCTGGCAGGCGGCCGGCACCGTCGACTCGGTGCTCGCGCCCGGGCTGCTGGAGAAGGCCGTCGCCGCCGGCCTGCGCAGCCTGTTCGTCGGCTTCGAGACCATCAACAGCGACAACCTGCGGACCCAGAAGAAGCGGCAGAACATCGGCCGTGACTACGCGGCCGTGGTGCGCCGGCTGCGCGACCAGGGCGTGATGGTCAACGCCAGCTTCGTCTTCGGGATGGACGGCGACACGCCCGACGTCTTCGACCGCACCGTCGAGTGGGCCGTCCAGCAAGGCATCGAGACCGCGACGTTCCACATCATGACCCCTTATCCGGGTACGGGGCTCTACCGGCGAATGGCGGCGGCCGACCGGATCGTGCATGCCGACTGGGACCTCTACGACACCCGGCACGTCGTCTACCGGCCGGTCGGGATGACGCCGCGGCAGCTCGAAGACGGCTACTGGCGGGCCTACCGCGAGTTCTACCGCTGGGGCGCGATCTGGCGTGGCGCGTCCACAAAGGAGCAACGCCGGGATCGCTGGCGGCACCTGGCCTACGCCGGCGGCTGGAAGAAGTTCGAGCCGGTGTGGGACATGCTGATCCGGACCGGCGGCGTCACCCGGGCGTTGCCGTTGCTCGAGTCGGCGTTAGCCAGCTTCGGCGGTCGGCGCTCCATAACGGCGGACCGCTCGGCGGGCGAGCGATCGGCGGTGCACTTCGGACGGCCCGTCGTAGATGCGGAACGGCCTGATCTCGCGGGCGATCCGGGCGACCGGCAGGTCGGCGGAGACGCCGGCGCCGCCGCACAGCTGCATCGCGCGGTCGGCGACCCGGTGTAGCGCTTCCGCGCCGAACACCTTCGCCAGCGAGGTCTCCTCGCGCCCGGCCCCGCCGGCGTCGAGCACCCGGCACGCGGTCAGCAGCAGCGACCGGGTGGCGGCCAGGTCGATCTCGTTGTCGGCGATCATCAACTCGACCATGCCCTGCCGGGCCAGCGGGCCGCCGAAGGCACTGCGACCGCTGACGTAGGCGACCGCCGTCTCGTGAGCCCGCTGTGCCGCGCCGAGCCAGCGCATCACGTGGGTCAGCCGGGCCGGGCCGAGCCGCACCTGGGCGTAATGGAACCCCTCGTCGACCGCACCGAGCACATCGTCGGACGAGACCCGAACGTCGGTCAGCGTCAGCTCGCAGTGCCCGCCGATCATCGATCGGTCCATTGTGGGCACATGCCGGGTGAGCTCGATCCCGGGGCGGTCGGCGGGCACCAGGAACATCGTCGCGCCGCCGTCGGTCCTGGCCATCACGATGAAGAAGCCGGCACCGTCGGCACCGGTGATGAACTTCTTGCGCCCGGTCAGCGACCAGCCGTTGTCGGTGGCTCTTGCCGTCGTTCGCAACGCGCTCGGGTCCGATCCGGCACCCGGCGGTGGCTCGGTCATCGCGAACGCCGAGCGCTGTTCGCCCCTGGCCAGCGGTGCCAGGTAGCGTTCCCGCTGCGCGCCGACCGCGACCCGTTCCAACAGGTGCAGGTTGCCCTCGTCGGGTGCGTTGATGTTGAGGGCCATCGGGCCGAACAGCGACCGCCCGGCCGCCTCGAAGACCGGCGCCCGGTCGACCATCCCCAGGCCGAGCCCGCCGAACTCGCGGGGCGCGTGCGGTGCGAAGACGCCGGCCTCCCGGGCCAGCTTCTGGAGGTCGGCCCGGAGTGCGTCACCACCCGCGGCGGTGACGTCGCCGTCGTTGGCGTCTTCGACCGGTAGCACGTGCGCGTCGACGAACGCCCTGGTCCGGGCGACGAGGTCATCGGGATGGCTGGTCATGGGGCACCTCGCGGTCAGATTCCAAAAATGTTTCACGCAGGTGTTGCTCGTCACACGGTGCAAGGTCCAGACTGCTCGCTACCGAGCGAGCGCTCGGACTGTATCAAGACTGATACGGACGGAAGGGCGCGTCAATGGCGACGGAAACACCCAACGCGGCCGCGGCCACGTTCGCCGCGTGGCTGGACCGATTCACCGCGGCCCTGCAAGGCGCCGATGCCGCGGGCACCTCCGCGCTGCTCGCCCGCGACTGCTGGTGGCGCGACCTGCTGGCCCTCACCTGGGACCTGGGCACCTACCAGGGCCGCGCGGGCGTGGCGGCGATGCTGGGCCAGCACCTCAAGCCGGGCTCGGTCACGAACCTGGAGATGACCACCGAGTTCGGTCCCCGCGGCGGCGGTGGCGACCCCGTCGAAGGCTTCATCACCTTCGAGACCCCGCTCGGCTTCGGCCGCGGCGCCGTCCGGCTGGTGGAGGAAGACGGCGAGTGGGTCGCCTGGACCGTGCTCACCGAACTCGACGACCTTCGCGGCCACGAGCGGGCGATCGGCCCGCACCGGTCGCGCGGTCCGCGGCACAACCCGGGCACCGACGGCCGCAACTGGCTCCAGCAGCGGCAGGACCACGTGAAATTCGCCGACTCCGAGCCCGACGTCGTCGTCATCGGCGCTGGCCAGGGTGGCCTGACGGTCGCCGCCAACCTCGGCCTGATGGGCGTCGACACGCTGGTGCTGGAGAAGAGCGAGCGGGTCGGCGACGGGTGGCGCAAGCGCTACCACTCGCTGGTCCTGCACGACCCGGTGTGGGCCGACGCCCTGCCCTACATGCCCTATCCCGCCTCGTGGCCGGTCTACTGCCCCAAGGACAAGATCGCGGACTGGTTCGAGTCGTACGCCTCGGCGATGGAGCTCAACGTCTGGACGTCGGCGGCTCTTACGGAAAGCGACTTCGACGAGGCCAGCGGCCGATGGACGTTGCGAGTCAGCACGCCGGACGGCGAGCGCGTCGTTCGTCCCCGTGACGTCATCCTGGCGACCGGCGCCGCCGGCGAGCCCAACGTGCCCGCCGTGCCGGGCCGCGAGACCTTCGCGGGCACCAGCTACCACTCGAGCCAGCACAGCTCGGCCGGAAGCTGGGCCGGGAAGAAGGCGGTCGTCGTCGGCGCCTGCAACAGCGGCCACGACATCGCGCAGGACCTCTACGAGGCCGGCGCCGACGTCACGCTCGTGCAGCGCTCGTCGACCCACATCATCAGCCAGGAGCACGGCATCCCGGCCATCTTCGGCAGCAACTTCGTCGAGGGCGGCCCGCCCACGGCGTACGCAGACCTGCTCGCCGCCGGCACCCCATGGCCGCTCGTGCTGGAACTGGCCAAGGACGGCGTCAAAGAGACCGCCAAGAAGGACGCGGACCTGCTCGCGGCCCTCGACGCGGTCGGCTTCAAGCGCAACGACGGTCCCGACGGCACCGGCCTGATGGGCTATGCGCTGGCGTACGGCGGCGGCTACTACATCGACGTGGGTGCTTCCGGGCTGATCGCCGACGGCAAGATCAAGCTCGCGCAGGGCTCCGGCCTCGCCGAGTTCACCGCCGACGGCATCCGCCTCGAAGACGGCCGCACGCTCGACGCCGACCTGGTGGTCCTGGCCACCGGCTACAAGAACATGCGCGAGACCGCCCGCCGGCTGTTCGGCGACGCGGTCGCCGACCGGCTGCCCCTCGTCCTGGGCATCGGCGACGACGGCGAGATCGGCGGTCTCTACCGGCGGACCGGTCATCCGGCCTTCTGGTATATGGGTGGGCCGCTCGCCTGGGTCCGCATCTATTCGAAACACCTGGCCCTACAGATCACCGCGAAGCACGCGGGACTCCCTACGCCCTAAGCGTTTCCGGCTCCGGCATCGGACGGCCCTGTTGAGGGCCGTCCCGATGCCGCGCGCCCTCGACCGCCCCGGGCCCGACCCCATCCCGAAGCCCAAAGGAGTTCTCAGTGAAGCGTTCCCGTGGCGCCATCCGCCGGGCGGTCATCGCCGGAGCGGCCTGCGCCAGCATTCTTCTCACCGCCGCCGCCTGCGGCAGCAACGACGATGGTGCCGGCAGCAGCGGTTCCGGCTCCAAGAAGCTCGTCTACTTCATGGCACCGAACACCACGCCGACCCGCTACATCCAGCAGGACGGCCCGGCGTTCGAGAAGGCGATCAAGGCGCTGGACCCTACCGTCGAGGTCAAGTTCGTCAACGCCGGCGGCGACTCCAACCAGCAACTCGCGCAGGCCAACGCGGCGATCGCCGCCGGCGCGAAGGCGCTGGTCGTCGTCGCCGCCGACCCGAACACCAGCGCGGGCCTCCTCCAGGCCGCCGAGCAGGCCAAGGTGCCGGTGATCGGCTACGAGAACCCGCCGGTCAAGGGCACCCTCTACAGCCAGGTGATCTTCGACCCGGAGAAGGTCGGCGCGCAGCAGGCCACCTACTTCGCGTCGCAGGTCAGCAGCGGCAAGCTCGGCGCCAAGCCGGTCAAGATCTCCCGGCAGTTCGGCAACAAGGGTGACGTCTACACCACCCAGATGCTGGCCGGGCAGAACAAGGTGCTCGACCCGCTGATCGCCAGCGGCGACATCCAGGTGGTCTGCGAGGACTACATCAAGGACTGGGCGCCGGACAACGCGACCAAGGCAACCGAGCAGTGCCTGACCAAGACGCAGAACGGCGTCGGTGCCTTCTTCGGCTTCTACGACGGCATCACGGCCGGCATCATCGCCGCGCTCAAGGGCAAGAACCTCAAGATCCCGGTGTACGGCGGCCAGAACCCCGAGTTGACCGGCCTCCAGTACATGCTCACCGGTGACCAGCAGGACAACGTGCTCAAGGCGTTCAAGGTCGAGGCCGAGGCGGCCGCGAAGATCGCGATCGCGGCGATCGGTGGCCAGCAGCCGCCGGCCGACCTGGTCAAGGACACCATCGACAACGGTGCGATGGCGGTCCCGACGGCCAAGCTCGACGCGACGCTGATCCACCTCGAAGACGGCAAGGACCCCGGTGACGCCGTGCAGCAGGCGGTCGACCTCGGGATGTTCACCTGGGCCCAGATCTGCACCGGCCCGGCCGCCGACACCCAGACCTGCAAGACGAGGAACAAGTGACGTCGTTATTGGAGCTGACCAAGCTCTCCAAGCATTTCGGCGGCGTGCGCGCACTGCACGAGGTCGACATGTCGGTGGACGAGGGCGAGGTCGTGGCGCTCGTCGGCGACAACGGCGCGGGCAAGTCCACCCTGGTGAAGATCGTGTCCGGTGTGGAGTCACCCGACGGCGGCGAGATCCGGGTCCGCGGCGAGGCCAGGCGGCTGGAGTCGCCGCGGGCCGCCGCGGACGCGGGGATCCGCACGGTCTTCCAGGACCTCTCGTTGTGCGACAACCTCGACGCCGTGCAGAACCTCTTCCTCGGCCAGGAGCGCTACGGCGCTCTCTGGTCGGGGAGGCGGGTCCGCCGGCACGTGATGGAGGAGCAGGCACAGCGGGTGCTCGAGTCGCTGTCGGTCAAGCTGCGCGCGCTCAACACCCCGGTCGTCGCGCTGTCCGGCGGGCAGCGCCAGGGCATCGCGATCGGCCGCGCGCTGATCAGCGACCCCGCCGTGGTGCTGCTCGACGAGCCGACCGCCGCGCTGGGCGTGTCCCAGCGCGGCGAGGTCCTCGACCTGATCCACCGCCTGCGCGACCAGGGCCGCGGTGTCGTGGTGATCTCCCACGACATGAAGGACGTGCGGCAGGTCGCCGACCGCATCGTGGTCCTGCGGCTCGGCGCGAAGGTCGCCGAGTTCCGCCGCGGCGAATACACACCGGCCGACCTGGTCGGCGCGATCACCGGGGCCCATGAGTCCACCGACGACGAGGCTGGAGAGCCGTGAGCGTCTCGACATCCACCGCGCCCGAGACACCGGCTCGGGCCGGCCGGGCCCGGGTTGGCCGGCTTTTCGAGGGGGCGGCCCGCGCGAATCGCAGCATCCCGGTGCTGGTCGTCCTCGCGATCATCTGGGCCGTCTTCTACAGCCAGAGCTCGGCCTACCTGAGCTTCCAGAACATCACCAACCTGACGCTGCAGATCGTGACCACCGCGATCCTCGCCCTCGGCGTCGTCTTCGTGCTGCTGGTCGGCGAGATCGACCTGTCGTCGGCGGTGCTGTCGGGCGTCTGCGCCGCCGTTGCCGCCGGGCTGGTCGTCAACCACGGCCAGCCGCTGGCGGTCGGCATCGCGGCGGGCGTGGCGACCGGCATGGTCGTCACGTTCATCGAGGCACAGATCATCATGTTCGGCGTGCCGTCGCTGATCGTGACGCTCGGCGGCATGGTCATCCTCCAGGGCCTCATCCTGGTCGTGCTGCCGCCCGAGTTCACTGTCAGCGTGGCCGGCACCCCGTTCGCGAAGATCGCGAGCACGGCCGTCCCGGCGGGCGCGAGCTATGGGCTGGCGGTGGCGGGCACCCTCGCGTACACCGGATATCGGCTCTTCCAACGCCGTGAGCGGCTGTCCACCGGCTCGCTCAGCTCGCTGGCCGCCGTCGTCGTGCCGTCGGTGGTCGTCGCGGCAGTGCTCTTCGGCGGCGTCTACACACTCACCCAGCAGCGCGGGCTGCCGTTGCCGCTGCTGATCCTCGCGGTCATGCTGCTGATCGCCTGGTATGCCACGACACAGACCCGTTACGGCATCCACCTGTACGCCGTCGGCGGCGACCGCGAGGCCGCACAGCGCGCCGGCATTCCGGTGCGCCGGATGGTGCTCTACTCGTTCCTCGTCCTCGGTGTCTGCGCCGCCATCGCCGGCATGGTCGACTCGTCGCGCCAACTCGGCGTCTCGGTCACCTCCGGCGCCGGGCCGCTGATGCTCAACGCGATCGCCGCGGCGGTGGTCGGCGGCACCAGCCTCTTCGGCGGGCGGGGCTCGATCTGGGCGGCGCTGCTCGGTGCGCTGGTGATCGGGTCGATCAGCAACGGCGTACAACTGCTGGGTCTGTCGACCGAAGTTCAGTATTTCGCGACGGGCTCGGTGCTGATCGTGGCCGTCGCCGTCGACGTGGTGCTCACCCGCGGCTCGCTGTTGTCCGGGCGGCGTTGATGACCGGGGTGTGGCTGCCGGATCCGGCGAGCGTCCAGGCGAGCCGGATCGTGCGGTTCGCGACCTGGCTCTCGGTTTCGGGGCGCGCGTCGTTGCCCGACGTGACCGACTACCGCGCGCTGCACGCATGGTCGGTGGCCGATCCCGGTGCGTTCTGGGCCGCGGTCGCCGAGTTCTTCGACGTCGAATGGTCGGCGCCGCCCCGTGAGGCGCTCGCCGCACGCCAGATGCCGGGCGCGGTCTGGTTTCCGGGCGGTGAGCTCAACTTCGGCGAGCACCTCCTGCGGGCCGGGGATTCCGCCCAGGCCGCCGTGGTCCTGGTGGGCGAGGACGGGTCGCGGTCGTCGCTCAGCTACGCCTCGCTGCGGTCGCAGGCCGCCGCGGTTGCCGGGCACCTGCGTTCCCTCGGGGTCGGGCCCGGCGACCGGGTTGTTGCCTACCTGCCCAACTGCGTCGAGGGGGTCGTCGCGTTCGCGGCGTGCGCGCTTCTCGGCGCGGTGTGGGCGCAGACCGGGCTCGACTACGCGGCGCACTCGGCGGCGGAGCGGATGGCTCAGCTCTCGCCCACGGTGCTGATCGCGGGCTCGGGCTACCGGTTCGGCGGCCAGCTGCACGACCGCCGCGATGCGGTTGACGAGCTTCGGTCGCTGCTGCCGGGGCTGCGGCACACGATCACGGTGTCGACCGGTGGGCTGCCGCACCCGTCGTCACACACCTGGGAGTCCGCGCTGGCGGCTTCGCCCGTCCCGGGCGGCGTTTCCTTGCCGTTCGACCACCCGCTGTGGGTGCTGTTCACCTCGGGCACGACCGGCAAGCCCAAGGGAATCGTGCACGGGCACGGCGGCGTACTCCTGGAGCAGTTGGTTTCGCCCGGTCTGCACCTGGACCTGCGCGACGACGATGTCTTCTTCTGGTTCACCACGCCCAACTGGATGATGTGGAACGCCCAGGTCTGCGGCCTGCTGCACGGCGCGACGATCGTGCTCTACGACGGCCGGCCCACACCCTCGTTGTGGTCACTGGTCGCCGATCTCGGCGTGACCGTGTTCGGGACGAGTCCAGGCTTTCTAGAGGCATCCCAACGCGCGGGCCTGTCGCCGGGTGCGTCGGCCTTGCGGTTGGTCGGTGTCACCGGATCGGTGCTGCCCGCCTCCGCCAACGCCTGGTTCCGGGAGAACGTCAGCGCGAGCGTCCAACTAGGATCGATGAGTGGTGGTACGGACATCGTCGGGATCTTCGTCGCGAGCGCGCCCAACACCCCGGTCTACGACGGCGAGATCAGTGCCCCGGCGCTGGGTGCGGCCGTCGAGGTCTGGAGCGCTGCCGGCCACCCGGTCCCGCCCGGCACGCCGGGGGAGCTGGTGATCACCGAGCCGATGCCGTCGATGCCGCTGCGCTTCTGGGACGACCCCACCGGCCAGAAACTGCACGACACCTATTTCGCCACGTTCCCGGGCGTCTGGCGGCACGGTGACCTGACCATGATCACCCCGCGGGGCACGGTCGTGATCCTCGGCCGCTCCGACGCGACGATCAACCGCCACGGCGTGCGGCTGGGTTCGGCGGAGATCTACGACGCGCTGGCCGCTCTGCCGTTGGTGTCCGATGCCCTGGTGGTCGGCGTGGAGGAGCCCGACGGCGGCTACTGGCTGCCGCTGTTCGTGGTGCCGACCGCCTGGCCGCCGCCCGACGACCTGGCGTCGTCGATCCGCCGCCTGATCGCGGAGCGGGCGTCCCCCCGACACGTGCCCGACGACGTGATCATCGTGCCGGAGCTTCCGCACACCAGAACCGGCAAGCGCCTGGAGGTCCCGGTCAAACGCATCCTGCAGGGCGCCGACCCCGACAGCGTCATCAACCGCGGCGCGGTCGACAATGCGGAGGCGCTCGACACGCTCATCAGCGCGGCACGCGCGAGGCGGGGTTCGCGATGAGCCACAGTGAGGTGACGATGTCCGACTGGCGCGACTACGGGCCGCTGGAGTTCCCGCGCATCCTCGACGCCGCCCTGGAGGCGTTCTACGAGCACGGTTACCACGGCACGACCACGCGTGACCTGGCCCGCCGCTCCGGCCTGTCGGTGCCCGGCGTCTACCACTACTACCCGTCGAAGCAGGACATCCTCGTCGAGCTGATGATGGTGATCATCGACGAACTGCTGACCCGCAGCCGCTCGGCCCTTTCCGCGGCGCAGCCGGATCCGCGCTCCCAGTTCGACGCGCTGGTCGAGTCGCTGTTGCTCTTCCACATGTATCGGCGTACCGGTGCGATCGTCTCGACCGGCGAGCTGCGCAGCCTCGAAGCGGGCAACCGGGAGCGGTATGTCGCCAAGCGGGATGAACAGCAGCGGATGCTCGACGAGGTGATCCTGGCCGGAGTGCGCGACGGTTCGTTCTCGACGCCGTACCCGAAGGACGCCAGCCGGGCCATCGCGTCTCTCTGTGTGGGGGTCGCGTCCTGGTATCGGCCGGACGGATCGCTCCCCGTCTCCGCGCTCCTTGATCGCTACCTGACCATCGCGCGCTCGATCGTGGGCATCGCCGGCGCGGCGGACCGATGACCGCCCCGACCACCCCCTCGGCCGCGCGGTCGGGGGCGGGCGACGCTGGGCCGGTGCGGTCCGCGGTGATCACCGGGGCGTCCCGGGGGATCGGGCGGGGGATCGCGCTCGCCCTGGCCCAGGAGGGCTGGGACCTGACGCTGGTGGCCCGCTCATCGGCGGGGCTGGCGGAGGTAGCGGCCGCGACCGGGGCTTCGTCTGTCAACCTGGACCTCTCGGATCCGTCCGCGCCGGCTGCCGTGGTGGAGGCGCACCTGCGTCGGCACTCGTCTCTCGACGCGCTGGTGCTCGCGGCCGGCGTCGGCTCGGCCGCGTCGCTCGACGGGTATCCGGTGTCGCGCTACGAGAAGCAGTTCGCCCTGAACACCCGGGCGCCGTTCCTGTTGATGCGGTCGGCGCTGCCACTGCTGCGGGCGGCTGCCTCGCGTCGCCCTTCGCGCGGCGCGAAGATCATCGCCCTGGCGTCGATCGGCGGGGTCTACGCGGAGCCGTCGCTCTCTGTCTACGGCGCCACGAAGGCGGCGTTGCTGGCTCTGTGCCGCGGCTTCAACGCGGAGGAGTCGGGCACCGGAGTGACCGCGACGGCGATCGCGCCGGGCTACGTCGACACGGACATGAGCGCGTGGGTGCACGACACGGTCCCGCCGTCGTCGATGATCCCGGTCGCCGACGTCGTTGCGACGGTTGGCTTTCTGCTCTCCCTGTCGGCCCGCAGCGTGGTCAACGAACTCGTGGTCTCGCGCGCCGGAACCAGCGGGTATGCCGCATGAGCGCGGCCGCCCTGGACCTGCCCGGCGTGCGTCACTTCCTGGAGACGTCGGGCGTCCCGGTCGCCGCCCCACTGACCGCTTCGCTGGTGAGCGGCGGCCGATCGAACCTGACCTACGTGGTCACGGACGGCGTCCATCGCTGGGTGGTCCGGCGCCCGCCGCTGTCCGGCCTGACCCAGTCGGCCCACGACGTGGCGCGCGAGTGGCGAGTCACCCAGGCGCTGCAATACAGCGCGGTGCCGGTGCCGCCGGCGGTCGCCCTGTGCGAGGACGTGTCCGTCATCGGTGCACCCTTTGCGGTCACCGGTTTCGTGGCTGGCCAGGTGGTGCGCACGCGAGCGCAACTCGACGCGTACCCGTCGGAGGAGCTCGAGTCCTGCGTGACCGAACTGGTCCGGGTCTTGGCCGACCTCCACTCGGTCGACGTGGCTTCGGTCGGCCTGGCCGGCCTGGGCCGCCCGGACGGCTTCCTGGACCGCCAGGTCAGGCTGTGGTGGCGCCAGTGGAACGAGGTCAAAACCCACGACCTAACCGACGCGACGCGCCTGCACTCCCAGTTGGTCGCCGCATTGCCGGCGCGCTCAGGCCACATCGGCGTGGTCCACGGCGACTACCGGATCGACAACACCCTCCTGGACGCGACCGACATCAGCAAGGTGCTGGCGGTGGTCGACTGGGAACTGGCAACGGTCGGCGACGTGCAGACCGACGTGGCGCTGATGTGCGTTTACCGCCAGCCGCAGCTCGACCCGATCCTTGGCCTGGACGCCGCGTGGGCCAGCGACCGCCTTCCCTCCGCGGACGCGATCGCCGAGGCGTATGCCCGGCGACGGGGCGTCGACCTCGACCACTGGCCGTTCTATCTGGCGCTGGCCAACTTCAAGCTGGCGGTGATCGCCCAGGGGATCAGCTACCGGGCCCGCCAGGGCGCCGCCGCCGACGCCACGTCGGCCCAGGCGGAGGAGGCCGTCCCCGCCCTGATGGCGGCCGGCCTCCACGAACTACGCCTCAGGTCGTGAGCGGCGCGCCGCGAAAGACACGCCGGGCGCCAGCAGATCTAGGAAAAAACAGGTAGCCATAGGCGTAGTCAATTGCTGGTTGCAACACCACCTCGTTGTTGTGTGTGGAGGTGGGTATGGCATCACGGTTGTCTATGGCGGAGCGGGAAGAGATCGGGTTGGGTCGGGCCGGGGGTGAGTCGATTCGGTCGATCGCCCGGCGTCTTGGCAGGCAGCCTTCGACGGTGTCGCGTGAGGTGGGCCGGTTCGAGCGGTACGGGGAGCCGTATAAGCCGCGGGCGGCGGATTGGGCGGCGTGGCTGCGCCATCGCCGGCCGCGGCGGCCTGCCAAGCTGGTCATCAACGCTGAGCTGCGGTCGGTGGTGGTGGCGGGGTTGCGGCGGCGGTACTCGCCGCGGCAGCTGGCCGCCCGGCTGCGGATCGATCATCCCGACCGGTCGGAGATGTGGGTGTCGCACGAGACGATCTATCAGGCGATCTATCTGCAGGCCCGCGGGAACCTACGCGCGGACCTGTCCCGGCAGGTCGCGCTGCGGTCCGGTCGAGCCGCCCGCCGACCCCGGGCGGTCGCGGGTGGGGCGGTGCGGTCGAGTCGGGCCTGGCTGGGGTTGAACATTGCGGCCCGCCCCGCGGAGGTCGCGGATCGGGCGGTGCCCGGGCATTGGGAGGGTGACCTTTTGGAGGGGACCCGCCGCCGCGGGTCGGGTGGCTCGGCGATCGCGACCCTGGTGGAGCGGCATACCCGGTTCGTGATCCTGGTCGCCCTGCCCGACGGGAAGGTCTCCGAGCATGTCGTGGCCCGCCTGGCGACCGCGATGGCCTGGCTCCCGGAGCGGCTGCGCGCGTCGCTGACCTGGGACCAGGGCAGCGAAATGGCGCTACACGCCCGGTTCAGCATCGCGACGGGCTGCCCGGTCTACTTCTGCGACCCACACAGCCCCTGGCAACGCGGCAGCAACGAGAACACCAACGGCCTGCTCCGCCAGTACTTCCCGAAAGGGATCTTCGACTTCACCACCATCGACCAGACCGGCCTGGACGCCGTCGCCGACGAACTCAACGACCGACCCCGCATGACCCTGGGCTGGGCCAAGCCGAGTGAGAAGATGGCCCAACTACTCGGTGTTGCAACCACCAGTTGACCCCGCCATAGCTACCAGAATTTTCCTAGATCTCGGGTGAGACCGAGCCGTCGCGGCGGATCGGACGGCCGAGAAGATCGTGCAGGGCTGCCTCGGTCGAGCGGAGCAGTTCGGTGCCGAACACGCACAGCGAATGCTCCCAGGGGTGGCCGAACGTGCCGAACCGGAAGTCTTCGGCCAGGTAGATGTAGTAGTCGCCGTCCGGGTAGGGCGACAGCGGCCATCCCGGACTGCCCGGTGGGTCGACGGTGTCGGGCCCGATGCGGCCCGGCCAGACCTCGTAACAGGTGTGCTGCCAGTCGAGAGCCAGGATCGGCCCGTTAGCGGACGCCATCGTGAGGCCGGCGTGGACGACGTCGGTCAGGTGATCGAGCCGGCCGTAGCCGGGATCATCGTCCAGGGCGGCCAGGGACCAGGTGACGGATGGCGCCGGCTCCTTGATCGCGGGAAACCTCGTCATGCTGGGCCGGAAGTCGAACTGCGCGTAAAAGCGGTCCCAAACGGCGGCCCGGTCGTCGCCCAGTTCGCGGTAAGCCTTCGGAGCCACCGGGGGACAGTAGCCGACCGCGGTCAGTTCGCGGGTGTGACGATGCCGTACTCGTGGATCTTGCGATAGATCGTCGCGCGAGACATGCCGAGGGAGCCTGCGGCCTTGATTTTGTTGCCGTCCCAGTCGATCAAACTGCGGACGATCGCGTCGCGTTCCATGGCCTCCAACGGGCTCAGCAGTCGCCGACTCACCGTCCGGCATTCTGGTGGCAGGTCCGCGGGCAGGATCGCTCCGCTTCGGCGGTGTTGCACTATCCGACGCAGGACCGCGAACAGCTGCTCCGTATTACCCGGCCAGCTCGACCGCACCAGCAACTGCATCGCCTCGGGCGAGCACACCAGACTCCCGCCCGTGACCAGCCGCGACAGGAAGAAAGGCACCAGGGCCTGCACGTCTTCGACGTGATGGCGCAGCGGTGGCAGCTCCACAGTGCTCGGGAAGAAGCGCAACAACCCCGCCATCTCGCCGCCGTCGTGGCGTTGGCTCAGGGTCACCGCGACCCAAGGCTGCGGCACAGCGGCGCGCGCCTCCTCCAACAACCGCGACAACGTGCGCAACCGCCCCCGGCTCAGCTTGTCGACGTGTTGGATCACCAACGTCCCGCCGGCGTCGAGGAGCTCCCGCCGAGCCTCCGCCAGCCACCCATGCCGCCCGGCCGCCGCCGCGTCCAGCACCGCGAAGTGCACCCCCGGCCGCCGCTGCTGGTGTACCGCCCGGATCACTGCCAGCTTGCCGACCCCCGGCTCGCCCTCGACCGCGAGCCACTCGCCCGCGTCATAGACCGCCTGCACCTGATGGCAGCCGCGCAACCACAGCGCACCAGACCCGACCAGGCCCGGCATGAACATCCGCGGCGCCGACGCGATCTCCGTCCGCGGGCGCGACGGCGACGACAGCTTGACGTGCACGACACCCCCGGCCAGCCGGCCCTCGCCGCGCACCGGGCGGCAATACATCCGGGCCTTCACCCCGCTCGGCAGCTCGACCACTACCGACGCCGTCGGGGTCCGGCTGGCCAGCGTCTCGGCCGCCTGGGCCAGCAGCACCGACTGCTCCGCCGGATCGAGCACCTGGCGCGCGTTGTCGTTCATCATCACGACGTCGTTGTTGAGGGCGAACACGATTCCCGCGGTACGCCGGCACGTGCGCAGATACTCCTGCAGCAGCTCCAGCTCGCGGATGCCGCTGTCAGTGAGGAGAGCCTGCTGGATCTGGCCGGCCGTGGTCTTGGCCAGGATCAACAGCAGCGGATCGGCGTCCTTGCGCCAGCAGGTCAGGTCGACCGCCCCGACGGTCTTGCCCGAGATCGGGTGGTGGATCGGCACGCCGGCGCAGGCGAGATCCTCCAGATGCTCGGCGTAGTGCTCGTGGCCGAACACCTGCATCGGGCGGCCACCCTCCAGCGCGGTGCCGATGCCGTTCGTTCCGACAAATTCCTCGGCGTAGCTGAAGCCCGGTGACAGATTCACCCGATCGAGGTGCGTGTCGAGGTCGCGGCCCGCGTCCATCCGGGTCAGGACCAGGCCGGCCGGGTCGGTCAGGATGATGCTGATCGGCTGGCCGTCGAGGTGTTCGCGCAAATGGCGCAACACGGGCAGCGCGCTGCGGGACAGCGGCGTGTCGAGGTCGGGGTCGCGCAGGTAGGTCAGGTCGATCCGGTCGGCGGCCACGTTCCAGCGCCTCGACCGCCACCACGATGCCAGGATCGCGTCGCGGACCTGGTTGGGGTCTACGGCCTCGGCGGTCAGGAACTGTTCACGCGTCTTCGCCAACTGCTCGGTGTCGCTGATCTCGTCTGGAAACGTCGAACCCGGTGGCATGGACGGCCCCCTGCCCGGTCGAGCGCACGCCGGCGGGGGATGGCCGGGGCACGCTCTGGTTACGTCCTGGTTACACGTTACGCTCCGCGCCGATTCGGGCCGTCTCATGTTGAGACCCCACCGCCGGCTGGCGGGTGTGGACTCGGCCAATGGAGTCGACGCGCGAGTCGTTCAACCCATGGAGCGTCGTCAACGTGGTCTTTCACCACCTCGCGGCGCAGGGGCTGCATCCGATCCTGGGCGGCGCGGATCCGGGTGGGCCGGCCGCGGATCTTCTGCGCGCCATGGGGATCGAGCCGGCGCCCGAGGGCGACCGGCAGGTCGGCGAGAACGTCAAACGTCACCTCGCCGAGATCCGCGCCGCGATGTTCGAGGAACAGGACTCCTGACTCAATGTGAGACCGCACCCCGAGCCGACGTGCGGTCTGATCCGTCGCATGACGCACAGCCAACGGTGAGGAGACACCTATGAGTCGGCAGAGCGTGGCCAAGGCTCATCAGAAGATCCAGGAGTTGTCCTGGGAACCGGCCTACCACCAGCCGGTATCCCACTACGGCACCGACTACACCTTCCGGAAGGCGCAGAAGAAAGACCCGCTCAAGCAGGTGCTGCGGTCCTACTTCCCGATGCAGGAAGAGAAGGACCACCGGGTGTACGGGGCGTCCGACGGCGCGATCCGCGGCAACATGTTCCGCCAGGTGCAGGAGCGCTGGCTGGAGTGGCAGAAGCTGTTCCTGTCGATCATCCCGTTGCCGGAGATCTCGGCCGCCCGCGCGATGCCGCTGCTGTTCCGCACGGTGCCCAACCCGGAACTGCACAACGGCCAGGCGATCCAGATGATCGACGAGGTTCGGCACTCGACGATCCAGCAGAACCTCAAGCGCTTGTACATGAACAACTACATCGACCCGGCGGGCTTCAACAGCAGCCTGCGCAACTTCCAGAACGACTACTGCGGCACCATCGGCCGCCAGTTCGCCGAGGGGTTCATCACCGGTGACGCGATCACCGCGGCGAGCATCTACCTGACGATCGTCGCCGAGACGGCGTTCACCAACACGTTGTTCGTCGCGATGCCGGCCGAGGCCGCCGCGAACGGCGACTATCTGCTGCCGACGGTGTTCCACTCGGTGCAGTCCGACGAGTCGCGGCACATCAGCAACGGCTACGCGACGCTGCTCATGGCGCTCGCCGACGAGGGCAACCACCAGCTTCTCGAGCGCGACCTGCGCTATGCCTGGTGGAACAACCACCGCGTGGTCGACGCCGCGATCGGCACCTTCATCGAGTATGGAACGAAGGACCGGCGCAAGGAGCGCGAGTCCTACGCCGAGATGTGGCGCCGCTGGATCTACGACGACTACTACCGCTCCTACCTGGTCCCCCTGGAAAAGTACGGCCTGGTCATTCCGCACGACCTCATCGAGGAAGCCTGGAACCAGATCTGGAACAAGGGGTACGTGCACGAGGTCGCCCAGTTCTTCGCGACCGGCTGGCTGGCCAACTACTGGCGGATCGACCCGATGACCGACAAGGACTTCGAGTGGTTCGAATACAAGTACCCGGGCTGGTATGACAGGTACGGCAAGTGGTGGGAGCAGTACAACCGCCTGTCGACGCCCAACGGGCACCACCCGATCGTCGCCGAGGACGTCGACTACCAGTACCCGCACCGCTGCTGGGTCTGCATGGTCCCGTGCCTGGTCCGCGAGGACATGGTGATGGCCGAGGTCAACGGCCAGTGGCGCACCTACTGCCACGAGGCCTGCCGGTGGACCGACGTCGAGGCGTTCCGCCCGACCTACCAGGGCCGCGAGACGCCCAACATGGGTCAGCTCATCGGCGCCCGCGAGTGGGAGACGCTCTACCACGGCTGGAACTGGGCCGACGTGGTCTCCGACATGGGCTTCGTCCGCGACGACGGCAAGACGCTGGTCGCGCAGCCGCACCTCAACCTCGACCCGTCGAAGATGTGGACGCTCGACCACCTGCGCCGGATGGACCCGTTGCTCAGCCCCAACGTGCTGCTCAACGAGATGACCGACGAAGAGCGCAACGCGTTCCACGCCGCCTACATCCAGGGCGGGCCGGCCGGCCGCCCCGCCCGCACCGACAAGTAACCGCCGAACATGGGCGAGAAGCACCGGGTCCGGTTCGAGCCCGTCGGCATCGAGATCGAGGTCGACGAGGAGCAGACCGTGCTGCGTTCCGCGTCCGAGCAGGGGCTGATGCTCATGCACGGGTGCAAGGAAGGGCAGTGCGCGGCCTGCAAGTCGTTCGTGCTCGACGGCGACGACATCGAGCTCGACCGGTATTCGACCTTCGCCCTGCCCGACTACGAGAAGGAGGAGGGCTTCACGCTCCTCTGCCGGGCCCACGTCTACGAGGACGTGACGATCGAGCTGCTCAACTTCGACGAGGAGATCCTCCGGTCCGGGCTACCCATCCAGAACGCCGTGGCGGAGGTCGTGTCGATCGACCCGGTGACGCACGACCTCCGGCACCTGGTGCTCCGGCTGATCGAGCCGGCGGACCTGACGTTCTTCCCCGGCCAGTACGTGGACATCGCGGTGCCCGGCACCGACGCCACGCGCTCGTTCTCGATGGCGAACACCTCCAGCCGCGAGGGCGGGCGGCTGGAGTTCGTCATCAAGGTCTACCCCGACGGGCTCTTCTCGTCGTTCCTCGACGAGAGGCTGGCCGTCGGTGACCGGCTCGACCTGACCGGGCCCTTCGGCGTCTTCACCCTCCGCGAGGCGCAGGGCGAGGACATCATCTTCGTCGGCGGCGGCGCCGGGCTCGCGCCGATCCTGGCGTTGCTGCGCTCGATGGCGGAGCGCGGGATCGACCGCCGGGCGGTCTTCTACTACGGGGCCCGGCGGCGGCGCGATCTCTGCTTCGAGGGCGAGCTCAAGGCGCTCGAGGAGAAGCTGCCCAACTTCCGGTTCGTGCCGGCGCTGTCCGAACCCGAGGACGGCGACGGCTGGGACGGCGAGGTTGGCCTGATCACCGACGTGGTCAAGCGGCACGAGCAGAACCTGAAGCGCGCACACGCATACCTCTGCGGGCCGCCGCCGATGGTCGAGGCGGCCATGCCGTTGCTCGGCCAGCTCGGCGTGCCCGACAAGCACATCTACTACGACAAGTTCACGACGACAGGTGGGGAGGACTGATGACGACCGCGACGGAACGTAGCGTTCCCAAGCCCGTCTTCACCGACGCCGAGGCCGGCGCGAAGGAGTTCCCGGACTCGACCGCGCGCCGGTTCAACTACTACGTCCCGCAGAAGCGCAAGCAGACCCATTACGAGGACGTGACCGTCGAGGTCCAGCCCGACCCGCGGCACTATCTCGCCCAGGGCTGGCTCTACGGGTTCTCCGACGGTCGCGGCGGCTACCCGCTGGACTGGACCGCGCTGAAGGCGTGGGGCTCGGACCGGCCGGAGCCGACCCGCGGGCCGGGTTCGGGCGGCAAGGGTTACGACTGGCCGGCGCACGGCTGGCACGAGTTCCGTGACCCCAACGAGGAATGGGAGCTCTCGCTCTACCGCTACAACGCCAACGTCGTACGCCAGGTTGGTCAGAATGTCGAAGCCGCCCGCCGCTCGAAGGCCTTCGAGCAGTGGAACCCCAACTGGGTGCGGTTCGTCGAGCGGCACGTCGGCGCGTGGATGCACGTCGACCACGGCCTCGGCCTCTACCTGTTCGCCAACGCCAACCGGCGGGCCCCCACCAACATGCACAACAACGCGATCTCGGTGAACAGCATGCACCGGATCCGGGCCGCGCAGGACCTCGCGCTCTACGGCCTGACGCTGAGCGAGGAGATCGAAGGCTTCGACGGCTCGGCGCACCTCGACGCCTGGAACAACGACCCCGCGTGGCAGGGCGTACGCGAGGTCGCGGAGCGGCTGACCGCGATCGACGACTGGTGCGAAGCCATCTTCGCGGCCAACGTGGTCTTCGAACCCCTCGTCGGTGAGCTGTTCCGCAGCCACCTGGTGCAGCACGCCGCACCGCGCAACGGCGACTTTGTCACCCCGACGATCGTCGGTGCCGAGGAGTACGACTTCTCCGAGCGCGACCTGCGCTACACGAAGGCGATGTTCGAGCTGCTCACGGCCGACCGCGAGTTCGCCGAGCACAACACCCGGATCCTGCACTCGTGGCTGGCCGACTGGGTACCGGTCTCGATCGCCGCCGCCCGGGCGCTCCAGCCGCTGTGGTCGCAGCCCGACTCCAAGCCGCCGCGCTTCGAGGACGCGCTCGACAGCGCCAAGAACCGTTTCAACGGCATCGTGACCGACCTCGGCCTCGAGACACCGAAGGAGCTGGCCCAGTGACGCAGTTCAAGGTTGCCGAGAGCCCGTTCAAGTCCGACAACTCGGCGTCGAACATGTGCGGCTTCACGCTGATGAACAACCAGGTCGGCGTCGTGGTCGCGGAGGTCATGAAGACCAAGGACAACGTACGCGTGACGCCGTTGCCCTCGATGATCCGCGTCGACGCCCTCAACCGGATGGACGTCGTCTACGACGAGATCTCCGAGGCGCTCGGCGAGGAGCCCGGCTACTTCGACGCGGCCGAGTTCGAGGAGAGCATGTCGACCCACTACGGCCGCATGATCCACGAAGACGACCGGACCATCATGTTCGCCAACCCCGAGGACGCCGCCGAATACATCGGCTTCGACCTCACGGCCGGTGGGAGGTAACCGCCTTGTACGAGAAGGACGGGGAGAAGTACTTCATCGTCGACAGCCACATGCACTACTGGCAGGCGGGCCCGGAAACCTGGGTGCCCGGTGCCGAGAACTACGCCAAGGGCTGGATCGAGTGCTTCCACGCCTACCAGGGCCTCGGCCCGCCGGCGACGCACTGGTCGATCGAGAAGTTCATGTCCTACACCGAAGACGACCTGATGAAGGACGTCTTCCAGGACGGCTACGTCGACGTCGCGGTGTTCCAGCCGACCTACCTGACCGAGTGGTACAAGGACGGCTTCAACACCACCGAGCGCAACGCGGCCCTGGGTGAGAAGCACCCGGGCAAGTTCATCGCCAACACGCGGTGGGACCCGCGCGAGGGTGAAGACGGCCTGAAGAAGCTCGCCGAGAACGTCGAGCGCTACGGCTCCAAGGGCGTCAAGCTCTACACCGCCGAGTGGCGCGAGGGATCGCGCGGCTGGACGCTGAAGGACCCGGCGGCTTACAAATATCTGGAGGCCTGCCAGGAGCTCGGCATCAAGAACATCCACGTCCACAAGGGACCGACGATCTGGCCGCTCGACAAGGACGCGTTCGACGTGTCCGACATCGACCACGCCGCGACCGACTTCCCCGAGCTCAACTTCATCGTCGAGCACGTGGGCCTGCCGCGGATCGAAGACTTCTGCTTCATGGCGACCCAGGAGCCCAACGTGTACGCGGGCCTGTCGGTCGTCATCGGCGGGCTGATGCACGCCCGGCCGAAGTTCTTCGCGAAGGTGATGGGCGAGCTGCTGTTCTGGGTCGGCGAAGACAAGATGACGTTCGGCAGCGACTACGGCATCTGGGAACCCAAGTGGCAGATCGAGGGGTTCGTCGACTGGGACTACCCGAGCGACGAGTTCTCCGACTACCCGCGGGTCACCACCGCCACCAAGAAGAAGATCCTCGGGCTCAACGCGGCCAAGCTCTACGGCATCGACGTGCCCGCGGAATATCAACTTCCGGCCGCGGCCGGAACCCCTGCGGCCCGGGAGGATGCCGCACTGGTCGAGTCGCAATGAGCACGCGCACCCTGCTCGACGCCCTCGGCGAGGTGCGTGATCCCGAGCTCGACGAGCCGATCACCGTGCTCGGGTTCGTCGCGTCCGCGTCGCTGTCTCCGGACGGCGACGCGGCCGTGCACCTGCGCCTGCCGACCTACTTCTGCGCGCCGAACTTCGCCTACCTGATGGTGGCCGACGCCTACGACGCCGTGTCCACCGTGGACGGTGTGCGCCGGGCGGAGGTGGTGCTCGACGACCACTTCGCGGCCGACGCGATCAACGAGGGGGTGGCGGCGCGTGCGGGCTTCGTCGCCTCCTTCGAGGGGGAGGCGGTCGACGAGCTCGACAACCTCCGGGTCAACTTCCTCCGCAAAGCGGTCCTGGCCGGCACCGATCTGGTGTGCCGGCCACTTGTCGAGGCGGGGAAGTCGCCGGCCGACCTCGCGGCCCTGACGCTGGGCGAGGTGCCATGGTCGCCGGCCCTCGACCGGCTGCGCCGGCGGCGCACCGAGCTCGGCCTGCCCGCCGGCGACGCGGCACCGCTGCTCGTCGACCCCGCCTCCGGAGCGGCGGTCGGCGACGCGGCGGTGCCGCTGCACCTGCGCAAGGCCCGGCTGACCCGCACCAGCCTCGACGCCAACACCGGCATCTGCCGCGGGATGCTGCGGCACCGCTACGGAGTGGAGGACCAATGAAAGCCGTACGGCTGCACGCGTACCACCAGTTGCCGGTGGTCGAGGAGGTGCCGGAACCGACCGTGAAGGGCCCGTTCGACGTGCTCGTGCGGATCGGCGGCGCCGGCGTCTGCCGGACCGACCTGCACATCATCGAGGAGCAGTGGTCGGCGGCGATGGGTGTCGCGCTGCCCTACACGCTCGGGCACGAGAACGCGGGCTGGGTGCACGAGGTCGGCTCGGCCGTGTCCAGCGTCGCCGTCGGCGACACGGTGATCCTGCACCCGACGCCGACCTGCGGGCTGTGCCGGGCCTGCCGGGCCGGCGACGACATGCACTGCGTCAACAGCTCGTTCCCCGGCCTGTCCGGCGACGGCGGGATGGCCGAGTTCCTGCTCACCTCGGAGCGCGCCTGCGTCAAGCTCGACCCGGCGACCCAACCCAAGGACGTCGCGGCCCTCGCCGACGCCGGCATCACCGCCTACCACGCCGTGCGCAAGGCCGTGCCGCTGCTCTACCCGGGCACCGCGGCCGTCGTCATCGGTGCCGGCGGCCTCGGGCACATCGGCATCCAGTGCCTGGCGGCGCTGACCGCCACGAAGATCATCGTGGTCGACCGCAACCCCGAGGCGCTCAAGCTCGCCGCGCAGATCGGCGCCAACGAGACCGTCGTCGCCGACGGCTCGCAGGTGCAGGCCGTGCAGGACCTGACCGGTGGGCGCGGCGCCGACCTCGTGCTCGACTTCGTCGCCGAGCAGGGCGCCGAGGCCGACGCGTTCGCGATGACGGCAAGGGCCGGTTCCTACTTCGTCATCGGGTACGGCGGCACCGTGCACATCCCGACCCTCGACATCATCTCCACCGAGCGGAACATCGTCGGCAACATCGTCGGCACCTACAACGACCTCGCCGAGCTGATGGTGCTCGCCCAGGCCGGCAAGGTCACGCTGCACACCCGCACCTATCCGCTGGACGCCGCGGTCGACGCGATCCAGGACCTCGATGCCGGCCGGGTCCGCGGCCGCGCCATTCTCGTGCCCTAAGGAGCCTTCCGATGGCCAAGGAACTGCGCTTCGGCGCTGAAGCGCGCAACCTCCTCCTCAACGGCGTCGACAAGCTGGCCGAGGCGGTCAAGTCGACGCTCGGCCCCAAGGGCCGCAACGTCATCCTGGAGAAGATCACCGGTTCCCCGGTCGTCACCAACGACGGCGTGACCATCGCACGGGAGATCCACCTCAAGGACCAGTTCGAGAACATGGGTGCCCAACTGGTCAAGGAAGCGGCGATCAAGACCAATGACATCGTCGGCGACGGTACGACCACCGCGACGGTGCTGGCCCAGGCGATCGTGCACGAGGGCATGACGGCGATCGGGGCGGGCGCCAACCCCGTACTCGTGAAGCGGGGTGTGGATCTGGCCGTGGAGCGGCTCGTCGAGCACCTGCGCAGCGTCAGCCGCCCGGTGTCCACACAGGAGGAACTGGCCCGGGTCGCGGCCATCTCGGCCAACGACGACGACGCGGTCGGCTCGGTCATCGCGGCCGCGCTGCACACCGTCGGCGACGGCGGCATCGTCACCGTCGAGGAGGCGCCGCGGCACGGCATGAGCGTCGACTTCGTGGAGGGCTTCGAGTTCGACAACGGCTACATCTCGCCCTACATGGTGACCAATCCGGCGAGTCTGGAGGCGATCGTCAACGACCCATATATCCTGCTGTGCAGTGAGAAAATCACCAAGGTCCAGCAACTGATGCCGATCCTCGACAAGATCATGCGGGCGCCGAGGCCGCTGGTCATCGTCGCGGAAAACGTCGAGGGCACGGCCCTGTCGATGCTGGCGCACAACCACGTCAACGGCGTGTTCCAATGCGTCGCGGTGCGCGCGCCGGGGTTCGGCGACCGGCGCCTGCACAAGCTCGAAGACATCGCGGCGATCACCGGGGGAGCGGTCTACAGCCGGCACTCCGGGTTCACCCTGGAGACGATGACGATCGACCAGCTCGGCCGGGCGGCGCAGGTGCGGGTCAACGCCGACCGCACGGCGATCGTCGACGGCGGCGGGTCGGGCGAAGCCGTGGAGTTCCGGTTGACCCAGATGCGGTCCGAGCTCGAACGGGCGACATTCGGTGCCGACGAAGACGTGCTGACCGAGCGGATCGGGGCGCTGTCCGGCAAGGTCGCCGTGATCAAGGTCGGCGCGCCGACCAACGCCGAGCTCAAGGAACTCCAGCACCGCGTCGAGGACGCCCTGTCGGCGACCCGGGCCGCGATGGCCGAGGGCATCGTCGCGGGCGGCGGCGCCGCGCTGCTGCACGCCGAGGGCGCGCTCGACGACCTCGACGTCAAGGACGACTACGCGACCGGCGTCGAGATCGTCCGCCGCGCGTTGACCGAGCCGGCGTTCCTGATCGCGGCCAACGCGGGCTACTCCGGCCAGGAGGTCGTCGCCCGGATCTCGCAACTCGGCCCCGACGACGGATTCGACGCGCTCGAGGGCCGGTTCGGCAACATGGTCGAGATGGGCATCGTCGACCCGCTGCGGGTGGCCCGGTCGGCACTGCAGAACGGCGCTTCGGTCGCCGGGCTGCTGCTGACCACCAACACGCTGGTCGCCGAGGAGCAGACGCCGTGGGGCGGCAGCGCGGCGCTGATGACCGAGTTCGGCCCGCTGGATGAGGGGTTGCGGCAACCGTCACCTGATTCGAGTACGCCGCAGTCGCTGGGCCTCGGCCCGTCGGTCGGCTAGGTCTGTCCATGGGGCCGGTGAAGGGCGACGGCGTTCCCGCCGTCGCCCCGGTTGCCTCGGTTGTCTCTTCTGCCCCTGACGCCGAGTCGGCGCTGCGGCAGTTGCGGTCGCGGGGCCGGCTGCGCGGGGTGATCGCGCTGTTCGGCCCGGCGTTCGTCGCCGCCGTCGCCTACGTCGACCCGGGCAACTTCGCGACCAACTTCACCGCCGGAGCCAAGTTCGGCTACACGCTGGTCTGGGTCATCGTCGTCGCCAACCTGATGGCGATGCTGGTGCAGTACCTGTCGGCCAAGGCCGGCGTGGCCACCGGCCGCGACCTGCCGGAACTGTGCCGCGAACACCTACCGAAGCCGGTCTCCCGCGGCCTGTGGGTGCAGGCCGAGATCATCGCGATGGCCACCGACCTGGCCGAGTTCGTCGGCGCCGCCGTCGGCCTCTACCTGCTGTTCGGGGTGCCGCTGTTCGCGGCCGGCATCATCACCGCGGTGGTCGCCTTCGCGATCCTGGCCCTGGAGCAGCGCGGCTACCGCCGCTTCGAGCTGGCGATCGTCGCGCTGCTCGGCATCGTCTTCCTCGGCTTCCTCTACGACCTGATCGTGGTCGGCGCCCACCCGGCCGCGTTCGCCGCCGGGCTGGTGCCGCACCTGGCCGGCGGCGACAGCCTGCTGCTGATCTGCGGCATCATCGGGGCGACGGTCATGCCGCACGTGGTCTACCTGCACTCGGCCCTGACCAAGTCGCGGGTGGCCTGCCGCGACGACGCGGAACGCCGCGAGTTGCTGCGCTTCCAGCGCCTCGACGTGGTGGTCGGCCTGGGCGCGGCCGGCCTGATCAACCTGTCGATGCTGGTCATCGCGGCGTCGCTGTTCAACGGCCGCGGCCACGCCGACGTCGACTCGATCGAGGCGGCCCACGCCGGCCTGGGCCAACTCGTCGGCGGCGGTGCCGCGCTGGCCTTCGCCGTGGCCCTGCTGGCTTCGGGGCTGTCGTCGTCGAGCGTCGGCACGTACGCCGGTCAGGTCGTCATGCAGGGTTTCATCCGCCGCCAGATCCCGCTGTTCGTGCGGCGGGCGGTGACGATGGCGCCGGCGCTGGTGGTGCTCGGCCTGGGCCTGCCGGCCACGGACAGCCTGGTGATCTCCCAGGTGGTGCTGTCGTTCGGCATCCCGTTCGCGCTCGTGCCGCTGCTGATGCTGACCCGCCGCCGCGACATCATGGGCACGTTCGTGAACAACCGCGTGACCAACCTGGTGGCCGCGACGATCGCGGGGTTGATCATCGCGCTGAACCTGTTCCTGCTCTACGACACGTTCCTCGGCGGCTAGAGCGCCATCATGATCAGGCCGGCAACGGTGACGCCGGCGCTGACGACCAGAAACGCCGGGTTGTGCGCACTCCACCAACGGATGCGGGCCTGCACACAACCCGGCACCTCGTCGATTCTCACCACGCGAAGAGCGAAGAGATTGAGCGTGGCGGTCAGGACCCCGAGCGCGCCGAGCCCGGCCACCAACTCGGCGACCTGCCCAAACGTCGTCGGCTCCATCTCCGCATCACACCGCCTGTCGGCGTCGTCCCCTGTCTCATCCTGAGACAGGGGACAAGGTTTGTCGAGGACGCGGTGCCCTCACGAGCCGTCGCCCGCGGGGAAATGAGTCGCCAAGATCCTGGCGGCGTCCCGCGCGCCCGACGATTTCGCGTGGAGAAACCATTCCCGGGATTCGTCGATCCGGCCCGCGGCCAAGAACAACGCGCCCAGCAGCATCATGGCGGGAGCATGTTGCGTGTCCGCCGCGCGCCGCAGCCACGCCTCGGCCTCGGCGAGGTCGCCGTCCTCGGCGAAACGCCTCCCGAGCGCGGTCATGGCGGTGGGCTCGCCGCGTCGGGCGGCTTCTTGCAGCAGCTCCTCGGCCTCCTCGGTGGCACCCCGGTGGGCAAGCAGGCCGTGCAACACCATCATCCCCATCACGTCGCCGGCCTCGGCCGCGCCGCGCGCCACCCGCTCGGCGCGAGCCAGCTCGCCGCGCTCGGCATAGATGGTCGCGAGCAGGGCCTGCGCGTCTGCCCGTCCCGCATCGGCCGCCCGGCGCAACCGAGGCTCGGCCTGGCTCGGATCCTGCTGTAACAGCGCGAGGGTCGTGAGGGCGGCGGAATGGCCGGCATCCACGGCGCGCTGCGCCCATTGATCTGCTTCCTCGACCGCGCCGCGCTCGGCAAGCAGCAGGGCGAGCCGCACCATGGCCTGCGGGTGGCCCGCGTCGGCGGCCTTCCGCAACCAACGCTCCGCCTCGGCGTCGTTGCCGGCACGCCGCAACAGCAGGCCCAGGACGCTCATGGATCCGACGTCACCCGCGGTCGCGCCCTGCCTCATCCAGCGCTCGGCCTCGGTCGTGTCGCCGCGGAGCAGGAACAGATAGCCCAGCGGTCCCAGCGCCGGGGTGCAGCCACCCTCCACCGCGCGCCGCAGCCATTCCTCGGCCTCGTCGGGCCGGCGGAGTTGGACGAGCAGCATTCCCAGGAGGAGCATCGCCCATTCGTTGCCATGGTGGGCGGCACGGAGCCACACCCGCTCGCTGACCTCGTACACCTGCTCCTGGGATGCCGCGAGTCCGATGGTGACCAGGTGGTGGTCGTCGCCGACGTCGGACAACGCCGCCCAGACCGGCGCCCGCACCCGCTGCGCGCCCACCGGCCCGGCACCGGCAGCGGTCCGGTCCAACAGATAGTCCGACGCCAGGTATCGCCGGCCGGCCAGCGGAATCAGGCAGGAACTCGCACCCATCATCGGCTGGGAGGCCCACTCCAACGCGGCGTCGAGACTGGGCAGGTCGCCCCGATTCCGCCACGGCGCCGGAAGGTAGTGGCGGTGCAGGACGTCGAGAACGGCGAAGGGCACTGGCGCGGCGTAACCGGCCCGCCGGCAGTCGACTGCGGCGCTGATCACCGCTTGGCCGCTTGCGAACAGCGCACCCTCCCCGACGGACCAGCGCTGCAACAGTGCCGGCGCCGCGGCCAGACTCTCGCCGAACCCGCCCTCGCCGTCGAGCGCGCCGCGGACCCGGTCATCGAGGGTCGACCGCGCCCGGCCGCGTTCCGCGTCGGTGAGCTGCGCCGACACCGCGATCATGCGACGAGGGTCGAGCTGCGTCAACAGTCTCGCGCCCGCATCCGTGACCTCGGGAGCGCCCTCGTCGCGGATCCAGGCCGCGTGTTGGAGCTTGGCGAGTTCGGCATCGCGAATCGTGGCGATCACGACGACATCGGCCGGTGCGCAGAGGTGCTCCAGCAGCGCCGTGTCCAGTCCGCCGGGGCCGAGGAAACGCTCGAGGTCATCGAGCCACACGACGGCATTCGCGGTGCCAGCCAGCTTGAGCAGTGCGGCCGGCCCGTCGGGGCGAAACAGCCGACGCCCTTGGCACATCCGACGAATCGCCTCGGTCGCGCTGCGGGTCTTGCCTGCTGCCGCCGGCCCACGGAGGCAGACGAAGCCGCCGTCCGCGACCATCCACCGCAGACTCTCGTCGAAGTCGCGCTCGACGTAGGTCGGCATTGTCGGCGCGGTGTCCGGTCCGCCAGGGACGGCGGGTTTGACGCCCATTGCCAACGGGTCCAATGTCGTCGACACCGTCAGCTCGGGCGGTGCCTTTCTTGACGGCTGTTGCACCACCCGGGCCGCGGCCGTCGCCAGCAATGTCGCGAGCGCGAGCGTGATCGTCCACGCCAGCAGAGGGTGGTCGTCGACCCACGCCTCAAGGTCATGGGACAACACGTTCGTCAGGAGCGGCAGGATCAAGATCGTGATCAAAGACGTCGCGAGGGCGCCGATCACCTGCCGCCGGTGTCGCAAGCCGTCTCCCTTTGTGCGGGGTCTGCCCGGCCCGTGGCTGGGGCCGGGCAGACCACTGCTCTTATGGTCGCCCGCGGACGGCGAGCGGGAAGGTGCCCTCGCCGACGTCGGTCAGCGTGCGGGTGAACTGTCGCAGGTAGGTGTCGAGGAACGGCGACCGGTCGCCCTGGGTGGGCACGTCATACCGGGGGTTCTGGAGTTCCAGACCCAGCTTGGCCCGGCTGACCTGGATCGTGTTGCCGCTGGGGGTGTCGCGCCAGCTTCCGCTGCCGATCGTGCCGAGCTGAACGCCGAGTTGGTGGCCCAGCTCGAAGGTCCAGTCGGTCGACTTCAGGTCGAACGTCACCCGGCCGGCGCGTTCGATCAGCGCGACGTTCTCGTCGAACATCACCGCGGTGCCGTCCGGCGCGACATCCCAGAGCCGCACCATGACGTTGCCGGTCGCGCTGGCGTTCAGCGTGATGTCGGGGGTGGCGGTGATCCGCACCCGGGACGTGGTCGGTGTGGACCAGGTGAAGTAGCTGTGCGTGTCGGCCGCCGCCTGCATCGGCGCTCGGTTGCTGGCGGCGAGCGGGCTGGGATCGGTGTAGTGCTCCATGTCCCACTGCTGGTCAGCGTCGGCGTTCGCGGCGAGCGCCGAGGCGATGCCGTCGTCGACGTACTGGCCGTTCAGCAGGTCGGCCGTGGTGCGCGACGAGGCCGAGGTCGGCCAGGACGACTGCGCGCGCCACCCGCCGGTGTTGTCCTCGATGGCGAAGGCGGGATCCTGCACCGAGGGCTTGGCGCCCTTCAGGTAGTGGTCGTAGAGGCGCATGACCTCGTCGAAGAAACCGGCGCGGCCCTGGAGCAACTGCCCGGCCCCGTTGGTCTCGTTGCCGCGGACGTGCTCCCACTGTCCCATCCAACCCCGCTCGAAGCCGCGGTGGTTGTCGAGGTATTCCTCGGCGTCCTCGGGCTTGGTGTTGTTCTCGATGAAGCCCTGGGTGATGAACAACGGAGTGCTCGTGCCCTTGGCCTTCGCGGCGAGGTTGCGCGCCCGCCAGTAGGGCGAGTCGAGGTCAGGGTTGTTGTTGTTCGTCAGGTTGTCGGCGAGACACTCGGGGTGGCTCACCTCGTAGTCGGCATTCGCCTTGTAACGGTCGCTGTCGTCGGACAGCCCGGCCATCGTGGCGATCCCGTTGTAGGCGTTGGGCGTGCCGGTCACATTGGGCCGGGGGACACCGTTGCTGAACAGGTAGTTGTACATGTTCCACACCGGTTCCTGCGCCACGACGGCCTTCAGCGCGGGGAGGCGCAGGTTGTTACCGACAAGACCGGTCACCGCGTCGTACGACTTCCCGTACATGCCGACCTTGCCCGTCGACCACGGCTGCTTCGCGACCCACTGGATCGCGGCCTTCACATCGGCCTGCTCGCCGGGCCCCACCCAGTCGAGGCAGCCGGTGCTCCCGCCGAAGCCGCGCAGGTCGACCATCACGTAGGTGTAGCCGCGGGCGAAGAGGTTGGTGCCGCTGGTGAAGTCTTCGAACCGGTTGGACGGCCCGGTCTGGGCCCACCCTTCCGGCCCGGTCTGACCGGCGTGCCCGAAGTAAGGCCCGACGGCGAGGATGACCGGCGTTATGGCGCGTTGCGGCAGGTTGGCGGGACGCAGAACGTCGGCGTGCAACTCGACGCCACTGTGGTCGGCGGACGGGAAGTAGTGCTCCGTCCACACGGCACCTTCGGGTACGCGCGGGTTCTCCTCGTGGGTGATCCCGTCGTGGACCGGCGTCGACGATGGAGTGGCGGCGGTGGCCGGCCCACTTACGGCGAGCGTCGCAATCGTGATCAGGGCACCGGCGGCAGCGGCTGTTATCCGCCTGCGTACGTTCATCTGACCTCCCAGCGATAGAGCAGTATCTCTGCGAGAGTCGACGCTAGCCCTTCAGCGTCCGGTTTGACCGCCCGAGTGAGATTGTTTTGTCACCATTGACAGCCGCCGATCATCGGTGTCTCGAACGCTCAGCGCACTGGGGCCGGGCCGTCCTGCTCGGCGCGGTGGATCAGCCGCTCGAGCCGGGCGCGTGCCGCTGGCCCGAGGTTGTCCGTCGGGTCGGTGTTGAGCTTCAGGGCGTGTAGGCGGGTCCAGGCGGCGGGATAGGCCTTCTCGAAGGCGGCGATCTCCGCTTTCGGTCGCGTCCTCGGTGAAGAAGCCCCAACGTCCGGCTTCGACCGTGTTGCGCACCTGGCGACAGAGCTTGGCGCGTGCACCTGGTCCTTCGACATGGCGAAGATTAGGGGCACGCGGCCGGCAGGGCAGTAGTCGATTTCGATCCGGCCTTGTGCTCGCGAGACGGCGGTGAATACGCTGCCGGTCCTTTGATCGTTACCGGAAGGTTGTGCCCGTGACCACCAGTTCTGATGCCCGACCGCCGCGGTCGGTGGTCCTCGCGTCGCTGCTGCTCGCTGGCACCGCCGTCTTCGGTGCGATCGACGTCATCGCGACCTGGGTGGCCGCCGGTCAGGTCAACGACGCCGCGCCGGGCTTCCTGCAGGCGATGTCGGCGCTGGCGGTCGACGACGCGCCCGACTGGGTGGACCGGGTCCAGGGTGCGCTGAACTACAGCGTCGCGGTGGCGGCCGGTGCCATCGTGGTTTTCGCCGTGCTCGCCCTTGTGGTGCGGCGCCGGACGCAAGCGGCGCGGGTGGCGGTCTGGGGTGCGGCGCTGCTTGCCGTGTTCCTCTTCGGGGTCGGGCTCGCCAACAGCCCGGAGAACTTCAGCCCGCCGGACGGTTCCCGTGAGGTGATCGAGCAGGCCTGGTCGGTGCTGCTGCCGGGCTGGTACGCGAACACACGCAGCCTCCTGATCACCGGCGAGTTGCTCACCGTGGTGGTGGCCTCGCTGGCACTGATGCGCACGTCCGCCGGCGAGTTCTACCGCCGCCAGGTGGCCGAGCCCGGCCTCGGCGCCTTCCTGGTCGAGCGGCAGGGCCAGCAGACCGACTGATCGACCGAGCACAATGGACCCCGTGAGCGACGTCATCAGCTTCGGCTCGGACGGACCCCGACGGCCGCCGCGGTGGCTGATCGCGATCACGCTGTGCGCCGTCGTCGTCGCGGTGGTCGCCTTCGTCGCGTTCCGCGGCCGTTTAGCGCAGCAGGCGGCACCCCCGCCGGCCCCGACCAGCGCACCGACCACCGACGCGGTCGACCTGACGCCGCCGTCAGGTCCGCCGTGCGTTCCCGTCGGCCGGGGGCAGCAGCCGGCACCCACCACGGAGGTGGCTGGACTCAGGCTGGCCGACACCGGCTCCGCCTCCGTCAGCTGCGACCGCGCCGCCCTCGACGGGCCGTGGACGGTGGTCGTTCGCCGGCCGAACGGCTCACTCGGCCGGCACGGCGCGGTGGTCACGTTCCCGGTGGATCCGCCTGCTCCTGGTCGGCCCGTCATGGTCGGCGGCGTGCGGGCAGTCGCCGCGGCGCGGCTGGTCACCTGGCCGGTGGCCGGCGCGCACGCCCAGGTGCGTGGGGATTTGAGCCAAGCCGACCTGATCGCGATCGCCGCGGCCACCAAGGTGGTCGACGACCGCCCGACCGTGTCGCCACCGGCCGGGTTGCGGGTGGTGGCCAGCGGACCATACCGACCGCCGAGCATCCACGAACTGCGCTACGGCGGCGAGTCGGTGGGGGAGGGCGCGATCTTCGGCGGCGGGCTCGTCTACACCGGAGTGACCAGTGGGGGTGGCTTCGAGGACCGGCTCTTCGCCGCCCCGGACGTCGTCGACGTCGGACCGGTCGACGGCTTTCCCGCCGTGGTGTCGACGGTGGCCGGCGGCAACGCCACGCTGGCCTGGGAGCCGCAACCGGGGGTGGTCGTCTACGTCGGCTACAGCGGGCCGGAACTCAGCGACACCACCATCGCCGCACTGCGCCGCCTCGCGACCCGCAGCCAGCTCCTGGACAACGCCGCCTGGCAGGCGACCGCACCACAGACCATCGACCAGCAAAACGACCCGAGCTGAGTTCACCACGTTCTGCCGCTTCCTGGCGCACTCCGAGTCTGCTCCCGCGCTGAATGACTGCGAAGAATTCCAGGAACGGCGCGGCGGAGGGTCGGCGGAGTTCTGGCATGGCTGGTCGGCGGGGTGGTCAGGGCGGGCGGTTGATCCGCGCCGCGCTGCGCTACCTGAGGAAGGCCGAGAAGCGTGCGGGACATCATTCGCGGGCCACCGCGCCGCCGCGATCAGCCAGAGTTCCGGGCGCTCCGCCCGAAACGGTCCGGAAGTTCAGCGACTACATCTTCAAACCTGGCGCGACGCATGGGAAGGACAAGGTATTCCGGTCCTACGGCTACGACCGTGAGCACAGCGAGCAGTTGGCCACGGAGTTCACTCGACAAGGCAACGCCCGCTACGCGGCGGGCGAGTTCACGCTGGGCCGCGCGGATCAGCATGGACAACGGATTACCATTCCCGTCGACCTCGTCGGACGCGGCGACGCCGCCGGGCGCTCGACGACCGTCAAGACTGGTTGGATGATTCGGCCGGATGGATCTATCACGCTCAACACACCGTTTACGGGGTTCGCACGATGACCGAGATCCAGCTCTACGACCGGGTGCGCGTCGTCACGTCGCGATTCGTGGGTGACGGAGTCATGGCCGGCATGCACGGCTACGTCGTCGAGAAGTATGCCGACGGGGAGTTCGAGGTCGAGGTCTCCGATCCGGCCACCGGTGAGACGATCGCGCTGTTAACCGTGCGGCCTGGAGATGTCGAGCGCGACGCCTGACCCTCAGTCGAAGCGTTCGCCCATCGCGGCCAGCATGCGGTCGATCTCGTCGGTCAGCGTGGCTTCGCCGCGGCGTTCGAGCCAGACGTCGGCGCCCAGGCGGACGCTCGCCGTGAACGCAGCGGCCAGCAGGCGGGCGCGCATCGCGTCGCCAACCCGGCGGGTGAGTTCTTCGGCGATGTCGTGCTCGAACTCGGCATGGCGGGCCAGCTGCTGGCCGATCAGTGACGGGTGGCGGCGGATCAGGCGGCTCTGGGCCACCCATTCCGGATCCGGCTCACCCTCCTCGTCGAACAGCGCGCGGGTGCTGGCGCGGATCGCCGACCAGGCCGGCTCGCCGGCCGGGCGGGCGCGCAGCGCCTGGAGGATGCGGTCCAGGCGTTCGCGTTCGCCGTGGAGGAGGGCGTCCTCCTTGTTGGCGAAGTAGTTGCTGAACGTCCGGCGCGACACCTCGGCCGCGTCGACGATCGCCTCGACCGTTACTTCGGGCAGGCCTCGCTCGATCGCCAACTCCATCGCCGCGCGATGGAGAGCGTCGGCGGTCGCCGCCTTCTTACGCTCGCGAAGGGTCTGCGCCTCCGCCGTCGCCGTCTCCACGCTTAGGACGATATCGCGCCCTCCGAAGCATTGCTCAATGGGCAACTTTGCGCATCGAGAAATCTGATGGCAAGCTGAACGCGCGTTGCGCTCACATCCGTGCGTCGGTGGCGGCCCGGCGGGTTGGCGACAAGGATGGGACGCGGAGCGCCGACACCTCGCAGGCCTCTGGTGACCCGAAAGGATCAGGCGCGAAATGGGCACCTCGGTGGCGCGGCATCCGGATGAGGAACATTACGGTCCGGCCGTACGCGCAATGAAGTTCGAGCGTGGCACCGACGGCCCGCGCGTGGTCATGGTCGGTGTCGACGGCACCGACACCTCGCTGCGCGCGGCCGCGTCGGCGTTCGGGGTCGCCCGGCGCCAGGGCTGCGGGCTGACCATGGTCTTCGTGGCCGCGCCGGGGCTGCTGGCCTCGCTCGCGCCGCAGGTCGGCTACGCACAGCAGGAGGCGTTCGACGAGATCGCCGCCGAGTTGCGGGCCGAGGCGCACCGCGCGGCCGAGGAATACGGCGTGCCGATCACCCTGGTCACCCGGCGCGGCGACGCGTTCTCGGAGTTGTGCGCCGTGGCCGACCAGATCAAGGCCGATTTCGTCTTCGTCGGCGCCTCCGCGCAGGCCGGGCACAAGTTCGTCGGCTCGATCGCCACCCGCCTGGTCCGCCTCGGCCACTGGCCCGTCGTGGTCGTTCCCTAGAAAGTCCGCGCCGGGCCAGGCCTAGCCCAAACGAGCCCGGTCGTAGGCCTCGCGGGCCACGAAAACGTCGTCGACCTTGGCCTCGACCCACCGGGTCAACGCCCACACCTGCTCGGCCACGTCGCGGCCCATCGGGGTCAGGGAGTAGTCGACCCGCGGCGGGATGACCGGCTTGGCGTCGCGGTTGACGAAGCCGTCGCGTTCCAGCGTCTGCAACGTCTGGGCGAGCATCTTCTCGCTCACCCCGCCCACCTCGCGGCGCAGCTCGCTGAACCGGTGCGACCGGTCGAGCAGCGCCGCCAGGACCAGCACGCCCCAGCGGCTGGTGACGTGCTCCAGCATGACCCGCGACGGGCAGTCGCTGCGGTTGACGTTGGGCGCCGGGAGTTCACTTACGGCCATGTCAGTACCTTACTTCAAGGTGGGTACTTACGGCGAGAGGGGTACGCGACGTAGCGTTAGCATCGACCATCCACTCGGACAAAAGGAACAAGCATGAGCATCGTCATCACCGGCGCCAATGGGCAGCTCGGTCGCCTGGTCATCGGGGACCTGATCGCGCGCGGTGTGCCGGCGGAGGGGATCATCGCGGTCGTCCGCAGCGCCGAGAAGGGCGCCGACCTGGCCGGCCAAGGGGTGCGGCTACACCTGGCCGACTATGACCGGCCCGACAGCTTCGCCGGGGCGTTCGCCGCCGGTGACCGGGTGCTGCTCATCTCGGGCAGCGAGCCGGGCCGGCGCGGGCCGCAGCACAAGGCCGTGATCGACGCCGCGGCGGCCGCCGGGGTGGCCCAGTTCGCCTACACCGGCATCTTCGGTGGCCCGGACGCCTGGTTCCACCTCGCCGACGACCACCGCGAGACCGAAGACCTGATCCTCGCCTCGGGCCTGCCCTACACGTTCCTGCGCAACAACTGGTATTCGGAGATGTACACCGGCGACGTCGCCGGGATCGTGGCCCGCGGCGCGATCGCCAATGCCGTCGCGCCGGAGAGTCGCGTCGCCACCGCGCCCCGGCGGGACTTCGCCGCTGCGGCCGCCGCCGTGCTCACGGGCGAGGGACACCTCAACACGGCGTACGAGCTCGGCGGCGACAACGCGTGGACCTTCGGCGAGTTCGCCGCTGAGGTGAGCCGGCAAAGTGGCAAGCCCGTCGCCCACGTCACCGTCGCCCCGGCCGAGCTCAAGGCGATCCTCGTCGGTGCCGGGCTGCCCGATGGGTTCGCCGACGTTCTCGTCGAGGTCGACGACGCGATCGACAAGGGCGCCCTGGCCGGCACGCCGGGCGACCTGTCCCGGTTGATCGGCCGCCCGACGACCCCGATCGCCGACACGATCGCCGAGGACCTGGCGAAGCTGAGCTAGCGGCGCCGCAGCCGGATGGTCGCGATCTGGAACGGGCGCAACCGCAGGGTCAACCCTGAGCCCAACGCGTCCGGTTCCAGGTCGCGCTCCAGCAGGTCGGTTTCGACAGCGCCGGTTACGTCGAAGTCCGCAGAGATCGTCGCGGTCGCCCGGCCGCCGAGCGCCTCGTAGACCCGCAACACCACGTCACCACTGCGGTCGTCGGCCAGCTTGACCGCCTCGACCACCACGGCGTCCGCGGGCGTCGACTCCACCCGCAGCAGGGGAGCCAGGGCCGAGCCCGGCACAGTCCGCAACGGCAGATTGATCTCATACCCGGCCCGGACGGCAGCCGCCACCGAGGCGCCCGGCACCAGCGCGTACCGCATGGCATGCACGCCCTGGTCCGTCTCCGGATCCGGGAAGCGCGGCGCCCGCAGCAGCGACAGCCGCACCACGCTGGCCGTGCCGCCGCCGGGCCGGGCCACCCGGCGCACGTCGTGCCCGTAGGTCGAGTCGTTGACCAGCGCCACCCCGTAGTCCGGCTCGGCGACCCGCACCCATCGGTGCGCGCACACCTCGAACCGGGCCGCGTCCCAGGAGGTGTTCTCGTGCGTGGCCCGGGTCAGGTGCCCGTATTGCGTCTCGAACGCGGCGTGATCGGTGTGCACGTCGATCGGGAAGGCCACCTTGAGGAACTTCTCCCGCTCGTGCCAGTCGACCTCGACCCGGAAGTCGACCCGCCGCGCGCCGGCCGCCAGCGTGATCTCCTGAGTGACGGTGGACGCGCCGAACGCCCGCGACACCCGCACCGTGTCGTCGGAGACGGCCAGGGCGGTTACGCCGTCCACATCGGTCACCAGGTCGCGGTAGAACGGGTCGACGTCCCAGGCGTCCCAGCGGTTGGGCTCGTCGCGGTGGAGCTGCAACAGGTTGGCCGGCCCGGCCAGCACCTCGCGCCCGGCGGCCAGGTCGACCACCGAGACCACCACCCCGCGCCCGTCGAGGACGACCCGCAGCAGACCGTTGTCGAGCACCCAGCCACCGTCGTGCGTCTCGGCCCGCGTCGACCCTTCGGCGGGCACGGGGCGGCCGCCACCGAGGGCCGGGACGCCGTCGCGCGCGAAGGGCGAGGCGTTGAGCACGGTGTTGTCACCGCTACCGAAGAACGAGACGGAGCCGTGGATCAAACCTTCCAATTCACCAGCGATCCGGGCGTACGTTTCGCGCGCCTCGCGATGCACCCACGCGATCGACGACCCTGGCAGGATGTCGTGGAACTGGTGCAACAGCACGGTTTTCCAGAGCCGGTCGAGCGTCTCATAAGGATAGTCGGCTCCGTGCCGGACGGTCCGCGGTCGTGCACCACAGCTCCGCCTCGCGCAGCAGGTGCTCGGCCCGCCGGTTGCCCTGCTTCGTCGCGGCCTGCGAGGTGTAGGTGGCCCGGTGCAGCTCCAGGTAGAGCTCGCCCACCCAGACCGGCGCGCGCGAACCGTATTCGGCCTCGGCCCCGGCGAAGAACGCGGCCGGCGACTCGACCGCGACGCGCGGGGAACCCTCCAGGTCGCGCAGCCGTCGGGCCCGGGCGAGCATCTCGCGGGTCGGTCCGCCGCCGCCGTCGCCGTGGCCGAACGGGAGCAGCGAGCGGGTCGCCTCGCCGTGGTCGCGGAAGTTGCGCACCGCGTGGGCCAGTTCGGCGCCGGTCAGCTCGCCGTTGTAGGTGTCGGCCGGCGGGAAGTGGGTGAACACCCGGGTGCCGTCGATGCCCTCCCACCAGAACGTGTGGTGTGGGAGCTTGTTGGTCTGGTTCCACGAGATCTTCTGGGTGAGAAACCAGCGGGTGCCGCTGAGCTTGACGATCTGCGGCAGCGCGGCGGAATACCCGAACGAGTCGGGCAACCAGGCCTCGCGGGTCTCGATGCCGAAGCGGTCGAGGAAAAACCGCTTCCCGTGGGTGAACTGGCGCGCCATCGCCTCCCCGCCCGGCAGGTTGGTGTCGGACTCGACCCACATCCCGCCGACCGGCACGAACCGACCGGCCCGCACGTGCTCGGCGACCCGGGCGAACACCTCGGGCCGGTGTTCCTCGAGCCAGGCGAACTGCTGTGCGGAGGACATGGCGTACACCAGGTCGGGATGGGTGTCGAGAAGGTCGACGACGTTGGCCGCGGTACGCGCGACCTTGCGCACCGTCTCCCGCTGCGGCCAGAGCCACGCGGTGTCGATGTGCGCGTGGCCGACGGCGCTGATCCGGTGCGCGCTGGCGTCGGCCGGGCGGGCGAGCACCCCGGCCAGCTCGGCGCGGGCGGCCGCGGCGGTGCCGGACAGGTCGGCCGGGTCGAGCGCGTCCATCGCCCGCGACAGCGCGCGCAGGATCTGGTGGCGGCGCGGCTCACCGGCCTGTAGCTCGGCGAGGACCGAAAGGTCGTGCACCAGGTCGGCCAGGGTCTCGTCGCGCACCGTGATGTCGGCGCGGACCAGCCGGTAGAGCGGCGCGTCGCCGGCGGTCGCCAGGTCGCCGAGGTGGGTCGGCCGGAACCCGTCGAGCACCGTCGGGTTGGCGGCGGCCTCGACGAACAGGTCCACCGTGGACCCCGATACCGGCACCCAGTCGTTGCGCGGGTGAAGTCCCTTGTGGACCGATCCGTCGGGCCGGTAGGCGAGCCCCTCGGCCTGGAAACCGGGCGACGCGGAGTTCCAGCCCAGGTCGACGACCACCTCGACGCGGGCGCCGGCCGGCACCGCGGGCACCGTGCCGGTCAGGTGGAACCAGGTGGTGCTCCACGGCGGCCCCCACGCCTCGCCGACCGGAAAGCGCTCGAACGCCTGGGACGCGAGCGCGACGGCGGGCGGCACCGGTTCGCCGGGTACGTGCCAGGCGGCCACGTCGAGGCCCGCGACCACGCGGTGCACCGCCGGCCGGAGCCGCTCCGCCAGGAGCCGGGAAAGACGATCTTCGACAACGGTCCGGTCGTCATGCACGCCCTGACCCTATCGACCTCCGTACCCCCGGATGATTTGCCTTATTTGCGGGAAAAGTCAGGCGTGCAGGTCTGGAACACGCCGCCGGGCCGGCAGGGCATGCGGTGGCGGATCGAGGTGCGCGACACCGGCGCGGTGAGTGTCTTCCGGCGCACCGGGGTCCGGCTCGCGCACGCGCCCCTGCGGCACCCGCGTGACCTCTGGGAACTGGGCGAGTGGCTGGTCGACCGGGAGATCGACCCGGAGCAGCTGACCAGCAACTGATCGACGTGACTCGTTTCTCAGTGGGAAAACTTGCCCAAAGCGCAAGATTGAGAGGATGCTGAGGGAGATCGACGACGTTCCGGAGGATCTCCCGAAATGAGTGCCACCACCACGACCGCGCGGCCGACCGGCCAACCGGGCCAGATGAGCCACCGGCAGACCCTGGAGGCCCTCAGCGGGCTGCTCCTGGTGCTGTTTGTCGCGCTGGTCAGCAGCACGGTCGTGTCGACCGCCCTGCCCCGCATCATCGGTGAGCTCAACGGCTCGCAGACCCAGTACACGTGGGTGGTCACCGCGACCCTGCTCACGGCGACGGCGACCACGCCGATCTGGGGCAAGCTGGCCGACCTGTTCAACAAGAAACAGCTCATCCAGATCTCCATCGTGATCTTCGTGCTCGGCTCGGCGATCGCCGGGCTCAGCCAGAACGCGGGCCAGCTCATCGCCGCCCGCGCCTTCCAGGGCATCGGCGTCGGCGGCCTCCAGGCGCTGGTCCAGGTCGCGATCGCGGCGATGATCCCGCCGCGCGAGCGCGGCCGCTACAACGGCTATCTCGGCGGCGTGATGGCGCTGGCCACGGTCGGCGGCCCGCTGCTCGGCGGCCTGATCGTCGACACCTCGTGGCTCGGCTGGCGCTGGTGCTTCTTCGTCGGCGTGCCGATCGCGATCATCGCGCTGGTGCTGCTCCAGGCCACGCTGCGGCTGCCGACGATCCGGCGCGACAACGTGAAGATCGACTATCTGGGCGCGACCCTGATCGCCGCCGGCGTCAGCGTGCTGCTGATCTGGATCTCCTTTGTCGACGGCACGTTCCCGTGGATCTCGTGGCAGACGTTCGCGATGGTCGGCGCCGCGGTCGTGCTGCTGGTGCTCGCGGTGCTGGTCGAGAAGCGGGCGGCCGAGCCGGTCGTGCCGCTGGGCATCGTCACCCAGCGGACCACCGCACTGTCCATCATCGGCAGTCTCGCGGTCGGCATGGCCATGTTCGGCGGCGCGGTCTTCCTCGGCCAGTATTTCCAGATCGGCCGCGGCTACTCACCGACCCACGCCGGCCTGCTCACCATCCCGATGATGGCCGGCGTGCTGCTCTCCTCGATCATCGCCGGCCGGTTGATCTCCCGGTCCGGGCGGATCAAGCCCTACATCGTGACCGGCGCGATCGTCCTGGTCGCCGGCTTCGTCATGCTCGGCACCATCGACCACACCACCTCACTGGTGTTCGTCGGCGCCGGCATGCTGCTGGTCGGCATCGGCGTCGGCATGACCATGCAGAACCTGGTGCTCGCGGTGCAGAACACGGTGGCGCTCAAGGACATCGGCGCGGCCAGCTCCTCGGTGGCGTTCTTCCGGTCGCTCGGCGGCGCGATGGGCGTCTCGATCCTCGGCGCCGTGCTGGCCCACCGGGTGACCAGCCAGATCACCCACGACCTGGCGGCCGCGGGCGTGCCGGCCGACCCGAGCTCGTCAGGCACGAGCGCGCTCAACCTCGAGGCGCTGCCCGACGCGTTCCAGCACATCGTGCGGGCCGCCTACGGCGACGCGACCGGCCACATCTTCCTGATCTCGGCCGCGATCGCGGTGGTCGGCGTCGTCGCCGCGATCCTGCTCCGCCCGGTCACCCTGCGCACCAGCCTCGACCTGGCCGACACCGAGCAGTCGATCACGACAGCGGCCGCAGCGATCGACGGCGTCGCCGAGCCGGAGCCCCCGGTCACCCGCCGCCGCTGACCAGGATCGGGCCCCTCGTTGCCGGGAAGCTGACGAGGGGCCCGCTCTTGACCCCACCGCGGGCCGGGATGACGATCGGGGTGCGGGGCTTCGAATCCGTTGGAGGTTGACCATGACCAGAGTGCTCATCATTACTGGGGATGCGGCCGAGGATCTTGAGGTGATGTACCCCTACCAGCGGCTGCTGGAGGAGGGCTACGAGGTGGACATGGCCGCGCCGGCGGCCAAGAAGCTCCAGTTCGTGGTGCACGACTTCGTCGACGGCTTCGACACCTACACCGAGAAGGCCGGGCACACCTGGGCGGCCGACGTGGCGTTCGCCGATGTCGACCCGTCGGCCTACGCGGCGCTGGTGGTGCCGGGCGGCCGGGCGCCGGAATATATCCGGACCGACGAAGACTGCCTGCGGATCGTGCGGCACTTCGCCGAGGCCGGCAAGCCGATCGCGGCGCTGTGCCACGGCCCGCTGGTGCTCGCCGCGGCCGGGGTGCTCGAGGGCCGTTCGACCAGCGCCTACCCGGCCTGCGCACCCGACGTGAAGGCGGCCGGCGCCACCTGGGTCGACAGCGAGGCACACATCGACGGCGCGATCGTCTCCGGGCGCGCGTGGCCCGACCACCCGGCCTGGATGCGCGAGTTCCTCAAGGTGCTGCGCGTGGCGGCGCCGGCCTGACCTCACTTCTTCTTGACGGCCGGCGGCTGGTCGCCGTTGCCGGCCTCGATCACGTTGCCCAGGCGGGCGAGCAGGCTCGGCAGGTCGACGCCGGTCAGGTCGGATCCGAGTTGCAGGCCCTGTGCGACATTGCCGGCCACCGACTTGGCGAGCGACGACGCGCCGTCGGTGGAGATCACCGTCATCTTGTCGATCGCGCTCATCGGCCGGCTCGCCGCCTCGACGACCTGGGGCAGCATCCGCACGAGCAGGTCGAGCACGGCGGCCTCGCCGTAGGTGGCGAACGCGTCGGCCTTGCGCGCCATCGCCTCGGCCTCCGCGTTGCCCTTGGCCAGGATCGCCGCGGCCTCCGCCGAACCCTCGCGCTCGATCGCGTCGGCGATGGCCGTGCGCCGGCGCTGCTCGGCCTCGCCCTCCTTGGCGCCTTCGATCGCGTTGGCCTCGGCCAGCGCGGCCCGCCGGGCCCGCTCGCCCTCGCCGGTCAGCCGGGACTGCTCGGCCTCGGCCTGCGCGGCGGCGATGGTCGCCTGCCGGGCCGCGTCGGCCTTGAGGACCGTGGCGTTGCGGGCCGCCTCGGCCTCCTGCTCCACCTTGTAGCGGGCGGCGTCGGCGGGCTTGCGTACTTCCGTGTCGAGTTGCCGTTGCTTGAGTTCGGCGTTGCGCTCGGCGACCTTCTGCTGCTCGGCCAGGATCGCCTGGTCGCGCTCCGCCTGGGCGAGCGGGCCGGCCGCCGCCGTGCGGGCCTTGGCCGCGTCGACCTCGGCCTGGATGCTGGCCTGCTTGAGCGACAGGTTGCGCTGCGCCTCGGCGATCGCCTCCTCGGCCAGCAACCGCTCCTGCTCGGCGGCCTGCCGGGCGCGGGCCTCCGCGATCGCCGCCTCCTTGAGCACCCGCGCGGCCTCGGGCCGGCCGAGATCCTGGAGGTAGGAGCCCTCGGCCAGGATGTCCTGGAGTTGGAAGGTGTCGAGCACCAGGCCCTGGTTGGTCATCGAGTGCTCGGCCTCTTCGGCGACCGCCGACGCGAACGCGGCCCGGTCGCGGATGATCTCCTCGACGGTGAGCCGGCCGACGATCGACCGCAGCGAGCCGGCCAGCACCTCGCGGGTGAACTGCTCGATCTCGCCCTGCTGGCGCAGGAACCGCTGCGCGGCGGCGCGGACCGAGTCTTCTGTGCCGCCGACCTTGACGATCGCGACGCCCTGCAACGTGGCCCGGATGCCGAGCTTGGTCACCGCGCCGGTGATCTCGACGTGGATGCGCCGGCTCGACAGGTCGAGGGACTGGATCTTCTGCACGACCGGCACGACGAAGACGGAAGCGCCCATCACGACCTTCTGGCCGGACAGGTCGGTCTGCCGGCTGCCGTCGGACGAGACGGTCGCCCGCCCCTTGCGGCCGGTCACCACGAAAGCCTCGTTGGGCCCGGCCACCTTGATCCGGGAGAGCACGAACATGACCAGCAGGAGCACCAGCAGCGCGGCGCCGCCGAGCCCGATGAGCAGTGGCATCTGACAGCCCTTCAGGTGAGGGGATGGACCGCCTCGACGACGACGCTCGTCTCGCTCGCGGCCTCGATGACGAAGATTTCGGCGCCCGCCGGGAGCGGCCGGTCGGCTTTCGCGTACAGCTTGATGGGCTGTCCGCCGAGACGGATCCGCACTTCGCCGTACCCGGTGGGGGTGATCGGTGTGACGACAACGCCGACCGTGCCGATCAGGTCGGCACGGGTGGGCGTGGCGTCGGTGTGCATGTCGCGGGCCGCGCGGGACAGGCGGACGGCGAGGTAGGCGGTGGGTAGGGCGGCGAGCACCCCGACGGTGGCCGACACCGCGACCGCGCCACCCAACTCGTTGGTGATCGCGCCGGCGAAACCGAGCGCGCCGAGAAAGCCGGCCACCGCCTCGACCGAGAAGAAGTCGGGCAACCCCACGTGTCCGAAGTGGAGAATCTCGGCGCCGATCAGGGACAGGGCGAGGACCAGCGCACCCGCCCCACCGATGACCAGGAACACCACGGTGGCCGTGTTCATTTGACACCGCCCTCCCCACGTGCTGTATGCAGGGTAGCGACCACCCGCCACGCGGCGATGTCGAGAAAGTGGCACCGGCTCCGCTCCACAGGTGAGGCCACGAGAAAGCGGGGCCCATGACACCAGGAGAGATCAGAAATGCCGAAATACCTTCTCCTCAAGCACTACCGCGGCGGCCCGGCTCCGCACCGGCCGATCCCACCGATGGACCAGTGGGCGCCCGAAGACGTGGAGGCGCACATGGCCTTCCTGCGGCACGTCGGCGAACTGCTCGAGAAGAACGGCGAGTTCGTCGACGCGCAGGCGCTCACCCAGGAGCAGACCTTCGTGCGCTACGGCGGCCCCGACGCCGCGCCGGTGACCAGTGACGGGCCGCTGCCCGAGACCAGCGACCTGGTGGCGGGGTGGTACATGATCGACGTCGACTCCTACGAGCGCGCGGTCGAGCTCGCGGCCTACGTGTCGTCCGAGCCCGGCCCCGGCGGCGAGCCGATGTATGAGTGGATCGACATCCGCGAGGTCATGTCCGACGCACCCGCGAGCGACTGACCGCGCGTGCCGACCGAATCGTTGGACGAGGGCGCCCTGCGCGCCCTCGTCCCGCGGGTGCTCGCGGCCCTGGTCCGCCGGGGAGAGGACTTCGACGCCGCAGAGGACGCGCTGCAGGAGGCGCTGCTGGAGGCGCTGCGGGTGTGGCCCGAGCACCCGCCGCGCGACCCGCGCGCGTGGCTGGCGACGGTCGCGACCCGGCGGCTCGTCGACGCCCGCCGCAGCGAGGCCGCCCGGGCCCGCCGGGAGGAGGCGACCTTTGCCGAGCCGCGGCCGGTCGCCACCGAGGCCGGCGACGACACCCTCTTCCTGCTCTTCTGCTGCTGCCACCCCGAACTCGCGCCCGCCTCCCAGGTGGCGCTGACCCTGCGCGCGGTCGGCGGCCTGACCACGCGCGAGATCGCCGACGCGTTCTACGTGCCGGAGGCGACGATGGCGCAGCGGATCAGCCGCGCCAAGCGCACCGTGCGCGGCCGCAGCCTCGACCAGCCCGGTGACCTGGCCGTGGTGCTGCGGGTGCTCTACCTCGTCTACACGGCCGGCCACGCGGGCCGGGTCGACCTGGCCGCCGAGGCGATCCGGCTGGCCCGCCAACTCACCCTCGCCACCGACGAACCTGAGGCGCGCGGGCTGCTCGCGCTGATGCTGCTCAACCACGCCCGCCTGCCGGCCCGGCTCGACTCCGCCGGTCGCATCGTGACGCTCGACCGGCAGGACCGGAGCCGCTGGAACACCAGAGAGATCGCCGAGGGCGTACGCGTGCTGCAGTCAGCCCTTTCCACGCACCAGCGGGGCCGTTACCAGGTCGAGGCCGCGATCGCCGCCCTGCACGACGACGCCGCGAGCGCCGAGGAGACCGACTGGCCGCAGATCCTCGACTGGTACGACGACCTGGTCGCCCTCACCGACGACCCGGTGCGCAAGGACCCGGCCGCGGTGCTGGCCCGCGCGGTCGCGGTCGGCCACGTGCTGGGTGCGGCAGCGGGGCTGCGCGAGACCGACCGGCTGCGCGAGGTGCTCGGCGACCGCCACCGGTGGCATGCGGTCCGCGGCCACCTGTACGAGCTCGCCGGGGACCTGCCGGCCGCCGGCGCGGCCTACGCGGAGGCCGCCCATCGGGCCACCGACATCGCCGAGCGCGACCACCTGGTCCGGCAGGCCGCGCGAGCCCGGGCCGGCTGACCCTCAGGCGACCAGGGTTTCCTCGTCGGCCGGCGCGGATTCCAGCGGGCGGACGCTGGCGCTGATCAACGCGGCCACGCCGAGCAGCACCGCGACGACGATCAGCGCGCGGAGCACGGTGACGTGCCGGCCGAGGAACCCGATGGCGGGCGGCCCGGCGAGGAACGCGCAGTAGCCGATCGACGCGACGACGCTGACCCGGGCGGCGGCGTGGCGCGGGTCGTCGCCACCGGCGCTCATGCCGACCGGGAACCCGAGCGCGGTGCCCACGCCCCAGAGCAGCGTGCCGGCGAACGCGTAAGCCGGCGTCGGCCCGAACACGAACAGCGCGACGCCGGCGATCCCGACCAGCGACAGCAGGCGGACCACCGGAACCCGGCCGTAGCGGTCGAGCAGCCCGGGCCCGAACCAGCGGCCGACGGTCATCGCGGTGAGGAACGCCGCGAACGCCAGGGTGCCGGCGGCGGCCGGAACGCCGTGCCCGTCGATCGCCGCGATGCTGATCCAGTCGTTGCCCACCCCCTCGGCGAACGCGAAGGTGAGCACGAAGACGCCGATGAGCAGCGTGCGCGGTTCGCGCCAGGCGGCCCATGCGCTGCCGCGGGGCTGGTCATCCTGGGCGCCCGGCCCGGTCTGGTCCTGATCGGGCACAAATCGTCTGGCGTACGCGGGTACGAGCACCCCCACGACCACCGCGACGGTCGTCAGGTGGGCGGCGACCGGCACGTGCAGCGCGACCATCGCGGCGCCCACCAGAGCGCCGGTGACCGTGCCGAGGCTCCAGCCGGCGTGGAACCGCGACATGATCGACCGGCCGAGGTGGCGCTCGACAACCGTGCCCTGCACGTTCATGGCGACGTCCCAGGCGCCGTTGGCGAAGCCCAGCAGGAACAGGCCCACCACCACCGGCAGCACGCCGAACTGCGCGCCGGCGGCGGCGGTGGTCAGGCCGATCGCGAGCAGCAGCGCCATCGCCGTGACGGTGCGGGCCGAGCCGATCCGGGTGACGACGGGGCCCGACAGCGGCAACGCGAGCAGCGACCCGGCGGCGATCGCGAGCAGGACGAGGCCGAGGGCGGCGGAGTCGAGGTCGAGGCGGTCGCGCACCTGCGGGATCCGGGCCGCCCAACTCGCGAACGCGAAGCCCGAGCCGATGAACGCGGCATAGGTCGCCGCGGTCGCGGCCCGAACGGTGGTCGCGGTCATCGCTGAGATAGCCCTCTATTCGAAGCGGGACGGGTCGCCCGCGCCGCGGCGGAGGATGACTGGCTCGTCGTCGCTCCAGTCGATCACCGTGGTGGGGGTGGTGCCGCAGTCGCCCGAGTCGACGACGGCGTCGAGCGAGTGGTCGAGGCGTTCTTTGATCTCCCAGCCCTGGGTCATCGGCTCGTCGTCGCCCGGCAGCAGCAGTGAGCTCGACACCAGCGGCTCGCCGAGCGCCGCGAGCAGGGCCTGGGTCACGACGTGGTCGGGGATGCGCACGCCGACCGTGCGTTTCCGTGGGTGCTGCAACCGGCGCGGCACTTCCTTGGTCGCCGGCAGGATGAACGTGTAGCTGCCCGGCGTCGCGGCGCGCACGGCGCGGAAGCGGGTGTTGTTGATGTGCACGAACTGGCCGAGTTGGCTGAAGTCGCGGCAGACGAGGGTGAAATGGTGTGCGCTGTCGAGGTGCCGGATGCGGCGGATCCGGTCGATGCCCTCGACGTTGCCGAGCTTGCAGCCGAACGCGTAGAGCGAGTCGGTCGGATACGCGATCAGCCCGCCGCCGTCGAGCAGGTCGACCACCTGGCCGACCGCCCGCGGCGCCGGGTTCTCCGGGTGCATGTCGAAGTACCTCGCCACGGCGGGAGCCTAGCCTGCGCGCTGTCGTTTCCGTACAAGACGGCCCTGCTCCTCGGTTTTAGCCTGGTGCCACAACGCCTGACTATCGGGGAGAGAACCGCGGATGCGTGATCTGGTTTACACGGGCTTCATGTCGCTCGACGGTGTCCTGGACTCGCCGGGTGGTGGAGCGGGGGAGGAGCACCGCGGCAAGGGGTGGGTCGGCAGCGTCGAGTTCCTGCCCGAGGCGTTCGCGCTCAAGGGCGAGGAGTTGGCCGACACGACGGCGCTGATGTTCGGGCGGCGTAGCAACGAGGCGTTCGCACCGTTCTGGCGCGAGTCCAACGACCACGCCAGCTACAAGGGCCTGCCGAAGTATGTCGTTTCGGGCACGCTGGCCGACGACGCGCTGCTCGACGGCTGGGGTCCGACGACGATCCTGCGCTCGACCGACGACGTGGCCGCGCTCAAGAAGAGCGACGGCGGCGCGATCTTCATCCACGGGAGCGCGGAACTCGCGCGCCGGCTCGCCGCCGCCGGTCTCATCGACCGATACAACTTGCTGGTCTTCCCGGTGCTGCTCGGCGCCGGCAAGGGGCTGTTCAGCCGGGCCGACGAGACCAAGCAGGCGCTGCGGCTGCGCGAGTCGGCCGCCTACCCGAACGGCGTGCTGAAGCTGATCTACGACGTCGGCTGATCCAGCGCCAGGGCGATCGCGCCGCCGGTGCCGCCCCGGAGTTGGCCCGCCGTGCGGCCGACGTAGCGGCGCAGCGCCCGGCTCAGGTGTGGCTCGTCGAAATAGTCGAGCTTGGTGACGACGTCGGCGACCGGGGTGCCGCCGGCCAGCAGCGTCGAGGCGTGGCGGGCGCGTTCGATCTGGCGCACGGCGCCCTGGGTCAGGCCCGTCGCCGCCTGGAAGCGACGCTCGACGGTCCGGGTCGAGATCGCCGGACGGTGGCCCCGGCGGACGTCGGCGACCAGCGGGTCACGCACCACCGCGCCGGCGCCGACAAGGCGGTGGACCAGGGCCTCGGCGTCGTCGGCACCCGGGGTCGCCCAGCGGGCGCCGTCGAGCCAGAACGCCCGGCGCGTCGCGTCGGGCAACTCGGCGCCGCGGTCGACCAGGTCGGGTGTGCGCACGGCCCGCAACGACGTGCCCACCGCGAACTCGATGCCGACGAACGTGGCGCCCTCGGGCACCGGCGCAGTGCCGGTCCTGGTCTCGGGGCCGGAGATGCTGGCGTACGCCGTGCCCTCGCGCTCCCAGAACACCAGGCCCCAGCAGACCGCGGCGACCGACGTCATCTCGGTGACGTGGTCGCTCGTGCAGGTCCACACCGTGTCGACCCAGGGCGAGTCGGACGAGCGTGTCTCGAACCGCAGTGCCACCTGCCGAGGATACGGTCCGGGCGGCGCGCGCCGCCCGGACCGCGAAACACGGCTAGCGGCGGCTGTCGGCGTGCAGCGAGCGGCAGGCCACCTGCTGGTAGCGGAACTGGCCGGCCTGGCGCCCGTTGACGAACACCGACACCCGGCCGGACCGGAACCGCTCGACCACCGACCGCCCCGGCCGCACGATCTGGGTCCGCTCGTTGTTGAAGCGGACCGTGATGTTGATCCGACCCGTGTTGACGACGGTCACCGCGCTCGACCGGTCACCGCACCGCGCCGGCGTGAAGGACACCTGCCACGACGGCACCGCGGGCGCCTTCCAGGCGAGCACCTGGCACACCCGGCCTGCGGCGAACCGCACGTTGTTGACCCGGGCGACCGTGCCATTGTTGTAGGTGCCCTGCCCGATCGAGATCGCGACGATCCGCGCCTGCGGGTTGGCGTCCAGGATCTGCGCCAGCGTCTTGTTGTCGGCGTAGGACCCGCCGCCCTGCGTGACCATGCCCGGGATGGTCGCGCCCGTCCAGAACTTGCCGGCGTCGACGTCCCACGTCTGTGTCTGGCCCCGGGCCGGGTTGCCGCTGATCTGGTAGTAGGGCTCGAAGACGATCGCGCCGTCGACGGAACCGTTGTTGGTCAGGTCCAGGAACAGCCGGTAGGCCGGCAGCGCGGCGTCGTTGCCCGCCGGGATGTTGCCCGTTCCGTCCAGCTTGGTCGTCTGGTAGCTCAGCGTCGACACCTCGGAGAGCCGCACCCGGGTCGGCAGGGTGTAGCGGTACTGCACCGACGAGTCCTGGCCCGGCGTGGCCACCTGGACGCCGTCCGGCACGATCTTCACCGTGCCGCCCGCGGTGGTCGTCCAACCCCGCGTGTTCTCCAACGTCGACGTCGCACACCGGTTCTGCGGCGCCGTCGCCGACGCCGACACGGCCGACACCGCGACGATGCCGCTCGTCACCGCCAGGGCGGCGAGCAGCCCGCCCAACGCACGTTTCAACAAGGGACACTCCTCGATAGCCGGCGCGTCCCGGTTGGACGCGGCTCTATCGACATCAACGACTGACCTGCCAGCTCTGAACGGACGGTCACCCCCACCGGTCGACTCCTCGACTTACCGGGTGACCCGCGTCACCTCGCGTCAGGTTCTGTCGTTCAGCGGTGTCTTGGTGGCATGACTGAGCACATGACACGTCACCAGGTCGTCGTCATCGGCGGCGGCTACGCCGGCGCGCTGGCCGCCAACCACCTGCGGTTGCGCGCCGACGTCGAGATCACCCTGGTCAATCCCCGGCCGGACTTCGTCGAACGGGTGCGGCTGCACCAACTCGCGGCAGGCACCGCCGACGCCACGGTCTCCTACGGCGAGTTGCTCGGCGCGGGCGTCCGGCTGGTGGTCGACAGCGCTACCCGGATCGACACCGCCGCCCGCGTGGTGCGGCTGGCGTCGGGCGCCACGCTGGACTACGACCACGTCATCTACGCGGTCGGCAGCACGGCGGCGATACCGGCGTCGGTGCCGGGCGCGGCCGAGTTCGCCCACCCCATCGCCGAGTACGAGGGTGCCCGGCGGCTGCGTACCCGGTTGGCCGAATTGCCCTTCGACGCGCCGATCACCGTCGTCGGCGGCGGGCTGACCGGCATCGAGACGGCCGCCGAACTGGCCGAGCAGGGCCGCGCCGTCACGATGGTGTGCGGTGGAACGCTGATGCCGGCCGTCAGCGCGCCCGGTCGCCGCTACGCGGCCAGATGGCTGTCGCGGCACGGTGTCACCGTGCGCGAAGCTGACCGGGTGGCGGAGGTGCGGCCGGGTGCGATCGTGTTCGCCGACGGCACGGTGCGGTCGAGCGCGCTGACGATCTGGGCGACCGGGTTCGGCGTGCCGGAGTTGGCGGCCGCGAGCGGGCTGCGCACCGACCCGCTCGGCCGGCTGCTCACCGACGAGACGTTGACCAGCCTCGACGACGACCGAGTGGTGGCGGCCGGCGACGCCGCGGCACCGTCGGGCCAGCCGTTGCGGATGAGCTGCCAGGCCGCCGGCCCGCTGGGCGCGCAGGCCGCCAACACGGTGCTGAGCCACATCGCCGGCACCGAGCCCGCGGTGATCAACCAGGCCCTCACCGGGTCGTGCGTCAGCCTCGGCCGGAGCGCCGCCATGCGACAGCTCGCCCGCAGGGACGACAGCGTGGTGAACGTCTTCATCGGCGGGCGCCCCGGCGCCATGATCAAGGAGATGGCCTGCAAGGTCGCGGTGGGCCGGATCCGGCGCGAGGCCAGCAGGCCGGGCTCGGCGGCCTGGGTCAAGGGCGGCCGGGCGGTCGCGTCCGCGTGAACACCCACGCCGAGCACGCCGAGCGGTTCACGCTGTTCCGGCCGCTGCTGTTCACGATCGCCTACGAGCTGCTCGGCTCCGCGACCGAGGCCGACGACGTGCTCCAGGACAGCTATCTGCGGTGGGCGCGGGTCGACCTCGCGACGGTCCGGGACAGCCGGTCCTACCTGGCCCGGCTGGTGACCCGGCAGGCCCTCAACGCGGTGCGGGCCAACGCGCGCCGGCGCGAGGACTACGTCGGCCCGTGGTTGCCCGAACCGCTGTTGCTCGACCAGCACGACCCCGCCGCCGACGTCGTGCTCGCCGAGTCGGTGTCGATGGCGATGCTGGTGGTCCTCGAGACGCTGGGACCCGACGAGCGTGCGGTGTTCGTGCTGCGCGAGGTGTTCGGCTTCGACTACGACGAGATCGCCGCCGCGGTGGGCCGGTCGGTGCCGACCGTGCACCAGATGGCCCACCGCGCCCGCTCGCACGTGCGGGCCCGGCGACGGCGGTTCCAGCCCGCCGACGCCGCGCGGACGGCCCAGGTCACCGAGCGGTTCATGACCGCGGCGGCCACCGGTGACCTGGGTGGGCTGCTCGCCCTGCTCGCGCCCGACGTCACCTGGACCGCCGACAGCGGCGGCAAGGCCACCGCCGCGCGCCGGCCGGTGGTCGGCGCCCGGAAGGTGGCCGCCGTCATGATGGACCTCTTCCACGGCCGGGGGCAGCTTCCGGGCCTGCGGCTGCGGATCACCACCTGCAACAGCGTGCCGGCGGTGGTCGCCCGGGTCGGCGACCACACCGAGGGCGTTTTCCTGATCGAGATCATCGACCACAAGATCACCAATGTGTACGCCGTCCGCAACCCCGACAAGCTCGCCGCCCTGTCGGTCCCGCGCCGGATCGGCCGGTAAGTCGCCCGGCGGTCGCCGTCGGGTGCCGTAATGTCCGAGAACGTGGTGGACGCGCGCTGGCGGGCGATGACGGTCGCGCTGATCGCGGCGTTCATGACGCTGCTCGACGTCAGCATCGTCAACGTGGCGCTGCCGTCGATCCAGAACGACCTGGGTCTCAGCTCCGGCGGCCTCCAGTGGGTGCTGTCCGGCTACGCCCTCGCGTTCGGTCTCGTGCTGGTGCCGGCCGGGCGGTTCGGCGACGCACACGGCCGGCGCCGGCTGTTCGTCCTCGGGCTGGCCGGGTTCACCGTGGCCAGTGCGGCCGCGGGCTTCGCGCAGAGTGAGCTGTGGCTGATCTGCGCCCGGCTGGTGCAGGGCGCGTCCGCCGGCGTGGTCAACCCGCAGGTGTCGGGTCTGGTCCAGCAGATGTTCAAGCCGGCCGAACGCGGCCGTCCGTTCGGGGCGCTCGGCGCGACCATCGGCGTGTCCACCGCCCTCGGGCCGCTGCTCGGCGGTGCGATCATCGCGATCGCCGGCGCCGAGTCGGGCTGGCGATGGATCTTCTTCATCAACATCCCGGTCGGCGTCGTCGCGATCACGCTGGGTTCGCGGTGGATCCCCGGCACGCCCGCCGAGCACCGCCAGCGGCGCGGCGTCGACCCGGTCGGCGTCGTGCTGCTGGGCGGCGGCGTCGCGCTGATCCTGCTGCCGCTGGTGCAGCAACAGCAGTGGCACGGCCCGATCGTGTGGATCCTGATCGTGGCCGGCCTGGCGGTCCTCGGGCTCTTCGTGATCTGGGAGCTGCGGCAACTGCGCGGCGGCGGGTCGCCGCTGGTCGACCTGCGCCTGTTCCGCCGGCGCTCGTTCGCGCTCGGGTCGCTGGTCGCCCTCACCTACTTCGCGGGGTTCACCACGACCTTCTTCATCTTCACGCTGTTCCTCCAGAACGGGCTGCGCTACTCGCCGCTGGAGGCCGGCCTGTCGGTGACACCGTTCGCGCTCGGCTCGGCCTCGGGCGCGCTGCTCGGTGGGCGGATCGTCAACCGCTACGGGCGGGCGCTGGTCGTCACCGGCCTGTGCATGGTGATCGGCGGCCTGGCCTTCGTGATGCTCGCGCTGCATTTCGTGGCCGGCCGGGGCGTGGGCTTCGCGACCGCGCTGCCGCTGCTGGTCGCCGGCATCGGCAGCGGGCTGGTGATCAGCCCCAACCAGAACCTCACGCTGAGCCAGGTGCCGGTGGCCGAGGCGGGCAGCGCCGGCGGAGTGCTCCAGACCGGGCAGCGGATCGGTTCCGCGATCGGCATCGCGGCGATCGGCGCGGTCTTCTTCGACCGGCTCGCGTCCTCCCGAGGCGACTATTCGGAGGCGTTCCGCACCGGTCTGCTGGTGACGATACTGTTCATGGCTATCGCGTTGGTCGCGGCGACCTCAGACGTGGTCGCCGGTCACCGAGCCCGAGGCTCTTCGCAGGTGTGACGGATAGCCGACTCCGCTCGGCGAACCAGATCCGATGTGGGCGCATCGAACCTCACGACAACAGCCCAATCGGAACCGCCAGGAGTCATTGATGCGTGCAACACGTTTGATCGGGGTCGTCGCCTGCCTGCTGTTCGCAGCGGCCTGCTCGCCCGTGCAACACCAGGTCGGTGACGCGGCGCCGGCCGGCTCACCGGCGCCGACCGTGGCCGCGCCTACCGCGACCGCTCCCACGGTCACCCCGACCACCCCGGCTTCGACGCCTTCTTCCACCATCGAGGCCACCAGGGCGCCGCTTCTGCTCGGGCCGGCCGGCTACGGCGCACTGAAGATCGGCATGACCGAGAAGCAGGCCAAGGCGACCGGGATGCTGACGCCCTTCACGAACTCCGGCTGCCGGATCGCTTATCTGCGCGGCTTCCCGCAGGGCAAGGGCGCCGTCTTCGTCTCGCCCACGCTCGGGCTCATCGCCATCAACGCTTGGGGCACCATGAAGACGCCCGAGGGAGTACGCGTGGGCACCTCGACCGCCGAGATGCGACGGATCTACCCGAAGCGGCAGTTCGTCGACGGGGACGGCGACTACGAGAAGGTCTTCGTGAAGGTGAGCAACCAGGCCGTCTACCGCATCGCCGTGAACGGCGGCAAGGTCACCGAGTTGACCCTCCAGCATGCGCACCAGGACTGCTACGAGTAGCGGCCGGCCTGCGGTGCCAGCCTGTTGGACACCCGCAGGCTGGCCAGGATCTCGTCGGTGACGTCGGCGTCGCCGACCTGCTTGACCTGCACGTAGACGCCGAAGCCACGACCCGGCACGGCGAACACCACCTCGCTGAAAGAGACGGAGGAGCCACACGATGTCCAGCGCCGCACCCGGGCGAGATTGCCGTCCACATACACGGTGCGCTGTGGCTCCTCCACACACGACGGGTGGCTGGGCAGCGCCGGGGTCGGGCTGCCGGCGAGCAGGGCCCGGCTGGCGCCGACGAACACGCCGGGCATGGCGCTGGCGGGGTCGGGCCAGACGGCGAGGTCCGGTGCGGCCACCAGCCCCGGCGCGTGGCCGGCGGGAAGGCGCAGCACCGACGGGTTCCAGCCGTCGTCCTTCAGCTCGCCGGCCCAGCCCGGTGGCACCGCGACAGACAGATCACCACCGGCATCGTGTACGCGTACCCAGCCGTACCGAGCCGGCAGCGTGGCGCTGGCACCCGTGGCCGCCAGCACCGCGGCGATCGAGATGCCGGCGCCGACGGTCCGCCGCAGCCACCGGAGCGCCCGGGTGCGGCTGGTCTCGCGTTCGAGCGCCGCGGTGACCCGCTCCAGTTCGTCGACCATGGCGGTGGCGGAGTCCCAGCGTTGCCGGGGGTCGGGTTGCAGGGCGCGGGTCACCAGTTCGTCCACCATGGACGGTAGGCCGGGCCGCGCCTGCGACGGCCGGCGGGTCCTGGCCGAACCCGACCAACCCGGCTCGGGCGGGCGGCCGGTCAGCATGTGGTAGAGGGTGGCGCCGATCGCGTACACGTCGGCTCTGGTGTCCAGACCACCGCCGGGGGTGGCCTGCTCGGGCGGCATATAGCCGGGCGTGCCGGCGGCGATCGTGAAGCCCGACGCGTTGGCCAGCGCCTTGGCCAGGCCGAGGTCGGCGACCAGGACCCGATCCCGGCCGGCCGTGGGTTCGAAGAGCACATTGGACGGTTTGAGGTCGCGGTGCAGCACGCCGGCCTCGTGCAACGCCGCGACGGCGCGGCCGATGTCGACGGCGACGCGCAGGGCCTCCCGCACCGGCAACGGTCCGGCGGAAAGCCGATCGGCGAGCGTGCCGCCGGCCACGAAGGGCATCACCAGATAGGGCCGGCCGTCGGGCAGCTCACCCACGTCGAGCACCCGCACCAGCAGCACCGAGTCGGCCCGGCGCATGATCCGCGCTTCCTGCTCGAACCGCATGCGCAGGTCGGAGTGGTAGGACCAGTTGTCGGCCAGCACCTTGATGGCCACCTGGGCGTCGAGCGCGTCGTCGGCCCCGAGCCACACCGTGGCGAACGCTCCAGACCCGATACGCCGCACGATGCGATATCGGCCGATCTTTTCCGGCACTGACACGCCCGTATTATGGGGCACCCAACGCGAAGAAACGGGGACCGCGGATGGCCGACGATCGTCACCTCGAAGACCTGGCCGCCCGCGCGGCGACCGGCGACACCGGCGCGCTGGACGCGCTGCTCAGCGCGATCGGCCCCCAGGTGTTGCGGCAGTGCCAGCGCTTCCTGCCGTGCCGGCAGGACGCCGAGGAAGCCTGCCAGGACGTGCTGTTGCAGGTCGCGCGCAACATCGACGGTTTCGCGGGGAGGTCGCGCTTCTCGACCTGGCTCTACGTCGTCACGGCCAACTGCGCCCGCCAGACCTACCGCACCCTCAAACGCCGGTCCAGCGAACAACCCACGGCGTTGCTCCCCATCGACGCCGCCGATCCGCGCACGACGAGCGTGATCGCGGGGTCGCGGCTCGACCTCCTCGACGCCCTCGAACGACTCGAAGCGCACCGCCCGGAGTTGGTCGCCCCGCTGGTGCTGCGCGACGTGTGCCAGTTGAGCTACGAGGAGATCGCCGAGCACCTGGCCATCCCGCTCGGCACCCTGAAGTCACGCATCCACGACGCCCGCCGCCACGTCCGCGCCTCCCTGGCCGGCACGACCGCCGACCGGTGATCCGGGCGGTCGTCCCTGGGCCCGTGGTCGAGCGGCTCGTGTGCCGTCCGCGCCTGCCGCTGGTCGCCGGCCTGGACGCCGGGCGTCCGGCGGTCCACGTCTGGGAGACCCCCGGCCTTCGTCAGGTCGGCAGCGTCGGCGCGGACTCGCCTGCCTACGCTGACGATCGGGCCGGGGGGACGCCGGCGGTGGCGTGGCATCCGCACGAGCCGTCGCTGATGGTGGCACTACCCGGTCGGGTCGTGCGGTGGACGGCGGCCGGGGCTTCCGACGTGGACGGTGTCGCTCCGGCCTACAGCGGTCTGGCGTTCAGCCCGGACGGCCGGGAGCTGTGGGCGTCACCGTCCGGCACCGGGTCAGCCATCCTCGACGTCCCTTCGGGAGTCGTCAGCTCCGGTCCGTGGTGGGACACCGGGATCGCGCCGCACCCGGCCGGCGGGCTGGTCGCCACGGTCCATAGCGAGCAGGGTGCGACCCACGTGCTGTTCGCGCTCGTCGACGGCCGGGGCCCGATGCGCGTCCTGCGCAAGGCCTTGATCCTGGCGGCCGACTCCTACGCGCCGCCGATCTTCAGCCGCGACGGTCGATACCTCGCGATCCGCGGCAACGCGTACGAGAACTCGTTGGATGTCTTCGCGTTTCCCTCGCTCGAGCTGGTGCTGAAGACCACGCTCGGCCAGCCCTACCCGGGCTATCCGCCGCCGGCGGACTGGCTCGAGAAGGCGAGCGCCTGGTCGCGGCACAACATCGCCTTCGCCAACCAGTCCGGCGTGCTCTGGGTGGGCACCCGGACCGGGCCGCTCGTCGAACTCGACCTGGCCAACCGCACGTGGGTCACCCACGACCCACTGCCTGGTTGTCGGGTGACCGCCCTGGCCGCCACGGCGGCCGGCGACCTCGTTGTCGCGACCGCCGCGGGTGAACTCGCGCTCGTGGCGACGCCCGACCGTCCGGCCGCGGACGCTGCCTCGCGGGATCTGGTCACCGCGTTCGTGGACAGCACCGAGGAAGTCGGCGACGGCGAACACGTGGTGACCGATGGGGATCGGACCTGGACGCCCGAGGACCTGGCGACCGTGACCACCGCGGAGGATGACGATCCGATGTGGTTGCGGCACCGGGCCGCCATCAACAAGGTGATCCGCCGCTAGGCCGGGGCTGCTGCCAGTGGCTTGCGGGCCAGGATGAGTTGGCAGCGCGGGCTGCCGTCGCCGTGCTGGCCGAGTTCGGTCAGGGCTACGGACTCCGCGGCGAAGCCGGCCGTGGTCAGGTCGGTGAGAACGTCGCGCAGCGGGTTGGTGCGGTAGTACATGACGAACGGTGGGCGCCACACCGCGTTGCGGACGCGCATGGTCAGGTCGAAGCCGAGGGTGACCCAGTGCGCGACCGCCGTGCGGGGCGGCATGGTGCCGATCGGGAAGGCGAAGAGCCCGCCGGGTCGCAGGGCGCGGTGGACTCCCTCGAACAGGGCGGGAAGCTCTTCGGGCAGGAAGTGGCCGAGCGCACCGAAGCTGACCGCCAGGTCGAAACGGGGTGCGAAGGGCATCGCGCGCACGTCGGCGCGTACCCAGGTGGCGTCCGGATGTGCGCTCTTCGCCTGTGCCAGCATGCCCGCGCTGAAGTCGACGCCGATGGTCCGGCCCTGGCACAGCGACCGGAGCACCGACATGCCCGCGCCGCTGCCGCAGCACACGTCGAGGCCGTCGGTGAAGGGGCCGCGTGCGGACAGGGCCTGGGTGGTCGCGCCGAGAATGCTGTCCGGCGTGCGGAAGGGCGTGTAGTCGAACTTCGGCGCCAGCAGGTCGTAGCCGCGCTCGACCGACGAGAGCGCCTGGACGGTCAGTTCGCGCAGCGACGGGCCTTGTGGCGAGAACACCGACCGAGACTACCCGCGGGACCGCGTCACCCGCCGGTCGTCGAGCCAGAGCGCCAGGCCTTTGCGACGGCGGAAGGCCACGATCGCGGCCAGCAGGAGGGGGATGAACGAGGTCCAGACCCAGAATCGGGGACCGACCCCGCCGGGTGGGTGCGCCTCGCGGGTGCGACCGCCGTGGACCACGGCGTCGGCGACGTCGATCGAGACCACGTCGTCGGGTGCGACCAGCAGGGTGGTCGGCGCGCTGGCGCCGGGCGAGAGGGCCAGGATCCGGACGGTGCCGACATTGAAGTAGTCGATTCGGGAGTCCACATCGAGCGGTGAGTTGAACGCACCCGGCGCGTGCGGGCCGGGCACATAGGCGACCACCCGAGCCGACCCGTCCACGGCCCAGCCGAGCAGCCGGATGGCGGTCACGTTGGTGACGGTGGGCGTGTCGACCAGGCCGAGGTCCCGACCGGTGGCCGCGTCGACCCGCCCGAGGCGCCAACTGTCGATGCCGCGCCGGGCGACAGTGAGCGTCTGGGCATCGGCGCTCCAGGCGCCCTTGCCGGCAAGCTCGGCGTCGGCGGCGAGGGTGAACGACGCGAGCCGCCGGCCGTCCACGTCGCCGACGGTGACCGTCCGCCCGGTCTGGAACGCGAGCCTGGTGCCGTCGGGTGCGAACGCCACCGCCGTTCCCAGCCCGTCCTCGTTCTCGGCCTCGCCCAGCCGGGTGTGCCGGTCGGTGCCGGGCCAGACGACGCTCAGCACGTGCCGGTAGTCGGTGCGCTCGGCATCGACGGGAACCGTGGATCGCACCACGAGCGCCCGGCCGTCCGGTGACCAGGCCACCGGGTCGATCATGACCGTGCCGTCCACCCCGCTGCCCACGTCGCGACTATGTCCCGTCACCAGGTCGACGATCTCCACGGCAGAACGCAGGGAGGAGACGGCTCTGAAGGCGACCTGGCGGCCGTCGGCGGACAGCACCGTGTCCACACCGGCCCGCGCCTCGATCTCGCCCCGGATGATCCGGTAGCGGTCGTCGTGCGCGCCGACGACCGTGATGAGGCTGCCTTCATCGCCGTATTCCAGGCCCGAACCCTGACCCGTGAAGATCACCGAGGCCGAGCCGAGCCGCGGCCGATCCGTCGCGTGCAAGCTGCCGAGGGGCGGCACGCCGATCCGGTCGGGCAAGGCGGCGTCCGTCTTCCCGTCAGTGGTCGGAGCCGGGCTGGTGTCCACAAGGGGCAGCGCCGTGCCGACGAGAGCCAGCACCGCGGCGGCCGCGAGCCCGGCACGCCGGCGGGAGCGGCGTGCGGTGGCGAGGGCTTTCTCATAGACGGGGTACGCGGGCACGTCGCCCGCCGCGCCGTGCAGCGACTCACGCAGCCGGGTCGTCATCGCGGGCTCCTCTCCGGGGCGCGGTCGACCAGGTCGGGCGCGATGACCCGCAACCGGCGGATCGCGTCGTGCCCGTGCCGTTTCACGGTGCCGAGCGAGCAGCCGAGCACGTCGGCCACCTGTGCCTCGGTCAGATCCTCGAAGAACCGCAACACGACCACGGCCCGCTGGCGTGGGGTGAGCTGGCGCAGCGCCGCAGCCACGGCCAACCGGAGGGTGGTCGCGTCGGAGTGGTCGACGGCGTGCCGGTCGGTGGGCTCCGGCTCGAGGCGCTCGGCCGGCCGGCGCCGGCGCCACCAGGAGATCTGCTGGTGATACATCACGCGCCGGACGTAGGCCTCGGGATCGCCGTCCCTGATCCGCCGCCAGTGCCGGTAGGTCTTCGCGAGGGCGCTCTGCAACAGATCCTCGGCGAGCTGGTGGTCACCGGTGAGCAGGTAGGCCCGCCGCGACAACGCCGGCGAACGGGACACCACGAACTCGTGGAACGTCTCGGCCATCGCACCCCCTCGCCCGGTAGAACGCCGCCCGGCGCCTTAATGGTTGGGGCAGGGATTCAAGGTTGGGCACACTGTCGGCGTGGAGTTGGTCATCCTGGTCGGGTTGCAGGCGTCGGGCAAGAGCACCTACTGCCGGCAGGCGTTGGCGGCCAGCCACACCGTCGTGAGCAAGGACGACTTCGGCAACGCCCGGCACCGTCAGCGGCGGCAGCTGCGGCTGATCAACGACCTCCTGACCGACGGGCGCGATGTCGTGGTGGACAACACCAACCCGTCCCCGGATGATTGGCAGCCGCTGATCACCGTGGAGCGGGAGCTGCCGATGAAAGACGCCTACCGCGACCTCGTCGAACGGCTCGCGGCCTAGTCGCCCTCCGGGGCGGTCTCGGTGAGCGGCAGCCGGAGGGCGAACGTCGTGCCCACGCCCGGCTCGCTGTGCACCCGGACCGTGCCGCCGTGGGCCGCGACCAAAGCCGCCACGATGGCGAGGCCCAGGCCTGTGCTGGTGGAGCCGTCCCGGCGGGTGCGGGCGTCGTCGACGCGGTAGAAGCGTTCGAAGACGCGATCCGCCTGCTCGGGTGACAGGCCCGGACCCGTGTCGTGTACGTCGATCACCGCGAACCCGTCGTCTTCCGCCCGCAGCGCGATGTTGATCGTGGCCGTCGGCGGCGTGTGGGTGACCGCGTTGCTCAGCAGGTTGCTCAGCACCTGCCGCAACCGGCGGTCGTCGCCGTTCACCACCAGCGGGCCGGGGGCCGCGGTCGTGTCCATGGTGATCTCGCGTTCGGGTGCGCTCGCGCGGGCCGCCAGCATCGCGTCGGCGACCAGCACCCGCAGGTCGACCGGCGCCAGGGTGACCGGGCGTTCCTGGTCCAAGCGGGCCAGCAGCAGGAGGTCTTCGACGAGCAGGCCCATCCGGGCGGCCTCGTCTTCGATGCGGCGGACCAGTTTGGCCGTGTCGGCCGTCGTGGCCACGGCGCCCTGCCGGTAGAGCTCCGCGAAGCCGCGGATCGTGGTCAGCGGGGTACGCAGTTCGTGTGAGGCGTCGGCGATGAACTGGCGCATCCGCTCCTCCGAGCGGCGGGCCCTCGATTCGGATGCCTGCGCCGCCGCGGCGGCGTCGCGGGCCGTGGCCTCCGAGCGGGCCCGGGCGGTGAACGCCGACTCGATCTGGGTCAGCATCGCGTTGAGGGCGCGGGACAGGCGGCCCAGCTCGGACCGGGGGCGGGCGACGCCGGGCTCCGGGTCGGGGATGCGCCTCGACAGGTCGCCGGCGGCGATCGCTCCCGCGGTCTGTTCGATCTCGTTGAGGGGGCGCAGGCTGCTGCGGACGATGCCGGCGCCCGCGATGGCCAGCAGGATCAGCACCGTGCCGCCGGCCAGGGCGTCGATCCAGATCAGGCGGGCGACGGCATAGTCCACGTCGGAGAGATCCTGGCCGACCGCGACGTAGCGGTCGTCGCCCAGGTCGCCCACGACGACCCGCCAGCGCAGCGCCTTGCTGCCCGAGCCCGCGGTGAACGGGTCGGCGCCGGCGTGCTGCTGGTAGAACGCCGCGCTGTCGATCGCGCCCGGCAGGTCGGCCTTTGTGAACCGGTCGTCGCGGAGGACCTCCACTGTGGCCCGGTCGGGGTCCGTCGCGGCGACCAGGTAGTCGGACGGCAGGCCGCCGGGGCTGTCCGACGGCATCGACTGCTCGAACCGGCTCAGGTAGCGGACCAGTTCCTCGTCGATGCGGCCGACCAGGTAGCTGCGCAGGAAGTAGGCGCTGCTGGCGCCGATGATCAGCAGGGCCGCGGTGACCAGCGTGAGCACCGCGGCGACGAGCTTGACCCGCAGCGGGATCGACCCGGTCATCGTCGGCACATCCCTCCCCGAGGAAAACCCGGACCGGGTGTTCCCCAGCAGCATGCCCGACATCGACAGCCCCACGCACCGCCCGCCTGCTGGCAGTTAGCTGTGAGTCAGCGGGTCACTCCGGGACCGCCAGCTCGCCGAGCAGCGACCAGTCGTCCTGGTCGAGGGTGGCGTTGACGATCTTCGGCGTGGCCACGAGGTAGGCCGGCAGCGTCTTCTGCGCCTGTGCGAAGTGGTCGGAGCCGACGTGGGCGCCGCCCGCGTCGCCGTCGCGGAACGCTTCGACCAGCACGTATTCGGTGGGGTCGTCGAGGCTGCGGGACCAGTCGAACCAGAGGCAGCCGGGCTCGGCGCGGGTGGCCTCGGTGAAGTCGCGCGAGATGGCCGGCCACTGCTCGGCGTGCTCGGGCTTGACTCGGAACTTGGCGGTAATGAAGATCATCCGAAGCCTCCTCTTGACCGGGCGACCCCTCGTGGACCGCGCCGGCTCATTGTCCCCGCGTGGGGCCCCGGAGGGTGTCGCAGAATGATCCGCTCATCCGCGTACGCCGGTCGTGGTGATGGGTTCGAGCAGGAGCCGGGGCGTGTTCATCGCCTGGGACACGGGATCGACGTCGGCGGCCTCCGGCGCGAAGCCGGGACCGGGCTCCATCCGGGTCTCGGCGACCGGGACGATCCGCCCACACAGCGCACAGCGCCCGTCGATGTCGAGCAGGCCGCCGTCGTCATCGTGGCGCTGGGTGCGTCGCACGCCGGCGGGGGAGTAGTGGGCGTCGCCCCAGGCCATCAGCGTGCGCAGGGCCGGCCACAGCTCGATGCCCTTGGCCGTGAGCCGGTATTCGACGCTGCCGGCCGCGTCCTCGCCACGGGCCAGCACGCCCTCGGCCACGAGAAACTTGAGCCTGCTGGTGAGGCTGGCGCGCGGGATGCCGAGTTGAGTGGCGAAATCACCGAATCGGCGTACGCCGTAGAAGGCGTCCCGAATGATCAACAGCGTCCAGCGCTCGCCGAGGACTTCCAGCGCTCGCGCCAATGAACAGTTGCGGTCCGGGTAGGTGCTGGGTAGCGACACAACTCGAGTCTACCCGTTTGGGTTCAGTCATTGAACTGGCGGTGCTAGGCTGACCTAGTTCAGTCACTGAACCAGCCGCTTCGAGGAGGCTTTTCGATGTACCAGTTCCTGGTTTCGTTCACTGTCCAGCCCGACCACCGCGACGACTTCGTGCGGGCCGCCAAGAAGACCGCGCGCGACTCGATGGCCAACGAGCCCGGCTCGGAGCGGTTCGAGGTGATCGCCGACGAGAAGAACCCGGACCTCTTCTACCTCAACGAGGTCTACGCCGACGCCGACGCGTTCAACACCCACGCCAGCGGCCCCTACTTCGGCGCGTTCTTCGCCGAGGCGAGCAACTACGCCGAGGGTCCTAACTGGCTCATGCGCGGCAACCTCATCGGCGACAAGGCCAACGCATAACGGGATCCAAGCGGCGACCGGGCCAGGACGGGCCACCGAAAATGACCGAAACTCTGGATTCGCATACCTAGATCCGCCACTCTGCACGGATGCCGTTCCGTCGCACGGTCATCGTGGGGGCCGCTTTCCTGTTGGTGTTCGGCCCAGGCCTGTTGGCTGACGCCGGATCCGGCCCGGCCGCCGCTGTCCGCGCGGCACCGAAGACGACGCCCGGCACGGGCGGTGCCGCGCCCGCCTTCAAGCTCGAGCAATGGCCGGCACCCACGCCGGCGCCGTCCGCTCCCGCCTGGGTTCCCCGCACGTTCACGGTCCTGGCCAGCGGCGACGTGTTGCTCCACTCTGGACTGTGGCAGAATTTCGCGCCCTTGTTCAGGGACGTCGCGCCGGTGGTCCGGGCCGCCGACCTGGCGATCTGCCACCTCGAGACGCCGGTCGGGCGGCCGGGCGGCCCGTTCTCGGGCTATCCCATCTTCTCGGTGCCGCCGCAGATCGCCCCGGCACTGCGCAACACCGGTTACGACGCCTGCTCGACGGCGTCGAACCACAGCCTCGACGGTGGCGCGGCCGGCATCGACCGTACCCTCGACGCCCTGGATGCCGTTGGCATTTCACACACCGGAACCGCGCGCAGTGCCGCTGAGGCCGCGCGCCCCACCATCTACGACGTCGACGGCGTGCGGGTCGGGCACGTGTCCTTCACGTTCAGCTTCAACGGCCTGGTCGAGCCGAAGGACAAGCCCTGGCTGGCCAACGAACTCGACGTCGCCGCGCTGCTGCGCCAGGCGCACAACGCCAAGGCGGCCGGCGCCGAGTTCGTCATCGCGTCCATCCACTGGGGAACGGAGTATTCGCACGAACCCAACGCGCAGCAGCGCGCGGTGGCCCGCCAGGTGCTCCGCTCGCCCGACGTCGACCTGATCCTCGGCCACCACGCGCACGTGGTGCAGCCGTTCGAGCGCATCGGGTCGAAGTGGGTGGCCTACGGCCTCGGCAACCACGTCTCGGGCCAGGACTTCTCCCTCGACACCCGGGACGGGACGATGGCCCGCTTCACCGTCGCCGAGGTGGCACCGGGCCGGTTCCAGGTGGCCCGTGCCGAGGCGCTGCCGACCTGGATGCTGCTGGGCAGCGGCCCGGCGCGGGTGCTCGACGCGGCCCGCTGCGCCGCGAACCCGCGCAACTCAGCCGCTCTCCGCCGGGATTGCCAGGCGTCGCGGCGCCGCACCGCGGGTCACGTGTCCGGTCGCGCCGCCCCGGGCCTGGTCGTCGAGCGCTGAGCCCGCGGCCTGAGCCGCGCCAACAGCCGCAGCGGCCTCAGCCGCTGCACCAACTTGAGCGGCCTCAGCCGCTGCACCAGCTGAGCGGCCTCAGCCGCTGCGGCGGCTGCCGTAGTTGCGGGGCGGCTGGAAAGTGCCGCCCTTGCCGGTGAAGCCGCCGCTGCCGTGCTGGTGCTGCTGGCTGCCCTTGGTCTTGCCCTTGGCGCGGCGCTCGGCCCGGTTGGCGAAGGTCGGTGTCTCCTCGGCCGCCTCGTCGGGCGTCTCGTCCGTCGGGGTGTTCTCTTCGTCGGACATGAGTTTTCTCCCGGGTGCCGCACAACGTGGTCGGCACCAGCCTAGCCCGATCCGTCGAGGGTCAGGACGACGCGGCCCTTGCCCGCGCTGTGTTCGGCGAGTTCCTGCGCCTCGGCGATCTCCGCCAGCGGAAACCGGGCCGCGATCGGGTAGTGCAGGTCGCCGGCGACCAGCGCGGCGGTCAGATCGGCCGCGGCGGCCTCGTTCGCCGGCTCGGGGAAGTCGTCGTTGCTCAGGAACTGGAGCGTGATGTTCTTGAAGGCGAGCTGCCAGTACGGGACGGTCGGCTCGGCCGCGGTCGTGGCGTAGGTGGCGATCGTGCCGCCGTACCCCAGGATCTCCAGGTTGGTCAGCAGGTTCGTGTCGAAGGCCAACTCGGCCACCTGGTCGATCGGTTCGCCGCCGGTCTTCCGGAGGATCTTCGCGGCCACGTCGCCGCTCTCGGTCGCGACCGCGTGGTGGGCACCCGCGGCCAGCGCCTGCTTGACCTGGCCGGCGGTGTGCACGGTGGCGATCACGGTGGCCCCGCCCCGCCGGGCCACCGCCACCGCGGCCCGGCCGACGGCACCCAGGGCGCCGGTGACCACGATCCGCTGGCCGTCGACCGGCCCGCTGGCGAAGATCGCCCGGTGGCCGGTGATGCCCGGGATGCCGAGCCCGGCCGCCTGCTCGAAGGGCACGCTCTCGGGCAGCGGGACGGCGTGGTTGGCCGGCACCACGGTGTATTCGGCGGCGGTGCCGAACGGGCGGTAGGACTGGGCCAGGTAGACCCAGACCCGTTCACCCACCCGGGACCGGTCGACGCCCGGCCCGACGGCGTCGATCGTCCCGGCGCCGTCGCCGTGCGGTACGACCCGCGGGAACGGCATGGTGGACCCCCACCAGCCCTGCCGTTTGCCCAGATCGCCGACGTGGATGCCGGAGACGGACACCCGCACCCGGACCTCGCCGTCGCCGGGCCGCGGATCGGGCAGTTCGCCGACCTCGAGCACCTCGCGCGCCGGACCCTGCCGGTCATACCAGGCGGCCCGCATCAGGCACCGACCGGATCGCTGGTGGTCCCTTCCTCGGAGCTGATCACCTCGTCGATCAGCCCGAAGAAAGTCTTGATGCCCGGCCGGTCGGCGCCGCGGCGGCGGGACTCGGCGAAGTCTTCGCTGGTGCGCCAGAAGACGATGTCGAGCCATTCGTCGGCGCCCAGCCGGATCAGCCGCGCGCCGAGGAAGCCGGCGCGGTCGCTCTGGAAGTCGCTCAGCATGGCCGGTCGGGCGGCCAGCAGGGCCTCGGCGCGCGCTTCGGGCACGCGGAAACGCGTCATTTCGACGGTGGTCATAGCTCCTCGATTCCTCGTCGTACCCGGTCGAAACTAGTCCCGATCTGTGACTGTCACAAATCTGGACCAATTTTGGGTCCGGTCGGTACGGCGGTACCGTATTGGGATACCGAAAGGCGTGATATGTCGAACATTCCAGCGCTGCTGACCTCGGTCCGCGGACCCGTCCTCTTCCCGGACGACGCCGGTTTCGCCGACGAGGCGGCGGTGTTCAACACAGTCGTTACCCACGAACCACACGTGATCATCGGGGCCACCCACGCGACCGACGTCCAGGCGGCGGTCCGGTTCGCGGCGGAGGAGGGCCGCTCGGTCGCGGTGCTCAACAGCGGGCACGGCCCCTCCCTGCCGGTCTCGGGGGAGGCGGTCCTGATCACCACCCGGCGGATGACCCGGGTGACCGTCGACAGCGTGCGCCGCACCGCCCGGGTGGAAGCGGGCGTCACCTGGGGACAGGTGGTGGAGGCGGCGGCCAACGTGGGCCTGGCTCCGCTGGCCGGTTCCTCGCCACAGGTCGGCGTCGTCGGCTACACGCTCGGCGGTGGGGTGAGCATCGCGCTCGGCCGGGCGTTCGGTTATGCCGCCGACCACGTGCGCGCGGTCGACCTCGTGACCGCCGACGGCGAACTCCGCCACGTCACGCCGGCCTCCGACCCGGACCTGTTCGCCGCCCTGCTCGGCGGGAAGGGCAACTTCGGCGTCGTCACCGCGCTCGAGTTCAGCCTCTTCCCGGTCGCGGAGGTCTACGCGGGCTCGCTGCAATACGCGGGTGAAGACGCGGCGGCCGTCCTGGCGGCCTACGGGTCACTCGCCGCCACCGCGCCCGACGCGCTGACCTCGTCGATCATCTTCCTGCGCGCGCCCGACCTGCCGTTCGTGCCCGAGTCGATGCGCGGCAAGCTCAGCATCTTCGTGCGGGTGGCCTACCCGGGCCCGGCGGTCGACGGCGAAGCGCTCATCGCCCCGTTGCGGGCAGCGGCCCCGGTGCTCGCCGACACCGTGACCATGTTGCCCGTCGGGCAGATCGCGTCGATCGCCAACGATCCGACCGATCCGGCCACCGGCGTCGAGCATTTCGTGCTGCTCGACGAGCTGACACCATCCATGATGGACACGATTCTGGCGTACGCCGGTCCCGACTCCGACGGAAGCCTCACGCTGGTCAACCTGACCCAGCTCGGTGGTGCGTTCGCGACACCGCCGCAGCCGCCCAACGCCGTACGCCGTGATGTCGCCTTCGCTCTGTTGGCCCTGACCTTCGTGCCGCCCGGTGCGCCGGTCAACCAGCAGGAGGCGGGGTCGGCCCTGACCGGCCGGCTCGGCGACAAGCGGCACCCCGGCTATCTGTCGCCGGCGGACGCGTCCGTCGACGGGGTGCGGGCGGCCTATGACGAGGCGACCTACGAGCGCCTCCGGACGGTCAAGACCACCTGGGACCCGGGGAACATGTTCCGCTGGACCTTCAACATCCCGCCCCGCACGTGAACGCCATGGCGGTGCGACGCAGGCGGGCTGGTGGCGAGCGGCGCACCGCCGTCCTTTCCGCGGTGGCGACCGTGCTCGCCGAGCGAGGCTACGAGAACACCCGGTTCACCGACGTGTCGGCGGCCAGCGGCGTCGCGATCAGCACCCTCCAGAACTACTTCGGTTCGCGCGAAGACATGGTGATCGAGGCCATGGAGGCGTTCACCGACCAGGAGGTGACCGCCCTGGAGGCGGTGGCCACCGCGGAACCCGACCCGTGGCGACGGCTGGTCGCGATGGTCGACCGGAGCCTGCACAACCCGGCCGGCACCCGGCAGTTGCTGGTCGAGTTCTGGCGGTCGGCGATGCGCGACGCCGACCTGCGCGGCTACAGCGCGGAGGTGCAGGCGCGTTACCGGGCGCCGTTCCTGGCGGCGGTGCGGGAGGGCGCCGAGCGCGGCGACTTCACGCTCCCCTACAGCGCCGAGGCCGTCACCGACCTGCTGCTCGCGGCCCTGGTCGGGCTGATCGTCTCGCGGGTGCAGGACCAGCCCATGCCGTCGCCGGTGGAGTTCCGCGACGTCCTGTTGGCCCAGCTCCGGCTGATGCTGGGCGCCGGGCCACCCGGACGATAGCGTCGATGGCGGAGAGCCCCCCGGCTTGAGGTGTCAGCGAGACCAGAGGGGCGACGCATGACCTACGTGATCGATCAGGACAATCTCGAGCGGCTGGCCGCCGACGTGACCGGCCCGGTGCTGGCACGCGGCGACAAGGGCTTCGGGCCGGAGACGACCGGCTGGAACATGTCTCTGGTGGAGCATCCGGCCGTCGTGGTCGGTGCGACCTCCGCCGCCGACGTGCAGGCCGCCGTCCGCTTCGCCGGCGCGCACGACCTCCCGGTCGATCCGGTCGCCACCGGTCACCAGGCGCCGATGCCCGCCGACGGCGCTCTCATGATCAACCTGGAGCGGATGGACGGCATCGAGGTCGATGCGGAAGGCCGCACGGCGACCATCGGCGCCGCCGTCCGGGCCCAGCCACTGGTCGACGCGGCGGCGCGGGCGGGCCTGGCGCCGCTGGCCGGCTCGTCGCCCAACGTCGGCGTGGTCGGCTACGCCCTCGGTGGCGGGCTCAGCGCGACCCTGGGCCGCAGCTACGGCTGGGCTGCCGATCATGTGCGCTCCGCCGAGGTCGTCACCGCCGACGGCGAGCTCCGGCACGTCGACCCCGACCAGGAACCCGACCTCTTCTGGGCGATCCGCGGTGGCAAGGGCAACTTCGGCGTGGTCACCTCGCTCACCATGGACCTGGTGCCGGTGACGCAGCTCTACGGCGGCGGGATCTACTTCGCGGGCGAGCACGTCCGGCCCGTGGTCGACGCGTTCCGCCGGCTGCTCGTCTCCGCGCCGCGCGAGCTGACGATCTCGTTCGCGTTCATGCGGCTGCCCGACGCGCCGGTCATCCCGGAACCGCTGCGCGACCGCTTCACGGTGCACGTGCGGATCTCCTACCTGGGCCCGCCGGCCGAGGGGGAGCGGCTGATCGCCGACCTGCGCGCCGCCGCGCCCGCGCTGATCGACACGGTGACCGAGATGCCCTACACCGGCTTCGCCTCCATCCACCAGGACCCGGTCGACCCGGCAGCCACGTACGAGATGTCGTCATTGCTCGGCGAGTTTCCGGCGGAGGCGGCCGACGCGCTGATCGAGGCGGCCGGCCCGGGCGTCGACCTCCCGATCGCGCTGATCGAGGTGCGCCAGCTCGGCGGGGAGCTCGCTGACGAACCCAGCCTGCCCAACTCCGTCGGCAACCGGGACGCCGCTTTCCACGTCTTCGCCGGCGCGGCCGGTGAACCCGGCGAGGGGGAGCAGTTCCGTGCGCCGCTGAAGGCCATCTCCGACGCGATGGCCCCATGGGCAACGGGCGGCAAACAGGCCAACTTCCTCACCGGGTACGACACGACGCCGGAAGCGGTCGCCCGCGCCTGGAAACCGGACATCTACCATCGGCTGGTGGAGGTCAAGCGGGAGTACGACCCGGCCAACATGTTCCGCGTCAACCACAACATCGCGCCGGGAGTGTGAGTCGCATGGAGACCTGGGACGCCATCCGAGCCCGACGCAACGTCCGCGCCTACACTCACGATCCGGTGTCCGATGAGGACCTCAATCGGATCCTGGAGGCCGGCTGGCGCGCGCCGTCGGCGTCGAACCGCCAGCATTGGGACTTCGTCGTGGTCACCGACCGCGCCCAGTTGGCCGAGTTGGCGACGGTGTGGCAGTCGGCGGGCCACATCGCGGTCGCGGCGGCCGCCATCGCGCTGGTGCTGCCGGCGCCGGAGGCGGTGCTCGACCAATACGACCTGGGCCAGGCCACCTACGCGATGATGCTCGCGGCGGCCGACCTGGGCATCGGCACGGGCCACTCGTCGGTCGGCGACCATGCCAAGGCCCGCGCGATCCTGGGCGTGCCGGACACCCATGACGTGGCCTACCTGATCGGCGTGGGCTATCCGGCCGACCGGCCGCTGCGCCCGCTCCGGCGACCCAACCGCCGTCCCTTCGACGAGGTCGTGCATCGCGGCCGTTGGTGACATCATTTTCGTTCAGTCGCCGTCAAGTGCGCGGTCGTATGGTGAGCCCGAGGTGACACCCCGAGACCAAGGAGCCTTGAGATGCCAACTCGAGTCAACCGGCAGACGGTCGACTTGTCCGAATACCCGGACTTGATCGTCATGTATCTCGGCATGCGGGTGAACCACCTCTACGGCATCCGCACCTTCTTCAGCTTCGGCCGCAAGATCAGCCAGTCGGTGGCCGGCAAGCCCGAGGGGTTGCTGCTGCACGAGCCGGTCTACTACTCGATCTTCCCGATGAACATGGGGATGCGGCAGTACTGGCGGGACCTGCCGTCACTGCTCGAATACGCGCGGACCGCCGAACACCGCGAGTGGTGGATGAGCTTCCTGAAAGACTCGGGCGGCACGGGCTTCTGGCACGAGACCTACGCGGTCAAGGGCGGCATGGAGGCGGTCTACGACGACGTGCCGAAACCGCTGGGCTTCGGCCAGTTCGCGGGGCTGCAGCGCGCGCGTGGGCCGATGTTCGGCTCGGCGGCGCGCCTGGGCCGCACCGACGCGGGCGCCCCGGTCCTCAGCGAGAAGGAACTCTACGAGGCGTAGTCCGCTTGGCGGAGTCGCGGCCCGGGAGGATGACCACCGCGATGAAGGGCTGCCCCCGCCGACCCATCTCCAGGTGCTTCGCCGCTAAGGTCGGTGATCAGGGGGAGGCGTCGATGACGGGGTTGCCCGGCGCTGTGGCGGCGGTCGTGTTCGATTGCGACGGGTTGTTGGTCGACACCGAGACGTGCTGGACCCGCGCCGAGACGGCCATCTTCGCCGAGCACGGGCACGGGTTCGGGATCGCGGAGAAGAAGCTGCTCATCGGTGGCACGCTCGAAGCCGCCGGTGTCGCGATGGCCGCTCGTTTCGGACGGCCCGGGGAAGGTCCGGCTCTGGCAAGCCGACTGCGCGACCTTGTCGCCGGTGAGCTCGCGGCTGGTGCCGATGCGCTGCCGGGAGCGCTTGAACTGGTCAAGACGCTGCGCGAGCGCGTTCCGGTCGCCGTCGCGAGCAACAGCCCGCGCGCCTTCGTCGACGCCGCGCTGGACTCGGCCGGGCTGACGGACCTGTTCGAGTTCGTCTACGCGGCCGAAGACGTCGAGCGGCCGAAGCCGGCGCCGGATCTCTACCTCGCGGCGTGCGCGGGACTCGGCGCCGAACCGGCGCGCAGCGTGGCCTTCGAGGATTCCCGCACCGGCGTGGCCTCGGCGAGGGCGGCGGGGATGTATGTCATCGGCGTGCCCTCGATCCCCGACACGACGCTCGACACGGACCGGACCTACGCTTCGCTCACCGATGACGAGCTCACCGCCTGGGCTGCGCAGGCGTGAGCGCCGACTGTTCGAAGCGGAACTCGCGGATGAAGCAGTCGCGCGGCTGACCGACCGCGAACAGCACGCAGTCGACGACCGAACTCGCGGTCAGGTCGCCGTCGGCAGCGCGCGGCCCGTCCTGCACGAAGTCCGGCGGGAACAACGAGATGACCCGGATGCCCTCCGGCCGCAGCCGATACGACAGGATCTCCGCGAGCCCGGCATGGGCGTGCTTCGCCGCGTAGAACGCCGGATGGGCGCCGGACCGGTGATGCCCCGGCTCCCCGCACGCCGAGATCAGGTTGACGATGTCCGGCCGCGCCGAGACCCGCAGCAACGGCAGCAGGTGTCTGGTCAACAGCATCGTGCCCGTCGCGCCGGCGGCCATCACCGTTTCGATCGTGTCGTCCGACGCGTCGGCCAGGTCGGCTCCGTCGACGTAGACGGCGCCGTTGTTGATTAGCACGTCGAGGAACGGCGTCCGGGCCGCCACGAAATCCGCGAACGCGCGGACCGAGTCCGGCACGGCCAGGTCGCACGGAAACGCTTCGGCCTGCGCTGCCCCGCGCGAGTTGATCAGGGTGGCGACCCGCGCGGCCGCCGCCGGGTCGCGGGCCGAGAGAAAGACCCGGGCGCCGCGCGCGGCGAAGGCCTCGGCCAGCATCTGCCCGGTGTCTCGACCGGCGCCGGTGACAGCGACGCGTAGCCCCGTGAGATCCATGGCGGACAGCCAAACACCTCAAGCCGGGTTGAGCTCAACCCCGTCCCGCAGGCGCTCATACTCGGCGACCGTCGGCACGACCGGCAGGAACAGCAGCAGGATCAGATAGGCCACGCCGAGCAGGCCCCCGGTGACCAGGGTCAGCAGCAGGACCACGGTGCGCACCCAGTCGACGTCGAACTCACCGCGGGCCGCGATGCCGAGGCAGACCCCGCCGAACCAGTTGCCCTCCTTGATCCGGCACCAGAAACGGCCACGCGGCTGGACACGGGCGGCCGGCACCGTGGGGCGCACCGGGCCGAGTTCGGCCAGGACCGCCGCCATCTCGGCGCCGGTCACCGGGCCGGGAAATGAGCTCAACCGGTCGCCGATCGCCGACTCGAGATCGCGGACGATCTCGTCGGCGTCCGGGTCGGCGAGCAACTGCCGCCGGGCGCCGTCGAGATAGCTCCGCAGGGCGTCGCGCGCCGCGAGGGTGGCGGGAAAAGCCGTGACATGACCGGTCAGGCGTACGAAAGTCGGCTCGTCCATGGGTCTCATCGTCCGATCGTGTTGATCATGTGAGAAAGCTCGTTCCAGTGGTCGCGGAACGCGGCGAGTTGGCCCTTGCCGGCGGCGGTGAGGGAGAAATATTTGCGGGGAGGGCCGGCCGGCGACTCGCGCCATTCGTGGTCAAGCAGCCCGTCGCGGCGCAGTTTGCTCAGCAGCGGGTAGAGCGTGCCCTCCTGCGCCGGGAAGCCGGCGTCCTGCAGCGCGGCGAGGATCTCCGCCACGTAGCGCTGCCGCGACTCGACGGCGGCGAGCACGAGCGGTTCGAGCAGGCCGCGCCGCAACGCCACCAGTTTGGGGTCTGCCTGCATGTCACTACCTTGGCAGAGCAAGGTACCTTCGGCCAAGGGTTATGACGTCGACCCGACTCTGACCGGGGTGGATTCCGCCGGCAACGTGCCCAGCAGCGCGAGCGCGTCCGCGCTCGGCGAGCCCGGCGCGGCGCGGTAGACGACGAGCAGTTGTCCGTCGGCGCCGGTGACGGCGAACTTCTCGTAGTGCAGTTCGAGCTCGCCGACGATCGGGTGACGCATCCGGTGCAGGCCGCCGCCCGGGTGCGGCTTGGCGTCGTGCCGCGACCAGAGCCGGCGGAACAGGTCGCTCTTCACCGACAGCTCGCCGACCAGGTCGGTCAGCCGCGGGTCGTCGACGTCGGGGCCGACCATCAACCGCAGCGCGGCGACCAGGCTGCCGACCCGCTCCTCCCAGCCGGGCAGGAACGCCTGCACCGCCGGATCGAGCAGCACCGACCGGATGATGTTGCCGCCCGGCGTGAAGATCGGCGACAACGCGACGGCCAGCCGGTTGGCGGCCAACACGTCCTGGAGCGGGCCCTGCACGTACGCCGGCGTGGTGTGCCAGGCATCAAGGAGCAGTTGTACGCCCGGTCGCACCCGCTCCGGTCGCCGCCGCCGAGGGGTCTGCGGTGCGCCGAGGGCGTGCAGGTGCGCGGTGGCGTCCTCGTCGAGGCCGAGCGCGCGGGCGATCGCGTCGAGCACCTGCGGCGACGGACGCCGGTCACGGCCCTGCTCGAGCCGCGTGTAGTACTCGGTGCTCACCCCGGCGAGCATCGCCAACTCGTCGCGGCGCAGCCCCGGCACCCGCCGATGGCCGCTGTCGCGCAGCCCGACGTCCTCGGGCCGGATCAGCTCGCGCCGGGCCCGCAGGTATTCGCCGATCAGGTTCACGCGTTCGACCATATGCCGGTGCCGCCCACCGCTGGGTAGCCCTGACAGCACCCCTCTCACCAGGGAAATGGCTGATCCGCCGCGGTGGCCGCAGGTTGGTGGCATGACTTCCCGAACCTGGCTCATCACGGGTGCGAACAGCGGCTTCGGCCGGCACCTCAGCGAGCAACTCCTGTCCCGCGGCGACCGCGTCGCCGGCACGTTCCGCACTCCTGGCAGCGTCGACGACCTCGCGGCCCGCTGGCCGGACGCCTTCCACGCCGCCCACCTCGACGTCACGGACGCGGCCGAGATCACCACGGTCGTCGACAAGGCCTGGGCCGACCTGGGCCGGATCGACGTGGTCGTCAGCAACGCCGGGTATGGCCTGATGGGCGCCGCCGAGGAACTGACCGACGACCAGGTGGTGCACCAGATCGCGACCAACCTCACCGGTTCGATCCGGCTGATCCGGGCCGCGCTGCCACACCTGCGCCGGCAGGGCGGCGGCCGGATCCTGCAACTGTCCTCGGTCGGCGGCCAGGTGGCGTGGCCGGGCGGGTCGCTCTACCACGCCACGAAGTGGGGCGTCGAAGGCTTCGCGGACGCGCTCGCGGCGGAGGTCGCCCCGCTCGGCATCGGTGTCACGATCGTCGAGCCGGGCGGTGCGCACACCAACTTCCGCTACGGCGGATCGGTGCTCGCGGACCGCATCGAGGCCTACGACGCCACCCCCGCCGCCGGAATCCGCCGCATCCTCACGGAACGCACGACCGTCGGCATCGGCGACCCGGCCCGGATGGCCACCGCCATGATCGCCAGCGTCGACCAGGACACCGCGCCGCGCCGACTGGTGCTGGGCAGCGACGCGTTCGCCGCCATGGAAGCCGCCCTGACCGCCCGGCTCGCCGACGTGCGCACCCAACGGGAGTCGGCGGCGGCGACCGACAAGGCGTAGCTACAGCCGCGCCAGCGCCGCGCGCAGGAACTCGTCGCGGCGCGCGGTGTGCTCCGGGGGATCGCATTCGGTCGGCGTGTTCAACGCGGCGACCGCGTCCCAGTAGGCCCCGTCGGCGGTCTTCCAGTCGATCAACGTCTGTCCGACCAGATTTCCAGGCCACACATCCCCGTGTACGAGGATCGGCGCGCCCGCCGTGACCCGGACATCGCGGATCACCGCGTCGGCCCGATCGAGCAGTCGCGTGGTCGGCATCTTCCCCAGCCGCCGCTCTTTCGCGAAGTCGTCGACCGCGATCGGCCGTTCCCGCAGCGGCAGGTGGGCCGACGGTGCGATCGCTATCCGATGGACCCTGGCAATCGCAGCGCCGGCGGCCCGGAGGTGGTCGACGCTGGCCCGCGCCGGCCAGGCACTCGATCCTTCGACGAGGGTCTCGACGCTGGCCGGCACGCCCGTGGTCCGGCCGTCCACGTCAGCGCCGAGAAGCCGCGGGGCCGGGAGGGAATGCCGCTCCGCCACGAGGAGCGCGGCGACGTTGGTGGCGATCATGTCGCCATCGATCCGCGGCGTCGGCGCCCGCAGCACCACCTCGACCGACCGCCTCGCCGACTCGACCCGGAGCAACCAGGGACCGTCGCCGGCGTGCAACGCCCGCACGCTCACGACCCCGGGCGGCACTGTCGACGCACGACGCGGCCCACTCGAGCGATCTACCCATCCGCCACAGGAAGCACCGTATATGGCTGGACACCAGCCCGGTGGTCCTTCATGGTCGGCGGATGGGTGAGGATGTGCGGGCCGCGTTCGAGGCCAACCTGGCCAGCGGTGACGACGTGGGCGCCTCGTTCGCGGTCACCGTCGACGGCGCGACGGTCATCGACCTATGGGCCGGTTTCGCCGACGCGGCCCGCACCCGCCCGTGGCAGGCCGACACGATCGTCGGCGTCTACTCCACCACGAAGACCATGACGGCGCTGACCGCGCTGCTGGTCGCCGACCGCGGCGAACTCGACTTCGCGGCGCCGGTGGCGCGCTACTGGCCGGAGTTCGCTGCCGCGGGCAAGCACGACGTGACGGTCGCACACCTGATGAGCCACTCGTCCGGCCTGTGCGGTTGGCGGGAGCCGATCACCGAGGACGACCTCTACGACTGGGACAAGGCGACCGCGCTGCTGGCCGCCCAGGAACCGTTCTGGAAACCCGGCACGGCGTCGGGCTATCACGGTCTGACCCAGGGCTACCTCGTGGGCGAGGTGGTGCGGCGGATCACCGGGCGCTCGCTGGGCACGGTGTTCCGCGAGGAGGTCGCGGCGCCGCTGGGCGCCGACTTCCACATCGGCCTGCCGGCGTCCGAGGACGCGCGGGTCGCCGACCTGATCCCACCGGCGGCACCGCCCCCGGTGGGCGACAGCGAGTTGCAGGTGAACGTGGCGGAGAACCCGCACCTGGAAGTCGACGTCACGCGGACGCGGCGGTTTCGCGGCGCGGAGATCCCGGCGATCGGCGGCATCGGCAACGCCCGCGCGGTGGCGACGATCCACGCGATCCTCGCCAACGGCGGCACGGTGGGTGGGCGCCGCTTCCTGTCCGAGGCCGGCTGCCGGCGGGCGCTGGAGCCGCAGGTCGACGGTGTCGACCTGGTCCTGGGCGTGCCGATCAGGTTCGGGCTGGGCTTCGCGCTGAACTCGGGCTTCATGCCCAACCCGAACACCCTCTACTGGGGAGGGTACGGCGGCTCGCTGGCCATCATCGACCTGGACGCCCGCACGACCATGGCGTACGCCATGAACAAGATGTCCGGCACCACCACCGGCGACCTCCGCGCTTTCGCCCTCGCGATGGCATTCTGGGACAGCTCCTCCAGCTGAGCTGAACCGGGCGGATGGCCGGTCACTGGGGCCGCCGCGAAGATCGTTCGTCAATGTCTCACACTGGTTCACATGTGGACATTCGTCGCCGCACTGGCGGCGTTGCTCGGCGGCGGGCTCGCCGGCGTCCTGGCCGACGCCATGGTCGACAAAACCCACCGCCTCCGGCCCTACCTCGCCGGGCTGGTGGTGGGCCTGCTCGTGTTCGCCGGCGTCCAAACCGCGGCCCAGCTCATGTCTCAACCCGACAGCGACACGCCAACCAGGGGCGAGGGTCCCACGCCGGCGCCGGGCTCGACGACGCCCGCGCCACCGACCCGGTCGCAGGAGCCTCCTGCGCCTTCGACCACACCGACAGACGTGGACCCGCCGCTGATCATGGCCAGCTCCCTGCTCGATCTGCCCTCCGTGAGCGTCGACACCAACAGCAGCATCGATCTCGACGAATCCGGCACGATCGAAATCGATGGCACGACCTACGGCCGGGCACTGGTCTACGAATGTTCGTTGTACTGCGACGGATCTTCCCCACAAACGCGCGAGGTGACGCTGGGCAGAAAGTTCGCCCGCTTCACCGCCACGGCCGCGGTCCTGGACACCAGCACCGGCAACTACCGGGTCGACGTCACCCTCGACGGCCGCCCACCCAAGACCTTCACCACCACACCTGGCAATCCGGCGAAGATCGACCTCAGCGTGGCCGGCATTTCGCGAATGCGGATCCAGCTCTACGCGCCGGGGAAGCTCAAGAGCCCGTTGCAGGCAGGTGTCGACGCCGCCGGCGGGCAAAACGGTGGCGGGCTGCCCGGCATCGGTCTGGGCGACCCTCTTCTGCTTCCGCCGCAGTAGCCAGGGGCACCGTTGCCAGTGCCCCTCGGCTTCGTTCCCCTCACCCGGCGACCCGTTCGGCGTAGAACGCGTTGACGGCGTCGACGATCTCCTCGAGCCGGTCTTCCACGGCCATGTGCCCGGAGTCGAGGCGCACCAGTTGGGCGTCGGGCAGGTCGCGCAGGTAGGCCTCGCCGCCCTCCGGGGTCAGGAAGATGTCGTTCTGCCCCCACAGCACCAGCGTCTTGGGCTGGTAGGTGCGCAGCGCCTCCTGCCACTGTGGGTAGAGGGCCAGGTTGGACTGGTAGTCGTAGAACAGATCGAGCTGCACCTTGTGCGCGTGGGGGCGGCTCAGGAACCACAGGTCCATGTTCCAGTTGTCCGGGCTGATCAGAGTCGGATCCTTCGCGCCGTGGACGTAGACGGTCTCGATGCCCTCGGGCCCGAGCAGCCCCTCCACGGGTGCTTCGGTCTGCGGATTCCGGTCCTGCCACATCGCCTTGACGCCGGCCCATACGTCGGTGAAGCCTTCGACGTACAAATTGGCGTTCTGAATGACCTGCCACGAGAGCCAGTCGCGGTGCCGGTCAATCAGCCGGTTGCCGATCGGGCCGCCGTAGTCCTGCATGTAGATGCCCATCGGCCCGGTGAACCCGATCCGCTCCAACAGCTCGTCGACGACATCGGCCAGGTGGTCGAAGGTGTAGTCGAACTGCGCCGGATCGGGCATCTCGGTGTTGCCGAACCCGGGGTAGTCGGGCGAAACGACGTGGAACCGGTCAGCCAGGGCCGGAATCAGATTCCGGAACTGGTGCGACGAGGCCGGAAAGCCACCGAGTAACAGCAGCTTAGGGGCGCCCGGATCACCGGCTTCCCGGAAGAAGACATCAACACCACCGGCTTTGACGGTACGAAAAGTAGTCATCACGTTCCCCCGATCACGAGACTTGAGCCGAGCCCAAAGCCTGCGCGCGGGGGTTGGCCGCCCGCATCCGCCACTGGCCAGTGGGCCACGCCAGCTCAGCCACCAGCGCCCTCCAGCCCGACCTGCCTGGCGCTCGGCGGTCGAGGGCTATGCGCCTCCCGGTGCTGGAGCAGGCGGCGCACCTCGTCGACGGTGAAGATCGTGAGTGCCCAGCTCGATCCATCGGGCAGGTCGACGAACGCATCGACATTGTCCACGACCTTTATCTCGCTGGCGTCGAGGACAAATCGTGCGACGAAGGTGGGTTCGTGCACGATGACGAAGGGTGTGTCGATCGTCATCCGGCTTGCGGAATCCATCGCTTGATCATCCCGCTCGTGCTTCCCGCCGGTAACGGACGGCAGCGTTGTCTTGGCTTGGTCGTGGCCTCAGGGTTTGCGGGCCACCCCGCCGAAGGCGTCGGTCTGCTCCGGCTCCTCGTCGGGGTCGGCGTGCCAGGCCGTGATCTGAGCGAGGCCCGGCTCGACCAGGTCCAGGCCCGTGAAGATCGAGGCCAGTTCGGCCTGGCTGCGCAGGTGGTATTCGTCGCCGCCGCTTTCCACGAGGCGTTTGGCGCCCTCGACGACGCTGGGGGTTGTGTCGGTGCTGTCCCAGAAGACCAGATAGCTGCCCGACGCCGTCGCGGCGACTACCCGGTCGATGATCGAGCGCACCACCGTCAGGTCGGGCTCGTAGCCCATTACGCCCATGAACATCACGGCCACCGGCGCGGAGAAGTCGAGGGTGTTCGCGGCCGCCGCGATGATTTTCTCGGGCTCGTAATAGTCGGCCTGCAAATAGGTGACCTGCTCGTCGGAGCCGGCCTCGCCGAGCAACGCCTGGGCGTGCACCAGCACCAGCGGGTCCTTGTCGACGTAGACCGTGCGGGTCTCCGGCGCGATCTCGCGCGCGATCTCGTGGGTGTTCTGCATGACCGGCAGGCCTGTGCCGATGTCGAGGAACTGCCGGATGCCTCGCTCGGCGGCCAGGAAGCGCACCGCGCGCGTCAGGAACCGGCGCGAGTCGCGGGCCATCAGGCGGATCTCCGGGTAGACGCTTGCGACGGCGTCACCGGCCGCGCGGTCGGCGGGGTAGTTGTCGACCCCGCCCATCCAGTAGTTCCAGATGCGGGCGGCGTGCGGGATGTCGGACTGAAGCTGCGCCGTGAGGTCGGTCATCCACAGGCTCCTGTTCTAGAAGATGACGACGGACCGGAGGGCGTCGCCGCGGTGCATGGTGTCGAACGCCGCCTCGACGTCGGTCAGGGCGATCTCCTCGGTGACGAACGCGTCGAGGTCGAGGCGGCCCTGGCGGTAGAGGTCGACCAGCATGGGGAAGTCGCGGCTGGGCAGGCAGTCGCCGTACCAGCTCGACTTCAGCGCGCCGCCGCGGCCGAAGACGTCGATCAGCGGCAGGTCGGGCACCTTCATGTCGGGGGTCGGCACGCCGACCAGGACGACCGTGCCGGCCAGGTCGCGGGCGTAGAACGCCTGCTTCCAGGTCTCCGGGCGGCCGACGGCCTCGATGACGACGTCGGCGCCGTCGGCACCTTCGTACACCTGGGCGCAGATTCTTTTGATCTCCTCGACCGGGTCGGTCTTCGAGGAGTCGACGGTGTGGGTGGCACCCAGCTCCTTGGCCTTGGCCAGCTTCTTCGCGTCGATGTCGACGGCGATGATCGGGCTCGCGCCGGCCAGGGCCGCACCGGCGATCGCGGCCACGCCGACGCCGCCGCAGCCGATGACCGCGATGCTCCGGCCGCGGGTGATCCCGCCGGTGTGGATCGCGGCGCCGATGCCGGCCATCACGCCGCAGCCGAGCAGGCCGACCGCCGCGGGTCGGGCCGCCGGGTCGACCTTCGTGCACTGGCCGGCGGCCACCAGGGTCTTCTCGGCGAGCGAGCCGATGCCGAGGGCCGCCGAGAGTTCGGTGCCGTCGTCGAGCGTCATCTTCTGCTTGGCGTTGTGCGTCGCGAAGCAGTAGTGCAGGTCGCCGCGCGTGCAGGCGCGGCACTGGCCGCAGACCGCGCGCCAGTTGAGCACCACGAAGTCACCGGGCGCCAGGCCCCTGACGTCGGGGCCGACCGACTCGACGATGCCGGCGGCCTCGTGGCCGAGCAGGAACGGGAAGTCGTCGTTGATCCCACCGTCGCGATAGTGCAGGTCGGTGTGGCAGACCCCGCAGGACTGCACCTTGACCACGGCCTCGCCCGGGCCCGGGTCGGGCACGTTGATCGTGACGATCTCGACCGGGGCACCCTTCTTGCGGGCGACCACGCCCTGAACCTGCTGCATCTCGACGCTCCTTGCCTGCTGAGCCTTGAGCCGCGCGGCTGCGACGTGCCTATTGAACCCTAAAGATGACCCGGGTTCACGCGTCGTCGCGGCGCGCGGTGATCAGCCAGGCACGCGAGTCGAAGAAGACGCCGTCGGCGGTTTCGCGCGCCGCGACGGCGGCCCGCAACCGCGCGCGGGCCTCGTCGGCGGTTGCCGGATCGAGCGCCGCCAGCACGCCGGTGGGTTGCTGAAGTTCAAGGATCGCGTGGTAGGCCGCCGCGGTGTCCGGCCCGTAGTAGACCGGCTCACGGACGTCGGTGAAGCCGATCCCGGTGAACCCGGCCGCTGTCAGGATCTTCTCCGTCGCGGTGGGGTCGGCCAGCGAGAACGCGTTGGGGCCGGCCTTGGCGGGGGCGCTGAGGGCCTGCCGGACCACCGTCGACCACTCGTTGCGGTCGGCGTCCTGCCAGACCAGCAGCACCAGCCGGGCCCCGGGGCGCAGGGCGAGCGCGATGTTGCTGAACGCGGCGACCGGATCGGCGAAGAACATCGTGCCGAAGCGGCTGATGCAGACGTCGAAGGAGGCGCGCTGGAACGGGTGAACCTGGGCGTCGGCCTGTTCGAAGGCGACGTTGGGCAGCCCCGCACTGCGCGCGCGGGCCTGTTCGAGCAGTCGCGGGGAGATGTCGACGCCCACCGCACTGCCGTTGACCGCGGCCTCGGCGGCCTCCCGGGTGGTCTGACCGCCGCCACAACCGATGTCGAGCACCCGGTCGTGCGGTCCGACCGCGGCGGCGGCGCGCAGCCGAAGGTTGTGCTGGCGCAGTTCGGCGTCGTAGTCGAACAAGCTTCTTCCTCCTAGGCGGGCTGCCAGGGGCGCAGGTCGAGCGCCGGGTAGCGCTGGGCCATGCCGGCCAGGGTCTCCGGCGTCCAGTAAGCATGCCCCGGTGGCGGGAATCCGAACGCCCGCAACTGGCGCGGGGTGGCCCGCGGGACGAATTCGGCCCACGCGTCGGAGAAACTCCGCTCGGCCCAGCCGACGCGCTGACCCCAGTGGACGCTGGCCGGCCGGAAGCACAGTTGCATGCTGTAGCGCGCGCCGCCGGGAGCGGTCAGCCCGGTGCCCCGGTGGAACGTGCCGGGCTCGAACGCGATGACGGTGCCGGCCGGCCCGGCGCCGGAGACCTCGGCCGCGTAGAGGTCGGGGCTGCCGCTGTCGTTGGCGAAGCGCGAGCCGCCGTCTTGTCCGGCCCGCAGAAACCAGTTGGGCACGGCCGGCAGGTGTGCGGTGTGGCGGCGGGAGACCAGGTGCGGTGGGCCGAGCTCTTCCGGGACGTCGTGGAGGAAGACGAACATCTCGACCTGCCGGCAACCCGGTGTGCTGCTGGGCACCAGGAGCGTGTGGCCGAGGTAGTCGCGGTGCAGGTCCTGGTCGTAGTCGCAGGCCCCGGTGTATTTGGCCCAGGCCTCGGCACCGTAGATGAGGATGTCGTCGTCGCCCAGCAGGTGCGCGGCCAGCGCCAGGACGCGGTCGTGCACGGCGAGCAGGTTCAATCGTGGGCTGGCGAACGGAAACGTGTCGATGCCGGCGAACTCGTCGCCGATGAAGCGGTCGCGACGGGGATCGGTGCCCGAATGGAAGCCGTGAGCGGACGGGAACATCAGGTCGAGCTCGGGGGTGGCCAACGCGAGGTCGTCGGCGGGGACGAAGCCCGGCAGGATCAGGAAACCGTCGCGCTGCCAGGTGTCGAGGTCCACGTCCACCCGGCCAGGATCCCGGCGCGCGAGCCGCGCTGGCAACCGGATTTCGTCAGGCGCCCGGCAGCAGCGCGTGGAAGAGATCTTCGATGGGGCCGATCAGATCCTGCTCCCGCGCCGACGCCAGGGGCTCCATTGTGGTCGTTGACCGGAGCAGAGCGAGCCCGAGGGCGGCCGAGAGGGCGATCTGGGCGCGGAGCAGGTGCTCGTCGTCGCCGTCCGGAGGGCGGCCGGTCGCGGCCGCCAGGCGTTCGGCGAACGAGCGCAGGATGCCCAGCCGGATCTCCTCGGCCCGCTCGTCGCCGGACGACCGCAGCAGGAGCAGCAGTTGGTTGGGGTGCTCGCCGACGTGCTGGCCGGAAAGTTGGCGGGCGATGGTGCGGGGCACCTGGTCGAAGCCCACGTCGGAGCGGACCGTGTCGCCGAGTTCGTGGCCGACACCCTGGAGGCACGCCTCGAACAGGCCTTCCTTGGACGCGAAGTAGCGGCTGATCAGCGCCACGTTGACGCCGGCCTCGTCGGCGATGTCGCGGACGGTCGTCGCCGCGTACCCGTTGCGCGCGAACCGGCTCCGGGCGGCACGCAGCAGCAGCTGACGGGTGCCGGCCGCGTCGCGGCGCCGGGCGATGGTCATCAGTCGGTCCTCCTTTCGTGGCCAGCGTACAAGCGGATCAAGTGTGAGGTAAACCATTGTTGACTTATGGCTTGAGGTGCGGATACTGGCCAAGTCAGCAACTGTTTACAACGCGCTTCGGGGATTCCATGACAGAGATCATCGAGCTAACGCGCCAAGCCGCCCGCCCCGCCGGCCGGCGCCCCAACAGCACGCTCGTCGTGCTCTACCTGTCGCTGGGCGGTCTGGCCTTCGCGGTGCTCCAGTCGCTGGTCGCGCCGGCGTTGTCGACGATCGGGCAGGACCTGAACGCCTCGACGGCCGACGTGAGCTGGATTCTGACCGCCTACCTGCTGTCCGCGTCGGTGCTGACGCCGATCCTCGGCCGGCTCGGTGACATGGTCGGCAAGCGCCGCGTGCTCATCGTGGTGCTGGCGGTGCTGCTGCTCGGCACGTTGCTGGCCGCGCTCGCACCCAACCTGATCGTGCTGATCATCGCCCGCGCCCTCCAGGGCGCCGCCGGCGCCATCCTGCCGCTGTCGATCGGCATCGTCCGCGACGAACTGCCCCGCGAAAAGGTCGGCGTCACCGTCGGCCTGCTGTCGGCCATCTTCGGCGTCGGCGCCGGCGTCGGCATCGTGGCCGCCGGCCCGATCGTCGAGCACCTGTCGTGGCACTGGCTGTTCTGGCTCCCGCTGGTGGTCGTGGTCATCGCCCTGGTCGGAGCGATCTTCGGCATCCCCGAGTCGCCGGTCCGCAAACCGGGTCGCCTCGACGTGCTCGGCGCCGGGATCCTGTCCGTGGCGCTGGTCTCGCTGCTCCTCGCGATCAGCAAGGGCCAGAGCTGGGGCTGGGGCGCGACCTCGACCGTCGGCCTGCTCGTGCTCGGCCTCGTCGCCCTGGTCGTCTTCGTCCTGGTCGAGTTGCGGGTCGGCGAGCCGCTCGTCGACATGCGGCTGATGCGCCTGCGTGGCGTCTGGGCCACCGACGTCGTCGCCCTGGGTCTCGGCTTCGCGATGTTCGGCACGTTCCTGCTGATCCCGACGCTGCTGCAACTGCCCGCGGCGACCGGCTACGGCTTCGGCAAGTCGGTGTCCCAGTCGGGCCTGTTCCTGCTGCCCACGGTGCTGACGATGGTGGTCTTCGGCCCGCTGGCCGGCCTGCTCGACCGCCGCTTCGGCCCCAAGCTCCCGATGTTCCTCGGTGTCTCCCTGGTCGTGGTGGCGTTCGCGCTGCCGGCCGTCGCACACGACGCGATCTGGCAGATGCTGCTCTCCGGAATCCTCACCGGTGCCGGCATCGGCCTGGCGTTCGCGGCGATGTCCAACGCCATCATCGAGAGCGTTCCGGCCGCCCAGACCGGCGAGGCGACCAGCGTCAACACGATCGCCCGGACCATCGGCAGCAGCATCGGCACCGCCGTCGTCGCGGCCGTCATCACCTCGCACAGCACACCGCAGGGCCTGCCCACCGACGACGCGTTCACCTACGGTTTCTGGGTCTGCGCGGCCGCCGGCCTGGTCGCGGTCGTGGCCTCGCTGGTCCTGCCCTGGGGCCGCCGCCGCACCGCGTGACGGCGGGGGCGCTTGAGGATGCGGCGGATGCCAGGCTGGTACCGACCCGGTGACGACGGGACCAGTCCACGCGCCGTGCGCCGGACGCGGACCTGGCGACACCCCTCTGTCGTCGCGACTCACGCGCCTCGCGTGCGGTGCTCCGCAGGCTGCCGGACCGCATCGTGCTGCCGCCCGAGGAGTTCAGCCGAGCCCTCGCCGAGCTCAACCGAGCCGGCTGACCGGGGGACGTCGGGAGCGCCGGCGGTCAGGCCATAGCCTGTCGGGGTGTCGCTGACCTTGGACGAGGCCCGGGCCCGGGCCGCCATGCTCGCCGAAGTCTCCTACGATCTGGCGCTCGACGTCACGGCCGCGGACACGTTCCGCAGCCGGGTCGCCGTCCGGTTCACCACCACCGGCGGTGACACGTTCCTCGAACTGCATCGGGCGGAGGCGCTCGAGGTGACGCTCGACGGATCGACGATCATTCCGGGGTACGACGGGAGCCGGATCGCCCTGGCCGGCCTGACACCCGGGCCGCACGAGGTGGTCGTCGACGCCCGGCTGCGTTATGTCACCGACGGTGAGGGCATGCACACCTTCACCGATCCGGTCGACGGTGAGCGCTACGTCGGCGGGTATCTCGGTGTCGACATCACCCAGCGGCTGTTCGCCTGCTTCGACCAGCTCGACCTGCGGGCACCGATCACGCTGACGGTGACGGCGGATCCAACGTGGACGGTGCTGTCCAACGGGCTCCCGACGTACGCCGAGAATGGTCAATTCGGTTTTGCCACCACTCAACCGATCGCGTGCGACCTGTTCGCCGTGGTGGCCGGGCCCTACCACTCGGTGCGGTGGGAGCATCGCGGCCTGGCGATGGGCTGGCACGCCCGCCGCTCGCTGGCCGCCGAGCTCGACCGCGACGCCGCGGAGTTGCGCAGGGTCACCGAGGTCTGCTTCGACCACTACGCCGAGATCTTCACCGAGCCGTTCCCGTTCGACTCCTACGACCAGGTGTTCGTGCCCGAGCTCAACTGGGGCGCGATGGAGTGCCCGGGCTGCGTCACGTTCGAGGAGTCGATGCTGCCGCGGACGCGGGTCACCGACGACGACCGCCGCCAGCGCGCCGAGGTGATCGCGCACGAGATGTCGCACATGTGGTTCGGCGACCTGGTGTCCCCGGTCTGGTGGGAGGACGTCTGGCTCAACGAGTCGTTCGCCGACTACATGGGCTTCGAGGTGGCCGAGACGGCGGCCGGGTTCGCCGGCACCCGGGTGTCGTTCGAGGCGGCCTACAAGCCCCGCGCCTACCTCGCCGACCGGCGTCGGTCGACGCACCCGGTGGCACCGAACGCGGCCGACGTGCCCGATGTGGACACCGGCACGACCATCTTCGACGAGATCTCCTACTGGAAGGGAAACGCGGTCCTCCGCCAGCTCGTGACCTGGCTGGGCGAGGCGGACTTCCTGGCGGGGGTGAACGCGCACCTCACGAAGCACCGGTTCGACAACGCCACGCTCGAAGACCTGCTGTCGGCGCTCGACGCCGCCTCGCCGCGCGACGTGCGCGGTTGGGCGCGGGTCTGGCTGCGGCAGTCGGGGCACGACACGATCCGGGTCACCCGCCGCGGCGACGTGCCGGTGCTGACCCGCGACGGCGTGCGGCCACACCGGTTCACCGTGGCGGCGTTCTCGGCGTCGCTGGAGCTGGTCGGCACGCGGCTGGTCGACCTCGCCGACGAGCCGCTCGCGCTGCCGGAGTGGGCCGGGCTGGTGGTGGTGCCCAACGCGTACGGCGAGACGTTCGCCCGGATCGCGCTGGATCCGGTCTCGGCCGGCGCCGTGTCGCGCGGGCTGGCCGACGTGCCGGACCCGCTCGTGCGGGCGGTGCTCTGGACGACGATGCTCGACCAGGTGTCGCCGGCCGACCACCTGGACCTGCTGGCGCGGCAACTCCCGCGCGAGCCGTCGCCGACCCTGGTGGCCGCGGCCCTCAGTCGCACGCTGCGGATGGTGCGCCGGATGCCGGCGTCGCTCGAGCCCGTCGCCGCGGCCTGCGCGCTCGACGCCGAGCCGGACGAGCAGCGCGCGGTCGCCCTGGCGCGCGGGCTGGCCTGGAGCACGAGCGACACCGCGCTGCTGCGGCGCTGGCTGGACGCGGACGCGACCGACCAGGGCTGGGCGCTGGACCCGGAGCTGCGCTGGGCCGTCGTACGCCGGCTGGCCGAGCTGGGCGGCATCGACGCCGCGCAGATCGAGGCCGAGCGGCTGCGGGACGGCACGGCCGGGGCCGATCTCGGCGCGTTGACGGCGCTGGCTGCCCGCCCGACGGCCGAGGCGAAGTCGGCGGCCTGGGCGGCGATGACGGAGGACGCCGACGTGCCGGTCAGCCGCTTCCGGGCGCTGGCCGACGGGCTCTGGTCACTGTCGCAGCGGGACCTGGTCGCGCCGTATGTCGCCGCCTACGTCACGCTCGCACCGTCGCTGGCCGCCCGCGGGTCGGCGTTCGCCGCCGCGGTCGGCGCCGCGTTCCCAGCGCTGCCGTTGACCGACGAGGAACTGTCTCTGGTACGCGACGCGCTGCGCGCCGACGTGCCCACCGTGCTGCGGCGGGCCTGGGAGGACGAACTCGACGACCGCGCGGCCTGACGTTCAGCCCTTCTTGTCCGTGCCGTCCTGTTTGCGCGACGAACGGCGGCGGCTCTCGGGCGGGTCGAGATCTTCGCCGGCCTTGAGGTCCTTGAGGTCTTTGAGCACAGGCTTCAGCAGTACGGCGTCGGTCTTCGAGGTCTTCTCCTGGCTTTCTTCTGGCTCGCTCACCGGATCCTCCTCAGGATCGTCTGTCACCTGCGCCTACCCGTCTGCGGCCCGGCCATGCGTCGAGGGAAATGGAATGCGGCAGCGTCACCTCGACCTTCCCGCGACGGTCGACGTCGGTGTCATGTGCGGCGATCTCGCACGACGGCCTCGAGTGACTTGACCTCGCCCCTGGGGCGCGCCGCAGACTCGCGGTGTGGAGAGGAAACACCTGCTGCCGGGCGAGTTCGGGGCGGCCGCGCGGCTGTCGCCGAAGGCGTTGCGGCTCTACGCCGAGCAGGGGCTGCTGGTGCCCGCCCGGGTCGATCCGGCGACCGGATACCGCTCCTACAGCCCCGACCAGTTGCCGCGGGCCCGGCTGATCGCGCGGCTGCGGGCGCTCGGGTTGCCGCTCGGCCGGATCGGCTTCCTCGCGGACCTCACGCCTGACGCCCGCGAGCTCGAGCTGCGCGGCTGGCTGCGGACCCAGCGCAGGCTGCTCGACGAGAGCGCGGCGGTGATCGAGGCGGTGTCCGTGACGGACGCCGCGCTGCTCGACGCGGTCGGCCTCCGCGACGTGCCCGCCACCAAGGTGCTGTGCCGCAGCCGGCGGATCGGTTCGGGTGCCCTGCCGGAGCTGGTCCGCGCGGCGGAGCGGGACATCCGGGCGCACCTGCGGGCTTCGGGGCTGCCCGGCGACGGCACCAAGCTCGTGTATTTCCAGGATCTGGTGACGTACGACAGCGACGGGCTGGTCGAGGTGGCGGTCACCTACGACGGGAGCGTCGAGCCGGCCGGCGATCTGCACATCCGGCTCGTGCCCGCGCATGTCGAGGCCTTCCTGCCCGTACCCGAGCGGTATGAGGATCTTCCCTTGATCTTGCGGGTGTACGACGCGGTCGAGGCCTGGACCGACGCCCGGGCCGGGGTCACCTGCACCGGCCATCCCTATGAGATCTATCCGGGAACCGGGGCGCGTTTCGACGTGGCCTACCCGGTCGTCCGCTGACCCGAAAGGCTTTCCGTGCGCCACCTTCCCTATGTGGGCAACGGCCCCTACTGCTACGCCAACTCCTTCGCGATGCTCCTCGGCGACCGGTCGCCGTCGACCGCGGTCATCGAGGTCGCCACCGGCGGGCCCTTCGGCATGCAGCTAGTCGGCGGCAACCTGGTGTTCTTCGACGCCTATGGGTGGGATCCCGAGCAGGGGTTCGACCAGGCGTTGGCGGCGATCGGCTGGACATCCGCGACGAGCAGCGGGGGAGACCCGCTTGCCCGGCTTGCCGCCGCGGCCGGGAAGGGGCCGGTGTGGGCCGGTCCGCTGGAGATGGGGCATCTGCGCCACCACCCCGAGATGACCGGGCCGATCGGTGCCGACCATTTCGTCGTCGTGCTCGACGTCAACGACGAGCGGGTGCTGGTGCACGATCCACACGGCTACCCGTACGCCGAGGTGCCCGTCGAAGATTTCCTGCTCGCGTGGCGGGCGGAGACGGTCAGTTACGGCCAGCCCTACACCATGCGCACCGACTTCGTGAAGGTCGCCGACGTGGCCGACGCCGACGCGATCCGGTCGACGATCCCGGCCGCCATCGCGTGGCTGGCGATGGAAGGGGATCCGAAGATGCCGCCCGGCAGCCTGGGCAACGGCGAGGCGGCCGAGCGGGTCGCCCAGCTCATCGAGGCCGGTGCCGGCGACGGGCTGCGCGAGCATCTCATCTACTTCGCCATCCGGGTCGGCGCGCGACGGCTCAGCGACACCGCCGACTGCCTGCGGCTGGCCGGCTTTCCGGAGGCGGCGCGGATCGCCACGACCCAGGCGCGGTTGGTCGGCTCGTTGCAGCACCCGATGGTGACGCGTGACCTCGGCAAGGCGGCCGCCGCGCTGCGCGAGCTGGCACCCACCTACGACAAGCTGCGGTCCGCCCTGACCTAACATCAAGCGATGACGGGGTACGCCGGGACCAGGCAACTGGCCAAGCTGGGTATCCGCCCCGGCGCGACCTGGGACGTGGTCGGCGCTGACGACGGCTGGGCCTTCGAGGAGGAGCCGCACGACGCCGACCGCTCCGCCGCCGCGGCCGACGTGATCGTCGCCTTCGCCCGTGATCTGCCGGCCGTCGACGCGGTCATCGCCGGGAACGAGCGGCGGATCTTTCCCGCCGGCGCGCTCTGGGTGGCCTGGCCGCGCAAGGCCGCCGGTCACGTCAGCGAGGTCACCGAGAACGCCATCCGCGACGCCGCGCTGCCGCGGGGTCTCGTCGACGTGAAGGTCGCCGCCCTCGACCACGACTGGTCGGCCCTCAAGCTCGTCTGGCGCAAGGAACGCCGCGCCTGAGCGGTCACGCGTGTTCGGCCTGGAGCGTCGCGGTCACCGGGCGGCGGCCGCCGAGGCGGGCCGGCAGCGCGGTCAGCCCCGCCACCACCAGCACCGTCGCCGCGACCAGGGCCAGCAACTGCCACAGCGACGGGAAGGTGGCCCGGTCGCTGTCGCCGCCGGTGATCGCGATGATCGCCTGGAACAGGGCGTAGCCGCCCGGGAAGATGCCCAGCACGGCGCCGGCCAGGGCCGGGAGCACCTGGGCGGCCGCCAGCGCCAGGGTCACCTGGCGCGGGGTGGCGCCGAGGGCGCGGGCCAGCGCCGACGAGTGCCGGTTGTCGAGCACCGTCGCCCAGGTGATGAAGACCGCGTTGACCGCCGCCAGGCTCAGCAGGATGACCATCACGACCAGCAGCACCTGGCGCAGCGAGTCGGTCTGGGCCTGGTCGTAGCCGGCCGCGAACGGGCGGGAGGTCAGGAACGCGTCGAGCACCAGGATGACGAAGATGCCGCTGACCGTGATCGCGACGCTGAGCACGGCGAGCACGACCCGGCGCGGGCGGCGGGCGGCGACCCGGAGGGCGAGCAGCAGCGTGACCGGCAGCCGCGCCGAGACCGCGATCAGCCAACCCGTGCGCCGGGGTGGGCGGGCCGCGTCGGCCAGCGCGGTGATGGTGCTGGTGCGGGCGGCGCGCAAGGCCGGGACGACGGTGGCGACCACCGCGACGCCGAGCGCGACCGCGGTCACCAGGCCGATCGTCGGCCAGGTCAGCGACGGCGTGCCCGCGGTGCCGAGCAGGCCCGGGCTCGACCGGGTGAGCAGCGGGGCGGTCAGCGCCCCGGCGGCCAGCCCGGCGGCGGCCGCGACCAGGGCCACGACGACGTACTCCGCGAGCAGCACGGTGGCGACCAGGCCCGGTGTCCCGCCGACCGCCTTGAGCAGGCCCACGCGCCTGGTCTGATCGGCCATCCGGCCGCCGACCAGCACCGAGAGGCTGGCCACCGCGAGCAGGCCGAGCAGCCAGGCGCCGATGAGCAGCAGGATCCGGGCGTCGCCGGCCAGTTCGGTCGCCTCGGCGAGGACCTCCTGCCACGGCTCCACCCGAATGTGCTGGTCAGCCGCGAATGACGGGGCTGCCGCGGGGTCGGCCAGCTTCAGGTTGAGTGCGTAGGACAGCGAGTCGGGGTGCAGGCCGCGCAGGTCCGCCTGGGTCAACCAGATCAGGCCGGGGTTGCGCAACAGGTCCGCCGGAAGCGGCTCCTCGGGCGGCGCGCCGTGCGCGCAGGGGACCAGAACGATGCACCGCGTCCCCGGGTACGGGGCCAGGGCGGCGGTGACCGCGACGCCGGCCACCGCGAACGGGCGACCGTCCACAGTGATCGGATCGCCGACTGTGATGCCGAGCGCGTCGGCGAAGGCGGCCTCGACCACGACGCCGCCGTCGCGGACCCAGCCGCCCTCGCGCAGCGCCGGCTGGTCGACCGGGGCGGTCGCGGTGTCGCGACCGAGTGCCTGCACGTCGGACCTGCCAGCCTTCGTTTCCAGCGTGGCCGGGGCGATCGGGAACGGTCCACTGTGGTCGACGACGCCGGGAGCGCCGGTCAGGCTTTCGAGGTCATTTGGCGACGCGGCGCCAGCGACGACGTCGGGCCCGTTGGTCGCCACCTTGGTGCGTTGGTAGGGGTCGCTGGCCGCGTCGCGCAGCACGAGCCCGAGGGTCAGCGTCGTGGTGGCCGCCATGATGGCGAGCAGCAGCAGCGTGGCCTCGGTGCGGCGGCGCCGCAGGTCGCGCAGGGCGAGGCGGGTGACGAGCAGGATCCGGCCCATCGCGGTCAGTCCTCCAGCCCGACGAGCGCACCGAGGTGCCCGGTGCTGCCGCCGGTCAGCCTGGTCTCGTCGACGAACGCGCCGTCGCGCATCGAGATCAGCCGGTCGGCGGTGGCCGCGATCCGGGCGTCGTGGGTGACGATGACCAGCGTCTGGCCGGCCTGGTGCAGGCTCTCGAAGAGGTGCAGGACGTCGAGGGTGGCGGCGCTGTCGAGGCTGCCGGTCGGCTCGTCGGCGAGCACGACCAGCGGTTCGTTGCTCAACGCCCGGGCGACCGCGACCCGCTGCCGCTGGCCACCGGACAGCGCCGACGGCAGGAACCGCGCCCGGTCGGCCAGGCCGACCTGCTCGAGCAACTCCTCCGCCCGCCGCCGGGCGGCCCGCGGCGAGCGGCCGGCCAGCAGCGCCGACAACTCGATGTTCTCCACGGCGGTGAGCTCCTCCATCAGGTGGAAGGCCTGGAAGACGAAGCCGACCGCGGTGCGCCGGATGCGGGCCAGGGCCTTCTCGCCGAGGTCGTCGACGCGGCTGCCGTCGAGCCACACCTCACCGCCGGACGGCCGGTCGAGGCCACCGAGCAGGTGCAGCAGCGTCGACTTGCCGCAGCCGCTGGGGCCCATCACCGCGACCGTCTCGCCGGCGGCGACGTCGAGGTCGACGCCGTCGACGGCGCGGACCAGGCCAGCGCCCCGGCCGTGCTCCTTGCGCAGGCCGCGGGCGCGCAGCATGGGTGCGGTGGTCACGATCCGCTCCTTCGGTGGGTCCAGGTCTGCTCGCACGCCTCGAGCCAGCGCAGGTCGGCCTGGAGCCGGAGCACCACGCCCTCCAGCAGCAGCGCCGCGTTGGAGCCGGCCGGCTCGGCCATCGCGGCGCGCTGTGCCTCGCGCAGCCGGCGCAGCAACTCGCGGCGCTGGGTGTCGACAATGGTGAGCGGGTCGGCGATCCCGGCCGCGGCGGCCGCGACCAGCTTGAGGTGGAACTCCGCCAGGTCGGGCTTGGGCCAGCTCACCTCGGCGATCCACTCGGCGACCCGCTGCTGGCCCTCGGCGGTGAGCGCGTAGACCTTGCGATCGGACCGGTCGCCGCCGTCGGCCGCCAGTAGGCCCGCCTTCTCCAGGCGGGTGAGCGAGACGTAGACCTGGCCGGCGTTGAGCGCCTCGCCGAGCGGGCCGAGCGCGTCGCGCAGCCGCGCCCGCAACTCGTAGCCGTGTGACGGCTCCTTGGCGAGCATCGCCAGCAACACTTCCTGCTGCATCGCACCCCCTCTAACCGTTAGCCCCTATAGCTAACGGTTATCCCTCGGGAATGTCAACCACATGGGAGTTCCATGATGGAATGTGGAGATTGTGGACCCTCAACCTCGGCGCGTGCCGCCGGCCGACGAGTCCGTCGACGCCATCGCGGACCGCCCGCTCGCGTTCTTCAACGCGCTACTCACCGAGCACTTCGTGCTGGAGTCGGCGCGGGGGATCACCGTCAACGAGTCGAGCAGCCGGGCGTCGCTCTACCTGATGACGCTGTCGAGCTCGCTGGTCGCGTTCGGCTTCCTGGCCTCGACGCACTTCGCGCTCTACTTCCTCGCCGTGATCATCCCGGTCGTGTTCATCCTCGGCGTGTTCACCTACGAACGACTGGTCGAGACGTCGCTCGAAGACGTCGCCGCGCTCGTGTCGATCCAACGCATCCGCCGCTACTACGGCACGTTGCTGCCGGGCGCGGACCGCTACTTCCCGGTGGCCACGGAACGCGCACCCAACGAGATGATCGAGATTGGCCAGCGCGGCTACCGGCGCGGCGTGTTCTTCACGATCTCGTCGGCGATCGGCATCATCAACTCGATCGTCGCCGGCGCCGGGGTCGCGCTGCTGGTCTATCAGCCCACAACCAGCCTCGGCGCCGCGATCACCTCAGGTGTCGCGGTCGGCGTCGTGCTGATTCTGCTGCACGGCGTCTACCAGATGCACCGCTATGGCCGGCAGCGCGACATCATCAACGCCCAGCAGTAGGTCCCGGTCTCAGCGAGGCGGGCCGCCGCGATCTTCGCGCTCGGCAGGATCGAACGGCTCGGGCATCGCTCGCGCGGGCGCCGCGATCTTCGAGCGCGGCAGGAGCTCAGGCGTAGCTCGCGAAGGCGGCGCCGACCGTGACCGCGGCGAGCACCGCCGACCCGGCGACCGTCGCGCGTGCCGCGAGCGCCTCGCCGTTGTCGAGCCAGCCGGCCGCGGCCAGGGCCGCTCCCCAAGGGAGCGAATAAGTCAGGGCGTACTGGCCGAGGCTGGTGATGTCGAGGTCGCGGAACGCGGCGCCGAGCGCGAACGGCAGACCGACCGCCACCATGCCACCGACGACCAGGGCCCGGAAACCCGGCAGCGCCACCCCGGTCGGCTCGCGCCACAGCAGGCCGACAGCCACGCACGTCGCGACGGTGGCCCAGACGGCGACGGCGGCCGCGAAGGTCACCACGGTCGCGAGATTGTGCGAAGCCATGTCCTGCGCCCCGTTGGCGTTGAACCAGTCCCGAACCGCGACCACGCCGTAGCCGGCGACCTGCGCACCGACGACCGCGGCGACGACGGCGGCGGGCCGGAGCCACTCCGGCCGGATCACGATCACCACCCCGGCGCAGGCCAGGGCGGCCAACAGCGGCCACACCGCGGCGGGATAGTTCCAACCGCGCAGAGTGCCATACGTGCCCCGGCCTGGCACGGCCGCCGACAGCGCCGCGCCGGTGGCGCAGAGCACCACCAACCCACCGGCCACCGTGGTGGTCACCCGACCGACCGTCGTCTCCATACCGGAACTAACGACGCTCGCTCCAGTGTGCGACGAGATCACCGCCCGCGGCCCGGTGTGCCCGCAGGTGGTCGAGCCAGGACGGACCCAACTGGGTGAGTTCGACGAGGTTGCCGTCCGGGTCGCGGACCGCGGTGATCCGCGATTCGGTGCCGAACTCGACCGGCGGATAGCTCGTCTCGACGCCGTGCGTGGCCAGCCAGGCGACCAGCGGGTCCAGGTCGAACACCTGGAACGCGAGCTTGATCCCGCCGCCACCGGTCGCCTCGCCGGGGTAGTCGTCGGCCGGGTGGATCGCGAAATGCACGTCGCCGAGCTCGCAACCCCAGTGTGGCTCCGAATCGCCGTGCCGCTCTTCCACCAGCGGCACGCCGAGCAGGTCGCGATAGAAGTGGACCAGGCGTTCGGGCTCGGTCGACACCACGATGAGCCCGGAGAGGAACCGCAGGTTCTCCGGCCGTTCGGACATGGCGTACCCCATTCGATGTTCGGGTTCGCCCGCCGGCGGGGTGCGTGGCGGGCGAACCCGAACATAGGCCTTTCGTCAGGGGCAGGCGGGGAACAGCCGGCGGGTGCCGGTCGCGTACGCCGCCTTGTCGCTGAACCGGCAACCGAAGTCGGGTGCGGCCACCGAGCGGGCGTCGAGGCGGTCGCCGGCCGGCTTGCGGTCATGTCGCACCCAGCCGACCAGGTCGTCCCAGGCGGCGCCGGCCTCGGCCGGGCTGAACTCGCAGTGTTCGGTGGCCCGGACGGCCCGCTGCACGAGCAGGCGACCGCGGCCGTTGCGGTCGACGTCAGCCTTGTATTGCTGCTCGTTGACGAACGGCACGAACATGTCGCCGAGGTCGTGCAGCGACAGCACCGGCACCCGCGGCCGGCCCTCGATCTTCGGCACCTGGGTGAGCCGGGTGGACACCCGTTGGTAGACGTCTTCCGGCGCGACCCGTTGGACCGAACGGTTCACGTTCACCGGCGTGTTGGGGGTGTAGCGCGTGAACAGGTTGGTCGAGATCAGGCCCGGGTCCTGCGCCGGCGTGTCCGAGGACGCGCTCGGCGCGCTGAGCGAGAAGACGAAGTTCTTCCAGTAGGCGAACGACGCCGCCGCGCCCGGGCGGGGGCCGCCGGTCAGGTTGACGGCGATGTCGCGGAACTGCCGGCCCAGCGCGTTGGTCGGTTCCGGCGCGAGCGGCGTGATCGCCGCGATGCCGAGTTGCTGCTGCACCGCCGGCACCACCGAGGTCAGGTAGTCGGCGCCGGCCGGGTAGGTCTTGACGCCGCTGAGCGCCCCGGCGGTGAGTTGGAAGTCGAGGAAGTAGTCGATCAGGCGCTGGTCGCCCATGACGCCGCACATCGGCAGGGCGCCGTCGTAGAGCCGCGGGTATTCCTCGAGCGCACGGCCGATGATGTAGCCGCCCATCGAGACGCCCGCGATGTAGGTGTGGTGTGGCCGGCGGACCGTCCGGCCGAAGTGGTCGGTCAGGTCCTTGGTGCTCAGGACGCCCGCGCGGATGTCGAAACCATTTCCGGTGTAGGAGGACGCCGCCCATGCGTACCCCTGGTCGAGGAGGCGTTGGCGGAGCCCGAAGGCCGGCGGGTCGACGGTCAGCACGGTGCCCTGGCCGCGATAGCCGTGTGCCCACATGACCAGGTCGCCGTTCCAGTGCGCGGGGACCTCGATGATGTAGGCGGCGTGCGCGTGGGTGCCCTGCTTGACGGTGGTCGGCTGGCCGCCCGCGGTGGCCGGCGCGAGTGGCGGGTTGACGATCGTGTAGCCGGGCAGTGGTTGGTCGCCGGGTGTGCCCCCGGCGGCCGCCGCCGCGGGGAGGGCGGTCACCGCGGTGACGGCGGCGACCGTGGACACCAGGACGCGGAACAGGAGGGTACGGCGCATCGTCGCGCTCCTCCCCGAGGGGTTTGGGGAGTTGACGGTAGGCAGGCCGGCTTACGGGTGTCAATACTGCACTGTCAGTGCGAAAACCCCGTCCGCCCACGCCCGGGGCACCGCCCGGCCTATCGTGGCCGTGAGGAGCCGGGATGTTGCTAGGGAGGCGCCCCGAACGCGCCGTGTGCGACGAACTGTTGGACGCGGTCCGGGCGGGGGAGAGCCGGGCGCTGGTGGTCCGGGGTGAGCCGGGCATCGGGAAATCCGCGTTGCTCGACCACCTGACCATGCGCGCGTCCGGCTGCCGCGTGGTCGCCGCCGGCGGCGTCCAGTCGGAGATGGAACTCGCCTTCGCCGGCCTGCACCAGCTCTGCGCGCCGTTCATGGACCGCCTGGGCGGCCTGCCGGAACCGCAGCGCGCCGCCCTGGAGATCGCACTGGGCAGCCGCGAGGGCCCGCCGCCGGACCGGTTCCGGGTGGGTCTGGCCGTGCTCAGCCTGCTGGCCGAGGTGGCGACCGAGGAGCCGCTGGTGGCCGTGGTCGACGACGCGCTCTGGGTGGACCGGGCCTCGTTGCAGGCGCTCGCCTTCGCGGCCCGCCGGCTGCGCGCCGAGTCGGTCGCCCTGGTCTTCGCCACTCGCGACCCGGAGCCCGCGGAGCTGGTCGGGCTGCCCACCCTCGATATCGCCGGCCTGGCCGACGAGGACGCCCGCGCCCTGCTGAGCACGGTGCTGCTCGGCCCGGTCGACGAGCCGGTCCGGGAGCGGATCATCGCCGAGGCCCGCGGCAACCCGCTCGCCCTGCTGGAACTCGCCCCCGCGCCCGGCACGCCCGGGGAGGCCCCGCTGCCGGCCCGGATGGAGGAGCACTACCGCCGCCGGCTGGCCGCGTTCGGCACGTCGACCCGACTGCTCGTGCTGGTCGCCGCCGCCGACCCGACCGGCAACCCGGTGCTGCTCTGGCGGGCCGCCGAACGGCTGCGGATCCCGGCCAGCGCGGTGGCGCCGGCTGCTGCCGCCGGGCTGATCGAGATCGGTCCCCAGGTGCGGTTCCGGCATCCGCTGGTCCGGTCGGCGATCTACGCCGCCGCGCCGGACGCGCAGCGGCGGCAGGCGCACGCGGCGCTGGCCGAGGCGACCGACCGGGAGCTGGACCCGGACCGGCACGCCTGGCACTCCGGGCAGGCCGTGGAAGGCCCCGACGACGAGATCGCCGACCGGCTCGAGCGCTCGGCGGGCCAGGCGATGGCCCGCGGCGGCCTCGCCGCGGCGGCCAGCTTCCTGCTCCGGTCGGCCGAGCTGACCGGGGATCCCGCCCGCCGGACCCGCCGCACCCTGCTGGCCGCGAAATGCAGCCTGGAGGCCGGCTCGCCGGACCGTGCGCTGGCCCTGATCGCGCTGGCCGAGGCGGGCGGGCCGGACAAGGTCCAACGGGCCGAGGCCGGGCTGCTCCGGGCCCGGGTGGCGTTCATCCGCAACCGTGACGCGGCGGCCTCCCCGCTGCTCCGCGCCGCTGCCGCCGACCTGGAAGCGCTCGATCCGGAGCTGGCCCGGACCACCTACCTGGAGGCCATCTCGGCGGCGATGTTCGCCGGCGCGCTCGGCGAGGGGCAGTTGCGGGAGGCCGCGCTGGCGGCCCGCGCCGGCCCACCGGCACCCGACCCGCCGCGCGCCGCCGACCTGCTGCTCGACGGGTTGGCGATGCGTTTCACCGACGGCTACCCGGCCGCTCTGCCGGTGCTGCGGCGCGCGGTGGTCGCGTTCCGCGACGGGCCGGCCGTCGGGCCGGACGCGGTCCGCTGGCTGTGGCTGGCCTGCGTGACGTCGACCCAGGTCTGGGACTTCCCGAGCTGGCCACGGCTCGCCGGCAAGTTCGTCCGGCTGGCCCGGGAGAACGGCGCGCTGTCGACCCTCCCGGCGGCGCTCAACTCCCGGATGGCCGCGGACGTGCTGACCGGCGATCTGGGTGCCGCGGCGGGCCTGCTCGACCAGTTGCGGGCCGCGACCGACGCGACCACCGCCCGCCCGTTCCTGCCGCTCGGCGAGCTGATGCTGGGCGCGTGGCGGGGCGAGACCGCCGAGACGGAAGCGCTCGCCGAGGCGACGGCCGCCGACGTGCGGCGCCGGGGCGAGGGCGCCGGCCTGGTCGCGGTGGCCTGGGCGCTGGCGGTGCTGCACAACGGGCGCGGCGAGTACCCGGCCGCGGCCGACGCCGCCGCGAGCGAGGACCACGAGCCGCCGGTGCTCGGTTTCCCGCCGTGGGGCATCCTGGCCGAGCTCGTCGAGGGCGCGACCCGGGCCGGCCGGCCCGAAGAGGCGGCGGCGGCCTTCGACCGGCTCGCGGCGGCCACCGCGGCCGCCGGCACCGAGTGGGCGCTGGGCATCGAGGAGCGCAGCCGGGCGCTGATCACCGAGGGCCCGGCCGCCGAGGAGCACTACCGGGCGGCGATCGACCTGCTGGCCGCGACACCGCTGCGCGGCGAGGAGGCGCGGGCCCACCTCGTCTACGGCGAATGGCTGCGCCGCGTGGGGCGCCGGGCCGACGCCCGGGAGCAGCTCCGGGTCGCGCACGCCGAGTTCGCCGACCGCGGGATGGAGGGCTTCGCCGAGCGGGCGGAGCGCGAGCTGGCGACCGCGGGGGAGACCGCGCACAAGCGCGCCGCCCCGCCCACCGGCCGGCTGACCGCGCAGGAGGCGCAGATCGCCCGGCTCGCCCGGGAAGGGCTGTCCAACCCGGAGATCGGCGAACGACTCTTCCTCAGCCCGCGTACCGTCGAATGGCACCTTTCCAAGATCTTCGCCAAGCTGCGCATCACCTCCCGGCGCGAGCTGCGCCGCTGACGGGTGACGCCCGTTCGAGAGCACCACGCCCCGCCCGACCCATCGTTGACCAGCGGTGGGTCGGATACGTGAGTGGCTGGCCCGCTATGCCCCGGCCGAGGCCGCCGGCATCACCGGCGCACTGCTCGCCGCGGCCGCCGTCGACTCACCCGAGGCCGCCGCCGTCGCCGGCACGATCGGCGAGACCATCGGCTTCTACACGATGATCTTCGTGCGCGACCTGCGCGCCGGGAACCGCCCCGGCCGGGTGGTCCGCGACATGGTCGTCGAGTTCGGCCCGGCCGAGGTGCTCGACACCCTGCTGGTCCGCCCGGGCGCGATGTATCTCGCGACCCGCGCCCTGGGCACCGCGACCAGCGGCGTCGTCGCCGGCAAGCTGGCCGCTGACGCGGTTTTCTACACCATCGCGATCATCGGGTACGAGCTGCGCCGCCAGCGTGTCGACGCATCGAAGGACTTGACTGGTCAGCAACCGCCTGGCTAGCGTCCATTCCGGACTTTGAAGCTTCCACGGGGGAGGGCTCCACCATGTCGCTGCGCACCAACGCTGTCCGGCTGGCCGTCGTCGGGGCGGTCGCCGCCGCCATCACCGGGATCGCCGCCGCGCCCTCGCAGGCCGGCATCTACACCTGGCAACGCCAGGGCAGCTACGCCAGCAACGCCGACTGCGTCGCCGCCGGCAGCGCGGCGGTCCGCACCAGCGAGGCCGACGCCTACCGCTGCAGCGGGGCCGCCGGCACCGAGCTCTACCTCGGCTTCATCTGGTAGCTTCCCGGCGCGTGACCGACTACCGCACCGTCAACCAGGCCAACTGGGACGAGCGGGCGCCCGCGCACGCCGCGTCGCCCGACTACTCGCTCGCCGAGTTCGGCGCCGACCCGGCGTTCCTCAGCCGCGACGTCCGCTTCGACCTGCCCCGCCTCGGTGACGTGCGCGGCCTGCGCGGCGTCCACCTCCAGTGCCACATCGGCACCGACACCATCTCGCTGTCGCGGCTGGGCGCCCGGATGACCGGCCTCGACTTCTCGACCGCGTCGATCGCCGAGGCGCGCAAGCTCGCCGAGCGGCTCGGCGACCCGACGGAGTTCGTCGAGTCCGACGTCTACGCCGCTGCCGACGTACTCCCGAATGAGTCTTTCGATCTGGTCTTCACCGGGATCGGCGCGCTCTGCTGGCTGCCGTCGGTGCAGCGGTGGGCGCAGGTGGTGGCTCGGCTGCTCAAGCCCGGCGGCCGGCTGTTCATCCGCGAGGGGCACCCGGTGCTCTGGTCGATCGACGACGCGCGGGCCGACGGCGCTGACCTGGTGATCCGCTATCCCTACTTCGAGACCGCCGATCCGCTGGTCTACGTCGAGGGCGGCACCTACGTCGAGACCGACGCCGTGTTCACCGAGAACGAGACGCACAGCTGGAACCACGGGCTCGGCGAGATCGTGACCGCCCTGTTCGACCACGGGCTGCGGTTGACCATGCTGGTCGAGCACGACAGCGCGCCGTGGGAGGGTCTGCCGGGCCGGATGGTCCGCGGCGACGACCTCGAGTGGCGGCTGACCGAGGGTCGCGCGCGCGTTCCGCTCACCTACACGCTCCAAGCGGTAAAGATGGGTGGGTGACCGACCTACCGCAGACGATGACCGCCTGGCAGGTGGTCGACCCGGGCCCGCTCGACACCCACCCGCTGCGCCGGGTCGAGCTGCCGGTGCCGGTCCCCGAGCCCGACGAGGTGCTGCTCAAGGTCGAGGCGTGCGCGGTCTGCCGCACCGACCTGCACGTCGCCGAGGGCGACCTGCCGCCGCACCGCAGCCCGGTGGTGCCCGGGCACGAGATCGTCGGCCGGGTCGTCGCGCGCGGCTCCGGCGCCACCGTCTACTCGCTCGGCGACCGGGTCGGCGTGCCCTGGCTGCGGCACACCGACACCACCTGCGTCTACTGCCGGCGCGGCACGGAGAACCTCTGCCCGGCGTCGCGCTACACCGGCTGGGACGCCGACGGCGGCTACGCCGAATACGCGGCCGCGCCGCAGGACTACGTCTACCCGCTGCCGGCCGACCGCGACCCGCGGGAACTGGCGCCGCTGCTGTGCGCCGGCATCATCGGCTACCGGGCGCTGCTGCGCGCCGAACTGCCGCCGGGCGGCGCGCTGGGCATCTACGGCTTCGGCGGGTCGGCCCACCTGATCGCCCAGGTCGCCATCGCGCAGGGCGCCACGGTGCACGTGATGACGCGGTCGATGGCGGCGCAGCGGCTGGCGCTGGAGTTGGGCGCCACTACGGCGGGTGGCGACCACGACCGCCCGCCGGAGAAACTGGCCGCGGCGATCCTGTTCGCACCGGTCGGCACGCTGGTGCCGGTCGCGCTGGCCAACCTCGACCGGGGCGGGACGCTGGCGGTCGCCGGCATCCACCTGTCGGACATCCCGGTCCTGAACTACGACCAGCACCTCTTCGAGGAGCGAACGCTGCGCAGCGTCACCGCCAACACCCGCGCCGACGGCCGGGCGTTCCTGGCCGAGGCGCTGCGCCACCCGCCGATCGTGCACCGGCAGGACTATCCACTGGCCGAGGCCGACCGCGCGCTGGCCGACCTGGCCAGCGACCGCGTCGACGGCGTGGCGGTGCTGGTGCCCTAGGTGTGGTGCCCGCGAGGTTGCTCCAAATGGCGATGGGCGCAACGTGGCCGGTGGTCCTCTCGTCGCCGGCGGGACTCGCGGCGGGCGTCCTGGTCCGTGGTTCCCAGTTGGTGTTACGCATCTCGATTGGCACTTCGGTGTAGCTCTCACCACCCGCGACGGCGCATATGTGATCGGACTAGTTGATGCAGCGGCAACCGCCGGCGGCAATCTTATTGCCGGTGGAATGGGTTGGTCGGGTGTGGTCTTTGCTTGAACCTTCGGAGTATGTTCCGCCATCCGTGACGACGTGTTTTCCGTCGGGCTGGTCGATGCCGTGGCGGGCGACTGGGGCGATCCTTCCGCCTGTGGGCCGGGGCGGTTTGTCTCGGTCGGTGTGCGGGAGTCGCTGTCAGCGTCAGGTATGCGACGTAGACGTTCGGCGTGGCGCCGCGTCAAGCCCCAGGCGCGATGGCGTTGGTGCTCGCGGCGGAACTCCTCGCTTGCGGGTGAGTAATTGCGGGCTGCGGTGCGGTCGCGCATGACGGCGAGCTCTTTGGTGGTGAAGAATTGGAGCTGCCGCATACATCAATTGTCGCCTATCACAAGCGGAATCTCTGCCCTGCCCGGGGCTTTCGATTATGCAAAATCAATGGCGCGGAAAATAAGGCCCGGCGCGGCGGCCGGCCGTCCTCGACGACTCCTAGTGCAACACCGACTCGTAGACGGCCATCGTCCGCTCAGCGATCGAGGCCCAGGAGAAGTGGGTCACCGCCCGTTCGCGGCCGGCCATGCCCATTTGTTTTGCCCGCTCCGGGTCGCCGAGCAGGGCGTTGATGGCGGACGCCAGGTCGGCGACGAAGCGGTCCGGGTCGAGGGGCGTGCCGGTGCCGTCGGTGGCCTGGTCGATCGGCACCAGCACGCCGGTCGCGCCGTCGTCGACGACCTCGGGGATGCCGCCGGTCGCGGTCGCCACCACGGCGGTCTCGCAGGCCATCGCCTCCAGGTTGACGATGCCCATCGGCTCGTAGATCGACGGGCAGACGAACACCGTGCTGTGCGTCAGCAGCTGGATCACGTCTGGCTTGGGCAGCATCTCGGGCACCCAGAAGATCCGGTCGTGCCGCTGGCGCAGCTCGTCGACCAGGTCGCGCACCTCGGCGGCGATCTCCGGGGTGTCGGGCGCGCCGGCGAGCAGCACGAGTTGCGCGTCGGCCGGCAGGTCGCGGGCCGCGCGCAGGAGGTAGGGCAGGCCCTTCTGCCGGGTGATCCGGCCGACGAAGATCGCGGTCGGGCGGCCCGGGTCGGCGCCGATCCTCGCCCAGACACCGGTTGACGGATCGGGCTGGTATTGCAGCGTGTCGATGCCGTTGTGCACTACGCGTACCCGATCAGGGTTGACTGCGTGGTAGGCGGTGAGCACGTCGCGGCGCATCCCCTCGGAGACCGCGATGACCGCGTCGGCGGCCTCGATCGCGGTGCGCTCGGCCCACGACGAGAGCCGGTAGCCGCCGCCGAGTTGCTCGGCCTTCCAGGGGCGCAACGGCTCGAGGCTGTGCGTGGTCACCACGTGCGGCACGCCGTGCAGCAGCTTGGCGACGTGGCCGGCCAGGTTGGCATACCAGGTGTGGCTGTGCAGCACGTCGGTGCCCGCGGTGCCGGCCGCCATCTCCAGGTCGACGCCGAGCGTACGCAGCGCCGGGTTGGCGTCCTTGAGCCCGGGCGGATCGGGATAGGCGGTGACCCCCGGCTCGGACCGCGGAGCCCCGAACGCGTGCACCCTTACGTCGGCGAGTCGCCGCAGGTCACGAGCCAGATATTCCAGGTGTACGCCAGCGCCGCCATAGACCTCGGGCGGGTATTCCCGGGTGAGGAGGTCGACTCGAATCCTGTCCACACCGGAAACCTTAGGTGCCCGGACCGGAAACTGCGTTGGGACGGGGCGCCCCTCCGCTGGTGCCGGAAGCCGACGGTGGCTAGCGTCTGCTCATGGCACCCAAAGTCCTCGCGATGGTTCTCGCTGGCGGCGAGGGCAAACGCCTGATGCCACTGACCGCAGACCGGGCCAAACCGGGCGTCCCGTTCGGCGGCATCTATCGGATGATCGACTTCGTCCTCTCCAACCTGGCGAACGCCGGCTATCTGAAGATGGTCGTGCTGACCCAATACAAGTCGCATTCGCTCGACCGGCACATCACCAAGACCTGGCGGATGTCCAACCTGCTGGGCAACTACGTCGCTCCGGTGCCGGCACAGCAGCGGCTCGGTCCCCGCTGGTTCGCGGGCTCGGCCGACGCGATCTACCAGAGCCTCAACCTGATCCACGACGAGAAGCCCGAGTACGTGATCGTGTTCGGCGCCGACCACATCTACCGGATGGACCCGGCCCAGATGGTCGCCCAACACATCGAGTCGGGCGCCGACGTGACCGTCGCCGGCATCCGGCAGCCGATCGCGATGGCCGACCAGTTCGGCGTCATCGAGGTCGCCGGCGACGGCCGCCGGATCCAGGCGTTCCGCGAGAAGCCCACCGACGCCCGCGGCCTGCCGGACGCGCCCGACCAGATCTTCGCCTCGATGGGCAACTACGTGTTCCGGGCCGACGCGCTGATCGACGCGGTCACCCGCGACGCGCAGAACCCGTCGAGCAAGCACGACATGGGCGGCAACATCATCCCGATGATGGTCGAGAAGCAGAGCGCCAACGTGTACGACTTCGCCGACAACGTCGTGCCCGGCAGCACCGACCGCGACCGGGGTTACTGGCGCGACGTCGGGACGCTCGACTCGTTCTACGAGGCGCACATGGACCTGATCGCCATCCACCCGGTGTTCAACCTCTACAACTTCGAGTGGCCGATCTACACCGACTACAACCCGTGGCCGCCGGCCAAGTTCGTGCACGGCTGGCAGGAGCGGGTCGGCCGGGCGGTCGGCTCGATGGTCTCGCCCGGCGCGGTGATCTCCGGGTCGCTGGTGGAAAACTCGGTGGTATCCCCCAACGTCAAGGTCCACTCGTGGTCACACGTGTCCGGCTCGGTCCTGATGGAGGGCGTCGACATCGGCCGCCACGCGGTCGTTCGCAACGCGATCCTGGACAAGAACGTGGTGGTCCCCGAGGGGGCGGAGATCGGGGTTGACCTGGAGCGCGACCGCCGCCGTTTCACGGTCTCCGACAACGGCATCGTGGTGATCGGCAAGGGCCAGCGGGTCGACGCCTGACCGAACCCGACAACCGCGAACAATCCTCGTCCTCGACGCGACGGCGGCCGGAGACCCGACTACGGTGGAGATCATGGCTGAGGTCGATCCCGTGCCGCCCACGAACGCCCCTGGCGAGGCGTCCCCGCCCCCGGCCGCGAGCCCCGGAAGGACCCCGGCCAAGCCCGGCCCGCCGGGCGTCCGAGCCGTCCCCAAACCCCCTCCCGGCAAGACCGCCACAACCGCCACGCCAGCCGCCGCGAAGCCCCAGCCGGCGGCGGGCGCAATGCCGGAACCGGCGGCGGCCGTGAAGCCGGAACCGGCGGCGGCTGCGAAGCCGGAACCGGCGGTAGCCGTGAAGGCCGAGCCGGCGGCTGCGAAGGCGGAACCGGCGGTAGCCGTCAAGGCCGAGCCGGCGGCTGCGATGCCCGAAGCGGACCCCACCGCGGCCGAGACTACGTCCCCGGCGCCGGTCAAGCCGGTGCCGACGCCGTCCGAGGCCAAGCCCGACCCGGCGCGGCCGGGTCCGGACCCGACGGAGGCCGCCGCCCTAGGGAACGCCCCCGTCAATCCGGTGCCGATGCCGTCGGTGGCTAAGCCGGCATCCGCGCGCCCGGAGCAGGACCCGGCAGCGACCGAAACGCCACCGCGGACCGCGGACGCATCCACGCCCGCGGCGCCGAGCCCCGCGAATCCCGAGCCGGAACCCACGGCGGCCGAGGCTTCGCCTGCGGCGTCGAGTCCAGGGCCGGAACCCGCGGCGGCGGAGGCTTCGCTTGCAGTGTCGAGTCCAGGGCCGGAACCTACGGCGGCCGAGGCTTCGCCCGCGATGTCTAGCTCAGAGCCGGAACCCACGGCGGCCGAGACTCCGCCCTCGGCCCCGGTCAACCCGGTGCCGACGCTGCCCGTGGCCAAGCCCGACCCGGTGCGGCTGGAAGCAGACGCGAGGGAGGCCGCCGCTCCGGCGGACGCCCCCAATGGCCCGGCTTTGGCCGAGTCGGCGAAGGCGCCAGCGGCGGTCGAGCCCGCCAAGGCTCCGGCTCTGGCCGAGTCGGCCGCGCCTGCGGCCGCGGCTGCCGATGACCGCCCCACGACCGCCGAAACGCCAGACCCACTCGCGGCTGGAGCCGCTCCGGCGATCGCCGAGCAAGCCCCGGGTTTGGCCGAGCCGGCGAACGCCCCGGATCCGGCCAAGCCCGCCAAGGACCCGGCGTTGGCCGAGCCCGCGAAGACCCCGGCGGCGGCCGAGGCCGCCAAGGCTCCGGCTCTGGCCGAGTCGGCCGCCGCGGTCGAGCCCGCCAAGGGACCGGCGCCGAAGGCTGGGCGGCAGGTGCCGGTCGAGCCCAACCCGGGCGACGGCCGGATTCCGATCGACGAGGTCCGCCCGGTGGTCAGTGGCGGCAAGTACCCGGCCAAGGCGGTCGTAGGCGAGATCGTCCCGGTCTCCGCAACAGTCTTCCGCGAGGGCCACGACGCCGTCGGCTGCAACGTGGTCTGGCGGGACGCCGATGGCACCGAGGCGCCGTTCACCCGGATGGACCCGGGCGCGCCGGGCACCGACCGCTGGCATGCCACCTTCAGCCCCACCTCGGTCGGCGAGGGCAGCTTCGTGGTGGAGGCGTTCAGCGACCCCTACCTGAGCTGGCGCGACGCCGTCGAGAAGAAGATCGCCGCCGGGCAGGACGTCACTGACCTGGCCAACGACCTCGTCGAGGGCGCCGCCCTGCTCGACCGCGCCGCCGATGGCGTGCCCGACGACCAGCGCGCTCGGGTGACCAAGGCGGCCGAGGCCCTACGCGCCGACGATCTGGCGCTCGGCATAAGGGTCTCGCCGGCGCTGGGCCTTGCCGAGCTGCTCTGGCGTTACCCGGTGCGGGAACTTGTGAGCCGCGGCGACGCGTACCCCGTGTGGGTCGATCGTAAGAAGGCTTTGTTCTCCGCCTGGTATGAGTTCTTCCCGCGCTCCGAGGGCGCGGTGGTGAAGGACGGGCACAGCCGGCACGGCACGTTCGAGACCGCGCAGGCGCGGATTCCGGGCGTGGCGAAGATGGGCTTCGACGTGCTCTACGTGCCGCCGATCCATCCGATCGGGCGGGTCAACCGCAAGGGTAAGAACAACGCGCTGGCCGCCGACGAAGACGATGTCGGCTCGCCCTGGGCGATCGGTGCCGAGGAGGGTGGGCACGACGCCATCCACCCGCGGCTCGGCACGCTCGACGAGTTTCGGGCCTTCATCGCCAAGGCCGCCGAGCACGGGCTCGAGGTCGCGATGGACCTTGCCCTGCAGTGTGCGCCCGACCACCCGTGGGTCAAGGAGCACCCGGAGTGGTTCACCACGCGGGCCGACGGGACGATCGCCTACGCGGAGAACCCGCCGAAGAAATATCAGGACATCTACCCGTTGAACTTCGACAACGATCCCGAGGGGATCCGCCAGGAGATCCGGCGGGTCGTCCTGCACTGGGTCGCGCAAGGCGTCAAGATCTTCAGGGTGGACAATCCGCACACCAAGCCGGTCAACTTCTGGCATTGGTTGATCGCGGAGGTCAAGGCCGTCGATCCCGACGTGCTGTTCCTCGCCGAGGCGTTCACCCGGCCGGCGATGATGAACGGGCTCGGCAAGATCGGCTTCAGCCAGTCCTACACCTACTTCACCTGGCGCACGTCGGCCTGGGAGATGCGGGAATACTGCGAGCAGCTGGTCGCGGCGGCCGACCACATGCGGCCCAACTTCTGGCCCAACACGCCCGACATCCTGCACGAGACGCTCCAGCACGGCGGCCCGCCGATGTTCAAGATCCGGGCGGTGCTGGCCAGCATGCTGGTGCCGTCGTGGGGGGTCTACGCCGGCTACGAGCTGTTCGAGCACGTGGCCCGGCCGGGCGCGGAGGAATACCTCGACAACGAGAAGTTCCAGCTCCGCCCGCGCGACTGGGCCGGCGCCGAGGCCGCGGGCCGGTCGCTGGCGGGTTTCCTCGGCCGGCTCAACGCGGTCCGGCGCGACAATCCGGCCCTCCACTGGCTGCGTAACCTGCGTTTCCACGACATCGACAACCCGGCGCTGCTGTGCTGGTCGAAGCGTGACCCGCGGGTCGACAACACCGTTCTGGTCATCTGCTCGTTCGATTCGAGCGGGACGCAGTGGGGAAACACCACACTGGACATGCCGGCGCTGGGTCTGGACTGGCACGAACGCTTCGTGGCGACCGACCAGCTCACCGGGGCCACCTACGACTGGGGCCAGCGCAACGCGGTCCGGCTCGACCCGTTCCTCGAGCCGGCGCACATCCTCTCGGTGCGACCGCGTCGGTGAGGGCGATGGACCGCGCCGGGCGGCGCGGGGTGAGGTAGGGAATGACCTGATGATGGACGAGTTGATCTCCGGTGCGGTGCACGATCCGCACGCGACACTCGGCGCGCATCCGCGCGACGGGCGCACCACCATCCGGACGTTGCGCCGTGGCGCCGACTCGGTCTCCGTCGTGGTCGGCGACGAGAGCCACCCGGCGACCCGCGTACACCCGGAAGGGATCTTCGAGGTCACCGTCCCCGGCGAGGTCTTCGACTATCGGATCGACGCCGACGGGCGGCAGCACGACGACCCCTACCGGCACGGCCCGACGATCGGCGAGATCGACCTGCACCTGATCAACGAAGGCCGGCACGAGCGGCTCTGGGAGGCGCTCGGCGCGCACGCCCGCGACGGTGGCGTCTCGTTCACCGTGTGGGCACCGAGCGCGCAGGGCGTGCGGGTGATCGGCGACTTCAGCGGTTGGGGGCCGCACGACGGCTGGCCGATGCGGTCGATGGGCAGCAGTGGCGTCTGGGAGATCTTCGTGCCCGGCGCCGGGGTGGGCAACCGCTACAAGTTCCGGATCCTGGGCCGCGACGGTGTCTGGCGCGAGAAGGCCGACCCGCTGGCCCGGCGCACCGAGATCCCGCCGCGCACGGCGTCGGTCGTCGACGAATCGTCCTACGACTGGAAAGACGCGGAGTGGATGACCCGCCGGGTGGCGGCAAAGCCGCACCAGGAGGCGATGAGCGTCTACGAGGTGCACCTCGGCTCGTGGCGGCCCGGCCTCAGCTATCGCGACCTCGCCGACCAGCTCACCGACTACGTCGTCGAGATGGGCTTCACCCACGTCGAGTTCCTGCCGGTGATGGAACACCCGTTCGGCGGCTCGTGGGGCTACCAGGTCACCGGCTACTACGCGCCGACCGCCCGGTTCGGCGACCCCGACGACTTCCGCTATCTGGTCGACCGGCTGCACCAGTCGGGGATCGGGGTGCTGCTCGACTGGGTGCCGGCGCACTTCCCGCGCGACGAGTGGGCGCTGGCCCGGTTCGACGGCACGCCGCTCTACGAGCACGGCGACTGGCGCAGGGGCGAACACCCCGACTGGGGTACGTACATCTTCGACTACGGGCGCCGCGAGGTGCGCAACTTCCTGGTCGCCAACGCGCTCTACTGGTGCGCCGAGTTCCACATCGACGGCCTGCGGGTCGACGCGGTCGCGTCGATGCTCTACCTCGACTATTCGCGCCAGGACGGGCAGTGGGAGCCCAACCAGTATGGCGGCCGGGAGAACCTCGACGCGATCGGCTTCCTCCAGGAGACCAACGCGACCGTCTACAAGCACCACCCCGGCGTCGTGATGATCGCGGAGGAGTCGACCGCCTATCCCGGCGTCACCTGGCCCACCTCGGGCGGGGGCCTCGGCTTCGGCTTCAAATGGAACATGGGATGGATGCACGACACGCTCCTCTACGCGTCGAAGGAGCCCATCCACCGGCAATACCACCACAACCAGGTGACCTTCTCGATGGTGTACGCGTGGAGCGAGAACTACGTGCTGCCCATCTCGCACGACGAGGTCGTACACGGTAAGCGCTCGCTGCTTTCCAAGATGCCCGGCGACCTGTGGCAGCGGCTGGCCAACGTGCGGGCGCTGCTCGCGTTCATGTGGGCGCATCCGGGCAAGCAGCTGCTGTTCATGGGCTGCGAGCTCGGTGACGACGAGGAGTGGAACGAGGAGCGGGGCCTCAACTGGTCGCTGCCGTCGGACCCGCAGCGCTCCGGCCTCCAGCGGATGGTGCGCGACATCAACGCGATCTACCGTGGCGCGCCCGAGCTGTGGTCGCAGGACACCACTCCGGCCGGCTTCCGCTGGATCGTCTCCGACGACGCGGCCAACAACACGCTGGCGTTCATCCGGCTCGCGCCGGACGGCTCGCCGCTGGTCTGCGTGGTCAACTTCGCGGCCGTCCCGCACGAGAACTACCGGATAGGGCTGCCGCGCGCCGGCGCCTGGACCGAGGTGCTCAACACCGACGCGGCCGACTACGGCGGCTCGGGTGTCGGCAACCTCGGCGCGGTCCACACGGAAGACGTGCACTGGCACGGCATGCCGGCCTCGGCCCGGCTGCGGGTGCCGCCGCTCGGCGCGCTCTGGTTGCGGCCCGCGTGATTGAGGGTGGGGCCCCGCACCGGGGCCCCAGCCCGATCACCAGTTGAAGCCGGCCGCGTAGCTGGCCTGGGCGAGCGCGGCCTGGCCGGCCGCGTTGGGGTGGAAGTAGTCCCACCCGGAGACCTGGTTGAAGCTGAACGGGTAGTTGAACACGGCGTTGTCGTCGAAGTCGCAGTTGGGCCCGTAGGCCGCACAGGCGGCCGCGAGCTGCGCGTTGAAGTCGACGACCCGCTGCCGCACCCGGTCGCGCCGGGCGTTGTCGGCGGCCGAGGTCGAGGTCGGGCTGGCCAGCATCGACTTGCAGATGCCGAACAGCGACCAGGCAGTGCGGGCGGTGCCGCTGGTGCGGCCGACCTCCCAGAGCCGCTTGATGTCGGGGATGCTGATCACGGCGACCTTGGCGTTGGGCAGCCCGCTCTTGAGCGTGCCGAGCGCCGTGTCGATGAAGCCGCGGAAGGTGCCCACGGCGGTCATCGACGACTCGGAACTGGTGCAGGCGTCGTTGGCACCGATCAGGATCGTCACGTACTGCGGGTTGCGCGACACGGTCGCGGTCGCCTGGCCGGGCATGTCGTCGGCCTTGGCGCCGGAGGCGGCCTGGTTGTAGTTCTTCCCGTTGATCGCGCTGTTCTTCGCGCGGATCCGCTGGTAGTGGCTGTTGATGCCGGAATCGGTGCCGGTGCTGAACGACCGCGACGTGCAGTCGAAGTAGAAGCCGCAGGCGTTGAAGCCGCGGGTGATCGAGTCACCCATGCTGGCCATCGACGAGGGCGGCGGCCCGGGGTCGGCCTGGGCGGGCGAGCTGACCGCGAACAGCCCGGCGCCCACGCAGAGCGCGGACGAGGCGAGCAACGCGAACAGCCGGCGGTGGGGGGATGTGGTTGGGCTCACGCGACCTCCCAAGGGAGCACGAGTTACCGCCGGGTAACGGCGAGTGCACGCACGTTAACTCGGTGTAAGATCGATGACAATGGCTGCGTACGAGGTTTCGCCCCACCCGCAACGACAGCCTTCCCGCCCCGCGGCTCCTGCGGTGCGCGCCACGCCGCTGTGTTTGCGCAGGTCAGGCGCTAGGCGTTGCTCGGGTGGCGGCCCAGCCAGGCCAGCACCGCATCGCCGGGCATGGCCGGCGCGTAGAGGTAGCCCTGGCCCACGTCGCAGCCGGCCTCGCTCAGCAGCCGGGCGGTGTAGCGGTTCTCCACGCCCTCGGCGACCACCCGCAGGCCCAACGCCCGGGCGAGGTCGACGGTGGACCGCACGATCACCGCGTCGTCGGCGTTGTGTGCGATTCCGGCGACGAACGACCGGTCGATCTTGATTTCGCCGAGCGGCAGCCGCCGGAGGTGCTGCAACGACGAGTAGCCCGTGCCGAAGTCGTCGAGCGAGATGGCGACGCCGGCCGCGGCGAGGCGTTGGATCGTGGCCCGCAACTGGGCCAGGTCGGCGGTCAGCGCGCTCTCGGTGACCTCGACCTGGATCAGCGAGGCCGGCACGCCGTATTCGGCCAACCGCGCGGTGAGCTGCTTGACGATCTCGTCGCCGTGCAGATCCCGGATGGAGACGTTGAGCGAGGTCCGCAGCGTGACCCCGGCCGCGAGCCACGTGGCCTGCTGCGCGACCACGTCGTCTATCACCCGCTGCGTGATCATCCGCATGACCGGCGTGTGCTCGGCGATCCGCAGCAACTCCGACGGCGGGATCGATCCGAGGGTCGGGTGCTCCCACCGCAGCAGCGCCTCGAACCCGACGACCCGGTCGGTCGCGATGTCGACCTGCGGCTGGTAGTGCAGCGTCACCTCGCCCGGGCCGCCGCTCTCCAGCGCGCGCCGGAAGTCGCTCAGCAGGGCCAGCCGCTCGGGGTTGTTGTGGTCGTCTTCGGCCCGGTAGACCTGCACCGGCCAGCCGCGCTGCTTCGCGAGATACATGGCGACGTCGGCGTGCCGCATCACGGTGGGGAAGTCCTCGCCGTCGCGCGGTGCGAGGGCGATCCCGATCGAGCCGGTGATGTCGACCTGGAGGCCGTCGAGCAGCACCGGGGTCGCCATCGCGTCGGTGATGGCCTCGGCCAGCCGGCGGGCCTCGGTCTCGGTGGTGACCGGCGCCACCACCGCGAACTCGTCGCCGCCGAGCCGGGCCGCGGTCGCCGTCTCGGGCACCGCGGCGCGCAGGCGCTGCCCGACCGCCACCAGCAGCCGGTCGCCGACCTCGTGGCCGAGCGCGTCGTTGACGTACTTGAAGCGGTTGAGGTCCAGCAGCAGCATGGCCAGCGGCGGGTCATGGGCCGGGTCGTCCTCGGTCGGCCGGAGCCGGGAGAACGCCGCCCGCAACCCGGTGCGGTTGGACAGGTCGGTGAGCGGGTCCCGGCGGGCCAGCCGGTCGCGTTCGGCGGCCAGGCGGGCCATCCGTTCAACGGCATAGAGCGGCACGAACACCAGGGGTACGAAGGCCGCGCTCATCCAGGCGGTGACGGCCAGCACCGGGGCGAGCAGCAGCAGGGCCGCGATGAAGAGCAGCTCGTAGGTGGGCGCCGGGCGCAGCACCTGGTAGCTCGGGCGGCCCCGGGAAACCAGGCCGGCGATCGAGCGTAGAAGCTGGTAGGTGATCAGCCAGACCGCGGCGGCCCCGACCACGGAGACCACGTCCCGCAGGGCGTCGCTCGCGTTGATCGTCTGGAGCAGCTCGCCGCTGCCGAGCGAGAGCACGCCGTAGGCGGCGGTCGACGCGACCGCGAACTGTGAGGCCATCAGCGCGGCCCGGAAGGGCGGGTAGCGCATCCGCCAGGCCACCACCGCGGCCGCGGCGAGTTGGACCGCGATCGCCGGGCCCAGCCCCCAGTGCAGCAGGATCGCGAAGGAGAAGCACAGCGAGGGGCAGACGATCACCGGTCGCCCGCCCCGCCCGGTGGCGATGAACGCGCGGGCGTCGGCGAGCACGGCCAGGCCCGCGAGCAGCCAGCACTCGGGGTGGGCGGTGCCGGCGCTGGGGTTGCCGTTGGTGAACGCCAGGACTAGGCCCAGCGCGGCCAGCAGCATCACGACGGCGCTGTAGACGACCAGCATCGGCTGGGCACGCCAGCCGGCTGACCCCTGAACGACCTCACCGACCCGGGGGGACCAGGGAGCCGGTGCCGCGTCGACCCTGAACATCACGTCCACCGTACGAACGATTCTCGGATAAGTCACTATTAAATTGGGCGAATCAGGTTTAATCCGAATCACAGCCGAGTATCGAAAGCTATTGACGCGGCCGTTCTCCGGCTCCACGATGGGAGCGCTTCCATCGATGTTGCTCCACGGATGGGCGTGCCGGGTGCCGTTGTCCTCCGGGCGGGACGCGGGCGAGCAGGGCGCCGGCGGTCGTCGCGTGGCGCTGCCGCACGTACACCCATCGCGAGGAGGAACCGTCCCCATGATCATCCCTGCCCGCGGCGCCCGCCCGGCGCGGACGGCTGTGATCGCCGTCGCCGCGGCTCTCGCAGCGCCGCTGATCGTGGCGCCACCCGCCGCGGCCGACGCGCCCCTGCGCGTGCACGCCGAGGCGCGCGGCAAGTTCATCGGCTACGCCGCCAACACGGGGCCGCTGGCCAACGAGGCCGCCTACCGCACCATCGCGGCGTCGGAGTTCAACCAGGTGACCCCCGAGAACGCGCTGAAATGGGAGTCGACCGAGCCGTCCGACGGCAACTACACGTTCGCCGGCGCCGACCAGGTGGTCGCCTTCGCCACCGCCAACAACCAGCAGGTGCACGGCCACACGCTGGTGTGGCACAGCCAGACCCCCGGCTGGGTGCAGGGCCTGTCGGCCGCCGCGATGCGCACCGCCATGCAGGACCACATCGCGACGGTCGTCGGCCGCTACGCCAGCAACCCGGCCGTGGTCTCGTGGGACGTGGTCAACGAGGTGTTCGACGACAACGGCAACCTGCGTACGAGCTTCTGGCTCAACACGCTGGGCTCGTCCTACATCGCCGACGCGTTCCGCCTGGCCCGGGCGGCGGACAGCAACGCGCGGCTGTGCATCAACGACTACAACGTCGAGGGCATCAACGCGAAGAGCACGGCCATGTACAACCTCGTCCGCCAACTGCGCGCCGACGGCGTGCCGGTCGACTGCGTCGGGTTCCAGGGCCACCTCGCCATCCAGTACGGGTTCCCGTCGCAGGTCCGCGAGAACATGGAACGGTTCGCGGCGCTCGGGGTGCAGGTGCGGGTGACCGAGTTGGACGTGCGGATGCAGACGCCGCGCGACTCCACGAAGGACACGACGCAGGCCACCTACTATCGCAACGTGGTGCAGGCGTGCCTGGCCGTCACCGCCTGTGCCGGCATCACGATCTGGGGCTTCACCGACAAGTATTCGTGGGTGCCGGACGTGTTCTCGGGCGAGGGCGCGGCGTTGTTGTGGGACGCGAACTACGCCACCAAGCCTTCTTATACGGCGGTGCACGACGCGTTGGACGACGGTTCCACGCCGGTGCCCGACACCACGCCGCCGACCACCCCGGGCACGCCGGTCGCGTCGGGAGTGACCTCGTCGGGCCTGTCGTTGTCGTGGACCGCATCCACTGACGCGGTGGGCGTCGCTGGGTATGACGTGCTGCGGGCCGGTTCGAGCGGCTCTTTCGCGGTCGTCGGCACATCGTCGTCGGCGTCCTTCGTGGACAGTGGGCTGGCGGCGTCGACCACCTACCGGTATCAGGTGCGGGCCCGTGACGCGGCCGGAAACACGTCGGCGCTGTCGCCGGCCGTCACGGTGACCACCACGACGGGCGGCGGTTCGGGGCCTTCTTCGTGCCGGGTCGCGTACACCATCAGCCCGTGGGGTGGCACGTCGGGTTTCACCGCCGGCGTCGTGCTGACCAACACGGGCGCGTCGGCGTTGTCGGCGTGGACGCTGGCCTTCACGCTGCCGGCCGGCCAGCAGATCACCCCGCCGGGCTGGTCGGCGACCTGGACGCAGTCGGGCCAGGCGGTGACGGCGGCGCCGCTGTCGTGGAACTCGACGCTCGCACCGGGCGGCTCGACGACGATCGGCTTCAACGGGTCGCACACCGGCGGGGTCGGTGAGCCGACCACTTTCACGGTGAACGGCGCTTCCTGCGCGGTGGTGTGATCGTTTCGGTGGGCGGCCCGTTATGTCGCGGGCCGCCCATCGTCATGCCGGGCCAGCTTGCGGAGAAGGTGCGCGAGCTGGTCGCGTTCTTCCTGGGCCAGCGGGGCGAGCACCTCGTCCTGTGCGGTTTTCAGCAGCTTGTCGAGTTTTCCCAGCTGGCGGCGGCCCGCGGTGGTGATGGTGATGACGTTCTGCCGGCGGTCGTCGGGGTTGGGGGCACGCTCGACCTGGCCGCGCTCGGCGAGCTCGTTGACGACGGCGACGATGTCGCTGCGGTAGATCCGGGTGCGGTCGCTGAGCTGCGCCTGGCTGGCGGGGCCGAACTCGTCGAGCGTGGCAAGCACGGCGTAGTGCCACTTGCGGGCGTCGGCGCCGGCGAGCGCTTCGTTGACAACCCGGTCGGAGTGCGTCGCGGCCAGCGCCAGCAGGCGGGTGGTTAGCCCGCTCAGCCGCGCCGGGCCTTCATGCGTGGTCCCGCTCACGCCCATGATCCTACCACTTGCGTTAGTGCCACTAACGAACTAGCTTCGATCGTTAGTGAGACGAACGAGTGGATGGAGTTGGTCATGACGGACTTCAACGCACAACTCATCGGCCGGACCGAGAAGGCGCTGAACGCGATCCTGGAGCGCGAGTTGGCCGGCGTCGGCATCAACTCGTCGCAGTGGGTGGCGCTGACGCTGACCGTGACGGGTGGCGGGGCTTCGGTGGTCTCGCGACTCTCGGAGGCGCTGCGGGTCTCGCCGGCCGTGGCTCAGTCGCGTCTCGCGGAGCTGGCTTCGCTGGGGCTGGTGCGGCCTGCTTTGGGTGGCGGTTTCGAGGCCACGGAGGAAGGGGCGGCGAGGTGGGGGACTGTCCGTGCGGCCGTCGGGCCAGTCACTCAGTCGCTGTGGGGTGACCTGCCGGCGGGGGAGTTGGCGGTGGCTGGGCGGGTGCTGGAGACGGTACTGACTCGAGCGAACGCAGTGCTGTCGATGGCGTGATGTCCTGCTTGCTCTGCTCACATATACGCACCGCCGGGCTGTCCGCGGCGGTGCGTATATGTGAGCAGAGCAAAGCCTGGCGATGTGTCTGGTCAGAGGGTGCGGGATGGGCTCTGTCCTAGGACGATCTACGGGGTGTTGCGCATCCGCGCAGGCTGCTGGTCCGGGATGGCTTTTGCGGGCCCGGCGCTGTGCCGCCGAGTGGCTCGCGGGCGGTTCGGGTGCTCAGACGGAGGCTGCGGAGCTCGCGGCAGCGCGGTGCCGCGAGGTTGGACAGCTCTCACCGGGCCAGTCCCCGGGCGTCAGATACACGTCGCGGAGCACGCGGCAGCGCGGTGCCGCGAGGTTGGGCGACTCTCACCGGCCTGGTCCCGGGCGTCAGATACACGTTGCGGAGCACGCGGCAGCGCGGTGCCGCGAGGTTGGGCGTCTCTCACAGGCCTGGTCCGGGGCGTCAAGTACACGTTGTGGCGCACGAGGCCGCGGGATATGCCGTGGCGCGGCTCAACGGCATGGTCCAGAGCCCCCAGACACGCGTTTCGGCGCACGGGGCCGCGGTGCTGTGCGGGTTGGGCGGCTAATGGGCCCGGTCCGTGCGCCCAGATCGCTGTGGCGCAAGCGCAGCGGCGGCTTGGCGCGGAGCGGGCGGCTGGCGCTCAGTCTGGCCACTAAGGAGGGCTCGTGGGGGTGGGTCTGGCGGTTGGTGACGCGGGCATTGCCGCCCGGGTCTGGAGATCTAGGAAGAAATCGGTAGTCAGGGCTACCTATTTCTTCCTAGATCTCCGAGACCCGCTCTGAGCCGGGCGCAGAAAGTGGGGCAGATAAGCGCTTTTCGGCCCGGACGACGGCGACCGGGCCCGGGCAACGTCGGTCGAGCTAAAGACCGGCTGCTGCTGCGAGCGGCGCCGGCATGGGTGAAGGCGGGCGTCCGGGTGCGCGCGGCGCCACGAGATTGCCGCTGGGTCTGATCTGGGGCGCTTGATGTGTAGCTGCATTGGCGTGTCGTGCTGGCCAGCCGCCCCAGATCGGGTCGTCGGCCGATGCCCGGCCGGTAGTCCTTCCGCCGCTCTGCTCTGCTGCCATATACGCAGCACCCCTGGTGACGGGCGGGGCCTATATGGCAGCAATGCAAAGTGTCCTTGCTCTGCACCCCTGTGGGCAGCACCCACGACGGCTGGCGGTGCCTACAGGGGTGCAGAGCAAAGTCGGCCGATGCGCGCGGCGGCATGGCAAGCGATGATGTGCCGATGACCGAACCGAGCGGCGTCATCTTCCCGCCCACCGCGAGCGGCACCGGCGTCACCTCGTCGCTAGGCCGTGCGGTGGTCGCCGATGCGCTGAGGGGCGTTGACCCGATCGGCGCGGCCGCCGCCCAGCGCGAGACCGACTGGCGTCGCGGCTATCTCGTGCACTTCCGCCGGCTGGTCGAGGCCGGCCTCGGCGACGGCGACGCCGCCCGGCGGATCGCGCGAGACGGGCTCGCCTCCATGGGCGAGCGGATGCGCTTCCGCACCGAGACCGGCGATGTCGAGCCACTCGCGGCTGCCTTCACCGCCCAAGGGGAGGCGGTCTCCACCGCCACTCTCGGTGGGCAGGGCACGGTCGACAAGGAGTTCACGCTGCCCTACCGGGGCGAGCGGCTGCGTGGCGACGGGATCAAGCGCCGGCTCGACGCCTGGATTGAGAAGGGTGTGATCGAGCCGTCCTGTGCCGAGGCCGTCCGCGCCGTGCAGGACAACCCCGACTGGCTCGACCTTGGCGGGACCACCGTCGTCGCACTCGGGGCCGGCGCCGAGATGGGGCCTGTGCCGTCGTTGCTGCGGTGGGGTAACACCGTCGCGGCCGTTGACCTGGCCCGGCCTGCGCTGTGGGGGCGGCTGTTCGAGACCGCGGGGCGCTACGGCGGGAGGCTGCTCGTGCCGGCCACCAAGGGCGACGGTGACCTCGCGGAGCGGGCCGGCGCCGATCTGCTGCATGGCATCGGCGCCGTCGCGGGGTGGCTCGAGGGGCTCGACGGGAGGCTGGTGCTGGGCAACTACGTCTACGCCGACGGTGCGATCAATGTGCGGCTCAGCACCGCCGTCGACGCGCTCACCGGGCACGTGCGGCAGTCGCGGCCGGACACGGCCCTCGCGTTCCTGGCCACGCCTACCGATGTGTTCGCCGTGCCGGGTGACGCCGTCGCGCATGCCGAGCGGGCCTACCGGGCGCCCGAAGGGGTCGCGCGCCTGCGCCGGCCGCTGCGGCTGCTGTCGGGTGGGCGGATGTTGCGGCGGAACTACGCGCCGGGCGATGACCCGGGGATCTGTGACTCGCTGGTCGCGCAGCAGGGGCCCAACTACGCGCTGGCCAAGCGGGTGCATCGGTGGCGGGCGACGGTGGCCCGGGCGGAGGGTGCGACCGTCAGCATGAACGTCGCGCCGCCTACGCGGACGCGGTCGGTGGTCAAGAACAGGGCATTGGCGGCGGCGTACGCGGGTGCGCACCGCTTCGGGGTCGAGGTGTTCGAACCGGCCACCAGCAACACGCTCATGGCGGCGCTCCTGGTGCACGACCTGCGTAACCCGCCGCGGCCGGCCAACGAGGTCTGGCACGAGGAAGCGGAGTACGCGGCCCACGGCGGGCTGTGGCGATGTGCGTACGCGCCGCGCAGTGCCCTGGGTATTGCCGCCCTGCTCGGGTGGGGCTCGGCCCGAGGCTAACGTCCTAGGATGCCTTAGGGGGTGTGCCCGGTTCTTGATCTAGGAGGCTTCGGCATCGACACTGTCGGCGTGGAGGGGATCGAGACCGCGCTGATCGTGCCGGTGCCCGAGGCGGAAGACGCCGTCGGTGCCTACCGGGCGCGGTACGACTCGGCCGCGCGGTGGGGGGTGCCGGCGCATGTGACCGCGCTCTACCCGTTCGTCGCGCCGGACGCGCTCACGCCCGACGTGCTCGACGCCGTGCGGGAGACGGTGGGGGCGACGCCGCGGTTCAGTGTCGAGTTCACCCAGGTCAGTTGGTTCGGTGAGCAGGTCGCCTGGCTGGCGCCGCGGCCCGACGCGCCGTTTCGGGCGCTCACCGAGGCGCTCTGGGCGCGGTTCCCCGACCATCCGCCCTACGGCGGGGCGTTCGCGGACGTCGTACCCCATTTGACGATTGGTCATGATGTTCCCGCCGACGCCCTGCGCGGCGCGGCGGCGGCGGTGACCGCGCGGCTGCCGCTGCGGGCCGAGCCGCGCGAGGTCTGGCTGATGGTGGGCGCGCCGGAACCGGACTCGTGGCACACGGCGGCACGGTTCGCGTTCGGTGCCGCATAACGGTGTAGCGAACGTGTCAAGATCGGCCCGGTGGACCGGCGCGGCGCGGGAGTATGGAACACGATGGCTCGGGGACAGTTGCGGATCTATCTCGGCGCGGCACCAGGCGTCGGGAAGACCTTCGCCATGCTCGAAGAGGCCCAGCGAAGGGCCGGGCGGGGCACCGACCTGGTGATCGGGTTCGTCGAGACGCACGGGCGGCCGCACACCGCGGACATGCTCGACGACCTCGAGATCATGCCGCGCAAGGAGATGAGCTACCGGGGCGCGCGGTTCACCGAGATGGACGTCGACGCCATCCTCAACCGCAACCCGCAGGTCGCGGTCGTCGACGAGCTCGCGCACACCAACGTGCCCGGCTCCCGCAACGAGAAGCGCTGGCAGGACATCCAGGAGCTGCTCGAAGCCGGGATCACCGTGCTCTCCACGGTCAACATCCAGCACCTCGAATCGCTCAACGACGTGGTCGAACAGATCACCGGCGTCGTGCAGAGAGAGACAGTGCCGGACAGTGTCGTACGCGGCGCGGATCAGGTCGAACTGGTCGACATGACGCCCGAGGCGCTGCGCCGGCGGATGGTGCACGGCAACGTCTATCCGCCGGAGAAGGTCGACGCGGCGCTGGGCAACTACTTCCGGGTCGGCAACCTGACCGCGCTGCGCGAGCTGGCGCTGCTCTGGCTGGCCGACAAGGTCGACGAGCAGCTCGACCGCTACCGCGAAGAGCACGGCATCGGCGCCACCTGGGAGGCGCGGGAGCGGGTCGTCGTCGCGCTCACCGGCGGCCGGGAGGGCGCCACGCTGATCAGGCGGGCCGCCCGGATCGCCGCCCGGAGCAAGGGTGCCGACCTGCTGGCCGTGCACGTCGCGCGCAGTGACGGGCTGGTCGACGCCGACCCGACCCTGCTGGGCCGGCAGCGGCTGCTGGTGGAGAGCCTCGGCGGCACCTACCACCAGGTGGTCGGCGCCGACGTGTCGCGGGCGCTGCTCGACTTCGCCCGCGGCGTCAACGCGACCCAGCTCGTGCTCGGCGGCAGCCGGCGTGGGCGGATCGCCCAGCTCTTCTCGGCCGGGGTCGGGGTCACCACGACCGCGCAGTCGGGGCCGATCGACGTGCACCTGGTCACCCACGAGGAGATCGGGCGCGGCCGGCGGCGCTGGCGGGCCGGGGGTGCGGCGCTGTCGCGCAGCCGGCGGATCGCCGGTTTTCTGGTCGCGTTGATCTGGCTGCCGGCACTGACCGCGATCCTGGTGCCGTTCACCGACAACCTGTCGCTGGCCAGCGACATGATGCTGTTCCTGCTCGGGGTCGTCGTGGTCGCCCTGGTCGGCGGACGTTGGCCGGCGATCACCTCGGCGGTGGTGGGCTTCCTGCTGCTCAATTATTTCTTCACGCCACCGCTGCACAAGTTCACCGTCAACGAGACGGAGAACCTGCTCGCCCTGGCGGTGTTCGTGGTGGTCGCGGTGGCGGTCAGCGCCGTGGTGGACACCGCCGCGACCCGGACCCGGGAGGCCGCGGGAGCCAGTGCCGACGCACAGACCCTGGCAACCGTTGCAGGCAGCGTGCTGCGCGGCGCCCGGCCGCTGGAGGCGCTGCTGCGGCAGCTCCGCGAGATGTTCGGCCTGGAGTCGGTGACGCTGCTGGAGCGGGCGCCGGGAGCGGTCGACGTGCCGGACCGGCGGCGCGATCCGGCCGCCTGGCGGGTGGCGGCCGTCGACGGCACCCCACCGAGCCACAGCCCGGCCGAGGGGACGGGCGACGTACCCATTGGCGATGATCTTGCCTTGGTGTTGCGGGGGACGACTCTTGAGGCCAGCGACCGGCGGATCCTGGAGGCGTTCGCGGCCCAGGCGGCGATCGCGCTGCGCCAGGAGCGGCTCACCGAGCAGGCCGCCGAGGCGCTGCCGCTGGCCGAGGCCGACCGGATGCGCACCGCGCTGCTGGCGGCGGTCAGCCACGACCTGCGTACCCCGTTGGCGTCCGCCAAGGCCGCCGTGACCAGCCTGCGCAGCGACGAGGTGGAGTTCTCCCCGGACGACCGCGACGAGCTGCTGGCCACCGCCGACGAGTCGCTCGACAAGCTGAGCCGGCTGGTGGCCAACCTGCTCGACATGAGCCGCCTGCAGGCCGGCGCCCTCGGCGTGGTGCCGGCGTCGCTGGGCCTGGAGGAGGCGGTGCCGCGGGCGCTCGACGAGCTCGGCAACGTGGCCCGGCCGGTGGTCCTGCGGATGCCCGACGACCTGCCGCTGGTCCGCGCCGACCCGGGCCTGCTGGAGCGGATCCTGGTCAACGTGATCGGCAACGCGATCCGGTTCAGCCCCGACGGCAAGCCGCCGAAGATCACCGGCAGCGAGCACGCCGGCCAGGTCGCGCTGCGGGTGATCGACCACGGTCCGGGCATCCCCACCGAGGCCCGCGACCGGGTGTTCCAGCCGTTCCAGCGGCTCGGCGACCACACCAACCACGAGGGTGTCGGGCTCGGGCTGGCGCTGTCGCGCGGGCTCGCGGAGGCGATGGGCGGCTCGCTGGTGCCGGAGACGACGCCGGGTGGCGGCCTGACGATGGTGCTGACCCTGCCCTCCGACGAGGTCGGCGTGGAGCCGACCGAGACCCGCGCGACCGAGCTGGCCGACCAGGCGATCCGGGAGCGGCTGCGGCGCTGGCCGCGGGACTCCCAGTTGACGTCGCGGCTCGGCTCGGCATCCCCGCCGGACCTGCCGGCGGACGAGCCCGCGCGGCTCGACGTCGGGCCGGTGCCCGAGCCGGTGCACCCGTCGCGGCTGCCCAAACCCGATCCGAGCGAGCCCGAACCGGGCCAGAGTGAAAGCGACGAGGACGACACACGGTGACCAGGATCCTGGTGGTCGACGACGAACCGCAGATCCTGCGGGCGATGCGGATCAACCTGCGCGCCCGCGGCTACGAGGTGGACGTGGCGGCGGACGGCGGCACCGCGCTGCGCTCCGCGGCGGCCCGGCCGCCGGACCTGGTCGTGCTCGACCTGGGCCTGCCCGACATGGAGGGCACCGAGGTCATCCGCGGCCTGCGCGGCTGGACGACCGTGCCGATCATCGTGCTGTCCGGCCGCGCCGACAGCGCCGACAAGGTGGCGGCGCTGGACGCGGGCGCCGACGACTACGTGACCAAGCCGTTCGGGGTCGACGAGTTGCTGGCCCGGATAAGGGCGGTCACCCGGCGGATGGGCAGCACCACCGACGCGACCCCGACGGTCAAGGTCGGCGCGTTCACCGTCGACCTGTCGGCCCGGCTGGTCGAGGTGCCCGAGGGCGGCGCCGAGGTGCGGCTCACCCCGACCGAGTGGCACCTGCTGGAGATCCTGCTGCGCAACCCGGGCAAGCTGGTCAGCCAGCGCCAGCTCCTCCAGGACGTGTGGGGCCCGCAGTATCAGACGGAGACCAACTACCTGCGGCAGTACATGGCGCAGCTACGCCGCAAGCTGGAGGCCGACCCGGGCCACCCGCGGCACCTGCTCACCGAACCGGGGATGGGCTACCGCTTCGCCCCGTGAGCCCGATTCTTTTTCCAGCGGGTGTCCTGCCCGCCGGTCCGCCGATCGTCCTTATCGTGGAGGCCGGTGAGAGGCGCCGGCCCGGCAGAGCGAGGAGCGCGAGCATGCCACTGTACGCAGCGATGACCTACACGGCCGACGTCGACTGGACCCGGCCCGAGTATGCGGCGGAGATGGCCGAATACAACGAGTTCGGCCAGGCGGCCCAGGCGGTGCTGCGGGGCGGCAAGGCCCTGTATCCGACCGCGACCGCCACGACCGTGCGGGTCAACGGCGGCAAGGGCGGCGACGTGGTGGTCAGTGACGGCCCCTACGCCGAGACCAAGGAGGCCCTGACCGGCTTCTACCTGATGGAGTGTGCCGATCTCGACGAGGCCGTGCAGCTCGCGGCCCGGATCCCGGCCGCCTGGGCGGGTGCCGTCGAGGTGCGTCCGGTGATCGACTTCGGGAACTGACACGGACGAGCTGACCCGCCTGGTCCGGGACGAACGGGCCCGGGTGCTGGCCACCATGGTCCGGGTGACCGGCGACGTCGACCTGGCCGAAGACGCGGTGCAGGACGCGGTCGTGCGGGCGCTGGAGCGCTGGCCGGTCGACGGCGTGCCGGCGAGCCCGCGCGGTTGGCTCGTTGTGACGGCGAAGCGCCGCGCGGTGGACCTGATCCGCCGCGAGGCGCGCCGCTCCGGGAAGGAGGCGGCCGCGATGATGCTGGCCGATCCCGGCGGCGAACCGCCCGAGGTGGTCCGCGACGACCTGCTCCGGCTGATCTTCACCTGCTGCCACCCGGCCCTGAGCGAGCCGGCGCAGGTCGCGCTCGCGCTGCGTACCCTCGGCGGCTTCTCGACGGCCGAGGTCGGGCGGGCGCTGCTGGTGCCCGAGGCGACCATGGCGAAACGGCTGACCCGCGCGAAGCAGAAGATCGCGCAGGCGCGGATCCCCTACCGGGTGCCCGCCGCGGAACAGCTCCCGGGCCGGCTGCGGGCCGTCGCGGCCACGATCTATCTGATCTTCAACGAGGGGTACGCCGCAGGCAGCGGCGCCGACGTCCTGCGCACGGGTCTCACGGCTGAGGCGATCCGGCTGGCGCGGCTGCTGGTCGCGCTGATGCCCGACGAGGCGACCGCGGGCGGCCTGCTGGCGTTGCTGCTGTTGCACGACGCCCGCCGGCCGGCCCGGGTCGACGCCGTTGGCCTGCCGGTGCTGCTGGCCGACCAGGACCGGTCGCGCTGGGACGCCGGCACGATCCGCGAGGGCGTCGAACTGGTCGGCACCGCGTTGCGGCGCACCGCCGACCGGCCGGACCCCTATGTCGTGCAGGCCGCCATCGCCGCCTGCCACGACCTGGCGCCCAGCTATCGGGCGACGCCGTGGGACGCGGTGGTCTCCTGGTATGACGTGCTGCTGTCCATCTCGGACCAGCCGGTGGCACGGCTCAACCGGGCGGCCGCGGTCGCCGAGCGCGACGGGCCGGCCGCCGGGCTGGCGCTGGTCGACGCGATCGACGGCCTGGCCGGCTATCCGTGGTGGCACGCGTCGCGGGCCGAACTCCTGCACCGCCTCGACCGCGGTGCGGAGGCGGCGACGGCCCATCAGCGGGCGGTCGCCTGCGGCCTGCCGGCGCCGCAGGCAGAGCGGCTGCGCCAGCGGCTCGCCGGCGCGTAATTGGTAGCGGCCTGCTGGCGCCGCAAGCCGGGCGGCTCGCCGGTGCCTGGTCAGTATTCGTCGTGGAGGCGCCACCAGCTGTAGGGCTCGGTCTGGGGCCAGCCGAGTGGGGAGTCTTCCCAGTTTTCCTGCCGGCCGTAGGGCGTCAGGTCGAGGATGTTGAAGTCGAAGCGCAGCCGGTCGACCCCGCGGGCATCCGTGTGGTAGGTCTGGAACACGTCGACGCCGTCGGTGATGAACACGCTGAGGCCGAACCCGCCGCCGGCGCCGTGGTCGTCGCTGAACGTGGTGCCGCGCGACGAGTAGACCGGGACCGTCCACTCCATCCGGTGGCGGACCTGCTCGAGTTGCTCGAGCGGCATGTTGGACACGACCGCGTAGGAGACGCCGCGGGCGTGGAGGTGTTCGAGGCGGCCGACGTTGTCGGTGAAGCTGGCGCAGCCGGAGCAGATGTCGTCGGGGCCGTTGTCCATGAACTGGTAGACGACGAGTTGGTCGCGGCCCTCGAACAGGTCGCGCAAACTCGCTTTGCCGTCGCGGCCGGCGAACGCATAATCGTCACGCATCCGGACCATCGGCAGCCGGCGCCGGTCGGCGGCCAGCGCGTCCAGTGCGCGGGTGGCCGCTTTCTCCTTGACCAGCAAGGCGTCGCGGGCCGCCTGCCACTGCTCGCGCGAGACGATCTCGGGATGAGCCATGGTCCTGTCCTCTCACCGTGAGTGATCAAACAACCCTATCCCGGGGGTACGACATGACGTTCACGCCTGGGCTGACGGTGAGCCGGCGGCTGCACGACGAGGTGGTCGGTCCGGCCCTGCGCGGGAAGCCCTACGCGGCGGCCCGGGTCGACACCGGCTCCGATGTGCTCGGCTTCGACACGGCCCGGTCGATGGACCACGACTGGGGTCCGCGGTTGCAGGTCTTCGTCGCCGGCAAGGCCGATGTCGCGGCCGCCCGCGCGGTCATCGACGCCGCGCTGCCGGCGACCTTCCACGGCCTACCGACCCGGCCACACGCAGACGGCGGCCAACTGCTCGGCGTCACCGTCGACCCGCTCGACGATTATCTGCGAGACAGCCTCGGGATCAAGGAAACGCCCACCACCGAAGACTGGCTGGCGCTGCCGACGCAGCGGGTGGCCGAGTTCACCGGCGGCGCGGTGTTCCACGACGACCTCGGCGGGCTGACCGCGGCCCGGGCCGCCCTGGCCTGGTACCCGGACGACGTCTGGCGCTACGTGCTGGCCGCGCAGTGGACCCGGATCGACCAGGAGGAGCCGTTCGTCGGCCGGTGCGGCGAGGCCGGCGACGACCTGGGCAGCCGGATCGTCGCCGCCCGGCTGGCCCGCGACCTGATGCGGCTGTTCCTGCTCCTGGAGCGCCGCTACCCGCCGTACACCAAATGGCTCGGCACCGCCTTTGCCCGTCTGCCCGGCGCCCCTCACACACAACTGGCCGCCGCGCTGGCCGCCACCGGCTGGCGCGAGCGCGAGCGGCATCTGGTCGCCGCGGCCAGCACGGCGGGGGAGCGCACCAACGAGGTCCTCGGCACCGCCGTCGACCCGACACCGGGCCGCTTCCACCACCGGCCCTACACGGTGCTCGGCGGTGCCCGGTACGCGGCCGCGCTGACCGCCAAGATCACCGATCCCGGGCTGCGCGACCGGCCCCTGGTGGGCGCCGTCGACCAGTTCGTCGACAGCACCGACGTGTTGTCGCATGTCGGACGTGCCCGGGCCGCGGCGCGCGGGTTCGAGGGACCGCCGGCCGGCCCGAACGACCGTTAAGCTAACGGTGTGCTCAGTGCGGAGCTCTACCCACCCGAGCGGCTGGTGGCCGCCCAGCGTGCGACGGCCGGTGTTGGCCTCGACGCGCTGCTCATCACGCCCGGCTCCGACCTGCGCTACCTGACCGGCTACGACGCGCACGCCCAGGAGCGGCTGACCTGCCTGGTGGTGCCCGCCCGGGGCGAGCCGACCCTGATCGTGCCGACCCTGGAGCGCCCCGCGGCCGAGGTCGCCACCCGTGGCCTGCGGATCGTCGACCACCGCGACGGCGACGACCCCTACCCGCTGGTGGTGGAGGCCCTCGACGGGCCACCCAGTGTGGTGGCGCTCGGCGACCGGATGTGGGCCGCCCAGGTGCTCGGCCTGCGGGCCGCCCTGCCCGGCACCGAGCAGCGCCTCGCCGGCGACGTGCTCGCCGAGTTGCGGATGCGCAAGTCACCGGCCGAGGTCGAGGCGCTGCGCGCGGCCGGCGCGGCCATCGACGCGGTGCACGACCGGATGGGCGAGTGGCTGCGGCCGGGCCGCACCGAGCGGCAGGTCGGCGTCGACATCGCCGAGGCGATCCTGGCCGCCGGGCACGCCACCGTCGACTTCGTGATCGTCGCGTCCGGCCCCAACGGCGCCAGCCCGCACCACGGCACCGCCGACCGGGTGATCCGGGAGGGCGAGCCGGTGGTCGTCGACATCGGCGGCACCATGCCGTCGGGCTACTGCTCCGACTCGACCCGCACCTACGTGGTCGGCAGGCCGCCGGCCGACGTCGCCGACTTCTACGCGGTGCTGCGGGCCGCCCAGCGCGCCGCCGTCGACGCGGTCCGCCCAGGCGTCACCTGCGAGCAGGTCGACGCGGCCGCCCGCGACCTGATCGCCGGCGCCGGCTACGGAGCCGCGTTCCTGCACCGCACCGGCCACGGCATCGGCCTCGACGGGCACGAGGAGCCCTACATCGTGGCCGGCAACGACCGGCCGCTGGAGCCCGGCATGGCGTTCTCCATCGAGCCCGGCATCTATCTCGCGGGCCACGCCGGTGCCCGCATCGAAGACATCGTCGTCTGCGCCGGCGGGGGAGCAGACGTTCTCAACACGACAACTACGGAGTTGGCCGAACTATGACCATCGACCGCATCCTGCCCACCGAGGAAGCCGGAGATCTCCTCGACCTCACCGCGGAGATCGCCGACCAGGAACTGGCGCCGATCGCCGCCGACCACGAGGCCCGCCGCGCGTTCCCGCGCGAGGCGATCCGGGTCCTGGGCCGCGCCGGCCTGCTCGGCCTGCCCTACCCCGAGGAATACGGCGGTGGCGGCCAGCCCTACGAGGTCTACCTCCAGGTCCTGGAGATCCTCGCGTCGCGCTGGCTGGTGGCCGCCGAAGCGGTCAGCGTGCACACGCTGTCCTGCTACCCGGTCGCCTCGGTCGGCACCGAGCAACAGCGCAAGCTGCTGCCCGACATGCTCGGCGGCGAGCTGCTCGGCGCCTACTGCCTCTCCGAGCCGCAGGGTGGCTCCGACGCGGGAGCGCTGACCACCCGGGCGGTCCGCGACGGCGACGCCTACGTCGTCAACGGCACCAAGGCCTGGATCACCCACGCCCACGACGCCGACTTCTTCAACATCTTCGCCCGCACGGGCGGCCCCGGCCCGGGCGGCATCTCCTGCCTGCTGGCCGACGCCAACACGCCGGGCATCGTGCCGCAGGCGCCGGAGCGCACGATGGGCCTACATGCGTCGCCGATCTCGCAGATCGCGTTCGACGGCGCCCGGGTGCCGGCCGACCGGCTGGTCGGCGACGAGGGCACGGGCTTCGGCATCGCGATGCGCGCCCTCGACTCGGGCCGGCTCGGCATCGCCGCCTGCGCGGTCGGGCTGGCCCAGGCGGCCCTCGACTACGCGGCCGGATACGCCCGGGAGCGCGAGCAGTTCGGCACCCGGCTGGTCGACTTCCAGGGCGTCGGCTTCATGCTCGCCGACATGGCCACCCAGGTCGCCGCCGCCCGCGCGCTGACCCTGGCCGCGGCCCGGCTGCGCGACCACGGCCGGCCCTACTCGACCGAGGCCGCCAAGGCCAAGCTGTTCGCGACCGACATGGCGATGCGGGTGACCACCGACGCCGTCCAGGTGCTCGGCGGCTACGGCTACGTCGCCGACCACCCGGTCGAGCGCTTCATGCGCGAGGCCAAGGTGCTCCAGATCGTCGAGGGCACCAACCAGATCCAGCGCCTGGTGATCTCGCGGTCGCTGGCGAAGGGATAGCCTCGCGGTCGTGGTCGATGCGCTCGAGGCCGTGTGGCGCACCGAGGCGGCCGGGATGCGGGCCGTGCTGGCCCGGCGCCTGGGCGACCTCGACCGGGCCGAAGAGGCCCTCCAGGACGCCGTGGGCGAGGCGCTGCGCCGCTGGCCGACCGAGGGAGTGCCGGAGCGGCCGGCGGGCTGGCTGGTCACCACGGCGTGGCGCAAGGCTCTCGACGGGCTGCGCCGGGAGGCGACCGGCCGGGAGAAGGCGGCCCGGCTCGCCCTGGAGCCGCCCACCGAACCGACCGGCGACGACCGGCTCGCGATGATCTTCACGTGCTGCCATCCGGACCTCAGCGAGCCGTCGCAGGTCGCGCTCACGCTCTCGGCCGTCAGTGGCCTGACCACCGAGGAGATCGCCGCCGCCCACCTGGTGCCGACCGCGACGATGGCGCAGCGGCTGGTGCGGGCCAAGCGGACCCTGCGCGGCGCCCGGTTCGACGTGCCCGGCGACCGGCTGCCGGCCGTGCTCGCCACCGTCTACCTGGTCTTCAACCAGGGCTACGACGCGGTGCGGCGCGACCTCGCCCGCGAGGGCCTCGAACTGGCCTGCCAACTCGCCGCGCTGATCCCGACCTCTGCCGAGGCGGAGGGCCTGGCCGCGCTGCTCACCCTGCACGAGGCCCGGGCAGCCACCCGCGTCGACGAGGTCGGCCGGTTGGTGCTGCTGGCCGACCAGGACCGGTCCCGCTGGGACCGCAACATGATCATTTCAGGGGTACGCCGCCTCGGCCGCGCCGCCACCCTCGGCCCGCCGGGTTTCTACCAACTCCAGGCCGCGATCGCGGCGCAGCACGCGCTCGCACCGTCCTACGCCGCGACCGACTGGGCCGCCGTCCGCGGCCTCTACGACCGGCTGCTGGAACTGCGCCCCTCGCCGGTGGTAGCGCTGAGCCGGGCCGTGGCGACCGGCTTCGTCGACGGGCCGGAGGCGGCGCTGGCCGAGGCCGACGCGCTGGAGGAGCGGCTGGCCGGCTACCGGATGTGGCACGCGACCCGCGCCGACCTGCTGTCGAGGCTGGGCCGCACGGCGGAGGCGGCGGACGCGACCCGCCGGGCGTTGGCATTGGCCACCAACGACGCCGAACGGGACCTGCTCGCCCGCCGCCTCGCCGCACTCACTTCCTGAACTGCGCCGCCGTACGGCGCGCGCGCCGCTTCACAAGCGCTCCGGCCGCACGCCCGCACGGTGCTCTGGCCGCACGGCGCTCGCGCCGCTTCACAAAGGCTCCGGCCGCACGCCCGCACGGAGCTCCGCCCGCACGGCGCTCGCCCCGCTTCACAAGCGGTCCGGCCGCACGGCGCCCCCGCCGCCGCATGGCAGCGTCAGTTCAGGATCGGGCGCACCTCCACGGTCTCCCGGAACGGGACGATGCCCGGCCAGGTTGCGGCGATGGCCACCGCCTCGTCGGCGTCGGCGACCTCCAGCGGCACGATGCCGCCGATGACCTCCTTCAGCTCGACGTAAGGTCCGTCGGTCACCGTGGTGCGGCCCGCATCGCCGGCGCTGATCGTGCGGGTCTCCGCGGCCGGGCCGAGCATCGCCCCGCCCGGTAGGACCTTGCCGGTGGGCAGCCAGCGGGCGTACCAGTCGCGGATCTGCCCCATCACCTCCCGGGTGGCCTCGTCGTCGCCACTCCAGGCCGCCTCCTCGCCGCTGATCAGCATCAGGAACCGCATGCGTACCCCTAGCGCTCGATGGTTGGCCGGACCTCGACCTGGTCGCCGAGCGCCTCGATGCCCGGCCAGGTCGCGGCGCAGGCGATCGCGTCGTCGATCGAGTCGGCCTCCAGCAGCATGAAACCGCCGACCACGTCCTTGATCTCGATGTAGGGGCCGTCGGTCACCACGGCCTTGCCGTCGGCACCTCGGCTGACCGTCTTGGCCGTCGCGACCGGCTGCAACTCGGCGCCGCCGTCGACGATCACGCCCGCGGCGCTCCATTTCTCCCACCAGGAGTTGATGGTCTCCATCACCACATCGGCTTCCGGGCCCTCCCAGTTGGACTCGGGTCCACAAATCATCATCACGTACCGCATTCGCTCGCCTTTCTGTCTCTTCCGACCGTGCCATTGGGATGACGAACGGCACCGTGGCGGGATCGACATCGCAGTGGAGGGAACCTGCCGGTAGTTTCTTGCGCGTGGAGGACATTGACCGCGCCATCGTCGCAGCCCTGACCGCCGACGGCCGGCTGTCCTACACCGACCTCGCCGAACGCGTGGGGCTGTCGGTGTCGGCGGTGCACCAGCGGGTCCGCCGGCTCGAGCAGCGCGGGGTGATCCACGGTTACACGGCCAAGGTCGCCTACGACGCGATCGACCTGCCGCTGGCCGCGTTCGTGGCGATCCGCCCGTTCGACCCGTCGCAGCCCGACGACGCGCCCGAGCGGCTCGCGCACATCCCGGAGATCGAGTCGTGCTACTCGGTGGCCGGCGACGACTTCTACCTGCTGCTGGTGCGGGTGGCCGGCCCGGCCGACCTGGAGCGGGTGCTCCAGGAGATCCGGACCTCGGCCAACGTCACGCACCGCACGACGGTGGTGCTGTCGACGCCCTACGAGGGCCGGGCGCCGAAGATGACGCTCACTGACCCGAGTTCCACTGCTGGATGACCCGGGTGCTGTGCTCGAAGCCGAGCACGGACAGGGTCGCGGTGTCGAGCTTGAGCAGCCCACCGCCCTCGGTGCCCAGCCCGATCCAGCGCGCCCCGACGACCCGCAGGCAGTGGCCGTGGCCGACCAGCGCGACGTCACCCTCGTCGAGCAGCTTGGCCGCCTTGGCGAGCAGCCGGTCGACCCGCACGCCGACCTGCGCGGGCGTCTCGCCGCCGGGCGCGCCGTCGGTCCACAGGGACCAGATCGGGTCGTGGTCTTCGTGGATCTTCGCTGAGGTGATCCCCTCGTAGCGGCCGTAGTTCCACTCGGCCAGGTCGTCGTCGACCTCGGTGACCCGCAGGCCGGCGATCTCCGCGGTGCGCAGCGCCCGGCGGCGCGGGCTGCTGATCACGGCGGCGAACGGCCGCCCAGCGAGTCGGGCGCCGATCTCGCGGGCCTGTTGCTCGCCGTCGGCGGTCAGGTCGATATCGGTGTACGAGGTGTGCTGGCCGGTCCGGCTCCACTCGGTCTGCCCGTGCCGGACCAGCACGATCTCCGCCATGCCGTCCATCCAACCGGAGCGCCGCCCGATTCGCTGGCCGAATCATCGTCCTAGGACGCCGTAGGGGGTGTGCCCGGGTCCGTAGATCAAACCGGCGGCGGGGGACCGGTAGGGTCGGCTCCATGACCGTCCGTCCTATCCGGCTGCTCGGCGACGCGGTGCTGCGGGCCGAGTGTGACCCCGTGCGCAGCTTCGACGCGGAACTGCGGTCGCTGGTCACGGACCTGATGGACACGTTGCTCGGTGAGCCCGGCCGGGCCGGCGTGGCCGCCAACCAGATCGGCGTCAGCGCCCGGGTGTTCGTCTACGACGCCGAGGGCCAGCAGGGTCATGTGGTCAATCCGACTCTTACGGTCTCCGAGGAGCTGCAGGACGGTGACGAGGGCTGCCTGTCCATTCCGGAGCTCTACTTCCCGACGCCGCGGGCCATGCACGCCACGGTGACCGGCTTCGACCAGCACGGTGAGCCGCTCACGGTGTCCGGCAGCGGGTTCCTGGCCCGGGCTTTCCAGCACGAGACCGACCACCTGGCCGGCCGCCTGTTCGTCGACACGTTGCGCGGCCAGACCCGGCGCGAGGCGCTGCGGGCGATCCGCGCCGAGCCCTGGAAGCGGCGCTGATCCGGGCGGCGGGAGCGTTCCGCCGGACGGCCCTGGAGCGGTCGGACCAGCGCGTCTCGTGGGAGCGGCCCGATCAGGCGTTCTTCGCCGCCGGCGCGTGCCACATCCTTGCCTGGGTGTGCCGGGACGCCTATCCGGAGCGGTCGATCGGGCTGGTGGCGCTGCTGCTCGATGGCGACCGGTATCCGTTCCACGTCTACGCCAGCTGGGACGGCTGGGCGTTCGACGCCTCGGGTTGGCATGCGGAGCCGTTGCTGGTGCAGGTCAACGAGGACTTCGAGGGTCGGCCGGTGGAGCGCGTCGCGCTCACGGTCGACCTCGCCGAGTTCTGCGCCGGGCACGTCCACCGGATGCCGCATCAGTATTGGGGCGATCCACTTCCGCGGGCGTGCGCATACCTGAGCCACTTCGCGCCGCCGTGGGCGGGAAGCTAGCCTGCGGCGTGACGATCTTTCGGGTGCCCTACCACCATGACGAGCGGTTGGCTGATGACAGCCTCGTGTTGCCGGGCGCGAGTGTGACCGTGGAGCCGGAGTTTCCGGACGGGACCATCTGGGAGCGGCTCGCCTCCCTGACCGGTGCGGTCGCGGCCGTCGTGGCCGAGGACGCAAAGGCCGGTGCGGTGCCGACCGTCGTCTCGGGCGACTGCCTGGTCGCGCTGGGCACGATCGCCGGCCTCCAGCGGGCCGGGCTCGACCCCGGGCTGCTGTGGTTCGACGCGCACGGCGACGTGCACACGCTGGAGACCACGACCTCGGGCTACCTCGGCGGCCTGTCGTTGCGGTTGGCCCTCGGTGCGCACCCCGACCTGCTCGCCGGGCCACTCGGGCTGCGGCCGCTTCCGATCGAGCGGGCCGTTCTCGTCGACGGGCGTGACCTGGACCCGGCCGAGGTCGCCTACCTGGCCACCAGCGGCCTGGTCCGGCAGCCGGTGGACGCGCTGGCGCTGCCGGACGGCCCGCTGGTGCTGCATGTCGACGTCGACGTGATCGACTCCGCCGAGCTGCCCGGCCTGCGCTTCCCGGCACCGGGTGGCCCGTCCACCGGAGATGTGCTGGAGGCCGTCCAGCGGGTCCTGGCGACCGGCCGCGTGGCCGCGGTGGACATCGCCGGCACCTGGCACGACGCCCCCAACAGCCGGGCCACGGAAACCCTCGCTGCACTTCTTGCATCCTAGGACGCCTTACGGGTAGTGCGGCCAGTCGCAAGGGCAAGTCAGCGCCGATGGCGCTAGGGGGCCGGTCGGGAAGTTCTAGGTGCGCCTTAAAACTGTTATCCGGCGCTCGCCCCGGTCGTCTCCTGTGCGCCACGATGGGGCGGCTTCAAGGAGAGGTGCGATGCGCGAAGGGTACGAGCAGGCGTTGGTCGTCGCTGCTCGCGACGGTGATCCGCGGGCGGTCGACCGGCTGGTCGCCGAGTATCTGCCGCTGGTCTACAACGTGGTCGGTCGCGCGCTCGACGGGCACGCCGATGTCGACGACGTCGTGCAGGAGACGATGCTGCGCTGTGTGACCGGCCTGCGTCAGCTGCGCGACCCGGCGAGCTTCCGGGCGTGGTTGGTCGCGATCGCGGTGCGGCAGGTACGCGACCGGCAGGCGGACCCCTACCGGGCGCGGCAGGCCGGTCACCTCGGCTATCCCGCCGACGACTACAACCTCACCGACCCGGGCGCCGACTTCGCCGAGTTGACGATCCTGAGGCTGGAGCTGTCGGGGCAGCGGCGCGAGGTGGCCGAGGCGACCCGGTGGCTCGACCCGGACGACCGGGAGCTGCTGTCGCTGTGGTGGCTGGAGTCGTCGGGCGAGCTGACCCGCGATGAGCTGGCACAGTCGCTGGGGCTGACCAACCAGCATGCCGCCGTACGCGTGCAGCGGATGAAGGAGCGGCTCGACTCCGCCCGGGTGCTGGTGCGGGCCCTGCACGCCCGGCCCCGCTGCGAGGAACTCAACGCGGTGGTCGCCGGCTGGTCGGGGCGCCCGGACGCGCTGTGGCGCAAGCGGCTGGCCCGGCACGCGCGCGACTGCCCGCACTGCGGGTCGAGTTGGACGCAGCTGGTGGCCGCCGAGCGGCTGCTGGCCGGCGTGGGCCTGGTCGCACCGGTGGCCGGGTTGGCGGCGGCGATGGCCGCCGGCGGCACGTCCGCCGGTGGCGTCGTCGGCGCCGCGGCGGGTGCGGGCTGGAACACCGCCACGACCGCGACCGGCGCGGCCGCGCTACCGGGCGCCACGGGCACGACGGCCACAGCCGCGAGCACGGGCGCCGCCGGCAAGACGGCGTGGCTGACGAAGCTGCTGCACGGGTTCGTGATCAGCAAGCCGATCGCGGCCGCCGCGGCCACGGTCGCGGTGGCGACCGCCGCGGTGGTCACGTTCGGGGTCGTGCGCGATGGTGACGCGGTGCCCGCCGCGGCCGTGTTGCCTCCTGCGGTCTCGGGGGCCCCGTCGCTCGTACCCTCGGCAGATCCGGCACCGACGACGGCGCCGCCGGCGTCCCCCACCGCGACACCGACCCCGAAGAAGACGACGAAGAAGCCGGTGGCGCCGTTGCCGCCGACCCGCAAGACGGCGAAGAAGGGTGCCGCGGTGTGGGATTTCCCGGCGGTGAACGCGGGCCTGAAGGCGGTCGGCGCGTCCTGGTACTACAACTGGGGTTCCAACAACGACCGGATGCCGGCGTCGGGTGTCGAGTTCGTGCCGATGATCTGGGGCACGGCCAACGCGACCGACTCGACGATCGCGCAGGCCAAGCGCGAGGGTGACACGCTGCTCGGTTTCAACGAGCCGGACATGGCGGGTCAGGCCAACATGACGCCGGCGAAGGCGTTGGAGCTGTGGCCGAAGCTCCAGGCGACCGGGATGCGGCTGGGCAGCCCGTCGGTCGCGTTCGGCGCCGCTGACACCGGCAAGTGGCTCGACGAGTTCATGAAGGGCGCGAAGCAGAAGGGCTACCGGGTCGACTTCATCACCCTGCACTGGTACGGGGGTGACTTCTCGTCGGCGGCCGTGGGGCAGCTCAAGGGCTACATCCAGCAGGTGTACGCGAAATACAAGCTGCCGATCTGGCTGACCGAGTTCGCGCTGATCCGGTTCGACGGCTCGGGTGCGCACTACCCGACGGACGCGCAGCAGGTGGCGTTCATCAACGGGGCGACGGACATGCTCCAGGGCCTGTCCTACGTGGAGCGGTATTCCTGGTTCGGGCTGCCGTCGACGTCGGACAGCCACACCGGCCTCTACAAGGAGAGCGGCCAGTTGACGCCGATGGGCACCGCCTACCGGGCGGCGGGCTGATCCGCGAGCAGGTGCTCGTAGGGGAACCCGTCGAGGAGTTCGGCGCGGCGGGCGGACAGGTCGCGGAGCCCGGCCTCGATGGTCGCGTGGTCAACGAGGTCGGGTTCGGCGCTGTCGCGGACCTTGAGGCGCTGCCCGATGGCAGCGCCGGCGAGGTCTTCGGCGAGCCGGTCGGCGGGGACGCCGCAGGTGGTGCGGTGCTCGGCGAGGCGGACGCGTTCGAAGACGTAGCCGCCTTCGCGGAGCTGTAGCCAGGCCCAGCCCTCGGCGGGGCCGCCGGCCCAGCGGACCCGGATGCCGCGGATGATCGGGTCGAAGACCTCGCGGGCGCTGTAGGCGTCGACGGCGGCGGCGCGGGCGACCGAGGACAGGTCGTTGACGTAGCCGGTGCGGCCGTCGGGGAGGCGGCCGACGATGTCGCGGTAGTCCACGCCGAACTCGCGCGCGTCCAGGACGTACCCCATGATCTGGTCGCCGTGGTGTGCCGCGGTCAGGGTCGGTGAGCCGATGCGGATCAGGGGCAGGCCGACGGCGTCGCAGACCGCGGTGGTCATCCGGGTGACGCGTGCGGCGCCGCCGGCGGTGTCGTCGGTGAACAGCAGCGCGAACTCGGGCCGGTCGGTGGCGGCGTCGGTCACGAGGTAGTCGAGGACGACGGAGCCGGCGGTGTTCCACTGCCCGGCGGTGACGCCGGTGGGCTTGCGGCCGATCACCTGGCCGAGGCGGCGTCCGGTGTGGACCCGGCGGCCGGCGCGCGCGATGGTTGGCGTCACGGGCCGACGCTAACCCACGCCTCCGACGGTCAACACCTCCGGGTGCGGGTGGCGCAGGAACTCGTGGTGCGAGATGTCCCACCCGTAGGCGCCGGTCCGGGCGAAGACGAGCACGTCGCCGACCCGCAGGCGCTCGACATGCTGGCCGCGGGTGAGCACGTCACGGGGGGTGCACAGCTCGCCGGTGGCGTCGACCGGAACATCGGAAACCTCCGGACGGGTGTACGGGTGGGGCCAGTGCTCGACCGGCAGCACGGTGAACGGGTGGCTGTAGCCCCAGGCGGCGGGTAGCCGGAAGTGGTGGGTGCCGCCGCGCAGGACGGCGAACCAGCGGCCGTGGTTGCGTTTGAGGTCGATCACTTCGGTGGCGTACCAGCCGGCGTCGGCGGCGATAAAGCGGCCGGGTTCGACGGTGAGGGTCACCCCGTTTGGGGGTTTCCTGATGTGGAGCTGGTCGAGGTCGAAGTGGGCGTCGCCGGTGTAGTCGATGCCGAAGCCGCCGCCGGCGTTGACGTAGCGCAGCGGGATGCCCAGGCGCTCGGCGTTGGTGACGGACCAGGCGACGGCGTCGTCGATGAACCGGGCGTGTGCGGCGGCGTCGAGGTTGTTGGAGACGGCGTGCAGGTGGAAGCCGGTGGGGTTCAGCTCGCGGGGCACCGTGTCGAGGTCGTCTTCGCCTATCCCGAACGGGGTCGGCGTGCCGGTCATCCGGTGGGAGCCGCTGGGTGTCTCGGCGGTGCGGTTGACCCTCAGCGCGGCCCGGACGGGGCGGCCGGCGGCCAGGTGGAGGAGGCGGCGGGCCTCGTGGGCGCTCTCCACGTGGATCATCGCTTGGGCGTCGACGGCGGCATCGAGTTCGGCGTCGGTCTTGGCGGGGCCGGCGAAGGCGATCTCTTTCGCGTTGGCGGCGAGCGCCAGGGCGAGTTCACCCCCTGAGGCGACCTCGAGGCCGTCGGCGTGCGCGGCGATGGCGCGCAGCAGGTTGGGGTTGCCGTTGGCTTTGACGGCGTAGAGGACTCGCGTTCCTGCCGGGAGGGCGGCGCGGATGGCGGTGATCCGGTCCACGGCGACGCGCGGGTCGTAGACGTAGGCGCAGACGGGCCGCTGCGCTTGGCTCAGTGCGGCTCTGACCGGCTCAGGGACCATGGAGCGGATTGTGCACGGGTACGTAGCGGTCGCCGGCGCCGGCCAGCCGCATCCGGACGAGGGCCTTGTGCGGGACCATCCGGGCGGTTAGGGCGGCGTGGTCAGCCTTCGCCGCCTCGGCGCTGGCGGGGTCGGCGCGCAGCGGCTCGTAGGCCTCGTCGAGGGCGTCGCGGACGGCCCGCCAGGCGCGGTCCTCGTCGAGGTCGTGTGAGCGGGTGAGCCGCACGATGAGCTCGCCGAGGTGGGCCTGGAGGGCGGTGTAGCCGAGCTTGGCGCGCATCACGTCGACGTCGTCGGTGGCGACGACGGAGCCGGGCCACAGCGGTGGCGGGTCGGCCAGCCTGGGCAGGTAGAGGCGCAGGCCGGCGAAGTCGCGGAACGCGATCCGGTGTGGTCGGCCGTCGACGAAGGTGGGCAGGCAGTTCTGGAGGTGGGCCTCGAGGGCGATGCCGTGCCGGGCGGCGAGGCCGACGACGGGTGGCAGCAGCAGCCGGGCGTAGTCGGCGACGAAGCGGAGAGCTGTCCCCGCTCCGGGTCCGACCAGGTGGTCGAGGGTGTCGCCGGCGGTGAGGCCGCCGCCGGGGATGGCGGTCTCGCCGGGTGCGAGGTGGCTGTCGAGGCCGTCGCGCAGGATCGCGGAGCCGTCGCGTCCGGTGCCGGCGGCCAGGGCGGTGCCGGCGGTCTCGGCGAGCAGGATGACGGTGGGGTCGTCTTCCAGGAGGCGGTGCAGCAGGGCGGAGATGGCCGGCCCGTTGCGGGTGCTGGCGGTGGAGATACTGCGCCGGGTGCTGGTGACCTGGATGTCGAGGGACAGTTTGAGGTAGCGGCGGTGGCCGTCGTGATCCGGCGGCAGGAGCAGCGTGCGGACCGCGGCGGTGGGTGCGGCCTCGATGGACCCGTCGACGTCTTTGAGCGCGCCGGACGCGTAGAGGTCGGCGTAGCGGTGCCGCAGGACGGTGTCGCGCTGCCACTGATGGACCGGGATGCCGCGTCCCGCCTGCGGGTAGAGGTCGGCGAGGGTCGCGCCGAGGTCGTCGCCGATCAGCAGGTCGGGGTGCGCCCGGACGAACACGATCGTGGTGGTGCCCGCCTCGACGTCGTGGCGCAGCGTGTCGGCGGTGTCCCAGCCGAGCCGGGTGCGGCCGCACGGGTGCAGGTTGTGCCCGTCGATCGCGACGCGCTCGTATTCCAGGGCGCGGGCGTCGGGATCCGGGCCGGGGCTGTCCGGTTTCGGGCGGGCGTACGCGAGGGCGAGGTTGACCGTGGCGTTCGTCAGCTCCTCGGCGAGCCCGTGGGCGCCGGGTGGCAGCAGGTCGGTGAGCGGTTCGTCGCCGAGCTTGTCGATCTCGATGCGGTCGAAGCCGTGGCGGCGGCCGATGCCGGCGAACCGTTCCCGGGCGTCGCCGATGTCCTCCCGGTAGAGGGCGCCGGCGAGGCGACGGGCGACGGTGGCGGCGGCGCGCGGCAGGGCGGCCCGGAACGGTGCGACGAGGGTGGGTGCGACGCGGTTGAGGTTCTCGGCGGTGTGCCGGGCGGCGTTGTCGAGGCTCACTGGCGGTCCGTCAGCGGGTTCGGGATGTAGGCCCAGCGGGGTTCGAGCGGGTCGGCGGCGAGGCGCATGGTGGTGGTCGCCTTGATCGGGAGGGTGTCGCGTCGGGTGAGCCGGTCGCCGGCGGTGCGGGCGCAGGCGGCCCACAGCTCCGCGGGCGGGGTGCCGGTCGCGCCGGCCAGGGTGGTGACGAGTTGGCCGAGGACGACCGTGAGGGCGGCGTGCAGGGTGGTCTCCGGCTCGTCGGGGTCGGCGGAGGTGAGGTCGCCGTGCAGCGGTGGCGGTGCGATGCCCTTGCGGCGCAGCACGGCGGGGTCGACGCGGATGCCGCCGACGTCGCGGTAGTAGAGCCGGTCGGGGCGTCCACCGGCGAGGGTGACCAGGGTGTTCTGGCCGTGTGCTTCGAGGCCGATGCCGAGGTCGAGGAGTTGGTTTGGTCCGGTGACCAGGACGTTCGTGAGGTCGGTCAGGAACTCTCGTGGGTCGCCGCCGTAGCCGCTTTTGATCGCTTCGCACGCGAGCGGCGCGCCGTCGGCCGGTGAGGGCGCGGACAGGGCCGCCACCGGGATCGCGTGTGCCGGTGGGGCCTGGCGGTGGATGACGGCCAGGCGGCGGTCGGGCTGGCCGTCCTCGGTGCGCACGGCGCCGCCGGCGAGTTCGCGTAGCACGGTCAGCGGGCTTTGAAGGCTTGCCAGGAACGCGGTGAGGGTCGGGCCGTTGGTGAGGGCGGCCGGGGAGACGGTGCGCACGGCGCTGGTCATCTGCACGTCGACGGCGGTCTTGAGGTGCAGGCTCGGGTCGTCGAGCGGGGCGAGGGTGCGCAGCGACATCAGTGGCCGGGCGCTGCGGGTGCCGACCGGGCGCAGCTCCGGGTGCTCGGGCAGCACGCGGGCGGCCTGCCAGGGGTGCAGGTGCAGCAGCGGGGGCAGGCCGGCGCCGGTGGTGTGCCAGCGGTCGGCCGGCACCTCCACCTGGACGAGGTCGACGGTCGTGTGGTGCTCGGGGGCGTAGGCCAGGACGTCAGCGGTGGTCAGGCCCGTCCGGGTGCGGCAGCCCGGGTGCAGCGGGTGCCCGTCGACGACGAGTTGCTCCCAGTTGGGCGGCACCGGGCGGGTCAGGGCCGGCGGGCCGCCGTCGGGGGCGGGCTGGTTGGCGCGGGCCAGGGCGAGGTTGGCGACGCTGTTCTCGAGCTCGGCGGCGAACCGGGCGGAGGTCGCGTACCCGATGATGTGTTCGCGGTTGATGGCGTCGGCGAGCCGGCGCTGGATCTCGTCGCGCGCGCCGGGCAGTTCCCGCAGGTAGGCGGCATGCAGATCGGGGCGGTGGCGGGCGAGCCATCGCGAGGTGCTCGACGGGTCGGGCTCCGCCTTCGCGCTGCTCACACCGGAGAGCCTACTAAGGGCATCCTTACCTATGGTCGTCCACCCCGGACCGTCAGCGGTCGCGCGAGCGCCGCACGTAGAGGCCGGCCATCCCGATCAGGATGAACGCCAGCGCCAGGCAGACGAACAGCTTGAAGATCACGCGGCCACCCTGTCACATTCCCCGTAGGGTGCATAGGTGCGGTTGGCGACCTTCAACGTCCTACACGGCCGGTCCATCGACGACGGGATCGTCGACCAGAAGCGGTTCGTCGAGTCCGTGGCGACCATCGACGCCGACCTGCTCGCCCTCCAGGAGGTCGACCGGCTCCAGCCGCGCTCCGGCTCGCTCGACCTGACCACACTCGCCGCCGAGGCGACCGGCGCGGTCGCGCACCGGTTCGTGGCGGCCGTGGTCGGCACGCCGGGGGAGAGCTACCGGCCGCTGGCGTTCGACGACGACGGCGCTGATCAGCCCAACTACGGCATCGGCCTGGTCAGCCGCTATCCCGTGCGGTCGTGGCGGACGGTGCGGCTGTCCCCGTCACCGGTGCCCGGCCCGATCTACGCGCTGGGCCCCGGCGGCCGCGGGAGGCCGATGCTGCTGCGCGACGAGCCGCGGGTGCTGCTCGTGGCCGTGGTGGAAACCCCGATGGGCCTGCTCACGGTCGGCGCCACCCACCTGTCGTTCGTGCCCGGCTGGAACCTGTGGCAGCTCCGCCGCGTGGTCCGCGTCATGCGCAGCATGCCGGCGCCCCGGCTGCTGCTCGGCGACCTCAACCTGCCCGCCGGCCCCGCCTCGGTCGGCTCGGGGTGGCGGCCGCTGGGCCGGCTGGCGACGTTCCCGTCGTCGGCGCCGCGGGTGCAACTCGACCACGTGCTCGCCGACCCGCGCGGCTGGGGTCGGCGGCCGTGGGACGCGACCGCGTCGACGCCGGCGGTGGCGGTCTCCGACCACCGACCGTTGGTCATCGACCTCCCCCTGCAGTGATCATGAGGGGAGCGGGGGAGCGGTCCGGGCCCGGTTCGTCTCCCTGATGACCGCCCACGCGTCGGCGACCGGGCCGACGTGGCCGAGCTTGTCGGGGTTGAGCACCGCACGGATCGTCTGGATCCGCCCGTCGGCGATGTCGAGCGTCCAGGTGTTGACGACCTTCCCGTCGCGGTCCCGGAAGATCGCGCCCGGCTGCCCGTTGACCTCGTGCGGCTCGAACACCCCGCCGATGCGGGTGAACGGCTCGCTCAGAGAGGTCAGTGCCCGCGCGACGTTCGCCGCGCCGAAGATGCCGTTGCCCCACAGGGGTGCCTTGCCGCCGCTGTCGCCGACCAGTTGCGCGTCGGCGGCGAGCAGGTCCCGCAGCCCGTCGACGTCACCTTCCCGGAAGGCGTCGAAGAACCGTTCGGCGAGGTGTTCCCGCTCCGCGCGGTCGGCGGCGAACCGGGGCCGGCCCTCGTCCATGTGCCGGCGCGCCCGGACGGCGAGCTGCCGGCATGCCGCCTCCGACCGCTCCACGGCGGCCGCGATCTCCGGGAAGTCGAAGGCGAACACGTCACGGAGCACGAAAACGGCTCGTTCGAGCGGGCTGAGCCGCTCCAGCAGCAGCAGAGCCGCCGTCGACAGCGAGTCAGCGAGCTCGGCCGAGCGCTCCGGGTCCTGGTAGGGGTCGGTCAGCAGCGGCTCCGGGAACCACCGGCCGACGTACGCCTCCCGCCGCACCCGCGCCGACCGCAGCACGTCGATCGAGATCCGGGTGACCACGGCCGACAGGAACGCCTTGGGCTCGGCGGGCTCGCCGGGGTAGGCCTGGTAGCGCAGCCAGGACTCCTGGACGGCGTCTTCGGCCTCGGTGACGCTGCCCAGGATCCGGTAGGCGATCGAGAACAGCAGCGGCCGCAGCTCTTCGAACTCGTCGGTGCGGGTGGTCACGTCAGCTCCTCTTTGAACCCCAGCCGCCACGACGGGTAGCGCGGTTCCCAGCCGAGCTCGCGCTTGGCCTTGGCGTTGGAGAAGGCCCGGCCCTCGGTCATCATCCGCACCACGACCTCACCGGCGAGCAGGCGGGCCAACCAGACCGGGATCCGCATCGGCGGTTTGGCGCCCGCGCACTCGGCCAGGTAGGGCAGCCACTGGTTCGCCGGGGCCGGCTCGTCGTCGACGATGTTGAACACCCCGGTGGCGTGCTGCTCGAGCGCGAGGACGGTGGCGCTGGCGGCGTCGTCGAGGTGGATCCACGACGCGTACCCGGTGCCCTGGCCGACGAGCGGGAACTGCCGCTTGCGGATCAGCTCGACCTGGTCGTCGGTGGCGCCGGGCCCGTAGAGCCCGCCGTAGCGCATCACCGCACCGCCGGCGCCGACCACCACGTCTTCGACGTGCTTCAAGGCCATCATCCCGGTGTACGCGGCCGTGCCCTCATGCAACTCCAGCGGATCCTGCTCGGTCTTGACCCAGCCGCCGGAGCGCTGCCCGTTCCAGTTGGCGTACCCCTGCGCGACGAAGTGCGGCACGCCGGTCGCCTGGGCCGCGGCGAGCAGGTGGTCGGTGCCCTCGGTGCGAAGGCGGATCGTCGGCCGCGACCAGCGGTCGAAGTGCTTCAGGTCGGGCTTGCCCCCGTGAGTGCGGCTCAGCCCGGTCATCTGGTGCACGATCGCGTCGGGTTGGGCCTTGGCGACCGCTTCACCGACGGCGGCGGCGTCGAGCGCGTCCATCACGACCCCGTCAGCACCCAGCCGTTCGATCGCGCCGACCTTGGCCGCGTTGGTGGTGGTCGCCGTCACCTGATGGCCGCGCGCCACGAGCTGGGGCACGAGCCGCTGTCCGAGGACCCCGGCGCCGCCCGCCACGAAAACTCGCATGATCTGTCACCTTCCTTGAGCCTGCCCATCTGAAACTCGAGACGAGACGGCCCGCGCGGCTGTGACATGGGGGAAGCTGTTTCCCGTGCCCGACACCCACAGGTTTACATAATGTACATTATCGAACAACCGGTAATCGGCGGGGTGTCCTGACATGTTCCGTGTGGCCGGCCCCGACGACTTCGCACCGATCATGGCCCTCTACCGGCAGTTGCACCCTTCGGATCCACCGGTCGGCGGCTCGTCGGTGTTCCAGACGATCCTGGCGTCGCCAGCGCTGCACCTGTTCGTCCTCGACATGTCCGGCGCGGTCGTCGCGACGACCTACCTGAACGTGATCCCGAACCTCACCCGTTCCGCGTCGCCCTACGCCGTGATCGAGAACGTCGTCGTCGACGCCGCCCACCGTGGCACCGGCCTGGGCCGCCAGATCATGGCCGGGACGTTGCGGGCCGCCTGGGACGCCGGCTGCTACAAGGTGATGCTGATGACCGGGTCGCGGGATCCGGCGACACACGGGTTCTACCGCGCGTGCGGGTTCTCGGCCGACGCTAAAACGGGTTATGTGGCGCGACCATCCTGAATCGGACCTTGTGGACATGCTCCCGTGGCGCGCCGGGCCCGCCACGGGCGGCGGCTCCAGCCCACGATGTCCGGACGGCCCCGAACTGCTGGGCAGATACACAGCGGACCTGCGGGGCCCAATCGCCTCGGCCGGATCGGAGCAGACCGCGCCGGGTTGGGCCGGCTGCTGGAGCGCCCGCCCGCCCGGCGGCGCGGCGCCCGGCGGTCGTGGAACAACGGCCGATGGCCGCGCCCTTGCTCAGCACCTCGGCGCGCACCGCTTCGCCGTCGCCAGCGTGCTTCTCCCGCAACTGTCGGTAGCTGGCAGCGTCGAGCCGTCACGCGGTCGCCAGCACCCGACGTGCTTCCTCACTGACCGATGTGGACGCGATCCCCTCCCACGAGTGGAACACGGCCCGGAAGTAGTCGCCGAAGCGATCCCCGATCGTCGGATCCTGCTCGACGACGTCAAGCTCGTTGACGATGCTCAGGTCGATGAACCCTCGCACCGTCGCCTCATCGGGCGCGGCGCACTCACCCGTGAACCGGCTCCACACCTCCCGGGTCTGCGCCAGCCGCTTCCACGTGCGGCCCCGATCACAGCCCCCGTAGAGGTAGATGAGCTCCTCGGCGCGAGCACCGACCAACTCCCGCAGCGGCGCACGGTCGGCGGCATCCAGCAGGACCACGTCGAACCCGTCGGTCCCGTAGGCGGCGTGCGCGAGACCGGCCACCCGCACGTCCGCGTCGACACCGAGCGCGCCGAGCCGCTCGCACACCCGCGACAGATGCGCGTACAACGTGCCGCCGGGATGCGGAATCGCCTGCGCGCCGCGCTCCCGCAGCCACGCCCGCACGTCTCCCTCGTTCCCCATGCGTATCAACTGTAATGAGACCCCTCCCCTGCCCCACGGCATGATCAACTGGTGGTGCGGGCCCGGACCGCGTTGAAATGGTGCGGAGGGGACTGTCCCCCGCGGCCCTGCTCGTTCGTCGTGCTGGTGAGAGCCCGCCGATCCCGGAGGTAAGCGATGCAGTACGCCCTGATGATCTACGCGGAGCGCGGCTATGGCGAGGCCCTGTCCGACGCCGAACGCGTGGCGTTGATCGCCGAGTACGAGACGATCGAGGACGACCCCCGCTGCGTCCAGGCGGCACAGCTCGAGTCCGTGGAGAACGCGACGAGCGTCCGGGTGGTCGGCGGGAAGATGCTGATGACCGACGGCCCGTTCGCCGACACCAAGGAGGTGCTGGGCGGCATCTGCCTGATCGAGGCGGACAACCTCGACGAGGCGCTCGAGATGGCCGCTCGGGTCCCCGCCGCCCGCATGGGTGGTGTGGTCGAGGTCCGCCCGGTGGTGCGGCGCTGACCGTGCTGGAGCAGGTCTTCCGAGACGAGTGGGGCCGGGTGCTGGCCTCCCTGGTCGGGTATCTGGGCGACTTCGACCGGGCCGAGGACGCCGCGCAGGAGGCATTCGCGATCGCGGCACAGCGGTGGCCCGCGTCGGGGATGCCGGACAATCCGGGTGCGTGGTTGGTGACGACGGGCCGCAACCGGGCGATCGACCGGATCCGCCGGGACCGCACCCTGGCCGAGAAGATCCGGCTGCTGCCGGTGCCCGAGGCCACCACCACGGAGGAGGTCGACGACACCGTGTTCAAGGACGAGCGGCTGGAGCTGATCTTCACCTGCTGCCACCCGGCCCTGCCGCTGGAGGGCCAGGTGGCACTGACGCTGCGGGCCCTGGGTGGGTTGGAGACCGCCGAGATCGCGCGAGCGTTCCTGGTCTCCGAGGAGACGATGAAAAGGCGCCTGACCCGCGCCAAGACGAAGATCAAGACGACCGGGATCCCGTTCGCGGTGCCGGGCGCGCACCTGCTGCCGGAGCGCCTCGACGCGGTGCTCGCCGTGCTCTACCTGATCTACAACGAGGGCTATCGGGGCCGGGTCGACCTCGGCGCTGAGGCGATCAGCCTGGGCCGGGTGCTGGCCGCGCTGATGCCCGACGAGCCCGAGGCGCACGGGCTGCTGGCGCTGATGATGATCCACCACGCCCGTCGGCGGGCCCGCTTCGCCGGCGACGACCTGGTGCTGCTGGAGGACCAGGACCGCACGCTGTGGGACACCGAGCAGATCGAGGCGGGCCGGGCGGTGCTGGACCGGGCGATCACCCTCGGCGGCCGCGGCCCCTACGTGGTGCAGGCCATGATCGCGTCGCTGCAGACCCGGGAGCGGATCGACTGGCCGCGGGTCGCTGACATGTATGGGCGGCTGGTCGCGCTCACCGGCTCCCCCGTGGTCGAGCTCAACCGGGCGGTCGCGGTCGCGCAGGCCGGCGACCCGGCCGCGGCGCTGCGCGCCGTCGACGCTCTCGACCTGGACGGCTATCTCTACTTCCACTCGACCCGCGGGGAGTTTCTGCGCCGGCTCGACCGACCCGGCGAGGCGCGGGCCGCGTATCGCCGCGCCCTGGAACTGGCGGCCTCGACCCCCGAGCGGCGGTTCCTGACCCGGCGCCTCGAAGATCTCTGACCCGGGCCTGTCCCCTCGGCACGCCCCGGCTCGTCGCCTGGGTATGAGTGAACAGAACACAGCGGTGTATAGCCGCTTCCACAACGCCGTCAACAGCCGCGACTTCGACCTGAACGCGAAGACGATCGACGAGGTCGTCGACCCCGACGTGATCTTCCACGCGCCGGTGCCCATGGGCGTGGGCGGCCAGGAGGCGATGAAGCGGGTGTGGACGGTGCTGCTGCGCGCCTTCCCGGACGTGCACGTCAGCACGGAGGACGTCATCGTCGAGGGCGACAAGGTCGTGTATCGGCAGACGGTCACCGGCACCCACCAGGGCGAGTATCGCGGCATCCCGGCGACCGGCCGACACGTCGAATACGACGAGATCTTCATCGTGCGCTTCGCTGACGGCCGGATCGTCGAGATCTGGGGCGTCGTCGACGTGCTGGCCCAACTGCGCCAACTCGGCGTTTTCGCCGGGTGAACGTCGTCCTGTGGGTGGTGCAGGCCCTCCTCGCGGCGATGTTCGTCGCGTCCGGCCTGTCGAAGCTCGTGCAGTCGAAAGAGCAGCTCGCCGGCCGGTATGCGTGGGTGGACGACTTCTCCGCACCCACCGTGCGGTTCATCGGCGTGCCGGAGGTGGCCGGCGGGATCGGCCTCGTCGTGCCGGTGCTGGCACCCCTGGCCGCGACCGGCCTGGCAGTGCTGATGGCGCTGGCGGCCGCCGTGCACGTCCGGCGTCGCGAACCGGCCGGCGTGGGCGTCACCGCCGTGCTGCTCGCGCTGACCGTGTTTGTCGCCTGGGGACGCTTCGGCCCCTACGGCTCGTGATCTGAGGAGAAACCCATGAGCAAGCTCGACATGACCGCCATGTATGCCGCACACGCCGCGCTGCGCCGCGACCTGGAACTGATCGCCCGCGCCACGGCCCGGGCCGACGACGACCCGCGGCGGGTCCTGCGCAACGCCGCCGGCTGGGCGTTGTTCAAGAAGGCCCTGCACCTGCACCACACCGCCGAGGACGAGGCGCTGTGGCCGCAGATGCGCACGACCGCCGCCAACCGCCCCGACGACCTGGCGCTGCTGGACGCGATGGAGGCCGAGCACGACGCCATCGACCCGCTCCTGGACGCGATCGACGCCGCGCTGGTCGACCCGGAGGCCGGGCCGGAGCGGCTCGGCGGGCTCACCGACGCCCTCGCCGCAGGGCTGAGCGGGCATCTGAAACACGAGGAGACCGAGGCGCTGCCGTTGATGCAGGAGATCGTCACCGAGCAGCAGTGGCTGCACTTCGGCCAGGTCAACGGAAGGCTGGTCGGCGCGGACGCCGCTCAGATCCTGCCCTGGCTGCTGGACGGCGCGGACGAGCAGGTCGTCGCGAAGATGCTCGCCCCACTGCCCGAGCCGGCACGGCTGGCATACAAGAGCCAGTGGGAACCCGCCTACGCAGCCATGGATCGATGGAGTGCCGGCAGCGCGGAATGAACGGTGTCGGGCCGGTTGGTGGGGGCCGGCCCGCCATCGAACAAAGAGCCAGGCGAGCACGGCCAGGCGCATCCAGGTTCTGAGTGTCACGGGAATGGGTACCGGGTGGGCGGCCAAGGGTTCACCGACACACGGCGGCAGTTTCCAAAAATTTCGCGAGCCGGCCGCCGCGCGAATTGGCGGTCGTCTTCACGGCCATCTAGGCCGTAGCCTGTGTGGCACTTTCAGCGGAGGTGCGCATGGGCGGTAGGGCGCTGGTCTGTGGCGGTGGCGGCGTCACCGGGATCGCGTGGGAGTTCGGGATGCTGGCTGGCCTCGCCGAAGCCGGCATCGACCTGGTCAGCGCCGATGTGCTGATCGGCACGTCGGCAGGTTCGTTCGTGGGCACGGGCATCGCGGCCGGCGTACCCGTGGAAGATCTTTATGCCAGTCAGCTCCTGCCGCCGGAGGCGGACACGACCGCCAAGCTCGGCTGGAACTCGATCGCGCAGTGGGTGTGGGCGTCGGCGCGCTCGCGCGATCCGGTGCGGGCCGCCGCGCGCGTCGGTGCGATGGCGTTGCGGGCCCCGACGATGCCGGAGGCGCGCCGGCGTGAGGTGATCGCGGCGCGGTTGCCGGCCAGCGAGTGGCCGGAGCGTGACCTGCGGATCGTGGCGGTCGACGCGGGCAGTGGCGAGACGGCGGTGTTCACCCGCGAGTCGGGGGTCGGCATCATCGACGCGGTCGGTGCGAGCTGCGCGGTGCCGGGTGTGTGGCCGCCGGTGACGATCGACGGGCGGCGTTACGTCGACGGTGGTGTCCGCTCGACGACCAACGTGGACCTGGCCGTCGGCTGTGACCGGGTGGTGCTGCTGGCGCCGATCGCCCGGGCGATCGGTCGGCACCATCGGCTCGACCGGCAGCTCGCGTCGCTGCGCCGGGCCGGCGCGCAGGTGGTGATGGTCACGCCCGACCCGGCGGCGCGGCGGGCGATCGGCCGAAACGTGCTGGACCTGGCGGCGCGGGCACCGTCGGCGCGGGCCGGGCGGGCGCAGGCCGCGGCCGAGGCGGCCCGGGTCGCGGCGGTCTGGTCATGACGGTCCGGCGCGCCGGTTTCGGTTTTGTCGTAGCCGCCTGGTAAGAAAAGCCTGCACAAAATCAAACAGGTGTACGGACGAGAGGGGTTCCCTGATGGCCGCCGCGCGCACCGCTGTCCGCGGTCTGTCCACCGACGAGCTGTCGTCGATCCGCGACGGTCTCGCCGCCGGGCGCAAGCCCAAGGTGGTGTTCACGGCCGCGGCCGGCCAGATCGAGGGGCAGACCGGCCAGGTGATCGAGCTGACCGATCCAGACGTTTCCGACGAGTTCGTGGTGGTCCGCTTCGGCCGCGACGAGCTGCCGTTCTCCCCCACCGACCTGGCCGTCGCGCCACGCGGCGCCGGCCGGGCCGCCTCGCCCGCGAAGACCGCCGCGGCCAAGGCGGCGCCGGCACCGGTCGCCGAGCCACCACCGGGTCCGGGCCTGCTTCCGCCCACGGCCCCCGCCCCTGTTCCAGCACCACGTGAGGAGATCAAGGTGAGCACGTCCACGGTGGAGGAGTCCACGGAGGCACCCCGCCCGGTGAAGCGGGCCGCGAAGACGGCCAAGCCCAAGGGCCCGGCGGGCCTGACGGTGACGCTGGCCTACGCCGACGGTGAGTGGACGGTGGCGGCCGCGCAGGGCACGAAGGCGCTGGCCAAGCCCTATGTGATCCGGCCGGCCGAGGCACTGAAGATGGTCGCCCTGGTCGACGTGCCCGGCGTTCACGAGGCGGTCGAGCAGATCATGTCGTCGGAGCGGGCCGAGGCCGAGTCGCAGGCGGAGAAGCTGCGGGCCGAGCTCGCCGAGATCGAGGCCCGCCTGGCCGAGCTGCGCGACGTGGGCTGAGATGGCGTCCTGGTCGGTTTTCGCGGCGGAGGCCCCGGAGCTGGCGGCGCGGGTGCGGGCGGCGTTCGACGCCAACAAGCACAAGACGCTGGCCACCCTCCGCCGCGACGGCGCACCCAGGATCAGCGGCATCGAGGCCATCTTCGCCGGCGACGACGTGTGGCTGGGCAGCATGTGGCAGGCGCGCAAGGCGCAGGACCTGCTGCGCGACCCGCGCTTCGCGCTGCACTCGGCCACCGTCGACCCGGGCGACGACCCGGCGTCGTGGCCGGGTGAGTCGAAGGTCTCCGGCCGCGTCGAGGTGGTCACCGACCCCGACCGTTTCCAGTCGGTGGTCGGCGAGGGCGACCCGGCCGGCATGCACCTGTTCCGCTGCGACCTGCGCGAGGTCGTCCACACGGGCCTCAACGAGCAGGTCGACAAGATGGTCATCCAGCTGTGGCGCCCGGGCGAAGCGGTGCGGCTCTTCGAACGCTGACCCGGCGGGTGTGGGATGATCATCTGCTGATGAGGGCCGAGCCGACGCCGACCGCGCCCGCCACGACGTGGCGGCCGCCGCGGTTCTGGCTGTTCCTGCAATGGCTGGCCCGCTTCCTGATGCCGATCCTGGCCCGGGTCCGGGTCAGCGGCGACGTGCCCGAGGGACTGCGCCACGGCCCGCTGATCCTGGCCGCCAACCACATCAGCCCCTTCGACCCAATCGTGCTCACCGCCGCGACCCGCGTCCGGCGGATCGCCCCGCGCATCATGGCGACCGGCGGCCTGTTCCGGGCGCCGGTGGTCGGCCGGGTGATGCGCGCCGCCGGCCACATCCGCGTCGACCGCCGCACCGCGACGGTCGGCGACGCCCTCCAGGTCGCCGCCGACGCGGTCAAGGAGGGCTCGGTGGTGATGGTCTACCCGGAGGGCCGCATCGGCCTGGACCCGACGATGTGGCCCGAGCGGGGCAAGACCGGCGCGGCCCGGCTGGCGTTCGCCAGCGGCGCCCCGGTCGTCCCGGTCGCGCAGTGGGGCTCACACGAGGTGGTGCCCTACGTGACGTCGTTCAAGGGCATCGTCCGCGGCGCGGCCCGCTCGATGATCCACCGCCCGATCATCAAGGTCCGCTTCGGCGCACCGATCGACCTGTCCGACCTGGTCCCGGGCGTGCCCGGTTCGGCGCAGCGCGCGACGGAACGCATCATCGAGGGCCTGACCACCACCCTGGCGGCGATCCGTCCAGACGAACTCGAAGGCCCCCGCTTCATCGACGCAACCCGACCCGTAGACGTCTCACGGCGCTACCGCCGCCGTCCCTGACCCGGGTTTTCCACAACGCGCGCCTTATCCACAGGTCGGCTCATCGCGGCCGCGTCACCGGCGGCGGGCCGGCATTCTCGGTCGTGCGCCCAGCTCTGAGCGCCTCGCCGACGTTCGCAACCGGAGAGCCCGATGACGATGACCCACCCGCAGGATCGGCTCTGTGACTGCCACTGCCCGGTCCACCAGGGCTTCCAACGGCCCGACTACAACACCAACGGCTGCGCCTGCCTGGTCACCTGCCCCACGCAGCCGATGACCCTGCTGGTCGACCACTGGCGGTGCGCGCTGTTCCTCCACCCCGCCAACGGCCGCCTCTGGTTCGTGATGTCCCTCGGCCACGGCCAATGGGACTGGGAGTCGGCCAACGAGATCGACGACCGCGCCGACGCGTTCGTGGCCGGGCAGACGATCGAGTCCCTGCTCCGCAAGATCACGGCGATCGTGGCGGGACCCGCTCGGCACGAGGCCACGACCGGTCCGCGCTTGAGCGGGAGCTGACATGCCACCGCGACCCGCGGCGCCGGGTTCCGGTCCACGCTCGGGCGGGAGCTGACGTGCCATTGCGAGCGCGCGGCGCCGGCTTCAGGTCAACGCTTGAGCGGGAGCTGACGTGCGACCGCGACCCGTGGCGCCGGCTTCCGGTCCGCGCTCGAGCGGGAGTTGACGTGCGACCGCGAGACCCGGGCGCCAGCTGGCAGCCATCCGGCCGGCTGCGCGGTTCGGTGCGGCGCCTGCCAGGACCGCGGCGGCTGGGCAGGTCAGCCGTGGCGTTGGCTCAGGTAGGCCAGGACGGCCTCGCGGGTGGTGCGCACACCCAGCGTGGCGCGGGCCTGCGCGATGCGGCGGTTGGCCGTGCGCAGCGACAGGAACTCGGCCGCCGCGGCCGCGGCGATGGTCTCGCCGTTGGCGAGACGGTCGAGCAGCGCCCGCTGCTCGGGGATCAGCTCGCCGGGGCTGCCGCCGTCCGGGGCGGGCTCCGCGCCGCCCGCGTCGCGGTGCACCGGACCCAACCGGGTCAGGTCGGCGAGCAGGGCCCGGCCGATGTCGCCGCCGCTGTCGGTGATCGCCACGACGCCGGCGCCACGGGCCGCGGCCAGGACGACGAGCCGGACGGTTTCCCGGTCGGGTACCCGGCCGAACAGCAGCAACCGGTTGCCGGTCAGGTCCCACGCCTGCTCGGTCAGCGCGAAGCCTTCGCGGGTGACCCAGCCGGAGCGCGACAACCGGCGCAGCACCGCGGTCGCGTCGCCGGCGCTGGGCAGCACATAGCGGGGCTGGTCGTCGCTCACCGCCGCACCTCCCTCGGCGCCTGGGTCATCGCAGCTGCTCCAGCGCCATCGCGGCGGCCGCGGTGCGGGTGCGGGCGCCGAGCTTGCGCATCCCCGCCCGGATGTGGGTTTCCACCGTCTCGGCCGAGATGCCGAGCTGTCCCGCGATCCGCCGGCTCGGTTCGCCGCGGGCGACCAGGCGCAGCACGTCGCGCTCCCGCTCGGTCAGCTCCGACCCGGATCGGGGCCCGCGCGTCTCCCGCCGCACCGAGTGGCGGCGCAATGCCCGCCGCGCCCGGCCGAGCAGCACCACCAGGCCAGCCGCCTCGGCCAGACGTTCGGCGGCCAGCAGCGCGGACACCGCACGCTCCGGATCGTTCTCGTGCACGCCCGCGGCCAGCAGGCAGCGCACCTCCTCGCGGACGACCAGGTCGTGCCACGCTGCGGCGGCCCGGTCGAAGCCTCCCGTACCCGACCACGCGGCGAGGGTCTCGCGGACCGCGGGCAGCCCGGCGGACGCCACGTCCGTCGCGTCGAGTTCCGCCGGATCACGATCGCCGACCGCACCGTCGTAGGCCGCCCAGCGCGCGGTGATCCGGCGCAGCCCGTCGACCAACGGCGGTGCCCCGGCGCCGGCGTCGGGTTGCGCGGCCAGGTCGGGCTGCCCGTCGAGCCACGCCGCCTCCCGGCCCACCCAGTCGAGCAACGCCGCGGCGGCCGGAGCGGGCGCGGCGGCGGCCAGCCGGGCGCGGGCCGGAGCGAGCAGGCCACCGTCGGCCTCGACCAGGCTGGCGGCGGCGACCGCGTACGCCCTGGCCAGCGCCGGCACCGTCCGGTCGGTGAGGTCGGCGGCCCGGCGCACCACGTCGTCGACGGGCGTACCGGCCGGATCGCCGCGCAACGCCACGCACCACAGGGCGGCGGCCAGGAACCGGGCCTGCCAGCTGTAGGCGAGGTCGGCCGCGCACGCCACCGCCGCCCGTTCCGCGGTGGCGGCCGCCTCGGTCAACCGCCCGTCGGCCGCGAGCGTCTCCACGAGGAGCCATGCACTCCACCGGGTCGCGAGCGGATCGCCGGCCACGGCGGCGGCCTCCGCGGCGGATGCGAGCCCGTACTCCCAGCCGGGTACCCGCCCGGCCGCCCGGACCGCGGCGACCGCGGCGCGCAGCCCAGCGTGGGCCGGCGGGTCACCGAGCCGTGCCGCGGCGTCCAGCGCACCGGCCGGATCGGTGGCCAGGCGGGCAAGCAGCAGCACCCGGTCGCGGCCCGCACGGACCGATTCAGGAGCGTCATCGGGTACGGGCGCCGCCGCCGCCCGCGCCCCCGCGAGGTCACCGAGCTGGAGCAACGCCTCGGCGCGCAGCACGGCGGCGTCGACACCGAGCGGTCCGGCGGCGGCCAGCGCTCGCACCGCGGCACGGGGCCGCCCGGCTTCGAGGGCAGCCGCCGCGGCGCCAACTCGGGTCGCTTCGGTCGGCCGGGCGCCGGGCAGGTCACAGGCGAGCAGGAGCAGCTCGGCACGCTCCCCGGCGGTGCTGGCTCGTGCTGCCGCGGTGACGGCCCGCGCCGCCGCGGCCGCATGGTCGCCGGCCGCGGCGAGATGCCGGGCGGCTTCGCGGTCGGGGGTCAGCTCGGCGAGCCGCCGATGCAGTGCGGCCCGGGCATCGGCGTCGAGCATGCCGGCCGCGACCTCGGCGAGGTAGGGGGACGCGGGCGCGACCAGGTCGGCCCCAGGCGGTCCGTTGAGGGGCGCGTTGTCCTCGGGTCCGAACGCTGCCGCCGACACGCCGCCGCTGACCTGAGCGCCATCGGCCGCATCGCCTGCTTGGGTGATGACCTCGCCGCTCTGGGCAACGACTCGAGCCTGCGCCGAGATGTCTCGGCCGCCGTCGGCGGCGTTGACGGCCGGCGCCCCGCCGGGCGTCGCCGCCGCGACCACGCGGCCGCCGTCCGCGCCCTGCGGGGAACCGTCCCCACTTCGTTCGAGCTGGGCCGGCGACCAACTACGTGCGCTGCCACCAGCGGGAGTGTCCCCGGGCTCCGACACGTCCCTGGCCGGTTCGAGCCCGCCAGCCGTGACAACCTGGCGGCCATCCGGAGCGGCTGCGTCGCCCTCCGGCCCGGCCGCGAGCTCGCCGGCCGGCGGAACCAAAGCGCCTTCCTGAGCAGCTGCGTCGCCCTTTGGCCCGGCCGCGAGCTCGCCGGCCCGCGCCACCAAAGCGCCTTCCTGGGCGGCTACGCCGCCTTCCCGTCCGACCGCGAACTCGCCGGCCGCTGGAACCAAAGCGCCTTCCTGAGCAGCTGCGCCCCCCGCCGGCCCGGCCACGAACTCGCCGGCCGGCGGAACCAAAGCGCCCTGCCGGACGGCTGCACCGCCCTCCGGCCCAGTCACGAACTCGCCGGCCGCCGGAACCGAAGCGCCATTCCGGGCACTGCCACCGGCCGCGAACCCACTGGGCGGTGGGTTCGAAGCTGCGGGACCGAGATTCCCGGCACCGCTAGCGCCCATCACGTCCAGGGCAAGCCCACCAGCCGACGGGACCGGCACGACCAGACCGGCTGCGCGCAGCTCCTCGACACCGGCGCCGAGCAGGGCCGGGCTGGCGGGGCGGCCGAGCAGCCCGAGGGCCGCCATCGCCGTGCGGGCCGGGCGGGTCAGGTCGGCCAGCGCCTCCGCGACCGCGTAAGCGACCTGATCAACCTCGGGCACATCGACGGCGACCAGAGCCGGAAACGCGTCCGTGGCGTCCGGCCCCCGAGACCCGGCGGCCGGCCGACCGGACCCGGCGTGCCGCGCCAGCGCGGTCACCGCCAGCGGAATTCCCCCGGCCCGATGGACCACATCCGCGACCGCCGCCTCGCCGAGCGCGGGCGCGACCCGGCGCGCCAGCTCGGTGGCCGCCTCGACCGACAGCGGCGGCAGTGCCAACCACCCCGAGGAAGCCGCACGCAGGGCGGACACCGCCTCGGCCGGCAACCGGTGCGGGGTGCGCAGCGCGACCACGGCCCGGGTATGCGCGCCCAACGCCGCCACGGCAGCGATCGTCGCCGGATCGGCCCACTGGAGATCGTCGACCACGAGCAGCCCGGACCGGACCCGCGAGCGGACCGCCTCGGCCAGCAGCGCGACGTCGTGGGCCGGCAGGCGGACCCGTACCGCCCGGGACAGGGCCAGCGCCGGGACGTCCTGGAGCATCGCCAGGCCGCCGCCCGCGAAGACCGGGCCGCGGAACGCTGCCGCCAGGTCCCGCAGCGCGGTGCTGCGGCCGGCTCCGGGGGCGCCGGTGAGCACGACCAGGCCGGGGCTGGCCAGCAGCGCGCGGGCCCCCGCGACGGCGTCGTCGGGCGCCGTGCCGGCCGGTTCGCCGGCGGCACGGTCGGCGACACCGGTGCCCGGTGCGTGCGGCACTCATCCTCCGACCCTCGGGGCCCCCGGCGACACGTACTCCGGTGGCACGAACATGGGATCCTGCCGCCGGCAGGATATTCGTAGTGTTGGTCGAGCCGACCCAGCCAGGAGGACCACGCCACAATGACCGCGCACCCCCGCCGGGCCATCGTTATTGTCGCCGACGGCCCGCGCCCTGACGAGCCCAGCGCGGGTGGCATGCCCGGTTGGGGCGGTTTGCAGGGGAGTGTCCGGGCGTGACGGCTCCGATCGCGCTGCGGCAGGTCGTCGCCGGGCTCTGCGACGAGGTGGGGCCGCGGCTCACCTCCGACGCCGCGCGTCTTCAGGTGCGGCGGGTGCGGCAGCGGCTCGACGAGCCCCTGCGGGTCGCGATCGCCGGCCGGCTCAAGGCGGGCAAGTCGACGCTGGTCAACGCGCTCATCGGGCGCCGGGTGGCGCCGACCGAGGTCGGCGAGTGCACCCGGGTGGTCACCCAGTTCCGTTACGGGACCTCAGACCGGATCGATGTCGTACGCCGCGACGGCAGCCGCCTCAGCCTGCCCCTCGACGAAGCGGGGATGATTCCCCAGCGGCTGGGCGTACCCGCGGCTGAGGTGGCTTTTGTCGATGTTGCCCTGACCAGCGCCAACCTGCGCGACCTGACCGTGGTCGACACGCCCGGGCTGTCGTCGACGAACGCGTCGGTGTCGGCCGGCGCGCGCCGGTTCCTGTTCCAGGACAACACGGCGCCGATCGACGACGGGCTCGACGCCGACTCCGCGGGGGCCATCTCCGGGGCCGAAGCGATCGTGTACGTGTTCACCCAGGCCGTCCGCGATGACGACGTGGCCGCGCTCGAGGCGTTCCGGTCGGTGTCGGCCCGGCTGGCCAGCAACCCGATCAACTCGGTCGGGCTGTTCAACAAGGCCGACAAGCTGGTCGAGGCGCCCGGCGACCCGTGGCCGGTCGCCGAGCGGCTGGCCGGCGACCAGGCACAGACGCTGCGCCGGGTGGTGTCCGGCGTGGTGCCGGTCGTCGGGCTGCTCGCCGAGACGACCGAGGCCGGCCGGCTCACCGCCGCCGACTGCGAGGCGCTGCGCGCGCTGGCCGGATTGTCGGTGGCCGAGCGTACGCTGCTGCTCGCATCCGTTGACCTGTTCGTCTCACGACCCGCACCCGTGTCCGGCGAGCACCGCCAACGGTTGTTGACCCTGCTCGACCTCTACGGGATCGGCTTCTCGCTGGCGCAACTCGCCGCCCGCCCGACGCTGGGCAGCGGCGACCTGGTGCGGATGCTCTACCAGGTGTCCGGGTTCCCGCGGCTGCGGCACACGCTCGACCACGCCTTCCGTTGGCGCACCGACGCGATCAAGGCCGGCTGGGCGCTGTCGACCCTGGAGAAGGCCGCCGGGCACGCCGACAGCATTCCGGACAGGGAGGTGTTGCGCGACGCGATCGAACGGGTGCTGCAACGCCCCGAATACCACCGGCTGCGGCTGCTCGAGGCGGCCCAGCAGGTCAGCGGCGGCGCGGTCGAGCTGCCGGCGCCGATGGAGCAGGAGCTGACCCGGCTGGCCCTGTCGCACGATCCGCAATGGATCCTGAGCCTGCCCACCGCCGGCGCCGACGAGCTGCGCAAGGCCGCCCTGGACGCGGCCGCACGCTGGCGGGTGTTCGCGGTCGCCGGTGCGAGCCCGGCCCAGTCGCGGGTCGCGCTGGTCGTGCACCGCGGCTTCCACCTGCTCTCGCAGCGCCTGCGCGAGGGGGTGGCCTCATGAGCGGACGATCCAGCCTGAGGTCCCGCCGGGCAGCGCGAAGTGAGGACCGAGCATGACTGACCTGTCCGCGCTTCTCGGCGAAGCGGTCGACGGCTCGCTGGCGTTTCTGCGGCGGGCCGACGCCGACGCGGCCGCCGACATCGAGGCGATCCGGCGCCGCGCCGTCACCCGGCCGTCGATCGTCGTGGTCGGTGAGACCAAGCGGGGCAAGAGCTCGCTGGTCAACGCGCTGATCGGGGTGCCCGACCTGTCGCCGGTCGACGCGGCCGTCGCGACGGCGACCTACCTCGAGTTCGTGCCCGGCAACCCGCACGGCGCGCGGGCGTGGCTGCCCGACCAGGCGCAGCCCGTACCCCTGGAATTGGCGCAGTTGCGTGATTGGGCGACCACCCTCGGCCGCCTGCCCGACGGCGCCCGGCCACCGCGCCGGGTCGAGGTGACCCACTCGGCGCCGCTGCTGCAATATCTGAGCCTGGTCGACACGCCGGGCACCGGCGGCCTCGACCCACTGCACGCCGAGATTGCCCTCGACGCGGCGACGCAGGCCGGCGCGCTGCTGTTCGTCGTCGACGCGTCCGGGCCGTTCACCCGCCCCGAGCTGGAGTTCCTCATCGAGGCCAGCAAGCGGGTCAACGTGGTGGTGTTCGCGCTGACCAAGACCGACGCCTACCCGGGCTGGCGGACGATCCTCGCCGACGACCGCGCCCAGCTGCAGACGCACGCGCCGCGGTTCGCGCAGGCGCCGTGGTTCCCGGTGTCGGCGCGGCTCGCGCAGTTGTCGATGACGCTGCCCGGCGAGGCCGGCGCCGAGCTGGTCCGCGAGTCACGGATCGCCGGGCTCCAGCACGCGCTGATCGAGCTGGCCGGCAAGGGCCACCTGCTGCGGCAGGCCAACGTGTTGCGGGCGGTGCGCAGCGAGCTGGTGCGGCTCGACCTGCGGGCCGGCGAGCGCCTGACCGCCAGCGACCCCGACCCGGCCGACGTGGCGAAGGCCCGCGCCGACCGGACGGCGCTGGCGGCGCGCAAGCGGACCGAGTCGCGGCAGTGGTCGCTCACGCTCAACACAGAGACGCAGCGGGCCCGGGTGGAGGCGACCGGAAAGCTGCGGACGTACGTGGCCCAGCTCCAGGACGAGCAGCTCACCCGGATCGACAAGGCGAAGAGCGAAGACCTCAAGGCGCTGCCGAGCGAGCTCGACACGGCTTTGCAGGCGCTGTCGATCCGGCTGTCGCAGGACCTCGAGTCCCGGTTCCGCAACGTCGCCGAGAAAGTCCTCGCCCAGGTATTCGGCGCGGACGAGCTCCAGTTCGTGCTGGCCCGGCTCAACGCGACGCTGCGGCACGCGCTGACCAGCCGGCCACCCCGGGACACCGGCACCGACAACATGATGATCGCGATGTCGGCCGGCGGCATGGCGTTCATGGCCGGCCGCGGCGCGATGGCCGGCGCGTCGGCACTCGGCGCGGGCGCGCTGCTCGGCGGTGGCCTGCTCGTCCCGGTCGCCGGGCTGGGGCTGGGGCTGGCCGCGGGGGCGTTCATCCTCTACCGGCGGCGGGCGCAGAGCGACCGGGCCCAGGCCCGGCTGTGGCTGCGCGACGTGCTCGGCGAGGCCCGCGCCGCCCTGTCCGACGAGATCATGCACCGGTTCACGGATTTGCAGTACGCGCTGACGCTGGCCCTCGACGACGCCATCGAGAAGCGGCTCCAGCAGCTCGACGCGCACATCGCCGAGATCGACAAGGCGCTCGCCGACGACAAGGCCGAGCGCGCCCGCCGCCGGGCCGGGATCGCCGCCGAGCGCGAGGCGATCCGCTCCCGCATCAAACAGGTCGACACCGTGCTCGTCCGGGCACGGACCCTGGCACCCGCCGCCACCACCGACGACCAGGAGCTGTCATGAGCGACGACTGGAACTGGGACGACGGGCATTCGGACCATTCGGGGTACGACGGATCCGACGACCATTCCGGGTACGACGGGTCGGGCGATCACCACGACGCCGGGTTCCACCACGACGACGCGGACCCGTTCGGCAGCGACGTGCCCGACGGGCTCGGCGGCGACCTGGCTGGTCACCACGACCTCACCGGGCACGACGACCTGCCGGGGCACGACGACCAGGTGGATTACGGCGACGACGGCGGCTTCGACGCCGGCGATCCGTTCGCCCCGCACGCGCTGGTCAGCGAGCACCACGACTGGTCCGACGGTCTTGACGACGGCACCGGCATCGGCGACGACGGGTTGGCCGGCGTGCACGACGCCGGGCTGTTCACCGTCGACCCGGATGTCGCCGCCTACACCGACGGGGTCTGGCCCTCGCCGGAGTTCCCGGCCGCCCTGGATCTTCACGACATCTCGCCGATCGATGGCCCGCCGTGGACCGACGCGTCGGCGTTGGGGATCGGGCTTCCGGACGCCGATCCGCTCCCGACGGACGTGCCCGATGTGTCGGAGCTGGCGGCCTACGCCGGTCTTGATCCGACATCGGCCAGCGCCGGCTGGGACGCGCTGCTGGGGTCCGACGACCCCGCGACGTCGGCTCTTGCCCGCTTCTGGGGACCGCCGACGTCGTAGGCGTCATGCCGCGCAGCGGGCGTGCAGCGCTGTCGGCGGAGGAGTGCCGCACAGCGGGCGTGCGGCCCTGTCAGCAGAGGACGTCGGCGTTGTTCGCGGCGTCGACGGCGATGTCCTCACCGCGTAGCCAGCGCCGCGCCCACAACCGCGCCGCGATCTCGGCGAGTTCGTCCCGGTCGGCGGCCTGCTCGACCAGCACGGCGGCGGCCAGCACGTAGGCGGTGCGCAACGCCAGCCCACGGGCGCCGGCTACCACCGGGGCCGAGGCCGGATCGGCCGCCACCTCAGCGAACTCGGCACCAAGGTCGCGGGCCGCGCCGGCCAGCGTGTCGGCGACCGCCGGCGAGAGCCCCCGCGCGAGATCGGCGGCGGCCGCGACCCGGGCCACCACCGGGGTGGCGGCGTCGTCGCGGGCGACCGCCCGCAGCGCGTCGAGGGCGAGCACGTTGGTGGTGCCCTCCCAGATCGGCAGCACCTGGGCGTCGCGCAGCAGCCGCGGCACGCCGGTGTCCTCGACGTAGCCGGCGCCGCCGAAACACTCGACGTATTCGCTGGCCGACGAGACCGCCAGCCGCCCCGTGGCGAGCTTCGCCAGCGGCGCGACCAGCCGGAGCTCGGCCGCGGCGGCCGGATCGGAGCCGACCTCGACCCGCCCGAGCAGCGCGAACGCGTGCCCCGCCAGCGCGAACGCGCCGATCGCGTCGACGGCGAGGGTGGCCAGGGTGGCCCGGTGCAGCGGTGAGTCGAAGAGCAGGCCGCCGGCGACCTGGCGGGCTTTCGCGTACGCGATGGCGTAGTCGAGCCCCCGCCGCATCCCACCGGCCGCCGCGGCGGCGTTGTGCAGCCGGGTGATGACCACCAGCGTCATCGCGCGGACCAGGCCCGGCTGGGTCGGGTCGCCGAGCGGGATGCCGGTGGCGTCGGCGAGCCCGATCTCCGCGGTCGGCAGGGCCCGGGTGCCGAGCTTGTCCTTCAGCCGGTGCACGGTGACACCCGCGGCCGGCGCACCCGACGACGCACCGTCGGCGTAGCGGGGCATCAGGAACGGCACCAGCGCCCGGCTGCCCGGCCGGGCACCGTCTGGCCGCGCGAGGGCGACCGCCATCGCGGAGTCGGCGGCCGAGCAGAACCACTTGTCGCCGGTGAGCAGCCACCGGTCACCGTCGCGGCGGGCGACGGTCGACGAGCGGGCCAGGTCGGAGCCGCCCTGCGACTCGGTCATCCACTGCCCGCTGGTGATCGCGGTGTCGGGGTCGGTGGACAGCAGCCGGGGCAGCCACCGGTCGCGGACGTCGCGGTCGACGTCACCGCGGGACAGCAGCGCGGCGGCGCCGTCGGCCATCGCGACGGGGCAGGAGAAGGTCGCCGACTCCGGGCCGTAGAGGTGCAGCAGGGCATGTTGGACACTGCGGGTCGCGGCACCCCAGGTGCCCCGGGTCTCGTCCAGATAGGGCAGTGCCACGACGGCGTGCCGGGCGGCGGCGGCCCGCTGCGCCTGCCAGCCGGCCGACGTGTCGACCCGGTCGATCCGCGCCCCCCACGGGTCGTAGCGGACCAGGGTCGGCGGATGCGCCTCCGCGTCGGCGTGGGCCGCCCTCAACGACCCGACGACGTCGGCGGCCAGGTCGGTCAACCGCGCTTTGGCCAGTGCGTGCCCCGCCGCGCCGAGCTGCCGGTCGAGCCAGAGCCGCAGGAACCGATCGCCCGCGTAGGGATCCTCCGGCGGCGGCAACGGCTGCACGAACCGGGCCATGGGCGCTCCTTCGCGGCGGGAACGGGTTGGCCCCGACGGTAATCGACGCCGGCCCGACGCGACCAGGCAACCACGCGGCATGCGCCGGACGGCGTCACCCTGGCTGCGGACGGCGGCCACCCCCGAGGGCCGGAATCAACTCCGCCGCGACGCCGCCCAAAGCAGCCGGCACCGGCGAACGCTCCGCCGCCGCGGCGGCATGAGCAGGCCACGGCCGATCACTCGGAAGGGCAACCGGCACGCCGCCGACGACGCCCGGGTGACCAGGCAACCGCCAGGCCGGCGCTGACGCCCTGGGCGACGCGGCAACCGCCAGGCCCGCGCGACGCCTGGGTGACACGGCGACCGCCGAGCCGCCACCCGACGCCTGGGTGACGTCGCAACCGCCAGGCCGGCGCTGACGCCTGGGCGACGCGGCAACCGCCAGCCCCCCGCTGACGCCTGGGTGACACGGCAACCGCCGAGCCACCAACCGACGCCTGGGCGACGCGGCAACCGCCGGGCCGGCGCTGACGCCTGGGCGACACGGCAACCGCCGGGCCGGCGCTGACGCCTGGGCGACACGGCAACCGCCGAGCCGCCACCGACCCCTGGGTGACGTCGCAACCGGCAGGCGGCGGTGAGTCGGTCGCCGCCACCCCCTGCTATCGGTGCCCAGAGGCCGGCACCGACCGGCGCAACGGTCGTGGCCGCCAGGTGGCCGCGACCAGCACCGTCGCCGCGCCCAGCACCAGCGCGACCAACCAGCGGTCATGCGCGGCGTCCCAAGCCGTGTCGCTGTCAAGGCCGACCAGCAGCTGAATGCGGTCGGGAAGCAACGTGACCACCACGACGACAACAAGGAACGCCGGCGCCGCCACCAGGCCGACCACCCCGCGCGCGGCGCGGCGCCAGACCACCGACGCCACTGCCGCGGCCCCGACGAACACCGCGGCCGCCTCGAGTGTCAGGTCGCCGCCCGGGAGCGCGGCCGCCGCGTCGCCGGCGGCCGCCATGCCGGTAGCGAGGGTGGCGCACCACCACGCCGCCGAAGCGACGGCCAGGGCCGTGAGCCGAGCCGCCAGCGGCAGCCACGCCGGGGCCGGCGCGGTCGCGGTCGTCGGGCGGGCCGGATCGTCGAAGGCGAACCCGACCCCGAGCCCGGCGCACAGCGCCGCGAGCCGCAACAGGATCACGACCAGGTTGGGCGACGACGGCCCACCGATCACCGCCGGCAGCCCCACCATGGCGTAGCCGACCAACATCGCGGCGAGGACCGGCGACCAAAGCCCCGCCCGCACCGCGGGGACCGCGACCGCCGCGAGAACCGGAGCGCGCCGCGGCGCGACCTCGGGCATCACGTCAGCCCTCACAGCGGGTGCTGGCGCCCTGCTCGGGCGCGGGTAGGGCCGGCACGTTGAACAGCGCCGCCGCCGCTTCGAGGCTGGTCTCCGGCGCGGTCAGCTCGGACCAGTGCGCGGACACCACCGGCGCGACCTCGGCCGCCGGACGGGCGAGCAGGGTCAGGCCGAGCGCGGCGTCGCGGTCGTCGACGGACAGCCACGTGCGCAGGGACGGGTCGGCGAAGGCCAGCGCGCCGAAGCTGTGGTCGTCGAGGGCGCGCACGCCGGCCGCGGTGCGCGGGCTCGCCTGGCCGGCCAGCCAGACGACCAGGGCAGCCTGCCCGCCACAGGCGCTGGCGCGGCCGGACACCGTGCGTCCCGTCACGAACCGGTAGGCGACGCTCGCGGCCAGGACCGCCGCGGACTCGTCGTCGCCCCATTTGGTGCCGACCGGGACGGCTTCCGGGGTGCCGGCCGCCGCGTCGCTCGCCTGCTGGGCCTGGCCCGTCGCATCCTCGTCGGCCGGGCCGAAGACGCCGTTGGCCTGATATCCGTCGGCCCAGACCCGCTGCCGCACCGCCAGCGGCGGTCCGGCCGTCGTCGCGGCCGCTGGAACCAGCGCGGAGACGTCGCCGACCACCTCGGCCCACGCCGGGATCCAGGAGGTGAAGTCGGAGAAGGCGCAGTAGGTGACGCCGGTGCGCACCTGACACGTCTCCAGCGTGGACGGATCGGCGTTGGCGGCGACCCGCGCCGCCTGGACCCTCTCGTCGCGGTCGAACTGGGCGATGCCCGCCGCCACCGTCACCGCGAGGGCTCCGGCCAGCAGCGGCACGCCGACCCGGGCACGAGCGCCGGACCGCAACAGCGCCAGCGCGGTCAGCACCAACGCTAGGCCGCCTAGGTAGGCCAGATGGCGGCCGGATGGCCGGTCGACCAAGGCCGCCGGCAGGGCGAACGGCACCTCGTCGGGCAGCATCGGCAGCAGCCGGCCCCACGCCGCGCCCGTGGCGACCGACGCGATCGAGACGAAGCCCGCGGCAGCGAAGGCCACGGCTGCGAGGGGTGCGACGATCGGCGACCGGACCAGCAGAGCCAGCAGGACGCCGGCCGCGCCCAGGACCGCGACGATCCCGGCCGGGATGGCCACGTCGAACACGACCACGACGCCGGCGCGGCCTGGCAGCAGGGCCAACAGCGTCACTTGGGCGACGAGCACGAGCAGGGCGAGGCCGGCCAGCGCGAGGACCGCGAGCAGGAACGCCGTCGTGCGCCAGGCCGGCGGCAGGATCAGCAGGTCGGAGACCGCGTCGGTGCGGTGCCGCCGCTCGCGCAGCGTCGCCAGGTTGGCCACCACCAGCGCCGCGCCGCCGAGCACCAGCATCGCCGCCATCTGCAGGCTGACGACCGTGGTGTGCAGCACGGGGTAGCGGTCGGCGCCGGGGCGGAACAGGATCCACGCCCACGGGCCCAGGTAGAGCAGGAATGCGGCGACCGTCACCGGGTGGCGCAGCATCCGGACCGCCTCGACTCGGGCCAGCGCGAGCGTGGCCCGGCGTCGGCTGGCCACCGCGCCGACCGGCGTCACCGTCGGCGGGGCCTCGACGACGGCGGTCACGGCTGGACCTCGGTGGTGCGCAGGTCGACCAGCGTCAGGTAGCCGTCTTCGATCGTCGGCTCCAGCAACACCGCACCGGCCGGTGGGTCGCCGACGTGGCGGTGGTTGCCCGTGCCCGTGCGCCACGAGGCCAGCGCCCCCGGTGCGCGGGCGTCGCTGGTCCACACCCGGCCGGCCGCCAGGCCCGCGAGGTCGGACGGGGTGCCGCTGAAGCGGACCCGGCCCTGGTCGATGACCACGACCGTGCGGCACAGCGACATCACGTCTTCGGTCTGGTGGGTCGACAGCAGCACCGCGCGGTCTTCGCCGAGGTCGGCGAACAGCTCGCGGAACCGCATCCGCTGCTCGGGGTCGAGGCCGACGGTCGGCTCGTCGAGGATCAGCAGCGCCGGGTCGCCGACCAGGGCGGCGGCCAGCGCGACCCGCTGGCGCATGCCGCCCGACAGGGCCCGCATCCGCTTGCCGCGCTGTGCGTCGAGGCCGACCTGGTTGAGCACCCGGCGGACCTCGGCGTGGCGGGCGGACCGCACCGTCAGCTCCTTGAGGATCGCCACGTAGTCGACGAACTCGAACGCCGTGAACGACGGGTGGAAGCCGGGATCCTGCGGCAGGTAGCCCAGCCGCCGGCGCAGCGCGAGCCGGCCCGGGCCGCTGAGCACGTCGTGCCCGAACGCCGTGACGCTGCCGGCATCGGGACGCACCGCGGTGGCGACGACCCGCAGCAGCGTGGTCTTGCCAGCGCCGTTGGGACCGAGCAGGCCCGTCACGCCCGTGCCGAGCGACAGGGAGACCCCGTCGAGCGCGGTGGTGCGGCCGTAGCGCAGCACCACACCGTCGGCGCGGACCGCGACGTCGGTCGCGGAACTGAGGGTCATCGGAACCTCCGGGTCGGTAGCACGTCGAAGACCGCAGCCCGGCGGGCCAGCAGCACGGAGAACAACGCGGCGGCGGCGAGCAGCGAGAGCTGCCCGGCGGCAGAGAACGGCAGCGGGCCGGCCCAGGTCACCACCAGCACCCACACCGCGCCCACCCCGACGGCGGACAGCACCGGGCTGAGCCGCGACGAGAGCAGCAACGTCGTGACGGTCAACGCGAGCGAGGGCAGGAACCAGGCTGCGGCGACGCCGGTCAGGAAGACGCTGGCGAGCACGCCTAGCACGGTGTTGGCGGCCAGCACCGTGACGCAGCGCAACAGCAGCAGCCGGAACGCGTGGACCGGCGACGTCACGGTGATCTCGTAGGTCGGGTCGATGCCCGGACCGAACGACGCCGCGACACCGACCAGCGGCAGCAGTGGCGCCACGCCGAGGAACACCGCCGGGGTGACGGCGTGGGCGACCACGGCCGTGAGCACGAGCGTCACCGCGACCGCGGCCAGCCACGACACTCGGAGCGCCGGCGTCGCCGTGAGCAGCCGGGCGGTGTGGTCGGGCACCCCGACCGCGACCAGCAGCCGCTCGACCGGGCCGGGTCGCGGCGCGTCGAGGGCCGCGTCGAGCCGGGCCCAACCGTCGTCGACGGGCACGAAAACGGCCACTCGGGTGCGGCACTCGGGGCAGGCGGCCAGGTGGGTTTCCGTCGACCACAGCAACGGAGGTGCGAGGCCTCGGCCCGCGTAGCGGCGCAGGTCGTCGTCGGGAACGTGCCAGGTGCTCATGTCAGCTCCGCACGCAACTGTTGGCGGGCGCGCATCGCCCGGGACTTGACGGTGCCGGTCGGGATGCCGAGCAGGACCGCGGCCTCGGCGGTGGACAGTCCGTCGATCACGGTCGCCTGGATGACGGCGCGCAGCTCGGGGGACAGCCGGGCCAGCGCGCCAGCCAGGTCGCCGTGCTCGACCCCGACCAGCACCTGCTCTTCGGCGGAGGGCTCGTCGCGGCGCCGGAATCGGGCCAGCAGCCGACCGAGCCGGTCGCGGGAATGTCGTTTGCGCAGGGCATCGACGAGCCGGCGGGAGCCGACCCGCCACAGCCACCCGGCGACGTCGGCGGCGGGTGACGCGTGGAAGCGGGCGGCACCGCGCCACACGTCGAGGAAGGTCTCCTGCACCACCTCGTCGACCAGCCCGTCGTCGGGGCACCGGTGGCGCAGCCGCAGCGACAGCCACGGCGCGTGCCGGCGGTAGAACGCCTCGAACGCGGCCCGGTCGCCATCGGCGATTTGGGCCAGCAGGTCGGCGTCGGTGGGTGGTGGTCTCACATACTCTTCATCGGATCGAGAGGGCGATCCGGTTCGCAGGAGCCGGAAGAATTTCTCACATGCCCGGCAGGGCCGGCTGTGGCGGCGCGGAACCCAGGTCACCGGCCATGAAGTGGCGCCGGCACAACACCTGGTAGCGCACGTCGGCGTCGGCCGCCGTATCGCCGATCACCACCTGCTCACCGGAGCGCGCCACCACCCCGTTGACGATCCGGGCGTTGAGCTGGCCTTCCCGTCCACACCAGCAGAGCACCTCGACCTGGATCCGCTCGACCGCGTCGGCCAACTCGAACAGCCGCCGCGCGGCCGGGAACAGCACCGACCGGAAGTCGGTGGCCAGCCCGAACGCGAACACGTCGACGTCGTAACAGTCGACCAGTTCGACCATCTGCTCGATGTGCTGCTCCTCGTAGAAGCAGGCCTCGTCACAGATCAGATAGTCGACACCGACACCCGCGGCCCATTTCGATCGGACCAAGGAAACCAGATCGAGGTCGGACGTCACCTCGATCGCATCGTGGGCCAGCCCGATCCGGCTGGTCACCCGCGGGCCGAGCCAGCGGTCGATGCGGGTCAGCACCAGCCCGCGCCGGCCCTGTCGGGCGTGGTTGTAGTTCATCTGCAGCGCCATCGTCGACTTGCCGCAGTCCATCGGACCCCAGAAGAACTTGAGCGCCGCGCCGTGGCGCAGCCGCCCGTCGCCGGCGGCGTGGCAGGTCGAGGCCAGTGCGGAGTCGTCGGTCACGATCCGGCAGCCTAACCGCCGGATACGCGAGATCGGTTCACAGCACGCGCGGCGGCGTGTTTCCCGCGGCCACGATCGCGCGCCGGATCGGCACCGCTAGCAGCAGGAAGAAGCCCACGACGAAGAAGAACACCAGCGACACGATGCCGATGCGGTAGGAATCGGTGAGCTGGAACACCAATCCGAAGGCCAGCGGCCCGAGCCAACTCGTACCCTTGTCGCTGATTTCATAAAATCCGTAGTATTCGCCCTCTTTGCCCACTGGGATCATCTGGCTGAACAGCGACCGGCTCAACGCCTGGCTGCCGCCCAGCACGATGCCGATGCACGCGCCGAGGATCATGAATGGCAGCGGCTCCTCGGCCGGCAGCCAGAACGCGGCGACGATCACGCCGATCCACAGCACCAGGCTGAGCAGCACCGTCTTCCAGGCGCCGATCCGCTCGGCCAGCCGACCCAGGGCCAGCGCGCCGCCGAACGCCAGGAACTGCACGATCAGGATCGTCACGATCAGGGTGTTCTGCTCGAGCTTGAGCTCCTCGGTGCCATATTGGCTGGCCAGCGTGATCACTGTCTGGATGCCGTCGTTGAATACCAGGAACGCGAGCAGGAAGAACAAGGTCAGCGGGTAGGCCTTGAGGTGCCGCAACGTGCCGCCGAGCTGCCGGAACCCATCGGTGAGCACGTTGCCGCGCGGGGTCGGCACGTCGGGCGACACCACGATCGGCCGGTCGCGCAGCCAGAGCAGCGGCAGCACGGTGAACGCCGCCCACCAGACGCCCGCCGACACGATCGACCACCGGGCCAGATCCATCGTGCGCTGGTCGTTGCCGTCTTCGCTGAGCAGCATCACGGCGACCAGGTTGAGCAGCAGCAACAGGCCGCCGCCGAGATAGCCGAGGGCCCAGCCACGGCTGGAGACCTTGTCGCGGTCATCGGGCGCGGCGAGCTGCGGCAGGAACGAGTTGTTGACCACGAATGCGGCGCCGAACGCGATGTTGGCGATCAGGAACAGCAGCCCGCCGAGCAGGTAACGCTCACCGGTCACGAACGCGAACAGGATCGTGGCCAGCGAGCCGATGAACGCGAAGACGCCCAGCAGCCGCTTCTTGTGCGGCGTGCGGTCGGCGATCGCGCCGACGATCGGCAGCACGAAGACCTGGAGCAGGACCGACAGCGAGATGAGGTAGGGGTAGAAGGAGCCGGCCGCGATCCCGATCCCCAGTGGATGGACCCGCCCGGAGCACTCGTCGGCGCCCAGCGCGCAGCCGGCGGCGAGTTCGGTCACGGTCGTCAGGAACGGCCCGAGGAACACGGTGATGACCGTGGTCTGGAAGGCCGAGTTGGCCCAGTCGTAGAAGTACCAGCCCGACCGCTCCCGCCGCGTGCTCGGTGGCGGCGCGGCAGCCACGGATGTGGCGGCGGTGACCTCGGCCATCGGTCGTCCTTTGGTCAGGCGGGCCAGAGGCCGCGGGCGGTATAGACGTCGCGCAACACGTCGACGCGATCGGTCATGATGCCATCCACGCCCAGATCAAGTAAGTGGTGCATCGGGCCGGGTTCGTCGATCGTCCAGACATGAACCTGAAGACCGAGCCGATGCGCGTACGCGACGAAGCGGGCATCTGTCACGGTGAGCCGCCCGTAGCGGACCGGGACCTGGGCGGCGACCACCGACGGGTGCATCCGGACCGGCCGGTTGCCGCGCGATGCCAGCCAGAGACGGGTCACGCCACGCATGCCGAGCGACGTCGCGACCTCCGGGCCGGCCAGGGCCCGCACCCGGGCCAGGCGGGAGTCGCTGAAGCTCGCCAGCAGCACCCGGTCGGCGGCTTTGGCCTCGCGGACCGCCCGCACGGTCGGCTCGATGCCCGGCGACGCCTTCACATCGATGTTGAAGCGCACCTGCGGCCACGCGGCCAGGACATCATCCAGCCGGGGTACGGCGGCCGCACCCGCGACGCGTACCGTGGCGAGTTCTTTGCTCGTCAGGTCGCGGATCTTGCCTGGTTGGCCGGTCAGCCGGCGCAGGTCGGAGTCGTGGAAGACGACCGCGACGCCGTCGCGCGTGCCGTGCACATCGGTCTCGACGTAGCGGTAGCCGAGGTCGACCGCGCGGGCGAAGGCCTCGGCCGTGTTCTCGTCACCCTCGGCGGCGCCGCCCCGGTGGGCGAAGGCGAGCGGCGTGGGCGCATCAAGGTACGGGTGCACGCGACGGAGTATGCCGGCCGCAAGCGACGATAGGGTGGCGGCCATGCGGGCGGTGGGCATCGATTTCGGCACCTCGCACACGGTGGCGGTGGTCGCCGTCGATGGTGCGCCGGCCCGGCCGCTGTTGTTCGACGGCTCGCCGCTGCTGCCATCGGCCGTCTACCTCGATCCGGGCGGGCGGCTGGTCGCAGGTCAGGACGCGGTGCGGGCGGCGCGGCTCGACCCGGCCCGGTTCGAACCCAACCCCAAACGCCGGGTCGACGAGGGTACGGTCCTACTCGGTTCTTCCTCCGTGGCGGTGTCCTCGCTGATCGGGGCCGTGCTGGCGCGGGTCGGCGAGGAAGCGCGGCGGTGGGCCGGTGAGGCCTACTCGGTGGTGTTGACGCATCCGGCGGGGTGGTCGTCGGTGCGCTGCGAGGTGTTGGTCGCGGCAGCGGAGTCGGCCGGGTTGCCCGGAACGCCGACGCTGCTGGCGGAGCCGGTCGCGGCGGCACGCTATTTCACGGCGGTGCTGCGCGGGACGATGCCGCCGGGCTCCGCGCTGGCGGTCTACGACCTCGGCGGCGGCACGTTCGACGCGGCGGTGGTGCGGCGCTCCCCCGCCGGGTTCTCGGTCCTCTCCGCGCACGGACTGGCCGACGTCGGCGGGCTCGACCTCGACCAGGCGCTGGTCGAGCATCTCGGCGCGGCCTACTCGCCGTCGCGGACCGCGGTGTGGAATGCGCTGCTGACACCGACCGACACAGCACACCGGCGGCAGCGGGCGCTGCTCTACGACGATGTGCGCGGCACCAAGGAGGCGCTGTCGCGGACCTCGTCGGCGGACGTGCACGTGCCCGGGCTGGAAGTCGCCGCACACGTGACCCGCGACGAACTCGAGGCGCTGGCGCGGCCGATGCTGGCGCGGACGGTCGAGTGCCTGGAACGGACGATCGCGGACGCGCGGTTGGCTGAAGAGGATCTCGTCGGGGTGTTCCTCGTGGGCGGGTCGAGCCGGATGCCGCTGGTCGCTCGGATGATCCATCAGGAGTTGGGAATCGCTCCGACGGCGCTGGAGCAGCCCGAGACGGTGGTGGCGCAGGGTGCGGTCAGCGTCGAGCCGGCGCCGCCCGGTCATCGGGTGCCGGCTCAGCGGCGGCCGGTCACTCCGCAGACGATGCTGATGCCGCCGCCGGTTGGCCCCGGGTATCCGGCGCCGGCCGGCCCAACCGGTGGGCCGGGTGCTGCGAGTGGGCCCCCGCTTTCCGCGCCCGCCAGCCCCTTCGGTGGGCCGGCGTATCCCGCGCCCACCAGCCCGATGGGTGGTCCGACATATCCGGCGCCGGCGAGCCCGGCGGGTGGGCCCGGATATCCCCCGCCCGCCGGCCCAACGAGTGAGCCGGGGTATTCGGCGCCCGCCGGTCCAATGAGTGAGGCGGGGTATCCGGCGCCCGCCAGCCCGGCGGCCGGTTACGCCGTGCCCGTGCAGCGCGACCGGGCAGCGCGAACGATGTCGACGGCCGGCCGCGCCGGGTTGGCCTGGGTGGTCATCCTCAGCGTGCTCGTCTTCGTGGCCGCGGTTGTGCTCGTGGTTCTGCTCGCCAACGGCTGACGGCTCACGCGGTGGCGCCGCTGTGCGGGACATTGCCGAGGCGCGGAAAGGCGCAGGTGCCGAGCCCGGCCAGCCTGGCGCTCACCCGACTGGCGCGACCTGTGCCGTGCGCATCAACGCCACATAGCCCTCCTCCAGAGATGGGGTTGCCGGAACGGCGTCCGGGCCCGGCGGTTGCCGGCTGACGACCCGGTAGTGGGTGCCGTCGGCGCGGGCGATCGCCGAGACCACGACGCCGTCGGTGGGTGGCGGGCCCGACGTGACAATCTCCCAGGTGACGCCCTCGGCGCGGGCGGTCAGGTCGGTGACCGCGCCGGCGAACAGGACGCGGCCGGCGGCGAGGACAGCCGTCTGGCGGCAGGTCTGGGCCACGTCTTCGACGATGTGGGTGCTCAGCAGGACGGTGCGACCGCCGGCCAGGCTCGACAGCAGGGTGCGGAAGCGGATGCGCTCCTCGGGGTCGAGGCCGACGGTCGGCTCGTCGACGATGAGCAGGGCCGGGTCGCCGAGCAGGGCCTGGGCGATGCCGACGCGGCGGCGCATGCCGCCGGAGAAGCCCTTGAGTTTGCGGCCGGCTACGCCGGTCAGGCCGACCAGGTCGAGCAGCTCGTCGACCTGCCGGCGGCGGGCGGCCCGGTCGTCGAGGCCCTTGAGCAGCCCGACGTAATCCAGGAACTCGGCCGGTGTCAGGTCGGGATAGAGGCCGAGGTCCTGCGGGAGGTAGCCGAGGCGTTGCTGCACCGCGAGCCGCCCGGCCCGGGTCGACAGGTCGTGCCCGCCGGCCAGGACGCGGCCCGAGGTGGCCGGGAGCACGCCGGCGAGGATCCGCATCAGGGTGGTCTTGCCGGCGCCGTTGGTGCCGAGCAGGCCATACATGCCGCCTGCCACGTCGAGGTCGACTCCGTCGAGGGCGGTCACCCGGCCGAACCGGCGCCGCAGGTCAGCGATTTCGATGTGCACGGTGCTGGTCCTTTCAGACGGTCGCGGTGGACCGGGCTTCGTGGGCGGGCCAGGTCGCGCGAGCCTGGCGGTGACTGGCCAGTGCGGCGACGGCCAGCGGGATCAGGCCACACAGGATGATCACGGCGACGCTGGCGGCGGCAGTCGCGCCGGACGGGTCGGGGCGCAGGAAGGTCAGCCAGCCCGGGTTGCCGGCGAACAGGGCTGGGCCGTTGTTGCCGAGCAGCCACGTGACCGTGTAGTCGCCGATCGGGGTGAGCAGCGTGCCGGTCAGTGACGGCAGCAGGCCGGGGGCGAGCATGTTGCCCCAGAACCAGTAGCCCACGAACAGCACGCGGAACAGCGGCGCCGAGACGATGATCGGGCAGACGAGCGCGAAGCCGGCGACCATCGCGATCCCGGGGAAGGTGACCAACGCGAACGCCACCAGGGCCCAGATGAACAGGCCCGGGTCGTGCCGGTAGGTGAATTCGACAGTCGCCGCGACGAGCAGCGCGGCCAGGCCCGGCAGGCCGCACGCCGCGATGCCGCCCAGGTATTTGCCGGCCAGGCGGGTGACCGGTGCGTGCGGGAGGCTCTCCAGCAACGGCTCGACCCGGAGCTTGCGGTCGCGGACGAGTCGGTCGGCCAGGAGCATGCCGTAGGCGAGGGGCATCAGGATCGAGAACAGCAGCGCCCAGGTGGCCATCACCTCGCGCGGGGGCGTGCCGGCCGGCAGGCTCCGCGGGCCGCGGTCGCCCTGCAATAGCACCAGGACACCGCCGAGGAGTGCCGCCGAGATCCAGAGTGATCGTTTGCGGGCCTGCATCCGGAGCTCGTAGCGGGCCACCGCCAGTAGCGCGGTCACGCCTCCTCCTCGGTCAGCAGTCGTTCGGGCCGGGTCAGGACGGCGGCGGTGGCCGCCAGCATGAGCACGCCCCCGGAGAGCAGCCCGACGCGGTTGCCGGCCCAGCCAGGGCCGTCACCGGTCCGGCTGGTGAAGAACAGGAACATCGGTCGCAGCAGGCCGTTGCCGACGAAGGCGGACGTCCAGATCTCCTCGGCCAGCCAGACCATGCCGACGGCGGTGCTGGCCAGCACCGGGCTGCGGGTGACGGCCGCCACGAGCGCCGCGAAACCGGTCAGCCACACCGCGGGTGCGGCCCAGACCAGCAGCGCGGCGGCACCGCCAGGGCCGGTCTGATAGCCGGTCAGCGCCACCACCGCCGCGTAGGCCGTGCAGAGCACGGCCGTCACGACCGCGACCACACCCAACCGTCGGCCGATCGTGACCAGGTGCGGGACCGGCAGTGACAGGTGCAGCTCGCGGCAGCCCTCGCGGGTGACGACGGTCAGCGCGACCATCGCGACCGCCAGCGGGGCGATCGCCTCGAGCCCGACGAGCAGCAGGTATTCGACCTGCCCTCGGGAGCCTCCGCTGACCCGGACCAACCCCGCCAGGACCGCGGCGAGCAGCAGCGCCGCCGGTGGGGCGACCAATGCGGCAAGCCCGGCCCGCCGCGCCTCGTGTAACCAGATGCTGAGTCTCACGGGGATGGGTACCGCGCGGAGGGCCGGAGGTTCACTGAAATTCATGACATCGCTCCACGCAGGCTGTGGCGGCCGGCGAGCGGGGCCAGCACCACCGTCGCCACCGCCACCGCCGCGGCGGCCAGGAGCAGCGCCGGGCCCGGCTTCCACAGGGCATCGAGCAGGGGCGCGAGGGCGTGGTCGAAGATCTGGCTCGGCGCCATCAGACGCAGCACCCAGAACGCCGTCGCCGCGGTGACGCCGGCCTCCGGGCGCCACAGCACTGCCAACGCGAAGCTGATCGCCGACAGCGGGACCAGCGGACCGAACCAGGTCACGAACAGCTCGGCCAGGCCGAGATCGCCGCGCGGCAGGGCCACGGCGGCCGAGGCGGCCGTGCCGATGCCGACGGTGACCGCCAGCACCAGGGTCAGGCGGGCCAGGACCAGCACCCGGGTCGACGTCGGCGTGGCCCGAACCAGCTCGGCCGCCTCGCCGTCAGCGCCACAGGCGGCCGCCACCGCCAGCGCGGCGACCAGCGGAACGATCAGCGAGAGCAGGTCGCCGGCCAGACCGGGCGGAGCCGTGCCGGCGTAGCCGGCCCCGGCGGCGATCACCACGACCGCCACCACCCACACCCGCCAGCCGACCACCCGGAACTGCCGGGTCAGCAGACCCCACGCCACCCGCGCCGACGCGGACCAGCGACGCGGGCCCGCCGGCGCGTAGACCGGCGCCGCCGCGATCGGCGGTGGCTCAGGAGCGGCCTCTGCACGGTGCAACCGCTGGGCCGCGGGCGCTGGACCGGAAAGCCGCGCCCGGACCGCCGCGAACGACGGTGCCTCCGACGGGGTTGCGGCCGCTGTGGCCGCGCGTATCCCCGTCGCCAACGCGGACCACGACGCGGCGTCGGCGCGGCACGGCGCGCAACCCCGCAGGTGGTCGGCGATTCTCGTCGCCGTCGGCGGCGGAAGCGTGCCGGCGGCGTAGGCGGCCAGGTCATCGACCGGATGGGTCATCGGCCCGTCTCCTTCGCGGTCAGGTGGTCGACGGGGAGCGCGCGGGCCAGGGCGGCGCGGGCGTTGAACAGGCGGCTCTTGACCGTGCCGACCGGGATGCCCAGCAGCGCGGCTATCTCGGCGTGGGGCAACTCGGCCGCGAAGGCCAGGTGGAGCACCTCGCGGTGGGTGTCGGGCAGCCGGGCCAGGGCGGCGCCGACCGCGGTGACGTCGGCGCGGGCCAGGGCCACCTGCTCGGGCCGCGCGGCGCCGTCGGGCAGGTCGACGGCCTCCGCCAGCGGCCGGGTTGGTGGTGGGACCGCCCGGGTGTGCCGGCCGCACTGGCGCCGGCAGATGCCGAACAGCCAGGTGCGCACGGTGGATCCGTGCTCGAACCTGGCCGCGGCGCTCTGCCAGACGCCGACGAACGTGTCCTGCACCGCCTCCTCGGCGCGGCCGCGGTCGCCGGTGAGCTGGAGCGCATAGCGCAGCAGCACGGTCGCGTGGCGGGCGTGGAGCAGCTCGAGAGCCTGCTCGTCACCGCCCGCCACGCGACCGACCAACGCCTCGTCGGACCCGTCCATCGTGAGTGGGTACCACCTGGAGGCCCGGAGGTTCACCCCCGGAACGGAAAATGTGTCAGCTCACCGCGGGCTCGTCCGCCGGAACCGCACGTTGGCCAGGGACGGAAGCCGCCGGCCGCTCGTCCAGCTTCCGCCAGACCGGCCAGACGAACGGCGCCACCGACACCACCAGATAGCAGGCGCCGACGCCGAGCATCGCCCAGCGGACGCCGACCGCACCCGCGACCGCACCGCCGATCAGGCCGCCGAGCGGGATGCCCGCCCAGCTCACCGCCGTCGCGAGGCCGTGCACGCGGGCCATCATGTGTGGCGGGATCCGCTCGTACATCACGGCGCCGAGGATCGGGTTGACCGCAGCGAGTGCCAGGCCCGCGAGGAATGACACCGCGCAGAGCAGCCAGATCGCGTCGGAGAGCCCGGCCGCGGCGAACCTCGGCGCGCCGCCGACCAGGAAGCCCAGCGTGAACAGGGCCCAGCGGGGGGCGCGGGGCGCGAACGCGGTGAACACCACGTTGCCGAGCACCGCGCCGATGCCGAACGACGCGCCTGCGACGCCGAGCGCGACCGGCGACCCGATCATCGTGGCCCACAACGGCAGCAGCACCGACTGGTAGGCGGCGTCGAACAGGTTGGTGGCCGCCAGCATGAACACGATCGCACCGGCCAGCTTGTCGCGCCGGACGAAGTCGAACCCGGCCCGCAGCGCGCGGCCGTAGGACTCCTCCTGGACCGGCGCCGCCGCCGGCCCGACCCGCACCGCGATGACGAGCAATGCCGAGACCGCGAACGTGGCCGCGTCGAACAGCAGCACGGTCGGCGCGTCGAGAACCGCGATCAGCACGCCGCCGGCCGGGGCGCCCAGCAGCGTCGCCAGCCGGGACAGACCGTCCTGCAGGCTGGTCGCGCGGGTCATCTCGATGCCGGACGCCTCGGCGACCCGGGGGAAGATCGCGTGCTTGGCCGTGTCGCCGAAACCGCGCAGACCGCCGGCGATGCCGACCAGCACGAGCAGGCCGCCGAAGCCGATCCGGTCGTGCAGCAGCGGGATGGCCGCGACCGCGACCGCGCTGATCGCGTCTGCGCCGATGCTGAACCGGCGGCCGCCGATCCGGTCGATCAGCGGGCCGCCGGCCGCCGAGGCGACGACGTAGGGCAGCATCTCGACGAACGCGACCACTCCGGCGCGAGTCGCCGAACCGGTCGTGGCCAGCACGAACCAGGGCAGCGCAAGCGCGCTCATCCGGGTGCCGACGGCCGAGACCACCTCGGCGCTGAGCAGGGTGACCAGCCCGCGCCGGTTCACTGCTCGGCCTCCGGGAACGGCAGGATCTGCACCTGCACGACGACCCGCTCGGTGCCCTCGGGCTGCGGGGCCTCGCGGTCGTCGCGCCGGTAGCGGTCCAGCAGCGCGAAGATCTCCCCGTGCAGCGCGCCGGCCTCCTCGGCGGTGAGTCGCAGCGGCCAGTCACTGATCGTGAAGGCATCGCCCCACGGCGCCGGGATCGAGGCCATCTCGTCGAGGAACCGCTCGACCCGATCGGCATATTGCGCGGCGACCGCCCGCAGGTAGCCCTCCGTCTCGGGCGGTGCGTTGGCCGGGTCGACATCGATGGTCGTGCTCCGGTGCGCGGCCTTCCACCAGCGCTCCCGACCGACGTTGCGCTCGGGGTCGTCGACCACGAAGCCGTAGGTGGCCAGGATCCGCAGGTGGTAGCTGGTCGCGCCGGTCGACTGGCCGAGCCGTTCGGCCAAAGTGGTCGCGGTGGCCGGCCCGTGCTCACGCAACAGGCCGAGAATCCGCACCCGCAGCGGGTGGGCGAGCCCGCGCAGCGTTGTCGCGTCTACCCGAACTTCACGCTCTGTCATAGATGCAAAGATATCTTTGCATCGACTTCTTTGCAAGAGAGTCTTTGCATCCGAGGGTACGGGTTTCTGTCGGTGGCTCGTGCGACGATCCCTGCCGTGACGCGACGCATCGACACCACCGAGCGAAGGGCCCGCCTGGCCATCCGCCACCGCCTGGCCGGCCCTGCGGCCCACGACCCGGTCGAGGTCACCCGCGGCCTCGTCGTGCTGCACGCCACCGACCCGGCCACCGTCTACCTGTCCGCTGCGGCGCGACTGCACGCACCGGTGGTCAAGGACATCGAGCACGCGTTGTACGAGGACCGCACGCTGATCCGGATGCTCGGCATGCGCCGCACGATGTTCGTCGCGCCGCTGGAGCACGCCCCGATCGTGCAGGCGGCCTGCACCGACGCGATCGCCGTCGTGCAACGCAAGCTGCTGCTCAAACACCTGGCCGAGGCCGGCCACGACTGTGACGACGAGTGGCTGCGCGACGTCGAGCGCAGCACCCTCGCGGCGCTGGTCGCCCGCGGCTCGGCGACCGCCGCGCAGCTCGCGGAAGACGAGCCCCGGCTGCGCACCCAACTCTCGATCGACGAAGACAAGAGCTACGGCGCGAAGCCGTTGATCACGTCGCGGGTGCTCAACCTGCTCTCGATGCAGGGCATGATCGTCCGCGGCCGGCCACGGGGCTCGTGGCTGTCCACACAATACGAATGGGCGCCGGCTGACAGCTGGGTCGAGGGTGGCCTGCACCGCCACGACGCGGCCGCTGCCCGGGTCGACCTGGCCCGGCTCTGGTTGGCCCGCTTCGGCCCGGCCACCCCGGCCGACCTCAAGTGGTGGGCCGGCTGGACCGGTGCCCAGGTCAAGGCCGCACTGGCCGCCCTCGACGTCGAAGAGGTCACGCTCGACGGCGGCGAGACCGGCGTGGTCCTCGCCGACGACACCGCCCCGGTCGAGTCACCCGACCCGTGGGTGGCGCTGCTACCGGCCCTCGACCCGACCATCATGGGCTGGGTCGGCCGCGACTGGTATCTGGGGCCGCACGCGCCGGCCCTGTTCGACCGTTCTGGCAACCCCGGCCCGACGATCTGGGCCGACGGCCGTGTGGTCGGCGGCTGGGCCCAACACGCCGACGGCCACATCGTCCACCGCTTCCTCGAGGAGGTCCCCACGAGCACAAAGAAACGCGTCGCGACGGCCGCCACAGAGCTCGCCGACTGGCTCGGCGACGTGCGGGTCAAGCCGAAGTTCCGCACGCCGCTCGACCGAGAGCTGTCGGCGTAGGTCCGCCGCAGCCCGGCTGCCTCGCTGCACCGCGGCCTTCGTCCGCGGCGGCCCAGCTACGCCTTGCCGCATCGCGGCTTTGACCCGCAGCCAGGCCGCCGCTCGGCGAAGCGCGCACCGCAGCCCTGGCGCGCCGGGAGCTTGCCGGCTCGGGCGCGGCACGCCCGGATTCGGCCCGGCCTGGGCCACGAAACAGGACGGACTATGACCGGTTGACGTAGGCCAGCACCGCGAGCACTCGGCGATGCCCGCTGACGAAGCAACCCCGGCTAGGGGGTACGGCGGGCCCGGGCGGCCCAGATCGCGTACGCCGGATCGCGGTCGAGGTTGTGCCGGTCGCGGTCGTAGCGGCGGGTGGTGCGCGGGTCGGCGTGCCCCATCGCGTCCTGCACGTCTTCGAGGGCGACCCCCTCGGCGCGGGCGGTGGTCGCGAACGCGTGCCGCAGCGAGTGCGGTGAGAGCCGCTCGGCCGCCGGGATGCCGGCGGCGATGGCCATCCGGCGGACCAGGCGGAACACGGCGTGCCGGTCGAGCCGCCCGCCCGACGCGGTGGCCAGCAGTGGCCCGGCCAGCACGCCGACGTTGACGCCGGCCGCCGCGGCCCGCTCGGTCAGGTAAGCGTCGACCGCCGCTGCCGTGCCGGGAGTCAGCGCCCGGCGGCGGTGCTTGCCGCCCTTGCCGGTGAACCGGATGCTGCGGTGGCCGCGCTCCTCCCCCAGGTCGGTGACGTCGAGCGAGACGAGTTCGCCGACGCGCAGGCCGAGGTCGGCCAGCAGGGCCAGCGCGGCCCTGGTGCGGGCGGCGGTCGGGCCGGTCGCGGCGGCGGCCGCGCGCAGCAGGGCGTCGACCTCCTGCGGTGTCAGCCCGATGGTCGCCGAGTGGTCGCGGTCGACGCGGGGGCGGTCGGCGCCGGAGACCGGGTTGGCGTCGAGGGCGCGGAGCTTGACCAGGAAGTCGTACCAGCTCGACAGCGCCGACATCTTGCGCGCCACCGTGGTCGGCGCGGCGGTCTCCTCGACCTCGCGGGCGTAGGTGTTGACGTCGAGGAACGTCGCCGCGAGCGGGTCGAGACCGTGGGCGTCGCACCAGGCCAGCCAGCGGGTCACGTCACGGCGGTAGGCGGAGCGGGTGTGCGGCGAGAGCCGGCGGTTGGCGAGCCACGCGTCGGTGAACTCGCCCGCGCCGCCGGCACGCGACGCCGGCACGCCACCGAGGCCGGCCGGCACGAGCGAGGTCACGCGGTGACGCTAGAGCGCGGGTGCCGGCGCGGGCGGGCGGCGCGCCGCGCCCGTCGCGAACTTCGCCGGCGTCGTGCCGAGGTAGCGACGGAACGTGCGGGTCAGGTGCGCCTGGTCGTAGAAACCGGCGTTCGTAGCCACGGCCGCGGCCGGCTGGCCGGCGAGCAGCAGCGCCCGGGCCCGGTCGACACGCCGGCCGACCAGGTAGGCGTGCGGCGGCAGGCCGAACTCGGCGGTGAACGCGCGGACCAGGTGGGTCGGGTGGGCGCTCAGCCGGTCGGCCGCCGCGTCCAGCGTCAGGCCGCTGGTCACGTGGGCGTCGAGCAGGTCGCGCAGGTCGCGGGCCAGCCGCCGGGGCGGCGGTGCGGGCCGCGCCTTGCCGAGGTGGTCGTGCAGGCGCTCGACGACCAGCGCCAGGCGGCTCTCCGCGTGCAATTCCTCGCCCGGGCCGTCGAGGGCCCGGTGTAGCTGGCCGACCCGGCGGCGCAGCAGCGGATCGGCGAAGGCCGGATGGTCGACCGCGGCGCCGACCAGGTCGAGGCCCACGACACCGGCGTCGAGGTAGAGGACCCGTTTGACGAAGCCGCCGGGGGTAGCGGACCGCCCGTCGTGCGGCACGTGCGGCGGCAGCAGGGTGACCTGGTCGCCGACCGCGCCGTGGCCGTGCCGGTCGAGGTCGTAGCGGATCGCGCCGTCGTCGACCACGAGCAGCGTCCAGGCGTCGTGGGTGTGCAGCGGGTAGGCGTGCGTGACGAACCGGGCGTGCAGCACCTCGGCGACGCCGGGCACCGCCGGTCGCCAGGCCCGCAGCCGCTGGCCGTCCATGTCAGGAACGTACAAGACCGGGCCCCGCCGCGGCCGGCACGCTGGGCGGCATGAGGTTCGACACGAAGATCGCCGTGCTGCTCCGCGACGACCTGGCACCCTGGCAGCGGCTCAACGTGACCGCGTTCCTGGTCAGCGGGATCGCCGGCACGAGACCGGAAACCATCGGCCAACCGTACGCGGACGCGGACGGCACCCCCTACCTGCCGATGTTCCGCCAACCGGTGATGGTCTTCGCCGGTGACGCCGCCCTGCTCACCGCGGCCCGGGAGCGGGCGCTGCGCCGCGGTCTGGTCCCGGCGGTGTTCACCGCGGACCTGTTCGCGACCGGCAACGACGCCGACAACCGGGCGGCGGTCGCCGCCGTCCACGCCGACAAGCTCGACCTGGTCGGCCTGGCGATCTACGGCCCCCGCGGCGACGTCGACAAGGTCGTCAAGGGCGCGGCGCTGCACCCTTAGGCCGCGCTCGGCTCTGCTCACTTTGTCCGCGCCCTCACGTGCATCCGCTCCCCTTGCGGCCCGAACAGGCTCAGCACCTCGGCCGGCTGGTCGTAGGGATTGGTGATCCCGTGCGGGGTCCGGGTGTCGAACTCGGCGACCTCGCCCTCCTCGATCGTCAGGTCGTGTTCGCCGAGTTCCAGCCGCACCCGGCCGGAGAGGACGTAGAACCACTCGTACCCCTCATGCGTCTGAAGGTCATAGCCCTGCGGCGCGTAACGGGCCGGGATGATCTGTTTGAACGCCTGCATCCCGCCGGGTCGCCGGCTCAGCGGCAGCCAGGTGATCTCGCCCCGGCGGATCGGCCGCGGATGCACGCGCGGGTCACCGGTCTCGGGCGCGCCGACCAACTCGTCGAGCGGCACCTGGTGGACGCGGGCCAGCGGCAGCAACAGCTCCAGCGTGGGCTTGCGCTGCCCGGCCTCCAGCCGCGACAGGGTGCTGACCGAGATGCCGGTCGCCGCGGACAGCTCGGCCAGGGTGGCGCCGCGCTGCCGGCGCAGCGCCCGGAGCCGTTCACCGACGTTGTTGGGGTCCATGCCATAAAATTTGCCAGAACGGCAACGAAAATTGCCAATCTTCGCGAGGGTGGAGCACCGTCGACGGCATGGAAACCTATGACGTGATCATCGTCGGCGGCGGCCCCGCCGGGCTGGCCGGCGCCCTCACCCTGGCCCGCGCCCGCCGCAGCGTGTTGGTGATCGACAACGGCACACCCCGCAACGCGGCCGCCGGCCACGTGCACAACTACCTCACCCGCGACGGCACGCCGCCCGCGGAACTGCTCGCCCTCGGCCGCGCCGAGGTGGCCGGCTACGGCGGCCTGTTCGTCACGGGTACGGCCACCGCCGCCAAGGCCTCCGACGCCGGTTTCACCGTGACGCTCGACGACGGCCGGCTGCTCGGCGCCCGCCGACTGCTGGTGACTACCGGCCTGACCGACGAACTGCCCGACATCCCGGGCCTGGCCGGGCGGCTCGGCGACGACGTGCTGCACTGCCCCTACTGCCACGGGTGGGAGGTCCGCGACCAGGCGATCGGCATCATCGCCACCACGCCGATGGTGGCGCACCAGGCCCTGTTGTGGCGCCAGTGGACCGACGACCTCGTGGTCATCCTCAATGGACAGCCGGGTCCGACCGAAGAGGAAGCCGCCCAACTCAAAGCCCGCGGCGTCAAACTCATCGACGACCGGATCACGCGCCTCGACCCCGACCGCACCGCCCACCTGGCCGGCGGCACCACGCTGACCCGCGACGCGTGGGTCGCCGCCACCCGGATGGTCGCCCGCGACGGCCTGCTCACCGACCTGGGCGCCGAGATCGAGCCGGTGAGGATGGGCGACCACGTGATCGGCACGGCGGTCAAGGCCGACCCCAACGGCGCGACGACCGTCCCCGGAGTCTGGGTCGCGGGCAACATCTCCGACCTGCGCGCCCAGGTCATCGTCAGCGCAGCTGAGGGCCTGACGGCCGGCGCGATGATCAACGCCGACCTGGCGATGGAGGACGCCCGCCTCGCTATGGGCTGACCGACCGCAGCAGGCTCAGGTCGTCCCAGCCGTCGACGACGTCGCCGAACCCGCGTGCCCGCGCGAGCCGTTCGAGCTCGGTGAACCACGCCGACGGAGGCTCGGCGATCAGCCGCTCGGCCGTCCACGGCGCGGGCAGCGGATAACGCTCGAGCTCCCAGCGCAGATATTTGTTGTAGGGCCGGACCCGCCCGTGCAGCGCGAACAGCGTCCACAGCAGCCACGGCCCGGCCTCGATCTCGTCGAGCCGGGCCAGGTCGGCATGCCCGTCCCGGCGACTCTTCGCGGCCCGGTAGACGAAGTTGATATAGCCGTCGAGCTGTTCACGCACGAACGCGTCCACTTCGGCCGGCGCCAGCGTGGCCTGTGCTTCCACCAGCGAAGAGATCCGACCGCCAAGACGATCAAGAAGGACAACCGCGCCACGGTACGCGTAGCGCGCCCACCGATCGGACACGTCGGCCAGTTCGTCGACGGTCAGGACGGCCGTGTCCAGTGCCGGCGTCAGCGAGGTGACCCACCGGCCGTCGTGTTCCGGCACGACCACGAAGACGTCATGGTCGGAGTGCGGGCCGGCCGTACCGCGCGCCTGCGACCCCGACAGGATCAGGCCCACCACGCCCGGGTCGGCCTCCGCACGGGCGAGCAGTTCCTCGTACGCGCTCACCGGTCGAACCGCGGCAGGGTCGGCCAGCGCTGGCTCGCCCACTCCAGCCAACTGCCGACGCCGGGCGGCGGGTCCGGAATCGGCGCGTAGGCCAGCTCCTCCGGGGTCGGCGGGTGAAAGGACGCCAGGTAGAGATCGTGGTCGGCGTCGGTCATCGGAAAGGTCGACCCGGGCATCTCGATCCACCGGCGGCTTGCCCGGGCCCGGCGCTCGTCCTCACCGATCTCGAGATAGGCCAGCTCGAACCGGCCGCCGGCGATCTCGGCGACAGCCCGGATCGCGTAGCGCTCCTCACTCGACCAGCACCCGAAATCCAGAATGACGGAAGCCCCGCTGCGCAGCACCTCGTGCGCGGTCCAGATCATCCGCCCTTCGAGGATGTCGCGGCGCCCGCCGGCATCGTTGTGCTGAAACAGCGGCGCCATCCAGTCGTCGGGCGTGAGCCGCAGGACCCGATGCTCGTCGGCAACCCGCTTCGCCAGCGTCGTCTTCCCCGACCCCGGGAGCCCCACGGTCAGCAGCAACGTAGGTCGGATCATCAACGGCACCCGCACAGTGTCGCCTGCCAGCGTCGCCCCACCAATCCATTTCCGTCGTCAGAACTCACTGCAGGACATCGTCTACGTAGGACTGAGCGCCGGCAGCCTGGTGCTGACCCCGCGCGTCGGGCCAGAGTTCGCCGACGACCGCATGCCCGGGCTCGTCGACTTCTCCATCTTCCCGCACCTCACCGAGGGGACCTGGACGCTCTTCCCCGCGCCATAACGGCACCCAGACCCCGGTACAACATAACGGTCATTATGGTGTAGCCCGTTTTTGGGCGGAGCACACCCGATCCGAATTACTGGATTACCGGTATTAATAATCCAGTAATCCGGATCAGGATTCGTTGGGCGCAGCGTCGTATCCGGGGCGGGTCGTTCGTAGAACAGATGAGAGGCTGCCGGAGTGGGCCGCCAGGACTAGGGAGTCATGAGAGATGACGCGGTATCTGATCTCGTTCAATGACGGCGCGATGGATCACATCCCCGCCGAGGACATGCCTGACGTGGGCAAGGCCTCGCACGAGGTGGTCCGGGAGGCCATCAGCGCCGGGGTGTGGGTGTTCGGCATCGGAGTCGAACGGCAGCAGGCGAGCATCGTGGGCACGGACGGCATGATCACCGACGGCCCGTTCCCGGAGACCAAAGAGGTCATCGGCGGGTTCTCGGTCATCGACGTCGCCTCGCGCGAAGAGGCGCTGGAGTGGGCCGCCAAGATCGCCGTCAGTTGTCGCTGTGCGCAGGAGGTTCGGGTGATCATGCCGGACCCCGAATCGGAAGCGATTCTGCGCGAGGTTGACGGGCGCTGAACGCCTCGGGTCAGAGCCGGATCAGGTCGGCGATCTCCTCCGGCAGGCCCGGCGAATAGAAGATGTGGCCCATCCCGGGCACCACGTGCAGGTGGGCGCCCGGGATGGCGGCCGCCAGGGCCTCGCCGTGTGCGAGCGGGAAGACCGGGTCCTGGTCGCCGTGCACGATCGTCGTCGGGGCGGTGATCGACGACAGCGGGGCGAGCCGGTCGGGTGCGAACGTCCGGCCGGCCCGGTCGTGGTTCCTGGCCGCGGCCGGGTCGGTGGCCCGCGCCCACGCCCGCTCGAGCATCGCGCGGGCGCCCGGCTCGTCGAACGGCCGGACCGGCCCGTTGAAGACCCGGAACAGCTCGACGTCGGACTCCACCCCGGGCGCCAGGCCCGCGGCCAGGTGCGCCAGAAACTCCGGTGCCGGCGGCGGTAAGTCGCCCGACCGATTACCCATCGGCGAGCTGGTCAGCAGCGTCAGGGACCGGACCCGGCCCGGCGCGTGCACGCCCAACCATTGCGCGATCATGCCGCCCATGGACATGCCGGCCACGTGGGCGGTCGCCAGCCCGTGGCCGTCGAGCACCGCCAGGCAGTCGGCGGCCAGGTCGGCCAGCGCGTACGGCTGGGCATCGAAGTCGACGACGCTCGACCGGCCGGTGTCGCGGTGGTCGAACCGGATCACCTGGGCGCCGCGCTCGACGAGCCGGATGACCAGCGCGTCGGGGCAGGTGATGCCCTGCGCGGCCGACCCCATGATCAGCAGCACCGGCGGGTGGTCGGGATCGCCGATGCGTTCGGTCCACAGCCGCAGCCCGCCGGCGGTCACGAAGGTCTCCACCATGGGCAGGACCGTAGTGTCGCGCCCGGCGGCCGGGCCACCGATATCAGCGCCCGAGCACCTCGGCGAACCGGACCGTGTCGATGTTGCCGCCGGACAGGATCACGCCGACCCGGCCGCTGAACTGCCCGGTCAGCACCGCGGCCAGGCCGGTCGCGCCGCTGGGTTCCAGCACGATTTTCAGGCGGTCGAACGCGAACCGCATCGCGTCGCGGATCTGGTCGTCGGTAACCAGCACGATCTCGTCGACCAGCCGCTGGTTGACCGAGAAGGTCAGCTCGCCGGGGATGTCGGCGGCCTGCCCGTCGGCGATCGTGCGCAGCACCGGGATCCGGACCCGTTCCCCGGCCGCCAGCGACCGCCGGGTGTCGTCGCCGTCGACAGGTTCGACGCCGACGATCCGGATGTCGGGCCGCAGCCCCTTCGCCGCGGTCGCGGTTCCGGCGATCAGCCCGCCGCCGCCGACCGGCGCCATCACCACGTCGAGCCCGTCGACCTCGTCGAGCAACTCCAGCGCGGCCGTGCCCTGGCCGGCGATCACGTCGGGATGCTCGTACGGCGGAATCAGGGTCAGCCCGCGCGCCTGCGCGAGCGCCTCACCCAGCGCCACCCGGTCGCCGGTGTAGCGGTCGTAGGTCTGGATCTCGGCGCCGTACCCGGTGACCGCCGCCTGTTTCGACGCGGGCGTGTCGGCGGGCATCAGGATCACCGCGCTGCTGCCCAGCTCGCGTGCCGCGAGGGCGACCGCCTGCGCGTGGTTGCCCGACGAGTAGGCCGCGATGCCCCGGGCCAGCTGCTCCGCCGACAGCCGCGACACCGCGTTGTAGGCGCCGCGGAACTTGAACGCGCCGATCCGTTGCAGGTTCTCGGCCTTGAGGAACACCTCCGCACCGGCGAGCCCGTCGAGGGTGCGGGAGCGCAGGACCGGGGTGCGGTGCGCGACGCCGGCGATCCGGGTGGCGGCGGCGCGCACGTCGTCGAGGGTGGGTGCGATCACGCCGGCGATTCTCGCATCACGCCCGGGCACGCTCCGCCGTCCAGGCCCGCAGGAAGGCGCGACCGAACCAGCCGGCGATCACCCAGCCCCCGATCACGCCGAGCACCCGCACCTGCGCCACCAGACCGAAGACCATCCCCACGGTGTACGCCAGCGCCGCGCCGCCGACGACCGCGGTGACCAGCCCCAGCGCACCCAGCCGCAACCAGCCCGGCGTGAGCCGCCGCGCCCACCGCGCACCGAGGTTGGGGGTCGCCGAGGCTGGCGGCGGGGGGCCCGGCAGCGCCACCAGCAGCCCGGGCGGCACCCGCCGGTCGAGCTGCGCGGCGTTCAGGTCGGGGTAGCGGTCGACGTCGACGGCCACCACGATCCCGTCGTTTCCGATCAGCAGCCGGGACCCGTCCGGGTGGCCGAGCACGACGGCGATCTCGTCGTAGCGCACCGTGGCGACGTTGCCGTCCGGGTCGACCGCGCTGACCCCGTCGGCGCCCAGGTGGATGACCGGGCCGCCGCCGGCGGTCGGCACGTGGCCGCGCCCGCCGGCCCGGGTCCTCGAGGTCGTCGGCGCGGGCGTGTACCCGGCCCATTCGGCGCCGCCGGGCGGGGTCATCAGCAGTGCCGACGCGTGCGCCTGTTTCGCGGTCGCGTGCACGTCGGCGGCCGTGACCGCCCGCAGCGCCGCGACCTGCGCGTCGACGTCGACCAGTGGGCGGCCGGTGAGCAGCCGGAACGCCTGGCCGGGCAGGCCCTGCGCGGCCGCGTCGGTGCCGCCGGCCTCAAGGGCGGCGGTCGTGGCCGCGGTGGCGAGTTCGGTGCCGGCGACCGGGGTGGCGCGCAGCCCGGCCAGCACGTCGACGAAGCCGCCGAGCACGGCGTCCTGCTTGTCGACCAGCGCGTCCGCGTACGCCGTGACCGTCGCCTGTCCGTCGCCACGCTCGACGTATTCGACCGCGGTCGTGTAGGACAGGCCCGTGTCCAGCCGTAGCGCCCGGTGCAGCCGGCGTTGCAGCAGGTGGGCGTAGACGATGCCGGCCGGCGCTTCGGGCACCACGGCGTGCACCGCGGTGGCCGGGCCGCCGCCGTTGAAGAACGCCGGCGTCGTGGGCAGCGCCGAGGTCACCGCAGGCAAGGGCTGGCGCCGGCCGTGCGGAAGATCCAGGCGCAATCCATCGGGTACGCCGTCGCCGGCGATCCACAGAACGGCGTTCTCCCGGGTGAAGTGGGTGGCGATCCACTCCAGCACCTCGTCGGCGGTCAGCGCGCTCAGCCCCCACTCCGGGTAGCTGAGCAGGCCGTAGCCGCGCGCGCCGTAGCGCCACAGCGGCAGGTCGCGGGCGGGCCCGGAGCCGCGGCCGGTCGCCTCGGTGCGCAGCACGTCGCGTTCCATCGCGAGCCGCCCGACGTCGGGCTCGGCCAGTGACCGGCAGACGCGGGCGAAGAAGTCGACGAGGTCGTCGCCGCCGCCCTGCACGTAGAACGTCGTGGTGGTCTGGCCGGTGCTGCCGTTGTGGTGGTAGGTGCTGCCGCCGAGCGGGTGCAGCACCAGATGCTCGACCAGGTGGGTGAGGCCGCGGCGGGCCAGCGTCTCGTCGGCCTGGCCGACCCGGAACACCAGCCCGGCCCGCGCCGGCCCGACGGTGGGTGCGACCAGGGTCGGCACCCCGTCGACCTCGACGTGGCTCACCACGGCCGCCGCCAGCGGGATCCGGCCGCGCGGCCGCGGTAGCGCGCGAACTTCGCGACCGGGTCGCCGACGAGGTGCCACGGGTGCTCGGTGACCCACGGTCCGGCGATCTCGAAGACCCGCTTCGCCCGGCCCCAGTCCTTGACCAGGCACAGCATCAGCGCGAACGAGTTCGCGACCGCCACCCAGCCGAAGGTCCGCTCGAACGCGGGATGCAGCACGGACCGGTCGGCGGCCTCGGCCAGCCGTTGCCGGTTGTCCTTGTTCCGCAGGAGCTTGTCGCGGTTGCCGCCGTCCAGCAGCAGGTGCTCGTAGAGGGCGTCGGCGACGAGCACGCCGTTGTGCGCGCCCTCGGGGGCGGCCTGGGTCGCGTCCTGCGCGAACGCGTCCATCTCGGCCCAGCTACCGCCCCACTTCGGGCAGAGCTGCTGCTGCACCTGCTCCTGGGCCGGGAGATGGTGGGGATCGAGGGCGGCCACGGCGGCGTAGCGGCGGCGCACCTCGGCCTGGCCCACCTCGAGGCCCCGCGCGGTGATCAGCCGGATGCACCAGACCGCGGGGTCGGCCGGGTTGTGCGCGACGGCGTCGACCAGCATCTCCTCGGCCTCCCGCAGCATCGCGTGGAAGCGTCGGAACTGCGCCGGGGACACGTCGCGGGCCAGGTTGCGGGTGCGGATCGCCCACGCGTCGGTGGTCATCCGCTGGCCGAGCAGCGCGGCGGCCAGACCATCGGCCGGGTCCGCCGCGCGGACGCTCTCCAGGAACGCCCGGTCGGCGGTGCCACCGGCCCACCGGATCAGCTGGGTACGCGCACCGCCGTGCTGCCGGCCGACGGTCGCGGTGACCGCTGCCCAGTCCTTGGCGGCGAGGGCGACCCGGACCTCCCAGACGTCGGGATGTGCGGCGTTCTCGTCGAAGACCAGCGGTGCGGCGGGTGGCATGCGCGGGAGCGTAGGTGATCTATGACGGGGCCGGCGCCCCGGCGGACAATCGGCTCAGCGCCGGATCAACTCCACCGCCCGGGCGACGGCGGTGTGCAGCGCCGCGCGGGACTGGTCGGTGTCGTCGAGCACGTCGAACGCGTGCTGGCCGTCCGGCACGTCGATGATCTCCAGCGGTGTGTTCGCGGCCGCGGTCACGAACTCCTCGACGAAGCCGGCCAGCAGCGGGCGCTCCCGACCGACCCGGGTCAGCACGATCGGCGGCGCCTGCGCTCCGGCTTCGGCGACCGCCTCGATCGGGGCGAACCGCGGGTCGAGGTGCAGCCGCTCCTCGACCGGCAGCAGCGGGGCCGGGGTCGCCAGCAGCGGGTAGCTCAGCAGGATCGCCCGCAGCCACGCCGGGCGGTCGCGGAGCCAGTCGGCGGAGAGCAGCCCGCCGCCGGAGAACACCCAGTAGCCGACCCGGTCGCCGTCGAGATCGGTGCGGGCGCGCAGGGTCGCGGCGGCCGCGGCGACGTCGGCGGCGGCGCTGACCGCGTCGACCGTGGGCCCTTCCGGTGCGTCGACGACGTGCAGGCGGTGGTCGACCACGGCGGCCGCGACACCGGCGGCGACCAGCAGGGCCGCGTAGCCGCGCATGACCGGCCAGCCGCGCGGCGACACACCCAGGTCGTCGGGGACCGGGCCGCCGTGCACGAGCAGCACGACCGGGTGCGGCCCGGGACCGCCGGGCAGGTAGAGGTCGAGGTTGCCGGCCGCGCTCACCGCCGGCGGCAGGTCGGGGTGGTCGACGACGAACGGGCGCAGGAACCTCGGTATCTCGTTCACGCCCGGCAGTGTGCCCCCGCCGGGGCCGGCGCGCGAGCGAGAATCGGGCGGTGGCCGACCTCGAACCGCTGCTGCGCGACCTGGCACCGCAGGTGCTGGCCGCGGTGGTGCGCCACTTCGGCGACTTCGACGCGGCCGAAGACGCCGTCCAGGAGGCGCTGCTGGCGGCCGCGACGCGGTGGCCGGTCGACGGTGTGCCCGACAACCCGCGCGGCTGGCTGGTCACGGTCGCGTCCCGGGCCCGGATCGCGGCCTGGCGGCGGGACAGCGCCCGGGAGCGCCGCGAGGAGACCGTCGCGCGGCTGACCCCGGCACCGGCCGCGCCCGGACCGGCGCGCGACGACACGCTGACGTTGCTGCTGCTGTGCGGCCATCCGGCGCTGACCCCGGCGTCGCAGGTGGCGTTGACGTTGCGGGCGGTCGGCGGGCTGACCACGGCTGAGATCGCCCGGGCGCTGCTGGTGCCGGAGGCGACGGTGGCGCAGCGGATCAGCCGCGCCAAGGCGACGATCCGCGCGGCCGGTGCGCGGTTCACCCTGCCGCCGCCGGAGGAGCTGCCGGCGCGGCTGGCCGCCGTACTCCATGTGCTGTATCTGATCTTCAATGAGGGCTACACCGCGAGCTCCGGCGAGCGGCTGCACCGGGTCGAGCTGACAGCGGAGGCGATCCGGCTGGCGCGGCAGCTCCACGAGCGACTGCCCGGCGACGGCGAGGTGGCCGGGCTGCTGGCGCTGATGCTGCTCACCGACGCCCGCCGGCCGGCCCGCACCCGCGCCGACGGTGCGCTGGTGCCGCTCGACGAGCAGGACCGCTCGCGCTGGGACCGGGCCGCGATCGTCGAGGGGGTCGACCTGGTCAGTGCGGCGTTGACCAGCACGGCCGTCGGTCCCTACCAGCTCCAGGCGGCGATCGCCGCGGTGCACGACGAGGCGGAGGCCGCCGCCGACACCGACTGGCGGCAGATCCTGGGCCTGTACGACGCCCTCGACCGGATCGCGCCGGGGCCGATGGTGACGCTGAACCGGGTGGTGGCGGTGGCGATGGTGCACGGGCCGGCCGCAGGCCTTGACGCGCTGGCCGCCGCCGGGCCGGTGCTCGAAGGGCATCACCGGGTGGCGGCGGTGCGGGCTCATCTACTGGAGATGGCCGGCGATCTTGCTGGTGCGCGAGCTGAATACGAGCAGGCCGCCCGGCAGACGCTCAGCGCGCCGGAGCGCGCCTATCTGGAGGGGCGGGCGGCTCAGACCTCGACGTAGCCGCCGGTGCGCCAGTAGAGGCCGGCCTCGCGGGCCATCAGCCCGGTGTCGATCAGGTGGCGGCGCAGCGACACCCAGTCGGGCTCGTAGAACGCGCGCAGGGCCGCGTCGACCTCTTTCTCGGGGAACTTCACGCCCGGCTCGAAGACCGTGACGATGTGCTCGAGGACGACCTGGCGCTTGGCGGCGCGGGCCGGGATCGAGGTGAGCCGGCCGTCGCGGAGGAACGCGCCGAGGATGCGCGCACGGCGTTGGTCGAGGTCCATCAGGCCACGGTATCCGGGCGACGGTGGGGCCGGCATCCCGGTTTCAGTGCTTTCTGATGAAGGCCTCGATGCCGTCCAACAGGCGTTGCAGGCCGAAGTCGAACACGCGGTCGGGGTCGCCGAGGCCGTATTCCTCGCCGGCGGCGGCGCCGACCCGGGCCGCGAGCGGGAAGCGCTGCGGGTCGAACACCTTCTCCAGCAGCGGGCCCTGCACCTCCCACCACTGGTCGTCGCTCATCCCGCTGCGCGCCGGCGCCTGGGCCGCCTCGACGGCCGCCTGCCCGGCGCCGGTGACGTAGGCCAGCACCGAGGTCAGCAGCGTGTCGATGTCCACATCGGAGAGCCCGGTGCCGTCGAGCGCGCCGAGCTCGTAGTCGTATTTGGCCAGCAGGTTGGGCCCCATCGGCGGGCGGGCGGTGCCGACCTGGAGCAGCCACGGGTGGGCGCGGTAGAGGGCGAGGTTGCCGCGGGCGACGTGCTCGAGGCGGGCGCGCCAGTCGCCGGGCAGCTCCGGCCGGTCGATCTCGCCGAGCACCTGGTCGATCATCAGGTCGACCAGCTCGCCCTTGCCGGGGACGTAGGTGTAGAGCGACATCGCGCCCACACCGAGCCGGTCGGCGACCTTGCGCATCGACAGGGCCGCGAGCCCGTCGCCGTCGGCGAGCGCGATGGCGGCAGCGACGATCCGGTCGACCGACAGCCCGGTGCGCCCTTCCCGGTCGGCGGCGCGCCAGAGCAGCGCCATGCTCCGCGCCGGGTCGCCGGTTCCGGTGTATTCGACAGCCATCGTTGGCACCTCGTTCCGTACGGTGTACCGTACGCCGTACGGAGTGCTCCGTACAGCGTACCGATCATAAGGGGTGGCCCATGGATGTTGTGACGGCGCAGGGCCTGCGCCGCCGGTTCGGCACGGTCGACGCGCTCGCGGGCGTCGACCTGGCGGTGCCGGCGGGTTCCGTGCACGGGCTGCTCGGCCCGAACGGCGCGGGCAAGACCACCCTGGTCCGGATCTTGACCACGCTGCTACGCCCGACCGGCGGCACGGCGACGGTGGCCGGCTTCGACGTCGGCCGCGACCCCGACCGGGTGCGCGCCAACATCGGCCTCGTCGGCCAGCACGCGGCCGTCGACGAGATCCTGTCGGGCCGGCAGAACCTGGAGATGTTCGGCCGGCTCTACCACCTGGGCGCGGCGGAGGCGCGGCAGCGTGCGTCGGACCTGCTGTCCCGCTTCGGCCTGGCCGACACGGGCTCGCGGGCGGTCAGCACCTATTCGGGCGGGATGCGCCGGCGGCTCGACCTCGCGGCGAGCCTGATCACGGCGCCGCCGGTGCTGTTCCTCGACGAGCCGACCACGGGCCTGGACCCGCGCAGCCGCACCGAGGTCTGGGACGCGGTCCGCACCCTGGTCGCGGCCGGCACGACGGTGCTGCTCACGACGCAATACCTGGAGGAGGTCGACCGGCTCGCCGACCACGTCACGGTGATCGACCACGGCACGGTGGTCGCGTCGGGCACGCCGGCGGCGCTGAAGTCGCAACTCGGCGGCGACCGCATCGACCTGGTCGTCGCCGCGGCGGCGGACCTGCCGGCCGCGGCGGCGCTGCTGGAGCGGATCACCGGGAACACCCCGGACACGTCGGTGGACGACCGCCGCGTGGGCGTCGCGGTCGCGGACCGGATGGCGGCGTTGACCGCGGTGGTACGCGGCCTCGGCGACGCCGGGATCGCAGTCGAGGACGTGACCCTGCGCCGGCCCACCCTCGACGAGGTCTTCCTGCACCTGACCGGCCGCGAGCGGGTGGCGGCATGAACCGGCTGCGCTGGGCGCTCGCCGACGGCGCCACCCTGACCCGCCGCGACCTGGACCACTGGGCGAGGCAACCGGCCCAGGTCGTGATCGGCCTGCTGTTCCCGGTGATGATCGTGCTGATGTTCGGCTACCTGCTGGGCGGCGGCATGGCGGTCCCCGGCGGCTCCGGGGCCGCGGGTTACCGCGAGTTCCTGATCCCGGGGACGCTGGCGCTGACCATGGTGTTCGGCCTGGAGGGCACCTTCCAGGCGATCAAGACGGACGTGTCCCGGGGCGTCACGGACCGTTTCCGCTCGATGCCGATGGCCTCGTCGGCGGTGGTCGTCGGCCGCAGCGTGGCCGACCTGCTCAACGCGGTGGTCTCGCTGGCCGCGCTGGTGCTGTGCGGGCTGGCCATCGGGTGGCGGTGGCATTCGGGCCTGGCGGCGGCCCTGGGCGCGTTCGGCCTGCTGCTCCTGCTCCGCTTCGCGATGCTCTGGATCGGCATCTACCTGGGCCTGATCGTCCGCGGCGAGGGCGCCCTGGTGGCGGTGCAGATCCTGGTCTGGCCGCTGGGCTTCCTGTCCAACACCTTCTCGGCGCCGTCGAGCATGCCAGGGTGGCTGGGCGCGATCGCGTCGTGGAACCCGCTCTCGTCGACAGTGGGCGCGGCCCGGGAGTTGTTCGACAACCCAGGCTGGGGCGGCTCGTCGTGGGTGGAACAACACGCGATCCTGATGGCGATCGTGTGGCCGACGCTGCTGATCGCGATCTTCTGGCCGCTGTCCGTCCACCGCTACCGCAACCTGGACCGCTAGCGCGGTGTGTCGCGGAGGTGGAGCCTGGTCGAAGGCTCCGCCTCCGGAGGCGTCGCCGACCGCACACGGCCGTCTGCGGCGCGAGGGTTGACGGCGCGGCGCGGCGTGACGCGCCGGGGCACTCGGGTCGGTAGCGTGCGTTCACCGTGGACACCGTCGAAGCCGATACCCGGCCCTGCGCCCACTGTGGCCGCCCCGTTGCCCAGAACGTCGGTGCGGGCCGGCCCTTCCGCTACTGCCGCGACAACGACGGCGAGTGCCAGAAGGCGTCCCGCAACGCGCGGATGCGCCAGCGTGGCGCGCCCGGGCTGACCGGTCAGATCGCCCGCACCTGGGAGGTCGTCGACCGGCTCGATCAGGTCGTCGAGACGCTCTCCGACGCCCTGCACGCGGAGCTGTCGCCGGCGGGGGTGGAGAGCCAGATCGCGCAGATACGCGCCGAGGCCGCCACCGCAGTCGCGGCCGCGCAGACCGCGCGCGACGATGCCCGCCAGGCCGCCGAGCAGACCGCCGCCGACGCCAACGCGGCCCGCCAGGAACGCGACGGTGCCCGCCGCGACGCGGCCGCCGCCAAGGACCGGGCCGAGGCCGCGCGCCGGCAGGCGGACGAGGCCACCGCCGTCGCCCGCGAGGCCGAGCGGCTCCGCGACGCCGCGCAGCAGGCCGCGTCCGCCGCGACCGCTCTGCGGGCCCAGGCCGAGGCCGACCGGGACGCCGCCCGACGGGACGTCCGGGCGCTGCGGGGCGAGCTGGACTCGGCCGGCCGTCAGGTCGCCGACCTGACCCGGGACCGGGACACCGCCCGCGCCGACGCCCGCCGCGCCGCCGAGGCCGCCGCCGCAGCGCTCGACCAGGCCGCCCGGTTCCAGGCCGAGGCCGAGACCGCCAACCGCACCGCCGCCGAGGCCCGCACCGCGACCGCCGCGGCCGAAGCAGCCACGGAAGAGGCCCGCACCGCCGCCCAAGCGGCCAGCGAAGAGGCGCGCGCCGCGGCCCAAGCGGCCACCGAAGACGCGCGCGCCGCGGTCCGGGCGGCCACCGACGAGGCCCGCGCCGCCGAGCGGGAGCTGGCCGCCGAACGCGACCGGGCCAAGGAGCGCGAGCAGGACCTGCGGCAGGCCCGAGCCGCGGCCGAGGCCGCGCAGGAAGATCTCCGCGCCCGGCTCAAAGACGCCACCGCCGAGCGGGACGCCGCCCGTGACCGGGCGGCGCAGCTCGCCGGCCAGGTCGGTGACCTCGCCACCGCCCTTGCCACCCTGGGCGCGAACCGCGCCGCCACGACCCCGCCATCCACAGCTGACCTGCCGGCGCAGCCCATTGCGCACTGACGATCAGGATGGCCGTTCGGCGCCGGTGACGCAGATCGCATCCGCTGAACGGCCGTTTACCTAGGGACATGACGGACAATCGGATCAATGGTCCGGAAAACTCCTGGCACGCGTCGCCGTGAAATCGCTCATGAAGTCGCGTCTGCCGCTACGCTCTGACCGTTTACGACGACGTACCTTTGTAAGGAGCGGGACGCGCGTGGGCGCCGGGAATCTTTCCGGGTTCGCCCGTCGTTGTTTCGTGTGGACGACAAGCAAGACGACCGAGGGGAAGAGCCGATCATGGGCGAGCGCATGCTGCGCGGCAGCCGACTAGGCGCAGTCAGCTACGAATCCGACCGCAACACCGAGCTCGCCCCGCGTCAGACCCGCGAGTACCTGTGCGCGAAGGGGCACCAGTTCGAGGTGCCGTTCGCGGTCGACGCCGAGGTCCCGATGACCTGGGAATGCAAGTTCGACGGCAGCGTGGCTCGCCTGGTCGACGGCAGCGAGCCGGAGCAGAAGAAGACCAAGCCCCCGCGTACCCACTGGGACATGCTCCTGGAGCGGCGTTCCATCGCCGAGCTCGAGGACATCCTGGCGGAGCGGCTCGAAGAGGTTCGGGCCCGACGCGGCGGCAAGTAGAGCTAGCAAAAAAGCTCCCGCACCCCTTGGCTGGGGTGCGGGAGCTTTTTCATGCCAAAGTCAGCGGCGCTCCACGATCTCGCCCTCGACGACCTCGCCCTCGATCACCGGACCAGGCTCGCCGGTGCTGGTCGGCGTCGTCGTGTGGACGCGCGCAGGGCCGGGCTCGGCCGGACCCGTCACGGTCGGACCAGGACCGGTCACGGTCGGACCAGGGCCAGGGCCACGGCCGGGGCCGGACCCGCCGTCGTCCGGCGGGCGGGGCGCACCACGGCGCACCCGGACCCGGCGCGGGCCGAACAGGTCGCCGGCCGCGGCGGAGGAGATCCGCCGCTCGGTCGCCCGCCGGGTCACCAGCCGCGCGAGCTGCCGACCGGGCGGCAACGCCAGCAGGATCCCGAGCGCGGCCGTGACCAGGCCCGGAGTCGCCAGCAGCACGCCGGCGCCGAGCCCCACGAGACCGTCGGTGACCTGGTTGCCCGGAGGTTGCCCGGCATCAGCGGCGGCCCTGAAGCCCCGCCACGCCCGCATTCCCTCGCGGCGCAGCAGCAACACGCCCGCCGCCGAGGCGGCCAGCACCAGCAGCACCGTGAAACCGAAGCCGATCCAATGTGCGACCAGCACGAACACGGCGATCTCGACCACCGCGGTGATCAGAATCGCCAACGGCAGCCAGCGGGCCAGCCTTCCTCGTCGCATCAATCCAGCATGACACGCGTACGCACGCCTGGCGTCAGGGTCGTGTCAGGGTTTGGCGTTGGTGTCGCGGCGGCCGAACAGCGCGTCACGGCGGGACCGCAGGCCCCACACGGTGACCCGCATCAGCGCTTCGCGCACGATCGACGAGCTCATCTTGCTGGCGCCCCGCTCGCGCTCGGCGAACGTGATCGGCACCTCGACGATCTTGAATCCGGCTTTGTGGGTACGCCACGTCAGCTCGACCTGGAACGAATAGCCCTGTGACGCCACCGTCTCGAAGTCGATCTTCTCGAGCACCGGGATCTTGTAGACCCGGTAGCCGCCGGTCGCGTCGCCGTGCGGCATGCCCAGCGCCAGGCGCACGTAGGTGTTGCCGACCCGCGAGATCACGAACCGGTGCCAGGGCCAGTTGACCACCTTGCCGCCGGGCGTCCACCGGGAGCCGATCACGGCGTCGGCGGTGCGGGCGGCGTCGAGGAGCACCGGAAGCTGTTCGGGGGCGTGCGAGCCGTCGGCGTCCATCTCGACGACGGCGTCGTAGCCGTGGTCGATCGCCCACCGGAAACCCTGCACGTAGGCGGCGCCCAGGCCCTGCTTGCCGGGCCGGTGCAGCACGTGGATGTGCGGGTCTTCGGCGGCCAGCCGGTCGGCGATCGCGCCGGTCCCGTCGGGGCTGTTGTCGTCGGCGACCAGGATCTCGGCCGCGTTCACGGCCCGCCGGATCCGGCCGACGATGATCTCGAGGTTGTCCGCCTCGTTGTAGGTCGGCACCACGACAAGCACCCGTCCGACACCCGGGTAGCCCTCCGTCACGTCGCCGCCCGGCGTGTTGCCCTCGCTCACCCTGACTCCGTTCGCGTCCCGCCGGCCTCGTCCGCCGCCGTCTTGATCTGAGGTGTCGCCGATGTGCTCAACTCCGGCCCGATGGCGCTGGGTGTCGCGTGGACAGGCCGGCGCCGGATCACGGTCGCGGCGACCAACGCGGCCACGGCGAGACCGGACAACACCATCTCGGGCCAATACCCCAACTGCGTAGCAAGCGTACGCGTTGCGCGTGGAGTCATCTCGGCGACCAGGACACCCGGGGTGTTGAAGCCCGTTTCCTGGCGCACCGATCCGTCGGTGCCGACGAACCCCGACACACCCACTGTCGAGGCCATCAGCGCGTCACGGCCGTGCTCGACGGCCCGGAGCCGGACCATGGCGAGCTGCTGCCGGGCCTCGGACTCGTCGAACGTGGCGTTGTTGGTCTGCACCGCGAGGATCCCGGCGCCGCCGGTCACCGTATCGCGGACGATCCCGTCGTAGGCCACTTCGAAGCAGATCACGTCGCCGACGGTGGCCGGACCCATGTCGAGCACACCCGGTGTAGTGCCGGCGACGAAGTCGGACCGGACCCGGTCGACCTCTTTGCTGACCATCCGCGCGATGTTCCGCAGCGGGATGTATTCGGCGAACGGCACCGGATGCCGCTTGATATACATCCGGGACTCGTCGGGCCCCTGTCCCGGCAGCCAGACCACGCCGGCGTTGCGGACCTGGTTCTCGCCCGGGCCGCGCAGCACCGCGCCGACCAGGATCGGCGCCTTGATCGAGTCAGCGGCGCGGCTGATCTCGGCGGCTGCCTGCGGGTCGAGGAACGGGTCGACGTCGCTGGAGTTCTCCGGCCAGATGACCAGGTCGGGCTGCTGCGCCTGCCCGGTGGTGACCCGCCCGGCCAGCTCGACGGTGCCGTTGACGTGATTGTCGAGGACGGCGCGGCGCTGGGCGTTGAAGTCGAGGCCGAGCCGCGGCACGTTGCCCTGCACGATCGCGAACCGCACCGGCGGCCCGCTCGCGGACCCGCCGACCGGCACCAGGAGCCCGGCCGCGGCGAGCGCGATGGCGCCGGCACCGAGCAGCACGCTGGCGCGGCCTGGGCGGCGCCATGCCGGACCGCCTAGCGGACGGCCCTGAGCCGGCTCGCGGCTCGGTGACGACCCGTCCTCAACCGGCTCGTGGCTCACCGTCCCTGCCTTCGATCCGTCCTTGGCCGGAGTGCCGCGGCGCGCCCAACCGCCGCGCGGCCAGGCCGCGGCGACGAGGAGGCCGCCGATGAGGGCGACGACGAAGGTAACCAGTGGGGCGCCGCCGAGGGCGGCGAAGCGCAGCGCGGGCGAGTCGCCCTGGCTGAAGGCGAGCCGTCCCCAGGGGAAGCCGCCGAACGGGGTGCGGTCGCGGGCGGCCTCCTGGCCGACCCAGAGCAGCCCGGTCAGCAGCGGCCAGGTCCAGCGGTGCCGGTCGACCAGCGGGCTCGCATAGGCGGCCGCCGCGCCGAGCAGCGCGATGAACAGCGCCTCGGCGACGAACAGCAGCACCCAGGGCAGCACCCCGGTGTGCAGGTTGGTCCATTCCAGCAGGGGGCCGAAGAACACCAGCCCGGTGATCAGGCCCAGGCCGGCGCCGGCCCGCGCGCGGCGCCGGTGCACGGCGGCGGCGAGCAGGGCGACCGAGACCGGGGCCAGCCACCACAGGTCGTAGCGGGGGAACGCGAGCAGTTGCGTGAGGCCGGCGGCGATCGCCATCGGGAGGGCGGCCCGGGCCGGCAGCGGCCGGGGTGCCGGCGGTGCGGCAGCCTCCTGCGCCGCCTCGACCATGGTCACCATCGCTCACCCATGCGGGAAGGGTACGACAGCCCACCACCAAGATCGCGAGCCGTCCCGACAGAGCCGCCCCGAAACGCGAAATCGGGGCGTGACCTCGCGGTCACGCCCCGATGCTCCCAGGCCCTTCCCCGGCCGGTGTGGCAAAGGCTGTCCGCGTGACCTTCGTTCCGACCGGACGACGGTTGGATACCCCCGCCGGGCCGTTGTCTACTGGCCGCACTTTCCCCCTTGCCCGTACACCGGAATCGGCGACCTGTTCGTTCGTGGCGGCTCGGTGCGCCGCCCCGCGCCGGCCGTCCCCCGACCCGCTGGACCTGGCCGCCGCGGCAGCCGGATGGTCGCGGACCACCGGCCCCGCTCGGCCAGCGGGTGTGAGGGATGAGCGAACGACAGGCCACTTCCCGTGTAGGACTCAACGACGGTACGCGGCACACCCCCGGCCGTGTCAACCGTTGTGAGACACGCGATTGCGCGGCCCGGCGTGTCGCGTCGGCGTGTTGGGAATGGCCGTTTGATCGTCGTCGGCGGATGCCCGATCATGCCCCGCGCAGGTGCCGATCGAGGAGCGCCCGTGCCGCGTTCGGATGGTCCGCGGCGAGCAATCCGGCCGCCGCGAGCACATAGGACACGTCGATCACGGGGGTCGCCGCCCGCGGCACCGCCCACCCGCCTGCGAAGTCGGTCAGCACGGCGTCGAGGACCTCCTTGGCCTCGCCCGGCGTGGCGTGCCGCAACACCCCACCGGACCCGACCAGCAGCCGCGCGTCACGAAGATCACGTCCGGCCCGGCCGGCCGGCCCCCGGGCGTGCCGCCGCACCGCGATCGTCGCGGCCAACGCCGCGATCCGCCGGTCAATGGCCCGCTCCGCGTCATCCGACGGCACGAACCCGGGCGTCGCCGCCCGCGCGGCCGCCGCTGCTTCCAGCACCGCGAATTCGGCATCCACGTCGGATCGTCCCGCCGCGTTCCGCGCCGCCTCCGGGGTGTCCACGCCGAATCGGAGCGCCGAACGCCCGGGGCCCATGGCAGCCACCTCCGAGCCATGCGTCCCCACAGGCCCGAGGTTGCCCGCGGGGCCGTCCGTGCCCGGGTCCGGTCCGGGGGTCCCCGCGTGGCCAGTGAGGCCAGCTTGGCCGTCTGTGCCCGCGCCCGAGCCACGCGTCCCTGCGTGGCCCGTGAGGCCAGCCTGGCCGTCTGTGCCCGCGCCCGAGCCGCGCATCCCTGCGTGGCCCGTGAGGCCAGCCTGACCGGCCGTGCCCGAGCCACGCGTTCCCACCTGCCCGGCGCGGACCGCAGGGCCGTCCGCGCCCGTTGGCCCGACCAACAGCCGCTCGGCCAGTGCGGCGTTGATCACGTCTGGGGCACTCCAGCGCATCCCGAGATCACCTTCGACGGTCCGGGAGCGCCACATCGTGCCGGCGACGTCGTCGGTGCGGCCGTCGGGGGTGAGCACCGAGTAGACATCGGTGGTGGCGCCGCCGACGTCGACCACCAGCAGGTCGCCGCCGAGATAGTCGGCCAGCACCTCGACGCCAGTCAGCACCGCGTCGGGCGTTGCCGCCCGCACCAGCGACGGGAACCGCCGCCCACGCGAGAGCCCCTTTCCACCGATCACATGGGACAGGAACACGTCCCGGATCGCCGCCCGCGCCGGCCCAGGCTCCAGCACCCCGATCCGCGGCAGCACATTGTCCGTAGCGGTGACCGGCACCCCGGCCGAGCGCAACACCCCCGCCAGCTCGTCGCGGACAGCAGCGTTGCCGGCCAGCACCACCGGCACCCGCCACCGCGCCCGGGCCAGCCGCCGCGCGTTGTGTTCCAGCACCGCCGCGTCACCGCCGTCGGTGCCACCGACCAGCAACACCACATCGGGCCGCGCGGAACGCAGCGCCGCCAGCGAACCCAGCGGCCCCGCCGACACGTGCACCACCCGGGCACCCGCCGACAGCCCGACCCGGTGCCCGGCCTGCGCGGTGACCAGCGACTCGTAGCCGACCACGGCCAGCCGCAGACCGCCGCCGGCCGACGAGCAGACGTACCAGGACGACGGGGGAACGACCACCCCGGTCGCGGCCGCTGCCGCGTCGAGGCCGTGCAGCACGTCGGTGCCCGCGGTCGTGGGGTGGTCGGCCGCCGCGACGACCGCGCCGCCGTCGAGGTCGACGACCACCACCTTCGTGTAGGTCGACCCGACGTCGGCGCACAGCGCCAGGCTCACGGCTTCGGCGGGACGACCACCGTGCCGATCGCCGTCGTGGCCACCACCGGCGGGTCGAGCACCTCGGCCGCCGACGCGCCGTGCTGCGGCCGCGACCGGCACACCACCCTGCATTCGAACTCGATCACCCGGCTGCGGTTGCCCACGTCGACCACCCGGGCCTCGATGTCGAGCACGTCACCGGCCCGGACCGGCGCCCGGAACTGGATGTCCTGGTAGGACGCGAACAGGCCCTCGTCGCCGTCCATCCGGATGCACACCTCGGTGGCCACGTCGCCGAACAGGCCGATCACGTAGGCGCCGTCGACCAGGTTGCCGCCGTAGTGGGCGTGCGAGTAGGGCACATACCGCCGATGGGTGACCACCAGATCCTTCACGCCACCGCCTCCTTCTCAGCCACCAGCGCGTGCACCAGGTAGGAAGCGACCTCACCCGGTGTCGTGCCCCGTCCGAAGATCCGGTCCACGCCCAGCTCCCCCGCCATCGTCTCGTCGAACCGCGGCCCACCGACCACCAGCAGCGGCCGTTTGCCGGCCGGCAGCGCCTCCCGGAACGCCGCCGACATCTCCCGGGTGTTGTGCAGGTGCGCGTCGCGTTGGGTGACCACCTGCGAGACCAGGACCGCGTCGGCCCGCTCCCGCTGGGCGGCCGCGATCAGCTCCGGCACGGTCACCTGCGCGCCGAGGTTGGTCACCTTCAGCTCCCGGTAATACTCCAGCCCCTTCTCGCCGGCGATCCCCTTCACGTTGAGGATCGCGTCGATCCCCACCGTGTGTGCGTCGTCCCCGATACAAGCACCGACCACCGACAGTTTCCGGCGCAGCCGCCGCTTCACCACGGCGTTGACCTCCTTGGCCGACAGCAGCGGGTAGGACCGCTCCAGCACCTCGACCTTGGACACGTCGACCAGGTGGTTGACCCGCCCGTAGACGACGAAGAACGTGAACCCGTCACCCATCTGCTTCGCGTGCACCAGCATCGCCGGGTCCATGCCCATCTTCGACGCGAGCTGCAGCGCCGCACCCTCGGCCCGCTTGTCGTGCGCGAGCGGCAGCGTGAACGACAGCTGCACCATCCCGTCCCCGGTGGTGTCCCCGTAGGGCCGCACGATGCTCACTGCCCAGCCTCCAACAGTTCGGTCGCCGGGTTGAAGTAGCCGTCCGCGTGCCGCGCGACGCCCGAGAGCCCCTTGCCCCGGTCAGGCGGCCGCTTCATGATCCCGAACGTGCCCTCCGCGATCGCGGTCAACAACGAGTCACCGGAGATCTTCTCGAGCAACCCCACCGCCGAGGCCAGCACCTGGTTGGCCCGCTGCTGGATGAACCCGCCCGGCGCCGGCACGAAGTCTTCGTGCAGCCCGCCGGCCGCGTTGAGCACATAGCGCACGTTCTGCAGCGCGATGTCGCGGTCGGACAGCCACGGCGTCACGACCGCCTCGGTCATCATGCCGACCAGCAGGATGCCCTGGCCGGTCATCGTCCCGGCCAGGTTGAAGAAGCCGTCGAGCAGGTTGCCGCGGAACACGTCGCCGGTCATGTGCTTGGTCGGCGGCATCCACTTCAGCGGCGCGTCCGGGAACAGCTCGCGGGCCAGCAGCGCGTGCGCCAGCTCGAGCCGGAATGACTCCGGCACATCCGGGTTGATCTCGAACGCGTGGCCGAGGCCGAGCTGCCAGTCGGCCAGGCCCGCCTCGTGCGCGAAGAACTCGTTGAGCAACTGCGACACCGTGACCGTGTGCGCCTCGTCGACCGCGTCGGCGGTGGTCAGGTAGTTGTCCTCGCCGGTGTTGATGATGATCCCGGCCCGGGCGTGCACCTGCCGGGAGAACCGCTGGTCGACGAACGTGCGGATCGGGTTGATGTCGCGGAACAGGATCCCGTACATCGAATCGTTGAGCATCATGTCGAGCCGTTCGAGCCCGGCCAGCGTCGCCATCTCCGGCATGCAGAGCCCCGACGCATAGTTCGTCAACCGCACATAACGCTTGAGCTCCCGCGACGACTCGTCCAACGCCGCCCGCATCAACCGGAAGTTCTCCTGCGTGGCATAGGTGCCCGCGAACCCCTCCCGGGTCGGACCCTCCGGCACGTAGTCGAGCAGCGACTGCCCCGTCGACCGGATCACCGCGATCACATCAGCGCCCGCCCGGGCCGCCGCCTGCGCCTGCGGAATGTCCTCGTAGATGTCGCCGGTCGCCACGATCAGATAGATCCACGGCCGCTGCGCGGGGTCACCGAACCGCTTGATCAACCGATCGCGCTCGGCCCGCCGCCGGTCGATCGTGCGCAGGCCCGCGGCCGTCGCCCGCCGCGCCACCTTGCGCGCCGCCGTCGCTGACTTGCCATCGGGTACGCCGAACCGCACGCTCCCCGCCGCCGCCTTCTGCGCCAGCAGCGTCAGGTCGGCCGCCGTCAGGCCCTCCCGGGCCAGCGCGTCGAAGACCGGCAGCGCGACCCCGTGCGCCAACCCGACCTCGTCGACAACCGCGTCGACCAGCCGGTTGACCCACGGGATCCCGTCGGGGTCGGCACCGGTCACCCCGGCCAGCCGCAGCACCGCCCGCTCCACCGACACCGTCGTGTGGCTGCGGGCCAGGTCGACGACCGGTTGCCCGGCCCGGCGGGCCAGCTCCCGGGCCCGGGACACGAGGGCCGGGTCGAGATCCAGCTTCGCCATCCGCTCACTCACTCCTCGAAGATCGTCACTCCGCGCACGACGGTGCGCAGGCACCTCGGCAACGGCGTCGGGTCGTCCGGACCGCGTTCCTCCAACACCTGCGACACCAGGTGCGGCAACCCGCCCGAATGCCCGGCCGGGGTCTGCCAGACCGCGAACGTCGCCGGCGCGTCCTTGGCCAGCACACCCTCGCCGTCCCGGTGGATCGAGCGCCACGCGCCCTTGGTGTGCGCCGCGAACGCCGACCGGACCGCCATCCGGTGCGCCGGGTTGAAATGCGACACCGCCGCCCGCACCGAACCCCACGGGTCCAGCGGCGTCACCGGCGAGTCCGAACCGAACGCCAGCGTCACCCCGACACCGTGCAGGGCGCCCATCGGGTTCGAGTCCATCGAGCGGGCCACGCCGAGCCGCTGCGCGTACATCTGCCTCGGTCCGCCCCACAGCCGGTCGAAGGCCGGCTGCATGCTCGCCGTGATGCCCATCTCGACAAAAGCCGCGATCATCGCCTTGTCGACCAGCTCCGCGTGCTCGATCCGGTGCCGGGCCTGCCGCACCACGTCGACACCGAGCACCTTCACCGCACCCGAGAAGCCCTCCAGCACCTCGGCCAGCGCCGCGTCACCGATCGCGTGGAAGCCGCCCTGGGTCCGGTGCCGGGCGCAGTCGACGATGTGGTCACGCGCCTGCTCCGCCGTGACATAGGAGAAACCACAACCCCCACCACCCAGGAACGGTTCACGCAGGTACGCCGTGCGCGAGCCGAGCGCCCCGTCGGCGTAGAGGTCGCCGCCGGCACCGACCGCACCCAGCTCCTTCGCCTTCGCCGCCGCCATCAGCTCGCCCCACCAGCCGTAGACCTCGGGCAGCCCGTGCGCCGGGCCGGCCAGGGCGAGCAGGCCGGTGAAGTCGTCCTCGTTCGACGTGCCGGGGCCACCACACTCGTGCACCGCACCGATGCCCACCTGCGCTGCCCGGGTCAACGCGGTCCGCTGCGCCGCCGCTCGCTGCGCCGGGGACAGGGAACCGAGCGCGATCTCGCGGGCGGCGTGATGGGCTTCCTCCCGCAACCAGCCCGTGTCGCTGAAACCGGGCTCGCCGGCCGCGCGCGGTGCCGCCGCCAGCAGGGCGCTGGACACCAGGGCACTGTGCACCGACGCCTGCGTCAGGTAGACCCGGCGGCCGCCGGCGACCCGGTCGAGGTCAGCGGCGGTCGGCGGGACCTGCTCCGGCCACTTCGACTCGTCCCAGCCGTGGCCCATCACGATCGCGTCGGCCGGCTGGGTCGTCGCGTAGAGCGCCACCGCGTCGAGCAGCTCACCGGCCGACGCCGCCGCGCTCAGGTCGAGCCCGGTCAGCACCAGCCCGGTGTCGGTGGCGTGCACGTGCGCGTCGACGAACGCCGGCGTGACCAGCGCGCCACCGAGGTCGACGGTGACATCGGCGGCCGGCGCGTCGGCGTCGGGACCCAGCCAGGCGATCCGCCCGTCGCGGACGAGCAGCGCGGTCGCCTGGGGCTCGGCCGGCGCGTAGAGGGCGCCGCCCGTGTAGAGCGTCGATTCCATGGGTTCAGTCTGCCCGCAGGCGTTGCTCGAAGAGGCTCCGAACGGCCGGCTCGGCGCGCAGCAGGTCGAGCGCGAACTCGGCGTGCCCCGGCACGTACCCGTTGCCGACCAGCATCGTCACGTCGGCGGCCAGGCCCTCGGCGCCCAGCGCGGCGGCCGCGAAGCTGGTCGCCATCGAGAAGAAGATCACTGTGCCGCCCTCGTCGGTGGCCAGGATCGCGCCGTGCTCGCAGCCCGGCACGTCGACACAGACCACGGTGACGTCGGCCGGCTTGCCCAGCGCGCGGGTGACCGCCTCGGCCAGGGCGACCGGGTCGCGGGCGTCGGCGATCGCCACCTCGTCGGCGAGGCCGGCCGTCCGCAGCCGGTCGGCCTCGCTCTCGGTCGGCACGATCCCGACCGTGCGACGCGCGCCGGCGCGCCGGGCGGCCGCGAGCGTGAGCGAACCGCTCTTGCCCGCACCACCGAGCACCGCCACCGTGTCGCCGGCTTGGACCACCCGATTGGTCAGCGCCGGCGCGCCGCATACGTCGAGCACCGCGAGAGCGAGCTCGGCGGGAAGGTCTTCGGGAAGCTTCGCCACGATCGACCGGGCGAACAGGATCGCGTGCCCCTCGGCCGGGACCTGCTCGCTGCCACCGTCCCAGCCCTTGAGGCCGTCGGTGATCCGCAGCGGGGTCAGCGTGAGCGATACGAGCGTAGCGACGCGGTCACCGACGGCGACCTGGAGGGGAGAACGGGGGCCGACCTCCTCGACCACACCGATCAGCATCCCGCCGGAGCCGGTCACCGGGTTGTGCATCTTGCCCCGGTTTTCCACGATGCTCAGCACCTCGGCGCGCACCGCTTCGCCGTCGCCAGCGTGCTTCTCCCGCAACTGTCGGTAGCTGGCAGCGTCGAGATTGAGCCTTTCCACCCGAATCCGCACCTCGTTAGGCCCGATTTCGGGACGATTGTCCACACGCCACGCTGCCTGAGGCAGCACGCCGGCCGGCTCAACGACGCGGTGCAGGCCGACCGGTGAGGTCACGGGAGGACTCCTTGATCACTTCGGCGAGACAGGAAAACTTACGGCAGAATAGTTTGTAGACAAAAGATTTTCCAGTAGCCTTCGCTCGCTGCGGTACACCCCCACCGGCGGAAAGAGGAGGAGCACGTGACGGTCGACCTCGGACCGCGAACCCCCGAAGCGGCCCCGGCCGCGACAGGTGGCGGCCAGCCCTACGAATACCGGCGCCGCCCACTCGTCGAACCCGACTGGACCCGGTTCCCCGGCTGGCGGCACATCACCCGCGACCAGTGGGAGTCCGCTCAATGGCAGCGGGTCAACTGCGTCAAGAACGTCAAGCAACTACAGGCCGTACTCGGTGATCTGGTTGGGGAGACCTTCTACAAGGATCTTCTCGAGGACCAGAAGGCCCTCGCGACCATGTCAATGCTGGTCACGCCACAGATGCTCAACACCATGATGTCCGGCGGCACGATGAGCACCGAGGCGTTCTACCTCGACCCCGTGCGCCGCTACATGATCCCGGTCGCCTCCGACCGGCGCACCGACTGGCCGTCGCACCCCTACGCGTCGCGCGACTCGCTGCACGAGCACGACATGTGGGTCGCCGAGGGGCTCACCCACCGCTACCCGACCAAGGTGCTCGCCGAACTGCTGTCGACGTGCCCCCAATACTGCGGGCACTGCACCCGGATGGACCTGGTCGGCAACTCCACGCCAGCCGTCGAAAAACTCAAACTGACCCTCAAGCCGGTCGACCGGTACGAGGCGCACATCTCCTACTTGAAGGCCCACCCCGGGGTCCGCGACGTGGTCGTCTCCGGCGGCGACGTGGCCAACGTGCCGTGGCGCAACCTCGAGTCCTACCTGATGAGCCTGCTGTCGATCGAGACCGTGCGCGACATCCGGCTGGCCACCAAGGCGCTGATGGGCCTGCCGCAACACTGGCTGCAGCCCGACGTCGTCGAGGGCCTGGAGCGGGTCGCCCGCACCGCCGCCCGCCGCGGCGTCAACCTGGCCATCCACACCCACGTCAACCACGCGCAGTCGCTGACGCCGCTGGTCGCAAAGGCCGCGCAGACCGCGCTGGAGGTCGGCGTCCGCGACGTACGCAACCAGGGCGTGCTGATGCGCGGCGTCAACGCCACCACGGCCGACCTGCTCGACCTCTGCTTCGCGCTGCAGGGGGAGGCCGGCATCCTGCCCTACTACTTCTACATGTGCGACATGATCCCCAACGCCGAACACTGGCGGGTCCCGGTCTGGCAGGCACACCAACTCCAGCACGACCTGATGGGCTACCTCCCGGGGTACGCGACCCCGCGGATCGTCTGCGACGTGCCGTTCGTCGGCAAGCGCTGGGTGCACATGCTCACCGAATATGACCGCGAGCGCGGCATCTCCTACTGGACGAAGAACTATCGAACCTCGATCGAGTCGGCCGACGGCGAGGCGCTGACAAAACGCTTCCCCTACTACGACCCGATCGACACGCTCCCCAAGTCCGGCCAGGACTGGTGGGAGACGCAGGCATGAGAAAAGGGCCCCCGGTTCGGGGGCCCTTTTCTGTTCCGGCTATTTGAAGGCGTCCCGAACGTCGCGGCCCGCGTCCTTGACGTGCTCGCCGGCCTGCTTCGCGTGGGCGTCGGTCTGGTCGACCTGGCCTTCGGCCTGAAGCTGCTCGTTGTCGGTGGCGTCGCCGACCTTCTCCTTGGCGCCACCCTTGAGTTCCTCGACCTTGTTCCGCACCTTGTCGGTGAAGCTCATCGTCACTCCAAAATAGGATCGCCGACTGTTTACCTCGGACAACCAATAGATTCCCTGGGCGAACGGGCGCGAAACCTCAGCGCTGCTGGGTGACCACCTCGGCCAGGCGCGGCAGGAAGAACTCCCAGCCCTCGCGATGGCTACGCGCCTCGTCCCGGTCGATCCGGCTGCTCTGGTCGTAGTCGCCCTGGGCGAGCCGCAACACGGCACCGGCGTCGACGTTGACATCGACCCGGCGGGCCGGCAGCTCGGGCGCGTGATCCCAGGACCAGGAGAACCCGAACCGCCCGGTGGCCTGGTCGAGATCGGTGACGACGCCGCGCATGGTCTGACCGAGCCGATCGAAGTAGGCGACGTAGCGGCCACCGATCTCCGGCTCCACAGTCAGTTCGGCGCCACCCCACCAACGCCGCACCGCGGCCGGGTCGAGAAAGGCACCGATGACGTCGCTGGGCGTCACACCGGGCACGTCGACAGTGACCCGAAGCCAAGGATCCGTCTGCGTCGGCATCGAAACGTGCACGCCACTCCCCCGTCGTAGCCGTCGTGTGAAGTCTGTCAGCCGGCGCACACCCTGTAGAGCATCCTAGGATGAATGTTTGATCTCTGTCCGCCATCCCAGGGCCTGCGCAGCTTGATCGGGCACGGATCAGCGCGAGGTCGGCCGGTTCCCACTAACCCCGGCGCGCCGACGCCGGGCCGAGCTCGATGTGGGCTGGCCGAATCCACGGACGGCGACCCGGGGGCGGGCGGAAAAGTATGGATATGACCTGATCGCCTTGGGCGATCCAGAGCAATCCCGGAGATCTAGGAAAAGCGTTGTAGCTATGACTACAACGCTTTTCCTAGATCTCCGGTGCCGGCTTCGTTGATCAACGAGCGGTGACCCGAGACGGTCCGGATTGGTGGCTGACGCCACCCTCCCTCCTGTCGCTGTCGACACGCCCACATCCCTGCGCCGCCGGCGCAGGGATGATCGCGGTCGGCGACCGCTGCGGTAGGGGCCACGCCAGCCACGCACCAACACGCCCACGACCGCGGCGAGCAGCAGCGCCGCCGGCTCGGCAACAGCCACGCACCAACACGCCTGGACCGCGGCGAGCAGCCGCGCCGCCGGCTCGGCAACAGCCACGCACCAACACGCCAGGACGGCCGCGAGGCAGCCGCGCCGCCGGCGCGGGAGCAGCCGCGCACCAACACGCCGGGACCGCGGCGAGCAGCCGCGCCGCCGGCGTGGCAACAGCCGCGCACCAACACGCCTGGACCGCGGCGAGCAGCCGCGCCGCCGCCGTGGCAACAGCCGCGCACCAACACGCCTGGACCGCGGCGAGCAGCCGCGCCGCCGCCGTGGCAACAGCCGCGCACGACTCCGCGGCGTGGCGTGACCCGCCTACCGGCCGTTGGCGAGCGGGGCCACCCGCCCGTAACGGCGTGCGCGGCTGAGATTGTCCGGCCCACACCGCCTGGTGCGCGGCTGAGATTGCCGGGCCCGCACTGCCTGCGGCGTCCTAGGATGATGCCAGCAAGCGGCGGATGGGGGCCGCCTTCGCCGCTGCCTCGGCCACCTCGGCCTCTGGCTCGCTGCCCCAGGTGATGCCGCCGCCGGCCCACAGGTGCAAACGGTCTGCATCAGCTGCGGCCGTGCGGATGGTCAGGCCCAGGTCGAGGTTGCCGTTCGCGTCTATCCAACCCAACGCGCCCATGCTGGGCCCGCGGCCGACCGGTTCCAGTGCCGCGATCTGCTGCAGGGCCGCCAGCTTCGGGGCACCCGTCACCGAGCCGCCGGGACACGTGGCCCGGAGCAGCTCGGCCAGGCCGACTCCGTCGGCCAGCTCAGCCGAGACGACCGATTCCGCCTGCCACAGGTTGCTCCAGGTGCGGATCGCGAAGAGTTCGTCGACGCGGACCGAGCCGGTCCGGGCCACCCGGCCCAGGTCGTTGCGGGCCAAATCGACGATCATGATGTGCTCTGCCCGCTCCTTGGACGACGCGAGCAGTTCCCGCCGGCCGGCCGCCGTCGCCGGGCGGGTGCCCTTGATCGGCTTGGTGATCACCCGGCCGTCGATCACCTGGATCAGGGTCTCCGGTGAGGCGCAGCCGACCGCCCAACCCGCGCCGGTCAGCACTCCCCCGTAATGGGCGCCTGGCAGGCCGCCCAGGCGGGCCAGGGCCGGCAGTGGATCACCGACGTACGGCGCCGACGCGTGGCCCACCACGTTGACCTGATAGACGTCACCGCGACCGATCGCCTCGCGGGCCGCCGCGACCGCAAAACCGTGCTCAAGAGGCGTCCAGCTCGGCTCCCACTCCCCCAGCCGCCAGTCCGAAATCGGCCAGTGGCGGGTCTCAGGAGCATCAGCGTGCTCATATACCACTACAGCCAGATCTGGTACGGCCGGTGCCGGCGTGGGCTTCGCCACAGGGCCGCGCTTGAGCATCGCGGCCGCCCCCGCTGCGGAGATCAGAATGGCCGCTCCGCAGACTGAGATGGCCTCGCTTTTGGCTACGGAGCGTGACAGTCTGGGGGAAGAGAACGACCGCACGTTCAGTCCGTCAGCGGTGAGGAAATCTTCGAGATGCTGGGCCGGATCGCCACCCTCCGTGGAGCGCCACTCCATACGGGAGCGCTCTCTTATACGGAGAGTGCATGTAGCGGCTACACCAGCAAAACCGGTAGCAGGTTGTGGGAGCGTTTCCACGCCGATCGGTCCGAAGTTACTCATACGAAGGGTGGATTCTTTCGTGCTAGCGCCGTTAGTTGCTCGTACGCGCCCCGCCCAAGGGAGTAGCGTCCGCTACTGGTCATGTGAACCATGACACAGCACCCCCATCGTCCGGAGACCCTGATGTGCCAGCACCAACCGCACTGCCCCTCTGCCGAAGCCACCGATCGCGATGCCGCCACCACCGTCGCGTGCTTTCCGGAGCAAGGCTGGAGCCTGCTCTGCAACGGCGTGATCCTCTTCGAGGACACCGGTGAACTGCTCCCCGACGGCAGCAGCATCGCGCCCCACCGTGGCCCCGCCCGCCACGCCCTCGCCGCCTAGCAGGCAGCGCACGCGATAGGCACCAGAAGCCAAGGCCCCCAGACCCAGGGCCGCAAAACCAGCGGCAAGGCCCCCTGCCCAGGGACCTGGCGGGGAGCCACAGCCTAAAGCCCCCTTCCAGGGGGAGCCAGCGAGTTCCCCCTTCCGAGCACCGTCGCTCACCCCGGCCACCGCGCCGCCCCGGGCTACTCGAACGCCTCCGGCGGCGGGCACGCGCACACCAGATTCCGGTCGCCGAAGGCACCGTCGATGCGGCGCACGGGCGACCAGTATTTGCCGACGCGCGACACGCCGAACGGATACGCCGCCACCGAGCGCGGGTAGGCGTGCGACCACTCGTCACCCGACACCATCGCCGCCGTGTGTGGTGCGTTGGCCAGCGGGTTGTCGTCGCGGGGCCACGTACCCGAGCCGACCTTGGTGATTTCCTCCCGGATCGCGATCATCGCGTCGCAGAACCGGTCGAGTTCGGCCAGGTCTTCGCTCTCCGTCGGCTCGACCATCAGCGTCCCGGCCACCGGGAACGACATCGTCGGCGCGTGGAAGCCGTAGTCGATCAGCCGCTTGGCCACGTCGTCGACCGAGACGCCGGTCGCCTTGGTCAGCGGGCGCAGGTCGAGGATGCACTCGTGGGCCACCAGGCCCTTGTTGCCGCTGTAGAGCACCGGGTAGTGCTCGCGCAGCCGCACCGCCACGTAGTTGGCCGCCAGCACCGCCGCGCCGGTCGCCCGGGCCAGCCCCTCGGCACCCATCATCCGCAGGTAGGCCCACGGAATCGGCAGGATGCCCGCCGAACCGTGCTGTGCCGCCGAGACGGCGACACCAGCAGAGTCAGCACCAGCGCCCAGCGGGTCACCGGGCAGGAACGGCGACAGGTGAGCGCGCACGCCGATCGGACCGACACCCGGACCGCCGCCACCGTGCGGGATGCAGAACGTCTTGTGCAGGTTGAGGTGCGACACGTCGGCGCCGAACTTGCCGGGCTTGGCGAACCCGACCAGCGCGTTGAGGTTGGCACCGTCGACGTAGACCTGGCCGCCGGCGTCGTGCACCTTGGCGCACAGCGAGGCGATGCCGGTCTCGTACACCCCATGGGTCGAGGGGTAGGTCACCATGATCGCCGCCAGCCGTGAGGCGTGCGCCGCGATCTTCGCGTCGAGGTCGACCAGGTCGACGTTGCCCTCGTCGTCACAGGCCACGACCACGACCCGCATGCCGGCCATCACGGCGGACGCGGCGTTGGTGCCGTGCGCCGACGACGGGATCAGGCAGACGTCACGCTCGAGGTCGCCACGCGAGCGGTGGTAGCCGCGGATCGCCAGCAGGCCGGCCAGCTCACCCTGCGACCCGGCGTTGGGCTGCACCGACACCGCGTCGTAGCCGGTCACCTCGGCCAGCCAGGTCTCCAGCGAGCTGATCAGCGACCGGTAGCCGGCCGTCTGCGAGGCCGGCGCGTGCGGGTGGATGTTGGCGAACTCCGGCCAGGAGATCGGCTCCATCTCGGTGGTCGCGTTGAGCTTCATCGTGCAGGAGCCCAGCGGGATCATGCCGCGGTCGAGCGCGTAGTCGAGGTCGGAGAGCCGCCGCAGGTAGCGCAGCATCGCCGTCTCCGACCGGTGCTCGTGGAACACCGGGTGGGTCAGGAAGTCGGAGGTGCGGGCAAGATCCGAAGGCAACGCAGCAGAGGAAGCGCCAGAGAACTCCGGCACCCCGAACGCCTCCCAGACGATCGAGAGGTGGGCCGCAACAGTGGTCTCGTCACATGCGATAGCGACCCGGTCGGCGTCGACCAGCCGGAGGTTGACCCCCCGCGACGCGGCAGCGGCCACCACATCAAAGGCGCGGCCCGGCACCGACGCCGTCACCGTGTCGAAGAACGCCTCGTCAGCGACCGAGACCCCGCCGGCCCGCAGCCCCGCCGCCAACCGCGCCGCGTGCGAGTGCGCGTGCCGGGCGATCGACCGCAGCCCGTCGGGCCCGTGGTAGACCGCGTACATGCTGGCGATCACCGCGAGCAGCACCTGGGCGGTGCAGATGTTGCTGGTCGCCTTCTCCCGGCGGATGTGCTGTTCACGGGTCTGCAACGCGAGCCGGTAGGCGGGGGCCCCGTCGGCGTCGCGGGAAACCCCGACCAGCCGCCCGGGCAGCATCCGCTCCAGGCCCGCGCGGACCGCGAGATAACCGGCGTGCGGACCACCGAATCCCATGGGTACGCCGAACCGCTGCGTCGTGCCGGCCGCGATGTCGGCACCGATCTCCCCCGGCGACCGCAGCAGCGTCAGCGCGAGCAGGTCGGCCGCCACGGCGACCAGTGCGCCCGCCTCGTGGGCGGCGGCAACCAACGAAGAGTGATCCCGCACGGCCCCGGACGCGCCCGGGTATTGCAGGTGGAGCCCGAAGAACTCCGCGGGCAGAGCGGCGGGGCCGGCGGACAAATCGGTCACCAGAACAGTGATGCCGAGCGGCTCGGCGCGCCCCTCGATCACGGCCAGCGTCTGCGGCAGGGTGTCGGCGTCGACGACGTACACCGGAGATTTGGTCTTCGACGCCCGGCGGGCCAGGGTCATCGCCTCGGCGGCCGCGGTGGCCTCGTCGAGCATCGACGCGTTGGCCGTGGTCAAGCCGGTCAGGTCGGAGACCATCGTCTGGAAGTTGAGCAGGGCCTCGAGCCGGCCCTGGCTGATCTCGGGCTGGTAGGGCGTGTAGGCCGTGTACCAGGCCGGGCTCTCCAGCACGTTGCGGCGGATCACGGCAGGCGTGTGGGTGCCGTAGTAGCCGTTGCCGATCATCGAGACGTTGACCGTGTTGCGGTCGGCCAGCGCGCGCAGCTCGGCGATCACCTCGGCCTCGGACGCGGCCGGCGGCAGGTCGAGGGTGCCGTGCCAGCGGATCACCTCGGGGATCGCGGCGTCCATCAACTCGTCGACCGTGCCGTAGCCGACCGAGTCGAGCATCCGGCGCTCGCTCTCGCGGTCAGGCCCGATGTGGCGGTCTGCGAAATCGGTCATCGACGGAACTCCTGGAGAGCGAGGGATCGAGGTCGAGGAGCAACCTCCCCCTCTGTCGGCCCCGAAACGGGTCCTCCAGAGTCGCCATGTCCGCGTGGTCCTTTTGCCTGAGAGGTTCCGGGGAGGATTTGCCCCTTCGGCGCCGCCCGGTCTGAACAGACCGGCGATCTCTCCCACGCGGATGGTGTCGGCAGGCTTAACGGTACCAGTGTTGATGTTCGCGAGGTCTCCTCACCTACGCTGTCTGCCGTGACCTACCTCGCCGCCGATGACCGTTACGACTCCATGACCTACCGCCGGGCCGGCCGCAGTGGGGTCCGGCTCCCCGCCGTCTCCCTGGGCCTCTGGCACAACTTCGGCCACGGACGCCCCCTGGACACGCAAGCGGACATTCTGCACCGCGCGTTCGACCTCGGGGTGACCCACTTCGACCTGGCCAACAACTACGGCCCGCCGCCGGGATCCGCCGAGGAGAACTTCGGCCGGATCATGGCCCGCGACCTCAAGCCCTACCGCGACGAGATGATCATCTCGACCAAGGCCGGCTACCTGATGTGGCCCGGCCCCTACGGTGAATGGGGCTCGCGCAAATACCTGATCTCGTCGCTGGACCAGTCGCTGAAGCGGATGGGCCTGGACTACGTCGACGTCTTCTACCACCACCGGCCCGACCCGGACACGCCGCTGGAGGAGACGATGGCGGCGCTGGACCACGCGGTCCGCTCCGGGCGCGCGCAATACGTCGCGATCTCCAACTACACCTCCGAGCAGACCGCTGCCGCGGCCAAGATCCTTGCCGATCTGGGTACGCCGCTGCTGCTGCACCAGCCCTCCTACTCGATGCTCAACCGGTGGATCGAGCGCGACAACCTGCTCGACACGCTGGAGGAGGTCGGCGCCGGCTGCATCGCCTTCAGCCCGCTCCAGCAGGGCCTGCTGACCGACCGCTACCTGGGCGGCGTGCCGGCCGACTCGCGGATCGCGACCGGCGGCTTCCTCAAGGAGAGCGCGCTCGACGACCAGACGATGGCCGTGGTCCGCGAGCTCAACGAGATCGCCCGCGGCCGTGGCCAGACGCTGGCCCAGCTCGCCCTGGTGTGGGCGCTGCGGGACGAGCGGATGACCAGCCTGATCATCGGCGCGAGCAGCGTCAAGCAGCTCGAGGACAACGTCGGCGCGCTGGACAACCTGGCACTGTCCAACGACGAGCTCGACGCGATCGACGGGGCCCTCACCAACCCGGCCTGAGCGCCCGCACGGGTGGCGGCGGTGATCGACAATGGGGCGGTGCAACCGTCGCCCGCATCGCCGCCCCCGTCGCCAGCCGCCGCCGCCCCGCGCCGGCGGTGGCGTCGTTGGCTGCGGCCGCTGCTGTTCGCCCTTGCCGCTCTGGTGATCGCGGTGCCGGCGGCGGTGTTCGGCAGCGGGCTGTGGCTGCACTCCGCCGCCCGCGGCCACGTCTACTCGCTACAGACGGTGCCGGCCGCGCCGGTGGTGCTGGTGCTCGGGGCGCAGGTCTACCCCGACGGGACGCCGTCGCCGTTCCTGGCCGCCCGGCTCGACCTGGCCCGCCAGCTCTACAACGCCGGGACCGTGCGGGCCGTGCTGGTCTCCGGCGACCACGGCGAGTGGGCCTATGACGAGCCGGGCGCGATGAGCACATGGCTGGTCGACCGCGGCGTGCCCGCGCGCCGGGTGGTGCAGGACCATGCCGGATTCGACACCTACGACTCCTGCGTACGCGCCAAGAAGATCTTCGGTGTCGACCACCTCATCGTGGTGACCCAGAGCTTCCACATCGACCGGGCCGTGGCGCTGTGCCGCGACGCCGGCATCGACGCGGTCGGGGTCGGCGACACGTCGGTCAAGAAGTTCAAGACGGCGTGGGACCGCGGCGCGTTCCGCGAGCGGCTCGCCGGCGTCAAGGCGGCGTGGGACGTGGCGACCGGGCGCGATCCGGTGTTCCTCGGGCCGCGGGAGACCGGAGTCGACGACGCGCTGGCAGGGTGATCGTGGCCGGCAATCGTGGCAGGATGCCCGGGTGCGCGCTCCCCTCCGTACCGTGGCGATCGTCGGGTTTGTTGCCTTTCTAGCCGGATGCGGCGGTGAGGCGACGCCGTCCGGTGCGGTCGGCACGCCCGGCGCTTCGGCCACCGCTGCGGTCACCGGCGCTGACAAGCTCGGGCACGGGCCCGCTCGGCCCACCCCGACCGCCACGCGCGCACCCGCCGCCGGGTGCAACGGGCAACTACCGGCCGACAACGTCTGGCGGGCCGACGTGTCGAAGCTGCCGGTGCACCCGCGCTCGACGGCGATGGTGGCCAGCATCGGCGCCGGCGCGGCCATGCATCCCGACTTCGGCTCCGGCGACTACGAGGGCGCACCGATCGGGATCCCGGTCACCACCGTGCCCGCCGGGCAGAAGAAGATCAACGTCTCCTTCGAGTACGCGTCAGAGAGCGACCGCGGCCCGTACCCGATCCCGGCCAACGCGAAGATCGAGGGCGGCCCACAGGCCGACGGCGACCGGCACGTGATCGCCTTCGACAAGTCGGCCTGCAAGGTCTACGAGCTGTTCTCCGCGTTCCCCCAGGGCAGCGGCTGGCGGGCCGGCTCGGGCGCGGTGTTCGACCTGCGCTCCAACAAGCTGCGGCCGTCCGGCTGGACCTCGGCCGACGCGTCCGGCCTGTCGATCTTCGCGGGGCTGGTCCGCTACGACGAGGTCGCGGCCGGCCGGATCAACCACGCGATCCGGATCACCGTGCCGAAGACCCGCAGCGGCTTCACCTGGCCGGCCACCCACTCGGCGTCGTCGGCCACCGACGCCAACCTGCCGCAGCTCGGCCAGCGGCTGCGGCTCAAGACGTCGGTCAACACGGCCTCGATGCCCAAGCAGGCGCGGATCGTCGCCGAGGCGATGAAGCGCTACGGCGTGATCGTCGCCGACCACGGGTCGGCCTGGTTCATCTCCGGCGCGCCCGACGACCACTGGGACAACGACGCGCTGCGCGCGCTGAAGTCGTTGACCGGCAACAACTTCGAGGTCGTCGACACCAGCGGCCTGATCGTCAGCAAGACCTCGGGAGCGACCCGCTAATCGGCCTCGGCCAGCGCGGCCAGCTGGCCGGTGACCGTGCCCCAGCCGTCTTCGAAGCCCAACTTCTCGTGCAGGGCGCGGGCGGCCGGGTCGCCGTGCCGCACGACGACCCGGTAGTCGGTGCCGTCCGGGTGGTCCCGCAGCGTGATCTCGGCGGTCATCGCGACCGGTGCCGCCTCGGCGGGGCGCCAGGCGCTGTCGATCGCGTTGGTGAACACGATCCGCTCGAGCTCGTCGACGACCAGGAACACGGCGTCCATATGCGGGACGAACGCGGCACCGTCGTCGCTGAGTTGAGTCACGAATGCCCCGCCGGGCCGGACCTCGAGGCGATCGACCCGGCATCGGCTCGGCGCGGGGATCCACCACTGGGCAAGGCGGGCCGGGTCGGTCCAGGCGCGCCACACGGTCGCTCGCGGTGCGCGGATCACGCGGTCGAGGGTCAGGTCCAGGTCGGGGTTCATGGTCGGTTCTCCTCGGTGCTGGTGACGAGGCTCTCCAGGCGGTCGGTGCGGTCCTCCCAGACGCGGCGCTGCTCGGCGAGCCAGTCGTCGAGCACGGCGAGCCGTTCGCGGTTGAGCACGCAGGTGCGCACCCGGCCGGCCTTGAGCGTGCTGATCAGCCCGCTCGACTCCAGCGTGCGCACGTGCTTCATAAACGACGGCAGCGTCATCGGGAACTCGCGGGCCAGATCGCCCACGCTGGTCGGACCGCGGCCGAGGCGCCGGATGACGCCACGTCGGGTCGGGTCGGCCAAGGCGACGAACACGTCGTCGAGCGCGGCCGAATACTGTGCCATGAGGCTAAGTATTGCGGCCGAAGATGGTTAGCGCAAGGGCTAAGTGTCGGGGATCAGCCGGCGCGGCGGCGGGCGCGGCGGGCGGCGAGTTCGTCGCCGGTCGGCGCGTCGTCTTCCGCCTCGACCGGGGCCGGCTCGGCGGGCTCAGCGGGCAGGTGCGAGAGCGAGCCCTGGATCTCCTTGAACGCACCGCCGATGGCGATGCCGAACACGCCCTGGCCGCCCTGGAGCAGGTCGACGACCTCTTCCGGGGATCGGCACTCGTAGACCGTGGTGCCGTCGGAGATCAGCGTGATGCCGGCGAGGTCGCCGACGCCGCGGGACCGCAGTGTCTCGATCGCCTTGCGGATGTTTTGCAATGAGACGCCGGCGTCGAGGAGGCGCTTGACCACCTTGAGGACGACCAGGTCGCGGAACGAGTAGAGGCGCTGCGTGCCGGAGCCGGAGGCGTCGCGGACGCTCGGCACGACCAGTGCCGTGCGGGCCCAGTAGTCGAGCTGGCGATAGCTGATGCCGACCGCGTGACAGGCGGTTACGCCTCGGTAGCCGACGGAGTCGTCGTCAGTGGGGACCGACGGTGCGTCGGTGTCGGGTCTACCCGCAGGATCAGGATCACGTGGGTCGGGCATGTGGCTACCTCCCCGCCAGCGGGGTGCCGCGTCGTGCCGGGACGCGCACCCGTCAACAGCGCCAACCCTATAGCTCAGATCGGTGCGCGGGGCGCAGGCTTTGCGCCGACACGCCGCGATCTGAGGACATCACCCGAGCCCTGCGCAGGACCCGGCCGAGGCTCAGCCCGCGAAGTCTTCCGGGCGGACCTGCTCGAGGAACTCCCGGAACTTTTCAACCTCGTCTTCCTGCTCGTCAGGAATCACGATGCCGGCCTCGGTGAGCACCTGCTCGGCACAGCGGATCGGGGCGCCCACGCGGAGCGCGAGCGCGATCGAGTCGCTGGGGCGGGCGGAGACCCGCAGGTTGTTGTCGCCGATCAACAGATCGGCGTAGAAGACGTTTTCCTTCAGCTCGACGATCTCCACGGCGTTGAGCGGCGCCTTGAGGGCAGCCAGCACGTCACGGAGAAGATCATGGGTCAGCGGCCGGGCCGGCTTCACGCCCTGCTGCTCATAGGCGATCGCCGTGGCCTCCACCGCACCGATCCAGATCGGCAGGTAGCGGTCGCCCTCGACCTCTCGGAGCAGCACAATCGGCTGGTTGCTGGGCAACTCGACCCGAACCCCGACCACGCTCAGCTCACGCACCGCGCCTCCGTGTCGTCGTCATTCCCAGCACCGTCGCCGGCCCCTTCCTTGCACGGTACACGCGCGGACGGAGCGCGTCCCGCACGCGCGGTCGGTGCCGAAGGGGGAACCGGCTTCGAGCCTACGTGATCTGTGTGAGCGGAGGGCAGCCCGGCCCGCCGCGCGGGCCGGGCTCAGCGCCCGAGCGTGTCGCGTAGGCCGGCCCGGACCAGCGCTGCTCGCAGTTGCTGGGCCAGGCCGGTCAGCTCCTGGGCAGCCGCGGCCGCCCGGGCCTTCGCGGCCGGGTCGTTCTGCCGGGCCAGCGGCCCGACCAGCTGCGCGAAGAGGCCAACATCACGGTCGGCCGCCGCCTTGTAGCCACGCAGGTGGCGCACCTGGAGCCCGTAGGACGCCAGGCCGGCCACCGCCGCGGCGATCACCAGCGCGTCGGCGTCGTACCAGCCAGGGGTGCGCTGGGTCACCATGCCCAGCTCCTCCAGCTCGGCCAGGCTGCCGGGGTCGATGCCGGTGCGCTCGACCAGCTCCGCCCGCCGGACCAGCGCGTCGGCCGGCGGCGCGGCCGGCTCGTCGGAGACAGCGACCAGCACGGGACGCCGGGGCGCGACGTCGTCGCCGCGCTCCCACGCCTCGAGCTCGGCCCGGATCACCCGCAGCGGGAGGTAGCGGTCGCGTTGCGCGGTCAGCACGAAACGCAGCCGGTCGACGTCGCGCCAGCTGTATTTGCGGTAGCCCGCCGGCGTGCGCTGCGGCTCGACCAGCCCCTCCGCCTCGAGGAAGCGCAGCTTGGAGATGGTGGTGTCAGGGAACTCCGGGCGCAGTTCGGCCAGGACCTCACCGATGCTCATACGCGGAAGCGTGCGCGGGTCGGCGCCGGCCGCCGCGCCCGGGGCACGTTCGGTCACGCGTCGCCTCCCGCGTCAGCCGCGCGCGGACTCCTCGTCGGGCCGTGGACCGGCGATGAACACCAGCCGGAACTTGCCGATCTGCACCTCGTCGCCGTTGCTGAGCGTCGCCGCTTCGACCCGTTCGCGGTTGACGTAGGTGCCGTTGAGGCTGCCCACGTCGCGCACCGTGAAGGTGCCGCCGTCGCGGTGGAACTCGGCGTGGCGACGGGAGACCGTCACGTCGTCGAGGAAGATGTCACTGTCGGGGTGCCGGCCGCTCGTGGTCACGTCGTGGTCCAACAGGAACCGGGCGCCAGCGTTGGGGCCGCGCCGGACGACCAGCAAGGCCATTCCCGGCGGCAGCGAGCCCGACATGCGGCCGGGCACGACGTCAGCGTCGGGGCCCTCCAGCACTTCGTCGAGCGAGCCCAGGTTGAGCGTCGACGTGACGTCGAGTGGGGGAAACTCGTCGTCGGGGCGCGTCATCGGTCCACCTCACGGATCTTTCGGCAGCGGCGCCGGACACCCCGGCCCCTTTGGGCAGCAACTTGAACAAGTCAAAAACAACCTCGCGAGCCTAGCCAGCCCTGAAATCCAGGGTCAACCAGACGCGCGGGCACTTCTGGACGCTCCGAAGGGTTGGATCAACCCTCGGTGATTTCCCGGTAGGCGGCGGCCGTCAGCAGGCCGTCGAGAGCAGCCGGGTCACTCGGCTCGATCTCGACCAGCCAACCCGCACCGTAGGGGTCCGAGTTGATCGTCTCCGGTTCGTCGACGAGCTTCTCGTTGCGTGCCACGACCGTCCCGGAAATCGGAGCGTAGATCTCCGAGACGCTCTTGGTGGACTCGACCTCGCCGAACGAGTCGCCGGCGGAGACCTGCGCGCCCTGCTCGGGAAGCTGGACGTAGACGATGTCGCCGAGCGCGTCCTGCGCGAAGTGGGTGATGCCCACGCGCGCGGGACCGTCGCCGCCGCGTACCCATTCGTGTTCGGCGGTGTATCGCAGGTCGTCAGGAATCACTATCGGTTCCTTCTTCGTCGGTCAGCTCACCGGCTTGGCGTGCTTGAGATTGACGGGCTCGGCGATGGCCGTGACGTCGACCGTGTCGTGCTCGTCGACGATCACGTTACCGCCGTCGGCTTTGATCGACGGCACCAGCCCGTCCGGAATGTTGAGCGCGGTGCGCATCGTCGGTGGATCGCCGATGACCGTGATCGTGTAAGCGCCGGTCAACCGCTTACCGGACACCTCGATCCCGCCGTCGGCGTCGATGAAGTAGGTGCTCGCCACGATCCGCACCGTCGTGCCGTCGACACCGGCGATCTGCATGGCCTCGGCGTCGGCGCCGCGCAACTCCTGCACCGCGTTGAGGATGTCGGACGCCGCGATCGGCTCCGGACCGGCGACGAACCGGATGGTCAGCCCCGGCCCCTGCGCCGCCGCGGTGCCAGCCAGGATGGCCAACTCGTCGGCCCGCTTCTTGGCCTCCTCCATCGCCGCGGCCCGACCCTGCGCGCCGGATTGGAGCTGCCGCTGGCTGTCCTCAAGGGACGCGATCTCGCGCTGGAGGCGGTCTTCCTGACCCTGGAGGTCGGACTGGAGGCGGACCAGGTCGTCTTCGCGCATGGCGGCCAGGTCGGAGTCGACGGACTTCCCGCGCAACTGCACCGCCAGGGTGAAGCCGAGCAGGGCCAACAACACGAGAATGATCACACCCGCGGTGCCGCGTCGCTTGCGCACCGCACGCGCGGGCGCCGGGTCCGCTTCGGGTTCGGGTTCGCCTTCATCGGATACGGGCGGCGGCGTGACCGTGGCGCCGGTGGAGCGCTCGGCCCGGGGCAGGGCGACGGTCGCCTCGTCGTCCGCCGCCTCCGGCGCCTCGCTGGTCTCCGTCTCCGTCTCTGGCTCGGGCTCCGGTGGGGACAGCTCCCCGGTTGTGCTCGGGGTGACCGGGGAGAGCCGCACCGTGGCCTCTTCCTGGCCCAGCTCAGGCTCGGGGGGCTGGGCCGGCGCGGAGGCCCGGTTGGCCGCCTGGCGACCAGGGGTTGGCTTGCGGGCCGGCTTGGCCGGCTCCGCGGGTGTGCCGCTTTCGCGGGGGTCGTCGGTCATCGTCGGTCCTCCCGCATCAGGCCCGGAACAGGTGTCGGCGGATCGCGGCCACGTTGCCGAAGATGCGGACGCCGAGGACGACCACGACGCCGGTGGAGAGTTGCCCGCCCACGCCGAGCTGGTCGCCAAGGTAGACGATCAGCGCGGCGACCAGCACGTTGGAGATGAACGAGATGACGAACTGCTGGTCGTCGAAAATGCCGTCGAGCTTGGCGCGGACACCGCCGAACACGGCGTCGAGGGCCGCGACCACCGCGATCGGCAGGTAGGGCTCGAGCCAACCGGGCACGGTCGGGCCGAACACGATGCCGAGGACGACGCCCACGACGAGGGCGAGAACGGGGATCATCTAGCCGCCTCCGGACGGGCTCGAGGAGGTGACGCCGGGCGTGGGAGTCGCGCTGGCCGGCGTCGGACGGGTCGCGTAGTTGAGCTGCGGCTCGGTGGCCGCGGGCAGGTTGAGGTCGTCCTGGCGGCGGGTGTCGAAGCCGATGTGCTCGCCGTCGGCCACCTTGCGCATCAACGCGGCCGCCGCGGTGTCGGCGAAGCGGTCCTCGAGATCGCGCGGCCCGATCACCCGGATCTCGTAGGGGCTGGTGACCGGCCGGAAGTCGACCAGGATCGCCCCACCGGCCTTGCGGATCGTCGAGGTCGCCGTGAGCCGCTGGTCGTTGATCGCGATCGCCTCGGCACCGGACGCCCACAGCGCGTTGGTCACCAGTTGCAGGTCGCGGTCGAAGATCCGGCCCAGGTCGTTCTCGTCGGCCTTCTCGTCGGCGTCGGGGGCGTCGGCCAGCCGGACCACCAGCCCGTCGCCGGTGACCCGGCGCAGCCCGGTCGCGGCCTCGACGTCGCGCCGCTGGGCCGCCTCGTCGCCGCCGAGGGCCGCGTCGCGCTCGCGGGCGACCGCGTCGCGCAGCCCGTCGGCCTGGTTACGCAGGTTGTCGGTGGCGTCCTGGCGCTGCTTGATCTGGGTAACCAGGTCGGCCCGGGCCTGGCTGCGGCGCGGCTCGTCGGCGACCGTCTGCCGGTAGGCGACCGCGAACAGCAGACCGATCAGCCCGGCGACGATGACCGCCGCGACCCGGCGGCTGCCGTGCCGCCAGCCGGTCGGCGGCCCCTCCTTGGCGCGGCGGGCGGCCGCGTCGGCGTACCCCGGATCAAGGGGGTTGCTGAAAAGCTCGGAGAGGAAGTCGGGCGACATCCAGCGGCGCGCGGACGCCCGGCGCGGCTCCTCCTCCGGCTCGCTCACGCCAGTTCCCGCCCCGCCCGGATCACGCGGGAGGCCTGGCCGACGTAGAGGAAACCGGCGATCCAGTAGAGGACGATGCCCCACCAGGCCAGCCCCCAGCCGATCGCGGCGGCGCCGGTCGCGATGGACGGCACGGCGACGGCCAGCAGCAGCACCGGGAAGGCGGCCAGCAGGATGAAGGTGGCGGTCTTGCCGAGGTAGTGCACCTGCGGCGGGCCGAACCCGTTGCGTCGGAGCACGGCCAGACAGATCACCATCATCAGCTCGCGGGCGACCAGGGCGGCGGTGAACTCCCAGGGCACGATCTCGCGATAGGTGAACGCGACCAGCACGGCCAGGATGTAGAGCCGGTCGGCGAGCGGGTCGAGCAGCTCACCGAGCCTGCTGACCTGGCCGAGCCGGCGGGCGACCCAGCCGTCGATCCAGTCACTGCTGCCACCGACGGTCAGCACGATCACGGCCGCGACGTCATGGTGCGGCCCGAGCATCAGCCACATGAAGACCGGAACGCCGAGCAACCGCAGGAAACTGATCAGGTTGGGCAGCGTCAGGACACGGTCAGCTGCGACGGCAGGCGTACGCGACACCGCAGCCTCCTCCAGCGCGACGGGCCTCCCCCGGCACTGTCTCCGCAGTGCCACCCACCGCCGGCGGCCGCGAACGGACGCGGACGGCGCGCGGGACCAACCCCCTGATCATTGGCGGTGCCACTATATCGGCCCTGTCATGACACGCCGAGCGGGCCGGGCCCGCGCTCAGCGCGCCAACAGTTCGAGAACCGCCGCAGTGATCTCTTTCGGTCGCTCGACAGGCAGGACGTGGCCCGCGCCGGGCAGCTCGAGCAACCGCGCTCCGGCGATCGTGTCAGCCAGCAGGCGGGCGATCACCACGAAGTCGGGAACGTCGCTCTCACCGACCGCGACCAGCGTCGGAGCGGTGATCACGTCGAGCCGCGTCGATGGCGGCTCGGTGTCGTCGGGCAGCTCGAACGACTCGGTCTGCTGCTGGTTGGCCAGCGAGATCCGCATCGCCGGCGCCAGTTCGTCGGCCAGCGCCCGCAGCTCGGGCGACCATTCCCGGACGGGGCCGCGGGCCCACATGTCGAGGTTGAGCGCCAGCGCGCCGTCGATGTCATCGGCGTCGAGCAGCTTGCCCTCGGCGGCGCCGTAGGCCCGGATCTCCGGACCCCAGTCGCGGCCGTCGAGCGACGAGGCGAGCAGGCCGAGGTGGGTGACCCGCTCCGGCCAGCGGGTGGCGAACTCGAGGCTCACGTAGCCACCGAAGGAGTTGCCGACGATCGCGGCCCGCTCGATGCCCAGCCCGTCGAGCAGCGCGGCCAGGTCGTCGCGGTGCCGGAAGCCCTCGGTCGGCGGCGGCGTGGCGCCGAACCCGCGCAGGTCGTAGCGGATGACGGTGTGCGTCGCCACCAGCACGGCCGCGACCCGGTCCCAGCTCCGGTGGTCGGCGACCCCGCTGTGCACCAGCACGACGGGTGGTCCGGAACCTTCGACGACGGCGGCAAGCCCGGCTGTGTCGGACAAGCGTCAACACTCCTCGATCGAGCGACAAGAATTCGCGGTCAGTAGACCGTAGCCGGCTTGTCGGCGCGACCGATTTAGCGGGTGTTCAGAGGTCGAAGAGCTCGCGGAGGCTGGCCGAGATGCGGGCCATGCTGGCGCCGGTGAGCAGCCCGAGCCGCTCGGCGCCGATCGAGGGCGGCAGGCGGCGCATCCGGTTGAGCACGACCACACCGGAGATCGGGTCGGTCTCGGCGAGCGCGATGGCGAACGGCGGCAGATCGTCGGGATTGCCGCGCTGGCGGACGACGGGCGCGCAGAACGGCGAGGCGCCGGGGCGGTCGTTGTGGGCTTCGGAGGAGAGGACCACCACGCGGTAGCGCAGATCGGCCCGCTGCCCGATCGTCCACACCTCGCCCTGTTTCAACGCGTGCTCACCCACCAATCACCGCCGATCGTACGGGTCGTCACGCCCGTTCGGTGGGTGCCGCCAGCGGTATTTCGAGCGCGACCACGCCACGCATGTCAAGCCAGGCCCGATCCGGCCCGCGGACCAGCCGCATGTTCACCTGCTCGCAATTCGGGCAGCGGGCGACGAGGCCGGGCGCGTGGTCGTACACGTGCATCTGCGCGACCATCCCGTGCATGCCACAGTGCGCGCAGGTGCCCTGCGCCATGGACAGGTCGACCGCGAAAATCTCCATGAACGGCCCGGCGAGGGCGTTACCGTCGGTGAACTGATCGGTCATCGCTGTCTCCTTTACGGCCCGCTAGGCCCGAAGCGCTCGGTTTTGACCTTGCGAGGTTCGTGCCCCTGCGCGACCAGGATGTTGGCCACGGTCTCCACGAACCCGGTCGGGCCGCAGACGAAGCACGCCGGCATCAGATCGGGCGGCCAGGAGTGCGTCGCGACGGTGGCGAGCCCGAGCCGACCCACCTGACCAGGCCATTCGGGCGGAGCTTCACGGGTGTACGCGTACGCGATGTCAAGGCCCTTGTCGTCCCTGACCCTGGTGCGAAGCTCGTCGGCGTAGATCGCGTCGGCCGGCGTGCGCACCGAGTAGATCAGCCGGAACGGCACCCGGCTGCCCGCCGCGGCCCGGGCCCGGATCATGGCCATCAGCGGCACGAGACCGGAGCCGCCGCCGATCAGCACGACCGGGTCGGTCTCCATGTCACGCCACACGAACCAGCCCCCGATCGGCCCGCGGATCTCGATCGGGTCGCCGATGTTCATGCCCTCGAGCAGATATGGGGACACTTCCCCGTCATGCACCCGCTGCACGGTCAGCTCGACCCGGTTGCCGTCGGCGGCGTTGGCGATCGAGTAGGAACGCTCGGTCGAGTAGCCGTCTTCGGCGGTCAGCTTGACGTCGACGTGCTGCCCCGGCAGGTGGCCGGGCCAGTCGGGCACCTCGAGGATCAAGGTGCTCGCGGAGTCGGTCTCGCGCCGGCGGCCGGTCAGGGTGGCGACATGCCACTCCAGCCGGTTGGCGCTCAGTCGCCTTGGTACCGCTGCTCGCGCCATGGGTCCCCGTAATCGTGGTAGCCGGCGGTCTCCCAGAAGCCCGGCTCGTCGGCGAGCATCAGCTCGAGGCCGTGCACCCACTTGGCGGACTTCCAGAAGTACAAATGTGGGACGAGCAGCCGGGCAGGCCCGCCATGCTGCGGCTGAAGCGGCTCGCCGTCGTATTGGTAGGCGATCCAGGCCTGCCCGTTGAGCAGATCCTCCAGCGGGACGTTGGTGGTGTAGCCGCCGTAGGAGTGCGCCATCACGTAGTCAGCGGCGGTCTCGACATCGGCGAGCAACGTCTCGACGGCGACGCCCTTCCACTGGGTGCCAAGCTTCGACCACTTGGTCACGCAGTGGATGTCAGTGGTGATGTCTTCGGACGGCAGCGAGGTCAGCTCTTTCCAACTCCACTGCTTCCGCTGCCCATTCTCGGTGGAAACATAAAACTGCCAACCCTCAAGATCAATCCTGGGCGTCGGCCCTGCGGAAAGCACAGGAAAGTCGTGCGTCAGATACTGCCCCGGCGGCAACTTGACGTCACCCGACCGCCGGCGGCCGAAGAATCCCGGTGAGACGATGCCCATCCCCAAAGTCTTACCAGCCCGGAGATCGCAAGGACACAAACTGCGCCCAGCCGGTCCGGTAATTCACGTCGGTCGCGGTTTGCCGTGTTGCATCCAGGATGGGGCCGGTTCCGGCCGGGCCTTGGTGGGGGGTCGCCCTCGGATCTTCGGGGGTCGGGTGGGCGTGGTGCCCTCGCATCGTCCGCTCTGATGGCGCACTCAGCCTCGGATCTGCCGATGTCCAGACGTTGACGGCCGGGCGGCCTTGGACCTGCTGGTGCGGGCCGCCTCGGTTGCCCGGCTGGCTCGGACTTGCCCATCCGACGCGGCTGACCGCCCGGCCGGCCTTGGACCTCCCGATGGCGACCTCGGACGGCCCGCCACCTCGGCGGCCTGCCAGCTCGAGCGGCCTGCCAGCTCGAGCGGCCTGCCAGCTCGAGCGGCCCATCCCACGCGGCTGACCGCCCGGCTGGCCTTGCACCTGCCGATGCGGCCGCCTCGGCGGCCGGCCGGCTCGGACCTGCCCATCCACCCGCGGCTGACGCCCGCCTGGCCTTGGACCTGCCGATGCGGCCGCCTCGACGGCCGGCCGGCTCGGACCTGCGCATCCACCCGCGGCTAACGCCCGCCTGGCCTTGGGCCTGCCGATGCGGCCACCTCGGCGGCCGGCCGGCTCGGACCTGCGCATCCACCCGCGGCTAACGCCCGCCTGGCCTTGGGCCTGCCGATGCGGCCACCTCGGTTGCCGGCCGAGCTCTCGGCCTGCTGCCTGTCGATACGGCCGCCTAGGTTGGTGGCCGCCTCCCGGCCTGCTGCCCGTCGTCCGCAGCCAGCCAGGTGCTGCTTCCTGCGGTCCGCCAGGTAGGGCCGGCGCACCCAACCTGGCGGCCCGGCGGAACTCTGCCCGATGGTTCTCGGCACTCTTCATCGGGGCCAACTCGCGGGTGCTGGGCCGCACTACCCCTAGAGCGTCCTAGGACGATGGTGATCGGTCCGTCCTCAGATCGCCACCGACCCCGGCGGCTCGTGAAGCAGCGCACGCCCGCGGCGCGCGCCCTGACACGACGATCTGGGGCGCCACATTTAGTAAGTCGATCTCCGAATCAACAGGATCCGCCGCCCCGGCATCGCCACGTGGTAAACCCCACCCCGCCACCACCTGCGCGTTAGGGCCACGACGCGCGCGAAGGCCCCACGGTCGCTCGCGCGGCCGTCAGCGACCGCCCAACATGGGCGATCTGGGGCGCTACATGTGGGAATTCGATCTCCGATTCACCACGTCCGCCGCCCCGGATGGGGGTTGAGCCGTGCCGCCGCCACGACTCCGGCTTGGCTTGGCTTGGCTCACGCTGGTGAAGACCTGCACCCCATCTGAGGCGGGGGATCTGTCAGACGGAAGATCGACTTAACAGATACGGCTCCCCAGATCGGGCAACGGCCCGGTCCTGCCGATCACCGCTAGCGGGTCCGACTTCGCGTCAATGTCTGGTCAGGTGGCGAACCGGCATTCCAGCCGGTTGGCGCGGCCTACCGCGGCTTCGACCTAGGCCGCCCCGCACGCCCAGCGCCGCCGCTGGCCCAGCGGCGCAGCGGCGCAGCGGCGCAGCGAAGATCGTTGCTCGCCTGCGGAGCTAGCAGACAACGATCAACGTGAGTGCGGAGCTTTCGGGAAAGGTCGACGGCCAGGCCGGACTTGCCGGGAAGGTCGGCGTCCGGCCGGGCTAGGGCAAGGTCAACGCCCGCGCCGCGCAAGCCGGCAAGGTCAACGCTCACGCCGCGCAAGCCCGCAACGTCAACGCCCACGCCGGGCTTGCGGGCAAGGTCGGCGTGGGTGTCACTGGAGGCGGGACAGGTGGCGCATCTTGTTCATTGCGTCGAGGGCGGCGACCTTGTAGGCCTCGGCCAGGGTTGGGTAGTTGAAGACCGCGTCTACCAGGTAGTCGACTGTGCCGTTGCAGCCCATGACGGCCTGGCCGATGTGGACGAGTTCGGTGGCGCCCGTGCCGAAGATGTGGACGCCCAGCAGGCGGCCGTCTTCCGAGCCGACCAGGAGTTTGAGCATGCCGTAGGAGTCGCCGATGATCTGGCCGCGCGCTAGCTCGCGGTAGCGGGCGATGCCTACTTCGAAGGGGACCCGGGCCTCGGTGAGGTCGTCTTCGGTGCGGCCGATGAAGCTGATTTCGGGGATCGTGTAGATGCCGATGGGTTGAAGTGCCGGCATTGCTCGGACCGGTTCGTCGCAGGCGTGGTGTGCGGCCAGGCGGCCCTGCTCCATCGACGTGGAGGCCAGGGCCGGGAAGCCGATCACGTCGCCGACCGCGTAGATGTGTGGCACCTCGGTGCGGAAGTGTTCGTCGACCGCTAGTCGGCCGCGGGCGTCGGAGGACAGTCCTGCGGCCTGCAGGGCCAGGTCGGGGGCGGTGCCTTGGCGGCCTGCGGAATACATCACGGTGTCGGCGGCGATCTTCTTGCCGCTCTCCAGGACCGCGACGGCGCCCTCGGCGTAGCGCTCGACGGACGCGACTGACTCGCCGAAGCGAAAGGTGACCGCCAGGTCGCGGAGGTGGTATTTCAGCGCCTCGATCACTTCGAGGTCGCAGAACTCGAGCATGCGGTCGCGGCGTTCGACGACGGTGACCTTGGTGCCGAGGGCGGCGAACATCGACGCGTATTCGATGCCGATCACGCCGGCGCCGACGACCACCATGGACCGCGGCACCCGCTCCAGGTTGATGATGCCGTCGGAGTCGATGATCGTGCGCTCGTCGAAGTCGACCGACGACGGCCGCGCCGGGCGGGTGCCGGAGGCGATGACGACCTTGGCCGCGCTGGCGTGCGACTCGCGGCCACGTGAGTCGGTCACGCTCAGGGTGTTGGGGTCGGCGAACTTGCCGAACCCGCTCAGCAGCGACACCCGGTTGCGGGTGAGCTGGTTGCGGATCACGTCGACCTCACGGCCGATGACGTGCTGCGTCCGGGCCGCGAGATCCGCGACGGTGATGTCTTCTTTGAGCCGGTAGCTCTGCCCGTACATCTCCCGTTGGTTGAGACCCGTCAGATAGAGCACTGCCTCGCGCAACGTTTTCGACGGAATCGTGCCGGTGTTGATGCACACCCCGCCGATCATGTTGTCGCGCTCGACTATCCCGACCCGCCGGCCCAGTTTCGCCGCCGCGATCGCCGCCTTCTGTCCGCCAGGCCCCGACCCCAGCACGAGCACGTCAAAGTCGTACATGCGGTCAGTCTGACAGTCTCACGTTAAGTTTTGGGATCTCCGTTTTCGCCTGTGGACAACGGGCGGCTGACAGCCACCGCCGCCACCCACATCGATCGGCATGCGGCGGTCGGTGCCCGGCCCTCCCCCAGCCCGCCCTCTATCGCGGGGTTCTGTCCGATGCCGGACACTGGCCGCATGACCACGGCCGCGCAGCCCATCGAACTCCGGTGGGACAAAGGCGACAGCGCGGTCACCTGGACATACGGCCGAGACACGATCACGAAGCGGTATCCGACGGCACCGTCCTCGGTCATCGCATGGCCTGATCCACCCAGCATCATCGTGGTCGAAGCCAACGTGAGGCAGGACTCCCGCCTCGACAACGCGGCGGTCCTCAACCCCGACGGCACCGAACGGCTGCGGCTGCGGCCACCCGACGTGGTCAGAGAACTCCACCACAGAATCGGCTTCTACGTGGTTTACGCCGACCCGTGCGGCCTGGTCGCCGTCTTCGCCACCCACGTCGGCGACTTCTGGGGCCGACCCGACTTGCGAACAGGCGAACTGGACCACGTCGCAGCCTCGCGATGAACCACGCACGTGACGATGGCCAAGGCATGCGGACACGCCGCACCTGAGGCGGACAGCGATCGCGTCGCAGCTCCAGCCACGAGCTCTGCCAGCACCACGGCGCCGCAAGGAGTCCCCGCCTCGCACCCGTGAGCGGGCCGGGCTGGCTTCTCTGCGTGCCGCCCGGCCCGGTCGACGGTCAGACGTAGAGGCGGCTCACGGTTTCGGCTACGCAGACCGGCTTCTCGCCGCCGTCGGATTCGACGGTGACGCGGGCTACGAGCTGGACGCCGCCGGCGACCGGGTCGACGCTCGCGATCTCGGCGCGGACGCGGATGGAGGTGCCGACGCGCACCGGGGCCGGGAAGCGGACCTTGTTGAGGCCGTAGTTGACGCCCATGCGGGTGCCCTTGACCGTGTAGAGAGCACCTACCAGCGACGGCAACAGGGACAGGGTCAGGAAGCCGTGGGCCACCGGGCCGCCGAACGGGCCCGCCGCGGCGCGTTCGGGGTCGACGTGGATCCACTGGTGGTCGTCGGTGGCGTCGGCGAAGAGGTTGACCCTTGCCTGGTCGATCGGTTGCCACTCGCCGGGGCCAAGCGTTTCGCCGACGGCCGCCGTGAGCTCCTCCACAGACGCGAACTCGCGCTTCATGCCAGGTGTCCTCCGATCTCGGTGTAACCGCGGAGCAGGTCGCGGGAAATGATCAGGCGCTGCATCTCGTCGGTGCCCTCGAAGATGCGCAGCAGGCGGACCTGCCTGTACCAGCGTTCGATCGGCAGCTCGCGGGTGTAGCCCATGCCGCCGTGGATCTGGAGCACGCGGTCGACGACGTCGTTGACCATGCGGGCGCCGTAGAGCTTGGACATCGACGACGCGTGGCGGGCGTCGAGGCCCTGGTCGACCGTCCACGCCGCACGCAGGATCAGCCAGCGCGCGGCCTCGAGCTCGGTCTCCGAGTCGGCGATCATCCACTGGATCGCCTGGTTGGACGACAGCGGACGGCCGAAAGTCTCGCGGGTGTTGGCGTGCTCGATGGCCATCCGCAGGGCGCGCTCGGCCGTGCCGACCGCGTGTGACGGGATGATGTAGCGGCCCTTGCCGATCCACTGCATGCCGAGCGCGAAGCCCTGGCCGACCTCGCCGAGCACGTTGCGGGCCGGGACGCGGACCGAGTCGAACACCAGCGAGGCCGGGCCGCCCTCGCCCATCGTCGGGATGAACTCGGAGCGCCAGCCCATGGACCGGTCGACGAGGAACGCGGTGCTGCCACCGTTGCGGACGTCTTGGCCGCTGTCGGAGACCGCCACGACGATGGCGAAGTCGGCGTCGTTGCCGTTGGTGATGAAGGTCTTCTCGCCGTCGAGGATCCAGTCGTCGCCGTCGCGGCGGGCGGTCATCCGGATGTTGGCCGCGTCGGAGCCGGCCCCGGGCTCGGTGATGGCGAAGCAGGAGATGCGCTCGCCCTCGATGGTCCGGCAGCAGGAACTCGGCCTTCTGCTCCTCGTTGGCGAAGAACAGGATGTTGTCGGCCTCGCCGCCGAACCGGAACGGCACCCAGGAACGGCCGATCTCCGTCCAGATCAGCGACTGCATGACGGCCGGCAGATCCATGCCACCGTAGGCCTCCGGGGTCGCGAGACCCCAGAAGCCGAACGCGCGTGCCTTGCCTTGGAGCTCGCGCAGCTCGTCGAGGCGCAGCCCGGGCTCATGGGCCCGCTCGCGGCGCAGCACCTCCTGCTCGAGCGGCATGACCTCTTTGCGGATGAAGGTCCGGGCGGTCTCCCGGATCGCCTTCTCCTCGTCGCCAAGCGAAAAGTCCACGATGGTCCTCCCCAGACCCGGAGCCGACGCGGTTAGCGCGCGCCGCCGTTGACATAGAGCGTCTGGCCGCTGACGTAGGACGCGTCGTCGCTGGCCAGGAACGCGATGACGGAAGCGACCTCGTCGGGCTGCCCGACGCGGCGCAGCGGGGTGGCGTCGGCCGCCATCCGCTGGTGGTCTTCGGGAGCGGCGCCGACCCGGGTCGCGGTCGCGGCGGTCATCGCGGTGGCGATGTAGCCGGGCGCGACGGCGTTGACGTTGATGTTGAACGGGCCGAGCTCGATCGCCAGTGTCGCGGTCAGCCCCTGCACGCCGGCCTTGGCGGCCGCGTAGTTGACCTGGCCCCGGTTGCCGAGCGCGGACCGGCTGCTCAGGTTGACGATCTTGCCGTAGCGGGCCGTCACCATCGGCTTCTGCGCGGCCTGGCAGCAGAGGAACATGCTGGTCAGGTTGGTGGTGATCACCGCGTCCCACTCGGCGGCGGGCATCTTGAACAGCATGTTGTCGCGGGTGATGCCGGCGTTGTTGATCAGGATGTCGAGCCGGCCGTGGTCGGCCACGACGGCGTCGACCATCGCGGCGACCGCCTCGGCGTCGGTCACGTCGCACCCGTAGCCGGTCGCGATCCCGCCGGCGGCCTTGATCTCGTCAGCGGCGGCACCGCTGCGATCTGCGTCGAGGTCGACCACCGCGACCCGGGCCCCCTCGCTGGCCAGCCGGCGTGCGGTGGCGGCACCGATGCCCTGCGCCGCGCCGGTCACGATCGCGACCCGATCGGCGAACCTTGCACTCATCTGGAAATCTCCCTGCTCAGGTGGTGATTGGCTCAGCGCTCGACCAGCACCGCGGTGCCCTGCCCGACGCCGACGCACATGGTGGCCAGACCGCGCCGGGCGCCGGTGCGGCGCATCCGGTGCAGCAGTGTGGTGATGATGCGGGCGCCGGAGCAGCCCAGCGGGTGACCGATCGCGATCGCGCCGCCGGACGGGTTGACCCGCTGCTCGTCGAGGCCGAGCTCGTCGACGACGGCGAGCGCCTGCGCGGCGAACGCCTCGTTGAGCTCGGCGGTCTCGATGTCGTCGAGCTTCCAGCCGCGCCGGTCGAGGACGCGGCGGGTGGCCGGCACGGGACCGATGCCCATCACGTCGGGGTGCACACCAGCGCTCGCGCCGCCGACCCAGCGACCCAGCGGCTCGAGCCCCAGCTCGCCCAACACCTCTTCGCTGACCAGCACCAGGGCGGCCGCGCCGTCGTTGAGCGGCGACGAGTTGCCGGCCGTGACCGTGCCGTCCTTCCGGAACACGGGCTTGAGCGCGCCCAGCTTCTCCAGCGTCGTGTCGGCGCGGATCCCCTCGTCGACCTCGACCGTCGCGCCGTCGGGGCGGGTGACCGGCAGCAACTCGGCCGCGAAGTCGCCGGCCGCGGTCGCCGCCGCGGCGGCCTGGTGGCTGCGCAGAGCGAACGCGTCCTGGCGCTCCCGCGAGATGTCGTAGCGGCGGGCCACCTCCTCGGCGGTCTCGCCCATGCTCAGCACGCCGTGCAGGTCACGCATACGGGGGTTGACCAGCCGCCAGCCGAGCCGGGTGTCGACGATCTCCATGCCGCGCGGCAGCCCCTCGTCGGGCCGCGGCAGCACGAACGGCGCCCGGCTCATCGACTCGGAACCGCCGGCCACGACGATGTCGGCGTCGCCCGCGGCGATCGCCCGCGCCGCGCTGGTCACCGCCTCCATCCCGGACGCGCACAGCCGGTTGAGCGTCGCGCCCGGCACCGTCTCGGGCAGGCCCGCGAGCAGCACCGCCATCCGGGCGACGTTGCGGTTGTCCTCCCCCGCCTGGTTGGCGGCGCCCCAGTAGACGTCGTCGACCTGCGCCGGATCGAGCGCCGGCAGATCGGCGAGGACACCCGACAGCGCCCGCGCGGCGAGATCATCCGCGCGGACCGCCGACAGCGCGCCGCGCAGGCGTCCGATGGGGGTACGCCGTGCCGCGGCGAAGTAGACCGGTCGCATGGTGTGTGCCTGACCTTTCCTGGCTCAGAAGGCGGCGACGCCGGTGAGCGCCCGCCCGATGAGGAGTTGCTGGATCTCGCTGGTGCCCTCGTAGAGCGTGGTGACCCGGGCGTCGCGCAGGTATTTGCCGACCGGGTATTCGTCGATGTAGCCATAGCCGCCGAACACCTGGACCGCGCTCTCGGCCGCACGGACCGCGGCCTCGCTGGCGAACAGCTTGGCCATCGACGCCTCGGTGCCGAACGGCTGACCGCGATCGATCAGGTCGGCGACCCGCCAGACGAGCAGCCGGGCGGCCGCGGTGTCGACGGCGATCTGGGCGAGGTGTCGCTGCACGAGCTGGTGTGCCGCGATGGGCTTGCCGAACTGGGTGCGCTCGCCGGCATAGCGCACCGCCGCGTCGAGGCAGGCCTGCATGAGCCCGACGCAGCCGGCGGCCAGCGACATCCGTCCCTTGTCGAGAGTGGACATGGCGATCTTGAAACCGTGGCCCTCGGGGCCGAGCCGCGCCGCGTCGCTGACGCGTACGCCATCAAAGGTCAGCTCTGCCGTTGCCTGGCCCCGGAGGCCGAGCTTGCCGCGCACCTCGCGGCGGGTCAGGCCCGGCGTGTCGGTCTCGACCAGAAACGCCGTGACGCCGCGTGGACCGGGCCCGCCGGTGCGGGCGAAGACCAGCGCGACATCGGCCCAGGTGCCGTTGGTGATGAACATCTTGGAGCCGCTGATCAGCCAGTCGACGCCGTCGCGGACGGCCTTCGTGGTCAGGTTGGCGGCGTCGGAGCCGGTGCCCGGCTCGGTCAGCGCGAAGCAGCCGAGCGAAGCGCCGGAACACAGTCGGGGCAGCCACGTCGTGCGCTGACTGTCGGACCCGTGTGCTGCGATCGTCTTGGCGACCAGGCCCAGCGAGACCGAGACGATGCCGCGCACCGCGGAGTCGCCGCGGCCGAGTTCCTCGAGCACCATGCAGTAGGTGAGGTGGTCGCCACCGGAACCACCGACCTCTTCCGGGATGGTCAGGCCGAGGAAGCCCAGGTCACCGAGGCGCTTGATGATCGAACGGTCGACCGCCTCGCGCCTGTCCCACTCGGCGGCGTGTGGCGTGACCTCGCGCGCGACGAAGTCGGCGGCGAGCGAACGACTCGCTTCGTGCTCCGGTGACAAGATGAGGTCCACGCAGATAAACTAACGGTGGTAGTTTTAGCTGTCCACCCCGACACGAAGAGTTGTGCGTCAACCGGAGACCGGAGAGGAGTGCCGCCGATGCCCCGACCGCGCCAGGCGCTGCTCACCCGGCAGCGCATCGTCGACACGGCGGCCGAGCTGATCGACGCCGAAGGGCTCGAGGCGGTGTCCACCCGGCGGCTGGCCGCGCAGCTCGGGGTCCGCGGCCCGTCGCTCTACAACCATTTCCCCAACAAGGACGCGATCCTCGACGCCGTCGCCGACGCGATCACGGCCGACGTCGACATCAGTTGCTTCGCCACCCACGAGTGGCCCGAGGCGCTGCTCATCTGGGGCCGGTCCTACCGGGCCGCCCTGGCCGCGCACCCGCACATCGTTCCCTACCTCGCTCGCGGTCCGGGCCGGCGACCGCGCGCCCTCGCGATGGCCGACGCGGTCTACGGCGGCCTGGTCCGGGCCGGTTGGCCACCGGCACGGGCGACGCACATCGGCGCCCTGATGCGCTACCTGGTGGCCGGCTCGGCGCTCGGCTCGTTCGCCCGCGGCTTCGCGTCCGACCCGGCGATCTACGTCTCGTCCGACTACCCCCACCTCGGCCAGGCCCACCGGCTCGCCGCCCATCAGCGTGAAGTCGACGAAGGCGCGTTCGAGCTTGGCCTCGAAGCGGTCATCAAGGGCCTCCGCATCACGTATGAAGAGGTGGTCGGTGACGCGCCACACCGATTCCACGGCACTGCCCGCTCCGCCCCCACCGGGAGGTAAACGCATGGACCAGGCCGACGCCGGCCGGGCCACCGCCAAGGTGGCCGACCGCGACCGTCTCTACATCGACGGCGAGTGGGTGACCCCGCTCGACGCCCTGCCCATGCCGGTGCAGGATCCGGCGACCGAGGAGGTCGTCGCGCACGTGCCCGCCGCCGGCAGCGGCGACATCGACCGCGCGGTGGCGGCGGCGCGGGCGGCGTTCGGTCCGTGGGCCGACCTGTCCCCCGCGGCCCGCGCCGATCACCTCGACCGGCTGCTCGCGGCGCTCACCGCGCGGGCCGGGCAGATCGCCGCGACCATCGCGATCGAGGTCGGCACCCCGTTCAAAGTGGCCCAACGCGTGCAGACCGGCCTGCCGCTGACGGTGCTGCGCGACTACGTGGCGCTGGCGCGTGAAGAGATCGAGCCGGAGACGATCGGCAACTCACTGGTCTTCCGCGAGCCGGCGGGCGTGGTCGGCGCGATCACGCCGTGGAACTACCCGCTGCACCAGGTGGTCGCCAAGGTCGGTGCGGCGCTCGCCGCCGGCTGCACGGTGGTGCTCAAGCCGGCCGAGCTGACCCCGCTGACGGCCTACCTGCTGTTCGACGCGATCGACGAGGCGGGCCTGCCGCACGGCGTGGTCAACCTGGTCACCGGCTCCGGCCCGGTCGCCGGCTCGGCGCTGGCCGCACACCCCGACGTCGACGTCGTCTCGTTCACCGGGTCGGCGGCGACCGGCGCGGCGATCAGCCGGCTGGCCGCCGACCGCATCGCCCGCGTGACGCTGGAGCTGGGCGGCAAGTCGGCCAACGTGATCCTCCAGGACGCCGACCTGGCCAAGGCCGTCAAGGTGGGCGTCGGCAACGCGTTCCTCAACGCCGGCCAGACCTGCACCGCGTGGACCCGCATGCTCGTGCACCGATCGGTCTACGAAGAGGCGGTCGACCTGGCCGCCACGGCGTCGTCCGGCTACGTGACCGGCGACCCGTTCGACCCGGGCACCCGGCTCGGCCCGCTGGTGTCGGAGCGGCAGCGCGACCGGGTCCGCACCTACATCGACAAGGGCCTCGCCGACGGCGCCCGGCTGGTCTCCGGCGGGCCCGACGCGACGGTGCCGGCCCGCGGCTTCTTCATCGCGCCGACCGTGTTCGCCGACGTCGACCCCGACGACACGATCGCCCAGGAGGAGATCTTCGGCCCGGTCCTGTCGATCATCCCGTTCTCCGACGACGACCAGGCGGTCGCGATCGCCAACAACTCCCGCTACGGCCTGGCCGGCGGGGTCTGGTCCGGCGACGAGGAGCGCGCCCTGTCGGTCGCCCGCCGCCTGCGCACCGGCGCCGTCGACATCAACGGCGGCGCGTTCAACCCGCGGGCGCCGTTCGGCGGCTACAAGCAGTCCGGCGTGGGCCGCGAGCTGGGCCAGCACGGCCTGTCCGAATTCCTCGAGACCAAAGCGATCCAACGATGAAAGCATTAATCGTTTCGGGTACGCGTGAAGAGCCGCACGTCGCCGACGTGGTGTTGCCGCCGGTCGGGCCGGGCGAGGTCCGGGTGCGCATCCGGGCCGCCGGCGTCTGCCACTCCGACCTGTCGATGGTCAACGGCACGCTGGCACCGTCCTACCCGCTGGTCCTCGGCCACGAGGCCGCCGGCGTGGTGATCGAAGTGGGCCCGGAGGGCGCCGGCCACCGCGTCGACGTCGGCGACCACGTCGTGCTCAACTGGGCACCACCGTGCCGCGAATGCTGGCACTGCACGCACGGCGAGCCGTGGCTGTGCGCGGAGGGCGGCCGCCCGTCGGCGCCGCGCGGGCGGCTGGCGTCCGGCGAGGCGGCGCACGTGACGCTGGGCCTCGGTGCGCTGGCCGAGGAGGTCGTCGTGCCGAGTCACGCGGTCATTCGGGTCCCGGCCGACCTGCCACCCGATGTCGCCGCGCTGCTCGGCTGCGCGGTCCTGACCGCGACCGGCGCCGTCAACCGCACGGCCGCCGTCCAGGCTGGCCAGTCGGTCGTCGTGATCGGCCTCGGTGGCGTCGGCCTGGCCACGCTGATCGCCGCGCGGGCCGCGGGCGCCGACCCGGTGATCGGGGTCGACCTGAGCGAGGCCAAACGCGACCTGGCGCTCAAGGCCGGCGCCAGCCACTTCCTGCCCTCCGACGACACCGTGCCCAAGGCGGTGCGCGGCCTGACCGGCGGCCGCGGCGCCGATCACGCGATCGAGTGCGTCGGCCGCTCCGCCACGATCGGCGCGGCCTGGCGCGCCACCCGGCGCGGCGGTCAGGTCACCGTGGTCGGCATGGGCGCCCGCGACGACCTGGTCAGCCTCGGCGCGCTCGACATCTTCCACTCGGCGCGCACGTTGCGGTCGTCGGTCTACGGATCCTCCGACCCCGACCGCGATCTGCCCGTGCTGGCCGCGGCCGTCCACGACGGATCGCTCGACCTGTCCCCCTTGATCACCGACCGCATCTCGCTGGAGGCCGCCCCGGACGCCTTCACCCGCATGGCCAGGGGCGAGGGCGCCCGCTCCGTCGTGCTGTTCGACTGACCCACCCGGACCACGCCGAATGGGCGTGACCTTGTGGCAGGCCCCGGCCATGGCGGGCCGCGCGCCTGAGGGCGGGCACGGCCTTGCCCCACGCGCCCAGTGGTGGGCGACGGTCGGCCAGCCTGCCATAACGACTCGCGAGAGACCCCCGGCGGACCTTCCGGTCTGCTCAGGGGTCTCTCACGTTCGGCCGACTGTCAGCGCGACGTCAAGAGGAGACGACGACCGCGGCCAGCCGGAGCGTGGGGCAAGCCGACGCGCACTACCGCTGCTCGGCGACCGCCCGATACTCGGCGACCCGCTGCCCGAGATCCCGTTCGACCCCGTCCCGCTGCTGGAATCCCCGCTCGAAGAGAGCAGCGACCCGAGCCGCCGACTCAGGGCGGAAAGCCGTCTGGAAGAACGCCTCCAACCCCTTCCCGAACCCCGCATCGTCGGGCAACGTAGCGTCGTCGATGAACTGCTTCGCACCGGCGACGGCATACTTCTCGAACCCGGCAACCCGCCGGGCAAACGCGTCCACGAAGGCATCCAACTCGGCGTCGGGGACTGTGCGGTTCACGTACCCGATGCGCTCGGCATCCTGGGCGGAGTAGTCGTCCCCGCCGAGGACGATCTCGATCGCGCGGGCGCGGCCGACCAGATACGCCAGACGGGCCATGGCGCCCCCGCCGGGTACCGCGCCGATGCCCACCTCGAACTGGCCGAGGATCGCCTTGTCGCCCGCGAAGCGGATGTCCGTCGCCAGGGCGAACTCGCTTCCCGCGCCGCGCGTGCGGCCGCGGATGGCGGAGATCGTGACGGCGGGCACCCGGCTCAGCCGCACGAGGTTGTCGAGGAAGGGGTGCAGCCCCGTGCGGCCCGGGGGCATCGCCAGCACGCGGTCGTTGTCGCTGCGGATGTCCCAGTGCGCGATGAAGAAGTCGGGGTTGGCGCTGTCGAACACCACGACCTTGAGGTCGGGTGCCTGTTCGATCTCGGTGACCAGGTCGGCGAGTTCCTCGATGCTGTCGACGTCCATCAGGTTGATGTCGCCGTTGGCGAAGGTGATCCGCCAGTAGGAGTCGCTGATCTCGGTCTTGGTGAATTGGGTCATGGTCTTCCTTCGTCAGTGAGCGACGCTCAGCACGAGCTTTCCTTTGTTGCGTCCCTGCTCGCCGTCGGCGTGCGCGGCGGCCGCCTGGGCGAGCGGGAAGATCTTGCGGACCTCGACGCGTAGGTCGCCGCCGTCGATCAGGCGGGCGAGCCTGGCCAACGTCGCGCCGTCGGGTTCGACCAGGAACGGGGTGACCGTCAGCGACCGGCGACCGGCCTCCGCGAGCAGTTCGGGCGACGCTCCCGGGACCGGGACGATCAGGCCGTCCGGCCGGAGCGTGTCCAGCGACCGCAGGCTGGTGTCGCCGCCAACCAGGTCGAGAACGATGTCGATCTCGCCGACGACCTCTTCGAACGGTCGCTGGGTGTAGTCGATGACCTCGTCGGCGCCCAGGTCGCGCAAAAAGTCGTGGTGCGGACCGCGCGCCGTAGCGATGACGTGCGTGCCCAACAGCTTCGCGACCTGGACCGCCAGGTGGCCGACGCCGCCGGCGCCGGCGTGTACGAGCACCCGCTGGCCGGGTACGACGCGCGCGGCGTCGACGAGTGCCTGCCAGGCGGTGAGGCCCGCGAGCGGCACGGCCGCGGCGTGCGCGTGGTCGAGCCGGGCGGGCTTGAGGGCGAACTGGCGTGCGGGCGCGACGACGTACTCCGCGTAGCCGCCGGCCTGGCGCGGGAACCACGGCATGCCGTAGACCTCGTCGCCGGGGCGCAGCGTGTGCACGCCGAAGCCGACCTCCTCGACCACGCCGGAGACGTCCCAGCCCAGCACGAACGGTGGCTCGCCGATGCCCGGCAGGCCCTGGCCGCCGCGGGTCTTCCAGTCGATCGGGTTCACCCCGGCCGCGTACACCCGGACGAGCACTTCGGTGGGCAGCGGCTCGGGGCGCGGTACGTCGCTGAGCTCGAGGACGTCCGGCGGCCCGTACACGTGCTGGGTGATGGCCTTCATCTCGATTGACTCCAGGTGAGATTTGGGAACGATCGGTGCGGAATCGAAGCAAAAAAAAAATCAGTCGAGCATGGTCATCATGTCGTCGACCATCTGGCGGAGCTGCGCGCGCGGGGCGCCGGTGCGCACCCGGACCCGCAGGCCGACCCAGGCGTTGAACAGGGTCAGCGCGAGGCCGCGCGGATCATGGTGGGCAGCGATCTGCCCGGTCTCCTGGCCGCGCCGGATGAGGTCGAGCACGAGCTGCTGTTGCCGCGCGAAGCTCTTCTCCACCCGGGCCGCGGCGTCCGGGTCACGCAGGGCCAGCTCCGTCGCGGTGTTGACCGAGAGGCAGCCGAGGGGCTGCTGCCCGCCACCGGGCAACGCCGACTCGAACAGGCCACGCAGCGCGGCCCGGCCGTCGGTCTGGCGCTCGGCCGCCGCGACGTTGACCTGCTCGACCGTCTCGGCGTAGCGGTCCAGCGCCTTCAGGTAGAGGGCCCGCTTGTCGCCGAAGGTGTCGTACATGCTGCGCTTGTGGATGCCCATCCGGGCGACCAGCTCCTGCATCGACGTCTTCGCGTAGCCCTGCTCCCAGAACAGGGTCATCGCGCGATCAAGGGCGACATCCGGGTCGAACTCCTTCTGCCGAGCCATCGCACCAACCCCCCTTCGCCGGACAATCGCTTTTGGGAACGATCGGTACGCTACCCCGCCCCGGCGCAGGCTGCAATAGATGAGAGATCTCATCTATAATGGGAGGCATGGGACGGGTATCACAGGCGCAGGCGCTGGAGAACCGCAGGCGGGTCGTCGACGCGGCGGCGCGCCTGTTCCGCGAGCGCAACGTCCAGGCGGTCAGCGTCGCCGATCTGATGGCCGAGGTCGGCCTCACCCACGGCGGGTTCTACAAGCAGTTCGCCTCCAAGGAGGCGCTGCTCACCGAGGCCACCGTCCAGGCGTTCGCCGATCTCGCCGCACTGCTCGCCGACTTCGACGCCCGGCACCCCGGCGACCACCGGGCCGCCCAGGGTGACCTGATCGACTATTACCTGTCGACGGAGCACCGGGACGATGTCGGGGCGGGCTGCCCGACCACCGGCCTGGCCTCCAACATCGCCGGCGAGGATCTCGAGGCTTCAGCCCGACCGGCGTACGCCGAGGGTGTCGAGATGTTCGCCCGCTGGCTCGCGACCGACAGCGACGAGGACCTCGCCACCCTCTCGACCCTGGTCGGCGCCCTGACCCTGGCCCGCGCCACCGCCGGATCCGACCTTTCGGAACGAATCCTCGCGGCGGCCCTCAAAGCACTCCCCACACAGAGCTGAGCGTTTGCGGCTTTTAGATGATGGGCATAATCTAACGGAGTCACGCGGTGCCGGCCCCAGGCTGGCAACCGATTCCGATTTCGAAGGAACCCCCATGTCTGACCCGAACATCGCCGTAGTCACCGGAGCCTCGACCGGCATGGGCGCCGTCTACGCCGACCGCCTCGCCCGCCGCGGCTACGACCTCCTGCTCGTAGCCCGCAACAAGACCCGGCTCGACGCCGTCGCGAGCAAGATTGTCGAGAGCACCGGGCGCTCGGTCGAGGTGCTCGCCGCCGACCTCGCCGACCCGACCGACCTCGCGACGCTCGAAGATCGCCTGCGGACCGACGAGTCGGTCGCGCTGCTGGTCAACAACGCCGGCGGAACGGTCTTCGGCCCGCTCGCCCAGGCCGACCCGGCCCAGCTGGAGAAGCTGATCACGCTGAACGTGACCTCGCTGACCCGGCTCACCACGGCCGCGCTCGCGGGCTTCACCCGCCGGGGCACCGGCACGATCATCAACCTGTCGTCCGCCCTGGCGTTCAACGTGCTGCCGGTCAGCGCGGTCTACAGCGGCACGAAGAGCTACGTCGTGGCCTTCACCCAGGCCCTCCAGCAGGAGCTCGCCGACACCGGGATCCGCGTGCAGGCGGTCTTCCCCGGCGCGGTGCGCACCGAGTTCTGGGACGGCTCCGGCATCGAGGTCACCGCGATGCCGGACGAGTGGGTGATGTCCGCCGACGACGCGGTCGACGCCGCTCTCGCCGGCCTGGACGCGGGCGAGCCGATGACCCTGCTCTCCCTGCCGGACATCGCGCACTGGGACCAGTTCGACGCCGCCCGCCAGACGTTGATCCCCAACCTGTCCCGCTCGGTACCCGCCGACCGCTACCGCAACTGACCGCCCCGCAGCCACGCGTCGACGCCAGACGCGTGGCTGCGGTCTAGCCTGGACGCGAACCGAGGCGGGGGGTCGCGATGGATGACGAGGTGGTCGTCGTCGGCGCCGGGGTCAGCGGCCTGACCACGGCGGTCGTGCTGGCTGAAAGCGGCGTGCCGACCAGGGTGCTGACCGACCGACCCACGCGCGAGACGACCTCCATGGTCGCGGGCGCCCTCTGGGGACCGTCGTTCCAACCACCGTTCGACAAGACCCTGGAATGGACGGCACAGTCGCTCGACGACTTCCAGCGTCTAGCGACCGACCCGACCACGGGCGTGCGGATCGCGAACGTACTGACCGTCGGCGACGCCCTACCCGACGGCGACCTGCCGCCACAGGTCACGATGATCTCCGGCCTCCGCGCCGCCACCAGCGACGAACTGCCGCCCGGATTCGCCGCCGGCTCGTGGGGCCGGATGCCGGTGGTCGACATGCCGACCTACCTCGGCCACCTCGAACGCCGGCTCGCCGCGGCGGGTGTCCACATCGACCACACCCGGGTCACCGACCTCGCCGACGCCGGCGAGCGCGTGGTCAACTGCACCGGCCTGGGCGCCCGCGACCTGGCCGGCGACGACACCCTGCGACCCGTCTTCGGCCAGCACGTCATCCTCACCAACCCCGGCCTCGACGACGCCTTCATGGAACTCGGACGCGACGCCGAGTGGACCAGCTTCATGCCCCACCCGGAACGCGTGGTCTGCGGCGGCATCCGGATCCCGGACCGCTACGACCTGACCCCGGACGACGACCTCACCGCGCGCATCCTCGAACGCTGCCGCCGCGTCGAGCCCCGCCTGCGCGACGCCACCGTCATCGAGACGGTGACCGGCCTACGCCCCGACCGCCCTTCGGTCCGCGTCACCGTCGAATGGCGCGACGACCGGACCCTGATCGTGCACAACTACGGCCACAGCGGCACCGGGGTCAGCCTCTCGTGGGGCTGCGCCCGCGAATCCGCCCGCCTGATCACCGGAAGCTGAGGATCAAGATCGCCCCGACCATTGCTCGGGTCCGCGATGGGCACGACCGTCGCTCCCGCCAGGCTCACTGTCCGTCGTTCGTCGCAGTCAAGACCGAAGGACCTGACCCGGGTCAGGAACGATGTTGCGCGGCGGCACAATCGACAGTTGCGGGTGCCCCAGCATCGACCGGTTCATCGACCGCCGGGACCATGATCAAGTGCACGCCACCTAGATTCGCGACGGCATGTCGCCCAGACCGGGCGCACACGATCATCACACGACCCGTTCCCAGCCCAGATCCCGTGCACATGATCTCGACAGAACCTTCCGACGCAACCGCTGCGGTCGAGGGTCTACATACGACGCTCCGCGGGAGATGCTGAGCCGCCGGTCCGACACAGCTCGCCGCGACCACGAAACCCAGATCCGGCAAGGCAAACCGCGAGTGGTCGTGCTCAGGCTGCAATCCTGTCCGATTGTGTACACCGCTGCGGCGATACCCCGATGGCGATGCTCGACGAAAATGAGTCATGGGCCGAGGACGCAAGGCCACCGTCGCTGTACCCATCTTCGTGGCAGGCAGCCCGTCGGTCGCGTTCGGCGCCGCTGACACCGGCAAGTGGCTCGACGAGTTCATGGAGCGGCGTTAGCATCGTGGCTCGGTTCTTGATCACCGAAGGGCATCGTCCCGGGGACCAACGGCCCAGTGTCGCGGGCTCTATGGGAGTGCCGCTTGCGCCGGAGGGTTGGCTCAAGGCTGGCGCTCCCGGAAGATCGAACACCAGGGCATCGACGGCGCCGCACCCGCTGCATCGCGCGGTGCTGCGGCTACAGCGAAGACGCATCTTCAAATGAACGTCGCGAGCGGCCATACCATGACTTTCGGTGTCCAGGATGGATCTCTAAGTTCACCTTGATGACACAAGCGAGATTCACCGAACTGACACGGCAGCACGGGGACAACCAGAATCGCTGACGATCCAGGACGTGGCCGATTATGACCGAGTTCGCCGACACATCGCCGAATGCGCTGCCGTCCGGCCAAGGATCGGAGGTACGCAACGAAGCTCGAGACCAAGGTCAAGTATTTTCCGTTCAACACGGGGACCAGTACGTCTTCGTGCATCAGGGGTCACCGCCGTATGTGTTGATACCGCACGATCCGACGCCGCCGCCAGCGCGATCACGGTCCGAACGGCAGCCAAGTTGGCTACTCGCCGCCCGCAGTCGCCTGGTTCCGTGGTGGTCCGGCCGAGACGACGTGCTTGAGAAGATGTACAAGTGGCTCGATGACCCGCGGATGTCGATCGGAGTCCGCCTGTTGTACGGCCCAGGCGGCCAAGGTAAGACCCGCTTGGCAGGTAAACTGGCCGAACTTTCTGCAAGCGCAGGTTGGACAGTCGCGGAAGCTAGCAGCATAAAGCTCCTCGGTCTCACCGACGACATAGTTGGCGAGCAGCAACTCAGCGTGACCGGGCGGGGGTTGCTCATCGTTGTCGACTATGGAGAGCGATGGCCTACCAATGACTTGCGCACCCTTATTGTTCAACACCGCAGGTTGGTGCGTGTGCCGCTACGAGTCCTAGTACTTGCCCGTCCGGCCGGTCTCTGGTGGCAGTCGATAGTCGACACGCTTGATCACTTTTCCGATCCCGAAATTCACGCGGACGCGTTCGCCTTGCCCCCCATGGCGGAAAGCCGCCATGCCCGCGAAGAGGTGTTTAATAGCGCACGAGACGCATTTGCCGAAGCGTTGAGGGTGAGAGCGTCGGATATCCGTGCTCCCGACGATCTAGACAGGCGCGAATTCAGGCTGTTGCTCGCGATACACATGGCCGCGTTGGCATCTGTCCATGCTCACTTATCCGGAGAGAGGCTCCCGACAGACCCCGACGGGTTATCTGCATATCTACTTCGACGAGAGCGCCAAGAGTGGGAGGCTATCCACGCCCGAGACCCGAACTTCACCGAGCCGGCCGTAATGGCACAAGCGACCTTCCTAGCCACGCTCACCCGATCAGTCAGTTATGAAGATGGTTTATCATTGCTCAGCCGCACGCACGTCGCTACCGCCGTGGAAACTGGGGCGAAAGTTCTTCGAGATCACGCCATCTGCTATCCCCCCGCAGCGCCCGGAATGGTGTTAGAGCCCCTCTTCCCCGACCGTCTAGGCGAAGACTTCATCGCCCTGCAAATGCCAGGCCACGACGTCTCATACCCCATTGATGCACACTGGACGCCAACCGCAATTGATTGGCTTCTCGATCTTCCGGAGACGCAGCAGCCAACAGGACACGCGCCAGAGATCATGACAGTACTCGTCGAAGTAGCGCGGCGATGGCCACACATTGCCCGAGACCATTTGTGGCCCGCTCTTCGGCTGCGGCCTAGCTTAGCAACCGCGGCCGGGCCGGCCGCTTTGACGCGTTTGCTTACCATTCCCGAAATCGATTACGTCGCCTTAGCGGCGATCAGCGACTACATGACCGATCCGGATATTGAATTATATGAAAGCGCGGCCAGAATCGAAGAAGTTGTTGCCGAACATCGACTGGCCCAGAAAATACGTCCGGCCGACAGAGCTAATGCTCTTCTCAACCTCGGCCGGAAACGGCTAGACGCTGGTTACGTCGAAGAGGCTTACGAGGCGACGTCCGCAGCTATCAAGCTATATAACGAGCTAAACCGGCCTCCTGCGGACTACGCTGCCGAATTGGGCAATGCGCTGACTCAAGCGGGCATTGAGCTACTTAAGCTGGGGAGGCTCGCAGAGGCACGCGATGTTTCGTCGCGAACAATCGAGATGCTACAGCATTCGGCTTTCCCTCAAGCCGAGACTGCGGTTGCACTTGGGCAGTCTTTTACGACGCTGGGTAGTGCCTTGCATGATCTAGGCGAGTTGGAAGGCGGCTTGGAAGCCTTTACAGAGGCCCTAAGGATTCGCCGCGGTTTGGGCGCGAGCGTATCCAACTCGCAAACGCTAGTCGCGGCCGCGCTGCTCAATATCAGTATTCTTTTGCAAGACCAGTCGAGGTGGGACGACTCAAAGTCTCATGCCGCCGAGTCGATTCGACTGTATCGCGAGGCAATCGGTGCAGGACATCGCGGTGGTGGACGAATCGGACTGGCGAGGTCGTTGCATAGTCTGGCGCGCGCACGTTGGTTTCTTGGCGAGGCGGACGAGTCGATCAAACTAATCCGAGAAGCAGTAGAGGTGTCCCTCGACCTTGCTGAGTTCAATCACGAAACGGCGGAAGAGCTGGGAGGACGGGTCCGCTTCTTTCGGGCGTGTCTAGACGACGCTGGCAGAGTCGGCGATGCCTCCGCGTTGACCGAGAAGGCCATTCAACTATTCGAAATGCTTGCAAACGACCACGGTCTGCCGGCGGCGAGTAATAGTCTTGGTCAGCTCCTTGGATCGGTTGGTCGGCACGAGGAAGCCGTCATCTATTCCCGCCGGGCTTTGGCCGATTTTCGGCGATCTGCAAACGAACACTCGCCGCGAGACTCGACCGAAATGGCCATGACGTTGCTCAGCCTCAATCTCGACTTGTGGAAACTAGGCCGCGAAAGGGAATCGCACGAAGCGATCCAACAGTTGTTAGATGTTTGCCGAGAGCACGACGCCGCCGAGTACACGAAGGATCTCGATTACCTGTGCCACCACCTGACGTCTACAGGGCAGTATGAAACAGCCTTGGCCGTGGTTGCGGAGTATGCAGGAATCTTGCAGACTCTCGTTGCCCGCGGTGCCGACGAGTACCGACCGCAACTCGCTGCGGCACGGGAGCTTCGGGTGGAGGTTCTGGGGTGGCTAGGTCGGCAGCGAGAGGTCGGAACCGACACCCCGTGACGCTCCTCCAACCTCCGGACATTGACTGCGTTGACTACAATGACAGTTATGGGCGTCCTCCACGGCTGATGACCGATGGTTCGCTTATCTCCTGCGAGAGAGCCGTCGACCGTTTCGGCCGACTGGTCGACCTGATCGCAGGTCGGCGTCGACGCCCGCGACGTCGCTCATACATTATCGAGCGTCCTGCTTTGCGTTGTACTCGGGCTTGCGGGTCTCACCCCGGAAAGCGAGCCGTTGGCCCTAGATCGCTTCGAGCAGTGCCCGCGCCCCACTCTGCCTTCGCTACGCGCTGCTGGTCTAGGAGAACGCCGAAATAGTGAGACTCATGATTAAGGATGCGGGTTCCACCTCGCGCTGAAAACCTTCTGATCGGCACCGACAGCCGTGCCACCCGCTCGCCACCTCAGCGCTTAAAAGGGCTCAGGCCCTGCGACAGACCCGGGGTGCAGGCGCTCGGCTGGCTGCTGTTTGCTGGGCGCCCGCTAGCTGCGTGCCGTTGCATCCCGACCCGTACCCACAAGCGGGCCCGTAAATTGTGGAGATATCCGAAACGGAGAAGGCCAAAGATCGGGCTACAGATATGGCTTGTGTGCAAGCGCTTTCCATCGGGGGTGTTCGGATCAAGCCACGGCTCACCGCGCGATCCGGGGCGTGGTTACGCGTCGGCGGTCAGGAGTGCGGCGATGGTGCGGGTCATCACCTTCTCCGCCTCCTCCGGAGACAGTGACAGGCCTTCCCGGAGCATGGACCAGGCCGGCCACATCGACGCGGCGATCAAGGCGTCGCGCAACGTGTCGGCTTCCGGTCCGGCGAGCCGCAACTCCACGGCGAAGACCTGGGTGACCTCGTCGCGTACCCGGTCGATGTGTTTCTGGCGGTTGCGGCGTAGCTGTGGCGAGAACGGCTCGCGCACCGCGGCGGCCCGGGCCGGTGCCGCGATCAGTTGCATGAGCCGCCCCCGCTGCCGGCAGTAGCGGGCCACCCGCTCCGCCAGCGGCAGGTCCGGCGGCACCGGCACGTAGGCCGCGTCGTAGGAGCCCAGCACCTGGGCGCCGCTGGCCTCGAACAGGGTTTCCATGTCCTTGAAGTTGGTCCACAGTGCACGGAGCGACACCCCGGCCCGCTCCGCGATCCGCTCCCCCGTCGGGCGCAGGTCGCCCTCGCCGATCAGGGCCAGGTGTGCGTCGACGATCGCCGCCCGGGTGCGTTCCGCCCGCGCCGTGCGGCCGTCGACGCGCTCGGTCTCGGGGCCTGGCGAACCGATGGCCATCAGGCGCCCCGCCCGGTCAGCGTGACCCCGCCGTCGATCACCAGCGTCTGCCCGGTGATCCAGGCCGCTTCAGAGGACGCCAGGAACGCGACCGCCGCCGCCACGTCGTCGGGGACGCCCAGGCGGGCCAGCGGGTAAGAGGCCGCGACCTCGTCTTCGCGGCCTTCGTAGAGCAGCGTCGCGAACTTCGTCTTCACCACCGCCGGCGCGACCGCGTTGACCCGCACGTGCGGTGCCATCTCCACCGCCAGGCAGCGGGTCAGGTGCTCCAGCGCCGCCTTGGTGATGCCGTAGAAGGAAATGCCGGGCGGCGGCACCCGGCCACCGACCGACGAGACGTTGACGACCACCCCGGGACGAGCGGCGCCGCCGTAGACCTCCTGGACCCAGCCCAGCGCCGACAGCAGGTTGACCTCGAAGATCTTCCGGGCCGCGCCGAGGTCCATCTCCATCAGCGGGCCGAAGACCGGGTTGATGCCGGTGTTGTTGACCAGGATGTCGATCGGCCCGAACGCTTCCGTCGCCGAAGCGACAGCCGCGGCCCGGTGCTCGGGGTCGTCGGCGCGGCCGGCCACACCGAGCGCGACCGACGGGCCACCCAACAGAGAGACGGCCTCGGCGAGCGGGTCCGGCTTGCGGGCGGTCACGCAGACCTTCGCGCCCGCGGCGGCCAGACGGGCCGCGATCGCCAGGCCGATGCCCCGGCTCGCGCCGGTGACCAGTGCCACCCGGCCGGTCAGGGAAGCGGTCACGACTCCTCCAGCGGTAGGTCGACCAGCGTGGCCAGGCGGGCGCGGTGCCGGTCGGGCGAACCGTACGCGACCGCGGTCGCCTTGGCCCGCTTGAGGTAGAGGTGGGCGGGGTGTTCCCAGGTGAAGCCGATGCCGCCGTGCATCTGCACGCACTCCTCGGCCGCGCGGACCGCGACCTCGGACCCTACGATCTTGGCGAGCGACGCCGCCACCCGACCGTCCGCCGCGCCGGCCGCCAGGTCGGCGGCCGCGTAGGCGACGACCGCGCGGGCCTGGGTCAGCTCCACCCACAGGTCGGCCAGGCGGTGCTTGAGCGCCTGGAACGAACCGACCGGGCGGCCGAACTGGTAGCGCTCCTTGAGGTAGCCGACTGTTTCATCGAGGCACCACGACGCCAGCCCGATCTGCTCGGCCGCGGTCATCGTGGCCGCCGCCCGCAGCGCGCAGGGCACCGCCGACAGCGAGCCGACCAAGCGGGCGGGCGCCGCGCGGAACTCCAGGTCGGCCAACGGACGGGTCTCATCAAGAGAGAGCACCCGGGTACGCCGGACCGCGGCGCCGTCGACCGCGTAGAGGCCGTCGTCGGCGGGGACCAGCAGCAAACCGGCTCCGAGGGCGTCGGCAACACCGCGCACCGTGCCGGTGACCGCACCGTCCACCACCGACAGCAGCGTGGGTGCCGACCACAGGCCATAGGGCACCGCCAGCGCCGCGGTCAGCTCGCCCGACGCCAGCCGGCCCAGCAACGACGGCTCGTCGGACGAGCCGAGCGCCGTGGTGGCGACCACCGCGCTGGACACGAACGGCACCGGCGCGACGGCCCGGCCCAACTCCTCGACCACGATCGCCGCCGCGCGCCACTGGGCGCCGGCGCCGCCCTGCGACTCGGGGACCAGCAGGCCGGCCAGGCCCATGCCGGTGGCCACCGTGCGCCAGAGCTTCGCGTCGTAGGCCTCGGCGCCTTCCGACACGAACGACAGCACCGTCTGCCAGGGGCATTCCGCGGCCAGCATGTCGCGTACGCCGGATCGCAGGTCCTGCTCGTCCGGCGACTCCAGCAGGTCCAGCAGGTCGCTCATCGGGGCAGGTCCTTCCATGCGACGCGGGTGTCGACCCGCGGCTCGGCGGGCAGGCCGAGCACCCGCTCGGCGATGATATTGCGCAGCACCTCGGAGGTGCCGCCCTCGATCGAGTTGCCCTTCGCCCGCAGATAGCGGTAGCCGGTGTCGCGGCCCGTGAAGTCGACGTCGTCGGGGCGGCTCATCGCCCACGAATCGCGGCGCAGGCCCTCGTCGCCGCGCAGGTCGAGTTCGGCGGCGGAGATCTGCTGGTTGAGCGTGGCGAACGAGAGCTTGACCGCCGAGCCGTCGGGCCCGGGCGCGCCGGCCGCGAGTTGCTGCCGGACCCGCAGGCCGGTCAGCCGGGCGGCCTCGGCGCGGACCCAGAGCCGCATGACGGTGTCGTGCATGCCGGGGGTACGCACGGCCGGCTGCTCGCGCCAGGCCCTGGCCAGCACGCCGATCATGCCGCCTTCGCGGGGCAGCGCGCCGCCGCCGATCGACACCCGCTCGTTCATCAGTGTGGTCTGCGCGACCTTCCAGCCGGCGCCGACGTCGCCGAGGCGGTGCTCGTCGGGCACCCGGACGCCGGTCAGGTAGACCTCGTTGAACTCGGCCTCGCCGGTGAGCTGGCGCAGCGGCCGCACCTCGACGCCGGGTGCGGTCATGTCGAGCACGAAGAACGTCAGCCCGGCGTGCTTGGGCACGTCGGGATCGGTGCGGGCGAGCAGGATCGCCCAGCGCGCGACGTGGGCCATCGAGGTCCACACCTTCTGGCCGTCGAGCAGCCAGCCGTCGCCGTCGCGGCGGGCCCGGGTGGCCAGGCCGGCGAGGTCGGAGCCGGCGCCGGGCTCGCTGAAGAGCTGGCACCACACCTCTTCGCCGGTCCACAGCGGACGCAGGAAGCGGGTGCGTTGGGCGTCGGTGCCGTGCACGAGGATCGTCGGCGCCGCCATGCCGAGGCCGATGCCGATCCGGGACGGCCGGTTGTCGGGGGCCCCGGCGGCGGCGAACGCGTCGTCGGCGACCGGCTGAAGCGCCCGTCCGGCGGCGAGCCCGCCGAGCCCGACCGGGAAGTGCACCCAGGCCAACCCGGCGTCGAAGCGCGCGCGCAGGAAGGCGAGGCGATCGCCGGCCGGGTCGTGGTCGGCCAGGAACGCCGAGATCCGCTCCCGCAGGTCGGCCTCGGTGATGGGCTCCGCCATCGCGCCCCTCCTGATCAAGGTCAAAGGTCGGCTCAAGAATTTGCACTCAGACTGCAATCTAGTGGCCGACCGCCCGTGACGCCACGGCCAGGGCGTGTCGCGCGGTTTCGGGGTCGGGCGCCGAGGGCAGGATGGAGAGGACAAAATCGCATCAACTGATCGCGAATGGACTAGCTCATGCGACTCAGCATCCGCAACCAGCTCGACGGCACGATCCTCTCGGTGTCCCGGGGCGAGGCGATGGCGGCCGTGAAGGCCCGCCTGTCCAGCGGACAGGATCTGACCGCCGCGATCACCCGGGAGAGCGCCGACGAGCTCCAGCTCATCGCCGGCCTGCCGGTGACCATGCTGGTCAAGGCGACCGACGTCGCGCTGGCCACCGGTGCGGTCGGTGACGTGAGCATCCGCAACCAGCTCCCCGGCCGCGTCACGTCGCTGACCGGCGGCGCCGCCATGACCACCCTGAAGGTCGCGGTCGACGGTGGCGGCGCGCTCACCGCGGTGGTCACCAACGACGCCGTCAACGACCTCGACCTCAGCGAGGGCGACGAGGTGGTCGCCCTGGTCAAGGCGACGGAGGTCAGCGTCGCCGTCGAGTGAAGCTAAGATCCACCGCATGCACCGCACGGCATTCCTCGACGCGGCGGCGATCGCCGTCGACCTGCTCGCCGACCGGGCGGTCGCTGACCGGTGGACCGAGCCGAGCGCGCTGACCGGGCTCACTGTCGGCGGCCTGGCCGGCCACCTCGCGCGGCAGTTCCACCAGGTGATCGAGGCCGTCGAGAAGCCCGCTTCAGAGCAGGAGCCGCGCGACCTGATGGCCCACTACGCCGCGGCGGCGTGGCTCGGCCAGGACATCGACGCACCGGCCAACGTGGCCATCCGGGGGCAGAGCGACGACTACGCCGCCGTCGGCCACGCGCCGCTGATCGAGCGGGCGCACGCCGAACTCGCCACCCTGCGGTCGATCCTGCCCGGGCTGGAGCCCGACCGGTCGGTGCTGATCTGGACCGGTTGGGCACTGACGCTCGACGACCTGCTGGTCACCCGGATGATGGAGATCAGCGTCCACAGTGACGACATCGCGGTCAGCGTCGGCCTGCCGACCCCCACGTTCCCGCCGCCGGTGATCACCCCCGTGCTCGGGCTGCTGACCGCGCTGGCGGTCGCGCGGCACGGCCAGACCGCGGTGCTGCGCGGCCTCAGCCGCCGGGAGCGCGCGCCGGAGACGATCTCCGCGCTCTGACCGGGAGGTTACGGCTCGATCGGCCGGAAATGACGACCCGGACGGCCGTCGCCCGCGCGAGGGACGATCAGCCACGGCGGGCACCCACCGTAGTTATGGTCGGCCGGTGACCACACGGAATGACGACTGGGTCGGACCGCCGCGTTACCACACCGCGACGATGCCGGCACCGGCCCATGCGGCACCGGCCGCGCCAGCGCCATCCAACGTGGACACCAAAGGCCGGGACCGCTGGTTCGACCTGCTCCGCGCGGCGGCCATCGTGCGGGTGGTGCTGTTCCACATGTTCCCGGTCGCCTGGCTGGGCATGGGCTTCCCGGCGATGGGCGTGATGTTCGCGCTCGGTGGCTCGCTGATGGCCCGCTCGGTCGACCGGTCGGCCACCCGCGCCGTGCGCGGCCGGCTGCGCCGGTTGCTGCCGGCGTTGTGGTTGCTGGCCGCGGTGTTCGTACCCGCGATGCTCGTGCTCGGTTGGGACGACCATCCACAGTGGCCGGCATTCCTGCTCTGGCTGGTGCCGGTCGCCGAGCCGCCGGCGACCGCCTGGGCCGAACCGGTCAGCGGCGTCCTCTGGTATCTGGTCACCTACCTCTGGCTGGTGCTGCTCTCCCCGCTGCTGCTGGCCCTCTACCGCAAGGCCCGGCTCGCGACGGTGCTGGCGCCGCTGGTGCTGCTGCCGCTGTTCGACCACGCGGCGTGGCCGTTCGGCGACCGGTCCGCCTCGGTGATCGAAGACGTGCTCACGTTCGCGGCCTGCTGGATCCTCGGTTTCGCGCACCGCGACGGCGACCTGCGCAAGGTGCGCTTCCCGGTGATCCTCGCCGTGTCCATCGTGGCCACCGCCGGCGCGGTCGGCTGGGTCGTCACCCACCCCGGCGAGAACGGCATCGACCTTGGCGACAACCCACCGGCGTACGCCATCTATTCGATCGGTTTCGTGCTCGTGCTGCTGCGGTTGGCGCCCAAAATGGACTGGCTGACCAAGCGGCACCGCACCGATGCCGCGGTCACCCTGCTCAACTCGCGCGCGGTGACCATCTACCTGTGGCACAACGTGGCGATCACGGCCGCCTTCCCGCTCGGCGACTGGCTGCACGTCTGGGTGTTCGGCGACGTGCTGGCCGAGGTCGGCTACACCGCCATCACCCTGTGGCTGCTTGTGCTGATCGTGATCCACGTGGGCTGGGTGGAGGACCTGGCCGCGAAGCGACGTCCCCGGCTGCTGCCGGTTTAGGGCCGGTTGTCGACGATCCGCCGCATCTTGCCCATCGAGCGCTCGACGCCGTCGGGATCCACCACCTCGACCGCCACCGTCACCCCGATCGTGGCTTTGACCTTGGCGGCCAAGGTCAAAGCAGCGCCCGCGGCGACCCCGGGAAGGACCTCCGGCCGCCGCTCCACGCGGACCGTCAACGAGTCGAGCCGCCCGCTGCGGCTGAGCACGCACTGGAAATGCGGCGACAGCTCGGCCGTGCCGAGGATCAGCTCCTCGATCTGCGTCGGGAACAGGTTGACGCCGCGCACGATCATCATGTCGTCGGTGCGGCCGGTGATCTTCTCCATCCGGCGCATCGGGCGGGCCGTGCCGGGCAGCAGCCGGGTCAGGTCGCGGGTGCGGTAGCGGATCACCGGCATCGCCTGCTTGGTCAGCGAGGTGAAGACCAGCTCGCCGAACGAGCCGTCGGGCAGCACGGCGCCGGTCACCGGGTCGATGATCTCCGGGTAGAAGTGGTCCTCCCAGATGTGCGGGCCGTCCTTGGTCTCCACGCACTCGTTGGCCACGCCCGGGCCCATCACCTCGGACAGGCCGTAGATGTCGACCGCGTCGATGCCGAGCCGCTGCTCGATCTCGCGGCGCATGTCTTCGGTCCACGGCTCGGCGCCGAGGATGCCCAGGCGCAGCGAGGTGCCGCGCGGGTCGACGCCCTGCCGCTCCAGCTCGTCGACGATGGCCAGCAGGTAGCTCGGCGTGACCATGATGATGTCGGGCTCGAAATCGCGGATCAGCAGCACCTGCCGCTCGGTCATCCCGCCCGAGACCGGCACCACCGTGCAGCCCAGCTCCTCGGCACCGTAGTGGGCGCCGAGGCCGCCGGTGAACAGCCCGTAGCCGTAGGCGACGTGCACGACGTCGCCGGGCCGGCCGCCGGAAGCCCGGATCGAGCGCGCCACCAGCTTGGCCCAGATCGCGATGTCGTCGCGGGTGTAGCCGACCACGGTCGGCCGGCCGGTGGTGCCCGACGAGGCGTGCACCCGCACCACCTGCTCGCGCGGAACGGCGAACATGCCGAACGGGTAGTTGGCCCGCAGGTCTTCCTTGCTGGTGGTCGGGAACGCCGCCAGGTCGTCGAGGGTCTTGAGGTCGTCGGGGTGGGCGCCCGCCGCGTCGAACGCGGACCGGTAGTGCGGGACGTTGTCGTAGGCGTGCCGCACCGACCAGCGGAGCCGTTGCAGCTGGAGGGCGCGCAGCTCGTCGACCGACGCCCGCTCGATGGGTTCAAGCGGCATGGGCCCAGCATGCCACCGCGATCTAGGCCTGGCTCCCCCGCGCCGCCTTGCCGTCGAGCCAGAGGGTGTCCGAGGCGTCCCGGTGCGCGCCGGTGCCGCCGACGTGCTTGCCGGGGATCTTCGGACCCTTCTTGATGACGTGCACGATCGCCATCGCGTGGCCGCGACCGAGGCCGTAGTCGTCGCGCAGCCACTCGACGATCGTGGTCGCCTTCACCGCGGGTGCGTCGTACCCCTTGGCGATCGCCTCGTCGACGAGCTGCCGCGGGGTCCGGCCGGTCTTGTCCTCCGCCGCGTCGAGGTAGGCCTGGAACGACATGTCGGTCTCCTTCGTTGGTGTGGGTGGTGTCTACGTCCGCAGCGAACGGGCCGGGCCGGTTTCGACATCGCGCCGGAAAAATTTCTGGCGGGTTGCGGCGCGGCCCGGTCCACGATCGACTTCGCCCGATTAGACGGTATTTAATGCCATTCACCGCAGTAAATGGGCTTAGCCGTTCGGATCTTGACCTTGGGAAATGCCAGGTCCTAGGCTCGTTTTGCCTTTCACTCCACCTTTCCGGGAAGGGAAGCGGGTTTAATGCGACTACCGAACCGCGCAAAACGGTTGGCGGGTGCTGCGGCTGTGCTGCTGCTCGCCGGCACGCTGCCGCTGCTCAACGGCTCCTCCGTGGGAGCCGCTCCAGCCTGTGACCCCAACCCCGGCGCGCGCCTCGCCGACGTACCGAGCCCGGAGGCCTTCCTCGGCTTCCCGCTCGGCGTCGGCCAGCAGCGCGTCGTCACCAACGACGAGATCCGCCGCTACCTCGCGGCGGTCGACAATGCCTCCGACCGCGTGGTCACCGGCACGATGGCCACCAGCGTGACCGGCCAGCCGCTGCCCTACGCGATCGTCTCCGACTCGGCCCACGTCACCAAGGACGGCCTCGCGAAGATCGCCGAGGACATCCGCGACCTGCGCGACCCGCGCACGATGGCGGCGTCCAAGGCGGCCCGGATCGCACACGACGATCCGGCCATCGTCTACATCGCCGGCAACGTGCACGGCGGCGAGACCAGCGGCGCCGACGCCTCGCTGAAGTCGCTCTACGAGCTGGCCGCGGGCCTGTCCTGTGACGTCAAGGACCGCAACGACAACCTCCTCACGGTCATCGTGCCGACCCAGAACCCGGACGGCCGCGACGCCAACCGGCGGCAGAACGACTTCGGTTTCGACCTCAACCGCGACTGGTTCGCCCGCAGCCAGCCGGAGACCGACGGCAAGATCGAGCTGCTCCGCAAGTTCCCGCCGCAGGTCTTCATCGACGCGCACGAGATGGGCAGCCGCCGCTACTTCTTTCCGCCGAACGCCGACCCGATCCACCACGAGATCGCGGACGCGCCGGTCGACTGGATCAACCGGATCGGTGAGGCCAACAAGGCCGGCTTCGGCTACAACGGCGCCTGCACCGACACGGTGACCACCGAGTGCTACTTCAACTACGACACCTACGACCTCTTCTACATGGGGTACGGGGACACGGTGCCGGCCACCGGCTTCGGCGCCGCTGGCATGACGTACGAGAAGGGCAGCGCCTCGGCGGTCCAGGACCGGGTGCAGCAGCAGTTCAACACCCAGTGGTCGACGACCGGCTGGGCGGCTGACAACAAGCGCGAGGTCCTGAACAGCTACTTCAAGATCTGGACCGACGCGCTGGCCGAGGGCAAGGCCGGCGAGCTGGAGCCCAACGAGGTCGTCCAGCCCGACAACACGGTGCAAGTTCCCGGTGGCCGACGTCAAGGTCAAGTCCTACTTCCTGCTGCCCGACCGGCAGCTCGCCGACGTGCGCAAGCTGGTCGAGCGGCTGCGCGCGATGGACGTCGAGGTCTACGAGGTCAAGGCGCCGATCACGGTGCCGCAGGCACACGTGTTCGGCGGACGCACCGCCGACAACCTCACCGTGCCCAAGGGCGCCTACTGGATCCCGATGGAGCAGCCGCAGAAGCACTGGATCCAGGCGACGCTGGGCGAAGACCCCTACGTGCCGTTCCCGTACTTCTACGACGTGTCGTCGTGGAGCAACCCGCTGCTGATGGGCATCGACACCATCTACACCGGCGACGACCTGCACCCCAACGTGCAGCGCGTGGCACGGCCGGCGGGCGGCAAGGCGGCCACCGCGCCGAAGGGCGGCTCCTACCAGTTCCAGCGCGACTCGGCCGGCGCGGCGGAGTTCACCTTCGCCCTGCTCGGCGCCGGCGTCGAGGTCCGCCAGGACCCCGAGACCGGCCACACCACGTTCCCCGAGGCCGACCTCACCGCGGCGCTCAACGACCGGGCGCTCGGCCTGGGCGTCACGATGGGTGCCAGCCGCAAGCCGTCCACCGGCCCGGCGCTCACCCTGCCCGACGTCGGCCTGTTCCAGGGCACCGGCATCTCCACCACGTCGGGCTCGCACGGCGAGGCGCGCTACGTGCTCGGCAAGCGCTGGGGCCTGCACCTGACCCCGGTCACCACCGCCGACATCAACAACAACGCGCCGGCGTTCACCGAGCGCTCGGTGGTGCTGGTGCCGGACGGCTCCAACGCGACCGGCGGGCTCACCGCGGCGGGCCAGGCCAACCTGCGGGCCTGGGTCGCGGCTGGCAACACCTACATCGGGCTGCGCAACGAGGGCACCCGGATGGCCCGGGCGGCCGGGCTGACCTCGACCACGGAGAAGGCCAAGCCGGCCGACTACGAGGTCGTGGGCTCGCACTTCCGGGTCGACGTCGACCACGCCAGCCCGGTCGCGGCGACCCGCCCGGCCGAGGACTTCGAGTTCAACAACAACGACTCGATCCTCACGCCCAGCACCACCGGCATCAACGTGCTCACCTACCCGAGCGACGACACGTTCTGGTACAACGGCTACACCGCCGGCGCCGACACGCTGAAGGGCACGGCGGCGCTGGTCGACGAGCCGACCGGGGCGGGCCGGGCAGTGCTGTTCGCCTACAACCCGCTGTTCCGGGCCTACAACGAGAGCGGCATCCAGATGCTGGCCAACGCCGTTCTCTACCCGGCGTCCCCGGCCGCGCCGTCGGCGCGTCGGGCCGCGCCGGCGACGGTCGATCCGGCCCGGGCCGCCGCAGCGGCTCTGCCGGCACCGGAGAACCTGGGCGGTGAGTGGCGGCCGATCACCATCCAGGTCGCCGCGGCCGACCTCGCACGCACCGAGTCGGTGGTCGACACCTACACCGACACGGCGCGGGTGAGCCAGGCCGACGGTTCGGCCTACCTGCTCATCCCCAACCCCGAAGGCCTTCAGGCCGACGAGCACCCGTACCTGCGCGATCTGGTCAGTGACCTGCGCGCAGCCGGGATCCCGCTCAAGTCGGTCGTGGGCTGAGTCACCGCGCGCCCGGTGGTTCCGGCACTTTGCCGGAACCACCGGGTTCGCGCCTTATGACCGTCGCCACTCATACCTGAAGACGAAGTACCCTCACCACTACAATCGGTGGTTGTCCCAGCACTGCATGCGCGCGGGGGTGAGGGTCCTGACCAGCACCAAAGCGATTTGTGGGGTCGGCACCGGAAACGGCACCGACGCCCGGTTGGCCGCCGAAACAGCGGTCGACGAAGCGTTACGTCCACTTGACGGCCAAGAGCCAGACCTGGTTCTGGTGTACGCGTCTGTCCGGTATGACCTGCCCGCGGTCCTGAAGACCGTGGCGGCGGCGACCGGCTCGGCGGTGATCGCCGGCGCGACCAGCTCCGGCCAGCTCCAGCACGGCCAGCTCATCGAGCCGGGCAGCGGCATCGCGGTGCTCGCGCTCGCCGGCGGCGGCTACCGCTTCGGCCTCGGCCACGCCACCGGCGTGCAGGCCGACGCCACCCGGGCCGGCCGGGCACTGGCCCGGGCCGCTCTCGACGCCACCGGCCCGGTCCGCTCGCCGCACGAGGCGGTCCTGATCTTCTCCGACGGCCTGGCCGGCGACCAGCAGGAGCTGCTCAACGGCATCCACAAGGTGACCGGCTTCCAGGTTCCGGTGATCGGCGGCGCGGCCGCCGACGACCGGCAGCTCGCCGAGACCTTCGTGTTCGCCGGCGACCGTGTGCTCAAAGACGCCGCGGTCGCCGTCTGGATCGGCTCCGACCGGCCGCTGCGGGTGGTCGGCAAGCACGGCTGGCGGGCGACCAGCCTGCCGCTGATGCTCAGCGGGGTCGACGGGCAGATCGTCAGCGAGCTCGGCGGCCGGCCCGCGCTCGAGGTCTACCAGGAAAACTTCCGGCCGCGTGACCCGGGCGCCAAGAAGCTCTACGAGAAGGCCGGCGGCTATCACTCCGAGCACGCGTTCGGGCTCATCCAGCCCGACGGCTCGCTGCTGATCCGGGGCGCGTTCATAGACAGTGACGGCAAGCTGCGCACCTTCTCGCCGATGCCGCCCTACTCGGCGGTGCAGGTGGTCTCCTGCGATCCCGAAGACCTGCTGGAGGTCGGCGAGCAGACGGTCGAAGAGGTCATGGGCGGCGAGGAACCGGCTGTGGTGCTGGTGTTCGACTGTGTCGCCCGGCTCGACATCCTGGGCCAGCGCGGCCACGAGGAGGCCCGGCGGCTCCAGGAGGCGGCCGGCGACACGCCCACGTTCGGCTACTACACCTACGGCGAGTTCGCGCGCACCACGGGCGTCGCGGGCTACCACAACGCCACCATCGCCGCGATGGCGCTCTGAGCGCCCGATGGCCGCCTACGGGGAAGCATCCGCGCCGCGCTCCGACACCGACGCGGAGACACTGCGTGCCGCACTGTCCAGGGCGGAGGGTGCGGCCGCCGCGGCCTACCGCGACACCGCCCGGCTGATCCGCCTGCTGACCGTGATCGGCACGCCGTCGAGCCCGGGCCGGCTGATCGACCGCACGCTGACGGTGCTCTCCGAGGTGTTCGCCGCCGACGTGGTGTGCATCGCCGAGGCGATCGACGACCGGTTGTTCGTCACCGCCTCCTGCGGGCTCCCCGAAGACGACCCCGCGTTCACCACCGGATGGACGCTCGGCCCGACCGCCCGCCGGGTGATCACCTCCGGCAGCGCCGCCGCACGGCACCCGGCCGAGGCCGCCGACCGCCCCCCGCCCCTGCACGAGGCCGACAAGGCCTCGGCGGCCTGGATACCCCTGTCGGGCGTCGGTTCGGAGTTCGCCGGCGACCTGCTCGTGCTCTACCGCCGGGGCGGCGACCTGTTCACCCCGGCCGACCTCCAGGTGCTGCTCTCGATGGCCTACCGGATGTATTCGGCCGTCGAGGCCCGCGAGCGCGGCGCGGCGATCGAACGGCTCGCCCAGGCGGGCCCCGGGCTGGCCCGCCACCTCGATGTCGGCTCGCTGCTCGACGACGCGGCGGTGCTGCTGCGCGAGCTGACCGGCACCGACTCCGCCTGGATCCTGACCGTCCGCGACGACCTGGCCGAGGTCGCCGCGGCCGCCGACGCCGGTGAAGACGTCAACAAGCGCTGGCCGACTCCCGCCGCCGACCTGCCCGGCTGGGCCCGGCTGGCGGCCGGCGAGCCCTACGTCGGCCCCGGCTCCGGCGACGACCCGCTGCTGCTCGTGCCGGTGATGCGCGACGACGCGGTGATCGCCGTGCTGGCCGCGAAGGGCCGGCGGGCCCGCTCGTTCGGCAAGTCCGTGGTCGAGGTCGCGGTCGTGCTGGCCAGCTACCTGAGCGCGGCGATCAGCAACGGCGAGCTCTACCGCCGGCTGAAGGCCCGCGAGCAGGAGTTGCACCGGCGGGCCTCGCGCGACCCGCTGACCGGCCTGGCCAACCGGATGACCGCCGCACAGCGGATCGACGAGGCGCTGGCGACCTCGCCGACCGGCGCGGCCGGGCTGCTCTTCTTCGACCTCGACAAGTTCAAGGCGGTCAACGACCGGCTCGGCCACGAGGCCGGCGACGAGCTGATCCAGCAGGTCGCACAGCGGCTGCGCAAGGTCGTCCGGCCCGGCGACATGCTCGCCCGGTTCGGCGGCGACGAGTTCGTGCTGCTGATCAGCGGCGCGTCCGACCTGACCGACCTCACCGACATGGGCCGGCGGATCCAGGTGGCGCTCAGCGACGAGTTCCCGCTGCGCGGCGAGCGGGTCGAGGTCACCGCCAGCATCGGCGCGGTGCTCGGCCGGCGCGGCATCGCCTCGGCGAGCGCGATGCTCCGCGACGCCGACGCCGCGATGTACGCGGCCAAGGCCCGCGGCAGCGGCCGCCTCGAGGTCTTCGACGACGAGGCCTCGCACCGCTCGATCGACCGGCTCGACCTGCGCTCCGACCTGTCCGAGGCGCTCGACCGCGGCCAGCTCGCGGTGGTCTTCCAGCCGATGGTCGAGCTGAAGACCAACACCATCCGGTCGTTCGAGGCGCTGGCCCGGTGGCGCCACCCGGAGCGCGGCAACGTGCCGCCCGACGTGTTCATCCCGCTGGCCGAGGAGACCGGCGCGATCGTGCCGATCGGCGCGTGGGTGCTCGATCAGTCGTGCCGCCAACTCGCCGCGTGGCAGCGCGAGTTCCCCGAGGCCCACCTGACGATGGGCGTCAACATCTCGGCCGTGCAGCTCGAACGCGGGCACGGCGACCTGCTCGACGTGATCCGCGCGGCCGGCGTCGACCCCGGCGACATCTGGCTCGAGGTCACCGAGCACATGGACACCGACGAGGACATCTCGGCTCAGGTGAGCGCGCTGCGCGAGGCCGGCGTGCACTTCGCGCTCGACGACTTCGGGATGTCCTACTCGAGCCTGGCCTACCTGCAACGCTTCCCGGTCGAAGGGCTGAAGATCGACCGGGCGTTCGTGGCGGCGATGAACGACGCCGGCAACGGCGGCCGGGGCATCGTGCAGGCCATCATGGCGGTGGCCGACTCGCTGTCGATGAAGGCGTTCGCCGAGGGCATCGAGACGCAGGCACAGCTCGACGCACTGCTCGACCTGGGCTGCGGCTTCGGCCAGGGCCACCTGATCTCGCTGCCGCTGTCGGTCGAGCGGGCCACCGAGGCCCTGCGGGCCCAGCGCGGGCGCTGACTAGGCGGCGAGGGCCGCCCGGTCGATGGCGCCTTCCGCGGTGCGCGGGAAGCTGTCGAGCACCACCAGGCTGCGCGGCACCCGCGGCGCGGCCAGTCGCGCCGCCAGATAGTCGCGGAGCACCGCCTCGTCGGCCCGCCAGCCGGGCAGCAGTGTCAGATATCCCCGCAGCACCGTGCCGGTGCCCTCCCGGATCGCGAGCACCGCGCACTCGTCGACCTCGTCCGCCGCCGCCAACGCGGCCTCGGCCACCTCCGGATCGGACCGGCCGCCGCGGATGCGGACGCTGGGCCGGCGCCGTTCGGGCACGAGCGTGGCGCGCCGCACCGGCACACCCGCCGCGTGCAACAGGGCCACGGGCGGCGGAAGCCACAACATGGTGTCGTGCGGCGGTAGCGCCATGACCCGCGTCGGGACCAGCCGCAGGTAGGTGGCGCGCAACAGGGCGCGGATCGCTTGCGGGTCGGCGTCGTCGGCCACGGGAATGTCCCGTTCCGCGGCCCATCGCCGGATGGCGGGCAGCTCGTGCCCCCACTCCCGCAGCAGGTGCAGCCGCCCGTCCGCGGGCAGCGCGACATGCAACGATCCCATTCCCCGTGACTCCCCCGTTGTGGCAAACGTCGGTAACTTTAGGTCACTGGGCAACTACGTTCGGGCATCACGCCCGTCGGCGTGTCTCCCGGAGTTAGACGGTCATCACTGCCGAGGGGGTAGGCTGTGCCGACCTAAAGAACCGAGGAGGTCCGGGTGGCGTTTCGCGGCGACCGGCCGCGGATCGGCCAGGTCGCGCAGCTTGCCGGAGTCAGCGCGACCACGGTCTCGCACGCGCTCAACGGGCGCCGGCCGGTGTCGGCGGAGACCCGGCGCCGCATCATGGACGCGATCGCCGAACTCGGCTATCGGCCCAACGTGGTGGCGCGCGGCCTGCGGGCCGGTCGCAGCCTGACCATCGGCCTGGTCATCCCCGACATCACCAACCCGTTCTACCCGGTCCTGGCCCGCGGGGTGCAAGACGTGCTCGGCCCGGCCGGCTACGACGAGATCATCACCAACACCAACGGGGTACGCGACCTCGAACGCGCCGCCCTCGACAAGATGATCTCCCGGCAGGTCGACGGGGTCGCGTTCGCCGTCTTCCACACCCACGCCGACGACCTCCAGCCGGTGATCGACGCGCAGATCCCGGTGGTCCGGCTCGGCGGCCGCGCCGCGCAGACCGGTGTCGACCTGGTGCACAGCGACGACGAGGGCGGCGCCCGCGAGGCGGTCCGCCATCTGATCCACAATGGATACCGGCGGATCGCCTTCATCTGCGGCCCGGCGGCCGAGGGGCCCGCCGCCGAGCGGGTGGCCGGCTATCGGGCGGCGCTGGCCGAGGCCGGCATCGGTCCACAGCAGAACATGGTGGTGCACACCGACTTCAGCCGGGCCGGTGGCGCACACGGGGTGGAAAAGCTGATCCGGCAACGCAAGCGGCCCGACGCGGTGCTCTGCGCCAACGACATGATGGCGATCGGCGCGCTCGACGCGGCCCGCGAGCGGGGCCTGCGGGTGCCCGACGACCTCGCGGTGATGGGCTTCGACGACATCGAGGCGGCCACCCTGGTCACCCCGCAGCTCACCACCATCGCCAACCCGGCCCGCGAGATCGGCATGGCCTGCGCCCGGCTGCTGCTCGACCGGATCAACGGCGTGGCCGGCCCGCCGAAGGAGATCGTCATCCCGACCCGGCTGGTGCGCCGGCAGTCAGCCTGACGATCTTCCATATCGACCCTCTTGACTTCCGCTGGGTTACGAGTAGATTGCCGGTCAGTCTTAACGATTTGCTAGCCCGATAGATCCCCTTCGTCCAGCGGGAGGGCCAGACCATGATCGGAAACAGACGCATCCTCGCAGCGGTGGCCGCCGTCGCGCTCACCCTCGGTGTCGCCGCCTGTGGCAGCGACGACGAGGGCGAGGCGACCGGCGGCGCCCTGACGATGTGGACGTTCAAGCGCACCCACGTCGAGGCACTGCAACAGGCCGCCGCGGCGTTCAAGGCGAAGACCGGCACCGACGTCAAGATCGAGGCGTTCACACCCGACGACGTGTTCACCGCCAAGATCCAGAGCGCGGCGCAGACCAAGGACCTGCCCGACGTGCTGGAGTTGCACTCGGGTGGCGAAGACATGCGGGTCGGCGGCGGCGGGCTGCTCGCCGACCTCAAGGGCGACTTCGACGCCAAGCTCGACCGGTTCCTGCCCAGCACCCGGGAGTCCGGGCGGGTCACCCAGCAGCGCAAGGACACCATCGAGGAACTGTCCGGCGCGACCGTCGGCAGCCTCTACAGTGTCCCGTTCACGGCCGGCACCTTCGGCATCGTCTACGCCAACAAGGAGAAGCTCAAGGCCGCCGGGCTCGACCCGACCAAGCCGCCGGCGACCTGGGAGCAGTTCCTCGACTATCTCAAGGCCACCACGACTGCCGACAAGGACCAGGGCGGCCTCTCGCTCGGCCTCAAGGTGACCCAGACCGGCTTCAACTGGATCTACGAGCAGCTCGCCTTCGCCTACCTCGGCCAGCAGAAGTTCGAGGCGCTGTTCGGCAAGGGCACCACGGCCGGCTTCGGCTCGCCCGACGGCGTCAAGACGCTCGACCTCTATTCTCAGCTCAAGCCCTACTGGATCCCCGGCGCCAGCGCGCTGGGCATCGACGAGGCCGACATCGCGTTCGCGCAGGGCAAGTCGGCGTTCAACGTCGGCGGCACGTTCACCCTGGCGTTCCTCGCCCAGAACAACATGAAGCCCGAGAACGTGCTGGCCTTCCCGATCCCGCCGGCGACCGGCGGCGCGGTCAGCGACCTGCGGCTGGCGCCGCTGGCCCTGACCGGCCTGGCGGTCACCTCGACCAGCGCCAACAAGAGCGGCGCCACGCAGTGGGTCGACTTCCTCACCTCGCCCGAGGGCGCCGGCATCTTCGCCAAGGCGTCGCTCGACCTGCCGGCCACCGACCTGGGCACGCAGGCCGAGTCGCTGATCGGCCCCGACCTGGCGGCACTGCAACAGTTCTTCACCGGGCCGGCTCAGAACACCTACGACGCCGGCAACCGCGGCTTCCGCCCGCCGGACTACGACGAGGTCGAGATGGGCAACCCGTTGCTCAAGCTCTCGCCGCTCGGCGAGGCCGACGCGGCCGGCACGGGCCGCACGCTCGACACGGTCATCAAGGCGATGTGGGACGCGAAGTAAGTGACCGCGACCGACACCGCCACCATCGCGGCGCGGCTCGTCACCGAGCCGCGCCGCACCACCCGGCGCGGCCGCAACGCGCTCGTCGGCTACGCCTTCATCGCACCGGCCGTGCTGCTGTTCCTGGCCATGGGGCTCTACACCCTCGTCTACAGCTTCGGCCTGAGCTTCGCCAAGTGGAACGGCTTCTCCCCCACCTGGGAATGGGTCGGCCTGGACAACTACAAGGACCTGCTCTTCGCCGATCCCCGCCTCGCCCCCGAGGTGCGCAACGCGGCGGTCAACACCGGCATCGCCATGGTGGCCGTCTCGCTCGGCACGGTGCTGATCGCGCTGCCGCTGGCCACGCTGCTCAACAGCATCACCCGGCTGCGCGGCCTGCTCCGCTCGGTGTTCTTCCTGCCCTACGTGACCGCCGGCATCGCGGTCTACTACGCCTGGCGCTACGTGCTCGAACCCCAGGGCGCGGTCAACCTCGCGCTGCGCTCGGTCGGGCTGGGCAGCCTGTCCCGGCCGCAGGGCTTCCTCGCCGACCCCGACACCGCGCTGCCCGCCCTGGTGGTCATCATGATCTGGGGCAGCGTGCCGGTCGCGATGCTGCTCTACCTGGCCGGCCTCCAGGCGATCGACCCGGCGGTGATCGAGGCGGCCTCGCTCGACGGTGCCGGCCCGGTCCGCCGGCTGCGGCACATCACCTGGCCGCTGCTGGTGCCGATCACGGTGGCGATCCTGCTGCTCGGGCTGCGCGACACCATGCAGGGCTTCCAGATCTTCCTGATCATGACCAACGGCGGCCCCGGGGGCCACACCGACGTGCTCGGCCTGGAGGCCTACCAGCAGGCGTTCCTGCAGAGCCTGTCGCCGACCCTCGGCGTCGCCAGCGCGCTGGGTTGGCTGATCTTCATCGCGGCGCTGCTGCTCGCGGTGGTCAACGCCCGCCTGCTGCGGAGCCGGCAATGAGGCGGCCCAGCGCCGGCGCCGTGGTCGCCTACCTCGCCCTCACGGTGTACGCGGCGGTCAGCCTCTACCCCTTCGCCTGGATGGTGTCGGGTGCGTTCAAGGACCGGCTGGAGATCCTCGAGGGCGGCCACCTCGTGCCGCACCGGCCGACCCTGGCCACCCTCGCCGACACCTGGAGCCGGCTGCACTTCTTCGACTACTTCCTCAACAGCCTGAAGGTCACCGGCCTCACGGTGCTCGGCGTGCTGGTCATCTACAGCCTCGCCGGCTACGCGTTCGCGATGATCGACTTCCCCGGCCGGCGCTTCGTGTTCTGGTTCTTCGTCGCGCTGCTGTTCGTGCCGAGCATCACCGTGCTGCTGCCGCTGACCATCCTGGAGAACAAGCTCGACATCCTCGGCACCCACACCGGCCTGATCCTGCCGTTCGTCAACGGCACCGCGCCGCTGGCCGTGCTGATGCTGACCAACGCGTTCCGCGCGGTGCCGGTCGACCTGCACGACGCGGCGACCGCCGACGGCGCCGGCGAGTTGCGCATCTTCTGTCGGGTCTACCTGCCGTTGGCCCGGCCGACCCTGATCACCATCGGGGTGCTGACAGCGGTGCCGACCTGGAACGAGTATGTGCTGACCCGGGTCTCCCTCAACGATGAGTCGCGTTACACGCTGCCGCTCGCGCTGGAGAAACTTGCGTCCGGCACGGTCCCCTCGTACAACGAGATCATGGCCGGGTCGTTGATCCTGGTCGTGCCCGTGATCCTGCTGTTCCTCGCGCTGCAACGCTACTTCGTCAACGGGTTGTCCGGTGCCGTCAAGAACTGAACGCGTGCTGGTGACCGGCGCCGCGGGCCTGCTCGGCCGGGCCGTCCTCGACGCCCTCGCCGGCCGGGGCGTGCCGGTCACCGCACTGGACCGGGCCGACCCCGGCGACCTGCCCGCCGACCGGGTGTTCACCGGCGACGCCGGCGACCCCGACCTGGTCCGGCGGGCACTGGCCGGCGTCGACGCGGTGATCCACCTGGCCGCGATCCCGGCACCGACCCTCGACACGCCGCTGGCCGTCTTCGGCGGCAACAGCCGGGCCACGTTCGCCGTCCTGCACGAAGCCGCTGTCACGGGGGTGCGGCGGATCGTGCTGGCCAGCAGCATGTCCGTGCTGGGGTTGGCGTGGGCGCAGGTCCCGCTGCGCCCACGCTACCTGCCCGTCGACGCCCGGCACCCGCTCCAGGTCTCCGACCCCTACGCACTGTCGAAGCAGGCCGACGAGGCGACCGCGGCGATGGTGGCCCGCCGGCACGGGATCGCGGTGACCGCGTTGCGCTTCCCTTTTCTGGGCGGCGACGCGCGGCTGGCCCGGCGGGCGGAGGAGTTCCGCACCGACCCGGGTTCCGGCGCGCTGGAGCTGTGGACCTACCTGCACACCGCCGACGCGGCGGCCGCCTGCCTGCTGGGGCTGACCGCCGCACCGGCCGGCGCGCACGTGCTCTTCGTGGCCGCGCCGGAGACCCTCGCCCCCTACCCGACCGAGGACCTGCTGGCGGCGTTCCTGCCCGAGGTGCCGGTGCGGGCCCGGTTTCCCGGCCGGGCGGTGCCGGTCGCGCTCGAGCCGGCACAGCGGCTGCTCGGCTTCACGGCCGCACATCTGGTGCCGTTAGGCTCTAGTCCGCTGGCGGCAGCCGAGGAGGAACCCGTATGACGATGCTCGACACCCAGCCACCCTGGGCGGCGCGCGACGGGCTGCGGATCACCGGGGTCCGGGCGATCGTCACCGCGCCCGAGGCGACGCTCGTCGTGGTCAGGGTCGACACCTCCGAACCCGGTTTGTACGGCCTGGGCTGCGCCACCTTCACCCAGCGCGCCACGGCCGTGGCCGCCACCGTCGAGCACCTGGCGCAGCTGGTCGTCGGTCGGCACCCCGCCGACATCGAGGACCTCACCCGGATGGTGCACCTGTCCTCATACTGGCGCGACGGCCCGGTGCTCAACAACGCACTGTCCGGTTTGGACATGGCGCTCTGGGACATCGCCGGCAAGCGGGCCGGCATGCCGGTCTACGAACTGCTGGGTGGCCGCGTCCGCGCGGCGGTGCCGATCTACCTACACGCCAGCGGCGCCACGATCGGCGACACCATCGACGACGCCCACAAGCTCATCGGTCAGGGCCTGCGGCACGTGCGGTTGCAGACCGGCGGTCCCGGGGTGGGCACGTATGGCGCGCCCGGCATCCCCGGCGGCTACCCCGACGCGCCCTACCCCGACGGCTGGGACGTCGAGCACTACCTGGCGGCAACCCCGAAACTGTTCGCGGCGGCCCGCGACGCCCTCGGCGACGAGGTCTCGTTGCTGCACGACGTCCACAGTCGACTGACGGTGAAGCAGGCGCTGGTGCTGTGCCGGTCGCTGGAGCCCTACCGGCTGTTCTTCGTCGAAGACCCGATCGCACCGGAACACTACGACCGGCTGCCGGAGCTGCGGGCGGCCGCGGCGGTCCCGATCGCGGCCGGCGAGCAGGTCGGCTCGGTCGGCGACGCGGCCCGCCTGGTCTTCGCGGGCGGCGTCGACCTGCTGCGGCTGCACATCTCGGCGATCGGCGGCCTGACACCGGCACGCAAGCTGACAGCGCTGTGCGAGCTGGCCGGGGTACGCACCGCCTGGCACTCCCCCGCCGACGTCTCGCCGGTCGGGATGGCGGCCAACCTGGCGCTCGACGTGTCCAGCCACGCGTTCGGGATCCAGGAGGGGCACGTCTACGCCGAGGCGGTGCACGAGGTGTTCCCCGGGACCCTGCGGCCGGTGAACGGCTATCTGACGCCGTCGGACGCGCCCGGCTGGGGAATCGACCTCGACGAGCGCGCGGCCGCGAAATACCCGCCCAAGCACTACGGTCACGAGCGCTGGTCAACCCGGATCCGCCGCCCCGACGGCGCCCTCGAACCGCCGTAGGCGGCCGCTCGGTCGCGCCGCGCGCCCCAGCGCCAGGCGCTTTGCGGCGAGATGCTGCCGTCTGGTCCGTTGCCCGGTCAGACCTTGTCCCCGCCGGCCGGCCGCAAGGCCGGCCCGAAGCAGCGCCGCCAGACGGTGCGGCCAGCTCAGCGGTCAAACCTTGTCCCGGGCGGCCGTAATGCCGGCCCGGCCCAGCGCAGCCAGATGGTGCGGCCCACCTTCCGCGGGCGGCGCTGCTTCGTCGGGGTCGGCGAGAGGAAGCTGTGGGCGGGTCCGGTCCAGGCCGGCCAAAACGCCGCCTACCACCAACAGGCCGCCGAGGATGTCGGTCGGGTGGACCGGTTCGTCGAGGAGCAGCGCCGCGCTGGCGATGCCGAACAACGGCACCAGCATGGCGAACGGTGCGACTGTCGAGGCACCGTACCGGCTGATGAGGTGGCCCCATGCGGCGAAGCCGCCGAGGGTGGCGGCGCCGGCGACGAACAGCACCGCGAAGATGGCCGCCGCGTTCACGTCGCGCAACGCGGCCAGGTCTGCCGCCGGGCCGTCGACCAGCAGGGACAGGGCGATCAGCCACGGCGCGGCCAGGGCGCTGACCCAGACCATGAAGCGCAGCGCGTCGGTGCTGCCGGCCTTGCGGGTGGCCACGTTGGACAGGCCCCACGCGGCGGCCGCGGCGATCACCAGGGCGAATGCGCCGCCGGGGAGGTCCGAACCCAGGCCGGCGGCCACGATCACCACGCCGACCGCGGCGACCGCGAGGCCGAGCAGGCGGCGGCGGCCGGGTCGCTCGCGCAGCAGGGGCACGGCCAGCAGCACCGTGAAGATGGCCTGGCTCTGCAGGATCAGCGAGGACAGGCCGGCCGGCATCCCGGCCGCCATCCCGGCGAACAGCAGCGAGAACTTGGCGACGCCGAGGGCCATCGCGACGGCGAACACCCAGCGCCACGGGACACGGGGGCGGCCGACGAAGAAGACCGCCGGCACGGCCGCGAAACTGAATCGCAGGGCGTTGAACATCAGCGGCGGGAAGTGGTCGAGGCCGACCCGGATGACGACGAAGTTGACACCCCAGAGGGCGGTCACCCCGATGGCGAGAGCGATGTCGCGTGGTTTCACGCCGTCATCGTCAGTGCGCCGGACCATGTAGCACCAGCGACAGTTCCTTCACCGTCCAGGTAGCCTCGCTACATGATCGATGTGGGTCGGCTGCGCGCGCTCGACGCGGTGGCCAGCTACGGGACGGTGCTGGCGGCCAGCGCGGCCCTGCACTGCACGCCGAGTGCGGTCTCCCAACAACTCGGCAAGCTCGAACGCGAGACCGGCGCCACACTGGTCGAGAAGGACGGCCGGCGGATCAGGCTGACCGAGGCCGGCCGGGTGCTCGCGACGCACGCGGCCAAGGTGCTGGCCGCCCTCGACGAGGCCGACGCCGCGCTCGCGGCGCAGCGCGACACGGTGACCGGGCGGCTCACGGTGGCCGCGTTCGCCACGGCCTGCCGCGGGCTGATGCCGCACGCGCTGCACCGGCTGGCGGCCGACCACCCCGACCTGCGTACGGGCCTGATCGAAGGCGACCCGCACCACGCGCTCGACATGCTGCAACGCGGCCACGTCGACCTGGCGGTGCTCGACGACTGGCCGGAGGCGGCGCTGACCTGGCCGCCCGGGATCACGGCGACCGAACTCGGCCTCGATGTCGCCGACCTGGTGGTGCCGACCGGCCACCGGCTGGCGGCGACGACCGGCCCGGTCCGCCGCGACCAACTGCGCGGCGAGCGGTGGATCGCCGCCCCGCCGGGTGCGATCTGTTACGAGTGGCTGATGCGGGTGCTACCGGGCGTCGAGCCCGACTTCCTGGTCGGCGAGTTCGAGACGCAACTGACGCTGGTCGCGGCCGGCCTCGGGGTGGCGATGCTGCCCCGGCTGGCCCGCCCGACTCTGCCGGCCGGCGTCGTCACGCTCGCCGTGGCACCCCGGCCGACCCGCCGGGTGACCGTCGCCTGGCGGGCCGCGGCGGCCGCCCGCCCGGCGATCAAGGCGGCGGTCGCGGCGCTGCACGAGTCGTGGGGCGGTACGAGTACAGTCGAACAATGACGGTCCTGTCGCAGCCCAGCCGAGAGCAACTGGATCTCTCCCGCGTCCTGGAAGCGCTGTCGAACCCGATCCGGCAGCGCGTCGTGGCCACCCTCGCGGCCAATCCGGACCACGCCTACAACTGCGGTGAGCTGCTGGCCGACCTGCCGAAGTCGACCGCGACCCACCACTGGCGGATCCTGCGCGAGGGCGGCGTGATCGGGGTGCGCCTCGACGGCCGCAACCGCCGGCCCTGCCTGCGCCGCGACGACCTCGACGCGCGCTTCCCGGGCCTGCTCGACGCGATCCTCGGCGCCGTCGCGACGTCGGCTCCCTCACACGCGGGCGTCATTGCTTAAGGTTCGATAGTACGCGTACGTTCGTACCGTGCTACAGCCTCGCGCCACCACCCGCCTTGTCGTTCCCGTGCTCCTCCTCGGCGTCCTGTCGTACGCGCTGATCCAGTCGTTGATCGCGCCCGTGCTGCCGGTGATCCAGCGCGACCTGCACACCACCCAGAGCACCGTCACCTGGGTGCTGACCGTCAACCTGCTGTCAGCGTCGATCTTCACGCCGATCCTGGGTCGCCTCGGTGACCGCGCCGGCAAGGAGAAGATCCTGCTCGTCACCCTGGTCGCGCTCGCCGTCGGCTCCGCGATCTCGGCCGTCGCGCCCAACATCGGCGTCATGCTCGTCGGCCGCGCCGTGCAGGGCCTCGGCGGCGGTGTGCTGCCGCTGGCCTTCGGCATCGTCCGCGACACGCTGCCGCGCCAACGCGTCGCCGGTGCCGTCGGCCTGATCGCCGCCGTGCTCGGAATCGGCACCGGTCTCGGCGTGGTCCTGGCTGGCCCGATCGTCGACGCACTCAACTACCGCGCCCTGTTCTGGCTACCCATGATCATGGTCCTGCTGGCCGCCGCGGTGACCTGGTTCCGCGTCCCGTCGTCGGGCGTGCGGGCACCGGGCCGGTTCAGCCTGACCGCGTCGGTGCTTCTCGCGGCCTGGCTGGTCGCCCTGCTCGTGCCGCTGACCGAGGCCGCGCAGTGGGGTTGGGGCTCGACCCGCGTGCTGAGCCTGCTGTTGGCCGCCGTGGTGCTCGCCGCCGCCTGGGTCGTCGTCGAGGCGCGGTCGGCGAGCCCGCTGATCGACATGCGGATGATGCGTACCCCCGCGGTCTGGACCACCAACCTGGTCGCGCTGCTCTTCGGCATCAGCCTCTACGGCCTGCTCGGTTTCCTGCCGGCCTTCATGCAGACGCCGTCATCGGCCGGCTACGGCTTCGGCGCCACCGTCACCCGGGCCGGCCTGCTGATCCTGCCGATGAGCGTGGCGATGTTCCTCTCGGGCCTGGCCGGGCCGCGGCTCACGCACCGGTTCGGGGCCAAGACCGTGCTGGTCGGCGGCACGCTGCTGGCGGTCGCGTCGTTCGCGATCCTCACGCTGGCACACGACCGGCAGTGGGAGATCCTGCTCGCGATGGCCGTCCTCGGTCTCGGTTTCGGCGCCGCGTTCGCGACGATGTCCAATGTGGTCGTGGCAGCGGTGCCGGCACACCAGACCGGCGTCGCCAACGGCATGAACGCCAACATCCGCACGATCGGCGGCTCCCTCGGGGCGGCGCTGATGGCCAGCATCGTGGGTGCCCAGGTGCTGCCGAACGGGCTACCGACCGAGAACGGCTACCGCTACGGGTTCGCGGCGCTGGGCCTCGCGTCCGTCGGCGCCGCCCTGGCCGCGCTCCTGGTGCCGCGCAACCACCGGCACGTCGAGCCGGCGGTCGCGATCCGCGACGAGGAGTCCTACGCCGAGGCCGCCGTGGCCGGCGTCCCCGGCCTGGAAGCCAAGGTGGCGAACTAGCGATCGGGGGCGCGACCGGACGGCCGCGCCCCCGAGGCTCAGGCGAAGTAGCGGATGGTGCCGCGCAGGGCGGCGGTGTCGCCCTCGCAGTGCTGCTCGTAGGTCGCGAACAACGCGATCACCGCCCCGGCGGAGTCGAAGGCGATCTCGCGGATGGTGAACTGCCCGGTCAACGTGTTGCAGCCGCGCCCGTTGCCGCTCACCGACAGGCCGGGGTGGCCGGCCTCGTTGAACGGGTATCGCTGGGCGTCGGTGTAGGTGCCGCGCTTGAGCGTCTGACCCGCGGGCGGGGTGAGGTTGACCGTCCAGTCGTCACGCTGGCCCGACACCGAGTAGGCCACACCGCTCGCGTTCCCGGAGAGGGTGAAGACCGACAGGGCGTTGGTGTAGGACTTGGAGATCCCGCCACCGATGTAGTCGCCGCTGTCGCTGACGTATTTGTAGGACAGCGGGTAGGCGGCGAACTTGACCGTGCCCTTCAACGGCGGCGCGCTCGACGATTCGCAGTTCTGGGTGAACCGGGCGTCCAGCAGCGTCACCGTGCCGTCGGCGGCGGTGCCGATCTGGTCGATCCAGAAGCTGCCGTACACCTCGTTGCATCCCCGCCCGGTCCCCGACACGTCGAGGCCAGGCGACCGGCCGGTGCGGAAGGCGGCGCGCTCGGCGTCGAGATAGCGACCGGGCTTGAGCACCTCGCCGTTGGGTGCGGCGAGATCGATCGTCCACCACTCGTCGCCGGCGTCGACCCGCACCGTCACGTAGCCGGCGGTGCCCTGGATCCGGATGTCGGCCGCGGGAGCCTGGTAGTCGCGCGTCTGACCGCCGCCGATGTAGTCGCCGGCCGCGCTGGTGAACGAGTAGGACGTCGTGCTGGTCGGTGCCGCCTGGGCCGGGGCGGCCGCGAACGCCAACACCATTCCACTGACGAGACCGGTGGCCACACCGAGCCTTGCCATCCGTTTGAGCAGCATCAAGAACTCCCCGTTGTGCGATGCGGTAGGGCGCACCGGCCGGTGCGCCGCACGACACCGTATCGACAACCGTCAGAACTTGCTGCCCCGCAATCAATCGTCGAGGAAGCTCAGCACCATCGTGGCGAAGAGCGGCGAGCTGAAGAGGGAGTAGTGGGTCACGCCCGGGACGATGGCCAGGGCGTGGCCACCCTGCGGGCGGCCCTCGCCCATCCAGCCGCCGTCGCGATGGCCGCCGTCGAGGAGTTCGAAGATCCGCATGAACTCGCTCGGCGGCACCTGGTCGGCGTCGGCGCCGGCGACCATCGTCGGGACGGTCAGCGAGCGCACCTTCTCGGTGAAGTCGAACTCGTTGGCCATGAAGGCGCCGACCTTGTCGAGCAGGCGCGGGAAGTCTTCGGGACGCGGCGCGACCTTCTGGTAGAGCTGGTACATCGGCGTGTCCACCATGAACGCGGCCGCGGCGGCGTTGACCTGGCCCTGCTGGGCCCGCAGGTCCGGATAGACCGCCTCGGTCTTCAGGAACGCCGATGCCATCACCATGCGGCGGACCTTGTCGGGGTGGTTGGCCGCGACGTGCATCGCGACGCCGCCGCCGAGCGAGTAGCCCACCACGTCGGGGTGGTCGAGGCCGAGGTGGTCGATCAGCGCGGCGATGTCGGCGGCCATCGCGTCGAGGGTGATCGGCCGGTCGATGTCGGCGGTGCGCCCGTGCCCCTGCAGGTCGACGGCGATCACCTGATGCGCGGCGGCCAGCTGCGGCAGGATCGGCCCGAACATCTCGCCGGAGCCGAGGCCGCCGTGCAGCAGGATCATCGGCCGGCCGGTGCCGTAGGTCTCGTAGTAGAGGTTGATGCCGTTGACGTCGGCATATCCGCCGGTCCCGGTGGTCTCGGCGGTCCAGTCGGTGTTGGTCACCCCGACCATGCTACGTAGTTCGCCCCGATTCAGGCACCCCATCCAGCCGCGCTGCCGCCGACCCGCGCGGACGTCACGCTCTCCAGGTAGCCCGAGCGCTTGAACGCGCCGACCGGATCGGGGTCGAGCCCCATGTCAGCGCGCAGCTCGCGCAGCATCGGCCGGACATCGGTCTGGTAGGCGTCCATCAGCACCTCGTTGGCCTCCAGCACGTCGCCCGCGCGCTGGGCCGCGTCGAGCGCGGCGGCGTCGACCAGCAGGGCCTTCGCGGTGGCCTCCTGGACGTTGAGCACCGAGCGGATCACCGCCTGGATCTTCGGCTCGATGTTGTGACATTGGTCGAGCATGAACGCGATGCCGGCCGCGGGCGCCAAGGCGTCCGCCGAGACGATCTCGCACATGATCCGGAAGAGCTGGAACGGGTCGGCCGCGCCGACCATCAGGTCGTCGTCGGCGTAGAAGCGCGAGTTGAAGTCGAAACCACCCAGCTTCCCGGCCCGCAGCAGGAACGCCACGATGAACTCGATGTTCGTGCCGGGAGCGTGGTGCCCGGTGTCGATCACCACCTGGGCACGATCACCGAGCGACAGGCAGTGTGCGTACGCCGTGCCCCAGTCGGGCACGTCGGTCATGTAGAAGGCCGGCTCGAACAGCTTGTATTCGAGCAGCATCCGCTGCTGGTCACCAAGGCGGTCATATACCGCGGACAACGCGGACGCGAGCCGGTCCTGCCGGGCACGAACGTTGTCCTGGCCCGGATAGTTGGTTCCGTCGGAGAACCACAGCTTCAGGTCACGCGACCCGGTCGCGTCCATGATGTCGACACACTCGACCAGGTGCGCCAGCGCCTTGGCCCGCACGGCCGGCGACGGATGGGTGACCGAGCCCAGCTTGAAGTCGTCGTCCTGGAACACGTTGGCGTTGATCGCACCCAGCGCGACCCCACGCTCCTTCGCGTACGCCGCCAGATCGGCGTAGTCATCGACCTTGTCCCACGGGATGTGCAACGCCACCGTCGGCGCCACGCCGGTGAACCGGTGCACGGTCGCCGCGTCGGCGATCTTCTCGTAGGGATTCCGCGGCACACCCTCCTGCGCGAACACCTTGAACCGGGTCCCCGAATTCCCGAACGCCCACGACGCCGTCTCGATCCGCTGCTCCCGAAGGGCGGCCAGCACCCGTGCCCGGGTTTCGCTCATGGTTGCTCCCAGCGCACCGTCGAGGTGGCGGCGCCGGGAAGGCAGATCCGGCGCACGCCACCCTCCACCAGAACTCAGAAGTTGAACTGGTCGATGTTGGACGAGTCGAACGTGAACGGGTCACCGAGCACGATCTCGCCGTTGGCACCGACCGTGTAGTCACCGAGCTTGCCGGCCTTGAACTTGTCGCCTTCCTTGCCGGTGATCATCCCGGAGGCCAGCGCACCACCGGCGTAAGCGGCCAGGTAGCCCAGGTCGGCCGGGTTCCACAACGCGAACGCCTTGACCGTGCCGTCCTTCACGAACGCGCGCATCTGGTTGGGGGTGCCAAGACCGGTCAACTGCACCTTCCCCTTGTACGAGGACCCGGACAGGTAACGCGCCGCCGCCGCAACACCGACCGTGGTCGGCGAGATGATGCCCTTGAGGTTGGGGTGCTTGGCCAGCAGGCCCTGCGCCTCCTGGAAGGACTTCTCGTCCTTGTCGTCGCCATACACGGTGTCGACCAGCTTCAGCTTCGAATATTCCGGCTTGGCCAGCTCGGTCTTCATCATCTCGATCCAGGCGTTCTGGTTCGTCGCGTTCGCTGTCGCGGACAGGATCGCGATCTCACCGCCGTCGGCGCCGACCGCGTCGGAGATCAGCTTGATCTGCGACTTCGCGATGCCGTCGGCGGTCGCCTGGTTGACGAACACGTCGCGGCACTCCGGCTTGGTGTCCGAGTCGTAGGTGACGATCTTCGCGCCGGCCGACTTGGCCTCCGTCAGCGCGCCGCAGATCGCGTCCTTGTCATTGGCCGACACCACGATCACATCGGTCTGCTGCTGCGAAAGCGTGTTGATGTAGGACACCTGGGCCGACGGACTCGCCTCCGACGGGCCCGTCTGGCTGAACGTGCCCTTGAACTCGCCGACGGCGACCTTGCCGCCCTTGTTGTCGGAGGTGTCGAAGTAGGGGTTGTTGACCTGCTTCGGCAGGAAGGCGACCTTCAGCCCCTCCTTGATGGTGCCCGAGGAGTTGCTGCCGGTGTCGGTGCCCGAACCGGCACCCGCGTCGCTACCGCTGTCGTCGGCGCAAGCGCCCATGGCCAGCGTCAACGCCGCGAGGACGGTTGTCGCGACAAGGCGTACACCTGTGATCCTCATGGTTGGGTCCTTTCCTCAGGGGGTCGTCGGCGCAGCCGCCCGCGTGCCATCCGCACCACGTTGGGCCCGACGACGGAAGCGATGAGCAGCGTTCCGGTGACGATCGTCAACGCGTTGGCCGGGACGTCGGCCAGTTGCAACGCGTTGCGTAAAGTGCCGAGGAGCGCGACCGCGGCGACCACACCGAGCAGGCCGCCTCGGCCACCGAAAATGGACACGCCGCCCAACAACACGGCCGCCACCACCGACAGCTCGAGGCCGTCGGCGTTGTCGGCCCGGGCGGACGCGAACCGGAACGTCCAGAAGACGCCGGCCAACGCGGCGACCACGCCGGTCGCCACGAACAACCAGAATTTGGTACGCATAACCGCGATGCCGGAGTACGCGCTGGCTTCGGCGTTGTTGCCGATCGCGTAGAGCCCGCGGCCGATCGGGGTGGCGTGCAGCAGCACGCCGAACAGCACCGCCAGGGCGGCGACGACGAGCACGAACCAGGGGATGACGGTGCCGGGGATCGGCGCGATCATGTCGCGGGTCCACTCGACCGGGTAGTCGGCGACCGCCTTGTCGCCGAGCACGACGTAGGCGAGTCCTCTGTAGAGGGCCAGCGTGCCGATGGTGACGGCGAGCGAGGGCAGCCCGAAGACGGTGACGAACAGGCCGTTGACCGCGCCGAGGACGGCGCCGAGCACAAGGCTGATCGCGATCAGCGCGGGCAGCGAGGTGAGGCCGGACTGCCACAGCTTGCCCATCACGCTGCACGTCAGGCCGACCGTGCTGGCGACGCTGAGGTCGATCTCGCCGGTGATCACGATCAGCGTCATCGGCAGCGCGATCAGCGCGATCGGGATGGCCTCGAGCACCACGAACCGGTAGAAGCGCGGGTTGCCGACGCCGTCGATGGTGAGGGTGCCGACCACCACGACAAGCACCAGGGCGACCAGCACCAGGAGGTCCCAGGAGCCGAGCAGGCCGCGCGCGGTCGCCCGCGGTGGGCTCACCGGCTCGCGGACGGGCGTCTCAACGGCCACGGTCGCTGCCTCCCCGGAGCCGGCGGGCCATCCGCACGGCGAGCGAGCGGTCCAGGCCGATGGCGGCCAGGATCAGTGCGCCGACCGCGGCGCGCTGCCAGAACGGGTTGATGCCGAGCACCGGGAGGGCGCTGCCGATCGTGGTCAGCAACACCGCGCCGAGCGCGGCGCCGTAGACCGAGCCGCTGCCGCCGAAGATGGCGACGCCGCCGACGACGACCGCGGCGACAACGTTGAGCTCCTGGCCCAGGCCCGCGTTGGCGTCGATCGTGCCGAACCTGGCCGCGTGCAGGACGCCGGCCAGGCCGGCGAGAGCGCCGCTGGTGACGAACGCCCAGAACACCCGCCGGCCGACCGGGATGCCGTAGAGCCGGGCCGCATCCGGGTCGCTGCCGATCGCGTAGAGCTCGCGGCCGCTGCGGTACCAGCGCAGGAACAGGCCGGCGGCGACCAGCACCACGACGGCGAACAGGGCCAGCACCGGGATGCCGAGGATGCTGGCGTTGCCCATCCGCAGGAAGCCGTGTGGCATGTCGGCCGCGTTGATCTGGCGGCCGGTGGCCCAGGTGTAGTCGATGCCGCGGAAGACGTAGAGCGTGCCGAGCGTGACCACCAGCGCGGGCACCCGGGCGGCGGCGATCAGGCCGCCGTTGACCGCGCCGCAGGCGGCGCCCAGGGCCATGCCGACCACGATCGCGACCGGGATCGGCAGGCCCGGTGCGCTTTGCAGCATCGTGCCGGTGGCGAACGCGGCCAGGCCGAGGATCGAGCCGACGGACAGGTCGACGTTGCGGGTGATGATGACGATCGCCTGGCCGACCGCGAGGATCGCCAGGATGGTCGAGCCGAGCAGCAGGTCCTTGACGTTCTGGGCCGACAGGAACCGGGTGTTGGTGGCGAAGGTGACCGCGACCAGCAGCAGCAGCGCGAGCGCGATGCCGAGTTCACGGACGACGAAGACGCGGTGGACGGCTGTGGTCGGTGCGCTCTGCTCGGTCGGTGCGGTCGGCCCTGTTGGCCCGGGCGGCGCGGTCGGCAGCGCGGTCATGAGCCGGCTCCCGTCGCGGCGACCATCACCGACTCCTCGTCGGCGCCGGCCCGCGGGATGTCGGCGACCAGCCGGCCTTCGCGCATGACCAGCACCCGGTCGGCCATACCCAGGACCTCCGGCAGCTCGCTGGAGACCATCAACACCGCCACTCCGTCGGCCGCCAACTCGGAGAGCAGGCGGTGCACCTCTGCCTTCGTGCCCACGTCGATCCCGCGGGTCGGCTCGTCGACGATCAGCACCCGGGGCCGGGTCGACAGCCATTTCGCGAGCACGACCTTCTGCTGGTTGCCGCCCGAGAGCGTGCTCACCGGGTCGGTCGGGCGGCCGGCCTTGACCTGGAGCTTCTCGGTCCAGGTGGCCGACGCCCGGCGCTCGGCGCCGCCGAAGAGCAGCCCTATTCGGGACAGCGCCCAGCGCCGCGGCAGCGTGGTGTTGCGCTCGACCGACAGCTCCATCACCAGGCCCTGTTGGCGCCGGTCCTCCGGCACCAGCGCGAGGCCGGCGGCGATCGCGGCCGGGGTGTCGCCGGGCGGCAGCGGCTTGTCGTCGACCCGCACCTGGCCCGCGTCGGGGCGGTCGACGCCGAAGACCGCGCGGACCACCTCGCTGCGGCCGGCGCCGACCAGGCCGGCCAGCGCGACGATCTCGCCGGACCGCACCTGGAAGCTGACGTCGTCGAAGAAGCCGTGCCTTGTCAGCCCGCGCACGTCGAGCCGCACGTCGCCGGCCGTGCTGTCGAGCTTGGGGAACAGGGTCGAGACGTCGCGGCCGACCATCTTGCGGACCACGGCGTCGACGGTGAGCTCCGCGGCCGGCGCGGTGTCGACCTTGCGGCCGTCGCGCATCACCGTGATCCGCTGGCACAGGTCGAACACCTCGTCGAAGCGGTGCGAGATGAACAGCACCGCGGCACCGGCGTCGCGCAGCGACCGCGCGACCGCGAACAGCCGCTCGACCTCCACGCCGGACAGTGCGGCGGTCGGCTCGTCCATCACCAGCACCCGGGCGTTGGTGGACAGCGCCTTGGCGATCTCCACGAGCTGCTGGTCGGCGATGGACAGCCCGCGGGCCGGGCGGTCGGGGTCGAGCCGCACGCCGAGGCGGGCGAACAGCTCGGCGGACCGCTCGCGCATCGCCGCGGTGTCGATCCGGCGCAGGCTCCGGCGGGGCTGGCGGCCCATGAAGATGTTCTCCGCGACCGAGAGGTCGGGGAAGAGGGTGGGCTCCTGGTAGATCACCGCGATGCCGGCCGCCCGGGCGTCGGCCGGGCCGGCGAACGTGACCGGCGCGCCGTCGAGCAGGATCGTGCCGGTGTCGGGTGGGTGCACGCCCGCGAGGATCTTGACCAGAGTGGACTTGCCGGCGCCGTTCTCGCCGACCAGGGCGTGCGCCTCGCCGGCGACCAGCTCCAGGTCGACGTCGCGGAGCGCCGCGACGGCGCCGAACGACTTGCTCACCCGCTGCAGCGACAGCATCGCACCTCCCGGTCGTGAAACGTTTCACCGACGCCGTGCTGAAGACACTAGGGATGTCGATCCATCACCGTCAAGGGTTTGTCAGGCCCTGTCCTGTCGATCATCGTGAGCCGAACCGGGGTCGCAGCACGTGGCCCGGGATTGCCGGCATGCCGGGTGTTGTACGCCGCCAGGCGGCGGCTGGGCCCGGCGCTGGCCGCGATGATCGGCAGGACACGGCCTACCCGCCGGTGTGGCCCTCTTCCTCGCCGTCGGCGGTGAAGGCGCCACTGCCCTGCTCGGTCTCGAGGTAGACGTGCTGGTGACCGAAGCCGGCGTCCACATTGATCTGGTCGAGTTGGGCGGCGGCGACCGACCAGGCGGTCGCGGCGGCGGTGCGGGCCCGGCCGGCGATCGCGGTCAACGCGGCGCGTCCCTCGGGTGGCGCGGCAACGGCCTGGGCGTAGATGTCGACCGCCACCTGGAAGTCGGCGACCGCGCCGCGGAACCCACCCCGGGCCACGTTGGTCGCGGTCGTGCCGGACGGGCTGTCGGCGTGCGCGGTGACCAGGCCCTTGACCGTCTCCTGCCAGCTCTTGACGGTCGCCGCGTCGACCGGCTTCGTGCCGTCGACCGCGGTGTCGAACGCGTTGAGCAGGGTGGTCAGCGTCTCCTGCGACCGGCGGGCGACCGCGGTGAGGTCGCGGATCTGGTCGACGTCGCGCTTGGCCTCCTGCGCCTTGATGTCGTCGATCGCGCGGGTGGTCGCGTCGGGACGGCCGACGAAATAGCCGACGAGGCCCGCGACCAGCGCCGCGATCACCAGGCCGGCGATGGTGGCCGCGAGCGGGACGCGGCGGGCGCGCGCCTGCTCGGCCTGGCGGACGTAGGACGGCTTACCGGTCTTCCGCGACATCGATGGACGGTATTACGTGGACGTCGGTCGGATCAAGGGCGGCCGGCGCGCCGCGCCCGGTAGGCGCTCGCCGCGGCCCGGTTGCCGCAGCCGCCGTCGCAGAAGCGCTTCGAACGGTTCTTGGACAGGTCGACGAGCACGTCGGCGCAGTCGGGGTGGGCGCAGGTGCGCAACCGGTCCAGCGCGCCCGTGCGGACCACGTCGACCAGGGCCATCCCGGCCTCGACGGTCAACCGCACGGCGACCGGCACCTCCGGCGGCACCGCGTGCAGGTGGTAGCCCCAGCCGTCGTGCCGGACGAGTTGCGGCAGCGGACGGCTTTCGCGCAGCAGGTCGTTGACGCTCTCGACCAGTTCGTCTTCGCCGACCTCCCAGAACCGGCGGAACCGCGGTCGCAGCGCGCGGACCGCGTCGAGTTCGGCCTGGGTGTGGGTGCGGGACCCGCTGATCTGATGCTCGCCGAGAAACGCGTCGAGGGCGGCCAGGTCGCGCAGCGGCGTGTTGACCAGCGCCGCCAGCGTCGTCAACGCCGCTTCCGTGTCATGAGCGAAAACCATCTTGCCCCTTGCAGTCCGGCCCCCTACCGTCATCAGTGTAAGCCGCCTTTGGTGATGACAGGGGATCCATGCCACCGACCCGCTCGCTCGGCCTGCTGTTCGCGCTCCTCTCCGCGCTCACGTTCAGCACCTCGGGCCCGCTCGCGCACGCCCTGCTCGACGCCGGCTGGTCGGCACCGGCAGCGGTCGCCATCCGGGTCGGCACCGCGGCGGCGGTGCTCGCCGTCCCGGCGGCGATCGCGTTGCGCGGCCGCTGGGCCGCGGTGCGGCGCGGCCTGACCGGTTTGGTCCTGTTCGGCGTGCTCGGCGTCGGCATCGCGCAGGTCGCCTTCTTCAACGCGATCCGCTACCTGCCGGTCGGCGTCGCGCTGCTGCTCGAATACCTCGGCGTGGTGCTCGTCGTGTTCTGGATGTGGGCGGTGCACGGCCAGCGGCCGCGCGCCCTGACCGCCGCCGGTGCGGTCACCGCGGTGGTCGGCCTGGCCCTGGTGCTCGACCTGAGCGGGGGTGCCCGGCTCTCCCTCGTCGGCGTGCTGTGGGGCCTGCTCGCCGGCGTCGGGCTGGCGGCCTACTTCGTGCTCGGCGCCCGCGACTCCGACGGCGAAGGAGTGCCTCCGCTGGCCCTCGCGACGGCCGGCCTGGGGATCGGCGCGGTGCTGCTGGTGCTGCTCGGCGCGGTCGGCCTGCTGCCCATGCACGCCGCGTTCGGCACGGTCAGCCTGGGCGGCCAACGGGTGAGCTGGCTGGTCCCGGTGGCCGGGCTGTCGCTGGTCGCCGCCGTCGTGCCCTACGTGGCCGGCATCGTGGCCGCCCGCGCACTCGGCGCCCGGCTCTCCTCGTTCGTCGGCCTGACCGAGGTGCTGTTCGCCGTCCTGATCGCCTGGCTGGTGCTCGACGAGTTGCCCACGCCCGTGCAGATCGCCGGCGGAGCGCTGATCATCGCCGGCGTCGTGCTGGTCCGGCTCGACGAGCGCAAGCCGGCCGAGGTGCTGGTCTCAGCCTGACGCCCAGTGCAGCGTCGGGTCGGGCCGGCCGTCCTTCGCGAACGACCGCACCGCACGCAGCGCGGTGTCGAGGTCGACGATGTCGCGGCGGGCCACCCGGCGGGGCTGGCCGGCCGCGACGACGACCTCGTCGCCCGGTGCGGCGTCGACCGACCGCAGCACGATCCGGTCGTCGTCCACGTCGGAGCCGAGTTGCACGAGATAGCGCCCGTTGCCGCCCTCGACGGCCAGATACTGATCGTCGTGGCCGGTCAGCACGACCTCGGTGCGGGTCTCCTGGTCGAGTGCCCGGACCGCCGCCTCGATCTGGTCCGACGTCGGGTCGTCATGCCACCGGCGCTCGGCCCGGCCGTCGCGCCAGCGGTCGCGTTCGAGCCGCACGGGGTCAGCCGCGAGGACTGGTGAGCTCGTCATACAACTGGTCATAGAGGGCCGGGTCGGTGGTCAGCCGGCCGTCGGCACCGACCGCGAAGGCGGCGCGGCGGAAGCAGTCGACGAACAGCGCCACCATCGCGCCGAGGTCGGGAAACTCGACGCGGGTCGGCTCGCCGGCACGGATAGCGACCACCCGGGGCTCGTCGGAGCCCGACCAGGACGCGGCGAACAGGTCGCCTGCTTCCGAGGCCAGCAGCGGGAGCCAGGCGTCGCCGAGCGCCGGATCGTCGTCGTATTCGGGACGCAGGCCGACCGCTTCGGCGAGCGCCAGCGGCGCGTACCCAGGAATGATCTCGATGTCCTGATGGTCCTGGCCCGCGACCCGGATGACGCCGTCGTGCCAGCCGAACCACTCGGCGACGCGGGCCGGCACCGGGCCGTGCCGGCTGGTCGCGTCCGGCGGCAGGCCGGGCACCAGCAGGTCGACGACCGGGCGGCCGAGCACCCGCAGCCACCACTCCAGGTCGTCGAGGCGTTCGGTCAGCGACTCATCCACACGATCACCAGCGCCGCCGGGCTCGCGGATGTCACACCTGTCGCCGCGCGGGCCGGGAAAGTTCCCGCAATCTTCTGACAGTCGTCGGTCCGCACACCGGTTGCCGCCAGCGGTTAGCGTGTCCGGAACACCCGGGAGGATCGATGCGCCGTTATGCCGCCGCCATGGCCGCACTGCTGGTCGGGCTGGTCGTGGTCGTCGCACCGGCCACGCCCGCGTCCGCACACACCAAGCTGTCCAAGGCGGTGCCGGCCGCGAAGGCGACCGTGACGAAGCCGCTCGAGACGGTGACGCTGACCTTCAGCGGGCTGATCAAGCAGGCCGGCACGAAGGTCGTCGTGACCGGCGCCGACGGCAGCGCCTACCAGGTCGACGGTGCGAAGGCGCTCGACAAGACGATCACCCAGCCGGTGTCGCCGCTCGGGGTCGGTGTCATCACGGTCGCCTGGCAGACGGTGTCCGGCGACGGGCACAAGATCTCGGGCAGTTACACGTTCACCAACAAGTACGCGCCGCCGGCCCCGTCTCCATCCCCGTCGCCGTCGGCCGCGTCGCCCTCGCCGGTCTCCGCTGCGGCCAGCCCCACGGCCGTCACAGTCCCGGTTGCCGCCATCGACGAGGGTGGGATGTCGCCGGTCGGGCTCGCCGCGGCCGGCGCGGGTGCCGTCGTCGTGTTGGCCATCCTGGTGCTGGTGCTGCTGCGACGGCGCCGGCCACGTTCGTGAGCCGTTTTCCACAAACCGGGCGCGTGGGCATGCGATAGCCGGAACCCCCGGCTAGGGTCGCTTTTCTATGCCCGACTCCCCCAGGGCGTCCGCCCCCCGGCTGCCCTCCCTCACCGGTCTGCGCTTCGCCGCCGCGCTCCTCGTGTTCGGCGTGCACGCCTACTCGTTCATCCCGGTCGGCGGAGCCGCCCACCAGCTCGGGCACCTGCTGCTCGACCCCGGCGACCTCGGCGTCTCGTTCTTCTTCGTGCTCTCCGGTTTCGTGCTCACCTGGGCGGCGCGCGGCCCCGGCCCCGCACCCGGTCGCGGGCTGGGCCGGTTCTGGGCGGGTCGGGTGCTGCGGATCTACCCGGCCTACGTGGTCGCGCTGGGTCTCGCGGTGGCGTCGAAATACATCGGCGACCTCGTCGACCCGGTGGGCAACCGGGTCAACCAGGTCAACGGGCACAACCTGAGCACGAGCCTGTTCCTCGTACAAGCCTGGTTTCCGGACGATGTCACCTATCTCGGCATCAACCCGGTAGCCTGGTCGCTTTCCTGCGAGATCGCCTTCTACGCCGCGTTCCCGCTGCTCTACCTGCTGCTGCGCCGCCTGGCCGGCCGGGCACTGGCGATCTCGGCCGTGGCCCTGGTCGCGCTCGGGCTGCTGATGCCGGCGTTCGCGCACGCGTTCGTCGACCCGGCCTACCAGCGCTGGTTCGTCTACATCCTGCCGGCGACCCGGGCGATCGAGTTCGCGCTCGGCATCGTGCTGGCGCTGCTGGTCCGCTCCGGCGCCTGGCGTGGCCCCGGCCTGCCGGTCGCGTCGGCGCTGTTCGCCGCCAACTACCTGATCGTCAACCTGCTGCCGCATCAGGTACGCGACACGTCAGCCGTGCTGGCCACGACCGCACTGCTGATCCCCGCCGCGGCCACCGCCGACCTTGCTGGCGCACGGTCGGTGTGGCGACACCCGGTGCTGATCCGGCTGGGCGACGCCTCGTACGCCTTCTTCCTCGTGCATCTCACGATCCTCACCACCGGCATGATCATCCTGGGCCGGTCACACGACTACCCGGCCTGGCAGGCGGTCCCGCTGGCCCTGGCCTTCCTGGTGCTTTCCTACGCGGTCGCGTTCCCCCTGCACCGATATGTCGAACTGCCCGCGATGCGCCTGCTGCGCCGCCGCCAGCCGCGCCGGGCGATCCCCGCCCAGCGCGCTCCCCAGCCGTCGGAGGTCGGCGTAGGCTGAGGAGATATGGGCAAGGTTGTCGCAGACATCTCCATTTCACTCGATGGTTATGTGGCCGCCCCCGGCGCCGACAACGAGCACGGCCTCGGCATCGGCGGCGAGGTGATCCATAGCTGGGTCTTCGCCGGCCACCCGATCGACTCCGAAATCCTGTGCCGAGGCCTCGACCAGACCGGCGCCGTGGTGATGGGCCGCCGGCTGTTCGACTTCGTCGACGGGCCACACGGCTGGACCGACGAGCTCGGCTACGGCGCGGGCACCGACCAGGCGACGGGCGGGCCGCCGGTGCTGGTCGTGACCCACTCCCCGCCGTCTTCGTGGCGGCTCGGCCCGAGGTTCAGCTTCGCGACCGACATCGCGGAGGCGGTCCACCGCGCGAGAACGGAGGCGGGCGACAAGACCGTGGTGGTGATGGGCGGGGCGGAGGTCGTGCGCCAGAGCGTGCTGCTCGGCCTGGCCGACGAACTCCGGATCCACCTGTCGCCGTGTCTGGTCGGCGGCGGCACGCCGCTGTTCTCCCCCGCGGACCAGCCGACCCCACGGCTACGCCAGGTCGACGTGATCGTCTCTCCACATGCGACTCACCTGACCTACGACGTGCTCAACTGACACACAAGGCGGTCGCGACCGCGGCCCGCAGGTCGGCGTCCTGTTCCTCCGTGCCACCCGGGTCGAGGTTCACCATGACCGTGGCCTGCCGGCCGTCTGTGGTGGCGCCGGTCATCGTCTGGAAGCCCAGGATGTCGCCCGGGTGGCCCCAGTAGACGCCGCCGCACGGCAGCGACCATGTGAACAGGCCCAGCCCGTACGCGCTGTGGTCCTCGAGTCCGGTGCTCTTGGTGTGTGTCATTTCGGCGAGTTGCGCCGGGCGTAGCAGTCGCCCGTGCAGGAGCGCGTCGAGGAAGCGCGACATGTCGGAGGCACTGGAGATCATGTCGCCTGATCCGGCGGCGACGGACGGGTTGAACTCGGTCACGTCGATCGGTTCGGCGCCGGGTGCGGGGCGTGCGTAGCCGCGCGGGTGCGGCTCTGGGATGGCTACCGCGTCTCCGGGCACCTCGGTGTCGCCGAGTTGGAGGGGCACGACGATGCGGCGCCTGATCTCCGTGCCGTAGCTGTGGCCGGTCACCTTCTCGATCAGCATTCCCGCCAGCAGGTAGTTGGTGTTGGAGTAACTCCATCTGCCTTTCGCGCCCGGCTTGAACAGCCGCGGATGCGCGAGCGCGATTCCGAGCAGTTCGTTCTGGTCGTGATGGGCGTAGGGATCGGACAGAATCTCCTGCGGCGTCAGGTAGGTCAGGTAGTCGGGCAGGCCGCTGGTGTGCTGGAGCAGGTTCCGCACGGTGATGCGCCGGCCGTCGTTGCCGTTCCCGCGGACGAGGCCGGGCAGATAGCGCTCGAGTGGGGCATCCAGCGCGATGCGATGCTCGCCGACGAGCTGCAGCACGACCGTCGCGACAAACGGTTTCGTCATGCTGCCGATGCGGAAGTTGACGTCGTCGGTCATCGGCGCGCCTGTGTGCAGGTCCGCGACTCCGCTGGTCAGCTTGCTGACGCCGGTGCGATCACGCACTTCCACGAGTGCTCCGGGCGCTCCGTCTTCGCCGGTCAACCGGTCCAGTAGCTGCTGGACCGTGGTGTGGTGGGCGGGCCCGGCGGACGCCTGCGCCGTGCCCAGGTAGACAGAGGACGCCAGGGTCAACACCAGTGCGCCGCTCAGTACGCGTGTCAACGCACTCATGTGATCCCCTTCCGGATCCCCGTCTTCCGGGCGCCAATGGCCCGACGCGTTAGGAAGTTAGCCCTTCCACACGCGACACGACTATGCGGGAAGATCCCGATGTGGCTTGGGGGTTGTCCCTTACTAGACCGGGTCACGGTCAGCAGAAGGATGATCATCGGAGCTAGCATGCGGGGCATGTCGCCGATCACCATTCGTCCACGGATCCAGATCGCCATACTGGTCATCTGCTTTGCCGTGTTCCTGCTGATCGGAACGACCTACTTCAACGCGGACGTGATCGCGAAGCGAGACTGGTTCGGCATCATCCTCGGTGTCACGATCGTCCCCGCATCGCTGTGGGGAATCTGGCGCGCCTTGGGTCTCGGAATCCGCATCGACGACAACGGCATCCGCATCCGCAGTCAGATCGACAGCAGGCAGCGGTTCATACCCTGGTCACAGGTCGAATCGGTCGAATGCGCCGCCGTCGACGCCCGGGCCGGCATCACCATCCACGCACCCGTCCTGCACTTCCGCGACGGCACCGCCCCGCTACCCATCACCGGAATCGGCTCATATTCGATCAAGGCCGCCGAAGCCACGACCGAACGCCTACGCGCCCTGCTCACACCGCCCCGTGAGACCACGGTGGAGGGATGAGCGCAGCCGATCAAGCAGCGTAAGGCCCGCAGTCGACGACGCCGGCCTACGGTCAGGCGCCGACACCTGGGGCACCGGTCAGGCGTTGAAGGGCGGCGAAGCCGGCGTCCGTGCCGGGCCAGTGCCGTTGGACGGCCGGTAGGCCGGCGCGGCGGATGGTGCCGCGCAGCACGATGACGACCAGGATCGCATCGTCGGCGTAGCCGAGGACCGGGATGAAGTCGGGGATCAGGTCGATCGGCAGCGCCAGGTAGGCGAGCAGCAGCGCGAGCCGGACCCGTACGCCACGTGGCAGGGTCCGGTCTTTCGCCAGCCGGCCCAACAGGCGGACCAGGTCGGGCAGGATGCGGACCGCTTCGCGGAGTTGCGCACCACCCGGCCGGCCGATCAGCAGCGCCGCCACGAGGGCGAGCCAGACCAGCAGCACGCCGGCCGCGATGGCGATCAGCGCCTGCCACATGGTCTAGTCGAGGGCCGCGAGGAGGCGTCGGTGTGCGTCGTCGAGTTCAGCCGCCGGCGTGTCCGGTCGCGCGTTGGCGAAGTCGAAGTCGGCCAGCCCGCGCGCGGGGAAGACGTGCACGTGGGCATGTGGCACCTCGAAGCCGGCGATCACCAGGCCGGCCCGGGGCGCGTCGAACGCGGTCCGGACCGCCACTCCGATCCGCGCCGCTACCCCCGTCAGGTGTGACCACAGCGCCGGGTCGAGAGTCGTCCAGTCGTCGACCTCGGCGCGCGGCACGACGAGCGTGTGGCCGGGCGTGAGCGGCGCGATGCTCAGGAAGGCGACCACCTCGTCGTCCTGATGCACGAACCGGCCGGGCAGCTCGCCGGCGATGATCATGGAGAAGACGGTTGCCATAACGGGCATCATTCCAAAAGTGACTTGAGCACCCGCAGGTCGGTGAGCACCGCGACCGCGTCGGCCTCGAAGGCCTCGCGGCTCGTTCCCTCGCGGCGGTAGACGGTGAAGACCACTTCGCTTCCGTCGGCGTTCGCGAACACCCGCATCGGGTTGTAGAACCTCTGGCCCGACGGGAACGTCACGTCGTGGTCGAGCACCCCGACCTCGTTGGGCGGTGTGAACGCCACCTCGACCGGGCCGTCCGGCGTCTCCGCGAGCCACCGGCCGTCGACGTTCGCGATCGACCCTGTCAACCCCGCGGCCCAGCGCGGCAGATTGGCCGGGTTGGCGGCGAACGCGTAGACCTCGGCGGGCGATCGGGCGATGGCGACACTCACGTGGTGCGACTCGTAGATCACCCCATCAGTCCTACCACGCAGGCGGTGGAACCCGGCCGGTAGCCTCCGGCGTGTGCGGCACCCTCCCCTCGCCCGCGGCGTCGAGTTCGGCGCGCTCTTCTTCGTCGCCGTCGGCGGCTACGCCCTGCTCGGCAGCCCGGGCAGCCCGATACCGGTCCTGCTGGTGTTCGGCGGGCTCGCGCTCTGGTGGCTTCGCCGGCAGCCGGACTTCGACCGCCGCGACCTCTGGCGGCGGGAGGCCCTGCGGCCCGCGCTGCGCCCGGTCCTGCTGACCTGGGCGGCCGCGGCCGTGGTCGGCATCGGCGCCGTCGCGGTCATCCGGCCCGACCACCTGTTCGACCTGCCGCGCGAGTCGCCGTGGATCTGGCTGGCCGTGGTGATCTTCTATCCGCTGCTGTCGGTCTATCCGCAGGAACTGCTGTTCCGCGCCTTCCTGCTGCACCGCTACGCGCCGGTGTTCGGCACCGGATGGGCGGCCGCCGCCGCGAGCGCGGTCGCGTTCGGGTTCGCGCACATCATCCTCGGCAGCTTCTGGTCGGTGCTGCTCACGCTGGCCGGCGGCTGGCTCTTCGCCCGGCGCTTCCAGCGCACCCGGTCACTGCTGGTGGCCTCGGTGGAACACAGCCTCTACGGGGTGCTCGCCTTCACCATCGGCCTCGGCGACCTCTTCTACCACGGCGCTTCCATCACGCGGTAGCGGCGGCCCGGGGCCCGTAGCGCTCGGCGGCGCGGGCCCTGGCCTTGGCGGCCTCGGTCTCCCGGTCGCGCGGTGGCGCCTTGATCACCAGTTCCCCGAGCAACGCCCGCGTGGCCTCCGCCACCACGCGCACGGCCTCGTCGAACGCCTCCTGGTTGGCGGCCGACGGCTTCGTCGTGCCGCTGACCTTGCGCACGTATTGCAGCGCGGCGGCCTCGATCTCGTCTTCGGTGGCGGGCGGCTCGAAGTTGCTCAACACCCGGATGTTCCTGCACATCCAACCAGCATGGCAGCGGGAACGGTCTCCCGCCACATCTCACTGTTCGCCTCTTTTGCGATGCCAGGTGGCTCTGCTAGTCGGCTAGTTCTGGAAGCCACTCATCGGCTCGACGGGACCCGACCAGGTGCTGCATGCCCTTCTGAAGGCACCGAAACAACAACTCAGCCTTATCCGAACGGTTCCCCCGAATAAGGGTTGCCGCGTTATCAAACGTCTTCCACTCGACTCTGTTGACCTCCCGAAGGTTAGGCCTACCCTGCACCGCCTTCATCTGATCAACAATTATAAACGCCGCCCAGTATGCCTTCTTTCGCATTTGTATCTGAGAAAAGAAATTGTCCTCAGAACCACCCACAACGGCCCTCTCACCCCAACGCTCATATGGAAGCCAAAGGGTGTCAACATACTCGATGTCGCGCAGGTAGTAGTTGGACTTCAACTGGCCCTCGCGGTCGAAGATAGAGACGTCACACTCTTCGGAAAGGCCCCTTGCGACGGCCGCAAGGAACGATTCCCGATAATTCACACCCTCTTGCGCAGGCATCCAGCAATCGTCATATACAGACTGGACCATGAGCAGGCTAGGCGTGGGGCGAGAACACATAATCATCGCAATGATCTCGATGCGAGCGCCAGAGAGGCGCTTCCGGTTAGCCTTACCAGACAACCACAAGAGCGGAACCGACGACCACTGCACTACTTCTTTAATCTCAGCGAACATTACATCTCCGTCCAGACATGATCGAGAACGCTAGAACACGCGCGGTTCGACAGCTTAGCCTTCGTCTTCCCCCGATAGATAGCTCGCTAGTGATCGACAACCCCTAGCGCCCTAGGCGGGGGGCGTGCCGCCGGGAGGCCAGCGACGATGATCAGCTCAGTAGCCCAGCCTCAGGGGCAGATACAGCTGTTGATATACCCGGATCGAAGCCTTCGGGGGCTATCCATCGGTCTGGGGCTATGGTACGAACTGGGTAAACGCATCGCACGCGCAATCAACGGAGGCATGGCGACACGAGACATACTATGTATCGATTTTGCGAGGTGACCAGCACTAGTGGAGCTAGATGCCAAGATCCCGGCACAGTCATGGCACCGCGGCGACTACATACTCCGGGGCGAATACTGCCCGGTAACCGAAATTGAGTTCCAGCTCGAACGCGCTCGAAAAACAATCGATGCGCAGATAATCATCCACATTGCGGTCGATCATGAGTTTGTCATGCGATCGCTCACGTGGGCCGTCGGAAGTCCACCGGAAATTGTTCGAGCACTCTCCGAATGGCTCCGTGCTGCGGAGTATCGAGACGTCAATCGCACAGTCAACAATTTTCTTGTGAGCCTCGGTGAACTTGCGATCAAAGACGGAGAGGCGCGCTTGCCGGACGACGTGGCAACCGCCGCCGCTACAAGTATCCTAAGCATCTCGCATAGCCAAGGCGACGGCAGGGCATACCTCCCCGAGAACGTGAGAGAAACGGTTTCTGCCACAACGTGGTCAGGGATAGTGAGAAGTCATACCGGAAAGTCCGGCGTCGAACCATGGGCAGGGGAAGCCCGATCTTTGCTACTCCTTCAACCCGGCAATTTAATCGAAGCGGCCACGGCGAGCCGCGAATTGGCAGACATCGGCGTCATGCTCAAATGCACCGCAGAGGCCAACGCCCGCCGAGACGCGGTCGTCATGCAGCAGGTGATGCAACGCCTTTCATTCTCCTCCGCCAAGCACAAGAAAATGTCACTTGAGGCGGTCTCCCAGAAGGCTCTTTCGCTGGCAATTGAGATCACCGGAAGCGTTGGCGGCGCCGTCTATTTTAGTTCAACGTCGAGTAGCCCGCCGACGTTTCAGAGGGTAGCGTCGCAGGCCGGCGTTGGTTTCGCATTTCCTGGATCAATCGCTCTTGGCGAGAAGACGACTCTCGGGTGGTCCGTCGAACGTCATCGAGCGTACCAAAGAATCAGCAGCAGCCGAGCGGCGGAGGCGCTGACTCCAGCAGTGGAGGCTGACGGCGGGACCGAACTCGTTACTCCAATCTCTGGGCCGCTCGCTGATACCTTGGCACCCGCTGTTGGCGCGATAGTTCTTTTTCATCCGGCAGGTGAACCGCGCGGGTATAGTGCCTACGAACGCGCACTCGTCCGGAATGTTGCATTGCGCCTCGCGCTATTCCGAACGAATATTGCGACTCGCGAGATTGCCAACGCGATCTCCGTTCTGAGGAGCGGATCGCCGAGGCGGCTCCAAACCTCCGGAAAGAAGATCGAGTCCAGCATTGGAGTTGGATGGCCGAAGGACATCATCCAAGCCACTGCTCGCTTTGCCCAACCACTAAAGCAGCTTGCTGACAGCACGCACAGCCATTCTGTTACCCTTAGAATTGCGTTGCCGGACGCGGAGACCACCCGGCCGCATGGTCTGGCGTTGGCCAGGGTCGCCGCCCATCCAGCTGAGCGTCTCGAGGATCCATATGAGAGGGAACGAGAAGGAGACCCTGGACTCCATTGGGACGTGATGCGCGACGGCCATGAAGAATACGCCCCGAATATCCGTGGAAACTCCCACTTTCCCGAGGTCAGACCAGGCACAGTATCAACGCTGTGCGTTCCCGTCAGAATCGAAGGAGTCCTGGCAGGCACTCTCAATCTTGAGAGCCCTTTCGTTGACAACTACGCCCCCTTTCTTCCTCTCATCATGGCGCTCTCGGGCGCAGTCGGCCGGACACTGGCCGACGCTAGAGCGGAGATTGAGAGTGGCCTGCTCGATCGCACCGCGCACGCACTGGGAAAGCGACACGAGTACAGCGGGGTTCTGTCGGCCCTTCAGAAAGGCCTAGAGAGCGTATCGTCGCAGGATCTAAGACAGGCCTTGATCGACAAAGCGGAGTCGCTGCGAACCCTAATTCAAGATCTTCGAGAACCGGACATGCCTGCCACGCTCCCGGCAAAGAGTCTGTGGCAGATTGTAGGTGACAACCTTCGAAACGCCGAGTTGGCGGCATCCACAGAATGCCCGACTGAGACGCTATTCCATATCAAACTATCGCCGCGGGCGTCCCGAGCTGTCTCAACGGTGCTGAACAGTGTCTTTCGCAATGTCAGCTACCATTCCTCGCCCGACGGGCGTGACTTCAATGGTGAGCGCGTACCTAGGGTGCGCTTCGACGTTGTGCGACTTGGGGGAGCAAGACGCGCGGTGATCGTGATCGAAAACCTCACCGAGCGAATACTAGAAACCGATTTCTGCACAACGCTCTATCGCTATCCGACAGAAACTCTGAACGGAGAGATTCGGCTAGGCACCTATATCGCGGGCCTCAACGCTCGGCGCGTCGGTGCGCACATTCATGCCGTCCCAATCCAAGGCGGTCGCGGGCTGCGTACGACCGTTATTGTCCCTGTGGAGGTCCTCCGTGACACAGCCAACGACGGTTGAGTCGTACCGCATCTTGGTCCTGGACGACGAAGACGAATTTCACCAGGTGGTGCGCCAAAGCTTGGCTAGTTTTGGCAACTCAGTCACAATCGATTACGCTCCCGATGCCGATAAGGCCAGCCTGTTGCTCAGCGAACGTTTGTATGATTTAGCGCTGTTAGACGTATATGGCAAGGACGACCTTCATATCGGATTAGAGGTGTACCGCCGTATCGACGCGGCGGATCTGTCAACCCGCGTCATCCTCATGACTAGATATCAACTCAAAGAAGACGCTCTTAAGCTGCTAAAGCTGACAGGATCAGCGTCAGCCTGGCGCTTGGGCGGCTTCTTGGATAAGACGGACAATCTGGGCGCCACGCTATCAATCCGAGTTGGGGAGCTGATCCAGAAGTTTGTGCGACGGCGGGCTAGCGCTCACGGCCTGACTGAACTCGCCAGCGAAATCGCTAGGCAGCGATATCGATACAAGGGGCTTGACGGCAAGGTCAACCTTCGCAAATCCAAGGACGAAATCGCAACCGAGGTTGACCGGCTCCTACGAGCTCTATTCGTAGATATCCCGGGCTCGCGCCGCCGCGAGTCCGAAGTGATCATCGAGTTAACTCCGATGGAGCGTCGCGGACTAAGCGCGGCTGTAGTGGTGAACGCCGACGTGCGGGTCGCGTTTGCGAACATACCTGCCGCCGGCTCTGGCCATCGAACGGTGCTCAAGGTCGGACCAAAGTATGACATATTTGACGAAGCTGCGCGATTCCATGAATACGTGCGGTATGGCGTGGAACTCAGTCATCGTGTTGAGCTGTTAGCAGTGACAGCTGCCGATGCTCTCGGCGGTCTCGTCTACAGCTTTGCAGGTGGCACCTACAACCATGATCTCGTCGCGCTCGACGAAGTTCTGGTCGAAGATCTGGCCTCTGGTGACGAAACAACGTCGTCGGAGGCACTCAGGTCACTATTTGCCAGGAAGGATTGGTATGGAACTCCCTGTGCACCTATGGACATAGGCTCCTATTTCTCGGCGACCTTTAAGACCGACTTGCAACGCTCATGCCGCGAGGCCGAGAGGCAGCTTCAGGAGATAGAGAAGGCCTGGACCACATGGCCGAAAGTCCAAAGGTATGACCTTCCCCGTGGGGTAAGTGCTTACCTTGGGACACCGTCCGGTGGCAACCTCGCATTGCCGGATGTATCCATTCTGGGTTGGGGTCGGCTCCTTTACCAAGCGCCTGCCTGTTTGGTTCATGGAGACATGCACGGAGGAAATGTCCTCCTCGAATGCTCTCGCGTACTGGAAACCGATGGCTCTGCAGATGGGCGGACCTATCATCGCAGTTCACTTATCGACTTTCGAAACTCCGGCCCCGGACCCCGTTGCATCGATGTAGTTTGCTTGGAGTCGTCTATTCGACTTGCCGACGCTACGTTAATACGTGACGCCTGCCCGCCCGACATTGACGTAAACCCGTCCCCGACCGATCAAGCCAACGTCATCGACATCATGGAGCAACGGTTTATCGACGAAAAGGCATTGTATCGGGCGGTTTTCTTAGGTGTGGGCGAGGTGCCGGCAAATGGTTGGGCACGGCAGTGTGCGTTGGTTTTAGAATCGATGAAGGAGTGCTTCGGTGAGGTTCCGCTACGCGAGTACATCGCCACGAGCGTCCGTTATGCCGTCCGCAGTCTAGGTTTCCGACTCGATCCGGTTTCTCGGCTACGCATGACGATGTGGCTCGCTGCGCAGTACTCCCTAGCCTTGGAGCTTCCTAAGTCGAGCCCGTGAGTCGAGTAGCCGGCTTTCGCAACTGTCGATCCCGACCCCATACTGGACGCGTGTATGGCGTGATCGTCGCTGAGTTGGGCGGGCCCGAGGGTCTGCGAGTGGCCGAGTTGCCCGATCCGGTGGCGGGTCCGGGGCAGGTCGTGGTGCGGGTGCGGGCGGCGTGTGTGCAGCCGGCCGACATCGCCGCTCGGGTCGGGATGATTCCCGGCGGTCCGGTGCCGCCGCCCTTCCTGCCCGGCTGGGACGTCGCCGGCGAGGTGGCCGCCGTCGGCGACGACGTCAGCGACCTGCGGGTCGGCGACCGCGTCGTCGGCATGATCCCGTGGTACCTGACCCGGGGCACCCCCGGCGCCTACGCCGAGCTCGTCGCGATGGACGCCGAATGGCTTGTGCCGCTGCCCGACGGTCTCGACCACGCCGCCGCGGCCACGCTGCCACTCAACGCCGTCACCGCACACCAGGCGCTGGCGCTGCTGTCCCTCGCCGACGCCTCGACGGTGCTGGTCACCGGCGCCAGCGGCGGCGTCGGCGGGTTCGCCGCCCAGCTCGCCGCGCAACGCGGCCACCGCGTCCTCGCCGTCGCCACCCACGACGACCAGGCGTGGGTCGGCGGTCTCGGCGCGGCCGAGGTGATCACCCGCGAAACTGAACTGGCCTCGATCGGGCCGGTGGCGGTGGCCATCGACGCGATCCCGCTCGGCGACCCCGCAGCCGCAGCCGTCAAGGACGGCGGCATCGTCGTGACCACCCGGCCGACGGCACCGATCGACCCCAGCCGCGACATCAACCAGCAGCTCCAGCTCATCCACCTCGAGCGCGAAGTGCTGGCCGACCTGGTCGGGCAGGCCGCGGCGGGAACCCTAAGAACCCGGGTCGCGGCCACGATGCCACTGCGCGAAGCCGCGGAGGCTCACCGGCTCGTCGAGGCGGGCGGGCTGCGCGGAAAGATCGTGCTGACGACCTAGGTCCGATTCGTTCAAGCCGCCGCGAAAACCCGGCGACTAACCTCGCCGGCATGACTGCGCGATTCCTGGATGGACGTGACTTCATCCGGCGTACGGGCCGGTTGGTCGAGCGGCGCCTGTTCGCCACCTGCTTCGAGGGCGCCCCGGGCCAGGGTGTGGTCGACGCGGTGCGCGGCTACGCCAACGACGACGGTGGCTTCGGGCACGGGCTCGAGCCCGACAAACGCTGCCCGGCCAGCCTGCCCATCGACGTCGAGTGCGCGCTCGCCGCGATGGCCGCCGCCAGGACCGTCGACCTGCCGCTGGTCCACGCCGCGTGCGACTACCTGGCGAAGGTCGGCGTCGCCGTGCCGCTGGCCTTCCCGGTCATCGAGGACTATCCCCGGGCAGAGCACTGGTCGGAGTGGACCTACGAGCCGGGCCTCAACCCGACCGCGGGCATCGTCGGCCGGCTCTACGAACTCCGCGTCGACCACCCGTGGATCGAGCCGGCCGCGGCCTGGTGCTGGGAGCAGATCGACACCGCCGACCTGCCGACCGACGCGCACGCCCTGGCCGAGGTGCTCGGCTTTCTCGCGCACACCCCGGAGCAGGAGCGCGCCCGCGCCGCGGTGGCCAAGGTCCGCGACGCGCTGACCAGCGCGTCGTGGTTCAAGCTCGATCCCGACGATCCGGCGTACGGCCTGAGCCCGCTGACCGTGGCCGCCGATGCCGACAGCCCGTGGCGCAGCCTGTTCGCCGAAGAGGTCATCCAGGCCCACCTCGACCGCCTGGAGCGCGACCAGCAGCCCGACGGCGGCTGGCCGGTGGCGTGGGAACCGCCGGGCGAGGCCGCGCTCCTCGAATGGCGCGGGATCGTCACCCTGGAAAGCCTGCGCACCCTGGTCTCATACGGTCGGCTCGACGCCAACTGACCGGGCACGCCCATTAGCCCAGGGATCGCGGGCTGGACGCCATTCGATCAGCACGGCGGTCGCGTCGTCCTGGAGGCCCTCGCCGTGGTGGTCGAGCACCGACTGCACCAGTCGCCGCATGGTCTCCGGCGCCGGCAGCTCGTCGTTGAGGGCCCGCTGCACGAGATCGAGCAGGCGCTCCAGGCCGAACCGCTCGCCGGCCAGGTTGACGGCGTCGGTGACGCCATCGGTGTAGAGCAGCACGCGGTCGCCCGGATGCAGCATCTCTTCGTGGACCCGCGGCGGTTCGGCGGAGAAGTACCCGAGACCCAGCGGCAGCGCGGTCGGGCCGGGTAGTTCCTTGATCGCCTTACCGTCCCGCACGAGTTGGGCGCCGGGATGGCCGGCGTTGATGGTGCGCAGCGTGCCGTCACGCCGGTCGAGCTCGATCATTATGGCGGTGGCGAACAGCCCGCGATGCTCGGAGCTGAACCACCGGTCGAGACTGACGGCCGTCGCGGCCAGATCCAGACCCGTTCGGCGGGCGTTGCGGTAGGCGCCTACGGCCAGCGACGCGAGCGCGCTGGCCTTGATGCCGTGGCCGCAGGTGTCGAAGAGGGCGACGCTGAGCACGTCGCCGTTGAGCGCGTAGTCGAACACGTCGCCGCCGACGTCGTAGCAGGGTTCGAGCACGGCGGTGGCCACCACGTCGCTCGCGGCGAACGTCAGCGGCGGCAGCAGGCCCCAGACGATCTCGGCCGCCACCTGCATCGGCTCTCGGCGGCGCAGCCGCTCGACGGTGTCACCGTAGGCCCGGCGGTTCTTCAGCAGTTGGGCCACGCACGCGGTCACCTCGTGGGCCGTGGTCTCCTCCAGCTCGGCATCGCTTTCGAACTGGACCACACCGAGCCGTTCACAGCCGTCGAGCAGCGGCACCCAGAGCCGGCCCGGCCCGCGCTGGGCCTCGAGCGTGGTGAACGCACGGCCGGCGAGGGTGGAGTCGATCGACGCGGCTTCGGCCGATCGGCCCGGCTCGGTCAGGGGCACCAGGCTCACCTGCGCGTAGTCGGCCAGGAAGATGGTGATGTCGCGAGCGTCGATCAACGGCGCGATCCCGGCCACCAGCGCCGGCAGCTCGTCGGGCCCGGCGAGCGGGGCCTGCGTCAGCAGCCGGCGCACCGCTTCGTCGGCCTGCGCCACGCCACCACCCTAGTCGCAGGCCAACCGCACTAGCCTGGGCCGGTGAGTTACGACGTCACGATCGCCGCCCATCGCGCGATGCGAACCGACCTGGTGGAGGCGTGGGCCGGCGAGCGGTCGTTGGCCCTGGCCAAAGAGCCGGACCACCTGGTGCTGGGTAGCCCATCATCCGGGGAGTTCATCGAGGTCTGGGGCCCGGACCCGGCTGAGGCCGACGACTTCGACGAGATGCTCGCCGCCGCCTGCCTCGCCCCTCGATGGATGGTGCAGCTCTCGACCACCGCCGGCGCGACAAAAGCCACAATTACCCTGCTGCGTACGCTGGCCCGGCACATCGCCGAGCAGACCGACGGTGCGGCGATGGACCCACGGCGGGACGGCCTGATCTGGCCCCGCGGGCGACGCAAGATGGCGGTGCCGGCCGTCGAGCGTTCCACCTCGATGGTGAGGATGGACTGGTTTGTCCCTCCATCCCGCTGGGCCGATGCCGCCGGGCAGATAGTGGACCTGCTCGCCCGCCGCTGCCCGGAGGCACTTCCCACCCGCTACGGGCACTGGGAACCGCCACCGCACCGGTTCGATCGAGCCGAACCGCAACCGTTCACTGAAGCGGTCCGCGGCGCGGCGGACGATTATCTGTTCTGGCGAGCGAGCCGGCCGTGCTTCGGCGGTTCAGCGAACCCACCGAACCCGGCGGCCGGTGACGAACGGCCCACCGTCGGCCGGATCGAACTAAGTTTCGACGGCGGCCTCGTCCGCGCCGACGACCGGTGGCGGGAGGCCCTGGTCGACCTGTTCGCGACCGCCGCCCGCACGTTCGGCGCGTTCTTCGCCGCGGCACAGGAGGAGCCGGGACATCTCGTGTCCCGCAACCGCAGCTGGCCCACCAAGGAATCGCTCACGCACTCGGCCGAGCACATCCTCAATGGACAGACGTGGCAGGGCCTGCCACCCGTACCCATGTGGCTGAGCTGGTATGGCCGCCCGTATGCGGACCTGGTCACCCCTGGTCTCGTTCGCGCCAGCGAACAGATCCGGCCGCGCGCCGACCTGCCCGCTGTCGTGCCGCCGCCCGAGCTGACCTACCGCCACCGTCCAGCCATCGTTGGCGCTGACGGCTCGGTCTCGACGGACCCACCCAGACCAGGCGACCAGGCGTCATTTATCCCCGACCTTGAAGGCATCTAGCCCCTCATCCAACGGCTGTCAGTCCTCAACAGCGTTCAGGATGCGGATGTCGCGTTCGGCGCCATCCCCAAGTGCCGCGAGCGCCTCCTGGTATGCGGGGCTGTGATACGCCGCAACAGCGGCGTCGGCGCTTTCGAAGCGGATGATGGTGGTTCGCAGAGCGGCGGCGCCTTCGAGCACATGCACCGGGTTGCCGCGGGCCAGGAACACTCCGCCCGCCGCCCGCATCGCCGGGCCGGCCAGCTCGACGTAGCGGGCAAGCCGGGCCTCGTCATGGATGGCGGTGAACGTGTTGATCCAGTATGCCGTCATGCCTCGATGATGACGCCACTCTGGTTCCCGCCCTCGAAAGGGTCCCCATCTTGCGGTGGCAGGACCGCCACTGCCTCGATCGAGACGAGCAGGCCACGCGGGAGTCGGACGTTGGCGGGTGCGGAGCGGGCCGGTGGCGGGTCGGGCATGTGCCGTGCGTAGACCGCATTGAGCTTCTCGAAGTCGTTCACGTCGGCGTAGAAGATCGTCGTCTTGACCAGGTCGGCCATCGACGCGCCGGCGGCGGCCAGGACCGCGGCGAGGTTGAGCAGTGCCTGCTCGGTCTGGGCTTCGATTCCCTCCGGGATCGCCCCGGTGGCGGGGTCGATCCCGGCCATGCCGGAACAGAAGACGAATCCGCCGGCGATGATCGCCTGGCTGTATGGGCCGAGCGCGGCGGGCGCGCCCTCGCTCGAGATCGCCTCTCGGGTCATGACCTCTCCTTCCAGAACGGCGGATCAGACCGCGATGCTAGCCAAAACCCTTGCCGGGGATAGGCACGGCGCTGCGGGCGCGGGCATCCCGCGCCCGCAGGGGGCCGACATCAGTGGATCGCCTCGAAGACCTGCTTTTGCAGGCCGTTGGCGTACACGTCGTGCTCGATGAGCTTCAGTTTCTGGGTGTCCTTGTCCGTCGTGCTGAACAGTCGCTTTCCGGCGCCGAGCAGCAACGGGAAGACGAGCAGGTGGTAGCGGTCGATCAGGCCGGCGTCCGAGAGGCTGTGGTTCAAGGAGGCGCTGCCGTGGACGATGATCGGCCCGCCCTCGGTCTGCTTGAGAGCCGCGACCTCGTCGAGTGAGCGCAGGATCGTGGTCTCGCCCCAGTTCGTGACCAGGTCTTCCTCGGCGAGGGTGGTGGAGACGACGTACTTCGGCAGCGCGTTGTAGTGGGTGAACTCCTCCATGTGCGGCCAGACCGGGCTGAAGACCTCGTAGCTGATCCGGCCCATCAGGATCGCGGTGGATTCGAGCTGCTCCCGACCCTTGATCTCGTAGGCGTCGAGGAGGAAGTCGACGTCCTTGAAGGTCCATCCGGCGTTCCGGTAGCCCGCTTCGCCGCCCGGGGACTCGACGACACCGTCGAGCGAGATGAAGGCAGTGCTGATCAGAGTGCGCATTGAAGATCCCTTGCTCAGTCGTGTGTGTGTCTCAAGGGTCTAACCGACAAGAAGATTTGTCAAGACAGGCAAAGTTGTCGGTACGCGATACAGCCAGCCGCAGCTCGTCGGAGCGACCCGATATTTTGCGGGGTTTGAGGTAGACAGGACCACTATGACGGTGTTGATCCGGATCGCCTTGGCCATCCTGTTCCTCGACGAGCTGCTCGTCGGGTTCTGGAACCAGGCCTTTCCCGAGAGCTTCTACAACCACTTCCCGACCGTCACGCTCACTCCCCCGTTCAGCGAGCACTACGCACGCGACTTCGGCGGCGCCACGCTCGGCCTCGCGGTCGTGCTGGGCATCGCCCTCGTGTCACCGCGCGCCGTGTTCACCATTCCCGCCGCGGCGGCGTACTCCGTGTTCGCTGTTCCGCACTTCTTCTTTCACCTGACCCACCTGGACCACGCCACTGTCGGGCAGGCGGTGTTCCTCACGACGGCCAACGCGGTCGTGGCACTGCTCGGGCTGCTCGTCATCGTGCTGACGCTGGTGCGCGACGCCTCAGCCAGGCGCGAACGGCCGCGACCCGAGGGTCCACCGCGTTAGGCTTCGATTGCCGGAAGGTGAGTGTTCATGCCCGAGATCAGGACACCCGATCAGCGGCTACGCGTCTTCGTCAGCTCCACGATGAACGAGCTGGCAGACGCGCGTGTCGCCGCCCGGCGGGCCATCGAGCAGCTGCACCTGACGCCGGTGATGTTCGAGCTGGGCGCCCGGCCCTACCCCCCGCGCGACCTCTATCTGGCCTACCTCAACCAGAGCGACGTGTTCGTGGCGATCTACGGCGAGAGCTACGGCACGATCGAGCCGGGCCGCGACGTGTCCGGGCTCGAAGACGAGTTTCTGGCCGCGGGCGGCAAACCGCAACTGGTGTACGTGCAACTCCCGGCACCCGACCGCGAGCCCCGGCTGGCCGAGATGCTGGAGCGGGTGGCCCGCAACGGGGTCTCCTACCGCACGTTCGCGCATCCCGACGAGCTGGTCGCGCTGATCGGCGGCGACCTGGCGCTGTTGCTCAGCGAGCGCTTCAATCCCGCCGCTGAAACGAAAGAAGACGCGCCGAAGCACGACGACCTGCACCGGTTGACCTCGACCAACAGGTTCATCGGGCGGCGGCACGAGCTGGAGACGTTGCGGGCGTTGGCGACCGACCCGCAGACCCGGCTGGTGACACTGGTGGGTCCCGGCGGCATCGGGAAGACCCGCCTGGCGGTGGAGCTCGTGGCAACGGTCGCGCCCACGTTCGAGTCCATCGCGACCGTCGACCTCGACCAGCTCTCGGCGCCGGAGCAGGTGCCGCCCGCGATCGCCGCCGCGCTCGGTGTGCCCGAGACGCCGGGCGTGTCGCTGGGCGACGCGATCGCCGGATCCGTTGACGCGCACCGGATTCTGCTGCTGCTAGACAGTTTCGAGCATGTCATCGACGTGGCGCCGATGGTCGCCGACCTGGTCGCCCGCACCTCCCGCCTGACCGTGCTGGTGACCAGCCGGGAGCCGTTGCACCTCAGTGGGGAGAACGTGTTCGAGGTGCCGCCGCTCGGCGTGCCCGAGTGGTCCGACAGCACCGACGACTCGCAGCACTCCGACGCGGTCCAGCTTTTCGCCGATCGGGCCGCGGCGGCCGGCGTACACCTGCGTCTGGATGCCGCGCAGGTGCGCACGATCTCGAAGATCTGCCGCCGCCTCGACGGTCTGCCTTTGGCCATCGAGCTGGCCGCACCGCGTACCCGGATGCTCGAGCTCGACGACCTGATGCATCGGCTGGACAGCAGTCTCGACCTGCTCTCCCCCGGCGCACGCGACCTGCCCTCGCGGCAGCGGACGCTGCACTCGACGATCGCGTGGAGCTACGACCTGCTCGACGAGCCCGACCGCGTCCTGTTCGCGCGACTCGGCGTATTCGCGGGCAGCTTCCGGCTGGAGGCCGCCGAGACGATCTGCGGCGCACCGGTCTTCGACGGTCTTGCGTCCCTTGTGGACAAAGCGTTGCTCCGGCCGGACCATTCGGTGCACGGCGAGCCCCGGTTCGCGATGCTCGAGATCGTGCGGGATTTCGCGACCGGGCGGCTGGAAGACGCCGGCGAGGCCAGGCGGTTGCGGGAGCAGCATGCCGTCTATTTCCGGCAGCTCACCCTCGACATCGGCGCCGCCGTCGCGGGCAGCCCCAAGGTCCGGCCGCTCGTGCAGGAGTGCGTCGCCGACCACGACAACCTGCGCGCGGCGGTGCGGTGGTTCATTGACGAAGACGACATCGATTCAGCGGTACGGATGGGGCTGGCGATCTGGCCCGTGCTCTTCACCCAGGGGCTGGCCAGCGACTTCGAGGAGGCGATGGCCCGGGTCGTGGCTGGACCGGCCCTCTCGGACGACAACCGCGCGAACGCCCGGCTGGTCCTCGGGATGATGGCGTTCCTGCGGGCCAACTACGACCGGGCGGCCGACGTGCTGCCGCCGGCCTACGACCGGTTCGTCGAGCGCGGCGACGAACGCGCCGCGGCGACGGCGGTGGTCGCGCTGGCGCTGATGGGCGTCACGGCCGACCCCGGCCGCAGCGAGCGGCAGCTCCTCGGCGCCGTCGACACGTTCCGCCGGCTCGACGAGCCGTGGTGGCTGATGTTCGCGCTGTGCGCGCTCGGGTCGGCCCGGGTCACGATGCGCCACGAGCGCGACGCGATCGCGCCGCTCGAGGAGGGCGGCCGGCTCGCCGCGCGGCTCGAAGACGACGTCCTGGCCAGCAACGGCCTCATCGCGCTCGGCTGGGCACACCTGCGGCTCGGTGACGCCGCGGCGGCCGCGCGCGAACTCGACCAGGCGCTGGACCGGGCCGTCACGTTCGGCAGCCGGGAGACGATCCCGCGGGCGCTGGACGGGCTGGCGGCGGTGGCCGAGGAGACCGGCGACACCGACCGGGCCGCGACGCTGTTCGGCGCCGCGCTGGGCGTACGCGGGACGCTCGGTTCTGATGTGTGGAGCATCGACCAGCCGGCCCATGCCGAGATCGCCGACCACCTGCGAAGCCGGCTCGGCGATGAGCCCTATGGCCGGCTGACCGCCCGCGGTGCCAGCCTGGCCCTCGACGACGTGCTCGAACTCGCGGCGCGGCCCTGACCTCACGGCGTCAACACGATCCGCCCGAACACCTCGCCCGCGTCCATCTTCTGGTGCGCCAGCACCGCGCGCTCCAGCGGGAGCACCTCGTGCACCACCGGGCGGAGTTCGCCCCGGACCGCGGCGGCGAACTGCTCCGCCCGCACCGCGCGTCGGGCGGGGTCGGCCACCGTCGCGGCGCTGAAGGTCGCGAACGACATCGACTTCTGGAACGCGGCCATCAACCTCGTGCCGAAGTCGGCCGGCGGTTGGCCACCGACTGCGCCGACGACGACCAGGCGGCCGTTGGGGTTGAGCCGGTCGAAGAACGACGGGAGGCCCTCGCCCGCCACGACGTCGATGATGACGTCGTAGCCCGGGCCGTCCCTGCCCGCTCGGTCGAGCACGTGTGTCGCACCGAGGTCGCGCAGTCGGCGGCCACGCTCCGCGGACGAGGTGGTGACCGCGACGGCGCTGGCACCACCGCGGGCGGCGAGCTGCACCGTCATGATCCCGATGCTGCCGGCCGCGCCCCGCACCAGCACGGTCTCGCCCTTCGCGAAGTGCGCATGGGCTAGACCGAAGTGGGCGACGACCCCGGAGCTGCCGAGCGTCACCGCGTCTTCCCCGGAGAGGCCCGGTGGGAGCGGGAGCACCTCCGCGATCGGGGCGACCGCCTGCTCGACGTAGCCGCCGCCGGTCCCGGTGAACGCCCAGACCCGCTGGCCGATCCAGGTCCGGTCGACGCCGTCACCGACCGCGGTCACCGTCCCCGCCACCTCGCCGCCCGGGATGTGACCTTCCCGGAAGCCGTAGGCGGCCAGGGCACCGCTGCGGATCACGACGTCGACGCCGCCGACGCCGATCGCCGCCGGGGCGATCAGCACCTGTCCCGGCCCCGGAGTGGGGTCGGGGAGGTCCACGAGTTCCAGCCCTTCAGGGCCGCCGAACTGCTTGATCACAACTGCCTTCATGATCGCGACGGTAGTGGACGCCGGCGTCCGGTTAGCTAAAGTGAGAGCGTGGTCGACCAGTTGCCTCACTCGCTGCGCTCGGACGCGCGCGACAACCGCGAGCGCGTGCTGGAAGCAGCCCGCACGGTGTTCGCCACCCAGGGCCTCGACGTCCCGATGCGCGAGATCGCCCGGCGCGCCGGGGTGGGCCCCGCCACTCTCTACCGCCGTTTCCCGACCAAGCAGGCGCTGGTCACCGACGCGTTCAAGGAGCAGATGCACGCCTGCCACGCGGTCATCGAGGACGGCCTAGCAGACCCTGATCCGTGGCAAGGCTTCCGCGTCGTGATCGAGCGGCTGTGCGAGCTACACGCCCGCAACCGGGGCTTCACGACCGCGTTCACCGCGGCGTTTCCGCACGCCATCGACCTGGCCGCGGCCCGCGAACGCGCGCTCGGCCTGCTCGGCGAACTCGCCCGCCGCGCCGCCGACCACCTGCGACCCGACTTTCGGGTCGACGATCTTGTCCTGGTGCTGATGGCCAACGGCGGGCTGCACGCCGGCTCCGTCGAGGCGCGGGTGGCCGCTTCCCGTCGGCTGGCCCTGCTCGCGATCCGGGCCTTCGAGGCGCCCGCCTGATCAAGGCTTGCGGGCGAGGCCGCACGGCTGCGGGCCAGGCCTCACGCCTGCGCGCCAGGCCTCACGCCTGCCCGCGAAGCCTCACGGCCGCGGGCCAGACCTCACGCCTGCGCGCCAGACCTCACGCCTGCCCGCCGGGCCCCACACCTGCCCGCGAAGCCTCACGGCCGCGGGCCAAACCTCACGCCTGCGCGCCAAACCTCACGCCTGCCCGCGAAGCCTCACGCCTGCGCGCCAAACCTCACGCCAGCCCGCCAAACCTCACGCCAGCCCGCCAAACCTCACGCCTGCCCGCCGGGCCCCACGCCTGCCCGCGAAGCCTCACGGCCGCGGGCCACGCCTCACCGGCCGCGGGCCACGCCTCACTGCCGCGGGCCACGCCTCACTGCCGCGCGCCACGCCTCATGGCTTGCGGGCGAGGCCTCCGTACACCGAGACCTGGGTGTCGGTTGGGGTTTCGCCGCTGTCCGCGTCGGGGCGCCAGGCCGGCAGCACCTGGACGCCGGGCTCGATCATGTCGAGGCCGTCGAAGAAGCGCTCGATCTGCGGCTTGGAGCGGACCTGCATGGTGACGCCGCTGCGCCGGTAGACGGCGGCGACGCCCTCCCAGGCGCCCGGGTCGAAATCGCCGGTGAGGTGCGACAACGCGAGATAGCTGCCCGAGGGCAGGGCATCGAGGAGCCGACCGACGATGGCGTAGGGATCGTCGTCGTCGCCGACGAAGTGCATGATCGCGATCAGCAGCAGTCCGACCGGCTGGTCGAGGTCGATGACCGCGCGGAGTTCCTTCGACGCCAGCAGCGCGTCGACGTTGCGCAGGTCGGCGTCGATGTATTCGGTGCGGCCCTGGCCGCCGCTGGTCAGCAGGGCCCGGGCGTGGGCGAGCACCATCGGGTCGTTGTCGACGTAGACGACGCGCGCCTCCGGTGCCACCTCCTGCGCGACCTGGTGCACGTTGGGCGCGGTCGGGATGCCGGTGCCGATGTCGAGGAACTGGCGGATCCCGGCCTCGGCCGCGAGGTGGCGCACCACCCGCCGCAGGAAGGCCCGGTTCTCCCGCGGTGGGATGCGGCTGTTGGGGTTGGCCCGCAGGCCGGCCTCGGCGGCCGCCCGATCGGCCGCGAAGTTGTCCTTGCCGCCCAGCAGGAAGTCGTAGACCCGCGCCGGGTGCGGCCGGTCGGCGTGCAGGTTGGCCGGAACGGCAATCTCGTCGGTCATGGCATTCGACTCCTCACAGCCCCGCAGCGGACGCGGCCATGATAGTCGAATGTGGATCACTTCGGCGGTTCGGCTCCGGACTGCTCGCTCGCCATGTAGGTCGCATACCAGTCAGGCCAGTTGGCGTCGGCCTGGCCGGTGCGCTTCTCGTGCTCACCGTGTGCCTCGGAGGCGCGGCGCATCGCGTTGGCCAGGTCGGCGACCGACGAGTAGGAGGTGATCCCGCTGTCGATCCGGCCGGGCAGCCGGTTGACGATCTCCTGCAGCAGCCAGCCGTTGCCGTCGGGGTCTGACCACGCGGCCAGCGAGTTGTAGCTGTTGCGGTCAGGGTCGGGACCATCGGCGACACCGTCGGCCGTGCGGTGGAAGATCGGACCCACCTCGACACCGCGCGCGATCAGGTCGGCCCGGGCCTTCTCGATGTCGGTGACGATCAGGAACAACCCCGGCGGGGTGCCTTCCGGAGTGGGCGGGCTGCCGATGCCAAAGTGGATCGAACACAGCGATCCCGGCGGCGTGAACTGGATGGCCCGGCTGCCGCCGAGGACGAGGTCGGCGTCGAGCCGCCACCCGAGACCGGCGTAGAAGGCCTTCGCCCGCTCAGGATCCGCGACCGGGATGGTGATCACTTCAAGCTTCAAATCCGGATTTGCACCGTTCTGGGCCTTTGCCATCGCAGTCTCCCAGTCGTTGGCAGCGCGTTCGTGGACAGTATCCCCGACCTACGGCGTGCCAGAGGCGTGGTCGGCGCGGAGAGATGGACACGACAGCCCCAGACGCTGCGGCAGACTCACCCGCACCGCCTCGGCTTCGTTGTGCGACCATCCCCCGTGTGCGTGCTCGAATCACGGTTCGCGCCGAACACCCCCACGGCGTCGTCCTCTCCCTCACCGATGGAGCGGGACTCGTGTCGCCGTTGGACATTGGCTCGTTGCCGATCAGCGACACGGCACGCGCGGGACTGCTCGCGTGGCAAAGCCGTTTCGACTCGGGCTTCGTCTCACCCGACGACGAGGACCGGTTTCTACGGCGACGGCCTGCGCCTCGCCGCGGCGCTGGCGATCGAACTGATCGCCAGTCACCTCGTCGAGTACCAGGACAGCCGCTACCGCGAGGGCCTGCTGCTCGGCGATGGCGGCGTGATCGTCGGCGGCGACGAGATCATCCTGCCCGCGCACTGGCAGAACCTCGACACCTGCGCGGACCGGCGACGGGCCCTGCACGCCCAGTTCGACCGGGAGGTCGCCGAAGCGCATGCCCTCGCCGGCAGAAGCCTCGACCTGGTCGCGGCCTGCACTGTCTGCGACGACGTGCTGTTCCGGATCCGGGACGATGCCGGCTATGCCGTCGTGCACCTCACGTGGAGTGCGGTGCGGGAGCGAGCGCCCGATTTCCCTTCGACGAACCTGCACCGCGACCGCGCCGAACTCCTCGCCGATCTCAGCGAGCGCCACCACCCGTAGCTCGTAGCTGGCGGATGTAGGTCGCGGTCAACGCGACGGCGCGGTCGGCGTCGTGTGCGAGCTCTTCGAGGGCGCCCGACGCCGTGCTTCCCGGGATGTCCGCCAGCGCCTGGGTCAGCCGTTGCCGGGCCGCCGGTTCGGCCGAGAGGCGGTCGACGAGCGCGGCGGCGATCCGGTCCGCCAACACCGGATCGCTCGCCAGCGCGCTCAGCGCGTCGGCCGCGTCGGCGTCGTTGGCCTCCTCCACGATCATGTCGATCAGGGTCGGGACCGCCTCGGCTCCGCCGCGGGCGCCGAGGGCAAGGGCGGCATTCCGGCGTACGACGATGTCTTGGTTGGTAAGGGCGTCGTGCAGCACCGCCGTCGCCGCCGCGGTCGCGATCTCGGCGATCGATCGGACGGCACGCTCGCGCACCTCTTGGTCCGGTGCGCCGAGGCCCTCCGCGAGCAGCACCAGACCGCCGTCGCCCAACTGGGCCAGCGCCCAACGGAGGGCCCCGGCGACGTTGGGGTCCGACTCGCTCAGCGCCGCCTCGACCAGCGCCTCCACCGGCAGCGGGGCCTCGTCGACCGCGGACAGGGCCGCGCGCTGGCGCCGCCCCGCACTCTCCGAGCCCAGACCCTGGAGGAGTGCGACGACCTGAAGGACCTCTTCCCAGCCGGCCGGTTCCGCGGCACCGATCCGGCGCAGCCGGGTGAGCAGCTCCGTCTCGGCCGCGATGCGTTCGCGGGTCTGGCGGGCGAGGTCTTCGACGAGGGCCCCCGGCGCGAAGCCGGGGTCGTCGAGCGCACGCCCGACCTCACGCAGCGACAGCCCCAGGGACCGCAGGCTCTCGATGTGGAAGATCCGCCGGATGTCGTCGCTGGAGTATTCGCGGTAGCCGGCCCCGGTGCGGTCCGCCGGCCGCACCAGGCCCAGCGCCTCGTAATGCCGCAGCATGCGGGCGCTGACCCCCGACCGCCGGGCCACGTCACCGATCAACACGCTCTTGTCACCCCTGCCTGCCATCCGGGTCGCGCAACATCCGTTCGGTGGCGGCCGCGTGCCGTCGCCGGTCAGCGTTCGTCGCGGCGGCGCGCAGCGTCGGCAGGATCGCGTCGCCGAGCGCGACCAGCGCGCGGCTCAGGCTCAACCACGTCTCCCGGCCGCCGCGTCCGAGTTGGCTCGCCAGCACGGTGATCAGATCTTCCACTTCATTTTCGGGTACGAGCAGGACGGCGGCCCGCCAGGCGCTCCGCGCCACCTCGTCGTCGGCGTCGGTCAGCAGCGCGTGGGTGATCGCCGGCCACGCCTGCCGATCCCCGATCTTGGACAGCGTGTGCAGCGCCTGGCTGCGGGCCTGGGCCCGCTCTTCGCTGAGTTCCGCCATGAGCTTCGGGACCGTCACCGACGCCGGGTGCCGGGTGAGCGCCCAGGTGAGCATGTCGCGCACGAAGAAGTCCGGCTCGATCGCGCAGCGTTCGACGAGTGGGTCGACGAACGCGGGGTCCGGGTTCGTGCCGATCGCCAGCGCTGCCTGGAGCCGGACCGACTCGCTACTGTTCGCCAGCCCGCGGAGTGCTCCCGTGTCTGTTTTCGCCATGGTCATCCGGACCACCTCCTTGGCCACAGTGAACCCCTTGCCACCGTGTCAAGGTCAAACCGCTGGCGGCGGCCTATGCCGGCGGGATGTTGTGGCTGGGCCGGAACAGGTTGGTCGGGTCGTAGGCGCGCTTGATCCGGGCGAGCCGGTCGTAGGTCGCCGGCTCGAAGGCACGGCGGACCGTTTCCGGGGTCGTGTCGTAGACGCCGATGAAGTTGGCCATCGCGCGGCCGGTCATCCACGGGGTCATGGCGTCGACGATCGCGGTCAGCGGCGGGCGGACGTCCTCCGCGGCGCCGATCTCCCCGGTGGCGCCGGCCAGGAACTGGAATCCGGCGTCGCGGGTGCCGACGGCGTTGGGCACCTCCGGTTGCCGGGCGAGCGCGCCGCCGAGCGGTCGAAGCTCGACCACCTGCGCGGGCGTGTCGACCGCGGGGCCGGCCGCCGTGATCATGGCGTCCGCTGCCTCCGGCGGGAAGTCGCGGAGCAGGGCTGTCGTCTCGTACGCCGGCAGTGGATCGACCGGGTCCGCGTGGATGCCCGGGATCGCGGTGAACGGCATCTCCGCCACCGTGTCGACCAGGGTGGGCGCGGTCACCCGCAGGTCGGCGGCGAACCGCTTGCCGTCGTCGGCCGAGCCCAGGTAGGCGAATCGCACGTGGACGCTGAACCGGCCGCGCAGCGGTTCCGGGATGAACGGCGCCGGCGGCAACCGCAGGAAACCCATCGACGCGGTGAGCGCCTCCGGGGCCGTGGCGGTCAACTGGCGGCAGGCCTCGACCACGTGCGGGGTGTATTCCCCGGCGAAGTACATGCCGCCGCCGTAGAGCCGGGTGATCGGCAGCAGGTCGACGGTCAGCGAGGTGACCACGCCGAAGTTGCCGTCGCCGCCGCGGACGGCCCAGAACAGGTCCGGCTCGTGTTCCGGGTCGACCTGGCGCTGCTCGCCGTCGGCCGTGACGATCTCGAATGCCCGCACGTGGTCGGCTGAGTAACCGTAGGTGCGGCCGAGGGTCGGGCTCAGCCCGCCGCCGAGCGTGTAACCGACGACCCCGACGTTGGGAGACGAGCCGGCCAGCGGCGCCAGGCCCACCTCGGCGGCGGCCTCGACCAGTGCCTGCGCCTCGACCGTCGCGCCGATCGTCGCCGTGCGCTCTGCCGTGTCGATCCGGATGTCGTTCATCCGCCGTACGTTGAGCAGGAGCCCGCCGTCGGAGTCGAGCACGGTGCCGTGTCCGGTGGCGACGACCGTGATCGGCAGGTCGTTTTCGGCGGCGAACCGGACGGCGGCCCGCACGTCGGCGGCCGAGGTCGCGCCGACGGCGACGGCCGGGCGTTGGATCACGGCCAGGTTCCACGTCGCGGCTTCCGCGGCGTAGCCGTCGTCGCCCGGCACCACCACCGGACCGGTCACTTCGCGGGCGAGAGCCTCCAGTTCGATCATGGCAGTCATGTCGTACCCCCCGGTTAAGGTTTCTCCCGAGGGTGGGAAATCCGCCAGCTTAGATGCGTGGGGAAGGGGGCGCAGCTTCAACAGAGGACACCATCGGAAACAGGGTTCCCGTGCGGGCCGGCACCGTGACGCCCGCGCCGCCCAGCACCGCTTTCTGCTCTTCGTTGGTCCAGTTGACCGCCACGACGACGCGGCCGCCGTCGGGTGTGGTCAGCACGCGGTGGAGCAGCCCGGGCCCGGGGAGGTCCCAGGTGAGGGTGCGGTGGCGTTCGGGCGCGAGCAGGGCGAGCAGCGCCGACCGCGTGTCGGCGTCGGCCGTGGTGGCATAGGACAGTGATGGGTAGGTGGCGACCAGCACCGCGCCGCTCTTGCGCACGATGCCCGGTGTGCCGTCGGAGAACGTCGCGACGACCGTGCCGTCGGCCACCGCCAGGGTCTCGCGCTGCCACGTCCCCGTCAGCCCGCCCACCTCGACCGACGTGACGATGTCGGCATCGACCTGGCGCGCCCCGAAGAGCTCCGCCATGCCCGCGCCGGGCACCGTCGGCCGGCGCCGGCCCAGCTGGTCGTGCTCGCCCGGGGCGGCCTCCGACACCAGCGTCCCTCCATGATGGACAAAGTCCGCCAACGACGAGCCCAACTCCACAGTGACGACCGACGGCATCGGCCAATAGAGGGACCGGATGTGGGCTGGCACCCCGTCTGCGGCGACCCGGTCGGCGTGCAGGATCTCGATGGGCAGGTCCGCGTCGAGCAGCAGCCGGTAGGCGCCCAGGATGGCGTCGCGGTAGAGCGACATCGAGCGGTCCGTCGCGAACGCGTGCAGTGCCGACTCTCGGGACACCAGCAGGCCGACCGACCCGGGCTCGGCAACGGCACCGTCGAGGTCCCGCACCGCGGCGGCGAAGTCGCTGGCCGCCGCCACCCGCGTGGTCACGCTGCCCTCCGGAGCGCACAGCCCATAACCGGGCGACTCGGGGCCGAGCAGTTCCGGCCGCCACTGCCAGAACACCACCCCGGAAGCACCGGCCGCGAGCGCGTTCCACATCCACAACGCGACCGTCGACGGCACCGGGTGCGGCGTGCTGCGCCGCCCGTCGCGCCGCCCGCGGCCGCCCTGCAACTCGGCCTGCCAGAAGGGCTTCCCGTCGGCGGCACCGCGCGCGGTGTCCAGGTTGAACAGGTGCTCGACGTGGTCGTCGGCCATCAGCCAGGTCGGGAAGCTGGAGGTGCCGAAGACGTCAATCGGCGAGGTCAGCGTGTACTCGTCGAGCGTGTGGGTCGCGAGCTGCCCGGTGAAGCCGCTCAGCGCCACGTGGGTCATCACCGGGTGGGCGGGGTCGGCGGCGCGCACCACGGCGCAGCGGCGGTCGAGCCAGCCCGCCAGGTTGCGGAACCAGTGCGATCGCCAGTCGATCATGTCGGGCACCGCTTCGAAGAGCCGCGGCGGCTCGACCTGGTCCCACGAGGAGAAGCGCCGCGACCACGCGTCGTTGAGCGCGTCGAGAGACCCGTAGGACGCGCGCAGGCCGGCGACGAACGTGGCCACCGAGGCGTCGCAATAGCAGTAGAGGCGGTCCGGGAAGTAGGACGCGGGCTCGAGGTGGGGCTCGTTCCAGACGTCCCACACGCGCAGGGCGGGATGCGCGCGATAGCGCTCGACCACGGCGGTGAGGAACGACGCGGCGGCCTCCCACACGGCGGGGTTGTCGAAACAGAGGCCGGGCCAGCCGCCGCCGGGGGTGTTCATCGCGGCGGTCAGCCGCACCGGACGCTGCTCGTGGTCGTGGTAGTGCGCCGCGGGATGTAAAGCGGCCAGCCAGTAGGGCACGTTCTCCAGGATCGTGTTGACGACCACGCCGAGGCCGTGGCGGTGCGCGAGGTCGAAAAGCCGGTCCAGGTCGGCGAAGTCGATCGCGTCGGGCGTGGGCTGCATCCACGACCAGCAGGCCCACAGCTTGACGGTGTCGAAGCCGGCCGCCCGCATCCGCTCCAGGTCGCGGTCCCAGTCTTCGTGGGGCGGGTTCGGGGGACGGTAATACTGGGCGCCGATGATCATCCCTTCACCGCCCCGAACGTGAGGCCGCGGACCAGGAAGCGTTGGGCGACGAGGCCGAGGAGGAAGACCGGCACCAGTGCGAGCACGGCCGCGGCGGAGCTGCCGCCCCAGTCGACCGAGACGGTGCCGATGAAGCTGGCCACCCCGATCGGCACAGTCTGGGTGTCGCGCCCCGACAGGACCAGGGCGAAGAGGAACTCGTTCCAGGAGAAGAGCAGGCAGAGCACGGCGGTGGCGGCGAGGCCGGGCGCGGTCAGCGGCAGGGCCACGCGCCAGAAGGCGCCGAACCGGCCCGAGCCGTCCACGAGCGCGGCCTCCTCCAGGTCGGGCGGGAGTTCCTCGAAGAACGAGCGCATCATCCAGATCACGATCGGCAGGTTGAAGGTGGTGTGCGCGGCGATCAGCGCGAAGTAGGTGCCGAGCAACTCGGTGCGCTGGAAGATCACATACATGGGCACGACGAGGGCGACCGCGGGCACCATCCGGGTGAACAGGATGCCGCCGGCCCACAGTTCGCGACCGCGGATCGGCAGGCGGGCCAGCGCGTAGGCGGCCGGCACGCCGACCGCCAGCGACAGCGCCGTGCTGCCGAGCGCCACCAGCGTGCTGTTCATCAGGAACGTCTGGAAGTGCAGGTCGCCGAGCACCTTGGCGTAGTTGTCGAACGTCGGGGTGAAGGCCAGCTTCAGCGACGGCGTGAAGATGTCGGCCGGCACCTTGAGCGAGTTGACCACCACGGCCGCGATCGGCACCAGCACGACGAGCAGGAAGACGACGACGATCGTGTAGCTCGCGACGGTCCACCGTTTCACAGCGCCTCCCGCCGGCGCAGCAGCCGGATGTAGAACGCCGAGATCACCAGCACGGTGAGCAGGATGAAAACGCTCAGCGCCATCGCGTACCCCATGTCGAAGTAAGAGAAGCCCGTGCGGTAGGTGTAGAGGCCGATCGTCTCCGTGGACAGGCCGGGGCCGCCCTTGGTGAGCACGAAGACCGTGTCGAAGATCCGGTAGGTGTCCATCGTGCGGAACAGCAGGATCAACAGGATCTGCGGCACGATCGCGGGGAGCACGATGCTGCGCAGGATCCGCAGGTGGCCGGCGCCGTCGACGCGGGCCGCCTCGAACTGTTCCTCGTTGATCGACAGCATGCCGGCGTGCATCACCAGCACGACGAACGGCGTCCACTGCCAGACGTCGACCGCGATCAGCGAGGGTAGGGCCAGGCCCGACGAGCCGAACCAGCCGATCCCGCTCGGCAGCCCGACCGCGTCGCTGAGCTGGGTGACCAGGCCGAACTGGGGATCGAGCAGGTAGCGCCAGAGCAGGGCGGTGACGACCGGCGCGATGATCATCGGGAGCAGGATGAGCGCGTTGGCGAGCTTGCGGCCCCTGGTCATCTCGAACAGCGCCGCCGCGACCACGAAGCCGAGGACGAGTTCGACGCTGATCGCGCCGACCACGTAGATCACGGTGTTGACCAGCGCCCGGCCGACCGTCGCGTCGTGCAGGATCCGCGTGTAGTTGTCGAACCCGACGAACGGTTTGGGCAGGTTGAGGTCGGTCAGCTTCCAGGAGAAGAGCGAGAGCACCAGGGAGTACGCCAGCGGCAGGATGATCAGCACGGCGAGCACCACCAGCGATGGCGTGAGCATGCCGTAGCCGAGCCGGCGGCCGTGGCGCCCGCGGCGCCGGGGCCCGGCCCGGACCGGTGAGTCCACCGGCCCGGGCCGCGTCAGGGTGTCCACCCGTCGATCACCCACCAAGCGCCGACGACACGGCCTGATACATCGCGTCGGCGGCCTGTTCGGGAGACTTCTTGCCCTGGATCGCCTCCTGCACCGCCAGCTCGATCTGGTCCTGGGCCTTCGGCCAGGCCGCTACGCTCGGCTGCGGGTTGGAGGTGGTCAGGGCCTTGTTCATCGCGTCGAGGAACGGCAGCTTCGCGGCGACGTCGGGGTTGGTGTAGAAGTCCTTGGTCGCCCCGCCGGTGGCCGCCGCGATCGCGACCTTCGCCTGCTGCTCGCCGCTGGTGTACCACTGGAGGAAGGAATAAGCGGCGTCCTGCTGCGTCGACTTCGCGGCGATGCACCAGTTCCAGTAGATGAGCTCGCCGGCCGGCTTGTCAGCGGTGAAGGCGAGCGGGGCGTAGCCCCACTTGCCGGCCGTCGACGACTTGGCCGGGTCTTCCAGCGCCTGGAGCGACGGCGTGGTGCTGATGATCATCGCGGCCTTGCCCTGCGCCGCCGCGGTCGACGCCTCGTCGACGTGGAAGTTGAGCACGCCGCTGGGCGCGTTCTTCGCGGCCTGCACGTAGAACCGGACCGCGTTGGCCGCCGCGCTCTTGTCGAGCGTGGTCTTGCCGTCGGCACCGAACCACCAGTTGCCCTGCGCGGTGAGCAGCGAGCCCATCACGTCGGCGACCGCTCCCCCACGCTTGCCGGGCAGGGCGATGCCGGCCATCCCGTCTTTGCCGTTGAGCGTGGCCGCGTCGGCGGCGACCTCGTCGAGGGTGGTCGGCGGCTTCAGGCCGTTCTTCTCGAACACGTCCTTGCGGTAGGCGAGCACGGTGGTCGAGACGAAGTCGGGCAGACAGTATTGCTTGCCGTCGTATTTGCCCTGCGCGAGCACGTTCGGGAGGAAGGAGTCGGCCGAGAACCCGCCCGGGTTGCGCTTCGGGTCGGCCAGCTTGTCGTCGATCGGGGCGAGATAGCCGGCCTTGGCGAACTCACCGAACCAGCTCGGGTGCACGTAGAGGATGTCGTAGCCGCCGGCGCCCGCGAGCGCCAGCGCCTGCTTGTCGTGGAGGTTCTCGTAGGGGACGGCGTCGAGGTCGAGCGAGCCGCCGGTGTCCTTCGCCCAGGCGGCCGCCGCGTCCTTCTGGCCGCTGGTCCAGGGATCGCCGGCCCAGCGGGACAGCACGAGCTTGTCGTCGGGGAAGCGACCCATCGGGCCGCCGGCGCTGGCCGGAGCGGCGTTCGGGTCGCCGTCGCCGGAGCCGCCCGATCCGCCGGTGCCGCCGCTGCACGCGACTACCGCCGAAGCGACGACCAGGGCGATCGCGAATCCGGACCAGCGCCGGACCTGTCGCTGTGGTCTTGCCATATCCGAATCTCCTTCCGGGGCCAAGTTAGCGGTTATTGATCAAGCGTTGCTACTGCTCCGCCGCCTTTACCAGCAGATTCGTAGCCGGCGGCGATGACCCGCAGGCAGGCCAGACCGTCGTCGAGGGTGGGTCCGAAGGGACGCAGGCCGGCCGCTGCCCGATGCAGGTAGGAGGCGACCTCGCGCTTGTAGTGGTGGGTGTGCGGCGGCCAGGAGCCGTAGTCGTGGGGCTCCGTGGCGTCCGCCTCGATGTGCGGTGTCGTCCAGCCGCGGTAGAGCGGATCGTCGCCCGACCGGTAGACCTCGACCCGCGGGAACGGGTCGGTCGCCCGCATGACGAGCGTGCCGTCCGTGCCGTAGATCTCCAGGTTGTTGCGCATCCCGATGTCGGCGGACAGGCTCCAGACGGTGCCGATCTCGCCGAGCCCGCCGTCGGCGTAGCGCAGCAGCGCCACGGCGATGTCCTCACCATCGAGGTCGGGCTTGTGCCGGTTGGCGGTGAACGCCGACACCTCGGTGATCTCACCGACCAGCCAGCGCAGCAGGTCGATGCCGTGCGAGCCCTCGTCGATCCAGGCGCCGCCACCGCCGAGCACCGGGTCGTTCATCCAGGCGGTCATGTCCGGCGGGCAGCCGATCTCCGCGATGCCGGCCAGGCCGATGAAGCCACGGGTCAGCAGCACCCGGCCGAGCACGCCGGAGTCGACGATCTTCTTGGCCCGGTCGGCCTCCTTGGAGAATCGACTGACGAAGGCGGCGGTGCCGTCGACGCCCGCTTTTCGCACGGCCTCGGCCATCGCGGTCGCGTCCGCCACGGTCGTGGCGATCGGCTTCTCGCAGAACACGTGCTTGCCTGCCTCGGCCGCGGCGACCACCTGCTCCGCGTGGCGGCTGTTCTCCGAGTGCACCATCACGATGTCGACGTCGTCGCGGGTGACCAGGTCGCGCCAGTCTTCGACGAACGTGTCGACGCCGTGCCGGGCGGCGGCCGCCCTGCCGCGATCCTGGTCGTCGTCGCTGATCGCGACGATCCGGGCGCCGGGGATCTCGCTGATGGCTTTGGCCCGGAACTCGGCGTGCACGTGGGCCCAACTGACCATGCCAATCCGCAGGTCGGTCATCGTGTCGTCTCCTTGATCTCTTCCCGGCGGCCGCTGGCCACGGATCGGTATGCGGCGTCGACCACGGCGAGCACGTCGCGGCCGACGTGGCCGTCGCTGAGCGACGGCGCTCCGCTGCGCAGGCAGTCGAGGAAATGTCCGAGCATCGCGAGATGTCCGTCGGCGACCAGGCCCGCGATCGGCAGGGGGTACGACCAGCCGGCGTGTTGGTTGACCACCTGGAGCGGCTGGCGGTGGAGGTTGTCGACGAGGATCCGGCCCTCGGTGCCGAAGATCTCGAAGCGGGAGTCCATCGCGCCGGCCAGGCTCCAGCTGTCTTCACACTGGCCGATGACGCCGTTGGCGAACCGGACGGTCAGCACGGCGGTGTCCTCGGCCGTCGTTCGCTTCTGGTGTACGAAGGTGCCGGCTTCGGCGTACACAGTGGATGGTTGTGATTGGGCGAAGAAGCGGCAGAACTCCAGGCTGTGCACGGCCATGTCGAGGATCGCGCCGCCGCCGGACCTTTCGGGGTCGAAGAACCACGGTGAGTGTGGCTGGCCGATGCCCTCGCAGGCCTTGACCCGGAACACCTCGCCGATCTCGCCGGCGTCGACGGCCTTGCGGGCCTCGTGCAGTGCCGGGATGAACGGGACGTTCTCGGCGTAGAACAGCCGGGTGCCGGCGGCCTCGACGGCGGCGAGCATGCGGTCGGCCTCGTCGAGGTTGCGGGCCAGTGGCTTGATGCAGATGGCGTGCTTGCCGTGCGCCGCGGCGATCTCGACCGCCGGGAGGTGGATGTCCGGCGGTGCGACGATGTCGAGCACGTCGGTGTCAGGGTCGGCTGCGGCTGCGGCGATGTCGGTCAACGCCTTGGTTTTGTAGGGGCCGGCGGCCCGCTCGGCCGACTCCTGGCTCGTGGCGACCACGCTGGTGATCTTGACGCCGGGGAACTGGGCCAGGGCGGGCAGGTGCATCTCGCGCGCCCAGAAGCCGGCACCGATGACGCTCACGCCGATCATGGCTTCACCGCCGTGCCCTCGTCGAGCGAGCGCTGGGCGGCCAGCACCAGAGAGAGGGCGTCGCGGGCCTGGCGCGGGGTCGCGGCCTGGGAGCCGTCGACCCGGCCGGCGATGCGGTCGACGAAATACTGCTGCTCGCCCTGGTAGCCGTAGTCCCAGAGCAGGTCGGGGTAGCCCCAGCCGGTGGTCTTGTCGAACGTGCGCATCGCCTGGGCCTGCACGAGGTCGACGGCCGCTTCGCCGGCGCTGCCGTACGCCTCGATGGTGAAGTTGCCGTGGCCCGCCGTCCAGGTGACATACATGCTGGTGACCACACCGGTGTCGTGGGTGACGGTGACGGTCGCGTTGTCGGGGCTGCGGTGGCGCTTGGCGCCCTCGAGCACGTAGGCGCCGCCGGCCGTGTAGACCGTGGTCGCCGGGCCGAAGAGCCATTGCACGAGGTCGCCGAAGTGCACGAGGGTGTCGAGGATGACGCCGCCGCCCTGGGCCGGGTCGTAGAACCAGTCGTTGGTCGGTTCCCAGCCGAAGACGGCGGCGCGGGAGGCGATCGGCTCGCCCAACTCGCCGCTGGCGATCCGCTGTTTGAGGCCCGGCAGTGGTGGGGTGAAGCGCAGCATGAAGCCGTGTTGCAGGATGCGGTCGCTGTTGGCCGCGGCCTCGACGACCCGGTCGGCGTCGGCCAGGGTCAGGCTGATCGGCTTCTGGCAGAAGACGTGCTTGCCCGCTTTCAGGGCGGCGATGGTCTGGTCGGCGTGCACGGCGTTGGGGCTCGCGAGCAGGACCGCGTCGACGGTGTCGTCGGCGAGGATGGCGTCGAGGTCTGGGGCGATCGTGAGGCCGTAGTCGGTCGCGAAGGCTTCCGCCGCGGTGTTGATCGGGTCGGTGCAGGTGGTCAGGCGGCCGCCGCTGACATGCTTGTATGCCTCGGCATGTACGCGGGCGATCCGGCCGGTGCCGACGACGGCGATGTTGACGGTCATGCTCGTGCCTCGCTTCGCGCGGTCCGACTCGGGCTGGGTTCGCGGCGGGCGCTCATCGGGTCTCCAGCGGGAACGTCACGCGGGTGCCGGTCTCGGCGGCCTGGTAGGCGCCGATGATCATTTCCAGGGCTTTGAGGCCGTCGTACGCGGTGGGGAGATCCTTTTGCTCTCCACCGTTGACCCAGTCGCGGAAGGCGAGCAGGAGGTCGCGGTAGCACGCCTCGTAGCGCTCCTCGCCGACCAGGTCGATGTAGCGGCGGCCCAGCCAGGGCGGGTCGATGCCCTGGATCTCGGTCTGCGGGCTCTTCTGGTAGTGCAGCGCGATCTCGCCCCGGGTCCCGCTGAGCTCGGCGTGGTCCGGGGAGGCGAGCGGGCCGAAGTAGTCGGCGGCGTGCCAGGTGCTCTCCACGGTGACGATCGCGCCGGTGTCCAATGTGTACGTGGCGATGCCGTAGTCCTCGACGCCGAGTTGCTTGTAGGTCAGCGTGCCGATCTGGCCCGTCACGTTGACTGCTTCGGCGCCGAAGAACCAGCGGAAGAAGTCGGTGAAGTGCACGCCGTGGTCGAGGAAACCGCCGCCGCCGCCGCGGACGGGGTCGGCGTACCAACCCTGGTCCTGGGTTTTGGGTGAGTCGGTGATCGCGCCGACCGGGAAGCGGATCGAGTAGAAGCCGGAGACGAGGTCGCCGACCGCGCCCTCGCGGACCGCGTCCAGCGCCTGGCGGTAGACCGGCAGGTAGCGCAGCAGGTAGGCCATCATGACCGGGACGCGCTCGGCGGCGTCTACGATGCGGCGCGCGTCGGCCATCGTGGTGGCGATCGGCTTATCGAGCAGCACGGGCTTGCCCGCGGCGGCGGCCAGTTCGACGTGGTCGGCATGTGCCGACGTGTAGGACGTGATGATCACCGCGTCGACGTCGTCGCGGCGGATCAGGTCGGCGTAGTCGGCGGTCCAGACGCCGTCGGTGTAGTCGGCGGCGAACTCCTTGGCCAGGTCGGCGCGCTCGTCGGCCACGCCGACCAGGCGCAGGCCCGGCAGCCCGCGGCGCAGATAGTCGGCGAACGGGTAGGCGTGGTAGTGGTTGTGCAGGCCGACGATGCCGATGCCCAGGTCAGACACAGACTTTCTCCTTAACCCCCGGGGGTACGCAACCGGTTTACGCAACCGGTTGCGTAATCTTGGGCCCGACGGTGAGATGGGCACAAGAGGTTACGAGAAGATTTCTCGAAGCCGCCTGGTAGCGTTGCGCCGCAACAGCGCAACCGGTTGCGTGGATCTTGGAGGTCGAGCCGGCGTGACCGCAGCGAAGAACGACAGACTGACCATCCGCGACATCGCCGCCCTGGCCGGCGTCTCGGCCGGGACGGTCTCCCGCGCGATGAACGGCCAACCAGGCGTCGGCGCCGCGACCCGCGACCGGATCTCGGCCGTCATCGCGGAGCACGGCTTCCGGGTGGACCCAACGGCACGCCAACTCTCGACGGGCCGCAGCCGCACGCTGGGCGTGCTGTTCCCGCTGCACGCGTCGGAGGTAGTGCTACACCCGGTCTACCCGGCGTTACTGGGCGCGTTGGGCGACGCGGCCGAGCGGGCAGGCTACGACCTGCTGCTGCTGACGATGTCAGGCCAGAAGTCTGCACACGTGCTCGACACGGTAAGCCGCCGCCGCGTCGACGGCGTGGTCCTGCCGGCAGCCGGCGCCCGAGACCCGATCATCAAGCAGTTGGTAGGCCTCGGCGCCCCAACGGTGCTGATCGGCCACCGCAGCAAACTCCCGGGCGTGGGCTGGGTCGACTGCACCCACGACGCGGCGGCCACGGAGCTGACTCAGCTGATGATCTCCGGCGGCCGGCGCTCACTCGTGCTGCTCAACGGCCCTACCCACGTGTCGGCGTGCAAACTCCGCTCGACGGGCTTCTGGTCGGCGGTGAAGGCGGCGGGCATCCCGGGCGCCCGCGAAGTGTCGGTCCCGTTCGACACGGCCGCGGCCGCCGCGGTGGCCCTCGACCTGCTGCGCGGTCCCAACCGTCCCGATGCGATTGTCTGCGCGTCGGACACGATCGCGGCGGGCGTCCTCGAGACCGCCCGCACGCTGGGGCTGTCGGTGCCGGACGACGTCGCGATCAGCGGGTTCGACGATCGGTCGCTGGCCGCGCACACACAGCCGGCGCTGACGACCGTGCGCATGCCGTTACAGGAGACCGGGCACGCGGCGGCGCACATGCTCTTCGCCATGCTCGGCGACGAGCCTTTGACCAGCCGCCACATCGTCCTGCCGACTCAGGTGATCGTCCGCGACTCGACACCGCGGGCCGCTCGGTAGTTCGAATGCCGGCCAGGTCCGTCACTCGCCACGACCCGCCGCCGACGCACGTTTCGCACAGCACGGCATAGCGAAATAGGCGCCTCGGTCGCGGCAGATCCGCCACGCATTGATCAAAGGCGGGATAGTGGCGCTTGCCCATGTTGTTCTTGGCACTCTTTCGTGGTAACCGCAGGCAACTTCGAGGTTTTACGTCGGTGCCCGATCCCGTACTTTAAGAACGCTCAGAGGTTCCTGCTATCCCGTCTTGGTCTGGGGTCACGTTCATGGAAATGATCGTTTCATTGGGGGCGCAGACACCCGGGGATCGACTTGGCGTGATCGGCAAGGTTGTCCTCGGATTCTTGGCCGTGGTCCTGGTGCTCGTCATTGGCGCGTTGATCGGTGGCTTGGCCGCAAAGTTGCAAGGAGTCCTTGTCGCCGCCGGGCTACTTTCTCTAGGGATCGCTCTCGTCGCCTGGATCTTCGGTGCTAGCTGGGCAGTTCCCGCAGCCACCGTAGGCGGCGCCTGCCTGTTCTTCGCGCTCATAGGTGCCATGGTCAGCGGGTGATCGACGAGCACAGGTTGAGAACGGACTCCATTCGTGAAGGGCAGTCTCTTGTGGAGAGCGAAGAGCGATACCACTTTGACATCAACTATGGATCCCCGTCGTCGCCACCGCCGCTAGATCTCAATCAGGCGCTTGCAGAGGTCTTCCGGACTATTAATTACAACGCTTCCAGCACCCACGGCATGGGATACGCGCACGGGGTCATGGTCGCTGGGCGAGCCTCGCCAGATGAGCTGGCGGCAGCGCGCCGTCACCTGCATCGAGAGCTCGCTCTCGGGACTGAGCCGGTGGCAAAGTTCACCCGGCGGGGTGACAAGAAAAACTATCGACCTGCCGGCTCCAGCGATGACATGTTCGTCAGGCTAATCATCGGCAGAATCGCCCGTCTGCGCTTTCTGGACATGACGCCATACGAGGAGTTCGTGTTCCTGTCGGCTCGAGATCGCAGGATCGTGCTCGCGGAGCGGAGAGTGCCAGCAGGGGGGAGGCCTGTCGGGCAACTGTTGACCGCGTTCGTCGTTGTCGCCGCAGAGCCTGATGGAGCCGTGCGCAACGGCCGCCTGTCTCCGTCGATTCGCAATTGGGTTGACGGACCCGAAGAGCTGTCGTCTCCGACGACCAGCAGGCAAAGCCTTTGATCGACGGAGCACCAATGACGCCGAGGCCGCAGTGGCAGTTGGTGGCTATCTCGAATCCGAGGTCACTGATCTGAGGCCGGGGTGCACAGCGGCGAGGGCACGCCTCGCCGCTGTGCGCCGGTCCAGATCAGCAGTAGGTGCGTCGAGGTGACCTGCGGCGGGTCAGGAACAGCAGGAAGCCGCCGGTCAGGCTCAGCACCGAGCCCGTCGCGAGTGGTAGCCAGACCGGGGCGCCGGTGACCGGGAGGGTGTCCTCGGACTCGTAGCGGTAGACCGTGGACGACGAGCCCGTCGGCGTGCTCACGACGAGCTGGGTCCGCCCGGCCGTGCACGGCGGAGCGGTGAACGTCAGCACGTTGCCGGCGCCGTTGACCGAGACGTCAGCGGGTGGCACGTCGATGTCGCAGAGCCGCACCGTGGTCTGGTCCGGCGCGAAGCCGACCCCCGTCACGGTGATGACGAAGCCGCCCCGGGCCGGGCCGCTCAGTGGAGAGACCGAGTCGATCCCCACGATCGGCGCCGGCACGTCGGTCGGTGTCGGGCCGGGTGGGGCGGCCGCCGCCGCGTCGGCGGCTGCCGGGCCGAGGCTGGCCAGGCCCACGAGCGCGAGTGCCAGCAACGCGGTTGTTGATGCTCGCCGGAAAAATCCCATCGTTTCCCCCGTTTACGTCAAGCGGCAGAGAGAGCTGCTGACCGGAGCAACGAAATCGGAAACGGGAGGTAACGGGGCAAAATATAAAGAGGCGGGCCTGCCCGATGAACGAGACCCGGGCAGGCCCGCGCGATGTGCGGCTACGCGCAACCGGCAACCGTGCTCGGGTTGCCGCAGTTGTTGGGCTTGTTGCCGGCCAGGGTATTGCCGGCGTAAAGGACCGCCCCGGACTGGCGGAAGATGGCGCCGCCGGTGGCGTCGGTTCCGGTCGCCCGGTTGGCGAGGATCGTGAGCTTCTCCAGGGTGCTGCCGCCGCCCTCGATGTAGATGGCGCCGCCGCGGGCGTTGGTGCCCGTCGCCGCGTTGCCGGAGAGCACGTTGCTGGTGACCTTCAGCGTGCCCTGGTTGTAGAGACCGCCACCGTGTGCGTTGGCGCCGTTGGCCACGTTGTCGTGGGTCAGGCCGCCGGTCACCGTCAGGGTGCCGCCGTTGGCCACTCCCCCGCCGAACGCGCCCGATCCGGTCGCATCGTTGCTCGCGATCCGGGTGCCGTTCAAGGTGACGGTGCCCAGGATGCCGAGACCGCCCCCGACGACGCCGTGATTGCCGCTCACCGTGCTGTTCTTGAACGTGGTCGTGCTGTTCGCCTGGGAGTTGAACGCGCCGCCCAGAAACCCGGTGTTGTTGCGGAGCGTGCTGCCGTTGATCTCCGCCGTGCCGAAGTTGAGGATCCCGCCGCCACCGACGGCCGTGGCCGTGTTGCCGGTGACGGTGCTGCCGACCAGTGTCAGGCGGGCGCCGGCGGTGCTGACCTGGATCGCGCCACCGTTGATCGCGCGGCCGTTGCTCAGCTTCACCGCGTTCAGCGTGAGGTTGCCGGTTCCACCGACCTCGAAGAAGCGGAAATCGGCGGCCGACGTCGCACGGGTGATCGTTGCGAGGTTGCCGTTGATCCGGATCGGTGTGGTGATGACCGCCAGGCCGTTGTCTCCGACGGCCGGTGTGGTGAGGGTGTAGGTGCAGGCGGGGCTGAGGTCGAGCGTGCCCCCACCGGCCGTGTTGGCCGCGACGACCGCGGTTTGCAGTGCGGCCGCGTTGCACGGCACAAAGGCGCGTGCGGACGCGGCAGCGGGCTGGGCCAGGGCGACGCTTCCCAAGACGACTGTCGCGGCCAGCAGGTGGCGAACGTACATGAAGGACCTTCCGGAGTCGTTGCCACGTGGCGCGCATCCGCGATCCGCTGGGACGAACACATGGCAACGACGATTCTTCGCAGGCGATATGCCCACTTAGCCGGAATCATCCGATTGAGTCCGTGATTCAGCCATTAGGGGGACGCGGCGAAGCGGCGGACACCCCAGACGTGGAATCCCAGCCCGATGCCCCAGCCGACGATCGACCAGAGCGGCCAGAAGAAGATGTCCGGGGTCAGGATCCACCACAACACGATCTGAACCAGATTGCCGACGATGTAGCTGAGCACATGGATCCACAGACCAAGTTTCAGGGCGGCTGCGGTCGGCTGGGGCCGGATTCCCGCGGGTTTATAGTTCATGAGCGCACGGTAGATCGACGCTCTTGATACCAACGGAACGCGGGCCCGACTTCGTTCAGTGCTCGTCAACTACGCGAGGGAACCACGTGAACGACGGTGTGGGGCGGCGCGGTCTGGTCCTCGACGACGAGCAGTTCCGCCGGCTCGCCGGCTACGGCGAGGTCGAGCAGGCCGAGGCCGGGCGGGATCTGTTCACCACCGGCGACGACTCCTACGACTTCTTCCTGCTCCGGTCGGCGACCGTCGACATCGTCCGCAACGCCACGGTGATCGAGCCGGAGCGGTTGATCTACCGCGGTGTCCCCGGAGACTTCCTGGGCGAGCTCAACCTGTTGACCGGTCAGCATGTCTACCTCACCTGCCGGGTGGTGACCGGCGGGGAGGTCGTCCGGATCGGGGCGCCGATGTTGCGCCGGGCCCTCGCGGAGCAGGTCGACATCGCCGACATCCTGATCGAGGCGTTCCGCGAACGGCGCGAGGTCATCGGCGACGCGGCCGGCAACGCCTTGGAGTTGGTCGGCCAACGGGATGCCGCCGAGACGCTGGAGCTGCGCACCTACGTGACCCAACTGCTGCTGCCGCACGCCTGGCTCGACGCGGCCTCCGACTCCGGGGGCTCGCTGATGCGGCTGGCCGAGCTGAGCCACGACGACCTGCCTGCGGCGATTTTCAACGGTACGGCGCTGCGCCGCGCCACACCCAGAGCCATCGCCGAGGCGCTCGGCCTCACCTACCGGCCAGACGGGAACACGATCGATCTCGTCGTCGTGGGTGCCGGTCCGGCGGGTCTCGCGGCCGCGGTCTACGGCGCGTCCGAGGGCCTCAACACGGTCCTGCTCGACCGCACCGGGCTCGGCGGCCAGGCCGCCAAGAGCGCCCGCGTCGAAAACTACCTCGGCTTCCCGCAGGGGATCAGCGGCGAGCACCTGACCCGCTTGGCGATGGTCCAGGCGCTCAAGTTCGGCGTCCGGATCTACTCGCCCTGCGCGGTGGCCGGCCTCGACCTGGCGGTGGCACAGCGGCCAACCGTCGTGCTCGAAGACGGCACCCGGATAAACTGCCGAGCCGTTGTCGCCGCGACCGGGGCGCACTACCGGCGCCTCGACATTCCACAATGGGCAGACTTCGAAAGATCGGGCTGCATCCGGTACGCGGCCACGGAGCTTGACGTCCGGGGCTACGAGAATCAGCCGGTGACCGTTGTCGGGGGCGCCAACTCGGCCGGGCAGGCGGCGCTGTCCCTCGCCGCGCGCGGCGCGACGGTCGACCTGATCATCCGCGGCACCGACCTCGGCGCCCGGATGTCGTCCTACCTGACCGACCGGATCCGGGCGCATCCGCTGATCCAGGTGCACCCCAACAGCACGGTCCGCGAACTGGCCGGCGGCGAAACCCTCCACTCGGTCGTCACCGAGCGGGGCCGGCTGGACTCCCGGGCGCTGTTCTGCTTCATCGGCGCCGACCCGGTGTCGGGCTGGCTTTCCGGCGTGGCGAAAGACGACGGCGGCTTCGTTCTCACCGACAGCCGGCTGCCCACCGCGCCGCTACCGTTCGAGACCAGCGTTCCCCGGGTGTTCGCGGCCGGAGACCTGCGCGCCGGGTCGACGAAACGGGTGGCCACCGCCGTCGGCGACGGCGCGAGCGCGGTCTCCTCCGTGCACGCCGCGCTCGCCCGCGACTGAGGCGTCAGGCCGCGCGTCGCGCCGCGTGCTCCGCCCGGGCGGGTGCGCTCACCTCGTGCAGGTAGCCCAGCGCCTGGCGGTAGGACGTGACGAGGCTGGTCTGCACGTACGCCACGCCGATCTCGGCGCAGTGTGCCTCGACGATCGGCTGGGCCTTGCGCAGGTTCGGTGCCGGCATGCCCGGGAACAGGTGGTGCTCGATCTGGTAGTTGAGCCCGCCCAGCGCCGCGTCGGTCAGCCAGCCGCCGCGTACGTTGCGTGAGGTCAGCACCTGCTTGCGCAGATAGTCTTCGGCGCCGGTCGGGTGCGGCATGCCCTTGTGGTTGGGCGCGAACGTCATGCCGAGGTAGACGCCGAACAGTGCCTGGTGCACCAGCAGGAAGGCGATCGCCTGTAGCGGCGAGAGCACGGTGAACAGCGCCACCAGGTAGCCGATCGCGTGCAGGACCAGCAGGGCGCTCTCCAGCTTGCGGTGCTTCACGACGCCGGCGCGCAGGGCCTTGATGCTCGACACCTTCAGGTCGATGGCCAGCAGCGTCAGCAGCGGGAAGAACAGGGCGGCCTGGTGCCGGGTGATGAAGCCCTTCAGCCCGCGCCGGCCCAGCGCCGACTCGGTGGCCCAGATCAGCACCTCGGGCGCCACATCCGGGTCGAGGTCGTCGTGGTTGGGGTTGTTGTGGTGCCGGGTGTGCTTGTCCATCCACCAGCCGTAGCTCATGCCCACGCCGAGGTTGCCGGCGATCCGGCCCGCGATCTCGCTGGGCCGCTTGGTGCGGAACACCTGGCGGTGCGCCAGGTCGTGCGCCACCAGGGCGACCTGGGTGAAGGTGACGGCGAGGAACGCGGCGGTGACAAGCTGCCACCACGACGAGCCGATCAGGAAGAACGCGGTCCAACCGCCGATCAGCATCAACGAGACGACGCTGAGCCGCGCCACGTAATAGATGGGCCGGCGCTGCATCAGCCCGGCGCCGGTGATGCGACGGGACAGGATGGCGAAGTCGCTGCCAGTCGTCGGGCGCGGCGGCGCCATCGTAATCGTCATAGCTCAATCAAACGGGCTAACGCCGCGAAAGTCAGTAACGCTAGCGTCCGGCTCTACGGGTGGCTAGCACCACCAACAGAAGCGGCCTCGGAGAGCAGATGGCGCAGCCGGTCGTGTTCTTCGGCCGTCCCGATCGCGGCCCGGTGCTCCGGATGTGCGACGTAGTAACGGATCGCGTCGGTCAGGAACCACGGGTGGATGTCGAGCCAGAGGAACGGGACGATGGCGATCCCCCACCAGCGGGCGAGGTTGGACCCGGTCACGCTCAACGAAAAGTTGTCTGTGCGCTTAACAGGCCGCAACGGAGTTCCCGGCTGCACCTCATCCCACGGCGCGTAGCGGTAGCCGAACTGCGCCAGCACCCGCACCCCGTCGCGGGTCAGCTCGACGGCCGGCCGGCCCAACCACACGCCGCGGAGGTAGACCACCACGACCGTCGCGGCCATCAGGCCCAGAAAGGCGGTCAACACCACCTGCATGACGTCGACCTGCCATTCCGGGTCGGTGCCGGGCTCCCACGTGGTCGGCGCGAAAGCCGCGAAGTTGGCGGTGAGCGCGACCGCGACCACCGCCGGCCACCAGATCGCGATCGCCGCCGGCCGCGTGCGGAAAACCTGATTGCCGGCCGCCGTCACGAAAGCGACGGTGACCGACGAACGGCGCAGCAGCGGAACAATACCCGCCACCACCAAGGCCGCCGAAGGGGACAAACGCACCGCCATAGACGCCCACAAGCCGTCATCGGACTCGTACGTCGCCTCGAACCACGCCGCCGTCAGCGCGGCGACCCCCGCACCGACCGCGACTACCCGGCGGATCCTCATCGTCTCGATCCGATCTTGAGTTCTAAGCTGGGGCAATGCCAACTACACCCTTGCCGGAGCGGGTCGTCGACCTGCTGCGGCAGCCGAACCCCGCGGTCATGGCCACCGTCGCCGCGGACGGCCGCCCGGTCACCGTCGCCACCTGGTATCTGCTCGAGGACGACGGAATCGTACTGCTCGGACTCGATGCGAAGCGGGCCCGGCTCAAGCACCTGCACGCCGATCCCCGGGTCTCGCTGACGGTGCTGGCGCGCGATGACTGGTATACCCACGTCAGCCTGCAGGGCCGGGTCATCTCCATCATCGACGACGTCGGACTGCGGGAAATCGACCGCCTGGCAACCCATTACACCGGCAGCGCGTACGCGGATCGGGTGCGTCCCCGCGTCGTCGCCCGGGTCGAGGTCGAGCGCTGGCACGGGTGGGGCGAGCTCAAGAACGCCTGAGAAGCGCCGGTCAGGTAGCCGAGCAGGCGGTGGTCAGCTCCTTGATTGCCGCCTCCAGCTTCTTCTTGCTGGGCTTGGCGTCGGCGGATTTGTTGTAGGCCTCGCTCAGCGCCGCCATTTCCTGCTGCACCTTGTCGGCGGCCGCGCTGACCTGCTCGTTGGCGCCGATGGAATGGGCGATGACCGCGGCCGAGCCGGCGACCCACTGGGCACTGACCGCGATGTGCCCGGCCGGCGGACCGATCTTCTCGGCCTTGCCCACCTTGTCGGCGTTATCGGCGATGTCCTTTTTGATGTCGTCGCACGCTTTCGCGGTGGCCGCGTCGGGGGCCGGGTTGGCCGAGATGGTGGGCGCGGCGGTGGTCGGACCGGTGTTCGACGGCACCGGAGCCGGCGATTCCGCCGAGTCGCAAGCAGACATCGCGAGCAACGCCGTGATTGCCAAGCCACTGAGGACAAGCCGGGTCCGCTGCATCGATGATTCCCCCATGATCGTCACGTCGGGGCGCCACGCTACCAGTGCCGGTCAAGCGGTCCGCCGATCGCGCCGGATGACGAGCCAGGCGATCCAGCCGGCACCGATCACCAGGCCCAGCGTGATGAGCCGGTAGAGCACGACGGCGGCGATCGCGGTCGGGGTGTCGAGTCCGCCGGCGGTCAGACCGACCACGACCGCGTTGTCGATGACGCCGAGGCCACCGGGCACGATCGTCAAAGTGCCCGCGGCCATCCCGGCGCAGAAGGCGAGCAGGAGCACGGTGGGGCTGACCGCCCGGGGCGCGATGGCGGCCAGACACAGCCAGAGGCAGCCGGCATCGAACAACCAGTTGAGCACGGCGTACGCGGCCGCCGCCACGGCGTGACCCGGGGTGAGCCGGGCACCGCGCAACTGGCCGAGCAGGGCGCGCGCCTGTTCGAGTCCGTCGTCGGCAGGTCGCCGGCGCACCCGGTTGAGCCGCGTCAGCACGGAACGCACGACCGGCACCAGGGATTCGGGGTGGCGGCGGATCCGGCGTACGCCGCCGGTGACGACGAGCATGGTGATGGCCAGGCCGAGCAGCGATAGCCACGGCGGACGGCCGTGGCCGGCCACCGCCCCCAGTGCGGTGACCACGCCGAGGGCGGCGGTCGACAGGATGCCGGACAGGGCGATGCACCAGGAGGCGATCGCCGGGGTGGCACCGAAGCGGCGCAGTTGCTGGTAGTTGAGCTGGGTCGAGAAGGCGGGTCCACCGGGCAGCGTCTCGTTGAGGGAGTGCGCCGCGAAGGTCAGCGCCAGGAGCCGGCGCAACGACACCCGCACGCCGGCCGACGACAGCAGGTGGCGCTGCATCCGGGCGTAGACACTCATCGCGGCCAGCGCGGCGAACAACGCGGCCGCGAGCGGACCCCCGTGCGGGGCCCGCACCTGCGTCACCGCCGAGGCCAGCGCCGGCCAGCCCAGCACCAGCTCGACGGCGAACAGGCCCAACAGGCCCACCACCAGCGCGCGGCGCAGCCAGCGACGGTGGTCCATCCCACTCCTAAGATACCTGACGTTTCTTGCGGGGCGAGCGTACCGTCGGATGGGAAGTCTCAGTTAGCGGGGGTTGAGATGAAGATCGTGGTGTTCGGGGGAACCGGATTGATCGGCTCGCAGGTGGTGAAACTGCTGCGCGAGAAGGGGCACGAGGTCGTCGCCCAGTCGCCGTCGACCGGGGTCAACACGGTCACCGGCGACGGCGTCGCGGACGCCGTGGCAGGGGCCGACGTCGTGGTCGACGTGACGAACTCGCCCTCGTTCGCGCCCGACGACGTCATGGCGTTCTTCCAGAAGTCGACCGGAAACCTGCTCGCCGCGGAGAAGGCGGCCAAGGTCGGGCACCACGTCGCGCTGTCGGTGGTGGGCGCCGAGCGGAGCCCGGAGAGCTCATATCTGCCGGCGAAGGTCGCGCAGGAGAAGCTGATCCGCGAGTCGGGCGCTCCCTACACGGTGGTGCGCGCGACGCAGTTCTTCGAGTTTCTCGGCTCCATCGCCGACACCGCGACCGACGGCGACACCGTGCACATCGCGCCGGTCGCGTTCCAACCGATGGCCTCGGCCGACGTCGCGGCGGCGGTCGCGGACGCGGCCGCCGCCGCAGCGGTCAACGCGGCGATCGAGACGGCCGGGCCGGAGCGGCTCCGGTTCGACGAGGTGATCCGGGACACCCTGGCCGCCAAGGACGATCCGCGCCGGGTGGTCGCCGATCCGGCCGCCCGCTACTTCGGACAGACGATGCACGACGACACCGTCGTGCCGGTCGGCGACTACCGCCCGGGCGCGATCCGGCTGGCCGACTGGCGTGCCGCCCAGCCTGCCTAAGCCGCCGCCCGTGCGCCGATCCGCTCCGAGAACTCGACGAGGCGGTTGGCGAAGCCCCACTCGTTGTCATACCAGCCATGCACCTTGACCTGGTTGCCGATCGCCTGGGTCAGCGGGGCGTCGAAGATCGACGAGTAGGGGTTGCCGACGATGTCGGCGGACACCAGCGGCGCCTCGGAATACTGGAGGTAGTGCCGCAGCCTCTCGGAGGCGGCCGCCTCGCGGAAGGCCGCGTTGACGGCCTCGACATCGGCGCGCTCCCGGAGCACCACGGTCAGGTCGGTGATCGAGCCCACCGGGACGGGCACGCGCAGCGCGGCGCCGGTCAGCCGCCCGTCGAGCTCGGGGATGACCTTGCCGATCGCCTTCGCCGCGCCCGATGACGTCGGGATCGTCGACACGGCCGCCGCGCGGGCCCGGCGCAGGTCGGAGTGCGGCGCGTCGTGCAGACGCTGGTCGCCGGTGTAGGCGTGGACCGTCGTCATCAGGCCCGACTCGATGCCGAACGCGTCGTTGAGCACCTTGGCCAACGGCGCCAGCGAGTTGGTGGTGCACGAGCCGTTGGAAAAGACGTCGTGGCTGTCGGGGTCGAGCGTGTCGTCGTTGACCCCGAGAACGAAGGTGGGGACGTCGCCCTTGGCCGGCGCCGAGACGACGACCTTGCGCGCGCCGCCCTTGAGGTGGGCCGCCGCCGCGACGCCGTCGGCGAAGAAGCCGGTCGACTCGATGACGACATCGGCGCCGGCCTCACCCCACGGGATGGTCGCCGGGTCGGACTGCCCGAAGACCCTGATCTGCCGGCCCTGCACGACGATCGTGTCGCCGTCAGCGGCGACGCCGTCGAGGTGGCCGGAGATGGAGTCCCACTCGAGCAGGGTCGCCAGCGTGCGGGCGTCGGCGAGGTCGTTGACCGCGACCACCTCGACGTCGGCGTTATTGGCCAGGGCCGCGCGCAGGTAGCTGCGCCCGATCCGCCCGAACCCGTTGATGCCGATGCGTACCGTCATGACTTCATTTCCTCCTGTTGATCTTAGGGTTGGGCTTGGCGGCGCGGAGCAGGGCGAGCGCGCCGGCCCGGGCGTCGTCGAACGGGCCCTGGTCCTGCTGTGCGATCGCGAGCACGTAGCCGCCCTGGAGCACGGCCATCAGGGTGTGTGCGAGCTGCTCGGGGTCGAGGTCGTCGCGCAGTTGGCCCGCGGCGACCGCCTCGCGGAGCACCCTCACCCAGCTCACGTGGACCTCGGCGAACGCGCGCGCGACCGGGGCGAGCAGCACCGGGTCTTCGCGGACCTGGGGGTCCTGGGTCATCCGCCCGACCTTGCAGCCCTTCAGGGCGGCGCGGGGACGCATCAGGTAGGCCTCGATGCGGGCCATCGGGTCGCCGGGGCCGTCGAGCTCGGACGCGGCCGGCAGCAGGTCGGCGATGTTGCGCTCGAGCGCGGCCAGCGCCAGGTCTCGCTTGGTCGAAAAGTGGTGGTACATGCTGCCCTGGCCCACGCCGGACCGCTCGCGCACGTGGCGCGGGCTGGTGTCGGCGTAACCACGCTCCCACATCAGCTCGCTCATCGTGTCGACCAGGAGTTCTCGCGAGTCCATGGTCCTAGTGTACATACCAGTAGGTACAGCGGGTTGGAGAGGCTCTGGATGGACGGCCACCGGATCTACCGCATCGCCCGCCTCGGCGCGAGGATGGTCGCATGAAGCCCGGGGTCGGATCCGTCGACGAGTCACACGCTGGCCACCTCGCGACGATGCTGGCCTATGTGGACCGGCAGGAGCTCGATCCGCGCGAGACGTTCCACGAATGGGAGGCCGAGCTTCCGCCGGCCGAGCGCGCGGCGTTCGGCGGGCTCAAGGACTCGGCCGCGATCCGGGCGAGCATCGAGGCGGCCTTTCCCGGCCACACCGTCCACAATGTAGACGGGATGAACGAGGTCTACGTCTCCAACATGGGCGCCAAGGGCTCCGACCGGGCGTTCCTCCAGCACCACATCGACGGGCCGTTCGGCCTACTGCCGTTCATGACGCTGCTGCGCTGCCTGGTCGTCGTGCGGGGAAACGACCGCGTCACGACGATCTTCTCGGCCCAGCGGCGCGGTGACACGCTGCGTACGGGTCAGTTCTGCTGGTTCGACTACAACCGCGACATCCACCACATCACCAAGACCGGCGACCCCGACGACCTCCTCGACGACAGCCGCATCTGCCTCAAGGTGCACTACGCGGTCGCACCGCGGTGGCTCGCGCCGTTCCAATCGCTCTTCGAGGGGTGGAACGAGACCTACAACCGGCGGGCACGGCAGCTTTTCGTCGCGAGCAAGAACCCGCAGTCGGCGATCGGCCGGTTCCTCGGCGCGATCGTCAACGTCGGCACGTTTCTCTACCCGCTGTTCTTCCAATACGTCGGCGTGCTCAACCTGCTCGTCGTGCTGCTGTTCTGGGTCGCGTCCGCGGGCCATCCCACGGAGCGGGTCTACCTGTTCAGCTTCGTCCACTACCTCCTCTACGTCTTCGCCTACGCGTTCCGCGCGGTCGAGCCCGGCCGGTTCGCGCGCGACGCGACGCTGTTCCAGCTCATCGCGCTCGGCACGCTGTTCTACCAATACGGGCAGGAGGGGCTCGATGTGCCGTCGCTCGCGGTCGCGGCCGTCGGGTTCGGGCTGTCCGGGCTCGCGTTCCTGCGGCTCGGCTCCGACCGCACCTATTTCGGCGCGGAGTTCGGCGTCGTCCCGCCGGGCAGGGTCACGGGCTTCCCCTACGGTGTCATTCCGCATCCCATGATCGTCGGCAAGCTCGTCGGCTTCGCCGGGCTCGCGCTGCACGCACCGTTCCGCGCGGCGTGGTGGCCGCTGCTGGTCGGGCACGTGGCCTGCTACGTGCTCGTGCTGTGCCAGGAGCTAGCGGGCCGGCACGTGGCCTTCCGCTTCGAGGAGACCTACCGCGACTTCGCGCGGTTCCATCGGCGGACCGGGAACGTGGTCGTCCACCTCGTCACCACCGGGCTCGGCCTGCTCGGCATCTTCGGGCTCGTCGGCCTGGTCGGCCCGACGCCCGCGGTGGCGGTGTCGTTCGTCGCGGTCGGCTACGCGTTCTTCTGCGCCTACACGGCACCCGATCAGACCGCGCTGACGTCGGTCCTGTTCACCGGTGTCGTGCTGGCCGCCTACCTCGCCCTGCCCACGCTGATCTGGCCGGTCTCCGTCGGGCTGCTGGTCTTCGGCTGGGTGGCGCAGGACCTGTCCCACATCGTGTTCCGGGAGCGGACCTACATGAGCTCCTACCAGCGCGAGCGCGGGGCGGCGGGACAGTTCGCGCTGCACAGCGTGCTGCTCGTGCCGCTCATCTGCCGGGCCGCGTTCTTCCGTGTTACCGAGCCCGCAACCGCTTGACGGCGCGCAGGAGCTCCATCGGTCGTTCGAACGGGATCGCGTGCCCGGCATCGGCCAGGACCGTCAACCGCGCGTCCGGAAGGCATTCCGACAGCACGCGTGAGTTGCGCGGCGCGAGCACCCGGTCGCCGGCCCCGACCAGCACCTCGACCGGCACGCCGACGGCTCCGAGCCGGCCGGCCGTGCGATGGAACGACATCGCGGCCGCCTGGAGGAGCGAGTTGACCCGCGAATAGGGCTCCGCCCGCTGGATCTCCCGGAGCGGGGCCAACAGCTCGTGCGCATCGCTCGGGCTCTTGTTCTCGTGGACGAGCAGGCGATCGCACATGGACCACACCCGGACGTCCTTCGAGACCGCCGCCGCGACGGTCAGCGGCAGCGAACGCAGGAACGCGCGCGAGAAGTCGGCGCGGGCCGAACTGGCCGACAGCACCAGCCCGCCGACCTGCCCCGGGTGCCGGAGAGCGAGGAGTTGCGCGACCATCCCGCCCATCGACTCCCCCACCACGAGGGCGGGAGCGTGACCGGCGGCGGCGCCCAGGACGGCGGCGGCGTCATCAGCCACCGTCGAGAGCGTGTAGGGCCGCAGAGAGCGCGCCGACCCGCCCGTGCCGCGGTGGTCGACGAGCACGACTCGATAGGGCAGCGGACCCACCCGCTCGAGCCAAGGCAGCCAACTGCTCCCCGAGCGGCCGTAGCCGGCCAGCAACACGAGTGCGGGGTCCGGCCCGTCGCGGACCTGATACGACAGCCGCACGCCGCCGCGCTGCACCCAGTGGCGCGACAGCCCGCTCACGCGGTGAAGCGCGCGACGACGAAGTAGCGGAGCGGCCCGTGCGAGACGTGGCTGGCGCCGTGGCGGTGCAGCAGGTCGTCCGGCACCGCTTCGACGTGGAACGCGGACAGGAACCGCCGCATCGCCCGTAGCCCGTTTAGGTCGGCGAAGTCGACCACCCACAGCTCGCCGCCCGGCGCGAGGTGCCGTCGCGCGTTGTCGATCGCCCGGCCCTTGTCGGTGAACATCGACAGGCAGTAGGACATCAGGATCCGCTGCGGCGGCGCACCGAGGACGGCACCGATGTCGCCGTCTTCGGCGAAGCCGGCATCGATCCGCGCCCACGGGCAGCGGCGGCGGGCGTGGGCGCGCATGACGTCGCTGGCCTCCAACCCGCCGAGCGTCGCGGTCGGCCGGCGCCGGTGGATCCGGGCGAGGTTGCGTCCGGTGCCCGGGCCGATCTCCACGAGCGTCGTCCAGTCGCTCGCCAGCAGCCTGTCGAGCACGCCGTCGCGGCCGAACAGGAAGTATTTCCGCGTTGCGTCGTAGACGTGATGGGTGAGCCGGTAGTAGCGGTCGAGGAACGCGCGATGGGCCGCCTGGGCGTCCGGCGTCATGCGATGACCCGGTAAAGGTTGACCCGGCCGTAGAGCCGGGTGCGCTCCTGCTCGCTCGCCTGGCTCGAGGCGGGCTCGACGCGTTCGTAGAGGTCGGACAGGCCGACCCGGTCGACGACGCACGCGTCTTCGACGCTGCGGGTCAGGACGACGGCACTCGGCCCACCCACCCTGGCGATCCCCCGCAACAGGTGCCGCTGCGCGTCGGTCGGCAGCCAGTCGAGCACGTCGCAGAGGGAGAAGTGCGACCACTGCCCCGGCGCCGCGTCGGCGACCATCCGTTGCAGCGACGCGCGATGGAAGCCCACCTCGGTCGGCGCCACGAGCGAGCGCCGGTGGCTCTCCGCCCGAAGGTACGGCGGAACTGCCTCGGGGTGATCGTGGTTGAACTCCCCCGTCAACGCCACCCAGACGAACCAGTTCGTCTCCAGGTCGGTCTGGGCGAGCCGTTCGAAACGGGCGGCGACGACGTCCATCATGGTCGCCGCCGCGTTGGCCCGCAGGTTGCGCTGCCGTTGCTCGAAGTTGACGCCGATGCCGAGCAGGAACAGCGGTGTGTTGACCACCGTGCGGATCGGCACCGAGCCTTTGATCGAGGCGAAGATCGGGGCGAGGCGGGCGAGCCGGTCGGCGGGCGGGAGCCGGTGCAGGGCGCGCAGGAAGTCCGCGTCGAGGCCCACCTTCCGCCGGAGCCACCGCTGGAAGGTGCCGGCCAGGCCCTCGGCGTACAAGTTGCGCTGAAAGCGTCGGTAGTTCGTGCTCCAATAGCGCCCCACCCAGTCCGGCAGGCCGTTCATCAGCGGCCGGAGGGTTTGCTCCGGGTCGCCGTGCCGGCCGCGGCCGAGGAGTTCATAGAACTCGGCGTGCGACCGCACCCGGCGCGCCGCGGCGACCTTGAGCGCGGCCAACGCCAGGTGGTGCGGATTGGTGTCGATCGCGTCGATCCGCGCCGGGTGCGCCGCGAGCAGACCCGCCACCCCACAGCCGGCCCCGCTGACCGCCAGCACCCGCGAGCGTTGGTCGAGCCCCAGCACGCGGTTGTCGACCTCCGAGTCCTCGTAGAGCAGGGAGAAGGTGAAGATGCGCTTGAAGGTCGCGGCGAACGCGCGGTCGGCGAGTTGGGCCATCAGGGTGTGGTGCCACCGCTGCGCGCCATGCCGCGGACCTCGTCGTCGAACCGGGCCATCCACCCGTCGATCTCCCCGCCCGACCATCCGAGGTGGCGGGGCGAGTAGAACCACTCGACGCACGTCGTTCCCTCGACAACGGAGCACTCCAGGTAGAGCGGCGGTTGCTTGACCCCGCACTCCGGGTCCCACATGTCGCCGAGCGGCCCCGCCCGCAGCGAGAACAGGCCGCCGCGGCTCCGGGTCGGCGCCTCGCCCTGGAAGTTGAACCAGAGCGTCGGCGCCGGCGCATCGAGGATGCTCTTTCGCACGATCGGATCGTCGTTCAGATATTTGAGCGCGTCGAACGACAGGCCCGCCGACGGCACGCGGGTGAGCCGTTCGGCCACCGCGGACAGCGTCTCCGCCGGGCTCTGGTGTGCGCTGTCGTCGAACGCCAGCGGGAAGCTGCAATGCATGTCGCCGACCGTCCGCGAGAGATCGAGGCCGTGCACCGCCGGCTGTCTGCCCGAGCTCGACAGCTTCAGCGCGAGGCGACCGCAGCTCCACTGGCGCTGAGCGGTTCGCACCAGCGTCGCGAGCAGCGTCGTCGCCAGTGGGGCGCGGCGCCCGTCGACGCGCAGGTCGCGCAGCGCGCGCGTCTCGTCGGGCCCGAGGTATTGGCGGGCGCTCACGACGTCTTTCATCCGGATGCCGGGGTCGTAGGCGACGGGCGGCGGCACATCGAGCTGCGCGCGCCAGAAATCCAGATCGGCGGTGGCGGCGCCACGCGCGAAGTCGTTCATCCAGCGGGCGAAGACCTCGAAGCGTTCGGAGGTACGCGCCAGCGCGAGGCGCTCGCCCCGCTCGTCGAGCTGGCAGAGGCGGTCGAGCTCGTCGACCAGGATGCCCATCGTGACGGCGTCCATCACGAGGTGATTGACGGTGATGAAGAGGCGCTGCGCCGAGCCGGTCTCCACCAGCAGCAGGCGCAGGACGGGGCCGTTCTCGATGCGAAGGCGGCGATGCTGCTGGTTCAGCAGCTCCTCGTCGGGCTCGCTGGAGGTGACCGACTCGACGGCAAAGCTGGTTTCGATGTCGCCGTAGCGCTGTGCGAAGCGGCCGTCGTCCCGCCGGAAGCGCAGCCGCAGCGAGTCGTGCCGGGCGACCAGCGCGGCCGTGGCCCGGCGCAGGCCCTCCGGACTGAGCCGGCGGTGCACGTCGAGCATGACCGCGCGGTTCCACCAGTTCCATTGCCCGAGTCGCAGGGCGTGCGCCTGCGCGGGGCTGAACGGGACCTCGCCGGTGTGCGATGCGCTCGTGGCTTCCTCCGGGTCGGCGGGCGCCAGCTCGAATCGGCTCTGGACCACAGCCGCGATCGCCCGCAGGGTCGATCCGTCGGTGATGCTGGCCGGCTCGACGCGCGCTCCGGTGCGGTCCTCGATGCGGGTGGCCAGGTCGAGCAGCCCGAGCGAGTCGAGGCCGGCGTCGCGCAGCGGCAGGTCGACCGGTATGTCGTTGGGCTCGGACAGCCCCAACACGGCGGCGACCTCGGTTTGCAGCAGCCGGAGCAGGTATCCCGGATCAGCGTCGCTCCGCGCCGTCGGACGGTGCTGTCCCGTGAGCGCCAGCGGGCGCAGGGAGCCGTCCGTCCACTGTTGCCCGCACTCCCCGCGCCGCAGCTTTCCGCTGGTCGTCTTCGGCAGGCTGTCGGGCCGCAGCAGCAGGACCTCGTGGCACTGCACACCGCTGTGCGCGGCCACCGCGGCGCGAATCGCGGACGCCGCACGGTCGAGCGGGACAGGCTCCCTGCCCGCGAGAACCTTCTTGCGTACCTCGGCCGCCACCACGACCCGCTCGACGCCGTCGACGTGCACGCCGAAGGCGACCGCGTTGCCGGGCCGCAGGATCGGGTCGGCGGCCACCACGGCCGCCTCCAGGTCCTGCGGATGGATGTTGCGACCGCCGACGATGATCAGGTCCTTGAGGCGGCCGCAGATGAACACCTCGCCGTCGTCGCCGATGACACCGAGGTCACCGGTGCGCAGGAAGCGCCGCTCGTCGCCGCCCTCCAGCCGCGCGGCGAAGGTGGCCGCGTTCTCCTCCTCGGAGCGTCCCCAGTAGCCGCTCGACACGCTCGGGCTGGAGATCCAGATCTCGCCCACGACGTGCGGCGGCCGCGGCCGCCGGGTGACCGGGTCGACGGCGATCACCGACACGCCGAGCCCCGCGTCGGGGACGCCGCTGCCCACGAGCGTCACCGCGGGTGCGTCGGGCACGGGAGGCGTGATCACCCCGTCGCGATCCAGCACGGCCCGGTCGCCGCGCAGCAGCGTCGGCTTCCGGCCGATCCGGCCGCTGACGAACAGCACCGCCTCGGCCAGGCCGTAGACGTTGCAGAACGACGCCGGGTCGAAGCGCATCGGAGCCAGCCCGGCTTCGACGCGATCCATCGTCGCGGCCAGCATCGGCTCGCCGCCCTGAAGCGTGGCTCGCAGCGACGAGAGGTCGAACGTGTCGCCGTCGCGGATGCCGCGCAGCACGTACTCATAACCGAAGTTGGGTCCTGCGATGTGGGTGGCCCGGTAGCGGTCGATCGCGTCGAGCCAGAGGCGGGGCGCGGCCAGGAAGGTCAGCGGCGAGAAGTAGACGCAGCGGGCCCCGGTGTAGGCCGCGTTCAGGATCCCGCCGGCCAGGCCCATGTCGTGGAACAGAGGCACCCAGCCGACGAGCACCGAGTCGCTGTCGACCCGGGTGCTGCGCGCGATGAGCTCGAGGTTGTGGACCAGGTTCTTATGGCGCACGACGACGCCCTTGGGGGCCGACGTCGAGCCGGAGGTGTATTGGAGGTAGACGATGTCGTCGGGGCCGAACCTGCTGGCCGCGCGGGCGAGTCGGGCCGCGGCCCGGTCCGGCTCGGCCCGCTTGATGCGGTGGGACAGGAGCCACGAGAGCCTGGGCCAGGCCGCCGCCTCGCGGCCGCGCAACAGGTTGGTCACGCCGTCGCGCACCGACGCGAGCGTCGTGAGCGCCCGGTATCTGGCGTGCGTGAGCGCGACGCGGGCGCCGCTGTCGTCGACGAGGTGGCGGAGCTTGGGCAGCTCGCGATCGAGATGCCGGGGGTCGGGACTCGCGGCCGGGACCGCGATCGCGCCGAGCAGCACACAGCCGAGGAAGCTGGCGACGAACTCGAGACCGCCGTCGGGCGGGAAGACCAGCAGGACCCGGTCGCCGGGCCCGACCCCGGCCGCTTCGAGCAGGTCGGCGGCCCCCGCCGCGCGCCGCACGATCTCCTCGTAGTCGGCCGAGTCCACCTCGTTGCCGTGGCGATCGAGGAACGCGAACAGGGGCGCCCGAGGGGCGACGTCGAGACGCTCGACCATTCTGGCGAGAAGGCTCGCGGTCATTCCCGGAAGCTACACCCGCGATCGATCCCGGCGTACGGTCAGCGCACACCCGACAGCCGCGGCCACCAACAGGGCCGCGTTGACGGTGAGGGCGGTGTGCATCGCGTCCACCATGGATGCTCCGGCGGTCATCCGGGTGGTGAGGATCGCGCCGAGCACGGCGGGGCCCAGCGTGCCGCCATACTGGCGCAGCGCGGTGTTGCCGGCCGCGGCCATGCCGGCGAGATGGTGTGGGACGCGGTGGATGGCCGCCACCGCGACCGCGCTGAGCATGAACGCGTTGGCGACACCCAGGACGGCCAGCCGCCAGGCGGCGTCACCGAGGCCGGTGTCGGGCCGCAGACCGGTCAGCAGCACCATGGCGACGGCCCCGAGTGCCAGCCCGACGGCCAGCAGGCCGATCGGTGACCAGCGGCCGAGCAGCCGGCCGACGAACGGGTTGGCGACCACGGCGACGCCGTTGAGAAACAGCAGGCGCACCGCGATCTCCAGCGGCGAAAGGTGCTGTCCGGCGCCGAAGTAGAGGCTGAGCAGGAAGGTCGTGCCGACCAGCACGAACAGCGCGACGAGCGCCGCGACGCCCGCCGCGCTGAACGCCGGCGAGCGGAACAGCGCCAGGTTCAGCAGCGGCGACGTGGAGCGTGCCTCCGCCCGCAGGAACCCGGCCAGGGCGGCGGCGCCGACGCCCAACCCGATCACCGCCCGGGTCGAGCCCCAGCCGGCCGCTCCGCCCTCGATGACGCCGAAGATGCTGGCCGCGATGGCGACGGTGGCGAGCAGTTGGCCGGGCCAGTCGAGGTGCCGGCCCTCCGGCGACCGGGAGTCGGGCAGCCAGCGGGCCGCGAAGGCGGCGGTGCCGACCGCGAGCACCGTGACCGGCGCGAAGATCCAGCCCCAGCCGGCGTACCGCAGGATGATGCCGGACGTGAGTGGCCCGACCGTGAGGCCGCCGACGAGTCCGGTCGCCCACGCGGCCATGAACCGCGCCCGCCGGCCGGGCTCCGGGACCGCGTGGGCGATGAGCCCGAGCGTCGTCGGCAGGAGCAGGCCACCGCCGACGCCGGTCACCGCCTGTCCTACACAAAGGACGGTCAACGGCCCCGGCAACGCGGCGCTGGCGGCGGCGAGCGCCGTGCCCGCCGCCGTCAGCGCCATGCCGATCAGGAACACCCGCCGGCGGCCGTGCAGGTCGCCGAAGACGCCGGCGGAGAGGATCACCGCTGCCATCGGGATGACATAGCTGACGGTGACCCACTGCAGGCCCGCGGTCGAGGCGCCGGTCGCGGCGCCGATGGTGGTCAGCGCGACGCTGACGGCGGTGATGGGTAGATAGATCACGAAGACCGCGACGACGGCGAACGCGACGGCACGGACGGCGGGCGGTCGGTTCATGGTCGGCTCAGGCGAATTTCTGGGTGATCGTCTTGTATTCGAGGAAGTGGTCGATGCCGCCCGGGCCGTTGGCGTGGCCGACACCGCTCTGCTTGTAGCCGCCGATCTCGAACTGGTTCGGCAACTGGCCCCAGTCGTTGATCCAGAGCATGCCCGCCTGCACCTTCCGGGCGACCCGCAGCGGGCGGTTGACGTCGCTGCTCCAGACGCTGGCACCGAGGCCGTACTCGCTGTCGTTGGCGAGCGCGATCGCCTCGGCCTCGGTGTCGAAGACCTGGATCGTCTGCACCGGGCCGAAGACCTCCTGGTGCACGATGGGCAGCGCCGGATCGGTGACCTCGAGCAGGGTCGGCCGGTAGAACGCGCCCTTGGCGAGGTCGCCCTCGCGGGCCGGGCCGCCGCGCACGACCGGCACGGCGCCGGCGGCGATGGCCTCCTCGACCAGCCGGTCCACCCGCTCGACGCCGGCCTGGTCGATCAGCGAGCCCATGTCGACGGACCGGTCGGCGCCGGGGCCGACGGTGACGTTGGCCAGGCGCTCGGCGAGGCGCTGCTTGACCGTCCCGTAGACGCCGCGCTGCACGATCAGCCGGCCGGCGGTGATGCAGAACTGGCCGGTGAAGATGGTCAGCGACTTCTCGATGACCGGCAGGGCGGCGTCGAGGTCGGCGTCGTCGAAGACGATGTGCGGGGTCTTGCCGCCCAGTTCCAGGCCCACCCGCTTGACGTGCTTAGCGGCGGCGGCACCGATGGCCCGGCCGGTCGGCGTGCTGCCGGTGAACATGATCGCCGGCACGTCCGGGCTGTCGACGAGCCACTTGGCGGCTTCGCTGCCGCTTTCGGTGAGCACGTTGACGACGCCCGCCGGCAGGCTCGGCACGTCTTCGAAGACCCGGCTGATCGCCTCGTTGAGCAGTGGGGTCTGGCCGGGCAGCTTGACCACGGCAGTGCAGCCGGCGGCCAGGGCCGGCGCGAGGTCGCGGGCCAGCAACGCGGTCGGCGAGTTCCACGGCGTGATCACCGCGGCGACGCCGACGGGCTCGCGCACGACCATCGTGTGCTTGCCGGGCTCGACCTCCATGACCCGGCCGTACGTCGTCTGCGCCAGCGCGGCCGCCGTGGTGAAGTTGCCCTTGGCGAAGCCGACCTCGAACTCGGCCTCCCAGATGGTCTTGCCGTTCTCCAGGGTGGTGAGGTCGGCGAGTTCCCGCTCGTGCCGCTGGAACGACGCGGCGATCTCCAGGAGCACCTTGGTGCGGAACTCCATGTCGTGGGCCCAGGTGGTCTCGTGGAAGGCCGCCGTGGCCGCGCGTACGGCCTGCTCCGCCTCCTCCTGACCCGCGTCGGCGTAGTGCCCGACGACCTCCCCGGTGGCGGGGTTGACGCTGTCGCCGTGCCGCGCCGAGTCGACCCACTTTCCGTTGATCCAGTGCCGCGCTGTCCTGAGCGTGCTCATCTCTTCGACCTTCGTGTCTGCGATGGGCACCCGGCCGGGCGCCCGAGCCGAACGTGTCACCGGGACCCCGGGTGAGCCAAACCGCGCCCCGGCTGATCTTCCACCCGGCGGAAAAAAGCACGGTGGCAGCGACCTGGCTCTCCGGCTACTCTTCTGCCATGCGGGAGAATGACACCGCCGAGTCCGTCGTCCGGCGCGCGCTGCGGCTGCTCGCCGTGCTGGCCGAGCATGGCGAGACCCGCCTGGGTCAGCTCGCGGCCGAGTCCGGGATACCCACGTCGACCGCGCACCGGCTGCTCGCCGCGCTGGAGGCCAGCGGCCACGTGGTGCGCCCGGCCGGCCCCGGCCGCCGGGCCTACCTGCCCGGCCCGGCTTTGTTCGAGCTCGCCGGTGCACGCGACCGGGCCGAGGGCGAGCTCGTCCGCCGCGCCGAGCCCTACCTGGCGTCGCTGGCCACCGAACTCGGCGAGACCGTGCACGTCGCCGTGCTGCACAACGGCCGCACCCGCTTCCTGGCGGGGCACGAGTCCCCCCGATCGCTGCGGGCCGGCCTACGGCTCGGGCTCGAACACCCGGCGACCCTGTCGTCGCCCGGGCGGGCCATCCTGGCCCACCTCTCGCCCGACAATCTGGTGAGCTGCCTGGGCCCCGAGGTCGCCGGCGACCCCGCGCTGGCGCCGGTTCTCGAGGAGACCCGCCAGCGGGGCTACGCGGTCAACATCGCCGGCGTCGAACCCGACATCACCGCGATCGGCGCCGCGGTGGTCGACATCTACGGCCGGGTCCGTGGCGCGCTGGCCGTCGCCGGGCCGACCACCCGACTGCCGGAGAGCACGCTGCCGTGGATCGGCGGCATCCTGACCAAAGCGGCCAACGCGCTCGGCGCCGAGCTCGACACCTGATCCCGCACGCCCGAGGGGCGCCACCCGCTCCCCCTGCCGTGCGGATGGCGCCCCTCGGGCGGCGGTGTTCAGAGCCGGGCGTAGCCGCCGTCCGCCATGATCGTCTGCCCGGTCACGAAGCTCGCGTCGTCACTGGTCAGGAACGCGACCGTGCCGGCCACGTCGTCGGGTTCACCGTTGCGCTTGATGGCCTGGCTCGCGGCGGCCGCCCGCAACGCCTCCTCGCTGTGCTCCAGCAGCGCTCCCGGCGTGCGGCTGAGCGTGGGCCCGACAGCGTTGACCGTGATCCCGTCGGCGGCGACATCGTTGGCCAGGCCGCGGGTGAAGCCGATCGCGCCCATCTTGCTCGCCATGTAGTGCGACAGGTTCGCCTGCGTCGTGATGATCGAGTTGGAGGTCAGGTTGACGATGCGCCCCCAGCCACGCTCGCGCATCGCCGGCAGCAGGGCCTTGACCATCAGGAACTGCGAGTCGAGGTTGACCGCGAGGATCCGCCGCCAGGTGGCGTAGTCGAGCTCGTCGATGCCGATGTGCGGGAGGATTCCCGCGTTGTTGACCAGGATGTCGGCCCGGCCGAACTCGCGGACGATCCCGGCACCGACGGCGGCGACCTGCTCCGGGTCGGACACGTCGACCGTGCGGCCGACCGCGACCTGGCCGGACTCGTCGATCAGCGCGAGGGTCTCGTCGGGGCTGGCGAGGTCGATCGCGACGATCGTCGCGCCACGCTCGGCGAGCCGGCGCGCGATCGCCTGGCCGATGCCACGAGCGGCGCCGGTGACCACCGCCACCCGGCCTTCGTGCGTCTGTGTTGACATGGCTGTTCCTCCTTCAGGCCGTCGTGACGACGTCGTCGTAGTCGAGCCGCGGGCCGCGGCCGAACCACGCGTCCGCGCCGGGCTTACCGAGGTTGATGACGGCGAGCACCTCGTGCTCGCCATCGGGAAAGAAGGTCTTGTTGATGCCCGCGGCGTCGAACCCCACCATCTGCCCGGCGGCCAGGCCGGCCGCGCGCACGCCGAGGATGAAGTAGCCGACCTGGAGCGCCGCGCTCAACCGCGCGGACCCGACGCGCAACTCCTCGTCTCGGTCGAACTTCTCGCGCGCGGTCGGTGCGTGCGGGAACGTGCGATGCAGGTCAGTGTGGAAGTTGGTGTAGGCGGCCATGATCGCGACCAGCGGCGCGCTGCCGGTCTTGGCCTTGTTGCCGTCGTCCATGTGGACCAGCAGCCGGTCGCGTGCCTCCGGCGACCGCACCAGGACGATCCGCAGCGGCTGGCCGTTCATCTCGGTGGGTCCATATTTGATCAGGTCGTAGACGGCGCGCATCTGCCCGTCGGTCACCGACTCTTCGGTGAACGTGTTGGCCGTGCGGGCCGTGCGGAACAGGAGATTCTGGGCTGTGTCGTCGATCAGGAGAGACATTCATCCGGTCCTCTGGTGAGTCAGCTTCGGGCCGTTCATCGGCCGCTGACCCAGCGTCGGTCGGCATCAACCCTTCGACAATCTCGTGATCCGCGAACTTTCCGCTCACCGGAACAACTGGCTGCACGTGCCCCCTCGGGAGCGATCAGCATGCCCGGCTCGCGAAAAGCTCCCCGTCATTTCAGTCGAAACCGGCACTGGCGTACGCAAATTGGCTGATAATTCTGCAGTGTCCAGCTTTCCTCCCTCACTGTTCGCGCCGGTGGCCCTCGGGTTCTTCGGCCTGGGCACGGGCTACCTGATCTGGGGCCCGCAGGAGCTGCTCGGTTTCCCCCGACGCGACCAGCACGTCGACCGCGCCAACGGCGTCTGGGGCATCTGGCTGCCGGGCTTCTGCCAGTTCCTCGTCGGCATCCTGCTGTTCATCGGGTTGAGCTGGTTCCCGGTCTTCACCGGCAGCAAGGCCAACTACATGGCGGCGCTCGCGTTCAGCGCGTATGGCATCCACTGGTTCGCCCTGGGCTGGAACCGGGCGCGCGGCGCCGACGCCCGGCCCAACGGCTTCATGTCGATCCCGTTCGTCATCATCTCGAGCCTGGGTGCGACGGTGTTCTTCCGGGCGAGCTCCTGGCCCCTCGGGGTGCTGTTCGTCGGGCTCGCGGTGGTCTACATCGCGGAGTTCTTCGCCAGCTTCAAATTCGGCGTCCGGGTCGGCCCGGACGGCCGGGAGTCGGTCAACCTCGGCGAGAAGGCACTGGGCGCCGTCCACATTCTCGTCGGCCTGTGGCTGATGTATCTCACCTTCGCCACGACCCTGAACATCGCCTCCGGCTTCGACCTCCCGGCCGCCTGAGTCACCGTTGGCCGGCCGCGAGGGCGGCCACCTCCCGCACGGCGTCGGCGAAGGCGCCGGGTGCCTCCTGCGGGAGGTTGTGCCCCGCGTCGGGGACCTGGTGGTGGATGCGCGGGCCGGTGAAATGTCCCGCGCCCGGGCTGCCGTCGGTGGCGGGGAAGTTCCCGTCGGCCGTGCCGTCGAGGGTGACCGTTGGAACGGTGATCGCCGGCGACAGGGCGAGTGCGGCCTCGGCGTCGGCGTACTCGGGTGCGCCGGCGGCGTGCCCGAGCCGGTGCCGGTAGGAGTGGAGGACGACGTCGACGTAGTCGGGGTTGTCGAACGCCTCGGCGGCCCGATCGAGATCGGCGCCGCCGAACGTCCACTTCGGCGAGTTGCGTCGCCAGATCACCTCGGCGATCTCCCGCCGGTTCGCGGTCAGGCCGGCGCGGCCGCGATCGGTCAGGAAGTAGAAGAAATACCAGAAGCCGGCTTCCAGGTCGGGCGGCAGCGGCCGGGCCGAGGCGCTGATGTCCTGGATGAGGTAGCCGTTGACCGACACGAGCCCGGTGACCCGCTCGGGCCGCAGGGCCGCCGCGACGCAGGCCGCACGACCGCCCCAGTCATAGCCGGCCAGGACCGCGCGGGGAATGGCTAGGGCGTCCATCAGGTCGATGACGTCGGCTCCGAGCGCGGCCTGCTGCCCCGACCGGGGAGTCTGCGGGCGACGGAACCGGGTCGGTCCGTGCCCGCGCAGGTAGGGCACGATGACCCGGTAGCCGGATGCGGCCAGCAGGGGCGCCACCTCGACATAGCTGTGGATGTCGTAGGGGAACCCGTGCAGCAGGATGACCGGCTGGCCGTCGCCGACGTCCTGGTAGGCCACGTCCAGCACCTCGGTGCTGACCCGCCGGATCATCGCGCCGCCTTACCGAATGCCTTGCGCAGGACGTGGATGGCCTGCTCGACGGCGGCCGTCGAGGCGGCGGTGTCCCGCACGGGGTTGAGCATCATGAAGTCGTGCAGGGTGCCGTTGTAGCGGGCGCTGGTCGTGCGTACGCCGGCCGCGGTGAGCTTGCGGCCGTAGGCCTCGCCCTCGTCGCGCAGGACGTCGTTCTCGTCGACGATCAGGAAGGCCTCGGGCAGTCCGGCGAGTTCTGCGACGGTCGCCCGGAGCGGAGACGCGGTGATCTCGTCGCGCTTGTCCTTCTCGGGCAGGTAGGCGTCCCAGAACCAGGCCATCGACGCGGCCCGCAGGTAGGGCCCCTCGGCGAACTCGCGGTAGCTGTCGGTGTCCTGGCCCGCGTCGGTGACGGGGTAGTAGAGCGACTGGTGCACGAAGGTGACGTCGCCGCGCTGCTTGGCCAGGATCGTCAGGGCCGCGGTCATGTTCCCGCCGACGGAATCCCCGGCGATGGCGAGCCGGGAGCTGTCGAGGCCCTCGGCGGCACCGTGCTCGGTGATCCACTGCGCGGTCGCGTACGCCTGCTCGATCGCCACCGGATAGCGGGCCTCGGGCGAGCGGTCGTATTCGACGAACACGACGGCGGCCCGCACCCCGGTGGCCAGTTCGCGCACGAGCCGGTCGTGGGTTCCGGCGTTGCCGAGAATCCAGCCGCCGCCGTGCACGTAGAGGATGGTCGGCAGGGCCGAGGCGGCGCCGACGGGCTTGACGATGCGCACCCGCACGTCGCCCACCGCGGCCGGCACGGTGATCCAGGTCTCGTCGACGTCGGGCTTCGCGATCGGCGCGGCCTGGATGTCGTCGAGCACCTTGCGGGCGCCGTCGACGCCGAGCTCGGGCAGGAAGGGCGGTTTGGCGGTGGCGTCGGCGATTTCCTGTGCGGCCGGCTCGAGGACGTGGTTGTTCATTGGGGTTCCCCTTTTCTGTGGTCACCAGTCCAGACCGGGCAGCCGCCAAGTCTGTGACACGCGGGCCCCAGCAACCGGGAGATCGCGCGGCGACCCGGCGGCTACAACGTGCGGAGCGCCTCGGTCGGCGACATCCGGGCGGCGCGCGCCGCCGGATAGACGCCCGCCAGGGCGCCGACCAGCAACGCGGCCCCGAAGCCGGCCACCAGCGCCGACGGCGGGATCGCCAGGGTGTTCCCGGCCATGCGGGCGGCGACCGCCGTCGCCAGCACGCCCAGGCCGGCGCCGAGCACGCCGCCGATCACCGCCAGGAGCGTCGACTCCAGCAGGAACTGGACGGCGACGTGCCGGCGGCGGGCGCCCAGCGCGCGGCGCAGCCCGATCTCGCCGCGGCGCTCCAGGACCGAGATCACCATGATGTTGGCGATGCCGACGCCGGCGATGAGCAGCGCGATGCCGCCCAGGCCCAGGAACAGGCCGACGAACGTGCCCTTCGCCGCGATCCGCGCCACCAGCAGGTCGGACGGGCGGCGGACCTGCACGTCTTCGTCGCGGGTCGGTGACGCCGTGATCGCCAGCACCGATGCGACCGCGGCCACCTGGTCCGGGTCGGCGCGGAGGTAGATCCGGGTGGCGTTGCGTTCCATCCCGAACAGGTCGTGTGCGGCCCCGAAGCTGATCAGCGCGGCCATGTCGACCTCCGGTGCGACCGCCACCGGTGCGAGGATGCCCACGACGGTGACGTAGCGCTCCCCCAGGAACACCTGGGTCGGGTCGGTCAGCGTGCCGATTCCGAGGACCCGGGCCGCCTCGAAGCCGAGCACCGTCACCGGGTAGCGCTCGGCGGTCGCGTCCAGGTAATGGCCCCGCAGCATCCGGGCGGACAGCGTGTCCAAAAGGGAGGGTCCGGCGGCGAGGACGTTGATGCCGCTGGTCCGCACCTCCGGAATGGCCGCGCTGCGCCGCACGGTCACGTTGTCGACCGCGGCGACGGCCGTGACCGTGCGGACCGGCGGGATCCGCGCGATCATCGGTTCGGCGGTGACCGGCAGCGGGATCGACCGGCCGTTGGTCGTCTGCGCCGAGGCCACGGTGAGCAGGTTGCCCTGCTCACCGAGCTGGTCGAGCAGGTCGGCCTTCGACGACTCGGCGATGCCGAGCACGGCGACCACGGCGGCGATCGCGATCGCGATGCCGAGCGCGGACAGCGCCGAGCGGACCCGCCGGGCGCGCAGGCCGACGGTGGCCAACGCGATCGCGTCGGGAAGACGCAGCCGTGAGCTCATCGGATCCGGTCCCTTTCCGTGGAGTCTTCGACGATCCGGCCGTCGCGGAGGTGGATCTGGCGGCCCATCGCCGCGGCGACGTCGGCGTTGTGGGTGATCAGCACGACCGTGGTGCGGTCGTCGGCCAGCCCCGCCAACAGCTCGGTGATCTCCGCACCGGTGGCCGAGTCGAGGTTTCCGGTCGGCTCGTCGGCCAGCAGCACGGCTGGCCGGCCGACGATCGCCCGGGCGATCGCGACGCGTTGCCGTTCGCCGCCGGAGAGCTGGCCGGCCTTGTGCCGCATCCGCTCGGCGAGGCCGACCTGGCGCAGGGCGCCGGCCGCGCGTTCCCGCCGGACGTTGCCGGGCAGGCCGCGGTAGACCAGGCCGGTCGCCACGTTGTCCAGCACGCTCAGGTGTTCGAGCAGGTAGAACTGCTGGAAGACGAAGCCGAGGCTGGTCGCGCGGACCGCCGAGAGCTGCGGGTCGCTCATCGCCGACGTGTCGGTCCCGGCGATGCGGACCACGCCGCTGGTCGGCCGTTCGAGGGTGCCGAGGATGCTCAGCAGCGTCGACTTGCCGGCGCCCGACGCGCCGGTGATGGCCACCGTCTCGCCGGCGTCGACGACCAGGTCGACGTCGGCGAGCGCCGTCACGGCGGTGGGTGGCGGGTAGACCTTGTTGACGTGGTGCAGCTCCAGGGCTCTCACGTCGCCGGCACCTCCACCGTCGCGTTCTCCCGCAGGTCGCCGCCGCTGACCTCGACGAGGGTGTCGGAGAACAGGCCGGGCGTGACGCCGATCAGCCGCCGTTCGGCACCGTCGACCAGGTAGAGCCCCCAGCCGCCACCGGCAAGCGCGACCAGCGCGGTGACCGGGACGGCGAGGACACCTTTGACGGCCTTGCCGGTGACGTTGACCTGAACCGGTGCCTGGTCGAACGTCGCCGCGGCGACCTGGTGGTCGAGCGTGACGGTCGCGGGAACGGTGGTCTGGCCGGGACCGCGCCCGGGATCGTTCTCGTCGCGCTCGGCCGCGACGGTCGACAGCGCGGTCACCCGCCCGGGCTCGGCGGTGCCGCCGGGCAGGTCCACGGTGACGGCATCGCCGAGGTGTACGAGGTAGGTCCGGTTCGCCGGCACGGCGAGGGTCACCGCGACCGTCGTGGACGTGCCGACCAGCAGCGGCTCGCCGTCGCCGCCGGCCGGCGCACCCACGTGCCCGTTGACGGTGGTGACCCGCAGCGGGCCGGGCTGGAACGTGACCGTGCCGAGTTCGAGGCGGCCGGTGACCGCCTGGTGGGTCTTGTCCTGCCAGCGCCGCAGCGCCGCCGCGGTCGCCCGGGTGAACCTGCCGTCGACGGTCAAGTTCCGGGTCGTGGCATGACCGAGCGCGACGAGGTTCTTCTCCACGGCGCGCACGTCGGGGCCGCCGGTGACGCCGAGCGCCAGCGGTCGCCACGCGGGCCGGTCGGCGTAGAAGAGGCGGACGGGTCGGTTGTCGACGGCGTACACCTGTTGGCCCCTGGTGATCAGTTTGCCGGGCTGCGGCAGCGCCGTCACGACGCCGCCACCGCCCTGCGCGTAGACCGAGTAGGAACCGGCGTAGCCGAGGGTGCCCGGAACCTGGACGGTCGTCGACAGGTCGGTCTTGACGACGGAGGCCGTCCCGGTCGGCACCTCGGCGGCGGTTGCTTCCGCCGCGGGCTGGCTGCGCAGCCACCAGCCGGCACCCGCTGTCCCGGTGGCCACCAGGGCCGCTCCGGCCAGCACCGCCCGCCTACGCATCGCCGAGGTTTCCGAGACTGGACAGGCGGTTCAGCTCGTTGATCAGGTCCTTGCACGCGTCGCCGGCCCGCATGAACGCGTCGTCCTTCCCGCCGGGCAGCTCGTCGGGGCTGTGCCCGAACCCGTGCCCGGGGGTGAACGGACTGTCGGCGGTCGGGTCCTTGACGTTGGGCAAACCGTTGGCCCGCATGCATTCGGCCACCTTGACGCCGGCCTGGACCACCTTCGGCGGCGCCGGCGCCTGATCGTCCGGTGCGAACCGCGCCGCGCGGATCAACTCACCGCAGGCCGCCTCGAGGTCGTCGAGCGCGGACTCCTCGATGCTGTCCTGCAGCGTGCGGGCGTCGGTGTAGACCTGACCGTTCGCGGTCAGCACCGGGTCCTGGTAGCGCGGCGCACCGTGCTGGCGGATGCATTCGGCGGCGTTGTGCAGCGCGGTCCGCCGCGCCGCGGTGGCATCACCGGTGGTCCCGTTCGGGTTCGCGTCGGTGCCTCTGGAAGCGTCGGCGGACGGGCCGCCGCTGGCCTGCGGCAGGCTGGGCACCGTCGGCGTCGACGGCGCTGCGCTGCACGCGCTGAGCATGGTCACGATGGCCGCTACGGCCACCACTCGGAGTCTCACTCCACACCCCCGGGTCAAGAGTTCGTGCGACAGGTCTACCGAGCCGGCGGTGACATCACCGCTACGCCGCATGTAGGACCGATGTCACCCGGGCCGGCGCACAATGGGCGCCATGCGGGTGTTGGTGGTCGAGGACAACCTGACGTTGGCCGCCCGGATCGGCGAGGGCCTGCGCGACGCGGGGATGGCGGTCGACGTGGTGCACGACGGCGCGGCGGCGCTCACCGCGGCTGACGGACCGGCGTACGACGTCGTGGTCCTGGATCGGGATCTTCCGGTCGTGCACGGCGACCAGGTGTGCCGCTCGCTCGCGGCCGTCGACGGGGGCGCCCGCATCCTCATGCTCACCGCGGCCGCGGCCGTCGACGACCGGGTCGACGGGCTGGAGCTGGGTGCCGACGACTACCTCGGCAAGCCGTTCGCCTTCCAGGAGCTGATCGCGAGGGTACGCGCACTGAGCCGGCGCGCTCCGTCGGCGCCACCGGTGATCCGGCGCGGCGACCTCACCGTCGACCGGGCGCGGCACCGGGTGTCCCGCGCCGGCCGGGTCCTTTCGCTGACCCGCAAGGAGTTCGGGGTCCTGGAGATGCTGACCGCCGCCGACGGCGCCGTGGTCAGCGCCGAGGAGCTGCTGGAACACGTGTGGGACGCCAACGCCGACCCGTTCAGCAACGTCGTGTCGGTGACGCTCACCCGGCTGCGACGCAAGCTCGGGACGCCACCGCTGATCGAGACCGTCGTGGGTCGGGGGTATCGGCTGTGAGGCCGCGTTTCACGGTCCGCGTCCGGCTGACGTTGCTCTACACAGGACTGTTCGCCGCGTGCGGCGCGATCGTCGTCGGCGTCACCTATGCCATGTTGGCCGCCAACCTGCCGGACCCGGTGGCGGCCGGCGACAAACCCAACGATACGACCGTCATGGTGCAGGGGGTGCCGAAGACCCAACTCGCCCGGGAGTTCTTCGACGAGAACTGCCAGAAGGTGCTCAAGGACGAGCCCGACGTGACCCTGCTGAAGAACAAGTGCGAGGCGGCCTACAAGGAGGGGATCATCGAGGGGGCGAAGAACCAGCGGGCGGCGACGCTCGACCGCCTGCTCTGGTATTCGCTCAGCACCCTGGCGGGGGTCACCCTGCTGGCCGCGGTCGCCGGGTGGATCGTGGCCGGCCGGGTGTTGCGCCCCGTGCACCGGATCACCGCGGCGGCCCGGGACGCGTCCGAGCACCACCTGGCGGCGCGGGTGGCGTTGACCGGCCCACGCGACGAGCTCCGGGAGTTGGCCGACACGTTCGACGCCATGCTCGACCGGTTGCAGGCGGCGTTCGAGGGGCAGCGCCGGTTCATCGCCAACGCCGGCCACGAATTGCGCACCCCGCTCACCGTGATGCGGGCGACCGTCGACGTGGTGCTCGCGAAGCCGGCGCCGACCAACGACGAGTTGCAGGCGATGGGCCGGGACGTCCGGGCGGCGGTCGACCACGCCGAGGCGCTGATCGAGGCCTTGCTGACGCTGGCCCGCACCGACCGCGGCCTGGTCGGGCGGGATCCCGTCGACCTCGCCACGATTCTCGAGGACGCCGTCGACGCCGCTCCCGGCGCCGCCCCTACAGCACGGCTGCACACGTCGCTGGCGCCCGCGCCGGCCACGGGCGACCCGATCCTGCTCGAGCGGCTCGCCGCCAACCTCTACGACAACGCGATGCGCTACAACGTGCCGGGCGGCGAGGTGTGGCTGACGACGGCGACCGTCGACGGCCGGGCGGTGCTCACGGTGGCCAATACGGGTCCGACCATCCCGCCGGACGCGGTCGGTGGGCTGTTCCAGCCGTTCCGGCGGTTGCGCGACCGCACGGGCGACGGCGGCTTCGGGCTCGGCCTCGCGATCGTCGCGTCGATCGCGACGGCCCACGGTGGTTCGGCGGTGGCCGACGCGCCACCCGACGGCGGGCTCAGCGTCACGGTCAGCCTGCCCGCCCGTCTTCCCGATGGGGCTAGGTGAGCCGAACGCGGCGGACGCGTAGGACGCAGAACGCGCTCAATGCAAGGGCCAGCACCAGGTAGCCGGTGGTCTCCAGCCACTGGAAGGTCCAATAGCGGCTCGCGGGCTGGTAGGCGACGCGTTGGCTCAGGTGCAGTTGGTTGATGGCGGCGTCGCATTCGGCCAGGGAGCTTGTCGGTGACAGGCAGACCTGCGGTGCGGGCCCGGTGAACGGCTGCCCGGCGGCGTCGATCGCGTGGACCGACGTGATCCAGTCGCCGGGCAGTGTCACCGGCATCGAGACCTCCAGGGTGTTGTCGGTGATGAAGATCGAGTGCGGCGCGTCGGGGGTGAACGACATCGCCGTGCTGGTCTGCTCGGGCGCGAGGTAGTGGGCGCGCAGCGTCGTCGGCACCAACACCTGGATCGCGGCGACGGCGGCGAGGGTGAGGGCCATGGCCGGCAGGGTGCGCCGCACCAACAGGCCGACCGTGACACCGAGCGCGAAGGCGAACGCCGCGTGACCGATCGGGACGATGTCGCGGGCGCCGAAGACCAGCGGCATGAACCGGTGCGGGAAGCCGAGCCCCTGGCCCTCGCCCGCGAGCGCCGCCGCGCGGTCGATCGGGCCCGACCACCAGGTCACGGTCAGGCTGAGCAACCCCGTCGCCAGCACCGCGACCAACGCGAGCAGCCCGACCTTCGTCACGGCCCAGCGGACGCGGGAGACGCTCTGGCTCCAGGCCAGCCGCAATGTGCCGGCCTCCAGCTCGCGGGCGATCAGCGGGGCGCCCCCGAAGATGCCCAGAATGGCGGGCGTGGCGTAGCTGACGGCCAGCCCGGCGAAGTACAACAGCGGGTAGGCCCTACTTCCGTCGACGGCCGCGGCGAAATGGGCCTGGGCGGTCTGGCAGTCGGAGGCGCACGACGCCAGGCCACTCGTGTCGAAGAGGTGTGCCAGATGCGGCCCGCTGGCCGCCAGCGCGACCACCACCACGACGACGGCGCCGAGCACGGCACAGCCCTGCACGCGGAACTGCCGCCAGGTCAACCAGATCATTTCGCTGCCTCCTCGGTGTCGCGGCGTCCCTGGGTCAGATAGGCCAGGACGAGGTCTTCGAGATTCGGCGCGCTGCCGGGATGGGCGGCCAGCAGATCCTGGATCGCGCCGGAGACGAGCACGTGGGCCGTGTCCAGCACGATGAGGTAGTCGCAGATCCGGGCCAGGTCGGAGACCAGGTGGGAGGAGAGCACGACGCTCATCTCGCGCTGGGCGACCGCGTCGGCGAGCTGTTCGAGGAACTCGCGGCGGGCCAACGGGTCGAGGCTGGCAGCGGGCTCGTCGAGGATCAGCAGCCGCGGTCGCTTGGCCAGTGCCAGCGTGAGCGCGAGTTGGGCACGCTGCCCGCCGGAGAGCTTCCCGGCCGGCTTGCCCGGGTCGATCCCGAGGCCGCGGACCCGGCTCGTCGCGTAGCCGGCGTCCCAACCCGGGTTCAGTCGGGCGCCGAGCTTCAGGTGATCGGCGGCGGACAGCGAGGTGTAGACAGGTGCGTCCTGCGCCACGAAACCGACTTCGGCCAGGCTCGAACCCGGGCGCCGGCCGAGGACCTCGACCGTGCCGGTCGTCGGCGCCAGGAAACCGACCGCGAGGTTGAGCAGCGTCGTCTTTCCGGCGCCGTTGGGACCGACCAGCCCCACCACCCGGCCGGCCGGGATCGAGAGCGTGCACTCGGTCAGCGCCCATCTGCCCTTGTATCGCTTGCCCAACCCGCGGGCGGTGATGACGTCGGTCATCAGGCACCCTCCTTCCGAGGCAGTGCACCGCCCAGCGCGGTGACGCGGTCCACCGTCGCGCGGCGGGCGACGAAGATCGTCGGGCCTGGGACCAGACTTCGCGGCCGCCGGTTGGACTCAGGTACACCGGTCCACAGACTGACGCCGACCGCCACGGTGCCGGCTACCGTGTGGCGATGGACCCGCTGCGCCCGCCGCTGATCCGGCGTCTGACGCCGGCGCAGTGGGTCGCGGTCGACTGCGTGGCGGCGGCTCTGCTGGTGGCGCTGTCGACCTACTTCGCGCAGGGCCCGCTGGGCACCCGGGGCCCGAGCAACGCCGACGCGGCCGTCGTGGTGGCCGCGACGGTCGCCGCCGGGATGCGGCGCCGGTCCACCCGCACGGCGCTCGCCCTCGTCGTGCTCGTCGCGGTGTTGTCGATGGGGATCACGACGTTCCCGGCGCCGTGGGTGGCCGTCGCCTTCGTGATCTACATGGTCCCGGTCCGCCTGGACCGCACCGAGGCGTTGGGGCTGCTGGCCGGGACGATCGTGGTGGCCGGCGTCGTCCTGGCGGACCCATACGGCGGCCCCGGTCCTAACCGGCTCACGATGATCGCGGGGATGGCGCTGTTGATCACAACCGCGTGGACGATCGGCTACGCCGTGCGCCAGCAACGGATGTACGCCGCCGGCGTCCGCGAGCGCGAGCGGCTGGAACGGCACGCGGAAGGCCGCCGCGCGGTCAGCGAGGAGCGCCTGCGGATCGCCCGCGAGCTGCACGATGTCGTCGCGCACACGATGAGCGTCATCGCGGTGCAGGCCGGGGTCGCCAACCACGTCGCCGTCGAACGTCCCGACGAGGCCCGCCGGGCGCTGTCGTCGATCGAGGAGACCAGCCGGGGCGCCCTGCGCGAGATGCGGGCGCTGCTGGGCGTGCTCCGCGACGACGGCAACGAGGACCCGGCGCCCGCACCGGGCCTGACCGACCTCGGTGCGCTGGTGACCCGGGCCGCCGCAGCCGGCGTCCGGGTGGACCTCCAGGTCACCGGCTCCAGGCCGGCCGGCCTGTCCGCCGGACTGGACCTGGCGGCCTACCGGGTGGTTCAGGAAGCGGTCACCAACGTCATCAAGCACGCCGGCACCGACCGCTGCCAGGTGATCGTCGCCTACGCGGCCGACGCGTTCACGGTCGAGGTCGTCGACGACGGACCCGGCCCCGCCGCACCCGGAGCCGGGCACGGCATCGCCGGCATGCGCGAGCGGGTGGGCATGTATGGCGGCGAGTTCCAGGCCGGTCCCCGGTCCGGGGCGGGTTTCCGGGTCACCGCCCGGTTCCCCCTGACCTTCCCGGCGGCGCCGTGATCCGCGTCGTGGTCGCCGACGATCAGGCGCTGGTCCGAGGGAGCTTCCGGGTGCTGGTCGACACCGCACCCGACCTGGTGACGGTCGGCGAGGCCGCCACCGGTGCCGAAGCCGTCGACGTGGCCCGGCGGGAGAAGCCCGACCTCGTGCTGATGGACGTGCGGATGCCCGACCTCGACGGCATCGAAGCGACCCGCCGGATCAGCGAAGACCCGGCGACCGGCCAGGTCAAGGTGCTGATCCTGACCACCTTCGACCTCGACGAGTACGTGTTCGCGGCCCTGCACGCCGGCGCCAGCGGCTTCCTGCTCAAGGACACCCGACCGGCCGACCTCCTCTCGGCGATCCGCGTCGTCGCCGCCGGTGACGCCCTGCTCGCCCCCGGCGTCACCCGCCGGCTCATCGCGGAGTTCACCCGCCGCCCGGCGCCGCTGCCCGGGCCGGCGACCGCGCTGGCCGAGATCACCGAGCGGGAGCGCGAGGTCCTCACGCTGGTCGGCCTCGGGCTGTCCAACACCGAGATCGCGGCCCACCTGCACGTGAGCCTTTCCACGGCGAAGACCCACGTCGGCCGGCTGCTGATGAAGCTCGCCGCCCGGGACCGGGCCCAACTGGTCATCGCCGCCTACGAAGCGGGCCTGGTCCGCGTTCCGCGCCACACGTGAGCGGAAATAAGTGCCCGCGGCAGTGAACCGATCGGCGCGGAAACGCAACAAAGAAGCGATGGACAACGACCAGTTGATCGCAGCCGTGGCCGGTGGTGACGACACCGCGCTGCGGGAGCTGTTCGCCCGGCACGCGCCGTGGCTCGCCGCCCGGCTGCGCGCCGTGCTGCCGGCCGCCGACGTCGAAGACGTGCTCCAGGAGACGTTCCTCGCCGTGTGGCGGGGTGCCGGGGGCTATCGACACGACGGCGCCGGTGGCTGGTTGTGGGGCATCGCGCGCCGGCAGGCCGCGATGTGGCTGCGCCGGCGCGGCAACCCTGAGCACCTGCTGGCGGCGCTGGCCGCCGATGGCGACCAGCGGGTGCCCGATCCGGCCGAGGCGGCGTTGTCCCGGGCCGAGCTCGCCGACGCCGTCGAGGCGCTCGGCGCGGCCGGCAGCGCGCAACGCGAGACCTGGCGGCTGATGTATGTCGAGGACAGGACGGTGGCCGAGGTGGCCGAGCTGATGGGCGTCCCGCCGGGGACGGTGAAGAGCCGCGCATACCACGTCCGGCGGCTGATGCGGGCCGCCCTCGGTGGCCGGGGAGGTGCGCGATGAGCGACGTCGACCTCGACCGGGTCTGGATCGGCGTGGCCGCGCAGGTGTGGGCGCGCCGGCCCGGGCCGGTCGAGCGGGCCGCGCGGCGACTGTTGCGGTCGCCCGGTCTGGCACGGGCGCTGGTGACCACGCCGTCGCTGCTGCTCGGGTGGGTGGTCGCGACCGCGGTGGTGCTGGCCGCCGGGGTGCTGGCCACTCGCGGCACCGGGACACCGTTCGTGGCCCTGTGCGCCCCGGGCATCGCGGCGGCGGGCATCGCCTACGCCTACGGGCCCGGCGTCGACCCCGCCTGGGAGCTGTCCCGCAGCGCGGCGGTCAGCGACCGGATGGTGCTGCTGGTCCGGGCACTCGCCGTGTTCGGCCTCAACGCGGCGCTCGGGTTGGCCGCCTCGGTCGCGTCGGGCACGGCGACAGCGGTCACGGTGGGCTGGCTGGTCCCGATGACCGCGGTGTGCGCGCTCGCCCTGGCCGCCGCGACCGTCGCCCGGTCGGCCAACGTCGGCGTGGCTGCGGGCCTGGCCGGCTGGGCGATCACTGTCCTTTCCGGACAGATGGCCGCCGGGCGGCTCACCGCCGCCGTCACCGAGACCACCCTTTTCCTGCCCTACCTGGCGTTCGCCGGTTGCTGCGCGCTGATCGTCGGCTACGCGACCCGGATATCGAGAGGAACCTCATGAACGTCGAGATCAGCGAGTTGACCCGGCGGTTCAGGCGCACCCAGGCGGTCGTCGGTGTGAGCCTCGACGTCGGCCCGGGAGTGTTCGGCCTGCTCGGTCCCAACGGTGCTGGCAAGACGACGCTGTTGCGGATGATGGCGACCGTCGTGCCGCCGTCGTCGGGCCGGATCCGCCTGCTGGGCCACGATCCGGGCAGCTACGGGCCACGGCGACAGATCAGACGCAGGCTGGGGTACGTGCCGCAGAACCTCGGCTTCTACCCGCGGTTCACGGTGGTGGAGTTCGTCGAATACTTCGCGCTGCTCAAGGAGGTGCCGGCCGCGCGGGTGCCGCGCGCGGTGGCCGCCGCCGTCGAGCGCGTGGATCTGGGCGACAAGGCGACCGCAAAGCTGCGCACCCTCTCGGGCGGGATGCTGCGCCGGGTCGGCATCGCGCAAGCGATCGTCAACGATCCCGACCTGCTGCTGCTCGACGAGCCGACGGCCGGCCTCGATCCCGAGCAACGCGTAGCGTTCCGGGCCCTGATGCGCGACCTCGGCGAGCGCACCACCGTGGTGGTCAGCACCCACCTGGTCGAAGACGTCGGCGCGGCCTGCACGCGGGTCGCGCTGATGGACCAGGGCCGGATCGCCTTCGACGGCACGCCCGACGAGTTGACGGCCCGCGGCGCCGGCACGTCCGCCGCCGGCGACGCCCCGCTGGAGCGCGGCTACAGCGCGGTGCTGGCGCAGGTGCGGTCGTGACGGCGGCGGCCCGGCTGCTGCGGCTGGAGTTACGCAACAACGTGATGCTGTGGCTACTCCCCCTGGCAGCACTGCTGTTCTGGTTCGTCACCTACCGCCCGGGCATGGCCTACCCTCCGATGTGGAACCTACGGGCGACGGCCATGCAGACCTCGTCGCTGGCGGTCTTCGTTCCCCTTGTCGTAGGCGCCGCGGCGTGGTCGGGCTCGCGGGAGGGCCGGCACGGCGTCAAGGAGTTGGTGGTCGGCAGCGCCCGCCCTCGGTGGGCCCGGCAACTCGGCGCGTGGGCTGCGACCACCTGCTGGGCCATCGTCGCCTATCTGGGCTGCGTCGGTGTGCTGTATGCGGTCACCGCCGGCGAGGGCGCCTGGGGCGGGCCGTTGTGGTGGCCGGCCGTGGTGGGCACGGCGAGCCTGCCGGCCTTCTCGGCGCTCGGGTTCGCCGCCGGCGCGCTGCGGCCGAGCCGCTTCACTCCCCCGGTGCTGGCCATCGGCGCTTTCCTCGCACTGGAGATCAGCGCCAACTTCATCCAGGGGTACGGCTCACCCTGGCAGATCTCACCCCTGGTCGCCAATCCCTGGTCGCTGGGCGCCGACGAGGGCATCGCGACGTTCTACCGCTACCTGCCCGACCTCGCGATCGCCCAGATCCTCTTCCTCGCCGGCCTCACCGCGGCGCTGCTGGGCGTGCTCGGCCTGCCCGCGGCCGCCGGCGGTCGGTGGCTGCGCCGGTCGGCTACCGCCCTGACCGTCGCCGGTGTCCTCGGCGCCGGCACCGGGATCGCCCTGGCCGGCACCGGTCACCTCGACCAGCACGGCATGATCGCCATCCCGATCCTGCACAACGGTGCCTACGACCGCCCGGTTCCGCACACCGCGGTGTGCAGCCAGACCCCGATCCCCGTGTGCGTGCACCCGGCCTACCGCCGCTACCTGCCGGCGGTGGTGGATGGGCTCGCGCCGGTGCTGACCGAGGTGGCGGGCCTGCCCGGCGCGCCGGCGCGGGTCGACCAGGTCGCCGCGGCCTACGAGCAGCGCTCCGGCAACGACGCGGGCATCGGTCGGGCCGGCGCGGCGGTCACCGGCACCCCGCCCGTGTTCAACGTGCTGCTGCCCACCCAGTTGGCCCACCAGCTGAGCGCCGAAGAACTGGCCGGGGAAATACGTGGGGGAATGGCCCGCGACCTCGTCCAGAGCCTCACCGGCGGCGGCCGCGGTGCGGACGACGCGCAGGCGGCGGTGACGGAGGCGCTGGCGCACACCTCGACCCTGCCGCCGGGCAGCCCGGTCGCCGAGGCCGCGCAGCGGTTCGCGGCCCTGCCGGCCGCCACCCGGCACGCCTGGCTGATGGCACACCTGCCGGCGCTGCGGGCCGGCCAGCTCACCCTGGCGGACCTGCCGTGACCGGCCGCGTACGACCTGTGCCGCCGCGCCTCACCAGGCGGCGCGGTGCGGCGACCGGCGGCGTGCGGCTGGTGACATCGCGCCTCATCAGCCCCCGCGGTGCTGCGACCGGCGGCGTGCGGCCGGCGACACCGCGGCTAACCAGCGGGCGCGGTACGGCGACCGGCGGCGTGCGGCTGGTGGCACTGCACCTGGCCAGCCGGCGCGTACCCCTGGCCGTGGTGATGCTGTTGACCTGCGCCCTCGGGTTGCGAGTCGCGCTGCACGGCAACTGGGACGCCTACGGCGCGCTCCAGTTGCCGCTGTTCTTCGAGACCGGGTGCGCGGTCGTCATCGCGGCCACGACGGCGAGCCCGTTCGGCGACCCGGAACGCGCGACCGGCCGGTGGCTGCCGTTCCTGCGGCTCGGCAGCGCGCTGGCCCTCACCGCGATCGCCGTCGGCGCGCTGGCGGCCTTCACGGCCGGCGCTCCACTGGCCGGCGGCGCCCTCGGCGCCCTGCGCAACACGGTCGGCTCGACCGGCATCGGCCTGCTGTGCGCGGTCGCGTTCGGTGGCTCGCTGGCCTGGACCGGCCCGACCGCCTACCTCGTCGCCGGCATCTACGCCCTCTACACGCAGTGGCACCCGCCGGCGCTGACGACGCCGTGGCTCTGGCCGGCCCACCCCTCGTCCGACGTCGAGGCCGCGTGGTGCGCCGGTCTGGTGTTCGGCGCCGGATTGATCCTGCTGATGGTGCGGGGGTCACGAGAGGCGAAAACCCGGGCCTGAACCGTGCACCTACAAGTTGTAGGTGCGAGGATCGGACCCTATGCACACACCCGGGCTTCGGCTCCTCCCACCCGCGGTGACGGCGATCGTTTTCGCAGGACTCACGATCGCCGTCGCCGCGCACGCCGGTGCGTTGATCCACGCTGACGCGGCGCTGGTGAACAGCGCCCGGTCGGCAAGCCTCGACCATCCGGCGCTCCACTCGTTGATGGCCGCGCTCACCCGCACGGGCGGCAGCGCGGTGCTCATCCTGGCCGGCCTGGTCACCGTGGCCGCGCTACTCGCCGGCCGGCTGTGGCGTGCGGCCGCGTTCGTGGTGGTCGCGGCCGTGTCGACGACCGCCGTCAGGTGGGCGGTGCGGGCCGCGGTCGCCCGCCCCCGCCCCGCCGAGCAGCTGGCTCCGGCCGAGGGTTGGGCCTACCCCTCGGGACACACCACGTCGTCGACGCTGGCCGCGCTGGTCGCGGTCGCCCTGCTCCTCCGCCTCGTCGATCCCGGTCCGCGGCGGTCCGCGGGAATCGCGGTGGTGACCGTCTGGGCGGTCGGGGTGGGGCTCAGCCGGGTGTTCCTGGCGGTGCACTGGCCGACCGATGTGATCGGTGGCTGGCTGCTCGCCGCCACGGTGGTGCCGCTGTGCGCGGTGGCCATCCGGCTCCGCGATTGACTGCGAGGACACAGCAGCCCAGGAAATACAGCAGCGTCAGCCACCCGTGCGCGCTGTCCGGCATCGGCACCCAGCGGGCGGAGAACTGCGTCAGGCACGCGAGGCCCGTCCACCAGGGCAGCAGCCGGCGCGAGCCGACGACGTCCCAGAGCGCGGCACCCACGACCAGTCCGGCCACGTAGTACTTGTTGGTGCCGGGATCCAGCACCAGTCGGGCCGCGACGGCCACCAGCACGATCGCCGGCCAGCGGCGCCTGCGGAAGGCCATAAGAGCCAACCCAGTTCCGAGCACGGCCTGGGCCGGCCGCACCCACGGCGGGGTGCGTGGGTCATCCACGCCGAGCACCCGCAGCGCCGACAACGGGGTGTTGACGATCGTGAAATGCACCGCGTTGCTGGTGCCCGGGTCGGCCAGGAAGAACGGCAGCCAGCCGACCGCCACAATGGCCGCCATGACGGCAGCTCCCACCGCGACCAGGCGCGGGCGGCCGAGCAGCAGGAGCAGGCACGCGAACGGCACCGCCCAAGGCTTGGCGTCGACCGCCAGCCCGAGCAGAAGTCCGGCACTCACCGCGCGGCCCAGCAGCGCCCTGCGCACCGCGAAGACGGCGAAGAGCAGGGCGAGTTCGTCGTCGAGATGCGCGGCCCCGACGGCCAGGAACATCCAGACCGGCACGACGAAGATCGCCACGCTGGTCACCTTCAGGTCGAGCAGTTGCCGGTCCTGGAAGGGCCGCACGAGCCGCGCGATCCGCCGGATCTCCAGCAGCACCAGCACACCGGCGAGCGCACCCAGGATCTGCCAGGCCAGCAGCGCGCCGCCCGCCCCGAGCGGCATCGCCGCCAGCGCGGCCACCAGGGCGACCGGCCCGATCTGCAGGACCGGCGCCGCGGCGTAGACGTGCAACCCACCGCGGACGGCGTCGTCGAGATCCGCCAGGAGCTGGGCACCCTGCACGAAGTAGTGCCACGACCCGCCACCCCGCCCGATGAGGACCGCGAACCACAGCACCGACCAGCCGGCCACCACGACCGCCGACAGTCGGGCCACGGTCCGCGTCGAGGTCACCATGGCCCGGACGCTAGGAGCGCGTATCTGAGGCCGCCCTGAAAAGGTGATCCGGTTTGACAACACCTACAAGATGTAGGAGGTTGTCGCCGTTAGGTTAGCCTGTGCTGCCGGAGGGTTGATGAGCACCGCCTTCTTCGCGAGCTTCCTCATCGGACTGCGCGACGGCCTCGAGGCCTCGCTCGTGGTCAGCATCCTCACCGCCTTCCTGGTCAAGGCCGGCCGCAGGGACCGGCTCTTCCAGGTCTGGGCCGGCGTCGGCGCGGCCGTCGTCGTCGCCGCCGCGCTCGGCGTCCTGCTCACCACCGTTGCCGACTCGCTGCGCAGCGGCACCCGGATGGAACTGTTCGAAGCGGTCACCTCCCTGGCGGCAGTCGCCCTGGTCACCTGGATGATCTTCTGGATGCGGCGCACGGCCCGGACGCTGAAGGGTGAGCTGACCGGCAAGCTCAACGAAGCGCTCGCGATGGGTGGCCTCGCGGTCGCCGGGATGGCGTTCCTGGCCGTCGTCCGCGAAGGCGTCGAGATGGTGCTGCTGGTCTTCGCGGCGGCGGAGAGCGCGTCCACCACGACGGCACCGCTGATCGGCATGGTCGCCGGCGTCGCGACCGCCGTGCTGCTCGGCTGGGCGATGGCCAGGGCGGTGGCCCGGATCAACCTGGGCCGCTTCTTCGCGTGGACGGGCGCCCTGCTCGTCCTCGTCGCCGCGGGCATCTTCAAATACGGCGTCCACGGCCTACAGGTCGCCGGCATCCTGCCCGGCGGTCAGCAGCAGGCCTACGACCTGACCACCACCATCGACCCGACCTCCTGGTATGCCACCGTGCTGGCCGGCACGGTCAACATCACGCCGCAGGCGACCGTCCTGGAAGTCGTCGCGTGGGTGGGCTTCGCGGCGATCGTCCTGGCCCTGTTCTTCCGCCCCACGCCGACCCGCCCCACGCCGACCGCCCAGGCCCCGGCCCGCGCCCTTGGCATCGGTGGAGTCGCCGCGATCGTCGCGCTGCTGCCGGCGAGCTGCGGAGGCAGCCCGACCGCAGAGGCGCCGGCCAACCCGCCGATCGCCGTCGACGCCGGCGACACGACGTGCGGGCTCGCCACCGCCAGCCTGGCGTCGGGCACCCACACGTTCGAGATCACCAACAGCGGATCCAAGATCACCGAGTTCTACGTGTACGCCAAGGGCGAGCGCATCGTCGGCGAGGTCGAGAACATCGCACCGGGCCTGGCCCGGCGGCTCACGGTCGAGCTACCGGCCGGCTCCTACGCCGCGGTCTGCAAACCCGGGATGGTTGGTGACGGCATCCGTTCCACCCTGACCGTCACCGGCTCGTCATCGCCGGCGTTGGCCGACGACGCCGCGCTGGCCGCCGCGGCCGCGAGCTACGAACGCTACGTCCGCACCCAGGCGGGTGCCTTCGTCGACGCCACCGCCGCCTTCACCACGGCCGTCCGAAAGGGAGACCGTGCCACCGCGAAGCGGCTCTACCCCACCGCGCGGACCTACTTCGAACGGATCGAGACCGTCGCGGAGTCGTTCGGCGACCTCGATCCGCGCATCGACGCCCGCGACGGCGACCTTGATCCCGGCACGGCGTGGACGGGCTACCACCGGCTGGAGAAGGACCTCTGGAGCAACGCCGATCTGAAGGCCGACGCGGCGATCGCCGACACGCTGCTCGCCGACGTGACCGCGCTGCGCGACCGGCTGGCGACCACCACCCTGCGCCCGCTCGACCTCGCCAACGGCGCCAAGAGCCTGCTCGACGAGGTCGCCACCAAGAAGGTCACCGGTGAGGAGGACCGCTACTCGCACACCGACCTGTGGGACTTCGCGGCCAACGTCGAGGGCTCCAAAGCGGCGATCGCCGCGCTGCGCCCGATTCTCGACGCGCGGCAGCCCGATCTCGGCGTGCGGATCGACCAGGGCTTCGCGACCGTCACCGAGCTGTTGGCAACCCATCGGCGCGGCGACGGCTACGTCTCCTACGCCGACCTGACCCGCGAACAGGTGCGGGCGCTCGCCAACGCGATCGACGCCCTCGCCGAGCCGGTCAGCACGGTCGCCGCGGTCATCGCCACCCGCTAGTCGCTTCCCGTTCGGTCACGAGGGACCTGAGCAACGCGAGGTTCTTCCCGATCACCCCGTCGGCGCCCAGGCGACGCGCGTCCGCGAGGGCCGCGTCGGAGTCGACCGGCCAGACCAGCACGGTCACCCCGGCCGCCCGTAGCTCGTCGACGACGTCCGGGTTCAGCAACTGTTGCCGCACGGAGGCGGCACCGACCGGTGAGCGGCGGATCAGGAACCGGAGCCGGGTGAGCTGCCGCGACGTGCGTGCGGTGTAGACCCGCTGAACCGGTGAGCCCTCGGCGAAGGCGTCGAACATGCGCCACTGCTTGGTGCACACGGCGACCGGAAGATCGGGGAAGCGGTCGCTGAGCATCGCGGCGACCTCGTCGGCGACGGCCAGCGACGGCCCTTTCAGGTCGAGCAGCAGGCGCGGACCACCGTCGGCGGTCGTCAGGATCTCCTCAAGGGTCGGCGCATGTCGGCTTACGGCGATCGCACCATGTCGAACGCGCAGCGTGCCGTGTATGAAGTGCACGTCGGCCTCGATCGCGTCGACGCCCGAGGCCAGGGCCGCGCGCAGGTCGGCCATCCGGTTGCCGCCGCGATGGGCCACCGCGATCAAACCCGGTCCGCCGTTCATGCCTTCGCCCGCCGACGCATCAGCCAGCGGCCCGCGACCGCGATCGCGATCACGCCGGCGACCACGATCGCCAGGACCACGCTGGCCTGGCCCAGATAGGCCTGTGCGCGCTGCCAGGACGCACCGGCGAGGTAACCGCCCAGGACCACGGCGGTGGCCCACAGCGCCGCACCGGCGACGTTGAACAGCAGGAACCGCCGGTATGGCATCCGGGTCATCCCCGCCAGCGCCGGCACGAGCGCGCGCATCAGGCCGACCCAGCGCCCGCCGAACACCGCCCAGCCACCGTGGCGGGTCATGAACGTCTCCGCCCGGTCCCACCGCGCCGCACCGATGAACCTCCCAGCCCGGCTGCCGCGCATCGCCAGACCGCCGACCCGCCCGATCTCGTAGCCCACCGAATCACCCACGACCGCCGCCACGATCGCCAGCACGACCATCACCGGCAAGCTGATCCGGCCGCTCGCGGCGACGACACCGCCGAGCAGCAACGCGGTCTCGCCCGGCAGCACCAACCCGACGAACGCGGCCGATTCGCCGAACGCCAACGCCGCCACGGCGCCGTAGACCGCCCAGGCGGGCATCGTCAGCACCGCGTGGATCAGCTGTCCCACCACGCTCGCCCCTTTCGCCCGGATATTTCACAGCATTGCGGACGGGCCCTGAGACTGGCCTTAACAGGTCAGCGCAGGCTGGCGAAGATGTCGTCGGCGAACGGCTCGCCGGGGCGGCGGCCGGGTTCGACATACCACTCGTGACCGGCCACCGCGGCGAACACGGGGCCGGGCAGCCGGCTGAGTACGGCGATCGTGCGTAACCCGCGCCCGCCCTCGGTCTGGCTCGTGTGCGCTCGCAGCGCCGCGCGTTTCCGCCTCAGGAACGGCCGCACGTCGACCATGTGCGTGATCTCCGCGTGAGCGGTGAACGCCGTGCGGGCGCCGAGCAACGGCAGTCTCGGTAGCAGCCGTCCGGCGACCCGCAGCGCGGCGAGCAGCGGGCGCAGCGACCGGCGGTCGACCGTCGCCTCCAGCACCACCGGCGTGCCCGCCAGCCGCGCGGCCAGCGCGCCGACGCGGTGCACCTGGACGTGGTCGGGATGTCCGTAGCCACCCCGCGCGTCATAGGTGGTCAGCACGTCCGCGTGTTCGATCCGCAGGATCTCCGCCAGCCGTGCCGCCGCGACTTCCACCGCGACCGCCGCGAACCGTTGCGGCGCGGATTCGTCGTGCAGACCGGAATCCAGATAGTCGAGCGTCACCACCCGGGCGCAGCCGAGGATCGACGCCGACGTCAGCAGTTCGCCGCGGCGCCGGGCGGCCAGCGCGTCACCGCCGGGCCCGGCAGCCAGACCGGCCTGCCCGAGCGTGGCGACCACCAGCACGACCCGGTGCCCTTCGGCGACGATCCGCGCGAGCGTCCCACCCGTGAGCAGCGCCTCGTCGTCGGGGTGGGCGTGGAAGGCGACGACCGTGAAGCGCCGCTCGTCCACGGAGTTCATGCCGGACTGCCGATCAGCTCGCCGAGCAGGCGCCCCTGGCGCCGCGCCGCGTCGGCGTAGAGGGCGTCGGCGCGGTCGAGGACGCTCTGCCAGTGCACCCGCGGGGCGACGGCGCGGTTGTGCGCGGCGACAGCGCTCAGCCGCCCCGGATCGTCGAGCAGCGCGGCGACCGTCGCGATCAGGCCGTCGTCGGAGTCGACCAGCCACCCTTCGACCCCGTCGTGGATGAAGTCCGCCACCCCGGTGCCGGCGCGGGCGATGACCGGCAGGCCGGCGCTTCGGGCCTCCAACGCGGCGATCCCGAACGACTCCCGCGGCGCCGGCGACAGGTAGAGATCCGCGCCCGCCAGCAGCGTCCGGATCTCGGTGCGGTCGAGCGCCCCGGTCAGCTCGACGCCGCCGACCCCGGCCGCGTCGAGGTCGCGGCGCAGGCGCGGCAGCAGCGGGCCGTCACCCACGAGCACCGCTCGGAACCGTCCGGGGTGGGAGGCGTGCAGCGTGAGCAACGCCCGCAGCAGCTCCCGTGGTCGTTTGCGGCGCACCATCCGCAGCACGCTGACGACCGTCGGCACGTCGCCCGCCGGGCCGGCGGGCAGGAGCCAGGCGTCGGGGTCGATGCCGTTGGGCAGCACCGCCACCGCCGCGCCGTCGAGCACCTCCCGGACGGCCCCGGCTGCCGCCGAACTGACCGCCGCCCACGCGACCGGCCAGTCGCCGGCCCCTTGCCAACGCGCGTAGCGGCGGGCGATCGGGGCGATGTCGTGCCACATCGAGTGCACCGACACCACCGTCGGCAGCCCCTCGCCGGCCGCCACGCGCGCCGCGGCCCAACTCAACGGCGAGAACGCCGACAGATGCACGTGCACCGCGTCGACCCGGCGCTCGGCCAAGGACCGGGCCAGGGCATGACCCCGGATGACGCGGTACGGGCCGAAGCCGGCGCCGGACGCGTCGAGGCGCACCACCGGTGGATCGCCGCTGTCCGCCAACGGGTGCGGTCCAGCGGTGGTGGTGACCACGACCGTGTCGTGGCCGGCGGCTCTCTGGCGCGCGGCCAGGTCACGCACCTGGAGTTCGATACCGCCCAGGCGCGGCAGGTAGACGTCGGTGACATGGGCGATGCGCATGGCTGGTGGCCTCCAGGCGGAAGGATCGGGGCCGCTCATGCCGGCCGGCGCGCGACAGCGCGGCGGCTGATCAGCCACGCGAGGGTGGCGATGCCCCCGACGGGGATCTCGGCGAGGAAGACGAAAGCGCGGTAGAGCAGGATGCCGGCCAGCGCTCCGGTGGGTGCGACGCCCAGGGCGATCAGGACCGCGATCGCACCGGCCTCGACCACGCCCGCGCCGCCCGGGGTGAGGGCCAGCAGGGTCAACAGCCGCTCGGCGACCAGGCCGGCGAACACCACCGGCGCCGCGACGTGCACGCCGACCGCCACCATGCACAGCCACAGCAGCGCGCCCTGGAGCACCCAGTAGCCGGCCATCCCCCAGGTCAGCGACGCCCAGCGCCGCCGCACCAACCGGTCGGTGCCGTCGAGGAGCCGGGTGACCGCCGCGGTCCATCCCGGCGCCGGATCACGGCCCGAGCGGCCGGATCGGCCCGAGCGGTTCGAGCGGCCCGAGCAGCCCAAGCAGCCCGAGCGGCCCGAGCGGCCCGACCGGCCCGAGCAGCCCGAGCAGCCCGAGCGGCCCGAGCGGCCCGAGCGGTGCGAGCGGCCCAAGCGGTGCGAGCGGCGCGAGCGCCACGTCCACCCCCGCTCCGCCAGCGTCACCAGCCGCAGCAGCGGGCCGACCCGGCCCACGAGGGCGCACACCACCAGGCATCCGGCCACCGCGCCGGCCGCCGCGCCCAACGCCCAGGGCACGTCGTGCCGGGCGGGCTCTATCAGCCCCCACAGCAGCAGGCCGGCCAGGGCGAGCGCCGGGGTCAGCAGCTTCGCCACCAGATCGGCGGCCTTGGACACCACGACGAACCGCGCGAAGTCCGGTCCACTGTGGCCCCAGCCGCGGACCATGCCGAGATTCAGGACGGTTCCGGCGACCCCGCCCAATGGCAGCACGTTCGCGACCGCGCTGCCCGACAGGTTGAGCGTCAGCGCCCGCCGGTGCGAGAGCCCCGGCATCGAGGCGGTCAACACGACGGTGTGCACGCACAGGCCGAGGAACCACAGGGCGGCCAGCCCCGCCAGCCAGCGCCAGCCCAGTTGGTCGATCAAGTGCCACGCCGAGGACCAGGACGCACCGACGGAAGAGGCGTGCAGCGCGGCCCAGCCCGCCACGACGACGCCGATGACGAACAGGCCGATACGTCGCTGCCGACGCCAGGTCATGCCGTCCTCCGTACGCCGTCCACGGGTTGCCGGACCGAATCTCGCAACCGGCGGCTGAAGGACCGCTGAAACGGACGTCGCGGTCAGGGCCGCGAGGTCGCGGCCATGGTCGCCCGCCGGCGCCGCACGAACTCGATGACCACCGGGATGAACGACACCGCGACGATGGCGATCAGGATGAGCTCGACGTTGGAGCGGACGAAGCCGATCTGGCCCAGGAAGTAGCCCGCGACGGTGACTCCGGTGCCCCAGGCGATGCCGCCGATGACGTTGTAAGTCACGAAAGTGCGGTAGGACATCCGGCCGGCGCCGGCCACGACCGGCGTGAACGTGCGCACGATAGGCACGAACCGCGCGAGCACCACCGAGCGGCCGCCGTGGTTGGCGAAGAACGTCTCCGCCCGGCGCAGGTTCTCCTGCTTGAACAGCCGTGAGTCCGGCCGGCGGAACAAGGCCGGCCCGACCTTGCGGCCGAACAGGTAGCCCACCTGGTCGCCGGCGATCGCCGCGATGCTGATCAGCAGGCAGACCAACCACAGTGGAGCGTGCAGGGCGCCGCCGGCGACCAGCAGCCCGGCGGTGAAGAGCAACGAGTCGCCGGGCAGGAAGAAGCCCGCGAGGATGCCCGACTCCGCGAAGACGGCGACCAGGATCCCGATCAGCCCGAACGTGGAGATCAACTGGGCGGGGTCGAGGAACCCGAGGTTGGCTGTCACCTGACCACCGTGCGTCGGCGAGGCTGAACGTAGCCTGAAAGCCCGTCAGCCCCCGTCGGCCGCGAGCCGGTAGCCGGTGCCGCGCACGGTCTCGATCGCCGCCTTCCCGTAGGGCAGGTCGATCTTGCGGCGCAGGTAGCGGACGTACACCTCGACGATGTTCTGGTCGCCATCGAAGTTCATGTCCCACACGTTCTCGATGATCGCCGTCTTGCTGACCACGTCGCCGCGATGGCGCATCAGGAACTCCAGCAACGCGAACTCGCGGCTCGTCACGGTGATCTCATCGTTCCCACGGGTCACGCGTCGCCGGGCCGGATCGACCGACAGGTCGCCGGCGGTGAGCACGGTCGGCCGTGCGGGCGCGCCGCGGCGGGTCAGCGCGCGCAGGCGGGCGACCAGGACCACGAACGAGAACGGCTTGGTGAGGTAGTCGTCGGCGCCCAGATCGAGGGCGTCGGCCTGGTCATACTCGCCGTCCTTGGCGGTCAGCATCAGGATCGGCGTCCAGACCTCGCGGGCCCGCAACTGCCGCGACACCTCGTACCCGCTCATGCCCGGCAGCATGATGTCGAGCACGACGACGTCGTAGGGATGCTCGGTCGCCGCCCACAACCCGTCGGGCCCGGTGTGCATGACGTCGACCGCGAAGCCCTCCCCGGTCAGCCCCTCGCGGACCATCTCGGCCAGCGCGACCTCGTCCTCAACGAGCAGAATCCGCATCGTCGCCCCCTTTTCCGGAACCGCTCGGCAGCCAGATGTGCAGCGAAGCGCCACCGCTGGCCGAGGTTTCGACCGTGATGCGCCCGCCGTGACTGGCGACGATCTCGTGCACGATCGCCAGTCCGAGGCCAGAGCCACCATCTGATCGGGTACGACTGTCGTCGAGCCGCACGAACCGGTCGAAGACCCGTTCCCGGTCGGCTTCGTCGATGCCCGGACCGTCGTCGTCGACCCGCAGGTCGGTGCCGTGGTCGTCGGCCGCGACCGTCAGCGTCACGACGTGTCGCGCGTAGCGGGCGGCGTTGTCGCACAGGTTGCGGATCGCCCGCTCGAGCTGGTGGGCGTCGCCGCGCACCCGGGCCGGCCGGATGCGCGACTCGATGCGCAGTTCGGGATGTTCGGCGTGCAGGCGATCGCGCTCGACGTAGGCGAGGTCGTCGAGGTCGACGTCGTCGTGCCGCACGGCCAACCCGTGCTCGTCGGCCCGCGCCAGCAACAGCAGATCGGAGATGATCCGGCTCAGCCGGGCGGTTTCGCCCCGCATGCGCCGCACCTGCCGGCCGTGGGCGGGATCGGCGGCCTCGAGGAGCTCGAGCCCGACCTGGAGGGTGGCCAGCGGGCTGCGCAGCTCGTGGCTCGCGTCGGCGACGAACCGGCGTTGCGTCTCCGCGGCGCCCTGGAGCCGGTCGAGCATCGCGTTCATCGTCTCGGCCAGCGCCGCGACCTCGTCGCGGGCGGACGGGACCGGGACCCGGGTACGCAGGTCGCTGGCGGTGATCGTCGACACGCGGCGGCGGATCGCCTCGACGGGGCGCAGCGACTTGCCGACAAACAGATAGGTCGCCAGGGCTACGACGACCGCCAGGACCGGCACCCCGACGAGCGCCGCCCGCACGATCGCCTCGACGCTTTCGTTGACCGGTCGCAACGACTGGCCGACCACCACGATCCGCGCACCCTCGGGGGTCTGCGCCCCGGTGACGACGATCCGGAACTTGTCCTCGTCGCCGGGTGAGAGCAGCCGTTCCTGCGTCACGCTTTGCCCCGGAGCCGGGCGGGCGGTGGTCAGCGGGCCCCGGCCGGCGAGGTCGGGCGAGGCGTCCAGGACCCGGCCGGAGCGGTCGAGCACCTGCACGGCGGTGCGATCGCCGGCGCCGGGTTGCAGCGTCTGCGTGAGGCGGGTGGGGTCGTCGGCCTGGAGGGCGGCGACGACCTGCCCGGTCCGCTGGTCGGCGGCGGCGTCGACGTTGCCGGTCAGGGTGGCCCGGGTCGTGAGCAGCAGGCCAAGGCCGGCGAGGAGGACGGCGCAGGCGACGACTGCGGCGGCCGCCAGCGCGGTGCGCACGCGGACGCTGCCCAGCCGCGCAGCCCAGGGCTGCGCGCTGCGTCGAAGGGCGGCCGTCACCTTCGAAGCGTAGGACCCCCCTGCCTGAGAACACGCTGAACAGGCGCGCTTCAGCCCATTCTCAGGGCGGCCTTCCTAGCGTCCCGCAGGCACGGGCGGCGACCGCTGCCAGCAGGAGGGCCCCAGAGCATGCGACCAACCCCGCGGATAGCGATGATCTCGGCCAGCATCGGCGCCGGGCACGACCAGGCCGCCGACCAGCTGACGACCGCACTTGTCGCGCGCGGCTGCACGGTGACCCGGCACGACTTCCTCGATCTGCTGCCGGCCGGGGCCGGGCATCGGCTCTCCGAGCTCTACGCGGCCCAGCTCCGCAGGGCACCGGGTAGCTGGGGCGCGCTCGTCGGCGCCCTGCGCCGGCCGGCGTTGGCCGGGGCGGCCGCCGGCGCCGTCGCCCGGGCGGCGGCTCCGGGGGTCCAGGCGGCCCTGACCGGGCAGGAGGACCTCGTCGTGTCCACCTTCCCGTTCGCCAGCCAGACGCTCGGCCGGCTCCGGGCCACCGGCCGGCTGGCCTCGCCGGTGGCCACCTTTCTCTGTGACCCGTCGGTGCATCCGCTGTGGGTGTCCGACGGCGTCGACACGCACATGGCGGTGGACACCGTCGCCGCGGCGCAGGCCCATCGGCTCGGGGCGCGCGGGATCCTCGTCTGCGCTCCGGCCGTCGGTCCCGAGTTCCGCCCGGGCACCGAGGCGCAGAGGCGCGCGGCCCGCGCGCGCTGGGGCCTGCCGGACGGCCCGATCGCGCTGGTGGTCGGCGGATCCTGGGGTGCCGGACAGCTCGCGCACACCGCGCGGGACATCGCCGCCACCGGGCTGGCCACGCCGGTGACCGTCTGCGGCCACAACACGCGGCTGCACCGGCGGCTGGTCAGTGGCGGGCCGGGCATCACCCTGGGCTGGGTCGCCGACATGGCCGAACTGCTGCGGGCCGCCGACGTCGTGGTGCACAACGCCGGCGGGATGACCTGCTGGGAGGCGATCGCCGCGGGTGTGCCGCTGCTGGCCTACCGGGCTCTGCCCGGCCACGGCACCGCCAACGCCGCGGCGCTCAAACAGGCCGGACTGTCCGCCTGGTGCCGTGACCGTGCCCAGCTCAGGGCGGCGCTGCGCGATCCGTGCCCGGTGCCGCCGCAGCCGGTGACCGCGCCCCTGCCGGCCGACGCGCTGGCGCGGTTGCTGGGAGCGCCGGTCGCCGACCTGGCGCCGGCGACGTGAACCGAGGTTGGCGTGCGGCGCTGGCCATCGCCGCGACGGCCGTCGCTCCGGCGCTCGCGCCCTCGCTGCAGGTGGTGGCTCCGGCGCTCGCCGGCGTCGGGGACCGGCGGCACGTCGCGCTCACCTTCGACGACGGACCCCATCCGTCGTCGACACCGGCGTTCCTGGAGCTGCTCGACCGGCTGGGCGTACGCGCGACGTTCTTCCTCCTCGGCGAACAGGCCGCCGCCTACCCTGCGTTGGCGCGCCGGATCGTCGTCGACGGCCACGAGGTAGCGCTGCACGGCTACCGCCATCGCCTGCTACCCACCCGCAGCCCGTCGGCCACCCGGGACGACCTGCACCGGGGCTACGCCAGCGTGGCCACCGTGACCGGGGTTCAGCCGCGGTGGTACCGACCGCCCTACGGCGTGCTGACCCCGGCCGCCCAAGCGGCGGCGGCCGAGCTCGGCATGCGCCCCGTCCTCTGGACCGACTGGGGTCGCGACTGGACGGCCCGGGCCACCCCAGGGACCGTGTACGACACCGTCACGCGCCGGCTCGCCGGAGGCGCCACGGTCCTGCTGCACGACAGCGACACCCAGTCGGCACCGGGCTCCTGGCGCGCCACCCTCGGCGCGGTCACCCCACTCGCCGGGGCCTGCGACCGTCGAGGGTGGACGATCGGCCCGCTCGGCGAGCACCGGATGGCGTGAGGGTCAGCGGACCCAGCGGTAGCGGTGTTCCGGCCGGCCGGTGCCGCCATACCGCCGCCGCACCTCGGCCTTGCCCGTCTGCGCCAGGTATTCCAGATAGCGGCGGGTGCTGACCCGCGACAACCCGGCCTGCTCGGCGCACTCCCCCGCCGACAGGTCGGTCGGGCTGTCGCGGAGCACCGCGATCACGAGATCGGCGGTCGTCGGGTTGAGGCCCTTGGGCAGCGTCGTGTCGGTCTGCCGGAGGGCACCGAACAGCTTGTCGACGTCGGTCTGCGCCGCCGCGTCCGCGCCGGCCGCGGCGAAGCGATGCAGTGCGGTGGCGTAACGCTCCAAACTGGACCGCAAGGTCTCGAAGGAGAACGGCTTGACCACGTAGTGCACGACGCCACCGCGGAGCGCGCCGCGCACGGTCTGCGCGTCGCGCGACGCGGTCACCACCAGCACGTCGACCGGGCTGTCCTGCTCGCGGAGGCGGCGGAGCACCTCGAGCCCGGAGATGTCCGGCAGGTAGATGTCGAGCAGCACCAGGTCGGGCGCGAGCTGGTCGACCGCGGCCAGCGCCTCCTCGCCGGTGTGCGCCACCCCGATGACGGTGAACCCGGGCACCCGTTCGACGAGCCCGGTGTGCACCCGGGCGACCATGAAGTCGTCGTCGACGACGAGGACCCGGATCACGACCCGCTCCGCTTCTGGCGCGGCAGCCGCGCCGTGAACGTCGGTCCCGCCACGGAGACTGAACCGCCCCGGGCCGCGCAGACCTTGCTGACCAACGCCAGACCCAGCCCGCGGTGGCCGTCGCCGCTCTTGGTGCTGAACCCGCTGCGGAACACCTTCTCGGCCAGTTCGCTGGCGACACCCGGGCCGGAGTCACGCACCACGACCACCACGTCGCCGCCGTCGCGCCGGACGCTGACCTCGACCTGGCCACCCGGCGACACCGCGTCGATGGCGTTGTCGACCAGGTTGCCGGTGACCGTGACGAGGTCGGCGGCGAGCCGGTCCTCCAGCGGCCCGGGAATGCGGCTGTCCGGCCGCACGACCAACGACACGAGTTGCTCTGCCGCGACGCTGGCCTTGGCGATGATCAGCGCGGCGAGGGCCGGGTCGGCGATCCGCGACTGCACCTCGTTGCTCAACGCCTCCTGTGCCTCGCCGGCGCTGATGATGAAGTTGACCGCCTCTTCGTACTGACCGAGCTGGAGCAGCCCGGAGATGGTGTGCAGCCGGTTGGTGAACTCGTGAGCCTGGGCCCGCAGCGTGTCGGTCGCCGTGCGGCTCAGCGCCAGCTCGTGCTCCAATGAGGACAGTTCGGTCTGGTCGCGCAGCGTCGTGACCGTGCCCACCGCGGTGCCGCGCACGACGACCGGCATCCGGTTGAGCACCAGTACCCGGGCGTCCTGCACGACCACCGCGTCGGGCTCGTCGGCGCCGCCGGTCAACAGCTCGGCGAGCGGCTCGCCGACGATCGCCCGCAACGGCCGGCCGGTGGCGTCGGCGGGCAGGCCGAGCAGCCGGACCGCCTCGTCGTTGGCGAGCGTCACCCGACCCGCGGTGTCGAGCCCCATCAGGCCTTCCTTGATGCCGTGCAGCATGGCCTCGCGGTGCTCGACCAGGCCGGCGATCTCGCGCGGCTCCAGCCCGAGCGTCTGCCGCTTCACCCGCCGGGCGAGCAGCAGCGAGCCGCTGACACCCAGGACCGAGCCGAGCAGCAGGTAGGTCAGCAGGTCGGGCGTCGCGGCCGCGATCAATTCCGGCAACGACGGGTAGGCCTTGCCGGCGATCACCAGACCCAGGACGTGCGCGTCGGCCGGGTCCAGGATGGGCTCGTGTGCCACCAGGAACCGTGACCCGTCGTCGACGACGCCGAGCCAGCCCCGGCCGGCCAGCCCGTCGCTGTCGGCGAGGGGCGCCCGTCGACCCCGGTCGGGGCCCGTCAGGAGGGTCCCGCCGGCGTCGGTGAGCACGACGAAGGAGGAGCCGGAGACGCTGCGCGCGGTCTCCGCCACCGCGGCCAGCGGTTCCTGCCAGATCGGATCGCCGACGCCCTGTCGGACCGTGTCGTTGGCCGCGAGGTTCGCCGCGATCGACCGCAGCCGGGCGCCCTCCTCCCGGCGGAACGCGGCCGCGGATCCGGCCAGCGAGACGGCGGCCACCGCGGCCACGACCAGCAGCACGATGCCGAGTTGGAACAGCAGCAGTTGCCGGGTGAGGGTGAGCTGCCAGCGCATACGCCTGCTCCTCGCGGAGGGATTCACAGCGGTGATGCGGCGAAGGGTAACTGCCGGGTGGCCGGGATCAAAACGACCAAAACTTCCTGTGCGTACACAAGGGTGACCTGGTCCGTGGGGTCGGGGCATGGTGCGTAACACGCCCGCCATCCCTCATTGACAGGAGCGTGACCCCACGATGCGCAGCAAGCTTCTTGGCCTGGTGGTGACCGCCGCCGTTCTCGGCGTCGCCGGTTGCGCGGAGCAGTCGGTCGGCGGGTCCAACGATCAGGCCGCCGCCTACCCGAGCAAGACCCTGCAGATCATGGCTCCGGCAGCGGCCGGTGGCGGCTGGGACACCACCGCACGCTCGATGCAGAAGTCACTCCAGGACGGCGGCCTCCTCAACGGACACTCGGCCGACGTCCGTAACGTCAACGGCGCGGCCGGCACGATCGGGCTGGCCGAGCTGGTCAGCAGCCACTCCGGCGACGCACACCAACTGATGATCACCGGCCTGGTGATGGTCGGCGGCGTGGTGACCAACAAGTCGCAGGTCAACCTGACCCAGACGACGCCGATCGCGACGCTGACCTCAGAGTCGGAGGTCGTCGTGGTGCGGGCTGACTCGAAATACAAGACCTTGAAGGATCTGCTGGACGTGGCCAAGGCCGATCCGGCCGCGGTGAAATGGGGTGGCGGCTCCGCCGGCGGCACCGACCACATCCTCGTCGGGCTGCTCGCCAAGGCGGCCGGCGCCGACGCGAAGACCGTGGCCAAGCAATACGTGGCCTACTCCGGCGGCGGCGAGGCCAAGGCTGCCCTGCTCTCCGGCGACATCTCGGTCGGCGTCTCCGGCGCCAGCGAGTTCGCCGACCTGGTCAAGTCCGGCGACCTGCGGGCGCTGGCCGTCTCCGGCGGAGCGCCGGAAGACGTGGGCGCCGGCTCACCCACCGCAACGATCAAGGACGCCGGCTACGACGTCGAACTGCTCAACTGGCGCGGCGTCGTGGCGCCGCCCGGGATCAGCGACGCCGACCGGACCGCGGTCATCGGCCTGGTCGACAAGCTGCACGCCTCCGACGCGTGGAAGCAGACGCTGACCGAGAAGAAGTGGCAGGACTTCTACCGGTCCGGCGACGACGCGAAGGCCTTCTTCGAGGCGGAGAGCACCCGGATCACCGCGGTCCTCGCCGAGATCGGGCTGGGCCAGTGACCCAGCCGGCCACCCCGCGCACGTCCGACCCGCCGCCACCGGCGGACGCGGACGGGCCGGGTCAGGTGGAGGCGAGCCCGCTGGCCGGGCTCGCCGCCGGCCTGGTCCTCGTCGCCGCCGGGGTAGCGCTGTTCGTCCGGGCGTTGCTGGTCGGCGCCGACCGGGGCATCACGCTCGGCGGGCCGACGTCGGCACCGATCGTCGTCACGGGCCTGTGGGTGGTGGTGGCGGTCGCCTACCTCGTCACCCGGATCGCCGCGTGGCGCCGGCGCGTGCCCCGCCCCGCCGCCGCCCGGCCCACCTGGCGGGTGCCGATCCTGCTGATGGTGCTGCTGGTCGCCTACGCGTTCGTCCTCAAATACACGGCGGTCGGATATGTGCTCGCCACCGTCCTGTTCTATGTCGGCTCGGCCCAACTGTTGTCGACCCGCCCGCTGCGCGAGGTGATCGTGCGGGACACGATCGTCGGCGTCGTCCTGTCGCTGACCATCTATCTCTCCTTCACCAAGTTGCTCGGCATCGTGCTGCCGGCGGGGGTGCTGCCGCTGTGAACGCGTTCGCCAATCTCATCGACGGCTTCGGCGCGGTGCTGACACCACAGAACCTGTTGTACGCCGCGATCGGCGTCACCGTGGGAACGCTGGTCGGCATGCTGCCCGGCATCGGCCCGGCGCTGACGATCGCGCTGCTGCTGCCGGTGGCCCTGGAACTGGACGACCCCACCGGCACGCTCATCATGTTCGCCGGCATCTACTACGGCGCCATGTATGGCGGGTCGACGACCTCGATCCTGCTCAACACACCCGGCGAGTCGGCCTCGGTGGCCACCTCCATCGAGGGTTATCAGATGGCCAAGCGCGGCCGGGCCCGCGCCGCGCTCGCCACCGCCGCGATCGGCTCGTTCGTCGCCGCCATCATCACGACCATCCTGCTGACCTTCGTCACCGAGCCGATGGCCCGGCTGGCGGTGACGTTCCGCGCGTCCGACTACTTCGCGCTGGCCCTGCTCGCGATGGTCACCGTCACCGCGGTGGTCGGTGCCTCGATCGTCCGCGGGCTGATGTCGCTGACGTTCGGGCTGTTCCTCGGCATCGTCGGCATCGACGCGCTGACCGGCCAGGCCCGCTTCACCTTCGGCGTCGCGTCGATGCTCGACGGCATCGACGTGGTGGTCGTGATCGTCGGCCTGTTCGCCGTCGGCGAGACGCTGTTCATCGCCTCGCGGCTGCGCGAGTTGCCGGAGAAGGCCGTGCCGCTGGAGCCGGCGACCGGCTTCGCGTGGCTCTCCCGCGCCGACTGGAGCCGCTCCTGGCGGCCGTGGCTGCGCGGCACCGCGCTGGGCTTCCCGTTCGGCGCGCTGCCCTCGGGCGGCGCGGAACTGCCGACGTTCCTGTCCTACATGTATGAGAAGCGCCGGTCCCGCAACCGCGAGGAGTTCGGCCGCGGCGCCATCGAGGGCGTCGCCGGGCCCGAGGCGGCCAACAACGCGTCGTTCTCCGGCGTGCTGGTGCCGCTGTTGACGCTGGGCATCCCGACCTCGGCGACGGCGGCGGTCATGCTGGCGGCGTTCAGCTATTTCAACCTCTCCCCCGGCCCGCAACTCCTGCAGAACCAGGGCCCGCTGGTGTGGGCGTTGATCGCGTCGCTGTTCGTCGGGAACGTGCTGCTGCTCGCCCTCAACCTGCCACTCATTCAGCTCTGGGTGAAGGTGCTCCAGATCCCCCGGCCCCTGCTCTACTCCGGCATCCTCGTGTTCGCCACGCTCGGCGTCTACGCGGTGTCCGGAAACATCGTCGACGTGCTCCTGGCGTACGCCATCGGCCTGATCGCGATGCTCATGCGGCACCTGGACTTCCCCATCGCGCCGGCCATCCTCGGGCTCATCCTGGGGCCGCTGATGGAAACCCAGTTCCGGCGGGCGCTGCTCCTGGCCGACGGCGACCTGTCGATCTTCGTCCGGCGGCCGCTGACCCTGATCCTGCTGCTGCTCGCCGTGGCCGCGCTCGCCCTGCCGCACCTGCCCAAGCTCTTCCGCGGCCAGCGCGCGGTGGTCACCGGCGAGGACTAGGGGGGTTTCTCGTGGATCAGGGTGGTGCTCCGGCGAGGTCCAGGCGGCGTCCGGGCGTGCGCGGAGATCGGTCGGATACCGGTGTTGTATCTGGCCGGTCTTCGCGTGCGGTCGGTCGTCGCCTGGATCCGGCGGAGCGCCGGCATGATCCACGAGAGACCCCCTAGCAATGGGGCGGCGTTACATTGACGGGGTGCAGCGCCGGACGCTTCTCGCCGCCTCGGTGGCGGCGCTGCTTCCCGCTGCCGGCTGCGGCCGGGAAGCGCCGCCGCCGCTGCGGCTGATGGTGCCCAACGCGCCCGGCAGCGGCTACGACGTGACGGCGCGCGCGGTCGGCACGGCCCTCGACGTGAGCGGCGTGGCCAGGAGCGTCGAGATCTTCCACCTGCCCGGCGCCGGCGGCGCGGTCGGCCTGCAACGGCTGGTGTACGAGCGCGGCAACGGCGCCATGCTCATGCTGATGGGCCTCGGCCTGGTCGGCGCCCAGCACACCGTGCCGGCCTCGGCGACGCTCGCCGACGTCACGCCCATCGCCCGGCTGGTCGAGGAGCCGGAAGCGTTCGTGGTCACCCGCGACTCCCCGCTGCGGACCATGGCCGACCTCGTCACGGCCTGGCGCGCGGCACCAACCGCCCTGACGGTCGGCGGCGGCTCCACCACGGGCGGCCCCGACCACCTGGCGCCGATGCTGGTCGCCCAGGCGATCGGGGTGCCACCGGCATCGGTCCGCTACGTCCGCTACGACGGCGGCGGCACCCTGCTGGCCGCCGCGCTCGGCGCGAAGGTCGCGGTGGCCGTGTCGAGCCTCGGCGAATACGCCCAGCAGATCGTCTCGGGCCAGCTCCGGGTGCTGGCGGTGACCGGCGCGGCCCGGACCCCGGGCGTCGACGCGCCGACACTGCGCGAGGCCGGCGTCGACGTCATCTTCCTCAACTGGCGCGGCCTCGTCGCGCCGCCGGGCCTGACCGCGACCGATGAACGCGGCCTGCTCGACATCGCCGGCGGGCTCCGCGCCTCGCCGGCGTGGCGCGAGACCGTGACCCGCAACCGTTGGACCGACGCCTATCTACCGGGGTCGGAGTTCGGAACGTTTCTGCGGGAAGCGGATGCCCAGCGCCTGCGCACTTTGACGTCGCTGGGACTCCACTGACCCGGGGCCGCTCAGGCCGCGGGATCGCGGCGGCGGAGCACGAGCAGACACGCCGTCGCACACACGGCCACAGTGGCGATCTGGACGACAATTCCGGTCCCCATGCCGGTCGCGTGGTCAGACTCGAGCAGGCCGACCCAGTTCTGCCAATAGTGGACCGGGAGAATGACGGCGACGGCGTGCAGGGCCGGCTGGCCGTTGAGGATGCTCGCGGCGACGACGAACGCGACGGCCGCGGCGACCGCCTCGGCGCCGCGGGGCAACAGCAGCCCGAGGGTGAAGGCGATGGCGGCCATGCTGAGCATGCACAGCAGCGTGTAGCCGCTCGCGGCGGACACGCGGGCGATGGCGTCGCCGGCGCCCAGGTTGGGAGCACCGATCAGGTGGAACGGGTGCCAGCCAAAGATGGCCAGCCCGGTGATCAGTCCGGCCGCCAGCACGCAGGCCAGGGCGACCGTGGTGGCGATCGCGACGGCGGCGAGCTTCGCGGCCAGCAACCGGCTCCGGGTGACCGGAGCGACATAGAGGTAGCGAAGGACGCCCCAGTCGCGGTCGGCGGATGCGATGGCGGCCGCCAGCAGTGCGACGACGATCGGCAGCAGGAGCGGCCCGATGAATTCCAGGCTGGCCATGGTGTGGTTGAGCGCCGAGTAGGGAGACGCGCCGAACAGACCGCCCTGCGTGCCGTTTCGATGCCCGGCCGAGGAAGCGAACGACAGACCGGCCAACACGGGTACGGCGGCCAGCAGCGCCAGCGCGATCAGGGTCCGCACCCGCATCAGCTGGGTGGTGAGCTCAACGCCGAGCATGGTCGTGCCCTTCGGTCATGGCGAGGTAGGCGTCCTCGAGTGACTGGTTGGCGAGCACGGTGGCCAACGGGCCCGAGCTGACCAGGCGTCCGCGATTCATGACGACGATGTGCGTGGCGAGCTGCTGCACCTCGGCCAGCTGATGGCTGGAGATCAAGATGGTGGCGCCGGCGTTGGCCATGGCCGCCAGATGCTCACGCAGAGCGCGTACCTCCGCCGGATCGAGGCCGTTGGCCGGTTCGTCCAGGACCAGCACGTCGGGCCCGCGCATCAGGGCCTGGGCCAGCACGAGCCGCTGCTTCATGCCCATCGAGTAGCTCTTGACCTTGCGGTCGATCGCCGCGCCCAGCCCGGCCAGGTGCAGGGCCTCGTCGACCGCGGGTGGTGGCCACGTGCGCCGGGCGGCCGACCACAGCAACTTCAAGTTCCGCATGCCCGTCAGGTGCGGGATGAACGCCGGGCCGTCGATGAGCACCCCGACCCGGCGCAGCACGGGCGCGCCGAGGCCCACCGGGTCACCGGCGATGCGCACGCCGCCGCCGTCCGGTGTGGACAGACCGACCAGCATCCGCATGGTCGAGGTCTTGCCGGCCCCGTTCGGCCCGAGCAGGGCGCAGATCTGGCCCGCCTCGACGGCGAAGGAGAAATGGTCGACGGCCCGATGACGGCCGTACCGCTTGGACAGGTCATCGACCTGGATCGTCGCCGCTGGCGCGGACATGGGGCACCTTTCTCGGAGGGCCGTCAGCGCGCGGCGGCGAACTGACGCCGGCTGGCGACCGTGGCGATGGCGGTCGCGGCGGCCATCAGGACCACCGTGGTGATCCAGCTAGGGACGAACGGGGTGGCCAGAATCCCCTGGTCGCCGGCCGGCGCCCGCAGGCCCCAGACCAGGGCGACGACGGTCGTGCCGGCCATACCGGCGGCCAGCAGGGCCAGGGCCACGGGCCGCAGGTGGGTCGGCTGAGCGGCCGGCACCCGGCGCAGCACGGTGCTGGCCGCCCAGGCGGTTGCTACGAGCACGGCGACGCCGGCCACCGCGACGAGCGCGAACCCGGTGACCGTGGCCGCCGAGTGCACATCGTGGCCGTGCGAGATGGCCAGCGCCAGGCGCACGACGCCATACCAGGCAGCGACGCCGACGACTGGGACGGCCAGGTATTTCCACGCGCCGGCATCCCGGCCGCGCAGCAACGCCACCGCCGTCGGAGCCGCGGCGGTGACCAGTGCAAGCAGCGCGATCGCCGCCGCGACGATCACCAAGGTTGGAGCGGTGCCATCTTCGGTAAGTTTCTGGAACCCGATTCCCGCCACGGTGAACAGACCGGCGGCCCACACGGCGGTGGTCATCGGGGAACGGGTGGACATCAGCGGGCCTCCGTGGCTGAGTTGGGCGCGCAGCGCACCCCGCAGCGAGTCGACGATCAGGAGTGGACGGCGGTGGATGCGCAGGTCGCAGAGAAGTTGGGCGTATTCGTCGCCGTAGCGCTGGCGCCAGCCTGCCGGGTAGCACGCGAGCAGGGCGCGGACCAGCCGCGGATCGCCGGTCACGCCGAGCCCAGCCGCAGCCGGCCCAGACTCAAGGTCGCCAGCCGCTGCATCCGGCCGGCCTGTGCCGACAGTTCGGCCGCGCCGGCCGCGGTCAGCCGGTAGGGACGGCGGCGCCCTTCGGCCGGCAGGCCCTCGATCAGGCCGCGCTCCTCCAACCGGGCCAGCGCCGCATACAGCGTGCCGGGGCCGAGGTTGACACCCACCTGTTCGGCGATGTCGTTGGTGATGGCGTAGCCGTGCTTGTCGCCGTCGGCCAGGCTGGTCAGCACCAGCAGCCCCGGCTCGGCCCAACGGCCCAGTTCGTCGTTCATACGTTGCTCCGTCCCGCGCTATATCGCCTAATGTACTACGCGCGACGTAGTAACGCCATCCCAAGGTGACACACTGATGGGATGCGCTCCCCCAAGTGGCTCGTGCCCGTGGCTGGCAGCGCGGTGTGGGCCGGCTCCTGGTATCTGATGTATCTGGAGATAACGCGCTGGCACCACGTCAAGCCCTCGCTCGCGTTCAACTCCGACATCGCCCCGGGCGCCCGGCCGGGTCTGCCCCTGATGGTGCTCTACGCCGCCTGCGCGGCCAGCCCGCTGTTCGCTCTCGCTGGGCTCGGGCGGGCTAGGGCTCGTCGGTGAGGCCGGCGCGGACGGCGAACACGGCGAGCTGGACCCGGTTGCCGTAGCCCGTCTTGCTCATCAGGTTGCCCACGTGGGTCTTGACCGTCGTGACCCCAAGGTGCAACCGCTCGCCGATGTCCGCATTGGACAGACCGGCGCCGAGCAGGCGCAGCACGTCGCGTTCGCGCCCCGTCAAAGGCATTTCCGGAAATTCAGCGGGTGTACGCGGGTCCGCACGCGCCGACATCGCCTGGGTGACCAGCCTCCGCAACACCGTCGGGCTGAACGGGTTCTCGTCGCGGGCCGCGCGCCGGATGCCGTCGAGCAGCTCCTCCGGCGTGGCGTCCTTGACCAGGAAACCGCAGGCGCCGGCGGCCAGCGCCGGGTAGAGGTGGTCGTCGTCGTCGAACGTCGTCAGCACGGTGATCCGGGCCTGGGGGCGCACCTTGAGGATCGCCGTCGTCGCGTCGATGCCGTCCATCCTCGGCATGCGCAGGTCCATCAGGATGACGTCGGGCACGAGCCGCTCGGCCAGGCGCACCGCGTCGCGCCCGTCGACCGCCTCGCCGACGATCTCGATGTCGGGCTCGGCGGCGCACAGCGCGCGCAGACCCGCCCGCACCAACCGCTGGTCGTCGACGAGCAGGAGCCGGATGCTCACGCCGGGCCCGCCGCCATCGCCGTCACCGGCAGGACCGCTTGGATCCGCCAGCCCGCCAGACCCAGGCCGGGACCCGCCTCGAACTCCCCGCCCAGCAGGTGGATCCGCTCGCGCAGGCCGAGCAGGCCATGCCCACCGGTAGGCGGATGCCGCTTAGCCGCGGTGCCGTCGTCAAAGATGTCGATCCGCACGGCGCCGTCGGCCGTCGCCGCCACCGTAACCGTCGCGCTCGCGTGCGGGCCCGCGTGCTTGAGCACGTTGGTCAGCCCTTCCTGAACGACCCGCAGCAGGGCCAGGCCGCGCACCGCGTCGAGGCCGGCGACCCCCGGGTCAACCGACGCGTCGAGGGACAGGCCGGCGTTGCGGCTGCGGGCGACCGCCTGGTGCAACAGGTCGGGCAGGTCGGCCGGGTCGAGCAGCAACGGCGCGTGCGCCTCCTCGTCGAGCGTCGCGGGGTCGCGCAGCACGGCGACCAGCCGGCGCAGGTCGGCCAGGGCGGCGGTGCCGGTCGCGTGCACGTCGTCGAGGGCCGCCGCCGTTTCCGGGTCGGCGTCCGGGTCGAGGTGGCGGGCCACGCCGACGCGCAGCACGATCGACGCGACGTGGTGGACCACGATGTCGTGCAGTTCGCGGGCGATGGCGGTGCGTTCGGTGGCTCGTACCATCGCTTTCTCGGATTCTCGCCGTTGTTCGAGCTCGACCGCGCGCTGTTGGGCCTCCGCGGTGGCCAGCCGGGCCGCCTTCAGGTGCAGACCCAGCAGGATCGGTGCGCCGAGCAGGCTGGCGATCACGCCGGTGACGACGAAGAAGAACGGCGGCTGGAGCGGTGCCAGCGGCACATCGACGAAGTTGACGAACAGGCCGACGGCGGCGGCGAGCACGCCGGCGGCGATCCAGCGGCGGTCGCGGTGCAACGCCAGGTCGATCAACGCCGCGAAGGTCGCCAGGATGACCACCACGTCGGCGTGGGTGCCGATCCGGTCAGTGATCACCAGAAGGCCCGAGAGGCAGAGCACCATCGTCAGCGGGATCCGGCGACCGAACGCGAACAGGGCGGCGGCGCCCAGCGCGAACGCCCATGCCCAGCCGTCGACCGGGTTGCCGGGCTGGTCGGCCAGCGGCAGGTAGAACACGGCCAGGGCGGTCGGGACGAGGCGCAGCAGGAACGCGCTGCGCGACCGGGTGGGTGGTGACACCCGTCGACCCTAGATCGCCATTCTGGGTACGCGGTTCCTCCTTCGGCAGGAGGCCGCTCCTGCTGCCGGCCGGCGGGACGGGCTTCGTGGCCGACCTCACGGCGCCGCGGGCCGCAGACGCTGGTCGGCGTGACCACACCAGCTGACCTGCGGGTCTTCCTCGATGCCGCGGCCCGCCGCCCCCATTCCGTCGGGGCGATCGCCCCGAGCGCACCGCAACTGTGCCGCCGGCTGGCCCAGATCGTGCCGCGTACGCACGTTTCGACCGTCGTGGAACTGGGTGCCGGCACCGGGACCGTCAGCGACGCCATCGGAGAGCGGCTCGTGCCGGGCTCCCGCCACCTCGCGATCGAAATCGACCCGTCGCTGGCGACACGGCTACAAGGGCGGCGGCCCGACCTCGAGGTGGTCGTCGGTGACGCCGCCGACCTGCGGGCGATCCTGAGCGAGCGCGGTGTCGACCGGGTCGACGCCGTGGTCAGCGGCCTGCCGTGGTCGCTCTTCCCGGCCGCGGCACAACAGCGGATCATGACGGCGGTCGCCCACGTGCTCGCACCGGGCGCCGGGTTCGCGACCTTCGCCTACCTGCACGCGCTGCCGCTCGCCGGCGCCCGCGGCCTGCGCCGCCTGCTGCACGACACGTTCGACGAGGTGATCGCGAGCGCCTCGGTGTGGCGCAACCTGCCGCCGGCCCTCACCTACACCTGCCGCCGCCCGACGGTCCGCTCGACCTGGGCCACCCCCTGCGTCCCGACCGCCTACCCGGCGGCTCATCGATGACCTGGAATGCCATGTCGTACCGCGGTACTACCGCCCCGATCGAAGATCGGACCGCGGTACCACGGATCGCCTCCGGCCCGGCCCTAGCGTTCGAGCTGGAACGCCGACGTCGTCGGCGCACGGGATGTCAGGGGAAGCGATGATCGAAGCGCGTGGGCTGACCAAGCGGTACGGCGACAAGACCGCCGTCGACGGATTGACCTTCACTGTTCGACCGGGCGTGGTGACCGGCTTCCTGGGCCCCAACGGCGCGGGCAAGTCCACCACCATGCGCATGATCATCGGGCTGGACGCGCCGACGTCCGGAGCGGTGACCGTCAACGGCCGCCGGTACGCCCGGCATTCCGCGCCCTTGCACGAGGTCGGGGCGCTGCTCGAGGCGCGATCGATCCACCCCGGGCGCTCGGCGTTCAACCATCTGATGGCCCTCGCGTACACCCATGGCATCTCCCGGGCCCGGGTGACCGAAGTGATCGACCTGACCGGGTTGCAGTCGGTGGCCGGCCGGCGGGCCGGAGCCTTCTCGCTGGGTATGGGCCAGCGTCTGGGCATCGCCGCCGCACTGCTCGGCGACCCGCAGACGGTCATGTTGGACGAGCCGGTCAACGGGCTCGACCCGGAGGGCGTGCTCTGGATCCGCAACCTGCTCACCGCGCTGGCCGCCGAGGGCCGGACCGTCTTCGTCTCGTCGCACCTGATGAGCGAGATGGCACTGGTCGCCGACCATCTGATCGTCGTGGGGCGGGGCCGGGTCCTCGCCGACACCACCGTGCGGGAACTGGTGACGCACGCGGGTGGCGACACCGTCGTGGTCGCCGCCGCCGACCCGGCCCAACTGCGCCAGGTGCTGGCCGGGCCGGGTGTCGAGGTCTCCGGGCACCCCGGGTCGGAGCAGTTGAGCGTCACCGGCCTGTCGGCGCGGGAGATCGGGCTCAAGGCGGCCGCGCACGGCCTGGCCCTGTTCGAGCTCACGGCCAAGACCGTCTCCCTCGAGGAGGCATTCATGGACCTCACCAGGGAGTCCGTCGAATACCACGCGTCGAGCACACCTGTGAGGGCAGCATGACGATCACGATCGAGAAGCGAGCCGTCCCCGCGCGGCACACCGGATCCCACCTGAAGGTGACCGGGCGGCGGGTGCTGCGCTCGGAGTGGGCCAAGCTGTGGTCGCTGCGGTCCACGTGGATCACGCTCGGCCTCGGGCTGCTTTTCCTGTGCGCCTTCGGCACCATCGCCGCACTGCGCTACAAGTCGGTGGTCAACTCCGGGCAGCCGATGGACCCGGACTTCGCCGACGCGACGGCCTACAGCCTGGCGCTGTTCGGAGTGCCGTTCTCGTTGATCGCGCTCGGCGTGCTGGGCGTGCTGACCGCGTCCGGCGAATACTCGTCGGGCATGATCCGATCGACGTTGGCGGCTGTGCCGCGGCGCCTGCCGGTGCTGTGGTCCAAGGCTGCCGTCTATGGCGGGCTCGCGTTCGTCATCGGGACGGTCGGCGCACTGATCGGTTTCCTGATCAGCAGTGGGGTCCTGTCCGGCACGGCGGTCGCGATGAACCTCTCCGACGGCGGCGTCGTGCGCGGCCTGCTCGGCGCCGGGCTCTATCTGGGTCTGGTCGGCGTCATCGGCGTCTCGCTCGGCACGCTGCTGCGCTCGACCGCGGGCGGGATCTCGGCCCTGGTCGGCACCTTCCTGCTGGTGCCGGGGCTGATGTCGCTGCTGCCGAAGTCGTGGCGGGCCGACCTCACGCCCTATCTGCCCAGCAACGCCGGCGAGTCGATCTTCGCTCTGCACCACTCCGCCGGGACGCTGTCGGCCGGTGCCGGGCTGCTGGTCCTGCTCGGGTGGACGGCTCTCGCTCTGGGCGGCGCCGCCTACCGGTTGATGCGCTCGGACGCCTGACGGCCCGGCCGTCCAGCGCACCGTGGTTGCCGGAGGATAGGTCCCGTGAGCAGCGAAGACAGTGCGGCCGGCGGCCTCGTCGGGCATCCGGTGGTCGCCCGGATGTTCGACGCGGGGCGTCGGCTGCGGCAGTGGGACGCCGGCCATCCATGGGCGCTGGACACCCTCGTGGTCCTGGTGATCTTCCTGGTCTTCTGCCTGCCTGGCCTGCTCCATGACAACGGCCGCCGATCGGACGCGCCGATCACGCTCACCCAACGCCCGCTGGCGCAGATGCTCCTGCTCCAGGCCGCCCTGGTGCTGCCGCTGTGGTGGCGGCGCCGCGCCCCGGAGGCGGCGTTCTTCACCGTGCTGGCGGCCTTCGTGGCGGAATGGGCGGCGGGGATCGTGCTGCGCGCGGACGCCGCCCTGCTCGTCGCGATCTACAGCCTGGTGCTGCACGGCCAGTTGCGCCGCCTGGTCTGGGCCGTGCCGGGATTGGCCGCGGCCGTGGTCCTGGTGGTGGTGCGGCTCTCCGGCGTTGTTGGGGTCTGGGACGTGCTGTTCTTCGTCATCACCATCGGGACGGCGGCGGTCGCTTTGGGCTTCGCGATCCGCGTCCGCCGCGCCCAGTTGGCCGCCCTGCGGGAACGGGCCGTCCAACTGGAGATCGAGCGCGACCAACGCAGCCGGCTCGCCACGGCGACCGAACGAGCCCGGGTCGCGCGCGAGATGCACGACATTCTCGGGCACAGCCTCTCGGTGATCATCACGCTCGCCGACGGCGGCGGACACGCGGCGGACGCGGCGCCGGAACGGAGCAAAGAGGCGCTCCGCCTGATCGGCGACACCAGCCGCACGTCGCTCGCTGAGTTGCGCCGCATGCTCGGCGTGTTGCGCGAGCCGACCGGCGGGCCCAACCTCAGCCCCCAGCCGGGCATCGCCGACCTGGACCTGTTGTGCCGGCAGATCCGCGCCGCCGGGCCGGACGTCGAATACCAGAGCGCCGGAGCGCTCGACACGCTCGACGCGGGCGTGCAACTGGCCGCCTATCGCATCGTGCAGGAAGCGCTGACCAACGCGCTCAAGCATGCTGGCCCGCGGACCCGGATCCACCTGGCGCTGCGCGTCGACGGCCCTCGGCTGCTGATCAGCGTCCGCGACACCGGATCCGGTGGCGACCGGCCCGTCCCCGCCGCTGGGGAAGGCCATGGCCTGATCGGCATGCGGGAGCGCGCCAGCCTTTACGGCGGAACCGTCACGGCCGGCCCGGCTTCCGGTGTTGGCTGGGCCGTGACCGCCGATCTCGAGCTGGGACGGGAACCTGCATGATCACGGTGCTGATCGCCGACGACCAGCCGCTGCAACGCTTCGGCTTCCGGATGCTGCTGGAGAGCAACGCCGAAACCGAGGTGGTCGGCGAGGCCCAGAACGGCGTCGAGGCGGTCCGCCAGACCACCGCGCTGCGCCCCGACGTCGTGTTGATGGACGTGCGGATGCCCGGCCTGGACGGCATCGAGGCCACCCGGCGGATCGTCGCGGACGGCGGCCGATCACACATCCTCATGCTCACGACGTTCGACCTCGACGAGTACGTGCACGCCGCGCTGCGGGCGGGCGCCAGCGGCTTTCTCCTGAAGGACGCCTACCCGGACGAGCTCTTCGCCGGCATCCGGGCCGTCGCCGCGGGCGACGCGATCATCGCGCCGGCCCTGACCCGACGGCTGCTGGACGCGTTCGGACAGCACCTCGGCGGCTCATCAACCGGCTCGGCGACCGACCAGCGGCTCGCCGCGCTGACCGACCGCGAGCGCGAGATCCTGGTCGCGATCGGCCGCGGCTGGACCAATGGCGAGATCGCGGAACGGCTGGTGCTCTCCGAGTCGACCGTCAAGACGCACGTCGGCCGGGTGCTCGCCAAGATCGGCGCCCGAGACCGGATCCAAGCCGTCATCTTCGCGTACGACCTGGGCCTGACCCGGCCGCGCGATCTTCACTGAGGTCTTGCTGTGCGTGTTAGCGAGTGTTCTACTTAACCAACACAATTTGTTGGCTGGGGAGAGGCCCGCGCAGTGATCAACTTTCATGTCGAGCGGACGAGCAGCGTGCCCGCGTACGCCCAACTCGTTAGACAGGTTCGTGAAGGGCTGCGGCTCGGGACGTTACGGCCCGGCGACCAGCTTCCGACCGTCCGCAGCGTCGTGACCGCCTGCACGGTCAACCCGACCACCGTGCTCAAGGCCTACCGGGAGCTGGAGCTGTCGGGACTGGTGGAGGCGCGCCAGGGCGCGGGCACGTTCGTCAGCGGCACGCTCGGCAACGCGGATCCCCACGCCATGGCCCGCTTGCGCACGAGCCTGGCCCGGTGGCTCGACCAGGCCCGCGAAGCAGGTCTGGAAGACGAAGACGTTCAGGCCCTGCTCGCCTCGGTGATCGTCGAAAACTCGGTGCGCAGGACCAGGGCCGCGGGAGGGGCGGCATGACCTTCGCCATCGAAGCACGGGGCCTGACCAAGCGCTACGGCGACGTGTGGGCACTGCGCGACTGCGACCTCCAGCTACCCGCCAACCGCATCATCGCGCTGGTCGGTGCCAACGGCGCGGGCAAGTCGACGCTGATGAGCATCGTCAGCGGCCTGCTCCGGGCCACCTCCGGCACGCTGCTGCTCAACGACCGCCCGGTGGTCAAGGGCGCCGCCGGCACCGGCGACCGGGTGGCGATCCTGGCCCAGGACAAGCCGCTCTACCGCGACTTCAGCGTCACCGACATGCTCCACTTCGGCCGGTCCACCAACCGGGTGTGGGACCAGCGGCGGGCACTGTCCTGGTTGGAGCGATTCGACGTACCCCTGAATCGCCGCTGTGGGAAGCTTTCCGGTGGCCAACGTGCCCAGGTCGCGCTCGCGGTCGCGCTGGGCTCCCGCCCCGACGTGCTGCTGCTCGACGAACCGCTCGCCAACCTCGACCCGGTGGCCCGCACCGAGGTGACCGGCGAGCTGATGGCCGAGGCCGCCGACACCGGGATGACGGTGATGCTCTCGACCCACATCGTGGCCGAGCTCAGTGGCGTCGGTGACCACCTTCTGTTGCTCGACGCGGGCCGGCCCGTGCTGACCGGCGATGTCGAGGAACTGCTCGAAAGCCACCTGCGGCTCGTCGGCCCCCGCGCCGACCTGCCACCGGGCCCCGGCGCGATCGTCCAAGCGCAGCACACCGACCGGCAGTCCACGTTCGTCGTCCGGCGGCCCTCCGGTGTGGCCGCACCGGCGGTCGTCGCGCCCGGCTGGAGCGCCCAACCCATCGCCCTCGACGAGCTGATCCTGATCCACCTCAAGGCTGCGGCCAAGACACACCGGAACCTGGAGGCAGCGGCATGACCGCGATCACCCGACCGCAGCCGGCCACCGACCTCGACGACGACGCCCAGACGCCGGGTGGTGGCTTCCGGGGCCTGCTCTGGCTGACCTGGCGCCAACACCGCTGGGCCATCATCGGGACGCTCATCCTGGCCGCCGTCCTGGTCGGCTGGATGACCTACCTGTCCATCGAGTTCACGAACATCTACCACCAGTGCCACAACGCGATGTGCCCGGACCATTCCCCGCAGAGCAACCGACTCGCCGGGAGTTCCATCCTGATCCGGAGCTACTCCTATCTGTCGCGGTTGGTGCAATACATGCCGCTGCTGATCGGCGTGTTCATCGGCGTCCCCCTGCTGTCCCGGGAGCACGAGCAGCGAACCCTGCTGCTCGCCTGGAGTCAGGACGTCTCCCCCGCCCGCTGGCTGTGGGCCAAACTGAGCCTGCTCGGCCTGTTCGTGGCCGTCGTGACCGCGGCCGTCGCCGCCACCAGCGACCACATGGAACACGCGTTGGCCAGGGTCTCGATCGGAACCCTGTTCCAGCACGAGAGGTTCATCAACACGGCGATGCTCCCCCTCGTGATCAGCGTCTGCTGGTTCGCGATCGGCGTCGCACTCGGCGCCGTCATCCGCCGCACGCTCCCGGCCGTGTTCGCCGTCGTCGCCGGCTTCATCGGCCTGATGCTCCTCGTGCAATACCGCTACCCCACGCTCATGAAGCCGCTGTCCTTCTATCGGCAATTCAGCGGGCCCGACGACCGGGTGCTCGACAAGGACGCCCTCGTCGTCAGAGGCGGCCTCATCACCTTCGGCAGCGGCGACCAACCGTCGCACCTCTACGACGCCTCCCGGCACCCACTCACCAGCGCCGCACTCGAACGCCTCTGCCCACCCGACAACGGCACCGGCACCGGCACGACGCTCTCCTGTTTCGCCGACCACCATCTCCAGCAATACATCGAATACCAGCCGGGCAGCCGGATCCCCGAGTTCCACCTCATCGTCGGCGCCGGCTACCTGGGGCTCGCCGCCGCGGCGATCCTCGCGGTCTGGCTCATCGTCCGCCGGACCAACCTCAGCGCGGGCTGACCCGGCGCCCTCACAGCGTTCGCAGGGCGTCGGTCGGGGAAAGGCGGGCCGCGCGCAGGGCCGGATACAACCCGGCGCACCCACCGATGAGCAGAGCAGCGAGGAAACCCGCACCGATGGCGTACGCCGGCACCAGGGTCTGCCATCCGCGCGTAGCCGCCATGCCGAAGGTGACCACCGTGCCCAACATGATGCCCACCACTCCCCCGGCCGCGCCCAACAGCAGCGACTCCACCAGGAACTGGGCACCGACATGCCCGCGGGTGGCGCCGAGAGCACGCCGCAGGCCGATCTCGCCCCGCCGTTCGAGCACCGAGATGACCAGCACGTTGGCGATGCCGATGCCACCGACCAGCAGTGCCACGGCGCCGAGACCGAGCATGAGGACGGTGGTGCCGTCGGTGACCGCCAACCGCGCGGTGAGCGCTTCCGACGGTCGGCTCACCGCGACCTCCTCCGGGTGCGCCGGGTTCGCCGCACGGGCCAGTAGACCAGCCACCTCGTCGGTACGGTCGGTCTGGGCCCGCACGAAGATTCGCGTCGGACTGCCCTCGTAGCCGAACTCAGTTGCCGCCACGGCGGCGCCGATGAAGGCCGCGGTGTCGAGCTCGGGAGCCAGGTCCACCGGCGCCAGCACCCCGATCACGGTGAACCAGTGCTCGCCGAGGTAGACCTGCGGTCGGTCGTCGACCTCGGCGATACCGAGCACCTTCGCGGCGTAGTTGCCGAGCACGACGGCCGGATAGCCGCTCACCGCCGGATCCAGGAACCGGCCGGCCAGCAGGCTGCCGTCGAGGGTGGTGAGCAGGGCGGGATCGGCGACCCGCACGGACAGCCCGCCGGTGCGGCCGCTCGGCACGCGGTCGGTGCGGTAGACCCGCACGGGCAGCGTCGCCGTCGCGGCGGCGGAGAGCACACCGTCGGTGCGTGCCACCCCCGGTCCCGCGGTCGGCGGCAACTCGGCCTCGTCGCCGCCGGTCGTCTTGCCGGTGGCGACCGTGAGCAGGTTGGTGCCGACGCGGTCGATCTCGGCGAGCACGTCGGCCTGGCTGGATTGGGTCACGCCGAGCACCGCGACCATGGCGGCGATTCCGATGGCGACGCCGAGGACGGAGAGCACGGCCCGGCCGGGTCGGGACCGCAGGCCCACCGTGCTGACCGGCAACAGGTCGGCCAGCCGCAGCCGTGATCTCACGACGTCTCCCCCGTGTCCAGGACGACCAGGCCGTCGCGCAGTTCGACGCGGCGGCTCATGGTCGTGGCGATCCGCTCGTCGTGGGTGATCACCACGATGGTGACCCCGTCGGCGTTGAGCTCCTGGAGCAGGCCCACCACGCCGTCGCCGGTGACCGAGTCGAGGTTGCCCGTCGGCTCGTCGGCCAGCACCACGGCGGGCCGGCCCACCAGCGCCCGGGCGATGGCCACCCGCTGCCGTTCCCCACCGGACAGATGCGCGGCCGGAAAATCGGCGCGGTGCGCGAGGCCGACCCGTTCGAGGGCGGCCCGGGCCGCCTTGCGCCGCTCGCGACCGGCCACGCCCCGGTAGAGCAGCCCGGTCGCCACGTTCTCGACGGCGCTGAGGCGCTCCAGCAGGACGAACTGCTGGAAGACCACGCCGAGCCGGTGGGCGCGGACGCCCGAGAGCTGCCGGTCACGCAGTTTCTCGACCGGGCTGCCGGCGATCCGCACCGAACCGCCGGACGGGCGGTCCAGGCCCGCGGCGAGGTTCAGCAGCGTGGTCTTGCCGGAGCCGGACGGGCCGAGCACCGCGACCAGCTCGCCGCTGCGGACGGCGAACGTGACGCCGCGCAGCGACTCGACCGGCGGTGGGCCGGGGTAGACCTTCCAGACGTCGACGAGCTCGAGGACCGCGGTCATGACGCCGGCACCTCCACCGTCTGGCCCTCGACGAGGCCCTCGACGATCTCGACCTGTCCGCTGGCCTCGTCGAAGCGGCCCGGCTCGACGGCTGTCGCACCGCCGCCGGCCAGGCGGACCTGGTAGCCGCCGCCCGGGCGGGCGAGCAGCGCGGCGATCGGCAGGAGCAGCACGTCACGCTGAGAGCTCGTGGTGATGTCGACCGTGGCCGGAGCCTCGTCGAGGGTGAATCCGCGTGGCAGGCGGACGGTGATGGTGACCGGGACGGTCGCGGCGTTCGGGTTCGACTGGCCGTTGGACTCCTCGGCGGCGGCCGGAGCCGTTGCCGCCTGGCCGATCGCGGTCACCCGGCCGGGGATCGGGTCGGTGTCCGGAAGGGAGACCGTGACCTCGTCCCCGACGCTGACCTCGCCGCGGGCGCCCGAGTCGAGCTGGGCGATCACGGCGCGGTTCGTCGAGGTGCCGGTGAGGACGGTGGCTCCCGGCGCGACGGCGGTGCCGATCTGCACCTGGAGCGCCGTGACCCGCAGCGGCGCGGCCAGGAAGACGATCTGGCCCTGGCTCAGTCGCCCGGTCCGCTCGTAGGACCGGCGGCCCCAGGATCCCTCCCAACGCCTGATCGCCGCGGCGGTGGCCGCGCTGAAGTGCCGGTCCACCGTCATCCGGTGGTGCGGGTCGAAACCCAGGGCGACGAGGTTCACTTCGAGTTGGCGTACGTCCGGGCCGTCGGTCATGCCGGGGCCGAAGTCGCGGTAGACCGGGACCGCGCCGAGCAGCAGCCGCACCGGCGCGTCCGACACCCGGAAGAGGATGCCGCCGCGGGCGATCGTCTTGCCTGGCTGGGAGCTGGCGGTGAGCACGCCGGGGGTGCCCTGGTAGCCGACCGCGTACGTGCCCGCGTAGGCGAGCGCGCCGTCGATCTGGATGCTCTGGGTCAGCGTTCCCCGGGTCACCGCGGCGGTGCCGGTGGGTATCCCGGTCGTGGGCGTGCTGGCCGATGTCGGCTCGGACCGGGCCGCGTAGACCACCCCCGCGGCGAGCGGCGCGGCCACGGCGATCGCGACGACGGCACCGGCCCGGCGCCGCCGGCTCATTTCTTGCCTCCGCCGGGGCCACCGTTGATGGCGATCTTGCCGCTCCAGATGCTGCGGCAGGCTTCGGTCGCCTTGTCCATCAGATCCTGGGGTACGCCGTTGGCCAGCGGGGTGCCGTCGAGTTTGAAGGAACCGTCGGAGCTCGGGTCCGGCCAGGCCGGAATGCCGTGCGTGCGCACGCACTCGGCGTACTCCCGCAGCTTGCGCAGGTCGTCGGCCGAGAGCTGCGCCTTCGGACGGAACGCGTTCGGCGGATACCGGTCCTCGATCGACTTGCATTCCTCGATGATGTCCTGGTGTTTGCTGGCGTCCTCCTTCCAGTTGTAGCCGCCCTCGGGCGGAAAGGTGAGGTAGCCGTCCTCGGTGAGCTGCGCGTCCGGCATCCGCGTCAAACCCTTGCCGCGCATGCACTGGACCCATTCCTGGCCGAGGGCGAGCAACTCCTGACGGCTCACTGACGGTGAGGCCGACGGTGTGGCGGAGCCGGATGCGGCGCCGACCTGGCAGCCGGCGAGGCCGGCCGCGAGCAACAGCGGGACGAGCACGAGGGACTTCGTTCGCGTCATGTCCACAGCGTGGCGACGCTCGCGGGTGGACTCTTCGGACCACGGTTCCAGCTTCCGTTTCCGCTCGTGCCGCCGATGTAGTACCTGGGTCTGACGGCATCCGCGTCTGCCGTTCCTACGATGAGAGCCGTGCCCAGGTTCGTGCCACGCCACCTGCTGGCAGACGCCGCCCTCGCGCTGGCGCTGTTGGCGGTGACCCTGGGCCCGGGTTTCGTCATGGTTCTGGCCACGCCGGGCAAGCCCGGCGACTCGACCGGCATTCTGATCCGCGCGGGCCTCCCGCAGGACCAGGTGTGGTGGGTGCTCACCGCGCTCGCGCTCGTCGGCGTGGCGATCAGGCGGCACAGCGCCGTCGTCGCGTTCGTGCTCACCGCGACCGGGACCGCGGGTCATCTGCTGCTCCAGACCAAGTTCCAGCTACTCGACCTGGCGCTACCGCTGGTGCTCTACACGGTGGCCGCCATGGGCCGCAAGCGGCGTGTCGTGCTCGGTGCGCTGGCCCTCGCCATGATCGTGACCTATCTCGCGATGCTGGGCAGCCGGCTCGATGTCACGCACCGTCAGAAAGCCGTCGTGGCCGCCAAACAGGAGCAGCAGAAATTGGCCGATGCCCTGAACGGCGACAGAGAGTCCAAACAGGTGCTGCAGACGACCCGGATGGTCCCGCACACGGCAATCCCCGTTGACACTCTCATCGAGACGGGCCAGGACGCCCTCGAGATGTGGCTGCTGCTGGTCGCGGCCTATGCCGTCGGTGACGGCATCCGGACCCGTCGCGCTCACCTGGTCGCCGTCGAACAACGCACCGCCGACCTGGCCCGGCAGGAACGCCAGCGGGCCGCGCTGGCGGTCGCGGCCGAGCGGACCCGGATCACGCGGGAACTGCACGACGTGGTCGCGCACGGCATGTCGGTCATGGTCGTGCAGGCGCAGGGCGCGGCCGCGGCGCTCGACCGGCATCCGGAGCGCACGGCCACGGCTTTGCAGCACGTGATCGACGTGGGACGGTCGTCGTTGTCCGAGATGCGCCGGCTGCTCGCGGCCGAACGCACCGACGCGGCCGAAGACGCCCGGCTCACGCCGCTGCCGGGGATCGGTGCGATACCCGATCTCGTCGACCAGTTGCGGTCCGCGGGAATGCGCATCGACCTGCAGATCGAGGGGGTGCCCGACGTCGTGCCGGCCGCGGTCGATCTCTCCGCCTACCGGATCGTGCAGGAGGCCCTCACCAACACCCTCAAGCACGCGGGCCCCGAAGCCGGCGCGCGGATCCGGCTCGAGTTCGATCCGGAGTTCCTCCGGGTGGAGGTGACCGACGACGGCCAGGGGCCGGCAGACGGCGCCGACGGCATCGGCAACGGCCTGCGCGGCATCGCCGATCGGGTCGCCGTGCTGGGCGGCGCCCTGGAGACCGGCCAGGCGCCGGATCGCGGATTCCGGCTCGGCGCGACACTTCCGGTCGGGGCCCGGCCATGACCATCAGGGTGGTGCTGGTCGACGACCAGACGCTGGTCCGCACGGGCTTCCGGCTCGTCCTCGACGAGACCGACGACATCGAGGTGGTCGGCGAGGCCGCCGACGGGCACCGGGCACTCGACGCGGTGGCACGTACGCGTCCCGACGTCGTCCTGATGGATGTGCGGATGCCCGGCCTCGACGGCATCGAGACCACCCGCCGCATCCGCTCCGGCCAACACCCCGCCAAGGTCATCATTCTGACCACCTTCGACCTCGACGAGTACGTGCTCGCCGGCCTCCGCGCCGGTGCCAGCGGGTTCCTGCTCAAGGACGCCCTCGCCGCCGACCTGATCTCGGCGGTGCGGATCGTCGCCGCGGGCGAGTCGGTGGCCGCACCGAGCGTCACTCGCCGCCTGATCGCCCACTACGTGACCCGGGCTCCGGCCCCGCCCGTCGCCAGCGAACGGCTCGCCGTTCTCACCGCGCGGGAGCGGGAGGTGCTCACCCTCGTCACCCGGGGCCTGTCCAACACGGAGATCGCCCTCGCCCTCGTCCTGTCCGAGAGCACCGTCAAGACCCACCTCGGACGGGTCCTGACCAAACTCGACCTGCGCGACCGGGTCCAGGCGGTCATCTTCGGCTACGAGTGCGGCCTGGTCTCGAACTCGTCGGGTTAGCTGCCGTTGAGGGTCTCGACGAGGGCCTTGAGCGCCGCCGCGCAGTCGGCCTGGCTGGGGTTGCCGGCGCGCAGGGCGGTCAGCACGGCGTCGATCTCGTCGTCGAGCTGATGCCACGTGCCCGGATCGCGGGGCTTGAGCCCGGCCTCGGCGTCGTCCCAGCTCACCTCCAGGTCCTTGACGCGCGCCTTGCCGCCGGCCAGATCGTTCCTGCCGACCATGGTCTGCACGTCAGTGGCGATCACGGCGAAGCGGGTGAGGTCGCCCAGGCGGGTATGGGGGTGCGACTGCTGGTCGGGGATGGTGAGCGCCGCGACCTCGCTCTGGCTCGAGCCGAGGTTGCCGAGTCCCAGGCCGACGATCGCGACCGCGGCGACGGCGCCCGCCGCCCAGGCGTAGTCCGGCCGCCGGCCGCCGAGCGGGCCGTCACCCTTGGCCACCACCCCATGCCGGTTGGCCAGCAACTGCTCCCGGCCGACCAGGACGAGGATGACCACGAAGAACAGCAAACTCGTTCGGCTCGCGCCCAGATCGAGGCCGCCGAGGTCCTTCGACTGGGTGAGCAGGTCACCGAGTGAGGCACCGAGGGGCCGGGTCAGGACGTACGCGATCCAGAATGTCAGCACCTGACCTGCGCCGGCCCGGGCGGCGAGCCAGGTGAGCAGGATCAGCCCGCCGAAGATCAGGGTGCCGTTGCGGAAGCCCAGGCTGAGCGCCTCGGTGGCCAGGTCACCGGCGGCGGTGCCGAGCGCGAACGTGGTCAGGATCGCGCCCCAGTAGAAGCCTTCGCGGCGCGGGGTGTCGATCGACGTGATCGCCAGGGTGCGCTCCTGGCGATACCAGACGACGAAGACCACGGCCAGGACGACCGCGAACACCGCAGTGCTCAGATAGAGGCTGACGCCGAGCGTGTCGGTGAAGAAGTCGGTGATCTGCGTTCCGACGATGCTCACCAGCACGACGCAGAGCCAGTAGATCCATGGTGTGTACCTACGCGTCCGGAACTGGATGACGAGCGCGACACCGAGCACCGCGATCATCAGGGCGTCGGTCACGGCGGGGCCGAGTCCCACGTTCACGGTCAGGTAATCGGCGAACGTCTCGCCGATGGTGGTCGATAGCACCTTGATCACCCAGAAGGTGGCGGTGATCGCCGGGACCTTGGTCAACCAGCCGGATGTACGCGCGATGGGCATGGTCGACAAGATGCGGGGAGCTGGCTGAGACGTCGCTGAAGACTGGACCGGCTACTCGAAGCGTGCGGTCTGCAGCGACGTGATGCGGCGCAGCGGAATGGTGGCCGCGAGCGCGACGGTCAGCGCGGCGGCGAGTCCGGCGCCAAGGGTCCACCAGTAACCGGACCCCGGCGGCACCCATGGCAGGTGGTTGACCCGGAGCACGTCGGCCGCCACGGCGAGGCCGAGCAGGACACTCGTGGTGGCGATGCCGATGAGTGGCGCGGCGGTCTCGACGATCAGCACCCAGGACAGGTCCCGGGAGCGCATACCGGCGAGTCGCAGCAGCGCGAATGGGCGTTTGCGCTCGACGAGGCCGCCCGCGACGGACACGGCCAGGCTGAAGCCGGCGATCACCAACGTGACGAGCAGGACGCTGTTGGCGATGCGGGCCATCTGGTCGGCCTGGTAGTTGTTCTGTCCTTTCAGCTCACCGAAGGCCCATGGCAACGTCGGTGCGGCATCGTCGGTCGCCGACTCGATGGCGGTCCGCGCCGACTCGATGGCGCCGGCGTGGGCGTTCGTGGTCACCAGCAGCCCGAGCATCGGCAACGAGCCGAGGTCGGCGGTGGCGTCGGTGGCGTCGGTGTCGTCGGTGTCGTCGGTAAGAACGTCGCCGACCGCGCCGTCGGCCAGGCCCCGCACGTCGATCGACACAGTGCGGCCCGGGTCCGGGCAGTCGGCCATGGCGGCGGCGCGGAGGTTGCCGCAGGCCGTGACGACGCGCATCGCGGGCGCCGGGCCGGCGGTGGTGCGCAGGTCGACGACGGCGGTGACACCGTCGATGGCGTGCAACCGTGCGACGAGGGCGTTGGCCCGCTCGGCCGGCAGCGGCGCGGCGTTGTGATCGGCGAAGTCGGTGACGACGGTGCCGACAGGAAGCGCGATCCGGCCCGGTTCCGGCAGGTGGGCCTGGGTCGCCGACGACAGCGTGCTGGTCAGCGTCACGAGGAAGACGGCCAGCACGAGTCCGCTGATCGCTCGGAAGCTGGCGGATGGGTCGGCGGTCAGCCGGTGCCCGGCGAGGGTCGTCGCGGCCCGGCGACCGGTCCAGATGAGGACCTTGCCGACGCCGGTGGTCAGCCACGGCCCGATGATCACGATGCCCACGATGAGCAGCGCCATGACCGCGGCCAGCAGCCACACGCCGTGATCGCCTCCGGTGTCGGTCAGGATGGGCAGGGTCACCACGAAGCCGAGCGCCCCGGCGGCCAGCGGGAGGACCCGCCACCAGGCAGCCGGTCTGCTGGTCGCCTTGCGGGTCACGCCGAGCGGGTCGAGCTGGGCCGCACGGAGCGAGACCAGAGCGGCCAAAGCCGACAGCACGGGCACACCAAGACCGATCAGCGCCGCGTACGGCCAGCGCAGGTGCAGGTCGGAGGGGAAGAACGGCGACCCGTCAACGTTGATCCGGGCGGCCCAGGGCCGGACGATGGCGAATCCGGCGAAGCCGAGCGCGCTGCCGCACAGGGCGGACACCGCGGCCTCGATCGCGGCGATCGTGCGGACCTGACGCGGCAACGCGCCGACCAGCCGCATCGCGGCCAGCCGTTCTTCGCGGCGGGCGGCGGCCAGCCGGGTCGCGGTAGCGATCAAAACGAGGATCGGCAGCAGCAGCGCGGCGGCACCGATGCCGATCAGGACCCGGCCGAACCGGGTAGGTGCCTCGGTGCGCGGCGCGCCTTCGATGCTGCGGACCTGGATGACACCGGGTTGCCCGGCGAGCTGGTCGGGTGCGAGCCGACGAAGACCACGAGGGAATCGGGGCCCAGGAGCGCGGCCTGACCGACCGTCGCGACGACCCGGCCCGGGAACCGGTCGGCGAGCTGGGTGGCGGGAACCTTTGCCAGCAAGCGTTCGAGCGCCGGAGAGACGGCCAGCTCACCCGGGCCGGGTAGCTTGTCGAGGCCGGGCGGGACGGGGCTGTGCGCGCCCAACGGAGCGACGTCGACGCGCAAGAGGTCGCGGCCGTCGAAGCCGTCGTCGCGCATCCGCCACCACAGCGGGTCGGTGGCGTTCTCGTCCTGTGCGGGTCGCACGTTGCGCGCCGCCGTGTCGGTCCAGCCGGCGCGCGCCTCATGGGCCTGGAACGCGGGGAACGTGACGGCGGCGACCAGCAGCAGGTGCACGCCGAGACCGACGCCGGCCGCGGTCGCCACGAGGCGGACGAGCTGCTCGCGTCCACCCGCGAACGCCAGCCGGACCGCGAGGCGGATCATCGCGTACCCAGGTCGCCGGGTTTGTTCGTTTCGACGGTGGCGTAGTCGGTGACCTCGCCGTCTCTGACCAGGACCTCCCGATCCGCGCAGGCCGCGACGCGGGCGTCGTGGGTCACCAGCACCACGGTGGCGTTCTGTTCCCGCGCGGTGGCCAGCAGCAGATCCATCACGTTCTCCCCCGCGAGCGAGTCCAGTGATCCGGTCGGCTCGTCGGCGAACACCACCGTCGGCCGGTTGACCAGAGCGCGCGCCACCGCGACCCGCTGCGCCTGCCCGCCGGACAACTCGCCCGGGCGACGGCGATGCAGACCGTGCAGATCCAACCGGTCGAGCACCGCGGTCGCCGCGTCGCGTGCCACCCGCCGCGAGGTGTGGCGGAGCAGCAGCGGCAGCATCACGTTCTCCAGGACCGGCAGCTCCGGAACGAGCTGGCCGAACTGGAACACGAACCCGAAGCGATCCCGGCGGATGAGTGACCGGTTGTTCTCCGACATCGTGTTGAGCGGGTGTCCATCGAAGACGATCTGGCCGCTGTCGGGTCTCAGGATGCCGGCCAGGCAGTGCAGCAGCGTCGACTTGCCGGACCCGCTCGGGCCCATGATCGCCAGCACCTCGCCGGCGGTCACGGTCAGGTTGGCGTCGCGCAACGCCGGGGTGGATCCGAAGGATTTCGTCACGGCGTGTGCGGCCAGGATCGCGGCGCTCATCGGGCGAACTCCTTCCTGAGCTGCACGAGCCGGGCCGAGGTCAGCTCGATCCAGCGCAGGTCGGCGTCGAGATGGAACAGGCCGTAGTCGGCGAGCAGGGCCTTGCTGAGCTGGTCAGACTTGCGCAACGCGGTCAGCTCCCGCATCCGCGCCAGGTGGGCCTTGCGCTGGGCGTTGAGGTAGGCCTTCACCGGCCGATCCGACAGCAGCGCGAGGATGACCTTGACGAACAGCAGCGCCTGGAGGTGGGGCTCGGGCTGCTCCGGCGTGCCGAGCCACTCTTCCAGCCGCGCCACACCCGCCGGGGTGATGACGTAACGCTTGCGCTCCGGGCCGTCGCCGGGTGCGGAGCCCTCGATCTGGATCTGCCCGTCGCGTTCGAGGCGCGACAGGGTGCCGTAGACCTGCCCGATCGGCAGCGCACGGCCGCCGCCGAACATCGAGTCGTATTCGCGCTTGAGTTCATAGCCGTGGCTCGGCTCAGGTTCGAGGTAGGTCGAATCAGGTCGCGGTGACGGCCACGGTGTGCCAGCCGGTGGCACCGTTCGGGAACGGGCTCGCGCGTTCGTTGGTCTGGACGGCGCCGGTCCGGTCGACCGCCCGGACCCGGAGCGAATGCGGGCCGGACCGCGCCTGCCAGCGATAGCTCCATTGGGTCCAGGTGTCCAGGTTGGGCTCGGGCAGCAGGGTGGCTGGCGCCCATTCCCCGTCGTCGACCTGCACCTCGACGGCGGCGATTCCCCTACCTTGGGCCCAGGCGACGCCGGCCACGACAACTGGTCCGGCGGCGAGGCGCGCGAACGGGCCCGGCCGGTCGATCCGGGACGCGGTCTTGACCGGTGCCCGGGCGGCGTACCCGCGGCGGACCCAGTAGGCGTCGAAGGCGTCGAACGTCGCCAGCTCGATCTCGGTGATCCATTTGCAGGAGCCCGCGTAGCCGTAGACGCCGGGGGTCAGCATCCGCGCCGGGAAGCCGTGTTCGAGCGGGAGCGGCTCCCCGTTCATGCCCACGCAGAGCAGCGCCTGCTGGGTGCCGGGCATGGTGCCGCTGTCGAGCACGGTGGCCGTCGGGGTGCCGATGGTCATGCCGTCGACGGATCGGGCGACGATCTGGTCGGCGCCGGCATGGACGCCGGCCCGGCGCAGCAACGCTGCCAGGGGCACGCCGAGCCACTTGGCCGTGCCCGCGTACGGGCCGCCGACCTCGTTGGACACGCAGTTGAGGGTGATGTGCTCCTCGACCATCGGCTCCCGCAGCAGGTCGTCGAAGCTGAGCTCGAAGGGCCTGTCGACCAGGCCTTTCACGCGCAGCGTCCACCGGTCCGCGTCGACCCTGGGCACCGACAGGGCGGTGTCCACCCGGTAGAAGTCGGCGTTCGGCGTGACGAATCCGGGTGCGAGTTCTGCTGCGGGCCGCGCCGGCCGGGGCAGCCGGACCCGGTCCCGGGTGCGGGCAGCCGCCCCGCCGAGGATGCGCGAGCTGGCCGCGACCCCGGCGGTCGTGACGACCGCGGCGGCGACGGCCACCCCACCGACGAACGCCCGCCGATCCAGCAATCCCGCTCTGCCGCCGGGCTCGGCGGTCGGGCGGGCCGGGCGCAGCATCACCAGCAGCACCCCGGCCGTGACCAGGGTGCTGATCAGCGCGGGAGTGACGCCGAGCGCCGAAGCGCCGGGGCGGGTCAATGCCGCGGCGGCGCCGAGACCGCCCAGGGCGGCGAACCCGGTCAGGCCTGCCCACCGGCGACGGTCGGCGACGATCCCGAGGACGGCCGCCACGATGGCGACCGCGGCCGCGATGCCGGCCAGCAGCAACGGTTTGTCGTAGGTGCCCGCCGTGCGGACCGCGAACTCCTTGAGCGGGGCCGGCGTGGCGTCGATAACCATGCCGCCCACCGCGTACAACGGTCCGGCACGTTGGTCGATCGCGGTGGCGACCAACTGCCCGGTCGAGACTCCAAGGGTTGCCGAGGCCAGCCCGGCGAAACCCGGCCACATCACGCGCCGCACGCCTGTGCTCCTCCGTTTATGGCGCGACTCCCGGCCGCCGAGGGGGCCGGGAGTCGCGCGTGGATGATCCGGGGTCAGGCCGGGGGCATGAGCACGGTGTCCACGATGTACACGGTGGCGTTGGCGGTCTTGACGTTGCCGCAGACGACCTTCGAGTCGCCGTTGACGGTAAAGTTGGCGCCATTTCCGGCCACCATCAGGTTCTGCCCCTCGAGGCTCATCTGGTTGCCCGCCAACGTCTCGGGCGTCAGCTGCCCGCCCGGCACGACGTGGTAGGTCAGAATCTTCGTCAACTTCTCCTTGTCGGCGAGCACCTGGTCGAGCTGCGCCTTCGGAATCTTCGCGAACGCGTCGTTCGTCGGTGCGAAGACGGTGACGTTCGCGGAGCTGTTGAGCGAGTCGACCAGGCCCGCCTTCTTGACCGCACTGACCAGGGTGGACAGCAGCGGGTTCCCGGATGCCGCGGTCGCCACCGGCACCTGAGACATCGCCTGGAAGCTGCCGGCGTTCATCGGATCGGTGGGAACGGCGGCGCAGCCGGCGCCGAACTCGCCGGCGGCCATCGCCGGGCTCGACGCCATCGCTGACGACGTCGCGCCGGCCGGCGGATTCGCGGTCTGCGCGTCGTCGCTGGCACTGCCGCACGCGGCGACGCTCAACGCGAACGCGGCCACAGCGGCGACGGCGACGAACTTGGGGAGACGCATGTTTATCCCTTCACGGAGAACTTGTGTGCGGAAGGGATTCGGGCCCACCAGGAGAGCGGATGGGTCCCGGTGGCAACTTTCTCGCGCGCCACCCGAATGAGTGACGGATCAGGCCGGTAGGTGGCCGAGGTCGACGATCGCGATCGTGGTCACCGCGAGCCCGGCGATCAGGATCGCACCGGCGGCGAGCGCCGGAAGCCGGCGGGTCAGCCAGGCCGCGCGGCGGGCGTCCAGCCGGCCTTGCAGGCGCAGCCCCCAGCGGGCGAGCGCGATGCCGATTCCGGTCAGCGCGGCGGCCATGCCGATGCCGTACGCGACGACGAGCAGAACGCCGAACCACGCTCGGTCGAGTGCGGCGGCCCCGAGGAGCACGACGACCGCCGACGGACTGGGCGACAAGCCGCCGATGAAACCCATCGCGACCGCGGTCCGGGACGAGACTCGTTCGTGGCGGTTCTGTCCGTGGTCGTGCCCGTGGCCGCCGCCGTGTCCGTGACCGTGGTCATGCCCGTGGCCGTCGTCGTGCCCGTGTCCGTGGCCGTCGTCGTGCCCGTGGCCACGGCCGCCGTCGTGCCCGTGGCCGTGGCCGCCGTCGTGGTCGTGGCCGTGCCCGTGGCCACCGTCGTGGCCGTGCCCGTGGCCGCCGTCGTGGTCGTGGCCGTGCCCGTGGCCACCGTCGTGGCCGCGGTGGCCCACGGCGGCCAGCGGGCGGCCGACCCAGGCCCGACGCAGCAGCACGACGCCCAGCCCGGCGACGAGCACGCCGCTGGCGAGCTTGAGCACGCCATACATCGCCGCCGGGGCGATCTCCAGCGATGCCGCGAGCGCGACCGCCAGGACCAGCACACCGAGGGTGTGTATCGCGGCGACGGTCCCGGCGAGTTGCAGCGCCTGCTTGCGACGGCCGCGCTGGGCGACGAGGTAGGCGGCCATCACCGTCTTGCCGTGCCCGGGCGCCACCGCGTGCGCGGCACCGAGCACCATCGCGGTGAGCAGGGCGAGCAGGCCCACCCCGAGGGTCAACTCGGGCCGGCCGATCAGGTCGTCGAACCAGGCCGTCACCCCCGGTCCGGGTGCCGGATCGGTGAAGCCCGCGACGGCCGGCGCCGCCGGACCGCCGGGCCGGACCAAGAGATGCGCCGCCCGGATGTCGAGCGGGCCGGTCCCGGCCGGATAAGCCGACAGCCGTCCGCTGATGGTGGCCGCCGGCACCGACGACCCGGTCAGGGTGGCCCGGTCTCCGACAGCCGTCACCTCCCGCCACCCGATCCGGTTCTCGAACGCCGTGCCGCGGTAGTCGACCGTCGTGCCCTCGTGAATCGTGGCCTCGGCGCGCAGCGCGCATTCGACGCGGATCGTCTCGAGCCCACCCGACCCCGGACGCGACTCGGCCCGCGCGGCGCGGACCGCAACCCGCGCGGCCTGCCCGTCGACGGTCAGGGCAGTGTCCGCGGCGACCGCTGTGCAGGTGTGCTGCGCCCAGGCGGGCAGCGCGTCGCCGATCTCGTCGCGCCGCGCCTGGAACGCCGGGAGCTCGGCCAGGTCGATGACGTAGTCGATGGTGACGCCGGACGTTCCGACGCGCAGGCCCGCGTACTGGTTGGTGGTGAAGTTGCCCAACGGATGCGCCGCTGCGGGCGCGGCCAGGCCGAGCACGGCCGCGACGCCGAGCGCGAGCACGGCGAGCAGCCGCTTCACCGGGCGTCCAACGCGGCCAGGCTGGTCCGCGCGGTCTCGGCACCGAGCGGGTTGAAGTGCGGGTCGATCCGCAACGCTTCGGCGATGTCGGCGCGCGCGCCTTTCCGGTCGCCGAGCGCGAGGCGGATCATGCCGCGGTGGAAATGGCCGCGGGCATCTCTGGTGCCGAGCCGCAGCGCGTCGTCGGCGTGCGGGAGTGCCTCGGCGGACCTCCCGGCCCGGTGCAGCGCCCACCCCAGCGCGTCGGCGACGACGGTTGACTTCCGCGTCGTGTAGAGCTGCTTCGCGGCGGTGACCGCACGGGCGGCTTCGCCGTTGTCGGCCCAGAACAGCACGACGTCGACGTCCGGCTGGTTGGTGCTGCCGACCGCCCGGGTGACGTCGTAGGCCTGCTTCGCACCGGCGACGTCGCCGGTGGAGGTGAGCAGGTCGCCGAGCGCGGTCGCGTACTCCGGAGTGGGCAGCGTGTCGAGTGCGGCGCGGAGGTCGGCAGCGGCGCCGGCGGTGTCGCCGCGCCCGGCCGCGAGGTGTGCCCGCCCGGCGAGCAGCGGCGCGCTGCCGGGTTGCCGGGCCAGCCCCTCGGCGACGTAGGTGGCCGCGGCGGCCGGGTCACCGGTGAGCGCGGCGAGGCTCGCGAGGTGCGTCAGGGTGAAGGTGATGTCGCCGGGCTCGGTCGCGACCTCCCGGGCCTGGCGCATCAGGTCCAGCGCGCGCGGCAGGTCACCGCGCAGCTCGTAGGTGTAGGAGGCGCGGGCGTAGGAACCGGTGTCGGGCCGCAGGTCGACCATCTTCTGCACGGCGGCGAACCCGTCCTCGGGCCGGCCGAGCTCGATCAGCGCGTCGGCGAGCGCGCCGTAGGCATCGGCCGCGTAGGGGTCCACACCCACCGCCTTGCGTGCGTAGCGCTCCGCGCCGGCGAAGTCATGTCGGGCCGCCTCGAGCGCGGCGAACCCGGTCAGCGCCGGGCCGTTGCGGTCCTCGCCGCGGATCGACAGCGAGTGCCGCAGCGCCTCCTCGGCCGGGCCGTAGTGGCCGGGGTCGGCCGTGATCCGGGCGAGCTGCACGTGGGCCATGCCCAGATCGGCCCAGCCCTGCCAGTCGTCGGGCACCCGCGCCAGCCGCTCCTCGGTGCGGGTGACCAGCGCGGCGAGCGCGCTCGCCTGGCTCTGCGCGGCCGGCGTTCCGGTGGGGCCCGCCGATCTCCACGGTCCCCAGAGCACGGCCGCCGCTGTGGTGAGCGCGACAGCGACGACCACGACGGTGCCGGCCTTCAGCCAGGTGTGACGCACACCCGGAGCAACGGTCCCGCGGGTGGGACCGACACGGCAGAAATTGCCACCAAAAGGGACCAATCCGTCATGTCATCGGCTACGAACACCTCGTTGACCAATGTGCGTACGCGGCTGCGTACGCCTGGACAACCAGGAGAACGATGAGACTTCACCTGTCCACGACCCGCAAGGCCCTCGTCGCGGCGGCGACCGTGGCCCTTGCCGCCGCCGGCCTGGCAACGCTCCAGCCGGTGCCCACCACTGCCTCGTCCCACCGCGAGGCGCCACTGATCGCCGGCCAGCCGCGCCTGGACAACACCGACCTCTACGCGTTCGTGAGCCCCGACGCGCCCAACACGGTCACGATGATCGCCAACTGGACGCCCTTCGAGGAGCCCAACGGCGGACCGAACTTCTACCCGTTCGAGGTCAACGCCGCGCACGACATCAACATCGACAACAACGGCGACGCCCGCCCGGACATCACCTACCGCTGGACGTTCAGCAGCTCCTACCGCAACCCGAACACGTTCCTCTACAACACCGGCGTCGTCACCTCGCTGACCGACCCGGACCTCAACTTCAACCAGACCTACAAACTCGAGCGGATCACGTCGTACGGCAGCCAGACGCTTGTGAAGAATGCTCGGGTCGCGCCGTCGTTCACCGGCAAGGCGTCGATGCCCAACTACGGCGCCCTAGCTGCCCAGGCGGTCACTCCGATCACGGGCGGTCGCAAGACCTTCGCCGGGAACGCCGACGACTCGTTCTTCCTCGACCTGCGGGTCTTCGACCTGCTCTACGGGGGCAACTTCTCCGAGGTCGGCCAGGACACCCTGGCCGGCTACAACGTCAACACCATCGCGTTCCAGGTGCCCAAGAGCGACCTCGCACTGCGCGGCGACGCTGGCCGCAACCCGGTTGTCGGCGTCTGGACGACCACTTCGCGCTCCGGCGCCGAAGTCACCGAGAGCGGCGACCACGGCGGTCTCAAGCAGGTCTCCCGCCTAGGCAACCCGCTGGTCAACGAGGTGGTCATCCCGGTCGGCCGCAAGAACGAGTTCAACGCCACCAAGCCGCAGGACGACGCCAAGTTCGCCAAGTTCGTGACCAACCCGGAGGTGCCCCGCCTGGTCCAGGCCATCTACGGGATCCCCGCGCCGCCGACACCGCGCAACGACCTGGTCGAGGTCTTCCTGACCGGTGTCTGCAAGGCGTGCGGCCCGGTGCAGGCCGACCTCAACTCGCAGTTGCTCAACAAGGACGTCAAGCAGAGTCAGTTCAAGCCCAGCGAGATGCTGCGCCTCAACATGTCGATCCCACCGTCGGCCAACCCGAACCGGCTCGGCGTTGTCGGCGGTGACCTCGCCGGATTCCCGAACGGCCGCCGCCTGGCCGACGACGTCCTGGACATCACCCTCCAGGCCGCCGAAGGCATCCTGCTGCCGAACCCACCGCCGGCCGTGGTCGGGCTCGGCGACCAGGTCAACACGAACAACGTCCCGTTCCGGACCGCGTTCCCCTACATCGCGCTGCCCAACCAGGTAGCGGTCAACCAGAACTGAGCCAGCAGGGGGCGGCGGGACCATCGGCCCGCCGCCTCCACCTGTTCAGGTGCGCCGCGGCAGCAGGGCGACATGGCCGTAGAAGTGCCGGATCTCGGCGACGATCCGGTCGAAGTCGTCGAGGTCGATCGGCTTGGTGACGTAGGCGTTGGCATGGGCGGCGTAGCTCGCCAGGACATCGCCGGCCGCGGCCGAGGTGGTGAAGACGATCGCCGGGATGGCCTTGAGATCGTCGTCGGCCTTGATCTGGCTGAGCACCTCCCGGCCGTCGACCCGAGGCATGTTCAGGTCCAACAGGATCAGATCGGGCCGGGGCGCGTCGTCGAACGGTGCTTCCCGCCGCAGAAAGGCCAACGCGTCCACCCCGTCAGCGACGTGGTGCAACGTGCTGGGCAGGCTGTGCTCGGCGAACGCGTTCTCCACCAGCGCGACATCGCCAAGGTCATCTTCGACCACCAACACCTGCAACATGACTTGGCCCTTCACCCCGCTCCGGCGGGTGGTCATTGGCCGAAGACCCGGCCGATGCCGCCATAGTCCCACGCGCCGTGCTCAGGTAGGCACCTAGGAGGGCTGCTCCGCTCGAACTCACCTGCGCACACTGTCTTCCTACAGCTCACCGCCGAGGGCGTCCAGCAGCCTGTCGCGGGTGACTCCAAGATCGGCCAGCACCTTCGTATCCGCCGGGTCGTCGAGGTTGATCTGGCTAGGCAGGCTTCCCGCGATCGACTCAGCGAAGTCAGGTCCGAAAGCGCGCCGGATGACGTTGAGGGCGTGGTTCTTCGTGATGACCGCCATGGCGGCATCTTTCCAGCACCAGCCGCGGTCGGCGACCTTCCTATTGGTCCGCGGCCGGCATCCGCCAGGGCTCGATCGGGTTGACGAGCAGGGCGGTGCTAGGCGTCAGTGGCAGCCGGTCGACGGTCACGACGGTCGCGGTTTGCCGGGTGGAGCCGGTCGTGGCCAACCGCAACTCGTGGCGGACGTCATTTTCGAAGCCGCCGACGCATTCGTGCGGGGTCACCTGCTCGACCTCGTCGATCGCGGCGATGCCGATCAGCAGCAGCACGGAATGCCTGCTCAAGTCGACCGCGGCGACCTGGGCTCGGACCGTGTCATCGCCGACCAGCTCGATCAGCGCCTGTCGCGAAGCTTCGTCACGGGCGACGACTATCCGGGTCTGGGCGCCTCCGGTGTGGTGGCCCGCGGTGAGCGGGACACGTCTCGCCGAGATGTCGCCTTCGCTGATCAGAATCGGCGGGTCGGCGTTGGTCCACATTTCGTCGGGCTCGCCGAGCGCGGTCAGGCCAACCGTTAGATCGGAGGGGAAAGCGGTTTGCGACATTCGCTCGTAGGAAACGACGACCCGACCGATGCGGGCCAGCCTCAGGTCAAAGAACAGCGGCCGGTCCTGCAACTGCCCGCGAACCGACCGCCAGGCGCGTCGGGCCGTCGCATTGTCGGCGTATATCTCGACGGACAGGATCGGGTAGGGCTGCCAGGTGGGGAACCGGATCTCGCGCCGGGCTGTCCGCAACCGTGGGTCGAGATCCAGCGTGAGCGGCGGCGGATCTCTGAACGGCAGGTTCAGGGTGAGTCCGGCGGCCTGGAAGGCGGTCTCGACCTGCGCGAGCAGCGGATCGACGGGCGGCTCGTCGGCTGGCACGCCCGCCTCGGTCACCGGAGCGCCGCCGCGCCCCATACGCGCGGCGATGTCAGCGGGTACCCAGCCCCAGGGCGCCGGCCCCTCCTGCCAGGCTTCTTCGTCGTCGGCCGTCTGATACCTGTAGTGCGCGCAAGCCTTCAACCCTTCGACGGCGGTGACACCGAACGGCAGGGCTTGAAAGTGGTACGCCGGTAATGGCGGGTCACCCCAAGCCGGATCCGTGGTCGCGGCGTGGTTCTGCTGCCACAGGTCGGTGCCCAGCGCGTCAGGGTCGGCGCTCATCGCCGTCCACTCCTCCGCTTCCACGGGCCCGTGGACGGGAGGCGCTCACGACCCCGCACCCTGTCTTAGCACGGCCTTCGCATGCAGGTGTGGACCGGCTACCCTGACCCGCATCGGACTAGCGCTGGCATCTCATTCTCTGGAGAACCATATGCGCGGTACCAGTATCGGTGCGTGCCCGCTCCGCGCCCATCTAGATCCGCGCCTCTTGCGATTCAGCGCCGGGGCCACAGCGAGCGTCCTCGCCGTCGTGCTGCTCATCGTCGACGTTGCTCGACCATTGGCTCTCGGCCTGCTCGCCTCCCAGGTCGCCGTGTTCGCGTTCACCGCGTTCGTGAGTTTTCAGTGGTCGTTGTGGGCGCAGATCTTCGCCCGTGTCATCTGGCCGCGGATCGGACCGCCAGCCGCGTTGGAGGATGCTCGGCCGGCGAGGTTCGCCCAGTTGATCGGCTTCGTGCTCACCGCTCTGGCGCTGGCCACCTTCGCACTCGGCGCCGATGTCGCCGGCTACAGCCTCACCGGTCTCGCCTTCGGCCTGGCAGCCCTCAACGCAGCCACCGGGCTGTGCCTGGGCTGCAAGGCCTACCACCTGGGCCTTTTGTTCAGGACCCGCCGCCGTACGGGCGGGTAATGATCTCGAGAAAGTGCCCGCTGGGATCTTCCCAGTAGACGCCGCGCCCGCCGTCATTAGTGTTGATCTCGCTGGGGCTGCGTCGCCCCGGGTCGGCCCAGTAGGCCAGACCCCGAGCACGGATTCGGCCGAAGATCTGGTCGAACTCCGCCTCGCTCACCAGGAACGCGTAATGCTGCGGGTGGACCGGCCCGTGATCGTCGGCGAAGTCGAGTGACACCTCGTTGTCGACCTCTACGACCAGGAACGGACCGAACGGCTTGGGCTCAGCCAATCCCAGAATCTCGGCGACGAACCTGGCCGACTCCCGCTTATCGCGGACCCGCACGATGGTGTGATTCAGCTGGACAACCATCCCGCAAGTCTGGCGCGCGCCAGGCAGTTGCGCGATCGCTGGGGTACGCACCCGTGCGGCGGACGCCCACACCGTTCGCGCCTCGCCCCACCGGCGATACAAATCGCAACTCATCGCGGTCAGTGGTGCGGACTGCTGCCGTGGCTGAACCGCAACGCAGGCGACTCGATGGCACCGCCGGCGGCCCACTCGACGGCCTTCCACTCCTGGCACAATGGGCCAACTGCGAGGTGCGGCTGCTCGTCCAGCACCGCGGCCATGCCGTCGAGATCAACGTCGCGCTGCTCAGCCCGCTATTCAAGCCAGTACACCACCGGCTGGGCGAGACCGCATTCCACCTGCACCCAGGAGACGCGCTACTGCTCTACACCGACGGCATCACCGAGGCCCGCGACGAAGCCGGCCTCGAATTCGGTGAGGTACGCGTCGCTGCCGAACTGGCCGCCACCCACAGGCCACCGCCGCGTAGACCCTCAGCCACCTCCAGCACGAGGCGTCCACGCACTCCGTCGGCCATGCCATCGACGACACCGCACTGATTCTCCTCCGCTTCAGGCCCTGACCCACCGGGCATGGGTGGAAGACGCGGTTCGCTTCACGACGCCGGCGGGATACTTTGTCGCCATGGAAAGGTCGAAGGAGGAGCGGCTCCAGCTGGCCTTGGACGCGGCTCAACTGGGCACGTTCGTATGGTATGTAGAGGACCGCAGCGAGCCTGACCAGCGGATGTTGGAGCTGTTCAACCTTCCGACAGACGGCACGCTATCGCTCTCGGCCGCGCTGGACTCCATGATCCATCCGGTTGATCGGGATCGGTACGCCGCGGCGGTCAGCGCGGCGCTTGATCCTGCGGGTTCCCGTGAGCTTCGGGAGACAATCCGGGTGTTGCAGGCGCACGGAGGCTACAACTGGGTGGCGGTGACCGCTCGCGCGTTCTTCGAAGGCCACCCGCCGGCGCCGATGCGGCTGGTGGGGGTCGCGGCCGACGTGACCGACCGCTACGAAGCCGAGGCACGCCGCGCTTTCCTGTTCGAGCTGAGCGAGGCACTGCGTTCCCTGACAGACCCGCTGGCGGTCAAGGCAAAGGCCGTGGACCTGCTCGGCCGGCATCTGCAGGTGAGCCGAGCCCTGTACGTCGACGTCGTGCACGAGCCAGACAGCGACTACTACGTGGCCGAGAGCGACTTCCACGACCCGACGGTGGCGAGCATCGTGGGCCGCTACCGGGCCGACGACTTCGGCGCCACCCTGTTCGCCGAGTGGCGTGCCGGGCGCACGATCACCGTCACCGACGTGTCGACCGACCCACGACTGAGCGACCTTGAGCGGCTGGCGTACCCAGCCACTGACGTTCAAGCGTTCGTAGCCGTGCCACTGGTGAAGGAAGGATCACATGTGGCATCGCTGATGCTGCATCAGAACACCTCGCGGATGTGGGGCCGGGCGGAGATCACGCTGGTCGAGGAGGTCGCCGAACGCACGTGGGCGGCCGTCGAACGAGCCAAAGCCGAGAAGGAGCTCCGCGAGAGTGAACTGCGGTTCCGTGAAGTGGTCGACGTGACTCCACAGCTGGTGTGGGTCGGTCGCCTCGACGGAGCGGTCGAATTCGCCAACCAGAACTGGATCGCGTCGACCGGTGTCGACCCCGCGCAAGAGGATCACCGGTCCATGCTGTTCGCGGCAACTCACCCGGCCGACGTGGACCGGTTGGCCGCCGACTGGACGGCATGCGAGACGCATGGCACCGCCTTCGAGAGTGAGCTGCGGCTGAAGCAACGCTCGGGCGGGTTCCGCTGGTTCCTGGTCCGTATCGTGCCGCTCAACGACGGAACCGGTTGCGTCGTCAAATGGTTCGGCGTCGCCACCGACATCGACGACCGCCGGCGCGCCGACGAGGTCCTGCGTGGGCAGGAGCGTCACGGCCAACGCATCCGGGTCCGGATGGAACTCCTCGCCGACGTCATCAGCGATCTTGAGACGGCGCCGAGCGTCGAGGACGGCCTCCGCCGCCTGGTCGCCCGCCTGGCCCCCGGATTCGCGGCCAGGGCCACCATCACCCCGGCCACTCATCCCAGCGGCATAACGATATCCACGGGCCGCGACGCCACGGTCAAAATGACTGTCGAGTTCGACGATCAAGACAGCCGGCCCTATCTGGATGAGGACCTGGCATTTCTCGACGATCTCGCCACCCGGGTCAGCGTCGTACTCTCCGAAATTCGGATTCGCCAAGACGAGCACCGCGTCGCGCTGGCCTTGCAGCGCGCGCTGCTGCCCAGGACCATCACGAGCGCGGCCGACGCGCTCCTGTCCGCCCGGTACGAAGCAGGCGCCGTCGCGCTCGAGGTTGGCGGCGACTGGTACGACGCCTTCGAGTTGCCCGGCGGCACGATCGCGATCACGGTCGGCGATGTCGTCGGACACGGCCTTGACGCCGCCATCGCGATGGGCACGTTACGGGTGGGCATGCGTGCACTGGCCCCGCACTCCACCGGGCCAGGCGGGCTGCTCTCGCAGTTTGACCAGTTCGCAGTCGACGTCGACGGTGCGGGCTTCGTGACGGCCTGCTACGCCGAGTACAACCCGGCTACCCGTGAGATGCGGTATGCGTCCGCTGGGCATCCGCCGATCCTCGTCATCGACGCGCAGGGTGGCGCCCGATGGCTGATGGGCGGCCGTTCAGGCCCGCTCAACGGCACCGTCGACCCCAGCCGGACGGAAGCCACCGATCTCCTAGATGCAGGCTCCACCGTGCTGTTCTACTCCGACGGACTGATCGAGCGCCGCCGCGAGACCATCACGACCAGCCTTGACCGGCTCGAACACGCCGCCGTCGCCCTTCGCGAACTCCCGATCGACGAGTTTTGCGGCCAGCTCATCGAGACCCTGGCCGGGGACGAACCTCGCACCGACGACGTCGTCGTCCTGTGCCTGCGGGTAGCGCTGCCCGGCTATCACCGCGAGTTGGCTTGCGACCCGCACGAGCTGCGAAGCCTGCGCCGCTCGCTCACCGCCTGGGGAGACCAACGGCAGGTCCCCGCCGAAGACATCGCCCAGCTGATCCTGGCCGTTGGCGAAGCGGCCTCAAACGCCATCGAGCACGCCTACCTCGACCGCGCTCCCAATACGATCACCGTCGCGGTGCACCAGGAGGACGGGGACCTCGTGGCCACGGTGACCGACGCCGGGACCTGGCGCCATCCATCCGCCGAACCCGGTAGCCGAGGCCGCGGCACGGCCATCATGCGGCAACTCAGCAAGGTCTTCGACCGCACCACCACAGCTGCGGGCACCACCGTCCAGCTGCGCCTATCACCGATTGGATCCGCGGCATGAGCCCCGAACCGTTGGCCCGCATCGAGGTGGGCGAACACCACGGCCTACCACTGCTGCGCGTCCTCGGCGAGGTCGACATGACCAACGCCGCCACCATCGGTGAGCAACTACGAGCCAACACAGGCGACGCGTCCACCCTGACCGTCGACCTCACCGACCTCGAGTTCATGGACAGCCAAGGGCTGCACATGCTGCACCTGCTGGCCGTCGATCTCGCGGGAAACGACACGGCCCTGGTCGTCATCGCTCCGGTGCCCGGCATCGCCGGAAACCTTCTGACGCTAGTCGGCATGAACAAGACACTCGACATCCGCCCAAACCTGTCGGACTAGCGTCTCGAATAACCGATCATTCCTGGCTGCGGGCCTGGCTCGGACGGGCTTTCAGGCCGGGTGCGTCAGACTCGCGCCGAGCGCCAGGTCCTCGTCGCTCATGGCTCCGGGCCGTTCGCGGAACACGTCCAGGACACCCACCTTGGTGTTACCAACGAGCAGAGGGAATGCGAACACCGATCGACGCCCTTCTCCCCCGAGCGTGAACTGCAGCTCCTCAAGCACCTGGCTGGCCGGATCAGAGGCGATGGCAAACCCCCAGTCCCCATCTCCGGTCAACACGCTCACGCCGACCCCCGAGGCACTGAGCGCAGTCACCGTTGCACCACAGATCCGCCTCAGCATGTCGGCCACATTGCCCGGACGATCCTGCTGACTAAGTTGTTCGTCGATCAACCGCTGAGCGCGGACCCAACAGTCAGCAAACCCTGTCATCGGCGCGACCAAGCACGGCGTCCGCAGGCGCGGACGTTCGTGTCTGACCGCTGGGCGATCGATGCCATCGGCGGGCCGCACCTTCTGCGAGAAGTCGGCACTGCCGGGACCGAGGCAGCTGTGTCACATTCATCAACACCGTACGCCCATCGCAAGGCGACATCATTTCGGACGTCGCTGGCCGCGATACCCGGCGTAGGCTTCAAGCCAGCGAAACGATGCCCCGGACCCCGGCATTCGCACGCAGCGAATCCGGAGGTGGACATGGCGACCTTTCGGCACGACACAGACTTTTTCTCGCTACTGATGCGCGCCGAGAACGGCCTCGTATGCATCCGGCTGATCGGAGAAGTCGACGCCGATTGCGAGCGCCTTCTGACGCGAACCACCACAAACCTCCACTACCTCGCTCCGCGCCGACTCTTCGTCGACTTGGCAGAGGTGTCCTTCGCCGGCGCCGCGCTCGTCAGTTTTCTCGTACGCGCGGTCGATGCTCTCCCACCTACCTGCACCGTCGTCCTGTGCCGGCCCAGCCCGCGGACGACGCGCCTGCTCCGCATCACCTCGAGCGACTCCATCGCTTGTCGTTTCGACCAGTTGCCCGACGCCTGGCTCGAGCCATACACCACGGACCGTTTGAACAGCGGCAGTCGCGCACCCGGGACACGGCCGTGGGGCCTGCTGGACATGGCCCCTGATGCTGACGCTGTTCCGGCGTGGCCCATGAACAGCTGAAGAAGCGGCTACTCCGTCAACCCATGACGCCGTCGAATGAGGGAGACGTGGCACTCGACGTGCCGAGGACCGTTCTGAGGTCGCCTACGGGCAACCCGGGTCACACATGTTGTCTCGGCCGCCGACCGCCGCGGCAGTCGGTCGGTGAGCCAGTGTGCGGCTACAGCCGCCTCGGCCACCGAGCCCGGGTGTACGCGCCACCACACCAGCGCGAAAGGCAGGGGGGCCCGGACGGCTGGAGTGATCGGAAGTCGGGACGACGGGCTACATAAGGGGTTGGGCCGCCCGGATGACGAGGACTATGCCGACGAGGAGGACCAAGACCGCAGTGATGCGGGGTGTGATGGTGGCTGCCCGGCCGGAGAGGGCGTCGATGTGGTGGGCGAGCCTGCCGTGCACGTGGACGAGCAGAAGTCCGGTCGCGGTCAGGATGGCAGCCATGCCTACGCCGTAGGCCACGACGAGTAGGACACCGAACCAGGTGCGGCCGAGGGCGATGGCGCTGAGCAGCACGATCAGCGCGGACGGGCTGGGCACCAGGCCGCCAGCGATGCCGAGGCCGACGAGTCCGCGCCGCCCCATCGGCTGTCCATGGTGGTGGGTCTCGGGCCCGTGGGGATGGGCATGATGGTGATGGTGGCCGGACTGGTCGTGTCCGTGTACTCCGGCGGCGACGTGGGCCAGCGGCCGGTCCACAGCCACGGCGGCCGGCCGGTTCATCGCTGAGCGCAGCAGCGTGGCGCCGACGACGGCGATGATGAGTCCACTCAGGACGCCGAGCCAGCCCAGAACGGCCTCGCCGGCGATCGACGCGACCGCCGTGAGGAGCAGGCCGAGGAGCAGGACCCCGCCAGTGTGTGTCGCGGTGACGGTCGCACCGACGGCGAATGCGTCGCGGTACGAGCCTCGGCGACCCGCGATGTAGGCGGCCATGACGGTCTTTCCGTGTCCGGGCAGCAGTGCGTGTCCGGCGCCTAGGGTCAGGGCGAGGGCAATCGCGAGCAGGCCGGCCAGAGGTGTGAGGTGATCGGCGCCGGTGAGGTCGTTGAGCCGGTTGCTCAGGCCGCCCAGTGCGCGGGTGACCGGGCCGGCGTTGGCGATGGCCGCCGAGGCGGCAGCGCCGTGTGCTGCCCCGTCCGCGGTGGTCCGGAGAGTCACCGACCGTTGGTCCAGGGGTGAAGAAAGCAGGTCGTCCGGGTAGGAGCGCAGCGCGTCGCTGACGCTGGTCGCCGGAACCGTTGGGTTCTGGAGGCCGACGCCGGCACCTGTCGCGGTGATCTCGTGCCAGCCGATCCGGTCGGTGCGATGGGCGTCCGTCAACCGCACGGTCGCGGCGCCGTGCAGGTCGACCTGGGCGCTCAGCTGGCATTCGGTCCGGCCAGTGAGCAGGTTCGCGGCACCGGGCCGGTAAGCGAAGCTGCTCGCGTCGACCCGCCAGGCCACTGGGTGACCACCGACCTCGATCCGCACGTCGGCGGCGAGTGCGGCGCAGGTGCGCCGGGCGTAGTCCGCCAGCTCACCGTTGTCGGCGACACCGTCGCCGGAACGGTCGACCTCGCCGCGCTGTTGGAGCGTCGGGATCTCGGCCTCGTCGATGACCGCGTTGTCCTCGATGCGGTCGGGCAGCAGCCGCAGGCCGTGGAAATGGTTCACGGTGAAGTTGCCAAGCGGGTGGGCGTTGGCGGGGATCGGGGTGAGCAGAACCGTGGCCGCGATGGCGGCCAGGACGGCCAGGAGACGCTTCATGCCGGGCCGCCGAGGGAGTCGAGCAGCGCCTGTGCCGCGGGTGCCTGGATCGGGTCGAAATGTGGGTTGATCTCCATCGCGGTGGACAGGTCGGCCCGGGCCCGATCGTGGTCGCCGAGGGCGGCGAGGATCGCGCCGCGGTGGTAGTAGAGCGGCGCGTTGCGCCACCCCAGTTTGACGGCGGCGTCGGCGTGCGACAGTGCTTCTTCGTCGGCCCCGTTGCGGTGCAGCGCCCAGGCAAGCGTGTCCGCGGCTTGCACGTTCGGGCGGGCCGCGAACTCGGCCCGGGCATCGGTGAGGGCCTCCGCGGGCTTGTCGTGGTCGGCGGCGAACCGGGCGGCGGTCAGCTTGTCCACGACGCCGTTGGCCGCGAACAGGGCCTGCGCGGCGGAGAGCAGGTCGTATTGCTTGCGGGCCTGGTCCGCCTGCCCGGCGGCGGTCAGCACGTCGCCGTATTCGGCCAGCAGTTCCGGCAGCGGAAGCGCCTGGGTCACCCGGGCATAGTCGGCGAGCGCGGGCTCTGTTCGCCCGAGTGCGAACGCGGCTTTGCCCCGACCCGCGTACGCGAGTTGATAGGTGGGGTCGGCCGCGATCGCCTTGTCGTACTCGGTGAGCGCGCCGGCCGCGTCGCCGGCGTTGAACGCCAGTTCGCCCAGGTAGTAGCGGCAGAAGGCGACATCGGCGGGTGCGGCGGCGTCGTCGAGGGCCCGCTGAAGTGCATACCGTGCCCGGGGCACGTCGCCGTGCAGTTCCAGGTCATAGGAGGCACGTGCGAAGGCGGAAATGCCAGGTTCGACATCGAGCATCCGTTGTACGGCGTCGCGGGCTTGGTCGTAGGACCCGAGTTGGGTCAGCGCGTCGATGATCACGCCCTGGACGCTGCCCGCGGACGCGTTGAGTTTCTCGGCCTTGCGACCCCAGTCGAGGGCAGCCGGGAAGTCGTGGCGTGCGTTGGCCAGCGCGCCCATCCCGACCAGCGCCTGCCAGTTTGTCGCTGACTCGAGGTCCAGTGACCGGCGCAACGCGCCCTCGGCTTTCGGGTAGAACGCCGGGTTGCCGGTGACCCGGGCCTGCTGGACGTACGCCGAGCCGAGCGCGGCCCACGTCGACCAGTCCTTGGGCAGCGTCTTGAGTCGCCGCTGCGCCGAGTCGATCGAGGCCGTCAGCGTCGCGCCGCCGACGTGCGAGTCGACGGGCCCGGACGGCGGCGCGGCCGGCTCGGGGTCACCGCCGCGGACGAAGACGGTGCCAACTGCGAGCACCCCGCCGGCCAGCACCACCAAGGCCGGCACCCAGCGCCGCATCCTCATCGAGCACCTCCGTCGAGGGTGGCGTAGGCGACGAGGTTGTCGACGTAGGCGCCGGCGGCCCGGTCGAAGTCACCGGAACAGGTGATCAAACGGAGCTCGGCGCGGTCGCTGGGCGCGTACACCTCGCCGGTCGGGAATCCGGTCTTGGGGTAGTCGGCCATCCGGTAGACGGTGAACGTGCGGACGGCGCCGTCGATCCCACTCACTTCGATCTTGCTGCCCTTCTTGAGCTCGTGCAGCCGGTAGAAGACGGCCGGCCCGCTGGTCGAGTCGACATGCCCGGCGATCACGGCCGGCGGTCCGCCGGCGTCGCCGGGGCTCGGGCCACCGGCGTACCAGCCGGCGACCTGGTAGTCGGTAGGCACTTCGAGCGTCCCGTCGGCGAGCCGGCCGAGGTCGACCAGCGGCGAGCGCACCCCGATCGACGGGATCCGCAACTCCGTGGGCTGCGCGGCGGCGGCCTGTCCCCCGGTCGACGCGGTCGCGCTGGCGGCCGGCGGCGCCACCGCCTTCTCCGCGACCGGCGACGCCCCGTCGAACTCCAGGAACCGGACCGCGACCACCGCGATGACGGCCAGTCCCACGAGCGCCGCGCGACCCAGCACACGGCTAGCCGTACCCGATGGGTCCATGGGTCCTGCTCCTTGTGGTCGAGACGGTGCGGCGCGGCCTGGATGGCCGCGCCGCACCCGCCGAGCGTCAGCGAACGTGCAGCCCCGCGTTGCGGCGGCGCATCAGGACGAACCCGCCGAAGAGCAGGGCCGCCGCGCCGAAGCCGGCACCGAGCCGGGTCCAGTCGCCGCCAGCGGTGCCACCGGCGCCGCCGGGAACGCTGCCGTTCGGCATGCCGCCCGCGTCGATCTGGTTGACCGCCACGTTGCTGGGCAGCGCGACGTAGGGGAACGTGTCGCCGAACGGCACGTTGTTGACGTTGACCTTGTCGCCCGCGGCCAGCGCCGGCACCAGCTGCCCGGTCTGCGCCGCGCCCTCGAACGCCTGCAACGAGATGTCGACGACATCGTCGGTGAGCCGCCGCCCGTTCGGAAAGCCCTGGTTGTCACCGGCCAGCACACCGAGCCGGTTCGGGTTCGCGGTCACCGGCACGCTCATGTTCAGGCGCAGCTCTTCCGATGGCACGAACGACTTGGGGTCGACGTCGCCGTTGAGGATCTGCGAGTTGAGGTCGGCCTGGATCGGCGGCGTGGACCCGTCGAGCGTCGGCGCCTTCTTCGCGATGCCGGTCAGGTAGATCTCGACCAGGTCATTGCGCGGCGTGGCCGGCGCGGGAATGCCGTAGATCCCCTGGATCAACTGGGGCAGCTCGGGGTTGGTAACCCGCGCGACCAGCTTGGGGTTCTTCGCGTCGTCCGCCGGCGTGCTGGCGTTGAACGCGTCCTTCTGGTTCGCTGCCGGGACCAGCTCGTTGACCAGCGGGTTGCCCAGCCGGGACACCTGGACCTGGTGGTCACCGGCCTTGGGGTCGGTGACGCTCATGCTGTCCTTGGAAGTCGCGCTCCAGATCCCGACCACCGGGTTCTTGTCGGCGTCGCCGTTCAGCGCCAGCGCCGACTTCGGCACCTGCAGCGCGATCGTCTGCACGTTGTAGCCGGCAAGGGTGTCCTGGCCGCGCTCGGACAGGTTGCCGCCGTAGAGCAGGTCGAACACCCGCAGGTCCAGGAAGAAGGGGTCCTCGGCCTGGCCGACGTAGCTCTTGCCACCACCCGCGACATCGGTGATCGCCTGGTCCCGCAACTGCGAGTAGTTCGGCATCGAGGCCGGGCCGACGTCGGACGGCGCGACCGTGGCGTCTTCGACCAGCACCCGCGACGAACCGTCCTTCTTGATCTCCGTCAGCGTGTACTTCTGCTTGAACAACAGCGTCGGGTCATCGAGGTTGTTCACCACGCCGTTGTTGTAGAGGAACGTCGTGCCGTCGCGCTTGTCATCGTTGCGGAACACCCACCGGTACGTCAGATCCGCCACGGCATCCCCATCGCTGTCGATGTTGATGTCGTAGTTCGCCCCCGGCCGGAAGTAGTAGAAGTTCGGGCCACCATTCGGTTCCTCGAACGGCAACCAGTTCGCTATCAACGTGACCGTGTCCTGCTTGTCCGGGCTCACGAACGCATACACATCAGTGTTGTCCACCTGCGGATCGCCCGCGATCAACGGCGCCTCCCGGTGACTGGACGCCCCGGCCGTCTCCGACACCAGCCCCGCGCCGCCGGTCACCGCGGCAACCGCAAGCACCGTCGCCGATGAGAAGCACGCCATCGCTGCACGCTCCGCGCGCCGGAGCGCTGTTCGTCGCACCATGTGTGTCCAGCCCTTCCCCGTCGTGAGAAACACCCGCCCAGGCAGACACCTGGCAAACGTGAGTCAACTGCAGGTTCCCTGGGAAAGGCCTGGAACTCGCGTAACGGCATCCGGCCGGCGACAGTCCGATATGGTCAACGGGGAGCATGCTCCCCGCAGGCCAGGCCTGCGGGTCAGGCGACGACCCCTGTCGCCGAGAGCTGCCCGGAGACCGCCGGCGCGAACGCATCGATGAGCCCCCACACGGCAGGTTCCCCGAAGCTGTCGGCGCCAAGCCGAGGATCACTGCGGCGCAGGAACGCCAGATGACGGCAAGCGTGGCGTACCACCGCGGCGAGCGGCACGAATGTCGGTGAAGGCCGAAGCCAGTCGCCGGAGCTGTGCAACGGCCCCGGATCCACAACCGCGGCCGAGGCTGCCGGCAACGGGTCCGGCACCGCGGCGTACGTCAACACGACCCCGCCATCCTCAAAGCGCCAGGACGTCGAGTGAAGCAACCCGGCCGAAGCCGGTCCGAAACCGACCAGAACCCGGGCCACGTCATCAGGATGCCGCCCGCCGGCCAACCGCTCCGCGAGGACACGCGCCCGCAGAACCCCGCCCTCGGCGCTCAACGCGATGGCTTCGATCCGAACCGAGCCCAGATTAGAGCCGCCGGGGTCGCAATCGTCATGAACAACATTCATATCGCCGATAATATGCAAGAGCACATCATTGGCCGTAAAGATCCCTAATCGCCCGTGTGCTCGGCCGGATCTCCAGCCGCTGGTCGTCGGAGCGGGCCGCCGGTTCGAACCTCTGCGGCACCAGCCCTGCCCGCGGATGGCCTAAGCCTGCAAGTTCGAACGAACTCACTGTCACGCTGGCTCGCGTAACCCGGCGGTGCCGTCGCCATCGTCTGGGATCGGCTCGATGGGCGCTGCGGGCAGGTCACGAGCGGAGTCGGCTAGGAGCTCCGCCGCGTCGTCGGGTGCGGGTTCGCCGGGGTCGATCGGTGGGTACCGGTCGGGGTCAAGGTTCGGCAGCGTCATCAACCGAGTATCGGTCAGCCCTTGCTCTCGTTCAGGATTCACGCGCCGCTGCAGGCCAACCCTTTGCAAGAGGAGTACCGGACCTTCCTGCTGATCCACGGCAACGAGGTGGGTCTTCGTGGGCCGGACACCTCGCGAAGCGGGTCAACCATTGCGTTGTGCGAAGGATCCGCGCGCCGACGGTTTGGCGCGCGGACCCCTCAGCTGCTCTGGGGCTGTTACTGGTTGAGGGGCAGAGCGAGGTCGGTGACGGCCCAGCCGTTGGGGAAGGATCCGTTGCGCCAGGCTGCTCCGTTGGTCAACGAGATGGCGTAGAGCGAGCTTCGACCTGAGGTGGTCAAGGTTGCGAAGCCCCGCAGGTCGACGCCATTGCCGCCGCGCAGGGTCGAGTAGATGTCGAATCCCGCGTGTATGCCGGCGTCGACGCCGAGCTTGCCGACGAAGACGAGTTGACCCGAGTTCGCGGGAGACTGCAGTGACACCTGGTCGAGGTTGGTATCGATGTCGTACAGGACGGTGCCGGTGTCGGCGTTGAGGTCGTTGTTGGTGTAGGCGGCGCCAACCAAGCCGACGGCCGCGCCGGCGGCAGGCGGGTAGGTCAGAGTGGTGTCGTTGGTGGTCGTTCCGCCGACGACATCGTGGCGCAGGTTCTGACCGGTGTCACTGATCACGCGGAGCCGGTCGGCGGCCGGGTTGAAGTCGACGCCGAAGGACGTGCCGGACAACCCGACGGTCAATTGGCTGACCTTCGACGCCGAGGCGTTGCCGACGGACAGGATGTAGACGCCTCCCGCGTTGCCGACACCGTACAGACGGCTGTTCTGCACCCGGTAATCGATGCCGATCAAGCGGTTGTCGCCCTGCAGGCCCGATACCCGACCGATCGACGCGGCCCGTTCGGGACGGGTGACGTCAAAGCGCACCAACCACTGGTCCGCGGTCAGACCGATGGCGGTCAACCCACCCCGGCCGCGATACGCGCCGGCCTGCGCCGGCGGAGCGGCCAGAGTCACGGTGCTCAGAGCGATAGCAGCCGCGGCGGCGGCGATGCCGAAGACCAGTCTGCGGGTCATGAATACCTCTATCGCGTTTGGAGGGCCGTCTGGCCGCCTCCCAGGCATCATGCTTGCCGCCCCGCGACGGCCCCACCCGTGATCGAGGGGTCTACTCACGAACCGTCGGTGCGAGTACTCGGAGCCCTGCCCGCAGCGCGCGCTACTCGCACTGACCACCACACCAGCGGCACCTGAAGCGGCAGCCTGCCGTAGGCGATCGCCCGCGCGAGCGGCCTGCGTCGCCGCCAGTCGATCGCCATCTTGACGTTGGCCGGGAACACGGCGACAAATAGCGCCGCAGCAGCCAGCCCGCCTACCGCGCGGGTCGGACGGCAGGCGACTGCCCCCGCGACCGCCAGCTCCGCGGCGCCGCTCGCATAGGTCCACGCCCGCGCTGGCCCAGGAAGGCGGCGCGGGACGATGCCGTCGTACGGCCGCGGCGCGGCAAAGTGGGTCAGACCCGCCACGACGAGCAACAGGGCCAGCGCGAGCGCGTCGCGGTCATCAGGTGCCATGCCCGAGTATCACCCGGCGGACACGTCGACCAGAACTCGCGAGCCGGGTGACGGCGCCTGCGCTGCGCGACCCGAACGGCTGCCCGGTGCAGAGCGGGGGCGGGCGGCTGTGTGGGGGTGGCATCTGTCTCCAGAACACGGACACCCGCAGGTTGTGGACGCGCAGCTATGGTTCGAGCTGCGCGACGATGGCTCTACCTGGACTATGGACACCCGCTGGGCGCAAGCGCGCAGCCGTGGTTCGAGCTCGGCGAGGGCCGGCTCTACCCCGGCTGCGGACACCCACGGGGCATAAACGCGCAGCCATGGTTTCAGCTCCGTGAGGGTCGGCTTTACCCGGACCCCGGACCCCGGACTCCGGACGCCCGCAAAGTGCGAGCGCACAGCCCTGGTTCTAGCTTGGACACCTTGACTGACCCGCCGAAAGCCCGGGGCGTGGCGATGCCGACGGCCCCGGACCCTCCGCCGGACGGGCCGGCCCCGAGTGCCCGCACCATCCATGCGGCGGTTGTATAAGCGCTCGGCCGCCGCATCCCGCCTCAGGCCGCGCCTAGAGGTTTACGAGCCCATTGGCGCTGACAGCAGATCTCGCGAGCAAGCACGCGACGATCACTGATCCGTCAGGAGAAGAAAGATGCCAGCGATCTCTAGGACCCGTCGTACCGGGGGCTGGCAGTTCACCACGGTCGCTGTGCTGCCTTGGTCCGTGGCAAAGATGTGGGCACGGACCAGCACGAAAATGCCCGCCGTGTCAAGAAAGGTGACACCAGCAACATCGATCGTCAACGCCGTCGGTGGTCCACCGAGAACGCCGGAGACAGCCGCCCCGAGCTGTTCGGCCGAATTGGTGTCGACCTCACCGATCGCTACCACCCGAGCTGTGCTCGGCCCGCGATGCACTGCTATCGACAGGTGCGATGACGCACCAAGATCACCACTGATGCTGATCCTCCCATTTCCACCTGCAGCGTATGCCACCGACGAGACTTGCCCGTTGATCACGCGGATAGGCATCTCGACAAGCGAGGTGCCTCATGGCCTCGCCACAACGAGTTGGGGACCAGTGCACGAGTGGTCGCAGCACTGACGCGATCGGTGGGGCAGCGGCTACGGCTATGGCCCAAGGGCCCATCCCGAGACGGCAGGCGAAGGCGGCTAGGAGGCCCACCAAGGGCGCGGCGCAAGCCACCGAGGGGTTCACCGGACCGAACAGGACTGGAACGAGACAGCACCGCTCCGATACGGCGACTCGATGTCGTCCCATCCCCTCGAAGCGGTCCCCGCGCACTTGCTCGAAAAGGCCGGCGACCCGCAGGCCGGCGAGGCCTATCCTCAGGACGCCGGAGCGAGACGGCCCGATACACCGATCCGATCAGCCGACCCATCCCGTCCACTCGCGCCTCCACGCAACGACGCGGGTGCGGTCCGCTCCGCTTCCCGACACGGTGGAATCCGACGCACACCGGAAAGGCTCTTGGTGCGACAGAGTCCGGTCGATGCGTTGCGTGTCGCGTAGGCACGCGTTTGATGGCCCGAGATAATGCCCGTATGGGTCATTTGTACCCGGATCACGGCCACCCGCAGGGAACGGATCCGCAGCCGTGGTTCGAGCTTCGCGGCGATGGGCTCTACCTAGATTACGGACATCCGCTGGGCACGAGCACGAAGCCGTGGTTCCAGCTCCGCGACGGTCGGCTCTACCCAGACTTCGGACATCCGCAGGGCATCGGCACACGGCCATGGTTCCAGCTCCGCGACGACCGGCTTTACCCCGATTACGGACATCCGCACGGCCCCAGCGCACAACCCTGGTTCTACGTTGGGTAGAACAACGGACGCAGCCGGAATGCAGTCCATCTCCGGAGAACAACGATCGCAGAGCTATCCGGTCGAGACGTGGTGCAGCATGCCGCCAGTGATGGGAGCGTCTTCAGCTACGGCGATGCGCGGTTCGTCGGGACGATGGGCGGCCAGGCCCGGAACAAGCCGATGGACGCGGTGGGGGAACACTGTGGTCCACAAATTCTCCAACGCGACATCGCCGAGGTCGTCCTCGTCGGAGATGGCAACCGCCCAACGCCCGCCACTCCGGAGTGCTGGAATTAAGGGCCTCTCCTGACGCCGCGCTCCATGATCGGCTTTGCCGCACTCTCGTCAATCAGTAGATGACAAGCCAGCCAGTGTTGCCGGGCGGTGGCTGTAGGCGCCTGACAACACTGGCTGGCCCTCGCGGCGGAGCCAGCGTTAGGTGACCACGGCCAGCGTCGACTCATCAGTGGCAGACAGATGCGCCGCTCGAACCTGCCGCCGTCAACCTACGAACCCATTTTAGAGCCGACGATCGGCGCAAGGCGAAGAATGCCACTTTGTTCGGGGACAGGCCGGTTGCCAGGGTGGCCACAGTGCTTGGCTTTCGACAGGCTCCCGGAAGGTCGGCGCTTCCTCGCGCGACGAGGGCGGCGAGAGTCTCGGCGGCCGGCGATTCGCGAGTCTGCCTCATGAGCTGATCAATGCGGGCGGGGTTCAGGTCCTCGTTGGCGCTCCGCGACGATGACTGTCTGCCGGAGACGGAATGCGTTCCAGTGCCTCAGGTGGGCTACTCAAGGTAGGCCCAGGGGCCTTGCGATGGTGCCCGTGCAGGGGGCGTCCGCAGTCCGGGTAGAGCCGACCGTCGACCCAGGCTCGGCGAGCTGACCCTAGGGCGGGCAGGCGAAACGGGAATCCAAATCCGCGAAACTGTGCCTCCGCTGATCAAACTTCTGTCATCCATTGCGAGCCCTGCCTGAATGCCCCTCCACGACATATGCCGTTCTCCATGCGACAACCCAGATGCGGACATCGGATATGTTTTAGAACATTACCGAAACACACCCCAAACGGTCCGGGAAGGCTAATGTCGGTCGTGGCTCGGCTGCCCGTCGAGCACCACGGGGGTTGGAAGGGACACCACTCATGTCGAAGAGATTCGTCGGCAAAGTTCTCGCCTGCGTCGCGCTGGGCGGAGCGACGCTGCTCATCGCGCCGGGCATTGCCCTGGCCAGTGACGGCCCCGGCGGCGGGGAGTGGGCGGGCCAGGGCGACAAGGCCTACTCGCACTGCAGCGAATGGCAGGCAGACGAGAAGGACGGCAAGGAGCACGGCGAGAAGGGGGAGGCCGCCAAGGGCGAGGCCCCCAAGGGCGAGGTGGACAAGAAGGACTGGGACAAGAAGGACGGCGACAAGAAGGAGTGCGAGGCGCCCAAGGGCTGGGTCGACGGTGGTGAGGCGGGCCTGAGCATCGACTCCAAGCTTGCTACCACGGGCGGCGCCCTGGTCGGCGCGGCCGCCCTCGGCGGACTCGTTCTCGTGCGCCGCCGCCGGACCGATGGCTCTGTGGCCTAAGGCCTCGACGGCACGACCCGGCGGCGGCCACGGTCGCACACCGTGGCGCGCCGCCGGCGTCGCCCTAGTCGCCCTCAGCGCGCTCTCCGGAGTAGGAGTTGTTGGCGCCTCGTTCCACGAAACACCTCAACCGCCGCAACCCGCCGTCGAGGCCGCAGCGGGCTTCGTACCCACTCAGGCACCCAGCGCCAATCCCTTCGAGCACGCCCACCTGGCCCGGTCCGAACCCGCGTCCATATCCATCAAGCGGATCAACCTCAGGGCCAAGATCATCAACCTAGGCATCAAGTCCGACGGCACACTCGAGGTGCCGCCGCTAAACAAGGCCGAACTCGCGGGCTGGTACTCCCGCGGCCCCTCCCCTGGCGAGATCGGCAACGCCGTCGTCGTCGGCCATGTGACTACAGCCAAGGCGACCGCCGTCTTCTTCAAGCTCGGCTTGTTGCGACCGAAGGACGCCATCACCATCACCCGCAAGGACGGCAGCACCGCCAAGTTCACCGTCGACGGCGTGAGGTCCTACGCAAAGAAGGCGTTCCCGACCGACCTCGTGTACGGGCCCAGCGCCAAGCCCAGCCTCCGACTCGTCACCTGCGGCGGCGATTTCAACTCCAGGATCCACAGCTACGAGGACAACGTAATCGTGTTCGCGACGGCTGCCGTCCCGTGACCAGGCCCGGTTTGCGGGGCCGCCTCGCCCACAGCCAGGCGTTGTTGACGACGCCCGCGGCTTTGGCGCGGCAGCCCGACAGGCAGCCGGTCTTCGACCGTGTCCCGGATCCGCTCGGTGACCTCGCCGAGCGAATCGGGCCAGCGGACGCTGATCGCCATGTCGACGTTGACCACCGACGCGTCGATCTGCACGTTGACCTTGGGTGGAGCGGCGAGGTCGGACGCGCGGATGCCCAGGTGGCCGGCTCTGGATCTCTCCAGCCTCACCCAACTAGCTCTATTTCTCCCTGACCCTCTTGCTGGGCCGTGTGGTGCGCCTCGGCGCGCGCACCACACGGGCGAGCCATTGTGGAGCCGCTCAGACCCCAACCTGTTTGAAGATCCGCAGCGCCTGCTCTCGATGGTCAGCGGCAGCGCCTGGATCGGTGTTGGCGACGAGGTCGGCGAGTCCCGCCAACGCCCGGGCCTCTTCCACCGGGATGCGCATCTCGAGTGCCATGGCCAGCGCCTGGCGGTGCTGGGAGAGGGCGGCCTCGACGTCGCCTGCCATCCGCAGGGTGACGCCATGGCTATTACGGATGAGGCACTCGTGGATACGTTCGCCGCCATGCTGCGCGGCGGCAAGGGCATCGAGGTGACGATCCAACGCAGGGTCGTGCCGGCCCCGCATCCGGTCGAGCACAGCGAGATTGTTGAGCACAACTGACTCGCCAACGGCGGCACCGACGCTTCGCTTCATGTCGATCGAACGGTTCAGATGATGCTCGGCGTCCGTGAGGCGACCCATCGCCAGGAACGTGGCGCCCAGGTGGGCGTGGGCCACCGTTGTCGTATAGGGCTGGCCGAGCCGCCGAAGGATGTCCAAGCCCTTTTGGTTCCAGTCGAGTGCCTCGTCCAAGCGGCCCAGTGTCGTGCAAATCTCGCCCAGCATCGTGTATCCGAATCCGACACCGACCTCATCGCCGACTTCGGCCCGCAGCTGGTTGCTGCGGTGCAGTAGATCCATCGCCTCCGGGTACCGGCCGAGCCAATGGACGACGCCGGCGAGCAGGTATTGCGTGTTCGCCTCTCTGGGTCTGTTCCCGTTCTCGATGTTGTAGGCAAGAACCGCCCGGAGGTGGTCCTCGGCCTCGACGAGCCGACCGACCTGGTTGTAGCCGGACGCTAGATAGTTGCGGGTCACCGCCGCACCGCGACGGTTCCGGGAACGCTGAGCACAGCGCAGCGCGATAACGTGCGTCCTGATCAGATCGTCGATATGGCCGACTTCGAAGACGTAGCGCCACAGTGCCCGGGTGAGCTTCCACGCATGTTCGTCGAGGGCGAACTCCTGTGCCGCGGAGATGCTCGCGACGAGGTTGGCCCTCTCCTCGTTGAACCATTGTCGCGCGCCCGCGGCGTCGAGAGGCCCCACCATGTGTCGCGGCGCTGGGCCGAGGTCGTAGTCGAACGACACCACTTCCAGGGGCGTGCTGGCGGCGACGGCAGTGTGCAGGTAGCAGTCGAGCAGCCGCTCGATTGCGCCGCGGGATTCATCGGGCGTCTCCCGCGTCCGCAACAGTCCTTGGGCGTACGCCCGCATCAGGTCATGCAGCTGGTATCGCCCGGCCGTAGGCTCGTGGAGCAGGTGGGAGTCAACCAGTTCGTCGAGAAGGCTGGCGGCCTGGTCGAGATCAAGGTCGGCAAGGGCTGCGGCGGCGTGGACGTCGAGTTGGGTGCCAGGGTGCAGGGCGAGGAGCCGGAACATCCTCTGCTCGGAATCGCCGACCTGATCGTAAGACAGCGCGAACGCGGCAGGCAGGCTGCGCCCCTCGGCGGTGAGCGCGACAGGCGCGGGACGCGCCGAGCGCAGCCTCGCCACGAGATCACCGACTGTCCATGCCGGACGGTGCGCAAGTCGTGCTGCCGCCAAGCGGATAGCCAAGGCCAGCTGGCCGCAGAGGCGCGTGACCTCAGCCGCACCTTCAGGGTCAGCGGCGATGCGATCCCCGACGATCCGCCGCTGGAGGTCGAAGGACTCCTCCGTGGTGAGCACATCCAGCGACAGCGGCTGCGCGCCATCCAGTCCGACCAAGCGTCTCCGACTGGTGATCAGGGTCAGGCAGCCGTCGACGCCCGGGAGCACGGGATCGACCTGTTCGCTAGTCGCGACGTTGTCGAGCAGCAGCAAGACCCTGCGGCCGGCTAGCTCGCGGCGCCACCGCGCGACCCGGGCGGGCAACCCCTCCGGAAGGTGCTCCCCTTGCACCCCGATCTGACGGAGCAACACATCCAGCGCCGTCGCCGGCTCCAGCGGCGCTTGGTCGCTGTGTCCGCGCAGGTCAAGGTAAAGGTGGGCGTCGGGGTAACGGTCGCCGATTAGGTGGCCGGCGTGCACGGCCAGGGCAGTCTTGCCTACGCCCGCCATCCCGTCGATCGCAAGAACCACCGACGGCGCGGAGCCTACTAACGCAGGGCCTGGAATCGCACTGATCAGGTGACCCAATGGCTCATCCCGACCAACAAAGTCAACCAGATCGCGGGGCAGTTGACGCGCACCAACGCGGACGGCGGCCGGCTTGGCGAGCCGCCGCGATAGTACGGCCGGAGTCGTTGTCGGCGGATTGGCTAACAAGGGGTCGTTCTGGAGCACCCGCAGATGCAGATTCGCCAGCTCCGGCCCGGGATCGACACCGAACTCGGACCGCAGCCGCTCCCGGCTGACGTGGTAACAGGTCAACGCGTCGATCTGCCGCCCCGCCCGGTAGAGCGCCGTCATCAGCAGACAGACGAACCTCTCCCGCGTCGGGTGGCGCTCCACCAGATCGACGAGGTCGACGGCCGCGAGTTCGTACTGACCTTCGGCGAGCCAGGCCTCGGCCAACGACTCGATCGCAGTCAGCCTCAACTCCTCAATGCCGGCCCCGACGCGGCGACGCAAGTGGTCATCGGCCACGTCAGACATCAACGGACCCCGCCACAATCTCAGCGCATCGGCCAGCGCCTCGGCTCGTGACGCGGCCTCAGTCAGTTGCCGGGCGCGGTCGATCATTGCCACGAAACGATGCAGATCGACGTGCCTCGGGTCCACGTCGACCAGGTAGCCGCCCCCGTTGGCCAACAGCCCAACGCCACTGGGCCGCAGGATCGACCGAAGCCGGCTGATGTGGGTATACATCACCGTGCGCGCCGAACGTGGTGGGTCGCCGTCCCAAACAAGATCTAAGAGGCGCTCGGTCGCGATCGGACGCTGCGCCTCCAGCAACAACAACCCTAGGAGCCGGCGTTCGTGACGCCGACCCAGCTTGACCGGTTGGTCACCAAACCGCGCCTCGACCGAACCCAGCACGAGGAAATCCAACACAACGTCCTCCATCCGCGGACGGGCGGGCTGTCTCCACGTGAAGCCGGCGTCAGGACATCGGCACCGGCGAGCGCACAGCGTACCCACGCAACAGCAGATCGGTTGGTCCCGTCGCTCTGGAAGCGCAGTCCCAGAACTGATAGCCATCGATCGCGGCGAGCGTCGGTATTAGGTGTTAAGAAAACGTCAAGTAGGTCACCCTATGGTTCACGCAGGTTCCCTGTTCGACCTCCAACCCTCGATTGGGGGTGACGGTGCCGGCGCAAAACGATCCTGCCGACTGGAACAGGGTCGAGCTTCAGTAGAGGAGGGCAATTGACAATCAGGAAGCGAATCGCGGCGCTGACAATGACAGCCGTGGTCGCACTCGGTTCAGTCTTTGTGGTCGCAAGTCCTGCGAGCGCAGCACCGCCGACCTGCACCTCGAGCCCGGTGAACGACAACGCCTACTTCTTCAGCTGCTACAACAGCACGGTAGGCGGCGTGTGGCTTCAGATCACATGCGCCAACTTCGTCACCAACCGCAATCGGACCGTCCGCTACGAACACAGGCCAATCGGGTGGCCTTGGTCGCTCGGCAAGACACTGTATTGCTCCAACCTCGAATACGCTGACAGCCCCCACTGGGGCGCGCTCTAACTCCCGCCGAGGCGGATAGCCTCTGCTCCGATCCGTGGACGGAGGCTACCTGTCCATAGTGATAACCATTAGGACCGAACATCCGCCCGCCGCCGGCCCGAGACGATCTGCCGCACGGGTCGGCCGCGCCGCCGACGAGGAACGTTCGATCTCGAAACTCGGACGGGCGGGCCGGCGGGCCTTCTGTCCGTCGCACCGCTGACCGATGAAGAACCGAAACGGCCCCTCCCGCTAGGGAGGGGCTCGCGGTGTTCACGAGAGATGGGGATGCGCTTCTTCCCAGCTGTCCAGGACCTCCGCGACGAGGTGGTCCTGGCCACCAAATTCGGCTTCGACCTAGCCGTCCAGCCGCTCGGTGACGGCTTCGACAGCTGCCCCCAGAATTTCCGCAAGGTCGCCGAGAACAGCCGGCGCTACCTGCGGACCGACCACATCGACCTCTTCTACCAGTACATCTCCGACCCCAAACGTTCCTGTCGAGGACGTCGGGGCGCAGTCGGTGAACTGATCACCGAGGGCAAGGTCAGGTACTTCGGCCTGAGCAACGTCTGCCCGCAGTACATCCGCCGCGCCCACGACGTCACCTCTGCCTCCGCTCTCCAGTGCGGGTACTGCCTCTTCGAGCGCGACGTGGAGGAGAAGGTCCTCCCCGTCCTGCGGGAGCTCGGTATAGGCCTGGTGCGCTACTCCCCTCTCGGCCGAGGCTTCCTGACCGGTGTGGTCAAGCCCGCCAGCGAATACCCCGCGGACGACCTGCGCAGCTGAGACGAGCGCTGGCAGAGCGAGAACTACACCTAGAACCTCCGCGCCACCGAGCAGCTCAAAGAGCGCGGCGCGGGCGAAGGGCATCACCACCGCTCAACTCGCCCTGGCCTGGCTCCTCGCGCAGGAGCAGGACCTCGTGCCCGTCCCCGGCACCCGCGGCGCCAAGCGTCTCGGGGAGAACGGCGACGCGGTCGGCGTCCAGCTCACCTACGCCGACCTGGCCCGCATCACCGAGACCCTTCCCCACGGCTCGGCCTGCGGCCGCTACCCGGTCGAGATGCTGTTCGAATTCATCACCGACTGATCCCGCATCGCAGCGCGCGGACCTCGTCGACGGTTTGTGGATGACATCGCCAAGATCCGCTCGATCAGTATCCGAATCCGGCGTTTCCTCCGCCGGTCACGCCGTTGATGCTTGGCTTTCCGACGGTGAAGACCAGGAGGTCGATGTGGTCGCTGAGACCGTGGATCGTTCCGGCCCGAACGTGCCGTGCGGCCTCAACTTCTACCGGGGTCGCGTAGTAGAGAAACTCGTCGCGATCCCAAGCGCCGATGATCGCGACGATGTGCAGCGCACAGGTCATCCCCGCCGCACGGACGGCAGGCAGGATCTCGTCCAGGTGATCAGCGAATGTCGGTCCCGGCCGACCTGGTAGGGCGGCGCGGACGGCGGCAACGGCGCAGGTGTTGGCGTTCAGGATGAGCTGGCATGCGCCAATGCGGTCGGCGATGCTAGCCGGTGTTGCGACTGCGGACGGTGTCGACCAGCCCAGGAAGACAAGGCTGGCGTCTACGGCGATCTCGGCTGCTGCGCTGGGATCGTTGATGGACAAGTACATCCGCGACTCGCTGCCGCTGACTTCCTCAAGGTTCGGGTCGCTGTCGAAGTCGACGATCACGTCGCCGCGGCGGGTGTACACGTGGACGAGGCGCTGCGCCAAGCGTGACGCGAGCCCACTGCGGGGCGGGGCGGAGCAGGCGTGGTCGCGGTCGTCTAGCCGCCAGACGGCGATCGCTGGGGCGTCGCCGAGGAGAACAGCTTCGTCGTCGTGCTGTCGCGCGTCTTGCATGGATGGATCGGTGCACGCTGCGCCGTTCGGCGTGGGATCGGGAAGAGTAGTCATCTGCGGGTGGCTCCCGCACTGACCGGCCGTGCTCGCATGAACAAAGGGCTGCGCCGTTACGGCCGGGAGCAACGCCGCCGGTGGAAGGTCACGCAACGGCGCCCAACGGCGTCTCGGTTCAACCCAACAGTCGGAAGTGTTGGCCGGAAGCTGAAGACACCTTGTTGGCTAGCCAGGCGCGCGCGTCTTGTGGCACCAGTGGCCTTTGGACCATTCGACTGGCAACCAGGTTCGCCGATCCCGGCCTTTCAGAAGTTGATGACGGCGGCGTGAGGTACTCACCCGTTGAGTTGGCCAGCGACTTCAGCGCCCGCCCGCGTTCGGTCGGCGGCCTTGACGCCCGACGACGGCGCGGCCATACGAGCCTATGGCCAACAGCGGCCAACAGCGCCGCGAACTGCGTTGTTGGGTTGCCTGGCGTGTTCCTCATGGCCGCAGCGTCTGCGTTGACGGTAGGCCGGCATCCCACCTGAGCAGGCACAACAGACTGCCCCTGCGATCTGCGTCATCGTGGGCTGTCCGGTTGGCGTGGGCCGATAGAGGTCTCGAACCGCCGTCGCGGCGGTGCCTGAGCGCCTCGCGAGGATGCCATGTCAGCTCGATCCTGGCCGTCGTCACCTCTGGCCGCGGCCTACCGTGCTTTTACCCTGCTGGTCCAGCCACCGACTCCTATCGGATTCGACGGCCGCGGATTCGAGGGCCTACCCGACGAAATCCTGCCGTTGGAGCGGCTTCGCGGGCTGCTGCTCAGCCCGCAGACCAGCGTCGAGGTCCGCGACGCGGTGTGGCGGGAGCTGGTCATCCGCGCCCGCCGGGATGGCCCGTCCTGGGTCGTGGCCGCGGTAGGCATCGCCATGCCCGGCCTGCGGCACGTTGCGGGCCTGCTGGCGACCGGCTCGCGTGGGGACACGCGGGACCTGGACGCCGAACTGCTGACAGGGTTTCTCGAGCGACTCATGACCATCGACCTGCAGCCGCCCCGGGTGGTCGGGCGGCTCATCGACGCCGGCCTGCGCGCCGCTCGAAAGGCCCGGGACGCCGACTCCGACGCGCAGCTGGTCCACACCGACGCGGCCGGGCCGATCGCCCCGATTCATCCGTGGGACCACCCGGACCTGGTCCTCGCGCGTGCGGTCGCCGCGGGCGTCATCGACGCGGACGAGGCGAACCTGATCGCCGCGACGCGGTTGGAGCACCACACGCTCACGGTGGCGGCGGCACGCATTGGCATCAGCGCCAGCCTGGCCTCGTCGTGGCGGCTGAAAGCCGAACACCGGCTGTTGGAGGCCATCCGCGACGGCGACCTCGCACACGTGCCGCTGCGGCCCCGACGACCCCGCAGCACCCGCGCGACCCAACAACGGGTCTCCGCGACCCAACAGCGCTTCGCCTCCATCGAACAGCGCACAACCGTTTCCCAACAGCAAGTCGCTGGCCCCAACAGCGCGACCCAACACCGAGCCGCCACTGCGGGCGCGACCCAACAGCAAACGCCTGTTGGGTCGCTGTCGGGTATCGCCGTGGCAGCGGACGCGGTGTTGGCCACCCAACAGCGGGCCTTCGTGGGCAAGACATCGGACCGGGCAACGGCCGGTGTCGGCGCCCCGGGGATCGAGGCGCGGCCGGCCTGAGTGGCCGTGTTCGCACCCGATCACCTTCGGCTGGAAGGAGCGATGCTCCCACGGCCCCGCCCCGGTCTCCGGCGGCGCACCTCAACCCCGATCGAGCCCCGTACGCGGGGCTGGAGGTGTCCATCATGTTCCGCCGAAACCTCTACCGGTTCATCACGGTCACAGCTGTAGTTGCCGTGGCCGTGGCAGGCTCCGCGCCGGCACACGCCGCCGCGCCGCAGATCCTGGCCGCGTACACGCTGCCCGTGATCATCGGGAACATCACGTCGTGGGCCGTCGGGCTGCTGGTCGGTGTCGCAACCCTGTTCCTCACCATCGGCGGGCTGCGCCGCATGGCCGCCGGTGGCGACCCCACCGAGATCGAGAAGTCAAACTCCGCGTTCAAGAACGCCCTCATCGGCTACGCCCTGGCGATCCTCGCGCCGATCCTGCTCGGTATCGTGCAGGGCTGGATCGGCGGCTGACGTGGGCGGCTGGCTCGCCGACGACATCATCGGCCCCATCCTCAGCTGGTTCGCCGAGACTGTGATCGGCGCGCTCAACACCCTCTGGGACCTGCTCTCGGTCACCGCGTTCGTCAGTCCCGACGTGACCCAACTGCCGCAGGTCACCGCCTTCGCCCACACGTCGCTGGGCATCGTGAATGTCTGCTACGTGTTGGCGGTGCTGTGGACGGCCATCCTGGTGATGGGCCGCGACACCATCCAATCGCAGGTCGGTCCAGGCGAGCTGATCCCCCGCCTGGTCATCGGCCTGATCGCCGCCAACTTCGCCATGCCCATGTGTTCGAGCATGATCGGCCTGGCCAACGCATTGACCTCAGCGCTGACCAGCCAGGACATCACCGCGCCCGGGTCGATGCGGCAGCTACGCAACCTCACGGTCAGCGCGCTGAGCGACCAGAGCGGCACCAAGACGGTCGGCTTGCTGCTCCTGCTCATCGGCCTGCTGATCGCGGTGCTTACCGGCACCCTGCTGGTGCAATGGATCGTCCGCTGCGGGCTGCTCATCGTCGTCGTGGGCATCGCGCCGATCGCGCTGGCCCTGCACGGGACCCCACAGACGGAGGGCGCCGCCAAGCTGTGGTGGCGCACGTTGCTCGGCACCCTCGGCATCGTGGTGATCCAGGCGGTCGCCCTGCACACCACGCTGGGGATCTTCCTTAGCCCGGACAGCAACCTGCGCGTGCTCGGGCTACCGATGCCCGGCGGTGAACCCAACACGATCATGAACCTGCTCATCGTCGTTTGTCTACTGTGGGGTGTCGTCAAGATCCCCGCCCTGATGCGCCGCTATGTCACGCAGGCCCGACCGAACGCGGCGGGCACCGTCCTTCGGGTTCTGGTCGTGCAGCAGTTGACCCGCGGAGTTTCCCGCGCGTTCTCCGGCGGTCGTGGCGCGCTGCGAGCCGCCAGCCGTACCGGCGGTCGTGGCGCGCTGCGAGCCGCCAGCCGTACCGGCGGTCCCGGTGCCGGTGCGGTCGGCCGGCCGTGGCCGGTACGTCCCGGCGGCGCAGGCAGGGCCCGAACCCGCCCGGCCGCGTCCTCCGCGCCGCATTCAACAACTCACGCCGGTGGTGCCACGCCCCGGCCGTCGCCGAGCGCCGCGGGCACCGGCCCAGGACGAACCGGCATCGCGTACCCGACGGGCCGACCTGTCCGCCCGTACACCCGTCAAGAGCTCGCTGACGGCGTCGACCTTTACACCCGCGCCATGAAGTCCCGCGCCGGCGCACCCGATCGAAAGGCACCCTCATGAGCTTCCAGAGCCGCACCTCGCGCGCAGACCACGAGATCACCGATCTGACCGACACCCGGCACAACATGCCGTCGATCGTCGCGATCGCCTGGCCCACCGGCCGGCCGATCCATTCGTACACCCTCGACGAGATCACCGAGGGTGTCGACCTCTACACCCGGGCGCTGAAAGCCCGTACCGCCGAAACGGCGCGCCGAGGAGACAGCGATGCGCCCAAGCGATGACCTCATCCCGCACGCCCGCATTCCGGCCGACGTCGACACCCCAGACAAGATTGTGTACGGGCTGACCGCGCGACAGTTGGCCATCCTGGCGGTAGCTGGAGTCGTCGGCTACGGCATCTACCGAGCCATCGGGGACCTGGCACCGCAGCCGGTTCTCATCGCGATCCTCACCCCGATTGCCGGGGCGGCGATCGTTCTCGCGCTCGGCCGCCGCGAGGGCCTACCCATGGATGCCTGGCTCCTAGCGGCGGTGCGGCACACCCGCAGCCCGAAACGCCTCGCCCCGGCCGCGGAGGCCCGCCCGGCCGCGGCCCCGGCCTGGGCGCCGGCCACCAGGCCGCTTAGCTCGACGGTGCGGGTGCTGCGCCTGCCAGCCACCGCGATCAGTGAGGTCGGCGCCATCGACACCGGCTCGCATGCGGTCGCCCTGGTCGCCTGCACCACCGTGAACATCGGGCTACGCACCGGCGCCGAACAGGCCGCTCTGATCGGCAACTACGGCCGATGGCTGAACTCGCTGTCCGGTCCCGTGCAGATCGTGATCTCCACGCAGCGGGTCGACCTGTCCAGCCACGCACAGCGCATCGCCGACGGCGCCGAGACCATCGGCAACCCGGCCCTGGCCGACGCCGCCCGCGACTACGCCGCCTTCCTCGACGACCTCGCGGCACGACGGGACCCGCTATGGCGCACCGTCACCGTCGCGGTCACCGCCACCGGCGATAAAGGCCGCGACACCGAGGTCATGCGCAGGGCCGAGCACGCCGCGTCCGCGCTGTCCGCCCTCGGCGCGCAAACCGCCGTCCTGGACGGCGGCGAAGCTGCCGCAGTGCTGGCCTGCGCCACCGACCCCTACACCCCCGCCGACGTCACCTGGGCCCGCGCCCTACCCGACGAGGCCATCACCGGACCGGTAGCCTGACATGCCATCGCTGCGCCAGAGAAAGACCATCGGCCCTGACACAAACCAGGCCGACTCGGCCGCCCTCACGGCCGTACTCGGGCCGGCCGCTGTCGAGAACACGCCCCGGTACCTGCGCGTCGGGGACGGGTATACGGCCAGCCTGATCGTGACCGGCTACCCGGCCGAAGTCGGACCAGCCTGGCTCGACCCGCTGCTGGCCTGGCCGGGCAGACTCGATGTCGCCGTCTACATCGACCCACTCCCTGCGCAGGCCGCAGCTGCTCGGCTCCGCAAGCAGCGGGGGCGGCTGGAGTCCAACCGGCGCACCGACGCCGAAAAGGGCCGACTGGTCGACCCGATCACCGACGCAGCCGCGGACGACGCCGCGGATATGGCCGACCGGATCGCCCGCGGCCACAGCAAACTCTTCCAGGTCGGCCTCTACCTGTGTGTCCACGCCACCACCCTCGAGGAACTCGACGAAGCCGTCGCACACGTGCGGGCAACCGCCGCTTCCGTGCTGCTGGACACGCAGCCGGCGACCTGGAGACAACTGCAGGGCTGGACGACCACACTGCCGCTGGCCACGGACGGGCTGCGGATGCGCCGGGTCATGGACACCGACGCGATCGCGTCGGCGTTCCCGCTCGCCTCAGCCGACCTGCCGGCCCCGCTACCGGGTGAGCCCGACACCCGCGGCGGCGTGTTGTATGGCCTCAACCCCGACAGCAACGGCGTTGTGTGGTGGGACCGGTGGGCCCAGCAGAACGCCAACAGCGTGGTGCTGGCCCGATCGGGCGCCGGTAAGTCGTACTTCGTCAAACTCGAGGTGCTGCGCTCCTTGGCCGACGGCGTGCACGTCGCGATCATCGACCCGGACAACGAGTACATCCGCCTCACCGAATCGGTCGGCGGCGTCACTATCGCGCTTGGCGCCGAAGGCGTGCGGCTCAATCCCCTGGATATTCCGTCCGCGGACCGCCGGCCGCAGGCCCGCACATACCGGGCGCTTTTCCTGCACACACTCATTTCAGTCTTGCTAGGGCAGCAGCCGCCGCCGTCGGAGCGGGCCGCGTTGGACAAGGCGATCAACCACGCCTACGACCAGACCGGAATCTCCAACGACCCGGACACCTGGGGACGGCAGGCGCCGCTGCTTCGCGATGTCGCCACTGCGCTCACCGACCAGCACACGGAAGCCGCGGACAACCTCGCGGTCCGGCTCACGCCCTGGACCACCGGATCGTTCCGCGATCTCTTCGACGGCCCCACCACCACGATCCCGAGCGGACAGCTCGTGTGTTGGTCCACGCGGCAGCTCGCTGACGAACTGCGCCCCCCGGGCATGCTGTTGGCGCTGGACGCGATCTGGCGCCAGGTGGACACGCCGGCCGGCCGCTTGGAACAGACCCCGCGGCGGCTGGTCGTCGTCGACGAAGCCTGGACCTTGCTACGCGACGGCGAGGGCGCCAAGTTCCTGTCCCGCCTGGCGAAATCCGCCCGCAAGCGCCGAGCCGGGCTGACGGTCATCACTCAGGACGTCGGTGACCTGCTCAGCTCCGATCTTGGGCAGGTCGTCATCGCTAACGCAACGACCCAGATTTTGCTGCGGCAGGCGCCGCAGGCGATCGACGTCGTCGCCGACGTATTCGCTCTGACCGCCGGCGAGGCCCAAGTGCTGCTGGCCGCCCGCCGTGGCGAGGGCCTGCTGATGTCAGGCACCCATCGGGTCGGCTTTCAAGCCGTTGCCTCCAACAAGGAGCACCACCTGTGCATCGGCGATCTGGACCTCGCCAACTCGTAAACGCACTCATTGGGGCCGCGACCGAAGCGCCCGTCGGGCCCTGGCCATCCGTGCCGAGGACCAAGCCGCCGCAGGATTTCTGCCGTCAGGAGGGCACCGTGAACAGCACCCACCCTCAAATCTCTGTCTCCTGGTTCGCACCTACTCCCCCGCCTCCGTCGGCGCCGGCCGGGCCGGCTTTGCCGGGCCCGTCGCAATGGCTGCTCGACAACGTCACCGCCGCCACCGGATGGTGCGCCGCCCGGCCCTGGCTCGCGCTCATCGCCGCAGCGATCGCGGCCGCCGGCTACGCCGCGCGCATCGCGGTCGCCCGACGGCGGCAGCGGCGGATGGCCCGCACCGCCCACCTCGTGACCATCCTTGCGCCGCCGGAGGTAGACCCATCCGGTACGGCCACGTTCTGGGCCACGCTCGCCGAAGTCCTCCACACCAGCTGGCGGGGCCGGCTGCGTCACGGCCGCCCACACACTGCGGTCGAATACCGGTGGGCCGGCCGAGAACTGACCATCGCCGTGTGGGTTCCCGGCACCATCGGCACCGGTCCGGTCCAGGCCGCGATCCGCGGCGCCTGGCCCGGCGCCGCGTGCACCATCGCCGACCCCGGCCCGCCGCTGCCTCCCGACGCGGTCGAGGTCGGCGCGGCGTTGGCGCCGAGGATGCCAGCCTGGTACCCGCTGGAAACCGACCACCGCAACGACCCGCTGCGGACCCTGCTTGCCGCCGCTGCCGGGCTGCACCCAGCGGAGACAGCGTGTGTGCAGGTCCTGGCCCGACCCGCCACACCCCGACAGATCCGGCACCTGCGCCGAGGTGTGCAGGGACTACGGACGGGCCGCCGCCCGCACGACCCGCTGGACCCGGCCCCGTGGTTACGGGCCGCCCTCAACCTGGGGTCGGCCTTCTCGAGGACGTCGGCTCGCACCGCCCGGCACCCCGCAGCGGCCGGTGGCGACCCGCAGCGGGACCGCGACGCACGCGCCGGCGTCGACCAACTCGCCACCACCCCGTGGCAGGTCGCCGTCCGCTACGGCGTCACCCACACCAACCCCCGCAACACGGACATCGACCGGATCCAGGCCCGGCTGGCCACCATCAGCGACGCGGTCGCGGCCGCGTTCGGTGCCTGGACCGGCCGCAACCGGCTCCGCCGACACCGGATCCGCCACCCGGCCCGGGCCTTGGCCGAACGCGTGTTGAATCGCGGGTTCCTGCTCTCGGCAGCCGAACTGGCCGCGATCGCGGCACTACCCCGCGACATCGCCGTCCCGGGACTGGACCGGGCCCGGGCCAAACCGATGCCCGCACCCGTCGCGGTCGCCTCCGGTGGACGCACCACGAAGGTCCTCGGGAAGGCCGACGTCGGCGGCCACTCCGTCGCGCTGTCCGTCGTCGACGCCCGTCAGCACCTGCACGTGCTCGGCTCGACCGGGTCCGGGAAAAGCACCCTGCTACTCAACATGATCCTCGACGACATCCACGCCCGCCGCGGCACGATCGTCATCGACCCCAAAGGTGACCTTGTCCTGGACCTGCTCGACCGCATCCCGGCCAGCCACGCCAAACGCCTGGTGATCATCGACCCGGACCAGCCGGCCGGCACCACCCTGAACCCCCTTGCCGGCGATGACCCCGACCTGGTCGTCGACAACGTCGTGTCGATCTTCGGGAAGATCTTCGCGAAACACTGGGGTCCGCGGATGGACGACGTCCTGCGGGTGGCCTGTCTGACCCTGCTGCGCAAGTCAAACGCGACCCTGACGCTGATCCCGTCGCTGTTACAGGACCGCAAGTTCCGGCACGCGTTCACCGCCGACCTCGACGACCCGGAAGGCCTGCGCGGGTTCTGGGAATGGTACGAGACCGCACCCCTACCGTTGCGGTCGCAGGTCATCGCCCCGCTGCTGTCCCGGCTGCGGAACGTGCTGCTGCGCGAGTTCCCGCGGCGCACGTTCGGCGCCCCGCGCAGCTCGTTCGACATGCGCCGCATCCTCGACGGCGGCATCCTGCTTGCGCGCCTGCCGAAAGGGCAGATCGGTGAAGAGACCGCCCGGCTGACCGGCTCGTTCATCCTGGCCTCCGCGTGGCAGGCCGCCACCGGCCGGGCACGGCTCCCCGAGACCCAGCGCCGGGACGCGTTCGCCTACATCGACGAGGCCCACAACTTCCTGAATCTGCCCGGCTCCGTCGGCGACATGCTCGCCGAGGCCCGCGGCTACCACTTCGGTCTGACTCTCGCCCACCAGAACCTTTCCCAGATGCCCCGCGAGACCCAGCTGGCGATATCAGCCAACGCGCGCAACAAAGTGTTCTTCTCCTGCGCGCCCGAGGACGCCCACCAGCTGGCCCGGCACACACTCCCGGAGCTCGACGAGCACGACCTGTCCCACCTGGACGCCTACCGGGCCGGCTGCCGGCTGGTCGTCAACAGCCGCGAAACCGCTGCGTTCACCCTGCGGACCAATCCGCCGCGGCCGCTGGTCGGGGAAGCGACGGCAGTCCGTCAGGCCGCGGCAGCCGCCGTCGACCGCAGCGCCCGCAACCATGCCGCCGTCGCCGAACTCGCCGGCGTGGCAAACCCCGCCGACAGCCAGCGCACACCAACAGATCCATCTGCTCGCTAGCCGCCCGACGCCCGCAGCGTGAGCGTCCGGGACGCGGGTTGGAGTAATGCAGCGGCAGTGGAGTCGGTGGATCGCCGTGTGTCTACCGCGGCCCCGCCGTCGGTTGTCCTCATGCACGAGCCGCTGGCTGGGTTTGCCGACCCGGCCAGGTCCCGGTCTCCGCACCGGCCACCACCCCGGCCAGCACCCGGCGCCGTACGGCCGGGCCCAGGCCACCCCAGCCCACCCAACACCCCAGCTAGGAGACGTCATGTCTGCCAACCCCGCATCCCGACAGTTCCCACCAGGGGAACTCCTCCCGGGGAACCCACCCGTACTCGTGCTACCCACCACCGAAATGCAAAGGCAAGCGGCCCACACACTCATCGACCTCTCACACCGCCTGAGGCCCCGCGACTACACCATCGCCGCCCTGTTGGACGAACACGTCACCCTCACCACCGAGCAGCTGACCTTGATGCTGTTCGACAACCCGATCACCTGCCGCCACCGCCTCCAGGCCCTACGCGGCCTCGGCTTCATCGACCGGTTCATCCGCAACCGGCCCGGCGCCCCCAACCCGGTCTGCTGGCTTCCCGGCCCACTATCAGCCCGATACATGGCCCTGGCCCGCGGCGACAACCCACCCACCACACGGGCGCTGCGGGAACGGCAGGACCGCGTCTACGCCAGCCCGACCCTGGCCCACCTGCTGGAGGTGAACACCTTCTTCGCCGGCCTGCTCGTCCACGCCCGCCGGCACCGCGGTGCGGACCTGACCCGGTGGTGGTCCGAGCGGACCACCGCGGCCGCGTTCGGGCGGCGGATCCGACCCGACGGGCATGGGGTGTGGAGCGACGGTCATGGCCAGACGGGGTTCTTCGTCGAGCTCGACCGCGGCACCGAAACCATCGGCACGCTGGTCGACAAGCTCGGATCCCACCGGCGGCTACGAGCCGAAGGCGGCCCCGCGTATCCGGTCCTGTTCGTGCTCCCGAGCCGGATCCGGGAACAGAACCTGCACCGCCGGCTCGCCGAACGACCCGAACCCTCGCTGCATATTGCGACCACCTCACCGGAGTCTGGACCAGATCCGGCCGGTCCGGTGTGGCGGCTGGCCGGTAACGGCCGCCACCGCCTCGCCCTTGGGGAGCTGCCCAGCGACCACGGCGAGGCCGGCCCGCTCTCCCCCGGGCCTCCGCGGCCGGACCAGCACCCATTGCGGCTGCCGAACCCGTCCGGATAAGGCCCCGTGCCGCGTGCCGGCCAGGGCCAGCACGCCCGCGAACCGCCGGACGGGCCGACCACCCGGGCAGCCGCATGGTAGGCGGGGTGTGCTGGCCGACGGCTGCGGCCAACAGCGGGCCCCCGACCCGGCGGACCACAACCGGGGCCACGGGCCAACACCCAACAGCGCAGGTCAACACAGGTCAGCTGCGGCATCGGCGGGCCGCGGCGCTGTTGGGTCGGCCGGCTACGCTGAAACCTCCTTCAAAGAAAAACACCAGAGATCAGCACCACCGGGTTCACGCCCACGAAACCGCGGTCGCAACCGCCCACCCGCCTAACAGGCCGGTCGGCCCGCCCGCTCGTCGGCCCAGAACCCCGAACCACATCTGTGCAGCGGCCACCTGCCGCCTGCCCCGTGACCTGCTCCCGGCTCGACCCCTCGTGGTCACACCCTGTCTCGTGCCGCGCGGCACCCACCGCTGCGGCGGTCGGCCCTGCGCGCGCACCCACCTGTGCTTGGAGGTTGCCGTGCTGCATCCGTCCCTGTCCATCGTCTGCCTGCCGAAAGCCACCCCCACCGACCACCTCGCCGACGCTGCCGACACCCGCCTGACCGACATCGGCTACATGGGTCTGGGCCCGGCCGGGCACTTCATCACCCGCGGCCGTGCCCGCCGGCGTCGGGGCCGACTGCTGCAGCCATGGCGGAACACCGCCGCCGGCGGACCGGTCGCCCTGCTGGACCTGGACGCGATGCGCACCGCCGGCCAACACCTGTACGGCTACCGGTGGGCGCTGTGGAACCAGGTGGTGGCCGGCACCCGGCCGGCGCAGCCGTTCTGGGTTTTCCTGGACCGCCACGACCACGACCCGATCAAGTATCCGCTGTCCCGCGCTCAACGGGATTACCTGTCCCAGCCGCGGATCGCGAGCATGCGGACCTACAACGCCCTTCCGCACAAGGTCATGGAGTTGCCGACCGCTCACCTCGAGGCGTTCCAGACCGGCGGCCAGGTCTACGCCTACTACGGGTGGCTTACCGCCGTTCCCGGCGACGGGCTGCTGCGCCCCGACGGCCGTTACCTCAGTCAAGTCAAGGGCGATCACCCGTCCCGGCTGACGTATCTGGACAAGGCCAACTGGGCGATCGCTGCCCTGGGCGACGACGACATCCTCGTCGCCGTCAACACCCGATAAACCCACCGCGCACCGACCGGGTCCGTCACCCCGGTCCGTGCTGTGTACGCCTACCTCCGGGAAGGGAGGAATCCATGCCCACCCGACCGTGGACGAAGATTCTTCACGTCGGCTGCACGGCCGCGTTCGTCGTCGTCGCCGTCCCCACACTCAGCCACATGATCGCCGAGGGTGGTGCCGTCAAGTTCATCGCGATGGCCGGGATCGCCGGTGTGTTCGCCGTCGCGCACCTGCGGGTCATCGGCGCCGACCGGCGCATCCGCGAACTGCGCAACGCGTTGGAAGAGGCGTCGACCGATCCGCTCACCGGCCTGCCCACCCGCCGCACCATCGACCGTTGGCTGGCGGTCGGCGGCGAGCGCACCGTTGCCCTACTGGACGTCGACGATCTGCACGGCATCAACGCCGCGCACGGCCACGCCGGCGGCGACCTCTACCTCGCGGCGATCGCTGGCCACCTGCGGCGGGTCGCGGAACCCGGCGACCTGATCGCCCGGCTCGGCGGCGACGAGTTCATCGTCATCACTAGCCGGCTGGCGCACGAGCTGGCCGACGCGCTCACCTGCGCGATGACGGGCACCGTCAAGATCGGCACGAGCACCGTGCCAGTGCGGATGAGTGCCGGCATCTGCCACCACGGCGACCCGCGGCGGGCGCTCGGCTGCGCCGACCTTGCCATGTTCACCGCCAAACGTCTCGGCGGCGGCATCGCCCACTACGACCCAGACCGTGACGGCGTCCCTCTGCAGGCCGGCGTCCGTCCCGCGGTGCGGCAGCGTGACAACCGCCCCACCCGCCGCAGCGTCGGCGGCAGCTGACGACGGCCTTCGAAAACGGCGCGCACGAGCCGTCGAGACCGGCCCGCGGACCGGCGCACGGAAACCCGCCGCCCGTCGAAGCGACGCCGATCACCGTCGCCTGGGCCGCCCGGCTGTCGACCCCGGTCCCACGGCCCAACCCGAACTGACCGGTGCCGCCACCCCGGCGACGGTGATCCACCATGCCCGATCACCCCTCCAACAACGAAAAGGAGAGCTGTGTCCACATCCGACGGAGCATCAACGATCAGAAACCCGAACGATCTTGTCGCGGCAGTGCCCTACCTGTTGGGGTTCCATCCCCACCGGTGTGTGGTCTGCGTCGGCGTCCGCACCCCCGCCGTCAGCGTTCTGACCCATCAACGCCTCCCCGAAACCGACGACGAGCAACCCGACTGGGACGCCACCGCCACCATCATCAGGCAGCAGAGCAGCAACGCGTTCGTCATCGGGTACGGGCCCGCAGAACAGATCGACGCCGCCGTCGAACAGTGCGCAGTGGCCATCGACGCGACCGGAACCGAGGTCACCGCCGCGGTCCGGGTCGACAACGGCCGTATCTATTGCCTGAGCCAGCGGTGCCAATGCCCGCCCGAGGGCTGGCCCTACAACCCGGACACGAGCACGCTGCCGGCCGAGGCCACCCTGCGGGGGATCGCACCCCTACCCGACCGGGCGGCCCTGACAGCGCTGCTGGATCCGGTGACCGGCGACGCACACGACCGGATGCAGGCCGCGACCGAAGCCGCCATGCGCCGGTTCACCACGGCCGTACGCGAGTCCAGTCCAGCCCGCACCGGCGGCTCCGTCGCCGCGTGGCTCGCCGCCGGCCCGCTATCTGGCCTGGCGGCCGATGGGATCGCCGCGCTTCACGACGCGCTCGCAGCCGCCGGTCGCGGCGAGAGGCTCGATGACGATGCGGTGGCGTGGTTGAGCGTCGTGCTGCTGATCCCCGAGGTGTTCGACCACGCGTGGCGGGCCTGCGACGGCAGCGACCCGCACCGAACACTGTGGATCGACGTGACCCGGCGCGCGGCCGGACGTGCTGCGGCGCCGCCGGCGTGCCTGCTGGCCATCACCGCCTACCTGGGCGGCAACGGCGCCCTGACGGACATCGCCCTGCAGCGGGTCCGGGAAGCCGACCCCAGCGTGCCGCTCGCGCACGCGATCGGTCGCGCGCTGCAGGCCGGTGTCCCACCGCACCTGTTGCGGCAGCTCCTGAAAAGCCTGATCTAAAACCAGCGCGCCTCCTGGCGCCGCCGGCAACCAGCCCCACCCGCGGGTTGGGCCATCACCTGACGTGGTGAGGGCAGCCGGCGATAACGCGGCCGCCCTCACCAACGCCTTTAGAAGAGGAGGTGGGGCACCCGTGTTCCCCACAGCAGAGTCCACCACCGCACACACCGTCCTGGCCTGGATCGCCGTCGCTGCACTGGCCTGCGCCACCGTCCTGCTAGCAGCGGCGCTACTGCGTCCGCACGCCGGCGGGCGCCCCGCACGTCCCGATCAGCGCGCTGTCATCGGTGATCGGGACGCGTTCCATCACGCGATCGATGAGGCCACGCACGCCGATGCGACTGTCGCGGTCATTCTGATCAACCTCGACCGCAGCCGGCAGTTGATCAGCCGCCTCGGCGACCGCGGCTTCGACCAGTACCTCGTCCTGGTCGGCGGGCGCCTCCAACACCTCACGGCCGCCGCCGGCGCCGCCGCGTTCCGGATGCGTCGTGACGAGTTCGCGGTCATCGTGGCCGCCGAAGCGGCCCGGCCCCTCGCACTGGCGAACAAGCTGCTCGCCGCCGTCGCCGAACCCACCGATGTCCATATCGGGCACCGCCAGGCCAACGTCGAAGCGACCGCGTGTGCCGGAATCGCCATCAGCGCACCAGGCACGGATACGGCGCGGATCACGCTCGCCCACGCCGACCGTGCCCTGCAGCACGCGAAGACCCGCGGACGCGGACGCGTCGCGACGATCGCCGACGCCGTCCGACGCGAAGGACCCGCAGGCGGGCAACAGGCGGGACCGGCAGCCAGCCACGGCGGACAGGTATGAACGCCGCCGGCCCCGACACCACCGCCAACGATCACAACCTGGCCGGTGCCTTCACCTGCGCCCCGGCGGACAACCCCGGCGCTCTGGGGCTGACCGACCACCCGATCCGGGTCGGCGACCTGCGGCTGGCCGGCCGGGCTGCCACGATCTGGGCTGACCGGCCCGCACGAAACCTGGTGCGGATCATGCTCGTCGACGAAGGCAGCCGCGCGTGCGGCGACGCACTCGCCCAGGATGGCACCCGCACCATCGCCGTCCCCGAGACATGGCCGCCACCTATCCGGGCCGCCGCCATCCAGCTGCTCCACACGCTGCTGGACCGGATGGCTGCCGGACCGCCCGTCCTCGGCGACGAGAACGTCCCGGCCCGAACACCGAATCCCTGACCTAAGGGAGTCCCCGACAGCCGGTCGCGGCGCGGGCATCCCGTCACCTGACCGATGCCGCTCATCCACACCGCCAACACGGCGATCTCATCTCGTGCCTACGGGCCGGCTGGGACCGTCCACGGCCCCAGCCTGTCCGCCGCCACGAGGCGGGGAACAGGAGGGCCACACCTGATGGCCACCAGAACGCGGCGCCCCACGCGCCGTGCACACGACGAGCGCGGCCGCGCCGACGAACGCGCCGCCCTCATCACCAAAATCAAAGCCGACTTCGATGACCGGCTCGCGCGGATGGCCGCCGACCCTGGGCAGTGGGTTGAGTTCATCGACCACGTCGCCGGGTTCGGTGCCCGGTACAGCCTCGGCAATCAGATCCTGCTGCTCGTCCAGGCCGCGGAGCGCGGCATCACCCCGCGCTACTTCCTGCCCTTCGGGCGGCGGGACGGGTCGACCGGGTGGAGAGCCCACCAGCGGTTCGTCCGCACCGGCGAGAAAGCGTTCAAGATTTGGGCGCCGGTCCGCCGGCGACCCACCGAAGCGCAGGCGGCGGCGTCGGTGGCTGCCGGGCGGCGGGTGCCGCGCGACCCGGACGGGCGGCCATCGCTGCGGCTCGCTGGGTTCGCGTTGGCGAACACCTTCGAGCTGTCCCAGACCGACGGTGAGCCGTTCGCCCCGCCCACCATCGTCGGCCGCCGCCGCCGGCACCGTCGCGTCGCGGGCCCGCCAGCGTTGTTGACAGGCCAGGACCCGACCGGCGTCTACGACGACCTGGTCGCCCTGCTCGCCGCGGCCGGCTACCAGTACGCGCTCGTACCGGCCGGCAGCGGATACCTCGGCACCGGCACCGGTGTCACCGTCCACCGCGGCACCAGCCGCCAGGTGCAGGTCCGTGACGACATCGACCCGGCCCAGCGGACCAAGACCGTCGCCCACGAGCTCGCCCACATCCGCTGCGGCCACACCGACCAGCCAGGAGTTGTGGCGCATCGGGGTCGGCAGGAGACCGAGGCGGAAAGCGTCGCTCACATCGTTCTGCGCGCGGTCGGCCTGGACACCGCCGCCTACTCCGACGCCTACGTGTTCGGCTGGGCCGACGGCGACATGGATCTGGTCAAGGACTGCGCCGAGACGGTCCTGCGGACCGCCCGACAGATCCTCGACGACCTCACCCCTGCCGACCCCGAACGGCCCGACGAGCCGCACCGCGTCAACCCTGCAGCGGTCGACAGCGCAGCCGAGGCGACGGCCCCACCGGCAGATCACCCGGACCCGACCGGCACCTACGCCGAGCAGGAGGTGGCGTGATGGAGGCCGAGAACATCCGGGTGGCGCGGGCCCGTCTCGGGTGGCTGTTCGAACCCGGCGACCCGACCCTGGCCCAGCTGCTGGCCACCAACAGCCCCGTCGACGCCTACGACCTCATCGCCGCCGGGCAGGTCACCTTCACCGCACGCGCGGAACTAGCCGGCCTGTCCCTGCCACAGATGTGTGGCCAGGCGGCGGCCGCGGTCGATGACGCCTACCAGGGCGGCAGGATCGTCATCCCGGAAGACCAGGACTGGCCGGCCGGGCTCGACGACGCCCGCGACTGGACACCGGTCTGCCTATGGACGGCCGGGCCCGGCGCCATCCCGCAACCGCGGCAGGCCGTCACCCTCGTCGGAGCGCGGGCCTGCACCGCCTACGGCGAACATGTGGCCCGCGACCTCGCCGCCGGGCTCATCACCCACGGCTGGGCCGTGGTGTCCTCCGCCGCGGTCGGCATCGAACGCGCCGCCCTGTATGCCGCGCTGGCCGCCGAAGGCGCAGCGGTCGCCGTCCTGCCGCACGGCATCGACCAACTCCTGAGCGACCAGCAGCGGCAGTTCACCAACTTGCTCGCCGAAAGCGGGCTACTGGTCAGCGCGTTCCCGGCCGGGGCCGTCCCGCGCCGCGACCGCGGCCAGCTCAACGCGCTGTATCTGGCCATCCTCACCGGCGGCACGGTCGTGGTCGAAGCACCCGCCCGCGCCAGCTGCCTGGCCGTGGTCGCCAGCGCGGTACGCCACGGCCGCGCCGCGATGGCCGTGCCCGGGCCGGTCACCTCGGCCATGTCGACCGGATGCCACCGGCTGCTGCGCGAGGACCGGCAGATCCGGATCGTCACAGACGTCGACGACATCATCGCCGACCTGCGGCACGCGTTCGCGCCGGTCTGGCCCCGACCGGAGGCCGACGATGCCCCAACCACCTGACATCCCCGCCCACCTGCTCGGCCGGCCGGTCCAAGCCGGGCTGGTCGTTCCATGGATCACCCCGTCGATCGGTGGGGTCTACCTGTTCGGGACCATCACCGACCTGACCCAGACGCAGTGCCTGCAGGGACGGCGCTGTCAGGTCTGCGGACGGCCACTGACCGGCCGGGTGGTGCTGTTCGCCCGCGCATCCGACCTGACCCACCGCTGCACCGTCGAGCCGGGCACCTGCCCACCCTGCGCCGCCTACAGCACCCGCGCGTGTCCGATGCTCGCCGGGCGCCGCCCCCAACACCGGGCCCACGCTCACCCCGCCCTGGCCGGCCAACCGCCGGCGGCGGACGAGCACCTACGCCGGGCAGCGCCGGCCGAACAGTGGTTCGCGGTCTGGGTCCGCGGCTACGACGTGCTCCCCCACCCGGCCCAACCCCACGTTCCGGCCGCGTCATGGCGGCGGATCCCGCCGCTGACCATCCGGCCGCTGCCACCCCACACCGGGCCCGTCCCGGTCAACTGACCCGACCACGGGCCGGCGCAACCCGGCCGGGGCAGACGCGTCCAGTCTGACCCGGCCGCCACCGGCCCGCCCCTCTTCCCGATCCCAACCGCCTTTCGGCAACGCGAGGTGCGCGGGACCGGACGGCCTGCGCACCTCCCTGACCTCTCGGAGGTGTGGCAATGCCACAACAGTCCAACCCGAACCAGCACGCTCTGCCCGACCTCGGCCTGCCCGACCCGCCCACCGCAACCACCACCGCAGAGCACGTCCTGCCGTGCCCAGGATGCCGCAGCCTGCTCAGCGTCGGGGCGGCGTGCACGACGTGTGTGACCTGCCGCCGTTGCCGGGCGACCACCCCGGTCGCTCACACGCAGGCGACCGCCCGCGGCTCCCGGATCTGCGACACCTGCCTGGACTCCTTCTACTGGCGATGCGACAGCTGTGACGGCTGGAACCGCGACGGCGACCGCTGCGGAAACCACTGCCAGGAGGACCCCGACGACAGCTGCGACTGCGGCTACTGCAGCGACTGCAGCCCCGACGACGACCGGTACCCCGGTCCACAGCTACGACTACAAACCCCGCCCGATCTTCCGCGGCACCGGGCCGCTGTTCCTCGGCGCGGAAATCGAAATCGAAACGCCCTACAACGCCTACAACTCGAGCGCGAAACTCGCCGCCAACCACCTCGGCGACCTGGGCTACCTCAAAAACGACAGCTCCATCGGCCACGGGTTCGAGATCGTCACCCACCCCATGTCCTACCGGTGGGCGATCGCGAACTTCCCCTGGCAGATGCTCACCGACCTCGCCGCCGCCGGCTGCGACACCACCGACGCGACCGGCATCCACGTCCACCTGTCCCGGGCCGGGTTCACCTCGCCCTGCCACACCTACCGGTGGATGAAATTCATCTACCGCAACCAGCGCCACGTCACCCGGCTGGCCGGGCGCTCATCGGAACAATGGGCCGCGTTCACGTCCTACGACCGTTCCGCGGCCAAGGACTACGCCAAAGGCGCCTGCAGCGAACGCTACCGGGCGATCAACACCGGCAACCCCGACACGTTCGAGCTGCGGGTCTTCGCCAGCTCCCTGGACCCCGCACAGGTCCAGGCCGTCCTCGGCTTCGCCGCCGCCTCCGTCGAATACACCCGCAGCCTCCAAGCGCACGACATCGTCACCCGCAACGGCTGGGAATGGCCGTCATTCACCGGCTGGCTCGACCAAAGGCCCGACTACCAGCCGCTGCTCGACCGGATCGAGGCACCCGCATGTGCCTTCTGACATTCGTGCCCGCCGGCGTCCAACCCGACCTGACCGCCCTGTGCAACGGCACCCTGATCAACCAGGACGGTCACGGCTACGCGATCGTCACCGACGGCCAGATCCTCGTCCACCATGGAATGAACGCCGACGAGGTCATCGACGCGTTCGCCCAGACACGCGGCCGCCACCACGACGGGCCCGCACTGTTCCACTCCCGCTTCGCGACCCACGGCACCACCCGGCTGGACAACTGCCACCCATTCGCCGTCGGCGGCGACCCGCGAACCGTCATCGCCCACAACGGCGTCCTACCCGCCAACGTCCAACCCGCCAAACACGACCCACGATCCGACACCCGCATCGCCGCCGAGGCATTCATTCCGAGCCTCGGGTCGCTGCGCGTCCGCCGCATCCGCAAACAGATCGAACGGTGGATGGGAGAACACAACAAAATCGTCGTCCTCACCGTCGACCGCAGCTTCACCCAACAGGCGTACATCCTCAACGAGCCGTCAGGAACCTGGGACGGCGGCATCTGGTACTCCAACGACGGCTACCTGCCACCCCGCTACCCCAACTCCGGGCGGCTATGGAACTACCAGGGCTGGGACGACCAAGACGACCGCGGCCTCGACCTGCCCGACCGCTGCCCCAACTGCTGGCCCGCCATCGCCGAATCCGGCGTCTGCACCGAATGCGGCTGCTGCGTCGACTGCAGGCAATTCCTCGAGTACTGCCAGTGCTACCAACCGGCCCACCCCAACCCACAATCCACCATCCCGACCCTCGGACAGCTCCACCACACCTGATCTGCCCACCCACAGCAGTCGGTGCCGGGCAACATCCGCGCTGACCCGCGCCTCAGCCACACGACCGGCGGCCACGAGCAACACCACGGCCGCATCCACAAGGAGCGGATACACCGCTGGTGACGGGACGCCATGTGCGTCCCGCCACCAGCGATCCCGCCGCCGATCGCCACTTTCGCCACCAACCACGTCAGGGGCGCGAATCATGCATGCCATCAATCCTCAGGAAGCCACATGAGCAGCCGCGCGATCGCGGCGACAATTGCTGCGGTCGTCGGCATCGTGCTGCTGTGCGCCGGCGGACTCGCCGCCGTGACGGGCGTAGCGTCCGCCTGCTCAACGGTCGCAGCGTCCAGCGACGTCAGCGGCCGCTACGACGCCACGCAGATCCGCAACGCGGGCGTCATTGCGATCGTCGGCGACCGGCTGCACGTACCTGTCCGTGGGCAGATCATCGCCATCGCCACCGCACTACAGGAATCCCAGCTGCGCAACCTTGGCCACCTCGGCCCGGACAACGACCACGACTCGCTCGGCCTGTTCCAACAACGCCCAAGCCAAGGCTGGGGAACACCCACCCAACTACAAGACCCGGCCTACGCAGCGACCGCGTTCTACCGCAAACTCGCCACCATCCCCCGATGGCAGACCATGCCGCTCACCGTCGCCGCCCAAGCCGTCCAACGCAGCGCCTACCCCGACGCCTACGCAAAATGGGAAGCCGACGCGGCCGCGCTGCACCAGCTCACCGCCGACGAGACCAACGCACCATCTTCCGAGCCGATGAACGGCTGCACCGCGTTCGGCGGCTGGACAATGCCAGTCGACGGACCCATCGGTTCCGGATTCCGCACCGAAACCCGCCCCAGCCACGACGGCATCGACATCATCGCCGCCAAAGGCACCCCAGTGCGCGCCGCCGCCACCGGGACCGTCATCCGGATCGTCTGCGACGCCCGCCTACGCAGCGGTCGGCCCTACTCCTGTGACATGGACGGTCATCCCACCGACGTGATGGGATGCGGCTGGTTCGTGGAACTCCAGCACCCCAACTCCACCGTGACCCGCTACTGCCATCTAGTCGAACGTCCCAACCTCCACGAGGCGCAACAGATCGCCGGCGGCCGCATCATCGGGCACGTGGGCAGCAGCGGCCACTCCTCCGGACCACATCTACACCTTGAGACACACAACGGACGACCCGCAACCAGATCAAACGCCGTCGACCCGATCAGCGTCCTTGCGATAAGAGAGCCTGACCGGTGACAGTCGTCGCCCACGTAGACGTCCTGAGCTCCACCAACCCACGGACCCTGAAGTTCAGGCGAACCCAAATGTCGTAAAGAGAATCCGGGTACCCGTGCCACGCCACTGAGGAAGAGTCGCGGGCTCCTAAGCAGCGGCCGAGCTCCGCGTAAACCCCTGACCGCTCGCCGGGGGCTCCCGGCCCACACGTCCGGATCATGACCGTCTCCGGAACGCAGCGTGCGTCCCGCGTCGTTGATCAAAGGCGCCATGCGCGCCAGGGGCACGAGCCGTCCGAGCCCTTCCTGAGCGTGGAATTGTCGAACGGGCCGAGGTCCCGCTTGATGTCATCGAGATCCCGGTTGCAGGCTTCGTTAACCCGCAATCCGACATCTGCCGGCAGTCGAGCTGCCGTGTAGTTGCGCGCCCTTCGCGCGAAACCTCTGGCAGATCGCCAGCCCGGCCGCCCAACCCGAGAAACAGGTCTGGATCTCCGCCTCGCGCGGCAGAGCGGCCGAAGTACGCTCCCCCTCGGTCGGCTCCATCGCCCAGAGCGGACGGCGACTTCCGTGACACGCATGGCCCGCAAGCCAGAACCAGCCGGACGCAGTCCAACAGCAAGACCACGTGTGTAAGTCTGAGCCCATGCGCGCCCCAGCCCCACCTCCGGAAGCAATCACGGCTGCGAACAGCCCGGACTGGTCAGCCCGGGCCGCCGCCGGACAGCAACTCGCCGCCTGGGCCGACCGAGACGACATCGCCGATATCCTCTGGCGGCTTCTCCTCGACCGCGGCAACACCGCCGTCGTCGAAGCGACCTGCCTGGCCTTGCTGCGCCGCAACGACATTCACGGCATACGACTCGTCGCGCGAGCAATCCCAGCAGCCGAGGATCTCCTGAACGCTCGTCTGGACCACCTCGACCACCTCCACGACGCCGTCGTTAACTACCTCATGCCCGACTGGCTTGGTCAGGTCGGCGGCATCGTGGACGACTTCCTTATCCTCTGCAACGCCTTGGCCCAAGACCCCTACCCCACCACGGCAACCGCGGCCAGGGAGCTCGCCGGCTGGGCGCGCCCGTAGGCCCGTGGACCGAGCAGTCCCCCTTCGCTGTCCAACCCGGAGCGATCCAGCGCGCGTCTGGACTTGAACACCCTGAGGCAAAACCACTTCGCGTGCCGCTCCTATATTGGGTGGACGCTTGGGTTCAAGCCAGGCGTGACGGTTCGCTCGCATGCATTACGCCGAGAACGCGACGAACCTCAGCTACCACGTCGGCGTCGACGTCGTAGCCGACCGAGCGAGCAACTCCCGAGCGTCACCACCGCTGCTCATAGCTCAGCTCCATCGGCAGGTCGATCTCGGACATGTTGGCGTGGCTCCATGTTCACGACACTCGGATTGTGCTCCAGGAACACAACGACGGCAGGCACGCAGGTGCCCATTGCCATACCCTGCCCACCGTGGACGCAGACGACAGGTCCGGACTCGCCGGCGATGCCAACGACGCGCCCATGCCAGGCAGAGCCGCCTTCCGACGTTCCAGACCCGTTGCGGTGGCCACGGCGGGGTGCGTCCTCGTCATCCTGCTTGGCGCGTGGTGGGCGGTCTCAGGTGCCCCACGTGAGGCCACGAAGCCTAGCGGCGGCGTCGGATTCGGATGTGGCTTTCTCGGCACTCCTGCTCCCGCTACGGGCTGCCCACTGCCCGATGAAGCGCAACTACGCCGGGGCGTGCTCGACGACAGACTCCTGGCTGCCGACGAGAGCCGGCGCTCCGCACTTTCCCCGCAGGCCAAGATCGCCCAAGGCACACTCGACGACGTTCGTATGGCGGCCGCATTTGGCGGCTGGTGCCCAACGTTGAGCGATCAGTCGTGTGGCGCTCCTGCCCCTTCACCGCATCCGCCGACACAGGCCGACCTCGAGCAGGCACGCCTGTGGCTGAATCGCACCGGCGCCTCCGCGACCGTCGCACGGTTCGCCCGTCCTGAGGACCCGGCGCCTCCGGGAAGTGTTGTCTACGCAGCACGTTTCGGAGCAGCCTGTGTCGTCTCGTACGTCGTGACGGTTCCCAATTTCAACGGTCCGATCCGGGTGGTCGGCTTGCTGCCTGACGGGAGCTGCTTGCCGGCCTAGATGCAGCACGCCAGCGAGAGATCGGCTGCTACCGCAGGCATCGAGGGACTTAGCCGGGTTATTGAAATAAATGGTCTCTGGAGTCGAAGTGACGCTTGGAACATCCACCCCAGGACGAGAAGTTCAGGTTCCCGCAGTTACCTTGTTGCTCGGTGTTGCGTTGGGAGTCGCTTCATTCGTTCCGGACGTATCCCCGCAGCCTCTAGCAGACTTTCTAGTGCCCATAGTAGGTTCTGCCTTCGCGTGGGGCGTCACCGCATGGTTCGCCGGAATCCTCGGCGGAGCTTTGCGGGACGCCCTTCTGCGGGCCTGTAGCGCCCTCCTCGCCGCGACTTCGTCTATTACTCATTGATTGTCATCGTGAGTAGACGTTGGTGGCACGGAATTTCTGACCAGCGCGGCAGCATTGACGGCATCACATCAGTGCTCGCCTCGTTCCTGTTCTGGACCGCAGCGTCTGTAGTTGGCGGTACGGCAATGGGATTGCTCGCGCACATCGCAAAACAAGCTCTCCCAAGCGTGCGTCAGTGGCTGCTGGAGCCGCCTTCGGGCTGATAATCGGTGAGGCCAGCTATAGTATTCCACGCAGTTTTCATTTGGGTTGGACCCATCGGCGCATTCATCTGGAGCCGGGTTGCGTCGGCGGTCGTCCAGATCGCTCTCGCCGTGGCGGTAGCGACTGTCGTGCTCGTGCGACGCAGGGCAAGCCTTGCCTGGGCACATGTGATTGCCGCTGCAGGCCTCGCTATTGCACTCAGCGTTCCAGCATGGCATCTAATTCAGATGGGTCGAGCGACCTTCTAAAGTGGAAGATTCCCCAAGATCTATAGCGCGTGGCGACGGCGACAGTGGCGCGGCGCCCTCGGCAGATGAGGGTGCCAGTGATGGGAGTGTCATCAGCTACGGCGATGTGCGGTTCGTCGGAACGATGGACGGCCAGGCCCGGAACAAGCCGATGGTCGCGGTGGCGCCGACCTGCACGAAGGCTGGCTAGTAGGCCGTGGCATCCGACGGCGGCGTCTTCGCCTTCGGCCCCCGGGTAGGCCGGGATCGGCCAGCCACCGACACCGGTCGCTTGAGGCACCCAACTGCCGGTCGCTTGCGGTCAGGTTGCGCGTCGGATCACGGACCGGCCAACCCCGCCAGCCAAGACATTGGGTAATCTCGATGTTACTGCGCGTGGTTTCCCTACCGGTGGGGCCTTGAGGAGGCAATCTAGGAGGTTGAAGATGAGAAGCTTTTTCCGGTTGGCCCTGGTTGTGATTATGACCGCGGTCCCGTTGGCGGCTGCTCCCGCTTGGGGGCAAGCCAGCGAGGCGGGTTTGGCGGTATACGAGGGTCGTTTGGTCGATCTTGCGAAGGGTTGGGACGGTGCACAGTCCTGTGTGGTGTTCTCGACCTCTGATACCAGATGCTTCGCTTCGCACGCCGACGCGGACAAGTTGTTGGGTTATCGCCGGGATGCGGACCCGTTGGTCGCTCAGACTGCTCGTTCCTTAGGTGCGGTCGCAGCTGCGGCGGTGCCGTCGTGTTCGTCGGGGTGGCTGTGTCTGTACGAGAACACCAACGGTGGTGGGCGCCGCTTGCAGTTCAGCGACGAGTACTGGCACTACCTGTCGGACTGGGGGTTCAACCGGTCGACGTCGTCGTGGCGGAACAACCAAGGGGCCAGCGATGCCGGCCATCTGTCGTTGTACAACCTGACGACGGTGTACAACTGCGCGGCCCGCGCGTACGCGCTGTCGATGGGCAGCTACAACGATCAGGCCTATGCCGTGTGGGGTTGAGCGGGTAGGAGTCCGCGGCTGAGGCGGTGCGGGTAACGCCGCCTCAGCCGCGGGGCTTTCGCCAGCGCACCACAGTGGGGCCGGCCGTGGAGGTCGGGGTCATTCGGCGACGAGCTCGCTGACCACGTAGGTGTCGTATCCGATGACCGCGGGTGCGGTGACGTTGTTCTTGCCGACGTCGGTCTCAAGCACGCGTTCGACCGCCAGGATCTGTCCGGTGTCGGGGTCGATGATGAATGTGTAGGTGATGGGCAGGCCGGGCCCACCGGATTGGACGGCTCCGGGGAGGGTGGCGGTGTAGGCGTCGCCGGTGCGGCCGGCCCGGTCGGTGATGGTGCCGGTGTACCGCAATCCGGGCAGGTCGGCGAGGACGTGCAGGGCTGCGGACGTCTCGGCCGGGGTCAGGGCCCGTTCTCGCAGAAGATCGGTAAGCCCGCTGACGATGGTTGTGGCTGGGTTGGCGCCCTGCCGGGTGGAGGCCAGCCACCGCTGTAGCGCCCTGGGTTCGCTGGGCGGGCGACCCTGCCACAGATAAGGAAACCCGCCGGCGGGGAAGCGGTCCTGGGTTGGTGTCTCGTCGGCGCCAGGTGATCCTTCGTCGCGCCAGGTTTCCAACTGCGCCGCGCTGGCGTCTTCCGGCTCGAGGTAGCAGGTGGTGGAGCTTCCGGAGTTGTCGGGGTTACGCCAGGTCTCGGTCTCGGTGGGGATGACGACGGAAGTCACCGCCGCGCCGTCGATCTTGCTTCCCAACGCCCAGCTACGGATCTTCAAATGGTCGCGGGCGCCGCCTGGCGCAGGCGTGTGGGGGTGCTCGGCGATGCTGGCGGCGAGGGCATGCAGCCGGTCCATGGCAGGTTGCGGCGTAGTGGGCTGCTGGTATGCCAGTGGTGCCGGTGTCGCCGCCCACGCGGCCGATGTCGTCCGGGGGATGGCCAGGGCGACAACGGCTCCGACGGCGGCGACGGCCACGATGGCCGCGGCCGCGAGCCACGCTCGACGGGTGAGCACGCCGCGGCGAGGGTCGCCGGACGCGCCGGTTCGGGGCGTGGCGAGAATGGCTTGCAGGGTGCGTTCGTTTCGCTCCGGGTCAGAGACGTAGTCGTCATCGATAATCGGGTCCGCCGGCGCGAAGATCTCCCTGATGCGATCGGCGTCGCTCATCGGCTCCTCCTGCGGCCCAACAGCGGGACGATCTGGTAGATCCGCTTCGGAGGGTCGTCGCTGTGGCCGTCCCACAGAGCGCGGAGCCGGGCGACTCGGTTGTAGACGGCGGTGCGACGCATGCCTAACACGGTGGCAACTTCCGGCACGGTCAGTTCCTCGAAAGCGATCAGCCGCAAGATCTCACAGTCGGGTTCCGGCAGCTCGGCGATCGCTTGACGCAGGACATCCCGGTCGACGACCCCAGCGGCGTCGTCGCGCTGCTCAGGTATGCCAGCGAAAAGGCTCCCGGCGGGGTCGTGCGGGTCGTGCCTGTCGTTGCGGTGGTCACGGATCTCGTTGGCCAGGACGTTTCTCGCCGTGATGTACAGCCACGGAAGGGGATTGTCTTCTGGCACGGTGTCGAAACGCTGCCACGCGGTCGCCATCACCTTGGCCACCACATCGTCGCAGTCTAGGTCGACCGCCCGACGGCGAACATAGCGTTCGATGGCGCCGCGGTGCTGCCGATACATCGTCTCGAACCTCTCCTCGTCGCTGGGCGTTCCCATCACTGTCGTTGTGTTCACCCCCCTACCTGCTGTCACAGCAGGCCCCGAAAATTCGCGCCAACTGAAGGAGACCGCTTACGGGCCCTTTCTCCGAGACGGCCTACACGGCTGCGGTCGGTCCCTGCGTCCACTCCTGCCGCCGGTGAGTCGTCCTCGTCACCGCGACAGCGCATCGGCTGCCGCGACGAAACTGAGATGTAGTCAAGCGTCGATTTCTCTCGGCGTCCCGAGCTCCGGTCATGGGCCGCTGGCCTGCGCATACACGGCTGGCCGCAGCCCAGTCAGGACTGGGTCGCCGATGTCCGGGCTGCCGGACCGGCCCGAGCTCGCGAACTCGTCGGCTGTCGACGTGACGGGATGACCTTCGCATGACACATCCGGGGTGGGGACCGGATTGATCGCTGCGCGGCGGGAGGCACGGGATGAGCGGAGTGACCGCACCGCGTCGGATTCAGCCGCCGGCCGCCGACTTCGACACCGATGCACGGACCGTTCCTGCTGTGGGCCGACCAGAGCAGGCGGATGCGGACCTGGACGCCCCGTGGGACCTGTCGGTGGGCTTCGACGCCGTGGCACATTCGTCGCGCGTGGTGACGACCATCGACTGGTGCACCGGGACCGTCATCAGCAGAGAACGCATCGAGCACGTCGGCGAACGGTGGTCTCCAGTACGGCGCCCCATGATCGTATCCGGGGTGATCTTCCTGGACGGCTGTCCGCATCAGCAATACCGCGGGAACCACGAATGATCGCGGCAGCCGTGACCCGGTTCGAGGACCGCGCCCGGACCTTGTGGGTCGTGGCCCGGGTGCGGTCCTACAGGTCGGGGTTCCGGCAGAACCGCTCCCTTACGCATAATCCGATACCCTCCGGATCGCCGAACGCCACAACGGCCTCGAAGCGGACCGGGCCCACCGGTGACCGCGCGCCGGACAACTGCGTGCAGACAGTATCCGCATGGATGCCTCACCACACTCAAGACGGCGCCGTCCACGCGGATGTGTCCGGTTCGACCGGACACAGTGAACACGCCCCTACCTGGCCGTTCCCGGCGGCCACGATATCGCTGCACGCGTTCAGATCACGGTGTCCGACCGCGCATTCGCCTGTCCGGTTTCCCCCGTGCAGTAGCCGTTGTCAGGAAAAGGAACGAACGAACCACGCGTTCAGATGGAATCCGGCAACCGTCCGGAGTAGAGATTCCCGCAGGGCTTCGCCAGATGTAGGTCCGCCGGCAGCAGACCGACTCGTTAACGGCGTCGCCCGCTGATCCTTCACACCCTCCGGATCTGAACAACTTTCAATGGTGAAAGGAACGACTCATGCCCCGGACACCTGCGGCAAGGGCCTGCATTCTCTCTCCCGAAGCAGCCCTGTATCTCGGCATCCTGATCATCGTCTCCGTGTTCGTCACGATCTGGTTCCTCGCCGGTGGCGACTTGATCGCTGCGGCCGCAACCGCTGCAGCCGTCACAGCGGCGGGCCGCACGGCCGTCAGCCGCCGAAGCGGCCGGCGCCGGCCGCGGTAGCAGCCGTAAGCACACGATCGACCGTTCGGCCGTCTGCCACCCGAGATCAGCGTCCGGGTGGCAGACGGCACCTGTCGCTGGGGAGAGAAAGCCATGGCAGCACCCACCCTGCCGGAAGACGAGAACGCGCGACGACTCAAGACCGTCCTGCTCGAAGACTTCGCCCAGGACCTCGGCCAGCTCCGTAAAGCCGCCGGCCTGTCCTACACGCAGCTGGCCGCACACGCGTTCCAGTCCAAGACCAGCCTCTACAACGCTGACCACGGCAAGACCTTCCCGACCTGGGAGGTCACCGCTGCCTACCTCACCGCCTGCGGCGAAGACGACCACCAGCCCTGGAAACGACGCTGGGCCCGAGTCGCGGTAGCGCTCGGCCGTCGCGACCGCCGCCCGCACCGGTCCCGCCACGCCAACTCCGCCGATACGTTGGACCGGCCGCCGCCTGACCCGAACCAAGCGACCACCGTCGCCCACTTCATCGACAGCATGAGCGAGCTACGGAGCTGGTCCGGCATGACCTACCGCGCGATCGCGGTCGCCTCGGAGTGCCTACCCCGACGCATACCCACCAGCACACTGTCCGACCTGCTCACCCACCGCGTCCGACTACCCGACGAACCACTGCTGGCCTCGTTCCTCATCGTCTGCGGCCTCAACCACGACGATCAACAACCATGGTTCACCACCGCCCACAGGCTGCGCCTAGGCACATCCGAGCCACCCGCAACGCATCATGACGGCAACCAACAATGGTGGACGCGGCGCCGAATCGCGATCGCAGCCCTCGCCACAGCCGCAGCCGTAGCACTCGGCGGAATCTGTGGCGCCCAAGGATGGATGCCGTTCTAAGGACAACATCACGGCGCAGCCTGCCGAACACCTCCGACGCATGCGCGCGGTTGTGCGGCACCGCCATCAGCAGCACTGAGCCACCGACGGTTACCACTTCCTACGACCTGAACGCTTGGCGCACTACGTCGCGGCGCACAACGTTCTCCTACCCAACGACGTGGGGCCATCGCCTACCAAGCAACCCACACACCCGGTTGACCCGCTCGAATTCGAGCGCAACCTCGACACCGCCGAACTGGTCATCGATGAGCAGCGGTGGGTCTCCCCAGGAAATCACTCCAATGTGCCGCCAAGGGTCTCGGCTGGTCCGGCTACGAAGTCTCGGCAGATCCTCGTTCGCCGGGGTGCGCGGCGCCCCTCGTGGCACCAACCACCCGCTCACAAGAGTGCTTATGGTGACCGCTGGCGCCCGGGCCCGAAGACGGCATCGTGCCCGAGCTGAGGGGGCCGCGACGTCGCCGCGTTGCCCCCGCGCGGATCGCGGCAGATCCGTGCGTCCAACCGAGCGTGCCGGCCATGAAGTCAATCGAGATGCGGCAAGTGTTGTGACTGGTGGATCATCAGGGGCGTGGGAACCGATGACGTCGACGGTGCGCGAGGTCGCTTTGAGAGCGCGCTGCGCGCGCTGTCAGGTCGGCGTCTAGCGACGGTCGACTACTGGGACGTCCACAACTTTGGCCCGGAGCCGGCGCTGTGGAACTACGGCGACTGGCATCACGCCATTATGGGCGTCGAGCTCGGCACCGGCTTGGGACCTGTGACGGTCACCTGGACCGACACGTTCTATCCGTACGGCGTCGAGGTGCTCTTCGAGCCGATCGAACATCGCCTCGCGTTGGGAAATGAGGGCCCTGAACGGGTTGGTCCGGATTGCGAAGGTATGCGTGCTTGGGCCTCGTGTCTGGGATCGCCGATCCGACATGCCGAATGCCATTGGGAGCGGCTGCGGATCGGGCCTGGCCGGCGCGCGGACGGCAGCGTCACCGGCCCGGCGTACTCGATCGATGTGCCGGTCGCTGTTCGCCTGGACTTCCCCACCACGGCGGTGTGGTTGGTCGCCGGCACGCCGCAGTTTCCCGACGCCCGGGGTGCCTTCATCCCCGCGGACGAGATCATGGTCGTCTTCTCCCCGGAGAAGATGCGTGACCTGGGCTTCGAGGATACGACGTTCCTCCGAACGCCCGACTGACATACCCGGACGCCGCACCGGGTGCGGCATGAGCGGATGCACAGCTGTGGTCCGCTATAGCCGGTTTCCTGATTCACGGGAGCGGCTGTGGCGCGACGTCGACGAAAGCGACGAGCCCATCTTGCTCATCGGGCGTCATGTGCGATGCGAGTTCGATCGGCGTCCGATCGGGGCCGGGTCGTGGGTAGGGTCACGGTGATCGTCAGGCCGCCGGAGGGCTCCGGCGTGGCCACGACATTGCCACGGTGTGCGTGGACGAACGACCGCACGATGGCCAGGCCCAGGCCGCTGGATCCGCCTCCCATGACACGGTTCGGGTCGAGTCGCTGGAACGGCTCGAACAGCCGGTCAATCTCGGCTGACGGGATTTGTTCGCCGCTGTTGCGTACCACGACGAGCACACCGTCGGGCTCATGGCGGGTGGTCATTTCGATCCAGCCACCCCGGTGGTTGTGTCGGATCGCGTTGTCCACAAGGTTTCGCACCAACCGGTCCAGCAGGATGACGGCGGCGATGAAGCTGAGGCAGAGCCGTGCGACGGCCCACTTCCACGCCTCTTCGGGCCAGGTCGGGGCGTTCAACCGGCCTCGCCGATACCGGCTATCCGAACTCTCTGAGGCTTCGTGTGGACCTTGGGCTTGCTGGTGGGCGTCGTTGCCGGCCCGGGTCGGTTACCGAAGCCGCTGAAATGGGCGACCAAGGTTCGACCGTTGGTTGGGGTCACTGGAGTTTGGGCAGGTCCACGGTGGTTGCCACCTTCTTTAGGGGTCTTCGGAGCGCGATCGCAACAGCGAGATGGGGGTGATCGATGTTCCAGGCTGCCTGGCCACCACCGCTGTTCCACCTTCGCGCGGCGCGACTGGAATCTGGCCAGGTCGTGCCAGCGATCGATCTGCTCAATCTGGGAGTTCGGCAGCGGCTTCGCCGACCACGCAGTTAGGCTTGCCGTAGCGACACTTGGGCGCCGGCGCCACCGCCACCGCGAACGGCGACGGAACAGGCGGGACAATTCGTATCAGTCGGGGTTCGACTGATACGAATAAAGAACCGGCAGCGTGCCCTGCACGGTGCGCTGGCCGCCGCACCGGATGCCGCGCACGCCGCAGCCGCGCGAATCGAACTCGAAGCCGTCGCTGACGCGCTGCGGCAGGGTACCCGCGCCACAGTGCAGGAGCTCGCTCTGATCAAGCGCGAGTGGACGTTTCCGCTCAGCGAGGTCGCCACGCCGGTCCATCTATGGCACGGCGCTCGCGACCGTAACTCGCCGATCGCTTTCGCCCGTCGGCTCGCGCGCGAGCTACCGCACGCCACCCTGCACGTCAGCGACTCATCGGGGCACAATGTCGGCGTCGATCGCAGCGGCGAGGTCATGTCTGTGCTTGCCTTGTACGTCAAATAGAGCACAGCCAGCGATGGGCCATCACCGACCTCGGTACACGCCCATTAGTCGAGGACCCCTGTCCACGAGACAAAACCCCAGTTCAAAAGCCATAAGGGCCTCCCGCTCTTGTTTGGTCAACCGCTGCTTCAAGTCCCTCGCGGCCACGGCCACCGGATCCAACTGGTAGGCAGTGGTTCACCGAACGCCACGATCTCGACGTACGAGTCCTGTGTATTCCGTTCGCAGGGGCGGCAGACCATGACGTCACCGACGCGGGTTCCCTCGTCCGCGGTGCGGAACACCTGGCCGTCGTGCCGGCAAGCCAGTGCGACAGCCCACCGCGTCAACCCGAAGCCAACGTGCTCCGGCTCAGGCTCGCCTGGTTCGAGGTAGCGAACCGCTGTCCTGCCCTCGTTGAACTGACAGGACCAGAAGATCGGACAACCGCTCGCGTGGGCGGCGACCTGTCCGCGTCGCGCTTGACGGGCCAGAACTCCTCATGCCTGCACTCGAGCGCCAACGCGAACGCACGACCTCCGTCGGTGGCGGTAGCTCCGGTAGATGAACCTCCAGAAGGAAGTTGGCCACAACAGGGCCGAACTTTTCCATAGCCGCCCAGCGCCCCTCCCGGCGGCGCTCCTCGTGCCCCGCTTCCCACTCCGGCCACCTGGCCCGAGCCTGGGCAAGTGTCACCCTGAAAGGCGGAGGCCCCGCCGCGTCTACCTCCAACTTACGCACGAGCTCTCGCCGGCCCTCACGATTTACCGAACGCCGAACGCCGAACGCGGGTCGTCGTCGGTCGCGTAAGCCGCCCGAGGTGGAGATCGGCTGGCATCTGCACCCGGACGTGTGGGGAACCGGCTATGCCACCGAAGCAGCGCGAGCCCTCATGGACGACGCGTTTGCTCAGGGCCTCACGCGGATCATCGGCGTAACCAACGTGGGCAACGAAACCTCACAGGCAGTCTGCCGACGACTTAGCATGGCGCACCTCGGTGAAACGACCAGGTACTACGACACCACGAAAGACTGTTCGAGAAGCTGCCCCTTTGAATGGCGATAGCGCCATCGACGTTGCATGTGCCGTCCTCGCTGACGGCCGCTCATCGGCATGAGCGGATGTCGGCGGCACGGATGACTCGCCTTCTCCGGCGCGGCGTCGGTCCGCGAATCCGAGTCGATCCTCGCAGCACATAACGGGTCAGCCGGCGGATGACGGCCGCAATCGGCAGAAGAATCACCGCAGCCATGCAGATCAACGCCACGATCCGCACGGCAGCAAGCGTTAACCCGTTCGCTTGGACGCTGGCCAGATACGGATAAGCCCTCTCCATGAGCACGAGCACAGCCAGCGCACCACCGGCTGCGATCAACAGTTGGGCGGAGCTGCCGCGGCGTCTCTTACGTGCCCGAGTCCCATCCATGGACAGCTTGGCACCATTGTCCCGACTGGTGAAGCCGCGAACTCACGAACGCGCACGCACACACTCGCGACGGATCAGCGTAGGTGCGCGCGTGACACGGAACCAGGACATAGAAGGTCCGAGCACGGGGCGACAGTAGGTGATTCGCCGAAGATGACGTCGGTTGGGACGTCGATGGCCGGCGTTGTCCTGCTCCTGCTACACAAAGCAGCCACAACGAGGAACACCAACCGCTAACGACCAACCCGCCAGCAGACCCACCCCGAGCACTCAAGACGGGACCTAGCAGGCCACAGGGGCCGTTGCGTTAACCATCTGGTGGATGCGGCAGACCATCGGCCGGCAGGTCAGATGGCTCGGGCGAGTTCGGTGAACGCTTCGGCGAGTCGTGAGGCGGGTGACGCGTCGAGCCCGATCTCGTAGTGACCGCGTCGCAGATTCTGGACGCAGGCGTGCCCGACGATCACCACCCGGGCCGTCCGATCGGTCCGTAGGCCGCGCATCGGTCTGAGGCGGCGCTTGAGCTGGCCGTGATCGGCCTCGATCGGATTGTTCGCGTACTGCTCGAAGCGATGCCACGCCGAGGGGACTCGAGCACGGCGGGGTAGACCGGCGCAGCGTCGACCTCGGTTGGCGTCACCTTGAGCGTCCGCGGTGCCCGAGTGAAGAAGCGGCGGGCCGCCTGGCCGTCCCGGTGCTTCGAGAGCAGCACGTCGATGACCTGCCCGTGCTGGTCGACCGCCCGATAGACGTAGCGCGATACTCCGTTGACCTTCACGTAGGTCTCGTCAACGAACCACCGGTCACCCGGTGAGTGACGGGCAAACCGGGCGGCGTCGGCCAGCAGCGGGGTGAACCGCTGCACCCAGCCGGCCGCACGACGGACACGAGATCTTGCCGGGAGTTTGGTCCGAGGCCTTGGCGCGCGCTGGCTGACCTGCCCGTTGCGCTGGGCGAGAGTGCGCTGCGCGTCTTTCGGAACAGGTGGTGTGGCAAGGGCTGTGGCAAGGGCTGTGGCAAGGTACCAGCGCGAAAATCAACCGAGGTTGATTGGCAGCCGACCTGCCGCCACGTCGACGGCGGTAGGGCTGACCTCGCGGCGTACTTGTGCAGTGAAGTGTGGCGCGGCCTTCTGCGAGCGCGTTCATGAATGTGCTCCGCCGGCAGTCATCGCTACATGGCTCGGGGCGGCTTTGAAACCCACGGGGAGATCTACGTGTCCGGCATCATCTACGACACGCACTTTTACGCCACCCTCGAAGCTGAGGTGAACGGCTTCCGGAAGGCTCTGACGAAGCGTTGGCGCAAGGAGGTCGCGACCGCTATCCAGCGGTTCGGTACATTCCCGACTGCGTTCCACCGCTCCCCGGCTCCGTATGGGGAGCAGCTGTGGGACTACCGGGATCCGATCAACTCGCTCCACATCAGCTGGGGCGCGTGCGAGGTCATCACCTGGGCACAGGGCGACCAGCACGGCGGTGTGCCGTCCTGCCCGGGGCGCACGAGCAGCCCGCAGGAAGGCGTCCCGCCGCGGACCACCTTCGATCGTGACGGCAACGAGGTGATGACGCCGACCGAGGTCAGTTGCGGCGTGGGTTCGATCATGCAGAGCGTCGAGTACTGGGCCTACAGCGAAGGCAGTGCTGTCCTGGTCAAGTTGCCGAAGTTCGACAAGCATGATCAGCGCGCAATAGAGGGTGCGCAGCAGGCGCTCCTGACGATCGGTGGTGCGCTGGGGCTGCGGGCCGCGGGCGGTTCTGATGCCAGCTTCGCCCCGTCGAGCAACGCCGACCTGATCAACAAGGTCGACAAGCTCATCGGCGCCAACGGCCAGAACGCCGGCTGGTACAAAGCGTGGACCGGGCTGACCGCGGACACCCTCAAGGACGGCTTCTTCGCCTCGATCGCTCCGACGCTCGGCAACCAGGCTCAGATCGCCGCAGGCATCCACAACCTGTATAGCGCCAGAGGCACCATCATCCAGGAGATGCGTTCCGGCTCGCTAACGATCGTCGGCGACGCCAGCAAGGCACTCGATGCGACGCATGTGGTCACCACCGATCTGAACCCGACGTGGCAGACCTTCCAGGGGATGGGCACGGCGCTGAGCATCGCCGGCGCCTGGAACCCGGTCCTAGGGGCGGTCGGTGCGAGCGTGCAGCTGATCGGCATCGTCGGGCAGAATTTCGCACCGCAGATGAAGCACACCGCGTACGCCCACGAGCTGGAGGCGGTGATGACGGCTCTCTGGGACCATCTCAACGAGCAGTCCAACGACCTGATGTACCGCGAAAACGATTACAACAACGGCATCCACGACCTGCGGGACACCATCTTCGGGATCAACAGCTTCAACCTGGAGTTGTACGACCTGACCGAGAACACCGGCACCGGTAGCGGCACCAGGGACGGCTTCACCGTCGACATCGGCACCGTCCTGGAGCTCGCCGACACCTGCTTCGAATCCGCGCAGATCTACGAGGACCAGCTCATTCCGAAGATCGGCACCGTCCGGGCCGCCGACGCGTCACTGGCCACCGAGGACGGATCTGAAGGCTTCGCCGACCCGAAGGTCAAGGCCCTGGTCCTGGAGTACCGGGAGTATTTGAAGACCGCGTGCGGGCGTCTCTACACTGCCGGCGAGGAGATCAAAGCGGCTGCGCGGTCCTACGCGGCGACAGACGCCGAGCGCAAGGCCGCCTTCGACGCCACCATGAAGGACTGGGACGAGGGCCCCGCTCCGGGCCACGCCCGAGACTGGGCCGGGGACACCGACCGCAGCGGCTGGCAGGTCCACATCCCCGGTGCGCCCTCATATGTCAACGACACGACCCCAGGCGGCGACGACGCAGGCGGCCCGGAATACGAGACGGAGGCGACCAGGCGATGAGACGAGCTGCGGCAGGCGCCGCCGTCCTGCTCCTGCTGGCAGGCTGCGGCCCGTCGGCCGACCCCAGCAATGGCGAGCCGACGTCGCCATCGCCGGCGGCGTCCACCGCCCAAGCCAGGCAAGCCGACCTCGGCGCGGTCTGCGACGCGCTGAACCAGACGGTCAAGCTTCCAGCCGACGGAACCGTCCGATACACCGCCACGTTCAACAAGTCGACGGGATGGGCGACCAACGCACCCATCTGCGATATCGAGCCAGTCGGCACATACGACGAGGTAGCCACCAAGGCGGCGGCGTTCGGCCGAGCCAAGTTCAACTACGGCATCCTCACGGAGGAACAGATTCAGCAGCTCGGGTACCCGACGTACACCCCCGAGACGGCGCAGAAACTGCTTACCCTCGATGAAGCGGAGCCGTTGACAGACGAGATACCGTGTGCGACCGAGCCGTGCAAGAACGGCATCCACGGCTACCTGTACAGCTTCCGTTTCGAGACCGTCATGGACGACATCGGGGTGATCGCGCAGTTCGACTACATCACCACCGACGTTAACGGCGATAAGCAGCCGCAATACCGAACCCAGGCTATCGGAGCGCTCACTACCTCGATGGAAACCATCGCCGCCGAGCTCAAGTAGAAGCCGCCTCCCTCTCTTCCGCCGGTGAGCTCGACCTCACGCGCGCGCCGAGGATCTCGGGCGCTTGACCGAGCCGGCGACGAGAACATGGCCCGGTCCTACGCGAGGAACACGAACGGGACCGCATCGACCATCCCAAGCAATAGCGATCGGTTGGCCTGAGGGCCTTGTTTCGCTGAGCCCGTCACACGCGGATGTGCATAAGAGTCCCTATGGTGCGGGACTCACGGCGCGAGCGTCGGTGATCACATGGTTCTGGGGTGTGCGCTTCCTACCTGAACGGACCTGCTCGAAGGCCCTACGGGTCTACGTACCGCGGCAGACCCTGGACGCGGCCCTCGCAGCAGGGCCTGACCCACCGGGCAATGTCCGGCTTACTTCTCCTGTTGCTTGCCTCCGCTTGGATCATCGTGCAGAAGGCGGCTCCTGGCTCTGGATGCGTCGCGCCTGAAATTGTTCGGGTGGTCGTAGGCCCACTGGGGGGAATGCGGTGTTCCATAGCCGTTGACGTTCGAGCCATGGCTGGTCCTGATGTTGAGCGAACGCACGACCTCGAGACGCCGAACCTCGAGATCGTGAACAGCACCTTCGCCGCGTTCGTCGAATTCCTCTACCGACTCAGCCAACTCATCGCCACCGACCCAGGCGGCCGCGAACGAGCAACGCAAGCCGTCGCGATCCGCGAAAACTACGCACCGTTGACGCTGGCGCCTTCAGCGAACCCGAATCCTGGTAGAACATGGCATTCGACCAGCTCGAATCGAGCCGCCAAGCAACCAAGACCCGACAGACAGCTCGCTGGTTGCAGTACGCGTCGGGACGGCTGCAGCAGACGCTAGGCTCGGAGTCCGGCTTGCCCAACGCGCGGCGCCGGTACCGCGTGTCACTGAACCCAGGGATGGCAGCACCGTTCGAGCCGGGCCAGGCTCCGGGGAGCTCGCTTTCGCAGCGGGCTCCCGAAACGGTAAGCCGACCGACCTGCAACTCCGGTCCCCTGGCGGGTGGAACCTTGGGTTTTCGTCTGATCGGCGGTTCAGTTTGGCCGGGTTGCCCGTTTGACGGCTGTCGGCGGGTTTGGTCTGCTCAGGAACGTGGCTGCGGCATTGCCCCTGGTGGGCCGCCGATCCGAGCGGGCGTTGCTGGTAGAGACGCTCGTTCCCTCTCATGGTCCGCGGGCCGTGGTGGTTATTGGCGAGGCGGGGGTAGGCAAGACCCGGTTGATCGCGGATGCGATCCGGGATGCTCGCGCAGCCGGCGTGACCGTACTGGAGGGGAACTGTCTACCGCTGAGCGAGAGCGTGCCGTTCCTTCCAGTCACCGAAGCCTTGCGGTCCCTAGATCCGTCGGCTCTCGCGCGCTGTGCCCCACATGTTCGGTCCGAGCTGGTGCGGTTGATGCCCGATTGGGGCACTGAACGGGACCCGGTCAAGCAGAGTCGTGCCGAGGGCGGGCAGCACCGAGGACGGCTGTTCGCCGCGCTGCGCGATCTTCTCACCGCATTAGCGGCGGACGGCCCGTATGCGTTGGTCTTCGAAGATCTCCACTGGGCGGATGCGACAACGCGCGACTTCGTGTCATATCTGATCGCAGTCGACCGGGATGGTGTCACGCCCCTGGTGATGTCCAGCCGCATCGAGGAACTCGACCCGACCCGGCTGCTGGGACGCTGGTTCGCCGAGCTGACCCGCCAGAGTGGAGTCAAACAACTTCACCTTGATCGGCTGTCTCGGCCTGAGGTGGCCGAGCACATCCATGGTCTCGTCGGCGCCCCCGCTCCGTCCGCGTTCGTCGACGAGGTATACGCCCGTGCCGACGGCAACGCCTTCTTCACCGAGCAGCTCGTGGCCGCCTTGCATGACGGCGGCGCTCTCACGCCGGGGGCGACATTGCCATGGAACCTGGCACAACTACTGCTGGCCCAAGCGAAGAGGGTCCGCGACGACGGCCAGCAGGTGCTGGCGGCGTTAGCGGTGGCCGGGCGGGGACTCGACGAACAATTGCTGGCAGCGATCACCGGGTTGTCCGGTCGAGGACTGGCCACCGCATTGCAGGAGCTGGCCGACGCGTGGTTGATCGATCGGCCGGGCATGGACGGTCGCTACCGGCTGCGCCACGCACTGGTCGGTGAGGCCGTTTCGGGCGACATGCTCGCCGGGGATCGACGGGAACGGCACGCCGCCACGGCCCGGGCGTTGACTGTCCACGGGGCAGCGGACGGGGCCGGGGAGGTGGCCGAACACTGGGCCGCGGCGGGGCAATCAAACGAGGAGCTACCGTGGCGGGTCGCTGCAGCAGCCGAGGCCACGGACGTGTACGCCCACCGGGAGGCCGCAACACACTGGAAGCGAGTGATCGACCTATGGCCCGGGGTGCCGACCGAGGCCCGACCGGCCGGAATCGATCTGCCCACGAGCTACCTGAACGCCGTCGACGCCCTGGACCGATCCGGGGACACCAGGAGGGCCGGACAGCTGGCCGAGGAAGCCCTACAAACGCAGGGCACGACGACGGACCGCCGAGCACTCATCCTGCTGTATGAGCGGGTGTCCCACTACCGCGAATGGGAGCAGGACGGCTCCGGGCTCGAGCCGCTCGAGAAGGCGATGGCAATGCTTGCCGGTCTGCCGCCAGGACGCGAACACGTGGGTGTGCTGCGCAGTTACGCGGACGCGTTGTGGGACGCGAACCGCGCAGATGAGGCCCGACCCTTTCTTGAACAGGCCCTGCGCGTATGCGCGGCCGGCGTCCCGGCAGTGGACGAAGTCGAAGCGCTACGCGACCTCACCTACTACGTTTTCGACGATGGTGACGTCTCCGACGGCATGAGGCTGCTCTATCGGGCCGAGGCGGTGGCCTATCGCAGTTCTGACTCGCTAGCCACCATTACGATCCACGTCGCGCATTGCGATGCTCTTCTCGACCTGGGCCGGTTGGAAGACGCGGCCTCCATCGCACGAGCCGGGCTCGAGGTGGCTCGCCGAGCCGGTTTGGAGCACCACGCTCACGCGCAGTTCCTGCGGTCCATGGTCCTGAGGGCGTTGGCCGAACTCGGAGATTGGGCCGAGGCCGAACCAGTCATCGACGCCATGACGCAGTCGGCCCCCACCTCCGGAGCCTCGTACGACTACATGGCCCGCGCCAGGCTGGACATCCTGGCAGGCGACCTTACTTCCGCCACCGAGCGGTGGACTGCCATCGAAGCCGTCACCCATCGAACGAACCTCGACTTCGGCGCGAACGTGGTGGACCGATGCCGTATCGATCTCTGGTCGGGTCGGCCTCGGGAGGCATTGCGCCGGATTCAGCAGGTTCCCCAGCCGCTGGACAGGGCCTCGTTCCGACCACATACAGCCGAAGTCCTCTCCCTCGCCATGCGAACCTGTGCCGACCTCGCCGAACTCGCCCTTGCCCGACAAGACTCCCGAGGGACACAGACGGCCCACCGCGCCGCCCAGGACGTCGTCATGATGCGTGAGGCGATGACGCGGGACCCATTCGCCCAGCACCCCTACTACGTGACCGGCCCCGCCCACGGAGCGAACTGGAAGGCGGAGATCACCCGGCTGCACCACAGATCCGACCCGGACGCCTGGGCGGCCGCAGCGGCGGCCTGGGAGGGACTGCGCCGGCCACACCGTGTCGGCTACGCCCGATGGCGCCAGGCCGAGGCATTACTCGCCACAGGCAAGACCGCTCCAGCCCGCGACTGCCTCCGCCAGGCCGCGACCGCCGCGCACAACTACACGCCGCTGCTGGCCGAGATCCGGACGCTCTCCCGGCTGGCCCACGTCGACCTCCGTGACCAACCCACCACGATCCGGCCAGAGCCTGCCCCGTACGGGCTGACGCCGCGCGAGATTGCCGTCCTACGACTCGTCGCAGACGGCCTGACCAACACACAAATCGGCAACCGGCTCTACATCAGTGAAAAGACGGCCAGCGTCCACATCACCAACATCATGCGCAAACTCGCAGTGAAGAACCGAGCCCAAGCGGCCGCGCTCGCCCAACGCGCCGGCCTCCTGAACCTCGAGCAATCCTGACCCAGCGACGAGGCGCGCCAATCAGCTTAGAGCTCGCCCACAGTGATCCTGCAGCCGCGAACCGGAGTTCGGTCGCCGCGCAGGCGCACCCACATTCGTTTGGCACGGCGTCCAAGCCATGCGCACGATCGCAGCCACCACGGTCGGGGCGACTAGCGTGGCGACGGTCAAGTTCTAAGGCTCCCAGATAAGGGCTCTAAGGCCGCGACCCGATCACCCGTGCGTCTATTCCCGATCCCCGGCCGTCCACCTTAGTCACAGGCTCGAGGGCACCAATCCAGGCCCACATCTGTCAAGGAGACTCCGGTGCCGATCGCGACTCCCACACGCCTGCTCGTTGCCGCCATCGCGGCAGCCACCCTCGCAACCCACCTCGGAACACGGCCAGCCAGCGCCAACCCCGCCCCAGAACCCGCCGACCAATCCGCCCCCATCCAGACCTGCCCAAGAATCGACAACCTAGCTCAAGCCCTACGTGCCGCCGGCTTCACCGCCCAAGGCGCCAAAAACGCTGCCCTGCTCACACAGCGCGACTGCCTCGAAGACAACCCGACAGCAACCCCCGCCCTCGCCGCGTACGGCCAGAGCGCGATGTCAACCTCCTAACGGCGTTTCCCCGACCCGGCCGCCCTCACCGACGCCGACGGCTACACCCTCTACCGCTATCTGCGCAACCAGGCCGGGATCAACCTGGCGAGCTCCGCCCGCACCTGCACAGGACAACGCTCCACGACGAACGGGACAGGGTGCCGGTCCGATTTGTCGATGCCGCGTAACGCCTCGGTAACGGGAAGGAAGGGCAGATTGTCGTGCAGCGGCAGACAGGTCCCGGTCAGCACCTTCACGTCCGCTGCCCGGGCCCGCGCGATGGCCTCCTCGACGAGCCGGGTCTTCCCTACACCGGCCTCACCGACGATCACGACAGTGCGAGGTTCACCCACGGGCGCTAATGCGTCCGCCAGGAACTCCACTTCGGCCCGACGACCGACAAGGGGCAACGCCCCAACCATCCCGTCAGGATGAGCTGGCCACCGTGCCTACGTCAAACCCCGAGAATGCGTGCGTCCTTCTACGGGTCCGGGCCGACCCTTCGAACTCTGAGATCGTCCACCACGAGCTCGAACGCCGCAGGTCGAGGGTCGCCGGTCGACGTCTAAGGCTTTCCAACCGCGCTCTAAGGCCGCAGCGACACCCACGACGCCTCCATGCCCGATCCCGGACGGTCCGCCTTAGCCACACCCTCGGAAACACCATTCATACGACCAGCCGAGGAGATGGCAATGTCGATCACGATTCATGCGTCGCTCGCCGCTACCCGTTCGGCGGGGACCTCCGACGGCACGACGGCACCGCCCGATGGCATGTCGGACGGGCCGAACATCGCTGACAGACCGCGTCATTCGTCGCTTGGAATGAGAGCTGTAATGGGCCGAGAAGATGGACCATCTGAAGCCTTGAGGCGTCGCGTCCGGATCATCGCGTTGGTCACAATCATTGCGATGGGCCTGTCCGCCTGCCAGCACGACCCGACACCTGGCGCACCCGACCACCCGGACGTCGCGCGCGCCGACCTGAACGCGTTGCTTCAGGAGACAACGTCGATGGTCGACGAGTCTCTGATTCGTGTGAGTTCGGGGGACGTGTTGACGGTGCGAGTCACCGGCCAGCCTGGACGTCCGCAGCCGATGCTGCATCTGCTCGGCCCGAACGGCGCACAGGTCGCCGCGGCCGGCAACGAGGAGGGAACCGTCGCAGCTGTTGTAGAGCACCGGACCGCGACGGCCGGAGCCTACCGGGTGATCGTGCGGCCCTCGAACGCAGCTGCGGGCCAAAATGACGTCGTTACCCTCGCCGTTACGACACCAGCCGGCCCGCAGGTCCGGACGTTGACCATCGGTGGTTGGAGACCACGCGTCCTGACCTCCGTGCAGGCAGGCGAGCACCTCGTTAGCACCAAGATGCCTGAGTCGTCGTCGGCAGCGCACATCCTGTATGTCCTGTCCGCTGACGGCAGGACTGTCCTGCGGCGCGCCTCAGGTAACGGCTTCTCAGGGGGCGCCGACCTGTATCTCACAGCCGGACTCACCGGACTGACGGCAGTTCTGGCGACCTCCGGCGTCTCCGAATCAGCCAGCCTGGCCCGCAACGATCTCTCGCTATCCTCTTACGACAGTGACGGTGACGGCCTCGGCTTCAAGCTCGAGGCGGCGGCGGGCACCTGTTCCTCACGGCAAGCGATTGTGCGCGGCGTCGATTGTCGACAAATTCCGGATCTGCGCGACACCGACGGCGATGGGATCGGCGACGGGTTGGAGCTGTTGGGATCGCGCACACTTTCCCTGCCCCGCTGGGGCGCCAATCCACGCCACAAAGACCTCTTTGTCGAGGTGGACTTCATGCGCCGCACCCCGGCGGAGAACGCCGCGGCCACCAGACTGCACATGGCGCCAGACGTGGCCCGTAGGTTCGCCGCGCACTACGGGGACCGGGCGACCGTCGATGCAGAACTTAAGGCTCGGCACGCGACGACGTTGGCCAACCCGGATGGCCTTCCCGGGATCGCCGCGCACCTCGACATCGGCGTTACTCCCCAGAGGCGAGGGGACGCGACGGTCTTCGGTGACTGGGGCGGATACTCGGCAGTCAACGCCGTCCGGGTCGGCGACAAATACCAGGGACAGCAGGCGGGACAGGCCTGGAAGACCCAGATGCGGGCCGAACGGCGTGGAATCTTTCGGTACGCGCTCGGCTACAGCGGGGGCGGCGGCCAGACCGGTCCCGGCTTTACCGCCTCCTATAACTTCGACAGCGCGTTCGTTGCCACACACGAGACCGGTCACTCGCTAGGGCTCGGACATGGGGGTGTCTACGGCCTCGAACCGGACGTCAACTGCAAGCCGAATTATCCGAGCATCATGAACTACGCGTTCGACTCCGGAACTGGCTTCGCCGACGGCCGGATCGACGAAGGCCCGCTCCTCAACAACCTGTCGCTTCGGGAATCCGGTGTCGCAGCCGGTGCCACACCAGAGTTCTTCGATCGCATGACCACCGTGTTCGGCTACTTCGTCGACCGCCAACACGGCGACGTCGACTGGAACCGTGACGGCGAAATCGCACCACCGGGGACCACGGTTAGCGCGTACGCCAACCTCGCGCTGCGCGGCGCTGGTTGCGAGTACACCCGCTGGAACCGCACCCGCATTAGCGAGGCGCACAGCACCCAAGCGCCGGCACTCATACGGCACGCTGATCGGTGGTACACCTTCCTGGTTGCAGGCGCGCAGGTGCGGTACTCGACGTCGACATCGTCCTGGCTGTGCCCGGAACCGGTACCTACCGGCTGCCAAGACGGGAAATGGGGCACCTCGCAAGCGGCCAACCTTCCGGCCCGAGGGGTGACCGTGGACGCCGTCGAGGCGGGTACCGCGGCACGGCCCGTCCTGCTTGTGGTGGCCGGCGACAACAACCGCAACATGTGGCAGCGCCGCAGCGCAACCGAGGGTGGCCGGGAGCGCTGGACTCCTTGGACACGGCTGGCCGGTCAAGTCGCGGTGGGCAGCGGTCCGTCGCTGGTCAGGATGGCAGACGGAGCCGTCAGGCTCTTCGCCGTCGCGCCGGACGGCAGATACTTGATGTGGCGTGGCTCCTCGGCGGGCATCGCCGGGCTGGCGGCCCCCATCGCAACCTCAGACGGCCGAACCCTGTCACGGCCGGCGGGATCGCAGTTCCGGCCCGCCGCGATCGTCGCAAAACTGGCCGGCCGAACCGGGCTGTACGCGCTGTTTGCCGGCGCTGACGATCGGGCCGATCTCTGGACACTGAACATCGGCACTCGCCGGTGGCAGAAGACGACATTGCTGGATACCCGGCCCGGACCGATCACCAGCGCTCCTGCCATGGCATGGGTGCCACCCGGCCGAACCGGTACCCAAGGCACATTGCACATCGCGTACATCGCCAGGCCGAGCAAGGTCGTGCGGATGATGACCTCTCACATCCAGGTCACCAGCACCGGCAAGACGCAGCACGTTGGCCATGACGTCTACTTCGACAACGTGTGGCGCAGCGCCTCCGGGATTGACCTGCTGTACGAGCCAGGCGTCACCATCAACGTCACCGCGGCACTCAGCTACGCGAACAATGCCGAGATCTGGTTCCATCCCAAAGCCGATGGAATCAACAACAACAACTACACCAACTATGACGACTGGGCGGTTCTCAAGAACGAGGTGTGCCGCGGTGTCGTCAGCCCAGGCGGCCTGGTCGTCAACCCTATACGTTGCTAAGCGCCGACTCGGTGCCGGGCGGGCGACAGTTTGACCGCCCGGCGTCTGTCGACGCGGCTGAATCTGGCCGCAGTGTCGTCTCGCCGACCGGCCGACTCGGTCCTCGAGCTTTCGCCTGCGGGACCCGGACGGGGTGATGGAGCGTGCCTGTCGACGGATCGACCTCGGACGGCCGAGCGGCACGCCCGAGCCCTGCCCGGGCGGTGTTCAGCCTGAGCTGCGCTGCCCGCCGCCGCGACATCGCCTCGAACACCGCGGCCCATCTTCGGCAGATGCGTGCAGCGGCGCCAGCCACCGAAACGCGATCCGCACGTTCCAGACTCCGCCGACGACATCGCGGAGCCCGACGAGGCACTCCTCCGAGTCTGGGCGACCCACCGTTGCACGCCCCACGCACGAGTGGAGGCAAAACCGGCGTCGGCGAATCGGCTGACCGCGCCCCGACCCCGGCACTCATCACCGGTAGCTGCTACGAGCCGCCGGCCAGCGCTGCGGCCGTTTGGTCCCGATGGTCCAGGAGGCCGAAAGCCATCTCCAGCAGGTCCACGACCTCGTCCGTGACCAGGCTCAGCGCCAGGATCGACGCCGTCAACTGAATCGTGACCACGCCATCGGCCGGGTCAGAGGCCTCCTTCTCTTGGAGGCTCAGGACCGCCCAGGCATCGCCGTGGGCGGCGCCGCTGCAAGCTCTCCACAGCACTTCCAGACGGTCGGCGTCGTGGACGGCAAAGTCGCCGGCGTACCGCACAATGCTGCGGTAGCCGATCGCTTCGACTGCCTATCCGGGCAGAACCCCGGCGCGCGCCGCGATCTCCTTGACGCGATCGATCCGCTGAGCTCTGGGATTCCTCGGCCCGGACATCAGCTGCTCCGCCTCGTCGGACTTCGCCACGTTGGCGGTCTGGAGCCGTAGCGCCCTCGTGACCCGCGCGGCCCGGTCCGGCGGCCCGAGCAGCCAGACGGCGCGCGCCGAATTCTCCAGCGCACCACGCAACAGCGTCCAGTGCGCGGACACCGAGAAGGCCATCCCGTTGGGTTCACACCTCTCGCAGGCCACGGTCATCCTGTGCAGCGAGTCAAGGTGGTCGACCGCCACCACCAAGGCGCTCGTGGCGGCGTGAGAGACCCGGAAGGGGTGCGAGAGTCGGTCGTCCTCGGCCAGGTCGCTCCCCGGTGACGGTATGAGCATCCGTTCCCGCGTCTGCACGCGGGCTGCAAGGTCATCGACTCGGGCGAAGGCCTGCTTGAGGCGATTCAGTAGTTCCTGCTCCCCCGTGCTGGTCACGTCAGGACCGTACGTGCCGGCAGGTGTGCGCGTCCTGCGGGTTCCTCAGTCATGGGCCAGCGGTCGCCTGGAACGCCCACCTTGTCCAGGGTGGTGGCGAGAGGCGCGCGGCCGCCGTGGAAACTTCTTTCAGTTAGAGCCGGTCGTAAATGGCGACGGTGGCCTCGATGCGATCGAGGTCCCAGTTTGCCCGCAAGTCCCTATACACCAGAATGGATTCCGCAAAGCAAGATCTGGCATGGGCTATGGCACCGCGTTCCGCCAAGGCAATGCCGGCGGCCTCCAGCGCTTGAGCTCGTGGCAAGGGACGTCCAAGGAGCGAATATTGATCGGCAGCCTCCAGCAGAGGTTCGGGATCGCTGTGGAGCAGACCGCGGCAGTGTGGAGCGATGGCGGCGTAACCCTCTTGGGGCCTAGCGGCCGAAGCGCCAGCCTCTGCTCGGGCTACGAACAGCTGCGCCGTGCCGTGGTCGCCGACCGTGACGGCGAGACGGACCACATCCGGGAGTAGCTCCGCAGCTTCGATCACATCCACCTCCCACCCGGATGGTCCGTCAACTAGCGCCGAGAGCGCCTCAGCCGGGAGTCCTGCCTGCTCCCGTTCGACCGACCTTGCCAGCACAAGCGGTCCGACTAACCGTCCCGTGAGCCGCTCGGCGTGTGGTGCCGCGTCCTCGAGACGTTCACCAGCCGTTCGGTCGCCGCGATGGAGCCCGACGACCGCGGCGATTCCGTAGCGCAAGCACACAGAGATGGGATCCGCGCCCCTTATTGACTCGACATCGACCTCGGCTAGCGCGTCGTCCCACTGACCCGCGTGGAAATGCAGCTCAGCTAAAGCGCTCTGGGCCTGGCCGCACCGAAGGACGTTGCCCGCGCGATCGGCCATCCGCCTGCCACGTTCGGCAGCGGTGATCGCTTCGTCGTACCGATTCAGGGTGCCCAGAGCCAACGATCTGTTGACATGTAGCAACATTTCCAGCTCGGCAAGTCCGCTATCAGCGTCAACGACGATCAACGCACGGTCTATCAGTGAGAGTGCGTCACGCGAGTCGCCTCGCATTCCGCAAAGCACAGCCATCGTGAACAGCGCCCAACCCGAGGCCCAACGATCGCCTACCTCCGTGGCCGTAGCGAGAGCTTCGTTCGCGCATTGCTCCGCTGCCTCAGGCCTGCCACATGCGCGGTGGACCCTGGCGATGAGAACCAGCAGGCGAGCCCGGTGAACCTGTGTAACGCCTGGAAGTGTCAAGCCCCGGGTGAGCACTGGGAGCGTCTCTTCGGGGTTTCCCTCGGCCGCGCGACTTTGGGTTAGTGTCCATTGTAGGTCGACGATAGCGTCAGGCCGCGTGGCGGTTGCGAGACCCGCAGATGCCACTTTCGCCGCGCCAGCCGAATCTCCCACCACGAACAAAGCGTGGGCGAGCCGGCAGGTCAACTCATCTCGTGTGCCGGGTTCCTGTGATCTCGCGGTCAAGGCCCATCTAAGGAGTTGGACCGCCGTGTCGGGCGCGTTTGCTATGAGCTGGTTACCGACGCCAACAAGCCACGGCACAATCCATGAGTCGACAGGGGTATCCCATCCGCCAAGGTCTAGTGCGGGGAGTAGTTGTCGGGCTACCCGTCCCGCAGCCGCGCCAGAGTCGGCAAGGGCTCGGGCCGCGTCGCGGTGCAGGGCTGCGCGTATCGGAACTGGACGGCTCTCGTACAGCGACGCGCGTAGCAACGGATGTCGAAATGTCAGCTCAGGGCCTGTATCGAGGAAGAACCCTGCCCGTATTGCCTCTTCCAGGTCTGGCAGAAGATCGGTTACCTGCCGCTCAGAAACTGCTGCTAGTTCTGGTATCGAGATCCGCAGCCCCAAGAGCGCAGCGATGCGGAGTACCTCGAGTACGGGTTGAGGCAAGTACTCAATACGGTTCGCCAACGCTGCGGCAAGTGAAGCTGGGACACGCTCTTCAACAACTTCGACTCGACCTTGATCGCGGATCAACGCTCCGCTGCGGGAGAGCGCTTCGACCAATTCGGTGATATAGAAGGGATTGCCACCGGCACCCGCGGCGATGCGGAGCAGCGCCTCGCCAGGGACGTCGCCGGCTCTGGCGCCGACCAGCTCTGCGACGTCTGCTTTTCCAAGGCCTCGCAGGACGAGGGGCGGAGTCTGCAGCATCCGCCGAAGCGCGCTGAGGTCGTCGCGAAGGGGTACCGGCCGAACGATCCCAACAAGCAGTAGCGGGAGCCGAGGCACTGACCGGGATAGAAGACTGACTGCCGTCACTGTGCTCGGGTCAGCCCACTGTAGATCGTCCACAACCAAGGTCACTGGGGCTACCGTGCACAGTTCTTCCACCTGCGTCAGTAGTTGGTTCAGAGCGGCGGAAACGGCGTCAGGCTGGCCACCGACGGTCGGATTGGCCCGTAGCAGCTCAGCCCTGCTGGGCTGGCCCGCCGCAGCCCTTGGGGTCTGAAGGCGTAGCGCGTCCAGCAACGGCAGTAGCGAGAACGCCTGGTTCAGTTCCTCGCAGGTGGCCCAAATAGCGTAGCTCACGGCCGACGCTTCCGAGGCGATGGCTCTGGCGAGGGCTGACTTGCCAATGCCCGGCTCGCCCTCGATCAAAACGACACGACCTCGTCCGAGGTTCAGGTCGGTCACCCAACGGCGGGCAGTGTCGAGCTCGATTGCTCTCCCGACGAGGGGGGCAGGTCTCTCGGCGACGAGCACGCCGCGGGTCGACGGTGGATCTTCCGCTCTTCTAGCTTCCAGCCAGAGGCGATGGAACCGCTCTACGTCGCCGCCAAGGTATCCGACAACCTGCTTCAGCGGATCCCAGCGCGGAACGCGGTTGCCGCTAAGTACCGCGTGAACAGTCGTGTGACTCAGCACCCCGGTCCCGAGCCCGCGGGCGATAGCCCTCGTACTCGGCTCACCTGCACTGCGATACAGGGCGCGCACCTCTTCGAACAGCGGTCCACCAGGCTGCGCTGTTTCGCCTCGAGCCACGTCATGCACCCTTCGGTCGCGAACCACAACATGTTCCAAGTCGTTTCCTAGGCCTTCGCCTGCAGACCCTATGCCTTTCACGCCCGCAACTCCCAAGCCAAACGGAATGCGGGAACATCAACTGGCGCGTGGCCTCGGCGCATATTGGATCATTCACTGTCCTCGGCGTGTTCGGTTGCTCGGTTCGGACCGGGGGCAACGCCTAACCACACCCGACCGCGGCGCTCCGAGAGGCGATGGAGCAGGACAAGCGTCATCTCGCGCGCTCGATCACGTTGACCGGCGTTCGGTGACCACACATAAGTGATCACCAGAGCTCCAGTTAAGATCGCAGCCATCAACACCACCAACAACGCGACTTCGTTAAGCATTCTCGAGATCCTCTCCGGCGCCGGGCGCCCGCTATTCGAAACTCTGGCACCAGTTGACGACACGAACGTTGTCCCTCAAACGATCAGCCCAACTCGACTTCTCGGGAAAGAGCTTGTTACGAGTCTTGACAACGCACAACAAAGACGGACAGCGGGAAACAGTCGTCTTACACGCTTGCGAATGAAGCCTGCCGCGTCCGCCAGTTCACCGGCGGGTCCCGACGATCTGCCGTTACGCACGGGGGCGATCGTTGGCCCCCCAACGTGGTTCGCGCCGCCGCGACCGGCTCTGCGGCAGCGAGCGGCTCCGTGGACCCGCGGGATCATGCGGTGGCTCGGCCTTGGGTCTTGGAGGTCGCTGCGGCTGAACCGCGATCGACTCGTCTGCAGTTTCAGCTGGCCCGACGCTGTAAATCCCGGTCGACCACCCATGCGCAGGACATCCACAAGGCGGGAAACCGTGGCGGCGCGCTTCCCCAACCGACGCGCCATTGCGGGCTACGGACGGACGTGACATAAGGGTTCTTATAGTGCATCGGCTCCTGCGGAACCTACATCGTCCGTCAACTGGTAGGTGTGGCTCGAGCCTTGCCTAGAAAGCGTCGCAACGACACCACCTAGATTTACCCGGCCAAGACGTCGCTAGGTTGGTTTGCGTCGGCATCGTACGATTCGTCATGGCAAGGCTCGAACGCGCACAGCCCCCGCGTTAAGGGCCAGGAGAGGAGATGCCACGGGTGAGACGACGTGTCTTAGATCCGTGACGTCCTGGCGTGGGCCGGGCTCGCCGCGCTTAGCGGTGTCCTTGGCAGCGCCGTGTGTACGACCTGCTGAAGTCAGGCACTCGCTGGCTGAAGCGGCGATACGACGGGCCGCCCTGAGCGTTCCGTTGATAACCCGCTCGTAGCGTCCATCTACGTGCCGGCGTGGTGGATCGTGTAGGAAGAGACGGGCAGCGAAGGGACTTCCTCCGCGTCCATACTCGGTCAGCGATTGTGGCGCAGGACGGCGTCGCCTCCCGAACTACCGGCAAGCGAGCCGACGGTTGAAGCCCGAACGAACACCATTTCGGCGCCGAACTGGTCACGTAGCCGCCTCCTGTGGGAGCGTCGTGCAAGCAGAAGCCACGTATATCCAGCTGGTTCGAGATGTGACGCTGTCGCGGCATGAGGAGGTGATGCGTGGTGGAACCGCAGCTGGCTGAGCCGCCGCGACCAGGATCTTCTTTGGCGCTACTCGGGATACCGTTTGCCTTCTCTCAGGACGATTTACTGACCACTGAGAAGTTCATCGCGCAGGCCAAGGATCGCGGGTACGACGTCAGCATTGATCTCTTGCAGAGGCTTCACGAGCACAGGCTTTTGCTGCCGTTGTACCGAGTGAGCGACACGCCTGTTGCAGGTCGTCGTATGCGCGTGGAGGCTGACGATGGTGGGAGCATCCGGAGCTGGGTCGTCCTCGCGGCGGCCGAAGGACGGCTCCGTGACCCGGCTGACGAAGGCTACTCGGTGGCCTGGCCGTATCGAAGGCCCTCTGATGCCCCACCTGACCGATGGTGGAACGGCTTCGTCTACTCCTCGTGGCAGCTCTTCGACCTCGAGCATGTGGTCGATGAATATCGAGCAATCGCCGCCGGTTGGCGGGCCGGGCCGCACGGGCCGCGCACCGCGCGCGACCGACGCTTGACCCTCGCTCTCGCAGCGTTGGCACCACGCTACTTGCCTGCAGTCCTGGGCCGGTTCAGGTTCCCGTCGGGCATCGATGAGGACAGGATCCGACTAGCCGGCGCCGACGCCGACCCCCAAGAACTGCTGAGCTCGGCCGGCTTCGCGGCGACGGATCTGCAGGGCGCGGCCGATGTGCTACTGCTGTCGGCGCAAAGCGACGATCCGATGAGGCGATGGGTCAAACTGCTGCGGTACGCCAGCTACGCGGGATGGTCAAAGATGCGCGGTGAACCGCTGGACTGCATGTGGCGCCGGGTAGCCGCCGAGCTCCTCTTGCGCGCTCACGAGGATCTCGCTGGTAAGGGCGTGCTTGAACCGCTGCCCGACCTGACTGGCTCGACGTGGCATGCGCCGCAGCATGACCGTCTCACACCGCAATACCCTGAAGCGGAAACCCTCGAGCGGGCGCTCGCAGAGCTGGGCCTGTCGCCTCATCCGCGGGTGATACTCCTCCTCGAGGGAAAGACCGAACAACGCCACGTGCCACGGCTAATGGCTGAACTGGGCCTCAACCAGCCACAACAGGTGCGGATCCAGGCGTGTCGCAGCTCCAAGGTCAACGCCCACCTGATAGCCCGCTACGGGATCACACCACGCATCGGCCGGAGAATAGGCGACCGCTGGCTTCTCGACGCCTCCCCAACCGCGCTCGTGGTCGCCATGGACCCCGAGAACCATTTCGCTACCGCAGCACACCGGGCCGAGCAACGGCGCAACCTACAAAGGGCGATCCGCGAGGAGGTGCAGTACCAGGACGCCGACATCAGTCAGGAGGACCTCGACACTCTGGTCTCGGTGCACGCTTGGGGCGACCATAAATATGAGCTCGCCAACTTCACCGACGACGAACTCGTCCCGGCCATCGCACAACTCGCCCTGAGCCGTGGCGCCGGCGACACGACGTCGCCGGCGTGGGAAAAGAGCCTTCGTGAATACCTGCAGGACGCACGGCGCCTGCACCTCGACATCGACGCGCCACTCGGGCGTATCAAGGCCCCGAAAGACAAGGTGGCCCTTGCCGACATCCTCTGGCCGGTGCTCCGTGCCAAGTCCGAGCGCGAACTCGCAACCAACACCGTAACAACACCCGTCCTGAAGATCGCGCTGGAGGTTCGCCGACTCATCGCGAAGGTTTCTGGAGTGTTCGCGCTAGAGGTGCCCGCCGGTTTCAACGCAGACGGTTGAAGTCTCCGGGCGGCTAGGAGTGCAGAGGCAGCCTCCCGGCGCCGTGGCCTGACAGACTGCTTCTCCTAGCCGTCGACAACAGTCCTTATGGTGTTACGGATGTTCGGCTTTGGACCGCGAGAACGGTCGCCTGACTTCGACTGATTCCGCGGCTCGTCCCTGGTTATGAGAGCATCCACGCCGCCAACCCCCAGGAACACCACGACTGAGGCTTCGGTTCTAGTTCCGTCGTAAAGTGAACTCCTCCGACATACCGAGTTGTCCCGCCCGGACCTTAGACCGGCTCGGACGGTCGGGCCCGCTCCGCTAGGGCAGCCTCATGGGTATGCCGGGCCCACCAGTGTTCGGCCCTATAGGAACGCGCCAGCCAGTCTTGTAGGCGCGCATGCCGGAACCGATAGACCGCGCCTGAACGATGGAGGACCCCTCGATCACAAGCGTCCTCAAGAAACCGGATCAATGCCCAAGGAAGCCGACCTGTCAACGGGTATGCGAATCGGACCTTTGCGAGCCAGACACCCCACCCGCCAACATATGCAAAAAGTTCGATCACGGTCATTAGGACTAGCAGGAAGATGCCGACCACAATCCAAAGCGCTAGGGGCAAAGGAGGGGGCGGGTAGGGCGCAGCGGGAACCAGAAACCTAACCAGAACATATCCGATTTCCCCCATAATTAGGTAGCCGAGCAACAAATGCTGCAACCAAGTCCGACGAGCCATTCTAAGGGAATGTCCTAGGCCGGCAGCCCGTTGGATCTTCGTAGGCGGGAGAGGGTCTGGCGCGAGATAAGGGTGTTTCACTAATTCCCACCAGGCAATGTCCTGCACGCCCAAGTCGTCGAGTCGTGAGGCGAGAAATCCAAGCCAACGCTCTGCGTCAGTATTCGACCACCTATGCCGTCGGCCAGTGAGACTTTTGGATGGGCGTCGTGCGTGTGGCCCATAGACGCTTGGTATTAGCGCTGCCATCAGAGCCTCCTCGATATGCATGATAGACGGGAGGCCTGCAAGCTTTAGAAGCTCTCTTGGGTCTGAGCGCGGCGTGCGACCGTAGGCAGTTCGCGCCAATGAGAGCATGAGGGCATTGGAAAGGACAGCGGCGAGCTTCCGTGCCATTGGATCGGTCCGGCCTATACGCTCTATGACGACTGACCAACCTGTGTCGATCTCGCCGCCAGCTATTGGCCCGCCTACGTATGTCTCAACACCGTCAGGGGAGAGCGAGTCGATCGAGATAACAGCAGCGGCGCTAACGGCACCGACCTCGGCCACGGCGCGAAAGAATTCATCGGGGCGACTTGTAACGAGCATTGGCGCAGCGAAAGAGTTGAGCTGAAGTAGTGCCGCGCTCTGGAGATGCTCCTCAATCTCGTCGAAGCCGTCGAGTATAGGTAGGATTCCCCTGCCTTGGACTAGAACATCTGCCATCAGTTCATCGCCATGAGTGCGTGCAGCGATTGTGCGATAATCTCGGACGAGCACCGCCGATAGAAACTCTTCGAGTCCCATGACCAGTGGGTTCCAAGAGCCGACATTGAAAATTAACGGAACAGGGCCTTGGGCCCCCTGTGAGAGATAGTCAATTGCAAAGCGAAGCGCAAGAACAGTTTTTCCGGAGCCCGCTTCTCCCACTATCACAAGGCGACCTGATCTGATACGAGCGTATTCTTTAACTATCTGATCTAGCCCCGCCGTTTTCGCGTCCAAAGTGCTTGGAAGGTCTCTTAATGAGCCAGCAGTTTCCTGCTCTGAGATCCATCTGACCCGGATAGGCATGGCGGGGGCGCCATCGACTCGCAACTGTCGTTCTGTCTGCCAGCACTGTCGCCTAACCACATCGGCGAGGTTCGACAGCGCGTCATCGATCGACGGCTGGTCGCTCTGGCGTCGGTCAGTGATCAACTCGGCACCGACGGCTGCGAGGACGAGGCCAACCAGCATCAGGACGATCCACGGTCTCCAACGGTTTGGAACCTGAATCCAGTCGGCAACCACGTTCCCTAGGAGGCCAATAGCCAAGCCAACCAGCACGATCGCAACGGCCCTGCTGATGCGCTGCATCGCGACCTCCGTTGTCCCCACCCGGCGGCCAGCTTCTACGGAGAATCGAACGGATTACCGCCGTCGGTAGATCAGCGTCGATCCTGCTGCAGCAGCTCCTGTGTCGCAACGTCGAGGCCGGCGGTGCCACCCGATCGAGGGTTCGCGTCCGCACGGTGCCGACCTTGGCCCGGGCTTAGGCGGCCATCGCCGCGAGCCTTGTCGAGGCCGACGGTGGCTGCTCGCGCCGGCCCGCTCGTCGGCCAGCCGCTTCGCCAGCGTCGTCTTCCCCGACCCGGGCAGCTCGGCAGGAAGTCCGCACGTAATGTCCATTATGGTGTGATCAAAGAAACCGCTGTTGGTGACGACCTCGTGCAGTGGTCGGGCGTCGCGGCCGTCGACCGCCTGATCGAGTGCGTCGAGGGCGTGCAGGCGCCACTGCGCCGCAGAACTTCGACAAGCAAAACGATTGGCGGATTTGCTCCGGATTCAAGCGCGACAGCGGACGAAGGAAATTGGCAGCGACCGCCTCCGTTCGGCTACGTCCGTGAACACGCCATCCACCGGCAGTCCTGCACGCTGGAGCGCGACGACCAAGGTGGGAGGTGTAGCCGCGCCCAGGCGGACCAGCGGCATCCACCAGATGGCCCCTGGGCAGATACGGCCGCCGCGCGTACATGGCCGAGCTGCGGCCGGAGTCCAGGTCGGGGCACCGCTGTACGAGGTCGCCGCGCCCCGGTCCTTGGCGGCCTGTCCCCGCTGGCGGAGGGCCGCGACGCCAGCAACGTAACCGCGGCATGATCAGCTCACCAGAAGCGTCCGAATCGGGGCAACTCACGAAGGCACCGCAGGCCACCCTGCATCTTCATAACGCCACGACCGCCCGCGCGCGACCGGTCATCACAGTCTGGTGTGCCTCCGATGGATCATCACAAAACGGTAGCAACCCACCTACTGTCAACGACTTCCCGGCAAGCGGGGGGTACTATTTCGGACAACTCACGGCTTTTCCGTCGTGACCTTCTTAGGCGCCAAAGGGCTTCCTTGCTTGCCCAAAGGTGCTAATACAATCTGTAAACATCGGCTCGCCTGGGGCGAAACAATCCCCTTGTCAACCGAGAGAATGGTAGCGATCACCTCAAAAAGGGTTCACCGCCAGCCTCGCAATTGTACAAGCTACGCATGCGGAGGAAAACCTTGATGAGACGGCGCCGGTAGGGCCGCGTGCTGGGAGACCCGACTCTATGGGTTCTCCCGGCTACTTCGACCATTCTCGGGCTCGGTTCAATGCTGATGACGTGGGTAATCGCAAGGAAGGCCCTAAACAGCAAACACCACCTCGAGTTGGAACTTCGAAAGACAAGACGCGGGATAACCCTACGCCTAAAGCAAACCCCGGTCCCGGAGGCCGACAACTCCACTGAGCAATCCACTCTCGGCCCGTCTCCTACTCATGGGGACTTGGAAGGGGGTGGGTGAACGGCGAATGCGGCCCGCATCATTGCGGGCCGCACCGCCAACCAGCGAGGTTCAAGGCACTTGTCCGTGCACGCGCGTGTGCCTGAGATGGATGAAGCCGCCCGCAGGACAATCCGCACTCGACTTCGGGCACACCCTCGCCGTGGCAGCGGCGCGTGGAACATCGGCCAACCTCAAGTTCGATTTCGGACTCGACTTGCTCGAGGACCCGTCCGGACGCAGCCGGACCCACGCTGACCAGGGCGTACGTCGACAAGGCACGAACACGCGAGACGCCTAGGAGCGTCGCAGGTCCACACTGGATGATCCAGTGGCACGTTTCTAAAGATCAGCGCATTGGGCATTGAATGAGGCTGTGGATTAAAAGTCCACTGCTCTACCGGTTGAGCTAGGCCCGCAGCGCGACCAACTTCCCGCGAAGAGTCACCTTGACCATCAGGCGGACCTTCAAGATCTTCTCGCCGCTCGACGGCTTCGCCAACCACAACGGCGAATCCACCATTGAGTCCGGCTTGCGCAGCGCTCCCACGGGTGCTTGATGCTCGACCGGGCGCTGCTCAACGCCGACCTGATCGACACCATCGAGGTGCTGGCGGTCTTCCCAATGATCTCCAGTACGACCGGCGTGGACCGGATCTTCGACGGTGCGGCCGACTTCGACCTCGAGTTGAGGTGCCGTCACCGGCACGGTGCTGTTCGGCCCGATGGGCGGCCTACCGGCAAGTCCATCCACCACCCTTAGCCGCTCTGCCTGGCGCAGAAATCCCGCTCGACGATGTTGGCTGGCTTCGGCCGCGTCACCGACGAACAGGCTGTGGCTTCGGTTCGCCTGGATCCGCACTGCCACCACAAGCCGTTCAAGCGGGTGTTTTGAGCGGCTAACGTCGGGCTGCGGTCAGGGCGAAGCAGCTGTAGCAGACATCGACCCATCGGTTCCCGAGGGGCGTTCTCGCGACGAGCATCACCTTGCCGGGCGCGCCGCAGCCGATACACGGCAGCGAATCCCGGGCGGCGACACCGGCTTCGGCAGCAGCAACGTCGGCAGTGTGGGCCAGCGGCAGGGCGGTCAGATCCGCCCCGAGGAGCTGGGCGACCTCGACCGCTGTTGGCTGTTTCACCGGCGGACCGGACGGTCGGCGTCGCGTTCCACGATCCGCCTGTTGAGGGCGGTCACGATCGCGTCGTCGGTCAGCTCCTGGATTTCGAGCCCGTCCTCGGCGGCGAGTTCGGCCTCGGCGCGCAGGTCCTCTGGCCATGTCTCGTCTGCGACAATCTTGGCGAGCCGTGCGTCGAGCGCCGCCTGATCGACGTTGCTGCCGAGTGCGCTCACGGCGTAGGGCGCGGTGCGGCCGCGTTGCCAGTAGGAAGGCGACCTCTTGCAGAGCTGACAGCCGGTGACGAATGCCTCGCCGGGACGCGCCCATGACCCGCCTTCGCCGCAGCAGACCTCGACCGCGGCCGGCAGCCAAGCTGGTCCCGTCATGGCGATCCCCCCTTCGGACATCCGTTCGAATACTCAGGATGCCACAGGGTGCACCGTCAGCTGCGGCAGCGCCGCGATCAGTGCGTCGTCGTGTCCGAGTCTCGTGTCGAGCCAGGGGTAGTCGTGGCCGTCGGCGATGCGGGCACGCGCCGTGTCGACGTCCGTGTCGGCAGCGGTCGGTGTGCCGGTTTTGCGTTGGTCGAGCAGCTGCCACCAGTCGACGGCGACGGCAGCTGGGTTGAGGTGGTAGTGACCGCCGGTGTTGATGATGGGCTCGAGTCGTAGACCGTCGGCGATGCCGTCGCGGTCTTCCTGATGGATGCCTTGTGACGCGCAACGCAGAGTTGTGCGCAGGTTGCTGACGCAGGTCGAGAGTCGCTGGTTTGCCTTCTCCGTGGTGGTGTCCGGCCACACCGCGTCGAGGATCTTGGTGAGTGGGGCCCCGGCGCGGTGGATGACCAGGAAGACCAGTAGTTCGATGCTCTTGGCGCGCACGCCCCGCATTCGGCCGCCGGCCGGATCGAAGATGCCTGGCTGGCCGATGACGGTGATGAGTGCCCGCCCGTCTGCGGTGGGACCGGGATCTGCGGAGGGTCGGGAGATGGTGGTGGCGTGTGGGCCAGGCAGCGCGTCCGCTGAACTCGGGCGACGGCTGGCGACGGGTTGCGTGAGGGTGACGGCGACAGCCGCGGTCGGCGAGTTTGGTGGTGTGCTGCGCGCGAAGGTGCGGGCAAGGGACACGGGTTGGCCGTTGGTGGTCGAGCCGTCCGCCATAAGCGGGCCGCGTAGGGCGATCAGCGGACCGTACGGTGTCTCGTCCGTCGCGGAGTCGCTGAGGTCGAGATCGTCGTGCGGAGACGAAGGTTCGCCGGGACCGCGGGTTTTGTCACGGCGTTCCCCAGCGACGGGTTCGTCAGGGTAGGCGCCCGCGATGGTGGGCGGGTCGTACTCATTGGCGCGTCGCGCGAAGAGGGCACGGTCGGTGTCTTGGTTGTCGCCGCGGCGGAGGATGCGCTCGGCGGCAAGTTCGTTGGCGACGAGCGCCGTGAGGCTGTCATAGTCCGCGGTCGCGCGGAGCCTGCGTGTGACCTCGTCCATGTCGTAGGTGAGCACGGCGATGTCTGCTATTTGTTTGCCTGCTGCGGCGTGGATACGGGCGCGCAGAACTTCTGAGAGTGCGGCGTCGCGCCGCTGTTGCCGACGCGTGATGAGCGCAGCTTCGAGCGAGCCATACAGTCCGAGTTGCGGGTATGCCCTGCTTAGGCTGCGGGCTTGGGCGGTGATCATCGGGTGGCGGATCCAGTGTGCCCAGGCCTGGTATCGCGGGCTGGGTGCGGGCAGCAGTCCTCGAACCCGCAGCAGGTCGCGGCGTTTGTTTTCTACATCGATCCACCAACTGACGAAGCCGAGCACGCTCATCAGGGCGTAGAAGCCGCCGAGTAGGTGATCGTCGTGCGTTGCGAGGTTGAACGCGGCTGCGGCAGCGGCGATGATCGCGCCGAGCAGCCGCGATGCGGCGGCGTGTTCGCCGAGCCGCCGTCGGACGTCGGCGTTGGACAGGAACGTCACACCGCCGAGCTCTAACGCGAAGATGCCACCGATCGCGATCCACCACGGCAGGTCGAACGCGGTCACCGCGCCGGTGACTGTCCCGTAGAGGGCGACGATGAGAACCGCGGCGTAGAAGAGACGTCGCATGAACGCGGTGCGTCGCACCGCCGCGGCCAGGTCGTGGTCGAGTTCGCCGGCCAGCGCGCTGGACCGGGAGTCATCGAGCCGCGTCAGCCGTGCCAGCAGTTCGGGGTCCAGTGAGACGATCATGCCGGGCCACCCTCCTGGTCAGCGCGGAGCAAGGGGCGGTCCAGCGGTGGCATCCGTTGCGGTTCGGTCATGGCCGGGCCATTTCGCGTAGCAGGGTAGATGCGAGCTTCTCGGTGTCCGGGTCGATCTCGAGTCCGTTGTCGTCGAGTTCGCGTCGGAGCGAGGTTAGGCGGTCACGGACACCGGCAGCGTCGCCGAGGCGCGCTGCGGTCCGCATCGCTCGGCGCGCCAGGTCCTCGCAGAGTGGGTCGAGCGCGCGTGCGGTGTCGTAGAGCGCGAGCGCGGTGTCTGGGTGGTTGTCGATCTGGAGGTCCCCGGCTTGGGCATAGATGGTCAGCAGGCGCCGCCGGGTGTGCTCGCGGTCGGTGTCGATCCATTCGTAGTCGCTTCCGTCGGCCAGACCGCCGGTGACCACGCCGATCGCGGCCTGCAGGTGGGTCAGGCGGGCTTCGTTGTCGGCGGTGGCGGCCTGGGCATAGGCATCCTGGACGGTCCACCAGTCGACCTGCAGCAGCCTCGGGTCGAGGTGATAGCGGCCACCGGTGTTGATCACCGGTTCGATCTTGGTCGCGTTCGTGGCTCGTTCGGTGCCTGTCTGGGCGATCGACCGGATCGTGGTGCGCAGGTTCGCGACGCAGGTGGACAGGCGGTCCGCGGCGCGGGATACGGTCACGTCAGGCCAGAGCGCTTCCATGATGTCGTCCAGGTTGGCGCCGGCGCGGTGAACGACCAGGTACACGAACAGCTCCAGGCTCTTGGCTCGCAGGCCGCGCACCGGCCTGCCACTTCTGTCGAGGATGGCCGGTTCGCCAAGCACCCGGGCATTCACCTGCGTGGGAGTGGTTTCGGCCGGCGGCGTTGGCTGGCGTTCAGCCGGGCTGGGCGGGTCGGCGACCTGTCGGCTCGGCACGACTGTGTCGAACACCCGCGGGGCGTGGTCGTTGCGGTCGCGGGGCGGGCGCGCCTCGGTTGCAAATTGTTGGAGCTTCGGGGCTGGCGCCGGTGAGGTGAGGTCGTCGTGTGCCTCGGCGAGCATGGCGAGGACCTGGGCGGTCGTTGGGGTGTCGAGCACGGCGACGTGCTCGCCGTTGCCGCCCTGCGTGGTGCCGTCCGGTGCCACGGTCAGCGTGGTCCCGTCGCGCCACGCGCCGATCAGGACAGCGCCGATGTCGACGCTCTGGCCGAGGCGTATCGCGCCGTCCAGCCTGGTGTGCCACGTGGGGTCCGGGACGTCGGCGATGAGCAGCAACTGCGGCAACGGTTCGTCGAAGATCCACTCTTCACGCAGCGCGTGACCGGTCACGACTTCGCGATCGGCGACGATCCGGCTTCGCCGGATGATTTCCTCTTCGAGCAGGCCAAGTGCGGCAGCGAAGGTCTCGGCAACGGTCAGGCGCCGCATCGGACGCAGGTCGACCGCCGTGACGCCGAGCAGTGTCGCCAACGTTGAGGACGGGATGATGACGCAGCCTTGACCGCGCGAGTCGCCAAGGTCACCGGCGGTGAGAGCGGCGACCAGGATGCCACGGGCGGCATCTAGAGCTGCCGGGCCGTTCAGCCCAAGACCTACGGTGACCGGGAGTGTGCCCACGCCGGCAAGCTCGGCGCCGCTAGGTCCCCAGGACGTAATCGAGGGCTTCACATCCGCTGCGACGTACTCATGGACGGTCGGGCCATGGTCGGGGCTTTGGTCGAGCACGTCCGGTGCCGCCCGCCGCAGACCATGCCGGAGCCGAGCCAACGCCGCCAGGGGTGTGGTCAGGTCCGCGCCCTGCAGGATCGGGCTAGTGATGGAGGCAGGCCGGAAGCGGTGACGACGTCGCTTCCAGACCATACGCACGCTGTAAATCAGGGCAGCGGCCAGACCGACACCCACCACGCCACCAGCGACGGTGATCCATCCGACTGGCGTGGCCACGGAGCCGTTGCCGGCGCCGGGCGCCGGCGTCATGGGCGAGCCGGCGCAATCAGTAGGAGAGCTCGATGAAGGGGATGGTCCAGCCCGACCGGCCGAGGGTGACGTCACGGCCGGGGACACCGACGGTGCGACTACACCGTCATCTACAGCGGGCAGGCTCGACGACGGTGTAAGGCTGGGCGTGCTGGCAGGTGCCGCACCAGGAGTAGGACGTTGAGGGCCACCGTCACCTCGATCAGGATCGGTCGGTGCACCGGTGATCGCACCCTTCTCACGCGAGGGCAGGGCAAGGACCCATCCGACGTGGATCACGTCGGGATCGGTGAGCCGGTAGCCGTTGCTCTGGACATGTCCCCGATTGAGTCTGTAGATCTCAGGCCAACGGTCTGGGTTGCCCAGGTGTCGAGCGGCGATTCTCGACAGGTTCTCACCTGCGACAACGCGATGAGTGCCCCCTGGCGCGTGCCGAGCCCAGCGGGGAAGGTTCGCATTGCGGGTGCCCGGGCGGGGCGGATCCGCAGCAAGGGTCGCGGCTGACCTCTCAGGTTCCGCGCTACCTACGGCCACGCCCCCAGCCAGGACCGGTGTCGCAAACCAGCCGGCTTCGTCAGGCGACCGATCAACATGCTGCAGATCGGCGTCCCCGTCCGCAATTCCTACGACTGCGGCGCTCGCGCCCACCACCGTGGTGACGGATGCGGTGCCGACCAGCGCCACGGACAGCGAGCGGGCGATCCCTGGAAGACGCCAGCGAACCCGACGGACTCGGCGCCGACGGTGAGCAAGGCTTCCAATCACCATCACAGCCACCATCAGCGCTAAGAGGCAGATGACGGCCACGACCGCGACTGCCAGGGTGCCAGGGGTCAAAGGATTCTGAATGAGCTCAACAACCGCGTCGGGCAGTGACTGCGACGTCGCGACAGGGACGACGGTGGGGGTTCGCGGGCTCGTAAGAACCATGAAGACTCCCGGGGACTCGGGCGCCCGAAGCGATCACGGCCTCGGTTCCACGTCCACGACACCACGACACAAGCCAGCCGAGAACAGGGGAGCACGGGCCTGGATCTAACAGCACCTAACACGAGCGCGCGAGGCTGCGAGCATGTTCCTGACGGTGCGGGCGCCGCGGTTTCATCTCTACCTGCGGAACTCTCTTGACGATCTAAAGCCGGGTAGCTCGGCTGGGCGCTCCAACGTCCGCCGTACTCCGGCTCGCGGTGCCACCGCCGAGGTCTCGTCGTCACCCGGGTTAGACAAGTATTGGCGGCTGTTCGCCCCCTCCGTGGGGCGTGCACCGTTCGTCTTCCCAGCCACCGTGTGCTGTGATCGACCGATGGAGGATGAGGCCAGGCCGGCGATCGAGCACGTGACCATGCCTGATGATCCACTGTTAGTGGAAGCCGGCTCCGACTTCGATTGGCTCACTGGTAGTGGAGGTCGTCTGAGCTGGCTAGAACAACGACCATCAACAGGAAGGTCCGTTGTCGTTAGCCTGGAGCGAGGCCAGCTCGTCGGCTACGGCGTCCGCGGTGGGAGCATAGGGAGCTCACTTCACTCGTACGGCGGTAGACCATTCGTGTTCCTCGGATCCGAGGGCTTGGTCGCTGTAGACGCCTCCACAGGTTGCGTCGTCGGGACTGGAGAAACCGCTGACTCGTTCACGTACGGCGATCTTGAATACGACAACGGCGAGGTGCTAGCGGTTCGCGAGCGCGAAAGCGGCGACCAGCTTGTGGCTCTTGACCGCGTTCGTGGGTGAACACGGAACGCTCCACACCACCGATGGCTTCCTGGCGTCACCACGTGCGCTTGGGACTCGGATCGCCTGGAGCCAGTGGGCTGGCGATGTAATGCCATGGGATTCAAGCGAAGTGTGGATCGGCCACCGACCCAACCGAGGTCGCATCCAGCAGGCCCAGCGGGTGGCCGGCAGTCCTGAGGAGTCGGCCCTCCAGCCGACCTGGGGACCTGACGGAACCCTTTATTTCATCTCGGACGGGTCGGGATGGTGGAACCTTTATCGCTGGCGCGACGGCCACGTTGATGCAGTCGCGCCAGTGGCTGCCGAGTGTGCCACGGCTCCATGGGAGTCGACCTATTCCAACTACGTTCTGCTGCCGAGGGACCGCATTGCCCTGACAGTTCAGTCGGGACCGGAACAGAGGCTCGTCCTCGTCGAATCGGACCTGACAAGCCGCGTCGTCGACCTCCCGTATACGACGATCAAGCCATACCTCGCACCGCTCGGCGACCGGGTCGGCCTGATCGGCGCCTCGCCGACACGGGAGCCGGAGATCGCTTTGGTCGCAACCGACGGCAGCAACACGCTGGACGTCATCCGACGCTCCTCAGCTCGCCCGGAACCAGCCAGGGTCTCCGTACCGGAGGTGCTGCGAGTGGCCGCAGGCGATGCCACGGCAACCGTGCTCTTTTACCCGCCCTTGGAAGACAGCAAGCAACCGCCGTTGATCGTGCGACCCCACGCCGGCCCGACGTACAACAGCGAGTTGCGACTAAACCCTGAGGTTCAGTTCTTCACGAGCCGCGGGTTTGCGGTCGCCGAAGTGGACTATCGAGGCAGCACCGGCTACGGCCGATCGTTCCGTAAGGCGCTCGACGGAGGCTGGGGACACGTCGATGTGGAAGACTGCTGCAACGTCGCGCTTCACCTCATCGAGGCCGGTCGAGTCCATACCAGCGCCGTGTTCATTTCCGGATCCAGTGCTGGCGGCTATACCGCACTCAAGGCCGTATGCGACGACGGTCCGTTCGCCCTTGCAGTCGCTCGCTCAGCGATCATCGATCCGCAACGTTGGCGAACGACAGCTCCACGTTTTCAACGTCCACACGCGACGATCTTGGCTTCCGCGACCTCCCCAGTCAGAGCAGACGAGGTTCGACGCGGTGTTCTGCTTATCCACGGTGTCGCCGACGATGTCGCCCCGGTCTCAGATGTGAGGAGACTGGCTGCCGCCGTCCAAGATCACGGCCTGTTGGTAGACCTGCTTGAGTTCGATGGGGTCGGCCACTATCTTTCTGCCGCCGCCCGACGAAGCGCCGTTGAGGCTGAACTGGCCGCCTACCAGGCCGTCCTATCGCGAATGCGATCCGCTACGCCGGCGCCGGGAGTGGCTTGAGGGTGGTGTGGGCGTAGTCGACGATCTCGCGCACTTCCGGAACGTCAGCACTAGGTTGCAGCTCGGCGAGCATGAGCGCGATGCGATGTGTCGTGCGGAACGAAACCAGGCCGGCGGCGTGGTCGACTGCGGAGCGAGCGAAGGCGCAGGCCTGTTCGAGTTCGCCGACCCTTGCGTGAGCGGCCGCCCGGAGTGCGGTGTCGATGCTGATGCGTCGGGCTCGATGCGGCGGCAAGAGCGTCAGCGCGATCTCGGCTTCGCGGTGCGCGAGCTGATAGCGGCCAAGGTCAAAGAAGCAATGCGCCTTTTCATCAGCGAGGTCTGCTTCGCCGAAGTAGCGGATCCATGCTGGCTCTTCGCTTGGTCGGCTTCGAGCGAGATCGGCGTCGACCTGGAGAAGTGCTGCTGCGCAGGCGCCCTCGTCACCGAGGCGGGCGTATGCCCGCGCGAGGACGATGCGGAAAGCTGCTCTGACCGCCGGGGAGGCGTGGTCGTTGGTCCCGTGGATTCCGGCAGTAGCGAGCCGGAGTGCCTGTTGCGGGTCACCGCAATGCAGTGCCAGGTGGGCCAAGCTGACCGCAACAAGGTAGCCGCCGTAGACCCGGTCGCCTGACCTGGTCAAGAGGGCCAGCGCTCGGAGGTAGTGCTGCTGGGCAAGGCCATCCACGCCTAGGTCAACCGCGTCGTAACCGGCCAACTCGAGCATCCCGGTCGCAACCTGTGGCGCGTTCGCGGCAAGACTCGACAGACGGCCATCCAAGGTTTCAGCCAACCTCGAGTAGGTGACGCCTGCTCCATGCACGTGGTCTTGACTTCGGAGGTTGGCTAACGCCGCAACAGCCGTCGTGACGGTGTCGTCGTCGACCGCTGGGCGCCGATCGGTCGAGGGTGTAGCCATCAACCAGTCGAGCACGGGTCGATCTGCGGCGCTGCTGCGGTATGCGCTGCACTCCCCCTTCGTGCCTGCATATGAGCGTAGTAGTCGCTCCCGGTGGATTAGGGGAAGCAGCTGTGTGAGGGAGCCGTCCGCATGCAGCGCCACGTCGCAACGTGCGATGAAGTCGTTTGAGGGGATCCGCTCAGCGATCTCAATTCGCCGGACAAGATCCCTGTGAACGAACAGCTGCTCCCCGAGTTCGGCCTGTGAGAGACCGCACGCGGTTCGGAGGTGGCGGATCCGTGCGCCGACATAGTCCAAGACCGACCGCGTCGGCGTCAGGGGCTTCGGAGCCTGTCCCACCTAGCGCCATCCTCGGGATATTGCGCGGAGTGTCATGGCAAATTTTGATTTTCGCTCATCGGGTCGATCAGGCGCAACACCGGCCGATCTCAAAAGAGTGCCTAGTCCACCGTCGTACGGCCCGTCGATGCACCTTGAGCGGCTCTCGGATTGCTGCCGGAGCATTCGGCCATGCCGACAACGTCGGTGTCCGCATGGAACCACTCGATCTTTGCGACTGGATGTTGGTCAATGGGAGCTGAAGGTACGCACGTGGCTAATCGCGAGATCGCCGCGCTGTAGGCGGAACCTCGATGCCTGGCAAGTAGCCCGGCGGAACAGACCCTCAGACGGGAGGCAGAGCATGGCTACCGAGATGTACCACAGCTGCGATGCCGGACCGGGGCCTCGGGTACTAGCTAACGGCCAGAAGGAACGTTCCGGCTGTGGTCCCAAGGACGCTTTCACCGATAGCTCGATCTATGGAACCGGTGTGCCAGTGGCCGCCCCTGCCGTCCCCCACGGCACTTCGCCGGCCGCCGCACCGCTTCTCCCTTGTACAGCGTCATTGGCGTCTGCGGTCGCCACCACTGCACAGTCGCGATCTTGCACGACTCAGACTAGGGGCACCTCGTGCGCTGGATGAGGCCGTGCCTCGCCGGCCTCGACGTGGCAGGCGGATGGGAGATCCTGTCGAACGACGGATTCTGGTTCGTTCGGAACTTCGCCGATGCCGCCAGGGGACCCGTTCTGGAGTTCTCGTCGTACGAATGGGCAGACCTAGCGGCCGCGGTCGAGGCCGGTAGGTGGCCTCCATGGATGGTCATGTCCCCCGACGGCGGGGCGGAGGTTCGGATGCCGGGAAACGCCCCTCCTGTATTGCGCTTCAACGGCGACCAGATGGAGGCGTTCGCCGTCAGTCTCCGCCGCAGGCAGAGCGAGCTGCTACCCGCTGCGTCGAGGCCTACCCGGAGGCGAAGACCAATGCGCTGAGCTCTGTGCGGGCTTCTGCACCTCATCCCTCAAGTCGGCAGATGGCTTGATCTCTTGATCCGTCACGTGCCTGGTTGTTCCGGGTCCCGGACATGGTTTGCGGGCCGGTGGCCGACGCGCCGACGCGCCGACGCGCCGACGCGCACGCTTCTCTCGATACAAAGAGGTGACTGTTCCGTGTTCCGTGCTCGTGTTCAACTAAGCAACTTGCGGCGTCGCGTCACCAGGCGATTGCGACTGGTTGGCCCGCCGTCCTTGGCGCAACTGTCATCGGGTCATCGCGTGGTAGGTACGGTCCATAGGTCTCGGCCTCCGGGGCCCCATCATCTTGAGCCGAGCTCATCGACGACGCAGCTGAGCGCCGTCTCCTGGTTAGGTGGACAGACAGCCAAACGGTGGGTCTGTGCGGCACGGTCAAGTCGCCGGAGGCCCGGCAAGGCGGCCGTGCGTATCCGGCGGTTTCGGAAAATCTCGAGCCGTGGCCGGACCTCGATGGGCTCGGATTTCGGCGATCTATCCCGCTGGCTACTTGCGCCGACTTCGCAGCCCAACGCTTCGAAAGACGTCACGAGGCGGACAGCAGAGGGCACGCGGGTCCGCCGGTGGGCGTTCGGTGCTGTGGCCCATGGGGACTCTGTCTGGGAGCCGCGTCGGCCGACGAGTTCGCGTTCGCTGCAGACCACCTGCGTAAACCGTGAGGTCCGACGTCCAGAACTGCGTTGGCTATCCCACGTCTTGGCCTGGATCCAAACTTCTTCTCACCTAACGACTCGCTCCCGACTGCCCGTGGGCATGGGTGTCCGCCCTGCTGTCAGGTGCACCTGGCAGCTGCGTTCGAGTGCAGCGGCTTCATCGGCGGCGACCTACTCAGCCCGCCCGATCACAGCACTGACACGACCTATGGATGAACGATGCCTCGCGTTTACTACAGCTACAGCGATATTGCCGACGAGATTCGTCGGCAGATCACCTCAGGCGAGCTTCCCCCGGGCGCCGCGCTGCCGACCGGTCGCGTCTTGTGTGAGAGATACAGCGTCAGCCGCCAGACGATCGCGAGCGCGATGCTGGTTCTGCGCACAGAAGGGCTCATTGCCGGCCAGCAGGGCAAAGCCGTCTACGTCAGCGCTGACCATCGGATCGTCCAGACAGCCCGGGACGCTGAGACCACATGATCAGGACTGTCCTTGCCGGCCCCTACCACAGAAGGGCTGAAAAAGTGCGAATCGGCTACAGCATGTGGGGATTCCTTGGCTCCGGAGTCGTTGACACTCCTGACGGCGCCCGCGCCTTCCGTCGGTCCTTTGTGGATGCCTTGGCAGGCGACGAACACGAGATGGTGTTCCTTCAGAAGAACCGTGACCTCGAGGAAGCGGGACTGGATCTCACTGATCGGTTCGTGTGGAATCCATCGGGTCTTCCTGCGCTCGAAACGGTCGTGTTGGAGTGGCGGTGGCCTCTTCCCGGCCGGAATACCACTTCGTGCGGCACGCCGGGCCACACCTGCGACCTGCATCGTCAAGCCGAGCTTCTTTGGCACTACGCGGCGGCGCCGCGGACGACTCTGTTGATCTGGGATCTGGACCGTCAGCTTCCATCCGACGCTGAGGTGCGCCGGTTGCCGGGCGTGGTGGTTGGCGAGTTCGCGTTGGCGCACACGGTCGGCGCTCATCATGTCCCCTGCCCAGTTCCGGACGAGGCGCTGGATCGCGCTGACCCTGTTTTGCTGGCGCGCCGGCGCCGAGCTACGCCGCTGGTGTATGTCGGGAATCAGTACGACCGCGACGACCACTTCGACACGTTCTTCGCACCAGCTGCGCGAGTGGTGCGTCATCAGGTTGCGGGGAAATGGCCGCACATCAGCCGTTGGCCACACCTAACCTTCTCTGGCCGCGCTGGCTTCGCCGATGTTGCCCGGATCCACGCCGGCGCCCTGGCGACGGTATTACTGCTGCCTTCGCGGTATCGCGAGGTGGGTCATATGACGTCGCGGTGGTGGGAGTCGCTGTTTGAGGGGTGCCTACCGCTTGTCCCTGCGGATGTGTATGGCGCCCACTCGTTTGTGCCGAAGGAACTCATCGTCAATGACGGCCGTGAGGTGCTCGAGCGGATCGGCTGGTTGCAAGGCATCGCCGGCACGAGGGAGCACGCCGCGACCATCGCTACCTGTCTGTCCTTCCTGGAACCATTTCGCTGTTCTGCGGTGACGCGGACGGTGTTGAGCGCTATGGAGAAGCCGCGATGACGACGATCACGGGTCCGACGTTCCGCGGGTTCACTGACGCCTACCGGGCGGTGCTCGCCGGCATCCTCGAGGCGCCTCGATACCGCACGAGCACGCGGGCCAAGACCGCTGTCGAGACACCGAACGTCAGTTTCACGCTCCTGGATCCGGTCGTGCGGATGCCGTTGATCGCGGCTCGGAAGGCGAACGTGGTGTTCAACCACGCGGAGGCGTTGTGGTACCTGATGGGTCGCGACGATCTGGACATGATCGGCTATTACGCGCCGAGCCTTCGACCGTTGTCGGCGGACGGTGAGCGGCTGACCGGCACCGCATACGGTCCGCGACTGTTCCAGCCCGATGGCGAGGACCGGCGTAGCCAGTTCACCCGGGTCATGGCTCTGCTGCGGCGTGACCCGGACACGAAGCGGGCCGCGCTGCTGATCATGCGGCCGGACGAGTTGGTCGACCCGGACAACCCCGATGTGGCATGCACGCTGGGCCTGCAACTGATGCTCCGCGAAGGCGAGCTGCACATGTCGGCGTTCATGCGCGGAAACGACGCGGTCATAGGCCTGCTCGGTGACACGTTCGCGTTCACGTTCATCCAGGAGTTCGCCGCGCGGCAGCTCGACGTCGAGGTAGGCACCTACGCGCACCACGTCGGTTCGATGCACATCAACGTCAATCACCTGGACCAGGTCGCCGCGATCCTCGCCGAACCCGACGGTCCGACCTTTCCGCGGGTGCAGATGCCCAAGACGAGCTGGATCGACCTCGCCGACATCGGCAGTTGGGAGGAGCGCCTGCGCCGGGACCACGCCCGCTTCGACCGCGACGACTGCGTGGGCATCGATCCGTACTGGGCGCAAGTGATCGCGCTGTTCGAGGTCTACCGGCAGATCGTTCACTGTCCCGGCCAGCGGGTCACCGTCGCTGCGCTGGAGATGCTCCGCCCGGACCACCGGTGGCTGGTCACCCACCGGTGGCCGTCACGGATGCCGGAACCGGTGACAGCATGACCAGCGTCGACTGGACCCGGTGGTCGGTGGTGTTGCTCAAACCCGACTGCGTCGCCCGCCGTCTCGTCGACCAAGTCCTCGACGTCATCGGCAACGACGCCACGATTGTTGACCGGCGGATCGTGCATCCGACCGCGGACCAGATCTTCGCCCACTACGCCGACCTGCTGACCATGCCGCGCATCGCCGACTTCACCTGGGTCGACGTACACGCGGACGTCCACCGAACCTACGTCGGCCAGCCCACCGGAATCGCGCTCGCGCATGCCCCCGATGCTGCCGTCCGGCTTCGCGGACTGATCGGCCACTTCGACCCCGCGCAGGCCAGCACCGACACGATCCGCGGACGGTTTGGGACGGATTCCTTGGCCCGCGCGCGGGCCGAACGGCGACTGATCGCGAACGTCATCCACACCTCCGACGATCCCGTCGGCGCCCGTCGCGAGTTCGGCATCTGGTACGGCAACGCCCGCGCTCACCTGCTCAACCGTGCCGCCACCACCCCAGCGGAAGGAGCTCCCACGTGACCCTCGACCTGCTGCCCATGGACCCCGGGCCCCGAACGCTGCCCGTGCTCGGTGACGCCGCCAAGGCCGCCCTCGACCCTTACATGGCGCTGATCGTCGGCTACCGCAAGTCCGGGCTGTCGCTCAACCACATCATCGGCTGCCCACTGGACTGCGGCTACTGCGTCCGCCACTTCTGGGGCAACTTCGACGTCAAGGTCCCGCACCTCCTCTGCCCCACCGACGAAGCCATCGAAATGCTCGTCAGCCACCACGCGTTCCGGCCGCACACCACCCCGATTCAGCTGTTCAACAAGGCCACCGACCCGTTCCTGCCCGGCGTAAAACCCCACCTGTTCCAGGTACTGCAGGCCCTGGACAGCCGCGGCTACACCAACCACGTCCTGGTCATCACCCGCTTCCACGTCACCGAAGCCGACATGGCCGCCCTCGAGCAGCTCGAGCACGTGCGGGTCACCCTGCTGTTCACCTACAGCGGCATCCAAGACCCGCGCGTCGAGCCGATCGCGAAATCGGAAGTCACGGTCCGGTCGATCCGCACCGCCGCCGCCCATCGGACCCGGACCGGCGTGGTCCTGTACTGGAGGCCGATCGTGCCCGGCTGGAACGACCAGCCCGAGACCATGGCCCGCGTCCTTGACCTCGGCCAGGCCGTCGACGCGATCGTCTTCACCGGCTACTACCACAAGCCGCAAAACGCCGACTTCCTGCGCGACCTCGGCGTCGAGGTCCCCTACGGCGACGACTACGCCCGCCGCAAGGTCATGCCCGCCGACCTCGACGCCCACGTCGTCGCCGCCTGGGAAGCCAGCGGCATCAACACTCCGCTGTTTCGCAAAACCTCATGCGGCGTCGCCTACGCCCACCAAGCACCGGACTACAACGGTCACTGGGGTGTCAGGGAAATCTGCGACATCTGCCCCGCCGCCCAACGGGACCGCTGTGCGGCCGACTACCGCGAGCCCGAACCCGCGGACATGCAGGACGTGCTCAACCTGTTCGGCTACGACAGCGACTTCGTCATCGAGCCCGGCCATATCTGGACCCACGGCCTCGGCGAGCAGCGGCGCTACGCCATCCAACACACCCTCCGGCACCAGATCTGGGAACTCGACCAACCCCACTACCTGCACGCCCACGGCCGATCTTTGACCGGACACAGCTCCGACCCCGACCAACTCGCCGCCGTGACCGCCGTCCGGGCTCAGTTCGAGGACGCGGCGCGGTACGAAGACGACTGACAGACGAGCACGAGAGAATGACGCAGATGGCACCGGCGCCCTGGCACAACGCACCGATCGTCGCATTCGACCTCGAAGGCAGCGGCGCGCAGGACCGCGACCGCGAAGCAATCCTCGAACTCGCCGCCGTGCCACTCGTCGACGGCCAGCCGGCACCAGACCAAGCGTTCAGCACCTTGGTCAACCCCGGCCGGCCCATACCTCGACGACCCTGGATCTCTCCCGGCCTGACCGACGACAGGCTCGCGGACGCCCCGACGATGAGCGACCTTGGTCCGACACTGGTCGAAAGGATCAACGGCCGGTGGCTTCTCGGGCACAACGTCAACGTCGACTGGCGTCTCCTACGCCACCACCTGCCGCACCTGGAGCCGGCCGGGCTGATCGACACCCTTCCCCTGGCGCGACAGGCCATCCGCGACGGCAGACGGTCCCTCACCGACCTGATCAGCCACTTTGGACTTTCCGAGCTCGTCAACGCCGCAGCGCCCGGAAGCAAACCGCACCGTGCGCTCTGGGATGCCGTCGCCGTCGGCTACCTCCTGCGCTCCCTCACCGCCGAGCTCTGGCCCGATCAGATCCCCACCCTCGATACCGTTCGAAGCCCCGTGCCGGCACGGGCCGCCCGCGTGGATGAACAGCCCGGCCTCTTCTAACCCGGGACGCTCCGCCAAGTGCGCGGCCTGATCGGCCAGGCGATGCGCGGGCTCATGACATCCCGAGACCTTCCCATCTGATCCGACAAGCCGGAGGCAGCCACGTGGTTCCTGCTCGACTCCTGCGCGCCTGCGTCCGTCATGGCCCCGCGTGGTGGCCGACCGCTCGGGCAGCCGAGGTCCTCGACAAGCGGTTGATGCATCACCCGATCACCTCCATCGCCCGCACCCGATACGGTGCGCGCATTCCGGTCACGACCAGCGACCTCATCCAGCGCTACCTCTACATGTTCGGCACCTGGGAACCGAATCTGACCGCCTGGATCTGCGGCCAGTTGCGGCCAGGCGACGATTTCATCGACGTCGGTGCCAACGTCGGCCACTTCTCCCTGCTGGCCGCATCATTGATTGGCCCGTCTGGCCGGGTCGTCGCAATCGAAGCATCGCCCCGGCTCGCGGCCACCCTGGTGCAGACAGCGACGGCCAACGGCTACAAGAACGTACGGGTTGTCAGCAGTGCAGTCTCCGCCGCCGCAGGCGAGCTGACCTTCTACATCAAGGACAGGAACAACCTCGGCGGGACGACCAGCATCCGACCCCGCAAGCAACCGCCAGCCGCGTTCAGCGCGCCGACCGCATCTCTCCCCGACCTCCTCAGCGCCACAGAGCTCGAAAACGCACGCATCATCAAAATCGACGTCGAAGGCTCCGAGGCCGACGTTATGGACGGACTCTCACCTCACCTCCACCGGCTTCGACCCGACGCCGAACTCGCCATCGAAATCTCACCCAAACGACTCGCCCGACAAGGCCGCACACCGCGCGACGTGACCGCACCCATGCACGCCGCCGGTTTCCGCCGTTATCGGATCGACAACAGTTACGCCCCCCGCAGCTACGCCGAACGCCAGGTCACCCCGCCACACCCTTGGCCCCACCCGATCACGGAGATGAGCGACCTCATCTTTTCCCGCTCGCACCATTCAGCGTCCCCGTCGGGGCCGCACGCCACCCGTTAGTCGAGATTGGTCCGTCGCCAACCTCGCGCAGGGGGCAGCTGCGCCGCCGGTGACCCGGGGCTCGTTCCGCGACGCGTCGGCCTCTGGGCCCTAAGCCGCTCCAGCGCCGCCGCCGGCACGCGAAGACAACCGCCGCGGGAACCTCGGCTTGGCGCTGTCGCCGGCGACGGCGGACGGCTGCTCCCCTTCTCCTTCAGCGCGGTAAGGGTCTGGCGAGCCAGAGATAACGCCAGGGCGGGCCGGTGCCGGCGATGGGCTCGAGGGCGTAGATGCCGTCGACGTCGGCGTCCAGGAGCTCGCTGCCGTACTCGGTCCACAGCCAGGTCTGGTCGAGCTCAGTCGGCGGGTTGCCGTCGTCGTCGAGACTCACCCAGGCGCTGCGGCCGCTGAGCGGGCCATCGACGCACGGGATCTCCACGACGTCCGTCATCACCCGATCATCAGCCGGGATGCCCTCCAGCGGACACGGTTTACGCACTTCAGCGAGATGGTGCGGTGCCGTGGCTGTCAGGCGCGGGGCACGCCTCGTGCCGCCCGAGCGTCTTCCGATGCGCCGCGGCCGGCGCTGCGTGTCGATGCGCCGCGGTCTCGTATACCTTCGCCAGGCTTCCCGGGCCCGGGCGTTCGCGCGCACGATCCCGAGCGGAACACCCCGCAGTTTCGGCCACACACGGGCAGACACCCACTCCTTGTGTGGAACAAGCTGGGAGATTGTCGCCAGCGCGGGCGACGGCGGAGGATTTGATTAGTACACCCGTACGAGCCATCCTCGACCGGTGCGGATCGTCGAGCGGTGGTGGAACGGTTCGTGGCAGGTCGCCCGCCGAGATGTCGTCCTTGGCCAGCTCGACGACGGCCGTTGGGGCGTGTGGTGGTGGCGCCGCAACGACACAGCCACTGGCGTTAAACGGCTCAATCTTGACGAGGAGACGGCGAGGAGACTCATCGACGACCTGATCAGGTGGACGCCCGGCCCGCGATCGGACTGGCGCCTACGCGACTCACCGCGCCGGACGATCGACTACCACTGAGATTTCCACGATCGGTTCTGCTGGATCTCCTGCGGTGACCGTCCGACACAGCGAAGTCTGGGCGTATGGCCGTGCCGCTCAGCGCGCCAATCGTCCCGATGATCGCGGTGACGGCTGAACTACCAACTGGGAACCAATGGGCGTACGAGCCGAAATGGGACGGGTTCCGGGCGGTCGCGTTCCGCCGCGAGAACCGCGTCGACCTGCAGTCCCGATCGGTCAAGCCGCTCGGTTCGTACTTCCCCGAGATCACCCGCGCGATCCGAGCTGCTGTCCCACCCGGTGTAGTCCTGGACGGTGAACTTCTCGTGTGGGACAACGACCGCGAACGCAGCTCGTTCGCGCTGCTCCAGCGGCGAATCTCCGCCGGACGCCACGTAAACCGCTACGCGCGTCGCTGGCCCGCCCACTACGTGGCCTTCGACCTTCTCGCCGACGGGCAACGGTCCCTGCTCGGCCTGCCGCTGCGAGAACGACGTCGCCGTCTCGAGCAGCTCCTGGCTCGAGCGCCGAACGAGGTCGTCCTGACACCGCAGACGACCGACCTGGACGTGGTGACGGAGTGGATCGACACCTGGACCGAGACCGGCATTGAGGGCGTCGTCGCGAAACGGTTGGACCACCCCTATCGGCCGGGCCAGCGCGGCTGGCGAAAACATCGCACCCGCTCCACGACTGAGGCGATCATCGCCGGAATCACTGGCTGGCTGTCAGCACCGCAGACCATCCTGGTCGGCAGGCTCGACACCCGCGGACGCCTACGATATGTCGGCCGATCCACACCCCTCACCGACGGACAGCGGACCGAACTCGCGCCGCTACTATCCCGACCCATCGCCCAACACCGCGCTGCGCCAGTGCAGCATCCGTGGCCGCAGCCTCTGCCGGCGTCATGGTCAGGGTCGTGGGAGCGCCCGGAGCCGCTCCGATACGTGCCCACCCAGCCCGACGTCGTGGCTGAGATCCTCGTCGATACCGCGTTCGAACACTCACGCTGGCGGCACCGGGTCAAGTTCGTCAGACCGCGGCGGGACATGTCGGTGTATGACGTGCCGATCCTCGGCCCTCACGTGTAGCCGCCGACCTCACGATTTTCGTCTGGCGAATCCGACAACGAGAGCAGCTCCGACGTTCCCGTCGTCGGCATCGACGGATAGAAGGTCCTCGTCTTCGCGCTTGACCGTGGGTTGGGAGGTCCACAGGCGAACGGCGCGCACGGGGTAGCGACCTGACGGGTCAACTCGCCTGAACGGCCGCGATGCGGTCCGGCAGATAGACGTTGAGCGGGTCGACAGCGGCGGCCCGCTGGAGCAGCTGCAAAGCGGTGGTTGGGCCGGCGTGGTCGGCGAGGCCGACATAGGAGTCGATCGCAGCGCGACGGAGGCGTTCGCGGTGTGGTTGTATCCATGGCCAGCGGTGGCCTTCGGCGAGCTCGCCCTGGTAGAGGCTGGTGACGGCTGTCCACGCGGTGATCCGGCCTTGCTCGGTTGTCGCCCGTGCGGCGCGGTCGATGGCGTCCATGAGGTGCCAGACGTCGACGTCGGTCGCGGGATGGAGGCGATAGTGGTCGCCATCGCGTTCGACGACAGGCTGGGTCCCGCCGATGGCGGTGTTGCGACGCAGCTCGCTGACGGTCGTGTAGAGCCGGTCTCTGGTGGCATGGGTGCGCTCCCCGGGCCAGATGACGGCGGCGAGCTGAGCGGTGGTGGCGCCATGCGGGTGCTGGGCGAGGTAGACCAGCAGCGGCCAGGCGGCCGCGCGGCGAACGGTGATCCTGTCACTTTCGTGGAGCAGCTCGGGCTTGCCCAGGATTCGCAGCCGGAGCTGTGCGTCGCTGCTCCCGGGTCGAGGTGGTGGCGTGTAGCGGATCGTCGGCGCGGTACGCGCGTGTTCCGGTGCGGTGCCACGAGCTACGGCAGCTAGCCGGAGCAGATCTGCGGTGGCCTGCGGCTTCAGCGTGCACAGCCTTCCGATGAGCCCGTTGTCCACCTGGTCCGGGTACACGTGTCCGTCGGTGTCGACGTGCCACGTCCGGTCTCTGTCCCATTGGCCGAGCAGGACCGCGACAGCGCCGGTGGCGGTCAGCAGGTCGCGCAGGCGCCGCCGCGACTCGGGGTCGCTCGGTGCCAGCGCGACCAGCGTTAGCCCGCCGGCGTAGCCGTTCATAGCAGCTAGCTCGTCTACGCCCGCAAGGGTCGGAAACTGATCGAGCGTGCGGATCGTCGACGCGTCGACGGCGGGTATCAGCAGCGCCTCGAGGGTCTCGCGGGTGGACACGACCGTGTCGCTGCCGTCGGGGTCCAGGAACAGCGAGACGATCACGCCGCGGACGGCGTCGGCTGCGCCGGGCCCGGTCATTCCGGTGGCACCGGCTGGGAGTTCGCGAGGGGTGAACAGCGTGCCGGAGCGGACATCGGAGGAAGGGTCTGTGGTCGCGTCCGCCGCGGCGGAGACGGCGGATACGGTCGGGGGTAGAGGTTCAAGGCCGAGGTGGCGGGTGCGGCCGTCGGGGTCGGGCTGGTAGTCGCGGCGGCGTTGCTGCCAGACGACGGACGCAGCGGCGGTGATCGCGTTGGCGAGCGGATCAGGGAGCCAGCTGCCGTCGGGCAACGTCAGCCCGAGCGGAGTCTCGCGCGAGGACGGTTCGCCGAGCTCGCCCAGCGGCGACGGGTCGTCGGCCGTAGTCGCATCTGCGGAGTCGACGGTCGCGCGGTGCGATTCCGGCGGTGAGCTGGCCGGGTTGGCCGCCCGGGTGAGCGCATAGGCGCCGAGAAGCGCACTCACCGTGACCTGGAAGGGGGTGGGTAGACGACATCGCCGCGCAGGCCCCGGCCGGGTCATGGACGTTACAACCTCGACGGTTAGGGCCGCCGCCAGGATCGCCCAGAGCACCGCCGCGGCGGCACATGCCACGACGAACACGGTTGTGGCGGTGATCCTCGGGTCGACCAGGTCGGCGAGCGTGACACGGACCTGGGGCCACCACCTGGATGCTGTCCACGCCAGCGACGCTCCGGGAAAGAGAACGACGACCAGCAGAACCGCGAGGTGTCGGATCCTTCCGCTCACGGCTGATCCTCCAGCGACGGATCGGTGGAGGAGCGTTCCGGCGCAGTTCGGTTAGCCGACATGACCGGCGGGAACGCCCTGCTCGCGGATGAGAGTCCAGATGCGCACTGCGAGCCAGGCGGCTACGGCGAGGGCGAACATCACTGCGAACAGACCTGCGCTGCGCCAGCCCGCGATCAGCAGGCAGAACACGGTGACCGGCACACCGAGAAGGAGCCGGAAAAGCGGTCGGGACACGACCGCCAGCGTCAGCCCGATCCCGATCGTCACGCCAGCGAGTCGTGTTCCGAGATCGAGGAAGACGATGATGTTTGGCCAGTGGACCGCGTTGAGGCAGAAGCTGAGCAGGGCCATGCCGGCCGCGACCAGACCCAACGACCAGGCCGGAAAACTCAGCCAACGCAGCCACCCGCTTACCGGTGCCTGGTAGCGGCGCACGATCAACGCGGCGACGCCCAGGACGGCGAAGACCGGCAGCATTGGCAATAGTGTCCAGCGGAGAAATGGGCCGTACCCGACGGCCAAGAGAAAGCTGCCCAGAATGGAGTAGGCGCCCGCCGCGGTGACCGCGCCCAGGCTCGCGCCCGCCATTCCAGCGACGACCCGTACCCCGGTCAGCGGGACCTGCCGCTCGTCGGCCAAGTACGCGGCGAGGCTGACCCCGAAGGTCAGACAAGCGATCAGCGCGCACACCGCCGACAGCGCAAGCTCGCCCCAGGTAGCGATGATGTAGTAGTGCGTACCCGGATAACGCGGAGTGCCGTTGCGCGGCTCGACTGTCTGGATGAAATGCGCGAACAGCAACAACGACGCCAGCCCCGCAACAAGCAACACCGGCACATGTCGCAGCAGCGTCCTTGCCACCTCCCACGCAGCAAACTCGGCGACCTCGCTGCTGGTCGGTGTCGCGCCGGCAGCACCCCATAACGCGGCTCGAGCGGGCTCATCTGGCACCACTGGCGTTGCGCCGACCGCGCCGCCGACGACGCCGACCGCGCCCACCAGGTTTGCGTTCCCGCCAACGCACAGCACCGCCGACAGGTTCGACGGTTCAAGGTCAGCTGCGGCGACGGCCTCGACTGCCAGGGTGGCTGCCTTCGCCCACACTGGACTGGCCAAGACACCCATCGCCGCCGCCGTCATCACCGTCGGCGGATACGGCGGGTTCCCCACCGTCACGGCGGGAACGGTCGACAACGCTTCCTTCGCTGCCCTGACCCCGGCCAGCGCGGCCGCATCAGTGCTAACCGTCGCCACGTGCGGTGCCAATGACGATTCGACATCTGGCACACGCGCCAAGGCCGACACGTCCAATTGGGTCGCAGCGAGCCGAGAGACGAGTAGGTCGTCAACGGCGACTCCCCCGGCGTCCGGATCATCCAACGTTGACAGAACTTCGAATCCTGCCGGAGTCCGCCGCACGATGGTCGCCTCACAACCGGCGCCCAGATCAACAACGAGAACGTAGTCACCAACGAGCGCACGCAGCCGCCCGACGCTGATCAGGTGCCCTGCCGCGACGACGGGAGCGTCGACGAGGCTCGCCTGCGTTAGCCCGGCTCGCGCTGCCGCCTGTCGCATCCATGTGCGCTGGCGAGGGCCCCACCCGGCCGGAACCACCAACCGGACCTCGCCGACCGGACCACGCTCTCTGGCCGCGTCCGCCACCAACCGCAACGTCGCTGCCACCAGGTCCGCTACCGCGACATCAACGCCACCGACGAGGGCTCGATCCCGGCCCAACCGAAGCGGAGCCGCTACGAACCCGCCAGACCCATTTGGCACGGACCGCCAGGCGGCGGGGCCAGCAACCACGCCGCCGTCACTGCCGACCGTCACAGCGCTCGAGATCGTCTCCGCGCCATCCACCAGCAATGGCGTCCACGAGCCATCCGGGCCGGCCACCAGCGCCGCCGTCGTCAGCGTGCCGTAGTCAACGGCCAACTGAGCCTCCCGGTAAACCACCACTCAGTGATACACGACGATCCCACGCTTCGTAACCCCACATCGCCACACCGTGATCAGCGGTCTAGCTAAGCAGGCACGGCATTTCGGGCAGCGCCCTTTAAACAGCCAGGAATAGCCGCCTCGCCCCACTGCCCGCCAGGGGCGATACGCCTCCTCCCTGGAGCCGGTCCACCCCAGCGGCCGAACAGAGGTCACCCGTACCCCATTGATGCTCGCTGTTGTCAGGATCGAGCTACGTAGCAGAGCGCGGTGGCGGCGGCGAGTAGGCCAAGTACGGCTTCCAAAACACGTTCGTCGATCCGGGTCTGCACGGTGGCGCCAACCATCCCGCCGATGATCCCGCCGAGTCCGAGGGCGATGCCGATGTCCCAGAACGGTGCCGCTGGCGCTGCTCCGATGTCGGCGGCGTCGAAGAAGGTGTACGCGAGCAGGCCCGCGACTGAGGTGGTCAGGGTGGTCGTCAGGCCGAGCGTGGCCGCATGGCGGACCGGATAGCGCCAGAAGGCGACGAGAGCAGGGGCGAGCAGTGACCCGCCGCCGATGCCGAGGATGCCACCGATCGCGGCCGCGGCTGCGCCGACCACGATGAGGGCGACCAGCCCTGGGACGCTCTTCGAACCAGCGGTGCGATCGGTTGTTGGCGGAGTGGAGGCGGCGCGCCAGAGCAGCCGGATGCCCACCGGCAACAGGACGACGGCAATCAGGAGCCGAAAGGTGCTCGGGTCGGCCAGCACGGTGACGCGGGTGAGGGCGCCCCCAACCGCGGCGACAGCACCGACTGCGATCAGCGCCTGGATGCGAGCCAGGTCGGCGGAACGGCGTGCGAGTCGCCGCAGCGACAGCGGCGTGGAGATGATGTTGAACAGCAGATTGGTCGCGCTGACCGCTGGCCCGCTGACGCCCAAGACAGTGATCTGCACGGGAAGCAGGAACACTGCTCCCGACACTCCAGCCGGTGTGCCAACAGCGGCCACGACGGCACCGGCAACAAACGCGCCCGCCAACTCCAAGCCTGGCGTCAACGAGTATCCCTTGAGTTCGGCCTTTCGCGGACCGAGCGGACCTTGGACAACCTGCCCCTACTGAGGCTTGGCGTCGTTGCGACGCAACACGTCCTCGAGCGCACCGATCTCGGACTGCTGACCGGACTTCATCGCACCGGCCAGCCACTGGAGCTGCTTGTCATCGCTGAGCCGCAAGGCCGCCTCGGCCATGACGATCCCACCGAGGTGGTGGCGCAACATCAACTGGGCCCACAGCACGTCAAAGTCGCCGCCGGTCGCTTCACGGAGCCGGGCGAGGTCCTCGCTGGAAGCCATCCCCGGCATCAACCCGCCCGACGCATGGTCCTCATGACCCATCCATGCCATCCGCGGCTGCTCACCCGTCGGCGACAGATTCCAGTCGCGCAACCAGGTCTGCATGATGCCGACCTGCCCGTGCTGCGTCAGCGCGATGTCACCACCGAGCGTGCGCACCTCCGGGTCAGCGGATCGGGCATGGGCGAGCATGCCCATCTCCACTGCCTGGGCGTGATGTGAAGACATGTCGCGAGCGAACCCTGCCTCCACCGAGGCGTCGTTGTAGCCGTCGCGTGAGATCAGGAGCCCGGTGAACACACCAGCCGTCGCTGCAAGCACTACGGCGAGCGTGACTGCCAGGCCGGCGGTGCGTACCCGCACCACAGCCTCAGGCGGCTGCGATGCGGTGTGGGCGCGCACATCAGAATCCACCCGAGCAGGCTACAGTCGGCGCTCGCTCGCGCGGCGGATAAAAGCCCGGCCACCTCCACGAACCGAAGGCGTCCGTGAGCAGGTCGGTGGTGTTGAACACGGCGCAGGCTGCCAAAGCATCGTCGATCTACTGCGGCGATGCGCCGGCCGACAGCACGTCTCTGGGTCGGCCGTCCTTCGTGTCGCCCGTGTTCGGCAGCAACGGCACCGTCGCCTGGGAACCGGTACCCGGCCTGGTGGCCTACGTCGGCTACAGCGGCGCAGAACTCAACGACGCCGCCGTCACCGCCCTGCAGCGGCTCGCCGTGCGAGCCCGACTGCTGAACGGCTCACAGTGGCAGTCAACCGGACCGTTCACCGCCAACCAGTCGAACGAGCCCAGCTGATTAGCCAAAAAGCAGATGCGCGCGGCGTCCCTCCACCTGCTGGTCACGGGCATCCAGCAGTGCAACGCTGGCGGTGTGCGAGACGTTTGCACACACTGGGAGGACGTGTACGCAACCCGGTCCGCCTGCGAGGTGAGCTGTACGAGCCCACAGCTCACCAGTCACTCGTGTCCATCACCGAAGCCGGCCTAGCCGCAGACGACGCCATCATCGACGTCGGCGCGGGAGCGAGCGTGCTCGTCGACCAACTACTCCAAGCCGGATACAGCGACGTGACCACGCTCGATGTCGCCGGCGACGCCCTCGCGGTCAGCCGCGAGCGGCTCGGCACAGATGCAGACCGCGTCGACTGGATCGTGGGCGACGTGCTCACCTGGCAACCAACCCGCCGATTCCAGCTGTGGCACGACCGCGCGGTCTTCCACTTCCTCACCAATCCGGCCGACCGCGACCGCTACCGGCAGGTCCTGCAACGCGCGCTCGCCCCCGATGGTCACGTCGTGATCGGCGCCTTCGCCGAGGACGGCCCGCCCCAGTGCTCCGGCCTACCCACCGCCCGCCACACCATCGACCAACTAGCAGCCCAGTTCCCAGGCTTTCACCTGGTGAAGGCCGTCAGGAACGAGCACCACACGCCCGCCGGCGGGGTGCAGTCGTTCAACTGGGTGCTGCTCACCGAGCGGCCCTAAGAGTGACGTCAGCGTGGTTGACTTCCTAGAAGCGTAAGTTGTAACTTACCGTTCGTGGAGACTTACCAAGTCGGTGACGGCTGGGACGCGCTGGGAGACCCGACCCGACGCGCCATCCTCGCGTGCCTGGCGGACCAGCCCCGGGCCGTCGGAGAGATCGCGGCCGAGCTGCCAATCAGCCGCCCGGCCGTGTCCCAGCACCTAAAAGTGCTCAAAGACGCGGGCCTGGTCACCGACCGTGCGGCCGGCACCCGGCGGGTCTACCGCCTCAACCCCGCCGGCGTGGCCGCCCTACGCGACCAGCTCGACACGTTCTGGAACCGGGCCCTCAAGGGCTACCAGGACTTCACCGAACAACCAACCGAGGAGAGGTCATGACGCAAGCAACACCCGCGATCGTCCGCCGACAGGTCATCGTCGAGGCCCCGATCGAGCGTGCCTTCGACGTGTTCACCGAGCGGTTCGGCGACTTCAAACCCAAGGAGCACAACCTGCTGGGCGTGGAGATCGCCGAAACCGTGTTCGAACCGAAGGTCGGCGGCCACATCTACGACCGCGGCGTCGACGGCAGCGAGTGCCGCTGGGCGCGCGTCCTCGCCTTCGAACCACCCGCACGGGTCGTCTTCAGCTGGGACATCGGCCCGACCTGGCAGGTCGAGACCGACCCGGACAACACCAGCGAGGTCGAGGTCCAGTTCATCGCCGAAACCCCGACCCGCACCCGGGTAGAGCTCGAACACCGGCACATCGATCGACACGGCCCTGGCTGGGAATCCGTCAGCGACGGCGTCGGCCACGACCAGGGATGGCCGCTGTACCTCGCCCGCTACGTGGCCCTCTTCAACGAAGGCAGCTGAACCGCGCTCGGCACCTCCAGTGGTTAACGGCGTAGGAAACGGCGGATGGCGAACGCGGCAGCGCCGAGGGCGAGCACCGCAGCGCCCGTGATGATTGAGGTGACGGGAAGAGCGAAGGCCAACGTGAGGCAACCGGCGAGGCCGACGATCGGGATGATTCGAGGCGGCCGGTTCTCCGCCGTGGTCAGTGTCCACGCCGACGCGTTCGCGATGGAGTAGTACACGAGCACGGCGAACGACGAGAACCCGATCGCCGAGCGGAGATCGGCGGTACCGGCCAGGACCGCGACGACAGCGCCGACGAGCAACTCGGCGTGGTGCGGGACACCGAAACGCTCGTGGACCGCGGCGATGGTGCGCGGCAGGTGGCCGTCGCGCGCCATGGCGAAGGTGGTCCGGGAGACTCCGAGGATCAGCGCCAGCAACGAGCCGAGCGCAGCGACTGCCGCGCCGGCGCGAACGATGGGCTCGAGCCAACCCAGGCCAGCCTGCCGGACGGCATCGGACAATGGCGCGGTAGCGGAGGCCAGACCCTGTGCGCCGAGCACGGCCAGGGTCGCCACCGCGACCACGGCGTAGACGACCAGCGTGATGCCAAGCGCAAGGGGAATAGCGCGAGGGATGGTCCGCGCGGGATCGCGTACCTCCTCCCCCAGCGTCGCGATGCGGGCGTAGCCCGCGAACGCGAAGAACAGCAGACCGGCGGCTTGGAGCACACCGCCGGCCGTGGCGTCTGCACGGACGTCCAATCGCGCTGCCTGTGGGTCACCCCATCCGAGCACCGCGACAACGACCAGCACCAGAATGATCAGCACGACCGCGACGATGGCCCGGGTAACCCAGGCGGATTTCTGGATCCCCACGTAGTTGATCGCTGTGAGGGCGAGTACGGCGAGAACGGCGACCGCGTGCGCCTGGCTCGGCCAGACGTAGGCGCCGACGGTTAGCGCGATCGCGGCGCAGGAAGCGATCTTGCCGACGACGAAGCCCCAGCCGGCCAGATACCCCCAGAACTCACCGAGCCGCTCCCGACCGTAGACATAGGTGCCACCCGACGCCGGATAGCGGGCGGCCAAGCGTGCCGACGATGTCGCGTTGCAGTAGGCGACTACCGCCGCAACCGCCAATCCGATCAGGAGTCCAGTGCCGGCAGCTGCGGCGGCCGGCGCCAACGCGCTGAAAATGCCAGCGCCGATCATCGCCCCGAGCCCGATCACGACCGCGTCGAATACGCCCAGTCGCCGGCGCAGCTCGGTGGTCGCAGGGCGTGACCGCTCAGCCAACTGCAGGGCCCCGGTCGCGCGCGGCAGGTTCGAACAGTTCGATCAGGTTTCCGGCAGGGTCAGCCACCAAAATCTGGCGGCCGCCCGGGCCGGAGACCACGCCGCTCAGGAACGAAACGCCGCCATCGCGGAGCCGGTCAACCTCCGCATCAAGGTCGCCGACGGTTAGGTGAATGCGGTTGTATCCAGGCCCCGCGATGTCGCCGGGGGTGGCCCGGGCACCTGAGCTCGCGGGCCCGGACAACAGCAACCGCAGCGGTCCGCGGACCACGTCGGCGAACGCCGGCGCGGCGTTGGTGTTGAGTGTGAAGCCGAAGTGCGTTACGTAGTAGTCCACGGCGGCCTGGACGTCGTCGACCAGGTAGCGGACGCTGGCGTACTGATCTGCTTCCTCCACGGTGAGGACCTCCGTCAACGGTTGATGAGCTCGGTTGTCAGGACCGGCAATAGATGTCTGACCCTGGTGTGGATCTCGCTCGCAGTATGGGCAAACGTGCGTCGCGTTGCCTTGTCGTCACCGGCCGAGGCCGGGTCCGGAATGCTCCAATGGATCCAGCGGCGATAGTTGGCAAAGTCGACGCAGGCCTCACGCGCCTTGTCGCACAAGGTGACCACGACGTCGAACTGCCGTCCGGCGAGGCTGTCCAGGTGACGCGGCCGCCAACCGCCGATGTCGATGTCGAACTGCTCGCGGAGCACGCTGACCGCGTGCTCGTGCATCCGTGGCTTCGGGCGACTACCGGCGCTGATCACCTCTACCTGTCCGCGCGTTGCCTGGCGCAGCAATGCCTCGGCGATCGGTGATCGGGCGCTGTTGCCAGTGCAGACAAACAGCACCGCGACCGACGACAGGTAGGTGACGTCGACATCAGCGGCCGGACGCGGACGCAGCGCCGGGTGTAGGGAGCTACCGCTGGTCGCCAGTTCCTCGGCACACCGATCGAGGTCGAGGTGGTAGTAGCTGTCCCTGCCGTCGAGGCTGCTGCGGGACGCAGCGACCAGTCCTCCCTCTCGCAGCAGACGTAGATGGTAGGAAACCAGGCTCTGCGGCTGCTCGACCAGATCGACGAGCTCACGAACCCTCAGGTCGCTCGTTGCGAGCGCCGACAGCAACCGCCACCGCACTGGGTGCACGGCCAAGCGAAGAAACGCAGGCGCCGCGGGGGTCGATGGTCGCACAGCGCGAGAATACATCAAACCCGCTTGATAGATCCGCCAACCCGGCCGAGCCGATGTCACGACGGCTCCGCAGACGGCAGTTGACGACAACAGGCTGCCGATGAAGCGTCGGGGGGCGCTCCATCGGCAGCCTGGGTGTGCTGCGGAGGCGGTCAGCCTCCGTTCAGCTTGCGCTGGACGAACTCGTACGCGAGGTCGCCAACCTCGGTGGCGTAGTCTCTGGCCGCATCGACGGAGGCCGGGAAGTTCTCGCCACCCCAGATCCGGCTCTGGCCGCAGTCGTCGGCCCAGGCGCTCAAGCTGCTCCAGTGCAGGGTCAGGTCGTTGGCTGGCGTGATCCCGGGTTCGACCAGCGAGGAGCCCTTGAGCGCGGGAGAGAAGATCTCCAGCGAGTCCGTGTCGATAAAGCGGCGCGCCTGCTGTGCGTACGAGAAGCAGAGCGCGGCATGTGCCGACGGATACTCAGGAGATCCGATAGACAGTGAGCTCAGGTAACCCTGCCATTCGGCGCCTGTGATGTCGTTGACGGTGCCCTTTCCCGGGCCGCCCCACGCCGTTACCTTCTTCTCTCCGTAGAGATGGCGGATGGCACTGAACGGCCGCACCGAGTCGTACTTGCGCTTGTAGTACCAGGAAGCGATGGTCACGTCGATGCCGGTGACCGCCCCGGTCACGACATAGTGGATGCTGTCCTCGGTGTTGAGATTGCCGCCCACGACGATTCGACCGGCGACGGCCCCGTATGGCCGAACCAGGTCGTCGAACAGCTCCGCGCTCATCTTCTTGCGGTCGTCCAGGCCCGCAGACGCCTCGAGCACCTCGTCGGCCTGGGTCCGGTAGGCCCTGCGGTTGTGTGCGTAGTCGCTGGCGGTCGGCCGGGCCACGCGCAGCTGCTCGGGGCTCTTGTATGAGAACGGCTTCATCCGGCCGAACTGCGGCGTCGCGAACTCCTGGGCGGTGAAGACCTCGCGTTTCTCCACAATGTTCGGTTGCCAGCGGGACGGATCGCGCAACAGTTGTGGCGTGTTCACCGGCCGGTATCCGGTGTAGTCGGCGTACGGCTGCTGGTTGTACTTGCGGCCGCCCTCGTCGCCGTACCGGTTGCTGCCGTCGTGTTTCCGCGCCGCGATGGCGTTCCTGGCCGCGAGAATTCCGATGCCACTGGGAGTGGCTGGATCAGCCGCCGTGTTGTTGGGATCGAGACCGGCTGTGGTCATCATTTCCAGCCACGTCGCCTTGTATTGGGGAAAGACGATGTTCAACGACGTGAACGCGGAATAGATGACCGCGATGTTCTTATTTCGCGTCGTACGTTCCTCCACGGGGCGGCGGCCGAGGTTGGAGAAGATGCCGACGGCGGTCGGGTGGTAAGGCGACAGCGCATCGAACCATGGCATTTCGACGAGCAGCGCGCTGTCCCCGCCATACATCATGGGACGACCGAAATGTTCGTCGCGGGCCACGGTGTCAAACCGCGGGTAGATGAGTCCGATCAGGGCGTTCCCGTTGTCAAGGTCGAACGTCGGCGCCGCTGGTGCCGCCTTGACGGCACCCGACAGCGACGCCAGCAGGGCCGCGGTCACCGCAACGGCCGCCGCGGCGCGCAGGCGGCGGCGACCCATCCGCCCCAGAATCGTCATCGGACGTTCTCCTTTCGATCAGCCAGCCGCAATGCGCACACGATGCATCGCGAGCGATTTCGCGGATGAGAAGCAGGATTGGCGGATTGCAAGGAGATTAGCCGTCGCGGATTCCCGAGGTCCACTACTTGATCGAGTAGTCGATACTACTCACGGCGGTATTGCCGCAGCACACGCGCGCCGCGAGGATGGATCAAACAAATCTAATATATGGAGGTAAATATGCGGACGGCAATCCGGGCCGCTGCCGCCATCCTGGTGGCGCTCACCGCGGGCGCCCTCGTCGCACCATCCGCCCAGGCCGCGACAGCACGCAGCGGCCAGGCGCAGTGTGGCCTGGTCGACGTCGTCGACGGCACCGACGACTTCACCTCGCCCGCTTCGGTCGCCTCGGGGGTACGCACGTTCCAGGTCACTACCGCCGACCCGAGTGGCATAGTACTGGGGCTCTTCCGGCTCGACGACGGTGTCGCCATCAACGATTTCCTCACGTTGCTCCGAGTCGCCTTCGCCGGGCAGGGCGACCAGCGCGTCGAGGCCGGCAGACAGGTCCAGGCCCAGTCCACATTGCTCGGCGGCGTCTCCGCGGTGACGGGCCGGCCGGCTACCTTCACCCAGACCCTGGTCCCTGGCACGTACTATTTGATCAACTATCGGGACATCCTGGCCAACCCGAACGGGGCTGTCGGCGTGCACCCGCTGACAGCGACCAATCAGTGGGTCGCCTGCTCGCCGCCGATCCCCCGCGCGACCGTCCAGATGATCGACACGGCCGACGGGCCGCGCTACCTGGCACCCACCAGCCTGCGCCAGGGAGCACCGATTCTCGTCGTCAACCTCTCAGGTCGGATCCAGGAGGCGGTGATCCGCCCGGTCGGGCCGAACGTGACCGCCACGGACATCGAGCTGTTCTTCCAGGCGGTGGACAACGGGCAGCCGCCGCCGAGCATTCCGTTCGTCGGGCTCCTCCCACAGGGAATGCCCGTCATCCACTCGCCGCTCGCGGCGATCATCCAACCGAACCTGGCCCCCGGGCGCTACGCCATGCTCTCGTTCCTGCTGGATGACGAGGGCGTGCGGTACGCCGCAAGCGGCACGGTCGTCGTGTTCGACGTCATCTGACCTGACTTAGCGGCGGGCTGTACGACACCCTTGTACAGCCCGCCGCTTCGCGTTCAGCGCGCTGACACGGTCTCGACGGCCGGGACACCGCTCCGGTCCGTCTCGCGCAGGCCGAACCTATGGTGCAGGCGGCGTAGCGGAGCCGGCGCCCACCAGGTCGCTCGGCCGCCGAGGCGCATCAGGGCGGGCAGCAGGGCACCGCGGATGAGGGTCGCGTCGATCAGGACCGCCAGCGGCAGCCCGATCCCATACGCCTTCACGTAGGTGATGCCGGAGACCGTGAAGCCGAGAAACACGATCGAGATGACGACGGCGGCGGCGGTCACCATCCGTCCGATGCGTTCGAGCCCCACCGCCACCGCGGTCGTGCCGGAACCCGTCCGCTCGTACTCCTCGCGGATGCGCGCGAGCATGAACACCTGGTAGTCCATCGCCAGCCCGTACGAGAGGGCGAACAGCATCACGGGGATCGTGGACGCGATGGTGCCGGTGACGGTGAAGCCGCCGAACAGGCCGGAGAGGTGACCGTCCTGAAAGATCCACACCAGGGCGCCGAAGGTGGCGGTCAGGCTCAGCGCGCTCAACAGCAGGGCGAGGAACGGCAGCAGGACGCTGCCGGTCAACAGGAACAGCAATACCACCATGGTGACGGCAACGAGCAGCAGGACGTAGGGAAGCCGTTCGACAAGCACGTCGGTGGTGTCCACACTGACCGCCGCGGCCCCGCCCACCAGCACGGGAAACGGTGCGGGGGCGGCCCGCACGTCCTCGACGAGGTGCAGTGCGTCGTCGGCCTCGGCCGTGGACGGCACCACGGAAAGGTAGACGCCGTCGCCGATCGCGAACCGCTGGTGTGTCGGCCCGGTCGGCGCGGCCATCGAACCGGCGACGTAGCTACCGGTGACCGTGTCCACCCGCCCGACGTTGGGCAGCTGGGACAGTCGCATGGCGTACGCGCCGACTTCTGCCGATCCGGCGTCGGCCCGGATAGCCACGACCTGGAGGGTGTTCAGTTCGGCGCCGTCGAAGTTCTGCCGGATGAGGGCGGTCACCTGCCGCGCTTGCGAGGACTCCGGCATTGAGCGCTCGTCCGGCATGCCGAGCCGGATGCCGAGGAACGGCGCGCCGAGCAGCAGCAGGAACGCGACGACCAGGACCGCGACCGGCACCGGACGGCGCATGACGAACGTCGCGAGGCGATGCCAGAACCCGGAGTCGGCGGTCTCGGAGGCCGCCACTGGTCGACGCCGGCGCAGCACCCGTCCGCGGTCGATCCGCGTGCCCAGCACCGCGAGCAGAGCGGGTAGCACGGTGACCGAGCCGAGCGCGGCGAAGACGGCAGTGATCATCGCGCCATACCCCATGCTGCGCACGGCAGGCAGCGGAATCAACACCAGTCCGGACAGGACGAGCACGATGGTGACGGCCGAGAACACCACGGTGCGACCGGCTGTGGCCATCGTCCGATGGATCGCGGCCTGGATGTCCCGACCGTTCGCCAGCTCCTCCCGATATCTGTTGATCATCAGCAGGCCGTAGTCGATCGACAGACCCAGCCCGAGCAACGTCACGACGCTGACCGCGAAGACCGACAGGTCGGTCGCCGAAGCGACCACCCACAGCACTCCCAGGCCGACCAGCATCGTCACGAAGGCCACCGACAGCGGCACGAGGGCGGCGATGATCGCGCCGAAGACGAACACCAACACGATCATGGTGAGCGGGAACGCGATCGCCTCGCCCTTGGCGCCGTCGGACTGGCTCAGCTCCGTCGTCTCCTTCCAGAACATCGCCGAACCCCCGACGCGCACGTCCAGACCGTCGCGGGCCCCTTCGTACCGCGGCACGAGATCGGCCAGCACCTTGTTGATGGTCGTCTCGTCGCCACGGACGGTTGCACCGACGAGCGCCTTCGTGCCGTCGTGGCTGCGCAGTTGGGGTGGCATGCCGGCGGTCCAGTAAGAGGTCACGTTGACGACGTCCGGCTCGTCGGTGAGCCGTTGACTGAGCGCGGCAGCCGCCCGCGACGCGGCGGGGTCGTCCACCCCCTGCGGCGCGCTGACGACCAACGTCAGATTGGGTGTCCCCTGTCCCCCTGCATCCAGCACCGCCGCGGCCCTTCCGGATTCAGCGTCCGGGTCCGCCAGACCTCCGGCGGTCAACTTGTCGAACAGCGTCACGCTGGCCGTGCCGCCGGCCAAGGCCAGCAGGACGGCCACGACGAGAACCGTCCGGCTCCGCCGCAGCAACAGCCGCGACAGCTTTTCCAGCATGATCTTCACTCCCTCAGGGTCGCTTTTGTCTCGACGTGCCTACGATGTGGTGGATCACCGAGGTGTGACATCCGCCCACGAATTGCCCGCCACGTCACACCACGAGACCGGGGAGTGGCCATGCGCGACGGTGCGACGGACTCCGTCGACGAGGCGACGGAGCTTTACCTCGACGAGCGCGACCTGCTCTTCTCCCTCGCCTACAACCTGCTCGGCAACGTGGCCGACAGCGAGGACGTCCTCCAGGACACCTGGCTCTCCTGGGTATCCGCGCAGCGAGCGGAGATCGCGAATCCTCGCGGATACCTCGTCCGGATCGCCGTGAACGCGGCCCTGGCTCGGCTGCGGGACGCCAAGCGATCCCGAGAGCGTTACGTCGGCCCGTGGTTGCCGGAACCGGTTGTGACCGATCCGGACGCCGTCGATTCCGCGGTCCGGGGTGAGTCGCTGTCGTTGGCCGTGATGGTGATTCTGGAAACGCTGACCCCACTGGAGCGGGCCGTATTCGTCCTGCACGAGGCCTTCGGATACCAGCACACGGAGATCGCCGCGCTGCTCGGACGGACGCCGGTGGCGGTCCGTCAGCTTGCGCACCGGGCGCGTCAGCACGTGCGGTCCGGCCGGCCGCGTCAGCCGGCCCGTCCACAGGTGGTCCGGGCCGCCACCCAGCGTTTCCTCGACGCCGCCCTCGGCGCCGACGTCGACACGCTCCTGGAGGTGCTCTCTCCCGGAGTGCGCCTGTGGAGCGACGGCGGCGGCCGCCGACCCGCCGCGCTGCGAGTCATCGAGGGACGGGCGAAGGTGCTGCGGCTGGTCACCCGCAACCTGTCCGCTCTGCCCGCGTTGACGGTCCGGCCCGTCCACGTGAACGGGGAACCGGCGGCGCTGCTGTTCGCCGGCGCCACCCTGTACGCGGTAGTCGTAGTCGAGCTCCGCGAGGACAGTGACCAGGTGAGCGGGATCTACACGATCCTCAACCCGGACAAGCTGGCCGGAGTCGACCGGAGCGGGCAGGTCGATCAAGCGGCCATCGCCCGCTCCCGGCCCGGCTCCGGCAGTTCGGCCGGCGGGAACACCCGAGGACGGTTGAGCCTCCACGGTGACTGACCTTCGGCGCGGATCTGCCGGTAGATCATGCGGATGTAGATGACGTCGAGGACGAAGATGATGACGAACCACGACAGTACGAGGTGGCGGCCAGGGAAGATGATCAACGTATTGAGTCCCGCGAGCAGCGAACCCATCATCTTGCAGATGCCGACGTAGAGCGACTGTCCCGCGGACGACCGCCGTTTGATCAGCGTCACGATGAATGCGGCACTGATACCGACGTTCAGCAGGCAGCCGCTATACATGCCGAGGATGTCCCGGAACTCCCGCGCCGACAAGAACAGCTCGATCGCCGCGAGCAGGACCAGCGCCCAGAAGAGCTGTTTGAACAGCTTGCGAGGCAACGACGGGAAGTCCTTGTGTCCCCAGAGCATGATCTGGATGACGATCACCATGTCGATGAAGACCCACGCGAAGTTGGCGGGGCGCTGCGCGGGTTCCTGGTCGATGACGATCGAGTGGACAAACTCCCAGGCAAAGTTGATCGCCACGACGACGACCGGGATGCCCACGAACTTGTCCACGAACGCACGTTGGATCGCCAGGCCGTAGGCCAGTGCCCAGAAGGTCCCCAGACCGACCACGATGGTCCAGAACCAGAGGTTACGGAAATCCCGTGGTTCCGACACGGCGGACGCCACGTCGGGCAGATCGAAGATCGCGGGTGGGAGCCAGTCCATCGCTGTCCTGCTTTCTTCAGATGACGGTGGTTATGGAGCCGGTCAGGTCCACCTGCCGGTGCCGCTCGCCTCGACGCTGCCCAACACCTGCTGGCGCAACGCGAGGCGGCGCACCTTCCACGTGGCGGTGCGCGGCACGTCGGCCCAGGGGATCAGTCGCGGCGCGGCCAGCTCCGGCAGGCCGGCCAAGGCGCGGGCCCAGTCCTCGGGATCGAGCGTGTCGTCCCGCATGCACAGCACAGGCACCGGCGGCTGGTCGGGCTGGGCCAGCAGGGTGACGTCCACCGCCGTCGGCAGCCGGTCCAGCAGAACGTTCTCGATCTCGATGCAGCTGCTGCCGGGCATCATGTCGACTTCGCGGTCGAGCAGCCGGATGCGCCCGAACGCGATCCGCTCACCGAGGTCACCGCTGTTCCACCACGAACCCTCGGTCTTGGCCCGGTAACGTTCGTCCTCGCCTAGGTAGGTGAGGCAACGGGCTCGGGTCTTCACCATCAGCAGGCCCGGCTTGCCGCGAGGTTGCCGACGCCCGGATTCCGGGTCGACGACCCGGACGCGCACACCAGCCGCCGGCCAGCCGATGTTCGTCCGGTCACCACGGCTGTCGCCGGAGCGCACAGTGCGGCGGGTGAAGAGGTTGACGATGATGCCGGTGACCTCGGACTGGCCCAGTCCCCAGCCCCACACGGGAAAACGGCGCCGAGAGGCGGCCAAGAACGTGCGAACGGTCCGGGCGTGCACGGCGTCGAAGGTGGTGACGTAGAGGCGCGCCTGGGTGAACAGCTCCGGCCGCCGCTCCACCAGTTCCTCCCAGCGCTGGAACATGTTCGGCATGGCCTCCAGGATCGTCGGCCGGTGCTGGTCAATGACCCGCTCGATGTTCTCCAGACCGGGATCGGAGATCGCCACCACCTTGTGCGGCGCCATCTTCAGCTGCGAGGCGGTCCAGGCCATCACCCGGATATGGGCGAACGACACTGCTGCGGCGGTCACGTCGCTGTGTCGGGTGGTCAGGAACGGGATCGGGCAACGCTCCATCCGCGACGGGAACCGCCCGATCGCGGTGTTGGCGGTGTGCAGCACCAGCTTGGGTACTCCGGTGGTGCCGGAGGTGTGCGTGGAGACCATGGGCTCGTCGGCATCGCCGATCCGCACCGGCGCCCGAGGGCCGTCGCGCAGGTCGTCCAGCGTCAGGGCGTCGGAGGGCGGCTCGTCGACGGGTTCCCCGACCACGATCGTACGCACGGACGAATCCGCGAGGCGTCCATTGGCGAGCAGGCGGGCACCGGCTATCAGCATGGCCGGTTGCGCACGCTTTATCAGCGCCCGCACCGTCTCCACCGACGCGATCGGGGCGATCATCACCGGCAGCGCGCCGATTCGTGCCGCGCCTGCCGCCAGCAACGGCATGTCGTAGTGGTTGTCCTTCGCGATGACCACGCGGTCACCGGCGCGCAGCCCCGCCGCGTAGAGGCAGTCGGAAAGCTGTTCGACGATCCGGGCCAGCGACGCGCCGTCGTACACCGTTCCGGATTCGGGTGCCACGTCCAGCGGCCGATCCAGGTGAACGACCGTCTGCCGGGCGCGTTCAGCGTGCCAATGGAAGACGTTGCCGATATGGAAGGGTGTGCGTCCCATGTAGAGGCTTCCTTATCCAGCGAAGAAGGTGGCCACCGCGAGGCCGACGAAGCCGAGGTCGTAGGCCACGAAGGCCGCGACGCGAGCCGTGCGCCAGCGGTCACGAGTGATCGCCAGCCGGAGCTGGGCGGCGTGCAGTGCGGTGGCGGGCAGCAAGGCCAGGGCAGTCCACCAGGGCATGACAGGCGACGTGGCGAGCGCGGCGATCGTCGTGACCGAGATGATCAGGTAGGTCACCAACGCGCCCTTGACCACCCACATCGGCGCGGCGACCGGCAGCGTGCGCCGGCCCACCGCGGCATCGCCGTCACGATCGCCCACATTGGAACATGAGACGAGCATGACCAACCAGAGGCCCATCAACACGCCTTGGAGCACGCCGACCATCGTCCAGCGCCCCTCCACCGCGAGGTAGGGGAACAGGAACCCACCCGCGGTGCCGACGCCGAGCAGAAACTCCGAGCCGCCGAGGTGATAGCTGAACCGCAGACCGCCGGAATACTGCGGTCCGAGGACGGCGCACGCGACAAAGATCAACACGGCGGAAATCGGGACGTCCCAGTCGAGGACCGCGAACGCCGCGAAGCCGGTGACGAACGCGAAGATCTCGGCGAACACCGCGAACACGATCGCCTGACGTTCCGTGAGAGCGCCACTGAGCAGCGGCTTGCGCCGGAGGTCCCGGCGGAACCCGGGTCTGATGTAGTTGGCGGCGTCGCTGCCGTTGCGCAAGCCGATGATGTCGTCCACCGTCGCCGTCGCGGCCACGATGCCGGCGGACGAGAGCAGGAACAGCGCGAGCGCCGCTACGGCACCAGGCCGTTGCAGTGCCGCCGGACTCAGCAGCAGCGCCGCCAGCGCCCACGGAAAGAAGTGCAGGTAGACCGACACCTTGGAGATGCGGACCAGCCCCACCAGCGTTCGCCACCGCGATGGGTCACCACGGTCGGTGACAATCTCCGGGGTCATCGAGGACACCATTGTTTCGCCCCCTCAGCAGTCGCGGTAGGCGACGAGTCGGGCCATCTCGACGAGCTCTTCCCGCCAGCCCGCTGCCAGCGGTACCTTCGCAATGGCCTGGCAGCCGTCATCGACGAGCCGGTCGATGTGTCGTTCGATGTCGACCCGCACGCCCGTCTCGCGCAGGCGGGTGCGCAGCGAGCCCGCACTCATCTCGCCGGCATGCACGAGATCACGGATCTCCAGGTCGCGCTCCATGGCCGCACCCAGCAGAAGCGTCATCTTGTGCGAAGTGAGGTCGAGCCCGTCGGGCTTGCCGGTGACCTGCCCATCGCCGAAGGCATCCATGATGTCGTCGCGGAGCTGGAACGCCTCGCCGATCGCGGCGCCGTACGCTTCGAACGCGTTCCCCAGGTCGGGCCGGCCGGCGATCGCCGCGCCGACTTCGAGCGGACGGTGGATCGTGTAACGACCCGACTTCGACAGGGCTATCCACCGCGCCAGGTCAGGATCGACGGGGAACTCGGCGGCCGCCGCGACATGCACGTCGACGAACTGCCCAACGATCAGCTCCGTACGCAGCTCCGCCCACAGCGCGTCGACCATCGCCGGTGCGGTCGCCATGAACTGGTCGGCGTAAACCAAAGCCAGGTCACCGGCGAGCACGGCCACGCCCTCGCCGTAACGGCGGTCCTCTCCACGCCAACCGCCCGACCGATGCGACGCCGAGTGCTTCTCGTGCACCGTGGGCACACCCCGACGCCGCGTGGCCGCGTCCATGATGTCGTCGTGAATCAACGCGGCGGCGTGCAGCAGCTCCAACGCCACCGCCGCCCGCAGCACACGGTGGTCGTCAGGATCACCGCCCGCCGCCAGGTAGCCGCTGATGCAGAAGGCCGGACGGACCCGCTTCCCGCCGGCCCCCACGAGGTCGGCGACCGAGCTGACGAGGTCGGACGCGCTGCTGTACGCCGTCGACCGACGCTCCTGCTCCTCTCGGAAGAACGCGCGAAGCCGCTCCTCCAGCAACTCCATCAGGTGCTCTCGGACCTTCCGCGGCGGCGCGGTTGGGGCGCGTTCGCCCAGCGTGGTATCGATCGTGGTCACGTAGTCTCCCCCGTGCTACGGCTATTAACGTTGGCTAGGAGCGCTCGGTCGGTTCCGCACGTGGCAAGATCGGCACAGCGATGAGAGCCGGCCACAACGGACAGACTCCGATCAGGATCGGATCCCGAGGCGACCCGCCGTCCACCGCGATGAGGTTCCACGGCCGGCGTGATGGCTGCGCGGGCCCGTCTTCCGTTGACGTCGTCACGTCGCCTTCTCCTCGAGCTCCTGGGCCATCGCGAGCCATGCTCCGGCGCACGAACGAGCCAGTTCCGCGACGGACTTGCGCCAATGAGGCGGCACGGCGCCGATGATCCCGCTCCACTCGGAAGGGTCGACGACGTGAGCGTCGACCCAGCGGACGAACGCACGGCCGCTCTCGGCATACTTCACCGCAGGATCCCTGATCAGGTTGCCGCGGACCGACGGCCATTGCACGTTCTGGCGTGCACCGACCGTCCTGTTTCGCAACGCGGGCGCGGGTTCGCTGGACGGGTCCGAACCATCCGCTGGACCGCGCTGGACTGGCAGAACTGGGTCGTGGCCAGCCAGTAGCCGGGCGCGGACGTCCCGCGCCGTCCCCACCGAGATGCCTGCCTCCTGAGCGATGGCACGCAACGGGGCATCGGGGTTCAAAGCGATGACCGCGCCGGCGCGCCGCCGACCCGATGAACCGTCGATCGGCCGGACCCGCCCGTCTCGGCCGAGCCTGCTGCCGTCCAGCTCGGCGGGAAGGGCGACCCGGCGTCTGATCGAGCTCGCCGTGGTGGGCGACAGTCCGACGGCGGCCGCGACCGCCCGGTCCGACCACTGTGGATAATGGCTGAGGATGCGGATGGCGGCAGCCTCCCGATCGGCGAGCGAGAGCGGCAGACCGTGCTTGATGTTGGCGTGGACAGACAACAGGAACGCTTGCGCTTCGTCGCCGTCGAAGAACGTGACGGGGATGGTCTCGTCACCCCTGAGCTTGGCGGCCCGCAGTCGATGCATTCCGTCGATGACCCGCATCGTGCTGCGGTGCACCGTGATCGGCGGAAGCTCTCGCGCCGCGACCAGCAGCACCACGTGCTCGGGATTCTCCCCCGCCAACCGGGGCGAGTCGCCTGGCGACAACGACGACACCGAAACCCAGACCGGCCCTGTGTCGTCTCGCGACGTGGGCGCCAGGACTATGCTCTCTGCTTGCGGGTCCTCGACGTTGCTCGGCATCCGGACACTCACCTATCAGTAGGTAGGGTTGGTGTAAGGACGGCAGTCGATCCTGCGGCAGTGCAGTCTGCCCTGGGAATCATCGCGAGCTGGCATCGACAAGAGCAACAGTGGCCGCGGCCCGGCGCGAGTAGTTGTGCACTACTCGGTCAGGTAGTGCCCGATGACCATGCTTCGATCAGGGCGGCCGCCTGCCACGGGTTGAGCCGGGGATCGCACAGCGAGGTGTAGTGGCGCTGGAGTTCGTCCTCGTCCGCCACCGGTCCCCCCACGCACTCCGTCACGTCCTGCGCCGCGACCTCGATGTGCAGCCCTGAGGCGGGTTGGCCCTGCGCATCCAGGATCTCCCGGAACCGGACAGCCTCGGCGGTCATGTCGCCGAGGTAACGGGTTTTCAGCCCCGTCGGCAGCCGCCTGGTGTTGCCGTGCATGGGGTCGCTCAACCAGATCGCCGGATGCCCGGCGTTGGCCACGGCCCGGACGATCGGCGGCAATGCGTCCGCGATCCGATCCCTACCCATCCGGGCGATGAGGACGAGCCGGCCGGGTTCGCGGCGCGGATCCAGAGCCGCGCAGACCGCAAGCACGTCGTCGGTGTTGGCTCGGGGTCCGATCTTGCATCCGACGGCGTTGGCCACCGAGGACAGCATGGCCACGTGCGCCCCGTCCGGCTGGCGGGTGCGTTCACCCAGCCACGGCAAATGGGTCGAGCTCAGGTAGAGATCGCTGGAGTCCGGATCCCGGCGGATCAGCCGGGACTCGTAGTCGACCACGAGTGCTTCGTGGCTCGACCACGGCCCGTCCGGCGGGCCCGCGTCAAGATCGCCCTGGCGGTAGGTCCGCATCACCCGCTGCACCAGGTCGCTGGCCTCGTACGCCCAGACCATCCGGCGCGGATGGGCCTTGCGCGTCTCCGAGGTGCCGATGTCGGAATTGATCATGTGTCCGCGGAAGGACGGGATCCTGACGGCTTCGTACCATTCGTTCGCCGCGGACCGTGGTTTGGCGAACTGGCCGCCCATGCGTCCAACCCTGACGACGTGCCTGCCGGTGAGCTCGGCGAGCCGATCACCGAGCGAGTCGATGACCTTCAGCTTCTCTGAGGTGTGCCGAGGCGTGCATTCATAAAAGCTCTCGGCACAGTCGCCGAGTTGCAGCACGAGGGCGCCGGTCGATACCAGGTTCGCCAACGCCTCCCGCAGCTGTCGAGTCTCTGTCGCCGTCACCAGCGGCGGCGCCGAGGACAGGAAGCGGCATGCTTCGTCGTACGCGGGGTGATCACGCCATTCTGGTTGCTGGACCGCGGGCATGTTCTCCCACGGACCGACGTGAACGAGGTCCGCGAACGAGCCATGTTGCTGCATGTGTCCTCCAGTCGACGGCGCGGCGAACGCATCCGTACGGGTGATTCAGGCTTTGACGCCTTTGGCCTCGAGCATGGCCACGGTGCCGGCGATGGTGGCGGCTTCGGTCATCTCCGCCTCGCTGACGAAGACGTCATACCGACTACTCAGTGCGACGGCGACCTCGACCAGGACCAGCGAGTCCAGATCGAGGCTGTCGTAGGAGGTCTCGGCGGTGATGTCGTCCGGCGCGCCGTACGTCTCGGTCATGAGCTTCAAAAGCTCTTCGGTGATGGTCTGTCGGGTCCGGATAGTCATCGCGGTGGTCTCGCTTTCTACTCGTGTCGAAAGGCAATGCCGGAACTGATCAGGCGGCGTTGAGGTCGGGCCAGATGAGCGCCGCGGCCCCCCAGGTCAGGCCTCCTCCGAAGGCGGTGAGCAGGACGCGGGAACCCGGTGTCAGCGTTCCGTTGGCAGCCGCGTCGCACAGGGCGAGCGGGATCGACGCCGCCGAGGTGTTGCCGACCCGGTCGACGTTGACGACGGCCCGCTCCTCGGGGAGCCCGAGCCACCCCGCCAGCGCGCGAAGGATGCGGATGTTCGCCTGGTGGCCGACCAGATGGTCGATGGAGTCCCTTGGCCAGCCGATCCGGGCCAGCACCAGCGAAGCCGACTCGCCCATCCGGGTGACTGCTTCGGCGAACACCTTGGTGCCCTGCATGGTGAAGTAGCGGTCCCGCGGGTCGGGCTCACCCAGCGTGGACCGCTGCCGAGACCCGCCGGCCGGGACCAGGATGAGATCCGCGCGCGAGCCGTCCGAACCGAGGTCGACACCGAGCAGCACGCCGGGTCGGTCGGCCTCGGGGACGGCGTGCAGCACGACGGCTCCGGCCCCGTCGCCGAAGATGACCGATGTCGTCCGGTCGGCCGGGTCGAGGATGGTCGAGTAGGTCTCAGCGCCGATGACCAGCACCCGCCGGGCCTGTCCGGCGACGATCTGGGCCGATGCGGTTGCCAGGGCGTAGACGAACCCGGAACACACTGCGGCGATGTCGTACGCGGCGACGGTGCCCAACCCCAGACGCGCCGCGACCTGTGGGGCCGTGGCCGGGCAGGGATGGTCGGGTGTCGTGGTCGCCAGAATGACGGCGTCCACCGCGCCCGGCGCCAACGGAAGGTTCGCCGACTTGAGCGCGCGGTGTCCCGCCTCGACCGCGAGGTCACTGGTGGCGACCCCGGGTCCCGCCCAGTGTCGGGTGCGAATCCCGGTCCTGCTGGTGATCCACTCCTCGGAGGTGTCCAAGGTGGCTGCGAGCTCGCCGTTGGTGACTTGCCGCGGCGGTAGGAAGCCGCCCAGTCCGGCGAGCGCGGCGTAGTGCGTCATGCGGGTGCCCCTCGTGTTGTTCGGTTCGGATATCAACCGGCGCCGCGTACGCGCCGCACCACGGCGGCCGGGTCACCGCCCACCGTGTTCCCGCGCCAGGCGACGTGGTGGTCGGGCCGGACCAGGACGAGGTCGCGCTCCCAGACCTCGCGAGCCCAGGGATCGGACACCACCCGGTGCGCGACCGGCGTGCCCTGCGCGGTCGCGGCTTCCAGCAGCGGTCCGGCGCGCCCGTCGTCAACGAAGTCGACGAGCGTGAAGGACGCGCCGAAGCGGTCGTAGATGGGGCCGCCGTCCTCCAGGATCACGCTGGGCGAGCGGGCGCCGGGCCACGTCGTCGGTGTGTAGGCGGTCGGGGTCCACGGGGGTTCGGGCGAGCCCTCGTGGCAGACGACAGGCGAGTCATTGTGGCGATAGCCCAACTCGACCCCCCTGTATTCGTTCTCACCGCGCGATGCGGTGAGAAACGACCCCAAGGCATCGAGCGCGGCACCGTGGCGCAGCATCCGACCCGCCTCGAGGTGCACGCCGAGATGTCGACGCGAGGTATGCAGGTTGCGCAGGCCCACCGGGCGGCGCTCGGCCTCATAGCTGTCCAGCAGTCCCGAACCGCCGTACCCGTTGATTAGTCCTGCGATCTTCCAGGCGGCGTCGATGGCGTCGCCGATGCCGGTGTTCATCCCGTAGGCGCCGGTCGGGAACATGCGATGGGCCGAATCGCCTGCGAGGAGCACCCGCCCGACCTGGTACCGGTCGGCGAGCATGAAGCCGGGTCGCCAACGCGAGGTTTGCAGCACCTTGTCGATCTTGAGGTCGACCCGCATCGTGTCGCGCAGGAAGGCGGCCGGGTCGGCCGGTGGGGCGTCGAACTCCGTCGCGTCCATTCCGTTGACGTGTGCCGTCCACGTGTCGACCTCGTCCTGGGCGATGATGACGTACCGGAAGGCGAAGTAATGCCAGAACCGCCCGTGCCGGTGCAGCGTGCTCAGGTCGCGGCTTTTGAAGTGCACCATGAACGCGCCGGGCAGTCCCGGAACGTCAAAGCTCTCCTCGCCGACGCCGAGCACCGTGCGGACCCGGCTTCGGGCGCCGTCGCAGCCGAGTACGTAGCGCGATCGCATCCGGACCCGTTCGTCGGTCAGCATGTCGATCAGCTCGCTGGACACCGAGTCGTCGTCCTGGGACAGGGACTCGAACCGCAGACCCGCTCGCATTTCGACAAGCGGGTCGCGCCGGCAACGCGCACGAAGGACCGGCTCCAGGTCGACCTGGGAGATCCGCTGACCGGGCTCGACCGGTTGAGTGCCGTCGTTACGGTCGGCGATGCGCCTGCGTTCCTCCTGCACCGAAGGGAGCTTCCAGGTGGAGATCGGCTCGCCCGCGAGGCCGGTTGACCAGATGACGTCGGCTGGATGCTCGGGCCCGACACCGGCGTCGCGGACGTCGTCCGCGACGCCGAGCTGCCGGAGGAACTCCATGCTGCGGGCGTTGACATAGTCGAGTTTCGGGTGGTCCGAGGTCTCGAACGCCTCGTCGACGAGCACGCTGCGCACACCCTGACGGGCTAGCGCCAAGGCGGCGGCCATGCCGACAGGGCCGGCGCCCACGACCAGAACCGGTACCGGATCCACTCTCGACCTCCCGAAAAGGTGTGGGGCGGCAATCACCACCCCACACCGTTCGTGGTTTGTTCAGTGCGTTTCGCTGAGGGTCCGGCCGGACCGATCGAGCCCGTTGAGGCTCGTGGCAGTGGCGGTCTGCTCCGGCTCCCGCCGCGCGGGGATGGTGGCGCCGGTCAGCGCCCGGACCCGCATCTCCGCGAAGGCGGCGTCGTTGCGCTCACGGCTGGTCAAGGTGCCGATGAATCCGAACAGGAAGCCGAGCGGCGCGCCGACCAGACCTGGTTCGAAGTCGATGAACTTGAAGTCGGCGTCGGGAAACAACGCGGTGGGGTCGCCTGAGACACCGTTCGAGAACACCACCATGAACAGGGTGACGGCTATTCCGCCGTAGACGGTCCACATCAGACCCGCGGTGTTATACCTCCGCCAGAACAGCGAGAGGACCACCGCCGGCAGGACGCTGGCGGCACCGATGTCTATCGACGTAGGAATGAAGATGTGGGTGAGCTGCGTCATCATCACCATGCCACCGACCAGAGAGACGATGCCGAGGATTAGCACGTTACGCCGTACGTCCTTCAACTCTGCCGGCCGGTCGTCTGGCAGGCCACGCGCCGCGCGAAGGTCGCGCGTGACCGAAGTGACGGCATTGAGCAGCAGGACCGCGAAGATGGCACCGACCGATAGCAGGGCGATCGCCCCGAGCGCACCTGTCGCCCACGACCCGCCCAGCTCGTCGGCAATCTTGGGCAGGGTGATGTCACGGTGAGCGGCGACCTTGCCGATGGCCTCTCCACCGAGAATCGCGACCGCGCCCAATCCGATCACGATCATGCATGCCCAGAACCCGATGGTGATGATCGCCGCCCAACCGGCGGTCTGGCGCGCGGCTCGGCCGCTGCGCGCCACGAAGAACCGCATGAACAGGAACGGCATCCCGATGGCGCCGACAGCGATGGCGAACGCCTTCGACAGGTGGACCCACGGGTCCTGGCCGGAGTTGAAGGTGGCGCCCTCGCCGAACAGACGACCGGTGGTCAACAGTTCGCCGCGGGGGTTCGGTGCAGCGTTTGCCTCAGCGTCGTTGAGCAGGTCGAAGATATTGAGCTTGTATTTCGCGAGAATCGCGACGGTCAACACCGCGACGAACGCCATCATCAGCGACACCTTTAGCACCAGCACGCGGGTGATTCCGGGCATGCCACCCACGTAGACCGCCGCGATAGCGAGCAGGCCCACGATGCCAACCGTCAACGCGACAATGGGCACGTCCACCGTGGGACTCGTCGTGAACATCCGGCTTGCCACGAAGCCCATCGAGCCGACCGCGATGACGTTGAACATGCCGAAGATGCCGAGCGTCAATACCGCGGAGGCCAGCCGCGCCGGACGTTTCCGGGCCCGAATCGCGAACAGGTCGCCGATCGTGTAGGCGTTCAGGTTGCGCATCGGCCCGGCGTAGATCAGCACGGCGAGGACCGTGGAGATCACGAACGCGGTCAGCAGGAGAATGGCGTCGAAGCCGTTCAACGCGACGTGCCCGACGATGATGATCACCGTCGAGTACATGATGCCGCCGGCGACGTGAGCGAGGGCGTTCTGCCCGACGCCGATGCGTCGACCGGCGAGCAGGAAGTCGGCCTGGGTGCGTATGCCACCGCGGGCCGAGTAGGCCAGGGCAAAGGCCACAATCCCGAGGACGACGACAATCACGGTGGCGATACCGGGCGCGGCCCAGGTGTTGTCGACAGGTGGTGGCGGCGGCGCCGCGAGGATGTCACTCATCGCAGACCTCCTTCCAGGTCCATCCGGATCGCCTCGCCGGCGGGATCCAGGCGCTTGCTGGCGAACCTCATATAGGCCAGTGAGACCGCGGCCACGAGCACGAACGACAGGACCAGGAACAGCATGCCCACGTTCAGCGGCCCACCGATCCCCTGCCGGAACACGCCGGGCACGAAGGCCGCCAGCGAGATGCCGACGAACCACCACCCGTAGAACAGCACGCTCACCCACACGATGAAGCCGTTCGAGCGGCGTTGCAGCGCCTGGAACTCGGCGCTGTCGTACACTGCGGAATACTGGTCATCGGCGCTCGCCGAGTCCCCCGTGTCCATGACCCCTCCGCTACCCATGACACCTCCTCTGCCCAGGACGGCGGGCCGATGGCCGGCAGCGTCCTGAAAACGACCCCTGACGTGGCGCTCGGTACTGCGACAGTCTCAATCAGTGCACCCCAGGGCCGGCATCGCCCATTCACGGTATGTACGGGCCACTCTGGAAAATGGCGTACGAATCGCGTGTACGAGTGATGTCCACGGCCGACCGCAGGGACAGACCGTTGATTCATGACGGCTGCTCTGAGCACCGACGCGTGGACGTACGACGACTTCACCGGTCTCGAGCTCGATCCCGCGCGCTGGGCCATCATGTCGATCGCGGGGGCCGACGGCACGACGCACCAGTACCAGGACCGCAACGCGCAGGTACGCACCGGGGACGGTCGGCTGGAGCTGAGCGTCAACCCGTTCAGCCGGTTCCACGACACCGACCCACGACAGAACAACGCCAAGCAGATGTACCGTTCGGTGCGGCGGTTCGCCACCCCGGTGGCCGGGCGCCTGACGTTCGAGGTCGAGATGGGGATACGGACGTACGGCCAGGTTCCGTACGACCCGCTCGACGCCTTCGGCACGGTGAACCTGTTCGACCTCGCGACCGGCGTGGTCCTCAATGCCGCCGCGACCAACGACACTTTGTACGCGGTCGTCGAGCGGCTGGCGCTCCCCGGCGTCACCAGCCCAGACGAGCACTACATCCACCGTGTGGTTTTGAACGTGCCCACCGAGCCGGGACTGCCGCACCGGTACGCCATCTCATACCTGGCCGGCGCCCCGGAGGTGGAGTTCCGCGTCGACGGTCTGTTGGCGTACTGGACCCGGCTGCCCGTGCCGGTCAGCGGGTTCCACGCCGGCATGGCGTTGTTCTCGGCCCGCGATCTCACCCGCTACCCGCGCTCGCAACGCGAACGGGGCCAGGGTGCGTCCGGCTGGTGGGGACCCTGGCGGATCACGACCCGCTTCAGATGAGCGTCTCTCCGCCGTCGATGTTCAGGTTGACGCCGTTGATGGCCGGGTTCTCCAGCAGGAAGGTGATCGCACCGGTGCAGTCCCCCATCGTGACCGGCCGCTTCGTCAGGGCCCGCGACAAGGCGGCGTCCCGGGCAGCCGGCTTGTCGCTCCAGAATGGAGTGTCCGACACGATGCTCGGGTGCAGGGCGTTGACCCGGATCGGCGAGAGCTCGACCGCCAGCGTCCGGACCAGTGCGCCGATGCCACCGTTCGCGGTCGTCACGGTCGTGGATCCCGGATACGGTCGGTGGCTCGCCAGGCCCCCGATCAGCACGGCCGCGCTCTTCTCCATCATTCGTGGGGCGAGGACGGACATGACGGTCGTGTAGCCGACTAGCTTGACGGTCAGCAGCCTGACCGCGTCGTCGGAGCGGTAGTCGCGAACCGCATTGTAGTCGCGATCGAGAGCGGACAAAACCAACCAGTCGACACGCTCCACGCTGGATAGACCCGTCGCGGCCTCGCCTGGGCCGGACAGGTCCAATGCGAGCCCGCGCGTTCGCCCACCGATCTCGTCGGCGACGCGCTTGCTGCGCTCCGCGGTGCGACCGGTGATGATCACATCGCTTCCCCGGTCGGCACACGACTGGGCGAAATGACGGCCGATACCCGACGTCCCGCCGATGACGACGACGTGCATGCGCTCGAGCATGGGAATTCCCTTCGGCATCGCGGTCACGACCGTTCGGCCGTCCGCCGACCGTAGCCCGGCGACGCGCGGGGCGCGCACCCCGCGTTCGCGGTATTCCGGCGACGGGCGCTCGCCGCTGACTACTCGGGTAGGTAGTGGACGGACCCGAGATCGCTCGCGAATCCTGGCTCCCGGAACGGAATCCGCGAGTCTCGCGTCGACAGGGAAGAGGGCACATCATGACCGCATCTGAAGGTTCTCCCGACCCAGGATTCTCAACTCGCCGCCGGTCGCTGCTCATCGGCGGGCTCGGCACGGCGTCGACCGCGGTGTTGGCCTCTCTGGCGCACGGTGGCGCAGCGTCGGCCACGCCCTCGAAAGCGGCCGCCGCCACCGGCTTCGACCTCGACACCGGCAACTTCATCATCGAGCTGATCAGCCCGTTCCAGCCCGCCTTCAACGTGATCGCCCCGATGGACGTGACCGTGCTCCACCGCTTCGTTCACCTGTCGGTCGTCTCGTGGTTCGACGCGACCGCGCCGTACCATCCGACGAGGGTCGGACTGCACTCCCGTCTCGGTCGGCGGCCCTCCAGCGAGGCGGCCACCAACCGGAACAAGACCATCGCGGCGCTGCACGCCAACTACCAGGTCATAAAAGGCGTGGAACCGCGGCGGGAGCCGGACTTCCGGGCCGTCATGACCTCGATCGGACTGAACCCGGACGACGAGTCCGAGGATCGGACCAGTCCGGTGGGCCTTGGCAACCTCGCCGGCAAGGCGGTCGTCGCGGCGGCGCTGCGCGACGGGATGAACCAGCTCGGCGACGTCGGCCGGCGCTACAACGGCAAGCCTTACGCCGACTACACCGGTTATCGACCCGTCAACACGCCATTCGAACTGGAACACCCTTCACGCTGGCAGCCCAACCTCGGTCCGCACGGCCGTCGCCTCGGTGGCGGCGGGGGCGACCTGGGCATCTTCGTCGCCCAGCAGTTCGCCACACCGCAGCTGCGGCTGGTCAAAGCGCACAGCTTCGGCGACCCGCGGCAGTTCGCGCTCGCCGCGCCCGACCACATCGACCACACGCGGCCACGGGACTACAGGCGCTCGGTGGACGAGATCATCGAGGCCTCGGCCGCGCTCACCGACCGGCAGAAGGTGGCGGCCGAGTACTTCGACGACAAGACGATGGGGCTGGGCCAGTCCGTGGGCTTCGCGGCGATCGCGCACCTCGATCGCCTGACGCTGGACGACATGATCGATCTCGGCTTCACCACCTCCGTGGCGATCTTCGACGCCATGATCGCTTGCTGGCACCAGAAGCACAGGTATGACGCCGTGCGCCCGTTCAGCGCGATCCGGCACCTCTACGGACGTCAGAAGCTGACCGCCTGGGGTGGCCCCGGCAAGGGCACGGTCGACGACATCCGCGGCGACGAGTGGTCCAGCTACCTGAACACCGGGGACCACCCCGACTACCCGTCCGGGTCCACCGTGCTCTGCTCCGCGGAGGCACAGGCGGCACGGCGGTTCCTCGGTGACGACGTGCTGAACCTGCGGCACGTCTCCCGGGCCGGCTCGACCCTGCGGGAGCCGGGGCGTTCCCCCGCCAGCGACGTCGAGCTGTTCTACCCCACCTGGGACGCGTTCGTGAAGGAGTGCGCCATCAGCCGGGTGTGGGGTGGGGTGCACTTCAAGAAGACCGTCGAGCGGTCGATCGTCTTCGGCGAGCAGTTCGGCGACCTCGCCTACCGCTGGGCCCAGCGCTACATCCGCGGCGACGTCGACAACTGAGACGTCGGGATGGGCTCACCTGGAGAGCTCGTTCACCTCTCCAGGTGAGCCAGTACCTCTGACAGCGGCAGCGGCACGGCACACCGATCCGCGGCATACCGCAGCGCCATGAGGTGGTCGGTCAGCGACAGGTCGGCGAGGGCATCCGCGACGAGGAACGGCTGGATGTCGCGGCTGAAGGCATCGCACGCGGTCATGAGGCAGCCCATGTGCGCGTACACACCGCAAACGACGAGCTGGTCGCGCCCCGCGCGCCGCAGCCGTTCCTCGAGATCGCTGCGGAAGAACGCGCTGTATCGCCATTTGGCCAGCACCGTGTCGCCCGGCGCGGGAGCCACGTCGTCGACGATGCCGCGGTCGTCCTCCACGGCACCCATGCCTGGACCCCAGAAGTCCTGCAACAGCCCCCGGTCCGCCCTGCTCATGCCCCCCGGCTGCGCGGTGTACAGCACCGGCACCCTGGCCGCACGCGCGGCCGCCAGCAGCTTCGTGACGTTGGCGATCAGCTCGGTCATCGGCGGCTCCCCCGCCGAAAACGGGCGCAGGAAGTATCGCTGCATGTCGTGGACCAGCACGGCGGCCCGGTCCGGGTGCGGACGCCAAGCGACGGCCGAACTGGGCACGTCGCCCTGGCCCGGCATCCGGTATGGCGCGATCGGAGTCATCGGCATTGTTGTCCTCCTGGTCGGTCCGGCAACGTCAGACGTGCAGTGCGGCGCCGCCGTCGACGTAGAGGTCGTGCATCGTGACGTGACCTGCCTGGTCGGATACGAGGAACGCGACCGCCTCGGCCACGTCCCGCGGCTGGGCGACCTTGCGCAGCGGAATCCCGATCCGATACGCGGCCGGCGTGCCCTCGATCACCCGGGTGAAGTCCGCGCCCTCACCGACCATCGCCCGCAGCATCGGCGTGTCCGTCGAGCCGGGCGACACGACGTTGCATCGGATGCCGTGGTCCGCCAGCTCCAAACCGAGGCACCGGGTGAACTGGGCCGACGCGGCTTTCGAGGCGGCGTACGCGGCCATCTCCGTACGCGGCACTCCGGCGGCGTTGGACGCCACCGTCACGATCGAGCCCCGCCGGCGGCCGGTCATCCGCCGCGCGACCGCACGCGACAGGTGGAACACGCCGCCGACGTTGACCGCGAAGGTTTCGATCCACTGCCGGTCGGACAGCTCGATCACCCGGCCGGTGTGGAGCACGCCGGCGGCGTTGACGAGGATCGCGATCGGCCCGAGCTCTTCCTCGATGCGTCCGACGAGCGCGTCCACGGCTGCGCTTTCCCGCACGTCGACCACATATCCGCGGGCGGACTCTCCTTCCGCCTCGAGTTTGGTCACCATCGTTGCCAGCGCCTCCGCGTTGTGGTCCACTGCGGCGACGTGCGCTCCGGCACCGGCCAGCACACTGGCCACAGCGGCCCCGATGCCCTGTGCCGCACCGGTGACCAGTGCGACCGTCGACTCGATTCCGGTCAGTTCCATCAGATGCTCCCGCTGGTCGTGGTGACATGTTCGGCGTCGTACGCGAAGAGCCACTCGTGCTGGTCCAGTCCGGACGTGACCTGAGCGGCGGTGTCGCGGAGACGCTGCCCGTCCCCGTCGCCGAGGTGGAACGTCCGGGCGTTGGCGCGGGACCGCCGCTGGATGTCGACCACCCTGGGCAGCCGGACCTCGGCGTAACGGCGCACCGCGGCACCCCACCTGGCTGGACCCGCCGCGGCCAGGCAACGCGCGAGCACGACCGCGTCCTCGATCGCCTGGTTCGCACCTTGAGCCTGGAACGGCAGCATCGGGTGCGCGGCGTCGCCGATGACGACCACTCGTCCGGCACCGAGCCGGTCGATGCTGTCCCGATCGTGCAGCGCCCACCGGCTGACCCGGTCGGCCGCGTCGATCAACCGCGTGACGTCGGTGTGCCAACCGGCGTAAGCCGCGGCCAGGTCGGCAGCGTCGCCGTTGGCCGTCCAGGACTCCTCCGACCAGTCCGAGACGGCCACGGTCGCGCCAAAGCTGACCTGCCGGCCGGCCGAGACGGGATACGACACCACGTGCTTGCCCGGCCCGAACCAGAGCCGCACCCGAGGCTCAGCGACGAGGAACGGCACCCGCCACGCAGGCACGAGCCCCCGGTAGATCGTCTGGCCGGAGTATCGGGGGGTGTCGGTCACGATCTGCTCGCGTACCACCGAGTGGATGCCGTCGGCGCCGACGACGAGGTCCGCGGCCACCGTCGTGCCGTCCGCCAGATGCAGGCGAGCCTCGTTGGCATCCTGTGTCACCGCGGCGAGCCGGACACCGAGATGCACGTGGTCCGGAGGAACTAGGGAGAGCAGGCTTGCCTGAAGGTCGGCCCGATGGACGGTGTAATAGGGGGCACCGAACCGGCGAAGACATAAGTCACCCAGCGGAGTGCGCTGTAACAGCGCCCCGTCGTCCCAACGACGCATCTCGATCGACTCCGGCGCCACGGCGACTTCGGAGAGCCGGTCACGCAGACCCATCCGGTGCAGGAGCCGGGTGGCGTTGGGTGCCACCTGCACCCCCGCCCCCACTTCGGTGAGGCGGGGAGCCTGCTCAAAGATCTGGCATTGGATTCCGGTCCGTCGAAGGGCGGCGGCGAAAACGAGCCCGGCGATTCCGGCCCCGACGACCGCCACCCGCAGGTGCGCCATGTCGTCTCCGTCAGTAGTAGAGAAGCGCTTTGCCCCAGTCCTCGTCGGGACCGAAGAGGCTCCGTGGCTTGACCACGTCCGGCATGCTGGTGAGCGCCTCATAGGGGATCAGTGAACCCGGAGGCAACCCGACCACCTCGCAGTCCGCGCCAAAGGTGTCCCGCACCTTGGCGGTCAGCTCGGCGCATGCCGGTGCCCGGTGCTCCGGCGGCACCTCGATCTCGATGCGCAGCACCGTCGGCTCCGCCCTCGCTCGCCAGAACACCACGCCATGGGACTCCGGTAGCGAGAAGACGACCTCCTCCAGCCGGTGCTGGGTGACGGTGGCCGAGCCAACCTTGTATCCAAAGGCGGATCGGCCGAGGACCTGGACTGTGGGCAGGTTCCATCCGCACAGGCAGTCGTCGTAGGAGACCGACACATTGTCTTCGAGGTTGTAGCGCAGCAGCGGCATCGCTTCGCGGAACAGCGGAGTGACCACGAGCTGGCCGTCGCCCTCCGCGCTGACGGTGCCGGTTCGCGGGTCGTAGACCTCGAACAGCGCACGGTCGGCCCACAGGTGCATCCGGCCGTTCGGGCACTCCCCGGCGAGGCTTCCGGTCTCCGTCGAGCCGTACTCCTCGATGACGGGCACACCCCAGATCCGGCTGATCCGCGCACGACGGGCAGCGGTCAGCGGCTCTCCACCGACGAACAGCGCGCGCAGCGCCGGGAAATCGGTGTCGGGCCGGTGTCCCGCGGCCGCCGCGGTAGCGGCCCAGATGAGGCACTCGGTCGGCACCGACCAGGTCAATGTGACGCCGATGTCGTGCATGACCCGAACCACCCGGGCGTACGGCATCGCCAAGGACCGGTTGTCGCCTGGCACCACGGTGGCGCCGTGCAGCCGGCCCGCCGCGTGCGCGAGGTGCCCAGTCAGCAGCAGCGCGTACGGCGTGCGGACCAGAAACGTGTCTGCGGCCGATATCCCGATCCATTTGCGGGCGAAGCGTTCAGCGAGATCGACCCAGTCCTCGGCCGTGTAGAAGGACGGCGTCGGTTGACCAGCGGTGCCGCTCGACTCGTGATAGGTAGCGAGCTGCTCCTTCGGCACGGCGAGCATGCCGAAGGGGTAGTTGTCGCGCAGATCCTGCTTGCTGGTCAGCGGCAGCGCGGCGAGGTCGGCGGCGGTGGTGGGCAGCGCAGCCGCGGCGAGCGACCGGCGGTAGAAGGGTGAGCGGGACGCCCAAGTGATCGTTTGCGCCAGTTGCTTCTCCTGAAGGCGATGCAGGTCCTCCGGCCCGTGCCACTGGCCGAGCTGGGGCAGGATCGAGGTCACCGCGGCTCCTCTCCTAGCAGTCGATGTGCGTTGTCCCAGGCGATCTGTCGCCACTGCTCGTCCGGTAGCCGCAGCGCGGCGAACTTGGCCAGCTCCACAGTCGGATGCTGAAGGGGGAATTCCGACCCGAACACGACCCGCTCGGCGCCGAGCCGGCTCACCGCTGCGTCGGCCACGCACGCGTAGCCACCCGAGGTCTCCAGCACGATGTTGGCCTCGTCCGTGATCAGAGTCAGTGCGTAGAAGTCGATGTTGCCTATCCCGCTGTGGCCCAGCACGAAGCTTACCGCCGGATGCTGGCGCGCCAGGCTGACCAGGTCGGCAACCCCCGCACCGGGCCGGTCCAAGCAGACGGCGTAGACCGGATGGCCGAACTCCGCCGCCACGCCGACCAGCTCGGCGACGCGAGGATCGGTCAGACCGACACCGTGGACCGCGGGCGAGATCTCCAGCCCACGGAACTCGGCGGCCCGGTCCTTGTAGGCCTGGACCGGGCGATGCGGATTCGCGAAGTAGAACGGCACCAGGCGCCCGGCCGACGCCGCGCAAGTGGCCAACACCGAATCGTTGTCAGCGTCAGTCTCGACGTGGCCGCCGAGGATGAGCTGACGGGAAAGGCGGTCCAGGTCGATGGTGCCGCCCGCGCACACCACCGCCCGGTCGAACCCACATTCGTCCAATATGGATACGAGACGGGCGTCGGCGCCGGGCTTGCGCGCCAGGCGCACATGGAAGTCCAGCACAGGTTGACGGTTCACGACCGGACCCGTTCACTTCTCGATGCAGAACTCGGCGATCGGGTAGCCGACGTGGCGCTGCTCGACCGGCAGGTATCCGAGCACCTTCGCGCCCGGCACCAGCTCCGTGACGTTCAGCACCGAAGCGCCCGGCCCGAGCACCCGCACGTGCCAGTCGTCCTGCACGATGAGGTTGACCTTCACGCCCGAGGGCGAGACCGCGTCGATCGCCAGGAGCGGACGTGTCTCGATCTTGACTCGGCCGACGGTGACCACCCGCGAGTTGCCCTTCGCGTCGACGGCGAGCACCCGGCCGCCGGAGACGAGCTCGCTGAGATAGTTCGTGCGTCCGTTGGCCGACAGCGTGTAGGAATGCAGCGCCCCGGCGTTGACCCGGAACGGCCTCGTGGGCATATACGGCAGCGGGTGGGTCTCGCTGCAACAAAGGATCATGCCGGTCGAGTGGGACCCGACCAGGATGCCCTCGTCGAGCCCGAAGTTCGTGCACGTGTCGACGCAGGCACGTTCGCCCATTCCCACCCGCCGGATGCCGGTGACCTCCAGCTCCACCAGCGACAGGTTCGCTGCCATGCTGACCGCGGCGGCCTTGAGCTCGGTCGCAGCCCCCACGGCGGCCGGCGCGAGCATCACCCCGTCGGACCCGTGTTCCAGGACGCCGAAGACAATCTGCGCTTCCTCGACGTCCGCCACCTCGGTGATGATGCTGCCGTCCGCGCCCGCGGCGGCGGCCAGGACGATCTCCAGCGGGATCTTGGTGGGGTCTCGGAAGTAGAGCACGCTCCACTTCTCGTGGCGCGCGGCGTGGCAGGCCTCTTCAAGGCTCTCCGCGTCCACGATCTCCACGAACCGGCCGAACTCCACATCGGGGAACTGCTCTGCCAGCACTGCCGGGTCTCCGTGGCGACCCGGCTCGACGATGACCAGGTCGGCGGGTTCTAGTTTCTCCGGCAGCGGCCCATTCTGCGGGAACAGCACCTTCTTGACCGTGGGGGGAAGCGACTCCAGGTCCGCCGGGTCGGCCGCCACGATGGCGTCCACCCGCTGATGGAGAGCCTCTTCGACGATGGCCTCCTTGGCCCCGCCGACGTTTCGGATGTCCAGCCAACACAGCTTCACAGGTCTCTCCTTCGCGGATGGTCCGGGAGTTCAGGACGTCAGAGCGAGCCGGTCTTCGATGTCGTACTGCTCGGGAACTTGAGGTGACTCGTGCACCAGCCGCGCGATCCTGGACGCCATCAGGCCCGGCTGGTCGGCCTGGAAGACGTTGCGGCCCATCGCGACTCCGGCAGCGCCGCCGCGCAGCGCGTCGCACACGTAGGCGAGCACGGCGTCAGCGTCGGCCGCACGGGCACCGCCGGCCACGATGACCGGGATCGGGCAGCCGCGGACCGCGTCGGCCATCAACTCCGGCGTGCCCGCGTAGTCGACCTTCACGACGTCGGCGCCGAGATCGGCCGCGAGGGTGGCGGCGTGCGCCAGAAGCTCCGGCGCTCGCCCGTTGGCGATCTTCGGTCCGCGCGCATACACCATGGCGAGCAGCGGCACGTTCCACCGGTCGCACTCCCCAGCCACGGCGCCGAGATCCGCGACCTGCCGTGCCTCCGCGGCGGATCCGAGGTTGACGTGGACGCTGACCGCGTCGGCACCCAGGCGCAGCGCCTCCTCGACGTCGGCGACGAGGTACTTCGCGTCGGGGTCCGGCGCGTGCCGGGTGCTCGCACTCAGGTGGACGATCAATGACATGTCGCCGAACCAGCGGTGGTCGACGTGGCGGAGGCTGCCCTTGTGGAGCACCACGGCGTCGACGCCGGAGCCGGCGAGCTCACCCAGGAGCGAGTTCAACAGATCCGAGCTCAGCGGACCGTCGGTGACTGAGTGGTCCAGCGGGACGACGACCAGCCGCCCGTCGCCGTGGCGGAACAGGCGCCGCAGGCGCAGGGCCCGGGCGAACGAGGCGTTGAGTATGGCCATGGTGTGCTGCCTCTCTCAAGCGATTCCGGACCGGGCAGAGGCGATATCAGTCGGCTCATGCCCGTCAAGGTGGAACTCGCGATGCAGTGTCTCGACCGCCTCGACGGTGCGCTCCCGCGGAACGATCACGGAGATCCGCATCTGAGACGTGGAAATCCAGCTCGTCGGTATCCCGGCGCCGGCCAGGGCCGCCATGAGGCGGGCCGCGTACTCCGGACGGCTCAACAGTCCCATTCCGACCACCGAGACCTTGCCAACGTTCTCATCGAAATGGACGCCGCCACCGAAGCCCGCGGTCAACTCGTGCAACGCGGTGCGGACCGGTTCGGCCTGGCTGCGCTTGACGGTGAACCCCATCCGGAACTCGCTCTCGTACGGCCCCGACCTGGCGACCAGGTCCACCACCGTCCCGCAATCGGCCAGTACAGCGAACACGTCCGGCGCCAGGTCGTGGCGGATCTCGCGGCAATGCACCAACACCCGGGCGACGTCGGTGTCGTGGGTCACCGCCACGACCGCCCGTCGCGTCTCTAGCGGACGGACGTCTTCGCGCTCCACGACAGTCGTTCCGGGCGACTGCGACGACGCGTTTCGGACGCGCACTTCGACCCCTTCCATTGCAGCCAATTCGATGCACCGGGTGTGCAGGACCCGGGCGCCGGCGAACGCCATCTCCGCCATAACGCCGGGCGACACCCACGGCAGCAACCTGGCCGCCGGCAGAATCCGCGGGTCGGCGCTGAACACGCCGTCCACGTCGGTGTATATCTCGCAGGCCGATGCCCGAAGCTGGGCAGCGAGCGCGACCGCCGTCGTGTCGGAGCCACCCCGGCCGAGCGTGGCGATGTCTCCGCTGCCGTCGAGGCCCTGGAACCCGGTGACCACGGCGACCCGCCCGGCGTCCAGGGCCTTCCGCACGCGCAGCGCCTCGATGCGGGAGATGAGCGCGTCACCGTGGCGATCCGTGGTGTGGATCCCCGCCTGAGGTCCGGTCAGCGAGATGGCGGGCACACCGAGCCTGTCGAGCGCCAGGGCCATCAACGCCGCCGACTCTGACTCCCCCACCGCCAGGAGCTGGTCCAGCTCCCGCGACGAACCGGCCGCGCCGACGTCGGCCGCCAACCGCAGCAGGTCGTCCGTCCGGCTCCCGCGAGCCGAGACGACCACGGCGACCGCCGATCCATCGCGCCACGATCGCGCCGTTCGCTCGGCGGCACGACGGACGTGGTCGAGAGTCCGCAGCGAACTACCGCCGTATTTCTGCACCAACGCGCTCACGGTCGTTTTCACCGCCCTCGCCGAAGTGGGATGCGATCGACAGTAAATGCGTCTCCGACTCTGCGGCTACGACGCGGGCGGGTAGTGCCGGCTATTCAGCGGTTTACGCCACGCCACCGCGGCGTTAACGCGAATACGGGATGGTGCTTTCACGTCATGTGCCGGCGCCTTTCGTCACCGCAGTATCGAGGTGCGACCGGATCTCGGGCGAGGAGAAGCGACATGGACTGGACGGATTCCCGCACGGCAAGCCGTTCTGATCAGCTGGCCGGGCTTGGAGCGGACGGGCGCGCCTTCGCACTGCTCTACCGGCCAGGCACGGCGACGGACGCCGGCGTCACGGTCCTCACGGGCCAGATGTGTCGGGCGGACCGCCTCGCTGACCTGCCGGCGCCCGACGGCTCGGGCGCCGGCGATGACCTGCTCGTCGCCATCCCATACCGGCAGATCACCGAACGCGGCTACGACTGTCACGACGACCACGCACCCCTGCTAGCAATGCGGGTGCACGAGCAGTCCGAGCTCACCCGCGGACAAGCCCTCTCCGCTCTTGCCGAACGACACGTGGCGGTGGCGGACGCCGGGTTCGACGTCAGCGACGAGGACTACGCGGCGATCGTCAAGCGGGTGGTTGCGGACGAGATCGGGCAGGGCGCCGGGTCGAACTTTGTCATCCGGCGCTCCTACGTCGCCCGGCTGGACGACTACTCGGTCGACACGGAGTTCGCCATCTTCCGGCGACTGTTGTCAGGGGAGACCGGGTCGTACTGGACATTCTTGTTTCACACCGGCGCCGGAACGTTCGTCGGCGCGTCGCCCGAGCGCCACGTCAGCCTGCTCGACGGCACCGTCTCGATGAACCCGATCAGCGGGACCTACCGGCATCCAGCAACCGGTCCGGAGATCACCGGTCTGCTGGAGTTCCTGAACGACCCTAAAGAAGCGAACGAACTCTTTATGGTTGTCGACGAAGAACTGAAAATGATGGCGCGAATGTGCACCTTCGGCGGGCAGGTGCACGGCCCGTTCCTCAAGGAAATGGCACGCCTTACCCACTCCGAGTACGTTCTCACCGGGCAGAGCGATCTCGATGTGCGCGATGTGTTACGGGAGACCCTGCTCGCACCCACCGTCACCGGCAGCCCGCTCGAAAACGCCTTCCGGGTCATCACCCGCCATGAGACGACGGGTCGCGGATACTACGGCGGCGTCCTCGCGCTGATCGGCCACGACGCGGCCGGCAGGCGGAGGCTGGACTCCGCGATCATGATTCGGACCGCTGAAATCGACGGCGACGGCACCCTGCGCCTTGGCGTGGGCGCCACCCTTGTCCGCGACTCGAACCCGGAGTCCGAAGTGGCCGAGACGAAGGCGAAGGCCGCCGGGATGCTGGCCGCCCTCGGCCTCGCACCCGACGGCGCCGACCGCATGGCCGCGCCTGCTGCTGCCGGAGTCCGGCCCTCACCAGCCAGCCACCCGCTGGTGCAAGACGCGCTCCAGACACGTAACAGAACGCTCTCGCGCTTCTGGCTCGACGGCGTCCACCGGCGAGCCTCGGTTCCGGAGCTCGCTGGACGGCACGTGCTGGTGGTGGACAACGAAGACCTCTTCATGGGGATGCTCGGCCACCAGCTACGTGCGCTCGGTCTGCGGACGACGATCACACGATTCGACCATCCGCTGGCTCCCGACGACTACGACCTGGTCATCGTCGGCCCCGGGCCGGGCGACCCGAGTGACCTGACCGACCCCAGGATGGGCACCCTTCGTGCGCTCACCCGCGACCTGCTCGCCGGCAACGTGCCGTTCTTGTCCATCTGCCTCGGGCACCAGATACTCGCCGCCGAGCTGGGGTTCGAGATTGTCCGGCGCGTGCTGCCCAGCCAGGGCGTCCAGAAACGGGTCGACCTGTTCGGCCGGCCTGAGCTCGTGGGTTTCTACAACACCTACACCGCGAGGTCCGCACACGACGCCATCGCTCATGGCCAACGCGGGCCGACCGAGGTCAGCCGCAACCCCGAGACCGGTGAGGTCCACGCCCTGCGCGGCGACGGTTTCCGGTCGGTGCAGTTTCACCTCGAATCGATTCTGACCCAACACGGACCGCGGATCCTCGCTGAGCTACTCGGCTCCCTTCTCAGAGACGCCGAGCTCAGCGGATCTTGGGAGCGACCAGCCCAGACTCGTACGCGAAGACCACCAGCTGCGCACGGTCCCGTGCCTGGACCTTCGCCATGGCACGGTTGAGGTGCGTCTTCGCGGTCAGCGGGCTGATCACCATGTGGTCGGCGATCTCGTCGTTGGTCAGGCCCTGAGCCGCCAGGGCAACGGCCTCGCGCTCGCGGTTGGTCAGCTCCGTCATTCCTGAGCCTGGTGCGACGCCCAGGGGCTGTGCGACGTAGCGGCTGATCAGCATCCTGGTGATGGACGGCGCCAGCAGCGCGTCGCCGCGCGCCGCGACCCGCACGGAATGCAGGAGATCATCGGGTTCGATGTCCTTGACCAGGAACCCGGCGGCGCCGGCGCGCAGGGCGTGGAACACGTACTCGTCGAAGCCGTAGTTGGTCAGGATGACGACGCGGACACCGGCCAGCTCGGGGTCAGCGGCGATGCGCCGGGTCGTCTCGATGCCGTCCATGACGGGCATCTGGATGTCGACGAGCGCGATGTCGGGTAGGTGTTCCTTGGCGAGAGCCAGGCCCTCCTTGCCGTTGGCACCTTCAGCCACGACCGCGATGTCGTCTTCCGCGTCAAGGAGCGTGCGGAAGCCGTTGCGCAGGAGCGGCTGGTCGTCGAGCAGCATGATGCGGATCATGAGATTTGCGCCACCGGAAGCTCGGCTTGGACAGTGAATCCACCCTCGTGGCGGGCTTCCGCCCGGAGGCGGCCGCCCAGGGCGGTGACTCGTTCGCGCATCCCCACCAGTCCGACCCCGGGTGCGGCGGAGGAATCCGGTTTCGCTGTGCCGTTGTCGTCGACCCGGATGGTGAGCCCGTCCGGGAGGTAGGCGATCCGGATCGAAGCCGTCGCCGAGCCGGAGTGCCGAGCGGTGTTGGTGAGCGACTCCTGGATGATCCGATACGCGGTGCGGTCCACCGCGTCTGGCATGTCCTGCCGTTCCCCCTCGACCGTCAGGGTGGTGGTCAGCCCGATGCCACGAGCACCCGCCAACAGCTGCGGTAGGTGATCGAGCCCGTGGGACGGCGACTCGTTCTCGTCGCGCAGGGTCTCGAGCGTCGCTCGCAGCTCGCGGCTCGCCTCGCGACTCGCCTGCTGGATAGCCAGCAGGGACTCCGCGACCTCTTCTCCGCGCTTGCGGGCGATGTGGACCGCGACCTCGGACTGCACCTTGATGATCGAGATCTGGTGGGTGAGCGAGTCGTGCAGCTCACGCGCGATGTGCAAGCGCTCCTGGGTGGCGCGGTGACGCGCGGTCTCCTCGCGGGTGCGCTCCGCGTCGTCTGCCCGCCGCTCCGCCAGCCGCAGCGCCTCACCCGCGGCCGCGGCCGCGACCAACCACGCCAGTTCGAGGACGTGGCGCGCCTGTGCCAAGGCCTCTTTCGTGGGGCCGTCGAGGGGCGAGGCCATGATCGCCAGTGGCAGCGTGACCAGCATGACGAGGCTCGCGACCAACGCGACGATCCGGTGCCCGGCGCGTACGGTCGCGTAGACCGCCCATAGGTATCCGACTGCGGGAACGTCGAACCCGATGGCGTTGTAGCCCAACGCACACAGGCCCGTGACAACCAGGACGGGAATCGGTGCCCATCCGCTGATGCCCAGTGCGAGCCCACTGATCACCAACAGGACGTAGCCGACCAGCTCATAGTCGGTGGCGGCGTGGTCCGAGGCCAGCGCGACGGTCAGCAGACCTATCGCGATGCAGACCGCGATGATCCAACTCCTGAACCGACCCCAGAGCGTGGACATACCCGTCCTCATGTTGGCACTTTAGCGGCAGCGCGTGACACGCGAATCCTGCCGACGGAGGAAACACGACTACCGCATCCGCAGTAGTCGTGTGAACGCTTCTGTGGAACGGCGCCAAAATCTACAATAGACATATCATCGCACCGATCGAACAGGAGCCGTCGCATTGGCCGCGATAGCACCCAAGCCCCTGCCCCGTCTGGTCCGGATTCTGCGCACCGGACCAGTGTGGTCGGTCGGCATCCTGGCCGCTCTCGCCGCCGCCGTCGTGACGGAGGCGTTCTCACTTCTGGCCCGGGTCGCCGGCGTTCCGATGGCCGCAGCTGGCGTGTGGGAGCAGCATGCGGCGCACATCCCCATTGGCTACATCGCCCGCAGCGTCGTGCTCTGGTCGATCGGCGGGATCGTCCTCGCGGTAGCGCTGGACCGCTGGGCCAGGAGACCCGCACGGACGTTCGTCATCACCACGGTCGCGTTCACCACGCTCTCCCTCGCCGCACCCGTCCTGGCCCGCGACACCGCGGTTTCGACCCAGATCGTGCTGGCGGGCGCGCACGTAATAGCTGCCTCCGTGGTCATCGCCATCCTGGCGAGGCGGCTCGCCGCCGGCCGTTGACCGCCGCCGCACCGGAGTGGTCAGCGTGTGCGAAGGGCGAGTGGACGTCCTCATAGGCGAGCCGGAGCATCATGCCCTGCTCCTGATGCGGCAGGTTGTGGCAGTGGTTCATCCAGATCCCCGGGTTGTCGGCCCGGAACGCCACGTCCCAGACCTCCCCGGGCCGCACGTCGAAGGTGTCCACCCACAGCGGGCTGCCCGACGATCGCGTCCCGTCCCGGGAGAGGACCAGCACCGGGTGGCCGTGCAGGTGCCAGGGGTGGGTTTCCAGGCTCCGGTTGACCACGGTGAAACGGACGATGTCTCCCTCTGCTACGACGTGGTCGGGAATCGACGGGTATCCGCGCCGGTCGACGGTCTGCGCGAACGTGGGGCGACCGTCGACGGTCGCCAGGGCACGGTCCAACACGATCGTGAAGCGCCGGTCGGCGTGGTCGACGTCGAACGGCGCGGTCACCGGTTCGCCGTAGCGGAGCAGATCGAGCTCCGGCCAGTCGCCCACGTCGGGCGGAGCCGGGTCGTCACCGATGTACCCGGCCGGGCGTAACAACACTCCATCATTCCCGTCGTTGTCGAGCAGGAGTGCGACCGGCGTGTCCGGCATGGCAAGGACGACGTCATAGCGTCCGCCTGCCGGCAGACGCAACCCGATCTCGCGGACCTCGCCAGGGCGGTGCAGGTCCCGCCCGTCGACCGCCGCCACCCGGAATGTCACGCCGGTGAGCGCGAATCGGTGTGGAGTCGAATCCGTATTGATCAACCGCAGCCGTACCAGCGCGCCCGGACGGACGACGTGGATGGTCCGGCCTGCCCGGTCCCCGAGGATCGTCGTGTTGTCGAACGTGTGCACCGGCAACGTGAGATCCAGTTCCTCGAGCTCTTGCCCGGTCCGCGGCCGAACGACGAGCGTGCCGTAGAGCCCCCTGCGTACAGCCGGATGCGATGCCTGATGGGTGTGGTACCAGTAGGTTCCGACCTGGTCGGCGCGGAACCGGTAGACGAACTCGCCGCCGGGGGTGACCGCGTGCTGCGTGACACCCGGCGCACCGTCTTCACCGCACGGCACGTCGTAGCCATGCCAGTGCACGGTGACGCCATCCGCGATATCGACGTTACGGAGCGTGACCTCGATCAGGTCGCCCTCCATGGCGGTGATCGCCGGGCCGGGCAATTGACCCTCGTAGGTCCACGCGTCGACGCTGCCCCCAGACGGGAGTGGGACGGCGGCTGTTCTAGCGGTGAGGGTGTGTCGCCGGGTAATGCCACCTGGCGCGGGTCCATCGGGCCCCCGCAGATCGGTCACTGATACCCGCCCGTCGGCTGCTACCGCGGCTGGCCTCCGGAACAGCAGGGCGACACCGCCGCCGCCGGCGGCCAGGGTGGCCAGGCCGCCTGCCAGACCCAGAAAGCTGCGCCGGGACATCCTGGACCCGTCAGCATGTGCCCTCGAATCCTTGGCCTCACCGCGCGGCACCGGCGCCGCGACCACGCGCACGGTCAGGAGAGAGGCAGCACCGACGAACGCCACGGCGATCAGAGCCGTGCTCCACGCCAGCGGGTAGCCGGCGAGGAGGGTCACCAACAGGCCGGCCAGCGCGGCGTACGCCGCGGTCAGCAGTGCGACGAGCCCACCACCTGAGGTGCGGCGCGCTGCCCAGAGAGGAGGTCCAGCGATGACCACTGCTGCTAGCCCGGCGATGACGAGCATCGGGAGGCCGAGGAGGACCTTCTCCTGCACGAACCACCAGCCGCGGCTGGACAATGCAGCCACGGTGGCCAGTCGCACGACGGTCGCCGCCGCCGCTGCGATAAGCAGCCCCGACGCGAGCCGGTGGCGGCGGCCGGCTACGGCGACACCGGTCGCGAACCAGGCGGCGACGACCGCCAGTGCGACACCGTGGTCCAGCAGGATCAGTTGGACCGTGGTCATGATGCCGATCGCACTAGCTGGCCGTCCGCGCGCTGTGCGCCGGGGCCGCCTGCTGCCGCGACGCCATCAGGACGTTGCGAAGCACCGCCATGATGACCAGGCCGTTGACGGCGTGCAGGCCGAACACGATCTGCCCGGCCGTGGTCGTGGTCCCTTCGTCACCGAAACCCTTGGCGACGACAGCGATCACCGGTTGCAGGAGCGTGAGCCCGGCGACGAGGCCGGCCAGACCGATGATCCGACCAGGCATCCTCGCAACGGCGGCGGCCAATGTCAGGACGATGGCCAGGATGACAGTCAGGTAGCCGAGGGAGCGGTGCGGTTTGAACGCCTCGTCGACCGGCCCATTGTCGAATGCGCCGGAGCCGGCCAGGAAGAACTGAATGACGACCACGACCATCAACAACGCGGCGACGCCAGCGAACGCTTTGCGCATGGGAATGCCCTTTCGGTCAATTGGTCTCACGCCGACGATGCCGGTGATATTTCCAGCAATGGCGGCCGGTGTCCACGACTACATTTGCGGTAGTGAGGACTGCATCCGCAGTAGGACAGTCTTCACCCGCAGTACACCGTCAGATGAAATTCACCGCGCCAGGCTTCCATTTATAATGCGATTCGAGCTTGTAGTACTCGCCGTGAGGAGTGAGCGCGACGCCGTAGACGAATTTGCGGTCATCGCCACCGTACGGGACGCTCTGCACGAACTTCTCGATCGCGGGCTCGACGGGAACAGGCAGTTTTGTCAGGTCGGTGGTGGCGGCGGCGTAGCAGATGCGCTCGATTTTCGGCGAGTCCCATCCGAGCGTCACGTAGAGCCCGAACGCTTTCCCGCCGAGTTTGAGCATCTGCTCGGTGGGTTCGGCCATCCCAAGTTCGGCAAGCGTCGAATGAATGGAGGTCGGCTCGAAGCTCTCGGCGGGAACGTCGTTGAAGTAGACGTTCACCGTGCGGTTGGGATAGTCGATCCCCAGCACTCCGACGCGGTCGTCCAGGCCGTGTCGGACGAAGAACTCGGCGTTCTCGGCAAGGCTGCGCGGCATGGCCGGGATGGCGGCTAGCTTCGACACTTCCTGAAGGTCGTCCGGCGTGAACGCGCCGTAGATCTTCTTGAAACCGCCGACGACGCCGAAGTCGATGCCATGACTCTCGACGAAACACCGGTCGTGAATGTCCGACAGCAGCGTGCCCACCGGGTGGTCCGTCGCCGGCGTCAGGCCCTTCGAAAGGGCAAGGGCGTAGGGGTCACGGACGTCTGGGTGTGTCCTGAATCGACAATCCAGCTCGCCCGCGTGCCGCAGCGCGGTCGCCACCCGGAACGCGACCACGGCGGCAGGATGCGTGAACGCCTCCTCGTAGGTGGACAGGATGGGCCAGACCGTGTCACGTGAGCACGGCACGTCCAGCAGCCGGGCCGATTCCTCGATGGTGGAGTAGAGCTCCACCGATTCCGAATTTCCTGACATCACGCCTCCAGGTGCGGGTTGCTGGTCAGCTCATAGATGCGCTTGTGGCCGGACAGGCCGGCCAACCGGAACGGCCCCGTCGTCTCGCGTGGCACGGGGTAGTTCCCCCCGTCCACCGGAAAGGCGTGCTCGTGGATCGCGCGGTACCTGGCGTAGTCGATCTCCTGCCGCCGGCTGATCACCGCACGGTGCGCCGCCGATCGCAGGTGGGCGCGGTAGCCCGGGGTCACCGTGCCGGCGAAGAACTCCGCGACCGCGCCGGATCCGTAACTGAGGAAGCCGATAGTCCGGTTGGAGAGGTCGTCGGCGTTGTCGAGCAGCGCCGCGAGCCCCAGGTACATCGAAGCGGTGTAGCTATTGCCGATCACGGCGTTGTACGCCGTCGTCGGTCCGACGGCGCGGTCGACCGCGCCCGTGTCGACCTCGCGCCCGCAGTAGTTGAGCAGGTGGACGTGTGCTTTGTGGGCCATCTTCGTGAACGGCTGGTGGTAGCAGAAGGCGCTGAACTCCCCGAGGGAACGACCGCCCCGCTCGGTGTAGTCCTTCCACGTGCCCTCCACCGCCTGTAGGTAGGCGGAAATGGACTCGCGCCCGTCGACCAGCGCGGTCGTGCGATAGTTCGGTCGCCAGAAGTCCATGACGTCGGCGGTGAACAAGCCGGACGGTTCGTCGACGCGCACCAGCGCTGGTGCGGCGCTGACCAGCATCGCGACCGCTGCCGCGCCCTGGGTGGCTTCGCCCGGACTACCGAGGTCGTACTTGGAGAGGTCGCTGGCGATGACGAGGACCTGCTCCGCGGGGTCGCGATGGACCAGGCTGACCGCGAACTGCAAACCTGCCGTGCCGCCGTAACACGCCTGCTTGAGCTCGACCACGCGAGTCGCGGAGGGCAACCCGAGCAGCGAGTGGACATGAATGCCCGCTGCCTTCGCCTGGTCGACCGCCGACTCGGTCGCGAAGACGACCGTGCGGATCCGGTCGGCGCTGTGCCGCTGCAGGATCGGAGCGGCCGCGGCGGCCGCCATGGTCACGATGTCTTCGTCGAGGGCAGGCATGCTCATCGAGCGCTGGCCTATCCCTCTTTCGTACTTGCCGAGGTTCGCGCCGTTCTGCGCGGCCAGCGTCGCGTGCGTCAGCATGTACTGCGTCGACGCGATCGAGAGGTCGTGAATTCCGATGGCGATCTCGCTGGGCATCGCTACCCTCCGATCTTCGCGGTTGTATCGGCACGTTCGAGCCGGACGTGTGCGTGCATCAGCTCGCCGGGATTCGTCTGAGCGGCAAGCAACGACAGCTCCCCGCACAGCACCGTCGCGGCGGCGATGACCGCGAGCCGGCGCGCGTTTTCACCGGGTTGGCGGGTGTCCCGGCAGCCGAGCCGGGTCAGGTTGGCCTCGACGAAGTCGAGGCCCTTGCCGTTGCCGACAGTGCCGACGATCAGGTTCGGCACGGTGCAGGAGAAGTACAGATCGCCGTCGCGGTCCTCGGCGACGGTGACACCTTGGGAGCCCTCCACGATGTTGGCCGCGTCCTGGCCGGTGGCCAGGTAGAACCCGAGCAGCATGTTCGCGTAGTGGGCGTTGGCGGAGCGGATGCCGCCGGCCAGGAGGGTGCCGATCAGGTTCTTGTGCACGTTGAGCTCCGCGATCGCTCGCGCGGTGGTGCGCAGCGACCGGTGGACGAGCTCCCGGGGCACCAGCAACTCGGTAACCACGTTCTTGCCGCGGCCGAGGATGCCGTTGACCGCGGTCGCCTTCTTGTCGGTGCAGTAGTTTCCGGAGATCGAGCCGTACGAGATCCCAGGGACCGTCCGCAGGATGTGTGTCAGCAGAGCGTCGGCCGCGAGCGTGGCCATGTTGTGTCCCGATGCGTCCCCGGTGCTGAAGTCGAACCGCAGGAACAGCAGGTTCGCCGTGATCTCGTGGTGGAACCCGAGCAGTTCGACGAACCTGCCGCAGGTACGCACGATCGCGCGCAGTTCGTCGAGTCGCGCGTCGACCTCTAGCGAGGCGAGGTACGCGGTCTGCGCGTCGGTTGCGCGAACGAGGACGGACCGAGTCATCCGCTCGTCGACCAGAGTCGCCACGATGCCCGGCTCGACCATCATGGAGATCCGTGCGCCCCGGCCCACGGATGGCCACAACGGCGACTCGTAGGTAGCCAGCGGCACCGCCGTCTCGATCGCGCCCACGTTTCCAGAGATCCGCAGCGGTCCGACCCACTTCATCGGCACACCGGCGGTCAGGTCCTGATCCGTGTTCATGCTTCGCTCCCCTTCGTGGGCTGGACCCGAATCGGCAGGGGAAGCACCCCGGCCTCGGCCCACTGCTCCCGCAGCCGTACGACGTCTGTGGCAGCGGCAGCGTCCAGCAACGCGATGCCGCAGTCGCCTCCCCCGGCGCCCGATGGCTTGGCCGCCGCGCCGATCGCCTCCGCCGCCGCGCAGAGCGCGGTGAGCTTGGCGGTGAAGATGCCGAGCCCAAAGTCGTCGTCCAGGTCGGCGAGCACCTGGCGAGCCCCCCGAACCTCGCTCAGCAGCGCGTCGTCGTCTCCATGGTCGAGAGCGTGGATCGCGGCCCGGACCCGCTCGTCACTGCGTGCAAGGAAGCTCGGCTGCGGCAAGCCCCGGCTTCGTAGCCGGCCGGCCAACACGGACGTCTTCGCCGGTTGGCCTGTCCACCCCACCTCCAGGGTCAGGTCGCGCGGCGGCGGCAGCATGCGCACGGCGAAGCCCGGCCACGGCGCGCACATGGCGCGCCCGATACCGTCCCGTAGCGCCATGTCGCGGACGGCGGCGCGGTCGGGTGCCTGGTAGGCGATCCATCCGCCCCAGGCGCTGGCAGCCAGATCGCCCCCGGACGATCCGGCGCCGGTCGCGAGCATGGACAGACGGAAGCGCTCGTCGGGAGACAGGTCCATGCCGGCACACGCGGCGACCGCGGTGACGGTGGCGACCGTGACGGCGCCGCTCGAGCCCAGCCCGAACTTGACGCCGTCGCGGTGCAGGCGGCTGCTGATCGAGACATGCACCGCCGGAAGCGACTGGCCGCGCTCGGTCAGCAGCGCGTCGACCACCTCGATCGCCGACACCACGTGGCTGAGGTCGTGCTGCACGCGGCTGCGGTCGCCGTCGTCGATTCCCACGAAACCGCCGTCGTGTCGCCGCAGCCGCGTCGGCCCGATGCACAGGTCGGATTCGACCACGGCGTCGGTGTCGCCGCCGGTCGACACCGTGGCGGTCACCTCCCGGTCCACGGCGACCAGGATCGCCGGGTGCCCGGGTTCGAGCACGGCGTACTCGCCGGCGATGAAGAGCTTGCCGGGAGCGCGCCGGCTGACCGTTCGCGGGCCTGTCACCGCTGGTACCGCGTTCGAAGTCCGGCGCCGGGCCCACGGCGGGCGGTGACTACCGCGGATCCGGGCGCGGCGGCGCGCACGGTCTCGGCGACCCGGGGCGCGTCCGCGGGGTGGCAGAGGACCTTGACGTTCGGCCCGGCGTCCATCGTCGCGTACGCCGACACCCCGTCAGCCCGCAGCAGCAGGACACTGTCGAGCACGGCAACGGTGGCGGGCGACAGGTAGCGCACTGCCGGGCGCGCGGCGAGCATCGTGGCGTGCATACCAAGGGCGTTGCGCTCGGCGATCTCGCCGACCTCGTCAAGGTCGCCGCGGCGCAGCGCTGTGCGCATCGCGGCCAGGTCGGTCCGGCTCGCCTGCACCCACGGCCAGTAGAGCGGCGACGTCTCCACGGTTAGCCGCATCGCCGCGCGGCTCGACACCGGCTTCGGGCCGGCGTTCACCACCGCGATCACCAGTGCCGGGTCGAAGTCGGGCACCGACAACGGCTCGGCGTAGGCGTTGAGGTCCGCGTCCGCGGAGATACCCCGGCTCGCGTAACAGATCGCGAAACCGCCGAAGACCGACCGGGCCGCCGACGCGGATCCACGCCGAGCCAGGCGCGACAACGCAGTGGGATCGAGATCGAGACCGTACGCCGCGCCGGCGGCGACGGCCAGGGCGGCGAACCCACTCGCCGACGAGGCGAGCCCGGCTCCGGTGGGTACGGCGTTGCGGGTATCCACCGTGGCCGCCTCGGACCGTCCGGCCAACTCCCGGACGAGATCGAGAAACGCGGTGATGCGTTGCCGTGGCTCGCCTTCCGCGGCTGCGCCGTCGAGCGTCACCCGATCTGCCCGCTCGTCGGGGCTGACCCGGACGGTGGTCACGGTCGGGAACACGTCCAACGTCATCGAGAGGCTGTCAGCGTTGGGGATCACCAGCTTCTCGTCACGCTTGCCCCAGTACTTGATCAGCGCGATGTTGGGGTGGGCGACGGCCGTGTGGTCAACTGCCATGGGTCGCGAACCTCCCCACCGGCACGAGCCAACTGCGGGTGGCGCCGGCGGTGCGGAGTCGTTCAGCGACCGCGCCGGCGCTCGCCAGGTCGGCCGCCAGCGCGATCATGCAGCCACCCAGCCCGCCGCCACTGACCTTGGCGCCCAACCCGCCGGCCGCGAGAGCCGCGTCGACCATGGAGTCGATCTGACCCGTGCTGATCCCGATCTCGCGCAGCAGTCGGTGGTTCTCGGTCAGGCGCTCACCGAAGTCGGCGACCCGGCCGCGCCCGAGGTCGTACAAAGCTCCGATCGTCAGGCTCGACACCTGGCGAACGAACGCGTCCAATTCCTGCGGAGCGCGCTGAAACCTGTCGCGCAACAGCTCCACCGCATCCTTGGTGTTGCCGGCCACGCCGCTGTCCGCAATGACGAAGATCCCGTCGAAGCCCCAGGGCCGATGCACGTCAGAGGCGGAGGTCCAGCGGCGAGAGTTGGTCGCAGCGTAGTCAGCGACTGCGATGGGCAGTTCGCGTGCCGCGCCGTCGCGGAAGTAGAGCGCGGATGTCGCGCCGGCGGCGAGGGCGTCGATGCCGCTCGCGCGGCCGTGTGCCAACGTTTCTGAAACCTGCACGAGATCGAATACCGCGCGGGCGTCTAGCCTGCGGTCGAAAAGGTCCGCCAGCGCGAGTACCGCAGCGCGCGCGCATGCGGCGCTCGAGCCGAGTCCAGCGCCCCGCGGCACGGCTGAGTCGATGAGCACGTTGACGGACATCCGTTCCGTGACGGCGGTTCGCTCCTTGAAGACCGACACGAGCTCCTCCAGGTCGGCCGAGCCGAAGGGCGTCGCGGACGTGCCGCCCGATCCGCTGACGGCGAATGAGACCCGGTCCGCGCTGTCGCCCGGATCCGTGCGCCGGGTGGCCGTCGCGGTCGCCGCCAACTGCGGAACGGGGATGGCCAATGCGGGTGCGCCATAGACGACCGCGTGCTCCCCGAGCAGGATGGCTTTGCCGTGGGCGCGCCCGATACCGACGCGGGTGCCTTCAGCCGGTTGGCGGCCTGTGAAGGTGAGTGATTTCGCGGTCGACATCACTGCGTCCGCTGCGTCGCCTTGATCGCCATCTCGGCGAGCTGGTGTTTCGCGTAGGCGGTGGCGGTGCTCGCCTCCAGTGCGACCATGGCGCGTTCCGACAGGTGCGCGATCTCCGACTCGATCTGGTCCACGGCACCGATGTCGACGAGGATTGCGCGGACACGCGCTAGGTCTTCGCCGGAGAGCTTTCGACCCACCTTTTCCCTGAGGAAACGCGCCGCGTCGGGATCGCGTTCGTCCCCGAGCTTGAGTGCCGTCGCGAGCAGCACCGTGCGCTTGCCCTCGCGCAGGTCGTCACCCGAGGGCTTGCCCGTCACGGCCGGATCGCCGAACACACCGAGCAGGTCGTCACGAAGCTGGAACGCGATCCCGATGTCGGCCCCGAATGCCCGGTAGGCGGCCACGAGATCAGCGTCCGCGCCAGCGATGGCAGCGCCGAAGTGCAGCGGGCGTTCCACCGTGTACGAGGCCGTCTTGTAGCGGATGACACTGCGCGCCTGGTCGACGTCTTCGTTGCCGCTCATCTGGGTGATCAGGTCGTTGAGTTGGCCGTACATGACCTCGGTGCGGACCGCCGACCAGACCGGGGAGATGCGGGTATGCGCGTCTTCCGGCAGCCCTGATGAACGGACCAGGACGTCGGCCCAGATCAGCGCGAGGTCGCCGATCAGGATCGCGGTGCCGTTGCCGAAGGTCTCGGGATCTCCCGAGAAGCCCCACGCCCGGTGCCGCTCGGCGTAGGCCACGTGCGCGGCCGGGCGGCCACGGCGGGTCCGGGATGCGTCGATGATGTCGTCGTGGATCAGTCCGGATGCGTGCAGCAACTCGAAGCCCGCGCAGGCGGTGAGCACCGCGCCCGCGACCGGGGCTTCCGGGTCACCGCCTGCGCCCAGCCAACCCAGCCAGGCGAAGGCCGGCCGGAGGCGCTTGCCACCGCGCATCACGAAGCTCTCGAGCTCCGCCACGGTTGCGGCGAAGTCACTTCCGAAAACGTCTGCTTCCGCGCGCCGCGCGGTGAAGAAGTCCCGCATCGCGACATCGACAGCGGCGGCGCTCAGTGCGGCATCGAGATAGCTGACCGTCATTGTCTTTTCCCCAGCCGGGGCGCCCAATACCGGATCGACATGGTACGACGGTAAGCGCCGGATGGGGGCAGTGCCCACTACTCGCGCGAGTAGTGCAGGCTAGCAACGGCAACCCCGCTACGTCGCTGCGGATACCCGTATAACTGAGTAGGCCCGTACATCCACGTTGTTCAACTGACGGGTTTGGACAGTTGAACAACGTACGCGGACGAATCTCCAGAGAAACGCGGGGTGGCAGCATGAATGCCTTGGTGGGGCGCGATCATATACTGTCCTCATTGGTCGGACAATTGGACGCCACCCGGCAAGGAAAAGGCGGCTGCGTGGTGGTCGAAGGACCGTTCGGCAGTGGGAAGACCCATGTGCTGAAGGCCGCCGCCATGGAGGGCGCCGAACGCGGCCTGACCGTGGTCGCCGGCCGGACCAGCGTCACCGACCAACCGATCCCCATCCACTTGCTGATCAACTTCCTCCGGCACGCGACTGCGGATCAGGCCGACATCGATGACCTGCTACGCCCGGGAACCAACCCGTTCTGGCTGATCGACCGGGTCGGCGAGCTCACGGCACGCGCGGCACGCCAGCATCCACTCCTCGTCGTCCTGGACGATGCCCAGCGCATCGATGACGTGAGCGCTCTGGCGCTTCGCGGGCTGGTGCAGTCGCTGGCGTCGGCACCGGTGCTCTGGCTGCTCGCCCGACGCCCGATACATAGCCAACCGTTGGCCCAGTCGGTCTTCGAGTGGCTGATCGACCATGCCGCCACGCGCCACCACCTCGACACACTTACCGAACAGGCCGTGACCGAGCTGTGCACCTCCTTCCTGGGAGCTCGGCCGGACTCATCCGTACTCGGCTGGGCCGCCCGCTGCGACGGCAACCCGTGGCTGATGGAGAACGTCTTCAGCGCGCTCATCAAAGCGGGGCAGATGATCATCACGGACGGGGCGGCGTCCGTGGTAGCCGAGCACCTGCCCGACGGCGTACGCACTCTGGTCCACGACCTCATTGATGGCTTCTCGCCCGCAATCCGTCAACTCCTCGTGGCCGGCAGCCGGGCCGGTGGCACGTTCACGGCCGCCGAGGCGGCAGAGGTGGTAGGCGACTCGTCCCTCGATTTGTCCTCCGCGGTGGAGGAGGCGGTGCGGGTCGGCTTGATCCGAGACGTCGGTGCCGACCTCGCGTTCCATCACCCGGTGATCCAAGAAGCACTCCGGGCCGAGGCGCCTCCCTCGGCTCCCCTGATCCGTCCTTTGCCACCGCCGTGCGGCTGCGAGGAGCTGACGACCGCGGCCATCGCTCTTCTCGGACGAATCGATGATGGTCCGCGCACGCTCGCGCGTGCCCTGCGGCTGCTCGCCAGTGCGGGACGCGGCGGTGAGGCCCACCGCCTCGCGGACCTCGCCCTGCGTTCCGGCCTCGAGCCGGCGGCCGAGGCACGCCTGGTGCTCGATCTGGCGCCGGGGTTGCGGGACGCCGGCGGGACCGGCGCAGCGGCGGCGTTGCTCGCCCGGACGCTGGCAAGGGGGGACATCTGCGAGCTGGACCGAGCCAAACTTAACCGGGCGCTCGCGGAGGAAGCGGAGCCTACCGGCGGCGCGGCGCCGCCCTGGCGTAGCCGGTGGAACAGCCTGCGGCACGGTGATTCGTGTGAACGCCCGCTGTGGACCTGGCTGGTCCGCGGTCTCGTCGCCGCCGACCAGTTCGACGAGGCGGCCGCGGTCCTCGACGCGGTCCGACAGGAGGCGCGGGAGCGGGACGCGACATTGTCAGCGTCCCTCTGGCATGGCCATCGAGCCGAGCTGCTGGTCGCCCTCGGACAGATCAACGAGGCCCGGTCTGCGGCCGAGACCGCACTTCGGCTCGCCGACCGGTCGGCTCCCGAGGATGCGGTGCCGGCACACGCCGTGCTGGCCGGGGTCAGCCTGCATTACGGCGATCTTGTCGCGGCCGGCGACCACCTCCGCACAACCGAGCGGCTGACCACCGTGATGACGGCGGACCAGGCGCGGGTCGACTGGGCCCGCGCGCGACTCCACGCCGCCAGCGGACGGCCGGCGACGATGGTTCAATCCCTCGTCGACACAGCCGGGCACATCGCGCTCGACCCGTTGTTGTTCACTGAGACGCCGACGGCGGCGGCGGCGGTCATCCGGCAGGCCAAGCAGGCGGGGCTCCGAGCTGAGGCGCAACGGGCGGCCGACTTGGCCGCACTGACCGCGCGGCGCAATCCCGCGGTGCAGTCGTTGGCCGCCGGCGCCGCTCATGCCGACGGTCTCCTGCACGACGACCCGGTCGCGCTGCACCGCGCGGCAGACCTCTACCGGCTCGCGGGGCGTCCGCTGGCGGCCGGCGTCGGACTCGAGGATGCGGCGCGGGTGGCACGCAGTGTGCAGGGCGGCAATCCGTCGGTGCGCCTGCTCGAGAAGTCGGCGGCGCACAACGTACGCCGGCTGGGGCCGGAACGCCCTAAGTCAGGCTGGGAAAGCCTGACCAGTGCGGAGCTTCGCGTCGTACGCGCAATCGTCGACGGCAGGACCAACAGGGAGGCCGCAAGCATGCTGTTCCTGTCACCCCATACCGTCGACACTCATCTTCGGCGAGTGTTCTCGAAGCTCGCGATCAAGAGTCGCGTCGAACTGACCAAGCGCTTCATCGCGCACGAAGCACACCCCGCGATGCTCGCCAGCGCGCCGCAGTCGGGCTCGGCCAGCTGACCGGCGGTCAGCTGGCCGCTCCGTGCGCGTGACCGGCCCGGTAGTTCGCGTCCTCGTCCATCGAGTAGACCGCGGCCGTTCCCGTGTAGGTCGCCGCACCGCGAACGAGTTCGACACGGGTTCCGATGCCCAGCTTCTTGTAGATCTTCCTCAGGTGGTAATTGACCGTGTGCTGCGACAGATGCACCTGCTTGGCTATCTGCCGGTTGGTCAGGCCGACGCTGACCAGATAGGCGATGCGTTGCTCCATATCGGAAAGCGTCGACCAACACGCGGCGAGCGGCGAGCCCACGACTTCGGAATATGGCCCAGCGCCCTGCCGACCGTCCACCGGGGCCTTGGCCGCGTAGAGCTTGGCGAGCTCCTCGGTCGCCAGGGCAACCGAGATCGGGTCGGGCGACTGCACGATGATCAGCGACAAGGCGGCCGGAGCACTGTTGGCGAGCGCGTTGGCGTGCATGGCGGTCAGCCCGACGACTGAGAAGCCAGGGTTGTCGCCTGCGAGACCGTTCACCGTTTCCAGAACGCTTCGCTCGAGCTGCGAGTCGCTTACGTCACGCGCCAGAAGAACCAGGAATGCTGCGGCGCTCGGCACCTCGATATACAGGCTCGGCAGCGTCGGGAGGCAGCGGTATTTGCTGGACAAGAGCTGCGCTCCCGCGCGCGGTCCCGCCCGCTTCACCGCGATGAGCACTTCCGTCCACGCGTATTGCGCAGAATCGAGCACGGCATGCCGCGCCAAGCCTTCTTGCGCAAGCTGCGAATATCCTTCAGCTCGTGGTAGGTCTCCCATGTAGAAGGAGGCGATGCTGAGCACCGAGTATGCCAAGGGTAGAAGCATCGGAACTGCGTCATGCCCCATTGCGGCGGTCGCAGCCGCCGCCTCGCTGCGCGCATCTCCGATTCGGCCTGCCTGGAGATAGAGCCGTGCTCGCATCACCGCTGGGGCGGCCGTCCAGACCGGCAACGGAAGTGAACGCAACCCGGCTTCCACATCGCTAATCAGAGCTTCGGCCTTCTCGAACTCGCGAAGATTCGCAAATTTGCCGGCCAGCGCAAGCTGGAAATGGAGGCGCCATACCGGATCTGCACCTTCACCGTAATGCACGGCGGCGCGCCCCAGGCTCATTCCTTCCACCAGCTCGCCCAGGCGCCACAACCTGTTGGACCGCGTCATGAGCGCCATTGACGCAGCGATGTCACCCTGTTGGCTTCCCCGTTCCTGCAGGATCTGAGCTGACATCCGCTCGGCTTCATCGCTGTCGAGCAGCGAGTAACCGAGGATCAGCGACGCTTCCGCGTCGAGGCGAGCAGCGGCGGAGCTGCCCGGGCTGGCCAAAACCTCGCGGGCGACCCGGACGCCCGCTGTCGCATCCCCGCTGATCACGAGGCGATGTGCGGTCGAGCATGATCCGCCGGTGTCCTGTCTGACCAGAATGGACGACGTGTTCGAGCGCTCACCACTCCACGGCCGGTGGTCGTAGCGATGGTCGTGCGGCGCCGACAGCCCAATGGCCTCACGCCGCAGCGTTTCCCGGATCGGCGCCGGCATCGACGCGATCGTCCCCTGCAGGAGAAAGTCGCTCTGGAAGGCGAGCCGGTGCGCGGCGGCGATGATGAACCCGGCCGCCATCGCCTCCTCCAGTGGCGAGAGCAGGGTGGCGGCTGGTCGATCCAACATTCTGGAGACATCCTCCAACATGAATGATCGTCCGAGCGTCGCCGCGACCTTGAGGAAATGTTGGCAGCCGGCGGTCAAGTCGCTCAGCTGACGCTTCACCACGTCGAGAATGCGGCGTGGCACCCGGCGTTCGACCAGTTGGATTTTTCCGCTGCTCTCTCGGACTAGCCCTTCCTCGGTGAGTCCGAGCACGAACTCGGTCAGCATTTGGCGGCTGCCACCGGCGCCGGCCGCGAACTCGATGAGCTCGCGATCCGCCTCGACTCCGAGGATGTCCCGCAGGGTCTCCCCGTCCTGCGACCCGTTCAACATCGGCCCCCCGACGTTTGTTACCTTACTTATCGGCGATTTCTCTTTTTCGTTACGCGCTGCACGTCCCGTTGTCATAATCCCCCCGAGATTATGCGCAAAACCCGAACTTGACGGCTGTCCACGAATTTGATCATCGTAGCACAGGCGATGTCGACGATCTATCTCTTATCTGGCAGCCCAATGCCTGGCGCTTGGCACGTCTCACTGCGAACCCGTAGAATGCCGGTCAGCCCCTGCCGATATCGGACAGAAGCCGGCAATTGCCATCATCGATTCTCCACCCCCATCGGCCTGTGACGCGGGTTACTCTATTCGACCTCTATAGAGTGCGGTCTACAACAGATGGAGTACCGCGCCTGAAGTAGTCGGCGGCACAAATTGTCTTCATACGTATGTCGACGTGGGCGACAACCAAAACGAGCATTGAGACGTTGGGTTCAATGACGCGTGAGGGAGAAGAGATGCCTACCGAGACTCGCCGCACGGACGGGGCGTTGGCGGGACTGGCCCGGTTCTGTTTCCGGCGACGCCGCCTGGTCCTGTTGACCTGGGTCGTCGGAGTGCTGGCCCTGGCCTTCCTCGGCTTCCGCTTCGGCGCACCCTCCGACAACGCCTACTCCGGTGGCGACTCGCACTCGGCCAAGGCACAGGCCCTCATCGAGCAGCACTTCCCTGACCGCCAGGGCGACACCCTCACTCTCGCGATCAAGGCGACCAACGGCATAGACGACGCCGCCACCCGCCAACGAGTCGAGAAGGTCATCGCCGACCTCGCGGCATCGCCGGTCACGGGGCCCGTCACGTCGCCATACGACGATCCGACTCTCGTGACGCAGGACCGTCGCATCGCGCGCACCACCGTCCCGCTCACCGACATGGACGTGCCGAAGGCCGACGTCAAACCCCTGGTCGACATCGTCAAGGACGCCTCCGGCCAGGGCCTGACGCTCGGGCTCGGCGGAGACAAGGCAGAGAAAGCCGAGACACCACCGCAGGGGCCCGCCGAGGGCGTGGGTCTGCTGACGGCCGCGATCATCCTGTTCATCGCGTTCGGCTCGCTGGTGGCGATGGGCCTACCGCTGGTCACCGGCCTGATGGCGGTCCTCGGCGGCATCGGCGTGATGAAGCTCGTCGGCCATCTCGCACCTTCGCCCGACTTCACCATCTTGGTCGCCGTGCTGATCGGGCTCGGCGTCGGCATCGACTACGCGCTGTTCATCCTGACTCGCTACCGCGACAGCCTGCACGACGGAGACGATCCCGAGAGCGCAACAGTCACGGCCATCTCGACCGCGGGTCACGCCGTTCTCTTCGCCGGTACGACCGTGGTGATCGCGCTGCTGGGCTTGATCGCTATGGGACAGCGGATGATGACCGGCGTCGCCATCGGCGCGTCGACGGCCGTACTGGTAACGATGATCGCCGCAGTGACCCTCTTGCCGGCGTTTCTTGGCTTCATCGGCCGCCGAATCGACTCCCTGCGCCTGCCACGGCGCACGCCTCGGCGCCCGCGTGACGCCGCACCGCGGGAGCGCCGACCGCTGGCCGAACGCTGGGCGGGCGTCGTGCAGCGCCGGCCCGTAGTTGCCGCTCTCATCGCTACTGCGATCCTGCTCGCCCTCGCCGCGCCCGCGCTGTCGATGCGGCTGAGCCTGCCGGACGCCAGCGTGCAGCCACACGACCGAAGCAGCTTCGCCTCCCACCAGATCCTTTCCGAAGGCTTCGGCATCGGCTACGGCGCGCCCATGGTCTTCGCGGCCAAGGTCGACTCGCCGGGCGCCGATCTCGCTCCCGTCGTCGAAGCGGTCAGCACAACCCCGGGCATCGCCTTCACCACCCCGCCTGCGGTCAGCCAGGACGGTCAGGCCGCCATGTTCATGGCCTTCCCCAAGACCGGCTTCCAGGACGAGGCGACGACAGACCTGGTGCACAAGCTCCGCGACGAGGTGCTGCCCCAGTCGGCCCGCGGCACCGAAGTCTTCCTCGGCGGCCCGAACGCCGGCGCGATCGACTTCGCAGAGGAGACGAGCTCGCGCCTCCCCCTGATGATCACGGTCGTGATCGTGCTGTCACTGCTCCTCCTGATCCTGCTCGTCCGGTCGGTCACGATCGCCTTCCAGGCGGCCGTGATGAACCTGCTCTCGATCGGGGCTGCCTACGGCGTACTCGTGGCGATCGTCCAATGGGGGTGGTTGGGCTCCGTGCTCGGCTTCCCCACCGAGATGCCCATCACGACCTGGGTTCCGATGATGATGTTCCCACTGCTGTTCGGCCTCTCGATGGACTACGAGGTCTTCCTGATCTCGCGGATCCGCGAGGAGTACGAACGCACCGGCGACACCCGCCAAGCCGTCACCCGCGGCCTGGCGAAGACCGCCAAAGTGATCACCGCCGCGGCGGCAATCATGATCGCAATCTTCACGACCGCCGTCCTCGGCCCCGACGTCTCCGTCAAGCAGATCGGTCTGGGTATGGCCGTCGCCGTGCTGGTCGACGCCACCATCATCCGGATGATCCTCGTGCCGGCGATCATGGAACTGTGCGGCGAGGCCAACTGGTGGATGCCCGGACGTCGGTCACGGAAGGTCGCCTCGGCACCCCCGGCCGAGGTTGAGGAAGCGGCGAGAATCTGACCCTTCCTCGAGGAGGAGCGCGGGGCCCCCCAGGTCAGTGCACTGGCCGCCAATCCCCGCGCTCCTTTTCGATGTCGCCTACACATTCGAGTAGTGCGCAACTACCCGCGGCGATACCTCGCCGTTGTTGCTCCCGGTGACACCCACTCGCGATGATGGCCTTCGTATCCACGCGGGGAAGGGGTACGTCATGCGATCCGCAACCTATGGGTAGCGCCGCCAGCGGCCAACCGGTGGCTTTACGGGCGCTGGGTCCGTTGGAGGCTTTGGTCGCCGATCGACCCGTCGACCTCGGAACGCCGAAACAGCGGACTCTGCTCACGCTCTTGGTCGCTCGCGTTGGTCAGCCCGTCACGGTCGAGACGATGCAGGACGTCTTGTGGGCGGGCAGTCCGCCTCGCTCGGCGATCGCCTCACTGCACGCCTACATAGCCAACCTCCGCAGAGTTCTCGAACCGGCTCGGGCCCCCCGGACCCCGGCGACGGTCCTCTGTCATGGCCCGCTCGGCTACCTGCTGGACCGACTCGCCGTCGACCTCGATGTCCACCGGTTCGGCGAGTACGTCGCGGCTGGGTGGCGAGCATGGGACCGCGGCGACCCGCGGCAGGCGCTGACGGAGTTCGAGTCCGGCCTGACGCTGTGGCGTGGAAAGCCGTATGCCGAGACAGCGGACGCCCCTTGCGTAGCGCCCGAGGTGGCACGCCTGGAGGAGCTGCGCCTATCGACGATCGAAGCACGCGCTGGCGCCCTGCTCGCCGTCGGAGCACGCCAGGCGGTCGCAGAGCTGGAGGGCTTCGTGCACGCTCATCCACTGCGCGAGCGTGGAAGTGAACTCTTGAGTTTGGCCCTCTACCGCGATGGGCGTCAGGCTGAAGCGCTAGGCGTGCTGCGAAACGTCCAACGCCGACTTGCTACGGAACTGGGCATCGACGCCGGACCATCGTTGCGACGCCTGGAGCGGGAGATCCTCAACCAGGACACCACGCTCGACTGGCACCCGGCGACAGGCGTCCCAACCTCCCGCATGGTCAGCGGGACCGAGCTTCTCACCGGCAACCGGACCGGACCGACGGCAGATGGGGAGGTCTTCGTCGGACGTGAGGAGGCACTGCAGCGTCTCAACGGCGCGCTCGACGCGACGGTCGCCGGTCGGGGACGGGTGATAGCGGTATCCGGCGAGCCGGGGATCGGCAAAACGACCCTGCTGCGGCGCTTCGCCGATCAGGCGGAGGCTCAGGTGGTCTGGGGCAGCTGTCCCGAACACGTCGACGCCCCTCCATTGTGGTTGTGGGAACAGGTGCTGCGGGCGGTCGCGGCCCGCTTCCCGCAGCATCGCGTACCGCGATCAGTGACTGACGTGCTGAGCGGCCACACGCAGCCGACGACAGTCGATGCCGACGCGGCCGGCGCGACGTTGCGACCCTTCGAAGAGATCGTCGACTACCTGGCGCGGGCGACGCAGTCAGCACCGTTGGTTGTCGTCCTCGACCACGCTCACCGCGCGGACCCCGGTTCACTTCAGCTCCTGGCACACCTGGCAGCGTCGGTACCAACGACCCGGATACTGCTGGCCGTCTCATACCAATCAGGCGAAGCGGCATCTCTCGCCGAGGCGATGGCGGCGTTGGCACGCACCGGGATGACCCGAATCGACCTTGCTGGCTTGAACGCATACGAGACCCGAACGCTGGCGACCGCGATCCTCCAGCGGGACGTCACCATGTCCGCCGCCGAGGCATTACGTGCGCGTACCGACGGCAATCCGTTCTTCCTGGCGGAGCTGATCAAGTCGCTGAGCCACGAGCCGGACCTGGACCAACCGCATGCGGCTCCGATGCCGGTGCAGGTGCGGGATGTGGTGCTGCGGCACGTCAGCCAACTGCCGACGGCTGCGGCTGAGGTGTTGTCCGTGGCCGCTGCCGTTGGCCAGCATTTCGACATCGAGGTCGTCGCCGAAGCCGCATCGATCGAGATCGAGGCTGCCCTGGAGGCACTCGATGTCGCGGTCGCAGCCAGTCTGATTGCGGAAGACACCACGCAGTTGGGCTGGTTTCGCTTCACCCAGCCCTTGGTCGCCGAGGCCTTGTACGAGACGACCGGACGGCTCCGCCGAGCCCGCCTCCATCGGCGGATCGGCACGGCGGCAGCACGAGCGTGGACAGGTGCAACGGATAAGGCGGCCGAGATCGCCCGACACTGGCTACTCGCCGCCGAACTCGACCCGACGGCGGCCGCGCTGGCCTCACAGCACGCCGCCGCGGCGGCTCGCGTCGCCGACGCAAGACTCGCCTTCGACGACGCCACCGAGTGGTGGCGTCAAGCGCTAACCTCCGCGGAGCTCGCGGGAGAGGAGAAGCTGGACCGCTACTCGCTGCTGATCGGGCTGGGTACGTCCCTGTGCCGCGCCGGCGACGCCTGTGACGGACTCTCCAGCTTCGCCCAGGCGATGGAGGAATGCCTCGCGAGTCAGGGCAGCGGCGGCCAGCCCGAGCCCGGGTCGAGGATAACAACCGCGGTCGCCGCTCTCAGCGAGTTCAGTTCGCACGTGGCCGGCTGCGACGAACTTGGCGACCGGCTCGTCCACGTCCTCGAACGTGGGTTGCTACACATCGCCGATCCAGTACACCGCTCGCTCGCGCTTTCGTGTCTGGCTGCCGCGCGTCGGCGGGACGATGGCCTCAACTTACGCGCCGCTGCGCTGGACGGCGCGGACTACTTCAAACCGCGCGTTTACGCGGCCACGTGAGCATCCCGGCCGGCTACGGTCAGGGCTTGCGTGCCGCAACGCCGGCTGCCACGGCCAGCACGCCATTTAGCCAGGGGGAATAACGATCTGCGTTGTCTTCGAGATCCGCGCGCAAGCGGTCCAATGGGAGCCAACGGACATCGGCGACCTCAGCGGGATCGAGCCGAAAGCGCGGGTCCGCTTGCACCCGACCGATCACGACGTGGTCGTACTCGTGCTCGACCCGGCCAGTCCGCGGATCTTCCGCCCGGTATGGATACACCCCAGCCTCGTGCAGCGTCACCCCTTGTAAGCCGATCTCCTCCATCAGGCGCTGGGAGGCAGCGTCCCGCACGGTCTCGCCGGGCGCCGGGTGACCGCAACACGCGTTGGCCCAGCGCCCCGCGAACCTAGTCTTCACCGCAGCCCGCTGTTGCACGAGCACGCGCCCCGCACCGTCCAGCAGCACCACAGAGAACGCCCGATGCAGCCGGCCTGGCGCGGCGTGCGCCTCGGCGACCGTGCAGGAACCCGTGGCCACACCGTTCCCGTCGACCAACTCCACCAGCTGAGCTTCACGAGCACCCATGCCAAGGCACCTGCCTTTCCGTCATCCGAACGCCGGCTGTGTCAGGCAGCTCCGGTGGCCCCGTGAGCGTCGTCGAACTCGGCAAGCACACCGTCCCACAAGAGGGTGCGTGCCCGGATCGCGGCCACACTCACGGAATCGGCTTCGGCCTTGGAAACCGGGTCTCCGTCGCACAGCGACGCGAGCAGGCGCAGGGCGAGTGGGCCGTGCTCATCGTGATCGAGGGCGATGTGCCTGTCCAAGTAGTGGCGGAACACCGGCGCATTGGCAAGCACATCGTCCACATTGGCGCGGACTGCGGAGAACACGTCCGGCAGGAGGTTCTCCCGACCGTGGCAGAAGGATGACGCCACCTCGTGCGGGGCACCGTTCATCGCGACGTCGAGCGTGTGCCCCACAAACTCCCTGACACTCGGAGGAATGTTAGCCTCCTTGAGCGCTGACAGCGGGGCGAGGCCGCTGTCGAGGGCTGCCAAGAACTCGTCGATCGGGCGTGCGTCGGCACCGATCTCGTCCATCGCCCGCCGATAGAGCTCGAAGTGGCTGATGTATCCACCGCCGATGTCCTCGTCGGTCTCCTCCGCGAGCACAATCTCCAGGATGAACCGGCCATGGTCGGCGCGCCCGCGAGGCCGCCAGGGCAACGTCACCGTTGTCACCTCTGCCTGTAGACGCTTGAGAAGGGTGAAGAAGTCCCACACGGCGAACACGTGGTGCTTCATGAAGATCCTCAAGCGATCCTCGCTGGTGATTTGCGCGTAGAGGGGATGGCCGATCAACTCGCCACGTGCTGTGTCGAATTCCACGGGCCCAGTCACCTTGTCCTCCTCGAGGTTCGGAACTCCAGCGTTCGGTGCCGCGTGCTGAGCATCGATGACAGCGCTTGGGAGTGACTTGTTGAACGCGATGGCGTCAGCTTGGCGACCCTGTCCCACCGCTTGGCGTTGGCTTGGAATCCGTTGGAAGCCGGGCAACGGCGAACCCGTTAGCCAGCGGCAGGGCGCGCGAGGCGTCGACTCTCAGCTGTCTTGTGCGTTCCTTGATGCCCGGCTTCAAGGAGGTTGGTCATTTCGGCGACGCGATGAGATCGTTGGCCGGGTTGGCGTTTCGTGCCGTCGATCCACCGGAGGTAGGCGCGTCGGTAGAACGCGCGAGCCGAGCCTGGGGGCCGTCAATCACGATTGCCGCGGGGGAAGACCAGGCCAGTTTCGTACGCCACGATGACGGCCTGTGTCTTGTCCCGCAGGCAAGTTTGCCCAGCAGGCGGCTGTCGTGGGTCTTCACGGTTTCGTCGCTGACCACAAGCCTTTTGGCGATCTCCGGGTTGGACAGCCCCTCGGCCATGAGCCGCAGTACATCGGTCTCGCGCGGCGTAAGGGAGGCGAGCGGGCCCAGGTGTCGGGGCGAGCGCGGGGGCAGCCGGGCGAACTCCCCGATCAGTCGCCGGGTCACCCTCGGCGCGAGAAGCGCTTCGCCGGCTGCGACGACCCGGACGGCGTCGAACAGGCGCTCAGCCGTGACGTCCTTGAGCGGAAAGCCGCTGGCCCCCACTGGATAGGCTACTGATCGGGCCGTGGCAGGGCCTAGGCGTCCTGGGCCTGTGGTCGGCCGGCGCTCTGGTGGTCGGGCTACTCGCTCTGAGACTGCGAGACGCGTGACTCGCTGCCTCGTAGTGATCTCCGCGCCCGAGCCGACTCGGTCCATGATTTGCCGCGCGCCCCGGCCGTACCCGTCGTTGGGTTTCGAATCGAGCAGGTAAGCACCGTGGTGGTCCCGGCAGCCCGCGCCGCGGCCATGGCCGTGACCCTTGTCGCTGCTCCAACACCACGCCAGGGCGCCGCTGTCTGACCACTGGACGTGCGATCGAGGTGCGTGCGGCGGGCCCCGGCGAAGGTTTGTGGATGACATCGCCGAGGCCCGCGAGACCAGTATCCGGAACCGGCCGAGATCGCTTAAGGCCGGTGTGGGGTCTGTCCGCCCCACCCGCAGGCCTAGCGGGGCAAACGCCACGACGCCGCCGCTGTCAGCAGGTCAACCCCTGATGCTTCCCGATGCCAGTTGGGCAGCGGTCGACCTGCCGACACAAGTCGACCGCAATCGTCCATGGCGACGATCAGCCGCCATCGCCTTTGGGACGGTCGGCGTGCCTGTAAGTGGTCTGCCAAGGCATGCCATCCGCGTCGTACGCAGCGACAAGTTCGGGGTTCGAAATGCGGATATTTTGCCGCCGGCTGGCGTCGATGTCATTGGTGAACGTCATGAACATCGCAACCTCGGGCGACTGGACGTGCTCTGCAGAAAGGTACTCACAGATGCCGAGCAACTTGCCCCGCAGGTCAGCGTCGGCAGTCACGTCGGCGTACGTGGCGATACGCTCACGTGCCAATCGGCGAGCCGAGGGCGGTAACACTTGTACGTCTAGGTACGCGGGCTCCGCGAGCAGATGGATGTCCACCCGGACGCCATGCTGTTCCAGGAAGGCCAGCAACCGGCCGATCCGTAACACGTTGTACGCCTGGACGACGACGTGGGCCCTGACCTCCAAGCCTTCCACAGTGAGTAATTGCTCCAGGTTCTTGGTGAACCGTGGCCATTTTGCTGGGTAGCGAATGTACTCGTAGTCCTCCTCAGCGCCGTCGACGCTGATGTACGCCACCACGGCCCGGAAGTGGGCGAACCATTTGAACCACGGTGCGCTGGGCCGGGATGCGTTCGTATGAAAACTCAACTCGATCTGGGGGGCCCGGCCAGTCTGAACCACGAGGTCGAGAACTTCGTCGATCTCGGTCATGAGAGTCGGCTCTCCGCCGATGATGTGGAGCTGCCGAAGGTCGGGTGCGCTAGTGAGCAAGCCAGCGAGAAGGACGGGATCGCCATACCAGGCGTCAGTCTGTCGGGTGGCGTCCAGCGCGGGTCCCGACCACCGCCCGTGCACGGGGTCGTGGAGAATCTTGCTGCTCGCGCCGCTGTTGCACATGCGGCAGGCCAGGTTGCAGCGGTTCCCAAGATCTCCCTGTATCCACCGCGGACCGTCTGTGGCGGTTGGTCTGCGTTCGGCCATAAAGACCTCGAGCGTGTGCCGCCCTTCGTTCAAGAAGCCGGCCTCCCAACGGCGGAGCATCTCCAGGCGCAGGCTTTCCGCGCCGCGCTCCTCGAGCAGGTAGCACTCGCTGCACGCATCTACCCGCTCGCCCGTGAGCATCCGGTGACGCATCTCGACAAGGCCGCGAGCGTTCCAGATATCCGTGGGGCTGGCAGTCGAGACGTTAACGGGGCGGCGCTCGTTTTCCACGAAGCCACTCATCCGGTTGCACACCTGCACTTGGCCGTCTGCGCGGACAATCATTTGTAGCCAGGGAAGTACACACATCGTGCCAGGCATTTAGGTCCCCCAACAGACGTCGATCACATCACCGGTCGCACATACCGAGTTCGCCAGAGCTGCTCGATCTCTGCCGCCACTCCATCATCGAACGGCATTGGCTCTAAATGTTGGAGCAACAGGCTGGCGACCTCGCCACTGATCGCGCTCGTAAACCGGCGCGGCCCCGTCTTCTCCAACGCCCATGCGGCCTTGGCTTGTGCAGGAGCCCACTGCGCGAGGAGTCTGACCCCGGGCATCGGCACCCACTCGAAATCCTCAACGGCGAACTGTCTTGTCGGCGTCACCGCCAACTCCCCTAGGACGAGGCCTGACAGTCCACTCGTGAGCAAGCAGAGCAGCGCATCCTCCACACTATCGACGATAGGCTCGGCGCTCACGTTCAGGCTGGTGTTGAGGAGGATGGGAAGGCCGCTGTGTCGCTTGAAGGCGTGCAGTAGACGCCACAGCCACGGATTCTGGTCGCGGCTCACTGTTTGCAGACGGGCCGAGCCGTCGACGTGCGTGACGGCGGCCAGTGCGTGCCTGAACTCGTTGCGTACGGTAACGCGACTCGACATAAAGCTGTAGTCCTCGACGGCACCGTTGAGAACGAAGTAGCGGGATGCGTCCTCAGCAGCGACGACCGGGGCGAACGGTCGGTAGCCCTCCCTGGACTTGATCATCGAGTTGATCCGGTCACGCATCGCCGCCTGCCGGGGATCCGCCAAGATGCTGCGATTTCCTAAGGCGCGCGGACCGAACTCGGCGCGTCCACGGGCGACACCGATCACTTCGCCGGCCGCGAGCCGCGCTGCTAACGACGCAACAGGATTGTCCAATGTGGTTAGGTCGACCAATGACAGAAAGCGGTGCAGGGACTTGGGTACCAGCTCGTCAGCTGTAGCTTTGGGAATCGCCGTGCCCAGGTAGGCCGATGCCATTCGAGTGCTGCGGCTGCGTGGATGTGCCCGCAGGTACGTTGCCGTGGCCGCCCCAATCGAGCAGCCCCCGTCGTGCGCGCCGGGCGGCACGAAGAGGCTACGGACTAGGCCTGACGCTTCGATAACCCCATTCAACGTCGAGTTGTGAGCGACGCCACCGGCGAAGCAGAGTCGGTCCGATCCGTCCTCAGCGCAGTGCCACTGCAGCAGGTGCAGCACCGCCCCTTCGAGCGCTCGCTGGACGCACGCGGCGAGGTCCGCGTGATCTTGCGTGATCGGCTCGTGCCGGCGGCGAGCCGGGAGCACAGACTCCAGCTTGTCGACGAACGACCACTCGACCTCGAATCGCCCTGCCTCTTTGAGCCGGACCATTCCGAGGTCGTCGGCCAGCTGGTTGGGGTCGCCATAGCTCGCCAGGCCCATCACCTTGTACTCGTCGAACTGTCCGTAGCCGAGGTGCTTGGTCACATGCAGGTACAGTCCACCGAGGCTGTTGTCTAAGGAAACCGTATGGAGTGTCTCCTGCCGACGGTCCCTGACACGTACGAGTCGCCCGGCTTCCTCATCGCCGGCGCCATCCAAAGTGAGCACGAGGCAGTCCTGGTAACCGGAATAAGCCAAGGCGCTGTATCCATGACAGAGGTGGTGGTCGACGAAGTGCAACGGGGCGCAGACCTCATCACCGAGCACTTCGCGCAGGCGTTGACGGATCAGCGCACGCGGATCGAGGAAGGCGAAGTCGGGCACGTAGTGTCTGACCAGATTCAGATACCTGCGCCAGTACGCCTCGGTGAAGTACACAGCGACGGCGTCGAGTCCGTCTGCTGCGATCCCCGCGTCTGACATGCAGGCCGCGACTGAGTTTGCCGGGAAGACGCTGGTGTTCTTTACGCGCGTGTGCCGCTCCTCCTCGTGCGCCGAGCGGAGGACGCCGTCGACGATCAAAGCCGCGGCGGCGTCGTGCCAATAGCCGTCAAGGTGCGGGACCGTTCGGTAATCGTCGAGCAGCGTATGGGGGCCGCCTGTTAGACCCAAGACGTTCATGACGACGTAGGAGATCGGTCGCCGCGCCGGGCTTGGGCAGCGGTGGTGACGGTCGCCGTGCGGAGCACCTCCAGATAACCGAACCCATGACGGTCACTCGGTTCGATCACGGATCCCTCCGTCCATTCATTGAGTGCATGAACGAATATCACGTTCTCGCGCGGGGGATGGGCGGCGTTGAAGAGCCGCGCCTCGTCGACAAACCGGTGGAACAAGCTGGGCGACTCCCCCACGACGACTGGCGAGTACGGGTATCCGAGATTGTCGCGGTACTCCTCCACGGGGATGCCGCGCGGCGAGGCATCCCATCCGGCGCAGACTACCGGGTAGAACGGTATCGGGATGTCGGCTTGGAACTGATACCACTCGCGTACCCGGATGTCGATTAGTTCCGAGTATCGCTGAATACTGGCCCCAAGCCAGGTGGGAAGCAGCCCATACCCGGTCACCGCATCCAGCGCCAGCCGGCGACAGGCGGCCGCATTGCGCTCATCGATTTGGCCTATCACACCGACAAGATATGGGTCGAGGGCGCGGCGGCGCGCTAGCGACCGTAGAATCTCCACGATGATCGGAACGCGCTGATCCCCGAACAGGTCCGAGAGATCGGTGAGGTTCAGCAACTGCAGCACCGGGCGTCCGTCGATGCGTAAGTACCGGTCCGACCGCACCTGCACCGACCAGTAGTCGATGAACTGCTCCAGATTGCGACTGGTCAACCGAGGGACGCGACTGGGCGACACGCGAGTGGTACCGGACACAATCGCGACCCTACCGAGCCGCTGTCTTGGGGCTCGCAATTGCCGCCAGTATCGCATGGAGTTCACCCGGGCCCAGCGTGGATAGATCGCGGTCGAGCAACCCCGTGTCGTCAGCATCTGGCGGTCGATCGAACTCCACGCCATCAGCAAGCGCGGGTACCGGTCCAACCGGAAAGGTCGGGTGCGGCAGACGCACACATAGGGTCATCGCCAGTCGGACGCCTTCAACCGTCGGCGCCTGCTGCATCGCCTTTTGCCAAGGAATATTCATGATTAGTCGTTCGCCGGAGAAGTAGGTGAAGTACGAGAGCGCCGATATTCCACTACCCGCGACGAGCATGAGTTGGCGCCTTGCCGTGCCGTCCTGGGCATCGTCGTATGTTCCGTCTAATGGCCGCGCGGGCGGCCGATGGCCGGGGAAAAGCTGCGGAGCTCGCTCAAGAAGATCCCACTCGTCCACTGTGCGGTAATCGCTCAAGTGCCAACCGGGGTATACGTACACGACGAAGACAGGGCGGTCGGTGGCAGGGTCGTCGGACGTGGTCATGCCGCCTCACAAATGCTTATAATATTCGCCTATCGCGAATCTTCGCCCGGTGTTAACCGAGCGACCTTCGGATTCCGCATAAAGGCGCAACGGGATGCACCGGAAGTCAAAACTAACCCGGGTGACCCCGGTTTGGTTCTGAACGTTGCCGTGTCTGAGATTTAGAGCGTCGAAATGGACGACTTGACCCGGCATGGCCGCAGCCGGCAGTTGGCGCTCGGTTCCCGGGACCTCAATCCATACGGTGTTGGAGTCCCACGCCGGTGTCAAAGGCAACCAGTAGTTGAGTTCGCCCGGCGGATGGTGATAGTCGGCGTCACGGTGGAACTCGCCCACCGCAACGTTTCCGGGCAGGTGCACCCGGAACGTGGGAACCGCCTGAAAGCAAAATGGCTCGCCGAGTTCGTCGGCGATGACCTCCGCAATGAACGCTTCGTAGACCGCCCGCAGTTCGCCGTCGAAATTCTCGTAGAACATGCGATGGAACGCGGTGCTTTGATCCATCTGACGGCTAAGCAGCGGCACATCCTCCGATGGTCGCAGGCCGGCCAGCTCGGATGTTCGTAGGATCCGCGCGACGAGTGCGGGGAATGGATACTCGTTCAGGTCGTAGGCGATGATCGTCCACGGTACGGTGGGTCCTGCTCGCGTCATTCTGCCCCCGATCGAACGTGAGAACGGTCCTCGTCACATTGTCAGAACCTGTATCCGGTTACGCTTTTCGATTTCCTTCAAAAAGTCGTCCGACCAACGGGTCCCTGGCTCAACCGCAGACCCCTCCGACCACTCGTTCCAAGCGTGGATGTAGACACACCGAACGGGTGGGTCGGTCGCGTCAAGGAAGCGTTCGGCTTCATCGAGAAAAACACCGAACGCCGCTGGATTGCTGCCGACGATGATTGGCCGCCAGGGAAAGCTGCGGACCGAACGGAGGTCTGAGATGTGTGCTCCGCGTCGACTCGCATCCCACCCGACGCAGACCACTGGAAAGAACGGCACGCTTATCCGTCGTTGGATGCGGTACCACTCGGCGACTCGCTGCTCGAGAAGCTCTTCATATCGCTGAAGCGGAGGACCGGCCCAGTCCGGGAGGAGTCCGTATCCAGTAATGGCATCACAGGGCATCCGCGCCGCCACGTCGATACTGGCGTCCTTACCATCGGGAAGCAGGCCGACCAGGAACGGATCTATTCCTAGAGTCTCCTCGACTCGGGCTCTCAGCAAACTCATCAGTAGAGCGAGTCCGTCCGTCCCGTAGGCGGCTTGAAAGTCAGGGAGGTTGAGGACGGCGATGAGCGGGCGTCCGGCAATGGTCTGGTAACCACGATTGTCCACAAAACGACGCGCAAACTGGTCGAAAAACCGACTAGCCTGCTCGGGAGCGAGCTTCACGATGCGCTGTGTCGCACCCACTATGTGTCCCGCGCGGCCGTGTCGTGCGCGATTCCCTCCAGCGCGGCACGAATATCTCTGAGCGAAAAGACACTCATGCCACCCAGCGACATGGCGCCCTTGAGTTCGTCCACGGTGACCGTCTCGAGTACCTCGAGATCATTCGCCGCCCGCATCCCCAACGCTGCGAGCCTCCTGAGGTCCTGAGCTGTGATCGTGTCGTCCGTCTCCTCAAACGCGAGGACGATGTCCTCGGCCGTGAGCGTGTCGAGCACCTCGGCTTCCAGGTGCAGGCGATCCATGAGCAACAGCAACGACCGGACCTGCAGGTCCAAAAGCCCGACCAGCCCAAGGTGACGCTCCAACTTGGCAAGGGGCCAGCCACCCAGCTCGTCGGGGTCGGCCGCAATGCCGGTTAGTAGGTCGACAACCTGGCGGATGGTCGCACGAGGCACCTCCCGCGGCACGAGCTTTTGAGGAACCATTGACATAGCCATACTCATGGGCGCTCCCCGTTGGACCGGCGTTACATTGGCGGGTGCGAACCAGTCGCACAATGCAGAGACGGGAGTGTCTAGAAGAGCTTCAGGAATCAGTCGGCGGAGGCTCAGTGGCTCACTGGCCTTCTCCTGAGGTAACTCGGGCACCGCGATCGGAGCGTCATCGTCGCCCAGCGGAATCGGGAAATACTGATGAGGGAGCCGCAGGCACCAAGTGGCAGACACTTTAAATGCCGAGTCCGCGGACAAGGCGAGTGCGTGCTCGAAGGGCTGCTCCAGAACATACCCACCGGTGGCGTGGTAGAAGAAGAACGAGAACGCCGCCACGCCGTAGTGCTGAGCGGTTGCCATCTGCTGGCCAACAACCGGTTTGGATGTGTCGTCGTATGGACCGCTCAAGGGTCCATCGAGCGGCTCGTGACCAGGAAAACACGGCCGCTTCTCATCCAGTAGGCCCCACTCGTCGAAGTCTTTCCACGACGACCGGTGCCAGCCAGGATAGTAGTAGGCGATGAATGTGGACACGGCCCGTTTCTGGTTCGCCATGCCGGCCTCCAGGTTGGTCCCCGTATGAAGATAACGCCAACGGACACAACATGTCGAGCATTGATAGACTTCGTTTGATCTGCTAGCCTAAGATGTTCATGTTCGATTCTTGAGATGGCAGCGTGTGGGATGGATGCCTTCGTCAATCGTGCCGGCTGAGACATCGATTCGTGACCGGCCGTTATCATCCCCGACACAACAGACTTGCCCTTAGACAATCTTTGCCCAACCCCGATCATGGCATTGATCCAGGGCGAATAGCGATCTTGGCAGGCTGCACCAACGATCTGTTTCGGATGTTCTACGCATTCCAGGCGGCTATCAACCCCTCCCCAGCGTGCCGGGCCCGACCTCGAAGGGTCTGTTGGTTAAACGTCGCGTGATATGCGGGTTATGTTGGCGGCTGCAGATCTCAGCCAAACCCCGGCCGATCGCGGCGCTCGGGTCCTCGACCGCGATGTCGGTTCATGACGTGCGCGAGCTGACCGATCGCAATATCATCGACGAAACAGCGGCCGTTCGACCGGCGGCACGGGTCTGGCAAGGACAGCCGGTTCCTCAATTCTGAATCAATAGATCAATAGACGCCAAGGTGCAGCCACACCGTTGGCGGAGGTCGTCGTTCAGGTAGCGCTCTTCGTTCAGGTAGCGCCCTCTTCCGGTGGGGGTCGCTCGCTGATGGCCTCGCGGACCGCCTCTTGGGTGCCGAGTCGTTCGCCGGCCCGCCAGGCGGTGCCGTAGGTGTCCGCGCCCAACTGTGCGCGGACAGCGGCGGCGTCGAGGCCGGTGGTGGGCCACGGCGATACGAATCCCCGCATCCACATCTCGTTCGACGGCGTGTGCAGCGCCTGTGCCGCGGCGGCCAGCCGGACGGCCCGCTCGAGGTCTCCGGTGCGGGTGTCGAGATCCGCGATCGCGGCGAGGAAGGTCCCGAGCCCGCCCTCGTCGCCCGCGGCCGTGGTGACCGACAGCCCGTTGAGGAGGTGCTGGCGCGTCTCGTCGATGCGGCCCTGGGTGACCGCATAGATCGCGAAGAGGTATTCGGCGACGACCATGGCGAGCTGGTCGGTGCCGGACTTGTCGAGGGCCGCGCGCAGGTTGTCGTGGGCGTCGTCGAGTCGGCCCTGGCGCATGGCGATCAGCGCGAGTCGGCTGTGGAACAGGCTCGCCTCCCAGCCGCTGCCGGCACGCGGAGCTAGCTTGTGGCACTCGCGCAGATAGCGGTCGGCGCGATCCTGCTCCCCGCGTTCGAGGGCGAGCTGGGCGACCGTCACCGCGGCGAGCGCCGCGAGCGGGCCGTGGCCACTTGCCCGTAGCCGCGGGAGTGCCGGCTCCAGCATGCTCTCGGCGCGGTCCGACTGGCCTGACACCAGCGCCACACCGCCGGCCAACATCAATGCCATGCCGATCTGCCCGTCGTCGAGCAGATCGGCACGGGCGAGGATCTGGGACATGTATCGGTTGCCCTGCTCGACGTGTCCGGTGCGCCACCAGAACACCCAGGTTGCCCACATGATCTCCAGCGCCGCGGCAGGGTCGTCGTGGGCGTGGAACCACTCCATCGCCGCGACCACGTTGTCGTGTTCGAACTCCAGCCGGCGCAGCAGCCTCGGCGCGGCGGACGTGTTGAGCTCCGGCGCGATGTCCTTGGTCATCTGCAGGTAATGCTCGGCGTGCGTGGCCGACACCGCCGCCCAGTTACCGCTGTCCCGCAGTTTCTCCCGCGCGAAGGCGCGGATGGTGTCGAGCATCGTGAACCGGGGCTCGCCGTCGGGACCGGCCCGCTGGACGAGCAGGCTCGATTCGACCAGCGACTCGACACCGGCGAACGGGTCGCGGTGCGGTTCGGCGACCGCCTCGACCGCCGCGAAGTCGCATGTGCCGGCGAAGACCCCGAACCGGTTGAAGAGGCCGCGCTCGTCAGCGCCAAGCAGGTTGTAGCTCCACGCGATGGTGTCGCGCAGCGTGCGGTGGCGGTCGGGCATGTCGCGTGCGCCGCTGGTGAGCAGGCCGAGCCGGTCGCTGAGCCGGTCGAGGATCGCGGCGGGCGAGAGCAGAACGGTCCTGGCGGCGGCGAGCTCGATGGCCAGCGGCAATCCGTCGAGGCGACGCGCGATCTCGTCGACCGCGGCGGCGTTGTCCGGGGTCAGCGCGAAGCTGGCCGAGGCGGCCCGCGCCCGCTGTAGGAAAAGTTGCGCGGCGGGCGAGGTCGCGGGATCGGCGGCTGTCGTCGGCAGTGGCGGCACGGCGTACACCCACTCGCCGGCCACGCGCAGCGGTGCCCGGCTGGTCACCAGCGCCGTCACGCCTGGTGCCGCGCGCAGGATCTCGGCGACCCTGGGCGCCGCGTCGGTGAGCTGTTCGAAGTTGTCGACGACCAGCAGCAGGCGCTTGTAGCGCAGCCAGGACGCGATGTCGGCCGCCGGGGGCACACTGCCCGAGGTGCGCACGCCCATTCCACGGGCGAGCGCCTCACCCAAGAGCTCCGGGTCGGACACTGCTGAGAGGTCGACGTAGCGAGCGCCGTCCGGAAACCGGTCCACTGCCCGCTCGGTGGCCGCCAGGGCCAGCCGGGTCTTCCCGATCCCGCCCGGGCCGATCAGGGTGACCAGCGGCACATGATCGTCCGCCAGCATCGCGTCGACAGCGGCCAGGTCGTCGGCGCGGCCAACCAGCGGGTTCAGCGCCGCGGGAACGCCGCCGCCCGGCTCCGCCCACGCCACCGGCGGGGTCGGCGAGAAACGCTCGGAGAGCAGCACCGCGAGGTCCTCCTCGACCTGCGAACGCAGCTCCGGGGCATCGCTGAAACGCCGGTAGGACACGTCGCCGGCACAACGGACCGCCTCGAGAAGGCTCTCCAACCGCGGATCCCGCCGTGGCGCCGGCTCCTTGACGTAGATGAGCCGAGGGAGCGGGCGAGCCAGGTCGAGCTCGTCGGCAAGCCCGGACCGGTCGGCCCCCGGCGCGATCCAGCCGTAGCTTTCGCCGTACACGCCGATGAAGATCTGGCTCTGCTCGAGGTAGGCCCGGTAGAGGTCCCGCGGCGGGTGAGGCCGGGCGCCCTGCTCGAACATCACCGGTACCAGCCGCAGCCGCCGCACCGCCGCGCCGACGGCCTGCCGCTCCGGCGCCAGCTCGGTCATCGACGAACTCACGAACACGCGCAACCGCTGGTCCGGGGTCAAGATCACCGATTGCTCGGACATCGCCCATTCCCCCTCGCCTGGCTACTGCCACGGCGACCGCGTCCCGCCCACACTCCCCATGATCGAGGTTAAGGGTTCTAAGACCCGTGGCTGCGATGTTCTGCCTGGCCGCCGGATCTGACGACGACCCTTATCGGATCCGACGCCCGCTGGCGGACAAACGTGCATGGCAACACAAACATCATTTCGCCCCCTGAAGGCTGACCTTTCGACCGTGGACTGCCGATCACGGATGGACAGCTGGCACCCTGCCCGGATGACCTCACACACCTCGCCCGCCACGGCCGCCGTCATGCTCGCTGCTGTGTCCCTCTCGCTCGCAGGCTGTGGCATCAGCGATGACCAAGCAGACCCGACCTGGACCGTTGGTGCCGCCAGCACGCCCGCGCTGGAAACTGGGGCACCGCAACTAGCCACCAAGCGGCTGCGGGTCGCGAGCCTGATGAAGACCGCTGGGTGCAAGGGCAAAGTGATAGGGACCCAGCTGTACTCGTACGAAACCGGCCGGTGCCAGCTCGCGGGTGGCGAGGTCACGCTGGCGGTGTTCGACACCGCCGAAAACCGGACGGCGTGGGTGGACGCCGGCGCGGCATTCGGGGGTACCGCGGTGACGGGTAAGGGCTGGGCAGCCGTCACGGACGCCCCCGACACGGCGGCCGCGCTGGCAGAGAAGCTCGATGGCAAGGTCGGCAACCAGTAGACCGAAGGACGGTTGCCAAAGTGCGATCCGCAATTGGCTGGATGGGCAAGTAACCGTCCATTAAGGAGGCACGCCCGCCTCGCGCGGAGACTCACGAGCCAGGGGTCGCCGGGGTCGGGCGGAGACAGACAGACTGGTGGTCGTGACCCCACCCTCGCGGCCCTGGTGGCAGACGACAAAGACGCCGAAGTAAGGCTTCATCTTTGGCGGTGGTTGGGTCGTCCTTGCTCTCGGGCAGTGGGCACTGCTGGTGATCGACCGGGATGCCGCTTGGCCCTTGGCGCTGCTGCGGGTCTTGCTTGCGTTACTGGCGACGTTGCTGGTGCCGGCCTTCTGATTTCCGCCTTGCTGCTGCGAAGGCGCCTAGCCGCTGGCAAACCAGACGGAGAAGCCGGGGCGTCGCCGCCTCCGTAGGAGTCAATGCCGGCCCGCTCGGAGAACGCGCACCAACGGGGCGAACGTCCAATGCCATCGCATCGTTTCGAATGCCGGCGTTGACGGTGTGATCACGTCAGGAAGTCGCGGGCCAACACCCACGGCTGTCCAGCCAGAGATCGATGCGCTGCTGGCGCAGGCCGATGAGAGCGAGCCGGTGCTGATCGATCCAGGCCAGTAGGCGCGATGACGAACCCCGGCACCGATCCGTCCTCGCACCGGGGTTCGTCATCGCGCCGGTTGAGAAGAGGGTAGTTGAGAGCACGATCGTGACGAGAGGTAACGCGAAGTTCGAGTCCTCGGCTGTTGATCTCCGTGCAGCGGAACCACAGGCGGTGCGCACCAGCGCTCGGCGTGGCCGTGACTCTCGCTGTGTCTGTTCTGCGCGCGTGGAATGCCGTGATGGACCCATGGGTTCCGTCAACCACGGTTGGGATCGGGGCGTTGCGATCGGGCTCCTCGCCGGCAACCTATCCCGCGTCGCTGGCTGCCAGGATCGGGCCGATGACGTCTCTCCGAAGCCAGCTGAGACGTAGCCCGAGAACGGCATGACACCACTTTGGATCAACTCGTGACGTTCGGCCGACAGCCGCTTGGCACCGCTGGAAGCGTAGGCACACTGGTGCTCACACTCGAGGAGAAGCCGATCGTCCATTGCGTCGCCGGCTCGTACTTACGCGGCAGCCGCACTTGCACCGGCACTTGACGGTCGACGGTTGTCCATACCGTGGCGTCGCCGTCGTCACGGTGGTGCCAACACACGGCGTCGAGCCGCCAGAGCTGGTCGGTGGAGGGGAACGCGGCAGGACTAACTCCACAAGTCAAGGTAATAGGTGGATCGCCGTAGGCGGCGTTCTGTTCCGGCCCAGCTGTCACAGGCCGCCGCTGCCGATCCCGCAACGCCACCGGAAGCGCGGAGACCAACCTCTTGCACACGTCAGCAGCGGCGGACGGGATATTCGGCGCGATCATCGACACCGGCCCGGTGGCCTGCGGCCGTGCCGACTCGGTCGCCTCGGCAGTATCCGAGGTCGGAGAGCCATACCCGTACAACAAGAGCGCGGCTATTGCGGCAAGTGGAATTGCTGTTGCCGTCGCGTAGATCATCGCTTGACGTGTAGTGCGATCCACGGCTTACCCATCACCCCTAGTAGGCAACGAACGAAGGTAGTGCACGGTCAGAAGCCATGATGATGCGCCGACGCTGCAGCGTGGCGGTCCCGCCGACGCGATCAAGCTTCGGGCAGTCCAGTACGGAGCGCAGTTCGACGAGCACCAAACAATTGTGACCTGGTGGCTACGCCTCGACCATGCTCTGCCAGTCCGCGGTCAGCCGACAGTCGGGGCTGGTGCGCGGGCGCGGGCGAGGATGCCGGCCGCGGCGATGAGGCAGGCGGCGCCGACTGCGGCCAGGACGGGCGGGTAGCCGCCGCTGACGGCGAGCAGCGCGGCGGCGCCGAGGGGTGCTCCCGCTTTCGCGAGCGTCACGGGTGTGGCGAGGGTTCCGGCGATCGTGGCGTACGCCGTGGTGCCGTAACGGTCGGCCAACAGGGCGGGTGCCGCCAGGCTGGCGACGCCGAAGCCGATGCCGAAGGCGGTCACGCCGACGGCGGCGCCGACGCGGGTGCCGGCGAGGAGCGGGAGGGTGACCGCGGCGAGGGCCTGGATGGTGAAGATGGCGGCGACCAGCACGGTGAGCGGGACTTTTCGTTGGGCGCCGGTGAGGAGCAGGCGGCCGGTGACGGAAAGGACGCCGAGCAGTCCGGCGATGGTGGCTGCGAACGTGGCGGGGTGGCCGGCGTCGGAGAGGAAGCCGACGAGGTGCACGGTCATGGTGCTCATCGCCGCGCTGTGTGCGACGAAGGCGACGGCGAGGAACCAGAATCGCGGGTCGCGGCGTGCTGCCCGGACGCTATCGGCACGGGCTGATTCGGAGTCGGTTCGCTCGCTCGGGTGCGCGCCGGGTGGTCGGCGGACCACGGTGGCGTGCAGCGGCACGGCGGTGGCCGCGTAGAGGGCGGCCAGGATCAGCAGAGTCGTGCGCCAGCCGTGGTGGTCTTCGAGGTATCCGGTCAGCGGCATGAAGATCGTGCTGGCGAACCCGGCGACGACGATCATGGCGAGCACGGCACGGGACCGCCGCGCCGGATCGAACCAGGACACGATGACCGCGGTCGCGGGCTCGTAGAGGGCCATGGCCATCGCGACGCCCAGGCCGGCGAAGACGAGGTAGAGCTGGCCGACGGTGCGGACCTGCGACCAGGCGACGAGCAACACCGCGCCCGCCGCGGCGCCGGCGGTCATGAGGGCGCGGCCGCCGTGCCGGTCGAGCCATTTCCCGACGGGTACGGCCGCAGCGGCCCAGGCCAGGATCGCGGTGGTGAGCGCGCCGGTGACGGCGGTCGGTGAGGCGTGCAGCTCGGTGGCGATCGGGTGGAGCAGCACGGCGAAGGCGTAGTAGAGGGTGCCGTAGCCGATGGTCTGGGTGATCCCGAAGACGGCGACGATGCGCCAACCGTGGAACGCCGGCAGGGGGCCGCCAACCGTGCGGTCGGCGGCCATCCGCGTCGGTGTCGACATCGGCTCAGCCGCAGCAGGTGCCGGCCTGGTCGGAGTTACCCGCTTCGGTGACCGAGATGAGGGTCAAGGGCGCGCGTAGCAGCCCGCCGTCGATCCCGGTCGCGAGGCCGCGCGCGGCAGGCTCGGTAGCCGGCGCGGCGCTGGTGTCGCAGCAGCTGCCGCCGGCGATGGTGTCGCTGTCGAGGACGGGGTTGCTGTTGCAGACGCCGGTTTCGGGCAGGTCGAGCTGGACGTCGCGGGCGGCCTCCCAGTCGCCGGCAAGCGCCGCGACAACCGAGCGAGCCTGTTCGTACCCGGTCGCCAGCAGGAACGTCGGTGCGCGTCCGTAGCTCTTGACGCCGATGGCGTAGAAGCCAGGTTCGGGCTGGGCGAGCTCGTCAGCGCCGTGCGGTGGGACCGTGCCACAGGAGTGTTCGTTCGGGTCGATCAGCGGCGCCAGCGCGCGGGTGGAGCCCAGGATCGGGTCGAGGTCCAGTCGCAGCTCGGAGACGAAGGTGTGGTCAGGGCGGAAGCCGGTCGCCGACACGATCCGATCTGCCGTGATGGTTGTGGCGCCGTGGGAGACGCGTACCCGGTCGTCCGTGGTTGTTTCGAGGTGTTCGACCGCGAAGCCGGTGACGAGTTCGATGGTGCCGTCCTCGACGTGGGCGCGAAGCCGCGATCCGAGCGCGCCGCGAGCAGGGAGGGCGTCGTCGGCCTCGCCGCCGTAGGTGCGGGCCGGGCTGGTCGATCGGATCGCCCACACCACGCTCGTTTCGGGCGTCTGGCCGGCGAGCTCCGCGAGGGAGAGCAGGGTGTTGGCGGCGGAGTGTCCGGCGCCGACGACCAGGGTGCGCTTGCCGGCGAACCGGTTGCGGTCGGCGCCCGCGACATCGGGCAGCGCGTGCTCCAGGAAGGCGACCGCCTCACCTTCGCCGTGCGCGGGGATCCCGGATGCGCCCAGGACGTTGGGGTTGGTCCATGTGCCGGATGCGTCGATCACGGCGCGGGCCAGCAGGTCGTCGCCGTTGGCGAGCCGGACGAGCAGCGGGGTTGTCGCACGGTTGGCGGTGCGGACGCGGTCCATGCCCTGCCGGGTGACGGCGATGACGCGGGAGTCGTAGCGGACGTGCGGCTTGAGCGCGGGTAGGTCGGCCAGTGGGCGCAGGTAGTCGTCGGCGAGCTGCGCGCCGGTCGGCAGGACGTCGAGGTCGGGTTCGACCCAGCCGGCGTCGGCGAGCAGCCTGCGCGCGGCGGCGTCAACGTTGTAGCGCCACGGCGAGAAGAGCCGGACATGGCCCCACTGACGGACAGCAGCGGCAGGCGCGTCGCCGGCCTCCAGGACGACGAACGGGATCTCGCGCTCGGCCAGGTGTGCGGCGGCGGCCAGGCCGACCGGGCCGCCGCCGATGACCACGACGGGCAGGTCGTGGAGTGACGTACTCACGATGGCTCCTTGTCTAGAAATCGTTCGAATCAGCTGGGTGGAGTCCGGCTCGGGCGGGGTTCGCGATGGTCAGGTGACGGTGGGGCTGCGGCGTTCGAGCAGGATGACGTCGCGCCATCGGTCGTGGTGCCGGCCGACTCGCTCGCGGGTACCGATCGTCCGGAAGCCGGCCCGTTGGTGCAGGGCGAGACTGGCAGTGTTCTCCTCGAAGATGCCGGACTGGATCGTCCAGATGCCGGCGGCTTCCGTGGAGGCGATCAACGCCATCAGCAGGGCCTTGGCGACGCCCTTGCCTTGCGCGTTTGGGTCGACGTAGACCGAGTGTTCGACGACACCGGCGTAGACGGGTCGCGCCGAAACCGCGGACACCGCGACCCATCCGACGATCGTGCCATCGTCGCTGACGGCGAGGTGCCGGTGCGCGGGCAGCCTGGCTGCGTCGAAGGCCTCCCACGTCGGCGCGGTCACCTCGAAGCTGGCGTTGCCGGTGTCGAGGCCGGCCTGGTAGATGCGCAGCACCGCGTCGGCGTCAACGTCCTTCATCGGGCGGATCAGCATTCGCACCCTCCGGTCGGAGTCGGTGCGGGGCGGCCCATGACGACGTCGGCCGCCGACGGGAAGCAGTCCACGCAGGTCTGGTTGATGCGGTAGTGGCGGGCGTTGCCGACCGGCTCGACCCGCACGAAGCCGACCTCAGTGAGGACCTTGAGGTGCTGCGAGACCGTCGACTGGGCGAACCCGACCGCGGCGACGATCTCCCCGACCGGCATCGGACGCGCCTGGCGGGCCAGGTATTCCACGATCTGCACCCGGGTGGGGTCCGCGAGAGCGCGGAACCACGCTAACACGCATGGTCGGCCAACCATGGATCCGGCCGAGGGGACAGCGGAGACCGCCGCCGGAGAGCCCAGCCCGAATTGCAACGCAGCGGGAGCGATCCACAAGATCGGAGCCAACCTAGATGCCAGGTGCAAGTGATGACACACGCCGAGTAACGATCCTCAACGTCAACTGGGTCGATTCCCTCGGCGACCGTTTCGTCTGATCGGCGGCATCCTGGGCTCGGGGCACGGGGCTTCGCCGTCGGCCCAGGGCACGGGTACCGCGTTGCCTTCCCACCCAGTCTGTTGTACGAGGCTCACCGTCGAGCCTCGATAGCCGATGGAGTGGAGGATGAGGAGTGTGACGTAGTGGCGCGAGAGAAGCCAAGCATCCTGCACCAGGCCATCGTGGCGGTAGATCTGGTCCTCTGGCGTCTGGGGATGGATTAGGCGATTGCGTACGCGGGTCGTGGCGGTCGGTCCGTCAAGGCTTTCAGGGCGCGCGAAGTTCGCTAGCGCGGGCAATATGACCGAGTCGATGTCAGTGGGGATGCGTGCTTCCTGGAGGAGGAATCGCAGCCGGTCTTCGGCATATCGGTTGCTGTAGTCGTCTCGTGACCAGCGCTGGCCGGACACGAGGTTGGCCCACGCGAGGTGTTCGAGCGCCGGTGCCGCGGCCAAAATCCGTTGCTCTACAAAGCCGGACTCGACGGCTTGAATGGCCATACACATCTGGAATCGGGCGAAACCCGGTCGCCGCTGATCTCTGAACGCCGGTAACGCCTTGCGGGTCAGTTCGGTCAGGTCCTCCGGGCGTCCCTTGAAGAGCCACGCTGATGGGATCCGTTTTGCTGGATCGCAGATGGGAGAGGTCCACATCTCCCATACGACGTCACCGATGGCGTCGTACCCGACCGGCAATACAGGGGCGACCCATCTGCCAAACGCGAACGAGAAAGTAACCCGCAGGCAGTCCAACAGTTGCTCGACCGACTCGACGTCAAAGTCACCGTCGTCCGCCCTGCGGATCTCCATGACGTGCGTGATCAGGTAAAGGTGCGTTGTATGTGCCTCCGCCATGGCTTCGGCGTAGTCGGGGCGAACGTCCATCGTAAGGATCCACCCGTCGACTTCTGTCTTCCAGCGTCCGAGCCACCAGCGCCTCCCATCGGCGTCCGATGTGGTCAAACCGATCGGTCCAGAGATCTTGGGCAGATTCATCCAGTGAGCTATCACTCGCCGCAGGCGTGCATCCGGCAGCGAAAACCTCGCCATGTTGATCCAGCCCTCGCTGAGGTTGCGTCGGTGGGCCTCAACCGTCCAATCGCCCCCGCGCCTTTGCACCATCAGCGACGCTGGCCTCGGATCGACGCGGCCGTCGCTCCCCTCGGGTCGGATGTGCCATCGCAGGCCATTGTTGGGTCGACAGCTCAGCTCAATCCGGCCAACCCGGGGGCCTGGGGCGACGCCGACGATCGGTCCCTCGTACAAGGCAATTGAGCTACCGGGCTCGTTGAACGGGTACACCGGTCGCATCGGCTCCCGGTCCTCAGGTTGGTTCATCGGGCCGATCTCGGGCATGGCAGCCGTCCTTTTCAGAGGTCATAGCCGCCGGGTGGGCAGCCGTCCAGACTACCCGCACACGCGGCCGCGATATTGCAGGGTGACGGCGTGTCGCCACCGCGACCGGAGACTGACGCGTCGAGATACGCTCACGGACTGTGCAGGTGGAGCGCGATAGCGACCAGCAGGATCCGCGACGTGTTCGGTGGATTGTTCGTAGAGTCGCGCGACAGCCGGTCGGCGGATGCGTCTGCGTGGGGTGGGGCGCAGAAGTGTCAGGACTCTCCGTTAGCGTGGCTTCGCGGAAAAGTCTGAAGGCAGGGTGACGTGGCAACGGACGACGACGAGGTTGATCCCGCCATGGGTATGGTCAATCCGCGCCTCAGTGACGTCTTCGGCCTGGTCATCCGGCAGGACGAAGTGGACTTCGTCGTCCCTCACCTGCGCGAGGATCTGCCTCTCTACATAGACCCGTTCCTGCTCTGGAAGTCCGAGGACCCGCAGTACAGACAGCTTCACGCCAACCTGCTCGGCTTCGTCGAGGAGATCCGCCGGCACGCTGTCGGCGGGCAGGCCACCCGGGCGGCCGTGCTCCTGTCGGAGGTCAGCGAGCCGGTCGAGCTTGGCCTGGGCTACGCCGCCGACACCAAGCGGGGATCGGCACTGGGTCCGGGCACCATCGAAGGCATCATCCGCACGTTCCAGCAGGTCCCCCAGCTGCAGAGCGCCGGCCTGGACCACCTGGAGATCCTCGCGCTGCTCGTCCCCGGCATCGCCGAGGACCGCATCAGCGACCTGACCGCCTCGGTCATCAAACGCTGGCTGGCCGAGTTCACCGAGCGCCACTGCCAGCAGTGGGGCATCCCCACGAAGCGCCGCCGGCTGGTCGGCTAGGACCCGGCTGCGCTCGACTGGCGGCCGTTCGACGCGCAGCTTCCGTACAATCCGTCCGACGGCTCGCCAGTCATACTCGCACCGCTGAATCTGCTGCGCAGACTCCCGTGGATCAACTACGGCGACTACTACCGCACCGCCTATGCGCCGCTCGTGCTGCCGCCCGGACGCGCGGGCCGAGCCGTCGCCAAGCAGGAAGTGCTCGCCTACAACCGGGCCCACTTCGACACCGTTCGCGGCTACGTCGCCGAGCGGGAGGCCGCCGCCGAAGTCTGCGCCCCCGACCCGCTGTTCACCCCGCTGCGACTCGCGACCATCACCAAGAAGGTCAAGGAGACCAAGGCGCTGCCGACCGGCCGGGCCAACGGCGCGGACAAGAAGTTCGAGGATCTCGCGTTCGACGTCCTGTCCTCCGCGCTGTACCCCGAGCTTGATCTTGCCGGCCAGCAAGATCGCACCATCAGCGGCGCTCACATCCGCGACGTCATCTTCCACAACGACGGCAAGACGCCGTTCTTAACCGACCTGCGCGACCTGTACGGCGCTCGGCAGCTCGTCTTCGAACTCAAGAACGTCGCCTCGCTCGATACCGAACACGTCAACCAGCTCTACCGCTACCTCGACGACGAGGACATGGGCCGCCTCGGCATCCTTGTTGCGCGCAACCCACCCAAGAGCAGCGTCCAGCGCAACATCGTCGACCTGCACTCGTCCAAACGCCAAGTCATCCTGTGCCTGGACGACTCCGATCTCGACCTCATGGTCGCTCTGCTCGAGTCCGGGCGGCGCCCCATCGAGGCCCTACGCAAGAAGTACGTCGAGTTCACACGCCTGCTCCCGAAATAGGAGACCGCATGCCCCGCCGTACCCAGACGAACGACGCCTCCTCGCCGTCGCCGACCGAAGAGCAGGCGCGACGTACGACCGGCTCGTCCCGATGCTGGAGGCCGCTCACCGCGAGATGACGGAGCTGTCCAAGAAGAAGCAGGACGGCGTTGTCAACACCCTCAAGATCAAGATGCTCAACCGGCTCCTCGGCGAGCTCAGCATGGTCATCGAAAAGGACCCCAGCCATGCCTTCGTCGACATGCTCGACGAGGAGACCCTGCCACAGAACAGCGACGCGGTCCTCATCCTCAGCCAGTGGCAGGCCGCGCTCAAGCAGTACAGGGCCCGCCACTACGGGTTCGACTCGGAAGGGAGCGGGCAACGGTGGTTCACCGTGGAGAACCCTGGCGAGCGCTACCGCTCATAAGCCGATCTGTCGGCGCGCCAACCAGGCGGCCCGGCTCGCCTCGACCTTGAGGCAGTTCACATTTCGGCAAATCGACGCGGATCCTCGATCGCCAAGACCCCTCACCAGCATGGCCGGATCGCGATGGCAGGACGAGCAAGTTCGCTATTCCCGATCCACCGCAGCCCGAACCGCCTACGAAGGATCTGCGGCCCAACGCGACCCCGCGCGATCTCGCAGCGAACGCACTACAACCGCCGATTTCGCACAGGTGTGACGGTCACGAACTGGCCCGGAGCTGCTGGAATGCGGTTCGGATGCCGCCACATTGGGTCCACAAATGGCATCTTCCTTCCGGGGCGACCCCGGACCCCACAGTGCGGGAATCGCTGCCCACGAGGAACGCGCTAGGTCGAAACCAGGGCGATCTTCGTTTAAGGTCTGTTCTTCCGCCATGCCCCAAGCGATGTTTCGCGGGTTGTGGACGTCGTTGTCGCGCGGGTCGGTCATGCGGCCGTTTCAACGATGCGGCTCCGTGACCGGGTTCGGGTTTCCGTCGCGGATGGCGCGGGCAGGTAGTGGTGATAGCGGCTGAACGCTTCCGCGCGTGCTGGTGGCCTGGCTTCGCGTAAGGCGCTGCCGAACTCGCTGTCGGTGAGGCTGTCGAAGGCTGGAACTCGGCGAGGAACGCCTCCGTGGAGCGCTCCCGTCTTAGGAAAATGGCAGCCTGGTCCGGAATGAGCTCGTCACCTGGCACAGCCGTCCGCCTCCTGTCCGGCCCGGGCATTCAAGAGGTGTCAGCACTGTCGAGGAGAGGAACCGCTAATGCTCGCCACCGTAGTGGGTCGTTGGGCCGTCGTGGCGGTCGCATTGCCGCTGGCCGCCGCCGGGGTTCGGAAGGTCAGCCAGGTTTTGGAAGCCCGTCGTGGGGGCCCCAGCGGGATGACCAGAAGCATGCAGCAGTTCGCCGATCTGCTCGGCATGGGGCGCCGTAAGCGGCGTCGCTTCTTCTAGACCTGGCGCCGGCTAGTCCGCGTCCTGAGAACCTCGGCGACCAGCAGGATGCCGCCGCCCCTCCACGGATCAACGCCGACGCGATTCCCACTGGTGGACCCACGATGGACCGCCGCCGCCGCCCGGCTCGAGCTCGTAGACGCCGCTGGGTGTCCTCGTCCAGCAACTCGCTGCCGTAGTCGACCCACAGCGAGCGTCCATCGAGGAACCTGCCGACACATGGCCGAACTCGACCCGGGACAAGAGCCTCAACATCTCAATGAGCTGGCTCAACTCTTATCCTCCAGCTCCGAGCGGACCGATTCGGTGAGTTCGTCCCAGGAGTCGACGAACTTCTGGATGCCCTCGTCTTCGATGACTTTGAACACGTCGTCGAGGTCGACGCCGGCAGCGGAAACGGCATCCATGACCTGAGCTGCCTTGTCGTAGGTCTTCTGAATGGGCGTGCCGAGGCCGCCGTGGTCGGCGTAGGCCTTCAGCGTCTTCTCCGGCATGGTGTTTACCGTGTCCGGCGCGATGAGGCCGCTGACGTAGAGGGTGTCCGGGTATTCGGGGTTCTTTACTCCGGTCGAAGCCCACAGCGGCCGCTGGGGGTTCGCGCCATGCGCCTTCAGCGTGCGCCACCGGTCGGAAGAGACGATCTCCTCGTAGGCCTGGTAGGCCAGCTGCGCGTTCGCGAGCGCGGCCTTGCCCCTCAGGGAAGGGTCGGCGCCGGCCTTGTCCAGGCGCTTGTCGATCTCGGTGTCCACGCGGGAGACGAAGAAGGACGCAACCGACTCGATCCCGCTCAGCGATCCGCCGTTGCGCACCCGCTGCTCCAACCCTGACAGGTAGGCGTCCATGACCGCCCGGTACCGCTCGGGGCTGAAGATCAGCGTGACGTTGACGCTGATGCCCTTGGCGATTGACGTGGTGATCGCTGCCAGGCCTTCCTGTGTTGCTGGAATCTTGATGAACAGGTTGGGCCGGTCCACCAGCCACCACAGATGCGCCGCCTCCGCCGCTGTGGCGTCGGTGTCGCGCGCCACCCCGGGGGACACTTCCAGCGACACCCGGCCGTCGCGACCGGTGCGCTTCGCCACCGGGGACAGCAGGTCGCAGGCGTCGCGGACGTCGGCGGCGGTGATCGTCCGCAGCGCCTCCTCGACGCTGACCTTCCGGACGGCCATCGCGTGCACCTGGTCGTCGTAGGAGTCGGACCCGCTGATCGCGGCCGCGAAGATCGTCGGGTTCGTGGTGACGCCAACGACCGAGTATTCGTCGACCAGCGACTGCAGGTTGCCGCGGCGGATGCGGTCACGGGAGAGGTCGTCCAGCCAGACGGCCACCCCCGCCGTCGACAGCTCGGCCAGGTTCTCGTTCTGCGCCATGACAGTGCCTTCCGGATCGTGGGGTGCGGAGATGAGCGATCGCGGGTCAGCGGTCGCCGGTGGGGCTGTGCAGGACGCCTGCGCCGTCCGGACCGGTGGGTGCGAGCGCCGGCGCCTCGGCGGCTGCGAGACTCTCGCGTGCCGCCGTGACGACGGCGTCGGCGGTGAGGCCGAACTGCTCATACAGCACGGTGTAGGCAGCGCTCGCGCCGTAGTGGTTGAGCCCGACGATGCGGCCGGCGTCGCCGACGAATTCGCGCCAGCCCATGGACACGCCGGCCTCGACGCTGACCCGGGCGCGCACCGAGGGCGGTAACACCTGCTCGCGGTAGCTGCGGTCCTGGGCGGCGAACCACTCCCAACATGGCAGCGACACCACGCGGGTAGGAACGCCGTCGGCCTCCAGCGCTTCGCGGGCCGCGACGGCGATCTGCACCTCCGAGCCGGTGCCCATGAGGATGAGCTTGGGGTTGCCGCCGGAAGCCTCGGCCAGTACGTACCCGCCCCTGGCGACCCCGTCGGCGGACCCGAACTGGGTGCGGTCGAAGACGGGCAGATTCTGCCGGGAGAGCGCGAGCCCGGCCGGGCGGTCGTTGTGCTCGAGGATGGTGCGCCATGCGACCGCGGTCTCGTTGGCGTCGGCCGGGCGGACGAAGTCAAGGCCGGGGATGGCCCGCAGCGCGGCGTAGTGCTCGACCGGCTGGTGGGTGGGGCCGTCCTCACCCAGGCCGATGGAGTCGTGTGTCCACACGTACGTGACGGGCAGCTGCATGAGGGCGGCCAGCCGGACGGCGCCGCGCATGTAGTCGGAGAAGGTGAGGAACGTTCCGCCGTAGACGCGGGTCCCGCCGTGCTGCGCGATACCGTTCATGATCGCGCCCATAGCGTGCTCGCGGACGCCGAAGTGCAGCGTGCGCCCGTACGGGCCGCCGCTCCACATCTTGGTCTGCCGGTCGGTCGGCAGGAACGAGGCCTCGCCTTTGACCGCGGTGTTGTTGCTCTCCGCGAGGTCGGCAGACCCGCCCCACAACTCCGGCAGGACCGGGTAGATGGCAGCCAGGATTTCGCCGGAGGCCTTACGGGTGGCCACTCCCTTGGAGTCGGCATCCCAGGTGGGCAGCTTGTCGGCCCAGCCCTCGGGCAGGGTGCGGGCGGACATCCGTTCAAGCAGGGCAGCGCCGTCCGGGTTGTCGGCCCGCCACGCGTCGAAGCGCTGCTGCCAACGGGCGTGCGCCTGCTTGCCGCGCTCGGCGACCTGGCGGGCGTGTTCAAGCACCTCAGGAGCGACGTCGAAGGTCTTCTCCGGGTCGAAGCCGAGGATCTGCTTGGTAGCGCGGACCTCATCCTCGCCGAGCGCGGAACCGTGCGCCGCGCCGGTGTTCTGCTTGTTCGGCGAGGGCCAGCCGATGATCGTCCGCAGCACGATCAACGATGGGCGGCCGGCCTCGGCCTTGGCTGCGGCCAGCGCCCGGTCGACCGCGGCCAGGTCCTCACCGTCGTCGATGTGCTGGACGTGCCAGCCATAGGCCTCGTAGCGCATGCCGACGTCCTCGGTGAAGGCGATCTGCGTGTCGTCCTCGATCGAGATCCGGTTCGCGTCATACACCAGGACGAGGTTGCCGAGCTCCTGCGTGCCCGCCAGCGACGAGGCCTCGCCGCTGACCCCCTCCTCAAGATCGCCGTCGGAGGCGAACGCCCAGACGGTGTGGTCGAACACGCTCGCACCGTCGGGGACGTCAGGATCGAGCATGCCGCGCTCACGGCGGGCGGCCATGGCCATGCCGACGGCGTTGCCGACGCCCTGGCCCAGCGGGCCGGTCGTCGTCTCCACGCCCGGGGTGTGATTGACCTCGGGGTGGCCAGGAGTCAGCGAACCCCAGGTGCGCAGCGCCTGCAGGTCGGAAAGCTCCAGGCCGTAGCCGGAAAGGAAAAGCTGGATGTAGAGGGTCAAGCTCGAGTGCCCCATGGACAGGACGAAACGGTCGCGGCCGGTCCACTGCGGGTCGCTCGGGTCGTGGCACAGCCACTTCTGGAAGAGCAGGTAGGCCGTGGGTGCCAGACTCATCGCCGTGCCGGGGTGTCCGTTGCCAACCTTCTGCACGGCGTCCATGGCCAGCACGCGCACGGTGTCGATCGCGCGGCGGTCCAACTCGCCCATCCCATCGGGCATGGTCGGACGCGGCTGAACGGGATTGCCGGTTGGCGCATCGCTCGCGGCTTCGGCCGGGGCCTCCGGGCGGGTGCTCTTCGTCCCGGTGACGGGATCCGACTCATTGGCGGTCATCGGGTAGCGGCGCTCCCTTGAACAGGACGGTCAACGCTCGAAACGCGCATACGGATTCGCCCGGGGGTTCCTGACTACCCCGCTTACCGATTTGAACACCCCGTACCGCATGACAATCTCTCCGCAGGGCAGTCAAAGACCATGGCCGATACCGCGATCTTCGACGTCGACGGCACTCTCGTAGACACCAACTACCAACACGCCCTCGCCTGGTTCCGCGCCTTCCGCCGCTACGACATCACCCGGCCGATGTGGCGCATCCACCGCGGCATCGGGATGGGCGGGGACACGTTCGTGCCCGAAGTAGGCGGCCCCGAGGTCGAGCAGGCGCACGGCGACGACCTGCGCGAGGCATGGACGCACGAATTCGACGAGCTCATCGGGGAGATCCAGCCCTTCGAGGGCGCGTACGAGCTGCTGGCCGAAGTCAAGGAGCGCGGATTCCGCCTGGTCCTGGCCAGCTCCGGCAAGACCCAGCACGTCGAAACGTTTCTCGACCTCATCGGCGCCAAATCCCTCGCCGATGCCTGGACCACCTCCGACGATGTAGCCAAGAGCGAACCCGAACCCGATGTCGTGGCGACGGCGCTGGCCAAGGTCGAAGGCGCCAGCGGCATCATGGTCGGCGACTCGATCTACGACGCGCAAGCGGCAGCCAAACTCAAAATCCCCATCATCGGAGTCCGCACCGGCGGCTTCTCCGTCGGCGAGCTGCAGGAGGCCGGCGTCCTGCAGGTCTTCGACTCGCTCGTGGCCTTCCGCCGGGCCCTGGACGGCACGCCCTTGGCACGCGCCAGCCGCTGAATGATCGAGGGGCATGAGGCGTTTGATCTGGTCAGCCAGAGGTATTGCCGTGTGGTGAGGACAGCGAAGTGAACCAGTCGTACGAGTTCGTAGTGGTCGCCAATCGGCTCCCTGTGGACGAGGTCGTGGACGATGACGGCAGCCGCAGTTGGGCACGCAGCCCTGGCGGCCTGGTCAGCGCGCTGCAGCCGATCGTGCGCAGTCACGGGGGCGCCTGGGTCGGCTGGACCGGACAGCCGGGCGACGCACCCGAGCCGTTCGACACCGACGGCATGCACCTGCACCCGGTCGGGCTCAGCGCCGACGACGTCGACCGCTACTACGAAGGGCAGTCCAACGCCACCATCTGGCCGCTGTTCCACGACGCCGTCGAGCAACCGACGCACCGCCGGCCGTGGCGCCAGGCCTATGAGGCCGTGAACCGGCGGTTCGCTGAGGCGGCCGCCCACCTCGCCGCGCCAGCGGGCACGGTGTGGATCCATGACTATCAGCTCATGCTGGTGCCGGCGATGCTGCGGGAGCTTCGGCCCGATCTACGGATCGGTTTCTTCCTGCATATCCCGTTCCCGCCGGTCGAGTTGTTCATGCAGCTGCCGCGCCGCGGCGACCTGTTGCGCGGCCTGCTGGGCGCGGATCTGGTCGGCTTCCAACGCCCGCTGGCGGCGCAGAACTTCCTGCAACTGACCGGCCGCCTCCTGGGCCTCGATCCCCAGGAGCAGCACGTCGTGTATGACGGACGCGTCGTCACGGCACGGGCATTCCCGATCTCTATTGACGTCGGCGAGGTGGAGAAGCTCGCCGCCGACCCAGCTGTGCAGGCCGAGGCTCGCCGGATGCGCACCGAACTCGGCGGCGACCGTCGCATGCTGCTCGGCGTCGACCGCCTCGACTACACCAAGGGCATCGAACAACGACTCGAGGCGTACGGCGAACTGCTCGCCGACGGCACCGTGTCCAACGACGACGTGGTCCTGGTCCAGGTCGCCACCCCCAGCCGGATGCGCGTGCTGGAATACCAGGAACTCCGCGCCCGGGTCGAACGCGAAGTAGGCCGAATCAACGGCGAATACGGCGCCGTCGGCCAGGTCCCCGTGCACTACCTGTTCCAGTCGATGAACCGCGCCGAACTCGTCGCGCTGTACCTCGCCGCCGACATCATGCTCATCACCCCCTTGCGCGACGGCATGAACCTCGTCGCCAAGGAATACGTCGCCGCCCGTCTCGACGACCAAGGCGCCTTGGTACTTAGCGAGTTCGCCGGCGCCGCCGCCGAACTCGACACTGCCTTCCAGGTCAACCCCCACGACGTCGAAGACATAAAACGAGCACTCACCGACGCCCTGCACGCCGACACCTCCGAGCTCGCCGAACGCATGCGGCCGATGCGTAATCAGGTCCGCGAGAACGACATCGACAAGTGGGCACACGACTTCCTCGGCGCACTCACAATCGCCTCACGATGAACACCGCGAGTCTTGGTCGCGCCGCGGGCACGCAGTACGCGGACGCTCCTTTTAGGACTGCGCCCTCGCACAAAGGAGATATCGATGACTGATGACCGCGCACGTCAGCACCGGGCTGAGTACGACTCGTCCCTGCGTAATGCGGACACATGCGCCGAGCGGGCAATGGCGATCGAGGAACCTACGCAGTCCGCCGCACTGGCGATAGTCGCACTGACCTACGCAACGATGGCCCAGGCCGCCGCGACTGCAGTTGCCGCGGAGATAGGCAGGGTTGGGCAAACATCGCCAGACGGTGACTCACCGGCGGTGCAAGCTCGGTAAAACCGAGAGTCGATGGCATCGGAATGGTCTGCGGCAAGCCCTGACGTCGGTAGGCGTCGGGCCGGCGGCGCTAACCAGAGGCGCCAGCGGACTGCTTCTCCTCCTCAGTCCTGTCGGCCTCGCCATCTTTCGCGCCCTCGTCGGCCTTGTCCTCCTCGCGCTGGGACTTCGGCTCCTCCTGCTGCCCGCTGTCGTCGCCCTCGTCGCCCGAGCGCTCGTCCTCCTGGACGACCTCGCCGTCGCGGATTTCGCCGCGCCAGCCATGGACGTCGTCGGGGTTCAGGATCGTCTCGCGCATCACGTGCCGCACGAAATGCTTGAGCTCCAACCGCGCCCGGCGCCCAGGCGCCCGCCACAGATTGCCGGTCCCCTCCATGAAGCCCTGCGGGTGATACTCCAGCACCACCAGGATGCGGGTGAGGTCCTGGGCGACCTCATGGAAGGTCACCGTGCCGTCGACCGAGCCCTTCTCACCCTTCGAGGTCCAGACGATCCGCTCGTCGGGCACCTGCTCGGTGATCGTCGACTCCCACGTGCGGTGCGACCAGAAGACCTGGGCCTTCCACTTCATCTTCTCGGAAGACTCCTGGTCGATGTCTTCGACCTTCTTCATGAAGCTGGGGAAGCTCTTGAACTCGGTCCACTGGTTGTAGGCGACCGAAACCGGCACACCCACCTCGATCGACTCGACGATGTTGGTGACCTTGAGGCTGTTCTTACCGCCACTCCCGCCACCGCCGCCGAGCTTGCCGAACGTCTGCTTAACCCCTTCCTTGCCGCCAGTCATCCCGGCGCCAAGCGCGGCCTTCGCCGGCGACTCACCCTGCTGGAGCGCCTCCATCCCCTTCGCCACCGCCGCCTGGCCGGGACCGCCGCCGCCACCCGCATACTGGGTCAGCTTGTCCTTGACCGCTGACTTGGCGGCGTCCTCCGCAGCACCGGCGAGGCTCTTGAATGCCTCTAACAGCTTCCCTGTGACCGGGCCGCCGTTCCCGTTCGCACCATGGCTCACTTGTCTTCCCCTCCGGAAATTCCGTTCCCGCGCATCGATGTTTGCGGCCTCGGTGACCCGGCCCAGTCCGGTGGGCGGAGCGCGCCAGCGCGCCGACGGGACAGACTTGTCGGCACCAACGATCATCGCCCGGCGGCCCGCGCCGAGGCCGTTGTCCTGGTCACCCGATGGCGGCCGGACTGACGGCCGATCAGTCGGCCGACCGCAGCTGCAGCGCCGAGCAACCAGCACTGCCCAGCACCTTATTGCCTGGCCGATGACATACCCGGCGCTGACAGCGGGCCCAACTCCCACCCGAATTCATGATGGTTTCCCCGCGTCATCACGATCTTTCACCGTCTACCCGCAGGCGGCCAGGCAAAACGGACCCAACGACGCGCAGCGAGTCACGGGCAAGGTGCGCAAGGAGCCCATCGAGGCCGAAACGCCGAAGGACCAGCGCCGCAACCGCGACCGACCGGGACCGAGAGCGCAGACCGGGCCGACCTTCAACGCTGGTCCCCTACCAGTTTCGAACCAGCCCGTGCGCATGCGGCTGGTGCTGGCGCTCGGACGTGTCGAGCACTGCCGTGGCATCTGCTCTGGACTCCGTCAGCGCTCCCTGGCCGTGTCGAGCTTGACGCTGATCCGGGGTGGTCGGCGCAGGTGCAGCGCGTCGACCGCCCGGTGGGTCGCGGCGGCGACCGTCTCGGTGGTGGTGCCCTCCGACTGCTCGGCCCGCCGGCGGGCGTCCACCGTCACCTTGTTGCCGTGCAGTGCGACCCGGGCCCGGCTGATCCCGTCGATGTCACCGACCGCCTGCTGCACCGTGCGCACCACGCTGTTGCGGTCGATCGCGGCGTCGATCTCGTCGTCGGCACCGCGTACCCGCAACCGTGGCTTCTTGCGCGGAATGAGCTGAAGCGCGAGCAGCACCAGACCACCCAGGACACACAAACCGCCGATGACGCGTACGCTCCGCGAGTCCCAGGTCCGGCTGCCCATCCAGTCGTAGATGCTGTGCCAGTTGACGATCGCCGGCCCGGCCCCGGACCGCTCGAAGATCAGCTCGACCACGATCAGCAGGGCCAGGAACATGAATCCGAGCGCGAAGATGATCGCCAGGATCCGGTTGGCTTGTCTCATGTCAGGACACTCCGTCGACGACGAGGTCGGTCACGGAAATTCGCACCCGTGCCACGGTCAGCCCGGTCCAGGCTTTGATCCGGTCTTCGACCGTGTCCCGGATCCGCTCGGTGACCTCGCTGAGCGAATCGGGCCAGCGGACGCTGATCGCCATGTCGACGTAGACCACCGACGCGTCGATCTGCGCGTTGACCTTGGGTGGAGCGGCGAGGTCGGAGGCGCGGATGCCCATATGCCCGGCGCCCGGCATGATGCTGCCGAACACCCGCGGCGCGGCCGCACCGGCGCGCGGCGTCTCGTAGACCGCCTGCGCCGCGAGCTTGGCCACCACCCGCTCGGAGATCACCACCCGGCCCAGATAGTCCGGGTCCTGGCGTCTCGTCGGAGGAGGCGGGGGCGGAGGCGATGCCACCGCGACACTCGGCTCGGTCGCCGGCGTCATCCTCGGCTCCTCCGCGGACACCGGTCGCTCGTCGGTCACTGGTTGCTCCGCACCACGTTGCTTCGGCCCACGTTGCCGCGGCCCGCGTTGCTCCGCTGGAAGCGGTCGCGCAGGGGCTGGATCGTGGCGCCGACGTCGATGCTGCCGGTCACGACCTTGGTGACGCCGTAGCCGACCAGCGCGAACAGGCCGACCAGGGCGAGGTCGCCGAAGTTTCCGAACGCCACGGCGAAGCCGAGTGCGACTCCGATCGCCGTACCGAAAATCGTCTTGGTCATTGCTCTCAACCCCTCGTGGCTGGCTCCGTGATATCGGCGACCACGATGTCGACCCGGTGCCGGCCGACCAGCGGCGGTACCGCCGACCAGACCTGCTGGGCCAGCTGCCCGACCGTCGACCCCCATCGGAGCCGCACCTGGATGGTCACCACGTCGTCCTCAATCCGGATCCCGGTGACCCGGCGCCGGGGAAGATACGTGGCAGCACCCGCTGGTGGACCGTCGACGAGCGCGTCGACGGCCGGGCAGTCTTCCGCGGCGGCCGCGAGCCTGTCGACATCGACACCGTCGACGATGGACTCGTCGGCCATGGGCTGCGCGCTCATGACACCCGCGACTCACCGCTCGAGCCGTCTCCCCCGTCGTTCGGCAGATGGATGTCGTTGATGTTGACGTTGACCTCGACGACGTCGTAGCCGGTCATCCGCTCGACCGACGACTTCACATTGCGCTGGATTCCCCGGCCCAGCTCGTTGGCCGACACCCCGTACTCCACCACAAGGTCCAGATCGACGGCGGCCTCGTTCTCGCCCACCTCGACCCCGACGCCCTGCGAGGAGCTCGCCGAAGTGCCAGGCACCATGTCCCTTATCGCGCCGCGGGTCCGCGACGCCCCGGTGCCCATGGCGAACACCCCAGGCACCTCCCGCGCCGCCATCGCCGCGATCTTCTCAACCACACCATCAGCGACCGTGATCCGGCCACCGTCATTCCCACCATCGCGAATACGCCGCGCGTGCTCAGGGTCGCGCTCGGCGCCAGTGCGCTGGTCGTTCATACCCGCGGTCTGCGTCATCACTACGTCCTGTTCCGTGAGGATTGACGACAGATTGTGTAACCAGCACCGCCTTACCGCAGCTCGGCCCTGCTAAACGTAAATCGGCCGAATTCGACGGGTTTTGGTGCGCTCGTTGTTCAGAGTTGTTGGAGTTACCGCTGCGAGATGGTCGGCTGCATTCGGATGATCGACGTGTAGTCGCTCATCAATTTGGGCAGACTGGGCCGCGTGGAGGAAGGGCGAGTGCTCAACGGGCGGTACCGCTTGCTCGAACGACTCGGTGACGGTGGCACCGCGGTCGTCTGGCGGGCAAGCGACGACGTGCTCGGCCGTACGGTCGCGGTCAAAGTGCTCTCCGATGGACAGACGATCGACGCGACGTCCCGGCAGCGGATCCGTGACGAGGCGCGGATGGCCGCTGCCTTGTCGCACCCGCATATCGCCCAGGTCTACGACTTCGGCGAGGCCGACGACGACCAACGGGCTCCGTACGTGGTGATGGAACTGGTGGCGGGTCGGTCGTTGGCGTTGCACCGCGCGGCCACCGAGGTCTCTCCAGGCCAGGCATTCCGGCTATGTGCGCAGGTCGCCGCCGCCCTCGCCGCCGCCCACGAGGCGGGGCTGGTGCATCGTGACATCAAGCCGGCCAACATCATGGTGACTCCACACGGCGCCGTGGTCGTCGACTTCGGAATCGCAGCTCCGGTGCGGCCGGGCGGCCTGGCCGATCCGGACAGTGAGCTTTACGGCACGCCTGCCTATCTGGCGCCGGAACGGATCACCCGCGATGCGGTCGAACCCGCCTCGGACGTCTTCTCCCTCGGCGTCGTGCTCTACAAGCTGCTCGCAGGTCGGATGCCCTGGGCGGCCGAGACCAAAACCGGCCTGATGACCGAGCATGTCTTCACCGACCCCAGCCCGCTGCCGCCGCTCGATGCTGTCCCGCCCGCGGTGCGGGACCTCTGTCACGCCTGCCTGGCAAGGGATCCAGCCGCGCGGCCCGCAGCCGCCGCTGTCGCCGCGGCCCTGGCCCGAGCCGCCGGCCTACACACCGTCAACGACGACCTCCCGCTCGTGGCGCGCAGCGCGGCGCCACCCTCCGTCGCACCGGTTCCGCCAGCCGGACGGACGCGGCGACGGGCGATGACGGTTGCCGCGGCAACCGTTGTATTGCTGGGTTCCGGTGCATGGTGGCTGCTCGGTCCGGACGGTTCCGCACGGTCACCGGTCGACGGCTCCCTGCGGCCATCGACGGCACCAGCGGGGCTGGGCCGTGGTCAACTTGGCATACCGGCGGCGACGACGCTGCCGTCGACGGGCAGCCCGACCCTGCCCGGCCCAACCGTCGACCGGACTCAATCCGGCAACGGGAGCTCTGGGGCACCCGCGAGCGGTTCGCCCCCGGCTGCACTGCCACCACAGCCAACCCAGCCGCCGCCGAGTTCCCCGGCGGCAGAGCCGCCCGTCTGGGGCACCGCGCAACGACTGTCCTCCGAGGGCGGAAGCGTGGACGCGGCTTGCGCGGACACGGGCCAGGTCCGCCTGGATTCCTGGACACCCGCCAAGAGCTATGCAACCGACCATGTCGATGCCGGACCGACCGACCTCGCATCGGTCACCTTCCGGCACGGCAAAACATTCGTCACGATGGCGGTGACCTGCCGAAACGACACGGCCTCGGCCGACATCACCCGATCGGTCCGCTGAACCCGCGGGTAGGCGTACGCGACCGCTTGACCGATGCGATTAGGGCTGAAATGCGCGGGTAGTGGGGCAGGCGACGACCTGCGAGGGGGACCACCGCCATGGCATTGCGAACACTCGGGGTAGCCGCCGCTCTCGTGGCCGCGCTCGGCGCCGGTCCTGCCGTTGCCGGGGCGGCAAGCTCACCCACCGCGGCGCCGTCCGCGCAGGACGTCGCCTATCTCCAGGCCGCACATCAGTTCAACCTGTTGGAGATCGCCACCGGCCAACAGGCTCAGCAGAAGGGGCAGAGCCAGCAGGTCAAGGACCTCGGTGGGCGGCTCGTCACCGACAACACCCGGCTGGACCAGTCCCTCCAGAAAACCGCATCGTCAGTCGGCGTGGCGCTGGGCCCGGCGGACGCCGCACGCCAGGCGACCGCGCGGCTGGACAAGGTGCCGGACAGCCAATACGACCGGGTCTGGATTCCGGTGCAGCAGGGAGCCAACACGGCTGCGTCGGCAAACAGCCAGCGCGAGATCGCAAAGGGCTCGGACCCCGCGGTCAAATAGGACGCTGCAGCCGCCGCTCCGGTCATCCAAGAGCACCAGCGGCTGCTCAATCAGGCGACCAGCCAGATCTAGCGGCTGACTCGCGTTGGCCACCGCGTACCGCATCTCACTTCAGCAGAAACGGCCGATCACCGTCGAACAACTCGCGAAGACCTGATGCACGAGCCGCGTTCTCCCCCCACCTTTGGGTACCAGACACAAATGAGACTCGGAAACACGGAAGTCCGGCCGCTGGGCGGCGGAATCGGCTGCCTGCTGATGATCGCAATCTCTGTCATTGCATCCATCATCCTGACCGTGGTGTTCAACGTAATCCTTTGACACGTCGGAGGTGCGCGCGCAAGCAGCACGTCGGCGAGTCTGTCCCCCAAACCTAGGGGTTAGGTCGATCAGCGTGCCTGTACGGTGACGGCTACGGCAAGCCCACTGCCGCGACCTGGCGGTGACTGCCCCACGGGAGGTCGACCTTCCATGAAGGCACGAACACACGGACCCGATCGGTTCGCCCACCCGGCCCTGTTCTACTCAGGGGTCGACCAGTACCTCGCCGCTACGCTGCCGTTCATCCGTGCCGGCCTGGACGCCGACGAGGCTGTCCTCGTAGCAGCGCCCGCAGACAACCTCGACCTCATCCGTCGCGCGCTTGGCGACGACGCCGGCCGAGTCGAACTACACGACATGGCCGTGCCGGGCCGCAACCCTGGACGAATAAATCCGCAACTCCTGCTCGCCTTCACGGCCGCCCACGAGGGGCAGCTGGTCCGCATCATCGGCGAACCCATCTGGCATGGCCGCACCGCTAGCGAGTATCTGGCCCTGTGCCCAACACGAGGCGCTCGTCAACTTAGCCTTCGCCGGCCGCCCCGCGACGATCGTCTGCCCATACGACACGCAGCGGATGGATCCGGCCTGGATCGAGGACGCCCTCCGAACCCATCCCGAGGTCTGGACGGGTTCCCGCCGTTTTCGAAGTCCAAGCTACGGCGACCCGGTATATACCGTCGCCAGGTTCAACCAACCGCTGTCGCCACCACCGGCGCACGCCGCGACGATTGACGTTACCCGGACAGCGTTGCCTCCGTCCGCCGTTTCGCGACCATCCATGCCACCTCGCTTGGCCGCAGTGCAGAGCGCGCGGCCGATGTGGCGCTCGCCGTCGACGAACTCGCCGCGAACACCATCCGCCACACCCGTGCAGACGGCGTCCTGGCGGTTTGGACCGATGACGACGACCTGGTCTGCCAGCTCACCGACACGGGCCACATCATCGACCCGCTTGCCGGCCGACTCCCGGCGGCGCCGGAGAAGCTGACCGGTGGACGCGGGCTACTCATCGTCAACGCCCTGTGCGACCTGGTCCGGACCTACACCCGACCGGGCAGCACAACAATCGAACTGCGCCACCGCATCTCTGGTGCACTGGCACCAAACGTGCCGTGAATGGTTCGGCCGTTGATGGCCGCTCACGGACGGGTAAGACCGGCAATGCCGTCCGCGTTGCCGATCACCACACGGGCCACGTCGCCGAGCTTGCGGTTGTTGCCTCGGGCATAACCACGGATCAGGGCGAACGCCTCGTCGACGCTGACGCCGCGGTGTTGCGCCACCGCTCCCTTGGCCTGCTCGATGATGACCCGACTGTTGAGGGCACCCTGAAGCTGCTCGGCCAGCGCCTGCCCCTGCCGGATGGTGCGTTCCTGCACGAGCGCGATCGACGCTAGGTCGGCCAACGCCTGCACCAATGGCACATCGTCAGGGTCAAGGCTCAAGCTCTCCGCCGTGCCGAACACGTTAAGAGCCCCGATCGTCTGCGCCCGCAGCCGCAGCGGGAACGCGTGGACCGACCGAAATCCGGCCGCCGTGGCGTGCGGCGCGAACAGCGGCCAGCGTCCGCCGTCTTCGCGCAGGTCGGTGTTGATCACCGCGGTGCCGGTGCGGAACGCGTCGAGGCACGGACCCTCGTCGTTCTGGAGCTGGAAGAGCTCCAGCAACCGGGCATCCTCGCGCGAGGCCGCCATGAAACGCAAGTGACCGGTTTTGTCGGCGAGGACCAGCCCGACGACGCCGGCCGATGCGATCTCCGCGGTGCGCATGGTCAGGACGTGCAGGAACTCGACGAGGTCGAACTCGTCGACGAGGGTGTCGGAGACCTCAACGAACACCTCGGCCAGTCGCTGCGCGGAAAGAGTGGTCACGGCAACCTCCGTTCCCCTGTTGCTCTCTTCGTCACGTGGTCGTTCATGCCTGATTCCTATCGAACCGCAGTGTGCGGGCGACCACATCCCGGGCGACGTCGGCAAGCGTGCGGTCATTGGCGTAGGCGTGGGCGCGGAGCCGCAGGAGCGCCTCGGCCAGCGTGACGCCGAGCTGCACCATCACCATCCCTTGCGCTTGGAAGACCTCGGCGCGGTAGCCCGGACTCTCGTCGAAGCCGCCCGGCACCTCATCGACCGGCGCTTCGTGCTGGCCGTCGAGGACGGCGGTCCGCGCGATCTCGGCGAACGTCAGCGACTGCGCGATGTCCTCTTCGTTCATCGCGCCGGGGCGTCCGCGGAACACGTCGAGGACGCCCAGGCTTGCGGACCCGGCCAGCAACGGAAACGCGAACACCGACCGGACCCCCTTCTCCCGCACCGCCGAGCTGTAGATCGGCCAGCGGCCGGCCACACCGTCTGTCACATCGGCGACCAGGACCGGGCGCCCGGTCGCCAGCGCGTCTACAGACGGACCTTCCCCGAGTGTGAACTGCAGCTCTTCCAGTAGTTGGCTGACCGGGTTCGATGCGATCGCGAAGCCCCACTCTCGGTCGCCCGTCACCACGCTGACACCGACACCGACGCCGGAAGCGGTCAGCGCCGTCGCTGTGGCACCGCAGATCCTCCGTAGCACATCGGCGACATTGCCCGGCCGGTCGAGGTGGCCGGACTGTTCAGCGATCAACTCGTGAGCTCGCGCCCAGCGGTCCGCTGCCCCGCTCATCGTTGCAACCTGACTGGGCGCGGGTGCGGACTGGTTGCCAAGGTAACGTCGAGCCAGATTGATGCCATTGGCGGCCGCACCTTCTGTCAGTCGTCGGCACTGCCGAGGACCGGGGCAGCGATTTCTACCTCAGCCAACCCTACGCCGATCACAGGTTGGCTTCCTCTCACAGATGTCAATCGTCGCGTGGCTCAGAGTTAGGCCGCGACGCGGGCGGCTCGGGGAGGAGGACGGTCGGTACCGGTGCCCAGAAACGCCTCGACGGCCGCGCCCAGTCGTAGGCCGGCAGTGGTAACCGCGTTGTGGGCGGCTCTGTCGATCGTGAGTCGTTGCGCCTGCGGCATCAGCGCGCCGGCTTTGGCGAGCCACGTGTCCGGAGCGATCCTGTCGGCGCTGCCGCGGACCAGCAAGGTGGGCACGGTGATCGCGCCCAACGTGGCGGTCATCGGATGGCGGACCGCATGCCGCAGCGTCGCCAGGATCCGGCGTACCCCGGCGTCACGGATGTCCGCCGCCAGGATCCGGGCCTGCCGCGGATCTTCACCGACAAGGTCCAGCAGCAGCCGCCGGAGCTGACCCTGGACGCTCGCCGCGGTCGGGTCGGTGGTCGGCCCGACCAGGATCAGGCTGGCGACGAGGTCCGGCCGACGGACCGTCAACTCGGCCGCGACCTGCGCACCGAACGAGCAGCCGACCAAGCCGACCGGCGGGATGGCCAAATGGTCCAGAAGAGCGCCGATGACCTGCGCGTGCTCACCGACGTCGAGTGCTGCGGCGGGCTTGTCCGACAGGCCGAAACCAAGGAGATCGGGGAGGAAGACCGGGTGGCGCCGGACGGCGTAGGCGGTGGGTACCAGGTGTCGGTGCGAGCAGGCCAGGCCATGCAGCATCACGACGGGAGCTGTGGCGTTGCTGTTGTTACGTTGACGGAGGTGCAGCCGTTCGGCTCCCACCCGTTCCCAGCTGCTGCTGAAGCCGTCCCCATCGGCGGGCGCGGTAAGGGCCGCCTTTCGTCCGGCCGCGCCCCCGGCCTTCTGGTCGGGTCCCATGAATTCCTCGTCTCTTCACCGCTAGTGATCCTGGCCGAGTGCGTTATGCGGCGGCCACGATCTGCTCTTCCGGTCCGTCGCTGCCGGCAGCCTTCGACGTCGCTTCGATGACGTCACGCCACGAAGCCTCCGAATATCGAAAGGGCCGGGTGGTACGTAGGAACGCCCGGATCGCGGCAGCGACGCGGTCCGGTGCGGTCTCGTGCGGGTAGTGCCCGGCGTCGGCGATCTCAGCGGTGTAAAAGGCGGGTGTCGCCGCCGCGATCGCTTCGTGGTGCTGGGGCGGGATGGTCTTGTCGTTGCTGCCCCACACCACCAGGACCGGAAGGCCGACCAACAGCTGGAGGTGCCGGATGGCGCTGACGGTCTGCCCTCGCCAGTCGATGACCGTGCGCGCGGTGCGGATGAACGTACGGCGCCGCCGTGCGTCGGCGAGGTCGTGCAGACCGTCCGCCACGGGCTGTGCGTCCTCGCGGGCGATCAGCGCCGGCATCTCGGAGAGCACCCGCCTGGTCAGGAAGGAAGGGATCCGCGCCAACGCCGCGACGACGGTGCCCGCGGCCGGCAGGGTGGCCGCCCGTAACGCCGGGGTGAGCTGGGGTCCGAGGCCTCCGCTGCTGATGAGCACGAGACGATCGGTCCGCTCGGGGAACTGGTAGGCGAACTGGAGGGCGATTCCGCCGCCCAGGCTGTGGCCGACGATGGTCGCTGACGTCAGGCCCAGCGAGACGAGCAGGTCACGCAGGGCGGTGGCGTGGGCGCCGAGGGAGTAGTCCCCGTCGGGCGCGGCGGAGTCGCCGTGACCGGGTAGGTCCGGTGCGATCACGGTGTGCGTCTGGGCCAGGGTGCCGATGAGGTGGCGCCAGGTGTGGCGGCTGCCGCCGAGGCCGTGAACGAGCAGCAGGGGCTCTCCCCTGCCCGCGATCGTATAGGCCAGCGTGCCGCTCACGCGTTCGGAAATGATGTGATCTCGAGAGACGTCATCCGTTTCACCGCGACGGGCGGTGGCGGACTCGCACTGGCGAACGATAGTGATCAGGTACTCCTACAAGGAAATGCGCTAAGGGGCGGTGGCAGGGCGGCACCGCGTCTCGAAGTCGTCCACATTGGTGTTACCCGTCGGCGGGCCGCCGAACCTTCAAGCCACTGTGTCGCCGATCTCGCCGACTTGACGATCGCTTGTTAGGCATCCTCGCCGTCGAGGTGGTGGCGCAGCGTGGCCAAGGCCCCGGTGATGAGACGGGAAACGTGCATCTGGGAAATGCCTACCCGCTCGGCGATCTCCGTCTGACTGAGATTGCCGTAGAACCGCAAGGTCAGAATTCGGCGGTCCCGGTCGTCGAGCCGCTGCAGTGCCAGGCCCAGCGCCAGGCGGTTCTCGGTGAGCTCGAAGTCAGGATCGACGCCACCCAACATGTCGCCGAGTTCCGTAGCACCGCTGTCGTCACCAACCGGTGTGGACAGTGACGTGGCGCGGTAGGCGCGGATCCCTTCGAGGCCCTCGAGGACGTCCTCCTCGCTGACGCCCAGATAGCCGGCAACCTCGGCCACGGTCGGCGAGCGATGGAGGGTGCGAGTCAGCGCTACATCGGCCGTGGTGATCGCCATGCGCAACTCCTGCAGCCGGCGCGGCACACGCACCGCCCAGGTGAGGTCACGAAAGTGGCGCTTGATCCCACCGAGGATGGTCGGGATAGCGAACCCCGGGAAGTCGATGCCGCGGGCGGGGTCGAACCGATCTATGGCCATGACCAGCCCGAGCGACGCGGTCTGGACCAGGTCGTCGGTCGGCTCGCCGCGACCGGCGTACCGCTGGGCAAGGCGGCGGGCCAGCGGGAGCCAAGCCTCGATCGCCCGCTCACGCGCTCTGGCGCGACCAGGGTGGTCAACGGGCATGGTGGTCAGGACGGCGAGTAGCGCGGTCGCGGTCGACGCGTAATCGGCGTCAGTAGCCGGATCAGCTGTGCTGCGTCGCCGCGCGACGGTGGTGGTCATCGTTCTCCTCGACAGGGTTCGAGCTCAAGCCAGTCCACCCAGGGGTCTGGAGGCGAACCCGCCGATCTACGGCAGTACTTGTCTATCGACAATCATATCCGAACGGCTAATCGATAGCTAGCCGAAAGTACGACGCCTGCGTGATAAGGTCGCCGCCCCGGTGCGCGCGCCCGAGTCATCCCAGGCCCGCAGGCTGTTCGCGCCGACGCCCTCGGCTGCCTTGAAAGTCCTCTGGTCGCTCAAGGTGGAAGCGGCACCCGTCTGGTGTCAGCGGGAGCTGCCGCACGCCCGCGTTATGAGTACGCGGAACTGGGTACCTCCTGACCGGCCAGCCCTGGACCCCGGCGGCGGTATCTCCCCCGTACCGACCTGTGGCAGTAGCCCGAAATGCCGTCGATTTTGACGCCTCGTCGCGTCCGCCCAACGCTGATGGCTGATCGCGAATCGCAGACGCGGCTACCGGCACCCACCCGACGGGCGACCGTTAGAGAAGAGGCATTCCGGTGAGCTGGCTGACGCACGCACGTGATCGGACGCGGACGCGTCTGGACGCCGCTCGGCAGGAACGCACCATGCCACCTTTCAGCGGCCGCACGGCCGCCCACTACGCACGGGTCGTGGAGGCCCCGCCGACCGTCGACGACGGCATTCCCCGCGGCGTACGAATTGCGGGCGCCTGGGCGTGGCGGGTGGTCCTGTTCATCGCCGCCGCGTACCTGCTGCTGAAGCTCATCGGCGTGCTCAGCGTCGTGGTCATCCCAGTCGCGGTGGCGCTACTGCTGGCCGCCTTGTTCGAACCGGCCGCCGCCGGGCTGCGCAACCGCGGCGTCAGTCGCTCTCTTGCCGCCGGTCTCGTACTCGTCACCGGTCTGCTCGTCGTCGGTGGCGGTCTCACCCTGATCGTGCAGACGTTCATCAGCCAGTTCGACGACCTCTCCACCCAGGTCGGTCAGGGCGTCGACGAGGTGCAGAACTGGCTTGCCCAAGGCCCCCTGCACCTGTCCCAAACCCAGCTGAGCGACGGCATCGAACGCCTCGAGCAGACCCTGACAAAGAACCAGGGCGCCCTCACCTCCGGCGCGCTGAGCACCGCGACGACTCTCGGCGAGGTCGTAGCCGGGTTCTTCGTCGTGCTGTTCACCCTCTTCTTCTTCCTGCGCGACGGCGGCCAGATCTGGCGATTCCTATGCCGTCTCCTCCCCCGCGCCGCCCAGATTCCCGCCGCCCGGGCCGGGCACTACTCGTGGCACACCCTGGTGTCCTACGTACGGGCAACTGTCCTGGTCGCATTCGTCGACGCCGTCGGCATCGGCATCGGGCTCGCCGTCCTGCGCGTACCCCTTGCGCTGCCCCTCGCCGCCCTGGTCTTCCTCGGCGGGTTCATCCCCGTCGTCGGCGCCACGCTGTCCGGGACCGTCGCGATCCTCGTCGCCCTCGTCACCCAGGGACCGGTCACCGCACTCATCGTGCTCGGCATCGTGATCGCCGTCCAACAACTTGAAGGCCACGTCCTGCAGCCGCTCATCATGGGGCGCGCCGTCGCGCTGCACCCGCTCGCGGTCATCCTCGCCATCGCCACCGGCGTCGTCACCGCGGGAATCGTCGGCGGCCTGGTCGCCGTCCCGCTGCTGGCCGTCAGCAACACCGCCGTGCGATACCTTGCCGCCCACCCCGCCGGCGAGCCCACCCCCGACCGGGAGCCGCCCGGCACCGAAGCCACCGAGCCCGACCAGGCCACCGCCGAGGAGATCACAGAGCGTTCCGACCCGGCTGCGCCGCTGGGAGGGGAGAACGCGACGGACCCGGGCTCCCACCAGCCGGCGTCGACGCCGGACCGCGGCCCTCGCCGGTAACGCCCACGAGCAGCACATCGCAGGAGGCGACCACATCAAACGGTGGCGGCCGTCCTAGCTAAGCGGGAGCGTTGTCGCGAAGAGCGCGTACGGCCGCCCGAACTCACGCAGCGGTCGCCTTCGACGAACTCGTCACCCTGGCAAGCATCGACTGATAGCTGGCCAACGCCCGCTCGGACACGTTGAGTCGCACGGCGTGATCGACGACCCACATGACCTGCGCCCAGTCGGCGTGCCATCGGCGATTGCGGGCCTGGCACTCAATTTCGAAGTCGCTCTGTCCGTCGAGCGATGTCGCTGCGGCAGCCGCAGGCAACGCCAGGAGTCCGAGGTACAGGCCGTCGGCGTCGATGACAGCCATCCCCGCGGCGACCGCTCCGTCGATTGCACCTCCACGAGGCGACGACGGCCGTACCTTCGCCACCACGCCGGCCCCAGTTGTGGCCGCACGGGCTTCCGTCGGCGCGCAGGCGGGGAGAGCAGGCCACGACTCCGGTAGGTCCTGCCGCATCTGGGCAATGCCCTCCGCCGAGGTCAGCCGGAGCAGACGGACCGTTTTGGCGCCTGGCCGGCACAAGGTGGTTGACCTGGCCGGTAGCGCGTCGACGACCCGGACCAAGAAGTTGACCAAGGCAGCGCCAGCGAAGGAGACACCGCCCAGATCGACAAAGAGCCGATGCGGTGCGTATCGGATCAGGTCAGGTGTCCGACGGCATCGTTCAGGGCTTCGACGCAGTCGACGTCGATATCGCCATCCAGACGCAGGAACGCCTCGACACCGTCGGTGTCCAGGCAGAGGGAGAAAAACTCAAGGTCGTGCCGCAAGATCGCCATCTGCCCTGCCCTCGCATTCGAGCATGCGTCTTCGATGCATGAATGCCGGGGTCCAGGGCACCTGTAGATGCGTTCCTGTGAGCGTAAGACGCGCGCGAGGAAGCCGCAACCAAAGACCAGCTACGCGGCGGCGCTCCGACCAGATGATCAACGGTCAACGCGGGGAGCCGACGCCCGCAGCGAGCAGGCCGCGCGCCTCGTCGGCTTCTATCTTGACGCGGGCGCCACAGACGGGGTTGGGGCAATACAACACGTACCCCGTTCTGATTGGCACCAAAGGAACGAAGAAAAGACTGAGCTTGGTGGATTCGCGGACGAGTTGGAGGCTGCCGGTTTGTCCGCACACGTGGCAAGCCATCGACACGAGCCCCAATAGTTGAGCCTTCGTGCGGAGGCCAAAGATCAGAAACATCGGCACTTCCATCGTGAGTCTTGGGTTCGGCGGCTATCGCTGTCTTCTACCTGGTTCCCTTGCGCCCCGTCCTTACCCTCACGGGCCGGGACTATCGCATCATCGGCCGGCCCGAAGCGCGGGCCGGCCGATGATGGATGGATCGGTCAGACGTTGTGGGACTGGCGGCTGCCGGCCTTGGCCAGCCCCCGGCTGATCATGTACCCGATGGTCAGCAGAACAATGTAGAGCCACGCGCGGTCGGCGCGGAAGAAGTCGCCGTCACCACCGTTGTCGCCGTTGCCGTTCCCATCAACGACGAGGGACGCGATGAACACGCCGACGACCGCGACGACGTAGACCATGAACTCCGTGGTCTTATAGGCGGCCTTGGTCTCGTTGGTGCGGCGGCCCGGCTGTCCGTCAATCACGGCAGCGTCACGGCGCGTCGATCCGGCAGTGGAAGTAGTCATAAAAACTCCAAAGAATGGCGGGCGGATCCTGATTGGACCTGCCCAGGTCGACTGGTTCCACCTCGCGCACGACGGCGTCGGCGATTGCGAGGCTGCGATCGGCCGTCGAGGCAGCGCGACCAGTCGTAGACATCGGTACCCGTGCTCGAGTAACTCCGTCTGCATTGGAGGTACCCGCAAAGTTCGCCATCAAACGACGCGTGAGAATCGATCGACGTGATGACCAGCACCCACCAGCAGGCGTCGACACCGTCGACGATGGACCAAGCGCTACCGCAGCGAACATCGGAGAAACTTTAGGCGGTCAATGCGTCGATGGCCTTCTTCAGCGCGCCAGGCGAGGTTGGGTGGCGCGGGGCCTTCTCCTTGAGCTCCAGCATCCGCTCGCCGATCTCTTGGAGCTTCTTGCGGCCAAGGCCCTCGCGAACCTTCGGGAACCACTCCTCTTCTTCCTCCTCGATGTGGTGCGTGACGTTCTCGATGAGCACCGTGGTCTTCGCCTCGAAGCGCTCGTCGTCAGAGGACATCGCGGCGAGCTCGATGCACAGCACGTCGGCGACGTGGTGCTCTTCATATGACTCGAGAATGTCGTCTTCGAGGTCGGGCAGGAGCTGGCGGGTCTCCGGATACATGCACTCGTTCTCGATGTAGGTGTGCACCGTCAGCTCTTCGATGATCTTCTCGACCAGTTCGCCGCGGCGCTTGGGCGAATCGGCTCCCTGGAAGGCCTTGAACGGCCGTTTGATTTCCTTGTGGTCCTGCTTGAGCAGAACGATCGCGTCCGTCGACATTGGATCCTCCAGAGGAGATGTGAAGCAGTGCGGCCGGCGGTACCCGGCCCCGCGACCGGCAAACGCAGCGATCGCGCGGCCACGTTTCGCAGTCTGAGATCCGGAAATACGTACGTGCGAAAAGGGTGAGTTATTTCGAAGCGGACAAGAGGGAGATTAGGTCATGGAAGAGAAGCCCGGAGCGCGCCTGCCAGAGGAGCCACAGGAGGAACGTGGCCAGAAAGGCTCGCGAGACGCGGGATCGAGGAAGCCAGACGAGGGAAAGGCTGGCCGGCGGGCGGGCACGGCCGACGAGAAGTCGGACACGTCAGTCCTGCCGCAGAAGACACAGGATCAGGACTCGCCGCACCTCCAGTCTGGCGGCTGACCCAGCAGGTGTTCAGCCAGACCGCTCGACGACGTCGCCGAGACGCCGCAGTGACTCCCGATTGCGACGACCGAGGAGCATGTCGTTGAGTTGGTTGCGCAGGACGAGCAGGGGTCCGCCGCTGAACTGCTCTTCGATGACGATCCGGGTGTGCTTCCCCATCTCTCTCAGGGTGATGTGGACGGTGGCCTCGCCGAACGGCCACAGCCTCGGTCGCATCACCAGTCGGGTGGGTGGTTCGCAGACCAGTGAGACGGTGGACTCATGGATCGACAGCGGCCATGGGCCTGCCTTGTGATGGATCCGGCTACCCGGTTCGGGCCAGCCATCGTCGACGTCGCGGATGTGTGCGGTGCCGACGACCCAGTCGCTGTAGGTCCAGCCGTTTGCCAGGACGGCGAAAACGTCCTCGCGTGTCGCGGCGATCAGGTGTTCGGTTCGGGCCATGGTCTGCTCGCCTTCACGGAGGAGGAAACGGGTCAGCGTGTCGGTGCCGGATGGATTCGCCGGCCCACGACCGCGCCCGCCACCAGCGCCGCGGCGCCTGCCGACGCGGCGACGGGCCTGAGCCACTGCCGGCCCCAGGACGCGGTAGTGGCCGCCTGTCCGGGCAAAGGCGCGAAGACGTTGCCGGTGTTCGCGGCGACCGGTTCGCGGGACAGGCCCCCCCCGGCGCATGAGCGGACCGACCAACAGGTCGTAGGCCCCCGGCGTCGCCGAGAACCCCAGCCGGATCAACGGGTTCGCCCATCCGACGGACACCGAGCGTCGCGGATGTCCAGCCACCTTGACAATGGCAGCGGCCACCTTCTCTGGACGGTCGACGGGCGACGGCGGCCGGCCGACCCGGCCGGCGTAGTTGGCGGCGGTGCGATAGATCGGCGTGTTGACACCACCGGGTTCGACCAGACATACATGGATTCCAGGGGCATCCCGGGTCTCCTGCCGAAGCACCCGCGCCAGCCCTCGTAGGCCCCACTTGCTGGTGATATAGGCGCTCATGTATGGCGCAGCGATCACGCCGAGCAATGAACCGCCGAGCACCAGCACGCCGGCGTCCTGGGCGCGGAAACGGGCCAGTGCCACTCTCGCCACCGCCGCTGAACCGAGCAGATCCGTCCGCACCACACGGTCGAAAACCTCGGCGGGGACGTCTTCGAAGCGCCCGTAGGCCATTACGGCCGCCGTGTGCACCCAGACGTCGATCCGGCCGAACGCGCCGGCGGCCACGTCGCTCAGGTCGCGAATCGCTCGGCCGTCGTTGACGTCGACCGACTCCACGATGACCTGGGCGCCGCGTGCGGCGCACTCGGCAGCGACCGCCTGCAACGCGGAGTCCGACCGCGCGGCCAGGACAAGCCGATCGCCGCGGTCGGCGAACGCCAACGCGGTGGCACGGCCGATCCCACTCGACGCGCCGGTAATCACGACGACCCGGCGATCTTGTGCGCCTGTTCCCATGCAATGGGGCTACCCGTTACGACCGACGTTACCCATTTCGACGAAGCCCAAGGACTTTTGCCCGGTACGCGGGGCCGTGTCCCGGTAGCCGTAATGGACGGACCGCCCGGGGTTAGCCGCGCCGCGGGCGGGCACCTGTCCCCATGGGCGCGGCCGACCGGGTCGCCGTGACGACGGGAGGCCCACGGTGAAGGCGCTGACGTGGCAAGGCACCGAGAAAGTCTCGGTCGAGACGGTTCCCGACCCGCGGATCCAGGAGCCGACCGATGCGATCGTACGCATCACGTCGACCGCCATCTGCGGCTCGGACCTGCACCTCTACGACGTCCTCGGGATGTATCTCGACCCCGGTGACATCCTCGGCCACGAACCGATGGGCATCGTCGAGGAGGTCGGCCCGGAGGTCACCCACATCGCGCCCGGCGATCGGGTGGTGGTGCCGTTCAACATCTCCTGTGGCCACTGCTGGATGTGCGAACGGGGCTATTTCGCGCAGTGCGAGACGACCCAGGTCCGCGACGAGGGCAAGGGCGCGGCGCTGTTCGGCTACACCAAGCTCTACGGCCACGTCCCCGGCGCGCAGGCGGAGTATCTGCGGGTGCCGCAGGCCCAGTTCGGACCCATCAAGGTTCCGGCCGAACACCCCGACGAGCGGTTCCTCTTCCTCTCCGACGTGCTCACCACCTCGTGGCAGGCGTTCCGTTTCACCGACGTCCCGCCCGGCGGCACCTGCGCCGTCATCGGCCTCGGTCCGATCGGACAGCTGACCGCCCGCGTCGCCCGCCACCTCGGTGCCGAGCGGGTCATCGCCGTCGACAACGTCCCGGAACGGCTCGAGATGGCACGCCGGCACGACATCGAGGTGATCGACACCAGAGCCGTCGACGACGTACCCGATGCGATCATGACCTTGACCAACGGACGTGGTGCGGACGGCGTCGTCGACGCTGTCGGCATGGAGGCACACGGCTCGCCTCTCCAACATTTCGCGCAACGCGCCGCCGGCAAGCTTCCCGACAGCCTCGCCCGCGCGGCGACCGAAAAGTTCGGCGTGGACCGCATGGCGGCACTGAACACCGCCCTGGGCAGCGTCCGCCGGGCCGGCACGGTTTCGATCATCGGTGTGTATGGCGGCCAGGCCAACCCGCTGCCCATGATGGACCTGTTCGACAAAGGTGTGACCCTCCGGATGGGCCAGGCACACGTCAAACGCTGGGTCGACGAGATCATGCCCGCCCTGACCGGCGACGACGACCCGTTGGGCACCGAGGACCTCACCACCCACCAGCTCCCGCTGACCGAGGGCCCGCACGGCTACGAGATCTTCAAGGCGAAGCAGGACGGCTGCATCAAGGTCGTCCTCAAACCATGACGATGTTCCCCGGTTTCGAAATAGACCACGTAGACGGCGGCGACGTCACGCCTCGAGTTCCTGTGACGGCAGCGGATATGCCCGCCAGCGGGAACCCCAAACGGCGGACGATCGAGGCGGCCACAGCATTCTCCTGGTGGCTCTCCCTTGACAGCTTCCGCAGTTCCGGCAGCTCAGGGCCGCCAATTTGGCGTGGCCTTCGTTCTGGCTAGCTATCGGCAAGGAGAACCGCGTCGGCGCAATCGCCTCGCTTGCGTTCAGCCGACCGTGAACGGCAGGAGCGTTTCAACACCCATGCCAGGTGGGACCGCACGCACCAAATTGGACGCCTGCGGCGCACACGGCGGGCCACGATGTTCCGCCAGATGGCCGCCGGGCAAAGCCCTGAGTTTGTCGCCACCTGCGGCGGATGATGTGGACCGACTTCACGCGTCCTCCGGCGGCCGCGCCTCGTGGCGAATAGAGCCGGTGCGCGTGCGGGAGGACACGACCCCGCGGCCGCGTCTATCGAAGGGCGCAGCGAATTGGCTGGGCCGGGTGTGAAGCCGACAAACGCCACGGGGTGTACTCGCGGTTCGAACACTCGCCGCGACCTACATGAGCAGCGCCGCCAAAGAAAGCACCACCGCAGCGAAACTGACGACCACGACAACGGAGGTGGGCACCGCCCACAGCCACTTAAGCCATGCCCGCCCGCGCCGTTGGTTCGGGCCGAGTTCCGGCAAGACGATTCGTACTGGCTGATCGTCGCCCTGGCGCAGCCATAGCAGCCCACGCGGGTCAATGAACGACACTACCGGGACGAGAGTCTCTCGAACAGCGCCAGGTCTTGGTCCTCGTGTAGATCGACCCGAAGTCGTAACCCAGTGTGTCCGGTGCCACTGAAGTCCGCCTCCCGGCCACCCGAGCGATCTTTCGCCTATTCCTCGCGGTCGCGGCGGTGGGCCCCGCCCTTCTTCCCGAACGCTGACGACAAGTTGAGGCCGATGATCGCAGCACCGAACCCCAACCACAGCATAAGAAACCCGAATCGTTCCGCGCGCACTAAACCGACGGCTCCGACAGTCAGAATCGCGAGGGCGACGACTGTCCCCAGGACCGCGACGGGCTTGTGCGGGTCGTCAACGACCACTCCCCCGGCGTCCGGATCATCCAGCGTTGACAGCATTTCGAACCACGCCACAGCCCCCCGCGGGGTGGTCGCCTCGCAACCGGCGCCCAGGTCAACAATGAGCACGTAGTCGCCAACGAGCGCTCGTAGCCGCCCGGCAGTGATCATGTGCCCCGCCGCAACGACGGGAGCGTCGACGAGACCGGCCCGCATCAGCCCCGCCCACGCGGCCGCCTGCCGCATCCACGACGATGTTGCGGGTGGTGGCCAGGCTCAACCGGATGCCAGCGGTGGATTTGGGTGTCGTTGACCTGCGTCGGCGCGTACGCCGCGGTCGATCGCCCAGGTGCGGCTGTGAGTCCGAGACTGGGGTGACCCTGGAGGCGTAGGAGTGTCGCTCCGGTCAACCCCGATGGAGAGCGATCAGTTGGCTCACGCATCAGGATGGACGGCGCGAAACAACCGGTACCGCGGAGTGTTGCTGCGGCGGTGCTCGGTCAGGTCAGCTGTTTACCAGCTCGCCCAGCATGTAGTGCAACGTCAGCGCTTGGTTCGTGGGCAGCGCGAACACAGTCGTGACGTCGTCGTCAGTAAGCGCCAGGCGGACAAGACGCGGTCCGTCATCAGCGAGCTGGACGAGAGTTACTTCGATACCCATCAGGTCGCCAGGCGCGCTGGCTGTTATGGGCGCCGACTCGTGGGCGCCCGCACGTACACAATCGCTCCCGCGGCACCACGAAGGATGCGCGATGCGTGACTGCACGAGACCTCCTCATTGGCTCCAATTTTCGAAACCCGTCGAGCTCAGCGTCCTGCCTGAGTTGATCCACCTAGGCAACGTGGGGCTAGCGGATCGCGAGAATCGTTTGGTCGTGCCGCCTGCCAGGACTCCCACGATGCCATACCGTTGTCTTGTAGACAACCCCCCGGTTGGCAACTTGACAACCCCACCAGCCGGGAGGGTGCCGCCGTGGAGGAAGTCGTGGCCGCCGCGGAGATCGCCGACTATCTCGGCGTCTCTCGCCAACGGGTCGCCCGGCTTACCCGCCGCCCTGACTTCCCTGAACCGATCGCGCATCTGTCGGTTGGCCGAATCTGGCGTGCTTCCGATGTGCGCGGTTGGGCAGCGCGGCGTGCCAGTCACGACGAGATGTAGGAGGGGCAGCGAGGCGGTGGGATTGCCCTAAGGAGTCTTGTGGACTGTGTTTCAGGGCTGGCCGCTTGACCGCCGCCTTTCAAGAGCTGTACTGACGAAGGAGTTTCGCCGGGCGGACGTCGAGATTAGGGCCGGGACGTAGTCAGGCGATTCTCGCCGTAGGGTTAATGGGCAGGTTGAGTGCCCGCTGAAATGTGGAGTCGTCCTCGTCGGTCAGCTCGCGGAGGCGTTACGGGCGGCGGCCGCGGCGACAGCTGCCAGGTCTTCGCCCGAGAAGCCGACGCGGCTCAGCACCGCCAGGGATTTGTTCGTTGCCAGCGTGCACAACGCCAGTCCGCTGCCTCCGTAGGCTGTCGCTCATGCCTTCGAGGGCGAACTTGGTTCCGTGGTACCACCCGCCCAACGGGCCGTAGGTCTTGCCGCCGGCGGACGAGACGTTGATGATCCGCCCGCTCCGTTGCGCACGCATGTGGGGCAGGACGAGTTGGATAAGCCGGAAGGCTCCGAACACATTCACCTCGAACTGCCTACGACCTTCAGCGGCCGTCGTTTCTTCGATCGCACCGAGAGACCCGTATCCGGCGTTGTTGACCAGCACGTCGATCCGACCGCGGTCGGCGACGATCCGGTCGATGGCGTCCACCATTGACCCGTCATCGGTCACGTCGAGTTTGAGCGGCAGCAGTTCCTTCGTCGCCGCATCCGCGAGGCGATCCCCACGGCGACCTGCGGCGTACACGACGAAGCCGCGCCGACGGAGCGCCAGGGCCGCCTGCGCTCCGATGCCTGACGTCGCGCCCGTGACGAGCGCTACCCGTGCGTCCACGACAACCTCCCCTGACCTGGGCCGACGTCCACCTCCCATCATGAACCACCGCCACAGGACGAGAAATGGGGCCGGTGAGGCGCGGGAGGCGGCTGTTTCAGTGACGCAGCTTCTCCTGAGCCCCGACGGACGGCGAACCGCTACGGGAACGGCGAGGACGGCGTCTGCGTCCTACATCCATGGCTGGGAGTTCAACGGTGTGGGATGCGATGCGCCGTTCAGCATTCATCGCAACGGCGGCGCTGCTCATTCTGTCGGTTTCCGCATGCGCGTCGCCGGCGGACGTGGGGGCCCCATCCGACGCAGGCCCGACGGGTCGGGAGCCTGCCCTGCCAACCGGGTGGCGGTGGGAGTCCTACAGCGGTGTCCAGGTCGGCGTCCCCGGCGAGTGGGGCTGGGGTAGCGGCAGCCAGCGACTGGGTCAGTGGTGCATCGCCACGAAGGACGAGATCACGCGACCGATCGTGGGTCGCCCCAGCGCTACCACCCTGGTCGGCTGCCCCGGGCGAGATGACAGCACGCCCAGGCCCGACACGTTGACCGCGAACACGGGTTTGGTGGTTGGCTTCGATCGAACCAAGGACCGCTCCAACGGCGTCGAGCACGAGGGCGACCGCACGACCGTACGACTCGATGGGGTCTTGGTCATTGTGCAGGCTCCGCAAGCGTTGCGTGAGCGCATCGTCGAGACGATCCATCCTGTGCGCGTGGACAGCTTCGGCTGCCCCGCGACGCACCCGGTTGGCGCCAAACCGGACCAACGCCCGGCAAAGGCGGTGAGTGTGGCGTCGCTCCGTGGCGTGTCCGCCGTCTCGGCTTGCAAATATCAGGTTGCGGATCCCGACCGCCCGGAGCCGCGCCTGCTTTCTGCCCTTCGGTTGGACGATTCCACAGCCGAGCGCGCGATCCGGGAGATCGCGAAGGCGCCGCTTGGTGGGGGCCCGAACAATCCCGAGGAATGTGCGCAGAGCGTCGCGTACGGAGACGAGGGCATCGTTTTGTTGGTGCGGTCTGCGGTTGGCCTGACGGAGATTGTGCTTCGCTACTCCGGGTGTGACCACAATGGATTCGATGATGGCGTCTCCGTTCGCTCGTTGACCGCCACGTCTGTGGCCCCCTTCATCGCCGGACCGAACGCGGTGCTGAGTTCCTTCGGCTCGGCGAAACTGCCGATCCTGCGGCCAGATCTCACAACCCGTTGACGGATGCCGGTGCCAGATCCCCCGAGATGCGCTATACCGGCAGTGTGTCGAACGCGTTTGTGCAGAGCATGGCCCATAACTTCGAACAGGCGCTGCGGCTGATGGAGGCGGCGCTGACCGACTGCCCCGACGAGCTGTGGCAGACAGACTTGTGGCCGGATGAGGCGCCAACGGCTCCGACGCCGCACGGGGGGCTGCACGGCTCGGCTCCCTGGTTCCTCGGCTACCACGCGCTGAGCACGCTCGACTATGACCTGGCCGGCGAGTTCGAGTCGTGGACACCGCCGCAGCCGTTCGACGACAACACCTACGGCTTCCCCAACCGCAGGTTCACCAAGCCCGACCTTCTCGGGTACGTCGATTGGTGCGGCGGCCGCGTACGCCAGACCCTTGATGGCCTCACCGAGGAGATGGCCGCTCGGCCACTTCCGAGCGCGCATCGCTACCAGGGGATGCCATTCGCGGTGATTATCGGAAGCCTGCCGCTGCACGTCGTTGAGCACGCCGCCCAGATCCGTCAGTTCCTCACCGCGGCGGGACGCACAGTGCAACCCATGCCCGGTGACCGTAACTACATGGGTTGACCATGACCCGGGCGGCCTAGCCGACCGGCCGAAGGACGGCGCCATGTGTCGAGCCGCGAGGTCCGGGAAAGACGTCCGCATGTCGCCGGTGACGAAGAACGAAACGCGGCTCATCGTCGCAATCTCCGCGGTGTGCGTCGCCGCCCTGTTGGCGCTCGCTTTCCTCGTCGGCACCCGCGCTGCCGACATCTTGGCCGCAGTCGCTGCGATCTCGGCGCTGAGCGCCGCCGGCGTGCTGATCTCGGCGTACCTGCGTGCTGTGAAGTGACTGGCCCACTGCCACGGTCCTGGCCACGACCGCACTGGTGATCCTCTGGCGGAGCGGGCACGACCGTCAGTGAGTGGGAATGACGTAGATGCGGCGCGACGGCGTGTTGTTCGGGCGGATGCTGGCCCGGACTCGCCCGATCCCGGCCGGTCGACATTCGTCCAGCACAAGCTGTGCCGCTTCTGAGCCGAAACCGCGGCTCCGGCTGCTACAGCGGATCATGTAACCGATCTCAGGCTCGGCCGGACTCGTTCGCCCAACGAACATGCCGCAATTGCCGATCAACGCATCGGTCTCAAGGTCGCGGACTGCGGTATGGGTACCGCGCACTGGTCAACACAGATCGCATCGGCACTCCCCAGATCGACAAAGGCCGGACTCACAGCTTGAGCGGGATGTCGTGGTTATCGAGCAGCTGCCAGCGCGAGCGTCAGCCCTCGACGTCGCCCCGCCGACCCTAGCTGGGCAGCCACCGGCCCCTGGTGCGGCCGGTCAGTGCCGATGCGATCCGCGGCCAAGGCGGAAACGGCGCGCCTTCGGCACCTCGACGTCATCGGTGTCCGGCAGCAGCCACATCGGGTTGCTGAAGCCCAGCGGAACCCCAGCGGCGTCGAACACCTCGACCCGGAGGTAGCGTCCCTCGGCGCGGGCGAGCCGAAACGGCAGCAACCCGCCAGCGAACGCCGACGAAGGAAAGGATTGCCGCTCGATATGACGGGTGGTCGCCCCCGACCGGTCGCAGACGCCCACCACGACGTCGACGGTCGCACCTGCGGGCAGGTTCGCCGCCAGGATCTCGACCGGCAGGTCGGCAAGATCGGTCAGGATGACCTGGCCCATCGCGCTGCGCCCGTCGACGGTCAGGTCGAGCGAACCCGTCGGCCACAGCCGCTGGTGGTTCAGGAACACCTGGCCGGCCGCCAGCGCGGCGATCAGGTCCCTGGCCGATCGTGACCGCGACCAGACCGACGTGTGGAAGTAGAACTTCCGGGCCCAGTCCCGACCCGCATGGTCGTCGTTCTGGCTGGTCGCGGTCAGGAAGATCGCGTTGCGGGCGGCGACGTCGAAGAGGTTGAACCGGTTGTTCGCGACGGTCACGTCGGCGCGTGAGTCGAGTGCCTCCATCAGGTCGCAGCCCAGCGCCCGGCTCGTGACCAGCTCGGCCGCGTCGAGCGGCGGGTGGTTGTATTGGACCAGCGCGCCGCGCTCGTGATACCAGCGCACCATCTCCTGCGCCGCCGCCACGCTGTTGTCGAGCACCGGTGCCGTGCCGCGGTCCGGGTAGGGGAACAGCTCGAAGTGCTCCATGAAGACGTTCATGTGCCGCACCATCGATACCTCGGCGCCGAGGAGCTGGGTGATCTCCGGGTATCCCTTGCCGAGGCGCTCCATCAGCGCGCGCTGTTCCCGGACCGCCCAGCGGAGCTGGTCTCGGGTTCGCTTGATCCGCAGGTGGCCGAACGCACCCTGGCCGGTGGCGTTGTTGCGGGCCCGCACGCCGAAGCGCAGCCGGGCCAGGGCCGAGTCCTCGGCCACGAGGTCGGGCCAGAACCGCTGCAGGTCGCGCAGCGGGCGGATCTTCAGGGTCTGCCAGGTGCCGGTCGCCCGCACGGTGACGACGCCGGTCAAGTCGGCCTCGATCACCCGGGACGCCTGGCTGCCGATCCGGTATTCGAGGACGTAGACCCCGGCGGGCCGGCCGGCGATCGCGGGGCGGTATGACGTCTCGATCTGGAACACGAGTTCCGCGTCCGGACCGGTCCGCTCGGCGAGCACGTCGAGCACGAGCGTCGTGTCGGTCAGGTTGGTGGTGTAGAAGCTGTTGCCGCCATCGCCCCACATCCAGGCGGCGCCCCAGGACGTGGCGCTGGTGCCGGTTGCGGTGACCCGCAGAGCATTACCCGCGAAGGCGTGCCGGGCACCGGTGATCGGGCCCTCGTTCTGGGGATACCAGGCCAGTTGCTGGCCCTCGTCCGTACCGTCGAAGCTGATGGTGTCGTAGTAGCCGAACGCCTCCATCCGCCAGTCGTGGTCGGTCCACCACACGACGTCGGTTCCGGTCTGCCTCGCCTGTTCGAGCTGGGCCAGCATGCTCGCCCCGCCGCCGCCGTCGGCGTAGCTCCCGCCCTCGCTGAACGACGAGTGGGTGTGCGTCGACATTCTCAAGAGCGTGCGCCCCGGATCGCCTCCGACCGCTGGCGTGCCCAGTCCCCCGACCGCCGCCGCGACACCGATCCCGAGCCCGGCGCCGAGCACCGACCGACGTGTGACATCCCGTTCCACCACCGGTAAACGACGGCGCGGCACTCGCGTGACTCGCTCGCCGCTTTCCCCTGCGCGAGGGAGCGAGTTCCCCCTCGGAGGGGATCAAGTGCGGTCCCGCATCGATGACTGTGAAGGTCAGAGGCTGCGGGACCGCGGCCGGATCGGGAGGACGACCATGATGCGCAGGACAATCGGGTGGGGCATGGCCGCAGCGGCCATCGCGGTGGCGGTGGCGGCGCCGGCCGGGGCCGCGAACCGCGGGCCGGCACGGGTGACCGGATCGGCGGAGTTCGCTCTGCCCTATGGGCAGGACAGCGACGTGCGCTCGTTCGCCTTCGACGCCCGGTCGGCACCCTACAGCCGCCCGCTCCCCCTTCCGGGCGGCGAGCAGGGCGGGCCCGCCGACGCGACCGGAACGGTCCGGGTCGCGCACTGGGTGGCCGCCGACAACATCACGGTGCGGTGGGAAGCCGCGGTCGACTGCATGATCACCAGCCCGGGTTATGCCACGCTGACCGCCATCGTCACCCGGGCGGACCCGCTGGCCCGCGACTTCGTGGGCAAGCGGGTCGGTTTCAGCGTGCAGGACGGCGGCCGCGGCCGCGACCGGGTGGGGTTCACGTGGTCGGCCAGCGCCGACCAGAACGAGGCGGGGGAATGGGGGCCGTCTCGGATCGGTACCTGCCTCGCACCGGCCGCGTTCGCGACGGTGACCCGCGGGGACTACACGGTCCGCCACGCCGAACTGACCGCGCCGCCGGACGGCAACTGACAACAGGCGCACGGCGGGGCGAGACGATCGCCCCGCCGCGGCGCCTACCGGTAGCGGGCGAGCAGGTCCTGGCGCCACCGTTCGGTCTCGGCGAGCTGGTTGAACGTGAAGACGTGTAGACCGGTCAGGCTCACGTCGTGTGACCGCAGCGCCCGTGTGACGTTGCGCAGCAGGCCGTCCGGCGCGTAGCCGCCGGGCACGGCCAGCCGGGCGAACCACGACGGGTGGCGGGTGAGGAACCGGGTCGACTCGCCGACGCCGATCTTGGTGGCGACGGCGACGAGCTTCGCCCGGTCGACCGGGCCGGCGAGTCCGAGGAACCACGGCAACGACACCTGGCGGCGGCGGACCCGGATCGCCCAGCGCGCGATGACGCGGGGATCAAAGCAAAGATTGCTCACGATGTACGTCGCGTGCCGGCGCTTGTCCCACATCGACTGGATGGTGATGTCGTCCTCGATGGACGGATGGCTTTCCGGATACCCGGTGATGCCGACCCGCGGGAACGGGTTGCCCCGCTCGCTGAGCGCGGCGAGCACGGGCAGCGCGGCGTCGTAGGGTCCGACCGGCGGGTCGGCGTCACCGGCGGGCACGAACACGTCCTCGACGCCGGCGCGGACGAGGCGTGCCACGATCCGCTCGAGGTGTGTCTCGCTCGCGATCAGCCGGGCGGCGATGTGTGGGACGACCCGATACCCGGCGGCGGCGAGCCGCTCGGTCAGGTCCAGCGTGGGTTCGAGGCCCTTGGTCGGCGAGGCGGTCACGGTCACGGTGACGTCCAGCGGCACGCTCTCCCGGACGCGGTCCTCGACGGTCGCCGTCGGGATCACCTCGTAGCGGACGGTCGAGAGCAGTCGCGTCAGCGCGGCACGGTCATCGCGCATCCGCTGCCCGGCCAAGAGGTTGATGCCGGTAGAACTCCACCGGCAAAGGGGGCGCCGGCGTGGCGCCCAGGATGAGGTCGGCGCTCTTCTCGGCGAGCATCATCACCGGCGCGTAGATGTTGCCATTGGTGACGTAGGGCATCGCGGACGCGTCGACCACGCGCAAGCCGGTCAGGCCGTGCACCCGCATGCTGCCCGGGTCGACGACCGAGTCCTCACCGGCACCCATCCGGCAGGTGCACGACGGGTGCAGTGCCGTCTCGGCGTCGCGGCTGACCCAGTCCAGGATCTGCTCGTCGGTCTCGACCGCGGCGCCCGGCGAGAGCTCACCGCCGTCGAACGGCGCGAACGCCGGCTGGCTGAGGATGCTGCGAGTGACCCGGACGGCCTCGACCCATTCGCGCCGGTCCTTGGCGGTGGACAGGTAGTTGAACCGCAGTTCGGGATGCACCCGCGGATCCGCGTTCCTGATCTTGACAGTGCCACGCGCGTCGGAGTACATGGGTCCGATGTGGACCTGATAGCCGTGGCCACCGGCGGGCGCCGAGCCGTCGTAGCGCACGGCGATGGGCAGGAAATGGAACATCAGATTGGGGTACGCGACGTCGTCGTTGCCGCGGACGAAACCGCCGCCCTCGAAATGGTTCGTGGCGCCCGGTCCGGTGCGGCCGAGCAACCACTTGAGCCCGACCTCGGGCCGGCGTCGCCACTTCAGGTAGGGCTGCACCGACACCGGCTGGGTGGACGCGTGCTGCACGTACACCTCGAGATGGTCCTGAAGGTTTTCCCCGACGGCCGGCAGGTCGGCCACCACGTCGATGCCCAGGGCGGTCAGTTCCTCGGCGCGGCCGACGCCGGACAGCTGGAGGAGTTGGGGGGTGTTGATGGCGCCGCCGCAGAGGATGACCTCGCCCGCGCTGACCCGGTGCACCGGCCCCGAGCCCCGCCGGTATTCGACGCCGACGGCCCGGTCGCCGTCGAAGAGCACCCGGGAGACGAGCACGCGGGTACGCACCTCGAGGTTGGGCCGGCCCATCGCCGGGTGCAGGTAGGCGCGGGCCGCCGACAGCCGCCGCCCCCGGTGGATGTTGCGGTCGAACGGGGCGAAGCCCTCCTGCCGGTAGCCGTTGACGTCGTCGGTCAGCGGGTAACCGGCCTGCTGGACCGCTTCGAAGAAGGCCTGGAACAGCGGGCTGGTCGCCGGGCCGCGTTCGAGCACGAGCGGGCCGCCGTGGCCGCGGAACGAGTCGTCTGGATCGGCCGCCAGGCAGTCTTCCATCCGCCGGAAATAGGGCAGGCAGTGCGCGTAGTCCCACGCCCCCATGCCCGGGTCGGCGGCCCACCGCTCGTAGTCGAGCGGGTTGCCGCGCTGGAAGATCATTCCGTTGATGCTGCTGGACCCGCCGAGCACCTTGCCCCGGGCGTGGTAGATGCGCCGGTCGCGCAGGTGCGGTTCGGGCTCGGACGAGTAGCCCCAGTCGTAGAACCGGTTCCCGATCGGAAACGTCAGGGCGGCCGGCATGTGGATGTAGACGTCCCACGGATAGTCCGGGCGCCCGGCCTCCAGCACCAGCACGCGGTTGGCCGGGTCGGCCGACAGGCGGTTGGCCAGCACGCTGCCCGCGGATCCGCCACCCACGATGACAAAGTCCACGTCGCTCATCGGTCTGCGGGCTCCCCTCTGACGTATTCGACGGCCGCGTCTATGAGCCACCGGGCCAGGTAGTCGGCGTAGGAGGCGCGGACGAAGACCCGGTAGGCGGTCGCGGTCCGGTGCAGGATCACCTGGGCCTTGGCCAGGTTGGTCTGGGCGCACGAGCCCGGCCCGAAGGCGCGGGGGTGCAGGTCGATGGCGCAGCCGTGGGCCAGCACGTCGCGGGCGTGCGGCCCGGTCAGCTCCAGCACGGTGCGGGCGGCTGACACGTCCACAGCCTCGATCGGGAGCGTGGCGCCTGGCGCGTCGACGACCAGATACCAGCCGGGCCCGCACCACAGGGCGTAGCGCGGTCCTGGGCCGACGGCGCGGCCGGCGGCGGGCCACGCGGCGGCCAGCAGCGGGCCACCGAACAGGGTCGCGGCCAGGTCCGTCATCGCCGGCTCGGCGGGATCGCCGCGCACCTCGTAGGAGGTCAGGTAGGGCAGTTCGCGGATGATGCCGGTGGCCGCCAACTCGTCGGCCAGGTGCGCCAAGGGGCTGCGGCGCAGGGCGAGCAGGTCATCCATCGCGGCGGGCTCCTTCGGCGTCGTAGAAGACCGGTTCGGTCACCACGACCGGCTCGGCCCGGCCGGCGTCGACGGCGTACAACGTCTCGCCGCGCCGGGTGAGGCCGCCGGCGACCAGCGCGAGCGCGAACGACCGGCCCAACGCCGCGCTGTGGTAGCTGGAGGTGACGTGACCGAGCATCGGGGCGCCGGCGTCGATGACCAGTTGCGCTCCTTCGGCGAGGACCAGTGACGGGTCCACCGGGAGCAGGCCGACGAGCCGCTTGCGGTCGGCGCGGGCGGTGTCGGGCCGGGTCAGCGAGCGCTGCCCGACGAAGTGCTTGGCGGTGGACACGGCCCAGCCCAGCCCGGCGTCGTGCGGGGTGACCGTGCCGTCGGTGTCCTGGCCGACGACGATGAAGCCCTTCTCGGCCCGCAGGACGTGCATGGTCTCGGTGCCATAGGGGGTGGCCCCGGCTGCGGCGACGGCGTCCCACAGCGCCTGCCCGTACCAGGCCGGGACGTTGATCTCGTAGCTCAGCTCGCCGGTGAAGCTGATCCGGAACACCCGCGCCGGGATCCCGGCGACGGTCGCGTCGCGGATCGTCAGGAACGGAAACCCTTCGGCCGAGACGTCCAACGACGGCGCCAGTCGGCTCAGCACCTCGCGCGAGCCCGGGCCGACGACGGCGACGGCCGCCCACTGGTCGGTGACGGAGGTGGCGGTCACCCGCAGGTCGGGCCACTCCGTTTGCAGCCACTCCTCCAGCCAGTCCAGCACGGCCGCGGCGTTCCCGGTGGTGGTGGTCAGGTGGTAGTGGTCGTCGGCGATGCGCGCGGTGACGCCGTCGTCGAAGACCATCCCGTCGGCGTGGCACATCACCCCGTAGCGGCACTGCCCGACGCGCAGCGTCGAGAACCTGTTGGTGTAGATGCGATCGAGGAACTCGCCGACGTCGGGGCCGCGCAGCTCGATCTTGCCCAGGGTGGACACGTCCATCATCGCGACGCCCTCCCGCGCCGCGCGGCACTCCCGCTCCACCGCCTGGTCCATGTTCTCGCCGGGTCGCGGGTAGTACCACGGCCGCTTCCACTGCCCGACGTCCTCGAAGGCCGCACCCGCGGCCTCGTGCCTCTCGTGCATCGGCGTCCGCCGCTCGGGGTCGAGCAGGCGCCCGCGGTCGCGACCGGCGAGCAAGGCGAACGAGATGGGTGCGTACGGGGGACGGTACGTGGTCGTGCCTACGGCTCCGACCGGGAGGCCGAGCAGCCCGGCCAGGACGCCGACTGTGGTCACGCCGGTGGTCCGGCCCTGGTCCGCCGCCGTGCCCGCCGTGGTGAAGCGCTTGACGTGTTCGCTGGCGCGCATCCCGGCGCCGACCGCTCGGCGCACGTCGCTCAGGGTCGCGTCGCGTTGGAGGTCGACGAAGATCGTGTCGGCCCGCTCGTCGGCGGGGCCTGTGACCCAGCACGCCGCCGGCGCGCCCGCCCCGGCGACCGAGTCCGTGGCCGGGGGCAGCGGCTCCTCACCGCTGCCGCCGTGGGTGGCGGCGGCCGCCTGCCAGCCTGCCTCCGCGCCCTCGGCGAGCGCGTCGGCCAGGTCGAAGGTCCCCGCGGCCGCGCCGACACACGCGATCGCCGGAAGGGGATCGCCGGGCACGAACGCGGCGTGGTCGGGCGACCATCGGGGCCGGCCGCCCGCCTGGCTGTAGAGGTGCACGGCCGGATTCCAGCCGCCCGACACCGCCAGCAGATCGCACGGAACCCGGCGGGCCTCGCCGGCTCCGTCGAGCGGAGCCACCCACACCGCCGTCAGCACGCCGTCAGCGTCGGCGTCAGTGCCCACCACGCCGTGGCATGCCGCGACGACGACAGCGCGATCCCGCAGCGCGCGGTGCGCCTGGCCTTCGACGTCACGGCCGGCGCCCCGGTCCCCCAGCGCGCCGTGCGCCCGGCCTCCACCGCCGTAGCCGGCGGCGTCGACGACGCCGCGCTCCCGCGGCGCGTGGGGCGCCGCGCCCGGGCGGACGTCGAGCACCGCGGCCAACTCCACGCCCGCGTCCGCCAGGTCGACCGCGGCCCACAGTGCGCCGTCGTGCGTGCCGACCACGACGGCGCGCCGCCCGGGCAGGACGCCGTAGCGCCAGGCGTAGCCCGCCGCGGCGGCGGCCAGCATGACGCCGGGGCGGTCGTTGTCGGGGAACAGGATCGGGCGTTCGTGTGCGCCGGTGGCCAGCACCACCCGCCGGGCCCGGATGTGCCAGAGCCGCTGCCGGGCCACGTGTGTCGGTGCGGCCGGCCCGAGATGCTCGGTGCGGCGTTGCACCGCCACCAGGAAGGTGCCGTCGTAGGCGCCGGTCACCGCCGTGCGGGTGAGCACCCGCACGTCCGGCAGGCCGGTCAACCGGGCATGCACGTCGGCGACCCAGTCCATGGCCGGGCGGCCATCGAGGCGGGCTCGGCCGGCCAGCAGCTCGCCGCCGAGTTCTGCCCTCTCGTCGGCGAGGATGACGCGCGCGCCGGTAGCGGCGGCGGCGTGCGCCGCGGCCAGCCCGGCCGGGCCCGCGCCGACGACGAGCACGTCGCAGTGCGCCCAGGTCTTGTCGTAGCGGCTGCCGTCCGGCTCGCCGCGCAGCTCGCCCTTGCCGGCCAGCGACCGCGCGACCAGACCGTCGTAGACCTCGAGCTGGGTGGCCCGCACCATCGGCTCGCCCGGGCCGGAGTCGACCTGGACGAACGCGTTGGGCTCCTCGGCGCCGATGCCGTAGGTGCCGCGCGGGCGACCGGTGTAGGGGCCACGCGCGACGATCCGCACCCCGTTGGCGAGCAGCGCCGAGCTCAGCGTGTCGCCGGGATGCGCGGAATAGGCCCGGCCGTCGAAGTGGAACGTGAGGGTCCGGTTCCGGTCGATCCGGCCGCCGGTGGCGAGGCGGAACGGCTGGCTCACGACGGCGCCCCGAACTCGTAGGTCACGGTGTGGCGGACGGTGTTGCACCACCGCCGGCAGCCCGCCGCATGGAACCAGCGCTCCGCGAACCAGCCCTTCGGGTTGTCGCGCAGGAACAGGTATCCGGCCCATTCGGCGTCGGACAAGGCCGCCGGGTCGGGCGGGTAGGCCACGTGGGCCTGCCCGCCGTAGCGGAACTCGGTCTCGTCGCGCGGGCCGCACCAGGGGCACGGAACACTCAGCATCGCTCCCCCTCAGTGCGCGACCGCGGCCGCGCCGTGCTCGTCGACGAGTGCGCCGGTGGTGAAGCGGTCCAATGTAAACGGTGCGGCGAGCGGATGTGGTCGGGCGTGGGCGATGGTGTCGGCGTAGACCCAGCCCGCACCGGGGGTGGCCTTGAAGCCACCGGTCCCCCAGCCGCAGTTGACGAACACGTTCTCGACCGGCGTCAGGCCGAGGACCGGTGACGCGTCCGGGGAGACGTCGACGATTCCGGCCCAGGTGCGCAGCACGTGTGCCCGGGCGAAGATGGGGAACAGCTCCACGGCGGCGGCCAGCTGGCTTTCGATGACGTGGAACGAGCCGCGTTGCCCGTAGCCGTTGTAGGCGTCGATGCCGGCGCCCATCACCAGTTCGCCCTTGTGTGCCTGGCTCACGTAGACGTGGATGGCGTTGGACATGACGACGGTGTCGAGCACCTGCTCCAGCAACTCGGAGACCAGTGCCTGAAGTGGATGGCTGGCCAGCGGCAGCCGGAATCCGAGTTCCTGCGCCAGCACGGACGTGTGACCGGCCGCGCACAGCGCGACCCGGCCGGCCTCGATGGTGCCGCGGCTCGTCTCCACCCCGGTCACCCGTGAACCCTCGCGGCGGAAGCCGGTGACCTCGCAGTTCTGGATCAGGTGGACGCCGAGGCGGTTAGCGGCGCGGGCGTAGGCCCAGGCGACGTGGTCGTGCTTGGCGATGCCGGCGCGCGGCTGGAAGGTGGCGCCCAGCACGGGATAGCGCAGCTCGGGCGAGGTGTTGATGATCGGCACGAGCTTCTTCACCTCGGCCGGGGTGAGCCACTCGGCATCGATCCCGTTGAGGCGGTTGGCGTTCACCCGGCGGACGCTCTCCCGCACGTCGGGCAGGCTGTGCGCGAGGTTGAGCACGCCGCGCTGGCTGAACAGGATGTCGTAGTCGAGCTCGTCGGAGAGCCCCTCCCACAGCTTGAGCGAGTGCTCGTAGATGGCCGCGCTCGCGTCCCACAGATAGTTGGACCGGATGATGGTGGTGTTGCGGGCCATGTTGCCGCCGGCCAGCCAGCCGCGCTCGAGCACGGCCACGTCGCTGATCCCGTGGTTGCGGGCCAGGTAGTAGGCGGTGGCGAGGCCGTGCCCGCCGGCGCCGATGACGACGACTTCGTAGCCGCGCTTCGGCTCGGGGTCGGCCCAGAGGAAGTCGGGGTGGGCGGTCACCCGCGTAGCCGTTCCATGCGCGGGTCGAAGAGGGGCTCCGCGGTGACGGTGGCCGGTATCCGGCGGTCGAAGTAGCCGATGTCGACGCTCTGGCCGGGTGTCGCCAGCTCCGCCGGCAGCCAGGCGTACGCGATCCCGGTGCCGACGGTGTAGCCGTAGGCGGCGCTGGTGATGTGCCCGACGCAGTCGTCGCCGGCGTAGACCGGCTCCTTGCCCATGACGATGTCGGCGAGGGTCAGGCAGGTCAGCCGGCGCGCCGGGTCCTTGCGTGCCAGCAACGCTTCCCGGCCGAGGAAGTCACCCTTGTCGAGCTTGACGGCGAAGCCCAGGCCGGCCTCGTAGGGATCGTGCTCGTAGGTCATGTCGGTGCCGAACAACCGGTATCCCTTCTCCAACCGCAGGCTGGCGAACGCACCCCGCCCACCGGCGACGACGCCGAGCGACTGGCCGGCCGACCACAGCGTGTCCCAGAGCTTGAGCCCGAGATCGGCGGTGGTGTAGAGCTCGTAGCCGAGTTCCCCCACATAGGACAGCCGCAGCGCGGTGACCGGCACCGTGCCCAGATAGGCGCGCCGCGCCCGGAAGTAGCGGAAGCCCTCGTTGGAGAAGTCGTCGGCGGTCAGCGACTGCACGAGGTCGCGGGCCCGCGGCCCCCAGACGCCGACGCAGCAGGTGCCGGCCGTCGTGTCACGAACGGTCACCGATCCGTCGGCGGGCAGGTGCCGGGCGAACCAGTCGACGTCGAGCGGCCCGTTGATGCCGACCTGGAACTCGCGCGGGCCGAGCCGGGCCACCGTGATGTCGCTGCGGATCCCGCCGTCGACGTCGAGTAGCAGGCAGTAGGTGACAGTGCCGACGGCGCGGTCGACGTTCCCGGTCGTGAGCCATTGCAGGTAGGCCGCCGCGCCGGGGCCGGTCACCTCGACCCGCTTGAGTGTCGTCATGTCGTAGAGGGCCACGGTCTCGCGGGTCGCCAGCGCCTCCGCGCCGACGATCGGCGACCAGTAATGCGCGGCCCAGTCGTTCGGCGTCGGGATGTCGCGACCGGCCAGCAGCCGGGCGTTGGCGCCGAACCACTGTGGCCGCTCCCAGCCCGCGTATTCCAGGAAGGACGCGTCCAGCTCCCGCTGCCGGGCGTAGAACGGCGTCGTGCGCAGCGGTCGAGGCTTCTCCATCGGCTGGAGCGGGTGGATGACGTCGTAGACCTCGATGTAGTTCTGGCAGTCGCGGGCGAGCACGTAGTCGGGCGCGAGTTGGTGTGGCTCGAAGCGGTTGACGTCGCACTCGTGCAGGTCGAACGAGGAGCAGTGCCCGTCGACGAGCCATTCGGCGACGGCCCGCGCGACGCCCGCCGAGTGGGTGACCCAGACCGCCTCCGCCAGCCAGAACCCGTCGACCGCGGCCGACGGCCCGAGCAGCGGCATGTTGTCGGTGGTGAACGAGAACAGCCCGTTCATGCCCTCCTCGACCTTGGCCTCGCGCAGGGCCGGCAGCAGGTCCTGCGCGGCGGCCCAGCCGGGCTCGAAGTCGACGGCGGTGAACGGCAGCACCGACGGCGTCGGACCGCGGCCGATGTCGTCAGCCGCCACCGGCATCGGGCGGTGGCCGTAATAGCCGACCCCGATCCGGTCGAACCGCTCGCGCACGTAGAGGTCGGCGTCCTGATGCCGCAGGATCGGCCGGACCGCCTGCTGGTCGGCGAGTGCCCGCAGCGGCCCGGTCCAGCCGAACTGGTGGGCCAGCGGCGTCAGCGGCAGGTTGACGCCGACCATCCGGGCGATCCGCGGCCCCCAGATTCCGGCGCAGCACACGACGAGGTCGGCGGGCAGCTCGCCCCGAGACGTCACGACGCCACGGACCCGCTCGCCGGCCACCCGGATGTCGAGCACCTCGTGGTGATCGAGGACCCGGACGCCCCGCTCCCGTGCCCGGGCGAGCTGCGCCTCGACCGCGCCGACACTGTCGGCCAGCCCGTCGCCCGGCACATGGAGACCACCGAGGACCGGGCCCAGCAGGGAATGGCGGCGCAGGCACTCGGCGGGATCGAGCACCTGCCCGTCGCCACCCCACGCGGTCAACCAGCCGTGCCGCCGGTGCAGGTCGGCCAGCCGCGCCTCGCTGGTCGCGACCTCCAGGCTGCCGACGGTCGAGAAGCACCCCAGGCGGGTCAGCTTGTCGACGGTGTATCGGGCGAACCCCGTCATCACTTTCGCGGCGTTGGTCTGGAACACCAGGCCGGGCGCGTGCGAGCTCGATCCGCCCGGCCGTGGCAACCCACCCTGCTCGACCACCGTGACGTCGACCCAGCCCAGCGCCGACAGCTCGTCGGCGAGCGCGGCACCGACCACGCCGGCGCCGATGATGACGACCCGCGGCGCTGCCATGGGTCCCTCCCTCAGTTCTTCAGCCAGGCCTGCCAGACGTCGCGATTGGCCTCCACCCACTTCTTGGCCGCGTCGTCGTCGGAGAGCTTGTTGACGGCGATGTCGAGGGCGACCGCGTTCTGGTGCTCGTTGGTCCACTGGAAGTTCTTCACCAGCGCGGCCGCCGGGCTGCCCGAGTCGGCGAACTTCTTGCTCACGATCTTGTCGAGGTCGTAGGGGGCGTAGTCGCAGGCGACCGTCTTCGGGTCGGCGTCACAACCCGCCGTGTAGGGCGGCAGGTTGACGTGGACCAGCTTCACCTCGTTGAGGAACCACTGCGGCTCGTAGAAGTAGCCGATCATCCACTGCTTCTGCTGTTCAGCCGTGCGGAACGCCTGGATCAGCGCGGTCTCGCTGCCGGCGTACACCACCTTGAAGTTGAGTTCGAGGTTTTTCACCAGGGCCTCGTCGTTGGTGACGAACGACGGGTCGCCGAGCAGCAACTGGCCCTTGCCGCCGGACTCGGAGGTCTTGAACTTGTCCGCGTATTTGTTGAGGTTGTTCCAGTCGGTGATGTCGGGGTATTGCTGCGCCAGCCACGGCGGCACATACCAGCCGATGATGCCCTTGTTGCCGGTCGACCCGTATTCGACGGCCACGCCCTGCTGCTCGATGTATGTCTTCTTGAGGTCGTCGTGACCCCAGTTTTCCAGGACCACGTCGACCGCGCCGGTGCCGAAGCCCTGCCAGGACACCTCTTCGGTGAGGTTCTTCTTCTCCACCTTGCAACCGAGCTCGTTGGTGGCGAGGTAGGCGATGACGGCCGCGTCGGCCTGGTAGCCGACCCACGGGTTGACCGCGATGTTGACGGTGCCGCAGGCCGCGCGACTAGGCGTCGCCGACCCGGAGTCTTCGATCTTCGAACCGCAGCCGGTCAACGCGAGCGCGCCGACCGTCATCGCCGCGACGAACCTGCCTATATTTCTCACGAATCCTTCCCCCTTCTCGTGCCGGCGTCGAACCGCCGGGCAGCAGCCTGGGTGGTGCGGTCGAGCAGGACTCCCAGCAGCACCACCGCTACGCCGGCCGCCAGGCCCTTGCCGTAGAGGTCGGACTGGGAGAACCCGGCGACGACGAGATAGCCGAGCGCGCCGGCGCCGACGAGACCGCCGACCACCACCATCGAGAGGACGTAGATGAGGCCCTGGTTGGCGGCGAGGGTCACCGACTGCCGGGCCAGCGGAAGCTGCACCTTGGTGATCACCTGCCAGGCCGTCGAGCCGGAGGAGGTCGCCGCCTCCACGACCGTGGCCGGGACGCCGCGGACCCCGTCGGCGACGAGCTTGATCGCGACGGGCGCCGCGAAGACGACGGCCGCCACGATGGCGGTGAACCGGCTGGCGCCGAACAGGCCCAGGAACGGCACGAGATACACGAACGCGGGCATCACCTGGGCGGCGTCGAGGGTCGGGCGGACCAGCCCGTCGGCCCGGTCGCTGCGCCCCATCCAGACGCCGACCACGAGGCCGAGGGCCATCACGATGACGGTGGCGACCAGGGTGGCCGACAGCGTCACCATCGCTTCCTGCCACAGGCCGGTGCCGACCAGCAGGGCCAGGCAGACGGCGGCGGTCGGCACGATCCGCGGCCCGGCGACGATCCACGCGACGGCCAGCACGACGGCGGAGACCAGATACCAGGGTGACTCTGCGATCAGGGATTGGAGCGGGTTGAGCAGCCCGTAGCTGATGGCGTTGCGGATGGCGTCGGTGACCGCGCCCAGGTGCAGTTGCACCCAGTCGGTGACGTCGGTGACCCCGGTGGCCAGCTGGGCACCGACGACGCCACCGCTTTCGGGGCCGGGAAAATAAGCCGCCCAGACATAGGTGTAGGAGAGGTAGAGCGCGACCGCGGTGCCGACGCCGAGCCCGGCCAGCAGCACGCGCCGACGGCCGCGGGCCCGCGGACCGAGCCGGTAACGCGTCTCCACCCGGTCGCGAGCGGCGGTGGTGACCCGATCGAGGACGATCGCCATGATGACGATGGCCAGCCCGGCGCTGAAGGCGGTGCCGACGTCGAGGGTCTGCAACGCGCGCAGGACGACCTGGCCGAGCCCGGGCGCGTCGATGAGCGCGGCGATGGTCACCATCGACAGCGCGCACATCACCGTCTGGTTGACGCCCAGCACGATCGTGCGCTTGGCCAGCGGCACGCGGACCGTGCGCAGCAACTGCCACCTGGTCGCGCCCAACGAGGTGCCGGCCTCGACCGACGTGGGTGCCACGCTGCGGATGCCGTGTGCGGTGATCCGCACGACCGGCGGCAGCGAGTAGACGAGCGTCGCGATGACCGCGGAGGCCGGGCCGATCAGGAAGAACAGCGTCAGCGGTGCGAGGTAGACGAACGTCGGCATCGTCTGCATGAAGTCGAGGACCGGTGTGAGCAGGCGGTTCAACCGGTCCGACAGCCCGGCCCAGATCCCGAGCGGGATCCCGATGGCCAGGCAGATGAGCACCGCGGCCAGCGTCAGCGCCAGCGTGTCCATGCTCTCCTGCCAGAAGCCGAGCAGGCCGAACGAGGTGAACCCGGCCGCCGTCAGCACCGCGACCCGCAGGTTGCCGGCGGCGTACGCGCCGAGCGTCGCCACCGCGACCACGCCGAGCCAGCCGATCAGCGGGACGGGCCGCCCGTACGCCGGCTGGCTGATCAGGGATTGCAGGAACACGGTCAGCGCGTCGACGGCCTCGCGGATCACGTCGAAGAAGGCGCTGAAGACCGGGCTGCTCCCCCGGGTGTTGTTGACGGCGTCGCGCAGGTCGTTGAGCCGCTCGTGCAGCGGGCTCAACTCCGATGTGGACAGCGCGAGGGTGGCCCGGCCGTGCAGCGGGATCCACAACAGCACCCAGACCGCGACCACGGCACCGACCAGCGCGCTGCGGGGCAGCTCACCGGCGCGGCGGCGGACGGCTCCGGCAGTGCCGGTCAGCGTCGTCATGGCTCCTCCGCGACGATCACCCGCAGGATCGCCTCGTCGTCGACCATGCCGACCAACTCGCCGTCGTGGACCACCTTGACCGGCGCGCCCGACGAGAGCACCGCGCGGACGGCGTCGCGGACGATGACACCGGCGCCCAACTCCGGCCCGTCGAGCGGATCGTCGGCGCGGACCGGGCGCATCACCCAGCGGATGGTCAGCACGTGCGACTTGGGCACGTCGGCGACGAAGTCGCGCACGTAGTCGTCGGCGGGAGCACCGACCACCTCGTCGGGCCGGCCGATCTGCACCGCCGCGCCGTCGCGCATGATCAGGATGCGGTCACCCAGGCGCAGGGCCTCGTGCAGGTCGTGGGTAATGAAGATCATCGTCTTGCCGACCTCGTGGTGCAGCCGGAGGACCTCGTTCTGCATGTCGCGCCGGATGAGCGGGTCGAGGGCGGAGAACGGCTCGTCGAAGAACAGGATCTGGGGGTCGACGGCGAGCGCCCGGCCCAGGCCCACCCGCTGCTGCATGCCGCCGGAGAGCTGGTCGGGAAACAGGTCGGCGCACCCGCCCAGGCCGACCAGGTCGAGCACCTCGCCGGCGCGCCGGTAGCGCTCGGTTCGGCCGACGCCGCGGATCTCCAGCCCGTAGGCGACGTTGTCGAGCACCCGCCGGTGCGGCAGCAACCCGAAGTGCTGGAACACCATCGCGAACCGGTGCCGGCGCAGGTCGCGCAACCGCCGCGGGTCGGCGGCGCGGAGGTCTTCGCCGTCGACGAGCACGGACCCGGACGTCGGCTCGACGAGCCGGGTCAGGCACCGCACCAGGGTCGACTTGCCCGAGCCGGACAGGCCCATCACCACGAACACCTCGGTGGGCGGCACCGTGAACGAGATGTCGCGGACGGCTGCCACGCAACCGGTTCGCGCCATCAAGTCGCCGCGCGACAGGTCGGCGAGCGGAGTGCCGACGACCCGGTCGCTGCGGGGACCGAACACCTTCCACAGGTCCGTGACGGCCAGCGCCGGCCCGGTGGCAGCCTCCACCCGTTCGGCGCTGATCAAGGGCTCTGGCATGGCTGCCTCGATGTCTGCCGCAGTCTGGTGTGGTCTGTCCTACCCCGCTGAGTCGTGATATTTCGCGACAGTATCCGCACGGGCGTCGATGCCCGTCAAGGTTCAGTCGCCGAGTTCCTTGCGCCGGCGGACCACGTAGTCGTCGAGCTCCGCGCGGATCGCGTCGTCGAGCGGCGGCTGCTCGTATTCGTCGAGCTGCTTGCGGTAGATCTCGCCGGCCCGGGCCGCCGCGTCCTGGCCGCCGTTGCGCATCCATCGCTCGTAGTTGGCGGACGAGGACAGCAGCGGTCGGTAGAAGCACGTGCGGAACCGCTCCATCGTGTGTGCCGCGCCGAGGAAGTGGCCGCCGTGGCCCACCTCTTCGTGCGCGTCGAACGCCAGCGAGGCCTCGTCGATCTCCAGCGGCGTGAACTCGACCTGCAACATCCGCAGGATCTCGACGTCGACCACGAACTTCTCGTAGGAGGCGACCAGGCCGCCCTCGAGCCAGCCGGCGGCGTGCATGACCCAGTTGGTGCCGGCGAGGAATGTCGGCAGCATGGTCATCATCGCCTCGTAGGCCGACTGCGCGTCAGCCGTCTGGCTGGAGGTCAGCCCGCCGCCGGTGCGGAACGGGAGGCCGTACCGGCGCGCTATCTGGCCCGTGCAGAGCAGACCCACTGCCGACTCGGGCGTGCCGAAGCACGGCGAGCCCGACTGCATGTCGATGTTGGACAGGAACGAGCCGAAGATGACTGGCGACCCGGGCCGGACGAGCTGCGACAGCGCGATCCCGGTCAGCGCCTCGGCCATCTGCTGCACCAGCGTCGCCGGCACCGACACCGGCGACATCGCGCCCATCAGCAGGAACGGCGTGATCACGACGGCCTGGTTGGCGGCGCTGTATTCGAGCTGGGAATCGAGCATCCGATCGTCCCAGCGCAACGGTGAGTTGCAGTTGATGAGCGAGATCGTCGCGGGGGTACGCTCGATCGCCTCCCGCCCGCCGAACAGGATCTCGGTCATCGCGATGGTGTCGCGGGCGTTGACCTCGGACACGACGTTGCCCATGTAGATCTTGTCGGTGAGCGTCTGCAACGCGTAGACCATGTCGAGGTGGCGCGAGTCGAGCGGGGCGTCGTTGGGCTCGCAGATCACGCCGCCCGCGGAGTCGAGTTGCGGGAACCGCTGGGCAAGCTTGGTGAACCGCCGGAAGTCATCGAGCGTCGCCTCGCGGCGCACGTCGCCGTCGCGGACGAACGGCGGCCCGTAGACCGCGCCGAAGGCCATGTGGTCGCCGCCGATGTGCACGGTGTTGGTCGGATTGCGGGCCTGCACGTCGAACTCGCGGGGCGCCTTGGCCACCTGTTCGAGCACGAAGTCGGGATCGAAGCGGACCAGGTTGCCCTCGACCGTCTGCCCGGCCGCGCGGAACAGGTCAAGGGCCCGGTCGGACACGAACTCGACGCCGATCTCGCTGACCAGCCGTCGCCAGCCTCTGTCGAGGATGGCCATCGCGTCCTCGGACAGGATCTCGTAGCGCGGCATCGTGTTGACGAACATCGAAGCCTCCCTTGACGCGATGGGGTCGAGGGGATTTTACTCTCATCAATTGAAACTGTAGTTCTACGATGTGGAACTCATTGTGGCTACCCAGCAGACCGGCACCCAGGCGGTCGACCGCGCCGCCGAGTTGCTGACGCATGTCGTCGAGGCGGCCGGACCGCGCACGTTCACCTCGCTCGTCGAGCAGACCGGGCTGGCCAAGTCGACCGTCTCCCGGCTGTTGCAGGCGCTCGAACGGCACCGCCTCGTCCAGCGCGACCGCAGCGGCGTGTTCCGCCCGGGTGCGGTCTTCGCCGTCTACGCGGCCCGGCAGGGCGTCGGCAGCGACCTGGTCGAGCTGACCACGCCGACGCTCGAACGCATCGGCGCGCGCACCGGGGAGACGATCAACCTGGCGGTGCCCCGCGGCGACGCCGTCGTCCAGGTCGCGCAGGTCGACAGCGTCCACCTGCTCGGCACCACCAACTGGGTCGGGCTGAGCGTGCCCGCGCACTGCTCGGCGCTCGGCAAGGTCTTCTACGCGTTCCGGACCCTCCCCCTGCCGACCGGCACCCTGGAGCGCCGCACCCCACGCACGATCACCGACCGCACGGACCTGGAGCGCGACCTCGCGACGGTGATCCGGCGCGGCTACGCCATCGCCCGCGAGGAGCTCGAGCCCGGTCTGGTGGCCGTGGCCAGCCCGGTCCGCGCGCGGGACGGCAGCGTCGTCGCGGCGATCTCCGTCTCCGGCCCCACCGCCCGGATCACCGACCGCCGGGCCGAGCAGATCGGCGCGCTGCTGGTGACCGAGTCGGCCGCGCTGTCATCGATCCTCGGCCACACCGTACGAACGGAGGGCGCCGCATGAGGAAGCTTGCGACCGAATCATTTGACTCAGTAGCCAGGGTCATGCCCGCGCGAAGCGCGGTGGGCGCATGACTCCCGATGAGATCCTCCAAGGCCTCTACGACCAGACCCTGGTCGGCAACGCGCCGGCGGTTCTCGACCTGACCAACGCCGGTCTCGACGCCGGGATGGCACCGGAGACGCTGCTCTTCGACGCGCTCATCCCGTCGCTGGAGGAGGTCGGCGCCCGGTTCGAGCGGGGCGACTTCTTCGTGCCCGAGATGCTCATCGCCGGCCGGGCGATGGCCGGCGCGCTGGCCCGGCTGCGGCCGCTGCTCGCGGAGACCGGGGTGCAGACGCTCGGCACCTTCGTCATGGGCACCGTGAAGGGCGACGTCCACGACATCGGCAAGAACCTGGTCAACATCATGCTGGAGGGCGCCGGCTTCCACGTGATCGACCTCGGCGTCCAGGTGTCGCCGGAGAAGTTCGTCGACGCCATCCGGACCCACAAGCCCGACATCGTGGGCTTCTCGGCGTTCCTCACCACCACGATGCCGATGTTCAAGGCCAACATCAACGCGCTGGTCAAGGCGGGCCTGCGCGACCAGGTGATCGTCATGGTCGGCGGCGCCCCGGTCACCCAGGAATACGCCGACGCGGTCGGCGCCGACGGCTACGCGGCCGACGCGTCCGCCGCGGTCAAGAAGGCCAAGGACCTGATGCAACGCCGGCGGGTCATGGCCGGGACGTAGGAGGTGTAGCGACGTGCACACCGTTGTCCGGTCCGCGGGAAGGACCGTTGTCATCGGCCCGGACCAGCCGTTCTGCGTCATCGGCGAACGGCTCAACCCCACGGGCCGCCGCATCTTCCAGGACCAGCTCCGCGCCGGCGACCTGTCCCGCATCGAGGTCGACGTCGCCGAGCAGGTGGCCGGCGGCGCGATGGTGCTCGACGTCAACATGGGCGTTCCGCTCCTCGACGAGGCCGAACTGCTCGCCAAGGTCGTCCGGATGGTGCAGGGCCTGACCGATCTGCCGCTGTGCATCGACTCCTCGGTCGTCGAGGCGCTCGACGCCGGCCTGGCCGCCTATGAGGGCAAGGCCCTGGTCAACTCGGTGACCGCGGAAGACGACCGGCTCGCGGCGATCCTGCCGCTGGTCAAGCGCTACGGCGCCGCGGTGATCGCGCTGCCCAACGACGAGGAGGAGATCCCGGAAGACCCGGCCCGCCGGCTGGAACTGGCCCGCAAGGTCGTCGACGTGGCGACCGGCCGCTACGGCATCCCGATCGAGGACATCGTGATCGACCCGCTGGCCATGCCGGTGGGCGCCGACACGTCGCTCGTGGCGAAGACGCTCGACACCATCGCGATGATCAAAGACGAGCTCGGGGTGAACATGACGCTGGGCGCGTCCAACGTCTCCTTCGGCATGCCGCGCCGGCACGCGCTGGGTGCGGCCTTCCTGCCGATGGCGATGCGCGCCGGGCTGACCAGCGCCATCATGGACGCGCGTACCCCCGAGGTCGTCGACGCCGTCAAGGCCGCCGACCTGCTGCTCGGCAACGACGCCTGGGGCGCCACCTGGATCTCCCTGTTCCGGGCCCGGCAGGGCGCATGACGGACCTGGTCAGCCACGACGGCCACGGGCGGGTGCGGGTGCATTTCAGCCCCGCGGCCCGGGACATCCGCGTGCCGCCCGGCGTGACCGTCTTCGACGCCGCGAGCTGGAACGGCATCGCCATCGACTCGACCTGTGGCGGCCACGGCACGTGCCGCAAATGCCTGGTCCGCATCGACGACGGCACCATTCCGGTGTCCTCACTGGACGTCCGGGCGTTCGGCGCCGACCAGCTCCGCGAGGGCTGGCGGCTCGCCTGCCGCGCGCACGTCACCGAGAACCTGCGGGTCGAGGTGCCGCCACTGGTCACCCGGCCGAAGGCGGCGACGGTCGGGGTGGGCCGGCAGGTCATCCTCCGGCCGGCCATCCAGAAGCGCTACCTGGAGCTGACCGAGCCGACTCTGAGCGACCAGACCCCCGACCTCCAGCGGGTGCTCGGCGCGATCGACGATCTCGAGCCGCGGGTCGACCTCGCGGTGCTCCGCGACCTGGGCCGGACCCTGCGGGTCAGCGACTACCGGGTGACGGCGGTGATCGTCGACGAGGTCCTGGTCGCGGTCGAAGCCGGCGACACCACCGGCCGCTGCTTCGGCATCGCCTTCGACCTGGGCACCACGACCGTCGTCGCCAACCTGCTCGACGTCAGCACCGGCACCCCCGTGGCCGTGCGCTCGGCGCTCAACCGGCAGCAGCCGTTCGGCGGCGATGTGATCACCCGGATCAGCGCCACGATGCTCGACCCGGCGGCCCTCGACCGGCTGCGCGCGCTGGCCCACGAGACGCTCGACGAGCTGACCCGCGAGGTGTGCGCCGCCGGCGAGGTCGCGCCGGACGAGATCTACGAGGTGGCGCTGGCCGGCAACGCCACCATGGTGCACATCGCGCTGGGCATCGACCCGGAGCCGCTGGGCGTGGCGCCGTTCATCATGTCGACCCGGGCGTTCCCCGAGCTGATGGCCGCCGATCTCGGCGTTCAGGTGCACCCGCGGGCCCGGGCGGTGGTGTTCCCGTCGCTCGGCGCCTACGTCGGTGGCGACATCGTCGCCGGCCTGCTTGCCTCCGGGATGGACCGCGACCGGCGGATGCGGTTGTTCATCGACATCGGCACCAACTGCGAGATCGTGCTGGGCAACGCCGACCGGCTGGTGGCGACCGCCGCGCCGGCCGGACCCGCGTTCGAGGGCGCGTCGATCCGGTGCGGCATGCGCGCCGCCGACGGCGCGATCGAGGTGGTCCGGATCCGCGACGGCGAGCTGGAACTCGGCGTGATCGGCGACGCGAAGCCGGCCGGGCTGTGCGGTTCCGGCCTCGTCGACGCCGTCGCGGCGCTCGTCGGCGCCGGGCTCATCGACGCGACCGGCCGGTTCGTGCCCGTCGATGACGCCGCCCGGATCGCACCGACGCTCGCGGCACGGTTCGCCACCTGGGACGGCGAGCGGGTCTTCGTCCTGCACGACGACATCGTGCTGTCCCAGCGCGACGTCCGCGCGCTCCAGTTCGCGAAGGCCGCGATCGCCACCGGATGGCAGCTGCTGCTGGCCGAGTTGGGGGTCGACGTCGGCGATGTCCAGCAGGTGCTGCTGGCCGGCTCGTTCGGCAGCTACCTGTCACCGGCGAGCGCGATCCGGATCGGGCTGGTGCCCAAGCTGCCCGTGCTGCGCGTCGTCAGCGCCGGGAACGTGGCCGGCGAGGGAGCCAAGATGGCGCTGCTCAGCGTGCGCGAGCGGGCCGGCGCCACGACGTTGCTGGAGGAGGTCGAATATGTGGAGCTCTCCGACCGGTCTGACTTCAACGACCGCTTCGTCGATCTGCTCGCCTTCCCGCCCTGAGCCCCGCACGGCGGTCATCGCCTGCGGTGCCCTCGCCGCCGACGTCGACCGGGTCGCCACCTCGCGCCGCTGGCCGGTGGACGTGCATCCGCTGCCGCCCCTGTTGCACAACCGGCCGGAGCGGATCGCCCCGGCCGTGGCCGACCTCGCCACCACGGTGCGCGGCCGCTACCCCACCGTGGCCGTCGCCTACGCCGACTGCGGCACCTACGGCGCCCTCGACGAGGTCTGCGGCCGGCTCGGGCTGCGCCGGCTCGGCGGCGCGCACTGCTACGACGTGCTGGCCGGCGCGGACCGCCTGCGGGCGATGCTGCGTGACGAGCCCGGCACCTATGTGCTGACCGACTTTCTGGTCCGTTCGTTCGAGCGGACGGTCGTCGCGGAGCTGGGCCTCGATCGCTGGCCCGAGCTGCGCGACGACTATTTCAAGCACTACCGGCGCGCGGTCTGGCTGGCCCAACGGCCGACCGCGCGGCTGTCGGCGCTGGCGCAGGCCGCCGCCGACACGCTCGGCCTGCCACTCACGGTCCACCACGTCGGCGACGCCGGCCTGGAGCGCGAACTGGCAGCGCTGATCTGCACGCGCAGCGAATGAATTCACAAGGAGGATTCCGTGCGAATCTCGATTAGCCGACGGACCGCCCTGGTGGCGGTTTCCGCCGTCCTGGTGGCCCTTTCCGCCTGTTCCCCACCATCGAGCAACAACGAGGCCGCCGCCAGCGACGCCGCCAAGGCCAAGACCGCCGCCGACATGGGCGGGCTGGACAAGCTCGTCGAGGCGGCCAAGAAAGAAGGAACGCTCAACGTCATCGCGTTGCCCCCGGACTGGGCCAACTACGGCGAGATCATCAAGGCCTTCACCGCGAAGTACGGCATCAAGGTGAACTCGGCCCAGCCCGACGCGTCCAGCCAGGACGAGATCAACGCCGCCAAGCAGCTCAAGGGCCAGGGTGGCGCGCCGGACGTGTTCGACCTCGGCACGGCGGTCGCGCTGGCCAACACGTCGATGTTCGCGCCCTACCAGGTCGCGACGTGGAACGACATCCCGGCGGCGCTCAAGGAAGCGAGCGGCACGTGGGTCAACGACTACGGCGGCTACATGTCGATCGGCTACGACTCGTCGAAGGTCCCGGCGCCCGCCAGCGTCACGGATCTGCTCGGGCCGGCGTTCAAGGGAAAGGTGGCCCTCAACGGTGACCCGACCCAGGCCGGCGCGGCGTTCAACGGCGTTGTCGCGGCCGCCCTGGGCAACGGCGGTTCCGCCGACGACATCTCCAAGGGCGTCGAGTTCTTCGGCGCGCTGAAGAAGGCCGGCAATTTCCTGCCCGTCGACCCGACGTCGGCGACGGTCGAGTCGGGCCAGACCCCGGTCGTGTTCGACTGGGACTACCTCAACGTGGCGCAGGGCGCGAAGCTGAAGGGCAAGGTCGACTGGAAGACGGTCGTACCCGCTAACGCTGTTGTCGGTTCCTATTACGTGCAGGCGATCAGCGCCGACGCGCCGCATCCCGCCGCGGCCCGGTTGTGGCAGGAGTTCCTCTACAGCGACGAGGGCCAGAACCTGTGGCTCAAGGGCGGTGCCCGCCCGGTCCGCGCCGACGCCATGAAGACGGCCGGCACCCTCGACACCGCCGCCTTCGGCGCACTGCCGCAGGTCACCGGCACCCCCGTCTTCCTCACCGAGGCACAGACCAAGGCGGCCAACGACTACCTCGCCGCCAACTGGGCCAAAGTAGTCGGCTGACCACCGATGAGCAGGCGTCGTGACCTCCTCGGTGTGGTCCCGTTCTTCGTCTTCGTGGGTATCTTCCTGATCATCCCGACCCTGGTGGTCGCGATCGGTTCCTTCCTCGGCACCGACAATCGGGTGACCTTCGACAACGTGACGGCGCTGGCCGACGGCTACATCGTCCAGGCGTTCATCCGCAGCATCCTGCTGTCCGCGGTGACCGCGATCCTGGGGGCAGTGATCGGCGCCCTGCTCGGCTACGCCGTGGTGACCGCCGGCCCGGACAGCACGGTCCGGCGGGTGGTCACCTCGGCGTGCGGCGTGCTGGCCCAGTTCGGCGGCGTCACGCTGGCGTTCGCGTTCATGGCCACGATCGGCCTGAGCGGCTTCGTCACGCTGTTCCTGCGCGACTCGCTCGGCGTCGACATCTTCGCTGGCGGCGTCTGGCTCTTCGACCTGCCGGGGCTGGTGCTCGTCTACACCTACTTCCAGATCCCGCTGATGGTCATCGTGTTCCTGCCCGCCCTCGACGGCATCCGTCCACAGTGGCGCGAAGCGACGGAGAGCCTCGGCGGGTCGACCTGGTACTACTGGCGACACGTCGCCGGCCCGCTGTTGGCACCGGCATTCCTCGGCTCCACCCTGTTGCTGTTCGCCAATGCTTTCTCGGCGTACGCCACCGCGGCCGCACTGGTCAGCCAGGGCAGCCCGATCGTGCCGCTGCAGATCCGCTCCGCACTGACCAGCGAGGTGCTCCTCGGCCGCGAGAACATCGGCAAGGCGATGGCGCTAGGCATGGTCGTGGTCGTCGCGGTCGTCATGTCGCTCTACGCCGCCCTCCAGCGAAGGACGTCGCGATGGTTGGACTAGTGCGTCGCCGGGCCCGCCGCCAGCGGATCATGCGGTGGGTCGTCGTCGGCGTCCTCGGAATCGTGTTCCTGCTCCCGCTCTTCGCGCTGCTGGAGTTCACGACCCGCGGCGCCGGCGGCAAGCTGTCGTGGGACACCTGGCGGGTGCTCTTCGACTGGCAGCAACTCAGCGAGACCTACCCGGTGCTGTGGACGGGCATGAAGGCGTCCTTCTGGCTCATGCTGCTCTCGGTGACGCTCACCCTGGCGCTGCTGGTGCCCACCGTCGTGTGGGTGCGCCTGCGGCTGCCGCGGCTGCGCCGGCTGGTGGAGTTCGTCTGCCTCCTGCCGCTGACGATCCCGGCCATCGTGCTGGTCGTCGGCCTGGCACCGGTATACGCGTGGGTCGTCTACTTCATCGGCGGCTCGTCGCTGACGCTCACGTTCGCGTACACCATCCTGGCCCTGCCCTTCGCCTATCGGGCCATCGACACCGGCCTGTCGGCGATCGACGTGCGCACCCTCGCCGAGGCCGCGCGCAGCCTCGGAGCCGGCTGGGCCACGGTGATGTGGCGGGTCGTGCTGCCCAACATCCGCTCCGCCGTGCTCTCCGCCGCCTTCCTCACGGTGGCCCTGGTGCTCGGCGAGTTCACCATCGCGTCGCTGCTCAACCGCGACAACCTCCAGGTCGCCATCAACCAGTTGGGCAAGAGCAGCGCCACGATCTCGTTCGCGGTGTCACTGGCCGCGCTGGTGCTCGCCTTCGTCCTGCTGTTCCTGCTCTCCTTCGCCGGCCGCGGGCGCCGTCGACACCGTCGGGAAAGGACCACCTCGTGACCACAACGGCCGTGTCCACCGGTGTGGCGGTGCGCCTGGAAAAGGTCAGCCGCCGCTTCGGCACCATCCAGGCCCTCGACAACCTCGACCTCGACCTGGCTCCGGGCGAGTTGGTCGCGCTGCTCGGCCCGTCGGGCTGCGGCAAGACGACCGCGCTGCGCATCCTGGCCGGGCTCGAAGACGCCGACTCCGGCCGGATCCTGGTGGGCGGCAAGGACATCGCCAACGTGCCGGTCAACCGCCGCGACATGGGCATGGTGTTCCAGGCCTACAGCCTGTTCCCGCACCTGACCGCGGCGGAGAACGTCGAGTTCGGCCTGCGCCTGCGCCGGCAATCGGCGTCCGCGCGCCGCCGGCGTTCGCAGGAGATGCTTTCACTCGTGGGCATCGGCACCCACGCCGACCGTTACCCGCAGCAACTCTCCGGCGGCCAGCAGCAGCGGGTGGCGCTGGCGCGGGCGCTCGCGATCCAGCCGCAGGTGCTGCTGCTGGACGAGCCGCTGTCGGCGCTGGACGCGAAGGTGCGGCTCCAGTTGCGCGACGAGATCCGCCGCATTCAATTGGAGGTCGGCACCACGACCCTGTTCGTGACGCACGACCAGGAGGAGGCGTTGGCCCTGGCCGACCGCGTCGGCGTCATGTCCGCCGGGAAGCTCGAGCAGATCGGGTCGCCGGAAGACATCTACCGCAGCCCCGCGACGCCGTTCGTGGCGGAGTTCGTGGGCCTGAGCAACCGGTTCCCGGGCCACGTCCGGGACGGTGTTGTCGACGTGCTGGACGCCCGGCTGCCGCTGATGAATGCCGGCCCGGTTGGTCCCGTCACCGCACTGGTGCGGCCCGAGTCGGTCGACGTGACCGCGGACCCTGCCGGCACCGGTCGGGTGGTCGCGGTGAGCTTCCTCGGACCGCTCTCGCGGGTGACCGTGGCGCTGCCCGACGACACGCTCGTCGTCGCGCAGGTCTCCAGCGCCCGGCTGGCCGACCTGGCGGTCGGCACGGCCGTGCGGGTCACCCTGCTTCCGGTTCCGGTCGTCGTTCGCTGAATCACCCGCCCGGGGCGCGGAAGTCGACCGCCTGCCGCGCCGCCTGGTCGACCTCTTCGGGCGTCAGCAGGACCACGGTCTTGGTGTCGAGGCCGCCGCTCGCGCCGACGACGAGCGACAGGGCGGCGGCTGCCCGGTGGTCAGGCAGGTCGCAGATGATGTAGACGTCGTAGTCACCGAAGCTGTAATACATCGCGTCGACGCGCCCACCGACGCTTTCGGCAGCATGCCGCGCGGCCGCGACCCGCCCGCTCCCGCCGTCGGTGAGCAACCCTCGCAAACCCTCCGCGGTGTACGTCGCGGTAAACAGGTATTTCGCCATGCCGCACCACTTTCCCCGCTAATTCCGTGCACTCAGCGTAGTGGCGCCAACACCGTCGCGTGCCCGGACCGGGGGCTCAGGGCAGTGTGTCGACAGGTTGCGAGTTGCCCATGATGTTGCCGGCGAGGTGCCGATCGGAGCTGGTCATCGCGGTCGTCGCAGATGCCGCGAGCGCTGCACCGAGCGCGACCACGGCCGTCGCCGCCAGAGCCACCGCTTTGTTCTTGAACGTCATTTGCCCTCCCCCATCGAAGCGTCCTGTGCGGAGTCTGGTGTGCAGACTCCCTGAACGCCCCGCGAGAGTCACGTTTCCGATCCGGATCTCGAATCGCCACCGCAACAAGAGTTAGGTTGAGCCACCGAGTCAATCTTGAGCCCGAGAGATGAGCCTTGACCGACATCGAAACGATCACCCTTGAGGCCGAGCTGACCGGCGAGGCCGCAGACCGCGAGATCGAGACGGCGGTCAAAGGGCGTCACTCCGTCGCCCGGAAATATGTGCGATGGGTGCGCCGCCGCAACCCCGATGCGACGCCCGCAGAGGTCACCAGGGTGCTCGAGCGCCACTACATCACGGCGATCAGTGTCGCCGGCGGGCTGGTGACGGCCGGCGCCATCGCGCTGGATGTCGGCATCGCCCTGATCCCCATCGCCGGCGCGGCAGCCACGGGTGCCAAGAGCGCGGCGCGCGAGGCCGCGAAGAAGGCGACAAAGGAAGCGGCGAAGGCAGCCGCGAAAGAGGCCGCTCTCGGCGCGACCAGAATGGGTGCGCAGCGCGTGGCGAAAATGCTGCCCGCCGGCGACGAGCAACTGCAGTTCGAGATCACCGCGCTCTACGCTCTCGCGCTGGCCGACATCCACGGCATGAACCTCGACCAGACCCAGGCGCGCGCCCTCGTCTACGGCCTCTCGAACGGCCGCGTCGGCCAAGGCCAGATCGCGGCGATGGCCGCCGACCTCGCCCGGTCGTCGTCGAGCCCGGTGGATGTCGGCAAGCACATCGCGACCGGCCAGAAAGACTGGTCACACTGGGCCAACACGCTCGCTCACTCACTGCCCGCGGGCGCCGCCCAGGAACTCGTCCGCGGCGTGCAGACGGGCCGGCTCGAAGACGTGCGCGCGGGGCTGGGCGCCAAGCAGCAGACAGCCGTGGAATACGGCGTGGGCGCCCTTGTCGGCGGAGTCACCCGCTTCGTGTTCGGCCGCGCGGTCGTCGACGCCGCACAGGAGGCGTTCGCCGACCCGCCTGCCGAGTTTCCGTCGCACCTCACGGTCGAGGCCAAGAAGAAGCCCGAGAAGGACGACGAGCCCAACCGGGCACTGAGCGCCCTCCAGGACGCCGCACGCTCAACCGGAAGCTGGGTCGGCGACTCCGCGCACGCCATCGGGTCCGGTGTGGAAACCGCGGCTGGCACCGTAACCCGTCCATTCCGGAGCGTGGACCTCGACGGTGACGGCATCCCCGACGAACCACAGGCGCTGACCGCGGTGAAGGGCGTAGGCGGCGCCATCTCCGGCGCCGCGACCACCGTTGTCGGGAAGTTCGCAACACCGTTCAAGCGCAAGAAATCCGAACCGCCAGCGGATCCGGCGTAGACCTCTTTGCGAGCAGCGGGCCAACTGCGCGGCTCCCGCCAGGCGCGTCCGCCAAGTCGGCGCCAAGTGTCCGCCAGACGCGGTGCCGGAGAGTCGAGGCCATGGCTATCACGACTCACCACCCCGAACCGAATCTCATCGGCGTCCGGATCAATCACCGCACGATGCGGTCCGACACTCGCCGGCTGGCTGAGCTGCTGAGCGGCGTGGCTGCCGGACAGATCGCCTACGACCGCCGCCGGGCGACGGCCTTGCGGACGTATGTGCGGCTGCTCTGTGACGGCATCCATCACCACCACAGGATGGAGGACGAGGTCCTCTGGCCGGTGCTGCGACGTTCGGCGGGCGCGGAGATCGACCTGCGGGAGCTCAGTGACGACCACGCCGCGCTCGATCCGGTCCTGGACGAGGTGCGGGTGGCGGCGGACGAGCTGGCCGCCGCGTTCACCTCGGACGCGGGGCGGGTCCACGCCGTCGCAGCGCACCTCGCCGCGGTCCTGGCCCAGCTCCGCGACGTCCTCGACGAGCACATCGAAGAGGAGGAGCTGCTGATCTTCCCGGTGATCCGGCGCCACGTCACCGTGGCCGACTGGAACACCGTGGAGCGGGCGGTCCGCAAGGGCGGCGCGCTGCGCTTCGAACTGCCCAGGATCGAGCGGTACGCCCGCCCGGAGGAACTGGCGGAGCTGAAGAAGATCGCCGGACCGGTGCTGCGGCTGATGCTCGCGGCGCTGCGACCGGGTTTCCGTCGGCGGGAGGCGACCGTCTTCGGCCGATGACCCCGTTCACCGCACCGCCGGCACGTACGCGGACTCGTCGCTCCACGGCACGGCGCCGACCCGGCGGGCCAGCCGGAGCCCGGCGTCGCGGTGGGCGGCGACGGTCGGGTCGCCCAACGCGGCGGCGAGTTCGGCGAGTGTCTGATCCACGGGGCCGAGTGAGATCGACCCGCACTCCAGGCCGGCGAACCGCCCGGCCCACGGCAGCAGCTCGCGGTAGCAGCGCTGGGCGGCCGGGCGGTCGCCCAGCCGCGCCGCGACCTGCCCGCGCAGCGTCATCCAGTACAGCCAGAAATAGTCGGGGCGGATCGGGGTCTGTGGCCGCCAGACGGCTCGGGCTGCCTCCCGGTCGCCGGCGGAGAGCAACGCGTGGGCCAGCAGGTCGTGCGTGTCGTCCGGCACCCGTACGTGTAGCTGCCGGAGCTCCTCGACCAGCTCGTGCCCACGCCCGACGGCGCTCAGCACGGTGAACCGACCCAGCAGCCCCATCGCCGCCGCGTTGGGGCCACCGACGCGGCTCATTCGTTCACTGATCTCCGCGTAGCGGTGCGACGCCGCATCGAGATCACCGGCGAAGAGGGCGCGCAGGCCGGTGAACCACCCCATCACGGCGAGGATCAGGCCGAGCTGACCGGTCGTGGCCTCCTCGATCGCCCGGTCGACGTGGTGGCGCGCCCGGTCGAAGTCGGCGTCGGCGAGTGCGGCCTGGTAAAGGATGTGGTGGGCCTCGCACGTGTAGGCGGTGAGCCCGGCCGCCTCGGCGACCGCCAGCAGCTCGCGCCCGACCACGGGCAGTTCGGCCCGATGCGCGGGGGCGACGGTGACGAAGTAGCGGGCGTTGAGCGCACGGCAGAGCACCGCCGCGTCGTCCTGCCTGCGGGCCAGCGCCAGCGATTCCCGGGTGACCTCGTCGGCGCGCCGCAGATCGGCCCCTTCGATCTCGAAGGCGAGGGTGCTCAACAGCCGTGACCGGAGTGCGGGGCTGTCGTCGCCCACTAGTGACAGCGTGTGCTCCAGCAGCCGGACCAGCGGTTCGTCGACGGCGCGGTCGGGTCGGATGGTCCAGGTCACCGGGGCGTCGAAGCAGAGCAGGGCGGAGTGGACGGCATGTGGGTCGCCGATCCCGGTGGCCAGCCGCACCGCTTCGGCGCGCGCGGCGCGGGCACTCAGCACGTCACCGGCGAGTGCGCTCGCGGTGGCCAGATCGCAGAGCAGCTCGAGCCGTGCGGGGGCGGGAACCGCTGGGGCGAGGTCGGCCGCCCGCAACGCGCCGGTCCAGTACGCGGCGGCTTCCCGAGGTGCGCCGAGGTCACCGGCCCGGCGGGCGGCGGCAGCCAGGTGCCCGATCGCGTCCTGCGCGGTGGCCGGCGTCAGGGCGGCGAGTGCGTGCCTCCCCAGCGCAGCGACGTCGTTGACGCGCTGCTCGCGCAGCACCGTGAGGACCCGGCTGTGCATTCGGGTACGTCGCAGCAGCGGGACGCTGAGGTAGAGCGCGTCCCGCATCAAGGCATGCGCGAACCGGATCAGCCCCGGCTCGGGCTCGACGAGCAGACCCGCGGTCACCCCGGCCTCCAAGCCGTCGAGGACCGCCTCTTCCGGGCCGCCGTCGACGGCGATCAGGATGTCGACCTCGGCGTCCGAGCCCAGGACGGCGGCGTGGCGCAGCACCATCTGGGTGGTGGCCGGCAGCCGTGCCAGTCGCCTGGTCAGCACGTGACCCAGCGCGGCGGGGATGCCGTCGAGCGCTGACCCGGGGCCTTCGGCCGCTATCAGTTTGGCCAGCTCGATCGTGAACAGTGGATTGCCCGCCGAGCGTTCCCGTACGGTGCGCGGCAGTTCGCTGTCGGTTGTGTCGACGCCATGACGACGCAGCAGGTCGGTGACGGCCGCGTCGTCGAGGCCGCCGAGGTTCAGTTCCACCGCCGGCACGCCGGTGAGCGCCGCCCGGGCCACCACGACGTCGTCGGTCACCTCGTCGGGGCGGAAGGTGGCCACCACCAGGACCGGCGCCTCTGCCAGGGCGGTCGCGAGGTGGCGCAGGACACGCAGGGTCTCACCGTCGGCCCGATGGACGTCCTCGATCACGACGAGCAACGGGCCATGACCGGCCAGCCGGGACAGGTAGGCGGCCAGCGCTTGGCGTAGGTGGAACTCGTCGTAGGGTCCGCGGGTGCCGGGAGACGTCGCGGTGCCCGTGCCGATCAGGAGCTCCAGGCCGCGGGTCTCCTGCTCGTCGAGCGGGAGGCGTCCGCGGGCGGCGGTGACCACCTCGTGCCACGCCCACGCCGGCGGCGCGCCATCCACCTGCGGACAGGTTCCGATCACCGTGGTCCAGCCATCGCCGGCGAGGGACCCGGCGAGGTGGCGGGCCAGCGTCGACTTCCCGCCACCCGCTTCGGCGCCGATCCAGCAGATGCCGAGACCGGCCGCGGTGGCGCGGTCGGCCGCCGCGCGCAGCTGGGACAGCTCGGCAGAACGGCCGAGCAATGGCTGCGCCACGGGCGGTCGATCGGGTACGCCGGCCGGCAACTCCCCCGGCCCGACCACAGCAGAGGGTTGGGCGACCGCAGAGGCAGGTCGCTCCAGGCGAGGATTCTGTCGAAGCAGATCCGTCTCCAGGCTCCGCAGCTCGGAGCCGGGTTCGATGCCCAGCTGCTCGATCAGCGCGGCGCGCACCGATCGCAGCACGTCGAGGGCATCGGCCTGCCGTCCGAGGCGATAGAGCGCGACCGCGAGCAGCATCGCGGCCTGCTCCCGCAGGGGATGGTCCCGGACGTGCGGATCGAGGTCGAGGATCACCTCATCCGCGCGGTCCAGGTCGAGCAGCAGTTTGGCGCGCTGTTCGACGGCGGTCAGCCGGAGCCGGCCCAGTCGTTCGCTCTCCCGGTCTGCCCAAGGCTCCCCCACGAACTCCGCGTAGGGGGTGGCGCCGCCCCAGCCGGCGAGGACGTCGTCGAGCCCGGCCAGCGCCGCCCGCGGCTGCGTCTCGGTGACCCGCGTCGCCGCCCGCAGTGCCGCTTCGAACCGCCAGGCGTCCACGTCCGGTGTCGACAGGCGCAGGGCGTATCCCGGGGCCGCGGTGACCAGGATCCCGGCGGGACGGCGGGGCGGGCGGTCCGGCTCCAACGCCCGGCGCAGGTTCGACACGTACACCTGTAGGGCGGCCTGGGCCCGGGGCGGCGGGTCGCCCGACCAGAGGTCTTCGATGAGCCGGTCGACCGACACCGCGTGACCGCCTCCGGCGACGAGCCGGGCCAGCACGGCGCGCTGTCGCGGTGCCCCGAGTTCGATCGGAGTGCCGCCGCGCATCGCCCGCACCGGGCCCAGCACACCGACCGTCGTCACTCCGCAACCGTAGTGATCCGCCGCCAGGCCGCCGCCACCAGCCCGCCAAGACGCCGTTAAGGGCACGCCAACCCCGCTGCCGCCTCATGGAAGGCCGCACCTCGTCCCGCATCAGGGACGCGGAAGGAAAGGACATCCATGAGAACCACGAAGGGAACGAGCCGCTGGCTCGCCGCCGTGGCCAGCGCGAGCATGGTGGTCGCGTTGGCTGGGCCGGCGGTCGCCGCCGACCCCGTCCCGTATGACGAGCAGGCTGTCCACCACTCCCTGTTCGCGGCGGTCGTCCAGGTCCGCGAGGGCGGCACCCGCGGCCTCATCGACGCCGTGCTCGCCGCTGAGCTGAGCGACTGGCGCGCCGCCCACCCGGCGGCCGACGTCGCCGCGCTCAACGCCCACCTGACCGCCGTCAGCACCCTCGTCGGGCAGGCCGTCAAGGCGTCCGACGAGTCACCCGGGAAGCTGCACCTGCTGGGCGCGGCGATGGAGAAGCTGGCCGGCAGCAGCGAAGCACGGCTCGGCGGCCCGGCGGTCAAGGGACTGCTGCGCAGCACCACCGGGGAAGAGTTGGCCGGCATCGTGCCGCCGATCGAGCAGGTCCGCAGCGCCACCCAGGAATACCTGTGGGAGATGCTGTCCCGGGGCGCCCTGGCCGACGTGTGGGGCACGCTGCACGCCCGGGCCGCGACCGATCCGGCCCTCGCCGAGGTGTGGAACACGGCGTTCGGCGCCCGGCTCGGCGTGCGCCTGGACACCCCGGCGGAGGATCTCGCGCAGCTACCCGACCTGAGCGGAAGCCTCAACCTGTCGGCGATCACCGCGAAGCGCCACGACAAGGACGCCTACCGGGCGGAGATCCAGTCACAACTCGACGTGGCGCTGGCCGCGCTGCGCGACCGGACCGCGGCCGCGGTGACCGACGTGGTCGCCCAGTCCGACCGGTTCCCGGTCGACGGGCCGAACAAGCCGACCAGCGCGGACGAGGCGGCGGCCAAGGAGAAGGCGGAGGCCGACCGCAAGCTCAACGAGAAGCTCGGCCAGGCCGTCACCGTCCTCGGCAAGCTGGCCGGGATGGTCGACAAGCAGTTCGGCAAGCAGATCGAGACCATCGCCAAGGCCGTGGTCGGCGCCATCTCGGCGATCACCACCTACACCGCGGCGATCTCGGCGGCCGGCATCACGGCGGCGGCCATGGCGATGTCGACCCTCACCCTGGTCGGTGGCCTGGTCGGCGCGGCGATGATCCTGCTACCGCTGTTCAGCTCGGGCGGCGGCGCCGACGGGACCACCGGCGCCGAGATCGCGGCGCTCCGCGATCAGATCAACCGCATGGCCGCGGGAATGGACAAGCGGTTCGACCGGATCGAGAAGATGCTCGGCACGATGTATGACGGGCTGAGCGCCCAACTGACCGCGCTGTCCCGGGATCTCGCCGAGGTGCGGGCCCAGCTCACGGTGATCGCCGGGCAGCTGATCGTCCTCGACCAGCGGGTCGACAGCCTCGCGCTGGCGAGCCAGGCGGCCTTCGAGCAGATCATCCAGCAGCCGCTGAAGACCTCGGTCGACCGTTACGTGCACCGGGAGGCACGCACCGGCACGACGATCGACTCGTTCGCCACCTACTTCGACCAGGCCGACTCGCCGACGCGTACCTTCGCGGCCGACAGCGCCAAGCAGGCGCCCTACGTCGTCCCGACCGGCACGTCGCTGGCCGATCCGGTGGCTACGGTCGGCCTCTACCTGCCGGCCGGGGCGATCGACTACCTCGCACAGTGGGCGGGCGCCCGGGGCATCGCGCTCACCCCCGCGCCCGGCGACCAGCCCGCGTCCGGAGTGGCCAACCCGTCGGCGTGGCTGCTGGGCGCTCGGGCGAACCTGATCCTGCAACTACAGAACCCGCAGTACGCCGCCCAGGTCAACGAGGCCGAGACGCAGAGCACGATCGCCGCCGGCGACGCGGTCAACCGTCGGGTGCGGCAGTTCAGCGCGCCGGCCGCGGACGGTGCCACCAATGCCCTGTTCCAGCGGCTGACCGCCGACTACCGCGCGGCGATGGGCCAGTGGAAGGCCGGCCTCGACGAGGTCGGCCGGGCGGTGCGCTGGGTGGAGACCGACCGCGACTACAACATGTGGGGCAGCGTCGACCAGGACATCCCCGCCGCCGGCCGGATCGCGGACGTGCCCAACATGGCGCGCTGCGGTTCGACGACCGGGGTCTACCTCAACACCCCGAGCAAGCTCAACCGCTCGGCCCTGCCGAACGTCTACCACCTCGCCAACTACGCGATGGCGCTCGGCTACCGACCGGAACTGCGATCCTGCCTCGACGCGCAGTTCGTCGACGTCGAGGTGAACGACGGCCCCCGCTACCAGCAGACCAACGGAGATCTGGAGCTGGTCGTCCGGCAGCAGGCCAAGTGGGTTGGGGGTGACTGGCAGGACGTGCGCACGGTGACCTGGAAGACCCACCTGGTCGACATCTGCCTGTGGAGCCAGCGGAGCAACCCGCCGACCGGGTACTGCCGGGACACCGACTACTACCTCAACGACAAATGGAATTCCACCTACCGGGCGAAGCTGGACAGCAACGGCGTGGTGGTCGACAACCCCGCCGCGCTCGCGCTGGCGCGCACCAAGGCCGCGGCCATGCTGACCGGCAAGCAGCGCTACTTCTACCGGGTCGCGGCGCTCGGCACCGGCGTGGACCGGCCGCCGGCGGGGAGCTGGTCGCCCTCGCAGCAGCTCTGGGACGCCGGCAAGAAGGTCTCGGACACCGTACGGATGCTGCAGATCTTCTCGGACCTGGGCTGGTCGTCGGCGCTGGAACGGGACGACGTGCTGCGCGGCCAGCTGTTCGGCGACCGGTCGCTGCCGGCGGACTATCGCCTGCCGCGCAGCCAGGACAGCTACAACACCGGGTCGCTGCACCTCTACAACGCCTACCAGCGGGCGTTGGCCAACTACGGCAGCTGCAAACAACAAGTGGACTGGGACCCCTGCCAGGGTGACGTGTCCGGGCTGAGTCCGCTGGCGCAGCAGGAGCGGTTCGGCGCCGGCTGCGTCGCGGCTCCGGCAGGGCAGGCGCCGGACGATCCGCTCGGTTCGTGCGTCATCCAGGCCGGATCGGCCGCGAGCGGCATCCTCGCCGACCGCTACGGCTACTGGTCCGGGCAGATCAAAGCCGGCACCCACCAGGAGGGCCTCGCGGCGGTGAAGGGCGTCGTCGGGCTGCTACGGGCGACGAACATCGCAGTGCACGCCGGCTGATCGCCATCAGATCGGGGGCTCACCGCTCTGGTGAGCCCCCGATCCGTCCACTCAGGGCTGCCCTCGACATGTCCGGGTGGCTGGCGCGCGCCGGGCCACCACCGTCAACCTACGGATACCGAACGGCGACACCTTCCCCGAGCGTGGTGGGCATACGGCTCACCGCTGAAGGGACAACACGAAGCATGCGCACCAACCGCCGTACCTTGATCGCCGGTTCTGCCGCGGTCGCCACCGGGGCTCTGCTCGGGTCGCGACCAGCCGCCGCGCAGACCCACCGACCCGGCCCCAAGCCGACCATCGTGCTGGTGCACGGTGCGTTCGCCGACGCGTCCGGGTGGGCTGACGTCGCCCGTGGCCTGCAACGCGACGGCTATCCGGTGCTCGCACCGGCCAACCCGCTGCGCGGTGTCTCCGCCGACGCCGCCTACCTCGCCAGCATCCTGGCCACGATCGACGGCCCTACCGTGCTGGTCGCCCACTCCTATGGCGGGATGGTGGTCACCAACGCCGCCGGCCGAAATCAGGACGTCAAAGCTCTGGTGTACGTCGCGGCGTTCGCCCCCGACGAAGGCGAGACGCTACAGGGACTCCAGCTCAAATACCCCGGCAGCAAACTCGGCCAGGACGCGCTCGACCTGCGCCCCTACCCGACCGCGGACGGCGCCGGAAGCTACGACGGCTATGTGAAGAGCGCCGTCTTCCGTGACGTGTTCGCGGGCGACCTGCCGAAGGCGACGACCGACGTGATGGCGGCGACGCAGCGCCCCGGCGACGTACACACCCTGCTGGAACCGTCCGGGCCGCCGGCATGGCGCAGCATCCCGACGTGGTACCTCGTCGCCCGCAACGACAATCTGATTCCCCCGGCCGCGCAGCGGTTCATGGCGCACCGGGCCGGGGCGCGCACCACCGAGGTCAACGCCTCGCACGTCGCGATGATCTCGCAGCCGCACACCACTCTCGGCGTCATCAAGTCCGCCGCGCGCTGAACGGAGCCACCCCGATGTTTGTCACCACCACCGACGGCGCCCAGATCTTCTACAAGGACTGGGGCGCCGGCCGTCCGGTCGTCCTGTCGCACGGCTGGCCGCTGAACTCCGACAGCTGGGAGGCGCAGGCGCTCTTCCTCTCCTCCAACGGCTACCGGGTCATCGCACACGACCGCCGCGGACACGGCCGGTCCACGCAGACCTGGCACGGCAACGAGATGGACACCTACGCCGACGACCTCGCGACGCTCGTCGACGCTCTCAACCTGCGCGAGGCCACCCTGGTCGGCTTCTCCACCGGAGGCGGCGAGGTGGCGCGCTACATCGGTCGGCACGGCACCGGCCGGGTGGCGCAGGCGGTGCTCGTCTCCGCCGTGCCGCCGTTCATGCTGCGCACCGCCGACAACCCGAACGGAGTCCCGATCGGGGTCTTCGACGCGATCCGGGCCGGGTCGGTCGCCGACCGGTCGCAGACCTACCGAGACCTCGCCGACGGCCCGTTCTTCGGCCACAACCGGCCCGGCGCCAACATCTCGCAAGGCATCCGCGACGCGTTCTGGCTCCAGTCGATGGCCGCCGGGCACCGCAACGCCTACGAGAGCATCGCCGCCTTCTCCGCCACCGACTTCCGTGCCGACCTCGCGGCATTCGACATGCCCACCCTGGTCATCCACGGCGACGATGACCAGGTCGTGCCGTTCGAAGTCGGTGGCATGGCTTCGGCGGCGCTGGTCAAGAACGCCAATCTGATCGTCTATCCGGGCGCGCCGCACGGGATCACCGACACCCACAAGGAACAACTCGGCGCCGACCTGCTCGCCTTCCTGAAGGAGTACGACGCATGAGCACCATCGTCCTGGTCCACGGGCTGTGGGTGACACCGCGCAGCTGGGAGCACTGGGTGCGCTACTACGAGGCAAAGGGCCACCAGGTGCTGACCCCGGCCTACCCGGGCTTCGAGGTCGAGGTCGAGGCACTGCGCGCCGACCCCACGCCGATCGCGAACGTGACCGTGCCGGAGACCATCGCGCACCTGGAGAAGATCATCACGGCGCTGCCGGAGAAGCCGATCATCATGGGCCATTCCTTCGGCGGCGCGCTGACCCAGTTGCTCCTCGACCGCGGCCACGGCGCCGCCGGGGTGGTGATCGACTCCGCGCCGCCGGAGGGCATCCGGGTCAACCCGCCATCGCAGATCAAGTCGCTGTTCCCGATCCTCAACAACCCGGCCAAGCGACACCAGGCCGCCGGATTCACTCCCGAGCAGTTCCACTACGCGTTCACCAACACACTGTCCGAAGAGGACTCCCGCGCGGCCTACGAACGCTATGCGATCCCCGCGCCGGGCAGCTGGGTCTGGTCCTACGGACTGCTCGCCAACTTCACGCCGGGCAAACAGGAAACCTGGGTCGACTTCCGCAACGCCGACCGCGCTCCCCTGCTCTTCATCGCCGGCGGCGCCGACCACATCATGCCGCCGTCGGTCAACAAATCAAACGCCCACCACTACAAGGCCGAGGGTACGGTCACCGACTACCACGAGTTCCCCGGCCGCTCCCACTGGACCTGCGCCGAACCTGGCTGGGAACAGGTCGCCGACCACGCCCTCGACTGGGCCCTGCGGCACGCCGCAAACTGAAGCGTCGCCGAGCCGGTCCTTCCCCTGGGGTGGCCGGCTCGGCGCCGCTAGTCGAGGTCGTGTTCCTCCAACCCGCGCATGATCAGCGTCCGCATCGACCCGAATCCGTAGCGGTCCGCATCGGATGACAGCTCCGCCACCTCGCGGAGCACGGGTTCGACGTCGATGCCGAGCTCGCGGGCCCGGTTGCACAGCGACCAGATCGTCACCAGCTCGTCGCGCGGATCGGAGCCCTGATCCACCGCCGAGACGTGAACGAGCCGGCGGCGGAAATCCCGCGCCGACTCCCATTCGTTCGGCAGGCCGGCAGCCCACCGAAAAGAACCGTAATCCCGGAAGATGTCCCGGACCTCCGCACGAGTCGGTGAACCGCCCGTCTCGTACGCGTCCAACAGCGACTCCAACGCGGCGGCCGCCTCGGCCGTCACCCCGGCCTCTTCCACCGGCGCCGGCGCCTGCCGCAACGTGGCCATCCAGTTCGGGTCACTCAGGTCGACCGGACGCTCTGCGATCTCCCGCAGCAGTTCGTCGATGGTGGCGACGTCCGCACGGACCGCGGCAAGATTCATGCCGCCATTGTGAACCCGTACACCAACTTCTGATCGACGTGCTAATCGTCCAGCACCGCGGCCAGCTGGCCGCGAGAGGTGATCCCCAACTTCGGGAAGATCCGGTAGAGGTGGGACGAGACGGTGCGCGGCGACATGAACAGTTGCTCGCCGATCTCCCGGTTGGAGAGCCCGGCAGCGGCGAGGCTCGCGATCTGCAACTGCTCGCCGGTGAGCACCTCGCGTGCCACGACGCGGGGTAGGGCGGTGTGCTCCCCCGCCGCGCGGAGCTGATGCCGGGCCTGCTCGACCCACGGCATCGCGCCCAGCCGTGACAGCCCGGCCAGGGCCAGCTGAAGCTGCGGCACGGCATCGAGGTCGCGGCGTTGGCGGCGCAACCACCCGCCGTACGCGAGCCCGAGCCGGGCCCGCACCCACGGCCACTGCGTGGCGTCACCGTCGAGCGCGCGCACATAGCGCTCCTCGGCCCGGTCGTCGTCGGCGAGCACCGCGTCGGCGTACCCGTCCACGACGCTGAAGTCGACCGGAGCAACCGGGCCGAGCACTTCACGGACGCCGCCGATGAGCTGGCGTGCCAGCGCGCGACGGTCGGTGTGCACAGCGGCATCAGCCAGGAACATCACCGCGGGAAACGTGCTGCGCGGGTCATACAGCGGATCCTGCGGATCGAAAACCGGGCGAAGGGCGTCGAATCCTTCCTGGTACGCGCCGCGGGCCACCAGTGCCGTGCCGAGCACGACCTGCACCCGGGGCAGGAAGCTGGTGGTTCCCTGTCTGACCGCCTCGGCATTGATCTCCGCCAGCGTCCGCTCGAGCTGGCGCGACTCGCCGGTCAACGCGGCCAGCCGGGCCTCGTTGAGCCGCGCCGAGTTGCGCCAGGTCGGCTGGCCGGTCTCGTCGGCGAGGCGGCGGCCCTCGTCCAGCGCCGTGCGGGCGCGGTCCCAGTGGCCGATGAACCAGTCGGCCTGGATCCGGGTGAGCAGGACGTGCGGCAGAAGTCCGAGCCGGCCCTGGGCCCGCAGCAGCCGCTCGGCCTCGTCGGCGAACGCTCGTGCCAGCAGGGCGTCACCGACGACGACGGCACCCATCGCATACATGCGCAGCGCGTTGGCGTCCGAGATGTCGCGGGTGAGCGCCCGCCGGCACTCGGCCAGGATCCGGGGCGTGTGGCCCACCTGGTCGATGCCGGACAACGCGAAGACCAGACGATGCTCCGATCCGGCGACCGGCAGGGCGAGCGCGGTGGTGGCGAGCAGCTGCCGGGTCGGCGCGTCGGGGCGCGTCCAGTAGCAGCGGGACGCGATGGACATGAGCACGTTCCAGGCGAGTTCGAGGTCACCCGCACGCCACGCGACCCGCACATCATCATGCAGGTCCAGGATGCGCCCGACGTCGTCGCTGCCGTGCCCGGTGAAGAGCTCGGCGAGCCATGCCGCGCGGATCTGATCGAGCGTGTCCAGCGGATCGGCGCACGCCGCGGCGCGTAGCCGGTTGACCGTCCGGCGGTCGCCGAGCTCGTATGCCCAGGTGGCGGCCATCAGCAGCCGGTGACCGCGCACACCCGGTTGGCCGGTGACCCGGGCCGCTCGTTCCATCAGCCAGATTGCCGGGGTCGTCTCGGCCCGCTGGTGAGCCGCCCTCGCGGCCTCGGCAAGGTCGTCAGCGAGGCCGTCATCGGTGCCGTGTGCCGCCTGGGCCCGGTGGGCCAGGGCGCCCCGCCGGTCCGACCGCGCGAGCACAACCGCCAGGGCGCGGTGTGCGGCACGCACGCGTTCGGCGTCGTCCGATCCGACGACGGCGGCCCGCACCAGAGGATGCCGGAACAGCACCTCCGCGGGTGTGACGGTGATCAGGCCCGCTGCGGCACACGGGCCCAACGCTTCGGCGGGCACGTGTCCCCCATGGAACACCTCCGCGGCCTCGAGGATCTCCGCGACCGGCGCATGCTCGTCAAGTGCCGCCACCAGCAGGACGTCGCGGCTGAGAGCGGGTAGGCCGCGGTAGCTACCGGCGAAGCTCGACCGGATGTGGTCGCCGACGGGGACGTTCGCGGTGGCGGCCCTGTGCGCGGGCGCCGTGTGCGCCCAGGTGCGCGGCAGCTCCGTCAGCGCGAGCGGATTGCCGCGCGCGGCGTGCAGAATCTGGCCGCGGATGAAGGGATCCAGGTCCGGCGCCACGGCATCGAGCAACGCGTTCGCGGCGCCGTCGTGAAGCGCGGGGACCGTGATGGTCGTTGTCGCTTCCACCGCGTCGTCGGGATCGTCGACCGGTCTGGTAGCCACGATCAACAGCACGGGGTCGGCGGCCAGCCGGCGGCCGAGAAAGGCGATCACGGAGCGGGACTCGGCGTCCAGCCAGTGCGCATCGTCGATGGCGAGCGTGATCGGGCGACTCTCGGCCGCCTCCGTGACAGCGGTCAGCGCGGCCATGCCGACCAGGTAGGGCGCCGGCACCACGGCAGGGTCGTCCGGGCGGGTGGCCGCGAACAGTGCCGCCCGTTGGCCGGGTGGCAGCTCGACCGACTCGATCATCCACGGGGGCAGCAGCCGCCGCAGGCTCGCGTAGGGCATGACGTCACCGTCGGTGCCGCCGGCCGTCAACACCAGGTGCCCGCGGCGGCGGGCGAGCTCGGCGGCCCGTCGCAGCAGAGCCGACTTACCGACGCCGGCCTCGCCGCGCAGCAGCAGCGAACCGCCGCCCTGGTCCAGCCGGGCCAGCATGCCGTCGATGACCTCGAGCTCACGAGCGCGGCCGACCAATCCGGAAGCGCCACCTGCCGGCTCGATCGGCTCGTCCGCCACGGTCGACCCGGTCACGTCAGTTCGCGCAATCGGGCCGGCAGCTGGTGGCGGGAGCCGACCGACAGCTTCGGGTACGCACGCGCGAGATGCGACTCGACGGTGCGCCGCGACAATGCCAGGCGCACCGCGATCTCCCGGTTGGACAGACCGGTCGCGGCCAGTTGGACCACCGCGAACTCCTGGGGCGAGAGCAGGCCGCCCAATGGTGGTGCGTCCGGCTCGACCGCGCCGGCGGCGCGTAGCTCCTGCTCGGTGTGGTCAAGCCAGGCGCGCGCCGGCAGCGTCGCGAAGACGGTCCGGGCGCTGTCCAGGTGCTCCCGCGCGTCAGCGATGCGCCGTTCCCGTCGCAGCCACGATCCGTAGCTCAACTGCACCCGGGCCCGGAGCCAGGGCAGCCGCCGGGCCCGGTCGAGCAGTTCGGTGAAGGTCGCCTCCAGGTCCGTTGGCGGTTGCAGCAACGTGCGCAGGTAGCGCAGGTGCGCCTCGCCATCGGCCGACGCGCTGCGGCGCAGCGCCGCCCCGATTGCCGGGGGCACCGCCATGCCTGCGCGGCGTGGCCGGCCGCGGCTGACGGCTTCGGCGTAGAGGCTGCCGACGATCGCGCGGTCGATCGCGTACCCGCTGACGCTCGGTCCGCCGAGCACCGCCTCGAATTCCAGACCCGCCTCGGCGAAGCGTCCCTCGGCCATGAACGCCGTTCCACGTGCGGCGGCCACCCGTAGTCGCACGGGCCAGACCGGCCGATCGCCGAGCCCTTGCTCCGCCGCTCCGGCGACGCTTCGGGCGGCCTCGACATCCCCGCTTGCGGCGCGAAGCATCCCCGTAGTCGCCTGTGCGTAGGCCCGCCAAACGACCTGGCCGGTGCGCTCGGCCGCCTCGGTCGCGCAACGCAGATGCTCGTCGGCGAGCTCCCACCGGCCAAGGAACAGCTCGACATCGGCCAGGGCGGCCACCACCGGCACCAGCGCCCCGAATCGGCGGTCTCGGGTCAGCGACGGAACCACCGGGCCGAGCAACTCGGCAGCACGTTCGAGGCGGCCCAGCCGCCGCATCGCCAACCCCAGATGCACCAGGTCGTCGTCGGAAAGTCGGCCCAGGGCACCGGGAGTGAGTCGGGCCGACGCGTCAGCCCGTGCGGGGTCGGCGGTCGCGCACACCAACAACCAGCGCGGGTCGTGTTGGTGGTCCTCGAGTGCGTTCAGGGACGTCAGTAACCGTTGGCCCGCTGACTCGTCGACGTCTTCCCAGGTGACCGTCTCGGCGAAGGCGGCCAGCAGGTCCAGAGCCAGGGCCGAGTCGCCGGCGGCGCGGCAGGTGTCGGCGACCGCGCACACGGCCTCCGCCGACGACGAACGCCGCCACGTCGCGTCGTCGATCCGCCGCGACAAGATGTCCCGCCGGACCGCGTCGACCGGGTTGAGCCCCGCGGGCAAGGCGTCGAGCAAGGCAGCGACAACGTCGAAGCGACCGAGATCCATGGCGACGAGCGCGCTCGCGACGAGTTCCCGGCCGGCCCGCTCACCGCGTCTGCCAGCACGCGCCGACGCCAAGGCGCGGCGTACCCCATCGCGGTGGTCGTGGGTCGGAGGTCCGCCAAGCTGCTCCTGGGTGACGCGCAGATCGCCGGGCGCCGCGGCCTGCACCAGCGCTGCGGCCAGTAATGGATCCGCCAGCCGGACGCCGTCGGTGTCGTTCGCCAGCCGGCCGGCCGCGACCAGCGAGTCGATGTGCTCGGTCGCCGACGGACCCTCCAGGCGGCGCAGGTGCTCAGGCCGGCACATTTCGCCGGCCGCGACCAGCAGCAGGATCCTGCGGGCCGCCGCGGGCAGTTCGGCGATGTCTTCCAGCAGGGACTGCGCCAGCCGCGTGGTCAGCGGTGAGTGCGGCTCAAGGAGATCGGCTCCGGGCGTGTGCCGGTCGCGCCAGGCGATCGGCAGCTCGATCAGGGCGAGCGGCCGACCGGCCGCGTCGTCGAGGATCCTGTCGGCCAGCCACGGGTTCAACCCGGGCGCCCGCGCCCGCAGCAGCCGCGCGGCTGCGGACGACCCCAGACCAGGGAGCGTCCGGATCCGCAGCGCCGGCCAGGCGACCGCGCCCGCCTGGCGGCCGCCCAGGATCACGGCCAAGCCCGGTATGGGCACGCCGGCGAGGGTACGGGCCATTGTTTCGGTCGTCTGGGCATCCAGGCGGTGTGCGTTGTCGACGACGATCAGCGCGGGCCCATCAGCCGCGATCGCGCCGAACAGGGATCCGGTGGCCGCCACAACAGCCGAGTCGACGGTCCCGCCGACGACCGCGGTGGTCAGCACCTCGATCGCCGAGCGCGCGGCCGTCAGCCGCCGGCACGCGTGCAGCACCTGGTGCAGTCCGGCGAAGGCGACGTCACGCTCCGCGTAGGACGCACTGATCACAATCGGCCGCTGCCCACGCCGACGGGCCCGACGCACGACGCTCGACAGCACCGTGGACATCCCGACGCCCGACCGCCCCTGGAGGTAGATACCCGGTGCGGCCGACGGGTCGCCCAGGTAACCGACGACCGCCCGCAGCGCCGCGACTCGCCCGGCATCAGGCGGATCGAGGTGCGCCCGCTGTGCCGTCGCCATCGTTTCCGATCTCATCGTGCTCGCGCGTACATCTACCCACCGACGTCAGCGGCCGTCCACGTCGGCTCGGTCACCCGAACTTCTTCCATTGGCCTTCGGAGATCACCTCGACGGAGCCATCGACGACCTTGATCGCCGTCTGTTCGTCGATGGCGTAGGCCGGGATGCCGATGTCGGCGGCCCACCGCTCCGCGTCGGCCGGGGTGTTCGTGGGGAAGGCGTTCAAGTGCGGGAAAATCGAGAAATCGACGACACCGAGGGTACGGTCGTCCGGCGCCGACGCCCACTCGACGAAGGAGCCGCCGATCCGGGGTGTCATCACCATGCTTCCGGCGCTGACGCCCACCCAGACCTTGTCGGGCAGCGAAGGCAGCAGGTCGGCCAGCCCGGACTCGCGCATCCAATGGCACAGGTAGGTGGCGTCGCCGCCGTCGACCAGGAGCACGTCGGCTTCGCGGACCCAGGGGACCCACCGCTCCGCGCCGATCGTGGGCAGTGCGGTGAGCTCGAGGACACCGAGGGACGCCCAGCCCAGGCCGGACAGATACTGCCAGTCGGGCGCGGGATCGGCGGCGACGAAGCCACGTACGGATGTCGGACCGCACATCGGGTGCCCCCACTGCGCGGTCGGGACACAGAGGGCGTGGCAGTCGGCGATCGGCTTGCCGAGCAGCTGCACGAGAGCCGAGTGGATGCTCGGGTTCGTCACTCCGCCTGAGGTGAGCAGGAGTTTCACGGTGCCTCCGGTTCCGCGCGGAAGGATGTGTGCGCTTGATCGTAGTTCCGGCGTCCCCTTCCGGAGGTCCCTCGGCAGCGCCGACGGCGGAGGATGTGCTAGGTTTATGGCGTTGCAGTTTTGATTTCCGTAGACGTTTTCTGGCGCCTGATGGGGTATTTGAAACCATCCAGGCGCCTTTCGTTTTTCGTGTCGTTTCGACGCGGGCGATCAACGCGGCGGCGTAAGGGGTCCGCACAGTGCGGCCTCCAACAGCCTGCGAAGGAGCAGACATGACTACAGGCACCGTGAAGTGGTTCAACGCCGACAAGGGCTTCGGCTTCATCAGCCCCGACGACGGCGGCGCAGACGTCTTCGCCCACTTCTCCGCGATCTCGGCGAGCGGCTTCCGCAGCCTCGACGAGAACCAGAAGGTGGAGTTCGACATCACTCAGGGCCAGAAGGGCCCGCAGGCGGAGAACATCCGGCCGCTCTGACCCACGCTCTGCGAACGGCGGCCCGCCCGGTTGAGCGGGCCGCCGTTCGGCGTTTCACGAGCCCGGCTCGACACCCCTGAAGGACATGACTATGACGACGACCTACTCGGGCCCTGCGAGGCTGATCCTGGTCGACGGCGCATGCATATCTGGCATGGCCTCCCTCACCACCAACCAGCGCGGCGGACTCAACGGCTGGGGCGGCACCTTCCGTCCGGACGAGATCACGACGGACCTCCGCAACGCCGTCGAGGGGCTCCAACTGGAACTCCCCTACGATCGGGTGGGGACAGTCGCCGTCACCGGCATGCGCAAACTACTCGCCACGCAGGTGTTGATGTCGTTGGCAGGCCGCGGGCCCGTCCCGTTCTAATCGCCTGCGCCAGCTCTCGCGAGCACCCGCTGGATCAACTGGGTGGTTGAGATTCCTCCCGTGCGCCGAACATACCTGAGCTTGCCGGCTGCCATAGCGGGCCCATATACGAACTCGGCCCCCTCGGGCGACAAGTCGTCGCCGTGCACCACGGTGGTGATCCCGTGCTGGGCAAGAAACTCTTCGGTCACTTGGAGCGGGGCGTCCTCGATCACCTCGTCGACATACCTGCACGACTCGATCACGGCGACACGCTCCGCGAGGGTCATGATGGGACGACGCTTGTAGGAGGCTGCGGCGTCGTCGGCCAGCACGCCGACGACCAACCAGTCACCATGGCGGCGCGCCTCCCGCAGGAGCGACACGTGGCCCGCGTGGAACAGGTCTCCAACCATGTCGACGTAAACCCGCGATGTAGCAGTCGTACCCACGTCTGGGTTCTCCATCCTGGCCAAGGTACGCCTGGCCAACACCGCGAGGACCACCGGCGGGTCCTCGCGGTGTTGACGTATCTCGGTGCCGCGTGACGGTCCTAGGTGACGTCGAGGGTCACGATCCGCATGCCCCCAGCGCGGCAGGCCTTCTCCCAGTCCCGCATGGCGTCGGTGGTCATGAAGTTCGCGGTGGACTGGTTGAAGGTGCCACCCCGGTAGCGCCACACGGCCACCCGGTAGGCGTCGTTGTTGAACGCCTTGAGGATCCGCAGCTCGTAGCCCGCCTCCTTGCGCTCCCGGTTGAGCTTCTGGAAGGCACTCTCGTTGTTGGCGTCAGCGCCGCCGGCCAGGATGCCGTAGTTCCACCGCTGGCCCGAGCTGCCCTGGTCGGAGCGCCACAGCCCGCCGATCTTGCCATCCTCACGGATGACGATGTCGACGAGGCGGAAACCCTGGTCCCACAACACGTCGTCCTGGTTCTTGAAGTCGGTCCACGTCGGGATGGCGGTCCGCCAGAACCGCTCGCCGCTGCCCGTACGCCACACCGCGAAGAACTCGTCGCCGTCCCGATCGAATTCGGCCAACCGCAGGCCCTGGGCGTAGTAGGTGTCGTCCCAGTCCTCGAATTCGCCGATCGACATGTGGCCGTGGACCCACTGAGCGCCGGAACCGGGCCGGAAGACCGCGGTGACGTCATGGCCGACCACGTCCAGCTCGGTGACCCGGTATCCGTTGTCGAAATAGAAGTCGCTGAGGTCGACGAACTCCGACCAGCTCTTGTCGTGGAACCAGTACTCGTTGCCCGGGTTGACCACGGTGCTACAGCTCGCGTGGTAGCCGCCGTATGGCGCGGCCGCCGCCGGCGCCGAGGCGACGTGTAGAACGCCGGCCACCGCCACGACACTGACCGCCGCGATACGCGCGATCCTCTTGAACATCATGCCCTCACCTTCGATGCGGGATCGTTGTTGCCCCGCATCGAAGAATCCGGCAGTTGCGCACCCGTTGTGACAATGTTGCGCCGCAGCTCAGGACGGAGGCCGACGTCATGGAGCGGGCCGTCCGGGAGCATGGCAAGCGCCGGTGCGTCAAGGCCCTCTGCAAAGACGTGGCCACCCGGGGAGCACCTTCGTCATCTCGGCGAAGTCGACGCCAGCTTCATACACCGCGGTGACGAGTGCCAGCTCCTGGCGACGCAACACACGTGATAGATCGAACTCGGCGCCTGCCGGCACCCCTGCCTCACCGAGCTACAGAATCCTCGATAAGGCCGCCCTCACCAACGCGCTCCTCCCGCTCAAGGAGATGCCGACCGGCTACAGCGAGGACCAGTCCAAAGACCAAGACCGCCCCGACAAGACGTTCTGCAATTACCGGCAGCCGTACACAGCGAAGATTGAAGTATCTGCTTCGTACCAGAAGGGCGGCGGCCTGAATGCGGAGGTCGCCGTGATCTCCTTGCGGCAGTACGCCAACGCCGACCAGGCGAAAGCTTCGTTCGAGAAGATGGCCGCGATCCTCCAGACATGCAAGAAGGACACCTCGGAGGGGCAGAAGGTCACCTATGCGCTGATGAACCTGCCGAACGCGGGCGATGCCAGCCTCGGGGTACGCATCGAGACGCAGGGTGCGACAGTCCTACAGGGATTCGCCATCGTGGGGCCGACACTCATCTCGTCCGGCACGGGCGGGCTCATGAGCGCTGACGCTGATTTCGTAGCCGATCTGCTGACCAGACAGGTGGATCGATATTCTGCGGCCGCCGGCACATAGCCCGTTCCTCTCGAGGGCGAGGATCGCCTCCCGGCGCAGGTCAAGCCAGCCAAGCGGACCGTTCCCGTTCGGCGCATTTCAGCCGCGCGCGACGTCAGGTTCGGCGGGTCCGAGCTCATCGAGAATGGCCAACAGGGGTTGGATTGTCTCGGTGGTCGCGTCGGCCTCGCTGGCGCTGGCGAGGATGGTGCCGATGTCGCGCAGGGGTGGGAGCTGGTCCCAGTGGGTGTCGTCGACCAGCCAGTGCACCGCCTCGGTCAGACCGGGCCAGGGCATCAGACTGTGCGCGCGCAGTGTCACGAGGACCGCGAGGCCGGCGATGATGTCGGCCCTGCGATCGGGCCAGGCAATCGTGGCCATGCTGCCGCCGATCTGGTGGTCGCGACGCTCTTTGGGCGAAACTCGAAAGCCTCAGGACGCGCGTGCCCGATCGGTCCCGGGACTTCGAGCGCAAACCGCAGCAGCGCTCGGATCGGGGGTTCGTCGGGTCCTGCGGCGCGACGGTTGCGGTCACCTCGTCTGGTGGCCTTACCAGCAAGGGCAGCAGCCCGAGCGTCAGCCCGTATTCGTTGATCGCGATGGACCGGTTGCCTGTCGCCGTTGGCCGGGCTCGGTCCGGGTGTCACCGGATCATCGTGTCGCATGGCTGGACCTCAGCGTTCGAGGATCTGAGCGAGTAACTCAAGCTCGTAGGCCCGGGCCGCCTCGGTGGCCGACTCGTCGAGGACCGTCGCTGCGAATAGGGCCACGTCGTCGAGCCGTCGCTCCAGTCGGTAGTAGCGAAGCATGTTGTCATCCAGGTCGAGCGGGCCGTATCCGCTGCGGAACTGTGCCTCCCTGCGAGCGTTGATCGGATGCTCGCCGAACTCGGTTCCGAAGACGAACATCAAATCGCGTTCCCTCGGGGCCCGGACTGGCGCGTCCCAGTCGACGACGCGCAAATCGTCGCTGCCGTCGGCCAGGAGGTTGCCTGGATGAATGTCGGCGTGGCATACCACGATCGGCCGGGGAGCAGCTGCCGCTTCACACTCCAGCCGTTCGGCCTCGTCTGCCCAGGCTGACAACTGCCCGCTATGCCGGCGCCACAGCGGTCCCAGCGCCGGATCGGCGGCCGCCTGGTCGGCCAACGCTCGGACACGGTGCGGTGCTGTGCTCGCATACGCCTCGATCGGCAGGAGCGCCGCGACCTCGTCCGGCAGTTCCACGGCGTGCAACGCGCCGAGGAACCGGCCGTATGCCGTCCACTGCGCATCGGTCAGACCCCGGCTCCATAAATTTTCGCCGTCGATGAACGGATACAACGCCAACCGCAGCCCACTCGCCGCGTGGACGCCGCCGATCGGTGCGACAACCTGTGTCAGCCCGTGAGCGAAAAGGTACGACGGCACAGGTAGGGCTGGCCGGGTGAACTCTCCCGTCCGCACTTTCAAGAACCGGCGCCCGCCACCCAGAATGCGCACTTCGTAGGCCCATGCCGCCCCATCCAAACCCACCGGCAGGAAGACGACCTCATCGACGAACAGGCCCCAACCGTCGTGCACACCCTCGACCAGCACCGAGTCAGGGATATCCGGCTTTTCGATCACCGTCGTACCCTGACACAGAATCCGGTCGCCGCTCGACCAAGTTTCGTCGCGGAGGGCAGAAGCGGTCGGCACGACCGCTCATCGGCATGAGCGGGCGTGCTGGGTCCGAAGTTCGGACGCGAACAGCGACTTGAACAGTTCGTCAGCATGTTCCGTAACGCGATTCTGCCCTCGATGCGCGGGCGAGCACCTGCATGGTGCGGTCGCGAAGTCCTTCGATCTCGGTTGAACTGCCTCTAACCTCGATGATCAGCTCGGCCGCGGCCAGCAGGTGTTCAAGGGCGATGACGTACTCGTCGAATGGGGCGTCGTCCTGGAACTGATCGAGGAGGGGTTCGAAATCATCCAGTACCGGCTCGACGAAGGTGGCGGCCCGGTCTGGGTCGCCGTTTCGCTGGATGCACCGTGCCGACTCGATCATCGCTCGTCCCACGAAGGCGTGACTTTGGCCCAACAGGCGCGTGACGATGCGTCCGACCAGCCCGAGGCCACGCTCCTCGAGCTGCGCATCGGGCCCGGCAGCGAAACTGGCGGTGACTTGACGCGCGGCCTCGGCGAGCGCGACGCCGTCGACCCATTCCTGGGAGCCCTCCGGGGCACAAGGCCGCCGCCCCAACCGTTTGATGCACGCTTCGGCTGCGACCGATAGTGACGTCGCCGCTTCGAGGAGGAGTTGGAAGCGCGTCCGTCCGGTCTCCTGCGACGCGACCGCCAAGCGTGCTACCTCGAGCGCAACGGCGACATCTTTCGTGCCACGCGTGGGCTTGCCCCGCCTCGCTCGCTCAAGGAGCGCCTCCGCGGACGCTCGTTCCTTGGCCGATGGTCCAACAACATCATCATCAACGGGCAACCCGAGCTCGATCCGGTACGAGGTCCACGCCAATGGGTCCTTCACCGGGTCCGGCTCGTTGGCGGGGTTGCCGGACGCGGCGCGAACGACTCCGCCGGCGACACGATCCATGGCGAGCCGCGCATCGTCGAAGGGCAGGGCGAACCGCTCGGTCAACACGGCAAGGACGTCGGGCCGGCGCGTCCCCGCCTCGTCCGCCGCTCGCAGGTAGGAGACCAGAGCCCGCGTCGACGTTCCACGAGCGAGACGCACAGTCATGTCGTCTGTCCATTGCACGACTCGAGGATGCCCGTCGCGACCTTGAACGACAAACCCGTATCACGGTGCGCGGTTGTGGGTTGTATCCCGCCGTCGAGACGCACCTGCGCAGTCGCCCTGCCTCTGTCGCCAGGTCGCGCCGAGCGGCGCTGTCGTTCGCTGGGGGCCAACACGCTAGGTTGCTCGGATGAGTCTCCTCGATGACGTCGCGAAGCGTGACAGCTGGCGATGCTGGGTGTGCGACGAGCCAGTCGACGGCGACGTGTCGGTGAACGACCCGCGTGGTCCCAGCGTCGACAGCCGCACCGCCGACAAGAAGGCCAAGGTCGCCGAGCGGCTCGCGCACCGTGCCTGCAACACCCGCAAGGGCGCGGTGAAGGTGGTCATCGCCTGGCCGGAGCGGCTGCACGTCGTGGAGCCCGCGCCGCTGATCACTGTCGCCGAACGGCTCGAACGCAAGGGTGGCCGCGAGTTGGTCGCCCGCTGTCCCAGCAAGAAGGACGCCCAGGAGGCGGCGGACTGGCTGGTCGACCGGTTCTCACGGCTGGTGCCCGGACTGCCGGTGACCGCGAGCGTCGACGCGGGCGGCGGACAGTTTCTGGTCGCCCTGGCCGCCGGCAGACGCTGACCGTTGGCCCTGGTCAGAGAATGCCGCGCGGAACCAGCGGCGGTGAGTGGCGGTGGCGATGCCGTGCACCAGGCGGGCGAAGTCGGCTGCGCCGTCGGCGTCGTCAGCTCGGCGAACGGTGGTGAGGATGGGGCGCACCTCGTCGAGTTCGACGCCGGCACGCAGCAGCACGAAGTGCAGGACCAAGCCGCCCAGGCGGGCGTTGCCGTCGTCGTAAGGGTGGAAGAACGCGACATCGAGATAGGCCCGGGCGGCGCGAGCTGTCGCCGGGATCGTCGGGTCAGCGGCTTCCAACAGGCACGACTCGTACCGTTGCTGGGTGTCGGGGTGTAGCCCGTATCGATCCCGGCCGTTCTTGGCGAAAGCTGGGCCCCGGCGGAAACCGGCGGCGGGGATGCCGCGCAGCATCGCGTTCCAGCGGGCCGTCAGGTCCGGGATGAGATCGGCGCCGGTCGCCGCCGCAGACCGGACATCGTCGTACGCGGCCAGCAGCAGTCGCCGCCGTGGTTGGTCCTCGCCGATCGCCGCATGGGCGATGAACCCGTCCCGGACAGCGCGAAGCGGGGTTCGCGGGTGCGGGACGACGTCGCGCCACCGCACCTGCTCGCGGACGCGCTGCCAGGTTGTGAGCTGGTCAGGCACCGGCCACCCGCCTGGCAATGCGTTCGGCGACCGAAGCCACGAGTTCCCTGTCCGGCTCGACCCAGCTGGCGAAACTGCCGCCGACCGCGTGGTCGAGCAACTTCCCGTGCTCGTCGGCGCCGATGCCAGCCGCTTCGAGGAACCAGCGGAGGACGGCGGTGCAGCAGCTGTACCAGGCGGAGTCGTACTGGGTGCGGTCACCGACCGCGGTCACCAGGTGGGCGACGGCGCGTTCCCAGCCGTCGAGGTCGTCGGCGGCCAGCGGGAGGAAACGGTCGAACCGTTCGGCGAGCTCGTTCAACCAGTCGCGCCACTCGATCAGCGAGGCGGAGATAACGGCTGCGGTCTCCTGCGGGGTCGTGACCGAGTGACGGAAACAGCACCAGTTGCCGACCGGCCCGCCATCGAGGTCACCCTCACCGACCGACCAGCGCCAGCCGACCGCCCACAGACCATACCGTTCGGTGAAGCCGATCGATACGCTCTCCAGCCAGAGGTCTCGCAAACGCCAGTCCGCCTCCTGCGCCGGGAGATTCGTGGCGGTGACCAGCTCGGCGACCATTGCCGCAACCGTCGCCCGGTCGAAGTCCCGCCCTCGCGGATCGACGTCGGCCCAGCTCAGGCTCTCCGGGTGGGGAACACTGCGGGCGAAGCGCGCGGGGTTGAAGCGGCTGATGCCGGGCGCCTTCACCGCCCGCCAGGCCACCGGCTCGTCGGTGTTGTCAGTCATGGCCGGCGCTGCCGCGGCGAACCGGCCGCGGGCGTCGGTGGCGAGCTCGACGGTCAGTTCATGCCAGGCCACCAGGGCTCGGGCGAGGCGGTTCAGGGTCTCGGCCGGTGTCGTGATCGTCAGCTCCACGTCACACCAGATCGGGATGACGCCGCGGCCCGGATAGTCCTCCATCACCACCGTGTGCTGCCAACCGACCGCCCACGCGCCGAAGCGCTCGACCATGGCCGCCGTCATCCGATCCCACCAGAAATCGGCGAGCCGCCAGTCGGTGCCGGCTTGCGGAACCTCGGCGGCCGGCGGCAGCGACCGCACCAGCTCAGCGACGGCTGCCGGGTCGAAGTCAGGGCGGCTGGCGGGGTCGGCGTCACGCCAGGCAAGCAGCCGAAAATCGGGCAGGTGGACCCGGTCCGTGGTCAATGTGGTCAGCCTTCCGTTGGACAGCCCACCAGGATATTGGCCGCCGCCTCCATTCGCCGCACCTTTTTGACCACCGGACCAGAGCGGCCATCGGTGCCTCGTCCAAAAGATGCTGTCATCCACATTGGACAGGTCATGACGGCCGAGCCAAGATGTGCATATGGATACGGAAAGTACGGCCGAGCAGGCCATTGGCGCAGCGGCTGCCCGCGTTGCCTCGATCGTCGAACACAGGTCTGAGTCAGCGTTTGTCCTGCTCCTTCAGCTAGCCGACCGCCACTTCGCGGACCCGGGGTTCGAGGAAGCGGGGGACCGAAGTGGGATGGTTCAGCGGCGTGAGGAGCAACGTGCGAGTTCACCCGGACCGCGGGACGGCAATTGCCGACTTCATTTCGCGGCTGGCTGCCTGGCTGTCGAGACACGAGGTGATCAAGGTCGATGCATAGCCCGAGTGCCCCAGGCGAGGCGAGGAGGCTACCGGTGCTGGACCTCCGCACATTGCGACTGCTGGCAGCCGCCGTCGCCGCGTCGCTCCTGCTGGCTGGTTGCTACATGGGCGATCCAACGGCGGACCCGGCGGGCGTTGTATCGGTCGACGGGCAGGTCGCGGCAGTCGTTCCGCAATGCGGCGACGAATACGTCGCGGGGCTGACCATCGAGGAATACCCCTACGAAGAAGACGTCTCCGTGCAGCCGACAAGCCGCGTGCTGTGGAGCGTGAGCGGAGCCAGGAAGCAGAGGTCGACGGGTCCGTTCGTGATCGGGGATGCGGGACCGTGGAAATCTGAAGCCGTACCGCTCACGGGACCCCTACCGGCAATGTTCATGCTGTCGATCACCACCTCGCGAAGGACGGCCGTCAGCGGCATCGAGCAGTCGATGGCCCAGGGGCTCAAGCACGACCAGGTCCTCGTCGACGGCGCCACGCTCCCGTCCTCGGCCCTCGCCGAGAAATGGGGATGTTAGAAGACGCACAGCCTCGGACTGCCCACAACCTGGCCGGCGGCATCTTGTCCGCGACCACCCAGCGTGAGCACAGGTAACGGCGAGATAACTCCGGGATACAGAATCGCCAATGATCATTAGCATCGAGGCCAACCACGCGGGCTCGTCTGGGGTTGGGTGGAGGTGTCCATTCTGTAGCGCGACAGGCTGACGTTGTCGTCCACGATGGACAGACCGGCCCCGGTGACGCACCGAACCCGGCAGCGCCGCGTACGACGAAGATCATCCGATGTTTTTGGGTTTGACCATTTCAGGGAGATCGCGGAGATGCGGAAGAAGCCTCTTGCTCTGACACTTGCCATGTCATTGCTCCTGTCCATGGGTGTGCCGGCTAACGCGTCCGCGACCAGCTCCGGCAAGGAGCGCTTCCAGCCGAGTGTCACCTACGACCTGTCGGTGACCGACGCCGAGCGCGACGCGATCCACGCGGAAGTCGAGGCGTTGGCTGGACGCGTCAACAGCGCGCGGGCGGGGGACGGCAGCTACGACCCGCTCACTCTGATCGGGGCGATGCTGGACGGGTCGAGCTATGACTCCATCTCCCGAGGCGGCACGGCCGCGACCGCTTACCCCTTCCCGGTCAGCAACACCGAAGCCAACCAGAACGAGTACGACCGCAAGGTCGCCAAGCTCGCCTGGGTGGTCAAGCTGGCCACCGACCTGGGGTTCCCGGTGGTCGTGCAACGCCAACCCGACAAGTACGTCTACGCGGAGATCGGTGACCCGGACGCCCCGGAGATGGTCATGGCGTTGAGCCACCTCGACTCGCCGACGGCCTCCGTGTCGCCGGCGCAGCTCGCACGCTGGCGGGACGCCGATGGCAACCTCGGCACTCCTGGTGCCTACCACTCCCCCTACATCCAGGACGGCTGGGTCTACGGAGCGGGCATGCAGGACGACAGCGGCCCGACGCTGGCGACGCTGCTCGCGGCCAAGGCGCTGCTCGAGGCGGGGTTGCCCCTCGACCGACGCATCCGCATCGTCATGGGGATCTACGAAGACGGCGGTCCCGGCACGCCTTCGACGACGAACACGGCCACCTTCCAGTCCATCCCCTACAACTCGAACCCGACCTTCTATGACAACTGGGCCTACAAGAACCTCAACCGCGAAGAGATCCCGATCGCGGCCTACACCTCGGACTCGCGGTTCCCGGTCATCGTCGGCAACTCCGGAGCGGTGACCCCGTCAGTGGCGATGAGTTTGTCCGCGGACAGTTCCAAGGCCTTCCGGCTGACGGGTGCCACCGCCGGCGTCACCCTGCGCGAATGCGACCCGACCCTCAAGGACATCGCGTACGGCAGCACCACGCAGGTCGCCTCGCGGGCCATCTTCACCCTCGATGTGGCGGGGGCCAGCTCCGCCCAGCGTAAGCGGTTCGTGTCGGCGATCACCGGTGCCGCGAAGACGAAGGGCTGGCTCCCCGCCGCCCGCCACACCACGCCCAAGGTGCAGACCACGATCACTGGCGACTCGCTCACGCTGGAGGTCAACACCGATGTGGCGATGGAGATGCCGACACCGCAATACGGCAGGAACGCCGTCGTGTGGGGAATGTTCCTGCTCTCCCAGGGCCTCGGCACCGTGGGGATCACGGCCGCCGACATGCAGTTGAAGAAGGCCGCTGACGGCATCGCCGACCTGTTCTTCCGCGACGGTGTCGAAGGCGAAGCGTATATCGGCAAGTACATGGGCATCCCGGCGAACCTGTTGCGCAACCCGAGCAACGGCACGCCGAACCTGACCTTCGCCCTCATGGGCGGGATCAACTCAGAGACCCCGACGAGCTTCTACACCGACGCCACCGGCAGCCTCAGCATGCCGATGTTCGTGCGCAGCATGCACGTCACCGCGGCTGACTCCGGCCAGGCGACGGCGGCGGTCACGGCCGCCTTCCAGGCGAAGGGGTTCACCATCGGTGACCTCGGCTCGCCGATCGGCGCCGGCTTGTACGTCGATCACGACAACCCGCTGACGGCGCTTCAGTTCGGGAGTTACCGAGCCTCGGTCGAGGGCAACCCGAAGGAGTTCGCGGATCCGAACTCCCTCAAGGACGTGGTCTATCCGCAGGGCACGACCGGCGGCACCCTGGCCAGTAGCTACCGCAACAAGATGACCGCCTTCGGCGCCGTGATCCCGGGTAACGAGCGCTGGTGGCACACGGCCAACGAGCGCATGAAGGTCGACTCGGCGGTGCAGATGACCAAGATCATGGCCGACGGCATGCTGGAGATGGCCCGCTACTCCGGGCCCGCCGGTGCCAAGTTCATGTCGGCCAACATCCCGGGGCTGAACGCCGACCGGTCGGACCTCGACCTGCTCGACGTCACGATCGGCACCTTCAAGGACGCGTCGGCCGCGGTCGGCACGAGCCAGTTGGGCAGCCAGGCCCTGCTCGGCGCCACGAAATTCAACGTTCCGATGTGGAACGCACGCGGAAACTCGGCCCCGACGGCGTCGGCCTTCGCGCTGGGGCACGCCCCGGGCGGGGTCTACCTGCCACTGACCGACACCGAGTATCTGAACAGCACGTACGTGGCGCCGATGCGGCTCGAGTTCAAGGTGGAGCGCCCCGGCTATATGTCGGACCCGGCTTGGGCGAAGTTCGTCGCCGGCGGCTACGGCGACTTCCAGTTCAACATTCTCGTCGGCGACACGGTTGTGCCGCTGGCAGTTCCCGCGGGGCAGAGTGCCGACAAGTATTTCTCCTCGCGCACCTCGGCCAACAACCCCGACGCCATCTACTTGTCGGTGAACCTCGCGATCACCGATGCGCCCTACACCGGGGTGCAGCCCATCCTCGCGGATTCCAAGACGGACCTCTACACGGTCAATCCGACCTACCTGGCCTCGAACCCGGATCCGTTCCCCGGCCGCGGTGCCATCCAACAGCGGGGCTTCTTCCAGTTCGGTGACGGGCAGAAGAACGCGGAGTTCTCCTCTCCCGACGCCGTCTACGTGACAGTCGCCAACGCGGTCGTCGGTGCGAAGCCGTCGGCGGTGGTGAAGAAGCTGACGGGCAACACGAACGCGTTGACCATCACGGTGAAGCAGACCCATGTCGATGGCAGCGAGACACCCGTGACGGCCTCGTTCACCATCAAAAACAACGCTGCTGGCACCTACACAGTCGGCGATTACCAGGTGTACGTCGAAACCAAGGGCAACACCCAGGTGCGGTCGATCCACCTCGTGTGACGTGCAGGCCGCCCAGTCCGCTATAGCTCGACCCCTCAGGAAGGAGCCGGAATGAGCATGAGGTTCACGAGTCGGCGACAGTTTCTGCGACGAGTGGGAGGCGCTCTTGCTGCCGGAGCAGGCATCGCGTTCCTTCCGGCCGGGTTCGCCTCGGCATCGCCCAAGACCGGTCCGACACTGACGCCTGATCATCCTGGTGGCCGGCCGACGACCTACCCGGGAGACCCCGGCTTTGTCGCCACGCGTCCGGAGGAATTTGCTGCCGCCAAAGCCAGTTGGGAAACGCCGGAATATGGTTACTACACCGGGCACAACCCTGCTAACCCCGGCACCGCGATCGATTCACCATGGCAGCTCGTCGCGGTAAACGCGTCCACCGCCTACGCCCTGGGCTACTTCGGGCAGGGCGTCGAACTGGGCATGATGGACTCGGGCTACCGGCCCACCCACGAAGCGTTTCAGACCGGGCTGATCGTTCCGGTGCGAGCGGAGGGGGTCTACGGCACGTCCGGCTTCGGGTATCGAAACGCGGCAACTCCGGGGAACCCGTTTACCGCGGGCGAGCCGTTCACGGTGGCCGCCGATCAGGCGCGAACAACTGACTACAGCCACGGGACCGGCATGCTCGGGGTCACCTCCGGCATCCGCGACGGCAAAGAACAACACGGCATCGCCTTTGGATCGAAGATCTATGTTGCCAAGACCGGTGGCTCCGATACCCAGTCGCACGGCCCCTTCCACGACTACGTCTACTGGCATACAGCCAACAAGGCCCTGGTCGACGCCGGCGCCCAGGTCATCAACAGCAGTTGGGGCTCTTTTGTCCAGACCATCGACAGAGCCCGCTTCGACGGTCGCGGAAACGATCTTGGAGTCAACGGCAACCTCGCCAACGCTTACGAGGTGGCCGGCAAGGACAGCGTCAGTCCCACGGCAATGGCGACCATTCTCCCCAACGAGTATCTGAAGGACCTGGAGTACCAGTACTTCTTCTTCAAGATCTGCTACTCGGAAGGCGGCGAACAATACAATCCGAGGTACCCTGGACGTTCCTTTATGGACGCCATCTGGGATGCCATCAAGGACAGCGGCACCGTCAACGTAAGGTCGTCCGGCAACAACGACTGGAGCAACCCGTTCTTCCGCCCGTCGTATCCCCTCTTCAATCCCTGGGCGGAAAATCAGTTCGTAGCCGTCGGCGGGGTGCAACCGCCCAGCGCGACCAACTCCGAATACACAAAGCAGTTCGGGTTCAACGAGGCCGGGCTCGCCAGATGGTGGACCGTGTCGACCCCGTCAAACAGCGTTCGGACCACGAGCAGCGCCGGCGACACCAACTATTCGAACTCGAGCGGCACATCACCGGCAACGCCCGTTGGCACCGCGGTGATGGGGGTCCTGCTCTCCCGCTATCCCAACATGGACGCCAAGCAGGTGCGTGAACTGATGTTCACCACGGCTAACAACAAGATGTCCGACGGCGTGAGATTCCTCGGCACCGGGCAGACCTCCCCCACCGGGGCATCCATCGCCTGGACCGCTCCCGACGGTCTTCCGGACGAACGCTGGGGCTGGGGCATTCCCGACCTGGCCAAGGGCATGTATGGTCCCGGCCAGTTCCTGAGCCCCATGACCTACACCATGAACAAAGCGCCTCTTGACGTCTGGTCTAACGACATCAGCCAGACCGCGATCAAGGCGAGAGAAAAGGAAGATCGGGAGTGGCTGGCCGGCTACAAGCGGCATGGCATCGCCTACGCCGGTGAGTTCAGCCCCAACGTGCTGCACCCGGACGGCACGCTTGACGAACAGGCCTTCGTGCTTCAGGGCATTTTGGCCGATCCTTACATCCAGGCTCTCACTGACGGCCATCCCGAGTTGTACGACAAGGTCCGCTACAAGGACGCCGTCAAGTGGCGCAAGGAATGGATGGACGCCCGCGCGGCGTACATCAAACACAAGATCGACAAGCACCTCTACACGGCTTCGCTGACCAAGCGGGGCCGCGGGACGCTGGTCATGACCGGCGACAACACCTACGAGGGCGGCACGAGGGTTGAAGGCGGGAAGCTTTCGATCACCGGCTCGCACGCGAGCTCGATCGAGGTCAAGGGCGGCACGCTCGGCGGCACCGGTTTCGTGGCACGCAGCATCGACGTCGACAGCGGTGTGCTGGAGCCCGGGCTGTCGTCCGGTGAAGCGGCGTCCGCGGCGTCCCTCACCTTCACCGACATCGGGCCAGGCAACGTCCTGAAGGTCGGCGGCGACGTGACCGTCAGCCGAGCGGGTCGGCTGGCCATCACCATCTCCGGTGACCACGACTACACGAGCGTGCGGGCCGAGGGTGACCTGGTGCTGGGCGGGGAACTCGACCTGGACGTTCGCGCGCGCCTCACGCCGGGCACGGTTCTGACGATCATGAGCGGCGACTCGGTCAAGGGCCACTTCCACTCCCTGCCGGAACGGCGGGTCCTGAACGCGGGCCGCCACCTGTTCAGGGTGTCCTATCGGCACGGCGATGTGACGCTGACCGTCGTGCGGACACTGCCCGGGGCAGGGTCCGGCCGCGACTAGCCCACGTGGCCTGGCCAGCCAGGCTCAGGTTCGCCTGAGCCCGGCTGGCCAGGCCTTCGCCTTGTCGGGCCGAGATACATAAACGGTTCATATAAAAGTGCTATGCTTCGACCATGAGCCGTCAAGACGCCGCTCGTGGCGCGTCCGCTGAGATCGGGTCAGCCCTCTACAGCTTGGCCACCAGGGCCGTGAGACGTCTTCCACGTGACATGAGCATCACCTCCGCGGCCACCCTGGCCACCCTGGATCGGACCGGCCCGCGACGGATCACCGACCTGGCCGTGAACGAAGGTGTCACCCAACCCGCGATGACCGTCCTGGTTCGGGTGATGGAGGAATCCGGGCTGGTCGAGCGCAGAGGCGACCCGTCCGACAAGCGGGTGACGCTGGTGTGGCTGACCGAGGCGGGCGCGTCCTATGTTCGGACGCGGCGCCAGGCCGGCGTCGAGGCGTTCGCGCGATTGATCGACGAACTCACCAGCGAAGAAGTCAACGCCTTGCAGGGCGCCCTTCCGGCGCTGCTGCATCTGGCCGAGCTCGAAGACCAGAATCAGTGACCGTCTTGCCGAGTTCCAAAGCACGGCCGCTGGTCCCCGCCCTGATGTTCATAGCCCTGGTCGTCGCGGCGGTCGGCAGTCTGGGGACGCCGCTCGTCACCAGCGTGGCCACCACGTTGCACGTCTCGCTCGACAGTGCGCAGTGGACGTTGACCATCGCGCTGCTGAGCGGCGCCGTCGCGACGCCCGTCCTCGGCCGGCTCGGCGCCGGCCCACACCGGCGGACCACGATTCTCGCCACGTTGGCGCTCGTTGTCGCTGGCAGCGCGCTCACCGTGCTGCCGCTGCCATTCGCCTGGCTGCTAGCCGGCAGGGCGGCCCAGGGCGCCGGACTCGGGTTGACGGCGCTGATGATGGGCGTAGCCCGTGACCATCTTCCCGAGGGGCGCAGCGCGGCTGCGATCGCCCTGATCTCGGTGGTCTCGATCATCGGGGCTGGCGTCGGTTACCCGCTCGCCGGGCTGCTCGCCGAACTCGGCGGTGTGCGAGCGGCCTACAGCCTGGGCCTGTTCGTCACCGCCGCCGCACTCCTGGTCGCGTGGCGCTCCATCCCCAAGGCTCCCGAAGGCCGCTCCGCTCGCGTGGACGTGGCGGGTGCGCTCGTACTCGCGGCGGGTCTGTTCCTGGTCCTGTTCCTGGCAAGCCAGCGGAGCCTGTGGAGCCATCACCTCCGGGTGGCGGTGGTCCTCGCCATCGGCGCTGTGCTCCTGCTGTGCGTCTGGGTCGCCTCCGAGTTGCGCAGCAGGACACCGCTGGTCGACGTCCGGGCCTTGCGGCACCCGGCAGTCGCCGGGGCGAACATCGCCATGTTCGTCGGCGGGAGCGGCATGTATCTGCTGCTCACCCTCATCACCCGGTATGCGCAGACACCGAACAGCGCCGGCTACGGATTCGGGCTGACCACCTTTGAAGCCGGGCTGGTCCTCGTGCCGTTCTCCGTGCTGGGCTCCGTCGCCGGCAAGCTCACGCCGCGAGTCCGCGAACGGATCGACGCGCCCCTGCTGTTGGCCGGCAGCGCCGTCGTGGTCGGCAGCGGGTTCGTGCTGTTCGCCGCCGAACGGTCGAACCTAGCCGAACTGCTCACGGCCATGGGCGTGCTGGGCTTCGGCGTCGGCAGCTTCTCGGCCGCCATGCCCGGCGTCATCCTGGCCGTCACCCCCAAGAGCGAAACATCAAGCGCCATGAGCTTCAACTACGTGGTACGCAGCGTCGGGTACGCCCTGGGCAGCGCTCTAGGCGGCCTGATCCTGGGCGCCGGCACCGGCCGGCTCTTCCCGAACGACGGCGCCTACACGACGGCAGCACTGGTCGGCATCGCCGCGATGGCGATCACGGCACTGACCAGCCTGACGCTCGCCCGCCATCGCCAGCCCGAACTGGATAGCACGCACCCGCGAGCAAAGGAACCGAACATGCACAAGTTGGTGGTCCTGTATCCCGAGCCCGCCGATCCCGACCATTTCCGCGACTACTACGTGACCCACCACCTCCCGCTGGTCGCACTCATGCCCGGCCTGCTCGCGTGGCGCTACAGCTTCGACGTGGCCGCGACGCAGGGACAGCCGCCCTACTTCGCGGTCTTCGAAGCGGAGTTCGCCGACGCTGCGGCAATGACCGCGTCGAGGTCGTCTCCGCAAGGCCGGCAGGTCGCCGCAGATGTCGCCAACTACGCCACCGGCGGTGCGATCGTCATCCACTATCCGGTGCGCGACGGCACCAGCTGAGCCATCAATCCAGCGCTGCCCCACACAGCGCTGCTCGCTTCGCGAATGGCGAAGGCCGCCAACGGAATGCCTTGATACTTCGATATCCATCGACTAACTTCCGCTCCGGAATGCGCGATCTAGCGCTCTGTTTCGGGGAACGGAGTAGCCACGTGTCAATCAAGTCACGAACTCTCGGCATCATCGCCGCGGCCGCGCTCGGCGTTGCCGGGGTGGTGGTGCCCGCGTCGCCCAGCTTCGCGGCGCTGCCGACCTGCAACACAGCCAGCCCCACTCCTTATGCGAGCGCCGTGCCGCTGTGGGCCATTTCCGGGCCCACGTGGGAGGACAGCTGGGATTGTCAGCTCCGGCAGGGCAACACGGGCGATGGCGTCCGCTGGCTGCAGGAGAACCTCAACCGTTGCTACACCGCCGGCCTCACGGTGGACAGCCAGTTCGGACCCCGCACCCGGTCGGCGCTCGTCTCGGCGCAGCGCCGCGCGGGCACCGCTGCCGATGGCATCTACGGCCCCAACACCCGCCGGGCAATGGTCTGGTTCGCCTACTTTCACCCAGGTTGCCAACACGCCGGCGTCTGAGCTGGCGAGGGCGGAGGAGCGGCCGGCATTCCTCGACAAGGGCATCGCGGAAGCGCTCGCGTTCACGATGCCCTTGTCGCGCACGCGACGTGTGGCGGTATCTACGCCCGTACGAGACGGAATCTAGCTGGCAACCAACGTCTTGAGTGCGATGGCGACGAACGACCACACGACGTAGGTGGCTACCACCACGGCGATCATGGCCAACGCCTTGACCGCCGGGTGCAGCGACCTGCGCGCCACCTTCAGGTTCAACCACGCGCCCGCGCCGCCAACGGCACCGCCGACGAGGCCACCGAGCCCAATGAGGACCAGCGGCAGCAGCGACAGGATGAGCTGCCACCAACTGAGCCCGCGGAATGCAGCCCAGCGATCACCCTTCTGAAGCGCATTGTTGGACAGATTCGGTGTAGCCATCGAGTCTCCCTGCCGGTGGGTGTGGGTCTGCGATCTTGCCACACCACCGATGTCTGCTGGCACGACCAGCCCGCCCCAGAAATTGCGCGGCAGCGTGGCTGATCAGACCGCACCAACGTCCTCGCGCCTGCTTGTCGACGTCAGCGTCTCCGCGCTGCCGACGCCGGTTCGTGACGATCTCCGCCAACGAGATCCCCTCGGGTTCGGACATCGGCCTCGACCTGGACCTGGATCGGCCCACCCGCCGGCGACCCCACCAGGCCCTCGATGTCCTGAGCGCCTCCGGGTGCATCTCTCGGCGCCGTTTCGCTACCTCTGGATGCAATTGACGGATGGCAGTCGTGACCTCGCCCAGACCATGCGGGATCTTCTCGCTGCGCCACGCGGTCGGCGCATGAAGAGCGTGCAGAGTTAGTCGTCGGCGGTCATCGGGGTGCACCCTCGCCTCGGACTGCTCCGGCGCTCGGTAGTGCTCGTCCTGGGAGAGAGCGCCGGCCGAGCAGGAACGCGTCGGCGCGCTCGTAGGGCTGGCTGATGAACGCGGTGGTCTCGTCGTCGCCGCGCCCGAGTGCCTAACCGCCGCGCTCGAATCCGTTCCGGCGGTCCTTGCTTGCGCCGCCCCTGGTGGCCGGCCCCATCCCTGCAACGAACACCACCACCCCGATCCGGCACTCGCACGGCACGCTCGCCGCCGGGCCGGCGTCACAACCGGCGGTTGTGGATGTCGCGGGCGACGATCCCGTCCAGCGGCACGCCGGGCGCCAGGTCGGCTGGATCGAACCAGAAGATCACCACTTGCGGGTCCTCGCTCCACCGCGCCAGTTGGGCGGTTACCTGCCGGCCGTCGACCGTGCCGACGATTCGCTGGGCCGGGCCGACGAAGTAGCCAAAGGTCGGAACGGGGGGGAATGTCCGCGGTGCGCCCGACTCGTCGCAGCCAATCGCGTGGAAGCCGGCGCTGCGGTCGGTGCCCTCGACGTCGTTGACCAGGTAGTCCGTGGTCAGCGCGCCACCCGCCAGCCGGCGACCGCCAACCAGCCCGATCGTCACTCCGGGGTGACCGGGCACCTCGACTGGGACGAAGTAGTAGACCCGCTGGTCGGCGCCGTAGCGGATGCCGGTGTCGACCACCGCGCCGACCGGCACGCGCGACTCGGAGGTGGCCGTGGGTGTTGGTGTGGGCGCGACGGCGGCTGGCCTTTGGCGGTGCTCGTGCGGTGGCAGACCGTCCCTGCCGACGGCAACCAGCGCGACGGCGACGACCAACGCGACGGCCACCGTCGCCCCTCCGGTGCGGGCGAGTCGGCGGCGCCGGCGCAGCCGCCGCCCGTCGCGCATGATTGTGGCCAGGTCGAGGGCGGTGGGCTGCTCGGTCGCGCGCATGGCGTCGCGCAGCCGCTGTAGCTCGCTCATGGGCACGTTTCCTGGGTCTGCGGCTCTCGGATGCTGGCGGCCCGCAGCTTCTCCAGGGCACGGGAGCTGGTGCTCTTGACCGTGCCGAGCGAAACTCCGAGTTCCTCGGCCACCTTCGCCTCCGCGAGGTCGAAGTAGTAGCGCAGCACGACGATGGCCCGTTCTCGCGGGCTGAGCGCGCCGAGCACCGCCACCAGCCAGAGGCGGGTGGTGACCTCGTCGGCGACGTCCCCGCGCCGCTGCTCCGGGACCTCGTCGGTCGGGTACTCCCGAATCGGCCGCCGCCACCCGTCGACCAGGTGGTTGACCAGGACGCTGCGGGCGTACCCGTAGGCGTCACCGTCGCGGATGCGCGACCAGGACGCGTAGGTGCGGACCAGTGCCGTCTGCGCCGCGTCCTCGGCCCGGTGGTGGTCGCCGGTCATGAGGAACGCGGCGTGCACCAGACGCGCGGACGCCGCCCGCGCGAACTCGATGAACTCCGTGTCACCCCGGTCACCGCGGCCCCTTTCCCGTTCCACGCGGGAAGAGACGGGTGGGGACGGTGAAAGGTTGAGTCTCCGCGAGATCAACTTTCCGACCTGGTCACCCGTCTCCCTTCCCGCGCAGCCGTAGGACGGCGCCGCGAAGGGAGAGACATGCTGAGCAAGGGTACGCGTCGGCGCCGGGCGACCGAGGCGGTGCTGCTAGCGATGCTGCTCGGCGGCTGTGGGGCGCCGGCAGGCGCGCACCCCACGACGCCGGCGGCCGGGCAGCCCCGGAAAGAGGCCGCCCGCGCGCCAGCCGCGAGGCTGTCCAGGTCACCGGTCGCCGCCATCAGCTACCCCGCCACCGGACGCAACCGCTGGTCGACCGCTGCCGCCGAGGCACCGACCCGGCCCGGCCGCGGCCAGCTGCTGCGCTACCGCGTGGCGGTGGAGCGCGACATAACCGGACTGCCGGTGGCCGACGTGGCCGCAGCGGTCACCGCGACGCTGAATGACCCGCGAGGGTGGACCGCCGGCGGAAGCTGGCAACTTCGCCGGGTTGGCCTCGACCAACCAGCCGACTTCACCATCTATTTGGCCACCCCCGGCACCCGCGACAAGCTGTGCCAGGACATTCCGGACGGCTACACCTCGTGTCGCAACGCCAACCGGGTGGTGCTCAACGTCGCGCGCTGGGTCAAGGGAGTGCCTGGCTACGGGGCCAGCGTGAACACCTACCGGCAATACATGGTCAACCACGAGGTCGGGCACCGGCTCGGTCTGGGCCACGAGAGGTGCCCAGGACCCGGCCAGCCGGCGCCGGTCATGCAGCAGCAGACGCTCGGCCTGCACGGGTGCACCGCCAACGCGTGGCCGTACCGCGATGGCCGGCGCTACCGGGGTCCGCTCGGCGAATACGACGACGAGTTGCCGCCACGCGAAGGCGCGCGCCGGGCCGCCTGAGGACCTTGCTTCTACGCCCTCTCGCCCGTCCGTGCCTGCTCGCCGCTCCCCCAGGCCTGGACCCGAGGTGGGTCCAGGCCATGGATGCGTAGTATCGATCGCCGAGGTCGTGAAATAGGTCGATAGCCCGACGAAGCTGGTGACCGCCGATGCGTATTCGCCGAGGTGGTGTTGGGCGTACCCGAGAGTGTCCCAGGCGTTGGCCTGGCCGGCCCGGTCGTTGAGGTTCCGGGTGACCTCGATCGCCTCTCGGCAGTGGGTCAGGGCCTCGTGGTAGCCGCCAAGCTGCGCATGATGCCAACCGACCGCGTTCAGGGCGTGCCCGAGCCCGTGCCGAAGATCGCTCGTGCGGCAGATGGCGACAGCTGGTGGGCCCAGGCCGTTTTGCCCACGCCCGCCGCGCCCGACACGGCCGCGACGGTCACTGCGGTGGGGTGCGCACCGGACGTGGCGTGTGCCGCATCAAGCAAGGCGAGTTCGCGTCGGCGACCGATGAAGCTTCGGATACTCATGGGCAGCAGCGCCGGGACGGCCACCGGCGCGGACCCGAAGGCGGGCGGGTCCGCGTCCCCGCGCAGGATCGCGTGGTGCAGGGCCTGTAGTTCTGGACCAGGGTCGGCGCCCAATTCGTCAACGAGGTGGGTGCGCGTACTTGCGTAACGCTCGAGTGCCTCGGCCCTTCTGCCGGTCGCGTGAAGCGCTCGCATCAACACGACGATGAGGGGCTCGGCGAAGGGGAAATCGGCCAGCAGCGCGACGGCCGCGTCCAGTCGTTCCATGCTCCACCGGCTGCGGGTGAGTGTCGGCCACTGTCCTGCGACGCCGCACAGGGCCTGGCCGCTCCACAGATCGAGCGCCTCACGCAGAATCGTCGCACGTTCGGAATCCGGACAACTGCGATGCCGGGCGCGCGAGGCCAGTGTCCGAAACCGATGCAGGTCTATCTGGTGTTGATCGACGTGAAGTGTGTAGCCCCCGGATTGACGCACCAACACCGGTCGGGCCTGCTCGTGCAGCTCCGCCCCGGTCACCACGAGCAGCCGGCGCAGATGCGTGACGTTGGCGTGCACGGCCGACCGAACCCGAGGCGGAGGCTGCTCCCCCCACACCCGGTCGATCAGCGTTTCCGTTGGCACCGGACGGCCCGCGTCGACGGCTAGTGCGGGCCGCTGACCGTGGTCGCGATCTATCGGGACAGACCACAGCGGCTCACAACGACAAGATCGGGGATGCCAGTGAAAAAGGTTGTGGTCCGAGGCCTGGTGGCTGTGCTACTGGCCGGCATGGCTCTAGTGCTGGGTGGCGATCCTGCCCATGCCCAAATGCCCGCGGGGTGCCGGGTCGACATCGGCCTTGTCTACGAGGAGAACGAGTACATCAACGGTGAACTGTCCCTAGTCTTGGTCTACCCGGCACACACAGCGGTTCAGGCGCCGTTGCGGGTGAACGTCACGTGGGTGACTCCGCTGGACGAGGAGGTGGCCTCGACCCGGTAGTCCTTCTCGATGCCCTCCAGCCCGTCCCAGAGGCGTACGCCCCGGCCGAGCAGGATCGGGACCACCACGACGTGCATATGGTCGACCAGCCCGGCAACGACGAACTCGCGAATCATGGTGGCCCCTCCCCCGAGGCGGATGTCCCGGTCGCCGGCGGCCTCGCGGGCCGTCTTGAGCGCCTCGGCCGGCGACGCGTCGAGGAAGTGGAACGTCGTGCCGCCCTCCATCTCGATCGACGGGCGGGTGTGGTGGGTCAGGACGAAGACCGGCGTGTGGAACGGCGGGTTGGGGCCCCACGCCCCCTTCCAATCCGGGTCCTCGTGCCATCCGGGGTGGCCGAACTTTCCGGCACCCATGATCTCGGCGCCGATCCCGGACTCGAACTGTTGCACGAAGAGGTCGTCGACGCCGCTGCTACCGCCCTGGTCCCACGACCTGGTGGCGAACATCCACTCGTGCAGCCTGTCTCCGGCGTGACCGAAATGTGCGTCGCGGCTCTGACCCTCGCCGGTGCCGAAGCCGTCGAGTGAGATGGAGAAGTTCTGGACGCGTACGCGGGACATGGTTGGTGCTCCTTCGGTCGCCGGGGGTCATTTCGCGGTCATCAGCGATGTTTGCAGCCTCATTGTCATGACGTCCAATGCCAAGTTCGCTCATATCTCATAGATAAACTTGATGCATGTTGAACCTGACTCAGCTCAAGGTGCTGGAGTCGGTCTCCCGCCACGGCTCGGTGACCGAGGCCGCGAAGGAACTGCGTTACTCGCAACCGTCGGTCAGTCACCACCTAGCGCGGCTGGAAGCCGCCACCGGAGCCAAGCTGATCCAACGCGTGGGCCGCGGCATCCGGCTGACCCCCGAAGGAGAGCTGCTGGCACGACGGGCGGCGGAGATCCTGGGGCGACTCGACGCCGCGTCTTTCGAGCTCGCCGCCCGCGTGGGGCTTCGTGCCGGACGGGTACGGCTCGCCGGTTTCCAGACGGTCCTCAGCACCCTCGTGCCGAAGGCGGCCGCCGCGCTCTCCCGGTCGTACCCGGGCATCGAGTTGAACTTGATCGACGCCCATCCGGCCGACGGCCTGCGGATGCTGCGGTCGGGAACCGTCGACATCGCCTTGATCTTCCGCAACGCCGACACTCCTCCGGACGAGGAGGAGGGGTTCCGGCTCACCCACCTGCTGGACGACCCCCTCTACCTGGTCAGCGACCACTCCGATCAGCGCCTCGAGGACCACCGCGAGTCCGCGTGGGTCGGCGGCTGCGAACGCTGTCGGGCCGCCACCATCACCGCATGCGAACGCGCCGGCTTCGCTCCACGGTTCGCTTACTTCTGCGACGACACCGTCATCACCCAGGCGCTGGTGGCCGCCGGAATGGGTGTCGCGATCGTCAACGGACTCGCGTTGCGGGCGCACCGGGCGCCGGGCGTCCATGCCACACCGCTCACGGACAGCCCTCGCCGGATCTACGCCGCGACGTACGGAGACCCGCCGGACCCGCCCGCCACTACCGCGCTGCTCGAGATCCTGACCTCATTGCCGTGACGCACCCCTGGCGCCGACGCAGCCGGGCGACCACCCGCGACGGCCAGCCCCTCACGAAGCGCCGGAAGAGTGTTACCTCTCCTGCGTCGTCGGATGGTGCGACCCTGCGTCGCGCGGTGCCTAAGCGCCGCTGAACGCCTGCGGGCGGAGAACGACGTGTGCCCCACCCTGCTACAGACCCTCGTCGGGCTGCTCGCCCTCGGTGGCGTCGCGCTCGGCGCGGCGATGACTCTCCGCCAGGTGCGGGCCAGCCGCGACGGCCAGCTCATCGACCTGTTCACCAGGGCTATCGAGCAGCTCGCGAGCGAGCGGATCTCGGTGCGCCACGGTGGGATGTACGCCCTGGAACAGCTCTCCCCACGCCACCGCGGCCACGTGCGCGCACTGATCACAGCGTTCGTCAACGCGCGCCCTGGCCACCGGTGCGCCCCGAGGAGGAACTGGCCCTGGACCGGGCCCGCCTCCAGGGCGCTCTGCCCGACGACGTGGGCACAGCACTAGCGGTTCTCGGCCGCCGCCTGATGATCGTCGGCGGCGCGGTGTCCCTGCTGGAGGATGTAGACCTGCGGGCGGCCGACTTGGAAGATCTCGACCTCACCCGTGCTGTCCTGCGGCACTCCACTCTGGCCGCGTAGTAGCTGACGAGACCACCACCTGGCCGGACGGCTTCAACCCAGCGGCTGTGGTAGAGGATCAGGCCGACGGCCATGCCGGCGGGTCGGCGCCGTATGGCACCAAGCGGTCGGCTGCGGGCAGGGTCAGGTTGGTGAACGTGACCGCCGGAGCCAGGAAGGTCACGGCACCGTAGGTGGTGTCGACGGAGAACGTCTCCGCCGGGTAGGTGTCGGTTTCGGGGACCTCGTCCTGGGTCCTCACGTCGAGCAGGCCGAGATCCTGGACCCACATGACACTGCGGGTCAACGACAGCTTCACCTGGTAGGAGCCGCCCTCCGTGGCGCGCAGCAGCAGGGCCGCCATCATTCCGGCGGCGGCGCAGTAGCCGGTGATCAGGTCGGCCACGTAGAAGACGGGAGAGAACTTCGGTGGGCCGCCCTGGCCTTCCTCCAGCGCGAACCCTGACGTCACCTGGCCGTTCTGGTCGAACCCGGGCCGGCGCGCCCATGGGCCCGCGTGGCCGTAGGCGTTGGCGGACATGTAGACCATCCCGCGTTCGCTGGCGGCGGCCAGCGCTTGCGGCCCCAGGCCGAAACGCTCGATGACGGTGGGGCGGTAGGTGCAGGCGAAAACGTCGGCTGTCGCGGCCAGCCGGCGCATCGTCGCCAGGTCGTCGTCGGAGCGCAGGTCGAGGTAGGCGTCGTACTTGCCGGCGTCGACGCCGAGGTGCTGCGCGAGCGAGTCGGCGAACCACGGCGAGCTGATGTGGAGTACGTCGGCGCCGTACTCCGCGAGCGTCCGGGCGCTACGGGGGCCCGCCAACACGTGTGTGAAGTCGAGCACGCGTACGCCATCCAGGGGTGAGATCGGGTTGTCCGCGAAGGGAACCGGGTCGCCATCGGCGAGCTTGACGATCTCGATCTGTGGCACCGCGGCGAGCGCCTGACCCTGCGGGTGGGTGAGCCAGTCCGCACGGGTCCTGGCCCGGCAGGCCGGGAGTCCGGCGTCCGAGAGTGCCTGCACCAGATCGTCCGCGTCCCAGGTGGCGACCTCGCGGGCGAAGGACCTCTTGTTGTTGCCGCAGTCGAAGAAGTTGAGGTAGCCGTTGAGCAGCTTCTGGTAGGGCGGCCCCGCCTCGAGCATCACGTGGTGGCCGTCGCGGGTCGGGAAAACGCCGTTGACCTGCACGAACTCGGCTCCGACGTTGCTGGAGTAGCCGGCCTGCTCGACGAAATGGGTCGGGTGCAGATGATGCAGACCGTGGACGACGTCCATCGAAATGTCGGTGGGCTCGCCGCCGCGGTGCTCCCAGATCGCCGCGCCCGCGGCGGCGATCAACAGGTGTGCGGTGCAGGACGCCTCCGCGAGGCGGTGCGGCGAGCGGATGACCGGATCCGACCCGAAAATGGTCGCCTCACCGCTGAACCGCCCGGCCAGTCCGACCTGCGCCATGAGGTCTGCCAGCGGCTCCAACTCGCCGCGCCGAAGACGGCGCGCGTCCATTCCCATGACATCCACCATTCTTCACCACTCGCAGCCGATCCCGAGCGCGGTTCCCGCACGAGCAGATTCGGATAGTTGCGCCGGCTGGCGCCAGTGGTGTGCATGGGCCGTGTTCGGGTGCGGCTGGCTGTTGAGGCGGCTCTGTCTCGGTCAGCTGCGCCGCGCCTATGAGGACGCCCACCAATAGGTCCTGAATAGATCGCCGCCGGAGGCTGACCACGCCGACCGCGCGGTGGCACACGGGCGGCCGGCGTATCCCTAAACCTGGAAGGACACCCGATGCCCGTACCCAAGCCGTTCCGCTCCCGCATATCGCTCGGCGCCGTACTGTTGGCGGTCGTCGCATTGGCCGGTGCGTTCGCCGCAGGGCCAGCCCACGCTCAACCATCCGGTTCGGACGGAAGCTACTACGCCGATTCGTCAGCGGTGGCACAGGATCTGCGCTGCGGCGCCAACGGTTCGAGCAAATGGACCTCGCGCGCCGACGTTGTCGCCCGGGCCCGAAGTTGGATCGGCAAGACGCCGTACAGCCAGAACGGCTGCCACTCCAACGCGTACGGAAGCTACCGCCGTGACTGTTCGGGCATGGTGAGCATGGCCTGGGGACTGGGTGGCGACGGCGCCGACTGGTGGACCGGCAACCTCGGCTCCGCGAGCTACACGATCGCGGCCGCCGATCTGCGCGCCGGTGACGCTTTGCTGTATCACGACGGCACCTCCGACGGCAGCCACGTCGCGATTTTCGTGCGATGGGCCGATACCGCGCACAGCAAGGTTGTCGTGATCCAGGAGACCGGATCGGCGGACAACACCATCGAAGGCGTGCCGACCAACTTCAACTGGCGCAACTACACGCCGAAGCGCTACAAGTACATCGTCGACCGGGCACCGGTGGCAGGATCGGCGAACAACTCCAAGGACGGCAACCTACAGGAGTTCGTGGTCGGTGCTGACCGGACGCTGCGGCACTGGGCCTACGACTTCGCCAACTCCCGCTGGGCCTTGAACGAGAACCTCGGCGGCTCCGTCTCCGGTGCCGTGGCGACGGTGACGTCTTCGGACGGCAACCTGCAGGCGTTCGCCCGCGGCACCGATGGCACCCTGCGCTATTGGGTCTTCGACTTCAACGGCGGTGGGTGGATCTCGAACCAGAGTCTCGGCGGCTCGATCATCGGTAGCCCAACCGCCACCAACTCCAGCGACGGCAATCTCCAGGTGTTCGCGTGGGGATCGGACAACACGCTGCGGCACTGGTCCTACGACTTTCGACTCGGCCGCTGGCTGTCCAACGAGAACCTCGGTGGCAACCTCGGTAGCAATCCGGTGGCCACCAACTCCAGCGACGGCAATCTCCAGGTCTTCGCCCGCGACGGGGACGCGACGTTGCGCCACTGGGCTTTCAACTTCCGCGGCGGGGGCTGGCAGCTCAACGAGAACCTCGGCGGTTCGCTGAGTAGCAGCCCGACGGTCACCACCTCCAGCGACGGGAACCTCCAGGTCTTCGCGCGTGGCAGTGACCAGACCCTCCGGCACTGGGCGTACAACTTCGGTTTGGGTAGGTGGTCGGGGAATGAGAGCCTCGGCGGTCTTATCACCGCCACGCCGGCGGCCACGTCGTCGAACGACGGCAACCTGCAGGTCTTCGCTCGCGGTAACGACGGCACGCTCAAGCGCTGGGCGTTCGACTTCCCGCGCGGCTCCTGGACCGTCACGAACGAGGCCATGGGCGGCAACGTGATCGGCGACGTCATCGCCACGACGACGTCCAGTGATGGAAACCTCCAGGTCTTCGCCGAGGGCGCCGACCAGACGCTGCGGTACTGGGCGTTCAACTTCGGCTCCGGGCAGTGGGTCTACAACCAGAATCTGGGCGGAAACCTGCCTGGCTGAGCGCCTCCATCAGCTACCCCGAGAAGGAGAATCATGCCCCACGCGAATCCGCCTTCTGTCCAGGCATCCGGTCACGCGCCGTCGGCGCGCCGCTTCACCAGGGGCGGCATCCGGAGAGGCCTGCGCCTCCGGGTCGCCGCTGCCACCGCGATCGCAGTGGTCGCGTCGATGGCCGGCGTGGCCTCGCCGGCCGCCGCGTCCGTGGCGTACTACACCCCGAGTTGCATGTTCAACGTCTACGACACCGCCATCGAATTGACCACGGCCTTCGGTGTCAAGGCCTGGTTCGTCCGCCAGGGTTCACTGTGGAGCGGCGAGGTCTGCCAGATCGGCTTGGCGCGGCTCGAGATGCAGCCGGACGGCAACCTCGTCCTCTACGACGAGAGGCGCGTCGCCCGGTGGGCGATGAGCTGGCGGTCGTCGCGGGTCTTCAACAACGCAGCGCACTACGGCTTCCAGGGCTTCGACGGCAACCTCGTCGCGTACGACGACTGGGGTTGGCCGGTGGCGGCAACCGACACCTGCTGCTTCGCCGACGCCATCCTGGCTGTCCAGGAAGACGGCAACCTTATCATTTACCAGCAGGCGCCCACGGGCAAGCTGACGCCCCGGTGGGCCACCAACAGCAGCCACTGAACCAGCGCGCCGAGCCCGGCGGTGCTTCCGCGCCGGGCTCGGCGCGCCATCAGTCAGCATCGCCAAGGCGCGCAAGGAAGGCCTCAGGAAGCGCCATAGGGATCGCGGGTCGCCAGCATGTCCGCGATCGGGATGCCGCGACGGACGGCCAGTCGGCGGCGCTGGCGCACCTGTGCGCTGCTACGCGGCCGGAATTTCGGCTCGCGCCCGCAGCCGCAGACCTCGAACCCTTCGTAGCGCAGTCCCGCAGCAAGCACGGCCGCCACGGCGGTCCAGCCCGAGGCGTCCCGGCGCCTCGGAGCGGCGAAGTCGTGGCCGGCGAGCACCATGGGTGCACGGCAGCGGGTACACGGATGCGCCACCCCGTCCCACGGCTGCTTGCTGCTGCTGCGGCACGGCACACACACGTAGTGAACCTTGTAGGGGGTCTCGGCGTACCGGCACATGCGGTCAGGATAACCGCGGTCCACCCAGGACTGCGACAAGACCGGTCCCGGTGCAAAATCATGGACTTTCGACTGAGTGCTTGTCCTGCGACTCTTTGGTTGTTCGCCTGCACGCCCCATCATTCAGAAAGGCCTTCCGACCTAGCCGCCAGCGCCGGAGAGGGATCGCATGTCCGAGGACACAGCGCTGGGGCAGGAATCGGCATTGGCCGAGTTCAACGCGCTGCGTGCCGAGATCATGGGTCGCCAGACGAACACCCAGCAGCTCCTGTCCATCCAATTGACGGTTTCCGGAGCGGTCTTCAGCCTTGCATTATCAAGCCCTGGACGGTCGGCGGTGCTTCTGATCCTGCCGCTGATTACCTTCATGCTCGCCGGACGCCATGTCGCGCACAGCTACGCCTGTCTCAGCATCGCTACCTACATAAGGTCCGAGCTGAGCCCTCGCGTCGAGGGCGGCCTGGGTTGGGAAGAATGGCTACGATCGCACCGGGCCATTCCGCGGCGACATCATCCTTTCAACCCGTTGTTCATCTCGTTTCCTGGCATCAGCATCCTGGCGACCTTGGGTTCGCTGCCACACCTGGCCAGCCTGACACCATCGCTCGCTTCGTCCCTCTACTGGCTGGGCTGGCTGGCCGGTGCCGCACTCACGGTGTTGTCGGCGCGCCTCGTGCAGAAGGTTCGCCATGACTCGTTCCTCTGGCTCGGCCCCACTCCATGATCTTCAATCGTTTCGGGTACGGGCGCCGTCAAGCGGTGAGGTCGGTGCTCGTGCTCTGCTGGCGCCAGGAGTCGAGTTCGGCCCGCTGGGCGTCGAGCACGCCGCTGAAGGCGGTGACCGCGTCGGTGCCGAGCAGCAGAAGTGCGGGCGGCCGGTCGGAGTTGACGGCGGAGATGAGCACGCGGGCGGCCCTGGCGGGGTCGCCCGGTTGGGTGCCGTGCACGGTGTCGACCTCCTTGCGGCGCTTGCCCGCGGTGCCGGCGTAGTCGGCGATCACGGTTGCCGACTGGGTCAACGACCGACCGGAGAAGTCCGTGCGGAACGCGCCCGGCTCGACCGCCATCGCGGTGATCCCGAGCGGCTCGAGTTCTTTGCGCAGCGACCCGGTCATCCCTTCCAGCGCGGACTTGGCGGCCGCGTAGTAGCCGGAGCCCGGTGGGCACATGCGGGCGCCGATCGACGAGACGTTGACGATCGCTCCACCGCGCCGGGCGCGCATGCCCGGCAGCACGGCCTTGATCAGCGCGACCGGGCCGAAGAAGTTTGTCGCGAACAACCGCTGCACGTCCGCGTCGTCGCCTTCCTCGACCGCTGCCCGATAGCCGTACCCGGCGTTGTTGACGAGCACGTCGACGCCGCCGAACCGGGCCTCGGACCGGCGTACCACGTCGGTGATCTGCTCCTGGTCGGTCACGTCCAGGGCCAGCGCCAGTGCGGTGTTCGGGTATTTGCCGGCCAGGTCCTCGACCGACGCGGCGCTGCGGGCGGTGATGACCGCCTGGTCGCCGGCGTCGAGGACGGCTTCGGCCAGCGCCCGGCCCAGTCCGGTGGAGCATCCGGTGATCAACCAGGTGGACATTTAGGTCTCCTTCGACGATGTGGTGCGGCGTGCGCCTTTCTATTCAAGCGTCGCCCGCGGGATCACCCAAAACGCCACCGCCGGCTACCTAGTCTGGACATGGAGGTCTCAGCATGACGACGATTGGAATGATCGGCGCCGGACAGATCGGCAGCCAGATCGCCCGCGGAGCCGTGCGGCGCGGCTATGACGTCGTGATCAGCAACTCGCGTGGCCCGGAAACGCTCACCGAGCTGGTTAACGAGCTCGGCCCGTCCGCCCGGGCGGCCACCGCACCTGAAGCGGCAGCGGCAGCGGACTTCGCCGTGGTCGCCGTGCCGCTCAAGAACTACGAACAGGTGCCTGCCGAACAGCTCGCCGGCAAGTTCGTCGTTGACACGAACAACTACGACGCCGACCGCGATGGCCACATCGACGCGATCGACCACGGCACCGCGACGGTTTCCGGCCTGCTCCAAGAGCACCTGCCCGAGAGCAAGGTCGTCAAGGCGTTCAATCTCATCCTGGCACCGGACATCACGACCGATGGCACGCCCAAGGGCACACCCAACCGGCGGGCACTCGCGACGGCCAGCGACTACCCCGAGGCCATCGCGTTCATTACCGCGTTCTACGACGAGTTCGGTTACGACACGGTGAGCTCCGGCGGCCTCGACACGAGCTGGCGCTTCGACCGCGACGGCGATCCCGCCTACACCGTGGCGCACCAGACCGCCGACCAACTCGCCGCCAACCTGGCCCGCGCCGAGCGCACCTGATCCAATTTGGACCACCGACCGGATCGGCAGCGACGGGCGATCGGCGCGAGGCGCCCGGGGTGGTGGCTGGCCGGGATGGGCCAGCACACCAACCGCCAGTCAGTCGGCGATCGTCACGCGAAGCCCGGCGCGCCGACCGCCTGCTCCTTCGGGCTGGCGCCGAAACGGTTCGCTCCGGGCTTGCTGTCCGAGACCATGAACACCAGCAGGACGATGGCACCCACGAGCGGCACCAGCCCGATCAGCACCCACCAACCCGTGCGGTCGGTGTCGTGCAGGCGGCGCACCGCGACCGCCAGCCCCGGAAGGAACAGCGCCAGGCCGACGATGATGCCGAAGATGCCCGTGGATGCGGTGCTGGTGTCGAACAGGACGCTGTCGAGGATCCTGGCTACGACGTTGAGGAGGATGGCAAAGAGCGCGAACCACCAGTACTCGGACCGGCGAGCGCGCCCGGAGAATCCAACGTATTGGGAAAAGACAGACTTGAGCGACTCAGTGAAGGACATAACCGTCTCCGGTGTCAAAGGGATGGGTCTGCAAGATCGGTGTGCGAACGGATCGCACCAGATCGACGACTCCGGATCAATGGCCAATTAGCCAGAACAGGTGAGTACGCTCGGCTGATCATCCGAGTTGGACGATGACGAAATAACGACGGCTTTCGACTAGGAGCCGGGAGGGTTCACCGCGCGACGGTTGAGTAGCCACCACGCGGTCACCAGATCTTCAGTGCGCTTGAGGTCGAGCTTCGTGAGCTCCTCGAACCGACGGACGCGGTATCGCACGGTGTTCTGGTGGACCGCCAGCCGGCCGGCAGTCTCGCGTACCCGCTGATCGCATTCGAGGTAGACCCGAGCGGTCTGTTCGATGTCGTGGTTGGCGCGGCCTTGACCGTCGAGTGCTCGCATATGTCGTGCGGACAGGCGGTCAGCGGTCCGTGGGGCCGACAGGACAAGGGGTCGGGGTCCGAGGTCAGCCAGTCGCACGATGCCCGTCAGCGCGAAGCATTCCGCTGTCTCCAACGCCAGCACTGCCTCGGCGAACCCGCTGTGCAGGTCGTTCAATGCGACGGGCAGGCCGACGGCGACGAGGTGTCCGGCGATGCGCTCCGGCGAGCTCGGCGCGATGAAGCCCAGGCTGGCGCCGACTTCGGCGAAGAGCAGCCGGTCGGCGGGCATGTGCAGGGCGGAGGCGATGGCGCGACGGACCGCGTCGGCGGCAACCGGCGACGCGGCACGCGCGGCGAGAGGAACGTGTAGTGACCGCGGGTCAAGTCCGAACAGGTGGGCGTCGCGGTTGATCTGTTCCGCGGGGATCGTTCCGCCGAGGACGCCGCTGGCGAAGGTGGACCGGCGTTCGGCGTCGAACTGCGCCCGCTCGAGCGCGAGGTCGTGTTGGACGCGGGCGAACATCGACGCGGCCTCGTTGGAGAACTCCCAGGTGCTGTCGTGGATCGCGAGCAGAAGCTCAGGCGGCAGACCGACGTCGACGCCCACTTCGTCGAGCAGGGCGAGCATTTCGCGGGAGCCCATCTGGTAGCCGACGGCCAGCACCTCGGGTGGGATCCCGCGGCCCGCGCGCTCCACGGCGAACGTGTTGAGCAGGCCACGCAGCGCGCCGTCGGGCACCCGGAGTGCGGACAGCTCCGCGACGAGGGTGTCCATGAACTGCTGTGCACTGGCGCGGATCTCCTCGTCGGTGAGCACGTCGTAGCCGGGCAGATGTGCACGGGCCAGGGCGAGGAACCGGGCACCGAAGGCGTCCTGCTTGGCGCGCAACCGCTCGACGGCCGTCGTCACCAGATGGCGGGTCGGTTCGTCGAGGGTGGCCAGGTCCGGCATCCGCCGCCGCGGCGGCCACGCCGTGGGGATCGCGCTCGTCATCGACAGAGCGTATTTGTTCCGGAGAACAAAGTCGCGGCGGAGACCTTGGCGTTCGCTCCGTAGTCCATGGCACCTCCGCGGCACGACACTGTGACGCACCTCATGGCGAAGTTGTCGCTGGCTACGAGAGAAAGGGCGCCCACGGTGTCACGTTCTGTCAGAGAGCCCGCGGTCGACGCGCCGCGGTCCCGCTCGTCGGCGGGCTACGTGCTCGCGCTGCTGTTCATCGGCAATCTCCTGAACTTCTACGACCGTGCGTTGCCGTCGGTCGTGCTGGAGCCGATCAAGGACGAGTACGGCCTCGACGACACCCAGGTCGGCATTCTGGCGTCGGCCTTCGTCCTGGTCGCCGCCATCGCCGGCGTTCCGCTGGGCCGCCTTGCCGACCGGGTGGCGCGTCGTACCGTGGCGGGTTGGGGCCTGTTCGTCTGGAGTGTGTTCACCGCGGCGGGCGGCGTGTTGACCAACTTCTGGGGCTTTCTGGCCTCGCGCGTCGGTGTCGGTGTCGGGGAGTCCAGCTACGCGCCGGCGACCGGGTCGCTGCTCGCCGACCTCTATCCGAGCGAGCGACGTTCCCGGGCGAATGCCCTGTTCATGCTCGGCTTCCCGATCGGCACGCTGCTCGCTTTCCTCACCGCGGGTGCGCTCGCGGAGGCGTTCGACAGTTGGCGGGCGCCGTTCCTGATCGCGGCCGTTCCCGGCGTCATCGTGGCGCTGCTCGTGCTGCGGATCCGCGAACCGAGGCGCGGGGCGGCCGACCCGATCACCGTCACGGCCGCCGCCACGCGCGCGGGTTCGTTGCGGTCACTGCTGAAGGTCCGCTCGATGTACGGCCTGATCCTCGCGTTCGCCGGTTACAACTTCGCGGCGTACGCCATCGGCACTTTCCTGACCCCCGTGCTGCAGCGCTACTACGGCCTCGAACTGGTCGCCGCAGGCCTGGTCGGCGGAGTCGTCATCGGCGTCACCGGCCTGATCGGGCTCCTGCTCGGCGGCCGCGTGCTCGACGGAGCAGCCAGGCGCTCCCCAGCGGCGCGGGTGCGGGTTGCCGCCGTCAGCCTCGGCGCCGCCGCCGTGTTCGCCCTCGCCGGACTCGTGGCCGGCCCGCGGATGTTGTGGCAGTTGGTGCTGTTCCTCAGCCTCGGCTACCTGCTCGGCATCGTCTATCTGGCCGCGGCGGTTCCGGTCCTGGCGGACGTCATCCGACCCGAACAGAGATCGGGGGCGCTGGGCCTGATGTTCGCCATCGGATACCTGCTGGGCGGCGCCGGCGGGCCGATCGTGGTCGGCATGCTCAGCGACGCGTTGGCGGCCGGGTCCTCGTCCTCCGCCGACGCGGAAGCGCAGGGCTTGCAGACGGCGATGATGATCGCCGTTCCCGCCGCGTTCGCCGTCGCCGCCCTCGGCATGTTCCTCGCCGCCCGCTTCGTCAAGGGCGACCGCGAAACGATGCTCGCCGGCGAGGCCGCGGCATGACCGCGCGGAACATTGACGTGCTGATCATCGGCAGCGGGTTCTCCGGCATCGCACTGGGGCGAGCCCTGCGGCTGTCCGGACGCACCGACTTCGTCATCCTCGAACGGGAACCCGACGTCGGCGGAGTGTGGCGGTCGAACACCTATCCGGGCTGCACCTGCGACGTCCCGTCACACCTGTATTCGTTCTCGTTCGCGCCCAACCCGGACTGGTCCTCGACCTACTCACCCCAGCCCGAGATCCAGGACTATCTGCGGCGTTGCGTCGACCGGTTCGCGCTGCGTCCGCACCTGCGCGCCAACGTCGAGGTCACGGCGGCGCGCTGGGTCGACGGCGACCAACGCTGGCACGTCTCGACCAGTCAGGGAGAGTGGACGGCCTCGGTGCTGGTCAGCGCCGTCGGCCCGCTGACCGAGCCGAAGTTTCCCGACGTGCCGGGCATCGACCGGTTCGCGGGCAAGATCATGCACTCGGCCCGCTGGGACCACAGCTACAACCTGGCCGGCAAACGGGTGGCGTCCATCGGAACCGGCGCCTCGGCCATCCAATACGTTCCGGAGATCGCCGACGAGGTCGGCCGACTGTTCGTGTTCCAACGCAGCGCCCCGTGGATCACACCGCACGACAAAAGACCGATCACCGACGCCGAGCGACACGCCTTCCGGTCCCGGCCGATCCGCCAGAAGATCCAACGCGCGAAGGTGTACGCCGCCAAGGAAGCGTTCGTCCTCGGCATGGCCAAGCGACCCAGGCTCATGCGGATGCTCGAGGGTCCCGTGCGCAGGCACATGGAACGGCAGGTCGGCGATCCGGCGCTACGGAAGGCGGTCACGCCGGACTTCACCCTCGGCTGCAAGCGGATTTTACCGTCGAACACCTGGTATCCGGCTCTCCAGAAGCCTTCCGTCGAGCTCGTGCCGCACGCCCTGGCCGAGCTCCGCGAGCACAGTGTCGTCGGCGCCGACGGCATCGAACGCGAGGTCGACACGATCATCTTCGGCACCGGCTACCACGTCACCGACATGCCGTTCGCCGACAAGGTCCACGGCCGCGCCGGCACACCGCTCAACGACGTCTGGGCGGGATCACCGCGCGCCTACCTCGGCGTGTCCGTGCCCGGCTTTCCCAACTACTTCATGCTGCTCGGCCCCAACTCCGGCCTTGGGCACAGCTCGATGGTCTACATGATCGAAGCCCAGGCCGAACACGTGAAGAACGCCATCAGCGCGCTCGACCGGTCCGGCGCGACGACCATCGAGGTGACCCAGCAGGTGTACGACGCCTACAACGCCGACATCGACCGCCGGATGGCGACCACGGTCTGGGAGGTGGGCGGCTGCCGCACGTTCTACCAGGACGCCAACGGCCGTAACGCCACCATCTACCCCGACTGGACCTTCCGTTACCGGCGCCAGGCCGTGCGCTGGAGAGCCGATGCCTACCGCCTGACAACGGGACGACGGCAGTCAGCCGATGCCCGATGAAGGCGGTGACTCTCACGGGCGGGCGGCTCGACCTCGCCGACCTCCCCACGCCGCGACCCGGTCCTGGTCAGCTACTGCTCAAGGTCGTCCGATGTGGAATCTGCGGCTCGGACCTGCACGCCCGGCACCACGCCGACGAGCTGGCCGACGTGCTCGAGCTGTGCGGCTATCCGCGCTACCTGCGCTCGCACGAGAGCGTGGTGCTGGGCCACGAGCTCTACGGAGAGGTCGTCGACCGCGGTCCGGCGACCGCCGGCCGGATAAAGCCGGGCACGCCCGTGGTGGCCATCCCGCTCGTTCGCCGGGACCGCCAGGTCGATGGCATCGGGCTGTCAGCCGACGCGCCCGGTGGATACGCCGAGTACGTCGTGGTGCAGGAGGCATTGGCGCTACCCGTGCCCACCGGGCTCGGCCCGGACCTCGCCGCGCTGACCGAACCGGTGGCGGTGGCCTGGCACGCCGTCGCCCGGGCCGAGATGACCAGAAAAGATGTCGCGATCGTGCTGGGCTGCGGCCCCGTGGGCCTCGCCGTGATCGCCGTGCTCAAGGCACGCGGTGTCGCGACGGTGGTGGCCAGCGACCTCTCCGCCGGCCGACGGTCCCTGGCCACACGCTGCGGCGCCGACATCGTCGTCGACCCGGCCACCGAGTCGCCGTGGGACGCGTGCGCCGACCGCGGGTTCGTGACCGCGATGCCCAGCGAATACAACGCCGGCATCGACGCCCTCGAGGGCATGGCACGGCTGCCATTGGGTCGGTGGGCCGCGTGGCGACTGCTGGACCGGATCGGCGCGACCCGGCCGAAACGCCCGGTCGTGTTCGAGTGCGTCGGCGTAACCGGAATGATCGACAGCCTTGTCGCCGCAGCGCCGTTGCACTCAAGGATCGTCGTGGTCGGCGTCTGCATGGGCGCCGACGCTTTCCGACCCGCGCTCGCCGTGAACAAGGAACTCGACCTCAGGTTCGTCGTCGGATACTCACCGCTGGAGTTCCGCGACAGTCTCCACGCGCTCGCCGACGGAACCCTCGAGGTCTCCCCCATCGTGACCGGACGCGTTGGGTTGTCCGCCGTCGCGACCGCCTTCACGGCGCTGGCGAAGCCCGGCACGCACGCCAAGATACTCATAGATCCGTCAATTGATACTGACCAGATCATCGCGACCGCACGTCCATAACCGTGCCGGGCTCACGAGCCAGCTCATCCGGCGAGGAACGCTGCTACGTCGGCCGGGAGCGGGTCGCCCTCGAACCGCGTCCCCTCGGCCACCGCACCGTCGAACACGAACCGGGCACCTGCGACAAGTTCGAGGCCGGTGAACGTCATCCGGCCACCGGCGAGCCGGGCACCGCGCAGGTCGACCGCGCCGCCGACGACCCGGCAACCGGTGAAGTTGAGGTGGGTGCCGTCGGTCAGGTGGATGCCGGGCAGCCCGATCGCGTCGAGCACCGCGTTGCGCAGGTTGAACGAGCAGCCGTTCCAGCTCGGTAGCGGACCAGGCGCGAGGTGGGCCCGGATCGAACCGATGATCGCCCGGCGGATCTCGTCCTCCCCCGCGATCCAGCCGGCCGCCGACGGGTCCGGCTCATACGGCAGCCGCAGGTAGGCGCACAACGCGCTCACGCAGGTCTGGCGTAGCTCCTGGCTCGGTGCGTCGTCGGCCAGGCCGGCGACCGCGTAGACGGCGGCGGCCCGGACCGCCGGCCGCTCGTGGCCGAGCTGGGTCGTCGAGCTGCCGAACCGCTCGTTGAACAGACGCGTGTCGTCTCGGCGGGCGGCCGCCACGGCACGCTCGTTCTCCTTCTCGACCACTGCCTGCCGCCGATATGCCACGACCAGTGCCACCACGCCGCCGACCCCGGCCACGACCGCCAGCGCAAGTTTGATCAACTCAAGCTGGTTGGTGACCGTGAAGGCCGCGCCTTGAGGCAGGCGGGGTGCACCGACCGCGAGCCAGAGCGCCGCGGCCGCTATGACGAACACCAAGACCGCGGCGAGCAGAACGACCGCGACGTGGCGACCCAGCGACATCGGGCCGCGCAGCCAGGTCCTGCCTCGTTCCATGCCGGGCAGCGTAGAGCGACCGGAGTTTCGGCGGCGTCCCGTTCCGGACGCATTGCCGATCTGGCCGCGAGCGCGCGCCACCGCTGCGCGGCGGGCAGCGACGTGGCAGTCTCGATCGCACGGGACGAGCAAGTGGACGCCAGGCTCCATGACCCTGCGGCCGCGCGCTTGACCGCCGATCATCGACAAAGAGGCCGGGAGTCAGCGGCATGGCCAAGCGGTCGACGTTTCTTCGCCGGATCACCGGCAATGCTCCCCACCGGTTCGACACCAGCCGAAACGGCCTGAGCTATTCCGTCGACCGACGCGCTACGGCGGTGGTCATCGGTGGTGGCATAGCCGGTGTCACGGCGGCACTGACGCTCGCCGAACGTGGCATGGCCGTGACGTTGCTCGAACGCGGGCACCGACTGGGCGGTCGCCTCACCACGTGGCCAAAACGACTTCGCGATGGCTCGTCGCAGGTGGTCGAGCATGGATTCCACGGATTCTTCCGCCAGTACTACAACTGGCGGAACGTTCTGCGCCGCGTCGACCCGGAACTGGCATTCCTGCGCCCGCTCGGCCGCTATCCCGTCGTTTCACGCCAGTGGCCCGAAGAGGATTTCACGGGCCTGTTCGGTATGCCGCCGATCAACCTCCTGTCCCTGCTCGCCCGGTCGCCGAGCCTGCGGTGGCGCGACCTGCGCCAGATGGACAGCCGAGCCGCCCTCCCCCTGCTCGCGTTCGGCCGCGAGGAGACCTACCGGCTCTTCGACTCGATGTCCGCCGCGACCTTCCTCGACAGTCTGGGCCTTCCCCAACGGGCGCGCGCGATGCTGTTCGACGTCTTCGCCCACTCCTTCTTCAACCATCAGGCCGAGATGTCGGCAGCAGAGATGATCATGCAGTTCCACTTCTATTTCCTTCGCAATCCCGAAGGTCTGGATATGGACGCCCCCGACAGCGACTACGAGACCGCGATCTGGTCACCGCTGGCGGCACGGTTGACCGCGTTGGGCGCGGATGTGCGCACGGATTCACCGGTCGATCACCTCGAGCCAGGTTGGAAGGTCTGCCTCACGGGTGGCTCGCGGATCGCGGCCGAGCACGTCGTGCTGGCTGTCGACCCCGCCGCAGCGCGCGAGATCGTCGCCGCGTCACCAGACGTCGTGCGCACCAGCCCCCGGTTCGCCGCGCGGGTCGCCGCGCTGCGCACCGCCGCACCGTACGCGGTTGCCCGGATCTGGCTGGACGGCGACGTCGCGGCCGACCGCGCCCCGTTCACGAGCATCTCGGGGGAAGCCACCCTCGACTCCGTCACCCTCTACCACCGGGCCGAACGGGAATCGGGTCAATGGGCGGCCCGCACCGGCGGAAGCGTCCTGGAACTTCACGCGTACGCGGCACCGACCCAGGTCGACGCCGCGACGTTGGCCGATCGCATGCACGCGGAACTCACCACGATCTGGCCGGAGATGCGCAACCTGTCGATAGTCGACAGCGACCACCGGGTCGGACACGACGCCCCCGCCTTCGACCTGGGCAGCGACACCACCCGCCCGTCCGTCCAGACCGACGTCGCCGGCCTCTACCTCGCCGGCGACTGGGTTCGCATGCCCTTCCCGTGCGCGCTGATGGAACGCGCCGCCTCGTCGGGCCTGCTCGCCGCGAACGAGATCCTCGCTCGGCACGCGGCACGCCCGTCACCGGTCCTGTCGGTGCGCCCGAACGGACTCCTGGCCAGGCGTGGAAGGCGCGACCGCACGCCATCGACATGAACGGCCCGTGGATCAACCGCGTGGGTCGCTTTGTGACCTCATTGGCGGCGAACGGGTATCGGCTGGCAACGTATCGGTAGCAAGCCATCCCGTGATCTGGCGACACTTTCCCCACGCGGAGGTTCAGCCGCGCGGCTTGGGAAAGAAGGAGAAACACATGGCGACGTTCGTCCTTGTGCCCGGCGCTTGGAAAGGCTCCTGGTCGTTTGAGGCGGTAGTTCCGCTACTGGAGCGTGCCGGTCACACGGTTCACGCCCTGACCCTGACCGGTCTACGGCCAGCCGACGACAACGCGACGGTCGCGACCGCCAACCTGGACACCCACGCCGACGACGTGTTGCGGCTCCTCAACCGCGCCGATATCACCAACGCGACGCTGGTCGGCCACAGCTACGCCGGGATGGTGATCGCCGCCGCAGCCGATCGCGCCAACGGCCGGATCTCACGACTCGTACATCTCGACGCCTACGTACCGCGTGACGGCGAGTCGTGCTGGTCCTCAACGAACGAATACTTCCGAGAAGTGTTCGCCGCCGGCGCCGCGGCCACCGGCTACGCCGTCCAGCCGCCAAACGGCGGCGATCCCCGCCGCCGTCCCCACCCCCTCGCCTCGTTCCTGCAAACGGTCCGGCTCACCGGCACGCTCACACAGGTCCGCCGCCGCGACTTCATCTACTGCTCCGGATGGAGCAGAACACCCTTCGCAGACCTGCGTGCCCGACTCGACGCCGATCCCGACTGGCAGGTCCACGACCTCCCAACCGGCCACGACGCGATGCACGAAGCCCCAGAGGCCGTCGCCGCGCTCCTGCTCGGCGAGCCCCCCGCGGATGCGGTGTCGACCTGAGCGCCACGCCGGAGGGCCAGCGCCTCTATGAAAAGCTCGGCTTCACGAAGACCTCGGCCCCGCGGATGAAACTCGTCCTTTGACGCAATGGCGCGGGTTCAAGCGTCGCGAACGTCCGGTGCGGGGTGTCGGCTACCGTTCTTCGATGGAGTCCACGGGAGACCCTCTTCTGCATGCGCCCGCCTGTCCGCGTGGGCGTCTCGCGGGTCGGCGGCTCGATGTACGCGGCGACTGCGGAGCCTTCCCGGTGTGGGGCTGGTTCAGCCTGCCAGCCCACGGCGGGCACCCGGCCAGAGAGGCGCACGGGTGCATCGGCCCCGGCGCTCTTGGGCTCACGGCCGCACTCGCCGTAGCACTTCAGAGCTGGGCGGATTGGCAGGATGCCCATCAGCAAACCGCCGGCGCCCCGCCGAAGAACCCGGTTCCATCGGCAACCGACGCGGAGTGGGACCAATGGCGGGAGCACGGCCGATCGCTGGCGACTCAGCTGGCTGAGGAAACAAGCGCCACCGTTGTCTACCTAGGGCCCTCGCAAGGGTGCGATCCGCACTGTTCGGAATGCGGACATCTTTGCCGCACGGAGCGATAGGCGAGGACGTTCACTGGCTGCCCGTCACTGACTTGCCCCGCCTGCCGCATGCCCCGGTGTGGCGCACCGAGGCCAGAAACCGACGCCATCCGTGCACTCGCCAGCGTCCTACCGGATGATCGCGATGTGGCAATCTCGGCATACGTTCACGAGTTCTCCGGGGATCTCGTGAAGCGAACTGGGTCCAGCACCGACAGCTCGCGACGAGGCGACTGACCCTGATTGTCTTGGCGGGTCTGTACCCTGCGCCCCATGGCACGCAATCCGTTGACGTACCTTCGACACGACCCGGGCGGCGGTTCCCTCAGCCTTGACCTTCCGCCGGGGCGGGCCGTGCACGAGACCGACGCTGGGGTCCTCGACGAGCCGGTCCTGTGGATCAGCGACACCTGTCCGGACCCGGGTCTGTGGGGATCACTTCAGGCGCGCCATGGCCAGACGGGTCTGTGGCCCCTGCTGCTCGGAGGGGCTTCGTACGACCCGGGTAGCCCCTGGACGACCGGTGAACTCTTCCCGGGTCTGATCAAGTCCAGGCCGGGCGATCATGACGCCGCCGTGCTGCTGGCTGGGTGGTGGTCCGCCCACACGACGGTGGATGAGGACGACGACACGCTCAGCGCGCCGGAGCAGCTGGCCGTCACGGCGCCGTTCGGCGATCAGTGGCCTGGGCTCGCGCCTGCCGGAACGTTGCAGGAAGACCCCGCGGTTCGGGCTGCCGAGTTCGCGGACCATCTGGTCGCCGAGTCGTGGCTGACCGCACCGCGCCTCGGGCTCAGTGCCAGTGCCCGCGGTGCCGACGCCCCAGCCGATCTGGCGTGGGGTGGCCCGTTGAACTACGAAAACGACACCGCGCAGTTCAGCGCGGTGCTGCGCAGCTGGGAAGAACGTTTCGGTGCACGAGTCGTCGGCCTGGGACCAGCCGAGCTCTACCTCAGCATCGCCGCTCCGCCCACCGACGCAGACCACGCGCTGCACGTCGCGGCGGAACACTTCGCGTTCTGTCCCGACAACGTGTGGCAGTCCAACACGGACACCCTCATCCGATACGCCGAGAGCCTCACGAACCAGGCCTGCTGGTCGTTCTGGTGGGACTGAGCCGCGCCGCTCCGCCGTTGACGTCGATCACCACTACCGCCGGTGATAGCCCGCCTCAGCGATCGCAAAATGGTCGTGCGAGCGCGAGGTCGGCGTCCACTCGGCGCAACCTGTCGAAGCCCCACGTGTTGATGCCGTCCAGGTCGACCTCGTTGTCGATACGAACGGCAATATCACGAAGCGAGCGGGCGAGCCGGGCGTACTCAAGGTGCGTGAGGTCTAGCCCCTGTGCGCTGTAGGCGCGCAGGAAGCGCGCCGGGTCGGGCCCGCACAAGCCGGCGAACACGTCGTGCTCGCGCGGCGCCAGCATCGTGAGTCCCCAGTCGAGCAGTGCCACGACGTGACCGTCATGGTCGACGAGAACGTTCTGCGGGAACAGATCCCGATGACACACGACGTGGGTGACGTCGATCGCACGAGCCCTTTCGATCACCGCTTCGAGCCGATCGACGTTGGCCATGACCTCGTCGCGGCGGTCGGCGATCCACGGGTGGTCGCGCCGGTCGCGCAGCGTCGCGATGCACCATTCGTCCATGTCGGTGCGGGGCAGGAGGAGGTCAGCGATTTCGTGGACAGCACACATCGCCTGCGCTATCGCATCGGCGTCGTCCCAGGTTGCCTGGCGGCCGTCGGCGAATGGAAAAAGCGCATAGCGCCGACCAAGGCACATCGACGTGTACGAGCCGTCGAGCGTTTGCTGTGCCGCAGGAACGGGGATGCCCCGGGCCGCCAGCTCAGCGGTCAGCGCCAGCGCGGCGTCGCTGTCGGGCTGCTGACGCCAGAGTTTCACGAACCAGCGCCCGTCGGTGAAAGCATCCGCTTCGAACCCGCCCGGATGCGGCCGCAGCTCGCCAACCGCGACACCGAAAGCATCGCGGACCTGAGCCGCCCCCGGCGCGGGCACCACGCTCCACATCACCCGAGCACGCTACCGCCCTCTGCGGGTAGGTTCACCGGATGACCGCGTACGACACCGCCGCCGAACTGCCTTCCATCGACGTGCTGCGGGGTCGCTGCAAAGCACTCGCCGTGCTGGAGCGCATCGTCGACGGTGGCTGGCCCTACTACGCCTACAACCGCGCGTGGGGTGACGACGAGGCGGGACTGATGCACACCGGCAGCGGTGACGAGTGGGCGGTCGTGTTCACCGCCGACGGCGCGTTCATCCGGGTGTTCGATCACGAGTCGTCGATGACGCCCTACCTCGATGCGGACCACGAGCTGTGGCCCGGACTGCTTGACGGCCTCCCGGCCGTGTTCCGCCCGCAGATCGAGGAACCAGCATTCGGCGACGGGGAAGGACAGTTTGTCGCCACCGCGGTGCTGTGGCGGCTCTCCGGTGACGACCGCTGGCACGCCGGCGACGGCATCACGTTCCCCCCGCTCCGCGGACCCTACGACGACACCGGCCCGGACGGCTCCGGAATGCTCGAAATCCTGCTCGACGACATCGTCGGCCGATACGTCAAGTTCGCCCAGGACTACTACGGGATCGAGCTGGACCCGACGGCGGTCGAGCACGTCGTCGCGCACCGCCCGCTCACTGACATCGCCGTGCAGGCTTTGAACCCGGAAGCAACCGTTGCCCGGCTGCACAAGGACATCGCCGCGATTGGATATCCGATCGCGACGGCGTGATGTCAGGCGATCACCTGGATCGGTTCGGCAGCACGCTGGTGGCGCCGGCCCCGCCCCGTCACCCGTTGCGGGCGCCGGCGAAAGCGCCCTTCTCCGCAAACGCCAGCTGTCCGAAACGCTCGCCCATGCGGCGATGCGTGGCAGCATCCGGATGCAGCCGATCCGGCAGCGGCAGCTCCGCGAAGTCCGCCTCGCCATACAGCTCAAGCCCATTCAGGTAGTGCAGGTGGGGGTCACGAACGGCGCGCTCGGCCACGATCCGCGCGAGCTCGTCACGGATCACTCGCAGTGTCAGCTTCCCGGCGGCGCGGTCGGCAGGGTCGCCGGTCGCGACGAACTTGACCTGCCCCTCGCGCAGGGCCTCGAGATCGAAGGCCCCAGGCCCAGGAGTGTCCTCGTGGATCGGGCAGTAGATCGGTGACATCACGAGCAGCGGCGTGGCAGGGTGCCCGTCCCGGATCGTGTCGAGGAAGCCGTGCACAGCCGGCGTGAACGCCCGCATCCTCATCAGATCGGTGTTCACCAGGTTGATGCCGATCTTGACGCTGATCAGGTCGGCGGCCGTGTCCCGCATCGTGCGGGCGGTGAACGGGTCGAGCAGCGCACTGCCACCCAGACCCAGGTTGAGCAGTTCCACACCGCCCCGCGCTGCCGCCAGCGCCGGCCAGGTGGTGGACGGGCTCGCGGCGTTAGAGCCGTGGCTGATCGAGCTGCCGTGGTGCAGCCATACCGGGCGGTCACCTCCCACGATCGGCGTGACCGGGGCGTCGGTGCGCAGAGCGACCAGGTCGGTGATCTCGTTGTGCGGCAACCAGATCTCGACGTTTTTCTCGGTGCCCGGCAGGCCGGTGAACGAGACCGTGCCGGCCGGCCCGGTCCGGTGTTCAGCCTTCCCCGTGGTCATGTCGATGGTCACGATGTTGCCGCCGGGCACGCTGCCCTGCCCGGCCAGGCGGCCGTCGATGAGCAGGTCGTAGCGGCCGGGCGGCTGAGCCGGCAGGCCGGTGAAGACGCGCCGGGTGGCCACGGCGTCGAGCTCGATCGCGGTCGCGGCAGTCCGGAAGCGGACCCGTACCCCGGATGGCTGGGCCTCCACCAGGTGCAGTTGCGGGTCGGGACTCTGCGCGCGGGCCCACCCCGGCAGCCGGTGCGGCCGCAGGCCGTGCTCGGTGCGTTCCCACTCGGCGGCGCCGTGCAGGAGATCGGTGGTGATGGGTGTGGTGATCCAGGTGCTCATGAGGCCACTTCAAAGGTCGGGGTGTGAGTTGACGGGGCGGGCCAGTTGCGCAGCAGGGCGTCGAGGGCGTCCATGATCCGTTCCCACGATTCCTGCGGGTCGGGCTCGCTGTGCTCGAAGCCGCCGGCCAGTTCGAGGCTGATGAAGCCGTGGAAGGTGCTGCCGATCAGCCGGACGGCGTGGACCTGGTCGGCCCCCTCCAAGCGGTAACCCAGCAGGATCGCGCGCATCAGCTGGGAGTGCCGGGGTCCGGCACTGGTGGCAGCGGTCTGCGGGTCGAGGCGCAGGCGGGCCGCGGCGTACCGCCCGGGATGCTCGCGGGCGTAGTCGCGGTAGACGGTGCCGAGGGCGATCAGCGCGTCCCGTCCGGCCCGCCCGGCCAGCGCCGCGGCGCTGCGGTCGGCCAGCTCGGCCAGGGCGTACAGGGTGATCCGGGTCTTGAGGTCGCGGGAGTTCCGCACGTGCGAGTACAGGCTCGGCACCTTGACGTCGAACCGCCGAGCGAGCGCGGAGACAGTGACGCCGTCGAAGCCGACCTCGTCGGCCAGTTCCGCGCCAGCCTGCACCAGACGCTCCGGCGTCACACCCGCTCGGGCCACGCTCACCACCCCACTTCCTAATACAACTATGCAACAACCTAAAGGAATTAGGCAACTGGGCGCTGGCCCACTCCGGCCGCGCGTCAACCCTTGTCGGATCCGGGCCGCGTTGTTCGTAGCGAGGGTGAGAGGCCGCCCACGAGGGCGCCGACATGACCACAGGAGAGACCGAGCGATGTCGCACCCGCAGGCCACCATCCACCGCGTGTTCGAGCTCATCGAGCCGATCGCCACCGTCACCTTTTCCGAACTGCCGACCGAGGCGTTCCTGGCTCTCGGCATGCGCAACTACTGGGACGGATACTTCGCCGGCCGGGCCGCGCCGCTGGGGCAGGCACCGGCTGAGGTGGTGCACGCGGTCTTCTACAACTTCGCCGACGGCGAGGTGGCGCGACACATCCCGTGGGTCTGGGGAAAGATCACCCCGCAAGAAGCGATCGTCGTACGCGAGCGGAGCAGCGCCGCCGCACTGCGGCAGATGATCGGGGAACTCGCCGACTCGCCAGCTCTCGTGCGGACCGCCGACCTCGCCACCCGGGCAGCGGTCAGCGCGCCGATCGAGGGCCGAGTCCTTTACGCCGGGCTCCGCGCGCTCGACCTACCCCAGGAGCCGGTCGCCAGGCTCTGGCACGCGACGACGCTGCTGCGCGAGCATCGTGGAGACGGCCACAACGCCGCCCTGCTCGCCCACGGCATCGGCGGCACCGAGGCCCACGTCCTGCTCGCGCTTTCCCTCGGCATGCGGGCGGAGGAGTTCGGCCGGCTCCACCACCTGCCCAAGGCCCGGCTCGCCACCGTCGTCGACGGGCTGCGCCGTCGCGGCCTCGTCGACTCGGCCGGCGGGTTCACCCACGCCGGCCGGGAGACCAAGGAGCGAATCGAGGCCCGCACCGACGAACTGGCGGCGCCGGCGTACGACGTGCTCAGCGCGGACGAACTCGACGACCTGGTCGCGGGACTCGAGCCGATCGCCGCCGCGGTGCGGGCCGCGGACGACTGAGCGGCGTCAACCACCGGGCGCGATCAACCAACACGAAGAAGGATCTTGCCGCCGCGCTTGAGGTGGGCGATGGCGGGCTTGATGTCCGCGAGGTCGTAGACGGCCTCGATGGGCACCCGAAGAGCGCCGGACGTCACCAACGGCACGGCCTCGGCGATGATGGGGGCGACCTTCGTCGGGAAGTCCATTGTGGCCGTCGACAGAAACTCGACGTCGGCACCCTTGCCGTCGAGCTGGTCGGTCGCGCTGTAGCGCACCAGCGTGCCGCCGGGCGCCAGCAGATCGATCAGCTTTTCGGCGATCTGACCACCCACGCTCTCGATCGCGAGTCGCACCGGTGCCTGGCCGACCGCCGCGGACATCTGCGCCACGGTGTCCGGTCCGTCGACCACCACGGCGTCGGCCCCGGCGGCGACGAGTTCGTCGACCACCTCCGGCCGGCGCACGATGCTGACGGTCCGGAAGCCCCGGTGCTTGGCGAGGGCGATGACGTTGCGGCCGACACCGCCGTTGCCGCTTGACTGGGCGACCCAGTCGCCCTTGGCCAGCGGCACGTACTGCGACAGCGCGAGCCCGGCGGTGGGCGTGTTGCTGCCGAGCATGGAGTATTGCTGGAGGTCGCCGTCCGGCAGGGGCGCCAGGCCCGCGGCGGGGGCGATCAGGCGCTCCCGCCACGTTCCCAGAAGAAGCGGCAGCACGACGATGTCGCCCGGCGCGACGTTGTCGACCCCGTCGCCGACCGCGGCCACGCGCGCGACCCCCTCGTTGCCCGCCACCGCGGGCAGCGAAGGCGGGGCGAAATAGCCGCCGATGCGCAACAGGTCGTGGAAGTTCAGCGGCGCATACAACACGTCGACGAGGACCTCGCCGGCTCCCGGCGCACCCGGCTCGGGCAGGTCCACCAGCTTGAGCATCTGCTCGGCGTCGCCGAACTGGTCGTACCGCAGAGCTCTCATTGCTCGCATCCTTGGTCTTGACACACGCTTTTACCGATCTTGCCAGTTTGCGAACCGGATCGTCGGCAAATGCCTACTTCCCTGGGTACGTGATCGGCCCGCCGGCCGGGCGGCCGCCTCTGTGCTGGTAGAACGGGGGTGTGACGTCTCCTGATCACCGCTACCTGCTGGACAACGCGCGGGTGGAGGCGGGTGAGCGGTTCACCTGGCTGGCGGAGCTGTTCGACGGCGTCACGCGTGGGCACGTTGACCGGCTCGGAGCCAGGACGGGTTGGCGCTGCTGGGAAGTTGGTGCCGGAGGCCCCAGCATTCCCGAGGCACTGGCCACCGCCGTCGGACCAACGGGTCACGTGCTGGCCACCGACATCAACCCGGCCTGGTTGGATCCGCACGCGGACTACGAGGTGCTCCGGCACGACATCGTCGCGGACCCGGCGCCGCAGCCGGGCACGTTTGACCTCGTACACGCAAGGCTTGTGCTTGTCCATGTCCCCGACCGCGCTCAAGCGTTGGCGACGATGGTGGCGGCGCTGCGGCCCGGTGGTTGGCTGTTGATCGAGGATGCCGACACCGAGTTGCAACCGCTGGCCTGCCTCGACGAGGTCGGCCCGGCGCAGCAGCGTGCCAACCGGCTGCGGCGCGCGGTCCGGGAGCTGATGACCCGTCGCGGCGCCGATCTGCGCTTCGGCCGCACGCTGCCGCGGGCGTTGCGGGCGGTGGGCCTGGTGGATGTCTCGGCGTCCGGCTTCTTCCCGGTCGGCGGGCTGGCCTGCGACCGGCTGGAGGCCGCGACCGTGCGGCTGGTCCGCGCCGAGTTGCTCGCCGCCGGGCTGGCCGACGACGCCGAGCTCGACGCGCACCTGGCCGCGATCGAGGCCGGCGAGCTCGACCTCACCCTCGCGCCGTTGATCTCGGCGTGGGGACGCCGCCCGGGCTGAGCAGTGCCGGAGGGTTGACGCGGGCGAAGCCGGCCTGCCGGTAGTAGGGAAAGTAGGGGTAGGGCGCCGGACGTTCGCTGGCCTTGTCGAGGTGGGCGATCTGGTCCGGCGTCAGGCTCCAACCGACCGCGCCCAGGTTGTCGCGCAGTTGCCGTTCGTCGCGGGCGCCGATGATGACCGAGGCGACGGTCGGCCGGGAGAGCAGCCAGTTGATGGCGACCTGCGGGATGGTCCGGCCGGTCTCGTGCGCGACCGTGTCGAGCGCGTCGACGACGTCGAACAGGTGCTCGTCGGTCGTCGGCGGCGCGAACTCGGCCGTCTGGTGCAGCCGGCTGCCGGCGGGCAGGGCCTGGCCACGTCGGATCCGGCCAGTGAGCCGCCCCCAGCCCAGCGGGCTCCAGACCAGTGCGCTGACACCCTGGTCGAGGCCGAGCGGCATGAGCTCCCACTCGTAGTCGCGGCCGACCAGCGAGTAGTAGACCTGATGCGCGACATAGCGTGGCCACCCGTGGCGGTCCGCGGCGGCGAGGGATTTCATCAGTTGCCAGCCGGAGAAGTTGGAGACTCCGACGTAACGCAGCTTCCCGGCGGTGACCAGATCGTCCAGGGTGGACAAAACTTCGTCGACGGGGGTACGCGCGTCGAACGCGTGCAGGTGCAACAGGTCGATGTGCTCGGTGTCGAGCCGGCGCAGCGCGTCGTCGCAGGCGCGGATCAGCCGGGCCCGCGAGGTGCCGGCGTCGTTGGGCCCCTCCCCCGTCGGCAGGCCCAGCTTGGTGGACACCAATACCTTGTCCCGCCGGCCTTTGAGAGCCTCGCCGAGCACGCGTTCGGACGCACCGTCGGAGTAGACGTCGGCGGTGTCGAACAGGTTGACTCCCGCATCGAGGCAGATGTCGACGAGCCGGCGCGCGCCCTGGACATCGGTGTTGCCCCAGGCGCCGAAGAGCGGTCCCGTTCCCCCGAAGGTGCCGGTGCCGAAGCTCAGCGCCGGGACGGCGAGCCCGGACGCACCCAACCACCGGTATTCCATGAGATCTCCCCTTCCTAACGGTACTGTTGTCCCGTTAAGCTCGACGCTAGCACGCACCGGCCCGTTAATGGAACTGGAGACCCGTTATGAGTGTCGAACCCGGCTCCGTGCGGCCCGGTGGGCGCACCGCCCGGGTGCGGGCGGCGGTGCTCGACGCCGCGGGCGACGCCCTGGCCGAACACGGCTTCGCCCAGCTCGACCTCGCCGACATCGCCCGCCGCGCCGACGTGGGCAAGACAACCGTCTACCGGCGCTGGGGCACGGTCACCAACCTGGTCGCCGACCTGCTGCTCGACATGGCCGAGCAGTCGGTGTCACGCGCCGACACCGGCACGTTGCTCGGCGACCTGACCGCCAACGCCCACCTCGTGCAGCGCACCCTGACCGACCCGCGCCAGGGACCGTTGTTCAAAGCGATCATCGCCGCGGCCATCTCCGACCCGCGGACCGCACAGGCCCTGCGCCACTTCTACGAAACCCGCATCAACGAGTGGGCGCCCTGCGTCACCCTCGCCATCGAGCGCGGCGAGGTCCCGGAAGACACCGACCCACACGAGGTCATCCGCGCGGTGTCCGCACCGCTGTATTACCGCCTGCTGGTCACCGGCGAAGACCTCGACGAAGCCGCTGCCGACCGCGCCGCACAGGCCGCCGCCACCGCCGCCCGCGCGGGCACGTATCACCGGAGTCACTCGTAGCGGTATTTGAGCGAATCGGCCTCCGCTTGCTCGATGTCAGCGATCGTCAGCTCCGGCATCCGCAGTTGAGCCAGCGTCACCTCGGCCGAGGTCGGCTGGGCGTCGGCCGGCAGCCACTGCTCCGGCTTCCAGGCGCCGCTGCGCAGCAGCGACTTGGGGCAGTGCGGGTAAACCTCGTCTATCCCCAGCACCAGAGCACTGGCCGGCGGCTTGCCCACCGCGGTCAGCTGCGACAGCAGGTCGGGGCGAGTGGACACACAGGCGCGGCCGTTCATCCGCAGCGTCGTGGTGCGCCCCGGGATGATGAACAGCAGCCCGGCCCGCCCGGTGGCGATGACGTTTTGCAGGGTGTCCAGCCGCTTGTTGCCGGTCGCGTCCGGGATCGCCACCGTCCGTGCGTCGAGGACGGCGACGAACCCGGCCGGGCCGCCGCGCGGTGAGACGTCACAGTTGCCCTCGGCGTCGACGCTGGCGACCAGGACCAGCGACGAACATCCGATCAACTGCCGGGTCTGCTCGGTGAGTTCGGTCATCTGCTTGCGCACGGCCGCGTCGCTCGGGAGTTCGTAGACCCGGCGCAGCGCCTCCTGGTCGGGCACAGCGTCGATGCGCAACGAGTCGAAGGCGCTGGCGGTAAGGGCTGGCGTCATGCCATCGACCCTAATGTTTTTGGCTGTCGTCAGGTGCGCTGCGGCCGGTAGCTGTGGACAACGATGCCGCTGGGGAAAGACACGGCCTCGATGAGGTTCAGGTGTCGCGACTGCGGCAGCTGGTCGAACAAGGCCTGTCCCTGGCCGAGGACCAACGGCTGGACCAGGAGGCGGTATTCGTCGATCAGATCTGCCGCGGCCAGCGCGCCGGCGAACCGCCGGCCGCCCCACACGACGACGTCGGGCCCGGGCTCGGCCTTGATCGCGGCGACCTCGGTCGCGAGGTCACCCCGCGCGACCCGGGTGACCGGCCAGGTCGCCTCGGCGTCACTGAGCGTCTGCGAGAACACGATCTTCGGGATGTCGTTCATCGGGGTCGCGTAGGCATCGTCCGACTGCGGCCAGAACGACGACATCTCCTGGTAGGTGACCCGGCCCATGAGGTGGGCACCGACCGTGCTGATGCGGTCGAGTTTCCACTGCTTGAGTTCCGCGCCCTCGGGGATCGCGACCCCGGGGTGCTCCCGGTCGCTGCCGACGAACCCGTCCAACGACATCGACATATACAGAATGACGTTTCGCATGACCTATCTCTCCTTAGTGTTGTTCCCGTCGAACAACTTCCCGAACCCGTGGACGGCAACCGGCACCCACCGTGAGCATTTCGCCGGAATCCATGGCTCAACGCTCGTGGTGGGGACGGGGCTCCATCAACGGCGATCTGCTACGCGGAACGTGTAGCCTCGATTCACGATGCCGGACGTGGACTTGCGAGAGCTGCGCCTGTTCCTCGTTCTCTCGGAGGAACTGCACTTCGGGCGCGCCGCCGCACGCCTCGGCCTCACCACCTCACGCGTCAGCCAGACCGTGCGAACGCTCGAACGGAAGCTGGGCGGTCAACGGCTGTTCCGCCGCACGAGCCGCGTGGTCGAGCTGACCGACACCGGCCGGGCACTGCGCGCCGAGCTCGCTCCTGCGGTCGCCGGCCTCGACCGGGTGCTGCGGACAGCCGCGTTTCGGGGCGGTGGGCCAGGTGTGGTTCGCGTGGGCCTGCTGAACGCCGCCTCCGGGGTCGACGTTTTGAGCCGGGCCATCGAGCGCTTCGAGGCGACGTACCCCGGTGCCACGGTGCGGCTGAGCACGACGCCGTTCGACGATCGCCTCGGTCCCCTCCGCCGTCGCGAGGTCGATCTCGTCGTGGCGCGCCTGCCCCTCGACGAGCCGGACATCGTCGTCGGCCCGGTCCTGAGCCACGCCGACCAGCGCGTGGTGATGCTCGGCCGGACCCATCCGCTGGCCGACCGCGCCGACCTGTCCATCGAGGACCTCGCAGGCCACGACATCCGGCGACCCTACGGACTCACCGCGCAGCAGGCCGAAGCGACCTGCCCGGCCAGGACGCCCTCCGGGCGGCCGATCCGGTTCGTCGACGCGCCGGTCGACGACAATGCCGAGCTCCTCTACCTCCTCGCGCGGGGCCGTCTCGTGCACGCGACGGTGGCGCCATTCGCGGCGCATTTCCAGCACCCCGATGTGGTCGCCATCCCGCTGCGTGACCTGCCACCGTCCACGTGCGCACTAGTCGGCCTGCGAGACGTCGCAGACCCGAACCGCGACGCCCTGCTCGACATGGTCGAGGAGCTTCCGGAACGGTGCTGACAAGACGGCAAGTCCGCCGCGACGGCGTAACCCTGTCCTATCTCGACGGTGGAACGGGCGACGACGTGATCGTCCTGTTGCACGGCCTGGCCGGCAGCGGACAGGAAATGGCGCCGACGGCCGAGGCGCTGATACCGGACTACCGCGTCATCGCGATGGACCAGCGCGGACATGGTCATTCAACCCGAAGACCGACGGACCTTTCCCGCCGGGCGTACGTCGAGGACGTGGTCGCCGTCGTCGAGAAGGTCTCTAGCGATGGCCCGGTGACGATCGTGGGTCAGTCGATGGGCGGGCACACCGCGATGCTGTTCGCGGCCTGGCATGCCGACCTCGTGCACCGGCTGGTGTTGCTGGAAGCCGGTGTGGGTGGAGGCGAGGACGACTACCCGGCCAGGCTCGGTGACTGGTTCGCGTCGTGGCCGGTGCCGTTCGCCGATCTCGAGAGCGCGACCGATTTCCTCGGCTCCACCCCGATCGCCCAGGCCTGGCTGCGAGACCTCGACCGACGCACCGACGGGCTCTGGCCGCGATTCGAGCCAGAGGTCATGCGGGCCACCATCGCGGCCGTCGCGGACAGCGCGCGTTGGGACGAGTGGCAGCGGATAAAGGTGCCGACCTTGCTGGTGCAGGGCGAGAACGGCACCATGGCCGCCACTGAGGTGCAGCGCATGCTGTCACTACGCCCCGATGTCAGCCACGTCGTCATTCCCGACGCCGGCCACGACGCGCACCTGGAACAGCCAGCTGCCTGGGTGCACGCGCTACGGACGTTCCAGGCCATGGCCTGACGCCGCGCGACGTCGTTAGACCTCCGGGTTCGAATGACGAGAGGGGCCGTCAGACATGACTGGTGCGACTGTTGCTGACCTGCCGGACAACTGGGGCCGGTGGGGGGCCGACGACGAGCTCGGGACGCTCAACCTCATCACCGACGAGGTGCGCGCGAAGGCCGCCGCGGAGGTGCGGGTCGGACGGTGGGCGTCGCTGGCCCGGCCGATCACGCCCAACCCGATGGTCAGCGGTCCGTTCGCACCGACGACCGTCGACGTCTCCCCCGTCCAGCACCTGATGTCACACACCGGTGTCGGGGTGGCGGCCGATCTGATGATGGTCACCAACCACCACGTGAAGTCGACCCACATCGACGCACTCGCGCACTGGTCGCACGACGGCGAGGTCTATCCCGGTCGGCCGCGGGCCCAGGTCGTGACCGCCGAGGGTGTGACACACGCGTCGACAACGGCGTTCGCCGCGGGAATCGTGACGCGGGGTGTTCTGCTCGACCTCGCCGTGGACGGGCCGCTTGCCCCCGCTTACGCGGTGAGTTCCCACGACCTCGACCAGGCCGAGAAGCGCCAGGGCGTCGAGGTGGAACCCGGCGACGCGCTGGTCGTGCGACTCGGCTGGCCGTCCACACCGGTGCCAGGCACGCCGACGCCGGGCATCACGGTCGACGCGGTGCGCTGGATGCACCGCCGCGGCGTCGCGGTCTTCGCCGGCGACCGTGGAGACGCGTTTCCGCCGCTGGACTCGGACGGCCCTTCGCCGCTGCACGCGGTCGGCCTGGGCCGGCTGGCGATGCCGCTGATAGACGCGGTCCACCTCGACGACCTGGCAGCGCTCTGCGCGAGCCTGGAGCGCTACACCTTTCTGCTCACGATCGCCCCGCCGCGCATCCACGGCCTGACCGGCGTCCCGGTCAACCCCATCGCCCTGTTCTGACTTGACGGGCGCCGAACGAGCGGAGGTGGTCGGCGGTCGGTCTCGTTCAGTGCTCGTCAAGAGGCCATTCGTAGGTTGGTCGGCGAACGGAGTCACCGAGCGAAGGAGAAATCGACATGCCGAATCCGACCATCGTCCTCGTGCACGGCGCGTGGGCCGACGCCTCGAGTTGGAGTCCCGTCGCGTCCCTGCTGCGCGGGCACGGATTCAGCGTTCTCGCGCCGCCCAACCTGCTGCGCGGCGTCCACACCGACGGGCCCTACCTCGCCTCGTTCCTTGCCCAGCGGACGACCGGGCCGGTCGTGCTCGTCGGTCACTCCTACGGCGGCGTCGTCATTACCAACGCGGCCACCGCCGGCGGCGACGTGCGCGCGCTGGTCTACGTCAACGCGTTCATCCCCGACGAAGGCGAGACCGTCTTCAGCATCCTGGGCGGATCCGGCTCGGCCATCGCCGTCGCCGACCCGACGACCGTGTTCGACATCGCCGGGTATCCGGGCGCGCCCGAAGGCGACGCCGACGTTTACCTCAAAGCCGAGACCGTCCACAGCGCCTTCGCACAGGACCTGGCGGAAGCCGACCGCTGGCTCGTCGCCGAAGGGCAGCGGCCGATCACCCTCGGCGCCAATGCCACCCCGTCCGGGCCGCCCGCGTGGAAGACCCTGCCGAGCTGGGCCGTCGTCGGCACGGAGGACCGGGTCATCCCGCCCGACACCCAGCGCCGGATGGCCGAGCGGGCCGGAGCCACGATCACCGACGTAGCGGGCTCACACGTCTCCATGCTCTCCCACCCGAAGGTCGCGTTCGACACCATCGTCGCCGCGGCCAGCACTGTCGTCGCCGACTGACCAGCCATCTCGATGGGTGTTTCACCACCGGTGCTGCATCGCGGCCTCTCGTCCGGCCAGATGGGGATGCTCACGATTGGCAGCGTCATCGGCACCGGGTTGTTCCTCGGGTCCGGGCTGGCCGTTTCGATGGCCGGCCCGACCGTGCTGCTCGCCTACCTCGTCGCCGCCGTGCTGGCGGTCGCGCTCACCTACGCCGCGATCGAGATGGCCGCCGCCAACCCGGATCTCAACGGGTTCGGCGCGTTCGCCTACCGCTATCTCGGGCCCCTCGCCGGGTTCGCCCAGCGGTGGTTGTACTGGGGTGTCGTCGTCATCAGCACCGGCACCCAGGCGGTGGCCGTCGGGATCTACGTGCGCTACTGGTGGCCGCAGGTGCCCCTCTGGATCCCTGTCGCGCTGTCGGCCGCCGCAGTCGTGGTGACCAACCTGTTCTCGGTGCGTGCCTTCGGCACGCTCGAATACTGGTTCTCCGCCATCAAGGTGTCCGCGATCGTCGCCTTCCTCGTGCTGGGCGTCGTGCTCGTCACGGTCGGGCTGCCCAACCGGCCCGCGGTCGGCCTGACCGCGTTCACCGATGCCCCGTCCTATTTGCCGCAGGGCATCACGGGTCTGGCCGTCGCGCTGGTCGTCGCGAGTTTCAGCTTCGGCGGCACCGAGACGCTCGCACTCGCGGCCGCCGAATCCCGCAACCCCAGCCTCGACCTCGCCCGCACCGCCCGCTGGACGATCCTGCGGCTGTGCGTCTTCTATCTGCTCGGCATGGCGATCGTGGTCTGCGTCGCTCATGCGGTCGCCGCGGCGCCCGACGGCGAGCTCACCGCGAGCCCGTTCGTGCGCGTCTTCGACTGGGCCGGCCTGCCGATCGCGGCCGCGGCGATGAACTTCGTGGTCCTCACGGCCGCGCTGTCCGCGCTCAACGCGATCGTCTATGTGTCGACCCGCACGCTGTTCTCACTCGCCGTCGACGGTCAGGCGCCGAGGTGGGCGACCCGGGTCAATCGCCGGGGCGTGCCGGTGAACGCGGTCGCGGCCTCCGCCGTCGGGCTGCCGTTCGCGGTGACGGTCGCCCTGGTCTCGCCCGACGACGCGTTCGCGAAGATGCTCGGCATCGTGATGTTCGGCGCCATCACGACCTGGGTGCTGATCTTCGCGACCCACGCGTCCTTCCGCCGCCGCCGCACGGCCGACGAGGTCCGCCGCTCGCCGCTGTCGCTGCCGGGCGGCTGGCGCACCAGCGCCAGCGCGGCGGTCGCGATGGCGGCGGTGGCGGTCGGCATGCTGTTCATCGACATTTTCAGGACCGCGTGGACCGTCGGCGCACCGAGCCTGTTGGCGATCCTGGCGGCGTACGCGGTGGTGCGGATGGTGCGAGACCGGAGAGGAACAACTCGGCCCGGCGGGCGAAGAGGTGGGCCCCGCGCTCGGCGGAGTGCGCGCGAGCCCGTTGAGCGGCCGTCCGCACCGCGCTGACGGGTTCACCGCGGGCGTCGAGCAGACGCGCCCGCAGCAGCAGCAACAGTCCCTCGGCGTAGCGCTGGCCGACGGCGTCGAGGGCCTGCTCGGCGCGGTCGAGTGCGACGGCGGCCTGGTCGGGCAGGCCGGCCGCCAGCCACATCTCGGCGATCAACCCGTGGTGGTAGGCGATTCCCCAGCGGGGCGGGTCGAGCAGGTTGGCCGTCAGGAGTTCCTCGGCCTCGGCCGCGGCGTCGGCCGGACGGTCGCCGGTCAGGGCCCGGGCCCAGCACCAGTTCTGTCGGATGTAGTGGTCAATCTGCATATTGAGGCGGTCCAGGCCGGCGAGGCTCCACCGCTCGCCCGCCCGCCGGGCGGTGACCGCATCACCGGCCAGCGACGCGATCATGGTGGTGTAATAGGTCCACACCGAGACCGCGTAAGGGTCGTCGGGGTCGTCCCAGGTGTCGACGAGGGCCTGCGCCGTCTCGACGTCACCCTGCAACGCGGTCGTCACCGCCCACCAGCCGGGCCCCTCTCCCGGAATGCTCCCGTCGCGGCGCAGCGGGGTCAGCGTGTCCGGCCCGGCGAGCTGGTCTCCGGCGAACGACCGGACGGCCTCGCCGATGTCGCCGACATCCCACAGGTGCAGGCCCCAGGCCGACCGGCCGTAGAGCCGGACGGTCGGATCGGAGGACGCCTGGCCCTGCTCGTGCATCCGGCGGGCCAACGTCGCGCGGTGCTCCACCATGAAGGTGTAGGCGCCCATCACGCGGATGAAGAGGAAGTCGGCGGCATCGGCTTCGCGGCCGCGCATGCGGGCGAGGTGTTCGGCCCGCTCCAACAGGTCGAACGTCGGACCGTCGAATCGTGACTGTCGGCGGGCGACAACGGCGACCAGGGTGAGCACCGACAACTCCAGGTCGCCGAGCCCCGCCGTTCGCGCGATCCGGGCGGCCGCCTGGAGATGCCGGCCGGCGGCGTCGAACGCGAGCTTCGACGCGGCGCGGCGGCCGGCCCGCACCAGCGCCTCCGCTGTGCGAGCCGCGTCGGCGAGGGGGCCGGCGGCCCAACAATGGTAGGCAAGACGTTCGGCGCCGGAGTCGTCGTCGGCCCTGGTCGCCTCGAGCGCGTCGGCGATGCGCAGATGCAGCAGGATCGCCCGCTGCCCGGTGGTGCTCTCGGAAACCGACTCACGGACGATGTCGTGCGCGAAGCGCACCGAGAACGGGTCGTCCGGCCCGGTTTCGAGCAGGCCGAGCGCGTGCAGCGGCTCGAGGCTAGTGAGGCAGTCCGCGGCGTCGACGCCGGCGGCGCGGGCCAGGAGTCCGAGGTCGACATCGCGGCCGATCAGCGCGGCGATGTGCAGCAGTTCGCACGTGTGGTCGTCGAGACCGCCCATCCGATCCCGGACGACGTCGCGCACGGTGGACGGTATCCGGGAGCCGTCGACGAACGCGCCGCCGTCACCGAGGAGTCGGGACAGTTCACGGACGAAGAACGCATTGCCGGCGGTACGGGCGAGAACGGATCGGACGACAGCCGCGCTGGCCTCGTGACCTGTCTCCTGGCGGATCAGCTCGGCCACCGCGGCCAGGTCGAGCGGGCCGAGCCGGAACCGGCGATGGCCGGGCAGCCGGCTCACCGCGGCCAGCAACCGGGACAGACCCGAGCCCGGCGTGGGCGCGCGATCGCGAAAGGCCCCGACGATCGCGGTCCCAGCGGGCAGCCGCCGGGCCAGGTGGGTGAGCAACTCGAGCGAAGCGGCGTCGGCCCATTGGAGATCGTCGAGAATCAGCAGCGTCGGTCGTCGCGCCGCGGCCTGGCCGACAACGGCGACGACCTGTTCGAACAGCCGGTAGTGGGCGTTGCTGTCGGGAATGGCACGCGGTGCGCGGTCGCCGACCGGTTCGAGCAGGTTGCTCAGCTCGCCGGCGAGCCAGTTCGCCCGCGACGGCGCTGGCAGGCTGTCGACGATTGAGCCCAGCACCCTTTCCCACGGCCACATCGACGGGGTCCCGTCGCCTTGCAGGCAGGTTCCCCAGACGACGAGCGCACCGCGCTGGCCCGCCGCGGCGGCCGCCGCCTCCAACAGGCGGGTCTTGCCGACGCCCGCTTCGCCCTCGACGACGCCGATCGCCGTGCCGCCGGCGAGCGCGCTGTCCACGATGCTCCCGAGCGTCGCGATCTCGTCGGTGCGGCCGACCAGGCCGGTCGTCCCACTCCCCTGCTGGGCCGTCGGGATCTTCCGGTGTGCGGCGACCAACGCCGGGCCGGGGTCGATCCCGAGTTCGTCGGCCAGGCGGTCGCGGACGGTGCCGAAGACGGTCAGCGCCTCCGCGTGGCGCCCGGCGGCGCTCAGGACGTCGATGAGGCTGGCCTGCACCGGTTCCCGGAACGGCGCCATCGACGTCGCCAGGCGCAACGCGGGCAGGACCCGATCCGGTTGGCGCAGCGACACCGCGAGCGCGGCCGCGGCCGCGGCCGCGTCGTGGAACTCGTCGCCGAGTGCGGCGAAGACCGGCTTCGACCTGGCGCTGGTGACGATTCCGCCGCCAGGCGGGCCACGCCACAGGTCGAGAGCGTCGACGTAGTGGTCGAGCGCCGCTTCGGGGTGCTGCGCGGACTGCGCCGCGGCGACCTTCTCGCGGAAGGTGCCAAGGTCCAGCATCCCGGGACGAGCGGTGAACAGGTAGGCGGTGCCACGCCGGTGGAGCAGGGATCCCCTGCGGTGGGCCGCGAGTCCCGGCTCGAGAACCCGGCGTAGCCCTCCGACGTACTTCTGGATGATGTTGACCGCGCTCGGGGGCGCGTCTTCACCCCAGATCAGGTCGACCAGCTCGCCCGTGCTGGTCGGCTTGCCGACGCGGGCCACGAGCAGCGCCAAGAGCGACACCTGTTGCGGAGGACCGGCATCGATCTCGGCGCCGTCGCGCCACAGCTTCAGTGGGCCGAGGATCTGTATTCGGAGGGACGATCCGTCAGCCGGCGGACCGTTGTCGCCGGGCCGAACGGAAGGGTCTGGCACAGCGACGCCTTTCAACCGGGACGCGATGGGCGCGATCGCCGGTCATGTGGTTGCGCCGACGCACGCAGCCGGATGCTATCGCGGCTCAGCAGGTGGCCAGCATGCCGTTCAAGGCAGACTTTTCCGCGCTGTCGACGGAGAGGCTGTAGAAGTATTTGACCTGGATCCAGGCGCGGGCGTAGGTGCAGCGGAACGAAGCCAGCGATGGTTGCCAGGTGGCGGGGTCCTGGTCGCTCTTGGACTGGTTGACGTTGTCGGTGACGGCCCACAGTTCGGGTCCGCCGAGGTCGTTGGCGTAGGTCTGGCGGCGGGCCGTGGTCCAGGACCAGGCGCCGGAGGCCCAGGCTTCGGCGAGCGGCACCATGTGATCGATGTCGACGTCGGACGCGGCGGTCCAGGTGGCGCCGTCATAAGGGCTGTACCAGCTGCCGGAGGTGGCGGCGCAGCTGCTGTTGACCACGACGCCGGAGCCGTCGCGCTTGAGGACCTGTTCGCGGGTGTTGCAGGCGCCGGTGATGGTGATCCAGTGCGGGAACAGGTCACGGTTGTAGGTCGAGCCGTGCGACTCGGCGGCGACGGTGAGCGAGTTGAGCCGGCTGACCGCGGTGGCGTAGGAAGGGATGTTCGGCGGGGTCGCCTGCGCGGGCGTGGCGACGAGGGTGACGGCGAGGGTGGCCACGGTGGTGGCTGCCACGGCGATGGCGGCCCTGAGGGTGCGGACCATCGAGTTCTCCTGACCTGTGGCCGTGGCCGGGCGGGGGTCTCCGGCGGGGCACGACACACGATCCATCGATGGAAGCAGATGTATTGGTCGCGGTCCAGATTTCGCGAGGGACCGGGCCGTGAACATCGCGTTACCGCAGGCGCTCGACGACCGCCAGGTAGTCCGAGTAGAACAGGCCCAGTCCGACGGCCACGCAGACGCCGGCCACGATCCAGAACCTGATCACAATATTGATCTCGCTCCAGCCACCCAGCTCGAAGTGGTGGTGCAACGGCACCATCCGGAAGACCCGTCGACCGGTGGTCCGGAACGAGACGATCTGGATCACCCAGGTCGTCGTGATGAGGACGAAAAGCCCGCCGATGATGATCGACAGCAGCGTGGTGCGGGTCGCCACCGCGAGCCCGCCGATCAGGCCGCCGAGCCCGAGCGAGCCGACGTCACCCATGAAGATCCGCGCGGGAGACGTGTTCCACCACAGGAAGCCCAGGCAGGCGGCGGCCGCCGCGGCCGCGATCAGGGCGATCTCCAGGGGGTCCCGGACCTGGTAGCAGTAGGTGTTCGCGCTCGCGTACGCCTCGTCGGCGCACCAGTGCCGGTATTGCCAGAAGCCGATCAGCGCGTACGCACCGAGCACCAGGACCGACGCGCCGGTGGCCAGGCCGTCGAGGCCGTCGGTGAGGTTGACGCCGTTGGACATCGCCGTGATCACGAAGACGAAAACGAGCACCGAGCCGACCTTGCCGACGTCGAGCCAGCTGATGTCGCGGATGAGCGAGATGTGCTCGCTGGCCACGGTCTGGCCGTTGGTGCTGGCCACATAGAGCGCGGCGACGCCGAACCCGCCTCCGACGATCGCCTGGCCGAGCAGCTTGCCCTTGGCGGACAGTCCGTCGGAGTTGCGCCGGCGCACCTTGAGGAAGTCGTCGAAGAAGCCGACCACGCCGCAGAAGACGAACAGCCCGAGCAGGACCAGGGCCGTCATGGTCGGCCCCTCCTGCGCTATCTGCCGCTCGGGCAGGGTGGTCAGGGCGAGGTGCCCCGCGACGTAGGCGATGACGGTCGCCACGATGAACGCGACGCCACCCATCGTGGGTGTGCCCTTCTTGGTCTGATGGGTGGACGGCCCGATGGATCGGATCGGCTGGCCGGCCTTGAGCGCGGTGAAGACGCGGATCGCCACCGGCGTGCCGAACAGGGAGATGAAGAACGCGACCGCGGCCGAGACGATGACCGCCCTCACGAGCGAACCCCCACGAGCCGAGGGTGCGGAGACTCTTTCGCGAAATCATCGATCACGGGACAGGAGCTTGCCATCCGGCGGCAAGCGCGGCCGCCCCGGACCTCACCGCGCCGCTGTTCGCGGCTAGAGGTATAGACCGGTGGCGACCGGCTCGCGTTCTTCCGTGCCGCCGTAGCCCTCGCGCAGTGCGTAGAGCTCGGCCAGGGTGGCGCCGCCCGCGGGCACCCCTGCCGAGCTGCCGAGCCAGGCGCTGGCCTCACCGAACGGCAGCGCCGGCACCTCGACGCGGGCCAGGCACCGCCCGGGACGCACGACGGCCGGGTGCAGGCGGGCGAGGTCTTCGTTGGTCGTGATCGCCACCAGCACCTTGCGGCCCTGACCGAGGAGGCCGTCGGTGAGGTTGAGCAGCCGCGAGAGCGCCTGGCCGGTGTTGTCCTTGGCCTCGGCGCGGATCAGCTCGTCGCAGTCTTCCAGTAGCAACAGTCGCCACTTGTCGTGCCGCTTGTCGGGGCACCGGCAGTCACCGGAGCTGCTGAGGGCGACCTCCATCAGGTAGGCCGGGCTGGAGAACAGCGCCTCCGGGTCGAGCACGCAGTCGAACTGGCACCACTCGTGCCACTCGCGAGCGAGGGCCCGCAGCACCGTGGTCTTGCCGGTGCCGGGCGGGCCGTGCAACAGCAACAGCCGGCCGTGGACGGACTCGCGGTCGACCTTCACGAGACGGTCGAAGCTGGCCGCCGCCACCCCGGCGTAGTTGGCCCGGATGTCGGCCCAGGAACCCGCCGTGATCGACCGCGGGTGACGCTGCGGGCCCTGGGCTCCCGCATACCAGAAGCCCATCTGGACCGAGTCTTCAACCGGCGCGGGCTCCTCGGTCATCCCCTCGACAGCACGGTCGATGATCTCGGCGACCAGCTCGGCCGTGACGGCGGTGACCGAGATCTGTGCGCTCTTCTGCCGTGGCCAGTGCACGGACCGCAGGGTCCAGCCCTCGCCGGCGGCCAGCCGGGCGTGCTCGGTGGTGCTGATGCTCTCGCGCAGCGCGGTGACGCCGGCCGGAAGCAGGGTGGCGTCGGGACGCACGTCGGTCAGGTCGCGGGTCGTCGAGTGCGGCTGGTGGCCGGCGACGAACGCGGTCAGCGCGAGCGCGTCGATGACGTCACGAGGAGAGTCGGAGTCGTCGAAGGTGAGCACGACGGGCAGCACCGACTCCGGCGCGACGCCGGGGGCGCCGAGCTCGAACGGGATCTGCCGCGGGATACGCACCCCTTAATGATCGCCGCTCCATTCGTTTATGGGTAGCGGATTTCCGGCCCGCTGCGTTTGTCCATGATGGACGGTGCGCGCCAGGGTGGGAATCACCACCGCCGCGGGAACGAGGTGTAACAACAGGAGGGCGGCGGTGGTGGCGGCGTTCGCGCCGGAGAGCAGGGGCGCGAGCAACGAGATCGCGGTCAGCGACACCGCCGTCCGCACCCACAGCACGGCGGGGCGGGCGCTCCAACGACGAAGCGCGGCGGCGATGACGATGCCCACGAGCGAGAAGAAGCCGGTCACCACGGCGAACCCGGGCAACGGGATCGTCTCGCCACCGTCCGGGACCTCGAAGTCGACGCCAACGGCCCGGGCGAGCGCGGCGGCGAGGGTGGTCGCCACCATCGCCGCGAGCGTGGCGAGGAGGCCGGTGCCGACCAGCCCGCGGAATCGGCCCGCGCCGGCCCCGGTGTCACTCATGCCGCGGCACCGAGCTGCGCGGCGATGCCGTCCAGGCACCACTGCCAGCCCACCCGCAGGTGCTCGATCGTCGTCACGCCCGACAGTCCCTCGACCGTGAGCTCCAGCCGGGTCCCGCCCTCGACCGGCAGGAACAGCACCGTGCAGCGCGACCGTTCAGCCATGTCCTCCCCCTCGGTCAGCACGTCGAGCACGAGCCGCCGCACCGGCTCGAAGACCGAGAAGGTCGCCTTTTCGGTGTACGCGTCGCCCTCCGGTCGGGGGCCGAAGCTCAGCCGGTAGCCCCCGCCCTCGCGGGCGTCGACCTCACAGCTCGACAGCCGCCAGTCCGGGTCGGGCAGGACCCAGCGCTCCAGCAGGTCGGCGCGGGTCCAGGCGGCCCACACCCGCTCGGGCGGCGCCGGGTAGGTGCGGTCGAGGTCGAACGTCAGGAGCGGAGCGGTGGTCACGTGTCCTCCAGGAGGGTGCCGAGAGCGTCCAGCCGGGTCGACCAGAGCGCCTGCTGCTGTGCGGTCCAGGTGGCTACGGCGACGAGGGCGTCATCGCGCAGCCGGCACTCGCGTACGCGACCGCGTTTGATCGTCGTCACCAACCCCGCCTCCTCGAGCACCCGGAGGTGCTTGAGCACGGCGGGCAGCGACATCGACGTCGGCGCCGCGAGGTCACCGGCGGAGGTCGGCCCGCGGACGAGCCGCTCGACGATGGCCAGGCGGGTCGGGTCGCCCAGGGCCGCGAACTGACGGTGAACCATTTGGTTTACTATTGCCGCCTACCTCGCCCGTGTCAACCCGCTTGGCACCGCGGCTATCGTGTCGGCGTGTCTGGTGCTGCGACGTATCGCGAGGTGGGCGAGGCCGGCTGGGCCTGGGCGCTGGGCCAGGTCCGCCACGACGACGGGCCGTGGCTGGCCGAGGTGGTCGGCGACGACCCGCCGCAGCCGGCCGACGATCGCGACTCGCTCTACGGTGGCATCGCCGGGCTGGCTCCCGTGCTCGCCGAGCTGCGCCTCCACCGCGAGCTCAGCAGCGCCGAGACGGCACTGGCGGCCGGCATCGTCGAGCGGCTCGGCCGGCAGTCGCCACCGGTCGGCGCCGACCCGTCGCTCTATGACGGCCTCGCCGGCGTCGTGACCGCGCTGCGGTTGCTGGCGCCCGGGCGGGAGCGGGTGGCGATGGGGCGGCTGGCCGAGCTGCGTACGCCGGCGGGCTGGGCACCGGCGCCGCGCATCGAGGCGGAGTCGCACGGGCCGGTGACGGACATCGTCTCCGGCAGCGCCGGGGTGGTGCTCACCGCCGCGTGGGCCGGCGGCGACGGTGCCGACGACGTCATGACGACCGGTGGCGAGGCGCTCATGCGGGTGGCCGAACCGGCCGAGGGCGGCCTGGACTGGCGGATGTGGCCGGGCTACCGCTCCAGCAACCCCAACTTCTCGCACGGCACCGCCGGCGTGGCCGCGGCATTGGCCGTGGCCGGGCACGCCCTCGACCGGGCCGACTTCGTCGCCGCCGCGCTGCGGGGCGCCGAGCACCTGGTGGCCATCGCCTCGTTCGACGACGGCGGGTTCGTGCTCGAGCACACCATCCCGCGGTCACAGCGCGAGGTGGAGCCGGTGACCTACAACTGGTGTCACGGCCCGGCCGGCACGTCCCAGGTGTTCGCCGCGCTGGCCCGCGCCGGTGTCGAGCGGGTCGGCGACTTCGAGGTCGCCGAGCTGCGCCGGCGCTGCCTGCGTTCGGTGCTGACCTCTGGTCTTCCGCAACGGCTCCGGCCGGGCTTCTGGGACAACGACGGGCGCTGCTGCGGCACCGCCGGCGTGGCCGACATCCTGCTCGACGCGGCCCAGGACAGCACCGACGAGTCCTACCGCGAGCTGTTGCTGCGCGGCGCCGCGACGATGGCCGACGCCCTGGTCGACCGCGCGATCCGCGACGACGCGGGTGCGCGCTGGCGGTTCGTGGAATACCGGCAGGACCCGCCGCTGCTGCCGCCGGGCACGGCGTGGATGCAGGGCGCGGCGGGGATCGCGGCGTTCCTGCTGCGCCTCGCCCGCGTGCTGGATGACGGCCCGACCGCCGCGGTCGTCGACCGCCCGGACCAGTGGTGGACGGTGCCGGAGCGGCTGTGCGTGACCCACCTGGCATTGCCGTAACGGCAAGCGAGAGGTCCGCGGCAACCGCCGCGGACCTCTCGTTCGAATACCTACTTGAGGATCGTAATGGTCGCCGTGCGGTAGTTCTTGCCCTTGTTCTTGTCCGGGTCGTAGTTGTTCTCGACGTTGCCGGCGGCGTCGACCGAGAACCACTGGAACGTGGTCGTGGTGGTCACGTGGAACACCTCGCCCGGCTCACGGAACTCGGTCGCCTCGTAGCGGGGCGACTGGAGCGTGGGCCGGCTGCCATCGGTCGTGTAGTAGATGGTCGCCGGCTCGTTGGTCTCGAAGTGCACGTCGACCGGGCGGCTGAACTTGCCGCCGCCGGGGACGAGCGTCGACTTCGGGTCCTTCTTGTCCTTGCCCCATTCCGCGGCGATCCGGAACATCTCCATGATGCCGTTGGCGTATTCCATCGTCTCGGAGTGGCCGCTGACCAGGTTGGGGTCGCCCTCCCAGGCCGGCTGGAACGAGCCGCCCTGCCAGTTGCCGGTGGCCGGGTTGTAGACCGAACCGCCGACCTCCCAACCGAAGGCGAAGATGCCGTACGTGTTGTAGAGGTCTTCACGCACGTTGCCGGCCGACGAGTAGAGGACGTCGGACGAGCCGCCGACGTTCTCCGGCGTGACAACCGTTTCCCGGTAGGCCTTGACCTGCGACAGGATCCGGCCGGCCGACTGCCAGTAGAACGCCTCGTCGCCCAGCGGCGGCCGCGGCGTGGTGATCCGGCCGTCGGCGATGTAGGCGCCCGGCTGCCAGAACAGCTGGCCGCCGTTGGAGTGCACCGACATCATGAACTTGATGTTGGCGTACTTCTCGACCAGCCAGATGATGTTCTTCGACTCCGGCTCGGACAGCTCCGCCGGGCCCTGGAACGTGTCGCTGGTGCAGCTGAACGACGCGCCGTCGTAGCCGTCGAAGCCCGAACCGACCCGGTAGTTGCGGTTGAGGTCGACGCCCCAGGAGTTGCGGCGGGCCGGGTCGTCGTTGGCGTCCGGGCAGTGGTTGGTCATGTTCCGGCGCTGCGAAGCGTTGTTGTAGAAGCTGTAGTTCGCACCGTCGGGGTTGTTGGACAGGATGAAGAAGACGTCGGTGTCGTTGACGATCTTCTTCGTCTCCTTGTCGGTCTTGTAGTTGTGCACCAGCCGCTCGGCCGACTCCAGCGAGGTCGTCGCGGGCACCCATTCGCGGGCGTGGTCCTGCGCCTGGATCAGGACGCCGGGCCGGCTACCGTCGCGGTGCTTGCCGATCCGCAGCACCGGGATCGTCTTCGGGCCGCGGGGCACCTCGCCTTCCGGCGCGCCGACCCGCTTCTGGTCGAGGAAGTCGGTCAGCGCGACCGGCGCGGTCGTCGCGGCGACGATGCCGGTGCCCACATTGGTGCGGTAGGGGTGTGCCCGGTCGACCAGCCCCTGCGACTGGGTCTCGAGCGCCGTCGACACCTCCGTGGCGGTGCTGGCGAGCGCCCCGTTGGCGTCCTTGGCGAGCAGGACGCGGATGGCCTTGCCGGTCACCTCGACGCCGAGCGGCAGGTCCGCGCCCGGCCGGTCGACGAACTCGACCGTGATGTCGTTGCCGCCCTCGTGACCCCACGCGGCCGAGTCGACGACGACCGCGGACTCACCGGTGCCACCGATCGTGGCCTGGGCCTTGCGCTGGTAGCCGTTCGTCCGGTTCGGCAGGTAGATGATCTCGGCGATGTCCGGGTACTGCTCGGCGATCTGCTCAGCACGCGCGTACAGCTGCTGGGGGTTCTGGTAGCTGTTGACGAAGTTGGACTTGTAGCCCTGGTTCTCGGTCAACGGCGGCGGAGCGCCCTCGAGCCAGTCGGAGACGGTGCCGATGGCGACGCCGCCGGTCGAGCTGGTGACCCTGATCTCGTGCGGCCGGGTGGCCAGTTTGAACAGGTTCCGGTGGAACATGTACTGCCCCGAGTCGACGAACCGGCTCATCGTGCGGGCGTACCCCCACGGGGTGGCCTTGCCCGAGTCGTTCTCGAGCTGCATGCCGACGATCGGGTCGGCCTGCTGCCCTTCGGTGGTGCGGGCCTCGACGTAGAGGAAGCCCTGGCCCTTCGTGGTGAACCAGTCGGCGCGGACGACCCGCACGGTGTCGGCGTGGGTGAGCGGTGCGACCGAGCGCGCGCCGAAGCTGGCGGTGAGGCCGCCGTCGGCCGCCTCGGGCCACTGGAAGCCCTCACCGTCTGCGAGGATCTTGACGCCCAGCGCCTTGAGCTCGGCGACCTGGTCGGTGGTCACCATCGCTTCGCCCTCGATGCCGTTGGGCACCCGGGTGAGGCCGTGTTCGATGTCGAAGCCGGCGTCGTTGACCTTGTCGAGCATGGCGGAGCCGGTCAGCTCGATGCGGACACTCCGCGCCTGGTCCTCGTCCTCCAGCTGGGACCGTCCGGCGGTGGGCGCCACGGGATCCGCGCCCGCGGATGGGTTTGCCACCAGGACGCTGCTCACCAACAGGGCAGGCAGCGCGAGAAGTGCGAGCCGCAGTCGTCTGCGTCGCATGCTTCCTCCTTACTTTCTGCGCGTTAAGTCCACGAAGGACACTCGGGCAAGGCGGGATGGGTCCGATCAGCGTATGTGCATCTTTGGTTTCGGCAGCCGGCCGCAGCGGATCTTGAGGATTACTTGAGCCAGTGCGCGACCGGCCGAGCCGGCAAGATCGACATCCGGTCTTCCGACAATTCCGCCCGTACGTTCACCGTCCCGTCAACGGCGCGCACGTAGCGTCAGCCCGACTTGGGAGGGGGCCGATGGCTATCGAGCAGCGACCGCGACGGGTGCGATCGCGTCTGGTTCTGGTTGGCGCTGTGTTCGTCGTCGGGCTCGGACTCCTCTACCCGGCGCACTGGCTGTTCCATCCCTGGGGCGCGCCGTTCCGACCCGGCCTGGTCGGCTACTGGCAGGGCGAGGTCCCTTTCGGTTCCGGGGACAGCCGCACGATGGTCCTGCGGCTGCGGGACGAGGTCGGTGGCGGCGACGAAGGCTCGGAGATCGGCGGGAGCGCCACGGTGTGCGAGGCCGGGCAGAGCGTGACGTACGAGATCTCCGGCGACGCGACCAACTACCGCGGCACCCGCTTCTGGCTGAACGCCCAACCCACCGGTGCCGCGGCCGGCCTCTACCTGGGCCGGCTCAACGGTGCGTGGGACGGCCGGGATGGTCTCACCGTCTCCACCTCGCTGCTCCGGATCGACCCGGACGGCGCCGCCGGCTTCGCCACCCCGGACGCGCCGCCCGTCAGCTTCCAGCTGGGCCGGGCCAGCGAGGCCGACTTCACGGGAGCCTGCGACGGGTGATGCCGTCCAGGACCGTGGTCAGGTTGTGGTCGAAGGTCTCCTCGGCGTTGAGGTGGGCGCCGTCGATGACCAGCCGGGCGACGGTGGGATAGTTGCCCGTTTCCAACATGCGGGTGAGGTAGGGGCCGAGACTGGCCTGCCAGGCGGCCTCGTCGGTGCCGGTTGACCGGGCGGTGCGCCGCTCGGTGACCTCCCGGCGGATCGCGCCGATGATGAAGGCGTTGAGGGCACCCACCGCCCGCTGGAGATCGTCGATGCCGCGCACGGCGGGTGCCTGGCTCAGCGCCGCCGCGGTCGCCTCGCCCACCGCGAGGGCGTGCGGCCCCAGGTGTGGCCGCCCGCCGAGCAGGTCGGCGAACCACTCGTGGTCGAGGGCGGCGGCCCGGGTCGCGCGTGCGATGGTCAGCACCGTGTCGCGCCAGCCGGAGTGCCGGTCGGCCTCGGCGATCCGGGCGTAGACGACGTCGACCATCAGATCGAGTAGTTCGGACCTGTTGCGTACATAGTCGTAGAACCGCATCGGCCCGACGCCCAACTCTTTGGCGAGCTTGCGCACCGACAGGCCGTCGAGGCCGTGCGCGTCTGCGAGCCGGATCGCTGTGGCGGCGATCGTCGCTCGGCGCAGCGGCACCGGCGCCGCCCGCGGCTGGGGCTCGGGGCGTTCCCAAACCGGCACTACCTCGCTACCGTACGGTGTATCCACGAATACACTGTACGGTAACGAGGTGGGTATGCGAATCGCGATCTGCGGTGGCGGGCTCGGCGGGCTGACGCTGGCCCGGGTCCTGCACCGACACGGCATCGAAGCGACGGTGTACGAGCGCGAGGCGAGCCGGTCCGCACGGTCCCAGGGCGGCTCGCTCGACCTGCACCCGGAGTCGGGGCAACGGGCCCTGGCCGAGGCGGGTCTGGCCGGGCGGTTCCGGTCGCGGGCCCGGCCCGAGGGTGAGGAACATCGCGTCCTCGACCCGACCGGGCGGACGCTCGTACACCATGAACCGGATCCTGGCTCGTTCTCCGGCCGTCCCGAGATCGACCGGAGCGCGTTGCGTGATCTTCTCCTCGACTCCCTCCCCCGCGACGCGGTGCTCTGGGGGCACCGGCTCGCCGCTGCGACCCCGCGATCCGAGGGCGGCTGTGACCTCGCTTTCGACTCCGGCCACCGCACCGGCTGCGACCTCCTCGTCGGCGCCGACGGCGCCCGCTCCGTCGTCCGAAAGCTGCTGACCGGCGTTCAGCTGTCCTATGTGGCCACTCTGGTCGAGCTGAGTATCGAAGACGTCGACCGGCGCCATCCCGAAATCGCCGAGCTGGTCGGCGGCGGGAACCTGTGGTGCGTCGGCGCGAACCAGATCCTGGCGGCGCAACGCCTCGGCGACGGCAGCCTGCGGGTCGGTATCTCGCTGCGCGCAACCGATCGGCCCCTCGACAGCAAGCGCGCCCTGTTGGACATCTTCGACGGCTGGGACGCCCGCCTCACCACGCTCATCGAGGCCGGCGACAGCGCGCCGGTGCCGCGCGCGATCGAAACGATGCCCATCGGCACGCGCTGGACGAGCCGCCCGGGCGTCACGCTCATCGGCGACGCCGCGCACCTCATGCCGCCGGTCGGCGAGGGCGCCAACCAGGCCATGCTCGACGGCGCCGAACTCGCCGGCCACCTCGCCGCCAACCCGGCGGACCCGGACGCGGCGATCCGGGCCTACGAGGAGGCGATGTTCACCAGGATCTCGCCGATCGCCGAGATGTCGGCCCGGGTCCAGGCGATGATGCTGTCCGACACCGCGGCGGACGACATCGTCCGCTTCTTCACGGCCCGCCCCACCGAAGCGGCGTCCACGGGCTGAAAGCGTTGCCGTTACCCATTTTCGTCCCCCACCGGCCACCCGGTCACGAACTGGACGCAGGCGTCCACGGTCTTGCCCTCCGGCGCCGCGCTCTACCTCTGGAACCGCCAGACCGGCGACCTCTACCTCTGGGAGAACCTGGCGTTCACCGACAACGGCTACCTGACCGGTTCGTGCGCGACCTCTAGGACCGGGCACTCCGGACTTGGTGTCCCTGGTGCCTGGGACGCCGGGATCGGGACGGTAGGGGTCACACCGATCCGACCTACCCTCCGGAGATCCCGATGACCCGACAGCTAGAGGTCACCCCACCCACCGCGGCACTCGACCTGCGCCGGCCCGCCTGGCTCCTCGTCCTTTCTCCCCTACCCTTCGTCGCCTGGCTGGCGGCGCTGGTGCCCGCGATGTCGAGCACCGGCGTCACCAATGCCGCGGACCTCACGACCGACCAGATGGCGTCGATCCGGGGCGGCTGGGCGACGGCCTGGGCGCTCTATGCCCTCGCCGTCCTCTTCGGCGCCGCCGCGATGGCGATGCTCAACAGCCGGCTGCGGGACACGGCGGCCCGCCGCCTCGTCGCCGCGTCGCAGGTCGCGGTCGCCCTCTCGGCGATCACCATCGTCGGCCACCTGGCGTTGATCGAGCTGGCCGCCGGCTTCACCGGGCCGCGGCTCGGCGACAGCGATCTCTATGCCGCGTCACAGGTGCTCAGCTACACGACGATCTGGTCCGCGACCGTCGCCGTGATCCTCACTGGACTCGCCCTGCGCGGCAGCATGGTGTTGCGCCGCACCGGTTTCGTCGTCGCGATCGTTGCCGCGGCGCTGCTCCTGCTCGACGTGGCCACCCGTGGACTCCCGCCGTTCCTGGTGGCCGTTTTCTGGCTCGTCGTGGGAATCGGCCTGTTGCGTCGCCGCGTACCGTCGGCGGCGTGAAGGGTCTGCGGCGGTGACCATCGAGGCGCCCGGCACGCGCGCCCTGCGTGCCGGGCGCGTCGTCGTGTCCGCCGGCTGCGCGACGTTGCTCGCCCTCTTCGCCGTCGGCGCGGCCCTGTGGCTCGCCAACGCCGAGGTCGCGCCCACCCTGTGGACAGCGCCGGACGGCTGGACCGTCAACGGGCTCCGCGCGGTGCTCGACGGCTGGGGTGTGCCGGTCACCGGGTTCGCGGCCTACTTCGTCGCGCTCGAGGTGATGCTGGTGGCGGTCAGTGCCGCCGCGGCCTACTTCGTCCTGCGCGGCCCGCTGTCCTGGTTCCGGCTCTACCTCGCCTGGGTGCTGGTGCTCTTCGCGACGGCCGGCGGCGGCGTGCCGCTGGTGGTCGGCGGGCTCTACCCCGATGTCGCCGGCGTGGTCGAGGGCCTGCCCGGGCTCGCGTGGATATCGCTGTTCCCGCTGGCGTACGTGTTTCCCGACGGTCGGTTCGTGCCGCGCTGGAGCCGCTGGCTCGCGGTCGGTTGGGGGCTGTGGCTGGCGGTGGTCGCCGCCACGGGCTCGTCGGGCGAGAGCGCGCTCGAGTTCGGCACGCTGCTGCTGCTGTTCGCGAGCTGCGTCGGCGCCCAGATCTACCGCTACGCGCGCGTCTCCGACCCGGTGCAACGGATCCAGACGCGCTGGGTGCTCTACGCGCTGGCGCTGCGGCTGGTCTACAACGTGGTGCTGCTGCTGACGCCGGTCGGCGCCGTCCAGGCGGAACAGACGCCGCGCGGGCTCGCCACGTACACCGTGTTGATGTTGGTGAGCTATCTGATCGCCGCCGCCCTGCCCGCGGCGATCGCCATCGCCATCATCCGGCACCGCCTCTTCGACATCGACGTCGTCATCAACCGCACGCTGGTCTGGGTGGTCCTCACCGGGTTCGTCGTCGGCGGCTACGCGGCGGTCGTCGGCGGGGTCGGCGCGTGGTGGCGCGGCGGCGGGCTGACCCTGCCGATCGTGGCGACCGGGCTCGTGGCCGTCGCGTTCAGCCCGGTGCGGGAGCGGGTGCAGCGCCGGGTCGACCGGTTGGTCTACGGCGAGCGGCACGATCCCTACGGGGTGCTGTCGCGGCTGGGTCGACGCCTGGCGGGCGTGGTCGAGCCGGAGTCGGTATCACCCACCATTGTGGATGCCGTCGCACGAGCCCTGAAACCGTCATATGTGGCGATCACCGTCGATCCACCCGGCGAGGTCGTCGCCTCGGCCGGCCGACCGGTGTCCGATGTGGAAAGCTTTCCGCTGACCCACCGTGGTGTCGCGCTCGGTCAGCTCGTCGTCGGAAGCGACCGGCTCACCGACACCGACCGGCGACTGCTCGCGGATCTGGCCGACCAGTGCGGTGCCGCGCTCTACGCCGACCGCGAGGCCGCCCGCACCCGCCGGCTCGCGACCGACCTACAGCACGCCCGCGAGCGCCTCGTCGCCGCCCGTGAGGAGGAGCGTCGCCGGATCCGCCGCGACCTGCACGATTCGCTCGGTCCGGCGCTCGGCGGGCAGGCGCTGACGATCGACACCGCCCGCGCGCTGCTCACCAGCGACCCGGCCGCCACCGACCGCCTGCTGCGCGACCTCAAGGACCAGACCCGGGAGAACCTTGCCGAGGTACGCCGCCTGGCGCGCCAACTGCGGCCGCCGGTGCTCGACGAACTCGGCCTGGGTGCGGCGCTGCGCCACGTCGGCGAGCGCTACGCGCACGTAGGGGTGCGGGTCGACATCCCGGACCTGCCGGAACTGCCCGCCGCGGTCGAGGTCGCCGCCTACCGGATCGCGCACGAGGCGCTCAACAACCTGGTCCGGCACGCTGGCGCGCAGGCGGGCACCCTGCGCCTGTCCTTCGCCGACGGGATGCTGTGCGTGGAGGTCCGCGACGACGGGCGGGGCATCCCCGCCGGGGTGACGGGCGGTGTCGGAATGGCGTCGATGCGGGAGCGTGCCGAGGAGCTCGGCGGCACGCTGGAGATCGTCGGGGCGGATCCGGGCACCCTCGTCCGGGCCCGACTCCCGCTGCCGCCCCGGCCCGAGGAATGAGCCCGATGGAACCGATCCGCATCCTGCTCGCCGACGACCACCCGGTGTTCCGTTACGGGATCCGCGCCGTCCTCGCGTCGGACCCCCGCTCGGAGCTGGTCGGCGAGGCCGGGAACGGCGACGAGGCGGTGGCGAAGGCAGCCGAGCTGGCGCCCGACGTGGTGCTGATGGACCTGACCATGCCGGGCCTCAACGGCGTCGAGGCGACCCGGCGGATCGTGGCGGCGCGGCCGCAGACCAACGTCCTGGTGGTGACGATGTTCGACGACAGCGCCTCGGTGCTGGCGGCCGTCCGGGCGGGAGCGCGCGGCTACCTGGTCAAGGGCGCCGACCGCGACGAGATCCTGCGCGCCGTGCACGCGGCCGCCGCCGGCGAGGCCATCTTCAGCCCCGCCGCGGCCCAGCACCTGGCCGCGCACCTGGCGGCGCCGCGGCCGACACCGGCGTGGCCGGCGTTTCCCGGGTTGACCGCGCGCGAGCACGAGATCCTGGTGCTGATGGCGTCGGGCCTGACGAACACGGCCATCGCGGAACGGTTCCGGCTGAGCCCGAAGACGGTCCGCAACTACGTCTCCACGATCATCGCGAAGCTGGAAGCGGAAACCCGGGCGGAGGCGATCACCCGCGCCCGGGCGGCCGGCATCGCCGAACCCGACGGCTAGCGCGGTGCCGCGGCGGCGCGGAGCTGGTCGAGCGAGCGCTCGAGGTCGTCGGCCGCGGGCCGATCGCCCGCGCGGTAGCTGGCCAGCTCCGCCTCGGAAGCGGCCAACCGGGCCCGCGCGTCGGCGTCGAGCACCGTGAACTGGAGCCGCCAACCGTCGAGCTCGAGCTTGGAGGCGTGCGTCGTCAGGACCTTGGCGGCCTCCGGACCCGCGTCGGGGTGCTCGGCGGCCCGGCCGAGCTCGATGTGCATCTCGTCGAGCCCGCGGTCGAGCTGGGTGACGTAGTCGGCCCACTCCCGCTCGTCGACCGTGTCGGAGCGGGTGTGCGCCCGCTCCAGGCCGCCGCGAAGGCGGGCGAACGAGTGGCGGACGGTCTCGCTCAGACCGGCATGTCGCTCGGCGGCGGCGTGCTCGGCGGCGGACAGGCGACGATCGACCTCGGCTGCCCGGGCCTCCTGCGCGGTGGTCACGGGCCGAGCGTATCGCGGGCCGGCCCGCGTGGAGATGAACAGCTGAGGCCGCGACGCACCGGTCACCGAGATTTCCGGCACCGGCACGACGCAGTTCGCTGTTCGGCCATCCGGGCGCGGCGATCGTTCGATTACCGTACGGCTCACTTCTGGGCGGAACGACTACGGAGTGAGCCCATGTCGTCGGTGTATTGGCTTGCCAACTCAGGAATCGCCGTCGCCGGGCGGACGCCGCGCACGGTGCGGCACGGGGTCGCCTCGACCCTGACGTTGGCGAGTTATCTCGGTTGGCGTTCGAAGCGCCTGGTGACCCAGGAGAACATGGCGAAGGTGCTCGGGCTGCCGGCGACCCATGTCCTCGTGCGGCGCGCGGCGCGGCGTTCCTGGAGCAACTACGGGCGGACGGCGGCCTCGTTGATCTGCCTGCCCTACGAGAACATGCCCGACGTCGACGCGCGTACGCGGGACCTGACCGAAGGCACGTCATGGCGCGAGTGCGTCGAGTCGGCGATGGCGCCCGGCCGGGGCGCCATCATCACCACCGGCCACTTTGGAAGCTGGGACCTGGCGGGCGCCATCGCCGCCCGGCACGTGCCGCTCTCGGCCATCGCCGACACCTTCAAGGACCCGGAGCTCAACCGGCTGCTCCAGGGCCACCGGCGGGAGAAGAACGTCGAGATCATCCCGGTGTCGGGTGCGGCCCGGCGGGTCATGCAGGAACTCGCCGCCCGCCGCGCGGTGGCGATCGTCGTCGACCGGCCCGTCACCAGCCAACGCGGTGTGGAGGTCACGTTCTTCGGCCACCGCTGCCATGTCCCGGCCGGAGCGGCGACGCTGGCCGTCAAGTCCGGTGCGGCGATCATGCCGGGCTACGTCTGGTACGCACCCAACAACGGCTACTACATCCGCGCGTTCCCGCCGATGTTCCCGCGGCCGGTGACCGGCAACGCCGAGCGGGCCGCGGAGATCGCGCGGCTGGCGCAATACATGTTCGCCTGCCAGGAAGAGGTGGTGCGGCAGTGCCCGACCCAGTGGTTCATGTTCCGCCGGTTCTGGCCGGCGGAGGCGGAACGTCCGGCGGCTGGCGTGATCGAGGCGCGGGCGGCATAGCGGCGGCGGCGCGGCGCCGGCGCAGCATCCGGCGCGGCGGGTCGACGAACCAACTCCAGGCACACTGCGCGACATAGCTGGCCGGGTTGAGCCGCGCCGGCGGCTGTTCCTGACCACCCGCCCGCACCGCCCGATCGACGATCGCCCGGCGCAGGTCGGCGGCGTCGACGCCCGGGAAGCGCGTGTAGCCGGCCCCGATGTGCTGCCAGAAATGGGCGTCGCTCGAACCGATCTCGGCCAGGCCCCCAGTCCTTGTTGGCTTCGCGTACGACATCGCGCCGCGACGCGTTGGCCGGGCTCGGGTTGTAGGTCTCGATGCCGTCGATCTCGAAGCCGGCGGCCAGCAGGGCGTCGATCCGCCGCCGGCTCAGGCTGGGCACGAGCCGGCCCAGCGGGTGCGGCACGACCACCAGGCCGCCCTGTTCCTTGATGGCGTCGATGCTCTCCTCGACCGATCGCATCGGCCGGGGCGCGTGCTCCACGAACAGGCCGAGCAGGTGACCCTGGCGGGTCGACACCTCGACACCGGTGACCAGGCTGATGCCGGATTCCTGCCCGGCCAGCAGTTCCGCGACCCGCCGGGCACCCTCGACGTGGTCGTGGTCGGTCACCGCGATGACGCTGAGCCGCTGGGCGAGCGCCTGCCTGACCAACCGGGCCGGGCTGATCCAGCCATCGCCGAGGTTCGTGTGCAGGTGCAGGTCGGCCCGTCCGGCGGGCGGCTGGTCACGCACGCGGCCATCGTAGGGCCGCTCGACGGCCGCGGGCCGTTCCGCAAGCCGACGTTCGCCTGGGCGCCGGCCGCCGGCCATCGACAGGCTGCGCCGGGCGCGAAAACATGGGCGACATGGTGGCGTCGACCCGCTCCCCCACCCGCCGTCGTGCGGAGCGGGTCGGCGATTTCCTGACCGACTGGACCAACCGGCTTCCGCCGCGCGTGCGCCGCTGGGCGCCGCGGGAGTTGGTCGGCTTCGCGATGCTCGGCGGCTTCACCTTCGGCGTCGACCTCACACTGCTCTGGCTGCTCCGCCGATCGACCCCGCTCCCGGTGCCGGCCGCGGTAACCACCGCCTACGTCGGGGCGGTCGCGTTGAACTACGTGCTCAACCGCACGGTCAACTTCCGGTCCCACGCGCCGGTCGCCGGCGAGGCCTCGCGCTACACGCTGGTCGCGCTCACCGACTACCTGCTCACCCTGGGTGTCACGACCGGCCTGTCGGCCGCCGGGGCCAACCTCGCGGCCGCCCGCATCCTGGCGGCGGCGTTCGTGGCGTTCTTCAACTACGCCGCTGCCCGCTGGTGGATCTTCCGCAACCCCGGTGGGTGAGGTGACGGTTGGGGCCGGCGTGGCGTCGAACCGCGCACACTCTCTGGCGTGTCACGGAACGGGGGTGGTAAATCTTGTCCCGGTGGAAGGCACCTGGGGCGGCCGAGCACCGCAAACCACGCTGCACCGGCTCACGCGGCCGGTGTTGACCGTTGCCGCCTCCGAGACCTGCGGGCGGGTCGACGAATTGTTCCGCGCCGATGACACGCTGCGGTGCGTCGTCGTCGACGACGGTCAGCGGCGGGGCCTGGTCATGCGCGAGTCGTTCGGCACGATGATGGCCGGCCCGTTCGGGTTCGGCCGGGCGCTGCGATCCCGCCAGCTCATCGGCGAGCTCACCGACTGGTCGCCGCTGCGGCTGTCGGCCGACACCCCGGTGGAGGCGGCCGCCCTGCTCGCCCGGGGCCGCCCGGCCAACCAGACCTACGACGACGTGCTCGTCGAGGAAGACGGAGCGGTCGCCGGCCGCATCTCGGCGGCGGAGATCTTCGACGGGCTCGCCCGTCTCTACGCGCACCGGGCCACCCACGACGAGCTCACCGGCCTGGCCAACCGCTCCTTCCTGCTCGACCGGCTGGCCGCCGCGTGCGCCGACGCCGGCCGCGGCGGCGACCGGGTGCTGCTGGCCTATGTCGACCTCGACGGCCTGAAGCGGATCAACGACACCCACGGCCACCAGCTCGGTGACGCGGTGCTGGTCGTGGCCGGCCAACGGATGGCCCGCGCGGCACTCTCCGGCGAGCTGGTCGCACGTCTGGGCGGCGACGAGTTCGCGGTCCTGGCCCGCCTGCCGCAGAGCGAATCGGCCGAGGCGGCCGCCCGCGCCCTCGGCGAGCGATACGTGCTCGCGGTGACCGCGCACGACGGCCATCTCGCCGCCGGCGCCACCGTGACGGCCAGCGTCGGCGTGGCGGTGTCCGGCCGGGTCGCCGACCCGCAGAGCGTGCTGAGCGAAGCCGACATGGCCATGTATCAGGCGAAGCAGAGCGGCGGGGGTCGCACAGCGGTGGTCACCGGCGTCGGCGCCGAACTTTCCCACCGCCTCGGCGCATCCGACCTGTCGATGCGCGACGCCATTCGCGACGGCCAGCTACGCCTGTTCTACCAACCGATCGTCGACGTGCGCGACGGCGCGATCGTCGGCATCGAGGCACTGGTCCGTTGGCTGCATCCACGTCTGGGTCTGCTGGCGCCGGAGCGTTTCCTGCCGGAGGCCAACCGAGCCGGTCACGTCCCCGATCTCGACCGTTGGGTGCTCAACCAGGCCTGTGCCGACATGGCGGCGATCGTCCGCGACCACGACGGGCAGGCACCGCCGCGGATGAACGTCAACGTCTCGGCGGCGACGCTGGCCCTCTCCATCGACGACCACGTGGCCGCGGCGCTGGCCGCGTCCGGCCTGCCGGGCAACCGGTTGGCGCTGGAGATCTCCGAAGACGCCGACCTGGAGACGCTGTCGAAGGCGATGCCGCGGCTGGAGAAACTGCGCCAGGCCGGCGTGGGCCTGGTCCTCGACGACATGGGCAGCGGCTCGACGAGCCTGCGCTACCTGTCCCGGCTCCCGTTGCAGGGCCTGAAGATCGACCGCACCTTTGTCGGCGGCGTCGTCCACAACACCGGCGACTACACGGTGGTCAAGTTGCTGGCCGATCTCGCGCACGGCCTGGGCATCGGTGTGACGGCCGAGGGCGTGGAGACGCCGGACCAGCTCGCCGCGCTGCTCGACCTCGGCATCCATTCCGCACAGGGCTTCCACCTCGGCCGTCCGCAGCCCCTGGAGGCGTTCGCGGCGAAATTGGCCAGCGCGGGAGAAGCCGCGCGGTGACATCCGTCAGGCGGGCAGCGCCGGTTCATACAGCCAAGCCGCGAACAGCTCGCCGAGCGGCCGTGCCGAGTGGCGCTGCGCCAACGCGGTGAACTCCTCGGTGGTCACGGTGCCGTGCTGGTGCACCCGCGCCCACTCCCGCAGCAGGGCGAAGAACGACGTGTCGCCGATGGCCGCCCGCAGGGCGTGCAGGGTGAGCGCGCCGCGCTGGTAGACCCGGTCGTCGAACATCCGCCGTACCCCCGGATCGGCCACCCGAAGGTCCTGGGGCAGTGCGGCCAGCAGCGCCCGCGACCGGGCGGCGTGGGCCTGCGCCGGTTCGCCGCCGGACAGCTCGGACCACAGCCACTCGGCGTATTTCGCGAAACCCTCGTTGAGCCAGATGTGGCGCCAGTCGGCCACCGTCAGGCTGTTGCCGAACCACTGGTGCGCCAGTTCGTGCGCGACGAGCCGCTCGAAGCCGCGGCGCCCGTCGATGTGGTTGGCGCCGAAGATCGACAGCCCGTGCGCCTCGACCGGCACGTCCAGGGTCTCGTCGACCACGACAACCGCATAATCGCTGAAGGGGTACGGGCCGAAGAGGCGCTCGAACAGGGCCATCATCTCCGGCTGGCGGCCGAGGTCGTGCGTCGCCGCCGTGAGCAGCCGGGGCGGCACGGCCGCACGCTGGGGTATCGCGCCGGCGACCAGGTCGACCAGCCGATACCGTCCGATCTGGACAGTGGCGAGGTAGCTCGGCATCGGCGCGGGCTGCTCGTACACCCAGGTGGTGGTGTTTCCGGTGGTCCGGCGCGAAACGAGAGTGCCGTTGGCGACGACGGTGAGTCGCGACTTGGTGGTCAGCGCGATCCGGTAGGTGGCCTTGTCGGCCGGGTGGTCGTTGCACGGAAACCACGACGGTGCTCCCGTCGGCTGGCTCGCGACGAGCGCGCCGTCGTCGATCCGCTCCCAGCCGAGGTCGCCCCAGCGGCTCGGGATCGGCCGGGGGACGCCGCCGTAGCGCACGGTGACCGTGAACGGCGCCCCGGCGGATATCGGCGTGGTCGGCCGGATGCGCAGCTTGCCGGCGCGGTGGCTGAAGCGGGCCGCCGCGCCTTCCACGAACACCTTGTCGATCTGGAACATGCCGAGGTCGAGGCTGAACTCCGCGAGGACGCGGTCGGCCGTCGCGGAGATGGTCGCCCGGCCGGAGAGCCGACCCGGACCGGTCCGGTAGTGCAGGTCGAGGTCGTAGTGCGTCGTCCGGTAGCCGATGTTGCCGTGTCCCGGCAGGTAGGGGTCCGGGCCCTTCGTGTTCACCCGCGGCGGGCCCAGTCCGCCGGCCACGCGGCGATCGGGTTGCCAAGCCAGCGGCCGCCGCCCGGCACGGTCTCGCCGCGCATCACCAAAGACGCCGGCCCGACGGTGGCGTGCTCCCCCACCGTCGCGCCGGGCAGCACGATCCCGTGCGGGCCGAGGGTGGAGCCCTCGTTCAGCGTCACCTGGTCCATACGCATGATTCGATCATGGAACAGGTGGGTCTGCACAACGCAGCCCCGGTTGACGGTGGCGCCGTCACCGATGCGGATCAGGTCGGCTTCCGGGAGCCAGTAGGTCTCGCACCACACGCCGCGCCCGATCCGGGCGCCGAGGCCGCGCAGCCACAGGCTCATCAGCGGGGTGCCGCCGACCGCACCGGCGAGCCACGGCACGGCCAGGACCTCGACGAACGTGTCGGCCAGCTCGTTGCGCCACACGAAACTGCTCCACAGCGGCCGTTCCCGCACCTGGAACGCGCCGACCAGCAGCCACTTCATCAGGGCGGCGACCACGCAGGCCACGATGCCGGCGGCGAGCAGCAGCGGACCGCCGGCGGCCAGGGCGATGACCCACCCGAATCCGGCGGCCAGTCCCTCGAATCCGGCGAGGGCACCGACGGCAAGCGCCACCGTGCACATGACCGGGACGATGCGGCACAACTCGACGGCCGCGCGGGCCAGCATCAGCCGGGCCGGCGGGTCGTAGGTGCGGCTCTGGTCGCCCTTCGCCACCGCCCGCGGCACCTTCATCGGCGGCATGCCGAGGTAGGAACTGCCGGCTTTGGCCCGTTTCGGCGTCGCGGACAGCACTCCGACCAGCCCGCGCTTCGGCACGGCGCGGCCGGGCGCGGTCATGCCCGAGTTGCCGAGGAACGCGCCCTTGCCGACCCGGGCGGCGCCGATCTTCAGCCAGCCACCGCCCAGCTCGTAGGAGGCGACCAGGGTGTCGTCGGCGAGGAACGCGCCGTCGCCGACGGTGGTCATCGCCGGCACCGCGAGGACGGTCGACGCCTCGACCCGGCGGCCGACCCGCATGCCGAGCGCGCGCAGCCAGACCGGCGTGAACAGGCTCGCGTAGAGCGGGAACAGGCCCACCCGGGCCAGGTCCATCAGCCGCTCGGTGGCCCACGCCTGCCACGCGACCCGCCCGTGCACGGGGTGGTGGCCGGCGCGCAGGCCGATGCTGAGCGCGCGCACGAGCAGCAGGATCAGCAGCGCGTAGGTGGCCATCACGGCCACGGTGGCGAGCGGGACGCCGATCAGCGCCTGGGTGAAGGCGGCCCCGAGGGTGGTGGCACCGCGCACGAAACGGCCGAGCACGACCAGCCCGGCCAGCGCCGCGATCACGGGGAGCAGACCGAGCAGGAACGAGGTCAGCCCGTAGGCCACGGTCCACCCGGCCGCGCGACCTGGACGGCGCTGCGGCCAGCGGCGGGCGGCCCGGCCGGACCGGCTCGCCGGGACGCCGGCCCAGCGCTGCCCCGCGGGCACCGGACCGACCACGCACGAGCCGGGTGCGACCTCGGCCCGCTTGCCGATCCGTGCGCCGGGCATCAGCGTGCTGCGGGCGCCGACCGTCGCTCCGGCGCCGATCCGGATCCGACCGACGTGCACGACGTCACCGTCGACCCAGTGCCCGGCGAGGTCGACCTCCGGCTCGACCGCGGCGCCCGGCCCGAGCCGGAGCATGCCGGTCACCGGCGGCAGGGAGTGCAGGTCGACACCGCTGGCGATCTTCGCGCCGAGCGCGCGGGCGTAGTAGGTGATCCATACCCCGGCCAGGTTGGTGGCGCCGCTCGACGCCGCCAGCCGTTCGGCCGCCCACAGTCGCAGGTGGACGCGACCGCCGCGCGGGTAGCTGCCCGGTCGCAGGCCGCGCAGCAGCAGGCGGGCGCCGCCGGCCGCGATCGCGATCCGGCCGGGCGGGCTGATCAGCAGCAGCCAGCCGGCGAGGACCCACCACCAGGACACGGTCGGTGCCCACGGGAAGCTGCCGAACAGGGCGAGCACGTTGTTGAGCGCGGCCAGCGTCACCACCCAGCGCAGCCCGACCACGCCGAGCATCGGCAGCATCAGGGCGGCCTGGGCCAGGCCGGTCAGCCGCGGCGTCGGCAGCACGGTGCGGGTGGCCGCCTCCGCGGCCTCGAACTCGTCGAGCCGGCGGGCCAGGGCCCGCAGCGTCGGGTGCTGGTAGACGTCGCTGACCGACGCGCCCGGGTAGCGGCCGCGCAGCAGCGTGACGAGCTGTGCGGCGCTCAGGCTCGAGCCGCCGCTGGCGAAGAAGTCGGTCTCGGGGCCGCTCGGCGCGACGCCGAGCATCTCGCTCCAGCACTCGGCCAGCCAGGCCTCGGTGCCCTCCAGCCGCAGGACGGCCGCGGCGGCCTCGAGCTCCGGCAGCGGCCACGGCAACGCGGCGCGGTCGACCTTGCCCGACGTGCGGGTCGGTAGGTGGTCGACCACGGCGAGCAGCGGGACCAGCGCGGCCGGCAGGGCCGCCCGCAGCCGCTCCACGGCCGCCGCCTTGTCGAACCCGCCGTCGGCCGCGGGGGTCGCGGGCGCGCCGGCCGCGGGCAGGTCGGTCGCGGGCAGGTCGGTCGCGGGCACGTCGGCCGCGGACAGGTCGGTCGCGGACAGGTCGGTCGCGGGCAGGTCGGTCCCGGGCACGTCGGCCGCGGGTAGGTCGGTCGCCGGCACGAGGTAGCCGACCAGGAGTTGGTTGCCGTGCCGCGTCGTGCGGACCGCCGCCGCGGCCGCGGCCACGCCCGGCAGCGCCTGAAGCGCGGCGTCGACCTCGCCCAGCTCGATCCGGCGCCCGCCCAGCTTGACCTGTTCGTCGCCCCGGCCGACGAACAGCAGCCCTTCGGGGTCGGCCCGCACGAGGTCACCGCTGCGGTAGGCGCGCGACCAGCCCAGCGACGGCAGCGGCGCGAACTTCTCCGCGTCTTTGGCCTCGTCGAGGTAGCGCGCCAGCCCGACGCCGCCGATGACCAGCTCGCCGATCTCGCCCATGGCGACCACGTCGCCCCAGGTGTCGACGACCGCCAGCTCCCAGCCGTCGAGCGCCAGGCCGATGCGCACCGGACCCTCGCCGGTGAGCTGCGCGGCGCAGGCGACGACCGTGGCCTCGGTCGGCCCGTAGGTGTTCCACACCTCACGGCCTTCGACGGCCAGCCGCTCGGCCAGCTCGGGCGGGCAGGCCTCGCCGCCGAAGATCAGCAGCCGCACGTCGTCGAGGGCGCCGGCCGGCCACAGGGCGGCGAGCGTCGGGACCGTCGAGACGACGGTGATCCGCTGCTCGACCAGCCACGGTCCGAGATCCATCCCGCTGCGCACCAGCGAGCGCGGCGCGGGCACGAGGCAGGCGCCGTGCCGCCAGGCCAGCCACATCTCCTCGCAGGAGGCGTCGAACGCGACGGACAGACCGGCGAGGACCCGATCGCCAGGCCCCATCGGCTCGTCGGTCAGGAAGAGCGTCGCCTCGGCGTCGACGAACGCGGCAGCGGCGCGGTGGGTCACCGCGACGCCCTTCGGCCGGCCGGTCGACCCGGAGGTGAAGATGATCCACGCGTCGTCGTCGAGGCCGGGCCGGCCGGCCTGCCCGCCGGGCGCCCGGCGCAGTGCCAGCGTGCGGTCCGGTCCGACGACGGCAGCCACGTCGGCCTCGGCGAACACCAGTTCGGCCCGCTCGTCCGGATCGTCGGCGTCCACCGGCACGTAGGCGGCACCGGCGGCCAGCACGGCGAGGATCGCGACATAGAGATCGGCGGTGCCGGACGGTACGCGTACGCCGACGCGGTCACCGACGCCCACACCGAGCGCCGCGATCCGCTCCCGCAACTCGTCGACCTCGGCCTCCAGCGCCCGGTAGCTGAGCAGGGTGACCCCGTCGTCGATGGCCGGCGCGTGGGGATGACGGTGTGCGGTCTGGGCGAGGATGTCGAGCAGGGTGCGCGGCGGCGGGGCGGCCTGCGCGGGGTAGATCGCGCGCGGCCCGTCGAGGCGTAGCGACGGCAGCACCTCAGTCAGATCGACATCGGCCAATGACGCGCGCATGCTCCACCCTCCGACAACATGAGCTGCACCGCGGGCAGCGAGGACGTTTTCCCGGGCCCACCGGCTACCCGGCTCACGGTCAGCGTGGCGATCCGCATATTGGCAACGCTTACGGCCACCGACCGGACAGTTTAACGAAGAATGAACCGTACTTGTCTTGTTGGGGCCAATCGGGTGGTTGGCATCACAGCGGCGGGCCGACGAAATCGACGATGAGCTCGGTGACGCGCTCCGCCTCGTCGTGATGAACCCAGTGCGACGCGTCGGGCAGCCGCTCGACGCGGTCAAGGTGCGGAACGTCGTCGTGATCCGGCTCGGCGAGTTCCGGGCCGAGGTAGTGATCGCGCTGACCCCAGATGACCAAGGTCGGCGCGTCGATGGGCCGCAGTGCCGCTTCCGCACGCTTGGGTGGCGTGCGGACCGACGAGCGATAGTAGTTGATCATTCCGGTCGCGGCACCGGGCTGGGACCAGGCCTCGATGTAATGGTCGAACTCATCGCGCGTGTAGGCCGGGTTGGCGTCGCGCAGGAAATGCCGGAAGAAATGCCAATCATTGGCGCGTACGACAGTTTCCGGAAGTTCCGGAAGCGCGAAGAAGAAGAAATACCAGGACTTCTGTAGCTGGCTCGGGTGGTGCAGCCCCTGCGTCAGCTTCCGCGGGTGAGCCGCGTTGAGGATGACCAGCCGGTCGACGACCTCGGGATGCTTCATCGCGGTCATCCAGGCGACCGTCCCGCCCCAGTCGTGACCGACCAGCGCCGCCGACGCGGCGCCGCGTTCGAGGATGAGCCCGCGGATGTCGGCGGCGAGCGCGTCGATGTCGTAGGCGTCGACACCGTCCGGCCGGGACGACAGGTTGTAGCCGCGCAGATCCGGTGCGACGACCCGGAAGCCGGCCGCCGCGAGTGGTTCGATCTGCTGCCGCCAGCCATACCAGAACTCGGGAAAGCCGTGCAGCAGCACGACCAGTGGACCGTCGCCGGCCTCGACGTAGTGCAGCCGCACGTCGCCGACCTCGGCGTAGCCATCCCGCAGACCGTTGAGCCAGTGCCCCTGCCCCTGCTGTTCCATGGCCGCTCCCGCCCGGGTTTCCACGGATCACGCTACAGCCCCATACCATGACGTAGTGGGTGGAACCGGTCGGGAGTCGGGGCGAAAAATCTTCATGCGGGAGCTGGTCGGTGCCCTCCGACCGCGCCCCGAACCGCCTCCCGCCCTGCCGTTGCGGCAGGCGATCATGGCCGGCGCCGGGCCGCTGTTTCTCGCGCTGCTGGTCGGCGTCGGCTTCATCGCCGCGTTCGTCGGCGCCCTGCACAACCCCCAGCCCAACGCGGTTCCGGTCGGCGTTGTCCGCGGCGACCAGACCGCGCAGCGCCTGCTGGCCGCGGTGGCGAGCCAGACCCGACAACTGCGGGCCATCGAGTACGACGACCCGGCCGCCGCCGATCGGGCGGTGCACCGGGACGAGGTCTATTCGGCGCTCGCCAGTTCGCCCGGCGGCCTGTCGCTGACGGTCGCGACCGCCGCCTCCCCGGCGGCGGTGGCCGTCACGGCCGGCGTCCTGGGCGTGGCGGCCCAGCGCGCCGGGATCCCGCTCACGGTGACCGACGTCGTGCCCGTCAACCCCGACGACCCGCGCGGCGTGGTGCCGTTCTACCTGGCGGTCGGCCTGGTCATCGGCGGCTATTTCGGCGGCATCGCGCTGAGCCTGGCGCTGGGAACGGTGCCCCGCACCGTCGCCCGGGCCGGCGTGCGGATCGGCGGGCTCGCGATCCACGCCATCCTGCTCGCCCTGGCCGGCACGCTCATCGTCGGACCCGGGCTCGGGATCTGGCACCAGAACCTGTTCGGCCTCTTCGGGGCCGGGACCCTGCTGGCTTATGCGGCCGCGTTGTTCGCCACCGCGGTGCAGAGCTGGCTCGCCCGGCTCGGCACCACGCTGATCATCCTGCTGGTCGTGGTGCTCGGAAACCCGGGGTCCGGCGGCATCTACCCACCCGAGTTCCTGCCGAGCTTCTTCCGCGGCATCCACGAATGGGACCTACCGGGCCTGGGCGCCGACCTGATCCGATCGGTGATCTACTTCCCGGCCGGCACGGCCGCCTGGACCGCGGGCAAGCTGGCCATCTGGGCCGTGGCCAGCGTCGCAGTGTTCCTGGCCGCCACCGTCGTGCTCGGCCGCACCGCGCGACCGGCCCGGGTCGCCGACTGACGCCGACCCTGCCCCCTGATTGGCAATGCGTGCAGAGCTATTGACCTTGCGCGCACCCGGGATGATCGACCATTGAGGATGGTCGTTGCGTTCGCTAGCGTCGCGAAGTGACTGGTCTCGATCGGTCACCGCGCGTGGCACCAACGGGGGGCCGCGCACGCGACACGGGGGAACACATGACTTCAGCGCGCCCTCGGCTCGCCCGCCTCCTCACGGGCGCCCTCGCCGGCATGTTCATCGCGGTGGTCCACACACCGCCGGCGGCCGCCGAGCCGACCGGTCCACCAGCGCCGCCGCAGGTCCGCGACGTCGCCGCGGTCAGCTACCTCGGCCGTCCGGTCGTCGACAAGGCCGGCAACGTGACACTGCCACAGTCACGCCTGCGCTCCTCGGGCTCCACGCAGAAGTCCTATCTCGATCCGACGACCATCGCGGCGGTCACCCCGGCGCGCACCCCGCCGACCGAGCCGGGTGGGCCCGAGGTCGACGCGTGCCTGCGCTCGGACGGTGCCAAGACCCCGGCCGGGCGCGTGCACAACCGGTTCCTGTGGTGCCAGCGTTCGCAGCTCATCGCCGTCCGCGGCACTGTCGGCACCGGCGGCACCGGCGGCACCAAGCTGTCGGAGATGACGATGAACTACACCGCCGTCGCCTACGGCCGCGACGACAAGCGGCGCAACATCACCGTCTTCTTCAAGGCCGACAGCGTCTCGATCGTGCCGCCCAAGGGCTTCATCCGGGGCAACTCCGTGCTCTACCAACGCATCGACTGCACCGGCGACGCGTCCGCGCCACGCCCCTCGTCGGCGGACGGCTGCGGATCGACCGGCGCCTACGTCGCCATGCCGATCGACGACTGGGACGACGGCTGGACCCGCTGGACGATCGAGTCCGACGCGTCGGTGAGCCAGATCCCGGACAAGGTCCTGCGCCACCAATGGCAGTTCCGCGGTTATGTCGTCGACAGCTTCAACAAGCGCCTGCCGGACGCGTCGGGCGAGAAGCACACGATGCGGTGCGACTCGGCGACCATCGCTTTCGCGGCCTACCGCAGTGCGGCGTGCATCCACGACGACGTCGTCCCCCACCTGCAATATTCGGTCAACGACTCGAAGGTCGCCGAGGTCGCCGAACACCTCCGCTGCGCGCAGGACCCGACCTGCATCACCTATCCGTTCCCGGGCACGGCCAAGGCGATCCCCGGCAAATACGTCGGCGGGCAGAGCGAGTCCGGCGCCCTTCACCGGGTGCGTTCGGCCAAGACCACCAGCCCGATCGCCGACGCCAACCGGGCCGTCGTGCGTCCCGCCTGCGGCAGGTTGCCCATCGACGTATACGACACCGCCAAGGGTCAGGAGTGCGACGAATATCCGTTCGCGTCCACCATGGAGGGTGCGGCCTGCTGTGACCCACCGGCATTCGACTGGGACTTCTCGATCAGGGGCGTCGACAAGACGATGAACCGGTGCGCCGGCAACGCGCTCAAGAAGTACTACCGCGACGACCGGATCCTCTACCAGCAGGACGCCTTCTTCGTGGAGATCACCGACGCGCCGCCGACCGGTCCCGAATACTGCGACGCCCTGCTGCCCGAAGAGGACGAGCAGGAGACCGACGACGGCGGGGGTGGCGATCCCGAGCCCGACCTGCCGCCGACCGTCAACGCCGGCCCCGACGTCAGCGGCAACGAGGGTGCCGCGGTGCTCCTGCTCGGCTCGGCGAGCGACCCGGAGACCGGCCGGCCCGACACGCGCTGGACCTACCGGCCGGTCAGCGGGGTCGACGCCGGCGCCGAATGCTATTTCGCCTGGACCAACGACCCGCGTACCACGGTCACCTGCACCGACGACGGCGTCTACGAGGTCACGTTGACCGCGTACGACGGCGTGCACACCGTCAGCGACAGCGCCCAGGTGACGGTGTCCAACGTGGCGCCGACGTTCGGGACCCCGGGCCTGCGGATCGCGGCCGACCCGCCGGAAGGGATCGGGCTGCTCAGCCCCACGCCGTGGCAGGTGTTCCGCAAGGGTGACGAGGTCACCGTGAACGCCGCGTTCGCCGAGCCCGGTGCCAACGACACCCACACCTGCGTGACGACCTGGGACGACGGCAGCTCCAGCACGTACACCAGTGAAGATCTGGCCTGTCATGCCACCCACCGCTTCGACCGGGCGGGCATGTTCACCATCGGCACGACCGTCACCGACGACGACAGCGGCGCCGGGCTCGGCAGCGTGATGGTCATCGTCTACGACCCGTGGGGCGGGTGGGCCAACGTCGACGGCTCCTACGACTCACCCGCCGGAGCGTTGCCGGGCGCGCCCACCGCGGCCGGCGAGGGCTGGCTGCACCTGGCCGGCAAGTATTACCCGCAGAACGACCTCAACCGCCCGCTGGGCACCGCCCGCAACTGGCTGCCCGGCAACCCTTACCGGTTCGACTCCGCCGGCAGCACGCTCGACTGGCTGGTCGTGACACCCGACAACAAGATCGCGGCTAAGGGCACCGGCACCGTCTCGGGCCGGTCGGGCACCTACGGTTACGTGCTCTACGCCTACGACGGGCCCGACAAGGTCCGGATGGTGGTGTGGCCGTTGTCGGCCGGCGCCTACCCGCAGGGCGAGGTCGTCTACGACAATCGCAGCGCCGCGGGTTACGACGTTGACATCGCCGAGCCGACCACCATGCGGTCGGGGCAGGCCCTGATCCAACGCCCCTGAAGCCGGCTCAGTTCACGAAGGCGTCAAGCAGCGCCGGGTCGGCGACGGCCGAGACGACCTGACCGCGTTCCGCCGCGGTCAGGTCGAGCCGGCTGAGCCGGGCGCCCCATTCCGGCACCCGATCGGCCTCGTCGAGCGCCGTCGACAGTTCGATGAGTTGGGCCAGCGCGATCGCCTGCTCCACGGCCGGCGCGGCGTCACCGTGGCGGCGCAGCCCGGAGTTGAGCGCCCGGAACGCGGCCCGGTCGTCGTCCTTGAACTCGCGCAGGATCCGCGCGTTGTCGAGCACCCGGGCCAGCCCCTGTAGCGACTTGTCGCCGCCATACTCGAGCTCGGCCGGCTCGTCGCGCTGGATGAAAATGATCGAGTTGCCGGACGGATCCATGACCGTGAACCGCGACGCGCCCGGCCGGTAACGGGTGATCCGGGGAAGCCCTTTGGCGAGAACCTTTCCATGAGCACGGCGCATCGCCGCGGCGAACTCCGCGTGGTAGGGCGCCACCTCGTCGACCATCACCAGACACCCGCCGGTGGTCTCGGCCGCCGGGTCGACACCTTCCGCCGCCCGGCCATAGTGGAGCTCGAACCCGCGCCACCGCAACGCCAGATAGAGATAGGGCTTGTGCTGCTCCCAGATGGTCGCGAAGCCCAACGCCCGCCAGAACGCCAACGTCTCCTCCGGCGCCACACACGGCAGCAACGGGACAGTGACCTCATTGGACGCAACGTGCTCGGAAAGCATCGACAGACCCCCAGTGGTTACGGCTTTCACCACCGTACGGCGGCAGAATTCCTGGGCAATACGCCGTGCGGAGGTGTTGCGGGCTCGCCGCGGGTGATCTGGCGGGGAGCGACTACCGTTGCTTCGCGTGACCCACGTCGAGAGCGAGATCAACGCGGAGTTGGTTCAGGATCTCGTCCGCGACCAGCACCCCGACCTCGCCGACCGGCCGGTTCGCCTGGGTGCGCGGGGCTGGGACAACCAACTGTGGCGGCTCGGCGACGACCTGGCGGTCCGGCTGCCCTGGGCGACCGGCTCCGCGGACGCGCTGCTGCGCAAAGAGGCCGCCTGGTTGCCCACGCTTGCCCCGCGCCTGCCGCTGCCGATCCCGGTCCCGCAGCGCGGTCGGCGAACCCTCCGCTCGGTTCCCCCGGCCCTGGCTCATCACCACCTGGGTTCCGGGCACACCCGCCGACCGGCTCCCGGCGACGCTCTCGACGGAGGCGGCCACGTCCCTGGCCAGGTTCCTGACGGCGCTGCACCAACCCGCGCCCGGCGACGCTCCCGCCGGCCGCGACCGCGGCGGGCCGTTGGCCGACCGCGCCGATCAGTTCGACAGCGGGCTCGCCATCGCCACCGAGCGAGGGCTGATCGACGAACCGGACGCCGTCCGGGCCGTCTGGCACGACGCGGTCACCGCGCCCGTCTGGACAGGTCCGCCGGTGTGGCTCCACGCCGACCTGCACCCGGCCAACGTCCTCACCGCCGATGGCACCTTCTGCGGCGTGATCGACTTCGGCGACCTCTGCGCCGGCGATCCGGCTTATGACCTCGCGGGCGGGTGGCTGCTGCTGCCCGACGACGCCATCGACCAGTTCTACGCCGCCTACCGACCGAGCGCTGACACCGCCACCATGCGCCGCGCCCGCGGGTGGGCGATGGCCCGCGCCCTCAGCGGCATCCTCATCGGCGACGCCGGCGTGCACGGCCGCCCCGGCGGCAAGCCCACCTGGGGCCCACCCGCCCACGCCGCCCTGCGACGCCTCACGACCTCAGCCGGCTGAGGCCGCTCAGACCGCCGACGCGATGCCGCACAGCCTCAGCCGGTAGAGGCCCGCTCAGACCGCCGACGCGATGCCGCACAGCCTCAGCCGGTAGAGGCCCGCTCAGACCGCCCCGCGATGCCGCACAGCCTCGAACTGTTGAGGCCGCTCACTCCGCCCTGCGACGCCGCGGCCTCGGCCGGGTTGAGGCCGGATCACCGCGTCGAATACTGGGGTGTGTAGCGCCGGAGAACCGGGCGCTCGACCGCACCGATCAGAGCGTAGAGAGCGACCGAGACCACGACCACCAGGACCGCGCCGGCCCACAGGGTGCCGAAGCGCGAGCCGCTGTAGGCGACGACCAGCAGGCTGCCCAGGCCCTTCCCGGTCGCCAGCCACTCGGCCAGCGTCGCGCCGCCGATTGCCGCGGGCACCGCGATCCGGGCCGAGGCGAACAGGGCCGGCAGGGCGTACTGGATGCGCACTTTGGTCACGGTGTGGAAGGCCGAACCGCCCATCGAGGTGACCACCTCACACGCCGGGGCGGGTGCCGCCCGCAGGCCGACCGAGAGGTTGACCAGGGTCGGGAAGAAGACGACCAGGGCGACGATCACCGTGACGCCCAGCAGGCCGCGGCCGAAGACGAGGGCGATCAGCGGCGCCATGGCGACCAGCGGCACCGAGCGCAGCACGATCGCCACTGGCATCATCGTCTGCTCGACCGTGCGGATGGCCACGACGACGACCGCCATCAGCACGGCGACCACCGTGCCGACGAGATAGCCGACGGCCGCGTCCACCATCGTGATCTTGAGTGCCGCCAGTAGCTCGTCGCGGTGTGCGCCGGCGTCCGCGTCGGAGAAGACGTAGCGGAAGACGTCGGCCGGGGTCTTGGCGAAGTAGCCGTTGAGGTCGAACAGGCGCAGCAGGGCATACCAGCCGGCCAGCGTGACGGCCACCGACAGCAGCAGGAAACCGGTGGATTGCAGGGCTCGGGCCACCCGGCCGCCGCGCAGGCTGGCCGTCTCGCCCGCGCCGGTGCCCACGTCGAGCAGCCGGGTCGCCCAGGGTGTCAGCAGCCGGGCGATCAGGGCGGTGGCGGCGTAGAGCAGGCCGGCCAGGGCCGAGATCACCAGCGCGATCCCCCACGTGCGGGCGACCTCGAACGACGACTGGGCCTGCACGAGCGCGACACCCAGACCGCTGCTGGCGCCGAGATACTCACCGATGATCGCGCCGAGCAGGGCCGCCGGTGCCGCGATCCGCAGGCCCGCGAACAGGCTGGGCAGCGCCGACCGGATCCGCACCAGCCACAGGGTCTGCCAGGCCGACCCGCCGTAGGCGTGCACGAGGTCGACCGCGGTGGCGTCGCTCGAGCGCAGGCCGACCACGGTCGCGACGAGGGTCGTGAAGAACACCGACAGGGCCGCGAGCGCTTCCTTGGGCGCGTCGCCGGGCAGCACCACGACGAGGATCGGCGCGATCGCCACGAGCGGCACGCAGTAGCTCGCGATCGCCAGGCGGAGCAGCACCCGCTCGACGGCCGGCACCCGCACGAAGAGCACGGCCAACAGGATCGCGGCCAGGTTGCCCCACAGGTAGCCGACCATCGCCTCGCGCAGCGTCACGCCGATGTTCGAGAGGTGGGCCGAGCGGTCGTCCCAGATCTGGCTGACCACGTCGACCGGCGACGGGATGACCCGCAGGTCGGCGAGCAGGCCGGAGAGCGCGAACCAGACGAGCAGCACGAGGCCCAACCCGATCGCGCCGGGCAGCACGCGCTTCATCACAGCTCTTTTTCGTCGGCGGACTGCGCGAACAGCAGCTCACCGAGCCGATCGCAGAGTGCGTGGAACTCCGAACTACGCAGGATCTCCGGTGTACGCGGACGCGGCAGATCGACGTCGACCGTCGCGATGACCCGGCCGGGGCGCCGCGCCATGACCACCACCCGGTCGGAGAGGAAGACGGCCTCGGCGATCGAGTGGGTGACCAGGAGCGTCGTCGTCGCCCGCTCCATCCAGATCCGCTGGAGTTCGAGGTTGAGGCGTTGCCGGGTCATCTCGTCGAGCGCGCCGAACGGCTCGTCGAGCATCAGCACGTCGGGGTTGATCGCCAGCGTGCGCGCGATGGCGACGCGTTGCCGCATGCCGCCGGAGAGCTGGCCGGGCCGGGCCTTCTCGAAGCCGTCGAGCCCGACGAGCTTGATGAGGTCGCGGATCGCCGCCGGGTCGGCCTTCCTTCCGGCTACCTCGTACGGCAGCCGGATGTTGGCTTCGACGCTGCGCCACGGCAGCAGGGCGGAGTCCTGGAACGCGACGCCGACGCGGTGCTCGCGGCGAAGCCGGTCCGGCGCCTGGTCGTGGACGAGCACCTGGCCGCTGGTGGCGGTCTCGAGCCCGGCGAAGATGCGCAGGAGGGTCGACTTCCCGCAGCCCGACGGTCCGAGCAGCGCGGTGAAGGAACCGCTGGTGGTGGTCAGGTCGACGTTGTCCAGCGCCAGGATGCTGGATCGGTTGATCCGGAACGACTTCGTCACGCCGGCGGCGACGAACCCGTGGGTCGCCGCCGGTGCCACCACGCCGGTCATCCGCGTTCCCGCGCCGCCGCCGCGATCAGCCAGTCGCGGTAGGTGGTGTCGCGGTCCGGTGCCTCGTTGTGCACGAGGGCTCCGGTCTCCAGGAAGTGCAGCAGGTCGCGGCCCATTTCCTGGCCGCGGCGGGTGTGCATGTCAAGCGCGTGGTCGGGGATCCGCGGCAGCCGCTCGCCGCTGTCCACCACCCGCGTCGCCCAGTTGGCCAGCTCGTCGGAGGTGCGGTCCTTGGTCGCGCCGACCAGCAGCCGGATGGCGTGGACGGCGAACAGGAAGCGGTCGCCGCGCGGGCGCGGGACCCGCGAGTGCATCCGGTAGACCGAGTCGACGACGACCGGCTCGAGGAACGATCCCGAGCCGACGTCTTCGACCGAGATGACCTGGAGCCGGTGCCAGAGGCACTCCTCGAGTTCCGCGCTGGTCGCGAACATCTCGTAGGCGAGCAGCGTCGCCTCTTCCAGTTCGCCGCGCCGGACGGCCTTCTGGAACGCGGAGATGACCTCGTCGGCCGGCAGGTCGTGGAGCGTCCGGACCTGGGTCCACGGATCGAAGTCTGCGGTCGTCATGCGCTACACCGTCGGCTTTCCCTGGAAGACCTCCGCCAGGACGGTCGTGTCGAAGAGCTGGTCGGCGGTCGTGGTGATGCCCACGGCGCCCATCGTCTTGATGTTCGACTCGATGCCGTCCTTCGACATCGTGAGCAGGCCGTTGGTCTTCGTCTCCGGCGTCGCGATGAGCGGCACGAACGACTGCGCGGTGAGCAACTGCTCGTCGGCGTTGAGCTGGAGGCTCTTGCCATACTTCTCGACCGCGAGCTTCACCCCGCGCGCCGGGTCCTGCACGGCGTCCTGCCAGCCCTGCACGCTGGCCCGCATCAGGTTGACCAGGTGGGCGCGCTTCGTCTTGTCGGCAAGGGTTTCCTCGCTGACGACGAAGGCATCGGCCCACAGCCCGTAGCCGAAGTCGGCCAGCAGGAACGACTCTGTCTCGACGCCCTGGCGCTTGAGCTGGATGGGCTGCGACGTCAGGAACGAGGCGAACGCGTCGACGTCACCGTTGACCAGCGGGGCCGGGTCGAACTGCACCGGCACGTAGGTGACCGACTTCGGGTCGACCCCGTTGGCCTTGAAGAACGCGTTGTAGATCTCGGTGCCGGACTGCTGCACGCCGAGCCGCTTGCCGACCAGGTCCTGTGGCGTGCGGATGGGATTCTTGGCCAGCGACATCACGGCCGACGGGTTCTTCTGCAACGTGGCGCCGACCACCTTGAGCGGCGCGCCTTCCTTGCGGGCCCGGGCGATGGTGTCGACCGAGTCGAGCCCGACGAATGCCTTGCCACTGGCGATCAGCGGGCCGACGGACACCGACGGTCCGCCCGGGACGATGGTGGTCTTCAGGCCCGCCTTGGTGAAATAGCCGGCGTCGTCGGCGACGTAGACGCCCATGTTCTCCACGTTGGCGAGCCAGCCGAGCTGGAACGTGACGGGGCTGACGCCGCCTCCGCCAGCCGCGGTCGGCTTGTCGTCGTCGTCGGAGCAGGCGGCCAGCGCTCCGCCGAGCCCGGCCGCGAGCGCGCCGCCACCGAGGATCCTCGCGGTCACAGTCAAGAAATCACGGCGAGTGGTCATCAATGTCCAATCAGGAGAGAGGTGTGCGATTGCCCGCGGTTGGCCGTGCGGTCGAGCCACGGACCAGAAGCTTGGTCTCCAAGACGATGCGGCGCGGCGTCACGTCGTCGCTCTCGCGCAGCCGGCGCAACAGCAGCCGCATGGCGATCGCGCCCTGTTCCTCCATCGGGCGGTCGACGACCGTGAGCGGCGGCATCAGCAGCGCCGCCAGGTCGAGGTCGTCGAAGCCGACGATGGACAGCTGTTCCGGGACGCGGACGCCGAGGTCGTGCAGGGCGCGCAGCGCACCGACCGTCATCAGGTTGTTGGTGACGAACAGCGCGGTGGGCGGGTGCTCGCGGGCCAGCAGGCGCATGACCGCCTGATAGCCGCCCTGCTCCCGGAAGTCGCCGACCTCTTCGTCGATCTCCGCGGGGTCGATTCCCCGCGCTGTCAGCGTTTCGAGGAAGGCTTCGCGGCGTTGCCTTCCCGGTGTCGAGTGCATGGTGCCGTTGACGATGGCGAACCGCCGGTGCCCGAGGTCGAGCAGGTGCTCGGCCGCGCTACGGCTGCCGCCGGCGTTGTCGACCAGGACCGCGTCGAAGAGGGCGGATCCGCCGATCTCGCGGTCGAGGAAGACGAGCGGCAGGCCGGCCTGGTGCGCGCGCAACGGCGCTTCGTCGGACTCGACCGTCGGCGCCAGGATCGCACCGTCGACGCGGCCGATCAGGTCCGCGAGGACCGCCGCTTCCCGGTCGACGTCTTCGTCGGTGTTGGAGAGGAACAGGTGGTATTCGTCCTGCCGGGCCACCGCTTCGGCGCCCTTGACCACGGCGGCGAAGTAGGGGTTGGTGACGTCAGGGACCACGAGCGCGATCGACCGGGTACGCCCGGAGCGCAGGCTGCGCGCGACCGGGCTCGGCCGGTAGGCCAGGTCCTGCACGGCGGTCCGGATCGTGTCCGCCGCACGCACCGGTTGACCAGCGAGAAACCGCGAGACCGTCGTAACGGAGACGCCGGCCCGGCGTGCCACGTCGCCAATCGTCGCCTCGGACATAGCCGGTCACAACCCCCTGGAATCGAATCCTGGTATCGATTGCACTGGACCGTAGATCCGTGCGAGCATCCCGTCAAGCAGCAGGAAGTGAGACCGCGCAGCATGAGCAGTGTCGAGCGGGCACGGATCGTCGTCATCGGCAGCACGATGATGGACATGATCTCGTACATGCCACGCATCCCGGACGCCGGCGAAACCTTGTTCGGCGACCGCTTCGCGCTCGGGTTCGGGGGCAAGGGCGCCAACCAGGCGGTGATGGCGCGGTTACTCGGCGCTGATGTCTCGATGGTGTGCTGCGTCGGCACGGATGTCTTCGGCGACCTGACCGTCGACAACTTCCGCGCGGCCGGGATCGACACCAGCTACGTCACGCGGACATCGGAGGCCAGCAGTGGGGTGGCGCCGATCTGGGTGGAAGCGGGTGGCCACAACCGGATCGTCTGCGTCGCGGGCGCGAACGCCTACCTGACCGAGGAACAGGCGACGACCGCGGTGGAGTCCGTTCCCCGGGTCGATGTCGTCGTCGGCCAGTTCGAGGTGCCGCAGGCCGTGACCGCGGCCGGTTTCCGGGCGGCCAAGGCCCGCGGCGCGGTGACCGTCCTCAACCCCGCACCCGCGGCGCAGGTCAGCCCCGAACTCCTCGCCGTCACCGACTGGCTCATCCCCAACGAGGTCGAGTTCGAGTTCCTGACCGGGGGCGACGGTGCTTCCTCGGACGAGGCCATCGCCGCGTCGGCGAAACGCTTCGGCGTCAACATGGTGGCGACGCTGGGCGACCGGGGCGCGACCATAGTGGACAGTTCCGGAGCGGCCGAGCGGATCACGCCGTCGCCGGCGGCCGTGGTCGACACCACCGGCGCCGGGGACGCGTTCGTCGGTGCCTTCTCCTACGGGCTGGCCGCGGGCCTCTCCCCCACTGCCGCGGCTCGGCTGGGCTGTGCGTGCGCGACCTCCAGCGTCGCCCGCCCGGGCACCCAGTCGTCGTTCCCCCGGGCCACCCAACTCGACGAGGCGCTCGCCTGGGCGGCTAGCGCGTGACCTCCCGCTGCGGCCGGAACGCGGCGCGCACCTCGCTCGCGAACAGTTCCGGCTCTTCCCAGGCGGCGAAGTGCCCGCCCCGATCGACCTCGTTGAAGTAGGTCAGGCTGGGATAGGACTGCTCGACCCAGCTACGCGGAGCGGCCCAGACCTCGCCGGGGAACGTGGTGAAGCCGACCGGAACCGAGACGTCCGGCGGAGCCTGCCCGGACGCCTGCGCGGCGGCGAGCACGCGTCCGTCCTCCCAGTAGGACCGGGCGGCCGAGTCGGCCGTGCCGGTCAGCCAGTAGAGCGTGATGTTGTCGACGACGTGGTCGCGCGTGAAATTGCCGGCGGGCTCACCGTCGACGAAGGCACGGGAGATCTTGTAGTAGCTGTCCGTGTCGTGGTCGAGCATCCAGGCGGCCAGCGCCACCGAACGTGGCGACCTGTGCGGCCGCGGCGCGTTCCGCGTCGGACTCCGCCGGCTGGGGCCCGCCGAGCACCGTCAGCAGCACGTTGATGTGGATGCCGAGCAGCCCGTCGGGTGCCTGGCGGCCCATCGCGTCGGTGACGGCGGCGCCCACATCGCCGCCCTGGGCGACGTAGCGGGTGTAGCCGAGGCGACGCATCAGCTCCGCCCAGGCCTGCGCGACGCGGCCGGCGTTCCAGCCGAGGTCGGCGGGCTCGCCGGAGAAGCCGTAGCCGGGCATGGACGGCAGGACGAGGTCGAAGGCGTCCTCGGCCCGCCCGCCGTACGCGGTCGGGTCGGTGAGAGGGCCGACGGTCTCGAGCAACTCGACGACCGAGCCGGGCCAGCCGTGCGTCATGATCAGCGGCAACGCGCCAGCATGCGGCGACCGCACATGGATGAAGTGCACGTCGACCCCGTCGATCTCGGTCTTGAACTGTGGCAGCGCGTTGAGCTTCGACTCGCACCGCCGCCAGTCGTAGTCCGTTGCCCAATAGTCCGCGAGCCGGCGGATCGTCGCCGATTGCACGCCCTGCGACCGGTCTCGCACGAGTTCCTGGTGCGGCCAGCGAGTGGCGGTGATGCGGTCGCGCAGGCTGTCTAGGCGGCGGTGGCGGTAGGGGTAGTTCGGAGCCGCTCGAGCGCGTCGGCGTCGAGCGGGCTGCCGGCCTGTTTCGCGGCATACAGCGCCGCGCCGACGACAGGTGAATACAGGGGCCGACGGAGGTCATACCGGTCATGCAGCTTGTGGAGATGCGCCTGGAACTCCGCGCGCACCTGGGCCGCGTTGAACGTGCCACCGGAGTAGGAGACCAACACCTGGTCGTCGGCGCCGTAGCCGAGCTGCCTACGAGTCGTGTCCACCAGAAGGGCGAGTTCCCGGGCGGCGTCGTGCAGGATCGCGGTCGCCGCGTCGTCGCCCCGCTCGGCGGCGATGACGACCTGCGGGCACAGGGCCGCGATCTGGCCGCGGCCGCCCTGCCACCGGTTGACCACCACGTCGATCAGGTCCAGGTCGGCGGACAGCTCGAGGTGCTCGCGCAAGACGTCGAGGAGTGGGCCGGCCGGGTCGCGCCCGTCGCTCATGCGGGAGAACGCCTGCAGGCCGCGGGCCGCGATCCAGTAGGCCGAGCCCTCGTCGCCGAACAGCTCGCTCCAGCCGCCGACGCGGTGGCCGCGGCCGGCCCGCTCGCCGTACGTCATCGATCCGGTGCCGCTGATGACGTTGATCCCGTCGGCGGCGCCCAGCGAACCGGACCAGCCGCAGACCATGTCGTTGTCGACCCGGTAGCGGTCGTGGCCGAGGATGTCCCGCGGCGCCGCACCGAGGGTCGCGACGTCGCCGCTGACCTCGCCGTAGGTCGGTAGCCCGAAGAACGCGAAGTCGATGCCGGCCGGGGTGACGCCGGCGGTGGTGCAGACGGCCCCGATGCCCTCTTCGAGGACGCGGGTCACCAGGTCGATGCCTTCGCTGAAGTAGTAGCTGCTGGGGGCCACGCTCTGCCCCGCGATCGAGCCGTCCGACCGCAGCAGGCAGAAGGCGGTCTTGGTGCCGCCGCCGTCCACGCCGAGGAACATGTCTCTTACCTCCGGTTCGGGTGCTGAGCGTGCCGTGGGTGCATGATCGCGCCCCGCGACTATATGAGCGACCGGGGACACCACGTCTGGCGGGAATGCCGTGGCCAGGCACGTTAGGATTGTGGGAATGCGGCTGGACAGGCGGGAGCTGCTCGCCATCTTCGCCGGCGGCGCCGTGGGAACCCTGGCCCGAGCCGGGCTCACCTACGCCTTTCCGCACGCGGCAACGGCGTGGCCCTGGCCGACCTTCACGGTCAATCTCGTCGCGGCGTTCCTGCTCGGCCTGTTCGTCACCCGGTTGCAGGAGCGGCTGCCGCCGTCGAGCTATCGCCGGCCGCTGCTCGGCACCGGGATCTGTGGCGGGCTGTCGACCTTCTCCACCATGCAGGTCGAAATCCTGCTCATGCTCGACGCGCACGCCTGGGGCCTCGCGGCCGGCTACACCATCGCGAGCGTCGCCGGTGGATACGCCGCGGTCTACGCGGCCACGGCGCTGACCCGACGGGTGCGTGCGTGGGCGTGAACATCCTGATCTGGACCGGAGTGTTCCTCATCGGCGGGGCCGGCTCGGTGCTGAGGTTCCTGGTCGACGGCGCGGTCGCGGCCCGCCGCGGTCGCGACTTTCCCTACGGCACGCTCGTGGTCAACATTTCCGGAGCGGTCGTCCTCGGCTTCCTGACCGGCCTCGCGCTCGGCAAACATGAGGCGCTGCTGGCCGGGACCGCCGCGGTCGGCTCCTACACCACGTTCTCGACCTGGATGTTCGAGACGGAACGCCTTGCCGAGGAACGCGCGGTCACGCCCGCCGTGCTCAACGTGGTCGTCAGCCTGATCCTCGGTGTGGCCGCGGCGGCCGCCGGTCGAGCGGTGGGTGACCTGCTGTGAACGCCGACTGTCTCAAGCTCACCTGCTATTTCGGGGAACGGCACCGCACCGGCACGGGATTTGTCGCCGACGAGCTGTTGGCCCTCTACGGCCGGCACCGCATCGCGACCAGCATCGTGCTGCGCGGCATCGAAGGGTTCGGCCTCAAGCACCACCTCCGCAGCGACCACTCACTGACCCTGTCGGAGGATCTGCCCGCCGTCACCGTCGCCGTCGACACCCGGCCGCGCATCGAGGCGATCGTCGACCAGGTCGCCGGCATGCCGCAGGTCGGCCTGGTGACGCTCGAGCGCGCCCGCCTGCTCCAGGGCGACGTCGGGCCCGTCCGCCTTCCGGAAGCGCTGCACGAGGCCACGAAGCTGACCGTCTACGTCGGACGCCAGCAGCGGATCCACGGCGCTCCGGCGTTCGTCGCGGTGTGCGACCTGCTGCACCGCCACGGCGTCGCGGGCGCGACCGTGCTGCTCGGCGTCGACGGGACCGTCGGCGGTCAGCGGGAACGCGCGCGGTTCATCGGGCGCAACCACGACGTACCCATGATGATCATTGCGGTGGGTTCCGGCGACCGGATCGGTCGCGCCCTGCCCGACCTCGCCGCGCTGCTCGACCAACCACGGCTGACCCTGGAGCGGGTACGCCTCTGCAAGCGCGACGGCCGCCTCATCGAGGAACCGCAGGCGCTGCCCGCCACCGACGCGCGCGGGCTGGGCCTGTGGCAGAAGCTGACCATCTTCACGTCGGAGGCCGGCCAGCACGAGGGTCAGCCCATCCACCGCGCTCTCGTGCGCCGGTTGCGCGCCGGCGGCTCCAGCGGCGCCACGACCGTCCGCGGCATCTGGGGGTTCCACGGCGACCACCGCCCGCACGGCGACCGGTTCTTCCAGCTCGGCCGCCGGGTGCCGGCCGTCACCATCGTCATCGACACCGCCGACCGCATCAGCGGCATCTTCCCGATCGTCGACGAGCTGACCGCCGAGCAGGGACTGGTCGTCAGCGAGTTGGTGCCCGCCGTCCACGCCCGCGCCGGCGACCGCCTGCGCGGTGGGCTCCGCCTGGCCGACCATCGTTGGTGACGGCAGCCGTCATCCGCTCAACCAGAGGAGGAGGTCCCCGATGGAGTTCGACATGATCGTCGAGATCCCGGCCGGATCGCGCAACAAATATGAGATGGACCAGAGCCTTGGCCGGATCCGGCTCGACCGCACGTTGTTCACCGCCACGGCCTATCCCGCCGACTACGGGTTCGTGCCCGGCACCCTCGCGGAAGACGGCGATCCGCTCGACGCCATGGTCCTGCTCGACGCCCCGACCTTCCCGGGCTGCCAGATCCGGGTCCGGCCCGTCGCCGTGTTCTGGATGCGCGACGAGAAGGGCCCGGACGCCAAGGTGCTCTGCGTGCCTGCCGGCGACCAGCGTTACGACCACATCACCGACCTGGGCGATCTGGCGCCCCACCTCCAGGCCGAGATCGGCCACTTCTTCGACGTCTACAAGCAGCTCGAACCCGGAAAGCAGTCCGAGGTACGCGGGTGGCAGGACCGCACCGACGCCGAAGCCACGATCGAGGACGCGTTCGCCCGCGCGCCTAAGCCGGCGGCGTAGGAGCCGTTCGGCGCTGCTGTTGCAGCGTCTCCAACAGGCGCAGCCAGATCTCGCTGACGGTCGGGAAGCTCGCGACGGCGTGCCAGAGCCGGCTGACCGGCACCCGTCCGACGATCGCGACGGTCGCCGAGTGCAACAGTTCCGTCGTCGCCGTGCCGGCGAAGGTCGCACCGATCACCGTGTCGGTGGCCGGGTCGACGACCAGTTTCGCCCGTCCGTCGTAGTGTTCCCGGGAGATCGCGGCGCCGGAGATGCCGGCGATGTCATACTCGGCCGTCTCCACCTCGATGCCGCGTTGCCGCGCCACGCTTTCCGTCATCCCCACCGCACACAGTGGAGGGTCGAGGAACACGACGTGCGCCACGGCGTCATACTCCGCGGTCGTCAGGCCGTTGAACGGCTTGCCGAGCGCGCGGGCGGTGATCGCCTCGCCGGCGACGCGGGCCTGGTATTTGGCCATGTGGGTCAGCAGGGCGCGGCCGGTCAGGTCGCCGGTGGCGTAGAGCCAGTCGGTGCCGACAACGGCACATTGGTCGTCGACCTCGACATATCCGTGCGGTGCCGGGATGTCGACGGTTTCGAGCCCGATGTCGTCGGTCCCGCCCCGGCGCCCGACCGCGACCACCAGTTCGTCGGCCTCGAGCTGACTGCCGTCGTCGAGGGTGACGGTCACGGGTCCGCCGTGGATGCGGCCCACACCCCGGTCCTGCGCGTCCTCCCGGCTGACCCCGGTGACGCTGGTGCCGAGCCGCAGATCGACCCCGGCCAGGGTGAGGTGCCGTGCGGCGAAGTCGCTGGCGAACGGCTCCATCATCGTGAGGAGTCGCGGGCCGCGGTGCACGAGCGTGGTTTCCTCGACGCCCAGCGCGTGCAGCCAGGTGACCGCCTCGCAGGCGACCGGGCCACCGCCGACGACCACGAGGCGCCGGGGCACCTCCCGCACCGCGGTCACGTCGCGCGACGTCCACGGGAACGCGGCGGCGAGGCCGTCGGTCGGCGGCAGCAACGCCGAACTGCCCGTCGCCAACACCACGGCGTGTTCGGCGGTGATCGTCCGCACCATGCCGTCGGAGGCGGTGACGGCCACCTGCTTCGGGCCGGCCAGGCGCCCGCGTCCGCGTACGAGATCAATGTTGTTGGCCTTGAGCCACGCGACCTCCTGCGGGTCGGCGTAGTGGAACGCGATGTCGTCGCGGCGGGCCAGCACCGCCGGGACGTCCAGTGACCGGTCGGCGATCATCTCGCGTACCCCGGGAAGGTCCCGGCCCACGCTCTGCGCCTCGACCGGCATCAGGAGGGCCTTGCTCGGCCGGCAGGCCCAGTATTCGCACTCGCCGCCGATGAGGTCCTCCTCGACCAACACGGTCGAGAGCCCGGAGAACTGGCTGGCATACTGCGCGGCCGTCTCGCCGGCCTGTCCGCCGCCGACCACGACAACGTCCCAATGGTCCCGTTCCTGACCCTCATGCGCGGACACGGCGGCCTCCTCCCGGTTTCGCACCCGCCCGGGGTGCGGTCCATGGAGCTAGCCTGCGTCGTGGCGGCCGTGCGGCGCATCCGCCGGTGGCCAGCCGGCCACGCCGGTGTCCGCCTCGGTCAGGGCTCGCACCGCGCGCGCAGGGTCGGCGCGCCGGGGCCGGTCAGCTCGGCGCCATAGACGCTCCGCCCGGCCAGCGCCATCGTGAGCGCGAGCGTCGTGCCGCTCACCAGCGGGCCCTCACCGGTGGCGAAGGGTCCGTCGGTCGCTTCCAACCGCAACCCCTTCGATTTGGTACGCCCCGCCACGGTGAAGTTGCGGCTGGCGAAGAAGCGGGCGACCTCGGTGACCGCGTCGACCGGAGGGGTGTAGGGCAGGCCGAGCGGGTAGCGGATGTCCTGGCCGTGCACGACCACCTCACCGAGCCAGGCCGCGGTGTCCCCGGTCGGGGCGGTGGTGCTGGTGATGATGTCGCGGAACCGGTCGAGCGTTTCGGCGGGCTTCGCACCCCGGTGCTCGGCCAGCCGGCGCTGGTTGTGCAGGTCGGCGTCGAACCGCGCGCCCACGATGCTGGTCAGCCAACGAAACCTGGTGGTGCTCGCACCCGCGGTCAGGTGGGCGACCACGTCTTCGACGACCCAGTCGCCACACAGCGAGCGCTGGGCCCACTGGTCATCGGACAGCGTCGCCAGCTCGTCGGCGAGGGCGGCGCGTTGCGCGTGGATCTGCGCCCAGAGGGTGTCGCCGGCCATTGGGTCCCCCCGCGTGAAGGTGATCAGAGCACGGCACAGCCTACGCGGCGATCGCCACCTCGGCTTCGATCTCCACAGGTATGCCGAACGGCAACTCGGCGAGCCCCACCGCCGAGCGGGAGTGGCTGCCGGTATCCGGGCCCCACACCTCGAGGATGAGGTCGGAGAAGCCGTTGACGACCATCGGCGTGTTGGTGAAGCCCGGCGCCGCGTTGACCATCCCGAAGACCCGCAGCCAGGCGGTCACCCGGTCGAGATCGCCGAGCGCAGTGCGCAGGCTGGCCAGCACGGCCAACCCGGTCAGCCGGGCGGCCTGGTAGGCCTGCTCGGGCGTCACCTGGTCGCCGACCTTGCCGAACGGGCCGGCCACGGTTCCGTCGGGCAGCAGCGGGCCGTGCCCGGAAACGAAGGCCCGGTCGCCGTGCACCCGCACCCACGGAAACGGCAGGGTCGCACCGGCCGGCAGCTTCATGGGTTCCGGCAGCCGCAACCCGAGTTCGGCCAGTCGACGCTCGATCCGTTCGCTCACGGCTCCCAGGCTACGGCGCAACCGAGTTATTTCGTTGCGGGGCCCTGGTGCCGAGACTTAGCTGCTCCACATCAAGCGCCACCCGGTCGCGGTGGTCGCGTCGCACGTCGACCAGTCCTGGGCACCGCCGACGGTCGACGGCGCGCTCGCCTGGGTCACACCGGTCTACGACCGCTGGCTCGCCTGGAAGCGCACGGCCGACCTGACCGGCCGGCGCTATGTGGAGGTGAAGGCCGAGGATCTCGCCGCCGACTGGCCCGAGCAACGGCGCGCCGTCATCCCGGCCATGGGTTACGCGTAGAGGTGTCCCGGTGAGGCCGGGCCGGGGCGAGCCCGGCCCGGCCCTCACGACTACCAGGTCGTGTCCGACGCGAGCACGACCGGCCCGTTGGAGACCAGGTCGGCCAGCACGTCGGGTGCTTTTCCACCCGCCGCGACGCCGCGGGCCAGGACGCCGGTCACCGTCGCGGCCGCGAACGACGTGCCGCTCCAGATGGCGCTGCAGAACTCGAAACCATCCTCTGTGGCGCGCGCGTAGGGGCCGACGACGCGGACGCCCGGTGCCCAGAGCTGGATGCCGGGCCAGCTGTTGCTGAACGACGCCCGGGGTGGGTCGGACACGCCGAGGGGCCGCAGGATCGAGGTGTCGACGGCACCGACCGCCACCACCCGCTCCCGATGCCGTTCGAGGTCACGGTGGAACGCGGCCGGCCACGGCGGCACGTCGGTCCACCGGTTGCCCGCGCTGGTGACCACGACGACGTCTGGTGCGGCGTCGAGCAACCCGAGCAGGGCCCGGCCGATGCCGGCCGGCGGCTCGAACTCGTCGCCGTAGAAGGAGAGGTTGACGACCTGCGGGCGCACCGACGGGTCGAGCACCGTGAAGGAGTCCAGCCAGTCCGCCACCACCGCGTCGGCGTCGCGGCTGCCGAGGTCGAGGCCCCGCCGCGACATGACCAGGGCGTCATCGGTCTCCTGGAGGATGCGGCCCACGACGAACGTGCCGTGCCCGTCGGCCGGGCTCAGCGACAGGCCGGGCTCGGGCAGGCGGTCGAGGTTGTCGTCGATCAACGAGACCCGGTCGAGGCAGGCCGAGATCCGCGGGTGCGGCCCGTCGATGCTGATCACGCCGGCGTCGATGACGCCGACGATGGCCTTGAAGTCCTTGGCCGGGACGAGCGGCGCCAGGGTCCGGTCGATCACCTCGGGCACGGTCGCCGCGCCAGGGTTGCGGGTCATGCGGATGCTCCTTTTCGGTGACGTTGCCGATCGGATGGACCAGCTACCATTTCGGCATACGGATGCGACCTGCGGCGCGCTGATACACGTTTCCATCCGAAGGGTCGTTCCGGATGACCGATCAGGCAGTCCGGGCCGCACTCGCGGCGGTCGACGTGGCCTACACCGAGCCGGTGCGGGCCCGGCGGCTCGCTGCCCGCGCGGTGGCCGACGCCGGCGACGACCCCGAGCCGGTCGCCATCGCCGAACGCGCGCTCGGGATGGCCCGCACCGCCACCGGCGACCTCGACGCCGCCGAGGCCCACTTCCGCGCGGCGATCGCCCACGCCGACCGGGCCGGCCTGCGTTTCCGGGCCGGCGAGGCGCGCGGCTCGATCGCCTACGTCCTGGCCCTGACCGGCCGCTCCGCCGAGGCACTGCGCGAGATCGACCTGGCCGAGCCGGCCCTGCACGGCGTGCCGCACGCCCGGCTGCTGATGCAACGGGCCCTCGTGCACACCGAGGCGGGCCGGTTCGCCGCCGCCGCTGACGGCTACGGCGCGGCGCTCGCCGCCCTCGCGCGGGCCGGCGGCGACGCGGTGCTGGAGGGCGACATCCGCAACAACCGCAGCACCGCCCGGATCCGGCTGCGCGACTGGCCGGGCGCGGAAGACGATCTCGCCCGGGCGGAGGCGGCCTACGACGCGGCCGGCCATCTCGGCAAGACCGCTCCGATCTACCACAACCGCGGGCTCGCCGCGGCGGCCCGCGGTGACGTGCCGGCGGCGCTCGCGGCGTTCGACGAGGCGGCCGACCGTTACCGCCGCTCCGGCCGCGACCCCAACCAGCTTCCCGCCGACCGGGCCGAGGTGCTGCTGTCGGTGCTGCTGGTGTCGGAGGCCCGCCGCGCCGCCGAAGACGCCGTCGTCCACTATGCCGCCCAGCGCAACGCGATCGACCTGGTGCAGGCCCGCGTCGTGCTGGCCCGGGCGGCGCTGCTGTCCGGCGACCGGCACACCGCGGTGGCCGAGGCGCTGCTGGCGAAGCGCGCCGCCCAGCGGCAGCAACGCCCGGCCTGGGCCGCCCTGGCCGGCTACCTGGCGTTCCGGGCCGCACCGGCCACTCCGGACATCCGGGCGGGCCGCCGGGTGGCGGTGGCGCTCGTCGCCGCCGGCTGGCTGGTCGAGGCCGTCGACGCGCGCCTGGTGGTCGCGCGGGCCGCCCTCGACCAGGGCCGGCCGGCGGTCGCGCGGCGCGAGTTGGCAGCCGTGCGCGGCCTCACCGCGGGCGTGGCCGGCCGGCACCGCACCGCCGAGTTGCGCGCCCGCGTCCACCACGCGCAGGCGTTGCTGCACCTGGCCGAGGGCGACCCGGCCGGCGCCGAACGCTCGTTGCGCGCGGGGCTGCGGGCGCTCGACGAGTTCCGGGCCAACCTCGGGGCGACCGAGTTGCGCGTGCACGCCTCCGGGCACGGCGGGGAGTTGGCAGACCTGGGCGTCCGGCTCGCTTTCGCGCGCGGCGACGCCAGGGCGGTGCTCGGCTGGACCGAACGCTCCCGCGCCCGCGCGGCCGTGCTCCCCCCGGCCCGCCCGTCCGACGACGACGCCTTCGCCCGCGACCTGGCCGAACTGCGGCAGGCGGTGGCCGACCACGCGGCCGCCGTGGCCGGCGGCGACGACCCCGCGCCGCTGCTCCGCCGCCAGGCCACGTTGGAGGATTCGGTGCGGCGGCGGGCCCGGCGGGCCGGCGGCACGACCTGGATCGGCACCCACGAGCCGGTCCGGCTGTCGGCCCTGCGCGCGGCCCTGGGCCCGGCGACGCTGGTGGAATACCTGGCCCTCGACGGCGTCCTGCACGCGGCCGTGGTCACCGGCGGCCGGGTGACGCTGCACCGGCTGGGCGCGGTCGCCGAGGCCGAAAACCATCTCGCGGCGCTGCGGCACGGGCTGCGCCGCCTCGCGCACTCCAGCCGGACCGCCGCGGCCGCCGCCACCCTCGTCGAGCACAAGGCCAAGCAGCTCGACGCGCTGCTGTTGCATCCGTTGCGGCTCGACGGCCCGCTGGTCATCGTGCCCACCGGCACGCTGCACGCCCTGCCGTGGCCGGCCCTGCCGTCGTTGACCGGTCGCCCGGTCTGCGTCGCGCCGTCGGCCACCCTCTGGCACCGCGCGGCGACCGCTGCGCCCGCCGCGACAGCGGGGCCGGCGGTGTTCGTGGCCGGTCCGGGCCTGCCGCACGCGACGGCCGAGGTGACCGCCCTCGCGCGGGCCACACCGGGCGCGCGGCGGTTCACCCGGCAGTCCTCCGATGTGGAGTCGGTGCTCGGGGCGCTCGACGGTGCCGGGCTGGCGCACCTGGCCGCACATGGGTCGTTCCGCGCCGACAACCCGCTGTTCTCGGCACTGCGCCTGATCGACGGACCATTGACGGTGTACGACCTGGAGCGGCTGCGCCGCCCACCGCGGCACGTCGTGCTGTCCGCCTGCGACTCGGGCCTACAGGCGATCCGGCCCGGCGACGAGCTGCTCGGCCTGGCGGCGGCGCTGCTCGGGATGGGCGCCACGTCGCTGGTCGCGGCCGTCGTGCCGGTCCCCGACGAGGCGACCCGGCCGTTGATGCTGCGGATGCACCGCCACCTGCGGGCCGGCGCCAGACCGGCCGAGGCCCTGGCGCGCGCGCAGCAGGAACTCGTCCCGGGCGACCCGGCCGCGGTCGGCTTCGTCTGCTACGGCGCGGGTTAGGCCAGGTCGGCCGGCCGCAACCGGAAGACCTGGAGGCGCAGGTCGTAATACTTCTCGGTTTCGCCGACCCACTCCATGCCTATGCGGCGGGCGGTCGCCTGCGCACGGCTGTTCGCCGGCCGGGCGACCGCGAGGATCTCGTCGTATCCCTCGTCGAACGCCCAGCGGGCGACCGCACGTCCCGCTTCGACGGCGTACCCCCGGCCCCAGACGTCGGGGTGCAACTGCCAACCCATCTCGAGGTCTTCGCCGCGGGGCGGCAGCGGCAGCAGCACGGCCCCGCCGACCAGGCGATGATCGTCGGTCTGCTCGATCGCCCACCGACCGGCGGGCGAGGTCAACCGCGCGTCCTCGCCGATCCACTGCTGGAGGACCAGCCGCATCGCGTCGGCATCGGCGACGGTGTCCATGGCCGGGCTCAGCCACCGGGCGACATTCGACGCGCCATAGACGGGCAGCGCGGAATCGGCGTCGTCGACCCGCCACGGTCGCAGGGTCAGGCGTTCGGTCTTCAACTCACTCGCCACCCGTCCCACTCTAGGCCGACGGCCGGCCGAACCACCGCCGCAGAGCGGGCTCCAAGGCGCCGTCATCGGGTGAGCCCGCCCACGCGACGTACCCGTCCGGGCGGATCAGCATTGCTTCTGGGTCGCCCGTCGGGACGGTGACCACGCGGTCTTCCCAGCCCGGACACTTGGCCCCAAAGAGCATCGGCTTGGCGGTGTGTGTCGCATCGATCTCCGGTGACCAGCGACCGACCAGCGGGTGCGTCTGGCCACCGCCCATGTCGTAGCGGGTGTCCAGGGAGTAGAGCAGTCCGGCGAGGCGGCGGGTCGTCGCGGCGTCCTGGAGCAACTCAGCGAAAACCGTGCGGAGCGAGGCGACCCGCTCGTCCGGCAGCGCGAGGGCGCCCTGGGCCCGGGTGTGCAGCAGCACCCGGGCACCCTCGGCGTGCCGCTCGGTGTGATAGCTGTCCAGCAGGCCCTCCGGCGCCCAGCCGTGTAGCTCGGCGGCCAGCTTCCAACCGAGGTTGAAGGCGTCCAACAGGCCGGTGTTGAGCCCGGGCCCGCCGGCCGGCAGGTGGATGTGTGCCGCGTCGCCGGCGAGCAGCACCCGGCCCGCGCGATAACGGTCGGCCTGCCGGGTCGCGTCGGTGAACCGCGACATCCAGCGGGTGCCGGTGATCGGCAGTCGCACGCCGGTCGCCCGCTGGACGCTGCCCTGTAGCTCTTCCACGGTCATCGGCGCGTCGCGATCGAAGCCGGCCGGATAGGGCTCGTTGGTGATCACCCGGAAGTATCCGTCGCGCAGCGGGACGACGCCGCTGATGAAGTAGGGCAGCCGCTCGCCCGTTGGCAGGTCGAGGTGGCCCTCGCCGGCCACGCCCGCCGGCACGGTGAAGTCGGCCAGGCGCAGCAGGCGTGCGGGTGCGATGCCCGGGAAGCCGATGCCAGCCAGCTTGCGCACCGTGCTGGACCCGCCATCGCAGCCGACCACGTATCTGGCCCGCACGGGCTGACCGTGCACGGTGAGCGTCACGCCGTCCGGGTCCTGCTCCAGGCCGTCAACTGCCTGGCCGCGGCGAATCTCCACGCCGAGTTCGAGAGCCCGGGCCAGCAGGATCTCCTCGGTCTGCGCCTGGGGCAGGAAGATCCCGCGTACGCCGAGGTCGCCGACGACCGCGAGGTCGAGCGGCAGCATGGAGAAGTGGGCGAAGACCGGAGGGCCCACGGCCGGGAACCGCTCCAGGAGGCCGCGCCGTTCGAGCAGGTCGACCGAACGCCCGACCAGCGCGAGGGCCTTCGACAGGCCGGTGGGTTCGGGCAGGCGTTCCAGAACAATCGGGTGTACGCCGGCCAGGGCGAGCTCGCTGGCCAGCACCAGGCCGGTGGGCCCGGCCCCGACGATCACCACGTCGTTGGTCATCGCACATCTCCCCCTCGAGGGTCGGGTAGGCCCGCTGCCACCTGCTGGACGGCAGCGCCGACCAGGTCGGCCAGGCTGGGCGCAGGATCGTCGCTGGTGAGCCAGAAGCCGACGGCCACGCGGGTCGCGGCGATCAGCGCGCCGGCGACCAGCCGCGGATAGAGGTCGCGTTCCGGATCGGTGCCGGTCCGCTGCGCGATCGCGGCCGCCACCACCGGCTCGACGGCACGGTGCAGGTCGGGAGCCGCGGCCGAGGCGGCCACGTTCGCGCGGGTGATGTCGGTGGCGCCCGCGAACTGGGCGATCGACACCTCGCGCAGGGCCGCCCAGATGGGCTCCGCGGGCGGCCGGGCCAGCAGGGCCGCCGCGAACTGGGCCGCCCGGCCGGCGCCGACCGCGAGGATGATCTCCGCCTTCGACGCGAAGTAGTTGCTGACCGTCCGCGCGGAGACGCCGGCCGCCGCGGCGATGTCTTCCATCCGCACGTTGTCGGGGCCCAGCTCGGCGCCGAGCCGGCGGGCGGCTTCGATGAGTGCGGCCCGGGTCGCCTGCTTCTTGCGCTCCCGCAGTCCCTGCTCGGTCATGTCCCCAGCGTGGCAGAAATTGCAGAGCACTGCAATATTTCAGTGGCCGGCAATATTCTGGTGGCACTAAGCTGGAGATCGAAGAAACGCGACGTTCCCTAGAGGTGGGCATGACGGCGACCCGCAGGCACGGCAAGGAACTTGTCAGCGCAATCCACGAGGCGGTCCTCGCGGAGGTCGCCGAGCACGGCTACGCCGGCACCACCTACGAGGGGGTCGCGACCCGGGCGGGAACCAGCAAACCCGTCCTCTACCGGCGCTGGCCCAGCAAGGCCCGCATGGTCCTGGACGCCTTTCTCGAGGCCCGGCCCGGCCTGACGGTCCCGCGCGACACCGGAAGCCTGTCCGGTGACCTCAAGGCCTTCCTGCGCAACGCACAGTCCATGATGGAGCGTGCCGGCCGGCAGACGCTGCTGAGCCTGCTGGCCGAGCTCGACCCGTCCGCGGGCGAGGCCGTCCGCGAACTGCTGTTCGCCCGCGGAGCCGACATCCTCGGACCGCTGCTCGACCGGGCCCGGCGGCGCGGCGAACTCGGCGACGCCCCGTTGCCGCTCGGCATCGCCGCGCCGGCCCTGGATCTGGTGCGGCACGAGGTGCTCATCGTCGGTGCGCTGACCGACGCGAAGCTCGACATCATCGTCGACGAGATCGCGGTGCCCTTGCTCACTGCCCGCAGCCGGGCACACTGACCTCCCCCTAAGATACTCTGCGTATCTAGGCGGAAGGTAGTGAGCACATGGCGTTGTTCGCCGCGGGGGGCCCGGCCCCCACCCAGCACAGCACGGCCAGGAAGATCGCGGTGACCGTCGGCGGCCTGCTGGTCCTCATGGTGATCTTGCTGTCGGCCTTCGCCCTCCCAGGCGTCAACACGGCCGTCAAGGACCTGCCCATCGCCGTCTCCGGCGACGGGTTGGCGCCGACCCAGGTGACCGCGACGCTCGCGAAGGCGGATGCCGGGGCCTTCGACGTCAGCATGGTCGCCTCGGAACAGGCGGCACAGCAGGAGATTCTCAACCGCGACGTGTACGGCGCGTTGATCGTCGACACCGACGGCCTGACCCTGGACACCGCGTCAGCCGCCAGCGCGACGGTCGCCACCGCCCTCGTGCCGCTGGCGCAACAACTCGGCTCGACCCTGAACCTGCCGGTGACGGTGCACGACATCCGGCCGCTCACCAGTGACGATCCCAAGGGAATGGGGCTCACGGCCGGCGCGCTGCCGATCGCCCTGGGCGGCTGGCTCGCCGCGATGGGCATCATCGCCCTGATCGTGGGCGCGTGGCACCGGCTGATCGCGGCCGCCGTGTTCTCCATCGGCGGTGGCTTCGCGCTCACCGGCGCGCTCTTCGCCATCGGCACCTTCGACACCAACTACTGGGCCACGTCGGCCGCCGCCATGCTCGGGATCGCCGGCACCTGCTACTTCGTGCTGGGCTTCGAACGGCTGCTGCGCGGCCGGGGCATCGGCATCGCGGCGGTGGTGCTGATCCTGCTCGGCAACCCGTTGTCGGGGCTGGCCAGCGCGCCGGAGATGCTCCCGCACCCCTGGGGCGCGCTCGGCCAGCTCCTGCCGCCCGGCGCGACCGGCACCCTGCTGCGCAACGTCTCCTTCTTCGACGGGGCCGCCATCACCCAACCCATCGTCGTGCTCGTCGCCTGGGCGATCCTGGGCCTGACCGCCTACGCCGTCGCCGGCCGGCGCCACCAGCCGCGCCATGCGTTCGACATCCACATGGACGCCGCCACCGCCGCTACGGGATGACGTCGAAGCGGTCGACGAGCAGGTAGGTGCCCGATCGCTTGACGCCGCGCAGCGTGTGCGAACCCGAGGACAGGCCGCGGACCGAGTAGATGACCTGTTGGGTCTGGCGGGTGGCGCTGGTGGTGTCCACTGTGGCCCGCAGGACGTTGTCGACGTAGACGTCGACCAGGCCCTGGTCGGAATAGCGCTCCGACAAATAGTCGATGCCCGTCCCGGTGAACGTGTAGCTGAACGAGCCACCGTTGGTGGTCGTGTAGTGCACGTCGTCGTTGTAGTCACCGAGGCCGCGGCCGCTGCTGACCGACCAGCCGCTGCTGTAGGTGGCCACGCTGTCGTTCAACCGCACCGCCGAGCCGCCCGACGGATAGAGCTGCGTGCGGGGCACGATCTGGACGGGCGTGTTGGGGCTGCTCCAGATGAGCTTCAGATAGGCCTCGCCGCCCTGCTCGGTCTGTTCGAGCCGGATGTCGTGGCGGCCGGCCGTCAGGGTCACGCTGCCCTGGTCGACGGCCGGACCGTGTGGCGTCGCGTGGTCGATGACGAGTTGCCCGTCGATCCACAGCCGGACCGTGTCATCGGAGACGGTGGTGAACGTGTAGCGCTCGGAGTAGCGCGGCTCGATGGAGCCGGTCCAGCGGCTGGCGAAGTTGTCGGTGCCGATCGACGGGGCCGGCGAGCCGCTGAACTTCCAGGCGTAGTTGACGGTCGGGTCCGTGCGGGTGACGGCAGGCGTACCCGTGAAGGTGGTGTTGTTCCAGAACTCGGCCTTGAGCCCTGAACCGGTGCCGACCGTGGCCGGTGCGGGCGGGGTGATGTCGGCCTCGATGACGGTGGCGATCGCGTTGGTGGCGCCACCGCTGGGCAGGAAGTCGTAGCCGTCGCCAGCGGCGCGCACCGTCACCGCTGACGCGCTGCCGAGCACCCGGGCGCCGGTGACCATGAAGGGCGACAGCCGGCTGAGGTGCAGGGTGCTGGCCCAGTTGTTGACGACCAGATAGAGCTTGTTGCCCTTGCGGGTGACCCGGCCCCAGGCGGGCTGGCTGACCAGTCCCGTGTAGCCCGCGCCGGAGATGGCGGTGCCGTTGGCGGTCATCCAGGTGCCCATGCCGTTCAGCGCGCCGGACTGCCCGGCCGTGACCGCTCCGGTGTCGGTGGGGCCGATGTTGAGCAGGAGGTTGGCGCCGTTGCTGGTCAACTGGGCCAGGTCGCGCACCAGTTCGGTCGGCGACTTGAAACTGGTGTCCCAGGCCGCGTACCCCCAGGTGTTGTTGATGGTCAGGCACGTCTCCTGAAGTTGCGCCGACGGCGGTGACCCGGCGAGGGCCTGCTCAGGGGTGCCGTAGTCGCCGTCGACGGGGCGACGCTTGCCGATCCGGTTGTTGGTCACGATCTGCGGCGAGATGCTGCGGACGTAGCGCTCCAGGTCTTCGCCGTTCTGCTCCGACCACGGGTTGGTGGGGTTGGTCTCGGTCCATTCGCCGTCGAACCACAGCAGCGCGGGATCGTAGTTGGTCACCAATTCCTGGAGCTGCGCCTTCATCTTGGTGACGTAGGCCGGGAAGTTGGCCGTGAAATCGGGCTCGTGCCAGTCCCAGATCGAGTAGTAGAAGCCGAGTTTGATGCCGTTGGCGGTCGCGGCGTCCTTGAGCTCGCGCAGGAGGTCGCGGGAGAAGCCCGACTGGTCGCGCAGGTTCCACCGGTTGACCTTGGTCGGCCACATGGCAAAGCCGTCGTGGTGCTTGGCCGTGATGACGATGTATTTCTGGCCGGCCTGCTTGGCGAGCTGCACGATCGCGTTGGCGTCGAACGAGGCGGGGTTGAAGGTGGCGGCCTTGGCCTCGTATTCGCTCCACGGGATGTTGCACTCCCGCTTGATCCACTCGGCGCCGCGGCAGGTGCCGTATTGGCCGCGCCACGCGGAGTAGGTGCCGAAGTGGATGAACATGCCGAACCGCGCCTCGTCGAACCAGCGGGTGCGCGACCCGCTCAGCGCGTCGTCGACCGCGTAGTTGTCCCCCTGCGCGGCGGCGACCGGCCCCGCCGGGATGACGGCCGTCGCCGCCAGCGCGAGGAGCAACGACAGACCGATCCGGAGCGTTGACCGCATGGCGCTCTCCTCCGCGTACACCGAGGGATCTAAGTCGCTCGATTTTCGCGAGAGGTCGGATGTTCTGTCAATGGCTGGTCCGTTTGGTCCGAATCCACCGTGGCGGATGCGGCCCAGAGATGGGACCTAATCCTTCGCGCGCCCCTCCAGCTGCTGGAGCTGGCTCACCACGTGCGTCCCGAGCGCGGCCCGGTATTGGCGCTCCAACGAGTCGAGATCGCTGATCTCCTGAAGCAGCGCGTCGCGGCTGGCGGCGATGTCGGCGATCGCTTCCTGGTGTCGCTTGCGAGCGTCGCGTTCGAGCGCTTCGGAGCTGGCCAGCGCCTCCTCGGTGATCCGCTGCGCGGTCGAGCGGGCGTCGGCCAGCAGGGCGTTGGCCTCGCGGCGGGCATCGCCGAGGTGCTGGTCGGCGGTGCGCTCGGCCATCGTCAGCACCCGCGACACCTGGTCGTCGGCCGCCATGGCGCCGTTGCGGGTGCGCGACTGCTCGAGCTGACCCCGCATCTCGTGGGCGGCCTGCTCGGCCATCGCCTTGTCGTGCCGGACGCGGTCGAGCTGCGCGGAGAGCATGTCCAGCTCGGCAGACATCCGCGGGTCGGCGGACGGCCGCTGGTCGGCGGCGGGACCGCCGCGCGCGACCCGGCCACGGAGCTGGTGGTTCTCCTCGATCAGCCCGACCAGGGCCTGCTCGAGGTCGTCCAGGAAGGCGTCGACTTCTTCCTCGTCGTAACCCCGTTTGCCGATCGAGGTCTTCTTGAAGGCCATGTTGTGGACGTCGGCGGGGGTGAGCGGCATCGAGGCTCCTTGGGTCAGTGCGGCTGACAGTAGCAAGCCCACTTGGGTGTGTCGGACCTCTCCGACCCCGACGCCGCGTCTCGGTCATGCTTGGACCCGAGCCAGGCGCGGATGGACGCCGGGACGACCGACGACGAAACACGCGTGGCTGATGAAACCCGGGCGTAACCCCCTCTTCGACGAGCTGAAGTCCGTGCACGCCATGCTCCGGCGCGACCTCGCGACGGTCCGGAAGCTGGCCGACGCCGCGGCCGGCGGCGCACCGGCCCGCGACGTGCGGTCGGGCCTGACCAAGCTGAAGTCCAACGGGCCGCTGTTCCAGTTGCGGGTCAACTGCCTGAGCTACTGCCAAACGGTGCACGGCCACCACCACAACGAGGACGAGGGCCTGTTCCCGGCGGTCGTGCGGGCGGCGCCCCACCTGCGCGGGACGGTGGCGAAGCTCAAGGCCGACCACCGCCTGGTAGCCGACCTGCTAGACCAGGTCGAGGGCGCCGCACGCCAACTCGGCGGCAACGATATGGCGCCGAGGCGCAAGCTGGTCGAGGCGTTGCGGGCGCTGTCAGACCACCTACTCGAACACCTGGCGTTCGAGGAAGCCGAACTCAAACCGGTGCTGGCCACCTGGACGCGCTGGCCCGGCCGCCGCTGAGGTCCATCGTGGACTAGGTCCCGGACCGCCACTCGCCGAGGGTGTCCAGGCGGCGGCGCTGTTGCTGGGCGGCGCCGTGGTCGAGGCCGGCGCCGCGCTGCTCGAGGTTGGCGATCACGCGTTCCCGGTGTTCGACCGGCTTCTGGTCGTCGTATTTGAACTTCGCCTGCGCCTCCAGCACCGCGAGTCGCACCCCGCGGATGCCCGGCAGCATCGGACCGTAGGGCGCGGCCTCAGGCGTCGCCGGCGCGTGGCCGCCCTCCGGTTGGAGATCGGCCAACTGGGCGGCGAGGATCTCGGCCTTGCCCGCCGGGTCGTCGATCACCGTCGGCCGGCAGACGAACTGCACCGAGCTGTAGTAGCTCGTCGGCACGCCCTCCTCCGCGGGTACGCCCGCCTTGGCCCGCCAGTAGCCGGGCACGAAGGCGTAGTCGCCCACGACAGCCAGGCGCACCCGCTCCGCCGCCGCCAGGTGGGGCCACACCGGGTTGGGGCGGGCCAGGTGGATCAGCAACTCGTCGCCCGCGACGGTGAAGTGGAGCGGCAGCGCCAGCGGCGCCTCGGCCGGGTCGAGGTTGTTGACCACGAGCAGCCCGAAGCGGTCGGTGCCGGCCAGCCAGGCTTGCCATTCGGCCGGGTCGAGGGCGGCGTCCCACGGGTGGATGAACATGTAGCAGTCAATAGCACGTACGGGATCACGCTCTCTAGCGGTTTGTTTTGACTGGATCAGCCACAATCCCGGTGGCGCGGGCGAAAGCGCCGAGCGTGAGCGGGCTCGAATAGCGCACCTTGCCGGCGAATCGGGCGGCTTTTTGAATAGACCAGCCTTAATAGCGCGGCAAATTCGCGCTAAGTGTGCCGCAGTATTGACTGCTATCGGCAAACGCCCCGATACTCGGTGCCACCTCAGCGGAAGAAGGTGTGATGTCGTCTCCCGTTCCGTCCGCGCAGCGCTCGGCCAACCGTGGCCGGGTGGTCCGCGCGCTGCGGGAACGCGGGGCGCTGAGCCGGCGCGCGCTGGCCGAGATCGGCCTGTCGCGCTCCACCGTCAAGAGCGTCATCGAGGAGCTGCTCGACGACGGCACGATCATGGAGGTGTCCGACGCCGATCGGCGGGCGGGCACCGGGCGGCCACCCACGCTCGTCGGGCTCAAGGGCGATCTCGGCGTGGCGGTGGGCATCGAGATCGCCAACGGGGCCATCCGGGCGGCCGTCTGTGACACCGCCCAGCAACTGCTGCTGCACGACGCGGTGCCGATGGACGACCACACCCCTCCGGAGGCCACCCTCAAGACCGCGGGCACCCTGGTCGGGCACATGCTCGACCGGCTCGGGCTCGGCAAAGACCGGGTGCTCGGCGTCGGCGTCGCGATGCCGGGGCCGATCCAGCGCAACACCGGCGTCAACGGCCGGGCGACGACGCTCAAGCCGTGGGTCAACGTCAACCCCTACGCGACCGCCTCCCACGCCCTGCGACTGCCGCTCGTGGTCGGCAACGACGCCAACTTCGCGGCGCTCGCGGAGACCACCTGGGGTGTCGCGCGCGGCATGCGGGACATCGCCTACGTCTACACCGCGTCGGGCATCGGGGTCGGGTTCATCCTCGGCGGCTCCCTCTACGTGGGCGCCAACGGCACCGCGGGCGAGCTCGGCCACACCACGATCGACGAGAACGGTGAGGTCTGCCAGTGCGGCGGTCGCGGCTGCCTCAACACCCTCGCCAACGCCGACTCGATCACCCAGAAGCTGTGGCGCAGTCACCACGACCGGCTGTCCATCGCCGACGTGATCAAGATGGCTCAGATGGGCGACGTCGGCTGCCGGCGGGTGATCGCCGACGCCGGCCGGCACATCGGGCTGGCCGCCGCCAACATGTATAACCTGCTCGATCCGGAGCTGATCATTCTCGGCGGCAACCTCGCGCCGGCGGGCGAGATCCTCCTGGCCCCGTTGCGCGAATCGATGGCCCGGCGTGCGATCCACGCCGGGGAAGTGCTGCCTCCGGTCGTCGTCGGCGCGTTGGACGAACACACCGTGGTCGTCCTGGGCGCCGCGGCGGCGGTGCTGCGAGACGCCGAAAGGTTCCCGCTGCCCAACCACCACAGGTAATCCCAGAACGGCCAGGGCCGAAAGGCCCTGGCCGCCCAGCCACACGCCAGTGCGGGCACTCACACCACACATTTGGCCGGCGGTTGCAGCCGCCGACCAGACGCCAAGCGCCGCGGGTCAGACCCGTCGCGCCTTCACACGGTGGAGCAACCATGAATTTACCTCGACACCCCGGGCGAAAAGCTGTCGCGCTCCTCGCGGCGACGTTGCTGCTCTTCGCCGGTGCGTGCAGCGACGCCGGCGACACGCCGGCGGCCGGCGGCCAAGCCGGCGACAAAGGCAAGATCAAGATCGCCCTCTCCAACTCCTTCATCGGCAACCAGTGGCGGGTGGAGATGGAGAACGTCTACAAAGCTGCCTGCGCCATGCCGCCCTACGCCGACCAGGTCGAGTGCAGCGTCTTCAACGCCGGCAACGACGTCTCGACGCAGTCGCGGCAGATCTCCAACCTCATCTCGCAGGGCGTCGACGCGATCGTCATCAACGCCGCCTCGACCAGCGGCCTCAACGGCGTCGTGCAGCAGGCCTGCGACCGCGGCATCGTGATCGTCTCGTTCGACAACACCGTCGACAACAAATGCGGTCTGACCGTCAACACCGACCAGGTCAAGTTCGGCCAGCAACTCGCGCAGTTCATCGTCGACCAGCTCAAGGGTCAGGGCAACGTGGTGATGGTGACCGGTGTCGCCGGCACCGGCGCCGACAACGACCGCAACAAGGGCGCCAAGGAGGTCTTCGCGGCCAACCCGGGCATCAAGGTCGTCGCCACCTACACCGGCATGTGGGACTCGGCCACCGCACAGCGCGCGACCTCGGCGCAGCTACCCAACCTGCCGAAGGTCGACGGCGTCTGGGTGTCCGGCGGCACCGACGGCGTGATCAAGGCGTTCGCCGCGGCCAAGCGGCCCATGCCGGTCGTCGGTGGCGAGGCCGAGAACGGGTTCCGCAAGTTCATGGCGGGCCTGCTCACCCCGAAGGTGACCGGCATGTCGATCGGGCAACCCCCGTTCCTGTCGGTCATCTCGCTCGAACTCGCGCGTGCCGTGGTGAAGGGCGAGCACCCCAAGTCGAGCATCACCATCCCGTTCCCGGTCGCGACGTCGGAGAACATGGTGCCCGGCGAGACGGTCTTCCCCGACCTGCCGGACAGCTTCTTCGCCGACTTCACCGACTCGGGGCCCAACGCCACGGTCGTGCTCTGCCAGGAGGCGGCGACCGACGGCACCCCGTGCCCGGGCAAGACCCTCGACGTCAACCTCGGCACGCCATGACCCAGACCTCGTCGATGGCGCGGTCCGACACCAGAGCATTGGCGGTACGGGCAACCGGCGTCGACCGCGCCTTCGGCGGGGTCCAGGCGCTCCGGGACGCGTCGTTCGCGGCGCGTCCCGGCGAGATCCACGCCCTGGCCGGCGAGAACGGCGCCGGCAAGAGCACCCTCATCAAGGTCCTGTGTGGACTCATCAGCGCCGACAAGGGCACCGTGGAGATCCTCGGCACCGAGGTCAGCAAGGTGCAGCCCGCCGCACGGCGCAAGCTGGGCGTGGCGACCGCGTTCCAGGAACTGTCGCTGCTGCCCGACCTGACCGTGGCGGAGAACCTGCTGCTCCAGGACCCACCGCGGGGCCGCCTCGGGCTGGTCCGCCGCAGCCGCCTGGTGCCGGCGGCGCTCGCGGTGCTGCGGCACTACGGCGTCGACGACATCGACCCCCGGGCCACGGCCGAAGACCTGTCGGTCGGCCAGCGGCAGGTCGTCGAGCTCGTGCGGGTGCTGGCCGGCGAGCCACGGGTGGTCATCCTCGACGAGCCGACCGCCGCGCTGCCCGACCGGCAGGTCGAATGGCTCGCCGGACACATGCGGCGGCTGCGCGACGAGGGGTGCTGCGTCATCTTCACCTCCCACCGCTGGCGCGAGATCGAGTCGCTCGCCGACCGGGTCACCGTGTTCCGCAACGGCACCCAGGTCGCCACCCGCGAGCGGCTGTCCGAGGCGGAGGCCGTCACGCTGATGAGCGGGCGGAGCTTCGCCGGGGCGTACCCGACAATCACCGCCCAACCCACCGACGAGAGCGCCCTTCGCGTCGACGGGCTCAAGAGTGGACGCCTCGACGGGATCTCCTTCGACCTGCGCCGCGGCGAGATCCTCGGCGTCGGCGGCCTCGCGGGCCAGGGACAGCGGGACCTGTTCCTGACCCTGTTCGGCGCACGGCGGGCCAAGGAGGGCACGATCGCCGTCGACGGCAAGACAGTCACGGTCCGCTCACCGAAGGACGCGATCCGGGCCGGCGTCGGCATCGCCTACGTGCCCGAGGACCGCAAGGCCGAAGGCCTGTTCCTGCCCTTGTCGATCCGCGACAACATCGCCTCCGCCACCTTGTCCCGCCGGGCCACCGGCGGCTTCGTCAACCGGGGCGCCGAGCAGGCGGCCATCAAGTCCATCGTGGACCAGCTGCGAATCGGTGCCGGCCGGTCGACCAACCGCGCGGTCGACACACTGTCGGGCGGCAACCAGCAGAAGGTCGTGATGGCCCGGTGGCTGCTCACCGACGCCCGGATCCTGCTGCTGTTCGACGTCACCCGCGGCGTCGACGCCGCTACCAAGCACGACATCTACGAGCTGGTCGGCACGCTCGCCGCGCAGGGCCGGGCGATCCTCTACTACTCGAGCGAGACCGAGGAGATCGCCCACCTCTGTCACCGGGTTCTGGTGCTGCGGGAGGGCAAGGTGGCGGCCGAGCTGGCCGGGCCGGTCGGCGACGCGGAGCGGATCGTCGCGGCGTCCATCAAGGAGAGTCAGGATGCGTGAAGCGTTGCGCCGGGCCAGCCTCGGCTATCTGGTGCTGGCGGCGACCGTCGTCGCCTACCTCGTCGTCTACACCTCGCGGCTGGGCCGGTTTCCCACCTCGTTCGATTATCTGTCGATCCTCAACACCACGCTGCCGCTGGTGTTCGTCGCGATCGGCCAGAGCCTGGTCGTGCTCACCGGCGGGATCGACCTGTCCGTCGGGGGCATCGTGAGCGTCTGCGTCGCCGTGACCGCCAGCAGGGTGACCGGTGGCGTGCTCTCGTCGTACACGTGGATCGTGGTGATTATCGCGATGGGCGCCGCGTGCGGTGCGGTCAACGGGCTGATCGTCGCCTATGGACGGATCGCGCCGATCCTCACCACCCTGGCGACCCTGTCCATCTTCAGCGGCCTCGCGCTGTGGGTGCTGCCGGTGCCCGGCGGCTCGATCCCGCCCGAGGTGCGGCTGGTGCTGACCAACCCCGGCACGCCGACCGGGCTGATCTGGCTCGGGCTCGCGGTCGTCGGCTGGCTCGTGCTGCGCCGGACCAGGTTCGGCATGCGGGTGTACGCCGTCGGCAGCGACGAGAGCAGCGCCCGGGCGGTCGGGGTGCCGGCGGCCGCGGTCAAGCTCAAGGTCTACGCGCTCTCGGGCCTGTGCAGCGCGCTCGCCGCCGTGTTCTACGTGTCGACCACGACCGCCGGCGACGCCAACGCCGGCAACCCGTTCATCCTCACCTCGATCGCGTCGGTGGTGGTCGGCGGCGTCGCGTTCAGCGGCGGGCGGGGCAGCGCGCTCGGTGCCGTCGCCGGTGCGGTCGCCCTGACGCTGGTCATCGACATCCTGTTCTTCTCCGGCATCGACCCGCTCTACCAGTCGCTGTTCCAGGGCCTGTTCCTGGTCGTGGCGGTGCTGCTCGGCACGGTCGCCGCCCTGGTCGCCCGCCGCAGGAGGCTGGCATGAGCACCCGGCGGGTCCTTTACGCGCTTGCCGGCACCGTCGCCGTGCTGCTGATCGGTGCGATTCTGCACCCCGGTTTCGCGTCCTGGTCGAGCCTGCGGGTGATGCTCGTCGTCGCCAGCTTCACCGGCTTCGTCGCGGCCGGGCAGATGCTCGTCGTGCTCGTCGGCGGCATCGACCTGTCGATACCCTGGGTGCTCAACGGCGCCGCGATCGTGCTCACCACATCGAGCCTCGGCCAGACCTCGCGGGCGCCGCTGGCGATCGTGCTCGCGCTCGGCGTCGGTGCGCTGGTCGGGCTCGGCAATGGCATGGGTGTCGCCTGGCTCGGCGTTCCCGCGGTCGTCATGACGTTGGGCATGAACGGCGTCATGCAGGGCCTGACGCTCGGCCTCTCCAAGGGACTGACCTGTGCGTCCTGCGGCTCCTACGCACCCGCTCCCCTGCGCGGCCTGTTCGACGGCGCGCTGCCGGCCCAGCTTTTCCTCTGGGCGGGCGTGGGCCTGTTCATGACCGTGCTGCTCACCCTCACCACCTTCGGGCGCCGGGTGTACGCCGTCGGCGTCAACCCCCGCGCGGCGTTCCTGTCCGGCGTGGGCGTGCGCGGGGTGACCGTGGCGCTCTACACGCTCAGCGGGGTCTTCGCCGCGCTGGCCGGGATCGCGCTCGTCGCCTACGGCGGTCAGCCGTCGCTTGGCCTCGGCGACCCCTACCTCTTCGAGTCGATCGCCGCCGTCGTGGTCGGCGGCGTCTCCATCCTCGGCGGCCGCGGCCACTATCTGGGCGTCATCGCCGGCTCGCTGACCCTGGTGGCGGTGACGACGTTCCTCCAGGCTCAGCGCGTCCCCGAGTACGGCCGCCTTATGATCTACGGCCTGGTCATCCTCACGATCCTGTTCGCCTACGGCCGGGAGAAGGCTCATGACTGACGTGACCGTGCTCAGCGACATCCCCTGCGAGCTGGGCGAAAGCGCGCTGTGGGACGGGTCGCGGTTCTACTGGGTCGACATCCTCTCCCGGCGGATCTATGCGAAGGCGTGGCCGGCCGGCCCGGTGCTCACGTTGCCGGTCCCGGACCTGGTCGGCTCCGTCGCGCTGCGGGCGGGCGGCGGCCTGGTGGCGGCGTTGCGCGACGCGATCGCGTTCTGCGACGTCGACGCCGGCACGGTCGAAGTGGTCCGCGCCATCGACACCCCGCCCGGCACCCGCCTCAACGACGGCGCCGTCGACCCGTCCGGCGCGTTCTGGTTCGGGTCGATGGACATGGAGGAGAAGGAGCCGTGCGGTTCGTTCTACCGCCTCGACCCGGCGCTGACGGTCACCCGCGCGTTCGGCGGCATCATCTGCTCAAACGGCCCGGCGTGGAGCCCCGACGGGGCGACGATCTACCACGTCGACTCGACGGTGCGGCTGATCCGGTCCTATCCGGTGTCGCCGTCCGGCACGCTCGGCGAGGGCCGGGTGTTCGTCTCCGACGAGGAACACGAGTGGTTCCCCGACGGCGTGACGGTCGACGCCGAGGGCTTCGTCTGGAACTGCAAATTCGGCGGCGGCCGCATCGTCCGCTACGCGCCGGACGGCACGGTCGACCGGGTGATCCCGGTGCCGGTGGCCAAACCGACCCGGTGCGCCTTCCTCGGCCCGGACCTCGACGTGCTGGCGGTAACCTCGGCCCGGGTCGGCGGGGACCCGTCCCCGCTTGCGGGCCAGGTCCTGCTGCTCGACCCCGGCGCCCGCGGCCTACCCACTCCCCACTTCGGCGGGTGACCTCTCAGCCTTCGTCCAAGCATTGACCGAGCCAGGTGGTGACGGCGTCATAGTCGCGAAGCGCCATCTGATACGGCTTGTCGGCCGCCCATTCCCGCGCGTCTTTGGTAAACCTCGTCGTGGCGACGACAACTGCCTTGTTGGCGCGCTTGTCTGCTAGCACTCCATAGAGCTTTTGGAGGACCGGACGGCCGACCGGATTTTCCGGCCGCCAAAGCTTGCACTCGACCAGATAGAGAGACGTGCCGACCAGATCATCCTTCTTGGCGTAGATATCGACTCCGCCATCCCGGCTCGGTGGCGTGAGATGGACATGGTTGAAGCCGGAACGGACGAGAATGTCAGCGACGATCTCTTCGAATTGGCGCGGGCTCAACGTGTAGAGCAGCTCGGGGTGATGTGCGAGCAGCCGAACAGCCTCGTCGTCGATCCGCGGCTTGGCCATGATGACGTCGGCAAGTCTGCGACCTGCAGGGTCACCAGGCGCACTCTCCGGGCGGAGCAGTCCGGCGGTGTCCGCGCCGCGGAGCTTCGAGTGCAAGAGGTCGCGCAGTTCCTCTGTGCTCAGCGACGGGGCGGCAAGACGCTGAGGAACCTCGTCCAGAAAGTCGTCCAGATTCCCCCAGGACCGCGTCCTGAATGACCCCAGGGGACGTTCGGACCTGGGACGTACCTCATTGACGACGAGGTCTCGTCCGGCCCAATCTCTCCCGTTTAGATCGGCAATGGCCTCGGCCGCGGCGTGTTGCGGAACTTCGACGAAGCCGAAGCCCTTTGACCGACCCGTTTCCCTATCCTGCACCACGGACAGGATTCTCGGGCTATAGCGTGAGAACAGCTCAGCGAGATCAGCTTCCGTGTACGAGTACGGAAGGTTCCCCACATAGAGCTTGCGGTGGTCCGCAGTTGCCATGCTTCGCATCATTCCGCATGCCCGCACTCCGTCCGAATCCGCGATGCCGATGCGACATGTCGGGTTTGCCCATATTCTGAGGAGCATGGAAGCGAAGCAGGTCGTGCTGACCTCGGCCGCGCAGTTGTTCGGTGAGAAGGACCCTCTGGCGGTCGACCGCTGGGTCTCCCCCGGCTATGTCCAGCACAGCAGCATGGCTGCCGACGGGCCCGACGGGCTGCGCGACCTGATCCAGGGCCTGCCCGACGGGTTCCGTTACGACATGCACCGGATCATCGCCGACGGTGACCTGGTCGCGCTGCACGGCACCTACTACGGCTGGGGGCCCGATCCGCTGGTCGCCTTCGACGTGTTCCGCGTCGCCGACGGCAAGCGGGTCGAGCACTGGGACGCCCTGACCCCGGTGGTGCCGAAGACCGCCTCGGGGCGCTCGCAGACCGACGGGCCGACCGAGGTCACGGATCTGGCCTCCACCGAAGCCAACCGTGACCTGGTTGTCGGGTTCATCGAGACCGTCTTCAAGGACGGTCGGGCCGGCGCCATCGGCAATTTCATCAGCACCGACGAGTATCTCCAGCACAGCCCCGGGATCGCCGACGGCATCGGCGAGCTGTCGGCGACATTGGAGAAACTGGGCAGCGGCCTGGCCTATGACAAGGTGCACCTGGTGGTCGCCGAGGGCAACTTCGTGCTGACCGCGGGCGAGGGCACCTTCGGCGGCAAGCCGACCGCGTTCTACGACCTCTACCGGGTGGAGAACGGCAAGATCGTGGAGCACTGGGACTCGACGCCGGAGATCAGGAATGACCTGCCGCACGCCAACGGCGCCTTCTGACCGCTCAGGGCTTGCGGGCCACGCCGCACCAGCCGTCGAGCTCGTCGCCGTCGGGCTCGTGCCGCCACCGGGTCGTCGGCACCACGCCGGGCTCTTCGAGCTCGAGCCCCTTGAAATAGAGTGCGATCTGCTCGGGGCGGCGCAGCGCGTAGTTCTGCGCGCCGGCGCTGGCGCCCTTGGTGATCTCGTCGCTGGAGTCGGTGCCGTCGTTGATCACCACGAAGCTGCCGGCCGGGACCGCGTCGACGAACCGGGCCACGACCGAGCAGGCGTCGTCGTAGTCGGGGATATTGCCCAGGATGCCCAGCATGATGACCGCCACGGGCTGCTCGAAGTCGAGCACCCGGCGGGCCTCGCCCAGGATCCGGTCGGTGTCGCGCACGTCGGCGTCGACGTAGTCGGTCACGCCTTCCGGGCTGCTGGCGAGCAGCGCGCGGGCGTGCACCAGCACGAGCGGGTCGTTGTCGACATAGACCACCCGCGACTCCGGCGCCACGGCCTGCGCGATCTCGTGGGTGTTGTCGGCCGTGGGCAGCCCGGTGCCGAGGTCGAGGAACTGCCGGACGCCCCGGTCGGCGGCGAGGTGGCGCACCGCGCGACCCAGGAACGCCCGCTGCGCCCGGGCGTTGTCGACGATCGCCGGGAAGACCGCCCGGACCCGGTCGCCGGCCTCCCGGTCGACGGCGAAGTTGTCCTTGCCGCCCAACCAGTAGTTCCAGACCCGCGCGCTGTGCGGCACGCTGGTGTCGAGACTGGGCACCTGGTCCTGCGTCATCGCGCGCGCTCCCGAAGATCGGCCGTTTTCAGCGCGCAGCATAGTCTTCCGCGTGGCTCCGATGTGTCCCGTCAGGTGGCCAGCTGCCGCCGGTGCGAGAGACCCTCGTGATGATCGGGGCCGACATGGCAGGCCGGGTCGGTGTGGACAGTGGCACCCGTCAGGCGCGGCACGTGATGGGTGAGTTGATGCTCGGCGTCGGCGGCGACCTCGTGCGCCTGGATCAGGCTCAGGTCGGCGTCCACGACGATGTCGGCCTCGGCGTGCAGGCGGTGACCGATCCAGCGCATCCGGATCCGGCTCACGTCGCGCACCCCGGCGACCCGGCGCAGGCTGGCGTCCGCGGCGTCGATCAGCGCCGGGTCGACCGCGTCCATCAGCCGCCGGTAGATCTCCCGGGCGGCGTCCTTGAGCACGAACAGGATCGCGACCGTGATGGCCAGGCCGACCACCGGGTCGGCCCACTGCCAGCCGATCCAGGCGCCGGCGGCCGCGAGCACCACGGCGAGCGAGGTGAACCCGTCGGTGCGGGCGTGCAGGCCGTCGGCGACCAGCGCGGCCGACCCGATCCGCCGGCCGACCGAGATCCGGTAGCGCGCGACCACCTCGTTGCCGACGAAGCCGACGACGCCGGCGGCGGCCACCCACGGGATGTGCGTCATCGGCTCGGGGTCGAGCAGGCGGACGACCGCGGTCCAGCCGGCCAGCACGGCCGACGCGGCGATCACGACGATGATGAGGATGCCGGCCAGGTCTTCAGCACGTCCGAACCCATAGGTGTACGCCCGGGTCGCCGCCCGCCGCCCGACCAGGAACGCGACGCCCAGCGGAACGGCGGTCAGCGCGTCGGCGACGTTGTGCAGCGTGTCGCCGAGCAGGGCGACCGAGCCGGAGAGCAGCACGATCACCACCTGGATGGCGGCGGTGGCGCCGAGCACGACCAGTGAGATCCACAGGGCGCGCAGTCCGTCGCGGGACGACTCCATCGCGGAGTCGACCTTGCCGGCCGAATCGTGCGAGTGCGGCGTCAGGGCGTGCTTGAGCCGGTGCCAGCCGCTCCGCCGGTGCTCGTGCTCGTGGTCTGAATGGCTGCCGCTCACCACCGCAGAATACGTGCTCATGTACGCACGCGACAACGCTGCAACTGCCAACCATGGGCAACTAACCTGTGCTCATGTACGCAAGCGGCAAAGCCCCCGAGCACGAACTGCCCAGCGACGCGCAGTTCGAGGCCGCCGTGGTGGCACTGCGGATGCTCGCCGAGCCGACCCGCCTGCGCCTGCTCTGGCTGCTGCACGACGGCGCCGAACTCGACGTCGGCTCACTCGCCGCCGAGGTCCGGGCCGCCCGCCCGGCGGTGTCGCAACATCTGGGGAAACTGCTGCTCGCCGGCCTGGTCAGCAGCCGCCGCGACGGCCGCCGGGTCCTCTACCGGGCCCGCGGCGGTCACGTCAAACGCCTGGTGGCCGAGGTCCTCTACGCGGCCGACCACCAACTCACGAACGCGCCGGAACACGACTGAACCCGGCGCCATCGGTCGCCGCACCTTAACCTTGGGCGCATGCGACATCGCGCGGTCACCGCCGCCGCCGTCATCGCGACCCTCCTCGGCGTCCTGGCCGGGTGCGGCGCCGGGAGCCAGCAGCCGCCGGCCGCGCCCGAGGCCGCTCCGCTCGTGGTCGGTTACCTCACGGCATGGGGCAGCGGCGACCGGATCAAAGACGTGGAACGCAGCGGCGCCGCCGATGTGCTGACACACCTGGTCTACGCGTTCGGCAGCGTCGCGGGTGGCCGCTGCGCCGGCGGCCAGGAGGCGGTGTTCGCCGAACTGCGCGACCTGAAGGCGCGTCACCCGAAGCTCAAGCTGATCTGGTCGTTCGGCGGCTGGAACGGCTCGGCCGGTTTCACCGAGGCGGCAAAGGATCCGGCGGCGTTCGCGGCGTCGTGCCGCGACCTGGTCGACGATCCACGATGGACCGGCGTCTTCGACGGCATCGACATCGACTGGGAATACCCGAACGCCTGCGGTCGTAGCTGCGACCACAGTGGACCAGACGCGCTGGCCGCGCTCACCGAAGCACTGCGCGCCGCGTTCGGCCCCGACCGCCTGGTGACGGCGGCGGTGACCGGCGAGAGTGGCACGGCCGGCAAGGCCGACTACGCCCGCGCGGTCAGGTCGCTGGACTGGGCGATGGTGATGTCCTACGACTATTTCGGGACGGGTTCGCCGCGCGGCCCGACCGCGGCGCACTCCCCGTTGACCGCCTATCCCGGCATCCCCCGGACGAGTTCGACGGCGGAGGCCGCGGTGGCGGCCTACACCGGCATGGGCATCCCGGCCCGCAAGCTGCTGCTGGGCATCGGCTTCTACGGCCGGGGCTGGACCGGCGTCGCACAGCCCGAGCCCGGAGCCGCGGCGACCGGCCTGCCCAAGCCACGCGACTACCGGGTGCTGCGCGAGACCTGCCCACCGACCGGCACGGTCGGCGGCACGGCCTACGCACAGTGCGGCGACGAGTGGTGGGCCTACGACACCCCGGAGACGATCAACACCAAGATGGCGTACGCCCGCGAGGCCGGCCTGGGCGGCGCCTTCGCCTGGGAACTCGCCGGCGACTCGGCCGACGGCCAGTTGATCAAGGCGATGGCGGCCGGCCTCGCCTGACCGGTCAGTGCATCGCCATTCGAGGGCGTTCGTGGTCGAGCTCGCCCGACGCCGAGCGCGCGGGGACGATCACCGCGCTGAGGATCGCGGCCACCCCGGCCACAACGGCGGCGAAGGTGAAGGCGTTCGTGAACCCCGTCGCGGTCGTGCCGGCGATGCTCGCCGCGGCGATGCTGGAGACGACCGCGACGCCGAGCGATGCGCCGAACTCGTGGAACGTGCTCAGGATTCCCGATGCCACGCCGGCTTCGTGCGGTGCGGCCTGGGCCAGCGCGGTCGTCGACGCGGCCACGAACGTCGCGCCGATGCCGCCGCCGGCCACGCTGATTCCCACGACCAGGGCGGTCGCACCGTCCCAGATCGCCGGGGCCGCGGTGCCCAGGCCGGCGACCGCGAGCCCGGCGATCGCGACCACCCGCGGGCCGACCCGACCGACGACCTGGCCGGCCGTGTGCGCGCCGGCGATCGTCAACAACGCCACCGGGAGGAACAACAGTCCAGTGTGGAGGGCTCCGTACCCCCGCAGGTGTTGCAGGTAGAACGAGCCCAGGAAGAAGACGCTGATCATCAGCGCGGTGGCGACCAGGATCATGAACGTTCCGGCGGCGACCGGCCGGCGGGTGAGGATCCGCGGGTCCATCAGCGGCGCCCGGACGGCGCGTTGCAGCACCGCGAACCCGGCATAGAACACCGCCGCGGCGGCCAGGGCGACGAGCGTGCGGGTCGAGCCCCAGCCGCGGTCGCCCGCGGTGATCAGCGCGTAGATCGCGGCGCCGGTGCCGGCGGTGACCAGCAGCGCGCCCGGCACGTCCAGGCGCGGCCGGTCGGGCACCGGTGGGTCGGTCGGCAGCAGCCGGCTCAGTGCCACGGCCACCAGCAGGCCGACCGGCACGTTCACGTAGAACACCCACTGCCAGCCCGGGCCCGCGGTCAGCACCCCGCCGAGCAGCACGCCGATGGCCGCTCCGCCGCCGCCCAGGCCGGACCACACGCCGAGCGCCTTGTTCAACTCGGGGCCGCGGAACAGTTTCGTCACCATCGACAGCGCGGCCGGCGACAGCATCGCCGCGCCGACGCCCTGGGCCACCCGGCCGCTGAGCAGCACCTCGGCGGAGCCGGCCAGGCCGGTCACCAGCGACGCGGCGGTGAAGACGAGCAGGCCCGACAGCACCAGCCGGCGCGCGCCGAACAGGTCGGCCGCCCGGCCGCCCAGCAGCATCAGGCCGCCGAACATCAACGTGTAGGCGCTGACCACCCAGGTCAGCGTGCCTCGGCTCAGGCCCAGGTCGATGCCCATGTGCGGCAGGGCGATGGCCACCACGGTGACGTCCAGGACGAGCATGAACTGGGCGGTTCCGAGCAGCGCCAGCGCCCGCCAGCGGCGCGGGTCGTCGGACATGGAAGACCTCCATAACCTGAACACTGATGTACGAGTTAAGCTTCGGCTACAGTAACTCGTACAGCGGTGTTCAACAAGAGAGGTCGTCCAGTGCGGGCCGACGCCCAACGCAACATCGACGCCATCGCGGCGGCCGCCGTCGACTGTCTGAGCCGCGACCCCGACGCGAGCGTCAACGAGATCGCCATGGCCGCAGGCGTCGGGCGGGTCACGCTCTACGGCCACTTCCCGTCGCGGGCCGACCTGGTCGACGCCGCCTTCGCCCGCGCCATCGAAGACGGCGACGCGATCCTCACCGCGGTCGACCTCGACGGCGACCCACGCGCGGCGATGACGCGGCTGATCGACGCCAGTTGGCAGTTGGTCAACCAGTTCCGCTCACTGCTGGTCGCCGCACAACACACCCTGCCGCCGGGCCGCATCCGCGACCTGCACGCCGAACCGGCCGACCGGATGCGCGGCCTCATCGCCCGCGGCCAGGCCGACGGCGTCTTCCGCACCGACCTGCCCGACTCATGGCTGATCAGCGTCATCCAGAACGTGATGCACGGCGCCGCCGACGAAAATCACCGCCGACCGCCTCAAACCAGGCGACGCGGCCGGTTTCATCTCCGCCACGGTCCTTGCCGCCCTCACCCCACCGGGCCACCGCGTTCGATAGGGTTCGCGACGACAGCGCCTAGGGTTCCGGTGCTCGGATCGATACGGTCCGCGCACGCCTGGTCCGAGCGGCGCCACCGCGTCCAGCCGAACAGTCGCGGTCATCTAAAGGGATAAAAGCCTTGAGGATCCCCTTCCGGTGCGCCCGCACCGGAGTGAGGCGGTCCTGCGCGTGCTTGTCCTTGCCTTCCTGTTCGCCCTCGCTCTGTTCGCCGGTGTGCTCGGCGGCGTCGTCGGCACCGGGTCCTCGATGGTGCTGCTGCCGGCACTCGTGCTCTGCTACGGCCCACGGGTCGCCGTCCCGGTCATGGCCGTCGCCGCCGTCATGGGCAACGTCGGCCGGGTGGTCGCCTGGTGGAGCCGGATCGCCTGGGCGCCGGTCGTGGCCTACTCACTCCCCGGGATACCGGCGGCGGTGCTGGGTGCGCACACCCTGCTGACCATCCCGCCCCGGGTCGTCGACGGGTGCCTCGCCGCGTTCTTCGTCGCGACGATTCCGCTGCGTAGGTTCGCGGGCCGCAGACAGTGGCGGATGCGGCTGTGGCACCTGGCCGTCGCCGGCGCGGGCGTGGGGTTTCTGACCGGCATGGTCCTGTCCACCGGGCCGCTCAGCGTGCCGGTCTTCACCGGCTACGGGCTGACCGGCGGTGCGTTCCTCGGCTCCGAGGCCGCCAGCGCACTGTTGCTCTACGCGAGCAAACTGGCCACATTTCAGGATGCCGGCGTGCTCGGCACCGACGTGCTGAGCCGTGGCGCCGTCATCGGAGCGGCCGTTATGGCCGGATCGTTCCTCGCTCGCCGGATTCTGCGCGACGTCACCACCCGGCGTTACGAGGCGCTCATCGACGCCGTCCTGGTCATCGCCGCGGTGGGCTTGGCCATCAGTGCCATGCGATAAGCCCAGCGTGTGTACGGTGCGATCATGATCTCGGGTCGACCGGCGGTGACACTGTCCGGAGTTTTCTTCGGGTTCCGGTAAATGGTTCGGTGCGCCGGTGCGTAAAGCAGGTGTGGAACGAGACCGGGCGGACTTCGCCGACTTCTACCAGCGCGCCAGGGACAACTGCCTGCGCGCCGTGCTGGCCGGCACCGGCGATCTCGCGCTGGCCGAAGACCTGGTAGCGGAGGCGTTCGCGCGGGCCTGGGCGGCGTGGCCCAAGGTGAGCCGGCATCCGGCACCCGCGGCGTGGGTGGTGCGCACCGCCCTCAACGTCAAGGTTTCCTGGTGGCGGCGGCACCGGCGCGAGGTGGCCCTCGACGGTCACGACCGGCCGCAACTCGACGGACCCGCCATGGACGACGCCCTGCTGGCCGCCATCCGCAAGCTGCCGCAACGGCAGCGCGAGGTGATCGTGCTGCGCATCTGGCTCGACCTGGACACCCGGACCGTGGCCGAGGTGCTGGGCATCTCCGCGCAGACCGTCGCCGTCCACCTGTCCCGTGCCACCGCAACCCTGCGGGCGCAGTTCGTGCCCGTAGCCCGTCAGGAGGTCGGATCATGAGCGACGACGAGGTGCTGGACGCGGTGAAGCAAACCCTTTCCGGCGTACGGATGGATCGCCCGATCGAGGCGATCGAACAGCGCGGCCGGGCCCGCCGCCGCCGGCGCAACCTGTTCGGCCTGGCCGCCGGTGGTGGCGCCGCGGCCGTCGCCGCGCTCGCGCTGGCCCTGCCGATGGCGGCCCAGCCACCCGCCGCGGCACCCGCCGCCCTCCAGCCCTCGCCGTTCACGCTGGTCAGGATGTCCGACGACACGGTCAAGCTGACGCTGCACTGGGAGCAGATCCTCGACCCCGCCGCCCTTCAGAAGGCGCTGGCCGACGCGGGCATCCCGGCCGTCGTCAAGGCCAACGTGCTCTGCGTGCCGAAGGGCAGGCAACTCTCCGGTGCCAGCCAGGTCTCCTGGACCGAGCGGGTCGACTGGCCGGACGGTTCGCCCAAGGAATACACGCTGGTCATCGCGCCGGACAAGATGCCGAAGAACAGCCGCATCTACTTCAGCGTCTTCGCCGTGCGACCCGGCGGCGGGTTCGCCAAGGCGGCACACTTTCTCGTGTCGGACAACGATCCGATGATCTGCCACCGCGTCGCGTAGCCGCCCGGATGAGACCATCACGTCGCGGGCTGCTGGCCGCAGCGGTGCTGACCCTCGTCGGAGGCGGCGCCGGCTGCGTTCCACGCCAGCCCGGCACAACCGAGCCGCCCGCGGCGGCTCCGACCCTCTCCCCCACGCCCAGTCCGACACCGGACTACCTGGGCATGGCCCGGGCCAAGGTCTCCGCCTACCTCGCCGAACTCGGGAACGGTCAGGTCACGCTCGCGGTGCGGGACCGGCGATCGGATCTCGCGCTGACCGTCGGCGGCACCCGCTTCCCGACCGCCAGCATCGTCAAAGTCGACATCCTGGCCGCCCTGCTGTTGCGGGCGCAGGGCCGGCACGAGGAGCTCACCGACAGCGACCGGCGCAACGCCAAGCGGATGATCACCCTGAGCGACAACGACGCCGCGACGACCCTGTTCCACCGGATCGGCGGGAAGTCGGGGCTCGCCACTGCGAACCGGACCTTCGGCCTGAAGCAGACCACGCCCAACTCGTCGTGGGGCAGGACCACGACGACGGCGGCCGACCAGATCCGGCTGCTCGCCGCGATCGCCGACGAGGACGGCCCGCTCGACGAGGACGGCCGGTCCTACCTCTTCGACCTGATGAGCCAGGTCGACGCGGGCCAGGACTGGGGCGTTCCGGCCGCCGCGGGCCCGCGGGCCACGGCGGTCTACGTCAAGAACGGCTGGGACAACATCTCCGCGGACGGTGGCCGCTGGCAGGTCAACACGATCGGCCGGATCGTCGAGCCGGGACGCGACTGGTTGGTGGCCGTGCTCTCGCACGGCCACCAGACACAATCGGCCGGCATCCGGATGATCGAGGCCGCGGCCAGGTTCACCCTGGGCGAGTTGCGGAAGATCCCGCTTCAGCCGACGTAGACCGGCTCGGCTTCCCGCTGCGGTGCCCGCGTGCGGGCCGGCACCAGGTAGGCCGCGACCACCCCGAGCATCGGGACCAGCGCGGCCACCACCAGCGCGGCGCGTACCCCGTGCAGGAAGTCGGCGTAGCCGCCGTTCGCCGCGAAGACCGCCGCCAGCACCGCGACGCCGAACACGCCGCCGACCTCGCGCAGGGAGGTGTTGGCGCCGGCCGCCACGCCGGCGTCCTGCGGCGGCACCGACGCGACCACCGCGTCCGCCGAGGTCGGGAACACCAGCGAGATGCCGATGCCGGCGACGATCAGCGGTGCGACCAGCGACCCGTAGCCGACGCCCGGCGTGATCTCCGCGGCCAGCCAGCCGAGACCGGCGGCCTGGAGCGCCATCCCGACCAGCATCACCGGCCGGTTGCCGAACCGGCCGGCCAGCACGCCACCGACGGGCGCGACCAGCATCGGCATCGCCATCCAGACCAGCAGGCGCAGGCCAGCCTCGAGCGGCCGGTAGCCCAGGCCGATCTGGAACAACTGGGTGATGATGAAGAGCGAGCCGATCAGCGAGATGAACTGGATGAAGATCACCGCGTTGGCGGCACTGAACGCGCGGGACCGGAAATAGCCCAGGGGCAGCATCGGGTACGCCGCCCGCCGCTCCCAGCGCACGAACGCCACCATCAGCAGCACGCCGGCGACCAGCGCGCCGACCACTTCGGCCGAGGACCAGCCGACCACCGGCGCCCGCACCGGTGCCCAGACGAGCGCCAGCAGCGCGACGCCGCCGAGCACTACGCCCGGCAGGTCCAACTGCGGCCGCGGGCCGCGGCTCTCCCGCAGGCGCACCGCCGACAGGGCGGCCACCACCAGCGCGACGGGCACGTTCAGCCAGAAGATCCAGTGCCAGGAGATGCCCTGCACCACCGCACCACCGACCACCGGTCCGGCGGCGACGCCCAGCCCGGAGACACCGCCCCAGATGCCGATCGCCACCGAGCGCCGTTCGGCCGGGAACGCCTCGCTGATCAGCGTCAGCGACAGCGGCAGCACGACGGCGGCGCCGGCGCCCTGCACGGCCCGCGCCAGGATCAACGTGGTCGCGTCGCCCGCGAGCGCCGCCGCCGTCGACGCGGCCGCGAACAGCAGCACGCCGCCGATGAAGGTGCGGCGCCGGCCGAACCGGTCGCCCAGCGCGGCGCCGGTGAGCATGAGGCAGGCACAGACCAGGTTGTAGGCGTTGACCGTCCATTCCAGATCGGTGAGGCTGGCGCCGAGGTTGCTGCGCAACGCGGGTAGCGCGGTGGCCACCACGACCACGTCGAGGGACGCGAGGAAACTGCCCAGGGACGCGAGCACGAGCGTCCAGGCGGCCAGCTTGCGGCCGCCCTCCATTGTGGAGGTCATCGCACCGGCTCCAGCCCGAACGCCGGGAACAGGGCCGGATCCAGGAACGTGACGACGTGTGAGATACCACCGGCCGTCACGGTCGTGAGCTGGATGCCGTGCCCGTGATGGCGGCCGTCGGCGCCGCGCAGCCACGTCGCGATCGCCGGCCGGCCGTTGGCGGCGGTCAGCTCCGCACGCCAGTCACCCGGCCGGCCCAGCACGGTCGACGCGAGGAACCGGCCGACAGCTTCGCGGCCGGCGTACCACTGCGCCCGGGGTGGCATCTCGAACACGATGTCGTGGCGCATCAGGCCGACGAGCGCACCGGCGTCGGCGGTCTCGAAGGCGCGCATCCACCGCTCCAGCCGGTCGCGGAGCACGGGCTCCGACGGTTCGGTGAGCTCGTCCTCACGGGGAGCGGCCAGAGCGAGCTGGCCGTGCGCCCGCTGGAGGGCACTGTTGACGGCCGGCACGGTCGTATCGAGCAGGTCGGCCGTCTCGGCGGCGCTCCACGCCAGCACGTCGCGCAGGATCAGCACGGCCCGCTGGCGCGCGGGCAGATATTGCAGCGCCGCGACCAGGGCCAGCCGCACGCTGCTGCGCACCGCGACCAGCGTGGCCGGGTCGCCGCCGTCGGGCAGCACCCGGGAGTCCGGCACCGGCCCGAGCCAGGCGACGTCGTCGGTGCCGCCGACGAGCGCCGAGGGCAGCGGCCGGCGGCCGGCCCGCTCGATCGCCCGCAGGCAGGCGTTGGTGGCGATCCGGTAGAGCCACGTGCGCACCGAGGAACGCCCGTCGAACCCCTCGAAGCCGCGCCAGGCGCGCAGGTAGGTCTCCTGCACGGCGTCTTCGGCCTCGGGCAGCGAGCCGAGCATGCGGTAGCCGTAGGCGAGCAACTCCCGCCGGAACGGGCCGGTGACCCGCGCGAACTCCGCCGCGTCCGGACGCACCGCCACCCCCTGGGCGGTCACGCCGGCCCACCCAGCTGAACCACCTGCACATAGTTTCCATCGGCGTCCTCGACGGTGCCGATCAGCCCCGGCGGGAACGGTTCCACCTCCCGCACCCACCGCACGCCGAGCCCGCTCAGGTGCGCGGCGACAGCGTGTGCGTCGTCCACGTACACGTTGATCAAGATCCGCCCGGGCTCGGCCGCAGCGGGCGCGACGTCGTCCCGGGCATCGAAGATCAGCTTGCCGCCGCCGGCGAGCTCCACCACTCCGCCGTCGGCGGCGTCCGGAGCGAACGCCGCGCGATACCAGCGGGCCAGCCGCTGCGGGTCCGAGCTGCCCAACACCAGGCTGCCCAGCTGGACCGTCATGTTTCCACTCATGCCTGTACTGATCCGCGGCCGGGCCAAAACTCATCGGCGATACTGAAGGCGGCTGCCATATCGGTGTTAATCCGGTCAGAACCCACGCTGGGAGGCCAAACCATGCGCACCGAACAGGACCTTGCTTCCCTCGGGACCACGATCGCGCGCTGCGGCCTGGTGACGGTGTTCGTGTGGGTGGGTGGGCTCAAGTTCCTGGAGTACGAGGTCGAGAACTCCAAGCCGCTGATCAGCGAGAGCCCGCTGACCGCGCTGCTCTACAAGCGGATGGGCGCGCGCAAGCTGTGCCGGCTCGTCGGCGTCTCGCAGGTGATCCTGGGTGGGCTGATGGCGGCCCGGCCGTTCGCGCCGCGGGCCTCGGCCCTCGGCAGCCTCGGTGCGGCCGGGATGATGGTCGGCACGCTCAGCTTCCTGGTAACGACGCGGGAGGCCTGGCAGGAGCACGGCGTTCCGCAACTCTCCGTGCTCGGCGAGGCCCTGCTCAAGGACAGCGTCCTGCTCGGCGCCGGCATCCTGACGGCCGCCGAGGCGCTGCGCGCCGCGCGCTAGAAATCGCGTTGCCCACGGTGGCCGGTGAGACCTAGCCTTGATCACGACGAGCGAGGAGATCCGGCCATGACGAGGCAAGCCACAGCGAGCGCGACACGGTGTCTGCCGTGCGCTGCCCGTGTCTTGGTCTCGCAACGATCGGGTCGACAGCCCCGCTGAGCGTGCGTTCCGCGCCGCCGACCGCTGCCGCCTAGCGGCCTTCTTCTGTTCCCCCTCCACATTGGAGCTTTTCATGAGTTACACGCTGCTGCCCGGCACCCGGGCGCCGGTTCGGGTCTGGACCGATCCCGCCACCATCGAGGCCGAGGCGGCCGGCCAGCTCCGCAACATCGGGTCGCTGCCGTGGGTCGAGGGCGTCGCGGTGATGCCCGACGTGCACTACGGCAAGGGCGCCACGGTCGGTTCGGTCATCGCGATGCGGCAGGCGCTCGCGCCGGCCGCGGTCGGTGTCGACATCGGCTGCGGCATGTCGGCGGTGCGCACCAACCTCACCGACGCCGACCTGCCCGACGACCTCGGCCCGCTGCGGCGCGCGATCGAGTCGGCCATCCCGGTCGGCTTCAACGCGCACGACGAGCCGGTCAACCCCCGCCGCATCCACGGCATGCCGACCGCGGGCTGGGACGCGTTCTGGGCGAAGTTCACGTCACTGACCTCGGGCGTACGCCAGCTCGAGGCGCGGGCGACCCGCCAGCTCGGCACGCTCGGTGGCGGCAACCACTTCATCGAGGTCTGCGTCGAGCAGGGCGGCCCGGACGCCGGGCGGGTCTGGCTGATGCTGCACTCGGGTTCCCGCAACATCGGCAAGGAACTGGCGGAACGACACATCGCGGTGGCCCGCAAGCTGCCGCACAACGCCGACCTGCCCGACCGGGACCTGGCCGTGTTCGTCACCGGCACGCCGGAGATGGACGCCTACCGGCGCGACCTGACCTGGGCACAGGAATACGCGGCCCGCAACCGGGCCATCATGCTCGCGCTGCTGTGCCGGGTGGTCCGGGAGGCGCTCGAGCGGGTGCGGTTCGACGAGCCGATCTCGTGCCACCACAACTACGTGGCCGAGGAGCGCTACGGCGGTGTCGACCTGCTGGTGACCCGCAAGGGCGCGATCCGGGCGGGTCGCGGCGACCTGGGCATCATCCCGGGCTCGATGGGCACCGGTTCCTACATCGTGCGCGGGCTCGGCAACGAAGACGCCTACTGCTCCGCGTCGCACGGCGCGGGCCGGCGGATGTCACGGGCGAAGGCGAAGAAGACGTTCACGGTGCACGACCTGGCCGAGCAGACGGCTGGCGTCGAGTGCCGCAAGGACGCCGGCGTCGTCGACGAGATCCCGGGCGCTTACAAGGACCTGGGCGCCGTGATGTCCGAGCAGCGCGACCTCGTCGAGGTCGTCGCCCACCTCAAGCAGGTGGTGTGCGTGAAGGGCTAAGGAGCACGGCCGCCGGTCTCTTGTGGAGGCCGGCGGCCACGCGGCGTCGGCTCAGCCGACCGTCCAGCGCTGGGCGCCGGTGCCGTTGCAGGTGTAGAGCTGCACCTTGGTGCCGTTGGCGGTGCCGCTCGCGGTGACGTCGACGCACTTGCCCGACGCCGGCACCAGGATCGAGCCGTTGGCCTGGAAGGTGAACTTCTGGGCGCCCGTACCGTTGCAGTCCCAGATCTGGATCTTCGTGCCGTTGGCCGTGCCGTTGCCGTTGACGTCGAGGCAACGGTTGCCGTAGACGCGCAACTCGTTGGCCGCCGTGCGGGTCCACTTCTGATTGGTGCCGCCGTGGCAGTCCCAGATGTGGATCTGCGCGCCGGCGGTGGTGCTGGCGCCGGAGACGTCCATGCAACGGTTCGACTGCGGGTTGCGCAACGAGACCGGCGTGCCGACCGGCGGCCCGGTGGTGCCCGGCGCCTGAAGACTGGCCGGCACCGACTGCAACGCGGAGTACCAGACCGCGGCCATCTTGTCGTAGCCCGCCTGGTTGGGGTGCACGCCGTCGGCGAGGTCGGCGGTGGTCAGCGCGCTGTGCTGGTCGACGAGGTGCGTCTTGGCGCCCTTTCCGGCGACGATGCCGGGAAGGGCGGCGTTGTACGCGCGTACCCGTGACTCCAGGGTCGCATCGGTCTCGGGCGTGATCTGGGCGACGAACAGTTCCACATCGGGCGCGTTGGCCCGGATCTTGTCGATGAGCGCCGACAGCCGCGCGGGCGCGTTGGCGATGTCGTAGTTCTGGTTCATGTCGTTGGTGCCGATGTGCAGCAGGATCGTGCGCGGGGTGTACGCGCCGAGCCAGCCGACGATGTTGGCGTCGATCTGGTCGATCCGCCACCCGGAGTGGCCCTCGTGGTCGTGGTCGCCGAGGCCGGCCGGCCCGTTGAAGCCGGACCCGACGAAGTCGACGGTGTAGCCGCCGCCGGCGAGCCGCTGCCACAGGTTGATCCGGTAGCCGCCCGGGACGTTGTAGCCGTCGGTGATCGAGTCACCGAGCGGCATCACCCGCACGCCGCCGTTGGACTCGGCCAGGGCGGGTGTCGCGGTGACGACCCCGAGGCCGACCGTGGCCAGCGTGAGCGCGAGCCCGAGTCGGGCCAGTCTCCATCGCATGCGCGTTCCTCTCGTCAGTGCCGTCCGGGACGGGGGACGGCTCTGAGATCGAGGTTCGGCGATATCAGCTGTTCAGCGGGAGCCCTGCGGCGCGGTCAGACCGATGAACGCCGATGCCCGTGCGCCGAACGGTCGTAAGCTATGGCTACCCGGACAAGCTCGTGCCGGCCTAGGCTGGACCTTGACGAAGGGGGCACCCGATGGCCACCATCACCGTCCACCAGACGACCACCGCGACGCCGGAGCAGTTCGTCGCCGGGCTCACCGACTTCGGCCCGGGCCGGGCGGAGCTGTTTCCCCGGAGCGACGACGGCTACCTCAAGGTCCACGCGCGCGGCACCGACTACGCCGATGTCACGGAGGGCTCCGGTGGCGTCTGGGAACGCCTGCGCTACGACTGGTCCGACATCAACCACGTCGTCCTGACCACCACCGACTCCAACACCTGGGGCGGCAGGTCGGGCCACACCTACGACCTGACCCCGCAGCCCGACGGGACGACCAAGGTGGACGTGACCGTCGTGCGCGAGGGCAAAAACTTCAAGGGCAAGGCGATCGGCGCGCTGCTCAGCGTCGCCGGCGCCCGCGGGTTCGCACCGAGCCTGGCGAAGACCATCAAGGCCATCGAGGCCCGCAACGCGTGACGGGGTGCGGCCGTGGCCGCACCCCGTCTCCACGGTCAGGCCGCGTCGTCGGGCTCCAGGGCGAGGTCCATGTGGCCGGCCAGGCCCTCGGCCAGCGCGGCCAGGGTCGGGTGCTTCCAGACGAAGTTGCCGGCCAGCTTGACCCCCAGGCCGGCCTCCAGCCTGGCCCGCAGCTCCATTGCCAGCAGCGAGTCGAAGCCCAGCGCCCGCAGTGGTGTCTGCGGGTCCAGGGCGCTGTCGCCCAGCCGCATCACCGCCTGGACGTGGCCGCCGACATAGGACTCCAGTGCCGTGCGGCGGGCCAGGCCTGCCGGTGCCGCCGCCAGCTCCGCGCGGACGTCGGCCACCGTCGGACCGGTGGGCGTGACGGGTTCCGGTGCGGCGACCGTCGCGAGGACGTCGGCGAAGAACGGCGACGCCGGTGCCGGCACCCAGGTCGCGGGCGCCCCCGGGATCACGCCGGTGCGGACCCGGTCGTGGGCCAGCAAGATGGACAGTGCCGAGAACCCTTCGGAGGTGCCGATCGTGGTGTAGCCGCGCGCCGCGAAGTCCGTCGCCGCGCCTGTCTGGCCCCATGGGCCCCAGTTGACCGCGAGCGTCGGCAGGCCCTGCGCGGCCCGCCACGATGCGAAACCGTCGAGCCAGGCGTTCGCGGCCGCGTACACCGTCTGGCCGGCGTTTCCGATCAGCGACGCCATCGACGAGAAGACGACGAACCAGTCCAGCCGCTGTCCGGCGACCGCCGTGTGGAGGGCGCGGGCGCCGACCACCTTCGGCCGCCAGACCCGGTCGAACTGCTCGTCGGCCACCGTCAGCAGCGCCGCGTCGTCGAGCACCATCGCCGCGTGCAGCACGCCGCACAGCGGGCGGCCGAACGCCGTGGCCGCCTCCACCAGCGCCGTCGCCGTGCCGGGCGCGGCCACGTCGCCGCGGAGCACGGTGACCCGGGTGCCGCCGGCGCGCAGGTCCGCGATGGCCGCTGCCGCCTCCGGCGAGGGTGCCCGGCGGCCGTTGAGCACGACGTGCCCGGCACCGCGGGAGGCCAGCCAGGCCGCGGCCGCGAGGCCCACGCCGGTCAGACCGCCGGTGATGATGTAGGAACCGTCGCCGCGCACCGCCGGCTCGGCCGGCCGGGCCGCCTTCAGCGTTCCGGAGCCCGGCACGGTCAGCACCAGCTTGCCCTGGTGTGCCGCGGCGGCCATCGTGCGGAACGCCTCCGTGGCCGCGGTCAGCGGGTAGGAGCGCACCGGCAGCGGCGGCAGCGACCCGTCGGCCAGGCCGGCGATCACCTCCCGGAGCACCGTCGCGAACACACCCGGACGCCGGCTCTGCAACTCGATCAGGTCGACCGTGCTGAAGGTGATGTTGTGCCGCATCGGCGCCAGCCCGAGAGCCCGGTCGGCGAGGATGTCGCGCACGCCGAGTTCGACGAACCGGCCGAACGGCCGCAGCGTCGACAGGCCCGCCCGGATGGCCGGGCCGGCCAGCGAGTTGAGCACCACGTCGACGCCCTCGCCGCCGGTGGCCTCCAGGGTCTCGGCCGCGAAGTCGAGCGTGCGGGAGTCCATCACGGTCGCGATGCCCAGCTCGCGCAGTCGGGCCCGCTTCTCCGGGGTGCCGGCCGTGGCGAACACGGTCGCGCCGAGCTTGCGGGCGACCGCGATCGCGGCCAGGCCGGTGCCGCCGGTTCCACTGTGGATGAGCACCCGCTCGCCGGAGCGGACGCCCGCGACGTGCCGCAGCGCGTACCAGGCGGTCAGGTATCCGGTGAGCTGTCCGGCCGCGACCACCGGGTCGAGGCCGCCGGGCATCCGGGCCACCGCGGTGGCCGGCACGGTCAGGAACGAGCCGAACGCGCCGCCGCGCAGGTCGACCGCGAGCACCGACTCACCGACTTCGAGCGGCACGCCGGCACCGACCGCGCTGACCACGCCCGCGCACTCGAAGCCGATCCGGTAGCGGACGTCGTGGCCGTCGCCCGGCAGGAGGCCGAGCACGGTGAGCACGTCACGGAAGTTGACCCCGGTGGCGGTCACCTGGATCTCCACCTCGCCCGGGCCCGGGCGCCGGCGGTGGCAGGCGGCCAGTTCCAGCCCGGACAGGTCGCCGAGCCGGCCGGCCCGCAGGCGGAAACCGTCGACGCCGCAGCGCACGTCGACGGTCGAAACCTCCGGGACCGGTGCGTACGCCAGCCGCGCGACCAGCCGCTCCCCGGAGCGGTGCCGCACCTCGTCGTCGGTGCCGTTGGCGAGCAGTTCGTCGGCGAGCAGGCCGGCGTCATCGGTCTCGACCAGCGTCGCCCGCAACTCCGGGTGTTCGATCGCGAGCACCCGGACGATGCCGCGCAGCGCCGCCTCGTCGAGGGCGCCGCCGGTGACCAGCACCAGGCGGGGCGGTACGGCTTCGGCGCAGAGCGTCTGGGCCACCGCGACCGCGCGACGGGTGCGGTCCAGCGCGGCGTCCGCACCGGACGCGCCGCCGCAGACCAGCGCGACCGCGCCGGGCAACACCCCACCGAACAGGCCGCGCACCGGCTCGGCGAGCGGCACGTCGACCACGTCGACGACGGCACCGCGGGCACGCAGCGCCGACGCGACCGGGAGCACCGCGCCGCCGCCCTCCCCGACCAGCAGCACCCGGCCGACCGCGCGGCCGGTGAGGGCCGGCGCGGCTGCCCAGCGAGGTTCCAGCAGCCACTCCCCTGCCGACGCCTCCGGCACCCGCTGCCGCACGCAGCGCAGGCCGCCGACGGTCAGCAGGGCCGCGCCCGCGTCGTCGCGGAGCACCACGTCGCCGCTGAAGCCCTCGGCGTCCGACGAGACCAGCCGGGCCTCGGCGTGGGCGGCCAGCGACAGGTCGCCGGTCACCGCCACGCGCGCGATGCCGACCGGCAGCACCAGGCCGCGGCCCGGCTCGTCGAGCACGGTCGCGACCAGCAGTTGCGCGCACATGTCGAGCAACACCGGGTGGATCGCGAGCGCGTCCGGCGCCGCACCCGGAGAGGCGACCAGGGCCCGCGCGGCTTTGCCGTCCGCCGAGCGGGCCAGCTCGCTCAGTCCCGCGAATGTCGGACCGTGGTGGATCCCCCGGGCCCGCATCGCCGCGTAGAGCCCCTCGGCGTCACCCGGGACGTCGCATTGCGGCGTCGGTGTGTCTGTTGTGGACCGACCCGAGCGGAGCGCGGCGGTCGCGTGACGGACCCACGCGCCGTCGGTGCCGCGGGCGAAGATCTCGCACTCGGCCCGGTCCGGCGTGGTCATCGTCACGGTGGTGCTGACCTCGGTGCGCGCCTCGAGCCGGAGCAGCTCGCGGAACGCCAGGTCCTCGACCACGACCTGGTCGACCGGTGCCGCGAACACCGCGGTCGCGGCGCTGAGCGCGAGCGCGTGGAACGCGGCGCCCGGCAGCACCGCCTCGTCGTGCACCCGGTGGTCGGCCAGGAACGGCAGGGCGTCCAGCCCCGCGTCACCGACCCAGGTGTGCCGCACCGGGTCGCCGGCCACCTCGGTGTGCCGACCGGGCAGACCGCTCACGTCCGGTGTCGGGTCCACCGGCGACACGTCGACCCAGTGCCGGCGCCGGTCGTAGGTCATCGTCGGCGGGTCGGCCAGGTCGGCGTCGCCGTAGAGCGCGGACCAGGCGACCGGGACGCCCGAGCAGTGCAGCGCCGCCAGCGCGGTCCGGAAGGTCAGCACCTCCGGCTCGTCGCGGCGCAGCGTGCCGACCACCACCGCGTCGGTGGTGCTGTCGCGCACGGCGCTGGTCACGATCGGGTGCGGCGAGACCTCCAGGAACACCCGGTGCCGGTCGGCGGCGGCGGCACCGACGGCGGCCGCGAAGCGGACCGGCTGCCGCAGGTTGCGGCACCAGTAGTCGGCGTCGAACGCCGGCTCCTCGGAGCGCGGGTCGAGCACGGTGGAGTAGAAGCGCACGGCGGGGTCGCGCGGCCGCAGGTCCTTCAGCGCCGCGGTGAGGTCCTGGAGCAGCGGGTCGACCTGCGGCGAGTGCGACGCGACGTCGACCGCGACCAGCCGGGCCGGCACGCCCTCGGCGTCCCAGGCGTCGACCAGCAGGCGGACCCACTCGTCGTCGCCGGCGACCACGGTGCTCTCCGGTGCGGCGACCACCGCGACGGAGACGACCGCGCCGGCGCCGGCGGCGGCGATGTCGGCCTCGACCTGGGAGCGGCTCAGGCCCACGCTGGCCATCGCGCCCGCGCCGGCGATGCGTTCCAGCAGTGCCGAACGGCGGCAGATCACCGCGACGCCGTCGGCGAGGGTGAGCGCGCCGGACACGACGGCGGCGGCCACTTCGCCCATCGAGTGGCCGAGCACGCCGGCCGGCGTGACGCCGTGCGCGCGCCACAGGTCGGCGAGCGCGACCTGGAGGGCGAACAGCACGGGTTGCACGAAGCCACATCCGGCGACCGGCTGGCCCGAGCGGATCACGTCGAGCACGGAGAAGCCGGCCTCGGAAGCGATCAGCGCGTCGGACCGGGTCAGGCTGGCCGCGAACGCGGGCTCGGTGGCGAGCAGTTCGCGGCCCATGCCGGTCCACTGTGAACCCTGGCCGGAGAACACCCAGACGGCGCCACGGGCCACGCCACCGGGTACGGCGCCGGAGACGACGGCCGGGTCGAGCCGGCCGGCCACGTACCCCCGCAATCGGTCCGAAAGCTCTTCGGTCGTGGTGGCGACCACCCCCAGCCGCCCCCGGCCGGCGCCGCGACGGAGTGCGAAGGTGTGCGCGATGTCGCGCAGCGGCACGTCGCGCCCGTCGCCGTCGAGCCAGTCGGCGACCCGTTCGGCGGCGGCGGGCAGCGCCTCGCGGGAGCCGGCCGGGATGAGGACCACCTCGGGCTCGCCGGACGTGCGGGTCGACGACGCGGGCGACGGCAGCGTCGGCGCCTCCTCCAGCACGACGTGCGCGTTGGTGCCCGAGAAGCCGAACGAGGAGACCGCCGCCCGGCGCACCGCGGCACCGTCGGGCCAGCGGGTGGTGCCGGTGGGCACGAACAGGCCGGCGGCCGACGGGTCGGTGCCCGGGGTCCAGCCGGTGAAGTGCAGGTTGCCGGGGATCACGCCGTAGTCGAGCGCGAGCACGGCCTTGATCAGACCGGCGATGCCGGCGGCCGGCTCCAGGTGACCCACATTGGACTTGATCGAGCCGATGGCGACCGCCCGGCCCTGGCCGCCGTACACGCGGGTGAGGCTGGCCAACTCGGTCGGGTCGCCGAGCCGGGTGCCGGTGCCGTGCGCCTCGACGTAGCCGACCTGGCTGGCGTCGAGACCCGCGCGGACCAACGCGGCCCGGTAGACCGCCTCCTGCGCCTCGGCCGACGGCGCGCTCAGCCCGTCGGAGCGGCCGTCCTGGTTGACCGCCGAGCCGCGGACCACGGCGAGGATCCGGTCGCCGTCGCGGAGCGCGTCGCCGAGCCGCTTGAGCACCACAGCGCCGGCGCCCTCGGAGCGGACGAAACCGTCGGCCCGCTCGTCGAAGGCCCGGCACCGGCCGGTCGGCGAGAGCATGCCGAACCGGGTGAACTCCCGGGTGGTCCGCTCGTCGACGACCAGGTTGACCGCGCCGGCGACGGCGAGGTCGCATTCCCGCTCGCGCAGGGCCTGCGCGGCCTGGTGCACCGCGACCAGGCCCGACGAGCAGGCGGTGTCGACACTGACCGCCGGGCCGTGCAGGCCGAGCAGGTAGGAGATCCGCCCGGCCGCCACGCAGTGCCCGTTGGTGAGGATCCCGCCGGCCAGCTCTTCCGGCTGGCCGGCGAGGCGGTGCATGTATTCGTCGTAGCTCAGCCCGAGGAACACGCCGGTCGGCTCACCGGCCAACCGGTCCGGCGGCAGGCCGGCGTGCTCGAACGCCTCCCAGACGACCTCGAGCATCAACCGGTGCTGCGGGTCGAGCACGTCGGCCTCACGCCGGGAGACACCGAAGAAGTCGGCGTCGAAGCCGGCGACGTCGCGCAGCCAGCCGCCGTCTCCTGGCGTTCCGGTGCCCGGCAGCGGTCGCCCCGCCGGGAAGGGGCCGACCGCGTCTTGGCCGTCGGCCAGCAGTCGCCACAGGGCGGCCGGCGAGTCGACGTCGCCGGGCAACCGGCAGCCGAGCCCGACGATCGCGATGTGCTCGTGTTCCACGGTGGGGCAGTCCTCTCGAAAGGTTTTGTGCTAGAGGGCGTCGGGGCTGCCGAGGAGAACGGCGCTCTGCACGCCGCCCAACTGGTAGGTGAAGCTCAGCGCGTGGTCGAAGGCGAGCGGCACGCTCTCGTGGCCCGGCAGCGGGTTGAACGGGAGGTAATCCAGCGGGTCGACCAGGTTGGCGGTCGGGCAGACCGTGCGGTGCTGCATCATCAGCAGCGTCAGCGCCACGCCGAGGGCGCCGGTCGGTGCGCCGTTGTGGCCGAAGCAGCCCTCCTGCGAGGTCATCAGCAGGTCGCCGGCCTTGTCGCCGAACAGCGTGCGGATCGCCTCGGCCTCCTGCTGGGCCATGCCGCCGTCGCTGCCGCCGTGCACATACTTCACCTGCTCGATCGGCCGGTCGCCGAGCGCCTGGCGGACGGCCGCGACGAGGCCGCCGCCGGTCTGGTCGCTGGCCAGCGGGTGCGGCAGCCCGTCGCGGGTGACGGCCTGGCCCAGCACCTGGCCGTAGATCGCGGCGCCGCGCCGCTCGGCGTGCTCCCGGCTCTCCAGGATCAGGCTCACCGAGCCCTCGCCGTAGTTGACACAGCCCTGGCGCCGGTCGTACGGCCGCATCAGGCGGTCGAACTCGATCGGCTCGTCGGGCAGCGCGTTGGTCGGGCGCTCGTCGGCCGCCTGGTCCTGGACCATGCGTACGAGATCGAAGACCTTCTTCAGCAGCGGGTAGTAGAAGTTGTCGACGCCGGTGACGGCGATCACGTCGGACGCGCCACTGTTGATCAGCATCCGGGCGTTGTTGATCTGAACCGACGACGACGAGCAGCCGGCGTTGGCGGTGTAGCAGGGGCCCGTAGTCCTGGCGAACGCCGACTGCGCCAGCGCCACGTCCGACGAGGTGACCGCGATCGAGCTCTCGATGAACAGCGACGTCGCCTCGAGGATGTTGAGGTCGCCGATCTCGGTGTTGAGCACCTTGAGGTAGCCGGCGATGTTGGCGTCGACGCCGCCCCGGCCGACCAGGATGCCGGCGTTGGCGAGCGCGCCCGCCCGCACGTCGAGCTTCGCGTCGGTGCACGCCTCCAGGAACGACATCAGCCCGAAGCGGTGCGTGTCGGTGAAGTGTGCGGCGAAGATGCCCGGGATCTCCGGGAAGTATTCGGCGAACTTCTCCGCCGGCAGGTCGACGCTGCCGTAGAAGACGCCGTCCTCGCGGGCCGCGATCGCGGTCTTGCCCTGGGAGGCGATCTCCCAGACGTCCTGCGTCGTGATGGCCGGCTGGCCGATGCCCGGCAGACAGAACCCCATGCCGGTGACGACGACGTCACGCGCGTCCGTACCCGACCGCACCATTCTTTTGTTTCCTTCCCAGAGGGTGGCTTGTTCGGGGAAGAGATTACGTCCTAACGGGACGAATCAGACGTAACGCCGCCAACGAGGGCGCGGCACGGCTCATCGCTGCGTGCTGCTAGGGTTGCGGCGTGCAGCGCTGGTATCGGTTTACACCCCCGGCCCGGATCGGGTCGGCGGGCGATTCGCCACGCTGACCTTCACCCCTGAGCCGGATTCCTGAGCCGGCTCGGCACGCGTCCCGGGGCGGCTCGCCCATGAGAGGACGCCATGTCAGTCACCGCCGCGGCGCTCGATGATGCCCGCATCGCCCGGATGAGCCCGTTGATCTCCCCTGCGCTGCTCCGCCACGAGTTCCCGGTCTCCCCATCCGTCGCCGAGGTCGTGGCCCGGGGCCGCGCCGAGGTCGTCGACATCCTCGACGGCCGCGACGACCGCCTCCTCGTGATCGTCGGCCCATGCTCGATCCACGACCCCGACGCCGGCCTGGAGTACGCGCAGCGGCTCGCCGCGGTCTCCGCCCGCCTCTCCGGTGACCTGCGGATCGTGATGCGCACCTACTTCGAGAAGCCGCGTACCACCGTCGGTTGGAAGGGCTTGATCAACGACCCGGAGCTGTCCGGCGGCTTCGACGTCAACCGCGGCCTGCGCCTGGCCCGCCAACTCCTGCTCGACGTCTCCGCGCTCGGCCTGCCGGTCGGCTGCGAGTTCCTCGACCCGATCACGCCGCAGTTCATCGCCGACATCGTGAGCTGGGGCTCGATCGGCGCGCGGACCGCCGCCAGCCAGACCCACCGGCAGCTCTGCAGCGGCCTGTCGATGCCGATCGGGATCAAGAACTCGACCTCGGGCGACGTCGGTGACGCGGTCGACGGCATCGGCGCCGCGGCGGCCAGCCATGTGTTCATGGGGATCAACCTGGACGGGATCGCGGCGCTGGTCACCACGACCGGCAACCCCGACTGCCACCTGATGCTGCGCGGCGGGTCGCTCGGCCCCAACTACTCCGCCGCACACGTGTCCGATGCCCTGGGCAAGCTCTCCTCCGCCGGTCTGCCGACGCGTCTCATGATCGATGCGAGCCACGGCAACAGCGGCAAGGACCACAACCGTCAACCAGGTGTCGTACGCGACATCGCGGCGCGGCTGGCCGCCGGTGAGCAGGGCATCGCCGGTGTGATGCTGGAGAGCTTCCTGGTCGCCGGCCGGCAGGACCTGGGCGGTCCCGCTTTGGTGCGCGGCCAGTCGGTCACCGACGCCTGCATCGACTGGGACACCACGGCGACGCTGCTCGACGAGCTCGCGGCGGCGGTTCGCGCAAGGCGCTGACCGGAATGAGCGCGCCCCGGTAGATTCGGGGCAAATGTCCGGGGCGCGCTTTCCGTACCAGCCTGCGCTCGACGGGGTTCGGGCCTTCGCCGTCCTCGCCGTGCTGCTCTTCCACGGCGGCGTGGCATTCCTGCCGGGCGGCTTCCTGGGCGTCGACGCTTTCTTCGTGTTATCCGGCTTCCTGATCACGTCGCTGCTGCTCGTCGAGCGCTCGGCGACCGGGCGGACGGATCTCGTCGCGTTCTGGGGCCGCCGGGCCCGCCGACTCCTGCCCGCACTGCTGCTGGTGCTGGCCACGGTGGCGCTGGTGTCCCGGTTCCTGCTGCCACCGACGGAGTTGCCGGCGTTGCGGCTGGACTCGCTCGCCGGGGTCGCCTACCTCGCCAACTGGCGGATGATGCTGCGCGGCGGGGACTATTTCGCCGCGACCGGGTCACCGTCGCCGTTGCAGCACACCTGGTCGCTGGGGATTGAGGAGCAGTTCTACCTGATCTGGCCGTTGATCTTCATCGCTTTGATGTCCCTCGCGGCCGGGCGACGCCTCCTCCTCGTGGTCTGTGGCGTCGGCGCGGTCGCCTCGGCCGCGGCGTCCTTCTTCCTCTTCTCCGCGGCCGACGTGGACCGGGTCTACTACGGGACCGACACCCGGGCGGTGGCGCTGCTGATCGGTTGCGGGCTCGCGGTGCTCGTGTCCGACCGGGTCGCGTCGGGTGGGCAGCATCGCGTGCTCGGCACGCTCGCGGTGGGCGGCGTCGTGGTCACCGGGTTGGTGTGGGCTCTCGCGGACGGCTCTTCCCCGTGGCTCTACCGGGGTGGGTTGACGCTGGTCGCGCTGGGTACCGCGGCGGTGATCGCGCACGCGGTGATCAGCCCCCGGTCGCCGACCGCCCGGGTGCTCGGGGTGCTGCCCCTGGTGCTGATCGGCCGGATCTCCTACGGCCTGTATCTGTGGCACTGGCCGCTCTACCAGTGGCTGAGCGCGGACCGGACCGGCCTGACCGGGTTGCCGCTGCTGGGGGTGCGACTGGCGGCGGTGTTCGCGGTCGCCACCGCGTCCTACGTGCTGGTCGAGCGCCCTATTCGGACGGCTGGCTGGACCCGCCGGCGGCCGCGGCTGGGCGGTGCGACGGCGGTGACGGCCGCGCTGGCGACCGCGACGGCGGCGGTGTTGCTCACGGTGCCGCCGGCCGCGCGACCGGCACCGCAAATCGCGCTGAACCTGGGCGGCCCGGCCGCCTCGGCGTCGAAGGCGCCACCGATCCAGCGGGCGGGCCGCACGCCTGGCGCACTGCCGCGGATCGCGATCATGGGAGACTCGGTCTCCTGGTCGCTCGGCAAATACCTGCCCAAGCAGGACAAGCTCCAGATCTTCGCGCGAGGCGTCCAGGGCTGCGGCATCGCCCGCCTCCCCGAGATCAACTACGTGGGCGAGCCCCACCCGAACTACCCCGGCTGCGACAAATGGGACCAGCGATGGAAACGCCACATCGCCACCGACGACCCGGACGTGGTGGCGATCCTGCTCGACCGCTGGGAGCTGATGGACCGCAAGCTCAACGGCCGCTATCAACATGTCGGAGAGCCGGAGTTCGACGCCTACCTCTCGCGCGAGCTCAACCTGGCGATCGACATCGTCTCGTCCCGAGGCGCGCACGTTGTCCTGTTGACGGCGCCCTACACACGACGGGCCGAGCGCCCCGACGGCGGCCTGTGGCCGGAAGACGAGCCGGCGCGGGTAGACGCCTGGAACGCACTGCTGCGCGGGGCGGCCGCGAAGCGCAAGGCCACGGTCCTAGACCTGAACGCGGTGGTCTGCCCAGGCGGCCATTTCACCTGGGACGCGGGCGGCGTCCGCATCCGCAGCGACGGCCTGCACTTCACCCCGGAGGGCGTCCAACAGGTCATCGCGCCATGGGTCCTGCCACCCCTGGCCCGCATCGCCACGACCGGCGCCTAGTAGTGCTCAGTCATGGTCCACTCGCAGCGCGCTGGGGGCGTTGCGGGAAAGTGGGGAGCTGTCTCCGAACAGCTCCGGCTACCAGGAGCCCTCCGCGTCCCCCGCTGATGCTGCTTTGGCCCCGCGCGCCCGCCTGCGTTTGGCGGGTCTGGTCGTCGACGAAGGCCGGCCCGTCGCCGCACAGCTCGGCGCGTGCTGACGAGCGCGGTCGGTCGCTGCCGGGCCGGCCTTGCCCGACGTTGCCCGGCGGACCGCGAAGACCCACTCGCCGTCGGACCGGCCCTGCCCGACGGCGCCCGGCGGACCGCGAAGACCCACTCGCCGTCGGGCCGGCCCTGCCCGACAGCGGACCGCGAAGACCCACTCGCCGTCGGGCCGGCCCTGCCCGACGTTGCCCGACAGCGACCACGAAGACCCACTCGCCGTCCGGCCGGCCCTGCCCGACGTCGCCCGGCGGACCGCGAAGACCCACTCGCCGTCGAGCCGGACCTGCCGACGTTGCCCGGCGGACCACGAAGACCCACTCGCCGTCGAGCCGGACCTGCCGACGTTGCCCGGCGGACCACGAAGACCCACTCGCCGTCGAGCCGGACCTGCCGACGTTGCCCGGCGGACCACGAAGACCCACTCGCCGTCGAGCCGGACCTGCCGACGTTGCCCGGCGGACCACGAAGACCCACTCGCCGTCCGGCCGGGATGAGGCACCTCCCGCGAGGCCGCGGAGGTCCAGTTCCCTCCGCGCCGCGACGAGGCACATACCGCAGGGCCGCGGAGGTGTATTTTCCGCTGGGTCGCGATGGGCAGCGCCCCTGGGCGCGAAGGTGTATTTCTGTTGGAGGCGGGCCCCATTTCCTGCGGGGCGCCACGCCAGATTTCCGTTGTGGATGACGTCGCATTTACCGCTTGATGCGGCGGCGCGTTTGGCGCTTAGCAGGTTCGCGTGTGTCCCGATTGGAGCATCCGGCGCATTACCCATAGGGCGCCAAGGTGCATTTTGTGCTGGGCGCGACGGCATCTTTTCCGCGCGGCGCAATGGTGCGCCCCCGGCCGGTCTGCTCGACGCTATCGCGGCCGTCTCGGTCGAGCTATTTCGCTGCCGCCCGGGTCGATCGGCTGCGTCCTTCACCCCTGGGTTCTGGCTTGCCGGCGATGCGAGGTCCGCTGTCGGGCGCACTGCCCGGTCGGGCGCCTCTAATCTCAGGGCGACGGCAGGGCCAGGCGGAGTAAGGGGTTGCCGCTCCGGATTGATCCCCGCAGCGGTCGGAGTGTGAGGCTCGCAGTCGCTGCCACGCAAGCGGCGCAGACGCTCAGCGTGACGTCGAGTCAGGCCCCAAGCGCGATGGCGCTCATGCTCGCGGCGAAACTCCTCACCGGCGGGCGAATAACTGCGGGACGCGGTGCGATCTCGCATGGCGGCCAGCTCTGTCGTGGTAAAAAATTGGAGCTGCCGCATGCATCAATTATCTCCTATCCCAGGCGAGAAATCGGCCCCGCCCAAGGCTTTCGATTATGCAATCTTAAGCCAATGGTGCCGCATCTCCACCCGCTCGCGGCGGCGGACGCGGGACCGCATGACCTCGGCGCGGGAACACGACCTTCGGCGCAGAAATGTGTGGAACCGGCATGGAAAGGCAAGGCCGTCGGCGTAGGAACGCATGGACCGGGCCAGAGACAATGGACGCCGGCTCGGACGGCGCCGGCGCGTCACACCGCGGGCTGCCGGCTGGCTGCGGTGACCACAATGGGCACGAAGACCAGCAGGTCGCCGCGCGCGGCCCGGGTCCGCTGCTCGGCCAGCCAGTCGGCATCGTCGCCGGCGATTCTGCTGAGCAGGACCTCGCCCACGTCGGGGCTGGTGATCACGGCCGTCTCAGCGGTCGTGCTTACCTCCAGGAAGCCCAGCGATCGGAGCAATTCCGGGGCCTGGCGGGCGGCGAAGCCGGCGGGCAGGGCGTCGGTGCGGGCCTGGACAACGGCCCGGGTCCGGGCGGGGTCGTCGCTCGCGATGGCGATCGTGTCCCAGTCCAGGTCGGTCAGCACGATACAGGCGCCGGCGGAGAGGACGCGGCGGGCTTCAGCCAGGGCCGCTTGTGGATCAGCCAGGTCGTGGAGCACCTTGTCGGCGCGGTAGCCGGCCAGCGAACCGTCCGCGAAGGGGAGGTCCAGAGCGGACCCGACCTGGTACTCGCCACGCGGGTGCCGATGCCGGGCAACCTCGATCATCGCTGGGTTGAGGTCGACGCCGATCGCGGTGGCGCCCAGGGCCGTCAACTCCGCCACCGCCAGGCCCGTGCCGCAGCCCACGTCGGCGACCCGGCCGCCGCTCGTCAAGCGGAGCAACTCATAGCCGTACGCGCGCAACCGGGCCGCGGTCGGTTGCGCGTCGAAGAGATCCAGGGCGGTCAGGAACGCCGGTGGGATGGTCATGATGGTGAGCATGCGAGTTCAGGTCGACCTGAAGTCGACCGTCGCTATTGGTGACCTTGCCGCTCGGTTCGGGCTGGCCACGCACGTGTTGCGGCACTGGGAGGACGTGGGTCTGCTCCGGCCGGAGCGCACGTCGGCGGGGCGGCGATGCTACATAGAGGCCGACGCCGATCGGATCGGGGCGATCCTGGCCGCCAAGGACGCCGGACTCGGGCTCGCCGACATCCGCCAGCTGCTCACCGCGGCCGGACCGGCCCGGCGCGCCGCGTTGCGGGCGCACCGGGAGGCGGTCGACGCGCAGATCCGGGCGTTGGAGACCGCGCGCGAGATGCTCGACTACGCGGCCCGCTGCCCGGCCGACGATCTGGCGAGCTGTCCCCACTTCCGGGCGTTGGTCAGCCGACGAGCTGGGCGGAGGTCAGCCACGGGATGAGGATGGGCAGGACGGCGGCCGGCAGCATCGCGCTCATGTGGTCGGCGTCTTTGACCAACTCGACCGTCCAGCCGCGTTCGATCAGCTCCGCCTGGTGTTGGCGCAGGGCGTCGGCGATCGCTACATAGGCGTTGTTCCACTTCGGACCGTAGGAGATGTTGTCGTCGGCGCCTGCGAAGGCGAGGCGCGGGATGTCCAGGCGGTCGAGCGCCGCGCGTTCGTCGAAATCGCGCAGTGACTCGTAGAGCGTCACGTATTGCGCCGTCTGGTCTGGGTGGCGGCTGACCTCGGCCGAGTCCCAGTCGCCGGGCTCCGCCACGGTCGGCGGCTTGCCCTGGTTGGCGACGGCCATGCGGTGTGCGATGCGGGTGACCTCGAGCATCGCGTCATAGGGGCCGCCGAGCGGCGGGTAGCCGCCCATCGCCAGCGCGGTGAGCCGGTCGGTGCGGGTGGCGAGTTGCAGGCCGGCGAGCGCGAGCCAGGAATAGCCGTAGTAGGCGAACCGGTCGGCTCCCGCCGCGTCGGCGATGGCCAGCAGGTCGGCGGCCACTGCCTCTGCGGTGAGGGTGTCGGGCTTCGGGTGGTCGGTCAGGTGGCCCTCGTAGTCGGCGGTGACCGCCCGGAAGCCGGCCTCCGCCAGACCGGTTGCGAGGGTGTGGCCGAGGGCCGGGTCGGCGCCCCAGGCGCGCAGCTGCTCGGCCGGGTCGCCCTCGATCACGGTCGTGCTGATCGGGAGCAGGACGGCCGGGCCGTCGCCCGTTGCCGACACGTCGATCAGGGTGTCGTCGTGCATGCGTGCGGTGGTCATGGAAACACTATACAGTGTAAGGACTATGATCGACGCCGACGCTCATATCCGCCGCCTCTGGCGGCACCGCGGCACGACCCTGCCCACTCCGCGCCGCGGCCCACGCCAACAACTCGACCTCGACGAGATCGTGGCGATCGGCATCGCGATCGCCGACACCTCCGGCCTGGCGGCGGTGTCGACCCGGGCGGTCGCCGCGCGGTTGGACAAGACCGCGATGGCGCTCTACCCCTACGTGGGCACCAAGGACAACCTGCTCGCGCTGATGCAGGACCAGGCCAGCGCCATGCCGACCTGGCCGGACCCGGAGACCTCGCTCGCCGACGCGCTCCAGGCCTGGGCCTCGGCGCTGTTCGAGATCTACCTGGCGCACCCGTGGCTGACCGAGCGGCCGTGGTCGCAGGCCAGCCAGGGACCCAACGAGCAGGACTGGCTCGAACGCCTCCTCGAGATCCTGGCCGCCTGGCAGGTGCCGGCCGACCGGCACGCCACCACGGTCACCATGCTCTACGCGACCGTCCGCGCCACCGCGTCGACGGCCGCCGCCTATCGAACCCTCGACGACGAAGGAGTCGCCGAGTGGCTAGCGGTGGCCACCGCGACCCGGGCCCAGATCCCCGACCTCGGCTCGCGCTATCCCCTGTCGACCAGCCTCGCTCCCGTCACCCCGGACTGGCGCGACAACCCACGCGCAGCCGTCACCGCCGCGATCGGACTGCTGGCGCCAGCAGTGGTCGTCGGTGAGGGCTAGTCGCCGGACTCTGCCGTCATCTGGGTCGGCGGATGTGGGACGCCGCTGGGCGTGTCGCCCACGCGGGCTCCCCCAGATCGGGCGCGTCCAACAGCCAGCACGGCGGTCCGGCCGTGGCGCGGCACCCCACCCACGAGCAGGACCAGACCGCCGCCGAACCACGAGCCGAACCTGCCGAGCCAGCCCGGCCGCCACCGCGGCGGCCGGGCTGGTCATGCCACCAGCTAGTCGCCCACCGTCAGGCAGAACGGCTTGCCCTGCGGGTCGGCGTAGACCCGGAACGTCTCGCCGCCGCCGGGCAACGGCGTCGCGCCCAGCGCCAGCGTTGCCGGCTCCGCGATGTCGAAGCTGTCGACCCGCAGGTCAAGGTGGAACTGCTGCGGATGGGCAGGGTCCGGCCACTGCGGCGCCCGGTAGTCGGCGACCTGCTGGAACATCACCGGCTGGGCGCCGTCGTCGCCGATCATCGCGATGCCTTCGGCCTCGTAGGTGATCGGCTTGCCGAGCAACTCCGAATAGAAGGTGCTGAGCTGCTTGGCGTCACCGCAGTCGAGCATCACACCCATCAGGGTGGTGTTGGGGTCTTCGGCCTTGAGGCACAGGTCGAACGGGTGGCCGGCCGGGTCGGCGACCGTGTGCCAGGTGTCGTTGCGGCGCAGCAGCGTGCCACCGAGCGCGACCGCCCGCTCGACGCCGACCTCCAGGTCGGGCATCCGCAGGTCGAGGTGAGCCTGCTGCGGCCGCTCCTGCCCCGGCCACTGCGGCTGCTGATGCTCCGGCACGGCCTGTAGGCCGATCCGCCAACCGTCGGGCGTCTCCAGCAACACCCACTCGTCGTCGGCGTAGGTCTCTTTCCAACCGGCCAGCGCCTGGTAGAACGCGGACAGGGCCGCGATATCGGCCGCGTCGAGCACGACCGTGCGCAGCTTTGCGATCATCGTGGTCTCCCTAGTCTGAAACTCCGCAGACATCGTGCACCCGGGGTCTGACAAAAACGGCTCAGCCGCCGGCGATGGCCTCGGCCACCGAGCGGAGACCAGCCTCCGTGGCCAGCCGCGCCGCGAACCGCTCCCGCTGCGCGTCCGTCGAAGGACCGGGCCCGAGCAGCGCCGACTGCTCCGCGGCATGGGCGAGCACCCGCTCCGCGTACGGCCGCCGCGCCTGGTCATATCCCTCGAGCCCACCGCCGAGCAGCCGCCCCGCCAGATCGACCGCGTCGAGCATGCCCAGGTTGAGGGCCGGCCCGCCGATCCCGGCGACCACGTGCGCGGCATCCCCGGCCAGCAGCACCCGACCCGCCTGGTAACGGTCGGCGACCCGACTGTGCCGCGCGACGGCCCGGCGCAACACGTAGGGCCCGGCCCCGGAAGGCGGCGCAATGGCGAGATCCTGACCGAGTACGCGCCCCAGGCTCGCCCGCAACTCACCGACCGTCATCGGAACGGAGTCATCGGAAGGGGACCATTCCAGCGTCGTCACCAGGTGCGGTGCACCTTTGAACCGCGCGAACGAGAACACCCCGTGCGGCGTGCGGTGGAACAGATAGGGCCGGTAGGGCCCACCCGGCGCCCGCAACCGGCCCCCGAAGGGCGTCAACGCACCCGCAGGCAGCACCACGTGCGCACTCCGCGACACCACCGCGTCGTTGACCGCACCCGGAAACCCGATCCCGGCCGCCTTCCGCACCGCGCTGTGCGCCCCATCGCAGCCAACAAGATGGGCACACCGCAACGTGTACGCACCGGACGGCCCGTCAACGGCCACCGTCACCCCGGCGGAGTCCTGGCTGAGCCCGGTGACCGTGTGCCCACGACGAATGTCCACGCCAGCCGACAACGCCCGCGCCGCGAGCACCGCCTCCAACCGCCGCTGAGGCACCGGCAGGATGTGCACCGGGTTGTCGCGCAGCCGGCGCAGGTCGACGGCGAAACCCCCGTACATGAACCGCGGCGCGGCCCGCAGTCGCCGCCGCCCGGTCAGCTCGCGATAGAGCCCCCGCGAGTGCAGCACCGGCACCGCCCGCCCGACGACCCCGTTGGCCTTCGGCAGATCGCTCGGTTGCGGCAGCGCCTCCACCACGATCGGGTCAACCCCACCGCGGACGAGTTCCAGCGCCAGCAGCAACCCGACCGGCCCGGCCCCGACGACAACGACCTCAGCATCCATGCCGTCAACCGTAGTTGACACGCGCCAAAATCGTCAACCTAAGTTGACACAGCTTTAGTACGGATTACCCGCCGTCAGCCGCAGCGTGAACCCCTCATCAGACGACGAGAAAGCGACGTAGTTGCACGACTGGTGGGTGATCCACAGCCCCAGCCCCCCATTGGCCGTGTCGTGCGACGGGATCAGCCCGGCGAACGGGTCGGCGGGGCCGGACCCGCCGTCGGTCACCGCCACCACGATCCGGTCGGCGCCCGACCAGTAGCGGACCCGCACCGGCGGCCGCCCGTGCCGCAGCGCGTTGGTGACCACCTCGCTCACCGCGATCTCCAGGTCTTCGACCTCTACGACCGGCAACCCCGGGTCGACCAGCCGCACCGCGTGCCGGGCCCGCGCGGCGGTCGGATCGACCAGCGACACCAGCGGCGGCAGCGACTGCAACGGGTCGTCGGCGACCGGCGGCCAGGCGGACAGGAACGACGCCGGCGCCGCATAGGTCGCGCTGGGCTCGTGCCGCCCGTCCGCGTGCAGCGTGCGCGGATGGGTGCTGGCCACGTCGTCGAGGACCGAAGAAGGGCAGACCCGGGTGTCGTACGCGCACAGGCTCCACAACGGGTAGTCGTCGAATGCCTGGTTGATCGCCGCCTCGTAGCGCGCCCACCAGTTCCACGTGGCGCCCAGCGACGGCCGCGGGATCTCCCCGATCACCCGGATCTGGCCGGCTCCGTCGGCCACATACCCGGCGAACAGCTCGCGGTAGGAACGGATCACGGTCGCCGGCCTGGCATAGACGCTGTCACCGCCGAGGAACGTCACCGCGGCCGACCGCGGCAGCGCGCGCCGGACCAGGTCGGCCTTCTCAGGACCGAGCGCGACCACGGTCGGCTCCTTGGCGTCGGCCCCGTCGACCAGGAACGGCAGCACGGTCGCCAGCAGTTCCTCGTCGGAGCCGTAACAGACGGCCTCGTGGAAATAGCCGACGTGGTCGGCGGGTGCTCCGGTGCGGGTCATCGCGCCTCGACCCGGACACCGGGGACGCGGAGCAGGTCGGCCAGCCGGGCGGCGGCCGGCAGCGGGGTGCGCAGCACCGCTGTGGCTCCCCGGCCCCGGGCGTAGTCGGCCAGCCGGAGCAGCGACCGGTGGTCGATGAACTCCAGCGCGGCACCGTCGACCACGACCTCGCCGTCGACGACCGGCGGCGCGGCCCGGTCGAGCGCCCGCGCCAGCAGCCCCGAGCCGGCGCCGTCGAGCTCGCCGGACAGGGCGACGGCCCCGGGCCCGGCCGTGCCGTGCAGCCGGAACGGCACGTCGGCCACGTTGTGCGTGCCGTGCAGGCAGGCCAGCTCAGCGACGGCGGCCGAGTCGAGAACTCGTCGGTCATACCCGCACAAAGCGGAAAACGGGTGATCCGCCGCAGCACGGTCGACCAGGTGCTCATAAGCGGCGAAGTCGGCCCGGGAGCGGACCAGCAGCGTCGCGTCGACCACCACCCGCAGCCCGGTGAACCCGGCGGCCAGCGCAGCACCCGTCGCCGCGGCCGGGTCGAAACCCGGGAGCGCCGGCACCCCGTCGAGGCCGGCCAGGTCGGCGCCGACCAGCCAGCGCTGCTCGCCCGCGGCGCGGCCCTCGGCGAGGAACGCCCGGGCCCGGTCGAGGAAGCCGGCGCGTTCAGTAAACGCCCAGCATTGGTGACGCCCGGCACCTGTGGGTCGGACGACCGTCACTTCGCCAGCCGCGCGCACGTCCGCCAGCCTACGCCGGCCGCGCCGCACCTAACGGCCACGGGCAGGGCGGCAGCGGTTGGCCGCCGGTCCGCCTGGAGATCATCTTCTGTTCATCTAACATCGTCAATGTGCTCGGCATGACACGGCTCAGCCGACGCGTCTTCGTCCTCGGTGGACTGGCCACTGTGGGTGCGACGATCGTCCCCCTGTCCCGCGCCCAGGCGGCGCCCCCGTACCCCTTCAAGCTCGGTGTCGCCAGCGGCGAACCCGCCGCCGACAGCGTGGTCCTCTGGACCCGCCTGGCGCCCTCCCCCCTCAACGCCGACGGCCAGGGCGGCATGGCCAACGCCGACGTGGCGGTCGACTGGCAGGTGTCCACAACGGACACCTTCGCGGCGCTGGTCGCCTCCGGAACCGTCACCGCCCGTTATGCCGACGCGCACTCCGTGCACGTGGTCGCCGGCGGCCTCGCGCCCGACGCCGACTACTACTACCGGTTCCGCGCCCAGGGTCACCTCTCGCCGGTGGGCCGGACCCGGACCACGCCCACGACCAGCACGTTCGGCCGCGACTTCACGATGGCGTTCGCCTCCTGCGCGCACTACGAGAACGGCTACTACACCGCCTACCGGCGGATGGCCGAGGACCGCCCCGACCTGGTGCTGCACCTGGGTGACTACATCTACGAGGGCGGCGTCGGCAGCAGCGGGGTGCGCCAGCACGTCGGAGCCGAGATCGTCAGCCTCGCCGACTACCGGCGCCGCTACGCGCTCTACAAGTCGGACCCCGACCTGCAAGCGGCGCACCAGATGGCGCCGTGGCTGGTGGTGCCCGACGACCACGAGGTGGAGAACAACTACGCCGGCACGGTACGCGAGAACAACACGCCCGCCCTGACCGCGGCGCAGTGGACCGCGCGCCGCAGCGCCGCCTACAAGGCGTACTACGAGAACATGCCGTTGCGGCCGGCGTCGGCACCCAGTGGCAACAGCATCCCGCTCTACCGCCGGGTCCGCTGGGGCCAGCTCGCCACGTTCCACATGCTCGACACCCGGCAGTTCCGCGACGACCAGGCCTGTGGCGACGGCAGCAAGGTGTGCGCCGACGCCGACCTGGCCACCCGCAGCATCACCGGTGCCGCGCAGGAGGCCTGGCTGCTCGACGGCCTCGGCCAGAAGCTCGGCACCTGGGACGTGATCGGGCAGCAGGTCTTCTTCGCCCGCCAGTTCACCTCGACCGGCGCGGCGAGCATGGACGCCTGGGACGGCTACCGTGCGTCGCGGTCCCGGATCCAGACCGGCTGGCAGCAGCGCGCGGTGCGCAACCCGGTGGTGCTGACCGGTGACGTGCACCGGGCCTGGGCCAACGACCTCAAGGCCGACTACGCCAACCCGAACTCCGCGACGATCGGCACCGAGTTGGTCTGCACGTCGATCTCGTCGACCGGCAGCGGCACGGGCGACACGGTGATCCCGAACCTGTCGACCAACCCGCACCTGCGCTTCTACCACGACCGGCGGGGCTACACCCGAACCACCATCAGCCGGGAGCAGATCCGGGCTGACTTCCGGGCCGTCGCCAGCGTCACCGAGCACGGTTCCCCGGTCAGCACGGTCCGCTCGTTCGCCATCCTCGACGGCCAGCCCGGCCTGCAAGCGCTCTAGGAGACAACGTTGCTAGTGCCCACTGTGCTCGTGGCGGCGCTGCTCGCCGTTCCGGCCGGCGTCACCGTGTCGACCGCCAACAGCGTCGCGACCGGTGACCAGGACGGCGGCGCCGTCGCCACCAATCGGATCGGCGACGTGGCCGTGGTCTGGGAGGACGATCGCGCCGAGTCCAACCCCGGCGACAACACCAACTCCGAGATCTTCGTCCGGCTGTTCCGGAACGGCACCTCGGCGTACGAGAAGAAGCTCTCCGCCGGCGGCACCGCCGGTGTCAAGTGGAAGCACGTCAACCCGGACGTCGCGCTCGACGACAAGGGCAACGCGGTGGTCGTCTGGAACGACGACCCGGACGGCAACGGCACCTACAACGTGGTCTACCGGGTGATCTCGCCGGCCGGCACGGTGCTCGGGCAGGGCCAGGTCAACGCCAGCGCGGCCGGCCAGCAGCTCACGCCGAAGGTCGCGGTCGACCCCGACGGCACGCCGAGCACCCCGGCGGCGGTCGCGTTCTCCGTTGTCTGGGAAGACGTGCAGGGCACGGTCACCACGATCAAGGCGGCGGGCTACACCAACGTCGCGACCAAGGCCTACGAGGTGGTGGCCAGCCAGTCGACCGGCGCCCATCACCAGCCCGACGTCGCGGTCTCCGCGTCCGGAGACGCGCTGATCGCCTGGGACGAGGACAGCGACGGCAACGGCTTCTACCAGATCGGGTTGGTACGCCTGGCGAAGAGCAACGGCGCCGTCAACCTGTCGCGCCGGGCGGCCAACCTCAACGGCGGCGGTCAACAGCGGCATCCGGCCGTGGCGGCCAACTTCACCGGCGACTTCGTAGTGGCGTGGGAGTCGGACCACACGGGTGTCCCGGGCATCTGGTCGCGCTCGTTCACCTCGACCGGCGATCCGAAGCACGGCGACGTGGAGGTGGCGAACACGCCCGGGGCCGGCGCGCCGGCGGTCGGCATCGACGACCAGGCCAACGTCGTGGTCGGCTGGACGGTGCTCTCGCTCAACTCCGACGTGTGGGCCCGCGGGTTCAACCCCGACGGCACGACCACGGGACGGTTGCCGGCGCAGACCTACAGCGGCACCACGACCGGGCGGCAGGAGCAACTCAGCCTGGGCGTGTCACCGTGGGGCGAGATCGCGGTCAGCTACACCGACGACAACGACAGCAATCTTTACGACCAGGTGCTGCTCGCGCTCGGCGGGAGCAACTCGACCTGGTGACGCACGTAGGGGTGCCCGGACCCGTGCGGTCCGGGCACCCCCGCGTCGCGATCAGAACAGGAGGCCACCGAGCCCGGTCAGGAGACCGCCGACGACGTTGACCACGCCACCGAGTGCAGTGCCAAGCAGGCCGAAGAGCGACATTGCGAAACCCCGTTCGTTCGATGCTGATACCAGATACGGCGCGCGCCAGCAGCCGTCCGGTTACTGGCTGCATCGCTACGGTAACAGTGAGCAACCACTCTCGCCCCGATGTTCACATACGTGTCAGCGGGTTTTACTCCGCCATGAAGTCCTTGATCGCCGCGTTGCACTCATCGGCATGGGTCCACGGGATGCTGTGCGGCGCGTACTCGATCGCGACCAGCTTGAGGTCCTTGATCAGGGGCGGCAGCCGCTTGCCGGTCGACGCGAAGGGCAGCACCTGGTCGGCCGTGCCCTGCACCGCCAGCATCGGCACGTCGATTCGCCCGACGTCGTCGCGGAAGTCGGTCAGCCACGACTCGACGCAGTCGTAGCTGGCCACCGGCGACGCGGTGATACCGACGTTCCAGTGCGCGTTCCAGGCCTCCTGGCTCAGCCGGTTGCCCATGGTGTCCTTGACGTTGAAGAACAGGTCGAAGAACTGCTTGATCCAGAGCGGCCGGTCCTTCAGCGCGAGTTCCTGGATGCCGGTGAACACCGACCGGTCGACACCCTCGGGGTTGTCGTCGGTCTTGACGAGCATCGGTGCCAGCGGGCTCAGCAGCACGCCCTTGCTGACCCGGGCCGAGCCGTATTGACCGAGATAGCGGGTGATCTCGCCGGTGCCCATCGAGTGGCCGATCAGCACCGCGTCGTTGAGGTCCAGCGTCTCCATCAGGATGTTGAAGTCGGCGGTGAACGTGTCGTAGTCGTACCCGCTGCCCGGTTGTGACGATTTTCCGAAGCCGCGCCGGTCCATCGTGACGAGACGGTATTTGCCCTGCAACGGGCGGGCGATCTTCTCCCAGGACTGCCCACTGAGCGGGTAGCCGTGGATCAGGACGACCGGTGTGCCCTCGCCGTGGTCCTCGTAGTAGATCTGGATGGGCTCGGTGTTCTCCTGCCCCACGGTCACGTACGGCATCTGGACCTCCCCGTTGGTGTCGATGCCCTCCACGCTGCCGACGGCGGTCCACGCCACGCATCACCCGAATATGTGGTCAGTCGTCGCCGAGAGTGTCCAGCAGGGCCAGTGACGGCACGAAGAAGAGGTTGCCGGTGACGGCGCGGGAGAAGTCGAGGATGCGGTCGTAGTTGCCGGCGGGGTCGCCGATGAACATGTTGCGCAGCATCTGCTCGATCACGGTGGGGCTGGCCGCGTACCCGATGAAGTAGGTGCCGAACTCCCCCGCCGCCGGGCTGCCGAACGGCATGTTGTCCCGCATGATCTTGATTTCGTTGCCGTCGTCGTCCTTGATCGTGGTCAGGATCCGGTGCGCCGACGACGGCGTGACCGCGTCGTCCATCTCCACATTGGACAGCTTGTCGCGGCCGATCACCTTGTTCTGCGCCTCGACCGGCAGCTTGTTCCAGGCGTCCAGGTCGTGCAGGTATTTCTGCACGACCAGGTAGCTGCCGCCGGCGAAGTCGGGGTCTTCGGCACCGATCAGCGCGGCCTTGACCGAGGCGTCACCCACCGGGTTCTCCGTGCCGTCGACGAAGCCGAGCAGGTCGCGGAAGTCGAAGAAACGGAAGCCCTGGGTCTCGTCGACCGGGGTGACCGCGCCGGCGAGCTTGGTCAGGATCTGGGTGGCCAGCTCGAAGCACAGGTCGGGGCGCCCGGCGCGGATGTGGAAGACCAGGTCGCCGGGTGTGGAGACCGCTTCGTGTTTCTCGCCCCGGATCCGCGGCAGCGGGTGCAGCCGGGCCGGCGGGCGGACGTCGTCGAAGATACGGGGCCAGACACCGGCGCCGAAGCCGACCACGCAGGACAGTTGCGCGTCGAGGTCGCGGAAGCCGACGGACCGCACCAGACCCGACAGGTCACCGCAGAGATCCCTGGTCTTCGCCGCGGCCTCGGCACCCTCGTTGACGGTGACCACCAGCACCAACGCGGCCCGGCTGAGCGGTGCGAGCACCTGCTGCGCTTCGATCATGGCGGCCAATTTACCGCCCCGCGCCGGGCTGTCAGTCGACGGCGCGGTCCAACTCGTCCCAGCTCACATTGAGCGTCACCAGCGTGCCGTCGCCGGTGCCGCTGATGTGGTCGACCTGGTCGCCGCTGACGTAGACGTTGTTCTCGAACTGCTCGCCGCGGTCGACCAGCAGATAGCCGTTGGCCATGAAGAACTCGGCCGGGCCGGCCGGCAGCTCGGGCCGCACCTCGGTGTCGGGCTGTTGCACCGCGCCGACCAGGCCGACCGGCACCCCCGTCGCGTCCTGAACCTCCATGCCGGGGGTCACCTGCGCGATGGCGGGTGGGTCGGTAGTGACCTCGGGTGCGGCGTCAGGTGCGTCGGATGCGTTGGGTGCGTCGGCGGTCGGCATAGGACCGGTATTCCCCGATCCAGACCGATCAAAACCGGTCGTCACGGACGGCTGACAGGGCGCCCTCGAGCTGCCCGCGCAGCGCCTCCTCGTCGTCGGGAACCAGCGCCAGCGCGTCGGACAGCGCTGTCTCGGCCGCCTCGTGCCGGCCCGCCGCCCGCAGCAGCTCGCCGTGCAGCAGGCCCGCGAAGCCGGCCTGGGCGCCGGCGCCCAGCTCGCGGAAGCCGGCCATCGCGCGGGCGGCCCGCGGGATCGCCTCCTCGGCGCGGCCGGAGCGGTCGAGGAGCCTCGCCCCGTCGTAGTCGAGCATCGCCCGCTCCCAGACCGCGTGCGGCTCGCCCGGCAACGCCGCGGCGGCGGTGTCGGCGGCGGCTAGCGCGGCCAGCGCCTGGTCGGGCTGCCCGGCCCAGAGCAGCGAGGTGGCGTGCCGGCGGCTGGTGCGCACGGCGTCGATCGGCCGCCCGGCGCTCGTGTAGGAGGCGGCGGCCTCGGCGAACCGGGCCGCGGCGGTGGCGTCGCGGTCGAGCTTGTCGAGCGCCTCGGCCAGCCGCTCGGTGACCCGGCCCAGCGCCGCCGGGTCGCCCTGCGCGGCGATCGCGGTGGCCAGCGCGGTGAGCTGGGTCAGCATCGACTCGTGCTCGGCCAGCTCCTGGTAGACGGCCACCAGCAGGTCGCGCACGCCCAGCGCCTGGTCGTCGCCGGCCGCCTCGAACGCCGCCAGCGCCTCCTCGGCGACCTCGGCGGCGTCGAGGGCCCGGCCCGCGTTGAGGTAGGCGATCGCGAGCTCGTGCTGGGTGTGCGGGACGGTCTCGCGGTCACCGGCGGCGGTCAGCGCCGCGATCTCCTCGGCCAGCGGCGTGATCGCCTCGGCGGCCCGCGCGGAGTTGGCGAGCAGGCCGGCGCGCTGCCGGCCGACCAGCCGCCGCAACTCGGCACCGCAGGGCACGGACAGCGCCTCGTCGAACGCGGCCAACGCCGCGTCGGCCTCGCCGAGCTGGCGCAGCGCGGCGCCGTGCAGCAGGCAGGCGTGTGCGAGCTCGTCGGGCTGGCCGCCGGCGCGCTGCTGCTGGCGGCTCTCGCCGGCCGCGGCGGCGGCCTCTTCGATCTCGCCGAGCCGGCCGAGCGCCTGGGCCCGCAGCGACAGGATCTGGCCGAGCACCGACGGGTCTTCGGCGGCCGCGGCGTGCTCCTGCGCCGCGCGGCTGGTCGCCACCGACTCGGCGAGCCGGCCGGTGGTCGCCTGCGCGTAGGCCAGCCGCAGGTGGGCGCGGGCGAGCTGGCCGGGTGCGCCGTGCTCGAGCAGGTAGGCGGTGGACTCTTCGATCAGCGGGCCGCCCTCGTCGGCGCGGCCCTGCCGGAGCAGGCCCATGCCCAGCCGCCCGCGGGCGATCTGCCGGCGCACCTCGTCGCCGGCCGCGGCGTAGAGCGCGGCGGCCTGCTGCCAGGCCTGCTCGGCGGCGGCGTGGTCGTCGTCGTGTGCGACCCGGCTGCCGAGCCCGTCGAGGCGGCGGGCCCGCTGGAGGTCGGTGAGCGGGCCATCGGCGTAGCGGTCGTCGAACGCGTTCCAGGCCGCGAACGCCTCCGCCTCGCGCCGGTCGCGGTAACGGGCCTCGGCGAGGTCGAGCAGCTCGTCGGGGCCGGATGTCTCGGGCACCGGGTGCGCCGCCTCTGTCCACACCGGACGGTCTTGGCCTTCTTCGGCCGCGCCCGAGTCGGTGTGCGTATCCCATGAAGAGCGTGACCCCGGCGCGGCCAACCGCACGGCGGCGCCGATGGGCGTCGTGGCCAGGGTTTCCCGGGTCTGCGCGGTCTGCTCGCCGGTGCCGTTGCGGGCGTCGAACCGGGCGGCGAGGTCGAGGGCCCGGGTGGCCAGGTCTTCGGCGACGGCACCGACCGGCCGGTCGCCCACGGTCAGGCCGCGGTGGCCGGCGGCGTCGAGCCGGCGCAGCACCAGCGCCGCCGACGCCGCGAACGTCATCGTCGCCCACGGGGTCGGCGACCGGTCGAGCCAGTCGAGATGCCGCTCGACGATCTCCAGGCCGAGCGCGTCGTTGCCGGTCAGCGCGCAGAACCGGATGTGCTCGGCGATGTCGCCGAGATCGGCGAGGCGGGTGCGGTGGGCCCGGTAGGCGCGGCGGTGCGCGTCGCGGGCCGCGTCGGTGCGCCCGGTGCGCAGGTAGGGCAGCAGCAGCGCGGTGTGGATCGAATGCGGCTGCTCGGTGCAGGACAGCCGGCCGGCCAGCACCGGCTCGGCGAGCGCGATCGCCTCGTCGTCGCGGCCGCGCCGGGCCAGCCAGTAGGCCTTGCCGGTGGGGTCGCAGCCGATGCAGTCGGACAGGTCGTCGCGGGGCGCCGTGGACCAGCGCTCGAACCACTGCTCGGCGGCGTCGACGTCACCGACGTGCCGGGCGACCAGGTGCCGCTCCATGTAGACGGCGTGCGGGCTGTGGCCGCCGGCTTTCCAGCGACGCTCCATGTCGTCGAGCACGTCTTCGGTGCGGGCCAGCGGGATCTCGGGGAACTTGGTCATCGCGTTGACCATGGCCTTGAACGACCACAGCACGTGGTGGGTCCACCCGCCGTAGCGCACCGGGTCCTGATCGAACTCGGTCAGGCACCAACTGAACGTGACGAACGACCGGGCCGGCTCGCCGCCGTAGATGTAGCCGGTCGTGGCCAGCATCCGCGCCTCGAACGCCTCGTCGGCCAGCCGTTGCGCGTCGGCGTGGGCGATCGCCTGCTCCAGCAGGGCGATCTGGGCGGCGCCGTAGGGCATCTCGCGCGCCTGGTCGAGCATCTCGGTGACGTTCACGCGCGGGCCTCCGGGTCGGTCGGCGGCACCGCCCGGTCGAGCAGGCCGAGGAACGAGCGGTTGAGCAACGCCGCGTCGGCCGGGCGGATGGGGTGGTAGCCGAGCAGCAGCGCCTGGCCGTAGAGCGCCTCGACGGCGAGCTCGACCAGGTCGTCGGTCGGCAGCACGGTGACCCGGCGGACCAGCGGGTTGCGGTGGTTGAGCACGAGCTGCGGCCGGCTGTCGGCGCGCCGATCGTCGAGGGCCGACAACACGTCGGACCAGATCGGGTCGGCCTTGTCGCGGGTGGCGCGCAGCTCCTGCCGGAACGCGGTCTCGCGGTCGACCAGGTAGAGCGCCGGCACGGTCGGCGGGTCGAAGGCGCGCAGCACGACCTCGCAACCGAGCCGGTCGAGCGCCCGCTGCGCGGCCAACGTGAACCCACGCAGCCCCAGCTCGACGCCCGGGTCGAGGGCCTCGAACCGGGTGGCCAGGTCGGTCGGGTCGAGCCGCTCGATCCGCACGCCGCGCTCGACCTGGGCCAGCCGCTCGATGATCTCGGTGTCGTAGGTGTAGCCGGCGTTGACCAGGGCCAGGTCCTGCGCGGCGGCGACGCCGGCGAGCTGGCGGAACTGGTCGGTGGTCGCGCTGTAGCGGAGCACGCCGTGCCGCTCGCGGAACTCGTTGAGCGTCATCCGGCCGACGTTGGTCTCCATCGGCCACCAGGCGGCGACCAGGTTGAGCATCGCGTCGTCGTGCAGCGCCAGCGCCTTGACGCCGAGGTGGTGCACCCGCAGGAACTCGCCCAGCCGGCGCGGGTCGGTGCGGGCCAGCCGGACCAGCCAGCCGCGGAGCTGGTCGCCGAGCGCCTCGCGGGTGCTCTCGAGCAGGCCGTCTTCGTAGAGCGCCTCGCGGCTGGCGGTCGGCCGCAGCTCACTGGTGTCGACGACGCAGCGGGCGAAGAACGCCCAGTCGGGCAGCAGGCCCTCCGCGCTCTCGGCGAGCAGCATCCGCTTGAGGTAGACCCGGTGACCGCCGCGCTGCGCCGGGTTGAGCGGCTGCGGCATGACGAAGGCGGCGCCGGTCAGGCCCGCCTCGGGCACCGACAGGGGGATCACGTCGAAGGGCGTCAGACCCATGGTGCGTTCGGCGTACGCCGTCCAGGCGCGCACACCCGCGGCGTCCCACGGCGCGCTCACCACCGCGCCGGTGGTCGGCGTGCCGTCGACGGTGACCTCGATCGGGAGCTGGTCGCCGTAGAGCCGGGCCAGCTCGAGCACGGTGGCCGGGGCGAACCAGCTCTTCGCGCCGGGCCGCGGCACCAGGGTGACCGTGGTGCCCACCGGGTGGTCGCCGGCGACCGGCTCGACCAGGTAGCGCCCGTCGTCGTAGCCCGTCCAGCGGACCGTCGGCGCGCCGGCCGCGGTGGTGACCACCACGATCTCGCGGGCCACCAGGAAGCAGGACAGCAGGCCGATGCCGAACTGGCCGAGGAACTCGTGGCGAGCGAAGCCCAGGTCGTCGCGTTTGGAGCTGCGACCGATGGTGGCCAGCAGCTCGTGCACCTGCTGCTCGGTCAGGCCGACGCCGCTGTCGGTGACCCGCAGCCCGGCGTCGGTGGTCTCGATCGTGACCAGGCCCGGCGCGCCGGGCTCGCGCAGGCGGCGCGCGGTGATCGCGTCGACGGCGTTTTGCAGCAGCTCGCGGACATAGACCCGCGGGCTGGCGTAGAGGTGGTGGCTGAGCAGGTCGACCAGGCCGGCGAGGTCGACTTGAAAGGTGCGGTGAGCGTCCATGGCGGTGCCAAGGTACCGCCTGCCTACGACATGTGTGGTCCCGCCGGTGCGGCGGTCAGGCGGTGGCCGCCGTCGGGCCACGGCGGCCACCCTCGGCAAGGTCTCCGGTTGTGTCGCGGCAATGACAATTGCCATTGCCGCAACCCCATGCTGAGCGATTGACTTGACTACGTCAGCGCCCATACTGGATATCGGACGACGTGGTTTACCGCCTGCCAATGCACGTGCAATCCTGTGTGGTTCGAATTCGCTCCGCCGGCGAGAGTGAACCGCGCCTTTCAATTCACGTTCACCCGGACCCGACCACCTGCGCAACCCGACCGAGGGAGCCACGATGGCCGACGATTCCGCGCGAATGATCACTGCCACCTTGGCCCGGTCCCCCATCTTCAGGGGCCTGCCACCGGAGTCTCTCGCAGAGCTGACCTCGCAGGCCACCCCGTTTACGGTGCCCGTCGGCTCGATCCTCTGGGAGCAGGGCGACGACCCGCTCGACCTGGTGGTCATCCAGAGCGGGCTGTTGTGCGAGTTCCAGCCGAGCCGTTCCGGGCGCCGTTCGGTGCTTCACCTCAAAGGCCCACCACATGTTGTGGGTGACATCGCCGTATTCGACCGCCGGCCGCATCTGGCATCCGTGGAAGCACTCCGGGAAAGCGTCATTCTGGCGATTCCGGCAGAGCCGGTGGTCACCCTCGCGGCGTCGTCCATGTTGCTCACCCACAACGTGGTCCTGCAATTCGCGGCACACGTCCGCACCCTCGCCGAGCAACGCGCCGACCTGATGATTCTCGACCTGGCCCGCCGGGTGGCGAAGGCGCTGCTGCGGATGGCCCGGCCGAGCGACCCGATGACCGTCGACATCGGCGTCACGGTCCTGGCCAACCTGGCCGGCGGCGCCCGCCAGTCGGTCAGCGCGGTGCTGTCCCGCCTCGAACGCCGCGGCTGGCTGGTCCTCGAGCCCGGCCGCATCCTGCTCGTCGACGTCCCGGCCCTCAATCGCTACGCCGGTGTGGCGCAGGCTGTGCGCGAGCCGTTACCGTCAGCGCGGTGCAGCCGAGAAGACTGAGCTACGCCGACGCCGTGCGCCTCCTGGCCGGCCGCGACAGCGAGGTGGTCGAGTGGCTCGGCCGGGCGGCCGGCGTGCCCGCCGCGGCGGCGACCATCGCCAGCCTCGGCACGGTCGACTTCTTCGCCCTGCGCGGCGAGTTGGTCGAGTGGGGACACGCCGCGGTGTCGGGGGTTCGCCGACGGCTGACCGGCGAGCGGCGGTTCGACCGCACCGAGCGGCTGGTCGCTGCGCACACCGTGCTGGTCGTGACCGCCTTCTTCGAGGCCCTCGACGAGGCCTACTCCGTCGATCTGCTGGCGAGCGAGCAGGTCACGCTGGTGACCGGCGAGTGGCCGGGTAGCAGCCACGCGCAGCTCGTCCGGGCGTTGTTCGAGGCCGAGGTGCCGATCCCGGCCCCGCACCGCCCATTCGAGGCCGTGCTCACGGACCTGGCTGACCACTACGCCGACGTGGCCACGCATCTGAGTCGCTTTCTCAAGGAACTGTCGATCACAGCGCCCACGCGCAGGCAACTGTTCGCGGTCATCGACCCTGCTGTCGAGAGGTATGCCGAACATTTCCGCGCGCTGGCCGCCGAGGTGCCCGAGTTCGGCGTCTGGGCGTTCATGGCCGACTCGCAGGCAACGCGCGACGCCATGCGGCATCTCCTCGACCGCACCAGCGGCGGCGCGACGATCGATCAGATCCGCACCGGCCTGGTGGCGCGCTACCGCGCGGCCGTCGAGCGCCCATTGATCGGCACGTCGACACGGTCGACGCAGGTCGTCCTGCCGACGCTGGAGCGCGCCTACATCCATCCGCAGGGGCAGATCGCCTCCGCCGGGCCGAGCGACTCGGTTGCGACCGATGCCTGGTGGAAGGATCAGGCGCAGGTGGACGACCTGTTCGAAGCCGTCGTCGCGCACCTCTCGGGTCCGGTCGCTACCGTGGCACCAATGGTGGTGCTCGGACAGCCGGGCTCGGGAAAATCGGTGCTCACCCGGGTGCTGGCAGCGGGCCTGCCCGCCGTCGACTTCCTGCCGATCCGGGTCGAACTCCGCGCCGTCCCCGGTGACGCTCCGGTTCAGACCCAGATCGAGCGCGGCATACAGCAGCTGCTGGGCGAGCATCTGGGCTGGCCAGAACTGGCGCGTCGGGCGGGTGAGGCACTGCCGGTCGTGTTCCTGGACGGCTTTGACGAACTTCTCCAGGCGACCGGGATGAACCGCGCGGACTACCTCGAAGAAGTAGAGGAGTTCCAGCGCCGGGAAGCCGAGCTGGGTCGACCGGTCGCCGTCGTGGTCACGACCAGAACCGTTGTTGCCGACCGGGCTCGGCTACCGGCCGGCACGGTTGTCGTCCGGATCGCGCCCTTCTCCGACGCACAGGTCGGCGACTGGCTCGACGTCTGGAACGAGGCCAACGGCGACCAGTTGGCGCGACGCGGCTTCCACCCGCTGCCGGCCAGGGCGGCGCTCGCCCAAGGTGAGCTTGCCCGCCAACCCCTGCTCCTCCTGCTGCTCGCCCTGTATGACGCCGAGGACAACGCACTCCAGCGTTCGCGCAACGCGTCGTTCGACCGCGTTGAACTCTATGAGCGGCTTTTCGCCGGCTTCGTCGACCGCGAGGTCGCGAAGTTGGGTGGCCAGCTGAGCCCTGAGCACCGGGCACGCGCCGTCGACGCGGAGTGGCGGAGGCTGTGTGCCGTCGCGTTGGCCATGCTCAATCGTGGCGCCGAGGTGATCACCGATGCCGAGCTCGATGGCGACATGGGCTTCCTGCTGACCCCGGCCGACCTGATCGAACCGACCGCCGCGCCCGGCGGCGGGCGGGCGCTGACCATCGGGCAGTTGCTGGTCGGCCGCTTCTTCTTCGTGCACGAGTCGCGGGCGCAGCGAGACACCGGGCCGCCGGAGAAGAGCTACGAGTTCCTGCACGCGACGTTCGGAGACTTTCTCGCCGCCCGCCTCATCGTCGACGCGCTCGTCGAGTTGGCCGCCGAACGTGTCCACCAGCGCAACCGCCGCCAGCCGTCGCTGGACGCCGGATACCTCTACGCGGCGACCTCGTTCGCCGTCGTCGCCCGCCGGGGCCCGCTCCTCGACTTCGTCCGCGGCCTGCTCGCTCGCCTCGCGCCGACGACCCGCGACGAGTGCCGGGCGCTGGCGTTGGAGTTGCTGCCGGACGCGGGCTACCCACACCCCACCTGGTCCCTGCCGGGATACGAGCCGGTGCGCCGCACCATGGCCGCACGCCACGCCGCCTTCTCCGCCAACCTGGCCATCTTCATCGTGGCCCTGTCGGACGGGCCGGTTGACGTCGCCGAGATGGTTGACGACCCGGTCTACGTGACGTGGCGGCAGATCGCCCTGCTGTGGAAGAGCCAGCTACCTCCGGAAGACGGCAAACGGCTCTGGCAGGCATTTCGGGTCGCCTGGGTGTTCGTGCCCGAAGGGCCGCCGGTCCTCGAAATCCGTCCTGAGGACGGCAGTCCGGTGTCGCTGTGGGCAGCCATTCCATGGCCTCCCGACGCCGAACCCAAGCAGTTCCTCCCGACCCTGACACTCGACCTCAACGCCGAGCCGGAGAGCGACCTCGGGCGTTCGTTGCGGCAATCGGGGTTCATGCAGACCCCGGTCGACAACCGGGAGCTGCTCTACGCTCTCGTTCCATACTGGCGAGCGTTCCCCAATGACGAGGCCGAGCCCATCCTGCGGCTGCCATACACGAATGCCTTCATCCTCTTCGAGTTGATGTTCAAGGACACGACGCCAGCCAACGTCGATGACCGCGAATCCCTCTACCGCGTCGCCCTTCAGGGCAAACCCGGTCCCATCCGAAGGCTGGTCCGGGCGAGGCTGTTCGCTGAAGGCAACCGGTTTCCGCAGGGCCTTGTCGATCGGCTCGTGTCGGGCGACTACTCGGACTGACGCGCCGCGTGCCGGCGGGCGTAGCGGACCTGCCAGAGCGCGGCGGCCACGAGGATGAGCGCCAGCCAGCGCGCCTGCAACGGCCCGGCGAAGACGCCCAGCAGGATCGGCACCAGGGTGGCCGGGAGTGCGCGCCACAGCAGCCATCCGCGCGGTGCGCCGGTCACGAAGCCGACGATCGTCGTGGTCAGGAAATAGAGGGCCAGCCCACCGCACAGCACCCAGCGCGAGGCGAACTCCAGCGGCCCCGCCGGATCCTCGGCCAGCATGCCCAGGCCGGCCGCCACCGCGGTGATGCCCAGCGTCATCGTGAAGTGCGCCGGCAGCGCCAGCCACGCCTCGATCCGGTGTTCGCTGTAGCGGGGCACCGCCATCGCGCCGTATTCGAGGGTCAGCCACCACAGGCAGATGAGCAGGCCGAACCCGGCGATCGCGGCGACGAACAGCGAGCGGTGCCACTCGGCGTCGGATGCGGCCATCACGACCTGGGCGACCGCCTCGCCGAGCACGATGATGACGAACAGGCCCAGCCGCTCGCCGAAGTGGGCCGGGTCAAGCTGTGCCGGGCGCAGCTGCCGTGACGCGCCGCGCGTCGAGGTCGAGCGGCGCATCCGGTCGATGAGTTGCGGGCCGCGGCTACCCTGGAACGCCGAGACCGCGATGTCGAGCACCACGCCCGCGGTCCAGAGCCAGTAGCGGGCCGGCGGCTGCACCCAGATCGAGACCACCCACGGCACGAAGCCGGCGCCGGCCTGGGCCGCCGGCCAGGAGAACAGGAGCTGGCCCGTGCGGCGCCACGAGATGATGCCGAGCCAGCGGCAGCAGACGTAGGCGACGGCGAACGCCTCGCCGCGGTCGCCGGCCGCCTGCGGGATCGCGGCGGCCATCACCGCGATGCCGAACATCGCCACCAACATCGCTCGGGTACGGGTGCGCGTCGCGGCGACGTTGGCGTACAACGTGAAGCTCGTCCACACGCTCCACACCGCGTAGAAGAGCACCACGAACAGGCCCACGTCGCGCAGGCCCGGCGAGCCTTCGAGTTGGTGCGCCAACTGGGCGACCGCCACGACCACGACGAGGTCGAAGAACAGCTCCAGCCAGGACGCGTGCCGTTCGGCCGCGGGAGACGGCGCCTCCGTCATCAGGGCAGGATCGCGTCGACGTAGCCGCCGTCGACGCGCAGTGCGCCGCCGGTGGTCGCCGAGGCCTGCACCGAACTCAGATACACCACCATGTTGGCGATCTCCTCCGGCTCGATCAGGCGCTGCAGCAACGACTGCGGTCGATGATCGCGCATGAAGCGCCGCTGCGCCTCATCCCACGGGAGGTCGCCGGGCACCAACTGGCGGACGAACGTCTCGACGCCGCCGGTGTGTGTCGGGCCGGCGATCACGGTGTTGACGGTGACGCCGGTGCCGGCCGCCGCCTTCGCGAAGCCGCGCGAGACGCCCAGCACGGCGGTCTTGGTCATCCCGTAGTGGATCATCTCGGCCGGGATCACCACCGCCGAGTCGCTGGCGATGAACTGCACCCGGCCCCAGCCGCGCGACATCATGCCGGGCAGGTAGTGCCGGGTCAGCCGGATACCGGCGAGGACGTTGGTCTCGAAGTAGCGCCGCCACTCCTCGTCGGGGATCTCCAGCGCGGGCTGTGCGGCGTACACCCCGAGGTTGTTGATCAAAATGTCGGTCTCGGGCTCTTGATCGAGCAGCGGTCCGGGGTCGGCGGCGAGATCGACCGCGACCGGCCTGACCTGCGCTCCGGTGGCCCGCAGCGTGTCGGCGGCGGCGTTGACCCGGCCCTCGTCGCGCCCGGTCAGCACCACCCGCGCACCGGAGCCGGCGAGCCCGGCGGCGATCGCCAGGCCGATCCCCGACGACGAGCCGGTAACGACGGCCGTCTTTCCCGAGAGGTCGATCCGCATGTGATCACGCTACCGCTGTTCACCCGATCCACGATTGGCGGTCACCGCAGGTGGGTAGCGTCGGTCCATGGGCGCGGAAACGAGCAACGGCGGCACCCCGAACCTGCTCAAACGGTACGATGGCTACCGCGTGCTCGATGACGACGACGATGACCCCGTCCTGCTCAAAGAAGACGGCGAGGTCGTCGACACCTGGCGCGAGAATTACCCCTACGAAGAGCGGATGGACCGCGCCGACTACGAGCGCGAGAAGCGGCTGCTCCAGATCGAGTTGCTCAAGCTGCAAAACTGGATCAAGGCCAACGACCAGCGGCTGGTGATCCTCTTCGAGGGGCGCGACGCGGCCGGCAAGGGCGGCACGATCAAGCGCTTCATGGAGCACCTCAACCCGCGCGGCGCGACCGTGGTGGCGCTGGAGAAGCCCAGCGAGCGGGAGATGGCGCAGTGGTATTTCCAGCGCTACATCGCCCACCTGCCCGCGGCCCGGGAGATCGTGCTGTTCGACCGGTCCTGGTATAACCGGGCCGGCGTCGAGCGGGTGATGGGCTACTGCACCCGCGGCGAATACCTCGAGTTCATGCGGGAGACGCCCGAGCTCGAGCGGATGCTGGTGCGGTCAGGGATAAACCTGATCAAGTTCTGGTTCTCGGTGACCCGGCACGAGCAGCGCACCCGGTTCCTGATCCGCCAGGTCGACCCGGTGCGCCAGTGGAAGTTGTCACCCACCGACCTCGCCTCGCTCGACAAGTGGGACGACTACACCGAGGCGAAGGAGGCGATGTTCTTCTACACGCACACCGCCGACGCGCCCTGGACCATGATCAAGAGCAACGACAAGAAGCGGGCCCGGCTGGCCGCCATGCGGCACGTGCTGACCCGGTTCCCCTACGACAACAAAGACGAGGAAGTCGTCGGCAAGCCCGACCCGCTGATCGTCGGGCCGGCGAGCGAGCTGTTCGAAGACGGCGAGCAGCACGGTCGCGCGTTCACCGCTTTCTAGGTTTCTTCAGCTTGCTGTCGTCGCGCAACTCCAGATACGGCTCCTCGTCCTCCGGGTGGCCGGCGGCGATCGCCCGGCTGCGCTGGAGTTCCGCGTCGAACTCGGCGCCGAGCAGGATGGCCATGTTGGACAGTTGCAGCCACACCAGGAAGATGATGATGCCGGCCACGGTGCCGTAGGTCTTGTTGTAGGAGTTGAAGTAGGTCAGGTAGAGCCCGAACAGGCCGGACAGGACGATCCAGAGCAGCACCGCCAGCAGGCCGCCGGGCGTGACCCAGCGGAAGCGGCCGTGCCGGGCGTTGGGCGCCGCCCAGTAGAGGATCGAGAACATCAGGCTGACCAGCACCACCAGCACCGGCCACTTGGCGATGTTCCAGGCGGTCACGGCGGCCGAGCCGAGCCCGATCGCGTCGCCGATCGACTCGGCGAACCGGCCGGTGAAGACCACGATCAGGGCGCAGGCGATCAGGATCAGCCCGACGCCAGCGGTGATCGCGACCCGGGTCGACAGCGTCTTCCACATCGGCCGGCCCTCGGGCACGTCGAAGATGTCGTTGGACGCGCGCATGAACGCGGACACATAGCCCGACGCCGACCAGAACGCGACCAGCACACCGATGACGGCGCCGGCGCTGGCCAACGACGAGTTGCCGGCGACCTGGCTGATCGCGTTGTTGACGAAGTCGGCGAGCGCACCCGGCAGCGTGCTGCTCAGGTTGCGCTGCACGGCCGCAACGGTGTCGTCGCCGAGCAGGCCGAGGATCGACACGACGACCAGCAGCCCGGGAAAGATCGACAGGATGCCGTAGTAGGTCAGCGCCGCCGCCCAGTCGCCGGCCGAGTCAGCGGAGAACTCCCTGACCGCGCGCTTGGCACTGGCCAGCCACGAGCCGGCGGGCAGCTTGGTTGGACTGTCCGGTGCGTCGTCGCCCATGGGCACCCATGATGCGTCCCTCAGACGGGACAAACGGGGATCGCCGTGCGTACGGCGCGGCGCGTACCCTCTCGCCATGGTCGATGCCCGCCATCCGGAGGTCCTCGTCGATCTCGACCGGCCGCCACCGCAGCGGCCGACCCCCGACCCGGGCGCCCGCCTGCGCGTCGGTTGGGAGCGGGCCCGGGCGGCCCGGGTGCCGATCGGCGCGGTGGTGCTGGCCGCGCTGGTCGGTGCACTGGCCGGCGGCTTCGCGGTGCACCACTGGCAGCGGCAACAGCAGAAGGCCGAAGCCGCGACCATCGTGTCGATCAGCGCGCAACTGCTCGACTCGTCGGCCGCGGGCGGCAGCAGCGACGGCATCAACGCGTCCCTGGTCGCCAACCTGACGCTGGTCAACCTCGGCCCGCTGCCGATCTGGGTGGAGGCGGTCGAGGCCAAGCGCGACGGCCTGGAGTTCCGCAACACGGCACCGGAGGCGATGCTGCGCCCGGGCTTCCGCACGGTCGCGGTCTGGATCACCTACGCCTGCACGCGCGGCGGCATCTCGACCGACCCGCTCCCGGTGCGGATGCGAATCCGCACGAGCGACGGCGCGATCCGCGACGTCGAGACCACCGTCGAGATCGGCGGCTCCCAGTGGCCCCTGATCATCGGCAACATGTGCCGGACCGAGCAGCAGGGCTAGCCGTGCCAGGAGCGCCAGAGGGAGGCGTAGGCGCCGTCGGCTGCTACTAGTGCGTCGTGGGTGCCCAGCTCGGTGACGCGGCCGTCTTCGAGGACCGCGACGCGGTCGGCGTCGCGGGCCGTGTTGAGGCGGTGGGCGATCGCGATGACCGTGCGGCCGTCGAGCACCGCCGCCAGGGCGCGTTCGGTGCGTCGCGCGGTCGTCGGGTCGAGGGCCGCCGTCGCCTCGTCGAGGATCAGCGTGTGCGGGTCGGCCAGCACGATGCGGGCCAGCGCGAGCTGTTGCGCGTCGGCCGGGCCTAGTTGGTGTGCGCCCTCGCCGAGTTGGGTGTCGAGGCCGTCGGGTAGCCGGGCATACCAGTCGGCGCCGACCGCGAGCAGGGCGCTGAGCATGTCGCCGTCGGTCGCGTCGGGGGCGGCGAACGACAGGTTGTCGCGGAGCGTACCGATGAAGACGTGGTGTTCCTGAGTCACCAGGGCGATCAGCTGCCGCCGCTGCGCCGGGTCGATCTCGGCCACCGGCACGCCGCCCAGCGTGACCGTGCCGCTGTCGGGCGCTTCCGTGCCGGCCAGCAGCCGCGCCAGGGTCGACTTGCCGGCACCGGACGGGCCGACGATCGCCAGCCGCTCCCCCGGGCGCAGCTCGAGGTCGATGCCGTGCAGCACGTCGTGCCCCGGCGCGTAGGCGAACCGGGCGCCGCGCACCTCGATCCGCTCGTCGTCGGGTGCGGGCGCGACGCCGCGCTGCTCGGGAACACCCAGACCGACACCCAACACGCGGGCGTACGAGGCGATGCCCCGCTGTGCCTGCTCGATGAACTGGAGCATCCGGTCGAGCGGGTCGATCGCCTGTTGCAGCAACAGCGCCGCCGCGACCACGTCGCCGATGCTGACCCGGCCGTCGCGGACCAGGGTGCCGCCGGCCAGCAGCAGGAACGCGATCGGCAGCGCGTAGCTGGCCTCGATGACCGGGAAGAAGACCGAGCGCAGCGCCAGCGTCGCCCGCCGGGTGGTCCACAGCCGGGCGACCCGGGTCGTGCCGTTGGCGATCCGGTCGTCGGCCAGCCGCAGGGCCTCGACCGTGCGGGCGCCCTCCGCGGTCGTGGTCAGCGCCTCGGTCAGGTCGGCGCCGGCCACGCCCTCGGCGAGGTAGGCGGGGGTGGCCCGGCGCAGGTACCAGCGGGTGACGGCCAGGATCGTCGGCAACCCCGTCAGGGCGACCAGGCCGAGCACCGGGTCGATCAGGAACACGGCGCCGAAGAGCAGCACGATCTGCACGAACGCGATCATCATGATCGGCACGACATCGCGGACCATCGTGCCGACCGTGGCCACGTCGACGGAACTGCGGTTGGCGAGGTCGCCGGTGCCGGCCCGCTCGACCACCGCGGTGGGCAGGTTGAGGGTGCGGGCGACAAACTGCTCGCGCAGGCGGGCGATGGCCCGCTCCCCCAGCCGGTAGCCGACGAGCTGCCCGTAGCGCAGCAGCGCGCCCTGCACGACGGTGCAGGCGATGATCGCGAGCGCCAGCCGGTCGACGGCGGCGGTGCCCTTGCCGGCGACCACGTCGTCGACGATGACGCCGAGCAGCCGGGGCGCCGCCAGCCCGGCGGCCACCGCGGCGCCCTGGAGCAGCAGCACCAGGAGCACCGAGCGGCGTTCACCGGTGACCAGGTCGCGGGTGGCCCGCCGGGTGGTCGCCCGGTCGGCGACCGGTAGCCCGCTCATCCCGCCACCTCCGCGTCGCTGTCGCGGGCGACCAGTGCCCGGTAGCCGGGCTCGCGGGCGAGCAGGTCGGCGTGGCCGCCGGTGGCGGTGACCCGGCCGCCGGCGAGGAACGCGACCTCGTCGGCCTGGCCGAGCAGCAGGGGCGAGGTGGCCAGCAGCACGGTGGTGCGGCCGGCTCGGGCCGCGCGCAGCCGCGCGGCGATGCGGGCCTCGGTGTGCGCGTCGACGGCCGAGGTCGGGTCGATGAGGATCAGCACCTCGGCGTCGGCGAGCACCGCGCGGGCCAGCCGCACCCGTTGCCGCTGGCCCCCGGAGAGGGTGCGGCCCTGGGTGTCGACCTCGGTGTCGAGGCCGTCCGGCAGCGAGTCGACGACATCTTCGGCGGCGGCCGCATGCACGCCGGTCTCGACCCGGGCCGCGCCGGTCCCGGCCAGCGCCGCGCCGGTTTCGAGCGGAACCGCGCCGGTCTTCGCCGGAGCCGCGCCGGTCGCGAGCGGAACCGCGCCGGTTTCGAGCGGAACCGCGCCGGTCTTCGCCGGAGCCGCGCCGGTCGCGAGCGGAGCCGCGCCGGTTTCGAGCGGAGCCGCGCCGGTCTTCGCCGGAGCCGCGCCGGTTTCGAGCGGAGCGGCGCCGCGGAGGGTTTCCCGTAGCGGGCCGGCGAACAGGTAGGCGTCGTGGTCGCCGACCACGATCCGGCGGCGGACCTCGGCCAGCGGGACCGACCCGATCGGCACGCCGCCCCAGGTGACGTCGCTGGCGACGAACCGGGCCAGCCGGTCGGCGAGCGCCGCCGCCGTGCCCGGGTGGTCGGCGGCGACAGCGACCAGCCGGCCCGCCGGGACGGTCAGCCCGCTGTGGGGATCGTGCAGGTCGGCCGGGCCGGCCGGCGCGTCGGCGGTCTCGGGACCACCGGCCGGGTCGGGTCGCACCGCGAGCAGCGCGATGATCCGCCGGGCGGCGACCCGGCCACGGATGACGTCGTGCGCGCTGCCGAGCAGAAACCAGCAGGGCACGGCGAGAATCGCGACGTAGCCGTAGACGGCGACCATCTCGCCGACCGAGATCGTGCCGGCGACGGCCAGCCGGGCGGCCAGCCAGACCACCAGCGCGAGGAACAGCCCGGGGATCGCGACACCGAGCGCCTCGATCCAGCTGTGCGGGACGGCGACCCGGTAGCCCTCGGCCCGCAGGTCCTGCGACCGGCGGTCGTAGCGGCGGGCGAACAGGCCCCGGCCACCGACACCCGAGAGCACCCGCAGCCCGGCGACGATGTCGGCCGCGCGGGCCGTGAGCGCGCCCTGCTTGCGGCGGTAGTCGGTCTCGACCGCCTCCAGCCGGCGCAGCAGCGGCGCGACAACGGCGACCACGGCCGGCACGCCGAGCAGCACGGTCACCGCCAGCGTCGGTGCTGCCGACCAGAGCACGACCGCCACCGCGGCGTACGCCACGATCGCGCCCACACCCGGCCCGGTGAAGGTGAGCACCTGCGAGACGTAGCCGATGTCGCGGCCGCTGACGGTGGCGACCTCGCCGGCCGCGATGCGGCGGGTCAGCGAGTTGCCGGTGCGGGCCAGGTGACGCAGCAGCACCTCGGCGGAGCGGGCGGTGGCATCTTCGCGGACGAAGGTCATGGTGCGGTGGCGCTGGATGCCGAGCCAGGACAGGACCAGGCCGGAGAGCACGATCGTGCCGACCCAGAACAGCAACGCTCGGTGGTCGCCGGTGCGCAGGCCGTCGTCGACCGCCCGGGAGATCAGCCAGGGCCGGACGGCGAGGCCGACCATCCACGCGGTGCCGACCACGGCACCGCGCAGCACCCGCCAGGGTTGGCGGCGCACCAGCCACCACATGTAGCGGAACGGTCCCCGTGTGTCCGGCACCCCGGGATCGGCATGGGGGATCTGCGGGGGCACGGGTTCAACCTACCGTCAGCCGATGTTTCCCCTCACGGAGTTTTCTGCCAGGATCATATCCACGCATTGAAGTATTTCTTCATTTGAGTGGAGGTCCGTGTATGAAGCACCGGTGGTGGCGCCTGCTCGGCGCCGCGTGTGTCGCTTTCCTCCTGTTGCCGTCGGCACCCGCACTGGCGGCGCCCACGTTCAAGGTGCCGTTCCCCTGCGGGCAGGCGTGGTCGGGGCAGACCCGCAGCGACCATAGCCCGGCCAACGCGGTCGACTTCAACCGCACCAACGACGACGGCGACCCGGTCGTCGCCAGCGCACCCGGCACCGTCGACGTGGTCACCAATCTGGGTGACACGAGCTACGGCCGCTACGTGCGGATCAACCACGGCGGCGGTTACACCACCTACTACGCGCACCTGAGCGGGTTCAACGTGTCGGTCGGGCAGTCGGTCGGCTACGGCTCGGTGATCGGCTACGTCGGCACGACCGGCAACTCGACCGGCCCGCACCTGCACTACGAGCAGCGCCTCAACGGCTCCGCGGTGCAGGCCCGGTTCAACGGCACGCTGGCCCTCTACTGGGGCACGAAGACCTACACGTCGGACAACGCCTGCTCCGGCGGCACCACCGGCCACGGCACGGTCAACACGGCCGGCACGGCGCTCACGGTCCGCTCGGGCCCGGGCACGTCCTACTCGTCGGTCGGCACGGTCGCCGACGGCGCCGGCGTGACCATCCAGTGCCAGACCAACGGCACCTCGGTCACCGGCACCTACGGCACGAGCACCATCTGGGACCGGATCGGCTCGGGCCGGTTCATCTCGGACGCCTACGTCTACACGGGCTACGACGGCTTCATCCCCGGCGTGCCCCGCTGCTGATTTCCCGCCAGGCGGAGGGGACACCTGTCCCCTCCGCCTGAAGGTAACGGCGGGATAACCGCTGTTTCCCCGCTTGCGCCCGCGCCTACCGTCGGTAGTGGACACGGGGAGGCCACGATGGACGGTTGGGTGTTGGCGCTGGCAGTGCTCGCCGTGGTGGTCGGCGGGACGGTCGTCGTGATCGGCCGGCGGCGGGCCGCCGCGCGGACGGCGGCGGACCCGCGGAGCGCCGCCCGCGCCGCCATCCGCGGCATGGCTCACGAACAGCGCAAAACCGCGAAAGGCACAATGCGCGGCAAGGGTACGGGCCCCGGCGGCGCGGACACATCATGGAGTTGGGGCACGGGCAGCAGCTGCGGTGGCGGCCTCCCCTGACCGCGGGTCAGCCGAACAGCTCCCGCAGCACCTTGATGGTGCGGATCGTGTCTTCCGGGCCGCCGCCGTCGTGGTTGTTGAAGGGCCACACGGTGATGTCCTTCGGGCCGGCCCAGACGTTGTGCGCGGCGTACACAGTCGATGGTGGGCAGATCGGGTCCATCAGCCCCACCGAGAACGAGCCGCGGCAGGTCGCCCGGGACGCGAACGACGTGCCGTCGAAGTAGGCGAGCGTGGCGAACGCCTGGTCGGCCTTCGTCCGGTGGGTCGAGCACCAGCGGACGATCTCCTGGTAGGGATCCGCGTCGGTGATCGTCGTCGCCCGCCGGAAGGCCGACAGGAACGGCACGTGCGGGATCGCCGCCGCGATGTCGTGGCGTAGGCCGCCGACCGCGACCGACAGCGCGCCGCCCTGGCTGCGGCCGGTGACCGCGATCCGGGTCGGGTCGACGTCCGGGTGGGCCCGGGCCGCGTCGACCGCGCGGTAGGCGTCGACGTAGAGCCGGCGGTAGTAGTAGTCGTGCGGGTCGAGGATGCCGCGGGTGACGAAGCCGGGCGCCTGCGGGCCGGACGGGGCCGGGTCGGGCGTGTCGCCGGTCCGCCAGGTGCTGCCCTGCCCGCGGGTGTCCATCACGAAGTGCGCATACCCGGCACTGGCGTACGGCAGCCAGTCGAGCGGGATGCCCCGGCCGCCGCCGTACCCGATGTATTCGACGATCGTGGGAAGCGGACCCGAGCGGTCGGCGGGCAGGATCAGCCAGCCCCTGATCGGGTCGCCGCCGTAGCCGGCGAACGTCACGTCGAAGGTGTCGACCGTGCGCAGCAGCGAGTCGTAGGGCGTGAACTCGGCCGCGACCGGCACTCCGCCCGCCTCGTCGAGCGTGCGTCGCCAGAACTCGTCGAAGTCAGCCGGCTCGGGCTCCGCGTAGCGGTAGGCGGTGAGTTGGTCGAGGGGCAGGTCGACTTCCACAAAAAACTCCTAGCGACGGCGACGTGGTTGGACAGCCACGCCGCCGATGCTACGACGTGCTCATTGGGTGGCTAGATCGAACTGCTCCCAGGGGCCGATCGCGGTGCGGTTGGCGATGAGCGCGGCCGCGCCGCCGTTGTCGGCGCAGACGTAGCGGCCGTTGACCGTCGCCTGGAGGCTCACCGTGCCGTTGGCGTTGCGGATCAGCCGGAACGTCTCCCAACCACCGGCCGTCGCCCGGTTGGCGATCAGCGGGTTGGCGCCGGCGTTCTCCGCGCAGACGAAACGCCCGTTGACCCGGGCCCGCAACGCGACGTTGCCGCCGCTGAGCGTGACCAGCTCGAACTGCTCCCACGCGCCCATCGAGGTGCCGCGGGCGACCAGCGGCGCGGCGCCGGCGTCGACGGCCTGCACCCAGAGGTTGTTGGCCCGCGACCGGAAGCCGTAGATTGCGACCGGCGGGTTGGTCGGGCCGCCCGCGACCGGCTGGGTGGGCCGGGTCGCCGTCAGCGCGAGTTGGCCCTTGAGCATCCGGCCACCGTCGGCGGTGATCCGCAGGTAGTAGTCCGACGAGCAGAACGTGCCGTCTTCGTCCAGCGCGCGGATGTTGGCGCCGGCCGGCGTCATCGCCTGGGTCTCCGAGGTCTTGGCGATCTGGTTGCCCTCGTTGTATTCGTCGAACATCGAGACGTAGAGCCCGGCCGCACCGACCCGGACCATGTTGTAGATGTGTCGCCAGTAGAAGTCGCCGTGCCGCCGGACCCCCGACGACAGGTCGCCCGGCATCACGCACGGCTGGTAGTCGATGCCGTTCGCGTTGCAGTCGGCCTGGTCCGGCACGTTGACGTTGGCGTAGAACGAGTCGAGCCCGGCCAGGTCACCGGTGCGCCCGACCATCCACGGCGAGATCATGTTGAACGCGTGGTAGACGCCCGAGAAGCCGGCCCGCGAGTCGTTGATCCCCTGCCGCCAGTAGGTCGGCACTCCCCCGATCACGTAGCAGCCCTGCGCCTTGAACCAGTTGATCACGTCGAGGCACGGCCCCGGCGCGAACGGGCGGCCCGAGTCGTTGAACCCGAACCCCCAGATGCACACCACCGGCTTGCCGTTCTGCCGGGCGTAGGCCGGCGACGCGACGTGCGCCGACATCTTCGACGTCCAGTCGGTCTTGATCTCCGACTGCATGTTCGTCCAGCTCGTGACGTCATACATGATGTAGAACTTGCGGCCGTAGCGCTCGGCCGCCGCCCGCACCTTCTGGGCCATCACGTCGCGCGTCGGGCCCTCGCCGGAGACCGGGTTGAACCGCTGTAGCGCGGCGGTGTCGCAGCCGTACTGCTGCATCCAGCGGAAGTGCGTGTCGACGGTCTGATCGTCGTACGACGAGAACAGCTGCGCCGGCTGCCCATTGCCCAGATTCGGGTAGGCGGTGGTGTAACCGCGGTTGTATTCGCGCATGTCGGGCCAGGACACGATCGTCGTGTTCGACGGCGACGGCGGCTGGAACCGGTCCCGGCTCCAGTGCCACCAGCCGCCGATCGGGGCGCCGTCGCCCGGGCAGGCGAACCAGCCCTGATAGCCAACACTGATCTTGCCGACGACATCGCCGGGCGGGCTGACCGCGGCAGCGGCCGCGGCCGTGGAAGGAGCGGTGGCGAGCGCGGCGGCCGTGGCACCGGCGCCCGCGAGCACGGATCGGCGTGAGATACCCATCGGGTCTTTCTCCCTTCGGGCCACCGCCGAATGGCCGCATTGTGTCTGGTTTGTTAACTGACCGGACCCCACGCTAACGGCGAGAGGTCCGATCAGTCAACGTCCATCAATGTCTGATCACGCGGCGGGCACCGTCCACTTCTGGTTGGCCGCGCCGGTGCACGACCAGATCTGGGTCGGCGTGCCGTTGGCGGAGTTGTTGTCGACGACGTCGAGACACTTGCTCGCGCTGACGCTGGTGAGGTCGCGGGCCGCGGTCGCCGTCCAGCGCTGGTTGGCCGAGCCCGAGCAGGTCCAGATCTGCACCCGGGCCCCGTTGGCGGTCGAGTTGTCGCGCACGTCGAGGCACTTGCCCAGCGCCCGCACGGTGCCGTCGGTGCCCAGCGTCCACTGCTGCGCGGCGGTGCCGTTGCAGTCGTAGATCTGCACCGCCGTGCCGTCGGCGCTGTTGGCACCGGCGACGTCGAGGCACTTCCCGGCGAGCCCGGTGATCGGCCCGGTCCGCCCGGTCGGCGGCGGGTCGGTCGGCCCGCTGCCCGGGGTGCCGGCCCAGGTGAACGTCGCCGTCGTACGCGCCGGCATCGTGTAGGTGAACGACTGCCCGCCCCAGACGACCCTGATCGACTGGCTGCTCGTACCCCCGTTGTGGGCGATCAAGGCTTTTGACCCGTCGCTGTTGCGCCAGGCGACGTTCTGCACGGTGCCGTTGGCGGTCGAGTCGATCCGCTGCGCGCCCGGCCGGACGAACTTGGTGAGGTGCCCGGTCGTGTAGTACTCGATGGTGTAGTCGACCTGGCCGGCCCGCGCGCCGCCCTCCTGCACAGTGATCAGGCCGGTGCAGGTGCCGCAGCCGCCGTTGTGCGGGCCCATGAACTGGTTGACCGCGAGGCTCCACTTGACGACGGACTCGCTCCAGTTGCGGGTGTAGTTGATGATGTCGCTCATGTCGTCGTTGTGCTGGTTGCCCACCCAGGTGCCGCCGGAGTGCTCGGTGGAGAACATGTGCACCGCTGGGTACTGGCTGTGCACCTGCGAGCCGACCGACGGGCTGCCGTTGTAGCCGTGCCAGGCGATCCCGCCGAAGAGCGGGTCGTTGCGCAGCGTCGCGTCGGAGACGATCCCGGCGCCGATCTGGCCCCAGTCGCCGTAATTCCAGTCGTGCACCAACACCTTGGTCGACAGCCCCGCGGCCCGGAACGCCGGGATCACGTGGTTCTTGGTCAGTTCGAGCAGGCCCGACGAGTTCCAGCTCATGCCCGGGTAGGTCATCGCGGGCGGGTTGCCGGCCTGGCAGCAGTTGGGCTCGTTCTGCACCGAGATGTAGTTCACCGGGATGCCCGCGGCCTGGTAGGACTGCACGTATTTGACCAGGTACTGGGCATACATCGGGTAGTACTCGGCCTTGAGCCAGCCCATCTGGTCCATCCGGCGGTTGTCCTTCATCCAGCCCGGCGCGCTCCACGGCACACCCTTGACCCGCAGGGCGGGGTTGAGTTGCTTGGCCTGTTGGGTCAGCAGCCGCACGTTCGTGTCGTACCCGTTGGCGCCGAAGTCATTGAGGTTGCAACAGGTGTCGTCGAGCGAGACGTTGCCCGGTCGCGACAGGTCCGACGCCCCGATCGGGTTGCGCACAAAGGACAGACCGATGCCGTTGGTCGGGCTGAAGAGCTTGCTCATCACAGCGTCGCGGGTGGCCGCGCTGACCGCTCCCCCGCGCAGCAGGTAGGCGGTGGTGTCGGTGATCGACGCGCCGGCGCCCTCGAAGGTCTGGTAGCGGGTGTTCTCGTTGACGGTGATGGTGTGCGTGGCGCCGGGGCTGCTCGCCGCGAACGCCGTGGCGGCCTGCTGCTGGAGCCCGCGGGTGACGGTGCGCCCACCGCCGTCGGAGGTGGTGGTGAGCCAGACATTGACCGGTTCATTCGCGGCGTACGCCGGTTGCGCCAACGCGAAGGCGGTGGCCGCGGCCGCGACGCCCAGCGCGACGATGCCGGCGATCCTTGCTCGTGACATGCGCGTCCTTCCACTTGGAGACATCAGGATTGCGCTGCCCTCGCCGACAGGGTGCCTAATAGGAAACACCCTTAACAGATTGATGTCAATGTACGTCTGCCCCTGCCACACGCACCCGGCGTAGCGTCGGCCTTTGGAACTGTTCACGGGGGGAAGGACAGCGCCATGGCTACAAGGTCCAGAAGCTTCTGGACAAAATTCGGAGTGGGCGTGGCCGGTGCGGCACTTGTGATCACGGGTGCCACGGCGGCCACGACGGCGAGCGCGAACGACGCGAAGGCCGCACCACCGGCCAGCGTCACCGTGCAGACCCGCAACGGCCCCAACGGGCCGTATCTCACCGATCAGCAGGGCAACACGCTCTACCTGTTCGTCGCCGACAAGACCAACCAGTCGACCTGCAACGACGCGTGCGCGGCCCAGTGGCCGCCACTCACCACCGGCGGTGCCGTGGTGGCCGGCAGCGGCGTCGACGCGGCCAAGCTCGCGACGTCGAACCGGCAGGACAACACGAAGCAGGCGACGTACAACAACCATCCGCTCTACAAGTTCATCGCAGACACGGCGCCAGGCCAGACCAACGGCCAGGGCGTCAACGCCTTCGGCGCCCTGTGGTGGACCGTCAACCCAGCCGGCAACGCCATCACCGCCAAGGGCGGCGCACCGGCCCCGAGCGGAGGCGTCACCTACTGACGCGAACGGCTGAACCCCGGTGGGCCTAGCTCATCGGGGTTGGGCCGCGCTAATCACGACGGCGCGAGAGCGGGTTGCGGCGACCGAGGCCGGCGTAAACCGTCCAGATCTGGAGTTGCTGGATGAGGTCCTCGTTGACAGGGACTCCGTCGAGGTCCGAAGTGGCAAGAGCGGCATCACGCCAGCGGTAGGCCCGGGCGATGTGGTCATCGACCATGACACGGCCGTCTTCGGGCAGCAGCAAGAGAAGTTCCAACTTGCGTTCGTAGGCATCGGCCCACCCGAAGTCGCGCCCCGCGCGAGGATCCGCATCGTTGCCGGTCCGAACCCGATTTCGGGTCTCGTCGATAGCTCGATTCAGGGCGACCAGAAACCGGGCCAAGGCCTGCCTGCGATCGATCATCAGACGTTGTTCGTTGCGCTCCACCCGCTCGGTGCGCGCCTGCCGGGAAGTCCACACCTGACTAGTGACGACGCCGAGTAGAGCGGAGACAGCGGGCACGATGAGCGCTGCGAGGTCGGGCATAGCTCCAGGTTCATTGATGGCCGCAACTTTCGACATTGGCTATGGCCGCACGGCGCGGCGGCCGCCGAGCGTGCTCTCCCGGGTGACCAGCCGGAACGGTGGCTGGATGTCGTAGGGCGGCTGCACCGGCTTGCCCTCGATGCGGGCTACCAGCGCCTGCACTGCCAACCGCCCGATGTGTTCCTTGTCCGGCGAGATCGTGGTCAGCGTGGGGTTGCTGAAGCGGCCTTCCTCGATGTCGTCGATGCCGATCACCGCGATGTCGTCCGGGATCCGCATTCCCGCCTCCGCCACCGCCCGCATGGCGCCGATCGCCACCAGGTCGTTGTAGGCGAACACCGCGTCCGGTGGCTGCCGCCGCGCCAGTAGGTCGCGCATTGCCATCAGGCCGTCGGCTCGCCCGAACGCCATTGTCGGCGCGGCCAGCGCCGCGTCAAAAGGCAACCCCGCACCCGCCAGTGCCTCGCGATAGCCCCGCAACCGCAAATGGGCCGACTGCCGATGGTCGCCGGCCTGGGCGCCGATGAAGGCGATCCGATAGCGGTCCAGCGACACCAGATGTTGCACCGCCACATGGCTGGCCGCGATGTTGTCGATGGCGATGTGGTCGTGTGGCACGTCGTAGACGCCCTCGCCGATCAGGACCATCGGGGTGGCCGGGTCGCGGGCCAGGACCTCCTCGCGGGTGACCGCGACCGGGCTGAAGATCAGGCCGTCGACGACCTGGCGGCGGGAGTTGTCGATCACCATCAGCTCGCGCTCGCGTTCTCCGGCCGTGTCCTCCATGACCAGCGTGTAGCCCAAGCCGGCCGCCTCCCGGATCGCGGCGCCGGCCAACTCGGCGAAGTACGGGTTGTTCAGCTCGGGAATGGCCAGGGCGACGATGCCGGTGCGGCCGCTGCGCAGGTGGCGGGCGCTGAGATTGGGCGCGTAGCCCAGCTCGTCGATCGCGTCCTGCACCCGTTGCCGGGTCTCCTCGCCCACCGGGCGGTAGCCGTTGACTACATTGGACACGGTCGACAGCGAGACGCCGGCCCGTGCGGCGATCTCCTTGAGGCTCACGACCACCTGCGCACTCCCTTGGCGAAACTCATCGCAGCCGCCGGATCCGGCTGAGGTAGCTCTGGGTCACGACGACCACGACCAGGAACGCGCCGCTGACCACCGACTGGATCGACGAGGTCAGGTTGCCGATCTGGTTGATCACGTTCTGGATGACGCCGAGCAGGAGCACGCCGCACAGCGTGCCACTGATCGTGCCCGCGCCGCCGACCAGCAGGGTGCCGCCGATGACCACCGCGGCGATCGCGTCCAGCTCCATGCCGACGCCGAGGATGGTCACGCCGGAGCCGAGCCTGGCCGCGTTCAGACAACCGGCTAGGCCGGCCAGCAGGCCGCTCAGCAGGTAGGACAGCGTTTTGACCCGGGCCACCGGCAGGCCCATCAGCGACGCGGCGTCCTCGCTGCCGCCGACGGCGTACACCGCCTGCCCATAGCCCGTGCGTTGCAGCAACAGGCCGCCGAGGGCACACAGCGCCACCGCGATCCACACCGGATAGCCCAGGCCCCACAACGTGCCCCGACCCAGATCAAGAAAAACAGCGTCACGGGGTACGAGGTAGGTGGTTGCCCCCTCGGAAGTGATTGCCAGCAACAGGCCCCGCGCGCCGAGCAGACTGGCCAGCGTCACGATGAACGGCGCCAGGCCGGTGCGGGCGATGATCAAGCCGTTGAGCAGGCCGATCCCGCCGCAGACGAGCAACGGCGCGACCAGCGCGGCCACCATGCCCCACTGGCTGGCCCACGCCGCGAGCACGCCGCCGAGCGCGAACACCGAGCCGACCGACAGGTCGATGCCGCCGCCGATGATCACGAAGGTCATCCCGAGCGCGACGATCACCAGGAACGACGACTGGATCGCGATGCCGGCCAGGTTGTCGAACGACGCGAAAGCATCGAAGGTCAGGGAAGAAACCAGCAGAGCCAGCAGGAGTACGGCGAGCGCGCCGTGCCGCTGTGCCAGCGCGGCCAGCCGTTCGCTGGTCGCGACCCGGGCGACCGGAACCTGTTGCGACTGCTCCGCCACCGCCGTCATGTCGTCCTCCGCTGCCGGGCCACGTAGACCGCGACCAGGATGATCGCCGCCTGCACCAGTTGGGCCGTCGAGTCCGGCAGGTCGTGTTTGATCAGCGTGGCCCGCAGGAGCTGCATCAGCAAGGCCCCGGCGACCGTGCCGAGCACCCGGATCCGGCCGCCGGTCAGCGGGGTGCCGCCGACCACCACCGCGGTGATCGCCGACAGCTCCATCAGGTTGCCGATCGCCGACGGGTCGCTCGCGGTCAGCCGGGCCGTGGCCAGCACGCCGGCCAGCGCGGCGAAGACTCCACACAGGACGTAGGTAACAATGAGTACCCGGCGCACCGGCAGGCCGGCGAGCTGGGCCGCCGCCCGGTTGCCGCCGACCGCGACGAGCTGCCGCCCGTAGGTGGTGCGGTGCACGACCGCGCCGACCACCAGGGCGAGCAGGATCGCGATCCAGACCACCACCGGCAGCCCGGCCACCTGGTCGCGGCCGAGCGCCAGCAGGTCGGGGTTGCGGATCTGCTTGAGCTGGCCGTCGGCGAGCACCAGGGCGATGCCCCGGCCGGCGACCAGCAGCGCCAGCGTCGCCACGATCGGCTGGAGGTTGACGACCGCGACCAGCGTGCCGTTGAGTGCGCCGGCGGCGGCGCCGGCCAGCAGGGCCATCGCGATCGCCACCCACATGCCGGAGCCGAGGTAGAGCGGGATGACCGCGGCGGCCAGCGCCATCACCGAGCCGACCGACAGGTCGATGCCCTCGCTGCCGATCACCAGCGCCATGCCCAGCGCGACGATCACGACCGGGGCCACCTGCACGAGTTGGGTGCGCAGGTTGGCCAGGTCGAGGAAGTTGTCGGTGAAGAGCGCGTTGAACAGCAGGAGTACGAGGACGGCGGCGTACACACCGAAGTCCTGCACGTAGCGGGTCCGGGTCGGTGCGGTCATGGTCGTCACGGCGCGACCAGCGTGGCCAGGATGGCGTCTTCGGTGACCTCGTCGCCGACCAGTTCGCCGGCCACCGCGCCGGACCGCAGCACGACCACCCGGTCGGCGCCCTCGACCAGTTCCTCCAGGTCAGACGAGATCAGCACGACCGCGAGACCCTGGGCAGCGAGCTCGTCGACCAGCTTCTGCACCTCGGCCTTGGCACCGACGTCGATGCCGCGGGTCGGCTCGTCGAGCAGCAGCACCTTGGGATGCAGGCAGAGCCAGCGGGCGAGCAGCACCTTCTGCTGGTTGCCGCCGGACAGTTCGGCGACCCGCTGCTCGGGGCCGGCCGCCTTGATCCGCAGCCGGGTCATGAACGTCTCGACGATCGCGTCCTGCTTCGCCCGGGTGACGATCCCGGCCCGGGCCAGCCGGGGCATGGCGGCGAGCACGATGTTCTCGCGTACGGACAGGTCCGGGATGATGCCCTCGGCCTTGCGGTCCTCGGGCAGCAGCGCGATCCCGGCGCGGATCGCGGCGGCCGGCGACAGGCGGCGCAGCCTTCTGCCGTTGACGGTGACGGTGCCCTCGTCGAGCGGCAGCGCCCCGACGATCGCCTTGGCGGTCTCCGAGCGGCCGGAGCCGAGCAGGCCGCCGAGCCCGGTCACCTCGCCGGCGCGCACGTCGAACGAGACGTCGTGCAACTGGTGTCTCTTGGTCAGGCCCTCGACCCGCAGCACCGGGGTTTCGCCGTCGGCCAACGCGTGGTCGCCGGTGAAGCCGGTCAGGCCCTCGCGGCGGACCTGGCTGATGTCGCGACCGAGCATGTGGGAGACGAGCGCGAGCCGCGCCAGGCCTTCGAGCGGCCCGGTGTGCACCACCCGGCCGTCGCGCAGCACGGTGACCCGCTGGCACAGCTCGTAGAGCTCGTCCAGGCGGTGGCTCACGTAGACCACGGCCAGGCCCTGCTCGCGCAGCCGGCGGACCACGTCGAAGAGGGTGCGCACCTCGCGCGGCTCCAGCGACGAGGTCGGCTCGTCCATCACCAGCACCTTGGCGTCGATCGCGACGGCGCGGGCCAGCGCGACCATCTGCTGGGTGCCGAGGCTGGTCGAGCGCAGCGGCCGGGTGACGTCGACGTCGATGCCGTAGCGGCCCAGCGTCTCGCCCGCGTCGCGGTTCATCCGACCGATATCGAGCAGACCGAATCGGGTACGCGGCTCCCGGCCGAGGAACAGGTTGCGCGCCACGCTCATCAGCGGGATGAGGTTGACCTCCTGGTAGATCGTGGAGATCCCCGCGCGCTGGGCGTCGAGCGGCCGGGCGAAGCTGACCGGCTCCCCGCGGTAGTGCACCTCGCCCTCGTCGGCCCGGTAGACGCCGGTGAGCACCTTGATCAGGGTGGACTTGCCGGCGCCGTTCTCCCCGACGAGGGCGTGCACCTCGCCGGGGAGAACCGCCATGTCCACCGCGTCGAGCGCGCGGACGCCAGGGAAGCGCTTGGTGACCGCGCGAACCTCGAGCACTGGAGTCATCTCAGTACGCGCTCGCCACGGACGCCTGTGCGTTGGCCGAGTCGTACTCGCGGTCGGAGATGATCACGTTCTCCGGTATCGCCGTGCCGTTGTAGAAGTCCTGCGCCGTCTTGAACGCCAGCGGGCCGAACCGCGGGTTGGACTCGATCACCGCGTTGATGGTGCCCTCCACGATGGCCTGCACCGCGTTGCGCGTGCCGTCGATGGAGACGATCTTGACGTCCTTGCCCGGCTTCTTGCCGGCCGCGGTCAATGCGGTGACGGCACCGAGGGCCATCTCATCGTTCTCCGCGTAGACGCCGGTGATGTCGGGGTTGCTGGAGATGATCTGCTCCATCACCTGCTGGCCCTTGTCGCGGGCGAAGTCGCCGGTCTGCTGCGCGACGACGGTCAGGCCGGGGGCCTGGGCGGCGACCTGGTCGACGAAGCCCTTGGTCCGGTCAGTAGTTACGTTATTTCCGGACGAACCAAGAAGGATCGCCACCTTCCCCTTGCCGCCGGTTGCCTTGATCATCGCGTCGGCGGCGCGCTTGCCCTGCTCGACGAAGTTGGAGCCGAGGAACGCCAGGTAGTCCTTGCACGGCGTGGCGTTGACCTTGCGGTCGATGGTCAGCACCGGCACCTTCTTGGCCGCCGCGGCCTGCAACGCGGGCTCCAGGCCGTCGGAGTTGAGCGGCGCCACGATGATGAACTGCGCACCCTGGTTGAGCAGGTCCTGTATGTCGGCGATCTGCTTCGAGAGCTGCGACTGGGCGTTGGTGACCTTGAGTTCCTTGACGCCGAGCTTGGCGGCCTCGTCGCGGATCGACTGGGTCTCGGCGATCCGGAACGGGTTGGCCTCCTTCTCCGACTGGGAGAAGCCGACGATGGCGTTCTTCAGGTCGAGCTTCTCGGCACCGTATTGCGACAGCGAGCAGCCGGCCCCGGTGGGCGCGCCGGTGGCGACCACCTGCTCGCCGCCGCTGCCGGCCGGCGACGGGGTCTCCTCCTCGGGGTTGGCGCAGGCCACGGCCAGTGCGGCGGTGGTGAGCAGGACGATTGCGGTGCGCGCGGCAGCGCGCCTCCGTGCGGTCATGTCAGATCTCCTCTTGCGCGGTAGCGGGCGGTGCAATGGAGACGCAGATATTGACGGTCACCCATTGACTGAGAGGTCGATGGGGCTCTATAACGTTATACAGCCGGCTATCGATGTCATGTCAAGCGCCGTTACGAAACCGTTTCGGACCGTCAGGAGGGCCGATGCCCCTCGACCGACGCCGGCTGCTCGCGGCCGGGCTGGGTGCTGCCGGCGGCTCGCTGCTGGCCGCACCCGCATTCGCCGCACCGCAATATCCCATCAACCGCGCCCCGCTGCGCCCGGCCGCCTTCCTGCGGCTGCCGCCCGGCGCCGTGCGCGCCCAGGGTTGGCTCGCCACCCAACTGTCGCGACAGGTCACCGGGCTGTGTGGACAGTACGCGGCGACCTCGCATTTCCTCCGCTTCGACGCCACCGGCTGGACCAACCCGGCTCTCGGCGGCTGGGAGGAGGTGCCCTACTGGCTCCGCGGCTACGTCGAACTCGGCTACGTCACCGGCGACGCCACGGTGCTGTCGGAAGCGCAGCGCTGGATGGACGCGGTGCTGCGTACCCAATCCGCTGATGGCTTCTTCGGACCGACAGCGCTGCGCACCTCGCTCAACGGGCACGCCGACCTCTGGCCGCACATGCCGATGCTGCACGCGCTGCGGTCGCACGCGGAGTTCACCGGCGACACCCGGGTCACCCCGTTCCTGACCCGGTTCTTCGGCTACGCCAACGCCCAGCCGGCGGCGGTGTTCCGCGACGGCTGGGGCACCTGGCGCTGGGGCGACACGATCGACGTCGTCTACTGGCTCTACAACCGCACCGGCGACGCGTTCCTGCTCGACCTGGTGCGGAAGATCCACGCCAACTCGGCCGACTGGCGGCACGGCCTGCCGAACCCGCACAACGTCAACATCACCCAGGGCTTCCGCGAGCCGGCGCAATACTGGGTGCTCTCCGGCGACGCGGCCGACCGCACGGCCACCTACACGCTCTATGACCAGGTGCAGCGCGACTACGGGCAGTTCCCGGGCGGCGGCTTCGCCGGCGACGAGAACATCCGGCCCGGCTTCACCGACCCGCGGCAGGGGTTCGAGACCTGCGGGATCGTGGAATATCTGCTCAGCCACGAGATCCTGACCCGGATCACCGGCGACCCGGTGTGGGCCGACCGCGCCGAAGACCTCGCGGTCAACTCGTTGCCCGCCGCACTCGATCCCTCAGGTCGCGCGATCCACTACGTGACCAGCGCCAACGTCGTCGACCTCGACAACACGGCGAAGACGCTCGGCCAGTTCCAGAACGGGTTCGCGATGCAGTCCTACCGGGCCGGCGTCGACCAATACCGCTGCTGCCCGCACAACTACGGGATGGGCTGGCCCGGATACGTCACCGAGATGTGGCTCGCCACCGGCGACGGCGGCCTGTGCGCGGCACTGCTCGGGCCCTCGACGGTGACCGCCCGGGTCGGCGCCGGCACCACGGTCACGATCACCGAGACAACCTCCTACCCGTTCGCCGACACCGTCACCTTCCGCGTGTCGACGCCCGCCCCGGTCGCGTTCCCGTTCCTGGTGCGGATCCCGGGCTGGTGTGCGGCGCCGGAGTTGCGGGTCAACGGCGCGCTGGTGGCCTCGGGGGCCGGGCCGCGGTTCGCCACGATCAACCGCACTTGGTCGGCCAACGACACGGTGACGCTGCGGCTGCCGATGACGGCCACCGTGCGATCCTGGCCGGGGCAGCACAATGCCGCGTCCGTCCACTACGGACCGTTGGCGTTCTCACTGCGGATAACCGAGAACTGGGTACGCACCGGCGGCACCGATCAGTTCCCGGAGTACGACGTACACGCGGGATCGCCCTGGAATTTTGGGCTGGTGCCCGGGGCCGCGCTCACCGTGACCAACGCCGGCTCGGTGGCCGACCCGTTCACCGTCGTCAACGCGCCCGTCCGGATCACCACCAGCGCGCAGCGGATCGACGCCTGGCAGGCCGACGCGCAGCGAGTGGTGACGCCGTTGCAGGACGGCCCGGTGGCGGCGAGCACGCCGGTCGAGGCGGTCACGCTGATCCCGATGGGCGCGGCCCGGCTGCGGATCACCTCGTTCCCGGTCACCGGCGGCACCCGGCCGTGGCAGCGGCCCGGTGCCGCGTTCCGGGTCCAGAACCGCAACTCCGGCAAGGTGCTCGGGGTGGCCGGTATGTCGCTGGCCAACTCGGCCAACGTCGTGCAGTTCGCCGACAACGGCACCGCCGACCACCTATGGCGGCTGGTCGACGCCGGCGGCGGAGCGGTCAAGCTCCAGAACGTCAACTCCGGCAAGATGCTGGCCGTCGAGAACATGTCGACGGCCAACGGCGCGCGGGTGCAGCAATACGACGACGTCGGCTCGGCCGACCACCGCTGGGTGCTGGTCGACACCGGCGACGGTTGGCTGCGGCTGCGCAACGGCAACAGCGGCAAGGTGCTCGCGGTATCCGGCGCGTCGACCGCCGACTCGGCTCAGGTCACCCAGTTCGACGACAACGGCGCGGCCGACCACGACTGGCGGCTGATCCCCGATGGCGCGGTGAAGCTCCAGAACGCGAACTCGGGCAAGGTGCTCGCGGTGGAGAACATGTCGACCGCCAACTCCGCCCGGGTGCAGCAGTTCGCCGACAGCGGCACAGTCGATCATATTTGGTCTTTCATACCTGATGTCGCGCCGTGGTTCCGGATCCGCAACCAGAACTCCGGCAAGGTGCTCGGCGTCGCCGGCATGTCCACCGCCGACTCGGCCCAGATCGTGCAATACGACGACACCGGCACCGCCGACCACCGCTGGCGGTTGCGGGTGCTGGCCGGCGGTCCCGGCCTGCTGCGGATCCAGAACCAGAACAGCGGCAAGGTGCTCGCCGTGCACGCCATGTCGACGGCCGACTCGGCCAACGTCGAGCAGTTCGCCGACAACGGCACCGCCGACCACAACTGGCGCATCCTCTAGAAACGGAGTTGGTATGAACCCGTCCCGTCGTACCGCCGTCGTCGCTCTATTGGCCTTGGTTTCTTGTTTTGTGGCGCCCGGCGCCGCCGAGGCCGCACCGGCCAAACCGCCGCCGCTCACCACGCCCTGGACCGCGCAGGCGTTGAACGGCACCCCCTTGCCCGAGTATCCGCGGCCGCAGATGACCCGACCCGACTGGCAGAACCTCAACGGCGAGTGGCAGTTGCGCCAGTCGGCGACCGACGATGCACCGCAGTTCAACACCACGTTGCCGGAGCGGGTCAACGTGCCATTCCCGGTCGAGTCGGCGCTTTCGGGAGTGATGCGGGCGGCCAACGACAACCGCAACTACCTGTTCTACCGGCGCACGTTCACGGTGCCGGCGGGCTGGTCGGGGCGTCGGGTGCAGCTCAACTTCGGCGCTGTCGACTGGCAGACCACGGTCTGGGTCAACGGAAGTTTGATCGGCGGGCACACCGGCGGCTATGACGCGTTCACGTTCGACATCACTCCTGCCTTGAACGGCGGCACGAACGAGATCGTCGTCAAGGTCTGGGACCCGAGCGACACCCGGCAGAACGGCAGCCTCCAGCCGATCGGCAAGCAGACCAAGACGCCGAACGGCATCTTCTACACACCGAGCTCGGGCATCTGGCAGACGGTGTGGCTCGAACCGACCCCGGCGGCGTCGATCAGCTCGGTCGACCTGACGCCGTCGCTTTCCACGAACACCATTCGGGTACGAGTGTTCACCCGCGGCACGGTCACCGGCCACTCGGTGCTGGCCGAGGCACTGAACGGGTCGTCGGTGGTTGGCACTGCCGCCGGTGGCTTCACCGAGTTCGCCGTGCCGGTGCCCAACGCGCGCCGCTGGTCGCCGGACGACCCGTTCCTCTACAACCTGCGGGTGACACTGCGCAACGGGTCCGGCTCCCAGGTCGATCAGACCATTCACTACTTCGGCATGCGGGAGATCAGCACCGGCCTGGTCAACGGGGTGCGGCGGCCACTGCTCAACGGCCAGTTCGTGTTCCAGACCGGCACGCTCGACCAGGGCTTCTGGCCCGACGGCGTGTATACGGCGCCGACCGACGCCGCACTCGCCTTCGACCTCCAGAAGCACAAGGACCTGGGCTTCAACATGGTGCGCAAGCACATCAAGGTGGAGCCGCAGCGCTGGTTCTACCACGCCGATCGGCTGGGCGTGCTGGTCTGGCAGGACGTGCCGTCGCTGACCGCGCAGAACATCGACGCCAACGCGGCGCAGCAGGCCCAGTTCGAGACCGAGGCGCGCGAGATCGTCGACGAGCACCGGTCGTCGCCCGCGGTGATCGCGTACACCGCCTACAACGAGGGTTGGGGCGAGCGGTCGCTGGCCGACACCCAGCGGGTCGGCCAGAACATCAAGAACCAGGACCCGACCCGGCTGGTCAATGTCCACAGTGGCTATAACTGCTGCCAGTCGCTGGGCAACCCGGGCAACGGCGACATCGACGACTGGCACATGTATCTGGGCCCGGACTCCCCGCTCGCCTCGTCCCGGATCGCGGTCCTCGGCGAGTTCGGCGGCCTGGGCCTGCACACGCCCGGTCACGAGTGGAGCCCGAGCGGCGGCTTCTTCGCCTACGAGTGGCAGGCCAACGCGACCGCACTGACCGACCGCTACGTCGGCCTGGTGGCCGGCGTGCAGAACCTGATGCTGGGCCGCGGCCTGTCGGCGGCGATCTACACCGAGATCACCGACCTGGAGGGCGAGCTGAACGGCTTCGTCACCTACGACCGGCAGGTCGTGAAGATGGACCAGGCCCGGGTGCGGGCGGCCAACCAGTCCCTGATCGCGGCGTCCCGGTCGCTGCCGGTGCTGGCGCCGACGTCGCTGCCGGTCAACCAGCGCCGGTCGCTCCAGGTGACCACGCCTGGGTTCACCAACCGCTACCTGCGGCATCAGAACAGCCTGGCCTACACCGAGGTGGTCACGTCGGCGTCGCCGGCACTGCTGAAGAACGACGCGACCTACACGGTCCGGGCGGGCCTGGCCGACGCGTCGTGCTACTCGTTCGAGTCGGTCAACTTCCCGGGCCAGTTCCTCCGCCACGCCAACTCCCGCGTGCAGAACTCGGTCAACGACGGCTCGGCGCTGCTACGAGCCGACGCGACGTGGTGCGCCCGGACCGGCCTGACCGGCTCGGGTGTGTCGTTGGAGTCCTGGAACTTCCGGGGTTCCTACCTGCGCCACTACAACTCGGAGGTGTGGCTCTCCAACGGCGCGGGCGGCGCCGCCTACAACTCGCCGACCTCGTGGACGGCCGACAGCACCTGGAACTTCGCGGCGCCCTGGGCGCCCTGACGGCCAGGGTGGGCAGGCCCCTTCGCCGGGGGCCTGCCCACCCGCCACGGTCTGGGCCTTCCGGGGCTCGCACGATAACCGCTGGCTTAATCGGCGGTTCGATTTCTTGCGTTGTTCCGCGGCCAGGGCCCGGCGATCGTGGCTTCATGACCGACGCCCCGATCGACCGCACGACGGCCCCGCGCGACTCCATGCCGGGGATGGCCACCCGAACGCCATCCCGTCGGGGGCGGGCGCCGCCGATGTGCGCAAGACGCCCGCGAGGGCGATGGTCAGCGCGATGTCACGCTGAACTCGTTGCCGTCGGAGGCGGGCGCCGCCCATGGTCAGCGCGCGGTCACGCTGAACTCGTTGCCGTCGGGGTCGGCCAGCTCCGCCGGACCGAGGCGCTTCGCACCGAGGGCGACCAGCCGGTCGACCTCCGCCGCCAGGTCGTCCGCGGCCACCGCGACCTCGAAGCGTTGCCGGTTGCGGCCCTCGCGCTCGGCCAAGGGTGGGCCGCCCCAGGCGACCTTCGTACCCCCGTGTGGGGATTGGATCGCGGTCTCCTCGTCTTGATCCCAGACCAGTGGCCAGCCCAGCGCCTCGCTCCAGAAGACGCCGACCGCACGGCTGCCGTCGCAGGCCAGCTCGCCGAGGAAGCCCGTGCCGGCGAGGAAGTTGTTGCCGGGCTCGATCACGTCGAACTCGTAGCCCTCGGGGTCGGCCAGCACGACATGCCCCTCCTCCGGGAGCTGCCCGACGTCGAGGTGGCTGCCGCCGAGCTCGAGGATCTTCGCCACCGTCTGCTGCTGGTCGTCGAGAGTGGTGCTGGTCAGGTGCAGGTGGATGAGGTTCGGCCGCACCATCTCCGCGTCGCCACGGGCGACCCGCAGGCCCGGCTGGGTGTCGTCGCCAGGGAGGAGCAGACCGCCGGCATCCTCGATGACCTCCCGGCCGAGCATTCCCGCCCAGAACCTGGCCAACCGTTCCGGATCGCGCGCGTCGTAGGTCACGGTGAGCACTCGTGGCAGCATCACCGCACCGTAGGCACGGTCCCCTCGAGCTTCAACCGAGATATCGCGAAGCTTGGCCATTCACGCGTTTCGAAACTCGTTGACGTCGATGTAATGACCCTGAAACATCGGCCACGGCCTATCCATACCCCCGCGGGCCGAGCGGAGACAAACCGAAGGAGGACCACCGGTATGTCCCTCAGGCACGTGATCCGGCTGGCCGTCGTCGCCACCGCCGTCGCGATCGGCGGTGTTGCCGTCGCCGCACCGTCCAGCGCCGCTACCTGTAACGGCTACGTCGGATTGACCTTTGACGACGGGCCGACCGGCAGCACGAGCGCGCTGTTGACGGTGCTGCGCAACAACGGCGTACGCGCGACCATGTTCAACATCGGCCAGAACGCGCAGAACAACCGGTCGGCGGCGCAGGCGCAGGTCGCGGCCGGCATGTGGGTGGGCAACCACAGTTGGAGCCACGCGCACATGACCACGATGAGCCAGGCGCAGATGCAGTCTGACCTGTCGCAGACCAGCACGGCGATCCAGTCGGCGACCGGCACCCGGCCGGTGCTGTTCCGGCCGCCCTACGGCGAGACCAACTCGACCCTCCAGTCGGTGGCCTCGTCGCTCGGCATGCGCCAGGTGATCTGGGACGTCGACTCGCAGGACTGGAACGGCGCCAGCGTCAGCACGATCGTCGCCAACGCCGGGCGGTTGCAGGCCGGCCAGGTCATCCTGATGCACGACGGGCTCCAGACCACCCGCGACGCGATCCCGCAGATCATGGCCAACCTGACCAGCCGCAACCTGTGCCCCGGGATGATCTCCTCGTCGACCGGCCGCGCGGTCGCACCCGACGGCGGCAGCACCCCACCCCCGACGACCCCACCCCCGGGCGGCGGGTCCTGCACCGCCACGGCGACCACGCCCAACGTCTGGGGTGACCGCTACAACACCTCGGTGACCGTCAGCGGCGCCAGCACCTGGGCCGTGGTGGTGGCCATCACAGCGCCGCAGAAGGTGGTCACGATCTGGAACGGCACCGCGACCTGGGACAGCAGCGGCAACGTGATGACCATGCGGTCCAACGGCAGCGGCAACACGTTCGGCTTCACCACGATGTTCAACGGCAACAGCAGCGCCCGACCACAGATCCGGTCCTGCACCGCGGGCTAGCCCCAACCCCGGCGTGGCGGCCAGCAAGCCAACCGGCCAACAGGCCAACAGGCCGCCACGCCACAACCTCCATGGTCGCCGCCCCCGAGCTGAGTTAGGTTTATACCGGTAGCGGGGGATGTGATGGCTTTTCATGGAAAGCTCGGGCGCGCCGGACCACCGGCTGCGGGTCTTCGTCTCGTCGACTCTGGAGGAGCTCGAACCTGAGCGGCTGGCCGTCCGCGACGCGATCGTCCGGATGCGGCTGGTGCCGGTGATGTTCGAGCTGGGCGCGCGGCCACACCCGCCGCGCGACGTCCTCCAGGCCTACCTCGAGCAGAGCCAGCTCTTCATCGGCATCTACTGGCAGAGCTACGGCGCGGCCGGGTCCGACGCGGAGATCTCCGGCGTCGACGACGAGTTCCAGGCCGCCGGCGACCTGCCGAAGCTGATCTACGTCAAGACCCCGGCACCCGACCGCGACCCCCGGTTGCACGCACTGCTCGACCGGATCCGGTCCGACGCCCGGGTCAGCTACCGGCAGTTCCGCTCGGCCGACGAGTTGGGCGAGGTGGTCGGCGACGACATCGCGCTGCTGCTGACCGAACGCTTCGGACCCGGCAGCGGCGGAGCGGCAGACCCGCTGCCGGCCGACGACCTCCCCCGCGCCGTGCTGCCGGTGCCGCCGAACCCGCTGCTCGGCCGGCGCGCTGAGCAGCGCGCGCTACGCGACCTGCTGACCGACGACGACGTGCGGTTGGTGACCCTGACCGGCCCCGGCGGTGTCGGCAAGACCCGGCTCGCGACCGAGCTCGGTGCGACGCTGCGCGGCAGTTTCTCCGATGGCGTGCGGTTCACCGACCTGTCCACGCTCTCGGACCCCAACCTGGTCGCCGCCGCGGTGGCCCAGTCGCTGAGCCTGCGGACGATGCCGAACCGGTCGGCCGTCGAGGACGTGGTGGCCTACCTGCGCAACCGCTCCCTGCTCATGATCGTCGACAACATGGAGCACCTGGCCGAGGCCGGGTCGATGATCGGCACCGTGCTCGACGCCGCCCCCGGTGTCACCGTGCTGGTCACCAGCCGGGTGCCGCTGCGGCTGACCTACGAGCACGTCTACGAGGTGCCACCGCTGTCGATTCCCGATCCGGCCGAGGACCCGGTGGCGGCGGTGCACCGCGACGGCGCCGCCCTGCTGTTCGTCGAGCGCGCCCGGGCGGTCCGCGGCGACTTCCGGATCGGCACCGACGACGCCGCCGCGATCGTCGAGATAGTGCGCCGGCTCGACGGCCTGCCGCTCGCGATCGAGCTCGCCGCCGCCAAGGTCCGCATCCTGACGCCCCGGGCGCTGCTCGACCGCCTCACCAGCCGGCTCGGAACGCTGACCGGCGGCGCCCGCGACCTGCCGGCCCGCCAGCGCACCCTGCGCGACACCATCGCCTGGAGCTATCAGCTTCTGCCCGCCGACGAGCAGCGGCTGTTCGCCCGGCTCGGCGTCTTCGCCGGCGGGTTCGACCTCGCCGGGATCGACGCCGTGGCCGGCTTCGCGGAGCGCTATGCCGAATTGGAGGCGCTCGGGGCGCTCGTCGAGAGCAGCCTGGTCACCCCGGCGCGGCGCGAACGCGAGACCCGGTTCACGATGCTCGGGATCATCCGCGAGTACGCCCTGGAACGGCTCCGCGAGGCCGGCGACTGGGACGACACCCATAGCCGGCACGCCCGGCACTTTGTCGAAACCGCCGTGCGCAGCGCGCCGCCGATCGGCCGAAGCTCCACCGACCCGGCCGCGGTCGACCGGCTGGAGGCCGAACACGACAACCTCCGCGCCGCCATCAGCTGGCTCATCGACACCGAGCAGTGGGTCGACGCGGTCCGGCTGGCCTGGCTGCTGTGGCAGCTCTGGTGGCTGCGGGGCCACGTCGACGAAGCCGCCCGGACCGTCCAACGGCTGCTCGAACACGCCGCCGAGATGCCGCCGCGGGCGCACGCGAACGTGCTCTTCGGCGACGGCGCGATCGCCTTCCTCAGCGGCGACGCGGCCCCCGCGAAGGAGAAGCTCGAGCGGGCATTGGAGATGCTGCGGGAGTACGACGACGGCGACGTCACCGCCCGGGCGGCCGGCATGCTCGGCCAGCTAGCGCTGGAACGCGGCGACTACGACGAGGCCCGCGCACTGCTCGGCGAGACGAAGGAGATCGGCGAGCGACTCGGCGAGGAGTGGATGGCCGCGCTCTACTACACCCGGCTCGGCCTGGTGCCGCTCAACGACGGCGACCACCCGGCCGCGGTCGAGCAGTTCTACGACGGGTTGCGGGTCGCCCGCAAGACCGACGACTACCTGGGCGAGGTCGTCGCGCTCTACAGCCTCGCGGTCGCCAACACGTCGGCCGGCGACCTCGACAGCGCCGACGGCCAACTCCAGGCCGGGCTGCGGGTCTCCGCGTCGGCCCGCGACGAGGCCGGCGCCGCCCTCTACCTGCGGGCGCTGGCTGACATCGCCGACCGCCGCGGCGCCGCCGAACGCGCGGTGCGACTCGCGGCGGCGGCCCGCAAGCTCGGCAGGTTCGGCGGCGCGGCGTGGATGCGCGCCTACGTGCCGGCCTGGCCCAGCCGCGCCGCCACGTTCGACCGGGACGCCTACCCCGAGGCCTGGGCGCAGGGCACCCAGGACACCCTGCGGACCGCGGTCGAGTTCGCGACGGACAGCTAGCCGAGCCCGCGCAGGAACGTGTCGACGACCAGGTCGGCCGCCTTGGGCGCGGGCAGGTCGGGGAAGTCGTGCGCGATGGTGCTCACCAGCCGGTCGAGCACCGCCCGGGCCCAGGCCGGTGGGACGTCGTCGCGGAGCAGGCCCTCGTCGGCCGCGCGCTGGACGAAAGCGTCGAGCCGCGCGCTCTGCTCCCCCGCCCGGCGGGTGGCAGCCGGGTCGTCGCGCATCATCCGGCGGGTGTCGACCGGCCACTCGCGGCTGACCGGGATGATCCCCTCGACGTAGCGGTGCAGCGCGACCGCCACCGGCGCCGCCGTCAGCCGGGCCTCGTCGAGGACCCGCTCGGAGGAGTCGAGCTTGGCCTCGAAGACCGCGCTGAGCAGGGCCTCCCGGTTGGCGAAGCGGCGATGGACGGTGGTGCGGTCGACCCCGGCCGCGCTGGCGATCGCTGACAGCGGGGTGCTCGGGTCGTCGGCCAGCAGCCGGGCCCCGGCACGCAGGACCACGGCGAGGTTGCGGGCGGCATCGGCTCTCATAGTGCTCTGGATCTTACGCGGTAGTCGCGGTTATGCCCAACATCACCATCTCTGGCGTGGCAGGCCCTGTTCTTAGTGCTACGTTCGTGTTGCAGTTCGAGACCGAGCTGAGACACCACAGAAGCGGACAGGAGACCTCACAATGGTACGGACATGGCTGATCACCGGTGGTTCCCAGGGCCTCGGGCGGGCCCTGGCCGAGGCGGCGCTGGCCGCGGGCGACCGGGTCGCGGTGACCTCCCGGCAGGCGGACGCGCTGGGCGACCTGCGCGCGGCGTACCCGGATGAGCTGTTGACCCTGGCCCTGGATCTGACCTCGCCCGACTCGGCCCGCGCAGCCGTCGCGGCGGTGGTCGACCGGTTCGGGTCGCTCGACGTGGTGGTCAACAACGCCGGCTACGCGACGACGGGCTCGGTGGAGGACTTCCCGGACGACGAGTTCCGCACGCAGGTCGAGACCAACCTGTTCGGCGTCATCAACGTGAGCCGGGCGGCGCTGCCGGTCATGCGCGGCCAGCGGTCCGGCCACTTCGTGCAGGTCTCGTCCATCGGTGGGCGGGTCGGTGGCACGCCGGGCCTGAGCGCCTACCAGACGGCGAAGTTCGGCATCGCCGGCTTCTCCGAGGTGCTCGCCAACGAGGTGGCGCCGCTGGGCATCAAAGTGACGATCGTGGAGCCGGGTGGCATCCGCACCGGCTGGGCCGCCGGCGCCGCGAAGACATCGGGCCCGCTGACCGCCGACTACGAGCCGACCGTCGGGGAGATGGCGCGGTTCATGGTGGGCTACAGCGGAAACGAGCCCGGCGACCCGGCCCGGATGGCGGCGGCGATCCGCGACGTGGTCGAAGGACCCGCGCACCCGCGCCGGCTGCTGCTCGGCAGTGACGCGCTCGGCCTCGCGCTGGAGGCGGACGAGACCCGGCGGGCCGAGGTGCGGACCTGGGCCGAGGTCAGCCGTTCCACGGACCTTCCGGCATGACCACCCGGGACAAGCTCTACATCGGAGGGTCCTGGGTCACGCCCAGCGACCCGGAGCTGCTGGAGATCCGCTCGCCGCACGACCGATCGGTGCTGGGCCGCGCCGCACAGGCCGCGCCGGCCGACGTCGACGCGGCGGTGGCGGCGGCACGGACGGCCTTCGACGACGGCCCGTGGCCGCACCTCTCCCCCACCGACCGCGCCGCGGTGATCCGCCGGGTCAACACGCTACGGGAGGCCCGCGCCGACGAGATCGCGGCGGCCATCTCGGCCGAGAACGGCTCGGCGCTGTGGTTCACGAAGCTGGGCCAGCCGTTCCTGACCCGCCAGGTCAACGCCTACCTGGCCGCGGCTTCGGCGCTGCCCTGGGAAGAGGTGGTCGCGCCATCGGACCCGTCGGTCGCGTTCGACACCGTCGTCCGGCGCGAGCCGATCGGCGTGGTGGCCGCGGTGATCCCGTGGAACTCGCCGTTCTCCGCGGCGACGGCCAAGCTGACGCCGGCCCTGCTGGCCGGCAACACGGTCGTGCTCAAGGTCTCGCCGGAAAACTCACTGAGCATGATGCTGTTGGCGGATCTGTTCGACGAGGCCGGCCTGCCGCCGGGAGTCCTCAGCATCCTGCCGGCGTCGCGGTCGACGAGCGAGCACCTCGTCTCGCACCCGCGGGTGGACAAGGTCGCGTTCACCGGGTCGACCCTGGCCGGCCGCCGGATCGCCTCGATCGCCGGCGCCCAGCTCAAGCGGGTCAGCCTCGAACTCGGCGGCAAGTCGGCGGCCATCATCCTGGACGACGCCGACCTGCCCGCGGCCGTGCAGGGGTTGCGCTTCGGTTCGCTGGCCAACAACGGCGAGGCCTGCATCCTCCAGACCCGGATCCTGGCGCCCCGTCGTCGCTATGCCGAGGTGGTCTCCGCGCTCGCGGAGATGGTCGGGTCGCTGAAGGTGGGTAATCCGTCCGACCCCGACACGTTCATCGGCCCGATGATCCGGCCCGACCAGCAGCAGCGGGTGATCGACTACATCGAGCTCGGCATCGAGGAGGGCGCCCGCCTGGTGACCGGCGGCCCGGCGGTGCCGGCCGGGCTGGAGGGTGGCAACTACGTCACTCCCACCCTGTTCGCCGACGTCCGCAACGACATGCGGATCGCGCAGGAGGAGATCTTCGGCCCGGTCCTGGTGGTGATCCCCTACGCCGACGAGGACGAGGCCGTGCGGATCGCCAACGACTCCGACTACGGCCTGTCGGGCGGCGTCTGGTCGGCGAGCATCGAGCGCGCGCTGGCGGTCGCCCGCCGGTTGCGGACCGGGACCGTGACTCTGAACGGGGCACCGATGAGCTTCGACGGACCGTTCGGCGGTTACAAGGCGAGCGGGATCGGGCGGGAGTACGGGATGGTCGGGCTGACCGGATATGTCGAACACAAGACGGTGACCCGCCCGCGTCGATAGGGTTTGCGGTGCCATGACGAGATGGTTCGGGTCGCAGCAGTTGCCGAGGGTCGAACGCGATCCGGCGCGGGTGGTCTTCTTCAGCGACGCCGTCTTCGCCATCGCGGTCACGCTGCTGGTGCTCGGCATCGAGCCGCCCGCCGACTTCGGGCACCTCATGGAAGGGCTCGGGCGGCTCTGGCCGTCCTATCTCGCGTACGCCATCAGCTTTCTGCTCATCGGTCAGGTCTGGGTCAACCACCACGTGATGTTCGAGCACATCCGGAGCATCGATCGGCGGATCCTGTTCCTCAACACGCTGCTGCTGATGGTCATCGCGTTCCTGCCGTTCTCGGCCGCGTTGCTGGCCGGCGCGCTCGACGCCCGCGAAGGGCTCGGCGTCGCCGTGGTGTTCTACGGGACCACGCTGTGGGCGGCGGCGCTGCTGTTCAACGTGCTGTGGGCGCACGCCCGGCGCGGCGGTCTGGTCGACACCGGCACGCTCACCGATTCCGGCCGGGCCATCACCATCCGCTTCGCCATCGCGCTGGTCTGGATCGGTGTCGGGATCGTGCTCGGCGTCTTCGTGCCGGTCGCCGGGGTGGCCGTGATCGCCGCCTTCATTCCGGCCTACTACCTGCCTATCCGGGGGGAGTGAGGTCGCGCGAGGCCCGCGCGATGATGGCGATCGCGGCCCGGCGGGGCAGCAGCCGCGACATCAGCGCCGATGACACCCGCATGCCCAGGCCCGGCACCACCCGCGGGCCGTGGCCCAGACCGCGCAGCGCGGCGCGGGCCACCTGGTCGGGGGTCTGCGTGCCGGGCGCCGGGCGAGCCTTCGCGCCGGCCAGGTTGGGGGTGGAGACCGCGCCGGCGACGCAGGTGAGCACGTCGACGCCGGTGCCGCGCAACTCGGCCCAGAGGCCCTCGGCGAGGATCGCGCCGAACGCCTTGGTCGCCGCGTAGGTGCTGATCGGCGGCGAACCTTGGAGGCCCGCCAGCGACGACATGACCACGAAGCCGCCGCGGCCCCGGGCCACCATCGGCGGCAGGAAGCGGTGGGCCAGCTCGAGCGGCATCCGGCAGTTGAGGTCGACGGCCCGGCGGGTCAGCTCCGGGTCCATCTCGACGAAGCGGCCGATCGGCGAGTAGGCCGCGTTGGCGACCACGAGGCCGATGTCGAGCCCGGCCGTGGCGTCGGCGACGGCGGCCAGACCCTCCATTGTCGACAGGTCGGCGGCGACCGTGACGGTTTCGGTGGGCAGGTCCTTCGCCAGGGAGGCGAGCGGGTCGGCCCGGCGGGCGGCGAGAACGACGTTGAGCCCGTGTGCGGCGAGTTGGTGCGCGAACGCCGCGCCCAGGCCCTCCGACGCGCCGGCGACGAGCGCCCACGGGCCGTAGCGGTGGGCGAAGTCGACCGTCACGCGGTCACCGGCGCCGGTTCCGCGGCGGCCGCCGGCACCGTGAACGGGTGCTCGCGCCGCATCCGCCACATCATCAGGAACGGGGTGATCAGCCACATCGCGTTGGCGGCCACGACCAGCGCGAAGTTGGGTGCCGGGGTGACGCCGTAACGCTCGTCCATCAGGATGATCAGCACGTTGGCGAGCATGGTGCCCGACCAGACCAGCGCCGGCACCTTGATCCAGTCGCGGCCGCGGATGAACGCGTACACGGCGAAGAAGTAGAACGGGCCGAAGAAGATCAGGTCGATCCAGATGGTCATCTGCCAGAACGGTGGGCGGGCCATCAGCAGCGGGTCGTAGTGGTTGCCCCACCAGTGCACCAGGTCGATCGCGCCGGACGGCGGCCAGACCGGATAGTCGAAGTTGGCCGGGTCGCGGACCACGATCTGCTCGAGGTCGACGATGTAGGTGATCAGCAGCGCGTTGACGGTGAAGAACGCGATGAAGAACAGGTCGTAGCGACGGGCGCGCAGCGGCACGGTCATGGCCCCGATCTTGGCCCTCGGCGCACCGGCCCAACAAGAGCCAATAGGCCATCAGGTTCACGGGCGGTCGTGCAGGAACCAGGCGTCGCTGCGGGTGACGGCGAGCGCCAACTCCCAGCTCTGCGGTTGGAGGCTGCCGCCAACCGCCAGGAGTTGGAGGGCCAATTGCCACGCCTGGTCGCCCAGGCTGGGTTGCCGCGCGACGGTGAACTGCAACATCGTCCCCCAGGACGCGACCAGTTCCGCGCCCCATCGCTGCTCCCATTGCCGGATCGCCGCGGCGAGCGCCTCGCGGCCGGCGCCAGCACCTTTGCCCGTCGCGCCGAAGTAGTTGAGCCAGGCCGGTGCGAGCCACTGGGTCGCGGTCGGCAACAGCACGACCTGCGCCTCGTCGAGGTTCGTGAACCACTGCCGGGTGCCCACATAGGGCTCAACCCGCGGCCGCGCCCGCTCGAGGATCGCGGGGTTGGCCAGGAGCAGCTCCCAGATCCACCGCTCGACCGCGACCAGTGACGTCGGCCAGCGAAGGCTCCGCAGTGCCTGCTCGGTGGCGTCCCCGTCGAGGATCCCGGGCAGCCACAGCTTCAGCTCGTCGGGCCGGACCAGCGCGTCATGGCCCCACCAGCGGTAAACCGTCCACGGATCCACCGCCGAAGCCGCGTGTGCGAGCGCCTCGACCTGCTCGCTCTCGGCGTCGAGCCACTCTTCGTCGACCGTGGTCAGGACGGGCCACCGGCCGGTCCGAGCCACCGCGGCCCGGGCCGCTCGCCAGGCCGGCAGGAGCCGGCTGGGTTCGACATGGTCGACCACCCAGGTGTCGCCGAGGCCCTCCTCGATCGGCAGCCCGTCCAGTGCCGTCCCCCGGAAAACGGCGGCGATCTCGGCTGGGTCGTCCATCACCGCGGTCACGCCGGGAACCGTAACTCCTCGCGGCGTGCCCGGAGAGCCGGCCGAGCGCTGGCGCCGGAGCGGTGCCGTGGTGATACTCAGCGTTCATGGAGAAGGCTCGATCCGACCCGCTCGGCCGTGACCTCGCGCACGCCCTGCGCACCGGCCCGTTCTCCTCCGCCCTGCATCTGGCCATCGAGGACCGCGGCATCCGGCCGGAGGAGATCCAGGCCCGGCTGTCGGCCGCCGGGGTGAGCGTCAGCCTGGCGACGTTGAGCTACTGGCGGCGCGGGCGGAGCCGGCCTGAGCGGCCCGAGTCGATGCGGGCCGTGCGGCTGATGGAACAGATCCTCTCGCTGCCGGCCGAGTCGCTGATCGCCCAACTCGGGCCGCGCCGGCCGCGCGGTCGCTGGCTCAACCAGCCACCCGGGACGATCGACATCGACCGGTTGTTCGAGAACGGGGTCGCGAAGATCATCGGTGAGCTCGACCGCTGGATGTACCACGAGCTCGTCCGGATCAGCATGCACGACCTCTACCAGGTCGGTCCCCAACGGCAGGAGCGGAGCCTGGTCTGCCGGCAGGTGTTGCGGGCCAACGTCGACCGGGTCTCGCGTACCGTCGGCATCTTCCGCACCGACGACCTGACCGCCTCGGTCGGCGTCAACGCGTTGCGCAACTGCCGGGTCGGGCGGGTGCGGTCGGACCCGGCGTCGGGAATCACCGCCGCGGAGATCATCTTCGACCGGATGCTGTCGCAGGGCGACACCGCGGTCATCGAGTACGAGTTCGAGAGCGGCTCGACCGTCCCCACCGACGACTACTACCACGGCTTCTCGGTGCCGGTCGGCGACTACGTGCTCCAGGTCCAGTTCGACCGCGACGCGGTGCCGGCCCGCTGCTACCGCTTCGAGCGGCGCGGGCTGCACGCACCCGACCAGGGCGTCCGCGAGGTCTGGATCGGCTCGACCCACGGCGCGCACCTGGTCTCGGCCGACGTGCCACCCGGCATCGTGGGCATGCGGTGGGAGTGGGAGTAACCGCTACCCCCACTCCCGCCACAGGTCAGGAGGCGTTGATGGTCACGTCGTCGATCACGAAGCTGGTCTGCAGCGACTGGTCCTCGACACCGTTGAACCGCAGCGTCACGGTCTGACCGCGGAACTGGCTGACGTCGACGGTCTTCTGCGCGTACGCCGCGTTGGCGTCCAGGTTGGTCGCGCTGGCCACGGTCGTGCTGCCCATGGTCACCGTCAGCCGGTCCCAGACCTGGCCGTCGTTCTCGGCCGTGGTGATCCGCACCCAGTAGCGCAGCACGGCGCTCGTGCACGCGGCCGGGATGGTCACCGACTGTGAGACGTAGTCGGTGTGCGTCTGGCCCTGGCCGCCGAGCCAGGCGCTACGGGTGCCGGTGTGCCCCGGGTAGCCGTAGCTCGACCAGGCCCCGATCACGCCCGAGTTGGCCGACCACGGCGTCGTTCCGGTCTCCAGGCTGGAGTTGCCGACCACCTGCACCGGGGTGCAACCGCCACCACCGGAGGTCACCGTCCAGGTGAAGCTCGCGGTGCCGGTCTTCGACGCGGCGTCGGTCGCCGTCACGGTCACGTTGCTGGTGCCGGCCGTGGTCGGGCTACCGGTGATCAGGCCGGTCGAGGAGCCGATCGACAGGCCGGCCGGAAGACCCGAGGCACTCCAGGTGTACGGCGTGGTGCCGCCCGACGCCTGGAGTTGCAGGCTGACGGACTGGCCGACGGCGGTGCTCCGGTTGCCGGGGTTGGTGACCGACGGGTTGTTGGGGTTGGTGCCACCGTTCATGAACCCGGTGTAGAGCAGCCGGTTCGGCGACCCGGTGCCCGGACTGGTCACCTTGCCAGTGCTGGCGTTGTTGACCAGCGCGTCGCGTACCTGCGCAGGGGTGGCATTGGGGTTGAGTCCAAGATAGACAGCCGCGGCGCCGGTGGTGTGCGGCGAGGCCATCGAGGTGCCGGTCATCGTGGCGCTGCCGGTGTTGCTCGAGTAGGACGCCGACACGATGCTCGTGCCCGGCGCGAAGATGTCCAGGCAGGAGCCGTAGTTGCTGCTGCTGTTGCGGGCGTCGGCGCTGGTGGTGTTGCCGACGGTGACCGCGGCGGCGACGCCCTGCGGGCTGTAGTAGCAGGCGTCGTCGGAAGAGTTGCCGGCCGCCTGCACGAACTGCACGCCCGACGAGATCAGGCTCGACACCGCGCTGTCCATCGCCTGGCTGCTGCACCGGCTCGTGCACCCGATGCTGTAGTTGGCCACCGCCGGCTTCTGCGCGTTGGCCCGCACCCAGTCGATGCCGGCGATCAGGTCGTCGTTGGTGCCGCTGCCCTGGCAGTTGAGCACCCGCACGGCCACCACGCTGGCCTTCTTGGCGACACCGTAGCTGGTGCCGACGGCGGTGCCGGACACGTGCGTGCCGTGGCCATGGCAGTCGGTCGGGTTGCTGTCGTTGTCGACCATGTCGATGCCCTGCTTGATCCGCCCGGTGAAATCGACGTGGCTGGCGTTGATCCCGGTGTCCAGCACATAGACGGTGACACCCTGACCAGGATTGGTCGGGTAGGTGTAGGCCTGGTTCAGTGGCAGGCTCGCCTGGTCGATCCGGTCGTCACCCCAGTTCGGCGGGTTGTTCTGGGTGTCGCTGACGCTGATCCGCTGCACCGCCTCGACGCTGGCGACCGCGGGGTCGGCCGCCAGCTTTCGTGCCTGCGCGTCAGACAGCGTGCCGGCGAAGCCACGCAGGACCGACGAGTAGAGGTGCCGGGCCTGGCCGCCGAAGCGGGTGGTCAGGTCGCGGGCCTTGGTGCCGACGGCGGCCTTGGCGACCGCGGTGTCCTTGAACACGACGATGTAGCGGCCGGGGACGGCGTTGGGACTGTCGGCGTAGCGGATGGGGTCGGCGCTGGCGGGGCTGGCGACGCTCAGTCCCATGCCTAAGGCGACGACGATGGCACTGCCGAGGGCGAAAACTCTATGCCGCACGGTTCTCTCCTCCCAGAGATCCCTGCTTCGCGGCCGGGCCCTGTTGGCACCGACCGCGAAGGGGTGCGGCGAAGATAGAAGCCGGTCAACGCCAAGAGCGAGCCCCATTAACAGCGTTCGACGTTTCGTAACGTCAAAACTGTTTATGAACCGCGCCGCGTCTCGGAGAGGATGGGCGGGTGATCCTGCTGGTTCCCGCCGACCCGCTGCGGCCGCGCCGCCCCGACGACCATTTCGCCGCGGAGGCCGCGGCCGCTGGCGCGGCCGGGTTCGAGGTGGCGGTGGTCGACCACGACGCCCTGGCCGGTAGCGGCGACGCCAGCCGAGCGGTCACGGCGGTGACCGCCGGCGGCGTTGCGGTCTACCGCGGCTGGATGCTGTCCGCCGACCGGTACGCCGTGTTCGCCGACCTGCTCGCCGACCGGGGCGTGATCCTGCGGACCAGTCCTTCCGAATTCCGGCGCGCACACGAGCTGCCCGGTTGGTTTGGCGCACTCGCCGCCGTCACTCCACGGTCAGTGTGGACCGAGGGCCCGGACCGGGTGGACTTCGACCGTGTGCGGACCGAGCTCGGGGCGGGGCCGGCGGTGCTGCGCGACTACACCAAGTCGATGAAGCACTATTGGGCCGAGGCCGCGTTCATTCCCGACCTCGGCGACGCGGCCTCCGCGTGGAAGGTCGCGAGCCGGTTCCTGGAGCTGCGCGGCGACGACTTCGCCGGTGGCTTCGTGCTGCGTCGCTTCGAGTCCTTCACCTCGGCCGAGGTGCGCACGTGGTGGGTCGACGGCGTGTGCGTGCTGGTCGGCTCGCACCCGGACACCCCGGACGACGCGGCGCCGCCCGACCTCGACCTGGCCACGGTCGCGCCGCTCGTCGCCGGGCTGGGGCTGCCGTTCGTGACGGTCGACCTCGCCCTCCGCGCCGACGGCGTGTGGCGGGTCATCGAGCTGGGTGACGGGCAGGTCAGCGACCGGCCGGCCACCATCGAACCCTGGGCAATGATCGACGCGGTCCTAGGCCGTGGCGCCGCGGCCTAGATACATCAGCACCGCGAGGACCCGGCGGTGGTCTTCGTCGCTGTTGGCCAGGCCCAGCTTGCCGAGGATCGAGCCGACGTGGGTTTCGACCGTGCGGTCGGTGAGCCACAGCCGGCGGGCGATGCCCACGTTGGTGCGGCCCTCGGCCATCAGCGCCAGCACTTCGCGCTCGCGGCTGGTCAGCGCCGACAGCGGGTCGTCGGCCCGGCGCGGGCCGAGCAGCCGCGCGACCACCTCCGGGTCGAGCGCCGACCCACCGGTCGCCACCCGGCGCAGCGCGTCGAGGAAGTCGTCGACGTCGAACACCCGGTCCTTGAGCAGATAACCGAAGCCGCCGGACGCGACCAGCTCGACCGAGTGGCGGGCCTCGACGTGCTGCGACAGCAGCAGGATGCCCAGCGCCGGATGGGTGGCCCGGATCTGTCGGGCCGCCCGGGCGCCGTCGTCGGTCAGGTCGGGCGGCATCCGCACGTCGATGACCGCCAGGTCGGGATCGTGGGCGGTCACGGCGGCCACCAACGACGGCGCGTCGCCGACCTTGGCCACGATCTCGTGGCCGGCGTCGGCGAGCAGCCGGGCGAGCCCCTCGCGGAACAGCGCCGAGTCTTCACCGATCACGACGCGCACGGCAGCACCACCTCGACGACGGTGCCCCGGCCGCTCGGCGAGGTGAGGGAGAGCAGCCCGCCGGCCGCGGCCACCCGGTCGGCCAGGCCGGCCAGCCCGGCACCGGGCCGCACCACCGCGCCGCCGGCGCCGTCGTCGCTGACCCGCACCGTCAGCCGGTCGTCGAGCCGGGCCACCCGCAGGCCGATCGCGCCCGGCGACGCGTGTTTGACCGCGTTGGTCAGCGCCTCGCTGGCCACGAAGAACGCGGTCGTCGCCACGTCGTCGGGCACCGGGTCGGCGCACACGTCGAGCGCCACCGGGATGGGCACCTTGCTGGCCAGCGACGACAGCGCCGGGCCGAGGCCGTCGTCCAGACTGGAGGGTCGCAGGCCGTTGGCGATCTGGCGCAGCTCGGCCACCGCCAACCCCAGCGACGCCACCGACTCGTCGAGCAGGCCGTTGACGTCGACCGTGCCGTCGTCGAGGTGCCGTTGCGCGAGCCGCAGCGACATGCCCAGGGAGACCAGCCGCTGCTGGGCGCCGTCGTGCAGGTCGCGTTCGAGCCGCCGCCGTTCCGCGTAGCCGGCCTGCAGCAGCCGGGTCCGCGACGATTCCACATCGGACAGTGCCTGGCGCAGCTCGATCCGCACCGCGACGAGCTCGACCAACAGCGCGGCGGCGCCGGCCAGTTCGCGGAGCAGTTCGCGGCTGCCCACCGTGCCGCGCAGCAGCGCGCCGATCTCGTGGCCGCCGGCCCGCACCGGCACCCGCAGCGAGCCGCCGGCCGACAGCGGGACGCCGGCCGCCGAGACCAGCCCGGACTCGCCCGGCACCAGGTAGCCGACCCGCAGGCTGGGATCGCGCAACGCCGCGCGGAGCACGTCTTCGAGCTGTTCCGGCGAGGCCTCGCCCGCGTGGGTGCGGTCGCCGAGCACCTCGATCGCGGCCAGCGCCGCCCGGCGGGCCGGGTAGAGCCGGCGGTCCACCCGGCGTTGCAGCCGCACCCGCAGCGGGGCCAGCACCGCGGCACACACGGCGGTCGCGGCCGCGGCGGCCACCGGCGACGTGCGGCCGGCGCCGAGGCCGACCAGGAACGCGGCCACGGTGTAGAAGGCGAGCAGGACGGCGGTGACCAGACCGTAGGTCGCGGCCGCGCTCATCGCCTTGTCGACGTCGTAAAGGTCGTGCCGCAGCAGCGCGATCGCGGTCGCGGCGGGCAGCGCGACGTAGGTGGCGGCGAGCCCGATCAACACCAGGTCGGGCCGGTCGGTGAACAGGTAGGAGGCCCAGCACAGCAGCAGCGTCGCGGGCAGGAACAGCGCGCCCAGCGCGAACCACTTGACCTGGGCCTGGCGGACCGGGTCGGTCGCCCGCCGGTAGCGCACGATCATCGCGACCACCGACGCGACCAGCAGACCGAGGAACGCGGGCAGCAGGGCCAGAACCGGGAACATGGCCCAACCCGGCAGGGTGTACGGGTGGGGCACGTCGGTGAACGGCGCCGGGTAGGCCGCCGGGTCGCCCGCCGCACCCGCCGTGAACGCGAGCGGCACCGCGATCAGCCCGATCGCGACCCAGCGCCAGCGCGGCCCGAGCAGCCGCCCGTCGGGGAAGAACAGCATCAGCAGCGCGGCCGGGACGTAGAGCGCCATCCAGGTGCCGGGCGAGAACCCGACGTACCAGTCCCAGACCGGCAGCGATCCGGGGCGGGCCTCGACCACCTTCGTGTAGAGGTCGCCGAACGCCACCCAGACGGGTGACGCACCGACGAGCACGAGCAGCGGCGCGACCACGTTGTGCGGCCGGCGGCGGGCGACGAGCACGCCGAGGGTGACCGAGAACAGGCCGAGCACCGCGCCGGTGCCGAAGTAGCCGGCCATGTCGGGCGCCTGCCCGACCAGCGCGGCACCCAGCACGCAAAGGACGGCGACGACCACGGCGAGGAGGTACGCCAGCAGGGCCATGCGTTCACGGTAGGGCGCGCGGCGTCCGGTGCGTACCCGTGCCAGTACGGAGTTCGGGTCCCGTGGCAGTGCCGATCCGCCGACCCGGCCCGGCGGCCGACGCTGATGGCACACCACCGGACCTTTGGAGGAGCCATGAAGCGAACCGCGATGACCACCACCGGCCTCGTGCTGGCCGGCCTGCTCGGCCTCGGCGACGTGATCAGCATCGTCGGCGGCGTCGACGGACCCCCGCTGGCCGTGCTGATCGCAGGATCGCTGCTCGGCGTCATCACGCTGGTCGGCGTCGTGCTCGGTTGGCGGGGCAGCCGCGCCGGCATCGTCACCGTGGTCGTCACCCGGCTGTTGTCGGCCCTGACCGCCGTGCCCGCGTTCTTCGTCGACGACGTTCCCGACGGTGCCGTCGGTTTCGCCGCCGTCGGTGTGGCGGTCACGCTGATCACGGTCGCGCTGCTGGCGCCGGCCCTGCGGCCGACCGTTCGCGCGGGGGTGGCGTAGCCGTGGCCACCACCCTCGCTCCGACCCCGACCGCCGCTGTCCAGACCCGCGACCTGCGCCGCTTCTGGCGCTGGACGCTCGCGATCCTCGCTCCCCTGCCGATCATCGCGCTGGCACTCGAGATGCTCGTCGTGCCCTGGCCGGTGGGCGCCAACCTGGTCCGGGCGATCGCCGGCGCCGCCGACGCGCCCGGCCGGGCCCAGACCAGCCTCTGGCTGTCGCTGTTCTTCGCCATCACCGTGGTGCCGGCGACCGCGGCCGTGCTGTGGACCGCCCGCCGGGCGGCGCCGAAACTGACGCTCGCCGCCGGCATCCTGCTGCTGCTCGCGTTCTCGGCCAGCCTGGCCAGCAACGACCGGGTCGCGGTCGTCGCCGCACAGGCCGGGCTGGACCCGACCAAGGTCTCGGTGATCGACGACCTGGTGCAGGCCAACCCCGCGATCGGCGTTCAGTTCCTGATCTTCCTGCTCGGTCAGACGGTCGGCTTCGTCCTGCTCGGCTTCGCGCTCTGGCGAGCCCGGGTGACACCCGGCTGGGTCGCGCTCCTGCTCGGGCTGTCCGGGCCGGCGCACCTGCTGATGCCCGGCGGCAACACCGGCGCCGCGGCTTCCTGGGCTCTCACGGCGATCGGGTATGCCGGTGCGTCGGCCGCCCTGCTCCGCACCCGGGACGACGACTTCGACCTGCCGCCCGGCGACACCTCGGCGGCATCGGGTGGGCGCGACGCGCGTACGACCTGGCGGTGGCTGCTCGCCCTTGCCGCCGTGCCACTGGCGCTGTTCGTGACCGTGTTCCGCTTCCAACTCCCCTACCGGGACAGCGACGCGCCGCGCGAGATCTTCGACAAGCTCGTCGCGGCCACCACGTTCGAGCAGGCCGCGCTCGCGATCGGCGGCGTCGTCGCGCTGACCGGCTGCGCCGGCGTCCTCGCGGTGGCCTGGCATACCCGGCGGCGGACGCCACTGCTCACCACGATCGGCCTGTTCCTCGCCGTGCCGGGCTACCTGGCACTGTTCGCCGGCGGTCCCTACAGTGACGCGCTGGCCTACATCACCGGGACGCACCCGGAGGTGGACCGCGAGGTGGCGTTCCAGCTCCACTCCGGACTCGCGACGAGCCCGCAGAGCGACGCGCTCGGCCTGGTCTTCGTGGCCGGCCACCTGCTCGGCACGATCCTGATCGGAGTCGCGCTGTGGCGGGCCCGGATCGCGCCGACCTGGCTGGCGATCGGGCTGATCGTGTCCCAGCCGATCCACCTGACCTCGGTGCTGACCGGTGTGCGCTGGCTCGACCTGATCGGCTGGGGCCTCACCACGGTCGGCATCGCCTGGGCGGCGTGGCGGCTGATCCACACGCCCAACGACGAATTCGACCTGCCGCCAGTGCGGCGTTGACCCGTCCGTCCCCCGCCGGGCTGACGAACGGCTGCTGACGATCGGCGGCCCGGCGGTTAGGGTTCGTGGTCATGAGCGCGTCGCCCTACACGTTCGAAGGCGCGCGTGCGGCATTGCTGGGCACGTCGTCGGCCGCCCTCAAGGCGGTCGACGCGCTGCTCGGCATCAGCCTGGTCGCCGCGGGGCCGATCGGGGTGGCGACCGGTCACCCGTGGGTGTTGGCCGCATGGGGCTGGATCGACCAGAAGAACGAGCTGGTCGCGCGGCTCGACGACCTGGTCAACGGCGGCCGGACGGGGCTCGCCAAAGCGACCGGCGTACGCCGGCAGCGGCTCCTGTCGGCCACCCACACCGCACTGGTGGCGGCGTCCTTCTTCGCGGTGCTCCGCGAGGAGCTCGGCCCGGTGTTCGAGGAGCTGGCGCTCACCGAGCAGGAGCAGCGCCGGCTGGTCGTCGGCACCGATGGTGCGACGCTCTACGCGGAGGCGGTCAGCCACCTGGTGACCGACGAGGTCGGGTTGCCGTGGGCGGGGCGCGGCCTGGATCGCAACATCGAGGAGCAGGTCCGGCCCTACCTCGCGCGGCTGGCGCAACGCACGTTCGCGTTCTTCGAGGGGCTCGCGGCCTGGACCGACCGGTTCGGCTTCGTCGACCGCCGCCGGTCGTGGCAGGGCGTCACAGCGCGGGCGGTCGACCGCTACCGGGCCGAATACCTCAAGCTGGCGGCCGAGATACCCGAGCTGGCGCTGCTCACGCTCGTCGAGGAGCACCAGGCGACGCACGACTCGCTGGCCCGGCTGGAGAAGCTCGTCGCCTCGCTGGCGCGGGCGGACGCGACCGTCGCGAGCTCGGCGATCGACGGGTTGAACACGGCGGTGCTGGATACACCGATGACCGACCTGAGCGAGATCGGCGACCTGACCGCGGTCCGATCGCCCACCGTCGGGCGGGGCTACCTCGAACCCGCGTTCCGGTGGGCGGTCGTCGACCGCGGCTCGCAACCGGCCGACGAGGCCTGGTGGCGGGGACGCCCGCTGGAGACCGACCTGTCCGGCTTCCTCGCCGCGCACCTGGCCTCACCCTTGAGCGCCGAGCAGCCGCTGGTGGTGCTCGGCCACCCGGGCAGCGGCAAGAGCCTGTTCACCAAGGTGACCGCGGCGCGGCTGTCAGCCAGCGAGGCGTTCACCACCATCCGGGTGTCGCTGCGCGACGTCCGCGACCCGTCGGCCAGCGTCTACGAGCAGATCGCGGGTGTGCTCGCCGACACCGCGCACGGCAAGGTCACCTGGCAGGCGCTGGCCGAGGCGAGCCAGGACCGCACACGGGTGCTGCTCATCGACGGCCTCGACGAGCTGATGCAGGCGACCGGTGCGACCGAGTCGCGCTACCTGGCCGATGTCATGGAGTTCCAGCGGGCCGAGGCCGCGATGGGCGGCCCGGTCGCCGCGGTGGTCACCTCGCGCACGGTCGTCGCCGACGTCGCCACGATTCCGGCCGGGTGCCTCGTGGTGAAGCTGGAAGACTTCGACACCGCGCGGGTGACCACCTGGGTGGAGCGGTGGAACGAGGCCAACCGGGCGGCCGTCGGCCGCGGTGAGATCTTCCCGATCAATGCCCTGACCCTGCTGCGGTACGGAGACCTCGCGCGCCAACCGCTGCTGCTCACGCTGCTCGCGATCATCGCCTCCGAGCGCGACATCCCGCCCGACGGCACCTCGGCCTCGCTCTACAAGCTGCTGCTCGACGACTTCGTCCGGCGCGAGCTGGCCCGGCCGGATGCCGAGGCCGGCCAGCTCTCGCCGCACGACCGGCGTACCACGGAGATCTGGAAGTTGGGCCTGGTCGCCTTCGGCATGCTCAACCGGTCGCAGACCAACCTGCACGAGAAGGACCTGGCCGACGACCTGCGCGCGCTGCCCGGCCGGTCCGCTCCGGCGGTGTCCAACGGCGCGCAGGCGGCCACCCGGCTCGTGGGCCGGTTCTTCTTCATCCACACCGCGGAAGCCGACGCGCGGGCCGGCGGCCGCAGCTACGAGTTCCTGCACACGACCTTCCGCGACTACCTGGTCGCCCACCACACAGTCGAGCAGCTCGGCGCGGTGCGGGCCGCCGACGACGACCTGCTCTTCGCGCTGCTGTCGCACCGGCTGATCGCGGCCGCGGGTGCGCTGACGTTCTCCTTCGCCCGCGACCTGGCCTCCGACGCGGGCGCGGTCGCCGCGGTGTCGGAGAGCCTGGTGCGCGGCGCGCTGTCGAGATGGGACAAGGGGCGGTTCGCCGACTACGACCCGTCGAAGCGGCCCAACGTGCAGCGCGTCGCCGTCTACACCGCCAACCTGGTGATCATCCGGCTGGCGGTGGCGGGCGAGACTCCCGTACCCGTGGCGCGGTTCTGTCCTTCCGGGAGTGACGTCACCGAATGGTGGCCGATGCTGGTCGGCCTGTGGCGGGCCGCCCTGCCGTCTTCCGACCTGTCGGCGTTGCTCGACGTGCTGGGCATCCACGAAGACCTCGAGCGCGCCCGCCGGCTGCGGCCACCAGCCCGTTCTTGACACCCAGCGCGCGCGAGACATAGCCTTCCGTCGAACTGACAGGAAACTTAACCGTTTCGCTGGAGGCTGCCGTGTATCGTCGCGCCCGTGAGGCTCTGTCCCTTGCCGCAGTCGCCGTCGTCGCCGGGGCCGGCCTCGTCGGCTCCCCTGCCAGCGCGGCTGCGGTGAGCCTACAGAGCGTGGTGCCCGTGCCCGCGTCCGTGCAGACCGCCGCCGGTGTCACCTACACGCTGCCGGCCGGCGCCACGATCCAGACCGCGGCCGCGGCCACCGGCATCGGCAGCTACCTGGCCGGGATTCTGCGGCCGTCGACCGGCTATGCGCTGCCGGTGACCACCGCGAGCGGCACGCCCACCAGTGGCATCGCGTTGCTGCTCACCGGTGCCGACTCAAGCGTCGGCACTGAGGGCTACCAACTCGACGTGACCGCGACGCTGGTCACCATCCGGGCGCAGACCACCGCCGGGCTGTTCTACGGCGTGCAGACGTTGCGGCAACTGCTGCCGGCCGCGGTCGAAGCTCGCACCGTCCAGCCTGGACCGTGGGTGGTCAGCGGGGGCAGGATCATCGACCGGCCACGGTATGCCTATCGCGGCGCGATGCTCGACGTGTCCCGGCATTTCTTCGGCGTCGACATCGTGAAGCGGTATATCGACGAGATCAGCCAATACAAGATCAATACGTTGCACCTGCACCTCTCCGACGACCAGGGCTGGCGGATCGTCATCGACGCCTGGCCGCGGCTGGCCACCGTCGGCGGCAGCACCCAGGTCGGCGGTGGCGCCGGTGGCTACTACACCAAGGCGCAATACAGCGACCTGGTCGCCTACGCCGCGGCCCGCCAGGTCACCATCGTGCCGGAGATCGACATGCCGGGGCACGCCAACGCGGCGCTCGCGTCCTACGCCGAGCTCAACTGCGACGGCGTCGCTCCCCCGCTCTACACCGGCACCGACGTGGGGTTCAGCTCGTTCTGCGTGGGCAAGGAGGTCACCTACACGTTCGTGCGGCAGGTGCTCACCGAACTCGCCGCGCTGACGCCCGGGCCCTACCTGCACATCGGCGGCGACGAGGCGCACAGCACCTCGGACGCCGACTACCGGACGTTCATGAACCGGGTGCAGCCGTTCGTCGCCGCCGCCGGCAAGACCGTGATGGGCTGGCACCAGCTCGGGCAGGCCGACCACACAGCGGGCCGGGTCGCGCAGTTCTGGGGCACGACCACTTCCGACGCCGACCTGAGCGCCGCCGTGAGCAAGGGCGACAAGGTGCTGCTGTCGCCGGCCAACAAGACCTACCTCGACATGAAATACAACAACCAGACGCCGCTCGGGCTGAGCTGGGCGGGGCTGATCGAGGTGCAGACGGCCTACAACTGGGACCCGGCGACGCTGCTTCCCGGCGTACCCTCGAGTGCGATCCTGGGTGTTGAAGCTCCATTGTGGGCCGAGACGCTGACCCGGCTCGCCGACATCGAGTTCATGGCCTTCCCCCGGCTGCCGGCGATCGCCGAGCTGGCCTGGTCGCCGCAGGCCTCGCGCAACTGGGACACGTTCAAGGTGCGGTTGGGTTCGCTCGGTCCACGATGGACCGTTCAAGGGATCAACTTCTACCGGTCGGCCCAGGTGCCGTGGGCCACCGCTCCCTCGTCCGACCGGGTCGAGGCCGAGTCGTTCACGTCGCAGTCCGGGGTGCAGATCGTCGCGGATGCCGCTGCGCACGGGGGCAACCGGGTTGGTTACATCGACAATGGAGACTGGATCGGGTTCTCCGGTGTAAGCGTGGCGGGCCGGACCGGCTTCACCGCTCGGGTCTCCTCTGGTGGGACGGGCGGCACGATCCAGGTGCGGTCGGGCTCTTCCACCGGGCCTTTGTTGGGGTCGGTCGCGGTGCCCAACACGGGCGGCTACGCCAACTACATCGACGTGAGCGGCAGCCTTACCTCCGCGGGGTCGGGGGCGCTGTTCCTGGTGTTCACCGGCGCTGGGAGCGGGTTGTTCGATATCGACTCCTTCGCCTTGACCGGGACTGCCGCTGTCAACCTCGCCCTCAACAAGCCGGCCACCGCTGACAGCCAATGCGCCGCCAACGAAGGACCGGAGAAAGCCGTCAACGGTACGACCAGCGGCGGTAACGCCGATAAATGGTGCTCCGTTGGTGCCACCAAGTGGTGGCGGGTGGATCTCGGGGCCAACGCTTCGGTGGGCCGGGTTGTCGTTCGGCACGCGGGGGCGGGCGGCGAGAGCGCGTCATTGAACACACGCGACTTCGACCTGTTGGCCAGCACCGACGGGGTCACCTGGTCGACGGTCGCGCAGGTGCGCGGCAACACGGCCAACGTCACGACCAGCACGTTCGGGCCGGTCGGGGCGCGCTATCTGCGACTGAACGTGTTGGCGCCGACGAGCACCGCTGATCAGGCGGCGCGGATCTACGAGTTCGAGGCGTACGCGACCTGATCCGGCTTTCTGTCGGAGGGTGGCGATAGCTTCTCCTCCATGCAGGACGACTCGACCCGTTCCTCCTATGACACCGTGGCGGCGGGCTATTCCGCGCTGTTCGTCGACGACCTGCCCGGCGAGCCGGTGGTCAAGCGGAGCCTGCTGGTTCGCCTCGCTGGTGGCCCACGGGCCGATAGCCGATGTCGGATGCGGGCCGGGGCACGTGACGGCGTTCCTGCGTGGCGCGGGTCTGGACGCGTTCGGGGTCGACCTCTCGCCCGGCATGGTCGCGCAGGCCCGGGGCTTTCGCTGCCTCCCGCAGCTTGGCCGACCTCAACGCCTGGTTCTCGACGATCCACATCCCCGATCCGGCGCTGCCCGGCGTGCTGGCCGAGTTCCACCGCCGTCGCCCGGAAACCGTCGCCGCGCTGCTGACCGACGCCGGGTTCCATGTCCTGCTGACCACCGTCCACGAGCCGTCGGCCGCTGAGCCGGGGCGGCAGGCGGCCTATCTGATCGCCACGAAGGAGCCCTGAGCATGCGCAACCTGGTCGCGTTGGTGTTCAACTACTCGCTCGACGGCCTGATCGCCGACGAGGGCACCGACTTCTGGAAGTTCTGCTTCGAACTGCTCGACGAGCAGGGTGGTCCCGACGACGACGAGGAGACGATCGACCTTCTCCAGAACGCGTCCGCGCACGTCATGGGCCGCACGGCCTACGAGGGCATGGCCGCCAACCTCCCGGGCCGCGACGACCCGTGGGCCAGGATCCTCAACGCCGGGCACAAGGTCGTCTTCTCCGAGACTCTGCCGACCCCCGCGTGGGCCAACACCACGGTTGTCTCCGGCGACACGACGGCGGAGATCGGCAAGCTGAGGCAGGGCGGCGACGGCCACATCGTGGTCTGGGGCGGCGTCCGCCTGTGGCGTTCGCTGATGCGGCTCGACCTGATCGACGAGTGGCGCCTGAGCATGTATCCCTACGTCACCGGCGTGGGCACCCGACTGTTCGACGCAGACCCCAAGTCCTACCGGCTCGACCTGGTCTCGAGCATGGGCAAGAGCAACGGGATCCTCGAGCTGCACTACCGGCGGCACCGGCCTTAGGACTTGGCGGTCAGATACTGCTGCATGGTGTCGTCGGCGACCGCCTGGAAGAGGGCTTTGGCCTTGGTGCTGTCGGAGAGCACGACGCTCTGGCCGTCGCGGGTGCCGGTGCCTGAGGTCGGGGTGCCCATGAAGGTCAGGTCGGCGCTGCGCAGGTCGCGCAGCTGGAGCGCCGTGTCGACCACGTCGAAGTCCTTGTCGACGGTGAGCGAGCGGGTGGCCGCCTGGAGGAAGCCATTGAGCTTCACCGGGTTGGCCAGCGTGCCGGCGCTCGCGGCCTTGTCCAGCAGGGCTTGCAGGAACTCCCGCTGGTGGCGCTCGCGGCTGAAGTCACCGTCGGCGAACTGGTAGCGCTGCCGCACATAGTCGAGCGCCTCGGCACCGGTCAGGTGCTGGGTGCCCTTCTTGAACGTGCGGTAGGGCGGGTGGATCGACTTGATGGTCTTCTCGATCTTCAGATCGACACCACCGAGGGCGTCCACCACCTGCGCGAACCCGGCGAAGTCGATCAGCGCCACGTGGTCGATGTGCACGCCGGTGAAGGTCTCCACGGTCTGCACCGTGAGCGGCGTGCCGCCCCAGGCGTAGGCCGCGTTGATCTTCGCCATGGTGTTGCCGTGCTGGCCGTCGGGCGAGGTCGGCACAAAGACCCAGGTATCCCGCGGAATCGAGATGACCTCGGCCTTCTTGTGATCGGCGTCGACGTGCAACACCATGATCGTGTCTGTACGCGAGTCGGTGGTCTTGTCCGGGTCGCGCGAGTCGCTGCCGAGCAGCAACACGTTCATCGCGCCCTGCACGACCGGCGTCGGGCGGCTGGATTCGGGCACCCCGGCGAAAGCGTCGGTCCGGGACAGGTGGCCGTTGAGCGACCGCCCGTAGGCCCAGGCCGCGACACCCCCGCCAGCGCCCAGCACCAGCAGCGTCGCCAACACGCCGATCAAAATCCGTCGTGATCTCCGCCGCACCAGCTCAGCCCATCCGTCAGCCGGCGACCACCGCGGACACCGTGCGACATCGACGCTAGGTGTCGATCCTGTGCGGCACCTTGGCGCTAGCGGACGGTCACCTGGGACGCCACGGCCCCAAGCACGCCCGAGAAGGGGTTGTTTGTCCGGAATATTCGCATCATCAGGTGGAAAACCCTGACGCAGCCAGGCATCGGCCTGCCGAATAGATGCTGAATTGTGTCGAACCTTGGCGCCGGCTGACATCGAACCCGGGCCTGCGGAAAGCGGGAAACGGCTACTGCAGCGACGACGTCGCGGTGTAAGTCACGCGGTAGGACCCGACGCCGTCATCGTCGACGAACCTGAGGGCGCAACCGCCCCGTGCGTTGTCGGGCGGCGTGCCCGCCCGACATGCCGCCTTCGCGGTCTGACAGCAGTCCTTTCCCTGGATCTCCCGCACGGCCGCCGCCCGACGGCGGAAGCCGCGCGTTGACGTGAACGTTCCGCCGGGTGGCGGGGATTGAGGGTCGCTACCTCGCCGCGGGCGGGCGAACGGCCGGAATGGGCTCTACAGTGCCGGGCATGACAGAGATCGGTGCGGATTGGCGGGTCGTCGATGGCGTTGCGACGGCATGGTTCGACGCGCCTTCGCTGATCGAGGGGGCCGCGCTGGCCGGGCGCATCGTCGAGCTGTCGGCCGACACCGTGGTCGACCTGCGCGCGACAGGCATCCGGGTGCGCCTCGACTCAGCCGAGCACGCCGAGGCGGTGTCGGCGGCCGCGCGGGATCTAGGGCTGGCCGCGAACCCTGATGTGCTGCAGCGGTTAAGCGTCGTATTCGAGTCCGCGAACCCGGCTGTGGTCAGGCAATTCTGGCAGCGCGTGCTCGACTACGCGCCCGGGAACGACGGCGGTCTGGCCGATCCGCTGCGGCGCGATCCCGCGATCCGGATCCGGCACTCGACCGAGTCACGGCCGTTGCGGAACCGCATCCACCTCGACGTGGTGCGGCCGGCCGCGGCCGTCGAGCAGGCGAGTCTGGGTGAGGGATCGGGGCCATACGGGGTCCGGCACGCCGACCCCGACGGCAACGAGGTCGACCTGGTGCCAGGCGCTGCGCTCGACGAGAGGAACGGGACAGCCGACTGGCAGGTGGTGTTCAGCGCGATGGCGTGCTACCGCGTGAGCTCGCCGGCGCAGCAGCGTGACCTGGTCGCCGAGGCGGCGACGCTGGCCGACGACGCCGGCTTCCCGTTGTTGATCGACCTGCGCCCCGGGCTCGTGATCGTCGACAGTGGCAAGGACCAGTGGGAGGACGACGCCCATGGCCTGGACGTCGACTTCACCGACCTCGCCGGGAAGCTCCAGACCGCTGCCCGCCAACTCGGGGCGACGGCGGATCCCGGGCTACCGCGCTTCGCTCAGCTCTTCCTCGACGCCGCTGACGTCGCCGCGGTGCGGGCGTTCTGGGTCGCCGCACTCGGATACCTCCCCGACCGGCGAGACGGGGTCAGCGACATCCACGATCCGCGGCGGCTCAACCCGGTGCTGGTGTTCCAAGAGCTCGACACTGAGGAGACAGAGCGGCGCCGGCAGCGCAACCGCATCCACTTCGAGCTCGCGGTGCCGTCGGACCTCGCGCGGACGCGCCTCGCCGCGACCATCGCGGCCGGGGGCCGACTCCTTGACGAGTCGCAGGATCGCTGGCGGGTCGCCGACCCCGAAGGCAACGAGATGGTGATCGTCAGTAGGCCATGATGCGGCGGGGCAGACCGGGCCGCGGAACGCCGCCGGGAAGGCGCGGTTGCCGAGCAGCAACTGGCCTTCCTCGCCCTTCGGTGCGGGACGTGATGGTCAGCCGCGTGCGAGCGGGCGTCAGGTGACCGCGTGGCGGCGCGCCTGGCAGAGCACGACCGAGCCGTACCCGTGAGTGGCGTCCTGGCCGGTCGCGCACACCTCGATCGACGCGTCGAAATCGCGCCGCAGGGCCGCTTCGAAGTCTGACTCGTCGACGTTCGCGCTGGGGAAGCGGCGGCCACCCACCGTGTAACCGCTACAGCGGTGCAGCGCCGCGGTGATGAACAGGCCGCCCGGACCGACCAGGCCGGTGATGTTGCGCATCAGCCGCCGCCAGGTGACGAGGTTGTCCGTCGCGGAGTCCGCGCAATAGGGGCTGATCACCGTCGAATACAACCGATCGATCGGCCGGGCGTGCATGGCGTCGACCTGGAGCAACTGCGTGATCTTCCTGCGGGCGAGGTCTTCCCGGTGGGCCACCTCGTCGTCGGTCGGCCGCGCGACCCCCTCGCACTGCAACGTGTAGTAGACGAACGGCCGCCAATCGTGCGCGCCCGGCGCGCGGGAAATCCAGCGCTGGATCTCGGCCAGGTTGGCCGGCAGATAGTCGCCCAGGTGGATCTCGGAAGCGATCTCCGCCGCCGCGAACACGTGGTGCATCGTCGGCCCGACTCCGAAGAACAGGACCGGCTCGTCGCGCGGGGCGGAGCGCAGCGACGAGACGAGGAACGCGATCGTCGCGATCTCGTCCGGTTCAATGGCGGCGTAATAGTCGGCGAGATACCGCTGCGGCACCCAGTCGGTCTCGAACGACGCGTACCGGTGGCGGAGGAAGGCGCCCGTCAGACGCCCGAGGCCGTATTCATAGCCGGCGGCGGCCAGGTTCGCCCCGGCCAGGAACACCAGCGCGTCGGTCGAGGTGATCGCGTCGGTCGCCGCCGCGGCGCCGAACGCGGCCAGGTAGTAGGGGGTCTCCTTGGCGACCTCCGTGCCGGCGTACGCGACGGCCGCCGCCAACCGGGCCGTCGAACCACGCCGCGCTCGCCGCCGGGTCACGTCGAAAGCCGCCTTCGACAGGACGTTCGTGCTCGTGCCTGTCGCGGCGAGCAACGCACCGTTGGCGCGCAGGTTGGTGCGCAGCCCGACCGCCCAGATCGCGTAGCTCGCGACCAGGAACACCATCACCCATTCCTGCGCCACACCGTCGAGCAGCCCGACGGCCACCAGCGACGCACCCGCCGCGGCCGCGACCGCGTCGAGGGCGTAAGCCGACGCCGCGGTGGCCGCGAGACTGACGGTCCAGGTTCCCAGCAGCGACATCGGTCATCCTCCAAGCGATATGGGGCAGGATCGGCCGGGCGCCCGCTCACCCACCACGTCAGATAGTTGTTAATCCCTGTCCAAAGGCCGCTCGGCAGCGCAGAGTGGACCCGTGGCGACGAGCCTTGGCGAGCTGCTCGACAGCGCGCGGCGTGAGCGATTCGTCGGGCGGCGCGACGAGGTCGCCTCCTTCGACGACGCCCTCGCCGGGCGCACCGCGCGCCGGGTGCTGTTCGTGCACGGGCAGGGCGGCATCGGCAAGACCACGTTGCTCGCCGAGTTCCGGGCCCGGGCGCGCGCCGCCGGCCACGTCGTGGTGCAGGTCGACGGGCGCGAGGTCGATCCGTCACCGGAAGGGCTGACCACCGCCGTCAACCTCAATGCGACGGTGCTCCTCATCGACGGCTACGAGGAGCTGCGGCCGATCGACGACTGGCTCCGCGAGGAGTTCGTGCCCAACCTGCGCGCCGAGACCGTCGTCGTGTTGGCGGGGCGCGATCGGCCCAGCGCGCCGTGGCGGGCCGATGCCGGCTGGCGCCACCTTGTCGCCGTCCACCATCTTGATCATTTTGGCGAAGCCGAGAGTGCGGCGCTGCTCGCGCATGCCGGCGTCGAGCCCGCGGTTCGCACCCACCTTGTGCGGCTCGGGCAGGGGCATCCGCTGACCATCGCGTTGCTGGCCGATCTGGCCGCGACCGGCAAGGTGCCCGACGCGCTCGCCGACGCGCCTGACCTGATCTCCGTGTTGCTCGAGTCGTTTCTGCGCGACGTTCCCGGCGACGCGCACCTGACCGGGCTCGCGACCTGCGCGATCGCCTGGCTGACCACCGAAGACCTGCTCGCGCGGATGGTCGGCGCCGACGCTCCCGAGGTCTGGCGATGGCTGGCGGGCCGGCCGTTCGTCACCCGTGGGCCGCGCGGGCTGTTCGCCCACGACCTGGCCCGCGACGTGCTCGACGCCGAGTTCGAGCGGCGGATGCCCGAGCGCTACCACGCGCATCGCCGGGAGATCCACGCACACACGGTGACCGGGCTGCGCGCCACCACCGGCCCCGACCGGCAACGGCACGCCCAGGGGTTGCTCTTCCTCCAGCGCAACAGTCCGTTCGCGAGCGCGTTCACGGCCCTGCGCGCCTACGGCTCCGCGGCGGTCGTGCCGGCCCGGGCCGAAGACCACGACGAGGTCTGCCGGATCGTCGAGCGCTTCGAGGGCAACGCCGAGCTCGCGCGGGCCTGGCTCGACGAGCAACCCGAACACCTTTATGTCGTACGCACACCCGACGGCGTCGCCGGCTTCGCCCATCACGTGTTCTGCCCCAGCGGCTCCACATTGGAGGAGCGCGATCCCGTTGTCCGCGCGGTCCTGGACCATGTCGCGAAGCACGGGCCGACCCGCCCCGGCGAGCTGGTCAACATCGTCCGGCTGGTCGGCGGCGCCCGCGATTATCAGCGCGACCCCTACGCCGCGCTCGCCGCACCGGTGTCCAGCGTGATCGAGTGGCTGACCCGCCCGCTGGCGTGGTCGTTCGGCATCACCGTCGATCCCGAGTTCTGGGCACCCCGGTTCGACCACGTGGCCTTCGCCCCGCTGGTCGACGTCGAGGTCGACGGCCGGCGACACGTCGCGTTCGGCATCGACTGGCGCCGCCTTCCGGTCGACACCTGGCTCGACCTGATGCGCGAGCGCGGGCACTCCGGCGAAAACGGTCCGCCGCCGGCCGCGCTGCTCCGCCCACCGCCGCTCGACCGCACCCGCTTCGCCGCGGCCGTCAAAGCGCTGCTGCCCGTGCTGCACCGCCCCGACCAACTCGGCGCGAGCCCGCTCATCGGTTCGGCGCTCGCGTCCACCGCCACGGGCCCCACTCCAGAGCGGTTGCGCGCGTCGATCGAAGCGGCCGTCGCGGCCCTCGCCGACCAGCCCAAGGGCGACCAGCTCCGGGCCGTCCTGCACCGCACCTACCTGCGCCCGGCCCCGACCCAGGAAGCCGCCGCCCAGGTGCTCGACCTGCCGTTGAGCACCTACCGCCGCTACCTGGCCCGGGCCCTCGAGCAGCTCACCGATCTACTGTGGACCGTGGAGATCGGCGACGTACGTCTGCCCGCGCCACCGCACCGGCCTGACGCGCACTGACCTGACCGGTCGCATACAGCCAGCGCACCGTGTCGGCGTAGGTCTCGGTGAGCGGCCGCGGCTCGACCGACAGCTCCGTGCGGGCCCGCGAGTCGTCGAACCGGCTGTCGTAGGAGCAGATCAGCACGCCTTCGTACTCGATCGGCAGGTGGAACGGGACGAACCGCTGCACGCCGGAGACGGCCCGGGCCATCGGCAGGATCATGCTCGCTGGCAGCACGCGGTTGGGCAGCCGGCGCCCGGTCACCGCACGCAGGGCGGCGAACATCGCATGGCCGTCGACGTGGTGACCCGGCACGACGTAGCGGCGTGGACCGCGGCCGGGCGCGAGCACGGCCGCGTGCACGGCAGCGACCTCGCGCACGTCGACCACATGCGAGCCGCCGCCCGGCCACACCGGGTAGTAGCCGCGCAGGATGTTGCGCAGCCGGCGGGCCTGGTCGCCGCTGTGCGGGTCGTGCGGGCCGAGCACGCCACCCGGATGCACGATCACCACCGGAGCGCCCTCGGTTTGCAGGTCGCGGGCCACGGCTTCAGAAGCGACCTTCGATCGGGCGTACGCGCCGGGCGTCACCGACAACGCGGAGTCCGGCGTGCAGGCGGCGCCCGGCCGCATCAGCGCGACGAAGCTGGAGACGTGTACGACCGGATCGCATCCGAGCGCGACGGCGGCGCGCAGCACGGTGGCGGCGCCGGCCTCGTTGGTCCGCTCGATCGCCCGATGGGCGCGGGCGTCGAGGTCATAGACGGCGGCGGCGTGCACGACCGCGGTGCAGCCGACCAGCGCCCGCCGCACCGCGTCCGGGTCGGTGACGTCGCCGACCACATGGTCGACGGCTCCGGTGACGCCGAGCGGCCGCAGCGCCGGGGCGATCCGCGCCGGCGACCGTACGAGGAGCCGCACCTCGTGCCCGGCGGCGAGCAGGGCGGCGACGGTGTGTGACCCGACGAACCCGGTGCCGCCGGTGACGAGTACCCGCATGCTGGTCAGCTCCCCTCGATCGCCGCGAGCAGTTCCCGCCGGCCGGGACCGGGCAGCGGGTAAGCGGGGGCGGACGCGCCGAGCCGCATGATCTTCTCCGGCAGTCCCGGTTGGCTGACGAGGTCGTCGGGCGTGGCCAGCATCGTGGTCAGCGCCTGGTATTCACGGGCGACGTCGGGGTCGACCAGGCTGGCCGCGAAGGTCGCGAGGCTGAACGCCCACCGCGGGTCGTCGGGCCGGTAGTGCACCCCGGCGGCGTCGGCGTCGAGTTCGGCCAGCCGGTGCCGGTCATACCAAAGGGTGCCTCGATACAACGGCTCGACGGCGGCGCTGGTCCAGTCGTGGAACCGGCGTACCACTTTGTCGTGGTCCTCGGGGTCGGTGTCGTGCAGCACGTCGCGCAACCCGATCGCGTGGAGCAGCCCGATCGTGGCGCCCCGCCCGAGCGACGGGTTCGTGCAGGCCCACGCGTCACCGACCGCGACGACCCCGGTGGCGACCGGCTCACCGTCGACGACGAAACCCCGGTGGCGGTCCTCGATGCCGGCGATCACGTCGACCCCCTCAGCGGGCTCCCCGTCGCACCAGGGCGCCGCCAGCGGATAGCCGGCCAGCGCGGCATCCCAGCGGGCCGGATCGCGCAGCCCGCGCAGCGCCTTGTCGCGGCCGCTGGTGATCAGCGCGACGCTCCACGTGCCGTTGTCGCCGGGCAGGGTCAGGATCGACGCCGACTCGTAGCGCTGAAGGACGTTCCCCTGCCCCTCGGGCAACCGGCCCTGGAAGTGCCGGCCGTAGTAGACGAACCCGCAGTCGGCCCGCTCCTCGACCGGCCGCCGCGCGCCGGCGGCGATCAGCCAGGACCCGAGCGCCGAACGGCGCCCGCCGCAGTCGACCACCAGATCGGCGCGCAGGGTGTGACCACCTTCGGCGAGCACACCGGTGACTCGGGACCCCTCAGTGAGCAGGCCACTGACCGTGAAGCCGCGGCGGATGGTCACCCGCGACGTGCCGGCGGCGACGGCCGCGAGCACCGCTTCCAGAACCGGCCGGCGGGCGGTGACGGTCTCGAACCGCTCGTCTCCGTCACGCCACTCCCCCCGCCGCTCCGCGGGGAGCAGCCCGAGCAGGTTGATCCGCAGCCCACCGGCGGCCTCGAGCGCGCCGATGACCTCGGGTAACTCGGCTTCCATCTCGACCCGCCAGCGCGCCGCCATCAGGTGGGGCAGGCGGAACTGGTTGACGCCGGGCCGGTGCCACGCCTGCCAGGCGTCCGCGGGCGCCGGCGGTTCGGCCGGGTCGCGTTCCAGCACGGTGACCTCATGGCCGTCGCGGGCCAGCAGCATCGCGGTCGTCAGGCCGCACAGGCCGGCGCCGAGTACGAGAATCCTTGACAACGGACACCTCCGGGTGCGCGAATCGATGCGGCGAGAATGGGCCGGACGGCCGCTCACCTGCCAGGTCAGTTCCTGGCCAATAGCTGTCCAGCAAGTCGGAGGCCAGGTGTTCCAGGTGCTGCGCCTGCGCGACTTCCGGCTGCTCTGGACAGCCCGGGTGGTCAGCTCCCTCGGCTCGTGGCTGCTGCTGATCGCGGTGCCGGCACACGTCTTCGCGCTGACCGGCTCGCTGATGGCCGCCGGCCTGACGCTGGCCGCCGAGTTCCTGCCGGTGCTGCTGTTCGGGCAGGTGGCGGGCGTCTTCGTCGACCGGTGGGACCGCCGAACGGTGCTGGTCGCGGCCGACCTGTTCCGGGCGGTGGCGGTCGCGTTGCTGCTGCTGGCGCGTACCCCTGACCAGATCTGGATCGTGTATCTCGCCCTCGCCCTGGAGAGCACCGGATCGCTGTTCTTCCGGCCGGCCGCGCAGGCGCACACGCCGATCGTCGTGGGAACCGGCCGGGACCTGACGGCGGCCAACTCGCTGAACACGCTGAGCGACGGCGTGATGCGGCTGATCGGCGGCCCGCTCGGCGCCGCGCTGCTGGTGCTCTTCGGGTTCCCGGCCCTGGTGTTGATCGACGTGGCGAGCTACCTGCTGTCCGGGGTAACGATCCTGCTGATGACGCGGGTGGCGGCGACGGCCGAGCGGTCGGCGGCGTCGCTCCGGCAGGTCGCCGACGATCTCCGGGAGGGCTTCCGGGCACTGCGCCGCGAGCCGATCGCCCGGGCGCTGCTGCCGATCACGGTGCTCTTCGTGGCGTCGAACGCGGCGCTGAGCGCGCTGCTGGTGCCGTTCGGCATCACCCACTGGGGCGGGCAACAGGCGGTCGGTTTCGTGGTGTCGGCTCTGGGGGTGGGCTTCCTGCTCGGCGCGCCGGCCCTGCGGCTGCTCGCCGACCGCACGCAACCGAAGCTGCTGCTGACCGGGGCGCTGGCGGCCACCTGCGTGGGCTTCTTCCTCCTCTTCGGCGCCGAAACACTTGCCGGCGCCCTGCCCGCGGCGGTGCTCATCGGCGTCGCCGGGCCGATCATCCTGGTGCTGCCGGCGACCACCCTGCAACGGGTGATCCCCAACGCGGTGCTAGGCCGGGTAAGTGCGGTCTTCTTCAGCGGCGAGGCCGTGGCGATGCTGGCCGGCGCGGTCGCCGGCCCTCTGGTCGCCGGGCACGGCAGCGTTCTAACCATCACGATCGCCTCGTGTACGACGGTCGGCGCGGCCGCACTCCTCTGCCTCCTGGTCGTGCCGCCGGTGGCCCTGCCGACCGCCGTGCCGGCCGTCGAGCCCACCGCCGGAGCCACCGCCGAGCCAACCGCCGGCACCGCCGAACCCACAGTCGAGCCCACCGCCGGGTCCGCCGCCGGCACCGCCGTCGAGCCGGCCGTCGAGCCCGCGGCCGAGCCCGCCACCGACCGCGCCTAAGCCGATATGCCGGTGTAGGTCAGCCATCGCTCGCGCGGCGACAGCCGCAATCGGACCCCGCCCGGCCCGACCAGCCGCATGTCCGAAAGCTGCTCCAGAGTGCGCTCCTGGACCCGCTCGGCCACCTCATTGAGCACCGCCTGCGCGTCGGCGACGTCGCGCGGCGGCTGTGCCAGCAGCACCACCAGCTTGGCCCGCCCGCGGACCACGTCACCCCGGCCCACCCGCGCCTGGGCGTAGGCGACCTCCGTGTGCTCGGCGTAGAGCCCGAGGTTCTCCCGCACCATCGTGAGCAGCAGCGGCGACCCGACCGTGCGGTTGGGCAGGTCCCAGCGCAACCACAACGGATAGGGAACGCGGCCCGTCACCGACGCACCCGTCCGCCGGCTCGACTGCGGATAGGAGCATTGCATCGGCTGGCTCAGCGCCACCTTGAAGCCGGCGAACGCGCCGTGGTCGCCGTGGTCGGCCCCGTCGGCGTCGTAGCTGCGGCAGCGTTCGGCGATCAGCTTGACCCCGTCGTCCCACGGGCCCGACCAGGCCGGCGTGCCCAGGTCGGCGCCCTCGCCGAGGGGTAGCACCAGGTTGATGAAACCGACCTTGCGCACGCTGGACACGGCCGCGGCCAGGACGCCGACGCCGTTGGCGCGGATGCGGGCGATCACGTCGGCGGCCATGCCCAGCCGGGCCGGGCCCATCACCGTGGCGAGCATGGCGTGTTTGGGCAGGTGCATCGGCGTGTCCGGGAACATCCGGGCGCGCACCTGGCGATAGCGCTCTCGGTCGAAGCCGCGGATCGAGAACCACTCGCCGGGCGCCCGGTTGAAGCGGCGGTCGTTGAGCTTCAGGCCGAGGCCGTACTCCTCGGCGAGCGCGACCAGGCCCTGCTCGAAGTCGAACCGCGCGGTCGGCTCGTGCGGGCTGACCGCCACCGACAGCCGTATGCACGGGCCGACCGCGTCGCGCAAGCGCTCGTGGGACCCGTCGCCGCGGGCCGAGACCTGCTGGTCGATGAACGGCGCTACCGGGGTGTGCAGGTGCACGATCGGGCCGTGCCCGCGCTCGACGGCGAGCTGGCAGATCTGGGAGAGCACCACGCCGTTGATCAGACAGTCGCGATAGGACGGTGCCCAGTGGGTGCTGTTGAGGGTGAGCAGCGCGTCGATCCGGCGGTTGGGCTCGTTGAGGAAGCCGGGGTTGGGGACCGAGAATCCGTCGTACGCGAAAGTGTCGGGTCGGTCTGTCGGCCGCGGCCCACCCACCTCGAAGGGCTCGGTGAACACCGTCGCCGGCGTCGGCCACGCGCACACCGCCATCGCGAGACCGGCGACGGAGAACAGCCAGAAGTCGCTCGGCCACTGCGCGAGGTCGTGCAGCGGCGGCTCGAACGCGGGGATCGGTTTGGTCAGCCCGTCGGGCGAGAAGCCGGCCGGCCCGTGGATCAGCCGTAGCCGCACCGAGGACGTGTCGGCACCGGCCGCCTCGGCCGCGATCCGCGCCAGCTCCGACGACCTGGTCGTGGGCATCGCCATGTCACACCTCACCACGTGCGTCGAAGACGGCGTCCGGGGCGCGTGGCCGGCGCGGCCGTCCCGGTCGGCGTTCGGTCACCGAGAGCCAGTGCGGCAGGCGGGCACAACGGGGGACGGGGCTGCGGCGGCGGGCCCGGCGCGCGACGAACTCGATCAGGCAGCACAACAGGATGAAGCCCAGCACCGCGAGGCCGGCCTGGAACGCGCGGGTGATGGCGTGGTCGGTGTGCACGGCGCCGGCGGCGATGGCCAGCCCCGTCGTCACGACGACGGACGCGATCGCGAGGGAGCGCTGGAACTGGCGTAGCTGGCCGAGCACCGAGTGGGTGCTGGGCAGGTCGAGCCGGGCGATCAGCAGGCCGGGGACGAGCAGCAGCACCGCCACGACGGCGTCGGCCTGTTGCGGTATCGAGTCGGGGGTGACCCGGCTGGAGTAGAGCCATTGGAGGCCGCCGGTCAGCAGCGTGCCGATGCCGAGCACGACCAGGGCGAGACCGACCACCACGCGGGTGATGTTCTCTATCAGCGCCGGCGCCTCGTCGGCAAGCGAGAGGTAGGCGACGGCCCGGACCGGCTCGGTCGAGTGTGGACTCAGGTCGAGGTTGGGGCGCCGCCAGTGCGCGTGGGCGCCGTGTTCGCGTGGGTCGTTGTCGGTGGTGATGTCGTGGCCGAGCTGGTGGTGACGGATGCCGGCGGCCAGCGGCCGCAGCGCTTCGCCGGCGAGCGGGCTGCGGGCGAGGTGGCGCATGCCGTCGGCCGAGTAGTGCGCCGCGAAGGCCGCCAGGACCGGCACGGAGCAGTCACCCCGGCCCAGCGCGGCGACCACCTCGTCGCTGGTCATGCTGGCCGGCCCGTTGGCCGGCACGGTGGCGCGGCGTTCGGAGATGTAGCGCCGGTAGTTGCTCAGGTCGGTCAGCCGCCGCCGGCCGATCTCGGCCAGCCGGGACGCGATGCCCTGGAGTTCGAGCTCGAGCAGCTTGCGGTGTGGCGCCTGCTCGGCGCTGGCCTCGGCGAGCATCTCCACGTCTTGGGTCAGCGTCTGCACGAAGTCGTCGTCGACGTCGCTCGACATCACGAACCGGCGGACGCTCACCTCTTCGTTGACCTCGACCGTGAGGTGGTAGGCGCCGACCGAACGCGGGATGGCGGTCTCGTATTCGACGACGAACTCGCGGTTGACCGGCAGCACGCTCTGCACGAGCCGCTGCACCGGCGCACGCGGCCGGCGGGCCGGCAGCAGCGGCGCGTCCCAGCTCAGGAACCGCCGCGGATGGGCCGCGTCGAGCAGCACGACGAGCATGAACTGGCTGCACGCCAGCCCGAGGAGGTGGGCGAACGGCAGCCGGATGCCAGTGCGGCCGTCGACCGGCCACAGCTCATCGATGCCGGCGAGCGCGAGGTCGCGGATCGCGCGGGCATCGACCTCACGCCCGGGTCCGGTTTCGGCGGGCGGCACCAGCGCGTAGTCGAACGGTGTGCGGATCCCGGTCTCGGGTAGCGAACCGGCGGTGACGAGTTCGGCGATCGCCGCCTCGACGAGCCAGCGCGACCGCTGGTGGCTGTGCCGCAGCTTGTGGACGACCGTGTCGCGGACGGTGACGTCGCGGTGCGCGTCGATCAGCATCGAGAGCAGCCGGACGAACGCCGCCGCGGTCACCCGGTTGGAGTCGCGGTGGGTGAACCGCGGCACGACCACGCCCGTCGAGTCTTTGACCACGACCGGCGCGAGGTCGCTGCGGCTGTAGCGGGACACCGGAATCCACAGTGCCGTGCCGCGCCGGCTGTCGGCCGGCGCCATGATCCGCCGGCGTTGGGTGCCCGCGATCGCCTGGAGGTCGACGTCGACGCTGACCGAGCGGGTCATGTGGCCGCGGTCGATCAGCGTGAGGTGCTCGGCCACCCGCGGCACGTGCTCGAGCCTCAGCGAGAGGTCCATCAGCGCGAGCCCGAGCGCCGCCTCCCGCTGGGTGTAGGTCGGCGGCGCCGACGGCACCGGCAGCGTCTCGATCAGGGCGCGCAGGTCGCGGAAGGGCTCGGTCCGGCCGGCCGGCTCCGGCGTGCCGTTGAGCCTCCCCGCGACCCGCATCCCTGGCCTCGCCTTCGCCACGTCTCCCGTCAACGTATGCGACCCCGGAAGAGACAGCTACCAATTAGTTGTAGTAGAGCTCGTCGGCCTCGCCGAAGTGCGCCGGCCGACTGATCTTCAAGGGCTTTCCGTGGCCGCTCAGTGTCGTGGTCATCCGCAGCTTCGGCTTGTCGCGCGGTGACAGCTCCACCACGATGGAGGTCACCCAGCCCTGGTCGTCGGTCGTGACGGTGAAGGGCGACATCGGCAGGCCGAGCGCCCAGAGGCTCGGCGCTCCGATCGGCAGGAACGGCTCGTCGAGGGCGGCGTCGGGGTCGAACTTGCCCGTGTAGGTGTGCGCGCCGGTGCGCTGCACCCGGTCGATCGACTCGGTGAACGCCTTGAGGCCGGTCGGGTCGTTCCAGTCGAAGCGCAGGAGGGAGTTGTCGGGCGCGATCCGCTTCAGGTCGAGGTGGACCCACTCGGACTTGGCGGACGACCGTTGGTAGGCATCCGTGCCGATCACGATCCGGCTGGGCGTGCCGGCGTCCTTGCCGGTGACGGTCATCCGCGCCTGGTGGCGCCGCCCCTTCAGGTCGAGTGCGCCGTCTCCCTTGACCTTCTGCCCCTCGGGAAGGTCGGCCCGCACCGCGTAGGTGTGCGTCACGCCCGTCGACCGTTTCAACGCCTCGAGCAGGTCGCCCCGCGCTGTGTCCGCCGTGGGCGACGGCGCCGCGCTGCTCGCCACAGCACGCGGGCGGGTGGCCTCGCTCGTGCCGGTGCACGCGGCCGTGACGGCCAGCACACCGGCAAGGCCGAGCGCGAGCAAGGTTGGGCGCGAGGTCGACATGATGGGTAGTGAAACACCCACCACCGCACCGGCGCTGCCCCGGGCTAGCCGACCTGGTAGCGCAGATAGACGACGCCGTTGGTGAAGCGGTGCTCGTCGAGCAGGCGCAGATCGAAGCGGCGTCCAGCCGGCAACGCTCGGGTGCCGCCGCCCACCACGACCGGGTTGAGGAACAGCGCGAGCTCGTCGACGAGGCCGGCCGCGAGGGCGTGCGCGGCCAGCCCGGGACCGCCGACGGAGATGTCCGCGGTCGCGGTGGCCTTCATCCGGCGTACGACATCGGGGTTGAACTCACGCTCGGTCCGGGTCCGGGCACTGGGAACCGCGTCTAATGTCGACGAGTAGACGACCTTGTCGGCCGCCTGCCAGATCCGTGCGTAGTCACGCAGCACGGCAGTCTGCTCGTCGCCGGTGGACGCGGTCTCCCAGTAGACCATCGTCTCGTACATCCGGCGCCCGTAAAGGTAGGTGCCGACCACCCGTTCGCGATCGTTGACGAACGCGTGCACCTCTTCGTCGGGCGCCGCCCAGTCGAACCCACCTTTCTCGTCGGCGGTGAAGCCGTCGAGTGAGGCGATCGCCGAGTAGATCAGGTTGGCCATCGGCCAATCCTGCCACCGGCCTACGCGGTCGGCACCCGGTCGAGGAAGCCGAGCACCTGGCTCAGCCGCCCGTCGCCGTCGGTGGTCGCCACGTCGAAGCCGACGATCGGTGCCTCGACGCCGTCCGGGCCGAGCTCCCAGGTGAACCGGGCCTGGTTGTGGTGCCCGTCGACCGGGCCGGCCAACCGGAACGTCATGCCCGGAAACTGGCCCTGCACCGCGGCGATGGTCGCGTCGATCGCGTCGCGCCCCTCGGCGACGGCCAGCGGGTCGACGTAGCGGGCGTCGGGCGCCCACAGCTCGTCGATGCCCTGGCGCCGCTTCGCGGGGTCGGTCTCGTTCCAGATCGCGATGTAGCGCTCGGCCAGGTCGTCGAATGTCGTTGCCATCATTTTCTCCTCGTCTCGTCGTGCTGACGGGACAGATGTTTCCGGCGGCCCGGGCATGCTGTCGATTACCTCGCAGGTAATGGCCGGTGCGCGGGCCCGGTCATTAGGGTCGGTGTGGTGACGACAACGACCACGGTCGGTGAGCTGCTCCGCGACTGGCGCCGCAGCCGCCGGATGAGCCAGCTCGACCTGTCGATCGAGGTGGGTGTCTCGACCCGGCACCTGAGCTTCGTGGAGACGGGCCGCTCGCGCCCGAGCCCGGAGCTGATCCTGCGGCTGGCCGAGCAGCTCGACGTGCCGCTGGCCGACCGCAACACGATGCTGCTCGCCGGTGGCCACGCGCCCGCCTATCCGCGCCACGAGCTCGGAGACCCGGAACTGGCACCGGTACGCGCCGCGCTGCGCCAGATTCTCGACGGGCACAGCCCGTACCCGGCAGCGGTTGTCGATCGGCACTGGCAGCTCGTCGATGCGAACCCCGCGCTGGCCGTGTTCACCGCCGGCGCCGCTCCCGAGCTGTTGGGCGCGCCGGTCAACGTGTTGCGGCTCAGCCTGCATCCCGACGGCATGGCACCGCGCATCCACAACCTGCCGGAGTGGCGGGCGCACCTGCTCAACCGCTTGCGCCAGCAGGCGCTGACAACCAACGACCCGATGTTGTACGAGCTACTCGACGAGCTGCGCACCTATCCCGGCGGCGCTGGGCCGGCGGCACCCATCAACGACGCGGTGTCGAGTGTGGTCGTCCCGCTGCGCTACCGCCACGAGGGCCAGGTGCTGTCGTTCTTCAGCACGACCACCCTGTTCGGCACCCCGCTCGACGTGACGGTGGCCGGGCTGGCGATCGAGGCGTTCTTCCCAGCCGACCCGGCAACGGCCGAAACCTTGCGCGCGCTGGCCTAGATGTGCTGTCCAGGGAGGTTGGTCAAGGTTGTGTGACGAGACGATCTAGGTCTTGAAAGGGTGAGGCCTCCGGTCGTGAAGTGGAGCTGTCGAAGAACCGCTTCACCTGACCTGGAGGCCTCGTGGCACACGCTAACGCAGCCCTGACCCCGAAAGCACGCCTCAAACTCGCCCGCCTGGTCGTCGATGAGCGCTGGACGGTCTCCGCGGCCTCCCGCCGATTCGATGTCTCCTACCGCACCGCGAAACGGTGGGTCGACCGGTATCTCGCGATGGGAGCCGCGGGTATGCAGGACCGGTCCAGCCGCCCACTCCACACCCCGACCCGCACCCGCCGCGACCTGGTCCGCAAGATCGTGTACTTGCGGTGGCGGCACCGACTCGGCCCTGTCGCGATCGCCGCCCGTCTCGGGATGGCCGCCTCCACCGTGCACGCGGTCCTGGTCCGTGCCCGGATCAACCGGCTCTCCCACATCGATCGACGCACCGGTGAACCGATCCGCCGCTACGAACACGACACCGCGGGCGCCCTGATCCACGTCGACGTCAAGAAACTCGGCAACATCCCCGACGGCGGCGGCTGGCGATACGTCGGCCGCGTCCAAGGCAAGCGACACCGCGCCGCGACCACCGGCAAGCCCCGCAGCGCCTACCGCAACCCGAAGATGGGCACCGCCCACGTCCACACCGTCATCGACGACCACTCCCGCGTCGCCTACGCCGAAATCCACAACGACGAGACCGCCATAACCGCAGCTGCAGTCTTGACCCGCGCAGTGGCTTGGTTCGCCGCCCGCGGCGTCCGAGTGCAAAGGGTGCTGTCCGACAACGGCTCGGCCTACCGCTCCCGCCTCTGGCGCGAGACCTGCACCCAGCTCGGCATCACCGTCAAGAAGACCCGCCCCTACCGGCCCCAGACCAACGGCAAGATCGAACGGTTCCACCGCACCCTTAACGCCTGGGCGATCGATCGGTTCTACCCCACCGAACACCACCGCCGCGCGGCCCTACCCCGATGGCTGCACTTCTACAATCACCACCGACCCCACACCGCGATCGGCGGCCAGCCACCCATCACCCGCCTTACCAACCTGGCTGGACAGCACACCTAGATCTCGGCGGAGTCGCCCGGCCGGAGGTCGACGAGAACCTCGCTCAGGCCCGCCTTCTCGAAGGCGAGCACGACGTCTTCGGGGCCTTCGGTGAGGTGGGCCCAGCCGTCCTGGTGCACCGCGACCACGGCCCGGGCGCCCAGCAGCGCAGCCGCGCGGGCGGCCGACTCGGCGGTCAGGGTCAGGAAGGCGTCGCCGCGGACCGGGATGTGTGCCGCGCCCACGAAGAGGATCGCGACCTCGATCGCCGGGAACCGCTCGGCGATGATGGCCACCACGTCGAGCGAGGCGTTGTCGCCGCTGGCGTAGACCGTGGGCCAGCCCTCGGCCTCGAGGACGAAGCCGAGCACCGGGCCGTTGGCCAGGCCGATCTCCGGCGAGCCGTGCAACGCCGGGACGCCGGTGACCCGGATGGTGCCGACCATGGCCTGCTCGAACGGCCGGAGCGCGATCGACTGCGGGCCCAGCTTGGCGGCGGCGGCCGCGGTGGTGAGCACCCGGCGGGCGCGGCGCGCGTAGTCGCGGCCGGCGCGGTCGAGGTTGTCGATGTGGTGCTCGTGTGACACGAGCACGGCGTCGACCGGGCCGATGTCGTCCTGGCTGACGGCCGGGCCGGTCAGCTTCCGCGCGGTCACCGGGCCGTTCTGGTAGGTCCCCGGTGCGTCGAACGTCGGGTCCAGCACGAGTCGCGCCCCCGCGTAGTCGAGGACGGCCGTGGGTCCGCCGATGGTCCGCACCGAGAGCTTGTTCATGACCCGAACCATAGCGGACCGCTCGGTCCGTTATAGTCCCGGCGGAGGTGTGAGTTGGCGCGCAAGGCAGCCGCCGGCACCCGCGACCGGATCCTCGACACGGCGGCGAGGCTGTTCTACGACCACGGTGTGCGGGCGGTCGGGATGCAGCAGATCATCGATGCCGCCGGGTGCGGCAAGAACGTGCTCTACCGGGAGTTCCCGAGCAAGAACGACCTGGTCGCGGGCTATCTGCGGCGGTCGCGGGAGACCTGGCAGCAGGAGATCGCGGCCGCGACGCGGGGGGTGACCGGCGACGCCGCGACCCGGCTCGTCGCCCTGGTGCGAGCCACGGCCGACACCGTCGGCAAGCCCAACTACCGTGGTTGCCCTTTTCGCAACTATCTGGCCGAGTTCGCCGACCACACCGACCCGGCGGGCAAGATCGCCACGGCCCACCTCCGCGACACCCGCGCCGAGATCGACGTCCTGGTGGCCGAGTTGGCCCCCGCCCGGCCCTACGTGCTGGCCGACCGGATCTGGCTGATCATCGAGGGCCTGCACAGCGCGGCCGCCCACCCCGGCGGCACCCGCGCGGCCGAAACCGCGGTGTCGCTCGTGACGGATCTCATCGACGTGGGCGATCGAGTGGAGCCTGCCGCCGAGCGACCAAAGGTTTGATAGCGGCAGATACTTTGAGGTCATGACGGTCGTCAATGACCAAGCTCCCCCCGATGCTGCCGCTCCACAGGATCCACAGGTGGATGGTCTCGACTACGCCCGCCGTGTCTATGACATGGTCATCGATTGGTACAAGACCGCGGAGAAGAAGGCACAGCTACTGCTGACAGCCAACGGGGCATTCGCCACGATCTTGTTCGGCATCGTCTCCAGCAACCCGACCGGCTTGCACCAGTTCGGTGTGAACGCTGGCGCCGAAACCTGGTTCTTCGTGACTGTTGCCGTCATAGCATTCTGCGGCGCGGTCGGTTATGCCTCAGCGGGGCTTCTTTCCCGGCATCGACACAACATCCGGTTGGACTTCGCTCGGCTGGACGTCCATCCGCAGGAGCCGAAGACGTACAAGCGCGAGGCGGTCTGGTATTTCGGGCACATTGCCTCACTCCAGTTCGGACCCACGGTCGATCTGCTCCGCACCGCAAATCCACGGATGGAGTTCGACTCGCTCACCTATAACGTCGTCGGCTTGTCCCGCGTGGTGCTGCGAAAGCACCGGCTGGTCAACGTCGGCTGGATGCTTACCGCCGTGACCGTCATCGCCATGACTGCGGCCGCCGCAAGCGTCGTTATCCGCACCCAGCTGTGACCGTGCCGCGCTGACCCGGGCCGCGGTTGCGACCCGGGTCAGCGTCGTCACTGGGTCAGCAGCGCCACCTCGTCGGCGGTGAGGCGGACCGGTGCGGCCCCGGCGGCGCGGGCGCCGGCACTCGCCGCCGGCGGGTCGGCCGGCCGGCGGTGGTGCCAGTCGGTCACCGCCTGGTAGGCCGCCGCGATCGAGAGCAGCCGGTCCTCGCCATAGGGCAGGCCGCCGAGAATCGTGCCGATCGGGACGCCGGCCGCGCTGAAGCCGATCGGGAACGCGATCTCCGGCAGGCCGAGGATGTCGAAGCCGACCGGGCCGGTCTGCACCACGACGTCGCACTTGTCGAAGGTCTGCTCCAGCACGCGGTCGAGCAACAGCAGTTTGGCCCGCTGCCCGGTCAGGAACTCGTTGCCGCCGAACAGCGCGCCCTGCAGCCACGCGGTCAGCGAGACGCCGAAGCCGCGCAAGTCACCGCGCAGGTAGGGCATGAACGGCTCGCTGCGTTCCGGCAGCCGCACGTTGTTGAACGTGTTGCCGGGAGCAGGTCCCACTCGTCGGGCAGCGGCACGTCGACCAGCGTCACACCCGGGATCGCCGCCAACTTCGCCAGGTAGGCCTGTCGGGCCAGCGCCGTCGCCGACGTGCCGGTCGCGAACCCCGGCGTGACGCCGATCCGGGTGTTCCAGCGCAGCTTGAGCTTGCCGCGATGGTAGACCGGCGTGGCCGCGTCGATCAGGTTCGGAACATCGGGCAATCCCTGGGTACGCGGATCGTCCGGGTCCTCCCCCGCCATCGCGGTCAGCATGATCGCCGCGTCCTTGGCGTCGCGGGCCAGCGTGCCGGGGTGGTCGCGGGTGTAGCTGAGCGGGATGATCCCGTGCAACGACACCCGGCCCATCGTCGGCTTGATGCCGGTCAGGTTCTGCGCGTTCGACGGCGCGGTGATCGAGCCGCCGGTCTGCGTGCCGGTGCCCGCCGTCGCCATCCGGCCAGCGACCGCGGTCGCCGTGCCCGTCGACGAACCGCCGGGGTCGGTGTTGGGGTTGGTCGGCGTCCACGCGTTGACCGTGGTGACGACACCGTCCGGAGTGGTCGCCCGGGTGGTGGCGAGCGGACCCATCTGGGTCTTGCCCAGCACGATCGCGCCGGCCGCCTTGAGCTTTGCCACGGCGGTCGCGTCGAACGGCGGCACGAAGTCCTGGAAGAGGTAGGAGTTGGCGGTCGTGCGTACCCCCTCGGTGTAGTAGTTGTCCTTGATGGCCAGCGGGATGCCATGCAGCGGACCGCGCCCGGGACGGCGACGCGCGGCTTGTCGCGCCTGGTCGATCAAGACCACATTGAACGCCTGGTACGTGCCGTCGAACGCGGCGATCCGGGCCAGGTAGGCCTCGAGCAGGTCTTCCGGCCGCAGCCGGCGCTCGCGGATCAGCCAGGCGGCCTCGGCGACGGTGAGCTCGGTCGGGTCGGCGAGCGCCTCCGGCCGGGGCTTGACGTAGGCGTTGGACGTGTCGAGGGCGGGCTGATGCTTTCCGGTCGCGGCGGCGACGGCCGGCAGCGCCACGGCGCCGGCGGTGGTGACGGCCGCGAGGGCCGCGGCGCGGACGAGGAAGGCCCGGCGGTCGACGGCCAGGTCGGCCGGCTGTTCGATGGTCATGACTGCCGCCAATGCGTGCTGATCGAGGGGTAGAGCAGCGGTGCCGGCTGCTGCGACAACGCCCGGGCGACGACCGGGTCGGTTCCTTCGGGGGCCGGGAGCTGGTAGGCGGCGATCGTCCCGATGGTGCCGCGGACGAAAGACCGCAGCGAGGCGAGCACGGAGTCCCGGCCGGGGGTGCCGGTCTCCGGGTCGGCGGCGGTGCCGGCGGGTAGCTGGTCCAGGTCGATCCCGAGGGAGGCGAGCCGGGCCCGGATGAAGACATCCAGCTCGGCGTCGGTCGGCGGGGTGGGCGCCATGGGCACTCCTTGCAGCGACGGACAGATGCCTGCCAATCTGCGATCCGTCCATCTCGGAGCGATTACACCAAGATCACGACGGGGTGAAGCGCCCGGCTAACCCTGGGTGAGGACGCAGAACTCGTGACCCTCCGGATCGGACAGGCACGTCCACGGCACGTCACCCTGGCCGAGGTCGAGATCGGTGGCCCCGAGGGCGCGCAGCCGGGCGACTTCCGCGTCCTTGTCGTCACCGGGATAGGGCAACAGATCGAGGTGTACGCGGTCGGGCACGGTCTTCGCGCCGGGCGTGCGGAGGAACTCGAGATAGGGCCCGGCGCCGCGCAACACGGCGTGGTCGTCACTCACCTGCTGGAGGGGCCAGTCGATCGCCTCACCCCAGAACCGCGCCATGGCCCGGGGTTCCACGCAGTCGACGACGATCGCGGCGATCGGCCCGGTGTCCCGGTAGACCTCGCGCGGCTCCAGCACGCAGAACTCGTTGCCCTCGGGGTCGGCGAGCACGGTCCAGGGCACGTCGCGCTGGCCTACGTCGACCGGCGTCGCGCCGAGGGTCCGGAGGCGCGCGATCAACTCGGCCTGATGGGCCGCGGAGGTGGTGGCGAGGTCGAGGTGGAGCCGGTTCTTCGTGGCGGTCTTGCCCTCAGGGACGGGGACGACGTCGATGCCGACGACGACCGGATCGGGCCAGACGACGTCGCCGGCGAGTCCGCCAAGGACGACGTCCTTGCCGCCGTCGACCGGCTCGGGCCAGACGAACTCGCCGGCGGGTCCGCCAGGGACGACGTCGCTGCCGACGACGACCGGGGCGGGCCAGACGAACTCGCCGGCGGGTCCGCCAGGGACGACGTCGCTGCCGACGACGACCGGGGCGGGCCAGACGAACTCGCCGGCGGGTCCGCCAGGGACGACGTCGCTGCCGACGACGACCGGCTCGTGCGAGACGGAGTCGCCGGCGGGTCCGACATAGGTGGTCTCGCCGCTGTGTGCGCGCCAGCCGAGCGCCGCCGCCCAGAACCGGCCGACGGCCAGATGGTCGAGAGCTTTGATGTTCACCTGCACGGGTCGCAACGCCACGTCGGCGATCCTATGATGCGGTCCAAAGATCGACATGGGAGTCCGCTGATGGGCCGATTCGGCAATGTCTTCCTGGCCGCCGTGGCGGTTGGCGCGGGTTTGTGGGTCGGCGGGTGTGGGCGGCTGGGCGATGCCATGTCGTCTGCCCCCGACTGCCATCCCGACCTGGCGACGGTCGCGGCGCTGCGGCAGGAACCGGTGCTGACCCGCGTCCCGCCGGGTGCCCGTGGTTTGCTGGTGAAGGAGACGGTGAGCTGTGGTTGGGCGGGTTCCGCACCGCCTGCGCTCGGCATGCTCGACAGCGAGGTAACCGGTGGCGACAGCGACGACGTCGCCCGCTTCTACACGGACCTGGCCGGTTCGAGCGGCTGGCAGACATTCGGTGGCGGGGACCAGCTCTATTCAGGCGCGAAGCCGGACGGGACCGACTGCACGTGGCAGCTTCAGGTGGTCAGCACCGCCGAGCGGACCTACCACGTGCGGATCACCTACACGCCCCGAGACCTTCGACCGACCTGCCTGTGAGCAGCGAGGCGAGTTAGAAGAGACGGGGCTGCTCCTCGGGGCTCCGAATGGCGTCGAGGGTGGGGATCGCGCCGGGCCAGATCGCGGCGGCGAGCGACCCGAGGAGGTAGCCGACGGCGGTGGCATCCCAGAGCGCCCGGTGTGGCTGGCTTCCGGGCGCGGCGAGGTCGACGGCCCCGGCCAATCCGAAGTGGTTGATCAGGTCGGTGAGGGAACGTCTGCCGTCGCGGACGGCCTGTCGTGCGAGCGGCAGGGTGTCGATCAGCCCGGCCGGTCGCAGGTGCGGCAGGTGCCGGCGTAGGAGGCGCCAGTCGACGTTGACGTTGTGGCCGAGCAGCCACCGGCCGTTGATCCGCCCGGCCAGCGTCGCGCCGACGTCGATGATCGACGGTGCCCCGGCGAGCCGATCGTCGGTGAGGCCGGGCGAGATCCAGGGCCGTCGGGGTATGGGCCGGCCGGGGTTGACCAGGGTGCTGAACCCCTGGTCTGGCTCCGGCCGGCCGTTGACGAGCGGCACGGCGGCCAGTTCGAGGATCGCTTCGCGGGCACGGTCCTGCGCGCCGCTGCCTTCGAGGTCGAAGGCGACGATCGGCGCGGTGTGCCATGGTGCCGCCGCCACGCCCACCTTCCGCAAGCGAATCTCGCTGTCGTAACCCGCCCTCGGTCGTCAGTCGGTGGTCGAGCGGCTCGCGTAGGCCAGGTCCGGCTCGGCCGGGGCCGGCGGAGCCGTGTCGGCGTGGCCTGGCCACCAGGCTCGGCGGCCGATCAGGGCCGTCAGGCTGGGTACCAGGAACATGGCCATCACGAACGCGGCGATCAGGATGCCGATCGAGACCGAGAAGCCCATCTCGACCAGGAACGCGATGCCCGCGAGCATCATTGACGCGAAGGTGCCGGCCAGGATCAGGCCGGCCGCACCGACCGACGGGCCCGCGTGTTCGACGGCCAGGTCGGCCGCCGTGCGGGGGTCGTTGCCGAGGCGGGCCTCTTCGCGTAGTCGCGCGATCATCAGGATGTTGTAGTCCGTGCCGATGGCGACCACGAACAGGTAAAGGATGATCGGCAGGGTGAACGACAGGCCCGGACCGTTGCCGATGCCCTGGAAGGCGATCACCGTGGCGCCCAGGGTCGAGAAGAAGCCCAGCACGACGGCGACGATCAGGTAGATCGGGGCGACCAGGCTGCGTAGCAGCAGGGCGAGGATCAGGGCGATCAGCACGCCCGCGACCGGGAAGATGACGCGCAGGTCGCGGTCGTTGGCCGACTTCACGTCGGCGAAGATCGAGCTCATGCCACCGACGTAGGCCTGGGTTCCCGGCGGTGCGGCCGCGTGCGCGACGTCGCGCAACTCGCCGCCGGCCAGGGCCAGCGAATCGTTGGAGTAGGGGCTGCCGGCCAGCAACACCTGGACCATCGCCACGGTGCCGTCCTGGCTCAGCGTGGCCGGAACGCCCTCCGGGCCGGGCATGATGCTGCCCACGCCCGGCACGCCGCGCAGGCGCTCAGCGAACGCGGTCAGCGACGCCGGGTCGACCTTGGCGCCGGCGTCGGCCTTGACCAGCACCTGGGTCGGTGCGAGCGCGCCCGCCGGGAAGCCGGCCTGGAGGTCTTCGAAGCCCTCGGACGACTCGGTGCCGCTGGGCAACTGGGCGTTCTGGTCGTAGTCGGTCTTCATGAACAGGGCGCCGGCGGCCAGCGCCACCATCAAGCCGCCGGAGACCAGCGCGACCACCGCCGGGCGGCGGCCGGTGAAGCGGCCGAGCCGCTGGAAAGCGGTGCCCTTGGGGACCCGCCGCCAGCTCTTCGACGGCCAGAAGACCGCGGTGCCGAGCAGCGAGACGATGGCCGGCACCAGGGTGACGGCGGCCAGGCCCATGATGACGACGGCGATGGCCAGCGCCGGGCCCAGGCTGCGGAACGCGCCGAACACGGCCAGCAGCAGGGCGAGGAACGCGATGACGATGGCGCCGGCCGCCGACGCGATCACCTCGCCGACGCGGTGGACCGAGGTGACCAGGGCGGGCTTCGTCTGGTCGCCGGCGCGCAGCCGTTCGCGGAACCGGAAGAGCAGGAAGACGACGTAGTCGGTGCCGACGCCGTAGAGCACGATGGTCAGGATGATCTCGATGGACGGGTCGGCGCTCAGGCCGAACAGCTTGGCCATCGTCGCGATCAGGCCCGTGGAGATGACCGTGACGATGCCGACCGTCACGATCGGCAGCAGCGCGGCGAGCGGGCTGCGGTAGATGATCAGCAGCAGCGCGAGGATCAGGATCACCGACGCCAGGGCGACGATCACGAAGGCGTTGTTGAACGCGTCGTCGTTGTCGGCATAGAGCGCGACGTCGCCGGTGACCTTGGCGTCGAGGCCGGTGTTGGCCAGTACCGGGGCGCTCGCCGAACGGATGTCCTTGATCGCCGTGACCAGCGCCGGATCCTGCGGGTTGTCGCCGAGACCGACGGTGACCAGTTGCACCAGCTTGTTGGGCGACACGGCCTGCGGGCCGGTGACGGCGGTGGTGACCTTGGCGATGCCGGCACCGGAGACCGTCGTCGCGAGCTTGCCGACGGTGGCCTGGTCGGCGTCGGTGAGCTGGCCGCCGTCGGCGCGCTTGACCACGATGGTCGCGGTGGCGCCGTCGGTCTGGCCGAACGCATCCTGCGCGATCTCGGTCGCCTTGACCGATTCGTAGCTGTTGGGCAGGAAGTCCGCCTGGTCCTGCGTGGTCACCAACGACGGCGCGAAAGCACCGGCCGCGACGGCCGCCACCAGCCACGCACCGATGACCCACCAGCGCTTGTAGACGACGAATCTGGCCAACCGCTCGAACATCGCTCCCCCAACCTGCCGCACGGTAGAGAGAAATCCTACGTGGAGGGGGGTGCTTCGCGCCGCCCGTTATTCTCGCGGAGCCGTGCGCACCGCCGGCCGAGCCGGGAGGTGGCCATGGACGTCGGCGCGACGCGCGACCGGATCCGCGAGCAGGCTTTGGCCCTGTTCACCGATCGTGGCTATGCCACTGCGAGCCTGCGCGAGATCGCCGACCGGGTGGGCATCACGAAGGCGTCGCTCTACTATCACTATCCGTCCAAACAGGACCTTCTGGTCGCCGTCGTCCGGCCGCTGGTCGACCGGTGGCGCGAGATCGTGGCCGAGGCCGAGCAGGGCCGGCACACGCCTGACGACGTGCGGCGCGTGCTGCTGCAATGCGTCGACACCATGCTGGCCCACCGGGCGGTCGCCAACCTGTTCCTGCGCGACGCGGCCGGCATGCTTCCCGCGCTCGCGCCGCTGCTCGACGACCTGGTGGAGGTCAACAACCGGCTGCGGGACTGGCTCGCCGGCCCGGCACCGTCGCAGGTGGCCCGGATCCGCGCCGTGGCCGTGCTGGAACTGCTCCGCGCGGCGCTGACCGCCGGCGCGACCCTCGGCGACGTGCCCGACGAGCTGGTCCGGCGGACCCTGCTCGAGTCGGCCGAGCTTGTGCTCACGACCAGAACGGCAGCCTAGCCAGGCGGCGGACGGCCTCGCCGATCAGCGACGGCGGCGCGGCCGCGTAGGTGAGGCGCAGGTGTGGTGCCGGCGGTTCGGCCGCGAACCACGGGCGGCCGGGAAAGACGATGACGCCCGCGGCCGCCCCGGCAGTGGCCAACGCGACGTCATCGGTGCCGTCCGGCAGCCGGACCCACAAGTGCAGGCCACCGCGCGGCAGCGAGTCCGGCACGAGGTCGGGCAGCTCGCGACCGAGCGCGGCCAGCAGCGCGTCGCGCCGGGTGCGCAGCGCGGCGCGCAGCGACCGGCGGTGCCGGGCCCAGGCCGGCGCGCTGACGAACTCGAGCGTGGCCTGCTGGAGCGGGCCGGCGACGAAGAAGTCGTCGAACAACCTTGCCGCCCGCAGCCGGGCGCCGGCCGGGCCGCGGGCACCGATCGCCGCGACCCGCAGGCCGGGCGCGGTCGACTTGGTCAGCGACCGCAGGTAGACCACGTGCCCGTCGGGGTCGTCGGCGGCCAGCGGCGGCGGCGCCTCGCCGTCGATGACGAGGTCGCGGGCATAGTCGTCTTCGATCAGGAAGGCGCCGGCCGCGCGCACGGCCGCCATCACCTCGGTGCGCCGGTGGCCGGCCAGGGTCGCGCCGTGCGGGTTGGCGAAGAGCGGCTGGCAATAGAACAACCGCGCACCGGTACGCGCGAACGCCTCGGCAAGCTGGTCGGGCCGCACCCCGTCGGCGTCGGCCGGCACCGGCACGACCCGCAGCCCCGCGGCCCGGGCGGCGGCCAGCGCGCCCAGGTAGGTCGGCGACTCGACGAGCACGGTGTCGCCCGGCGCCGTCAGCGCGCGCAGCGCGGTCGACAACGCGGCCTGCCCGCCCGGACAGATCACCAGGTCATCGGCGCGCAGCCCGCCGCCAACCTCGCGGGCGAACCAGGCGCGCAGGTCGGCGCTCCCCTCGGCCGGCCCGCGCTGCCACGACGCCGGCTGCCGGGCGGCCCGGGCCAGGGCCGCGCCGAGCGCCGCCGCCGGCTGAAGGTCGGCGTCGAGATAGCCGCCGGACAACGGGATCGCGCCGGCGGGCGGTAGCGCCAGCAGCGACCGCATCTCGTCCTCACCCGGCCGGCGCGGGCCGAGCGCCACGGTCTGCCAGGACAGGTCGGGTGCCGACGGGGTGACGACCGGCCCGGCGGCGACGAACGTGCCCTGGCCGGACCGGGTCTCGACCACTCCTTGGGCGACCAGCGAGCGGATCGCCGACGCGACGGTCACCGGTGAGGCGTGGTGTCGCGCGGTCAGCTCGCGCACCGAGGGCAGCCGGGCGCCCGGGTCCGAGCGGGCGGCGAGCGCGCGGAGATCTTGGATAACGCGACCGGCTGCGTTACCGTCATTCATGAGAAGCAAGAGTAGCGCTACTGTCAGCGCGACGGTAACGGGTCTCGCCCTCGGCGCGCTGGGCGTGCTCGCATTCAGCCTGTCGCTGCCGATGACCCGGATCGCCGTGCGGGACCTCGACCCCTGGTTCGTCGCGTTCGGCCGGGCCGTCGGCGCCGCGCTGCTGGCCTGGGCCTACCTGCGGTTCACCGGCGCGCCGCGGCCCACCCGCGACCAGTGGCGGCGGCTGTCACTCGTAGCGCTCGGCGTCGTGGTCGGCTTCCCGATGTTCACCTCGCTGGCCCTGATCACCCAGACCTCCGCGCACGGCGCGGTCGTCGTCACCGTGCTGCCCGCGATGACGGCCGTGTTCGCGGTGCTGCGGGCCGGCGAGCGCCCGCCGCCGCTGTTCTGGGCGGCCAGCGCCGCCGGCCTGATCGCGGTGCTGGCCTTCCTCATCGCCACCGGCGCGGTCCATGGTGGACTGTCCCGGGCCGATCTGTTCCTGATCGCCGCCGTCGTGCTGTGCGGCCTGGGATACGCCGAGGGCGGCGCGCTGTCCCGCGAGCTGGGCGGCGCCCGCACGATCTGCTGGGCACTGCTCCTCGCGCTGCCGGTCACCGTCCCTGTCACGCTCGCCGCCGCCGCGCTCCATCCGCCGCGGGCCGGCACGGGCACCTGGGCGGCGTTCGGCTACCTGACCGTGGTCTCCATGCTGCTGGGCTTCTTCGCCTGGTATGCCGGCCTGGCCCGGGGCGGCATCGCGCGGGTCGGCCAGATCCAGCTCGCCCAGCCGGTGATCACGCTGGCCTGGTCAGCCCTGCTGCTCGACGAGACCGTGACACCCGCCGCGATCGTGGTGGCCCTGCTGGTGGTCGGCTGCGTCGTGCTGACCCAGCGGACCCGCTCCGGCGCGCCACCGGCGCGAACGTCGACACCCCCGGTCATTCGGCCCGCAACAGACCCCGCTCGAAGGCCACCGCCACCGCCGCTGCCCGGTCGCGAACACCCAGTTTCGCGTACGCGTGCAGCAGATGGGTCTTGACCGTCGCCTCGCTGACGAACAGCCGCCGGGCCGCCTCCCGGTTGGAGCACCCGCGCGCGATCAGCGACAGCACTTCGAGCTCGCGCTGGGTGAGCGGCTCCTGCCCGGGCGTGCGCAACCGGTCGATCAGCCGGCCGGCCACCGACGGCGACAGCACCGACTCGCCCCGGTGGGCCGCAGCCACCGCCCGGCACAGCTCGTCGCGCGGTGTGTCCTTGAGCAGGTAGCCGGTCGCGCCGGCCTTGATCGCCGGCAGCACGTCGGTGTCGGTGTCGTAGGTCGTCAGCACCAGCACCCGGGCCGCCGACCCGCGGGCCTTCAGTTCGCGGATCGTGCTCACCCCGTCCATCACCGGCATCCGCAGGTCGAGCAGCACCACGTCGGGGCGCACGGCGTCGGCCAGGGCCAGCGCCTCGCGGCCGTCGCCGGCCTCGCCCAGCACGGCGAACCGGCCGTCGGCGTCGAGCATCCCGCGCAACCCGTCGCGCACCACCGGATGGTCGTCGACGATGATCACGCCGATCACGCGGCGACCAGCACCGGCAGGCAGACCGCGATCGCCGTGCCCTCGCCGGGAGCGGACTCGACCTCGATCGTGCCGCCCACCCGGGCGACCCGGTCGCGCATCGCCGCCAGCCCGTAGCGACCCGCGTCGACCGCGGCGGGGTCGAACCCGGCGCCGTCGTCGCGAATGTCCAGCGTCACCAGATCCTCCAGATAGGACAGTGTCAGGGCGACCCGGTTGGCCCGCGCGTGCCGGCCCACGTTGGTCAGTGCCTCCTGCGCGGCCCGCAGCAGCGTCGTATCGGCGTCGGGGTGCAGCCGGTCGGCCGCGCCGGTGACGATCAGCGAAGCGGGCACCCCGGTCAGCCGCGACCAGCCGTCGACGAGGTCGCCCAGCGCCTCGGGCAGCGCGGCACCGTCGAGCGAGCCCGGGCGCAGGGCCCGGACCGACCGGCGCGCCTCCGCGAGGCTGTCGCGGGCCAGCCGCTTCGCCGCGTCGACGTGCCGGCGCCACTCGGCCGGGCGGCCGACGGTGGCCTCGGCCGCCTCGAGTTGGGTGACGATGCCGGTCAGCCCCTGCGCGAGCACGTCGTGGATCTCACCGGCCAGCCGCTGCCGCTCGTCGAGCACGCCGGCCGCGCGGGCCTGGCTCAGCAGCCGGGTCTGCAACGCGGCGTTCTCGGCCAGCGCGTCGGCCAGTTGCCGGTTGGCCCGCGCCACCGTGGCCTGCTGCTCGCGGTGCTGGGTCGCGAGCATCGTCAGGGCCACGGCGACGACGACGTTGAAGGCCAGCAGGATGGCGAACCCGGCGCCGTCGACGTCGATGAAGCCGCCGGCCTGTGCCGCCGCGGTGAGCACCGCGACCGCGGCCGCTCCGGCGATCCGCCAGCGGCCGGGCAGGGCGTACACGATGAAGAGGTAACCGGTCCAGGCGAAGAAGCCGAACAGCGGGCTGCACCAGACCAGCACGCCGGCCAGCAGTACCAGGCCGACGAAGAAGCCGGCCATCCGCGGCGGGTGGCCGACCCACCCCGGGTGCAGCGTGACGCACCACAGCATCCAGCCGGCGGTCGCGGCCACCACTGCCAGCATGACCGGAACCGGCACCCGGCTGTCACCGGACGCCAGCACCAGCGCGGTGGCGCCGGCGAGTGCGGCGTAGGGCGCCACCATCAGCAACCGGTCGAGCCGGCGAGCGTCGGACATCCCGGGTCACCTCCAGCGGAAAAGCCTGGCGGACGCCAGCCCGAAGACCGCCAGGTAGGCCACCAGCACGGTAACCGACAGCGGGTTGGGCCAGGTGCCGGCGCTGGCCTGGTGCAACGCGCGCTCGCCGGCGCCCAGCGGCGTGAAGTCGCCGATCCGGGCGACCGTGTGCGGCAGCAGTTCGCGCGGCGTCCACAGCCCGGCGAAGAACATCAGCGGGAAGAACAGCAGGTTGCCGATCGAGTTGCCGGCCCTGCCGGTCGGTGCCACCGCGGCGACCAGCAGGCCGACGGCGAACACCCCGGCCGCGCAGAGCAGGAACGCGACGACGAACGCGGCCGGGTCGGCCGGCAGCGGCACCCCGTAGCCGATCCGCCCGACGGCGATCGCGATCAGGGCGGCCGTCACGGCGGTCACCAGCGTGGCCAGGACCTGGGCCGAGAGCAGGATCAGCGGGGGTACGGGGGTGGTGGCGAACCGGCGCAGGATGCCCCGCTCGCGGTAGGTCGCCAGCACCATCGGCATCACCTGGAGAGCCACCATGGCCAGCGACAGGGCGACGGCGATGCCGACGTAGGCGTCGATCACCCGCTTGCCGCCGAGGCCCGCCGACGGTTCCCGCAACGCCGGGACGCTGCCCAGGACCACCACCAGGATGGTCGGCGCGAGCAGCGAGAAGAACGCCGGCACCGGCTCGCGCAGGTTGAGGCGCAGTTCGGTGCGGGTCAGTCGAAGCAGCATGGTCTCACTCCTCGCGGGGGCGGGTGGTCAGGCTGATGAAGGCGTCGTCGAGGCTGCCGTGGCCGGCGGTGAGCGCGGCGGGCGTGCCGAGCGCGACGACCTCGCCGTGGTCGAGGACGGCGATCCGGTCGCAGAGCCGCTCGGCCTCCTCCATCAGGTGGGTCACCAGGACGACGGTCACGCCGCGGTCGCGGATGGCGCGCACCAGCGACCAGGCGTCCCGGCGGGCATGCGGGTCGAGCCCGGTGCTCAGCTCGTCGAGGATGGCGACGCGCGGATTGCCGACGAGCGCGAGCGCGATCGACAGGCGCTGCTTCTGGCCGCCGGACAGGTTGGCGTAGCGGACCCGGAGGCGGTCGGCCAGGCCGAGTTCGGCGGCCAACGCCCGCCAGTCGGCGGGGGCGCGGTAGCAACCGGCGTAGAGCGCGAGCGCCTCGCCGACCGTCAGCTTGTCCTGGAGGCCGCTCTCCTGAAGTTGGACCCCGACCAACGAGCGCAGCTCCGGATCGCGCGGGTCGCGGCCGAGCACGCTGATGTCGCCGCCGTCGGGAACGCGCAGTGCGGAGACGCACTCGACGGTGGTGGTCTTCCCGGCTCCGTTGGGCCCGAGCAGCCCGAAGATCTCGCCGGCGTCGACGGCGAACGAGACGTCACGGACGGCGTCGGTCGCGCCGTAGCGCTTGCGTAGGTGCTTGACCTCGATGACTGGCATGCTTCGACGGTGTCATCGGCGCCGGGCCGCCGAATCGACCAGTGGGCGATCGCGGTCATCCACCAACCGGTGGATGCGGTCACAGGTCGCGGCGCCGGAAGCTGAGGCCGGCCAGGGCCAGCACCAGGGCGATCCAGACGGCCGTCCAGGCCAGGTAGGCGGCGGTGAGCCCGGACACGCTCATGAACGGATGCCCCTGGAACGCCGGGCCGAGTTGGGTCAGCGCGCCCGGGTCCTGGAAGGCGTTCATCGCGCCGCGCCACAGGCCGTCGGTCGGCAGCAGCATGCGGGAGACCGCGCCGATCCGCGCGACGCTGTCGTTGCCGAGCGCCTGCCCGACCGAACCGACCACGCCGGCGATCCAGGTGGCGCCGAACAGGCCGACCGCCACGATGCCCGACGCCATCGGCGAGATCGCGGTGGACAGCAGCAGGCCCAGCGTGAGCAGGGCGGTAGTCTGCACGGCGAGCAGGGCGAGCCCGGTCGCCGCCGCCGGCGGCCAGTAGCCCATCGTCGACCAGACAATCAGGAACTGGGCGAGGCCGGCGGTGACCACGAAGCCGGTGCCGAACGCGACCAGGCCGAGCCACTTGCCGAGCAGCACCGTCGAGCGGCGCACCGGCCGGGCCAGCATCGCCAGCGCCGTGCCGGACTCGATCTCGCCGGCCAGGGTGGGCCCGGCCAGGAACGCGGTGCCCAGGGCGGCGATCAGGCTCAGCCCGAACATCACCAGGTTGAGCACCGTGGACGCGGCCAGCCGGGCCTCGCCGCTGGTGAGCCCGCCGAACTCGACGTCGAGCCGGTAGAAGCCCCAGCCGCTGAGCCCGAGCAGCAGGACCGTCATCACGGCCAGCGAGCGCAGCACCCGGCGGCGGGCGGCCTCGCGCAGCGTCAGCGCGGCGATGGTGAAGGCGATCCTCATCGGTGCTCCTCGGTGCCGGTGCGCAGGATGTCGAGCAGCCGCTCCTCGAGGCTGATCCGCGCCGGCTCGACGGAGTGCACCCGCACCCCGAGGCCGACCAGGTCGGCGACCAGCTCGGGAACGAGGTCGAGGTCGTCGACCGCGATCGTGTAGGCCTCACCCTCGTTGGTCACCGCACCGGCGGCCGCGAGCCGGGCCGAGGCCGCGGCGTCGACGGCGGAGAGCCGCAGCCGCAGCTCGCGCTGGCCGAGCAACTCGGCGAGGGTGCCGGAGGCGGCGACCCGGCCCTTGTCGAGGATGACGACCCGGTCGCAGACCCGCTCGACCTCGCCGATCAGGTGTGAGTTGAGCAGGACGGCGACGCCGCGCTCCTTGAGCGACAGCAGCAGGTCGCGCACGTCGGCCCGGCCGAGCGGGTCGAGGGCGCTGGTCGGCTCGTCGAGGATGACCAGGTCGGGGCGGGCCACCAGCGCGACGGCCAGGCCGAGGCGCTGCTGCATGCCCTTGGAGAAGCCGCCCACCCGGTCACCGGCCCGATCGGCGAGGCCGACGAGGCCCAGGCACTCGTGCCGTTCGGCGGTCGGGACGGCGATCCCGGCGAGGCGCACGTGCAGCGCCAGCACCTCGGCCGCCGTGAGCCAGGGCTGGTAGCGGAACAGCTCGGGCAGGTAGCCGACCCGAGCCCGGGCCTTCGGGTCGCGCCCCGGCCGGCCGAGCAGCAGCACCTCCCCCGAGTCGGGGCGGACCAGGCCGAGCAGGATCTTGATCACGGTGGTCTTGCCGGCGCCGTTGGGCCCGAGCAGGCCGACCACCTCGCCCCGGCCGACCGTGCAGGAGACGTCGTCGACCGCGACCCGGCTCCGATAGCGCTTGCGCAGGCCCGAGCACCACACCGCCGGCCCCGGTGCCAGCTCGGTGACCAGCCGTTGTGCTGCTTCGAGCGAACTCATCGCGACCCCAATCCGCGGGCGACGGCGAGCACCTCGTCGGCGCTCAATGACCCGGCCACCGCGGTGACGATGCCGTTGTCGAGCCAGACGACGGCCGACATCGTGCTGTCGCGCGAACTCAGCAGCGTGGCGGGGACGCCGCCGACGTCGGTCGCCGAGCTCTTCATGTGCTCGAGCGACGTGAACAGCGGCAGCGTGGTGCCGTCGCCGGAGAAGCCGCGCAACTGCGCCGCGACGTTGGACGGCAGCACGGGCAGCAGATAGTCGCGGGCCGTCTCGAACGGCACACCCGAGGAGGTGTAGGCCGTCGGCGCGACCGCGCGGGCGACGATCATCGCCGGGACCGGCCGGCCCTGCGACCACATCGCGACCAGGCCGGGACCGGCGACCAGCCGGAACTTGCTGCCGTCGAGGCCGGGCGGCGGTGGCGGCAGCGTCACCCCGGCCGCCGCCGCGGTCTGCGCGGTCTTCGCGGCGGAGAAGGTGAACAGCGCACTGGCCCGGGCACCGACCTGATAGGTGGGTGGCCCGTTGACCCCCTTGGGTAGCTCGCGCACCACCGGGACGGCGAGACCGGTGGCCTGCGACGCGGCGGCGGCGTCGGCGACCGCGTGGATGTCGATCGGTTCGACCGGCACGAGCTCGCCGAAGGCGTCGAGCTCGGGCATCGTGATGAGGTCGGCCTCCGGCGCGGTGACCGGGGCGATCTGCTCGGTGCGGAAGATCTGGAGCCAGTCACCCGCCGCGGCGGCGCTGGCCCCGGTCAACAGAACAGCGACGCCGGCCACGGCGACCACCGGCCGGCTCAGCAAGCCCCGCCACCGGCCGGCGCGTCCGCGTCCGCCGGCCGCGACCAGCCGCCGCAAGCCGGCATCCGCCTCGCTCGCGGAGGCGGGCGAGGGCTCGCCCGACGCGACCAGCCGCTGCAAGCCGGCGTCGGCCTCGCTCGCGGAGGCGGGCGAGGATTCGCCCCCCGCGACCAGCCGCCGCAAGCCGGCGTCGGCCTCGCTGGAGGTAAGCGTTGGTTCGCCGGCCGCGAGCAGGCGTAGCCACCCGGCGTCGACATCGGTGGGGACGACGAAGTCGAGTGCGCCGCTGGCGAACGACGCGTCGGCTTCGACCGCCGCGAGCCCGGTCAGGCAGACCCGGCAGCCGGCGACGTGGGCGCGGTCGGTGTCGGCGACGCCGGCCGGCTCGTCGAGCAGCCGGCGCAGCGTGCCGTCAGTCGGATGGCGCATGACGGTTCAACTCCTCGCGAAGGGCGGACTCGGCGCGGCGCACGGTGGTGCCCACGCTGCCGGGTGACAGATCGAGCGCGGCGGCGACCTCGGCGTAGGTCAGGCCGCTGTGCCGCAGGACCAGGGCCATCGCCTGGCGGCGGGGCAGCCGGGCCAGCGCGGCCCGCACCCGGCGGCGCTCGTCGAGGATGACGACCGCGTCGGCGATGTCGGGTGTGACGGCGCCGCCGTCGCGGGCGGCCTCTTCACGGGACATCCGGCGGCGGCCCGAGCGCAGATGGTTGAGCGCGGTGTGTGCCGCCGCGACCGACAGCCAGCCGATGGCCTCGCCGGCCGGCACGGCGGAGCGGCCGAAGGTCAGGAACACCTCCTGCGCCACGTCTTCGGCCTCGTCGCGGGAGCCGAGCACGCGCGCGGCGACGCCGACGACCCGCGGGTAGGCACTGCGGAAGACCTCTTCGAGGTCGGGGCGGACCGCTGCCACCACGCCACCATGCCGCACACCGTCCACATCTGTAGAGCACCACCGGCGGCCTGCATGTGACACACCGGCAGAACCGGCTGAACGTCGGCTGGCCGACTGTGTGTCGGCACGCGGAAGCACACGCTGTCGCACATGCCGACGCTCAGGATCGCCGTAGCCGCTGGTCTGGGCCTGCTCATCACCGCCGTCGTGCCGGCGGCAGCGGCCGCCGCACCGCCGCCGTCGCCCAACAAGGCCTACTGGGCCGACGACAACCACCTGCGCTACGAGGGCGGGATCGGGAAGACCAACAATCTCACGATCACCAACTACGGCCGGTTGCCCGGCGTCACCAAGTGGCTCTTCGACGATGTGAGCCAGATCGTGCCGGGCGTCGGCTGCGTGAACGTGACCGGCGACAACACCAAGGCCATCTGCACCGAGCAGGACAACACGATCTCCTGGTTCGCCGTCTACCTCGGCATGGGCAACGACACGCTGGTCTTCGACGCCTTCTTCGACACCTACACCCGGATCTACGGCGGCACCGGCGGCGACACCATCACCGTCGGCGACAGTGCCGACCCCTACGTCGAGGTCTACGGCGAAGACGGCGACGACATGATCACGCGTACGGCCGGCGACAGCTACCTGCGGATCAGTGGCGGCCCCGGCGCCGACGAGCTGTGCGGCACCGACGCCTACGTCACCTACGACGACCATCCGGCCGCCGTCTTCGTCTCGCTCGGCGGGCCGGCCGGCGACGACGGCATGCCCGGCGAGGGCGACACGGTGTGCGGCACGGTCGCGGGCGTGAGCGGCACCGGCTTCGCCGACGGCCTGGTGGCCGGCAGCGGCCCGGCCGACCTGAGCGGCAAGGCGGGTGCCGACGTGCTGGTCGGTGGCGCGTCGAGCGACACCCTGTTCGGCGGGGAGGGCAACGACCTGATCTTCGGGTACGCCGGTGACGACTGGCTGGTCGGCGAGGGCGGCGCGGACACCCTCAACGGCGGCACCGGCGCCGACGACCGCTGCGACTACGACGCCCTGGACACGATCAGCGCCTGCGAGGACGCCTACTGACCTGCGCTTCCTCGGCCGAACAGCCGAGCCGCGATCCTCAAATCGGTCGAAAGACGCCGAAACCCGGAATACCGGGCACACCGTCGCTAACCTCGGTTTAAAGGGGCTAGTGAGGGGACCGGGCGTATGACCGAGAATGTGTTACCAGCGTCGGAGCTCTACACCGACGAGTTCGCCGCCGATCCCTATCCGGCCTTCGCCAAGCTGCGCGAAGACAGTCCAGTGTGTCCGGTCACGTCGCCGCGGTTCGACTCCTTCCTGATCACCCGCTTCGACGACGCCAAGGCGGCGCTCAACGACCCGCGCCTCTCCAAGGACCTCTACGGACCGGAACAGCACTTCCTGCGCATCTTCGGGCCCAACTCCGAGGCCATCAACAAGAACATGCTCAACTCCGACCCGCCCGAGCACAGCCGGCTGCGCCGGATCACCTCGCGGGCGTTCGCGCCCCGGCGGATCGAGGCGCTGCGGCCGCGGGTGGCCGAGATCGTCAGCGAGCTGCTCGACAAGGTGGTGCCGCAGGGCCAGGCCGACCTGATGCACGACTTCGCGATCCCGCTGCCGATGATGGTGATCTCCGAGCTGCTCGGCATCCCGACCGCCGACCACGACCAGGTGCTCGCCTGGACCCAGGTGATCCGCGAGTCCGGGTCGTCGGGCCGCCCGCCCGCGGAGGAACGCGCGGCCGTGCAGGAGGCCCAGCTCCAGCTGCACCACTATCTCGCCGACGTGATCCAGGCCAAGCGCGCCCAGCCGCCGGCCGACGACATGATCAGCTCGCTGATCGAGGCCTGCGACCAGGACGGGCAGCTCTCCGAGCGGGAACTGGTCAGCACCACGTTCCTGCTGCTGTTCGCCGGGCACCAGACCACCGCCGACTTCATCGGCAACGCGATGGTGGCCCTGCTGACCAACCCGGAACAGCTCGACCTGCTGCTGCGTACACCGGAGCTGTTGCCTTCGGCGGTTGAAGAACTGCTCCGCTTCGACGGCCCGTTGCCGGTGGCCAGCCCGCGGATCGCCACGGAGGACCTCGAGTTCCGCGGCGTGCGCATCCCCGCGGGTTCGATCGTCGGCGTGGCGATCAACGCGGCCAACCACGACCCCGAGGCGTTCGCCGACGCCGACCGGCTCGACCTGAGCCGCGAACGCGGGCCGCACATGGGCTTCGGGCACGGCGTGCACTACTGCCTCGGCGTGACGCTGGCCCGGATCGAGGCGCAGATCGGCATCGGGGCGCTGCTCCGCCGGCTGCCCGGATTGCGGCTCGCGCTGCCGGTCGAGGAACTGCGCCGGCTGCCGGCCGCGTCGCCGTTCCGTGGCCTCATCGAGCTTCCCGTCCGCTTCAACGCCTGACCGACAGCAATAGATCCAAACCTTGAAGGAGCAGCAGTGGTATTCCGCAACGTGATCGTCTGCCGCATCGTCCCGGGCAGCGAGCAGAAGGTCGCCGACGTCTTCGGGCACTTCGACAAGGTGACCCGGCCGCAGGACGTCGGCGTGACCGGTCGCATCCTGCTGTCGCTCGACGACCTCTACATCCACGTCGTCGAGCGTGCGCAGGACCCGGAGATCAGCGGCCAGAAGCGTGGCCTGCCGGCGTTCCAGGAGATCGCGGACGCGATCGGGCAGTTCGTCACGCCCTACCCGCGCAACTGGGAGAACCCGTCGCACTCGGTCGCCAAGCCGTTCTACAGCTGGGTCGCGCCGAACGCCCAGTCGTCGGCGGCGAACCCGATGGTCATCGTGCAGCGGATCAAGCCCGGCTCCGAGCCGGCGGTGGCCCAGGTCTTCGCCGAGTCCGACAACGGGCCGCTGCCGGGCCAGATGGGCGTCACCGGGCGCTGGCTCTACTCGATCGACGACGTCTACGTGCACCTGATGGAGCGCACCGACCAGGCGGTCGCCGAGGGGCTCGGGCAGAACCACCACGCGCCGGCCTTCACCAAAATCATCGAAGACCTGAGCCCGTACGTGGCGCCCTACAACCCCGAGAAGTGGCGCGGACCGCAGGACTCGATGGCCAAGCCGTTCTACAGCTGGAAAGCCAGCGACTGACCCGGCTCCGGATAGGAAAGGGCACCCCGCAACCAGCGGGGTGCCCTTCCTGCTGACCGGCTCAGCCGCGCCAGTTGTAGAACTCGCGAGCGACCGCGTCGGCCGGCGACTTCCAGGTCTTCGGGTCGTAGGGCTGGATGTAGGCCCGCAGGTCCTCGCTGATCTGCTGGAACCCGGGCAGCGCCGGGCCCTTGCGCAGCGCCTCCGACGGGTCGTCGCGGAACTCGATGACGTGCAGGTAGAGGTCGCCGAGCGAGTAGAGCGACCGGGTCTTGACCCCGAGGTCGTGCGGCAGGTCGGTGGCGTCGGACTCGGCGAAGATCCGGGCGACGGACTTCTCCTCGCCGGGCTTGATGCGGGCGACGATGACGGACCGGTTCATGTCACTTCCCCTTACGCGAAGATGCCAGCGAGGTGCTCGTCGATCGCGGTGGCGACGACGGGCGAACTGCGGAACCCGACGTGCCCGTCGGGCCGGATCAGGTAGGCGCCGGTGCCGCGCAGGCCGTACGCGTCGCGGAAAGCGCCGGACGCGTCCCGCAGGACCGGGGTCTCGAGCGTGCCGGGCACCGTCGCGTCCGGGCTCGCCACCACGTAGATGTTGAGCGAGCCGCGGGCCTTCTCGGCCAGCTTGTCGAAGCCGGCATACTCGTCGTCGCCGGTCGAGCCGTCGGCGTAGACGAGCAGGGTGTGCGCGGTGCCCCGGGTGAGCTCGAAGACCCGCACCTGGTGCCCGACCCCGAAGCGGCGGAGGTCGCGCACGTCCGGGGCCCGGTCGCCGGGCTGTGGCCCGCCGTCGAAGAGGTCACCGGAGGAGCCGACCAGTGGGCTGCCGGCGTACGACAGCGTCATCTGCATTTCGAGCATGAACTGCTCGCGCTCGTCGTCCATGTCCATCTCGTCGGTGAACGCGATCTTCACCGCGCGATCGACGATCGCCTTGCCGGCCGGCCGGCGCTCGGCCTCGTAGCTGTCGAGCAGCCCCGGAGCCGCGGCGCCGCGGACCGCCAGCGCGAGCTTCCAGCCCAGGTTCCAGGCGTCCTGGATGCCGGTGTTCATGCCCTGCCCGCCGGCCGGCGGGTGCAGGTGCGCGGCGTCGCCGGCCACGAACACCCGGCCGACCTGGTAGCGGTCGACGATGCCGTGCTTGATCCGGAAGATCGACGACCAGCGCAGGTTGCTCGCGGTCGTGCCGGCCGGCGCGAGCTGGTCCAGCACGACCTGGATGTCGGCCAGCGACGGCGGGTCGTATTCCGCCGAGAAGCCGGGCGGGATGGCGCCCGCGCCGATCTCGGCCTGCAACCGCGGCGGCGCGAGGGTGGCCACCCGGTAGCGGCCCGGACCGCGCAGCGGCACGCAGACCAGCATGCCGCGCATCTCCTCGTCTTCGACCTGGATGAAGCGCAGCAGGTGGCCCTCCGGCATCGACCAGTCCAGGTCGACGTCGCCGAGCATGAACAGCTGCGGGAACATCCCCATGCCGCCCTCGAAGGTCAGCCCGAGGCTCTGCCGCACGGTGCTGTGCGCACCGTCGCAGCCGACCAGGTATTGCGCGCGGACTGTCTCGACGCTGCCGTCCGGGCGCAGCACCTGAGCGGTCACGCCGTCGGCGTCCTGGTCGAACGCCTGGAGCTCGTGGCCGCGCTCGACGCTCACGCCGTGGCCGGCGAGGCAGTTCTCCAGGATCCGCTCGGTCTCGTATTGCGGCAGGCCGACGTGGGCGAACGGCAGCTCCGGCAGGTCCCAGTCGACCTGGTGGGTCTGCTGGCCGTTGACGAAGACGGTCTGGCCGTGCAGCCAGACGCCCAGGTCCATCGCCTCGCGCGCGACGCCGATGTTCTCCCAGATCTCCATCGTGCGGCACTGCACGCCGATCGCCTTGTCGGCGGCCACGTTGCCGTCGGGGCGCTTCTCGATCAGCCGGCAGGAGACACCGCGCCGGGCCAGCTCGATCGCCGCGGTCAGACCGGCCGGGCCGGCTCCCACGACGAGCACGTCGGTCGAACCGTCCACCGTGGATCCCTTGCGGGCGACGACCGGTCGCGGCGCCGGCTGCGGTTGCGGTTGGGGCTGCGGCTGGGGTTGCGCTTGCGGTCGCGGCCGGGCGGCGGCCACCGGGGACGACGACACCGGCAGTTCGTCTTCGGGACGCACCGCGATGTGGTAGGTGGTCCGCTTGAAGTTGTCGCAGATGTATTGGATGAGCGGCGCCGTCTGGTCCAGGTGCCCCTGGTCGTCGGTCCAGGCGTTGAACGACGTCTCGTCCTCCCACTCCGCGAAGATGTGGTAGGTCCCGGTGCCGGGCTCGCGCAGCAGTTCCTCCCGGACGTGCCCGGGTGTCCCCCGCATCCGCTCGGCGACCTTGAGGTAGGCGCGTTCGTAGGCCTCCTCCTCGCCGGGAGCGACCGTGACGGTGACGTCGACCCGGATCCGGGGCCCCGCACCGATCACCGTCTCCAGCACCTCGTAGGTCGCCTTCTCGCCGGACTCGCGCAGGTCGCGCAGCGCGGCGGTGAGCCGCTCGCGCGCGGCGCTGGGGCCGAACGCCGCGAGCGCGGCCGAGTCGGCCCAGTCACTGACGATCAGGAAGGTACGCGAATCCTCGACGTCGCGGATCAGTTCCTGGCGCAGGCTGCCCGGCACCCGGCTGATGTGCGCCGCGGCCGACCGCCAGGCCCGCTCGAACTCCGCCGCGCAGCCCTCCCGGGCCCGCATTCGCAGGATGGTCCGCACTGGACTGTCATCGGGCATGCTGCAGACCCTCCTCGGGATAGCGCTTGAGCACGATCGAGCTGTTGAACCCGCCGAAGCCGCGGGCGTTGACCAGCACCACGTCGGCGGCCAGCCGGCGCGGTTCGCGGACCAGGTCGAGGTCGTGGCCGGGCCGGCTGAGGTTGCCGACGGCCGGCACGACGCCGTCCCGCAGTGCCAGCAGCGCGGTCGCCACGTTGAGCGCCGCGCCGCCGGAGCAGAGCCGGCCGACGAAGCCCTGCGGCGCGGTCACCGGCACCGGCCGGCCGAAGACCGCGCGGATCGCCGCGGCCTCCAGCCCGTCGAGCACCGGCGTGCCGGCGCCGTCGGCGACCACGAAACCGACCTCGTCGGGCGTAACATCGGCGTCGGCGAGGGCCTTGCGCATCGCGCGTTCGAGCTGGGCGCTGTCCGGCGCGGGTTCCTCCGGGTGGTGCCCGTCGTGCGTGGCGGCGTAACCGGCGATCTCGCCGTACACCTGCTGCACTCCCCGTTCCGCGGCGGTCGCGGCGTCCTCCACCACCAGCACCGCACCGCCCTCGCCGGGCACGTAGCCGTTGGCGTCGGCGTCGAACGGCTTGTAGCCGGCCCGCGGGTCGCGGCTGGCGGTGAGCCGGCCGCTGGTCTGCTGGCAGACCAGCGCGTAGGGGGACAACGGCGCCTCGGTGCCGCCGGCGATGACGGCCGGGGTGCCGCGCCGGATGATCCGGCGGGCCATGCCCAGGCTGTCGAGTCCGCCGGCGCCCTCAGAGACGAGCACGCTGTTGGGCCCCTTGGTGCCGTGCAGGATGGAGGTCTGCCCGACACTGGCGGCGTAGAACCAGGCGATCGACTGGTAGGCGCTGACCGCGGCGCGGCCCCGGCTCCACAGCGCCTGGATCTCCTTCTGGCCGAACTCGTTGCCGCCGGACCCGCTGGCCAGCACGACCGAGGTGGCGTAGGGGTCGTGCCCGGCCGGGTCGTATTTGGCGTCGTCGAGCGCCATCCGGGTGGCGGCCAGCGACATCCAGCTCCACTTGTCGGTCTGGATGATCAGGCGCGGGTCGACCAGGCCCTCGGCGTCGAAGCCGGACACCTGACCCTGCAACCGGTCGTCGTGGCAGCCCACGTGCAGGTCGCCGGCGAGCGTGGAGCGCCAGTGCTCCTCGGCGGTGAGCCCGCTCGGTGCGATCACCCCGATGCCGGTGATGACGGCCCTGGTCATGCTGACCACCTCCGTAGGACAGCGGCGGACTGGAAGCCACCGAAGCCGCTGCCGACCGAGAGCGCCACGTCGACCCGTTGCTCACGCGCGTTCTTCGGCACGTAGTCCAGGTCGCATTCCGGGTCGCGGTTCTCCAGGTTGGCGGTCGGCGGGATCACGCCGTAGCGGATCGCCAGCACGCACGCGGCGAGTTCGATCGCCCCGATCGCGCCGAGCGAGTGACCCACCATCGACTTGATGGAGCTGACCGGCACGTCGTACGCGTGCTGCCCGAGGCTCCGTTTGAACGCGGCCGTCTCGTGCCGGTCGTTCTGCTTCGTGCCCGAACCGTGCGCGTTGACGTAGCTCACCGCGGTCGGGTCGAGCCGGGCCTGGCCGAGCGCGTCGGTGATCGCCTCGGCCATCTCCAGCCCGTCGGGCCGCAGCCCGGTCATGTGGAACGCGTTGCTGCGGTTGGCGAACCCGGCGACCTCGCAGAAGATCTCGGCGCCGCGCCGGCGGGCGTGCTCGAACTCCTCGAGGATCAGGACCGCGGAGCCCTCACCCATCACGAAGCCGTCGCGGGTGGCGTCGAACGGCCGTGACGCGTGCTCCGGGTCGTCGTTGCGGGCCGAGGTGGCCCGGATCGCGTCGAAGCACGCCATGGAGATCGGCGAGATCGGCGCGTCGGCCGCACCGGCGATGACCACGTCGGCGTCGCCGTCCTCGATCAGCTGGTGGCCGTAGCCGATCGAGTCGAGGCCCGAGGTGCAGCCGGTGGAGATGACGGCGGCCGGCCCGTGCACCCGGTAGCGGCACGCCACCTCCGTCGCCGCGCTGCTCGGCACCAGCGCCTGGTAGAGGAACCGGCTGGCGTAGCGCTCGTCGACCTGCCAGTCCCGGCCGTGGTTGCTGACGTTGACGTATTCGTCTTCGAGGCGCGTGGTGGCGCCGACCGCGCTGCCGATGCTCACCGCGACCGCGTCCCGGTCGGTCGCGTCGAGGTCCAGGCCGCTCTCGGCCAGCGCCTCGTCGGCGGCGGCGAGCGCGAACTGGGTGAACCGGTCGTTGCGGTAGACCTCCTGCGAGGTCAGCCCGGCCTTGATCGGATCGAAGTCGCACTCGGCCGCGATCTGCGAGCGGAAGTCGGTCGGGTCGAAGAAGCTGATCCGCCGGGTCGCCGTCCGCCCGGCGGTCAGCAGCTCCCAGAACGCCCGCCGGTTGACGCCGCCCGGAGCGACCACGCCCACCCCGGTGACGACCGTCCGCCTGGTCACGGGCCCTCCCCGGGCAGTGCCTCGGTGTCCACATGGCCGAGTTCCGGCCGCGGCGCCAGCGGGCCGAGCGTGAAGACCAGGAACGCCGGCGCGTCACTGTCGTTCATCAGCCGGTGCTTGACCCCGATCGGAATGTGTACGCCGTGGTTGGCGGCCAACGAGACCTCGCGCCCGTCCAGCCGCACCGTGATGGCGCCTTCGACACAGAAGAGGAACTCCTCCGAGTACGGGTGCCAGTGCTCGGTCACCAGTTCGGCCGGCGCGAGCCGCAGCGTGCCCATGAAGCCCGACGTCGAGCCGACGGTGGCCGGCGAGAGGATCGTGCGGATGTCGCCGCCGCGGCGCCGGTTGGCCGCCACGTCGTCGATCGACACGACCCGGATCTCGCGCTTCGGCGCGGCCGGACCACCGATGCCGGCGCCGGCGTGGCTGTTGGCGGCGAGCTTCTCGACCTTCTGCCGGATGACGTCCATCTGGATCGCGGTGTTGGCGTTGATCCGGTCGGTCATCGCGGCGGTGTCGATCGGCGCGTCGGGGCGCATCCGGAAGTCCTGCACCCAACGCATCCGGGTGCCGTGGCCCTCGACCTCGTAGGTCCACTCGATGTTCATGAACTCGAACGGCCCCGGCTCGACCCGGCGGGCGACCACCCGCCGCCCGGCCCGGTTGAGGGTGCGCTCGGAGACCCAGGCCCACACCTTGCCGTTCTCGTCCGGGTGCATCGCGAGGCGGAAGCGCACCGTGTCGCCGCTGCGTTCGAGGATCTCCGCGGATGCGTACTCCGTGAAGAGTTCCGGCCATTTCTCGACGTCGTTGGTCGCTTCCCAGACGATGTCGAGCCCGGCGTTGATCAGCACGGAATTGTCGACATGCCCGATCGTGGGGGCGCTCATGCCGCCGGCTCCTTGGCCAGCCGCTTGTTGATCTCAGCGGTGATGTCGCCGACGGTCTGCGCCAGCGGGCGGTCGTCCGGCAGCTCGAAGCCATACAGCCCCTGCAGTTCCGACTGGAGCTGGAGGAACGCGAGCGAGTCCAGGCCCAGGTCGCCGAAGGTCTTGGCGGGATCCTCGGTACGCATGTCCTTGGGCAGTCCGACCTTGCTGACCAGCAGCGACATCAGGTCGTCGATGGTGAATGTCATCTTTCCTCCCGTGGTTGCGAATCGGTGAGCCGGTCGACGAGCGACGTGTCGTGCGTTCCGGCGACGAAGAGCGGGTGGTCCAGCGCGGTCGTCAGGAAGTCGCGGTTGGTGCTCACCCCCGGCCCCTCGACGGAGAGTTCGCTGAGCGCGCGCCGCATCCGGGCGATCGCCTGCGGCCGGTCCGGCGCCCAGACGGCGATCTTGGCGAGCAGCGGGTCGTAGGCCGCGGAGATCCGGCCGCCGGCAAACGCGGCCGTGTCGACCCGGACGAACGGGCCGCCGGGAAAGGTCAGCTCGGTCAGCATCCCCGGGGTCGGCATGAAGTCGCGCGCGGGATCCTCGGCGTTGATCCGGCACTCGATGGCCCAGCCGCGCGCCGACAGCTCTTCCTGCGTCGCGGCGATCCGCTCCCCCGCCGCGATCCGCAGTTGCTCGCGGACGATGTCGATGCCGTGGGTCATCTCGGTGACCGGGTGCTCGACCTGGATCCGGCAGTTGACCTCCATGAAGTAGAACCGCTGCTGCTCGTCGACCAGGAACTCGACGGTCCCGGCACCGACGTAGCCGGCCGCGAGCAGGCCGCGCACGGCCGCGCTGCCCATCTGCTCCACCAGCTCGGGCGGCAGGCCGGGCGCGGGCGACTCCTCGATGATCTTCTGGCGGCGGCGCTGCACCGAGCAGTCCCGCTGGCCCAGGTGCAGCCCGTTGCCGTGCCGGTCGCAGAGCACCTGCACCTCGACGTGCCGGGCGGCCGGCAGGTAGCGCTCCACGTAGACCCGGTCGTCGCCGAACAGCGACTGTGCGGTGGACCGGATCTCCCGGTATTGCCGGGGCAGGTCGTCGGGGTCGTTGACCACCTGCATGCCCCGGCCGCCGCCGCCGGCGACCGCCTTGACGATGACCGGGTAGCCGATGTCGGCGGCGACCTTGGCCACCGCCTCCGCGTCGGCGACCGGTTCGATCGTGCCGGGCAGCAGCGGCAGCCCGGCCTCGGCCATGGCCGCGCGGGCGGTGGACTTGTCGCCGAGTTGGTCGATCACCCCGGCGGGCGGGCCGACGAAGGTGAGGCCGGCCGCCTCGCACGCCTCGGCGAAGTCGGCCTGCTCGGACAGGAAGCCGTAGCCGGGGTGCACGGCGTCGGCACCGGTCTGCCGGGCCGCTTCCATGATCGCCGGCAGGTAGAGGTAGCTGTGCCGGGCCGGACCCGGACCGACGCACACGGCCTGGTCGGCGAAGCGGACGACGGCGCTGTCCCGGTCCTCGGTGGAGTAGACGGCGGCCACCCGAAGGCCCAACTCGCGGCAGGTGCGGGCGACCCGCAGGGCGATCTCTCCCCGGTTGGCGATGAGCACGGTGCGGAACACGACGACCTCCCCTATGCGGCGCTCGGTTCGATGCGGAAGAGCGGTTCCCCGAACTCGACCGGCGCGCCGTCGGCGGCGATCGCCGCCACGATCCGGCCGTCGGCCTCGGCCTCGACCGGGATCATCAGCTTCATCGCCTCGACGATGCCGACCTGCTGGCCCCGCTGGACCTGGTCCCCTTCGGACACGAACGGTGCGGCGCCGGGTTCCGCGGCGCGATAGAAGGTGCCGACGATAGGCGCGCGGATCTCGCTGCCTTTCGCTGTCTCCTCGGCCGGTTTCGGTTCCGCCGGTCTCGGTTCGGCGGGGGCTGCGGCGACGGCTCGCTGCTGTTCGGTCCACTCCATCTCGACCACCACGTCGCCCGCGCGGATCCGCAGCGCCCGCGGCCGGTCACCGAGATCCGCCAGCAGCGACTGGGCGCTGCGGCGGACCTCGTCGAGCGCTTCGGCGAGCGGCGCCGAGCGGTCCGACTGCGCCGGTTCCAGCAATGACGTCATCGGGGACCTCCAGGGTGCGTAACGGCGGACGCGGGTGCGGACTGGCCGCCGAACCGCCGGAACCGGGCCCGCCGGTCGGCGCGAAGGCGGGCGGGGTCGCGCGAGGCCAGGTCGCTCAGCTCGGCCCGGATCGCCGCCCGGACGAGTCCGGCGGCCTCGGGATGGTCGGTCTCGGCGCCACCGGGTGGTTCCGGCACCACGCCGTCGACCACGCCGAGTTCGAGCAGCGAGCGGGCGTCGATCTTCAGTGCCCGCGCGGCGGTGGGTGCGGCGGCCGAGTCCTTCCACAGGATCGCCGCGCAGCCCTCGGGGCTGATCACCGTGTAGATCGCGTTCTCCATGATCAGCACGCGGTCGGCGACCGCGATGGCCAGCGCGCCGCCGCTGCAGCCCTCACCGGTGATCACCGTGACCAGCGGCACCGGCAGCCCGCTCATCAACCGCAGCGTCTCGGCGATCACGGTGGCCTGGCCCTGGAGCTCGGCGTCCAAGCCCGGGTAGGCGCCCGGGGTATCCACCAGGGTCACCACCGGCAGGCCCCACTTGGCGGCGAGGCGCATCAACCGGGCCGCCTTGCGATAGCCGGCCGGGTTGGGCATCCCGAAGTTGTGCGCCGCCAACTCGGCCGGGGTGTGGCCCTTCTCGTGCCCGATCACCACGACCGACTCGCGGCCGAGCCGCCCCACGCCACCGACGATCGCGGGGCAGTCCCCGCCGACCCGGTCGCCGTGCAACTCCTCGAAATCGTCGAGGATCAGGCGCAGATAGTCCGACGTGGTCGGCCGGCCGACGTGCCGGGCCCGGCGCACCGCCTGCCACGCGTCCTGTTCGGCCAGCCGGTCGGGATCGCGGATCACCACCTGCTCGGCGGGACCGACGTTGGCCGGGCAGCCGCGCCGGGCGCCGACCGACAGCACCCGGCCGAGCCGCTCGCGCAGCCGCGCCCGCGGGCAGACGAGGTCGACGAAGCCGCGCTCCAGCAGGAACTCCGCGGTCTGGAAGCCGGGCGGCAGTTCCTGCCGGATGGTCTGCGCGATCACCCTGGGCCCGGCGAAGCCGAACCGCGCGCCGGGCTCGGCGATCACGACGTCACCCAGCATCGCGTACGACGCGGCCACGCCGCCGTAGGTCGGGTCGGTGATCAGGCAGACGGTGACCAGGCCGGCCTCGTCGAGTTGCTGCATCGCCTGTGCGGTCTTGGCCATCTGCATCAGGCCGACGACGCCCTCCTGCATCCGCACGCCGCCGGAGGCGGTCACGGTCACCAGCGGCAGACGTTCGGCGAGCGCGGTCTCGGCGGCCCGGGTGATCAGCTCACCGACGGCGCCGCTGAGGCTGCCGCCCATGAAGCGGAAGTCCATCGCGGCGACCACCACCGGCGTGTCGCCGATGGACATCCGCGCGCAGACCACGGCTTCGCTCATCCCGGTCGCCTGCCGGGCCTGCGCCAGCCGGTCCGCGTAGGGCACGCCGTCGCTGAAGCCCAGCGGGTCCTCGGCCGGCACGTCGGTGTCCAGCAGGTGCAGCGTGTCGGCGTCGGCGAGCAGGTCGAGCCACTGGTGCGCGGTCAGCGGGAAGCAGGCACCACACTGTGGACAGACGCCGTGGTTGCGGGCCAGCCGCTTGCCGTAGACGACGGCGCGGCACTTGCGGCACAGGGCCCAGTCCTGGGTCTCGCTCATCGGATCGCCCCCACAGGCCGCTCCACCACGAACAGGACGCCGTCACCGTCGAGGTAGCCCAGGTCCCCGGTCCGCAGCCAGCCGTCGGCGTCGGCAGCGCCGGCGGACACCTGCGGACCGCGGACCCGGACCTCACCCGGCCGCCCGGGCGCGGGGTGCCGCCCGTCGAGGCTCACCACGAGACAGTCGGTGCCCAGCACGGGGCGGCCGACCGAGCCGGCCGTGGGGCGGTCGAGCCGGTCGCAGTGCGTCATCGGCGCCTCCGCCGTGCCGTACCACTGCACCAGCGGCGCGCCGACCCGTTCGCGCAGGCGGGCCGCGGCGGCCGGGGCGAGCGCGGAGCCGCTGGAGATGACGGCGCGCACCGTCGGCGTGCGCTTGTGGGTCGGGCGCGGGTCGGCCGCGAGCCGGGCCAGCCGCACGGGCTGCCCGCAGTAGTGCGTCGCGGCCTCGCGGCCGGCCTGCGTGACGCCGCCGGCCGGGTCGGGGTCCGCGCACAGCACCTGGGTCGCGGTCGCCTTGACGGTCGCGTTGAGATAGACCGGCTCGTACGCCGGAAGGTGGTTGACGACCGTCGAACCGGGACCGAAGCCGTAGGCCCGGGCCGCCTGTGCGGCGCCGACGGTGAGGTTGCGGTGGGTCAGCGGGACCAGCCGGGGCGGGCTGCCGCTGAACCGCAGGCAGGCCACGGCATCGGGGTCCAGCCGCGCCCGGCGCGGGCGGCCGGCGTGCGTCCGCGCCAGGTTGGCCACCGTCTGCGCGCCCGGATGCCCGGGCTGGTCCAGATAGACCACGTCGGTGAGGCGATGGTGCTCCAGCCGGATCCGGCGCAGCATGTCGGCCATCCCCGAGGTCGCCACCAGCAGCTCCACCCCCGCGTGCCCGATGACGTGGTCCAACTCGTCCTCGGTCAGGAAGGGGTCGACGACGGCGCAGACGTGTCCGGCGCGGACGGCGCCGAAGTAGGCGATCGGGAAGGCCGGGTGTAGCGCGGCCGTGACACCCACGACGGTGCCGGCCGGGAACCCGGAGAGCGCCACGGCGAACCCGTCCGCGGCGGCGTCGAGCTCGGCGAAGGACATGGCGCGGGCGCCGTAGCGGATCGCGGTGCGCCCGGGTGCGATGGCCGCCGCCCGCCGGAGCAGCCCGGGCAGCGACCGACCCTTGCGGATCTCAGCTTCGGGCACGGCGGACTCCTTCAGGCCGGGGGTAGCTATCGGCTCCACGACCGTCGCAGGGGTCCACTTGAGCCCGCCTGGAGTGTCACTGGAGGCCGGCGCGGACACCTGTGCCCCAGCGCGGCGATAGTCCGATCCAACCGAATTAGTTCCATATGTCGCCTGTGGGTCTTAAGGTTCTTCACAGCGACGGGATACGGGGGCGCGATGAACTACCACGTTCTTGGTCCGCTGCTGGTGCGAGGCATGCCGGGCAACGCCATCGATCAACTGACCGCGCCGAAGCCACGGAAGGTGCTCGCCCTGCTGCTGCTCCACGCGAACCTGGTGGTGCCGGTAGACACGCTGATCGCCGAGCTGTGGGGGGCCGAGCCACCGGCCAGCGCGCAGACGACGCTGCAGACCTACATCCTCAAGATCCGGCGGATGCTGACGGCGGTGCTCGCCGGCGCCGCGGCCAGCAGCATCCTGGCGACCGCCTCCGGCGGCTACCGCTTCAACGTCTATCCGGGCGAGTTGGATCTGCACGCGTACGAGCAACTCGCGGCGGAAGGCCGGCACGCGCTCAGCAGCGGCGACGACGTCAAGGGCTCGCTGCTGCTCGGCCAGGCGCTGGCCATCTGGCAGGGCGGCGCGCTGGTGGACGTGCGGCTCGGCTCTGTCCTCCAGGTCGAGGTGCGGCGGCTCGAGGAGGGCCGGTTGAGCCTGTGGCGCCAGCGCATCGACGCCGAGTTGCGGCTCGACCGCCACCAGGCGGCACTCGGCGAACTCGGCTGGCTCGCGGCCCGGCACCCGCTCAACGAGGACCTCCAGGCGCAATACATGGTCGCGCTCTACCGGGCGGGCCGGCGCACCGACGCGCTGGAGGCCTTCCACCGCCTGCGCGGCACGCTCCAGACCGACCTGGGCCTCGAACCGTCGCAGCGGATCCAGCGCCTCCAGCACGCGATGCTGACCGCTGACCCGTCCCTCGACGAGACGGACCTGCTGGAAGCTACGTCGCCCGGAGCCCGGCGATGAGCAGCCCGACCAACTGGCGGGCGTCGTAGGGCGAATCGCCACCGCCGCCGACGCAGAGGTTGCCGATGCCGCGCAGCAGGCCGTAGGGGTCGACGCCCGGCCGGATCTCGCCCGACTCGACGGCGGCGTCGAGCAGCGCGGCGCACACCGGCACCAGGTTGTCGACGAAATAGGCGTGCAGGCTCTCGAACCGGGCGGTCTCGGACTGGAGCGCCGCGGCCAGGCCGTGCTTCGTGATCAGAAAATCGACGAACAGATCGACCCAGACCCGCAGCGCGGCGTACGGCGTCGGCTCCTTCTCCAACAGGGTCCGCCCGACCTCGGCGCACGCGTCGACCTGGTGCCGGTAGACGGCGATGACCAGGTCGGCCCGGTTCGGGAAGTGCCGGTAGATGGTGCCCATCCCGACGCCGGCCTCTGCTGCGATATCGCGCACCGGCGCGTCGACCCCCGAGCGGACGAACACGGCGGCCGCCGCGTCGAGCAGCGCTCGCTCGTTGCGCCGGGCGTCGGCACGCTTGCGCTCGGCCATGTTCCCCTCGTCACTCCATTGGCTAAACGGAACACTGCTCCGTATCGTTGACCGGAGCAGCGTTCCGCTTTCCATGATGCCACGGAGGAACAGTCATGCAGTACCGCACCTTGGGCCGCACCGGCGTGCAGGTCAGCTCGCTCGCGCTCGGCGCTATGAACTTCGGCGCCGTCGGGCACACCAGCCAGGAAGATGCCACCGCGATCATCGACGCCGCCCTCGCGGCCGGGATCAACGTGATCGACACCGCCGACCGCTACAGCGCCGGCCAGTCCGAGGAGTTCGTCGGCGAGGCCATCGCCGGGCGGCGCGACGACATCGTGCTCGCCACCAAGGCGACCCTGCCGATGGGCGACGAGCGCAACCACCAGGGCAGCTCCCGGCGCTGGCTCTTCACCGCGCTCGACGACAGCCTGCGCCGGCTCGGCGTCGACCACGTCGACCTCTACCAGATCCACCGCTGGGACCCGACCACCAGCGACGAGGAGACGCTCGCCGCGCTGACCGACCTGCAACGCGCCGGGAAGATCCGCTATTTCGGATCGTCGACGTTCCCGGCCTACCGCATCGTCCAGGCCGAGTGGGCCGCCCGCGCCAACCATCTGAGCCGCTACGTCACCGAGCAGCCCAGCTACTCGATCCTCCAGCGCGGCATCGAGGCCGACGTGCTGCCGGTGACCGAGCAATACGGCCTCGGCGTGCTGGCGTGGAGCCCGCTGGGCTCGGGCTGGCTGTCCGGAGCGGTCCGCGCCGGCCGGGAGATCACCACCCACCGCGCGACGATCCTGCCGGACCGCTTCGACCTGACGGTGCCCGCCAACCAGGCCCGGCTCGACGCCGTCGAGCAGCTCGCCACGGTCGCCGACCAGGCCGGGCTGACACTGATCCAGCTCGCGCTCGGTTTCGTGACCGCGCACCCCGCGGTGACCAGCGCGATCATCGGCCCGCGGACGCTCGAGCACCTGACCTCGCAGCTCGCCGCCGCCGACACGGTGCTGCCCGCCGACGTGCTCGACGCGATCGACGCGATCGTCGCTCCCGGCGTCGACCTGGCCGCACACGAGAAGATCGACACCCGGCCCGCCCTGGTAAACCCGGTGTTGCGCCGCCGCTGATCGGCCGACAATGGCCGCCATGCGGTTCACCGACGCCGAGCTTCCGCTCCACATCGCCGACCGGCTGGCTGGCCTGCCGGCGGTGCGGGCGGTGGCGCTGGGCGGCTCACGGGCCGCGGGCACCCACCGCCCCGACAGCGACTGGGACTTCGCCGTCTATTACCGGGGCGGGTTCGACCCGGCCGACCTGCGCGCGCTGGGCTGGCCGGGCGAGGTCTCCGAGCTCGGCGGCTGGGGCGGTGGCGTGTTCAACGGCGGCGCCTGGCTGACCGTCGACGGGCGACGGGTCGACGTGCACTACCGCGACCTGGCCGACGTCGAGCACCACCTGGCCGAGGCGCGCGCCGGGCGGTTCCGGATCGAAAACCTGCTGTTCCACCTCGCCGGGGTGCCGACCTACATCGTGGTAGCCGAGCTGGCCGGCAACCGGGTGCTGCACGGCTCGCTCCCCCGGCCCGACTACCCGCCCGCGCTGCGCGAACGGGCGCCGGGGGCTTGGTGGAGCCGGGCCGAGTTGACGCTGTCCTACGCCCGCACCAACTTCGCACCGCGCGGCGCCGCCCTGGAGTGCGCCGGCGCGGCCGCCCGGGCCTGCCACGAGACGGCCCACGCCGTGCTGGCCGCCCGCGGCGAGTGGGTGACCAACGAGAAGCGCCTGCTCGACCGCTCCGGCCTGCGGCTCGTCGACCCGCTGGTGGCGGCCATGACCCCAGACGCCGCCGCGCTCACGGGTGCCCTCGACCGGATCGCGGAGATCCTCGGCGCCGCCGCGCCGGAGTAGCTTGGGACGGCCGCCCAGGCTCCGCGGCCGAAGGGGTCAATCGTGGTGGTGGGCCCGGTTCTCACGCAGTGCTTCCTCGAGCTGGTCCTCGAGAATGATGATGCGGCAGGCGGCAACGATGTCCGTGCCCTGATCGCACATCTCCCGAGCCCGCGCCGCGAGTCGTATCTGATAGCGGGAGTAGCGGCGATGCCCGCCGTCAGAACGGAACGGGTCGATCAGCTTCGCGTCGCCGAGTCGGCGCAGGAACTCCGGCGAACAACCGACGATCTCCGCCGCCCGGCCCATCGTGTAGGCGGGGTAATCCTCATCATCGAGCCGGTCTTCGGGTTGGCCCATATACACCTCCGTTGCGAGGGCCCCGGCGCTGGGAGCGCCGGGGCCCAAGGGTTGCGGGTCAGAAACACCATCTACCGACAGAACGCCGGCTTGTCGTATCCACACCAGGCCCGTCTGAGCCTTTCGGGTGCGGGGATCGCATAAGCGTGACCGAAGACCACCTCTCGTTCGATGGAAACAGCGGTGTCCGCGCCCAGACCCGTCAATGCGGCCGGCGGCGGGCGATCCAACGGTGTGCGGGCCCTCCCTTTCCTCTGACTTCATACATCTCTTACTCGTGCTGTCCGCCGGTGTCGGAACCCCACGCGACTTCATGGCCCCGGCACGTGCGACGAACGGTCGTGCTCTTCCGCCTCGTGCGGGCGGGTGCGTCAGCGTTTTTGTTATTCCACTCTCGACCAGAAGAACGTTAACGGACGCCAACAAGCATGTCTAGGTTTTCGAGCATAGATTTTCTGCGTGTCGGCCGGCAGCCTCTCTTCGGCGCGTCGGGTTAGTTGGGCCACCCGAACCAACCCGGTCTCGTCGGACCACGTCCGGAATGGCAGGCTCAGCCGATGCACGACCGGTGGACCAGAAGGAGGCAGGGGATGCGGGTGCTGATGGTCGCGCCGCCGGGTGCTGGCAAAGGAACGCAGGGTGCGGTCATCGCCACCCATTTCGGCATACCGCACATCGCCACCGGCGATCTGCTCCGCGACCATGTCGCGCGCCGCACCGCGCTCGGTCGGGCCGTCCAGGCCCATCTCGACAAGGGTGAGCTGGTGCCGGACGAGATCGTGCTGGACATGGTTCAGGAGGCGCTCACCGCGGTGGCCGCCACGGGTGGCGGGTATGTGCTCGATGGCGTGCCACGCAACATGGCGCAGGCGCGAGCCACCTACCAGATCGGCTTGGAGCTCGGCATGACCGCGGACGTCGCGCTGCACCTCAAGGCCGACGACCGGGAACTCAAACGACGGCTGCTGGCTCGCGCCGCGCTCGAGGGCCGCTCCGACGACACGGAAGAGGCCATCGAGCATCGGCTGCGGCTCTACCACGAACTGACGCACCCCATTGTCGCCTGGTACGGCGAACGCGGCATCCTCGTCACCGTCGACGCCATGCGGCCGGCGGACCAGGTCGGCCGCGAGATCCTCGCCGCGTTGGAGGTCATGAGCTCGTTCGTGGATCACGTCCCCGAACAGTCGCGACGGGCGGTCGACCTCACCGGGCTCGGCGCCGCCTTCGGCGAGATGACAACCGACCCGTCGCGCTGAGCGCCCTGGTCCGGGGTTCACCAGGCGGGCGCGGTGACCCCGGTCGCGTAGACGAAGCGGTCGGGGCGCAGCACCACGGCGCCGACCTGGTGGCGGGCGAACCAGGCCGCCAGGACCCCGGCCGGGTCGCCGATGTCGACCAGGCCGCCGGGCGCCGCACCCCCCAGGGCGGCGCCCGGCGGCAGCACTCGGACGAACGTGGCCGGCGGGCCGGACCAGGTCGTCGCCGCCCGTTCGTCGACGTCTGGACCGATCACCACGAAGCCGGCCCCGAGCACGTCGTCGAGCAGGCGTGGCTCCGGCGAGCCCGCGACGAGCACGGCCGGCTGCGGGAACATCACGCCCACGGGGCGCTTTCCTTTACCGACGGCCGGGAGTGGTTTGAACTCGAAGTGGCGCACGAACCGGCGTACCCGCGGAATGGTCTGGATCGTCCGCAGTGCCGCGTCCCGCAGGGCCGCCGCCCAGCGCTTGCGGACCAGGAAGACCCGGCCGAGCCGGACGCTGGTGACCGCCATCTCCTCGGTGTGCGGACGGCGTTCGGCCTCATACGTGTCGAGCAGCGTGTCGCCGGCGCGGCCCTGCACCACCAGCGCGATCTTCCAGGTCAGGTTGGCCGCGTCGCGCAGGCCGCTGCACAGGCCCTGGCCCAGGAACGGTGGCATCTGGTGTGCGGCGTCGCCGAGGAGCAGCACCCGGCCGGCCCGCCAGCGCGCGGCGACCACGTGGTGGAAGGTGTAGACGACGGCGCGGGTGACGGTGAACCGGTCCGGGTCGACATAGGGCGCGGCCAGCCGGGCGATCGTCGCCGGGTCGGTCATCTCCTCGGGCGTCTCGCCGTCGCGGAGCATGAACTCGAGGCGGTGGGTGCCGATCGCGCCCGGCGAGACGAAGCCGGGCCGGTTCCAGTCGCAGACGAATTGGGTCACCGGCACCCGCACCGCCTCCGGCGGGACGTCACCGGTGAGGGCGAGCCAGGGCTCGGCGTAGGAGGTGCCGACCAGGTCGATGCCGGCCGCGACCCGGGTGGCGCTGCGGGCGCCGTCGCAACCGAGCACGTAGCGCGCCCGCACCGTGGTGTGCCGGCCGGACTCGACGTCGAGGAGCACCACGGTGACCCCGTCGGCGTCCTGGGTCAGCTCGACCATCTCGGTCGCCGTGCGCAGCTCGACGTGTGGGAAGCGGTCGAAGCCCTTGCGCAGTGCCTCTTCCAGGATCGGCTGGTCGAAGAAGTGCAGTGGCGGCGCGCCGAGCCCGAAGTCGATCTCGTCGAGCGCGATGGTCGCGAAGGGGCGGGCCGCGCTGTCGACATACTCCACGGTGGACGGTGCGTACATGTCGGCGGCGACCTCGTCCCGCAGGCCGGCGAGCTGGTAGATCCGCAGCGCCTCGTCGTCGCAGGAGAACGCCCGCGGCTGCCGGTGCGGCTCAGTGCCCCGCTCGACGACCAGCGTGCGCACGTCGTGGCGGCCGAGCAGGTTGGCGGTGAGCGCGCCGACCGGGCCGCAACCGACCACGACGACGTCGACCTCTTCGATAGACATGCCACCCAGGAAACCCGGCGGCCGTGGAGGTCCTGTGGAGGAGCAGCCTCCACGGGTTCTCCACGCGGCTCAGACCGGAAAGCGGGCGACGATCAGCTCAGCACCCTGTGCCGCGGCGAGTGCGGCGCCCACGCGCAGGTCGTCGGCGTTCGCGCGGGCCACGCCGCGGATGCGCAGGAGTTCGGCGGCCACGACCCGCTCGTCGACCGCGGCCGCGAGGCCCTCGTCGGCCAGCACCGCCGCCGTCGCGCGGTCGCCGGCGACCAGGCACGCGTCGGCCATCGCCGCCGTGGTGATCGTGCGGGTCGACCGCAGCCCGAGAGCGTAGATGGCCGCCGCCGCCGCATCGCGTCGCATCGGTCGAGGTCGCCGCCGCGGACCGCGACCCACTCCGTCAGGAATTCGGCGATGGTGGTGAAGTGCGGCACGTCGACCGCCCGGCACCTCTCGGCGGCCGCCCGGCCGCTTTCCGCGTCGCCCTGCTGCATGGCCAGCCAGCCGGTGAACATGGCGACGTTGCCCCGCGCGTAGGGGTCGTCGGTGCGCTCGGCCAGGTCGGCCGCCTCGGCGAGGTCGGCCCGCGCCGCCGCCGCGTCGCCGCGCAGCGACCGCACCAGCGCGCGGAAGTTCAACGGCGACAACGGTGGCGTACGCCCGACCTGCTCGGCCAGGGCCCGCACCTCTACCTCGCGCAGCCGCTCGATCGACCGGCTCAGGTGCTCCTCCGCCGCCGCGAGCCGGCCCGTGAAATAGGAGACGGCGCCGAGCAGGTAGGACCCGGCCGACGCGAGCAGCGGGTCCCCGGCACCGGCCGCCCGCGACAGCCGGCCGCCGAGATCTTCCGCGATCTGGAACTCCGCGCGATTGGCGGCCAGCTCGCCGAGTGTCCACAGTGCTGCCCGCGAGTCGGCGTCGGGGCCGGCGAGGGTCAGCAGCTCCCGCGCGCGGACGCACACCTCGTCGACCGCGTCGCTGCCGACGCCGACGGTGATCTGGAGCAGCGCCGTGCGGTGGAGCTGCACCGCCAACTCGGCTCGGGCGGTCGCGGGCGAGCCGGCCGCCAGCAGGGCCGCGGCGCGCTCGAGGTGGGCCAGCGCGTCCTCGTAGGCGACCCGGCGGGTGGCGTCTTCGGCCGCGCGCAGGGTCCAGCGCAGGTGGTCGGCTTCGCGACCGAGCCCGAGCGCCTGCCCGTAGTGGTGGGCCAGCTCGGCCGGGGCGAGCACGGTGCCATCGGCGGCCGCGTCGGCGAGCCGGGCGTGCAGCAGGGCCCGCCGCGACGGCGGCAGCTCGGCGTGGCCGACCTCCGCGAACAGCGGATGCCGCATCCGGATCGCGCCCGGCCCGGCCTCCGCGACCAGGTGGGCGATGGCCGGCTCGGCCAGCAGCTCCGCGACCTCGGTCACGGGCTGCCCGGTGGCGGCGGCGAGCAGCCGCAGGTCGAGCTCGCGGCCGGCGACACAGAGCAGGTCGAGGCAGCCGCGGCCGGCCGGTGACAGCGCGGCGAACCGCGACCGGACCACGTCGCGGATGCTCGGCGGTGCGCTGCCGCCGGGCGAGGCCAGCAGCTCGGTGAGGAAGAACGGGTTGCCACCGGTGCGGGCGAGCAGCCGCGCCACGTCGGCGTCCGGCGGCCGCACCCCGGTGCGGGCCCGGACGAGGTCGGTCACCGCGGCGGTGTCGAGCCCGGCCGGGTGCAGTTGGCGCACGCCCACGCGGGCGAGGTCGGCGAGGGCGGCGACGGTGTCGGGTAGCTGGCCGTAGGGTCGCAGCGTCGCCACGACCAGGACCCGGCTCGCCGGCAGAGCGGTCGCCAGGAACCGCAGCAGGAGCAGCGAGTCGCGGTCGGCGGCGTGCAGGTCGTCGAGCACGATGACCAGCCCGTCCTGCCGGGCGACCGCACCCACCAGCGCCGCGACCGCCTCGTAGGCGTGGAACCGGGCGGCCGGATCGTGGTCGGCGGTCGCGGTCGGCCCCGGTGTGAAGCCGTTCAGCGCCGCGGCGGCGCCGGACTCGCCGGCCTGCGGCAGGGCGGCGAGCGCGCGGACGACCTGTGACCAGAGCCAGAACGGTGGCGCCTGGCCGAGGTCGGGGCACCGGCCCCAGACCACCGGCACACCCATCGCCCGCGCCTGGTCGCTGACCGCGGTGGCGAGGCTCGTCTTGCCGATGCCGGCCTCGCCGACCAGCGCGACGATCCGGCCCGAGCCGTCGAGGGCGGACGTGAGCAGGTCGGTGAGCGTGGCCAGCTCGGTCGCGCGCCCGACCAAGGAGGACGTGACGACGGGCTGTGCGTCCGGTGGGCTTGGCACCGCGTGCTCGAGGATCTGGCGTTGCAGGTCGCGCAGCGCCTGACCTGGCTCGACCCCGTAGTCCTCCGCGAGATGGCGGCGGCCCTCGTCGAACACCGCCAGCGCCGCGGTCTGCTGCCCCGAGCGGTAGAGCGCGAGCATGAGGCGGGCGCGGGCCGACTCGCGCTCGGGATGGTCGGCGACGAACCGCCGCAGTGCCGGCAGCACGGCGGCGTGCCGGCCGGCCGCGATCGCGGCGGCGTGCCAGCCCTCCTCGGCCATCCGGCGCGCCTCCACCAGCCGGGCCGCCTCGGTTCGCAGGGCCGCGAGATCGCCCGCCGCCACACTGTCGCCCCGCCACAGGCCCAGCGCGGACAGGAAGGCCTGTTCGGCCGTCCGGGGATCGCCGTCGGCCAGCGCCCGCGCGCCGGAGTCCGCCAGGGCCTCGAACCTGGCGGCATCCAGCGCGTCGGGGTCGACGCACAGCTCGTAGCCGCCGGGCAGCCCGCGGAGCACCTTCGACTCGCCGCCGGGATCGCGGTCGGGTTCGAGGGGCGCGCCGCAGGCCGGCCACATAGGTGCGGAGCGTGACCTGGGCACTCGCCGGTGGCGCACCGTCCCAGAGCGCGTCGGAGAGCCAGTCGGCGCTGACGAACACGTTGGGCCGGAAGAGCAGCAGCGTCAGCAGGTCACGTTGTTTGGGCCCGCCGACGGGGACCGCCGCCCCGTCGCGCCACACCTGCAACGGCCCCAACACCCCGAACCGCACGACCTGGCCTCCGGCGACGACAGGCCGCGAGCATATCTAGGCCCTGTTTGATAACTGGGGTCGAGGCGAGGCGGAGTCCAGGTGTCGTCTGGGCGTGCGGCGGCTTTGCCCGGATACCGGTGTTGTATCCGGGTAAAGCCGCCGTGCGGTCAGGCGGCGCCTGGGCCCGCCGCAGCCCGGCCTCAGTTATCAAACAGGGCCTTAGTGCCAGTTGCTGATCTGCACGTCGTTGGGCGACGGTGCGCCGGTGCCGGTCTCCACCAGCTGCTTCATGCTCATCAGGTAGGTCGCCCACTTCGTGCTGCAGTGGTTCATGAACGGCACCTGCTCGCGCCACCCCTCGTGGCTGAACATGACGATGGTGAAGTCGTCTTCGGTGTGCAGGTCCCAGCGGACGTGCGTGCCGATCCACTCGTCCGGGCCCTCGATCACCTCCCAGAGCACGTGTTCGGCCGGCTTGGCCTCGAGCACCTTCATGTCGAAACCGCCGGGCACGAACTGGAACTTGAGCACGCCGCCTTCGCCGCCGTCGCCCTTGGTGTCGTCGGTCCACCAGGCCGCGAGCTGTTCCGGCGAGGTGATGGCCGCGTAGACGGCCTCCTTCGAGCCGATGACGCCGACCCGGTGCAGGATGTCAACCATTGCGCTTCTCCTCTTGTGTCTTTGTCTGTTGGATGGTCTCGGCGATCTGCTTGATCCGCCGCAGTCGGGCGTCCCAGGTGTCGCCGACGGCGGTGAGCTGGGCCACGGCACGGCTCAGCTGTGCCTCGTCGACCCGGTAGTGCTTCTCCCGGCCCGCCGGCGTCGCTTCCACCAGGCCGACCCGGTCGAGCACCGCGAGGTGCTTGGCCACCGCCTGCCGGGTCACCGGCAGCCGCTCGCTGAGCGAGGTGGCGGTCCAGGATCCGGTCGCCAGCAGCAGATCGAGCATCCGTCGCCGGGTCGGGTCGCCGATCGCCGACCACAGCTCGTCGTCGATGGCGACCGTCATCGCGACGACGCCAGCCGCTCGGCCGACGCCGCGATCCTGGGCACGAACATGTCCCAGCCGACGCCGTGCTCGTGGTATTGCTTCTCCAGCGCCGCGATCTCCCAGCCGCGCTCGCGGAAGCCGGTCTCGGTCAGGCGCAACAGCGTGCCCGCGCCGGACGGCACGAGTTCGAAGGTCACCAGCATCGAGTTGCCGTCGGCGGCCGTCTCCCCCGCGCCGTGGGTCCAGCGGAAGCTGAACAGCCGGGGCGGGTCGACGTCGACCACGCTCATCGGCACGACGTTGGCGCGCATGTTGTCGCCGTCGGCCCAGACGAGCTCACCGGTCGAACCCGGGGTGGGCCGGACGTCGGTGTCGGCCTGCCACCAGTCCTTGATGTGCTCGGGCTGGCTGACCACCTCGAACACCACCTCTGGCGGTGCGTCGACGTGGATCTCGCGCTCGATGCTGGCGTACTCCATGAATGCTCCCGCGTTATCGCAACCTTTGGTTGCTCATTACGTTAGCGCGGGACCATTGGATGCGCAACCTTTGGTTGCGGCTGGGTCAGGCGGGACCGAGCGGGAGGCGACGCTTGTGCGCCGTAAACTGGAACCGCCGCGCGATCAACTCGGCCACCTCGGGCCGCACCGGCTTGCCTTCCAGGAAGTCGTCGATGTCGGCGTAGCTGAAGCCGAGGACCTCTTCGTCGGGCCGGCCGGGGTGCAGCGACTCGAGGTCGGCGGTCGGCACCTTGTGGATCAACGCGGGCGGCGCGCCGAGGGCCTCCGCGAGCGCACGGACCCGGCGCTTGGTCAGACCGGTCAGCGGCACCAGGTCGGCGGCGCCGTCGCCGTATTTGGTGAAGAAGCCGGTGATCGCCTCGGCGGCGTGGTCGGTGCCGACGACGAGGCCGTGCATGGCGGACGCGACCGCGTACTGCGCGATCATCCGCTCCCGGGCCTTGATGTTGCCGAGGATCAGGTCCTGCTGGTCGGTGTCGCGCACCACCAGGCCACCGGCCAGCAACGCGCGCAGGCTCGCGTCGCTGGCCGGTCCGATGTCGACGGTCAGGGTGCGGTCGGGGCGGATGAACGCCAGGGCCGCCTGGGCGTCGGGCTCGTCGTGCTGCACGCCGTAGGGCAGCCGCATGGCCACGAAGGCCGCGTCGTGGCCGGCCCGCCGGGCGCGCTCGGCGGCGAGTTGGCAGAGCCGGCCCGCGGTGGCCGAGTCGACGCCACCGCTCACCCCGAGCACGAGCGCCTGCGTGTCGGTGCCGATGAGCGCGTCAGCGAGGAACGCCACCCGCCGCTCGATCTCGTTGCCGGCGTCAAATGCCGGGCCGACCTCGAGCTCGCGGGCGATCTCACCAGGTGACGCGCTCATCGTTGCACCGTACCGGCCGGGTATCAGGCGGTGATCAAGCGACTCTGGATGTCGTCGAGGATCTTGTTGGCGGCGGTGACGCCGATGCCGGTCATCCAGACCTCGGCGGGCACGTCGTAGGCCTTGCCGGCCTTGACCGCGGACAGGTCCTTCCACAGGTTGCCGTCGACGACCTTCTTCTGCTGCGCTTGCGCAGTCGGGCCCTGGGCGGTCACGAAGATGACGTCGCCGTCCAGGTCGGCGATCCGCTCCGGGCTGACCTTGTCGAACCGCTTGTCGTCCTTGTCGGCCAGCTTCTGCCGCTCGGGGCGACCCAGGCCGACGTCGCCGACGACGATGCCGGAGAAGCCGTCCGGGCCGTACACCCGGATCTCGGCCGGCATGAAGCGCACGATGGAGACCTTGATGCCCGCCGCGTTCGGGATCTTGGCGCCCAGGTCCCTGGCCCGCTGCTCGTACCCCGCGAGCAGGTCCTTGGCCTTCTGCTCCTGACCGAGAGCCTTGCCGTCGAGCAGGAAGTTGTCCTTCCAAGTGATGCCCACCTTCTCGGTGAACACGGTCGGGGCGATCGCCGACAACTCGTCGTAGAACTTCTCCTGGCGGAACTTGCTGCCGAGGATCAGGTCGGGCTGGAGCGCGGCGATCGCCTCCAGGTCGGGCTCGGAGATCTCGCCGACGTTCTTCACCGACGACAGGTCGCCGAGGTAGGCCGGGAACGTGTCGATCTCCGGCGGCTGGGTCGCGCCGATCGGGGTGATGCCCAGGCTGACCGCGGTGTCGACCTTGTCGGTGTCGAGCACCACGACCCGCTTCGGGTGCAGCGGGACCGTGGTCGTGCCCATCGCGTGGGTGATCTGCTGGGTGCCGCCGTCGTCGGTCGCCGCGGGCACCGGATCGCTGGAGCACGCGGCCGTCATGACGACAACGGTGAGGGCGGCGAGCACGCCTATGGAACGTCGGTTCACTGGAATTCCTTCGGTCAGATGTGCAGGACGAGCGGCGCGTCGCTCACCGGGCAGGGCACGACCACGGAGTCGAGGCCGAACACCTCCCGGACGAGGTCCACGGTGACCACCTCGCGGGGTGGTCCGGCGGCGACCACGGCGCCGTCGCGCATCGCGACGAGGTGGTCGGCGTAGCGGGCGGCCTGGTTGAGGTCGTGCAGGACGGCGACGATCGTGCGGCCGCCTTCGCGCATCCGGTTGAGCAGGTTGAGCACCTCCACCTGGTGCGCCAGGTCGAGGAAGGTGGTCGGCTCGTCGAGCAGCAGCGTCTCGGTCCGCTGGGCCAGCGCCATCGCGATCCAGACCCGCTGCCGCTGCCCGCCGGAGAGGTGGTCGACCGGCCGGGTGGCGAGATCGGCGACACCGGCCTGGTCCATCGCCTCGGCCACCGCGGCGGTGTCCTCCGCCGACCACTGGTGCCACCAGCGCTGGTGCGGCTGGCGGCCGCGGCCGACCAGGTCCTCGACCGTGACACCCTCGGGCACCAGCGGGCTCTGCGGCAGCACGCCGAGGCGGCGGGCGACCTCGCGGGTGGGCAGCGTGGTGATGTCGGTGCCGTCCAGCAGGACGCTGCCGGTCCGGGCCGGCAGCAGGCGGGCCAGCGTGCGCAGCAGGGTCGACTTGCCGCAGGCGTTCGGGCCGACGATCACGGTGAACGCGCCGTCGGGCAGGTCCAGGTCGAGCCCCGCGAAGACCGCGCGGTCCTGGTAGCCCGCGGCGAGGTCCCGGGCGGTCAGCTTCACGACTTCCTCCGGACGAGCAGGAACAGCAGGTACGGGCCGCCGATCGCGGCGGTGACGACCCCGGCGGGCAACTGGGTCGGCGCGAACAGCAACCGGCCGACCAGATCCGCGAGTACGACCAGCAGCGCACCGGTCAGCCCGGCGGCGACCAGCGGTGGGCGTTCGGCGCACACCAACCGGCGGGCCACCTGAGGCGCGACCAGCGCGACGAAGTCGACGGCGCCGACCTGCGCGGTGACCATCGCGGCCAGCAGCACCCCGGCGGCGGCCAGGCCGACCCGGCGGGCGACCGGGCGTACGCCCAGCCCGCGCGCGGTGTCGTCGTCGAGCGCGCTGGTGCGCAGCGCCCAGCCGGCCCAGAACAGCACCGGCAGCAGCGCGACCAGGGTGCCGGTCAACCACAGCGTCTCGGTCCAGCCCCGCCCGGCCAGCGTGCCGACCAGCCAGATGTGTGCCCGCTGCCCGTCGATCGGTTCGGCGGAGAGCATCACGATCTCGGTCAGCGCGCGCAGGGCGATCGCGACCGCGACGCCGGCGAGCACGAACCGTTGCGCGGCCAGGCCGTGCCGGGCACCGAGGGCCAGCACCGCGGCGGCCGCGAGCAGCCCGCCGGCCAGCGCCGCCGGTGCGATCACCGCCGCGGCCGCGCCGGTGGTCAGCGCCACGGTCGCGGCCAGCCCGGCGCCCTGGGTGATGCCGATGACGTCGGGGCTGGCCAGCGAGTTGCGGGCGACGCTCTGGATCAGCGCGCCGGCCACGCCGAACAGCACCCCGACCGCGACGCCGAGCACGGCCCGGGGCAGCCGCAGCCGTTGCACGACCACGTCGTAGGGCGTGCCCGCGCCGGACAGCGACCGCAGCACGTCGCCGGGCGCCACATAGGGCCTGCCCAGCGAGACCGCGAGCACCAGCGCCGCGGCCAGCAGCACCAGGAGCACGAGGGAGACGAGCACCGCGCGGCGGCGCACCACCAGGGCCAGCCCGCCGACCCGCAGCAGGGTCACGCCGCCACCACCCGGGCGCGGTTGACCAGCACGGCCAGCAGCGGCGCGCCGATCAGCGCGGTGACGATCCCGGCCGACACCTCGCCGGGCAGCACCACCACCCGCCCGATCACGTCGGCGGCCAGCAGCAGGCTCGGTCCGAGCAGCACCGAGACGGCGAGCACCCAGCGCTGGTCGGAGCCGACCAGGTAGCGGGCCAGGTGCGGCACGGCGAGCCCGACGAACGCGATCGGCCCGGCCGCCGCCACGCCGGCGCCGGTCAGCAGCACCGCGGCGACGCCGCCACCGATCCGGGTCAGCCCGACCCGGGTGCCGAGGCCCTTCGCGACGTCGTCGCCCAGCGCGAGCGAGTCGAGACCGCGGGCCACCACGGCGGCCAGCACAAGGCCGGCCAGCAGGAACGGCAGCACCTGGAGGGCGACCGCCGAGTCCCGGCCGGTGAGGCCGCCGACGACCCAGAAGCGGTATTCCTCGAACGTCCGCGCGTCGGCGCTGAGCAGGCCGGCGGTGACCGCGCCGAGGCTCGCGTCCAGCGCGGCGCCGACCAGGGCCAGGGTGACGGGCGAGGCCCCTTCGCGGGTGCGCGCGGCCACGCCGAACACCAGCAGCCCGGCACCGAGCGCACCGGCGATGCCGAACCACACGTAGCCGGTCAGCGAGCCGATGCCGAACACCGTGATGGCCACGACCACTCCGAGCGAGGCGCCGGCGCTGATGCCCAGGATCCGCGGCTCGGCCAGCGGGTTGCGGGTCAGCGCCTGGAGCAGCACACCGGCGGCGGCCAGGGCGGCACCGACGACCAGGCCGAGCAGCGTGCGCGGGACCCGCAGGTCCCAGACCACAGTGGCCGCTTCACCGCCGTCCGGCGCGACCAGCGCGTGCCACACGCGGGCCAGGCTCAACGGATTGCTGCCCACGGCCAGGCTGGTCAACACGACCAGCAGGAGCAGCACCGCCCCAGCCAGCAGCACCAAACGACGACGCACCCGAGTCCTTAGCTAAGCCTGCCCTAACCAGCGGTGGGACTGTAATAGCTGGACTCGCCGTAGCGCCCGCTCTCGTGATCTAGACCACGTGAAAGCCTTTATGGACAATGCCGCCCGAATGAATCGCAAAGCGGGCTAATTTGGATGAACTCCATGGAATGGGGCAAAGGAGGTTCGCGAAATGAGCCGACGCGGTCCCTTCGCGGGCCACTACCCCGTGGTCGCGACGATGGTCGTCACCGCATTGATCCCCTACCTGGTGCTCTCCGCGGCGCTCGGGCCGATCACGCCCATCGTGCAACAGCAACTGGGCATGAGCACCGAGCAGATCAACCTGGCGACCGGCCTGGCCAACGCGGGCTACGCGCTCGGCACCGTGCTGTCGGTGCAGCTCGCCCAGCACCTGCCACAGCGCCGCATGCTGATCATCTACGCGTTGGTGCTGGTGGCCGGCTCGCTGCTGGCGGCATCGGCGACCGGCGCGATCCAGTTCATCACCGGGCACGTGCTCCAGGGCCTGTGCACCAGCCTCCTGTTGATCGCGGCCGTGCCGCCGCTGGTCACCGGCTTCCCGCCGTCGAAGATCCGCTACACGGCGGTGATCCTGAACCTGTCGATCTTCGGCGCGGTCGCGCTGGGTCCGCTGATCGGCGGCATCCAGGCCAACTACCACAACTGGCGGCCGCTGTTCTGGATCATCGCGGGTATCTCGATCCTCGCGCTGCTGTTGGTGCTGCTGACGTTCGAGGACATACCGCCGGCCGACCTCACCTCGACCCGCTCGCCGCTCGCGGTCTCGATGGCCGCAGTCGGCTGCATCGCGGCGTTCTACGGCTCCGCGCAGCTCCTCACGAAACAGAAGATCGAGGCCGAGACGCTGGGGCCGCTGATCGGCGGCGTGCTGGTGATCGTCGCCCTGCTGATCCAGCAGTACCACTCCAAGCGGCCGCTGCTGATCATCAAGCCGCTCACCACGACCATGCCGACGTCGGGCATCGTGGTGGCCATCTGCGCCGCGGCCGCCTCGGTCTCGGCGATCACGCTGAGCAGCGTGCTCCTCCAGGACCGCTACTCGCCGCTCAAGCTGGGCCTGCTCTACCTGCCCGAGTTCGGCGGCGCGTTCATCACCGCGATCCTGTTCGCGATCCTGTTCACGACGAAGGGCCTGCACTACTTCGCGCTCGTCGGGCTGGCCTGCCTGAGCGCCGGAATCGCGCTGCTCGCCGTCGACATGCCGCCCAGCACCATCGTCGTGCTGATTGCCACCGGCCTGATCGGCGTCGGCGTCGGCGCCTCGGTCACGCCGGCGCTGTTCATCGCCGGCTTCTCGCTGCGCAACGCCGCTCTCCAGCGGGTCTTCGCGATCGTCGAGCTGATGCGCGCAGTGGCGGCCTTCATGATCGCACCGGTCCTGCTCTACGTCGCCCTGAACGTCGGGAGCAGTGCTACCGCGGGCATCCGCACCGCCCTCTGGGTGTGCCTGGGCCTGTCGGTCTTCGGGGCCCTGGTCGGGGTCGCGCTCTACACGCTCGGCGGCGTCCGGCCGCCCAAGCCCGCGCTGCTGCGCTGGTTCGGCGGCGAAGCGGCGTGGTATTCCCCGCCGCTGCTCGCCCGGCTCCGCCCCAACGCCAGCACCGAAGCCCCGGAGGTCTAGGTCGCGGCCGCCGGCGGATCGACGCGGCGATGACCACAAGCAGAGCTGCTGCCCGATGGCCACAACAGGCGACCTGGACCCAGGAAGCGAGGCCATCGCGCAAATCATCCCGAGGAGACGGGGTGAGTGGCAGACGCCCACGCACGCCCGCGTTCGAGGAGAACGCCCGCGACTAGTCGGAATCACGGAGTGAGCCGCACCAGGACGCCCCGTCTGCCGACGTGAGTGCAGTCGACGGTGGCCTGCCGCCCAGCGGTGCCTGCTCCGGAGCTTCGATGATGGGATGGATCGGTATGTTCGCCACGAACACGTGGACGCCATGTCAGATCGGTGCAGCACGGGGGGATCGATAGGAACTGCAAGAGCTCTACCTTGACCTGCGCGATACGGGGAACCAAAGGCGAAGCCAATGGCCGCAACCTGGCTGGGGCAACAGACGCCGTGAACAACATCGAGATCTACCTCCATCCGCGACGCCGTACGTCGGCGCGGCCGCATCGTCATCAGATTGCACCGACGGCGCCTTTGGCTCCTCCACCGATGCCACGAAGAAACCAGAAACACGCTTGATCCGCCTGCCGTCCGGCGCTCCCGGCTCCAAACGGGCCTTGACGGCAATCGTTGGTCCTTCGTCAAGCTCGACAGGGACGGACCGCTTTCGGTGGACTGTCCTGCGTGGACGCACGGACATACGGTGAGTTCATGGACGCATACGACTCATCCCGGCGATCGTCCTGGACAACGCCGCAATATTTCTCGGCGTCTGATGGTGGCGTCGAACACTCGATCTCACGAGATCCGGCGATCTTCGATAACAGCCTCGTCTACAACCTGCTGTTCTCCGAGGGCGGACTCGTCATCCCGGACATCTTCTTTTTCAATTGCGAGCCGTTAATCGGGCACGTCGCCAGGTACAACACAGGACATTGGCCGCTCGTCCTCCAAGCGCTGCGGCGGGGCCTGATCATTCCTGCGTTCCGGTCCGAGGATACTGAGACATTCGGCGGTGCGCTTTCAGCGATCGGCGGCGAGCAGATTCTGGGGATCGAATACCAGCAGTACCTGAGGCACAGCACCCAGCCCGAACTCCTCGCCGAGGCGCTCGATGTCGCTACTGCTGGGTCGTCGAAAGCGTTGCGAATGAGTTGGCCCTCGAACATGGGTGGTCGATATCAAAAGGTGGTCGAAGCGACTTTTAGTCGTCCGGAATTGCCCCGCGCACTCGACGAGCGCCAGCACGACCTGTGGGTAGGCATTGAGGAGTGGCGCGAGACAGTGCCGGAGGCGGCGATGCGTGCAACGCGTGATAAGGGTGGTCTAGGCCTGCGCCGGGCCGAGATGTTCAACGCCTTAGGCGCCAGGTTGCCGATCATTGGCGGGCCGCGCGATTTCGACAAGCCACGTGACCTGATCACGGCAGTGGACGCGTTGCGAGACGAGCAGCTTTCGCGAAGAGTGCGATTTTTCGTCGATGTTGTAAACGTTACCTATCAGCGTAGTCAGGCTACGGGGTTCAGCAGCCTGCACAACTCTATTGGCCCCCTCTCGCCTGTGACCATGTCGCTCTACCCTGATGATGACGGGATCAACGCGTTGCCGACGACCTTGGAGATTGCCGTAAGGGTGCCGACAGTCAGGACGCTGCTCGAGGCCGACAGTGCGCGGGTGCTTGACGCCATGACGAGTGGGGCTGGGCAAGGTTTCTTTGCCAGCAGACGGGCATGGATGGCCAATCGTGAACCGACCAACGAGACCCGCATGTCGGAGACCCTGAGGCTGCACGCAGAGGCCTACGCACGCGAGCTACGCGAGGTGGCAAAGGGTGGCCGCAGCAATCTGACCATCGTTGTCGCACAGAGCGCATCGGTCGGGTTCTTCAGCACTGCGTTCACGAAGACGCTCGACTTTTTGGCGAACACCGACCATGCCAACCCGGCCTACGGCCTAGTAGCGGGCGTCGTCGGTGCGGGAGTGACGTTCTACGTAAAGTTCCAGCCAACGCGGCGCCACAAGTTGACCGTCCCTCGGAACCCTCCTGAGACCACAATCCCGATCTTCACTGCCTAACCACCGTTCAATTCAATCAGGTCCGCGACGGTCGCCTGCGCCAGTGGAATCGTCCGGATCGTCGGGAGCAGGGTGGGTGTGTCCGCGGCGACCACCGAGACATCGGCCATTTGAATCGTGACCGCAGTCGGACGGGCTGCCAGGTAGCCGCGTCCAGCGTCGACCGCCTTGGTCACGTCGGTAAGGTCCGCGCCGTGGCAGTGGCCGAGCACCATGTACAGGTCGTCATCAACGTCCGAAGGTGTCGCATGATAGCGATGCAGGACGTTGGCCGAGATCATCCGACGTCGCAACTCGTCGAGACGCCGGTCCGCGCCGCTGGAACGGAACGCCTCCGTGGGCCAGCCGATAATGACGACGCTGCCTCCCTGTTCCGAAAGACACCTGGTGCGCAGAGCCTGTCCTCGACTACTGAAGCCAAGCTCCTCCGCAACCCCTCCGAACTGGACCGTCAGCGGGTCGGTAAGCGCCGCGGTGAGCATACGCAGGGCCGCCGGGTAATCCATGCGCTTGCGCGCGCCTCGGTGCTCTCTGTAGAAGTCGTTCACGCCGGAGGCACCGCCGAGCGCGATCAGCGTGCCGTGGATCTGGTCCAGGACGTATGGCCGGAACGCACGACCCAAGGACCGGGCCACGATGTCCTGTAGCTCGGATAGCAGGCTGGCCAGAGGGTCTTTTTTGGGGCCGTAGAAGGCGACAGCAGACACGTACCGCATAGGGCAGAGCATAAGGCGATTTCGCCACACTGTATGTGCGCCGTGGGAGCGCAGCGTCGCCGTAGCACTCAGTAGAGAGTGGCGCGGTTCTACCCGTGGGCACGGCCCCGAAAGGATGAATCGTAGAAAACGGACTCTTGGCCTATAGCGATCACGGCGTGCCTGCACCGACCATGGCGGTGCGCCGCATCGTTGGCTTCGACTGGGTGGGGCCCATGTTTCTCGGTGATATCTATGGAGTCCTGCTAATGGGCTCATTCATTGTCAGTGCCGTCGCGGCCGTCGACGCGTTCCGGTATCACCCTCTAGAGTGGTCGGCAGCGGGCTACGGTCAAAGGTTCCGTTTTATGGTCATCGGATCGCCGGCGCTGGCGCTCGTTTGCGTCCCGGTGGGCGCTGTCGTGGCGTCGTTCTACCTACTGAAGATGCGCCAGTCCCTGACGCTCGTGCGCCGAGCCAACGACCTTCGCGGCGCGCCCGTGCCGCCGCTGGCGATCGGGCTCGGCGGCGTCTGGCGTGAACTTTCATGGCGTCAGAAAACTAAGGCCTTCCTCCGCGTACGCGGCGTGGTGGAACTCGTGCCAGCCGATCTGCGGGTCGTTCGCGGTGAACACCCCGTTGCCGGCGTTGTCGCGGCAGTCGACCCGGTGCGGGACCCCGTGCACCTCACCGAAGCTGACGGTGGGAAAGCCCGGCCATTCGCACAGGTCCTCGGCCGAGCCCGGCATCGTGCCGTCGGTGTGCGAGACGGCGACGGGGATGTTGGCCACGTGCACCGAAACCGCATCCCACCCGGCCGCGACCGACGAGGGGAACCGCGCCCTGGGCCCGGCGCCGAGCAACTGCCACACGTTGTCGCCGACCGTCGCGGCGAAGTCAGTGGCGGCGACGGTGTTGGTCAGGTCGTAGCCCGTACCCGGGTAGTAGACGACGTTGATCTGCGAGGTTACCGGCGTGCCGGAGACCATGGTGGTCACCACCGCGGGCGAGGAGACCCGCCACACCCGGTTGGGCAGTGGGTGCAGGTCGGTGATCCGCCAGGTGCCGGCGAAGGTGGCCGCGTCGGCCAGGTCGGCACGCTCCGCCGCGGACACCCGGTAGGCGACCGCCTCGGCCGCGGCCAGGTCGGGTGGCAGGTCGACGATGCAACTGGTCACCCGCTCGCAGCGCCGCAGCACGCGCGGTGCCGCCGCCATGCTGGCGCCGGGGGTGCGGGCGGCGGTGGCCTCGATGGTGATGCTCGCGGCGTAACGGCCCGAGTGCTTCGCCCGGAGCGCCTCGGCGACGATCTGGATCCGGCCGCCGCCCGCGGTCGGCAGCGCGGCAGGCACCGCCGGGTTCAGCAGCGCGTAGGCCTCCAGCCCCACCGTACGCGGCGCGACGGTGACCACGAACGGCGTGGACGGGCCCAGCGCGCCGCCGCTCGTGGCGCGTCCGAACAGGCGCAGGCAGTATTCGCCGGGTGTGGCCAGACTCTGGTCGGCGGCCTTGCCGTCCCAGCCCAGCTCGAGCTGTCCTGCCCCGCGTTGTTGCTCCGGCGTGCGGGCCAGCGTGGGGCCGCACGGGCCGGCCGGCGATCGGGGCGCCACCTCGACCCAGAAGGATCCACCCTGCCCGGTGATCGCGTCGACCGTGATGGGCCCGCTCGCGACGTCCCAGGTGGCAGCCGGCCGCGCACCGGTGATCGCCAGCAGAGACGAGGCCCGTCTGACGATCCGGATCGGGCGTGACACGGACGGCCGCGTCGCGGGGTTGGCGTGCGAGACATCGGAGATGGTGACCGTGTAGTCGCCGACCGGCAGAACCGGCCCGGCGCCGGGTGTTCGCCGCCCATCCCAGTCGATATTGAACGTGCCGCCCCAGAACGGCCCGGTGACGAGTTCGAAAGACTCGCCGGTCGCCGACACGGAGATCACGAACCGCAGCCGCGCGGGGTCGTTCAGCATGCCGCGGATCCAGGCCCGCTCCCCCAGGCTCGGGTCGAAGTCGGTGCCCGCCGCCACCGGCTCCGTCACCGTGATGGTCGTGGTCACCGGCCTGATCAGGACCGAGAAGACCGCCGTGGACGGGCCACCGCTGGTGGTGAACCGCTGGGTTCCCTCGACGCCGCCGGTGAACCGCGGTGTCGTCCAGCCCTTGGCGTCGCCCGCGGCGAGGTCGCCCTGCTGGCTCGCGCCGGGCGCGTCGTCCTCGTCGGAGTCCCACAGTTCGAACGTGACCGTGAAATCACCCTTGACGTAGACGTTGATGCAGAGCGCCTGGTCAGCCACCACGTTCTCGAAGTCGTCGGTCACCGGCCCGGTCGGGCAGACCCGCGTGCCGTCGGCCATGTTGATGATCGCCCGGGCGAACAGGTCGGGACGTGGGCAGAACACGCCCCACGTGCGGTCCAGACACTCGGGACCGCCGTGCAGTTCGTGCGAGGTGACGGACACCCGACCGGCGAAGCTGGCTGCCGCCGGCGACGGCGTCACCACGCTCACCACCGTGGCGGCGAGCACCGCCACCACGGCCACGACCGCACGCACCGGCCTCATCCGCCCAGTGTGTAGGCGCGGAGATATCGACAGTCCTCAGAGCAGCAAAGCTGACAACCGGCGCTCAGCCGGCTGGCAGCACACGATCCAACTGGCCGCGCGAGGTGATGCCGAGCTTCGTGAAGACCTTGCGCAGGTGATATTGGACGGTGCGGGCGCTGATGAACAGCCGGGTGGCGATCTCGGGGTTGGACAGGCCGCCGGCCGCCATCCGGGCGATCTGGGCCTCCTGCACGGTCAGCTCGTCCTGCGGCGCCGGGACGCGCGGGTTGCTGCTCCCGCCCGCCGCCCGCAACTCGCGCCCCGCCCGGGCCGCGAACGCCGCCGTGCCCATCTCGTCGAACATCTCGTTGGCCGTACGCAGGTGCTCGCGGGCGTCCGTGCGCCGGCGGTCCCGGCGCAGCCACTCGCCGTAGAGCAGGTGTGCCCGGGCGAGGTCGACCCGCAGCCGGGTGCGTTCCAGGTGCTCGATCGCCGCGCGGTAGTGGCCCTCGGCCGCGTCGTCGTCGGTCAGCAGCGCCTGCGCGCGCGCCTGGATGCCGAGCGCCCAGTCGGTGCCGCTGGCGCTGGTCATCGCCGCGAGGCGGTCGAACATGGCGACCGCCGCCGGGGCGGCCTCGGCCCGGCTCGCCGCCTCGATCAGCTCGACCGCCGGCCAGATCAGCGCGCCCTGGTCGCTCTGGTAGGCGGTGGCCCGCTCGGCCGCCGCCAGCGCCTCCCGGTAGTTACCGAGTCCATTATGGAGCAGCGCGTTGGCCCATTCCGCGAACGTGATCCCGACCCCCTCGCCCCGCTGGGTCACGTCGATCGTGGTCGCGTCGAGCAGCGCGGCCGCGGCCGGCTCGTCGCCGCGGAAGGCCGCCAGGCCCAGCGCGCTGTAGGGCGCCAGGTTGGTGCCGGTCGCCTCGGTGATCGCCGTCGTCTCCGCGGTCAGTGACGCCGCTCCGGCCAGGTCGCCGGAGAACAGCAGCAGGTAGGCGCGGGTGGTCAGGGCCAGCGGCAGTTGGCTGAGCATCCCGGTCTCCCGGGCCAGCTCGAGGTGGCGGGCCGAGAGCGCGTCCCACCGCTCGTCGTCCCACAGCCGCAGCGCGGTGGTGCTCGCCATCCAGAGCAGGTCGAGCTCTTCGGTGGTGGACAGGCCGGCGCCGAAGTCGCGCAGCGCCGCGCGCAGCGCCGGCAGCCCGGCGGCGTAGCCGTCGTTGTAGGCGGCCGCGGTGCCGTCGAGCAGCAGGTCGGCCGCGCCCGGGTCCGGCGCGGCCGGTGCCGTGCGCGCGGCCCGCGCCACGTCGTGGACGTCGCCGCCGGGTGCGGCCAGCCGGCCGGCGAAGATCGCGGCGGACAGCGCGTCGAGGTAGGTCGCACGGGACAGCGCCGGGTCGACCCGGGCGAGCCGTTCGGCGGCCTTGAGCAGCAGCGGCGGTGCGTCGTTGCCGCGGTTGGCGACGAACGCGAGCTCCGCGCGCACCAGGTCGACGCCGGCCTGTTGATCGTCGCTCAGCGGCCCGTCGGCGGCCACGTCGAGCAGGTCAAGCGCCGCGTCGAAGCCGCCGGTCTGCACCTCGGCCTCGGCGGCGGCCAGCGCGCGGCCGGCCCGCCGGGCGGGGTCGGGGGTCAGTGCCGCGGCGCGTTGCAGGAACGCGGCCGCCGCGGCCAGGCCGCCGCGCGCCTGGGCCCGGCCGGCCGAGCGGTCCAGCTCCGCGGCCACGTCCTCGTCGGGCCCGGCGGTGGCCGCGGCCCGGTGCCAGGCCCGCCGGTCGGGTTCCTGCCGCGGGTCGGTGGCGTCGGCGAGGGCCTGGTGCGCGGCCCGCCGCTCGTCGGCCGGCGCCGACCGGTAGACCGCCGAGCGGACCAGCGGGTGCCGGAAGCGGGCCCGGGCGCCGAAGTCGGCCAGGCCGGCGTCGGCCGCCGGGCCTTCGGCTCCGGGGCCGATGCCGCGCACCGCGGCCGCGCGGGCCAGCACCGCCGGGTCGCCGGCCGGGTCGGCCGCCATCAGCAGCAGCAACCGTCTGGTCGGCTCCGGCAGGGCCGACACCCGGCGCTCGAACTGCTCCTCGATGCCTCCCGCGCCGGCACCGGGCAGCCCGAACCCGCCCGCCAGCTCGGCCGGCGTGATTCCCTGCGGCAACTCCAGGAGGGCCAGCGGGTTGCCGCGGGCCTCGGCGACGATCTGGTCGCGTACCCGTGCGTCGATCGGTCCGGCAAGTGCCTCGTCGAGGAGGGTGCGCGCGTCGGCGTCGGGCAGCGCGCCGACCCGCAGGTCCGGAAGGGCGGCCAGCTCAGGGTGCACGTCGGGCGCGGCGAAGACCAGCCCGACCGACTCGGCGCCGAGCCGCCGGGCGACGAAGGCCAGGACCTGCGTCGACGCCCGGTCGAGCCACTGCTGGTCGTCGACCAGGCAGAGCAGCGGCTGCTGCTCGGCGACGGCCGACAGCAGCCCCAGCACCGCCAGCCCCACCAGGAACCGGTCGGGTGCGCGGCCGGCGCTCAGGCCGAACATGGTCCGCAGGGCGTCGCGCTGGGGTGCCGGGAGGCGGTCGAGCCGGTCGAGCATCGGCGCGCAGAGTTGGTGCAGCGCGGCGAACGGCAGTTCCATCTCCGACTGGATGCCGGCGGCGCGGGCCACCCGGCAGCCCTGCGCCTCCACGGCCAGGTGGTCGAGCAGCGCCGTCTTGCCCACACCGGCCTCACCGTGCACCACCAGTGCCCGGCTGTCACCCGCGCGCAGGGCCCGGACCAGGTCGTCGAGCACCGCGCACTCGCCGCGGCGGCCGGTCAGCGCCGCCGCGACCGTCCCCGCGATGGGCCGGTGCACAGCCACCACGCTATCGCCGGCCCGCCCCCGTCGCTGGCCACTGGCGGATGCGCGGCGGGCAGGTGCGGCCGGACGCTGGTCAGGTGCGACAGGAAGGAACCGCCATGTCTGGACTGCTCAAGGACCAGCGCGTGCTCGTCGTCGGCCGCGGCAGCGGCATGGCCCGCGCGGTGGCGGTCGCCGCCCGCGACGCGGGAGCCCGGGTCGTCGTCGCCGGGCGCGACCAGCCCGGGCTGGCCGAGGCCTACGCCGGCGAGCCGGACATCATCGCGGAGCGGGTCGACCTGACCGACGAGGAGTCGATCGCCGCGCTGAGCCGGCGGTTGGAGGGCATCGACCACGTGGTCTCGACCGCCTCCGCCCGGGCCCGCGGCCACCTCGCTGACCTCGACCGGGACGCGGTGCGGCGCTCGTTCGACACCAAGGTGATCGGCCCGCTGATGCTGGCCAAGCACCTGGCCCCCCGCATGCACGACGGCGGTTCGATCATGCTCTTCTCCGGCGTCGCCGCCGCCAAGATCGCGGTCGGCACGATGGCCGTGGCGATCACCAACGGCGCCGTCGAGGTGCTGGCCCGCTCGCTCGCCCTGGAACTGGCGCCGATCCGGGTCAACGCGATCTCCCCGGGCGTCGTCGACACGGGCGCCTGGGACGAGTTCGGCGACAAGGGCAAGGCCGCCTACTTCGAGCGCATCCGCACCCGCAACCCCGCGCACCGCATCGGCACCACCGGCGACATCGCCGACGGCGTGCTGTTCGCGCTGACCAGCCCGTTCCTGACCGGCACGACGCTGCACATCGACGGCGGCGAGCCGCTCACCTGAACCGGAAGGACGACGACCATGGGACTCTCCTGGCAGCAGGGCCCGCTCGCGCAGCGCAGCGTCGGGCAGTTCCTCACTCCGGACCCACCCCCCGAGCGCATGTTGTACGCCGAACCGTTGCGCCGCCGCCTGCGGGTCCGGTTCGGTGGTGACTGGATCGCCGACAGCGAAGACGTCACGCTGCTGCACGAGCCGGGCCGCTACCCGGTGGCCTACTTCCCCGAGGCGGCCATCGCGCCGGGCGTGCTGGAACCGACCGACCACGTCACCACCCACCGCGACCTCGGTCCGACCGACTGGTTCACCGTCCACCGTGGCCCGGCCCGGGCCGAGCGGGCCGCCTGGCGGTTCGCCGACCTGCCCCGCTACGCCGGCCCGCTGCGCCACCGGGTCGCGTTCGCCTGGCACCCGATGGAGGCGTTCTACGAGGAGGACGAGCGGATCACCGGCCATGCCGCCGACCTCTACCACCGCATCGACATCCGGCGCTCGTCGCGCCACCTGGTGGTGCGTGACGGCGATCGGGTGGTGGCGGACTCCGTACACCCGCGGGTGCTCTATGAATCGGGTTTCGCGCCGCGCTGGTATGTGCCGCGCGCCGACGTCGACCCGGCCGCGCTGGCGCCGGTGGATCGGCAGACCTTCTGCCCCTACAAGGGGCTGGCCAGCTACTACGACATCGGTGGCCGGGCCCGTGCCGCCTGGTCCTACGAGGAGGCCTGGCCGGAGGTCGACCTGATCTCCGACTACGTCTCGTTCGAGCCGGACAAGATCGACGTCTTCCTCGACGGCCGGCAGGTCGCGATGGAACCGGGCCAGACCGTCGTGCCGCACGGCATCGACCGCGGCTTCGACGTCGACGAGGTTCTGGCCAAAGCCTGAGAGGAAACGATCATGTTCGCAGGTCTCAAGGACCGCACCGTCCTGGTCATCGGCCGCGGCAGTGGCATCGCCCGCGCGACCACCGAGGCCGTCCGCGCGGCCGGCGGCACCGTCGTGGCCGCCAGCCGCGACTCCGCCGCGCTCGCCGACGCCTACGACGACCCCGGCGTCGTCACGGAAACCGTCGACCTGACCGACGAGTCCAGTGTGGAGGCCCTGGCCGCGCGGCTCGGCCGCGTCGACCACGTCGTCTGCACGGCATCGGCCCGCGCCCGCGGCACGGTCGGCGACCTGGCGCCCGACACGATCGTCGAGTCGTTCCGGACGAAGGCGGTCGGCCCGATCCTGCTGGCCAAGCACTTCGCCGACCGGATGCCGCCCGACGGCTCGTTCGTGCTCTTCTCCGGCGCGACGGCCGACAAGCCGACCGTGGGGATGCTCGCGGTGGCGGCGACCAACGGTGCCGTCGACGCCATCGCGCGGTCGCTGTCGGTGGAGCTCGCGCCGATCCGGGTCAACGCGATCTCGCCGGGGACGATCGACACGGGCGCCTACGACGCGCTCGGCGCCGAGAAGAAGGCGGCGCTCTACGACAACCGCCGCACCCACAACCCGGCACACCGCGTCGGCACCTCCGACGACGTCGCCGACGCGGTCGTCTTCGCCCTGACGAACACCTTCCTCACCGGGGTGTCCCTGGGCGTCGACGGCGGCGAACGCCTGGTTTGATCGACTGAGCAGCCTCCCACGCTTCGGACCGCAGACTGCGCGGTGCAGCACAGATGGTGTTCGATATGGTCATGCCGCCTCATCCGCTGCGGGTGCACCGCCGACGGTTGGGGCTGTCGCAGGAGGAGCTCGCCGCCGCGACCGGGCTGAGTGTGCGCAGCATCCAGTCGCTGGAGTCCGGGCGCAACCGCGCGCCGCGCTCCTCGACCGTGCGGCTGCTGGCCGACGCCCTGGGCCTGGCCGGCGCCGACCGTGAGCGGTTCACCCGGGCGATGACCGGCGACGACGACGAACCGGCCCGCGACGACGCGCCGCCGCGCCCGGCCCAGCTACCGGCGGAGCTGCCCGACTTCACCGGCCGGGAGGAGGTCGCCGACCGGCTCGCCGCCGCCCTGCGGCCCGGTGCCCGGCCGGTCGTGGTGTCGATCTCCGGCATGGCCGGCGTGGGCAAGACCAGCCTCGCGCTGCACGTCGCCCACCGGGTGCGCGGCCACTACCCCGACGGCCAGCTCTACATCGACCTGCGGCGGGCCGGCCGCGCGGAGCCCTACCGGGCGGCCGGATTCTTCCTGCGCGCCCTGGGCACACCCGCTGGCGCCGTGCCGACCGACGCCGAGGAGCGGGCCGCCCTGCTGCGCTCGGTGCTCGCCGAGCGGTCGGTGCTGGTGCTGGTCGACGACGTCGAACACGCCCGCGACGTGCTGCCGCTGCTGCCCGGCGCCGGCCCGGTCGGGCTGCTGCTGACCAGCCGCAAGCCGCTGCCCAGCCTGCCGGTGACGCTCGCCGTCGACCTCGACCTGTTCTCCGCCGAGGAGAGCGTGCGGCTGCTCGCCGGCGTGGCCGGCACCGACCGCGCGGTCGCCGACCCGACCGCGGCGGCCGAGGTGGTCGACGCGTGCGGCCGGCTCCCGCTTGCCGTGCGGCTCGCCGCGGTCCGGCTGGCCGCCCGGCCGGCCTGGTCGATGCGCGACCTCGCCGACCGGCTCGCCGCGAGCGACCGCCGGCTGCACGAGCTGGGCGGCACCGAGCAGGCGGTCCGCGCCAGCTTCGACCTCAGCTACCAGGCGCTGCCCCCGCACCTGGCGGAGGCGTTCCGCCAGCTCGCCTGGCCCCGGCTCGGCGAGATCTCGGTCGACACGGTGGCCGCCGCCTGCGACGTCGACGCGGCCATCGCCGCCGGCATCGCGGAAGACCTGGTCGACGCCCGGCTGCTGCTCTCGCCGCGGCCGGGCCGCTACCGCTACCACGACCTGGTGCGCCTGTTCGCCCAGGAGCGGTCGCGGGCCGCCGACCCGCCCGAGGTGGCCGCCCGGCTGGTGCGGCGGCTGGTCGACGGCTACCGCAAGACCGCCGTCGCCGCGCTGCAGACCATCGAGGAGCTGCCGTCGCCGCCGTTCCGCGACGCCGCCGCGGCCACCGGCTGGCTGACCGCCGAGGGCCAGCTCATCGTGGCCGCCGTCTGCCTGGCCGCCGAGCTGACGGCCGACGTCGACGCGGAGGCGTGCGCCGACCTGGCCCGGGCGCTCGGCCCACACCTGCGGGCGACCGGCGAGTGGGACGAGTGGCAGCGGTTGGCCGACGCGGTGCGCCAGGTCGCGGTGCGCGACGGCAACCGTCCGGCGGCGCTGCTGGCCGGCATGCAACTCGGCCACCTGGCCATCCTGCGCAACGACTACGCGCTGGCCGGCAGCCATCTGGCGGCCGCGACCGACCTCGCCCGCGCGCTCGGCGACCGGGCCGCCGAGGCGCGGACCCTCAACCTGATCGGCCTGCTCCGGTTCACCGAGGCCAGTCCGCGGCCGGCGATCGTGGCGCACCGGGCCGCGCTGGCGCTGTTCGAGACGCTCGGCCACACCGCCGGGGTGGTCAACTCGCGGATCAACCTCGCCAAGTGCCTGGCCACCCAGGGCCGCGGCGCCGAGGGTCTGGCGGTGCTCGACGAGGCCCGCCGGTTGTTGCCGCCCGGCCCGGAGGTGGCCTCGGTGATGCTGCGCCACCAGACCGCGCGCTGCCTGTTCGCGCTGCGCCGCTACGCCGACGCGATCGAGGAGCACGAGGCGTGCCTGGAGCTGACCCGGCGGCACGGCCTGCGCGAGGGTTCGGCCTACGTCCTGGCTGAGCTGGGCCTGACCCTGCTCGCCGCGGGTCAGCCGGACACCGCCCGGGCCCGACTCGCCCTCGCGGTCAGCGAGTTCGAGCGGCTCGGCGACGGCAACGCCGCCGACACCTACCGGGTGGTGCTCGGCCTGGCCCAGCGCGCCCTCGGCGACCTCGAGGGCGCCCGGCGCAACTGGCGACAGGCCATCCGCTTCTAGCCGGTGCGGCAGGCCGGGCACCGGGCAGCCTTGGTCAGCAGGCCGCGTACCTCCGCCAGCAGCACCTCCACGTCGGCGATCAGCCGGTCGACGCCGGCCGGCGGCCCCGCGGCACGGATCCGGGTCTCCAGGTCGCGCACGGCCGGGCCGGCGTCGACACCGAACTCGGCCAACACCCGCCGCCGGTGTTCCCGGCAGACCTCGAGCGCCTGGGCGGCCCGCCCGGCCTGCCACAGGACGGTGCCGAGCTGGCAGGTCAGCCCCTCGCGCAACGGATAGCGCTCGGCCACCGCCGACATCTCGGCGATCAGGCCGGGATCACGGCGTACCCCCATCTCCAGCTCGAAAAGCTTCTCCCACGCCTCGCCGCGCAGCCGGTCGAGCCGGGTCGCGGCGAAGCCGAGCGGCCCGTCGACGACACCCTCCAGCGCCTCGCCCCGCCAGAGGCGCAGCCCGGACCGGAGCACCGTGGTGGCACCGGCCCGGTCGCCGGCGCTCGCCCGCGCGGCCGCCACCCGCAGGGCCGCCTCGAATGCCAACGCGTCGACGCGGTCGGCGTCGATGGTCAGGGCGTAGCCGCCGCCGGTGCGGACCACGTCGACCTCCGGCCGCGGGCGGGTGCCGAGCGTCCGGCGCAGCCCGGCGACGCAGTTGTAGACCTGTTCCCGGAACGTGGCCGGCGGATCGTCGGGCCATAGCGTGTCGACCAGTTGGGTGAGCGCGACGGGCCGGCCCGCGTTCAACGCGAGCAGGGCGATCGCCCGCCGCGCACGCAGGCCGCGAACCTCCAGGGGAACCCCCGCGGCCTGCACCCGCAGGGGCCCGAGCAATGCGATCCGCATGTGTTCACGGTGCCGAACCCATCGACGCCCCACCACGTAGCCGATCCGCAACTCACCCGCAGTTGACCCGCAACAACGCGCAGTTGTGAAACTTACTTTCAGGGCATGCGTGCGGCGTGGCAGGTATTGACGCGATCGGCGTCGATGGAGCAAGGTGACCCGAGGCACCCCCGGGAGGCGCACGCATGCGACGAACCCTCAGCTATCTCACCTCCGCGACCCTCACGCTCGCGGGACTCACCCTGGTCACCCCCGGCACGGCGAGCGCCGCGCCAACCAGCCGCCAACAGGTGTACGCCGGCGCGGCGGCCGAGTTCGGCGTGCCGGAGAGCGTCCTGCTCGGCGTGTCCTACCTGGAGTCCCGCTGGGACACCAACGCGGGCAAGCCCAGCACCAGCGGCGGCTACGGCCCGATGCACCTGACCGACGCCGACGGCATCCGGGCCGCGTCGGCGGCGGCCCGGCCCGACGGCACGGCCGGCGAGGCGGTCGACCCGCGCGGCGACGAGAGCCGCCCGCTGTCCGGCGCGCCGCCGGCCGAGGCCGACCCCGCACCGCCGGCCGCGGCGCTGGAGACCCTCGACGCGGCCGCCGGCCTGACCGGCGCCGCCCCCGAGGCACTGCGCACCGACCCGGCGGCCAACATCCGCGGCGGCGCGGCCCTGCTCGCCTCCTACCAGGACGCGCTCGGCGCGCCCACCGGCGCGGGCAGCGACCCGGCCGCCTGGTTCGGCGCGGTCGCCCGCTACTCGGGTGCCGACACCGCCGAGGCGGCGACCACGTTCGCCGACGAGGTCTACGCGACCATCCGCGACGGTGCCGCGCGCACCACCGACGACGGCCAGGCCGTGCGGCTCGACGGGCGCTCGGTGGCGCCCCAGCGGGCCCTGGCCGACCGGCTCGGCCTGCGGAAGACGACCCGGCCCGACGGGCTCGAGTGCCCGGTCACCGTGGCCTGCGAGTGGGTTCCGGCGCCCTACGAGCAATACGGGACGACGCCCGGCGCCTACGGCAACCACGACCTGTCGCAGCGGCCGGAGCGGCAGAAGATCGAATACATCGTCATCCACGACACCGAGGCGTCCTGGGCCACCACGCTCGACCTGGTGCAGGACCCGACGTACGTCAGCTGGCACTATTCGCTGCGCTCGGTCGACGGTCAGATCGCACAGCACGTGAAGACCAACGACGTGGCCTGGCACGCCGGCAACTGGGACGTCAATGCCCGCTCGGTCGGGCTCGAACACGAGGGCTTCGCGGCCGACGGCTCCTGGTATACCGAGGCGCTCTACCGATCCTCGTCGAAGCTGGTCCGCTACCTGGCCCAGCGCTTCGGCATCCCGCTCAACCGCCAGCACATCCTCGGCCACGACACGGTTCCCGGCACGACCGCCGCGACCGTCGCCGGCATGCACTGGGACCCGGGCCCCTACTGGGACTGGTCGCACTACTTCGACCTGCTCGGCGCACCGCTCTGGTCGACCGGCACCGCGCTGACCGGGCTCGTGCAGATCGATCCCGACTACGCCAGCAACCAGCCCGCGTTCACCGGTTGCGTGACGGCCGGCGTGCCGTGCGCACCGCACGGGTCCTCGGCGGTCATCCTGCGCACCGCGCCGTCGGCCGACGCGCCGCTGCTCACCGACCTCGGCCTGCACCCCAACGGCGCACCGTCCACGATGCACATCTCCGACCACGGCGCCCGCGCCTCGGCCGGGCAGACGTTCGCCTTGGCCGGGCGGCAGGGCGACTGGACCGCGATCTGGTATCTCGGTCAAAAGGGCTGGTTCCTCAACCCCCGCTCGAAGCCGACCGCCAACTGGCAGCTGGGCCTGGTCGCCATACCCAAGAAGGACAAGACCACCATCCCGGTGTACGGGCGTGCCTACCCCGAGGCGGCCGCCTACCCGGCCGGCGTGCCGGTGCAGGCGATCTCGCCATTGCAATACACGCTCTCGGCCGGGCAGCGCTACGCGGTCGGCGCGGTCCTGCCCGGTCAGTACTACCGGGCCACCACGTTCGCCGGCACCTCACCCGGCGACTGGACGGTGATCCAGGGCGACAAGACCTATGTGGAGATCCAGTTCGGGCAGCGGGTGGCGTTCGTCGACCAGGCCGACGTCGACCTGCGGCTGTCGATCGGCATCTTCTCCTAGGCCGGTTCGTCGCTGAGCCAGTCGCGGCCGCTCGGGGCATCGGGGCCCCGGGCGGCCGCGGCTTTTCAGCGCAATGTGTCGAGGAGCTTTTCGATGCCGTCGGGGGTCAGCGGCCGGGCCAGGATCGAGGTGAGGCGGCCCTCGGCCCGCTCGCGGTTCTCCGCCGGCTCGGCCGGGTCCAGCGCCCGGCGGGCGTAGAACTCCAGCAGGTGGCCCTGCACGGCGATGGCCATCGAGAAGTCTTCCGGCTCCAGCTTCGCGTCGCCGTAGGCCGCGGCGGCCCGCGGTGCGGCGTCGCCGAGGTCGGCCAGCAGCGCCGCGAGTTCGCGTTCCGGCTGGGCCGGCCCGCTGTTCTCCCAGTCGAGCACGACCAGGCCGCCCGCGGCGGTGCGGTGGACGTTGTCGGGCAGGTCTCGGTGGCAGGTGCGGACCCGGGCCGGGTCGGGCGGCACCACCAGCGCGTCGAGGGCGACCAGGTCGGGCAGGGCGGCGGCGAGGGCCGGGGCCCAGTGCGCGCCGGCACCGGTCGCGGTCGTGGCGAGAGACCGCCAGGCGGTTTTGCCCAGCGGCATGGCGAACCACTCCCCGACCGGGCCGCGCGGCGGATGCTCGACCGCGTGCAGCCGGGCCAGCAGCCCGCCGAGGTCGGCGGCGTCGGCCGGGCTGGCGTCGAGGTCGACCCACTCGTAGACCCGCAGCACCGCCTCAGGGCCACGCACCGTCACCTGATCGTCGGTGGTGCGCACCGGCCTCGGCAGCGGCAGCCCGGCGTCCGCCGCCGCGTGCTGGAACTCCACATCGGCCACGGCGTCGGCCTCGTCGACCGGGACCAGCGCTTCCTTGACCGCCCAGGTGCCGCGCCCGGTATCGAAGCGCCAGACCCGACCCAGCTCGCCGCGGGCCGCGTACACCGGTGGCGTGGTCAGGCTCCCCAGACCGTAACGGTTGGTCACGAGGTCAGCGAGCTCCGTCGACATCATGCCGGACATTGTCCTTGACGGCAGACGCGACGGAGATCAATATCCACTCGGTTGTTGTCCAATCTGGAGGCGCTCCATGTCCGCTCCCCCTCGCGCCGTCGGCGCCCAGCCCACCGCATCGCTGGCCGCCGGCCGGCTCGGCGTACCCGCGGTCCTCTTCTTCGTCATGTCGGCGGCGACCCCGCTGACCGTGGTCGCCGGCGTGGTGACCACCGGTTTCGCCACGACCGGCCTGATCGGCATCCCGGTCGCGTTCGTCGTCGTGGGCCTGCTGCTCGCGGTGTTCTCGGTCGGCTACGTCGCGATGGCGCGCAACCTGGCCAACTCCGGTGCCTTCTACACGTTCATCGCGCGCGGTGTCGGCCGCCCGGCCGGCGTCGGTGCCGCGTGGGTCGCGCTGGTCGCCTACAACGCGTTGCAAGTCGGCCTCTACGGCGCGATCGGCGGTGCGGCCAGCCCGCTGCTCAAGGACTGGTTCGACATCAACGCCGACTGGTGGGTGATCGCGCTGGTCGCCTGGGCGCTCGTCGCCGTGCTCGGCGTGCTGCGGATCGACCTCAACGGCACCATCCTCGCGGTGCTGCTCTGCACCGAGGTGCTGATCATCCTGGTCTACTCGATCGCCGACCTGTCCAGCCCGGCCGGCGGCGCGATCAGCACCACCACCCTCGACCCGAGCAACCTGTTCGGCGACGGCGTCGGCGCGATCCTGGTGCTCGCGCTGCTCGGCTTCGTCGGCTTCGAGGCCTCGGTGGTGTTCTCCGAGGAGGCCAAGGACCCGAAGCGCACGATCCGCACCGCCACCTACGTCGCGGTCGGCGCCACGGCGGTGCTCTACACGTTCGCGTCGTGGGCGATGACGGTCGCGACCGGCCCCGACGCGATCGTCGACCGGTCCCGCGACGAGAGCGTCGGCCTGATCTTCAGCCTGGCCGGCGGCAACCTCGGCAGCACCTGGGTGACCATCGGCGAGGTCCTGTTCGCCACCTCGATCGCGGCGGCGATGATCTCGTTCCACAACACCATCGCGCGTTACATGTTCGCTCTCGGCCGCGAACGCATGCTGCCGGCCGCGCTCGGCCGCACCAGCGAGGGCACCCAGGCACCCCGCAACGCGTCGCTCGTGCAGTCGGTGATCGGCCTGGTCGTCATCATCGTGTACGCGATCGGCGGCTGGGAGCCGACCGTGCACCTGTTCTTCTGGGGCGGCACCTCGGGCGGCCTGGGCGTGCTGTTCCTGATCACCATGACCGCGCTGGCGGTGCTGCTGTTCTTCCGCCGCGACGCGCACGGCGAGTCCCTGTGGTCGCGGCTGATCGCGCCGGCGATCGCGCTCATCGTGCTGGTCGTCGTCGTGGTGCTGGCGGTGCGCAACTTCGACGCGCTGCTCGGCGTCGCACCGGACAGCGCGCTGGCGTGGGCGATCCCGGTGGTGCTCGTGGTGGTCGGGCTCCTGGGCGCCGGCTACGCGATGTGGCTGCGGGGCAACCAGCCGGCCGTGTACGAGGCGATCGGCTCCGGCGGTCGTTCGTCCACGGTGGAAGAGGCCTGATCCCCACTACGGGCGAGGGCATCGTCGGTGCTCTCGCCCGTACCCCCTATTGATCATGATCTGGATCGTGAGAAGCGGTGCATCGCGGGTAGACGCTGGGGCATGGATCTCCACTACCTACACCCGATCTACGCGCAGCCGGGGCCCTGGGCGTCGGTCTATCTCGACGCGTCGCGCAATGACGAGAGCGGGGACCGGGAGGTCGCGCTGCGCTGGCGCGCGTTGGCGTCGCAGCTCGAGGCGCTCGGCGCCGATCAGCCGACCATCGACGTGACCGGCGAGGCGCTGTTGAACTATCCGAACCAGGTGGGGCGCTACGGGCTGGCGGCGTTCGCGCGGGCCGGGCGGGTCGCGCTGGTCGAGCCGATGAACGCGCCGCCGCCGGCCGACGAGGCGCGCTACTCGGAGCTTCCGCACGCGATGCCGCTGGTCGCCCTCCGTGGGGAGGACATCCCCTATGTCCGGGTCGTCGCCGACCGTGCCGGCGCCGACCTGGAGGGCCTGGCGGTCGCGACCGCGCCCCGGCTCCGCGAGATCGACCGCACGGTGCGCGGTAGCGAGCCGTTCCCGCTGCACAAGGCACACAGCGGCGGGCAGGGCCGGGTCGGCGACACGGCCAGCATCGACGACAACTGGCAGCGCAACGCCGGTGACGTCGCGGCGGCGACGGCCGAACTGGCCGAGGCCGTCGGTGCGGAGGTCGTGGTGGTCGGCGGCGATGTGCGTACCGTGCCGATGTTTGTCGCGAAGTTGCCCAAGCGCTGGCAGCAACGGGTGGTGCGGACCGACGCCGGGTCGCGGGCACCGGGCGCCGACGAGGAAGCGCTCGACGACGTGACCATCCAGGCGATCGCCGACCTCGCGGACCAGCACACCCAGCAGGCGATCGACCGCTATCAGACGCAGCGCGGCGAAAACGTGTCGACCACCGGGTTGCCCGACGTGGTGTCGGCGTTGCAGCGGCGGCAGGTGGAGACGGTGTTGCTGGTCAACGACCTGTCCTCGACGGACACGCTGTTCGTCGGGCTCGACGACCCGTCGCTGGTCGCCGTCGACGCCGACACGCTGCGGAGCGAGGGGGTCGAAGATCCGCTTCGGGTACGCGCGGACCAGGCGCTGCTGCGCGCGATCGAGGGTACCGATGCCGCATTGGTGCTGGTGGGGCCCGACGAGGTGCCGCTGGAGCACGGCATTGGGGCGGTCATGCGGTGGGCCAACCAGCCGCCAACGCCGGAGTAGGTGTGATCTGCGCCTCTTGGGCCGTTTTACGGGTGGGTTATGGCGTTTTGCAGTTAGTAGCAGGGGGTAGCCAACCCGAGGCGAGGAGTAACTACACGCACCTGGAGGGAACAATGGCAAGCCCACGCAGATCACGGCAGGACGATCCGGTCCGTGACGGGGTCACCGACCGGGCGCCGAACGGCACCTCCACGAATGGCGGCATGACCAGGAACGGCACGGCCGGGAACGGGATGGCCGGCAATGGGATGGCCGGCCGGCATGCCACCGACGCCGGGTCCTACGGCGACGGGTCGGGCGGGCAGATGGCCGATGGGGGCTACGGGGCCCAGGGCGCACCAATGGGACCGATGGCGATGTCGGACCGCGTCCAGCAGACCGCGATCTCCGCGCCGAACGCGCTGCTGCTGATCGCCGGCATCTGGTTGATCCTTTCGCGGTTCGTCTTCGACTTCCCGCTCGCCGGCTCCACGGCCGGCGGGGTCCTCAACGGTGTCGTGATCGGCATCGCGGTGGCGATCATGGCGCTGGTGCGGATGTCCGCATACCGGTCGAACCCGATGATCAACCTGGTCACGGTGGTGGCCGGCGCCTGGATGATGGCGTCGCCATGGGCATTCGGCTACCCGCACTTCGGCAGCGGCGGACGCCCCGGCTGGAGCGACATCATCGTCGGTGGCTTCATCATCTTCTTCGGCCTGCTCGGCGCGGCCGGCAACCTCATGCGCCGGCGCGTGAGCGGCAGCTCCCGAATGAGCATGATGAGCCGCGGTGGAGGCCGCCTCGCAACACGCTGATCAACTCTCTGCGGAACGGGGCCGGGATTCTCCCGGCCCTTTCCGCGTGTTTCTCTTCAACGCAGCCGCCCGACGGGGACCGCGCCGTTGGCGAGCCAGCGTTCGACACTCTGGGCGTAGGCGCGCACCAGTTGGGCCTCGGCCCGATGGTCGGCGATGAGCGCGGCGGCCTCGTCGGGGTCCTGCCCGCGCAACCGCAGCACCGCGTAGGTCAGCAGAATCGACCGCCGCCGCCCCTGATGGCAGTGGATCAGCACGCCGGCGTCGGGGTTCTCGTTGAGCAGGTCGGCGACATAGCGCGCGGCGGCCGACCAGAGTCTGGGGTGCTGTGGTTGGCCGAAGTCCCACATCGGCGCGTGCACGACGTGAGCGCGACCGAAGACGGCGCGCTCGGCCGCTAGATCCTGGGAGAGCCAGGTCTGCGCGGTCGAACGGCAGTTGACGACGTCGGTGATCCCTTCGTCGCGCAGCAGCGGGAGGGTGACGCCGGTCGGCAGGCTACCGACTGCCAGGCGCTCGGCGCCGATCCAGCTCAGCCAGGTGTTGCGGCGGCTGGGGCGGTAGAACCGGGTGCTGTGCCGGTGGTACCACTGACGCAGGCTGTCCACGGTGAATCCCAGCGGTGGCGCAGCGCCCGATGGGCCGCCTGCTGCTGATGCCGTCGGTGGCGGCGCGGCGGCGGCGGCCGATCGGCCCGTTGCTGTGGATGTGGTCCGCCGCTGCCCATCCTGGTCTGCGGCGGCGGTTGGGCTTTCTGGGGCGGATGCCGTCCGCGGGGGCTCGGCTTCCTGGGGTGCCCCGCCCGATGGGCCCTCGACGGCGGATGCCGTCCACTGGGGCTCAGGGTCCTGGGGTGCGGCGCCCGATGGGCCCTCGACGGCGGATGCCGTCCGTCGGTGCTCGGCCTCCCGCGGTGCGGCGGCGGACGCGTCCCCGGCCGCGGGCGTTGCCCGCGGACCCGGTTCGCGTTCCAGGAACCCCATGCGGTCAATCGTTCCAGACGGCGCCGCGCGCCTGACGACATTCGGGGTTGCCTGGTCGCCGATGTCCGGGTCCGTGGAACGGCCGTCACACCCTATAAGGCATCCTAGGATGAAACCGCCGTCGGGCGAAGGAACTGCGCGCGCCAGCGGAAGATCGGGGCGTCGCCGTCGCGTAGCTCTTCGATACTGGTCGGCGCCAGGTCGCCGACCGCGAACGCGTCGATCTCCGGTCGGGTCAGCGGCCACGGTGGGCCTTCATACACCGTCGACGGGTCGCGACCGGCCGCGATGACCAGCAGCGTCCCGCCCCGCGCCACGAACCGTCCGATCTGGACGATCGCCGACCGGCGGGGTGGGTCAGGGAGCGCCTGCACGGTCATGCTCTCGACCACCAGGTCGAACGCCCCGATCCACTCCCCCGGCGGGTCGAACAGATCGGCCGCGACGTAGCGCACCGGCGAGCCGGGATGCCGCCGACGGGCCGACTCGATGGCGGTCTCAGAGATGTCGAACGCGACCACGTCGAACCCCAGCCCCGCCACGAACTCCGCGTCACGGCCCAGCCCGGCGCCGACGACGAGCGCACGCCGCCCGTCGCCAGCCACCGCGGACGCCGCCGGCCGGTCACCGCCACGCACGGCGGACCCCGCCGAACGGTCACCACCAGGCACGGCGGACCCCGCCGGCCGCTCGTCGCCGGCCGTCAAAGACCGCGCCGCCCATTCGGCGAGCAAACTGTGTGGCGCCTCCCGGTCCCACGGCACGACGGCCTCGCCGTTGGCCGCGGCCGCGTAGAGGCGCTCGAACCAGGCCGTCGCATCACCCTCGGCGATCGCCCGATGGGCCAGTTCCCGGGTGTAGGCCTCTGCGTCCATCCTGATCATTCTACTGCGCGTCCAGCGCCACGGCCTGCCGCACATAATCAACCAGCCGCGCGTCCTCCACATCGGACACGGTCTTGAGCTTCACGTGCCGCGTCGTCTTGCCCACCCCGTCCAACAGCCCATGCGGGTCCTTGAACTCGGCACCCCGAGCGAACGCGAGCGTGATGTGCGTCTTGCTCCGGCTGATGATGGCGATCATCTTCTTGCCCTCCCACGCCGGGGAGCCGCGGCTGATCACTTCGTGCGCGCCTGGGGCGTGCGCGGCCATCAGCGCCCGCACCGCCCCCACGATCGAGGACTGCGGCTCGGTGAGGTGGCGGGTGACGTACTCGTCGATGTCCTTTATGATCTCTCCCTCAGAGGTTCGCGGCGACGACGGCGCTGACCGCACCGAATGTCGCGTAGTCGCCGGCGGTGACCCGGTTCTTCGCGACCGCGACGACCACGCCGGTCGCCGGGTCGGCATAGGCCGCGGTGCCGCTGCTGCCCGCCATGCCGAACAGCGTCGCGCTGCCCAACGCACCCTGGAACCCGAGGTCGAACCCGAGCCCGCGGCGGGCGGGGAACCCGATCACCGCGTCGGTCCCGCTGGCGGCCACCGTGGTCACCTCCCGCAGCCGCGATGGCGAGAGCAACCGCACGCCGTCGACCGGGCCCAGCAGGGCCGCATACATCCGGGCGATGGCCCGCGCCGACATGACCCCGCCGGCCGGAATGTCAGCGGTGAGCACGTCGCGCCGGTTGCAGTAGGCCGCGTCCGGCATCGCGCCCAGCGGCGCCGCGGTCCAGCCGTCGAGCACCCGGAAGAACGGGACGGTCTCGGCCATCGACGCGGCCATGTCCGGGGTGATCGTCATGCCCGCGGCGTCTTCGTGCCGGGCGACCCGATCAAGATCATCCTGGGGTACGCCGAAAAAGAGCTCCCGCCCCACCCCCAGCGGCTCGGCGACCCGCTCCCGCAGCACCGTCGAGATCGTCTTCCCGGTCGCCCGGCGGACGATCTCGCCGAGGATGAACCCGAACGTGTGCGGGTGATAGCCGGTCCGCGTCCCGGGCTCCCACCACGGCGTGGCACCCGCGATGAGCGCGCACATCCGGTCCCAGTCGCACAGGTCCTCGGGCGTCGTGTCCACCGGCACCGCCGGCACACCAACCGAGTGCGTGAGCGCGTCGCGCAGCGTCGCCCGGTCCTTCCCGTTGACGCCGAACTCGGGCCACACGTCGACGATCGGCAGGTCATAGGTGAGCACGTCGTCTGAGACGAGCGTGTGCAGCACCGTCGAGGTGACGCCCTTGCCGGTCGAGGTCACATGGAACAGCGTGTCCGCGGTGACCGGCCGCCCCGCGTCGGCTTCGCCGGCGGCCACGTCGACGATCTGCTCGCCGTGGCGATACACGGCGACCTGCACGCCGCGCTCGGCACCGTCGTCGACCAGCCGCTCGACGACCTCGGCCACCTGCCGTTCGATGTCGCTCATCGCACCCTGACCCCTCGTGTGTGGGGCGGCGTATCCGCCCCGCTCGCACACCATCCTGCGGACGCCGATTACGGAATCCTTACGGCCGCGCGAGCCGGCGGGATTAGGGTGGCGGGCATGCGTTTCGGGGTGCTCGGGCCGCTCGCGGTGTGGACCGCGGACGGGGCTACGGTGCCCATTCCCGGCACGAAGGTACGAGCGTTGCTCGCGGCCCTCCTCGCACGGGAAGGCCAGCCGGCCTCGGCCGACCGGCTCGTCGACGACATCTGGGGTGATGCCCCGCCCGGCAACCCGGCCGCCGCGCTCGCGGTCAAGGTCTCGCAGCTCCGCCGGGCCCTCGACGACGCCGAACCGGGCGCCCGGGCGCTGGTCGAGTCCGGGCCGGCCGGCTATCTGCTGCGTACCCGGGCGGTCGACGCCGTCGAGTTCGACCAGTTGCTGACCCGCGCGGGTGACGACGGCTCGCCGGCGGGCCGGGCCGCGCTGCTCGACGACGCGCTCGCGCTGTGGCGGGGCGACGCCTACGCCGGCTTCCGCGACGCGGAGTTCGCGCGGGCCGACGTGCTGCGCCTCGACGAGCGGCGACTGTCGGCCCTCGACGACCGCGCCGAGGCCCACCTCGCGCTCGGCCGACACTCCACAGTGGCCGGCGAGCTGGCCGATCTGGTCGCCCGGCAGCCGCTGCGGGAGCGTACCCGGGCGTTGCGCATGGTGGCCCTCTACCGGTCGGGGCGGCAGGCCGAGGCCCTGGACAGCTACGCCGACCTGCGGCACCAGCTCGCCGAGCAGCTCGGCCTCGACCCCTCGCCCGAGCTGGCCGCGCTGCACCAGGCGATCCTGACCCAGGACCCGAGCCTCGACCGGCCCCCGCCGGAGAAGGCCGGCACCCGGCCGCCGACCAGCAACCTGCCCGCCGCGCTCGGCGACCTGTTCGGCCGCGACGAGGCGGTGGCCGAGCTGACCGCGCTGCTCGGCAAGCACCGGCTGCTGTCGCTGACCGGCACCGGCGGCGTCGGCAAGACGCGGCTCGCGGTCGAGGTGGCGTGCGCGGCCCGCCCGACGTTCCCCGACGGCGCCTGGCTGGTCGAGCTGGCCGGCGTCGAGGGCGGCGCCGACGAGGTCGCCGACACCGTGATGGGCACGCTCGGCCTGCGCGACGCGACCGGGACCGACCCCCTTCTCGCCGCCCTGCGGGCCCGGAAAATGCTGCTCGTCCTCGACAACTGCGAGCACCTCGTCGAGCCCGTCGCGGAGCTCACGGCCCGGCTGCTGCGCGCGGCGCCGGAGCTGACGGTGCTCGCCACGAGTCGCGAGTCGCTGGGGCTGGTCGGCGAGGTCGTCTGGCCCGTACCTCCGCTGGCTCTTCCAGACGCCGTCGAGCTCTTCGTGGCCCGCGCCGCCGCGGCCGCCCGGGGCTTCGAGCCCGACCCGGAGCAGGTGGCCCTGCTCTGCCAGCGCCTCGACGGCATCCCGCTCGCCCTCGAACTGGCCGCGACCCGGGTGCGCGGGCTCGGGCTCGACCGCCTCGTCGCGGGCCTCGACGACCGTTTCCGGCTGCTCGCCGCCGGCCAGCGCGGCGCACCAGCACGCCAGCAGACGCTGCTGGCCACGATCGACTGGAGCTGGCGGCTGCTGACCGCGCCGGAGCGGATCGCGCTGCGCCGGCTGGCCGTACACGCCGATGGTTGCACCCTCGACGCGGCCGAGGCGGTCTGCGCGGTGGGCGACGTGGTCCGCGCCGACGTTCCCGAACTGCTGGCCCGACTGGTCGACCGCTCGCTGGTGGTGCGCACCGCCGGCCCGCCCCGCTACCGCCTGCTCGAGTCGGTGTCGGCCTTCTGCCTCGACCAGCTGCGCGACGCCGGCGACCTGGCCGCGACGCGGCAGCGGCACCGGCGCTATTACACCGCGCTGGCCGAACGGGCCGAAACCCGGCTGCGCGGCCCCGACCAGGCGCACTGGCTGCGCGTCCTCGACGCCGAGTCGGCCAACCTGCGCGCCGCCTTCGACCCCGCACACGACCCAGCGCTGGCGACCCGCCTGGTCGAGGCCCTGGCCTGGTACTGGTTCCTGCGCGGCCGCCTGGGCGAGGCCCGCCGCTCGCTCCAGGCCGCGCCGGCCAGCCCTCGCGCGACAGCCTGGCTGACCGCTTTCGCCTTCCTGCTCGGCGACGTCGCCGACTGGCCGTCCCGGCACGCCGCCGCGATCGCCGGCCTCGACGACCCGACCCGGGCGGAGTGGTTCCTGGCCTACGCGGAGATCGACCTGGGCGACGTCGCCGCGACCGAGACGCTGGTCGCCTCGCTCCTGACGCGTTTCACGGCTGAAGGCGACCAATGGGGTACGGCCGCCACCCTCACGCTTGCCGCCAAGCTCGCCCACATCCGGGGCGACGCCGCCGCCCTGGGCCGCGACGCCGACCGCAGCGCGGCGATGTTCCGCGAGTTGGGCGACCGCTGGGGTCTGCTCCAGGCGACGGAGTGGCTCGCCGCCCACGCGGCCCTGACCGGCGACCACGCGGCCGCGGAAAGCCTGCACACGGAGGGCCTCGAGGTGGCCCGCGAGCTGAGCCTGTGGGCCGACGTATCCGGCCGCCTCGGCTGGCTGGGCTGGCTCGCGATGGAGCAGGGCGACTATGTCGCGGCCCGCGAGCGCTGCACCGAGGCGCTGGCCCTGGCCGAGGAGCAGGGCGCCCCTCTGTTGGCCGTGTTCGCCACCATGGGCCTGGCATTCGCGGCCCGCCGCGCCGGGGATCTCGACGCCGCGGCGAACCATCTCGGCTGGCTGCTCGAGACGGCGGGCCGCAACGACGCGGAGAGTGGGCAGGCGCTCTATCTGCCGAGCGTTCTGGTCGAACTCGGGTACGTCGCCATCGAACGCGGCGATGCGGCGACCGCGTGGCGCCACCACCTCGACGCGTTGGCCGCGGCCCGCACGCTGGGCGCTACCCGTGATGTGGCGCTGGCCCTGAGCGGGCTGGCCGCTGTCGCGGCCGCCGATGGGCGGTTCATCGAGGCCGCCCAGCTGCTCGGCACCGCCGCCGCGACGCGCGAGCCGACGGGCACGCCACATGGTCCGGCCGAACTCGCCGACCTCGCCCGCACCGAGGCCGCGGCCCGTGGCGCCCTGGGGCCGGCCTTCGACGCCGCCTACGCGGCGGGTAGCGCCGCGGATCCCGACGTCATCGCCCGCCGATAGCCCCGGCGGATTTACCTAGATCTTTCGACACGCCAGCCGGACGCCACGCCGGCACTCCTTGCTCTGCACCCCTATAGGCACCACCTCTAACCGTTAGGCGGTGCCCATAGGGGTGCAGAGCAAAGTCTCTCGACAAGGGCCGCCGACCTGCAAGGACAGGATTGATCAAGCCCGGCATTCTGGACTTGCCGGTCCAGTTTTTTCGCGTCACCGTTCCAACCGGCGTCGGGCGCGGAGCCCGACCGTTCCGGACGAACGGGGAAGAGACATGGATCTGCGGCTCAGCGGTAAGCGGGCGTTGGTCACGGGTGCGAGCGCCGGCCTCGGTGCCGAGATCGCGGCGACCCTCGCGCAGGAAGGTGCCGCCGTGATCGTGCACGGCCGTGATCGGGCCCGCACCGAGCAGGTCGCGCGGGTCGTCGACGGGCAGGCCGTCATCGGGGACCTCGCCACCGACGACGGCGCCGCCGCAGTGGCCGCTGCGGCCGGAGAGGTCGACATCCTGGTCAACAACGCCGGCTTCTACGATCCCGCGACCGGGTGGGCAGATGCCGACGCCGGCGCGTGGGCCGAGATCTACAACGTCAACGTGCTCAGCTCCGTGCGGCTGATCCAGAAGTTGGTTCCCGCCATGCGGGCCAAGGGATGGGGCCGGGTCATCCAGATCAGCAGCGTCACCGGTGAGATGCCTGCCGCGGCGCAACCGCACTACGCCGCCAGCAACGCCGCGCGGCTCAATCTTGCCCGTTCGCTCGCCCGCGACCTCAAGCACACCGGGGTGACCTCCAACGCGATCGCCGCCGGCGGGATTCTCGTGACGACCACGCGTGACTACCTGATGGGTCTCGCCAGCGCCAACGGGTGGGGCGACACCTGGGAAGAGGTCGAGCGCAACGCGGCGCCGATTCGGGCCGGCAACGACGTCGGGCGCATCGGTCGGCCCCGCGAGTACGCCGATCTGGTCGCCTACCTCGCCAGTCCGATCGCCGACTACATCACCGGCGCGACGATCCGGATGGACGGCGGCCGCTATGACCAGTGACGATCACAGCCACCGGCGGCGCTTGAACACCAGGTAGAGGGTCAGGGACGTGAGGAGCATCAGCCCGATCGCGTACGGATAGCCGAACCGCCAGTGGAGTTCGGGCATGTGGTCGAAGTTCATGCCGTACACCGTGCCGATCAGGGTTGGTGCGAACAGGATCGCCGCCCATGCGGAGACCTTTTTGATCTCCTCGTTCTGGGTGAAGCTGGCCTCGTTGAGTCGGCGTACCTCCTCGTTCTGCGCCTGCGAGACCAGCGTCGCGTTCAGCGTGAGGATGTCGGCCAGGATCTGCCGGAAACCGTCGACGCGCTCGGCCGCCGTGGTGGCGTGGTCGATCACATCAGCGAGATAGCGGCGCAGCTCCTCGTCGGTGCCGTATTTGTCGAAGCCGGACGCCAGCCCGGCCAGCACGTCGAGCAACGGCCGGGTGGCCCGCTGGAACTCGATCACCTCGCCGGACAGCGCGTAGATGCGCCGGGACACCTTTGGGTCGCCGCCGAAGACCTGGGTCTCGATCTCGTCGATGTCGTTCTGGAGGCCGGCGATCACCGGGGCGTAGCCGTCGACGACGGTGTCCAGGATCGCGTACAGGATGGCTTCCGGGCCGCGGCGCAGCAGGTCCGGGTCGTGTTCCATCCGGTCGCGGGTCGCCGCCAGGTCGGGGGCCTGGCCGTGCCGGACGGTGACCACGAAGTTGGGGCCGACGAACACGTGCAGCTCGCCGAACTCGACCTCCTCCGCCTCGTCGAGATAGCGGACCGCGCGCAGCACCACGAACAGCGTGTGCCCGTAGCGTTCGAGCTTCGGTCGCTGGTGCGCGACGATCGCGTCCTCGACCGCGAGCTCGTGCAGCCCGAACTCCTCCGCGATCTCGAGCAGGCGGGCCTCCGCCGGCCGATACAGCCCGATCCACACCATCGCGTCCGGCTGTTCGCGCAGCCACTCGTAGGTGGCGGCCAGCGTCGTCGGGCTGTCGACCTTCGCGCCGTCGCGGTAGACCGCGGAGCGGACCAGGCTGGCCTCGGCCGGCACTTCCACGGAGACGGCCCGCGGGTCCATCGACAGCTCGGGTGCCGCGGCGGGCGGCTGCTGCTCGGATGACCGGCCCCGGACACGCCGATAGGGCCGGGCCGCCCGCGAACGCCAGTCGCTCATGGGTGGTCGCTGGGCACCGCGTGGTAGCGGCTTTCCAGAGCCTCGATGCGGTCCGCCTGGTCGGGCGTGAGCGTGTCGCAGACCCAGTTCCAGTGCAGCGCCACCCGGTCGCCCGCGCCGAGCCCGCGCAGCAGCGACCATCCTTCGACCGACCACCGCACGGTCTCGCGCCGCGGCGCGCCCCGGGCCAGGCCCCCACCGGGCGCCGACAGCAGTGGCCGGGACTCGACCGTCGCCGTCTCGCCGGACACGGCCGTCACCACGCCGGTGCGGATGCGGCACTGGTCGAGCACCGAGAGCGCCTGCGGATGGCCGGTCGCGGCGAGCAGGCCCGACCAGGGGTAGACCTCGAAGACCTGGAACGTGTGGTGTGGCAGCGCCCGGTCGGCGGCCGACCGCCAGCTTCCGCCGGACTGGCCGGCGAACCGCTCCGACAGGAACGCGACCAACGCGGGCGACGACACCCCGGCGAGCAGGTCGCCACCGACCCAGTAGGCCTCGACCACCCGCTCGTCGAGTGGGTCGGCGATGCCGGCCGAGGACGCCAGGAACTCCAGGTAGGACCATGCGCCCTCGAAGCGGCGCGCGCGCCGGGCGATGTCCGCGGTCGCGTCGCCGCGCAGCATCGCCTCGGCACCGGCCGGACCGCAATAACCCAGAGCGTTCGGCGGGTACGCGTACCGCGCGAACATCAGCGCGCCCTCGGCCGTCACCTCAGCAGATCCGCGGCAGTTGCTCGCCGATCGGCAGGCTGATCACCCGGTTGCCGCCCAGCGCCGTCTGCGCGACCACCATGCCGGGGTGTTCGGCCACGCACGTGCCGATCACCTGCGCGCCGGCGCCCAGCGGGTGGGCCCGCATGGCGTCCAGCACCGCGGGAGCGGCCGACGGCGGGACGATCGCGATCAGCTTGCCTTCGTTGGCCACCTGGAGCGGGTCGAGACCGAGCAGGCTGCATGCGTCGCGCACCGCGGGCGGCACCGGCAGGTCGCGCTCGACGAGCGAAACCCCGACACCGGCCGCGCGGGCGATCTCGTTGAGCGACGCGGCAACACCGCCGCGGGTCGGATCGCGGAGCACGTGCACCTCCCCCGCCGCCAGCATCGCCGCGACCAGCCCGGCCAGCGGCGCCGTGTCGCTCAGCACCGACGTGCCGAACGACAGGCCCTCGCGGCAACTCATCACCGCGACCCCGTGCACCCCGATGTCGCCGCTGACCAGCACCACGTCGCCGGGCCTGGCCCGGCGCGGACCGATCTCGACGCCCGGCGGCACCAGCCCGATCCCCGCCGTCGTCACGAACACCCCGTCGCCGCTGGCGCTGTCGACCACCTTGGTGTCGCCGGTCACCAGCCGCACCGAGGCGGCCGCCGCCGCGAGCCCCATCGCCTGGGCGATCCGCCCGACGACGGCCAGGTCGGTGCCTTCCTGGAGGATGAACGCCGACGACAGGTAGAGCGGCGTCGCACCCGACATCGCCAGGTCGTTGACCGTCCCGTTGACGGCCAGGTCACCGATCGACCCGCCGGGGAAGAACATCGGCTTGACCACATAGGAGTCGGTCGAGAACGCCAGCCGGGCACCCCCGGCGGTGACGACGGCCGAGTCGGCCAGGTCGGCCACCGACCCGCCGAACGCCGGCAGGAAGATCTGCTCGACCAGTTCGGCCGACATCGCGCCGCCGCCGCCGTGCCCCATCACCACGTTCGGGGTGTCCCGCAGCGGCACCGGGCAGGTCCAGTTGGAGAAGTCCACAGTGGTCACGCGCCGACCTCCACGAGGTCGAGCCGGCGGTAGGCGTAGTAGGCCGCGCAGGCGCCCTCCGACGACACCATCGTCGCCCCGAGCGGGTTGCGCGGCGTGCACTCCTTGCCGAACGCGGAACACTCGTGCGGCTTGATGTGCCCCTGCAACACCTCGCCGGCCCGGCACAGCGGCGACTCGTCGGTGTGGATCTCCCCGACGGCGAACCGCTCCTCGGCGTCGAACGAACGGTAGCGCGCCGACAGCCGCCACCCGCTCGCCGGGATCATGCCGATCCCCCGCCAGGTGCGGTCGGTCACCTCGAAGACGTCTTCGAGCATCAGCCGCGCCGGCACGTTGCCCTCCGGCGGCACCGCCCGCGGATACGCGTTGGTCACCTCGTGAGTGCCCGACTCGAGCTGGACGACCGTCTGCCGGATCCCCTCCAGGATGTCGAGCGGCTCGAACCCGGTCACCACGATCGGCACCCGGTAGCGCTCGGCCAGCGCGGGATACAGGGACGTGCCCATCACGCTGCACACGTGGCCGGCGGCCAGGAACGCCTGCACGCGGCAGTTCGGCGCCTCCATGATGGCCGCGATCGCCGGCGGCACCAGCACGTGCGAGACCAGCAGCGAGAAGTTGCGGACACCCAGCCGCCGCGCCTGATAGACCGTCATCGCGTTGGCCGGCGCCGTCGTCTCGAAGCCGATCCCGAAGAAGACGACCTCGCGGTCGGGGTTGTCGCGGGCGATGGTGAGGGCGTCCAGCGGCGAGTAGACGACCCGCACGTCGGCGCCCGCGCTCTTGACGGTGAACAGGTCGCGACCGCTGCCGGGCACCCGCAGCATGTCGCCGAACGAGCAGAAGATCACCCCAGGCGTGGCCGCGATGGCCAGCGCCCGGTCGATCATCTCAAGTGGAGTGACGCAGACGGGACACCCGGGGCCGTGGATCATCTCGATGCCGTCCGGCAGGAGCTGGTCGATGCCGTGCCGGATGATGGAGTGCGTCTGCCCGCCGCAGACCTCCATCATCGCCCACGGGCGGGTGGTGGCCGCGTGGATCTGGTCGAGCAGCCGGCGGGCCAGCACCGGGTCGCTGAACTCGTCGAGATACTTCATTTCGCCCCGAACTCCTCTTCGAGAATGCCCAACTGTTCGAAGTTGGCCAGGGTCTGCTTGGCCGAGTCCTCGTCGAGCCGCTGGATCGCGAACCCGACGTGCACCACGACGTACTCGCCGACGACCGCGTCGGGGACGTACTGGAGGCACACGTCCTTGCGCACCCCGCCGAAGTCGACGTCGGCCATCAAGGTGCCGTCCCGCTCACTGATGCTCTTGACCTGCCCGGGTACTGCCAGACACACGGTGGTGGTTCCCTCCTACGATGCTGCGGAGATCAACAACTGCCCCAGCGCGATGCCGCCGTCGTTGGGCGGCAGCAGGCGCGGGCGCAAGACGGTGAAGCCCCGGTCGGCGAGCAGCCGTTCGGCCGCGTCGAGCAGGACCGCGTTCTGGAACACGCCGCCACCCAGCGCAACGGTGGCCAGCCCGGTGCGGTCGCGGGCGAGCCCGGCCAGATCCGCGATCAGCGTGGCGATCGTGACGTGGAAGACCGCCGCGATCTCCGCCGCCGGCACGCCCGCCCGCACGTCGGCGACCACGGCCCGCACCAGTTCGGCCGGCGAGACAACCGAGCCATCAACATCCATGGGGTACGCGCGGCGGGGCGCACGACCGCAGGAGCGGGCCAGGCCTTCCAGCACGATGGCGGCCTCGGCCTCGTAGTCGGCCGTATGCCGCACGCCGACCAGGGAGGCCACGGCGTCGAACAACCGGCCCATGCTGGAGGTCGGCACGCTACCGAACGAGGTGTCGAGCTGGTGTGCGAGCACGTCCCGCTCGGCCTGCGGGCACGCCGCCACCGCCGGGATGTCGTCGACCCACCCGATCCCGGCGTGCCGCAGGTGTGCCAGGGCCATCCGGTAGGGCCGCCGCACGCTCGCGTCGCCGCCGGCCAGCGGCACATACCCGAGGTGCGCGAAACGGTCCGCCGACTTGTAGTCGCAGACAAGCACCTCGCCACCCCAGACCGCGCCGTCGGTGCCGTAGCCGGTCCCGTCGAACGCGATCCCGATCACCTGCTCGCCCGGTGCGAGCCCGTGCTCGCCCATCACCGAGGCGATGTGCGCGTGGTGGTGCTGTGCCGAGAGCACCGGCCGCCCGTCGGCGTGGTCGAGCGCCCACTTCGTGCTCCGGTAGCCGGGGTGCGCGTCGACGACGAGCCGCTCGGGGCGTACCCCGGTAAGGTCCTGAAGATGGCGGGCGACATCACTCAGCGCTGACCCGGTGCGCAGGTCGTCCATGTCGCCGATGTGCGGGCTCAGCCAGGCGTAGCGCCCCTCGGCCACCGCGACCGCGTTCTTCAGGTCGGCCCCGGCCGCGAGCATCGGCGGCACCTCGACCGGCAGCGCGACCGGCAACGGCGCGTAGCCGCGGGCCCGCCGCACGGGGAGCGCGACGCCGCCGACCGTCCGGCTGACCGAGTCGTCGCAGGGCACCTGGATCGGCCGGTCGTGCCGCAGCCAGGCATCGGCGATACCGGCCAGCCGGCGCAGGGCGTCGGAGTCGTCGGTGACGATCGGCTCACCGGAGACGTTGCCGGACGTCATCACCAGCACATCGGTGGTCTGCGGGTCGCCGTCGAGGCCGAACAGCAACTCGTGCAGCGGCGTGTAGGGCAACAGCACGCCGAGGTCCGGGTTGCCCGGCGCGACCCCGCCGGCCAGTGGCTCGCGCTTGGGCGCCAGCACGATCGGCCGCTGGGCGCCGGCGAGCAGCGCCTCCTCGTCGGGCCCGAGCGACGCGATCCGGCGGGCGACCGTGAGGTCGGCGGCCATCACCGCGAACGGCTTGCCGCCCCGGCGCTTGCGGGCCCGCAGGGTGGCCACCGCGAGCTCGTTGCGGGCGTCGCAGGCCAGGTGGTAGCCGCCGAGCCCCTTGACGGCGAGGATCTGGCCGCGGGCGAGCAGGTCCCGGGCGGTGCGCAGGGCCAGCTCGCCGTGCACCGGCGGCCAGGCGTGCCGCCCCGCGTCGCCGGTGACCAGTTGGAGCCGCGGCCCGCAGTCGTGGCAGGCGATCGGCTGGGCGTGGAAGCGCCGGTCGGCCGGGTTCTCGTACTCGGCGCGGCAGGCCGGGCACATCGGGAAGCCCGACATCGTCGTGGTCGCCCGGTCGTAGGGCAGCGCGGTGATGATGGTGAACCGCGGCCCGCAGTTGGTGCAGGTGATGAACGGGTGCCGGTAGCGGCGGTCGGCCGGGTCACGCAGCTCCGCGCGGCAGTCGGCGCAGGTCGCCACGTCGGGCGAGGCCAGTGTGCGGGCCCGCCCGGCCGGGCCGGACGAGTCGATGGTGAAGCCGGTGCCGCCGACGACGTCCACGGTGGACTCGGCGATCTCCTCCACCACGGCGAGCGGCGGCGCGTCGGTCCGCAGCCGCCGGCCGAAGGTGTCGAGCGCGTCCGGCGCACCCTCCACCTCGACGGTCACGCCGGCGGCGGTGTTGGACACCCGACCGGTCAGGGCCAGCGCGGTGGCGGTCGCGTAGACGAACGGGCGGAAGCCGACGCCCTGCACGACGCCGGTCACGTCGTAGCGCCGGCGGGCCCGCGCGGCGGAGTCGCGACCGCGGCCGATCAGCTCCAGCCCTTCCATGGCGGTGCGGGCCCGGTCGCGGTCGATCAGCTCGACCGCGAAGCCCATGTGGATGAGCACCCAGGCGCCCGGCTCCGGCGGCGTGTCGAGCATGCCGACGTTCACCCGGCGGGCGGCGCCTTCGACGTCGACGAGGGCGACCTGCCCCTCGTACCCGGGAACGAGTTCGACGACCTGTCCCGGGATGCCCAGGCACATGTCAGGTCCCTTCGGTGATGGGCGGGCAGAGCTTGTCGAAGAGCGCGTCGACGGCCGCGAGCGCCAGGGGCAGGGCGGCGGTGACCGCGGGGCTGAGGCCGAGGTCCTCGTCGAGGCTGGCCGGCCGGCAACCGACCACATAGGTCGGTGGCAGCGTGCCGCCGAGCCGGCGCAGCGTGGCCAGCACGGTCGCCGGGTCCATCGCGTGCGCGTCGACGCCGGCACCGGCGGGCAGGTCGCCGGCGCCGACCTCGAGCACGCTGATGGTGCCCGGCATGGCGTCGCCGGGCAGCGCGTCGACCAGGATCAGCGCACCGACGCCGTCGAGCAGGTCGTAGGCCAGGTGCAGGCCGCGGATGCCGTAGTCGACCACGCGCACCCGGTCGGGCAGGTCGCCCCGCTCGACCAGCGCGCGGGCGACGGCCGGGCCGAAACCGTCGTCACCGAGGAACACGTTGCCGATGCCGGCGACGAGGACCTGACCGTCGACCGGGTTCACATCGAGCGGATCTTCAGGTAGCGGCGGATGTCGGGCACCGACCGCACCGTGAGCACGAGCACCGCCACCGCGAGTGCCGCGCCGAATCCCGCTGTCACCATGCCGAGTCTTCTCATGACCGGCTCTCCTCTCTCTGGGTCGGTTCCTCGTCGCCGGCCAACGGTTCGATCTCGTCCGGCGCGAAGTAGAAGTAGCGGCCGTACCAGTCGTGCAGGTCGGCCGCCGGGTCATCGACGAGCACCAGGGCCACGTGTACGCCACCGTCCACGTCGGACAGCACCGCCGTCACCCGGGCCACCTGGTCGGCGAAGAAGATGTCCTGCGCGTCGGCGCGGCGGCGCGGGTGGACCCGCACGAGGCTGCCCTTGGCGACCCGCACACCGTCGACCATCACCGAGTCGGTCTCCGGTGACACGGCGGCGTCGGCGGCCGGGTCCCACCACGGCGCCCCGCCGGTGTCGAACGACGGCGGCTCCAGGTCGCGCAGATCCGCGGGCGCCAGGTCGCGCAGGTCAACCGGCGCCGGGTCGCGGAAGATGCCGTGCAGCCGTTGCAGGTCCTCCGGCGTGAGGCCATCGCACCGGTCGATGATGGCCGCGACCTGCGGGTCGGTGGCCCGGGCCTCGGCCTTCTCGGCCTCGGTCATCGTCATGATCCGCAGCACCAGGATCTCGTCGATCTCGGTCGAGTCGAACAGCGCGCCCGGGCTCTCCTCGGCCACCTCGGGGTGGTCGTAGAGGATGATCGGCGACCCGAGCACCAGGTCGGTCGTGCCGGGCGGCCCGGCCAGCACCGGCCAGCAGCGGTGCTGGGCGCAGCGGGCGGCCGCCTCGGCGGCGTCGCCGGGCGGGTCGACGAGCGAGACGAACCCCGGGCCGTCGGCCCGCAGCACCAGGTGTGCGCCGAGCAGCGAGGTGCGCACCGCGTCGTCCTTCGTGGACACCGGGCCGTCGTGGGCGTTCTCCACCGCGACGGTGACCCGGGTGTAGTCGCCGTCGGGCTCGGAACCCAGCCGGACGTGTGCGCGCACCGGCCAGCGGCGGCGGACCACCCGGCCGACCACGGTGCCGGCCTCGTCGTGCAGTTCCTCGACGTCTTCACCGCCGGAGATCTCGACCCGCAGCTCGGCGGCGGGCCCGACCGGTTGCCCGCTGAACACGGCCTCCCGCTCGACCGCCTCGTCCCAGCTCAGCACCGTCCGCCCGGCGACGCTCAGCGCCTCGACGTCGGCGTACCGCCCGTCGGTGCCCAGTCGTTGCGCCTTGCGCACCTGGAGTTGCAGGAAGCGCAGGTGGATGTCGACGCTGGCGACACCAGGGCCGAGCAGGCACTGGGTCGCCATGCTGGACTCCTCGCCCAGCCCTCGCTCGGCCGCACCGGGCGGGCCGAGCACGCCGAACTGCCAGCGCGACTGGTTCTTCCGCGAGCTGGCGCGGTAGGGATAGAGCAGGTAGCCCTCGTAGAGCACGGCGTCGGCGACCGCGCGGACAGCGTCAAGGCTCATGCGCCGACCTCGCTTCGCGAGGTGGGGCATGAGCCCCGGGCTACTGAGCCGAATGATTCGGTCGCAAGCTCCCTCATGTGACCACCCCGTCGTGGGCAGGGATCAGCGACCGGAGCGTCTCGTCCCAGCTCACGTGCCCGCGCCGGGCCCGCACGGCGGCGAGCGCGTCGAGCACGTCGCGGTCGAGCCGGATCCAGCCGGTGCCGGGGAAGTACTGCTCGATCATCTGCCGCCAGACCAGCACCGGCAGCTCGTAGGTGGCCGTCTGGTCCCATGGCACGGGCTCGACCGCGAACCCGGTCGCACCGGGCACGAAGACGGTGCCGGAGAACAGCAGGGTCAGCGGCACCGACCCGGCATGCAGCGCGTGCAGGTAGGCCGAGCCGACCACGTCGAGGTCGTAGGTGCACGGCAGGGCGAGGTCGACCTCGGTGGCGCCGGCGAAGCCGGGCACGGTGGTGTCGCAGCGCAGCCACGGGAACGAGCGCACGGTGTCGACCCAGCGCTCCCGGCCGCCGAACAGCCCGCGCAGCGCCTCGCCCTCGGCGTCGTCGTAGCCGCGCCGCTGCGGCTCGACCCGCACCTGGCAGCGCAGCACCATCGCGTGCACCCGCCGGCCGGCGTCGTCGTCGATCCGCAGCTTCGCGGTCAGTTGCGGTGTCACGGCGTGCGGCTCGGCGACGATGTCGCGAACAGAAAAACGCAGACTCATGCGCCAACCTCGCTTCGCGAAGTCGGGCATAAGCCCGCGGCCACTGAGCCGAATGATTCGCTCGCAAGCTCGCTCATCCGTCGACGCTCCGCTCGTCGACCAGCGCGAAGAAGGCGGCCAGCGCGGCCCGCGCCTCGGTGCCGCCGTCGAAGCCCCGCCAGCCCTGCCGCAGCGTGCCGACCAGCTCGTAACAGACGTCGATCGGCACCAGGTGGCACGAGCCGGAGTGGGCGGCGCCCGGCGTCGGGCGCCGCACCAGCAGCGCCTCCACGTCGGGGCGCAGCGTCGCCAGCCCCGGGTGCGCGGCGAGCACCCCATCCCAGCCAGCCATCGGCAGTTCCGACTCGGTCGCGCCGGCCGGGCCCGGGTAGAAGGCGACGAGCCGCTGCTGCACCGAGTTGAAGAACAGGAACGCCAGCCCGACCGGGATGTCGAGCGCGTCGAACGCGGGACCGTCGACGGCGACGTCGGGGAACCGCAGGTAGCGGTCCGGCACGGCGCGGTAGCGCTGGTCGGCGTCGCCGGCGAAGAGCAGGTAGCAGGGCCGGCACGCGCACATCAGCGCCCGGCCCTCGAGGTGCACCACGTGCGCATGCTGGTCCGTGACCGGCTGGGCGCACAGGTCGCAGCGCTCCCCCGCGACCCGCGGCGCCGGCCGGTCGCGGCTGATCCGGCGCAGCGCGCCGAGCGGCGGGCTCACGAGGCCGCCGGCCCGACCCGGCTGAACAACGAGTCGACCGGGATGACCGTGCCGGCCGACCGCTCCGGCTCGACCATCTCGATGGTCACCACCTCGGGTGCGGCGTCGGCGATCGCCGACTCGACCGAGGCCTTCAGGGCGCCCGAGGAGCAGCCGCTGGCGGTCATGCGTACCCGGGCGATCCCGTCGCGGGTGATCTCGATGAGCGTGGCCTCGCCGCCGGGCGCGACCGCCGCGAGCGCGTTGGCCACCCGGGTCGACGCGCTCTCCGGGTGCAGACCGTGCACCAGCAACAGGCTGGAGACCAGTCCGTCGGCGGCCAGCGCCTCGAGCACGTCGTCACCGAGGGCGTCGCGCTCGTGCAGCAGTTCGAGCAGCCGTTCCAGGCCCGCGCCGTAGAGGTCGACGACGAGCCGGACGAGTTCCTCGGCCCGTTCGCGGGCCACCGCACCGCCGGCCGCGCTCGCCGTGACCAGTGCGTCGATGCGGTCGCCGGCCGCCGCCCAGTCGGACTGGGCGGCGGCCGGGATCTGCGATTCCACTGTGGTCACTCGGCGCCGGCCGTCTGCGTCGGCGAGTGCAACATCTCGAGCTTCTTGCCATCACCCAGATACATGTGTACGCCGCACGGCAGGCACGGGTCGAAGCTGCGTACCGTGCGCATGATGTCGATGCCCTTGAAGTGCTCCCGGTCGTTCTCCTCGAAGATCGGCTGACCCTGCACCGCGTCTTCGTAGGGGCCGGGCGTGCCGAGGCTGTCCCGCGGGCTCGCGTTCCACGGCGTCGGTGGGTAGGGGTGGTAGTTGGCGATCTTCCCGTCCCGGATCACCATGTGGTGCGAGAGCACGCCGCGCACCGCCTCGGTGAACCCGCAGCCGACACCGTCCTTGGGCACGTCGAACTTCTCCCAGGTCTTGGTGCGGCCGCCGCGGATCTCGACCAGCGCCTGCTCGGCGAAGTGCAGCGCGCACGCGGCCGCGTACGCCTGGAAATAGGTCCTTGCCCTGTTGCGCTCCAGCGTGTTGCTCCACTGGGGAATGTGCCACTCCAGCTCGACCGGGCCCTTGAGGGCGGTCTTCGGGAGGTTGATCTTCACGCTGCGCCCGGTCGACTGCACGTAGCCGATGTCGACGAGGCCGGCCAGCGCGGTCGACCAGAGCCGGGCCAGCGGGCCGCCGCCGGTGTCCAGCGCGAGATAGTCCTTGCCGTCATACCACCGGGGCGACATCACCCAGCTGTAGTTGTTGTCCAGGTCGCGCTTCTGCGGCTGCGGGTTGGTGTGCTGGTTCCACGGGTGGCGCCGGTCGACCGGGTTGCCGAGGGGGTCCTCGGTCACGAACATCTCCTGGCCTTCCCAGTCCTGGTAGTAGGACGAGCCGAGCAGGATGCGGATGCCCAGGTTGATCCGGACGAGGTCGGTGGTGACCAGCTTGCCGTCGACGACGACGCCGGGGGTCACGTACATCTTGCGACCCCAGTCCGTCATGTCCTTGTATTCGAAGTTGCAGTGCTCGGGGTCCTGGAAGGAGCCCCAGCAGCCGAGCAGGATCCGCCGGTTGCCGACCATCTCGTAGCCGGGCAGCGCCTCGTAGAAGAAGTTGAAGAGGTCGTCGTGCATCGGCACGACCTTCTTCATGAACTCCACGTAGCGCATCAGCCGGCTCAGGTAGTCGGTCATGAGCTGGATGGTCGCGACCGTGCCGACGCCGCCCGGGTAGAGCGTCGAGGGGTGCACGTGGCGCCCCTCCATCAGGCAGAACATCTCCCGGGTCATCCGGCTGACCTGCAACGCCTCGCGGTAGTGGTCACCCGTGAACGGGTTGAGGGCGCGCATGATGTCGCCGATGGTGCGGTAACCGTGGGCTCCGGCGTTGGGCGACTCCGTGCGGTTGGCCATCTCCAGCACGCCGGGGTTGGTCTCGGCGACCATCTTCTCGCAGTAGTCGACCCCGACCAGGTTCTCCTGGAAGATGTTGTGGTCGAACATGTATTCGGCGGCCTCGCCGAGGTTGACGATCCACTCGGCGATGGCCGGCGGCTTGACCCCGTAGGCCATGTTCTGCGCGTAACACGAACAGGTGGCGTGGTTGTCGCCGCAGATCCCGCAGATGCGACTGGTGATGAAGTGCGCGTCGCGGGGATCCTTGCCCTTCATGAAGATGGAGTAACCGCGGAAGATCGAGCTGGTGCTGTGGCACTCGGCGACCACGCGCTGGTTGAAGTCAATCTTGGTGTAGATACCCAGGCTCCCGACGATGCGGGTGATCGGGTCCCACGCCATGTCCACCAGGGATTCGGTGCCCTGGCCCGCAGCGCGCTGCGGTTGCGTCACCGTCATCGGTTCGGCCTCTCTCGTCGGATCACCAGGTGCGCTGCGCGCCGGTGGTCAGTTCGCGGCCGCGCTTGCGCCACTTGGGCTCGCGGTCGAGCGTGTGAGTTGTGATCTTGCGGAGGCGGCGCATCGTGTTGCCGTAGGCCGCGACCGTGGTCGAGGAGAGCTTGCCGCCGGGCGGCTCGTCCATGAACGGCATGAACTTGTCGGGGAAGCCGGGCATCGTGCAGCCGATGCAGATGCCGCCGACGTTGGGGCAACCGCCGATGCCGTTCATCCAGCCGCGCTTGGGCACGTTGCACATGACCGCCGGGCCCCAGCAGCCGAGCTTGACGATGCACTTGGGCGACCCGTACTCGGTCGCGAAGTCGGCCTGCTCGTAGTAGCCGGCACGGTCACAGCCCTCGTGCACGGTGGCGCCGAACAGCCAGGTCGGCCGCAGCGCGTCGTCGAGCGGGATCATCGGCGCCTGGCCGGTCGCCATGTAGAGCAGGTAGACCAGCGTCTCGGACATGTTGTCGGGCTGGATCGGGCAGCCGGGCACGTTGACGATCGGGATGCCGGCCTTCGACTTCCAGTCCCAGCCGAGATAGTCGGCCACGCCCATGGCGCCGGTGGGGTTGCCGGCCATCGCGTGGATGCCGCCGTAGGTCGCGCAGGTGCCGGTCGCCACGATCGCGGTGGCCTTCGGCGCGAGCCGGTCGAGCCACGAGCTCATCGTGATGGGCTGATCGGTCGACGGGTTGTTGCCGAACCCGGTCCAGTAGCCCTCGCTGTGCAACTCCTCGTTGGCGATCGAGCCCTCGACCACGAGCACGAACGGGTCGAGTTCGCCGCGGTCGGCCTTGAAGAACCACTCCAGGAAGTCGTCGGCACCACCGTTGGGGCCGCACTCGAAGTCGATCAGTGGCCAGTGGACGGCGACCTTGGGCAGACCCGGCAGCGCCCCGAGCGCGATCTCCTCGATGCTCGGCTGGGTCGCGGCGGTCAGCGACACCGAGTCGCCGTCGCAGCTCAGGCCGGCGTTGATCCAGAGAACGTGGATGAGGGTGTCCTCGGCCTTGATCGCTTCCTCTGTCGGCATGGTGTCCGCCTTCCCGAGCGCGTCCGGCGTCGCTGAACGTACTTAGCTCGGTGCTCAGAGTAATATCGGACCTAGGCCTCAAGAGGGCGCAACGCTGACAAATCTCGAATGGACGGAGCCGCGTGCACGAGCTGTCGATCACCCAGAGCGTGGTGGACGAGGTCCGCTCCCGCGCCGGGGAACGGCGGGTGCACCGGGTCCGGCTCGAGGTCGGCGCGCTGACGGCCGTCGTACCCTCGTCGATGCTCTTCTGCTTCGACCTGGTCACCGCGGGGACCGTCCTCGAAGGCGCGGCCCTCGACATCGACGTCACCCCCGGCCGCGCGGCGTGTCGTTCCTGCGGCGTGTCGTTCGACCTGCCCGATCCCGTGCTGCTGTGCGCGTGCGGAAGCGCCGACGTGTCGGTGCTCGCCGGCCGCGAGTTGAAGATCGTCTCGATGGAGGTGGGTTGACCGGTGTGCGGAACCTGCGGTTGCGCTGATGATTCGGGCTCTCATGAGCACGTGACCCTCGAACAGAACGTGCTGGCCAAGAACGACGCGATCGCCCGCGACAACCGGGCCTGGCTGCGCAAGCGCGACGCGGTGGCGCTCAACCTGATGAGCTCACCCGGCTCGGGCAAGACCACGCTGCTGGAGCGGACGCTGACCGCGCTGGCCCGCAGCCGCCCGGCCGCGGTCATCGAGGGCGACCAGGCCACCTCGCTCGACGCCGAACGCCTGCGCCGCACCGGCGCGCCGGTCGTGCAGGTCAACACCGGCGCCGGTTGCCACCTCGACGCGGCCCTGGTGCGCTCGGCCCTGACCCAACTCGACCCGAAGACCGGCTCGGTGGTCTTCGTGGAGAACGTCGGCAACCTGGTCTGTCCGGCCATGTTCGACCTGGGCGAGCAGCGCAAGGTCGTCGTCATCTCGGTGACCGAGGGCACCGACAAGCCGCTGAAGTATCCCTACATGTTCGCGGCCGCCGACCTGGTCGTGGTCAACAAGCTCGACCTGCTCCCCTATGTCGACTTCGACCTCGAGTTGTGCGTGAAGCACGCGCGGTCGGTCAACCCTGACCTGACGCTGCTGACCCTCTCCGCGACGACGGGCGAAGGCCTGGACACGTGGTTGAACTGGGTGGCTGCCCAGTAGCTCCTTCTAGCGGAACAGTCGCAGCGGGATGGCGTCGGCCATGGCCTTCATGCCGGCGTCGTTGGGGTGCAGGTGGTCGCCACTGTCGAATCCGGGCAGCATCCGGCCGGGCTGCGCCGGGTCGCGCACGGCCCGGTCGAAGTCGATCACCGCGTCATACTCGCCGCTGGTGCGGATCCACGCGTTCAGCGCCTGCCGCTTGGTCTCGTTGGCCGGGGTGTAGTAGCCCGGGATCGTCGTGTCCTGGAACGGCGTCAGCGTCGCGCCGTAGATCCTTAGGCCGCGCTCGTGGGCCCGGGCGATGAGCTCGCGGTGCCCGAAGATCAGGTCGTCGGTGCTGACCGCTTCGCTTTCGGGCGAGATCGACCCGGGTTGCCCGATGTCGTTGATGCCGAGCAGCACGATGACGTGGCGGGCGCCGGCCTGCGCGGCCACGTCGCGGTCGAAGCGGGACAGGGCGCTGTCGCCGAAGATCGGGCCGAGGCCACCGAAGGGTGGGTCCGGGAGCGTGTTGCCGTCGTAGAGCAGGCGGTTGCCGCCGATGCCCTTGTTGACCACGCCGACGTCGCGCAGCGCGCGGTCGGCGTGCAGCCGCCGGGCGAGGAAGTCGGGCCAGCGGTGGTTGGCGTCGACGGTGGTGACCGCGCCGTCGGTGATCGAGTCGCCGAAGGCGACGACGCTGCCGGCCCGGGCGTTGCCGGTGACGCTGACGCCGGACAGGAAATACCAGGAGGTGGTCTCCTGTGCGCCGGCAAGGTTGGCTTCCCGGGTGGCGTCGCCGGTCGCGATGAACGTGCGCTGGAAAGCCGAGCTGTGCTGGGTGGCGGCCGGCGTCGACCGGGGCAGGAAGATGCTGATCACGAGGTCGGTCTGTGCCGGCACGGCCAGCCGGACGGGGTCGCTGAGCGCCGGGGCGCCGCGCGGGATGGTGAACTCGGTCCGGCCGCCGAAGGTCAGTGGCCGGTCGGTGCCGGCTGCAATCGCCGAGCCACCCGCGCTCCTGGCGACCCGGGCCGCGCCGATCGTCAGCGGGCCCGCGCCGTACTCGTTGGACAGCCGCACCCGCAGCGCCGCTCCACCTGTGCTGACGTGGACGACCTGGCGCACCGTCTGGTTGTCGAAGGTCGTCGCGGGCTGCGGCGGCGTCGCCGCGCCGGTCACCGCCGTGCCCCAGGTGCCGACCCAGGCCGTGCCCGTGCCGGTCGCGTCCGCCGAACCGGCCAGGGTCAGCGTCGTCACGAGGGCCGCGGTGAGCAGTGTGAGGAACCGTCGCATGTGTCCCACCCCACTCCAGACAGTGACGCTTGTCAACTTGTTGGGCTGGGGGATCATGGCCGGATGACGACGTTCGACGAGGCCGTGCGGCTGGTCGGAGCTTCCGGCTCGTCCGCCGCCGCGGATTTTCTGATCGCCGAGCTGAGCTCCGCGGAGCAGCGGTGGCTGCTCGACGGCGACCTGCCGGTGCGGGCCGCCATCCGGCTGCCGGCCCTGGTCAAGGCGGGCCCGGTGGTCGCGGGCGCGATCCCCCGGCTCGGCATCCCAGGCGTCCGTTTCTCTGACGGCCCGCGCGGCGTGGTCATCGGGCGTTCGACGGCGTTCCCGGTGACGATGGCCCGGGCGGCGACCTGGGACCCGGAGCTGGAGGAGCGGGTCGGGCTCGCGATGGGCCGCGAGGCCCGTGCGGCGGGCGCCAACTATTCGGCGGCCGTGTGCGTCAACCTGTTGCGCCACCCGGCCTGGGGCCGGGCCCAGGAGTGCTACGGCGAGGACCCGGTGCTGACCGGCCGGATGGGCGCGGCCCTGACCCGCGGCCTGCGCCGCAATGTGATGGCATGCGTAAAGCATTTCGCACTCAACTCAATGGAGAATGCACGATTCATCGTCGATGTTGTGGTCGACGACCACGCCCTCCACGAGGTCTACCTACCGCACTTCAAGACGGTGCTCGACGCGGGCGCGGAGTCGGTGATGACCGCCTACAACTCGGTCAACGGCGCGTACGCCGACCAGAACCCGATCCTCCTGACCACCATCCTGCGCGACGAGTGGGAATTCACCGGCTTCGTCACCAGCGACTGGGTGTGGGGCACGCACGACCCGGTGGCCGGTCTGGCGGCCGGCCTCGACATCGAGATGCCGCTGCGGATGCACCGGGCCCGCACACCGCACCTCCCGAGCGATCTCGTGCTCCGCTCCGCACGCCGGATCCTCGCGACCACCCTGCGCCATTACGCCTCCCGCGACCCCGAGGAGCCAACCCCGGACCCGGCCGCACAGCAGGCGCTGGCCTACGAGGTCGCGGTCCGCGGTGCCGTCCTGCTCCGCAACGAGCCGGTGGGTGGTCCGCCGCCGCCCGGCGGCAAGCCGGTGGGTGGTCCGCCGCCGTTCGGCGGCGAGCCGGTGGGTGGTCCGCCGCCGTTCGGCGGCGAGCCGAAGGCCGATGGTCCGCTGCTCAGCAGTGAGCCGGCGGCTGATGGCCCGCCGCTCCGCGACGGACCGCTGGCCGATCGCCCAATGGACCGCAACGAGCCCACGACCGGTCTGCCGCTGTTGCCGTTGCCGCCGTCGGTCCGGCGGGTTGCGGTCTTTGGCCGGCTCGCGACCGCCGCCAACCTTGGCGACCGCGGCTCGTCGCGGGTCGATCCGCCTTCGACGTCGTCGCCACTCGACGGCCTGCGCGCCGCGTTGCCCGATGCCTCGGTCGTGCATGCCACCGATCCGGCCTCGGCCGCCGACGCCGACGTGGCGGTCGTCGTGGTCGGGATGGGGCCGGCCGACGAGGGCGAGCGGATCACCAACGACAACCCCGACGCCTTCGCCTTCCTCGGCTTCCCGTTCACCCTCCGGCCGGTGCAGCGGCTGGCCGCCATGATCACCCGCTGGGGAGCGGCCCGGCTCAGCCCCGGCGGCGATCGCCGTTCGCTGACCCTGCACCGGCACGAAGAGGAGCTGATCACCGCCGTCGCGGCGGCCAATCCGCGCACCGTGGTGGTCGTCATCGGCGGCAGCGCGATCATCATGACCGCCTGGCAGGATCGCGTGCCGGCCATCCTGCTGGCCTGGTATCCGGGCATGGCCGGCGGCCGGGCGATCGCCGACATCCTCACCGGCGCGGCCGAGCCGGGCGGTCGCCTGCCGGTGGCCATTCCCACGCGCGCCGACCACCTGCCGTTCTTCGACCCGGACGCGCGCCGCATCGAATACGACGCCTGGTGGGGCCAGCGGAAGCTGGACCGGGACGGCCGCCGGGCGGCGTACCCCTTCGGCTTCGGTCTGGGCTACACCACCTTCGCGCTGACGCTGGTGTCGCATGTGGATGATGTCGCGACGGTCCGGGTCAGGAACACCGGCGCGCGCGCCGGATCGACCGTCGTCCAGGTGTACGCCGTAGCGGACGCCATGCCCCAGCTCGTCGGGTTCCGCCGGGTCGCACTGGACACGGGCGCCGAGACCGAGGTGGACGTCGCCCTCGACCTCACGCCGACGCTCGAGCGCGACCCGGCCACCCGCACGTGGTCGCGGCGCCCCGGCAACTGGCGCATCGTCGCCGCCGAGCACAGTCCACATGCGTTCGACGAACTGTGACCGCGTATGTGCCTGCGACCGGGCCGCCGATAGCCTGAGCCGATGCTGTACCTGTTCTGGGCTGGGTGGGGCCTGATCGGCGGGCTGATCGTCGAGGCGCTCGACCTGTCCGGCGCGATCCGGCGGGCCGGCACCTGGCCGTGGCGCCGCCGGGGCGAGCCGAAGCTCGGTCCCTACCTGGTCGCGGTCGTGCTGCGGGTCGGTGCGGGCGCCGGGCTGGCGGCCGGGCTGGGCGGCGAGGGGCAACTCGGCGGGCCGTTGAGCGCGCTGGTCGTCGGAGCGGGTGCGCCGCTCATCCTGGAACGGATCACCAAGCAGGCCCTCCTGACCGTGGCGCCGTCCAACGACGACGGACCGGCCGCGGCCGCCGCCCGGCCACCGGCCAGCCGCCGGGCACCGCGAACAAGACGGGTCGACGTCACCAGGTCGGAGGACTGACGAGATGTCCGTCCGCGACTTCGTCCACGATGTCCTGGCCAGCGTCGCGCGGGTCGACGAGCCGTTCACCCGGGCATCCGCGGCTCGGCCGCTCCCGGCGTGGCTGGTGAGCCTGACCCGGACCAGCCGTGCCTTCGCCGGTCGGTCCGGCGCGGTGGGCGGGTGGCCGGCCGATCTGTCCGCGGCCGTCACCCGCGACACGCCCGCGTTCGGGCACACCGCCGGCCGGCGCGTCCCGCTACGGATGCCGGCCCGGGGTGGTCTCGCCGTCGCCATGGCCGTGGTGGTCGCGATGCTGGTCGTGCCGACCGCGTTCGCGTGGGGACTGCGGGACAGCGTCTACGAGCCGGGCGGCGTCGGCGGCCCCGCACTCCCGACGGCGAGCCCGCCTCAGGTCGACGTGCCACCGGACCCAGGGTTCCAACCGAAGTACGACACCCGGATCGTCATCCCGGGCGCCGACGCCGGCAAGCCCCGAACCACCCATGTCGACCTCCACCAGGGCGTGATCCGAGCCGCCGCGCGAGACCTGACGGTCGAAGCCAGAGGGACCACCACCACGATCACGGCCGCGCGTCAGATCGCGGGCGCGAACCTGTCACCCGACCAGGACCAGCCCGCCGACTGCCTCCGGGCGATCGAGGCCGCGCCGTTCGCCGGCGGCCAGCCCGTCTCGGGAAAACGCGGCGGGCGCTTCTGCCTCCACCTCCCGGCGACCGACGAGTCCCTTAGCCTCGTCGTCCACATCACCGTGGAAGATGTGGGAGCCGATGGCTCGCTCACGCTCCGCCTGGTCGCGTGGACCGTCACCGCACCAATCGCGTTCAGCGCCTCGACCAGCCTGCCGATGTGCGCAACCCTGACCGGCACCGGCACCCGGCCCGCCGACGGCGAGGTCGCCCTCTTCGTCCGGTCCGCGGCCGACCTGGGGTATTACTACGAGCAGGTGGTCACGTTCGACGTCCGCGGCCGATGGACGGCGACGGTCAGGCTCGGCGGCCCGGAGGATGTCGGAAGGGCGTTCGTTCTCGCGGCGGTCGCGGTGACCCCGGCCGAGGCCGCTGCTCTCCAGAGCACCGCTGGCGGCCCATCCGCCGTGCCCACCCTGCCCGGCGAAGTCCTGGCTCAGCGGCAGGTCATCCGGACCGCCGACGCCGGCACCTGCTGACCGCCCATGCCGATCCGGAGACCGGCCGACCACGGGGTGTTCGTCTACGGCTCGCTCATCTCACCCCAGGACATCACCGGCGTGCTGGGCAAAGAGGCGGGTGTCGACCACGGCCTCGCGACGCTGTCCGGCTGGCGACGGACCTGGAACGTCTGCACCGACAACACGACCTCGCGCAAGGTCCGCTACTACACGCCCGGTAGCGAGGAGCGCCCGCCGGTGCAGGTGCTGTTCCTCAACCTGGAACGGGCCGCCGCGGCCACGGTCACCGGCTACGTCATCGTCGTCGACGCGCACCGCCTCGCGGCGCTGGACGCCCGCGAGGGCAACTACGACCGGGTCGTGGTGACCGACCAGATCACGATGCGCGCCACGGCCAGGCCCAACGTCGTCTGGACCTACGTCGGTAAGGCGGACCGGGCTGCGACAGCGCGCGCCGCCATCCTGCGCGGGTCGGCCCGGATCCGGAAGGAATACCTAGACACGGTGGTCGAGGCTTTCGCCGGGAACGACGACCTGACGGCCGAGTTGGAGCAGATCACCCGGCCGCCGCCGGCACCGGTCGAAAGCCTCGACCGCGTCGCCGAGGGCTAGGGCAGGCTGTCGCCGGGGAAGCTGCGGACCGGGTGGGCCGTGTAGGTGAAGACGCCCGCGACCACGCCCGGGTCCTCCTCCATCAGCGCGACCGTCGCGTCGAGGTCGCGGTTGAAGATGCCGATGCCGCACACGTCGGTGTCGTCGGCGACCGGGCAGACGATGCTCAGGTCGCCGTCGGCGCGCAGGCCGAAGTTGCGCCGGCCGTGCTCCCAGATGATCGGGCGGGCCTCGGGCGTGCCGTATTTCGGGCCCGCGTGCAGGATGACCGTCGTGTAGGTCTTCGTGGTGGTCATGCCGGCGCGCATCTCGTCGTCGCTGACGTAGGTGGTCACGGTGCCTCCGGAAATTCGGTTCGGAACGCTGTCGAAGACCGCGACGCGGCTCCGACCTCCGGGGTGAAGCGAACACGACCGGAGGGAACTTGCGCAATGAGTAAAACGCGTGCGGGGCGGAAGGAATGGGTGGGACTCGCTGTCCTGGCCATGCCGTCATTGCTCGTCTCAATCGATCTGTTCGTGCTGCTGCTGGCGGTGCCGCGGCTCAGCGGCGACCTCGCCGCCAGCAGCACCGAGCAGCTCTGGATCATCGACATCTACGGGTTCCTGCTGTCGGGCTTCCTGATCACCATGGGCGCGGTCGGCGACCGGCTCGGCCGGCGGCGGCTGCTGTTCGGCGGTGCCGCCGTGTTCGGGGTGGCCTCCGTGGCCGCCGCCTACGCTACGGACCCGATCATGCTGATCGTGGCCCGCGCACTGCTCGGCATCGCGGGCGCGGCCCTCGGTCCGACGACGCTCGCCCTGATCACCGGCATGTTCCGCGAGCCGAAGCAGCGGGCCACCGCGATCGGCGTCTGGCTGATGTCGCTGATGGGCGGCGCCGCGATCGGCCCGGTCGTCGGCGGCGTGCTGCTCGCCAACTTCTGGTGGGGCTCGGTCTTCCTGATCGCCGTACCCGCGATGGTCCTGCTCCTGACCCTCGGCCCGGCGCTGCTGCCCAAGGACGAGCGCACCGGCCAGGAACCCGAGGCGCCGCTCGACCTGGTCAGCGTCGCGCTCTCGCTGGCCGCGATCCTGCCCAGCGTCTATGGCATCAAGGAACTCGCCCGGCACGGCTTCGAGCCGGTTCCGGCCGCCGTCCTCGCCCTGGGCGTGCTGGTCGCGGTGCTCTTCGTCCGCCGCCAGCAGACCCTCGACAACCCGCTCGTCGACTTCCGGCTGTTCGCCAAGCCGACGTTCCGCACCGCGCTCGGCAGCATGTTCGTCAACACCATGCTGCCCGGCACGACGATGGTGCTGATCACGCAGTACCTGCTGCTCGTCGCCGGCTACGCGCCGCTGCACGCGGGGCTCGCGATGCTGCCGGCCGTCGCCGCCGGGATCGTCTCGACCCAGGTGGCGCCGCTCGCCGCCCGCCGGATCCGGCCGGCGCCGCTGATCGCCGGTGGGCTCGTCGTCTCGGTCGCCGGGCTGCTCCTGCTGGCGGCAGCCGGCGACCCGGCCACCGTGATCACCGGGTTCGCGCTGTTCAACATCGGCGCGGGGCCGCTGGTCACGCTCGGCACCGGGATCGTGGTCGGTGCGGTGCCGCCGGAGAAGGCCGGGTCCGCCGCGTCGCTGGCCCAGACGGCCAACGAGTTCGGCTTCGCCCTCGGTGTCGCGGTGCTCGGCAGCGTCGCCGCGGCCGTCTATCGCGCCGCCGCCCCGGCCGGCGCCGGTGACTCACTGGCCACCGCGCCGGCGGGGCTGCTCGACCAGGCGCGGGCCGCGTACACCGATGGCTTGCATGTCGTCGCCGCCATCAGCGCCGTCGCCATCGCGATCACCGCGGTGGTCTGCCTGCGGACGCTGCGACAGCTCCCGCCCGTGGGCCAGGAACGAGCCCAGGAGCGGGAACTCGAACTACAGCAGTGACATGTGTACGTGGTCCGTATGGTCGCTGTCGCCGCTGTAGGACTTCCAGCCGGTGGCCGGGAACCAGATGCGTTTGTACCAGATGACGTAGAGGATCCCGAGCGCGTCGGCGTTGCGGACCAGGAAGGCGGCCAGGTTGTTGCCGTACACCTTCATGTCTCTGTTGGATGCGCTGGCGAAGCCACTCTTCAGCAGCGACCAGTCGCAGGCGCGGCCCTTCGGATGCTCGTAGGGCCCGCCATTGCGGTGGCAACCGACGAACCGGTTGAATCCGGCCCGCTTGACCTCCTGGTAGGCGTGCATCGTGCGGGGCGTGATGCAGCCGCTCGTGGTCGGGTCCTTCACGCTGCACGACTCGTCCGGAAAGCTGCCGTCGGCCGAGCGCGGCGCCGGGCGGGCCTTCGGCGAGGTCGCCACCACGTCGCCGCCGGTGAGCAGCAGGCCACCGACCTTGTCGAGCTCCTTCTCGGCGGTGCGCTTCTGCTTGGCCATCGAGTCGGCGGCGGCCTTCTGCTCGGCCACCACGGCGTCGATCTCCGCCTTCGCGTTCGCGACCTGCCGCTCGGCCTCGACCAGCTCGTTCAGCTTGGCGGCGTTGTACTGGTTGAGCCGCTCGAGGACGGTCGCCTTCTCCAGGAAGCCGCCGCCCTCGCTCGTCGAGTTGAGCATCGCGACCATCGGCGTGAGCCGGCCGGCCCGGTAGGACTCGGTGGCGAACTCGGCCACCTGCGGGCGCAACTGCGCGACCTTCGCCTCGGCCTGCCGCACTTGGACGTCGAGTTGGAGTTGGCGCTTGCGCGACCTCTCCAGCACGTTCTTCGCCTTGACGTATTGCTTGCCGGTCGACTCGAGCACGTCGCCGAGCAGCGGGACCGCCTTCTCCTTCGGCGCGGGCGGCGTCGTCGGCGTCGGCGAGGGGTTGGGCGCGGCGTAGCTCACGCCGGGTGGCAGCACGGCGACCGTTGCGGCGGCGACCAGGGCCAGGGCAGTTGCGAGCCAGCGTCGTCGCGCGGCGGTCATACTCGTCGTTTCCCTCCGTCAAACCGCGCACGAGCATACCCAAGGGAGATCCCGTCGCAACTGGTGCACAAAGCGACAGGCCAGTCGCCAACCGTTATCAATGCGAGTCACGGGGTACGCGGTCGCCACTTCCGCCGGTCAGAAAGTCCAGATCCGCACCAGTTTCCGCGCCGCGAACTGTATCGACGTAGAGCTTTTCCCAGCCGCGGGTCGGCCGGGCCAGCGCGGCCACCATCGCGGGCGCGGGTTCGCGGGCCGCGAACTCGGCCGCCGGGATGTCGACGTCGATCCGCCGCCTCTCGACGTCGAGCACGATCGGGTCGCCGTCGCGCACCTTCGACAGCGGGCCGCCGGCCGCGCCCTCGGGCGCGACGTGCAGCACGACCGTCCCGTAGGCGGTGCCGCTCATCCGCCCGTCGCAGACCCGCACCATGTCACGCACGCCCTGCTGGAGCAGCTTGCGCGGCAGCGGCAGGTTGGCCACCTCCGGCATGCCCGGGTAGCCCTTCGGCCCGCAACCGCGCAGCACCAGCACCGAGTCGGCGTCGACGTCGAGAGCCGGGTCGTCGATCCGGTGGTGCAGGTCTTCGACCGAGTCGAAGACGACGGCCCGGCCGCGGTGCTGGAGCAGCGCCTCGGTCGCCGCCGCCGGCTTGATGATCGCGCCGTCGGGCGCCAGGTCGCCGCGGAGCACCGCGATGCCGGCGTCGGCCATCATCGGCAGGGTGCGCGGCCGGATCACTTCGGGGTCGTGGATGGTGGCGTCCTCGAGATACTCGCCGAGGGGCCGGCCGGTCACCGTCAGCGCGTCGAGGTCGAGCAGGTCGGAGATCTCGCGCAGCACGGCCGCCAGGCCACCGGCGCGGTGGAAGTCTTCCATCAGGTGCCGGCCCGCGGGCTGGAGATCGACCAGCAGCGGGATGCCGTGCCCGGCCCGGTCGATGTCGTCGAGGGTCAGCGGCACGCCGAGCCGGCCGGCGATCGCGAGCAGGTGCACGACCGCGTTGGTCGAACCGCCGAGCGCGCCGAGCGCCACGATCGCGTTGTGGAACGAGGCCTTGGTGATGATCTGACTCGGTCGCCGGCCCTCACGGACCATCTCGACCGCAAGGCGCCCGGACTCGTGCGCCTGCGCCAGCAGCCGGCTGTCGGGTGCCGGCAGACCGGCGGTGCCCGGGAGCGTCGTGCCGAGCACCTCGGCGAGCAGGCCCATCGTCGAGGCCGTACCCATCGTGTTGCAATGCCCCTTGCTCCTGATCATGGCCGACTGCGACGCCTGGAAGTCGCGGTTCGACAGCGTGCCGGCCCGGACCTCCTCGGAGAGCCGCCAGACGTCGGTGCCGCAACCGAGGGGCACTCCCCGGAACGTGCCGGTGAGCATCGGGCCGCCGGGCACGACCAGCGCCGGCAGGTCGACCGAGGCGGCGCCCATCAGCAGCGACGGGATGGTCTTGTCGCAGCCGCCGAGCAGCACCACGCCGTCGATCGGGTTGGCCCGGACCATCTCCTCGATGGCCATCGCGGCCATGTTGCGCCAGAGCATCGCGGTCGGCCGGACCTGCGTCTCACCCAGGGAAACCACGGGCAGATTCAGGGGTACGCCGCCGGCGGCCCAGATGCCGTCGGAGACGCTCCTGGCCACCTCGGTGAGGTGCATGTTGCAGGGCGTGAGGTCGGACGCGGTGTTGGCGATGGCGATCTGCGGCTTGCCGTTGAACGCCGAATCGGGTGAGCCGCGGCGCATCCAGGCGCGGTGGATGTAGGAGTTCCGGTCCTGGCCGGCATACCACGCGTCGGAGCGGAGGGGGGCAGGCATACTGCCCATTATCAAGATTCGCCTGATCGGGTGGCAGGGGGTGGCCGTGCGCGCTTTCGTCGTCGTCGGGCCGGGCCGGGCGGAAGTCCGCGACGTGGCTCCTCCGGTACCCCGGATCGGCGAGGTCATCGTCGATGTCGAGCGGGCCGGCGTGTGCGGCACCGACGCCGAGTTCTACTCGGGCCACATGGCCTACCTGCACACCGGCGACGCCGCGTACCCGATCAGAATCGGTCATGAATGGTGTGGGGTCGTCTCCGCGGTCGGCGCCAGCGTTGACAGTTCGTGGGTGGGCCGGCGGGTCATCGGCGACACCATGCTCGGCTGCGGCGAGTGCCTGCGGTGTCTGAGCGGGCGGCAGCACCTGTGCGCGGACCGCTTCGAGATCGGCATCCGGGGCGGCTGGCCGGGGGCCTTGGCCGAGCAACTACCGGTGCCGGTGCGGGCGCTGCACCCACTGCCCGACTCGGTCGATGCGACGTTGGGCGCCCTGGTCGAGCCGGGCGGCAACGCGCTGCGGGTGGTCGACGCGGCTTCGGTGACGGCGACCACCCGGTTGCTCGTGCTGGGTCCTGGCACGATCGGCCTGCTGGTGGCGCAGATCGCGGCGGCGCGGGGTGCCGAGGTCCACCTGCTGGGCCAGGATTCGCCGTCGCTGGCGTTCGCGCGCGGGTTGGGGTTCGCACACACCTGGACCTCTGCTGATCTGCCGTCTTCGTTGGCTTTTGACTCCGTTGTCGACGCGACGAATGCGGCCTCGATGCCGGCGTTCGCGGCGCGTCGGGTCGAGCCCGGCGGCCGGGTCGTCTACATCGGCATCGCCGAGGAGGCGTCGCTGGTCGACTCGCGCGACCTGGTGTTGCGGGACGTGACCGCGGTGGGCGTGTTGAGCGCGTCGGGCGGGCTGTCCGGAACGATCGAGCTGTATGCGACCGGCGTCGTGGACCCGCGGCCGCTGGTCGCGGCGACGGTCGGCCTGGCCGAGGCGGCCGACGTGCTGGCCGGCCGGCGCTCCCCCGCATGGGGCGCGGCACCAAAAGTTCACGTCGACCCGCGCCGGTGATCCACAGTTTGCGCGGCTAGGGTGTGCGGCGTGGGTCGGGCCTCGAAGATCTATCGCCATTCTTTGACCCGGTTCCTGGCGTTGGCGGCGCTCGGTTTCGCATTCGACCTTTCGCTGCTGGCCGTGCTGCACGCGGTCACTCCACTACCGACCGCGGCGACGGTGAGCATCGCGTTCTGGGTGACGTACGCGCTGAACTTCGCCCTCAACCGCAAGTTCGCGTTCCACGCGGAGCGGCAGAGTGTGCGGGGCCAGTTGGTGCGGTTCGCGCCGCAGGTCGTGGGTGATTATCTCCTCACCCTGATCGGCGTGACCCTGTTCGGGGCGCTCGGGATGGGCCTGGTCGTGGCCCGGGTGGCCTCGGGCGGCACAAACCTGATCTTCAACTACGTCCTGTATCGCTGGTGGACCTTCCGCCGGCGTCCTTCTGCCTCGCCCGTGTCGCCGCCGCCCGTTGAGCCGGAACTGGTCCTCGTGGACTGACCGCCCCCTCCTTGTCGAGCGGGAACTCGGGCAGTCGATCCCAGACGAGCGTCGTGTCCAGCTCGGCCGCGACCGCGTCGGCCACCACCCGGGCGCCGTGCAGGTGGATGCGGGCACACGAGATCGCGCCGATGAGACCGATCGCGTGGCGGCCGCCCGGCCTTGGCCGCAGCACGCTGCTGGCCGAGGTCGTGCCACGCAACGGGCCGGGCCAGACCTCGGCACGCCAGCCGGAGACCAGGCCGTGGGTCAGGCAGTGCCGCACCTGCATCCACCCGTCCGCGCGCCGCTCCGCCTCGTCGAAGCTGATCGTCTCGATCTCCGGGCGGCTGCTTCCCGTGGGCCGGTTCCAGACCTGGACACCGGGCGCGGCGCTGATCCACTTCGCCGTGTCCGGGAAGTCGGCGGCGGCTCTGCGCCGGAAGTCGGCCAGGGTCGGGTTGTTCATGGAGACGCGCTTGGCGATCTGTCCGAGGCCGTACCCCCGTTGGTGTAACGCGGTGGCCAGGAAGTCCTCGACGAATCCTTCGAACGCGGAGATGACGCCGAGAACGATGGCCGGTGGTAGCGCCGAATAGTTCCCGGCGTTGCCTGCTGTGCGTGGGTGGAGGCTGGCGAGCCGTCGCGGCACCTCCAGCGAGCGAGCGAACCGGTGGACGCTGTCCTGCAAGGCGACCGGGAACGACATGCCGACCATTGTCGCTGCCTTGGTCGTGGCTTATGCCGGCAGAATGTCCGGCATGGACCTGCAGCTCGCCGGGAAGAGGGCGGTCGTCACCGGCGGCAGCCGAGGGATCGGGAACGCGATCGCGTGGGCGCTGGCCAGGGAGGGCTGCGACATCGGCCTGGTGGCCCGCGGTCGGGAAACCCTCGGTGGCGCGGCGCGGGAGCTTCATGACTCCGTCGGGGTTCGGGTGGTGCCGCTGGTCGCGGACATCGGCGATCGCGAGGCCGTCGACAACATGGTGACTGGCGCGATGGAACTGCTCGGCGGGATCGACATCCTGGTCAACTGCGCGGCCCGCCCGGCCGGGGGTGGCGGGGCGTTGCCGCTCGCGGACATCACGGACGAGCGGTTCCACGAGGAGATGAACACGAAGGCGCTGGGCTATCTGCGCTGCGCCCGCGCGGTGGCGCCGCACCTGCAGCGGGCGGGCTGGGGCCGCATCATCTCCGTCTCCGGGTTGGCGGCCCGGCGCACCGGCGACACGATCGCGAGCATGCGGAACGTGGCTGTGGTCGCGATGACCCGGAACTTGGCGGAGGAGTTGGGTCCTTTTGGCGTCAATGTGACGGCCGTGCACCCGTCGACGACTTATACGGAGCGGATTCCGGCGCTGGTCAAGGCGGCGGCGGAACGCCAGGGCATCAGCGAGGACGAGGCCACCCGCCGAATGCTGGCCGACAACGCGCTGCGGCGGGTCATCCACGCGGACGACATCGCCGCCCTGGTGACCTTCCTGGCGTCGCCGTTATCCGTAGCGGTCAACGGAGACGTCATCGCCGCGGGCGGCGGCGTCGGCCAGTCGATCTACTACTGAACCCGGAGATCCGGGTCTGCCGCCTTGCTGCGTGGGGACCGCGTTGGGCAAATGTAACTGATCCTGTTACATTTCTCCTGTGAGTGCCAACAGCAAGCTGACGATCGCCACCCACGCCCTCGCGTGGATGGCTCTCAACGAGCGCATGGGCGGCAAGTTCACCACCTCCGAGCAGATCGGGAAGAGCGTGGCGACCAACCCGGTGGTGATCCGACGGCTGATGAGCGAGATGGCCAAGTCTGGGCTGATCGAGACGCAGCGCGGCCCGGGCGCCGGCTGGCGTCTGGCCAGGGCTCCGGAAGACATCACCCTGTGGGACATCAACGAGGCACTCGGTGCGGAAGCGGCGTTCGCGCTGCACCGCAACGAACCCAGCGAGTCCTGCCCGGTCGCCCGCGGCATCCGCCCGGCACTTACACCCGTTTATGCCCGCGTCGACGACGCGATCCGTCGTGAGCTGGCCGGCACCCACCTCGCCGATGTCCTGCGGGACACGCTCACCGTCAGCGGCGCCTGACCCGGCCTCACATCCAGGAGATACCGATGACCAACAACACAAGCCTCACGTACGCCGTGCGCACCGCAACCCGGCAGGGCGTCACCCGCGACCTGCCGCACGGGCCGCAGGATCTGCAGTGGGTCGCCAACAGCGCCACCCTCGTCTACGGCGAACACGACGCGGTTCTGGTCGACACGTACACGTCGATCGACCAGAACGCCGAACTGGTGGACTGGGTGAAGTCGTTCGGCCGCAACCTGACCTACGTCTTCATCACCCACGGCCACGGTGACCACTTCTTCGGCATCGGTCAACTCCTGGCGGCGTTCCCGGACGCGAAGGCGATCGCCGCAGCCGGATCCGTGGCGGGAGCGCACGCCCAGGGTGAGCCCCGGTGGCGCGACGGATTCTGGGGAAAGCTGTTCCCCGGCCAGATCCCGGAGATCGTCTTCCCGGAGCCGGTCGACGGCCACCAGTTCGAGCTCGAGGGCCACCAGTTGCAGGTGATCGACACCGGGTTCACCGACACCGCCGACTCCACCTCGCTGTGGGTCCCCGACCTGCGCCTGATCGTCGCCGGCGACGTCGTCTACAACGACACCCACCAGTACACGGCCGAAACGACGCGGGAGACGCGCGAGCAGTGGGCGCAGGCCACCGAGCGGCTCGCCACGCTCGACCCGGTAGCGGTCGTCGCGGGCCACAAGAAGCCGGACGCGGCCGACGACCCGAAAATCCTCGCCGAGACCGCCGCCTACCTGCGCAGCTTCACCGCAGCCGCGGACGACTCCCGCACCGCGGCGGAGCTGTACGACCGGATGCTCGAGCTCTACCCGCGCCGCGCCAACCCCGGCGCCCTCTGGGGCGGCGCCAAGGCCGCCAAGCCGGCGTAGCGACGGCACCGTCGGCCGTTCCGACACCTCCCGTCGAAGTCCTTGCACGCACCGCGCCGCCGAACTCGTCCCCTCGCGAAGCCGCTACTCAGGGGATGTGGACCCAGTGGTCGCCAGCCGACAGTGCGGCCTCCAGCACCTGCTGTACCCGCGCGGACTGCCGTACGGTCGGCAGTGTCCTCGATGGACGGACACCGGCGGTTGGTGAAATGGTGCTCGCGCGCTCGTGGTCGCCGGTCAGTTGGCCGAGCAGGTCCATCAGATGCCGGCGGGTGTACGCGGTGTCGCCGTCCGCGAGCCGCGACAGCTCGGGGGTCGCGATCGCCGAGCCGTCCGGATGGTAGCGGACGTAGCGTTCGGCATCGGGCAGCGTATCGCTCAGCTCCACCTCGGCCAGTCCCATCGAGGTGTGCAACCGGATCCGGATGCCCGGGTAGCCGCCGGTCAACAGCCAGCTGCACAGCAGCGTGCCGGACGCACCGCCGGCGAAACGCAGCTGCAGGGTGGCGATGTCGTCCAGGCGGGCGTCGGGCCGCACGCGGATGAGGTCGGAACTGACCGCACTCACGGGCCCGAGCAGCCAGAGGCAGAGGTCGAGGACGTGCGAGCCGTACTCGAACAGGGCGCCCCCGGCCGCGTAGTCCGGGTCGCCCTTCCAGTTCATGGGTTTGCCGAGCAGTGGATGGAACTGCGAGTTGTGCTCGGCGACCTCGATCAGCCAGACATCGCCCAGCACACCGGATTCGAGGTCGGCCAGGAGGGCCTGGACGGCCGGGCTGTAGCGGAAGGAATAGCCCACCGTCGCCGGTGCGGCCGCAGCGTCGGCGAGGTCGGCCAGTTCCGTTGCCGTGGCGTAGTCGTTGGCCAGCGGCTTTTCGCAGAAGACCGCGATCCCGCGGGCCAGCGCGGTCCGCATCGCGGGGGCGTGCACGTCATCGGGCGCGGCGATCACGAGCAGGTCGAGTTCGGGGGTGGCGTCGAGCAACTCGTCGAGTCCCGGGTAAACCGACGGGATACCGAAGGATCGGGCGACCTCGGCGGCCTGGTCGGGCGAGGCGTCCGCGCAGGCGACGACCTCGACACCGGGCAGCGCCGTGAGCGTAGGCAGGTGCGCGCGGCGGGCCCACGCACCGGTGCCGAGCATCGCCACCCGGATGGAGCTGGTGCTTTTCATGGTGGGATCAGCTTAGACCGCATCTCTTTGCTGCCCGAGCACCCGGAACGGCATCAAGGTGGTGGCCGCAGGTCGGTTACACGGTGCGCCGAAGCAAAGCGTGGATTCGCGATTCGGACATCCGTCTCTCCCTTTCGTTGAAGCCTTCTAGGAGGTGAGCGTTGTCGGCCGCCTGGCACCTGTGGGCCAGGCCGTTACCTCACCGGCGACAAACTTTCTCCGCAGCCCGTGCATCCGGCCGGCCGCTCTAGAACGAAGTCCTTCTCGTCAGCCTGGCTATCGAGAGGAAACCCAGCATGACCACAATCCTGCCGCGGCGGCTCGCCGCGGCTGCCGCCGCGACCGCGTTGGCCTTTGGCGCGCTCGCCGCCGGCACCGCCATGCCCGCCATGGCGGCGGCGGAATCGTCGGTATTCGTCGTGCACGGCATCCCGGGTCAGCCCGTCGATGTGTACGTCAACGGCGACAAGACCCTGGAGAACTTCCAGCCGGGCAAGGTCGCCGGTCCGCTGAAACTTCCGGCCGGTAGCTACGATCTCGCCCTCACCAAGCCGGGCGAGCCGATCGGCCAGGCGATCGTCAAGGCCGACGGCGCGAAGGTGCCCGGCGGCGCCAACATCAGCATCGTCGCTCACCTCACCGCCGACGGCGACCCGACGATCACGCCGTTCGTCAACGACACGTCCAAGACCGGCGCCGGCAAGGCCCGGTTGATCGTCCGGCACACCGCCGCCGCACCAGCCGTCGACGTGCGCGCAGGCGGCGAACCGGTCTTCGAGAACCTGACCAACCCCAAGGAAGCCAAGGCCGACATCGCCGCCGGGACCGTCAAGTCCGACGTCGTCCTGGCAGGCAAATCCGAGCCGGTCATCGGCCCGGCCGACCTTGACCTCGCCGAAGGCACCGCGACAATCGTCTACGCCATCGGGTCAGCCGAACAGCAGACCCTGACCCTGGTCTCCCAGACCATCGACGGCCTGCACTCCGCACCCGGCGGCGTGCCCAGCGGCACCGGCGGCCTCGCAGACACCAGCACGCCCGCGTGGTGGTACATCGCCGTCGCGGCCGGTGTGCTGCTGCTCGCGGCCGGCGGCGTCCGCTACGCCACCGCGCGCAAATGACATACCGATCCCGGTGGGCGCCGGCGGCCATGGCCGCCGGCGCCGCACTACTCGTGGCAACCGCCGTCATCGCATGCGGCGCACAACCCGAACCCGACGAAGGTGCTGACACGGTGCGGTCCTTGTCGGCCACCCCGAGCGCGGCCCGGCCCACGACCGAGGTGCCGGTCAACGACGGTGCGTTACCTCGCCGCGACTCTCCGATCGCTCCGGTCAAGATGACCATCGAGGCGATCGGCGTGACCGCCACCGTCGTGCCGACCGGCGTGGACCCCCGCACCGGCGACTTCGACGTGCCACCGAGCGTCGACCGGGTCGGCTGGTATCGCTTCGGCCCCGGCCTGGACGCCTCAGCTGGGTCGACCGTGATCGCCGGCCACGTCGACAGTGCGAGCCAGGGCAGAGGCGCGTTCTTCCGCCTGCGCCAGCTCAGCGACGGCGATCTGATCACCGTCACCGGAGACGACGGCAAACACCGGCGGTACACGGTCGTCGGGCGCGAGGAGTACCGCAAATCCCGAATCCCACTCGACCGCTATTTCGCCCGAGACGGAAAACCTCGCCTTTCCCTGATCACCTGCGGAGGTCCGTTCGACCAAGCAACCCGCCACTACCGCGACAACATCGTGGTAACCGCCGTGCCTACGTTGTCGGGCGCTTGAGCCGACCCCCATGCCACCTGGCAGCTGTGGAGAGGTTTGGGTCATGTTGGCCGGCCGGCGCATCCATCCACGCCAGCGGCAGCGAAGGACAAGTAGCTGACGTCGTTATGGCTGTCTTCGACTCGGCCAATGATCGCGGGGTACCCCAGACTCATTTGCCCGTTCATCGAAGCGGGACAGGCACTACGGTCGGGCTGCACAGCGAAATACAGGGAGGACCGCTGCTCGGGAGGGGGGTTGATGATTTCCGACGACGAGCTCGCCGAACGCCTACGTGGGGGTGATGAGAAAGCCCTCCGGACGGCGTACGAACGTCACGGCTCCGCCGTGCTCTACCTGGCGCAGCGACTGCTGGGCAACCGGGCCGACGCCGAGGACGTCACGCAGCTGACGTTCGTGGCCGCGTGGAACGGGCGGGACACGTTCGACCCGCAGCGCGGCACTATCCTGGGCTGGCTGCTCGGAATCGGACGGCGTAAGGCGATCGACCGGATCCGGTCGACGGCGCGGGACGACCGGGTCGCCGAGACCGTGCGTGCCCAGGTCGCCCCAGCGGAGCAGCCGGAGCTTCCGGAGCGGGTCGTAGACCGGTTGGTCGTCGCCGACGAGCTGGGCCGGCTGCCCGCCGAGCAGCGGCGCACGTTGGAGCTGGCGTTCTTCGACGATCTGACTCATCCACAGATAGCGGCCGTCACCGGGCTTCCGCTCGGCACGGTCAAGAGCCATATTCGCCGTGGGCTGGCAAACCTGCGACAGCGTTGGGAGGTGGACGGTGCAGCATCTGGATCCCGATCGGCTGGTTCTACTCGCTCTCGCTGAGGAGAACGAGGGCCCCGGCGAGTTCGGCCACTTGGCCGAATGCGCCGTCTGCCGGCACGAGCTCGACGCGTTGCGCACCGTCGCCGAACTTGGCCGGGAGAGCCAGGACATGGGCGACCTGCCGCCACCGCCCGAGCGGATCTGGCAGCGCGTCGAGGCCGACATCGCAGGGAGTGCCACCGCGCCTTCGCCGGTCCGCGAGCTCGTGAAGCGGTCGGGTCGGGCACGGCCGCGCTGGCTGACGCCGGTGCTCGCCGCAGCCGCGGCCGCGGTCCTCGCGGTCGCCGGCACGGTGGCGGTCGACCGGTTCGTGCTGCGCGCGCCGGCCGAGCGGGTGACCGCCCGAGCGACGCTGTCGCCCCTGCCGACGGTGCCCGGATCGGCTGCCGGCACCGTCCGGGTGCTCTCCGACGGCGAGATGCGCATCGACGTGCGTAACCTGCCGCTGACCACCGGCTTCCACGAGGTGTGGCTCATCGACCCCGACGACCCCACCAGGATGACGGCGATCGGCAACCTTTCCGACAAGTCTTCCGCGCTGCTGACGCTGCCGCCCGGCATCGACATGAACCGCTATCGACTGGTCGACATCAGCGACGAACCGCACGACGGCGACGCCGGGCACTCCGGCCACAGCCTGCTGCGCGGGACGCTGACATATTAGGTGCATCCATCTTGGGCGATGCGTCCGAAGTACGGGGTGGTGGCGTCAAAGCCATCACTCCGTACCCGGAAAGGACGCACGAAGATGAAGTTCAATCGAGCCACGGCCATCGCGGCCATCGCGATCGTCGCCTCCGCTCTGGTCGCCGCACCGGCCGACGCGCACGGCAAGACCAAGCCGCTGGGCACCCGGTCGCTGGCCGCGGTGCTCACCGCGGACAAGGGCGGTTTCGATCGCAACGGCAGCGACTACGACATCCTGACCGCCGCGGTGCTGGCCGTATTGGAGGCCAAACCGTCCAGCGCAGTCGGTGTGCTCGCCGACGGCAAGACGGCCCTGACCGCGTTCATCCCCAACGATCGGGCCTTCCAAACGCTGGTCGCCGACCTCCAGCACACCAGGCGCCTACCGAGCGAGAAGGCATCGTTTACGGCAGTGGCTGGCCTGGGCATCGACACCGTCGAGTCCGTGCTGCTCTACCACGTGGTGCCGGGCGTCACGATCAACCGTGCCGCAGCGCTGAAGGCCGACGGCGCGACTCTGACGACCGCCGCGGAGTCCTCCATCAAAGTCGACGTCTACGGCTACTACTGGCGCCGAATCAGGCTCGTTGACGCCGACCGCAGCGACCGTGACCCGCGCGTGGTCGCGTTCGACATCAACAAGGGCAACCGGCAGATCGCGCACAGCATCGACCGGGTACTACGCCCCATCGACCTGCCCTGACGTAAACCAGCGGGCGCGGCAATGCCGCGCCCGCTGTCCCTGGCACGCTACCCACCCAAACCCTGCGTGACCCCTCGCGGCGGCCGTCCTGGCCGCGTTCTCGGGCGCGGTGACTACGTTCAAGCGACGATTTCCGCTTCACGGGCCAACGTGGGCGCCTTCCTGCTCGTCGGCGGGTTCATGGGCTTCCAGTTCCTCGCCGTGCTCTACCTGCAAGAGCTGCGCGGCTGGTCGGAGATCGAGACCGGCCTCGCACTCGCGGTGATAGGCATCGACGCGATCCTCGCCCCGACCCTGACGCCTCGACTCGTCGCCCGGTTCGGCATCCACCGGGTGATCGCGGTCGGGCTCGTGCTGGTCGCGCTCGCGTTCGCGTGGTTCCTACCGCTCGGCATGACCTGGAGCTTCCTGACGCTCCTGCCCGGGCTGCTGGCAATCGGGCTCGGGTTCGGGCTCGCGTACGGGCCGCTGACGATCGCCGCAACCGACGACGTCGAGCGGACGAGCAGGGGCTGGCGAGCGGCATCCTGACCACGTCGTTTCAATTCGGGTCGGCGCTGGGGCTGGCGGTGACGACGGCGGTGGTGGTCGCGGTGGCCGGCACTGACACGACCGCTCCGGAGGCAACGCTGGACAGCTATCGGACGGGCCTGCTGGTGCCGGTGACAGCACTGGTGATCGCCAGCCTGGTCACCATCGCCGGCCTGGGGCGGCGGGGTGTGCACCGCGGCCAGGCCGTGCCCGCGAGGTGAAGCAGGATGCCGGCGGGGGTGCCTCTGCGGGGCTCCCCCGCCGGAGGGAGGCGATTCCCGCTGGCGGGGGAAGGCCGTGAGCCGGCGGCTTGGGATGGTGGCGACGTCGGTTGCGTTGCCACCATCTCTGTTGGGGAGAACCGCGATGACCAGCACCGCAGGACCAACTTTGCCGGTCGCCAGCGGCCGCCGCCGCAACCTTCTCGACCTGGCTTCGCGGGAATGGGGACGGCCTGAGCCTCAAAGTCGTTACCGGAAGCCCTGGGTGATCGTCGTCGGCGGCCTGGCCTTCAGCGGCCTCGGCTTCGCCCTCGTGGTAAGAGCCCGTGCCCGTGCTACTGATGGCCTGTCCCAGTTTGGACGACGTTCGGCGCCCTGAGCGGTCGGCGGGTCGGGCGTGTGGGGCTTTTCGCAGGGGCTGTCGTCGTCGCCCTCGGCAGTGCCTTCGCCGTGGACGTTGGGCATGCGCGCTGGCGTCGGCCAGTCGATCTACTGCTGATTCGCAGCGGTCGATCTATGCGAGCAGAGGCTCAATGGTGCTGGCGTCCATCGCGTCGGTATTGGTGAGGACGACGACGCGGCGGGCGAGTTCCGGGATGTTGGCGGCGAACGCGTTGTAGCCGGCGTTGTCGCCACTGTGGTGCCACCAGTGCCTGCCATTGACCTCACCAATGAATACGCCGTAGCCGTAACCGCTCTCGTCCGGGCCTTTGCCGGTCGGCACTCGTTCGGTCAGCATCAACGTGCGATATGGCTCGGGCAGCAGACGGCCGGCCTGGAGGGCATCGATCCAGGCCAGCACATCTTTGGCCGTCGACCATACGTCTCCTGCCCCCATGCCAACCACGTCCAGTTCCCAGGTCGGCCGCGGTTGACCCTCGATGTCGTGGCCGGGCGCCAGGTTCGGCCGGCCGCCGGGCGCTCCGGCGAACGTGTTGGCCAAACCAAGGTGGTCGAAGATGCGGTCTGCCACGAATTCTCGGTAGGGCGTATCGGCGGCTCGTTCGACAACGTGCGCCAGCAGCACGTACGCCGGGCTGCTGTAGCTCCAGCTCTGCCCTGGCGGGTATTGGAGTGGTACTCCGGCGAAGGTTCTCAGTAGTTCGCTGGGCTCAACTCGCTGAGCGAGGTCGATCATGGGGTAGTCGTGCCAGGTGCCGAGGCCGGACGTGTGGGTGAGTAGGTGGTGCAGAGTGATGTCTCGCCACTGCTCCGGGCTGCTGTCGATCCAACGGCTCACGCGGTCGTCGATGGCCAGCCTGCCGTCTGCCACGAGCAGCAGGACGGCAGCGGCGGTGAATTGTTTGCTGACAGAGGCCAGCTGGTATCGCGTTTCCGTGGCGTCGTCGACGATCCACTCGTCACCCTGCCGCACCAGAGTCTCCGTCCGGATCATGGCGCCGATCCTAGTTGCCCAATCTCCCCCGCGGAGGGGAGCTGGATGGCTCGCAGGGGTGAGGTGGGGCCGCGGCCGGCGCGCCTAGCGTCGATGGCATGCCCCTCGCCGTGGCCACACCGCAAGTCACTGTCCCTTCTGGACCTCTTCGACACCACTACGTGGTACGGGTATGGGCCGTCGTACGGCTGACGCGGCCGTGGTTCTGGCCCCTCGGCTGGGCTGGGGCAGCCTTCGGCGCGGTGCTCGCTACGGGCGACTGGCTGCCCGCCCGCGGTGACGTGCCGGCCACGATCGCGGTGGGCCTGCTCCTCGGCCCGCTGGTGTGGACTTTTGTGTTCGCGCTCAACGATCTGCACGACCTGCCGAGCGACCGGCACAACCCGCGCAAGTCCGCCGCCCCACTCGTGACCGGGGTGCTCACCCCAGCCGATCTGCGACGTTGCGTCCACTGGTCCGGCATCGGCGCCGTCATGGCTGCGGCCGTCGCCGGCCCGGTGTTCGTCGCGGGCACCGCGGTCGTGCTCGTGCTCGGCTGGATGTACAGCGTTCCCCCGATCCGGCTCAAGGGCCGGCCCGGCGCGGATGTGGCAGTCAACGCGGTCGTCGTCGGCGTGTTCGGCCCGCTCGCCGGTTGGTCGCTGCACCGTCCGGTCTTCGACTACCAGCCCATCCTGGTGGTGCTGGGGCTCCTCCTCGTCACCGCGCTCTACCTTCCTACGACCGTCATGGACCTGAGCGCTGACCGCGCGGCCGGCTACGCGACCGCGGCCGTGCGCTGGAGTGCGCCGGCGTGCTATCGCGCCGGGCTGGTCTCGTGGGCCGTCGCGAACGCGGTCTGGCTGGCGTGCTGCCACCTTGACGTGTTCGTCGCGCGTGATTCCTGGCTGGTGCAGACGGTCGCGGCCCCGTTGCTGGTCGCGTTGTATGCCGGCCTGGCCCGCCGTCCGTCAATCCCACGTCTCGCGGTCGTCGCGGTCGCGTTCGCAGTGCCGGCGACGGACTTCCTCTTCGCGTACGCCCGGGCACGTTAAGCGCGGGCCAACACGCTGACGCGGCCGGGCTCGCCTTTGCACGCGACGACGGTCAGGCCCTGGCCCTCGATCAGACGAGGGAGGGAGTACGTGTCGTAGAAGTGGATGACGCCGGGCACGAGGTGGTAGCACGTCGCGCGCAGCCGCCAGTAAAGGTTCGGCGACGTCACCGGCGTGCTGCTCCGGGCCGGAGCAGTGATCAACAGATGCCCACCCGGCCGCAGGCACCGCCGGATCTCGGCGATGAAGGCCGCCGGATGCGCAAGGTGCTGTAGGACAAGGACCGCGAGGACACCTCCCAGCGACGCGTCCCCGAAGCGGAGCGGGGCGCCGACGTCGTGCACGTCGAACCTCACCGCGATCTCGTCGCGCGCGGCTCGGGTCCGCGCGACCTCGACCATCCGAGGTGACCCGTCGACACCGACGACGTCGTAACCGCGCAGTGCGAGTGCGAGCGCGTGCGCGCCAGGCCCGCAACCGAGATCGGCGACGGGTCCCGGCGGGGCGACCACGTTGGCGAGCTCATCGACGGTCCGCCCGACCAGCTCACGTTGCTCCGACTCGTCGCGTCGCCGCTCCCACGCCGCACTTTCACGGTCATACATGAAGCGAAAGAACCAGTGCGGCGCAGGCATGGTGTCGACGCTACGCGTGCGGCCGCAGTAGCGATTGGACCGCGAGCGCGAACCCAGCCAACCCGGTCGCCACCAGCACCACGACGGCCGTAGCCGAAACGCCGGGCCGTGGAGCCAGCGCGTCGGCGTAGCCGCGCATCGCCCAGTAGGCCGGCGAGAACGGGGCCAGCCCCGCGGCCCACGACGGGAGCAAAGAGGTCGGGACCAGCGCACCGCCGAGTCCGGCCAGCACCAGCGCGGCGATGTCCTTGACCGCGCTGAGCTGGCCGTGGTTGCGGACCAGGGTCGCCAGCGCGGTGCCCAAGCCGAGCACGCACACCGCCCACGCGGCGCCGACGATCGCGAGCGCCCAACCCGCGCCGGCGAGGTCCAGGCCATAACCGACAGCCGCGAACGCCAGCACGGCGACCTGTTGCGCCAGCAGCGCGGCGAAGAGCGGCACCGTCTTGCCGGCGAGCAGTTCGCCAGCGCGCAGTGGAGTGGTGCGCAGCCGTTGCCCGGTGCGCCACTCGCGTTCGTTGATCAGGCTGTCGCCGACGACGCCCACCATGAACAGCGAGAACATGACGAGCATGCCAGGTGCGGCCGCGTCGATGCCGCTGGTTCCGGCCGGTGCGACGCTGGCGCGGATCGGTTCGAGAAAGATCGTCAAGACAATGGGCATCACCGTGTACGCCAGCAACGGGCCTGGCGCACGCCGCAGCAGTACCGCTTGATGGCGCGCGACGACGCCGAAACGGCGCGGGCCGGCGAGGGTGTCAGGCCGCATCGAGGGCCTCCGTCGGTGCGCCCGTCCACTGCCGGAACAGGTCGTCCAGCGTCGGTGCCCGGCCGTCGGCGGCGCGGGGCAGGGCGGCGAGCAGGTCAGCGCGGGTGCCACGGGCCACCACCCGACCGGCCTCGGCAAGCGCGACGGTTGCGTCGAGGATCTCCAGTTCCGGCAGGTAGTGGGTGGTGTAGCAGACGGCCGCCCCGGCCCGCGCCCGTCCGCGTACCGTGTCCAGCAACGCTTTCCGGCTGGCGGGGTCGGCGCCGACGGTCGGCTCGTCGAGGAGCAGCACCGCCGGCCGGTGCAGCAGGGCGACGGCGGCGTGCACCCGGCGCTGCTGACCGCCGGAAAGGGTGCGCACCCGGCGGCGCCACAGGTCGTCCAGGCGCATCGCCACACCGACCTCCTCGATCTCCTCGCGCAGCCGGCGGCCACGCAGCCCTTGCACGCCACCGAAGAAGCGCAGGTTCTCGATCACGGTCGCGCCGGGGTAGAGCGCCAGCTCCTGCGCGGCGAGTCCCAGCAGCGGACGAACCAGGCGCGGCTCGCGCGTCACGTCGTGCCCCGCGACGCACACGCGGCCGCGATCGGGGCGGACGAGTCCCGACGCGATCGCCGCGAAGGTGGACTTGCCCGCACCGTTGCGGCCGACGAGGCCGACCACCTCCCCCGGCGCGATCCGCAGATCAAAACCGGCCAGCGCCGAAACAGGGCCGTAGCGCTTATGGAGTCCCTCGGCCAGCAGCATGTCGCCTCCCACAAAGATATACGACGTATATCTACAACGTATACTATGCTGGCGGCATGCCCGCAAGACCCAAGATCGATCGCGCCGCGATCCTCGACGTCACGCTGGAGATCGCCGACCGCGACGGCCTCGAGGCCGTCACCATGCGGGCGGTGGCCGATCGGCTCGGCGTGACGCCGATGGCGCTCTACCGCCACGTCGGCGACAAGCAGGGGCTGCTCGACGGCCTGGTCGAACGCCTGCTCGGCGAGCAGCCGGACCCGGACGCGGAATCGTCGTGGGAGGAGCAACTGCACCGGCGGGCCGCCGGCCTGCGGGAGACCGCGCGGCGCCACCCGAACGTCTTCGGGCTGCTGCTCGCCCGCCGGGCCGCCACGCCAGAAGCGCTGCGGGCCCGCGCGGGGGTCTACCGTGCCTTCGCCGACGCCGGCCTGCCCGAAGACCTGATTCCACGCGTCGAGCGACTGCTTTCCACGTTCGTGCTCGGCTTCGCCGCTTCCGAGGCCGGCGGCAGGTTCACCGACCGGGAGGCCGCCGACGCTGACTTCGCCTACGCGGAGGAGGTTCTCGCCGTCCTCATCCCCCGCCTCGCCGCGCAGGAATGACCCGCCGCGGGCGGGAACCTTGATCCCTCCACCGCGACTCTTTCGGGTGTGAGATCTCTGCTGACCATCGTCCTGCTCGTCTCGACCGTTGCCGTCCTCGCCGGGTGCGAAAGTAACGAGTCGCCCGCGCAGGCAACGCCCGCCGCCACCCGGGCGGCCTGCGCCTCCCCGGTCGATACCGGCCCGCTGCCTGAATGGGCTAGAACCGGATTCTCGGGCGACTCGAGCATGCCGCACGTCATGGGCGACCGGGGAGACCTCGTCGCCGCGATCTTCGGCTATCCGCTTGCCGTCTCCAGACCCGAGGGACCGTCCAACAAGATTCTCTGGGTGCCCAAGGTGCAACCCACGCCCGGCGACCTCGTGATCGAGGCGAAGCTCGACGGCTCGGACGTCTCCGTGACGCGCCGCGTTCAGGGCGGTCCTGGACCGTCCATCATCGATCTTCCAAAGGCTGGGTGCTGGCACCTGAACCTCAGCTGGCCAGGCCATACCGACACCATGGGCCTCGTGTACGGATAACCGCCGGTCAGCCGTGTCGGGTCGGCCGATAGGTCAGCACCTGCGTGTGGTCGTCGAAGGTGCGGGCATCGAGCAGTTCGAGGTCGAAGTCGTCGACACCGTCGAAGATCCGGTCCACGCCGGTCGTCCCGGAGATCACCGGGAAGACCGTCACCTCGATGGCGTCGATCAGGCCGGCGTTCAGCAGCGCGCGGTTGAGCGTCAGGCTGCCGTGCGAACGCAGCGGCACGTCGGATTCGGCCTTGAGGCGGGTGACCACCTCGACCGGATCGCCGGACTCGACGGTCGTGTCCGGCCAATCGAGCGGCTCGGTCAACCGGCCGGACAGCACCGTAACCGGGGAGTCGAACATCCGCGTGATCCACTCGTCGAACAGGCTGCGGTCGAAGCCCGGCCGAAGGAACGGCGCGTTCGACGAGTAGGTTTTTGCCCCCAACACCATGCGCAGCGGGTCGCGGTAGGCAGCGGCACGATGCGCGAGGAATTCCGGGCCCTGCTTGCCCCAGTAGCCGCCCCAGTCGCCGCTGTGGTTGGCGAAGCCGTCGAGCGTGGAGAAGACGTCGAAGGTGTACGTCGCGGTCACGGTGTCTCCTGCGGGAAGTGGCCGCGCCTCGTGGCGGCCTCACCCCTCCAACGAACACCACCACCCCGATCCGACAAGGGAGCTAGTTGGGCCCCAGTGGGGAACCAACGGCCGTGGGCGGCGCCGGTTCCTTGAGCTCGATGAAGATGCTGTGTGTCGCGGTGGTGCCGATGTTTTCGCCAACGTGTTCCTGGGCGCCGACCCAGCGGGCCTCGCCGGCTCGCAGGTCGACCTCGACGCTGCGGGCGCCGGAGCTGACCTGGCGACGGAAGGCGCTGAGCGTGACCATCACGCTGTCCGGATGCCGATGGACGTGTGTGAGGTCGCCGGGTTCGTCGCGGTATTCCAGGATGCGTACCCGCGCGTTTTCGAAGATCACTTTGTAGAACGCGGGGTCGGTGATGGTCGGGTCGTAAGGGTCCATCGTGGGCTCCTCCCGGTGCGACTCGTGGGACTACGGTACCATTATGGGATGGCGATGCCCTATGAGTCGACCGGGCGAACGGCGCAGAAGTCACGCACCCGACTCGCGCTGGTCGCCGCCGCCCGCGACCTGCTCGCCACCGGGCTCACGCCGCAGGTCGAGGACGCCGCCCAACGGGCCGGGATCTCGCGCACGACCGCCTACCGATACTTCCCCAACCAGCGCAGCCTGCTGCTCGCCGCACAGCCCACCATCTCGCCCGACAGCCTGCTGCCGCCCGACGCGCCTACCGACGCAACCGCGCGCCTCGACCTGCTCGTGACCGAGTTCGCCCGTTACAACTTCACCTGGGAACCTCAGCTCCGCGCCGCCCTGCGGCTCGCACTGGACCCGGGCGCCGACCAACCCGTGCTGAGGCAGGGACGCGCCATCGGGTGGATCGCCGAAGCCTTGACACCGCTGCGCGACAGCCACCCGCGCATCGACATCGGCCGGCTGGCCACCGCTATCCGCTCAGCGACGGGCATCGAGACCCTCATCTGGCTCGTCGACATCGCCGGCTACTCCCCCGAGCAGGCCACCGACACCGTCAAAGCCACGGCTCGCGCACTTCTCGACGCCGCGGTCAAACACGACGAAGCCCGTCGACCGGGCTAACGAGAGCAAGGAAACCGGCGCTAACGAGAGCAAGAAACCGACAGCCGTCAGGCATTGGCCCGGCGGAGGCGTTCAGCGGCCTGTGCACGCAGCGCATCGCCGCCTGCTGGGCTGCCACCGCACAGTGCCATCTCCCGAGCGTTGTAAGCAGCCATCCACAAGCTGGCCGCCCACGCGATATCCAACTCCACCACGGTGAACGGGCGCCCGCGAAGCTGTTGATAAGCCACCAGGAACGCCTCGGAGCTGTCGACCGGCGCCAGCGTGGGCGGCCCGGCACTGGCGAACGACCCGCTCGCCGCTCCCACCAGAGCCGCCTCCGGCTGCCACGCCAGGCTGTCCCAGTCGTGCACCGCCCACACCTGCCGACCTTGCCACCGCAGGTTCTGTGCCTCGAAGTCGGCGTGACCGAGCACGCACGGCAAGCCGGCAGCCAGCAGCCGCCGACGAGCTCGCTCAGCCGTCTGCACAATGTGCTCGGACACGACACCCTGGTGCCGGCGGTCGAGAACGTCGATCGCCGGCCACACCCCAGCATCGGAGTGGTCCCAGCGCACCCAGGGCGGATTCGGCAGCGGCGGCGCGACGGTCACGCCGGCAAGTTGGGCCATCAGCCGGGCGAAAACCTCGGCGCAGCGCATCGCGATATCCGGCGAGTCCCCCTGCAACACCTCGCCGCCGGGCCGATACTCCTCGGCGTGCACGGCCAGCGCACCGACGCCGACCACCCGCGTAAGCGGCCGAGCACAGGGGAACCCGCGCTCCGCGAGGCTGGCTTGCGCCGCGAGACACGACGCGGTCCGGCCGTCGTCGGGGCGTGCTTTGACCACCACGTCCCTGCCATCGGCCAGCCGCACACCGAACACCATCGAGACCTGGTGCGACCGGAACAGCACGCCGGCAGGTGGGCCTCCCAGATGCTCAAGACACCAGGTCGGCAACCAGTCAGGCAGCCCGTCCACCGGCACACCCAGGACTGTGCCACAGTCGCCGGCATCAAACGGCCGCACCAGCCGTGGCGAGCGCGAACCCGGCGAACCCCGTTGCCACGACCACCACCACGGCGGGCCGTGGAGCGAGCGCGTCGGCGTACCCCCGCAGAGCCCAGTAGGCCGGCGAGAACGGCGGCCCACGGCGGGAGCAAAGAGGTCGGGACCAGCGCGCCGCCGAGTCCGGCCAGCACCAGCGCGGCGATGTCCTTGACCGCGCTGAGCTGGCCGTGGTTGCGGACCAGCGTCGCCAGCGCGGTGCCCAAGCCGAGCACGCACACCGCCCACGCGGCGCCGACGATCGCGGACGCCCAACCCGCGCCGGCGACGTCGGGGCCATAACCGACAGCCGCGAACGCCAGCACGACGGCCTGTTGCGCCAGCAACGCGGCGAAGAGCGGCACCGTCTTGCCGGCGAGCAGTTCCCGGCGCGCAGCACGCCAGAGGCGCTGCGGGCCCGCGCGGGGTCTACCGTGCCTTCGCCGACGCCGGCCTGCCCGAAGACCTGTTTCCACGCGTCGAGCGACTGCTTTCCACGTTCGTCCTCGGCTTCGCCTACGCGGAGGTTCTCGCCATGCTCATCCCCCGCCTCGCCGCGCCGTCCTGACAGCGCTCCCCTCAGCTCACGGTGATGGTCAGGCTGCTCGAGTGGGTGGCCCCGACGCTGTCAGTCAGCGTCATCCAGGCCGTGTAGGTGCCGGCGCGCGAATAGACATGGCTGGCCGTCGCCGCGTGGACGGATGCCGTGTTGTCGCCGAACCTCCACTCCCGGTCCACAATGGTGCGGCCAGGTGGCGGCGTCGACGTGCTGGAGAACGCCACTGTCAAGGGCCGCGTGCCGGTCGTCGGCGTGCCGGAGACGGTCAGCGTCGCCCCGGTCTCGGCCTTCACGCCGCGGCCGTTGAAGCGCAGCCAGTCCAACGCCATGATGTCTGGATCACCCGTCTGGCCGGCCTTCACGAAGCGCAGGTAGAGCGGGAACGTGCCGCCGGGGTTGGTCAGGGCCACCGTCGGTGAGATCAGGTTGTCGTACCCACCGGTGCTGTTGATCGTCGCCGTGCCGATGAGCGTGCCCGTCGGTGATCCAGCGCGGAACTCGATCGCCCCACCGGTGCCGCCCGACGAAGCGCCGACCGTGACGCCGCTGATGCCGGTCAGGTTGACCGGACCGAGGTTGATCCAGTCGCCGTTGTCGACGTCACCGAGGCGCCGACCGGCCTGGGCCGCCGCCCGGTCGAGGACGCTGACCCCGGACTGCGCGTCGAAGTTCTCGGCCTCCATGCTGCGTGGCTGCAACGCGACCTGCGTCGAACCCGTCAGCGCAGGAATCCCGCCCGTCCCACCGCCGTCGGTGTATTGCGCGCTCACCAACTGGTAGAGGTTGGCGCCCGGCCCGTGCCCGTCGCCGCCGCCCGACTCGGTGATCAGCGTGCCCGAGCAGCCGACATAGTTGTCGAGCGGGTGCGCGTGCGAGTCGTGGCCCAAAAGCGTCTGCACGACGACCCTATTGCAGTCGACGGTCGTATCCTCAGGATCGGTGACCGTGACCGTATAAGGGATCCGGTCGCCGAACTCGAAGAAGCCTCCATTGGGGATGTTGACAGTGACAGTCGGCCGGGTGTTGCCAACGGTGATCTCCGTGGTGGCGATAGCGGTCAGCCCGCCGGCGCCGGTAACGGTCAGCCGGGCGGTGTAGAAACCGCGGACACCGTAGGTGAAGGACGGGTTGGCCGCCGTCGAGTCGACGCTGCCGTTGCCGTCGAAGTCCCACGCGTAGCTGATGGCCCCGGACGAGCCGGCGCTGGAGAAGGTCACCGCGAGCGGCGCGGCGCCCGAGTCGCGGCTCGCGGTCATCACCGCCACCGGTGGCACGCCGTTGGCGACGTAGTCGATGCGGTAGATGCCGGCGCCCTCGTTGGTGCCGCCTCGGCCGCTGCCCGAGCCGGCGCCGAAGTCCATGACGTAGAGCGAGCCGTCCGGGCCGAACTCCGCCTCGAAGGGCTGGACCCAGCTCATCCCGGTGAAGATCGTGTTGATCGACTGGAGGCCGCCGACAGCGGTCGGGCCGAAGCGTGGGTCACTGAACGTCTGTGCGGTCTTGTTGATCGACAGCGTCTTCCACCACTTGCGGGTCAGCTCGTACACGATCCATTTGTTCTCGAAGTATTCGGGGAACTTCGACAGGCGCGGGTTGGCGGGGTCGTAGTCGTAGACCGGGCCGCTCATCGGGCCGCCACCGCCGGTGCCCACCTCGGGGAACTGGGTCGAGGCGGAGTAGGCATACCAGACCAGGGCCGGGCGCGCGGGCGGCAGGTTGGTCAGGCCGGTGTTGTTGGGCGAGTTGTTGACCACCGCGGCGCAGTTGAAGACCGGCCCAGACGTCGAGGTCGCGAAGTTGAAGTCGTTGAACGGGGTGTTGTTGCCGACGCAGTAGGGCCAGCCGTAGTTGCCGGCGCTGGTGATCCGGTTGAACTCGACCGTACCCTCGGGTCCGCGGTTGGGGTTTGCCGCCGTCGCGTCCGGCCCGTAGTCGGCGACCAGCACCGCGTTGGTGTGCGGGTCGACGGTGATCCGGAACGGGTTGCGCATGCCCATCGCATAGATCTCTGATCGGGTACGGGCCGTCCCCGGCGCGAACAGGTTGCCCGCCGGCACGGTGTAGGTGCCGTCCGCCTGCGGCCGGATTCGCAGGATCTTGCCGCGCAGGTCGTTGGTGTTGCCGGCGGTGCCCTGCGCGTCGAAGGCCCGGCGGCCGGACCGCTCGTCGATCGGGGCGAATCCGCTCGACTCGAACGGGTCGGTGTTGTCGCCGATCCCCGCGTAGAGGTTGCCGTCCTTACCCATCGCGATCGAGCCGCCCATGTGCGAGTTGGCCCGCGCCTCGCCACGCCAGGTCGGGATCGTGAGCAGCCGTTTCTCCGAGCTGAGCGCGATCGTCGACCCGGTCACCGTGAACCGGGAAAGGTTGAGCTGGTTGAGCGTCTTGTCCGACCACAGTAGATAGAGCCAGTTGTTGGTCGCGAAGTTGTTGTCGATGGTGAGCCCGAGCAACCCGTCGGACTGGCTGGTCTGCGCCGGGGTGTAGGCGAAGTCGATCAGCGTGGTCACCGCGAGCGTGCTCTGGTCGATCACCTTCACCGCGCCGGTCCGCTGGATGTAGAACACCCGCCGGTCGGGGGCGACCGCCAGCTCGAACGGGTCGGCGAGGTTCTGTGTCACCAGCGGCACCCGCTGGAACTTGTTGTTCTGGGTCGCGCTGCAGTCACCGGCGACCGCGCCGGCCGCCCACTCGATCCCGCCGCGCAGGTGGTCGAGGAAGAACGGCTCGCTGAACGACGAGATCGAGTGCCCGCCGGCGGTGAACCACGACTTGCCGCCGTCGTAATTTTGACACCACGAGTAGGCGTGGTCGACGCCCTCGTCGAGCCCGTTGATGCCGTCGCGCACCTTGATCTGCGCGAGGGTGTGCACCCGGCCGGTGGGATTGGTGCGCCAGTTGTACCACTCCTCGCTGCGCTCCCAGAGCTCCGGCAGGTTCTTCGTCGAGGGGTGCGCGCGATCGAGCACCTTGATGCGGCCGGGAAAGACGCCGCCGGTCGAGGAGAAATCCGGGTGTACGTCGAAGATGGTGCCGACCAGGCCGTCATACCAGGTCCAGTCGCGCTCGCTGGCACTCGCCGCGTGCAGGCCCACCCAGCCGCCGCCGGCCCGGACGAAGGTCTGCAGGGCGGTGCGTTGGGCGGCGTTGAGCAACGCGCCCGACTCCGGCGTCGAATTGGTGTTGTTGAAGACCAGCGCGTCGAACCTGGCCAGGTTGGCGTCGGTGAACGCGGCGGCGTCGGTGGTCGCCTCGACCTCGAAGTTGTTCGCCGCGCCGAGTTGCTGCACGGCGGCGATGCCGGCCGGGATCGAGTCGTGATAGAAGTTCGTGACTTTGGAGAAGACCAGCACCCGGAACCGCGGCGCGGCGCTGGCGGGACTGGCTGGGCCGACGATCGCGGTGGTCACCGCGAGCACGAGGGCAGCGATGAGGGCGATGGCACGGCGAATGCGACTCATGCGGGCGCTCCCGGAGCAGGGGACGGTGGGGATAGCGCTGTGCGTTCGCCGACCCGCTCAGCGTAGGGGCACCTATAGGCCCGAATCAATGCCTGCCGCGTAGTTGGTCGTCCGACGAGCCGGGGCGCGGCCGGGACCTGGCCGTGCGGTAGACCTTGGGTATGCAAACCGAAGGTAGGCGCCAGGGCCCGGACCGGCGCGGCTCGGCGGTGTTCGCCGGTGCGATCGGCGCGCTCGGCGGCGCTGCGCTGACGGCCGGTTGGGGCGCCACCGCGATCGTCGTCGGCGCGGTGGCCGGCGCCGCGGTGCTCGCGGCCACCGACGTGGTCGCCCGGGCCCTCCAGAAGCCTGACGAGATTCCCGCGCTGTGGTCACGCATCGTCGCCAGCGCGGCCCTCGTCGCCCCGCTCGGCTGGCTGGTAGGGCGGCTGACCGGCCTCGGCCCGGTCGTCGTCGGTGTCCTCGCCGGTGCGCTCGTGGGGTTGCTCGGCATCCGTCCGCACAAGGTCGTGCTCGGGCCGCTGCTCGGCGCCGGCGTCGGCTGGGCGCTGGGTGCGATCTGGGGCGACGTGCCGGCCGCGGTGGTCGCGGCTGTCACGGTGGTCGTCTTCCGTACCACGTCGGCTCTGATCTTCCGAGACGCCCAGGTGAGTCTGCTCGCCGAGAACGTCGAGCCGGCGGACCTGCCGTTCGTGGTGCCGCTCGAGGCCCGCACCCGCTACGTCGGCACCGGCTACGTGCGCGAGTTGGCGACGGTCATGGGCGGCGACTACCACCCCGCGACCCCCGACGTCGGCATCGTCGCCAGCCTCGACGACCTGGCCGGCCCGGCGTTCACACCGGGCGACGTGGACCCGCGGGTGCGCGAGTTCTACGAGCACACGACCCGCTTCACCCTCGACATCGTGCCGGAATGGCGGCTCTGGGTGCGCCCCGGCTACCTGCTCTACCGCACGCTGGTGGCGCGGCCGCTCGGCCAGGCCAACGTGCCGATGAACCAGCGCGAGACCCAACGCGGCATCCTCAGCCGGATCGACACGATCACGCGCCCGGACGACGCGACGGTCAGCGTCCGCGGTTGGATCCGGTCGTTCGCCGACACCGACGAGCCGATCTACGTCGGCATTTACACCACCTATCGACACGGCAACAGGGGGTACGTGAGTGTCGGCTTCCCGTTGCCGCAGGCGAGTTTCACGGCGACGCTGGAACCTCGGGCCCGTGCCGACGGCGGGCTGACGTTGAGCAGCCGCGGCCAGGGCGACCAGCCGGGCCACTACCTGACCTACGTCGACCCGGAAACCCGACGGTTGACGGCATTGAGCGTGCACGGTTTCGCGGAGCGGCTCGACGTTTTCGTCACCCCTGGCGGCGACCTGGTCGCTGACCACGCCTTCACGGTGTTCGGCCTACCGTTCCTGATCCTCCACTACCGCATGCACCGCAAGCCCGCCTGACAGCAGGGTCGACATTGTGACAGTCTTCGATCCCTGATCTGCCCCCTACGCCGGCGACCCGGCCACTACGTTCCCCTGTGGATCCATCGGATTCCATGAATGGGGGAATGAGTCCATGCGACATCGGGGACAGACGTTCCGAAGACTGGCCGCCGTGGTCACGGCGACCGTCGCCGCGCAGCTGGCGTTCTTCGGCGCACCGGCCGCGGCCAACACGGAACGCTGGGAAGTCGCGGTCAAGGCGATCCCGGGCACCAAGTACGCCCGCGACGTCAAGGTCTACGTCACTGAGGCGGTCGCGGCGCTGCGGCCCTACATCAGGGACGGGGAGGACAAGCAGGAAAGCCGGATCGACCAGGTGCGGGCCGACGTCGACACGCGCTACTTCGACGGCGCCCGGCTGAACGGTTTCGAAGACGCCGACAAGGCGTTCGGCAACGTCGAGAAGTTCGGCGACTTCGTCGAGGAGCGGCTCGACGACGGGCTCAGCGGCACCAAGGAGCAGGACCACATCGCCGCGCTGGTCAAGAGCCTGACCGGCATCCGGCAGCTCGCCGACGCGTCCATTCAGGACGCCGAGGCGACGATCGGCCCGTTCCGCGCCAACCCGAAGCCGACCCCGGTCCCGCCGGGGCTGGACAAGGCGTTCAAGGATCTGCGCGAGGCCCGGGAGAACCTGGCCGAGACCGACGAGGAACTGCGTGAGGCCGACGTCGAAGACGCCATCGAGCACGCGGCCGAGGCGTGGGCAAGCGGCTTCAAGGTTCTCAAGCAGTTCGGCATCACCTACACCGGAGACCACGACGCCGACGGTGTGGTCGACGGCGTGGAGCTGCGGTTCGGCTCCAGCCCGCTGCTGATCGACTCCGACAGCGACCAGCTCACCGACAAGTTCGAGATCACCGAGCTCGTCGGTTGGACCCGACCCAACGCCTACGACACCGACGTCGACACGATCTCGGACGCCGCTGAAGACGTCGACCAGGACGGCCTGACCAACCTCGACGAGCAGCGGATCGGCACCACACCCACGAATCCCGACACCGACGGCGACGGGGTCAACGACGGCACCGAGGTGAGCCGGGGCAGCAACCCCCTGGTGGCCGACCAGCCGCGTGCGCCGCCGTCGCCCGGTGACGTCCCACCGATCGAACCCGTGCCCACCGACGTCGACACCGACGGCGACGGGGTCCCGGACCTCACCGAAGAGGACAACGGCTCCGACCCGACCAAGGCCGACACCGACGGCGACGGCCTCTCCGACGGCACCGAACTCGACTACCTGATCAGCGCGCTCTTCCAGGACACCGACAACGACGGCCTGCGCGACGACTACGAGATCGCCAACGCCGAGTCGCAGGGCCTGCACCCGAGCCAGTTCGACGAGCAGATCAGCAAATGGTCCTACGTCAGCGACTTCCTGCTCGGTATGTTCGCCGGCGACTTCGCCGAGAAGGACTCGATGGCGTGGCTCGCCGGCAACCTCTGCGGCGGCGGACTGAGCGTCATCCCGGTGGTCGGCTGGATTCTCGGCGGCCTGGCCGACATCCGCGACACCATCGCCGCGCTCATCCACGCCGACTGGGTCAGCGCCGGGCTGAGCATCCTCGGCGTCATCCCCTACGTCGGCGACGCGGTCTCGCTCCCGGCCAAGGTCGCCAAGTTCGTCAACAAATACGCGCACCGGCTCATGGCAGCGGCGCGCTACGTCGCCAAGTACGACAAGATCCCGGACACCGTCAAGGAGCTCACCTACGAGCTCATCATGCCGGAGGTCTGGAACTACCTCGTCGTCGAGCAGGTCGAGCAACCAACCGGGCTCGTCGCGGCGGCAGCCGGCAGCCGGGTCTCCAAGGCCAACTTCGACCGCCTGCTGAACGGCAAGCGGACCGACCTCAAGCGGCTGCACGAGATGATGACCGACGGGTTGCAGGAGAACGGCCCGAAGGTCGACTGGGCCTACGGCTGGGAGAGCGGCGAGGTCAACTTCGCGGCCATGATGGCGGGCATCGGTCGCCCCGGCCAGCGGAAGTTCGGCATCAAGAAGCCGGACAGCCCCGACTTCAAGGGCCCCCGCGAAGTCGACTACGCCGAGGAGACCGACGAGGGCTGGATCTTCCACGAGGTCAAGGCCGGCTTCGCGTTCGCCGATGACCGGATCCTGGAGCAGGTCGACCAGTGCGAGAAGGACGCCTGGTATCAGGATCCCGCCAACCAGGACGCGATCAAGGAAGCCAACCAGGACAAGATGAAAGGCAAGGGGATCAAGAAGATCCACTGGCACTTCGTGGCGAGTGGCAGCGGTCAGCCCAACGTCAACGATCTCGGCATGGCCGAGAAGCTCTACGACTGCCTGAAGGCCAACAAAATCCCCTACACTATCCACTTCCCGGCGGACTGATCGCGGCGTTGCGGGCCGGGCCTGGTGCCCGGCCCGCACCTCCGGACCCCGTATGTGAGGACGCAGGAATGACTTCTTCGCCGTTCGCAGTGCCGGGCGTCGAGCCGAGGTCCGGCTCAGCGGACCAGGGCAGCGTCGGTTACCGCGGCGACCAGCTCGCCGGCCTTCCCGCGGTCGCGGCCGTCGTCGACCGGCTCCCGGCGGAGCTGATCGCGCTGGCCGGTCCGGCCGAGACCCGCGAGGAATACCCGATCAGCCGCGAGGCGCTGACGGCGCAGGTCTACGTCTCGACCGGCAATGGCTTGGAGTGGGGGCTCGGATTCGCCGACGAGGTGGGCTTCCTGGTCCAGCCGAGCCTCGGCAGCATCCCCGAGGATGTGCTGGAGAAGGCGCTCGCCGAGCAGCCGGGCGTCGCGTCCGCGTTCCACTACGACCGGGAGTCCTTCGAGGCGGAGACGTCGGAGCTGCTGCGCGCCGACGAGATGATGGCCCGCTGGTTGACGGCCATCTTCACGGCCCATCTCGCGTACGCCCGGCATCTCGGTCGCGCGCTCCCCTACTGAGTCGGGGTCGGGTCGCCTGCGGAACGGTCTAGTCGTCTTGGCGGTCGGTCGAGAACGCGCGGGCCAACAAGGCGGCGACGGCGACACCGACGATGGCGATGCCGACCTGGACAGCGAGAACCAGCCAGTCGAAGCTTCGACCGGCGAGGTCGAAGGTGTTGGTGCTGTGCAGATCCCAATGGTCAGCCGCCCACGTGCCGGCCAGCGCCGCACCGACTCCGATCAGCACGGTCAGGATGAGGCCGATGCGCTGGCGGCCCGGCAGCAGGATGCGGGCAACGATCCCGATCACGGCGCCGGAGACGATCGCTACAACGTAGTCCTGCACACCCACCGTGGCCCCTCCTCGCGTTGGTGTCCGATCTTTTTCCCAACCACTGACGGCGGCTAAACGCTGCCGTAGCCAGGTGACGCGCTGCACAGGGCCGTCACCAGGCCGCGCGTGCTAGATTTTGGCCATGCGGTCAGATTCTAAGCCGGCCGGTCAACGGTCTGGATCGTTCACCGAGGCCGCGCGGCGGGAGCAGATCGTCCGCGGCGCGGTGACGGTGCTTGCCGGAAAGGGCTACGGCGGCACCTCGCTACAGGCGATCGCCGACCATCTCGGGATCAGCAAAGGGGTCATCTCCTACCATTTCGCCGGCAAGGCCGAGGTTCTCCACGAGGTTGTCCGGTATGTCCTGGCGCAGGCCGAGGCGTGGATGACCCCGCGCGTGGCGGCGGCCGGGTCGTTCACGGCGGCGCTACGGATCTACGTGACGTCGAATCTGGCGTTTCTCGACAATCACCGCGACGAGATGGTCGCGCTCACGGAGGTGCTCGCCAACGCCCGCTCGACACCCGGCGTCCCCGAGCTGTTCGGCCAGTCCCAGCACGAGGCCGTGGCAGCGTTGCAGAAGCTCCTCGAGGGCGGCCAGCAGGCTGGCGAGTTCGGCGCCTTCTCGGGCCGCGCGGCCGCGGTCGCGCTGCGCGGCGCGATCGACTCCTCCACCGGGCTGATGCAGCAGAACGCCGCGTTCGACGTCGCGGCGTTCAGCACCGAACTCGTCGACTTCTTCGTGAAGGCGGCGCGGCAACGATGAACAGCGGGGACAGCATGGACACAGGCAGTGCGGCGCTCGAGCTGCGTGGGCTGCGCAAGGCGTTCGGCGAGAAGCTCGCGGTCGACGGCGTCGACCTGCGGATCGAGCGCGGATCCTTCTTCGGCCTCGTCGGCCCCAACGGCGCCGGCAAGACGACCGCGTTGTCGATGGCCGTGGGGCTGCTGCGCCCCGACGCCGGCACGTCCACTGTGCTCGGTCACGACATCTGGACCGCACCGGTCGAGGCCAAGACCCGGCTCGGCGTCCTGCCCGACGGCGAGTCGTTGCCGCAGCGGCTGACCGGCACCGAACTGCTGACCTACATGGGCCTGCTGCGCGGCCTGGAAGAGGGCCTGGTCCGGTCGCGGACCGAAGAGCTGCTGCGGGTGCTCGACATGGAGGCCGACGGCGGCCGGCTCGTCGCCGACTACTCGACCGGGATGCGCAAGAAGATCGCCCTCGCCGTCGCGCTGCTGCACGGGCCTGAGGTGCTGGTGCTCGACGAGCCGTTCGAGGCCGTCGACCCGGTGTCCGCGGCCACCATCCGGTCGATCCTGCGGGGCTTCACCGGGTCAGGCGGCACGGTCGTGTTCTCCAGCCACGTGATGGCCCTGGTCGAGCAACTCTGCGACCACCTGGCGATCCTGGCCCGCGGCCGGATCGTGGCGGCCGGCTCGCTCGAGGAGATCCGGGGCGGCGCGAGCCTCGACGACGCGTTCGCGGACCTGGTCGGCGCCGGACACGAGACGGGGGCGTTGTCGTGGTTCGCCTCCTGATCCGCATGCGGGCCGCGATGCTCGCGCACCAGGCCGCGACCCGGTTGGGCATCGCGGCCGGCATCGTGCTCCTCCTGTTCGGGCTGCTGTCGGCCGGCTCGTCGTTCCTCCTCGGCTTCGCGACCTATCCGGACACGGCCGCGGGTTGCGACGCGATCGCCGCCGTCATGTTCGTGTGGATCGTCGGCCGGGTCGGCTTCGCCGCATTCGCCGGCGGTGGGGCCACGGTGCCCTACGAGATGTTCCGGTTGCTGCCGGTGCCGCGGGCCAAGCTCGCCCGTACCCTGCTGATCCTCGGTCTGCTCGATCCCGCCCAGGTGTTCCTGCTCGCAGCGTTCGGCTCGCTGGTCGTGATCGGCGCCCGACACAGCGCGGGCGCGGCCGTCGTCGGCGCGGTCGGCGTGCTGCTGACCGTCGTGCTGAGCAGCGTGCTGGTCGCCGTCGTGCGGGCGTTGCTGCCGGCCGGTTCGCGGCGCACACGCGACATCGGCACCACCGTGGTCGCCCTCGCGATCAGCCTGGTCGCGATCGGCGGCACGCTGTTGCCGACAATCACCTCGGCGCTGACGCACGGCACGGCGCCGGCACTGACCGTCGCGGTGCGCGCGCTGCCGACCGGCTGGGCCGCCGACGCGGTCTCGGCCGCCAGCGCCGGAAACCTGACGCTGACCGTGCTGCCGTTGCTCGGCCTGGCCGGTCTCGTCGCCGCCCTGGTGGCCATCTGGCCGGCGCTGCTGTCGCGCCGCCTCGACGGCCGGGTCGGCGCGGGACGGGCACGCCGGTCCCGGCGTCCGCGCCGTCGCCTGCTCCCGGCCACCCCGACCGGCGCGGTGATGGGCAAGGAACTCCGCCAATGGGTACGCGACCCCGCCCGCGCGACCTTCCTCATGATCGCGTTCCTGGTGGGCCTGGGCGTGAGCGTGGTCCCGGAAGCCACCCAGGGCACGAGCATCCTGTTGCCCTTCGCCGGAGCGATCACGGTGGCCATCGCCGGCGCGGCCGGCGCGAACCTCTACGGCTCGGATGGTCTGGCCTTGCGCCTCACCGTGCTGACCCCCGGCAGCGGGCGGCCCGACGTCCGCGGCCGGCAGGCGGCGTGGCTCTTGCTCGTCGGGCCCTACGCGGTGGGCATCAGCGCGATCCTCACCGCGGTCAGCGGCCAGACCTGGGCGTGGCCGTGGCTGCTGGGCGCCCTGCCCGCGCTGATCGGCGGCGCCGCCGGCCTGGTTCCGCTGGCGTCGGTGACCGCGGTGCAGCCGCCCGGGGAAGACGGCGGCCCCACCCCGACGTGGGTGGTCAAGGTCTACGCGACGATCATCCTCATCGTCACCACCGCCCTGCCTCCGGTGGCGCTGCTCATCAGCGGCACGGTCGGGCACCTCGGCTGGTTGCGCTGGCTCGCGGTTCCCGTGGGCATCGCCACCGGGGTTGCGCTGGCCGTCGGCCTTGGCCGTCTGGCGGCCCGTCGGTTCCTGGCCCGCGAACAGGACATCCTCGCGGTGCTCACCGCCGCCTCGAACCCCGCCTAGCGATCACGCCGGCGGACCACGTCGCTGCCCACGGGCGGGCGGTCGTAGCATCGGGCCGTGGACGTCGCCGGAGAGCCAAGCGATATCGATGATGTGCTGGTGGTGATCGGGCACCCGTTCGGCGACGCCGAGGTCCCGTTGGCGGACTGGATCGCCACCGGGCCCGGTCCTCGGCGGCTTGTTCGGCCCGTGCGGGCGCGGTCGCGATCGACGGGGCGGCCGCTGCCGCTGTCGGTGGTTCCGCTGCGCTACCGCAACGATGGACAGTCGCGGCGTGCCATCGCTGACGGGCTGGTCGACGATCCCTGGCCAGACCAGGAAACCTGAAACAAGACCGGGCCGCGAGCGCGGAAACGCTCGCGGCCCGGGTGGGGTTATGCGACTCCGTCGTACGCGTCGCGGAGTCCTTGAATGTCGATCTTGGTCATGGCCATCATCGCCTGGCCCACGCGGCCCGCTTTTTCCGGGTCGGGGTCGCTCATCAGCTCGCCGAGTGCGTCGGGGACCACCTGCCAGGACAGGCCGTAGCGGTCCTTGAGCCAACCGCACTGGCCCTTCTCGCCGCCCTCGGACAGGCGCTCCCACAGCTCGTCGACCTCGGCCTGGTCGGCGCAGCTGATGTAGAGCGAGACGGCCTCGGTGAAGGTGAACTGCGGGCCGCCGTTGAGGGCGATGAACCGCTGGCCGTCGATCTCGAACGTCACCGTCAGCACCGGGCCATCCGGTCCCATCCGGACCACGTCGACGACCTGGGCGTTCTTGAAGATGGACACGTAGTGGGCGGCGGCCTCCTCGGCCTGGCCGTTGAACCAGAGGTACGGAGTGATCTTCTGCATCGCGTGCTCCTGTTTTCTGTGATGGCTCCTGTCCCTCACGCGTCGAACAAGGAGCTCGCGGTTCGACACCGGGCGTCAAGAATTTTTTGGTGGGACGATGAGCGCATGCGTGAGGTCGCTGACGGGGTCCTGGAACTTCGGGTCGGGTTCGTCAACCTGCACGTCATCGTGGTCGACGACGGGCTCGTGCTGGTCGACACCGGCCTGCCGGGGCGGGCACCGACCATTGTGCGGGCCCTGACCGAAGCGCGCCGGGCGGTTGGCGACATCACCACCATCCTCGTCACGCACCAGCACATGGACCACGTCGGCGGCCTGGCCGAACTGCGGCGGCAGTCGGGGGCGAAGGTGGTGGCGCACGCGTTGGACGTTCCGGTCATCACCGGGGCGCAGCGGCCAGCACCGTCGACCATCCAGAAGATCGTGGGGCTGGTCGTGAAGGATCCCGAGCCGGCGCCGGTCGACGAGGTGCTCCTCGCCGATGGCCCGGTGCCCGTCGTGGGGATGCGCGCCTTCCACACCCCGGGCCACACGCCCGGTCACGTCTCCTACCTGCTCGACCGCGGTGGTGGTGTGCTGTTCGCCGGCGACGCGGCCGGCAGCGTGGCGGGCAAGGTCCGCGCGACCCCGCGCGCGATGACCGACGACCCGCCAGCCGCGCGGGCGAGCGTCGCGCGGCTGGCGGACCTCGACTTCGACGTGGCGGTGTTCGGACACGGCTCGGCCGTGCGCGGCCGCGCGGTCGACCGCTTCCGCGACCTGGCCGCCCGGCAGCGCCACTAGAGCGCCACCGCCGCCCTCAAGTAAACCGGCCTCAGCCGACGCCGACCTTTTCGGTGACCGCGGCGCCGCGCGGCGGCGGCGTGGGCGCCCGCCGACGGCTGGGAGCGAGAAGCCCGACGGCCGCACCCACAAACGCGAGACCGGCAGCCGTGACCATCGCGGCAGCGAACCCATCGGCGAACCCCTGCGCCGACCGGTCGTCCCCCTGGGCCGCGAACACCGCCGCCAGGATCGCGATCCCCAGCGCCCCGCCGAGCTGACGGATGGCGCTGAACGTTCCGGCGGCCTTGCCCATCGACGCCGGCGGCACCGACGTCATGACCGAACTCTGCTGTGCCGGCATGGCCATCGTGGCGCCGAGGCCCGCGACGAACAGCGCCCCGACCGAGGCGGGATAGCCACGGTCGGCATCGGCGTTGACCGCCAGCCAGAGCAGCCCGACCCCTTGCAGGCTCAGCCCCACCGAGATCAGCCAGCGCGGCCCGATCCGGTCCTGCAACCGGCCGGCTACCGGCGCCACGAAGAACAGGGGCAGGGTGAACGGCAGGAAGCGCACCCCGGTTTCGAGCGGCGAATAGCCGCCCACCACCTGGAGGTATTGCGCCAGGAAGAACACGGTGCTCATCAGCGACGCCGTCAGCATGAGCGCCGACGCGTTGCCCGCCGTGAACTCGCGCACCGTGAACAGTCGCATCGGGAGCATCGGGTGCGTCGTGCGCAGCTCCCAGGCCACGAAGAAGGCCAGCAGAACGACACCCCCGATCAGGGTGGTCAGCACCTCGCCGCTGCCCCAGCCGGCCGGACCGGAGCGGACCAGCGCCCACACGATGCCGAACGTCGACGTGGCCACGAGCAGCAGCCCGAGGACATCGGGGCGGCGCGGGACGCCCTTCATCTCGGTGAGCCTCGTGGCGATGAAGGGCAACACCAATGCGATCACGGGTACGTTGATCCAGAAGATCCACTGCCAGGCCAGGCCCTCGGTGACGGCGCCGCCGACGAGTGGTCCGCCGGCGACGGCGAGTCCCATGAACGCGGCGTAGATCCCCATCACCGCGCCGCGCCGGGCTGGCGGGGCCGCGGCGGTGAGCAGGGCAAGCGCCGCCGGCATGATGATCGCACCGCCCGCGCCCTGCACGACCCGGGCCGCGATCAGCACGCCGATGTTCGGGGCCAGGGCGCACGCCGCGGAGGCCAGCGCGAACACCACCAGGCCCAGCAGATAGGTGCGTTTGCGGCCGAGCCGGTCGCCCAGTTCCGCGGCCGGGATCATCAGGGCGGCCAGGCTCAGGCTGAACGCGTTGACCGTCCACTCCAGACTGGTCAGCGAGGCGCCGAGGTCGCGTTGCAGGGTCGGGAGCGCGGTGGCCACCACGAGTTGGTCGAGCGCGACCACGAGCGCGCCGACCACGGTCAGGGCGAGCACCAGACCCAGCGGTGCGGGGCCGCGGATGGACCGCGCCATTAGGCGGCCGCTCGCAGTTCCGCCGCCAGCGCCGCGTAGGGGCCTTCGAGCGCGCTGCCCGCGAGGGTGCGCCAACCGTCGGCCATCGGGCGCGACATCGCGTCGGGGAAGATGTCGTCCTGGCCGTGTTCGACGCCGTCGAAGATGGCCGCCGCCACCGAGGCCGGAGTCGCCTTCGGGCTGTTGGCGCCGCGGGTCATATCGGTGTCGACGAAGCCGGTGAGCACCGCGTGGACGCGCACGCCCTGCGGCACCAGCAACGTCCGCAACGACTGGGTCAGGGCCAACGCGGCCGCTTTCGAGATCGAGTAGGACGGGATCAGCGGCAGCGGCGCGAACGCCGTGATGGACAGGTTGTTGACCACCGCTCCCCCGGCGCGGGCCAGCAGCGGGGTGAACGCCCGCGTCACGGCGTGGGTGCCGTAGAGGTTGACCTCGAGGTGGCGGGCGATGACCTCCGCGTCGCTGAGGTCGTCGTAGCCCGCGATGCCCGCGTTGTTGATCAGAAGGTCGAGCGACCCGATCGCGTCGACCGCCGCCTGGATCTGCTCGGCACTGGTGACATCGAGCGTGACCGGCCTGACCCGGCTGTCGCTGTGCTCGATGGGCGCACGCGTTCCGGCGTACACCTGGCTCGCTCCTCTTGCCAACGCCTCGGCGACGAGCGCCTGGCCGATGCCCCGGTTGGCACCGGTGATGAGCACGGCCTTGCCCGCGATGTTCGTCACGATAACCACGCCTTTCTGGATGGGTTACCGGTGTGACGGCGCGGGGTTCAGGCGCTCATCGGCGGTGAGGCGTAGGTCTCACCATGCTCAGGACGAGCGGAACGGCGCCCGGGTTGAGCAGGCGCCGCGGTCGCACGTTGGCGAACGTGAGAACGGCGCCCGCCTCGAACCGGGCGCCGACACCGTTGGCGCACTCGACCTCGAGGGTGCCGTGCTCGACCACCACGAGCGCGCCGGCCCACTCCGCGGGCCGGTAGTCGAGGGCCTCCGCGGGCGGCACGACGACGGCGCCAACCGACCGGCGGCCGAGAAACGAGACCATCAGAGCGACTTGGGCATGCCGAAGCGCTCGAACAACGAGGAATCGGCGAACAGGGCCAGCTCGCCGATCGCCCCGCGGTCGACCGTGAGCACGCCGATCCCGAAGGGCTGGAACTCGTCGGCGTCGGCGGCGCGCTGGTAGAGCGCGAACGCGGGCTGACGGTTGGCCCAGGTGGGCAGCAGGCGCCAGCCGCGGCCGCGGGCGTCGAAGACGTGGGTGCGGAAGAAATGCTCGATGGCCTCGATGCCAGCGAACCAGGTGAGCCGCGGCGGCATGACCAGTCGGGCGTCGTCGCGCAGCAGGGTGACCAGCGCGGTCGTGTCGGTGCGCTCCCAGGCCTCGACCAGCCGGTGCAGCAGCGCCTTCTCGGTGGCGGCGGCCGTCACCCGGTCACGCGCCAGCCAGTCGTCGCGATCGGGTGGCACGTGCGCGGCGAGCCCGGCGTGGGCGCGTTGCAGCGCGCTGTTGACGGCGGCCGTCGTCATCTCCAGCGTGGTCGCGGTGTCTTTCGCCGACCAGTCGAGCACGTCGCGCAGGATCAACACGGCCCGTTGGCGCGCCGGGAGCCGCTGGATGGCGGCCAGGAACGCCAGCTCGATCGTCTCCTTGGCCGCCACGGCGACCTCGGGCTCGGCCTCGGCGGGTGCCGGGACGGCGAGCAGCCGGTCGGGGTAGGGCTGCAACCAGGCGACCTCGGTCGGCGGCCGGGTGGGCTCGCTGCCGAGGTCGGCCGGACCCGCGACGTCGGTCGGCCAGAGCCGCGACTTGCGGCGCCGCAGCATGTCGAGGCAGGCGTTGGTCGCGATGCCGTAGAGCCAGGCCCGGAACGACGCGCGGCCCGCGAAGGTGTCGAGGCGGGCCCAGGCGCGCAGGAACGTCTCCTGGACCGCGTCTTCGGCGTCTTCGATCGAGCCGAGCATGCGGTAGCAGTGCACGTTGAGCTCACGGCGGTGCGGCTCGGTCAACTGCTCGAAGGCGACCTGGTCACCCTCGCCTGCTTCCTTCACACGATAATCATCCACGGCGGTATGACGCTTTCCGCGCCGCCGACTCATCGCTCCGCGGCGAACACGTGGTCGAAGGCGGCGCGGGCGTTGATCGCATACCGGTCGCGACCCTCGGTCAGGCCGTAGTGCAGGTCTTCGAGCGTGCCGCAGCGGGCGAAGAACAGCGCCCGGTCGTCGACGGGCCCGACCTGCGGCCCGAGGTCCCGAAAGAGGCGGCCCAGGTCGTGCGCCGGCTCGGTGCGGGCGGCATCGGTCCAGTCGATGACGCCGGTGAGGGTCCGGGTCTCGGGATCGACCAGGACGTGCTCGATGCCCAGGTCGTTATGACAGAAGACCGGTTGGCCGGTGTACGGAGGAGGAGGTTCCTGACTCAGGAACAGCTCGACGGCCCGCTGGTGGGCGGCCGGGATCTCCGCCCGGATGTCGGCGAACTCCGAGCGGGCCTCGTCCAGCCACTCGCTCGGTGGGGCGTCGTCGACCGGGCCGACCGGGATCGCCGCGATGTCGCGCATGAGCTGCCGGAGGGCGCCGACCACGGTCGCGGCCACCCGGCTCGGCTCGGGCAGACCGGCGGCGGGGGTGCCGGGGAGCTTGCGGTAGACCATCAGCCCGGCGCTCGCGTCGACCAGGATCGGCTCCGGCACCGGGACGGTCGTCGCCGCGCGTACCGCGGCGAGGATCTCCGCCTCGCCCGACATTTCGGAAATGTCGGGCGAGCGAGCCACGCGAACGACGAGATCGGTGTTCACCTCGTACGCCAGATGGTCGAAACCACTGCCCAACGGTCGCACTGTGTGCACGTCGAGCGACGGCCAGTGCCGATCGAGCAGTCGCCGCACGCTGTCGAACTCCATGCTGTGCTCTCTATCAGAGGGCAGCGCTAATCAGCACCGCGTCGCCGCACCAGCAGCAGGAGGATCGACAGCACGAGCAGGCCGCCACACACGCTCAGCCCCGCGAAGTAGAGCACCGGGCCGCCGAGCCGGTGGTCCGGGTCGCCTCCCAGCATCGCGACGAAGACGCCCGCCATCGACAACGCCGTCAGCCAGAGAAGGTATCGGGGCAGCCGGAGCAGCGCTCGGGCTCGGATCACGCCATCCCCCACTCATCGAATGCCGTCACCATAAGGCACGTCACCTGGAGTCGCAGGCTGCTGAGGGTGGCGCGGCTGGCAGGATGAGCCCCGATGCTCGAAGTTCACCGCGGCCCTCCTGGTGGCGCGACCACCGCCCCGCCGGAGGCAGATCCAGGGGGCGGGCGGAAGCGGTGGCGCAAGCGGTCGCTGCGCGTGCTCGGCGTCCTGGTCGTCGTCGGCCTCGCGGCGTTCGGGCTGCGCGGCCGCCTGCCGGCCTGGGGCGATGTCAGCCACGCCGTCGCCGCCGCTGACCTGTGGTGGTTCCTCGTCGCCGCGCTGCTCCAGGTCGTCTCCATCGGCGCGTTCACGCTGCAACAGCGGGGCCTGCTCGGCGCCCTGGGCGTGCGGATCGGACGCGGCCACACCTTCGCGATCGTGCTGGCCAGCACGGCGATGTCGATCAGCCTGCCGGCCGGGCCGGTGGTCTCGGCGGCGTACGCGGTGCGCAGGTTCCAGCGGGCCGGTGCGACGCCGGAGGCGGCCACGGGCGTGATGGTCGTGTCCGGGCTGGCCTCCATCGGCGGGGTCGCCGCCCTGTATGCCGGTGTCGGTCTCGTCTTCGCGTTCGACGGCCCGGGCAAGTCGGTCGGCTGGCGGCCACTGGCCGTGGTCGCGGGCCTGCTGGTCGTGACGGTGGCGATGGTCCTGGTCGGGCGCCGGTACTGGGGCCGCGCACCGATCGCGGTGGCCGACAGAGGCAGCGCCGGCGCCGCCCGCCGCTACCTGCTGATGCTGCTCGGCTGGATCCGGTCGGCGTGGCATTCGGCGGCCGCGCTGACCTGGCTCGCCTGGGCCGGTGCCCTCGCCTGGTCCACCGCCAAGTGGGTCGCCGACCTGCTGTCGTTCCTGGCCGTCGCACACGCCTTCCAGCTTCCGGTCAGCCTGCCGACCCTGACCGCCGTCTACATCAGCGTGCAGGTGGTCCGCCAGGTGCCGTTGACCCCCGGCGGCATCGGCGTCGTCGAGCTCGCGTTGACCGCCGGTCTGACGGCCGCCGGGGCCAGCAGCGCCGTCGCCGCCGCCGACGTGCTGATCTACCGCGTGCTCTCCTGCTGGCTGCTCATCCCGGTCGGTGGCATCGCCGCCTGGCTCCTCGTGCGACCACCTCGCCAGGCCGCCCTGCGGCCCTGATCACATCCACGGGCGTCACACACCCGGGCGCTGCCCCGTCCCCGGGGTATGAGACGAATGATTCAGGCCATCGCCGTTCTGCTCGCAATGTTCACCCTGGCCGCGGGCTTCTGGGGGCTCATCGCGCCGTCCTCTTTCGCGTCGTTCGTGAACTTCCCGCCCGCTGAGCATTTCGTGCACGACGTCGGCGCGTTCCAGCTCGGCCTCGGTGCGGCGCTGCTGCTCGGGCTCGTCTGGGCGGACGGGTTCACGGTGGGGCTGGGCGGCTACCTGGTCGGCAGCGTCGCGCACACCGTCTCGCACATCGCCGACCGCAACATCGGCGGCGCCACCGGTCAGACGGTGCTGATCGCCGTCTCGGCCGCGCTGGCCGCGGTCGCCCTCGTGGAACGGTGGCGCCAGCTCGGCTGGGTCCTGGGCCACGTCGACGGCGCGCCGGCACCGGCCTGGGCACCGTTCACCCGGCAGAAGACGGTCGCGCTGACGACATTCCGCCGGGACGGCACGCCGATCACCACACCGGTCAGCATCGTCGTGGCCGGCGAGCGGGCCTACGTGCGCAGCTTCCAGAAGGCCTGGAAGACCCGCCGCATCCGCAACAACCCCGACGTCACGGTCGCGCCGTCGACCATTCGCGGCGTGCCGACCGGGCCCGCGGTGAACGCCGTCGCGCACCGGCTGAGCGGCGCGGAGCACGTCGCGGCGGCCCGCGCGCTGCGCGCCAAGTACCCGCTGCTGCACGGGGCGCTCGTGCCCATGATGCACCGGCTCGGACGCCGCACGACCGGCCATACCGTCCACTTCGAACTCCGACCGGCGCACACCGAGGCCGACGAATCCCCGCTTGACCTCAACCGGGCTTCAGCTTGAAGGCTTAGCGGGAGTCCGAGCGAAGGAGTGAGACATGCGCGCGATCCAGGTGGCGGAGTTCGGCGGGCCGGAGGTGCTGCGCCCGGTCGAGGTGCCGGACCCGGTCCCGGGGCCTGGCCAGGTCGTCGTCGGCATGGCGGCGGCAGACGTCATCCTCCTCGACAGCATGCTGCGCGGCGGCTGGGGCCAGGAGTTCTTCCCGCGGACGCTGCCCTACACGCCGGGCGGCGGCGGTGCGGGCGCCGTGCTCGCCACCGGCGACGGCGTGGACCCCGGTTGGATCGGTCGCCGGGTGGTGGTGCGGACCGGCACCGGGTATGCCGAACACGTCGTCGCCGACCAGAGCGAGATTGTCCCGGTGCCCGACGGGCTCAGCATCGAGACAGCGGCGGCGCTGGTGCACGACGGCGTGACCGCACTGAACTTCGACCGGCTGGGTGGGCCGGCGAAGGGCGAATGGGTGCTGGTGCTGGCCGCCGCGGGCGGGGCGGGATCGCTCCTGGTGCAACTGGCCGTCGACGCGGGTGCCCGGGTCGTGGCCGCCGCCTCCAGTGACCGCAAGCGTGAACTGGCCCGCGACCTGGGCGCCGAGGTGGTCGTCGACTACACGCGACCGGACTGGATCGCACAGGTGCGAAAGTCGACCGGTGGCGGCGCCGCGCTGGTCTACGACGGTGCGGGCGGCCGTCTCGGAACGGCCGCGCTGGAGGCCGTCGCCGACGGCGGAACGTTCCTCACCTACGGCACCGGCGACGGGTTCGCCGCCCCCGACCCGGATGAGGCCGCGCGCCGAGACGTCCGGGTGCTCGAACCGCTCCGGGCCGGGCCGCCCGATCAGGAGACCGTGCGCGAACTGCTGACATCGGCCCTCGATCGGGCGGCCCACGGCCACCTGCGACCGGCCATCACCGCGACGTATCCGTTGGAGCGGGCCGCCGACGCCCACCGTTCGCTGGAGGCGCGTACGACCGTCGGCAAGTCGCTGTTGTTGATCTAGAGGTATCAATCGCGCTCCTCCCTCCTCCGCTGGACGGGACCCCGGTCAGGGGATCCCGACGAGAAGGGGGGAAACGTGCGACGACGCATCATGACCGTATTGACCGCGTTGGCCGTCGTGACCGGGCTGTTCGTGGTGTTGAGCCCGCCGGCCAGCGCGGTGCCACTGGTCAACGCCAAGGTCACCGTCAACCGGATCAACGCCATCTCCAGTGACGACGAAGGGCTCTGCGGCCGGGTCGACTGGTATGTCAAGGTCTGGATCAACGGGGTCGCGTTCAACAACGAGGACACCGAAGACCAGGACGACCGCGAGGGCATCGGCGACATCTCTCCCGACTGGGAGTTCTCCGTGCCCAACCTCGACGTCGCCACGCTGCCGCAGCGCGACGGCGCGGCGTTCCTGCCCATCGTGGTCGAGGCCTGGGACGAGGACGGCGGGTTCTGTCTCGGCGACAACCAGTACGACGTCTCGCCGACCGCCACGACCGCACTGCTCGCCGACGTCCGCGTCGCACCGTGCGACGTGTCGGTGGAGGGTGGCGACCCGATCGCCTGCGGCACGCCGATCGTGCGCTCCGGCAACGGCGACGATCGCGCCGAGCTCACCGTGACCGTCGCGGTCGATCCGCCGGCCAGCGCGCCCGGGCTGCGGATCCGCTGCACGCACACGCCCGCGTGGCCACAGCCGGGCGAGACCGTCACCATCACCGCCACCGCGCTCGACGGCGCGCTCAACCCGACAGTGGTACCCAACGCGCTGGAGATCTGGCTCTCCCCCACCGATCGGGAGGTGCGCTCCGGCGTCGGCAGCTTCACCCGGACCCTCACCGCGGCGACACCCAGTTTCACGTATGGCTGCCGGCTCACGGTGGCGGCCACGACGATCTTCTCCGGCTGGCGCCGCACCACCGTGGGTGATCCGACGCCCAACTTTACGTTCCCCAAGCCCGCGGTGCCGATCTCCTACACCGGCGGGCAGGGCAGCCGGATCGACGTCGTGTTCATCGCCGACCGGGACACCTACACCGGCCCGGGGCCGGTCGGGCTCAACCCGATGTTCCAGGCCGACGTCGCCCTGGCGATCAACACCGGGATGTACGGGTTCGATCCCTACCTGACCAACCAGGACCTGTTCAACTTCTGGATCCTCCAGGACAACACCGGTAAGTCCATGGACTTCGGCACCGGCGACGACCATGAACTCCCGGTGTTGTGGGACGAGATCTTCGCCTTCGCCGACGTCGGCGTGATCCTGCACCGCAAGGCCGCGCAGCGCGACTTCGGGATGCCCGACGACCACATCGCCGCCGTCAACCTCGCCCGGTCCGACGCGATGGGCGTGGTCCGGCATGAGATCGGGCACGTGCCGTTCGGGCTGGCCGACGAATACTGCTGCGACGCCGCCTACTTCTACAACGAGGTCGCGCCGAACGTCTACGAGGACCTGACCGGCGACGAGGGCTGCGACACCGACGCGCCCAACCTCGGCCGGGTGCGCGACGCGTGCCGGGCGCTCGAAGAGGACGGCGACGTCTACTACACCTCCGAGCCCGGCGACCTCACCCCCGGACTCATGAACGACGACGTCATGAACGACAACGGTCCGCCGAACGCGGCCGACATCCGACGCTTCAACCTGATCTTCGGCGACTGCCGCATCGCGAAGTGCTGAGAGGAGAGACCGAGATGGTACGCAAAATCGTGCTCGCGGCGGCCGCCGGACTCCTGCTGGTGGCCGGGGCCGCCGGCAGCAGCGCCTTCGCCGACCCCACTCCGCCGCCGGACCCGGCGACGATCCCCGTGCCCACCTTCGACTTCGACGCCGACCCGGCCAAGGCGCTCGTCGCGCGGGTCCGCTTCGACAGCCGCACCCAGGCACACGTCGAGTCGACCAGGGTCACCACCTCGCGGGCGCGCGGCCACTCCGGTGAGCCGCCGATCCTGCGCCTGCGGCTGACCGACGTGGATGGCAACGAGATCGACCGCATCAACGCCTGGAGTCCACTGTGGCGCCTCGACGGTGGACCCAACGGCAGCAAGGCGGTCCGCTCCAGCGGCACCGGCAACTTCATCGTGCCGTTCAGCCCGGCGCTGGCCGCGATGACCGTCACCGACGTACGCCTCAACCAGCAGATTGTGACCGTCGACCTGGCCGCGCCGATCCGGGCGTTCTGTGCGGGGAACCCGGCCGACCCGGACTGCCGGGAGAGCGACCTGGCGGTGACGGCGGTCGAGCCGTCGGCACCGCTGTTCGGCGTTCTCGGTCAGCCGATCCAGGTGACGGTGGCCAGCGCCGTCGCCAACAACGGCCCGGATGGGCCGAGCGACGCGCGGGTACGCCGGGAGGTGTCGGCCGGCCCCGGCCTGACCATCGCCGACGGCGCGCCGGTCACCACGGACGTGCCGGTAGCGCTCGGCACGCCACAACGGCTGACCAGGACGTACACCGTCACCTGCACGCAGCCCGGCACGGTCAACCTCACGGCGACCACCCGGGTGACGCCCAAGCTGCCGTCGGTCGTCGACGCCCAGCCGGCCAACGATGTGCGTTCGGCGACGCTCGGGGTGACCTGCGCGGTGCCGGCCACCATCAACATCAAGCCCGGCAGCGCCGAGAACGTCGTCAACCTCAACAACGGCGTCCTCCCGGTCGGCGTGCTGACCACGACGGCCGGCGAGTACGGCAACCCGGTCGCGATCGACGCGACCACGATCGACTGGTCGACACTGCGGCTCGGGTCGCCGTCCCGGATCCTGGCCGGCGTCGGCGCGCGCGAGAAGCACGGCCGCATCCACCCGGAGAACGTCGAGGAGATGGACGAGCACCGGCGCGACCAGGACACCGACGCGATGCTGCACTTCGACCCGAAGACCGACGGGCTCGCGGTGGGTGACACCAGCGCCTGTGTCTACGGACGCCTGCGAGTGGCCGGCGCCATGGTGGCGTTCTACGGCTGCGACCGCGTGTCGGTCCGGCCGTAGGCGAACGCCCGCCCGGGGCCTGCGGTCCCGGGCGGGCGTTCACGGTCGGTTGGCGGCCTGCCAGTGCCGGTAGAGGGCGCGCGCGCCGATCGCCACCGCGCCGAGGACGAGCATGATCCCGATCGCGACGAGGCTCGGCGCTAGGAAAATGACTGCGACGCCAACAGCGGCGAGGACGAGCGTGACGGCGAGAGTCTTCACGAGCCGTTCAACGCGGGTCAGGGCCGGGCGGTCGCGGGTGCGGCTCCGAGGGCGTCCAGTGTGGACAGCAGTTCGGCCCGGGTGAGGTTGGCCCCGAAGATGTCCGACGAGCCCGGCTGCAACACCCGGCCCGCGCTGAGCGGATGCAGGGCCAGCGGGTCGAAGCCCATCGCGTCGACCAGCTCCGCCGCCACCTGCACCACCGCCGGATCGTCGCCGGCCACCGCCAGCGCGCGGCGTTGCGGGTCGCCGGGCGGCAGGGCCCACGCGTCGAGCTCGTGGTAGCCCATGTGGTTGAACGACTTCACCAGGTGCTCGGCGCCGAGGACCTCGCGGACGATCTCGCTCGAGCTGCGGGTGGCGCCCTCGAACGCGGCCAGGGTGCCGTCGACCGGCGGCCAGTAGTTCATCGCGTCGACCACGATCCGCCCCTTCAGCGCGGCCGTGGGCACCGAGCTCAAGCGAGCCAGCGGCACCGCCACCACCACGATGTCGGCGCTGCGGGCGGCGTCGGCGCCGGTCATCGGGACCGCCCCGGGTGCCAGCACGTCGACGATCATGCCGAGGGCGGCCGGGTCGCCGGAGCCGGCGATGGCCGTCGGCCGGCCGGCGGCGACGCTCAGCCGGGCCAGGACGGTGCCGACCTTGCCGGCACCGAGCACGGCGACGCGCCCGCTCATGCCGCCGCCTCCTTGCGAACCACCGGCGCCACCTCGGTGGCGAACAGCTCGAGGCTCTCGTTGACCATGCCGGCCGGCATCCCACCGACGTCGAACTGGCCGACGTAGCGACTGATGCCGAGCAGTTCCCGATGTCCCATGATCTTGTCGATGACCTCCTGCGGGCTGCCGACCAGGAGGCCGGCCCGGATCCACTGGTCGTAGACCTCGCGTGGCATACCACCGGGGAACTGCGGGAGCAGGCTCAGGTATTCCGAGTAGTAGGGGAAGAACGCGTCCCGGGCACCCTGCGAGGTGCGCCCGAGGAACATGTGACCACCGCTGGCGGTGCGCAGCGAGTCGACGTCGTGCCCGGCGGCGTCCGCGGCCCGGCGATAGATCTCGACCAGCCCGCGGGCGGGCGCCGGGTCGGTGAAAATCGCCAGGAACATCGGCGCGCCGAGCCGCCCGGCCCGCACGGCCGACTGCGGCGTGCCACCGACCCCGATCCAGATCGGCAACGTCGGCTGCAACGCCCGCGGCACGATCAGCGCGTCGTCGAGCGGCGGGCGGGTGCGGCCCTGCCAGGTGATCCGCTCCTCCTTGGCGAGGCGGAGCAGCAGCCGGATCTTCTCGTCGAAGAGGATCTCGTACTCCCGCAGGTCATGTCCGAAGAGCGGAAACGACTCGGTGAACGCACCCCGCCCAGCGATGATCTCGGCCCGGCCGCCGGACAGCTGGTCGAGCGTCGCGAACTGCTGGTAGACCCGCACCGGGTCGGCGGTGCTGAGGACCGTGACGCCGGTGCTGAGCCGGATCCGCTCGGTCACCGAGGCCATCGCGGCCAGCACCATCTCGGGCGCGGACAGGGCGAAATCGGCGCGGTGATGCTCGCCGAGCGCGATCACGTCCAGACCGGCCTCGTCGGCGTAGCGGGCCTGGGCCACCAGGTCGGCCAGCCGCTCCCGCGTGGGAATCCCCCGCAGGTCACCGAAGGAGTAGATACCGAGTTCCATCGCCCAACCTCACAAGAAACGGAATTCAACCTTCCGCTTCTGTCGAACGCCCGGCCGGCTCCCGCCATTTCATGACCTGGCCCACACCTCGATGCCGGCGATCGTCTGCGCGGTGCTCTCGAACAGGATCGCGTTCATGCCGTACGCCCGGGCGCTGTCCACCAGCCGCGGCACGTCATCGATGAACAGCAGGTCGCCCGGCGCGACACCCATCCGCTCGCAGACCAGGGCCCACAGAGCGGGGTCGGGCTTGCTCAGGCCGACCTCGTGCGAGTAGACGCAGTCGTCGACCAGGTCGGTCAGCCCGTAGGCCGCCTGCTCCCGCTCGCGCGCCCCGACGAAGCTGTTGCTCAGGATCCCGGTGCGGAACGCCGGCCGCAGCGTCCGCGCGTACTCGATGAGCTCGGTGTTCGGGGTGCCCAGGTATTCCCGCCACATGTCCGCCATCACCGCCTCGACCTGCTCGTCGGTGAGGCCGACCCGGTCGCGCATCGCCGCGTGCACCTCGGCCTCGGTCACCGTGCCGACGGCGCCGGCCTGCCAGATGTCGGTCAGCTTCGCGTCGAACGTGCCGGCCGGCAACCCGAGCGCGGCCTCCCACCGACTCTCGAACTCCATCGGCCCGGTCACCTCGAGCACGCCGCCAATATCGAAAACCACCGCACGAACAACCATGACCGGCACGCTACGGACCGACCGCGCAGCCGTTCCATACGCAATTTGGGCGTACGCAGTGCGCGTCCCTCGGCAATATCCGCGCCCGCCTCGGGCGTGTCGCGGCGGACGAGGGGTGGCTCTTTCGTGCGTACATGTTCTTTCATGTACGCACATAAAAGAACATGTAGGCGCCGAGAGACCTACCCGGCCCCCCAACCGCCACCCATCCGGTAGCCGCGCCGTTGAGCAGGGTGACAAATGGGTGCGAACTCGGCCGTGAACTGTCAAACGCGGGCTAATTGCGTCAGGCAATCGATCACCGTCATAGGGCGGATCGATCGCGGAGCGTATCGGGACAAACTGTGTGAGCGGTTGTCGCCATAGCGTGACGAACGGCACGCTGACCCTTCGGATGTCCCCCATGAGGCCTGGTGGGTGGCAATCTTGAATGTGCGGCATTGTTCTGGAGAGGGGGTCCGGATGGCCACGATGGCTTCGGCTACGCGGGTCGAGAGGCTTCCGCACGTCGACAATCTGCGGGCCGTGATGGTCGCGTGGATCATTGGCGGCCACGCGTTGCTGGGTTATTCGGCCGTTGGGGGGTGGCCCTACGACGAGGTCAAAGAGTCGACGTTCCATCCGAAATCGGAACTCGCCATGGCTGTCGTCGTCGGACCGACGGGCCTTTTCGTGATCGGCACGTTCTTCTTCATCGCCGGCCTGTTCGCGCCCGCCACCATGGCGCGCAAAGGACCCGGCCGGTTCGCCAGCGACCGGGTGGTTCGGCTCGGCGTACCCTTTCTCCTCTTTGCCCTTCTGGTCTGGCCGCTTTTCATGTGGTTCGCCTACCTCGCGGCCGGCTACAAGGTCTCGTTCTGGTGGGAGTTCACGCACCGGCATCCGTTCCTCGACTCCGGGCCGCTGTGGTTCGCCGAGATCCTGCTCTACGTCTCGCTCGCGTACGCGGCGCTGGTCTGGGCCAAGGACCGGGCCCGCGCCGACGGGCAGCTCGAAGACGAAGGCCCCGCCGAGATCGGCGCCCGCCAGCTCGTGACGCTGGTCGCGCTCGTCGCGGTCGCGTCGTTCATCGTCCGGCTGTGGTTCCCGGCGCAGAGCAAGCAGATCCTCGACCTGCACGTCTGGCAGTGGCCCCAGTGCGTCGCGATGTTCGGCCTCGGCGTGGCCGCGGCCCGCTTCGGCTGGGCCAAGCGGGTGCCCGAGCGGCTGCGGCGCGGCTCCGGCGCCGTCGTGGTGATGACCGTGCTGGCGCTGCCGGTGTACGCGTTCACCGTCGGCATCAGCGACCTCGCCGACGACGCGGGGCCCTACCAGGGCGGTTGGCACTGGCAGGCGCTGCTGCTCGCGACCGTCGAGGCGATCCTGGTCGTCGCCGGCTCGGTCTGGGTGCTCAGCCTGGCGCAGGACCGGCTCCAGGGCGTCAGCCGCCTCTGGAAGCGCTGCGCCCGCGGCTCGTTCGCCGCGTTCGTCCTCCAGGCCCCGGTCCTGCTGTCCCTCTCGATCATGCTGCGCCCGTTCGACCTGCCGGCCGAGGCGAAGGCGATCGCGGTCGGCGGCATCGGCATCCCGGTCTGCTTCTGGCTCGCCTGGCAGGTCATCGAACGCACGCCGGTCGGCCGCTACCTCTGACGTGGTCCGGTCACGACGTGGGGCGCAGGCGGCGGCCGTCGCGGTCGGCCAGCGCCGCCACCAGGTCGTCGCGGGCGCGGGCGACCCGGGAGCGGATCGTGCCGACCGGGCAGCCGCAGACCTCGGCCGCCTCGGCGTAGCTGAGGCCCGCGATCTGGGTCGCCACGAACGCCTCGCGGCGCTCGGGGTCGAGCGCGCGGATCAGCTCGGTCAGCGCGAACCCGGTTTCGAAGCCGGCGCCGCCGTGGTCGCGGGCCAGCTCGGCCTCGGCGACCGGCTGCCAGTCGTCGAGCGCGGCCAGCCGCGGGCGGCGGGAGACGTAGCGGATGTGGTCGGCGCAGGCCCGCCGGGCGATCGCCAGCAGCCAGGTGCGCGCCGTCGAGCGGGCGTCGAACGCCGGCAGGGCGCGCATCGCCCGCAGGTAGATCTCCTGGGTCAGGTCGTCGGCCTCGGCCGGGCCGACCAGGTGCGCCACGAAGCGCCGGAGCTGGTGCTGGGTCGCCTCGACGAACAGGTGCGCCGCCGCCCGGTCGCCGGCCTTCGCCGCGAGCGCCCAGCCGGTGACCTCGTCGAGGTCGTCGCCGGCGGGTTCACCGCCGCGGGGCCGGGGGGTTCCGGGGAGACGCATGCCGGCAAGGCTAGCTTGTCCGGTTTAACCTGCTCACCCGGCGGTCGGCGGGAACTTAACCCGGGTTCCGCGCGACTATCAGGTTGTGGAGTGTGAGCGGATCCGGGAAATGCTGTCGGCGCGGCTCGACGGCGAAGACGCGCCGGGCGAGCGCGAGCTGACCGATCGGCACCTCGCCGGGTGCGCGCGCTGCGCGGCCTGGCTCGACGCGGCGGCCGAGGTGACCCGGCTGGCCCGCACGGCGGCCGTGCCGCCCGCGAAGCCGGTCGAACTGGCGCCGGTGCAGGCCAAGCGGCGACCGCGGCTGGCGATCGGGCTGCGGGTGGCGCTGGCCGCGATCGGCCTGGCCCAGTTCCTGCTCGGGGCCGCCCAGGTCGCCGGGCTCGGGCGCGACGAGCACGCGCACGACGCGGTGCTCGGCGCCGGGCACCTGTGGCACGAGTCGGCGGCGTGGAACCTGGCCCTCGGCGCCGGCTTCGCGTTCGTCGCGCTGCGCCGCACCCGGCCCACCGGCCTGCTGCCCACGCTGACCGCCTTCGTCGGGGTGCTCACGCTGCTCTCCGCCAGCGACATCATCGACGGCCGGGTCGCGGCCGGGCGGCTGGCCAGCCACGCGTTCCTGATCTGCGGCTGGCTGGTCACACTGGCCCTCTCCCGCCCGGCGCTCGACCCGGGCGAGCCGCCCGCCCGCGGCACCACCCGGCGCTGGAGCGCGACGTTCGACCCGGAGCCCGCAGCCACCGCGCCGCCCCGGCTGCGCCTGGTGGACGGCGGCGCGGGTGCCGTGACCGCACAACGGCGCGAGGCCGCCTAAACCGACAAACCACGGCGCTGCCGGCATTAGCCTCGCAGGTATGGACCGTGCCGGGCTGGCCGCTGATGCCTACGTGTACGGGTACCCGCTGGTCGCGTGCCTGACCGAGGTCAGCCGGTTCACCCGCGAGGGGATGGGTCCGGTGCCGGCCACGCCGTTCAACGCGTTCGGCCACGCCCACCGCCTCGCCGGCCCCGACGACGCGTTCGTCAGCGTCAACAACGACACCGTCTACTCCGTCGCGCAGGTCGACGTCGGCGGCGGGCCGGTGCGGCTGACCGTTCCGGACACCGACGGCGCCTACTACGTGCTCCAGTTCGTCGACGCCTGGACCAACAACATCGCGTACGTGGGCCGGCGCGCGACCGGCACCGGCGCCGGCACGTTCCTGATCGCGCCCCGCGGCTACACGGGCGAGGTGCCCGACGACACCGCCGTCATCCCGGTCTCGACCGGAGTGGTGGCCATCGTCGGCCGGCTGGCCTGCACCGGCCCCGCCGACCTGGCCCGGGTCGAGCGGCTCCAGAAGGGGCTGCGGCTGCACGCGGCCACGCCGCCGGCCCGTGCGCCGCTGTCCTCGATCGCCGCGACGGGCGTACCCGAGGATCTGATGTTCTTCGAGCACCTCCGGGTCTGGATGGCGGCCTTCCCGCCCGCGGTGCCGGACCGGGCCTATCAGGAGCGGTTCCGGTCGATCGGCCTGCTCGACGCCGACCCGCCCTACGCCGATCCGCCGGCCGACCTGGCCGAAGCGCTCGTCGAGGGCGCGGCGCGCGGCCGGACGCGGATCGAGGAGGCGTCCCGCTCGGCACCGGCCGTCAACGGCTGGCAGGTGGCGCCGCACGCGTTCGACTACAACGTCGACTTCCTCGGCCCGGGCACCCGGGACAGTCCACGGTGGAAGCTGGCCGACCGGGCCAAGGGCTACCTCGCGCGGGCGGTGGCGGCGCGGGTGGGGCTCTGGGGCAACCACGGATACGAAGCGGTGTACGCCCCGGTCTACGTCGATGCCGACGGTGCGCCGCTGTCCGGCGCGCACGCCTATGAGCTGCGGCTTCCCGCGCCGCCGCCGGTGGACGCCTTCTGGTCGCTGACCATGTATGACATGCCGGACTATTACCTCGTACCGAACGCGATCGATCGCTACTCGATCGGCGACCGCACTCCCGGGCTGCGGCCGGAAGCCGACGGATCCGTCACCCTGCGGGTGAGTCATGCACCGCCGGCCGACGGCGACACGGCCAACTGGCTGCCCGCACCGGCCGGCGCGTTCCGCCCGCTGATGCGCCTCTACCAGCCACGATCCGAGATCCTTGACGGTTCGTACGCGTTGCCTCCGCTGATCCGGACCAGCCAGACCGCCTAAGGGCCCCCTTCCGCACAGCCGACCCACAGGTGAAGATGGGGTGTCCACCCCCGACGCTGCGCCGGAACGGAGCACCATGGCGAGACGCTGGCTGGCGCTCGCCGGTGCGGCCACCCTCACGCTCGGGGCGGCGATCCTGTGCTTCCCGGCCGTCGAGGGCTTCTTCTGGGCCACCGCCGGGGTCCTGTCCACCGTGGGCATCCTGTTCGGCATCCGGCTGCACCAGCCGGCCCGCCGCGCCCCCTGGATCGTGCTGGCCGCCGCGGTCGCCACCCTGGGCGCCGGTGACACCGCCTACGACCTGGGCCTGCGCGACCACGACCAGCTCTGGCTGATCATCGCCGAGATCTGCTACCTGACGCTGTTCCCGCTGCTGGCCTACGCGCTGCTCGGGCTGACCCGCACCAGCGCGGCGCTGCACGACCGGTCCACCGTGGTCGACCTGCTCTCCCTCGTGGTCGCCGCCGGGCTGGTCGGCTGGACCCTGACCGCCGGCCCGCTGGCGTCGTCGTCGCCCTGGCCGGTGTTCGACCGCTCACTCGCCGCCGCGCACGTGCTCGGCTCGATGGTCGTCGTGGTGGTGACCGCGGCCCTGGTGGTCGCGACCCGGGCGCGCAACGTCTCGGCGATCCTGCTCGCCGTCGGCGCGATCGGCCTGCTGACCTCCGACTCGCTCGACGCGTTCGCCGAGTTGCACAGCGCGCTGCCCGGCGGCAACGTCTGGGAACTCGGCTACCTGATCGGCTACGGCGCGTGGGGTGCCGCCGCGCTGCCGCAGTCGATGGCCCGGCTGACCCTGCCGGTCGAGCCGCGCGTCGACCCCGGGCGTGGCCTGGGCGTGCTGCCGTTGCTGGCGATCGCCCTGACCGGCCCGGCGTTGCTGCTGATCTCCGACGCCGGTGACGTGACCGTGGTGGCGATCGGCTCGGCGCTGATGACCGTGCTGGTCGCGACCCGGCTCAGCGACGCGCTGACCGCGCAGCGCCGCGCGGTCGAGCGCGAACGGCTGCTCCGGCACGCCTGCGGCGAACTGGTCGCCGCCGCCGACGCGCGGGCGGTGGCCGCGACACTGGTCGCCGGCATCGATCGGCTGCTACCCCGGGCCGAGCCGCACCGGGTGATCTTCATCAGCCTCGCCGCCGCCGCGGCGACGGCCGACGAGACGATGCCGCTGTCCGGTGTGGCCGCGGTGCCCGGCTCGCCGAGGCTGCCGAGCGCGTGGCAGAAAGCCGGCGCCCGGGCCAGCGAGGAGACCGCCGACCTGCGACCCGCGGCCGAGCGGCGGCGTGCCCGGTCCATCGGCTCCACACCGGTCGCGGGGCCGATCATCGGCCGGGTCGAGGTCGCCGACGCGATGGCCTGGCGACCGCTGGTGCTGCTCGACCATCAGCCGCCCGCCACCGCCGGCGGCCGGCGCAGCCGGCTGAGCGCCACCCGACTGCTGCACCCCGACCTGCGGGCGCCGCTGGCCGGGATGCCGGCCACCCTGGTCGCCTCGCTTGCCGCCGAGCAGCCGGGGCGGCACCGCTCCCCCGTCAACGCGGTCGCGATCGGCGGCGACCACGCGGTGCTGGCCGGCCTCCAGGACACGCTCGAGGTGCTGGCCAGCCAGGCCGCGCTGGCGCTGCGCCGGCTCGGCCACACGGTGGAGAACAACCGGCGCGAGCGCGACGCCTACCTGAGCGCGGTCAGCGAACGCACCGCCGACGTGGTGATCCTGCTCGACGCCGACGAGTGGATCCGCTACGCCAGCCCGTCGATGGCCGACCTGCTCAAGGTCTCCGTGCCGATCTTCTCGACCTGGCGCGACATCGTCCACCGCGACGACCACGGCCAGGTCGAGAACACCCTCGACCGGGCCCGGGCGGCGCTCGACGGCAGCGGCGTCAACACCGAGTGGACGCTGCGCCGGTCCGACGGCTCCTGGATCCAGGTCGAGGTCAACTGCCGCGACCTGCGCAACCACCCGGCGGTGCAGGGTCTGGTGCTGACCCTGCACGACGTCACCCCCGACCGCCGCGTCGACCTGCCGTCGACCCTGCGCCGGCTCGACCGCTCCGCACCGGGCCGCAACCGCCGCAGCGTGTGGCGCCGGTTCGGCTAAGGATGCGTCGGGTCCCGCCAGGGTCCCGACGGTAGGTCCGGCACCGCCGCGTCGTCTTCCACCATGCACAGGGGCAGCCGCTCGCCCAGATAGCGCAGCGCCAATGAACCGAGCACCGCCGCGATCACCGACCCGGCCAGCACGCCGAGCTTGGCGTCGGAGATCAGCACCGGGTCGTCGAACGCCAGGTCGGTGATGAACAGCCCGATGGTGAAGCCGATTCCGGCCAGCGCCGCGCCGCCGATCAGGTGGCCGTAGCGGACCCGGCCCGGCAGTTCGCCGAGCCTGGTCCAGAGCGCGATCGAGGTGCCGAGCGAGATGCCGACGGTCTTGCCGACGACCAGGGCGAGCACGATGCCGATAGTGATCGGCGACGACGCCGCCCTCGACAGGCTCTCGTGGTTGATCAACACGCCGGCGTTGGACAGGGCGAAAATCGGCACGATGACGTACGCGCTGACAGGGTGCAACGCGTCCTGCATCCGGTCGTTGGCCGGCACGGTGGCCCGCGCGGCCTGCACCGTCAGGCGCGCCCGTTCCGCGTTGGCCCGTTCGATCAGGCCGCGGCCGTAGAAGCGCAGGAACTCCAGCAGCCGCGGGTCGACCGGGGTGGCCGGCACCAGCAGGCCGATGACCACGCCGGCCAGCGTCGGGTGGATGCCGGACTCGTAGACGGCGACCCACAACGCGACGCCGACGACCGCGTAGAGCCGCAGTTGCCAGACCCCCGTCCAGCGCAGCAAAAACAGCAGTGCGGCGAGCGCGATCGCGACGATCAGCGGCACCATCTTCAGGTCCGGTGTGTAGAAGATGGCCATCACCAGGATCGCCACGATGTCGTCGACGATCGCGAGGGTCAGGAAGAACAGCCGTAGCTGGTCGGGGCAGCGCGGGCCGAACAGCGCCAGGATGCCGAGCAGGAACGCGGTGTCCGTGGAGATCGGGATGCCCCAGCCGTGCTCGGCCGGGGTGCCGGCGTTGAACGCGTAGTAGACCAGCGCCGGCACGATGACGCCGCCGGCCGCGCCGAACACGGGCGCCAACACATACCGGCCGCGCCGCAGTTCGCCGACCGTGACCTCGCGGTTGATCTCCAGCCCGACGGTGAGGAAGAAGATCGCCATCGCCGCGTCGTTGATCCAGTGCCGCAGGTCGAGGGTGATCCCCCACTCGCCGAGCCGGATCGACGCCTCGGTCGTCCACACCCACTCGTAGTGCCCGCCCGGGATGTTGGCCCAGACGATGGACGCGACCGCGGCGGCGAGCAGCAGCAGCCCACTGCCGGCCTCGGTGTTGAGGAACCGGGTGACCGGTTGCGGCACCAACGGCAACGCGCTCGACAGCCGGTTGCGCGGTCCGGGCCGCGGCGGCAGCGAGGCGGTGGACACTCTTAGCGGCCGAGCCCGAGGGTGCTGCGCATGGCGCCGAGCTCGACCCGCCCTTCGTAGAGGCGGCCGTCGATGAACAGCGTGGGCGTGCCACGGGCGCCCTCGGAGACGCCGGTGGTGTAGTCGGCCGCCACCGCGGGCTGGAACCGTTGCGCCGACTCGCCGATCACCGACTCGGGGTCGGGCACACCGGCCTCGGCCGCGTACGCCGCCAGGTCGGGATCGGTCAGCCTGGCCTGGTGCTTGAACATCAGGTCGTGCATGGGCCAGAACCGGTCGCCGGCCGCCTCGGACGCGAGTGCGGCGGTCAGCGCATAGGGATGCTTGGTGAACACCGGGAAGTGCCGGTAGATCAGCCGAACCCGGCCGTCAGAGCCGTCGACCAGCTTGCGCAACACGGGAAACGCGGCGCCGCAGTAGGGGCACTCGAAGTCGCCGTACTCGATGACGGTGATCGCCGCACCGGGATCGCCGTAGACGTGCCGGTCCAGATCGATGGCGTCACTCACCCGTTCGATCGTGCCACCCACAAGACCACCAGGTGCGAAGATCGGAAATCCTCGGCCGCGACAGCCTGGCCCTGGGCGCCCTCCTCGGCGGCGTCCTGGCCGGAACACTAAGTGCGCACACCGGGCCGCCGCATTCCTGACGCGGCGACATTTAAATCAGGAATATATTCACTTACCGTGATGCATTGATTACGATCAGTGGGTAGATGCTAGCCGCGAGCGAGGTGGCGGTCGTGCCATATATGCCCATCCTCAAAGGGCGCGCGGGCGAGTTGACGGCTCTCGACCACCTGCCCGAAACCCAGGTTGGCTGCATTCTGCCCATCCTGGAGGTTGTGCCGAAGACCATCGACCCCATCAAAGACGCCTACAGGTTCGCCGAGCGGGCGCGGGATCGCTTACCGGCCGGCCCGGTCGGGATCGATGTGCGATATCTGGCCGACCCCGAGACCGGCTGGCGGCGGCCGATCAGGGACATCGTCGACGACCTCGGGTGCTTCGACATCCGTGCACTCCCAGTCGTTCACCCGACCGATCCGCCTGAACGGCTGCGAGACCACGGAGACGCAGCACGAGACAACGGCGGTCGGGCGATCGTCCGCCTCGGCGCGGACCGTGGGCGGCCCGACGACGATCTCACCGACGACCTCCTGGTTCGCCTCGACCAGCACGTGCGTGTCGCCGTAGAACAATGCGACCTCGTGCTGGACATGTCGTCGGTGCTCTCCGATGGCCAGGTCACCGCGGCGGAGCCGCTCGCCCGAAAGTGCGTTTCGTGGGCCAGACGCCAACCATGGGGATCCATCACGGTCGCAGCGGGCTCGATGCCGGATGCGGTAGGGGATCGCGAATCCCCAACTGACGACCGGGTGGCGGGCTAGACCAAACCTTCGCTACACCGGTGACGCGGACTGGTGGATCTACCGAGCGCCAGCCGCAACCGAAACCGGCTACCGCGGGTTCCTCGACCTGTGCGCCGCTCTGGTGGAAACGGACCACTGGCCGGGAGCAGAACATTGCTGGGCCGACGCCGAGCTCGACAAGCGAGCCCGGCGTGTCGCGGGTCCGGGTGCGGGCCAGGAGTGGCGAGCCTGGGGGACGTCGCATCACCTGGCGCAGGTGCTGGCCGAGCTGCGCGGCTAAAAGCCCTCGGGGTGGTGCGGGGTGTAGTTCTCCTCGAGGAGGGCGATCTCCTCGTCGGTGAGCTTGACGTCGAGGGCGGCCACCGCGTCGGTCAGGTGGTGGTCCTTGGTCACACCGACGATGGGGGCGGTCACCGCGTCCTTCGCCGCGACCCAGGCCAGGGCGATGGTGGCGCGGGAGACGCCGCGGTCCTGGGCGACCGAGGCGACGGCCTCGACGATTTTGCGGTCGGCGTCTTGCGACTGGCGGTAGAGGGTCGAGCCGAAGCGGTCGGTGCGGCCGCGGTCGGTCGTCGTGTCCCAGTCGCGGGTCAGCAGGCCGCGGGCCAGCGGGCTCCACGGGATCACGCCGACGCCCTGGTCGAGGCAGTAGGGGAGCATCTCCCGCTCCTCCTCGCGCATCAGCAGGTTGTATTGGTTCTGCATCGCGACGAAGCGGGTCCAGCCACCGAGGTCGGCGGCGTGCTGCAGCTGGGCGAACTGCCAGGTCCACATCGACGAGGCGCCCAGGTAGCGGACCTTGCCGGCCCGGACCAGGTCGTGCAGGGCCTCCATCGTCTCCTCGACCGGGGTTTCCGGGTCGAAGCGGTGGATCTGGTAGAGGTCGATGTAGTCGGTGCGCAGCCGGCGCAGGCTGGCGTCGACCTGGGTCATGATCGCGCCGCGGGACAGGCCGGCGCCGTTGGGGCCCGGGCCCATCCGGCCGTTGACCTTGGTGGCGATGACCACCTCGTCGCGGCTGGCGAACTCGCCGAGCAGTTGGCCGACGATCTCCTCGCTGGCGCCGAGCGAGTAGACGTTGGCGGTGTCGAACGTGGTGATGCCGGCGTCGAGCGCCTGCCGGATCAGTGGCCGCGAGGCGTCGAGGCCGATGCTCCACGCGTGGTTGCCGCGGTCGGGGTCGCCGAAGCCCATGCAGCCGAGCACGACCTTCGAGACAACCAGGCCAGAAGAGCCGAGGCGGGTGTATTCCATGGCGGCACTCCGTTCACCGAGGGGGGAAACTCGATGTGGAGGCTACTCCGGATGCCCGCGACGCCCGCGCGGCCCAAGGGCCGCGCGGGCGTGCGTCACATCGACCGACTCAGTGCACCGGCACGTAGTCGGAGTCGGAGCCGGACTCTTCGGCCGTCAGCGGCTGGCCGACGGTGCGGCCGATGCCCTCGTAGACGGAGGGCCGCGACGACTTGAGGATCGCGCCCCACAGGATGCCGATGAGAGCGGCCGCGCCGATCAGGCCGGGGAGCAGCCACTTGAGGTAGGACGGGTTGGTCGGTGCCAGCAGGCTGCTGAAGTTGCCGACCAGCGTCGCCAGCAGCGCGACCAGCAGGATCGTCGCCACCGCGGGCGCGATCGTGCCCTGCCAGAGCGACTCGTCGCCCCGGCGCACCCGGAAGTAGCCCACCACGGCCGCCGAGGTGGCGGCCATCAGCAGCACGACGCCGACCGCGGACACACCCGAGAGCCAGGTGAACAGGTCGAGCACCGGGTCCTTGCCGGCGGCGATGAAGCCGAGCAGCACGACGATCGCGATGACCGACTGGGTCAGCGAGCCGGCGATCGGAGCCATCGTGCGCTTGCTGGTGCGGCCCAGGAACTGCGGCAGCACCCGCTCGCGGCCGAGCGCGAAGAGGTAACGGGCCACGCCATTGTGGAACGACAGCAGGGCGGCGAAGACCGAGGTGAAGAACAGCACCACGGCGATGTCGGAGATCGTGGTGTTGGTGTGCTCCGCCAGCGTGCCGAACACGACGCCCGGGCCGTTTTCGGTGGACGCCTGCTGCACGTTGTCGGGGCCGACGACGACCATCATCGCCCACGCCGAGATGGCGTAGAAGAGGCCGGTGAAGAGCACCGCGAGGAAGGTGGCCCGGGCGACGGTGTGCCGCGGGTCCTTGACCTCCTCGCTGTAGATGGCGCCCGACTCGAAGCCGGTGAAGGCCGCGATGCCCAGCGCGAACACCGCGCCGACACCACCGGCGAACAGGTTGCCGAAGTCCCAGCCGGCCATCGAGACACTGCCGCCGGCCGGGTTGCCCAGGCCGACGATGTCGAACACCGCGGTGACGATGATCTCCAGGATCAGCAGCACGGCGAGAACGCTGGCGTTGAGGTCGACGCGCAGCATGCCGAGGATGCCGATCAGCACCCAGGCGGCGATGGACCAGACCCACCACTTGGCGTCGACGTCGAACTTCTCCAGCATGAAGCCGGAGAAGATGTAGCCGAAGAGGCCGTAGAGGCCGATCTGGATCGCGTTGTAGGCGGTCAGCGCCACGAAGGAGCCACCGACGCCGGCGGGCCGGCCCATGCCCTGCGCGATGTAGGAGTAGAAGGCACCGGCGTTGGCGACGTGGCGGCTCATCGCCGCGTAGCCCACGGCGAAGATGCCGAGGATGACCGCGAGCACCAGGAAGGACAGCGGCACGCCCTTCGAGCCGGTGACCGCGAACGTGGTGGTGACGCCGCCACCGAGGACCGTCAGCGGCGCCGATGCCGCGACGACAAAGAAGAACAGGTGTACGACACCAAGTCGTCGCCTGGCTAGAGTTCCTGCGAGCTGTTCGGACACTGGGGGGTTCCTCGATTCAGAGGGTCTTTGATCGGTTGCGCGACGCCCGATCGTACGGCCACCCCCGTCCCCACTCAAGACTGTGGAGGGTCCTTATCGAAGGATCACAACGGTTGAATGCGCATCAAGATCGGCGTACTCTTTGCACGCACAAAATCGGCGAACCCTCCCATCGCCGGTTCCCATCCCTCGACTCCCACACTCTGCCTGAGGTTATGAGCGACTTAGGGCTTGCCGACGAACTCTTCATGGTCGGACACAACGAATACACCGGCAAGACAGTCATCAACGACGAGATGCTCGACGCCGGCCTGGCCGGTGCCGCTCTCGCGGAGCTGATCCTGCAGCGGCGGGTCACGGTGGTGGCGGGCAAGCTCGCCGTCGACGACCCTCGACCGTGGGGAGACCCGGTGACCGACGTCGTGCTGCGCGAGATCCACAGCAGAGGGAGCGAGTTCGTTCCCCGCGCCTGGGTGGAGCACCTACGCAGCAACGTCGGCGAAGTGGTCGCGCAACGCGTCGTCGCCGCGGGGATGGTCCGTCGCGACGAACAGCGTTCCGGGCTGTCCAGGAAGCTTACTGTGCGTTACCCCGCAGTCAACGCATTGACGGCAACGAGGCCGCTCGTGCGACTGTCCTACTACCTACAGCGACCGTCGCAGATCGATGCGCAGACGGCCACCCTCGCGGCGCTGGTCAAGGCTGCTGGCCTCGAACAACGCATCATGCTCGAGTGGAGCAGGCAAGAGGTGTCCGACGCGATCGGCGCGATCGTCGCTCGCCTGCCGGCTCCGCTGCGTGACGTCATCCATGGCGTCGAAGGCGCGGTTGCCGCGATGGCGGTCATCACTCGCCGTTAACGTTAAATAATTGTTTCGGGGGTACGTCCACGCGATGGACGTACCCCCGAAATGTTATTAATGGCAGTGTTTAGCCGTAGTTGCCGGGACGTCCAGAGTGGGGTTGCGGTCGAAGAATCCGGCGGGCCGCAGCGCGAATCCACAACGATCAACGGGCATCACGGGCCAGTCTTCGACCCGCGGGAAATGCGTGCTGCCGAATGTGTGCCAGAGCACGATGTCTTCGCCGTCGATCGACTCGTCGTCGGCGACGAAGGCCGGCAGGCCGGCACCACCCGGGTGCTGGTTGACGTTTTCGCCGGCGGGGTAACGCTCGTCGGCGTGCTGCCGGGTGACCCAGAGGTGCTTGGTGGCGAACGCCGCGCGGCGGGCGATCGACGAGGTCTCGTCGGCCAGTAGCGCGGGCTGCCCCTCGGGCCGCAGCACGTAGGCGACCGGCTGACCGAGGCGGTTGGTTCTGCCCGGGTTGGAGATCCGCCAGACCCGGCCGACGCTGTTGTCGGCGGAGCGGGCCGCCTCGGACTCCCGGGTCAGCCGGGTCGCGGTGCGGGTGAACGCGTTGCCGTAGGGGTTGGCCTCGCCGACCGGCAGCCGGCGCACGTCGAGTTCGTCGACCGCGTTGCCGACCCCGTCGAGCATCATGTCGAGCCGCGCGCTGAACAGGTGCTGGTGGTAGGGCGCGCCGAGGCCGGGCGCGATCTCGGTCGCGTAGTCGGACTCCTGCGCGTAGGACGAGGTGAACACCACGCCGGTCGCCTTGACCTCCATCTCGACGGTGCCGTCGAGGTAGAGGTACCAGAAGAAGCCGTAGTCGTAGTTGCCGACCGTGGCCCAGTAGGAGATCACCAGGCGGCGCTGGCGGCGGGTCTCGGCCGCCTCGGTGAACAGGTCGGAGTGCTTCCACAGCACGCCGAAGTCTTCCTCGTGCAGGCAGATCGCGTTGCTGACCTCGCGCGGGTTGCCGTCGCCGTCGGCGAGCACGGCGTCGAAGTAGCGGATCTCGCCGAGGCAGTCACAGCCGAGCACCAGCGAGTTGGCCTGCTGGCCGAGCAGGTATTCGCCGGCGTCGAAGTAGTTCTGCCAGAACCGCACCGGGCTCGGGTCGGCGTAGGGAACGACCATCTCGGCGATGGAGGCGCGGTAGACCAGCGGGCGGTCCTGGATGGAGAGCTGGTGCAGCACCAGGCCCTCGCGCGGGTCGAAGCCGATCCGGAACTTCCAGCCTTCCCAGGTCACCTCGTCGCCGTCGACCTGGAAGCTCGGGCCGTCGGGCTGGGTGATCTCCAAGGCTTTGAGCGACTCGCGCGGCGGGCCGGTGAAGACCGGGTCGTCGTAGTTGCCCTCCTCGGCCGGCACCGGCAGCAGCGCGCTGTCGATGAGCTGGATGACCTGCTTCTCGATCAGGTCGACGTAGGCGACCACGCCGTCGATCGGGTGGGCCCAGCAGTGGTCTTCGGGCCGGTTGGCGACGAACGACAGCACCCGCAGCAGGCGCCGGCCGCGCTCGCCCTCGATGTCGTAGCTGCCGGCCGACAGCGGACACGGCCGGACCAGGTCGAAGTCGGTGATGCCGCGGCGCTCGATGGCGGCGCGCCACTCGGGGTCGGCCTTGACGATCTCGTCGACCGCGATGAACTCGTCGAGCAGGATCGGCGGCTGCCCGTCGACGGCGGTGTCGACCTCGGTGACCTGGTCGATCTCCTCGCGGGTCACCGACGCGACCACCGCGCGGACCTGGCCGGTGGCCACGTCGAGCAGGGTGGCGCGGACCCGCCGGTCGAGCGGGTCGCCGGTGCGCCAGGCGAGCACCGCGTCCTTCGTCGGCTCTTCGAGCGCGAGCAGCGCGAACCGGGTCGTCGGGGTCAGCAGGTCGTGCTTCTGGAACAGCGTTCGGGCGGAGTCGATCTCGGCAGCGCTGAGCCGCGCAAGGGGATGACCAGCCGGTGCCGTCATCGGATCACCTCGTCGAAAGGGGGGTTACGACGATCGACAAGCTAATCTCATGTTCCGGTGACTGTCCACGTACGCCAGAGTGAGATCGATCAACGTTCGGTCAGAGTGCGGCGCGGGCGGGGCTGATCGGCAGCTCACGCTGGCGCACGCCGGTCGCGTGCCACATCGCGTTGGCGATCGCGGCGGGCACGCCGACGATGCCGATCTCGCCGAGACCCTTGACGCCGGCCGGGTTGAGCTCGTCGTCGGGGTCGTCGACGAACGCCACGTCGAGGGCGCCCACGTCGGCGTTGGTCGCCACGTGATAGTCGGCGAGGTTGTGGTTGAGGAAGTCGCCGGACCCGACGTCCATCATGGACTCCTCGAGCAGCGCGCAGGACAGGCCCATGGTCATCCCGCCGATGAGCTGTGACCGGGCGGTCAGCGGGTTGACCACCCGGCCGACCGCGTAGACGCCGGTCAGCCGCGGCACCCGCACCTCGCCGGTCGTGACATCGACGGCCACCTCGGCGAAGTGGGCGCCGAACGCGTAGCGGGCCAGGTCGCGGCGTGCGCCGACCGCCTCGGTCGAGTCGAAGGTGCTGGTCAGCCCGTCCGGCGGGATCGCCTCCCCGGACGCGAGCCGGCGGGCCAGGTCGTGGCAGGCGGTCAGCACCGGCCAGCTCCACGACGCGGTGCCCATCGAGCCACCGGCGACCATCGCCAGGCCGAAGTCGCTGTCGCCGATCAGCACCCGGACCTGCTCGACCGGCACCTCCAGCGCGTCGGCGGCGAGCTGGGTGAGCGCGGTGCGGGCGCCGGTGCCGATGTCGGCCGCGCCCACCCGCACCACATAGCCGCCGGACCGCAGCGCGGTCGCGTGCGCGATGGTCGGCGCGGTCCGGGCCGGGTAGTGCGCGCCGGCCATTCCGGTCCCCCGCCACCAGCGGCCGTCCCGGCGTACCGCGGGGCGGGGGTCGCGGTCCGCCCAGCCGAACCGCCGGGCACCCGCGCGCAGGCACTCGGCCAGCCGCCGGCTGCTGAACGGGTGCCCGGACGCCGGCTCGGTGGTCGTGTCGTTGCGCAGCCGCAGCTCGATCGGGTCGACGCCGCACGCCTCGGCCAGCTCGTCCATCGCGGACTCCAGCCCGAACGAGCCGGGCGCCTCCCCCGGTGCCCGCATCCATCGTGGCGTCGGGATGTCCAGCGCCACCACCCGGTGGCTGGTGCGCAGGTTGTCGGCCGCGTACATGGCGCGGGAGTAGGTCGCCGACTGCTCCGTGAACTCCAGCAGCCGCGAGGTCTGCGACGCGGCCCGGTGTTCGAGCGCGACCAGCCGGCCATCGGCGCCGGCGCCGAGCCGGACCCGCTGGGCGGTCGGCGTGCGGTAGCCGGTCAGCGGGAAGAGCTGCGGCCGGGTCAGGGTCACCCGCACCGGGCGGCCGACCAGGGTCGCGGCCATCACCGCCAGCACCGCCTCGGGCCGGGCCAGGCCCTTGTTGCCGAAGCCGCCGCCGACGTGCTCCGAGACCACGTGGAGGGTGCCCGCCTCGAAGCCGAACAGCCTGGTCAGCGTTCCCGCGATGCGGTAGGCCCCCTGGGTCGAGTTGTAGAGGGTGACCCGGCCGTCGGCCCAGACCGCGGTGCCCGAGTGCGGCTCCATCGCGTTGTTGTGCTGGGCCGGCGTGCGGTATTCGCGGTCGACCACGACGGCGGCATCGGCCAGCGCGGCGTCCACGTCGCCCTTGTCGGTCACCGTGGGGAGCTGCGGGTTGACGTGGTCCGGTGCGTAGAGCTGCGGATGGTCGGCGCGGAACACCACGTCGTGCGGTTCCTCGAAATAGTCGACCTGGATCCGCTCCGCCGCCTCCCGGGCCCGCTCCGGCGTGTCGGCGATGACCAGCGCGACCGGTGCGCCGTAGTGGGCCACCCGGTCGTTCTGGAACAGGAACAGCGTTCCCTCGCCGATGTCGGTGAGCCGGGGCGCGTTCTGCCGGTCGAGCACCGCGAGCACGCCCGGCATCGCCAGGGCGGCGTCGACGTCGAGCGCCCGGACCCGGCCGCGGGCGATGGTCGCCGGCACGACCCAGCCGTAGACCAGGCCGGGCAGCGCGATGTCGGCGGCGTAGTGTGCCCGCCCGGTCACCTTGTCGAGGCCCTCGATCCGGGTCAGCGGGTGGCCGACGGCCGGCGCGGTCTGCCAGGTGCGGGTCATCGGCCGGCCAGTTCGGTGAGCACCGCGACGATGAGGTCGCGGATCAGCGGCACCTTGTAGGCGTTGTCGCGTAGCGGGCGCGCGGCGTCGAGTTCCGCTTCGGCGGCGACCTCGAACGCGGCCGCGGTGGCCGGGCCGCCGTGCACCGACCGCTCCGCCACCCTGGCCCGCCAGGGGTGCGAGGCCACCGCGCCGAGGGCGATCCGCACCTCGCTCACCCGGTCGGCCTCGATGGCCAGCAGCGCGGCGACCGAGCCGATCGCGAACGCGTACGACGCCCGCTCGCGGACCTTCCGGTAGTGGGACCGGCCGGCGACCGGCGGCGGCAGCACGATGCCGGTGACCAGCGTGCCGTCGCGGATGTTGACCTCGCGGTCGGGGCGGTCGCCGACCGGGCGGTAGAAGTCGTCGAGCGGGACCTCGCGCGGCCCGGCCAGGTCGTGCACCAGCACCCGGGCGTCGAGCGCGGCCAGGGCGACCGCCAGGTCCGACGGATGGGTGGCGACACAGTGGTCGGACGCGCCGAGGATGGCCAGATTCTGGTGCAGGCCCTCGATGGCCGGGCAGCCGGAGCCGGGCACCCGCTTGTTGCACGCTTTGGCCGGATCGGTGAAATAGCCGCAGCGGGTGCGCTGCATCAGGTTGCCGCCGGTGGTCGCGACGTTGCGCAACTGGCCGGAGGCGGCCGACAGCAGCGCCTCGCTGAGCATCGGGTAGCGGTGCCGGACCAGCGGGTGCGCGGCGAGGTCGCTGTTGCGCACCTCGGCGCCGACCCGCAGGCCACCGCCGTCGTCCTCGGAGACCTCATCGAGCGGCAGCCCGGTGACGTCGACCAGCAGGTCCGGGCGCTCGACGCCGAGCTTCATCAGGTCGACCAGGTTGGTGCCGCCGCCCAGGTAGCGGGCGCCCGGGTTGTCGGCGACCAGCGCGACGGCGCTGTCGACGTCGCGGGCCCGGGCGTAGGCGAACTCCCGCATCGTCAGTCGCCCCCGGCGACCTCGCGGATCGCCGCGACGATGTTGACGTAGGCGCCGCACCGGCAGATGTTGCCCGCCATCCGCTCGCGGATCTCCGCGTCGTCGAGGTGCCCGACGCCGTCACTGACCACGCTGGGCCAGCCGGCGGCCAACTCGTCGAGCATGCCGATCGCGGAGCAGATCTGGCCGGGTGTGCAGTAGCCGCACTGGAAGGCGTCGTGCGCGAGGAACGCCGCCTGCATCGGGTGTGGCTCGTCGTCGGCCAGGCCCTCGACGGTGGTCACCTCGCGGCCGTCGACGGCGACCGCGAGCAGCAGGCACGAGTTGACCCGGCGGCCGTCGAGCAGCACCGTGCAGGCGCCACACTGCCCGTGGTCGCAGCCCTTCTTGGTGCCCGGCCGGTCGAGCCGGTCGCGGAGCAGGTCGAGAAGGGTGGTGCGGTTGTCGACCGCGAGCGTGTGTGGCGCCCCGTTGACCATGAGGCGGACGGTGCTGCTCAGCTCGGGAACAGTCATGACATTCCCGACACTAGCTCAATGGCAAGCACCTGTTCCGCTGTCGGCGTAGGTCTTGCCGGACTGGGGCACGAACTGCCAGTCGTACGAGTTGCTGTGCAGGGTGAACTTGAGAACGCCGAACGTGTCGCTGTTGCGGGCCTGGCTGTTGGGCTGGATCGTGCCGAAGCCGTAGTGGTCGGCGCCGCCCATGCCGGCCACGAACGAGCGCAGGCCGCGGGCGCTGTCGGCGCCGCCGCTGGGGTTCATCGGGCCGAACCGCTCGTACTGGTGGTTGTGGCCCCAGACGACCACGTCGGCGTTGGCGTCGTAGAGCGCCTGGTAGAGCGGGCGGGTCGACGACGACGGCGCGTGGTTGGCGCCCGAGGTGAACAGCGGGTGGTGCCAGTAGGCCAGCGTGCAGGGCCGGGTGTTGGCGGCCAGGTCGTTGCGCAGCCAGGTCACCTGGGCCGAGCTCGACGTCATGCTGATGTTGGAGTTGAGCGAGACGATGTGCCAGTTGCCGAGGTTGTAGGAGTAGTAACCCTGGCCCGACGGGCCGGCCTGCGATCCGAAGTAGCCGTAGTAACCGGTGGCGCCCGAGGTGTTGTAGTCGTGGTTGCCCGGCGCGGGCCGGGTCCGCGACTTGAAGGCGCCCCAGGTCGGCTGGTAGTAGCTGTTGAACTCGCTGGCCGTGCCGTTGTCGTAGACGTTGTCGCCGGTGGTGAACACCGTGCCGGAGATCCCGTTGACCAACGCCGCGGTCGCGCTGTCGCCGGAGCCCGAGGTGGCGATGTCACCGGCGCCGACCAGCACCGGGTCGCCGCTCGGCGGCGGTGTCGTGGTCGTGCCGGTGGTGACCACGAGTTGCGGCGCGTCGGTGCCGCTCTCCCGCGCGTCGTAGTAGGCGCCGTCGGTGCTGCTCGACGTCGCGCCGAAGCTGAACGTGCCGTTGCCCTTCACCACGCTGGTGACGTCGACCTCGTACCACCCGTCGGCCGTGACGCTGCCGATCGAGCCGACCGTGGCGCCGTCGATCGCGGGCTGGTTGTTCCACGTCGTGCCGGTCTCCGACCAGGTGGTGTTCGACATCGCGCGGAAGGTGCCGCCGTTGTTGCTGCCATCGTTGCCGCTGATCGTGCGCAGCCGCAGCTTCACGCTCGAGACGGTGCCGCTGACGCCGCTGACCGTGAAACGTAGGAACAGCCGGCGTACCGGGTCGTTGTCGACGACGATCTGGGTCGACGTGCCGTAGTTGGTCGAGGCCGTGTCGGTCTGCACGTAGGTGTCGGCGACGGGCCGGAACGTGCTGGTGGCCGCCGAGGCGGGAGTGGTCGGGCTGAGGACGGCGGCGATGACGACGCCGGCCAGAACGGTCGCCGTGGCGGCGCCGGCCAGGATCCGGATGCGCATGGCACAGGAATCTACGGTCATGAATGAACAAGCTCTCGTCGTACGGGTGAACGCCGGGCATCCGATCTGTTCACCCGCCGACGGTTGTCCCGCTGCGATCCGGCATAGAGGGTGTTCGACGTGTACCTCTCCACGATCGACCGTACCGCCGGTCCTCGGGCGCGCGGCCGGGCGTTCGTGGCGGGCAACGTCGTCGCGCTCGGCACCGTCAGTCTGGTCACCGACGTCTCCGCCGAGATGGTCACCGCCGTGCTGCCGCTCTACCTGGTGCTGGGCCTCAACCTGAGCCCGCTGGCGTACGGGGTCGTCGACGGCGTCTACACCGGCGCGACCGCCGTGCTGCGGATCGTCGGCGGCTATGTCGCGGACCGGATCCGGGCCCGCAAGGCACTCGCCGGGCTCGGCTACGCGCTGTCGGCCGTGGCCAAGCTCGGGCTGCTGGCCGCCGGGCGGTCGCTGACCGGGATCGGCTTCGTGGTCGCGGTCGACCGGATGGGCAAGGGACTGCGCACGGCGCCGCGGGACGCGCTGATCACGCTCTCCACTCCGCCGTCGGCGCTCGGGCGGGCGTTCGGGGTGCACCGGACGATGGACGCGGTCGGCGCGTTCCTCGGGCCGCTGGTCGCGCTGGCGGTGCTGGCCGGTTCGGGCCAGTCCTACGACGCGGTCTTCGTGACCAGTTTCTGCGTGGCGGTCCTCGGTGTGGCGGTGCTCGTGCTCTTCGTGCGCGAACGCGCTGTCGTCGCGCCGGTCGCGGCGCCCCGGCCCGGGTTGCGGGACGCGGCCGCGCTGCTGCGGGTGGCCGGGCTGCGCCGGTTGCTGCTGGCCGCGACGCTGCTCGGCGTCGCGACGATCGGCGACGGCTTCGTCTACCTGATGCTGCAACGCCGCACCGAACTCGGGCTGGTCTGGTTCCCACTGCTCGCGGTCGGCACCAGCCTGGGCTATCTGCTGCTGGCCGCGCCGCTGGGCGTGCTCGCCGACCGGATCGGGCGGCGGCCGGTGCTGCTCGCCGGCTATGCCGCGCTGGCGCTCACCTACCTGCTGCTGGCCGCGCCGGTCGGTGGCTGGGCACTGCTGGTGGCCGCGCTGGGGGCCTACGGCCTGTTCTACGCGGCGACCGACGGGGTGCTGATGGCACTGGCCGGGCCGGTGCTGCCGGACACGTTGCGGGCGACCGGCCTGGCGCTGGTGCAGACCGGGCAGGCGCTGGCCTACCTGGTGTCGTCGGTGCTGTTCGGGCTCGCCTGGGCCGCCTGGGGACCGACGGCGGCGGTGCTCGCCGCGGCGCTCGTCGCGGTCGTCGCCGGCGGGGTCACCGCGGGCCTGCTATTCCACAAGGGACAAGCCGCATGAGCTTACGGGTACGGGTCTTCACGCTGCTGGCAGTCGTCGTCGTGCTGGCCACGGCGGCGGTGCTCTACATCCGGACCGCCGCCGCGTCCCGCACGCCCGCGGTCGGCGCGACGGCACCGGTCACGCTCGACGCCGCACCGGTGCTGTTGACGGTGACCGACCGGCACTTGGCGACGGTGTCCATGATGGACCCCGCCGGCCCGCGCACCGTCTCCGCGGTCGAGTGCGTCCGGGCGTACGCCGCCGGTGGCACCGGAGTCTGCCTGCGACAGGCGACGCCGTGGGCGTACCAGCTGCAGGTTCTTGATCGGACCTTGACCACCGTGCGGTCCGTCGACATTCCCGGCCTGCCCAACCGGGCCCGGGTCTCCGCATCGGGACGGATGGTCGCCTGGACCACGTTCGTGGGCGGCGACTCCTACAACAGCGGCGGCTTCTCGACCCGCACCGGCATCCTCGACACCCGCACCGGCACGCTGGTGCCGTCGCTGGAGGAGTTCACGGTGCCGGCGCGCGCGGCCGACCGCAACTTCTGGGGCGTCACGTTCGCGGCCGACGACAACACCTTCTACGCCACGATGTCGTCCGGCGGCCAGCGCTACCTGATGGCCGGCGACGTCGCGGCGCGCACGCTGCGCCCGGTCACCACCAACGTCGAGTGCCCGTCACTGTCACCGGACGGCAGCCGGATCGCGTTCAAGCGCGCGATCGAAGGCGACCCGACCAAGGGCTGGCGGCTGTCGGTGCTCGACCTCGCGACGCTGGCGGTGACCCCGCTGGCCGAAACCGCGAGCGTCGACGATCAGCCCGCGTGGCTCGACGACCGCACCGTCGCCTACACCCTGCGCCAGGCCGACGGCCGCCCCGACGTGTGGTCGGTGCCGGCCGGCGGCGGCGGCGCGCCCCGGCTGCTGGTCCCCGGCGCGGAGTCACCGGCGGCATTGGGAGTGCCGGGCGGCGCGAACGGGTAAGGACACCTGCCATGCGCCAGGTTCTGCTCCGTGTGCTGCTCCCGCTCGTCGCGCTCTACGCGCTGATGGTGGCCTTCGGGCTGTTCATCACCAAGGTCGCCGACGGCTGGTGGCCCCTGACCGTCGAGGACCGGGTCAACGAGTCGCTCGAGGCGGCCCGCTCCGGCACCTTGACCGCCGCGTCGCTGGTGTTCAGCACCATCGCCGACACCTGGTCGGTGATCGGCGTGTGCACGCTGGCCGTGGCGATCCTGCTGGTCACCCGCCGCCCGTGGCGCGAGCCGATCTTCCTCGCGTCGGCGGTCGCGGCACAGGCGCTGATCTTCCTGTGCACCACGCTGGTGATCGACCGGCCGCGCCCCGACGTCGTGCACATGGACGTCTCGCCACCCACGTCCAGCTTCCCGTCGGGCCACACGTCGGCCGCCGCCACCCTCTATTGCGGGCTGGCGCTGCTCTTCGCGCTGCGCGCCACCGACCGGCGCTGGGAGACGCTGGTCTGGACCATCTTCGTGCTGATCCCGGTCGGCGTCGCGCTGACCCGGCTCTATCGCGGCATGCACCACCCGACCGACGTGCTCGCCTCGTTTGCCAACGCGGCGGCCTGCGTGACCATCATGTATCACGGCGTGCTCCGCTGGCGCGGTGCTCCCCCGCCCCGTCCGGAGCAGGAACGCCCCGCCGTCTCGCTGGCCCGGCGCCACTCCTGACGGCGCGGCGGCGCTCGGTCAGCCGGCGGGCCTTGGCCCGCGCGCCGCAGTCGGCCATCGCGCACCAGCGCCGAGAGTGGTTGCGGCTGTGGTCGAGGAACAGCCAGCCACAGCCGCCCTCCGGCAGCGGGCACTCGCTCAGCGCCGCACGGTCGAGGGTCGTCAGCAGGTCGGCCGCCGCGAGCACCAACCGGTCGGTGACCAGCGTGGCGTCGCCCTCGACCACGATCTCGACCGGATGGTCCTTCGCCGCGGCCAGCTCAGCCCGGCCCAGCGCGTCGCGCCACCAGCCCAGCAGCGGGTCGGCGCCGGCGCCGCGCACCAGCACGCCGTAGACGGTCTCGCGCAGGTCGCGCACCACGCTCAGGGCGTGTTGGGCGGCCTTCGCGTCGGCGGACCAGGCCGTGCCGACCCGGGCCGCCTCTTCCGTGCCGACGATGCCAGCGCGCCCGGCCCACACCAATAGGTCGTGCGGCGAACCCAGATGATCCCGCTCGGGTGGCCCGTCGCCGCGCGGCTCCACTGTGTTGACCAGGTCCAACACCGGATGGCCGGCGACCAATGGCAAATCGGTGATGCCTTCTGCGACCATGTTCGATATGCTACCACCGTTGCGCGTTTTGGTGGCGACACTTTGGAGGCTCCGATGGCACCGCAGCTCTCCCCCGCCCGGGCCACGGCCGCCCTGGTCGCACTCTCCCTGGCCGCGTTCGCCTACGTGACCACCGAGCTGCTGCCGATCGGCCTGCTCACGCTCATCGCGCCGGATCTACATCGGTCCAGATCGGCGGTCGGGCTGCTGGTCACCGGCTACGCGTTCGTCGTGGTCATCGCCTCGCTGCCGCTCGCCCACCTGACCAAGCGGATCCCCCGCCGCCGCCTGCTGGCCGGCACCTTCGTGGTGTTCACCCTGGCCACCGCCCTGTCGGCGTTCGCACACAGCTACTGGCTGCTGGCCGGCGCCCGGCTGGCGACGGCCGCCACCCAGGCGCTGTTCTGGTCGGTCATCGGGTCCACTGTGACCGGTCTGTTCCCGGCCGACGTGCGCGGCCGCATCGTCGCCCGGTTCTCGGTCGGCCCCGCGCTCGCGCCGGTGCTCGGCGTCCCGCTCGGCACCTGGATCGGCCAGCAGGCCGGCTGGCGCACGGCGTTCGCGGTGATGGCGGTGGTCGGCCTGCTCACCGGCATCGTGGTCACCGCGCTGCTGCCCTCGTTCGCACCGGCCGACGGCGGCGCCGCCCGGGGCACCGCGCCCGACCCGCGTGGCTATCGCACGCTGCTGGTGGTCACCGCCGTCGGCATCACCGGCTACCTGACGGCGCAGACCTACATCACCCCGTTCCTGCTCGACGTGACCGGCTTCCCGGCGTCGTCGCTGTCGGTGCTGCTGCTGGTCTCCGGCGCCGCCGGCGTGCTCGGCACGATGATCGTCGGCCGGTTCATCGACAGCCGCCCGGTGGTCGCGATCGCCGCGCCGCTCGCGCTGGTCGGCGGCACGCTCCTGCTGCTCTACGCGTTCGGCCCGGTCAAGCCGCTCACCGTGGGCCTGCTCGCGCTCGCCGGCCTGGGCTTCAGCGCGCTGGCCGCCGCGGTGCAGGGCCGCACGCTGCAACTCGCGCCCGGCAACACCGACGTCGCCTCGGCCGGCATGGGCTCGGCGTTCAACGCCGGCATCGCGAGCGGCTCGCTGCTCGGCGGCGCGCTGCTCCCCTCGGCCGGCGCCCGCCCGCTCGCCCTGGTCGGCGGCCTGCTCGCACTGACAGCCCTGTCGGTCGCGCTGTTCGACGCCCGCCGCCACCCCGCCCCGGCCAAGGGCCCCGTCCGCCCTGCGATCGAGGGCGTGGCAGAGTGTGACGATGACCAAGCGACCGCTGTTGCTCGTTGACTCGGCGAGTCTTTACTTCCGGGCCTATTTCGGCATCCCGGAGTCGGCCGCCCAGGCGCCCGACGGCAGCCCGGTCAACGCGGTCCGCGGCTTCCTCGACATGGTCGCCCAGCTCATCCGGACCCGCCGGCCCGACCGGATCGTCTGCGCCCTCGACTACGACTGGCGGCCGGCGTGGCGGGTCAAGCTGATCCCGTCCTACAAGGCGCATCGGCTGGCACCCGGCGGCGGCCCGTCGACCGAGGTCGTGCCCGACAACCTCGAGGCCCAGGTGCCGCTGATCCTCGAGGTGCTGGCCGCGGTCGGCATCCCGGCGATCGGCGCCAAGGGTTACGAGGCCGACGACGTGATCGGCACCCTGGCCACCACGCAGCCCGGCCCGGTCGAGGTGGCCTCCGGCGACCGCGACCTGTTCCAGCTCATCGACGACCAGAAGCCGGTCCGCCTGCTCTACTGCGGACGCGGCGTCGGCAAGCTCGAAGACTGCGACAACGCGGCGGTCGAGGCGAAATACGGCGTCCCGGCGGCCGGCTACGCCGACTTCGCGGCGCTGCGCGGCGACCCGAGCGACGGCCTGCCCGGTGTCGCCGGCGTCGGCGACAAGACGGCGGCCCGCCTGATCAGCCGCTACGGCACCCTCGACGCGATGCTGGCCGCCCTCGACGACCCGAAGTCAGGATTCGCGCCCGGCCTGCGCGGCAAGCTCGACGGCGCCCGCGACTATCTCGCCGTCGCCCCGACGGTGGTCAAGGTGGCCCGCGACGTCGAGCTACCCGCCGTCGACCCAGCCCTGCCCGCGGCACCGGCCGACGGCGACAAGTTGTTGGCCCTGGCCGAGAAGTGGAACCTGGCCGGCCCCTGCCGCCGCCTGGTCGACGCGATCAGCAACGCCGGCTAACCGCGTAGCGGCCGCTCGCCCCGCAGGTGGAGCGCGAGCGCTCCCAGCCAGCCGAAGCCGATGGCCAGGCTGATGCGCTGGAAGAGGCCGTGATAGTGCCCCGTCTGGGTCGCGAAGTCATACAGGGCGGCACTGGCGATGAAGGTTGCCGGCACGAGGATCCCGGCGGCGATGCTGCACCACATCCAGACGCGCAGCGCCGGGTCCTTGGCGAACCGCCGGGCCATCACGAAGATGAGCGCCGCGAGTGACAGGAACACCGCCATGGGCGCGTAGCCGTGGATCTGGCCGTGCAACGTGGGGTGTTCCGGCACGATGCCGCCGACGGGGTAGCCCGGAGTCGGATCCGTGGAAAAGATCCCGGCGACCAGGAGCCCGACCCCGCAGATGCCGGCGAGGACCGGCGCCGACCGGGATCCCGGTCCGCTGGGTATCGCTCCGCGCAAGCCGACCGCGAAAGCGCACAACGCCAGCCCGGTGATGAGGAAGTTGGCGATCTGGATCCATCCGAAGCGGCCCAGGCTGAGCTCGCTGCCGTAGTGGTGCAAGGACCGGTAGCCGGGTTGGACGATGCCGTCGACGAGCATCACCAGCACGAACAGTGGCGCGACCAGGCCGCCGGACAGTAGGTGTCGCGTCGTGCGGGAGGTGGTGGCGACAGTGGACATGATCTCTCCTTAGCATCGCTAAGTGGCGAGGGGCCCAACGTAGCCTTAGCAGTGCTAAGGTGTCAATCGATCGAAGTCTGGGGTGCCCGCATGGATCGCGAAGAGATCGTCACTTCGGCGTTGGAGTTGCTCGACGAGGCAGGGCTCGACGGGGTGACCGTCCGCCGGCTCGCCGCGCGCCTCGGCGTGCAGAATCCCGCCCTCTACTGGCATTTCCGCGACAAGCGGGCACTGCTCGACGAGATGGCGCAGACGTTGCAGTCGCGTCAGCATTTCGGGCCGCCACGCCACGGTGAGTCCTGGCAGGACTGGTTCGCCCGGCGTGGCCGCGAGCGTCGGGCGATCCTGTTGTCGCACCGGGACGGAGCCCGACTCGTGGCCGGCACCCGACCCGGGCCCGAACTCATCGGCAAATTCGAAGCCGAACTCGGATCACTGGTGGAGTGCGGGTTCACCCCGGCGCAGGCGCTGCTGGCGATCGGAACCCTCACCCGCTTCGTCAACGGATTCGTGCTCGAAGAACAAGCCCTGCAGCAGCGCCACGTCGATGGGTCACCCACGGACCTGTTCGAAGCCACGCCCATCCTGGCGGCCGCCATCCGTGACAGCGGCGACGGTGATGCCTCCTTCGAGCACGGTTTGCGGATCGTCGTCGACGGCATAGCGATCAACCTCACGCCCGGCACCACGCGACCTTGAGAGGCAGGCACCGATCATGAGCGAAGTGACCTCGAAGGACGGCACCTCCATCGCCTACGACCAGGTTGGGGAGGGCCCGGCGGTCATCCTCATCGGCGGCGGCCCGACCACCCGGGTGGTCAACACCGCGGTCGCCGACCTGCTGGCGCCGTCGTTCAGCGTCTTCAACTACGACCGTCGCGGGCACGGCGACAGCGGCGACACGGCTCCCTACACCGTCGACCGGGAGTTCGAGGATCTGGCCGCCCTCATCACCGCGGCCGGCGGATCCGCGTCTGTCTACGGCACGTCCGGCGGCGGGATCATCGCCCTCGAGGCGGCCGCCCGCGGCCTGGCCATCACCAGACTGGTGGTCTGGGAGCCGCCCTACATCGTCGATGACAGCCGCCCGCCGGTGCCTGCGGACTACCTTCAGCAGCTCACCGAGCTGCTGGCCGCCGACCGCCGGGGCGACATGCTCGAGCTGTTCTTCACCAGAGCCGCCAACCTGCCCGCGGAGTTCGTCAGCCCGATGCGCCAGTCACCGTTCTGGCCGGCGATGGAAGACCTCGCGCCGACCCTCGTCCACGACGCGATGCTCACCGGCGACTTCTCGTTGCCCACCAGCCGCATCGCCGCGGTCACCATTCCGACGCTGGTGCTCGACGGTGGCACGACCCCATGGCTCAGCAACGCCGCGCGCGCGGTCACCGACGCCCTACCCGATGCGCGGCACCGCACGCTGCACGGCCAACCCCACAACGTCGACCCCGCGGCCATCGCGCCGGCGCTGGCCGAGTTCTTCGCCGCGGACGACGTGCCTAGGCGTTGATGTAGGCCAGGACGCCGCGGTTGATGGCGCCGATGGCCTGGCGGGCGGTAGACCGCACGGTCGTGGACGCGCCGCCGGCGTCGGCGATCTGGCCGAGCAGGTCGACCACCTGGCGGGCCCAGCGGACGAAGTCGCCGGCCGGCATGTCACCGTCGAGGTTGTGGCCGCTGGCCAGGACCTTGGCCAGTGCCTCGCCCCGGGCCCACCGCACGATCGGCCAGACGAAGCCCAGATCGGGCTCGCGCGTGCGGTCTACGCCGTTGGCGGCCTCGTCGGCCTCGATCTCGACCCAGGTCTTCACGGTCTCGTCGATCGCTTCGGTGATCGGGCCGCGTGGCACCGACGCCCGCTCGTCGTTCTCGCGGCGCGCCTCGTAGAGCACGACCGACACCGCACCCGCCAGCTCGTCGGGGGTCAGCGCGTCCCACACCCCGCGCCGGAGGCACTCGGCGACCAGCAGGTCGGCCTCCGACCAGATCCGGGACAGCATCCGGCCGTTCTCGGTGACCTCGCCGTTCTCGCTCAGATAGCCGCGCGCGGTCAGCAGCCCGCAGACGCGGTCGAACGTGCGGGCCAGCGAGCCCGTGCGAGACGAGACCCGCTTGCGCAGTTCTTCCGTGTCGAGCAGCAGCCGGCGGCGCCGCTCGGCCCACCGGGCGTGCTCCTCGCGGTCGGGGCAGGCGTGGCACGGGTGTTTGCGCAGCTTGTCGCGCAGCTCGACCAGGTGGGTGTCTTCCCCGGTGCCGCGGGCGCGGCGGCCGCGGCGGCTGTGCCGGTCGAGGCCCGTGCCGGTGATGTCGGCGGCCAGGTCGCGCCGGGCCGACGGGTTGCGGTGGTTGAAATGCTTGGGCACCCGGATCCGGGCCAGCACCTCGGCCGGCGTGGTGAAGTCGGCCGACGTCACCCGGCCGGCCCAGCGGTCCTGGGTGAGCACCAGCGGGCGCGGGTCGCCGAAGCCGCCGGTGCCGGGCTCGAGCACCACCGCGAGGCCGGCGCGGCGGCCGGACGGCACCCGGATCACGTCGCCGATCCGCAGGCGCTCCAACGCCGACACCGCCTGGGCCCGGCGCTGCGACTGGCCCTGCCGGGCCAGCGCGCGCTCGCGCTCGCCGATCTGCATCCGCAGGTCGAAGTATTCGTCGAAGTCGCCGCGGCTGCAGGTGACCTCTTCGCCGTATTGCGCGATGGTCTCCTCGTTGCGCTGCACCTGCTTGGCCAGCCCGACCACCGACCGGTCGGCCTGGAACTGTGCGAACGACGCCTCCAGCAGCGACCGGGCGCGGTCGGCGCCGACCGTGCCGACCAGGTTGACGGCCATGTTGTAGGACGGCCGGAAGCTGGACCGTAGCGGGTAGGTGCGGGTCGACGCCAGCCCGGCCACGTGCCGCGGGTCGACCTCCGGCGTCCAGACCACGACCGCGTGGCCCTCGATGTCGATGCCGCGGCGGCCGGCGCGGCCGGTGAGCTGGGTGTATTCGCCGGGCGTCAGGTCGACGTGTGCCTCGCCGTTGAACTTGACCAGGCGTTCGAGCACGACACAGCGGGCCGGCATGTTGATGCCCAGCGCCAGCGTCTCCGTCGCGAACACGGCCTTGACCAGGCCGCGGACGAAGAGCTCCTCGACGACCTCCTTGAACGCGGGCAGCATGCCGGCGTGGTGTGCGGCCAGGCCACGCTCCAGGCCGTCGAGCCACTCCCAGTAGCCCAGCACCGACAGGTCTTCGCCGGGAATGGCGGTGATCCGCTCCTCGGCGATGCGGCGGATCTCGAGCCGCTCGTCGGGGCTGGTCAGCCGCAGCCCGGCGGCCAGGCACTGCTGGACGGCGGCGTCGCAGCCGGCCCGGCTGAAGATGAACATGATGGCGGGCAGCAGGTTTTCCCGGTCGAGGCGCTCGATCACCTCGGCCCGCAGCGGGCCCTTCCAGCGCGGCGACCGGCCGCCCCGGCTGCCGCCGTAGGTGTCGCGGCCCATCTCCAGCCGGCGCAGCATCTCCCGCGAGTAGCGCAGCAACTCGGGGTGGACGTCGTGCTTCTTGGCCGCGTCGGCGTCGTGGAACAGGTCGAACATCCGGCGGCCGACCAGCATGTGCTGCCAGAGCGGGACCGGGCGGTGCTCGCTGACGATGACGTCGGTCTGGCCGCGGACGGTGACCAGCCAGTCGGCGAACTCTTCGGCGTTGGAGACGGTGGCCGAGAGTGAGACCAATGTCACTGAGGCCGGCAGGTGGATGATCACTTCTTCCCACACCGCACCGCGGAAGCGGTCGGCCAGGTAGTGCACCTCGTCCATCACGACGTAGGCCAGGCCGGTGAGGGTTGGGGAACCCGCGTAGAGCATGTTGCGGAGCACCTCGGTGGTCATCACCACCACGGGCGCGTCGCCGTTGATCGCGTTGTCACCGGTCAGCAGGCCGACGTTCGCTGCGCCGTGCCGCTCGACCAGGTCGTGGAACTTCTGGTTGGACAGGGCCTTGATCGGGGTGGTGTAGAAGCACTTCTTGGGCGGCGTGTCCGGTTCGCCACCGCCCTTGGCCAGGGCCAGGTGCACGGCGAACTCGCCGACGACGGTCTTGCCGGCACCGGTCGGCGCGCACACCAGCACGCCGCTGCCGCGCTCCAGCGCCTCGCAGGCTTCCCGCTGGAAGTCGTCGAGGTCAAAGCCGAGACCGAGGGCGAATTCTTCCAGGGCCGGAAACGCGCTGGCCCGGGCGGCCCGGCGGCGCGCGGCGGAGTAGCGCTCGGCAGGGCTCGACATGTATCCAAGATTACGGCGTGCGCGCCGCGCCGACGCGGTAGGCCGTGCGGGACCCGCCAGGTAGGTCGTAGGTAAGGTCCTCGGCGTGCCATTGCCAGAACATGTGGAGCCGCCCAGTCCACGTGCGCCCGACGGCCCGGCCCACCAGGGCCGCTACCCCGTGGAGGCGGTGCTTTTCGACTTCCACGGCACCCTCGCGCAGGTGGAGGACCCGGTCGCGTGGGTCGCCGCCGCCGCCGTGGCCTGCGGTGCCACCCTCGATCGGGGTAAGGCGACCGTGCTCGCCGACCGCCTGGTCACCGCGGGACGGGCCGGTGGGCCGTTGCCGCACCGGGTGCCCGTGCACCTGGCCGAGGTGTGGGCCGACCGCGACCTCTACCCGCACGCGCACCGCGCGGCCTACGTCGGGCTCGCGGAGACCGTCAACACCGACATCGAGGGTCTGGCCGACGCCCTCTACGACCGGTTGCTCGGCGCCGACGGCTGGCTCCCCTACGCCGACACGGCCGAGTCTCTGAAGGCGCTGCGCGCCGCCGGGGTGCCGGTGGCCGTCGTCAGCAACGTCGGCTTCGACATCCGGCCGCACTTCGAGGCCTGGGGGCTGGCCGAACTCGTCGACGCGTTCGTGCTCTCCTACGAGGTCGGCCGCTGCAAACCGGACCCGGCGATCTTCCTGCGGGCCTGCGGTGCGCTCGGCGTCGATCCGGAGCGGGCGCTGATGGTCGGCGACACGCCGGCCGACGCCGGTGCCGTGCGCGCCGGGCTGGCCGCCCTGGTGCTGCCCGCCGGTGACCCCGGCACCATCAACGGACTGGCGGCCGCGGTCGCGCTCAGCCGGCGTTAGCCCGCAGAACCCGGAGCGCACCGGGTACGCAGTCCACCCGCACCGGCAGGGCCGCGACGCGCTCGCCGTCGGCGTACCCGATGATGCCCTCCGCTTCGATCTCGACGCTCGTGGCGCGATAGGTGCTGACCGCGGGGTGGGTCACGTGGGTGCCGGCGTAGATCCGGGGCTTGACCCGCACCAGCGTCGTGCGGCTGATCGGCCCGACCACGGTGACGTCGAGCAGTCCGTCGGTCGGGTCGGCGTCGGGGCCGATCCGCATGCCGCCGCCGTAGCTGCCGCCGTTGGACACCGCGACCAGCACCGCGTCGCGTTCCTGAACGACGCCGTCGAGGCTGATCCGGTAGTGCCGGGCGCGCAGCCGGGCCAACTCGACCAGGATCGCCAGGTCGTAGCGGATCGGGCCGCGCGGCCAGCGCATCCGGTTGCCGCGTTCGTTGACGATCGCGTCGAAGCCAGCCGCGAGCACCCCGCCGAACCAGCGGACCGTGCCGTCGGCGGCGGTGAGCCGGGCCAGGTCGACCTCGGTGTCACTCGCGGAGGTGACGGCCGCGACGATCTTCGAGAGGGCGGCGTGCGGTTCGGCCGTGAAGCCGGCGGCGACGGCGAAGTCGTTGCCGGTGCCGGCCGGAACGATGCCGAGCGGCACCCCGGAGCCGGCGAGCGCCTGTAGAGCCAGATGGACGGTGCCGTCGCCGCCGACCACGACGAGCGCGGCGGCACCGCCGGCGACCGCGGCCGCGCAGGCGGCCCGGGCCTCATCGGCGGTGTGCGCGTCGAGCACCTCGACCGGGCGGCCGGTGCCGCGCAGCCGCTCCAGCACGACGGGCAGCAGCCCCCGGTGCCGACCTCGTCCCGCAGTGGGGTTGGCCAGCACCGAGAGCGGCCCGTCGATCTTCACGGCGGCACCCTACACGCAGGCAGGGCCCCTGTGGATCATCCAGATCAGGTGATGTCGTCGTCGAACCGGCGGTCGATCGGCAGCGGTGCGGCCACCGGGCCGATCGGCTCGACCGGCGCACCCGCGCCGACCGGCTCGCGGTCGTCTTCGAGCTGCGAGATCTGGTCGTCGTCGAGGCCGGCGTAGATCTCCTTGCCGCGCCCACGCCTCCGGTCGTTGACGAAGGCGATGCCGACCGCGCCGAAGTAGAGCAGGCTGAGGCAGGCGCCGAGCGCGGTCATGCCGAACGGGTCCGGCGTCGGCGTGACGACGGCGGAGAACAGGAAGAACACGAAAACGGCGACCCGCCACCAGCTGAGCAGCCGCTTCGCGCTCGCCACGCCGACGAAGTTGAGCATCAGGACGATGAGCGGGAACTCGAACGCCACCCCGAAGATGAGCAGCATGTTGGTGACGAACGAGATGTAGCGGGTGACCTCGAGCTGTTGCTCCACGCCGGTGACGCCCGATTGCAAAAGGAAGTGCAGGCCCTTGGCAACGACGAAGTAGGCCAGCACGGCGCCGGCCATGAACAGCGGCGCCGCCAGGGCGACGAAGAAGTAGGCGTATTTGCGCTCGTGGCGGTGCAGCCCCGGCGCGATGAACGCCCAGAGCTGGTAGAGCCAGACCGGCGACGCGACGATCAGGCCGATCCACAGCGACAGCTTGAGCTTGAGCAGGAAGCCGTCGGCCGCGCCGAGTTGCAGGAACTTGACCTGGTCACAGGGCACGGTGAACTGCGCGCAGTAAGGCTGCTTGAGGATGCCGTAGACGAAGTCGGCGAGCAGGTAGCCGACGATGAGCCCGGCCAGCAGCGCCAGCGACGCCTTGAACAGCCGGTTGCGCAGCTCGCGGATGTGCTCGATCAGCGTCATCGAGCCATCGGAGGCCCGCTGAAACTCGGTCGGCCCCTTACGGCGCAGGGAGATGGCGGCCATGACCGGAGGAGGTCTCCCTCGTCAGATCACGTCGCGCGAGCGCTGCACCGGATCGACGACCGGCGGCGGCGAGGCCTGCACCGGAGGAAGTGGCTGGCGAGCGGCCTGCGCGTCGGCCTTCTCGTTGAGGTCGTCGTCGCTCTTGCCGTCGTCGACCAGGCCCTTCGTCTCTGCCTTGATGATGCGCAGGGAGCGGCCGAGGGAGCGGGACGCGTCCGGAAGCCGCTTCGCGCCGAAGAGCAGAATCAGCAGGACCACGAGGACGGCGATATGCCAAGGCCTGACGGCGCCCATGGGAACTCCAAAGTCGATCAGCTAACGGGGTGACGTGACTATCCTACGGGTGACACCGGCCCGCGCCACTGCCCGGGAGACCTCAATAGCCGGTGAAGGTTGGTCGACATCGGGTAGGACGCCGACAATTAGGGCGTCACGCCCGACCGCGAGCCGCCTTGATCACTTCAATGCGTTGCTGCGTGACCACGGTCTGTTGCCGCACCGACTCCGCACGCTCCTGCAACACGGCCAGCTCGTCGCCGAGGGCCTGGGCCCTGGCCTGACGGTCTTCGAGCCGGCGCAGCGCGCGGGCCAGCTCGGGCAGGCGGGCGAGCACCGCGCGGGCGGCCAGGGCCAGCACGAGCAGGCCGAGCACCGCAACGCCGATCACGATCCAGAGCACCACGGCGGACAGCCTAGATGGTTTCGGGGACCGGCGCCGCGTACGCGTCGAGAGCCGCCGTGGCGGCGCCCCGCACCCGCTCGACCAGCTCGGGCGGTGACACGGCCGTCGCGTCGGGGCCGAGGCCGAGCACGAAGCGCTGCGCCCAGGCCAGGTCGGTGACCCGCAGCGAGACCACCCACTCGTCGGGCTCGGCCGGGTCGGGCCGCACGTCTTCACACGGGTAGTACTCGGTGATCCACCGACCGCCGCGGCCCACCTTGAGGGTGACCAGCGGCAGCTCGGCGCCGGGCGTGAAGACCCCGTCGCTGACGTCGTGCAGCTCGGCGGTGTGCGGCGGCGCGGCCGGCTCGTCGAGCTCGACCAACGCGTCGATCCGGTCGGCCCGGAACAGCCGGACCGCCTCGACCCGCCGGCACCACGCCTCGACGTAGGCCCGGCCCTCGACCATCAGCAGCCGGATCGGGTCGATCACCCGCTCGGTGGTCTGGTCGCGGGTCTGCGCGTAGTAGGTGATCCGCAGCGCCCGGCCCCGCTCGACGGCGCCGCGCAGCGTGGCCAGCCGATCGTCGCTGCCCGGCATCCGCACCGCGACCGGCGCGTCGGCCAGGTCGCCGGCGGCATTCTCGATCTTGGCCAGGGCCCGCTCGATCGCGTCGCGGTTGGCCATCCCCGGCGTCTCGGCGAGCATCCGCAGCGCGACGACGAGCGCCAGCGCCTCGTCGGGGGTCAGCCGCAGCGGCCGGTCGATGCCGGCGTCGTAGGTGATCGTCACCCGGTCGCCGTCGAACGCCATGTCGATCAGGTCGCCCGGGCCGTAGCCGGGCAGCCCGCAGACCCACAGCAGCTCGAGGTCTTCGCGGAGCTGGCGCTCGGTCACGCCCAGGTCGCCGGCCGCCTGGGCCACCTCGATGCCAGGCCGGGCGAGCAGATAGGGCACGAGGTTGAGCAGCCGACCGAGCCGGTCAGCACTGGGCCGCACCGCGGGCCCCCGCCCGAACGGCGCGGTCATGCGTGCGCCTCGCTTCGCTCGGCGGGGCGTGCCCGCAGGCCACTGAGCCGGCTGCGCTCGCTTCGCTCGCTCATGCGTGCACCGGGGTGTCGTGGCGGGCCGCGGTCTCCTTGAGTCGCTGGATCACCGCTTCGCGCACCTCGGGCGGCTCGACCACTCGCACGTCGGGGCCGTAGCCGACGAGTTGGGTGGCGATGAAGTCAACGTCGGCGTAGCGCAGCACGACCCGGTCGACCTCGGGCCCCGGCGTCGTCTCCTGCGCCCAGCGCCGCAGCCCGGCCGCCCGGCCCTTGCGGACCAGCACGGTGGTGCGGCCGGTGCGCTCGATCGGCCCGCTGAACCGGGCGACGTAGCTGATCAGGTCGAGGTCGCGGGGCGGCTGGTAGGCGCCCGGCCGGCCGGTGAGCCGGACCCCGCCGACCACCCGGGAGAGCCGGAAGCAGCGCGGCGCGTTGCGGTCGAGGTCGTGGCCCACCACATACCACCGGCCCCGCCAGCACACCACCCCCCACGGCTGGAGGCGGCGGCTGGTCGGGCCGTCCTGCTCGGGCACCCGGTAGTCGAAGGCCACCGTGCGCCGGTCGCGGGCGGCCGCGGTCAGCGGCGCGAAGGTGGGGTCGACCCGGACGATCGGCTCGACGCCCAGGGTCGCCTGCGGGTCGACGTCGACGCCGGCGGCGCGCAGCTTGGCCAGCCCCGACGACGCGGCGGCGGCCAGGCCGGCGTGCTGCCAGAGCCGGCCGGCGATGCCCACGGCGGCGGCCTCGTCGGGCGCCAGCGGGATGTCGGGCAGCGCGTAGTCGCGCCGCGCGATGCGGTAGCCGGGCTCGGTGTCGAAGGCGCTGGCGACCCCGGTTTCGAGCGGAACGCCCAGCTCACGCAGTTCGGACTTGTCGCGCTCGAACTTGCGCTGGAAGGCCTCGTGGTCCTTGGGATCCTCGGGGTCGTGTTCGTAGCCGGGAACGGTCGCGGCGATCTGCGCGGCGGTCAGGAACCGTCGCGTGGACAGCAGGCAGATCACCAGGTTGACCAGGCGCTCGGTGCGGGTCCGCGACACTCCCAAGACGCTAGCAGTGTTGGTACGCGTGTGCGCACACCCGTGCGGGGCATAGCCTGACCATCGTGACCTCGGAAGACCCCGACCGCCCGTCCGACTACGACGACGTGGAGCTGGAGGGCGAGCCCGAGGTTGGGCACGCCGCGATCCCCGACCAGGACGACGAGGCGTCGGAGTCCGTCCTCACGGTGATCATCGCCGGCCTCGCCAACCTCGCGATCGCCGTGGCGAAGTTCGTCGCCGGCCTGCTGACCGGCTCGGCGTCGCTGCTCTCCGAGGCCGCCCACTCGGTCGCCGACACCACGACCGAGGTGCTGCTCTACACGGCGCTGCGGCGCGGCGCGAAGGACCCCGACGACCGGCACCCCTTCGGCTACGGCAAGGAGAGCTACGTCTGGGCGTTCATCGCCGCGCTGTTCACCTTTGTCGCCGGTGCCGGTTTCTCGATCTACCACGGCACCGAGACGATCCTGCACGGTGAAGACATCGGCGACTTCATCGTCGGCTACATCGTGCTGGCCGTCTCGGCGGTCCTGGAGGGCATCTCCTTCTACCGGGCGCTGCGCCAGGTGCGCGGCGAGGCCACCCGCTGGCGCACCTCGCCCTTCCGCTTCCTGCGGGCGACCCCGGACACCGCCGTCAAGGCGGTCTTCCTCGAGGACAGCGCGGCCCTGATCGGCCTCGCGCTGGCCGCCGCCGGCCTGGGCCTGACCGAGGCCACCGGCGACCCGGTCTGGGACGGCGTCGCGTCGATCGGCATCGGCGTGCTGCTGCTGATCGTGGCGGCCACCCTCTCGGCGGCCAACGTCTCGCTGCTGGTCGGCCGGTCCGTCCCGCGCCGCCTGCACCTGCGGTTGCGCCAGGAACTGTCCGCGGTGCCCACCGTCGACCGCGTCCACCAGTTGCTGACCATGCAACTCGGCCCCGACGACGTGCTGGTCGCCGCCAAGGTCGACTTCGACGACACGGCAACCGGGGCGGCCATCGAGGCCGCCGCCGACGAGGCCGAACGCCGCTTGATCAGCATCTACCCGTCGATCCGCTACGTGTTCCTCGACCCGACCCGGCGCCGCGCGGGACGCGACGAGGACGACCGGTAACCTTTCCTGCCATGGTCAGATGGCGCTCCGGTGTGGTCGCGGAGGTGCGGCGACGCTGGCGCGGCGCCGTGGAACTGTCGGTCACCGTCGACGGGTCGGTGACCCGGGCCCTGGCCTACCCCGCGCTGGTCGGCGAGCCCGAGCCGGGCGACCGGGTGCTGCTCAACGTCAACGCCCAGTTGATGGGCCTCGGCACCGGCGGCTACGCGCTGGTCGTGGCGCTGCCCGACCGGTTGCCCGCCGACCCGCCGGGCACCGGCACCGACCGCATGGACGGCCACGTGGTCAAGGCCCGCTACACCCCGTTGCAGGCGATCGTGCGCGGTGTCGAGGAGCCGTCGTCGCCGCACCACGCCGCGATCGCGGCCGCCGAGACGCTGGGCGGCATGCCGGTGGTCACCGCCGACCTGCACTCGGCCCTGCCCGCGGTGGTCGCCGGCATCCACGCCGACCACCCCGACACGCGGATCGCCTACGTGATGACCGACGGCGGCGCGCTGCCGGCGTGGTTCTCCCGCACCCTCGACGGCTTGCGCGACCGGCTGGCCGGCACGGTCACGGTCGGTCAGGCGTTCGGCGGCGACCTGGAGTCGGTCACGACCCACAGCGGGCTGCTCGCGGCCCGCTACGCGCTCGGCGCCGACATCGCGATCGTGGCGCAGGGGCCGGGCAACCTGGGCGCGGGGCTGCCCTGGGCGTTCTCCGGCGTCGCGGTCGGCGAGGCGGTCAACGCGACCGGCGTGCTGGGCGGCCGGGCGGTCGGCGCGCTGCGGATCTCCGCGGCCGATCCACGGGAGCGGCACCAGGGGATCTCCCACCACAGCCTGACGGCGTACGGGCGGGTCGCGCTCGCACCCTGCGACCTGCCGCTGCCCGACGGCCTGACGCCGGGGCTGGCGGCCCGGGTGGAGGCGCAGCTCGGCGACCTGTCGGTGCGGCACCGGATCGTGCGGGTGGCCACCGAGGGTCTCGACGCGGCGCTGCGGGCCTCACCCGTGCCGCTGTCGACGATGGGCCGCGGCCTCGACGCCGACTACGGCTATTTCCTCACCGCGGCCGCCGCGGGCCGGCACGCGGCCCAGCTAGTCGTTGAGGAAGATCAGCAACAGCCAGCCGGCGAGCACGGCGCCCAGTAGGACCGCCAGCACCCAGGTGGGCACCCGGTAGTCGCCCCGGCGGTTGCGCTCGACTTCCTCGATCACCTTTTGCCGGCGCTTCTGCAGCCAGCCCTGCTTGATCACGTCGGGGCGCGTCTCGGGCATGGACAGCCCGGCCCGGCGTGCGGCCGTGGCGTCGGGCGCGTCGTCGCGCTGCTGGTGGTGGACGCTCATGGTGCCCAGAGACTACCCGGACGCGTCACATGCTCGCGATCAGCCGCTCGACCCGTTCGTCGTAGGCCCGGAACGGGTCCTTGCACAGGACCGTGCGCTGGGCCTGGTCGTTGAGCTTGAGGTGCACCCAGTCGACGGTGAAGTCGCGGCGCTTCTCCTGGGCGTGCCGGATGAACTCGCCGCGCAGCCGCGCCCGGGTGGTCTGCGGCGGGGTCTCCTTGGCCTCGAAGATCTCCAGGTCGGTGGCGACCCGGTCGACCTGGCCGCGCTTCTCCATCAGCCCGTAGAGCCCGCGCCCACGCCGCAGGTCGTGGTAGGCGAGGTCCATCTGCGCGATCCGGGGGTGGGACAGGGGGAGGTCGAACTTGTCCTGGTAGCGCTCGATCAGCCGCAGCTTGGTCACCCAGTCGATCTCGCGCGACACCGGCTCGAGGTCACCGGTCTCGATCGCCCGGAGCACCCGGCCCCACAGCTCGACGACCCGCTTGGCGGTCTGGTCGCCGCCCCGGCGCTCGACGAACTCGGTCGCCTTCGACAGGTATTCCTGCTGGATCTCGAGGCCGCTGATCTCCTTGTTGTTGGCGAGGCGGACCTTGCGCCGGCCGGTCACGTCGTGCGAGACCTCGCGGATCGCCCGGATCGGGTTTTCCAGCGAGAGGTCGCGCATGACCACGCCGGCCTCGATCATCCGCAGCACGATGTCGGCGGTGCCGACCTTGAGCAGCGTGGTGACCTCGTTCATGTTGCTGTCGCCGACGATCACGTGCAGCCGGCGGTAGCGCTCGGCGTCGGCGTGCGGCTCGTCGCGGGTGTTGATGATCGGCCGGGAGCGGGTGGTCGCCGAGGAGACGCCCTCCCAGATGTGCTCGGCCCGCTGCGACAGGCAGTAGACCGCACCGCGCGGGGTCTGGAGCACCTTGCCGGCGCCGCAGATGAGCTGCCGGGTGACCAGGAACGGGATCAGCACGTCGGCCAGGCGGCCGAACTCGCCGTGCCGGGACACGAGGTAGTTCTCGTGGCAGCCGTAGGAGTTGCCGGCCGAGTCGGTGTTGTTCTTGAAGAGATAGATCTCGCCCGCGATGCCCTCGTCGTGCAGCCGCTTCTCGGCGTCGACCAGCAGCCCCTCGAGAATCCGCTCGCCGGCCCGGTCGTGTGCGACCAGGTCGGCCACCGAGTCGCACTCGGGCGTGGCGTATTCGGGGTGGGATCCGACATCGAGGTAGAGACGCGCGCCGTTGCGCAGGAACACGTTGCTCGATCGGCCCCACGACACCACCCGCCGGAACAGGTAGCGCGCCACCTCATCCGGGGACAGCCGGCGCTGCCCGCGGTAGGTGCAGGTGACGCCGTATTCCGTTTCGAGCCCGAAGATTCGCCGCTCCATAGCAAGACACTAGCCGGCAAAACCCATCGGTGGTCAGTGCCGCGACGCCCGGTCATCTTCGCGATGGCCGAAAACATTCATGGCGTACGTTAGACGCCCGGTTCGTCTGGTTTTCGGGAGCGGAGGTACGCCCGGCAGGTCTCGTAGTCCGGCAACAGCCCGGCCGCCTTGGCCTCCGCGAGCGACGGGGCCGCCTCGTCACGGGCCGACAGGATCGGCACCGCGGTCGGCCACTCGATGGCCAACTCCGGGTCGAGCGGGTGAACGGTGTGCTCGCCCGCCGGGTTGTAGCCGGTCGAGCAGAGATAGGCCAGCGTCGCGTCGTCGGTCAGCGCACAGAAGCCGTGGCCGAGCCCCTCGGGGAGATAGACCGCCCGCCGATCGACGTCGTCGAGGCGGACCGCCTCCCACTGGCCGAAGGTCGGAGAGCCGACCCGGATGTCGACCACCACGTCGACCACGGCGCCGCGCACGCAGGTGACCCACTTGGCCTGCCCCGGTGGCACGTCGGCGAAATGGACGCCACGGACCACACCACGGGCGGAGACCGACATGTTGGCCTGGGCCAGGGTGAAGGGGTGGCCGGTCACGCCCTCGAACGTCTCGGCCTTGAACCACTCCAGGAACAGTCCGCGCGGGTCGCCGTGCTGCTGCGGGGTGACCTCCACTGCGCCCTCGATGCCCAGCTCACGGGTCTTCATGCGTTTTCCGCCTTCTCGGCCAGGAGGCTCAACAGGTAGTCGCCGTAGCCGCTCTTGGTGAGCGGGCCGGCCAGGTCGCGCAGGGTGGCGTCGTCGATCAGCCCGGCGCGCCAGGCCACCTCCTCGACACAGCCGATCTTGAGGCCCTGCCGTTCTTCGATCACGCGGACGTAGTCGGCGGCCTGCATCATCGAGGTGAACGTGCCGGTGTCGAGCCAGGCGGTGCCCCGGTCGAGCACGGTCACGGTCAACTCGCCCCACTCGCGGTAGGCCTCGTTGACCGCGGTGATCTCCAACTCGCCCCGGTCGCTCGGCTTGAGCCCCTTGGCGATCTCCACGACCCGGTTGTCGTAGAAATACAGGCCGGGTACGGCGTACCGCGACTTGGGTTTGACCGGTTTCTCCTCGATCGAGAGCACCTTGCCGTCGGCGTCGAACTCGACGACGCCGTACTCCCGGGGATTGGCCACCGGATAGGCGAAGACGCGGCCGCCGACCAGCGGGCTGGTGTCGCCAAGCTGACGGCCCAGGCCGCCGCCGTGGAAGATGTTGTCGCCGAGGATCAGGGCCACCGACTCGTCGCCGATGAACTCCTCGCCGAGCAGGAACGCCTGGGCGATCCCCTCCGGCCGGGCCTGCGCCTTGTATCGCAGCTTGAGCCCGAACTGGCTGCCGTCACCCAGCAGCCGGCGGAACTGCGCCTGGTCGTCGGGCGTGGTGATGATCAGGATCTCGTCGATCCCGGCCATCACCAGCGTGGAGAGCGGGTAATAGATCATCGGCTTGTCGAAGATCGGCATGAGCTGCTTCGACACGGCCATCGTGATCGGCCACAACCGCGATCCTGTGCCGCCAGCCAGAAGAATCCCTCGCACGGCGGGCAGCCTACTGGGTGGTGCCCGTCGCGTAGACTCCGGAACCCGTGAGGATCCTCGTGACCGGCGGCGCCGGGTTCATCGGTTCGGAATACGTCCGCATGCTGCTGACCCCGGGGTCGGGGCCCGACCTGGCACCGAGCGCGGTGACGGTGCTCGACAAGTTGACCTACTCGGGCAACCGGGCCAACCTCGCGCCGGTCGCCGCCGACCCCCGGCTGCGCTTCGTCGAGGGCGACATCTGCGACGTCGCGCTGGTCGACGAGGTGGTCCGCGACCACGACGTGATCGTGCACTTCGCGGCCGAGTCCCACGTGGACCGGTCGATCGACGGCGCCGGCGTCTTCGTGACGACCAACGTGCTCGGCACCCAGACGCTGCTCGACGCGGCCCTGCGGCACGGCACCGGCCGGTTCGTCCACGTCTCGACCGACGAGGTCTACGGGTCGATCGATGACGGATCTTGGACAGAGGATTGGCCGCTGGCGCCCAACTCGCCCTATTCGGCGTCGAAGGCCGGCTCCGACCTGCTGGCGCTGGCCTACCACCGCACCCACGGCATGGACGTCGTCGTCACCCGCTGCTCCAACAACTACGGGCACTACCAGTTCCCGGAGAAGGTCATCCCGCTGTTCGTGACCAACCTGCTCGACGGCGGCACGGTGCCCCTCTACGGCGACGGCGGCAACGTCCGCGACTGGCTGCACGTGCACGACCACTGCGTCGGCATCGCGCTGGTGCAGGACAAGGGCCGGGCCGGCGAGGTCTACCACATCGGCGGCGGCACCGAGCTGACCAACAAGGAGCTCACCGAGCGGCTGTTGGAGGCGTGCGGCGCGTCCTGGGACCAGGTCGTGCCGGTGGCCGACCGCAAGGGCCACGACCGCCGCTACTCGCTGTCCATTGCCAAGATCCAGAGCGAGCTCGGGTACGCGCCGAGCGTCGACCTCGACCGCGGGCTCGCCGCGACCGTGGCCTGGTACAAGGAGAACCGCTCGTGGTGGGAGCCGCTGAAGGCGGCCGCGGCCCGATGACCAAGGTCCTGGTGACCGGCGCCGGCGGCATGCTGGGGTCGGATCTGGTCTCGGTGCTGTCCGCGTCGCCCGCGTTCACGGTCTCCGCCGCCCGGCGTGCGGATCTCGACGTGACCGACCCGGCGGCGGTGGCCTCGGCGGTGCCCGGGCACGACCTGGTGATCAACGCGGCCGCGTGGACCGACGTCGACGGCGCCGAGACCGCCGAGGATGCGGCGACGGCCCTCAACGGGACGGCCGTTTCTTTCCTGGCAACGGCGTGCGCCGCTTCGGGCGCCCGGTTGATCCACGTGTCCACCGACTATGTGCTGTCCGGGTCGGCGTCCGCGCCCTACCCGGAGTCGGCGCCGCCCTCCCCCGTCAACGCCTACGGTCGCAGCAAGCTGGTCGGCGAGCAGGCCGTCCTGTCGCTGCTGCCGTCGTCGGGCTACGTGGTCCGCACGGCCTGGCTCTACGGCGAGCACGGCAACAGCTTCCCGGCGACGATGCTGCGGCTGGCGGCTGCCCGCGAGACCCTCGACGTGGTCGACGACCAGCGCGGTCAGCCGACCTGGTCGCTCGAGCTGGCGCGGCAACTGGTCGCGCTGGCCGCCGCGCCGTCGGCGCCCGCCGGCATCTACCACGGCACGGCTTCCGGTGCGACCACCTGGTTCGGCTTCGCGCGGGCGGTTTTCGAGCTGTCCGGGCTCGACCCGGCGCGGATCCGCCCGACGACCAGCGCCGCTTTCGTCCGGCCGGCACCGCGACCGGCGTACAGCGTGCTGGGTCATGATCGATGGTCTTCCGCGGGTTTGTCGCCCATGGCCGACTGGCGCGATTCGCTGTCGGCGGCGGTGGCGGCCGGAGCGGTCCGTGCTCGCTGAGCACTGGCCGCTGTTCGGCCTGCGGATCCAGGTAGGCGCGGTCGAGCTGCGGCTGCCCACCGACGCCGAGCTGCCGGTGTTGGCTTCCGTCGCCGCGGAGGGCGTGCAGAAGTCCGGCGCGCGCACGTTCCTGACCCCGTGGACCGACCTACCGCCGGCGGAACGGGCCCGGTGGGTCATCCAGTCGGCGTGGTCGGGCCGCGGTGAATGGACCCCGGAGAACTGGTATCTCGGCCTGGGCGTGTTCGCCGACGGTGTGCCGATCGGCGTGCAGAGCCTGCGGGCGTCGTCGTTCGCGCTGCTCCGCGAGGTCGCCACGTCGTCCTGGCTGGGGCTCGGCCACCAGGGCGGCGGGATCGGCACGGCGATGCGGCACGCGGTGCTGCACCTGGCGTTCGCCGGCCTGTCCGCGACCGACGCGGTGACGGCGTCGTTCGTCGACAACCCGGCCCCGATCGGTGTGTCCCGCAAGCTCGGCTACACCGACGACGGCATCACCCGCGACCTGCTGCACGGCGACGTCGTGGTCTCCCAGCGGCTGCGGCTGACCCGCGAGCGCTGGGCGGCGCTCGACCGGCCACCGGTCACGATGACGGGCCTCGCGCCCTGCCTGCCACTGTTCGGCCTGACCTAGCTCTTCGCTTTCCGGTCGTACCCGTGGAACTTGGAGCGGTCGCCGGCATCCCAGGCCGCACGTAGCCCAGGCGTGGCCAGGTCCCAGTCGGGCCGGATCTCGCTGGTCGCCTGCCGCAGATCGCGCCAGAGGTCGTCGAGCGACGGCCGCCCCCAGAACCAGTAGCCGTTGTAGACACTGTGGACGATCAGCCCCTGCTTGAGCACCAGGGTGTGCGGGATCATCGGGTTGTTCTCGGGGTCGGTGTATTCCTGGATGTCGAGGTCCTGCTGCACCGTGCGGCCCGGGTCGGACAGAAACGTCCAGTGCGCACCCACCGACGCCCGGAACTCCTGCATCGTGTGGTGGTCGTCGGTGATGATCGTGGCGATCTGGGTGTAGGCCACGTCGACCTTCGACTGGAACGACGCCAGGTCGAGATGCTGCTGGTGTTCCTTCGGGCAATAGTGGCCCCGGGCCAGCGTGAGGATCATCGGGTCGTCGCCCTGGAGTTCGCTCAGCCGGCGGACGGTGCCGGTCTGGTCGGGCAGCGCGTAGTCAGGAAAAACGCCGCCCGTGATGATGTCACTACGCATGGCGAAACTGTCGCAGGCCGAAGCGGGCCTCCGCACGACAGACACGCGGTCATGGGAGCGTTGCTCCCATGACAGCTGACTACGACGTGATCGTCATCGGGGCCGGCTCCCCCGGCGAACACTGCGCCGGCGCCCTGGCCGACGGCGGCCTGCGCGTCGCCCTGGTCGAACGCGAGCTGGTCGGCGGCGAGTGCTCCTACTGGGCCTGCATCCCGTCGAAGACGTTGCTGCGCCCCGGCGAGGCGGTGCAGGCCGCCCGCGACGCGGCCGCGACGGCAACGGTCGACGTGGCGGCGGCGCTGTCCTACCGCGACTTCATGGTCTCCAACTATTCGGACACCGGCGCGCTGAGCTGGCTCGAAAGCAAAGGAATCACGCTGCTGCGCGGCACCGGCAAACTGGCCGGCCCAGGCGCGGTCGAGGTCAACGGCGTCCGCCACACCGCCACCAATATTGTCGTGGCCACCGGCTCGTACCCCTTCATCCCGCCCATCCCTGGCCTGGGAGACCTACCCGGCATCTGGACCAACCGCGAGGCCACCGGCATGAAGGAAGTCCCCCGCCGCCTGATCGTCCTGGGCGGCGGCCCGGTGGGCACGGAAATGGCCCAGGCAGTCCGCCGCCTGGGCGGCGAGGTGGTCCTGAGCGGCCGCCTGCTGGCCCGCGAACCAGCGCCGCTGGGCGCGGCCCTGGCCGAGATCCTGGAGCGTGACGGCATCGAGCTGGTGTCCGGCCCACACGCGACGGCGGCCCGCATGGACGGCGACGACTACGTGCTGACGCTGGACAACGGCCAGGAACTCCGCGGCGACCGCCTGCTGGTAGCAACAGGCCGCCGCCCCCGCGTGACGGACATCGGCCTGGAGACAATCGGCGTGACGGCGACGAAGCAGGGAATCCCGGTAGACGCCACCCTCCGGGTGACCGACCACGTATGGGCAATCGGCGACGTGACAGGCCTCTTCCCCTTAACCCACGTAGGCAAATACCAGGGCGACGTGGTCGCGTCGAACATCCTGGGCGAGCCCCGGGAGGCCAACTACGACGCGGTGCCGCGGGTGGTCTACACCGACCCGGCAGTAGGCGCGGTAGGTGCGTCGGAGGCGACCTACACCGCGACGGCGAAGCTGTCGGAGGTGGCCAAGACGGCGACCTACACCCATGCCTACGCGGAGTCCAACGGCTTCCTCACGCTGCTGAGCGACGGCTCGCGCCTGACGGGCGCGTATGCCGTCGGCCCGGAGGCCGGCGAGTGGCTGCAACAGGCGACGCTGGCCATCCGGGCCCAGATCCCGTTGGAGATCCTGCGCGACACAATCCAACCGTTCCCCACGTTCTCGGAAATCTACGGGGCGGCCCTGACCACCCTCTTCCGCACCATCCGCAACGGCGGCCGCTAGCCCCGCGGGGTCGGGTGGGTGTGTCACGGTGCCTACGTGTTCTTTTATGTAGCTACATAAAAGAACACGTAGCCCCGCACAGCACCTCCCGCCGGCCGAGCGACACGCGCGGCCTCAAGCGACACGCCGGCGGCGCAGGCGACGGCCCGCGCACCGGCCGCGGGCCACGCACGGAGCCGGCGTGCCTCGCTCCGCGCGCCTAGGTCCGCACACCGCACATAGGCCGCATGCCGTGCACCGGCTGCGGGCCACGCACGTGTGCGCCCCCGGTGCCCCGTTGCCTCGCACCGAGCACCCGGGCCCGCGCGAAGGCAGCTAGGCCGCATGCCTCGCTGCCGTGGCCGCGCAAAGCGCACTAGGCCCCCGCAACGCACACCTAGGCCGCCATGCCACGCACCCCGGCGGCGCCTGCCCACGGACCCAGGGACCCCAGGCGCGATAGCCCGCATGCCACGCACCCGGCGCCGCCCACCCACCGACCCAGGGACCCCAGGCGCGATAGCCCGCATGCCACGCACCCGGCGCCGCCCACCCACCGACCCAGGGACCCCAGGCGCGATAGCCCGCATGCCACGCACCCCGGCGCCGCCCACCCACCGACCCAGGGACCCCAGGCGCGATAGCCCGCATGCCACGCACCCCGTTGGCGCCCACCCATGGACCGGGACGTTAAGAGCGGTGGCCGCGGGACGCGACGGTCCGGCGCCGGGTGTAGGCCCGCCGCCCCCGTGCCAGCTGCCAGGGCCGCGGCGGCCGGACGGACGCCGCACGCCGCCATGCGGCGTCGGCGACCGGCGACGGCCCGCCAGACAACAGGGCGCCTGGGCTCGCGCCACGCTGCAGTCAGCGGCCGAGCACCGGCCTACCGGACACGAGAGGTTGAGGCGGCCCTCCCCTGCCGATCATCGCGGCGCGCGGCGCGTCGAACCGCCGCCCGGACCCGGCTCGCCCAGGACGGAGACGACCCACGCCGATCTGGGGCGGCGGATCTGTCGAAACAAAGATCGACCTGACAGATCCGCCGCCCCAGACCGGACCAACGCGATGCACTGTCCGACCATCACGGCCCTTGGCGGGCCCAGTTGCTGCCTGGCGGCGTCCTGGATTAGCGACGTGCCCATCCCACCGGTATCCCGGGAATCCTGCGGCCAGGGGCGGCGGCAGGCGCCTCGGCTCGCCCATCAGAGGCGCGAAAGGGCCCAGGCCCGCGCTACGCGGTCCGGGCCGGCCGTAGCCCTGCGGCTTCGCCGGCGTGCGCCAGTCACGGTGCGCCGTGCCGCCGCGGGCCCCGGCGCCGGAGGTGCCTCGGCCGCCTCGATCTTGTCGTGAGCCTGATCGCCCGGCCCGTGCAGTGGACGCCACGCTCTAAATCATCCTAGGATGATGGCTTTGTGCGAGCGCTTCAGGTCCGTCGAGGGCCAGGCATCTCGGAAGAACCCACGACGTGTCGCGAGAAAGCCATGAACGACGTCGCGCGAACGGCTGCGTCCGGCGACCCCAGCGCGGTCGCGGAGCTGTTCGAGATGGTGTGGCAGCAGGATGACGTCGCCGAGCCTCACGCGAACGCTTAGACGACGGTCCGCCCGCCTGATGTGCGAGAAGGCGTCGCGAATCACGCGGAGAACACACTCCATCCAGGCGAACCGCGCACGCAATCAGATGCAGGGCATGGCCTGGGCGCCAAGCAGACCTGTCACCAACGGCCGGGGCTGCGGCCACTCCCCACACACCTTGGTGCGGGGAGGGCTGCTGCGGGGTGAGCTGGGCCAGACCTGACCGACTGCTTACTCCAGGTCGGCGGAGCCTGCTGACGAGGTCGGCTTGTCCGGGCCCGACGACGGGGGCTTGGCGCCTTCCTTGCCCTCGGCGGGCTTGTCTGCCTCGTCGCCGGAGGGCTTTGGCTTCGACGACGAGGACGGCGCGGCGGTGCCGCCGTTCAGGAGGTCGATCAGGACCGTGCCCGTTAGGCGGCGGAAGGTGCGGCCGCGGCGGGCTCGGTCGAGGATGGCCACCTCTAGTTGGTTGGCCGCGATGGTGCGGGCGGCGCCGCCGTCGCCTCCCACGCTGCTCAACGCGCGGACTGCCAGTTTGACCGCGTCGGTCAGGGACATGTCGGGCTGGTGGGCGCCCTTGAGGACGTTGGCGATGGCCTCGGCCTGGCCGCCCATGGCCATGAAGCCCGGCTCGTCGTTGACCGAGCCGTCGTAGGCCAGGCGGTAGATCTGGTCGTCGGCCGGGGTGATGCCGACCTCGGCCACGCAGATCTCGACCTCGAACGGCTTCTGCTGGTCGCTGAATATGGCGCCCAGGGTCTGTGCATACGCGTTGGCCAGCGCCAGGCCGGTGACGTCGCGGCGGTCGTAGCTCAGGCCGTTGAGGTCGGCCATGCGGACGCCGGCGCGGCGGAGGTTTTCGAACTCGTTGTAGCGGCCGACGGCGGCGAAGCCGATGCGGTCGTAGATCTCGCTGATCTTGTGCAGGGAGCTCGACAGGTTTTCGGCGACGAACAGGACGCCGCCGGTGTAGGTCAGGGCTACCGCGCTGCGGCCGCGGGAGATGCCCTTGCGGGCCAGCTCCGAGCGGTCGCGCATGATCTGGTCGATGTTGGTGTAGAACTGCATCGCCACGGCGGCGGCTCCTAGCGGTGGTCGAGGTCGGACAACAGATCAGCCATCGGGGCTCAGCCGCCCGGGTTTTCCATGCGGGCCGACACCACCGCGTTGGCGATTTCGGCGGTCTCCTCGTCGGTCAGCCGGTGAGTGCCCTCCGCGGTCGCGGTCATCACCACCGGGAAGATCCGGCGGGTCAGGTCGGGGCCGCCGGTGGCGGTGTCGTCGTCGGCCGCGTCGTAGAGGGCCTCGACCGCGAGCCGGGTCGCGTCGGCGACGGTCAGGCCGGCGCGGAAGCGCTTCTTGAGGGCCGAGTTGGCGAAGATCGAGCCGGAGCCGATCGCGTCGTAGCCGCGCTCCTCGTAAGGGCCGCCCGTCACGTCGTAGCTGAAGATGCGGCCGGCCTTGGTCGGGTCGGTGGCCGACAGGTCGAAGCCGGCGAACAGCGGCACCACCGCGAGGCCCTGCATCGCGGCGCCGAGGTTGCCGCGGATCATCGCGGCCAGCCGGTTGGCCTTGCCGTCGAGCGAGAGCATCGCGCCCTCGATCTTCTCGTAGTGCTCGAGCTCGACCTGGAACAGGCGCATCAGCTCGATGCCGATGCCCGCCGTGCCGGCGATGCCGACCAACGAGTATTCGTCGGCGGGGTGCACCTTCTCGATGTCGCGGCTGGCGATCAGGTTGCCCATCGTGGCGCGGCGGTCGCCGGCCATCACCACGCCGTCGCTCGCGGCGATCGCCACGATCGTGGTCGCGTGGGGAGCGAGCTCGTGGGCGGTGCCGGGCGGCAGCGGCCGGCGGCCGGGCATCAGCTCGGGCGCAACCTGGCTCAGGAACTGCGTGAACGACGAGGTGCCCGCGTTGGTGAAGATAGCGGGTAGGCGCCCGGAAGGATCGAATCCCGTTGCCACGTGGTCCCTTTCAGATGTAGGCGCCGCGATTGAGGCGGCGCTGGAGCAGACTATCTTGGGCGCGGCGCAGACGCGACGATGCGCGCCCATACACCCCTTGCCGCAATGGTTGCGGCGCCGCAGGACACACCCGCCGCGCCGCACCAAACCGGACTAAAGCCTACTGGCCGCCCTTTTGGACGTACCCCCTTACGAACTCCTCGGCGTTCTCCTCGAGAACCGAGTCGATCTCGTCAAGCAGGTCGTCGACGTCTTCGGTGATCTCCTGTTGCCGTTCGGCCACCTCGGGGTTGGCCTCGGTGGTGACGTCCTCTGTCTCCTGATCGCGGCGGGCCTTGCCCGACTGCGACTGGCCGCCGCTGTCCCGAGTTGCCATGCGTGCCCTCCCTCAACAGGCCTCAACTGTGCCCTGCGAAAAACCTACCTCGCCGGTACGACAAACTGGCCCGCCGCGCGCGATGTTTCGCGCACGGCGGACGGTTCGGGGACAATGCGGGGGTAGGCGCACGGCGTACGCCGATGAATGGGGTCAGCCCCCAGTTATGGCCTCGAGCAGGTCCTTGGCGCTCGGGCAACGGTCGAAAAGGGCGCCGACGTGCTTCTTGGTGCCGCGCTCGGGCTCCATCATGGGCACCCGGACGAGCGACTCGCGCCCGACGTCGAAGATCACCGAATCCCAGGACGCGGCGACCACCTCGGACGGATACTGCGCGAGGCAGCGGCCGCGGAAGTAGGCGCGGGTGTCTTCCGGCGGCTCGACCATCGCGGAGCGGGTCTGCTCGTCGGTCAGCAGCGTCTTCATCGAGCCGCGCGCGACCAGCCGGTGGTAGAGGCCCTTCTCCGGGCGCACGTCGCTGTATTGCAGGTCGATGAGCTGGAGCTTGGGCGAGGCCCAGGCGAGCTTCTCGCGCTCGCGGTAGCCCTCGAGCAGGCGCAGCTTGGCCACCCAGTCGAGCTCGTCCTGACAGGACATCGGGTCGCGGCTGAGCTTGTCGAGGATGCGCTCCCAGTGGTCGAGCACCTGGACCGTGTCGGCGTCGGTGTCGTTGCCGTAGCGGTCGTCGACGAACGCCTTGGCCCGCTCGAAGTAGGCCCACTGGAGGTCGAGCGCGGTCAGCCGGCGACCGTCGCGCAACCGCATCCGGTGCGTGAGGGTGGTGTCGTGGCTGACCTCTTTGAGCTCGGCCACCGGGTCGGCGATGCCGAGGTCGGGCGTGAGCACCTTCTCCTCGATCATCGTCAGCACGAGCGAGGTGGTGCCGACCTTGAGGAAGGTGGAGATCTCCGACAGGTTGGCGTCGCCGATGATGACGTGCAGCCGGCGGTATTTGTCGGCGTCGGAGTGCGGCTCGTCGCGGGTGTTGATGATCGGCCGCTTGAGCGTGGTCTCCAGGCCGACCTCGACCTCGAAGAAGTCGGCGCGCTGGGTGAGCTGGTAGCCCGGCTGCGACCCGTCTTGCCCGATGCCGACCCGGCCGGCGCCGGTGAACACCTGGCGGGTGACGAAGAACGGCGTCAGGTAGGCGACGATGTCGGCGAACGGCGTCTGCCGGCGCATCAGATAGTTTTCGTGGGCGCCGTAGCTCGCGCCCTTGTTGTCGGTGTTGTGCTTGTAGAGGTGGATCGGGTGGGTGCCCGGGATCGTCGCCGCCCGCCGGGACGCCTCGGCCATCACCCGCTCGCCGGCCTTGTCCCAACGGACCACGTCCATCGGGTTGGTCACCTCGGGCGTGGAGTATTCGGGGTGCGCGTGGTCGACGTAGAGCCGGGCGCCATTCGTCAAAATGACGTTGGCGAGCCCGAGATCCTCGTCGGCGAGTGCCTCCGCCGGGTCGTAGGCGGCGCCCGAGTAGGTGAAGCCCCGCGCGTCTCGCAGCGGTGACTCCTCTTCATAGTCCCAGCGCGCGCGACCGCCACGGGTCAGCTCGGGGCGGGCCCCGTAGGCATTGACGACCTGCGACGACGTCACCATCGGGTTGGCTCCGGCCTGGCCCGGCACCGAGATCCCGTATTCGACTTCGGTGCCCATGATCCGACGTACCGTCACGTCGCCACCTCGTTCCGCTGCCCCATGACGTCAAAGCGTAGTCCGACCAAGCCCCTGCCCGCCCCCGGGCCACATGCGAAGTTCCGCCGGTACGCACATCGATTGTCCCGTCACGTCACCAGCGAGCGTTCGATCGTGACGATACCGGGCGTAACGGCCTCAATAGGTCCCGTCTTCGATGTCGGACGCGGGCAACGACGGCACGTGTACGGGCTCGCCGAGCCCGGTGAGCTGCCACGTTCGCGTCCCACCCTTGGCGTCGGTCTGCAAAGTGAGGCGGACCAGCCGGCCCCTCGGGTCGACCGTCGCCTGGAATGGCACGGCCGTCGGGTCGTCGCCGGACGTGAAGCCGCCGCCATCGAAGTAGTCGCGCGCGACTCCCGGGTGACGCGGCCTGGCGCGCCGCGTGTCGAGGGTGCCGGAGTAGGTCCGGGAACCGGTGTGTTCGGCCTGGGTCACCCCGTCCAGCAGCCAGAGCGGCATCTGGTGCATCTCGATGTCGAAGCCGAGGTAGAGCAGGTAGGCCAGCTCCTGGGGCGGAGTCGGGAGCGGCCAGTCGGAGCGTAGCCACGGCGGCGAGTACGGCCCCTCGTTGTGCAGGTAGGTGTCGCCGTGGTCGCGGAAGGCGAACAACTGGTCGTCCTGCCACATCAGCAGCACGACGGACCCCGGGTCGACCGCCACGACGAGCCGCGGGCTGCCGGGCTGGTCGTCGTTGTCGACGATGGTGACGCGGAAGGTGGACCGCAGCGTGCGCTCGGCGGCCTCATGGAGCGCCGCGACCGGCTCGTGTGGCAGCGGCCCGCTCCCCGACCCGGCCACCGCGTCGGGCCCGCCCAGGAACGCGATGAGCACCCAGGTGACGAACGTCAGAGGGTAGAGCCGCCATGGGATCGGCTCGCCCACCCTCGAAATCCCCGCGGATCGACGCATGCGAGCACGGTAACGCTGCGGGACCAGGCCGAAACCGCCCGTTACGCGCCCGGAACCGAAGCGATAGCGGCCGTTACGCCCCGACCAGCTCGTAGAACTCGGCCGCCGCCTGCTTGACCTGGGCGGCCGGCGGTGCGGCGATCTCGACCGGTTCGCCGAAGTCGTCGGCCCTGATCTGGGTCTTGACGTCGCCGGCCGCGGTTTCCACCGTGTAGTTGAGTTCCTTGAGCCGGCCCGCGTCGTCGAGGGTGCCGCGGATCGGCAGCGCGTTCGCGTTGGTGGCCAGATCGAGAACCTGCTCGATGGCTGGCCGATGCGACGCCGGCGCGGCCTCGACGGCCCGCCGAAGATCAACCACGCCGGTGTACGGGCCGCCCACCTGATCGCCGGAATGGGTGGCGGACACCAGGCCGCCGAGCACCCCGGAGAAGCTGGTGATGTCGATGTTCTGCACGAGCGGGGCCGCCGGGTCGAGCCGGCCCAGGTCGACCCGGAGCCACTCGCCGGCCTCGACCTGCACGAAGAGGTCGTCGCCCAGGCGGACCACCTCGTAGGACCGGCCGGACTGGAAGACGCTCGACTTCAACGCCTTGCGCCGGTCGTCGACCCAGGCCTGGATCTGGACGCCATTGTTGCCCCGCACCGGCGACGAGACGTTGACGATCATCGAGAACGTGCCGGCCTCGTAGAGGCGGTCGAACGACTCCTTGAAGGCGCTCACCGCCGCAGCGGGATCGGCCGAAGACGGGCTTGGCACCGCGGCCACGGGAGCAGGCGAATCGCCGGCGCAACCGGCCAGGAACAACGAACCCACCAACGCGGTGGCAACCAGGAATCGACGCACCCCCGCACGCTAACGGGGCGGTGCCAACCGGCACCGCCCCGTCAGTTCGATTGTGGATCTTGTTACAGGTATTGACCGGTGTTCGAGGCCGTCTCGATGGAGCGGCCGGCCTCGGTGCCCTTGCCGCCGGAGACGAGCGTGCGGATGTAGACGATCCGCTCGCCCTTCTTGCCGGAGATGCGGGCCCAGTCGTCGGGGTTGGTGGTGTTGGGCAGGTCCTCGTTCTCGCGGAACTCGTCGACGCAGGCGTCGAGGAGGTGCTGGAGGCGCATGCCCTTGCGGCCGGAGGCGAGGAACTCCTTGATGGCCATCTTCTTGCCCCGGTCGACGATGTTCTGGATCATCGCGCCGGAGTTGAAGTCCTTGAAGTAGAGGACCTCCTTGTCACCGTTGGCATAGGTGACCTCGAGGAACCTGTTCTCTTCGGACTCCGAATACATCCGGAGCACGACCGCCTCGATCATCGCCTCGACCGTGGCCTGGGCGTCGCCGCCGTGCTCGGTCAGGTCGTCGCCGTGGAGCGGCAGGCCGGACAGGATGTACTTACTGAAGATGTCCTTCGCCGCCTCGGCGTCCGGACGCTCGATCTTGATCTTCACGTCGAGTCGGCCGGGGCGCAGGATGGCGGGGTCGATCATGTCTTCGCGGTTGGACGCGCCGATCACGATGACGTTTTCGAGCCCCTCGACACCGTCGATCTCCGAGAGGAGCTGCGGGACGATCGTGTTCTCCACGTCGGAGGAGACGCCGGAGCCGCGGGTGCGGAACACCGAGTCCATCTCGTCGAAGAACACGATCACCGGGGTGCCCTCGCCGGCCTTCTCACGGGCCCGCTGGAACACCAGCCGGATGTGCCGCTCGGTCTCACCGACGTATTTGTTCAGCAGCTCCGGACCCTTGATGTTGAGGAAGTAGCTGGTGTGCTTCTCCTCGCCACGCCGCTCGGCGATCTTCTTCGCCAACGAGTTGGCGACCGCCTTCGCGATCAGGGTCTTGCCGCAACCGGGCGGTCCGTAGAGCAGGATGCCCTTCGGCGGCCGCAGCTGGTGCTCGCGGAACAGGTCGGCGTGCAGGAACGGCAGTTCCACCGCGTCGCGGATGGCCTCGATCTGGGTGTGCAGGCCACCGATGTCTTCATAGCCGACGTCGGGGACCTCCTCCAGGACGAGCTCCTCCACCTCACTCTTCGGGATGCGCTCGTAGGCGTAGGCCGAGCGCGGCTCGATCATGAGCGAGTCGCCGGTGCGCAACGGCGCGCCGATCAGCGACTCGGCCAGGTGGACGATGCGCTCCTCGTCAGCGTGGGAGATCACCAGGGCACGGTCACCAGCACCGCCACCCGGGTTTTCCAGGATCTCCTTGAGCATCACGACCTCGCCGACCCGCTCGTAACCGAACGCGTCGACGACGTTGAGCGCGTCGTTGAGCAGGACCTCCTGGCCGCGCTTGAGCTCCTCGGTGTTGATCGAGGGCGACACGGCCACTCGCAGCTTGCGACCGCCGGTGAACACATCCACCGTGCCGTCGTCGTGGCGGGTCAGGAAGACGCCGTAACCGCTCGGCGGCTGCGCGAGGCGGTCGATTTCTTCCTTGAGTGTGACGATCTGGGCCCGCGCCTCTTTGAGAGTCGTGACCAGCCGCTCGTTGTTTTCGGACACTCGGGCCAGCTGCGCCTGCGTTGCCGCGAGCCGCTCCTCGAGCTGACGGACGTGTCGGGGGCTCTCTGTGAGCCTGCGCCGCACCAGAGCGAGTTCCTCTTGAAGGAACGCGACCTGGGTGGAGAGATCGTGGGTCTCCTTCTCCCACCGTGCGGCGCGCGCATCCGCGTCGTCGCTGCGTGCCACGTCCCACCTCCCCGGGGGGCTAAAAACGTTCTGTCATAACACTAACCGCTCCGACGACGATTTAGACCCAGGCAACACCCTCGTCACCGACTCTTGATCTCGTCCGGTTCAGGATTTCCACCGGCGAGGAGCCTGAAAAACATCGTCGGGTACGGTCGGAACGTACGAACGTAGCTCGTAGGAGGCGAAGTGACGACCCAGACCGAGACTGATCAGTTGCGGGTCTGGGTGGACCAGGACCTGTGCACCGGCGACGGGCTCTGCGTGCAATACGCGCCCGAGGTCTTCGAGTTCGACATCGACGGGCTGGCCTACGTCAAGGACGGGTCCGGAGAGCTACAGCTGTCACCTGGTGTCCGGGTTGACGTGCCCGCCCACCTGCGGCTCGACGTGATCGACTCGGCGAAGGACTGCCCCGGCGAATGCATCCACGTGACCCGCGGCGACACCGACGACGAGGTCGCCGGCCCCAACGCGCCGGTCGAGTAACCCGGCCCGCGTCTCAGAGAGTGGGACGGCCGACCAGCGAGGCGACCAGCCGGGCGAAGTCTTCGAGCCGAGCGATCTGACCCGCTCCCCCGTCGTCGAGCGTCTTGCCGAAGCGCAGCGCGTCGTGGCGCGGCACCTGGCTGTCTTCGGCGGCGCCGGCCTCGTCCATCGAGCTGAGCAGCAGGTAGACGTCGATCGAGTCGGTGCGCGCCTGGCCGTTGGGTGAGCGCGAGAGCCGCCGCCGGCAGCCGACCTCGGTGACGGTCGACAGCGGCACGACCCGCAGCGACGAGGTCATCGAGCCGGCCGGGCCGTCGGTGGGCGGCACGTCTTCGCCGTGCCAGAGGATCAGCCGGCTGCCGTCGCAGACGACGACCTCCTGCCACACGCCGTTGACCTCGTTGACGAAACGTTCCAGCGTGAAACAGACGACGGTGGCGCCGTTGAGCACCCCGCCCAGGGCCTCCAGCGCGACGTCGGGGTCGCGCAGGTAGGCCCGAGCGGCGGAGTCGAGGTCAGGGTAGGGCGACCAGTCCGGGAAGACGGCGGGCAGGTCGTTGCCGCCGCCGAACGAGGGGCGGCTCATCTGGGCTCGCCCGGGACGTCGCCCTGGGTCGCCACGCCGTCGACTCCGGCGGCCCCGTCGCCCGGCAAGTCCACCGGCGCCCGGTTGGCGGCCTTGCGTATCGCATATGCCTCTGCGCCCTTGGAAGGTTTGCGCCTGCGCGGCGGGGCGAGCACGCCCGGGGCCAGCTTGCGGGCGGAGACCAGGAACGCGGTGTGGGCGATCATGCGGTGGTCGGGGCGCACGGCCAGGCCCTCGGCGTGCCAGTCGCGGACCATCGACTCCCAGGCGCGGGGCTCGGTGAAGCCGCCCTTCTCGCGCAGCGCCTCGACCAGGTCGGAGAGCTGGGTGGTGGTCGCGACGTAGCCGATGAACACGCCGCCGGGCACCAGCGCGCGGGAGATCAGGTCGACGGCGTCCCAGGGGGCCAGCAGGTCGAGGATGATCCGGTCGAAACCGGTGTCGGTGCAGCTCAGCACGTCGCCGTTGCGCAGGGTCCAGGCCGGGTGCGGGCCGCCGAAGAAGGCCTCGACGTTCTTGCGGGCGATGGCGGCGAAGTCGTCGCGGAGCTCGTAGGAGATCAGGTCGCCGGACGGGCCGACGGCGCGCAGCAGCCAACTGGCCAGCGCGCCCGAGCCGGCGCCGGCCTCGAGCACCCGGGCGCCGGGGAAGATGTCGCCCATCGTGACGATCTGGCCGGCATCTTTCGGGTAGATCACCTGGGCGCCGCGGGGCATGGAGAGCACGTAATCGGACAAAAGGGGCCTAAGGGCCAAATATTCCGTGCCGCCTGCCGAGCGGACCACGCTGCCGTCGGGGAGGCCGATGATCTCGTCGTGGGCCAGCGCGCCGCGGTGGGTGTGGAACTCGCGGCCGGGCTCCAGGGTGACGGTGTGCATCCGGCCCTTGGGGTCGGTGAGCTGGACCCGGTCGCCGACCCGGAACGGACCCCGGTTGTGCGGGGTCGTGTCGGGCTCGGTCTCGGTGGTCGTCGGGTGCAGCGTGCTCACGTCCTCATCTTTCCGTTGGGCTCAAGGAGCTGCGCCAGGTCGGAGAGGCGCAACACACCGACCACATCTTCGCCCGAAGTGACCAGATACTGCGAGCCCGGGTTGCGCTGCACCGTGTTGATCACCTGATCGCCACTCGTGCCGACCGGGATCGTGGGCACGCCGTCGATGCCGCGGGCCACCGTGTCGACCGAGACCCAGGGCCGGCGCTCCATCGGCACCGCCTCGACCGCGGCCTTCTCGACCAGGCCGACCAGCCGCCCGGCGCCGTCGACGGTGGCCAGCGCGTAATCCTGCCGGCCGGCCGCCAGCGCCAGCCGCTGCGCCTCGGCGAGCGGGGTGCCGCTCTGCACGGTGAACACCGGCCGGGCCAGCCGGGCCAGGTCGATCAACGGGAAGCGGCGGCTGATCCGGGCGAACCGGATGCTCTGCCCGGCGCCCTGCCACAGCGTCAACGCGATCAACAGCATGAACACGAGCCCGAAGAGCGACAGGATGCCGAAGTACGTGAGCGCGGCCACCGTGATCGCCACCGCGACGGCGAGCCCGCGCCCAACCCAGCCGGCCACCTCGGTGCCGACGTGGCGGTCCTTGGAGACCCACCAGACCACCGCACGCAATGCCCGGCCACCGTCGAGCGGCAGGCCCGGCAGCACGTTGAAGACCGCGACGACCAGGTTGCTGAACGCGACCTGGAAGCTCAGCTCGTTGAAGAGGGTGCCGTCGGGCAGGGCCAGCGTGACACCGAGCGCGCCGGCGCCGAGCACCAGCGAGACGGCCGGGCCGGCCAGCGAGACCAGCAGGTCGACCTTGGGGTTGGGCGCGTCGCGGTCCATCTCGGTGTAGCCGCCGAGCAGCTCGAGCGTGATCCCCTTCACCCCGATGCCGAAACGCCGGGCGGTGATCGCGTGGCCGAGCTCGTGCAGCAGGACCGAGACCAGCAGGCAGACGACGAACCCGAAGCCGACCAGGTAGCCGCCGGCTCCGCTGAGGTTGAGCTGTTGGCGGACGAAGTTGCCGTATAGCAGCGTGATCAGGGCCGCGAGCAGGATGACCGAGGGATTGAGGTAGAGCGGGACGCCCCACAGGCGGCCGACCACCAGCCCGGGCCGTCGCTCGGGCCGCTCTTCGCCGCTCGCGTTGTCTGACATCGTATCGATGCTATCGACACGACCCACCCCGGCGGTTTCGTCGTACCCCTCGATTAGCGTCTTGGGCATGACAACGCAGGCTGTGTCTCTCGACCCGCACGACGGCGAAGCGCCGGTTTATCCCTCGCTGTCCCCGTCCCGCGCGGCCGATTTCAAGACCTGCCCGCTGCTCTACCGGTTCCGCACGATCGACCGCCTGCCCGAGACGACCAGCCCTGACCAGGCCCGGGGCACCCTGGTGCACGCGGTGCTGGAGCGCCTGTTCGACCTGCCGGCCGGTGACCGCACGGCCTCGGCGGCGGCCGACCTGGTCGAGCCGGCGTGGGCGACGATGATCGAGAATTCGCCGGAGCTCTCTGGTTTGTTCGACGCTTCGCCCGCGGTCCTGGTCTCTGCCGACGACGCCGTTGATGTGCGGCGGCCGTGGACCACCGACGACTTCCTGGCCTCGGCGCGGTCGCTGCTCGACGGCTATTTCACGGTGGAGGATCCGTCACGGCTCGAGCCGGCCGAGCGGGAGAGCCTGATCAGCGCCGTGGTCGACGACCAGTTGCTGATCCGGGGCTACATCGACCGGCTCGACGTCTCGCCCGACGGCGCCATGCGGGTGGTCGACTACAAGACCGGCGGCGCGCCGCGCGAGGCGTTCGAGGCCCGGGCCCTGTTCCAGCTCAAGTTCTACGCCCTGGTCCTGTGGCGCACCCGGGGCGTGGTCCCGCGGGTGCTCCGGCTGCTCTACCTGAAAGACCAGGAGATCTGCGACTACTCCCCCGACGCCGAGGAGTTGGCCCGCTTCGAGCGCAACCTGCTGGCGTTGTGGCAGGCGATCAAACGCGCCACCGAGGCCAAGGAGTTCCGTCCGCAGCCGAGCAAGCTCTGCGGCTGGTGCTCGCACCAGGCGGTGTGCCCGGCCTTCGGCGGCACCCCGCCACCGTTCCCGGCACCGCGCCAGCCGGCCGAGGAGGTGGTGACGCCGGGAGCCGACGAATAGCGCCCAACGCGAGGGTGCTTACCGTTTCATGACATTCGGCGGCTACGGTTCCGGGCGTGCCGTTCAACACCGCTCCGCGCGCGGTCGTCCTGTTGGTTGCCGCGCTGACGCTGAGTGCCTGCGCCGCGCACCCGACCCACTCGTTCGCGCGAGCCGCCCGGCCTGAGGCGCCGTCGCCGAGCCCGTCTTCCAGCTCGCCCGCGGTCAGTCCGTCGCCGACCGCGAAGCCCAAGCCCAAGAGCCTCGAGTGGTACCTGGCCCGGGTGCCCACGTTCCCGGTGGCGCCGGTGCCGCAGCCGGTGGAGTTGCCCGCCGGTGGCAACTCGGCGCCCTTCTGGGGTCACGTGCCGACCGACCAGAAGGTCGCGTTCATCACGATCGACGACGGCGCGCTGGCCCGCCCGGCCGACGTACCCGAGTTCATCCGCCAGGCACACATCCCGGTGACGATGTTCCTCAACTCGCCGGCAGCAACGGACTACACCGATTATTTCAAGCGCATCGAGGCCGCGGGCGGCGTCGTGGGCAACCACACGATCACCCACTCGGAGCTGCGCGGCAGGTCCTACGACTACCAACACCACGAGATCTGCGGCTCGGCCGACAAGCTCCAGCAACTCTTCGGCAAACGCCCGGCGGTCTTCCGCCCACCGTTCGGCGAATACGACCAGACCACCAAACAGGCAGCCCACGCCTGCGGCGCGAAGGTCGTCGTCAACTGGACGGAGACGGTCAACGAGGGCATCGTCCGCTACCAGACGGCGAACAAGGTGGTCCAGCCCGGCGACGTGCTGCTGATGCACTTCCGGCCGGCGCTGATGGACGATTTGCTCGGGGCGCTGAAGGCGATCCATCGCTCGGGCCTTACGCCCGCCCTGCTCACCGACTACGTCCCTGGCCTGACCCGCCCGTCCACGCCGGACCTGTCCGGCGACCTCCCACCGCGCCACTGACCGTCGCCGGGCCGGGCCGAGGCACTCGCGCGGTCAGGCGGGTAGGCCCGCGGCACTCGCGCTCCGCCGCCAGGCGGCGCCCCGGCGATCGCGCTCCGCGGTCAGGCCGTGCCCGAGGCGCTCACGCTTCGCAGGTGCCCGAGACACTCGCGCCTCCACGGCCAGGCCGTGCCCGAGCACTCGCGCCTCCACGGCCAGGCCGTGCCCGAGACACTCGCGCTCCGCGGTCAGGCGGTTAGGCCCACGCCACGTCGCGTTGGGCGGCCTCAGTCCCTCGCCTCCGACAGGCGCCTAGTCCGTGCGCCGCCGATAGTCGCGGCCTCCGGCGGGCACAACCGCCGCCCGGGCTTCGGCTCGGCCCACGGTGGAGAGCGCCCGCCTCCATCTGGGGCGGCGAATCTGTCAAACAAGGATCGACTCAACAGATGTGGCGCTCCGGATCGAACCAGGGCCTTGCCGCGTGGCTGTCAGGCGCCGGGGCGGACCAGGCCCGACTCGTAGGCGAGGACGACGGCCTGGACCCGGTCGCGTAGGCCGAGCTTGGTCAGCACGTGGCCGACGTGGGTTTTGATCGTCGTCTCGCTGACCGACAGCTTCTTCGCGATCTCCGCGTTGGACAGGCCGCGCGCGACCTGGACCAGCACCTCGCGCTCCCGCTCGGTCAGCGTCGCCAGCGCGGGTGGCGTGGTCTCGTGGGGATCAGGTAGCGCAGAGGCGAACCGGTCGAGCAGCCGCTTCAGGATCCGCGGCCCGACGACCGCCTCGCCGGCGGCTACGGTGCGGATCGCGGTGACCAGGTCGTCGGCCGGCACGTCCTTGGCCAGGAAGCCGCTCGCGCCGGCGCGGAGGGCGCCGACCACGTACTCGTCCAGGTCGAATGTGGTCAGCACAAGCACGCGGACCGGCAACCGGGACTCGACGATCGCGCGGGTGGCGGCGACGCCGTCCATGCGGGGCATCCGGACGTCCATCAACACCACGTCGGGCAGCAATCGGCGGGCCAGGTTGACCGCCTCCAGCCCGTCGCCGGCCTCGCCGACCACGTCGATGTCACCCTGCGCGCCGAGCACCATCCGGAACCCGGTGCGCAGCAGCGGCTGGTCGTCGGCGAGCAAGACCCGGACCGGCCGCACGGGCGGCGCGACCGGGGCCACGGCGTCGCCCGAGCCCTCCCCCGTCATCGCCACCTCTCACCCCTTCGTGTTTTCAATGGATATCTTCCCGCACGCCGGCCCCTGGGTGTGGGTAGGGAGTACCTGCCCGCGGCGGCCGCCAAGAATCCACTCCCCGGGCGGGCGAGGGGTGGGGACCACCGCACGGCGATCTGGGTTGCCACGCGTGGGAGGTGGAAGATCAACTCCACACTTCTGCCACCCCAGATCGGTGAGCTCCTCGGACTGCCGGCCCCCGCATCGAACGCGGCCGGGTGTTTGGCCCTTAAATGTCCGCTTATTGAGGGGCGCTGAGGAAAGATCGGGAGCCGTGACCACGACAGCCGGGACGGGGGCGGCCGCGCGGGCCGTCCAGGTGTGGAAGGTGTACGGCGCGGGCGAGACCGAGGTCGTCGCCCTCCGGGACGTCAGTGTCGAGCTTGAGCGCGGGAAGTTCACCGCCATCATGGGGCCGTCCGGGTCCGGCAAGTCGACGCTGATGCACTGCCTCGCCGGGCTCGACTCGGTGAGCCGGGGCGAGGTGTTCGTCGGCGACACCCAGGTGACCGGCCTCAACGACGCCGGCCTGACCCGCCTGCGGCGGGACAAGATCGGGTTCATCTTCCAGCAGTTCAACCTGCTGCCCACGCTGACCGCGGAGGAGAACATCCTGCTCCCGCTGTCGATCGCGGGCCGCAAACCGGACCCGGACTGGTATCGCACGGTCATCGACACCGTCCACCTCGGCGACCGGCTGGGCCACCGCCCGTCTCAGCTCTCCGGCGGCCAGCAGCAGCGGGTCGCCTGCGCCCGCGCGCTCGTCGCCCGCCCCGAGGTCATCTTCGCCGACGAACCAACCGGCAACCTCGACTCCCGCTCGGGCGCCGACGTGCTGACGTTCCTTCGCGACTCGGTGAAGACGCACGGCCAGACCATCGTGATGGTCACCCACGACCCGGTGGCCGCCTCCTACGCCGACCGCGTCCTCTTCCTTGGCGACGGCGCCGTGGTCGACGAGATCATCGACCCGACGGCCGACGCCGTGCTCGACCGCATGCGCACCATCGACCAGCCCGAGGACGAAGGCCCGCTCGGCGCCGGACCGATACCGGTCAGTGGCGGCCACGCCCCGGAAAGCCGCGGGACCACCGACCCGACGGGACGCACCCCCCACCCCGGCCACATCACCGACAATCAAGCCAACATCGCCGATCCACATCGGACGGACCCACCGCCCGGCAACGACGGCGACCAGGGCGATACCGGCTCTCCGAAAGCCCGCCGGCGCGGCAAGTCGAAGTCGGCCGCGCAACGGCCCACGATCCAGGCGGTCGCGACCGAGGGCGCGCCGCCCACCGGCAGGGCAACAGCGAGGCAGTCGCGTGCGGCGGCCACGCAAAGCCAGACGACCGAACCACAAGCCCGGACGACCGGACCGCAGGCCGGGACCGTCACGACGCAGCCTCAAGCGACCACCACCCACCTCCAGGTCACCGCGAGCCAGACCCAGGGCACCGCGACACAGTCCGCCGCCACCGCGACACAGCCCCAGGCAGCCGTGACACGGACCCGGGGCACGGCGACACACTCCCCCACCACCGCGACACAGCCCCAGGCAGCCGTGACACGGACCCGGGGCACGGCGACACACTCCCCCACCACCGCGACACAGCCCCAGGCAGCCGTGACACGGACCCGGGGCACGGCGACACACTCCCCCACCACCGCGACACAGCCCCAGGCAGCCGTGACACGGACCCGGGGCACGGCGACACATTCCCCCGCCACGGCGGCACAGCCCCGAGGCACCTCGACACCGGCCCAGGCGAGCCGGAACCAGGCGACCGCACAGCAGGCGCGAGTGACGGCGCCCGAGGTCCAGGCGACCTCAAGCCGGGACCAGGTGACCGCTACGAAGACCCGGACGGCCGCCAAGCAGCGTAGATCAACCCCGACGCGGGCCGAGCCGACAACCGCCCAACGACGAACGAAGGCCGAAGCCGAGCTGGCGCAAGCCGAGGCAACAATCCCACAGGTAGAAACGGCCGACTCCGCGGCGGAGCCGGACCCAACACAGACTGAGGCCACCGCCACCCGGGCACAGACCGCCGCCGTGCGGGCTGGCGACACTCCGGCGCGGCCCGCGCCGACGGCCGCTCCGACTCGCACGAACACTGAAACAGAGCCCGCGCAAACCGAGGCGACCGCGCAAACGACCAGCGCCGCGGACGAGCCGAACCCGGCCCACTCCACCACCGACCAGGCACGGACAGCCACCACACAAGCGGGCGTCAACCCGGCGCGGCCCGCACCGACGGCCACCTCGACCCGGACGAACGCTGAAACAACGCCACCGGAAACCGGGGCAACCACCGCCGACGCGCAAGCGACCAACGCCTCGGCCGAACCGAATCCGGCTCAGGCCACTACCGCACAGGCCGCACAGGCTGAGGTGAAATCAGAGCAGGTGAGCGCGACGGCTACACCCCCGCGGCGCAAGGCTGCTCGGACCGCCGGCGCTCGGCCCGCCGCCACCCGCCCACCGAAAGGCAAACCCCGCAAGCGCTCCAGCCCGCCGGACAAAGCCGACGCCACGGACGCCAGTGCCGGGCTGAATGGGGAGACGGCGGCCGGCGACGGACCCGAGTCCACTTCAGACGGCGCGGACAGCTAAAGGCGGGCGGGTCAGATGTTCAGGTCCATGTTGCGCGGTCTGCTGACGCACAAGCTGCGGCTGGCGCTCTCCGCGCTGGCCGTCATCCTCGGCACGATGTTCATCTCCGCCGCCTTCGTAGCCGGCGACACCTTCTCGCAGGGCTTCACCGCCCTCTTCTCGACCGTCAACCGTGACATCGACGTCGAGGTCACCGCCAAGGACACCACCCCGGGCGGCCAGCAGCAGCAGTTCGGCAGCCCGACCGCGTTGCTCGACCAGAAAGACGTCGACACCGTCAGCAAGGTCGACGGGGTCGAGAAGGTCACGCCCGGCGTGTTCTCGGCCGGCGCCCGGGTCATCGGCACCGACGGCAAGGTGATTGGCGGGAACGGGCCACCACAACAGGGGATCGCCTGGCAGAACGACGATCCGCTGATTCAGCTTCGCCAGGGGCGACCCCCGGCCGCCGACAACGAGATCGCCATCAACCAAGGGCTGGCGGAAACCGGCGGGTTCTCGCTCGGCGGCACCGCTGATGTGATCACGTTGCAGCCGCGGACGCCGTACAAAATTGTCGGGATCTTTGGGTTTCCGGGTGATCGGCCCTCGCTTGCCGGGGAGACCACCGTGGCGTTCACGCTCGCCCAGGCGCAGCTTGTGTTGCTCAACGCGCCCGGCATGTTCACCAGCATCGACGCCACCGCCGCCGCAGGGGTGAGCGACACCGTGTTGCGCGATCGGATCGCGGCCGCCCTGCCCAACGAGGTGGTGCGGACCGGGGCGCAGGTTGCCGAGGAGCAGCAGAGTGCCACCTCCAGCTTCGTCAACATCCTGAAGACCGGGCTGGTGGTGTTCGCGCTGATCGGCATGTTCACCGGCGCGTTTCTCATCTTCAACACGTTCTCGATGCTGGTCGCGCAGCGGACCCGGGAGCTTGCTCTCTATCGGTCCTTCGGGGCGAGTCGGGGGCAGGTCAACCGGTCCGTGCTGGCCGAGTCGGTGCTGCTCGGGCTCGCCGCCAGCATTGTCGGGCTCGGGCTCGGGATCCTGGTCGGCTACATCCTCAACAAGGCGTTGCAGTCGTTCATCGACGCCAGCCTTCCGGTGAGTGGTGTGGTCGTGCGGGCCTACGCCGTGATCTCGACCCTGCTCGTCGGCACCGCGTTCACCGTCGTCGCCGCGCTGATCCCGGCGCTGCGGGCCAGCCGGGTACCGCCGATCGCGGCCATGCGCGAAGCCGTCACCCCCGACAAGCCGCTCACCCGGCTCACCATCGCCGGCGCGGTCATCCTCGCCGCCGGGGCGCTGTTGCTCGGGCTCGGCGTCGGGCATGTGGGCAACCCGCCGAAATGGCTGACACTGGGCATCGGCTCGGCGCTGTGCTTCCTCGGCGTCGCGCTGCTCGCCCCGATCATCTCCCGGCCGCTGACCACCGCCGCCGGGAAGGCGTTCGCCTGGTCGGCGCCGGGGCAGATCGGGGCCCGCAACACCGGGCGCAATCCCCGCCGGACCGCCGTCACCGCCGCCGCCCTGATGATCGGGGTGGCGCTGGCGACCGGCGCCGGCGTGTTCGCCCAGTCGGCCAAGGCCGGCATCAGCAACGCGTTCGAGCGCGACGTCAACGCGCAGCTCGCGGTGACCACCAGTTTCAGCAACGGGCCGGGCGCCGCGGCCGGGTTCCCGCCGCAGCTGGAACAGACAATGGCGGCATTGCCAGGTGTACGCACGGCGGTGGCGCTGCGCGGCGACACCGTCAACCTCAACGGCAGTGACCGGTTCGTGCAGGCCGGCGACGCGCAGGCAGCGTCGACGATCTTCAACCTCCAGCCGGTCGCGGGGAACGTGCGCCAGCTCAATCCGGGTGAGGCGCTGCTCGACCAGGACACCGCCAACGCGCTGCACGTCGGCGTCGGCAATACCGTGACCATGCGGACCGCGCGCGGGCAGCCGGTCGGGCTCGACGTGGTCGGCATCTTCAAGCCCAACCAGGCGATCTCGAGCTCGCTGATCAGCAGCGCCGACGCGGGTGGGTTCCGGTCGCCGTTCGCGCAGTCGGGGTTCGTGCAGGTCGACAGCGACAGCCAGGTGCCGCAGGTGCGCGCCGAGCTGGACAAGCTGTTCGCCGACAACCCCGAGGTCACCGTCAACGACCAGTCGCAGCTCATCGACCAGGCCAACAACTTCGTCGACATCCTGCTCGGCATCGTCAACACCCTGCTGGCGCTGACGATCATCGTGGCCGTCCTCGGCGTCGTGAACACGCTGCTGCTGTCGGTCTTCGAACGCACCCGGGAGCTCGGGCTGATCCGCGCGGTCGGGATGAGCCGGAGCCAGGTCGCCCGGATGATCACTGTCGAGTCGGTGCTGATCTCGGTGTTCGGTGCCGCGCTGGGGATCGTGATCGGCGTCGGGCTGGGCGTCTCGATCGTGGCGGCGCTGGGTGACGAGTTCCTGTCGCTGACCGTGCCCTGGACGTACCTCGTGATCACTTTGGCTCTGGCCGTGCTCGCCGGTGCCATCGCGGCGGTGTTGCCGGCCATCCGCGCTGCCCGGCTCAACGTCCTTCAAGCCATCGCGTACGAGTAGGGGTAAGGGACAAACCCTGAGGTCGGGTACGGGTTACCCGCACCGGAAAATCCGCCTGGCCTCCACCGCGGGGCGGACGAAACCGCTTGACCCCCTCCGCGAGCATGGAACATGCCGGCCGGACCGCTGTGGTCCGGCCGGACCATGACCTGTTGACGAGGGGGAACCAGGTGACGGCGACGGCCAGCGACTCGGTGGCGGCCCGTGCGAACGACGTGTGGAAGGTGTACGGCAGTGGCGAGGCGGAGGTGGTCGCGCTCCGGGGGGTGAGCGTCACCTTCCAGCGCGGTGTCTACACCGCGATCATGGGGCCGTCCGGCTCCGGCAAGTCGACGCTGATGCACTGCCTGGCCGGGCTCGACTCGGTGACCAAGGGCGACGTGCACATCGGTGACACCCGGGTGACCGGGCTCGGTGACGCCGGCCTGACCCGGTTGCGCCGCGACAAGGTTGGCTTCATCTTCCAGCAGTTCAACCTCCTGCCGACACTGTCGGCGAAGGAGAACATCCTGCTGCCGCTGTCGATCGCGGGACGCCAGCCCGACCAGGCGTGGTTCGACACCGTGATCAAGACGGTGGCGCTCCAGGACCGGCTCGGCCACCGGCCGGCCCAGCTCTCCGGCGGGCAGCAGCAGCGGGTCGCCTGCGCCCGCGCGCTCGTCGCCCGGCCCGAGGTCATCTTCGCGGACGAGCCGACCGGCAACCTCGACTCGCGCTCGGGCGCCGACGTGCTCGGGTTCCTGCGTGACTCGGTGAAGACGCACGCCCAGACGATCGTCATGGTCACCCACGACCCAGTGGCCGCGTCCTACGCCGACCGGGTCATCTTCCTGGCCGACGGTTCCGTGGTCGACGAGTTGCACGACCCGACGCCCGACATGGTCCTCGACCGGATGAAGAAGCTCGAGGTGGCACGCTGATGTTGCGCGCCACGCTCAAGAGCCTGATGGCCCGCAAGGTCCGCCTGGTCCTGTCGGGCCTGGCGGTCGTGCTCGGCGTCATGTTCGTCGCCGGCTCGTTCGTGCTCACCGACACGCTGTCCCGGTCGTTCGACTCGATCTTCTCCGACGTCTACTCGCAGACCGACGTGACCGTGAAGGGCAAGCCCAAGGTCGAGGTCGGCGAGATGGACGGCGAGACGGTGCCGGCCACGATCCCGGCCTCCGCGGTCGACGACGTGGCCGCGCTGCCCGGCGTCGCGCAGGCGCAGGGTGTGGTCGCGGCCGACGGTGCCCGGCTGATCGGCAGCAACGGCAAGGTGGTCGCGTCGTCCGGGCCGCCGCGGATCGGCGAGAACTGGGTCGGCGAGAACGACATGATCAAGCTGCGCGAGGGGCGCGGCCCGACCGCCGACGACGAGATCGTGATCAACGTCGGGCTGGCCGAGGCGGCCAAGGTGAAGGTCGGCGACCAGGTCGGCGTGCTGACGCTCGAGCCCAAGAAGATGTTCACCATCGTCGGCACGTTCGGCTACAGCGGCGACCGCGACAGCATCGGCGGCGCCAACGAGGTCGCGTTCACCAACCCGGTGGCGCAGAAGCTGATGCTCGGCGAGACCGGCGTGTTCAGCAGCATCGACGTGCGTGCCACCGACGGCACCAGCCCGGCCGAGCTCAAGCAGCGGGTGGCGGGCGCGCTCGGCGCCGACTACACCGTGCGGACCGGCGACGAGGCGGCCGCCGACGACGCGAAGGGGCTGAAGGGCTTCCTCGGCTTCTTCAACAACATCCTGCTCGGCTTCGCCGGCATCGCGCTGTTCGTCGGCATCTTCCTGATCATCAACACGTTCTCGATCGTGGTCGCCCAGCGCACGAAGGAACTCGCCCTCCTCCGGGCGATCGGCGCGGGCCGGCGGCAGGTGATCAACTCCGTGCTCACCGAGGCGGTGATCGTCGGCCTGGTCGCGTCGGTGATCGGCCTCGGCGCCGGCATCGGTGTCGGCGCCTTGCTCGCCTACCTGTTCAGCACGTTCTCCGGCGGGCTGACCCTGGCCGGGCTCGGCGTGCCGCCCGCCGCGATCATCGCGTCGTTCGCGGTCGGCCTGGTGGTCACCGTGATCGCGGCGATCGTGCCGGCCATCCGGGCCTCCCGGATCCCGCCGATCGCCGCGATGCAGGACGTCGCGACGCCGGACCGCCCGCTGACCCGGGTCACCGTCATCGGCGCGGTGGTCACCGCGATCGCCGCGGCCCTGCTCGCGGTCGGCCTGTTCGGGTCCGGCAGCCTGCTGCTGGTCGCCGGCGGCGTGCTGCTCGCGTTCATCGGGGTGGCCCTGCTGACGCCGCTGCTCAGCCGCCCGGTCGTCGGGCTGCTCGGCCGGGTGTTCGCCTGGTCGGTGCCGGGCAAGCTGGGCCGGCTCAACTCCGGCCGCAACCCGCGCCGCACCGCGATCACGGCCGCCGCGCTGATGGTCGGCATCGCGCTCGTCACCAGCGTCGGCGTGATCGTCTCGTCGGCCAAGACCAGCATCGCCAGCGCGGTCGAGTCGACCGACGCCCAGTTGATCATCATGGGCGAGCAGAACAGCCCGCAGCCACCGACGTTCGACCCGGCGGTCATCGACCGGGCCAAGCAGGTGCCCGGGGTGCGCGAGGTGGTCGGCGTGGCATCCGACCTGGCCACGGTCAACGGCAAGCGGGAGTTCGTCACCTCGGTGACCGACGCGGCGCCGGTGCAGAGCATGTGGCACAGCACCGCGGTCGCCGGATCGATCTCGGCACAGGGCCCCGACCAGGTGATCGTCAACGAGCAGTCGGCGACCGACAACGGCTGGTCGATCGGCTCGGTGCTGACGGTCCAGCTACCCCGGGGCGAGCAACACCGCTACACGGTCAGCGGCATCGCGCCGACCGACAAGTCGATCGGCGAGATCATGCTGCCGGCGGCCGCGATGCGGGACTTCGCGCAGCCGGCCCCGTTCGCCGGCTACATCCGGCTCGACGACGGCACCTCGGTCGCGTCGGTGCAGCCGCAGATCGAGGCGCTGGTCGCTGACAGTCCCGAGGTCTCGGTGGTCGACCAGGCGGCCTACATCGAGCAGCAGAAGGGTCAGGTCAACCAGATCCTGATCATGATCCAGATCCTGCTCGCGCTGGCCATCCTGATCGCGGTGCTCGGCATCATCAACACGCTGGCGCTGTCGGTCATGGAGCGGACCCGGGAGCTGGGCCTGCTCCGCGCGATCGGCCTGAGCCGCGCTGCGACCACCTGGATGATCACGGTCGAAGCGGTGGTGATCTCGGTGTTCGGCGCGCTGCTGGGCGTCGTGGTCGGCACCGGGCTGGGCGCCGCGGTGGTGCGCGCCCTGCGTGACCAGGGCTTCACCGACTTCACCCTGCCCTGGGGCACGATGCTGCTCTACCTGGGCGTCGCGGCCCTGGTGGGTGTCGTGGCGGCGATCCTGCCGTCGATCCGTGCGGCCCGACTCAACGTGCTGGGGGCCATCGCACATGAGTAGCAGCCGCTAGGGGGAACGGGCCGGACCGGGGAAACTCGGTCCGGCCCGACGCCGTTACGGCGTCGGCACCGACCGGGACGCCAGCGCCGCGAGCAGCGGCAGGTCGACGTCGGTCAGGCTGTCCACGATGTGTACGCCGCGGCGCGGGGCGACCGCCGCGTCGTGTGGAACGGCGATCACCGCCGCTCCCGCCGCGAGGGCGCTCGTGACGCCCACCGGAGAGTCTTCGATCGCGACGCAGCGGCTGCTCGGCGCGCCGAGCAGCCGCGCGGCCATCAGGTAGGGCTCGGGGTCCGGCTTGCCCGCCGTGACCTCGTCGCCGCAGACGACCGCGTCGAACCAGGTCCGCAGCCCGAGCACGTCGAGCGCGATGTCGACGAGGAAGCGGCCCGTGTTGGTGACCAGCGCGGTCGGGATACCGGCGTCGCGGGTCGCCGCCAGCAACTCCCGGGCACCCGGGCGCCAACGCAACTCGGTCTGGTAGAGCTCGGCCATCCGCCGGATCAGCCAGGCAGCGCTCTCGTCGCCGTCGCGCCAGGGCTGGTCGATGTCGGCGTGCAGGATCTCCATCGAGCTGTCCATGCTGCCGCCGACCATCGCCAGGCGGGCCGGGTCGGAGAGTTCCCCGCCGTAGGAGCGGGCCAGCTCGCGAAGCCCGATGTCCCAGACCCGCTCGCTGTCGAGCAGCGTGCCGTCCATGTCGAACAGCACAGCCGCGGGCTGGTCAGGGCCCTGCACCACATCAGTCATCAGGACGAGTATCGCCCGGATGGCACCGCCGCCCGGCATCGGCGCCCCGGCCGGTGGCGAACCTCACCCACCCAGGAGATCGACGTCAAGCCGCGTTCACCGGGTGTTCGCCCGGGGTACTGGTTGTGCCACCCGTGGACAATGAGGAGCCTGTGGTGGGCGAGCGAAAGGGGACGTCGCGATGACCAGACCCGTGGTGGTGCGGGTGCTCGCCCTGCTGGCGGCCGGGGCGGTCGCGCTCGCCTGCGGCCTCGGGGAAGCCGGGGCGCCGCCCGAAGAGGACCCGCCGGCATCGAGCCGCAGCACCGAAGACGGCACGATGACCGCCGAAGAGTTCAAGAGTGACATCCAGGATGCGAAAAGCTCGGCCGAGTCCTACTGGGCCGATCGGTTCGAGCAGTCCGGCGAGCGGTTCCGCCCGGTCCGCCAGGTCGTCCCCTACACCCGCGACGGCGAGGTCGACTGCGGTGGCGAGCCGGTGCCCCGCAACAACGCCGTCTACTGCCCCGACGGCGACTTCATCGCCTACGACATCAACTTCGCCGTCGCCGCGTTCCAGAAGGTCGGCGACGCCTTTCTCTACTACCTGCTCGGCCACGAATACGCCCACGCGATCCAGGCCCGGCTCGGCATCGAGCACCGGCTGACCATCGACCACGAGCTCCAGGCCGACTGCATGGCCGGCGCCTACCTCGGCGACTCGGTGAAGGCCAAGACCCTGAGCGTCGACGACGGCGACCTCGACGAGTTCCAGCGCGGCCTGCTCGCCGTCGGTGACGACCCGAGCGTGCCGTGGTTCACGCCGGGCGCACACGGCACCGCCGAGCAGCGCACCGAGTCGTTCTTCCTCGGCTACGAGAAGTCTCTGGCCGCCTGCGACCTCAACTGAGGTCGGCACACGTCTTGCTTCCTGCTGGTCACCCCCGGACCGGCAGGAGGATGCGCGATGACCGCGCCTACCGGGTCGACGGTGCGGCACGAGCTGACGCTCACGGGCAGGTGAGCTCGGCCTCGAAGCCGTCGGCGTCTTCCAGATAGGCACCGTAGGTGTCGGGGCCGCCGGCGTGCGGATGGCGGTCGGGGAACAGCAGCGCCCAGCCGTGCTTGGGCGACTCGTCGACCAGCGCGTCGAGCTCGGCCCGGGTCGCCACGTGGAAGGCCAGGTGGTTGAGCCCGGGCCGGAGGCGGTCGTGGGTTTCGGCGCTGAGCGCGGGCGACTGCTCGACCACCACATAGGTTGCGCCGAGCCGCCAGCTCCGGCCGCCGGGCCAGTCCTGGAATCCCTCGTAGCCGAGCGCGCCGAGCAGCCAGCCCCAACTGGTCACCGCTCGGCCGAGGTCGGGGACCCAGAGCTCGACGTGGTGCAGCGTGCCGGTCGGTGCTTCGCTCATCGGCCCATTCTCGTACCCCCGCTGTGGTGGCGGTTAGGCTGAGTCGTGCGAGCAGACGCGGAGCGCAATCGGGCACGCATCCTCGCCGCCGCCGAGGAGGTCTTCGCCGAGCAGGGCGCGTCCGCCTCCACCGACGAGGTCGCCGCCCGGGCCGGCGTCGCGATCGGCACGGTGTTCCGGCACTTCCCCACCAAAGACGACCTGCTCCGGGCGATCATGAAGAACCTGCTCGTGCGATTGGTCGACGAGGTCGGCACGCTGGCCGACGCCGACGGTGGCACCGCGTTCTACCGCTTTTTCGCGGGCCTGGTGGCGGAGGCGGCGGCCAAGCGGGCCGTGGTCGAGCTGCTCGGCTTTCCGGTCGACTCGTTGGACGGCTTCACCGACGCCGTCGCGCGGCTGCTGGCCACCGGGCAGGCAGCGGGCACCGTCCGCGCCGACGTCGGCGTGCCGGCGACGATGGCGCTGCTGACCAGCACGGTGCAGGGCGCGCTGCACGGCGGCTGGGACGCCGACCTCCAGCAGCGCACCCTCGACATCGTGTTCGCGGGGTTCAGGCCGTCCAATTAGGACGAGAAGCGTCGCGCTGGTCGAGGCCGGCTCCGCGACCGTCCGCCGTCCGGCGGCACGGCGACAGTGGCCGGCTTCGATGCTCGGCCGGCTCTACCACCTCTGGTGGCTGTCGGTCCCGGCGCGGATGATGGTGCCGCTCACGACATCTCCAGGCGTTGTTCAGGTCGGAGGCGGACCGCGGCGACGGCCGCGAGGCCCGCGAGAGTGAGAGTGGCGAACCCGGCGAGGGCGCCGCGGGTGCCGGCGAGTTGGGTGGCCAGGCCCAGCCCGATCACCGGGATGGCCAGGCCGGAGTAGCCGGTGACGAACAGGGTGGCGAGCATGCCGGCCCGGCGCTCCGGCGTGCTGAGCTGCACGACGGTGGTGAGGCAGGCGCGGAAGAGCAGCCCCGCGGCGCCGCCGGTGAGCACGCCGCCGAGGATGAACAGCCCCAGGCTGCCGGCCCAGACCCCGCCGACGATGAGCGCGAGCCCGACCGGCATCGCCACGACCACCGTGCGCATGGCCGGACGTGGCGGCAGCTTGCGCAACCCGACTTGGCCGAACGCGGCGGCGCCCAGCCCGACGAAGGCGACCAGCCCGGCCAGGGCGTGCGAGTGGTAGCCCAGCGTGCCCGACAGGAACGTCGGGCTCAGGGCGCTGAACAGGCCGAACATCGCGAAGGCGAGCAGGCCGCCGAAGCAGGAGGCCAGGAAGAGATGTCGTTGATCCGGTGCGGTCGCCAGCGGTCGCCGGTTGGCTCGTGCGGCGGTGGTCTCCGTGGTTTCCGGCACGGTGGCGAGCAGGATGGCGGCCAGGGCCAGCAGGGCGCCGATGACCACGAACGGTAGCCGCAGCGGGGCGGGTGCCCACTCGGCGAGCACACCGGAGAGCAGCGGGCCGGCGGCGATCCCGCCGAGGTTGGCCGCGGTGGCGACGACCTCGGCCTGCCGCGGGTCGCCGTCGGGGAGGGCGCGGCGGCGCAGTTCGATCAGGTAGGCCGTGGCCGGGCCGGACAACAGGCCGATGGACAGCCCGGAGAGCACCCGGCCGGTGAGGATGCCCGGCAGGTCGGGCCAGGCCAGGAAGACGGCGGCGGCCAGGATCTGGAGGGCGAGAGCAGCGCCGAGGAGCGGCCGGCGCCGGATGCGTTCGGCATGGGCTCCGGCGACCAGGAGGCCGGCGACGACGCCGATCACGTACACGGCGAAAACAACGCTGATCATGGTCGTGCCGAAGTGATCGCGGCGCTGGTAGAGCACGTAGAGCGGGGTCGGCACGGAGCCGCCCGCGGTGGCGGCGGCATAGGCGAGGGCGACGAGCGCGAACCCGACGCGGTGGGTGGTGCGAGCCATGATCGCGAGTCTGACCCGATGCTCCATCATCATCCAACATCAAGTTTGGATGCGGTTATCGGATCTTGGAATAATGGCGGGCGTGGACATCCGCAAGCTCGAGATCTTCATCGCCGTCGCGGAGGAACGCAGCTTCACCCGGGCGGCCCTGCGCCTGCACACCGCGCAATCAGGGGTGTCGACGGCGATCCGATCCTTGGAGCGCGAGTTGGGCACGCCGCTGCTCGACCGCACCACGCAGCGGGTGTCGCTCACGGAGGCCGGCCAGGCGCTGCTACCGGAAGCGCTGCGCATCCTGGCCGCGGTCGAGGCGGCGCGCGAGACGGTGACCCAGGTCGGTGCCGGCTTGCGGGGCCGGCTGCGGCTCGGGATCCTCTACGCCCTGACGCCCGGGCGGGTGCGGGAGGCGCTGGCCGCGTTCCGCGCGGAGTTGCCGGCGGTGGAGCTGTGGCTGACCGCTCCCGGGGTGCGGGGGACGCTCGACCACCTGGACCGGATCCGGGACGGCTCGCTCGACCTCGCGATCGTGATCACCCACGGCCCGGTGCCGGACATCGACCAGCAGTTGCTGGCGACGGACGAGGTCGTGCTGGCCGTGCCGGCCGACCACAGGCTGGCCTCGCGCGCCGATTTCGACCTGGCGGACGTCGCCGACGAGCCGTTCATCGAGTTCCCGCCGGGCTGGGGCGTCCGCAGCTCGGTCGACATGGCCTTCGCGGCGGCCGGCGTCTCCCGGCGGATCACGGTCCAGCTCAACGACATGTCGACGATCCTGGATCTGGTGAGGTTGGGGCTGGGGATCGCGTTCGTGCCGCTGTCGGTCGCGGAACGCACCGACGACCTGCACTACCTGCGGATCCGGGGTGCCCGGCCGACCTACCGGATCGCGATCGCCCGGGCCTCGGGGCGGCCGCTGGGCCCGGTCGCCCGCCGCTTCCTGTCCATCGCGGCGGCTGATCGATCGACCTAGGCCCGCTGCTCGAGCTTGGATCGGATGCTGTCCTGGTCCGGATGGCCGAGGTGCTCCAGGATGGTCAACGCGCTCCGCCAGGCGGCGTACGCGTCATCGCACCTGCCACTGGTGTGGAGGGTGTCACCGAGTCGGGTGAGCGTGTCCGCCTCGTTGTAGCGGTCGCCGACCTCGCGCCACAGCCCGATCGCCGTGCGGTAGCTGCTGACCGCCTGGGCGTGATCGTTCAGGTGGTGCTGGATGAAGCCGAGGCTGTCCCAGGTGTTGGCTTCCCCATAGAGGTCGGCGGCCTGGTGGTGGATGTCCAACGCCGCCAGGCAGCTCGCCAGGGCCTGCTCATAGTCGCCGAGAAGCGCTTGATACCAGCCCGCGTTGTTGAGCGCGCGGGCCTGCATGACGTGTTGGGCGACGCGGTCGAAGAGCCGCACCGCGTGCCTGGTCTCCGCCAGCGCTGCGCGGTGGTCACCCTGCCGCCCGAACACCCGCGCGCGGGAATTGTGCGTGTGCGCCTGGCCCGCCTCGTCCCGCTGGTCGCGATACATCCGCAGCGCGGTCTCCAGCCTCCCGTGCGCTTCGTCGTAACGGCCGAGCTGCGCCAGGGCCAGCCCGATGTTGCGATGCGAGAAAGCCATGGCCGATCGGTCCGGCAGGCGGGTCGCCGACGCCAGCGCCAGCTCCTGTGTGCGGACCCAGTCGTGCCAATGGCCCTGCAGGTCGAGGTAGGTGGTCATCGCCCAGGCCAGTTGCCAGGTGACCTCGTCGAGGCCGGTGCCGGCCGCCTGCCGGACCGCATTCAGCAGCACCTCGTGCTCCTCGGCGCACCAGGCCAACGCCGCTTCGCGGTCGGCGAACAGGGTGACCGGCTCTGGCGCGGCCGGCGGCACCGGATCGCGGTGCGGATAGAGCTTCCGATCAGCGGCGTACGCGGTATGCAGGTAGTAGCCGAGCATCCTGGCGATCGTCGCCCGCTGCGCCGCGCTGTCGTGGACCTCGGCCTGTTCCGCCGCGTAGCCGCGGACCAGATCGTGAAACGCGTAGCGGCCAGGTCGGTGCTCGCCGAGGAGCCCGGCGCAGGTGAGCTCGGCCAACAGCTCGCGCGCGGGCCCGACCGGCAGGTCCGCCAGGCTCGCGGCGGCGGCTGCCGCGAAGTCGGGTCCTGGATGGAGCCCGAGGAGCCGGAACAGCCGGGCGGCCGCGGGCGTGAGGACCCGGTAGGACCAGGAGAACACGGCGCGGACATCGGTCGCCGGGTCGTCGCCCGCGAACGCGTCCAGCCCGCGCCGGGCCGCGCGCAGTTCGTCGGCGAGCGTTCGCAGCGGCAACGACGGGTGAGTCGCCGCCCGGGCGGCCAGGATCGCTAGGGCGAGCGGCAGCCGGGCGCACCCCGTGATGATCTCCTGGACGGCGGCGGGATCGGCGGCCACCCGGTCACGGTCGATCCGGCGCGCGAGGAACTCGCAGGCCTCGGCCGAGCTCAAGACGTCGACCGCCAGCGGGCGGGCGCCCTCGCCGGCGACGAGACCGGGCAGCCTGTGGCGGCTGGTTACCACTACCATGGCGCCGGGCGCCCCCGGCAACAGCGGGCGGACCTGCTCGGCCGAACTGGCGTTGTCCGCGATGACGAGCAGCCGCCGACCGTTGACCAGGCTTCGATACAAGCCGACCTGTGACTCCAGGCTCGCCGGCATCCGGTGCGTGGGCACGTCGAACGCTTCGAGGAAACCCCTGAGTGCCTCGGTGGGGAGCAGCGGCGGCCCGGTCGGATCGAAGCCGCGAAGGTTGACGTAGAGCTGCCCGTCGGGGAACAGACGACGGGAGCGATGCGCCCAGTGCACCGCGAGGGCGGTCTTGCCCACGCCGGCCATGCCGGACACCGCGGCGACGACCACCGCGTTGGGCTCCTCACCGGACCCGGCGAGCGCGGCGTCGAGTGCGGCCAGCTCGGCACCGCGGCCGGTGAAGCCGCGCACGTCCAGCGGGAGTTGCGCCGGCGCCCCGGCCCGCCCCTGGGCCGCGGGCGGTGCCGCCGCGCTGCCGTCGGTGCGCAGGATCGACTGGTGCAGGGCGCGCAACGCCGGTCCCGGGTCGACGCCGAGCGCCTCGGCCAGGTTGCGCCGGGTCGTCGCATACCGATCGAGCGCCTCGGCCGAACGGCCCGCGGCGTGCAGCGCGCGGATCAACGCGGTGGCGAGCGGCTCGACGAGCGGGTGCTCGTCGGCCAGTTCGGTGAGTGGCGCGATCACGGTCCCGGGGTTGCCGAGCCGAAGTTCGACCTCCGCCCAGGCGATCACCGCGTCGCGATGCTCACGGCGCCAGCTCGTGCGGGTGCGAGCGGCCCATTCACCCGGGACTCCGGCCAGCGGCTCGCCCTGCCAGAGGGCCAGCGCCTCGCGCAGGAGTGCCGCCCGGGTCTCGTCGTGGACGGCCGGTTGGCCGGCCTGGTCCACCAACCGGCGGTAGCGGTGGAGGTCGACCCGGTCGAGGTCGGTCTCGATCAGGTATCCGCTGCCGCGGCGCACTATCCGCGCGTCGGCCGGCTCGGCGTGGCCTGGCTGTGCCAGGAGCCGTCTGATCCGTGCGATGTAGGTGTGCAACGCCCGTCGTGCGCCATCGTGCGCGGCGTCTCCCCAGACCCGGTCGACCAACGCTTCGGCGCTCAACGGCTGATTGGCGTGGACCAACAAAGCGGCCAGTACGGCGACCTGCTTAGTGGAACCGATCGCCAAGCGCACATGGTCGGCCCGCACATCGACGGCGCCCAAGAGATGAAACCACATGTCGCACTCCCTGCGTCGCACGACCGGGCACTGCCGGGTTCCACATGCCTGCGACATTCGCTTGACAGGCGGGGCTGATTCTAGGCATCGACGGCCGCTGGTATCTGCCCGCCGGGCAGACCAGCAACGACCCAACAACTGGAGACACGATGAAACCCATCACGGGGCCAAGAAGCCTCAAGCGGATTCCGCGAACGGTGGCGTTGTCCTTAGTGGCGATCATGGCCCTCGCCGGCGTGCTCCTGCCCGCCTCACCGGCTGCGGCCAGGCCCATCGACTGCAGCCTGACCGCGGTCCTCTACCAGAGCCCGGCCGGCCTGCAGGCCAGCGGCCAGGTGTATTGCTCGACGCCGGAAACCTATGACGTGAAGGTCTACCTCTACCGCCGCGACTGGTGCTGCGGCACGGTCGTCGCTTCCTCGGTCGTGGGCCGGAACAACTACGCGGGCTATACCACCGCGTACGCCGTCGAGCCCTGCTCCGACCTGCAGACCGACAAGCAGTACGACGCGAAGATCGCATTGGACGACACGCGATTCGGACCCGGAATCCGGGTCAAGGAGATCATCACCAACAAGGTCACCGGCCACTGTTAGCCACGCCGCTCACCCCTGCCCGCCGATCCCATCGGCGGGCAGGTCGGCCTTCACTTCGCGTTGAAGTAGTTGGCCTCCGGGTGGTGGACGATGATCGCGTCGGTGGCCTGCTCCGGAACGAGTTGGAACTCCTCCGACAGCGTGACGCCGATCCGCGACGCGTCCAGCAACGAGACCACCTTCGCCCGGTCCTCCAAGTCCGGGCAGGCCGGATAGCCGAAGGCGTAGCGGCAGCCTCGGTATTCCGTGCGGAGTAGACCGGCCAACGACGACGGGTCCGAGGCGCCGACCGTCTCGCCCGACGGAAGTGTCAGCTCGGACCGGATCCGTTGGTGCCAATACTCGGCCAGGGCCTCGGTGAGCTGCACCGACAAGCCGTGCACTTCCAGGTAGTCGCGATACTCGTTGCGGGCGAACAGCTTCGCCGTGTATTCGCTGATCGGCTGGCCTACCGTCACCAGTTGCATGGCCAGCACGTCGTCGCCCGACGGCGAGAAGAAGTCGGCCAGGCACAGGCGGCGTTCCTGGCGCTGGCGTGGGAACGAGAAGCGGGTCAGCTCTTCGCCGGCCGATGACAGAACGGCGAGGTCGTTGCCCTCGGAGCGGGCGCGGAAGTAGCCGTAGACCACCGACGCCTCCAGGACCTGGTCGGCGGTGAGGCGGTCGAGCCAATAGCGCAGCCGCGGCCGGCCTTCGGTCTCGACCAGCTCCTCATAGGACGGACCACCGCCCCGGGCGCCGCGCAGGCCCCACTGGCCCAGGAAGAGCGCGCGTTCGTCGAGCAACGCCGCATAGGAAGCGAGCGGCACACCCTTGACGACCCGCGTGTCGAAGAACGGTGGTGCCGGGATGTCCACCGACACAGCCACGTCCGAGCGGACCGAGTCGTCTTCCAGCGAGGGCAACGCGTCCGAGACCTGTGCACGCTGACGCTCGCGCCGAGCCCGGCGCGCGGCCAGAGCCGCTTCCCGCGAAGGATCGATCACCGGAGCGCCGCCGCGCCGCGCGGCCATCACCCGGTCCATCAGCGAGAGACCCTCGAAGGCGTCGCGCGCGTAGTGCACCTCGCCGCCCGAATACAGCGACCGCAGGTCGTCCTCCACATAGGACCGGGTCAGGGCGGCGCCGCCGAGGAGCACCGGCCAACGCTCGGCGACACCGCGGGAGAGCATCTCCTGGAGGTTCTCCTTCATCACGACGGTGCTTTTCACCAACAGGCCCGACATGCCGATCGCGTCGGCGTTGTGGGTCTCGGCGGCGTCCAGGATCGAGGCGATCGGCTGCTTGATGCCGATGTTGACGACCTCGTACCCGTTGTTGGACAAGATGATGTCGACCAGGTTCTTCCCGATGTCGTGCACGTCGCCCTTCACGGTGGCGAGCACGATCCGGCCCTTGCCCTCGTCGTCGGCCGACTCGATGTGCGGCTCCAGATAGGCCACCGCGGTCTTCATCACCTCGGCCGACTGCAACACGAACGGGAGCTGCATCTGGCCCGATCCGAACAGCTCTCCGACCACCTTCATCCCGTCGAGGAGCGTGTCGTTGATGATCTCCAGAGCGGGCCGGGACGACAGCGCGTCGTCAAGATCGGATTCCAGGCCGTTGCGCTCCCCGTCGATGATCCGGCGCTTGAGCCGCTCGTCCAACGGCAACGCCAGCAACTCCGCAGCCCGCGACGCCCGCGCCGACGCCACGTCGACACCCTCGAAGACCGAGATGAACTCCTGCACCGGGTCATACCCGGGCTTCCGCCGGTCATAGATCAGATCAAGGGCCACCTCGCGCTGCCGGTCTGGAATGCGAGACATCGGCAGGATCTTGCTCGCGTGCACGATCGCGCTGGTCAGCCCGGCCTCGACGCACTCGTGCAGGAATACCGAGTTGAGCACCTGCCGGGCCGCCGGATTGAGGCCGAACGAGATGTTGGAGACGCCGAGCGTGAAGTTGACGCCTGGATAGAGCGCGGCGATCTCGCGGATCGCGTTGATCGTCTCGATGCCGTCGCGGCGCGTCTCCTCCTGGCCCGTCGCGATCGGGAACGTCAGCGCGTCGATCAGGATGTCGGAGCGGTCCAGCCCCCAGTTCCCGGTCAGGTCGTCGATCAGCCGCCGCGCGACGCGTACCTTCCATTCCGCGGTCCGGGCCTGCCCCTCCTCGTCGATCAGCAGCGCGACCACCGCCGCACCGTGCTCCCGCACGACCGGCATCACCCGCGCATAGCGCGACCCGGGCCCGTCGCCGTCTTCGAAGTTGACCGAGTTGACCACGCACCGCCCGCCGAGCATCTCCAGCCCGGCCTCCACCACCGCGGGCTCGGTCGAGTCCAACATGATCGGCAAGGTGGACGCGGTCGCGAAGCGGCCCGCCAGCTCCCGCATGTCGACGTCGCCGTCCCGGCCCACGTAGTCGACGCACAGGTCGAGCAGGTGCGAGCCGTCGCGCGCCTGCGACCGGGCCATCTCCACGCACGCCTGCCAGTCGGACGCCAGCATCGCCTCGCGGAACGCCTTCGAGCCGTTGGCGTTGGTCCGCTCGCCGATCATCAGCACGCTGGCGTCCTGCGCGAACGGCACGTGGTGATAGATCGAGGACACTCCGGGCTCGACCCGCGCCTCCCGCTCCACCCGCGGAGCCCCGACGCCCAACGCGCCGACCACGGCGGAGATGTGCGCGGGCGTGGTGCCGCAACAGCCTCCGACGAGGGCCGCGCCGTAGTCAGCGACGAACGAACCCAGAGCCGAGGCCAACTCATCGGGCGTCAGCGGATAGTGCGCGCCGTCCGCGGTCAGTTGCGGCAGGCCCGCATTGGGCATCACCGACAGGGGTACGCGTGCGTGCTGCGCCAGATAACGCAAATGCTCGGTCATCTCCGCCGGCCCGGTCGCGCAGTTGAGCCCGATCAGGTCGACCCCGAGCGGCTCGATGGCGGTCAGCGCCGCGCCGATCTCACTGCCCAGCAGCATCGTCCCGGTGGTCTCGACCGTCACGTGGGCGATCACCGGCACCTCGCGCCCCGCGTCCACCATGGCCCGCTTGGCGCCGTTGACCGCCGACTTGAGCTGGAGCAGGTCCTGGCAGGTCTCGATGATCAACGCGTCGGCGCCGCCGGCGATCAGACCAAGGGCGTTCTCCTGGTACGCGTCGCGCAGCGTCCGGTAGGCCGCGTGCCCCAGCGTCGGCAACTTGGTGCCCGGCCCCATCGACCCGAGCACGAAACGGGGCCGCTCGGCGGTCGCGAACCGGTCGGCCGACGCGCGGGCGATCCGGGCACCGGCCTCGGCCAGCTCGCGAATGCGCGACTCGATCCCGTACTCCCCGAGGTTTCCGAGGTTTGCTCCGAAGGTGTTGGTCTCGACGCAGTCGGCACCCGCCGCGAAGTAGGCGTCGTGCACTTCGCCGACCACGTCGGGCCGGGTCGCGTTGAGCACCTCGTTGCAGCCCTCGTGGCCCTCGAAGTCGTCGAGCGTCAGGTCGGCGGCCTGGAGCATCGTGCCCATGGCGCCGTCGGCGATGAGTACCCGGTCGGCCAGCGCGTCAAGAAACGAGTTCGACACCCCTTCAGGCTACGGCGTCGTCCGATTCGCGAAGGAAGCGATGATCCAACCCGGTCCTGTTGTGTGACCGGGGTCGCCTGCCGACCCCACCCGCGCCGCGCCGCCGAGCCCTCGCTGGCGGGGCCACGTAGGCTGGCTTGGTGAACGTGTGGACCAACCAGGTGACCGCAGCGACATGGTGGACGGAGGGCGTGGCATGACCGAGTTCGATGGCCTGCCCCAGTTGCGTTCCCCGGTGGCGATCGCGGCGTTCGAAGGCTGGAACGACGCCGCCGACGCCTCGACCGCCGCGGTCGAACACCTCGAGCAGGTCTGGGGCGCCCGCGAGATCGCGGCGCTCGACCCCGAGGACTTCTACGACTTCCAGGTGAGCCGCCCGACCATCACCATGGCCGACGGCGAGACCCGGCGCATCGAGTGGCCGACCACCCGCTTCATGGTGGCCAGCCCGGAGGGCACCGACCGCGATGTCGTGCTCATCCGCGGCATCGAGCCGAGCATGCGCTGGCGCACGTTCTGCGAGCAGGTGCTCGAGCTGTGCCACAGCCTGGAGATCAACCGGGTGGTGCTGCTCGGCGCGCTGCTGGCCGACGTCCCCTACACCCGGCCGCTGCCGATCAGCGGGAGCGCGTCCGACAAAGACGCCGCCGACCGTTTCCAGCTCACCCCGACCCGCTACGACGGCCCGACCGGCATCGTCGGCGTGCTGCACGACGCCTGCCACCGCGCCGAGGTCGACGCGCTGTCGTTCTGGGTGCACGTGCCGCACTACGCCAACAACCCGCCGTGCCCGAAGGCGACGCTCGCCCTGCTCCACCGGGTCGAAGAGGTGCTCGACCTGCCGGTCCCGATGGCCGACCTGGCAGAAGAGTCGGCCGAGTGGGAGCAGCGCGTCAAGGCGGCCGCCGACCAAGACGCCGAACTCGGCGAATACGTCCGTGAGCTGGAAGAACGCGCCGGTGACGCGGGCATCCAGTCGGTCAGCGGCGACGAGATCGCCCAGGAGTTCGAGAAATACCTGCGGCGCCGGGGCGGCTCGGCCGGCCCCACCGCCGGCTCCTGGTAACTGACGGCGTGTCGGGCGCGACCCGCCGCGGAGTGGTGCATCCTAGGATCATCGCCCCGCGGGAGGTCGCGCCATGCAGCAGCTCAATCCAGGTGCCGCCGAAGCGCCGCACCGCCAGATAGCCGAGCAGATCAAAGCCCAGATCCGCCGCGGTGACTGGGCCGCCGGCGAGCGCCTGCCGTCGATCCCGGCGCTGGCCGAGACGTTCGGCGTGGCGAAGCAGACCCTCCAGCGCAGCATCGACCAACTAAGGGTCGAGGGCGTTCTGATCACCAAACCCGGATCGGGTACGTACGTCCGCGGCACCAAACGCCGCCTCAACCGCCTGTCCCGAGGTCGCTACGGCGGCCACCGCGGCTACCACGCGGATCTGGCGGCCCGCTACCGCCAGCACCTGACCGAGGTCGGCCGCGCGCCCGCCCCGCCGGAGGTGGCCGACGCGTTCGGCGTGGCCGACCACACCCCGCTGCTGGTCCGCCGCCACCTGGTGCGCACCGACGACGTGCCGGTGGAGATCGGCGCGGCGTGGTTCCGGGTGGAGGACGCGGCCGGCACCAGCCTGGAGCGCTTCGAGGGCTTCGGCCGCCCGCTCTACCAGGAGGCCGAGGAGGCGATCGGCCGTCGCTACGCGACCGCGTCCGACGTGATCACGGCCCGCCAGCCCGACCGCGACGAGGCCGAGATCCTCCAGATCCGCGCCGACACCCCGGTGCTGCACCTGCTGCACGTGGCCTACGACGACAAGCACCGCGCGATCGAGGTCAGCCAGGCGACCTGGCCGGGCCCAATGACCACCCTGACCGAGAACTACAAGATCCCCGGCCCGGCCGAAGATCTCCCCGACGACGAGCCGGGCATGGCCCTCGGCTGACGCCGGACCAGGTGCCAGGCCACTGGCCGCGGGCCTCTGCCGCAGGCGTTTGCTCTGCCGCGGGCCTCTGCCGCAGGCGTTTGCTCTGCTGCCAGATGGGCAGCACCCGGGAGCGGCGGTGCTGCCCATCTGGCAGCAGAGCAAGGGGTCAGCCGGTCACGCGGCCCAGGGCGGTTGGACGCGGTTGCCGCCGGCGGTGGCGGTGCTGCCCGACGCGCTCGTGACGATCGCGGTCAGCCCCTGCTCGGCGTCGGCGATGAGCTGGCGTTCGACGTCGGGCGCCAGTACCAGGGTGTCCCCCACGCCGACGCGCACTTCCTCGCCGCCGAGCACGACGGCGGCCCCGCCGGACAGCACGGTCCAGATCTGCTCGGCGTCGATCGTGTGCACGGGGCCGGCGCTCCCGGCCGGCATCTCGACCCGCCAGATCGGGCGGGTGGCGCCGCCCAGGGTGGGCGAGCCGAGCGTGGTCATCACTCCGGCGGGTGTCTCGAAGCGACGGGTCTGGTCCTGGCGGATGACAGTCATGGCTGGCGTCTCCTAAGATAGTCAACGTGGTTGTCCAAAACGTAAACCTGGTTGTCTAACCGTGTCAACTGAAGACCCCCCGGGGTTCCTGCTGCCGCTGCGGCTGTTCATCGGCTTCCGGCAGCTCATCGACGCCGTGCATGCGGAGTTGGCCCGCGAGGGCCACCCCGATGTGCGGCCGCTGCACGGGTTCGTGTTCCAGGCCATCGGCCGCGACGGCACGACCGCGGTCGAGTTGGGCCGCCGGCTCGGCGTCTCGAAGCAGGCCGCAGGCAAGACCCTCGACGGCCTGGAACGCCTCGGCTACGTCGAACGCGCCACCGACCCCGCCGACGCCCGGCGCAAGCTGGTCCGCCTCACCGACCGGGGCGTCGACATGCTGGCCCGCTCGGCGCGGATCTTCGACGAACTGCGGGCTGAATGGGCGGCCCAGATCGGCCCCGACCGCCTCCGCGCCCTGGAGGCCGACCTGGCCACGGTCACCGGCGCCGACCCGTTCCGCCTGGACGTCCCAGGCTGGTTCACCTAGAGGAATCAGGTCGTTTTGCCCGCTTTGCGAGCGCCACTTTAGAGATCTAGGTAAATGGTTGTAGCTATAGCTACATCCATTTACCTAGATCTGGAAAGGACCGACGCGGCGGCAGGCGCGCAGCGCTCATTACGGATAAATCGCGGACCGGTCCCGGGTCGGCTAAGCGTCGCGTTCCGGGTAGCCGATCGGGATCGCGGAGACGTCGTCGAGCGCCGTCTCGATCTCCGACGGCAGGGTCATCTCCTCGACCTTCAGCGCGCCGAGGAGCTGCCCGACCGTGCGGGCGCCCAGGACCGGCGCGACCACCCCCGGCCGGTCGCGGACCCAGGCCAGCGCGACCTCCAACGGCGAGACGCCGAGCCCGCCGGCCGCGGTGGCCACCGCCTCGACGATCGACGACGACCGGGAATCCAGATAAGTAGCGACAAAGGGCCCGAAATGCGGCGACGCCGCGCGGCTGTCGGCCGGCCGCCCGTGCCGGTATTTGCCGGTGAGCACCCCGCGCCCCAGCGGCGACCAGGCCAGCACCCCCAGCCCCAACGCCGAACAGGCGGGCAGCACCTCGCGCTCGATGCCGCGCTCCAGCAGCGAATATTCGACCTGCGTCGCCACCACCGGGGTCCGCCCGGGCACCGCCTGCTGCCAGGCCGCCGCCCGCGCCGTCTGCCATCCCCCGAAATTGGAGACCCCGGCATAGCGGACCCGGCCGCTGCTCACCGCGAAGTCCAAAGCGGCGAGGGTCTCCTCCAGCGGCGTCGTCTCGTCGTACCCATGGACCTGCCAAAGATCGACATGGTCGGTGCCGAGCCGGCGCAGCGAAGCGTCCAGCGAGCGGAGCAGGTGCCCGCGCGAGCCGTCGCGGCGCCGGCCGTGGCCGGGGCGCAGCCCGCCCTTGGTGGCGATCAGGATGTCGTCGCGGGAGATCAGCGAGTCCAGCAGCGAGCCGATCACCGCCTCGGCCTCGCCGTCGCCATAGACGTCGGCCGTGTCGACCAGGTTGCCACCGGCGTCGACGAAGCCCTTGAGCTGGGCCGCCGCGTCGTCGGTGTCGGTGTCGGCACCCCACGTCATGGTGCCGAGCGCGAGCCGGGAGACCGCGAGCCCGCTACGGCCTAGCGGTCTCTGCTGCATGGGTGCACCTTATGCCGCGCGCGCGGAGCGGTATAGCCGGCCGGTCAGTGCATGATGCAGGCATGCCGCCCGCGTGTTGGGGACGCCGTCCCCAACGGTCCGGTCGGCATTTCGTACCCTGGTCCCGCGTCGCCCCTCAACGGCGGCATTGGGGAGGGGCACGGTGCGACTCGGACTGAACCTCGGATACCAGAGCGCCTGGAGCTCGCCGGCGACCGACCTGGCGATGGCTCAGGAGGCGGAGCGGCTGGGCTACACGGTCGTGTGGGCGGCGGAGGCCTACGGCTCCGACTCGCCGTCGACGCTGGCCTGGCTGGCCGGGCAGACGAGCACGATCGACCTGGGCGCCGCCGTCATGCAGATCCCGGCCCGCACCCCGGCCGCGACCGCGATGACCGCGACCACGATCGACAACCTGTCCGGCGGCCGCTTCCGGCTCGGGCTCGGCGTCTCCGGCCCCCAGGTCTCCGAGGGCTGGCACGGCGTCCGGTTCGGCAAACCGTTGGGGCGCACCCGGGAGTACGTCGACATCGTCAAGCTGGCCGTCGGCCGCAAGCCGGTGCAGTACGACGGCGAGCACTACACGCTGCCGCTGCCCGACGGCCCCGGCAAGGCGCTGCGGCTCGGCTTCCACCCGCCGCGCGAGCACATCCCGATCTACCTCGCCGCCGTCGGCCCGAAGAACCTCGAACTGGCCGGCGAGATCGCCGACGGGTGGCTGGCGGTCTTCTACTCCCCCGAGTTCGCCGCCGAGCAGCACGCGTCGTGGCACGCGGGGCGGGCCAAGGCGGGCCTGCCGACCGAGGGCTTCGACGTGGTGCCGAGCGTGCCGGTCGTGGTCAGCGACGACGTGGCGGCGGCGGCAAACCTGATCCGGCCCTACGCCGCCCTCTACGTCGGCGGGATGGGCAGCCGCAAGCAGAACTTCTACAACGACCTCGCGATCAGGATGGGTTACGCCGACGCGGCGAAGACGGTGCAGGATCTCTACCTCGACAAGCGACAGCGGGACGCGGCGGCGGCCGTACCCCTGGAGTTCATCGATCGCACCTCACTGCTCGGGCCGAAAGAACGGATCGCGGACCGGCTCAAGGTGTACGCGGCATCGGGCGTCACCACCCTTTCGGTGAGTCCGGCCGTGGCCGACGCCGAAACGGGGGTTCAGACGTTGCGCACTGTGGCGGAGGCGCTGGAAATGTCGGGGGTCGGGGCATGACGTGGACCGAGGCGATCGTGCTCGGGATCGTGCAGGGACTCACCGAGTTCCTGCCGATCAGCTCGTCCGGGCACATGCGGATCACCTCGGCCATCTTCTTCGGTCAGGACGCGGGTGCCTCGTTCACCGCCGTCACCCAGCTCGGCACCGAGGCGGCCGTCCTGGTCTACTTCGCCAAGGACATCTGGCGAATAACCAAGACCTGGGTCGTCGGCATCTGGGACAAGTCGGCCCGCAAGGAGCTCGACTACAAGATGGGCTGGTACGTGATCGTCGGCTCGATCCCGATCGGCATCATCGGCTTCGTCTTCAAGGACCAGATCCGCACCGCGGCCCGTAACCTGTGGCTCGTCTCGATCGTGCTGGTGGTCTTCTCGTTCGTGCTCGCGTTCGCCGAATACTGGGGTCGGCAGACCCGCAACCTCGAGCGCTTCAAGATGCCGGACGCGGTCACCATGGGCTTCGCCCAGGCGCTGGCGCTGATCCCCGGCGTCTCCCGCTCCGGCGGCACCGCGAGCGCCGGCCTGTTCCTCGGCCTGACCCGCGAGGCGGCATTACGCTTCTCGTTCCTGCTGGCCATCCCGGCGGTGGTCATGTCGGGGGTGTTCAGCCTCCCCGACGTGTTCGACAAGACCGGCGGCGGCCTGGTCCCGTCGGGCGCCCAGATGGTGGTCGCCACGATCATCGCGTTCGTCCTCGGCTACGCCTCGATCGCCTGGCTGCTGAAATACGTGTCGGCGCACACGTTCTATCCGTTCGTCCTCTACCGCGTCGCCCTCGGCGCGATCGTCATGGCTCTGCTGATCAACGGCACGATCGCCGCCACGTAGGGTTGGCGCGTGGCGACCCTCCTCCTTCTGCGGCACGGCCGGACCACCGCGAACGCCGACGGTGGCCTGGCCGGCCGGCAGCCCGTCGAGCTCGACGACACCGGCCGGGCCCAGGCCGTCGCGGTCGGTGCGCGGCTGGCCGGGCTCCCGCTGGCCGAGGTGGTGTCCAGCCCGCTGATCCGCTGCCGGCAGACGCTCGACCTGGCCCTGCCCGACCTACCGCCGGCCGTCGAAGACGGGCTGATCGAGTGCGGCTACGGCGAGTGGGAGGGCCAGCCGCTCAAGAAGCTGGCCAAGGATCCCCTCTGGCCGGTCGTCCAGTTGCACCCCTCCGCCGTGGTCTTCCCCGGCGGCGAGGCGATGGCGGCGATGGCCGGTCGGGCAGTCGGCGCGGTGCGCCGCTGGGACGCGGACGTCACCGAGAAGCACGGCGCCGAGGCGCTCTGGCTGGCCTGCACCCACGGCGACATCATCAAGGCGATCGTGGCCGACGCGATGGGCCTACACCTCGACCATTTCCAGCGGATCGTGGCCGACCCGGCGTCGGTGACCGTGATCCGTTACACACCCACCCGCCCCTTCCTGATCCGCCTCAACGACACCGGCGGTGACCTGGCCGGGCTCGTACCCCCGAAACGCCGTCGACGACCTCGCAAAAGCGCCGCGACCTCCTCCGATGCGGTGGTCGGCGGCGGGGCCGGCACGACCTGAAATTCGCTCTGGGCGAACGCGGCTGATCCGCTCCCCACAATCGAGCCAGTGCGCTACGCGTGCGTACTAGTGGGCGGATAGGGTCTTCATATGACCCACCAGGTGCATGCGTTCGAGCCGCCGGAGCGGTTCGTGGCTGGAACCGTGGGCCCGCCGGGTGAGCGCAGCTTCTTCCTGCAGGCTCGCGGCGGCGGCCGCGTGGTCAGCGTGGCGCTGGAGAAGGTTCAGGTCTCGCTCCTGGCCGAGAAGCTCGAAGAGCTGCTCACCGAGGCGGCCCGCCGGTTCGGTGTCGACCTTGAGCTCCCCACCGAGGAGCCGCTCTCCTCCGACAACGAGCCCCTGGAGAGCCCGGTCGACGAAGAGTTCCGGGTCGGCACGCTGGGCCTCGCGTTCGACGTCGACTCGGCCACCGTGGTGATCGAGGCGATCGCGGCCGGCGAGGGCGAGCTCGAGGTCGACGAGACCGAGGCCGAAGCGGTCGAAGACGACGAGGAAGACGAAGAAGAGCCCGACGACGACCTCGACCGGCTCCGGGTCCGGCTCACCCCGCAGGCCACCCGCGAGTTCATCAGCCGAGCGAAGCGCGTCGTCGCCGCCGGCCGCCCACCCTGCCCGCTCTGCGGCCAACCGCTCGACCCCCGCGGCCACCTCTGCCCGCGCCACAATGGCTATCACCGGTGACGGCGCCGCGCCGGTGGGTTCTCCGTCCCGGCTGCCTGAGCTCGACGCGCTGACGCTGCTGCGCTCGGGCGAGATGGAGCTCGAAGGCCGCCTGGTCGACGCGTCCAACACGACGCTGCGGGCGATCGTCTCGCTCGACGGCGTCAGCGCCCGCTGCGTCTACAAGCCGATCAGCGGCGAGCGTCCCCTGTGGGACTTCCCCGACGGCACCCTGGCCGGCCGCGAGGTCAGCGCCTACCTGGTCTCGGCCGCCACCGGTTGGGACCTGGTGCCGCCGACGCTGCTGCGTGAGGAGGGCCCGCTCGGGCCCGGCATGTGCCAGCTCTGGATCGACGAGCCCGAGGGCGCCCAGCCGCTGGTCGGCTTCGTGCCGGCCCGCCAGCTGCCGACGGGCTGGAAGCGGATCGCCTCGGCCCGCGACGACGAGGGCAACGCCTACTCGCTCGCGCACGCCGACGACGAGCGGCTGGCCCGGCTCGCGGTCCTCGACATCGTGATCAACAACGCCGACCGCAAGGGCGGCCACGTGCTGATGGGTCCCGACGACCGGGTGTACGGGGTCGACCACGGCGTCACCTTCAATGTGGAGCCGAAGCTGCGCACCGTCCTCTGGGGCTGGACGGGCGGCGTGCTCCCGGACGAGGCGGTCGACGTGTTGGGGCGGCTGACCACGGGCCTGCGCGGCGAGTTGGGCGGCGCGCTCCGCGAGCACCTGACCGGCGCCGAGGTGGCCCGGGTCCGCGGCCGGGTCCGCCGGCTGCTGGAGAACGCCAGCTTCCCGGAGCCGGGCACCGACTGGCCGTCGGTGCCCTGGCCTCCGATGTAGATCCGCAGGCTTTGCTCTGCACCCCTGTAGGAAGCGCCCTGTCCGACGGGGGCTTCCTACACGGGTGCAGAGCAAGCGGGTCGTTCTGCAACCCTGACTAAGCGCCCTGTCCGACGGGGGCTTCCTACAGGGGTGCAGAGCAAGCGGGTTGCTCTGCACCCCTACAGGAAGCGCCCGTCCGACAGGGGCTTCCTACACAGGTGCAGAGCAAGGGGGTTGCTCTGCACCCCCACAGGAAGCCCCCGTCCGACACGGGCTTCCCACACAGGTGCAGAGCAAGCGGGGTTGCTCTAGATCGCCGTGTGGCGCAGGGTGATGCCGAGGAGGGCGTCGACCGTGTGTGCCATCAGCTTCGGGGCGTCGGGGTCGTCGCCGGCACCGGCCAGGGTGGCGTCGGCCCACGCGTCGACCAGGGCCAGCGCGCCCGGGGTGTCGAGGTCGTCGGCGATCCGGCCGCGTACCCCCGCCAGCAGGTCGGCGCCCGACGGCCCGGCGGTGGCCGAGGCGGCCGCGCGCCAGCGGGCCAGCCGCTCCTGGGCGGTCTTGAGCAGGTCGTCGGTCCAGATTCGGTCGGCCCGGTAGTGGTCGGCGATCAGCGCGAGGCGCAGCGCCATCGGGTCGACGTGGTCGGCGCGCAGGCGGGAGACGAAGACCAGGTTGCCCTTCGACTTCGACATCTTCTCGCCGTCGAGACCGATCATGCCCGCGTGCACGTAGTGCGACGCGAACGGCGCCTGGCCGGTCAGCCGCTCGGCGTGCGCGGCGGAGCACTCGTGGTGCGGGAACAGCAGGTCGCTGCCGCCGCCCTGGACGTCGATCGTGTCGCCGAGCAGCCCGAGGGCGATCACCGCGCACTCGATGTGCCAGCCGGGCCGTCCGGGCCCCAGCGGGCCGCCCGGCCAGGCCGGCTCGCCGTCGCGGGCGCCGCGCCACAGCAGGGGGTCGAGCGGGTCGCGCTTGCCGGCCCGCTCGGGGTCGCCGCCCCGCTCGGCCGCGAGCACCAGCATCTCCTCGCGGCTCAGGTTGGACTCGTAGCCGAACGCCGGCGCGGCCGCGATGTCGAAGTAGACGTCGCCGGTGCCGTCGTCGAGCACGTAGGCCGCGCCGTCGGCGAGCAGCTCGACCACCCGGTCGACGATCGCCGGAATCGACTCGACCGCGCCGACGTAGTGCGCCGGCGGGATCAGCCGCAGCGCCTCCATGTCCTCGCGGAAGAGCGCGGTCTCGCGCATGGCCAGCACGACCCAGTCCTCGCCGTCGCGGGCCGCCCGCTCGAGCAGCGGGTCGTCGATGTCGGTGACGTTCTGCACGTATCGCACCGGGTGGCCGGCGTCGAGCCAGGCCCGCTGCACCAGGTCGAACGTGATCATCGTGGCCGCGTGGCCAAGATGCGTCGCGTCGTAGGGCGTGATCCCGCAGACATACATCGTCGCGCCGGGCTCCGGCTGCGGCCGGGTCGGATGTGCGCTCTGTCGCGCGGAATCGAACAACACGAGCGGCTGACCGGTGCCCGGCAGCCGCGGCACGTCGTGCCCGGTCCAAGACTGCATTCCGCCAGCCTAGCTAGGTCTTGTCCTGTCGATCATCGCGGCCTGCGACGGGCCCGGATGCCGCCTGGCGGTGTCCCGGGATCACCGAGGTACAACTCCGGTATCCCGGCAATCCCGGGCCACCACCAGACAACATCTGGACTCCGTCTCGACTCACGATGACCGACAGGACAAGACCTACGCGCGACAAGATCAAACCTGATGAGCAGGAGGGGCCGACGTGACGGATGTGGCATTGCGGGCGCTGGAGGACGGCGACCTCGACGCGATCTTCGCCCAGATGAGCGACCCGGAGTCGGTGTGGATGGCCGCTTTCACCTCGCGGGATCCCGCTGACCGGGCGGCCTTCGACGCCCACATGAAGCGGATCCGGGCGCTGCCCGACGTCAGGTTCCTGGCGGTGACCCGCGACGGCGAGCTGGTGGGCACCATCGGGAGCTTCGTCATGGAGGGTGAGACGGACATTACCTACTGGATCGACCGGGCCTACTGGGGCCAGGGCATCGCGAGCCGCGCCGTGGCCGCGTTTCTGGACCTGGTGACCGAGCGCCCCCTCTACGGCCGGGCGGCCAGCGACAACCTCGGCTCACTCAAAGTGCTGCGCCGGGCCGGTTTCCGCGAAATCGGGACGGAGATCTCCCACGCCAACGCCCGCGGCGGCGAGATCGAGGAGACCGTCCTGCGGCTCGAGTGACCAGTGCAACCCCGGGTGTGAGCAGGTTGGGGGAAGGGCTGGATTCCGCCCGCGAGGAGTGGGCAGGATAGGTGCCATGGACTACGAGTACGCGCCCCTGCGGTTGCCGCCGAATGTCGATCGGGCGACCGCAGAGGCGCAGCTGGCAATCCAGGCGGAGTTTTCTGGGTGGGAGCTAGCCCGGGTGCGGTTGTTTCGTGACGGGACGCGGCAGGTGGTTCTGCGGCGCCGCATGGTCAACAAGCCGCAACCGGGCCTCTCCTACTAGGCCCTGTTTCCTGACTGGGGCCGGGCTGCGGCGGGCCCAGGCGCCGCCTGACCGCACGGCGCCTTCACCCGGATACAACACCGGTATCCGGGCAAAGCCGCCGCACGCCCAGACGACACCTGGACTCCGCCTCGCCTCGACCCCAGTCAGGAAACAGGGCCTGGCCCAGGCACTCGAGCCCCGGGCAGGCCGCGTCAGGCGCCCGGGCGCCCCTCCTCGTCTTCTTCTTCCTCCTCGACCTCGCCGTCGAGGTCTGACGGCAGGAACGGGTGCTCGTCGAGGCGGCCGACCAGCCGGTCTTCGCCGGCCGGGCGGAACGGCCCGTGGCTGTCGTGCTCTTCGAACACCTCCAGGTCGAGCGCGGTGGTGACCTCGCTGACCATCACCACCCCGTCGAGCGGCTCGAGCTCCGGGACGTCGAGCGCGCTGAGCGAGCCGTCGCCGGCCTGGAGCAGCTCCAGCACCGCCTCGCCCACGGTCTCGACCGAGCCGCCGACCTCGTCGGGGTTGACCTCGGTGCGGGTCTCCTCGGCCCGGCGGACCAGGGCCATCACGCTCGGCACCCGGTAGTCGCGGCGCTGCCGCACCGAGATCACGTGCGGGTGTGCGTCGCGGACCTCGACGCCGTCGACGGTCGGGATGCCGCCGAGCTGGCCCTCGACCTCGTCGGGGTCGATCGACTCGACATCCCAGGGCGTGACCTCGCCAAACGCTTCGAGCAGCAGCTCGTCGTAGGCGTAGGAGGCGTTGTTGAGCGTGACGTAGGCCTGCCACACATCGTCGTCGTCGACCCGGCCGTCGGCGGCCTTCACCGCGGTCAGGTGGGCCCGTGCGGCGGTGATGACCTCCTCGAGCGCGGCGTCGAGCGAAGCGTGTTCGTCGGTCATGGTGAAACCATCCCTCGGGGAGAAAAAGAAGAGCAGATCAGCAGCTGCGCAGGAAGCGGTCGAGCACTCGCGCGCCGAACCGGAGGCCCTCCACGGGCACCCGCTCGTCGATGCCGTGGAACAGGTTGGCGAAGTTGAGGTCCGGCGGGAGCCGCAGCGGGGCGAACCCGAAGCAGCGGATGCCCAGGCGCTGCCAGGCCTTGGCGTCGGTGCCACCCGACAGCATGTAGGGCACCGCGCGGGCGCCCGGGTCTTCGGCCCGCAGCGCCGCCGACATCGCCTCGACCAGCGGGCCGTCGAAGGTGGTCTCGACCGCGGGCTGGCGCTGGATGTGTGCGACGTCGATGTCGGGGCCGAGCAGGTCGCGGATCTCGGCCAGGAACGACTCGGCGTGGCCCGGCAGGTTGCGGCAGTCGAGGGTGGCGCTGGCCCGGCTCGGGATGACGTTTTCCTTGTAGCCGGCCTCGAGCCGGGTCGGGTTGGCCGTGTTGCGGACCGTGGCACCGACGAAACCGGCGATCGGGCCGAGCTTGGCGATGGTCGCCTCGGGGTCTTCGGGGTCGAACTCGATGCCGAGCAGACCGGAGACCTCGGCCAGGAAGGTGCGGGCGGTGTCGGTCAGCACGATCGGCGACTTGTGCCGGCCGACCCGGGCGACCGCCTCGGCCAGCGCGGTGACCGCGTTGTCGTCGTGGATCATCGAGCCGTGACCGGGCCGACCGTGTGCGGTCAGCTTGAGCCACTGGATGCCCTTTTCGGCGGTCTCGATCAGGTAGAGCCGCAGGTCTTCGGAGACCGTGAAGGAGAAGCCGCCGACCTCGCCGATCGCCTCGGTGCAGCCTTCGAGCAGGTCGGCGTGGTTGTCGACGAGGAAGTGGGCACCGTAGTCGCCACCGGCCTCCTCGTCGGCGGTGAACGCGAGCACCAGGTCGCGCGGCGGGCGCACGCCACGCCGCTGCCAGTCGCGGATCACCGCGAGCACCATCGCGTCGAAGTCCTTCATGTCGACGGCACCGCGCCCCCACAGGTAGCCGTCGCGGATCTCACCGCCGAACGGGTCGACGGACCACTCGCCCGGGTCGGCCGGCACCACGTCGAGGTGGCCGTGCACGAGCAGCGCGCCGCGCGAGGAGTCGGTGCCCGGGATGCGGGCGACCAGGCTGGTCCGGCCGGGCGCGGACTCCCGCAACTCGGCCTCGACACCCACCTCGGCCAGCATCTCGGCGACATATTCGGCGGCCACCCGCTCGCCCGCCGACGTCTCCGTGTCGCCGGTGTTGGTGGTGTCGATCCGGATCAGGTCGCGGCAGATGTCGACGACCTCGTCGGCACTGGACAGGGCGGGGCTGGTCATGCGGTCTTTCTTACCAGCACGGCGGGTGCGGTGCCCGACCGGGCACGTGTCCCTGTGGATAACATCAGCGACCCTCGGCGCGGGCCTGGAAGAGCGTCCGCTCGGCGTCGTTGCGGGTCAGCGCCGCCGCCTGCGCGAACGCCGCTTTCGCCTCGTCGGCCCGGCCGAGGCGGGCCAGCAGGTCGCCGCGGACAGCGGGCAACTGTGGATAGTCGCGCAGGGACTTCTCCCCCGCCACCGCGTCGACCACGGCCAGGCCACGGGCCGGATCACCGGCCATCGCGTACGCCACCGCCTGGTTGACCCGCAGCACCGGCGACGGTCGCAGGTGGAACAGCACCTCGTAGAGGGCGGCGACGCGCTCCCAGTCGGTGGCCTCGTGGGAGCGGGCCCGGGCATGGCAGGCCGCGATCTCCGCCTGCACCGTGTAGGGCCCACCGCCCAGCTCCGCCGCCCGGGACAGCGCCGCCAGCCCGCGCCGGATCAGCAGCCGGTCCCAGCGCCGCCGGTCCTGGTCGGGCAGCAGCACTGGCCGGCCGGCCTGGTCGACCCGGGCCGGCAGCCGCGACGCCTGCAACTCCATCAGCGCGGCCAGCCCGTGCACCTCGGCCTCGCGCGGCAGCAACCCCTGCAACAGCCGGCCCAGCCGCACCGCCTCGTCGGAAACCTCCGGCCGGGCCCAGGCGGACCCGCCCGTGGCGGCGTAGCCCTCATTGAAGATCAAATAGACGGTGGCCAGGACCGACTCGACGCGCGGGGCCAGCTCGGCGGCGGGCGGGAGCGCGAACTCGACGCCGCTGAGCGCCTTCTTCGCCCGGGTGATGCGGGCCGCCATGGTCGCCTCGGGCACCAGGAAGGCTCGCGCGATCTCGGCGGTGGTCAGCCCGCCCAGCAGGCGCAACGTCAGCCCGACGCGGGACTCGGCCGGCAGGTCCGGATGGCAGACCGTGAAGATCAACCGGAGCAGGTCGTCGCCGATCCGGCCCTCGTCGAGCACCTCGTCGAAGCCGCCGTCGTCGGTCTCCGCGGTCGCCCGGCCCACGAGTTGCAACTTGGCGGCATAGTTCTGCCGGCGCCGGATCTGGTCGATCGCGCGGTGCCGCGCCGTGGCCAGCAACCATGGACCCGGATCATCGGGTACGCCGTCGCGCGGCCACTGCTCCAGCGCCACCACCAGCGCGTCCTGGGCGATCTCCTCGGCGAGCCCGACGTCGCCGGTCAGCCGGGCGACCACCGCGACGATCCGGGCGGCCTCGATCCGCCACACCGCCTCGACCGTGCGGTGCACAACGGCAGGATCGGCGGTCGTCACGACCACCGATCCTGCCACGTTCGCGATCACGCCTGGGGCGCGAAGTCCTCCGGGCCCATCACCTTGAGCACCTGCGACTCGCCTTCCCAGCCGGCCCACAGGTCGCGGTGCACCCGCATGAAGCGCGAGGTCCACTCGACGGCCTCCGCCTTGTCGCGCACGTCGTACACGGCGTAGCTGATCACCTCTTTGGCCTCGGCGAACGGGCCGTCGGTCACGGTCAGCTCGCCGCCGGACACCCCGACCAGGGCACCGAACGAGCTGGACGACAGGCCGGCCTGGTCGACCAGCGCGCCGGCGTTGGTGGCCTCCTCGCCGAGCTTCATGATCGCTTCCAGCAGCTCCGGCGGCGGCGGCGTGTTGGGACGGGTGGCGGTGAGCAGAGCGATGTAGCGCATGGGATTTCCTCCTGTTGGGTGAACCGGATTCAGATCGAGCGGTAGAGACGGACCGAGACGGCGGACAGCCACGCCGAGACCAGCACCACGGCGGCCGTGAACGCGATGATCCCCCACGAGGCGCCGGCGCTCGCGTTGAGCGCGAGGAACGTGCCGACCAGGATCACGCCGACCGCGCGGGTCAGCAGCGGGAAGCCGGTCCGGCTCGCGAGCAGGAAGCAGGCCACCGCCAGGGCGACGAAACCGACCCCACCCGCGGCCAGGTGGATCAGGCCGTGCCAGCTCACCGTGCCGCCCTCGCTGCCGGGCGGAAAGCCCGGGCCGGGGTCGGCCCGGAAGATGCCGGCGACGACCATGCCCAGCCCGTAGACGCCGAGCGGCACGCCGCCCCGACCGACCGCGCGCTGCACGCCCACGGCCGCGGCGATGACCATGAGACCGGAAACGATCAGGTTGGTGATCTGGATCCAGCGGAGGTCGCCGTTCTGGAGCAGGCTCCAGGCGTGCCGGCTGGGATCGAAGCCGTCGCGGGTGAACGCCTGGGCCAGCGCGACCGCGACGTAGAGCGGTCCGGCGATGACGCCGTACCCCAGCAGGCTCTTTGTCACCCGGTCGGCGGGTGCGCAGACGTTGGTGGCGGTCGTGGTGGTCATGTCGATCTCCTTCTCGGGCCCGTTCGGGTGCTCTCACCCCTAGCTCGAACGGGCCGCGCCGGATTCGACACATGGCCCTAGTTTTTCTGAAAGGACATATCAAGGTCTTCCGATGGATCCTTCCGGAGTCATACGGTCACGCTATGAACCTGGAGCTGCGGCACCTCAGGGTGGTTACCGCCATCGCGGAGACCGGCAGCGTGACCAAGGCCGCCTCCATGCTCGGCCTCGCCCAACCGGCACTTACCGCCCAACTCCAGCGGATCGAGCGCGCCCTCGGCGGCCCGCTGTTCGAGCGCGACCGGCGCGGCGCCCGGCCGACCGCGCTCGGCGAGTTGGTGCTCGACCGCGCCCGGGTGCTGCTCCCGGCGATGAAGGGCCTCCAGGACGAGGCGGCCCGGCTGGCCGGCGGCGACATGGCGATGAGCCGCTACCGGCTCGGCGGCGTCAACAGCCCGATCCTGGGCCGCCTCGTGCACCGGCTCACCGCCGACCAGCCGACCTCGCAGATCAGCACCTACGTGAGCTGGTCGGTCGACGAGCTGGCCCGGATGATCCTTTCCGGACGGTTGGACTTCGCGCTCTCCGGCGTCTGCGGCGACGCGGTGCCCAGCGCCGAGCTCGGGCTGGCCTGGCTCGCGATCGCGATCGACCCCGTGTGGGTGCTGCTGCCCGAGGGGCACGCCCAGGCCACCGCCGACGAGGTCGACCTCGCCGACCTGGCCGAAGAGCGCTGGGTGGCGGCGCCCGGCGACGGCTGCTTCGGCGACTGCTTCGCGGCCGCCTGCGCGCGCTCCGGATTCACCCCCCGCAAGATGTACGAGACCGACGTGCGCGGCAGCATCGACCTGGTCGAGGCCGGCGAGGCGATCGCCCTGTGCCAGGCCACCTTCCGCCCCGTGCCGGGGCTGGCCAGCCGGCCGATCAAGGGCTCGCCGCTGCGCTGGCGGCTGCTGCTGGGCTGGCACCCCGAGTCGCAGGCGGGCCAGTTCGCCGACCGGGTGATCAAACACGCGGCCCTCGGCTACGCCGACATCCTCGACCGCAACGCCCCCTACCGGTCGTGGCTGGCCACCCACCCGGGCTTCGGCGCGCAGGTCAACCCGGAGTTCGAGCCGGCGGTATGAGCCAGGTGGTATATACCGACATCGATTTTCCGTAGCTACGTTGACGGTGCTTTCCACGCTCCCTTACGCCCCCGAGGAGTGCACCGTGAACCGTCTTCTCGCCGGCCTCGCCGCAGCCACCCTGCTGCCGGCCGGCATCACCGTAGCCCTGGCCGCACCGGCCATGGCGAAACCGGCACCGGCACCCGCGCCGGCGCCCGCCGAGGCCGCCTCGCCGGCCATGCTCGCCGCGCTGCAGCGCGACCTCGGCCTCACCGCCGACCAGGCCCGGGTCCGGATCGCCAAGGACGACGCGGCCAGCCGCACCGAAGCCCGGCTGCGCAAGTCGCTCGGCGGCGCGTTCGGCGGCGCCTACCTCACCCCGTCCGGGACGTTCGTGGTCAACGTGACGTCGTCGGCCCGGGCCGGCGAGGTCACCGCGGCCGGCGCCACCGCGAAGGTGGTCGGCCGTAGTGAGGCGTCGCTCGACGCTCTCAAGACCAAGCTCGACCGGACCGGCGCGCCGGCTGCCAGCGTCGCCGGCTGGTATGTCGACGTCACCACCAACAAGGTCGTCGTGCTGGCGCGCGGCGGCACCGCGGCGGCGCAACGGCTCGTGCGCTCCAGTGGTGTCGACGCTGCCGCGGTCGCGATCGTCGCCTCGACCGAGGCGCCGCGCCCGCTCTACGACGTCCGCGGCGGCGACGCCTACTACATGGGCGGCGGGCGCTGCTCAGTCGGCCTGTCGGTCAACGGCGGCTTCGTCACCGCCGGCCACTGTGGCACGCCGGGCACCGCGGCACAGGGCTACAACCAGGTCGCCATGGGTACGTTCCAGGGCTCCTCGTTCCCCGGCAACGACTACGCGTGGGTGTCGGTCAACAGCAACTGGACCCCGCAGCCGTGGGTCAACAACTACAGCGGCGGCAACGTGACCGTGGCCGGCTCCACCGAAGCGGCCGTCGGCGCGGCGATCTGCCGCTCCGGTTCCACCACCGGCTGGCACTGCGGCACGGTCGGCGCCAAGAACCAGACGGTCAACTACTCGCAGGGTTCGGTCAGCGGCCTGACCCGCACCAACGTGTGTGCCGAGCCCGGCGACTCGGGCGGCGGCTGGATGAGCGGCCAGCAGGGCCAGGGCGTCACCTCCGGTGGGTCCGGCAACTGCAGCAGCGGCGGCACCACCTACTTCCAGCCGGTCAACGAGATCCTCTCGGCGTACGGCCTGACGCTGCGCACCTCCGGTGGTGGCGGCAACCCGCCGCCGACCGGGTGCACCGGCTACGAGTTCACCGTCAGCGGCTCGCTCTCCTCCGGCGGCGCCGTCTACCAGCCGAACGGCAGCTACTACTACTCGTCGCTGTCGGGCACGCACCGCGCCTGCCTGGACGGCCCGACCGGCACGGACTTCGACCTCTACCTCCAGAAGTGGAATGGCTCGGCCTGGGCGACGGTGGCCGAGGGCAGCACGGCGGCGGCCGACGAGACGGTCTCCTACAACGGCACGGCCGGCTACTACCGCTACCAGGTGCACGCCTACAGCGGCTCCGGCAGCTACTCGCTGGGCTACTCGAACCCGTAGTTCACCGCAACACCGCCCCGTCCGCCGCGATCATCCGCGGCGGGCGGGGTAGGTTGCGAATCATGAGCGACCACGAGAACGCGCGCCGCGCCGCCGCCGCGCACACCGAGGCGTCCCGCGAGATCGAAGCGTTCCTGCGCCGGGTGCCCGAGCTTCCGGAGCCGCAGCACATCATCGAGTTCGCCGCGCTGCTCGCCCGCGAGGAAGAGGTCCGCGCCGAGCGGCAGGACGCCCTGGACGCGTTCGGCCTGAGCACGCCCAGCATCGACGAGGAGCCCTGAGGTCGCGCCGCTGGTGGTGGTCGACGTCGCCAACGTGATGGGCTCCCGGCCCGACGGCTGGTGGCGCGACCGTGCGGCCGCGGCGACCCGCATCCGCGACGACCTGGCCGCCGCGGTCGCCGCCGGGCATCCGATCGGCGACCTTCCGCCGCCGGTCGAGGTGGTGCTCGTCGTCGAGGGCCGGGCCGGCGGGGTCGGCCCGGTGCCCGGGGTCGAGGTGGTCTCCGCCCCGGGCTCGGGAGACGACGCGATCGTCGACGTGGTCCGCGATCGCGGCCAGGACCGGCCGGTCGTGGTGGTCACCGCCGACCGCGAACTACGCGGCCGGGTGGCCGCCCTGGGCGCGACCGTGCACGGCCCCCGCTGGTTGCGGCCTTAGGCGCGGTAGCCCTGGGTGAAACGCGACGCGTCGAGCTTGAGCAGATCCTCGTCGGGGACTAGGGGCGCGAGGGCGGGATCGTCGGGCAGGTCGATGCTCGTGCTCACGCGGATGTCGCGCGACGACGCGCCCACCTCGATGACGAACTCGCCGCCTTCCCGGCGCCAGGCGCCGAACCGGCCGTCGCCACGGTCGGCCGCGACGTCCCAGTACGCGAAATCGCGACTGTCGAGATCGAAGCCGACCCGGGCGCTCTCGCCCGGTGCGAGCGCCACCTTCTCGAAGCCACGGAGCTCGCGGACGGGTCGGCGGACCGCGGCGTCAGGATCCCCGACGTAGAGCTGCACAACCTCGCGGCCGGCGACCGCACCGGTGTTGGTGACGGTGCACGAGACGCGGACGGCACCGGCGGCGGCATCGGCGATGTCGACGTCGAGGTCCGCGTAGGTGAAGGTCGTGTAGGACAGGCCGTGTCCGAACGGATAACGCACCGCGCGACGGAGCGCGTCATACCAGCGGTATCCGATGAACACCCCTTCGCCGTAGAGCACGGTGCCGCGTTCGCCGGTCCAGGTCACGTAACCGGGAGCGTCCTCGACCACCAGGGGGAACGTCTCGGCGACCTTTCCGGAGGGGTTGACGCGGCCCAACAGGACGTCGACGACGGCGCCGGCTCCGGCCTGCCCGGGCAGCCACGCCTCGACGATCGCGTCGACCCGGTCGTGCCACGGATCCATGGTCACGGCCGACCCGTTGGACAGCACCACGACGAGTGCGGCGCCGGTTCGTTCGCGAAGATCGGCCAGCTTCCCGATGAGCGCGACCTGATCGGTGGGGAGCGCGAGCGTCGTGCGGTCGTCGGCCTCCTGCTCGAACGCGAGCGGCAGGCCGGCGAACACGACGATGACGTCGGCGTCCGAAGCGGCGACGACGGCCTCGTCGATGAGCCGGCGGGCCTGCGCCGAGAGCGGCCCGGCGGCGACCACCTCGGCGGCGGCGGCCATCCGCAGCGCTTCGGCGAGTGCGGCCGACCGGCGCGCCGGTCCCCGGCCGTCGTCGACGAACGGCGCGTCGTGTGCGGCCAGATAGGCGCCGATGTCGTCCTGGTAGGCGTTCTTGGGCGCGTGGACGTATCCGGGCGCGTAGCCGAGCCGGTCGCCGAACTCGTCGTTCAGCAGGTCGAGTGCGTTGTCGACGCGCGTCGGGTCGACCCCCGACGAACCGCCGCCCTGGATCCGGGCGTGCGCGGCGAACGCGCCGATCACCGCGACGCGGCGGCCGGACTCGAGCGGCAGGGGGGCGGAACCGCCAGGGCCGGTCTCGTTGCGCAGCAGCGTCACCGCACCGGCGGCGGCTTCCCGCGCGAGCTCGTGGTGCTGGTCGGCGTGCAGGAGGGCGAGCTGCTCGCCGGACAGTCGATCCCCGGGCCGCACGCCCAGGTCCATGATCGGCCCGTTCACCCGGTCGGGGCCCGGGTAGGCGCGGGCGACCAGGCGCAGGACGCGGCGGGCCGCGGCGTCGACGACGCTCTCGTCGAGCTCACCGGACCGGACGGCGGCCACGACCTCCGCGTCGGTCACCCCGCCGGTGCCGGGCATCTCGAGGTCGAGCCCCGCCGCCAGCGCGCGTACGCGGTGGTGGACGGCGTTCCAGTCGGAGACGACGAGCCCGTCGTATTTCCAGTCGTCGCGCAGCACGTCGTTGAGCAGCCACCGGTTCTCGGATGCGTGCACACCGTGCAGGCGGTTGTAGGAGCACATCACCGTCCAGGGATCCGCGGTCGTCACGACGCGTTCGAACGCGGCGAGGTAGGTCTCGCGCAGCGTGCGCTCGTCGGCCTCGACCGAGATGCGGGTCCGCTCGATCTCCTGGTTGTTGGCGGCGAAGTGCTTGAGGGACGCTCCGACACCGACCGACTGCACGCCCTCGACATACGCGGCACCGAGCTCGCCGGACAGCAGCGCGTCCTCGGAGAAGTATTCGAAGTTGCGCCCGCACAACGGTGACCGCTTCATGTTGACGCCCGGGCCGAGCACGACCTGCACGCCCTGCGCCCGAGCCTCCTCCCCGATCGCCGCCGCCACCCGCCGGGTCAGGTCGCGATCCCAGGAGGCGCCCATCGCGGACGCGGTCGGGAAGCCCGTGGCGGGCACCCAGACCATGTCGATGCCGGTCTCCTTGCGCAGCCCGTGCGGGCCGTCGCCGACCTCGATCGCGGGGAGGCCGACACGGTCGATCGTCTCGGTGTACCAGTCATCGTGGCCCGAGAGCAGCGATGCCTTCTCCTCCAGGGTCAGGGTGGCGAGCACGGCGTCGACGTCGAACGGGGCAGTGGTCATCGGGTTTCCTTAGAGACAAATCAGGTGCTGAGGAAGTCGTGGGGGTGGGCGTCGCGTACGCGGGTGAGCAGGTCCGGGCCGATGACGGTGCCGCCTTCGGCCAGCGCGTCGAGCACGACTCCGCTCAGCGGTGAGGCGTCGGCGACCACCACGCGCGCGGCCGGCGCGATCCGGCCCAGCTCGGCGGTGAGCGCGGCGCGCATCGCCGGGTGCTCCGACGTGGCGACCGAACCGTTGAGCAGCACCGGCAGCTCGCCGGACGCCAGGTCGACGCCGACCCGGGTGGCGCACCACTGGGCATACCGCGCGAAGGCTGCCGCCTGGGTGTCGACGATGTCGCGAGCGACCGCGTCGCCCGCGTCGGCCGCGGCGAGCACGAGCCGGGCGGCCCGCCACAGGTCCGTCGCCGGTCGCGCGCCGAACCTGCGCGTGAACGCGTGGCGCAGCTCCCAGCCGTCGGCGACGCCGTACAACGTGCACAGCTCTTCGGTCAGGGCCGTTGCCGGGCCGATGCCCATCCAGGCCTGGCACACCGCTTTGAGGGCGGAATTGCCGAGTCCGCTGCCACCGAGGTGGTCGAACACGAAGAAGCCGGAGCATTCCTCGCGGCCGTCCTTCGCCCGGGCGGCGACGGCGGGACCGGTGCCGACGGCGATCGACACCGCGACGCCCGACCCGTCGAGCAGCCGCAGGGACGCGAACGCGTCGTTCTTGACGCTCCAGCGGCCCATGTCGCCGAGCCGTTCACGGACGTGGCCGTCCCAGAACTCGGCGTCCTCGGGGTAGTCGACGCCGGCGATCCGGAACGCCGCCGACGCGACGTCGCCGGGCGTGGTCCCGGCGTCGGCCAGGGCGGCGTCAACCGCGCCGAACACGGACGAGATCGCCTCGGGAACGCTCGCGGCGCCGTAGATGTCGCCGTTTCCGCCGCGGCCGCGCCCCAGGACGGTGCCCTCGGCGTCGGTGACGAGGGCGACCGTCTTGGAGTTTCCGGCGTCGACCGCCAGGTAGGCACGCTTCACTTGAGCAGCCGCTCCGGGAGGTAGGCGCGGTGGGCGTAGGCCATCTCGTCGTAGAGCTCCTCGGCGACCGCGAGCGTGGGCACCATCGGGTTCGCCGCGAGCGCGCGGATCCCGTCGGCCCGGTTGCCCTTCCACGCGGCCTCGGCGGCGAGGTACTGGAACTCGGCGAGCTGCTGCACGAGCCCGCGGACGGCGTGCGGGAGCGGCTTCTGGGGCAGCGGCCGGACGCCCTGCCCGTCGACCTCGCACCACACCTCGACGACGACGTCGTCGTCGAACCCCGGCAGCGCGCCGCCGACGTTCGGAAGGTTGACGGGCAACCGGGCGCTCTTGTCGTTGTAGTAGGCGCTCATCACGTCGATCGCGAGCTCGAGTTCGTGGATGCCGCCGCGGGAGCGGGCCGGGTCCAGCTCCGGGACGTCGACCGCCATCTGCTCCTCGTAGTGCTGCCAGTAGCCCGGCAGCGCGGCGAGCAGGTCTTCGGCGCGGGTCGTGCGGGCGCCCTGGAGCTCCCGCAGCACCTCCTCGCGGAAGTAGTAGTACTGGAAGTAGTCGGCCGGCACCGAGCGCATGGTCGTCGTCAGGCGCAGCATCCGCTTGGCGTGGACGCTGAGCGTCGGGTCGTCCTTGCGTGCCTCCCACGCCTGGTCGAGCAGGGGCATCAGGTCCTGGCCCTCGTAGGTGTGCTCGTAGGACCAGCAGTTGTGGTTGACGCCGGCCATCACGATGTCGGCCTTGTCGGGGTCGAGGCCGGCGGCGCGCAGCACGGTCTTCGGGAACACGATCGGGCCCTCGCACATCGACCAGATCGTGCGGTCGGTGAACCGCGTCACCGCCTGCGACACGATGTTCACCGGGTTGGTGTAGTTGAAGATCACCGCGTTCGGCGCGACCGCGTCGAGGTCGCGGATGATGTCCTCGTAGATGTGGATCGAGCGCAGCGACATGAAGAACCCGCCCGGTCCCTGCGTCTCCTGGCCGATGACGCCGTGCTTGAGCGGGATGCGCTCGTCGAGGGCCCGCGCGGCGAAGTCGCCCGGGCGAAAGCTCGCGAGGACGGCGTCGGCGTCGGTCAGCGCGGCCCGCCGGTCGGTGGTCGCGGAGATGGTGATGTCGAGGCCCTGCGCCTTAGCCAGCTTCCGGGCGATGGTCTCCACGGCTTGCAGACGCTCCGGGTTCACGTCCTGGATGACGATCTCCGAGCCGTCGAACTCCTTGCCGTGCGACAGGATGGACGCCATGGTCCCCGCGCCGCGCGACGATCCGCCGCCGATGTAGACGAGCTTGATGGCTGCCATGTGAATCAGTTCCTTTCAGCGACCGGCGGCGGCGCGGTCGGCGATGAGCGTGGGGTTCTTGCATTCGACGACCACGGTGGCCGGCCAGTCCGGTTCGTACGCCTCAGCGCCGGCGATGCGCGCGTACGCGGCACGCTTGTGCTCACCGCAGATGATCATGACCACCTCACGCGAGGTCGCGGCGATCGTGTCGACGCCGACGGTCACGCCGTGCGTGGGCACCATGTCGAGGCGCGTGAACTCCGGAAAGGTCGACATGTTGTCGCGCCTCGTCGCCTCACCGAGCGGCGTGACGTGCGTGCGTGCGTCGCGGGGTGTGCCGGGCTGGTTGAACGCGATGTGTCCGTCACCGGCGCCGCTGGCGAGCAGGAACAGGTCGATCCCGCCGGCCGCCTCGATGCGCGCGTCGTAGGCCGCCGGGTCGGCGGGATCGGGCGTCCAGATCTCGGTCGGCGCGACCGTGCCGGCCTGGGCACACGCCGCGGCGATCGGGCCGAGGATCCGCCGGTGCGCGAACCCGACGCACGAGTAGGACAGCTCCGGGTCGACGCGGTCGAAGGCACCGCCGGCGCCGGGCACGACGTATTCGTCCATCATCACGATGACCAGCCGCGACAGGTCCGCGCCGCGCGCGGCGTGGCGGGCCAGGGCCTGGTAGGTCGGCTTCGCGGTGCGGCCGCTGGGGCAGCCGAGCAGGAACTGGTCGCGATCGGTCGCGGCGATGCGATCGAGGATCGTCGCGGCGACGTCGTCGCCGACGGCGTCGGCGTCGGGCAGGACAGTGGGATGCAGAGACAAGGCTTTCACTGGTTCCTCTTGCGGGTGGGGCAAAGCTGCGGGCACGGTCACTCCTTGATCGCGCCCGCGAGCATTCCGGAGATGAACTTGCGCTGGAATGCGATGTAAAGGATGAGAACCGGGGCGGCGACGATGAGGCCGCCGGCGGCCATCAGGTTGATCTGGGTGACATACCTGCCCTGGAACACGCCCAGCGCCACGGTCGCCGTCTGGTTCGAACCGTGCAGGAACACCAGGGACAGGAAGTAGTCGTTCCAGGTCCACATGAAACTGAGCAGGATCAGCGTGTAGATGGCGGGCCTGGCCATCGGCGCGGCCATCGACCGGAGCATGCGCAACGCGCCGGCGCCGTCCAACTCGGCCGACTCGAACGCCGAGCGCGGCAGCGCGCGGAACGCGGCACGCATCCAGAAGACGCCGAACGGCACACCCATGCCGAGATGGATGAGGATGATGCCGGGCAACGTGTTGGTCAGGCCGAACGTACGGAACTGGTAATAGAGCGGCACGATGATCGCCTCGAGGGAAATCATCATGCCGAGCAGCACGATCGGGAAGAGCACCTTGTCGCCCACGACGCCCAGCACGCCGAACGCATACCCGCCGAGCAGGGCCAGCAGCACCTGCCCCGCCACCACGCACACGGCGATGATGATCGAGACCGTCATGGCCCGCGCGAAGTCGGCGTCGCGCCAGGCGGTGGCGAAGTTTCCCCACTGGAAGTCGCCCACCCCGACGGGCTTGCCGGACCGGTCGGGGCTGACGGCCGCGGCGACGAACGTGCCGACCGGCACGAGCACCAGGGCGGCCATGATCGTCAGCACGACGTAGTTGACGATGCGCTCAGTCTTCGAGACCACGGTCAGTCCCTCTCCGAGATGCGGGTGATGACGATCGCGATGACCAGGCACAGCAGCGCCATCACCACACCGATCGCCGCCGCGAGGCCGACCTGCGGGTTCTGGAACGCGGCCTTGTAGAGGGCCACCGCGGGGGTCAGGGTCGACGTTCCCGGACCGCCGTGCGTCGTGATCCAGACGAGGGTCGAACGTACGCAGGGCGGCGGTGATCGTCAGCGTCAGCGCGACGGCCAACTGCCCGCGCAGGCCCGGCAGCGTGACCGCGAAGAACTCACGGAACGGGCCGGCGCCGTCCATCCGCGCCGCCTCGTAGAGCTCCGGGGAGATGGCCGACGTGCCGGAGATGAACAGCACCATGCAGAAGCCGAAGGTCACCCACGTCCCGACCAGGCCGAGCGCCGGCAACGCCCAGGTGAAGTCGCCGAGCCAGGTCCGCGCGAGCGAGTCGAGCCCGACGGCGCGCAGCGCCTGGTTGAGCGGGCCGTCCGGACTGTAGATCCGCTTGAAGACGAGCGCGATGACCACGGTCGTCATCACCTGCGGCAGGAAGAAGATCCAGCGGTAGACGGCCATGCCCGGCTGCTTCGTCCGCGTGAGCAGCGCCGCGGACAGCAGGCCCAACACGATGGGCAGCAGCGCGAAGAAGCCGATGAGGACCAGCACGTGCCCGAAGGTCGAGCGCAGGACCGGATCGGTGAGGAACGACCGGTAGTTGTCGAACCCCGCCCAGGACGGCGCGCTGACCCCGTCCCACTTGTAGAAGGAGTACTGAACCGACTGCCCCAGCGGCACGAGCACGACGAGTGCGTAGATCGCCAGCGGGAGCGCGGCGAACGCGAGGCCGATCCACCGCCTCCGGCGCCGCAGGGAGCGGCGCCGGACGGCGGTGGCCGAGGCCGGGCGCGCGTCGCCCGTGGCAGCCGGTGGGCCGGTCACGGTGTCGACGGAGGCGGGCATGTCAGCCCTGCCCTGCCAGGAAGGTGTCGCGGTCCTTGTCGACGGCGGCGGTGAACTTGTCCGGCGTCATCTTGCCGCCGAACACGAGTTGCAGGTTCTGGCCGATGGTGTCGAGCATCGTCGGGCTGGACCAGTCGAAGTAGGGCACGTAGCCGTCGTTCGAGTCGAGCGTCGCGGCGCCCGCGGACTCACCGGTCAGGCTCAGCGACGCGGCCGGAACCTTGACGTTCGGCGACATCGCCGGGACCAGGCCGCGGTCGGCGGCCGCCTGGCCGGACTCCGCCGACATCATGTAGTCGAGGAACGCCGCGGCGACGTCCGGGTGCTTGCTCTTCGCGGAGATCACCATGGCACCCGGTGCGGCGCCGACGCCCACCGTCCCGCTGCCGGCCTGCTGCGGAAGCTGCACATAGCCGAAGTGCCCTTGCTGCTGCGCGTTCAGGCCGAGCGAGCCCGTGTATTCCCAGCGGAACACCCCCTTGCCGCCGACGTAGTTGGCGACCGCCGTCTGGTAGTCGATGCCCTCGAAGTGCGGCGGGAAGTAGCCCTCGTCGGCCCACTTCTTGGTGAGCGTGATGGCCTCGGTCATCCCGACATCGGCGGCCTTCACCGACGGGTCGTCATAGATGTAGTCGTTGAGCTTCTTCTTGTCGGCGAGCAGGGCCTGCAGCCCGAGGAGCACGGTCGTCGAGTTGTCGAGGCTTCCGTACTCGAAGGGCACCTCGCCCTTGGCCTTCGCCGTCGCGGCAGCGGCCTCGAGGTCGGCGAGGGTCTTCGGCGGCTGGAGGCCGAGCGACTTGAGCTTGTCGGCGTTGTAGTACAGACCGATCAGCGACGTACGCGACATCGGCGTCGAGAACCAGGAACCCGAGCCCATCGTCTTGAAGTCGGTGGTGAACTTGTTCTGCCGCGTGATCGTGCTCGGGACCTTCTGATCCCAGCCATACGCCTTCGCGTACGCGTCGAGGTTGCGCACCAGGCCGCCCTTGGCCAGCGTGCCCAGCGACTGCCAGCCGTTGTTGGCCGTCGCGATGTCGGGGCCGCTGTCGTCCTGGAGTTGAAGGTTGAGGGTCGAGTTGAGCTGCCCCCAGTCCTCGGTCGTCTCCTGGATCTTGACGTTCGGGTACTTCTTCTCGAAGTCGGCGACCAGCTGCTTGATCCACTCGCCCTCGGCCCCGCCCCAGAAGTCGGTGAGCTTGAGTGTCACGTCGCCGGCCCCGGCGACGTCGGTGGACACGGCGCTCGGGGTGTCCTGCGCGGTGGCGCCGCCGCCGCCGCCCGGTGCGCACGCCGCTACTGCCAGGGAAAGCGCGATGCCGGCCGCTATTCCCGCAGCTGTCCTCCTGGCTGCGATTGCTCTCATCTTCACTCCGTTGTGTCGCTGAGCCACATGCAGGTGGAACGGGGGTGCTCGCGCCTTGTGGCCCACGCTCGACCAGACACTAAACGCAGCTATACCAGTTAGTCCAGTGCTGAACCAGAAATCGCTACTGGTCGAACCGAACAGAGAACTGGTACTGTGCTCTATGTGACGGCTGGGACCGCCTCGACACAGGCTTACGAATCGCTGACGCGCGACCTCGTCGTCGGCCGCTACGCACCCGGCTCCCGGCTGCCCGGCGAGCGCGACCTCGCCGTCCAGCTCGGGGTCAGCCGGGCGACGCTGCGCCTCGCGCTCAGCCGTCTCGAGTCCGAGGGCACCTTGCAGCGCTCGGCGCAGCGCGGCTGGTTCGTCCCGACGCAGGTGCTGGGCGAGCCACCCAGCACACTTCAGTCCTTCACGGAGATGGCCCGGTCCCGAGGCCTGCGCCCGACCGCGCGCGTGATGCGCCAGGAGGGCCGGCCCGCCAGCATGGACGAGGCCACGAAGCTGCGCATCGCGCCGGCCGCCCCGGTCATCGAGATCGACCGCCTGCGCGGCATGGACGGCACGCCGGTCTGCTTCGACGTGGTCGTTCTTCCCGAGAACCGCGCCGCCGCCCTGGCCACCGCCGACCTCACCGACGCGTCCCTCTACGACGCGCTGCGCCGGCACTGCGGCATCGAAGTCCACCGCAGCACCTACACCCTCATGGCCGAAAGTGCCGACGCCGAACTGGCCCGACTCCTGGGCATCACCCCCGGAGCACCCGTCCTCGTCGGCGACGAGGTCGCCTACACCGCTGACGGCACACCCGTCCTCATCGGCCACAACAAATATCGCGGCGACGCCTACCGATTCGAGGCAGACCTCTTCCGCCACGCATGACCACCACAGTGGACGGTCGCGATGAGACCGGGCATTGACATGGAACGGTGTTCCAGGTGGACTGCTGATCTCCGTAAGTGGGCACACGGGAGGTCGGCATGGTTCACAAAGAGTGGTGGCGCACCGTCACCGGCAGACGCGTCCGGACCGGGTTTCTCGCTGGATTGATGGGCGTGGTGGCACTCACCGTGCCGACCGCCGCGGCTGGGCAGACGCCCGCCGACGCCGGGGTGCCGCAGGACGGCAACCTGGTGGCCAACGCCGGCTTCGACGTCGGTGATCCGGCCGGGCATCCGATCGGCTGGAGCGTCGAGGGTGACGAGGCCGCCGTCAACGTCGTCAACCTCTCGGCCTACCGCACCGCTGGCCCCGGCTCGCTCGAGGTCAACGTGACCGCGGGCAGACCTGTCACCGTGACCAGCGACCGGATGGTGGCCGCGCCTGATCGCGCGTACACCTTGAAAGCGAGGGTCAAGGGTCGTAGCGGCACCCCGGCGGGCCTGGCCATGGCCTTCACCGACTTCAACCGCACGGAGCTTGGCGTCAAGGCGGCCGACATCGCCTTCAGCGCCGACTGGCAGACCATCACCGTGAGCGGGACCGCGCCCGCCAACACCGCCCAGGTCACCGTGCGGATCACCGGTGCCGATGCCGGGTGGTCCTACTTCGACGAGGTCAGCCTGACCGGGGCGCCGGCCGCCTATGACCCCCACCTCGGCACCGAGCGGGAACTGTTCCTCGACGACTACCGGATCGAGTCGAGCAGCGACGTCGGGCGGGTGGTGCACGCGGCCGATAAGCGGCCTGAGCCGATCATCCGGGCCACCTACCCGTGGGAGAGCAACAGCTACATCTACGGGTCGGTATTCAAGATCGGCAACCTCTACCGCATGTGGTACGACTGCAACAACGACGTCTCCCCCGGTTACTTCCTCTGCTACGCCGAGAGTCGCGACGGCGTCAAGTGGACCAAGCCGCTGGGTCGCGGCAACGTCGGCTACAAGGACATCCCGGCCTCGCGGACCAACCTGATCATCGCGGGTGGCGGGACGATCGCCTACAACCCGACCGCGCCGGCCGACCGGCGGTTCTCGTTGCTCCAGTTCCAGACCGGTGTGGTCAACCAGACCCTCGGCTACTACGCCTACTTCTCGCCCGACGGCTACACCTGGACCAAGGCCAGCAGCGCGCCGGTGCTGCTCGACGGCGACGTCTCCCAGGTCGCCTGGGACGCCAGGTCGCAGCGCTACATCGCCACCATCAAGAAGCGGATGTTCACCTCGCGCACGCCGGGTGTCTACGACCGGGCGGCCTTCGTCTCCACCAGCACGGACTTCCTCACCTGGAGCACGCCGATCCTCGGTGTCGCCGGCGACTACGCCGATGACGGAGCGGCCCAGGCGCTCAACGGGCTCGAGGGCCAGATCTACGGCATGCCCGTCCTGCCCTACGAGAGCACGTACATCGGCATTCCCTGGGTCCTGCTGATCACCAACTTCACGCACGGCACCCAGTCGTCGGCCGGTGACGGCCCGGTGCTGCCGCAGGTCGCGTCGTCGCGTGACCTGGTCGACTGGAGCCGGCCCGTGCGCGACCCGGTCATCCAACCCGGCCAGCCCGGCGCGTGGGACGACGGTGCGCTCTACACGGCGTCGAACGTGCTGGTCGACGACAAGAAGATCACGATGTACTACGGCGCCTTCAACGCCGGCCACGGTGGTCAGGTCGCCGGGTCGGTGCCCTACACCAGCGGGGTCGGCATGGCGACCTGGCGCCGCGACGGGTTCGTCTCGCTGACCAACGCCTCCCAGCCGGGCATCGGTGACCCGGGCACCGTCACCACCAAGCCGCTGGTCACCAGCGGCGAAAATCTGCACGTCAATGCGGTGGTACGCGCCAAGGGCTCGCTGACCGTTGACGTGCTCGACGCGGCCGGCAACCCGATCCCCGGCTACACCTCGGTCCCGCTCAAGGGCGACCAGTTGGACGCGCAGGTGCGCTGGAAGGGCGGCCAGACGCTGGCGGCCCTCGCCGGGCAGCAGATCAAGCTGCGCTTCTCGCTGATCAACACCGACCTGTATTCCTACCGCATCGGCTGACCGCCGCGACGGCCCGCCCCGGGGAGATCCGGGGCGGGCTCGCGGATGGCAGGCTGGGTCACATGGACCTGTTGCCGGTGGCCCCGATCGAGACACTGCGCCAGCGCCGCAGCGCGAAGTGGCGCTTCCATCCGCACGACGTGCTGCCGCTTCCGGTGGCCGAGATGGACTTCGACCTCGCGCCGCCCATCCAGGAGGCGTTGCGCGCGGCGGTCGAGCGGTCCGACACCGGCTATCCGGCCCCGGTTCCGACACTCGCCGACGCGCTGGTCGGGTTCGCCGGCGAGCGCTGGGGCTGGGAGATCGACCCGGCGGCGGTGACCGCCGTCGCCGACGTCGGGGTCGGCGTCGTCGAGTTGCTGCGGGTGCTGGTGCGGCCCGCCGACCCAGTGGTGATCTGCCCGCCGGTCTACCCGCCGTTCTTCGGGTGGATCCCGGAGGCGGGCGGCCGGGTGCACGAGGTGCCGCTGCGCGACGGGCGACTCGACCTGGCCGGCCTGGAGCGGGCGTTCGCCACGCATCCCGCCGCGTTCCTGCTCTGCAATCCACACAACCCGGTCGGCCGGGTGCACAGTCGCGACGAGCTGACCGAGATCGTGCGCCTCGCCACGGCGTACGGCGTGCCGGTGATCAGTGACGAGATCCACGCGCCGCTGGTGCCGCCCGGTGCGACGTTCACGCCGATCCTCACCATCCCGGGCGCGGCCGCCATCGCGGTGAGCCTGGTGTCGACGAGCAAGGCGTGGAACCTGGCCGGGCTCAAGTGCGCCACGCTGGTCACCGCGTCGCCGGCGATGGCCGCCGTCACCGACCGCCTCCCGCCGGACACGCCGTGGCGGGTCGGCCACTTCGGGGTGCTGGCGAGCGTGGCCGCCTACACCGAGGGAGTCGGCTGGCTCGACCGCTTGCTGGCGACGTTGGATGACCGGCGGGCGTTGCTCGGCCGGCTGCTGGCGGAGCGCCTCCCCGAGGTCTCCTGGACCCCGCCCGAAGCGACCTTCCTGGCCTGGCTCGACTGCTCGGCCATCGGCGCCGGCGCAGCACCGCGCGACCTGTTCTTCGAGAAGGGCCGGGTGGCCCTGGAGCCGGGCCCACGGTTCGGTGCGGCCGGCGACGGCCACGTCCGGCTCAACTTCGGCACCAGTGCGGAGATCCTCGAAGCGGCGGTCGACCGGATGGCGGCGGCGCGGGGTTCGCTCTAGGCGAACGATCACGACGGGCGCGGCGGAGCGCGGCGGGGTTACCGTCTAGGCGGGTAGTGCGCCTGCCCGCGCCTCGTGCGGTTGCCCACGCCGACCGCCGTTGCGGCCAAGAGGCTTCGACTCAGCGCCCCAGCTCCGCGCGGCCACGCCGTGCCCCGGACTGAGGTGCGTGGGGCCTCGCGAGGGCGTGAAGGCATGTTCGAACGGTTCACCGACCGATCCCGCCGGGTCGTCGTGCTGGCTCAGGAAGAAGCCAGGATCCTCAACCACGGCTCGATCGGCACCGAGCATCTGCTGCTCGGCATCATCCACGAAGGCGAAAACGTCGGCGCCCGGGCGCTGGAAGGGCTCGGGCTGTCCCTGGCCGGCGTACGCCAGCAGGTCGAAGAGGTCGTCGGCACCGGCGGGAAGGCCGCGGTGGGGCACATGCCGTTCACCCCCCGGGCCCGTCAGGTGCTCGAGCTGGCCCTGCGCGAGGCGCTCCAGCTCGGGCACGGCCATATCGGGCCCGAGCACATCCTGCTCGGCCTCGTCCGCGACGGCGGTGGGGTCGGCGCCCAGGTGCTGGCCGGCCTCGGCGCCGACACCGCGGCCGTGCGCCGGCACGTGATCGAGGTGCTCGCCAAGCGCGGCGCCGACGACGACACGGAGCCGGCCGGCAGTGCCGTGCTCGACCAGTTCGGCACCAACCTCACCCAGGCCGCGCGGGACGGCCGGCTCGACCCGGTGATCGGGCGGGAGACCGAGATCGAGCGGGTGATCCGGGTGCTCTGCCGGCGCACCAAGAACAACCCGGTCCTGCTCGGTGAGCCCGGCGTCGGCAAGACCGCGGCCGTCGAGGGCCTGGCGCAACGGATCGCCGCCGGTGAGGTGCCCGATCGGTTGCGCCGCAAGCAGCTCTACACGCTCGACCTGGGCGCACTCGTCGCCGGTTCGCGCTACCGGGGCGACTTCGAAGAACGTCTCAAGAAGGTGCTCAAGGAGGTACGCGGCCGCGGCGACATCATCCTGTTCGTCGACGAGATCCACACCATGGTCGGCGCCGGTGCCGCCGAGGGCGCGCTGGACGCCGCGTCGATCCTCAAGCCACTGCTCGCGCGCCCCGAGCTGCAGCTCATCGGCGCCACCACCAACGACGAATACCGGCGGATCCTGACCAAGGACGCCGCCCTCGAGCGCCGGTTCCAGCCGGTCGCGATGGGTGAGCCGACGGTGCCGCAGACGGTCGAGATCCTCAAGGGGCTGCGCCACCACTACGAGGCGCATCACCGGGTGGTGTTCACCGACGCCGCGCTGGTCGCGGCCGCGACGCTGGCCGACCGCTACGTCGCCGACCGGTTCCTGCCCGACAAGGCGATCGACCTGATCGACGAGGCCGGCGCGCGGACGCACCTGCGCGGGGTGCCCGCCGGCACCGAGGTCGGCGCCGACGACATCGCCGAGGTGCTGGCCGACTGGACCGGCGTGCCGGTGCGGCGGTTGACCGAGGCGGAGAGCCTGCGGCTGGCCACGATGGAGGACGAGTTGCACCGCCGCGTCGTGGGGCAGGACGAAGCCGTCGGCGCTGTCGCGCGGGCGATCCGGCGTACCCGAGCGGGTCTGAAGGATCCTCGCCGCCCCGCGGGGTCGTTCATCTTCGCCGGGCCCACCGGGGTGGGCAAGACCGACCTGTGCAAGGCGCTGGCCGAGTTCCTCTTCGGCACCGACGACGCGCTCATCCAGCTCGACATGTCGGAATACCACGACCGGCACACGGTGTCGCGGCTGGTCGGCGCGCCGCCCGGCTACGTCGGCCACGACGAGGGCGGCCAGCTCACCGAGCGGGTGCGCCGCCGGCCGTTCTCCGTCGTGCTCTTCGACGAGGTCGAGAAGGCGCATCCGGACGTCTTCCACACCCTGCTCCAGGTGCTCGAGGACGGTGCGCTGACCGACGGGCAGGGCCGCAAGGTCGACTTCCGGAACACCGTGATCATCCTGACCACCAACCTGGGCGCCCGCGATCTGGCGCGCGCGCTGCCGGTCGGTTTCAACATCGGGCTCGGTGGCGACGAGCACCTTCAACGGTTGGTACGCGACGAGCTGGGGCGACAGTTCCCGCCCGAGTTGCTCAACCGGTTCGACGAGACCGTGGTGTTCCGGCACCTCACCGAGGTCGAGCTGGGCTCGATCGCCGACCTGATGCTGGCCCAGGTAGCGCAGCGGTTGGCCGCCCGCGACATGGTGCTGGAGGTGACCGATCGGGCCCGGGCCCACCTGGTGCGGCTCGGGTTCGACCCCGCGTGGGGGGCCCGGCCGCTGCGCCGGACGATCCAGACCTCGATCGAAGACGCGCTGTCGGAGCGGATCCTGTTCGAGGAACTGCGACCGGGTCAGCGGGTGGTGGTCGACTGTCCCGACGCCGAGTTGGAGTTCCGGGTCGGCGAGCCCGCGGTCGGTCAGGTCGGGTAGCCGGTCTCCTGCCCCGCCAGCACGACGACGTCGCCGGGCCGCACCCGCCGCGGCCCGGGGGCGCCGTCGAACCACACGTCATAGCCGATCGGCGGCCCGTCGGCGGCCCACCAGGCACCGACGATCGACCCCTCGGCGGTCTGCGCCGGCGTGCGGACCCGGGTGCCCGGCGCGTGACCGTCATCGGCGACGACGAGCAGGGCGTCGAGCACCTGGCGTACGCCGGTCCACGGCGCGCCGGCCTCGTCGCCGAAGCCCCGGAACGCCTCGCGGAGCCCGGGCAACGGGTTCGCGGTCACGGCCGCGTCGATGCGGTCCCACAGGATCGTCCAGTCGCCGTCGAGGAGGCGTCGGGCGGCGCGGTCCAGTTCACCGCACACGGTGTCGATCGCGGTCTCCTGGCCGGTCTCGGCCGCCCACGCGCGCCCTTCGGGTGCGTCGCCGGCAGCTACCAGGTAGAGCATCGCGAGCAGGTCCGCGCGGCCCTCGCCGGCATAAAAGGGTCCGTGGTCGGCCGCGCCCGGTGGGAATCGCAGGACCAGGTGTGCCGCGCGCCCGAGCGGGAGGCGGGCGGCCAGCCGGGCGTCGTCGAGTTGCTCCGCCGCCGGTCGCGCGATGCGACCGGCGAGGGAGCCGCGGCCGGCGAGGGCGATCGGATAGACGGTGCGGCCATGACTGCCGGGCGTTTCGCCGGCGCCCAGGCCGGCGGCGACCTGGCGGGCCGCGATCGAGTAGGGCAGACCGGAACGCGCGGCATGCGCCCGGATGGCCCGCTTGCGCGCCCGTCCCGAGCGCGGCCGTCGCCGCGACAGTTCCTCGGTCATGCTCAAAACCTACCGCTGCCGCGCACCCGTCCCGTCGCCCGTGTGGGATCGGCCGAAGGCCTTGTCAGCCGTACGTCCGGATGTCCGAGGTTGATCACGTCGATCGGCTGCCGGCCCGCGCCGACCCGACGCGGAGCGTGGTCGTTGAGAGTCAGAATCCGCACGACCGCTTGTCGTTTCCGGAGTGGATCGTGGGCAGACTGCGACGATGACGTATCGAGGAGCGCGGTCCGGGTTGCTGGCAGTCATCGCGGCAGTGGCGTTCGTCGCGGGGTGCGGCAGTCCCGAGCAGACCGCGACGCGGCCGGTCGACCTGGCGGTGCCGGTTCCGGCCGGCCTGGGCACGGCCGCTCCGGAGACCTCCGCCCCCGAGACCGCCGAGCCGACGACGGCGCCGGCGACCACCGCACCGGTGGTGGAGAAGAAGATGGTCCGCGAGACCCAGCGGATCGCCTTCTCGACCCGGACGGTGAAGGACTCCAGCCTGGCCTCGGGGAAGAAGAAGGTGCGCACCAAGGGCGTCGCCGGAGTCCGGACCATTACCTTCGAGGTGACCCTCACCAACGGGAAGCAGACCGCGAAGAAGCAGGTCAGCTCGACGATCACCAAGGCACCGGTGACCCAGGTCGTGGCCGTCGGCACGAAGCCGGCCAGCAAGTGCGACCCGAACTACAGTGGTTGCGTGCCGATCGCGTCCGATGTGGACTGTGCGGGCGGCAGCGGAAACGGCCCGGCGTACGTCCAGGGTCCGGTCCGGGTCATCGGCGACGACATCTACGACCTCGACCGGGACGGCGACGGGATCGCCTGCGACAGCTGACCGGCAGCCCTCAAAGGGCAAAGGTCTTGACGTTTGCCCGAAGCGAGCGTCCACTAGATCAATGACGCTCCCGGTCCGCCTGCGCTGCGTGCTCTGCGAGCAAGACCGGCCGGCCACGGTCGACGCACACGTCTGCCCGGAACACGAGGGCCTCGCCGGGATCCTCGACGTCGTCGTCGACAACCCCCGGCGGGGCACGGGCGACGACCCGCTCGACCGTTACCGATCGCACCTGCCGCTCCCGGCCACGCCGCGGGTGCTGCCGACCGGCTACCTGACCCGGACCCCGCTGCTGCCCGCGCCGCGGCTGGCCACGCTGCTCGGCGTCGGCGAGCTGCTGATCAAGGACGAGAGCCGCAACCCCACCGGCTCGCTCAAGGACCGGTCGTCGGCGCTGGCGGTCGAGCTCGCGGTGTACGGCGGCTACACCGACATCGCCTGCGCGTCCACCGGCAACGCGGCGTCCAGCCTGGCCGGTGCCTGTGCGGTCGCCGGGCTGACCGCCCGCATCTTCGTGCCCGTCGGGACACCGGTGGGCAAGCTGGCCCAGCTCGCCGCGTTCGGCGCCCAGGTGATGCTGGTCCGGGGCAGCTACGACGACGCCTACTACCTGTGCGAAGACGCCGCCCGCGCGTTCGGCTGGTACGACCGCAACTGCGCCGTCAACCCGTACCTGATGGAAGGCAAGAAGACCTGCGGTCTTGAACTGGCCGACCAGCTCGGCGACGCGCGGGCCGACTGGGTCAGCGTCGCCGTCGGCGACGGCTGCACCGTGGCGGCCATCGGCAAGGGGCTCGCCGAGGGCGGCCACGGCGACACCCGGCTGCTGGCGGTGCAACCGGCCGGTGCCGCGCCGATCGTCGACGCGTGGGTCAGGAACAGCGAGGAGATCACGGCGATAGAGGCGCACACGGTCGCCGACTCGGTCTCGGTCGGCCGGCCCCGCAACGCGGTCAAGGCCCTGCGCACCGTGCGGGCCAGCGGCGGCGCCTTCCGCGCGGTCGACGACGCCGACATCGAAGCGGCCGCCCGCCTGCTCGGCCGGATCGCCGGTTTCTTCGCCGAGCCCGGTGCCGCCGCCGGCATCGCCGCGATCCAGGGCGCCCGCGCCGAGGGCCTGATCGGGCCGCACGACCGGGTCGTCCACGTGGTCACCGGCAGCGGGCTGAAGACGACGGCCCGCACGGCAACGCCGTTCCCGGAGATCGAGGCGACCCTCGACGCCGTCCGCGCGGTGGTGGACGCGTGACCGACGCGCCGTTCGTCCCGGTCCGCGGCGGCCGGCTCTACGAGGACGTCGTCGACCAGATCACCTACGCGATCCGGCGTGGCCGGTTCGTCACCGGCGACCGCATCCCCGGCATCGACGACCTGGCCGCGATGCTCGGCACCAGCCGGCCGACCGTGCGCGAGGCCGTCGGGCTGCTCGCGAACGCCGGCGTGCTGCGGGTCAAGCGCGGCCACACCGGCGGGATCGAGGTCGCCACCGACATCGTGCCGACCGGCGTGCTGGCCCTCTCCCGGGCCGGCCACCGCGCCACCCTGACCGAGTTGACCGAGGCCCGCCGCCCGGTCGAGCAGGAGTTGGCCCGGCTCGCGGGGCAGCGGGCGACCGAGGACAACTTCCAGGCGCTGGCCGACGCGATCGCGATGCTGGCGCCGGCGCGCGGGAAACCGGCCGAGTGGGTGCGCGCCAACGACCTGTTCCACTACGAGATCGCCCGCGCCGCGCACAGCCCGCGGCTGGCCCGCTACTCCCACGAGATCATGGAGGAGCTGGCGATCCTGCTCGACGGCTTCGACGAGAAATACACCGACTACGACCACACCGTGCACATCCACGAGGAGACGCTGCGCGCGCTGCGTAGCCGGGACGACCGGCGCATCGCCGCGGTGATGGACGACCACCTGGGCGAGCTGGAGGACACATGATCACGATCGTCGGGGCCCAGGTGTTCGACGCCGTCACCGGGACGGCCGCGCGTAAAGACGTGACCATCCATGATGGACTGATCAGCGCCGTCGGTGGTGACGTCGCGGCCGAGACGATCGACGGCACCGGCGCCACGCTGCTGCCCGGCCTCATCGACTGCCACACCCACCTGTGCGCCACCGCGACCCCCGACATCATCGCCCAGATGGGCGGCGACAGCCCGACCCGCGCCACCCTGCACGCGGCCCGCAACGCGAAGGCCCACCTGGACGCGGGCGTGACGACGGTCCGCGACTGCGGCGCCCTCGGCGGCGTCGCGATCGAGTTGGCCCGGGCGATCGACGACGGCCTGGTCGACGGGGCACGGGTGCAGGCGGCCGGGCTGGTCATCACGATGACCGGCGGCCACGGCCACTTCCTCGGCCGCGAGGTCGACGGCGTCGACGAGGTGCGCAAGGCCACCCGGCAGGCGATCAAGGACGGCGCCGGCTTCGTCAAAGTGATGTCGACGGGCGGCCTGCTGACCCCGGGCGTCACCGCGGGCCGCACCGCGTTCGCACCCGACGAGCTGAAGGTGCTGGTCGACGAGGCGCACAACGCCGGCCTGCGGGTCGCGACGCACGCGATCGGCAACGAGGGCATCAAGAACGCGCTGCGGGCCGGCGTCGACTCGGTCGAACACGGCTTCTATCTCGACGACGAGGCGATCGACCTGCTGCTCGCCCGCGACGACGTCTACCTCGTGCCGACCCTCTCGGGCGTCGAGTGCGCGCTCGCGCACGGCGACGAACTCGCGCCCTGGCTGCGGACCAAGTCGCAGGCCGTCGTCGAGGACCGGGCGGCGAGCTTCCGCCGGGCCCACGCGGCCGGCGTACGGTTCGCCGCCGGCACCGACGCCGGCACCCCGTTCAACCCGCACGGCGGCCTGCCGCACGAGATCGCGCTGATGGCGGAGGTCGGCCTGTCCCACGCCGAGGCGCTGATCGCGGCGACCCGGCACGCGGCGGCCAACCTGGGCCTGGCCGACCGGATCGGCACGATCGAGGTGGGCAAGGTCGCCGACCTGGTCCTCGTCGACGGCGACCCGCTGGCCGACCTCGGCGCGCTCCGCAAGGTGCGGCAGGTCATCCAGGCCGGTGTCCCACGACCCCCGGCCGGGCACCGGTGAGCCGCCCGTCCCGCACCACCGCGACGCCGTTGACCAGCACCTCGTCGATGCCCGCCGGCACGGCGATCAGCGCGTCCTCGCGCACCGCGGTGCCGACCCGAGCGGGGTCGAACACGGTCACGTCGGCGCGGTAGCCGGGCGCCAGCACGCCCCGGTCGGTCAGCCCGATCTGGGCGGCCGGCTCGGCGGTCATCCGTGCGACCGCCGCGGCCAGCGGCACCAGGGCCTCGTCGCGGACGAACCGGGCCAGCATCTCCGGCACGTAGCCCCAGTCGGACGCGCACATCGCGTGCCCGGCCAGCGGGCCGTCCAGCGCGCCGGTCAAACCGTCGCCCATCACCAGGAAGTCGGGTTGGGCCAGCGCCCAGCGCAGGTCGTCGTCGGCGAAGACGGGCTCGACCACGACCGCGTCGTAGAAGTCGTCGCCGGCCCGGCGGAGGATCTCCAGCACCACCTCGGGCAACGACAGATCCCATTCCTTGGCCAGCTCGCCGAGGGTCCGGCCGACCAGCGTGCCGTCGCCGCCGTCGGAGGCAAGGTGGCAGGCCGCGGCCTCGCCGCCGGTGAGCGCGTCGACGAACCGCTGGTCGAGCGTCTCCAGCAGGCTGGTGCTGAGCAGCCGGCGGGCCACCTCGCGGCGGGGCGCGTCGCGCAGCGACATCGGCACCACAAACGTCGGCAGCGGCGTCGGTCCGTGCGGGAACGGGAACACGTCGAGCCGCGACCGGGTCGGCCCGGCCCGCACGACGTCGACGGCCTGGTAGAACAACGAGGGGTCGGTCGACGTCGGCCGCCGCACGAAGTGCGAGAGCTGGAGCCGGCACCCGGTGCGCGCGGTGATCGTCACCGCTTCCGTTGCCGCTTCCACGATCCGGTCCGTCCGATTGCGACAGTGCGAGGCGTAGAGGCCGCCCCGCTCCCCCACCGGTGTCGCGACGGCGACCAGCTCGTCGGTGTCGGCGGCCAGGCCCGGCGCGTACTCCAGGCCAGACGAGACGCCGACTGCGCCCGCGTCCATCGCCTCGGCCGCGAGGCCGCGTACCCGGTCGAGCTCTTTGGCGGTCAGCGAACGGGTCGAGAACCCGGCCACCGCGAGCCGCAGCGCGCCGTGCGCGACGAGCGGGTACACGTTGACGCCGACGCCCTGGCCGCGCAGCGCGTCGAGGTATTCCGGGAACGTGCGCCAGGTCTGCCGGTCGTCCCAGGCCGCGCGCCAACCGGGGATGTTCGTCGGCACCAGCGGCGCGGACCGGTCGGTCACCGGCGCGACCCCGTGCCCGCAGTTGCCGGTCACCACGGTGGTGATGCCCTGCGCCACGCTGCTCTGCGCCCGCCCGTCGACCGCGAGGGTGAAGTCGGCGTGCGAGTGGATGTCGATGAACCCGGGGCTGACCACCTTGCCTGTGACGTCGATCGTCTCGTGGCCGTCGAGCGTTCCCGGCGCCCCGACGGCAGCGACCCGATCGCCCGACAGAGCGACGTCAGCCACCACCGGCGGCCCGCCGCGGCCGTCGACCACGGTGCCGCCGGCCAGCACCAGGTCGTGCTCAGCCATGGAGCGCCATCGCCGACAGAGCCGCGTTGACGATCGCTCCGGGCTCCAGGTCGTGCAGCGCGTAGAGGTCGGCCACGCTGCCGGACTGCCCGAAGCCGTCGACGCCGAGCGGCACGGCCGGCACCCCGAGCGCGGAACCCAGCCAGGCCATCGTGTGCGAGGCCGCGTCGTGCACGGTCACCAGCGGCACCCCGGGCGCGAACACGCCGCGCAGCGCACCCGGCAACGCCGGCACCCGCGCCGACCGGATGCCCGCGCGCAGGGCCGCCTGCCAGTCCGAGTAGAGCCGGTCCAGCGAAGTGACGTCGACGACGTGCGCGGCGACGCCCTCGTCGGCCAGTTCGTCGGCCGCGGCCAGCACCTCGGGCAGCACCGCGCCGCTGGCCACCAACTGCACCGCGGCCGGCTCCCCGGCGTCGCGCAGCCGGTAGGCGCCGGCGAGCACCTGCCGGCGCAGCAGCGCGTCGCCGAGCCGCTCCCGGGCGGCCTCGAACGGCGCCTGGTCGATCGGCCGAGTGGTGAGCCGGAAGTAGAACGCGCCCTTGCCCGCCGCCACGGCACCGAGCGCCGCGCAGAGCTGCCAGTCGAGGGCGGTGCCGTAGGCCGGTTCGGCGAACGTGACGCCCGGCAACTCCAGCCCGATCGAGGCGGTCAGCGTCGACTGGTGCGCGCCGCCCTCGGGGGCCAGCGTGACGCCCGACGGCGTGCCGGCGACGACGAAGCTGGCGCCGCTGTAGGCCGCGTAGATGAACGCATCCAGGCCGCGGCAGACGAACGGGTCGTAGACGGTGCCCACCGGCAGCAGCGGTTGCCCCGACAGGTCGCCGGCCAGGCCGAGCTGGCCGAGCAGCATGAACAGGTTCATCTCGGAGATGCCCAGCTCGATGTGCTGGCCACCCGGCCCTTCGACCCAGCGCAACACCGGGTCGGTCGACCAGGTCGTACGCGGGTCGGGTGCGAAAATGCCTGTGCGGTTGATGAAGCCGGCCAGGTTCGTCGAGGTCGCCACGTCCGGCGCGGTCGTCACCAGGTAGGGCGCGACCGCAGGATCCCGGGCGAGGTCGGTCAGAACCCGCCCGAAAACCTCCTGTGTGGACGCTCGCGCACCCACCCGCACACCCGAGCGCTGCGGGACGGCTGCCCGTTGCGGTGCCGCGGCGTCGGGCCGGGTCAGCGCCGCGCGACGGGCCTCGGCCAACGCGCCCGCCGCCGACGACGGGTCGAGACGATCCCACTCGGTGTCGACGGTCAGCCCGGTCGCCGCGCGCAGCACGTCGACCTGCTCCCCGCTCAGCAACGCCGAATGGTTGCGCGGATGACCGGCGGCGGGCAGATGCCAACCCTTCACGGTGTACGCGAAGACCACGCTCGGCCGGTCGGTCACCGCGTCGCATTCCGCGTAGGCGGCCAGCAGCGCCGCGACGTCGTGCCCGCCGAGGTCCTGGAGAAGCGCCGCCAAATCGGCGTCCGGCACGCCGGCGATGGCCGCGGCGACCGGCGCCGGCGCACCGTCGAGGAACTGCTTGCGCAGCGCCTCGCCGTCGAGGCCGAACAGCGACTGGTAGTGCTCGTTGGGCATCTGGTCGATCCAGTCCCGCAGCGCGCCGCCGTGCTCCCGGGCGAACGCCGCCCGCAGCCGGGAGCCGTATTTGACCTCGACCACGTGCCAGCCGGCCGCCGCGAACTGTGCGGCCCACTGGGCGACCCGGATGCCGGGCACGACCCGGTCGAGCGACTGGCGGTTGAGGTCGACCACCCACATCACGTTGCCGAGGCCCGCGGTCGCCGGGTCGGCCACCGCCTCCCAGACGCTGCCCTCGTCGAGTTCGGCGTCACCGATGACGGCGACGAACCGGGAGTCCTCGCGCGGGCCGAAGTGCGCGTCGACGTAGCGGCGGGTGGCGGCGGCGAAGAGCGGCGCGGCCGCGCCGAGCCCGACCGAGCCGGTGGAGAAGTCGACGCCGTCGGGGTCCTTCGTGCGCGACGGGTAGGCCTGGAGGCCGCCGCGGGCCCGAAGCTGGGTCAGGTAGGACCGGTCGAGGTTGCCCAGCAGATAGGAGATCGCGTGGAAGACCGGCGCGGCGTGCGGCTTGACCGAGACCCGGTCGCCGGCCCGCAGGTGCGCGAAGTAGAGCGCCGTGAGCACCGAGACCAGCGAGGCCGACGACGCCTGGTGCCCGCCGACCTTCACACCGTCGCCGGTCTCGCGCTCGCGGTTGGCGGCGTCGACCATCCGCACCGCGAGCCAGAGCACCCGCCGCTGGATCTCCTCCAACGCCTCGTTCATGACGGCCTCCCGGGCAGATAGGCGAGCGCCGCGCCGACCAGCGTCTCGACACCGCGGCGCAGGGTCGGTAGGCGATCCGGTGCGTAGAACGGGGTGTGCTGCCCGGGCATCCGCGCCATCCGCTCGCGCAGGTCGCCGGGCTCGGCGTCCCACCGGTCGGCCGCGGTGCTGCCGTAGAACCACATCGTGGCCGGGATCGACACGCCGTCCCACGAGGAGAAGTAGGCGAAGTCCTCGCTGCCGTTGTTGGCCGTCGGCAGGTCGATCACGTCGCCCTCCGGGAACAGCTCGGCGTGCACCGCCCGGACCCGGGCCGTCACCGCGGCGTCGTTGTCGACCGGGATGGTGTGCTCCAGCAACTCGATGTCCGGCGGCCGGGGCGCGCGCCCGGTCTCGGCGACGCCGCGGACGATCCGTTCGAGCGCGGCCTGGAGCGTGTCCATGACGGCCTCGCTGGTGGCCCGGAGGGTCACCTCGAGCACGGCCTCGGGCGGGATGATGTTGGGCCGGGTGCCGGCGTGCACGGAACCCACGGTGACCACGGTCATCTCGCCAGGATCGATCTCGCGGGCCACGATCCCCTGGAGCGACACGATGGTCTGCGCGGCCAGCAGCACCGGGTCGACCGACCAGTGCGGCGCCGCGCCGTGCGCACCGCGGCCGTGGATGGTGATCCGGAAGTTGCGGCAGCCCGAGTAGGCGATCCCCGGCCGGTGGTGCACCATCCCGGTGCGGGTCACCGCGCAGTGCTGCGCGAGCACTACGTCGGGCCGGGGGAAGCGGTCGAACAGACCCGCGCCGAGCATGGCCTTGGCGCCCTGCATGGTCTCCTCGGCCGGCTGCGCGATCAGCAGGAGCGTGCCGCGCCACAGGTCGCGGCGGTCGGCCAGCAGGCGTGCCGCCCCGATCAGGCTGGCGGTGTGCAGGTCGTGGCCGCACGCGTGCATGACCGGCACGGTCGTCCCGTCGGGCCGGCCACCGACCGCGGTGCTCGCGTAGGGCAGCCCGGTGTCCTCGGCGATCGGCAGCGCGTCGAAGTCGGCCCGCACCCCGACCACCGGCCCGGGCCCGTTGGCCAGCACGCCGACGACACCGTGGCCACCGAAGCCGGCGGTCACGTCGAGCCCCGCGGCGGCGTAACGATCGGCGACGATGCCGGCCGTGCGCTTCTCGGAGCCGGACAGCTCGGGGTGGGCGTGCAGATCCTGGTAAAGCACGTCGATGTCGGGCAGCACCTGGTCGAGGCCGCTGAGCACCGCGCGGGCGCGGCGGGCCGTATCCGGTGGGGACTCGGTCGTCATGGGTTTGCCTCCCCTATGGACCACATTCGAGCCACAGACTAGCTTTCACTCTCAACGTCGCTCAAGGAAATGTCGCCCTGTTTTCGAAACTCTATTGACTACTCGAACACTTGGGCCTGATGCTGAGGCGGGCCGGGCGGCCGGCCCTCTTGGCGAGCAAGGAGCGGCACATGCGGATTGCCAACGTCGCCGGCCGGCTGACCGTCGTCACGCCGTCCGGTGGCATCGACGTCGAGCGCGCGAGCGGCGGCCGCTTCCCGGCCGACGTGGCCGCGGTCTACGCCCGCTGGGCCGAGTTCACCGCGTGGGCCGCCGGTCTTGACCTCGCCGCCGACGCGACGCCGATCGACGAGGCCGCCCTGGGCGCCCCGTCGCCGCGCCCGGCACAGGTCTTCGCGATCGGCCTCAACTACGGCGCGCACGCGCTCGAGGCGGGCTACGACATCCCCGAGGTGCCGATCACGTTCACGAAGTTTCCGACCTGCATCACCGGCCCACACGGCGACCTGCCCATCCCCGGCGACACGGTCGACTGGGAGGTCGAGCTGGTCGCCGTCGTCGGCCGGCTCGCCAGCAACGTCTCGACCGACGACGCGTGGTCTTTTGTCGCGGGCCTGACCGTCGGCCAGGACTATTCCGAGCGCCGGGTGCAGACCCTGGGCCAGTCGCCCCAGTTCAGCCTGGGCAAGTCGTTCCCGGGCTTCGGCCCGACCGGCCCGTGGCTGGTCACCCTCGACGAGTTCGACAACATCGACGACCTGGCCTTGGACTGCACGGTGAACGGCGAGGTGATGCAGTCGGGCCGCACCCGCGACATGATCATGTCGGTGCCCGCCCTGATCTCCCGCCTGTCGGCGATCTGCCCACTCCTGCCCGGCGACCTCATTTTCACCGGCACCCCGGAGGGCGTCGGCTCGGGCCGCACGCCGCCGGTCTACCTGCGCCCGGGCGACGAGGTGGTCAGCACGATCGAGCGAATCGGCACCATCCGCCAGCGCTGCGTCGTCGCCGCCCACGCCGCCGTCTAGCAGGCCGTTCGAGCCCTTCCCAGGACGCGTCCGCCGCCCGACGGGCCGTCCGCCCGATACGCTGGCATAAGCAGCATTCGCCCGGCTCGGGAGGGAGACCGTGCCCAGATCGCCGCGACCCTCGCACGACGCCTACGTGCGGGTCCGTGGCGCGCGGGTGCACAACCTGCGCGACGTCGACGTCGACATCCCGCGGGACGGGCTCGTCGCGTTCACAGGCATCTCCGGCTCGGGCAAGTCCTCCCTCGCGTTCGCCACCATCTACGCCGAGGCCCAGCGGCGCTACTTCGAGTCGATCGCGCCCTACGTCCGCCGGTTGCTCAACCAGATCCCCGCGCCGCAGGTCAAGGAGATCACCGGGTTGCCGCCGGCGGTCGCGTTGCAGCAACGGCGCGGCGCCGGTGGCGCCCGTTCGACGGTGGGCACGCTGACGACCCTGTCCAACCTGCTGCGCCTTCTGATGTCGCGGGCCGGCACCTACCCGCGCGGCATGACGGACCGGCTCGACTCCGACGCCTTCTCCCCCAACACCGCGGTCGGCGCCTGCCCGACCTGTCACGGGCTCGGCCGTACCCACGTCGTCTCGGAAAGGTTGATGGTCCCCGACCCGAATCTGAGCATCCGCGACGGCGCGGTCGCCGCGTGGCCCGGGGCGTGGCAGGGGGTCAACCTGCGCGACATCCTCGTGGCGCTCGGCTACGACGTCGACCGGCCGTGGCGCCGGCTGCCCAAGCGTGACCGCGACTGGATCCTCTACACCGAGGAACAGCCGGTCGTGGAGGTGCATCCGCAGCGCGACCGCGGCGAGGGCATCTACAACGGACGGTTCTGGAGCGCCGCTTCACACGTGATGCACACGCTGACCAACTCGAAAAGCCCGAAGATGCGCGAGCGGGCGCTGCGCTTCGTCGAGGTGGGACCATGCCCGACGTGCGACGGCACGGGGCTCAAGCCCGAGGCGCTGGCGGTGACGTTCGCCGGGCGCAACATCAGCGAGCTGTCGGCGCTGCCGCTGGCGGAGCTCGCCGAGGTGCTGCGCCCGACCGCGGCGCTGACCGATCCCGAGCCCGCGTGGGAGTCGTCGTTGTCCGGCGAGCGCAGCGACGTCGCGGTGACGCTCGCCGCCGACCTCCGCGACCGGATCACGGTGCTCGTCGACCTCGGGCTCGGCTATCTCCAGCTCAACCGCCCGGCGCCGACGCTCTCGCCGGGCGAGGCGCAGCGGCTGCGGATCGCCACCCAGCTCCGCTCCGGGCTCTTCGGCGTCGTCTACGTGCTCGACGAGCCGTCGGCCAGCCTGCATCCGGCTGACGCCGAGCCTCTCATGCGGGTGCTCGACCGCCTGCGCGCCGCCGGCAACTCCATCTTCGTCGTGGAGCACGACATGGATGTGGTACGCCGTGCCGACTGGATCGTCGACGTCGGACCCGGCGCGGGCGAGGGCGGCGGGCACATCGTCTACAGTGGACCGGTTGCCGGCCTGCGCGACGTCGAAGGCTCGGCGACCCGCCCCTACCTGTTCCCCGCGCGCCGTCGGGCACCGCGCCGGGCGCCCCGCGAGCCGGCCGGCTGGCTGCGGCTGCGCGGGATCGACCGGCACAACCTGCGCAACCTCGACGTCGACCTGCCGCTGGGCGTGCTGACCGCGGTCACCGGGGTGTCCGGATCCGGCAAGTCGACGCTGATGACCCAGGTCCTCGCCGGGATCGTGCGCGACCACCTCGGCCTGCCGGCGCCGGCCGAGCCCGACGACGAGGAGCCGGGCGGCCCCGGTGCGGCACCCGCACGCGACGGGGCGACCACCACCGCCGCCGCCGACGTCCACGGGCTGGACGCCTTCGACCGCCTGGTGAGCGTCGACCAGAAGCCGATCGGCCGCACCCCGCGCTCCAACCTAGCCACCTACACGGGCCTGTTCGACGCCGTACGCAAGGTGTTCGCGAACACCGACGGGGCGCGGGAACGTGGCTACGACCCGGGCCGGTTCTCGTTCAACGTGGCGTCCGGCCGGTGCCCGACCTGCCAGGGCGAGGGCTTCGTGACCGTGGAGCTGATCTTCCTCCCCGGCACCTACGCGCCCTGCCCGACCTGCCACGGCGCCCGTTACAACGCGGAGACCCTGGAGATCACCTACCGGGGCGCGACGATCGCCGACGTGCTCGGGATGACCGTGGACACCGCCGCGACGTTCCTCGCCGACGTCCCGGCGGCCGCCCGGAGCCTGCGTACCCTCCTCGACGTCGGGCTGGGCTACCTGCGCCTGGGCCAGCCGGCCACAGAGCTGTCCGGCGGCGAGGCACAGCGGATCAAGCTCGCGACCGAACTCCAGCGCGCCCACCGTGGACACACGCTCTACCTGCTCGACGAGCCGACGACCGGGCTGCACCCAGCCGACGTCGAGCTGCTGACCCGCCAGCTCCAGGACCTCGTCGACGCCGGCAACTCCGTCATGCTGGTGGAGCACGAGATGAGCGTCGTCGCGGCCGCCGACTGGATCGTCGACCTGGGCCCCGGCGGCGGGGACGCGGGTGGGCGAATCGTCGCCGCCGGCCCGCCCGACCAGGTCGCCTCGGGCAACGGCGACACCGCGCGCTACCTGGCCCGGGTCCTGGGAAGCCCGCCCCGGCGGCGCGCGGGCGCCTGACGAAGATCCACTCGGCGCCGCTCGGCCCGCAGGCGCACGCGCGTCAGGCGGCGCCCGCCGGCGCGTCGCATCCGGCCCTGCGGCCCTACGTGCGCGGCTACTCCGGCTTCCCCTAGGGCTCCGGCGGGCCCGTCGCCCACCGGGTCCTCCCGCCCGCCACCGCGGTCATCCCATTCTCGGGCGCGGATCCGCTCACCCGGCGGGCGCGGCTGTCCTGCTCGGCGAGCAGCAGTCCCGGCCCGGCGACCTCATCTTCACCGGCACCCCAGACGGCGTCGGCTCGGGCCGCACACCCCGGTCTACCCGCGCCCGGTCGACAAGGTGGTCAGCACGATCGAGCGAATCGGCACCATCAGCCAGCGCTGCGTAGTCGCCGTCCAGCCCGCCGTTTAGCAGGCCCGCGGCCATCGCTCCCAGGGTCCCGTTCCACCGGGCCCACCGTGGGCTGTGCTTCTTTCCGCTTTGCTCTGCACCCCTGTAGGAAGCGCGCGTCGGCGGGGCGCTTCCTACAGGGGTGCAGAGCAAAGCCTCCAGATGCGCGGGCCGGGTCTCGGGTCCTTGCTGCCAGATACGCCCCACCCAGAGCGTTCGGCGGGGCCTATCTGGCAGCAGAGCAAAGTCTCCCGACAGTGGTGGGTCAGGGGCCGCATCAACGGCGGCTCCGCGTGGCTGGCGCCGCTAGGCCTTGCTCGCCTGGGGGTTTAGGTGGCGGTCGAGGAAGGCGTCGATCGCCGCCGCTCGGCGGGTGCGGCTGGAGGGGCGGCCGTGGAGATTCATCAGGTGGCCCTCGCCAGGGATGCGGACCAGGTCGACCTCGCGGCCGAGCGAGCGCAGCGCCGCGTGCATCTGCTCGCTCTGCGCGATCGGGACCACCTGGTCGTGTTCGGCGTGGATGAGCAGCAGTGGGGTGTTGATCCGGTCGGCGTGCATCAGCGGCGAGCGGTCGACGAACCGCGGTGAGGTCCATGGGGTGCCGCCCATCGGCAGGTCCCAGAAGCCCGGCACCGCCCACGCCGCCACGAAGTCGCTCAGGCCGTTTTCGCTGACCGCGCACGCGAAGCGGTCCGTGTGCGCGATCGCCCACTGCGCCATGAAGCCGCCGTAGCTGACTCCCCAGATCGCCATTCGCGCCGGGTCGATGCCCGGTAGGGCCACCGCCGCGTCGACCGCCGCGGTGATGTCGGACCAGTCGACCCCGCCCCAGTCGCCGCGGATGGCGGTCGCGAACTCCTCGCCGTAGCCCTGGCTGCCGCGCGGATTAAGAGTGAGCACCGCGTAGCCGCGGGCGGCCAGGCGCTGGACCTCGGCCGTGTGCCGCCAGCCGACCGCGCCGTGCGGGCCGCCGTGCACGTTGACCAGCAGCGGGCGCCGCCCCGAGGCCGTGGTCAGCCAGGTGTCGATCGCCACGCCGTCGGCCGCGCGCACCTCCAGCGGGGCCATCGGGGCACCCTCACGAACGGCGTCGGTCAGTGCGCGGGAACGGCCCGTCGGCTCCTCGGCCACGTGCACGTCGCCCGGGTTCAGCGCGTCGCTGCGGACGAACGCGATCCGGCCGCCGCCGACCGACGGGGACAGGCAGGCGTGCGCGCCGTCGAAGACCCGGCCGCTGCGGCCCGACGACGGGGCGAACCAGGCCAGCGGGCCGCGGCCGCCGACGGCTACCTCGACGTAGATCCGGCCGGAGGCGGCCGACCAGACCACGGGGGCGTCGCCGGTGCCGCGCGGGTCGTCGCCACGGACCGGGTTGCCCAGGCCGTGCGTCCAGTCGGCGGTCAGCTCCACGTCGGGGTCGGTGAGCCAGAGGCGCAGGTTGACGTCGCCGGCGTCACCGTGCCGGTGTCCGAGGTAGGCCAAGCGGGTGCCGTCGGGGCTCCAGGCGAAGCCCCGCACGGGGCCGGCTCCGTCGGTGACGCGGGTGATGTCGTCCGGGCCGGTCGCCACACACAGGTCGCCACCGGAGCTGAACTCGTTGCTGAGAAAGGCCAACCGATCGCGAGACCACTGTGGATCGTAAGCATCGCCAGGTAACGTCCACAAAGGATGGCCGTCAACAGCGACAACCTGGAGACGTCGGTGCCGCCGCCAGCGCCCCGGCAGTCCGTCGACCCGCACCCCGTCGAGTGACGGGACCAGCGCGGATCGGGCCAGCGCCAGCCGGGAGCCGTCCGGTGACCAGGCCGCCGACGTGACCTGTCCCCCGCCCTGCCTGGCGAGCGGCGAACCGACGCCGGTGAAAGCGTCGACCAGCCACACCGTCTCGCCACGCGACACCGCCAGCCGGCGGCCGTCCGGTGACCAGCGCGGCGCCTCGCCCGCGCCCAGCCAGACCGTGGGACCGCCGCCGGCCGGTACGACACCCACCCGGGACGCCACAACGTCGGCAGCGTGGTCGAGGGTGCGTTCGACGTAGGCGACCCGGGTGCCGTCGGGCGAGAGCCGGGGATCGGCCAGCCAGCGCGGGTCAGTCACCGAAGTCGAGCACCGCGGTCAGGGGCGAGTCGTCGGCGAACAGCGCCCGGTAGGCCGCGGGCGCGTCGTCGAACGGCACCCGGGCCGACGTCATGACGTCGAGGTCGACGCGCTTCTCGGCGAGCAGCCGGACGAAGTGGCCCATGTTGCGGTTCTCCGTCCAGCGCACGACGCTGATCGGCAGGTCGACGTTGTTCTCCTCGTAGACCGGGTCGTAGCGGCCCGGCCCATAGGCGATCGACGGCACGAACGTGGCCTGGGCGCCGAAGAAGCGCTTGCGATCGAGGTCCATCCCGAAGTCGCCGAGCGCGACCACCCGGCCGCCGGGGCGCAGCAGGTCGAACGCGAAGTTGACCAGCGTGCTGCTCGGGTCGGCGGCCGCCACGATCACGGCGTCGACACCGAAGCCGCCGGTCAGGCCGCGTACCCGATCGAGCCCGTCAGAAGACGTGTCGGTGAGCGTCGCGACCGCGCCCAGCCGGGTGGCCAGTGCGAGCCGGTCGGTGTTGGTGTCCAGCGCGACCACGTAGACGCCGGCCGAGGCCGCGAGCTGGGCGATCAGCAGGCCGAGCATGCCGCTGCCGAAGACCGCGACGGTCTCGCCGAACCGGGTTTCGGTGCGGCGCAACGCTTCGATCGAGACCGCGCCCAGCGTGACGTGCGCGGCCGCGGCCAGGTCGACCCCCGACGGCACCGGGACCGTCAGGTTGCGCGGCACGGACACCAGCGAACAGTGGTAGGCGCACTGGCTGCCGCTGCACGCGACGAGGTCGCCGGGGCGCAGGTCGAGCACGTCGTCGCCGACCGCGACCACCGTGCCGGACAGGCTGTAGCCGAGCGAGGCCGCGTCGTCGGGCGGCGGCTGCGGCATCCGGGTCTGGCCGCGCACCGCGCCCGAGCGGACGGTGCGCCATTCGTAGTCGGCGTTCGGATACTCGTGGGCCGCCGCGACGCTGGTGCGGGTGGCCCGGACGATCGACCGTTCGGTGCCTGGGCTGATCACCGAGTAGCGCGGCCGGACCAGGACGTCGCCGGGGCCGGGCGTCGGGTCCGGCACCTCACGCAGGATGATCTCGCCGCCCTGCGCCAACACGCGGCGGGCCATCAGCGGACGCCCCGGGCGTGCGGCCGGATCGCCGGGTTGACGATCGCGTCGGTCCAACCGGTGCGAAGCCACTCGACGGTGGCGCCGTAGACGGCGCGGCGCAGGTCGACCCCGGACTGCGGCGAGTTGGCGCCCTCGTGCGGGGTCAGGATCACGTTGTCGCGGCCACGCAGCGGGTTGTCGGCCGGCAACGGCTCCTGCTCGAACACGTCGAGCCCGGCGGCGCCGAGCCGGCCGGAGTCCAGCGCCTCGACCAGGGCCGCCTGGCTGACCACGCCGCCCCGGCTCGTGTTGACCAGCGCGGCGTGCGGCTGCATCAGGGCCAGCGTGTCGGTGTCGAAGAGGTGATGGGTCTCGGCCGTGAGCGGCACGTGCACGCTCACGAAGTCGGACGCCGACAACAATTCTTCGAGCCCTACCTGGCGTACGCCCGGGTCGCTCGACGTGGCCACCGGGTCGTAGCCCAGCACCGTGGCGCCGAACGCGGATGCGACATGCGCGACGTGGCTGCCGATCCGGCCGAGGCCGACCACGCCGACGGTGCTGCCGGCCAGCCGGCGCTGCCGGGCCGGGCCCGCCCGCCACAGGCCCTGCTGGCCCTGCCGGTCGCGGTAGACCACCTGGCGCGAGACGGCGAGCAGCAGCGCGAGGGCGTGCTCGGCGACGTCTTCGGTGCAGTAGGCCGGAGCGTTGGCCACCGCGATGCCCAACTCGGTCGCCGCGGTCACGTCGATCTGCTCATAGCCGACACCCCAGCGGATCGCCAGGCCAAGCCGCGGCAACCGTTCCAGGACGTCGCGGGTCAGGTGCGGGGTCCACTCGACCCAGATGACGTCGGCGTCGCGGGCCGCCTCGACGACCGCGTCGCCGTCGGCCGCGCGGACCACGGTCAGCTCGGCGCCGACCTCGGCCAGCGCGGCCTTCTCCTCGGCGTACGGCGCGAGATCGCCGACGTACTCGAGCTGCACGACCGAACTCATCGCGGACTACCTCCGGGTTTCCAGGTGTGGCGCCAGCACGTCGGCGACGAGCCGCGCCTGGGACAGGTCGTTGTAGAGGTGGAACGACAACCGGATCAGGGCGCCGGGGCCGGTGGGCGGCACCGACGTCACGATGTTGGCGGCCCGCAACGCGGAAGCGGCCGCGGCGCGGTCGGCGACCGGCACCGCGAGCACCGACGAGCCGGTCGGTGGCAGGCCGAGCAGCTTGGCGGTCTCGTCGGCCAGGCCGACACACCAGTCGCGCCGGTCGGGGGCGGGCACCGATGCCAGGAACTCCAACGCCGGCACCGCGCCGACCCAGGCGTGCCAGGCCAGCGAGACGTCGTAGCGGGCCGCGGTCGGCGCGAGGTCGTCGAGCGAAGGGCCGTAGTAGTGGGCGTAGGCGTCGCCGGCCGACCGCCAGGACGCGACGAACGCCGGCACCTGAGACCACCGGGAACGAGCCACCCGCATGAGGGCCACGCCGCGCGGGCAGAGCAGGTGCTTGTAGGCCGCGACGAGCACGTAGTCGAGGCCGAGCGCTGCCGCGTCGACCGGCAGCACGCCGGCCGCGTGGGTGGCGTCGACCAGCACCGCCGCCCCGACCGCACGGGCCGCGGCAGCGACCGCCGCCAGGTCCTGCACCCGACCGTCGTTGGAGCGCACCTGGCTGGTGGCCACCAGCGCCGTGTCCGGGTGGACCTCCTCGGCGAGCGCGTCGAACGGCACCTGGCGCACGGTGACGGACCGCGACCGGGCCGCCACCAGCGCGGGCAGCAGCACCGACGCGAACTCACCGGAAGGCACCAGGATCTCGTCGCCGGCGGACAGCGAACCGAGCACGACGCCCGCGCCGACCGAGACGGCCGGCAGCAGCGCGATCTCGTCGACCGGGGCGCCGAGCAGCGGACCGGCGGCCGCGCGGCACCGCTCGGCCTGAACGTCCCAGTCGTTGACCCAGTCGGCCGAACCGTCCTGCCACGCGGCGAGCGCTCCTTCGAGCGCCGCCACGGTGCGGCGGGACGGCAGGCCGTAGCCGGCGGTGTTCAAGTAGGTGCGGGACAGGGGTGAAAACTCGGCGAGTGCGGCGGGATGCACGGTCAGGACCCTCCACTGAGGAACTCACTGGACCGCTCCGGGTTGGGAACGGCCGCGATCAGCTCCTTCGTGTAGGGATGGGTCGGCTCGCGCAGCAGCTTGGTGGTCGGCCCCTCCTCCCGGATCGCACCGTTCTGGAGGATGATCGCCTCGTCGGCGACCGCCCGCAGCACGCCCAGGTCGTGGGTCACGAAGACCACCGTCAGCTCCCGGTCGGCCTGGAGGCCCACCAGCAACTCCAGGATCGACGCCTGCACCGACACGTCGAGCGCCGAGGTCACCTCGTCGCAGAGCAGCACCTCGGGCTCGGCGAGCAGCGCCCGGCCGATCGCGACCCGTTGCCGCTGGCCGCCCGACAGGTTGCGCGGGTAGCGGTCGAGCAGGTCGGGCGAGAGCCGGATCTGCTTCATCATCGCCGCTACGGCGTCGCGCCGGTCGCGCTTGGCGATGTCGGCCCGGAACAGCTTGAGCGGCCGTTCCAGCGACTGGTAGACGGTGTGCCGCGGGTTGAGCGTGGCATCCGGGTTCTGGAACACGATCTGGATCGCCTGGCGCAGCGCGACCGGGCGCTCGCCGGCCAGCCCGGCCAGTTCGGCGCCGCGATAGCTGACCGAGCCGGACGACGGGCGCACCAGGCCGGCGATCGAGCGCAGCAGCGTCGACTTCCCGCTGCCGCTCTCCCCCGCGATGCCCAGTGCGCGACCCGCCGGCACCCGCACCGACACGTCGTCAACGGCGACGAACGGCTCACCGGTGCCGGGCCGGGAGAAGACGACGCCGACATTGTCGACGGTGAGGATGGCATCGACGGCCGGGGCAGAGCGCGGCGCGACGACGGCCGACACCGAGGCATGCGAGGCGGCCGGCGCGAACGGTGGCAACTCGTCCAGCCGGATGCACCGCGCCGACCGGTCGTCGGCCAGGGTGACCAGCGGGATGTCGGTGGCACAGGCGTCGGTGCGGAACCCGCACCGCTGCGCGAAACCGCAGGTGTGCACCGGCACCGACGGCAGGGGAATGCCGGGGATACCGTGCAGCGGCCGGTCGGACGCGATCGTGGGCACGGCACCGATCAGCGCCGACGTGTACGGATGCCGCGGCGCCGCGTACACGGCCGAGGCGACGCCCTGCTCGACGATCTGGCCCGCGTACATGATGGCGAGCTCGTCGCAGACGGTGGCCAGCAACGCGAGGTTGTGGCTGACGTAGAGCGCGGCGATGCCCGCGTCCCGGGCCAGGGCCACGATCAGCCGGTTGACGTGTGCCTGGGTGACCACGTCGAGCCCGGTCGTCGGTTCGTCGAGGATCAGCACCTCGGGCTCGACCGACAGCGCCAGCGCCAGCGCGATCCGCTGCTGCTGCCCGCCACTGAACTGGTGCGGATACTTGTGCAGCGCCGACTCCGGCTCCGGGATCTCTACCCTGGCCAGCCATTCGGCGCTGCGCGCGACGGCGGCCGCCGTGTCGAGCCCGCGATGCCGGCGCAACCCCTCGACGAAGTGCCGCCGGATCGTCAGCGCGGGGTTGAGCGAGGTCGCGGTGTCCTGCGGCAGGTAGGCCAGCCGCGCTCCCCACACCTTGCGCAACTCCTTGATGGACGCCCGGTCGAGGTCGCGGCCGTCGAACGCGACCTGGCCGGCCAGCGTCTCCTGCCCCGCGACCCGGTAGCCCAGCAGCGACAGGGCCAGCGTGCTCTTCCCGGAGCCGGACTCGCCGGCCAGGCCGAGGATCTTGCCGGCGTGCAGGCGCACCGAGACGTCGGCGAGCACCTGGGTCAGCCCGGCGCGCGACCGGTAGCCGACCGAGAGGCCCTCCGCCGCGAGGTCGCCGTCGCGTTGCGTTGTCTGCGTCGTCACACCATCAACCGTTCGTGGATGCGGTCGCCGAAGAACTGGGTGAGCGCGTCGGCGATGAGGTTGACCGCGATCGCGAGCACGCCGATCAGCAGCGCGGGCACGAGCACACCGACCGGCGAGACCAGCAGCAGCGCCCGGTTCTGGGCCACCATCACGCCCCAGTTGGCGCTGGGCGGCTGGACGCCGAGACCCAGAAAGCTCAGCGAGGCGATGAACATGATGGCGTACGTGAACCGCAGCGCGATCTCGACCAGCAGGGTCGGCCCGATGTTCGGGGTGATCTCGCGGAACAGGATCCAGCCGAGCGACTCGCCCCTGGCCCGGGCGGCCAGCACGAACTCGCGTGGCGCGATGGCCTGGGTCGCCGACCGGATGACCCGGGTGATGTAGGGCGCGTAGACCACCGCGACCGCGGTGACCACCACCGCCCCGCCGCCGCCGAAGGCCGCGACCACGACGAGCACCGCCAGGTAGGACGGGATCGCCAGGGCGATGTTGATGATCCAGGTGACCACCGCGTCGGTCTTGCCGCCGAGATAGCCGGCGAGCAACCCGACCAGCGTGGCGACCACCATCGCGGCCGAGACCGCGACCAGCGGCAGCAGGATCACCGAGGCGCCGCCGTGCAGCACCCGGCTGAAGATGTCGCGGCCGTAGGAGTCGGTGCCCAGCCAGTGCTGCGCCGACGGGCCGAGGATCGGCTGGTCGCTGATCTCGTTGGGCGAGTCGGGCGCGATGAACGGCCCAATCACCACCAGCGCCAGCAACAACAACAGCAGCCCGACACCGAACCCGCCCTGCGGAATCGCCAGGAAGCTACGCCACCGCCGCTGGCGCGGCATCGGGAGATCGGCCGCAGTGACGTTGTCGAGAACCGACGCGCTCATCGGACGGTGTCCCGGAGCTTGGGCGTCACGTAGACGACGATCGCGTCGGCGGCCAGGTTGGCGATGACGAACACGGCGCCGATCAGCAGCGCCATCGCCTCGACCACCGGGGCGTCGCGGGACGCGGCCGACTGGGCGAGGAGCTGGCCCATTCCGGGGAAGCCGAACAGGGTTTCCGCGACCACCACGCCTCCGATCAGACCGGCGAACTGCAGGCCCAGCGCGGTGACCACCGGCGGGGCCGCGTTGGGCAGGATGTGCCGCAGCGACAACGACGGCTCGGTGACGCCGCGCAGCACCGCCGCCCGCACATAGGTCTCCGACGCCACTTCGCGGGCGTTCGCCCGCATGAGCCGGATGATGTAGGGAATCGTGCCGAGCGCGATGGTGATGGCCGGCAGCACATAGGCCGACGCGCTGTCGAACAGGCCGCCGTAGCTGACCGCCGTCGAGTCGACCGGCAGCCAGGCGAGCCAGACGCCGAGCAGGATCGCGAGCATGAGGCCGAGCACGAACTCCGGGAACGCGGCGACGATCAGCGTCACGAACGTGAGCGAGGCGTCCCGCTTGCCGCGCAGGCGTACCCCCGAATAGAGGCCGATCGGCACCGAGATGACGACGGTCAGCACCCAGGAGAGCAGCACGAGGACGATCGACGGGCCGAGCCGGGGCGAGATGACATCCCAGACCGGACCATTCGATTGGTACGAGACGCCGAGGTCGCCGTGCAGCACGCCGCCGAGCCACTCGAAGTAGCGCACCACCACCGGCTGGTCGAGGTGGTGCAGTTGCTGGAACGCGGTCACCTGCGCGTCGGTCGCGTATTGCCCGAGGATGTCGCGGGCCGGGTCGCCGGCGATCGCGGTCAGCCCGAAGATCACGATCGTGATGGCGAAGAGCGTCACCACGAGCGTGATGAGCTGGCGGACGAGGTAGGGCAGGCGGCGGGGCGCCCTCCGGATTCGAGGGCGCCCGGCCTGCTGTGCGGTCTGTGTCATGGGTTAGCTGAGGTAGGCGCCGGACAGGTACATGTGCGCGCCGTTGGCCGCGTCCAGCCCCTGCACATGCTTGCTCTTCCCGTAGACCTGACCCTCCCAGCCGGGGATCACGTTGGCGGCGCCGTCGTTGACGATGGTCAGCGCGTCGGAGAAGAGCTGCTTCTGCTTCGCCTGGTCGGACGACGCGGTGGCCTGTGCGACCAGGTCGTCGAACTGCGGGTTGCTGAAGTGGGTGATGTTGAGGTCGCCGCCCTTGCCGTAGAGCCGGGGCAGGGCCTGCGAGATGTGCAGGCGGGCCACGCTGATGCCGATCGCCGGCTTCTTCTTGAAGATGTCGGTGAAGAACGTGGCGTGCGGCCAGGTGATCACGTTGGCGTTGATGCCGGCCGCCTCGGCGGTGCTCTTGAAGCTGACCGCGGTGTCCAGCTTGTCGCCCTCGTAGGCGTAGACGTCGAAGCTGAAGTTGCCGCTGACGCCCGCCTCCTTGAGCAGCGCCTTGGCCTTGTCGGGGTCGTAGGCCCGCGGCTGGAGCCCGGAGGGGAAGAACGGGTCCTCCGGCGGGATCGGGATGTCGGGCGAGATGATGTCGATGCCCGGCGCCACGACCGACATGATCTTCTTGCGGTCGGCGGCGTACTGCATCGCCTGGATGATCTTCTGGTTGTTGAACGGCGCGGTGTCACCGAACATGGTCAGCCCGACCCAGCCGCCGTTCTTCAGCATGTAGGGCTCGACGCTGCCCTTGAGCAGCAGCGTGTTGGCGCCGGTGATGTTGTCGACGACGTCCTGGCTGCCCGAGGTGACGGCCTGGAGGCGGGTGGCGTCCTCCGCGATGACCACGATCTGGATGGCGTCGAGGTAGGGCTTGTTGTCCTGCCAGTAGCCGTCGAACCGGGCCAGCGAGGTGCGGGCGGCCGCGTCGAAGCCGGTCAGCGTGAACGGGCCGGTGCCGTTGCCCTTGCTGAAGTCGGTGGTGCCGTCCTTGACGATGCTGAAGCCGGCGTGCGAGACCATCACCGGGATGAACGCGTTGGGCTTCTTCAGCGTCAGCTTCACCGTGGTCTGGTCGGCCGCCGTGATGCCGGACGCGTCGAGGTAGGGCCCGATCTGCGCGAGACCGACGGCGGCCAGGGCCGGGTCGAGGATCCGCTTGAACGAGTAGACGACGTCCTGCGCGGTGAGCGGGCCGCCGTCGTGGAACTTGACCCCGGGCCGGAGCTTGAAGGTCCAGGTCAGGGCGTCGGCGCTGGACGACCACTCGGTGGCCAGGGCGGGGGTGAGCTGGTAGTTCTCGTCGGCCCGCACCAGCGTGTCGTAGCAGTTGGTGGCGATCAGCAGCGGCATCGTGCCGCCGGCCTTGGCCGGGTCGGCGACCTGCGTGGCGTTGCCGGCGGCCACCGCCCAGCGCAGCGTGCCGCCCTTCTTCGGGCCACCGGCGGCACCGGCACCGGCGGGCGCCGGCGAACCGTCGTCGCCGCACGCGGCGAGGCCGAAGACTCCGAGGCCGAGCGCGGCGCCGGCGCCCGTCTTCAACAGGGTGCGTCGATTGATCACATTCGTCATGAGGGGGGTCTCCGATCGCGATCAGTGCATGCGTGGTGTCAGCCGGCGGAGGCGTGCCGGACGAAGTCCTCGTCGACCGTGATGCCGAGGCCGGGACCGTCCGGAATGGCCATCCGGCCGGTGGTGGTGGTGAGGGTGAGCGGCTCCTGGGCGAGCCGCGTGCGCATCGGGTTCTCGAACCGGTCCACCTCGAGCAGAGGTGAGTCCGGTCCATCCAGTTCGGAGGGTTCGGGCAGCAGGCTGATCGCCTGGAGGGTGGCGGCGAGCAGCACCGCGCCGCCCCAGGCGTGCGGCACGCACTGCCGGCCGCGCAGGGCGGCGAGGTCGGCGACGAAGAGCAGTTCGCCGATCCCGCCACAGATCGCCACGTCCGGCTGGACGATGTCGACCGGGGTGCGGGTCAGATAGGAGTCGAAGGCACCGCGGGTCTCCAGGCCCTCGTAGGCGGCGATCGCGATGCCCAGGCCGCCGAGGTGCTCGTAGCCCGGGTAGGTCAGCCCGCCCCGGTGCCGGATCAGCGGCTCCTCGAGCCAGCGGAAGCCAAGGTCGGACAGGCCCCGGGCGACCTCGCGGGCCCGCGGCACGGCGTAGGCGCCGTTGGCGTCGACCATCAGGTCGACATCGGGGCCGACCTGGTCGCGCACCTTGGCCAGGATCGGCAGCTCGCGGGTGGGCGCGAAACGGCCGATCCGGATCTTGCAAGCGGTGAAGCCGTCGCGGGTCGCGGCGGAGACCTCGTCGGGCCAGCTCTGCTCGGGGTCGACGCCGTCGACGTAGCCACCGCTGGACGCGTAGCCGCGGACGCTGTCGCGCCGGCGGCCACCGTACAACGTGGACACCGGCACGCCGAGGCGGCGGGCGCGCAGGTCGTCGAGGGCGATGGCGAGCGCGCTGAACGCGAGGCCGTCGGCGGTCGCGATGCGCAGCGCGTCGAGGAGCGGGCGGGCGTCGGCGGCGTCGCGGCCGATCAGCACCTCGCCGACGTCTTCGATGGTGGCGGCGACACCGACGCGGGCGTAGGTCTCGCCCCAACCGTCGAGCCCGTCGCTGTCGCGGAGCCTGACCAGGACGCTGTTGCGCTCGCGGTAGGTGGCGCCGGACGGGCCGGCGGCCGCGGTGACGGGCTGGCTGAGCCGGAAAACCTCGACCCGCTGGATCGCCATTGGCCACGCTCCTCGTCGGTCAAAGCTGCCCGTCCCACAGGGCCCCTTTGATCGCCGAGTATGTTCAGCCCACGTTCGAGGTGTCAATACATTTTCGAATCCGAGCGAGGATCTGTTACTTCACCCGTGACATTCGCGAGTCCGCTAGAGTGTCAGCCATGCCACGCAGTGAAACGCGCGCGGAGCGCATCTATATCAACCTCCGCGGTGACATCCTGACCGGGCGCCTGCTGCCCGGGCAGCGGCTGCCGTTCGCTGACCTGGGGGTCCGCTACGGCACCAGCGTTGGCGTCCTCCGCGAGGCGTTGTCCCGGCTGGTCGAGCAGGGCCTCGTGCTCTCGGAGCCGCAGCTCGGGTTCCGGGTCACGCCGGTCTCGGAGGAGGACCTCCGCGACCTGACCAGCACCCGGATCGACATCGAGACGCTCTGCCTGCGGCACGCGATCAACCACGGCGACCTGGCCTGGGAGTCGCGGGTCGTCGCGGCCTACCACACCCTCGACCGCACCCCCGAGCTCGCGACCGTCCAGCCGCGCGCGGTCAACGAAGACTGGGCGACGGCGCATGCCGCCTTCCACGCGGCGGTGCTGGAGGGCTGCCCGAGCCGGCGGCTGCGCGACATCGCGGCGTCGCTGCGCGACGCGGCCGAGCTCTACCGGCGCTGGTCACGTCACCTGGGCAGCGAGGACACCCGCGACATCGCGGGCGAGCACCGCGCGCTGCGCGACGCCGTGCTGGCCCGCGACGTCGACCAGGCCGAGGCGGCGCTCACGAAGCACATCTCCTATACCACCCAGGCGCTGCTCGACTCGGCACCGGAAGAGCTGATGACGGCCCCGGCCGACGCCTGACCGGCCCGCGCGGTCAGCCGGGCCAACCGCCGAGCCGGTCGCGCACGAGATCGGCGAGGTCGGCGACCTCCCGCCCGTCGGTGTCGACGCGGAGGTCGCCGATGTCGGCCCGGTCGAGTGCCGCGGCGACCTCGACGGCCTGGGCCGCACGCCGGTGCAACTCCTCCGGCGGTCGACCGCGCAACTCGTCGCCGGCGATCGCCGGCCCACCGCCCTGGCCGCGCAGTTCGACGCGCTCGGCGAGCGTGCCGGGCTCGGCGCGCAGCCGGCAGACGCTCCACCGGGCCGACGGAAGCGCGGCCCGGTAGCGGTCGAGGGCCTCCGCGTCGGCGACGCTGCCGGACAGGACCAGACATTGCGCGCCGGCGGCGTGGAATCCCGGCCACAACCGGGCGAGCAGCGGCGCCGTGAGCCGGTGCCGGTCGGTCGACGGCCGGCAGAAACCGATCTGCGCCAGGTCGACGTAGGCGGCCGGGATGCCGTCACCGACCACCCGCCGGAAGATCTCGTAGCCCACGGTGGACTTGCCGACCGCGGGCGGACCGCAGACCAGCAGGACCGGGAACGCGGCGGGGCGGGGCACCGGCGGCGGTGTGGACGGTGGCGCGGGTAGCGCTGCCGGCGGCGCCACGGTGCCCGGCCAGCCGCTGTCCCGGATCCGCGCGACCAGCTTCGCGACCGCGGTTCCCGACGTGTCGACGACCAGGTCGGCGAAGTCGCTGCGATCGAGCGCGTCGGCGTTGCGGATCGCCTCCTCGGTCTGGTCGACGAACGATCCCCGGCGGGCGATCCGGCCGCGCAGTTCGTCATGGCCGACCCGTAGCCGGCACACCGTCACGTCGCTGTCGGGCAGCAGTTCGGCGTGCCGGCGCACCTCCGCGGCATCGTCGACCAGGCCGCTGACCACCAGACACCGCGCACCCGCGGCCGCGAAGGCCGACCACGCCTCGCTCAGATTGCGCGCCCGCAACCGGTGGTTCCGCGGATCGTGCGGTGGCGCGGGGTAGCACAGACCGAGCTGGTCCAGGTCGACGAAGGCGATCGCGATGCCGGCCCTGCTCAGCTCCTCGAAGAGCGCGAAGCCGACCGTGGTCTTGCCGACCCCGGACGGTCCGCAGATCCACAGCACCGGGCGTCGCGTCACCAGCCCAGGCTAGTAGGCCGGCTACGCAGGGACGGCGATCGCCTCGCGGAGCAGCCGGCGGGCCAGCACCAGGCGGTCCTCGTTTTCGTCGAGGCCGGGCAGGTCGCCGACCCGGGTGACGCCGCCGTCCAGGAAGGCGCGCAGGGCGAGCGCGCAGCCGGCCGGGAAGGTCACCGCGCGGTCGAACACCCGCAGCGTGATCCGGTCGTCGCCGTCGGGCTCCAGCCGCCAGCGCAGCCGTTCCCGGGGCACGATGCGGTCGTCGGGCGCGAGCGCGCGGATCGCCGCGGCCTGGGCCAGCGGGCGCAGCGCGGCCGGGCGGGCGGCCGGCCAGGCCCGGCGGCGCAGCCGCTCGGCGACCGCGGCCGGTGACGCCGTGTCGAGCCAGTCGCGCAGGGCCTCGATCGTCTCGGTCAGCTCCGGCTCGAGCTGGTCGGGGTCGCTGACGTCGAGCGCGTAGGGCAGCGTGGCCCGCAGTCGCGGGTCGTTGGCCGCCTCGCCGAGCAGGGCCTCGACCAGGGCGTAGCGGGTCAGCGCGCGGATGCCGATGGTCAGGTGCAGGGAGGAGTCGTCCTGCGCGGCGGCGCTGTGCAGCCAGCCGCGCGGCAGGTAGAGCGCGTCGCCGGGCTCGAGCACCACGTCGAGCGCGGGTTCGCCGGCCGCGGTCGCGGTCACCTCGTCGGCCCGGCCGTTCCAGTTCTGCCGCTCCAGCGGGTCGTCGAGCACCGGCGGGTGGATCTTCCAGCGCTTGCGACCGTCGACCTGGAGCACGAACACGTCGTGGGTGTCGTAGTGGGTGGCGAAGCCCTGGTTGCCCGGCGGGGTCAGGTAGGCGTTGATCTGGAGCGGCTGGCCGAGGGCGGCGCCGAGCTCGCCGGCGAACTCGATCAGCGGCGGCCAGGTCCGATGTAGACCCTGGAAGACCAGGGTCGCGCCGTCGGCGTACAACGTCAGGATCTTCTCGTCCAGGACCTGGTCGTCGATCTCGGCGCCGGATCCGCCGCTTCCGGTGTAGCGGCCGGGCGGCACGAGCGCGCCGTCTTTGGCGACCCTGATGAACGGGGTACGCAGGCCCCGCCGGCTCAGCAGTTCGTCGGCGTCGTCCGGTGACAGCAGGTCGCGGAAGCCGTCGGCGCCCTCGAGTTCGCTCGCCAGGGAGAGCAGCGGCGCCCGGCCCCAGTAGGCGCCGGCGAACTTGGCCGGGTCGACGCTGACGCAACGGGACAGCGCCGGGCGGTGTGCACCGCCCGGCGCTCCGGTTGTCAGCCCGCGGTTCCCGTCAGGCGCTGCCATCGGCGCCGCCGTCGTGGGCGTTCGGGTTGGTGCCGCCGTCAGCGGGGCCTTCGGCGCTGCCGTCGGCGCCACCGTCGTGGCCCTGTGGGTTGGTGCCGCCGTCGGCGACCCCTTCGGCACCGCCGTCGGCGCCACCGTCGTGGCCGGACGGGTTGGTGCCGCCATCCGCCGGGCCCTCCGCGCTGCCGTCGGCACCGCCGTCATGGCGTCCTGGCATCGCCCCGCCGTCGGCCGGGCCTTCCGCGCTACCGGATCCAGTCGTGGCCATGTCGTCGTCGTCGAGTGTCATCGAGTAAGCCCCCTCGCGCTTGCGGCGCCCCGGGTACGGGGGCGCTCCAGACGCCCCTGTACCCGGCCAGCGATCACCTGTAACCGGCGACCGCCCTCAGAATGACCCGCGGCGCCCGGGCTGCGGGGACGAATGCGGGGTATGGAGGACCCGTGATTCTCGTCGGCACGTCCGGGTGGCAGTACCGGGACTGGCGCGGCCCGTTCTACCCCGAGAAGCTGCCTCAGCGGGCCTGGCTGGAGCACTACGCCGGGCAATTCGCCACGGTGGAGGTCAACAACGCCTTCTACCGGCTGCCGGAGCGCGACACGTTCGCCCAGTGGCGGTCCCGCACGCCCGGCGACTTCGTCGTGGCCGTCAAGATGAGCCGCTACCTCACCCACATCAGGCGCCTCAACGACCCCGCGGAGCCCGTGCGCCGTTTCCTGGACCACGCGGCCGGGCTGGGCGATCGGCTGGGGCCAGTGTTGATCCAACTGCCGCCGAACCTGAAGGCCGCGCCATCCTCCCTCGATGCCGTGCTGGCCTGCTTCCCGAGGGAGGTCCGCGTCGCGGTCGAGCCGCGGCATCAGAGCTGGTGGACCGACGAGGTGCGCACGGTTCTTGAGAAACATCGCGCGGCGCTGGCCTGGGCCGATCGGCTGGGCCGGCCGATGACACCGCTGTGGCGCACTACCGACTGGGGTTACCTGCGGTTTCACGAAGGAAGGGCGACACCCCGGCCGCGGTACGGGCGAACCGCGCTGCGCACCTGGGCGGGGCGGCTGAAGGACGCGTTCGCCGACGCGTACGTCTACTTCAACAACGACCACGGTGGGGCGGCCGTCGTCGACGCGGAGGCGTTCGCGCGCCAGGTGTCGGCGGTCGGGCTGTCCCCGTCGCGTACGCCATGAGGGCCCTGGTCACCAACGACGACGGCATCGACGCCGTCGGCATCCGGGTGCTCGCGGCGGCACTGGCCGACCGCGGCTGCGACCTGGTCGTCGCCGCGCCCCGGGCCGACTCCAGCGGGACCAGCGCCGCGCTGCGGGCCACCGAGGACGACGGCCGGGTGCTGATCGAACGGCACGACCTCGACGGCAGCACCGGGTATGCGATCGCCGGCTCGCCCGCCTACATCACGCTGCTCGGCCTGCACGGCGCCTTCGGTCCCCCGCCCGACCTGGTCTTCTCGGGCATCAACCGGGGCGCGAACGCGGGCCGCGCGGTGCTGCACTCGGGCACGGTCGGCGCCGCGCTGACCGCGTCGGCCGCCGGCTGCCGGGCGATGGCGGTCTCGCTCGACATCCTCTCCGCCTCCAACGCGACCACGGCCAGCGGCGGCGGCGTGGTGACGCTGTCGCCGGCGGACGAGGCGGCCCGCAACTGGGCTTCCGCCGCGGCGACGGCCGTCGACCTGGTCGACGCGCTGCTGGCCGCGCCGGCCGGCGTGGTGCTCAACGTCAACGCACCGGACCTGCCCGCCGACCAGCTGCGCGGGGTACGCCGGGCCACGCTCGCCGCGTTCGGCCAGGTGGTGATGACGGTGGTGGAGTCCGGCGAGGGCTATGTGCGCACGGCGTTGCGCCAGTCCGATCAGGACCTGGTGCCCGGCACCGACCTCGCGCTGCTGGCCCAGGGCTATGCGGCGGTGACCCCGTTGCGCGCACTCGGCGAGGCCACCGACGTGCGACTGCCCGGGCTCTGATGGTCACGCCCACCGTTGCCAGAACCCGGTCCCCCGGAACGTCACCTGTGCGTCGCGCCCGGCGATGACCACTGCCAGCAGGAAGACCTGCACCAGCTCCGGCGCGCCGGGGAGTTCGAGCTCGACGGCACGCTCCGCGCCCCCGGTCCGGTAGACCCGGCCGAGCGGCGGATCCCCGGAGTCGAGTCGGTCGCGCGCGGCGACGATGAAGGTGCGCCGCAGGTGGTAGGTCTGCCCGGCCGAGGTGATGCTCCACCATTCGTCGCGGCCCCGTTCGGCCACGCCGAGCGCGCCGCCCGTCTCGTCGTGCAGCACGAGCCGGGTGTCCCAGATGGCGCCGGGGATCGAGTAGCGCCGGCCTTCGAGCGTGAACGACGCGGGCTGGCCGTCGCGGAGCACGGCGTCGAGCGTGGTGACCCGCCGGCCGTCACGGATCACCGCGTAGCGGTTGGTCCACCTGCTGACTTCGCGTGCGACCAGCACGCCATCAGGCTAGCCCCGCGCGGCCGGCCGGGCATAGACGCCGCTCAGCTCGACGTGGCGGCGGCCCGCTCGGCGTCCCACATCGCGATGACGACGGCGAGCACGAACACCTGGACCGGGGGCCGGGACGCCGGGCAGGTCGGCGTCGACGTCGCGGCGCCAGGCGCTGCGCCGGGCCACCGAGCCGACCGGGCGGTCGTCGACGTAGAGCTCCTGCCGGCTGCTGTTCCACCATGAGGTGCGCTGGAACCGGTAGGTCTGGCCGGCGGACGTGACTGTCCAACGCCGACGCCCGACCCGCTCAGCCGCAGCGAGTTCGCCGCCCAGCTGGTCGACCAGCGTCGAGCGGGTGCCCCAGAAGTTGCCGCGCACCTCGTAGGGCCGGCTGTCGAGGGTGAAGGTGCCGCCGTGCTTCCAGAACGACTGGTCCCAGGTGGTCAGCGGCCGGCCGTCGACGGCGATCTCGTAGCGGTTGCGCCACACGCTGGTGGGCCGCGCGGTCAGCATCACCCCACGCTAAGCCGCATGGCCGCCGGGCGCCCGTCCCAGCGCCACGAGTCGCGCTTCGGGTGGCCGGGCAGCATGCCGCGGCCGGTCGCCCAGAGCAGCCGCTCCCACGGGTCGGGGTGCTCGGGCAGGTCGGGGAAGAGCCGGTCGATCACCCGCTGGCACAGGTCGGCCGGCGGCTGGAAGGTGACGCCCAGCGTGCCCGCCACGTCGAAGCCGTGCACCAGGGTCTCCACGACCCCCATGGCCGCGAACCCCTCCGGGTCGCTGATGCCGTAGCCGTGGTGGGACAGCCGGTCGGCGGGCGCCGCGGCGACCACGCCGGCGAGCATCGCGCCGCAGCCCTCCAGCACCCGGAGCAGGCCGAGCGTGCCGGAGTCGCGCTCGACGAAGATCGTGAGGGCCGGACCGCCTTCGCGCAGGTATTTCCAGCCGGCCGGCATGTGGGTGTCCTGCGGCGGATCGGACGGCGCGATCTGCAGGGCGTAGGCGAACAGGTCGTCGGCCGTGTGCTCGATCGTCTCCCAGCACGTCCAGGTCAGCGTGCCGGCCGGCACGTCCCAGGCGTCGTCGGGCACGTCGCGCAGGGTGGTGCGGAGCAGGGCGACCGCGGTCGTCACATCAGCGGGGGTAACCGTCACGCGCGGAACCGTAACAAAACCTCACGTCAGGAGCGCGGCGATTATCACCAGCGCGGGGACGGCCGCGAGGGTGGACAGCACGATCGCGTCGCGGGCCAGGGCGGTGGCGCGGTCGTAGCGGGTCGCGTACACGAAGAGGTTCTGCGCACTCGGCAAAGCGGAGAGCACCACGGCGGCGAGCAGCGCGTGGCCGTCGAGGCGGAAGGCGAAGTGGCCGATCGCCCAGGCGACGGCGGGTTGCACGGCGACCTTGAGCGCGACGGCGAGGTAGCGCTGCCCCGCCTCGGGACCGGCGGCCAGCGGGCGGCTGCCGCGCAGCGCGAGCCCGAGGGCGATCAGCGCCAATGGCACGGCGGCGCCGCCGACCAACTCGAACGGGCGGAGCACCTCGGCCGGCGGGTGCCAGCCCACGGCGGCCACCACCAGACCGCAGAGGCAGGCGACGCTGATCGGGTTGCGCAACGGTGCCGACAACAGCCGCAACGCCTTCGGCCGATTTCCGGCCGCGGTCACGTCGAGCACGGCCAGGCCGGTCGGGGTCGCGATCAGAAGCTGGAAGAGCAGCACGGGTACGACCAGCGAGGCGTCACCGAGGACGTAGGCGGCGATCGGCAGGCCGAGGTTGCCGGCGTTGACGTAGGAGGCGCAGAGCGCGCCGATGGTCACCTCGGAGGCGGGGTGACGTCTGATGGTGAGCGCCACGTAGAGGGCGGCGACCACGACCGTGCTGAGCACGAACACCGCGAGCGCCGGCGTGAACACCTTGTCGAGGCTCGAGGTGGCCAGGGTGGAGAACAGCAGCGCCGGTGCGGCAAGGTAGAAGACCAGGCGGGCGAGCAGCGCGGTGGCGTCCTGGCCCAGGACGCCGAACCGGCCCGCCAGGTAGCCGGCCAGGGTCACCAGCCAGATCCCGGCGAACCCGGTGAGGACCGCCCGCATGCCGGCCATCCTGCCGTGTCGAGAGATCATGGGCGGGTGCGTGTGCGGCCGATCACTCCGGAACTGTTCGTCGACGATCTCGCCGACCGGATCGCGGCGGCGCCGTCGGACGGCCGGCTGCGGGTGGCGCTCGACGGTCCGCCGCCGGCCGGCGCGACGCCGCTGAGCCGGGATCCGGTGGCCGACAGTCCGCTGGCCGGACCCGATCCGCTCGCCGCCGCGCTGGTCGAGGCGCTGCGGTTGCGCGGGCGGCCGGCGCACGCCGTACCCGCGAATGGTTTTCTGCGGTCTGCCTCTCTTCGGTTCGAGCAGGGCAGGACCAATCCGGACGCGTTCTACACCGACTGGCTCGACGAGTCGGGGCTGCGCCGGGAGGTGCTCGATCCGGCCGGGCCGGACGGCAGCGGCGAGATCCTGCCGTCGCTGTGGGACCCGGCCACCGACCGGGCCAGCCGCGCCGGCTACCTCCCCCTCGAACCGGCGGCGGTCGTGCTGGTCACCGGCGGTTTCCTGCTCGGCGGCGGGCTGCCCTTCGACGTCACCGTCCACCTGGTGGTGTCGCCCGCCGCGCTGGCCCGCCGCACGCCGCCGGACTGGGCCTGGACGCTGCCCGCGTGGGACCGCTACGTCGGCGAGGTCGACCCGGCCGGCTGGGCCGACGTGGTGGTGCGCACTGATGACCCACGTCACCCGGCATTGGTGAAACGGGAGTGAAGGGTTTGACTTAGGTGGTCGCGGGGTAACAGCCCGCATCCGCGACACAACCCGGAAGGCGGCCGCCATGCCAGTCGACGAAGCGACCCGGACCGAGCAGATCCGGCTCACCCTGTTGGCCCGCTACGACGAGCTGACCGCGGAATACGAGGCCGAGCACGAGCGCGGCCAGGTGCTGCGGCTGGTCGAGGTCAGCGACTCGGCCGGCGACGACCAGGCCGACAGCGGCTCGAAGACCGCCGAACGCGACACCGCCGGCTCGGTGCTGCGCACGATCCTCGACCGGCGCGACCAATACGAGCACGCGCTCAACCGGCTCGCGGCCGGCGGCTACGGGTCCTGCGAGGGCTGCGCGGCCCCGATCCCGGTCGAGCGGCTGGAAATCTTCCCCGCGGCGACGACCTGCGTGGCCTGCAAGCAGACGCGGGAGCGGCGGGCCGCTTAGGGTTTTGGTTGTGGGCGACATCAAGGTCGGCACCGCGTCGTGGACCGACAAGACGCTGCTCGCGTCGGGCTGGTATCCGCCCGACGCGGACACGCCCGAGAAGCGGCTGGCCTACTACGCCGGCCGGTTCCCGCTGGTCGAGGTCGACGCGACCTACTACGCGCCGCCGTCGGAGCAGACCGCCACGCTGTGGGCCGCCCGCACGCCGCCCGGGTTCACCTTCAACGTCAAGGCCTACAGCCTGCTGACCGGGCACCCGACGAAGGTCAGCTCGATCTTCAAGGACCTGCGGCCTGACACCGACAAAACGAACATCTACCCCAAAGACCTGCCGACGCAGGCGTACGAGGAGATCTGGACTCGTTTCCTGACCGCCCTCGACCCGCTCGTCGCGGCGGGCAAGCTCGGGGCGTTGCTGTTCCAGTTCCCGCCGTGGTTCGGCATCCGCCGGTCAAACAAGAACTTCCTCGTCGAGGTGCGCGACCGGGTCAAGCCGCTGCGGCCCGTGTTCGAGTTCCGCAACGCGTCGTGGTTCGAGGGCGACAACCATGCCGAGACGCTCGAGTTCCTGCGGCACCACCGGTTGCCCTACGTCGCGGTCGACATGCCACAGGGGCACCGCTCCTCGATCCCGCCGATCCTGGAGGCGACCGCGGAGCTGGCGGTGATGCGCTTCCACGGGCACAGTCTCAAGTGGACCAGCAAGAACATCTACGAGAAGTTCGGGTACGAGTATTCGGAGCGCGAGCTGAAGGCGTGGGCGCCGAAGCTGCGCAAGCTGGCCTCGACGGCCGACGAGACGCACGTGCTCATGAACAACTGCTACTCGGACTATGCGCAGCGCAACGCGCAGGGGTTGCTCGACCTGTTCGACTAGTCGTCGGCGCTGAGGGTGACGCCGGCGTCGTCGGCCAGGCGGTAGCCGACGCCGTAGATGGTGCGCACCACCGGCACGTCCAGCTTGGCCCGCAACCGTCTGATGTGGACGTCGACGGTGCGCGGCCCGGCGATGTCGTAGCCCCAGACGTTGCGCAGCAGTTGGTCGCGGGTGAAGACCCGGCGCGGGTGGCGCGCGAAGAACACCAGGAGGTCGAACTCGAGCCGGGTCAGCGGCACCTCGCGGCCGTGCCGCACGACCTGGCGGGCGGCGACGTCGATGTCGACCTGCGTCTCGGCCTGTGTCCCGGCCCTCGTCTCGGCCCTCGTCTCGGCCCTCGTCTCGGCCCTCGTCTCGGCCTGGATGCGTTCGGGCGCGAAGGCGAACAGCGAGGTGTGTGCGGTGACGGTCACCGGTCCTCCCGGGGGGCGGGATGTGCGCCGACGAGTTGCGGTGCCTGGGTCACGCCTGGCTGGAGCACCGGCAGGCCGGCCGCGAGCCAGGCGATGAAGCCGCCGGCCAGGTCGGTGGCCCGGTGCAGGCCGAGGTCCTGAAGCGAGGCGGCGGCCAGCGACGAGGCGTAGCCCTGCTGGCAGAACAGGATGTAGTGGGTGTCGTAGGAGTCGGCGAACGGCAGCCGGGCGTCGCTGCGCGGGTCGAGCCGCCACTCCAGCACGTTGCGGTCGATGATCACAGCACCGGGGATCGTGCCGGTGGCCTCGCGCTGGCCGATCGGCCGCGTGTCGATCAGCACCGCGCCGCCCTCACGCTCGGCGATGTGGGCGGGCTCAGGGTCGAGCCGCACCAGCCGCTTCCGCGCCGCTTCCAGAACCTCGTCGATCGAACGGCTCACCACGCCACCCCCGCACGCGCCACTTCGGCGACCCGGAGGACGCCGTCGGTCAGGTCATACCGGGTCATGCTACGCAATTCCGGCGCGTAGCAGTGCACGCTGATAGCCGGGTCGGGGCCGAGGTTGCTGACCCGGTGCACGTAGCGCGGGCCGAACCGGCGCCCGGCGCCGGCCGGCAGCGGGCGGGCCTTCAACGCGCCGCCCCGGCTGACCGTCTCCTCGGTCAGGGTGCCGGAGACGACGGTGAAGCCGCCGCTGGCACCGCCGTGGTCGTGCAGGTCGGTGTGCTGGCCGGGCAGCCAGGTGAGCACCCAGACCTCGTGGTCGGGCGTGGCCGCGATCCGGTGGTACCACCGCTCGACGGGGTCGAATCGGGGCGCGACCGGCCAGCCGGCCGGGTCGCCCGCGTATTGCCGGGCGACGCTGAGCAGGTCAGATGACAGGAACATGGTCCTGAGATTAGCCTACTAATCCTACTGACTTAGTAGGAGGTCCCGACATGTGGGACGCCGGTGATCAGCGGACGTACCGCCCCTTCCCCGGCACGCCGCGGATGAGCTGACGATCCTCCAGCGTCGTGGTGACGCGGTGGATCGTGGAGATGCTCACGGCGTATTCGGCGGCTAGTCGGACGGTGGACGGCAGCTTCTCGCCGGGCGCCAGGTCGCCGGATCCGATCCGGCGGACCAGGTCGTCGAGCACGCGGCGGTATTCGGTCGTGGGTTCCACGGTGGAGTCGCTCGCTTTCCAGTTGGCCACCGCGAGTCCACCACACCCACCCTTGTCATGTCATCTTGTTGCAACAAGTTGAGATTGCACATTGACCAGCTGCAACCAGTTGGAATAGGTTGACTCCTGGAACGCGACGGTTCACTTCCGGTTGGCGCCTTTTGTGACCGACCCGCGTCCACGGGCGGGGGCACGCCGGCTGGGCAGCGCGGCGACCCCCGCCCCCTGCCGGCCGGCGACCCCCGCCCCCTGCCGGCCGGCGACCCCCGACGCCGGCCGGCAGGCTGCCAGGATGCCGCGGCACCGGTGATGCGATCCTGCGCCGATGGTGCCTGAGCCAGAGTTCCGCGAGCGGCTGACCAGACCGCTCCCCGAGCCGGAGTTCGACGAACGGCTGAACCCAGTGCCCCCTGAGCCGCAGTTCAACGAACGGCTGAACCCAGTGCCCCCTGAGCCGCAGTTCAACGAACGGCTGAACCCAGTGCCCCCTGAGCCGCAGTTCAACGAACGGCCAGGCCGAGTGCCCCCTGAGCCGCAGTTCAACGAACGGCCAGGCCGAGTGCCCCCTGAGCCGGAGTTCGGCGAGCTGCTGACCAGACTGCTGTTGGGCGGTCCGGCGGCCGACTGCCCGCTGCTCGCGCCGGCCCTCCGCGAGCCGGCCGCAGCCGGCCGGATCGACGCGGTGACCAGGCTCGGTGAGCCGTTGTCCTTAGTGGCGCAGGGCGCCGGCCGCGTCGAGGTCACCGTCGGCGGCACCCGCTACGGCGTGTTCTATTCGCGCAACGCCGACGGCCTCGCCGACCGGGTGGAGATCTACCCCCTGGTCCCGGTGCGCTCCGCTCCCCGGCTCCTGCGCGGTCCGGTCTTCCGCGGCGTGCTGCTCGCCGTGCCGGTCTATCTCGCCGTCGTTATCGCCCTCTCGCCGTCCACTCTCGCCCGCGCGGCCTGGACTGTGGCCGGGCTGGCGTTCCTCCGCGGGCAGTGGACGAACCATCGCTGGGACCTGACCGGCGTGCGGCTGCGGCCATGGTGGGCAGGCTTGTCAGCAGCGGCGCTGGCGGCCGGCTGGCTCGGCACGGGCACGGCCTCCTTCGGCCACCTGGATCTGCTGGTCGCCGCCGTCATCGTGGCCGCCGCCCTGCCGGCCACGCTGGCGGGCCGCGCACCGGACATACCGCCGCTGTCGGTGGCGCATCCGCTCGGCCCTGGCCACGGCGGCTACGTGCTCCAGGGTGGCGCGTCCCGCTGGCTCAACCACCACCACGTGCACCCACAACAGCGTTGGGCGGTGGACCTGCTTCCGGTGTCCGGGACCCTATGGCGCAACTCCGGCCGGGCACCGGTCGTCGCGCCGGTGTCGGGCACGGTCGTCCGGGCCGTCGACGGCTACCCGGACGGTCCGGCGGTGGCGCCGCCCTACGGCAACCATGTGGTCATCGGCGGCGCGACGCGGCTCTTCCTCTGCCATCTCGCCGAGGGGTCGGTCGCGGTCCAGGAAGGCCAGACGGTGTCGGCCGGCGAGGTCGTCGGCCTCGTCGGCAATTCGGGTCGCTCCACCGAGCCCCACCTTCACCTGCACGCGGTGGGCCCGGACGGCGCCGCTGTTCCGCTACTCATCGAGGGCAGCGTCCCTTGGCGGGGCCGCCTGCTGGTCCACCGGTAGTAATCGGGGGGCGCCCATTCGTCGTGTCTGTGTGCGGTGCCCGCCGGGGGTGCCGCGGCGGGAGGACGAGACATGGCCGCACGGGCGCGCTGGGCGATCACCGCGGTATTCGCCGTCAACGGGTCACTGATCGCCACGATGGCGGCACGGACGCCGTCGCTCAAAGTTGACCTGGGGCTCTCCCCCGGACAGCTCGGCCTGGTCACGGCCGCCTTCGGGGTCGCCGCCGTCGGCGCCATGCAGGGCGCCGGTGCGCTCGCGGGCCGGTTCGGCAGCCGCTGGGTGGTGCGCTCCGCCGTGACCGCATTGCCGATCGCCCTGGTCGGCACCGCTCTGGCCCGCGAACTGCTGAGCCTCCTCGCGGTGCACCTGCTGTTCGGCGCTGTGCACGGGCTGCTCGACGTGACGATGAACGCGCACGCGGTCGCGGTCGAGCGGGCGCTGGGCCGGTCGATCCTCAACGGGTGCCACGCCGCCTGGAGCATCGGCGCGGTCGGTGGGTCGCTGGTCGCCTCCGGTGCCGCGCAGTTCGGGCTCTCCCGCGCCGTGCACTACGGCGTGCTCGCGGTGGTGCTCGTCCCGGTCGCCGCCGCCTGGACAAACCGGCTTCTGCCGGCGGCGACCGACCGCGGCTCGGTCGTGCGCGCCGAGCGGGCGCGCTGGAGCCGGCCGCTGGTCGTGCTCGGCGCCATGGGCGCGACCGTGCTCACCGTCGAGGCGGCCGTGGCCAACTGGAGCGGGATCTTCCTGCACGAGCGGCTGACCGCCCCACTGGGCGTGGCCGCCCTCGGGTACGTCGCGTTCACCGCCTGCCAGACCGCCGGCCGGCTCGTCGGCGATCGTCTGCTCGCGCGGCGGACGGCGCACGAACTGCTCCGGGTCGGCACCCTTACCGCCGCTGGCGGGCTGGTCGTCGTCGTGGCCAGCCCGTGGCCGGCGGTGGCGATCGCGGGCTTCGCCCTCATCGGGATCGGCCTCGCGACTCCCCTGCCCGTGCTCTTCGGCGCCGCCGGGCATCTGGGTGCGGCCACCACCGGCGCGGCTGGCACCGTGGCCCGGTTCAGCACGATGACCTACACCGGGATCCTGCTCGCCCCGCCGGTCATCGGCGCCGTCGCCGGGCTGATCGGCCTGACCTGGACCCTCGCGGCCTTGGCACCGCTGCTGGCCTCCGTCGCGGTGGTGAACCTGCGCGGGTTGACCGAGGCCGCGCCGACCGGGTCTCCGGCGGAGCCGGTCAGGGCCTAGGCGGCGGCGAACCTGGACGGACCGACCACGGCCGCGCCAAACGCGCCGCCGCCACAGCCAGTCAGAGCCAAGGCGGCCAACCTGGACGGACCGACCACGGCCGCGCCAAACGCGTCGCCGCCACAGCCAGTCAGAGCCAAGGCGGCCAACCTGGACGGACCGACCACGGCCGCGCCAAACGCGTCGCCGCCACAGCCAGTCAGGACCAAGGCGGCCAACCTGGACGGACCGACCACGGCCGCGCCAAACGCGTCGCCGCCACAGCCAGTCAGGACCAAGGCGGCCAACCTGGACGGGCTGACCACGGCCGCGCCAAGCGCGTCGCCGCCGCAACCAGTCAGGGCCTAAGCGGCGGCCGCGGGTCGACCACGGCCGCACCAGGTGACTCGGCGGCGGAGAAGGTCAGGACTTGGGGGGCGGTGGTGGCGCCAGCGCCGCGACCGGATCCAGGTCGCGGTTGAGCGCGTCGTAGCCGGACTGGGTCAGCCGGCCCTCCCGGCGGAGGTCGGTGAGCTTGGTGCGCAGGTCCTTGACCTTCTTGGGGAGATCTTTGTCGTCGTCGGCGCCGAGCCGTTTGGCGATGTCGTCGACCCGCTTGTGGAGATCGGTCGCGGTGGCCGCGGTCAGTGCCCCGGCCGCCACCTGCTCCTCGATGGACAATCGCAGCCTGGCGATGGGGTCCGTCGGTCGGGTCCGCGTCGGACGTGCGGACGGCGACGTCGGGACGGCGCTCGGCGACGTGCTGGTGCGCGTCGGCTGAACGGCCGGAGCGCGGGTCGGCCGCGCTGTCGCCGCCGACGGCGGCGGTGGCGCCGACGCCGATCCCGCTGACGGCGACGCGGCGGTGACCACGACGGGCGGGCCTTCCCGGGTCGCGAGGAACGACGTCACGATGATCGCGACCAGAGCGGCCGAACCGCACCCGGCCAAACCCCAGAGCCACCACCGACGGCGGTCCTCGCCCGGAGGCGGCGACGACGACGGCCCCGATAGCGACGGCGACGACGGCCGCGATGACGGCAAAGACAGCGGCGAAGCGAGCGGTAGCGGCACGGCCCCAGCCGCGTCGTCGCGCAACGCCGCCAGCCGGACGGCCACGGCCCCGGCGTCGCCGGGCCGATCGTCCGGAGACTTCGCCAGCAGCTCATCGACCAGCGCCGCCAACGCCGCCGGCACATCGGGCCGCGCCGTGCGCAGATCCGGCGGCGCCGCGGTGACGTGCTGGTGCACCACGGCCAGCGGGCTCTCCCCGACGAACGGCGGCCTGCCGGTCAGCATCGCGTAGATCGTGCAGCCCAACCCGTAGAGATCCGCACGGGCGTCGACCGACCCTCCGTTGATCTGCTCCGGCGCCATGTAGCTGGTGGAGCCCATCGCGACCGCCGTGCCGGTCAATCGGGCCTGGCCGGCCGCCTGCGCGAGGCGGGCGATGCCGAAGTCACAGACCTTGACCACCCCGGCGGGCGTACGAATGAGGTTGGCCGGCTTGATGTCGCGATGGATCACCCCGGCCGCGTGTGCCGCCGCCAGGCCGTGACAGGCCTGCGTCGCGATGTCCAGCGTCTCGCCCACCGGGAGTGGGCCGTCGCCGATCACCGTGGCCAGGCTGCTGCCGTCGACCAGTTCCATCACCAGGAACGAGTCGTCGCCGTCGGTGCCGACGTCGTAGATGGCCACGATGTTGGGGTGGTTGAGCCGCGCGACCGTGCGGGCCTCGCGGTCGAAGCGGGCGACCACGGTCGGGTCCGCCAGCACCTCCCCGGCCACCAGCTTGACCGCGACCGCGCGACCGAGCCGCAGGTCGCGAGCGCGCCAGACGACACCCATCCCGCCCTTGGCCACCACCTCCGCGATCTCGTAGCGGTCAGCCAGCCGACGCCCTGTCACCATCCGCTTCCCATCCGCGAGCTGAACTCATAGTTGCCAATCCGCAACCATAGTTCAGCTCGCGGGGGACAGCATTCCGAGGCGAAAGTTGTCAGGCGCCGCCCTCGGTCAGGGTGACGGTCTTCGGGGCGAACGACGCGCCGTTGACGTCGACCCCCGCCTTCTTGAGGGCGTCGAGGGCCTTCGTCACGTAGTCGTTGGTGTAGGCCAGGCCTTCCGGCGCCTTGGTCAGCACCGTCTGGCCGTCGGCGTTCTTCGTGGTCATCGACAGGTCGACCGTCGCCTTCCAGGCCGCGTCGTCGATCATGCCGGCGCCGGCGGGTGCCGGCCAGACGAGCTTGTTGACCTCGTTGACCTGCCAGAGTTGGTGGCTGGCGCCGAGCTTCGAGCCGCGCTTGACGACCAGGTCGCGGCATTCCTCCGGGTTGTCGCGGCAGTAGGCCCAACCCTTGATCGACGCGGTCAGGAACTTCACCGCCGTGTCCTGGTAGGACGGGTCCGACAGCTTGCCGGTGTTGGCCCAGACCGCGTCCTGGAGCATCGACGTGCCGACCGTCTGCCAGTCGAGCACGTTGAACGCCGACGGCTGGAAGAGCTGCCCGGTGGCCGGGTCCTTGGCCTCGAGCAACTGGGCATACTCGTTGTAGCTCATCGCCTGTGCCGCGTCGATGTCATGGCGCAGCAGGCCCTGCATGTCGAACTGCTGCTGCACCAGCGTGACGTCCTTGCCCGGGTCGAGGCCGGCCTTGGTCATCGCCGCGAACAGCTCGAACTCGTTGCCGAAGCCCCAGTTGCCGACCTTCTTGCCCTTGAGGTCGGCCGGCGACTTGATGTTGGACGAGGCGAACGAGACCTGGTAGGTGCCGGATCGCTGGAAGATCTGGCCGATGTTGGTGATCTGCGCGCCCTGCTCCCGCGACGCCAGCGCCTTGGGCACCCAGGCGATCGCGAAGTCGGCCTGGCCCTGCGCCAGCACGGTCTGCGGGACGATGTCGACGCCGCCTTCGAGGATCTCGACGTCGAGACCCTGCTCCTTGTAGAAACCTTTGTCGGCCGCGGCGATGTAGCCGGCGAACTGACCCTGCACGAACCATTGGAGTTGCAGCTTCACGCTCTTCGTGCCGCCGCTGCCGGTCGGTGTCGACGGCTGGTCGGCGGTGCCGCACGCGGTGAGCACCAGAGTGGACAGGGCTAAGACAGCAATGGCGAATCTCGTACGCATAACCGGTCCTCCAGGGTTTCAGACCCTCCGCCATGGCATCGCGAGCCGTTCCAGGGCGAGGGCCGCCAGATAGAAGACGAGACCGAGCACACACGCACCGACCACAAAGGCCCAGGCACGGGGGTACGCGGTGTTGGCCGCCGCCGAGGTGATCCGGGAGCCGAGGCCGTTCTGCAGACCGCCGAAATACTCCGCGACCACCGCCGCGATCACCGCCAGGGAGGACGCCTGGCGCAGACCGGTGAAGACGAACGGCAGGGCGGCGGGAAGGCGGACCAGCCGGGTCACGGTCCAGCCACGCGCCGCGTAGCTGGCCATCAGGTCCCGGTGGATCGGGTCGACCTCGCGCAGCCCGCGTAACGCGTTGACGAACACGGGAAAGAACACGACGATCGCGACGACCAGGCGACGGGGTACGTTGCTGGTCGACTCGAACATGTTGTTGAGGATGGGTGCCAGGGCGATGATCGGCAGCGCCCCCGCTGCGGCCGCCACCGGGATCGACACCTCGCCGAGAAACCTGAACCGCGCGGCGACCATGGCCGCGAGCAGCCCCGCCAGCGCGCCGACGAGCAGGCCGATCAGCGCGTTCTCCCCGCTGGCCAGGCCGGTGCGCCAGACCACCTCGCGGGTCTGCCAGAACTCCTGGCCGATCGCCGACGGCGCGGGCAGCACGTAGGGCGCGATCCGGCCGAGCTTGACGATCAGCTCCCAGGCGAGCAGCCCAGCCACGCCGACGAGCACCGGCGGCACGACGGCGAGCAGCCCGCCGCCCCGGCGGCGGGTCGACAGGACCGGTGCGGCGGGGTCGGCCGCGACCACCGGGTCGACGGCCTGCGTCATGCGCGTGCCCCGCTCGGCTGACTGAGCCCGCCGCTCATGCCGGCGCCTCGGCCGGGACAGGCCCGCCGCGCAGGGCCCGGCGGACCTTGGTGATGCCGGTGAAGAAGCCGGGCGACTGCCGGGTCGCCTCGCCGCGCTCGCCGAGGTCGACCGGCACGATCTCGGTGATCCGGCCGGGCCGGGCCGACATGACGACGACCCGGTGGGAGAGGTAGACCGCCTCGGGGATCGAGTGGGTGACGAAGACGACGCTGGTGCCCGTGCTGGCGCAGATCCGCAGCAACTCGTCTTGCAACCGCTCGCGGGTCATCTCGTCGAGCGCCCCGAACGGCTCGTCCATCAGCAACAGTGGCGGGTGGACGGCCAGCGCCCGGGCGATCGCGACCCGCTGCTGCATGCCGCCGGAGAGCTGGGCGGGATAGTGGCCGGCGAAGTCGGCCAGGCCGACCAGCTCGAGCATCTCGCGGGCCCGGTCGTGCCGCTCCGACCGCGACGAGCCGCGCAGCTCCAGCGGGAGCTCGACATTGCGCTGCACCGTGCGCCAGTCGAAGAGGCCGGCCTGCTGGAACGCGATGCCGTATTCCTGGTCGATCCGGGCCTGTTTGGCGGGCTTGCCGGCGACGGTGACCGTGCCGGCGGTCGGCTGGATCAGGTCGGCGACCAGCCGCAGCAGCGTCGACTTGCCGCAGCCGGACGGGCCGATCAGCGAGACGAACTCGCCGTTCTCGACTGTCAGGTCGATAGTGGCCAGCGCGGTCACCTCGTCGGTGCGGCCCGCGTTGAAGACTTTGGTGACCCCAGCTAATGCGACTGCCGTCATGCGTCGGCCCTCCGCCGGCGGACCAGGAACTCGCTGAGACCGACGACCGCGGCGACCGCCAGACCGAGCGCGGCCGCACCGATCATCGCCGTGTAGACCTTGGCGGGATCCGTGGTGGCCTCCCGTGAGTATTCGATCACCAATCGACCAACTCCACCACGGGTGCCGGTGGAAATCTCGCCGACCACCGCCCCGACCACGGCCGCGGCGCCGGCGAGCCGCAGGGCCGGGAACAGGTAGGGCGTCGATGCCGGCAGCCGGAGCTTGACCAGCGTCTGCCACCAGCCGGCGGCGTAGCTGCGCATCAGCTCCTCGGCGATCGGCGCCGGTGACTGGAGGCCGCGCAGCATGCCGACGGCGACCGGGAAGAACGCCAGGTAGGCCGCGATCACCGAGACCGACATCCAGGGCTGCCACGGGTAGGAGCCGATGGACAGCGCGCCGCCCCAGCCGGCGATCACCGGGGCGAGGGCGATCAGCGGCACGGTCTGCGACAGGATCACGTAGGGCAGCAGCCCGCGCTCGACGATCCGCAGCCGCTGCATCAGCACCGCGAGCAGCAGCCCGACCAGGCCGCCGGCGACGAAGCCGATCGCGACGCTGCGCAGCGTGACCAGGCAGGCCCGCAGCACGACCAGCCAGATCGGGTCGCCGCCGGCCAACTCGGGGTCGCCGAAGCGGGACAGGATCGTGCCGATGTGCGGCATCGCGGCGTCGTCGGTGCGGGGCAGCACCCTGGCTCCCCACACCTGCACGCCGTCGGCGGGACCGACGGCCTTGTAACCCTCCCAGAGCAGCACACCCACGACCACGGCACCGAGGATGCCGACCGCCAGGCGCAGTCGGCGCTGCCCGGGGCTCATCGCGCCGGTTGCGACAACGCTGGGATGATCTTCTCCCCGTACGCCTGGAGGGTGTTTTCCTTGTCGTCGTGTTGCAGGTAGAGCGCGAACTGGTCGACACCGAGCTCGCGGAGCCGCTCCAGCTTCTCCAGATGCGCTTCGATCGGCCCGAGGAGGCAGAACCGATCGACGATCTCATCGGGTACGAAGTCGGTGTGCGTGTTGCCGGCCCGCCCGTGCTCGGCGTAGTCGTAGCCCTTGCGGGCCCGGATGTAGTCGGTCAGCGCCTGCGGCACCGCGCCTGACTCGCCGTAGCGCTCGACGATGTCGGCCACGTGGTTGCCGACCATGCCGCCGAACCAGCGGGTCTGGTCGCGCTGGTGTGCCAGGTCGTCGCCGACGTAGGCCGGCGCGGCGACGCAGAACTTGACCGACAGCGGGTCACGGCCGGCCTTCTCGGCCGCGGCCCGCACCGACCCGATCATCCAGGCGGCGATGTCGGGGTCGGCGAGTTGCAGGATGTAGCCGTCGCCGACCTCACCGGCCAACGCGAGGGCGCGCGGCCCGTACGCCGCGATCCACATGTCGAGTTGGCCGTCCTTGACCCACGGGAAGTGCACCGGGCGGCCCTTGTAGTCGGCCTCCCGGCCGTGCGCCAGCTCGCGGATCAGCGTGACGCACTCGCGGAGCTCGGCGATCGTCGTCGGCTTGTAGCCGAGCGTCCGCAGCGCCGAGTCACCCCGGCCGATGCCGCAGACCGTGCGGTTGCCGAACATCTCGTTGAGCGTGGCGAACAGCGATGCCGTCACCGTCCAGTCGCGGGTCCCCGGGTTGGTGACCATCGGCCCGACCATCACCCGCGAGGTCTGGGCGAGGATCTGGCTGTAGATGACGAACGGCTCCTCCCAGAGCAGGTGGGAGTCGAAGGTCCACACGTGACTGAAGCCCAGCGTCTCCGCCTGCTTCGCGAGGCGGACGACCTCGCTCGCGGGCGGGTCACACTGGAAGACGACACCGATGTCCATCCAGAGGCTCCTTTCTATCGGACCTTCGGGAAGCCCAGGTCGACCTCGCTGGTGGCCGGGTCGGGCCAGCGCGACGTGACGACCTTGGTGCGGGTGTAGAAACGCAGGCCGTCGGGCCCATACATGTGCACGTCGCCGAAGAGCGACGCCTTCCAGCCGCCGAAGCTGTAGTAGGCCACCGGCACCGGGATCGGCACGTTGACGCCGACCATGCCGCAGTCGACGTCGTATTGGTAGCGGCGGGCGGCGCCGCCGTCGCGGGTGAAGATGGCGGTGCCGTTGCCCCAGGGGTTGTCGTTGACCAGCTTGAGCGCCTCGTCGTAGCTGTCGACCCGGACGACGGAGAGCACCGGCCCGAAGATCTCGTCGGTGTAATACGGCGACGCGGTGTCCACTTTGTCCACGAGCGACGGCGCCAGGAAGAAGCCGGGGCTATCGGAGATATCCGATTTGCGGCCGTCGACGACCACCTCGCCGCCCTGGCCGTCGAGGTAGGAGCGCACCTTGTCGCGGTGTGCCCCGCTGATCAGCGGGCCCATCTCGGCGTCGGGGTCGCTGGCCGCACCCACCCGGATCTTGTTGATCCGGGTCGCGATCTCCTCGACCAACTTGTCGCCGACCGTGCCGACCGCGACCACGACCGAGACCGCCATGCAGCGCTCCCCCGCCGAGCCGAAACCCGCGGAGACCGCGGCGTCGGCGGCCGCCGGCACGTCGGCGTCGGGCAGCACCACCATGTGGTTCTTGGCGCCGCCGAGCGCCTGCACCCGCTTGCCGTTGCGGGTGCCGGTCTCGTAGATCGACTGGGCCACCGGGGTCGAGCCGACGAAGCTGATCGCCTTGACGTCGGGGTCGGCGAGCAGCGCGTCGACCGCCTCCTTGTCGCCCTGCACGACGTTGAACACGCCGTCGGGCAGGCCGGCCCGGCGGAGCAGGTCGGCCAACAGCAGCGAGACCGACGGGTCCTTCTCGCTGGGCTTGAGGATGAACCCGTTGCCGGCGACCAGCGCGTTGCAGAACATCCACATCGGCACCATGGCCGGGAAGTTGAACGGCGTGATGCCGGCGACCACCCCGAGCGGCTGCTGGATCGAGTAGACGTCGACCCCGCCGGCGGCCTGCTCGCTGTAGCCGCCCTTGAGCAGGTGTGGCGCGCCGGCCGCGAACTCCGCGTTTTCCAGGCCGCGGGCGACCTCGCCGGACGCGTCGGCGATCGTCTTGCCGTGCTCCGACGAGAGCAGCGAGGCGATCTCCTTGCGGTGGCCGTCGACCAGGTCGCGGAAGCGGAACATCACCTCGGCCCGGCGGGACAGGCTGGCCGCCCGCCACGCCGGCTGCACGGCGAGCGCGGTCTGCACCGCGGTGCGTACCTCCTCGGTGGTGGCGGCGACCACCTCGGCCTGGATCTCGCCGGTGCCCGGGTCGAAGACGGGCAGCCGGCGGGACCCGGTGCCGGCGACCTCGCGGCCACTGATCCAGTGTGGAATCTGACGCATCGCTTTCACCTCAGCGGAGGTAGGAGGAGAGGCCGCGCTTGAGGTAGCGGCCGCGGCCCTTGCGGCCGTGGTAGCCGCCGTCGCGGTCGACGATGACCTCGCCGCGCGAGATGACCGTGTCGACCTTGCCGGCGATCTGAACGCCCTCCCACGCGGAGTAGTCGAGGTTCATGTGGTGGGTCGCCGCGCTGATCGTGGTCTGCCCGTTGGGGTCGTAGAGCACGATGTCGGCGTCGGACCCGGGCGCGATCACGCCTTTCTTCGGGTAGAGCCCGAACATCCGGGCCGGCGTCGTCGCGATCGTCTCCACCCAGCGCTCGACCGACAGCTTGCCCTCGGCGACACCCTGGTAGACCAGGTCGACCCGGTGCTCGACTGTGCCGATCCCGTTGGGGATCTTGGAGAAGTCGCCGAGCCCCAGCTCTTTCTGGTCTTTCATGCAGAACGGGCAGTGGTCGGTCGACACGATCGCCAGGTCGTTGGTGCGCAGGCCGCGCCAGAGATCGTCGCGGTGCGACTCGTCCTTCGGGCGCAACGGCGGCGAGGCGACCCACTTGGCGCCCTCGAAGCCGGGCGCGCCGAGCTGGTCCTCCAGCGTCAGGTAGAGGTATTGCGGGCAGGTCTCGGCGAACACGTTGCGACCGGCGTCGCGGGCCGCGGCCACCTCGGCGAGCGCCTCGCTGGCTGACAGGTGCACGAAGTAGAGCGGGGTGTCCTTGGCGACCTGGGCCAGCGCGATGGCCCGGTGGGTGGCCTCGCCCTCGAGGATCGAGGGGCGGGTCAGCCCGTGGTAGACGGGGTCGGTCTGGCCCTTCGCGAGGGCCTGGGCGACCAGCACGTCGATCGCGATGCCGTTCTCGGCGTGCATCATGATCGTCGCGCCGTTCTCCCGCGCCGTCTGCATGGCGCGCAGCACCTTGCCGTCGTCGGAGTAGAAGACGCCCGGGTAGGCCATGAACAGCTTGAAGCTGGTCACGCCCTCGTCGGCGACGAGCTGGTCCATGGCCTTGAGCGCGTCGTCGTCGACCCCACCGATGATCATGTGGAAGCCGTAGTCGATGTGCGCGTTGCCGTCGGCCAGCGCGTGCCAGGCGGCCAGCCCGTCCTGCACGACCTCGCCGGTGCGCTGCACCGCGAAGTCGACGATCGTGGTGGTGCCGCCGAACGCCGCCGCCTTGGTGCCGGAGTCGAAGTCGTCGGAGGCGAAGGTGCCGCCGAACGGCAGCTTCATGTGGGTGTGCACGTCGATGCCGCCGGGGATGACCAGCTTGCCGGTGGCGTCGATCCGCTCGTCGACCTCGGCGGGCCCGGTGCCGGGCGCCAGCAGGGCGCTGATCGTCTCGCCGTCGACCAGGACGTCGGCCGCGAAGCGGCCGGTCGGGCCGACCACCTCGCCGCCGGTGATCAGGAGAGTCACGGGTCGCTCCCTTACGGCTGGACGAGTTGGTCGTAGGCGTCGGGGCGGCGGTCGCGGTAGAACTGCCACCGGTCGCGGACCTCGGCCAGCAACTCCATGTCGAGGTCGCGGACGATCAACTCGGGCTCGTGCGCGTCGCCGACGTCGCCGACAAACTTGCCCTCGGGGTCGACGAAGTAGGACGAGCCGTAGAAGTCGTTCTCGCCGAGCGGCTCGATGCCGGTGCGGTTGATCGCGCCGATGAAGTATTCGTTGGCCACGGCGCTGGCCGGCTGCTCGAGATTCCACAGGTAGCTGGACAGGCCGCGGTGGGTCGCGCTCGGGTTGAACACGATCCGCGCGCCGGCCAGGCCCAGGGCCCGCCAGCCCTCGGGGAAGTGCCGGTCGTAGCAGATGTAGACGCCGATCCGGCCGACCGCGGTGTCGAACGTCGGGTAGCCGAGGTTGCCGGGCCGGAAGTAGAACTTCTCCCAGAAGCCCTTCACCTGCGGGATGTGCGTCTTGCGGTATTTGCCGAGGTAGGAGCCGTCGGCGTCGACCACGGCCGCGGTGTTGTAGAGGACGCCCGGCTGCTCCTGCTCGTACATCGGCAGGATCATGACCAGGCCCAACTCTTTTGCCAACGCTTGGAAGCGCTCGGTGGTCGGCCCGGGGATGCTCTCCGCGTAGGAGTAGTACTGCTTGTCCTGCACCTGGCAGAAGTAGGGACCGTAGAACAGCTCCTGGAAGCAGATGACCTTGGCGCCCTGTGCTGCCGCCTGGCGGGCGTACTCCTCATGAGCCTTGATCATTGATTCTTTGTCGCCGGTCCAACTCGTCTGCACCAGCGCCGCGCGGATGCTCTCCGCCATCGGAACCTCCTCGTCCCCCGGCCAGCGTGAATCCGTTCAGCCTATGACCGAGGAGGCCCCGACGACAGATCGCAAGGCCGTGGCGGTATCCCGATTTGGCTAAAGCCCCAGCGTGGCGGGCTCGGGAGTGATCGCTTTCCACCGTTCCCGGGGGTCGGCGACCAGTTTGCGGGTGTTCAGATCGATCAGTCCCCCGACGCCGTCGAGCTCGGCGGAGAGGGTGCCGTCGGCCTTGCGGATCTCCTGGTGCATGCCGAAGGTGCGCCCGTCGCCCCAGCGGAACTCGCAGCTCACGTCGACCTCGTCGCCGGCGCGCAGCTCACGGCGGTATTTGATGGTGGTCTCCAGGACGACGGGCGCGATGCCCTCCTTCAGCAGGCTCTCCTGGGTGAGCTTGGCGGCGCGCAGGATCTCCCACCGCGCGTGTTCGGCGTATTGCAGGTAGACCGCCTGGTTGAGATGGCCCAGGCTGTCGAGCTCGTAGCCGCGGACGATGATCCGGACCTGGAACACGCTGCTAGTCCTTTCGTTCGCCGGGCATCCAGACCGCGGCGTCGTGTGCGAAGACGATCGCGCGAGGATCGAGCTCGACGAGCCTTTCGACCCATTTCGGGTACGGGATGTCCTGCCCGCTCTGGTGCGCCAGCAGATCCCGGCCGTAGGTGGTGGCGTCGTCGCGGGCCTGCCCGGCGAGCACCACGGTGCCGTCGGCCCGGCGCACGGCGACCGACTGGTGCCCGTCGGTGTGCCCCGGCGTCGGGATGATCCACACCCCCGGCCACAGCTCGGTCTCGCCGCTGACCTCCAGGTAGTGCGCGCCGGCGAAGTCGACCAGCTCGGGCAGGGTGTAGTCGGTGATCTTGCGGGCCGCGGCCAGCTCCTCGGCCTGCACCAGGATGGGCCGCCCGGTGAAGAGCGGGTTGCCGCCGCAGTGGTCGAAGTGCAGGTGGCAGTTGACGATCATGGTGACGTCGTCGATGCTGACGCCGGCGTGGTCGAGTGCCTCGCTTATCGGCCGCCGGGTCGGCTGGTAGTGCGCGTCGGCATCGGGATGAGCGCCCATGCCGGTGTCGAAGAGCAGCAGGCCCTCGGGGCGGCGGACCAGGTAGCCGTAGACCGGCTCGACCCGTGGGTGCGGCGCGCCGGCCTCTTCGGCCGGGCGGACGAAGAAACCGAGATCGATCCGGCGTACGTCTCCCACGTTCTTGATCCTTGCATGGTGGGCCGCTTCGCGGGTGTGTGAGGCTGGACCCGTGAGCATCGACGACACCTCTGCCGCCGGTCTGGCCGAATCGATGGCCGCCGCGGCCGGCGAGTTCCTGGCGCTGGTCGGGCCGCCGCTGCCCTACCCGTTCGAGGACTCGGGCCGTCGGTGGATCGAATACCGGCCACACACCCGTCCGGGCGTCTCGCTGGCCACGCTGGAGGTGCCGGCGCGGAAGGCGGCGTTCCGCTTGCTGGCGACGGGGCTGAGCCCACACGCGTACGCCCAGGCGTTGTCGATCGTGTCCTTGGAAGAGGTGTTGGACCGTTCGGAGGGATTCGCCCGCGGCCGGCACCTCAACGACTACTGGGTGTCGGTGTTCGGGACGCCCGGCTCGTCGGCGCCGTGGTCGTGGCGGTTCGAGGGGCACCACCTGTCGGTGTCGATGACGGTGGCCGGCGGCCTGGTCTCCCCCGCCCCGGTGTTCTTCGGCGCCAACCCGGCCCGCGTCTCCTACGGCGCGCACACCGTGTCCCGGCCGCTGGCGCCGGAGGAGGATGTCGCGTTCGCCCTGCTGGCGGCGCTGTCGCCGACGGAGCGCTCGTTGGCGGTGGTGTCGGAGGCGCCGCCGCCGGACATCGAGAGCGGCGTGTCGCCTGTCGCCGTGCCGCTGTCGCCCGCCGGCATCTCGGCGACGGTGCTCAATCCCGCGGCTGGTGCGCTGCTGGCCGCACTGGTCGGGGTCTATCTCGATCGGCTGCCGGCTTCGTTGGCCGAGGAGTTGAGCCCGGGTCTCGAGGAGTTGCGCTTCGCGTGGGCCGGCCCGGACCGTCCCGGGGTGCCCTACTACTACCGTCTCCAGGGCGCCGACCTGTTGATCGAGTACGACAACACCGCGGGTGGCAACCACGCGCACACGGTGCTGCGCCGGCCGTCCGCGGACTTCGGGGCGGACCTGCTGGCCGAGCACCGGTCGGCGTACCACTGATCATGCTTCTTTCGGGTTAATCCGGGCGGCCGAGACCACCCGTCGATCGTGTGGTTGTTCCGGCCGCGGGCGGCATGGGCGGTTTCGTCTAGTTCAATGGCGGAGTCCCGCACCCCCGCGCGACGGAGCTGCCCAGATGTCACCTTCTCCGGCCGCCACGCCCGAGTGGCAGATGACCACCCGCGCCCGCAAGTCCTTCATCGGCCTGATCGTGGGCGCGGTGATCGTGCTGTTGGCGGGCAGCGTCTGGATGACCTACGACGAGCAGATCCGGCAGGACCCGGGCCTACGCGCGTGCAGCTCGTTCGCCCGGCGAGCGCCGGTCGAGCTGACCGAGCCGGAATACCAGCGGTTGCAGGACATGTTCGCCCGCTCCACGAAGGCATCGCTGCGCGAACACGGCGTGCGAGCGATCGAGGCGGCCATGACGGCCCGAGGCCCGTCGATGGTGGCGGTGGTCCGCCCGTCCAACGCGGAGGCGGCGGCCTTGCGGGCGGCATGCGTGTCCGAGGGCGCACTGCCGCGCTGAGGTTCTATATCGTGGTCGTCCGTGGACAGTTCTCCGTCGTCTCTGGTTTCCCGCGCCGGCGCGCTGACGGATGCGTCGCGGCCGCTGCTCACGTTCTATGACGACGCGACGGGTTCGCGGGTCGCGCTGTCGGCCGTCGAGCTGGGCGGGTGGGCCGCTCGCGTGGCTGGCCTGTTGACCTCGGGTTGCGGCCTTGGTCCGGGCAGCCGGGCCGCGGTCCTGCTGCCGCCCCATTGGCAAACGGCGGCGGCGCTGCTCGGTGCGTGGTCGGCCGGGGTGGCGGTGTCGTTCCGCTTGTCGGCCACGGCGGGGTTGCCGACGCTCGAGCCTGGGCTCAACGAGCCGCTGGACGCGGTCTTCGTGTCTCGTGGGCAATTGGACGACTGGCTAGTCGACGTGCCGGCGGCGACGCACCGGTTCCTGCTATCGGTCTACGACTCGAAGCGGCCGGTGTCGACGCCTTCCGGTTACCAGGAGTTCCTGCCGTCGCTGTCGGGGTTCTCGGCTTCGCCGTCGGTCTCGCTGCTCCCCACGGACCCGGCCAGCGTCGACGGGACGACGTATGCGCAGTGGGGTGCGCTGGCGCGCTGGGTCGCGACCGACGCCGGGCTGGCGGCGGGTGACCGGTTGCTGATCGACGCGGCTGAGCATGAACATCCGTTGAAGTGGCTGTTGGCTCCGCTGTCGGTGGGCGCGTCCGTGGTGCTGTGCGCCAACCTCGACCAATCCTTGATCGAGTCCCGCGTGGCCGCCGAAGGCGTGACCCGCGTCCTCTGACCGCGCGGCGTTGGAGACCTAGCCGCAGTCGGCGCCGGCCCTCCGGGGCCGCCTGCCGGCTATTCCGTTGGAGACAGACCTAGCTGCGGATCCTGCCAGGCCCGCGTGCCGCCCGCGCCGTTTGAGACCTAGCCGCAGACGCCGCCGGACCCGCCTGCCGGCTACGCCATCAGACACCTAGCCGCAGCGCAGCCGGATGCACCAGCCTGCCACGCCCTTGGGACCCGGCCCTCGACGCCTCTGGGCCCCGCTTCCCGACCCGCGCCGTTTGGGACCCGGCCGCAGACGCCGCCCACCCGCCGGCCCGCCATGCCGCAGGAGACCCGGCCCCAGACACCTCCGGGCCCGCTCCCGACCCACGCCGTTTGAGAACCGGCCGCAGACGCCACCGGACCCGCCTGCCGGCTACGCCATCAGACACCCAGCCGCAGCGCAGCCCGGATGCACCAGCCTGCCACGCCGTTGGGACCCGACCCTCGACGCCTCTAGGCCCCGCGTCCCGACCCGCGCCGTTTGAGACCCGGCCGCAGACGCCGCCCACCCGCCGGCCCGCCATGCCGCCGGAGACCCGACCACCGATACCGCCCGGCCCACAACCTGCCACCCGTTGGCGACCTAGCCGCGGGCGCTGCCGATCGCAGACGCGGAGAGCCGCAGACGCGCCGACGAGACCTGCGCGCCCCGAGCAGCGCTGCCCGCCGGCGTGTCGCCGCCGCCACGCCGGTCACGACTTCTGTCTGCGCGAGATCTAGGTAAATAAATGCCCCCATGGCAGCAAATTTTACCTAGATCTGCTGTAGCGCACGGCGCCGAAGAGGGCTTGAGGTGCTGGGTTGGGCAACGCACATCGAACGCCTTGATCGTTTGCATTGGATCTGCACGATTCCAACGCCCAGGCATGATCATGTGCGTCAGAACTGCACGACACGCCGCGCTACGTCTCGATGAGACTCAAACGATCATGGGCGCCCCACCCACCGTGGCCGGCCGGATGCAAACGATCACCGACCAAGCCCCGGCACGCTCGGTGTCCAGAGCGATCGACTCGCCAGGATGTGCCGGCCAGATTCCACAGCCGGCCCCTTCACGCCGCGCCGGACCCATTACGGGCCATCGGGGGTGCTGCTGGCGTCAGGCAGCAGCGTTCGGTTTGTCAGCGCCGAGGCCACCGAGACCACCGAGGCCGGGGCGGATCTCGGTAGTGAGGTCGAGATCGTTCGCGTCGGGCTGCCGGAAATTGAGCCCGGCACGACTGGCGGCACGGTTGGTGGCGTACACGGTGCCCGATCCTTCCGCGTCGGGCCTGGCGACGAGTCGCCGACCGCGCGGCGCGACGCGGTCGCCGGCCATCGTGCCGAAGCGGCGCATCAGCCGCGCGCCGAGCCAGATTCCGAACACGCCGACGCCGAGGGCCACGCCCTCCATGATCACCATCGGGACGCTGGCCAGCGGATGCCCGCTGCCAGCGCGCATCAGGCAGACGAGCAGAAAGATTCCGGCCATGGCGCCGTTGACCGCGTTGAAGGTCACGACGTCGCGGCGGATCGGGCCGGCGGGCACGTCCCAGATGTCGATCAGGCCGGCAACCATCGTCAAGGCGGTGCCGACCAGTCCGGCAACCGCCGTCCAGTAGCCCACCTCTCCGACGACGCTCGGTGCGCCGACCAACCGTCCAACGTCGAAGACGACGGCACACACGAAAAGGCCGACGGGAAATGTCATCAGCACCGGCTGGATCGGATGGCCGGAGATTCGAAGGCGGGTATCCACGAGCTCCTCCACCCCTGTTGTCGAGGTCAGGGTGCCACGCAGCCATACCCGAAACCGCCGGACGAAAACCCACGTCGCCCGATTCACCCGATCGATACGCCTAAAGCCCTGTTGGCACCATCCGTCAGGGTCGCCGGTTCGGCCCATGCCTTAGTCCGTTCGGCGATCGCACCGTCGCCGGCGCCCCCACCCTCCACAGCCGACAGTCCGGTAAGGCGCCACCCCAGCCGCCAGATCTACGCCCAAACCGACGCGCTGCCGACCGCAAATCCGATGTGGATCACCAGACCACGCACCGAACCGCGCTCCCCCCGGCCCGTTAGGTCCGGCCAAGACCGCCGGGAAGGTCACGGCTCGAGGCGACTTGGCGCCAAGGCCGCGGGACGTCCCCGCCGGCGAGGCCCAGCGCGAAGTCACGGACCGTGCTCAGCTGGCGCGAGCGCGGGCCTCGGCCGAGCCGGCGAGGCCCAGCGCGAAGTCTCGGAACGCCCTGCTCAGCTGGCGCTGGCCCTAGCGCGGGCCTCGGCCGAGTGCACCAGGCGGCGGGCCACGTCCTCGACCGGCAGGGAGAGCGCGGTCGACGCGCCGCGCAGCACGTCGAGCGCCTCGGCCGGCGGGCATCGGCGTTGCATCATCACCACGCCGATCGCCTGGCCGATCACCTCGCCAGAGGCGAGCGTGTCGGCGAGGTCGCTCGGCACCGAGTCGCGGCGGTCGCGCTCGCGCACGGCGGCGAGCAGCAGCCCGGCGTGCTCGGCGAGCAACATGGCGGTCAGTTGCGCGCTCTGCTCGAGGACTCCCGGCTCGCACGCGTAGAGGCTGATCGAGCCGAGCACCTGGTCGTCGACGTCGACCGGCGCCGCTAGCACCGCGCACGCGCCGTAGGTCACCGCCCGCGGCGTCCACTCCGGCCAGCGGGTCTCGGTGACCAGGTCGTCGCAGAGCACGACCTCGCGCTGGCGGATGGCGCTCATCGCTGGCCCGTCGGCCGCGTATTGCAGTGAGTCCAACCGCCGCGCCCGGCGGTCGGAGGCGGAGACGCTGGCGGGCTCACCCGCCCGGAGCAGGGTCACGCTCGACCAGGACACCCCTGGTAGGGCGTGCCGGCTGGTCTTCGCCAGGTGGTCGAGCGCCTCTTCGAGGTCGTTGCTGGCCAACAGACCGGCGGTCAGTTCCCGGAGCAGAGCCGCGGTCTCCACGGCCACCAAACTGATCGGATCCCGATCCGAACCCGGACCCGCCATATCGGTTGTCCTCCCCCCGCACCACGGACGCCGAGGCACCCCTGTGCGCGCCGCGCGACACCGGGGTACCCCCAGCGCCCGCCTCCACGCCATCCTGCCCGGACGCAGATCGGCCCGGGCAGGATCCGGCGCGCTCTGCGATGCACGTCACCAAATCGACCGGACGCGCCATCCGTCACCGGACGTCCGGATCAGCTCCGGCGCCGTGGCGGACAGCGGTCGGAGCCGCCCTAGTTGCCGCCGCCGGAGCTGAGGCGGCGGCCGACGGAGGCGATGAGGCGGTCGAGCTCGGAGCCGAACGGGTTGTCGTGCACCAGGTAGGTCCATGTCGCGCTCGGCCGGACCAGCGTCTTGTCGTCGGGCGCCCAGTTCTCGTCGAACTCGTTCTCGTCGAACGTCTCGACGGTGCGCTCCTCGATCGCCGGGACCACCGCGTTGAAGGCGGGGACCGCAGCGCGGTGGAACTCGTCGAGGGGGTCGAGGCGGCCGAGGGCACGCAGGTGCACGCCCTCGCGTACCTCCGAAAGCTCTGCCAAATGCTCCGCCCACAACCGGTCGATGTGGTAGAGCGCGATCGACCGCGCCACCCGCGGGAGCAGCTCCCCGTCGAGCTCGACCAGCTCCTCGGCCTTCTCCGGGCTGCGCTTCTTGAGCATGTCGGCGGCCACGTCAGTGGTCAGCACCCGCTCGCGCCGCTCGGACAGGGCTTTGCGCTGCTGCTCGATCACCACGCTGTAGCGCCACGTGTTCTTGTGGATCTCGTGCTGCACGCCCTCGGACACCCGCTGCGCGTGCTCCACGGCGTAGTCGACCTGCTCGTCGGTGACGAGCCCGTCGAAGTTCATCCGCGGCGACGCGGGGATCGCGTCGGGCGCGTTGCGCTGGATCAGGTCGTCTTCGAGGCTCACGAAGAACGCCGAGGAGCCCGGGTCGCCCTGCCGGCCGGCACGGCCACGGAGCTGGTCGTCGACGCGGCGGCTGTGGTGCCGGCCGCCGCCGAGGACGTAGAGGCCGCCGAGCTCGGCGACCTGCTCCCGGTCGGCCTGGTCGCTGCCGCCCAGCCGGATGTCGACGCCGCGGCCCGCCATCTGCGTGGAGACGGTCACCGCGCCGGCCTTGCCCGCCTCGGCGATGATCGCGGCTTCCTCGTCGTCGTTCTTCGCGTTGAGCACGACACACGGGATGCCGGCGGCGTCGAGCGCCTTGGCCAGACTCTCCGACTCCTTCACGTCGAGGGTCCCGACCAGGACCGGGCGACCCTTCTCGTGGCTCAGGGTGATCTCGGCGACGAGCGCGTCTTCCTTCTCGGCGCGGGTCGCGTAGATGCGGTCGGGCTCGTCGACCCGGATGCACGGGGTGTTGGGCGGGATCACCGCGACCTCGAGCTTGAAGTATTCGCGGAGCTGCTCGCCGACCAGCACGGCGGTCGCGGTCATGCCGCACACCGTCGGGTAGAGCGCGATGTAGGCCTGGACCGTTATGGTGCCGAGCACCTCGCCCTCGGCGGTCGCGTCGAGACCCTCCTTGGCCTCGACCGCGGCCTGGAGGCCGTCGGGCCACCGGCGCCGCTGCGCCACCCGGCCACGCATCTCGTCGACCAGCTCGACGGCGCCGTTGCGCACGATGTAGTCGACGTCGCGGTGCAGCAGCGCGTGCGCGTGCAGGGCGACGTTGACGGCGGAGAGCTGCTCGACGTGCTCGTCGTCGTAGAGGTCGATGCCACCGAGCTTGCGCTCGACCACGGACAGACCGGCGTTGGTGAACGCCACGCTGCGACCGTCGTCGGCGATCTCGTAGTGGCGACCGGAGCGCAGCCCTTTAACCACACCGGCGGCGACGTGCACCGGGTCCTGCTCGCCCGGCACCGCGCCGGCCAGCACCATCGGCACCCGCGCCTCGTCGATCAGGATCGAGTCGGCCTCGTCGACGATCGCCGTGGCGAGCGTGCTCTGGACCCGGTCGTCGACGTCGGTGGCGAGCTGGTCGCGCAGGTAGTCGAAGCCCGCCTCGCTGACCGACGCGTAGGTGACGTCGCAGGCATAGGCCGCGCGCCGCTCCTCGGGGGTCGACGCCTCGGTGACCCAGCCGACGGTGAGGCCGAGGAGCTTGTAGATCGGCTCCATCCACTCGGCGTCGCGGCGGGCCAGGTAGTCGTTGACCGTGAGCACGTGCACCGGACCGTTGCCGCTGCGCACGTGCCCGTAGGCCGCGATCGCCGCGGTCAGCGTCTTGCCCTCACCGGTGGCCATCTCGGCGACACTGCCGCCGAGCATCGCCATCACGCCTAGAAGCTGGACGTCGTAGGGGCGCTCGTCGATCGCGCGCCGGGCGGCCTCGCGCCCGAGCGCGCAGATCTCGGCGACCTTGGTCGCTTCGTCGGCCCGCGCCGTCAACGCCTCGTCGTCGAGCTCCTTGAGCTCGTCTTCTAACGCCTCGATCTCGGGAAGCACCTTCTGCAGCGGCGCCAGGTCGACGGTCGTGCCGGGACGCTGGAGGAACCGCTGGGTCCTGTTCTTCAACCGCTGCATGACTCCCATGGACCGAAACGGTACCCGGAAGGTGCGACGAAGAGGAGCCCGGCACGAGCCTGTGGACAAGTGTTCGAATCTGCCTGTGGATAACCGACCTGATCTTCGTTCAGAAGCTCAGAATCACCTGTAGTTCCTGGCGTTTGCGGTCGGCGAGATCGACCAGCAGCGAGGCGGCCGACTCGAAGGGCACGACGGCCGACACCAGGTGCTGGCGGAGCAGCGCACCCCACGGAGAACGGAGCAGGTCGATGGTCTCAGCGGAAAGCCGGTCCCGGTCCCAGGCATGGGCGAGCCCACGCGGCACCCGCCCGATCTGCGCACAGCGCACCGAAAGGCCGTTGTGGTGAAACTCCTCGCCAAGCCGCACCGCGTCGGCGCCGCCCTGATAGAAGGCGAGGTCGACGACCGTGCCCTGCGGTCGCAGCAGCCGCAGCGCCAGCTGCAGCGCATAGGCCTGCCCCCGGCACTGAAAAACCACGTCGGCGCCGCGGTCGCCAGCGGCGTGCCGCCACCGGGTCTTCAGCACCACGGCGGGGTCCGCGTCGCCGTCCGGGTCGAGCACATCGAAGCCCAGCGCCGCCGCGACGGCCCGGCGTTCCGGCGTCGGATCCACGACGACGACCGAGGCCGCACCATGCTGCCGGGCCAGCGCGGCGGTGAGCAGCGCGACGACGCCGGCGCCGACGACCACGACCCGCCGCCCCCGCACGCCGTCGCCGAGGTCGCGCACCTCACCCTGGCCAAGGTCGGCGGCCGCGTGCAGCAGCCCGTTCGCGCAGATCGGCCCCATGTGGGCGGCATAGACGCCGAGCATCGGGTCGAGGTCGCCCGGCAGCGGCACCACCCGGTCGACCAGCGGGTCGCCCAGATAGCCGGTGCGATGACCGATGGTCATCGCGACCAGGTCACCGTCCGAGACCGCCGAGGTCAGGCTGGCCACGACCCGCCCGACCTCCATATAACCCAACCGCTCAACGGGGTACGGCGACGACGCCGCACCCGGCTCGAAAAGTCCGAGTTCGGCGTTCCAGGTCGACCCGAGATAGGGATTGGTGCCTTTGACATAGCTCAACTCAGTGCCGGCCGACACCCCGCTGAAGACGGTCTCCACCCGAAACGTCCCGGGTCGCACCGGCTCGGCGGCAACGTCACGGATGGCGACCTCCCCCGGGCCGGTCACCACCACCACGCGGTCACCCATCGGCCCGCTCACCGCCCCGAGCGGTCCCCGCCCCACCAGGCCCGTCCATCCCCGCGGACGCTTGCGGCGACGGCACCGGCGCCGAGTCGGCACGCTGAAGCGGCGCGGGCGGGGCCACCGCCTGCTGCTCGGCCGCTGGGCGCGGGACCGCTGCCGCCTGCAGCTCAGGCGCCGGGCGAGGCGCGACCCCCGCCTGTCCCTCGGCCGATGGGCGCGGCGCGGGTATGGAGGTGGCGGCTGGCTCGACGAGGGATATCGCCTGACCGGTCCGGACCGATTCGGCGATCGCGCAGGTCACGCGGTGCGTCTCCAGCGCCTCCGCGTAGGGCACCCGGACGTCGTCGGCGAGACCGCGCAGGGCGTCGACGAACGCGCGGTCGACGGCCACCCGGGCGGCCTCGGGATCGCCGGCGATCCGGCGCTCTTCGCCTGATCCGTCCCGGATGAGCAATTCGTCCTCACCCACGAAGAGCGCCAATCCGTCGGCGATGATCTCGAGGCCGGCACGTTGCTTCCAGCCCAGGACGCAAGCCGAGCTCAGCGTCCCGACCGCACCGCTGGCGAAGGTCATCGTCGCCGCTGTGGCCGCATCGACGTCGGCGCCCTCAACCGGGGGCGGGGCCCCGGTTCCGACGGCGCGCACCGAGGTCACCGGGCCGACCAGGGCCCGGGCCAGGTCCACCACGTGGGCCGCCTGCTCCACGACCGGTCCGCCGGACCGGTCGGCACGGATCCACCAGGCAACCGGGGGCACCTTGTCCCACCACACGCCGTTGACCAACCGCACCGGGCGGTCGGCCAGGAGGTGGGCGGCGGTGCTCACGATGTCCAGGTAGCGCCAGTGATGGCCGACCGCCGTGCGGGTGCCGCGGCGGGCCACCTCGGCGGCAATCCGGGTCGGCACCGTGAGGTCGACGCCGATCGGCTTCTCGACGAACATCGCCGCCCCGGAGGCCAGCACGGCTTCCTCGGCATGGCCGTGGGCGAAAGGGGGAACACACACGTAGACGGCGTCGGGTTGGAGCGAGAGGAGGGCCGCAGAGTCGGGAAGTGCGGGTATGCCGTGCCTCGCGGCCAGCGCCTCAGCAGCGGGCGGCACCACGTCGGTCACGCCGATGATCTCCACGTCGGCGAAACCAGACAGGACGCGCGCATGCCGCTGAGCGACATTTCCCGCACCGATCATGCCTACTCGACACTTTTCGCTAAACGCCATAAGCCGACCTTTCACCTCGAATGTCGCCGTCACACCAGTTACTTTTGCCACCGGCGTATTCGGATCAAACATCTGATATGTGTCGGACCTCGGGAACCATCGACACCTGCCGCGTCATCAAACGTTCACACAGGTGAGTGGGCAATGCGCAATTCGATGATCAGTATGTGTAAAAGCGGGCACAGTTTGGGGCGGGCAATCCGGGGAAATCGACCGACTCTCAACAGCTTCTGAGGGCCACGGCCCCGCTGGATGGCACAGGAGAACTTTTAGGGCACAGCGAATCGCGTCTGGGGGTGTGCCTGTGTGGCACTCGCGAACAAGCGTTTCACCAGTGGTCGAGGCCTGGTCGACCTACCGCACCGGATCAGCGGGGCAATGGACGCCGCGCCAGCTCGTCGCCGCCAAGCGCGGCACGACGGTGAGCGTGGTCATTCCCGCCCGCAATGAGGAGGCGACGATCGGAGCGATCGTCGCCACGATCCGGCAGCAGCTCGTCGAACGCGTCCACCTGGTCGACGAGCTGATCGTGGTCGACTCGCGGTCGTCCGACGCGACCGCCCGGGTGGCGGCGGCGGCGGGCGCACATGTGGTCAGCCAGGACCAGATGACCCGCGGCCTGCCGCGGCTGGAAGGCAAGGGGGATGCCCTCTGGGCCGGTCTGGTGGCCGCCAGCGGCGACGTCGTGGCGTTCGTCGACGGCGACCTCGAAGATTTCGACGCCAGGTTCGTCACCGGGCTGGTCGGGCCACTGCTCACCGACCAGAGCGTCGGCTACGTCAAGGGCTTCTACCACCGTGGCCTGCACCACTCGGCCGGCGTGGTCGAGGCCGACGGCGGCGGCCGGGTGACCGAGCTGACGGCGCGGCCGCTGCTCAACCTCTTCTGGCCGGAACTGTCGGGCTTCGTCCAGCCGCTCGCCGGTGAATACGCCGGCCGCCGGACGCTCCTGGAGAAGCTCCCGTTCGTCTCGGGCTACGGGGTCGAGATCGCCATGCTGATCGACCTGCTCGAGCTGGTCGGCCTCGACGCCCTCGCCCAGGTCGACCTCGGCGAACGGCGCCACCGCCACCAGAGCACCGAGGCGCTCGGCCGGATGTCGGGGCAGATCCTGCACACGGTCTGGGTACGCCTCCAGCGCCAGGGCTGGGTCACCACCGACACACAGCCCTCGACGCTGCTCACCCAGTTCCGCCGCGGCGGCACCGACTCACTGCCCAACCTCGACCGCGAGATCGTCGTCACCGACGTCTCCGTCCAGGAGCGCCCGCCACTGCGCGACATGGCCGACCTGCAAACCCGGCGACGCCGCAGCCGGGTGGCGGCATGACCAGACGACGCGCCATACGAATAGCCGGGGCACCGGCATGACCTTCACGGTGCTGGTCAACGCCGGGCCCTGGTTGCCCGTGCCGCCGCAGGGCTACGGCGGCATCGAGAACATCGTCGCGACGCTCGTGCCGGAGCTACGCCGGCTCGGCGTCACCGTGGTGCTCGCCTCGGTGGGCACCAGCACCGAACCCGTCGACGAACTGGTCGCGCCCTTCCCGGACGGCCAGTTCGGTTGGCTGCAACGCCCCTTCAACCAGGCCAGCGGCGTGGCCACGGCGCACCAGGCGGCCGTGGTCCGCACGGTGCGGCAACGCGACGACATCGACCTCGTGCACGACCACGTCGAAGCGATCGGCCTGGCCATGCTGGCCGCGATGGAGCCGAGCGCCACGCCGGTGCTGCACACGCTGCACTGGGACCTGGCCAAGCATCCGGAGCTCTACGGCGCCTTCGACGGCGGCGGCCGGATCAGCGTCAACGGCGTCAGCGCCGCTCAGCTGAGGAGGGCACCGCGCGCACTTCGCGCGCACGCCATAGGCCACGTCTACCTCGCGACCCCGCTCGCGGTCGACGCCGAGACACGACCGATCGCCGACCGCGCCGAGCACGTCGTCATGCTCGGCCGCATCACCCCCGGAAAAGGCCAGGATTTAGGTGTACGCCTCGCGCACGAAGCCGGTTTCGACCTCGTGCTGGCCGGCCCGGTCGGCCCCTACAAGCAGCCCGAAGACCTCGCCGCCGCGCTCCGCGACCCCGCCGCGTCGACCAACCCCGACGTTCGCTTCTGGCGCGAGAAGGTCGGCCCCTACGTCGACGGCAACCGGGTCCGCTGGGTCGGCACACTGACCGGCGCGGCCCGCGACAACCTGGTCGCCGAGGCCCGCGCGATGCTCGCGCCGCTGCGCTGGGAGGAGCCGGGCGGCACGTTCGTCGTCGAGTCTCTTGCGCTCGGCACCCCGGTGGTCGCCACCGCCCGTGGCTGCCTGCCCGAACTGATAGAGCACGGCCGCACGGGCCTGCTCACCGATTCCGAAGACGAACTGGCCGACCTGGTGCTCGCAGCCGGCAAGCTCGACCCGGCCGAATGCCGGCACGAGGCGGCCCGCCGCTTCACGCCGGCGGCGATGGCGAAGCGCTACGTCGCGCTCTACGAGGAGGTGGCCGGTCGCCCGGTCGGGTGATCGAAAAGCCGATTCATTCACGGGCGATCATTCGCGCGGATCAATACACTGGGTGAACACGGCTTAACGCAAAGTGGTGGTCCGCGATGATGAACGACACCGTCTTCTACCACAGTGGTCCGATCCTGACCGGTCGCGTCGTGCGGCTAATGCCCGGGTACGCCCGCGAAATGAAGGTCGGCCAACCCGTCCTGGTGGCGGTTGTGACGGCGGCGACAGTGGGCCGGCTGATCGGCCGCGCCCTGCTGTCACTCCTCCAGGCCGGCACCCGAGCCGGCGCGCCAAGAAGGTTCAAGGACCTTCGCAAAGCACCGGAGTTCCTGGTCACCCCGCTGCGCCTGCGCGACAGCGCGGGCCGGCTCTGCGAGGTCGAGATCCATGGCCACCTACCGCAGAGTGCCCTCGAACCCTCCGACCACATCCAGGTCACGGTCATCCGCCCGAAAGACCGCGCCACACCCCCCAAAGTGGAGCGCATCGTGAACATCACGACGGGCCAACTCCTGCGGCCGCGCATCCCGACCCTGTGGTCCCACATCGGCCCCGCCCTCCTCCTCCAGGCGACGCTTGGCCTCACCCTCCTCGGCGCCGTCTTCGCCGCCTGGACCGCAGCGCGCTAGGCACTTAAGACGGTCGGCCGGCACCCAGAGGCCTGCGGCCGGACCCGCCTGGCAGAGCCTGCCGTCCCCGGTCGTCAAACGACCCCGTCCAGGAGCGGGCGACCGGGTGGACTCCCGGCGGGTCCCGCTGTCGCTGGGCGCCAAACCCGACGCAGTCGAGAGCGCGCGACCGGGTTGGCCCGGCGGAGCCTGGCGTCGCTGGCCGTCGAACCCGACCCCGCCGGGAGCAGGCGGGCCGATCGCCGCCCAGCGGCTTCCGCCGACTAGTCGGCAAACCCGACCCCGCCAGGAGCAAGCGGGCCAATCGCCGCCCAGCGGCTCCCGCCGACTAGTCGGCAAACCCGACCCCGCCAGGAGCAAGCGGGCCAATCGCCGCCCAGCGGCTCCCGCCGACTAGTCGGCAAACCCGACCCCGCCAGGAGCAGGCGAGCCGATCGCCGCCCAGCGGCTCCCGCCGACTAGTCGGCAAACCCGACCCCGCCAGGAGCAGGCGAGCCGATCGCCGCCCAGCGGCTCCCGCCGACTAGTCGGCAAACCCGACCCCGCCAGGAGCAGGCGAGCCGATCGCCGCCCAGCGGCTCCCGCCGACTAGTCGGCGAACCTGGTGCGTCGCGTCGGCGCTGGCTGGTGATTCATACATCGCCAAGCGCGGATTGTGACCGTCTCGCGACGCGGCCCTTGCGCTGCTGGCCAAGGACTATGTAGATTTCCAACATGTGTCGGGTGCCGAGAGTCGGGTCGGTCGATCATGACCGGTGACGTGCGCGTGACAGCAGGGGTGGCCAAAGTGCTGGCCGCGTTTCTTCACGACCCCGCGAGCGACCGCTACGGCCTCGATCTCATGAACGCGACCGGCATGCCCAGCGGCACCCTCTACCCGATCCTCGCCCGGCTGAGGCAGGCCGGTTGGGTGCGGGCGGAATGGGAGATCCTCGACCCCGAGGCGGCACGGCCGCCGCGCCGCTACTACCGGCTCACCGCCCACGGGGTGGCCGCCGCTCGGCAGGGCGTCGCACAGCTCTACCAGCAGCTCGGCCCCGCGGTCCGCCCCAGCACGAAGCCGAGGCCGGCATGAGCGCGCGAGTGCACCGACGAACCCACGGTCTCGTCGGCATCCTTCAGCGAGCGGCGGTCCGGCGGTGGCCGGCCCACCTTCGCGACGAGCAGAGTCGCGAGTGGACCGCCGAGCTCGAAACGCTCCGCGGCCAGCATCGAGGCGGGATCCGGCGGCTGAGGTTCGTGCTGAGTCTCGCCCTCGGGCCGGCACCATGGACGAGACCGGCCGGCGTGACCGTCGCCGTGCGGTTGCTCTACCTGCTGGCGGCCGTGCAGGTGGTCGGCCTGGTGGTGCAGCTGAGCCAGGCCGGCACCATCGTCGACGCCACCGCCGCCGCCTACTGGGGCACCGGCGATGAAGAGAGCGTCAGCATCATCGTCACCACGACGGTGGGGGCCGTCCTGGCCGGGCTGTTCACGATCGCCTACCTCGTGCTCGCGGTCCTCAACGGCCGGGGCAACGTCAAGGCCCGCGCAGCCATCAGGGCCCTCGGTGGCATCGGCGTGTGCTGCGGAGCCTTCACCCTGGTCGACAGCGGCTTCCGCGCCGGGCTGATCGTCTGGGGTGAGACTCCCGAGGGGACCGATGCCCTCACGGTGCAGCGGCACGTGACCGCCGCGCTGCCTTCCTGGTATGTCCCGAGCGTCGCGATCCTCGGCCTCATCGGGCTGCTCACGGTGGTTTCGGTGATCATCCTGCTGGCGCTGCCGCCGTCGAATGAGTTCTTTCGCGCGGCGACCGCCGGATGACTGGGGCGAAAAGCTACGGCGACGGCCACTCGTGGACCGGCTGGTTGCTGTGCATCAGGGGCACGTAGCGGCGGACCACCTCGCGCAGCGCCTCGCGGCGGTCGAGGTTTCCTTCGACCTCCAGGTGGTGCAGGGTGTCGACCTGCCAGCTCGCGCCGTTGCGGCCGAGTAGGCAGCGTTGCTCGATGATGCCCAGCAGGCGGTCGCGTTCGGCCGGCTCGACGCCCCAGCGGTCAAGGCCCGTCGATGCCAGCGGGAGCAGGCGGCGGAGCACGAGCTCGGTCACCGGGAGGTAGCCCAGGCCCGGCCAGAAGACCTGGGCGCCGATGCCGTTGCGGGCGCAGTTGTGGAAGTTTTCCTCAGCCGCGCTGAACGACATCTGGGACCACAGCGGACGGTCTGACTCGGCCAGGGTGCGGACGACGCCGAAGTAGAAGGCGGCGTTGGCGATCGTGTCGACGACCGTCGGGCCGGCGGGCAGCACCCGGTTTTCCACCCGCAGGTGGGGGCGGTTGCGGACCACGTCGTAGATCGGGCGGTTCCAGCGATAGATGGTGCCGTTGTGCAGACGCAGCTCGGCCAGGCTCGGCGTGTCGCCGTTGGCCAGGGTCTCCGCCGGATCGGCCGGGTCGCAGATCGGGAGCAGCGCCGGGAAATAGCGCACGTTCTCCTCGAACAGGTCGAACACCGACGTGATCCAGCGTTCGCCGAACCAGACCCGCGGGCGTACACCTTGAGCTTTGATCTCTTCCGATCTGGTGTCCGTGGCCTGCTCGAACAGCGGGATGCGGGTTTCCCGCCACAGCTCGCGGCCATAGAGGAAGGGCGAGTTGGCGCCCAGCGCGACCTGGACGCCGGCGATCGTCTGCGCGGCGTTCCAGTAGGAGGCGAACTGCGTGGGGCTGACCTGGAGGTGGAACTGGGTGCTCGTGCACGCGGCCTCGGGCGCCACCGTGTCGGCGGTCGTGTTGAGGCGCTCGACGCCGTCGATGCGGATGGTCAGGTCTTCGCCGCGGGCCGTGAAGATCTGCTCGTTGATCAACGCGTAGCGCGGGTTGGCCGACAGCGACTCGACGGTCAGGTGGCTCTGCCGCAGCGTGGGGAGGATGCCGATCATGACCATGTGGGCGCCGACCGCGCGGGCCTTGTCTTCGGCGGCGTTGAGGCTCGCCCGGATGTCACTCTCGAACTCGGCGGAGCCCCGATCGCCGATCCGGCGGGGCGCGACGTTGATCTCCACGTTGAACTGGCCCAGCTCGGTCTGGAAGGCCGGGTCAGCGACGGCGGCGAGCACGTCGGCGTTGCGCATCGCCGGGTCGGCCGAGTCGTCGATCAGGTTGAGCTCGATCTCCATGCCGGTCAAGGGCCGCTCGAAGTCGAAGCGTGACTCGCGCAGCATCTCCGCGAACACGTCGAGGCACCGGCGCACCTTCTGCCGGTAGCGCGCCCGGTCTTCGCGGGTGAACTCCCGCTGGTCGACCTCTTCGCCCATCAGACACCGCCCGTCGGAGAGGGATCCACCCGATGTACCCACAAAGCTCCCACGACACGCGGCCCGCCGGAAGGGTTACGGCGCGTTGTCCTTCAGCTACGGAACCACAGACGGGGGTACGGCCGGCCCGTGCGCCCCGATATGGCAGCGTTGACCGGGTGTCTCTGCTCCCCGCCCTGACCGGCGCCTTCGGCGACGAACCCGAGGCCGTCCGCGTCGGTGACCACGCGCTCTCGTTCGCCGACCTGGCCGCGGCCGGCGGTGCCGTGGCCCGGCGGATCCAGGGCGCCAAGGCGGCGGCCGTCCTCGCCACGTCCACGGTGGAGACCGTCGCCGCCGTCCTGGGTGGGCTGGCGGCAGGCGTTCCGATCGTGCCGGTCCCACCCGACGCGGGGGTCGCTGAGCGCGACCACATCCTCCGCGACTCCGGCGCCGACGTGCTGCTCACCGCGACGACCGATACGACGTGGCGGACCGGCCACGCCACGCGGACCGGGCCGACCGCCGCGACCGCGCCGAGAGGCGCGACCGGGCCGAGAGGCGCGACCGGGCCGAGAGGCGCGACCGGGCCGACCGGAACGACCGGGCCGACCGGCACGACCGGCACGACCGGGCCGACCGGCACGACCGGCACGACCGGGCCGACCGGCACGACCGGCACGACCGGCACGACCGGCACGACCGGCACGACCGGCACGACCGGCACGACCCTGCCGACCGGCGTCGAGCTTGTCCCCATCGACATCTCCGAGAAAGCACCCTGGGCTGAGGCCGCGCAGACCGAGACACCGGCGCTCGTCCTCTACACGAGCGGCACCACCGGCAAGCCCAAGGGCGTCCCGATGACCCGGGACGCGATCGCCGCCTGCCTGGACGGCCTCGCCGCCGCCTGGGACTGGACCGCCGACGACCGCCTGGTGCACGCGCTGCCGCTCTACCACGTACACGGACTGGTCCTAGGGGTGCTCGGAGCCCTGCGCACCGGCAGCCGCCTCCACCACACCGGTCGCCCACTCCCCGACCTCCTGGCGCAGGCTTGCGGCACCCTCTATTTCGCCGTCCCCACCATCTGGCACCGGGTAGCGGCAGCGCCGGAGGCCGCCCGCCAACTCAGAACCGCCCGCCTGCTCGTCTCCGGCAGCGCCGCTCTGCCCGCCGGCGTCTTCGCCGCCATCGAAGAGCTGACCGGGCAGGCCCCGGTCGAGCGCTACGGCATGACCGAAACCCTGATCACCGTCGCGACGCGGGCCGACGGCCACCGCCAGCCGGGCGCCGTCGGCGTCCCGATCAAGGGCGTGGAAACCCGCCTGGTCGATGACCACGGCGAGCCCGGAAAACACGACGGCACGACGCCGGGCGCCCTGGAGATCCGCGGTGCCACGGTGTTCGAGGGCTATCTAGGTCGCCCCGACGCGACCGCGGCCAGCTTCACCGCGGACGGCTGGTTCCGCACCGGCGACGTGGCCACCATCGACGGCGACGGCGTGCACCGGATCGTCGGCCGGGCCTCGACCGACCTGATCAAGACGGGCGGCTACCGGGTGGGCGCCGGCGAGATCGAGGATGCCCTGCTCACCCACCCGGGCGTCAAAGAGGCCGCGGTGGTCGGCCGCCCGGACGACGACCTGGGCCAGCGGATCGTCGCCTACGTGGTGGCCGACGGAGCCGACCAGGACGCCCTGATCCGGCACGTGGCAACGACCCTGTCCGCACACAAGCGACCCCGCGAGGTCGTCTTCGTCGCCGAACTCCCCCGCAACGCCCTGGGCAAGGTGCAGAAACACCGCCTATAACACCAGCCGATAGCCGACCCCCGGCTCGGTCAGCAGATGCTGCGGCCGCGACGGCACGTATTCCAGCTTGTGCCGGAGCTGCGTCACGTACTGCCGGAGGTAGTTCGTCGATCCTTCATACGACGGCCCCCACACCTCCCGCAGCAACTGGCGGTGGCTGACCAGCCGCCCCTCGTGCCGGACCAGGATCTCCAGCAGGTGCCACTCGGTCGGCGTGAGCCGGACCGACGGATCGCCACCGCGCAGGGTGCGGTCGGCGACGTCCACGACGTAGCGGCCGATCCGCACCGAAGGCACCCCCGACGTGGGAAGCCGGCGCCGCGCGACCGCCCGCAGGCGGGCCAGCAACTCCTCGACCAGGAACGGCTTCGTCAGATAGTCGTCGGCTCCCGCGTCGAGGGCCGCGACCGCGCCGCCGCTGCGGCCGGTCAGCACCACCACCGGCACGGCGGTCCAGGAACGCAGGCCGCGGATCACCTCGAGACCGTCCATGTCCGGCAGGCCGAGATCAAGGACCACAAGGTCGGGGCGCGCCCGCAACGCCAGCCGCAACGCGCCGGCACCGTCGCTGGCGAAATCGACGGCGTAGCCGCGTACGCGAAGGTTGATCTGAAGTGTCCGCACGATCTGCGGGTCGTCGTCGACGACGAGCACCCGCATCATCGACGGTGGCGGCGTTCCCGCACAGCCCGCTCGACCGCCTCGGGTGCCGCGCCGTCGCCCGGGGAGACCGCGGCGGGCAGCGCCAGCACCATGGTCAGCCCGCCGCCGTTGGTGGTCTCCGGCATCAGGGTGCCGCCCATCGCCTCGGCCAGGCCCCGGGACAGCGCCAGACCCAGGCCGACGCCGTTGTGGTTGTCGCGGTCGCCCATCCGCTGGAACGGCACGAAGACCTTGTCGCGGTCGGCCTCCGGGATCCCCGGGCCACGGTCGACCACGCGCAACTCCACCAGTGAGCCGTGGTAGCGGGCGGTGACCGTTGGCGGCCGGCCGGCGGGGCTGAAGCGCAGCGCATTAGTGATCAGGTTGACCAGGATCCGCTCCAGCAGGCCCGGGTCGGCGGCCACGGCCGGCAGGTCGGCGGTGATCTGGGCGCGGACCAGCCGGCCGGCCTCGCCCAGCTCGTCGAGCGCCCGTGGCACCGCGTCCTCCAGGCCGATCTCGGCGAGCGTCACGCCGAGCGCGCCGGCCTGGAGCCGGCTCAGGTCGAGCAGGTTGTCGACCAACCGGGCCAGCCGGTCGAGCGACTCGTCGGCGGTCGCGAGCAGGTCGTCGCGGTCGTCCTCGGAGAACGCCACCTCCTGGCTGACCAGGCTGTCGACGGCGGCCTTGGCGGAGGCCAGCGGGGTACGCAGGTCGTGGCTGACCGCGGCCAGCAGGGCGGTACGCATCCGGTCGGCCTCGGCCAGCGGGCGGGCCTGCGCGGCCTGCTCGGCCAGCCGCTCGTGCCGGAGCGCGACCGCGGCCTGGGCGGCGAACGCCTCGATCAGCCGGCGATCGGCGGCCGCGACCGTCCGCCCGCTCAGTGCCAGCACCAGCCCGTCGTCGACGCTCACCTCCGTCGAAGCGTCCCCGGGCGCGGCGCACGGCGGGCCGCCCACGCAGGCCGCGACCGACCAGGCCCGCGGGTCGCGCTGCTGGTCGGGCCGGGCGTCGGCGCGGCGTTCGAGCAGCGTGACGGCCTCCAGCCCGAAGGTCTCGCGGAGCCGCTCGAGCAAGGCCGTCAGCGGGCGGGTGCCGCGCAGCACGCTGCCGGCGACCGTGGCCAGGGTCTGCGCCTCGGCGCTGGCCTGGGCGGCGTCGCGGGTCCGGCGGGCGGCTACGTCGACGATCCAGGACACGGCCGCCGCGATCACCACGAACACGAGCAGCGCGAGGATGTTCTCCCGCTCGGCGATCGTCCAGGTGTGCACCGGCTCGGTGAAGAAGAAATTGATCAGCAGCGACGCGGCGACGGCGGCGAGCAGGGCCGGCCAGATGCCGCCGACCAGCGCGATGCCGACGACCGCGGCCAGGTAGAGCAGGATCTCGCTGGGCAGCGACAGGTCGCCGCGCAACGGCCACAACAGGCCGGTCAGCGCGGGCAGCCCGAAGGCCGCCAATCCCAGGCCGATCAGCCGGCGCCGGGCCGAGAGGGCGGGTGCGGGAGCGGCCAGGCGGCGGCCCCGGCCGACCTCGTCGTGGGTCACCAGGTGCACGTCGATGGCGTCGGAGCGGGCCGAGGTGGTGACGCCGACGCCGGCGGCGAGGAGTTGGGCCAGCCGGCCGCGCCGGCTCACGCCGAGCACGAGTTGGGTGGCGTTGACGCCCCGGGCGAACTCGAGCAGCGCCCGCGGGATGTCGCCGCCGACCACCTGGTGGTAGCTGCCGCCCAGACTCTCGACGAGCAGCCGCTGCTTGGCCAGCAGGGCCGGGTCGGCGCCGGTGAGGCCGTCGGAGCGGGCGACGTGCACCGCCATCAGGTCGGTGCCCTTGCTGCGGGCGGCGATCCGGGCGGCGCGGCGGATCAGCGTCTCGCCCTCCGGCCCGCCGGTGACCGCGACGACGACGCGTTCCCGGGTCTCCCAGGTCGTGCCGATCCCGTTGGCGGCGCGGTAGCGCTCGAGCTGCTCGTCGACCTTGTCAGCGACCCACAGCAGGGCCAACTCGCGCAGCGCCGTGAGGTTACCGACCCGGAAGTAGTTGCCGAGCGCCGCGTCGATCTTGTCCGGCCGGTAGATGTTGCCGTGCGCCATCCGCCGGCGCAGCGCCTCGGGCGTCATGTCGACCAGCTCGACCTGGTCGGCTCCGCGCACGACGCTGTCCGGCACGGTCTCGCGCTGTGCGACGCCGGTGATCTGCTCGACGACGTCGTTGAGCGACTCCAGGTGCTGGATGTTCACCGTGGACAGCACGGTGATCCCCGCGTCGAGCAGCTCCTGGACGTCCTGCCAGCGCTTCTCGTTGCGCGAGCCGGGCACGTTGGTGTGCGCCAGCTCGTCGACCAGCGCCACCTCGGGCGCCCGCGCGAGGAGCGCGTCGACGTCGAGTTCGGTGAACGCGACGCCGCGATACTCCATCGCGCGCCGCGGCACCACTTCAAGATCAGAGACCATCCGGCCGGTGTACGCCCGGCCGTGCGTCTCGACCAACCCGACCACCACGTCGGTGCCCCGATCGAGGCGGCGCTGTGCCTCCTCGAGCATGGCCACCGTCTTGCCCACACCAGGGGCGGCCCCGAGATAGATCCGCAGTTCTCCGCGTGCCATCGGATCCCTTCCTAAGAACCGCCCCTGGCCCCCCGTCAGCGAGCGGGCAGCTCGCGGTCCAGCGCGAGGTTGAGCTTCAGAACGTTGACACCGGGCTCACCCATGAAGCCGAGCGCGCGGCCCTGGGTGTTCTCGTCGACCAGCTTGCGCACGGCGGCCGGGTCCGCGCCACGCTCGCGCGCGACCCGGTTGACCTGGAGGTCCGCGTACGCGGTGCTGATCTGCGGGTCGAGGCCCGAGCCACTGGCGGTGACCGCGTCGGACGGCACCGCCGGGTCGGCCGGCGCGTCACCGCGGATCGCGGTCAGCACCCCGCCCGAATAGTCCTCGCCGGGCTTGCCGCACTCGACGGCGACGCCCTCGTAGGTGGCGACGAACGGGGTCGCCGGGCAGGCCTGGTTGACGCTGACCGCCCGGGTGACGGTGCCGGTCAGGCCCTGGGCCCGGAAGACCCGGAGCACGGCGCCGACGCCGTCGCTGGTGCAGAACGGGCGGGCGCCGGAGACGCCTTCCCGCTGGCCAACCTCGGCGCTGCGGGCGCAGACCTGGGTGAGCAGGCTCTGCGTACCCTCGTCGGGGTTGCCCTCGTCGTCGACCGCGCCCGGCACCGGGAGCACGTCTTCGATGCTCTCCGGGCCGAGGTTGCTGGCCGCGGTCGAGGTCGGGTCGTAGCCGTCGCCGGCCGCCGACGGGCGCGACTGGAAGTAGGTCAGCACGGCGTTGCCGTCGGCGTCGGTGAACGACTGCCCGATCAGCCCGCTGCCCACCTCCTTGCCGTCGGCGGTTTTGACGATCGAACCGTTGGCCTTGTCGTGCAGGCCCGGTATCTGGGCGACGCCGGTCATCACCAGCGGGTAGATCAGGCCGAGCAGGACGGTGAAGACCAGCACGGCGCGCAACGCCGTCAGGTGCTGGGAGATCCAGGAAGGTAGGCGCATCAGAAGATCCCTTGGATGATCAGGTCGATGATCTTGATGCCGATGAACGGGACGATGATCCCGCCCAGGCCGTAGATCCAGAGGTTGCGGGTCAGCAGCTTCGACGCGCTGCTCGGCCGGTAGCGCACGCCGCGCAGGGCGAGCGGGATCAGCGCGATGATGATCAGCGCGTTGAAGATGACCGCGGAGAGGATCGCCGACTCCGGGCTGGACAGCTTCATGATGTTGAGCGCGTCCAGGCTCGGGTAGATGCCGGCGAACATGGCCGGGATGATCGCGAAATACTTGGCGATGTCGTTGGCGATCGAGAACGTGGTCAGCGCACCACGGGTGATCAGCAACTGCTTGCCGATCTCCACGATCTCGATCAGCTTGGTCGGGTCCGAGTCGAGGTCGACCATGTTGCCGGCCTCTTTGGCCGCCGACGTGCCGGTGTTCATCGCCACGCCGACGTCGGCCTGCGCCAGGGCGGGCGCGTCGTTGGTGCCGTCGCCGGTCATGGCGACCAGCCGGCCGCCTTCCTGCTCCTTCTTGATCAGGGCCATCTTGTCTTCGGGCTTGGCCTCGGCGAGGAAGTCGTCGACACCGGCCTCGTCCGCGATCGCCTTTGCGGTGCGCGGGTTGTCGCCCGTGATCATGACGGTCCGGATGCCCATGCGGCGCATCTCCTCGAACCGCGCCCGCATGCCGGCCTTGACCACGTCCTTGAGGTGCACGACGCCGAGCGCCCGGGCGGGCTGCCCTTCGATGTGCTCCGCCACGACCAGCGGCGTGCCGCCGCTGCCCGCGATGGCGTCGACGGTCTCGCCGACCTCCTCGGTGGGGTGGCCACCGTTCTCGCGTACCCACTTCATCACCGCCGACGCCGCACCCTTGCGGATCCGACGGTCGGTCAGGTCCACACCGGACATTCGCGTCTCGGCGCTGAACGCCACGAACTGGGCGTTGGGCATCACGCCCTCCTCGCGCGCCCGCAGGCCGTAGTCCTGCTTGGCGAGCACGACGATCGAGCGACCCTCGGGGGTCTCGTCGGCGAGGCTGGAGAGTTGCGCCGCGTCGGCGAGCGTCTCCGCGGTGACCCCTTCGACCGGCAGGAACTCCGATGCCTGGCGGTTGCCCAGGGTGATCGTGCCGGTCTTGTCGAGCAGCAGGGTGTTGACGTCGCCGGCGGCCTCGACGGCCCGGCCGGACATGGCCAGCACGTTGCGCTGCACCAGCCGGTCCATGCCGGCGATGCCGATCGCCGAGAGCAGCGCGCCGATCGTGGTCGGGATCAGGCAGACCAGCAGCGAGATCAGGACGATCCCGGAGATGCCGTCGGCGTTGAGCGACTGGGTGTCCGGCGCGGCGCCCTGGAACGCCTTCGCGAAGATCGCCATCGGCTGGAGGGTGACCACCGAGAGCAGGAAGATGATGGTCAGCGCGGCCAGCAGGATGTTGAGCGCGATCTCGTTGGGCGTCTTCTGCCGGGTGGCACCTTCGACCAGCGCGATCATGCGGTCGATGAAGCTCTCGCCCGGCTTCTGGGTGATCTTGACGACGATCCGGTCGGAGAGCACCTTGGTGCCGCCGGTGACCGCGCTGCGGTCGCCGCCGGACTCGCGGATAACCGGTGCCGACTCGCCGGTGATCGCCGACTCGTCGACGCTGGCGATGCCCTCGACGACGTCACCGTCGCCGGGGATCGTCTGGCCTGCCTCGACGACGACGATGTCGCCCTGTCGAAGCTCGCCGGCCGACACCACCTCGTCGCGGTAGCGCGACGTCGGTGTGCCCGGCTCCCAGCCGGTCAGCCGGGTGGCCATCGTGTCCCGCTTGGCCGCCCGGAGCGTGGCGGCCTGCGCCTTGCCTCGCCCCTCGGCGACGGCTTCGGCGAGGTTCGCGAAGATCACGGTGAGCCAGAGCCAGACCGTGATCAGCCAGGCGAACAGCGTCGGGTCGGTGATCGCGAGCACGGTGGTGAACACCGCGCCCACCTCGACGATGAACATCACCGGGTTGCGCCACAGGGTGCGCGGGTCGAGCTTGCGGGTCGCGTCGGGCAGCGACGTCCATAGCTGCTTGGGGTCGAGCAGGCCGCCGCCGATCCGGCGCGGCGCCGCAGTCGGTGCGGCCGCCGTTGTTGTTGCAGTCATCTCCAGAATCCTTTGTGGACGGCGGCTCAGAGACCCTCGGCCAGCGGGCCGAGAGCGAGGGCGGGCAGGAACGTCAGGGCCACCAGGACCACCGTCACGCCGACGAGCATCGCGACGAAGAGCGGCCGGTGCGTCGGCAACGTGCCCTTCGACTCGGGCACCGGTTGCTGTCTGGCCAGCGCGCCCGCGAGGCCGAGCACCATGATGATCGGCAGGAAGCGGCCGAGCAGCATAGCGAAGCCGAGCGCGTTGTCCCACCAGCCGGTGTTGACGGTGATGCCGGCGAACGCCGAACCGTTGTTGTTGGCGGCCGAGGTGAACGCGTAGAGCACCTCGGAGAAGCCGTGTGGACCGACGTTGAGCATCGTCGTGTGGTTCGACGTCGCCATCGCCGCCGCCACACCTATCAGCACCACCGCCGGTGTGATCAGGAAGTAGAGCGACGCGAACTTGATCTCACGGGACCCGATCTTCTTGCCGAGATATTCCGGCGTACGACCGACCATCAGGCCGGCGACGAAGACCGTGATCACGGCGAGCACGAGCATGCCGTAGAGACCCGCGCCGACACCGCCGGGCGCGACCTCGCCGAGCATCATGTTGATCATCGGCATCATGCCGCCGAGCGACGTGTAGGAGTCGTGGAACGAGTTGACCGCACCCGTCGACGTCAGCGTGGTTATCGCGCCGAAGGTCGCCGAGTTCGACGTCCCGAACCGGATCTCCTTGCCCTCCAGCGCCGCGCCGACCGCGTGCGGGACCGTGCCGTTGCCGGCGAGCTCGAACGCGTTGGTCAGGCCGATGCTGGCGATGGCCAGGATGCCCATCACCGCGAGGATCGCGTACCCCTGGCGGTTCTGACCGACCATCCGGCCGAACACCCGCGGCATGCTGACCGGGATCAGCAGGATCAGGAACAGCTCGATCCAGTCGGTCCACGGCGTGGGGTTCTCGAACGGGTGGGCGCTGTTGGCGTTCATGTAGCCGCCGCCGTTGGTGCCCAGTTCCTTGATGACCTCCTGGCTGGCCACCGGCCCGCCGGTCAGGGTCTGCGACCCGCCGGTCAGCGTGGACACGTCGTGACCGCCGGAGAAGTTCTGCACGACGCCGCCGATGATCAGCGCGACGGTGGCGACCACCGCGACGGGCAGCAGGATGCGCAGCGTGATCCGGGTCAGGTCGACCCAGAAGTTGCCAAGCGTGCCGCTCTTGCGCCGGGCGAACCCGCGAACGAGGGCCACCGCGACCGCGATGCCGACGCTGGCCGACACGAAGTTCTGCACCGCCAGGCCGCCCATTTGCGACAGGTGGGTCATGGTCGACTCACCCGAGTAGGCCTGCCAGTTCGTGTTGGTCACGAACGAGACCGCCGTGTTCCAGGCGATGTGGTCGGTGACGCCCGGGAACTTCGGGTTGTCCCAGAGCACGCCCTGTAGGCGCAGCAGCGCGTAGAGGAACAGGATCGAGAGCGCGGAGAACGCCAACAGGCTTCCGGCGTACGCCTTCCAGGTCTGCTCGCCTTCGGGGTTGACCCTCAGCACCCGGTAGATGCCGCGCTCGACGACGGAGTGCTTGGCCCCGACCACCACCCGGTACATGTAGTCGCCGAAGTAGCGGTAGGCGACCGCCAGGGCGACCAGGAGCGAAACGATGAACAGTATGCCCGCGACAGTCATGCTCATCAGAAACGCTCCGGGAACAGCAGTGCGGCGAGCAGGAACACCGCGAGCGCGGCCGAAACGATCAGGCCGATCAGGTTGACGGCGCTCACAGCTTCTCCACCCCTCGCACCACCAGCGCGAGGATGGCGAAGAAGGCCACCGTCACGAGTACGAACAGCACGTCATGCACGTGCGTAACTCCTATTCATCGAAACCGGGGCGGCCCTCGACAACGGACAGGCGCCGGAGGCATCGAAACGCCGAAGCGGGCGTGAGGGAACTGGCTCAGACGCTTTCCATACGCGGCCTGATGCTTTCTTGACGCGTTGACTACGCGGAGGCCCGGCGCACGGCTTCGAGCCGCTCGGTGAGGAAGCGGCGCTCGGGGTCGTTGCCGGTAAGGGCGATGGCTTCCTCGTACGCCGCCGCGGCCTTGTCCCATTCGCGCAGCTGGCGGAGAAAGTCGGCGCGGGCGGCGCTGAGGTAGGGGTAGGTGGCGAGGGTGGGATCGGCGAGCAGCGGGTCGAGTTGCTCTAGTCCCGCATGTGGCCCGTCACGCATGCCGATCGCCGCCGCCCGGTTGAGCGCGACGACCTTCGAGGGCCAGAGCGTCAGCAGCCGGTCGTAGAGGGCGACGATCGCCGGCCAGTCGGTGTCTGCCCAGGTCTTCGCCTCGGCGTGCACGGCGGCGATGGCGGCCTGGAGCGCGTAGCGGCTGGGGTTGTGGTGTCGGAGTGCGCGCACCAGCAGGGCGACGCCCTCGTTGATCTGGTCGGTGTCCCAGCGGGAGCGGTCCTGCTCTTCGAGCAGCAGCAGGCGGCCGTCATCGCCGACCCGGCTGGCCGACCGGGCGTCGATCAGCAGCATCAGCGCGAGTTGGGCGCTGACCTCGGCGTCGGTGGGCATCAGCAGGTGCAGCAGCCGCCCGAGATCAAGGGCGCGGTCGAGCAGGTCGTGCCGGATCAGCCGGGGACCCGCGGGCGCCGTGTGCCCGGTCGTGAAGATGAGCTGGACCACCTCGAGCACGACACCGACCCGCGCGCCGAGCTGGTCGGGCGCCGGGGCGCGGTAAGGGATCCGGGCCTCGGCGATCTTCTTCTTGGCCCGGGTGATCCGCGCGCCCATGGTCGCCGGCGACACCAGAAAGGCCCGGGCCACCTCACTCGTCGAGAGCCCGCAGACCAGCCGCAGGGTCAGCGCGGCCTGGGCCTCGCGCGCCAGGGCAGGGTGGCAGCAGGTGAAGATCAGCCGCAGCCGGTCGTCGTCGAGCCCGGCATCCGGCCCCGCGGCGGCCTCGTCGGTGACAAGCAGCGGCATCCGCCGCCGGAACGCCTCCCGCCGGCGCAACTCGTCGCGGGCCTGATTGCGGGCGACCTGGGTGAGCCAGGCGCCAGGCCGGTCCGGAATGCCGGTCTGGGGCCAGGTTTTGAGCGCCCGCGCGAACGCGTCCTGGGCACACTCCTCGGCGAGATCGAGGTCACCGGTGGCCTGCGCCGTGGTGGCGAGGACCTGCGCCCACTCGCGGCGGTGGGCCAACGCCACCGCCGCGCCGACCGCGTCGGTCATTCGTGCTCGAGCACCGGACGGATCTCGACCCCGCTGTGCCCGGCCCGCACCTCGGGCAGCAGCGAGGCCAGCTTGACCACCTGATCGAGATCGTCGGCCTCGAGCAGGTAGTAGCCGCCGAGCGCCTCTTTGGTCTCCAGGAACGGCCCGTCGGTCAGCATCACGTCTCCGGCGGCGTCGGCCCGCAGTGAGGTCGCCACGGGCGACGACACGAGCTCGTGCCCCCCGATGATTTGCACACCGGCACTGTCGCGGAACGCGACATGGGCGGCGTCATGCGCCGCGCCCTGCTCGGGCGTCATGGATTCCCACTGCTCGGCGTCGCCGTAGATGAGCAGCATGTATTTCGCCATGAGACACACCTTCCCCGGGTAGGGGCCCTGGATGGAACCCCTTTGCCGCACCGACGAACCCGGCTGGGCCGAAATCGACAGCTCGGGCGAGAGCCGCGTCACACCTCGGCGAGCGGCACTAGATCACCCAAACCGATGAACCCGGAATATCTCGCGCGGTGATGCCGATCGACCAGCTCCTGCAGATCGGCGCGGTCGAGCACCGCATGGAGGAGTCCGTCGGCCGTCTCAACGTCGTGCGGGATCTCGGACCTGTGTGACCCGATCATCGGCGGCCGCTTCGACGCCGTGTGCAAGTCGGCGCGCACCGGCGACCACGGCAACTGCATCGACGGCAACACCCGCCGGATCAAGTTGGCCGCCGCCATGCCGATGTGCAGTCCCAGACCGGCGAGCGCAGGTGGGGCCGGCCTTTGATCGTCGTTATCCGGCGGCCCGCGTCGGTGCGTTCCCGATTGAGCGCGATAGCGGATATCGTGTTGAGAACGCCGGTGCGTCTTTCGCTCGGCCGAGGAAGCGCATTTCCCGCCGCGCGCGAGGGTGCGTCTTTGGTCGCTTGGTCGGGGCCAGTGTGGTCGGCTTCGACAATCCCCTATCGGCATTTCGGGCCGATTCTTGGCTTTCTTTTCTCGGGACATCGGTGCATTTCGCGACGGTCGCGACGGCGCCGCTCCCTCGGGCCCAGTCGATGCCTCCGCGGCCGGCTGCGATGATCCCCTTGCCTGCGTGCGCGGTTGGTCGGTCATGGGCTTCGCACCGCCCGAGTCGCCCTGACCTGCGATGACGCCTGGGTTCGTGGTCGGGCGCACCGCGCGGTGGAGCGGCGTGGCTGTCGGGGAGACGGGCTCTGGCGAGCTTTCGCCAGCAGCTGGTGCGCGGGGGTCGCGGTCAGTGGCGTGGCGCAGGCGCTCGGCCTGCCGTTGGGTCAAGCCCCAGGCACGATGGCGCTGATGCTCACGACGGAACTCCTCACCCGCAGGCGAATAATTGCGGGCCGCGGTGCGGTCGCGCATCACGGCTAGCTCCTTTGTGGTAAAGAATTGGAGCTGCCGCATGCATCAATTATCTCTGATCAACTGCTGAAAATCTGCCCCGCCAGAGGTTTTCGATAATGCAAAATCAATGGCGCGGACACGGTGGCCGGAAACGCGTTGGCGAACAGCCGTCGAGCGCACACCTCGGCTACCCAACGCCGATGCGCCTCTGGTCATCTGGTCGCGAGATCGTTGATGGTCCGCGTCGAACCGCGGCGCACCGCCGGTCTGCTGGCGCCCATCTGCCATCCGAGAGACGCGCTCCAGGTCAGTTGATGAGCGAACTCCCTCTCGTTGCTGACGTTGAAACGCCGGCCTTCCCGACCCCGTCGCAACGTTTGCCGCCGATGACCCACGGTCCAGTGCGGTCGCGTGCGTGGCGTTCCGCATGTTCGAGCAGGCCCGCGCTCACCTGATTCTTCGCTTGGTCCCTTGGCCAGATGGTGGACGCCTACGCGAGGGCGACGACGACTGCCGATTCGGCCGGGAGTTGGATGCCGTCACGCATGACCGTCGCACCGGATTCTGTTGCCATCAGGACTGAGCGGATGAAGCCCGGCACTGTGATGCGTTGGGGTTTGCCGGCCAGGTTGGCTGCCACCGCTACCGAACCTCGGTGCATGACCAGCCACTGGTCGCCGTGGGTTACCTCGATCTTGTCCAAACGGGGGTCGGACAGGTCGGGGGTCGCCTTGCGCAGGGCGATCAGGCGCGTATAGAAATCCAGGATTTCCGCATGGTCGGGCTTGTCGAGCTCGGCCCAGTCCAGCCGTGACCGCAGATAGGTCGCCGGGTCCTGCGGGTCGGGCACGTCGCCCTCGGGCCAGCCGTGTGACGCGAACTCGCGGCGGCGGCCCGTGGCCACCGCGGCGGCCAACTCCGGCTCCGGGTGGCTGGTGAAGAACTGCCACGGGGTGGTGGCGCCCCACTCCTCGCCCATGAACAGCATCGGGGTGAAGGGGGCCGTGAACAGCAGCGTTGCCCCGACCCGCAGCAGGCCCGGCGACAGCGACGCCGACAAGCGGTCGCCTATTGCGCGGTTGCCGATCTGGTCGTGGTTTTGCAGGTAGGCGACGAAGCGGTAACCGGGGACCCGGGTCCGGTCGACCGGGCGGCCGTGCACCCGCTGGCGGAACGACGACCAGGTGCCGGCGTGGAAGAAGGCTCCGGTCAGCACGTCCGAGAGGGTCTGGAGCGAGCCGAAGTCGGCGTAGTAGCCCTGCCGCTCCCCCGTCAGCAGCGTGTGCAGCGCGTGGTGGGCGTCGTCGTTCCACTGACCGGTCAGACCGTAGCCGCCGCCCTCGCGGGCGGTGATCAGTTTCGGGTCGTTGAGGTCGGACTCGGCGATCAGCGACAACGGGCGGCCCACGTGGGCGGACAGGGCGTCGACCGCGACCGCCAGTTCCTCCAGCAGGTGGGTGGCGCCGCGGTCGACCAAGGCGTGCACGGCGTCTAGCCGCAGGCCGTCGACGTGGTAGTCGCGCAGCCAGCCCGTCACGCTGTCGACGATGTAGGCGCGGACCTCGCCCGACAGCGGCCCGTCGAGGTTGACCGAGGAGCCCCAGCTGGTGCCCGGGCCCTCGGACAGGTAGGGACCGAACATCGGCGCGTAGGCCCCCGAAGGGCCGAAATGGTTGTAGACGACGTCGAGGACCACCCCCAGGCCGCGCTGGTGGCAGGCGTCGACGAAGCGCTTCAGGCCATCGGGACCGCCGTAGGACTCCTGCGGCGCGAACCAGCAGACGCCGTCGTAGCCCCAGTTGTGGTCGCCGTTGAACGCGTTGACCGGGAGCAACTCGACCAGGTCGACGCCGAGGCGGACCAGGTGGTCGAGGCGCTCGATCGCCGCGTCGAAGGTGCCTTCCGGAGTGAACGTGCCGATGTGCAGCTCGTAGAGCACGCTGCCAGGCAGCTGCCGGCCCGTCCAGGAAACGTCAGCCCACTGGTAGGCCGACTGGTCGTAGACCCGGCTGAAGCCGTGCACCCCGGCCGGCTGCCAGGCCGAGCGGGGGTCGGGCAACGGCTGGTCGTCATCGCCGAGCAGGTAGGCGTAGTCGGTGCCGGGACCGGCGGACGGCACGTCGAGCGTCCACCAGCCGGGCCGGGAGGCATCCAGCGAAAGCGCAAGATCGCCAGAATCCAAGCGCACCCGCACACGCGACACGTCCGGGGCCCACACAGAGAACACAGTCACGGCGCCACCACGGTTTCGGCGGGGGTCAGCAGTGCGACCGGATAGCTGACGAGCAGGTCAGACACCGGTAGCCGGGGTCCACTGTAAGCCCGTCCGGTGAACGAATCCGTAAAACGCCGCGAAGACGCAGAGTCATCAGGAACGGAAGAATTGCCCGGAAGGGTCAGATACGTGGTGTCCCAGCCGCCACGCAAGGACAGCCCGACGGGCAGCCGGGTGGCCACCGCGATCGCGCCGCCGCGGTCGAACGCGACCACATGGTCGGCCGCCGGGCCGAACACGGGTAGCTGCCGGTAGCCGGTGAACAGGTCGGGCCGGTCGCGGCGCAGCCGCAGCGCTCGCGAGACAACCAGCAGCTTCGCCGCGCCGGACGCGTCGACCGGCGGCTGCCACCCGCGATCGATCCGCTCCAGCAGAGCCGCCCGCGCGGCGAAGTCGACCGGCCGCCGGTTGTCGGGATCGACCAGCGAGTTCTCCCAGAGCTCGGTGCCCTGGTAGACGTCGGGCACGCCGGGCATGGTGAGCTGCACCAGCTTCTGCCCGAGCGCGTTGGACCAGCCGGCGGGAGTGATCTCGGCGGCGAACGTCGACACCGCCGCGTTCAGAGCCGGGTCGTCGTAGATGCGGTCGACCACGGCGTGCAAGGCGCCCTCGAACGAGGCGGACGGCGACGCCCAACTGGTCGACACCGAGGCTTCCCTGGCGGCCTTTTCCAGATAGGCGTGCAACCGCTCCCGAGAGATGGGCCACGCTCCCGCGACGGTCTGCCAGAGCAGGTGCGCACACGCCGGGTCGGGCAGCGGCGCCGCGGACATCCACGATCCGAGCGCCCGCGCCCAGCGGTCCGGCACCTCCGCGAGCACGGCCAGCCGCGCGCGTACGTCCTCACCGCGTTTGGTGTCGTGGGTGGAAAGGGCGGTCATCCCGCGCGGCCAGCGCCGGTGCCGGCGCGCCGCGGCGCCGTGGAACTCGCCGAGCCCGACGCCGAACCGCTCCGGCGCACCGCCGACCTCGTTGAGCGCGACGAACCGGGTCCACCGGTAGTAGGCGGTGTCTTCCACGCCCTTGGCCATCACCGCGCCGGTGAGCTGGGAGAAGCGCTGCGCCAGCTCGTCGTCGGGGTCGCGCAGCCGGGCGGTCAGCGCGTCGAGCGTCGGTGTGAGGTCGGGGCGCCGCCGGCCGGCCTCGGATCGGGCGCGGGCCAGGTGGCGCAGGCCGTCGGCACCGTAGGACCGGTAGACCGGGAAGTTGGCCGCCAGCTCGGCGAGCCCGGCGGCGGCGTCGGGCAGCGTGGGGACCAGTGCGGACAGCCGGTGCAGCTCGGCCGGGAACATCCGGTGTGCGACCTCGAGCTTGCAGGCGTGGGTCAGCTCGGGCCAGGACACCGCGACGCCGGTCAGCGACGTGTCCAGCGCGGTGAACGCCGCCTCCCCGGCCGGGTCGACGAACAGGCCGCAGACCTCACGCAGCGCGTCGTAACCGGTGGTGCCGTCGACGGGCCAGGCGAGCAGCTCCTCCCCGTACTCCAGAATCTTTTCGATGATCAACCACGCGCCCAGGGCCGCCCCGCGGAGCCGCGTCAGGTAGCCGACCGGGTCGCGCAGCCCGTCGGGGTGGTCGACCCTGATCCCGTCGATCTCGCCGGCGTCGAGCCAGCGCAGCACCTCGGCGTGCGTCGCGTCGAACACCGCCTGGTCTTCCACCCGCAGCCCGGCCAGGTCGCTGATCGCGAAGAAGCGCCGGTAGTTGAGCTCGGCATCGCCGCGCCGCCAGCCGACCAGCTCGTAGTGCTGCCGGGCGTGCACCTCGCGCGGGGTGCCGGCACCGGTGCCCGGCGCGATCGGATAACGGTGGTCGTAGTAGCGCAGCTCGCCGTCTTCGATCCGGAGGGCGTCGAGATCGCCGTCGTCGCCCAGGACCGGCACCAGGATCCGGTCCCGGGACCAATCGATATCGAACCAGGAGGCGTACGCCGAGTCCCGCCCGTTGGTCAGCACGTCCCACCACGCCGGATTGGCCGCCGGGACGGCGATGCCCGCGTGGTTGGGCACGATGTCGACGACGAAGCCCAGCTTGGCGGCGCGCAGCGCGGCGACCAGCCGCAGCCGACCGGCCTCGCCGCCGAGCTGCGGGTTGGCGTGGCGGTGGTCGACCACGTCGTAGTTGTGCGCCGAGCCGGGCGCGGCGGTCAGCAGCGGCGCGCTGTAGAGGTGGCTGGCACCGAGGTCGGCCAGGTAGCCGGCGAGGGCGGCGGTGTCGTCGAAGGTGAAGTCGGGGCGGATCTGCACGCGGTAGGTCCCGGTCGGCGTCGCCATCCCGGTGACCTCAGACCGATCGGTCGAGCACGACGAGGGACCGGTCCGGGACCAGGATCGACGCCCCGGCTTCCATCACCTGTTGGGTCTCCCCCGGATATTCGGCGGTACTGATCACGGCTTCCCATTTCTGCCCATATTCGTGCCCGGGGACGGTGAACCGCAGACCGTCGTCGTGTGCGTTGAAGCAGAGCAGGAACGAGTCGTCGACGTGCCGCTGGCCGTATTGGCCGCGTTCGCGGATGCCCTCGCCGTTGACGAAGAGCATCACCGCGCGGCCGAAGTGGTTGTCCCAGTCCTGCTGGGTCATCTCCCGCCCGTCGGGGGTGAACCAGGCGAGGTCGGGCAGCGGTGCGCCGGCGCTGCGGGTCTGCACCGGCAGGCCGGTGAAGAACCGGCGGCGGCGGAACACCCGGTGGCTGGCCCGGAAAGCGGTGAGCTTGCGGACGAAGGCCAGCAGGTGCTCGTCGACGTGTTCCCAGTCGACCCAGCTCAGCTCGTTGTCCTGGCAGTAGGCGTTGTTGTTGCCGTGTTGCGTGCGGCCCAACTCGTCGCCGTGCCCGATCATCGGCACGCCCTGGGAGAGCAGCAGGGTGGCGAGGAAGTTGCGGCGCTGCCGGGCCCGCAGGGCGAGCACGCCGGGGTTGTCGGTCGGCCCCTCGACGCCGGAGTTCCACGACCGGTTGTGGCTCTCGCCGTCGCGGTTGTCCTCGCCGTTGGCGTCGTTGTGCTTGTCGTTGTAGGACACCAGGTCATTGAGGGTGAAGCCGTCGTGGCAGGTGACGAAGTTGATGCTGTGGAACGGCCGGCGGCCGTCGTCTTGGTAGAGGTCGGCCGAGCCGGAGATCCGGGAGGCGAACTCGGCCAGCGTCGCCGGCTCGCCGCGCCAGAAGTCGCGGACGGTGTCGCGGTATTTGCCGTTCCACTCGGTCCACACCGGCGGGAAGTTGCCGACCTGGTAGCCGCCGGGGCCGATGTCCCACGGCTCGGCGATCAGCTTGACCTGGCTGACCACCGGGTCCTGCTGCACCACCTCGAAGAATGTCGACAGGCGGTCGACCTCGTAGAACTCGCGGGCCAGGGTCGCGGCCAGGTCGAACCGGAAGCCGTCGACGTGCATCTCCTCGACCCAGTAGCGGAGCGAGTCCATGATCAGTTGGAGCGAGTGCGGCTGCCGCATGTTGAGGCTGTTGCCGGTGCCGGTGTAGTCGACGTAGTAGCGCCGGTCCTGGTCGGAGAGCCGGTAGTAGCTCGGGTTGTCGATGCCCTTGAAGCCCAGCGTCGGGCCCAGGTGGTTGCCCTCGGCGGTGTGGTTGTAGACCACGTCGAGGATCACCTCGATGCCGGCCGCGTGCAGGGTCTTGACCATGCCGCGGAACTCCTGCACCTGCTGGCCGAGCCGGCCCATCGCCGAGTAGCCGTGGTAGGGCGCGAAGAAGCCGATGGTGTTGTAGCCCCAGTAGTTGCGCATCCCGAGGTCGACCAGCCGGTTGTCGTGCACGAACTGGTGCACGGGCATCAACTCGAGGGCGGTCACGCCCATCTTCTTGAGATGGTCGACGACCGCGGGATGACCGATTCCGGCGTAGGTGCCGCGCAGCTCGTCGGGGACCGCCGGGTGCTTGCGGGTCAGCCCCTTGACGTGTGCCTCGTAGATGACCGACTCGTGGTAGGGCGTCCGTGGCGGCCGGTCGTTGCCCCAGTCGAAGAAGGGGTTGACGACGACGGCCTTGGGCACGAACGGCGCCGAGTCGGTGGTCGACATCCGGTCGGGGTCGTCGAAGTCGTAGTCGTAGACCGCCGGGTCCCAGTTGACGTCGTCGTCGATCGCCTTGGCGTAGGGGTCGAGCAGCAGCTTGTTGGGGTTGCAGCGCAGCCCCGCGCGGGGGTCGTAGCGCCCGTGCACCCGGTAGCCGTAACGCTGGCCCGGCTCGACGCCGGGCAGGTAGGCGTGCCAGACGTAGGCGTCGACCTCCTGCATGCTGACCCGGCGCTCGTTGCCGAGCCCCCACTCGTCGAACAGGCACAGCTCGACCCCCTCCGCGACCTCCGAGAAGATCGCGAAGTTGGTGCCGGTGCCGTCATAGGTGGCACCGAGCGGATATCGCTGGCCAGGCCAGACCTGCATGTGACGCAGCCTCCTGTTGGCGGTGTCAGAGCGGCACCGGCCGGATCCCGGCCGGTGCCGCCTATTGCCCCACCGACGGTAGCGTCAATCCAGCGGGTCGTCCGTTGACGACCTCGTCGAGCGCTTTGCCGGATCTTTCCAGAATACCGTCAGCGCTGGTCGATGCCCACGAAGTCACGCTGTGCGGCGCCGGTGTAGAGCTGCCGCGGGCGGCCGATCTTGGTGGCCGGGTCGGCGATCATCTCGCGCCACTGCGCTATCCACCCGGGCAGCCGGCCCAGCGCGAACAGCACGGTGAACATCTTCGTCGGGAAGCCCATCGCCTTGTAGATCAGGCCGGTGTAGAAGTCGACGTTGGGGTAGAGCTTGCGCGACACGAAGAAGTCGTCGGCCAGCGCGATCTCCTCGAGCTGCATCGCGAGGTCGAGTAGCGGGTCGGCCTTCGACATGCGGGAGAGCACGTCCTGCGCCGACTTCTTCACGATCGCCGCGCGCGGGTCGTAGTTCTTGTAGACCCGGTGGCCGAAGCCCATCAGCTTGACGCCGGCCTCGCGGTTCTTGACCTTGTTGACGAACGCCTTGACGTCGCCGCCGTCGCGCTGGATCTGGTCGAGCATCTCCAGCACGGCCTGGTTGGCACCGCCGTGCAGCGGGCCCATCAGCGCGTTGACGCCGGCCGCGACCGAGACGAACAGGTTGGCGTTGGCCGAGCCGACCAACCGTACGGTCGAGGTCGAGCAGTTCTGCTCGTGGTCGGCGTGCAGGATGAAGAGCATGTCGAGCGCCTTGGCCATGACCGGGTCGACCTCGTATTTGGTCGCCGGGACGCCGAAGGTCATCCGCAGGAAGTCTTCGACGTAGCCGAGGGAGTTGTCCGGGTAGAGCAGCGGCTGGCCGATCGACTTCTTGTAGGCGTAGGACGCGATCGTCGGCACCTTGGCCAGCATCCGGATCGTGGAGATCTCGACCTGGTCGCGGTCGAACGGGTCGAGGCTGTCCTGGTAGAAGGTCGACAGCGCGCTGACCGCGGAGGAGAGCACCGGCATCGGGTGCGCGTCGCGCGGGAAGCCGTCGAAGAAGCCGCGGAAGTCCTCGTGCAGGAGCGTGTGCAGGCGGATCTTGTCGGTGAACTCACCGAGCTGGTCGGCGGTCGGCAGCTCGCCGTAGATCAGCAGGTAGGTGACCTCGAGGAACGAGGAGTGCTCGGCGAGCTGCTCGATCGGGTAGCCGCGGTAGCGGAGGATCCCCTCGTCGCCGTCGATATAGGTGATCTCCGACGAGGTCGCGGCAGTGTTGACGAAACCCGGGTCATAGGTGACATATCCGGTCTCTTTCAGCAGCGCGCCGACGTCGAGGCCCGCGGGGCCCTCCACGGCCGGTCGTACCGCCATCGAGAGCTGCCCGGCCGGGTGGTCTAGCTTGACATCGGTCATCAGGTCCTCGCTTTTGACGGGTGGGGGGATGTCGCGTCGTTGTTACGCCTCAGTACAACGGTAATCGTTCGACATGATCCGCCGGAATCGCGCCCAGGTCCCCGGCGACGAGGGATTTGCCACACCTGAGCGGTCGATCAGGCGGTCGGGAGTCGCTTGAGCTCTCCGCCAGCAACTTCGTAGATCGTCAACGTGTTGGCGCCGGGCACGAAGAGCGTCTCGTCGGGGACGAGCGCCGCGAACCGGCGGCCCTTCTTGTCGGCCCAGGTCGCCTGGGTGACCGCGCCGATCTTCCCGTTGACGGCGATCGCGATCGGCGTGCCGTCGCGGATCTTGCTGGGCAGCTCGCCGTAGACCAGCGCGGGGATCGTGCCGGTCTCCGGCTCGACGTCGGCGAACGCGTCGGCGTCGTCGACCTTGATGTTGGGCCCGGCGCCCTCGCTGACCGTGAGCGTGTCGACCCGCCGGCCGACCAGGTCCGGCCGGGTTCTGGGGGCCATGTGCGGGCCCGCCTGGCCAGAGATGATCTTCTGGAACGTGCTCGTATCGGAGATTTGCACGGGTTTGCCAGGCAGATCGCAGTATGTGTGGTCAGGGGTGGTTCGCGGCGGTGCCGACACCGGGCGACCGTCGACCTGCCACGGCACCGTGACACCGGCCATCTCGGCGACCGTCGGCAGCAGGTCGACGTGTTGCCAGTTGCGGTCGTCGACCGCGCCGGCCTGCTGGCCCGGCGACTTGATGAACAGCGGCACCCAGAGCACCTCTTCGGGCGACGCGGTCACCGCGCCCATCCCCCGGCCCTGGTGGTCGAGGGTGAAGGAGACACCGTGGTCGGCGGTCACCACGACGACCGCCTTGTCCCACAGGCCGGTCTGCTTCATCCGCTCGATCATCTTGCCGACCAGCAGGTCGGTGTAGCCGACCTGGGCCAGGTGCCGGTCGCGGGCGGTCTCCACCCAGCCGGGGCCGTCGAGCGGGAAGTCTTCCGGCGCCTCGTAACGCGTGCCGGAGGGCAGATAGTTCCACGGCGTGTGCGGCATCAGCAGGTGCAGGAAATGCAACTCGGGCCGCTGGGTCGGCACCAGCCCGTCGAGGAACGTGGTGAACCGGGACGGCTGGTTGTCGTCGAGGCTGTCCCAGCGGAACTTCGGGTCGCCGGGCGCCACACCCGAGCGCGCCTCGGCGATCGTCGACTCGCGGTAGGTCGCCTCCGGGTCGTCGGCCGGCTCGTCGCGCGGCGAGGCGATCTGGCCCAGCACGCCGGCCACCTCGCGGAGCAACGCTTTCATTCCGCCGTCGTGCTTCACCGCGTCGCCACACTCGCTGGGCGGGCACAACTCGGTGATGGTCTCCTGCACATTGGTGTCGTAGGTGCCGCCGAGCAACGTGAAGAGGTTGTCGGGATAGGCCGCGTAGTGCGGGGCGACCTCTTTGGCCGGATAACGACCGGTCAACATCGCGGGCATCGCGTACGGGGTCCAGCCGCTCACCCCGGTCGCGTTGCGATACCAGGTCGAGCCGCCGGCCAGCGCCGCGATGTTGGGGTATTTCGCGCTGTCGATCCGCCCGTCGGGCCCGAGCAGCGAGACCAGCGGAAACTCGTCGAGCATGAGCATCACCACCGGCGGGTGGCTGGCCTTGGTGCTGGTGACGTCGGAGCGTGCCGACAGCGCGGCCGACGGCAGCACCACGGCCGAGGTCGGCGACGCGAACGCGAACAGCGCGACGAACACCAGCGGGCCCAGCGAGGCGATCCGCATGAGCTGGCCCGGCACCCGCCAGCGCCAGTAGGCGTAGGCGATCGCGGCACCGACCGCGAGCCCCAGCACCGCCAGCGGCAGGCCGCGCATGGGCAGCAGTTTCTTGCCGACCTGCACGGAGATCGCGGCGACCAGCAGGCCGACGGTGACGGTATGGGTGATCTTCCGGGTGCGCGGCCCGACCAGCCCGGTCAGCGCGCCGAGCGTCCAGAGCACGGCCGGCGGCACGACCGTGACCAGCGCGACCAGCAGCAGGATGTCGCCCCGGCCGGCGCCGTAGAAGAGGAAGAAGTCGGGACTCCGGCCGGTCACGTCGAGCAGCGGCTGGGCGATCGCCAGCCCGCACAGGGCGATGATCTCCAGCAGCGGTGCGAGCTCTCCCCGGGCCCAGACCCGGACCTGGTGCGGCGCGGCCGCCGCTTCAGTCACGCCGGACACCCGCGATCAGGGTACGAGTGCCGCCCGGCAACGTCTCCCGCCGCGCGATGTCGAAGCGCTCCCCGAGCAGCCGGACGAACGTCTCGACGTGGTAGTCGGGGAACAGCCCGTCGGGCTTGTTGGCCAGCAACCGCCGCGCCATCGGGTCTTCGGCGTGCACGAACTCGACGACCACGTGCCGGCCCATCCCGGCCAGCCAGTCGACGATCGCCGGCAGCGGCACGTTGCGCCCGATCGCCAGGTGGTGCACGAGCGCCAGGGCCAGCGCGACGTCGGCCTTGGCGGCGCGGGCGGCGAACCCGGCCCGCTCGACGCCGGCCCAGCCGCCGCCCGGCGAAGGGTCGGCGAGGTCCATCACGATCGGCAGGATGCGCTTCTCGCCGTCGGCGCGGAGCTGGCGGTAGAGCGTGTCGACGACCGCGGGATCGGCCTCGACGGCGACCACGTAGCCGGCCTTGGCGGCCGCCTGCCGGGCGAACACGCCATCGTTGGCACCCAGGTCGAGCACCAGGTCGGTGCGGTCGGCGGCGTCGAGCGCCGCGTCGACGAAGCGGGCCTTGGCCGCCCGGTCGTCGTCGGAGTAGCTGCACGTCTCCCGGTAGCCGCCCCAGTGTGTGGCCGGCGGCGCCCAGTCGAGCTTGTCGACCAGCTTGGCCATCGCCCGCGCGGCGGCCGCGACCAGCTCGCTGTTGAAGCCGGCGTCGCGGAGCTGCTCACGGACCGCGCCGGTGCTCCGGTCGGCGTTGCGCGACTGGATGCTGTCGTGCAGGTGCACGTGCTTGAGCACGCCCGCCGCCAGCCGCCTGGTGCCGCCGAAGAGGCGGCGCATCTGCGCCGGCTCGACGCCGTCGATCTGGGCCCGCAGCAGCGGCCGCGGGTCGAGGTCGAGATGCGCCTGGAGCATCAGCGGGTAGAGCAACGTCTGGCAGAACTGCCGGTAGCCGGCCCACGGCTCGCCCGGCCGGGCCGGCTCGAACGAGCCGATGTCGATGAACTCGGGCGCCGCTCCCCGCCACTGCAGGTTGTAGGCGGAGCCGTCCTTCATCGTGAAGCCGGCGGCCAACGCGCGCCGCAGCAGGTCGAGGTGCAGCCGGGCGGCGTCCTGCCGCATGGCGTGCGACCACTCGTAGGGATAGGTCACGAACGGGATCGGCGTGTGGCGCAGCGTGGCACTCCAGGTGCCGGGCTCGCCGGGCAGTTCCCGGTCGACCTCGTCGGTCGCGGTGACCGTGCCGTCGGTCTGGGTGCGCGCGAAGAAGTCGCTGGCCCGCAGCGCCTTCCAGTCTTGCGCCGCCTGCGCACCCAGACCGCGCAGGACCTCGTCGCCCGAGTAGAAGACCCGGGTCTGAGGGTCGCGGAAAGAACCCGGCTCGGCGTGCGGCCGGGGGTTTTCAGGTGTCACCGAGCGCTCAGTCCTGGTCGGCCGTTGTCGCTTCAGCCGGCGTCTTGCGGCGGAACACGCTCTTCAACCGTCGCCAGTAGAGCTTGGCGGCCACCACCACACCGGCCGTGCCGGCCACCAGCGCCTGCACGATCAGGCTGCCGGACCCCGCGTCCAGATAGGCCAGATGGGTTTGCATCCCGCCCACTCCTCCCTCTTTGCCACCCGCGCTCGTGCGACCGCCCCCGCGGTCGGTTGAGCACGCGGTGTTGACTGCCCCGTCCTCCCCGGCACCGCGTCATCACGCGGACAACACCCGTTTTCCACCCGGACGGATGTTTGTCACGTGCCGTGCCCCGACCCTACGCTTGAGATCGGATCGGCGCAGCGTCCCGAGCGCGTGCCCTGGCGTGTCTTGTCCAACATGGCCGGGTCCGATTCCTTCAAGACCCACCCCCGCCGGCCGTCCTACGGTGGCGGCATGACACTTCGCATTGACCTGTTCGGGCTGGTCGTGGCCGATATGGAGCGATCGCTCGCGTTCTATCGCGCGCTCGGCCTGGACATCCCCGCCGAGGCCGACAAGGAGCCGCACGCCGAGGTCACGCTGCCCGGTGGCCTGCGGTTGGCCTTCGACACCGTCGAGACGATCCGGTCGTTCGACCCGTCGTGGCAGCCGCCGAGCGGCTCGGCCCGCGCCTCGCTCGCGTTCCGGTGTGACTCACCGGCGGAGGTCGACGAGACGTATGCGCGGATGACGAAGGACGGGCACACCGGGCACCTCGCGCCATTCGCCGCTTTCTGGGGCCAGCGCTATGCGACCCTGACCGACCCCGACGGCAACGCGGTCGACCTTTTCGCCGCGCTCGGCTGAAGCAGGTCGCCGAGCGGCACGCCGGCCAGGTCGCGCACGTCACGCGACAGGTGCGGCTGGTCGGCGTAGCCGGCCTCGGCGGCCGCCAGAGCTGCCGGCACCCCCGATCGCAGCAGCGCGAGCGCGCGGCGCAGCCGCAGGATGCGGGCCAGCGTCTTGGGGCCGTAGCCGAACAGGTCGCGGCTGGCCCGGTGCAGGTGCCGGGCGCTGAGCCCGATGGTCGCCGCGGTCTGCGCCACCGTCGCGCCGCCGGCCAGCCGGCTGGCGACCACGCGGGCCCGCGGGTCGGGGCCGCCGGCCGCGCGCAGCCGCGCGTCGGCGACCCGGTCGAGCAGGTCGCCGCCGCCACCGCCGGCCATGCCGTCGTCGATCTCGCGGACGGTCGCGGCCGGCCAGAGCGCGTCGAGCGGCACCCGCTGGTCGGTGAGCTCGGCCGCGGGCACGCCGAAGACGGCCGGGCCGGTGCCGGGCGGGAAGCGCAGGCCGACGATCACCTCGCCGGCGCTGAGCTCGGCCAGGTCGGCGGTGGTGTCGGGGCCGGCGATCAGCAGCCCGGTGCGGCTCGACCAGATCAGGTCGGTGCAGCCGTCGGGCAGGATGCGCGCCTGCGCCGGGCCGGTCATCCTCCGTTGCCAGACGACCGCGCCGGGGATGCGGGTGGCGGCCGACTCCTGCACGCTCATGCCGGTCAGCGTCCCACCCGGGTATGACAGGTCACGGGTCCTGCTCGGACCACTCGCCGGCGCCGGCCTCGCGCGCGTTGCCCGGCCCGCCCGGCCGTCCCGGCCCGCCCGGCCCTCCCGGGCCGCCCGGGCCGACCGCCTCGCCCGGCTCGCCCGCCTCGCCGAAGCCGAGCGCGATCCCGATGGCCAGGCCGATGCCGATGCCGATCGCGATGCCGATGGCCATGTTGTCGAACACGAACATCCCGAGCACGACGCCGATCACCACGCCGCACGCGATACCTGCTGTCACGCTCCGACGGGCCACGGCCACTCCCCTCCGTCGATATCCCGCACGGGTGCGATACCCGGCTGGCGTAACCGGCAAACCGGGCGGGCGCGCGGCGTCATCCGGGCGGGAGTTGTCCGGTTTCCGGGTCGTCGTCGGTGAACAGCGGCAGCCGTACGGTGAAAACGGTCTGTCCTGGCTCGCTGTCGACGGTGACCGTGCCGCGGTGCGCGTCGACGACGGCGGCCACGATCGCCAGACCCAGCCCGGTGCTGCCGGCCGCGCGGGACCGCGACGAGTCGCCGCGGGCGAACCGCTCGAACACCTCGCGCTGCTGGTCGGCCGGGATGCCCGGGCCGTCGTCGGCGACGACGAGCACCGCCGACCCGGCGTCGGTGGTCAGCGAGGTGACGACGATGCTGCCCGGTGGCGTGTGGGTGCGGGCGTTGGCCAGCAGGTTGGCGAGCACCTGGTGCAGCCGCAGCGCGTCGCCGTCGACCAGGACCGCCTCGGGCGGCAGGTCGAGCCGCCAGTGGTGGTCGGGCCCGGCCACGTGCGCGTCGCCAACCGCGTCGACCACCATCGCGGTCAGGTCGACGGCACCCGCGGCGAGCGGGCGGCCGGCGTCGAGACGGGCCAGCAGCAGCAGGTCTTCGACCAGCGTGGTCATCCGCGCGCTCTCGGATTCGACCCGGCGGATCGCGTGCAGCACGTCGGCCGGCACCGGCTCGCGGTTGCGGCGGGTCAACTCGGCGTAGCCACGGATGGCGGCGAGCGGGGTGCGCAACTCGTGACTGGCGTCGGCGACGAACTGGCGTACCCGGGTCTCACTGGCATGCCGGGCGGCGAGCGCGTCGCTGACGTGGGTGAGCATCCGGTTGAGCGCGGCACCGACCCGGCCGACCTCGGTGTCCGGATCGGTGTCGGCCGCCGGCACCCGGACCGACAGCGCGACCTCGCCGCGATCCAGCGGCAGCTCGCTGACCTGGGCGGCGGTGGCGGCGACGCGTTCGAGCGGGCGCAGCGAGCGGCGCACGATGAGGGCGCCCGCGCCACCGGCGAGCAGCAGCGCGGCGGCGGCCAGGGCCGACTCGATGATGACCAGGTCGCGGACGGTGTCGTCGACCGGCTTCATGGGCAGTCCGATCACGACCGTGCTGCCGTCGTCGTCGCGGGCGGCGAGCCGGTACTCGCCGAGGTCGCCGAGGTCGCGGCCGTGCGCGCGGCCGTCGGCGGGCACGTTCGCCAGCAGCGGGTGGAGCGCGGCGGGAATCGCGAGGATCTCGGTGGTGGATTCCGGGTCGCGCTTGCCGGAGAGGGTGACTTTCCCGTCGCGGACCACGGCGGCCAGCGTGTCGGGCGGCTGGCCGTTGATGGCCGGCCCGACGTCGGGCCACTCGCTCGGCGGCCCGGGCGGTGGCGGCGGTCCCGGAGGCCGGCCGTTGCGCGGTGGCCGCCCCGGCGGCGGGGTGCTGTAGCCCTGACGATCGCCCGCGGACGGGGTGCCGTCGCCGGGCTGATCGCCTGGGGATGGGGTGGCTTGGCCGGGCTGACCGCCGCCGGAAGGGGTGCCGTCGCCGGGCTGACCGCCGCTGGAAGAGTTGCCGTCGCCGGACTGATCGCCGCTCGAAGGGGTGCCGTCGCCGGACTGATCGCCCGCGGCTGGGTTGCCGTCTCCCCGGTCTGGGTCGCCGTTGTCCGGGTGGGCGCCGGCCGGTGGCAGGCCGGCGCGGAGTTGGCTGGCGGCGAGTTGCCGGTCGACCTGGCCGACCAGCGAACGGCGGAGCGCGACGGTGGTGATCGCGCCAGTGCTGATCAGCACGAGCGTGAGCAGGGCGATCACCGCGAACAGCAGCCGGGCACGGAGCGACCGGGTCCGCCGCCTACGAGGCGCCGGGGGCGCTGGGGAGAGCGCCCCCGGCGGCTCAGTCGGCGGGCTTGAGGACATATCCGGCGCCCCGCAGCGTGTGGATCATCGGTGCGTGCCCGGCGTCGATCTTCTTCCGCAGGTAGGAGATGTAAAGCTCGACGACGTTGGCCTGCCCGCCGAAGTCGTAGTTCCATACTCGGTCGAGGATCTGTGCCTTGCTGAGCACCCGTCGCGGGTTGCGCATCAGGAACCGGAGCAGCTCGAACTCGGTCGCGGTGAGGGTGATCAGGGCACCGGAGCGGCGTACCTCATGGGAGTCTTCGTCAAGGGTGAGGTCACCGACGGTGAGCACCGCCTCCTCGCGCGCGCTGACACCCACCCCGGCCCGCCGCATCAGCGCTCGCAGCCGGGCCACCACCTCTTCGAGGCTGAACGGCTTGGTCACGTAGTCGTCGCCCCCGGCAGTGAGCCCCGCGACCCGATCCTCCACCGCGTCACGCGCCGTGAGGAACAGGACCGGAACATTGGGCGCGTGTACGCGCATCCGCCGCATCACCTCGAGCCCGTCGAAGTCGGGCAGCATCACGTCGAGCACGACGACGTCGGGGCCGAAGAGTTTCGCCTCCTGCACGGCACCGCCGCCGGTCAGTGCCGACCGCACGTCCCAGCCCTCGTAGCGCAGGGCCATCGACAGCAGGTCAGCCAGCGTCGGCTCGTCGTCGACGACGAGCACCCGGATCGGCGCGCCGTCGATGCGCCGAAAGTCGGTTAGCCGCCCGTCGCCGATCGTGACCATGCTCCATATCGTGAGGGCGCTTACTGTGCGCCGTTTAGGGGTTTCCTGTGTGCCACCTGTGAGCTTCGCCGTTCATCATCCCTCCGGGACGACCGCGGTGAACAGTGCGACCACGTGCTCGGTGAGGCCGGTGAACGTGTTGCCGGGCTCGCCGCTCGGGCCGACGACGTCGAGCATGAGCTCGTTGATGCCGCCGACCAGGGCGAGCGCCATCGGCGCGGTGAGCGGCGTGATCTTCGGGTTGGTCCGCCGCGCGCCGTCGACGACGTCGACCAGGGTCTGCGCGAACTCGCGCTGCACCCGCTGCCGCATCCGGTAGGCCCGCACGCCGGCGGCCTGCATCTCGACCACGACGGCGCGGTTGACCGGCAGCATCGCGTCGAGGGAGCCCAGGTAGGCGGCGGTCAGCGCGCGGATCCGGTCGGGCCAGGGCTGCTCGATCGCGCCGGCGCTGCGCAGGACCGCCATGATCCGCGCGCAGGCGTCGCCGTAGAGCGCCATCAGGCACGCTTCCTTGTCGGCGAAGTGCTCGTAGAAGGTGCGTTTCGAGACGCGCGCGTTGGCGACGATGTCGGCGATCGTGGTCGCGGCGTAGCCTTTCTCGGCAACGGCGTTGGCGAGCGCGAGCTCCAGGCTCGCGCGCACGTCGGCCGCGGTGCGCGGGGCGGTCATGGGTGTCGCCTCCGGAGGAATGCTGGTGGAGGTGAGCCGATCATGGCTGAGCTGATCACGGGCGACGGCGCCGCGCCGGCACAAGACCGACACAGTCGGATCGCCGTCATCGGCGCGGGCTTCGGCGGGATCGCGACCGGCCTGCGCCTGTTGGCGGCCGGCCACGACGACTTCGTCATCTTCGATCGCGGCGACGACGTCGGCGGCACCTGGCGGGACAACACATATCCCGGGTGCGCGTGCGACGTACCTTCCCACATGTATTCATTGTCGTTCATGCCCAACGCGGAGTGGACCCGCAGTTTCTCCGGGCAGGAGGAGATCTGGGCATATCTGCGGCGGTGCGCCGCGTCGTTGCGGCCGTTCCTGCGGCTGCGCCACGAGGTGCGCGGCGCGGCGTGGGAGGGCGGTCGGTGGGTCATCGACACCTCCGAGGGTGTGCACACCGCCGACTTCCTGGTCGCCGCCGGTGGTCCGCTGTCGTCGCCGGTCATCCCCCCGCTCCCCGGTTTGACCTCGTTCGCCGGCGCCGCGTTCCACTCGGCCCGCTGGGACCACTCGTTGGAGATGCGTGGTCGCCGGGTCGCGGTGGTCGGCACCGGTGCCTCGGCAGTGCAGTTCGTGCCCCGGATCGCGCCATCGGTGGCGTCGTTGTCGCTGTTCCAGCGGACGGCGCCGTGGGTGATGCCGCGTGGCGACCGCGACTTCTCCGCGCGGGAGCGGCGGGTGTTCACGCGGGTGCCGGGTGCGCGGCGGCTGGCCCGGGCCGGTGTCTACTGGGGACGCGAGTTGGCCGCCGTCGGGTTCCTGCATCCGCCGGTGATGCGGCTGGCGGAGCGGGCGGCGCGGCGGCATCTCGCGGCGTCGGTCGCCGATCCGGCGTTGCGGGAAGCGCTGACGCCGGCGTACCGGATGGGCTGTAAAAGGGTTCTGCTCTCCGACGATTTCTATCCGGCGCTGTCCCGGCCCAACGTCTCGTTGGTCACGTCGCCGATCGCCTCGGTGACGCCTGACGGGCTGGTCACCGCCGACGGCACGAGCCATGCCGCCGACACGCTGATCTTCGCGACGGGCTTCGAGGCCACCGACCCACCGCTGGCCTCGCTCATCCGGGGCGCGTCCGGGTCCACACTGGCCGAGGCCTGGGGCGGGAGCATGCGGGCCTACCTCGGTTCGACCGTGCCCGGATTCCCCAACCTGTTCCTGCTGCTGGGGCCGAACACGGGGCTCGGGCACACGTCGGTGGTGTTCATGATCGAATGCCAGATCGATCATCTGGTACGGCTGCTCCGGCACATCGATTCCGCCGGTGGCGGCGCGTGGGAGCCGACGCCGGCCGCGCACTCGTCGTTCGGCGCGTTCGTCGACCGGCGGATGGCCGGGACGGTCTGGCAGTCCGGTGGCTGCCATAGCTGGTATCAGGACCGCAACGGCCGGGTGTCGGCGCTCTGGCCCGGGCACACCTGGTCCTTCTGGCTGCGCACCCGTCGCTTCGACGCTCGCGCGTTTCGTCCCGTCGGTTTGGAGTGATCTTGTGAACGGCTCCGTTCTGTTCATCACCGGCGCCGCGCGCGGGATCGGGGCGCACACCGCCCGGCTCGCGGTCGCCCGCGGCGCGCGGGTCGCGCTCGTCGGCCTGGAGCCCGCACGGCTCGCCGACCTGGCCGCGTCGCTGGGCGACGCCGCGCGGTGGTTCGAGGCCGACGTGACCGACCAGGCCGCGCTGGAGGCCGCCGTGCGCGGCACGGTCGACGCGTTCGGCGGCATCGACGCGGTGGTCGCCAACGCCGGCATCGCCAACCGCGGCACGATCGCGGTCGGCGACCTGGAGGCACTGGTCCGGACCATCGAGGTCGACCTGATCGGCGCCGTCCGCACGGTCGGCGCCACGGTGTCGGAGGTGTCCGCCCGGCGGGGCTACTACCTGCTCGTCTCGTCGGCCGCCGCGTTCGCCGCGCTGCCGGGCATGTCGGGCTACTGCGCCGCGAAGGCCGGGCTCGAGCACTTCGGCAACGCGATCCGGCTCGAACTCGCCCATCGCGGTGTCGCCGTGGGCACCGCACACATGAGCTGGGTCGACACCGATCTGGTCCGCGACGTGAAAGACGACCTGCCGACGTTCCGCGCCGCGCTCGACCGGCTGCCCGGCCCGCTCGGGCGCAGCGTGCCGGTGCAGCGGTGCGCGGAGGCTTTTGTCGACGCGGTCGCGCGGCGCCGCCGCCGGGTGTACGTGCCGCGGGTGGTCGCGCTGGCCTCGGCGTTCCGGTCGGTGGCCAACGGCTCGTTCGGCGGCTGGATCGCCCGGCGGGCGGCGGCCACCTCGGTGCCGGAGCTCGAGGCGCAGTTGGGCGCGCTCGGGCGTGGCTACGGGCGCAACACCGCGCCGCAGTGACGTCGCTCTTCTTCACCCGCCGTGGTTCCGGGCCGCCGCTCGTGCTGCTGCACGGGATCGGGCATCACTGGCGGGCCTGGGAGCCGGTGCTCGACCAGCTGGCGGCGCACCACGACGTGATCGCGGTCGACCTGCCGGGGTTCGGCCGGTCCCCCTTGCTTCCGGACGACTTCGCCGGCATGCCGTCGCTGGTCTCGGCGCTCGCGTCGTTCTTCACGTCTCTCGGTCTCGGCCGGCCGCACGTGGCGGGGAACAGTCTCGGCGGCGCGCTCGCGTTGGAACTCGCCGCGGCCGGGCATGTCGCGTCGGCCACCGCCCTGTCGCCGGCCGGTTTCGCCAGCGCGGGTCAGTTGCGCTATGCGGTTGTCGTGCTGACCGCCCATCGACTCGTGTCGCGCCTGCCCACCCCTGTCGTGCGTACCGTGATGCGATCTTCGCGGTTGCGCTCTTTGGCGTTCGGCATGCTGCTGTCGCGGCCGGGGCGGATCACGCTCGAACGGTGCCTCGCCGACACGGCGGCGCTGCGCGACGGTGTCGCGTTCCGTGCGGTCGCCCGGGCCAGCCGCGGGTATGCCTTCAGCGGCGCGCCGACCGTGCCGGTCACGATCGGCTGGGGCACCCGGGACCTGATCCTGCGCTACCGCCAGGCCGCGGTCGCCCGGCGCGGTCTGCCGCACGCCCGACACGTCGACCTGCCCGGTTGCGGGCACGTCCCGATGAGCGACGACCCCGACCTGGTGGCCGATCTGATCCTGGCCACCACCGGCGCCCTACCCCCTCCGGCCGGCGGGCTGTGACACAGTTTCCTGCGTGACGACAGCCCCGCGCCGCACGTTCTACCGGCCGATGCGGTCCCGGTCCGCGACCGAGCCGAATCGCGCCTCGACGCCCCTGGAGCTCCTGTTCGACCTGTGCTTCGTGGTCGCGGTCGCCCAGTCGGCCACGGGGCTGGAGCACGCGGTCGCCGAGCACCACTTCGGGCACGCCGTCTCCGCGTACGCGATGGTCTTCTTCGCCATCTGGTGGGCGTGGATGAACTTCACCTGGTTCTCGTCGGCGTACGACGCCGACGACGACATCTTCCGGCTGTCGGTGCTGATCGCGATCGTGGGTGCGCTGATCATCGCCGCGGGTGTGCCGCGCGCTTTCGACGGCGACTTCCTGCTGGTCACCATCGGCTATTCGATCATGCGGCTCGCCAACGTCGGCCAATGGATCCGGGCCGCCGTGTCAGACCCGATCCACCGGACGAACGCGACGCGTTACGCGATCGGAGTCGCCGCGGTCCAGGTCGGCTGGTGGTTGTGGCTGCTCGCGAGCGGCGACGCCGTCTACTGGGCGTTCGGCATCCTGGTCGTCGCCGAGCTGATGGTCCCGGTGTGGGCCGAACGGCCGGGCATGACCGAGTGGCACCCTGGCCACATCGCCGAGCGCTACGGCCTTTTCACCCTGATCGTGCTCGGCGAAACGGTGCTGGCCGCATCGGTGGCCTTCGAAAACGGACTGGGCGGCGACGCCAACGCCGACGTGATCTGGCTCGGTGCGGCCGGCATCGTGATCGTCTTCGCGATGTGGTGGCTCTACTTCGACCGCGAGGGTGGGCTCGGGGGCCTGAGCAGCTTCGTCTGGGGCTATGCCCACTATCTGGTGTTCGCGTCGGCGGCCGCCGTCGGTGCGGGGCTGGTCGTCAACGTCGCGTTCCACACCGGCGAGGCACACATCTCCGACACCGCCGCCGGCTACGCGCTCGCGATCCCGGTCGCGACCTACCTCGTCAGCGTCTGGGCGTTGCATATCCTGCCCCACGAGCGTGGCCTGCTGCTGGTGACCGCGCCTTTGGGCGCGGTGCTGATCCTGCTCGCCCCGCTCGTGCCGGCGACGGCCCAGGTGATAGCGCTGCTGATGGCGCTGGTCGTGGCGATCACGGTCGCTCCGTCGCGGCGGGCCGCCGCCCTGTCCACAAGCGAAAGTTATCCACAGGCCACACCCCCCGCCTGACCCTTCAATGACATGCTGTCCGCCGTGACAGCCCCCAAACGCACCGACGACCTCCGCGTGATGCCGTGGTGGTATGTGCTCGTCGGCGTGCTGCTGGCCATCGCCCTCGGCTGGCTGGTCCTCGACTGGTTGCTGGCCGAGGCCAACCGCGCCACCAGCATCGACACGCGGGCCACGCTGCGGGTCGACGCGATCCGCACGGCCCTGACCGTGGTGGCCGGCACCGGCGGCGGCCTGGCCCTGCTGCTGGCCGCACGCCGGCAGTGGCTGAGCGAGCGGGCCCAGCGCCACCAGGAGTTCACCGCCGGCCGCGACCACTCCCACCGCGAGCTCGTCCAGGCACACACCGAGCGGGTCGCCGCGACCACCCACAAAAACCAGGAGGAGCAGGCCCGCCTGGCGGAATACGACGCCACCGAGCGCCGCGTCACCGACCTGTTCACCAAGGCCGTCGACCTGCTCGGCAGCGACAAGGCCGCGGTCCGGCTGGGCGGCCTCTACGCACTGGAGCGCCTGGCACAGGACAACCCCCGCCACCGCCAGACCGTGGTGGCGGTGGTCTGCGCCTATTTGCGGATGACCGACGGCACTCCCCCGGCCGGCGACGACGAGATCCGCCGCAGCGCACAACGCCTCCTCACCCGTCACCTGCACGCCGATCAGGCCGACGCCTGGTGGCCGGAGGTCCGGCTCGACCTGGCCCACACCCGTTTGACCAACTTCGACGCGAGCGGCTGCACCCTGATAGCGGCCGACTTCACCGGGGCTCAGTTCGCCGGCGACGCCCGCTTCGTGGGCGCCCACGTGGAGGGCGGGGTGACGCTATCGGGCGCGACGTTCGACAACGCCACCTTCGACGAACTGACCACAGCGGGCGCCTTCGTCCTCGACGGCGCGCGCTTCTCCGGCGCGGCCACCTTCGCCCGGTCCCGTTTCGGCGGCGAGGTGTCCGCGCGTCGCGTCGTTTTCCAGGGCGCATCGTTCGCGGAGGCGGCCTTCGAGAAGACGGTGACGCTCGACCACAGCACCTTCGCCGACACGACCTCGTTCCGCAGGGCCACGTTCCATAGTGGATTCTCGATCGAGCGCGGCTCATTCGCGGCCTACGCCGGCTTCCGCACGGTCACCTTCGAAGACATGGCGTTCTTCCGCTGGACCGCCTTCCACGGCGACGCCTATTTCGAAAACGCCACCTTCGGCGGCGCGGTGAACCTCGGCCGGGCCGAGTTCCACGGCCGGGCCAGCTTCGCCGGCGCGACGATGCGCCGCCGCCCCAACATCGACCACGTCCGCGCCGCGGCCGACCAGGCCCACGTCTGGCCCGCAGGCACCACCACAGAGAAGGAAGACGACCACTGGATCGTCCTGATCGACCACCACCCCGCCTAGGACACCAGCCACGCGTTCCGCAACGGTCGGCACGGTCCGCGGCGGCGGGGCGCGGCCAGCAATGCGGGCCGCACCCAACCTGCGGCCATCTGGAGCGACAGATCTGTCAAAGAAGAATCGACTCAACAGATACGGCGCCCCGGATCGGGCCAAGTCCGTGTCCTTCTGAAGCAGGTGCGGCCTCCTCGGCACCAACCGCGCCGGCAGGAAGCGCCTGATGCGGCTCCTCGTCGGCTCTGCACCGCGTGACGGGACGGCCAGGTCCGTGGGGAGAAAGGCAGCTCGTCGCGATCGAACGGGACCACCGCGTAGCGGGCGCGGGAGAGCGATGGTCAGGTGTGTAGGCGCGAGCGGGGACCGTAGCGCTTCGCCAGCGCCACGCCGCCGACCAATGCGGCCAGGACCGCGAGGGTGGCCAGCACCGCGGCCGTCGTGCGGCCGCCGCTGGGCTTCGTCTGGTCCGGGGCGGTCGGCAGGCCGACCAGCAGGGCGGCGTCGCCGGCCTGGCCGTTGTCACACTCGGCGACCAGGTCGTAGCTGCCGGGTGCGGCGTCGGCCGGCACGCGGTAGGAGACGCGGAAGGCGCCCGGGCCGCCGGCCGGGTAGGGCGCCAGCGGCAACTCCGGCGGGCCGCCGAACGGGGTCACGTCGACGCTCGCCGAGGTCGCGCGGGTGCCGCACCAGACGTCGATCACCGTGGTCCGGCCGGGCATCGCCTTGGGCGCGAACACCGTCGCGTCGGCCGCAGCCGGAGCGGCGCCGGCCAGGACGAAGAACGAGACCACGGAGACGCCGAACAGGGCTACCCCGGAGGCCAGCCGGAGCCGGGCCGGCGGGCGGTCGGCGGTGGCGGTCCGACGCCGCGCGCTGGCAGCATCCGCCGCCGCGAGCGACGCTTCCTGATCGCGCATTCCGCACCTCCGGTAGCCCCAGGACACCAGAAAAGCGCGGCTAACAGCTCAATTCAGGCAATCAGCCCCAGCGGGGCACGACTCCACATAAGATTTTCGGGCCGCCGTCCAGCTTGGCGCACGCCGTGGCAGCCAGGACAAAGCCGGCATTTCTTGCGTACCCGATGGATCGTCCATTACGGATAAACATGATCGCCACGCCACCCCGCTGCGAATGAACGGCAAGGGGCGATCCGGCAACGGATGTCCGCCGAGCCGAGCCCGCGCTCATCCGCACGGCCCCCGTTGCTCCACCGTTCGACCGAGGCGGTGGCTTCGGCCCCGATTGCGACTGGACGCTTCCGAATTGCCAGGCTTGTCCGCGCGTGCATGGGCTTGACGGACAAGCCGGTATGGCACCTTGCCGGCCCGAGCCCTCCCGGGGTCGTCCCGCCTGACTAGGTGGGTCCCCTACAAATGTGGCGCAGGCCACAAATCTGGCCGGTCAAACCTGGGCGAGCCCTGTCTAACCTCTTCGGGTGCCGCGCAAGGACATAGGAAAACATCGACATGACGGAATTAGCCCGACTACCCGTTCGGTTGAGGTCACCCCAGGCGGTCAGCCAACCGGACGCCATAGACGAGAGATCGAGTCGACCGAGCTGACCAAGCTGCGGACCCGACTCAAACCGATTTTCGCCACGCCCGCCGCGCGTGTCGGCCTCGTTGCCGGTCTCGTGTGTTGCCTCGGCCTCGCGGCCGCGGTGGAGACCCGCGACGCCGGCTCACCGGCCCGCACCGCCACCTCGGTGGCGGCCGCGGAACAGGCGGCGGCCCAGGCCGCCGCGAACCGTTCGCTCGACGAGACGCAGCAACGCGCGTCCCGGTCGAGCGTCCGCGAGGCGTTCACCCCCCAGCAAGCCCCATCCCCCACGCCGACGGCCACGACCCCCGCGCCGCCGGCACCCACCAAGACCACTCCCCCAACCCGTAAGCCAACCCCCCGCAAGACGACGCCCACCAAGCGGGCGACCACCCCCACCAAGAGGGCCACCACGGTGGCGCCCAAGCCGAAACCGGCCGTAGTCGCGCCGGTCGCGGGCCTGACCCAGGCCCAAATGAACAACGCCGCCACGATCGTCAAGACCGGCGTCAGCATGGGGATCCCCCAGCGCGGTCTGATCGTCGCGATCGCGACTTCGATGCAAGAGAGCAACCTGCTCAACCTGGCCAACACCGGCCTGCCGGAGTCGCTGAACTACCCCAACGAGGGCACCGGGTACGACCACGACTCGGTCGGCCTGTTCCAGCAGCGCACCAGCAGCGGCTGGGGCACGGTGCAGGAACTGATGACGCCGGCGATCTCGGCCCAGAAGTTCTTCAACGCGCTCGAGCAGATAATCGGCTGGCAGAACATGTCGATCGCCGGCGCCGCCCAGGCCGTGCAGGTCTCCGCGTTCCCCGACGCGTACGCCCAGCATGAACTGGCCGCCACCACGGTGGTGCAGGCGCTCACCTGACCGAGCCCACTCAAGGGTGTTTGACCCGGGCGGCCATCCGGCCGCCCGGGTCTTCTCGTTCTCGGGATGCGGCGTTCAGCGGATGACGGCCGTACGCCGGCCCCGCAGGCGCGGCCACCGCCCCTTGCCCTTGCCGTCCTTGTCGCCCTCGCCGGCTTCCGCGTTCTCGGCTTCGTCCGTCTCGTCGCCGCCGCTTTCCTTGGCGTCGCTTCCCTTCGCGGCGTTTCCCTTGGCTTTGCTCCGCTTGGCCTTGGCGCCGGGTCCGTCGTCGGTCTCGTTGCCGTCGTCTGGCGTGGCCGGGGTCGCGGACCTGGGTGTCTTTGGGGTAGTCGTCGCTTCCGGCTTACTGGCGGCGGGGCGACCTGTGCCGGACTCGGCCGCTGGTGCCCCGGAGCGCAGCGTAGGTAGCTGCGCCGGCGCGCCGTTGTCGCCGACGTCCGCCTTGGCGGACAGGCCGCGCGGCCCCGGAGGTTCATCGTGCGGGGGCAGCGGCACGTCGGTGCTGGTCGCCCTACCAGCGACGCCGTTGCTTGGCGTGCTTGCGGCTCGTGGGCCGTTTCCTACCGGTACCTCCGACGCCCGACGGGCGGCGGTATGGCCACTTGGGCTTTTATCCGCGTTCTCGACCGCCTTGCCGTTGCCCGAAGCCCCACCGGCCGGCTTGCTGCCGCCGTTACCAGAGCCGCCCGCGGACTGGCCGTTACCGGACGAGCCGCTCTGCCGCGACCCGCCGTCGCCTGGCCGGCTGCCACCGCTGTGTGCCGGTCGCCCGGCGCCGCTGTTGCGGCCATCTCCGTTGGCGGGCCGTCCGCTGTTCGCACCGGTCCGGCTGCCGCGCCCACCGTTGGCTGCGCTCCCGGCTCCCCGGCCGGTGGCCGGAGCGCCGGACCGGGCACCATCGGCCGCCGCCGGAGCCCCAGCGGCAGGGCCGCCGGCCCCGGCCCGAGGGCCGTTTGCCGCGGCAGCGCCACCAGCGCCCGCCGCCGCTCCCGCACGAGAGCCGTTCCCGGCCGCCGCGCGACCGTTGCCCGACCCGGCCGAGCCACCCGCTGCGGCACCGGAATCGCCGGCCGCAGGCCGGACACCGTTGCCCCCCGTTGCGGCACCAGCCGCACCGCCGGCCGCCGGACGGCCACCGCTGCCGGCCCCCGCCGAACCACCCGCGTTGCCACCCGCCGCCGCACCACCAGCGCCACCCGCGGCAGGCCGGACACCGTTGCCAGCCGTTGCGGCACCAGCCGCACCGGCGTTAGCGGACGCCGCCGGACCGCGCGCTGCGCCACCGGCAGCACCGCCACTACTCGCCACACCTGCCGCGCCACCCTGGGTCGCGGCTGCGCTACGCGCACCGCCCGAAGAAGGCGCACCAGCGTTGCCGGCAGTTGCCGCCCCGCCCTTGTTCCCGCTGCTCGCGGGACCAGCACCACTGCCCGAGGTCGCAGGCTTGGCACCGGCCGCCGAGCCCTTACCGCTCGCCGCGGCGCCATTAGGCGTCGACGCGGCACGCGAGTTGGCTGCCGGCTGCCCGACGTACCCGTTGGAGCCCGCCTGCCCAGACCCGCCCGAAGCGGCGGCACCGGCCGCCGGGGCCTTCGCCCCGTTCGGGCTCGAAGCCGGCCGCGGCGCACTGCCGTTGGACCCCGCCTCACCAGACCGAGCCGCCGCACCCGCGGCAGGCGCCTTCCCACCGCTGGGGCTCGAAGCCGACCCAGCCGCAACGCCGCCGGAACCAGCCGACCCGCCAACACGGCCACCGGAGCCAGCCGGCCCGCTACCATTCGCCGCCGCGGGAGCCTTGCCACTGGCCGGCAAGGCCGCCGCACCGTTGGAATTCGCCTGACCCGCGGCGGCACCGGCAGCCGGGGCCTCACTCGGGCTCGAAGCCGGCCGCGGACCGCTGCCGTTGGAGCGCGGGCTCCCGGCCGCAGCCGGAGCGCCCCCCGGCGCCGCGGCGCTACCCGCCGCCGCACGATCAGCCGGCGGCTGCACGCCGCCCCCGGCCACACCGGCACGACCGGTGACCTTCGGCGCGGCGCCACCGTTGGGCGAGGGCTCCGGACCCGCGTTGCGGCCCTTGCCCGCCGGTGCGTTCGGCTTGGCGTCCTTGCCCGACCCACCCTTCGAGCGAGCCTTGCCCAACAGGCCACCCTTGCCGAACAGGCCACCCTTGCTCGGCTTCTCCGGCGGGGTGGGTTCGCTGACGGGGACGGCGTCGCGTACGGGCGCGATCTCGCCATTGACCGGCGTCGGGGAGGGGCGTCCCGACGGGGTCGCGTCGTGTTTGCCGGCTGCGGCGTTGCCCTTCACGGCGGCCTGGCCGGACTCCTGGTGGTGGGCACCGTCGTTGCGTTGCGGTGCGCCCTTGGCAACCGGCGCCGTGCCGGTCGCCCGGACGTTCGCGGCCTTGCTCCCGGCCGCCGCACGGCCTGTCTTGGCGGGCGCGGCGGCGGCGGGGGTTGCCTCCATGCCCACGGCCGCGCCGGCCGGCGCGGGCTCGAAGCTGATCTGCGCGAGGACCTTCTCCGCGCCGTCCTGGCGGCGCCGGCGAGCCGCGAGGGCGAGCTCGAAGTCGCGCCGCGCCTTCAGCGCGTCGTTGTAGGCCTCGGCCCGGATGCGCTGCGCGTCTTCGCGGGCCTTGGCGAGCGTCTCGCGGGCCTCGGCGACGATGTCGGCCGCCTCTTCCTCGGCGAGCGTGACCATCTGCTGGATGCGGAGGGTGTTGCGGTAGACGGCCGGGCGGGCGCGCAGCATCTCGTGCAGGCGCTCGGCCTCGGCGCGGACCATGCCCAACTCGACCCGCATGCCGGCGGCGCCCTCAGCTTGCGCCGTCGCGCTCGCGAGTTGCTCGCCCAGATCCAGAAGGCAACTGTCGACCTCGTCGCGGTCGTAGCCGGATTCGACGATGGAGAAGTCCATTAGCTCGCCCCCAGGTAGCCAGTCGTTTCCCCTCCCGGCCATCCTCCCGAGGCATAACCCGTTTCGGGCCGTTTTGCGGAATTAATTCCACATTGGCCCGCGGTCGGGTGTGTCGACCTGACAGCTCAGGAATCGTCGCTGAGCAACGTGTCCAGCCCACTGATCTTCAGTACCCGAGCCACGACCCCCCGCGCGCCCGTCAACCGCAGGGAACCCCCGGCCGCCGAGCTGAGATGGTGGCCCCGGATGAACGCAGACATCCCGGTCGAGTCACAGAACGTCACATCATGAAGATCAATGACAATTGTCGTACGCCCATCGCCCACCACCTCGTCGATGCGTTCACTGAGGTAGGGGGCGGTGCTCAGGTCGAGCTCCCCCGCGAGCCGCAAAACCACCACATCGGGCCGGTCCACCCGGCTCACCCTCAATGTGACGGAGGCGTCGTCGATCATTGCCACCCTGCAAGCATATAACCCATCCCGACCGCCCGCGCCACGGGCACGAGCTCCGTTACCAGCCGGTTACGCGCGCCCGCGACCGGCCGATTCACCGCCCATTTCGCACGCTCGATCTGGGACGATCACACACCACACCGTATCCGGCCCCACCCGGCCCCATCGCCGAGGTGACCGTCGCACCTAGCCCCGCCCAGCGCCGACCAGACGGCGGGACGAGCCTGACGTCGGAGCCCGTCGAGACACGCCCTCTGTCCTATCCGGACACTACAGCGTCACACCCAGATCTCGACACACCCGATCCACAGTGGATGAGGTGGATCGGTGGCGGACGTCGCTGGCGGGGTGCCGCCGCGCGACACCCCGCCATCCGACAATCGCCTACCGACTCGCCCGCGCCACGCTCTTTCGCGTGGACCCACGACTCGTCGCTGACTTCCGCACCGCCGCCGTCGTCTTGCGCGACGTCGCCCCCCGCGCCGCCGAGCCCGCCTTACGTGCCGGACCTGTGGACTTCCGCGCGGCCGCGGCCGACCTACGCACCGAGCCAGCCGCGGTGGCGCGCGACCGAGCGGTAGTCGCCGCGCCAGCGCTCTTGCGCGCTGCAGACGCCATCTTCCGGGCCGCACTCGCCGGCTTCCGGGCCGCCGAGCCCGACTTACGCACAGTGCCCGTCGCGGTCCCCCGCGACTTGGCCGTCGTGGCCCGCGCCGCGCTCGTGCTCCGGCTCGCCCCCGACGTCGCCTTGCGCGCGGCACTGGTCGCCTTGCGAGCCGCACTCGCCGGCTTCCGGGCCGCCGAGCTCGACTGACGGACGGTGCCCGTCGCGGTCGCCCGCGACCTCGCTGTCGTGGCCCGCGCCGCGCTCGCGCTCTTCCGCCCCGCCGACGCCGACTTACGCACCGCACCCGTCGCCGTCACCCGCGACCTGGCCGTCGTGGCCCGCGCCGCGCTCGCGCTCTTCCGCCCCGCCGACGCCGACTTACGCACCGCACCCGTCGCCGTCACCCGCGACCTCGCCGCCGTCGACCGCGCCGCGCTCGCGCTCTTCCGCGCCGCCGACGCCGACTTACGCACCGCACCCGTCGCCGTCACCCGCGACCTCGCCGCCGTCGACCGCGCCGCGCTCGCGCTCTTCCGCGCCGCCGACGCCGACTTACGCACCGCACCCGTCGCCGTCACCCGCGACCTCGCCGCCGTCGACCGCGCCGCGCTCGTGCCCTTCCGCGCCGCCGACGCCGACTTACGCACCGCACCCGTCGCCGTCACCCGCGACCTCGCCGCCGTCGACCGCGCCGCGCTCGCGCTCTTCCGCGCCGCCGACGCCGACTTACGCACCGCACCCGTCGCCGTCACCCGCGACCTCGCCGTCGCCGACCGCGCCGCGCTCGTGCCCTTCCGCGCCGCCGACGCCGACTTACGCACCGCACCCGTCGCCGTCACCCGCGACCTCGCCGCCGTCGACCGCGCCGCGCTCGTGCTCTTCCGCGCCGCCGAGGTCCGCTTGCGGGCCGCACTCGTCGATTTCCGGGTCGCCGAGGTCGACTTACGCGCCGATGTCGACTTACGTCCCGTGGTCGAGCGGGCGCTGGTCGCTTTCCGGGTCGAGCCGGCGGACCGGCGGGCCGGACCCGTCGATGCCTTGCGGGGCGCGGTCGACTTGCGCGCCGTGGTCGACTTGCGCGTGGCCGGCGCCTTGCGCGCCGTCGACGACTTGCGTGGCGTCGCTGCCTTCCGGGCCCCGGTCGACTTCCGCGCCGTCGTCGACTTGCGGGCCGAGGTCGACTTGCGTGCCGTCGTGGACTTGCTCGCCGCAGTCGACTTGCTCGGCGTCGCCGACTTGCGCGCTGCCGTCGACTTGCTCGCGGTCGCCGACTTGCTTGCGGTCGTCGACTTGCGGGCCGTCGCGGCCGTGCCGGTCGACTTGCGCGGCGTCGTCGACTTGCGGGCCGTGGACGACTTCGTCGCCTTGCGCGCCGTCGTCGACTTGCGGGCCGTGGACGACTTGGTCGCCTTGCGGGCCGTCGATGTCTTGGTTGCCTTGCGCGGCGTCGAGGCGCTCGGGCCGGACGTCGACTTGCGGGCGCTCGATGACTTCCGCGCCGTCGATGCCTTGCGGGCGCCGCCGGTCGACGACGACTTGCTGGGCGTCGATTTGCGGCCGTCGGCGCTTGCCTTGGTCGCCGTGGTGCGGCCGCTGCGGGCCTGCGGGGACGCGAGCGCGGCGCCGATGATGCCCGCGTTGTTGAGCAGCATCGCCGGCACGACTTCGGTTTCGACCTCGATGCGCGACAGGAAGCTGTCGGACTTGCGGCTCACGCCGCCGCCCACGATGAACAGGTCTGGGCTGAGGAGTTGCTCCAGGTGCTGGAGGTATTTCTTGACCCGCTTGGACCACGCGCCCCAGCCCAGATCCTCGTCCTGGCGCACCCGGGCGGCCGCGCGCTTCTCCGCGTCGACGCCGTGCATCCGGATGTGGCCGAACTCGGTGTTGGGCACCAGCATCCCGTCGATGAAGACGGCGCTGCCGATGCCGGTGCCGAAGGTCAGCATGACGACCTTGCCCTTGCGGCCTTTGCCGGCGCCGAAGGCCATCTCCGCCATGCCGGCCGCGTCGGCGTCGTTGATGAGCGCCACCGGGCTGCGCAGCTCTTCGGCGAAGAGCTGGGCGCCGGGCGTGTTCATCCACGACTTGTCGACGTTGGCCGCCGTGCGGACAAAGCCGTTCTGGATAACGCCGGGGAAGGTGATCCCGACCCGCTCCGGGCGCCCGCCGAAGTGGCGAACCACTTCACCGACCGCCGAAACGACGCTCTTCACGTTGGAGGGTTGCGGCGTATCCACCCGGAAGCGTTCGCCGGTGAGCTCGCCCCGCCTGATGTCGACCATGGCGCCCTTGATGCCCGAGCCGCCGATGTCGATGCCGATAACCGCCATGAACTCACGTTACGCCCGGGGCGATTGCCGCGCAGGGTTTCCCGCCGGCAGCCCGCCGGCGCCCGGAAAACCCACTCAGGACAGGGGTGGCGGCGTCATCCGCCGCTGCGATTCCACATTGGATTTGACGGTACGCCCCCGCGCGTTCGCCTTCTCCGCCCGCTCGCCACGCTCCGCCGCGCGGTAGCGCCCACTTCCGGCGTTGCCGGTCCGGCTCCCGATCCACGTCGCCGTCGGCGGTTGCCCACCCACGCTCCGCGGCGACCGCCCTGCCTCGTCCGAGCCCGCGCCCGCGCTCCGCGACCTATCGCCCTCGCCGGACCCGCTTGGCTCGCCGGCATCCCCATCGCTGGCCGCGCCACCCGCCGTCGGCGCCGCCTCGCGCTCACCGGACGGGCGATCGAGGGCCAAGCCCCCAGCGCCGGTTGCCGCACCATCCAGCGTTGGCAAGGTGTCGTGGTCGCCGCTGGCGGAATCGTCAAGCACCTCGCCGACGATCTCGCTGGCGTCACCGCCAGCCTCCGCCGCGCTGTCACCGTGCACGGCCGCCGAGCGCGTCGACACGCCGGCGACCAGCCCACCGGCGATGGCGCCGCAACCGGCCGAAAGCGCGCCACCGATGACGCCGGCATGCGACCGGCACCCGCCGGTGAACGCCAACCGCATCCGGGAAGCAAGCCCCGGCCCCGAATCGGGCTTGTCGCCATCCGAGCCACCCGCCGCACGAGACACGACGTCACCGAACCCAGCCGGCCCCGCATCACCCGACCCAGCCGCCACGGCATCACCAGACCCGGCCAGCCCCACGCCACCAGACCCAGCCGACCCCACGCCACCAGACCCAGCCGACCCCACGCCACCAGACCCAGCCGACCCCACGCCACCAGACCCAGCCGACCCCACGCCACCAGACCCAGCCGACCCCACGCCACCAGACCCAGCCGACCCCACGCCACCAGACCCAGCCGACCCCACGCCACCAGACCCAGCCGACCCCACGCCACCAGACCCAGCCGACCCCACGCCACCAGACCCAGCCGACCCCACGCCACCAGACCCAGCCGACCCCACGCCACCAGACCCAGCCGACCCCACGCCACCAGACCCAGCCGACCCCACGCCACCAGACCCAGCCGACCCCACGCCACCAGACCCAGCCGACCCCGCGCCACCAGACCCAGCCGACCCCGCGCCACCAGACCCAGCCGACCCCGCGCCACCAGACCCAGCCGGCCCCGCGCCAGCCGTGTAACCAGAGCCAGGCACATCGCCAGCCGACGAAGGCCCAACGCCGGACGCCGGATCGCCAGACCCGGACACAGCGCCACGCCCGGCGCCAGCGACGGCCGACGGACGCCCGGCGCCGCCCGACCCGGACGCCGCCGCGGAACCAGAACCATCCCTGACCGACACGCGCCCAGCGCCGCTGGAACCGGGCGCCGCCGCATCCCCAGCCGCCAGGCGCTCAGCGCCGCCGGCACCGGCGGCCGTGCCAAGCCCAGGCGACAGACGCCCAGCGGGACCGGCTGCGGACAGCGTCGCGAAGTCCGGGCCTGGTCCGCCGACAGAGGCGCCCGGCAGCACAGCCGGCGCCGCCGCAGGCCCGCCCAACGGAGAAGGCTCAGCCGGCAACGGCTCACCGCCAGGCGACGGCTCCGCCACCGCCGACGGCCGCCCGGTGACGATCGGCGACCCCGCAGCGAGCATCGACGGGCTCAACGCCCCCGGATACGCACCCGGCGACCCCGCCGGGACCGGCCCGACACCGGCCGAATCAACCACCCCGTCGTCGCCGAGCGCCCCCATCGCCACAGCGCCCGCCGGAAGCGGCGACCCCGACCCAGGCAACCGCGACGCACCGAGACCAGCCGCCACACCCGCACTAGCCGCTGCCCGCGCGGGCGACGGCGACGGCGACCAGTGGCCCGCCTCCTCCGCCTCGGCCGAACCGTCGTCGACGGCCTCCTCCTTGGTGACCGCGTCGCGGATCGCGAACTCCAGCACCGCGAGCAGCAACAGGTCGATCACCAGCGACGGGATGGCCGCGAACTGGTAGACCGCGAACTCGAACACCCGGACCAACAGCAGATCGATCAGCACCGCCCGCTGCAACCACCGTAAACCGGTCACCCGGCGCTTCTGCCGCAACCGCACCACGCCGTAGACGACGCAGGCCGCCGACAGGATGGCGCTCGCGCCGCCGACCGCGGTCGGTACCGGGTCGGTGAAGCGGAGGTCCGCGTTCGCCCCCGCCTCGCGCGCGAGCAGCGCCGACACGATCAGCAGGGCGACGCCCAGGGTCGCCACCGTCTGGAGCAAGAGCAGGACCACCGTCGTGATCATCGCGGGTCGGGTGCGCAGCGCGCGGGCGATCCGGCGGGCCACCCGGGTGCCGATCTGGCTCACGTCGTAGCGTTCGGCGCGGCCGGTCGGGATCTCCCGGACCAGGGCCGCCGCCTGTGCCGCGCCGGGCAGGTCCGCCGCCGCGTTGATCCGGCGCAGGGCCAGGGCCCGGGTGTTGTCGGTCATCCCGTTCGACGCGCCGGCCGCGGCGGCGTTCAGTGCCTGGACATACAGCTCCCGCTTGCCCAGCGGGCGCCGGCCGTGCAGGGCGTGGATTCCGAGCACCAGCAGCACGATCAGCACGTAGATGATGGCGATGCTCGGTGTGAAGAAGTAGTTGTTGTCGCTGGTCAGGAACTTGCCTACTTCGTCGATGAACAGTCCGAAGCCGACGCCGGCCAGGAACGCGCCGACGGGTCTGATCACCCTCCCGTTGAACGAGAGCAGGCCCATCACGCCGACCGCCATCAGCAGACCGCCCCACAGGACGTGCGCGATGTGCAGGCCGTTACCGCCCAACTGGGGATAGCCAGTTAGGAACAGGGCGAATCGGATGGAAAGTACCGTCGCCACGGCGACGACGAGGAACTCCATCAGTAGGGGCACGGCATTGGCGGCTCGTGGGAGCCCCCAGCGCACCAGGCGATCGCCCACGACTTCTTCGTACCAAAGAATGACGGGCCTTTACCCCGAAAGAGCCCAAAGTGCTGCGCCCACGGCGTACGCCAATCCGTTCGTCGCCCAATGCAGTCCGGCCGGTGCCAGGAGGCTGCCGGTGCGCCAGCGCAACGACGCGAGCACCACGCCGGCCAGCATCGTGGCGAACACCGCCGAGATGGTCACCGCCCCGGCCGCCGAGCCGTAGACGTCGCCGACCACCTGGTTGCTGCGACCCAGCCCGAGCGAGGGCAACACGTGCCACAAACCGAACAGCACCGACGAGACCGCCGTGGCCCAGCCCGGCCCGCGCATCCGGGCGACCATGCCCCAGACCACGCCGCGGAAGCCGACCTCCTCCAGCAGCACCGTGCCGACCGGCACGCCGACGAAGGCCGCGTAGATCGCACCGCCGACGCCGAGATGGGCGCGGCGGTCGAGGAACAGTTCCCGGCCGGCCGGCAGCGTCAGCGCGACCAGATAACCGGCGAGCACCAGGAGCACCGCGATGCCGCCCCAGCGCAGGCCGCGCCGCCAGGTCGAGCGGGCCAGGCCGAGATCAGCGGCGGTCAGGCCGGCCGCCCGCGCCAGGCCCAACAGAACGAGGGTCTCGAGAACCGAGATCCAGGGGTACGTCCAGCGGAGCGCGACGTTGTTCAGATAGTTCGCGACGCCCAGCGCCGCGACCACCGCCACCAACCACCGAACCCGCACGCGAACCAGTGTCGGGGGGTGAGCACCGGTCGCGCGCGGGTTCGGCGTCCCTGAGGACGGTGTTGTCGCTACTTCGAGTCGTGACCGCCCGGGCCACCACGCCAGTGGCCGCCGCCACCCCAGTTGCCGCCGCCCCAGGCGCCGCCACCGGGCAGCACGCCCTTCGACGCGGCCGCGATGATCGCGTCTTCCTGGGCCTGGGTCAGCTTGCCGTCCTTGACGGCCTGGTCGAGCCGCTTCTTGAGCTGGTCGGCCCGCTGCGTCTTGGCGTCACCGGCCAGGTCCTTCTGGACCTTGGTGAGCGCGTCGGACACCTTCTGCTGGTCGATGCCGAGCTCCTTCGCGAGCGCGGCGGCCAGCTTCTCCTGGCGGTCCTTCATCGCCTGCGCGCGGTCGGGCTTCGCCGAGTCCGTGCTCTTGTCCGCGGGTGCGGACGAAGACGTAGACGTGGACGGCGAAGGTGACGGGCTGTCGTTGCTCGCCGCGAACGCGGGCACGCTGAGACCGATCGCCAAAACACCGGCAGCACCGGCCCCGACAAGCGCGAGCTTCCTGGGTCGTCGCATGTGAATTCACTCCAAGCCAATAGGGGACTCGGAGCACTCTGCGTCATCCCGCTGGGGGGACTATGGGGATCGGCTATGAATTTCCTGGCAAATCCGGCTATGTGCCGACGGTGATCTCGATCCGCCAGCGGTCGAACGTGCCCGCGTCGTCCTGTGACGCGTCGGTGACGCGCAGCAACCAGGTGCCCGCGACCGGCTGCCCGACCATCGGCGCCAGCGCCGACGGCGGCTCGGTGTCGAGCTCCAGGTGCAGATTGCGACCGGTGCGCGCCCGGTCGTGCAGCACCGCCCGGCGACCGGTCGGCGAGAGCAGCACGATCCGCAGGTCGCCGGCGAACGGGTGGGTGATGTCGGCCTCGAACGTCATCGCCCGCACCGTGCCGGGCGAGTCGAAGGTGATCGTGTCGGCCACGCCGCCCTCGCCACCGTCGGGGATCGACAGCGCCGGCTCGGACTTGCCGACCACCGTGGCGCCGGCGTCGCCGACCTCGCCCACCAGGAACGTGACCACCTCGCCGGGCGCGGACACGTCGGAGATGGTCAGCCCGGACTCGGTGCCGTCCCAGCGGCGGGTCGCCGGCCGGGTGGCGTGCGAGACCGCGGTGCCCTCGACCCGGCCGAACAGGTCGCCGCCGTCGCCCTGGTTGACGTTGCCCTCCAGGTCGAGGTGGCCGTCGGCCTGGAGCACGGCGCACTGGTAGTGCTGCTCGCGGGTGCCCTGCTGGAACTCGTTGGAGCCCCGCACGTCGCAGTGGTAAACGGCCAGCCCGCTGGACGGCAGGAACTGGTCGAACCCGGCCCGGGACCGGTTTTCCACCAGGAAGTATTCGTTTTCCAGCCCGGTCTGGTAGCGCAGCACGGTGTCGTAGTCACCCTGTTTCGCCGAGAACCGCCCGCCCGCGGTCAGGTCGACCTCGGTGCCGGCCCAGCCGACGAGCTGCCGCAGGTAGGCGCTGATCGGGGCCGGCGTGCGCCCCCGGTCGAGGTGGTTGCCGGCGCCCATCACGCAATACATACCGACCCCGGCGCTCTTGAAGTCGTCGCCCTCGCGCTCGGCCAGGCCGTAGTCGTAGAGGTCGGGGAAGCGGCAGAGCATGTGGCCGGCCTCGTGGCAGAAGGTGCCGATGCTGAGGTCGTCGGCCGTCCGCCCGGCGCTGGTCACGATGTAGAGCTCGGTGCGGACCCCGTTGTATTCCTTGCGGTGCACGAAGTTGTGCGGCCAGAGGTCGCCTTTGTATTCGGTCTGGCCCGCATACATGATGCACAGCGAGTCGACGATGCCCTCGTCGCACGAGTCGAACCGGGACAGGTCGACCCCGGCGTCGACCGCGAGCTGGATCGCCTCGGGCACCAGCAGGCCCTCGGTGTTGGCGTAGGCCAGCCGCGGCCGCCTCATCCGGTAGGGGCCGACGACCACGTTGCCGAAGTCGAGCCGGCCGGTCGACATGGTCTGGAAATAGCCGCGCACCGAGGCCGCGTTGCCGCCGCCGCGGTAGGCCGGCGCGTTGAGCAGCGCGTCGACCTCGGCGGTGCCGACCGCGGCCGGGGTGTCGGGGAAGTCGATCAGGATGGTCAGGCCGGTGACCGTGCCGGAGCTGAGCCGCCGCCCGGGCAGCAGCCCGCCGCTCGGGCCGAAGGTCAGGAACTTCTCCCGCCCGCCGGCCGCCTCCCCCGGCGGCACCATCGCCTCGTGCCGGGCCTTGACCCGGTCGTTGCGCACCTCGGCGGCCTCGTGCAGGTGCCGCTGCACGGTGGCCGGTGGCGGCCCGGCGTCGACCCGCTGCCCGGTGGAGGCGAACTGGCCCGCGTCGAGGTCGGCGTAGCAGTAGGCGCCGCTGTCGTGGTCGTAGACGGCGGTGTAGCCGTCTGGGGTCTCGTAGCGCGCGTACATCTCGTCGCCGAGGACGACCAGGGCGACGTCGTCGCCGTCACGCTGCTGGAACCGCAAGGTCTCGCCGAAGATCGCACTCACCGGGGCACCCGCCTTCGCCTGTGGACGGACCGACGCTAGACGCGCGCGAACGTGACGGCAGTCACGGATCGGACATCCGCCGTGACAGCACGCGGGTGGGCGACGCTGTCCCTACGGTCGGACCCCCGCGCGCAGCGCCGGCCCCGGCCGGGCCGCTAAGGTTGCCCGGGGGAGGGCACGGTCTTGCCCTGGCGGGGCGTAACACCTCGCAACACGGGGTACGGAGGCATGATGCTCAATCCCGGAGACGCGCTTGGCGGGCGCTACCGGCTGGAGGAGCCCATCGCCAGCGGCGGTATGGGCGAAGTCTGGCGCGCCATCGACCAGGTCCTGGGCCGCACCGTCGCGGTCAAGGTCCTCCATCCCCGTGCCGTCGGCGACCCCGGCTTCAGCGCCCGTTTCCGCGGCGAGGCCCGCACCATGGCCACCCTCCGGCACCCCGGTGTGGTCGACGTCTACGACTTCGGTGAAGACACCGACCCCGACGGCAAGACAGTCGTCTACCTGGTGATGGCGTTCGTCGACGGCGAGCCGCTGTCGCAGCGGATCAAGACCGCCGAGCGGCTCAGCCCGGCCGAGACGATGGCCATCGTGGCCCAGACCGCCCACGCCCTCCAGGCCGCACACGAGGCCGGCGTCGTGCACCGCGACGTCAAACCGGGCAACCTGATCGTCCGTCCCGACGGCCAGGTCGTGCTGGTCGACTTCGGCGTCGCCCGCTCGGCCGAGGCGGCCAGCCTGACCGGCGTCAACGAACTCGTCGGCACGGCGCTCTACATGGCGCCCGAGCAGGTCGCGAAGCGGGCGATCACCCCCGCCACCGACATCTACGCGCTCGGCGCGGTCGGCTACCACTGCCTGGCCGGGCACCCGCCGTTCATGGGCGACAACGCCCTGACCATCGCCCTCTCGCACCTCGACGAGGAGCCGCCGCCGCTGCCCGACGAGGTGCCGCACGCGGTCCGCACGGTGATCGCGACCGCGATGGCCAAGGACCCGGCCGACCGGTTCAAGAACGCTGCGGCCATGGCCCAGATCGCCGAAGCCGCCCTCGGGCCGGCATCCGCCGAGGCGACGACCACCTCGATGACCCGCGCGGGCACGACCGCCCTGCTGGCCGGCGGCCCGGCGACGACCCGCCCACGCCCAGGGGGGTACGCACCCGGCGCGGCGCCGGTCGGCCGTGGCCCCGGCGACACGTTCGCCGGCAGCGACCCGCGCCTGACCGGCACCGCCACCCGGCCGGTGCACCCGAGCTTCCCGGGCGTGCCCGGCGGCCCGCCGCCGACCCCACCGGGCCGGCGCAAGCGGCTGACCACCACCCATCGGGCCGGCATCGTGGCGGCCGTGCTGATCGGCGTCGCCGCCGTGGTGATGGCGTTCGCGCTGGCCAACCTCGGCGACGACACGACCAAAGACGGCGGCACGGTGCCGTCGCAGCCGGCCGAGGTGAGCGCCGGCCCGGAGAGCACCGGTCCCGCCGCGCCCCCCGGACCGACGGTGAGCACCACCAAGCCGCGCACCAGCACTTCGCCGCGCAACGGCACCCAGCCCACCGCACCGACCAAGCCGACCGGCGGAGCCACCCCGACCCAGAACAACGAGCCGACCAAGAACCCGCCCACCCAGGACCCGACCACGGACCCGGCGACGAGTGAGCCGACGGACGAGCCGACCGGGGGCCCGGGGCCCGGCGTCTAGCACTTCCAATCTGCAAGTTGCGCCTGGTCAGCACCCATCTGGGATCGGTTGATCGGCGTCCGCGGCGGTCCGCGCGGACGCGATAGGGCGACAGACTGCCATGGGTGCGGCGACCCACTGTGATGATGAACGCCGGGTGAATAGCCTGGGGACCAATGGGAACCGAATCAGCGCAGGAGCCCGCGGTTGCCCGCGGGCTCCTGAATGGCCTTGTCCACTGTGGCACCTGTGGCGCCGACATGACCGCCGAGACGATCCGGGGGCTCCGGCGCTACATCTGCCGGTGCAGCCGTGCCGTGCCGGCCGACGAGCTCGACGTGCTGGTGCTCGGCCGGGTCTATGACCGGAGACGGTCGACGGGCCGGGCCGACCCGGTGCGCCTCTGCGACGAGGCCCACCTGGTCGACACCTATCTGCGCGGCGTGACGGTGCACGCCGACTGGACGCGCCCGACGATCCGGTGGGCCGACGTGACGGCTACTTCGACGGCTGCGGAAGGTCGCAGTCGACCTTCGGGTTGACGCCGAAATAGTTGAGCGGGCCGGCGATGATCGTCACGATCGTGTTGCTCGCCTCGGCGCAGTTGGTGTCGTCGTTGCTGAAGTAGCCGCGCTGTCCCGCCGCGATCGCGCCAATGATCAGCCAGATCACGACTATCAATCCACCGATCCCGGTTGTCCGCACAGGTTCCTCCCAGGTCATGTTCCCGCGGTGCGCGGGTGAGCCCTGATACCCGATCTGTGCGGTGCGGCAAACGCGAATCGCGTTTTACAACCGGTCGTAGGCCTCCAGCGTCAGGAACTCCGGCATGGTGTCGCCGAGCGTGACCGCGGTGAACACCGCCCGGGTCTCGTCGGGCCGGCCCTTCTGCCAGACGTCTTCGCCGACCTCGGCCCGGATCGCCGCCATCTCCTCCTCGAGCACCCGCTCGACCAGCGCGCGGGTGACCGGCCGGCCGTCGTCGAGGGCGACGCCGTGCCGGATCCACTGCCAGAGCTGGCTGCGGGCGATCTCGGCCGTGGCGGCGTCTTCCATCAGGTTGTTGATGCCGGCCGCGCCGCGCCCGGAGAGCCAGAACGAGATGTAGCGGAAGCCCACGCTGACATCGTTGCGCAGCCCGGCCTCGGTGATCGCGCCGGGCGTGGCGGCCGCGTCGAGCAGCTCGCTGGGCTTGACCGTGACGTCGTCGCGCTGCCGGTCGATCTGGTTGGGACGGTCGCCGAGCACCGCGTCGAACTCCGCCGTCGCGACCGGCACCAGGTCGGGGTGGGCCACCCAGGTGCCGTCGAACCCGGCGCCGGCCTCCCGGCGCTTGTCGGCGCGGACCGCGTCGACGGCCCGCTCGTTGGCGGCCGCGTCGGTGCGCGACGGAATCAGCGCCGACATGCCGCCCATCGCGAACGCGCCGCGCCGGTGGCAGGTGGCCACGAGCAGCTCGGTGTAGGCGCGCATGAACGGCGCGGTCATCGTCACCGAGGTGCGGTCGGGCAGCACGAACGCCGGGTTGTCGCGGTAGGACTTGATCATCGAGAAGATGTAGTCCCAGCGGCCGGCGTTGAGCCCGTAGGAGTGGTCGCGCAGCTCGAAGAGGATCTCCTCCATCTGGAACGCGGCCGGCAGCGTCTCGATCAGCACGGTGGCGCGGAAGGTGCCGTGCGGCAGGCCCAGTGCCTCCTGGGCGAACACGAACACCTCGTTCCAGAGCCGGGCCTCCAGGTGGTGCTCCATCTTGGGCAGGTAGAGGTAGGGCGCCTTGCCCCGGTCGAGCAGCGCCTGGGCGTTGTGGAACGCGAAGAGCCCGAAGTCGACCAGCGAGCCAGCAGCCGGCTCACCGGACGCGGCGACCAGGTGCTTCTCCGGCAGGTGCCAGCCGCGCGGCCGGACCAGCAGGGTCGCGATCTGCTCGCGCAGCGCGTAGTGCCGGCCGTCGGAGGCGTCGTAGGAGATCGTGCCGCGGACCGCGTCGGCCAGGTTGGCCTGCCCCTCGACCTGGTTGTTCCAGGTCGGGCTGTTGGCGTCTTCGAAGTCGGCCATGAAGCCCTTCGCGCCCGAGTTGAGCGCGTTGATGACCAGCTTGCGGTCGGTCGGGCCGGTGATCTCGACGCGCCGGTCGGCGTAGTCGGGCCGGGGCGGCACCACCCGCCAGTCGCCGGCCCGCACGTCGGCGGTCTCCGGCAGGAAGTCGCTGGGTGCGGTGCGCGACCGCCGCGCGGCGACCAACTCGCGCCGGCGGGCGTCGAAGCGGTCGTGCAGCTCGCCGAGGAACGCCAGCGCCGCGCCGGAGAGGATCTCTTCGCGCCCCCGTTCGCTCAGGTCGGGGTGGTCGACGGGGCGGAGCGTCATGGTGCGACTCCTCGGATCGATGCGTCCAACAGCGTCATCGGATGGTAGATCGGAACCGCCCGGTCGCGGCCCAGGTGGGCGGTGATCTGTAGCGCACAGCCGGGGTTGGCGGCGGCGATCGCGTCGGCGCCGGTGGCGGCCAGGTTGTCGGCCTTGCGCTTGCCGAGCTTGGCCGCGGCCTCGGGCTGGAGCAGGTTGTAGATGCCGGCGGAGCCGCAGCACAGCTCCCACTCCCGCGGCTCGACCAGCGTGACGCCGGGGATGCCGCGCAGCAGCGCCCGGGGCGGGATCCGCACGCCCTGGGCGTGGGCCAGGTGGCAGGCGTCGTGGTAGGCCAGCTTGAGCTCGACCGGGTGCCGGGTGGCCTGCGCCGGGTGGGCGTCGAGCACCTCGTGCACGTCGCGCACCTTCGCCGAGAACGCCGCGGCGCGGGCTGCCCAGGCCGGGTCGTCGGCGAGCAGGTGCCCGTAGTCCTTCATCGCCGAGCCACAGCCGGCCACGTTGACCGCGATCTCGTCGAAGCCCTCGTAGGCGGCGATGGTCGCCCGGGCCAGCTTCAGCGCCTCGGGTTCGAGGCCGGAGTGCAGCGGCAGCGCGCCGCAGCAGCGCGGTCGCCGGGGCGCGTGCACCTCCCAGCCCTCGGCGGCGAGCACCCGCACGGTGGCCGCGTTGACGTCGCCGTAGAGGACCCGCTGCACGCAGCCCTGCATGAACGCCACCCGGCCGCGCCGCTCGACTCCGGCCGCAGGCGGGGTGACCACGGCCAACTGCCGGGTCGCCGCCCGCATCGGCACCTTGGGAGCCAGGGACAACATCGCACCTATCCGGGTACGCAACGCGCGGTCACCGAACAACGACGCCAGCCGGAGCCGACCCTGCGCGGCGATCGCCGGCACCATCGCCCGCAGCCGCGCGGGGTGGGTGAACAGCGCGAAGATGGCGGCCCGGTGCAGCCGTTCGGTGCGCGAGCGCAGCGGGCTCCGCTCGAGCTGCGGCCGGACCTGCTCGATCAGCCGGTCGTATTGCACGCCGGACGGGCAGGCGGTCACACAGGCCATGCAGCCCAGGCAGCGGTCGAAGTGCTCCATCATGGACGGTGACAGCACCGACTCGGCCTCGTGGCCCACCTTCATCAGCACGATCCGCCCGCGCGGCGAGTCCATCTCGTTCTCGAACACCGCGTAGCTCGGGCAGGTGGGCAGGCAGAAGCCACAGTGGACGCAGTCTTTGATGAGCTCCGGGTCGGGCGGTCGGCGGGCGTCCCACGCGGTGTCGGTCATCAGATGCCTCCCACGTAGCTGCCGGGCCGGAAGGTGCCCGTCGGGTCGAAGCGCTCTTTGACGCGGCGCATCAGCGCGCCCACGCCGGGGTCGGGGGCCGGCCAGGGCTCCGCGACCAGGCGGGCGCCGTCGAGCACCACGGTCGGATGCGGTGCGAGCGCGGTGCGGGCGGCGGTGACCCGCCCGGCCAGGTCGGTGCCCTCCGGGAACGACAGCCAGGACACGCCGAGCGCGGCCCGGGACACCACGGTGGCGTCGCCCGCGGCGGCGAGCACGGCCGGCAGGTCGGTGGGCAGCGCGGAGACCTTGACCACCGCCGGGCCGCGCTGGGCGGCCCGTTGCGCGGCCCAGATCGCCTCGTCGTCGAGCACCACGTCGACGTCGAAGCCACGGCTCGCCGCGGGCGAGCCCGAGACGTCGCTCAGCAGCTTGGTCGCGTCGCCGGCCCGGGCGGCCGCGGTGACACCGCCGAAGCGGACCAGCAGCCGGCCCTCCCCCGCCCGCCACGCGACGTCGAGGGCCTGCGCCTCCAGCGGGTGCCGGGACATCGCACGGACCGCGGCGGCCAGCGTGGCCGGGTCGCCGGTGGTGGCCACCAGGGTCGCGGTGCCGGCCGGCAAAGGGTGCAGCCGCAGCGCCACCTGGGCGACCAGCCCGAGGGTGCCGTAGGAGCCGGCGAACAGCTTGCCCAGGTCGTACCCGGCGACGTTCTTGATGACCGTGCCTCCGGACCGGGCGACCGAGCCGTCGGACAGCACCACGGTGATGCCGATGACCAGGTCGCGGACGCCGCCGTAGCGGTGCCGGGCCGGGCCCGAGTCGGCCGTGGCGACCAGGCCGCCGACGGTGCCGCCGAGGTCGGGCGGGTCGAGCGCGAGCCATTGCCCCTCGCGGGCCAGCTGCCGTTGCAGCGCGGCGAGGGGCACGCCGGCCTGGACGATCGCGGTGAAGTCTCCGGGGTTGTGCGCGACGATCCGGTCCAACCCTCCGGTGTGGACGGTCACGGTGCCGTCGGCGTCGGCGCCACCCCACTCTGCGCGGCTGCCGGCACCCGCCGGGCGTACGCGCGCGCCCTGCTTCGAAAGCTCGGCGACCGCGGACGCCGCCTCTTCGATGCTGGTGGGACCCATCAGAAGCGCTCCGCCAGGCCCGCCGCTTCCAGCGGGTGCTGCCGGTAGACCCCCGGCACCTCGCCGCACAGCCGCGGTGTGGGCATCACCTTGCCCGGGTTGGCCTGGCCGTCGGGGTCGAACGCGCACCGCAGCCGCTGGAACGCGGCCAGGTCGGCCTCGGCGAACATCTTGCCCATGTGCTTGCGCTTGTCGACGCCGACGCCGTGCTCGCCGGTGATCGAGCCGCCGGCCTCCAGGCACACGTCGAGAATGCGGCCGGCCAGCTCCTCGGCCCGCGCCGCCTGACCCTCGACAGCCGCGTCGAAGCAGACCAGCGGGTGCAGGTTGCCGTCGCCGGCGTGGAAGACGTTGGCGACCACGAGACCGTATTCGGCGGCCAGCTCGTCGATCCGGACCAGCACGTCGGGCAACGTCGTGCGGGGCACCACGCCGTCCTGCACGAAGTAGTTGGGCGAGATGCGACCCATCGCCGGGAACGCCGCCTTGCGGGTCTTCCAGAAGAGCTGCCGCTCGGCCTCGTCGCGGCTGACCCGCACGTCGTCGGAGCCCTGCTCGGCACAGATCGCGGTGACCTGCGCGAACTGCGCGTCGCATTCGGCCTCGGCGCCGTCGAGCTCGACCAGCAGCGCCGCGCCGCGGCCGACGGGATAGCCGGCGTGGGCCATCTCCTCGGTCGCCCGGATGGTGGTCGCGTCCATCATCTCGATCGCGCCCGGCACGATGCCCGCCTGCACGATCGCCGAGACCGCCTCGCCGGCCTGGCGGGTCGAATCGAAGAACGCGACGAGGGTACGGGTCGCCTCCGGCACCGGCACCACCCGCAGCCAGATCTTCGTCGCCACCCCGAGCGTGCCCTCGGAGCCGACGAAGGCGCCGAGCAGGTCGTAGCCGGGAGTGTCGAGCGCCTTGCCGCCGATGGTCACCTGCTCGCCGTCGGCCAGCACCACCTCGAGCCCGGTCACGTAGTTGGTGGTGAACCCGTATTTGAAGCAGTGCGCCCCGCCGGAGTTTTCCGCGACGTTGCCGCCGATCGTGCAGACGATCTGGCTGGACGGGTCGGGCGGGTAGAAGAAGTCGGGCGCGACGGCCGCCGACACGGCCGCGTTGGTGACGCCGGGCTCGACACAGATGCGGCCGTTGTCGAGGTCGACCTCGAGGATCCGATTGAGCCGCGACAGCACGATCAGCACGCCGTCTTTGATCGGCAGGGCGCCGCCCGACAGTCCGGAGCCGGCACCGCGGGCCACCCAGGGCACCCCGGCCGCGGCGCAGGCGGCGACGCACTCGCGCACCTCGTCACCGGTGCCGGGCAGCACGGCCAGCCGCGGCACCTGTTGGTATTGCAGCAGCCCGTCGGACTCGTAGGTGCGCAGGTCATGCTCGTCGAGCAGCAGCCAGCGGTCGCCGACCACCCGGCGAAGCCGCTCCACCAGACCGTGCCCGTCCATCACCTGACCTTACGCCGTTCGACCGTGATCTGGCTGTTGCCATTGCCACCATCCATACACGAAGATAAATGTCTGTCCCCGGGGGCTCTTCCATTCAAGGAGGCGCCATGGACCAAGCGTTCGACGTCCGTCCCGATTCACCCGGAACGACCCAGCTCGGCGTCAGCCGCCCACCGCTGGCCATCGCCGATCTGCCCGACCCCGAGGAGGTGTTCGGGGTCCGCAAGATCGGGCCCCGTGAGCTGATCCAATACGCGCTGGGCCCGAGCCTGATCGCGCTCGGCATCTCGATCGGCAGCGGTGAGTGGCTGCTCGGCCCGCAGGCCGTGGGGCAATACGGCTTCGTCGGGGTCGGCTGGGTCATCCTGGTCTCGGCCGTGCTCCAGACGTTCTACAACGTGGAGAGTTCGCGCTACGTGCTGGCGACCGGCGAGGCGCCGGTGGTCGGCTGGGGCCGGGTGCCGCCCGGCTTCAAGCTCTGGGTGCCGCTGTCCGTCTTCGTGGTCATCTTCGCGTTCATCGCGGGCGGCTGGGCGGCCTCGGCCGGGCAGGGCGTCTACGCCCTGGTCCACGGTGCCGTCCCGAAGGCCGGCGCCGAGGAGCCGCGGCTGTGGGCGATCGGCCTGCTGCTGCTGGTCTTCCTGATCACCGTCGCGGCCAAGCGGATCAGCCGGGCCCTCGAACTCGCCAACTGGGTGATGGTCAGCGCCATCCTGCTCGGCCTGCTGCTGATCGACCTGTTCGTGGTGCCGTTCGACCTGTGGTGGGACGGGATCCGCGGGTTCTTCACGCCGGCCGCGCCGCCGGCCGGCATCTCCGCGACCCAACTCGGCGGGCTGGCCGGCTTCACCGCCCTCGCGTCCGGGCTCAACTGGTATGTGATGGGCCACTACCGCGACAAGGGCTACGGGATGGGTTTCCGCACCGGTTACCTCTCCGGCCTGCGCGGCGAGCGACGTGCGGTGCTGGCCTCCGGCGTCACCTTCCCCGACGACGCGGCCAACACGGCGCGCTGGAAGCGCTGGTACCGGTTGTTGCTGACCGACATGTGGGGCGTCTTCTTCATCGGCGCGATGCTCGGCATGCTCTTACCGACCATCCTGATGGCGCACGCCGTCAACATCTCCGGCGAGAAGCCGACCACCGCCAACGTGCCGACCTTCGTCGCGTCGGCGCTCGACGCCGAATACGGCCGATGGATGTTCTACCTGGCGCTGGTGCTCGGTGTGCTGGTGCTGTTCAGCACGCAACTCGGCATCTTCGAGGGCATGGTGCGGGTGACCACCGACGCGGCCAACGCCACCAGCCCGCGGTTGCGGCGCCTGCTCGCGGGCGACCCGCGCCGCTTCTACTACCCGTTCATGCTGCTGTTGCTGGTCGTCATCGGGGTGATCCTGCACCTCGCGGTGCCGGTCAACCTGGTGCAGTGGTCGGCCAACATGTCCAACCTCGGCGCGCTGATCTACCCGTTCATGCTGATGTATCTCAACGCCCGGCTCCCCCGGGCCGCGCGGCCGCGCTCCTGGCACTACGTGCTGCTGGGCTGCAACGTGGTCTTCTTCGGCTTCTTCTTCATCAACTTCATCGCCGACTTCTTCGGCGACCCGCTCGTCGTCTTCTAGTCCGTTCCCGCCCCCGGGAACGACCCGCCGGCCGGCGGACCCGCGACGGTCCGCCGGTCGTCGGCGTCGCGGACGGTGGCGCCTCGACGATCGAGCAACTCCAGCAGGGGTACGGCGACCCGGCGGGTGGTGTCGAGGGCCTGCCGGGCCGCGCTGAGCGTGAACGGCTGCGGTATGCCGCGCAGCACCTCGACGGCCCGGGTCACCGACTCCGGCGGCAGCACGATGCCGTCGGCGACCTTGACCAGGGCGCCGGCCCGGGTGGCGGCCGCGAGTTCCCGCGGGCCGAGGCCGAGCGCGCGTAGCCGGTCGGCGTCGGGCGCGTGGAACGGGCGGTCGGCGAGGTCTTCGGCGAGGTGGTCGAGGGCCTGCTGGATCGGTGCCGGTAGGGCCGGGCCGCCGGGGCGGGCGGCGCGGCCGTCGCGGGCCACCAACGGCGGCTCGACCAGGGCCTCGACCAGCGCGCGGTCGGGCAGGTCGAGCGCGCGGCGCAGTGCCTCCACCGGCATACCGGGTTCGAGCGGGTGCGCCGCGGCGTGCCGGTCGATTTCGGTCGTCAGGCGAAGTTTCAGATCATCCCAATGCGCCGGGTCGGCGTGCCAGTCGCCGGCGACCGGGGGCGTGGTCACCGGTGCGCCCAGCGTGCGCAGATCCGCGCCCGTCAGCAGACCGCGCCGGCGCAGCTCGCCGGCCGGGTCCGGGCGTCCATCCATGGTGGTCAGTTCGAGCGCGCGGGTCCTGGCGGCGCCCCGTCGGCGCAGCGACGGCGGGAGCGGGTCGAGCACGGTCACGCCGCCCGCGACGTGGTGCCGGCCCGGGTCGCGGAGCAGCGCGCGGTCGCCGATCCGGAGCGGCAGCGGTTGTCGCAGGCGCAGCCGGGCGGTGTCGGTGCCCAGCGGGCGGACCGTCGCGGCGACCGCGGCGGATCCGATGTGGAGGACCAGGGTGGCCGGCAGGTCGGCGACCGGGTCGCCGTGCACCCGCACGTCGACCAGGTCGGTGTGGCGGAACGCGGCCGGGGTCAGCAGCGCGGCGCCGCGGGCGAGCGCGTCCTTGGGCACGTTGCGCAGGTTGACCGCGACCCGGGCGACCGCGGCCACGGCCGTCTCCGGTCGGCTTAGCGACTGGAGACCCTTCACCCGCACCTCGCGGTCGCCGGCCACGAGCGTGTCGCCGACCCGCAGCGTGCCGGCGCCGAGCGTGCCGGTGACCACGGTGCCGCTGCCCTGGATGGTGAACGAGCGGTCGACCCAGAGCCGGACGGGCGAGTGCGGGTCGGCCGGCGGCAGCCCGGCGACCAACCGGTCGAGGGCGGCGCGCAGGTCGTCGAGGCCGGCGCCGGTCGCGCCGCTGACGGCCACCGCCTCGACCGCGCCGAGCGAGGTCTTCGCGAGCTCGTCCTGGGCCCGGCTGATCGCGTGCGCCGGGTCGGCCAGATCCGACCGGGTGACGACCAGCAGCCCGTGGGTCACCCCGAGCGCGTCGAGCGCGGCCAGGTGCTCGGCCGACTGCGGCATCCAGCCCTCGTCGGCGCCGACGACCACCATCGCGGCCGGTGCCGGCCCAACCCCGGCGAGCATGTTGGGCACGAACCGCTCGTGGCCCGGCACGTCGACGAACGCGAGCGTGGCTCCGGACGGCAGGTCGGTCCACGCGTACCCGAGGTCGATGGTCATGCCGCGCCGCCGCTCCTCGGCCCAGCGGTCGGGTTCCATCCCGGTGAGGGCGCGGACCAACGTCGACTTGCCGTGGTCGACGTGACCCGCCGTGGCGACGACGTGCACAGCGCAACTCTGCCACCGGCGAGGCAGGATTGCGGCATGACCTACCGGCTGACCCAGTACGCGCACGGCGGCGGCTGTGCCTGCAAGATCCCACCCGGCGAGTTGGAGAGCGTGGTCGCCGGCCTGGTCGGCACCACTCCCCCGGAGGGTCCGGGGGAACTGCTGGTCGGGCTCGACGACGGCGACGACGCGGCGGTGGTCCGGATCAACGGCGACACCGCCGTGGTCGCGACCGCCGACTTCTTCACCCCGGTGCTCGACGACCCCTACGACTGGGGCCGGGTGGCGGCGGCCAACGCGCTCTCCGATGTGTACGCGATGGGCGGCACCCCGGTCGTCGCCGTGAACCTGCTGGGCTGGCCGCGCGACGTACTCCCGATGGAACTTGCCGCCCGGGTTCTGCAAGGCGGCCTCGACGTGGCCCGCGAGGCCGGTTGCCACGTGGCCGGCGGGCACAGCGTCGACGATCCGGAGCCGAAGTACGGGATGGCGGTGACCGGCCTGGCCGACCCGGCCGCGCTGATGCGCAACGACGCCGGCGTGGCCGGGGTGCCGCTGACGCTGACCAAACCGCTCGGCGTCGGCGTGCTCAACAGCCGGCACAAGCAGACCGGCGAGGTGTTCCCGGAAGCGGTGGCGGCGATGACCACGCTCAACCGCGACGCGGCGGCCGCGGCGCTCAAGGCCGGCGTGGTCTGCGCGACCGACGTGACCGGCTTCGGCCTGCTCGGCCACCTGCACAAACTCGCCCGGGCCAGCCGGGTCACCGCGCGGATCTCGGCCGCGGCGGTGCCCTACCTGGATGGCGCCCGGGACGCCCTGGCCGCCGGCTATGTCAGCGGCGGCACCCGGCGCAACCTCGACTGGGTCCGCCCGCACCTCGACCCCGGCATGGCCATGGAAGACGAGCTGCTCCTGCTGGCCGACGCACAGACCTCGGGCGGCCTGCTGATCGCGGGCGAGGTGCCGGGCTACCCGGTGATCGGCTCGCTGGTGCCGGGCCGGCCCGACGGGGTGACGCTGGAGGTCCGTTAGCCGATGCTCCGGTTGGCGCCGCTGAGCACGAACACCGGCACCTCGTCGGGTGCCGGTGTGTAGCGGCCGCTGAGCAGGGCGGCGAAGGCGGTCGCGCCGCCCGGTTCGACCGCCACCCGCAGCGTCTCCCAGAGCGCCTGTTGCGCGGCCACGATCTCGTCGTCTTCGACCAGCAGCACGTCGTGGACCCCCGCGGCGATCACCGGGTAGGTGTTGACGCCGACCCGCAGCGGTGCCAGCGAGTCGATCGCGACGCTGCCGACCGGCGCGTCGACCGGCTCGCCGGCGTCGAGCGCGCGGCGCAGCGTCGGCGCGCCGGTGGGCTCGACACCGATCACCGGACCGTCGTGGCCGGCGACCAGCCCACCGAGCAGCCCGCCACCACCGACGGCGGCCAGCAGGGTGGTGCGGCCCGGCAGTTGGGCGGCCACCTCGACGGCGATCGTCCCGGTGCCGAGCATCGTCTCGATCTCGTCGAACGCGTGCAGCCGCAGCGCGCCCGAGGTGGCCCGGAAGCGCTCGCTGGCCGCCAGCGCGTCGTTGTAGCTGTCGCCCTCCACGACGAGTTCCGCGCCGTACCCCCGGATCCTGGCGATCTTGGCGGGTGAAGAGACGGTCGGCACGAACACGTGCGCCGGCACGCCGAGTGCCCGGGCGGCGTAGGCGGCCGCCGCGCCGTGGTTGCCACCGGACGCGGCCACCACACCCGCCGGCGGGACGTCGCGCAGCAGCAGGTTGGCGAACGCGCCCCGGGCCTTGAACGAGCCGGAGTGCTGGAGGAACTCCAGCTTCACGGCCATCGGCCCGGGAGCCAGGCCAAAGTCGGCCCGGTCGAGGGTCAGCACGGGGGTTTCCCGGACGTGCGGGCGGATCAGGTCGGCAACCCGCGCGATCTCCGCGCGCGTCACCAGATCAAGGGCGGTGCTGGTCACGAAGCCGACCTTAGACCCGCTACCTTGGGTACGTGCAGCCGCACTCGGATGCTTACCTGCTCCTGGCCTGCCTGTCCTACGCCGAGGAAGACGACGAGGCGCCCCGGCGGGCGGCGGCGGCCGCGCGGGTGCTGGCCGACCACCCGGAGCTGACCCGCACCGATCCGCACGTCGCGGCCGCCGCGTCCGATGTAGACGCTCTCGCGGCGCTCCTCGATGCCGACCCGGGCGCCGCCAACCGTCCCGGGGGCCCGCACGACTGGCCGCCGCTGCTCTACCTCTGCTACGCGCGGCACGACCCGGCCCTCGACGAGGCCGCGGTCCTGGGCTCGGCCCGGCTGCTGCTGTCGGCGGGCGCCGACCCCAACGCGAGCTTCCGGTGGCGCGGCCTCGACCCGCCGTTCACGGCGCTGACCGGCGCGCTCGGCGGCGGCGAACGCGGCCAGCCGCCGCACCCGCACGCGATCGCGCTCGCCCGGGTCCTGCTCGACGCCGGCGCCCACCCCGACGACGGGCAGGCGCTCTACAACCGGATGTTCACGAGCGACGACAGCCACCTCGACCTGCTCTTCCGCTACGGGCTGGGCAGCGCGACCGCCCTCCTGCGCGACCAGCTCCGCTGGGCGGTGACGCACGGGATGACCGACCGGGTCCGGCTGCTCGCGGCGCACGGCGTCGACGTGACGTCGCCGTTCGACGCCGGGCCGACCCCGGCCGCGTTGGCGTTGACCTCCGGCTACCCGGAGATCGTGGCGGCGCTCGGCGTGCCGGCACCCGACCTGGCGCCGGCCGACGCGTTCGTCGCGGCCGCGCTGGCGGCCGACCACGCGACATGCTCGCTCGCTGACCCATCGGTGGTCGCCGACCTGCGCGCGGCGCGCCCCGGGTTGGCGGTGTGGGCGGCCGCGCACGGCCGGCCCGGCGCGGTGGCGCTGCTGCTCGACGCCGGGTGGGCGGTCGACGCGCTCGGCCGCACCGACGTGCCGCAGGACGACCCGTGGCAGACCGCGCTGCACGCGGCGGCGGAGGCGGGCGACGAGTCGCTGGCCCGCGAGCTGCTGGCCCGCGGCGCCGACCCCGGCGTGCGCGACGCCCGGTTCGGTGCGACGCCGGGCGACTGGGCCCGCTACTTCGACCGGCCCGCGCTGGCCGCTCTGCTGACCCCATCGGAGCCATCCGGGTCTTGATATAAATTCCGCTTTGTGCTATGATGTCCGAGTTGGTGGCTAGCCTTCGGCTCGTGCAGACCTCCGAGACCGCCTTCCTGGCCACCGCCGCCCGCGCCGCCCATCGCATCGTCGACGGCGCGCCCCGCATCCTCGACGACCACCTCGCCGCCCCGCTGCTCGGCTCGCGGGCCGAGGAACTGCTGGCCTACCACCGCCAGCACGGCGACCACCCGATCCTGGCCGGCGCCCGGGCGCAGACCGTGGTGCGCTCGGCGTTCGCGGAGACGGCCCTGGCCGCTTTCGTCCACCGTGGACCGTCGCAGTACCTGCTGCTCGGTGCCGGCCTGGACAGCTCCGCCTACCGGCTCGACCTGACCGGGGTGCCGGTCTTCGAGGTCGACCAGCCGGCGACGCAGGCGGCAAAGCGGGCGGCCCTGGCGGCTGCTGGCATCTCCGCGGCTGACGTCACGTTCGTCCCGGCCGGCGGGCCGTTGCCGGCGGCCCTCGTGGGAGCCGGCTTCGACGTGGCTCGGCCGACGTTCGTCACCTGGCTGGGCGTGGTGATGTACCTGTCGCCGGCCGAAGTCGAGCAGACCGTGGCGGAGCTGGCGTCCACCCTCGCGCCGGGCTCCGAACTGGTCTTCGACCACATGCTCCCGGCCGACCTCCGCGACGCCGAGGGCAACAACTACGCCGCGCAGGTGAGCGCGGTCGCCGCGGCCGGCGGCGAACCGTGGCGCTCGACCTGGTCCCCTGCTTCGGCGGCAGCCATGCTGACGCGGCACGGCTGGCAGGTGCTCGCCCAGCCGGACACCCGCACTGCGGTCCCGGCCGCGATGTGGACCCGCTCTGACGCGTTGCGCCCGCTGGGGCTCGCGTCCCTCACCCACGCCCGCCTCGAGAACTGACTCCGGCGCGGGCTCGACTGTGAGCGCTCGGGCTCCGGAAGGGGTAGGTCTCTCGGCGCCTACATGTTTTGGCATGTAGCTACATGCCAAAACATGTACGGCCGGAACACCACACCCTGGCCGGGCGCGACACGCCCGGAAGCCAGCCGCCGGGCCGGCGTGCGGCGCTAGGCCAAGGTGTGTCGGGCGCTAAGGCGTGGGCCGGCGTCGGGCGCTGGGCCAGAGGCGGCGGCGGGCGCTAGGCCGGCGGCGGCGCCGGGACCGACGCCGGCGTCGGAGGAGCTAGGCCACCCGCTCGTCGCGCTGGCGGAGGACCTCGGGGAGGTGGGCGGCGCTCCAGGCGCAGATGGCGGCCAGCGGTTCGAGGAGGGTGCGGCCGAGTGGGGTCAGGGCGTACTCGACGCGGGGTGGGATTTCCGGGTAGGCGGTCCGGGTGATGAGGCCGTCGCGTTCCATTGAGCGCAGCGACTCGGTCAGCACCTTGGCGGTGATGCCGCGCAGCGGGATCGCGAGTTCGCCGAAGCGGCGGGGGCCGTCGCGGAGGCACACAATGATCTTCATCGTCCACTTGTCACCGATGCGGATCAGCGGGCGGTCGGTGCCGCAGCCGGCGAACAGGTCCGGGTCGAGTGCGATGGTCACCCACCAACCGTAGTCAGTTTCGTTGCGGTAACCGATACATCGGGGGCTACCGTCCGCCGCATGAGCAGCATCATCGTTTTCGGTGCCGGCGGACGGGCCGGCCGGCGGGTGGTCACCGAGGCACTGCGCCGGGGCCATCGGGTCACGGCGGTCGTCCGCGACCCCGCCAAGCACGGCGACCTGGGCGGGACCGTGGTGTCCGGCGACGTGACCGACACCGCGACCATCGCGGCCCTCGCCGCCGGGCACGACGCGGCGGTCAACGCGGCGGCGCGCCTCGACGTGCCGGCCGCCGAGTTCTTCCCGGCAGCGGCCCGCGCCCTCTCCGACGGCCTGGCCAAGGCCGACGTGCCCCGCCTGGTGGCGATCGGCATCGGCACGACGCTGGAGGTGACACCGGGGGTGGCCGTTCACGACGCGGCCGATTTCCCGGCGGAGTACCGCGCGTTCTCGCTGGGCCACGCCGCCCAGATCGACGTCCTGCGGGCGGGCGGCCTCGACTGGGTGCTGCTGGTGCCGCCGCCCACGCTGCTCGACGACACGACCGGCGGCACGGGCAGCTACCGGACGGGCGCGGAAACGGTCCTGCCGGCCGGCGCGGCGCTCTTCCCGTATGCGGATCTGGCCGTCGCCGTGGTCGACGAGATCGACCGCCCGCGCCACCACCGCGCGATCATCGCCGTCGGCCCGCTAGCCGAACCCGGCAACGCTGAAGGCGGCGAAGCCGACCACGGCCAGTAGCAACGCGACGCCCAGGACGATCGCGCGTTGCCTGGTCGATCGGACGGTCAGGAGGATGACCAGCAGGCCGAGCGCGGCGCGCAGGACGACGAGCCAGAGCGGGTTGTCGTAGTTCGGGTCGCCGATCCGGCGGGCCTGCACCGCGGCCTCGGCGAACAGCACCGCGCTGGGTAGCGCCACACCCACCCGCTGTCGCCAGCCCGACATCCGGGCCCAGACGCCGGCGGCGCCGAAGAGCGCCCCGGCGATGATCCCGAAGAACATCCACAGCAGCGACGACGGTGCCCACAGGACCGCGACGGCGTCGTGCTGGATGAGGGCGGCGGCGAGGTAGTAGCTGGGCACCGCGACCACCAGCAGCACCGCGGCTCCCAGGGCGGCGCGGGCCTGGCCCGAGCGCACCCGGTAGCCGAACGCGAACGCGGCCACCGCCCAGACCGCGCTGGAGTTGCCCAGGTCCGCGAACGGGTAGGGCAGGAACTTGATCCACACGAAGTCGAGGAAACCCAGCGCGATGCCGCACACGACGGCGGCGGGGATCAGTCGACGGTCAACCTGCACAGCGCGCGAGTGTACAGATACGATATTTCCTCTTATCGAGGGTTGGGGTCGGCCAGTGCTTCCAGCACCTCGGAGCGGTCGGCGCGGGGCCTCGGTGGGCGCGGTGGGCGGGGTGGCCGGTGTGCGGCGGTTGCGACGAACGCGGCCAGTGCGGTGGTGACCGGCACGGCGGCGACCAGGCCGAGCGTGCCGACCACGCTGCGGACGATCTCCTGGGCGATGAACTCCGCGGTGAGCACCTCGCTGACGCCCCGGCCGCCGGCGATCACCAGCAGGAGCACGGGCAGGGAGGCACCGGCGTACGCCAGGACGATGGTGTTGACCGTCGAGGCGATGTGCGCGCGCCCGACGCGGGCGCCACCCCGGTAGAGCTCCCGCCGGGTCAGCGCGGGGTTGGCGCGGGCCAACTCGCCGACGGTGGCGGCCTGGGTCACCGTCACGTCGTCGAGCACGCCGAGCGAGCCGATGATGATGCCGGCCAGCAGCAGGCCGTGCAGGTCGACGTCGGCGTGCAGCAGGGAGAGGGTGATCGCGTTCTCGTCGCCATACCCGGTCAGGTGGGTCATGGCGATCGCCAGTGAGCCGATGGCTCCCGCGAGCACCAGGCTGACCAAAGTGCCGAGCACCGCGACCGAGGTCTGCGCGCTGATGCCGTGGGTCAGGTAGAGGACCACGAACATGATCAGGGCCGAGCCGGTGACCGCGATCAGCAACGGTGGACCGCCGCCCAGGATCGCCGGGAGCACGAAGAGCAGCAGCACCGCGAAGCTGACCGCGAGACCGGCCAGGGCCGCGAGGCCCCGCCAGCGGCCGAACGCGACGATCGCCGCCGCGAACGCCGCGACCAGCCAGAGCAGGGATGAGCCGCGCTGGTGGTCGGCGATCGTGTAGACGGTCAGGGTCGGGTCCTCGGCATCGGTCAGCGGGGTGACGAGCACCTTGTCGCCGACCTCGACGTGTGGTGCGCCGGGGCCGGTCGGGAGATCCGTGTCCTGCGTCTGCCCCGATTCGAGCCTCACCGTCGCCGTGCCGCACGGGCCGGGGTCGGGTGGGCCCTCCACGGTTGGCGGGCAGGCCTCCGTCACGACCTTGGTGACCGTGGCGTGGAAGCGCGGTACCGGGTCGACCTCCTTGACCTTGGCCACCGGGCCGGGCCAGAGCAGGACGGTGGCGATGCCGGTCGCCAGGAACGCCGGGATCAGGACGGCGGCGAGGATGACCCGCAGGCGGCGGGGCGCCCGCGGTGCGGGCGGATGGTCGTGCCCCAACTCAGCTGTCCTGGCGGGCGGCGATGCGTTCGCGCTGCGGCAGCACCGTGTATTTCGGGTCGGCGGCCGACGCCTTGCCGGCCTCGAAAACGCCGTAGCGGGTGGCCACCGAGCCGGCCAGCAGCGCCGCACCGGCCAGCGCCGACACCACCCGGCTGCGGGCACCGAGCAGCGCGCCGGCGGCACCGGCCGCGGTCAGCAGCCGGGCCGCGCGGAGCAGCTTTCCGGCCTTGCCCTGCCGGAACGGCTCGCTGAGTAGGCCCAGCTTGTGTTCGACGCCGTGCGTGGCGGTCAGTTCGAGCGCCGCGCCGGCCACCGCGAGCGTGCGCGCCGGGCCGGCCTGCGCGACCGGGGCGCCGATCAGGCCGGCCGCTCCGCCGCTGGCCAGCGCGCTGCCGGCGAAGACGAAGGGCAGCCGGGGGTAGGCCTCGTGCCAGGACGGCGTCGCCGTGTCGGACAGCAGCACGGCCGTGTAGGTGGCCAACGCCGGTGCGGTGGCCGCGGCGGCCAGCCCGCCGACCCGGCCGGCGACCGGCAGCGCGCGGGCGGCGAGCCCGACCACGCCGTCGCGCGGCAGCCAGGGCGCGGCCTCGGCGACCGCCGCCACGCCCGCCGCCGCGCCGAACGCGCTGAGGATCCAGGTGCCGACCGACATCGGGGAGGTCGGCTTGGCGACCCGGAGCATGTGGTGGAAGCGGGCGGGCCGGCCGAGGTCGTTGACCAGGAAGTAGGCGCTCGCGCCGAGGGCGGCCAGCGCGGTGACCCGGCCGGTGGTGCGCAGCGCCGGTCGGCCGGTCAGGTCGGCGCCGGCGGCGATCAGCGCGGAGCCGGCCGCCAGCCCGCCGGTGAACAGGTAGGCGGCGATGTCGTGCCGCCAGACCGGGGTCTTGACCACCTGCTGGCCGTAGTAGGACCGGAAGTCGGCCGGCGGCACCATCACCCGGTCGCCCTTGCCGCCCTTGCCCTTGCCGCCTTTGCGCCGCTCGCCTTCGCTCACGGCCGCCGGCCCAGGAAGGCCACGACCGCCGCGGCGGCCATCGTCAACGCTGCCACGCCCGCATGCTTCCACATGGATGGCAGGTCACGGGTGGTGACCACCGGATCCGGGGGCAGGCCGTAGACCTCGGGCTCGTCGAGCAGCAGGAAGAACGCGCCGTCGCCGCCGACGCCGTCGGACGGGTCGTGGCCGTAGAGCTTGGCCTCGGATACGCCCCGCTCGTGCAGCACCTCGACCCGCTTGGCGGCCCGGTCGCGGAGTTCGTCGAGCTCGCCGTATTGGATCGACTGGGTCGGGCAGGCCTGCGCGCAGGCGGGCGTCATGCCCTCGCCGATCCGGTCGTAGCAGAGCGTGCACTTCCACGCCCGGCCGTCGTCCTTGCGCTGGTCGATGACGCCGTAGGGACAGGCCGGGATGCAGTAGCCACAGCCGTTGCAGATGTCTTCCTGGACCACGACGGTGCCGAACTCGGTGCGGAACAGCGAGCCGGTCGGGCAGACGTCGAGGCAGGCGGCGTGCGTGCAGTGCTTGCACACGTTCGACATCATCAACCAGCGCAGGTCGCGGTCGTCGCGGCCGGTCGAGCCCGGCAGCGTCGACGACGGCATGCCGAGGAACTGGGTCGACACGGTCGCCTCGGCCTCGCGGAGCACGTCCATCGACGCCTCGCTGGGCGACTCCTGCTCGATGAACGCGACGTGCCGCCAGGTGTTGGCGGACAGGCCGCCGCTGTTGTCGTAGGACCGGCCGAGCAGATTCAAACCGTCTTCGGGGATGGCGTTCCACTCCTTGCAGGCCACCTCGCACGCCTTGCAGCCGATGCAGACGCTGGTGTCGGTGAAGAAGCCCATCCGGGGCGGCGCGTCGACGTAGCCCGCGTCCGGTGCCGGGTCGATCGGCCCGAAGAAACTGTTGGGACCGGCCATCATTCCCCCGTCTCGGGTGTCTCCAGCGGCGCGTAGTGCGAGGCGTCGAGCCCGGCCCGGCGCAGGTAGTCGGCGATGTAGTCGAGCAGGGCCGGGCCGGTCGGGCGGCGGCCGGGGCGGATGTCGCAGGTGCCGACCTTACTTTCCTGGATGAGCACGTTGGGGTCGAGCGTGATGCCGAAAAGGTCGTTGGCCGAGTCGCCGGTGGTCAGGCCGGAGCCACCCCAGTGGTAGGGCAGCCAGATCTGGTGGATCACCCGGCCGTCGATCCGCAGCGGGCGCAGCCGGGCGGTGACCATCACCCGGGCCTCGACGGCCGCCCGACCGGTGACCACGTGTGCCCAGCCCATGTGCTCGAGCCCGCGCTCCTCGGCCAGGGCCGGCGAGACCTCGACGAACATGGCCGGCTGGAGTTCGGAGAGGTAGGCGAGCTGGCGGCTCATCCCGCCCGCGGTGTGGTGCTCGGTGAGCCGGCTGGTGGTGAAGATGAACGGGAACACGTCGGAGTGCGCGTCCGGCGGCGACGGGTTGAGCAGGTTGTCGGGGCGGTCGTACACCTTGCGGGTGGGGTTGGCCTGTTGGGTGTAGAGCGGGTTGCGCAGCGGCGACTCGGCCGGCTCGTAGTGCGTCGGCAGCGGCCCGTCGATCAGGCCGGCCGGCGCGAACAGCCAGCCCTTGCCGTCGCCCTGCATGATGAACGCGTCGTCGCCGGCCAGACCGGCGATGCCACCGGTGCCGCGCTTCGGCCGGTGGGACGGGTCCTTGGTCTTCTCGAAGTCGGGCACGTCGTGGCCGGTCCACTCCCCCTTGTCCGGGTCCCACCAGACGTAGGCCTTCTTCTCGCTCCACGGCACGCCCTGCGGGTCGGCCGACGCGCGGTTGTAGAGGATGCGCCGGTTGGCCGGCCAGGCCCAGCCCCACTCCGGCGCGACCCAGCTCTGCTCCGAGCCGGGCTTGCGGCGCGCGGCCTGGTTGACCCCGTCGGCGAACACCCCGCTGTAGATCCAGCAGCCGCAGGCCGTGGAGCCGTCGTCCTTGAGCGCGGTGAAGCCGGGGACGGGTTTGCCGTTGGCGACCTCGTACCCGTTGATCTCCTTGAGCACCGCCTCGGCGCTGGGCTCGTCGTGCTGCCCGCTGATCGGGTAGTTCCAGGCCAGGTCGAGGACCGCGCGATCGCGCTCCAGTGTGGACGTGGCCAGCCGCTCCCGGACCAGCCGGCCCAGGTGGTAGAAGAACCACAGCTCCGAGCGGCAGTCCTGCGGCGGGTCGACGGCCTTCTCCCGCCACTGGAGCATCCGCTGGGTCTGCGTGAAGGTGCCTTCCTTCTCCACGTGCGACGCCGCCGGCATGAAGAACACCTCGGTGCGGCAGTCTTCGGTGACGATCTCGCCGGTCTCGATCTCGGGCGAGTCCTTCCAGAAGGTGGCGCTCTCGATCATGTAGAGGTCGCGGACCACCAGCCAGTCGAGGTTGGCCATGCCGAGCCGCTGGGCGCGGCCGTGCGCCGAGCCGACCGCCGGGTTCTGGCCGAGCAGGAAGTAGCCCTTCACCTTCCCGTCGATCATGTTCAGCACCTGCTGGTAGGTGCCGTGGTCGCCGGTCAGCCGGGGCAGGTAGCCGTACCCCCAGTTGTTCTCCGGTGTGGCGTTGTCGCCGAAATAGGCCTTGAGCAGGCTGACCGCGTAACTGCGGGCCTGCGACCAGAAACCCTTCTGACCCGGGTGCCTTATCGAGTCGACCCAGAGGCTGAACGTCTCGTGCTGCTTGTAGTGCGGCATCGGCAGGTAGCCCGGCAACAGGTTGAACAGCGTCGGGATGTCGGTGGAGCCCTGGATGCTGGCGTGCCCGCGCAGCGCCATGACGCCGCCACCGGGCCGGCCCATGTTGCCGAGCAGGAGCTGGATGATCGCGCCGGCCCGGATGTATTGCACCCCGACGCTGTGCTGGGTCCAGCCGACCGAGTAGACCAACGCCGTGGTGCGCTCGCGCCCCGAGTTGCGGGTCCACGCCTCACAGACCTTCTGAAACTGCTCCGGGGGTACGCCGCAGACGCGCTCGACCACCTCCGGGGTGTAGCGGGCGTAGTGCCGCTTGAGGATCTGGTAGACGCAATGCGGATCCTGGAGCGTCTCGTCGCGCTCGGAGATGTTGCTGACCGGGGCACCGTGCGACTCGTGCCGCAGCGCCGCACCGGTCTCCCGCTGGGTGTGCATCTCACCGTGGGTCGGCACGCGCGTGTCGTGGCCCTGGTATTGCCAGCTCTTCGGGTCGTAGGTGCCGGTCTCCTCGTGGTAGCCGGAGAACAGCCCGTCGAGGTCCTCGGTGTCCAGGTAGTCGTCGCGGATGATGGTGGCCGCGTTGGTGTAGGCGAGCACGTACTCCCGGAACTCGAGCTCGTTCTGCAGGATGTAGTTGATCACCCCGCCGAGGAACGCGATGTCGGAGCCGACGCGCAGCGGCACGAACTGATCCGCCAGCGCGCTGGTCCGGGTGAACCGCGGGTCGACATGGATCACCGTCGCACCGCGCTTCTTCGCCTCCATCACCCACTGGAACCCGACCGGGTGTGCCTCGGCCATGTTGGACCCTTGGATGACGATGCAGTCGGCGTTAGCCAGGTCCTGCTGGAACCCGGTGGCCCCGCCACGGCCGAAGCTGGTCCCCAGACCGGGGACGGTGGAGGAGTGTCAAATACGCGCCTGGTTCTCGATCTGGATAGCGCCCATCGCGGTGAACAACTTCTTGATCAGATAGTTCTCTTCGTTGTCCAGCGTGGCGCCACCCAGGCTCGAGATGCCCAGGGTCCGGTTGAGCGGCCGGCCGTCGTCGGCCTTGTCTTCCCACGTGTCGGCGCGGGCCTTGACCACCCGGTCGGCGATCATCTCCATCGCCGTGTCGAGGTCGAGCTCTTCCCAGTCTTTCGCGTAGGGCCGGCGGTAGAGCACCGTGCGGATCCGCCGGTCGCTGGTCACCAGGCTCTTGCTGGCCGACCCTTTGGGGCAGAGCCGGCCGCGCGAGATCGGGCTGTCCGGATCACCCTCGATCTGGGTGACCTCGCCATCCTTGACGAACACCCGCTGCCCACACCCGACGGCGCAGTAGGGACACACGGATTTCGCGACGGAGTCGGCCTCTTTGGTGCGCGGGGTGAGGCTCTCGGTGCGCGCGGAACGGGCGGCATGCCCCCGCCCAAGCGGGTCAGTGCCCGTGAGCTGCCGGTAAACCGGCCACCCCTCGATCCACGTCCGGACCCCCACGCACTCACCCTAGATCAGGGTCGCTCGGCACGCACGGGTTGCGCCTACCGCCAACCTGCGGGCAACCACGGGCGCCCGGGCGCTTCGGCCACCGGCCACTGCGATGGCTCATCGGCCGCCAGATCCTCCGCCTCCGCCACCCTGAGCTGGACCCGACAGGCGCGGATGAACTCCTGCTCGGCCTCTCGCATCCGCTCCCCGGGCGGCGCCCCACCGAACTCGGCCGCACGGGGATCCTCATGCCCCTCGGCAACCCGCAGCACCGCCCACGCGTGCCGGATCATCATCCGCGCCGCCCGCTGCACCCGCACGTTGCCAACCAAGCGCAACTGCACGAGCAGTGCGCCCATTGCTTCCCGCTCCGTCTCGATGGTGACCCGGTGCGCATCACCATCCACTGCGGAGCCCAGGCGCCCGACCAGGCGTTGGTATCGCTGACACGCCGATACGAAGTCGATGCTCAGCGAAGCATCCCACCGGGTCCGCAGAATGTGGCGCTCCTTGCGCCGCTCAACGAGCTGACCCGGAACGAACCCAGCGATCAAACCGGACACCAGGGCGACAACCGGCAGCCAAGACATCGACCCATCCTGCCGGAGTGCGCGCGTCTCTTCGAGATCTAGGAAAAGCGATGTAGCTATAGCTACATCGGTTTTCCTAGATCTCAGGGAAGCCGCGCGAGCGGAGCGCGCGCATCAGCTGGGCTGCCACTTCCTGGGGGTTTTGTCGGATTTGGGTTGCTGGGAAGCGGAGGACTATGTCGCCGGCTATCCAGAGGTCGTTCTGGCGGCGCATGTCTGACGCCCACTGGCCGACGTCCGTGTGGTGGCCGCCGTCTACCTCGACGTGGATGCCGAAGTGCTCCCAGTACGCGTCCAGGTAACGAACGCGGCCGGCGGCGTCGGTGCGTTTGCGTTGGAGGTCCGGCCTGGGTAGGCCGAATGCGCGGCAGAGCCGGACGAAGTCGATCTCCGCGAGGGAACTGGCGCCGCCGGCGGCGTCGGTCGCCGTAGTGAGCACCAACTGGCGACGCCGTGCGCGCGGCATTCTGGCGGCGACCGCGAGGATCTCCGCCGGGGTCGCTCGGCCCTGCTGACACGCGGCGGCGATGACCGCCCGGGCCTCGTCGTCGTTCGGCGCCCACTGTGCCGCATCGACCACCGACCGCGCCATGGTCGTGCGGTCCGGGCGGGCCGGTTGCCGATCCTCGTCCGGCAGACTCGTCGTGCGGCGCACCTTGACAGCGGGAAGGTCGGCGGGCAGCCGCCGCAGGAGGTTCGGCGGCCTTCGATCGCCCGGAACGAGAACGTCCAGGGCAGTGCGCTGCCACCGTCCACGCAGGCCGCCGGCGGTGGCGGCGGCGATGCCCGCGAGCAACGCACCGGGGCCCGCCGCGAGAACGGCCGCCCAGGCATGTTGTTCCGGTCCGAGCGGGCCCGGCCGCGTCACGAGTAGACCGACCGAGGGCGGCGCCAGCGATTCGTCGCCACCCGATGGCGCACCGCACCCACCCCCAGGTGGGCAACCGCCTGCCGAAACGTGAGGACGCCGGCCTGTTCGAAGAGCAGCCAGTCCAAGGGCGTGGCGTCGTCGGTGGGGATGGGCATCGGATCAGTAGAGCCACGCGGCCCGTTGGGCGCTGTCCCGGTGCGGCGAGGTGTTGTGACAGAACCATGACATGTCGCGGACGGGATACGGATGGGGGCGGCCCAGGATGGGCAGGGTGCAGACCTCCGCTGACGCCAGACGCCGACTGTTCGCGGCCGCCGCTGTTTGTGCTGTCGGGTTTGGGGCTACCTGGTTGCTGTTCGTGCGGACCTCGGCCGGGCAGTGGCTCGACGGTGCGCTGCTCCCCCGCGCCGAGCGGGGTGGTGGCTATGCCTCGCCGACCATGCTCGCCGGGCCGGCCGACCTGGTGCTGGGGCGGTTCGGCAACCCGCTGCTGATCGGGCTGCTCGTCATCGTGATCGTCATGGTGGGCGTGCTCGCCGGGCGGATTCGGGCGGCGGTCGTCGCCTTCCTGCTGTTCGTGTGTGCCGCGGGCGGTGCCGGGCTGGCCAAGCAGGTGATCAGCCGGCCGGAGCTCGGCGTCGTCGGCTCGTCGACGCACAACAGCTTCCCCAGCGGACACGCGGCCGTCGCCGCCGCGCTGCTGCTGAGTGTCCTGTTGGTGGTGCCGCCCCGGGCGCGGGTGTGGGTAGCGGTGCCCGGTGCCATGGGGGCATCGGGCATCGCCGCGGCCACGATGGTCGCGGGCTGGCACCGGTTCAGCGACGTGGTCGGCAGCCTGCTGCTGGTCGCCACGCTGTACTTCCTGGCGGCCGCGGTCCTGAACCGCTGGCTGGCCGCACCCGCGCCCGGCGCCGCGCCACCAGCCGGGGTCGCACCACCACTACCCCGAGCCGTGCCACCGACCGGGGCCGCGCCACCACCAGTCCGAGCCGCGCCCGCCGCCGGAGCCGCGCCGGCAGCCGACACCGAGCGACTGTCCGCCGGCAACGGGGTCGCGCTGGTGTCCGGCGGGACGTTGCTGATGGTGCCGCTGCTCGCCGTCGCCCCCGACGCGGGTGTGCCGCTGGTCGCCGCCATCGCGGCCATCATCGGCCTGACCATGGCGGTCGTCTGGGTCGCCCTGCGGCTCACCCGGCCGACGGCCAACGCACCAGAGGCGGACAAGACGAAGCCGCCCAGGGCGTACGTACACCCTGGGCGGCTTTGATCTTCTTGCGGTTAGGCGGCCGTGAGGAGCTCGCGCTCGTCGGCGGGGCGCAGGGCCAGGGCCAGCACGTCGCTCACATCACCGAGCACGTGGATGGTCAGGGCGTCGCGCACCTCCTGCGGCAGGTCGTCGAGGTCCGGCTCGTTGCGGGCCGGGACGATGACCTCGGTCAGGCCCGCCCGGTGTGCGGCCAGCAGCTTCTGCTTGACGCCACCGATGGGCAGGACCCGGCCGGAGAGGGTGACCTCGCCGGTCATGCCGAACTCCGGACGCACCGGGCGACCGGTTGCCAGCGACGCCAGGGCGGTGACCATCGTGATGCCCGCGGACGGGCCGTCCTTCGGCACCGCACCCGCCGGCACGTGCAGGTGGATCCGCTTCGCGGCGAGCTGGTTGGGGTCGATGCCCAGCCGCTTGCCGTTGGAGCGCAGGTAGGACAGCGCGATGTGCGCCGACTCCTTCATGACGTCGCCGAGCTGACCGGTCAGGGTCAGGCCGGGCTCGCCCTCCATCGAGGTCGCCTCGATGAACAGCACGTCACCACCCGCACCGGTGACCGCCAGGCCCGTTGCCACGCCCGGGGTCGCCGTGCGCTCCGCCGACTCCGGCGTGAACCGGGGACGGCCGAGGTAGGTCTTCAGCTCCTCGACGTCGATGTCGACCTTGTCCGACGACGCCGCCAGCGAGACCGCCACCTTGCGCAGGATCTTGGCGAACGCCCGCTCGAGCTGCCGGACGCCGGCCTCGCGGGTGTGCTCGGCGGCGATCGCACCGATGGCGGCGTCGGTGATCGACACCTCCTCGGCGGTCAGGCCGGCGCGCTCCACCTGGCGCGGCCACAAGTGGTCGCGGCCGATGGCCACCTTCTCCTCCTCGGTGTAGCCGTCGAGCGTCACGAGCTCCATCCGGTCCAGCAGCGGGCCAGGGATGTTCTCGACGACGTTGGCGGTCGCGAGGAACAGCACGTCCGAGAGGTCGAGGTCGACCTCCAGGTAGTGGTCGCGGAAGGTGTGGTTCTGCGCGGGGTCGAGGACCTCGAGCAGCGCCGCGGCCGGGTCACCGGAGTAGCCCACGGCGATCTTGTCGACCTCGTCGAGCAGGACGACCGGGTTCATCGAACCGGCCTCCTTCAGCGCCCGGACGATCCGGCCCGGAGCCGCGCCGACGTAGGTGCGCCGGTGGCCACGGATCTCGGCCTCGTCACGGATGCCGCCGAGGCTGACCCGGACGAACTTGCGGCCCAGGGCCCGCGCCACGGACTCACCGAGGCTGGTCTTGCCGACGCCGGGAGGCCCACCGAGGGCGAGCACCGCGCCGGAGCCACGACCGCCGACGACCTGGAGGTTGCGCTCCGCGCGACGGTTGCGGACCGCCAGGTATTCGAGGATTCGGTCCTTCACGTCGGACAGCCCGGCGTGGTCGGTGTCGAGCACCTCGCGCGCCGCGATCAGGTCGGTGTTGTCGTCGGTCGTCGTTGACCAGGGCATTTCGAGTACGGTGTCGAGCCAGGTGCGGATCCAACCGCTCTCGGGCGACTGGTCACTGGCCCGCTCGAGCCGGCCGACCTCGCGCATCGCGGCCTCGCGGACCTTCTCGGGAAGGTCGGCGGCCTCGACGCGGGACCGGTAGTCGGCCGAGCCGTCGGGCTCGTCTTCGCCCAGCTCCTTGCGGATCGCGGCCAGCTGCTGGCGGAGCAGGAACTCGCGCTGCGACTTCTCCAGGCCCTCGCGGACGTCGTTGGCGATGCCCTCGTTGACCTCCTGCTCGGCGAGGTAGTCGCGCACCCAGCCGACGAGGAGCTCGAGGCGGGCGGTGACGTCCTGCGCGTTCAGCAGTTCGATCTTCTGCTCGAGCGTGAGCCACGGCGCGTAACCGGCGGAGTCGGCCAGCTCGGACAGGTCGGTCATCCGCTCGACGGCGTCGATGACCTGCCAGGCGCCGCGCTCCTGGAGCAGCGACTTGACCAGGGCCTTGTATTCGGTGGCGAGCTCGCGGGCCTTGCCGGCCGGCGGGGTCTCGTCCAGCTCGGTGGCCTCGACCCAGAGGGCGGCGCCGGGACCGGAGACGCCGGAACCGACCTTCGCCCGGGAAAGGCCACGGATGACGGCGGCGGGCTCGCCACTGGGCAGGCGGCCCACCTTCTCGATCAGCGCCATGACGCCGACCGACCCGTACTCGCCGTCGACACGGGGCACGGCAAGCACGCGGTTGTCGCCGGAGGCGCGTGCGGCGTCGACGGCGGCCTGAGTGTTGTTATCGAGGGTGACCGGGATGGTCATGCCAGGCAGCAAGACGGCATCGGTCAACGGCAGGACGGGAAGAGTTGCCATGTACGTACTCAAGTTACAAAGCATGCACTCTGTTCCCGGGCCGCGATGTGACCCAGGCCACTCGTTATTTGGGGGCGTTCATCCCATTTTCTCCACGGGTACGCCGGTGAATAGCTGAAGGACCACCCGGTCGCCGAGCGGCCGGCGGAGCGGGATCGTCAGCTGTTGGACACCGGCGGGGCAGTCATCGGGGCCTTCTTTCTCGTAGTAGCGGATCGTGGCGAGCAGCACCACGACCGCGCGCGCCGACTCGACCGCCTCGCCCGTGTAGTCGGCACCGCAGGGCTTGTCCGCGCCGTAGGGCGCGGCCGGGAAGACGACAGCGAGGGCGGGACCGTCGACCGGGTCGGCGCGCTCGATCCAGCTTCCGGCGTTTTGCCCCTCGGGCCGGCCGAACGCCTCGAGCTCGGTGACGGCGCTGTCGGGAACCGCGACGGCGACGAGCCGGACCGCGCTGCCTTCGAGGCGGAGCTCCCAGGCGGGCGCGGTGGCCCGGCCGCCGACCGTGCCGAGAGCGGCGCTGACTAGGCGGGCGCCGGCCACCCGCAAGGGGCTGCAGGTCGGGCAGGCGCTCGGTGCGTCCCGCATCGCGAGGCGCTTCGCGCGGTCGAGGGTCTCGGCGGCGGACAGCGGCCGCACCGGCCGGGTGCGGCCGTCGTGGAGCCGGACGTCGCGGCGGTCGGGCGCGGCGGGCAGCGCGCCGGCCGCCTCGACCAGGCCGGCGAGCAGCGCCGCCTTGCTGTCGCCGAGGGCGGGCTCCCAGTCGCCCACCTGGCGGAAAGCGCCGAGGGGTTGGTAGACCGTGATCTCGTTGCTGGTGGCCGCGCGGTCCCAGCGGGCGAGGACGTTGTCGGCGGTCGGCCGCACCGTCGCCAGCGTCGCCTCGGGATCGAGCTCGCGTGGGCCGGCCGTGGCACAGCCCGCCGCCACCACCAGGGCGAGCACGGGCACGATGCGTAGCCACCGCATCCACCCAGGATGGCAGTCGTGCGATGAGGACGCTGCCCCGGCTACCGCTCCGCCGGCACCGCCCGCGGGCTGGCCTCCACCCGGTGGATGGCGCGGAGGGCGAGCAGCAGCGGGATGACGCCGACCACGCCGAACGAGATGTCGATCAGGCGCCATTCCCACGGGATGCCGCGCAGCGGGCCCGCGATCAGCGCAAGCGGCACGATCGCGAGGCAGGCGATGACTCCGAAGTGGATGACCCAGATGTTGCGTACGGGATCCCGCAGCGGCCCCCAGAACGCGACCGCGATGACGAGGTGGGCGAACGCCAGCCAGTCTGTGCCGTACGCGATGAAGGGGTAACGATCGTTGGTCTCCCGCAGGCCGGCGTGAACCCGGTCGACCCAGAGCACCACGCCGTCGGGTGTCACGGTGCCCAGCCAGCCATCGAGCAGCCGGCTCGCGAGGCGCAACTCGGTCTCCAGCGGGAAGGCGGTCAGCCCGCTCACGACCAGACCCGCGATGAAGAGGACGAGCCAGAAGCGGGCCGTTCTGATGTCGCGCACGTCGGCGAGCGTAGCTACGGGTGCGGGCCCCGCCGGGTCTCCTTACCGAACCCGCTCGGAACGTTCACGGCATCCGCACATGATCAGGCCGCCGACCAGCCGGTCCAGCGGGCGACATCGACCGCCAGCACGTCGCCGCGCAGGGCGAAGGACGGGTAGCGATCTCCCAGCAGGGCTGCCGCCCGCCCGGCCGACGCTGACGAACCCGGCAGGATCCGGGCGACGCCATCGGCGCGGACCCACCACAGCTGGGACCAGTCGTCGTCGTAGTGGTCGACCAGCAACGACACCCGCGGGTTGGCCGCCACGTTGGCCAACCGGCGCAGGGCCGTCGTGCGTTTGGGCTTGGCGTCGACGGCGGTGTAGACCACGTCGCCAGCGATGGCGAACGTCACCGGGACCTGGTGCGGTTGGCCTTCCGCGGAGACGGTCGCGAGATAGGCGACCCGGGCCGCCGTGAAGCGGCCGCGGGCCTCGGCGGGTGTCACTCCGGGTTGTATTCCGCGATCGCCGTCTCCCACTCGTCGAACGCCCGCTCGACCCGGCTGCGCGGCCCCGACGGGAACCAGCGCGCCACCCGGCGTACGCCGGCGTCGCGGAGTTGGGCGAAGATCTTGGGGTCGGCGGGGACGCTCATCACCTGGACCTCGATCGGCCGCTCGGCGCGGGCCTGGAGTTCGGCGATCCGGTCGAGGATGCCGTCGTGGTAGTTGGGGAACCACGCGTCGCCGAATGCCAGCACGCGGTCGAGGACCGTGGGGCCGGTGCCGCCGACCAGGATCGGCGGGTGGGGCTTCTGGGCCGGCTTCGGCCACGACCAGATGTTCTCGAAGGTGACGTAACGGCCGGCGTAGCTGGCCTCCTCGTTGGTCCAGATCTCCTTCATCGCCTCGACGCGCTCCTTCAGCACCCGCATCCGCACTCGCGGGTCGGTGCCGTGGTTGCGCATCTCGGTGCGGTTCCAGCCCGCTCCGACGCCGAACTCGAGGCGGCCGCCGGAGAGGTGGTCGACGCTCGCGACCGCCTTCGCCGTGGTGATCGGGTCGCGCTCGATGACCAGGCAGATGCCGCTGGCGACGCGCAGCCGGCTGGTCGCGGCGGCCGCGGCGGTCAGGGCGACGAACAGGTCGTAGGTCTTCCAGTATTTGTTGGGCAGCGGCTGGCCGGGGTAGCGATCCGTCTCGGCCGCCGGGATGTGCGTGTGCTCGGCGAAGTAGATCGCGTCAGCGCCGCGCTCCTCGGCCAGGCGGGCGACCTCGCCGGGCTTCATGCCGTCGTACGTGGGGAAGTAACCGATTCCGAACTCCATATGAATGGTCTACCACGACGCCATTGAAGATATCTTTCAGCATCCACCAAGAGATCGGCAACTATCGACATAGACAGTCTTCACGGTATAGCGTGCGCCTCACCTGCCTCACCCGCGCCGATTGAAGGAGCGTCGTGACCGAAAACCCACCCCACCGGCTGCGCCGACGGGCGCTGCTCGGCGTGCCGGCTCTGGCCGCCGCAGCGGTGACCATCGCCGCCCGCCCGGCCGCCGCCGCGGCCGCACCCACCGCCCGCGCGGCCGCACCCGAGTGCGTCGCCGACCTGATCACCGCCGAGCCCAGCCTGGCCAGGGGTGCCTGATGCCCAACGTTCCCTGGCTCCTGGACGTGTTGCGCGGCGCCGGCGTGTCCGTCGTGACCGAGGGCGACTGGGTCAACCGCTACCGGCCCGGCTCGTTCGACCCGATCGGGGTGCTCTGGCACCACACCGCGGCGACGTCGAGCGCGAGCAACCCGCACCCGGCGCTCAACGTCTGCATCAACGGCCGGCCCGACCTGACCGGGCCGCTGTGCCAGGCGCTGGTCGACTACAACGGCGTCTTCCACCTGATCTCCGCCGGCCGGGCCAACCACGCCGGCGCGAGCCGCGGCAGCGGGCCGATCCCCGCCGGTGACGGCAACACGCTGATGATCGGCTGGGAGATCGACTACAACGGCGTCAACCAGGAGATGACGGCGGCGCAATACAACGCGTCGATCGCCGCCACCGCCGCGGTGCTGACCCGGCTCGGCCGCAACTCCAGCTATGCCCGGGGCCACCGGGAGACCAGCACGACCGGCAAGATCGACCCGTCGTTCATCGACCTCGACGTGATGCGCGCCGACGTGGCCGCCAAGATGTCCGGCGGTGGCGGCACCTGGTCGTCCATCGTGGACAACACGACCGCCGGCCGGTTCACGGCGAGCGCCAACTGGGGCACGTCGTCCTACTCGACCCAGCGCTACGGCAGCGACTACCGGTTCGCCGACCCGGTGGCCGCCAGCGACCCGGCCTGGTTCAAGTTCGCCGTCCCGACGGCCGGCTCCTACCGGGTCGACGTCTGGTATGCCGCCAATGCCGGCTACAACACCGCGGCGCCCTACATCGTCGCCACGAGCAACGGCAATCAGACGGTCAACGTCGATCAGCGTACGGGCGGCGGCGCCTGGCGTTCGATCGGCACGTTCAGCCTCCCGGCGGGCGACGCCAACCGGGTCGCGGTCAGCCGCTGGACCTCCGGGACCGGCCTGGTGATCGCCGACGCGGTTCGGCTCACCCGGCTCTGACCCGCTATCTTTGATCGGTGAGCGACCGGATCGAGTCCCTCATCGACGCGCGGATCCGTGCGGCCCGGGAGAACGGCGAGTTCGACGATCTCCCGGGCGCCGGCAAGCCGCTGCCCGGCCACGCCGAGCCCTATGACGAGCAGTGGTGGCTCAAGGAGTTCGCCCGCCGCGAGGGCATCTCCGCCGCGGCCCTGCTGCCGCTGTCGGTGCAACTGGCCCGGCTGGTCGAGCAGTTGCCCGACGAGGTGCGCCGGCTCCCCTCCGAGCAGCGGGTCCGCGAGACGGTGGCCGACCTCAACCGCGAGATCCTCGACTACCAGATCCACCCGTCGCAGCCGTTCCTCCCGATCAAGCGGGTCGACGTCGAAGCGATGGTGACGCTCTGGCGCGAGGCCCTGGAGGCCCGCTTCGAGGCGGCCCGCCAACAGCCGCCGCCCGCCGCCGACCGTAGGAAACGGCGGTGGCTGCGACGCGGCCGGTCAGAGACCCCAGACCACCCGTAGCCAGTCCTCGTAGGCCGCGCTGGTCGGCGGCCACGACAGGGCCAGCGCCCACTGCGCCAGCGCCACCGCGCCGAGGAACGTCGCGAGCCGGCGGCTCGGCGACCTCGGCACCGCGACCAGGGCGACGACCGTCAGCAGCAGGTAGGCCGTGACCCCGGACGACGGCAGGCCGGCCAGCAGGCCCACGAGGATTCCGAGCACGGGCACGACGTAGCCGGCCAGGGCGCGTGGGCGGCGTACCGCGAAGAGAACCCCGACCGCCACGTAGAGCGGGGTGTGCGCGACAGCCAGCAACGTACCCTCGAAGGCCGGCCCGAAGGCCGGGTCGAGGCCGAGGTCGCCGACGCCCGTGAAGATCCAGTCCAGGAACGCCCAGCCCGCCAGCGCCGCCAGCGCCGGGAAGCTCAGCACCAGCCAGGTCGCCGGCTCGGCGCGGCCGCGTTCGGCGGCCACGAACGGCGCCACCACGCCCAGCGCGACCGCGAAGACGACGGCCAGCGGGGTGCACAGCGCCGCGGCGGCGAGCAGCAGGCCGGCGTGGAACGCGCCCTCGGTCTGGCCGGCCACCGCGAACTGGACGAACGCCTCCAGCGCGAACGCGAGGAACGCCACGGTGAGGATCGCGGTCAGGTCCTGCGAGCCGGCGAACCCCATGGCCGGCACCAGCAGCGGCACCGCGATCCGGACCGGCACGTTCCAGCCGATCAGCCGCTCCCCCAGCGCCGCCAGCACGATCCCGGTGACCAGGCAGGTGGCGAGGCTGACGCCGACGGCACCACCGGGCACCAGGCCCGCGATCAGCGCGGGCAGCGGCGCAAGCCCGTCGGTCCGGGTGTCGAACCCCGTGGCGAACAGCGTCAGGCCCGCGAAGGGCAGGGCCAGCCCGAGGCGCAGCAGCCACCGCGTACCCGCGGTGTGCGGCCAGCGCTGCTCAGCCCAGGTCTGCCGTTGCCACCGACCGGTCACCACTGTGGACTGTGCGACTGCCATGGGTGCTCTTCTCCCCGTCGGATCTGCGGACGAGCGACTGCCAGAGCGCCCGGTAGGTGTCGGCGGTGCGGCGCGACGAGTGGAGCGGGCTCAGCAACGCCCGCGCCACCAGCCGGTAGTGGCGCCGGTGGAACGCGGCCATCATGGAGGTGTAGATCGTCAGGGCGACGCCGCCGAGCAGGCTGGCCAGCGCGGTGCCGAGCACCCACCCCGGGAGCACCCCGTCGAGCAGATGAACCGGCAGCAGGAGGGCCGCGACGAACACGAGGTAGAGGACGGGGCTCAGCAGCACCGCCGCCGATGGACCGCCGGTCAGCAGGAGGAAGCCGAGCGCGCGCCGCGCGCCGAGTGCCCGGAACGGGGCGCGCGGGCGAGGCACCGACGCCGGCTGGAAGGTGGTGCTGTCGAGCGCGCCGACCCGCAGGCCCGCCGCGGCGACGCGGACACCCAGATCGGCGTCCCACCCACCGAGCCGGCGCAGCGCGTCGGTGCGGAAGTGGCTCGAGGTCGCGCGCACCGGGACGTCGTCGAGGCCGGGCAGCAACTGGTCGAGCGCCGCCTGCACACCGACCGTGCCCGCGCCGGCGTGGTGCAACGCCGCGGCCGCCTTGCGGAGTTGGTCGGGCTCGGGCCGGTCGGCCGCACCGTAGGACACCACGTGCGAACCACGCGCGAACGACAGCCCGACCCCGGTCGCCGCCGCACCGGCCGGCACGAGCACGAAACTTCGTCGTCGCCGGCGGCTCGGCGGCGTGCGCGGCGTCGATGGTCTCGTGGTCGTCTTCCGCGAGCAGCAGGATGATCTCCAGCTTCGCGGCCGGATAGTCGATCGCGCCGAGGTTGGCGATCAGGTCGGGCACCGCGTCGGCGTCGTCGAGAAGCGGAACCACCACGGTGTACGCCGGCAGGTCGCGCTCGTCGAGTGCCGCCGTCACCGGCCGCCCGGCCCGCGCACCACGCAGGCAGACCGCGAACGTGAACCCGGCATAGAGCAGATAGCCCGCGCTGGCCAGCAGCACGAGCGCGGCGATCGCCGGCCCAGTCGCGAAAATCAGGGCCAGCACCGCCACCGCGATGACCAGCCAGGCCCGGTTGAACCCACCCGAGGTGGAGAGCGCCGGCGTTGGCGACGGGCGATAGGCCCGCTGGATGGCCTCGTCGAGGTCCCAGTCGGTGGTCACGCCGACGCAGACCGGCACGCCGACCGCCGCCTCGATCATCGCCACCCGTTCCGGCGTGGGCTCCTGGGAGGTGGCCACCAGCACGTAGCCCTCGTCGTCGTGGTGCAGCGGCAGCCAGGCGTCGCGGAACAGCATCGCCGGGTCGTGCCGCGGCAGGTCGGGGTCGAGCCACTCGGTGCTGACGTCGAGATAGCCGCAGTTCCAGGCGGCCGCCAAGGTCCGGAACAGGTCGCGCCGCGCCAGCACGCCGTTGGCCACCAGCACCGAACCAAGCGGTGCACCACAACGGTCGGCTGAGGTTTCGGCTTCGGCGAGTTGCTCCGGGGTGACCAGCCCGGCGTCGAGCAGCAGCGGCCCCAGCGACTCCGGATGCACCATGGCCCGATGCTCCCGCATAGCCGCCCGTTTTGTCCGGTTGGCGCGCCCCGGCGTGTCTAGATCGCCCGGGCGGTCGCCTGCGAGACTGCATTCGTGAGCAGCATGTCAAAGTGGTCAGACCGCCCGCCCATGCTGGGTTGGAGCGCGCCGGCGATCCGGCGGGCCGTCGCGGTGCTCGCGCTGTGGGTGATCGTGGCCGGCGGCCTGGCGGCGGCGACCGTCAACTGGGAGCTCGCGGTGATCGCCGGCTGGGATGCCGCGGCGGTGGTCTTCCTCGGCTCGGTGTGGCCGCTCTTCCTGCGCGCCGACGGCGAGAAGACCGAGCGGGTGGCCTCCCGCGAAGACCAGAGCCACGGCTCGGCCACCGCCCTGCTGGCCGCCGCGTGCCTGGTCAGCCTGCTCGGCGTGGCGTTCGCGCTGGGTCGGGCCGCCAAGGAGCACGGCACCGCCCGCGGCGTGCTGATCGGCGTCGCGGTGCTCACGGTGACCAGCGCGTGGGTCACCATGAACACCGTCTACACGTTGCACTACGCGAAGCTCGACTACCTGAGCAAGGGCGGCCGCATCGACTTCGGCGAGCCGAAGCACAGACCGACCTACCGCGACTTCGCCTATCTGGCGTTCACGATCGGCATGACCTACCAGGTCTCCGACACCACGCTGCGCAGCTCACCGATCCGCCGCAGCGTCCTCGGCCACGCCCTGCTGTCCTACGTCTTCGGCGTCGCGATCGTGGCGGGCGCGATCAACCTGCTCGCCGGCCTGGTCAACAACTAGCAAGAAGATGCTGCAGGTGTACGCCGTGCTCGACGTCGAGCTGGTGCGGCGTGCCGGTGCGCACCGCCCGAGCGAACTCGGCGCGCAGCACCGGCCAGCATTCGGCGTGGTCCACCGTGCCGAAATCGATCTCGAGGACGCCCGCAGGACCGTAGAGCTCGACCCCTGCCCGCGACCGGGGCAGCCCGACCGCGCCGGAGAGCGATAGCTGGCTGACCGCGCCGCCGCGGTGCGTGCAGGTCAGCTCCAGCCAGCCGGTCGGGTCGCCGTGCCGGTCGATTGACTCGATCGGGCCCAGCGCCGCCTCGACCAGGTCGAGCAGGTGCGGGCCGAGGTCGAGCAGGGCGCCGTGGTCGAGCCGCCAGCCGGTGGCGAACGGGCCGTCGAGGAAGCCGCCGTGCAGGTAGCGGGCCCGGCCACCAACCGCCGCGAACCCGGCGGCGGCGGCCAGGAAGGCCCGGGTCGCCGGGTGGTAGCGCTTGGTCAGCACGATCTGGCTGACCACGCCGTGCTTGCGGACGGCCGCCGCCACCCGTTCGGCGCCGTCGACGGTGAGCGCTACCGGCTTGTCGAGCAGCAACGCGCGCCCGGCCGCCGCCGCCCGCACCGCGAGGTCGGCCTGGATGTCGGGCGGCACCGCGAACGCGACCGCCTCGCAGCGGTCCAGCAGGTCGTCGAAGGAGGACGCGGCGGTGGTGCCGAGACGGGTGGCCAGCTCGGTGGCCGCCGCAGATCGCCGGGCCCAGACGCCGACCAATGTGGTCTCCGGCCCAGCGGCGAACGTGGGCCCGTGCATGACCGATGCCCAGTGTCCGGCGCCGACGAGACCGACCCGGACCGGCGATTCCCCCACAGTCGACATTGCACCACGCCGTGGTCACACGACCTTGTGGGCGCGCAGGATCGGGTCGTCGGCGATCGGCAGGGTCGGGGTGCGGCCCGCGAACACGGCCTCGGCCATCCAGCAGTACCAGGCCGCGGTGGTGCGGTAGGGGCGGAACTGGTCGCCGAGCGGTTCCAACTCCTTCTCGGTCGGCGTCGGGATGCCGTAGGCCACCCCGTAGCCGCGGCGGATGCCGAGGTCGCCGACTGGCCACACGTCGGGGCGGCGGAGTTGGAACATGATGAAGAGCTGCGACGACCACGGGCCGATGCCCTTGACCGTCGACAGCCGGCGGATGATCTCGTCGTCGTTGAGGTGGCCGAGGCGCCGGTTGTCGAGCACGACGGTGCCGTCGCGGACGCTGGTGGCCAGGTCGCGCAGGGAGATCACCTTCCGCGCGGACAGCCCGACCTTGCGCAGCACCGCGTCCGACAACGGCAGCACGCTCTCCGGCGTCAGTTCACCGCCGGCGGCGTCGATCAACCGGCCCAGGATGGCCACCGCCGCGGGCCGGGCCAACTGCTGGAAGACGATCCCGCGTACGAGCGACTCGAAGTTGCTCTCCTTCCACAACGGAATCCGCGGCGCCGGCGCGTTCTCGACGAGTCGCGCCATCACCGGGTCGCGCTCGGCCAGCAGCGCCGCGGCCTGGCGGAAGGTGACCTTGCTCGTGCCCACGCCCTTACCTTGCCCGCCCCGACCCCTCCCGGACCACCAAACGGGCGAGGGCGACCAGGTCGGGCACGGCCGGATGGCTGGGCGGCAGCCGCCAGGCGAGGTGGACGGTGACGGCCGGGGCGCCGGCCAGGGGCACGTAGGCCACGGCCGGCTGCGGGTGCATGATCGCGGTCGCCTCGGTGGTCACGCCGACCGCGCGCCCGGCGGTGATGGCGGCCAGCCAGTCGTCGGTGTTGGCCACCTCGATCACCTCGGCCGGGCCCTGCTCCGGCGGCCAGAGGTCGAGCGTGGTGGTGCCGCTCAGGGAGTTGACGGCGATCGGGTGGGCGGCGAGGTCGGCGAGGCTGAGCGCGGCCCGCCCGGCGAGCTGGCTGTCGGCCGGAACCGCGGCGACGCGGGCCTCGCTGAGCAGGGGTTCGGCGTGTACGCCGGGCAGGTCGACCGGCCCGCGCAGGATGGCGACATCGACGGCACCGCGGGCCAGGCCGCCGGAGCGCTCGTCGATGCGCAACAGTTCGAGCGGGATCCGTGGGTGCTCCCGCTGCCAGCCGCGCAGCAGCGGCGTGGTGTGCGCGCCCAGCGCCGACCAGGCGTGGCCGAGCCGCAGCGGCCAGGTGCCGGCCCGCGCGGGATCGAGAACATCGTCGACGGCGGCGGCGGCGGCCGCGGCCCGGTCACGGAAGGCGTCGCCGGCTGCCGTCAGCCGCAGATGGTGGGTCGACCGTTCGATGAGGCGCAGGCCGAGATGGCTTTCCAACTGGCGCAGCGTGCGGGACAGGGCCGGCTGGGTCAGGTGCAGCCTGGCGGCGGCCCGGGTGATCGTGCCTTCCTCGGCGATCGCCAGGAACGCCCGCAGATGCCGCACCTCGACGGTCATAACCATGGAGCATAACCGCAGCGGAAGCGGCATTTCCGTGGCGGTCGCGGCGCTCCTAACGTCGAGCCGTGAGCGCCGCGCTGAGCCCGACCCCGACTCCGACCGCGGCCACCACCGCACCCGCCGCCGGCCCCGGCCAGACCGCCGCCGGTCCCAGCCAGGCCACCACCGCGCCCGCAGCCGGCCCCGGCCAGACCGCCGCCGGTCCCAGCCAGGCCACCACCGCGCCCGCAGCCAGTCCCAGCCAGGCCACCACCGCACCCGCCGCCGGCCCCGGCCAGCCCGCCGCCGCGCCCGCTGACCCCGGCCAGGCCGCCGCCACGCCCGCCGGCCCCGGACAGGCCGCCGCCAGGTCGGGCCGGCGCGCCGGGGTCGGCCTCGTGCTCGGCGGCGCGCTGTCGGTGCAGTTCGGCGGCGCGCTGGCGACGTCGCTGTTCCCACGCGCGGGTGTGGCCGGCGTCGTGACGCTGCGGTTGGGGATCGCCGCCGCGGTGCTGCTGGTGGTGTGCCGGCCCCGCCTGCGCGGCCACGCCCGCGCGGACTGGGCCGCGGTCGGCGCCTTCGGCCTGGCCCTGGCCGGTATGAACACCCTCTTCTACCAGGCGATCGACCGCATCCCGCTCGGCCTGGCCGTGACCCTGGAGGTGCTGGGACCGCTGGTGCTGTCGGTGGTGACCGCCCGCCGGGCGGCGAACTGGCTATGGGCCGGCCTGGCGCTCGCCGGCGTCGCGCTGCTGGGCCGCAGCGGCGCGGGCCGGCTCGATCCGGCCGGGATCGGGTTCGCCCTGGGCGCCGGCGTCATGTGGGCGGCCTACATCGTGCTCAGCGCCCGGGTCGGTGGTCGGTTCCCGAAGGTCGACGGCCTGGCGCTCGCCATGGCGGCCGCCGCGCTGCTGACCCTGCCGCTGGGCATCGCCGGTTCGGGACGGGCGCTGCTTGGCCCGCCGGTCCTCGCGATAGGCGCGGCGGTGGCGGTGCTGTCGTCGATCGTGCCCTACACGCTCGAGCTGCTGGCCCTGCGCCGGCTGCCCACCGAAACCTTCGCGGTGCTGATGAGCCTCGGCCCAGCCGTGGCCGCGCTCGCCGGCTTTGTCGTCCTGGGCCAGCACCTCACCGGGACCGAGGTGCTGGCCGGCACGCTCGTCATCGCGGCCAGCATCGGCGCGGTGCGGGCGGGTCAGCGGCCCCGGGACAGGTCGGCCGTGGGGACGGCGGCGAGTTCGGCGTCGACGGCGCTCGGCGAGTAGATCTCGTCGATCACCATCGCGTGTGCGCCGGTCACCGCCGACTGTGGGCCGAGCCGACTCGTGGTGACCTCCAGGTGCCGGGTCGCCCGCGGTAGGGCATAGCGGTAGAGCATCTCGCGTACCCCGGTGACGAAGTGGGTCTCGGCCAGGTCGCCGGCGATCACCAGGACGCCCGGGTTGACCAGGCAGACCACCGTGGCCAGCACCTCACCGACCAGGCGGCCGGCCTCCCGGGCCAGGTGCACCGCCTCGCCGTGGCCCTCGCGGATCCGTTCGATCAGCTCCGGCCCCGACTGGGTGGGCGTGCCGCCGCTGGTCAGCCGCTGCGCCAGGGCCAGGCCGCTGGCCACCGCCGACAGGCAGCCGTAGAGGCCGCACTCGCAGCGGGCGTCCGGGAACGACGCGAGCCGGATGTGGCCGATGTCGCCGGCGCCGCCGTCGATGCCCCGGTAGACCCGGCCGTCGATCACGATGCCGGCGCCGATCCCGGTCGCGACCTTGACCAGCAGCAGCGCCGGGCAGTCGGGGAAGAACGCCACCTGCTCGCCGAGGGCCATCAGGTTGGCGTCGTTGTCGACGAAGACCGGGCAGCCCCAGGTCGCCCGGAGGCGGTCGGCGATCGGCACCCCGTCCCAGCCCGGCATGATCGGCGGCTCGGTGACCACGCCGGCGTCGTATTCGACGGGGCCCGGCACGCCGACGCCCATCCCCCGGACCCGCTCGCGCGACTCGCCGGCCGCGGCCAGCAGGCGGCCGAAGGCGGCGTCGACCCAGTCCAGCACGTACGCCGGACCCTCTCCGATCTTGATGTGTTCGTGTTCCTCGTGCAGCAGCGTGCCGCCGACGTCGAGGACCGCCGCCCGGGCGTGGTTGGCGCCCAGGTCGGCGACCAGCACGACGCCGTGGTCGGTGTCGAACTCGAGCAACTCCGCCGGCCGGCCCCCGGTGGACTCCTCCACCCCGGAGCTGCGCAGGTAGCCGGCGGCCCGCAGGGCGTCGATCCGGGCGACCAGCGTCGAGCGGGACAACCCCGTGTAGGCCTGTAGCTCCGACCGGGTCCGCGCCCGGCCCGTGCGGACCAGCCAGAGCAGGTGCCCGGCGGAGTTCTGGTTGCCGGAGGCGCCGCCACGGACAGCGACCGGCGAGCCCGGCGGGCCGGCCTGGGCGGGTGGCCTATCCCTTGTCGGCACCGGCGGTCAGTCCCTCCGTCAGCAGGCGTTCGGTGGCGAAGAAGATGATCACGATGGGCAGGGTAAGCACCACCGACCCGGCCATCAAAACCGTCTTACTCACTTCGATGCCTCCGGCGAGCTGGGCGAGGCCGAGGGAGACCGTCCAGTTGGGGCGGTTCTCGACCAGGAACAGGAGGGCGAACAGATACTCGTTCCAGGCGATCATGAAAACGTAGAGTGCGTTCGCCATCACGGCCGGTGCCGCGAGCGGCAAGATTACCTTACGCAGGGTTTGTAACCGTGTGTAACCGTCGACAGCCGCGGCCTCTTCGAGGCTGACCGGAATCGTGCTCAGGTAGTTGCGCAGCATGTAGACCGAGACCGGGATGGTCTGTGCGATGTAGACGATCACCAGGCCGCCCAGCGAGCCGCGCAGGCCGAGCCGGGTGAACACGGTGAACAGCGGGATGGCCAGCAGGATCGCCGGGAACAGGTAGACCGCCAGGAACAGGAAGTGCACCTGGCGGCGGCCGACGAACTGCAACCTGCTCACGGCGTACGAGCCGGGGAGCGCGACCAGCAGCGTCAGCAGCGTGGCCGAGACCGCCACCAGGGCCGTGTTGCCGAGCAGCCGCAGGAAGCCCTGCCCGCCGTCGTCGACCGAGGTGAGCACCTCGCGGTAGGTCGAGAAGGTCCACTCCGCCGGACCGGCCCAGATGCCGCCGGGGTCCTGGAGCACCTGCTCGATCGGCCGGATGGACAGCAGCACCATGTAGTAGAACGGGAACAGCGTGACCACGACCAGCACCGCGATCACGACCCAGCGCAGCACGCCGAAGAGGCGGGTCTCGAAGGTCGCCCGGTCCGTCACGACTCACCGTCCAGCTTCGGCGCGAAGAAGCGCAGGTAGACCAGCAGCAGGATGACCAGCCCGGCGGCGAGCACCAGGCCCTGCGCGGCCGCGGCGCCGATGTCGAGCCGCGAGGTGAGGAAGTCGTAGACCCGGACGCTGACCACCTGGGTGCCCGCGCCGCCGCCGGTGAGCAGCCAGACGTCGTCGAACTTGTTGAAGGTCATGATGAACCGCAACACGCTGAGCAGGGCAATCACGGCGCCGAGTTGCGGCAGCAGGATGTGCCGGAAGAGCTGCGTCGGCGCGGCGCCATCGACAGTCGCGGCCTCCTCCAGGTCCTTGGGCACCGCCTGGAGCCGGGCCAGGATGAACAGGAACGCGAACGGGAAATAGCGCCACGCCTCGAACGCGATCACGGTGAACAGCGCGAGCGGGATGTCGACGCCCCAGACGTGGTATTCGCGCTGGCTGAGGAACGCGATCGGCCGGTCCCAGCCGAGGAACCGCCCGCCCCAGTCGTTGGCCACGCCGAACTGGGGGCTGAGCATGATCTCCCAGACGAAGGTGACCGCGACGACCGGCGCGACGTAGGGCAGCAGCACGCTGGCCCGCACGAGCGTCCGGCCCGGGAACCGCTTGCGCAGCGCGAGGGCGGCGATCAGGCCGAAGATGATCGACAGCGCGGTGCCGCCGACCGTGTAGACCAGCGTGGTCCACAGCGAGCTCCAGAAGCCCGGCGACGAGAACACGTATTCGAAGTTGCGCAGCGTGTATTCGCCGAACAGGCCGGCCCGGCGGATGTTGATCAGCCGGATCCGCTGGAATGCCAGCATGATCGTCCAGAGGATCGGGACAACGACCACGACCAGGACCACGATGAACGTCGGCGACAGGTAGGCCAGTCCGGCGCGGTTCTCCCGCTGGCGGCGGGTGAGCGGCCGGGCCGGCCGGCGGCGCTGTTCGGGCGCCGCCGGCCGCTTGTCGCGGGTGGCGACCATCAGTTCAACGACTTCTGGATCGCCCGCACGTCGTCCGCGGCGCGTTTCGCCGCGCCGGCGGGATCGAGCTCACCGCCGGTCATCGCGTTCACCGCCTTGGGTACGGGCAGCTCGCCCAACGTGGCACCGAGCAACGCGCCCTGCTTCTGTGGCAACGCCCAGCGCTGGAACGTGTCCGGGCTCTTGCGCAACGCGTCGAGCACGTCGGCCGGGTAGCTGTCGGACAGCGGCTTGCGGGTGTCGACGCCGGCCGGCAGCGTGTTCCAGGCCGTGGTGAACTTCGCCGGATCGGTCGCGTCGCCCTTGCGCACCGGGAACTTGCCCTCGGGTGCGATGCCGAGCCAGCCCGGGTAGCCCTCGTTCATCATGTAGGCAACGAACTTGCGGGCCTGGTCGGTGTTGGGGCCGTCCCTGGTGATCGTCCAACTGGTGATCTCACCGAACTGCGCGGGCTGCCCGCTCGGCCCGGCCACCGCGGTCACGATGCCGCTGTTCTTGGCCAGGAACGCCGGGTCGGCCTTGCACTCGGGGCAGGTCGGCAGCGCGTCGTTGCGGAGCCCGGCCATCTCGTCGAGCAGGAACGACGACCAGACCACCATCGCCGCCTTGCCGGCGAAGTAGGTCGCCCGGGTGGTGTCGACGTCCTGGGCACCGGGCACCGAATAGTTCTTGATCAGGTCGTTGTAGAGCTCGAAGGTCGCGACGCAGGCCGGCGAGTCGAGCGTGATGTTCTTCTGGTCGTCGACCAGCTCGCAGCCGTTGCCGAGGGCGAAGTTCTCAAACGTCTGTTCGGTGAAGGCGTCGTTGGGGACGGTCGCCATCGTGATGCCGGCGACCCCGCCGGTGTTGAGCTTCTGCGCGGCGGCGCGGATCTTGTCGAACGTGTCGGGCGCGGCCAGGCCGGCCTTGTCGAACAGGTCCTTGCGGTAGAAGAGGAGCTGGGCCCAGCCGTCGCTGGGCACCCCGAGCTGCTTGCCGTCCTGCGTGGTCAGCTCCAGCGCGCGCGGCGAGAAGGTGCCGGTGCCGAGCTCGTCGACGACGGCCTTGGCGGCGTCGGTGTCGACCAGGTCGTTGGTCGCCATCTGGGAGACGGCGGCCAGCGGCAGCGCGCCGACCACGTCGGGCATCTTGCCGGCCGCGGCGGCCGAGGTGATCAGGCTGGTGAACTGGTTCTCGTCGGTTCCGACGATCTTGACGACGATGCCCGTCTTGGCGGTGAACTCGTCGGCGATCTTCTGGGTCGCCTGGACCCGGTCGGTCTGGTTCTCCAGGCTCCACACGGTGATGGATCCGGTGGCGTCGTCGTCCGGGTCGTCGCTGCCGCACGCACTCAGCGCGGTGGTCACCAGCGTCGCCGCGAATGCGGCGGTGAGCAGTCTTCTCGCGTTCACGCGGATGGCTCCTTCGTCCGATATATCGATCTCTCCCTTTGTTAACCGATCTCGGACGAATCACACCAAGGTCTTATACGTGAAGGCAAGACATAACTACGTAACGTTCGGCCTCTCGGGTGGGTAACGGACGATCTTGAACAGGCTCGCGCGTCTTTTGTCCACATATGACGGACAGATGCGGATCCGGACTTATACTTGATTGCCAGACATAAGTGCGTAACATCTCGGCCGAACATCGGGTCGTTATGTCGCGCACTTCTCTCTTCGATCATGGGCGGAAGGCCGTCGTGCCGCAGATAGTGCAGTTCACCTCCCCACGCCACGTGGAGGTCGTCGACCAACCGCACGTCGACCTGCGCCCCGGGCAGGTGCGCATCCGGACCAGCTACTCCGGGATATCGGCGGGCACCGAACTGACCGCGTACCGCGGCACCAACCCCTACCTCAACCGCGACTGGGACGCCGACCTGCGGCTGTTCGTCGCCGGCACGAGCGGGCTGCGCTATCCGATCGCCGGCCTCGGCTACTCCGAGGTCGGCGAGGTCGTCGAGGTGCTGGCCGACGAGCCCGCTCCCGGCGACCCCGAGGTCGGCCAGCAGGTCTGGGGGATCTGGGGGCACCGCGGCGAAGCCGTACTCCCGCTTGAAAAGGTCCGGGGTTGTGTCCTGCCCGAGGGTCTTGACCCGGTCGCGGCGACGTTCGCCCGGGTCGGCGCCGTCGCGCTCAACGGGGTGCTGGCGGCCGACATCCACCTCTCCGAGGTCGTGGCTATCTTCGGCCAGGGCGTCCTCGGGCTGCTCGCCACCCGGTTGGCCCAGCTCTCCGGCGCCACCGTCGTCGCGGTCGACACGCTGCCGTCCCGGCTGGCGAAGGCCAAGGAGTATGGCGCGGCGCACACCATCGACGCGGCCGCCGACGACGTCGCCCTGGCGTTGCGCGGGCTGACCGACGGGCGCGGCGCCGACGTGGCGATCGAGATCAGCGGCCACTACCCGGCCCTGCACGACGCGATCCGCGCGGTCGCGGTCGACGGCCGGGTGGTGGCCTCCGGCTTCTACCAGGGTGACGGCGCCGGGCTGCGGCTCGGCGACGAGTTCCATCACAACCGGGTCCGGATCGTCTCCTCCCAGATCGGGGGCGTGCCGCCGGAGCTCGCCGGGCGCTGGAACCAGGCCCGCCTCAACCAGGCGTTCCTCGGTCTGGCCCAGCAGGGCGCGGTCGACCCCGTCGGCCTCGTCACGCACGTCATCGCGGTGGAAGAAGCGGCGGCGGCCTTCGCCATGCTCGACCACCGTCCTCAGGAAGCACTCCAGGTGGTGTTGAAGTTCTCATGATCAAGATCTCCTGCCAGGAGCAGTTGCTCCCCGGCGAGAGCCTCCAGGCGAAGTGGGACTTCGCGGCGCGGGCCGGCTACGACGGCATCGAGCTGCGGGCCAAGGGCGACTTCGCGTTCCGCGACCGGCTGCCCGAACTGCGCCAGGCCGCCCGCGACGGCGTGCCGATGCCGTCGGTCTGCGTCGACATGCTGCACTTCATCGGCGCGTTCGACGCCGAGCTGCGCCGCGACGCAGTGGCCCAACTCCGCTCGCAGCTGTCCGTGATCGCCGAGATCGGCGGTTCGGTGGCGTGCACACCCGCGTCCTACGGGATGTTCTCCCGGCGGCTGCCGCCGTTCGAGCCGCCGCGCTCCCCCGACGCCGACCGGGCCGTGCTGCTCGCGGCGCTCGCCGAGCTGGGCGCCCACGCCGCGTCGCTGGGCGTGACGCTGGTGCTCGAGCCGCTCAACCGCTACGAGGACCACATGGTCAACCGGCTCGACGAGGCGGTCTCGCTGGTCGACGAGGTCGGGCTGCGCTCGGTGCGGGTGCTGGCCGACACCTACCACATGAACATCGAAGAGGACGAGCCCACCAGCGCGCTGGTCAAGGCGGCCGACCACCTCGGACACGTGCAGGTCAGTGACTCCAACCGGTTTCAACCCGGCGCCGGTCACATCGACTGGGGTGCGCTGCTCGGCACGCTGGACGCGGTCGGCTACGACGGCTTCCTGGCGGTCGAGTGCCGGCTGCGCGGCGAGCCGTCGGCGGCCGTGGCGGCGATCCCCGGATTCCTGCGGCGGTGGTCGTGACCACTGTGATCGCGCCTTCGGTGGCGTCGGTTGTCGCGCCCCCGGTCTTCGCTCCCTCGGTGATCGCTCCTTCGGCGTCGCTCGACCGGGCGGCGCGCCGGGTGCTGGCCGCCAACTGGCGGCGCGGCGCGACCGTGCCCGCCGGTGGGCTCTACCCCCATCAGTGGAGCTGGGACTCCGCGTTCATCGCGCTCGGGCTGCGGCACTTCTCGCCGGTGCGGGCACAGCGCGAACTCGAGTCGCTGTTCGGCGCCCAGTGGACCGACGGCCGGGTGCCGCACATCGTGTTCGACCCGCTGGTGCCGGCGGACGCCTACTTCCCCGGCCCGTCGTTCTGGCGCTCGTCCGACCTGACGGGCACACCGGGCGTGCCGACCTCCGGGATCGTGCAGCCGCCGGTGCACGCGCTGGCGGCGTGGGAGACCTTCAAGGCCGCGCCGGCGGTGGCCCGGTCCCGGCGGTTCCTGCCGCGGCTCTACCCGCGCCTGGTTGCCTGGCACGACTGGCTGCTGACGGCGCGTGACCTGCGCGGGCGGGGGCTCGTGTCGGTGGTGCACCCGTGGGAGTCCGGGATGGACAACAGCCCGGCCTGGGACGAGCCGCTGTCCCGGGTGGTCCCGTTGCCGCCGTCCGCGCTGGCCCGGCGCGACCTGGCCCACGCGGCGGCCACCGAGCGACCTACCGACACCGACTATGGGCGTTACATCCGGATCGCCCGCGACTACCGCGACTCGCGCTATGTGTCGACGCCCGGGTTCGCGGTCGAGGATCCGCTGTGCAACGCGCTGCTGGCGGCCGGGGAGCACGCGCTCGCCTCGATCGCCGCGGAGCTCGGGCTCGACCCGGCGCGGCACATCTCGCGGGCGCAGCAGGTCGCCGACGCGCTGATGGCGGAACTGTGGGACGGCACCGCCGGGACCTTCTTCGCGTACGACGTTGTCGGTTCCGCTTCGCTCCGGTCGTACTCCATCGCGGGCCTGTTGCCGTTGATCGTGCCGGACCTGCCGGTGGCGACGGACCTGGTGAAGACGGCGCTCGGCGACCGGTTCCGGCTGGCCGACGCGTGCCCGGTGCCGAGCTACGACCTGACGGCCGCCGACCACGAGCCCGGCCGCTACTGGCGCGGCCCCGGGTGGATCAACACCAGCTGGCTCTTCTGGTACGGCCTGCGCCTGCACGGTGAGACCGGCCTGGCCGACGACCTGCGCGACCGGTTGCTGGCCCGGGTGCGCGCGGCCGGTTTCCGCGAATACGTCGACCCGTTGACCGGCGCCGGCTACGGCACCGACGACTTCAGCTGGACGGCCGCATTGACCCTCGACCTCATCCGCACCGGGCCGCGCCGTTGAGTCGTTGAGCCCAGCAAGCGGCGGGTGCCGTGCCCTCCCCGCAGGCCCGTGAGGTGGCGAGATGACCCTGCGCACCGTGGTGTCCGGACAGACCTGCCTGTTGACCGACGCCGGTGGCAACGTGACCGACACCGGCGGGTTCTTCGTCGCGGACACTCGACACCTGTCCCGGTGGGTGCTGACCGTGCACGGCCGCGCCCTGCGCGCCCTCTCGTCGTCGACCGACGAGGTGGTGTTGGCGCCGCCGACCGTACGCAACGAGAATCCGCCGTTCGTCCTCCGCCGCGGGCAGTTGCTCGGGTCCGGGGTGCTGGTCGAGGAGCTGACCCTGACCAGCTTCGTGTCGGCGCCGCAGACGGTGCGGGTGGCGCTGTCGGTCGAGGCCGACTTCAGCGACCAGTTCGAGCTGCGGTCGTCGCGGTTGTTCGACAAGTCGGACGCTGACCGCTCGGTGTCGGCGACCGACTCGGCGGTCGTTTTCTCCTACTCGCGCCGGGGCTTCAGCCGCTCGACGCAGCTCACCACATCGCCGCCGGCGCGGTTGTCGGCCGACGGGGCGCAGTGGACGGTGACCTTGCCGCCACAGGGCTCGGTGACCCTGCGGGCGACGGTGTCGGCCTCGTCGGCGGGGACGGTCGCGTTGGCTCCGGTGCCGGCGTCGGCGCGGGGCGACGACCTCGACCGGTGCGTGGCACAGGGGCTCGCCGACCTCGACAGTTTGCGGATCGCGGCCGCCGACCTGGTTGCCGATCTACCCTCGGGCACGGTGGTGCCGGCCGCGGGCGCACCGTGGTTCCTGACCTTGTTCGGCCGCGACAGCCTGCTGACGTCGCTGTTCGCCCTGCCCTACCGGCCGGAGCTGGCCGAAGGCACGCTGCGCGTGCTGGCGGCGACCCAGGGCCGGAATCATGATCCGGCGCATCTGGAGGAGCCGGGCAAGATCCTGCACGAGATGCGCCAGGGTGAGCTGGCCACGCTCGGCGAGGTCCCCTATGGCCGCTACTACGGCACCGTCGACGCGACACCGCTGTTTCTCGTGCTGCTGGCCGCACACTTCGACCTCACCGGCGACGAGCTCCTGGCCAAGGACCTCGAACCGGCCGCCCGGGCGGCGATCGGATGGATGCTCGACGACGGCGGGATGCTGGCCACCGGCTACCTGCGCTACCGCACCGACGGCGCCGGCCTGGTGCACCAGTGCTGGAAGGACTCGGCCGACTCGATCGTCTTCGCCGACGGCACGGCCGCGTCCGGGCCGATCGCGGTGAGCGAGGCGCAGGCCTACGCCTACCGGGCCCTGCGCGGCACGGCCGAGCTGGCCCGGCGGGCCTGGGGTGACCCGGATTGGGCCGCGTCGCTCGACCAGCGGGCCGACCTTCTCCAGCAGGTGTTCTCGGCCGACTTCCGGTTGCCGAACGCCTTCGTCGCGCTGGCCCTCGACGGCGGGGACCGGCAGGTCGACGCGCTCGCCTCGAACGCCGGCCACGTCCTCTGGTCGGGCATCCTCGACGACTCCTGGGCGGCCCTGGTCGCGGACCGGCTCGTGGCCGACGACTTCTTCTCCGGGTGGGGAATCCGGACGCTGGCGGCGGGGCAGCCGCCCTACCACCCGCTCTCCTACCACCGCGGCGGCGTCTGGCCGCACGACACCGCGCTGGCGGTGGCCGGGCTGGCGCGGGTCGGGCACACCGACGCCGCGGCGCGGGTGGCGTCGGGTCTGGTCGCGGCCGCCGCGGCGGCGGGTGGGCGGCTACCCGAGGTGCTGACCGGGCTCGATCGCAAGCCCGGGCAGCCACCGGTCCCCTATCCGCACTCGTGCTCCCCGCAGGCCTGGGCGGCGGCCGCGCCCCTGCTGCTGCGCACGGTCTTGACCTATTCGGACGGATCCCACGCGGCGAGCCGGTCGAAGTGACGCCGGTCGCCGTCGAGCTTGAGAGAGTCCAGCGGAATCCGGTCATAGAGGGCTAGAACCAGCTCACCGGCGGTGCCCCGGATGGCAGTGCCGGCCGCGTCCGGGTCATCGCCGGCAGCAGTGGCGATGCGGGTGGTCCGTGCGCCGGCGGGGGTGAGCGAGAGCCGCCAGGATCGGCCCTCGACGGCGTGAAACTCGATGTCGGCGGGCTCGTGCGGCCAGGCCACGGTCGTCGCGACGCAGGTGAAGAGGAACTCCTCGACGCCGTCGAGTGCCACCTCCGCCGGCAGCGGCTCCGCCGCGTCCACGGTGACCTGGGCGTCGTAGGTGTGCACCGCCATCTGCTGAAGCTGGTGCCGCGCGACGGCACCACAGGTCGACGGCGACTGCGAATCATCCCACCAGCTCCAGCAGCCACGATCCGGGCCGGCCTCGCGCAGCGCGCTCACCAGCTCCTGGGTGGACTCGGCCAACCAGGCGAGCAGGGCCTCGCGCTCGCGAGGCGCGGCCGGAGCGCCCTCTGCGGCGGCCTTGGTCGTGGCGGTCGGCCCAGCGGCGATGGTGGCCGCCCAGGCACGCCGCCCCTCCCCGATGTGCTCCGCCAGATCGAAGAGCGTCCACTCGGGGCAGGTCGGCACCTGCACGTCGAGACTGGGCGCGGCGGCGATCGCGGCCCGGAAGGCGGTCGATCGGTCGTCGATCAGCCGCAGCAGATCGGGGAACTCCAAGGTCTCTCGCACGCCGGCTTTCTACCACCGCGCTCCGACAAGCGCATTCTGATTTTCAGGCCTGGAAGTAGTCGGGACCCCAACAGGTCGCGTCCGCCGGCAATTCCCACCAGTGCGGCATCAGCGTCGGCTGCCATGCCGGGTCCGGCTGGAAATCCATCCACCGGCCGTCGAACGGCGCGGCACCGGCGCGGGCCAGGGCAAGCAGCCGCTCACCCTCGGCCCTGACCCCGGCGGCCTCGACCTCATCCCAGAACGCCGGTTCGCCCGTGTATTCGGCGAACGCGTCCTCGTCCTTCCACGACCACCTGCCGTCTGGGTAGACGAGCAGGTCGAGCTCCTGGTCGTAGACGTCGACCCCGCCGGCCCAACGGCTGACCGGACGCTCCAGGTTGACGTACCAACGCTCGAAACCGCTGCCAGGCAGCCAGCCCCACCAGATCGAATGCGCCGCGCCGGGCGGCATCAGCATCAGCGTCCGGAAGGGCTGCCAGGTGGTCAGATCGAGCAGCGTCGTCATCCGCAGCGACGTGAGCAGCGACAGCTCCCGCGTCGGCCGGCCGGCGGTGTCGACCCGGCGGAGGGCCTGCGAGCCAGCCTCGATCCAGATCGCCAGCCCGCGCTCGTCGTCGCTGACCACCCGTCCGCACAGCACCGAACTGACCCGGCCGTCCGGGAGAAGATGCCGGCGGACGATCGTCCGCCCGTGCTCAAAAATCATCCGGGAACGATATCCACCCCGGCTGCCGTTTGTCGGTCGGCGGCCCGTTGCCGGTCGGCGGCCCGTTGCCGGTCGGCGGCCCGTTGCCGGTCGGCGGCCCGTTGCCCGTCGGCGGCCCGTTGCCCGTCGGCGGCCCGTTGCCCGTCGGCGGCCCGTTGCCCGTCGGCGGCCCGTTGCCCGTCGGCGGCCCGTTGCCCGTCGGCGGCCCGTTGCCCGTCGGCGGCCCGTTGCCCGTCGGCGGCCCCTTATCGGTCGGCGGCCCCTTATCGGTCGGCGGCCCCTTATCGGTCGGCGGCCCCTTATCGGTCGGCGGCCCGTTGCCGGTCGGCGGCCCGTTGCCGGTCGGCGGCGCGACCGAGTTCGGCCAGCCGGGTTGCCTGTTCGTGCCATTGGACCAGGGCGGCGGCGAGGCCGAGCGCGGCCAACGGCAGGATGACCAGCAGCGCCCACTGGATCGGCACCAGATAGATCGGGCGTCCCAGGTCCATGTTGGAGTAGGCCCAGCCGGACAGCGCCAGCTTGACCGTTGCCGCGAGAGCCAGCGCTGGCACGGCGAGCGTGGCGACCCGCCAGCGAAGGGCCGCGGGCATGGTCAGCACGGCGAGGGCCGCACCCAGGACGCTGACCGCGATCGCCGAGATCCAGACGTACAGGACCAGCTCCGACGAGGTGTAAAGCTCGTGGAAGGCGTACACGGTGCGGCCGCCGGTCAATCGCAAGTGTCGCGCCTGGTGATGGCTGACCAGCGCGATGATCTGCGGCACGGCGATGCCGCCGACGAAGACGAGCACGCGCACCGGCCGCACCACCGTGGTGACCGGCGGGCCCGACACGCTGAGCGCCGCGGCGGCGAGCAGGCCCAGTGCCAGCGGCCACAACAGGTTGACGGCGGCGAGCGGGTCGGTGTCGTAGCGCTGGGCCACCAGGACCGCCTCACCCAGCACTGTCACCCACGCCAGGGCGGCCGCGGAACGGCGAAGCCCGAACAGGACCGCGAGCACCACCGCGCCCCAGCCGATCGCGCGCAGGTAGGTGGCGGGATTGGCCGGAGGGACGTCGAACAACCGGGCGACCCGCTGAGACAGCAGCAGGATCGAGGCGAGCAAGCCGAACGCGGTGGCGGCGGTGCGCCAGTCCGGACCGGCTACGGCAGGCACGGCCGCGCCGGCGCGGGCCCGCAGGCCCGACGCGATGAGGTCGGCGGCTTCGCCGAGGCTCGGCCACCGCTGGCCGGGTCGTGCGCCGGTGACGAGGACGGCGAGCATCTCGTCCTCGTAGACCCGGCGGTGCGACCACGGATACCAGGCGAGCAGCCGTCGGTAGCGCTTCTCCAGGTCCGCCTCGCTCACGCCACACCCTCCCGGGGCCGAAAGCGCTTTTCCAGGTCGACTTCGCTCACGCCACACCCTCCTGGGGCCGAAGGTCCGTGCGCCGCAGCCGCGCGGCGGCGGCGCTGGCGTTGCGGCGCAGTCGCGCCGTCTGCTCCGTCAGGCTGCGCTCGCCCAGGGCGGTCAGCCGGTAGTAGCGGCGCAGCCGGGACTGCACCACCTCCTCGCGGTCGACCTCGATGAGCCCGTCGGCGCGGAGCCGGTCGAGCACCGCGTAAAGCGTGCCGGCCCGCAGCCGCACCTGCCCATCGGAGATCTGCCGAACGTCTTCGATCACGCCATAGCCGTGCTGCGGCGTCGCCGCCAGGGCGGTGAGGATCAGGAACGTGGGCTCGGACATGGGACGGTCGCTCATGGACGATGAATATACCGCGTCGCGGTATATGCCGACAGACGGCCTTCAGTCAGCCAAGGCAAACAAGCGGAGCGGCGTCATCGACGCCGCTCCGCTTGTGTCAGGCCCGCTGGCCCACGCGGCGAGGCACCGCCGCGGTTGCCGCCTATTTCACGAGGTCGTCGAACTCGCCGTCCTTGGCGCCGTCGATGAAGGCCTGGAACTCCGCCCTGGTGTAAACGATCATCTCGGCGTCAGGTCTGCGGGAGTGCCGTATGGCGATCATGTCGGCAGCGGGAGCAACCTGGACACAGTTTCCGCCCGCACTCCGAGTGGCGACACGCCAGGCGAGTGCGTCGCGGTCGAGCTTTACATAGGTCATTTGGCACCTGTCCTCGATGACAGTCAGGAGAGAGCGCTGACGCGCTTCTTGATGATCTCTAGGGTTCGCCTGGGGTCTTCCGCTAGATCAGCCAAGCGATCGAAAGCCTGCTGGCAGCGTATAACTTCGTCCGTTTTGTCGGTGAAGTTCTGGCCGAGCTGGCCTTCCGTATAGGCGGTGTCGGGGATCAAGTGCTCGGCGAAGGTAAACACCGAGAACGTTCCCTGCATGCCCGGATGGGAGCCAGCAGCGAAGGACAACACCTGCAACGTCACGTTGGACAGCTCTCCGAACTCGACGAGCTTGGCCAGCTGCGCCAACATGACGTCTGGGCCACCGACGATCCGATGGAGCACACCCTCGTCCAGGATCGCGTGAACATCCACATCGGGCTCGTCCGTCAGGATCCGCCGCCGAGCGAGCCGGGCCGCGACCGCCTGGGCGAGCTGATCCGCGGTGAAGTCCGACCGCACGCGAACGATGACCGCCTTCGCATAGGCCTCCGTCTGGAACAGCCCCGGCACGACCATGGCCTCGAAGTTGGAGATCGTTCTGGCGGCACTTTCATAGCTCAGGTAGTTAGCGGTTGGCCCCTCGATCTTGAATCGCTGCCACCAGTCTGTCTGCCGCCCTTCGACGGCGATGGCCAGCAGTTCGTCGGTCGTTGCCTTGTCCAGCTGGTAAAGCAGGCACAACTCACGCACGTAAGGGACGACGGGCGCCCGCCCACCGGTTTCCAGCCGACTGAGCTGGGCTGGATCGATGTTGGTCCGCTGGGCAACCTCGCTCGCCGTGAGACCGCGTTCGTCGCGGTAGCGGCGAAGACGGTTCCCTAATTCCTTGCGGCGCACGGTGGGACTGCTGCGCGCAGTAGTCGCCATGTCCCCTCCGTTATCTGATCAAACACAGGGTGTCAAGTGCTCGATGGCAAGACCGGCGTCGACAAACATAGTGTGTCAACCGGGGGCTTGGCAATTGCCACGCGGCGCGGCACGCCGCACACTCTAAATTGGCGGCCGCCACTGTCGCTGTAGGACGGAATGAAGAAGCCCTTCCGGCGGACACCAGAAGGGCTTCCAAGGCAACCGAACTCCAGACGGATCCCACCATCGAGAGGAACGGTCATGTCCAGCTTAATGCTGAGCCCACTCGCCGCACAGACCGAAGCCACCGCGAACGCAACGCGCGGCGTCCTGATCGTCGTCGCGTCCCTTCTGCTGGTGCTGGCCCTGCGCTCGGCACGGCTCATGTTCCAGCCCCTGAACGAACTCCTGCGAACGGTCGCTACCGCGCTCGTCGTGGTGCTGCTGATCGTCGCCGTCCTCACCGTCGTGGTCGGTGCGCTGATCTTGAGCCTGGCCGACACATAGGTCGCGGAGGCCCGACTGACCGCACGGCGCCGCCCTAGGAGGAGGAATCGCAATGCTCGACGATCTGGATCCCGTGGTGCAGCGACTCGCGCTCCGAATGCGACTGCGCCGGCTTCGCATCGGAGCCGGCATGACGCAGCAGGTCGCCGCATCGAAAGTCGGCTGGCCCGTTTCGAAGCTTCTCAAGATCGAAGCTGGCGAACAGGCCATCGGGCTGCGCGACCTGCGCGCGCTGCTCCGCGTATACGACGTGAGAGATGGTCCCGAGCGTGACCACCTGGTGCGCGTCGCCGAGATCAGCCGGCAACCGGGTGGGGGCCCCTACGACGCTGTCCTGAGCCGAGAAGTCCAAATGCTCCGGAGGTACGAACGCTCGACGTCCGTCATCAGGCAGTTCGAGAACATGGTCGTCCCCGGCCTGCTGCAAACGGAGGAGTACGCCAGCGCGATCCTGAGACAGTTCGCCGCACCCACCGACTCGGCAAGAACGATCCAGCGACGCGTCGCGGCCCGGATGGCTCGCCAGACTCTGCTGGAACGCCGTGATCCGCCCAAGATGTTCTTCATTCTCGACGAGGCCGTCATCCAGAGATGGGTTGGCGCAGAAGGCGGCGATGGTCCGGGCGTGATGTGCCGGCAGCTCGCGCACCTCAAGGTTGTGGCCGCCCGTCCCGGGGTGACGGTGCAGGTCCTGCGATTCACCGCCGGCTCGCACGAGGGGATGAAGGGGCCCTTCACGATCCTCGAGTTCGCCGAGGCCGACATCGGAGAGCTGCTGTATCTGGAGGGCGCCAAGGGCGACTACATCAGCCGGGAAGATCCCGCCGAGATCCGGCCGTACCTGGAGGCTTTCTGGGATCTTGAACAGGCCGCAACCGGTGAGGATCAGCTCGACCTTGTCCTTGATCGAATAATCGACGAGATGCGGGCTTCATGAGACGGGGACCGCGCACGGCATCGAGCCCGATCTTCGTCTGATCGACCGACGGACCCGATCTGGGAGGAGCCAATGGGCCGCCGAACGCCTACCGCAGGTTCAGGCCGTGCAAGCGGCCATTCCGAACGTCGGAGGACCGAGGCACTGCTGAGCTTGCGCGCGCTGGTACTTCTGTCCGTGTCTTCCGGCACCGGCCTGCTGGCCGGAGGGCTCTCGTACGCGGGCGGCCTCGAACCCGCCAGCGCGGCAGTCGCGGGCCTGAGCGCCTTTCTGGCCGCGTTGACCGCGCTGCACAAGCTCGTCGGCAGGTAGCCGATCGCGTCAGCGACGGACGCCGGCAGCCACCCAGATCGTGAGCACGGCCAGGAACTCGCCCCGCTCCCCTGCGGCGGCGATCGCGGTGAACCACTGTTCCCGCAGGTCGTCGGGGATCATGCCGGCTTCCGGCGGGATGGCCGGGTCCATGACCGGCAGCACCACGGCGGCCGAGGCCGGGTCGAGGAACAGACAGGTCACCGGCGTAGCCGTCACGTCGTCGAGGCTGGCCCGCAGGAGGCGCCGCCGCAGGGTGCGGCCCATGTCGTTGTGGTGACCGGGCGCCACGTTGAGCATCCGCTCGCGCACGGCGGTCGCGAGGTTGGCCGGGACGCCGTCGAGCGCCGCCGATTCCCAGTCGGTGTCGACGAGACAGACCCGGCCGCCGCGGCGGGTGACCCGGGCGAGTTCGCGCACGGCGCGGTCCGGGTCGGGAACATGCTGGAGGACGCGCTCGCTGCGTACACCATCGAAGGTCTCCGCCGGGAACTCGAGATCCGTGACGCTGCCCTGCACAAAACGAATCGGCAGCTCCGGGGGCGTCAACGCACGCGCGGCCTGGAGCGTGCGGGCCGACGAGTCCATTGCCACGACCTCGCCCTGCTCACCGACCGCGGCGGCAAGGGCGCGGGCCACCTCACCTGCGCCGGCACCGGCGTCGAGCAGCCGCTGGCCCGGCATGGGCTGAAGGGCGTCCCAGGCGGTGCGGCGTACACGTTGGATCTCCGGGTGTTCGGCCATCCCGCGCAGCACGCCGAAGAGCAGTTCGAAGACGGGCTCCGGCAGCGCGTCGATGTCGCTGAACGCGCCGGCGTCGGGCGGTTCGGGCTCGGTCATCGGTGCGATCCCCCTCGATCCGGGCACATTCGTGTCGGTTCGAGCAAACCACGCTCGCGTCGCCTCGTGGTGGCGGGACGCGGCAGCGGGCCGATGCGCTCCGGGCCCACGCGCCCGACACGGTGCGCTGGACCGTTTCCAGGAGGGACACCCTTCGTGGTGGCCCGATCTGGGGCGGCAGATCTGTCGAGTTGATCTCTGATCCAACAGATCCACCACCCCGGATCGCGCAGCTACCCGCGCTCCTGGCCCGCGAAGTCCCGGCTCGCCAGGCATCGGCGCGTCAATGGGCGCAGACGGCCCGCGCTGCTTCGCGGTCTCGTTGGTCGCTTGCGTCACCCGGTCCTGGCGCGATGGCGCGCCGGGACCGGGTGGCGCGAGGTGATCAGACGGCCGGCTTGCTGGTGTAGATGGTCGGGTCGCCCGCTATGAGCCAGATCTCGGGCGCGTTGATGGGCAGGAACGATCGGTCGCCACCGGGCTCGCGGCTCGTCGGGACCGTGTCGCCGCTGGGCAGGTGCATGATGAAGTTGACCGGCTTGGTGTCGTCGACCAGCGGGATCGGGTAGTCGGCCCAGCCGTCGGTCACACCCGCACGCGGCCAGGGCTTGTCCCACGCGATCTGGGCCAGCACGTCAGGCGCGACCGCGTCGCCCCACATGTGCAGGCCCCAACCCGCTGCCGCCGGGTCGCCGTAGTCGCCCGCCGGCCGGTAGTAGTGGACCGTCGCCGATGTCGCCGGTGGGCCGGCCGCACGCACGTTGCGCGCTGCGGACGTGGCGCCCGGGCCGGCGAGGCCGCCGGGCAGCAGGACCGCCCGGTATTCGACCGGGGTGTTCGCCGCCAAGTTGAGCGGGGTCAGGTCGTCGAACACCGTGTAGGCCGGGGACGAGGAGTCGGTGCCGACCCGGGTCCACGCGCCGCCGGCGACGCGCCGCTCGATCGCGACCACGTTGGTCGCCCGCTCCGGGTCGACGACCGCGCGCACCTCGACGGTGCCGCGGACGCCGCTGCCCTCGGTCGGTGCCTCGATGGTCACCAGCGGGGCCGGCACCGTCGCCGACCGCGCCGCCGACTCGCGGGTGTGGCCCTTGTTGTCGAGCACGACCGCGCGGTAGCGGACCGAGGAGCCCGCGCGCTGGTCGCTCACGTCGTCGAAGACCTGGTAGGGCGCGTTGTCGTCAGTGCCGACCGGGCGCCACGGCCCACCGTTGTCGGACGCGTAGAAGGTGACCTCGTAGAACGACGAGCCGCCGACGTTGGCCGTCACCTGGAGCCGGCCGCGGGCGCCGGGCGCCGGGGCCGGCTGCGCGAGGGATACCGACGGCGCCGAGCGGGACCCGGCCACCTTGCCGTTGGCCTCGTAGACCACCGCGGACAGCGGCGGAACCGTCACCGTCAACCGGCCGTCGTTGCCCGCGCGCAGCGTTCGCGGACCGTCGCCGTAGACGCTCTTGAAGGTGTCGCGGCCGGACGCGTAGGTCGGGACGGCGGCCGTCTGCGCGGTCTCGCTGTTGTTCAGCGCGACCAGGTATTCGCGCTGGTCGCGCCGGTCGATGCGGGAGAACGCGTAGATGCCCGGGCCCTCACTCGCGTAGCGGTGCTGCTGGGCACCGTCGCGCAGCGCCGGGTTGCGCTTGGTCAGCGCCGCCAGCCCCTCGATCGACTCGTAGAGCGGGTGCGTCGTGACGTAGTTGTCCGTCGCGTGCGTCGCGTCGGTGCCGAGCAGGTCGTCGTCGAGGTAGTCGGGCACCCGGCTGGCGAACAGCGTCTGCCGGGCGTCCTGGTCGCCGCCGGGCCCGGTGAAGCCCTGCTCGTCGCCGTAGTAGATGACCGGGTTGCCGCGCGAGAGATACATCAGTTCGTGGGCGAGGCGGTCGCGGGACACCCACTCGGCGTCGGTCGCACCAGGGTTGTCGCCGCGAACGAAACCGCCGATGCGCCCCATGTCGTGGTTGCCGAGGAACGTCGGCAGCTCGTAGACGTTGGAGTCGGCGTCGGTATACCAGTCGTCGCCCGCGAAGAAGGTCTGCAGCGCGGCCGCCGGCTGCCCGCGCGAGGCGAAGTTGCGGGCCGCGTCCTGGAACGGGAAGTCGAGCACCGACTGCATCCGGTCGCGGGTGGTGAACTGCGACGTGAAGCTCTTCGTGGTGTCGAAGACCTCGCCGAACATGAAGAACTCGGGCTTGCCCTGGCGGTGGGCGTAGTCGAGGATCTCCGGACCGAACGTCTGCCAGAACTCGTCGTTGACGTGCTTCATCGTGTCGATCCGGAAACCGTCGACACCGAAGTCACGGATCCAGGTCTTGTAGATGTCGATCATCCCGCGCACCACCCGCGGGTTCTCGGTGAACAGGTCGTCGAGGCCGAAGAAGTCGCCGTAGTAGGAGTTTTCTCCGACGAACGTCGTGTCGCCCCGGTTGTGGTAGAGCGTGACGTCGTTGAGCCACGCCGGCACCTTGAGGTTTTGCTCCGCGGGGTCGAGCACCGGCTTGTAGGGGAACGAGGTCGCCGGGTCGAGCGCCGGGAACGACGGCTGGCCGGCGAAATCGCGGTCGTCGAAAGTCGCGCCGGACGCCGTCTTGTAGGGCGCCACGTCCTTGCTGACGTAGCCCTTGCGCGCGCCCTCCTCGTATCCGATGACGTCTGCGGTGTGGTTCGTGATGATGTCGAAGTAGACCTTCATGCCCTTGCTGTGTGCGGTGTCGATCAGGGCGCGCAGGTCGGCGTTGGTGCCGAGGTGGGGGTCGATCTGGGTGAAGTCGGTGATCCAGTAGCCGTGGTAGCCCGCCGACGGGCCGTCTTCGAGCTGGACCGCCTTGTTCTTGAAGCTGGGCGTCAGCCAGATCGAGGTGGTGCCCAGGCCCTTGATGTAGTCGATCTTCGAGCGCAGGCCCTTGAGGTCGCCGCCGTTGTAGAAACCCTTGCGGGTCGGGTCGAAGCCGGAGACCAGCGGATCTGAGCCGAGACCGCCCTGGTCATTTGCGGTGTCACCGTTGGCGAACCGGTCGGCCATCACGAAGTAGAAGTTTTCGTCGGTCACCGGCTCGCGCAGCGAGTGGCGCGCGGACAGATCGTCGCCGCGGCCGCCGGCGATCGCGGGACTGGCTGGCAGGGCGGCCACGAGCACCAGCGCGGCGACCATGCCGAGCCCTCGCCGGATAGATCCAGATATGGACATCTTCCCCCCTCGGACATCGACCGACGGGGACGTTACCGAAGGGCTACGACATTGCAAGCGCGTGAATCAGAAGGACAATTCAGGGGTACGCGGGCACAAACGTCCTCAACAGACAACCGTTGGCAACGATTACACGGAAACGGTGGGGTCTCCTTCACAGGATCGTTACCTGACGGCCGGCCCGTGATGCCACGGCAACGCGACCGGCGACACCGGACGGCGCCCGGCCGCCAGATCCGCGAGCAGCCCGGCCAGCCCCAACGGGATGACGGTCTCCGCCGGCTCCCGCAACTCCGCCACCGTCCACCATCGATGCCCGGCGTGTGCCGCCACCTCGTGGTCCAGCATGCCGGCAGTGTCGGGCTCGAACGCGTCGACCCGCAGCGCGAAGAAGTGGTCGCGGAAGAAGCCCGCGGCGAAGCCGAGATCGGCAAATCCGCCGACCTGCGCGACCGGAGCGCCCAGGTCGGCCGGCGCGACCACGAGCCCGACCTCCTCGCGCACCTCACGCGCCGCCGCCTCGGCCAGCGACTCGCCGGCCTCGACGCCACCGCCGGGCTCGGTCACCGGTTGCCAGGATATCGGCGCCTCGCCAAAATTCTGACCGCGTTATCGCCGCACGCTCTGGACAGGGCCTGAGCTGCCCATGCGAACATATGTTCGTGTCAGAAGGGACCATCCTCCACGCCGACCTCGACGCGTTCTACGCGTCGGTCGAGCAACGCGACGATCCCAGCCTGCGGGGCCGTCCGGTGATCGTGGGCGGCGGCGTGGTCCTGGCGGCGAGCTATGAGGCAAAGGCTGCTGGCGTACGCACGGCGATGGGCGGCCACGCCGCGCGGCGGTTGTGCCCCGAGGCGATCGTGGTCGAGCCGCGGATGTCCGCCTACACGAGGGCGAGCCGGGCGGTCTTCGAGGTATTCCGGCAGACCACCCCGATGGTCGAGGGCCTCTCGATCGACGAAGCGTTCCTCGACGTCAGCGGGTTGCGGCGGATCGCCGGGCCACCGTCGGAGATCGCGGCCGGCCTGCGGCGGGCGGTGCGCGACCAGGTCGGGCTGCCGATCACGGTGGGCGTGGCGCGCACCAAGTTCCTGGCCAAGGTGGCGAGCGCTGTCGCCAAGCCCGACGGCCTGCTGGTCGTGCCGACCGACAAGGAGTTGCAGTTCCTGCATCCGTTGCCGGTCGAGCGGTTGTGGGGCGTCGGCCAGGTGACCGCCGCGAAGCTCCGCGACCGACGGATCTTCACGGTCGGCCAACTCGCCGGCCTCGGCGAGGCGACGCTGGTGTCGCTGCTCGGCCAGGGCGCCGGCCGGCACCTCGACGCGCTGGCGCACAACCGCGACCCACGCGCGGTGCAGACCGGCAAGCGGCGTGGCTCGATGGGCGCCCAGCGGGCCCTCGGCCGCGGGCCACGCACCCCAGCGGCGCTCGACGGCATGCTGGCCGGTTTGGTCGACCGGGTGGCTCGACGTATGCGCGGCGCCGGCCGCACGGGCCGCACGGTTGTGCTGCGCCTGCGTTTCACCGATTTCACCCGGGCGACAAGGTCGCACACCCTGGCCCGCGCGACCTCACACACCCAGACGATCCTCGACGCCACGCGCCGGCTGCTGGCAGGCGCGCTGCCGATGATCGAGGAGCGCGGCATCACCCTGATCGGCATCTCGGTCGGCAACCTCGACGACCACTACCTCCAACTCCCGCTTCCCTTCGTGGAGCAGGACGGGGTGGCCCTCGACGCGGCACTGGACGCGGTCCGCGACCGCTTCGGCTCCGCCGCGATCACCCGCGGGGTCCTGGTGGGGCACAACCCCGGTTTGGAGATGCCTATGCTCCCCGACTGACACCACGCCGCACCTGATTAGTGGCCGTCACCACTAGCTCAAAATTGTCCCATTTATGGCGAGCTGAAGGCGCGACAGCGTAGCGTTCCGTAAGTGCTCGGTGACGAGTTGGTGATCGTGCGGGGCGGAGACGGCCGCCACCACGGCGGACGGCGGGTCGGCACAGACCCGAGCCGCGAGCAGGGCTCCGCGGCAGACCGCGACCACCGCGAACCGGAACAAACGGCCAGCCGCGACCGCCACGAACCCGAATCAACGGCCAGCCGCGACCACCGCGAACCGGAACCAACCGCCACCCGCGACCGCCACGAACCCGAATCAACGGCCAGCCGCGACCACCGCGAACCGGAACCAACCGCCACCCGCGACCGCCACGAACCCGAATCAACGGCCAGCCGCGACCACCGTCAACCGGAAACAACGGCCAGCCGCGACCGCCACGACCCGACCCCGCCGGCGCATCGCCAGCACCAGCACCCCAGCGGGGGCGAGGCCGCCCCGGAGCATGGGCATCCCAGTGCCGTGGATGGGGTGGACGTGGCTCCGGTGCCGCGGGCCATGTTGCGGGATGCGTTGGCTTCCGGGGATCTTGTGGTGGCGCCTGGGTGTTACGACGTGGTCGGGGCTCGGGTGTTGGAATCGGCGGGGATTGACGCCGCCTACCTGACGCCGTTCGGGTTTCAGGCTGCCGACGCGCCCTCGCCGCACGCCTCGCAGGATCCCTGGGAGCGTTACCTCGATCGGGCGCGGGAACTCGTCGACGCCGCCGGCCTCGCGATGATCGTCGACGGGCAGACGGGCCTGGAAGGTGACCGCAGCGCCGAGGAGCGGGCGGCCGATGCGTTCTCGGCGGGGGCGGCCGCGTTCGTGGTCGAGGATCGGCTCGGGTTCGGCAAGGATCGGCCGCTGCGGACGATGGTCGAGATGGGGCGGGAGATCGCCGTGGTCCGGCGGGAGCTCGGGCGCGAAACCACCGTGATCGTGCGGACCGACGCCGTGCGTGACTCGGTCGACGACGCGCGCAACCGGTGTGAGTCCTATCTGGACGCTGGGGCCGATCTCGTGTTGCCGTTGATGACGCGCTACCTCAGCTATCCCGACTCGCCGGCCGATCGGGAGCGGCGGATGTCCGCTTATCAGTTTCTGGTCGACCGGGTTCCGGCCGGCCGGATCGTGGTGCACTCCCCTACCGGGCGGCACCTTCCGGTCGACGAGGCGCGGCGGATGGGGTTCGGGCTCTACCTGATGTCGCAGTTGCTGATCGCCGCCTCGGTGACCGGGATGGCCCGCGAACTGGCCGCCGCGCTCACCGACGAACCCGGGCCGCTGCCGCTGCTCACACCCGTCGACCTGGCGACGCTCACCGGCGTCGACCGATGGCTCGAGAACCGATGGTGAGAAGAGAGACATGACCGACGCTAAGACGTGGGCCCGCACGAATCTGTCGGGCTACATCCCGGTGACGTTCACGCCCTACACGGAGAGCGGCACCATCGACGAGGCCGCGCTGCGCAGAGACGTCGACTACACGCTGAGCCTGCCCGGAGTCGGCGGCCTCTACGTCGGCTCGGTCTGGGCGGAGTTCTGGCTGCTGACCGTTCCGGAACGCAAGCGGCTCGCCGCGATCGTGCTCGACGCCGTCGCCGGGCGGGTGCCGGTCGCCGTTTCGGCGACGCACACGGCGCCTGACGACGCGGTGGATATCGCCACGCACGCGGCCGAGTCCGGGGCCGGTCTGATCATGCTCTGGCCGCCGTTCTTCGGGCCGCGTGGTGAGAACGGCGTGCTGGCCTTCTTCGACTACGTGCTCGGCCGGGTGCCGGCGCCGTTCGGGATCTACAACACGGCCATCACCGAGGTCGGCTACGAGATCAGTCTGCCGGTGATCCGCGAGCTCGCCGAGCGGCCGCAGATGGCGCTGCTGCTCAGCGGCGCGATCCGGCTCGACGTGTTCCTGGAGACACTGGCGGCGGTCGGCAAGGACATCATGGTGACCAGCCCGGTCGAGGAATACTTCCTGGTCGCCCGGATGATCTATCCCGAGGTGGCGCCCGATGTGGTGATGGGGTCGAGCCGGGCGTTGTTCCTCCAAACGCCGCGCCAGCCCTACCTGCACGAGTTCTTCGTCGCCGTCGAGAAGGGACAGTGGCACGACGCGCAGAAGCGGCTCGGCTGGATCATGCAGGCGGGCGAGTTCGCCCACGGTGCCGCGTTGCGTGAGGGCAAGACGCCGCTCGGGCTGATCAAAGCGCTGCGCGGCGCGTACGGGCAATCCGGCGGCACGCCACGGGTGCCCATCCCGGCACCGGGCCCCGACGAGGTGGGCCAGGCCGTCTCGAACCTGCGGGCCGCCGGCCTCGACCCCTTGTAACGAGAGCTAGGACTCTTCGTACCGCGTCGGCGGGAATGGGTTGTCCGCGCTCAACGGGCGGGTCTCGCCCTCGTCTTCCTGCCGCGCGCCGATGCCCTCGATGTCCTGCACGAGCGCCGAGTCACCCAGGTCGCTGGGCGCCGGGTCGTCGGTCGCGGGTGGCACGTCGTCGGGGTCGTAGTCGCTGGTCCCGGCGTCGACCCGCTCCTCCTCGGTGCGGCGCGCCAGCTCGTCGTCGTCGAGCCGCTGTGGCGCGCCTCCGTGGAAACGCCGGTCCCGCTGGCCCTCGGCCGCCTCGGTGGTGAAGTCCTCTTCCCTAGCCATCCATCCAGTCTTACCCCGACCGGCGGCCACCCGCCCGCGAACCGGCGGGCCAAGCGACGAGATCAGGCAGCCAGCGCCGCGTATCGGCCCGCCGAGTCGACGAGCGTCTCGTGCGTACCCGATTCGAGCACCTGGCCGTGGTCGACGACCACGATCTGGTCGGCGTCGCGGATGGTCGACAGGCGGTGGGCGATCGTCACGGTCGTGCGTCCCTGAGCCAGCCGGTCGAACGCCTGCTGCACCGCCCGTTCCGTGGAGGTGTCCAGCGCACTGGTCGCCTCGTCAAGAACGAGAATCTTCGGATCCCGCAGCAGGGTACGAGCGATCGCTATGCGCTGCTTCTCCCCACCGGAGAACCGGTGGCCGCGCGAGCCGACGGTGGTGTCGTAGCCATCGGGAAGCGAGACGATCACGTCGTGGATCTGGGCCGCCCGCGCCGCCGACTCGATCTCGGCGTCGCTGGCCGACGGAGCCGCGTAGCGCAGGTTCTCCCGGATCGTGGTGTGCAGCAGGTAGGTCTCCTGGCTGACCACGCCCACGATCGCGGCCAGGTCGGCCAGCCGCAGGTCGCGCACGTCGACCCCGTCGATCGTCACCCGGCCGGCGGTCGGGTCGTAGAGGCGGGCGATCAGCCCGGCGATCGTGCTCTTCCCGGACCCGGTCTCGCCGACCAGCGCCAGCGAGGTTCCGGCCGGCACGTCGAGCGTGACACCGGCGACCGCCGGGGTCGGGCTGCCCGGGTAGGTGAAGCTGACATCCTCCAGGCGCAGGTGCCCGACCGGGTGCTCCAGCGAGACGGGCGACGGCGGGTCGTCGACCTCGACCGGCAGGTCGAGATACTCGAAGATCCGCCCGAACAGGGCCAGCGAAGCGGTCAGCGTGACACCCACGTTGAGCAGCCCCATCAGCGGCCGGAACAGGCCGGCCTGCAACGCGGTGAACGCGACCAGCGTGCCGATGCTCAGCGCGCCGGCGGAGAACGGCAGGCCGGCGCTCAGGTAGATCAGCGCGGGGATCGCCGCGAAGATGATGCTCATCGAAGCCATCCGCCAGCGGCCGGCGAGCTCGGAGCGCAGTTCCAGGTCGATCAGCCGGCGCGACGAGGCGGTGAACCGCTCGACCAGCGCGCTGCCGGTGGACAGCGTCTTGCTGAGCTGCGCGCCGCTCACCGAGAGGCCCTCTTCGATGGTGACGTTGAGGTCGGCGAGTTCGCGCTGGCGCTGCTCGGTGATGGCCCGGCGCATCCGGGCGACCCGGCGGGTCAGGTAGATGGCCGGTGGCAGCACGATCAGCGAGACCAGCGACAGGCGCCAGGACAGCGCGACCATGGCCGCCATGGTGGCGATGGTGGTGGTGAGGTTCGACGCGACCGACGTGGCCGTCGTGGTGACGACCGCTTCCATGCCGCCGATGTCGTTGGTGATGCGCGACTGCACCTCGCCGGTGCGGGTCCGGGTGAAGAAGCCGACCGACTGGCGGTGCAGGTGGGCGAAGACCGTCGTACGCAGGCCGTGCATGACCTTCTGCCCGACAGCGGTCGATATCCAGGTCTGGATGACGCCGAGGGCGGCGGTCGCGGCGGCGACGCCGATCATGCCGATGACCAGCCACACCAGCAGCCGGACGTCCTGCCGCGGCAGGGCCTGGTCGATGACCGCGCGGAGCAGGAACGGCGATGCCATCGCGATGATCGACGACGCGATGATGATCAGGGTGACGACCGCGAGGGGCCAGCGGTGGGGGCCGAATAGGCGCCCGATCCGGCGCAGCGACACCTCGCGGGCCTGGGTCTTCTCGGCCTCGCTGGCGCGACGGCCACGTTCGTAGGAAGGCAAGATCCGGTGGTCCTCCTGGACGAGATTGCTGAGGTTCCCTCAACATGAGGTTACAACCTGATCCGTTGGTACGGTATTCCCGTGGATGACGGCGAGAGCCTTTCCGAAGCCTTCTGGGGCGTGGCCCGCCGCCTGCGGCACCTCAACCGGCAGACGATGGCGCCCTGGGACGTGACGCCGGGCATGTGGCGCGCGCTGAACGCGCTGGTCGACAACGGCCCGATCCGCCTCGGCGACCTGGCCGAGAAGCTGCACATCGCACCCCGCTCGACCACCGAGGTGGTCGACGACCTCCAGCAGCGCGGCCTGGTCGAGCGCCACCCAGACCCGGCCGACCGCCGCGCCATCCTGGTCGGGCTGACCGAGGCGGGGCACGCGGCCGCCACCGCCATCCAGGAAGCCCGCACCGCCGAGGCCGCCCGCTTCTTCGGCGCCCTCTCGCCCAGCGACCGCGACGACCTCAGCCGCATCCTGCACGGCCTGGCCCGCGACTGAGCGGCCTGGCCCGCGACGCAGCGGCCCCGCCCACGACGCAGCGGCCTGGCCCGCGACTGAGCGTGAGCGGGACACCGCGAATCGTCCGTCCCCGATAGAGTCCCGCCCATGGCATCGCTCCCACGCCGCCGTGTCGCGGCCATCGTTTGCTGCGCCATGCTGACGGTCGGCTTCGCGGCCGCCTGCGGAAAAGACGAGCCGCCGCCGGCTCCGCCATCGAGCGCCGACCAGGCGCCCGAACCCGAGCAGCGGTGCGGGTTCCGGTCCAAGGACACCATCGAGAAGGTCGTGCTGACCACGTCCGACGGTGTCGAGCTGGCCGCCGCCCGGTTCGGCAGCGGCCCCCGCGGCTTGGTGCTCGTCCACCAACTCGACAGCGACCTCTGCGGCTGGTACCCGCAGGCCGACACGTGGGCCGACGAGGGCTACCAGGTGCTCGCCTTCGACCAGCGCTGCGACGGCGAGAGCGAGTGCGGCGGGCCCGACCAGGCGACCGACGTGCCGGCCGCCGTGGCCGAGCTGCGCCGCTCCGGCGCCAAGACCGTGCAGCTCATCGGCGCCTCCCGCGGCGCCGCGATCTCCCTCGTCGCGGCCGCCCACCCGGAGAGCGACGTCGACGCCGTGGTGTCCCTCTCGGCACACGACCCGCGCTACTCGGCGTCGGCCACCGCGCCGATCACCCCCGAGGAAGCCGCGCCAGCGCTCAAGGTGCCGCTGCTGTTCGCCTGCGCCGACAACGATCCGTCCGCTTTCTGCGGCGACCAGGCCAAGGAGTTCCTGGCCGCCGTGGCGACGACCGACAAGAAAGAGATCGAGCTCAAGGACGCCAGCCTGCACGGCTGGGACATGCTCGGCGCCATCAAGTCCGATGTGGACGCCTTCCTCGCGGCGCACGCCGGATAGGGCCCTAGTCGGTCGCCGCGAGGACCCGGTGCAGGAGAGCGTTGAGGGTCGCCGCCTCGGCGGCGGTCAGGCCGAGCGCGGCGGGCTGGTTCATCCGCGCGATCACCGGCCAGGCCCGGCCGAGCAACTCCTCGCCCGCCGACGTGAGGCGCAACGCCAGTGACTGGCCGCGGCGGGGCTCCGGGTGCTCGACGAGACCGTCGGCGACCAGGCTTCGCAGCAGCGAACCCATGCTCTGCGGCGTGACCCGCACCTGGCGGGCCAGGTCGGCCGAGGAGATGCCGGGGTCGCGGTGCAGCGTGGCCAGGATCCCGAAGAGGTGTGGCTTCAGCCCGACCTCGGCCAGCTCCGCGGTGAACACGCGACTCAACGCGTGGCTGGCCCGCACCACCGTCCAGGGGACGACGGAGTCGTCGTCGAAGTCCATGTTTAGTAGCGTAGGGTTCCGGCTAACCATAAGGATCCTTATACCCAATCCCCCGGACGGCGACGATGTGGACCGAGTGGATCCTGCGGCACCGACGACTGATCATGCTCGGCTGGCTGGTGCTCGCGGTGATCGGCGGCGCCCTGGCGCCGCGGACGATCGACCGGCTGAGCTACGAGTTCAGCTTCCCTGGGCAGCCGGCCTACGAGGCCAACCAGCGGATCGAGCGCACCTTCGGCGGTGGCGGCGGCGTTGACCCGCTGGTCGTGACCGTCACGCTGCCGGAAGGGCGGGCGGTGACCGATCCGGCCATCCGCGAGGAGTTGGGCACCGCACTCGGCGCGCTGAACCAGCCCGGCTGGCGGGTCGCGTCCGTGCTAGACGTGGCCGACCCGGCACCGTTCGTCTCGGCCGACGGCCGCACCACGTTCGCGCTGGTCTACCCGCCCTACACGCCGGGCCCCGGGCCCTACGCCGCCGCGCTGCCGCGGATCGAGGAAGCGCTGGCCCGCACCAGCGTCGGTGGCGCGCCGCTGCTGGTCACCGGCGTCGACCCGCTCAACGAGAGCGGCGGCGGCTCCGATCGCCCGATCATCGTCGAGATCGCGCTGGGCGCCGGTGGCGCGCTGATCGTGCTGGCGCTGGCGTTCGGCTCGCTGCTGGCGTTCGTACCCCTGCTGATGGCCGCCGTCGCGATCACCACCACGTTTCTGCTGCTCCTCGGGCTCACCGCGGGCGTCGACGTCTCGTTCATCGTGCAATACCTGGTCGGCCTGATCGGCCTCGGCGTCGCGATCGACTACGCGCTGCTGATCGTTATGCGCTGGCGGGAGGAGCGCGCCAACGGCGCCGAGAACGAGCAGGCCGTGCGCACGGCGATGGCCACCGCCGGCCGCGCCGTGGTCTTCAGCGGCGTCACCGTCGCCATCTCGCTGCTCGCCCTGGTCGTGCTGCCGCTGCCGTTCCTGCGCAGCATCGGCCTCGGCGGCCTGCTGATCCCGCTGGTCAGCGTGCTGGTCGCGATGACCCTGCTGCCCGCGCTGCTCGCCTCGGCCGGCCCCCGGCTGGAGTGGCCGCGCCGGCGCCCACCCGCGACGGAGAGCCGGGCCTGGCTGGCCATCGGCCGGTCGGTCCTGCGGCACCGCTGGGTCGCGATCGTGCTCGCCACCGCCGCGCTGGTGGTCCTCGCGCTGCCGGTCTTCGGCCTGCGCCTCGGCTCGCCGGAGATCGCGGCGATCGCGGGTGGCGACAGCCCCGCGGCGGTCGGCTACCGCAACCTGGTCGACGCTGGGATCAGCCCCGGCGTGCTGCGCCCCGTCCAGGTGCTCACCACCGACGGCGCGGCGGAGGTGGCGCGGGTCGACGGCGTCCTGGCCGTCGTCACCCCGACCGGCCCGGGCTGGACCGCCGGCGACGAGCGGCTGCTGCCGGTGCTGCTCGACGCCGACCCGGCCACCCCCGCCGGAGCGGCCACGGTCGAGCGGATCCGAGCGGTCGCGCCCGGCGAGGTCGGCGGCACCGCGGCACAGGACGCCGACTCGGTCAAGGCGATCTACGGCGACAGCTGGTGGGTGCTCGCCCTGGTCGTGCTGGTCACCTTCGCCCTGCTCGCCCGCGCCCTGCGATCGGTCTGGCTGCCGATCAAGGCGCTCCTGCTCAACGTCGTCTCGATCGCCGCCGCGTACGGCCTGACGGTCCTGATCTGGCAACGCGGCTACGGCAGCGAAGCGCTGTTCGGGACCGAGGCGAGCGGCTCGATCACCGTCTGGGTGCCGATCGCCGCGTTCTCGTTCCTCTTCGGACTGTCGATGGACTACGAGGTCTTCATCCTGTCCCGGATCCGCGAGGGCCACGACGACGGCCTGTCCACCGACGACGCCACGGTGCACGGCATCGGCTACACCGGCCGGCTGGTCACCTCGGCCGCCCTGATCCTGGTGCTGGCCTTCGTCGCCCTGTCGACGGTGCCGGTGGTCGACGTCAAGATCTTCGCGAGCACGCTCGCCCTCGGGATCGCCCTCGACGCGACCATCGTCCGCGGCGTCCTGACACCGGCCCTGGTCGCGGCATTCGGCCGGGTCAACTGGTGGTGGCCCGCCCGCCGATTGCCGTGATCGCGGCCCGCGCCCGCTCCCGCTCATCCGGGTTGCGGCGCAAAACGCTCACCGCCGGCACGCTACTCAGGAAGCACGAGCCCGTCCGGCGGCGAGGTGACCAGCGAGGCGAGCAGCCGGAGTCGTTCCGCGGACGCGGAGCCCGGGGCGGCGCCGTTGAAGATGATGCGTTGGCCCGGGTCGTCGGGGAGCCGCAGGCTCTCCTCGTTGAGGGTCAGGCGGCCGACCAGCGGGTGGTCCCAGTCGCGCACGGCGTGCAGGCACTCGGCGACCGGATGGGTGGCCCAGATGCGGGCGAACTCCGGGCTGCGGATGCTCAGGTCGCCGACCAACTCGGCCAGCATCGGGTCGTCGAGGGCGTCGCTCGACGCGTTGCGCAGGTAGGCGACCGTGTTGCGGGCCTCGCGCTCCCAGTCGACGACGAGATCGCGCATCGCCGGCTCGAGGAACATCTGCCGGGCCATGTTGGGGCGTTCGTCGGTGCGCAGCCCGAGCAGGGCGTAGCCGAGACGGTTGGCGCCGAGCAGGTCGGTGCGCCGGCCGACCACGATCACCGCCTGGTCGGTGGTGCTCTCGGCCAGCGCGAGCACCGAGTCGCGGATTGTCTCCGGGCCGGCGGGGCGACGCGGGACGGCGGCGGGGCGGGCCAACCGTACGAGATGAAGCCGTTCGGTCTCGTCCAGACGGAGCGCGTTGGCCAGGGCGTCCAGCACCGAGTCGGACATCTGGTGGCTTTCACCCTGCTCGATCCGGGTGTAGTAGTTCACACTCACGCCCGCGAGCTGGGCCACCTCCTCGCGGCGCAGGCCGGGGACGCGGCGGGATGCGCCATATGTCCGGATGCCGGTAGCCGCCGGGGTCAAAGCCGCCCGGCGGGATCGCAGGAAATCGCCGAGTTCGCTGCTCATGGGCCGAATTCTTCCTCTCGTCGGCGTGGGTACCCACCACAGGGTGTGGTCGCCGCCCTCACCGGGTTGCAACCTAGTTGCGTGAGCAAATATTCGAACCCAGTGACCCTGGGCCTGGACACCTTCGGCGACGTCCTGTCCGACAACGCCGGCAAACCGGTCAGTCACCCGGAAACCATCCGCGGGCTGGTCGAGCACGCCGTGCTGGCCGACCAGGTCGGCCTGGACTTCTTCGGGATCGGCGAGCACCACACCTTCGACATGCCGCTGTCGGCGCCCGACCTGGTGCTGGCCGCGATCGCCGCGCGGACCAGCCGGATCCGGCTCGGTTCGGCGGTCACCGTGCTCAGCTCCGACGACCCGGTCCGGGTCTTCCAGCGCTACTCGACCCTGCACAGCCTCTCCAACGGGCGCGCCGAGGTGATCCTCGGGCGCGGGTCGAGCACCGAGTCGTTCCCACTGTTCGGCTTTGACCTGGCCGACTACGAGGAGCTGTTCGAGGAGAAGGTCGACCTTTTCGCCCGGCTGCTCACGGAGGAGCCGGTCACCTGGTCCGGCCGGCTGCGGGCGCCGCTGGTCAACGCCGACGTGGTGCCGCACACGGCGGGCGGCCCGATCCCGACCTGGATCGGCGTCGGGGGCAGCCCGAAATCGGTGATCCGGGCGGCCACGTACGGGATGTCGTTGATGCTGGCGATCATCGGTGGGCCGGCCGAGCGCTTCGCGCCGTTCGCCGACCTGTTCCGCGAGGCGCAGCGCCGGCTCGAGCAGCCGGCGAAGCCGATCGGCGTGCACTCGCCTGGTCACATCGCCGACACCGACCAGGAGGCCTACGAGCAGCTCGTGCCGCACTACCTCGAGGTGCTCACCCGGATCGGCCGGCAGCGCGGGTGGCGCCCGCCGACCGCCGACCAGCTCCGGCACGAGATCGAGCACGGCTCCTGGTACGTCGGTTCGCCCGAGACCGTGGCCCCGAAGATCGTCAAGGCCCTGCGGACGCTCGGTACCGAGCGGTTCGACCTCAAGTACGGCCTGGCCGGCGTGCCGCACGACGCGGTCATGCGCAACATCGAGCTGTACGGGACGAAGGTCGCGCCGTTGGTCCGCGAGATGCTCGCCGACGAGAGCTGAGTTCGCGTTCACGACAACCGGGTGCCGGTCACGCCGCGTCTGAAGGCGCGTGAACCTCTCGACGCGCCGATGCGGCGTGGCCGGCCTCGCCCTGGTCGCCCTGCTCGCCGGCTGCACCGCCGAAACACCAGCGGCGAGGCCGGGCCCGACCGCGCCGATCACCACCCAGACCGAGGAATATGCCGCCGGGCGGTCCACGCCCGTGCTCGACCCGATCTACCCCGAACACGGCACCGACGCGCTCGACGTGCTGCACTACGGGCTCGCGCTGGACTGGTCACCGACCAAACGGACGCTGACCGGCACGGCGACGCTGCGCATCCGGCCGACCAAAGACGCCCACTCGCTGACGCTCGACTTCAAGCCGTACACCATCGATGTGTTGACTCTTGACGCGCGACCCGTGACCGGCGCGGTGACCAGGGAGAAGCTGGTCGTGGAAACCCCGGTGCGGGCCGACGTGCCGGTCACCCTCGTGGTCGGCTACCACGGCAAGCCGTCACAGACACCGATGCCGTCACAGCGCGGCGACACGCACCCGCTCGGTTTGACCGTCGACAGCCAGGGCGGGGTCTGGACGATGCAGGAGCCGTTCGGCGCGTTCACCTGGTATCCCGCCAATGACCACCCTTCCGACGAGGCGCTCTACGACATCGCGGTCACCGTGCCGACGGGCTGGTCGGGGGTGGCCAGCGGCACGCCGGTCGGGCAGGACGGCAACACGTTCCGCTATCGCAGCACCGTTCCCGTGGCGTCCTACGCGACCACGCTCGCGGTCGGGAAGTTCCGGAAGTCGACCGCCAAGGGGCCGCGCGGGATTCCCGTCACCTACTGGTATCGCGCCGACGATCCCGCCGTGCTGACCCACCTCAAACGCTCGACCACGCTGCTTTCCTGGCTGGACAAGCGTTTCGGGCCCTATCCGTTCGAGTCGGCCGGCGTCGTCGTGGTCGAGTCGGGCTCGGCGATGGAGACCCAGCAGATGGTCACGCTCGGCAACTTCTTCTCGATGGTCGACGCGCGGTGGTTCGACCTGACGACGCTGCACGAGTTCGCGCACCAGTGGTTCGGCGACGCGGTCACGCTGACCGACTGGCGCGACATTTGGCTCAACGAGGGCTGGGCGCTCTACGCGCAGAAACTCTACGAAAAAGAGACCTACAACATCAGCGAAGCCGATTTCGTACGGGCCAGCCGGCAGCGCGACGGCGAGCTACGGGAGAAATACGGCCCACCGAGCCGGCCGGCGCGCAACCAGTTCGGTGCGAGCAACGTCTACTACGGCGGTGCGGCCATGCTCCGGCAACTGCACCAGGCGCTCGGCGACGAGCGGTTCTACGCGCTGGCGCGGGGCTGGGTGCGGGAACACCTGAACACCCAACAGAGCCGGGCGAGCTTCACGGCGTACGTGAACAAGACGACCGGCCACGACTTCACCTCATTGATCGACGCGTGGCTGGACTCGCCGACCACGCCGCCGGAGACCGGGCCGCTGCCGGCGTGATGCGGGGCGGCGGGAGAACCCGGTCATCGGGCACAATCTGCGGCGTGGCCGCCGATTCGTCGTTCGACGAGACCGTTGTCGACGACCCGGGTGCCCGAATTCTGTTCTGGGTGCTGTTCCCGGTGCTCGGCGCCGGGCTCGGCTGGGTGCTGCAGTGGGCCGCCGGCTGGATCGCCGACCTGCCGGTCGCGCCGTTGCACGCCGTCTTCAAGGCGATCGACGAGGCACCCGACCCGCAGGCGACGCTGGTCGCGATCGGCGTCGGCGCGGTCGTCGGCCTGGTCGTGTCGGTGCTGGCCGTCGCCGACATGCTGGTGGTGCGGGTCGGCACCGGCGAGGTCACGCTGACCCGGGGCGGGTCCAAGGAACGCCGGGTCGCCCGTGGTGACATCACCGCGGTGTTCTTCGATCGCGACTACCTCGTGCTGATCGGCCGGGAGGCGCGCGAGTTGGCCCGGGAGAAGACCGACCTGTCGAAGACCCGGATCGCGGAAGCGTTCACCAGCAAGGGCTATCCCTGGCGGGCCGACGGCGACCCGCACCGCGACGAGTTCCGGATCTGGACCCGGCTCGACGACGACCTCCCGGGTGTCGCACACGGCCTCCTGATCGACCGGGCCGCCGCGCTGGAGAAGGGCAAGACTGACGACGCCGCCGAACTTCGCGAACAACTGCTGAAACTGGGCATCGTCGTACGCGATGAGAAGAGGAAACAGCAATGGCGGCGCGATCGGCGGGAGCTGGCGTGACCCGGATCGCGATGTGGTCGGGGCCGCGCAACGTCTCGACGGCCCTGATGCGCAGCTTCGGCGCCCGCCCCGACTGCGCGGTCGTCGACGAGCCGCTCTACGCGTCCTACCTGGCAGCGACCGGGCTCGACCATCCCGGCCGGGCCGAGGTGCTGGCCAGCCAGCCGACGCGCTGGTCGTCCGCGGTCGCCGCGCTGGAGCGGCCTTCCGGGAAAGCGCTGCAATACGAGAAGCACATGGCGCACCACCTGCTGCCCGAGGTCGGCCGCGGCTGGCTCGGGCGGGTGACCAACGCCTACCTGATCCGCGACCCGGCCCACGTCGTCGCCTCCTACGCCAAGGTGCGCGGCGAACCGACGCTGGAAGACCTCGGCTACCCGCAACAGGTCGAGATCTTCCGCCGGCACGGCGGCCCGGTGCTCGACTCGGCGGCGCTGCTGCGTGACCCGGCCGGCCAGCTCAGCAAGCTGTGCGCGGCGCTGGGGATCCCGTTCGACGAGGCGATGCTGCGCTGGGAGTCGGGCCCGCGGGACACCGACGGCGTGTGGGCGCCGCACTGGTATGCCGCCGTCGAGCAGTCGACCGGTTTCGCGCCCTATCGCGACTCGCCCGCGCCGGTGCCGGCGCACCTGGCCCCGCTGGTGGTCGCCGCGCAGCCGTTCTACGACGAGTTGGCCGCGCACCGCCTCTAGATCGCGGTGGCGTGGGCCTTCGCGTGCTCCTGGTAGATCGCGGCGAGCTTGCCGGTCACCGGTCCGGCCTGGCCCGAGCCGATCGTCCGGCCGTCGATCGTGGTGACGGCGGCCAGTTCGCCCATCGTGCCGGTGCAGAACACCTCGTCGGCGGTATACATCTCGACCAGCGAGACGTCGCGGACGGTGACCGGGATGCCGGCTGCGGGCGCGAGGTGGAGCACCGTGTCGCGGGTGATCCCTTCGGGGCAGGCGACCGTACGCGGGGTGACCAGCTCGCCACCGGTGACGGCGAACAGGTGGGTGGCGTTGGTCTCGGCGACGAACCCGCGCGGGTCGAGCATCAGCGCGTCGTCGGCGCCGGCCACGTTGGCCTCGATCTTCGCGAGGATCGAGTTGAGCAGGTTGGCATGGTGGATCTTCGGGTCGAGCACGTCGGCGCCGGGACGGCGGACACTCGCCGTGATCAGGGTGAGGCCGCTCGTGTCGTACACCGGTGGCTTGTGCTCGGCAAGCACGATGAGCGTGCAGCCGGCGGTGTTGAGCCGCGGGTCCATGCCGCTGGTGAGCTTGACGCCGCGGGTGAGGGTCAACCTGACGTGCACACCGTCACGCATGTCGTTGGCTGTCAGTGTTTCCTGGACGGCGCTTGTTATGTCCGAATCGGACGGAATGTTGGTGAAGGCGAGCGCGATGGCGGACCGCCGCAGCCTTGCCAGGTGCGCTTGGAGGGCGAAAATCTTGCCGTCGTAGAGCCGGAGCCCTTCCCAGACCGCGTCGCCACCCTGGACAACCGAGTCGAACGGCGACAAACCGGGCTCATCGCGGTGCCGAAGCACGCCGTTGACCCAATAGCGGATCTCAGCGTTCCGCGCGTCGTACCTCTGAAGCATTCACCCAGCAGATCACGGCTGTCCACACGACTAGCGCCGAGGGCGGCCACAAGGGCAGAGTGTCCTGCGTGTCGCTGCCCTCCCCGCTCGCCGCCGCGCTGCGCCAGGCCCACGCGTTACGCGACGCCGGCGACCTGACCACGGCCCGGGCCATGCTGGCCGACGCACTCGACCGCGCCCGCCCGATGCTCGGCGACGACCACCCTGAGCTGCTCGGCGGCCAACACGCGCTGGCCACGATGCACCGCGAGGCGGATGACCCCGCTGCGGCTCGGCGGGTGCTAGAGGACGCGATCGCCGCGGGCGAACTGCACTTGGGCGAGGCCAACCCGCTGATGCTGGCGCTCTCCTTCGACCTGGGCCACGTAGCCGAAGAGCTAGGCAACCGCCACGAGGCCCGCCGCAACTTCACCCGCGTCGCGACCTACGGCCCATCCGCTTTCGGTGAAGATCATCACATGGTACGCACAGCAGCCGCGTACCTATCCGCCGCCGGCGTCGAGGTCCCCCCGATCCCGCCGCTCCAGTCGGCCGTGGCCCCGCCGCCTCCGGGTTATCCACAGTCTCCCGGCTACGACCCGTTCGCACCTTCGCCCACGGCGCCGCCGGCTGCCGGCGGGCCGGGATTCGGGCCTGTCGCCCCCGGACCGATGCCGTCCGGCCCGGGTCCTGCCGGTTCCCAGGGTTTCCCGCCGCCGGTGGCCACGCCGCCCGGCCAGATGCCGGCCGGTCCACACAGCTTCGGCCCGTCGACACCAGGTCCGATGCCGCCGAGCCCGGGTCCTGCGGGCTCCCAGGGTTATCCGCCACAGAACTTCGCACCCTCGGGCCCAGGTCCCGCCGGCCCCGACGCTTTCGCGGGGCCTGGTCCGCAGGATTTCGGGCCGCCCCCGACGGCACCGCCGGGACCAGCGGTATCCCGCCAGGCACAGGCCGGCGCTCCTGGCGTCGGATCGTCGACCGGCGGGCCGCGGGCTACCGCGTTCTCGCCGGGTGGCGGCGCTACATCGGCGGCGGGCGGAACGCCATCGGGGCCGCCCACGACCTGGCCGCCACCGGCCGGCGCCAGTGGCGGTGTCCCGCGGCAGCCACAGTCGCCCGCACCGGTTGCCGCCGCCGGCGGGCCAGGACAGGTGACGCACTCTCCGCGAGTGGTGCCGGCTGGGGGCGACCGAGGACCGGATGGGGCCTCCTTCGGCCCAGGGTCTGCTCCGCAAAGTGGGATGCCCCCGGGTGGGCCGGGCCGCGAGGTGGCGCCCGGGGTGTTCGTCGTCGCACCCGCCGGTGGCGCGGCAGACGGAGTTGCGGCGACCCGCGCCGCCGTCAACGCTCCCACCCAGGCTTTGCCTACCCAGCCGCCGCGGACCGGGGCTGCACCGGGGCAACAGGACGGTTGGTCGAACCGGAACGAAGCCAGGCGCGGCACGTCTGCCGCGTCGGGCACGCCGCAGGAGGTCGCCGGCGGTTCGATGAACCCGATCGGGTGGAGCGGCCCGGCCACCAACCCGAACGACCAGGGCGGCAACACCGCCACGTGGCAGACGACTGGCGGCAACGCCACCGAGCAGGGCGGCAACACCGCCACGTGGCAACCGACTGCCGGCAACGCCACCGACCAGGGCGGCAACACCGCCACGTGGCAACCAGCTGCCGGCAACGCCACCGACCAGGGCGGCAACACCGGCACATGGCAGCAAACTGGCGGCAACGCCAGCGATCAGGGCGGGAACGGTGGCACCTGGCCGCCGTCGGGTGGGCAACCCGGCCTTGGCTGGCCGGCCGCCGACGGCCAGCGCGGAGCCGCCCCCGGCCAACCGCGAATCGACCAGGCCGGCAATGGCCGGCAAGCCGCGAATGGGCAGGCGGGCAACGGTTGGCAGGCCGCCAACGGGCAGGGCGTGACCGGATGGGGTGGACAGCCGACGGCCGCTCCTGGCTGGGGACCGCCTGGTGGCGCGCCCAGCGGAAACCCTCCCGGGCCGTGGGGGCGGGAGCTGGAGCCGGTGCGGCCGCGGATGCCGCAGGGCTTGGGAAACCGCCACGAACCTGGCGCCTCTCCTACCTCGGCGATCGAGGTGGCGCCCGTATCCCTGCATGGTCCGATGGCAGCCGCCGCGGCGCGGGAGCGGACGCGGGGGCGCAGTGCGACGGTGGCCGCGTTTGTCGCCGCCGCCGCGGCGGTCGTGGCCGCCGTGTTGGTGATGTTCGTCGTGCTGCGGGACCACAATGACCCTTCGCGGGTCGATGCGCTGCCGGAGATCAGCGCGGGCGCACCGGTGCCGAGTGGGCCGGCGCTCGGTGGCGAGCCGCCGACCGACCTGGCCGTGCGGGAAGACGGCGACGGGCTGCTGTTGACCTGGCGCGATCCGACCGCGGGCACGGTGCCGTTCATCGTCGCCGCGGGGAAGGCCGGGACGCAGTTGCGGGCGATGGGGCCGGTTGAGCCCGGTGTGACCCGGTATCTGGCGAGTGGGTTGGCCACCGAGGCCGACTACTGCTTCACCGTCGTAGCCGTCTACTCGACCGACCGCTATGCCACGTCCGGTCAGGTGTGTACCAACCGTTCGGCCCGTTCTCCGGGCTAATCCACAATGGGTCGGTGCCGCGCGCAACTGCGGCGACCTGCACGAACGCGAAGTTGGCTCGCCGTTGTCCACAGGGCACGCGCGCACTGTCCACAGCCGACCACAACGGGTGCGCACCCGCATTGACAGCCCAATATGATGGCCCCTGGCTTTCGGGGAGGAACGCCTGGGCGACCATTGGTCGCCTACACACGGGGTGGGAGGGTTAGCCGGCTGTGGCCACCACAGACAACGGCACCATGACAGGCGGCGACGGCGTCGCACCGGATCTCGGCAAGGCGCTCGACGAGGCGCTGGCCAAACCGCGGCGGCGCATTCCGCGCGGCGGGCTGGTGACCGGCGGTGTGGTGATCGCCCTGGTGGCCGCGATGGGCTTCACGGTCCTCGGGCTCGGGGTGGCCGACAACGCGGTGGCCAACTACGACGCGAGTTCCTGGCTGTGGAGCCGGGCCAAGAGCGAGGTCGCCCGGGTCAACGGGCTGACCGGCCGGGTCGACACCCGGGTCGAGGTCGGCCAGGCCCGCAACCACTCGATGCAGGTCACCCAGACCGATCGCTTTTTGATTCTGCGCGACCTGACGACCGGCCAGGTCAGCTCCCTCGACCTCGCGACGCTTCAGGTCATGGCGACCACCCGCACCACCTCTGGGCTGGGCGTGAGCATCGCGATGCGCGACGACGCGGCCTTTGTGGTCGACGCGCCGCAGGGCGTGGTGCGCCAGCTCGACCCGCGTTCGCTGGTGCCGATCGGCGAGCCGGTTCGCTATCCACCGGGCATCGCGGGCGGCACGTTCGACGGCACCGGGCGGCTCTGGGTCGCCGTGCCGAGCGAGGGCACCGTGTCCGCGATCACGCCGGCGCCGTTGCCCAGCGCGCCGGCCGATCCGCTGCCCACCGGGGCCGCGGCGCTGGTCGGCGTGTCCAATCCGGGCAGCGGTGGTTCCGGCGGTGGGGTGAGCCCGGCGCTGGTCAAGACCGTGACGGTGGCCGACCCGAGCCACGACCTCGCGGTGACCACACTCGACGACGGCGTCGCCGTGCTCGACCGCACCAGCGGGGCGCTGACCACCGTGCGCGGCGAGCGCGAGCACAAGGTGGTCCTCACGCTGTCCGGCATCGGCGCGGTGCCGCCGCGCACCAACGGCGGCGAGGTTCCGGTCACGGTCGCCGACGGGCGGCAGGTCGTGGTGGTCGGCGAGAGTGGCCCGACGACCCAGTTCGTGGTGCCCGGCGAGGGTGACCAACTGCGTCCGGCGGTGGCCTGGGCGGGCCGCTTCTACTGCGCCGACGACCGCACCGGCACGGTGCACGTGTTCGACGAGCACGGTCAGCTCGTCGACACGATCGAGGTGAAGGGCGCCAACGGGCCGCTCGAGCTCGAGGTGCGCGAAAACTACCTGTTCATCAACGCGCCCAACTCGTCGACCGCACGGGTCGTCGACGACCACAACCAGGTGCGGGTGGTCGACAAATACGCCGACGACGTGCTGGGCGACGACCCGCCGAAGGACCCGCCGAAGCCGCCGCCGGTGAAGGAGAAGGTGGTCGGCAAGCCGGGTGCGCCGAAGGCGGTGACCGCGACGGCCGGTGACAAGCTGGCCCGGGTGAGCTGGCGCGCGGCCAACGAAAACGGCTCGGCCATCACCAAATACGTGGTCGAGGGCGGCCCGCAGCCGGTCGAGGTCGGTGCGCGGCAGCGGTCGATCGAGATCGCCGGGCTGACCAACGGCGAGACCTACCGGTTCGCGGTGCACGCGGTCAACGGCAAGGGCGCCGGCCCGGTGAAGAACAGCAACCCGGTGATGCCGACCGCCGACGTGCCCGACCCGCCGGCCAGCGTGACCGCCGAGGCCCGGCCCGACGGCACGGTGCGGGTGAGCTGGCCCGCCGCCAACGGCCAGGGCAACAAGATCGCGAAATACGCGGTGACCTCGTCGACCGCCGGTGCCACCGCGCCGGCCGGCGAGACCGCCAAGACCGAGCTGATCGTGCCGGCGGGCGACCTCGACTACGGCACGCAATACGCGTTCACCGTGGTGGCGGTCAGCGACAAGGGCGCGGCGTCGACACCGTCGCCGTCGAGCGACACCGTGGTGCCGTTCACGGTGCCGGGCAAGCCGCTCAACATCTCCGCCGTCGCACCCGACGCCGCCGGCACCATCACAGTGAGCTGGGGCGTGCCGACCGACAACGGACGACCGATCACGGGTTACGCCGTGACCGTAGGCGGCAAGACCACGCAGACCGCGGGCACGTCGCAGACGATCACCGGGCTGCCCGCGGGCCAGCCGGCGACCGCCTCGGTGACGGCGGTCAACGAGGCCGGCGAGGGTCCCGCGGCGACGGCCACCGCGACGACGATCGACGTGCCGACGCTGACCCTCGGTGCGGCGACGGCCACGACGACGGCGGTCTCGGTGCCGATGACGGTCAACACCCACGGCAGCGCGTCGCAGTGCCAGGTCACCCTCAGCGGCGAGGGCCGCACGGTGGCCAGCGGCTGGACCACCTGCGGCACCATCACGATCGACGCCTGGCGGGCCGGCACGACCTACTCCTACACGGTGGAGGCGCGCAACAACGCCGGCACCGCCAACGGTGGCGGCGCGCGCAACGTCAACACCGGTGCGGTCAACGGCACGGTGGCCTGCAACGACAGCGGCGGCACCTACTGCGACGACGGCATCGGCGTCTACACCGGCACCCGCCAGGTGCTCGCCGAGGCGGTCGGTGACACGCCCAACGGCACCGGCTACGGCGCCTGGTGCAAGAAAGCCGGCACCAACATCAAGGCCGTGCAATACAACAACAACAAGGCGAGCACGTGGTGGGTGCAGATCACCTTCAAGAACAACGCCCGCTACATCCCGTTCGCGTGGCTGAATCTCAACAACGGCGACAACATCAACGGCTTGCCGACGTGCGTGTGAGGATCCTTCGGTGACGCAACCACAGCACGAGCCGCTGCCGGCCGGGCACATCCAGGGCTTCGCGGCCCTGGCCGCTCGGCTCGCCGAGTCGATCGGCGCGGTCGTGCTCGGCAAGGACGAGGTCGTGCGGCTGACGCTGACCGCGTTGTTCGCGCAGGGGCACGTGCTGCTCGAAGACGTGCCCGGCGTCGGCAAGACCACGCTGGCCCGGGCGCTGGCGGCGAGCGTCCACGGCCAGTGGCGGCGCATCCAGTTCACGCCCGACCTGCTGCCGTCCGACGTCTCGGGTGTGACCATCTTCAACCAGGCGACCCGCGGGTTCGAGTTCCACCCCGGCCCGGTGTTCGCCAACATCGTCATCGCCGACGAGATCAACCGGGCGTCGCCGAAGACCCAGTCGGCCCTGCTCGAGGTGATGGAAGAGCGCACGGTCACCGTCGACGGCGTCCGCCATGGCGTGCCCCGCCCGTTCCTGGTCGTCGCGACGCAGAACCCGGTCGAGATGGACGGCACCTACCGGCTGCCCGAGGCCCAACTCGACCGGTTCCTGATGAAGCTGTCGGTGGGCTACCCCGACGAGGCGGTCGAGATCGAGGTGCTGCGCGGCGCCAACCTGCGCTCCCCCGACGCGATCGAGCCGGTCACCGACACGGCGACGGTCGGCGAGATGGTCCGCATGGCCCAGCAGGTGCACGTCGCCGACCCGCTCTACGCCTACGCGGTCCGGCTGGCCGCCACCACCCGCGCCCACCCGCACGTCCGGGTCGGCGTCAGCCCCCGCGGCGTGATCGCCCTGACCCGCGCGGCGTGCGCCTACGCCCTGATCCAGGGCCGCGGCTACGTCCTGCCGGAAGACCTCAAGGCCCTGCTCGGCCCGGTGTTCGCCCACCGCATCCTGCTGACCCCCGACGCCCAACTCCGCGGCACGACGGCCGACGAGGTCCTGGCCGAGGCGATCCGCGCCGTCCCGGTCCCGCTCCCTGGCGGTGGCGGCCCGTCGGGCGGTGCCGGGGTTCCGGCACAAGGTCGGCCCGGCGCATCCGGGCGCGCGTCCTCGGGGCGCGCCAACCCGGTCGGCTCGGCGCAACCGGCCACGGCCAGCTACGGCACGCCGGCACAGGCCAACGGCGTCGCCCATGCGGCGCCGGCCACGCCCGATTACGGCACATCGGGCCAGGGAGACGGCGCCAGCGCGGCCAAACCCGGTTACGGCATATCGGGTCAGGGAAACGGCGCCAGCGCGGCCCCGCCCGGCTATGGCACGTCGGGCCAAGCCAACGGCGCAGGCCCGGCCGGCTATGGCGCTTCCCCACAAGCCCGCGCTGGTCAGGGTGGGACGTTCGGGTTCGGCGGGCTGCGGCCGCTACCCGGGAGCTGATCCGTGCGGCCCACCGCCCGCGGGGTCGGGTTGGCCATAGCCGGCGTCGCACTAGCAGCCGCCGGCTGGCGTTTCGGCTACCCCGAACTGGCCGCGCTCGGCGGTGCCGCCCTGGTCGCGGTCGTCTTCGCCGTGTTGCACGCGGCATGGCGGCCACGTCTCGACGTATCAAGGAAGGTCGAACCCGACCGGGTCGGCCGAGGCGAGCCGGCGGGCGTCACGCTGACCGTGCGCAACAGCGCCCGGCTGCGCGCCGCCAACCTGGTCGCCCACGACCGCTGCGGCGCCGCCGCCGTGCCGGTTCCGGTGCTACGACTGCGCCCCGGGCGAGACACCACTGTGGACTACCCGGTGCCGACCACCCGGCGCGGCGTGGTGCGGGTCGGGCCGCTGCGCGTGTCCCGCCGCGACCCGCTCGGCCTGGTCACCGCGGCCCGGTCGCACGGCGGCACCGGCACCGTCTGGGTGCACCCGCGGATCCACCCGCTCGCGGCCGTGCCGGCCGGCGCCATGCGCAGCCTGGACGGGCGGGTCGACAGCGTCCCGCACGGCACGATCACGTTCGACTCGCTGCGCGAATACGTCGTCGGCGACGAACTGCGCCGGGTGCACTGGCGCACCAGCGCCCGGATCGGCGAGCTGATGGTCCGCGAGCAACTCGACACCAGCCTCCCGAAGCTGGTCGTCCTGCTCGACAACCGCGCCACCGCCCACCCCGACCGCGCCGGCGGCGAGGCACCCAGCTTCGAGGCCGCCTGCGAGGCTGCCGCGTCCGTGGTCACCGCCGCCGCGCGTGAAGACGTCGACGTCACCCTGCTGCTGGTCGCCGGCGAGACCGCGCCCGCGCCGCACCCGCTCGACCGGCTCGCCGAGGCCGACCTCGTCGCCGGCGATCTCAAGGCCGCCACCGACCGGCTCCGCCAGCAGCGCGCCGGCGACACCGTGATCTTCCTGACCGGTGCCGGCGGCCGGGTCGACCTCGGGCTGATCGGTTCGCTCCGCGGGCCCTACGCCGCGATCGTGGTGGCCGTCTTCGGCGAGGGCGGCACACCCTCCGCGGCCGAGGGCATGGTCGTCCTCGACGCCACCGACGGCGAGTCGTTCGCCGCAGCCTGGGACACGGTGCGCGGATGGTGAGGTTCGCGCGGGCCGCCGTACCCCCGTTGGCTCTGATCGTCATGATCGCCGCCGCGGCGCTGGCGCTCGGCCGGGTCTATTCCGGCTCGGTTCTGGTTCCGCTGGTCGGGGGTGCCGGCGCGGCCGCCGTGCTGATCTCCGTTGCCGCCCGCCGCTCTCCGTCGTGGCTGGTCGCGCCGCTGTCGGTGGTCGGCCTGGCCGGCTACACGCTCGGCGCGGTGTGGTGGTCGGCCAACCGCGCGGGCCTGCCGGGGCCGCTGCGCGACCTGATCGTCGAAGCCGCCCGCAACGGCATCCCGCGCCTGCTCACCGCGCTGATCCCGGTCGAGCCGACGCCCGACACGGTCATCGTGCCGGTGGTCGCGGCCTGGCTCGCTGGTCTCGCCGGCGCCGAACTCGGCCTGCGCTGGGGACGACTGCTCATCGGGTACGGCCCACCCGTCCTGCTCTTCGCCGGCGCCCTCTACGTCGTCGGTCCCAACGCGACGACCGCCCTGGCCCCGGTGCTGATGGTCGTGGTCGCCGCGGCCCTCGGTCTCGCGGTCACCGGCCGCCCGCCCGCGCCGGCCGCCGCACTCCCCCGCGCGGCCCGGATGGCGTTGCAGCTCCGCACGGTGCTGGCCGCCCTCGCCGCGATCGCCCTCGTGGCCGCGACCGCTCCGCTGATCACCCAGCGGGTCGAGGCGACCCCCGTCGACCCGCGGCAATACGTGCAGCCGCCGCAGGTCGACAGCCTCGACGAGAACCCGCTGATCCGCATCTCGGGCTGGGCGCTCAACCCCGACCAGAAGCTGTTCGACGTGCGCAGCGACCGCGATGGGCCCGTCAGGATCCGGCTGGCGGTGCTCAGCGACTACGACGGGATCACCTGGCGGGTCGGCGCCGTCTACCGGGGCGCGGGCCGGGTGCTGCCGGCGCCCGCGACGCTGCCCGACAACACGGTCGAGCCGGTGACCCAGCAGATCACGATCGGCGACCTGTCCGGCCGGCTGCTGCCCGCCGTGCCGACACCGTCGCGTGTGGACGGTGTCCGGGTCGCCTACGACCCGTCGACCGGCACGATGATCGAGCCCGACGGGCTGCACCCGGGGCTGGCCTACACGGTCGCGTCGGAGGCCGAGCAGCCAGACCTCAACCTGCTGACGGCCGCCGACGTGCCGTTCGGCGACGGGATCGCCCGGATGCTCGGGCTCGGCCCCGGCGCACCCGACCAGATGCGCGAGCTGGCCGACCGGCTGGCCGCCGACGCGGGCGGCAGTGCCTACCAGCGGGCGCTGGGCATCGAGGACTACCTGGCGACCCATTACCGGATGGTCGCCGACGCGCCGAGCGGGCACGCCTACCCCAACCTGGCGTTCTTCCTGTTCGGCCCGGCCAACGGCGGCGGGCAGCGGGGCACGTCGGAGCAGTTCGCGGCCGCCTACGCCGTGCTGGCCCGGATGATGGGCCTCCCGACACGCGTCGTGGTGGGCTTCCGGAGCGAGACCGGCACCGGACCCGTCCGGGGCGCCGACGCGCAGGCCTGGCCGGAGATCTACTTCAACGACGTCGGTTGGGTGCCCTTCGATCCGCTGCCCAAGCCCGACCAGACCCCGGAGACGCCGGAGAGCGAGCCGCCGAAGCCGGAGCCACCGACCCAGCCGCCGTCCGAGGCGCCACTGCCCACGGTCGAGCCCACGGTCTCGCCGACGGCGGCACCGATCGTGGCGGCGGGGCCGGGTGGGTCCGGCGTGGCACCGGCGTACACGATCGGTGGTGGCGGTGTGTTGCTGCTCGTGGTCGCGGCGGTGTGCGCGCTGATGCTGATGCGGCGCGGGTTGAGCCGGCGCCGGCTGGCCACCGGCACGCCCGGCGACCGGGTGGCCGGCGCCTGGCTGGAGGTCCGCGACGCGCTTCGGCTCGCTGGCTCCCCCGCACCGCCGCATCTTTCGGCGACCGAACTCGCGGCCCACGCGGCGCAAGCGGTCACAGACCGCGCCACGCTAGCCGCGGCCGACCGGCCGGGGGACCGCGCGAAGCCCGGCGCCGCGGACCGGCCAGGAGACCGCGCGAAGCCCGGCGCCGCAGACCGCCCAGGAGACCGCGCGACGCGCGCCGCTGCGGACCCGTCGCGAGACCGGGCCACGCCGGCGGCCGAGGCCAACCGGGAAGACCGCGCCACAGCGGTCCGCGCGGAGGAGTGGCAGGTCCGCTCCACGCCACGGCCCGCCGTCGAGCCGGCCACGACCGTGGCACCGCCGCCCGAGCTCGCCACCCTCGTCGACCTGGTCAACCGTGACGCGTTCGCGCCCGACCAGGTCGGCGAGGCCGACGCCGCGAAGGCCGGCACGGCGGCCCGCGCCTACCACGCACGGCTCCGGGCGGCCCAGTCCCGCTGGCGACGCCTGCTCTGGCCATTCCACCCCGGCCCACTGCGCTGGAACAGAGAACACCCCGAGGGGTAGGGCGGCGACCCACCGCCCCGTGCGGGTAGCTTGGCGAACGAAAGCGCCGGCTCGCGCCGCGCGCGCTGGCGGCCCGCACGACCCGCAAGGAGACAGCATGCCCGCGCCGACGAACGGTCTCTTCGATCCGAAACGCACCGCGCTGCTGGTGATGGACTACCAGAACGGGATCGTCGGGCGGCTGCCGGAGCCCGAGCCGCTGATCGGCCGGGTCCGCGACGCCATCGCCGACGTGCGGGAACACGAGGGCACCATCGGCTATGTGCGGGTCGCGTTCACTGACGACGACTACTCGACCGTGCCGGCCACCAACGTCACGTTCGCCGCCGCGGCCGAGAGCCGGGCCATGGGCGCCGACGACCCGAGCACCGCGATCGTCGACGCGCTGGCTCCGGAGCAGGGCGACATTGTGGTCCGCAAGGTACGCATCGGTGCCATGTCGACCACCGACCTCGACCAGCGGCTGCGCGCCCGCGGCGTCAACACCGTCGTGCTCGCCGGCGTCAGCACCAGCGGCGTCGTGCTCTCCACGGTGATCGACGCGGCCGACCGCGACTACCGGGTCTACGTACTCTCCGATTGCGTCGCCGACTTTGATCCTGACCTGCACGACCTGCTGCTCAACAAGGTGTTCGGCCGGCGCGCGACCGTGATCGACAGCGCCGAACTGCACAACATGCTGGCGAAGGGCTAGGCGGCGACAGGGTTGCGCAGGCCGGGGTGGTCGGGCGGCAGCGCGCGGCGGACCACCCACCAGCTCACCGCGACGCACGCCGCGACCAGCGGCCAGGTCAGCGCGACGCGGGCCGCGGTCAGCGCGAGCACCTTGTCGGCCGCGTAGAGCGGCAGGAACACGGCCACCCGCACGACATACTGCAAGACCCAGACCGCACTGCCCCAGTTGTACGCGCGCACAAGTGCCGGATCGCGGCGCCACCGGGTCTTCTGGCCGAGCGCCAACCCGACGACCACGCCGAGCAGCGGCCAGCGGATGGCGATGCTGACCAGCCAGGCCAGCGCGCTCACCGCGTTGGACACAAGTTGGAGCAGGAAGAAGTCGGCGGCGTGGCCGGTGCGCAGCACGACCAGCGCGGCCAGGCACACCCCGAACAGGCTGATCACCACGGCCATCGGTCGGTGACCCTGGGAGACCCGCCAGATCGCGACCGCGGCGCCGACGACCAGCGCGGCCACCACACCGGCCAGGTTGGAGCGACCGGACAACGCCCAGCCCAGCCCGAAAGCCAGCGGCGGCAGCGACGCCTCGATCGCACCGCGACGGCCGCCGAGCAGGTCGTTGAGCGACTCCTGGGCCATCGAACCTCCCGCACTACCCGAACCCGCGGTGAGGCTACCCTAACCAGACGATGAGAAACAGCACGCGACCGATGGCCGCGTAACCGGTAGGTTCTTCAGACGTGAGCCACCGTTGGGGAATGACGGTCCCTTTCAGCGGGATCCCGTTGGCCGACCACGGTCGGCTCTACGCCTTGTTGCATGATGCCGGCTTCACCGACCTGTGGACCTCCGAGGTCGCCGGCACCGACGCCTTCACCCCGTTGACCATCGGCGCGATCGCCACGCCCCGGATGCGGCTCGGCACGGCGGTCGCGCCGGTGTTCACCCGCGGCCCGGGCCTGCTGGCGATGACGGCCGGCGCGCTGGCGGAGACCGCGCCGGGCCGGTTCGTGCTGGGCATCGGCGCCTCGTCACCGGTCGTCGTCGGCGACTGGAACGCGGTGCCGTTCACCGAGCCGTTCAAGCGCAGCCACGACATGCTGCGGTTCCTGCGGGCCGCGCTGGCCGGCGAGACGGTCGACCGCGAGTTCGACACGTTCGCGGTCCGCCGCTTCCGCCTCGAACGCCCGCCGGCGACCCCACCGCCGATCCTGCTGGCCGCCCTGCGCCCGGCGATGCTCCGGCTGGCCGCCGCCGAGGCTGACGGCACGATCCTCAACTGGCTGGCCGCCACCGACGTCCCGAAGGTGCTCGCGGCGTTGGGCGACCGCCCGGAAGGCTTCGACATCGCGGCCCGCATCTTCATGTGCCCGACCGACGACGCCGACCACGCCCGCGCCCTCGGCCGCCGGATGATCACGAGCTACCTGACCGTCCCCGCGTACGCCGAGTTCCACCGCTGGCTCGGCAACGCGGACCTGCTGGAGCCGGTCTGGACGGCGTGGGCGGCCGGCGACCGCCGCGGCGCGCTGGCCGCCGTGCCCGACGAACTCGTCGACGCGCTGGTCATCCACGGCACACCACACCAGTGCAAAGAGCAGATCATGGCGTACGTCGAAGCCGGCGTCACCACGCCCATGATGGCCCCGTTGCCCACCCCGGACCTCACCGCCGGCGGGGTCGAGGCACTGATCACGTTGATCGGCGAGCTGGCCGCACCGTCCAGCGTGGAGAGAGGCTGACCGGATGGACCTGGGTGGCAAAGTCGTCGTGATAACCGGCGCGGCCGGCGGCATCGGCGCCGCGATGGCCCGACGCTTCTCCGACGCGGGCGTGGCCGGCATGCTGCTGGCCGACCTCGACGCGCCAGCGGTCGAGTCACTGTCCCGCTCGATCGACGGCGTCCGGACCCGCGCGATCCACTGCGACGTGACCGACCCGGCCCAGGTCGAGGCCCTGGTCGAGGCCGCACACGAGTCGTTCGGCCCGGTCGACCTGTTCTGCTCGAACGCCGGCATCACCACCGGCACAGGCCTCGACACCACCGACGACGCCTGGCAACGGGCCTGGTCGATCAACGTGCACGCACACGTGGTCGCCGCGCGGGCCGTGCTCCCGTCGATGCTCGACCGCGGCGCCGGCTATTTGCTCCAGACGTGTTCGGCGGCCGGCCTGCTGACCGCGGTGGGCGACGCGCCGTATGCGGTGACCAAACACGCGGCGGTCGGCTTCGCCGAGTGGCTGTCAATGACCTACGGCGACCGCGGCATCAAGGTCAGCGCCCTCTGCCCGCAGGGCGTGGCCACCCCGATGCTGGAGCACGGCCTGACGCAGGGTCATGCCGGTGCCCTGGTCACGGCCGCGGCCGGCGAGGTGCTGACCGCGGAGCAGGTCGCGGAGGCGGTGGTTGCCGGTCTGGCTGCGGAGCGCTTCCTGATCCTGCCGCATCCCGAGGTGGCCACCTACCAGCAGCGCAAGGCCGAAGACCCGGACCGCTGGCTCACCTCGATGCGCAAACTGATCACCCGGGTTTCATCGACCGCCTGACCGGTAGTCGCGGCGGTAGCCCGCGGATGCTGACCGACTTCACGGCGAATGTGTTCGCCGACTCGGCGACCAACCGACCGGCGGCCCGGTCAGCTCCTCGTGTAGGCCGCCGATCGGCGCGCAGACCGACTCCACGGCGAACGCGTTCGCCGACTCGGCGACCAACCAATCGGCGGCCCGGTCAACTCCTCGCATAGGCCGTCGATCGGCGCGCTGACCGACTCCACGGCGAACGTGGTCGCCGACTCGGCGATCAACCGACCGGCGGCGCGGTCAGCTCCCCGTGTAGGCCGTCGATCGGCGCGCTAACCCGGTCGTTGCTCCCGGTGTCGCGCCCTGATCGTTGATCGTTTGCGTTCCACCTGTTCGGCGTTGCCGTCCGATCATGATCGTGTGTGCCGGATCAGCATGACACGCCGTCGCTATTGCCGATCCAGCACACATGATCATGCTCAAGAGCGCCCACATTGCTGATGCGACGCACATGATCATGGCTGGTTCGCACAAAGGACCGCGCCCCGCTACGGCTCGTTGCGCTGACCTTGTGACAAAGGGTCGAGAGGGATCCCCGAGGAGCGACCGCGGGCCGAGGTCAGGGCCCCACACCCCAAGCCGACCTCCCGCCAGCCCGGCGCGCCTCGCGCGACGCGCCGCATCGGTCCGGTTCCCGTGGAGATCTAGGAAAAATCTTGCTCCTCTGGCGACCAGAATCTACCTAGATCTCTCTCGACTGACCGGCCTGCGAAGCGCCTGGCCCCTCTTGCTCTGCACCCCTGTAGGCAACATCTAACGGTTAGAGGTGCTGCCTACAGGGGTGCAGAGCAAAGTCTCCGGAGGGCAGAGCGGGTCGGAGCGATGACCTGCGCGAACAAGTGGTTGCATGGAACTGCTTCGCGCCCGGCGAGTAAGCCGATCACCCCCGGCGCGTCCACCGCCGCACCGGCCGGCCGCGGGCCGGGCGGTCGTCGCCGCCTGGCGCATCGTCGGCGCCGCCGGCACTGCCGTTGCCTCCCCCGGCCGTGCTGGTGCCGGTCGTTGCCGGGGGATTAGCCGCGGCGCCGCCGGCACTGCCGTTGCCTGCCCCGGCCGTGCTGGTGTCGGTCGCTGCCGAAGTGATAGCCGCTGCCCCGTCACCGGCTGGCAGCCCCGATGGGGTGCCGGTCGGGCGCGAACCGCGCCCGTTGGTCGGGGACGGGGCAGCGGTGGCTGGGGCGGTGGCGTCTTCGTGGATGTAGACACCGCCGCGGAACAGGGAGACGACCGCGCCGGCCGCGGCCAGAGCGGCCGCCAGGATGAAGACCACCAGCAGGCCGTCGTGGAAGGGGCCGCTCAGCAGGCCCGGCAGGAACGTGCGGTCGGTCAGGTGGGCCAGGGTCGACGGTGGGACCTGGCCGGTCACGCCCGCCTGGTCCAGCAGCGATCCGATCGGGTTGGTGCCCAGGAAGGCCGCGAACATCAGCGACACCGGCGGGACCGCCACCACCGACGACACCGCGGACGCCGGCACGCCCTGGGCGGTCAGACCGCTGTGCAGCGCGGACGGGAGCGACGACGACAGGCCCGCGATCAGCAGCGAGAAGAACAGGCCGATGGACAACACCATGCCGGCGTTCTGGAACGTGGCCCGGATGCCCGAGGCGACGCCTCGCTCCCCCGCCGGCACCGCGTTCATCACCGCCGTCGTGTTCGGGGCCGAGAACAGGCCCGAGCCCGCGCCGTTGAAGAACAGCAGGATCGCGAACAAGGGGTAGCTGAAGTTGACCGGGATCAGCAGTAGGCCGACGAAGGTAAGTGCCATCACCACCAGGCCACCGGTGGCCAACAGCTTCGCGCCGTAGCGGTCCGAGAGGTATCCACTGAGCGGACCGGCCACGATGAAGCCGATGGTCAGTGGGACCAGGTAGATGCCGGCCCAGAGTGGGGTGTCCTCGAAGTCGTAGCCGCGCAGCGGCAGCCAGATGCCCTGTAGCCAGATGATCAGCATGAACTGGAGGCCGCCGCGGGCGATAGCGTTGAACAGCGCGGCCGAGTTGCCTGCCCAGAAGGCCTGGATCTTGAATAGGCGTAGGTGGAACATGGGTTGGGCCACTCGGGTCTCGATGACGCAGAACGCGACCAGCAGCGCCGCGCCCGCGATCAGGCCGCCGAAGACCAAGGGGTTCGCCCAGCCTTCGACGTGGTCGCCGTAAGGCTGGATGCCGTAGGTCAGCGCCGCCAGCAGGACCGTCAGGCCGACCGCCAGCGTGGCATTGCCCCACCAGTCGATCTTCACCCCAGAGCGGCGTACCACCGTCTCGCGCAAGTTCCGGTAGGCCCAGACCGCGCCGATCACGCCGACCAGTGCGCTGACGCCGAAGATCGAGCGCCAGTGCCAGGCCGACAACAGGCCGCCGAGGACCAGGCCGACGAAGCTGCCGGCCAGGCCCGCGACCTGGTTGACGCCCAGGGCCGTGCCGCGTTGCCGGGCCGGGAACGTGTCGGTGATGATCGCGGTCGAGTTGGCCATCAGCATCGCGCCGCCGACGCCCTGCACGATCCGCCAGCCGATCAGCCAGAGCGCGGCCATGCGGCCCGAACCGGGAGTGAGCAGGCACGCGACCGAGGCGAAGGCGAAGACGGCGAAGCCGGCGTTGTAGATCTTCACCCGGCCGAACATGTCGCCCAGCCGCCCTAGTGACACCACCAGTACGGCGGTCACCAGCAGGTAGCCCATCAGCATCCAGAGCAGGTAGCTGACGTTGCCGGGCGCGAGCGGGTCGAGGTGGATGCCGCGGAAGATCGCCGGCAGCGAGATGATCAGGATCGACGCGTTGACCGTCGCCATCAGCATGCCGAGCGTCGTGTTGGACAGCACCGACCACTTGTGCGGGATCCGGCCGCCGGGCCGGGCCTGGATTGCCATCGCACTCCCCACTTCATTAGCTGTACTAAGCATATTCCCCCGGGTATGCCGCTGGCGCGTGAACTGGGTCGCATCCTCGGCGCGTGTTCGGGCGGGACGCGGGTACCCACCCCACATGACCACAAGCAGCGTGATCAGCGGCGCCGCGCGCGGGCTGGTCGCCGCCATGGCGATGTCGGGCCTGCGCCGGGTGACCACGACCCTCGAACTGGTCGCCGACACCCCACCCGAGGCGATCGTGGAAGCCACGCTGCCCGGGATCTTCGACCGGATCCCCGAGGAGCGCCGCCCAGTCATCGTCGAGGCCGTCCACTGGACGTACGGCACGTTGGGTGGTGCTGCCTTCGGACTGCTGCCGAGGAAGGTACGCCGGCGCCCGCTGGCCGGGTTGATCTACGGCGCGCTGTTCTGGACCGCCTTCGAGGTCGGCATCGCGCCGCTCCTCGGGCTGCCGCAGGCCCACCGGTGGAAGCCCGAGGAAGAAGCCGCTCTCCTGGCCGACCATCTGCTCTACGGCGTGGTCGTCGCCGCCTCCGCCTGGCCACATCGGGACTGACCGGGGCGAAAACGAATCGCCAGGTGGCTCGCCGCCAACCGGCCATTGGCGACCTGGCTTACCACAACTGGCCGCATGTTGCAATCGGCAGTTGTCGCTATCTGTGCCATATTCACGTGAGTCTTGTGACGTGCTGTGCTGATCCCTACGCTCTGAGTGACGAAGGCGCCTCAGGAACCCCTCCAGGCGCTCACGGCCCACAAGCCGGGGAGGACCCTAAATGACCGAGGAGACCAGCTCCAGCAATCAGGCCGACGCCAAGCTCCTGCAAGCCAGCCTCGAGGTCGTAGCCGACCGCGCCGACGCGCTCATCGCGTCGTTCTACGAGCGGCTCTTCGCGGAGTATCCCGCCGTCCGGCCCATGTTCCCCGCGGACATGAAGCCGCAGGAGGACAAGCTCCTGGGCGCGATCGTCGCGCTGGTGACCCACTACGAGACCCCCGAAGCGCTGCGCCCGACGCTGCTGGCGCTGGGCGAGAAGCACGCCGGCTGGGGCGTGCAACCCGAGCACTTCACGGCGGTAGCCGGCTGCCTGCTCGCGACGCTGCGCGAGTATGCGGGCGACGCGTTCACGCCGGAGGTCGAGGGTGCGTGGGTGCGGGCCTACACCTGGGCCGCGGGCACGATGATGCAGGGCATGGCCGTAGGCGTGGCCGAGAGCCGCGCGGCCTAGGGCACGAGCACAACAGACGCGAAAGCCCGGGCGGGTGGCCCGGGCTTTCGCGTGCGATAAAGGTGGAGAGGCCGCCACGGGGGAAGCGGCCTCTCCGCGCAGAACGATACTCCGTCCTGCCCCTTATGGATAGCGGGGTCGATCAACCATTCGGGAATAGATGGCCATAGTCGGCGTACGCCATCGCGATGTCGGACTGCGCCCAGAATCGGTGGTAGGTGAAGCTCGGTGCCGCACCACCGTCCAGGTAGGACTGAACCTTGGCCCAGTCCGGGTCCCGCTTGTAGAACGACCGGATGTCGGTGAACGTCTTGCCCGGTGCGATCGCGTCGCCGTTGGGCATGTCACCCGTCCAGCCCGGCGGCAGGTAGAGGCCCTGGCCCGTGCTGGCGTTGTAGACGTCGTCGAACCGGTTGTAGTCCTCGCGGGTCTCGGTCGTGACGACACCACGAGCGTCCCGGTTCGCGTACAACGCGTCGATCAGGCCCTTGGCCCCGGTCTTCGCCGCCGCGTTGCCGGACTTGGCGGCGTAGTACATCAGCGTCCGCGCGTACGCGGCGGCGACGCCCACGTCACGGCCCTTCTTGGTGACCGTCACGTGCAGGCCGGTGTTGGTCGCCGGCGACGAGGGGTTCCAGGTCGTCGGCGCGCCGCTCCAGCTCATGTCGGACGGGATCTCGAAGGCACCGCCGGCGCCGATCGTGGTGTTCGCGAGCGCCCACGGCACCCACTTGTCGAGCAGCGCCTTGGCCTTCGCGTTGCCGGTCGCGTAGTAGAGCTCCGCGATCCGCTCCATCGACCAGGCCTGCATGCCGAACCACTGGTTCGACGGCGGGTCGTGGTAGACGGGGTCGACGTCGTAGTACATGCCGTAGAACGTCGGCGTGCCCGACGGCGGCTGGGCGTAGGAGCCGTCCCAGCTGTTGGTCGCGCCGCCGGCGATGCCGCCCTCGGCCGACTGGAGCCACTGGTAGAACTCGAGTTGCCGGTCGAAGCTCTTCTGCCAGTCGGAGACCGCCGACGCCGAGCGCGGCTTGAGCTCGTTGACGTTGGTCAGCGCCCACGCGGTCATCGGGTTCTGATAGCCGAAGTGGTTGTGGCTGGAGCCGATCCGCCACGACCAGCCCGCGTTCGGGTCGGTCGCGCCGCCCCAGGCGTAATACCAGGAGAGCAGGTAGTGCGCCGAGTCCTTGCCGGAGCCGGCCGGGCAGGTCGACGCGCCGACGCAGTTGCCGATCTTCTTGAAGTACTTGTCGAACATCGCGTAGCGCAGGTAGTCGCCCATCTTCGCGGCCTTGGCCACGGTGGCCGACACGTCGGCGGCCTTGCCCTGCTCGGTCGCCCAGGTCAGCGCCCAGTAGGCGGCCTCGATCGCCCGCGCGTCGGCGTCCGGCGCGTTGGTGTATTTCCACTGCTTCGCCGGCGTGCCGCTGTCCTTGATCGAGATGTCCAGGAAGCCGTTGGGGCCACCGAAGGCGAACGTCTCACACGAGGGCTGCGGCACGGTCTCCCACACCGACTCCTGGGGGCCGCGCTGGAAGGTGTTGATGTAGGCGGGCCGGGTGGTCCCGTCGCCGCACCGGCCGAAGCCGTAGGTGTTGTCGACGTCGATCAGCCAGTGCATGCCGTAGATGTCGCCGGTGCCGTAGGTCGACTGCAACTCGGAGCGCAACGGGTCCTGACCGACCGGCACGTTCGGCTGTAGGGCCGACGGGTACTGGCTGGGCAGGTTGAACTCGGCGGCATACTGCGGAGTCCCGTTGACGCCGGCGGTCGGCTGGTCGTTGTGCGACGGGATGATGTATTTCTCCATCACCGTCCAGGCGTTGTTGAACGGCGCCCAGTTCTCGGTCACCCGCCCGTACTGTGCCTCGAGCCAGATCCAGAAGCTGAACGCCTCCGAGGTGGTCTCGTGACCGTAGTCGGGAGCTTCGACGATCAACGTCTCGATCGAGTGGTACGGGACGCCCTCCGGACTGAAGTAGCCGGAGTTCTTGATCTTCCCGTACTGGTCCAGGAACCGCTCGATGTAGACGTTGTCGCCGGTGCCGCCGTCGTTGTCGATCTCGGTAACGGTGATCGCCACCGGCGCGTACCCGGAGGCGGTCGCGGTGACCGTCGCCGAGCCGCCCACGGTGTCGGTGTCCTCCGCCGCGGTGATCGTCACCGGCACGCCCGTGCTCCAGTTGGAGCTGTTCAGCGTGACGCTGGTCGGGCTGACCGAGACGTCGGTGTCGCCGGTGCGGGCCAGTGCCACCGTGACCGCCGACGAGGGGGCGGCGCTGAGCGTCAACCGGGTCGACGAGGTGCCGCCTTCGGCGACCGAGACCGACGACGGGTTGGCCCGCAGCACCGGCCCGCTGGCCTGGGTGACGGTGAAACTGGCCTCGTCGGTGGCGGTCAGGTTGGCGTTGTCGTAGGCCTTGGCCTGCACGGTGTAGGACCCGGCGGGCAGGTCCTCGAGCGTGTAGCCGTACGGCGACGTGGTGTCGGTGTTGACCAGCATCCCGTTGCGGTAGAACTCGACCTTGCTGACGGTGCCGTCCGGGTCGCCGGCGGTGGCGCTGAGCGCGACGTCGGCCGGCGCCTCGAACGGTCCGGACGGGACGGTCAGATCCACCGTCGGCGGCTGCTGTGCGGGCGTCCCGCCGCAGGTCGTGCCGTTGACGGTGAACGAGGTCGGCTTCGGGTTGCTGCCGCTCCAACTGCCGTTGAAGCCGATGCCGGTCGAGCCACCGGTGGGCAGGCTGCCGTTCCAGGGCATGCTGGCCGCGGTGACCTGGTTGCCGCTCTGGGTCCAGGTGGCCGACCAGCCCTGGGTGACCCGCTGGCTGCCGGGGAACGTGAAGCCGAGGGTCCAGCCGTTGATCGGGTCGCCGAGGTTTTTGATGGTGAGGTTGGCGGTGAAGCCGCCGGGCCAGTCGCTGGTCGCGTAGACCACGTCGCACGCGACGGCCGCTTGGGCGGGACCGGCCGGGATGGCGACCGCCGCGGCGACCAGCGTGCCGGCGGCGAACATCGCCAGGGCGCGTCTGGGCCCTCTGAGGCGAATTTTCATGGAAGCGTTGTCTCCTCGCGAAAAGCAGGGGTGGGCCACGCGTCCTGCCCGGGACGCGTGCGCGAAGGTCGGCTCCCTAGGATCGACAGTCTTGCATGGGAGCGCTCCCGCGAGCAAGCCGGAGTGCACCGCCCGGCGCGAACCGCCTACGCTGCGTGGCCCGCGTGGTTCGATGGGTCGATGGACCGCGTCCTGAGCGGGGTGCTCATCACCTTCGCCGTCGCGGCGCTCCTGATCGGGCTGGGTCCAGACCCGGCGATCACGTCGTGGTCGACGCAGGCGGTGCTCGAGGGCACCTTCGCCTACCTGTCGTGGCGGCTGTGGCGCCGCCCGGGTCAGGATCCGCTCTGCCGGCGGTTCTGGGCCGCCGCCGCCATCGCCGGCACGCTCAAGACCGCCGGCGGGGTCGTGCGCGCGGTCCAGTTCGGCATCGAGCCCGGCCAACCCGACGTCAACCGCACCGCGCCGACGCTGCTGGTCGTGGCCGGCTCCCTGGTGCTGCTGTTCTTCCTGCTGTCCCGACCACCCGACATGATCGGCCGGGAGCGGTTACGCCTGTGGCTCGACGCCACCACCGTGCTGGTGGCGGCCTCGGTCTTCGTCTGGAGCATCACCCTGACCGGCAGCGAGAGCGCCAGCGACGCCGGCGAGCTCGCCTTCACGCTGATCGGCTCGGTGATCATGATTGTGTCGGCGTTCGCGGTCGTCCGGCTGCTGATGACCAAGGAGGCGCCGTTCACCCGCGCCACCGGGGTGATCCTGACCATCGCGATCGCGCTCTTCGGCGTCGAGCACGCGCTCAACCCGCAACTCGCCAACGCCGACTCGCGGGGCAGCTACGTGTTGCGGGTGGTGCCGGCGTTGGTCCTGGTGATCGCGCCGTGCGTCGAGCGGCGATACGGAAAGCTGACCCGCACGGTCGACCCGCCCAGGCGGACGCGGGTGACCGTGCGGCTGCCGTTCCTGGCGGTGGCCGCGGTGCAGATCATGCTGCTGATCCAGTTGCCACTCAGCGGGCTCAACCTGATGAGCTGGGGCACCGTCGTCGGCTCGGCGGTGCTCACCGCCGTGGTCGCCGCGCGGCAGAGCGTGGTGCTGATGGAGAACGACCGGCTGGTGCGGCGCCTGGACGAGAGCGTCGAGGCCCTGGGCCGGCAGGAGGAGAAGCTGCGCCACGCGGCCAACCACGACCATCTCACGGGCCTGGCCAATCGGGCCTTCTTCGACCACCACGCCCAGCACCTGGCCGGCAGCGATGCCGGGCGGGGGCGGGCCGTGCTGCTGCTCGACCTCAACGAGTTCAAGATGGTCAACGACACCTACGGCCACCACGCCGGCGACGACCTGCTCAAGCTCACCGCGACGCGGCTGAGACGCAGCGTGCGACCCGGTGACACGGTGGCCCGGCTGGGCGGCGACGAGTTCAGCGTGCTGCTCGCCGACGCCACGTCCGACGACGCGGTCGCGGCCGCCCACCGCATCCTCGGCGCGCTGGCCCATCCGGTGCGGCTGCACGGCCAGACCCTGCGGCCGTCGGCGAGCGTCGGCATCGCGGCGAGCGGGACCAAGCCGTTCGAGGCGCTGCTGCGCGACGCCGACGAGGCGATGTACGAGGCCAAGCGCCGCAACTCCGGTTTCTACCTGCACCCCGAGTCGGCGGCCTGACGAGTGGATCGCATCCTGGGTGCCGCGCTCCTCGTCTTCGGGGTTGCCGCGATCCTGGTCGCCGTCGCACCCGACCCGGGCGTCACCGCCTGGGTGGCCCAGGCGGTGCTCGAAGTGACCTTCGCGGCCCTGTCCTGGCAGCTCGCCCAGCGGCGGGACCAGGACACCGTCGCGCAGCGGTTCTGGGACGCCGCCGCGGTGGCCGGGCTGATCTTCACGGCCGGTGCGGTGCTGCGCACCGCGATCTCGGCGAATCACCCCGCCACGGTGGGCGGACTCGCGACCGTGCCGACGATCCTGCTCACCGCGGGCGCCGGCGTTTTGTTGGCATTCCTGTTGGCCCGCCCGTGGCGATCCGGCGGCCGCGTGCGGAAGCGGCTCTGGCTCGACATGTCGATCGTGCTGATAGGCGCGGCGTTCGCGGTCTGGATCGTGACGCTGATCGGCCGCGGCGACGCGCACCGACCGGGTCAGCTGGTCTGGACGATGACTGGCGCCGCGATCCTGCTGGTGGCCGCGCTGGCACTGGTGCGCTTCATCTATGCCCGGTCGGCGCCGGTGCGCCGGCTCGCCGGGCTGACGCTGATCATGGCGATCGTGCTCTTCGGCATCGGCCACGTGGTCAACGCGCAGCTCCAGAACGTGCCGGACGTCCGCGCGGTGCTGGTGGGCCGGATGGTTCCGGCGCTGCTGCTGGTGGCCGGGGCGCGGTTCGAACAGCTCCGCAACCCGGCTCCCCGGGACCGCACCCATCGGGCCATGGCCGGGCTGCCGTTTGTAGCGGTGGCGGCGCCACAGGTCGTGCTGATCGTCGAGCTGGCGACCAGCGGGCTGACCCAGCGCGCCTGGGGTGCACTGGCCGGCACGGTGATCGTGACGGGGCTGGTGATGGCCCGGCAGCACCTGGTGTTCATGGAGAACGCGCGCCTGGTGCGCGGGCTCGACGAGACCGTCGCCGAGCTGGGCCGGCAGGAAGCGCGCCTGCGCTACGCGGCCCGCCACGACCACCTGACCGGGTTGCCCAACCGGGCGGCGTTCGATGAGTGGGCCAAGAGCCTCGGCGCTCGCGACAGCCAGGGCCGCGCCGTGCTCCTGCTCGACCTCAACGAGTTCAAGACGGTCAACGACACCTACGGCCACCACGCCGGCGACGACCTGCTCAAGGTCGTCGCGAACCGGCTCCAGCGCTGCGTGCGGCCCGACGATCTGGTCGCCCGGCTGGGCGGCGACGAGTTCAGCGTGTTGCTGGCCAACGCCTCGACGGCGGACGCGGTGGCCGCCGCACACCGGATCATGGGTGAAGTGGCCAAGCGGGCGCGGATCGCCGGCCGGACGTTGCGGCCATCGGCCAGCGTCGGGATCGCGGCCAGCCCCGACAAGCCATTCGAGACCCTGCTGCGCGACGCGGACGAGGCGATGTATGAGGCCAAGCGCCGGAACTCGGGCTTTCACCTGGCGTAAACCGAAAGTTTCGATCATGTCCGGGGGGTTTCCGACCCGCGCGCCGACAGCTACAGTCTGACCAACGTCGATGGGAGCGCTTCCATTGATGAACGTCAGAGTAGGCCGGCGACGGGCCAGCCCGGACTCCGTCGCCGGTCTCCGCTCTCCCCCCTCGAGAGGAGGTGGAACCACCGCCACTCGCGTGGCCCGGCTCCCGCGCGACACGCACTCTGGTGCCAACCGCCGTGCGTGTATGTAACTGAGGTTGGGGGTGGGGTTGCCCTCCCCGCCCCCAACGCTAGCCCTCGATTGTTACGGGCATGAATCGGTCGACAGGACAGGCGGCGACGCCCAACCGGTCGGCCGTCTGTTTTGCACGCCACTTCCAGAACAAAGAGTTCGGCTGTACGATCTTGGGAGCGCTCCCAGATCCCACCCCGAGGAGACCTGCGACATGACCGTGCTGACCCGACGGCGCCTGCTGCGCCGGGCCGCGCTCTCGGCCACCGCCGCGACCGCCGCACGAGCGTCCCTGTCGGCAGCAGCGAGACCGGCCGCCGCGTCCGCCATCTCAGCGGCGTCCCTGCTCGCCGCCGCCTGCGACCCGGACTCACCCGACGCCGATCCGAACCCGGAACGCCGGCTCGGGCTGCGCTTCCCGGACGGCTTCCGCTGGGGCGCCGCGACGTCCGCGTACCAGATAGAAGGTGCCGCCAAGGAAGACGGCCGCGGCGCGTCCATCTGGGACACGTTCAGTCACACGCCCGGCCGCACCCGCAACGGCGACACCGGCGACGTCGCGGCCGACCACTACCACCGCTGGGCCAGCGACCTCGACCTGATGAAGGACCTGGGCCTGCGCACCTACCGGTTCAGCATCTCCTGGCCGCGGGTGCAGGCCGACGGCACCGGCAAGGCCAACCAGCGCGGGCTCGACTTCTACCGCCGGCTGGTCGACGGCCTGCGGGACCGCGACATCGAGCCGATGGCGACGCTGTTCCACTGGGACCTGCCGCAGGCGCTGCAAGACCTCGGCGGCTGGGAGAACCGTGACGTCGCCTACCGGTTCGCCGACTACGCCGCGGCGGTGTTCGAGGCCCTCGGTGCCGCGGTGCCCGACTGGCTGACCATCAACGAGCCGAAGACCGTGGTGCAGAACGGCTACCTCGGCGGCCACCACGCGCCGGGGCTGCGCGACCCGTCCGCCGCCTACCTGGTCGCGCACCACCTGCAACTCGCGCACGGGCTCGCGGTCCAGGCGCTGCGGTCAACCACCGACGCGCGGATCGGGCCGGCGCTCAACCTGCACCCCTGCTACCCGGTCGACGACAGCGCCGAGACCGCCACCGCGACCCGGCTCTACGACGGCTACGAGAACCGCCTCTACCTCGACTCGATCTTCAAGGGCGCCTACCCGCAGGACGTGCTCGACGACCTCGGGCCGGAGAGCCGGATGGTGCGCGGCATCCGCGACGGTGACCTCGACATCATCTCGGCGCCGGTCGACCTGCTCGCCGTGCAGTACTACACGCCCTACTACGTCACCGGCGGCGGCGACACCGAAGTGCGCTGGCCGACCTCGGAGGCGAGTTGGCAGCAGATCTTCCCGGACGGGCTCTTCGACATGCTGACCCGGATCACCCGCGACTACGGCCGGGTCCCGCTGACCATCACGGAGAACGGCCTGCCCTGCCCGGACGAGTTGGGCTCCGACGGCGCGGTCGACGACCCGGGCCGGGTCGAGTTCCTGCGCGACCACTTCGCGGCGGCACACCGCGCGATCGAGGCCGGCGTGCCGCTGGAGAGCTACCACGTGTGGTCACTGATGGACAACTTCGAATGGGCCGAGGGGTACGAGCAGCGCTGGGGACTGGTCTACGTGGACTACCCGACGCAGCGCCGCATCCCCAAGCGCAGCGCCCGCTGGTATGAAGGGGTAATCCGCGAGAACACCGTCTAACGCGGGAGTGCCTGCTGGAGTTCGGCCCGCAGTGCCGGGGTGAGCATCTCCCCGGCCTGCTTGGCCAGCCGCGCCATCTCGTAGCCGACCACACCGATGTCGGCGTCGGAACCGGCGAGGGTGGCCAGGATCGAGCCGTCGCGGATGTGCATCACCAGGAAATAGCCGCGGCCCATCTCGACGACCGTCTGCTTCACGTAGTCGTTGTCGAACATCTGGGCCGCGCCGCTGGTGATGCTCATGACGCCCGAGGTGACGGCGGCCAGCTTGTCGGCGTGGTCTCGCGGCAGGTGGTCGGATACCGCGATCAGCAGGCCGTCGGAGGACACCACGATCGCGTGCGAGACGCCCGGGACCCGCTGGGCGAAGCCGCTGACCAGCCAGCTCAGGTCGCGTGCCTCGCGGCTGAGCGTCGTCATCGTTGCTCCCGTTCTCCGCGCCACTGCGGCGCGCTCGTCTGGTCGTGCGGATCCTCGGCCTCGGCGCGCCGGACGCCGCCGTAGAACCGGTTGAGGAGGCTGCTCACCGCGTCGGGGTCGGCGTCGACGCGGGGAGCGGCAACCGGCGCGGCACCGTTGCCGCCCGGGAGCTGAGCCATCGGGACCCGCAGGGGCAGGCCGGCAGGGCCCACTCCCCCGGTCACCGGTGTCGCGGGCGGGGCGCCCACGGTTGCCGCGACGGGCGCCGGCGCGCCCGTGCTGGTGAACCAGGAAACCTCGCCGTCGGGGACGGCCGGCGGGGGGACAGCCGGCGCCGGCACGGCGGGTGCCGGCACCGCCGGCGCGGGCACACCCGAGGCCGGTGCCGGGTAGGGCCGGGCCGGGCTGGGCTCGATCGGCAGCGGGATCGCCGGTGCGGCGACCGCGGGCACGCCGACCACGGGCGCGGCGACGGCCGGCATGCCGGCGCCCGGCGTGGACATCGTGAGGGCGCCGACCGCGGCGCCTGGCATCAGCGGACCACCGGCCCGCGGCGCCGGCTGGAGCGACGGCGCCGCGCCCGAGACCGCCGCGACCGCGGCCAGCATCGGCCGGGCCGGCCGGTAGGGCAGCTCGGCGTGCTCGTGCGCGAGGAGGTTTGCCGGCAACCGGACCAGGGCGATCACGCCCCCGCTGCGGCCGGACCGCAACTCGACCCGGATGCCGTGCCGGGCCGCGAGGTGGCTGACCACGAACAGGCCCATCCGCTCCGACGCCGCGACGTCGGCCGTCGGCGGCGCGGCGAGCGTGTCGTTGGCCTCCCGCAGGCCCGCCTCCGACATGCCCAGACCGTCGTCGGCGATCTCGATGACCGTTCCGACCCGGGCGCCGCCGTGCGCGAACACGTGCACCGTGGTCGTCGGCGGCGAGAACACGGTGGCGTTCTCCAGCAGTTCGGCCAGCAGGTGCACCAGGTCGCCGACGGCGTGCCCGAGCACGTACACCGGGTCGATCGCGTCGTGCCGGACCCGCGGGTAGGACTCGATCTCGGCGACCGCGGCGAGCACGACGGCGGGCAGCGCGACCGGGTCGCTCCACCGCCGCGACGACTCGATGCCCGCGAGCACCAGCAGGCTGTCGTCGTTGCGGCGCATGCGGGCCGCGAGATGGTCGAGCTTGAAGAGGTTGTCGAGCTGCTCCGGGTCGCTCTCCTCGCGCTCCAGCTCGTCGAGCAGCTCGAGCTGCCGCTCGACCAGCACCTGGCTGCGCCGCGCCAGGTTGACGAACATCGCGTTGACGGTGCGCCGCATGGTGGCCTGCTCGACGCCGACCGCGATGGCGCTGTGGTGCACGGCGACGAACGCCTCGGCCACCTCGCCGATCTCGTCGATCGACCGGACCGGCGTGGGCCAGACGTCGATCCGGGGCACGGTGGGGCCCATCGCCCGCAACCGTTCGAGCGCGTCGGGCAGCTGCACCTGGGCGACCTGGAGGGCGTGCGTGCGCAGGGTGCGCAGCGAGCGCGCGATCGACCGGCCGACCACGATCGACGTCAGCACCGCGATCACCAGGACCAGCAGGATGCCGCCGGCGACCAGCAGGCTGTCGCGCAGCTGGGTGTTGCTGCGGTCGCGGGCGGCCCGGTCGGCGTCGGCCGCGACCCGCTGCTCCACCTTGCGCAGTTGCTCGGCCCGGTTCTGGCTGGCCGCCCACCATTCCTCGGCGCCCAGCACCTGTGGCGCCCGAGCTGTGCCGAAGGTCTGCTCCTCGAGCCGGGTGGCCTCGACGAACTGCGGCAGGGCGGAGGTGTCGTCGTAGAGCGTGACCTGATCGGGCGTGGCCGCGAGCCGGAAGTCGGCCAGCGCCGCGAGCTGTTGGGCGCGCAGGTCGGAGAGGGTCACCAGGTCGTCGGGGCCGTAGCCGCCGGCCACCGCCGCGGCGAAGATCCGGGCCCGGACCTTGGAGCCCAGCTCCTTGACCCGGGCGAGCTGCACCGAGCGCAGCACCGCCTGGGAGAGCTCGGGATGGTCGGCGCCCGGCGACGGCTCGGCCAGCAGCGTGAGCAACGCGTCGACCAGCCGGGTGTAGGTGTCGAACACGGTCTGCGGCGTCGCGCTGCCGGTGGCCGCGGTGCGCAGCGTCGGCAACTGGTCGATCAGCTCGACCGTGCGGCCGTAGGCGACCTGCCAGGAGACATCGCCGCCGACGGTGGGGTCGGCCGCGGCGCGGAACTTCGTCGCGGCGGCGTCGACAGCGTCTTCATAGGGGCGCAGCACGTTGGTGAGCCGGCCGAAGTCGGGACGGCCGGTCGCGTCGCCCGGTGCGGCCAACTCGCCGGCGGTGCGGTCACGCTCCTGCTGGACGGCGTCGACGAGGCCGCCGATCTCGTCGGCGACGCCCACTTCGGCGGAGAACTGGCCCAGCGTGTTGGCCTGGGTGAACAGGGCGCGCGCCTGGAAGCCGGCGAGCAGCAGGAACGCCAGCGACGGGACGATGAGGACGGCGGTCAGCTTGGTGCGGATGCGCCAGTCGCGCAGGCGGTAGCGGTTGTTCCGGCGATGCGGCGACACCCGCACATCGCCCTGCGGCCGGCGATGGTGCGGCACGGCGCCGTTCGGCTGCCCGGTCGCTCCTGCCACCCATTCCTCCTAGTCGCCCCGGCGCCGGCCACACCGGGAAACCCGTTCATCCAACCAGGCGTGGCAGCGCCGCGCACGCGGGCAACCGCCCAGTGTGGTCACGCTGAACGCGAGGTGGAGGGAGCAGCCGCCCGTCCGGCGCAGGTGCCTCGTCCGTCCGGTTGAGCCATCCTCGCAGAGTGATCGTGGCGCGGTCGAGTCACCCGGGAGTCTGGTCCGCCCGGCCGAGGGCGACCAGCGCGGCGCCGGAGCAGCCCACCTCCGGGTCGTCGACGTGTGCCACCTCGCGCGGCGCGAGGGTCGACTCGAACGCCCGCCGCCACCACGGTGAGGCGGCGATCGCGCCACCCCCGAGGGTGACCGCGACCGGGTGGTCGACGGTGGACTCGATGACCTGGAGGTCGGCGTGCACCATCGTGCAGACGCCTTCCATCAGCCCGGCGAACATCTCGACCGCGGTGGTGCCGAAGCCGAGGTGGCGCAGCTCGCCGGAGCCGGCCGGAGCCGTGCCCGGTGGCCGGTCGCCGCCCAGCCGCGGGTCGGCGCGTACCCCGGAAAAGGGTGTGATGCCCGCGAGCTTCTGCTCGAGCTCGGGCCCATCCGGCAGCCGCAGCTCGCGCCGGGCCCAGGCGAAGAGGTTGCCGCCGGCCGAGTAGGCGGCCCCGGTCACCACCCGGTGGTCGTCGACCCGGTAGCGCCAGAGCCGGTGCGGCAGCGGCGGCAGGGCGGCGCCGCGCGGCGCGGGCTGGACCAGGCGGACCGCGGCCGAGGTGCCGACGGTGACCGCGGCCCGGCTCTCGTCGACACAGCCCGAACCGATGTTGGACGCCGCGCCGTCGCCGATCGCCGGTGACCAGAGCGCGCCGGCGAGCTGCGGCCAGCGGCGGGCGTATTCGGCGCAGAGCCGGCCCTGCCAGCCGAGCGGGGCCAACTCCGGCAGGTGGCTGGTGGAAACGCCGGCGATGTCGAGCGCCTCGGGGTCCCACTCCATCGTCGCCAGGTCGAGCATCCCGGTGCCGGAGGCCTGCGACACCGACATCGGCGCCGCGCCGAGCAACTCGGTGAGGATGTATTCGACCAGGCCGGTGTAGCGGGCCGGGGCCAGCCCGGAGCCGCGCAGCCAGGGCAGCTTGACGGTCCAGTAGAACCGGTGCCACCAGGCCCCGGTGCGCTGGTGGAAGGCCTCCGGGTCGAGCGGGCCGGTGGCGCCGTCGGGTGGCGCCGGCCGGGTGTCGAGCCAGGTGATCACCGGGCTGAGCGGGCGGCCGGCGGCGTCGATCGGCAGCACCGAGTGCCACTGTGCCGAAGCGGCGACCAGGCCGATGTCGTCGAGGTGGCCGGCCTTGGCCAGCTCGTCGATGCAGGCGATCAGGGCGGCCAGGTATTCGTCGGCGTCCAGCGTCGCGGTGCCGCTGTCGTCGGCGGCGATCGACAGGTCGAACCCGCGCCGGGCCAGCGCCTCCGGGCGGGCCCGAACCCGGTCGTCGAAGACCATCGCGCGCACCGAAGAGGTGCCCAGGTCAAGGGCTAGAACGTTCATCGCCCGCCACGGTACCCCGCGCGGCCTCTTCCGAACCCGGCGCGCAGCGGGTAGCTTCCTGGCCATGCACGCGCGATTGAGCATGTGGTGGCCCGCCGACCCGGCGGCCCACTTCCGCGCGTAACCATCGACGCGGCCGCCCTCGAGGCGGCCCGCTCATCCGGTTTCCGCTCGACGGCACCCGCCCAGAGCCCGAGGAAACCGCATGCTGCTCGATCTTTCCGCCCCGTTCGCCCTGATCCGCCGCGAGGGCGCCGACCACGTCGACGTCTACGCCGGGCCGGTCCGGTCCGTCGCCACGCTCGCCGAGCTCCCGATCCCGGCGCTGGCCGTGGTGCCCTACCGGCAGGTCGCCGAGCGCGGCTTCGACGCCGTCGACGACGGCGTACCCCTGGAGTTCCTGTCGATCGAGACGCACGACCGCGTGCCGCTGGCGGACGCCGTCGCGGCCCTGCCGGACGCGCCGGTCCGCACCCGAGGCCCCCGTGGCTTCGACGTCAGCGACGACGACTACGCGGCGACCGTGTCCCGGGTGCTCGCCGACGAGATCGGCCGCGGGGAGGGCGCCAACTTCGTGATCCACCGCGCGCACACCGCCCAGGTCGACGGCTCCCCGGTGGCCGCGGCGCTGGCCGCCTACCGCCGGCTGCTGCTCGACGAGCGGGGCGCCTACTGGACGTTCGTCGTGCACACCGGCGCGCGGACGATTGTCGGCGCCTCGCCGGAGCGGCACGTCTCGGTCGAGGACGGGCTGGTGATGATGAACCCGATCTCCGGGACCCACCGGCACGGCTCGGGCGTCGACCTGTTGGAGTTCCTCGCCGACCCGAAGGAGATCGACGAGCTCTACATGGTGCTCGACGAGGAGCTCAAGATGATGGCCACCGTCGCGGAGACCGGCGGCCAGGTGGTCGGGCCCTATCTCAAGGAGATGGCGCATCTCACGCATACCGAGTATCTGCTCGCCGGCCGGTGCACCCGCGACGTGCGCGACGTGCTGCGCGAGACGATGTTCGCGCCGACCGTGACCGGGAGCCCGATCGAGAACGCGTGCCGGGTGATCGCCCGGCACGAGCGGCGCGGCCGGCGCTACTACGCCGGGGTGCTGGCGCTGCTCGGGCACGACGCCGAGGGGCGGCAGACGCTGGACGCGCCGATCCTGATCCGCGCGGCGGAGATCACCGCCGACGGCGCGCTGCGGGTGCCGGTCGGCGCGACCCTGGTGCGGCACTCCACCACCGCCGGCGAGGTCGCCGAGACGCACGCCAAGGCGGCCGGGATCCTCAGCGCGCTCGGCCTGGTGCCCGGCTCGGGCGACCGGCCCAAGCCGGTCTCCCGCGTCGACGACGAGCGGGTGCTGGCCGCCCTGGCCGCCCGCAACGACCACCTCGCGCGCTTCTGGCTCGACGCCCGCCCGGCACCCGATGCCCTGGTCGTGCCGGCGCTGGCCGGCCGCCGGGTGGTGGTGGTCGACGCGGAGGACACCTTCACCGGCATGCTCGCCCACCAACTGCGCGCGCTCGGCCTGCGGGTGTCGGTGCTCCCCTGGACCGCGCCGGCCTGGGGCGACGCCGACCTGGTGATCGCCGGTCCCGGCCCCGGCGACCCGACCGACCCGGCCTCGCCGAAGATGGCGGCGATGCGGGCCGTGGCCACCGCGCGGCTGGTCGACGGCCGCCCGCTGCTGGGCGTCTGCCTCGGCCACCAGATCCTCTCGTCGGTGCTCGGGCTCGGGATGCACCGGCGGCGCTCGCCCTACCAGGGTGTGCAGAAGGAGATCGACCTGTTCGGCACCCCGGCCCGGGTGGGTTTCTACTCGACGTTCACGCCGACCGCGCCGGCCGACGCACTGTCCACTCCCTACGGCCCGGTCGAGGTGGCCCGCTCCACGGACGGCGCGGTGCACGCCTTGCGCGGCCCACGCTTCGCCGGCGTGCAGTTCCATCCGGAGTCGGTGCTCAGCGAAGACGGTCTCGCGGCGCTGACCGCGCTGCTGCTGCACGTGCTGGCACCGGTCGCGTCCGCATAAACCCGGGCGTCCGGGGTACGCCTTACGGCACCGGTGGGTCGGGCGGGTCCGAGAGCCCCCGCCTGGCCCACCGGCTCGCCTGTCCGTCGACCGGTTGACAGCCCCGGTCCGTCGCCCGGTCGTCCCGCGCGACCCGCCGCGCGGCGAACCATCAAGACATGACAGACGACGCGGTACGGGTACGAGGGCTGCGCAAGTCCTATCGCGACACGACGGCGGTCGACGGGCTCGACCTGGACATCGCGCACGGTGAGGTGCGGGCCCTGCTCGGGCCCAACGGCGCCGGCAAGACCACCACGGTGGAGATCCTGGAAGGGCACCGGTCGCGCGACGGCGGCTCGGTCTCGGTGCTCGGCGTCGACCCGGCGCGCGCCGGCATCGCCTGGCGGCGGGAGATCGGGATCGTGCTTCAGGAGACCGCCGACGCCGCCGAGTTGACCGTGGCCGAGACGATCCGGCACGTCGCCCGCTACTTCCCGCGGCCGCGGTCGCTCGACGAGACCCTTGACCTGGTCGGGCTCGCCGAGAAACGCGACAGCCGGGTGCGGCGCCTCTCCGGCGGGCAGCGGCGGCGGCTCGACGTCGCGCTCGGCATCGTCGGCCGGCCCCGGCTGCTGTTCCTCGACGAGCCGACGACCGGCTTCGACCCGGTCGCGCGGCGGCAGTTCTGGTCGACGGTGCGCGGGCTGGACACCACGATCCTGCTCACCACCCACTATCTCGACGAGGCGGCGGCGCTGGCCGACCGGGTCACCGTGATCGACGCCGGCCGGGTGCTCGCCGAGGGCGATCCGGCCACGCTCGGCGCGCGCGACCTCGCCACGGTCACCTGGCGCGACGGCCGGGAACGGACCGCCGACCCGGCGGCGCTGGTCGCCCGGCTCACCGCGGTCTACAGCGGTGCCGTGCCGGGACTGGAGATCACCCGGCCGTCGCTGGAAGACGTCTACCTCGACCTGATCGGAGCCGACCGATGAGCACCCTGGCCCTCGGCGCGGCCCGGGCCGGCGTCGAACTGCGCCAGTTCTGGCGGGAGCGCGACGCCGTGGTGTTCACCTTCGCGCTGCCGGCGGTGCTGCTCACGCTGCTCGGCTCGCTGTTCAGCGGCGTCTACGACGGCAGTACGGTGACCCCCGCCCAATACCTGGTGCCCAGCATGATCGCGGCCGGGGTGGCGTCGACGACGTTCGTCAACCTCGGCATCGGGATCGCGACCGACCGCGACGACGGCACGCTCAAGCGCCTCCGCGGGCTGCCGATGCCGCCGCTGGCGTACCTCATCGGAAAGATCCTGTTGGTCGTGGCCGTGACCTTGGCCGAGGTCCTGGTGCTGGTCGCGATCGGTGTCGGGCTGTTCTCCGTCGACCTGCCGCGGGATCCGGCGCGCTGGCTGACGTTCGGCTGGGTGTTCCTGCTCGGCACGGTCGCCTGCGCGCTGCTCGGGGTCGTCGCCAGCACGCTCGCGCGCTCGTCGCGCAGCGCGGCCGCGGTGCTGAACCTGCCCTACGTCGTGCTGTGTTTCGTCTCCGGCATCTACTTCTCGCCGGTCGGCGCGCTGCCGCACTGGGTGATCCAGGGCGGCTCGCTCTTTCCGCTCAAGTGGATGGCGCAGGGCTTCCGCTCGGCGTTCCTGCCGGACACGATCCTTCCCTACGAGGTCGTGCCGTCGTGGGAGCATGGGCGCACCGCTCTCGTGCTCGCCGCCTGGTGCATCGGAGGACTGGTGCTATGCCTGACCACGTTCCGCTGGCGCGGCCGGCAGACGCGCTGAGCTCGGCGTGGGTGACCCGGTTCCACTGGTTCGACGCCTACTACGCGGTCGTCGGGCTCGGCGTGATCGCGTTCGTGCTGCGCAGCGCGCAATCTCGGTCCGCCGGGCTCGGCGCCGCCGGCCTCCTGGTCGCGATCGCGCTCCTCTACGTGCTGATCGGCCGGCGGTTCATGCGCGACGAGGAGACCGGCTGGCGGGGCGTGACCTACCTGGTCCTGACGTTCGCCTGCTACGCGGCGGCGGTCTGGTTGGTCAGCGGGGCCTCGTTCGCGCTGTTCGCCCTCTGTCCACAGTGCTTCATGGTGCTGCCGTCCCCCGCCGCCGTTCTTCCCACGATCGCGTTCACCGGCGCACACCTGGTGGTCTTCTGGATCCGTGACGGTGACCTGTCGATCCTGCTCGGCGACCTGCTGCCGACCGCGGTGGTGATCGTAGTCATGTCGACGATCTTCGGCACCTGGTCGCAGCGAATCCTCGAGCAGAGCCAGGAGCGGGCCGAGCTGATCCGCGCGCTCGACGCGTCCCGCGCGGAGGTCGCCCGGCTCAGCACGCTCGCCGAGCGGCAGCGGCTGGCCGGCGACATCCACGACACCATCGCGCAGGGCCTGTCCAGCGTGGTGCTGCTGATCCAGGCGGCCCGGGCCGAGCCCGACCCGGCGCGCGCCGACGGGCACCTGACGCTGGCGCTCGACACGGCGCGCGACAACCTCGACGAGGCCCGTGCGCTGGTCGCGGCCCTGACGCCGGCGCTGCTCGACGGCCGCTCGCTGGTCGACGCGATCCGCCGCCTGGCACCGTCGACCGCGGTCCGCGGCACCGTCCGTCCATTGTCGACCGGTGTCGACGTGGTGTTGTTGCGGGCCGCGCAGGAGGCGCTGACCAACGCGCGCAAGCACGCCGCCGCGGCGGGCGACGTGTTGCTCGACTACGGTGCCGCGGCCGTCACCCTGTCGGTGTGCGACGCCGGTCCCGGCTTCGACCCGGCGGCCGTCCCGGCCGGTTACGGGCTGGCCGGCATGCGCGCGCGGGTCGCCCAGGTCGGTGGCACGCTGACGGTGACCTCCGCGCCGGGTGCCGGCACGTCGGTGCGGGTCGAGGTGCCGGCATGATCACGGTGCTGCTGGTCGACGACCATCCGGTGGTCCGGGCGGGCGTGCGCGGCCTGCTGGCCGGCGAACCCGACCTCGCCGTGGTCGGCGAGGCCGCGTCCGGGCCCGAGGCGCTGACGGCCGCCCGGGCGTTGCGCCCGTCGGTGGTGCTGATGGACCTGCGGCTGCCCGGGCTCGACGGGGTCGGTGCGACGGCCCGCATCCTGGACGAACTGCCGGCCACCCGCGTCGTCGTGCTGACCACCTATGAGACCGACGGCGACATCCTGCGCGCCGTCGAGGCCGGTGCGGCCGGCTACCTGCTGAAGGACGCCTCCCGCGCCGACCTGCTGGCCGCGGTGCGGGCGGCGGCCCGCGGCGAGACGGTGCTGAGCCCGTCGGTGGCGACCCGGTTGCTGCACCGGGTGCGGCAGCCGCGGCTCGCCGGCCTGTCCGCCCGGGAGGCCGAGGTGCTGCGGCTGGTCGCCCGTGGGCTGTCCAACGCCGAGATCGCGACGTCGCTGCACATCAGCGAGGCGACGGTGAAGACCCATCTGTTGCGTACGTTCGCGAAGCTGGGCGTCAACGACCGCACGGCTGCCGTCACGACAGCGATGGCGGCCGATCTGTTGTGACGGAACCGGCACGGCGGCGGCCGCGTCGCATTGGAGGTGAAACCTCGTCTGCTCGCCCTCGTTCTCGCCGGGCTCTTCTTCACCCCGCTCGCCGGTTGCGCCGACCCCGACGGCACGCCGGTCGGCACCGATCCGGTCGAGCCCGAGCCGTTCGCTCCCGAGACCTATCCCGGCGTGTTCCGGGCGTCGGGGCTGGTGCTGGAAAACGCCTCACACGGGCCACAGCTCTGCCACACCGTCGCGATGTCGCTGCCGCCGACGTGCGGCGGGCCCGACATCGTCGGCTGGAGCTGGGACGGGCTCGAGCACAGCTCGGCCGGCGACGTCCGCTACGGCTCGTTCGAGCTGGTCGGAACGTATGACGGCAAGCGCTTCACCCTCACCGAGCCGCCCGCGCCGCCGACGGTGCGAAGGCCGGCTCCACCCGACCAGTTCCGCAGCGCCTGCCCGGAGCCGGCGGGTGGCTGGCAGGTCGTCGACGACGCGACGGCCACCGACGACGCGCTAAAGGCGGCCATTTCGCTGGCCTCGTCGTTGCCGGCCGGGGCCGGCGTCTGGATCGACCAGAACGGTGGCGAGAACGACCCGAAGAAGCTGGTCCTCAACGCCCGGTTCACCGATGACCTGCCCGGCCACGAGGCGCGGCTGCGTTCGTTGTGGGGCGGCGCCCTCTGCGTGTCGTCGGCGACCCGCACGACGGCGGAGCTGACCCGGGTGCAGGCCGAACTGGCCGCCCTACCGGGCGTCTTGAGCACCGGGATCGACACGCTGGCCAATCAGGTGACCGCCGAGGTCTACGTCGCCACCGAGGCCCGTCGGCAGGAACTCGCGGCCCGCTACGGCCCGGACACCGTGGTGCTCACCGGCTTCCTGGAGCCGGTGTAGTCCTCCCCGATCGCCTCGCGGATGCGGTCCCAGGTGCCGTCTTCCGACCAGCGGCGGTGCCGTTTCCAGGCGGTCTGCCAGGCGCCGAACCGCGGCGGCAGGTCGCGCCACGGTATGCCGGCCTGGTCGCGGTAGACGATCGCCTCGACCACCTGGCGCTGCGGTGCCGGCGGGCGGCCGACCGCTGCCCTGGCCGGCGGCAGCAGCGGTCGCACCCGGGCCCATTGCTCGTCGGTAAGCAGCAGTCCGCCGCGCGGTGCGGGTCGGGCCGCGACCGGTGCCGGCGGCGCGGCGCCCAGGAAGGCCACCGCGGCCGCGACCCCGGTTTCGGTCAGCTCCCGCACGTCGGCGCCCTCCTCCACCGCGGTCGCGGTCAGCTCGCGCAGGCCGCCGAGGATGACCAGGGCCAACTCGCGGCTGAGCGGCGCCCGGCCGGCGCGGCGGAACGGCTCGTTGGCGCTGAGCCGCTGCACCAGGTCGGCGAGGGCGTTCATCGACTCGCGGCGGACCTGCCCGGCGATCGGACCGAGCGACGGGAACTCGCGGATCCAGCACAGCGACAGCGCCGGGCTGGCGGCGACGTGGTCGATGTAGGCCGTCACGGCCTGCCGGGTCTGTGCCGGCCAGGGCGCCGCCGGGTCGACGGCCGCGCTGATCCGGCGCATCAGCGACCGGTTGGCCGCCTCCATCAGCGCCAGCAGGCACTCGTCCTTGGTCGCGAACACCTGGTAGAAGGTGCTCCGCGAGGCGCGGGCGTGCCGCACGATGTCGGCGACCGTGGTCTCCCGGTAGCCGCGCTCCTCGATCGCCCGGTGGAGCCCCTTGAGCAGCCGGTCCCGCACGGGGTCGGTCGGGGCGGCCACCGCCGTCACGGGCTTGCTTTGCGCGGCCGCAGCCGGGCGATGATGTCGAAATAGTGGGTCGGCGCCAGCCGGGCGAGGGCGTCGACCAGGTAGGCGTCGGGACCCACCAGGATGCGCGCCTTGCCCCGGTCGACTCCCTTGTGGATGATCTCGGCGGCGCGCTCGGGTGTGGTGCGGGCGATCGCGTCGAACTCCGCGGCGATCTGCTCGTGGGTGCGCCCGCGCCCCTCGGGGTCGGCCCGGAACCGGGCGTTGCGGGCGATGTTGGTCTTCACCCCGCCCGGATGGATGGTCACCGCCCGCACCCCGGTGCCGCGCAACTCCTGCCGGAGGGCCTCGGTGAAGCCGCGGACGGCGAACTTGGCGGCGCAGTAGGCGCTCTGGTTGGGTACGCCGATCAGCCCGTACACGCTGGAGGTGTTGACCATCGCCCCGCTGTCCTGGGCCACCAGGATCGGCAGGAACGCCCGCACGCCGTTGACCACGCCCTGGAAGTTGATCGAGTGCAGCCAGTCGTCGTCTTCGGCGACCGCACCGAGCACCGTCGAGCCGATCGCGACGCCCGCGTTGTTGAACACCGCGCCGATCCGGCCCGGCGCCCACGACCGCACCTCACCCGCGAACTCCTTGACGGCCGCGGCGTCGCGCACGTCGAGCACCCGGCGCAGCACGGGGCCGTTGAACTGCTCCTTCAGTCCGCTCTCGTCGATGTCGGCGACCGCGACCGGGCAGCCGGCGGCGGACAGCCGCTGGGCCAGCGCACGGCCGATCCCGGACGCGGCCCCGGTGATCACCGCCGTGCGGCCGGCCAGCGGCTCAGGCCGGGGCATGGGTGCTGTCCTGCGCGTGCTCGTCGATCAGGTCGACCAGGCGCGGCCACACGCCGGCCGGGCAGTCGTGGCCGAGGCCCGGGATGGTGACCAGCCGGGAGCCGGCGATCGCCTGATGGGTCACCCGCCCGCCGCTCGGGTGCACCATCCGGTCACGATCACCGTGCACGACGAGAGTCGGCACCGTGATCCGGCGTACCTCATCGGTGCGGTCGCCGGACGCGAAGATCGCGGTGAGCTGCCGCCCCAGCCCGGCCGGTGATCGATCCCGGTCCCAGGCCGCGCCCGCCCGGGCCCGCAGGCTCTCCTCGTCGAACGGGAAGCCGTGCGAGCCGATGTGCCGGAACATCCGCACGGCCCGGGCCACGGCCTCGTCGCGGCTTCGCGGCGGTTGGCCGCCCATCTTGATCCACGTCGACAGCGCCGGGCGGCCGACTTTACGGGCCCCGGTGGTCGACATGATCGACGTCAACGTGCGGACCCGCTGCGGGAACCGGGCGGCCACCGTCTGCGCGATCATCCCGCCCATCGACACGCCCGCGATGTGCACGCTCTCCAGGCCGAGCGCATCGAGCAGGCCGACCGTGTCCTGGCCCAGGTCGCCCAGGTTGTAGGCGTCGGCCGGGATCCGGTTGCGGAGGATCGCCATCAGCGGCGGCGGGCGGTAGCCGGCGTGGGTCGAGCGCCCCGCGTCGCGGTTGTCAAAGGTGATCACCCGGAAACCGCGGCTGGCGAGCAGGTCGACGAAGCCGTCCGGCCAGGCGATCAGCTGCTGGCCGAGCCCCATGACGAGCAGCAGCGGGCGGCCGGCGGGGTCACCGGTCTCCGTGTAGCACAGCTCGATACCCCGGCCGACGTCGGCGAAAAGCTCCTCGGTCATGCGGCCGTCTCCCTTCGTCGCAGAACCACCCGGCCACGTTTGCCGGGCGCGTAGGCGACGCCCCGGGAGTGCCACTTCTCGGGCGGCGCGTCGGTCGGGCGGATGTCGAACTCGCGCAGCAGGGTGCGCAACACCACGGTCATCTCCAGGTTGGCGAAGGCGGCGCCGACACAACGCCGGGTGCCGCCACCGAACGGAATCCAGGCGTAGGTGGCCGGTTTGACGCCGACGAACCGGTCCGGATCGAACGTGCTCGCGCGGTCGAACACGGTGTCGTCGGTGTGCGCGAGGTCGATGCCGGCCAGCACCGTCCAGCCACGAGGGACGGGCCAGTCGCCGATCAGCAGGCCATCACCGCGTACCTTCCGAGCGGTGTTGATCACCACCGGCCGGGTCCGCTGGATCTCCAGGATGGTGGCCTGGAGCAGTTCCTCATCGAGGTCGTCGCTCAGCCTTTTCAGCAAAGCCGGGTGCCGGCTCAGCCGCTCGACCGCCCAGGCCAGCGTGGTCGCGGTCGTCTCGTGCCCGGCGGCGAGCAGCGTCAGCAGTTCGTCCTTGATGTGCTTGTCCGACATCGGGGCGCCGTCGTCGTAGTGGCTCTGCAACAGCATCGAGAGGATGTCGTCGCCTTGCTCTTCGTCGCTGCGGGCCCGGTCGATGATCGTCTGAACGGTGCGGTCATAGCGGTCGCGATATTCGCGGAACTTGCGCCAGGGGTTCCACGGGCCGATTCCCCGGTCGCTGACCGGCAACACGGTCAGCCGCGAGCCGTAGGTGACGAACACGGGGAGCATCTCGCGCAGGGCACGGAACTCGTCGCCCTCGGCCCCGAACACCGCGCGCAGGATCACGTTGAGGGTGATCCGCATGAACGGGGTGAGGGTTTCGAACTCCTTGTCGATCGGCCAGGTGCTGGCCTCTTTGCGGAACTCTTCTTCGATCAGCCCGGCGTACGCCTGCATCCGGCGGCCGTGGAAGGGCGGCACCAGCAGCTTGCGCCGTTGCCGATGTTCCTCACCGTCGAGCCCGAAAATCGAGCCGGAGCCGAGCATCCGCCCAAGGTTGGGCTGCGGCGTCCCGGCGACGTCGGGGCCGGCGGTGAAGAGCTGCTTGAGCATGGCCGGGTCGCTGATCACCAGGGTCTTGCCGAAGGGCGGCACGTCGAGCACGAAGGCGGAACCGTGGCGGTCGCGCAGCGACATCAGAAACCGGCGCCGAACCAACACCATGCCGAGGGTCTGCGCCGCTCTGGGAAGGCGCACGACGGGAGGGCCCATATGGCCTCCTTACGGGAGTACCGTCCAGTACCCGACGCAAGCACGGTAGCCCCGGCGCATTTGAACGCACAAGGGTTGATCTATGTCTCCAATAGCGGTGGGTTTGGAGACAGCGTCTCTCCGGGTTCCGGCGCAACATTTCGGTGAGTCCAGGCGTGTAGTCGCCGATGCATGACTTCGATGACTTCTACGCCGCGCACTACGCCGAGATCGTGGTGCAGGTCTTCGCCGCCTACGGTGATCGCCAGGACGCGGAAGACGTCGCCCAGGAGGCGTTCGTCCGGGCGCTGGCACGCTGGCAGCGCCTGGACTCCTACGACGATCCGGCCGCGTGGGTCCGCCGCGTGGCGTTCAACCTGGCCGCGAGCCGCTGGCGCCGGTTGCGTACGGCGCACGCGTTCTTGCAGTCGCAACGCGACGAGCCGGTGATCGAACCACCCGGGGCCGAACGCCTGGCCATCGTCGAAGCACTCGCGACCCTGCCACACCGGGTGCGCCGCGCGATGGCCCTGCGGTATCTCGTGGACCTTCCCATCGCCGAGATCGCCGCGCGGGAAGGCGTACCGGAAGCGACGGTCCGCTCCTGGCTGCACCGGGGGCGCATCGCGCTCGCCGCCCGACTCAAAGCGGAGGTAAACCATGCCTGAGACTTTCCGCGACGAAGACCTGACCGACGACGAGATCCACGCGGCGTTCGGTGAACTGCGCCAGTCGATTCTGGCCGACCTACGGCCCCGCGGCGCCGCGACTGCCCGACGCGCGCTACGCCGACGCCGCCAGGTTGCCATGGTCGTCACGGCGGCCTCGCTCGTCGGCCTCACGGTCGGTGCCGCCGCCATCGTCGGCGCGAAGGCCCCGGTGCCCGCGATCCAGCAAAGCGGCGAGGCGACGCCGCAGCCCACCGACTCCCCGTTGAGGAAGGACATGCCCAACAACGCCTGGGTGGTCGGCGCGGCCGCGTCGGCGGACATGCCGTTCAAAATGGCGACGGCCGTCGAGCGCGCGGGCACCTATCGGTTCGGGGTCACCTGCCGGGGAACCGGCACCGGAGAACTGCGGCTCGACGTATCGCCGGGCACCTACACCAAGCCCGACGGGACAGACGCGGCCGGCAAGGTCGCCTGCGGAGTCCCGCCAATCACCTCAACCGTCGACCTCAAGGTCCCGGCCGGCAAGCAGACGGTGAACGTCTACGTCGCGTGGGACGCCGGCACCGTCATGCGAAACGACGTCAACGGCGACGCCTGGCTGATCACCAACGACATCATCGACGAATAGGCGCTAGCGCAATCAGTCTCTGCCGGCGAGCGCGTAGTAGGAATGGACGGCGGGCTGGCCGGTGTAGTTGGGCCCGGCCCGGTCGTCGGCGCCGCGGTAGTCGTAGGGCAGCCGTTCGTGGGTCGGTCCGGTCTTGGTGATCCGTTTTCGCCGCCCGTCGTAGGCGAAGCCTGCCTTCTTCAGGTGCGTGGTCAGGCCGCGGCCGAGCGGTTCGCCGTCGTTGCGGCGGATGCTGTTCGTGTCGAGGTCGGCGATCAGGTGGCCGTCGTCGGTCAGCCAGCTCGCGGCTCTTTGCAGGAGGCCGAGCTTGTCGCCGACGTAGTGCAGCCCGTGCACCACGGTAATCAGGTCGAAGCGGCGGTATGGATCCCAGGTCGTGGCCGGCGCGCAGATCAGGGTGACTGCGGTGGTCGCCGGATCGAAGTAGTCGACCAGGTCGACGCCGATCAGCTCGACACGGTCTTCGAGGCCGCGGGCCTCGACCTGGGCGCCGGCTTGCAACAGCGCCCGCCCGCGCCCGCAGCACAGATCGAGCCAGGCCACCGATTCCTGTGCGGGCAGCCGTTGCAGGAGGCGGTCGAGGGGGTCGAAGCCAAGCTCGCGGGCGTAGCTGTTGGGCCCGGCCAGCTGCCGCTCCCGGTTCATCGCGGAGTTGGCCACGACCGCCGAGGCGGCCAGCGTCGTGTCGTCCAGCAACCGATCCACCCGGCGAGCCTGCCAGAAAACCAGGACCGGCCGGCGCCCTTGAACCGGTAGGCTTCACCCCGATGTCCATGCCCGTGATGCCCCTCGAACGCCCGTCCGGCGTTTCGCTTGTGCGGCTCCGGGCGGGCTCCGTAACGCGACGACGATTTTGGGCAGCTCGCTGAGCCAGCGCTGTCAGCATTTCGCGTACCCCCAGAAAGTAGTTAGTCGTGGCCAACCTGGAAAAGCTTCTCGTTGAGCGGTTCGCGGTCGCCTTCGCGGCGGTTGCCGGTGAGCGGGTGGACCCGGTCGTGCGACGGTCGCAGCACGCCGACTTCCAGGCCGACGGTGCGTTGCCGCTCGCCCGAAAGCTGGGCCGCTCCCCTCGGGAGATCGCGACCGATGTGCTCGCCCGCGTCGACCTGGCCGGCCTGGCCGAGTCGGCGACCATCTCCGGGCCCGGCTTCATCAACGTCACGATCGAGGCGACCGCGCTCGCGGGCTTCCTGACGGAGATGCAGGCCGACGACCGGCTCGGTGTGCCCGTGGCGGCAGCGCCGGAGACGGTGGTCGTCGACTATTCGGCGCCCAACGTCGCGAAGGAAATGCACGTCGGGCACCTGCGCTCGACGGTGATCGGCGACGCCGTCACCCGCTTGCTGACCTGGCTGGGTCACGACGTGCACCGGGCGAACCACATCGGAGACTGGGGTACGCCGTTCGGCATGCTCATCGAGCACCTCCTCGATCTCGGCGAGACCACGGCCGCCCACGAGCTGTCGGTCGGGGATCTCAACGGTTTCTACCGGGCGGCCCGGGTCAAGTTCGACGCCGATCCCGGCTTCGCCGACCGGTCGCGGGCCCGGGTCGGGGCGTTGCAGTCCGGTGACCCGACGACGCTGCGGTTGTGGAAGCTGCTGGTGGGTGAGAGCGAGAAATACTTCCTGGCCGTCTACGACAGCCTCGACGTCATGTTGACCGGTGCCGACTTCTTCGGGGAGAGCTTCTACAACCCGATGCTGGCCCCGGTTGTCGACGAACTCGATCGGCTGGGATTGCTCCACGAGAGCGACGGAGCGAAGGTCGTCTTCCCCGCCGGGTTCACCGGTCGCGACGGCGAGCCGATGGCGCTGATCGTGCGCAAGCGTGACGGCGGCTACGGCTACGGGGCGACGGATCTTGCCACGATCCGCTACCGCACCCAGGACCTCAAAGCGACCCGGCTGCTCTACGTGGTCGGCGCACCGCAGCACCAACACCTGGAAATGGTCTACCAGACGGCGCGGGAGGCCGGCTGGCTCACCCCGCCGGCCCGGGCGACCCACGTCGGCTTCGGCCAGGTGCTGGGTGCCGACGGCAAGAAGTTCGCGTCTAGGGCCGGCGACACGGTCAAACTCGCCGACCTCCTCGACGAGGCGATCAGCCGGGCCGCGGCGATCATCACGGAGAAGAACCCCAACCTCGACGAGCCGACCCGGGCGGCGGTCGCAAGGGCGGTGGGCACCGGCGCGATCAAGTACGCGGACCTGTCCAGCGACTGGATCAAGGACTACGTCTTCGCGTGGGACCGGATGCTGGCCACCACTGGGGACACCGCCGCCTACCTGCAATACACGTACGCCCGCATCCAGTCGATCTTCCGCAAGGGCGGGATGACGCCCGAAAGCGGCGGCGGGGCCATCCGGGTGGTGGAGCCGGCCGAGCACGCGCTCGCGTTGGAGCTCCTCGCCTTCCCAGCGGTCATCGACGAGGTGGCCGAGACGCTGCTGTTCCACACGCTGACCGGCTACCTGCAGGGCCTCGCGGGTGCGTTCACGACCTTCTACGACCAGTGCCCGGTGCTGAAGGCGGCCGACGACGAAACCCGCGCGAGCCGACTCGCACTCTGCGCCCTGACCGGCCGGGTGATCGAGCAAGGACTGGCGCTGCTGGGCATCACGACACCGGCCCGCATGTAGACGCCACTAAAGTGGACCGATGGCGTTGATCGATCTCGACAGCCCGCCGCCAACGCCGGCCGGCTCGGCCGCAGTCGCCCTGATGCGGAAGCTGGCGGTGCTGGTCGCGGTCGGTCTCGTGCTGGCCGTGCCGGGCGAGCCCTACCGGGCGACGCCGGTGCCCGTCACCCCCGTGCCGGTGTGCGAGGCGGTGGAGACCGACGTGCCGATCGATCAGCTCGTGCAGGTCGACGTCTCGACCGGCGCCTTCATCATCATGTGTCAGAACTGAGCGTTGCTCTCCACCAGGCGGGCGAGGTTGGCCAGGGCCATCCGGGTGCCGGTTTCGTTGTCTTCTGCCGGCACGTCGTCGGGCAGTCCCTCGTGGACGATCAGGACGTCGGTGCCGCCCTCGGCGTCGGTCAGGGTGGTGGTCATCGTCATCTCGCCGTGCAGGGCCGCCGTGTCGGTCTCGAACTCGAACACCTCGACCACCTGCTCGTCGGGCACCAGCCGGGCGAAATGGCCGTGATAGGTGTCGGTGTGCGACCCGGACTTGCCCGCGCTGCCCGGGTCGTCGTAGGTCAGCGACACCCGGAACGTGCCGCCCTCGCGCGCCTCGAAGCTGTGCACCTCGCTGGTCATCCCGGCCGGCACCCGCCACCGCGCGATCGCGTCGGGGTCGAGCAGCGCCGCGTAGACGGCCGACCGCGGTGCGTTGATGTGTTGCAGAACTCGCGTGGAGTACATGGCTCCCCACGTTAGCCTCGCGATCGGGGTAAACCGGATCGGGGTCTGGCGCGTCGAATCCGTATGAGGCGCTCCTTCGTACCCCTGCTGGCTCTGCTTGCCGCTCTTGGCGCGGGCGGGTGCGCGCCCGGCGCGACCGCCAGCGGCATCGGCACCGCCCCGCCCTCCGCGCCCGCGGCTTCTAGTCCGGCCACGCATGGTGCGCCGGTCGCCACCAAGAGCGGGCCGGCGCGGGCCTACCGGGTCACCTACGGCTGGGCGGTGCCGGCGCGGCCCGCCACGGTCGCGCACCGGTTCGACGTGCCCGTGCAGCCGCCACCCGCGGCACCCCTGCCCTTCCTGGCCCGGGTCGAGGTCGGCGACCATCCGGGCGACGCGCCGGCGTACACCCGGGTGACCTTCGCCTTTGAAGGGGCCTGGCCTTCTTATGAGGTCGCCTATGAGCGGTCGCTGACCCAGGACGGCAGCGGCGACCCGGTGTCGCTGCCCGGCAACAGCGTCCTGCGGATCACCTTCACCCAGGCGCAGGCCCACGACGACCAGGGCCGCACCACCAAACGACCTGGCACAAAACTGGGCTTTCCAACCCTCAAGGGGTACGCCGTAGCCGGCGACTTCGAAGGCCACGTCACCTACGGCCTGGGCATCCAGGCGGCACCGGGCAGCGACCAGGCGCTCCCGATCCGGGTCGGCGAGCTGGTCCGCGCCGACGGCACCTATGTGGTGGCGGTCGACGTGCGGCGGGCTTGAGCCTCAACCAGGTCGAGGGCCCAGGATCGGCGCCATGCTGACCCTGAGCGACATCGAACGCGCCGTGCGGGCGAGCTGGGCCGCCGACACCTGCTCGCCCGACGACGTGGCCCGCGCCGCCTGGACACCCGACAATCCGGCCTGGGGCCACTGCGACATCACCGCGCTGCTGGTCAGCGACGTCTTCGGCGGTGACCTAATGCTGGGCGAGGTGCACCTCGACGGCATACAGCACGGCTACCACTGGTGGAACAGGCTGGCCGGCGGGATCGAGATCGACCTGACCCGTTCGCAGTTCCGGCTCGGACAGGTGATCAGCGGTGCCCGGCCGGTGCCGCGGCCGGTCGGGCGACCGAAACGGCGCTACGCGGAATACGAGCTGCTGCGGCAACGTGTCGACGCCCGGCTCGGCTGACCGGGGCACGATGGTGGGGTGGATGTCGTCGTGCTGGGAGCCGGGATCATCGGGCTGGCCGCCGCCCTCGAGCTGCAGGCCGACGGCGCCGAGGTCACGATCGTCGCGGCCGACGAGCCGGGCGAGACGGTCTCGGCCGTCGCCGCCGCCGTCTGGTACCCCACCCGGATAGACGCCGACCCGCGCGTGCTCGGCTGGGGTGCGCGGACCTTCGAGATCTTCGCCCGCGAGGCTGGTGACGGCGTCCCGGGCGTGACCATGCGCCCGACCCGGATGATCGTCCGGCATCCCGTCGACGAGCCGCCGTGGTGGGCCTCAGCCGTTCCGGATTTCGCCGCGGTCGACGATGAGTGGCGGTTCACCGTGCCGGCGGTCGAGATGGTGCCCTACATGGCGCACCTGCTCGACCGCTTCCGCGCCAACGGCGGCGCGTTCGAGCGGCGGCGGGTGCGGCGCTTCGAGGAGCTCGACGTCCGCGTGGTCGTCAACGCCACCGGGCTGGCCGCGCGGGCGCTCACCGGCGACGACCGTCTCTACCCGATCCGGGGCCAGGTGGTCATCGTCGACAACCCGGGCCTGACCACGTCGATCCGCGACGAGGACCATCCGCTCGGTCCGGTCTACATCCACCCCCGTAGCCGCGACGTCGTGCTCGGCGGCACGTTCGAGGTCGGCGACGCCAGCCCCGAAGTCCGCCCGGCCACCGCGGAAGCCATCATCGCCCGCACCACCCAGGTCGAGCCCCGCCTCGCGGGCGCCACGGTTCGCCGGCATCTCGTCGGGCTGAGACCGGCCCGCCACGGCGGCCCGCGCGTCGAGAAAGAAGAGCGCGACCCCATGAAGATCATCCACGCGTACGGGCACAGCGGCGCCGGCATGACCCTCTGCTGGGGTACCGCCGCCGAGGTGGCAGCTCAGGCCTGACCGCGCACGATGGCCACCGCCAGCCGGGACATCTCGTCCATGTCCGGGTCGAAGCCCGCCGCGATGTCCGGGTGCAGGCCGGCCTTCGTCTCGTCGAGCAGCTGTTGGCAGACGACGTCGACCGGTTCACCCCGATAGGACGACCGGACCCGATCAGTGGCGGCCTGTAGTGCGGAGGTGAGTTGGTCCTCCAGCGGGCCCTGTAGTTTGCGTTGCACCGGGTCGTCGGGGTCGGGCTCCAGCGTGACGTGCGGTTCGGCCATGGCCGGGCAGTACCCCACGCCGCCGGCGGCTACACGCCCAGCGCGGTGACGCGGACCAGGTAGGACGGCTCGTCGCCGAGTTCCTCGCGGTAGCTCATCGATCGGATCTGTCGCTCGTCGGCGAAGAGCGTGACGTCGGCGAGCACGCCCAGGTGGGTGCCGGTCAGCCGGCCGCGCTTGTCGCTGAGCACGTCGGCGACGCCGGCCAGGAATCTGGGTGCGGAGCCCACGTGTTGCTCCGGGCCGCGGACCACGATGTCGAGGGCGACCGCCGCGCGCAACGGGGTCCAGCCGGTCTGCTGTGCGGCGCCGAGGGCGGCCAGCAGCAGGGTGCGGACCCGTTCGGCCTGACGGTGGCCGGCGGACAGGATCGACAGGGTCTCGGTCTTCTGTGGCGGGTGACCGCGCACCTCGAAGGTGACGCTCAGCGCCGAAGTGATGTCGTGCACGGGCACTACCTCCGCGGGTCGGGCGGGGGCGACGCTACGTAAAGCGACCGTACCGTGTCGCGCGCCCGTCCACGAGGTGTACGTGAGGTCCACGTTTGTTTTTCCCGCACGTTGGGCATGGTCCGTGATCGGTGCCAGGCAGCGACCGGCACCAGACCGCGATGATGCGGGAACGGAGGTCGGATATGGCGGAACGATCTCGAGGACCTGGACGGCGGCGACGGCGAGGGGTGGCGGCGCTCGCGGCGTTCACGCTCCTGGCACCGACGGCCGCGGCGTGCAGCGGGAGTGATGACGGCGGCGTACCAGTGATCAATGTCTATTACGCGCCCGAGGAGAACTTCCAGAAGGTCGTCGACGACTGCAACCAGGAAGCCCAGGGGAAATACCGGATCGACTACCAGGTGTTGCCGCGCGGCGCCGATGACCAGCGGGTGCAGATGGTGCGCCGGCTGGCCGCCGAGGACGACGGCATGGATGTGCTCGGGCTCGACGTGACCTGGACCGCCGAGTTCGCCAGTGCTAAATGGATCAAGGAGTGGACCGGCGCGGAGAAGGACGAGGCGTCCAAGGGCACCCTGGAGCAGCCGCTCGAGTCGGCGACCTACGAGGGCAAGCTCTACGCCGCGCCGAAGAACACCAACACCCAGCTTCTCTGGTATCGCAGCGACCTCGTCCCGAACCCACCCAAGACGTGGGACGAGATGATCAAGATGTCGCAGGACCTCAAGAGCCAGGGCAAGCCCTATGAGATCGACACCATGGGCGCGCAGTACGAGGGCCTCGTGGTGCTCTACAACAACATGGTCGCCAGCGACGGCGGCAAGATCCTCAACGACGACGGCAACAAGGTCGAGTTCGACGACGGCGCCGTCAAGGCGCTCGCCACGCTCCAGAAGTTCGCGTCGGCCGGCGTGACCAACCCGTCGTTCACCAACACCCAGGAAGACGACGCGCGCCTCCAGTTCCAGGGCGGCAGCGGCGCGTTCCAGCTCAACTACCCGTTCGTCTGGCCGGCGCTGCAGGAGGGCGCGCCCGACCTGAAAGACAAGGTCAAGTGGGCGCGTTACCCGGGCATCGACGCCAACACGCCGAGCAAGGTGACGATCGGCGGTTACAACCTGGCCGTCTCGGCGTACACGAAGCATCCTGAAGAGTCCTTCGCCGCGGCGCTGTGCCTGCGCTCGCCCGAGCACCAACTCTTCTCGGCGATCAACGACGGCGTGCCGCCGACCATCGAGTCGGTCTACTCCGACCCGCAGATGGACAAGGCCTACCCGTTCAAGGCCGACATCCTGGCCCAGGTCAAGGACGGCGCCAACCGGCCGATCACCCCGGCCTACCAGAACGTGTCCACGGTGCTCTCGGCGACGCTGTCGCCACCCGCCGACATCCGGCCGGAACAGGACGCCAAGGATCTGCGCGGCTCGATCCAGGACGCGCTCGAGTCGAAGGGTGTCCTGCCGTGACCGCTGGGACTGCCGAAAAACCCACTACCCATCGGGTACGTGCGGAGAAGAAAGCCAAAGCGCATCTGAGCGAGGGCAAGAAGGCCGAACGGAAGCTCGGTTGGCTGCTCTGCGCGCCGGCGGCGATCGTGATGCTCGCGGTCACCGCGTACCCCATCATCTATTCGGTCTGGCTCTCCTTCCAGCGCTTCGACCTCAAGTTTCCCGACCAGCGCGAGTTCATCGGGTTGGGCAACTACATCACCGTGTTGAGCAACCAATACTGGTGGACCGCGTTCGGCGTCACCGTGCTGATCACCGTGGTCACGGTCGCGGTCGAGCTTGTGCTCGGCATGGGGCTGGCCTGGATCATGTTCCGCACGCTGGTCGCCCGGGGGCTGGTGCGCACCGCGGCGCTGATCCCCTACGGCATCGTGACGGTGGTCGCCGCGTTCTCCTGGAAATACGCGTGGACGCCCGACACCGGCTATCTCGCCAAGCTGTTCACCGACGGCGCGCCGCTGACCGAGCGGGCCAGTTCGCTGGCGATCATCATGCTGGCCGAGATCTGGAAGACCACGCCGTTCATGGCGCTGCTGCTGATGGCCGGCCTGGCCCTGGTGCCCGACGACCTGCTCAAGGCCGCGTCGATGGACGGTGCCTCCGGCTGGCAGCGGTTCACCAAGGTGATGCTGCCGGTGATGAAGCCGGCGATCCTGGTCGCGCTGCTGTTCCGTACCCTCGACGCCTTCCGGGTGTTCGACAACATCTATGTGTTGACCGCCGGCTCCAACAACACCTCGTCGGTGTCGATGCTGGCCTACAACAACCTGATCCGCGGGCTCAACCTCGGCATCGGGTCGACCATGTCGGTGCTGATCTTCATCTCGGTCGCCATCATCGCGTTCATCTTCGTGAAGCTCTTCGGCACCGCCGCACCCGGCAGCTCCGACGAAGGGAGGCGCTGATGACGGCCATCGGCCAATCCGCAGCAGCGAAGTGGCGCTGGGGGTTTCTTGATCTCGTCGTGGTCGTCTTCGCGCTGATCCCGGTGCTGTGGATCGCGTCGCTGTCGTTCAAGACCCCCGCGACGATCACCGACGGCAACTTCATCCCGCGGGAATGGACGCTGGAGAACTACCGGAACATTTTCAACACCGACCAGTTTGTACGCGCACTGATCAACTCGATCGGCATCGGGCTGATCTCGACCCTGGTGGCCGTGGTGCTGGGCACGATGGCCGCGTACGCGATCGCCCGTCTCGATTTTCCCGGTAAGGGACTCTTGATCGGCATCTCGCTGCTGATCGCGATGTTCCCGCAGGTGTCGCTGGTGTCGCCGCTGTTCGAGATCGAGCGGAGCATCGGCCTGTTCGACACCTGGCCCGGCCTGATCCTGCCCTACATCACGTTCGGCCTGCCGCTGGCGATCTACACCCTGTCCGCGTTCTTCCGCCAGATCCCGTGGGACCTGGAGAAGGCGGCCAAGATGGACGGCGCCACGCAGGGCCAGGCGTTCCGCCGGGTGATCGCCCCGCTGGCCATGCCCGGCATCTTCACCACCGCGATCCTGGTCTTCATCTTCTGCTGGAACGACTTCCTGTTCGCGATCTCGCTGACCTCGACCGAACGCTCCCGCACGGTCCCGGCCGCGCTGTCGTTCTTCCAGGGCGCCTCACAGTTCGAAGACCCGACCGGCGCGATCTGCGCGGCCGCCGCGGTCATCACCATCCCGATCATCCTGTTCGTGCTGTTCTTCCAGCGCCGCATCGTCTCCGGCCTGACCTCCGGCGCAGTGAAGGGTTAGGGGCGTATCACGTGGCTGACATCGTTCTGGACAAAGTGACCAAGGCGTTCCCCGACGGCACGCTCGCGGTCCAGGAGTTCAACCTGGAAATCGCCGACGGGGAGTTCGTGATCCTCGTCGGCCCCTCGGGTTGCGGCAAGTCGACAACCCTCAACATGATCGCCGGCCTGGAGGACATCACCTCGGGCGAGCTGCGTATCGACGGCCAGGTGGTCAACGACAAGGCACCGCGCGACCGCGACATCGCCATGGTCTTCCAGTCGTATGCGCTGTATCCGAACATGACGGTGCGCGAGAACATGGCGTTCCCGCTGAAGCTGGCGAAGATGTCGAAGGAGGAAATCGACCGGAAGGTCGACGAGGCGGCGAAGGTCCTGGAATTGACGGCGCTGTTGGACCGCAAGCCGGCGAACCTCTCCGGTGGTCAACGCCAGCGGGTCGCGATGGGTCGGGCGATCGTGCGGTCGCCGAAGGCCTTCCTGATGGACGAGCCGCTGTCCAATCTGGACGCCAAGCTGCGGGTGCAGATGCGCACCGTGGTGTCGCGGCTGCAGAAGAAGCTGGGCACGACCACGGTCTACGTGACCCACGACCAGACCGAGGCGATGACCCTCGGCGACCGGGTCGTGATCATGCGGGCCGGGGCGATCCAGCAGGTCGGGGAGCCGCAGCATCTCTACGACCACCCCAACAACCTGTTCGTGGCCGGCTTCATCGGCTCGCCGTCGATGAACTTCCTGGTCGCGTCGGTTGCCGATGGTCGGTTGCGGACGGCGCTCGGTGACTTTCCGCTGGGGGAGCGGATGCGGGGTGCACTCGATTCGGAATCCGGGGACCTGATCGTCGGGATCCGGCCGGAGCACTTCGAAGACGCGACGCTGATCGAAGACTCGATCCGCCAGCGCGGCGTGGAGTTCGAGGCGCCCGCCGACCTCGTCGAGTCGATGGGGTCGGACAAGTATGTCTACTTCACTGTCGAGGGCGAGAAGGCCAGCGCGGCGGAGCTCGAGGAACTGGCGGCCGATGTAGGCAGCAGCGACCTGCCGGCGAGCGGCTCCAACCTGGTGTGCCGCTTCTCGGCGGAGTCCCGGGTGAAGGAAGGCGACACCGCCCGCGTCTGGATCAACCTCGACAAGATCCACCTGTTCGACCCGTCGACCGGGCGCAACATCACCCTGCACGAGGGCAAGTCCTCGGGCGTGACCGCCTAGTCCTTGCTCTGCACCCATATACGCACCACTTGAACCCAGGTTCAGGTGGTGCGTATGTGCAAGCTGATCAGAACAAGCCGGGAGGTTGCTTGTCGACAGTCGCGGTGAGCTTGTGCGCTCGGGGCGAGACGGGGAGGACGGCAGCTTCCGTAAGGGCAGCAAACGAAATCAGAGGACCAGCGCAGACTCGATTGAGAATGACTGACTGTCTCGACTCAAGGGCGACCAATTGTTCAAGGACAGTGATGATCTCGAGCAGCTCGTTGGTAAGTTCGGCGCTCCACGACTGACTGGTGTCGTCGTCAAGGACCGATGATCGTCGCCGGTAGCGTTGGTCGGCGCTGCGGTAGTTGAACCAGTGTCTGACGATCCGCATGCCGCCAACGTCGTAGTCCCACACCTCTGGGCTAACAGGATGGATCCTACCCGTGCCGACAACCAACGTCCTGCTCGCGAGGTCATAACTGATATCCATGGGCAGGTTTCCCTCGGCATCAGGAATCTCTGCTACGACCTTGGGTGTGTGCGCGTCGACGAACGATCGGAAAGGGGGTCTTGCCGTTTCCGGGTCGGTTCTGCTCTCGCCGAAGGTTTGGAGCCAGAGGATGTCGTTGCCGAGCGCCACCGCCTCTCGCCAGAGCCCGGCGTCCGCGGTAAGCGGAACCCGCACACCGGGGTTCTGTAGTTGCGTCGCAAATCTCCTGGTGTACGACGGGTGTGCCACGACAGCAGCGACGTACGCGAACAAGTCGGCCGCGCTCGGTCTGCTTCCGTGTGCGTTCAGGAGAATGTCGTCAAGGCCCGGAGTGACGTTCGGCGACGTCCTAGTGGCGCTGCAATACAGCGGGAACACCCGGCCACTTCGCCCGTTGTAGTGGTGCAGATCAGGAATCAGTTGGGTGAAAACAACTCCGGGGCCACTGTCTATCGCTTGGCTGTTCTGCTCGGTGAGATAAATCTGTTCAGCGGAACGGACCGCCCATAACGGGGGCCGCGGCATGACCATCAGCCGGCTGTCGGGGATCAGCCATTGGCGGTCGAACGCCCGGTAGGCAACTCGAACCGGCGTCAGCGGGGGGCCGACATCGTCGGCCAGCGTGCGTTCAGATGCTGGGAAGCCCGGAAGTGGTCCAACGACTGTTGCCACCGTGCGATCGCGTGACTCGGGCAGCATCCGTCGGCGATCGCCGGTGCGGGCCCGGGTGAAGGTTCGCCAGCGACGCTCAAGGGTTTCCCTGTCCGGTGCATACACCCACGTGCGGCCTGTCGTCACGCCACGCGATGACTCCGGAAAGAGATCCTTGAGACCGGGATAGCTGTCCCATGCGGTCTCACCTCCGGCGAGGAAGGGCGCCTTCCAGTCCGCACGACAACTAACCCACCTCTCGTCGCGCGGTCGCAGGCTTTCGAGCTGAGCGAGCTTTGCTTCACGAGACCCGGTAAGCGCGACACGATGGACCGTCGCCGCTGCGGTTGGGTCCCCTGCACTGTATCGAGCGAACACAGCGACACACAGTTGCCGGCCGACATCGGGCCCGAAGAGCCTCGTGTCCTGCGGTGGCCGGTTGCCCTCCGGGGACAGCTCGATGATCCAGCCTTCGTCGCACGTGCGGCGAAGGTACTCACGCATCCCCTCAAAGGACTTGCCCTTGATGAAGCTGGACGGCGTGATGAAGGCGACTACGCCTTGCGGGTGGTCGGGATGTGCTTCGAAGGCTTTCCACAACGCCCATCGCCAGAAGCACCAAGGTAAGCCGTAGAGGTCCGACTCGTAACGACCACCGCCAGGCGTTCGGAATTCGTCCAACGAAGGTCGCTGCGGAAACTCTCCGGGCTGTACGGGGATCTTTCGGCGGCTCTCGATCCAGGGTGCTCGGCCTCTGGTGTTCTCTACGTGAGGCGGATTGCCCACCACGACCATCACAGGGACGTCACGCTTGATCCGGTTCGCTTCTTGTCGTGCCCGTTCGATCACCCGGTATCCGGCTCGTAATCTGCCTTGCTGGCGCACGGGGTCTTCCAGCGCATCGGTAAGGAAGCGAAGTTCCGACGGAGGTAGCTCGGTTCGGAACTCCGTTCTCATCGCTTCGTGCAGGCGAAGTTCCGCGACCGCGTAAGGTCCGGCCTGGATCTCGAAACCGACAAGACGCTCTCGAAAGAACTGGCGGACCCGCGCGGCTCGAGCACCCCGCCCCTGTTTCGCCTCTGCGGCTTCGGCAACCCGCCGCAATACTTCTACGAGAAATGTTCCAGTTCCCATGGCTGGATCGACGACAACGACGTCGTCTGCTGCGAACCCCCACGATCGGTCGAAGCGAGTTCGCAGAACGTCATCGACAAAGTTTACGACCGCACCCGCAACTGGTTGAGGCGTGTAGTACGAACCGCTTCGTCGACGCAGGTCAGGATCGTACGAGGCGAGGAACCGCTCGTAGAGGTCCGCGTGTACGTCGGTATTGCCCTCGAGCAGCGCCCAATCCACCCGGCCGATGACCCGGATGAGCGTCGTGAGCATCCGGAGTTCGTCGGTGGCCTCGCTGTCGGTGAGCACAGCGAGGGCGCGCCCCATGAGGGAGTGCTTCTTGCCGAGCAGTCGTGCGATCTCGTGCAACGGAGTCTCGTCGAACGAGACGCCGTCGATGCGTGCGAGCAGGAGCGCGAAGGTCACTGTCTGGGCGTAGGCATCGGCGAAGCCGATGTCGTCAAGGTCAGGAAACAGCAGGTCGCGCCAGTCATCGGCAAGTAGCGTCAGCTCTTCATGCGCTAGATCCCGGGCAGGATCTGTAAGGATCGCCGCTACTTCATCACGGAGTAATCGGCACAGTCCCGCCACGATGCCGATGAGCTGGGTAAGGCTTCGCGGTTGATCCGGCTTCCAGGTGAGGAAGTCGGTTATCAGAGTTTCGAAGGCCGTCCCGGACATCTCCAGACGCCGACGTCGGTCGCGCAGGTCCCCTTCAAGCTCAACCACGGGTGAAGCCAGCTCCCCATAGGAGTAGCGGGCCCATGTGATTCCATCCGAGTACAGCAGGTTGGGTAGGGCCTTGAGCTTCTCCCATTGGTCGCGATCGGACCGGCGCGCTCGGCGCCACGTTGATGGAGTGCCATGCCCCGGCGCCTTCAGCTCGATATAGCCGACACGGCCACCCGCCATGTCGACCGCGAAATCAGGTCGTGCGCGGACTGACTTGAGTCGGACCTCTCCATAGGGCACCGCACGCAGACCCATGTTGCGGGCCATGTCTCGCAGCAACCTTTCGAATGGTGCTCGGAGCTGATCCTCGTCCTCACCGCCCCGGCCGAGCTTCTCGGCAACGCTCGCACCAAACTGCGCCACGATGTCAGCGACAGGGTCGCCAACCACGCGCAGGGTAGAGCGGCGCTGACCTGGCGGTGGACGACGGGCGGGGTGCGCCATGGAACCCCCTGCGGCCGCGAGCTCTGGTTCCTCAGAATGAGCGCTACGCGTCCATCGATACAACGCGCAATCGAACGATAGCCATCCGTGATTGTGGATCGTATAGTTGTGAGGTTGGGCCACCCGAAGGGCAAACATCCGACATCCTCCCCTGGCAGCCTCGCGGGGTGGATGGGTTGCCGGACGAGACGACGCTGCCGCCTCGGCGGTCGTGGCCAACTCCGCGATGAACCGTGAGCGGCAGTTGGCCAGACCCAACAGCTACGCTTGCGAGGTCCGCTTCGACCCCCTTTTATCGCCTCCTGCAACGGCTGCCCGACCGCCAATCAGTGGCCTGGCTCGACCTGTGCCGCGGACGCCGGCGAGCGCTACTTGGCTGGGCCAAGGTTCTGATCGCGCGCTTCCAGCACTGGCAGCACCGCTGGCTCAGCTTCACCGTGAACCTGCCTGACGCGCCGCCGCGGATAGCCGATCTGTCTCCAAACCAGACGACATTGGAGACAGGGCGATCGTAAGGATCGTGTCGGGCCGGGCGATGTCGCCCGGCTGGACCGGTCGGGTTCCCGCTCGGTAGGCAGCGACGGCGGTTTGGTTGGGACGGCCGGCTCTTTCCCAGCGCTCGAGGAGACCCGCCAATTCGGCGGCGAGCTGGTCGGCGTCCGGTCCGTGCGCGACGGCGCCGATCTCGTGGCGGCTGTCGCCGACCGGCCGGAAAGCGACGTAGGCGATGGTGCCGCCGTCATAAAGGGCGGCACCCGCCCAGCGGTAGGCGGGGGAAACCAGATCGCTCTCCCCCGGGTCGAGACGACCGAAAGGCTTGTCGGCGTGCGCGAGCAGCCACAGGTCAAGATGGCCGACCGGGTCCGTGTCATCGACCTGGATGCCGGTCCAGCGTTCGTGCCGCGGATGCCGCATGGCGCGGCTGAGGGCCGCGCTGTCAGGTTCGTCGGCGGCGTCCAGGTTGAGGACCACCCCGGCACCGAGGCCGACCCGCTCGTCGGCGTGCCGCGCGATCCCCCGCATGGGAACGAAGCCGCAGACCAGTGGCGCCGTGGTGCTGACCAGGTGGTGCGGGGCGATGCGGTCGAACGCGAAGCATCGGGTCAGCCCGCTCTCGTGCACGCGCAACGGGACGACGATGCGCCCATCGGCGGCGAGTTGGTCCCACCACGCGGCCGAGATGTCCCACGCGCCGGCGGTGACGATGATCCGGTCGTAGGGCACCGCCTGGCGATGGCCGAGGGCGCCGTCACCGCGGATCACCTCGACATTGCGGTAGCCGGCGAGCCGAGCGCGGGCCGAGTCGGCGAGGTCCTGATCGAACTCGACGGTGACCACACCACCCACGGGGCCGACCAGCTCCGCGAGCAGGGCCGCGTTGATGCCCGTGGCCGCGCCGATCTCCAGTACGCGGTGGCCGGGCTGGGGGTCGAGCTGTTCGAGCATGTCCGCGACGAGGGCGGGGTTCGACGCCGACGACAGTGCCGCACCGCCAGGGTCGCGCTTGACGACGATCTGGCGGCATCGGTAGACGGTCTCCGGCTCGACGCCTGGGAGGAACCGCTCGCGGGGCACCGCCTGAAACGCGCGCTCGACGGCGGTCGAACGAAGGTGGCCGTTCTGCTTGAGCACCGTCACGAGCTGCTCGCGTAGCGCGTCCACCGAAGCTGCCTACTCCGGCTCGTGCGGCTCGCGAGGGCCGCGGAGCGAACCCGCGTGTGCCTTCTTGCTCGGATCCCGCTTCACCGCGATCAGGCTGGCAACCGTCGTGACCGTCAGGACGACGGCGATCACCACCAGCGAGAGGTTCGTCGAGATCTCCCAGACGCTCTTGGAGATGTCCTCATGCGCCCAGTGCAGCGCCAACTTGACGCCGATGAACCCGAGAATCAGCGCCAGCCCGGTCGACAGGTAGATCAGCCGATCCAGCAAACCCTGCACAAGGAAGAACAACGCTCGGAGGCCGAGCAGCGCGAACGCGTTGGCCGCGAAGACGATGAAGGTCTCCGAGGTCACCCCGAACACCGCCGGGATGGAGTCGAGGGCGAACAGCAGGTCGGTGCTGCCGATCGCTACCAGCACCACGAACAACGGCGTCGCGACGCGTTTGCCGTTCTCGCGTGTGAAGAGCTTGCCGTCGCGGTAGTCGTCGGTGATCGGGACGATGCGCCGGGTCGCGCGTACCAATGCGTTGTCGGCGTCTGGGTCCTGGTCCCGGTGTCGGTAGAGCTGGACCGCCGTGTAGATCAGGATCAGGCCGAAGATCAGGAACATGACCGAGAAGAGCGACAGCAGCGCGGCGCCCAGCAGGATGAAGACCACCCGGAACGCCAGGGCGAGGACGATGCCGAACGTCAGCACCCGCTGCTGATGGGCCGCCGGCACCGCGAACGTGGTCATGATGATCACGAAGACGAAGAGGTTGTCGACCGAGAGGCTCTTCTCGACGAGCCAGCCGGCGAAATACTGGGTGCCGAACTCCCAGCCCGAGATCGACGCGAACACGACGCCGAAGACGACGGCCACGCCGATGTAGAAGACCGACCAGGCGACCGCCTCCTTGAAGCCGACCGCGTGGGGCTTGAGCGTGCCGATGATCAGGTCCAGCGCCAGCAGCGCGAGGATGACCAGGATCGTGATCGTCCACCCGAGGGCGCTGACCTCCAGCATTCGGTCCTCTCCTCCGTCGCCTTTGATCAGCTAGCTTGCCCTACCGCGTCCACTCTCGGCCGGAGGCGGACCCGGGTGATGGCCCGGCCGGTCACTTCGGCGACCTCCGCCGTGAAGCCCGGCAACTCCACCGTCTCCCCCGGCGCCTTCGGGATGTGCCCCAGCCGGGCGAGCAGGAGACCGGCCACCGTGATGTAGTCACGCGGCTCGTCGTCGCCCAGGTCAACACCGATATCAGGCAGATCATGGATGGGGTACGTGCCGACGAGCAGCATTTCCCCGTCGGCGTTTCGGACGACCGCCTGAACGTCGCGGTCGGTCTCGTCGTAGATCTCGCCGACGATCTCCTCGACCAGGTCTTCCATGGTGATGATCCCGTCGACCGCGCCGCGCTCGTCGACCACGACCGCGAGTTGCTGGCGCTGCTGGCGCAGTTGCCGGATCGCGTCGGTGACCTTGAGGGTCTCGGGCAGGAAGAGCGCGGGGCGGGCGTGCTGGGCGACCGTGCCGTCGGCGTCGACCAGGTCGCGGATGTGCACCGTGCCGAGCACGTCGTCGAGGCCGTCCGGACCGACCACCGGCGCCCGGGACTGACCCGCGCCGGCGATCAGCCGCAGCGCCGCGTCGGCCGGGGTGCCCGCCGGCAGCGTGAAGACGTGGCCGCGCGGGGTCAGCACCTCGCGCAGCACCCGGTCGGCCACCTCGAACGCGCCGCTGATGATCATGCGTTGGTCGGCCGGGATGGTCTGCTGCGCCTCGACCATGTCGCGCAGTTCCTCGGTGCTGACCTCCTCGCGGCCCGCGTCGGGGTCTCCCCCGGCCAGCCGGACCACCAGGTTGCCGGTCTTGCCGAGCAGCCAGACCAGCGGCCGGGAAACCGTCGACAGGACATCGAGCGGCCGGGCCACCACGAGCGCCCAGCCCTCGGCCCGCTGCATGGCCACCCGCTTGGGCGCCAACTCCCCGAAGACCAGCGTCACGAAGGTCAGCACGATGGTGACCACGACGATCGCGGCGGGTTCGGCGCCGTTGCCGAGGAAGCCGAGCGGCTTGATCAGCGGCTGGGCGAGCGAGACGGCCGCGGCGGCGGAGGCGAGGAAGCCGGCGAGGGTGATGCCGATCTGGATGGTGGCCAGGAAGCGGTTGGGGTCGCCGGCCAGGCGAGCCAGCACCCGGCCCGCCCGCGAGGTGCGCTCAAGGCGACGGATCTGGCTCTCCCGCAGCGACACGAGCGCCATTTCGCTGCCCGCGAAGACCGCATTGAGCAGAACCAGCACGAGTACGAGGGCGACCTGCAGCCCGTAACCCCCCACAGCGTCCCCTCCACCGTCCGGCCCAACGACAGTAGACTCCCATGCCCGACCCGCGCCGCGGCAAACGCCGGGCCTTCCGTGCCGGACCCGTGGGCGTAACACTGTCGCAATGGACCCGCGGCAGGTGCGCAACTTCCTCGCCGTGGTCGAGCACGGCGGGTTCGGTCGGGCCGCCACCGCGCTCGGTCTCGCGCAGCCGACGCTGTCGCAGTCGGTCAAGGCGTTGGAGCGCGAACTCGGCGTCGCCTTGTTCCGCCGCGCGTCGCACGGTGTCGTGCCGTCCGGGGCCGGGCGCCGGCTCGTCGGGCCGGCCCGGCAGCTCATGCACGACATCGCCCGGCTCGGCGCGTCGGTCGGCGGCCACGAGCAGCCGGTGCTGAAGCTGGTCGCCGGGGCGCCGCTGGCCACCCATCCCGGCGCGGGGCTGGTCAGCTCGTTCGTCGCGGCGCATCCCGACGTGCGGGTGCACCTCGACCGGGCACCGGACCGGTCGGCCGACGACGACCCGGTCGTCACGAGGATCCGCGACGGCGTGAGCGAAGTCGGCCTGGCCTACCTGCCCGCGCCGCTCGACGATCTGCGCGCGATCGAACTCGGCCGGCACGCGTTCGTGCTGGCGTTCCCGCCCGGCACCCGGCTGCCCGACCGGCAGGTGCCGCTGAGCGTGCTCGACGGCCGGCCGCTGATCAGCGTGCCGCCCGGGTCGAGCCAGCGCCGGGTGATCAAGGCGGCCCTCAACACCTCCGGCGTGCGGCCGCACCTCGTGGTCGAGAACGGTCAGCGTGACCTGTCGACCGCGTTGGTGCTCGCCGGGGTGGGCGCCACGTTCCTGCCCGACGCCGCCGCGGCGGCCGTCGCCGCGCGCGGTGCGGTCGTGCGGGCGGTCGACCCGCCACTGCACATCGCGTACGGGCTGGTGCACCGGCCGGTCGAGCTCACCGCGATCGCGGCGGCGTTCGTCGAGCACGTGCGCGGTGACCGTGGACATCCGCCGCCTGGCCTACTTCGTGGCCGTGGTCGAGCACGGCAGCGTGAGCGGGGCCGCGGCGGCGTTGCGGGTGGCGCAGCCATCGCTGTCGCAGTCGATCCGGGCGCTGGAGCGCGAACTCGGGGTGACGCTGTTCGAGCGGCAGCACCGCGGGCTCACGCTGACGGCCGACGGGAAGGCGCTGCTCGACCCCGCGCGGCGGGTGCTCGACGACGCCGATGCCGCGCGGGCCGCCGTACGCGGTCCGGATCTGTCCACGCTCGGTGTGCTCAACCTGGCCGTACACGACGTGCTGGCATTGGATCTGACCGAAGCCCTCGCCGACTTCCGGCGGGCGCGGCCCGACATGGCGGTCCGGCTGTTCGCGCCGAGCGACGAAGACGATCTCGTCCGGGTGCTCGTCGAGGGGCACTGCGAGGTCGGGCTGACCTATCTCCCGGTGCGGCATCCCGACCTGCGCAGCCGGCCGTTGCGCACGCGGTCGGTCAGCCTGGCCCTGCCCGCGAGCGGCGCCGCCTATCCCGACCCGCTACCGCTCGCCGCCCTCTCCGGGATGACCGTCGTCGACACGTTGAAGGAATTCTCCGCGGCCCGCACCGCGATCCGGGCCGCGCTGGTCGCGCACGGCGTGGTCATGCGGCCGGCGGTGCGCAGCGCACATCGGGAGGCGATCGTGCCGCTGGTGCTCGGCGGCGCCGGCGTGGCGTTCGTGTCCGACCGGTATGCCCAGGAGGCGGCCGCGGCGGGTGCGGTGGTCCGCCGGCTCGACCCGCCGATCGACATCACCTTCGGGCTGCTGTTCCGCGAGGGTGGGCTGTCGCCGGCCGCGCGGCTGTTGGTCGACCTGATGGTCCGCGGGCATTGATGCATGTAACCCGCCTATGGGGACAGTGACAATTCGTCTTTGCTTTCTCGGTGCACACGGTTTGTGATCAACCGCGTCCCGTCGGTTGACATCGAGGAGGAGCCGATGACGCGGCGCGCTCGTCCATCCCGCATCTGGTATCTGCTATTGGTTCCGCCGACGGTCGCTCCCCTGCTCACGCCGCTCTACAACAGGTTGGAACCGACGCTGTGGGGACTGCCGTTCTTCTATTGGTGGCAGTTGATGTGCGCGGTCCTCTCGATGGTCCTGCTCACCGTGGTGCACCTCGCCACCCGTGAGCGGGGGCCGGCATGGAAGTAACGGTTTTCATCGCGTTGCTGGGCGCCATGCTGGTGCTCGGCTTCGCGGCGGCGAGTTGGCGCCGCCCGCATGACATCCACAGCCTCGAGGAATGGGGCGTCGGCGGCCGGGCGTTCGGCAACTGGGTCACCTGGTTCCTGCTCGGCGGGACCATGTATTCCGCGTACACCTTTGTCGCTGTTCCGGCTCTGACCTATGGCGCCGGCGCGATCGGGTTCTTCGCGGTGCCGTTCGCCATCATCACGACGCCGTTGGCATTCGTGTTCACGGCGCGGATCTGGTCGGTGGCACACCGGCACGGCCTGCTGACGCCCGGCGAGTTCGCCCGCGCCCGGTTCGGTTCGCCGGGCCTGGGCGCGCTGATCGCGGTGACTGGCATCATCGCGACGATGCCCTACGTGGCCGTGCAGTTGCTGGCGCTGAAAGCGGTCCTCAGCACGGTCGGCGTGACCGGCGAATGGCCGCTGCTGATCGCGGTCCTGGTCGTGTCGCTCAGCACGTTCCGGTCGGGTCTGCGCGCGCCGGCGCTGCTGTCGATCGCGAAGGACATCCTGCTGGCCTGGGTCGTGGTGTCGGCGCTGCTGGTCGTGACGATGTCGAGCGGCTGGCAGCAGATCTTCCAGCGGGCCGGCGGCTATTTCGCCAGCACCCCGTCGCCGGGCGATGGCCTGCTGCTCGCGCCGACGGGCCAACTCGGCTTCGTCACGCTGATCCTGGGCTCGGTGCTGTCGATCTTCGCCTATCCGCACGCGCTGACCGGCATGCTGGCGGCCAAGGACCGCTCGACGATCCGCCGCAACATCGCCGCGTCGCCGATCTACTGCCTCGTACTCGCGTTGATGGCGCTGTTGGGTTTCTTCGCCCTGTCGGAGGGCGTGCGGCCGGTGAACGGTGACCTCAACACGGTGATGCCGCAGATGTTCCACCAACTCTTCCCGGCCTGGTCGGCCGGAATCGCACTGGCGGCGCTGGGCGTGGCCGCCCTCATCCCGGCGGCGGTCATGTCGATCTCCGCGGCGAACGCGTTCACGCGCTCGATCTACCGCACCTACCTGCGCCCCGACGCGTCACCCGGCGAGGAGGCAAGGGTCAGCCGCTGGGCGTCACTGGTGGTCAAATTCGGTGCGGTGGCATTCATTCTGGCACTGCAACCGTCGTACGCCGTAGACCTCCAACTCATCGGCGGCGTGATCATCCTGCAGACCATCCCGGCCGTCTTCCTCGGCCTGGCAACGGCGTGGTTCGACTGGCGCGCCCTGATCGGCGGGCTGGTGACGGGCCTGGTCGCGAGCATCGCCCTGCTGTGGGACATCCAGCAACTCGGCCCCGGCGGCACCGTCGTCAAGGCCCACTTCGGCGGCTCGACGATGCCGGTCGGCGACACGGGCGCGACCATCTACGTCGGCATCGTCGCGCTGGCGGTCAACCTGCTCGTCGTGATCGTGCTGACCCTGCTGCTGCGGCTGATGCGGGTGCCGCGGGGCGTGGACGCGACCCGCCCGGAGGACTACGTCGCCGACGTCGACGACCCGACCATCAAGCGACTCGACGAGATCCTCGACGGCCTGCCGACCAGACCGGTCGGCGCCCACGCACGCCGACCGGGCTGAGCGTCACTCCCAGGTCATGTCGACCTGTCGTTCGAAGACCTCGTAGCCCGCCCGGGCGAACGCCTTCGCCATCGGGATGTTGCCGACGTCGGTGGCCGCGCGGATGCGCGGGACACCCTCCGCCGCGAGCAGGCGGGTGCCCTCGGCCAGCAGTTCGGCGATATAGCCGTTGCCGCGGTGGGCGGGCACGACGCCGATATAGGCGATGATCGGGTTGTAGGAGTTGCGGGCCGGGATGACGAAACCGACCGGTGTCCCGTCGTCGAGCACGCCGATCCGCCACCACTCGCGCGGTGACTGGTAGCCGAGCAGTTCCTCGTCGTATTGCTGGTTGGCCTGCTCGGCCGCACTCATCCGCGTGAGTTCGGCCTGGCTGTGCGCGTCGAGCGTGCCGTCGAGCACATCGGTCATCAGGGCGACCAGGTCGGCGCGGTCGGCGACCGGCCGGAAGGTCAGGCGCCGGTTGTCGACTTCAGGAACGCCGCGCTCTGGCAGCCACTCGAGCCGGAGCCGCTCGACCAGCAGCTTCGCGCCGGTGCGTTCGAGCGCGGCGACCCGCTCGGTGACCACCCGGTTGGCCGCCGGGTCGTCGAGCCAGTCGAGTGGGGTGAACCTGATGTATTGCGGCAGGGTCGCGCCCTCCGGGAAGACCGCGGCCGTGGCCGCCTCGAACAGCTTCAGGGCAACGTCGACGCTGCCGGGCGAGTCGTCGAAATCGAAGAAATCCAGCGCGTAGGGGTCTTCGCCCTCGCGCCAGGTCCACCAGCCGACCCGGGCGACCACCTGGTCGTCGCGCAGTGCCACCCACAGCCATTGCGGCCGGCGGCGGCCCTCGGCGAGGTCGCGGGCGAGTTCCTGGTCGAGTTTATAGCGGAGTTGGCAGAACAGGGGCAGTTCGTCTGGCCCGGTGATCGGGCGCAGGACTGTTGTCATGGGCACATTCCTTGCTCGGGTGTGCCCGTCTCCGGATCTCGCGTCAGCGCGTCGGCGACGCGAGCGAAGGCACGGGCACGACGATGGCGTTCATCTGCTCGTCCCTCCTCTCGTTTCCTGCGGCCCGCACGCACGGAACCGTTCGACGCACAGAGATACCGGACCAGACGACCGCGCCGCAACCCGGTTTTCCCGGCCCGCGGTCAGACGACGGCGACGGCGTCGATCTCGACGAGAAAGCCCGGTCCGAGATCGGCGACGACGTGGACGGTGATGGCCGGGGGCGGGTCTTCCCGGTTCCAGACCTCCTGGAACGCGGCCACGCCGTCGTCGAACGACTGGCCGGCCACCGTGGCGATCCGCCAGTGCACGATGTTGGCCAGGGTCGCGCCCTCGCTCTCCAGGATTGTGGCGAGGTTGAGGAACGCCTGCTTGGACTGCTCCCCCACGGTCGGCCCGACGACCTTGCCGTCGGAGTCGACGCCGTTCTGACCGCTGATGTAGATGGTCTTCGTCGGCTGCTCGACCACGACCGCCTGGCTGAACGCGGGGCTGCGGTGGAGTCCTTCGGGGTTGATGTGCCGTACACCCATTGCCTTGCCTCCTGATCGATGGCTGACACCGGTAATAGCGGTTACCCAACAACACTAGTTATAGTGGTGTCATGCGAGGGAGCGCAACCGGACGGCTGTTGAACGACCCCAAGGGGGGCTCGTTCTGGTTCGATGCCGGCGCCATCTGTCTCGACTTCGCGCACACCGGCGGCGAGGGGCAATACGCGGTGTTCGAGAGCCTTCACCGGCCCGCTGACCTCGGCGAATGGTTGGCCGCGCCACCGCTGGGCGTGGTCGTCTCGGTCCCGGTCTCGGCCGGCGAGCTGACCGCAGCCAAGACGTTGCGTCAGGCGATCTGGGAGGTGGCGCACGACCGGGCGGCGGGTCGGCCCCTGACGGCCACGGCCGTCGCGACCATCAACCAGGCCGCGACGCCCGCGCCGTTGCTGCCCGCGCTGGCGGCTGACGGCACGACCGCGGAGTGGGCGTCGCCGGTGAGCGCGACGCAGGCACTGTCCACCCTGGCCCGCGAGATGATCGAGCTGTTATCGGGGCCGCTCGCCGAGCGCATCCGCGAGTGCGCGAGCGACAACTGCCCGCTGGTGTTCGTCGACTCCTCGCGCCCCAACGCCCGCCGCTGGTGCGCCATGGAACGGTGCGGCAATCGCCACAAGCTCCGTGCCCTCCGGGCCCGGCGCGCCTAGAACTCGAAAGCGCGAGTGCCGAGGCGTTCTTCGAGGTCGCCGGGTTGTTGCAGGCCGGCCGCGAAGGTCGCCGCCGCCCAGCTTTGGACCCGCGGGGTGGCGAGCCGGGCCGCGAAGGCCGCGGCCTGCGGCGGGTATTCGCGTTCGTCGGGCAGCGTGAGGGCGTCCACCCAGGCCTTCAGCTCGGCCAACGTGGCGCGGTCGGCGCGCGCGACCCGGTTGGCGAACGCGGTCACGAAGTCGTCGAGTTCGGCGTCCGGAACGGCGCGGTTGACATAGCCGTAGCGCTCGGCGAGGTCGCCGTCGAAGTCGTCGGCACCCGCGAGGATCTCCAGAGCCCGACCGCGCCCGACCAGGCGCGGCAACCGGGCCGGAGCCCCGCCGCCGGGCGGCACGCTGCCCGCGCCCATCTCGAACTGACCGATCAGGGTGCGCTCGCGGCTGGCGAAGCGAACGTCGGTCGCCAGCAGGAACTCGCTCCCGGCGCCGCGGGCCCGGCCGCGGATCTTGCTGATCGTCAGCACCGGTAGCTTGCTCAGCCGCACCAGGATGTCGATGAACGGGTGCTGCCCGGTGACCGGCGGCGGCTGGTCGGCCAGGCGCGCGAGGTCTTCGTTGAGATCCCAGTGCGCGATGAAGTAGTCGGGGTTGGCGCTCTCGAACACGATGACGGTCAGCGCGGGATCCTTCTCGGCCGCGTCGATCAGAGCGCGCGTCTCGATGATCGTCTGGGCGTCGAACAGGTTGACCGGCGGGTTGTCGAACGAGACGCGCCAGAACGACGGCGACTCCTTACTGACGTTGAGCTGTGCCACGCCGGTCACCGCCCCGTGGGTGCGACAACGGTTTCCACGAGTCCGGTGTGGACGTCGTAGACCAGTCCGGACACGGGAAGCCCCGGCGGGAGCGCCCGTTTGATGAGTTCGACGTCCATTGCGACGGAGGCCCGCGGGTCCATCACGGCTTTGCCTTCGAGTTCGGCGACCGGGATCTCGAAATACTCGGCCAGCTGCTCGGGGTAGGCCGCGAGATCCCTGATGCCGCAGTCGGTGTGGTGCAGGACGACCAGGTGCCCTCCCGGCTGGGGCGGTCCCGGCCTGCGCGCCTGTGCGACCTTGGCCAGCATCACCCACGAACGCAGGGTCGCCGGCGTCACCCGCCCACCGATGTTGCGCATCACCACGGCGTCGCCGAACGTCAGACCCAGCACAATGCTCGGGTCGACCCGCGGGTCGACGCAGCCGATCACCCGCAGGTTGCCGGTGGACTGGAGCGGCAGATCGGCGAACACCCCGCTGGCGACGAACTCAGCGTTGCGCCGAGCCAACTCGTCGGTGTCGATCACAATCCCGATCGTACGCCCGCTTTGCCCAGATTTTGCGTTGATCTCGCTTGGGTCCGGCGCCGTGCCGGCCTAGTGTCGATGGCGTGGATAGTGGGCCGGTCACCGTGGCGATCGTCAGGAGCCGCATCGAGGCCGAACTGGCGGTAGGCCTGCTGCGCAGCCAGGGCCTGCGGGCGGCCTTCATCGCGGACGATGTCGGTGGGCAGGAGCCGCAGCTGCAACAGGACGGCGTACGCGTCATCGTCGCACCGGAAGACGAAGCCACCGCCCGGCGCATCCTCGCGGACCTCGACGACCCGGGGCCCGAGTGATCGATCCGACCGTCCTGCATCCCATGCCCGACCAGCCACGCGTGGTGTTGCTCAAACCCCTGGTCACGTCGCCGCTGATCGAGGTCGGCGAGTTCTCCTACTACGACGACCCCAACGATCCGACGGCCTTCGAGACCCGGAACGTGCTCTACCACTTTGGTCCCGAGCGGCTGGTCATCGGCAAGTTCTGTGCCCTGGGCGAGGGCGTCCGCTTCATCATGAACGGCGCCAACCACCGCATGGACGGCCCGTCGACGTTTCCCTTCCCCATCATGGGTGGCTCGTGGGCCGACCACTTCGATCTCATCACCGGCCTGCCCGGCCGGGGCGACACGGTGGTCGGCCACGACGTCTGGTTCGGCTATCAAGCCATGGTCATGCCAGGTGTACGCATCGGCAGCGGCGCGATCATCGCCTCGGGCTCGGTGGTCGTCGACGATGTCCCGGACTACGGCATCGTCGGTGGCAACCCCGCGCGACTGATCCGCCGGCGCTACAGCGACGAGACCGTGACCCGCCTGCTGGCCCTGGCCTGGTGGGACTGGCCGACCGAGCACATCACCGAGCACCTCCGCACGATCATGTCCGGCACGGTCGACGACCTCGAAGCCGCCGCACCAACACGTCCGTAGCCGGGCACAACCGAAACGGGGTCGCTACCACTCCTATTGGGGTGGGAGGCCGGGTTGCGGAATGAACAGGACTACGTCGAGTACGTGCGGGCGCGGATCGGGCGCCTGCGCCAACTCGCCTACCGGCTGTGTGGGCAGTGGCCGGCCGCTGACGACCTCGTGCAGGACACCCTCGTCGCGCTCTATGTGCATTGGCGTAGGGCGGCCGCCGCGGACTCGCTCGACGCCTACGTCCGGGCGATGCTGGTGCACGCCTTCCTGGCGGAGCGGAAACGGTCGCGCCGCCTCCAGCCCGTGGCCGAGGTGATCGAACGCGCGACCGTGCCGCTGGCCGGTGCGGAAGACCGGATCGACCTGCGGGCCGCGCTCGACCGGCTCTCCCGTGGGCAGCGGGCCGTGCTCGTGCTGCGCTACTGGGAAGACCTCGACGTCGCGCAGACCGCGGCGATCCTCGGTTGCTCGACCGGGACCGTCAAGAGCCAGACCTCGTACGCCATCAAAGCGCTGCGTCGCCTGCTGCCGAACCACGAGCCCGAGGATGCGGACACGGCATGAGAGAACTGTTCGCGACGTTGCCCGACGAGCCGACGCCGCCGTTGCCGCCCGGCTACCTGGAGACCGCCCTCGCCCGGGGGCGCCGCTCGGTTCGTCGCCGGCGGTTGGGCACCACCGCGCTGGCGGCGCTCGCGGTGCTGCTCCTCGCCAGCCTCGCTACCTCCGTGGTCCCGTTTCAGACCGCCGCACCGGCCACGACGCCGAGCCTGCCCGACACCCTCGCCGGGTACTCGACCCTCACCAGCACCGTCGCGAAGGCGCCGCCGGGCCGTGCGATCGCCCTCTACGGCTACGGCAACGGCGAGCTGTTCAACATGTTCCAGTCGCTGGTCGTCGGCGCCGACCGCGACACCTACCGGCGGGTCGACGCGATGGAGGAGCGCGACCGCCCGTCCGCGCTGCTCGCCCCGGACGGCACCAAGGTCCTGCTCGGCGACGACCGCGGCGCGACCGATGACCTGCTTCTCGTCGACCTGGGCACCGGGGAGCGCCGGTCGATCCCGCTGGGCGCGCCGGTCGGCGTGCGGCTGCTGGCCTGGTCGCCCGACGGCCGCTACGTCGCCTACAGCGCCGCACCCCTCCGCAACACCGGCGAGTTCGGCACCGTCAACGTCGTCGAAGCCGAGGTCGCCCGGACCGGCACGCTGCGGATTCTCGACGTGGAGACCGGGCGCAGCACCGAGGTGCCGACCCTGCAACCGGCGTGGACGGCGGCGTTCGCACCGGACAGCCGCAGCGTCGCCGTGCAGGTCGGCCAGCGGGCACACCTGATCGACCTCAGCGGCGCTGAGCAGGCCACTGTCGACATCCCGGCCGGCCGGGAACTCGCCGCGGAGGTCGGCTGGTCCCCCGACGGCCAGTTCCTCGCCACCGTGCCCTGGCTCGCGGAAGGGCCCTTCAACGGCAGGAGCGGTGGCGACACCGGGCACGGCACCTTCCTGTGGAAGAACGGCGACCTCGCCTTCGTGCCCCTCACCGCCGACGGCACACCACCGCCGACGGCAGTCAAAGACGTCGTTCAACTGCTTGGCTGGCGTACGCCGCAGATGGTGATCGTCGCGACCATCGACGCAGTGGGCCACGCGGCGATCGTCGAGGTGCACCGCGACACCGGCGCCCGCCGCACGCTGTCCCGCTTCGACACCGGTCACAGCTGCGAGCTGCACACCCAGACCTGCCAGCTCTTCGACCTGCACCTCGCCACCGGCCTGCTGCCCGACCTGGCGGTCCGCGACGCCGGCCGCCCACAACGCGGCGGCCCCTGGCCCACGCTGCTGACCGCGCTCGCGGCCATCGCCCTCCTCGGCACGGCCTGGCTGCTGTGGCGGCGGATCGGGCACCGACGCGGTCGCGCAGCGCTGTAGCGAAGAGCTCCGGCGCCTCGAGCCATGGGTTGTGCCCCGCGTCCGGAATGATGACGACCTCGCACCCGAGGCGGGCACCGAGCCGCCGCAGCGCGGCCACCGGCCGGCTGTCGCCGGCGCCACCGATGATCACCGTGCCGGGCGGTAGGCGCTCGCGAAGGTCGTCCACCCGCGACTCCAGCGGGTCGGTCCGTTTCGCGGCGTTGAGCTGGCTGTTCATCGCATAGTTGACGGGCCGCAGGGTCCGGGCCGAGGCGAGCGCCCAATCCCACGCCCGGGTGCGGTCGGCGTGGTCGGTGCACCAGGACAGCGCGAGAAACTCGATCTCCTCGGCGTCGGTGCGGGCCTGGATCGCGCCGAGTTCGTCGAGCCTGGCCCGCTGCCGATCGGTGCGGCGCGCGCGCTGCGCCGCCAGGTCCGCTTCGCGCCAGGGGTCGAGGAACGGGCCGGCGATCAGCACGAGCCCGGCGACCCGCTCGGGATGGGCGAGCAAGAAATAGCTGGCGATATTGGTGCCGAACGAATGCCCGACCAGAACGACCTTTTCGTGCCCCCACACGTCGAGCAACCGCACCAGATCCGCGACGTGGCGGGCGATCGTGTGCTCGCCTTCCCAGCGCGACCCGCCGGTGCCGCGCTGGTCATAGCGATGCACCAGACACAGGTCGGTGATGAGGTCGGCGACGGGTGCGAGATAGTCGGGCACCCCAGGACCGCCGTGAATCATGACCACCGGCGCCCGCTGCGCGGTCGGGTCGCCCACTGTCCAGGTGCGCAGCCGCACACCGTCATCCAGCTCGACCAAGGTCGCGGTCACGGACTCCACCCCTCCGACGAAGCCTTCATTGACCGGCGGTGTTCTTCTGGAGTCAGCCAGTCACATCCTTGGAGTTCCCAGTGAATGGTCCATGGCGATCTTCCCGAACCGTCAGGCGGGTAGCCGCCACGTCGGTAGCGCTCGTCGCTTCCCTAGCCCTCACATTGTGGCTAGCCACGGCCGAGGCGGACGATCTCGAAAAGCTCAGCAACATCGGCTGCTCGCCGCGATCGCCCTCTTCGGAGTGCTGTCGTCGTTGCGGCTACAACGCCTGCAAACGCAGGTCGCGGCGACGAGGCCCGCGTCGTCGCCTACATCAGCATGATCTTTGCGTACCTGAAGATGGCTCTCGTTGTCGGTGGTCTCGCGGAGCAGGAGCTCAGAGCCGCTACGCCGGCGATCTTCACAAACCCCCGGACGCGGGCCTTCTGGGCCGCCGCGCGATCCACATATCTGGCTGACGACAGCTCCGCAGCGAGCCGGACGGGTGATCGCCCTAGTGAGTGAGCCGACGCGCGGCCACCTCACTCAGCGGCAATCTCGGTTCTGGCCTGATCGATCTGCCGGACGATGGCGTGGGCAGCGTGGGCCCGGGCGATCGCGTCGGCCTCGTCGAGGATCGCTGCCGCGTCCGCGGAGCGGTGCTGTGCGGCGGCGACGTAAGCCAGCCCGACCAGGTTGGCGGCCACGAACGGCAGCGACCCGGCTGCGCGCCGCAGCCGGGACGATTCCTCCAGCCGCTCCCGCGCCTCGTCGAGACGACCGGCCTGGTGTGCCGCGACACCCAGGTGCCGCAACGCCTCGGACTCGGTCAGCGAATCGCCGGCCTGCGCGGCCAACTGGCGGGATCGCTCCAGTCGCGGGACCGCGGTCTCGTTGTCACGCCGGATGACCTGGTGCAGGCAGCCGATCCAGAACAACGCCTCGGCCTCGCCGCGTACGTCGCCCAACGCCTGGTAGAGCTTGGCGGCGCGCTCGAACAGCGGCAGCTCCGCCGGGTCCTCAGACGGTGACGAGCGGGCCCGCTCGTCGAGAAATCGCGCGTGCAGGATGCGGCCGCGGGCGAGCGCGGCGTCGGCCTCCACCGCGTCGAGGCCGCGTTCGGCCTCGGCCAGACCGCTGGCGTCGCCGCCGAACACCGTCTGGTCGTAGGCCGTCGTGACGCGGGCGAACCGATCGTCGGCGCTCACCGCCGCAGCGTACGACCGTGCTGGCCGCGGTGGGGGGCAGCCGCGGCCAGCACGGAGTCTTTGGTCAGCTCGCGAGCGCCTTCACGACGGCCTCGGCGACCGCCTCGCCTGACGCCGGGTTCTGGCCGGTGATCAGGTTGCCGTCGACGACGACGTAGGTGCCCCACGCCGGGCCCGACTCGTAGGCCGCCCCGCCGGCGCGCAACCGGCTCTCCAGCAGCCAGGGCGCGTTGTCGGCCAGCCCGGCCTGCCGCTCCTCGTCGTCGCTGAAGCCCGTCAGCGTGCGGCCCTTGAAAAGCCAACTGCCGTCCGGGTTTCCGGCGGACAGGAAGCTGGCCTGGCCGTGGCAGAGCGCCGCGACGACCTTGGTCGGGTCGGGTAGCAGCGTCGCCAGGACCCGGCCCATGTCGGGGTTGACGGCGAGGTCCTGCATCGGGCCGTGGCCGCCGGGGACCAGCACGGCGTCGAAGTCGGCCGGGTTCACGTCTTCCAGGCGGACCGGTGCGGCCAGCAGGTGACTGGTCGCCTCTAGGTAGTCGGCGACCTCGGCCGCCTTCTCCGCGTCGCCGAAGTTGGCCTCGACCGTCAGGCTCCGGGCGTCGACGACCGGGACCCGGCCACCGGGGGTGGCGATGGTGATCGCGACGCCGGCGTCCGAGAGGACCCGGTGCGGCGCCGTGAACTCCTCGCCCCAGAAGCCGGTCGGGTGCTGGGTGCCGTCGGTCTGGGTCCAGACCCGGGCACCGCTGAGCACGATCAGTACGTTTGCCATTGACATGTCCTTCCCAGGGCTCACCGGGTGGTGAGCCGGTCGTCCTGTGCGATGTCGCTGAGCTGGGCGCGGAGCTCGTCGGCCACCGCCGTTCCGAGCACCTCGGCGACCTGGTCCTGAGCCGAGTGCCACAGCACCGTCGCCTGCTCGTAGCGCCGGCGACCCTCGTCGGTGAGGGTGATGCGTACGCTGCGTTTGTCGGCGGTGCCCTTGGTCATGCTGACCAGGCCGTCGCGCTCGAGCGGCCGCAACGAGTGCCCGGCCCCCGAGCGGTCCAGCACGAGCGCGCGGGCCAGCTCGTTGATCGTCATCCCGTCGCCGCGGGCCAGCTCGCCGAGGATCGCGAACTGCGTCGACCGCAGGCCGGCCGGCGCCATCACCTCGTCATACAGCGAGGTCAGGCGGCGCGACGCCATGCGCAGCGCCGTGGCGTAGCACTTCCGGGTCGTCTCTTCGCGCAGCTCCACGTGAACAGCCAACCACCGCCGGGGCACGACCATGCCGAGAATTAGGGGCATGTGCCCGTAATCACTAGGGGAATATGCCCCTACCCGGAGATGGTGGGCCGATGCGAATGCGACGTGCGCCGTTCTGGGCGGCCGGAAGCGTGATCGCCCTGGGTCAATGGGGTGGGACCGCACCATCAGTGCTCTATCCGGTGTACGGGGCCCGATGGCACCTCTCGCCGGTCACGACGACGACGATCTTCGCGGTCTACCCCACCCTGCTCGTGATCGCGTTGCTGATCTTCGGCAGCGTCTCCGACGTGCTCGGGCGGCGCTTCGCGATGCTCACCGGTGCCGCCCTGATCGGCCTCGGCGCCATCGTGTTCACGTTCGCACCGTCCGAGCTCTGGCTCTACGTCGGCCGCGGGATCTCCGGGGCGGGCACCGGCATCTCCGTCGGCGCCGCCAGCGCGGCCCTGGTGGAGTTCAACCGCTCGAAATCGCCGGCCCGGGCGAGCGCGGTCAACACGATCGGCAGTTCGGTCGGGCTGCTCGGCGCCTCGATCGTCAGCGGCGCGCTCGTGCAGTACGCGCCAGGGCCGACCCGACTGCCGTACCTCGTCATGTTGATCTTGTCGCTGTTGGTCGGTGGTTGGGTGGCCCTCGGGCCGGGACAGCGCCGGACAGCCGGCGTCCGCTGGCGACCGCGCCCGATCGCCGTGCCGGCCGGGACCCGCGCCGCGTTCGCCGCCGCGGCTCTCTCGATCTTCAGCGGCCTGGGCCTCGGATCGATCATCCTGTCGCTCGGCGCGCAGATCTCCCGAGACCTCATCCACACGCACAACGTGCTGGTCCAGGGGCTGCTGCTGGGCATCTCGTCGGGAGTCATCGGGCTCGTGGCGTTGCTGTTCCGCTCGCTGCCACCACGGACGTCGATCATGCTCGGCGGCGCGAGTGGCGTGCTGGCGCTGGCCGCCCTCGTGCCGTCCAGCCTCGACCACTCGTTGCCGCTCTACCTCGCGTCGCAGATCCTCGGCGGTGCCGCCATGGGCTTCGCCCTGCTCGGTGGGATCGGCCTGATCCAGCGGGAGGCACCGGCGCATCACCGGGCCGCCCTGATCTCCTCGTTCTACCTGGTCGGCTACCTGGGCCAGGGCCTGGTCGCCACCCTTGCCGGCCTGGCCGCCACCGCGTGGGGGCTACCGGGAGCGATCGTCGTCTTCTCGATCGCGCTGGCCGCCGTGGGCATCGTGGTGATGGTTGTCGCACGCGCTCCGTCGGCGTGGCGAACCGCCAGCAGCGCTGTGGCGCGCCGGTAACATCGGGCGGGGCTCGCTCCGGGGTGACCCCACCCACCGACGCAGCCGTCCGACCCGATCGGGGGAACGATGTCGACGATGCCGCTCCGCGAGCGTCCTGCCTGGAAAGCGCTGGCCGCGCACCACGCGGAGATCGGCGGTCGACACCTGCGGGAGTTCTTCGCCGACGATCCGGGGCGCGGCGAGCGGCTGCGGGCCGAGGCGGCGGGCCTCTACCTCGACTACTCGAAGAACCGGATCACCGACGAGACGCTGCGGCTGCTCATCGGGTTGGCCCGCGAGTGCGAGGTCGAGCAACGCCGCGATCTGATGTTCTCCGGTGCGCCGATCAACACCTCCGAGCATCGCTCGGTGTTGCACGTCGCGTTGCGGATGCCGAAGGGCACCTCGCTCGTGGTCGACGGCGTCGACGTGGTGGCGCAGGTGCACGAGGTGCTCGACCGGATGGCCGCGTTCGCCGACCGCGTCAGGTCCGGTGACTGGCGCGGCCACACCGGCAAGCCGATCCGCGCCATCGTCAACGTGGGCATCGGCGGATCAGACCTCGGACCGGTGATGGCGTACGAGGCACTGCGCCACTACACCAACCGCGACCTGACGTTCCGGTTCGTGTCCAACGTGGACTCGACCGACTTCGTGGAGGCGACCCGCGACCTGTCCGCCGAGGAGACGCTGTTCATCATCTCCTCGAAGACCTTCGGCACGCTGGAGACGCTGACCAACGCCCACTCCGCACGCGACTGGGTGGTCGGCCAACTCGGCGACGAGGCCGCGGTCGCCAAACACTTCGTCGCGGTGTCCACCAACGCCGAGCGGGTCGCCGAGTTCGGCATCGACACCGCCAACATGTTCGGTTTCTGGGACTGGGTCGGCGGCCGCTACTCGATGGACTCCGCCATCGGCCTGTCCACCATGCTGGCGGTCGGTCCGGCGGGCTTCGCCGACCTGCTGGCCGGGTTCCATGAGATGGACGAGCACTTCCGCGAGACGCCGCTGGAGAAAAACCTGCCGGCGCTGATGGGCCTGCTCACGGTCTGGTATGTCAACTTCTTCGGCGTGCAGAGCGTCGGCGTGATGCCCTACGAGCAATACCTGAAGCGGTTCCCGGCCTACCTGCAACAGCTCACGATGGAGTCCAACGGCAAACACGTCACCATCGACGGGCGCCAGGTCGACTACGACACCGGGCCGGTCTACTGGGGCGAGCCGGGCACCAACGGGCAACACAGCTTCTACCAACTGCTCCACCAGGGCACCCGGCTCATCCCGGTCGACCTGATCGGGTTCGGCAAGACCCTCAACCCGCTGGGCGAGCACCACGACATTCTCAGCTCCAACGTGTTCGCACAGGCGCAGGCGCTGGCGTTCGGCAAGACCGAGGAGGAGGTACGCGCTGAGGGCACCGCCGCCGATGTCGTGCCGCACCGGGTCATGGAGGGCAACCGGCCCAGTAACGTGCTGCTGGCGGAGCGGCTCAGCCCGCGGCTGCTCGGCGCCCTGATCGCGCTCTACGAGCACAGCGTCTTCACCCAGGGCACGATCTGGGGCATCGACTCGTTCGACCAGTGGGGCGTCGAGCTCGGCAAGGTCCTCGCCGTGCAGATCACTCCAGAGCTGACCGGCACCGGCGACGTGTCGGCCGACCTCGACTCCTCGACCGCGGCACTGATCCGTCGCTACCGCGCCTTGAAGGGCTGACCGGGTGAGCAACTCCGACGCACTGGTGTTCTTCGGCGCGACCGGCGACCTGGCCTACAAGCAGATCTTCCCAGCCCTCGCCGGCCTGATCGCCGACGGCCGCCTCAACATGCCGGTGATCGGGGTCGCCAAGGCCGGCTGGAACGACGAACAGTTGGGCCAGCGGGCCCGGGAAAGCCTGGCGGAGCAGGGCATCACCGACGAGGCGACGGTCGGCCCGCTGGTCGCCGCGCTGCGCTACGTCGACGGCGACTACCGCGACCCCGCCACCTTCCAGAAGCTCCGCGAACAGTTGGGATCCGCGAAGGCACCGCTGTTCTACCTCGCGATCCCGCCGGCGCTGTTCGGCACGGTCGCGAAGGCGCTCGGCGACGCCGGCTTCGCCAAGGGCGGCCGGGTCGTCGTGGAGAAGCCGTTCGGCCACGACCTGGCGTCGGCGCAGGAGCTCAACGCCCTGCTGCACCAGATCTTCCCCGAAGACGCGATCTACCGCGTCGACCACTTCCTCGGCAAAGAAGCCGTGCTGGGCCTGCTCTACTTCCGCTTCGCCAACGCCTTCCCCGAGACGTTCTGGAACCGCTTCTACATCGACTCCGTGCAGATCACCATGGCGGAGACGTTCGGGGTCGCCGGCCGAGGCGCGTTCTACGACAAGACCGGCGTGATCCGCGACGTGGTGCAGAACCACCTCCTCCAGGTGCTGAGCCTGCTCGCGATGGAACCGCCGGGCGGGTATGGCCATCAGGACATCCGGCCGGAGAAGGCCAAGGTGCTGCGGGCCATGCCGCCGCTGCGTCCCAACGACGTGGTCCGCGGGCAGTTCGCCGGCTACCTCGACGAAGACGGCGTCGCCGCTGACTCCACAGTGGAAACGTTTGTGGCGTTGCGCGCCCACATCGACAACTGGCGCTGGGCCGGGGTGCCGTTCTTCATCCGGGCCGGCAAGAAGCTGCCCGTGACGGCCACCGAGGCGGTGATCCGCCTGCGCCGGCCGCCGGCGGCGCTGGCCGGGACAGATCGTGGCCACCCGCCCAACTACGTGCGGTTCAGGCTGAGCCCAGACGGCGGGATCGCGTTCGGCGTGACCGTGAAGGCGCCGGGCGAATCGATGCACGCCAACGACGTCGAACTAGCGGCCGTGGAGCGTCCGTCCCACTTCGACCTGCCGCCCTACCAACGACTCCTGGGCGACGCGTTGGTGGGTGACGCCTCGCTGTTCGCGACGGAGCAGGGCGTGGAAGCCTCCTGGGCGGTCGTCGACCCGGTGCTCGAAGACACGACGGCGCCGCACCGCTACGCCCCCGGCACCTGGGGCCCGGAAGAGGCACAACGCCTGGCCGCCAGCCACGGCGGCTGGCACGACCCGGTGGCCTCGACTAGCTAACCGCGGGCGATCCGAACGGCGAGGATGTGCTTGCACGGCCCGCGGCTCGAGCCGTGGGTGGCGAACCACTGGCACGTGCAGCGGTCGCCGTCCGGTGCGGACCGCACGACGTAGGTGGTGTTGACCAGGGCGTCGGCACTGCGCAGGTCGACGTGGCCGCCTTCGACCAGGGCCCGGGCATCGCGCAGCCGCGGGTGCCGGGCCTGGAGGGTGGCCGGGCGGAACGGCAACTCCCGGTGGAAATACGTGCCGGTGGCGAGGTCGAAGCCGACCCGGCCGGCGGCCGCCAGATAGGTCAGCGCGGGCCCGCTCGCCCCCGCCAGTGTGGTCGCGGCTTCCTCGGCGGCGGTGGCGTCGGCGAGGTCGGTCAGCAGCCCGCCCTCGCCGGAGAAGCCGCGGCTCGCGCTCGGGCTCAGGGTGACCGTGATCCGGGCTCCCGGCAGGTCGACCTGCCAGGCGCTGGCCGCCTCCCCGGCACCCGGTGGCGCGTAGACGCGCACGGCCGACGCGTGGCGCAGCAGCGGCTCGACCACCCGCAACCGCTCGACGGCCGAGACCGGCACGGCGTCGGTCGACGGCCGCGACGCGAGCCGCAGCCCACCCGCCGACGGCACGGCGAAGAGCACACCGCGTTGTGGGGTACGCGGCAGCGCCTGGAGGAACCGGCGCAGCGCGACGCCGGAGGTGGCCAGCCGCGGGCGCATCCCGGCCGCCACCGCCTGCACCTCCCCGAAGCCGTTGACCCAGCGGGCCGGCAGCGGAACGCGCCGCTCCACCACCGACGCGTCGAGCGTGGTGACCCGCACCTCGTCGGCGCCAACGGCGACGCGGACCGGGTCGATCCCGCCGACGCCGGCCAGGGCGTCGCGCATCGGCGGGTTGAAGTCGACATTGGTCGTGCCGGACGCCAGCGGCGGCCGGTCGAGCCCGTCGGGCAGCAGGTCGAGCCGGCAGTAGACACCGCAGCACGCCGAGAAGCTCTCGAACCGCAACCGCTCACCGTCGCTGGTCACCACCGGGTCGGCCGAGCGCAGGACGGCGGCGAGCATGCCCGGCGGCGTGTAGAAGCGGGTGCGGGCGACCCGGGCGACGACGAGCAGGGCCACCGCGACGATCTCAGCCCGCTCGACGAACCCGTCGAAGAAGTAGGGATGCGGCGCCGCGCCGCCGGAGGTGGCGAGCAGCACCGACGAGCGGCTCACCGTGGACTCGTGGCGATAGGCGTACGCGTACGCGATGTCGTCGCTCATGTCGCTGTCGCCTCGGCCAGGATGAGCCGGGCGGTGCGGGCCGCCTTGGAACTGCCGGCAAGAGCCTGTAGCCACGTCGTGGCGGGACCGCTCACGGTTCGCCGGCCCAGCCGCACGGCCTCCTCGTAGCGGGTCTCCAGCAGCGCGTGCAGGCCGGGCTGGTCAGCGCCGAGCCGCGGGAGCAGGTCGTCGAGCACGTCGATGACAGCCGACCCCGCGTCGGGGCCGATCCGCGCCGCGTCGCGCAGGGTGGTGGCCCAGCGGGTGGCGGTGCAGTGCCTGGCCAGCCCGGCCATCGCGGTCGCCAACTCGGCGGCCGTGATGCGGGCGGCCGGCACGAGCCGCGCGCACGCCTCGGCGGCCAGCACCCGGTGCCGCACCTCCGACGCCGACAGGCTGGCCGCCAGGGTCGCCGCCGCCATCGGGCCGAGGCGGCCGGGGTGCGTCACCAGGGCGTCGAGGGTCTCGGTGGTCCCGTAGGTGACCATCGGATAGGACGTCGAGGCCCGCAGAACCTCGTCGAGGCGCACCGCGAAGAACGGCTCGGCGTCGTGCGGCCAGATGTGCGCGTGCCACGGGATCCAGTCGGGATCCAGGTCCTGCCACACGCTGGACGTGCCGGGCCCGCTCACCCAGACGGCGACGACGGTCGGTTGGTCGGCTTGTTCGACAGCGCCCGGTGGGGTCACCTCCAGCGAGGGGCGGTAGTAGGTGCGGGCCCGGCCCTCGTATTGGTAATGCTCCGGTTCGAACAGCAACCCGTAGGTCGCGGGCCGGCCCTGGCCCGCCTGGTCGAGTCCAGCGGCGAGCAGGTGTGGGTCGTCGGCCAGCGGCGCACGCGCGCGGGCCGCCGCGACCCACAGCGCCGGGGTCGTCAGCTCGGCCGGCTCGCCACCGAGGGCGTAGCGGGCCACGGCACCCGGCTCGCCCGGCAGCGTGCGGGCCGACCGGAGCGCGTCCGCTCGGCCCTCGGGCGCCAGGCGCAGCAACGCGGCGGCCAGGTCGAAGGGCGGCGGGTCGGGGTTGGCGGCGAGCCGGTCGACGAAGACGCGCGGATCCAGCCAGCCGGCCGGGTCGGTCGGCGTGGCCAGCAGCGGGGCCGGTGCCCGCCGGCCCTTCAGCACGTGGCCGACCTCGGCGAGCCGGCGGCGGAGGAAGGTGTCCGGACCGGTGACCGGTTTCGCGGCTATCAGCCCGGCGAGGTGTTGCCGCAGGCTCCCCTGCCACCGCGGGTCGGAGAGGATCTTCGCGGCCTGCTTGTGCAAGGCGTCGAGCCCCGCGGTGTCGTTGACGGCCAACGCGGCCAGGAACATCTCGACGTCCATCGCGTCGAGGTGGCCCGCGAGCAGCCGCGCGCCGCGCTCGGCCACTGTCGCGGCCGCTGCCGGGCCGGCCGGGGACACGGCCGCGGCGGTTTCGACCGGCGGGCTGGGCGCGGCCGGCACGTCGAGCCACTCCGCGGCGGCGCGGCGCACGCTGGGCTCCAACTCGTCGAGCCGGGCCTCGACGATCTTGTTCGCGGCCAGCGATCGCAGCACCGCCAACGCCCGGGACTGCACGTCGCGGTGGGCGTGCCCGAGTCCCGCGCCGATCGCCTCCGCGACGGCGGGCGCGAGGTCGGGCCGTCGTCCGGCCACCGCGGCCGCCAGGTTGATGGCGCCGAGGGCCGTGGACTTGGCCGGGACCACCATGGCGGCGGCGCACTCGGCCACGTAGTCCTCGTCGTCGAGGGCACCGGCCTTGGCGACGACCGTCAGGTGGCGAACCGCGAACGACACCGTCGCCGGCACCGTCGAGTGGAGCAGCCGCAGCAGCAGCGGTTGGTCCGCGACGCACTCGGCCGCCGTCGGCTCGAGGCCCCGGTAGGTGCCGGAGAACCAGCCTGCCCGGTAGGCGCTGAAGTCGCGGCCGAGCGCCTGGAGGCAGCTCCGCAGCACTCGGTCGCGCGGGAGCGTGCCGTCGGCGACGAGCGTGAGGAAGGTCTGTGTCCAGGACGCGTCGGGCGCACTAAATTTGTCCACATTGGCCAGACTGACCTCGCCGCCGCCTTCGACCTCGAACACCCGCCACACCAGGTCGCGCAGCTCGGGGTCGCGGCGCAGCGCGTCCGCCCGGACACTGCCTTCCCACGGATCGCCGAGGCACGACACCATGGCGAGCACGTAGGTGTCGTCGTGCTCCAGCGTGACCAGGCCGAAGCGCTCGAGCATCCGCACGGCGCCGAAGAAGTCGCTCTGCGGCCAGCCTTCCGCGACGGATTCCAGCGCCTCGACGACGGCCGGTCGCAACCAGCGTGGAGGTTCCACCGTCGGCGGCTCGCTGACCTCGCCGAGCTCGAAGAACCTGCGCAGCACCCACACCGGCGGCCGGGCCTTCGCCGGGAGGTCCCGCAGTTCGTTCAGGAGCTGATCCAGTGGCAGCACACCGGGAGTGTGCCAGCGCCGCAGAGCCGCCGACACCCCCGACGTCAGCCCAGATAGGCGTCCAGGGCGGCGGCGCCGGCGAGCATGGCGCGGCCCCGGGCCGAGAGGCGGGCGTGCCAGTCGCGCAGCGCCGACTCGAGCGGTGCGACGCCGCCGGCCGAGCGGACCTGGGCGATCAGCGGGGCGATCTGGTCGAGCCGGTAGCCACCCCGCCTGAGTTGGTGGACCAGCAGCGCGTCGCGTACGTCGGCCGCGCTGAAGACCCGGTAGCCCGTGTGCGCGTCGCGGCGCGGCTGGACCAGGCCGGCGCGTTCCCACTTGCGCAGGGTCGCCGGCCGGATGGTGAGCCGCCGGGCCAGCGGGCCGACGAACGTGTCGCCGGCCGGCTCCGGGGTGACAGGCGCGAGGTCGCGCAGGGCGGCCTCGACGGCGTGCAGGGTGCGGCGATCGTCGACCAACTGGGCATGGCTGCGGTCGATGAGCGTCAGCGCCTCTTCGATCGCGTACCCGTTGATGGCCGCCATGATCGCCGTTGCCGTTTGATGGCCGTGGCCGGGCACGAGCGCGAGGAACGCGGTCAGGGCCAAGGCGTGCCGTTGGGTGTAGGTGCGGTAGCCGCTCGGGGTGCGGTCGGCCGGCGGCAGGATCCCGGCCGCCTCGTAGTTGCGGACCGCCTGGGTCGACACGCCGTGCGCGCGAGCCAGGTCTACGGGCCTTTGAAGGTTTGGCGTCACCCCTGCGCTCACCATCGCCGAGAAGTCTCAACCGTCAGTTCAACGATACCGTTGATGGGTATGACTGTTGGAATCACCGGAGTGCTGAACCTGTTCCCGGCCCGGCCACGGCTGCTCGCCCTGGGTGAGCCCACCCACGGCTCGGACGTGCTGCTCGAACTGCGTAACGACCTGTTCCGGCACCTGGTCGAGCAGGAGGGCTACCGGACGATCGCGATCGAGAGCGACTGCCTGATGGGCCGGATCGTGGACGACTACGTGACCTCGGGCGCGGGCGTCCTCGACGACGTCCTGGCGCGCGGCTTCAGCCACGAGTGGGGCGCCTTCCCCGGCAACCGTTCCCTGGTGCGGTGGATGCGCGCACACAACGATGCCCGGCCGGCGGAAGAGCAGGTGCGCTTCGCCGGGTTCGACGGCCCGCTCGAGATCCACGCCGCGGCCAGCCCGCGGCAGTCCCTGATGGCGCTGCACGGTTACCTCGCCGATCCGCCGCACACCGCGGATGCCCTCGACGACCTGCTCGGCGCCGACGACCGCTGGACCAACCCCGCCGCGATGATGGACCCGTCGCAGTCCGTGGGGCGCACGGCCGAGGCCAACCAGTTGCGACTGCTCGCCGACGACCTGGTCACTCTCCTCGACGCCGAGACGCCCGACTCGGCCGGGATGGCGGAGGCACGGCTCCACGCGCGTACGGCCACCGGCCTGCTGCGTTACCACCGCTGGATGGCCGACCCGTCGCCGAACCGCATGGCACGGCTGCTGAGCGTGCGCGACTCGATGATGGCGGCCAACCTGCTAGCCCTCGCTGACCGCGGCCCGGTGCTGGCGAACGGCCACAACGCGCACTTCCAGCGCAACCGGAGCAGCATGCGGATGGGCGACCTACGGCCGCGCTGGTGGAGCGCCGGCGCGATCGTCAACGCCCACCTCGGCGACGGCTATCGCTTCCTGGCCACGGCCCTCGGCACGTTCCGCGACCAGGGCGTGGACACCCCACCCCCGGACACGATCGAAGGCCGGCTGTACGCGCTTCCCGACGACCGCTTCATCGTCGACGCCGGCGGCTTCGACACTCTGCTTCCGCGCGTCTCCCCCTGGTTCGGCTACGCCCCGCTGGACCCGGCCCAGGTAACCAACACCGACGGGATCGTATTCGTGAAGGACGCGTAGTCACCGCCGGCCGGGGTACAACCGGTGATGGCGCTCATGCAGACGGCCATCGCCACGGGGGTCAACGAGCCGCTCGCGTTCGCCGAGCGGGAAGTGCCAGAGCCCGGGTTGGGCGAGGTGCTCGTCAAAATCACGGCCTGCGGCGTCTGCTACACCGACCTCGACGTGCTCCGCGGTCACTGGCCCCACGCCCGTTTCCCGAACATCCCCGGCCACGAGATCACCGGCGTCGTGGCGGCCACGGGTCCTGGCGTCGCGTGGCCGCCCGTCGGCACTCCGGTCGGCGCGCAGATCCTCGGCGACTCGTGCGGTCACTGCGACTACTGCGTACGCGGTGAACAGATCCTCTGCCTGCGAAAGCGTTTCACCGGCATCGACTTCGACGGCGGCTACGCCGAGTACGCCGTGCTCAAGGCCGGCTTCGTCTCGCCGCTGCCGGACGCGCTCGACCCGGTCGGCGCGGCTCCGCTGATGTGCGCGGGGCTGACCGCGTTCAACGGGCTGCGGCAGGCCGGGATCAGGCCCACCTCGCGCGTCGCGGTCATCGGCGGCAGCGGCACGCTCGGCACGCTGGCCATCCGCTACGCCGTGGCGATGGGCGCGCGGGTCGCCGCGGTCGGCCGGTCGAACAGGGGCGAGGCGGCGGCCCGGGAGGTCGGCGCCGAGCGGTTCATCGCCACCCAGAACGCCGACCCGGCCGACGCGCTCAAGGCCTGGGAGGGCGGTGCGGACATCATCCTCAACGCCGCACCGTCCACCGCGGCCGCTTCAGCGGCGTTCGGCGGCCTGGCGCCTGACGGCACCCTGGTGCTGTGCGGCTACAGCCCGGAGCCGTTGAGCCTGGCCACCGATCCGCTGGTCCTCAACCGCCTGCACGCCCTTGGCAACCCGTCCGGCTCGCCGCACAACGCCCGCGAAACGCTGGCGTTCTCGGCCGCGCACGGCATCCTGCCCGACTTCACGCCGATCGGCCTGCGCGACGCCAACGCCGCGCTCGACGCCATGGCACATGGCCAGTCCAGCAAGCGGTCGATCATCACCTTCGCCTGAGGCTCACCAGGTCTTGCCGGCCTGCTCCCGGATCGTACGGTTGATCCGGTTGAAGAAGTTCGTCGTGGCGATCTCCAGGATGATCGCCGACAACTGCTCCTCGGTGAACTGGTCGGCGGCCGCGTCCCAGATCTCGTCGGTCACGCCCGCCGCGCCGTCCTGGAGTCGGGTCGCCGCCTCGGTCAGGGCGAGCGCCGCCCGCTCCTCGTCGGTGAAGAACGGTGTCTCGCGCCACGCGGCCACGTGGTGCAGCCGGTCCTCGGTCTCGCCGGCCTTCCTGGCACTGGCGATGCTGGCGAACACGCACGGCGCGCAGCCGTTGATCTGGCTGGCCCGCAGGTGCACCAGCGACAGCAGTCGCTCGTCGACTCCCCCGGCGGCGATCGCCTTGTGCAGATGCTTGATCGCGGTGAACACGTCGGGGTTCGCCGCGCTCTTCATCCGTGCTTCCATCGGAACTGCTCCTTCATCGGTTACCCGAGCCCCGTTCGGCTCGTCATCACCCATGACGGAGCGGCTCCAGGGAAGGTAACCAGATGTCGACAGACCCGGTGGTCGAGGCGTTCGAGGCCCAGCGGGACCGGCTGCGCGCGGTCGCCTACCGCATGCTGGGGTCGCACGCCGACGCCGAAGACGTCGTTCAGGAGGCCTGGCTGCGGCTCTCCCGCCAGGACCCGGAGACCATCGCCAACCTCGGCGGCTGGCTGACGACCGTGGTCGGGCGGATCAGCCTCGACGTGCTGCGCTCGCGAAAGGCCCACCCGGAGACAAACCTGCCGGAGTACGTGGTGACGCTCGACGACGGCCAGGCCCCCGACGACGACGCGGCGCTCGCCGACTCGGTCGGGCTCGCGCTGCTGGTCGTGCTCGAGTCGCTCGGGCCCAGCGAGCGGCTGGCGTTCGTGCTGCACGACCTGTTCGGCGTGCGGTTCGACGAGATCGGCCAGATCCTCGGCAAGTCGACCGCGGCCACCAAGATGCTCGCCAGCCGCGCGCGCCGGAAGGTACGCGCGACCGACCCACCCGCCGGCGCCGGGCCGGAGCAGCGGGCGGTGGTCCAGGCCTTCCTCGCGGCGGCCCGGGGCGGCGACTTCGAGGGGTTGCTGCGGGTGCTCGACCCCGAGGTGAAACTGACCGTGGACACCCCCGGCGGGGCGGTCGTCGTCCTCGGCGCCACCAAGGTGGCCGCGGGCGCGCGGTTGGCGGCCGCCGCGGCGACCCGGGGCCGGGAGGCGCTCGTCAACGGCCGGCCGGCGATCGTCTCCTGGGGGCCGGACGGCTCGCCGGTCGCGCTGCTGATGTTCACCGTCGTCGAAGGCCGGATCACCGAGATCGAGGGTGTGGCCGACCCGGCCACGCTCGCGCGGATGGACTGGGCCGGCAGGGGTAGAGACAGCACATGGCGAAGACCTGGCTGATCACCGGTGCGTCCCGCGGAATGGGGCGGGAGTTGGTCGAGCAGGCCCTGGAACGCGGTGACCGGGTCGCGGCGACACTGCGGCAACCCGGTCAACTCGACGATCTCGCGGCGCGGCACGGAGAGCGGCTCTGGCGCCGGGCGCTCGACGTCACGGACACGGCGGAGCTGCGTACCGTGCTGAATGCGGCCTTCGCGGAACACGAGCGGATCGACGTGGTCGTCTCCAACGCCGGATATGGCGTGTTCGGCGTCGCCGAGGATCTGACCGACGAGCAGATCGACCAGATGATCGCGACCAACCTGACCGCGTCGATCCAGCTGGCCCGGGCGGTGGTGCCGGGCCTGCGGGCGCAGGGCGGCGGGCGGCTGATGCAGATGTCGAGCATGGGTGGGCAGATCGCGTTCCCGGCGTTCTCGATCTACCACGTGGCGAAGTGGGGCATCGAGGGCTTCTACGAGGCGCTGGCCACCGAGGTGGCGGCGTTCGGCATCGCGACCACCTTGATCGAGCCCGGGATGGTGCGCACCGGCTTCTTCGACGCCGCCACCCGGGTGCCGGTCAGTGGGCCCTACCGGGGCGGCCCGGCCGACCGGCCACCGGTGCCGGTGGAGCAGCTGACCGACAGCATGGAGAAGACGGTGGCGGCGATCATCGCCGCGGCCGACTCCCCCGAGCCGCCCCGCCGGCTGGTGCTCGGGTCGGACGCGTGGACGTTGATGACCGGCGCGCTGCGCCAACGCCTCGCCGACGTCGAGGCCCAGCGGGAGACGGCCGCGACCGCCGACCTCTAGGCAGCGGCGCCGAACCACCGTGGCAGGTGGTCGGTCAGGTCCCGCTGGTCGTCGCCGATCCAGGCCACGTGGCCGTCGGGACGCAGCAGCACCGCGGGCACGTCGAGTTCCTCGCTGACGTCGACGACGTGGTCGACCCGGTCGGCCCAACCCGCCACGCTCAGCCGGCCGGTCTGGTCGAGAAGCAACCCGCGGCCGCCGCGCATCAGCTCGTAGAGTCGGCCCCGCTTCAGCGTGAGGTCGCGCATCCGCCGGCCGAGCAGGTCGGGCCCGTCGCCGAAGTCGTAGCGGATCCCGATCGCGGTGATCTTCTCGATGAGGTAGCGGTTGACGTCCTCGAAGTCCATCAGCTCCGACAGCAGCCGGCGCACCGCCTGCGCACCGGGCTCGACGGACATCAGCTCGATCTGCGCGCGGGTGTTGTCGAGCACGGCGGCGGCGACCGGATGCCGCTCGGTGTGGTAACTGTCCAGCAGCCCTTCCGGCGCCCACCCCGCGGTCGCGGCGGCCAGCTTCCAGCCGAGGTTGACCGAGTCCTGCACGCCGAGGTTGAGCCCCTGCCCGCCGGTCGGCGGGTGGATGTGCGCGGCGTCGCCGGCGAGGAACACCCGCCCGGTCCGGTAGCGCTCGGCCAGCCGGGTGGCGTCGCCGAACCGCGACAGCCAGCGCGGCGAGTGCACTCCGAAGTCGGTGCCGGACAACGCGACGAGCTGCCGCTTGAAATCATCGAGCGTCGGGGTCGCACGGTCGTCGGACACGCCGTCGGCGGGCACGATGACCCGGTAAAGGTCGTCGCCGAGGGGCATCGCGCCGAACCGCAGGTGGGTCTTGCGAACCTCGGTCACCACCGCGGTCATCGTCTCCAGTGGAACGCCGAGCTCCATCTCGCCGATCAGCGTCTCGACCCGGCTCGGCTCGCCGGGGAAGCCGACGCCGAGCAGCTTGCGCACGGTGCTGCGGCCACCGTCGCAGCCGACGAGGTAGCGCCCGCGCACCGATTGGCCGTCGGCCAGTTCGGCGGTCACGCCGTCGTCGTCCTGGCCGAGGCCGACCAGTTCGGCGCCGCGGCGAATCTCGACACCGACCTCGACGGCGTGCTCGGCCAGCAGGCGGTCGGTGATCGTCTGCGGAATGCCGAGCGTGTAGGCGTGCGCGGTGTCCAGGCGGTCGGGCCACGGCTTGGTGAGGCCGGCGAAGAAGCCACCGACCCGGAACTGCGTGCCGTGCGCGAGGAAGCGCTCCAGCAGGCCGCGCTGGTCCATGATCTCGACGCTGCGCATGTGCAGGCCCAGCGAGCGGACCACCGGGGTCGGCTCGGCGTCCTTCTCCAGCACGACCACCCGCAGCCCGTGCAGCCGCACCTCGCCGGCCAGCATCAAGCCGGTCGGTCCGCCACCAGCAATGATCACGTCAAACATCGAAAACCCCCGAAAGCGCGCGAATCCCTGATTTCCCCAGGTTCTGGCATCCGCCGGAGATTCTGCGCCATGCCCCCGCCCTTGCCGCAAGCCCCCCAATGCGCTATATGTTGGTAGTGGCAGGGAATGCAGACGCTCCCTGCCTTTGCCATGCGCAGTGGTTCGCCGGGTCCACCGACCGGCTGGAGACCGCAGCCGTGGCCTCGGTCGACGACCTCGATCAGCTGCTCGACGCGCTGACCGCGCAGGCCCAGGACCCCTTCGACGTAAGCGTCGACCCGGGCGACGGCACCTCGATGAGCATCGTCATCGGCGGACCCGCGGCCGTCGTGCAGTGGACGCGCGACGAGCCTTGGGATTGCCAGGTCAGCAGTGCAGATGACGACGGCGTCGTCCAGTTCGCCGGTGGCGGTCAGGTCAGCGAAGTCCCCCGGCGACTGTGGATCGACGTGGCCCTGGCTCGACACGCGATCCGGCACTACGTGGCCACCGGGGAGCTGACACCACGCGTGCGGTGGGAGTCCTTCTAGCGCGCGTGGGTCGTGGCAAGGGTCTCAGCGACCGGGGCCGCCGGCTCGCGGCGCGGCAACAGCAGCGGGCTCGCGAGGATCAGCACCCCCGCGACCGCGATCGCCGTGCGTGGGCTCGTGGCGCTGGCCAGCACGCCGGCCAGCAGAGCGAGCAGCGCGATGCTGGCGCTGCTGCTGATCGACCAGGCCGTCAGCGTGCGGGCGACGCGGTCCGTCGGCGTGTGTTCGAGCCGATAGGTCGCCAGCACCGGGCTGAACAGGCTCATGCTGATGATGATCGCCAACTCGACCACCATCACCGTGACGAGGCCGGTCGTGCCGGGGCCGACGAAGGCCAGCCCGATCAGCCAGACCGCGCGCAACGTGCCGACCACCCGCAGGATCCGGTGTTGGCCATACCGCGCCACCACCCGCCGGGCGAGGCGCGAGCCGATCAGCCCGCCGACGCAGGGCGCCGCGAAGGCGAGGCCGTACTGCCAGGGTGCGAAACCGAGTTCGCCCACCAGGAGCACGGCCAGCAGCGGCTCGGTGGCCATGATCAGTCCACTGACGAGCAGCTGGTTGAGGAAGAGTGCGCGCAGCCCGGGCTGGGCCAGGATGTGCCGCCAGCCGTCGAGCAGGTCGCCGGCCCGGAGCCGGCCCGATCCGGTGCGCCGCGACGGTTCCTCGCGACCGCCGATCGCGGTGATGCCCAGCGCCGACAGCAGGTAGCTGACCGCGTCACCGACCACAGTGGTCACCGGGCCGAACAGGCCGATCGCCGCACCGCCCAACGGTGGCCCGACCGCGATCGAACTCCACGTCGTCGACTCGAACCGCGCATTGGCCACCAGCAGGTCGGCGGGTGGGACCAGCGACTTGAGGTAGGCGCCGCTCGCCGCGTTGAACGCGATCTTGCCCGCCGCGACCACGGCCGAGACGACCAGCAACTGGGCGAAGCTGAGCCGGCCGAGAGCGTAAGACAGCGGGATGCTCATCATCACCGCGAACCGGACCAGATCCGTCGCGATCATCACCGGGCGCTTCCGGCGGAACTCGACCCACGGGCCCAGCGGCAGCGCGATCAGCGCACCCACCGCCGGCCCGACCGCCGCCAGCGCGGACACCTGCGCAGGGCTGGCGTGCAGCACCAGCACCGCGATCAGCGGGAAAGCGCCGAAACCCAACCCCGAGCCATAGGCACTCACGGCGTACGCCGCCCAGAGCCAGCCGAACCCCCGCCCCAACGACCGTCGAGCCACGGCGCCTCCCCCGTTCGAACAACCGAGAGTTGATCAAAGCAACGCGGCGGCAGCGGGAGCAAACAACTCCATGACGGGCGAGCCACAACCCGCGGTTGATCGACGCGCGCCAACGGGCGGCGGGGGCTACCGTGGCGCTATGTCGCGTGAGGCGTGGATTGCCGTGATCGTGGTCGGCGGCCTCATCCTGATCGCGGCGCTGATCGGCACCATCGTGCTCGCGATCCGCCTGGTGAAGGTGCGCAACCAACTCGGCGCACTGGGCTTCGGCGGCAAGGTCGCCTTCTACGGCGCGCTGATCTTCACGATCTTCCCCGTCGACCTGCTGCCCGACCCGATCTACCTCGACGACATGGGCGTGCTCGGTCTGGCCCTGCTCTACCTCAACGGGCTGCTGAAGCGGCGCCAGGAACAGCTACCCATGCCGCCGCTGCCGCGCACGCCGACGCGGGCGCCGGTCCGGCGCCCGCGTCGATGAAACGGGATCAGGCCAGCATCGCCTTGATCGTGTCGTCGACCTTGTTGTCCTCGAGCCGGCGCGGCACCAGGTGGCTGCGGTCGGCTTCGTCGCGGCCGAACGCGTAGAGGTCGCCGCCGCGCCGGGCCAGCACCAGGTCTTCGCTCTCCCCCGCCGTCTCGGCCGAACCCTCCGAGGTGTAGTCGGTGACCGTCACCAGCGCCGACCGCGAGCTCGCCGCCAGCACCTCGGCCGCGTCGCCGCCCTTCTCGTAGTCGCCGCGCGGCAACCACTCGACGAGCTGGTCGAGGGCGTCATCGGCCGGGAACAGACCGAGATCGTGTACGCCGAGCGCGTCGATCCGGATCAGCAGCGTGATCAGCTCGGGCTGCGGCAGGATCAGCATCCGCCACGGCTCGCCCGGCTCGGTGCCGGTGACCCGCGCGTCGAGGACCTGCCGGGCCCGCTGCTGGAACGCGACCGCGATGCCCAGGTCGCCGCGGACCTGGAGTTGCTCGTCGCCGTCGCTGGCCACCAGCAGCTCGCGGGCCGCCAGTGAGCGGACCGCCTCGGCCAGCACGTCGTCGGACGGGCGGGCCTCCAGGAAGTCGACCACCGCGTCGACGGCGGTCAGCTCGGCCGACGTGTAGGCGCCCAGCAGGACCGGGCCGGTGTCGACCAGGTCGACGACGGAGGAGACCAGATTTCCGGGAACCTCTGCGGCTTTGCTCACGACAACCCCATCTCCGCGAGCACCGACTGTGACTCGTGCCCGCCATCTCGGCCGCGGATCGCGGCTGCCGTACCGGATCTGGTTTCGGAGATCCAGACGTTGGAGTTTCCGAACAGCCCACGGCCGGCGCCGTTGGCCATCGACCGGCCGAGCTCGTCGGTCGGGTCCTCGCGTTCGGGCGGCGGGAACAGCCGGGCCAGGTCCTCCGAGACCGCCGTCGTGTCGTCGCCCTCCTCGAGCTTCTTGAGAGCGTTGCCGAGCGAGTCGGCGATCGCCGGGGGCAGGCTCTGCGGCATCGCGATGTCGGGCGAGAGATACATCGGCCGGCGTTCGGTCTTGCGGGACAGGCCCCACGGGCCGACGTTGGACCTGGTGATCTTGTAAGTGAAATAGTCGACCAGGTGCCGCAGGTCGTCGAGGCTCGGCAGCTTCTTCTTGCCGAACGCGGCCGGCGTCTTCTCCAACTGCACCCAGGTGCCCGCGGCGGTCCGGCCGTGCAGCTTCTCGCGCACCACCGAGCCGCGCATGCCGATGTCGGGCCAGCGCTTCTTGTCGATCTGCTTGTGGTGGCTGGAGATCCGCTCGCGGGCGCCCTTGGCGTGCCGCCAGTCTTCGTAGAGCTGCGGGTTGTCGACCAGCACGTGGCCGCCGCACAGCACGTCGTGTAGCTGTGGCACCTGCATGCCGTGCTTCTCGAGGTCGACCAGGACCGCGGCTTCCTCCGGACTGAGCCGGCGCGCCGCCGCGCTCAGGCCACGGCGATACTCGTTCGTTCGGGACGTGAGCTCGATCAACAGGCGTACGCGGGTCCGGACCTGTTCGGTCTCCTGACCCGACAACGCCGGGCCGTGACTCTCCACATCGGACATGGCGCGTCCTCCCCCCGGGGCGCCTAGCTTCATCGACCGTAACCCGGGGGCCAGTCATCGGACCTGCTCTTGGCCGTTCGTCCGGTTTGCCCCGAAATCAGGGGCCAGCCATCGCGAAATCAACGGCCGAACGGAGATCGTCCGCGCTGCCCCGGGCCCAGGCCGCCGTGAACTCCTGATCTCCGAGTTTTTCACGTAGCGCCCGCAGGCCGTCGAGGCCCCGGGGCCAGTCCGGCACATAGGTCTCCAGCCAGGCCGCCGACGAGGTGCGCAGCGCTCGCCTGGCGGCAGTCAACCGGACCGCGCGGGCGTATTCGCCCCTCCGCGCGCCGAGGTCGGCGAGCGCCGCCAGGTAGACCGTCACGCTTCCCCGGTCGCCGGCCTCCGCGGCGAAGGTCATCCCCTCGCGCAGATGGCGCTCGGCCGCGTCCAGGTCGCCGTCGATCAGCACCGTGGCCGCGAGGCTGTAGAGGTTGGTGACGGTGCCGAGCCGGTCGTGCGAACGCAGGGCGGTCTCCAGACCGTCCCGGAAGATCCGTGCGGCTGTCAGGGTGTCGCCGCCCCGGAGCGCGATCAGCCCGAGCTGGCTGTAGTAGAGCGAGCGCACCCAGTCGGCGCCGGTGCGCTCGCCGAGCCGCCGGGTCTCCTCGAGCAGTTCGCGGGCGCGGGCGAAGTGCTGGCGCCGCATGGCGATCATGCCAAGCATGCCGGCGGCCAGGGCCGCGTTCTGCTCGTCGCCGAGTGCGCGCAGCGCCACCCGCGCCGCCGCCAGGTCGGACTCCGCCCGGTCGATGTCGCCGCTGACGAAGGCGGTCGCGCCGGTGCCGACCCGCAGGCGCGCGGTCGCCTCCTCGGAGAGCCCCCGAGCCTCGTCGGCCACCTGGTTCATATATCGGGCGCTCTCCTCGACGTGGCCGTGCAGCCACCAGAATCCCCAGAGCGCGAAGCCGAAACTGATCGCCTTCTCCCACTCGCGCTCGTCGAGGAACCAGTTCATCGCCGCCTTGAGGTTCTCGTGCTCGGTCTCCAGCCGCGCGATCGCCGACGTCTCGCGGCCCAGCAGCGGTTCGAGCCGCTGAGCCAGATCGAGGAAATAGTCGGCGTACGCGGCGTGCGCCTCGTGCCAGCGACCGATGTCCCGTAGCCGACCCAGTGCGTACTCGCGGATGCTGTCCAGCATCCGGAACCGTGCCTGGTCCTCCCGTAGCTCCTGCTTGACCAGGCTGTTGGAGACCAGGACGTCGAGCATTTCGAGGCCGTCGGAGTCCGGGAGGGCCTCGACCGCGGCCAAGTCGACGCCGCCCGCGAACACGCCGAGGCGGCAGAACAGCACCCGCTCCGGGTCGGCCAGCAGGTCGTAGCTCCAGGCGATGGTGTTGCGCAGGGTGCGCTGCCGGACCGGCAGGTCGCGGGCGCCGCCGCCGAGCGTGCTGACGCCTTCGCGGAGCCGGGCCAGCAGCGTCTGCGGCGACAGGACCCGAACCTTCGCCGCCGCCAGTTCGATGGCCAGCGGGAGACCGTCGAGCCGGCGGCAGATCTCGATCACCGCCGGGGTGGTCTCCGGCGTCAGCGCGAAGTCCTGCCGGGCCGCGCGGGCCCGCTCGACGAAGAGCCCGACCGCGCCGGTACGCGCGTCGCTGTAGTCGCTCTCCGGATCGGGCAGCGGCAGCGGTGGCACCTCGGCGGTGTGCTCGCCGGTGAGCCGCAACGGCGCCCGGCTGGTCACCAGGGCGGTGACCCGGGGAGCCGCCGCGAGCAGCGTGCTGATCATCGGTGCGGCCGAGGCGACCTGCTCGAAGTTGTCGATGACCAGGAGCAGGGCGCGGGTGCGCAAATAGGCCTGGACGTCGTCGATCGGCGGCCGGCCGGCGGTGGTGCGCAACCCCAGCGCCTGGGCCATCATGGCGCCGACCAGGTCCGGTGTGGTCACGGTGGACAGCGCCACGAACCGGACCCCGTCCGGGTACGCGCCGGCCAGCGTCGTCGCCAGCTCGGTGGCGAGCCGGGTCTTGCCGACCCCGCCGGGTCCGGTGAGCGTGACCAGGCGTACCCCCGGATCGGTGAGCAGGGTCCCGACCTGCTCGATCTCGGCGTCGCGGCCGAGGATCGGGGTGGCCGGGGCGGGCACCGACGCCTGCTCGACGGCCGGTTCGCCCGCGTCGGCCTCGAACCGCTCGCTGAGCAGCAGGGCGATGTCGTCGCGGACGAGCTGGCGCAGGTCGCCCGGCGTGGCGAAGGTCCGGTAGGAGATCCGCCCGTCGCGGCGGATCCGGTCGAGCATCGCGGCCAGCCGCGGTTCCCGGTCCGGCGCCGGCTCCTTGACGTAGACCAGCTTCGGCAGCTCGCCGGCCAGGTCGAACTCCGCCTCGACGCCGTCGCGTTCGCCAGGCGTGGACCCGTGACTCTGCCAGTAGACGCCGACGAAGAGGTGGCTCTCGGCCACGTAGGCCTCGACGAGATCGCGGCGCGCGTGGGGTCGGGCGGCACTCTCGAACATCACCGGGATCAGCCGTAGCCCCAGCACCGCGTCGCGCACGGCCCGGCGCTCGGGGGCCAGCTCCTGGAGCGTGGAGCTGATGAACACCCGAAGTCGGTCATCGGGCGTTCTGATGTGATTTGCCCCCGTCACGCTTCGAGGCTAGCCCGCTCCGAGGTTGGCCCTAGCCCGCTTCGAGGTAGGCGCGGCCGCGTGGCGACAACCGGTAGCCGACGAGCAGGCTCTCGGTCAGGCCGAGGGCTTTGAGCTTGCGCACGTCGATCTTGAACGGCAGGGTGTCGCGGCCGACCGACGCGGCGAGGTCGGGTGCGCGTACGCCCGGGTGATCGCGGACCAGGCCGAGCGTGGTGGCCGTCCAGGGGCCGTGCGGGCTGGCCTTGTCGAGCCGGGCCAGGCGGGCGTCGAGGGCGGCCCGGGCCGCGTCGTCGAGGTCGGCGTCGGCGGCCAGCACACTGCGCGGGTCGGGCGTGTCGAGGCGGCGGAAGCGCAGCAGGTAGAGCCGGCCTTCGCCGGCGGGCACGTCGGCCAGGAACGCGGCGAGCGTCGGGAAGCCGGCCGCGTGGGCGTCGGCGGCGCGCAGCTTCGACGCGGCGACCGGCTCGACGGAGAGCATCTCCACCATGCCCTGGCCGGTGCGGTAGTGGCCGCCCGCGACCACCTGCGGCCGGCGCCAGCGGCGCAGCGCGACGGTGATCGTGCCGTCGGAGATCCCGTCGCGTAACCGCTGCTCGAAGCGCATCAGTCGGCGATCCGGGCCTCGAAGCCCGGCGGGCGGAAGCTGAGCTTGATCGTCGGGAGCAGCCGCGCGTTCCAGTCGATGGCCGGGCAGATCCAGGTGACGATGTAGGCCCGGTCGCCGTCGTTGTAGAGGAAGCGGGCGGCCTTGAGGGGCGCGTTGTCCTGGGTGAAGTCGAACTGCCACTCGGCGCCGCCCTCGAGCACGTCGAACGGCTCGATCGTGACCTCGTGGTAGTTGGGCAGCCGCGCCTGCCGCGCCATCGTCTTCCAGTAGGCGACCGGGTCCTTCGGTCGCACGACCAGTTCCTCCACGCTCATCATCCGCTCGAAGTCGCCGCTGTAGAGGCACGTGGTGGTCAGGCCCTCGGTGTAGACCCGCCAGCCGATCACGGCCGCGAAGCGGTAGCCGGCCGGCGAGCCGGTATACCAGGTGAAGCCATCGTTCAGGGCCAACTCCCCCGCCGGCACCGGCTCCGGCGCGACCGGGTTGGTCACCGCGTTCCCGGGGTTCTGGCAGGGCATCAGGCCACCACCGACGCCGCCGGCGGGCACGGTCGCGCTGGGCGAGGGCGTGGCTCCGCCGGCCACCGTGTCGTTGTCGGGCCGGTTCATCGCCCAGGCGGCACCGGCGGCCAGGAGGGCGACCACCAGGCCCGCCCCGATCACCGCGACCCGCTTGCGGCCGCGCCGGCCGGTGCCGAGGTGCTCGGTCACGCCGCGGCCGAACCAGGCGGCCGCCCGGGGCCGCCCGTCAGGGTCGAGCGCCACGGTCGGTGCCGACGACGGCTCGACCTCCGGGGCGCCCTCGGGGCGGCGGGGCCGGGGCAGCCGGCGCGGTCGCGGCTTGACGCTCGGGTCGATCACCCGGCGGAGTTGGCGGTCGACCTCGTCGGCGGTGAGCCGGTGCCGGGGATCCTTGCGCAGCAGGCCGGTCAGCACCGGGCGCAGCGGGCCGGCCAGCTTGGCCGGGTCGGGCGGGCTGGTGGCCAGCGCGGTCAAGGTGCCGAGCGTGGTGCGCCGGAAGAACGGCGAACGCCCTTCGACGGCGGCGTAGAGCGTGGCGCCGAGCGACCACATGTCGGCCTCGGCGGTCGAGGTGCCGTCGCTGGCGCGTTCGGGAGCCACATACTGCGGCGAGCCCATCACCAGGCCGGCCCGGGTGACCGCGCTGTCGCCGTCGAACGTGGCCAGCCCGAAGTCGGTCAGCACCACCCGGCCGTCGTCGCTGATCAGCACGTTGTGCGGCTTGACGTCGCGGTGCAGCACCCCGCGGGCGTGTGCGGCGCAGAGCGCGTCGAGGATCTTGAGGCCGATCTCGGCCACCCGGGCCGGCGCCAGCGGCCCCTCGCTCTCGATCACCTGGTGCAGCGAGCGGGACCGGACATACTCCATCACGATCCAGGGGCTGCCCTCGGCGTAGACCACGTCGTAGATCTGCACCACGTTGGGGTGGCTGAGCCGGGCCGCGGTGCGCGCCTCGCGGAGGGTGCGCTGGCCGAGTTCCTCACGCTCCGTGGCGCTCATCCACTCGGGTGGTTGGACCTCTTTGACCGCAACGTCGCGATGCAGCATCTCATCGCGGGCGAGCCAGACACGACCCATCCCCCCGCTGCCCACCGATTCAAGCAGCCGGTAACGCTCGGCGATCAGTAGCCGGTGCACACCGTCCGATCCCTGTTGGTCCGCGAATCAACCATAGTGACCGTAGCCGAGTTGATGAAGCCCCGGTCGATGGAGTGATTGTCCCGCGGATGGGACCGAGCCGCTATGCCACGTCGAGACCGAGCAAGTTACCCGCGGGTACGACCAACTTGGGCTGCCCGTACGCCATCCGCGCGGCGGCTTCCTGGGTGAGGAACGACGGTGACTGGCGGATCGCGCTGCTGTAGGCCGCCGCCGTGCGGGCCGCGATCGTGGACCAGCCGTATCGCTTGGTCACCATCGTGCGCGCCTTCTTGGCCACCTTGCGGGCGAACACCGCGTCACCGAGCAGCGAGTCGACCGCGCCGGCCAGCGCGTCCGGGTCGCTGTGCGGGAAGGTCACGCCGGTGACGCCGGACTCGACGATCTCGGCGAGCCCGCCGGTGGCCGCCACGGCCAGCGGCGCACCCGCGGCCGCCGCCTCCAGGGCCACCATGCCGAACGGCTCGTAGAGGCTCGGCACCACGGTCGTGTCGGTCGCGGCGAGCAGCGCGGGCAGGGTCGCCTCGCTCTGGAAGCCGACGAAGCTGACCTTGTCGGGGATGCCGAGGCGGTGCGTCTCGGACTCGAGTTCGCCGCGGAACGGGCCGTCACCGGCGATCACCACGCGCAGGCCCGGGTGCTGCGACGCCAGCCGCGGCACGGCCCGGATGATGTGCTGGACGCCCTTCTCGTACACCAGGCGCCCGGCGAAACCGACCAGTGGTCCCTCGCCGGCGAACTGCTTGCGTGCGGTCGCGACCGCCCGCGGGCCGGCCCGCCAGACCCGGTCGTTGACCCCGTTGGGGATCACCTCGACCCGCTCGGCCGGCAACTCCAGCAGCCGGGACACCTCCCACTTCATGTAGGACGAACAGACCAGGATCCGGCACGCCTCGCGGGCCAGCCACCACTCGACGCTGTGGATGCAGCGGTTCATCTCGTCGGGCAGCCAGCCCTGGTGCCGGCCGGCCTCGGTGGCGTGGATGGTGGCGACCAGCGGCAGGTCGAGGTGTTCCTTGAGAGTGACCGCGGTGTGCGTGACCAGCCAGTCATGGGCGTGGATGACGTCGTACTCGCCGGTCTCGGTGGCCCGCAGCGCGGCCCGGGTCAGGGTGTGGTTGAAGGCCATCGTCCAGGCCAGCAGCGAGGGCGTCGCGAGGGGGAAGTTGGGCGGGTCCTCGGGCGCGCGGACCACCCGTACCCCTTCCATGTATTCCTCCAGTGGCGCGCCGGCCGCGTGCCGGGTGACCACGGTGACCTCGTGTCCCGCCGCGGCGAGCGAGGTGGCGAGCGAGTGCACGTGCCGGCCGAGGCCGCCGACCACCACCGGCGGGTATTCCCAGGACAGCATCAGGACGCGCCTGATGCCCGGACCGGTGACCGGTCCGTTGTCGAGAACGTCGGCGGTGCGTTTCATGGCCCGGCCCCCTCGCGGTCAACCCTGGACATACGGCAATAGGCACCCGAGCGGGTGCCGGCGCGCCAAGTGGGTCGTTTGGGAGCCTAGGGCAATCTGATCGAAATGCGCCTCAATGCCGCGAAATATGTCGTTTACCGGCGCGCCATCGGGCAAGATGCGGTCCCTAGTGGACTCGGGTGGACTCGGGTCGTAACACGGGCGTCGCAGAATGATCAGGGAAGATCAGTGACATGGAGGTGAACGCCAAGGTGCTGGCCGAACAGGCACGGCTGGCAGAGGCCGACAGTGGTGCGCGGCCGTGGCGTTCCTGGGGCCCCTACCTGGCCGAACGCGCCTGGGGCACGGTCCGCGAGGACTACAGCGAGCACGGCACCGCCTGGGACTACTTCCCGCACGACCACGCCCGGTCCCGCGCCTACCGCTGGAACGACGACGGGATGGCCGGGATCTGCGACGACCGGCAGACGTTCTGCTTCGCGCTCTCGCTGTGGAACGGCGTCGACCCGATCCTCAAGGAACGGATGTTCGGGCTCGGCGGCGACGGCGGCAACCACGGCGAAGACGTCAAGGAATACTGGTGGTACGAGGAGTCCACGCCCACCCACTCCACGATGCGCTGGCGCTACCACTATCCGCAGGCCCCGTTCCCCTATGACCGGCTGGTCGCCGTCAACGCGCTGCGCCGCCGCGACGAGCCCGAATACGAGTTGGTCGACACCGGCGTCTTCGCCGACGACCGGTTCTGGGCGGTGACCGTCGAATACGCCAAGGCCGGCCCGACCGACATGTGCGTGCGGATCACCGCCGCCAACCGCGGCCCCGACCCGGCGATCCTGCACCTGCTGCCCACGCTATGGTTCCGCAACACCTGGTCGTGGGGGCTGCCCGGGCGCGACGCGGTGCCGACGCTGGCCGCCGACGGCCACAACCGGCTGGTCGGCAGCCATTGGGTGCTCGGCGACCTGGTGCTCGAGGGCGACGGCTCGCCGGTCCCGCTGCTCTGCGACAACGAGTCCAACGCCAAGCGGCTCTGGGGCCTGCCCGGCGGCACGCGATACCCCAAGGACGGCATCAACGACCACGTCGTGCAGGGCGCGCCGACGGTCAACCCGAGCGGCACCGGCACCAAGGGCGCGCTGCACTACGTGCTCGACGTGCCGGCCCGGTCGGCGGTCACCATCCGGCTGCGGCTGTGCGCGACCGGGCCGCCCGGCGGGCCCAAGCGCCGCGCGCCGGCCCTCGCGCTGGGCGCCGAGCACGACGCGGTGTTCACCGACCGGCGCACCGAGGCCGACGCCTACTTCTCGACGCTGACCCCGCGCGGCGCCTCGGCCGACGAGGCGGCGGTGCTCCGGCAGGCGATCGCCGGGCTGATGTGGGGCAAGCAGTTCTATCACTTCGACGTGCGGCAATGGCTCGACGGCGACCCGGGCTCGCCGGCACCGCCGCCAGGCCGCCGGCACGGACGCAACAGCGCCTGGCGGCACATGACCAACTTCGACGTGATCTCGATGCCGGACCCGTGGGAATACCCCTGGTTCGCGGCCTGGGACCTGGCGTTCCACTGCGTCACCCTGGCCCGGGTCGACCCGGCCTTCGCCAAGCAGCAACTGCTCCTGCTGCTCCGCGAGTGGTACATGCACCCCAACGGCCAGATCCCGGCGTACGAGTGGGCGTTCGGCGACGTCAACCCGCCCGTGCACGCCTGGGCGGCGCTGCGCATCTTCGAGATCGACGGTGGCCGCGACGTCGACTTCCTGGCCCGGGTGATGCACAAGCTGCTGCTCAACTTCACCTGGTGGGTCAACCGGAAGGACGTCACCGGCAACAACGTCTTCGAGGGCGGCTTCCTCGGCCTCGACAACGTGGGCCCGTTCGACCGTTCCGCGGCGCTGCCGGTCGCCGGCGTGCTCGAGCAGTCCGACGGCACCGGCTGGATGGGCATGTACGCGCTCAACCTGCTCGACATGGCGCTGACGCTCGCGGTCAAGGAGCCCGCCTACGAGGACATCGCCACGAAGTTCTTCGAGCACTTCGCCTACATCGCCGCGGGGGCCTACGAGCAGGGGTTGTGGGACACCGAGGACGCGTTCTTCTACGACGTGCTGCGGCTGCCCGACGGTTCGCGGGTGCCGCTGAAGGTGCGCTCGGTGGTCGGCCTGCTGCCGCTGGCCGCGACGGCCTCGCTGTCGGCCATGACGATCAACCGGCTGCCCGAACTCTCGCTGCGGCTGCGCTGGTTCCTGCACAACCGCCCCGAGTACGGCCTGGTGGTCGGCAGCCGGCGCCGCTCCGGTGACGGCCGGCAGCAGCGGCTGCTGTCAATGGTCGCGCCGGAACAGCTCGTACGCATGCTGGCCCGGATGTTCGACGAGACCGAGTTCCTGTCGCCCTACGGGCTGCGCACGCTGTCCCGGCAGCACCTCGACAAGCCGTTCACGGTCTCGCTCGGCGGGCAGGAGTTCACCGTCGGCTACGAGCCGGCCGAGTCGACCAGCGGCCTGTTCGGCGGGAACTCCAACTGGCGCGGCCCGATCTGGCTGCCGACCAACTATCTGCTGATCGGCGCGCTCCGCGAGTTCGGCGCGTTCTTCGGCGAAGACCTGCTGGTCGAATACCCGACCGGCTCGGGCGTGAAGCTGCCGCTGCACACCATCGCCGACGACCTGTCCCGGCGCCTGATCAGCCTGTTCACCCGCGACCGCACCGGCCGGCGGCCGATCTACGGCGCTTGCGACCTCTTCCAGACCCACCCGGACTGGCGCGACCTGATCTCGTTCCCCGAGTATTTCCACGGCGACAACGGGGCCGGCCTGGGCGCCTGGCACCAGACCGGCTGGACCGCGCTGGTGGCCGACCTGATCCTCACCGTACGCCGGCCATAAGCTCATATTTCCGGCATGATGGCTGGATGGAGGCGTCCGTCGCGTTACGTCCGATCGACGGCGTGCACGTCACGACATTGATCGACAACTACACCGACGTGCTGCTGCCCGACGAGGGCCCGATCCGCCGCTGGGGTGCCGCCGGCAGCGGCGGCCGCGCCGCACCGGTGCCCGACTCGATCTCGGTGACCGGCCAGGCCGTCGACGGCCTGCGGGCGGAACACGGCTTCTCCGCGCTGGTCGAACTCCGCGTCGACGGCGCCGCGCGGCGCATCCTGTTCGACGCGGGCGTGACCCCGGACGGCCTGATCGGCAACCTCGACCGGCTGGAACTGCGCCCGGACTCGTTCGAGTCGATCGTCTTCAGCCACGGGCATTTCGACCACGTGATGGGCCTCGACGGGGTCGCCCGCCGCTTGGGCTCGACAAACATGCCGGTCTATCTGCACCCCGACTTCTGGCGCCAGCGCCGACTGGTCTCCGGCCCGGACCGCGCCTTCGAGCTGCCGGTACCGTCACGCGCCGCGATTGAGGGCGTCGGCTTCGAGATCATCGAGGGCCGGCAGCCGTCCTACCTCCTCGACGGCATGCTCCTGATCACCGGCGAGGTCGACCGCACGGTCCCGTTCGAGCAGGGCATCCCCAACCACCAGGCGTTCGTCGACGGCACATGGCAGCCGGACCCACTGATCCACGACGACCAGGCGATGATCCTCCACGTCGCCGGCAAGGGCCTGGTCATCCTGACCGGCTGCGGCCACGCCGGCGTGGTCAACATCGTCCGCTACGCGAAAAAACTGACCGGAATCACCCAGGTGTACGCCGTCCTCGGCGGCTTCCACCTCCGCGCCGGCCCGGTGGTCGACGAAACGGTCGCCGCCCTGGCTCTGGAGTCGCCGACCCTGCTGGTGCCCTCCCACTGCACGTCGTGGCAGGCACAGCACGCCCTGGCCACCGCGATGCCCGCGGCAACCCGGCCCAACACGGTCGGCACCCGCTTCGAGCTCTAGCCGTTCTCGTCGTCGTCGCCGGCTTCCCGATCGCCCTCGATCGCGCTCACGATGGCCCCGGTGATGTCCCCGGCCGGGACGGCGATCTCGTCACCCTCCTCGGCGGCCTTGTCCTCCGGGGCGAGATTCGGCTCGGGCCCGGTGCCGGCGCCGGCAAACCCGAACTCGTTCGGCTCGTTGGGCTCTTCCGGCTCGTCTGCTGTGTCGTTCTGACCCATCTGACCTGCTTACCCCCGGTCAGCGGCGGAAATCATTCCCCCGCGGGCCGGGTGAGCCCGAACGCGGCCACCAGCTCCGGGTTGTCGAGCCGGTTGCCGTCGGCGATCGAGTCACAGGCGATGTCGACGATCTCGTCCTTGTGCGCGAGCAGGTAGGGCCGCGCCCCGACATCAGACTTGGCCAGCGTGTTGACACCGGCCCAGTGCTGGCGGCCGAGCAGCATCGGATAGCTGCGCAACCCGTCGTAGGTGGCGCAGACCAGCGCACCCGGATGCGGGAGCAACGCGACCCGCCGGGCCGCCTCGACGGTCACCCCCGGCATGTCGACGGTCAGCACGAGAACGGCGTCAGCGTTGAGCGCCTCGACTGCCTCCAGCCCGACCCGCAGACTGGAGCCAAGGCCGGTCCCCCACGCCTTGTCGACGACGACGGTCGCCCCGGTGAGCGCGGCAGTGCCGCGCACCTGATTGGCGGCGGCGCCGAGCACCACAACGAGCGGCGCACACCCAACTTCACGGGCGACGTCGCACACGGCGTCGACCAGCAGAGCGTTGCCGCGCCGCAGCAACGCCTCCGGTCCGCCAATGCGCCGACCGCCACTGGCGGCAATGACAAGTCCTGCGATCCGAGCCACGCCAGCCTCCGCACGGCGAGCAGAATCGATACAACGCCAGTCTCACCACACCCACCCGCCCCACACACCCCGCCAGTCGCCTATCTGACGCCAGCTCAGCCCGCATCCCGGGCGTGTCGGACCAGAGGTGAGGGATGTCGTCCGCGCCTACATGTTTTGTTATGTACGCACATGCCAGAACATGTAGCGCGCGACAACACCACCCGCCGGCAAGGCGACACGCCCGGGCGGCGGTGCCGCCGACCCCGCGTGGCTGCCGCGGGCAACCCGCAACCTGCTCGGCGGCGCGGACCAAGCGCCGCGCAGCGGCCGCGACCGACGCCGCGCAACCGCGCTCGGCCCGAGCGAACGCCGCGCAACCGCGCTCGGCCCGAGCGAACGCCGCGCAACCACGCTCGGCCCGAGCGAACGCCGCGCAACCGCGCTCGGCCCGAGCGAACGCCGCGCAACCACGCTCGGCCCGAGCGAACGCCGCGCAACCGCGCTCGGCCCGAGCGAACGCCGCGCAACCACGCTCGGCCCGAGCGGACGCCGCGCAACCGCGCTCGGCCCGAGCGGACGCCGCGCCAACCGCGCTCGGCCCGAGCGGACGCCGCGCCAACCACCCCCAACCCCCGAGACCGCACAAACACGCGGCCCGAAGCAGCCCCGCGCTAACCACCGCGACCCACGCCGCGCAACCGGGGCGGCCCCGCAGCGAGCGCCGCGCTAGCGGCCCGCTACCGAGGCTGCGCAGGCGGAGCGCTTGCGGTCCTGGCCAAGCACGCGAGCATCTCGCTCAGCGGCAGGTCCGCGGCGGTGGACAGCACGAGGCTGGCTCCGGCGCAGTCGGCGGCCTTGACGAAGGGGTTGGGGATGGCGACCGCCGGTATGCCCGCTGCCCGCGCGGCCGCGATGCCGTGTGGGGTGTCCTCGATGGCCACGGCGGATGCTGGTGGTAGGCCGAGTCGGTCGAGGACCAGGCGGTAGATCGCCGGGTCGGGCTTGTGTGCTGCCACTTCGTCGCCGGTGGCGACCGCCTTGAATGTGTCGAAGACGCCGGCCCGGGACAGGTGGCCCTGGACCCAGGTCAGGGGTGAGCTGCTGGCCACCGCGCAGGTCAGGCCGGCCGCGCGGGCCTCGGTCAGCCAGGCCGCGATGCCTGGGCGTAGCGCGAGCGTGCGGTGCAGACGCTCCCGGTGCGCCAGGAAACGGGCGTGGCTGGCGGCGCGGTCGAAGCCAGGGCCGACCAGGGCACCCAGGCGGTCGAGGCGGTGCTGGGTGATGTCGCCGCCGTGGCCGGGCCAGAAGGTGTCGGTCAGGTCGAGGCTCAGCCCGTGGAAGGCCCACTCGGCACGCCATGCCTCGACCAGCGTGGTCTCGGTGTCCATCAGGAGGCCGTCGAAGTCGAAGACCACGGCTGCGAAGGGCGTCATGACAGATAGAAGCGACGCAGCGCGGGAGCCAGGATCGCCGGGTCAGCCACGTGGCCGGGGTGGTCGAGGACCAGCCGCCGCGCCGTCGGCAGGGCCGCGGCCAGCGCGTCGGCCGCCGGGGTGAAGAACGCGTTTTCGGTGCCGTCGTCGAGGCCGCCGCCGACCAGCACCAGCGGCGGGCCTGCGCCGGAGCTGGTGAAGGCGACGGTCGTGCCGTCGCGCGAGCTAACGGAAGCTGTCATTTGGCCTCCGCGTAGCACTCGACCGCCGAGGCCTCCATGGGGAAGCGGACCTCGGTGTCGCCGAACAAGGCCGCGGTCGCCTTGATGCCTGCCGCGTGGACCGCCTCGATGACCGAGTCGGCCTGGTCTGCCGGGCAGTGCACGAGCACCTCGTCGTGTTGGAACAGGACCAGCTCGGCCGGCGTGCCGGCCAGCGCCGTGCGCAGCGTTGCCAGCAGCGCCAGGGCCCACTCGGCCGCGGTGGCCTGGATGACGAAGTTGCGGGTGAAGCGGCCGCGGGCGCGGGAGCGGCCGCTGTCCGGCGCGCCGCCGTCGCCGGACTCGTAGCCGGCATCGGCCAGGGAGACCGACACCGACGACGGTGGGCAGGTGCGGCCCAGCCACGAGCGGACCAGGCCGCCGCCCTCGCCGGTGCGGGCCGCGCTCTCGACGTAGTCGAAAGCCGTCGGGTAGTTGCTGCGCAGCACCGCCAGGGCCGGGATCGCGGCGCCGCCGGTCTGGCCGTACATCGCGCCCAGCAGGGCGACCTTGGCCTTCGCGCGGTCGCCGGCGAAGGCGTCGGTCGCCAGTGCGGCGTAGAGGTCGCCGGCCTGGCCTGCGGCGGCCAGGCGGGCATCGCCGGACACGGCCGCCAGCACGCGCGGCTCCAGCTGGGCCGCGTCGGCCACCACCAGGCACCAACCGGGATCGGCGATCACCGCTCGGCGGACCACCTTGGGGATCTGGAGCGCTCCGCCGCCGCGGCTGGCCCAGCGGCCGGAGACCACGCCACCGGGGACATACTCCGGGCGGAAGCGGCCGTTCTGGATCCACGCGTCGCGCCAGGCCCAGCCGTGTGCCGTCCAGATGCGGAAGAGCTCCTTATAGGCCAGCAGCGGTGGGACGGCCGGGTGGTCGACCTTTTGCAGCGTCCAGGACCTGGTGTTGGGCACGTCGACCCCGGCGCGGTGGAAGGCCTTGAGCAGCTCGCCGGGTGACTCCGGGTGCAGGTGGCGGACGCCGAAGGCCGCCGCGATCTCGGCGGCCAGGCTGACCAGGCGGGCCGGTGGGCCGCCGACCGCCGACGGGGGGCCGAGCAGCTCGCGCAGGAGAGCGTCGTGCACGTCGGCACGCCACGGGAGGCCGGCCGCGCCCATCTCGGCCGCGACCAGGGCGCCCGCCGACTCGGCGGCCACCAGCAGGCGGAAGCGGCCCGGCGATGACGGGACGGCGGACATTCTGGCGCGCTGGTCCGCGTATGCCATGAGGAGATCTTCGAGAGTGACCGACGGGGTGGCCGCGGGCGCCGCGAACAGCGCGTCCTGACCGCCGCCGGGTGGCTCGGCGGTGACCGGTGGTGGGTCGGGCGGCACCGGCGTGCCGCGCAACCGGGCGAGCGCGGCGGCCACCGAGCGGGGTGCGCCCCAGGTGCCCTCGGAGCCGAGCAGGAGGGCCTCGGTCAGCTCGACGTCGTGGCAGCGCTCGACCCGCACCCCGGCGGCGAGCAGCGGCGGGTAGACCGCCATGGTCGACGGCCAGATCCAGCGCGGCTTTTCGGCCGCTTCCCAGGACGCGACCGCCGCGGCCAGGGATGGCACGGTCGCGGCGGCCCCGGCTGGGCGGCCCCCGTCGTCGAGCGGCAGAAGCCGACCCGACCCGCCCTCCCCCGGAACCGCCGCTACCAGCACGGGCCTATTCAACCCGACCGGTATGACAACTACTTGGTGATGCTTCCGGTCAGGCCCGCCTGGACCTGGCGCTGGAAGATGATGTAGACCGCGAGCACCGGGAGCATCGCCATCGTGATGCCGGCGAACATGCCCGACCAGTCTGACTTGTAGCCCTGGTTGACCGACAGGCCGATCAGGGCCTGCGCGATCGGCGCGTGCTTCTCCTCGCCGCCGGCGGGCTGCATCAGCAGGACCGGCAGATACCACTGGTTCCACTGGCCGATCACGTTGAAGATGCCGATGCTGATCAGGCCGGGCTTGGCCATCGGCAGCATGACCCGGAAGAACAGCGAGGTGTGCGAAGCGCCGTCGACCAGGGCCGCCTCCGCCACTGTCGTGGGCAGCGTGCGGAAGAACGAGTGCATGAAGAAGATCGTGAACGACAGCGACCAGGCCGTGTAGACCAGGATCAGCATCACGTACTGGTTGTAGCCGAGGAACGGGATCGAGTTGCCGAGCAGCTCGGTGCCCTTGAAGAGCGGCACCGCGGCCATGTAGACGGGCAGCGTCAAGCCGGCCAGGAACAGGTAGTAGATGACCCGGTTGCCGGGGAACTCGTAGCGGGCCAGCACGTACGCCGCCATCGAACCGAGCAGCATGGTGAGCAGCACGCCGCCGCCCACGATGATGACCGTGTCGAGGAAGACGCCGGAGAAGCCGCCCTTGGTCCAGGCCCGGGTGAAGTTGTCCCAGTGCAGCGAGTCGGGGATCAGCGACAGCGGGTTCTTGATGATCTCGGCGTCGGACTTCAGCGACGACATGACCACCCACAGCAGCGGCAGCACCACCATGGCGCCCCACACCAGCAGGAACAGGTGCGAGAAACCGCTGAGGGCCACGTCGCCGGCCGAGGCGCGACCGCCGGTGGGGCGGGGCTTGCCGGCCGGTGCCGGCTTCACGCCGGCGACGCCGGACGTGGGAGGCGTGGTGACGGTACTCATGCCGACTCCTAGTACTCGATCCGCTCGCGACGGGTGACCCGTAGCTGCACGGCGGCCAGCAGCAGGGTGAAGATGCCGAGGGCGACGGCGATCGCGCAGGCGTAGCCGAACTGGCCCTTGCTGAACGCGGTGAAGTTGATGACCGAGGCGAACACCTCGCTCGCGTTGTCAGGCCCACCCTGGTTGGGCGTCATCACGTAGACCAGCGCGTACATGTCGAGCGCGATGAAACCCAGATAGACCCAGGCGACCGAGACCGAGTCGCGCAGCAGGGGCAGCGTGACCCGGAAGAAGGTCTTCACCCGGGAGGCGCCGTCGAGCGTCGCGGCCTCGAAGATGTCCTTCGGGATGGACTGCATCGCTGCCGAGAACAGCACCATGTAGAAACCGGTGCCACCCCAGACCGCGATCAAAAGCAACCACCAGAGCACCGCGGGTACGCCGAGGAACGGTGTCGGGTCGGCGACGAACGCCAACGGCTTGTCGGCGTCGACCAGGCCGATCTTGATCAGCAGCCCGTTGAGCAGGCCCTGGCCGTCACCCCGGTAGATGGCCCCCCACATGATGGCGATCAGGACCAGCGAGAGCACCTGCGGGAAGAAGAAGATCACCTTGTAGACGTTGGAGCCCCAGACGCCGCGGACCCCGGCCCTGCTCCCGCGCCCTCCCACATTGAGGAGGAACGCGAAGAGCAGGGCCAGCGCGATCGTGAAGACCGGCACGGTGACCAGGAAGAACACGCTATGCCAGAAGGCTTTGCGGATCAGCTCGTCGTGGATCAGCCGGACGTAGTTGTCCAGCCCGACGAACTCCTGTGTGTCGGAGTAGCCGCCCCAGTTCGTGAGCGAGTAGAAGATGTCCTGGATGTAGGGCCACAGCACGTAATACGCGTACAGGACCACTGGCACTGCCAGGAAACTCGCGACGAAGCGGGCTTTACCGTGCCGCATCTCGATGGTCCGTTCTAGGCGTCGCGGGTGAACTTCTTGATGGAGCTGTCCTTGGCCACCTTGTCCGTGGCCGCCTGGAGCGTATCGGCGAACTTCGCCGCGGTCATACGGCCGGCCATGAGCTCGCCGATCGCGTTCTGCTCCGCCTTGTCGATGTCGGCGTACCAGTCGGGGTGCTTGAAGGAGATCAGGTCACCGCTGGCCTTCTTCATGACCTCACCGGCCGAAACCAGCGCGGTCGAGTTGGTGACCTTGTCGCCCGAGCCGGCCCGCGAGGAGAGCGAGCTGGTGAGCTCGGCGAACTTGCCGGCACCTTCGACGGAGAGCATGGCACGGAGGAACTCCATGCCGGCCGCCGCGTTGGCCGCCTTCTTCGGGACGATCCAGTTCTCGCCCGAACCGGCGTACACCGCACCCTTGGCCTTGTCGTTGGCGCTGACGCCCCAGAAGTTGGCCAGCTTCATCTGGAAGCCGGACGGGATGGTCTGGCGCATCTCGTTTTCCAGCCAGGTGCCACACGGCAGGAGTGCGGCCTTGCCATCGAGCCACGCCTGCTGCGACTCGGTGTGGCTCAGGGTCGCGCTGCCGGTCAGCGTGTAACCGTCCTTGACCAGCTTCTCGGTCGCCTCGAGGGCGGCCATGACCTCGGGGGTCTTCCAGCAGCCGGGCTTCAGGTTGTCGATGTCGACCACCGTCTGCTTGCCACCGGACATCCAGATCCAGGACATGATGGCCCAGCGCATGTAGTACGGGTATTTGCCCGCGAACGCGAACGGCGCGGTGCCGGCCGCCTTGATCTTCGGCGCGAGCGCGAAGAACTCGTCGAAGGTCGTCGGGGCGGTCCAGCCGTTCTTGTCGAAGAGCGCCTGGTTGTACCACATGCCGAACACGGTGTAGGCGTAGTTGAGAACGAACACCTTGCCGTCGAACGTGCCGTCGTTGACGGTGCCCGGCAGCAGGGTGTCGCGCACCTTCTTGCTGGGGTCGTCCCAGCTCGGCGCGTCCAGCAGCGGCGTGAGCTCGGTCAGCGCGCCCTCGTTGACCAGGGTGTCGAGCGCCATGATGTCGGCGCCGGCGTTGTTGATCAGGTCGGCGGGGGTGGTGCTGAACTTCGGCTGCTGCTCGGTCTTGATCTTCTGCGTCGAGCTCAGGTTGACCGTGACGCCCGCGTGCTTCTTGTTGAACACCGTGACGTCGAACTTGGCGTACGCGTCGCCGAGACCGCCGTTGAAGACGACCACGTCGACCTTGCCGCTGTCGGCGACGCCGAGCGGGTTGTCGTCGGTCTTGGCCCCGGTGTCGGCCTTGTCGTCCCCGCTTGAACTACCGGCGCATGCGGAGAGCAGTGCGACGGCGGGGGTGGCGAGCAGACCGGCGGCCGCCGTACCGCGCAACAGCGAACGGCGACTGAGGTCCGACGTGCTGTCGGGGAGTTGCGACATCTTGTCTCCTCGATTCATTAGAGATCGGGGTCAAGCGGTACGCCGGAGGCGCCCGGCATATCGCGATTCGAGGGCGTGGTTGTGCGCGTCCCCACCGGGGACGTTGGCGGAGAGGTAGATAGGGGGAACCTCTCCGAGTTGGTGGAACCGTCGTACGACCTCGGCCGTCAACAACTGCGCCAGCAGCGCAGCGGTGACCGACGAGACCGCACAGACCGTGCCGCCGTCGTGCGTCGGCAGCAGTGCGTCGCCATACGGCGCGCCGTTGTCCAGCACGACGTCAGCGAGGTCGGCCAGCCGCCGACCGGACGGATGGCGTGGTGCCACCCGTGTCGTGTGCGCCACCGAGGTGACCGCGATCAGGTGGTGACCGCGCTCCTTCACCAGGGCCGCCAGCTCGACGACCGAGCCGTTGATCCCGGATTGCGAGGCCACCACGAACACGTCATTGGGTTGCGGCCGGGCCAGCGCGTAGATCTGGTGCGCGATGCCCGGGTCGCGTTCGAGCTTGGGGTCGCCGAGCACGTCGCGGTGCGCGTCGCCGTGCAGGACCAGGTCGTGGATGTCGAGCCGGTTGGTCGGCACCAGGCCGCCGGCCCGGCCGACCAGGTCGGCGGCGAACGCGGCGGAGTGGCCGGCGCCGAACGCCTGGAGCACTCCCCCGGCCCGCAGGCTCTCCGCGATCAGGTCCGCGGCCCGCGCGAGCTCGTCGGCCTGCGCGTCGAGCAGCCCATCAAGCAGAGGGAGTACGGCGTCGGCGTAGCCGCGGGCGGAGATGGTCACGCCGCCCCCTTGGCCGTCTTGTGGCCCTCGACCGCTTGCGCGGTGCGCTGGAAGGAGGCGTGCGCCCGGTCGTGGGTGCGCTGCGCGACCGCGATGTAGAGCAGGTCGAGCACCACCAACTGTGGGTGCCGGGCGGAGAGCGCGTCGGGCCGGAACGTCGTCGCCTGCGCCGCGGTCAGCAGCACGATGTCGGCGAGTTCGGCCAGCGGCGAGCGCGGGAAGCTGGTCAGCGCGATCGTCGTCGCGCCCCGGCTGCCCGCCTCGGCCAGCATCTCGATGGTCTCCCGGGTGCCGCCGCTGTGGCTGACTCCGAGGGCGACGTCGCCGGCGCGCAGCAGCGCGGCGCTGGCCAGCCCGTTGTGCACGTCGGTCCAGGCCCACGCGGCCACGCCGATGCGGTGCAGGCTGAACTGCATCTCCTCGCCGACCAGGGCGCTGCCGCTGGCGCCGAAGATGTCGACCCGGGTGGCGGCGGCGATCGAGTCGGCGGCCCGCTCGACCTCGGCCAGGTCGAGCAGCGCGGCGGTGTCGTGCATGGCCCGGGTGTCGGCGGCCATGATCTGCCCGAGCACCCGGTCGAGCGGGTCGGTCGGCTGGATTTCCCGGCCGATGTCGTAGGTCCAGCCCGCCGAGCGGGCCCGCCCGGTCTCGGCGGCGATCCCGAGCCGCAGGTCGGCGTAGCCGTCGAAGCCCAGCGCCCGGCAGAACCGGGTGATCGTGGCGGGCGACGTGCCGCTGCGCTCGGCCAGCTCGACGATCGTCGCGCGGGCGGCGGCGGCCGGGTCGGCGAGCACCTGCTCGGCCACCCGTTGCAACGCGCCGGTGAACTCCGGAAGACCCGCACGCACCCGGAGCAGGACCCCATCGGCGGGCGAGGCATCGACGACCGCTGTGGCGGTCGAGTCGGCCTCGCGCTCCAGCATGGGTCCCGCCTTTCAAAAAGGAGTCTTTACTGTTAGTGGTAAAAGTTCTTACTGAACCCCCCTTCGTGTCAAGACTTTGGGTGAAGTTTTCAAACTGTTACGCGCCGACACGGACACGAAACCCCGCCGGAGATGCTCTCCGGCGGGGTTCTCGATGCGGTAACGGTTACGCGGCGGCTGCCACCTCAATCGCGTTGACCAGGATGTTCAGGGCCTCGCGGGCCTCTTCCTCGGTCAGCGTCAGCGGTGGGCCCATCCGCAGCACGTTGTTGTAGAGCCCGCCCTTGCCGACCAGCAGCCCGCCCTTGCGGCACTCCTCGAAAACCCGGACGGTCGCCGCCACGTCGGGCTCCGTGGTGCCCGGTTGGACGAACTCGATGGCCAGCATCAGGCCCCGGCCGCGGATCTCGCCGACGATCGGGCTGTCACCGACGGCGGCCTGGAGGCCCTCGCGCAGGATCGCGCCGACCCGCGCCGCGTTGCCCTGAAGGTCGTGGTCGAGCACGTAGTCGAGGGTCGCGTTGCCGGCCGCCGTGGAGATCGGGTTGCCACCGAAGGTGGAGAACGAGATCGCCGGCACCTGGTTGACCACCTCGGCCCGGCCGACCACGCCGGCGAGCGCGAAGCCGTTGCCGATGCCCTTCGCGAACGTGAGCAGATCGGGCACCACGCCATGGGCCTGATAGCCCCAGAAGTGGTCGCCGGTGCGGCCCCAGCCGGTCTGCACCTCGTCGGAGATGAGCAGGATGCCGGTTTCGTCGAGCACCTTCTTGAGCGCGCCGAAGAGCCCGTCGGGCCCCGACACGAAGCCACCGACGCCCTGCACCGGCTCGGCGATCAGCGCCGCCACGTCGCCCGCGGTCTGCGTCGCGAGCACCTCGCGCAGGTCGTCAACGGCCGCGTCGACCTGGTCGTCGGTGCCGAGCCGGGACATCAGCCCGCGCAGCTTGTCACCGCTGTGCAGCCAGCTCACCTGGAGCGGGTTGAGCGAGCTCGACGACCAGCTCCGGTGGCCGGTGATGCCCATGGCCGCGTAGGACCGACCGTGGTAGCTGTTGCGCACCGCCAGGATCTGGTTGGACCGCCGGTGGTTGGTGGCCATCAGCAGCGCGGCCTCGTTGGCCTCGGTGCCCGAGTTGGTGAAGAAGACCCGCGCGTCCGGAATGCCGGACACCCGGGCGATCTTCTCGGCCAGCTCGACCTGCGAACGGATCAGGTAGAGCGTCGAGGTGTGCGCGACGCCGGTGCGGAGCTGCCGTTCGACCGCATCCCGGATCTCGGGGATGTCGTAGCCGACCATGGTGGTCAGCACGCCGCCGAAGAAGTCGAGGTAGGTGCGGCCGTCGGAGCAGGTCACCCGCCGCCCGGAACCGGACACGATCTCGAGCGGCTCGGCGTAGTAAATCGGCATCCAGCTCGGCATCACGGCGCGGTGCCGGGCCAACAGGTCGTCGGTCATCCTCACGGTCTAGCACACCGCGACCTGGGACGGGACTCAGGAAGGCGCGGATTCCCTGATCGCCTCGACGTAGACGGCGCTGCGGTGCTCGAAGTTGCGGAACTGGCCGTAGCTGGGCGCTCCCGGCGAGAGCAGCACGACGCCGCCCGCCGGGGTCAGCTCCCGGGCCCGGCGGACCGCCGCCGCGAGGTCGTCGACCACCTCGGCGTGCACGTGGTCGAGGCCCTTGAGGGCGTCGACGATGCGCGGGCCGCTGTCGGGGATGCCGAGCACGGTGATCGCGTCGAGCCGTTCGAGGTGGTCGCGCAGGACCGTGTAGTCGACGCCCCGGTCGTTGCCACCGACGATCACGGTCAACGGCTTGCCTTCGTACGCGTCGATCGCATGGGTTGTCGCGTGTGGGCTGGTCGCCAGCGTGTCGTCGACGAAGGTGAGGCCGGACGGGTCGGCGATCTCGGCCAACCGGTGCGGCAACGGCTCGAAGTCTCTTGCCGCCTCCCGCAGGTCGTCAGCTCGTTCGACGCAGTCGATGCCGAGCGAGGTCAGCACCGCGAGGGCGACGCAGAGGTTGCCGGCGTTGTGCCGGCCGGGCAGGTTGAGCGCGGACCGCGGGAACAGCACCGTGCCGTCGGGCGCGACCACGTCGTCGCCGTCGAGGTGGAAGCCGGCTGGATCGTTGGCCGGGATCGCGCCGGGCCGGTCCCGCACCCGCTTGGCCAGGCGTGCGTCGGCCGCGTTATAGATGATCGCTTTCGGTCCGTGAGCGATCAGGTTGAGCTTGTCGCGGTAGTAGTTCTCTTCGCCGCCGTGCGCGTCGAGGTGCTCCGGGAACAGGGCGGTGAGCACCGCGATCTCCGGCGAGTCGGTCAGGTCGCTGCACTGGTAGCTGGACAGCTCCAGCACGTAGCGCTCGGCGTCGCCGGGCAGGTCGAGCAGGGGCACGCCGATGTTGCCGCCGTAGACGTTGGGCCGGCCGACCGCCGTGAGCAGGTGGCTGATCAGGCTCGACGTGGTGCTCTTGCCCTTACTGCCAGTGACGCCGACGGTGCGGTCGGCGTGGTCGGCCATCCACAGCGCGGTGCCCTGGGTGACCGGAACGCCGGCCGCGCGCAGTTCGCGCATCCACGGATGGGTCTGCGGGATGCCGGGCGAGCGGACCACGACGTCGGCGGCGGCGAGCGCCTCGTAACGGTCGGTGAGCGGCGCGGCAGCGGCGAGCGGGCCTTCCCAGGGCAGGCTGAGGAAGTTGCCGCTGTCGTCGACGGCGACCAGGTCGGCCGGCTGGTGAGCGGCGACGGCCAGCACGGCGGCCCGCCCCTCACGCCCGGTGCCCCACACGGCAACCCGGCGTCCCCGCAGGTCGGCGAGCCTCATACTGGTGCTCCTCGTGGTGTCGAGCCGCCCGGTGGCGGACGCCGACCTAGTATGGCCTGTGCGCAACGACCAGCTCGGCCAGATGGCGACCTTCCGGTTCCCGTCCTCGTCGTTCGACCCGACCACCGGTGTCGCCTCGTTCGACTATGAGCTCGACGGCCCGACCGGAACGCTCACGTTCACGGAGACCGTCACGTTCCCGATGCCGGCGGTGGCGCCCACCGCGGCCCGGCTCGATGCCTTCCACCGGGTGCTGTCGCTGCTGCACCTGGTCGCCGGCGTCAGCTACTACAAGGCGGCCGCGCCGCCGCGGCTCGAGCTGCCCGCGCCGGTCGCCACCGCGGTGGTCGACTACATCACGGCGATCTACACCAAGGGGCTCGCGGAGTACGCCTACCGCAACGACCTGCCACACGTGCTGTCCCTGGTCCCGGCCGTGCCCGGCACGGCCGAGCCGGTCCCGGCGGTGCCGGAGCTGACCGAGGGACGGCCGCTGTCGGCGGTCGGCGGCGGCAAGGACTCGATCGTCACGCTGGAGACGCTGCGGGGCGGCGGGTTCGACCCGGTGCCGTTCTCGGTCAACCCCAACCCGATCATCACGGCGGTCAACGAGGCCTCCGGGGCGCCGGCGCTGGCCGCCCGGCGCCGGCTCGACCCGCTGCTGCTGGAGCTCAACGCCGAAGGCGCGCGCAACGGCCACATCCCGGTCACGGCGATCAACTCGCTGATCGCGGTGGCCACCGCGGTGCTTCGCGGGCTCGGGCCGGTGGTGATGTCCAACGAGCGCTCGGCGTCCGACCCCAACCTGATCTGGAACGGTCACGAGATCAACCACCAGTGGTCGAAGGGCGTCGAGGCCGAGGGGCTGCTGCGCGACGCGCTGGCCGCGCACGCCGGGCTGGTCGACCCCTACTTCTCGCTGCTGCGCACGCTCTCCGAGCTGCACATCGCGAAGCTGTTCGCCGGGTTCACCGGCTACGACGACGTGGTGACGAGCTGCAACCAGGCGTTCAAGCTGAGCAACGCGACCACCCGCTGGTGCGGCCACTGCCCGAAGTGCCGGTTCGTGTTCCTGGCCATGGCGCCGTTCATGTCGCCGGAGCGGCTGGTCCGGATCTTCGGCACCGACCTGTTCGCCGACCCGGCGCAGATCCCGGGCTACCTGGAGATCCTCGGCATCGACGGGCACAAGCCGTTCGAGTGCGTCGGCGAGGTCGAAGAGTCGCTGGTCGCGCTCGGCCTGCTGTCCCGCCAGCCGGCCTGGGCCGGTGCACCGGTGGTGATGGCGCTGGTCGGCGCCGTCCCGCAGGAGGCGTGGGCGGCGGCGTCCGACTCCGAGGTGTTCACCCCGGGCGGCCCACACTTCGTGCCGGCGCCCTACGCCAAGCTGCTGCCTTAGAGCTCGTCTCCGCGGCCCAGCTCCCAGAAGGCGACGGCGGCGGCCGCGGCCACGTTGAGCGAGTCGACGCCCTTGCGCATCGGGATGGCGACCCGCACGTCGCTGGCCTCGATCGCGGCCGGGGTGATGCCCGGCCCCTCGGCGCCGAGCAGCAGGGCGGCCTTGCCCCGCTGTTGGTCGGTGAGCCGTTGCAGCGGGACCGCGTCGGGTGCCGGGGTCATCGCGAGCACGGTGAAGCCGGCCTCCCGCACCTGGGCGAGCGCGGTGGGCCAGGGCGCCAGGGTCGCGTAGGGCACCGCGAACACCTCGCCCATGCTGACCCGCACGCTGCGGCGGTAGAGCGGGTCGGCGCACGTCGGCGAGAGCAGCACGGCGTCGACACCGAGGGCGGCGGCACCCCGGAACACGGCACCGATGTTGGTGTGGTTGTTGACGTCTTCGAGGATGGCCAGCCTCCGGGCATCGGCCAGCAGGCTGGCCAACTCCGGCAGCGGGCGGCGGTGGAAGCTGGCCAGCACGCCGCGGTGCACGTGGAAACCGGTGACCTGCTCCAAAACGGCCTGGCCGGCGGCGTACACCGGAGCGGTCTCGATCAGATCTTTGAACTGGTCGATGCGCTTCTCGTCGACCAGGAACGACCGCGGGCGGTAGCCGGCCCGCAGGGCGCGGCGCAGCACGAGTTCACCCTCGGCGATGAACAGGCCGTGCGGCGGCTCCCAGCGGGTGCGCAGCTCGAGGTCGGTCAACGCCCGGTAGTCGGCGAGCCGCTCGTCTCCGGGCTCGGTGATCATGGTGACCGGCACGCCGGCCATTCTCCGCTGCCCCGCCGGGCGGTGTTTCCCCGGGTCAGCCGGCCAGAGGTTCGGCGTCGGCGTAGTGGCGCGGTGGGGGCGGCGCCGCCAACCCGCCGGTCGCCCGGAGGCCGTCGAGCACGTAGGCCAGGTGCCGCCGCCACGCGTCGGGCGCGGTCGCGACGGTGCGCTCGACCAGCCCGGCGTTGGCCATCAGGATCAGCACCACGTCGGCGTGGGTGACCTCGGCGCGCACGGCACCGGCTTCCCGGGCCCGGTCGATCAGCGCGGTCAGATAGTCGAACGCGATGTCGCGCAGGTCGTCGAGCTCGTCCACTTCGGACATCCGGGCGGTGAGCAACTCGGCCAGCGCGCGGTTGCCGGCCTGCAACTCGCACAGATAGGTCAGGTGGCCGGCGAAGGCCGACCACGGGTCTGGGTCGTCGAGCGCCAGCCTGGCCGCCGCGACCACCTGGCGCAACGGCTCGACGAAGACCGCGCCCACCAGGTCGCGGCGGCGCGGGAAACGCCGGTAGAGGGTGGCGTTGCCGACCCGGGCGTGGCGCGCGATGTCGTCCAGTGGTGCGTCGAGGCCGCGTGCGGCGAACACCGACCGGGCGGCGTCGACCAGTTGGCGGCGGTTGCGCTCGGCGTCGGCCCGCAGGCTCCCGGGAGACATGGCAGATACCTTACGGCGGTAACCGGGGGTTGATCCCCAGTCGTGCTAGCGTCGCAGAAGGAGCTAAGCAGGGACAATCCCCCGGTTAGGTGAGGTGGTCTCGCGATGGCACGAGCACTGGCGGTCGCCGCCCGCGACCAGAACCCGACGGTCATGGACGTGTCCGTGCCCAACCCGGGACCGGGGCAGATCCGGGTAGCGGTGGAAGCCGCCTCGCTCAACGGAATCGACGCCGCGACCGGCGCGGGCCTGCTCTGGGACTCCGTACCGCACAACTTCCCCGTCGTGCTCGGCCGCGACTTCGCCGGCACCGTCGAACGGGTCGGCCCCGGCGTCGCCACCATCCGGCCCCGCGACCGGGTCGCCGGCGTGATCACCGGGACTTCGCTGGCCCGGGGCGCGCTGACCGACACGATCATCTTCGACGCCCGCGGTGTCGCACCGTTGCCGCCCGGCATCAGCGAGGAACAGGCGGCCGGAGCGGGCCTCGCCGCCGTCACCGCGAAGGCGCTGGTCGACGTGCTGGCGCTGAGCTCCTCCGACACCGTCCTGATCGCCGGCGCGACGGGCGGCGTCGGGGTCTTCGCCGTGCAACTCGCGCGCGCCACGGGCGCGACCGTGTATGCCACCGCCCGCCCCGGCGAGCCCGAGGAGTTCATCCGCGCGCTGGGCGCCGCCGGCACGGTCGACTACACCGATGGCATCGCGGCCCCGCCCGGACTGACCGCCATCGTGCACGCCGCCGGTGACGCGGCCGCGCTGGCCGCGCTGTTGCCGGCCGGCGGCCGCTTCGCGTCGGCCAACGGCGCCACCGCCGAGGCCGTCGGCCGCACCGACATCACCGTGACGCCGGTGACCTCGACCGCGACGCCCGCGACGGTGGGCGGCATCCTGGACGCGATCGCCTCCGGCGCCCTCCAGGTGCCGATCACGCACACCTACCCGATGTCCGAGGCGCCCCGCGCGCTCGCCGACTTCCGCGGCCACAAGCTGGGCAAGCTTGTGGTCGACACGCGGCGCTGAGGGGTTGTCGCCATGGCGACCATCGCGATCGTCGGCGCCGGGCCGGGCCTCGGCTTCTCCATCGGCAAGGTGTTCGGCCAGCAGGGCTTCGAGGTCGCGCTGATCGCCCGCCGGCGGTCCACGTTGGACGACATGGTCGGGCGGCTCGGTGAACTCGAGATCCCGGCGGGCGGCTACCAGGCCGACATCATGGACCGGGCCAGCCTGGTGCAGGCGTTCAAGGACATCGCGGCCAACCACAGCCCGGTCGAGGTGCTGGAGTTCTCCCCCGCGCCGCGCGGCCCGCAGCCCGGGCTGGTGCTGGCGGGGCCGCTCGACGTGAGCGTGGCAAACGTGCAGCCGCACATCGACTTCTACGTGCACGGCGCGATCACGGCCACTGGCCAGGTGCTGCCCGACATGATCGAACGCGGCACCGGCACGCTGCTCTTCACCACCGGCCCGTCCTCGGTGGAGCCGTCACCGGCGATGGGCAACGTCGGCATCGCCTGCGCGGCGTTGCGCAACTGGGTGCTCAACCTGCACGACACCCTGGCGAGCAAAGGGGTGTACGCCGCACACGTGCCGCTTTCCCTCTCCGCCGACGAGGCCGACCCGGAGACGATCGCACCCCATTACTGGAACCTGCACACCCGGGGCGAAGGCGCCGAGCACCTGCTGTCGGGCGACGTCCTGCGCGCCGCGCCCCGCACCGAAGAGTCGTAGAAAGCGGGCACAGCCGGCGCCGGGTGGGCGGTGCCGGCTGTGCCCGGGTCTTTAGGGTGTCAGCGCTTCGGCTGCTTCTTGTCCGATGTGGTCGGTTCCTCGGTCACGGCGCCGATCCGGAGCCGGCGCTTGCCCGGGCGCCGGGGTTGCTTCTCGTCCTTGTCCTTTGGTGTCGCGGACTGGGACGGGCTCGCGGGCTTGGCCGGCGTGGTGGGCTTGGGCTTTTCCGGCTGCTTGGCCGCCTCCGGCTTCCGGCCCCAGCCGAAGCGTCGACGGCGCCCCGCCTTCTCGTCCCGGTCGTTCGTGGCCTCCGGCTTCCGGCCGTCGCGGACGGCCGCGGTGCCGCGGTCCTTCGCATTCGGGTCGTGGGTGTCGCGGATCTTCCCGTCCCAGCCACTCGCGTTCGGCTCGTGGGTGTCGCCGCGGTTCTTCCCGTCCCAGCCGTTCGCGTTCGGCTCGTGGGTGTCGCGGTTGCGACCGTCCCAGCTGTTGGCGTTCGGGTCCTTCGCGTTCGGGTCCTTCAGGTTCGGATCGCGGGCGGCGCGATTCCAGCCGTTCGCTTCCCGGGCCTTCGCGTCGAGGTCCTGGGGGCTGCGGTACTTCGCCTCCAGCCGCTCAGCCTCCTGGCTCTTCGCGGTCAGGTCCTCCTGGGCGCCGCGTTTCCGGTTGCCCCGCTTCTTCGCGCCCCGACCCTTCACGTCCTTGTTCTGCGCCGCCCGTTCCTTCGCGTCCCGCTCCCGCTCGCGCCGGCGGCTGGTGACCACGTCGTCCAGGCGCACGTCCTCCGCGTCTTCCGCCCGCCCGGCGCGAACGGCCCGCAGGGTGCTGTTGGACTTCCAGGCGATGCCCAGCCCAGCGGCGATCATCAGCAGGGCGCCCGCGGTGTGGAAGGGCGACATCCACAGGCCGGCGAACCCGACCATCGGCCCGCACAGCACGAGCAGCAACCCGTCGCCACGGCTGAACATCCGCGACCGGAAGACCGCCCACCCCATCGCCATCCAGCCGGCGCTGTAGATGCCACCGCAGGTCAGCGCGAGGGTCTTCGCGCTGAGCCCCCAGAGCGGGGTGGCTGGTGGCACGGCGGCGAACATCAGCATCGAGACGCCACCCAGGATGCCGAGCATGAGGCCGGTGAACGCGGTGCCGCGGCTGCGTACCGCGGCGAGCAGCCCCACCAGGCAGGCCATCGCCACGACGCCGAGCCAGACACTGGTCACCCAGGCGAAGAGCCGGAACGGCTCGGCACCGGTCAGGTAGTGCGCCGGCCCACCACGAACCATCGCACCGATCGACGCCGCGGCCGCGATCACACCCGCGGCCGGCAGGGTCCAGGTCAGCCGGCGCGAGACAGCGCGCACGAGAGCCGCCCAACGGGCGTTGGTCACGGGTCCGTCCGGCGCCCCCGGCTCGATCTCCGGCAGCAGTTTCATGCCGACGTCGGTCAAGCTGGTCACGTCGATCTTCTTGGCGTGCTTAGCATTCTTGCCGTCGTTGGCCTTCTTGGTCTCGGTCTGGGCCTCGTTCGGCTTGTTCTCCGCGTCGGCCTCCGGCCGGGTGGTCCAGATCCGCTCGGCCTGGATCGCGTGCCCGATCCGCGGCAGTTGCGCCGTGTCGTCGGCGGACGTCCCCTCGTAGGTAGGCGTCCCCAGCGGCACCGTCGGCCGCAGCGACGACCTGGGCTCGTCCACGTCGAAGCCGCCGTCGTGGTCGGTCAGGCCCGCCGGCCCAGTGGCCACGAGGACGTGCTCCGCCGTGTCGGCGTCGAGACCAGGGATGTTCGATCCCGCACCGCTCGCGACCGCGTCAACTTCGGTCGACCGGCCGTCGACCGAGCCAACCCGATTCCAGGACGGCGCCGGCTCCGGGCCGATCGCCGCACCCCTGGGCCAGCCAGACCCGGCACCATCCGACCGCGCCCGATCCCCATGCGACGGAGACGACCCGGCACTGCCCGCTCGATCCCCGCGTGAGAGGTCAAGGCCGCCGCCAACAGCGCCGACCTCGCGATCCCCACGCAACGCGCCAGCGCGGTCATCGCCCGCTTGATCCGCCTGCAATGCGCCCAAGCTTCCGCCCGAGCCGTCACTGCCCGACTGATCCCGACGGACCGCGCCCAAGCCTCCGCCCGAGCGGTCGCCGCCTGTTTGATCCCCGCCGCGTAGCGCGTCGAGGCTTCCGCCGGTGGGGCCGGCCTCTCGATCGCCGCTCACCGCGTCGAGGCGTTCGGCCGCGGAGTCGGAACGGGCGCTCTCCGGCCGGTGGGAATCACCGCGGAAGGTTTCCAGCCCGCCTTTGGCCGAGTCGGAACGATCGCCGCGCGACGGGCGGTCGCCGTTGCCGCCGCGCGGCGGCTCGCCTGCTGCGCTGTGGCCGCGCGCCGGCTCAGCGGCCGCGGAGCGGTCCGCGGTCGACCGGGCGGCGCCCGCCGTCGGCGTGGCCGGACTACGCGAGCCGGCACCGCGCGAGCCGGAGCGGCTCCAGGCCGAGGCGTCCGGTTCGGCGGCGGGGCCACCTGCGGCGTCCGGGCCGCGTTCCCAGCCCATGCGGCCGGAGCCAGCGCCCGAAGCCGGGCGGCGGGACTGCTGCTCATCAGGACGGTCGCCCGACACGCCCGGTGCCAGGTCACGATCGGTGGGACGGCGGTCGTCCGGCTTGGCGCGCGACTTCGCCCCGGCGGCGTGCGACACCGGCCGCTGCTGGTCGTCGCCGCGCCCGAGGCGCCACCAGCGGCGGCCGCTGCGGTCGGGCATGATCGGGCGGACCACCGGCGTCTCCGCGCCCGCCGGCCGCTCAGAGCCAGAGCGGCCCACCGGCGCCTCGCCGCGCTCGCGGCGGCCCATCGGCGCCCCCGCAGCGGCTCCGCGCTCACGGTGGCCAGGCATATCTGCCGCGGCTCCACGCTCGCGGTGACCCGGCGCCTCCGCCCCGGCCCCGCCCTCACGGTGACCCGGCATGTCGGCCCCGGCCCCGCCCTCACGGTGACCCGGCATGTCGGCCCCGGCCCCGCGCTCACGGCGACCCGGCGCCTCCGCCCCGGCCCCGCGCGCAGAGTGGCCCGGCATGTCCGCCCCGGCCCCGCGCGCAGAGTGGCCCGGCGTGTCCGCCGCGGCTCCGCGCATGGGGCGGCCCATCGGCGTCTCACCCATACCCCCACGCCCAGGGCGGGCCGGCGGTGGGTCGTCGCGGCGGGATGGGCGCTGCGGCGCAGCGGGCTCGTCCATCGGTTCGACCACGACGGACTCGGCCGGATCGGCCGCCCTCTCGCCCGGCTTGACCGCGACCGGCTCGGCCGGTGTCTCCGCGGGTTCGCCCGGCTGGCTCGCCGGCTCGGAGCGGTCCCTGTTGGAACCCGCGCCGGCGGAGTGCTTCGCCACGTGACCCATCGCCGTCACCTCGATTCTCGGCGGAACGGACCACGATCAACCCAGGTGATGGAACGCGTGACCATAGGGTGACCGTGCGTTACCTACGCGAATCGTGACAGCTTGCGAGGGGCTTTCGCGTTGGATCGGAGAAACCGTGAGGAACTTTCACCGGACGCCAGAAAGGGCCCCTTCCATACCAGAAGGGGCCCTTCCTCAGATGGGCTAACCGCGTTCGCGGTCGCGTTCCTCGCCGAGCACCGTGGACGGTGGCACCGGGTCGCCGGCGGTGATGCCGGGCGTCTGCGGCGGGAGACCGGGCGAGCCGGAAACCTGCTGCTCCGCGTCGCGTACCTCCTGGTTGACGGCGGCCGCGGCCTCCGCGGCGGCCTGTGCCGCCTCGTCGGCCTCGCGCTGGACGGCGCTCGCGTCGACCGACTGCGTCGGCTGGTCGCCGACCATGCCGGCCAGCCCGCCGAGCGCGCCGCCCATGCCTTCGAGCGCCTTGGTCAGCTCGGTCGGGATGATCCAGACCTTGTTGGCCGTGCCGTTGGCGATCTGCGGCAGCGCCTGCAGGTATTGGTAGGCCAGCACCTTCTGGCTCGGGTTGGCGGTGTGGATCGCGTCGAAGACGGTGCGGATCGCCTTCGCCTGTCCCTCGGCCTGGAGGATCCGGGACTGCCGGTCACCGTCGGCGCGGAGCACGAGGGACTGCTTCTCGCCCTCGGCGGTGAGGATCGCCGCCTGCTTGTGGCCTTCGGCGTTGAGGATCGCGGCCCGCCGGTCGCGCTCGGCCCGCATCTGCTTCTCCATGGAGTCGCGGATGCTCGGCGGCGGCTCGATGGCCTTGATCTCGACCCGAGTGACCTTGATGCCCCAGCGGCCGGTGGTCTCGTCGAGCACGCCGGACAGGTGGCGGTTGATCTCCTCGCGGCTGGTCAGCGCCTTCTCCAGGTCGAGCGAGCCGATCACGTTGCGGAGCGTGGTCACGGTGAGCTGCTCGATCGCCTGGAGGAAGTTGGCGATCTCGTAGGTGGCGCGGACCGGGTCGACGACCCGGAAGTAGAGCACGGTGTCGATGGAGACGACCAGGTTGTCGGACGTGATCACCGGCTGGGGCGGGAAGCTGACCACCTGCTCCCGCATGTCGACCTTGGTGCGCACCGCGTCGACGAACGGCACCAGGAGGTTGAGCCCCGGCGACAGCGTCCGCTTGTATTTGCCGAGCCGCTCCATGACGTCCATCCGCTGCTGCGGCACGATTCGCACCGAGCGCACGACCGTGATGATCGCGACGAGCACAATCGCCGCTACCACGATCGCAATGGCAATTTCCATCCTCAGTTCACCTTTTCTCCGGTGTTGTCCCCGTGTGGCACCTCATCCCGCCACACCATGGCGGTAGCACCCTTCACTTCGATCACGCGTACGCGCTCTCCTGGCGCGAACACCTGAAGCGAATCGTATGACCGGGCGCGCCACGTCTCTCCGTCGATCTTGACGACGCCCTGCTCGGCGTCGACCTGCTCGAGCACCAACGCGCTCGAACCTTCCATTGCCTCGAGGCCGATCGGCGCCGTATGGGTCTCCGATGCCGAAAGCCGGTGTCGTTGGATGATCGGGCGGACCGCGAAAACGGTCAGTCCCGAAACGGCGGCGAAAACAATCGCCTGCACGATCGCGGGCGCGCCCAGTGCCGCCGCGGCACCCGCCGCTAGCGCACCCACCGAGATCATCAGGAGGAAAAGGGTCGCGGTGAACATCTCCGCCACCGCGAGCACCACTCCCAGAACGACCCAGAGAACCACATCCACACATCTAGCGTGTCACGGCGGCGCACCCATTGCGACAGCGCGACGGTCCCGCGACGGTAACGTCGGGACGAAAGCATCAGTTGACCCTCCGGAACCGCCCCGCCGCCAGCCCGAGGAGCCCACCCGAGATGACGTCGTTGCTGCCGGAGACCGCCCGCTCGGTCGACGCCGCCGTCGCACACGCCCAGGCCGCCGGCCGGGTCCCGTCGATCTCCCTAGGCGTCGTCCGCGACGGCGAGCTCGTGCACGTCGCGACCGCCGGCGGGCCCGCCACACCGGGCGACGCACCGCCCGGCCCGGACACCCGCTACCGGATCGGCTCGATCTCCAAGACGATGACCGCGACGCTGGTCCTCCAGCTCCGCGACGAGGGCCGGCTGGCGCTCGACGACCTGCTCTACCGGCACCTGCCGGGCACGCCGGTCGGCAGCGTGACGCTGCGCCAACTCCTCGGGCACGCCGCCGGCCTGCAACGCGAGCCGGAGGGCAAGTGGTGGGAGCGGCACGAGGGCGACGACATCGACGCGCTGCTCGCGGGCCTGACGCCCGACAAGATCGCATTCCCACCACACCGCACCTACCATTACTCCAATCTGGCGTACGGGCTGCTCGGTGCGGTGCTGCGCCGGGCGACCGGTGAAGACTGGACGACGCTGCTGGGCAAGCGGCTCTTCGATCCACTGGGGATGCGCGCCACGACCTACCACCCGGTCGAGCCGTTCGCGCGCGGCTACGTCGTACACCCGTGGTCGTCGACCCTGCGTGAAGAACCGCGGACCGACACCGGCGCGATGGCGCCCGCCGGCCAGCTCTGGTCGACCGTGACCGACCTGGCCAAATGGGCCGCCTTCCTGGCGGCGCCCAAGCCGGAGGTGCTGGCGAACGACACGATGACCGAGATGTCGGCGCCGGTGGTGATCAGCGACCTGGAGGCGTGGACCGGCGGGCACGGCCTGGGGCTGGAGCTCTACCGCGTCGGCGAACGGGTCTACGTCGGACACGGCGGCTCGATGCCCGGCTATCTGGCCTGCCTCGCGGTGCACCGCAGGTCGCGCACCGGAGTGGTCGGCTTCGCCAACGCCTACAGCTTCCGGCAGGGCTCGATCAGCGAGCTCGGCCGGGCGGTGCTGACCGATGTGCTCGACCGCGAGCCGGACCTGCCGGAGGCCTGGCGCCCGGCCGGCGCGCCACCGCCGCCGCTCGCGCCGCTGACCGGCCGCTGGTGGTGGATGGGCATCGAATACGACCTGGCGTGGCACGACGCGACCAGCGAGTTCGTGCTGTCGCAGCTGCGCACCGGCGCGCCGAAGCCGACCCGGTTCACGGCCGAGGCGACCGACCGCTGGCGTGGCCGCGGCGGCCCCAACGACGGCGAGGTGCTGACCGTGCGGCGCGACGAGCACGGCGTGCCGGCGGCGCTGGAGATCGCCACCTTCATCTTCACCCGCCACCCGGACCGGCTGGGGCCCTAACCCTCCACGGTCACGAAATCGATCAGCCGCTCCATCGAGTTGATCAAGGGCGTTTCGACGTCTTTGTAGGAGCGGACCGTGCGCAGGATCCGCCGCCACATGTCGGCCGGTTCGGCGACACCGAGGGCGGCGCAGATGCCCTCCTTCCACGGCTGTCCCGGCGGCACCACGGGCCATTCCCGGATGCCCACCGCCGCCGGCTTCACGGCCTGCCAGATGTCGACGTAGGGATGCCCGGTCACCAGCACGTGCGGTGAGGTGACCCCGGCGACGATGCGGCTCTCCTTGGAGCCGGGTACCAGGTGGTCGACCAGCACGCCGAGCTTGCGCGACGTGCTGGGCCGGAACGCGGCGACCTCGGCGGCCAGGGCGTCGATCCCGTCGAGCGGTTCCACGACCACGCCCTCGATCCGCAGGTCGTCGCCCCAGACCCGCTCGACCAGCGCGGCGTCGTGGATGCCCTCGACCCAGATCCGGCTCGCCCGGGCCACCCGCGCGGTGACGCCGGCGACCGCGACCGAGCCGCTGGCCGTGCGGGTCTGCTTCGGCGGGCCGGCGGCCACGGCCGGTTTCCGCAGGGTCACCGGCTGGCCGTCGAGCAGGAACGCGGCCGGCAGCAGCGGGAAGTTGCGGCGCTTGCCGAACCGGTCCTCCAGCACGACCGCGCCCATCTCGAAGCCCACCACCGCGCCGCAGAAGCCGGAATCGGCGTCTTCGACGACCAGGTCGGGCTCGGCGTCGACCTCGGGTGTCACCTTGCGGCGGCGCCAGTCGCCCGCCAGCACATCCTCCCCATACATGTGTCCGGACGTTAGCCGCCCGTCCGGCACCGTCCTCACCCGACGCGCCGGATCGACCGGTTCCGTGGGAGGTGTCCAGGTCGGCCTGGTGTGGTGTTCCTCGCGGGTACCGCACGTCGCACGATCGAGACAGCGACGCGGTCAGCACGTACCCTTTCCTGCATGTCCACCGCAGCGGGTGCCACCACCCTCGCGACGCGCCGGTCGAGCCGGCTCGTGGCCTGGGTGCGTTCGTGGCGCGCCGGCCTGGTCCCCTATGACGAGGTCGCCGAAGAAGTCGCCCGCGACGAGGAGCACCTCGTCGCCGATGCGCCCGGCGCGTGGACCGATGTCCCGCTGCGCGAGGGCCTGACGGCGTTCTCCAAACTGACCCCCGACCAGATCCGGCTCGTGCTGCCGGCGCCCGGCGACCCGCGCGGCCTGCCCGGCCCGGGTGACTTCACCGGCGCGGCGCTGCTCGCGGGCGAGGCCGTGATCGCCGGCGAGCTGGGCCTGATTCCCGAGGTACGCACGCACACGTCGGGATCCGGCATGACCTTCGAGACGGTGCTGTGGCGGGTCTTCCCGCTGCCGGCCGAGACGGCGCCGCCGGTGCCGATCACGGTCAGCGAGGCCGAGGGTGAGCTCAACCTGATGCTGGCCGAGGCGACCAACACCCTCGCCCGGCTCGACATCGCACAGTGGCGGCCGGAGCTGGCCGGCGCACTGGCCGCGATCCGCCGGCCCGACAGCGCCAACGAGCTGCCGCCCGGGTTCGACCCGCGGTCGCGCCGGCTCTTCGCCCGGGCCAACGTGCTCGACCACGTGCTGGCGCTGGCCGACGAGGTCGCGCCGGGCGGCGCGGTCAACGGCTTCGAGGCACAGGCCCGTGACGCGGCCCTGCGCCCGCTGGCGGCGGCGTGCCGAGGCGCGTTGGTCGCCGCCTGCAACGCCCCGCTCATCTAGCTACTGGGTCGCCTTGGTGATGCAGGCGTTCAGCTCGTCGGTCGGGCCGTCGACCGTGACACCTTCCGGCAGCCGGTGCCAGACCCAGCGCAACAGCGCCGCGGGCGGCCCGCTGATCGTCACGTCGGCGTGGTCGGTGGCACCGTCTTCCACCACGAACGTGTCAGGGCCGGTGCGCACCCGCCACGCGGCGCCGTCGGTGCGCAGCGCGTAGGTGCGGCCGGGCGAGCGGTCGAGGATCTCCTTGAAGTCGCTCGTCCACTCGCCGACGCAGTATGCGACGAAAACCTTCAGCAGCTCGTCGACGCCGTCGATGGCCAGGTCGGTCGGGATCGGTGCGACGGGCTGACCCGTGCCCAGCTCGGCGTCGACGCGGTGGATGACCGTCTCCTGCGCCATCCGGCGGATCCAGAAGCCGACTGTCTGGCCCGGTGCATACCAGGAGCCGGCCGGGTCGCCCGGCGCGCGCGACTCGAGCTCGCCGCGCAGCGCCGCGTAGGCCCGGTCGAGCAACGCGATCGGCGCCTCGGCGGCCAGCTCGGCCGGCGGCCACTGCTCAGGCTCGGCGCCGTCGCGGATGGCGAGCGTCTTGTGCAGGTAGACCTCGCCGACGTGCCGGGTCAGGTCGGCGACCGCCCAACCCGGACAGCTCGGCACCGGCGCCGCGGGATCGATCCCCGCGACCGCGCGGAGCCGCTCGAAGTCGGCGGCCAGGCAGTCGAGATAGCGGGAGTTCTCCATGCGCCGCATTATTCGCCGCCGACCGCGAAACCGGAGGCCCCGTCAGACCGTCACGACGACCTTGCCGGCGGGGTGCCCCTGGGCGAGATAGCGGATCGCGTCGGGCGCCGACGCGAGCGGGTAGGTGCGGTCGATCACGGGGGTGAGCGCACCGTCGTCGATCAGGCGGGTCAGGTCGTCGAGTTCGGCCGCCCGCTCCCTCGACGTGAGCCCGTGCAACCGCTGGCTGACGAACATCGACACGAACGGCGCCCGCAGCTGCCGGGTGAAGCCGCCGACCGGGCCCGGGAGGTCGTGGCCGCCGCCGGCGATGACGAGGGTGCCGCGCGGGGTGAGCGCGCGCCGCAGCAGCGACAGCGGCCGGCAGCCGGCGGTGTCGATGATGACGTCGTAGACACCGCCGTCGCGGTCGACCTCGGCCGTGGTGTAGTCGATGACGTCGTCGGCGCCGAGCGAGCGGACCAGCGCCACCTTGTCGGCGCCGCAGACGCCGGTCACCGTGGCGCCGCAGGACTTCGCGAGCTGCACCGCGTAGGCGCCGATGCCGCCGGCCGCGCCGATCACCATCACCCTCTGTCCAGGTTGGACCCGGCCGGCGCGGACCGACTCGAGCGCGGTCACCGCCGAGATCGGCACCGCGGCGGCCTGTGCGAAGGTCAGGCGCACCGGCTTGCGGGCCAGCTTGCGCGGGCTGGCTGCGGCGTATTCGGCGAACGTGCCGCCGGTGGAAGTGCCGTAGACCTCGTCGCCGGGCTTGAAGCCGGTGACGTCGGCGCCGACCGCCGCGACCACGCCGGCCAGCGCCCGGCCGCGCACCTGGACCCTCGGCCGGGTCAGCCCGAACGCGACCCGGACGCCCCACGGCCGGCCGGTCATCGCGACCCACACGCCCGGGTCGACGCCGGCCGCGCGGACCTCGACCAGCACCTCGCCGGCACCGATCGCCGGTTGGGCCACCTCGCGTAGTTCGAGGACGTCGGCTGAGCCGTACACCGTCTGGGTGATCGCCTTCATCGGGCTTCCTCTTCCTGATCGGGGTATTGGAAGACGTCGTCGAGCGGAACCTTGAACACGTGGGCGATGCGGAAGGCCATCTCCAGCGACGGTGAATAGCGCCCCTGCTCGATGGCGATGACGGTCTGCCGGGTCACGCCGATCCGGTCGGCCAGGTCGGCCTGGGTCATCTCGGCGTTGGCGAAGCGCAGCGCGCGGATGCGGTTGGTGACCCGGGTCGCCTTCACCATTGCGGGACGCCCCCGCGGTAGACGACGACCTTGGCCACGCCGCCCACGACCGCGGAGAGCACGAAGCCCAGGTAGATCACGTTGGCGATCCAGAACGGCGACCAGTCGGCGACCGCCATGAGCATCGCCGCGACCGCGCCGATCACCACGAACGGCTGGCCGACCTGGTCGCCGAGGCGGCCGATCTCGCGGTCGCGGTCGTCCTTGACCTGGCTCGCCTTCGGGTTGGCCGCCGCCACCACGACCTCGGCGACGATCGCGGCGACGATGGCCCCGCCGACCGTCCACAACAGCGGGCCCGCGTAGGACGCCTCGGCCAGTGGCCGGCCGTCGAGCCCGCCCAGCACGACGACCAGGTAGGCGGCGTAGGCCGGGAGCGCCACCACCAACCTGACCCAGGCCCGTCGCTGTTCGAGAGTCATCGACGTACTCCTTCGTGTGTTAAGAATTTTTGACAACACGAAGGTAGCAAATCTTTGACCTCATGTCGAGAATGTTTTACATCGACTCAGATGGTGAAACCGCCGTCGACGTTGACGGTCGCGCCGGTGATGTAGCGGCCCCCTCCGCCGGCCAGGAACGCGACCGCCGCGGCCACGTCCGCCGGTTCGGCGTAGTGGCCCAGGGCGGTGAACCCGTTGATCACGGCCGCGTTGGGGCCGTCGGCCGGGTTCAGCTCGGTGTCGGTCGGGCCGGGGTTGACCAGGTTGACCGTGATCGCCCGCGGGCCCAGCTCGCGCCCGAGCGCCTTGGTCAGTCCGATCAGGGCGGTCTTGCTCAGCGAGTAGAGCGCGAAGCCCGGGAAGACCGCCCGCTCGGCCGCGTTGCTGCCGATGTTGATGATCCGGCCGCCGGCCGCCATGTGCCGGGCCGCCGCCTGCGACGCCACGAACGGCGCCCGCACGTTGACGGCCACGGTCTGGTCGAACTGGGCCAGGCTCAGCTCCTCCAGCGGGCCCAGCAGGAACGCGCCGGCGTTGTTGACCAGGATGTCCAGCCGGCCGAACTCCGCCGCGACCCGGTCGACGGCCGCCACCAGCGCGATCGGGTCCGCGCTGTCGACCCGCACCGCGACGGCCCGCCCACCGGCCGCGGCGATGTCGCGCACGACCTGGTCGGCCCGCACCTCGTCGCGCTGGAAGGTCAGCGCCACCGCCGCGCCCTCTCGCGCCAGCCGCAGCGCCACCGCCGCGCCGATCCCGCGGCCACCGCCGGTAACGAGGGCCACCTTGCCATCAAGTGTGTTTTCCATGGTCAAGAGCTTGATCGGGTACGGCCGACGCGTCTGGCGGCGATCGGACGTCGCGTTCGGTGATCTGCTTCTCAATACCGCCGAACGGGTCACCGGCCGCTCGGCCCGGGTGTGGGCTGGATCTATGCGGACCACGACACTCGGACGGTCGGGGCTGGAGGTCTCCCGGATCGCCTACGGCACCTGGCAGCTCGGCGGCGACTGGGGCGACGTCGACGAGTCCGCCGTCCTGACGGCGATCCGGAGCGCGCACGAGCTCGGGATCAACCTGTTCGACTCCGCACAGGGCTACGGCTTCGGCAGCGCCGAGGAGCTGCTCGGCCGGGCGCTGCGGTCGACACTGGACACCGACCGGGAGTCGGTGGTGCTGGCCACCAAGGGCGGCATCAACCCGGGCAGCGACCGCACCCGCGACGCGCGCGCTCCTTATCTGCGGGCCGGCGTCGAGGCGAGCCTGCGCGCCCTCGGTGTCGACTACATCGACCTCTACCAGGTGCATTGGCCGGATCCGGCGACGCCGGCCGAGGAGACCGCGACCGCGCTCCAGGAGCTGGTCGACGAGGGCAAGATCCGCCACGTCGGGGTGTCCAACTACGACGTCGCCGAACTCGCGGCGTTCGAGGCGGTGCGGCCGGTGGAGACGCTCCAGTCGCCGCTGCACCTGTTCCAGCGGGAGGTCCAGGACGAGATCCTGCCGTACGCCCGCCGCCTCGACCTCGGCTTCCTCGCCTACAGCCCACTGGGCAGCGGCATGCTCAGCGGCGCGCTGGAGCCGACGACCCGCTTCACCGACCCCGACTGGCGGGCCGGCGCGAGCGCGTTCACCGGCGACACCTTCACCCGCAACCTGGCGATCGTCGACGACCTGGCGGCGTTCGCGGCGCGCCGGTCGATGACGGTCGCCCAGCTCGCGGTCGCCTGGGTGCTGGCGCAGGAGGGCGTGAACGTGGCGATCGTCGGCGCCCGCCGCCCGAAGAACATCCAGACCGCGGCCGAGGCCGCCGACCTCACCTTGACCGACGACGACCTGGTCGAGATCGACAAGATCACCGCCGGCGCCGTGCCGGTGCTGGGGTCCACACCGGAGGGGCCGCTCTAGAGCTCCCTGCTCTTGCGGATGGCCGCCACCGCACGGTCGAAGTCGTCGTCGGACGCGTCGCGCCGCCCCACGCCCTCGTCGAAGTAGAGCCCGCTGGCCGAGTGGAGCAGCAGCACGAGCACGGCACCCGAGGCGACCAGCAGGACGAGTTCGAGCAACTGCTGGGTGAGCGGATACCAGCCGGGCACGACCTGCGCCACGTCGTTGCTGATGTAGACCACCTGCGTGAGCAGCGACGCGCACAGCACGCCGAACGTGATCCAGTGGGCCCGGGCGAGCGGCCCGCGCAGCGCGACCACGAGCGGCACCAGCACGACGGCGAGGATCACGCCGACGAACACGCTGTAGGAGACGACCGACCGCGTGTCGGCGATCTGCGCCCGGTAGATGTGCCGCGGCCACCACACCGCCGCGAACGCCTCGACGTCGGCCCGCACGGCCAGCGCCGCCGCCGCCCGGGCGAGCGACACGACGATGATGCCGACCAGCGACCACCAGACGATCCGCACCTGGACCGGCCGCGCCGCGACGGCGACCGAACGGCAACGCCCGCACGCGACCTGCCCGTCGGCGCCGGTCCAACCGTGCCAGCCCAGCCGGCAGAAGAGCCCCACGGAAACCGATCCTCGCTGATGCGCTGACGGGCCGCGTCCGCCGTTCGGGCCTAAGCCGCCCTGGCCAGCGCGTGGGGTGGGCGGATGCGGTGGTCGGTGGCGTAGCGCTCGGCCAGTTCCCGTTCGGCCACCTCGTCGCCCAGGAAGGTGGCCACCAGCAGGGCCGCGAGGTCGTCGATCACGTCGAGGTCGCCGACCAGGTCCGGGCCCATCGGGCCCCAGGTCTCGGCCAGCGGCACCTCGTCGGCGTTGGCGTGGGCCAGGTCGCGCAGGACGGCGTCGCGGACGGCGGCGCCGCCGCCGTAGCGGGACGCGTCGACCACGCCGTCCCGGTAGGCCAGCCAGACCTCGCCGGCGAGCACGAAGCCGTCGTCGGCCCGGCCGCCCGGGGTGGCGATCACCTGCGGCGCGTAGCCACGGCGGGGTGCGAAACCGACCCGGCAGCGGGCCGGCACGCCGCGCCGGCGCAGCGCCGCGACCACCAGCAGGCTCGCAGCGCGGGTCGACGCGCCGAACGGGTGGGCGCGCGGTGCGGACAGCGGGCGGCCCGGGTGGCGCCGCTGGTCGGCGTCGAGCAGGTCGGCGACCCGGTGCCAGTCAGGTCCGTCGCCTTGCGCTGCGAAGTCTTCGGGCAGGTCGTCGAGGAGAGCCGCGTGCTTGCCGGGATCCGAGAAGAACGACTGGTTCATACCGCCGAACCGTAGCGCGCGGCCACCTCGGCGCGGGTCGGCATCGCCACCGCTCCCCCGGGCCGCTCGCAGACCAGCCCGGCCACCCGCAGCGCGAACGACACGTGCCGGGACCACCCTTCGGCGTCGTCCGGCCGGCCCTCGGCGAGCAGGCCCGCGATCAATGCCGCCATCACCGAGTCGCCGGCGCCGGTCGCGTCGACCGCCTCGACCACCGGCGCCGGCAGTTCGACCCGCTCGTCGCCGACCGCGACCAGCGCGCCCGCGGCGCCGCGGGTCACCACGACCGCGCCGGCACCGAGCGAGAGCAGATCACCGGCCATCGACGACAGCGACAGGCCCGGATAGAGCACGGCCGCGTCGGCGTGGCTGAGCTTGACCAGGTCGGCCGTGGCGCAGAACTCCTCGACGACGGTACGCAGGTGGTCAACGTCTGTGGCCGAGGGCAGCAGCGACGGGCGCACGTTGGGGTCGAACACGCGCAGGCCGCCGGCCGCCGACCAGGCCGACCGGGCGGCGGCCAGGAACTCGGCGTGCAGCAGCACGATTGATCCACAGTAGACAACCGCCGAGCCGGCCACCAGGTCGCGCGGCACCTCGGTCAGCAGCGAGTAGGACGGCGGCGTGCCGTAGAAGCGGAACTCCGGGTCGGCACCCGCGAAGGTGACCACCGCGAGCGTCGTCGGCACCGGTGCGCGTACCACCGCCCGGTCGTCGACACCGGCGCTGGTGAGGAAATCGACGATTCGGGTGCCGAGCGCGTCGTCGCCGATCGAGCCCGCGAACGACACGTCGCCACCGAGCCGGGCGACGCCGACCGAGACGTTGAGCGGGCCGCCGCCGATCACCTGCCGGAACACCCGGTCGCCGGCGCACTCGCCGTCGAGCAGGTCGATCAACGCCTCACCGAGGACCACCGCGTATGACATGGGGAGCATCTTGTCAGCGCGGCTCTTGCCGGCGCGCACCCGGTCGTGGTGCGATATCGAAGCCGGGCAATTTTTCGCGATTGGCGCCGCCCACCAGGTGGAGGCACAGGTGGGTCACGCGCGCGCCGCGGCATGCCCGCGAGCCCGCGCTCCCCGAGTCGACAACGGCGCGCCCATCGGCGTGCCCAACCCGAGGAGCCATCGTGAGACTCATCCGCAGGGCCGCCATGTTCGGCGCCGCTGCCATCCTCGCCGCCGGCGTGGTCACCGTGGTCAGCCAACTGCCCGCCGAAGGGCACGGCACCCCGATCGCACCGGGTAGCCGCACCTACCTGTGCTGGAAGGACGGGCTGTCGCAACAGGGCGACATCCAGCCGCACAACCCGGCCTGCGCGGCCGCGGTCCAGCAGGGCGGCACCAACCCGCTCTACAACTGGTTCAGCGTGCTGCGCTCCGACGCCGCGGGCCGCACCGTCGGTTTCATCAACGACGGTGAGCTGTGCGGCGGCGGCAACCCGACCTTCGCCGCCTACAACCAGGCCCGCAACGACTGGCCACTGACCCACCTGACCTCAGGCGCCCGGTTCGATTTCAAATACAGCAACTGGGCCCACCATCCCGGCACGTTCTACTTCTATGTGACCCGCGACAGTTGGAGCCCGACCCGGGCGCTGGCCTGGGCCGACCTGGAGACGCAGCCGTTCCTGACGGTGACCAACCCGCCGCAGAACGGTGGGCCGGGCACCAACGAGGGGCACTACTACTTCAGCGGCAACCTGCCGGCCGGCAAGAGCGGGCGGCACCTGATCTACTCGCGCTGGGTCCGCTCCGACAGCAACGAGAACTTCTTCGGCTGCTCCGACGTGGTCTTCGACGGCGGCAACGGCGCGGTGACCGGGGTCGGTCCGGGCAGCGAGAACCCGACCGATCCCGGCGGCCCGAGCCCGACGACAGGGCCCACGACCGGGCCGACCAGCAACCCGACCACACCACCGCCGAGCGGCAGCGGCGACTGCATGGCGGTCTACCGAGTGGTCGGCGCGTGGAGCGGCGGCTTCCAGGGCGAAGTGACGATCATGAACCACAGCAGCCGGGCGTACGGGGGTTGGACCGCCTCGTGGGCCTGGCCGTCCGGGCAGAGCCTGGCGCAGGTCTGGAACGGCACCTCTGGCGGCTCGGGAACGAATGTGACCGTGCGCAACGCCGCCTGGAACGGCACGATCGCGCCGGAGGGCACGGCGTCGTTCGGGTTCCTCGGCACCTACACCGGCGCCACCAACGGCATCCCGGTGGTCAGCTGCGTCGGCTCGTAAAGGATCGGGCGGGTCCCGGCGTCGCCGGGGCCCGCTCACTCCCCGTCGAGGAGCGTGTAGGCCCGCTTGATCGCGACGTGGGCGGCCTCGCCGAACGGGGCCCGCCGGGCCAGGTCGTCGACCCGGACCCGCTCGGCGTGGCCGTTGCGGATCAGCCACTCGAGCTCGGTCAGCTCCTCGTGCTGGCCGGTCACGAAGCCCTGGCCGACCGGGGCGCCGTGGCCCGGCACCACCAGCGTCTGCGGCGTCGTCAGCCGCAACATCGCCGCCACCGTGCCCGGCCATTCCAGCGGGAACGAGTCGCCGAACGCGGGCGGGCCGCTCTCCTCGACCAGGTCACCGGCGATCACCACGTCGGCGTCGGGCACGTGCACCACCAGGTCACCGCCGGTGTGGCCGCGGCCGTAATGCGCCAGCACGACCAGCCGGCCGCCGACGTCGAGGGTCGCGTCGGTCAGCACGATCTCGTTGGGCGGCAACAGCTCGGTCTTGGCCACCTCGTCGGCCAGCTCGGGCCGCGAACCGGCCTGCACGGCTTCCCAGGCCTCCCGGCGGGCGGTCTCCTCGTGACCGAGCAGCCGAGCGGTCTCCTCGTGGGCCCAGATCCGGGTCTCGGCCGCCGCCTGCGCGCCCGGGTCGCCGAACACCGGGAACTGCTCGGCCGGCGGCGGCAGTTGCCGCGCCAGCGTGGCGTTGCCGAACGCGTGGTCGAAGTGGTGGTGGGTGTTGACGATGGCCCAGGGCGCACCGGTCACCCGCCGGGCCAGGGTGAGCAGCTCGGCGGCCTGGGTCGGGGTCGAGAGCGTGTCGACCACGACGGCGGCCTCGTCGCCGACGATCAGCGTCACGTTGACGTCGTAGACCGGATAACGCAGCAGGTAGACCCGGTCGGCGATCTCGACGAAGCCGGGCTCGGACGACCGGGTCATGACCCGCCGACGGCGCGCTCGACGAACCGGTGCCGGTCGACGAACATCCGCTCGACCCGACCCTCGGCGACCACGGCCGCGGACTCACCGCCGGGGCCGTCAGCGACGGTGACCTCGAAGAGGAGCTTGCGACCGTCGACTTTGGCCAGCTTGGCCACCGCGTAGACGGTGCGGCCGATCGGCGTCGGCAGCTTGTGGTCGAGCTCGACCCGGGTGCCAACGGTGGTCATGCCGGTCGGCATGCGGGTCGCCGTCGCGGCGACCGTCGCGGCCTCGACCAGCGCCAACACCCTCGGCGTGGCCAGCACCGGCACGTCGCCGGAGCCGAGCGCCTGTGCGGTGTCGGAGTCGGTGACCGTCAGCTCCACCCGTGCACTCAAGCCCGGCGCGAAGGGCGCTTCCGCTTGCTGCTCCATGACTCTCAGGGTAGGCGCTCGACCACGCTCAAGCTACGAGCCCCGCCCACCTGTGGATAGCCGCGGTCGGGCGCGGCCAGCCGGGCCGCCCGGCCGCGCTCGGCCAGCTCGGCGGCGAGCCACCAGGCCTCCGCCAGGTCGCGGTCGCGCAGCGCGGCCGACCGCCCCCGGGCCGTGTCGGCGTAAACGGTGGCGACACCGAGCAGGCGTTGCAACGGGCCCTGAACGACCCGGACGCTCTGGATCCGGGCATACGGCAGCATCAGCACGGTTCGCGTCAGCAGCCCCTCCCGCGTGGCGACGATCCGGTCGGTCAGTGCGACACCGAGCTTCGGCCGGGCCAGCGGGTGGAACCACCGGGTCCGCGGCGGCGGCGGCGCGAAGGCCAGCGCGCTCACCACCACGCCGGGCAGCACCGCGGCGGCTACCCGGTCGGCCACGTCGGGCGTACCCACCGGGAGCAACCGATCGGTCTCCGCGCGGTTGCCGCCCTCCTGCCCGGCGACACCGGCGACATCGAGGGTCAGCCGCAGCCAGCCGTGGGTCCGCCAGAGCAGCGGCCAGGTCGCCGTCACGCCCTGCACCCGGTCGACCGGCACGGTCTGCGCGCGGGTCTCCACCAGCCCGAACCGCAGCCGCAGCGCGGTGGCGTCACGCCACAGCCGGAAGTTCCAGTCGCTGAGCACCCGCCGCACCGGCTGCAGCAGCACGCCGGCGATCGCGGTCATCGTGCTCGCCACGCCGATGAACGACCACGACGGGTTGTAGCCGAACTGGAGCACCACGATGGCCACACCGATCGGCAGCGAGATCGCCTGCGGGGTGAGGAGCTGACTGATCACCAGATCCCGGTTTTTAACCACCAGAAGCTCATCGGATACGCGCGGCGGTGCGGCGCCTTCGACCAAGGAGGGGCTGTCGCCCGGTGCGGCCTCGGGGCTGGGCGCCGACCGGCCCGCGATGGCGAGCAGCCGGTCGCGCAGGGCCGCCGCGTCAGCGACCGACAGGAACGCCAGCGGTGCCTCGGTCTTGCCGCCGCCGACCACCTCCAGTCGCAGCTCGGCCAGGCCGGTGAGCTGCGCCAACAGTGGGCGCACGACCTCGACCGACTGGAGTCGCTCCAGCGGGATCGCGCGGGTGCGGCGCCAGAGCAGGCCTTCGTACACCCGAAGCTCGTGACCGACGATGTGATAGCCGGTGTTGGCCCAGGTGATCACCGACCAGATCGTCGCGCCGAACACCAGCACGAGCACCATCAGCGCGAACCAGCCCACGCCGACCTCGCGGAGGGCCTGCCAGGACAGCGCGGCGACGATCAGCACGAGGGCCCGGGCGCCGTGCAGCAGCGGGCTGAGCGGATGCAGGCGGCGGCGCGGTTCTTCTCCCGTGGTCGCTATCGGCGGGGTCACTGCGGGCGCAGTCTCTGCGGGCGGAGTCTCTGCGGGCGGGCTTGTCATCGCTCAGAGGCCTTCGGCGCGGTCTTCGCCGAGCGCGGTCAGGCGGTCACGCAGCCGCGACGCCTCGGCCGGCCGCAAACCGGGCACCCGGGCGTCGCTGGCCGCGGCGGCGGTGTGCAGCTGCACCGTGGACAGGTTGAACGCGCGCTCCAGCGGGCCGGCGCTGACGTCGACGAACTGCATCCGCGCGTAGGGCACGATCGACAGCCGGCGGACCAGCAGGCCGTGCCGCACCAGCAGGTCGTGGTCGCGTTCCGCGTAGCCCCAGGCCCGCACCGCCCGGAAGATCGCCCAGAACCGCCAGAGCATCAGCACCAACACGACGACGAACGCCAGGCCGAGCGGCCAGATGCCGAAGATGGCCCACAGGATGCCGAGCGGGAGCAGCAGCATCGCCGCGGACGCACCCCACCGGATCAGCTCGACCCAGATCAGGTCACGCGAGACCGGCTGCCACTCGACGGTGTCGGGCCACGGTTCCAGGGGGCTGCTCGGCTCGGCCGCGGCGATATCCACCTCTATGAGGGTAGGCGATCACCGGAACGGCGCCACCTCGCGGAGAAAGCCGCGGCGGTCGAGGAAGTCGGCGAGGCTCTCCCGATGGTCTTCGCAGGCCAACCAGACCTTGCGCCGCTCGGGCGGATGGATCCGGGGATTGTTCCAGCGGATCTCGTGGACGGCCGGCTGACGACAGCCCTTGGCCGAGCAGATCGGCTCGATCTCGGGTTCCACTCACCGAAGTCTACGGCGGCACGGCATCGAGAGAGTTAAGGGCCGGGCGACCACGGGGGAAGTCGCCCGGCGTGGAGGAATCGTACACGCGACGTTCCCCTGCTTGTCTACCCATGTTTGCAGAGAGTCGCGGAGCGGCATTCCCGACGCGAATCCGGTTCTGCGCGCACGCCGCGCCGGCCGGCATGCAAGGCTTGTTGCGGCGTTCCCAGGTTCGACCGCCAGACTCTGGTGTGGCGACCCGCTGGGGGCGCCGCCGCCGACCCACGCAACGCGTCTGTGGAGGACCCGTGGCCCAGCCGACCGCACCCGACTCCCCGCAACCCGAAGCCGCTCCCAACGGCGCGGGCCCGGTCATGCCGACCGGTGGGCAGCCCGGAGATCCGCCGGCGACCACTCCCGCGCAAGACGCGACGCTGCTCGAACGCGCGCTCTTCGAGGTCAAGCGGGTGATCGTCGGCCAGGACCGGATGGTCGAGCGGATGTTCGTCGCGCTCCTCGCCCGCGGCCACTGCCTGCTCGAAGGCGTGCCCGGCGTGGCCAAGACGCTCGCCGTCGAGACGCTCGCCACGGTGGTCGGTGGCACCTTCGCCCGGGTCCAGTTCACCCCCGACCTGGTGCCGGCCGACCTGATCGGCACCCGGATCTACCGGCAGTCGAGCGAGAAGTTCGACGTCGAACTCGGCCCGGTGTTCGTCAACTTCCTGCTCGCCGACGAGATCAACCGGGCGCCGGCCAAGGTGCAGTCGGCGCTGCTCGAGGTGATGTCGGAGCAGCAGGTCTCGATCGGCGGCGTGACACACCGGGTGCCCAACCCGTTCCTGGTGATGGCCACCCAGAACCCGATCGAGCAGGAGGGCGTCTACCCCCTGCCCGAGGCACAGCGCGACCGTTTCCTGATGAAGATCCTGGTCGGCTACCCGTCCGACGCCGAAGAGCGCGAGATCGTCTACCGGATGGGCGTCAAGCCGCCGGAGCCGGCGGTCGTGTTCAGCCCGGCCGACCTGGTCGCGCTCCAGGCCAAGGCCGACGGCGTGTTCGTGCACAACGCGCTGGTCGACTACACGGTGCGGCTGGTGCTGGCCACCCGCAACCCGACCGAGTCGGGCGTGCCCGACGTCGCGCAGCTCATCCAATACGGCGCCAGCCCGCGCGCCTCGCTCGGCATCGTCCGGGCGGCCCGGGCGCTGGCCCTGCTCCGCGGCCGCGACTACGTGCTGCCGCAGGACGTGCAGGACATCGCACCCGACATCCTGCGGCACCGCCTGGTGCTCAGCTACGACGCACTCGCCGACGACGTGCCGGCCGACCAGATCGTGGCCCGGCTGATGCACGCGGTCCCGATGCCCTCGGTCGCACCCCGGCAGCACGCCACTGCGGGCCCGCAACCCCAGCCACCCGCGCAGCCCGCCGGCGCCTGGCCGGGCCGCCTGCCGTGACCGCACCCGCGGAGCCTGGGCGCCGGCCGGACACGTCCGGCCCCGCCGGCACACCGCCACACCCGGGCGCCGCGTCCGGAGCGTCTGGCTCGGGTCCGTGGCAGCACGGTGCGGCCCCCAGCGCGGAGCCGGCGCGGTCCGGCGCGGCCCCTGGCGCGGAGCCGGCGCGGTCCGGCGCGGCCTCTGGCGCGGATGCGGCGCGGTCCGGCGCGGCCTCTGGCGCGGATGCGGCGCGGTCTGGCGCGGAGCCGTTGCGGCCCGGCGCGGAGCCGGGGCGGTCCGGGTCCGGGCGCACCAGGGCCGACCGGATCGCCGACACGGCCGGGCTGCATGCCGGGGCCGCGGCCAGCGGCGGCGTGGCGACGGCACGGGCCGAGCAGGTGCTCTCGCGGCTGCAACTGCTGATCACCCGCAAGCTCGACGGGCTGCTCCAGGGCGATTACATCGGGCTGCTGCCGGGCCCGGGCACGGAGCCGGGCGAGTCCCGCGAATACCGGCCGGGCGACGACGTGCGGCGGATGGACTGGCCGGTCACCGCGCGCACCACGGTCCCGCACACCCGGCAGACAGTGTCCGACCGCGAGCTCGAGACCTGGCTGGCGATCGACCTGTCGGCGAGCCTCTCGTTCGGCACGGCCCAGATGCTCAAGAGCGACCTGGTGGTGGCGGCGGCCGCGGCGGTCACCCATCTGACGGTCCGCGGCGGCAACCGGATCGGTGCCGTGGTCGGCACCGGCGGCGGCTACACCTCCCGACTGCCGGCCCGCCCCGGCCGCAAGGAGGCGCAGGGTTTGTTGCGCGCGGTCGCGCGTACCCCCATAAAACCGGGCCGCACCGACCTGGGCGCCTTGATCGACATGCTCAACCGCCCACCGCGCCGCCGGGGTATGGCCGTGGTGATCTCCGATTTCATGGCGCCGCCGGCCGATTGGGGCCGGCCGCTGCGCAAGCTCGGCGTCCGGCACGACGTGCTCGCGATCGAGGTGGTCGACCCGCGCGAGCTCGAACTGCCCGACGTCGGCGTGCTCGTGCTGGCCGACCCGGAGACCGGCGCGCTGCACGAGGTCTACACCGGCGACGCGAAACTGCGCGCCCGATACGCCGCCGGCGCCGCCGCGCAGCGCTCCGCGATCGCCTACGAACTACGCGCCGCCGGCGCCCAACACCTGCGGCTGCGCACCGACTCCGACTGGCTCCTCGACATCGTCAGGTTCGTCGCCGCACAGCGACACGCACGCACCCGGGGTACGACACGATGATCCGTTTCCTGCAACCGTGGTGGCTGCTGGCCCTTGTGCCGGTCGTCCTCGTCGCCGCCGCGTACGTCTGGCGGCAGTTGCGCCGCAAGGACTACGCGATGCGGTTCACCAACGTCGAGCTGCTCCGGTCGCTCGCGCCGCGCGGCTTGGGCTGGCGCAAGCACGTCTCGGCCGGCGCCCTGCTGCTCAGCCTGCTCGCTCTGGCGCTGGCGATGGCCCGCCCGTCGGTCGACCGCGAGCTACCGCTGGAGCGCGCGACGATCATGCTGGCCATCGACGTGTCGCTGTCGATGGAGGCCAGCGACGTAGCGCCGACTCGCCTCGAGGCAGCGCAGGTGGCCGCGAAACAGTTCGTCGAGGAACTGCCGGCGACCTACAACCTGGGGCTGGTCTCGTTCGCCAAGTCGGCCAACGTGCTGGTCGCGCCGACCAAGGACCGCTCCGCGATCACCGCGGCCATCGACGGGCTGACCCTGGCCGAGGCAACCGCGACGGGCGAGGCGGTCTTCACCTGCCTCGACGCGATCCGCACGGTGCCCGCCGACGGCGCCGACGGCGCGCCACCGGCCCGCATCGTGCTGCTCTCCGACGGCTTCCGCACCGCCGGGCGCCCGATGGAGGAAGCGGCCGGGGCCGCGCAGGCGGCCAACGTGCCGGTGTCGACGATCGCGTTCGGCACTGACAATGGCACGGTCGACATCGGGGGTCAGCTACAGCGGGTGCCGGTCGACCGGCTCGCGCTGGCGCAGCTCGCTGAGTCGACGAGTGGGTTCTTCTACGAGGCGGCCAGCGCGGCTGAGCTCAAGCGGGTCTATGAAGATATGGGCAGCTCGATCGGCCATCGGGTGGAGCCCCGCGAGGTCACCCACTGGTATGCGGGTTTCGCACTTCTCTTCGGCCTGATCGCGGCCGGTCTCAGCCTGATCTGGTCGTCGCGACTGCCCTGACCGGGCCAGCCGGCACTCCGCCCGCTTGGTCCTGCGAGTCGGTGGACCTATCCAGCGGAGGGTGAAACTGAGCCGGCCATGGGGTACCGACCGGGGCTGGGGTTAGCCGAATAGCGGCGCAGTAGCCGGCGGCCCGGGATGGCCAGATACTGGCGACCGGCAAGCCGGATGCCCGCCTCACGGCCAGCGACCGGGCCAAGCTGCACGCCGGCAGCCCGACCGGAGGCCGGGGCGGGCCAAGCCGGATGCCGGCTTGAGGGCCGGCGACGAGGCCAAGCCGGGTACCTGCGTCACAACCGGCCATTGGGGCCTAGCCAGATGCGGGCCGCACGCCGGCGGGGGGAGCCAAGCCGGGTACCGGCCTCGCGCCCCACGGGCGGAGCCAAGCCGGGTACCGGCCTCGCGCCCCACGGGCGGAGCCAAGCCCGATGCCGGCCTCGCGGCCGGCGGCCTCGGATTGGCCGGCCTGCGCCGCACCCGAGGTCGGGCTTGCGTCGATGCCCGCGTGGTGTCCCGGTGATCCCGCGGCGCCGGCAGGCGACGGGTGGCGTGGGCCGCGCTGACGGCGGATGCCGGTCAACTCGCGTTGTTGACCAGCATCACGACGACGACAACCCAGACGGCGGCGAGGGTGAAACCCAGTGGTGCCATCAGACGACGGTTCATCACGGCTCTCCGATGCGACGGTGGGACTGGGAGTGCAGGGAATCGCGGCGGAGGAGAGTCGCAGCCGGACGGCGTCACGCCGAGGCCGGGCCCGAAGCGGGCGCGGCGCGGCGGGGTGCCGGCAGGGATTTCTGGCTGTCGTCGGTCGCAGCTGTTAGCGGGACCGGACGGCGGCCCGGCTGCGACTCGGAGGATCGCTGTCTCGCACGGCGATCACCTCCATACGTCGGCCGGGCACACGAACCATCCGTGATTCTATCCTGTGCCCGCCGCCACCGTGCCATAGGCCGGAAGGTTGGCCGGGCACCGTCCGATATGGTCGCCGCGGTCGGCCGCCCGCCGGACGCTCCGCCACGCTGGCGGCCGCTGTCGCGGGCCGCGGCAACCGACTGGTGGTGGCCCGAGCGCCCGACCCGACCGCGGCAAGCCAGGCGACCAGGGCGAGCGCGGCCAGGCGAAGCAGCCGGCCGCGATCCGCCGCCATCGCGCTGAGCCAGGCGACCGCACCGAGCGCGGCCACGCGGCGCGGCTGACCGCGATCCGCGCCGCGATCCGGCGCCATTGTCGCGAGCCGGACGACCAGCACGAGGGCGGCCGCGAACAGCGGAAGCCAGGCGAACCGGGCGGCGGCCCACGCGTATCCATCCGGCGCGGCGAGCAGCCCGGGCAGGCGGCCGCCGAGCCAGGCGACGGCGACCGTGACGGAGATCATGGTGGCCTGGTGCCACAGATAGACCGGCAGCGCGGCGGCGTTCAGGGCGCGCACCGGGCGCCAGGTGCCGACCCGCCGCAGCCAGGGCAGCAGCAGGACCACCGCGCCGGTCTGCGCGAACGCGAGCGCCAGTGCGGCCAGCGAGGGCGGGTCCAGGTTGGAGCGTCCCGCGCCGGGTACCCCGACGGCGCTGGCCGGGTAGCCGGCGAACATCACCAGCGCGACCACCGCGAGCGCGCCGCCGGCCAGCAACGCCCAGCCGGTACGCCGGCCGGCCAGCCGCCCGGACGCCAGCGCCACGCCGAGCACGAACGGCACCGACCAGGCGGCGACCAGCGTCGTGGGCAGGAAGCCGTAGCCGAGGTCGGCGGCGAGCACGACCGCGGCCGCCGCCACGACGAGCGGGACCGGGCCGCACCGGCGGACCAGCCGGGCGATCGGGCCGACCAACGCGGTCAGCACCAGGAACGGCAACAGGAACCACAATGGACTCAGGACCAGCTTGCCGACGGTACGCAGGGTCGCCTCGGGCACCCCGGCCAGCGCGCCGGCGGTCAGGGCGAGGCCCAGCAGACCCAGCAGGGCGGCGACCGGCACCGCCAGGACGCGCAGCCGGCGCGGCAACCGCCAACGCACCGGCGCACCAACACCGGCCGCCGGCGCCGGGCGTGGGCGGGCCGCCGACGCCGCGGCGGCGTATCCGCCGGCCAGGAAGAACAGGCCCAGCGTCTGGAACAGCCAACTCACCGGCTGGAGCGCGGGTAGCGCGGCCAGTGGGCTGTTCACATGCAGGGCGCCGTCGTCGCCGAGCACGAGTGCGGTGACCAGCCAGTGCCCGAGCACCACGCCGGCGATGGCGATTGCCCGCACGGCGTCGATTCCGGCGTCCCGGCGGGCGGTCATTTGGTCACCACGGCGGCGATGGCGGCCAGGCTGGCCGTACCCGGTGAGAAGTAGAAATCATGTCCCTGCACTCCCCCGGTGGGCAGCGCGGTGGCGCCGAACGAGTCGCTCGACGGGCGGGTGCCCAGGCCCAGGCCGAGCAGGCGCACCTGGGGTATGCGGCGGATCCAGTCGGTGGGCGCCAGCGCGCTGTAGACGGCCGCTCGCGTGTGCAGGTCGGCCACGTCGTCGGCGCCCATGCCCGGCGCGCCCAGCGCGACCAGCGCGGTCACCTGCGGCGGCAGCGCGGGCGCGGCGAGGCCGACCACCACGGCGCCGTAGCTGTGGCCGATCAGGGTGATCCGGGCGTCCGGCCGGCGGTCGGCCAGCCAGCGGGTGAACGCGTCCAGGTTGCGGGCTCCGGCGTGCGCGCGGACCTCGCGGGCCGCCTCCAGGCCGATGCCCTCCGGCGGGTCGTAGCCGAGCCAGGCGACGACCGCGATCTTCGCCTCCGGGTCGGCGGCGGCGGCCGCGGAGTAGACCTCGCGGGCCTGGGTCGCCGGTGCCCGCCGCTCGACGCCGCCGAGGCCGCTGGTGAACGTCGCCAGTGTGGTATCGACGCCGGGCACCACGACCGCGATCCGGTCGGCGGTGGCCAGGTCGCCGACCACCTCGACCGCCGTGCCGTCGCCGCGCGGGTCGAACTCGAGGAACCGGCGACCGGAGCCGACCCAACCGGCGTACGCGCCACCGGCCGCCCGCATCGCCGCCGCTGCCGCCGGGTAGGCCGCCGCGGGCGTCGCACCTGCTGCGGGCGCGGCCACGGCCGGGGTGGAACTGGGGACCAGCAGGCCGGCGCCGAGCGTCGCGGCGAGGCCGCCGAAGAGGAGTGTCCGTCGTTTCATGCGGCGAACGATGCCGGTGTGAACGGTGGTGAATCGTCGTACCGGAGCGTGGTCTTGGTTGTGCTACCTCAGGATTACGGGGGCTACTCCCCCGCGGCGACGAGGCCCGTCTCGTAGGCGAGGACGACCGCCTGGGCGCGGTCGCGCAGGGCCAGCTTGGCCAGGATGCGGCCGACGTGGGTCTTCACCGTCTGCTCGGCGACGACGAGGTCGGCGGCGATCTCCTGATTGGACCGGCCGCGGGCGATCAGCCGCAGCACCTCGGTCTCCCGCGGGGTCAGGGACGACAGCGCGGTCGGCCGCGGCCGGGCCGGGCCCGGGCGGGCGGTGAACTCGGCGATCAGCCGGCGGGTCACCGAGGGTGCCAGCAGCGCCTCGCCGCCGGCGACCACCCGCACGGCGTTGACCAGGTCGGCGGCGGGCGCGTCCTTGAGCAGGAAGCCGCTGGCGCCGGCCCGCAGCGCCTCGTAGACGTAGTCGTCGAGGTCGAAGGTGGTCAGCACGAGCACCCTGGGCGGCGCGTCGGCTGGCCGGCCGGCGAGCAGCCGGCGGGTCGCCTCCAGGCCGTCGAGCACCGGCATCCGAATGTCCATCAGCACCACGTCGGGGTCGAGGCGGCGGCTTTCGGCGACCGCCTGTGCCCCGTCGGCGGCCGCGCCGACCACCACCATGTCGGTCTGGGCCGCGAGCAGCGCGCCGAAGCCCTCGCGGACCATCGCCTGGTCGTCGGCGATGAGGACTTTGATCACGCGTCCTGCCCTTCCGGTATCACCTCGCGCGCCGCGGCCGGCAGCGTCGCCGCCACCGCGAACCCACCGAACACCGTAGGCCCGGCGTCGAACGTGCCGCCCAGCAGCGTGGCGCGTTCGTGCATGCCGGCGATCCCGTGCCCGTCGCCCGGCTCGGTCGGCGTCGCCGGCGGGTCGTTTTCCACCCGCACCGCCACGGCGTCGGCGTCGCGGGTGACCGCCACCCGGACCGCGGCGCCGGGCGCGTGCCGGGCCGCGTTGGCCAGGGCCTCCTGCACGATCCGGTAGGCGGCCAGCGCGACCGGGCCCTCCTCGTCGGGCACCGAGCCGTGCAGGGTGATCGGCACGCCGGCGCGGCGGGCGGTCTCCACCAGCTCGGTGATGTCGGCCAGGCCAGGCTGGGGCGCGGTCAGGGCGGGCGCCGCCTCGCTGCGCAGCACGCCGAGCAGGCGGCGCATGTCGGTCATGGCGGCGCGGGCCGAGCCGGCGATCGACCCGAACTCCTGCCGCACCGGGTCATCCATGCCCGGCAGCCGGAACGGCGCGGTCTCGGCCTGCACGGCGATCATCGACATGTGGTGTGCGACCACGTCGTGCATCTCGCGGGCGATCCGGGTGCGCTCCTCGAGCACCGCCCGGCGGGCCTTCTCCAGCTCGGACTGCTCCTCCTGGTCGGCGAGCTGTGCGGTCAGCGCGCGGGCGCGTTCGCGCTGCCGGCGGATCTGGTCGCCGACGATGAGCACGAGCAGGAACAGGATCGAGACGCCCCATGCGTTGGCGGCGTTGACGTAGAAGAAGACCGGGGCGAGCGTGAGCAGCCCGGCCCAGGCGACGACGCCGGAGTTGGCGCGCAGCGCCAGGGCGAACAGCACGATCAGGAAGAAGACGATCTGCACCGGATTCCACGGCCAGGCGTCGGTCGACGGAGCCTGCATCGTGCCGAAGAACAGCATCACGAACGACAGCCGCCAGGCCCAGAGCGGGCGGTGGTAGGCCAGCAGGATCGGCAGGGTGCTGGCGAAGCCGAGCAGACCGGCGACCTGGCCCTGGATGTGGCGGGCGCCGATCAGATATTGCGTGGCCGCCACGCCCAGGCCGAGCACGGCGAGAAGGGCCAGCGGCACGACCAGCGAGCGCCAGCGCTGCCACCACCGGTCGAGCCGGGGCGAGAGCGGCCGACGCCCGGGCGTCGGCGGGAAGTCTTTCCCGATCAGCACCCGGCGCAGGTCCCGCAGGCTGCCCTGGGGGAGGCTCTCGTTCACCATCAGGACGCTACGCGGCGGGTACGACAGGACGCGTGCCCCTGCGGAGCCATCCCGAGTGTCATACCCGGGTATGAGAATCACAGCTGGGCATGGCGGTTTCGCAGTACCGCTCAGTAGGCCGTAATGTCCATTCCGATTGCAGGGCTGGGCAGTTGGGAGATCAAAAATGGCGCGCACGGTGCTGGTGACCGGCGGAAACCGCGGCATCGGCAAGGCCATCGCGCTGGCCTTCGCCGCGCAGGGCGACAAGGTGGCGGTGACGCACCGTGGCACGGGCGCGCCCGAAGGGGTCCTCGGCGTCAAATGCGACATCACCGACTCCAACTCGGTCGACGAGGCCTTCGCGCAGGTCGAGCAGGAGCTGGGCCCGGTCGAGGTGCTGGTCGCCAACGCCGGCATCACCGCTGACACGCTGCTGCTGCGGATGACCGAGGAGCAGTTCACCAGCGTCGTCGACACCAACCTGGCCGGCGCGTTCCGGGTCGCCAAGCGCGCCTCGAAGACGATGCTGCGCGCCCGCTTCGGCCGCATGATCTTCATTTCCTCGGTGGTCGGCCTGTCCGGCAACCCGGGCCAGGTCAACTACGCGGCCAGCAAGGCCGGGCTGGTCGGCATCGCCCGGTCGATCACCCGTGAGCTGGGCACCCGCAACATCACCGCCAACGTGGTCGCGCCCGGTTACGTCACCACCGACATGACCGAGAACCTGCCCGACGACCTCAAGAAGAAATACGTCGAGTCGATCCCGGCCGGTCGCTTCGGCTCGACCGACGACATCGCCGCGGCGGTCACCTTCCTGGCCAGCGACCACGCGGGCTACATCTCGGGCGCCGTGATCCCGGTCGACGGCGGCCTCGGCATGGGTCACTGATCTTCTAACGAACAGAAAGGCTGCACCGTGGCAGGACTGCTGGAGGGCAAGCGACTCCTGATCACCGGCGTGATCACCGACCAGTCGATCGCGTTCTCGGTGGCCAAGCTGGCCCAGGAAAACGGCGCCACCGTGGTGCTGACCGGTTTCGGCCGGATGTCGCTGGTCGAGCGGATCGCCAAGCGGCTGCCCGCCGAGGCGCCGGTGATCGAGCTCGACGTGACCAACCAGGAGCACCTCGACACGCTCGCCGAGAAGGTCGGCAAGCACCTCGACGGCGTCGACGGCCTGGTGCACTCGATCGGGTTCGCCCCCGCGACCGCGCTCGGCGGCCAGTTCCTGGAGACCAAGTGGGAAGACGTGGCCACCGCGCTGCACGTCTCGACGTTCTCCTACAAGTCGCTCGCGATGGCGGCGCTGCCGCTGATGCAGCGGGGCTCCTCGGTGGTCGGCCTGACCTTCGACGCGACCAAGGCGTGGCCGGTCTACGACTGGATGGGCGTGGCCAAGGCCGGGCTCGAGTCGGCGTCCCGTTACCTCGCGCTACACCTGGGCAAGCAGGGCATCCGGAGCAACCTGGTGTCGGCGGGGCCGCTGCGCACGATGGCGGCGCGGTCCATCCCCGGCTTCGAGCAGTTCGAAGACGCCTGGACCCGGCGCGCTCCGCTGGGCTGGGACCTGCAGGATCAGGAGCCGGCCGCCAAGGCCGTATTGGCGCTGATCAGCGACTGGTTCCCGGCAACCACGGGCGAGATCATCCACGTCGATGGCGGATATCACGCCCTGGGTGCCGAGAGCGCACCGGTCTAGACCAACAAGGCACAATCGTCTGATGCCGTACGACGCATTGGTCCTGGTTTCGTTCGGCGGCCCGGAACGCCCGGAAGACGTGATTCCATTTCTGGAGAACGTCACCCGGGGCCGGGGCGTGCCTCCGGAACGCCTCGCCGCGGTCGCCGAGCACTACTACCACTTCGGCGGGGTCTCCCCGATCAACCAGCAATGCCGAGAGCTGCTGGCCGCGATCGAGGGCGATTTCGCGGCCAACGGCCTCGACCTGCCGGTCTACTGGGGCAACCGCAACTGGGACCCGATGCTGACCGACACCGTGGCGACCATGAAGGCCGACGGCGTCCAGCACGCCCTGGCGTTCGTGACGAGCGCCTACGGCGGCTTCTCGTCGTGCCGGCAATACCAGGACGACATCGCCAAGGCCCGCGCGGCGGTCGGGCCGGACGCCCCCGTGATCGAGAAGCTGCGGCACTTCGCCGACCATCCCGGCTTCGTGGAGCCGCACGCCGACGCGGTCCGGGCCGCGCTGGGCACGCTCGACCCGGCCCGGCGGGCAACGACCCGCCTGGTGTTCACGGCGCACTCGATCCCGACCGGGATGGCCGTGACAGCCGGCCCGCCGCCGGTGACGCCGCCCGGCCGCTACGTCGCCCAGCTGCGCGAGACGGCCGCCCTGGTCGCCGCGGCCGCCGCACCCGACCTCCCGTGGGACCTGGTCTGGCAGAGCCGCTCCGGCCCGCCCCAGGTGCCGTGGCTGGAGCCCGACGTCAACGACCACCTGGCCGCGCTGGCCGACACCGGGGTGACCGGGGTGGTGGTCAGCCCGATCGGCTTCGTCTCCGACCACCTGGAGGTGATCTGGGACCTCGACAACGAGGCCGCGGCGACCGCGAAGAGCCGAAACCTGGACTTCGTGAGGGCCGCCACACCCGGCACCGACCCCCGATTCGTCGCGATGGTCCGCGAGCTGGTGCTCGAGCGGGTCGAAGACACCGAGACGCAACGACGGCTCGGTAGCCTTCCGTTCTGGGACACCTGTCCCGCCGACTGCTGCACGCCACCAGCCAGGAGACCGTCATGACCGAGCGCAAGGCGATCGAGAGCTGGCTGACCGACATGGACGGCGTGCTCATCCACGAGGGTCAGCCGGTCCCCGGCGCGCCCGAGTTCCTGCGCAGGATGCGCGCGAGCGGCAAGCCGTTCCTGGTGCTGACCAACAACTCGATCTACACCCCGCGCGACCTCCAGGCCCGCCTGGCCCGGATGGACCTGCACCTGGCCGAGGAGTCGATCTGGACCGCGGCCCTGGCCACGGCCCAGTTCCTGAGCGACCAGCGCCCGGGCGGCTCGGCCTACGTGATCGGCGAGGCCGGCCTGACCACGGCGATGCACGCGGTCGGCTACGTGCTGTCCGACTACGCGCCGGACTACGTGGTGCTCGGCGAGACCCGCACCTACAGCTTCGAGGCCATCACCAAGGCCGTCCGCCTGATCAACGACGGCGCCCGCTTCATCTGCACCAACCCGGACCCGACGGGCCCGTCGACCGAGGGCGCGCTGCCCGCGGCGGGGTCGGTGGCCGCGATGATCGAGAAGGCCACCGGCAAGGCGCCCTATTTCGTCGGCAAGCCCAACCCGATGATGATGCGGTCGGCCCTGAACACGATCGCCGGCCACTCGGAAAGCACGGCCATGATCGGCGACCGCATGGACACCGACATCCTCTGCGGGCTCGAAGCCGGCCTGGAGACGATCCTGGTCCTGACCGGCATCAGCAACCGCGTCGAGGCGGAGCGCTACCCCTACCGCCCGAGCCGCATCGTCGACTCGGTCGCCGACCTGATCGACGAACTCTAGGAGTTGGGCCGGCGAGTTCGCCGGCCCAACAACCGACTAGGCGCCCGGCAGGCGCGGGCCGGCGGCGCGCTGGGCCGCCATCCACTCCTCGACCTGGGCCGACGACCGCGGCAGCCCATCAGACATGACCCGCGTGCCGGTCGCCGTCACCAGGACGTCGTCCTCGATCCGGACCCCGATCCCGCGCAGCTCCGCCGGCACCAGCTCGTCCTCAGCCTGGAAATAGAGCCCCGGCTCGACGGTCAGCACATAGTTCTCGCCGACCACACCGTCGCGGTAGTTTTCTTTCCGGGCGTTCGAGCAGTCGTGCACGTCGATGCCGAGCATGTGGCCGAAGCTGTGCAGCGTCCACCGCCGGTAGATCGTCGATTCCTTGTCCATCGCCTCGTCGACGCTCACCGGCAGCACGCCCAGATCAAAGAGACCTTCAGCGAGGACCCGCATGCAGGTCAGGTGGATGTCTTCGAACTTGACGCCCGGCTTGATGAAGTCGATGCCCGCCTGCTGCGAGCGATACACGATGTCGTAGACGTCGCGCTGCAACGACGAGAAGACCCCTGACACCGGGACCGTACGCGTGACGTCAGCGGTGTAAAGGTTCTGGTTCTCCACGCCCATGTCCATCAGCAACAGCTCACCGGGCACGGTGACACCGTCGTTGCGGATCCAGTGCAGCGTCGTCGCGTGCCGCCCGGCCCCGACGATCGAGCTGTAGCCCACGTCGTTGCCCTCATACCGGGCCCGCAGCCCGAAGACGCCCTCGATCAGCCGCTCCCGGACGCCGCGGTCGGCCGGCAGCATCCGGGCCACGTCTTCGAAGCCCCGCACGGTCGCGTCGATCGCGTCCTGGAGCTGCTCGATCTCCCACGGGTCCTTGACCAGCTTCAGCTCCGAGATGGCGATCGCGAGCTCCTGATCCCGCGTACGCCCATCTCGTGCCTTTTGGTCCTTCTCGTCCTTTTCTGTCCACGGCCGGACAGCGGCGTCGACCTCCGGGTCGAAACCGCGCAGGACCCGGGTGCGGCGCGGCGCGCAGTCAGCCAGCACCCGCTCCAGATCGGTGATCACCGTCGTCTCGACGCCCAGCGACGCCGACTTCTCCGTCAGCGTCGCCCGGCGGCCCACCCACAGCTCGCCGTCGCGGCTGCGGAAGAAATCGTCGGTCTCGCGCGAGTTGCGGGGCTTCGTGTAGAGCACCGGGTCATGGCCGTCGCCGACCGGGTGGAAGACGAGCACGCTGTCGGGGTCGAGGTCGCCGGTCAGGTAGGCGAAGTCGCTGCCCGCGCGGAACGGGTAGTCGGTGTCGTTGGCCCGGGCCTTCTCGCGACCGGTCGGGATGATCAACGTCTCACCGGGGAACTGCGCCGACAGGGCCGCCCGGCGCTCGGCGTAACGGGGGGTGCCCGGCGACGGCTTGACCGCCAGCGAGTCTTCGGCCCAGCCGGTGCGCATGAACTCGAGGAACTTCGCCGGGAAGGCCGGGTCGTGTGCCTCCACCTTGGCGGTGCTCTCGCTCATGACCGGCTCGGTCGGTTCCGCACCCGAAGCCGCACCCGAAGCCGCGGCCGAACCCGCAGCCGAACCCGCACCGGAACCCGCAGCCGCCGCCGCAGACTCACCCATCACGCCTCCCCATTGATCGCGCTTCCGCAGACAAGCTACCCCGCCACGCCACCCCAATCCGATGGGAGGCGACCGCCCGCTGGGCCACCCATGAAAAGATGGCCGCCATGTGCGGAATCCTGGCCTTCTTCAGCGCGCACGGCGCGGCCGGCGCCCACCGCGACGCGATCGCCGACGCGTTGGAGTGCGTGCACCACCGTGGCCCTGACGAGACCGGCATCGAGGTCATCGGCAACGACGCGGTGTTCGCCCACAAGCGGCTCTCGATCATCGATGTGGCGTTCAGTCACGAGCCGCTGCCCTACGCGGGCGGGCGCTACCTGCTGACCTTCAACGGCGAGATCTACAACTACATCGAGCTGCGCGAGGAGTTGGCCCGCGACTACGGCGCGACCTTCGCGACCCAGGGTGACGGCGAGGTGATCGTCGCCGGCTACCACTTCTGGGGCGAGAAGGTGCTCACCCGCCTGCGCGGCATGTTCGCGTTCGTGATCTGGGACCGCCAGGAGCGCCGCGCGTTCGCCGCCCGTGACTACTTCGGCATCAAGCCGCTGCACTACCTACAGACGGTCGACGGGGTCTACCTCGCCTCCGAGAAGAAGGCCCTGCTCCCCTTCGCCCCCGCCGCGCACGCCGGCGACGCGGGCGTCGACACCGCCAGCCTCTCGCACTACCTGACCCTGCAATACGTGCCCGAGCCCGGCACGCTGCACCAGGGCATCTCGCGGATCGGCTCGGGTGAATACCTCAACTGGACGCCCGGCTACCAGCCCGAGGTCCGCCGCTGGTACCGCCCGGTCTTCAACCCCACCCCGGTCACCGACCAGGAGCGGGTGTTCACCGAGATCCGCGAGACGCTCCGCGAGAGCGTGCGCCTACACATGCGCTCCGACGTGCCGGTCGGCTCGTTCCTGTCCAGCGGCATCGACAGCACCGCGGTTGTCGCGCTCGCACGAGAGTTCAACCCCAACATCCTGACCTTCACCGTGGGGTACGACGTCCCCGGCTACTCCGAGATCGAGGTCGCCCAGGACTCGGCGCGGCACCTCGACGTGACCACGATCCCGACCAAGATCGGGCCGCAGGACATGATGGAGGCCCTGCCGCGGATCATCTGGCACCTCGACGACCCGGTGGCCGACCCGGCGCTGGTGCCGCTCTACTTCGTGGCCCGCAAGGCCGCCGAGCACGTCACGGTGGTGCTGTCCGGCGAGGGCGCCGACGAGTTCTTCGGCGGTTACACGATCTACCGCGAGCCGCTGTCGCTCAACGCGGTCAACTCGCTGCCCGACCCGATGCAGAAGGGCCTGCGGGCCGTCTCCAAGGTCATCCCGCAGGGCGTGAAGGGCAAGAGCTTCCTGGAGCGGGGCACGACCCCGATCGAGGAGCGCTACTACGGCAACGCGCGGATGTTCACCGAGGAAGAGAAGCAGAGCCTGCTCCGACGCTACGACCCGTCGGTGCGCTACACCGACGTCACCGCGCCGTTCTACGCCGAGGCCGCCGACCTCGACGACGTCACGAAGATGCAATACATCGACCTCTACACCTGGCTGCGCGGCGACATCCTGGTCAAGGCCGACCGCATCTCGATGGCCCACTCGCTGGAGGTGCGGGTCCCGTTCCTCGACCGCGAGGTCTTCGACGTGGCCGCCCGCCTGCCGGTCGACCTGAAGCTTCCGCCCCGCTCCGACGCCACGAAGTGGGCGATGCGCCAGGCGTTGCAGGGCGTCGTCCCGCCGGCCATCGTCAACCGCAGGAAGCTGGGCTTCCCGACCCCGACCCGGGTCTGGCTGGCCGGCGAGATGTATGAATGGGCCCGCCACATCATCGCCACCTCGGGCGCCGGCGACCTGATCGACCTCAACTACGCGCTGCGCCTGCTCGACGAGCACAAGAAGGGCGACGTCGACTACTCCCGCAAGGTGTGGACGGTGCTGGTCTTCTGCATCTGGCACGCGATCTACGTGGCCCGCACGCTCGACCCGGGCATCCAGCGCAACCAGTCGGCCCTGCTGACCAAGCCGGTCGTCGGCTCGATGGTGGCCTAGGCCGCGCGCTGGTCAGCTCATCGACCAGAGCGCGTTGATCGCGTTCGGGGCAAAGTGCTGGCCTCCGAGTTGGCTGACGATCGACGGTGAGGCACGCTCGGCGGCGGCGACCACGGTGTTGACCATGGTCGCCGCCCACCGGGTCGACGGCGGGTTGTCCCAGGTGATCGGCTCCAGCGGGATCAGCAGCCGGGCCAGGATCGAGCCCCGGCCACGGTCGTCGGCCTCGATGTGGCACGTGCCGAAGTAGGCCTCCTTGTTGAGCCCGTTGACCAGCTCATGGGCCTTCGGGGTCACCTGCACCGCGGTCGCCAGGCCGCAGACCAGCGAGAGAAACGGGTCGGGCTGCGAACCCCACCGCGGCGCGAGTACGCAGATCGCCGAGCTCCCGACGATCGCGTAGGCGTTGGCCTGGCCCGTCGCCAGCGCCTGCCAGCGGCCCTCGTGATGGCTTTCGGCCAGCAGGCGCGCGAACTCCACGCCCTCGTCGAGGTTCATCGCCTCTCCTCATGGGGAGTCCCAGCGGAGATCAAATTCTCACCAGCGGCCCGCGTTGATCGCCATCCGCCGGACGGGTCACGCCCGGTCGACGAAGCGGCGGCATTGAGTGAATGCGATCAACATCTACTGTGGCCGATAGCATGGCCCCATGGCGGGCCGGAGCGGGAGCGGCACCGGCGGGCTGAGTGACTCGCCTCGGCCGCCGGTCGCGCCGGTGCTCTGGCTGGCCTTCGCGATCCTCGCGGTCATCTCGTTCGGCTGCGGCCTGATCGGGCTCGAGCAATACCTCCGCGAGAACCCCGACCTCGGCTACAGCGGCCAGCCGCTCGACGTCCTCTACTACGCGCTGCAACTCTTCGTGCTCGGCTCGCCGCCGCTCGACGCGGGCGGGCCGTTCCCGGCGATCCTCGACTTCGCGCGGTTCGCGGCGCCGACCGTCACCGCGTACGCCCTGATCGAAGCCTCTCGGCTGCTCTTCGCCGCGGAGATCCGGCGACTCAAGGCCCGCACCGCCCGCGGCCATGTCATCGTCGTCGGCGACACGCTGGTCGCCACCACGCTCGCGCGGCGGCTGCGGCAGGCCGGCCATCAGGTGGTGACCGTGCCCAGCGGGGTCGCCGAGACCGGGCCGGCCCCACGGGTCGCCGGCGCCGCGCGCGACCCCGACATCCTGCGGGCCGCCAGCGTCGGCCGGGCCAAAGCGGTCTACGCCTGCACCGACGACAGCGCCGCCAACACCGCGATCGCGCTGGCCGCCGCCCGGCCGCGGCGCAACGGCGACACCCTCGCCGTCTACGCGCAGGTCGCCGACCCGGAAGTGTGCGCCGCCCTACAGGCTCGGCTGCTGAGCGCGCCGACCAGGCAAGGCACCCGGCTCGACTTCTTCAACATCGACGATCTCGCCGCCCGACACCTGGTGTCCCGCGAGCCGCTGGCGCTGCCCGGCGCGCGCCCGCCGACCGTCGCGATCCTCGGCGGCACCGCGTTCGGCCGTGCCGTGCTGGTCGAGTTGGCCCGGCAGTGGCGCATCCGCGACCCCGACGCCGCACCGCTGCCGATCGAGATCGTTGACCCGGAAGCGACCGCGGCGGTGACCCACCTGACCGACCGCTACCCGTTCCTGACCCGGGTCTGCAAGATCACGCCGCACGACTTCGGCTTCGACCGCTTGCTGGCCACGCCGTCCGACGGGCCGGTGCCGGACCGGGTGTTCATCTGTTACGACGACGAGCAGCAGGCACTCAAGGCCGCCCTGACCGCCGAGCAGGTGTGGCCCGGCGAGCCCGGCTCGGTGGTGGTCCGGCTCGACCGGCTGGCCAGCCTGCGCGAGGCGTTCGACGGCGGCGACCGGGTGCTCGACGAGCTGTCGGGCACGCTGCGCCTCTTCGGCGTCGTACACGCGGCGTGTGATCCGGCTCTGATCGGCGACGACCTGGTCGAGCGGCTGGCCCGGGTGATCCACGAACGCTACGTGCTCGACCTGATCCGCCGCGGCGCCCGGCCCGACGACAACCCGGCCCTGCTGCCCTGGCACGAGCTGCCCGACCGGCTGCGGCTGACCAACCGGGCGCAGGCCGACGACATCGGCCGCAAGCTGCGCGCGATCGGCTGCACGCTCTCCCCCCGGGTCGGCCCCGGCCGCGAGCACTCGCTGGAAGACGACGAGGTCGAGCGGCTGGCCATCATGGAACACGAGCGCTGGCGGAAGGACCGCGCGGCACACGGCTGGCGCTTCGCGGCGGTCCGCGACGACGAGCACAAGCTGCATCCCGCGATGGCCGGCTGGCCCGCGCTCCGCGACGAGATGCGTAACCGCAATCTCGATGAAATCCGCCAGTTGCCGGCTATTCTCGCGGATGCCGGCTTCCGCATAGTCCGGCTGCGGACGTAGGCCCTATCCGGTGGATCAGTGCGAGCCGAGACGGAGTCCAGGTGTCGTCTGGTGGTGGCCCGGGATTGTCGGCATACCGGTGTTGTATGTCGGTGATCCCGGGACGCCGCCAGGCGGCGGCTGGGCCCGTCGCAGGCCGCGCTGATCCGCCGGATAGGGCCTAAAAGGAGGGGACGGGCATGCCCCGCATCGGGGTCACTGGGCACGTGCGCCTCGCGGCTGGCACCGCCGAGTTGGTCTATGCCGGCCTGACCGCCGCCCTCGCCGCGCACGACTCGCCGCTGCACGGGGTCACCTGCCTCGCCGACGGCGCCGACCAGCTCTTCGCCCGCGCGGTCGCCGAACTCGGCGGCACCTACGAGGTCGTGTTGCCCGCCGCCGACTATCGCAACCTGGTCGCCGACCCCAAGGCCTTCGACGACCTGCTCGGCAAGGCGATCCGGGTCGACTACCTGCCCTATCCCGAGGCGGGGCCGGCGGCCTATTTCGCCGCCAGCGCCGAGTTGCTCGGCCGGGTCGACCACCTGATCGCGGTCTGGGACGGCGCACCGTCCGACGTGGTCAGCAGCACCGCCAACGTGGTGCGCACCGCCCAGGAGCGTGGCCTCCCGGTGACTGTGCTCTGGCCGGCGGGTGCACGGCGCGCCTAGCTTCTGTCAGTTGCCTGACAGGTTTGCCCCTTGTTCATGAATCCCGGTTCACCATGCGCCATGAGCCTCAGTCCCCTGGTTATCGCGATCATCGTGATCGCCGTCATCGCCGTTCTGGTCCTGTTCTGGGCGGTGCGCACATTCAACGTCCTGATCCGCCAGCGCAACCAGGTCCGGGCGTCCTGGGCCCAGATCGACGTGCAGCTCAAGCGCCGCCACGACCTGGTGCCAAACCTGGTCGAAACCGTCAAGGGGTACGCCGGCCACGAGCGCGCGACGCTCGACGCGGTGGTGGCGGCGCGGGCCGGCGCGATGGCGGCCGGTGCGAGCCCGTCGGTCGAGCAGCGCTCCGCCGCGGAGGGCATGCTGACGCAGAGCCTGGGCCGGCTGTTCGCGCTCGCCGAGGCCTACCCGGACCTCAAGGCCAACCAGAACTTCCTGCACCTACAGAGCGAACTGGCCAACACCGAAGACAAGATCGCGTACGCCCGCCAGTTCTACAACACGGCCGTCCAGACGCTCGACAACACCGCGCACTCGTTCCCGAGCATGTTCGTCGCCTCGATCGCCGGCATCAGGCCAGCCGGCTACTTCCAGGCGTCCGGTGCCGAGCAGGCCCCGGTCCAGGTCCGTTTCTGACCTCCATGTCGCTCACCGTAGTCATCGCCGTCGCCGTCCTGGCGACGGCGGCCTGGGCCGCCCTCTTCGGCCTGGTCCTGCTGATCACCCGCTCGTCCTTCCCCGAGCCGGCTCCGGCCACCATGGACCTCGGCCCCGAGCCGCCGGCCGTGGTCAACCTCCTCGCCAACCGCTGGTATCGCCCCGACGAGGACGCCGCCGAGGCGACCCTGCTCGACCTGGCCGGCCGGCGTTACTACGAGATCCGGCAGGCGTCCGACGACCCCGTGCACAGCACCATCCACCTCAACCCCAACCCGCCCGCCGGCCCCGACCTGCTCCCCTTCGAGCAACGCCTGCTGTCCCGGATCCGGGCCGCCGCCGTCGGCGGCGTGGTGCCGCTGACCGCCCTCACGTTCCGCGACGCCGACCAGGCGAAGGGCTGGGCCAGACGGTTCAACGCCGAGGTGGTCGCCCACGCCCGCCGCCTGGGTGTCTCCCGCCGCCGGATCAGCAAGGGCCAGATCTCGCTGCTGTCGGTGGCCGCCACAGTGCCGGGCGTCGCGATCGCGCTGGCGGTGGCCATGGGGATCGAGCGCAACGCCGACGCCGACGACAAGGGCGGCGGCTACGCCTCGATGGTCGCGACCATCCCCATCTTCATCTCGATCTTCGCCTACATCGCCGGCCGCTACCGCGGCGAACGGTCCACTCCGGAGGGCCGCGCGGCCGCCGCCCGCTGGCTCGGCGTCCGTGGCTGGCTGGCCGGCCACGACGCGTTCGCCGACCTGCCGCCGGCCGCGGTCATGGTCTGGGACCGCTATCTGGGGTACGGAGCCGCCCTGCACGCCGCACACGCCGCCACCGCGGCCCTCGACCTCGGCATGGGCTCGAAATACCTGGTCTGGTCGTCCTACGGCGGAAGCTGGCGCCGGGTCAAGGTCCGCTACCCACGCTTCTTCGACCGCTACGGCCGGCAGACCAGCGCCCTGGTCAAGGGCGGCGTGTGGCGGCTGGTCCTGGGCTTCGGCCTCGCGCTGATCAGCCGCACCCTGCCCGACGCGGTCCCGGACAAGGTCGGCTCGCTGGACAGCAGTTGGGCCGGCAACGACATCTCCATGTTCACCTCACCGACCCGCCTGGTAACCGCGCTGCTGGCAACCCTGCTGATCGTCTCGGGCCTCTACCGGATCGTCCGCGCGACGGTGGACCACCACACCCCTGTCGAGATCACCGGCGAGGTGCTCTGGATCTCGGTCTGGAAGAGCGCGTCGCAGGGCGAAGACAGCCCGTCGATCCCCTGGCTCCACCACCTGGCGGTCGACGACGGCACAACCGACCGCACGGTGGCCTGGGGCCTCCCGTCGGAGTGGTCGAGCCGCTCGTCACCGGGCGACCTGGTGCAGATCAGCGTGCGCCGCTGGACCCGCCGGGTCGTCGCGATCAAGGTCCTCCGGGAAGGCGGCGGCCACTCGTTGCACCGCGGCTTCGACACGGACGACAACACGGAGAACCTGGTGGCGGAGGCGCTGGGCGAGCGCAAGAACGCCCCGATCTCGCTACGCACCGCGGTGGCCTCGACGGTGCTCACGGCCGAGGAGGTCGCCCGAGCGGTCGGCGAGCCGGTCCGGGTCCGCGAACTGGGCCCCATCAACGGCCTCTACGAGACAACGGCCGCCGGAAAGCCGGTAGCGATGATCCAAATGCAACGCGGCCCGATGGCGAAGCTCTGGTGGGCGGCCGCGAAACGCGGCACCCCACTACCGGGCCTGGGCGACGAGGCCTATTTGAGCGAAACAGGCGCGGCCGTCCGCAAGGGCGACGCAGTGGTGATCCTGGTGCTACACCGCGGCGGCCGCGCGGCGGCACCCCACCTGCCCTGGCTGATGGGCCAGGTCGCCACGCGGCTTTGAAGTTCCAGCGCTCGGGCGTGTCGCCTCGAGGTGAGGTGATGTTCGTGGGCGTACATGAAAGAACATGTAGGTACATGTTCTTTCATGTACGCGCCGAAAGGCACCTGCCACAGTAGGGACGCACCGGTGAAGACCACCACTGTGCCGGGCCGGCACCGTGAAGATGCCGGTGGCCGGGCCGAAAGCCGACTGCGAGATGCGTTCGTCGCCAACTGCGTGCTGGCGCCCGCGTTGGTCAAAGTCGGCAGTCAAGGGCTTCAGCTCGTCGTAGCGGCGGGCAAACCTAACCTAGGCATCTGCTACCAGCGCTGGAGTTCGTCCAGGAAACTAAGCAGATTCGTCCAACGGAAAAATTGCTTCCTCGGGATCGGCGATGGCCAACTTGATGTTGTCGGCGATCTTGTCGATGAGCTTAGGTCCCCAGAAGGGATCTTCCTTGTCGTACTTGATGTAGCGCAGATGCCGAAGGTCGAATGGTACATCGTCGTCGTTGGATGAGACCAGGATTACCGGCTTCTGTAGTGCGTGCGCCAACCCTAGCTCATAGAAGACGTTGGGATTCTTCGTCGTTAGCTCGGCGATGAGCACCTTCGCTCCGCGAATACCTCGCCAAATTTGATCAATGATCTTACCTGCTCCGAAAATGCTGTCGTCAGCGCGTACGGGCTCAAGGCCAGCCTGTTCAATCGCAGGCTTATAGATCGTTTCATAATAGGTGCCGAGTGGCGCCGCGAACGGCTGCATGACGAAGCACCTCGTGCCGGCGGCCACCTTCGCTTTCGGTGCGGGCTTTCCATCGGCCGGTCGATGCGCCTCATCGCGGCCTGCGTCGATGAGGCGCGTCTGGTCGTCGTGGTCGTCAAGCAACTCTGCCGACCTCATCGACTCCATGAAGATTTTGATGAAGTCGTCTACCTTGTCCGGCGGAATCTTGAAGCGATCTACCAACGCGTTGACAAAGAACTGAGTGTTCGCCGGCAGATATTCACCACGGTAGTGGTTATAGACATCCGAGATGTCGGGTGCCGCCAACACCGCCTCTTGTAGGGCGGTCACTCGATCCACGGCAGACTGCGGCGCGAGCGCGCGACGGGCTCGTTCAGTCAGGACGAGGCGACCGCCATCAGTGGCGAGGAACCCGTACTTCTTGCCCGAACTGATTTCGACGTTCCACTGGCCATTTAGCGTGCCACCCCCGGCATAGGTCACGGCCTCACTCGGCGTGGCTGGCCGCCCAGCGTTCTGTTGATATATGGCCCGCGGGATGCGCAGGGCCTGTTCAACACTGTGCCTCGGGTACTTGATCGTGTGAGCCGCCGCGGCGCTCGCCACCCGCTTGCCTGACGCGGACTTCTTTGCCGCGACCTTCTTGATCCGAGCTTTCTTCGCGGGAGTCTTCTTCGCGGGAGACCGCTTCGTCGGCGGCGCTTTCTTCGGCTCGGCTCGCTGTCGGGGTACCTCGTTAGTTGTCTCGGAAGCGACGTCGATTCGGTCCGGGTTAGTGGCATCCGGCTGCGGGTCGGTCATGGGTCGCTCCTGCGCGATCTTTTGTTCGATGGACGTGTCCGAATGGCACCGTAGGACTGCACGTCCAGCCAGGCACGGCGACATGCCGACTAGGGCATTGATTAAGGTGCCGGGTCATCCAATTCGGACGCCGATGTCGCATACATACGGTTTCACGTTCTGGCAGCTGCAAACCCGATTGAGGCTTCGCCGCGTGTCTTCATTCCTCCGCGCGATGGTGTGATCACCGAGGAGATTCAGCGCGTTCTCCCGACGGAGTCCGAGGTGGTAAGCCACCTCTAACCCCGCAGCAGCTCGGCAGGCGCTTATCCCCGGAGCGACGTGCCGGTGAAGACCGCGACCGAGCGGGCCGGCACTGTGAAGATGCCGGTGGCCGGGTCGAAGGCTGACTGGGAGAGGCGTTCGTCGCCGCCCGCCTTCTGGTGGGGGTGCAGGTCGAAGGCGCCGCCGCGCAGGCGCGGGAGCTTCTGCGTGACCGTGGCCGGCACCGCGTTGAAGACGACGACCACGTCCTCCACCCCGGACAGGCGCATGGTGATGACGCCGGGGGTTTCGGCTGGGCCCGAGAGCGGGAAGGACACCCGGTCCTGCACCTCGACCGCGGTGTCCAGGCCGAACAATGGCGAGTCGCGGCGGATCCGCAGCAACTCCAAATAGCGCGCGACCGTCCACTCGATCACGTCCGGATCGGGGACCAAGAGCGGATCCGCCAGCAGCGGGCCCGCGAACGACCACTTGTCCTGGTTGTCCCAGGCCGGCGGCAACCCGAGGCCGAAACCATTGCCTTCCGTAGGATCCCAGCGGATCGCGTTGAACCAGTCGCCTGAGTCGAACGAGTTGCGGTCCAATGACTTTGACCGCAAGCGCTCTGAGCCGGCCGCCACGAAGCCCATGCCCTGGCCCAGGACCGTGAATGACAGGGCCAGGAGTTGCATGCGGGCCCGCTCCAGCGGAGCCAACGACGGCGGCAGCTTGAAGGCCAGCGTGTCGAACAGGATCTCGTTGTCGTGGGCGTCCACATAGGAGACGCACTCCCCCGGCGACGCGCAATAGCCGGCCGGTGAGCCGTTGTAGTAATACGACCCGCCCGTCACCGACTGGCCGCTGCTCGCCACGAAACGGTAGGACGCCAAATTGCCGGTCAGGCCGATTTTGATGAGGTCGTGCTGGAACAGCAGGCGGGCCCGCTGGTGGTCCGGCGGGCCATTCACATCATCGCCGTTGGGGTCGGTGAACAGGCCCGTGGCGTACCCCTGTGATCGGGGGTTGTTCTCGAATGCCTGTCCGCCGCGCACCGCGTCGCGCAGGCGATCGTTGAAGGTGCCGACGCCGGTGCCGGCCAACTGGTGCTGGCTGGCCTGCACGAAACGCTGGTTGCCGGCCACCTCGCCGAAGTCCCAACCCTCGCCGTAGATGAGCACCGCCCGGCCGTCGACGCCGTCCTGCTGTGGGGTCAGGCGGTCGAGCGCGGCGCGTACGGCGAGGATGTTGGCTTTTGGATGGTGGCCCATCAGGTCGAAGCGGAACCCGTCGACCTTGTAGTCGACCGCCCAGCGCAGCACCGAGTCGACGACCAGCTTGCCCATCATCGCGTGCTCCGGCGCGGTGTTGGCGCAGCAGGTCGAGTCGGCGACGCGGCCGTCGGCCAGCAAGCGGTGGTAGTAGCCCGGCACGATCCGGTCCAGCACCGAGTGGTGGTTGACCCCACCGGCGACGGTGTGGTTGTAGACCACGTCCATCACCACCCGCAGGCCCACCCCGTTGAGCGCGGCGACCATCTCGCGGAACTCGGTGATCCGTCGCGGGCCGTCGGGGTCCGTCGAGTAACTGCCCTCGGGGACCGAGTAGTGCAGCGGGTCGTAGCCCCAGTTGTAGCCGTCGCGGTCGCGGATCTCGGCGATCCTCGCCTGCTGGTCGGCGGAGTCCGGCGGCAACGCGGTCAGGTCGCCCGACGGCTCCGCCTGCTCGGCGCGCAGCTCCGGCACGGTCGCGAAGTCGAACGCCGGCAGCAGGTGCAGGTGGGTGGTGCCGGCGTCGGCGAGCCGGCGCAGGTGCCGCATCCCGGCGCTGTTGGGCGTGGCGAACGCCGCGAACGTGCCGCGCCGCGGCTCCGGCACGCTGCGGTCGTAGCTGGAGAAGTCGCGGACGGATACCTCGTACACCTGGGCCCTGGCTGGTGTCACCGCGCGCGGCTTGCGCAGTGCCGTCCAGTCGGCCGGGATCAGCAGCGGGTCGAGCAGGTTGGCGACGATGCTGTGTGTCGAGTTGGCGGTCAAGGCGATCGAGTACGGGTCGGTGACGCTCATCGTCTCGATCCGCTGGGTCGCCGGGTGGTAGACCTCGACCCGGAAGCGGTAGCGCCGCCCTGTCCAGCCCCAGTCGCCGTCGACCCGCCAGACGCCGGTGCGGTCGTCGCGCCACATGCCGAGCACCTCGGGGTCGCCGTCGGTGCCGTCCGGCGGCCACCACTCGAGGGCCACCCAGTGTGCCGTCGGCGCCCAGACCGAGATCGTGACGCCGCCGTCGTCGTGGAAACGGCAGCCGAGGTCGGCGTGCACCGCGTCGGCGTACACATCGTCAAGAACGCCTGGTAGTTGTGCCCCGGTGGCGACGAGCAGCCAGCCGCCCTCGTCGCGCGCGGTGACCGCGACCTGGCCGCGCAGCGCCGTCTTGATCGTGTCGACGTCGGCCTCGACGGTGAACGCGGTGTGGTCGGCGAGGTGCGGCCACCGGCTGCGCTGCTCGGTGCTCAGGCCCCCGGGCCGGACCCGCAGCGGCAGCGTCTCATGCGGCCCGACCAGCGCTCCGTCGATGATCTCCAACGCGGCGTCGGGCGACCAGACCAGGTCGCAGCGGCGGTCGCCGACCGGCCCTTCGAAGCGCCAGACCAGCGTGGACCGGTCGATCCAATGAGCCCGCTGCCGGGTCAGATCCATCCGAAGATCCTCTCACCCGCGGGGCCGTTCAAGCGGCGTGGATGACCGTGCAGATGGCGGGGCCGGCCGAAGTGATCCGGACGAGGTAGACGTAGCGCTCGCCGGGCACCGAGCGGCCCTGGCTGTCGAGGAACTCCCACTCGACGGTGACCAGCATCAGCGCCGGGCTCAGCCGGTGCACGTCATCGATGCCGGCATGCGCCGCGATGAGCTCGCGCTCCTGGTAGTCGGGCGCCGCGCCGATGAAGGAGAGCGCGACCGAGGCGGGCGAGGAGAAGGTGAAGGTGTACGCGTCAGCCACCACGCTCCCCGGCAGCGCGTAGCAGCCCGCGAGCGCGGCCAGGTCGCCCGTGGTCAGGGCGGAGCCGTACCGGTCGAAGAAGTCGGACAGGACGTCAAGGTCGGTCTTGGCGTTCACGGTCCGATAAGTTGCCGCTGCGACGCCCGCGCAAACCCGCGGAGCCTGGCAGAGTGGACGACATGACCACCGCCGTCGACCTGCGCGCGCCGCTGGCCCGCTACGCGACGCTGCTGCACGCTCCCGCCGGCGACCGGCACCACGTCGCCTCGCCGCTCGGTGCCTGGCTGCTGGGTGCGCTGTGCGCACCGGCCGCGGCCACGGTCGGCGGCCAGGTCGCCGAAGACCTGGAGCGGGCCCTGGGCGTCGAGCTGATCACCGCCCGCGAGTTGGCGACGGCGCTGCTCGACGACCCGCACCCGGCGGTCCTGTCCGCCGCGGCGTTGTGGCTGGCCGGCCCGCCGATCCCCGCGGTCGACGAGTGGATCGCGGAACTGCCGGCGACGGTCGAGACCGGGCCGCTGCCGACGCAGGCCGAGGCCGACTCCTGGGCCCATGAGCACACGCTCGGCCTGATCAAGGAGATGCCGCTCCAGATCCGCCCGGAGACGCTGCTCCTGCTGGTGACCGCACTGGCCACCCGGGTCTCCTGGGCCCGCCCGTTCACGCTGGTCCCGGCCACCCGCCTCGGCGCGACGTCGCCATGGCGCGAGGCCGTCGGCCAGGTGTTGGAAACCCCTTCACATGGGCACGACGCGTACGTCGCCCGGGTGCCGGGAATCGGCGACGTGGCGGTGCACACCGGGTATGCCACCGAGGGGCTGCGGGTGACGTCGGTGATCGCGCAGCCTGGGACGCCGCCGGTCGAGGTGATCGCGGCCGCCTACGAGTTGGCCGTCGCTTCCGCCACCCGCGGCGCGGTCGACCGGCGCTCGCTGTTCGACCTGCCGCTCGGCGAAGGTCCGCTGTGGACGATCACCGAGGAGCGGGTGCAGACGGCGGCGCCGGGCGGTCGCGAGGAACTCCACCAGGCGGTGCTGCCGGCGTGGTCGGTCTTCAGCCGGCACGACCTCAACCGCGCTGATCTGGGCATCCCCGCCGCGGCGGCCGCGGCCAAACACGCGCTGGGCATTCCCGACGGGTGGCACGAGGCTCGGCAGGTGGCGATGGCCCGCTACACGCGACTGGGCTTCGAGGCGGCGGCCATCTCGGCGATGATGGCCGGGGTCAGCATGCCGATCCCGCAGGACGGCGTCCGGCGGACGGCGGAGCTGCGCTTCGGCCACCCCTACGCGGTGGTGGCACTGGCCGACCGCCCATGGCGCGACGGCTGGCAGCCCGACATCACCGAGGGCGCGGCCTGGCTCTCGCTCCCGGTCTTCTCCGCCTGGATCGCCGAGCCGACCGAGGCGGCGGAGTAGACGCGGCGAAGGACGTCGGCCGCACCCTCGACGGCGGTCACTTGGTGACGAGGCCGCGCAGGGTGTTGAGCATCGCGCGGGCGCTGACCGGGGCGTAGATCTTCTTGTCGGCACCGTAGAGCGCGACGAACGGGCAGGCCTGGTCGTCGCCGCTCATGCGCTTGTCGAGGAGCTGGCGGCGGGTCGCCACCTCGTAGACGCGGAGGCGCCACGTCGCTCGGGCCAGCGTCAGCGTGTCCGGCTTCGGGTTGTCGAACTTGCAGGCGCGAATCTTCGACCCGGTGCTGACCCGGTCGAGACAGGCGACCAGCTGCACCTTCTTGGCGTCCTGCGCTGCCCAGGTCTGCTTGTCCTTGGTGGAAAGGCCCTCGTCGTAGTAATAGCCCTGGTCCTGGGAACGCACGTGCGGGGTGTCCGAGACGAGCAGCACGATCGGATGCGGTGCCTTGCCGGAGCGCTTCGGCGACTGTGGATAGAAGACCTCTTCGTCGCACACCCGGTTGAGATCATCGACCTTGGTCGCCGGATATTCGCTGGCCACCGGCCCCTCTTGGGCCGCCTCTTCGGTGGGGGTGGGCTCTGTGGACGGGCCGCGACCGATCGCCGGTCGTGGGGACGCGTCGGCCGCGGCCGTCTCGTTTGACCTGAGCAGGACCATCGTGCCGGCCACGCCGGCGCCCACACCTAGCACCAACACGCCGACGATCACCGCCGCGATCAGGCCGACGCGGCTGCGCCGGGGTTCCGCGGGTGGCCCGTCGAAGCCCGCCGACATGCCGGCCCAGCCGGGGTCGGCCGGTGGCGGCCACCCCGGCGTGTGATCCGGCGTGTGATCCGGCGTCGGATCCGGTTGTCCTGCCTCGGATTCGGCCCCCGTGCCTGTCATCCGCGTTCCTCCCATTGAAGCGAAGCGCGAATGTAGCAGGACACTCGTCTTCCCCTCGGCGTCGCTTCGTCACTTGTTGACAAAGCCACGCAGGGCGCGGATTGCCGCTCGGTCGCTGACCTTGGCGTAGATCTTCTTGTCCGGGCCGTAGAGGGTGACGAAGGGGCAGGCCTGGTCGTCGCCGGTCATGCGCTTGTCCAGCAGCCGGCGGCGGGTTGCCACCTCGTAGACGCGCAGCCGCCACGAAGACCGGAACAGGGTCAGCGTGTCGGGCTTCGGGTCGTCGAACTTGCAGGTGCGGATCTTCGAGCCGGTGCTGACCCGATCGAGGCAGGCGACGAGTTGCACCTTCTTGGGGTGGTCGGCCGCCCAGGTCTGCTCGGCTTTGCTGGACGTGCCCTCGTCGAGGTAGTAGGTCCCGTCCTGCGAGCGCAAGCCAGGATTGTCCGACGTGAGCAGCACGATCGGGTGCGGGGCCTTGCCCGCGCGTTTCGGCGACTGTGGATAGTAGACGTCCTCGTCGCACACCCGGTTGAGATCGTGGATCTCCTCGGCGGGATAAGCGCTGGCCTGCGGCCCTTCCTGCGGCGGCTCCTCGGTCGGCGTCGGCTTCGCGGTCGCGCTGCGGCCGCCCGTCGCCGGAGGTGACGTCGGGCCGGACGCCGACGCGCTGGTGTCGTCGGAGCGCAGCACGAAGGCCGTGCCGGCCACGCCGGCGGCCGCGCCGAGCACCAGCACGCCCACGATCACCCCGGCGATCACGCCGGTGCGGCTGCGACCCGGCGGTGGAGGTTGCTCGTCGAAGGCGCTCGACAGTGCGCCCCACCCATTGTCCGGATCCGTTGGCTCAGCTTCCGACTCATCCCCCGTGCTGGTCATCCGCATTCCTTCCGTTCAGCGAGAACGGCGAATGTATCAAGACATTCGCCGTTCTTGGGGGTGGTTATGTCGGCGGGTGGTGGCAGGATGTCGCCCATGGCCAGAAAGATCATCGAAGGGCGCCTGCCATGACCTCTGTCGCAGATCTGGTCGCCGCGCTCGGATCCGGCACGATCCGGGTCGTCGACCTCACCAACCCGCTGTCGGCGAGCACGCCGACGCTGCGCCTGCCGGAGCCGTTCGCCAACCTGGTCGATTTCAGCCTCGAGCAGGTCAGCGCTTATGACGCGCCCGGGCCGTTCTGGAAACACCACAACATCACGACCGGTGAGCACATTGGTACGCACCTCGACGCGCCCGTCCACTGGGTCACCGGCCGCGACGGCCACGATGTCTCGCAGATCCCGCCGTCGCGGCTCGTCGGCCCGGCCGCGGTGATGGACTTCAGCGCGGAAGCGTCGGCCGACCCCGACTTCCTGCTCGACGTGCACCACGTCGAGGCGTGGATCGCCGAGCACGGCGCGCTCGCCGAGGGCACCTGGCTGCTCTACCGCACCGGTTGGGACCAATACGCGCACGACCAGGACCAGTTCCTCAACGTCGACGAGAACGGCTCGCACACGCCCGGCATGACCGCGGCCTGCGCCGAGTGGCTGGCGAAGAACACCCCGATCTCCGGCTTCGGCGTGGAGACCGTCGGCATCGACGCGGGCAACGCGGGTGGGCTCGAGCCGCCGTTCCCGGCCCACTTCCACCTGCTCGGCAACGACAAATACGGCATCACCTCGCTGCAAAACCTCGCACAGTTGCCGGCCACGGGCGCGCTGCTCGTCGTCGCACCGTTGCCGATCGTCGGCGGCACCGGCAGCCCGACCCGCGTGCTGGCCCTTGTGGACGGTCGTTAGCCATGGCCGGCACCGTTGCCGACGTGGTCGGCCAGACGCTGGCCACGCTCGGCGTCGGGCACTGCTTCGGCGTCGTCGGCAGCGGCAACTTCCGGGTGACCAACGCCCTGCGGGCGGCCGGTGTCCCATTCACCGCGACCCGGCACGAGGCGGGGGCCGCGACGATGGCCGACGCGTACGCCCGGATGTCGGGTCAGGTCGCCCTGCTCTCCGTGCACCAGGGTTGCGGCCTCACCAACGCCGCGACCGGGATCTGCGAGGCGGCCAAGAGCCGCACCCCGCTGGTGGTGCTGGCCGCGGAAGCGGCCGGCGCCACGTCCAACTTCGCGATGGACCAGTCCGGGTTCGCGCAGAGCCTCGGTGCCATCGCCGAGCGGGTCCACAGTGGTGAGTCCGCCGTCGAGGACACGGTCCGGGCCTGGCGGCGGGCCCGCGACGAGCGCCGCACCGTGGTGCTCAACCTGCCGCTCAACGTGCAGGCTCAGGAAGCCGGCGGGCAACCGCGGCAGGCAGGGCCAGGTCTCGCACCGGTCCAGCCCACGACGGAAGCCGTCGCCGCGCTCGCCGCTCTCTTCCAGCAGGCCCGGCGGCCCGTCATCGTGGCCGGCCGGGGTGCCCGCGGCGCGGGGCCGCAACTCCGCCGCCTTGGTGAGCTCACCGGTTCGCTGCTGGCCACGTCGGCGGTGGCCAACGGCCTGTTCCAGGGCGACCCCTACGCGCTGGGCATCTCCGGCGGTTTCGCCTCGCCCACCGCGGCGACCCTGATCTCCCAGGCCGACCTGATCGTCGGCTTCGGCTGCGCCCTCAACATGTGGACGATGCGCCACGGCCGCCTGATCGCCGACGACGCGACCGTCGCCCAGGTCGACCTCGACGGCGCCGCGCTCGGCGTGCACCGCCCGATCGACCTGGGCGTGGTCGGCGACAGCGCCGCGACCGCCGAGGCGCTGATCGCGGTCCTGGAAGGCCGCGGCGGCTACCGCACCCAGGAGATCGCCGACCGCATCGCCAGCACCGGACGCTGGAACGACGAGCCGACGGACGACCTCTCGACCGGCGACCGGATCGACCCGCGCACGCTCAGCCGCGAGTTGGACGCGCTGCTGCCGGCCGAGCGGATCGTCTCGATCGACTCCGGCAACTTCATGGGCTATCCAAGTGCCTATCTGCGGGTGCCCGACGAGTTCGGCTTCTGCTTCACCCAGGCGTTCCAGTCGATCGGGCTGGGTCTGTCGACCGCGATCGGCGCGGCGCTGGCCCGACCCGACCGGCTGCCGGTGCTGGCCTCGGGCGACGGCGGCTTCCTGATGTCGATCGCCGAACTCGAGACCGCCGTGCGCCTGGGCCTCCCGCTGCTCTGCGTCATCTACAACGACGCGGCCTACGGCGCCGAGGTGCACCACTTCGGCCCAGACGCCGACCTAGGCACGGTCACGTTCCCGGACACCGACATAGCTGCCCTGGCGACGGGCTTCGGCGCGCAGGGCCTGACGGTCCGGACCACCGCGGACCTGCGCGGCATCACCACCTGGCTGGAATCGAAGCCCAACCGCCCGCTCGTCGTCGACGCGAAAATCGTCTCGGACGGCGGCTCATGGTGGCTCGCCGAGGCGTTCAAGGGCCACTAAGGAGCTGTCAGGCGTCGCTGACGACGAGTCGGAGCGCCGCGGCGCGGGCGCGGCGTTTGGCCGACTCTAGTGACGACGTCGGGTCGCCGAAGACGCCCTCGGCGAGAAAGGCCGCGAACCCGTGCGCAGTCGCGCCCACCGCGAGCACGAGGTCGAGCGCCTCATCCGGATCGGGGGCCAGCCGCGCGGCCGGCTCCCGCAGCAGCGCCAGCACCCGGTCTCCGGCGAGTGCCAGGTCGGGATAGGCGGCCTTGTCCAGCCCGCCAGCGAAGGTGATCTCGAACAGCGCCCGGCTGTCCGAAGCGAACTGCACGTAGGCGGCGGCGAACGCGGCCAGCTGCTCGGCAGGGTCGTCCGAGCCGGCCATGGCGGCGGCGAAGCGCGTGTGCTGCTGCTCGTAGCCAAGCCGGGCCAACTCGGCCAACAGCGCGTCCTTGTCGGCGAAGTGCTTGTAAGGCGCCGCGACGCTGACGCCCGCCCGGCGGCTCGTCTCGGCCAGCGTGAAACCCTGAGCGCCCCGCTCGGCCACCAGGTCCAGGGCCGCCGCCAGGAGGGCGTTGCGCAGGTCACCGTGATGCTGGCCGGACGGCCGTGTGCTGGGCATGCCCAAGGTTAACGTCATTCACTTGGCGGGCATGGTTAATGGCGCTAACCTGGTTAGCGTCATTAACCACACGAGGGAGGCACCATGCCGGTCTTCGACCACGTCGGGCTCTCCGTAGCCGACCTCGACCGCCAGCGCCGCTTCTACGCCGCCGCGCTCGGCCTCACCGAGGTCGAGGAAACCGTCGAGATGCCCGCCGCACACATCCGCACGGCGATCCTGCGCGCCGAAAACGGATTGAAGATCGAGCTGATCGAGCGCGGGGGTTCGGCAGCGCAGGAGTTCGCCGATCCCTACGACGGCGCCGGAACCCAGGGGTATTTCCACTGGGCCGTCTACGTCGACGACCTCGACGCGGCGTTCGCGACCGTGCTCGACGCCGGCGCCCGGGAGGTCTCGGCGCCCGCCGACGCGGTGCGGGCTGGGATGAAGTTCGCCTACGTGAAGGACCCGGAGGGCAATCTGCTCGAACTCATCCAGCCCGCACCGGCGGCATAACCGCTACTGGAGGTAGCCCTCGACCTCGGAGATCGGCTCCGCGTTCACGGCGTCGGGGTCGGCACCGGCCGCGCGGGCGGCCCGGCGGCGGCGTAGCAGGTCCCAGCACTGGTCCAGGGACTCTTCGAGGTCGCGCAGGCGCTGGCGCTCGTCGTCGGAGGAGATCTGGCCGGACTGCACCTGGGTGCGGAGCTGGTGCTCCTCGGTTACCAAGTCGTTGATCCGGCTCATCACGGTCTTGTCGTCCATAGCATCGAGCCTTGCACAGCGAAGGGCCCCCTGTGATCCAGGGGGCCCTAAGCCGTCAGCTCTCCAGCATCTTGCGCAACACGAACTGCAGGATGCCACCGTGCCGGTAGTAGTCGGCCTCGCCCGGTGTGTCGATCCGGACGACCGCGTCGAAAGAGACGCCGGTGTCGGTGGTCACCTTGACCGTGCGCGGCGTCGAGCCGTCGTTGAGCGCCTCGACGCCGGTGAACTCGAACGTCTCCGTGCCGGTCAGGCCGAGCGACTCGGCGGTCTGGCCCTGCGGGAACTGCAACGGCAGCACGCCCATGCCGATCAGGTTGGAGCGGTGGATCCGCTCGTAGGACTCGGCGATCACCGCGCGCACGCCGAGCAGCATCGTGCCCTTCGCGGCCCAGTCACGGGACGAGCCCGAGCCGTACTCCTTGCCGGCGAGAACGACCAACGGCACACCCGCTTCGGCGTACGCCACAGAAGCGTCATAGATCGTTGTTTGTGAGCCGTCGAGGTGGTTGACCGTAGCGCCGCCCTCGACACCGGGCACGAGCTGGTTGCGCAGCCGGATGTTGGCGAACGTGCCGCGGATCATCACCTCGTGGTTGCCGCGCCGCGAGCCGTAGGAGTTGAACTCGTGCCGGGCCACGCCGTGGGCGGCCAGGTATTCGCCCGCGGGCGAGTCGGCCTTGATCGAGCCGGCCGGCGAGATGTGGTCGGTCGTCACCGAGTCGCCGAGCTTGGCCAGCACCCGGGCGCCGTGGATGTCGACCACCGGCTGCGGGTCGCGCGCCATGCCCTCGAAGTAGGGGGGCTTGCGCACGTAGGTCGACTCGCCGTCCCAGGCGAACGTGTCGCCACTCGGGGTCGGCAGGCTCTGCCACTTCTCGTCGCCGGCGAACACGTCGGCGTAGTCGCGAGTGAACATCTCGCTCGCGATCGCCCGGCCGATGACCTCTTCGATCTCGGCGGCCGACGGCCAGATCTCGCTGAGGTAGACGTCCTTACCGTCGGCACCGACGCCGATCGGCTCGTTGACCAGGTCGACGTCCATCGAGCCGGCGAGCGCGTAGGCGACCACCAGCGGCGGCGACGCCAGGTAGTTCATCTTGACGTCGGGGTTGATCCGGCCCTCGAAGTTGCGGTTGCCGGACAGCACCGAGACCACCGACAGGTCGTGCTCGGCGACGGCGGCCGAGATCGTCTCCGGCAGCGGGCCGGAGTTGCCGATGCACGTCGTGCAGCCGTAGCCGACCAGGTGGAAGCCGAGCTTCTCGAGGTAGGGCGTGAGGCCGGCCCGCTCGTAATAGTCCATGACGACCTTGGAGCCCGGCGCCAGCGTGGTCTTCACCCACGGCTTGCGGTTGAGCCCCTTGTCGACGGCATTGCGGGCGAGCAGTGCGGCGCCGATCATCACCTGCGGGTTGGACGTGTTGGTGCAGGAGGTGATCGCGGCGATCACGACGGCACCGTGGTCGAGCTCGTATTCCGTGCCGTCGTCGCCGGTGACCCGCACCGGCTTCGAGGCCCGCCCGTTGGCGCCGCGCGCGGCCGACTCGTAGTCGGTCGGCTGGTCGGCCGGGTCGTCGACCTCGTTGGCCGGCGGGTCGCTGGCCGGGAAGGACTCTTCCGAGGCCTCGTCGGCCGGACCGGACTGGCTGACGTAGTCGGTCAACACCGAGCGGAAGATCGGCTTCGCACTGGCCAGGGGTACGCGGTCCTGCGGGCGCTTCGGGCCGGCGAGCGACGGCTCGATGGTGCCGAGGTCGAGCTCGAGGCGCTCCGAGTAGGCCGGCTCACGCTCGGGGTCGTGCCAGAGGCCCTGCTCCTTGGCGTAGGCCTCGACGAGCTCGATCTGCTGGGCCTCGCGGCCGGTCAGCGTCAGGTATTTGATCGTCTCGGCGTCGATCGGGAAGATCGCGATGGTCGAGCCGTATTCCGGGCTCATGTTGCCGATGGTGGCCCGGTTGGCCAGCGGCACCGCGGCCACGCCGGGGCCGTAGAACTCGACGAACTTGCCGACCACGCCGTGCTTACGCAGCATCTCGGTGATGGTCAGCACCAGGTCGGTCGCCGTGGTGCCGGCCGGCATCTCGCCGGAGAGCTTGAAGCCGACCACCCGCGGGATCAGCATCGACACCGGCTGGCCCAGCATCGCGGCCTCGGCCTCGATGCCACCCACGCCCCAGCCGACGACGCCCAGGCCGTTGACCATCGTGGTGTGCGAGTCGGTGCCGACGACCGTGTCCGGGTAGGCCTGGCCGTTGCGCTCCATGATCGTGCGAGCCAGGTATTCGATGTTGACCTGGTGCACGATGCCCGTGCCGGGCGGCACGACCTTGAACTCGTTGAACGCGGTCTGGCCCCAGCGGAGGAACTGGTAGCGCTCGCGGTTGCGCTGGTATTCCAGCTCCACGTTGCGCGCGAACGCGTCTTCCCGGCCGAACAGGTCGGCGATCACCGAGTGGTCGATGACCAGCTCGGCCGGCGCCAACGGGTTGACCTTGGTCGCGTCGCCGCCGAGCTCGCGGACCGCCTCGCGCATGGTGGCCAGGTCGACCACGCAGGGCACGCCGGTGAAGTCCTGCATCAGCACCCGGGCCGGGGTGAACTGGATCTCCACGCTCGGGTCAGCGTCGGCGTCCCAGCCGGCCAGCGCCCGGATGTGGTCGGCGGTGATGTTGGCGCCGTCTTCGGTCCGGAGCAGGTTCTCCAGCAGGATCTTGAGGCTGTAGGGCAACCGCTCGTGCCCCTCGACCGTCGTGATCTTGAAAATCTCGTAGCTCGCGTCGTTGACGCGTAGCTGGCTCTTCGCACCGAAGGTGTCGAGGCTCGCCACGTCGTACTCCTTCTCCGCCTGTGTATGCCCCAGTGTTTCGCAACTGGCTCCGCGGGCCGGCATTAGGTTCGGCTAACCGCATTCATTTAAACCGTACGTCCGTCTTGTTTTCCGGTCAACCCGGGGCCGGTGCTATCGTGCGGCGCGTGACCGACGTGCATCTTCAGCCGCAGCCGCGTATCGACGTCCTGGTGACGGACTTCGAAACCGAGGATCGGCGACTGCGCACCGACTATGTCGGCGTGGCCTGGATCGGCGACCAGCCCGACCCGGAGACCGGCCTGATGGGCGGCGAATACTCCCGCCGGCAGGTCGACACCCGGCTCTTTCTCCCGGACACCCACTGGTATGACGCCGACGAGCTCGACAGCGTCGAGGTGCAGGTCACGGCCGGCATTCTCCAGGTCGCTCTCACCGATCGCCGCACCCAGGGCCTGCTCGGCGCGCTGACCAGCCCCGAGGTCGAGTTCTACGACCACCCCGAGGGTGAGGACGGCGTCGGCATCTGCCTGTGGATCCGCGGCGAGATCCTCTCCAACGTCGCGCTGTCCTACCGCGTGACGGTGGTCTGCGACCCGATCGCGCTCAAGCGCAAGGGCGCCGTCGACGAAGACGACCTGGTCGACGACGTCGAGGGCGTGCCGGCGATCAGCTGACCTCGGTCTCCGCGAGCTTCTGGCGCAGCCGGTCGCGGACCTCGTCGGGCGTGTAGGCCCGCCGCTTCCGTTCGGCGCGCGCCACCACCACGCCCGTCGCCGCTACTCCGACGAGCCCCGCCACGCCCAGCACCTTCCACCACCGCATTCCACATAGGGTAATGGCATGGCCATCACCCTCGATGCGGCGGTGGAGCTGGCGCGCACGGGCGACGTGTGGCTCTTTCGCGGCAGCTCCGTCCCCGACCGCGCGATCCGGATCGCCACCAACAGCCCGGTCAACCACGTCGGCATGTCGGTGGTGATCGAAGACCTGCCGGCCCTGATGTGGCACGCCGAGCTGGGCAAGTCGCTGCGCGACCACTGGACGGGCAGCTTCCAGCGCGGCGTCCAACTGCACGACCTGCGCGCCGCGGTGCTGCTCTGGGGCCGCCGCTACGGCCAGCGGGCCTGGCTGCGCCAGTTGCAGACGCCGGTCACCGCCGACATGGAGAACGCGGTGCTGCGCACGGTGGCCCGGCTCGACGGCACCCCGTTCCCGTCGACCGCCCGGCTGGCCTGGCGCTGGGCCCGCGGCCGGGTGCCCGACCTGCGCACGGGCTTCTTCGCGGGCGACAAGCAGGTCAGCTCCCCATCCCCCGAACGCGACGCGCGGCTGGAGACCGCCTACTGCGCCGAGGTCGTCGCGGTCACCTACGAGGCGATGGGCCTGCTGCCGGATGGGAAGCGACCCAACTGGTACGACCCGGGCCGCTTCTGGAGCGGCGACGAGCTGCGCCTAGAGGGCGGGGCCGAGCTGGGCGAGGAGATCGCGGTGGAGATCCCGTAGCGTTGGCTCGGTGATCCGCATCCCCGGTCTCGCGCTGACCGACCACACGTTCACGGTGCCGCTCGACCACGCCTCGCCCGGCGGCCCCACGATCGAGGTCTTCGCCCGCGAGGTGGTGGCAGCCGACCGGGCCGGCGACGACCTGCCCTGGCTGGTCTTCTTCCAGGGCGGCCCGGGCAGCAAGTCACCCCGGCCGTCGGCTGCTGACGAGCGCTGGCTGGGCCGCGCGCTGAAGACCCACCGGGTGCTGCTGCTCGACCAGCGCGGCACCGGCCGCAGCACCCCGATCAGCGCCCGCACGGTCGCCGGGATGACCGACCGCGCGCTGGCCGACTACCTGCGCCTGTTCCGGGCCGACAGCATCGTGCGTGACGCGGAGCTGATCCGACACCGCCTCCTCGGCGACGGCCAGTGGGAGTCGCTCGGCCAGAGCTACGGCGGTTTCGTCACGCTGACCTATCTCAGCCTGGCGCCGGAGGGGTTGCGGGCCTGCTACGTCACCGGCGGCCTGGCTGGCCTGCACGCGACGGCCGACGACGTGTACGCCCGGACCTACCCGCGCGTGGCGGCGAAGAACGCGGCTTATTACGCCCGCTATCCCGACGACGTGGCGGCGATCCGCCGTGTCGCCGACGTGCTCCGGGACACCGACGTGCGCCTGCCCGACGGCGACCGGCTGACGGTCGACCGCTTCCGCTTCCTGGGCAGCGCCTTCGGCATGGGCGACGGCTACGAGCGGCTGCACTGGCTGCTGGACGACGCCTGGCACGGCGACTCGCTGTCGGACCTGTTCCGGCACGAGGTGATGACTCGCACGGGCTTCATCGACTCGCCGCTCTACGCGCTGCAGGAGTATTGCTACGCCCAGTCGGGCCGCCCGACCCGCTGGGCCGCCGACCGCCTGATCCGCGACCGCGACGAGTTCGCCGCCGACGCCACGCCGCTGCTCTTCACCGGCGAGATGATGTATCCCTGGATGTTCCGCGACATCGCCGCGCTCCGCCCGTTCGCCGGCGCCGCCGACCTGCTGGCCGAGGCCAACGACTGGCCGGACCTCTACGACCCGGCGCGCTTGGCGGCCAACGAGGTCCCCGTGGCGGCGGTCGTCTACTTCGACGACATGTACGTCGACGCGGACCTCTCACTGGAAACGGCCCGGGAGGTCGGCAACACCAAGGTCTGGGTCACCAACGAGTACGAACACGACGGCAGCGCCGTCTCCCGCGGCCGCGTCCTGGCCCGCCTGATGGACATGGCCGCCGGCCGGATCTGACGATCCTGCTATTTGCGGCGGCGGACGACCAGGAGGACCGCGGCGGCGATGATCGCGGTGGAGCCGAGGCAGCAGAACGACAGGACGACCAGGTGCCAGGGGCGGATGGCGCCCATCGGTTCCTCCTCGACAGCGTCGCGATCACCAGCAGCGGCCTGGCCAGGCTAGCCCGGGCCGGCGGCCGGATCGCAGTGGGCGCGGCGCGGGCCGCTTCCCGGTTGTGCGGGAAGCGGCCGCACCGGTGCCGGCCGTCAACGGACGCCGGCCTCGTCGAGCAGGCGGCGGGTGATCTCGTCGTGGTCCTGGGGTAGGCCGCGGGCGGCGAACCAGTTCGTCACGTTCTTGACGTCGCGGGCCAGCAACGCCGGCCCGTTGGGGTTGGCGATCACGTCGATCACCTGCGGTAGGTCGATCACCACCAGCCGGCCGTCGTTGACCAGCAGGTTGTAGGGCGACAGGTCGCCGTGGGCGAAACCGGTGCGGGCCAGCACCGTCAGCGCGTCCATCAGCTGATCCCACAGCGACTTGAGCTCGGCCGGCTCCGGGCGCAGTTGGGCCAGCCGCGGCGCGGCCAGGCCTTCCGCGGCGTCGCCGATGAACTCCAGCATCAGCTCGGTGCCGCGGAGTTGCACGGGATACGGCACGGAGATCGCGCCGTAGCTGGTGGCGACCTCCCATAGGCGGGACAGCGCGTCGAACTCGGCCGCCGCCCACTGGCCGGCGATGAGCTGCCGGCCGAACGACGTACGCCCGGCCATGGCCCGGTTTTCCCTGGACCGCCGCATCCGGCGGCCCTCGAGGTAGCCGGCGTCGCGGTGGAACATCCGGTGTTCCGGCTCGCGGTAGCGCTTGGCCGCGAGCAGGCAACTGCGATCGGTGTCGGGGATGCCGCGCCGCACCAGGAAGACGTCGGCTTCCTTGCCCGTCTTCAGGATGCCCAGCTCGACATCGATCGCCGCCAGCTCGGTGACCACCCAGTCAGGGCGGGGCTTCGGGCCGTGCAGGGCGTCGTCCCAGGTCGACCAGGCGTCGCCGGTCTCGGGAGTGTCGGTGTCGGCGTTGGTGTCGAAGGCGACGGGCGTCTGGTGACGCGCGCGCTTCAGGAACTGCGGATCGTCGTCGTCGAAACGACGCTTGCCGGAACGGCCACGCGGTGCCGGCTCGAATTCGTGCTCACGCAACGGAGGAACTCCTGGATCGAGAAGGAAGAGGAAGGCAGCGAGAAGCGAGCGACAACGACAGCCACAGGACTCACCCCTTCCATCTCGATGACCGGCCGGCGCGGGTCAGGCGCGGGCTGGTCTGGTTCCAACTAGCTCGGGAGTCTCCCGGCACGGAGCCGGCGACGCAACCGAATTATCCGGCGAGGACGGCGGCCATCGCGGGCAGGAACCCGCCGGCCGTGGCGGTCGGCTCGAAGCGCGACTCCATCCAGCGGCGACCGCGGTGCAGCCAGACGCTGGGCAGGCCCATCTCGGCCGCCGCGCCGATGTCGGTCTCCGGGCTGTCGCCGACCACCCACGCGCCGCGCATCCGCATCCGGACCCGCTCCGCGGCGAGCGCGAAGATGCGCGGATTGGGTTTGCTGACGCCGACCTCTTCGGAGATCACCCAGTCGGCGACGTAGCGGTCGAGGCCCGTACGCCGGATGGTGGTGTCTTCCTGCCGGGTCGCCCCGTTGGTCACCAGCACCGGCACCCAGCCCGCGTCGTCGGCGATCCGCAGCGCGCACGCGACCAGCGGGTCGAGCCGGCTGTTGGCCACGACGCCCTCGCGCATCTCGTCGACCAACTCGACCGACGAAGTGCTCAGCCGGTAGCGGTCGCGGATCTGGTCGGCGATGTCCCACCGGTCGGTCAGCCCGTCGGCGTCGACCGACATCAGCCAGTCGACGTCGGGTGGCGGCGCCCCGATCCCGGTCAGGAACCCCTCGGCCCAGGTGCGGAAGGCACCTGTGCGGTCCAGAACAGTGTTGTCCAGGTCGAGGAACATGAGGGGCACTCGCGCACAGTACGGGACAGCGCCGATCTCTCAAAACCCCCGCAATGTAAACAATCTTGGGCTGGCTACAGACGATCGCCGGCCGCGGTTGGCGGACCGGCGATCGCCGTGGCGGCGGGCGTCAGGCATTGGCCCGACGGATCACCGCCAACCCCCCGAGAGCGGCGATTCCGGCGATCAACGCGGGCCAGCCCACCAGCAGGCTGGCGGCCGACTGGTCGGTCAGCCAGTGCCAGATCGCGAGCCACCAGCCCTGCCAGGTGATCAGCGCGGCGAGCAGGCCCAGGACCAGCAGCGCGGCCGCACCGGCGGCGAAGAAGCCGTTGTTGCCCCAACGCACGATCGTGGTGGCCGCGAACATGGCCAGGAAGCTGACGAACAGGAACGGAACGGCGTACACCAGGATCTGTAGGAATCCGTTGTGGACGTCGACGAACGGCACCCGGAAGAACCGCAGGTCGACTCCGAAGCCGTCGGTCGCACCCTCGATGAGCTTCAAGAAATAGAGCACGATGGCGTACGCGAATGCCTGCACCACCATCACCAGCGCCGTGGCGAGGTAGAAGGTGCGCCGGGTGATGCCCATGCCGAGCGCGAACGGGAACACCTGGTTGATCACGATCGCCCCCACGATCGCCACGACCGAGTAGATGCTGGCCAGCCCGCCGGTGGTGTTGCCACCCGAGCGGTTCACGTCGCCGATCGAGGCGAAGATCAGGATGTTGACGAGGAACGAGATGCCCATGATCGCCCAGGGCCACAGCATCGTCTGCTTCCAGACGATCGTGTGCAGCCGGGTCGCTTCCAGGATGCGGTTCATCGCGCGGCGGTCCTTTCCATCGTCAGGCGCACGACGGCCTGCTGGAGCGAGACGGGCTCCAGGTCGATGCCGAGTTTCTTGGCGCGCAACCGCTCGGCGTTGTCGAACGCGCCGCGGACCGTGACCCGGACCGTGCCGCCGAGTTGCTGCCGGTGCAGCACGTCGCGCCCGGTGACCAGCTCGTCGATCGCCCCGGCCGGGCCGGTCGCGTCCATCACCTCGCCGCGCAGTTCCTCGGTGTCGGCGTCGAGCACCAGCTTGCCGCCGTCGAGCAGCAGCACGTGCTCGATCAGGTCGGCGACCTCGTCGATGAGGTGGGTGGAGAGCACGACCGTGCGCGGGTGCTCGGCGTAGTCGGCCAGCAGCCGGTCGTAGAACAACTGCCGGGCCACCGCGTCGAGGCCCAGGTAGGGCTCGTCGAAGAAGGTCAGCGGCGCCCGTGCGGCGAGGCCGACCGTGACACCCAGCGCGGAGAGCATGCCGCGGGACAGCTTGCGCACGTCGCGCTTGCGGGGCAGCTTGAAGTCGTCTACAAGGGACTCCGCGAAGTCCTTGTCCCAGTTGGGGAACAGGTGGCTGGCCAGGCTCAGCACGTGCCAGACCTTGTAGGCCTGCGGGTATTTCTGGCTCTCCTTGACGAAGACCACCTGCTGCAGGGCGCGCTCGTTCTCGTAGGGGTGCTCGCCGAAGAGCCGCAGCTCCCCCGAGGTCGCCGAGTTCTGACCGGTGATCAGCTGCATCAGGGTGGTCTTGCCCGCGCCGTTGCGGCCGAGCAGACCGTAGATGACGTTCTCCGTCAGCGTGAAGCTCACGTCGTCGAGCGCGGTCACGTCGCCGTACCGCTTGGTCAGGCCGGATGCCGTCACCACGGTCATCGGACGTCCTCCCACGTTTCGATCAGTTTCTTGAGCTCATCGGTGCCGATGCCCAACTTGCGGGCCTCCTCGATGAGCGGACGCACGTACTGGGTGGAGAAGTCGAGCCGGCGACGCTCCCGGAGCGTTTCGCGAGCCCCCGTTGCCACGAACATTCCGATTCCCCGGCGTTTGTAGAGAATTCCGTCATCGACCAGGCGGTTGATCCCCTTGGCGGCGGTCGCCGGATTGATCCGGTGGAACGCCGCCAGCTCGTTGGTGGACGGCACCTGGGTCTCCTCCGCGAGCGTCCCGTCGATGATCGAGTTCTCGATCAGCTCCGCGATCTGGACGAAGATCGGGCGGTCGTCATCCATCTGGCCTCGTTGGTTCATTACTCATGTAACTAACCATGCAACCGACGAAGCCAGGAAGTCAAGTGGTGCCTGTAACAGAGATGCGTCAGTTGGCTGACAGAATGCGGCGTTCGCCCAGCTCACGGCGGTCGCGGAGCATCGTGTGGGCGGCCCGCACGCGAGCCAGTTCGGCCGGGTCGAGGGTCGCGACGACGACCGACTCACCCTCGTCGGCGGCCCGGACGAGGGGCCGGCCCTCCGGGTCGTAGACCGCCGCACCGCCGTTGAACGACCAGTCCGGATCGCCGCCGACCGAGTTGGCGAAGACCACGTACATCGTGTTGTCGAGGGCCCGGGCGGCGTAGTAGACGTCGCGCCGGTGCGCCGAGCCGACCACGTAGCCGCTGGGCACCAGGTAGCCGTGCGCACCGTCGTCGGCGGCGGCCCGGCCATGCTCCGGGAAACAGCCGTCGTAACAGATGCCCAGCCCCAGCCGCCAGCCGTCGACCAGCAGCGTGGCACCGCTGGTCCCGGGGGTGAACAGCGCGTTCTCCTCAGGACCCCAGAGCAGCTGCTTGTCGTACGCCGTGACGGTCTTGCCGGTCCGCTCCACCAGCACCGCCGAGCAGGTGCGCCGGCCGTCGCCGTGGCGCACGGACGCGCCGACGACGACCACGACGGAGCGCTCGCGCGCCGCGACCCGCAGCGGGTCAAGGCGGCCGTCGTCGATCTCGCCGGCCTCCCCCGCCGCCAGGTCGGTGGCGGCGGGATCGGCGTGCAGGGTCGGCGGGTGGTAGGCGCAGAGGAACAGTTCGGGGAGGACGACGAGCCGGGCGCCGGCGTCGGCGGCCTGCCCGACCAGGCGGGCCGCGAGCGACGCGTTGTGTGCGATATCGCCGGGCGCCGGAGTCGCCTGGGCAGCGGCAACCGGCAACGGAGTCGCCGGCGGGGTGTCCACGGCGGCATCCTACGGCGAGAATCGGTGCCGTGGATGACTCGTTCTACCGGCCGACCGGCGACCCGTCCCGGTTCGAGTCGACCCAGCACACCCAGGGGCCCTGGGGTCCGGGGCTCCAGCACGCCGGCCCGCCGTCGGCACTGCTGGTCCGGGCCATCGAGGCGCTGCCCAGCACCGTGACCGGCGAGGCACACCTGGCCCGGCTGACCGTCGACATCCTCGGCGCGGTGCCGGTCGCGGAGCTGACCGTTACCGCCGAGGTGCTGCGGCCCGGCCGCTCAGTCGAGCTGGTCGAGGCGACCGCGTCGGCCGGCGGCCGTGCGGTGATGGTCGCCCGCGGCTGGCGGATCCGGCGCACCGAGCTCGACCTGCCCCGACCGGCGCGGCCACACCACGACCCGGCGCCGATGCGGCCGTCGGTGGCCACCGCGTTCGCCGACCCGGCCTGGCGGATCGGCTACCTCGGCGCCGTCGAGTGGCGGTTCATCTCCGGGCACTTCGAGAAGCCCGGCCCGGCGCTGGTCTGGGCCCGGCCGCGGATCCCGCTGGTGGCGGGCGAGAAGATGTCGCCGGCGCAGCGGCTGGTGGCCCTGGCCGACTCGGGCAACGGGCTGAGCCGGGTGCTCGACATGGCCACCTGGTGGTTCATCAACACCGAGCTGACCGTGCACCTGCACCGCCCGCCGGTGGGCGACTGGATGTGCGTGCGGGCCCGCACCACGCTGTCCGAGGGCGGCACCGGGCTGGCGACGACCCTGCTCTACGACGAACACGGGCCGGTCGGGCAGGGGGCGCAGGCGTTGCTGGTGGGGCCGCGGCCGTGACGTTGGTTTGACCGTGACACGCAAGCCGTACGTACGGATTGCATGACGGAGGGCCACCTGACACGATCGACACGTGCCCCGCGTGAGCCAGAACCAGCTCGACGCCCGCCGCCACGAGATTCTGACGGCGGCGCGCGCCGCGTTCGCGCGCTATGGCTATGAGGGTGCCACGGTGCGGCGCCTGGAAGAGGAAACCGGGCTGTCCCGGGGCGCGATCTTCCACCATTTCCGTGACAAGGACTCCCTGTTTCTCGCCGTGGCGGAAGACGACGCCGCCGCGATGGTCGCCACGGTCGCCCGCAACGGTCTCGTCCAGGTGATGCGCGACCTGCTCGACCAGGCCGCCTCGCCCGACACCACCGGCTGGCTGGGCAGCCAGCTCGAGGTCTCCCGCCGGCTGCGCACCGACCCGGAGTTCGCCAAGCGCTGGGCCATGCACTCCGCGGCGATCGCCGAGGCCACCCGCGACCGCCTCGCCCGCCAGCGCGCCGCCGGCGTGCTGCGCGACGACGTCGACCTCGACGTGCTGGCCCAGTTCCTCGAGCTGGCCTACGACGGCCTGGTGCTGCACCTGGCCATGGGCCGCCCGGCCGGCGACCTCGGCCGGGTGCTCGACCTGGTCGAGGAAGCGGTCCGCCGCGCCGGCCGCACGCCATAGCTCACCGTTACCTATAACGGCTCCGGACGGCCTTACGGACGGTGGCCCGGCGACTCCACAATGGGCGAAACGGCGCCGACGGGGAGGAGCCCCGATGACGATCGCCTCGTCCACCTGGGGGATTCCCGGCCCTGCCTTCCTGGTGATCTACCTGGTGCTGGCCGCCGCCGCCGTCCTGGTCACGTGGCTCCTGCGGGTGGCGATCAGGCGCGGCGATGCCAACCCTGACGTGGACAAGCTCGACCCGCGGCAGGTGGCATTCCTCGCGGGTGGCCGCCGGCTCGCGGTGTACGCCGCGCTGGCCGCGCTGCACCGGGCCGGCGCCGTCGGACCGCGTCCGGGCCGCGGACCGCGGACGACCGGGCCGCTGCCGGCCGGCGCCGGAGACCTGGACCGCGCCGTGCACGCCGCGGCAGGTGACGGCACGCGGGTGGCGCGGCTCAGTGGCGACCCGTCCGTCCAGCGGGCACTCGACGACCTGCGCGTGGAACTGGAGCGCGGCCGGCTCCTGGTCTCTCGCACGAGCTCCTGGGGCTACCGTGCGGCGGCGCTCATCCTGCTGCCGGTGATCGTGTTGGGCGGCGTGCGAGTCGCCGCCGGTGCTCGCGCCAACCGACCGGCCGGCATCCTCATCCTCCTGCTCGTCGCGTCGGCCTGTTGGCTGATCGCCAGCCTGCTGGCGTCGGCGCCGTGGCGCACCAAGGCCGGCGACACGGCGGTGCTTCGGCTCCGGGCCCGCTACGGTCACCTCGCCCCCGCTCATCACCCGAGCTACCGGACCTACGACCCGGCCAAGGCCGCGATGGGGGTCGCGCTCTTCGGCGCCTCCGCGCTGTTCCTGCTCGATCCCAGTTTCGCCGTCGCGGCGGAGGCACCCTGGACCGCCGCGTCGGACGCCCTCGTGTCCGGTGCGGCCGGCTACCCGCCGGGCCCGTTCGCCACGGGCTCCGGCACCGGAGCCGCCGGCTACGGGTCCGGCGGCGGATCCGGCGGCGGTGGCGGCTGTGGCGGAGGCGGGTGCGGAGGATGACCCGCCGCGGCGTCGGGATCGCGACCGAATTCGGCCCCGATGGCGGGGTCAATCCACAATGGGCGCAAGCGCCCTGCGAAAACGGGAGTCCACGATGACACTGGCCGCACCCGGCGACACCTGGGGCATCTCCGGCCCCGGCTTCCTCGGCATCTACCTGGCGCTGGCGGTGCTCGCCATCGTCGCCACGGCGATCGTGCGATCGCGGCTCGCGCGCGGCCACACCGAACCGTGGCAGCGGCTCACCCCGGAGCAGGTCGCGTTCCTCAACGGCGGCCGGCAGCTCACCACCTACAGCGCGCTCGGCGGGTTGCGCCGGGCCGGGGCGATCGGCGCCAACCCCGACCGCACGCTGCTGCCGACCGGGCCGCTGCCGGCCGGGTCGACGCCGCTGGACACGGCGGTCTACAACGCCGCAGGCAAGCGGCTGCGGACCCGCGACCTGACTGGCGACCCGTGGGTGGCGAGCGCCCTCGACGACATCCGGGCCTACCTCGAACGCAGCGGGCTGTTGCTGTCCCACGGGCAACGCCGGCAGTCCCACCTGGCCGCGCTGCTGCTCCTGCCGGTGGCTGTGCTCGGCGGCGCGCGGATCTCGGCCGGCATGGCCAACGACCGGCCGGTCGACTTCCTCACCATCCTGGTGATCGTCACCGTCGTCTGGATGCTGATCAGCCTCGCCCGGGCGAAGACCCGGACGAAGGCCGGCGACACCGCGCTGGTGGGCCTGCGGATCGAGCACAACCACCTGTCACCCGGACAGTCGCCGAGCTACGCGACCTACGGCGCGGGAGCGGCCGCGATGGGCATCGCGCTGTGGGGCGCCTCGACGCTCTACATGGTCGACCCGGCGTTCGCCGCCGAGGCCGAGATCAACCGGGCGGTCAGCGGCTCGGCCGGCACCAGCAGCGGCACCTCGTGCGGCGGTGGCAGCAGCGGCAGTTCGTGCAGCGGCGGCAGTTCCTGCGGCGGCGGTGGCGGCTGTGGAGGCGGCGGCGGGTGCGGCGGATGACGTCCTACGGCGTCGGCATCGGCTGGCGGCCCGAGATCGCCGGGTTCGTCGCCGAGCTGCCCGGGCTGCGCTTCGTCGAGGTGGTCGCCGAGTCGGTGCACGCCGACGCGCCGGTGCCACCCGGCCTGGCCGCGCTGCGGGCCCGCGACGTGGCCGTCATCCCGCACGGCGTGCGGCTCTCGCTGGGCGGCGCCGAGCCGGTCGACGCCGACCGGGTCAGGCACCTCGCCGCCGTCGCCGAGCTGCTCGACGCGCCGCTGGTCAGCGAGCACATCGCGTTCGTCCGGGCCGGAGGGGTCGAGGCCGGGCACCTGCTGCCGCTGCCGCGCAGCCGCGAGGCGGTCGACGCGGTCGTGGCCAACGTCGCGCGTACCCAAGCCGATCTTCCGGTCCCGATCGCTTTGGAGCCGATCGCCGCGATCTTCGACTGGCCCGACGACGACCTCACCGAGGCCGACTTCCTGACCGAGATCCTCGAGCGCACCGACGCGCTGCTGTTGCTCGACATCGCCAACGTGTACGCCAACGCCCGCAACCGCGGCACCGACCCGCTCGAGCTGCTCGACGCGCTGCCGCTGGACCGGGTCGCCTACTGCCACGTCGCGGGGGGTGCGGAAGCCGGCGGGATCTACCACGACACGCACACCCACCCGGTGCCGGAGCCGGTGCTCGACCTGGTCTCGGCCCTCTGCGCGCGGCGCCGACCACCGGCACTGCTGTTGGAGCGCGACGGCGACTACCCGGCCGCCGACACCCTGCGGGCCGAACTCGACGCGATCGCGACGGCGTCCGGCTATCCGGCGGTCACATGACCGGCGACCACGCCCGCGGCCGTGAGGCCGAGGCTCGACCCGCGGGCGGTCACCTGACCGGCGGCCGTGAGGGCGGGGTTCGACCCGCGGGCGGTCACGTGACCGGCGGCCGTGAGGGCGGGGTTCGACCCGCGGGCGGTCACGTGACCGGCGACCTCGCGGCCCGGCAGGCGGCGCTGGTCGCGGCGCTGACTTCCGGTGCGGCCGTGCCGCCCGGCTTCGATCCGCGGTTGGTCGGCATGGCCCAGGACGCGCTGTTGCGCAAGCGGGCCGGTGAGGTCGCCCGGGCGTGGCCGATGCTCGCGACCGCCCAGGGCGACCGGTGGCCGGCCGTGTTCATCGAGTGGGCCGCCGCCCGGCCCACCAACGGCTCCCTGCGTGACGGGTGGGACCTGGCGCGCTCGCTGGCCCCGCTGACCGGGCCCGCCGGGGCCGAGTTGGCGGCGCGGGAGGCGGCCTGGCGCTACGACGGCGGGTCCGCCCCGGTCGCCCGCGGCCGGCTGTCCGGCTGGGCCCGCAGCGTCCGCTCAGGGTCGCTCTGGGAGAGTGGCGGGTTGTGGACGCGCTTAAGGCCGAAGGGCTGACCCGCCGGTTCGGCAACCTCGTGGTGCTCGACGCCGTCACCTTCACCGTCGAACCCGGCCAGGTCGGTGCCGTGCTCGGCGCCAACGGCTCGGGCAAGACCACCCTGCTGCGCTGCGTGATCGGCGCCGACCGCCCCGACGAGGGCGTGGTGACGGTGGGCGGGCGCCGGATCTACGAGACCGACGCCTGGGCCCGCTCGATCATGGCGGCGGCGCTCGACGACATCGACTTCTTCCCGGATCTGTCGGTGGCCGAGCACCTCGGGCTGCTGGCCTACGCGCACGGCGGTGGCGGCGACCCCGTCGACGAGGTGCTCAGCGAGTTGGGCCTGGAGTCGGCCCGCGACCAACTGCCGATCACCCTGTCCAGCGGCCAGCGGCGCCGCCTCGCGCTCGCGTCCTGCCTGGTCCGCCCGCGCCGGGTGCTGGTGCTCGACGAGCCCGAGCAGCGCCTCGACGTCGACGGCCGGGCCTGGCTGACCGACCGGCTGCGCCGCGAGAAGGCGGCCGGCACGGCGGTGCTGATGGCCTCCCACGACGCGGAGCTCATCGACGCGGTCGCCGACGTCCGGATCGGCATCGGCGGGTGACCACCACCGCGCTGATGCCGCCACCCGGCGCGGCACCCCCACCGGCCGGCGAGCTGAAGGCCCGACTGCGCCGCGCCCGCCGCCAGCATCGCGACCGCTCGATCGGCGACCTGCTCACCGACCTCTACATGATCGCGTTCCTGATCGCGATCTACGGCTGGGCCGGCATCGACTCGTTCAGCGACTTCCTGCACCGCCAGGTGGAGGCCTCCCCCGCCGATCCCGCCGCCCGCTACTGGATCGGCGTCGGCGCCGGCATCGCGCTGTCCGGTTTCGTCTGGCAGGGCCTCACGGCGGTCGGCCCACTCCAGGTCGGCCCGGCCGTGCAGAGCTGGCTGGCGAGCACCCCGATCTCCCGCCGGGCCGTGCTGGCGCCGCGGTTCGCCGGCCTGGCCCTGGCCGCGGCCGGCGGTGCGGCGGTGCTGGCCGCGGTGGCCGCGGCGATCGGCCGCTCCGGCGGCTACGTGTGGGCGGCGGTGGCGGGCCTGACCTGGGGCACCGCGTTCGCCGCCGGCGCGGTGACGGCACAGGCGTTCTTCGGCCGCCGGACCCGCTGGCCGGCCGTGGTGCTGGCGGGGGTGGGCGGGCTGCTGGTGCTCGGGGTGGTGCTCGACCACGGCCTGTTCAGCCACGCGCCGGCCCAGCCACCGGTCGCGGTGCTGCCGGTGGTCGCGCTGGCGGGCGTCGTACCCGCGATGATTTTCCTGGTCCTGGCCGTGCGCGCGCTGCCGCGGATCGACCGTTCGACGCTGTCGACGGGCGCCCGCTTCGCGTCGGCCGCGTCGTCGGCGCTGCTCCTGCTGGACCCGTCGATGCTGGCCGCGGTCGTCGAGAACCAGCGCTGGCGCGCGGTCGGCCGGGTCCGCACGGGCCGCTTCCGGTCGGGCCCGCAATGGTGGGTGCTGCTCCAGGCCGACCTCCGCCGGATCGGCCGCAATCCGGCCGCGTCCGCCTGGTGGGCGGTTCTCGTCCTGGCGGTGTACGCCGTGCAGGTCGCCCTCCCCGCCGTCGCCCCGTCGGTGCAGGTGATCGCCGCGTTCCTGGCCGCCGACCGGTTCGCCGGCGGCCTGCGCGGGATCGCCCGCTCGGCCGGCCTACGCCGCGCGATCGGCGGCACCGACGCCAGCCTGAAGATGACCCACCTGCTCGTACCCACGCTGGCCGCGATCCTGTTCTGGCTCGCGACCGTGCCCGCGGTCGGCGCCGGCCCGGGCTGGCTGACCGTGCTTTTGATCGTCGGCGTCGCCGCGGCCGTATACCGGACCTCGACCCGCGGCCCGATGATCTACGGTGGCTCGGTGGCTGAATCCCCGATGGGCTCGATGCCGGTCGACCTGATCCGCCAGGTGGTCCGCGGCCCCGACGTGCTGGCGATCCTGATCGCCGTGCAGATCCTGGTCCGATGACGGCCGCCGAGGTTTCGGCGGCACTGGCGGAGTTCGCCTCCCGGATCGACGCCCTGGCGCCGGATTCCGGCGGCCTGCCGGTGCCGGTGGCGGTGTCGGCGTCGCTGAGCCCGGCGGCCGCAGCGGCTCTGGTGGCGGCGCTGCGGTCCTATCACGACCCGCGCGACCACGGCGCCTGCGACCAGTGCGTGACGGGCCGGCTCGACGAGACGTTCACCTGCCTGTCCTGCGGCCAGCCCAACGGCGTCTTCGGGCAGCTGGTCCGCGAACGCCTTGGCCGGCACCGACAGTAGAGTGACCAAAGTGGAGAGTATCTCGCACAATCCCCGGTCGGGTATCTATCCGGCCAGCGACGACTACGTCCACGCCATCGAGGTGCGCGGTGCCTCCCGGATGCTGTTCATCGCGGGCACGATGGGCCTGGACGCCTCCGGGAAGCCTGGCGCGACGCTCGCCGAGCAGCTCGACCTGATCTGGCACAACATCCGCACCATCCTGGCCTCGGCCGGCATGACCGTCGACAACATCGTGCGGCTGACCAGCTATCTGCGCGATCCGGCCTACGCGGAGGCCAACGCCGCGGCCCGAGTGGCCGCCCTGGGTGGCCGTGCGGTGCCGACAACCGCGGTCGTCGCGCAGACCCTCGACAGCGCCTGGCTCGTCGAGATCGAGGCCATCGCCGCCGCCTGATCAAACCGCGCGCGACGCCAGGGCTGGCACCCAGTGGGTGCCGTAGCGCTCGCGCAGGTCGGCGCGGCGCCAGTCGTTGCCGGTGACCGTTCCGCGGCAGAGCGGTGAGCGACACGCGCAGGTCATGGTGAAGTCCGGGTCCGCGGTGCTGGTGGCGTAGTCGTTGGTCAACTCGTCGCCGGGCGCGATGGTGGTGCGGGCGGCCAGTTCGTAGGCGCCGACCCACCAGAGGTTCGGGTCGCAACTGTGGTTGCCAAAGCCGTTGGGGCGTCGTGGTGGCAGCACCAGGTGTAGGTCGGTGTCCACCGTGATGGTGTCGACGTAGCCGGTGGCCGCCGCGAAAAGGTCGCGCAGCTCCTGGTCTGAGACGAGGCGGCCGCCGAGCCGTGAGACCACCGTCCCGGCCGGGATGGCCGCCGTGGCGAACAGGCCGCGGCCAGCGATCGACGAGTCGCGCACCGCGACGTCTGGGTGCAGCCAACAGTCAGGCTCGGGTGCGACCGTCATCGCTCGGCTGCCACCCGCAACTCGGCGAAGGCGGCCGCGAGCGTGACCGGCGTGTAGTGGGCGTTCAGGCCGCTCGGGTTGGGCAGCACCCAGACCCGCGACGGGCCGAGGCGGTGGTCCTGCGGACCGACGGTGGCCTTCGGACGGCGGTAGGCGGTCCGATAGGCGGTCATCCCGACCACCGCGACCCAGCGGGGGCGCCAGCGTGCCGCTTTCGCCGCCAGCGCCTCTCCCCCGGCCACCAACTCGGCCGCGGTGAGCTCGTCGGCGCGGGCGCTGGCCCGGTCGACCATGTTGGTGATGCCCAGGCCGAGGTCCAGAAGGGACAGTTGCTCGGCAGGTTCGAAGAGGTGGTCGGTGAAGCCGGAGCGATGCAGGGCCGGCCAGAAGCGGTTGCCCGGGCGGGCGAAGTGGTGGCCGGTCGCCGCGGAGTACAGGCCAGGGTTGATGCCGACGAAGAGCACCCGCAGGTCAGGCCCGATCACGTCGGGCAGGAGCAGGTCGGCCGCGGCGGCCAGGTCGGCTTTGGTCGGGCGGGTCACGGTGCCACGGCCGCCCTGCCGACCGCCAGCATCGTGGCCGCTGCCGCGAGCAACAACGGCCTTGCCCGGCTGCCGCCCGGGCCGATCCTGGTCGCCGGGACGCTCGCCGCCATCGCCCGTGGGCCGTCGGGGGCGGTCACAGCGCGCGGATCAGGCCGCCGTCGATGGCGATCGACGAACCGGTCACGTAGGACGCTGCCGGTGACAGCAGGAAGGCGGCCGTGCGGCCGAACTCGGCCGGGTCGCCGATGCGACGCAGTGGGACGTCTTCGGCGACGTCGGCGCGGGGCCTGGTCGGGTCGGCCGGGTCGCCGTAGGCGTCCCTGGTGCGGTCGGTCAGGATGCGGCCCGGCAGCAGGCTGAGCACCCGCACGCCGCGCGGGCCGAGTTCGTCGGCCATGTCCTTGGCCACGCCGACCAGGCCCGGGCGGAAGCCGTTGGAGATGCCCAGGTTCTGGATCGGGTTGCGGGCCGACGACGAGAGCACGAGCGCGATCGCGCCGCCGGGCGGGAGGGCCGCGGCGATCACCCGGGCGGTGCGAACCGCGCCGAGGAAGACCGTCTCGAAGGACGTGCGCCAGTCGGCGTCGGAGACGTCAAGGGCCGTGCCGCGTGGTGGGCCGCCGACGGAGACGAGAGCGCCGTCCAGCCGGCCGAAGGCCTCCTGGGCCGCCGAGACCAGGCGGGCCGGGGTTTCGTCGTGGGCCAGGTCGGCGACCACACCCTGGACCTTGCCGACGCCGCCGAGTTCGGCGATCGCCGTTTCGACGTGGGCGGGGTGGCGGGACGAGACGACCACCCGAGCGCCATCGGCGACCAGGCAGCGGGCCGTGGCGAAGCCGAGGCCGCGGGTGGCGCCGGTGAGCACGTACACGCGGTCGGCCAGGCCCAGATCCATGTCGTTGATCCTGCCCCACCCCGCGGCACCCGACAAACGGTCAGTCGCCGGTGATGGGGAACAGGATCGGGCTCAGCAGGTGGGGTCGGCGGTCGGGCGCGGGTGGGTTGCCGATCCGGGTGACCAGCGCCGCGCGCATGGCCTCGACCAGGTCCGCGCGTTCGTCGTCAGAGAGCCAGATCGCGTGCTGGCGGAAGCCGACCAGGTCGGCGACCGGGTCGGCGGCCGCGCCGTCGAGATAGGCGTCGAACTCGGCGATCAGCGTCGCCATCGCGGCGGCGAAGGCCGCGCGCAGTTCGGCAGGGGTCGCCGCGGCCACCCGGTCGGCCGGGATGGTGGCGCGGTCGCGGTGCAGGCGGTAGCTGCGTTCGACGAAGCCGCGGATCCGCTGCTCGCCGGCGACCTCGATGATCCCGGCGTCGGCCAGCACGCCCACGTGGCGGTAGACGGTGGCCTTCGAGACGTCGGGCATCCGCGCGACGAGTTGGCCCGTGGTCACCACCCGGCCGCCGGACAGGGCGTGCACGATCCGCAGCCGTACGGGATGCACCAACAGCTCGACCGTGTCCATTCGCGAATTGTCTCACACTTGACACTGTTCGCATCCGTGCGAACATTGGTCGCATGACCACCCTCGGGCAGCGCTACGACCTCGGCAACCGTGCACTCTGGCTGCACCGCACAGCCGGCGCGGGCCTACCGGTCGTCTTCCTCCCCGGAGCCGGCCTGGTCGGCCTCGACTTCCTGGCCGCGCAGACCGCGACGAGCGCCGCCGTGATCTACGACCGCGCCGGCACCGGATGGAGCGACCCGGCCGCCCTGCCGCGCAGCGCGGCCGCGGTCGCCGAGGAACTTCACACGCTGCTAGAAGCCGCGCACGTGACCGGCCCCGTCATCCTCGCCGGCCACTCGCTCGGCGCCTTCTACGCCCGCCGCTACGCCCAACTCTTCCCCACCGAGGTCGCCGCGCTGCTCCTGCTCGACCCCGGCCACGAGGACATCCTCGACTTCCTACCGCCCGAGGCGAAGGCGCTCGACGAGGAGATGAAGCGGCACACCGACGCGATGCCAGACCTGACGGAAGACCAACTGACGGCGGCCCGCGGCCAGTACGCGCAGCTCTACGCCGCCTGGCCCCCGGAAGAAAGAGCGGCGCTGATCGACTATCACCTCGACCACTGGCGCACGGCGATCGAGGAGACCCGCAACTTCGACACGGAGATCTACGCCGAGCTGCGCGGCGGCGGCCCACTGCCGGACGTGCCGCTGATCGTGCTGACCGCCGGCGCCCGCAACCCCTTCTGGTCGCACTTCGCCGACGCGGACCTGGTCACCCGCGCGCACCGGGGCATCGACGCCATGCACGCGGCGATGGCCGCCGCCGTGCCGCGCGGCGAGCACCGGGTCGTGCCCGACGCGGCGCACGGTTTCCTGCCCATGCGGCAGGCGCCCGAGATCGCCGACGCCGTCGAGACCCTTCGCGGACGGGCCACCACGGGGCGCGACGCGGGATCTGGTCCGCGTCCGTGACCGCACGATGAGGAGCGCTCGCAACGGCGAACCGGGCCGCGCCATCAGCCGCGACTCCTCCCGCGTGGGACCCCGAAGCATGGTTCGAGGCGATCTGGGGCGCCAGATCTGCTGAAACAAAGATCAAACTTACTGATCTGCCGCCCCAGATCGCCGAGTCGCGCGCTGCAAGATCCGGCAATCCGCGGCCACGTCTGATTTTGGTCTTCGTTTCCCCCGGATCCGCCGCCCGCGATCGTGGCGGACGGGCCAACGTGCGAGGCCTTGAGCGCCTCGGACCTGACCGCCTCACCGACCCAGGCCGACGGCCGTGCCCAAAGCGACAACTGCCCAACGCAGCGACCGCTGGCTGGGGCTTGGCCGAGCCGCCGCTCAGCCGGGCTGGGCGGGACTGGGCCGGACCCGGCCGAGCCCAGCCGAGGCGCGGCTCGGTTGGGCTGCGCGGGACCGGGTCGGACCAGCCCGAGCCGGGCCGAGCCCAGCCGCGATTCGGTTCGGCTGCGCGGGACCGGGTCGGACCAGGCCGGGCCGAGCTGAGCCAGGCCGAGCCGAGCCCCGGCTCGGCGGGCTGCGCGGGACCGGGTCGGACCACGCCGGGCCGAGCCGAGCCAGGCCGAGCCGAGCCCCGGCTCGGCGGGCTGCGCGGGACCGGGTCGGACCACGCCGGGCCGAGCCGAGCCAGGCCGACCCGAGCCCCGGCTCGGCGGGCTGCGCGGGACCGGGTCGGACCACGCCGGGCCGAGCCGAGCCAGGCCGACCCGAGCCCCGGCTCGGCGGGCTGCGCGGGACCGGGTCGGACCACGCCGGGCCGAGCCGAGCCAGGCCGACCCGAGCCCCGGCTCGGCGGGCTGCGCGGGACCGGGTCGGACCACGCCGGGCCGAGCCGAGCCAGGCCGCGGCTCGATTCGGCTGCGCGGGACCGGGTCGGACCAGGCCGGGCCGAGCCGAGCCGAGCCGCGGCTCGATTCGGCTGCGCCGGACCGGGTCGGACCAGGCCGGGCCGGGCCGGGTCGGACCAGGCCGGGCCGGGCCGCGGCTCGGTCGGGCTGCGCGGGACCGGGCCGGGCCGAGCCGGGCCGCGCCGGGCCGCGGTTCGGTTGGGCTGCAGGGGACTGGGCCGGACCAGGCTGGGCCGAGCCCCGGCTCGGCCCAGCGTGGGCGCGACCGGGCCGGACCAGTCCGGTCGGGCTGGACGGGATGGGCTGGGGGCTGGAGCTAGTCGCGGGCTGAGGCGGTGTCGGGGACCGTGATGACCTCGGCTGCGTCGAGGGCGGCCTCGACGTAGGGGGTTGGCGAGTCGGCTACCGCGAACTGGGTGCGGTAGAGCTCGGCGTAAAGCCCGTCGGCCGCGACCAGGTCCTCGTGGCGGCCGCGCTCGACGATGCGGCCGTGGTCTAGGACCAGGATCTGGTCGGCGTCGCGGACCGTTGACAGGCGGTGGGCGATGACCAGGGCAGTGCGGCCCGCCAGGGCCGTGGCCAGCGCGCGCTGCACCGCGGCCTCGGACTCCGAGTCGAGGTGGGCGGTGGCCTCGTCGAGGATGACTACCGACGGGGCCTTGAGCAGCAGGCGGGCGATGGCGATGCGCTGCTTCTCGCCGCCGGAGAAGCGGTAGCCGCGCTCGCCGACCATCGTCTCCAAGCCGTCGGGCAGCTCGCGGACCAGGTCGCCGATCTGGGCTCCGGCCAGGGCCGCCCAGATCTCGTCGTCGGTGGCGTCGGGCTTGGCGTAGCGCAGGTTTTCGGCGATCGTCTCGTGGAACAGGTGGGCGTCTTGCGTGACGACGCCGATCGTGTCGCGCAGCGAGGCGAGCGTCGCGTCACGGACGTCGACGCCGCCGACCAGGACCGCTCCGCCGGTCGCCTCGTAGACCCGGGAGACCAGCATCGACGTGGTCGACTTGCCGGCGCCGGACGGGCCGACCAGCGCGACCATCTCGCCGGGCCGCACGGCGAACGAGATGCCGTGCAGGACCGGCTCGGAGACCGTGCGGTCGAGGGTGGCCACGTCTTCGAGGGAGGCCAGCGAGACCTCGGCGGCCGACGGGTAGCGGAAGGTCACGTCGCGGAACTCGACCGAGCCGGCGCCGCGCGGGATGGTGACCGCGTCGGGCTTCTCGGTGATCGCCGGGGTCAGGTCGAGCACCTCGAAGACCCGGTCGAAGGAGACCAGCGCGCCCATCACGTCGACCCGCACGTTGGACAGCGCGGTCAGCGGGCCGTAGAGCCGGGTCAGCAGCAGCGCCAGCGTGACCACCGTGCCGGCACTGACCGCGCCGGTCACCGCGAAGTAGCCGCCCAGGCCATAGGTCAGCGCCTGGGCCAGCGACGCCACCAGCAGCATGGCGACGAAGAAGGTGCGGGAGAACATGGCCTGCTGGATGCCGATGTCGCGGACCCGCTCGGCCCGCTCGCCGAACCGCTTGGCCTCGAGCTCGGGGCTGCCGAACAGCTTGACCAGCATCGCGCCGGCGACGCCGAACCGCTCGGTCATCGTGGCGTTCATCTTGGCGTCGAGGTTGTAGGACTCCTTGGTGATCGTGGCCAACTTCCGCCCGACCCGGCGGGCCGGGATGATGAACAGCGGAAGCAGGGCCAACGACAGCAGGGTGATCTGCCAGGAGAGGGTGAACATCACGACCGCGGTGAGCACCAGTTGGATCGTGTTGCTGACCACGCCGGAGAGCGTGGAGGTGAACGCGCGCTGCGCGCCCAGCACGTCGTTGTTGAGCCGGCTGACCAGCGCGCCGGTCTGGGTGCGGGTGAAGAACGCCAGGGGCATGCGTTGGACGTGGTCGTAGACCCGGGTGCGCAGGTCGAGGATGATGCCCTCGCCGATGCGTGCCGAATACCACCGCTGTGCGAGCGAGAGCAGCGCGTCGGCGACCGCCAGGATGCCGATCAGCACCGCGATCCGGATCACCTCGGTGGCCGCGCCCGAGGCGCCACCGGTGATCGTGTTGACCACCCGGCCGGCCAGGATCGGGGTCGCGACGCCGATCGCCGCGCCGATCACGACCGTGATCAGGAAGATCGTCATGTCGACCCGGTAGGGCCGGGCGAACCGCATGATGCGCCGCCAGGTGCCGCTGGCCAGTCGGTGGGCACGAATGGACTCGCGATCACGCTCCGCGCGGAGCATGGTCCACGCGTTCATCCCACCGGGAGAAGTCACCCCGCACCTCCGTGCCGTGTTTCGACAGGGGAAGTCTCCCTGACGGGTACGACAACATTGGGAGTAAACGGGATCTTCCCGAGGGCTCCTTACTCTCCCAGGCCGGCCAGGTCGCGCAGCCGGCGCACCTGCGCCTCGCGCTCGGCCCGGAGCTGCTCTTCCCACGAGCGCGCGACCGCGCCGGTGAGCAGGGCCTTCGTCTCGACGACGGCGTCGCGGGGCGCGGCGAGCAACGCGGCGACCAGGTCGGAAACCGCCGAATCGAGATCATCACGGGGGACGACCACCGTCGCGAGACCGAGCCCCAACGCCTCGTCGGCGCCGACGCGCCGGCCGGTCAGGCAGATCTCCAGGGCCCGGGCGTATCCGACCAGCTCGACGAGCCGCTTCGTGCCGGCCAGGTCGGGCACCAGCCCGAGGGTGACCTCGGCCATCGTCAGCTTCGCGTCATCGGCCAGCACCCGCAGGTCACAGGCGAGCGCGAGTTGGAACCCCGCGCCGATCGCGTGCCCCTGCACCGCGGCCACCGAGACGATGTCGGGCCGGTGCAGCCAGGTGAAGCCCTCTTGGTATTCGCGGACCCGATCGGCGGCGGCCTCGGGACTCAACCGGCCGATCTCGGCCAGGAAGCCCGCGCCGGTGCCACCGGAGATGTCGAGGCCGGCCGAGAATGCCCGGCCTTCGCCTCGCACGATGACGACCCGCACGTCGCCGGGCAGCTCGCGACCAATGTCGCGCAGCGCCATCCAGGTCGCCGGGGTCTGTGCGTTGAGCACGTCGGGCCGGCGCAACGTCACCGTCGCGACCGGCCCGGCGTGGCTGACATCTACCCCACTGGTGGTCATCGAGGGCCGTGCTCCACGGGCGGCGGAAAACCGGGTGGGACGGGGATCAGGCCTTCTTGCGACGGCGAGCGCCGCCGCGCTGGCGAAGCTGAACGCCCGACTCCGTAAGCACCCGGTGGACGAAACCGTAGGAACGACCGGTCGAGGCCGCGAGCGCGCGGATGCTCTCACCGGAGGTGTACCGCTTGACCAGGTCCTTGGCCAGCGTCTGCCGCTCGGCCCCGACGATTCGGCGACCCTTCTCAGTGCTGGTGGCTGTGCCGGTGGCTGCCATGTTGATTCCTCACGTCCCAGACTGTGCGGTTTCATGCGGTCCCACCTATTAGACCGCCTCGGACGATCATGCGCTAGATATCAACTCTTCGCCAACCGACACGCACGGTACTGTCGGCAACCCGATACCGTGTTGGCCCGTGACGCCTGAGGAGGCCCGAGCCGCCCATCGGGACGAGCGGACCGACCTTGTCGGGTGGCTCGTCCTGGCCGCTGTCGGCGCCCTCGCGACGTGGCTCGCGGTGCGCGGCGGTGCCCGGCTCGGCACCGCCGGAGCGCCCTTCCTCGGCTCCTACACGCTGACGATCTCGCTGGCCAGCGTGCTTGCGCCGACGGTCGCCGCGGCGGTCGTCGCGGGGGCCTACCGGGGCTGGTGGGAGCGCATGAAATGGCCGCTCGTGCTGCTTTCCGGGTGGCTGGTCGCGGTCTTCTGGACCCTCTCGCTGGCCCTCGTGCAGGGCCACCACGACCTCGCGAACGCATTGACGATCCCCGATGACTACCTCGCCGACGCCACCCGAGTGGGTGACGATCCTCTTCACTATCTGCGGGGTTACACCACCGAAGGGATGATCCCTTCCGTGGTCGCCCGAGGGCATCCACCGGGACCGATCCTTCTGCTCTGGGCGTTGATGCGCATCGGTATCACGGAACGTATCGGACTTGGCCTCCTGCTGACCGCGGTGGGTGCGGCCGTCGTACCCCTGGTGCTGTTCGCTGTCCGGGGTGTTTGCGGTGATCTGGCGGCCCGCCGCTATCTGCCGGTGCTGGCCCTCGCTCCTTACGCGGTCTGGCTCGCCGCCGGGGTCGAAGGGGTGGTGGCGGTGCTCGGCGCGGCGCTGATCGCGGCCGGCGTGCACGCCTCCGACGAGCGCCGCACCGGGGTCCGGGCCGGCATCTGGGCCAGCGTGTCGGGCCTGCTCCTGGGCGTCGCGGCCCTGTTCGCCTACGGTGCACCCTGGCTCGGCCTGGCCGCGGCGTTCCTCTACTTCGCCCGGCGGCGCGCGGCCCTCAACCTGTTCACCGGCCTGGCCGCGCTGATCCCGGTGGTGGTCGCCGAGCGGCTCGGCTTCAACTGGTTCGACGGCGTGATGGACGCGCGGCACGACTTCGCGGTGCGGGTCGAGCCGCACCGCTCGGTGCTCTGGTGGAGCGGGATCAGCCTGGTCGTGCTGCTGCTGGCGGCCGGACCTGCGCTCTATGCCAGTTTGCGCAAGTCGCGCAATACGCCGGGCTGGCCGTTCCTGGTGGCGGCCGGCATCGCGGTGCTCTTCACGCTGGTGACCGGCCTCGCCCGGGGCGGCGCGGAGACGTCGTGGCTGCCGTTCTTCCCCTGGCTGACGATGGCGTCGGTGGCACCTCGCCACCAGGGCGGCGAGACGATACCGACGCCCTTGCTTCTCGTGGCGACCGGCGCCGTGACCGCGATCATCATCAAAGCGATCTTGATCTAGCGAAAAGCTAGGCGAGCTCGACGAGCTCCAGCAGGTCGTCGCTCCAGGCGTCTTCGTCGCCGTCGGGTAGCAGGATCGCCCGGTCGGGCTTGAGGGCCAGCACCGCGCCCGGGTCGTGGGTGACCAGCACGATCGCACCCGGGTAGCGGGCGATCGCGTCGAGCACCTGCTCCCGGCTGATCGGGTCGAGGTTGTTGGTCGGCTCGTCGAGCAGCAGCACGTTGGCGCCGGAACAGACCAGCGTGGCCAGCGCCAGCCGGGTCTTCTCGCCACCGGAGAGCACGCCCGCCGGCTTGCTCACGTCGTCGCCGCTGAACAGGAACGCGCCGAGGATCCGGCGCAGGTCGCCGTCGGTCTGGTCGGCCGCCGCCGAGCGCATGTGCTCGAGCACGGTGCGGTCGACGTCGAGCGTCTCGTGCTCCTGGGCGTAGTAGCCCAGCCGCAGCCCGTGCCCGGCGACCACCTCGCCGGTGTCGGGAGTGAGGATGCCGGCCAGCATCCGCAGCAGGGTGGTCTTGCCGGCACCGTTGAGGCCGAGGATGGCGACCCGGGAGCCCTTGTCGACGGCCACGTCAACATCGGTGAAGATCTCCAGCGACCCGTAAGACTTGGACAAACCAGCAGCCGTCAAGGGGGTACGCCCGCAGGGCGCCGGCTCCGGGAAGCGCACCTTGGCGACCCGGTCGTTGACCCGCTGGTCTTCGAGGCCGGAGAGCAGCTTCTCGGCCCGCTTCGCCATGTTCTGCGCGGCGACCGCCTTCGTCGCCTTGGCCCGCATCTTGTCGGCCTGGGCCTTGAGCGCGCCGGCCTTCTTCTCGGCGTTGGCCCGCTCCCGGCGGCGCCGCCGCTCGTCGGTCTCGCGCTGCTCCAGGTAGGTCTTCCAGCCGACGTTGTAGCTGTCGACCACTGATCGGTTGGCGTCGAGGTACCAGACCTTGTTGACCACCGCGTCGAGCAGCGAGACATCGTGGCTGATCACGATCAGGCCGCCCTTGTGCGCGGCCATGTAACCGCGCAGCCAGACGATCGAGTCGGCGTCGAGGTGGTTGGTGGGCTCGTCGAGGAGCAGGATGCCGGTGCCCTCCTCCCCCGCGTCCTGGAAGAGGATGCGGGCGAGTTCGATCCGGCGGCGCTGGCCACCGGAGAGGGTGCCGATGGTCTGGGCCAGCACCCGGTCGGGCAGGCCGAGGTTGGCGCAGATCCGGGCGGCCTCGGCCTCGGCCGCGTAGCCACCGAGCGACGCGAACCGCTCCTCGAGTGAGCCGTAGCGGCGGACCAGGGCGTCGGTCGGGTCCTCGGCGAGCTTGGCCTCGACGGCGTTCATCTCGGACAGCAGGGCGTCCAGGCCGCGGGCGGACAGGACCCGGTCGCGGGCGGTGACCTCGAGGTCTCCGGTACGCGGGTCCTGCGGCAGATACCCGACGACGCTGGTGCGCTCGACCGCGCCCGTGTAGGGGGTGCCCTCGCCGGCCAGGACCTTCAGGGTGGTGGTCTTGCCCGCGCCGTTGCGACCGACCAGGCCGATCCGGTCGCCGGGCTGCACCCGCAGGGTGGTGTCGGACAGCAGGATCCGCGAACCGGCGCGAAGTTCCAGCCCGGTGGCAGTGATCATCAGGAACGCTCTCTCTGTGAGGAAGGCTGACTCTGGGCACGCAAGAGCGCCGATCGGGTGGAATCCCGTCGGCGCCGGGGCAGGTCAGTCTTCGCAGAGCAGCACGGTGGAAGTGTACCGGTTGACTGGCGCGAATCCCCACCGGATTAACCGCGAAGATCATCGGGTACATCCACGCCCGTGGAACTGAACGAGAGAGCCGATGTCGACACCAGCCAGATCGAGGACCGGCGCGGCTCCGGCGGAGGAGGTGGTGGCGGCGGCCGCTTCCCCATCCCCACCAGCGGCGGCGGCATCGTCGGCCTGATCGTGACGTTGATCGCGGTGCTGGTCGGCGGTGGGTTCGGTGTGAACGCCATCACCAGCGACGAGCCGGCCGACAATGGCGCGATCCAGCAGCACTGTGACGCGGCCGACAAGCTGGAGCAGCTGGACTGCCGCAACACGCTCTACGTCAACTCGATCCAGGCGTGGTGGACCAAGCGCCTGCCGGAGAGCTTCGGCGAGCAATACCAGCCCGCGCCAACGGTGTTCTTCGACCAGCAGGTCAACACCGGCTGCGGCGCGGCCGACTCCGGCGTCGGGCCGTTCTACTGCCCGGCCGACCACAAGGTCTACATCGACCTGACCTTCTACCAGGTGCTCGCCGACCAGCTCGGTGCCAAGGGCGAGTTCGCGCAGCCCTACGTGCTGGCACACGAATACGGGCACCACATCCAGTCGCTGATCGGCACCGAGGCGACGATGCGCCGCCAGCAGGAGCGCGACCCGGGCGACGCCAACGAGCTGTCGGTCAAGCTGGAGCTACAGGCCGACTGCTACGCCGGCGCCTGGGCCAAGAACGCGACCGGCACCGCCGACGCCGACGGTGACCCGATCTTCAAGAGCATCACCGACCAGGACATCAAGGAAGGCCTGGACACGGCCGCCGCGATCGGCGACGACACCCTGCAGAAGCAGGCCGGGCAGCAGGTCAACCCGGACGCCTTCACGCACGGCACGTCGGCGCAGCGGCAGCAGTGGTTCCGCACCGGCTACGACGGCGGCGACCCGAAGGCCTGCGACACGTTCGCCAAGTAAGGCAGCTCAGCCGGCATCGAGCGGGTTGCCGCAGACCCGCCAGGTGCCCCGGTCGACGGTCACCCGCATCTCGTACGCGCTGCTCGCCCCCGTCGGGTCGAGCAGCGCGGCGCTGACCGTGGCGTCGTGCGGGCCGGTGGCGGCCACGCCGTCGATGCGGTAGCTGCGCACCGCCGGCCGGCCGCCGATCCCGGCGACGAAGTCTTCCCGCTCGACCCGGCTCCGGGTGTCGTTGCAGAGCTGGTCGTAGGCGCCGGCGATGTTGCCGGCCGCGAGCCGGGTGAGGAACGCGTCGGCCGCGAGCCGGGCGCCCTGCTCGGGCGCCCGCTGCCCGCGGAAGAGGAAGAAGCCGCCGACCACCAGGCCGGCGACGACCAGCACGGCCGCGAGCACGCCGGCCCGCCGCAACGGCTGGCGCAGGGTGTCGTCGACGGTCCACCGCGAAACCATGGCGGGAGGCTACACCGGCGGCGGCGTGGGGTCGCGCACGAGGATCGATACGGCCCGGGCGGCCGCGATCGCCTCGACCAGCACGGCGTGCCGCGGCTCGGGCACCTCGAGCAGCCGGTCGGCGCGCAGCGGCAGCAGCGGCGCCAGCCGCGGGTCGGCGAGCACGGCGTCGACGGCCCGCCGGTCGCCGCCACAGACCAGGGCGGCCAGCATGCCGGCCTCCGGCAGCAGGATCCGCACCGCGAGGTCGGACGCCTCCCGCGCGGCCGCCTTGGCCTGGTTGTCGCGGCGCCGGGCGAACCGGTGCTGCGACCAGCCACCGGCGGCGGTGCGGCCCTGCACATAGGAGCTGTCCACCTTGGACGATTGCAGCTTGGCGCCGGCGGCCACGCCGACCGCGACGGCCGACTTGCGGGCCAGCAGCAGGCCGATCCGGCGAGGCGTGCGGGCGGCCTCGACGAGGTCGGCCAGGTCGGTGGCGGGCGGCGCGCCCGGTGGCGGGTGCAGCGTGGCGGTCGCACCGTCGAACGCCGCGAGCAGCACGCCGTCTTCGGTGGGCCGCTGCGCGTAGTCGCCGTGCCGCTCGCGGAAACCGTCGACCCAGCGGGTCAGGCGGTCGGGGTCGACGTCGACCCAGCGCCCGCCGCCCGCGGCCGGCCGGCTGGTGGTCATTCCCCGGACGCTACGGCACGCCAGAATGGCGGGATGACCGAGCCGGTGCTGGCCCGCCTGACCACGCTGTTCGAGGCCGACCGTGACCCCGCGAGAGCGGCGGCGATGCGCGCGTACATGCGTGATCAGTTCGGGTTTCTGGGCATCATGGCGCCGCGCCAGCGGGAGTTGGCACGCGCGGCGACCGCGGGCGCCGCCCGGCCGACCGAGGCCGACCTGCTCGCCCTGGCCGACGCGTGCTGGGCCCGCGACGAGCGCGAATACCAGTACTTCGCCTGCGGCTACCTCCGCCGGCACGTCGCGGTGCTGACGCCGGCCGCGCTGCCCGCGGTGCGCCGCCTGATCACCACGAAGCCCTGGTGGGACACCATCGACGTGCTGGCCGGCCGGGTGGTCGGGCCGATGGTCAGGCAGCACGGCCTGGGCGCGGCGATGGACGGCTGGATCGCCGACGACGACATCTGGGTGATCCGGACGGCGCTGCTGCACCAGCTCTTCTACAAGAGCGACACCGACGCGGAGCGGCTGTTCGGCTATTGCACCCGGCAGGCGGGGCACACCGACTTCTTCATCCGCAAGGCGATCGGTTGGGCGCTGCGCGAATACGCCAAGACCGATCCGGATCGGGTACGCGCGTATGTGGCGGCGACCTCGTCGCTCTCGGGGCTCTCCCGGCGCGAGGCGAGCAAGAACCTCTAGCAGGCGGTCGGCGGCTCGGGCATGAACTTGTCGGCCCACTCGGCGATCAGGGTGAGCGCCGGGATGAGGCCCTCGCCGGCCTCGGTCAACGAGTAGGAGACCGTCACCGGCGGCCCCGGGTTGACCAGGCGCTCCACCATCCCCTGCTCGCACAACTCGGCCAGCCGGTCGGAAAGCACCGAATCGCTCACGCCACCGATCGCGCGGGACAGCTCGCGGAACCCCACCGGGCCCACGGTCAGGCTGCCGACGACGAGCCCGGTCCACCGCTTGCCCAGGATGCTGAAGGCACGGGCCAGCGCGATGTCGCCCCGCGAGCACCGCTCGCGCAGATCTTCCGTGTGACTTTCCGAACTATCCCCCACGGTGCCATGCTAGCGCGATCGAGGTCGCTAGTATTTCCGAAGCAGCTAGCCATCTGAGTGCGGCTAGCCCTTTAACGGAGGTAACACTGGTGACCGACACCGAGGTCAAGCGCCCTTCTGTCGTCGTACTCGGCGGTGGCTATGGCGGTCTTCGCACTGCCAAGGCGCTCGATGACGTCGCGGACGTCACGCTCGTCGACCCGTCCGACGCGTTCCAGCACAACGTCGCCGCCTGGCGGGCGCTGGTCGAGCCGGCCTGGATCGACCGCATCTTCATGCCACTCAACCGGCTCCTGCACCATGGCCGCTATGTGCGCGACCGGGCCGTCGCCGTCGACGGCCGCACGGTCACGCTCGAGTCCGGGGCCGAGTTGGCACCCGACTACCTGGTGCTGGCGACCGGCTCGTCCTATCCGTTCCCGGCCAAGGCCGCCGAGTCCGACCAGGGCCGGGCCAAGGCCCAGCTTCAGGCCGCGCACGACGCGCTGCTCGGCGCCGGGCGCGCGCTGATCGTCGGTGCCGGCCCGGCCGGGCTCGAGCTCGCCGGCGAGATCAAGGCCTACTTCCCGGAGAAGGACGTGACCGTCGTCGACGTCAACCCGGACATTTTGCACGGGCCGTTCGACCAGGAGCTGCGCGAGGAGCTCCGCCGCCAGCTCGACAAGATGGGCGTCCGGCTGGTGCTCGGCAGCCCGCTGCACGCGCTGCCGTCCGCCGAACCGGCGACGGTGGCACCGATCTCGGTGACCACCGAGGCCGGCGAGACCGTGGAGGCCGACATCTGGTTCCGCGCGTTCGGCGTGCGGCCGGCGACCGGCTACCTGCGCGGCGCGCTGGCCTCCGCGGTCGACGAGCAGGGCTACGTGGCCGTCGACGAGCAGCTTCGGGTCAAGGGCGGCGACGGGGTGTACGCCCTGGGCGACATCTCCACCGCCGACCGGGACACCGCGGGTGCCGCCGGCCGCCAGGCCGAGGTGGTCGTGACCAACATCAAGGCCGACATCACCGGGGAGGGCGCACCGCAGGCCTACGAGGCCGGCCCGGTGATGATCGTCGTCCCGCTCGGCCCGGAGGGTGGCGCGACCATGCTCCCCACCGGCATCGGCGGCGCGGAGCAGGCCTCGTCGATCAAGGGCGGTTCGATGCTGGTCGACATGTATTCGGTGCACTTCGACGCGCCGGAGCGGGCTAGCTGACCACCAGGTTGATCGCCAGGACGACGATCAGCAGGCTGGACGCGAGGGCGGTGTAGAGCCGCCCTCGCGGCCCGGTCAGCAACCGACCGACCAGCGAGCCGCCGGATGCGATCAGCAACTGCCAGCTCGCCGAGGCGAGGAACGCGGCGAACACGAACAGCACCTCGCCGCCGGCGGTCAGCCCGTCGCTGGCCTGCCGCCCGAGCACCAGCGCGGCGAAGTAGACGATCGTCATCGGGTTGAGCAGGGTCAGGGCCAGGATGCCGCCGTAGGCCCGCATCGGGGTCGCCAAACCGGCACCCGAACGCGCGGCCCGGGCCGGATCGCGGTGGTGGCGCAGCGCGGACCACGCGGTGTGGGCAGCGAGCACCAGCAGCACGACAACGGCGACCCAGCGCAGCGGCGTGGCGACCGGCTCGATGACGCCGGCCAGGGCGGCACCGCCGAGCACCGCGACCGCGGCGTAGAGCCCGTCGGCGGTGGCCACGCCGAGCGCGGCGGACGCGCCGACCTTGAACGAGGTGCGGGCGGCGAGCCCCATGATCAGAATCGCGATGGCGCCGACCGGGATCGCGACGCCGTAGCCGGCGACCAGGCCGGCGAGGAAGGCGTCGCTCATCGCGGATCGGGTGGGATCGACGCCGACCCGGAGCCACGCTGCTGTCGGCGGCCGGCTATGGCCGTCGCGACAGAAACCTGGGTCCGAGTCAGTTCGATCACCCGCACATCATCGGGTACGGGGTCGCGTGCCCGCATCGGGTTTTTCGCGCGGGTCAGCCGGTGACCCAGTCCATGTGCCCGATCCAGTGGTCCAGCAGGGCCCGATCGCCGTGGATCTCCAGCTCGGGAAGCGCATCCACCGGGCGCCGCCGGCTGAGCGCGAGCAGGAGATCGGCGGCCGGGCCGCGCACCGCGACATCGGCCTTGGTGTGCGTGCGGTCGAGGACGACCATGTCCGGTTCCCGGCGGGCCACCCACTCCCCGGGCGCGTCGGTCGCGTGGAAATGCAGCGTCTGGCCGTCGCCACGCATCGCGTCGGCGAAGTCGGGCCGGTTCTCCCAGTAGCCCTCGGACGTCATCGTGTCCAGCCAGTCCTCGATGGCCGCGACTCCATACTCCGGCGCCAGCGCGTAGGGCACGCCGAGCGTCGCGGCCGCGTCCGCGCGGTGCACGCTGGCCTCGCCGAACAGCCGGCGCGACCAGAACGGCACGCCCGCGGCACCGCCGGACGGATCCCACACCGGAGTGTCGTCGGCGGCCGACTCGAACGCCTGCTTCGCCTCGGACGCGCCGTCGGTCAGCCAGGCGGCCCACCGGGTCGGGTCGCTCGGGGCCGGAACGTAGCGGGCGAACGCCTCGCCCGGGTCGCTCATCCGCTCGCTCACGAGCATGGCCACCATGCGCTGTGTCGAGCCGACATGGTCGACCAGATCCGCCAGCGTCCATTGCGGACAGGTCGGCACCGGTGCCTTCGCATCCGCGCCGTCCACCCAGCCGGCGAACGTGCTGGTCTGTTCGACGACACCATTCAGATACGCGGACGTCTCCATCGCTGCACCCTATTCGGACCTGGCCACCCTCGGCAGCAGGAAGGTCAGGGCGAAGGTCAGCGCGAGCAGCCCGGCCACCGCCCACAGCACCGTCTCGATGGCGCCGGTCACGCCAGCACCGCCGGCCGCGCGGTTGAAGAACAGTGTGCCCAGCGTCGCCACGCCGAGGGCGCCCGCGAACTGCTGCGCGGCGTTCAGCGCACCCGACGCCGAACCGCTCTCCTCCGGCGAGACGCCCGCCAGGATGATGTCGAAGAACGGCGCCATCGCGAAGCCCATGCCCAGGCCGAACAGGCCCAGGACCGGTGCGAGCTGCCACGAGGTCACCGTCGACGTGCCGTGCACGGTGAGGACGAAGCCGAGCACCGACAACGCCATCACGACGATGCCGCCCTGTAGGACCGCCCGGCCGTGCTTGTGTGCCAGGCCGCCGACGGCCGACAGGCCGAAACCGGCGATCACGCCGACCGCCTGCGGCACCGTGGTAAGGCCCGTGCGCAGCGGCGAGAAATGCAGGCCGAGCTGGAGGTAGAGGCTCAGCGTCAGGGAGAAGCCCAGCATGCTGGCGAAGTAGGCGGTGCCCGCGACCAGGCCGCCGGTGAACGCCCGCTTGCGGAAGAGGGTCGGCACCACCAGCGGGTCGAGACCGCGGCGCTGGCGGCGGGCCTCGAACCAGCCGAACACGCCGAACAGCGCCAGGGCCACGGCCATCGACGCGAACGTCCACGACGGCCAGCCCAGTTCCCGGCCCTGCACGATCGGGAAGACCAGCAGGAACATGGCGGCCGAGATCAGGCCGACACCGCCGAGGTCGAGGCGGGGCGCTCCGGGAGAGCGCGACTCGGGCAGGAAGCGCAGCGCGCCGAACAGGCCGAGCAGGCCGAGGGGCAGGTTGACCAGGAAGATCATCCGCCAGCCCAGGCCGAAGAGGTCGGCGTCGACCAGCCAGCCGGCGAGGATCGGGCCGCCGACCGCGGACAGGCCCATGATCGGGCCGAAGAAGCCGAACGCGGAGCCCACCTGGCGGGGCGGGAACATCTCCTTGATCAGACCAAAACCCTGTGGCAGGAGTACGGCGCCGAACAGGCCCTGGAGCACCCGCGCGGTGACCAGCGTGGTCTCGCCCTGTGCCAGCGCGCAGAGCAGGGACGCGGCGACGAAGCCGGCCGTGCCGATCAGGAACATCCGGCGGCGCCCGTAGAGGTCGCCGAGGCGGCCGCCGGTGACCAGGCCGACCGCCATGGCCAGCGTGTAGCCGGCGGCGAGCCATTGGATCGTGCTCTCGGGCGCGCCCAGGTCGGCGCGGATGGTAGGCCCGGCGATCGTCGTGACCAGCGCGTCGAGCAGGTCCATGACCTCGGCGATCAGGATCACGAACAGGGCGACCCAGCGCCATCGGAAGGCGGGTGGATCGCTCGTGGTGGTGGCTTCGGGGGCGGTGGTCACAGACATCCGAGAGGGCTCCTGACGAACGGCGTTCGATTGCTTACGAACACTGTTCTACGCTCGAACGCCGTTCGCGTCAAGTACGATGTTCGGGTGACCGATGTTCTGCCGCCGCCGCCGTGGAAGAAGCCCCGCCGCGCACCGTCGCCCGCGCGGGAGCCGCTCAGCGCTGACAAGATCGTCGACGCGGCCTTCAAGGTGCTCGATGCCGAGGGGCTCGACGCGGTGAGCATGCGGCGGGTCGCCGACGAGCTCAACACCGGCGCGGCGTCGCTCTACGCGCACGTCGCCAACAAGGAGGAGTTGCTCGAACTGATCCGCGAGCGGGTGCTCAGCGAGATCCAGTTGCCCGAGCCCGACCCGGCGCGCTGGCAGCAGCAGCTACGCGAGGTGGCGTCGGAGATCCAGCGGGCATACGCCAACCACCGCGACATCGCCCGGCTGAGCCTGGGCACGATTCCGGTGGGTTATCACGCGTTGCGGATGGGCGAGGGGCTGCTCGCGATCATGCTCGCCGGCGGCGTGCCGCCGAACGTGGCGGCCCTGGCCACCGACCGGATCGCCCTCTACGTCGCGGCCGACTCCTACGAGGGGGCGCTGATCGTGTCGCGCCACGGCCTCGACGCGGCCGACGCCAGCGAGCGCTTCCAGGCCCGCTTGAAAGAGATCCACGAGTATTACCGGACGCTGCCGCGCGACAAGTTCCCGTCGCTGACGACACACGTCGACGAGCTGATCCAGGCCGACAGCGACGAACGCTTCGCGTTCGGCCTGGACATGCTCATCCGAAGCTTGGCGACCTACACCGAAAGCTAGACGTTGAAGCCGAGCGAGCGGAGCTGGTCGCGGCCCTCGTCGGTGATCTTGTCGGGGCCCCATGGCGGCAGCCAGACCCAGTTGATCCGGAAGTCGGTGACGATGCCGCCGCCGGGGCCGGTGGTCAGCGCCGCCCGGGTCTGGTCCTCGATCACGTCGGTCAGCGGGCAGGCCGCCGACGTCAGCGTCATGTCGAGCGTCGCGACGTTCTCCTCGTCGACGTGGACGCCGTAGACCAGGCCGAGGTCGACCACGTTGATGCCGAGCTCGGGGTCGACGACATCCTTCATCGCCTCTTCGACCTCGTCGATCGTCGCCTTCGACGGAGCGGGTGTGCTCACAGTTTCCTCACTCATGCCTTCACCTCGGGTCCGACCGTGACGCCGGCGCGTACGGCCGCGTCCTTGAACGCCATCCACGGCAGCAGGGCGCACTTCACGCGCGCCGGATAGCGCGCCACTCCGGAGAACGCCACGCCGTCGCCCAACAATTCCTCGTCCGGCTCGACCTGGCCGCGGCCCTGCATCAGCTCGACGAACGCGTCGTGCACCTTGAGCGCCTCGCCGACGGGCAGGTCGGCGAGCAGGTCGTGCAGCACGCTCGCCGAGGCCTGGCTGATCGAGCAGCCCATCCCCTCGTAGGACACGTCGGCGAGCTTCTCGCCGGCCACCGCGACCCGGATGGTCACCTCGTCGCCGCAGGTCGGGTTGACGTGGTGCGCCTCGCCGCCGAACGGCTCCCGCAGCCCACGGCCGTGCGGCCGCTTGTAATGCTCCAGGATGATGTCCTGGTATAGCTGGTCGAACTGCATCAGCCGAACACCTTTCGGACCCGCTCGAGCCCTCGCACGAGGGCGTCGACCTCCTCGGTCGTCGTGTAGACGTAGAACGAGGCACGCGTGGTCGCCGGCACCCCGTAACGCACGCAGACCGGCCGCGCGCAGTGGTGACCGACCCGCACCTCGACACCCTCGTCGTCGAGCACCTGGCCCACGTCGTGGGGGTGGATGCCCTCCAGGGCGAACGAGATGGTGCCGCCGCGGCCCTCCGGCGTCGTTGGCCCGAAGATCCGCAGGGTGGGCACGGACGAGAGCACTTCCAGCGCGTACGCCGTGATCTCCTGCTCGTGTGCCTGGACCGCGGCCATGCCGACCCCGTCGAGGTAGTCGATCGCGGCACCCAGCCCGACCGCCTCGACGATCGGCGGCGTGCCGGCCTCGAAGCGGGCCGGTGCCGGCGCGAACGTCGACTTCTCCATCGTCACGGTCTCGATCATCGAGCCGCCGCCGAGCACCGGAGGCATCGCCTCGAGCAGCTCGGCGCGGCCCCAGAGCACGCCGATGCCGGTCGGGCCGAGCATCTTGTGGCCGGTGAAGGCGATGAAGTCGGCGCCGAGCGCCTGGACATCGACCGGCAGGTGCGGCACCGACTGCGAGCAGTCGAGCAGGACCAGCGCGCCGACCTGGTGTGCCCGCGCGATGATCCGGGCCGGGTCGTTGATGGTGCCGAGGATGTTGGACATGTGCACCAGCGACACCAGCTTGGTGCGCTCGTTGACCAACGTGTCCAGCGCCGACTCGTCGAGCCGGCCCTCCTCGGTGAGGCTGAACCAGCGCAGGGTCGCGCCGGTGCGCTCACACAGCAACTGCCACGGGACGATGTTGGAGTGGTGCTCCATCTCGGAGATCACCACCTCGTCGCCGGGGCCGATCCGGAAGCGCGGGTCACTGCCGGGGGTCGCCGAGGCGTTGGAGAAGGCGTACGCCAGCAGGTTGATCGCCTCGGTGGAGTTCTTGCCGAACACCACCTCGGACGCCGCCGGCGCGTTGATGAACGCGGCCACCTTCTCCCGGGCGCCCTCGTAGGCGAGGGTCGCCTCGGTGCCCAGCGTGTGCACCGAGCGCGACACGTTGCCGTTGTGCCACTCGTGGTGCGTACGCATGACGTCGAGCACCTGGCGTGGTTTCTGCGACGTGTTGGCGCTGTCCAGATAGACCAGCGGGTGGCCGTTGATCTCCCGACCGAGGATCGGGAAGTCAGCGCGGAGCGCGGCGACGTCGAACGTCGACGGGATCGCGAGAGACGTCATGACTGGGCAGCCCTTCGTGCGTGGATCAGGCCGTAGCCGGACCGGTTTCCGCCAGGTAGCGCTCGTAACCCTCGGCCTCGAGCTTCTCCGCCAGCTCCGGGCCGCCCTCTTCGACGATCCGGCCGCGGGCGAAGACGTGCACGAAGTCGGGCGTGATGTAGCGCAGGATGCGGGTGTAGTGGGTGATCAGCAGCAGGCCCGTCTCGCCGGTCGCGCCGACCCGGTTGACGCCCTCGCTGACGACGCGCAGCGCGTCGATGTCGAGGCCGGAGTCGGTCTCGTCGAGGATCGCGATCTTCGGCTTGAGCAGCTCGAGCTGGACGATCTCGTGCCGCTTCTTCTCACCGCCGGAGAAGCCCTCGTTGACGTTGCGCTGTGCCATCGCCGGGTCCATCTGGAGCCGCTCCATGGCGCCGCGCAGCTCGCCGGCCCAGGTGCGCAGCTTGGGCGCCTCGCCGTCGATGGCGGTCTTCGCGGTGCGCAGGAAGTTGGCGACCGAGACGCCGGGCACCTCGACCGGGTATTGCATCGCGAGGAAGAGCCCGGCCCGGGCCCGCTCGTCGACGGTCATCGACAGCACGTCGACGCCGTCGAGGGTGACCGAGCCGCCGGTGATCTGGTATTTCGGGTGGCCGGCGATCGAGTAGGCCAGGGTCGACTTGCCCGACCCGTTGGGGCCCATGATGGCGTGGGTCTCCCCGGCGCGGACAGTGAGGTCGACGCCCGCCAGGATCGGCTTGAGCTGGCCGTCGGGCAGCTTGACCGAGACCCTCAGGTCGCGGATCTCCAGGGTGCTCATGCGGGCATGACTCCATTGCTAGGCGTGAGGGCGACGTAGACGTCGCCGTCGCGGACTTCGACGGGATAAACGGGTACGGGTTCGGTCGCCGGCAGGCCCGTGGGCTCGCCGGTGCGCAGGTCGAAACGCGACCCGTGCAGCCAGCACTCGAGCGTGCAGCCGTCGACCTCGCCCTCGGACAGCGCCACGGCGGCGTGCGAGCACTCGTCGTAGACGGCGTAGAAGTTGTCGTCCTGGCCGTGCACGATCGCGAGCTCCAGGTCGTCGGTGACGGCCCGGATCGCCGTGCCCTTCGGCACGTCCTCGACGGAGCACAGACGGACGAAGTTCACTGGTCGCCCTTCGCCAGCCGGGCCTCGATGGCGTCGCCGAGACGGTCGCGCAGCGACTCCAGCGGGATCTTCTGCAACAGCTCGGCGAAGAAGCCACGGACCACGAGCTTGCGCGCCTCGTGCTCGGTGATGCCCCGCGCCATCAGGTAGAACAGCTGCTCGTCGTCGAACCGGCCGGTCGCGCTGGCGTGGCCGGCCCCGGCCACCTCGCCGGTCTCGATCTCCAGGTTGGGGATCGAGTCGGCCCGCGCGCCGTCGCTGAGCACCAGGTTGCGGTTGATCTCGTAGGTGTCGGTGCCGGTCGCGGCCACCTGGATCAGCACGTCGCCGACCCAGACGGTGTGCGCGCCGGCGCCCTGAAGCGCGCCGCGGTAGCCGACGTAGCTGCGGCAGTCGGGAACGCTGTGGTCGACCAACTGGCGGTGCTCGAGGTGCTGGTCGCCGTCGGCGAAGTAGAGCCCGAACAGCTCGGCGTCGCCACCGCGGCCGGTGTATTCGACGCTGGTGAACTGGCGGACCAGGTCGCCGCCGAGGCTGACCTGCACGTGGGTCACCTTGGCGTCGCGGCCGAGGCGGAACTTCACGTGCTGGGCCTGCACCGTGTCGGACGCCCAGTCGGCGACGGTGACCAGGGTGAGCTGGGCGCCGTCGGCGATGTCGACCTCGACGTTGTCGGCCAGCGTGGTCGAACCGACCTGCTCGACCACCAGCGTGGCCTTGCCGAACCGGCCGACCTCGATGACGGTGTGCGCGTAGGCGACGCCCGCACCGCCACCGATCACCTGGACCGAAACCGGCTCGGCGACCTCCGCCTCCGGCGCGACCGCGATCAGCGTCGCGCCGTCGGCGTTGCCGAAGCCGAGCGCGCTGACCCGGTCGAACGGGACCAGCACGCGGCCGATCCGCGGGTCGCCCTTGGCCAGCGTCGACACGGTCACGCCGGTCGGCAGGACCCCGTGCTCGTAGCGCAGGGCGGTCTCGGCCGAAGGGGTCGCCGTGGCCAGGCCGCGCAGCCGCTTGAGCGGCGTGAAGCGCCACTCCTCCTCCAGGCCCGTGAGGGCCGGGAAGTCGGCGACATCGGTCGAGCGCAGGCTCTGCGCCTTGGTCTTGGGCAGGCTCGACGTGTTGGGCGGCGTCAGTGCCACCTCGGTTTCCGTGGGCATTTAGCCGACGGCCCCTTCCATCTGAAGTTCGATGAGCCGGTTGAGCTCCAGGGCGTATTCCATCGGGAGTTCCTTGGCGATCGGCTCGATGAAGCCGCGCACGATCATCGCCATCGCCTCGTCTTCGGTCATGCCCCGGCTCATCAGGTAGAAGAGCTGGTCTTCGCTGACCTTGGAGACGGTCGCCTCGTGACCCATCGACACGTCGTCTTCACGGATGTCGACGTAGGGGTAGGTGTCGGAGCGGGAGATCGTGTCGACCAGGAGCGCGTCGCACTTGACGGTGCTCTTGGAGTGCGACGAGCCCTCCAGCACCTGCACCAGGCCGCGGTAGGAGGTGCGGCCACCGCCACGCGCGATCGACTTGGAGATGATCGTGCTGCTGGTGTGCGGCGCGGCGTGCACCATCTTGGCGCCGGCGTCCTGGTGCTGGCCCTCGCCGGCCATCGCGACCGAGAGCACCTCGCCCTTGGCGTGCTCGCCCATCATCCAGACGGCGGGGTATTTCATCGTGACCTTGGAGCCGATGTTGCCGTCGATCCACTCCATGGTCGCGCCCTCGTGCGCCACAGCGCGCTTGGTGACCAGGTTGTAGACGTTGTTGGACCAGTTCTGGATGGTCGTGTAACGGCAGCGGGCGTTCTTCTTCACGATGATCTCGACGACCGCGCTGTGCAGCGAGTCGGACGAGTAGATCGGCGCGGTGCAGCCCTCGACGTAGTGCACGTAGGCACCCTCGTCGACGATGATCAGCGTCCGCTCGAACTGGCCCATGTTTTCCGTGTTGATCCGGAAGTAGGCCTGGAGCGGGATCTCCACGTTGACGCCTGGCGGGACGTAGATGAAGGAGCCACCGGACCACACCGAGGTGTTGAGCGCGGCGAACTTGTTGTCGCCGACCGGGATCACCGAGCCGAAGTATTCCTTGAACAGCTCCGGGTGCTCGCGCAGGGCGGTGTCGGTGTCGAGGAAGATGACGCCCTGCTCTTCGAGGTCTTCACGAATCTTGTGGTAGACGACCTCGGACTCGTATTGCGCCGCGACGCCCGAGATCAGCCGCTGCTTCTCGGCCTCCGGGATGCCCAGCTTGTCGTAGGTGTTCTTGATGTCGGCCGGCAGGTCTTCCCAGCTCGCCGCCTGCTTCTCGGTCGAACGCACGAAGTATTTGATGTTGTCGAAGTCGATCCCGCTGAGATCGGCACCCCAGTTGGGCATCGGCTTGCGGCCGAACAGCCGCAGGCCCTTGAGGCGCAGGTCGAGCATCCACTCGGGCTCGTTCTTCTTGGCGGAGATGTCGCGCACCACCGCCTCACTGAGCCCACGCTGCGCCGCGGCGCCAGCGGTGTCGGAGTCGGCCCACCCGTATTGGTAGCTGCCCAGGGCGGCGAGGTGCTCCTCCTGGGTCGTGACGGGCTGGACGATCTGCTCGGTCATATATCTGTCCTCACAGTTCCTGTCGGTTCTGGCTGTGCTGGCTTCCGATGCCTGGACCTTCGGTCGGCACGGAGATCCCGTGCCCTCGAGAGCCAGCTTGCTGTGCCGGGATGTGTGTTGTGCATACCCCGTCACCGTGTGCGATGGTGGCCAGTCGCTGAACATGCGTGCCGACCAGGCGGGAGATGACCGCCGTCTCGGCCTCGCACAGCTCGGGGAACTCGGCCGCCACGTGCGCCACCGGGCAGTGGTGCTGACACAGCTGCCCGCCCGTGGCGATCGTGGACGCGTTGGCAGCGTAGCCCTCGGCGGTGAGCGCGCCGGCGAGTGCCTCGGCCCGGGCGATCGGGTCTTCCCCGGCCCCGGCCATGGCCTCCTGGCAGCGGCTCTCCAGCGCGGCGACCTGCTCGGCAGCGAACGCGCCGACCGCACCGTCGCCGCCGTTGGCGGCGATCCAGCGCAGGGCGGCGTTGGCCATGTTGTCGTAGGTGTGCCGGCCGCAACGCAGCCGGGCGGCATCGGTCAGCGTGAACACCTTGGCCGGCCGGCCCCGGCCGCGGCCGGCGCGCACGGGGCGCTGCCGGGCGACCACGTCGCCCTCGGTGAGCAGGGCGTCGAGGTGCTTCCGGATGGCGGCGGAGCTGAGCTGCAGCGCGGCGCCGAGTTCGGCGGCGGTGGCGGTGCCCCGCTCCAGCAGGAGCGCGAGGACCCGGTCGCGGGTGCGCCGATCCGCGGGGACGACCGGGGAACCGGGCGTCTCCACCTGCGGAGGCAGCATCGCGACGTATTTCACTACCACAACGTTACGTAATTCCACCGGCCGGAGCAAACCGGCACACCAGTGATCGACATCACCGTGTGGGGCCGGAGACGGATCTCTCTCCTACGGTCCGTAGGATCTCGCGCGTGATCCCCCTGCTCCGCCGCCTGGCGCTGGCCAACATCATCGCGAACGTCGCCATCGTGGTCACCGGCGGGGCGGTCCGGCTGACCGGGTCCGGCCTCGGCTGCCCGACCTGGCCCAAATGCACCGATGCGTCCTACACGCCGAACGGCGAAATGGGCATCCATGGGGTGATCGAGTTCAGCAACCGGATGCTCGGCTGGGTGGTCGGCGCGGTCGCGTTCGCGGTGCTGGTCGCCGCCTTCCTGCATTTCCGGCGCACCAGCACGCCTGAGGCGCGCCGGTTGAGGCTGCTGGCGCTCGGCGTGTTCCTGGGCATCCCGGCACAGGGCGTGGTGGGCGGGATCACCGTGCTGACCGACCTCAACCCGTGGGTGGTCGGCCTGCACTTCCTCGCCTCGATCGGCGTGCTGGCCGCCTCCTACGCCCTCTGGCGGCGCACCGTCGACGGCGGCGCCCCCCGCCGGGCGGCCGCGGCGGGGCCGGTCCGGCAGCTCGTCGCCGTGCTGACCGGCGTTTCGCTGGCGGTCATCGCGCTCGGCGTGGTCGTCACCGGCAGCGGGCCGCACGCCGGCGACGTCGACGCGCACCGCACCGGCCTGAACCCGGAGACCATCTCCCAGGTGCACGCCGACATCGTGTTCCTGCTGATCGGGCTGTCCGTCGCGGTCTGGTTCACCGCCCGCGCGCTGGGCGCCCGGCGCACCGCCCGGGCCGCGCTCGTGCTGGTCGTGGTCGAGCTGTCGCAGGGCCTGATCGGCTTCATCCAATACTTCACCGGGCTGCCCGAGGTGCTGGTCGGCTTCCACATGCTCGGAGCCTGCCTGGTCTGGCTGGCCACGCTGGCCGTGCTCTGGTCAACCCGCGCGAGTGGCGGCGGCGATGGCGTCAGCGAGCCGCTGCGCGGCGCCGGCGGCCATGCCCAGGAAGAGCGAGGGCTCGGTGAGCTCCAGCTCGATCAGGGTGGGCGCACCGCTGTCGTCGGGCACCAGGTCGACCCGCGCGTAGAGGAGCCGGTCGCGGCCACCCGGAACGGCGTCGAGAGCCCGCTCGGCGACGGCCAGCTCGGCCGCTGACGCGGCGGCCGGGTCGATCCGCTCCTCCTTGTAGAGCCCGCTGACGCCCTCGTCGGGGCCGCTGAGCATGGCGCCCTTGCGGGCCGCGTGGCTGAACCGCAGCCCGGCGCCGGCGTTGAGGTAGACCAGCGCGGTCTCCCCCGCCGTTTCGATCCCGCCGAGGAACGGCTGGAGCAGCGCCGCGCGGCCGGCGTCGCTGAGCCGCTTCAGGTGCGCGGCAAAGGCGTCGGCGTCGTCGCCCAGGCGATAGCGGCCCGCATCGACACTTCCGGCGCCGATCGCGGGCTTGAGGACGACGTCCGGTGGCAGGTCGCCGTCGAGCGAGGCGCCGGGCTCGACGACCGTCGTCGGGATGATCGGGACGCCCGCCTCCGCCAGCTCGGTCAGATAGCGCTTGTCGGTGTTCCAGGTGACCACGTCGGCCGGGTTGGCCAGGTTGCCCACCTGGGAAGCCCACGCGACGAACTCGGCCCGGCGGGGCGCGTAGTCCCAGGGCGACCGGAGCACCACGAGGTCGTAGCCGGCCCAGTCGACGGTCGGGTCGTCCCAGACCACCGGCTCGCCGGCGACGCCGTGCGCGGCCAGCGGTGCCAGCACGAGGCGGTCGTCGTCTTCGAGGTCAGGAATTTGATCGCAGGTAACAAGAGCGACCCGGGATGTCTCCCGGGTCGCCGCCTGCTCGTGCGTGGATGTGGTGGAGGGCAAGGTGTCGCTTTCTGCCGAAGCCGAGGTCAGCGGGATAGCGTGCGCCGGGCCATCGACCGCCACAGGTCGTTGCTCGGCCGCATCTGGTCCATCAGCTCCCGCTCCCACTCGTTTTCGACGGTGACACCCGCGCTCACACAGGCCGCCCGGGCCACGTCGGTGCCATCCGCGAACTGGTCTGCCCAGGTGCCGTCCGTGCCGACAAGGACGATCCGGGCCCCACGCTTGCCGACGTACTCGATGACCGCCCTGGCGCCGCCGTGGTCGGCGGCGAACGACCGGATCCCGGTCACGAGACCCGCGGGGGTCTCCTTTTCGGGCTGCTCGGTCGTCAGCGTCGTATCGGAACCATCTGCCATGCCCGAGAGCGTAAGCACGCCTACCGGATTCCGCGTGCCATCCGATCGTGTTTTGTGACTCCTGTCATCGGCTGATTTAAGACAGGCCACAGGAAGTTTGAGAGGCGAAAGTTAGACATTTCCGGTTAATTCCGGATGACATCTCGGACAACTGGCGTCCCTCGTCCGTGGCGGCCTGTCGCCGCCGAGAAATTCCGCGTTTCTGGGGTGAAACGCTCATCTCCGACAAGCGCTCAGAGCAGCGCGTCGAGGGCGACCGCGAGCGACACGATCGTCAGATAGGTGATCGACCAGTGGAACAGCCGCATCGGCTTGAGCGGCTGTCCGGCCTTAGACCGGCCGACCAGCTTGTGCGACTCGCTGAGGAACACCGCGCCGCTGACGACCGCGGTGATGCCGTAGAGCGGGCCCAGGCCGAGCGGCCAGGCCGCCAACGACGCCGCCACGGTCAGCCAGGTGAAGATCACAATTTCCCGGTTGACCCGGGTCGCCGAGCGCACCACGGGCAGCATCGGGATGCCGGCGCGGGCGTAGTCGTCTTTGTATTTGATGGCCAGCGCATAGAAGTGCGGCATCTGCCAGAAGAAGACCACCGCGAACAGCGCCCAGGCCAGCGGCGAGAGCCCGCCGGTGACGGCCGCCCAGCCGATCAGCACCGGCGCCGCGCCGCAGGCGCCGCCCCAGAACGTGTTCTGCGGCGTGGTGCGCTTGAGCCACAGTGTGTAGACGAGGTCGTAGTAGGCGATCGCGCCGGCGGTCAGTGCGGCCGCGAGCCAGTTGGTGAAGCCGGCCATCAGGCCGACCGAGACCACCGCCAGCACCAGCCCGAACACCAGCACGCTGCGCGGCGCCAGGGCGTGGGTGGGCAGCGGGCGCCGCTTGGTGCGCCGCATCAACTGGTCGATGTCGCGGTCGATGTAGCAGTTGAGCGCGTTGGCCGCGCCGGCCGCGAGCGAACCGCCGACCAGCACCACCACCATCGTCCAGACCGACGGGATGCCCTTGGCGGCCAACAGCATCGCCGGCACGGTGGTGATCAGCAGCAACTCGATGATGCGCGGCTTGGTCAGGGCCACATAGGCACCGACGACGGCACGGGGGTCGCGCCGGGCTGGCACCGGAACCGGACCCGGCTCCAGGGTCGGCGTCGGGCGTTCCGTGACCATGCTCAAGGCCGTGTCCACCTTTCTCGTCGGACCGCAGACCGGCGACGGTCAACAGGCCGATCGACAGCGTACGCGGCGCGTATCCGCGCTGATCGTCGACCCGACGCGGTGCGGCCGGAACCACTCGGCCGGTGTCTCTCCGCCCACATCGCAACGCCGAGGGCCAGATCCGGCGGCACGCGTTTAGCACGGGTCGCTAGGGTCAGAGGGGAGGGACCGGAAACACTCGCCGAGGAGCGCATACATCGTGCCTGCCAGCAACTCAGAGCAAGCCTCATTCAACTGGTCCGAGCTGGACCGCAAGGCGGTCGACACGATCCGCGTCCTCGCGATGGACGCGGTCGAGAAGGCCGGCAACGGACACCCGGGCACCGCCATGAGCCTCGCCCCGGCCGCTTACCTGCTGTTCAACAAGGTGATGCGGCACGACCCGACCGATCCGCACTGGCCGGGCCGTGACCGGTTCGTGCTCTCCGCGGGGCACAGCAGCCTGACCCTCTACATCCAGCTCTACCTGACCGGCTACGGCCTCGGTCTGGATGACCTGCGGTCGCTGCGGCAGTGGGGCTCGCTGACGCCGGGCCACCCGGAGCACGGGCACACCAAGGGCGTCGAGACCACCACCGGCCCGCTCGGGCAGGGCATCGGCAACGCGGTCGGGATGGCGATGGCCGCCCGCCGCGAGAAGGGCCTGTTCGACGCCGACGGCTCCGCCGGGTCACTGTTCGACCACAACGTCTACACGATCGTCTCCGACGGTGACATCGAAGAGGGCATCAGCCACGAGGTGAGCTCGCTCGCCGGGCACCAGCGGCTGGGCAACCTGACCGCGATCTGGGACGACAACGAGATCTCGATCGAAGACGACACCCGGATCGCCAAGAGCGAAGACGTGGCCGCCCGCTACGCCGCCTACGGCTGGCACGTGCAGACGGTCGACTTCCGCACCGGCCACGCCGACGAGGGCGACTACCGCGAAGACCCCGAGGCGCTCTGGCGCGCGATCGAGGCGGCGAACGCGGTGACCGACAGGCCGTCGTTCATCGCGCTGCGCACGATCATCGGTTGGCCGGCGCCCAACAAGCAGAACACGGGCAAGATCCACGGCTCGGCGCTCGGTGCCGACGAGGTCGCCGCGACCAAGAAGGTGCTCGGCTTCGACCCGGGCAAGAGCTTCGACGTCTCCACCGAGGTGCTCGAGCACACCCGCGCGGCGGTCGCCCGCGGCCAGGCCGAGCACGCCGAGTGGGACAAGGCCTTCGGCACCTGGTCGACCAACAACCCCGACCGCCGGGCGCTGTTCGACCGGCTGACCTCCCGCGCCCTGCCGGCGGGCTGGACCGACGCGCTGCCGGTCTGGCCGGCCGACCCGAAGGGCATCGCCACCCGGGCCGCGTCCGGCAAGGTCCTCGAGGCGCTGGCGCCGGTGCTGCCGGAGCTGTGGGGCGGCTCGGCCGACCTCGCCGAGAGCAACAACACCACGATGAAGGGCGAGCCGTCGTTCGTGCCCGCCGAGCACGCGACCAAGGAGTTCCCGGGCGACGAATTCGGCCGCACGCTGCACTTCGGGATCCGCGAGCACGGCATGGGCGCGATCCTCAACGGCATCGTGCTGCACGGCGCGACCCGCCCCTACGGCGGCACGTTCCTCGTGTTCAGTGACTACATGCGACCGTCGGTGCGGCTGGCCGCGCTGATGAAACTGCCGGTCACCTACGTCTGGACGCACGACTCCATCGGCCTCGGCGAAGACGGCCCGACCCACCAGCCGATCGAGCACCTCACCGCGCTGCGGGCCATCCCGGGCCTCGACGTGGTGCGGCCGGGCGACGCCAACGAGACGGCGTGGGCGTGGCGGCTGGCGATGGAGCACACCGACCGGCCGACCGCGCTGGCCCTGACCCGCCAGGCGCTGCCGACCATCGACCGCGAGCGCTACGCCCCGGCTGACGGCGTGGCCCGCGGCGGCTACATCCTGGCCGAGGCGTCCGACGCACAGCCCCACGTGATCCTCATCGGGACCGGTTCCGAGGTGCAGCTCTGCCTCGCCGCCCGGGAGCGGCTCGAGGCCGACGGCACGCCCACCCGGGTGGTGTCGATGCCCTGCCAGGAGTGGTTCCGGGCGCAGGACGAGGAATACCGCCAGACCGTGCTGCCCAACTCGGTCAAGGCCCGCGTCAGCGTCGAGGCCGGCATCGCCATGTCCTGGCGCGACCTCGTCGGCGACCAGGGCGAAAGCGTCAGCATCGAGCACTACGGCGCCAGCGCGCCCCACACGGTGCTCTTCGAACAGTTCGGATTCACCGCCGACAACGTCGTCGCGAAGGCACACGCCTCGCTCGCGCGGGTCGGCGCCATCACCGGCACCACCACGGGCAACTGAGGGAGCGAAGGATAATGACCGACCGCCTGGCCGAGCTCGCCGCCGCGGGCGTCGCCATCTGGCTCGACGACCTTTCCCGCGTACGGCTGAGCACCGGCACCCTTGACCAGTTGCGTCGCGAGCAGCACGTCGTCGGCGTGACCACCAACCCGACCATCTTCGCCAAGGCCCTCTCCGACGCCACCGCCTACGACGGTCAGGTCCAGGACCTGGCCACCCGCGGTGTCTCCACCGAAGAGGCCGTGCGCATGCTCACGTCGTACGACGTGCGCTGGGCCTGTGATGTGCTGCGCCCGGCCTTCGACGCCTCCGACGGTGTCGACGGGCGGGTCTCGCTCGAGGTCGACCCGCGGCTCGCCAACGAGACCGAGAAGACCATCGCCGAGGCCAAGGGCCTCTGGTGGCTGATCGACCGGCCCAACGCGTTCATCAAGATCCCCGCCACCGAGGCGGGGCTGCCGGCGATCACCGCGGTGCTCGCCGCCGGCATCAGCGTCAACGTCACGCTGATCTTCTCGCTCGACCGCTACAGCCAGGTGATGGACGCCTACCTGGCCGGCATGGAGCAGGCCAAGGCCAACGGCCACGACCTGACCAACCTCGCGTCGGTCGCGTCGTTCTTCGTCTCCCGCTTCGACACCGAGATCGACAAGCGGCTGGAGAAGATCGGCAGCGACGAGGCCAAGGCGATGCGCGGCAAGGGTGCGGTCGCCAACGCGCGGCTGGCCTACGAGCGCTACTCCGAGGTGTTCGCCGGCGAGCGCTGGCAGGCCCTGGCCGACGCCGGCGCCAAGCCGCAGCGGCCGCTCTGGGCGTCGACCTCGACGAAGAACCCCGACTACCCGGACACGCTCTACGTTTCCGACCTCATCGCCCCGGGCATCGTCAACACCATGCCGGAGTCGTTGATCCACGCGTGGGCCGACCACGGTGAGACGCAGGCCGACACGGTCACGCCCAACTACGCCGACGCGCGGCAGGTGATGGCCGACCTGACCCGGGTGGGCATCGACCTCGACGACGTGTTCGACACGCTCGAGAACGAGGGCGTCGAGAAGTTCGCGGCGAGCTGGCAGGAACTGATCGACGGCGTCGACAAGTCGCTGAAGGCGGCGAGCGAGGGGTCGTCGAAGCCGACCGACGCCGCGAAGGGGAGCGTGGGTAGCAGGTGAGCACGTACGGGTTCGGGTCCGACGGGGTTCCGGCCAACGACGACGACGCCGGTCCGGCATTCGCCGACGGCGTCGTCGCCGCGGCCGGCATCGCGGTCTACGGCGCCGGCAGCACCGAGGCGGCGGAGATCCGTTCGTCGCTGGTCGGCGCCGACGTCCCGGCCAAGCTGGTCGCCAAGGACGCCACGCTGTGGGGTCCCGACGCGGAGGCCGAGGCGAAGATCCGGCTCGGCTGGGTCGACACCTTCCGGCAGAGCCGGGAGCTGCTGGTCCGGCTGGCCGAGCTGCGCACCGAGCTGGCCGACCTCGACCACGTCGTGCTCGCCGGCATGGGCGGCTCGTCGCTGGCACCCGAGGTGATCACCCGAACCCTGGGTGTCGAGCTGACCGTGCTCGACACCACCGACCCCGGCCAGATCCGGGCCGCGCTGGCCGACCGCCTCGAGCGCACGCTGCTCGTGGTGTCCAGCAAGTCCGGCGGCACCGTCGAGACCGACAGCCACCGGCGGGCCTACTGGCAGGCGTTCCTCGACGCCGGCATGAGCGAGTCCGAGGCGGCCCGCCACTTCGTGGTGGTCACCGACCCGGGCTCGCCGCTGGAGACCACCGGCAACGAGCTGGGCGCCCAGGTCTTCCTGGCCGACTCCGAGGTCGGCGGCCGCTACTCGGCGCTGACCGCGTTCGGGGTCGTGCCGTCGGCGCTCGCCGGCGTCGACGTCGCCGAGCTGCTCGACCAGGCCGAAGACCTGTTGCCGGCGCTGTCGGAGGAGAGTGGCAACCCCGGCCTCGCGCTGGGCGCCGCGCTCGGTGCGGCGGTCGCCGGCGGTCGCGACAAGGTGGCGCTGATCTCCGACGGCACCGGCATCGTCGGCCTCGGCGACTGGGCCGAGCAGCTCATCGCCGAGTCGACCGGCAAAGACGGCAAGGGCATCCTGCCGGTTGTCATCGAGACGCCGGACAGCCCCGGCGCGCACGGCCGCGACGTGCTCACCGTGACGGTCGGCGGCGCGCAGCCGCCGCACGGCGTCCCGGGCGGCGGCGTCCGGCCCGACGTGGCCGTCAACGGCCCGCTCGGCGGGCAGTTCCTGGTCTGGGAGTTCGCGACCGCGATCGCCGGCCGGGCGATCGGCATCGACCCGTTCAACCAGCCCAACGTGACCGAGTCGAAGAACAACACGACCCGGATCCTGGCCGAGGGGCTGCCCGCCGAGACACCGTCATTCACCGAGGGCGCGATCGAGGTGTACGGCGGCAGCGGCGACAGCCTGGCGGCCGTCCTCGGTGCGCTGGTCGACGGCATCGACCCGCACGGCTACCTGGCCGTGCTGGCGTTCCTCGACCGGCTCACCGACGCCCGGGCCGAGCAGGCGCGGGCACTGCTGGCCACCGCGGCCGGGCGTCCCGTGACGTTCGGCTGGGGGCCGCGCTACCTGCACTCGACCGGGCAATACCACAAGGGCGGGCCCCAGGTCGGCTCGTTCCTCCAGGTCACCGGCGCGGTCGTCGACGACCTGGCGGTGCCGGGCAAGCCCTACTCGTTCGCCGAGCTCCAGGCCGCACAGGCGGCCGGCGACCGGAAAGCGATGATCGACCGGGGCCGGCCGGTTGTCCGGTTGCACCTCACCGACCGCGCGACCGGGGTCGACGAGTTGCTGCGCGCGTTGTCGGGCCTGCCCGCCCGGCAGGACCGAGACTAGAGGCAGTGCGAAATCCTAGGTGGTATGAGTGAACCCGCTGCGTGATCCGCAGGACCGCCGGTTGCCGCGGATCCCCGAGCCCTGTGCTCTGGTGATCTTCGGCGTGACCGGCGACCTGTCTCGCAAGAAGCTGCTGCCGGCCATCTACGACCTCGCCAACCGGGGGCTGCTGCCACCCGGCTTCGTGGTGCTCGGCTTCGCCCGGCGCGACTGGGGCGACGGCGACTTCGAGTCCCTGGCGATGGAGGCGGCGCGGCGCGGTGCGCGTACCCCATGGCGGGAAGAGGTCTGGGCCCGGCTCGTCGGCAACATCAAGTTCGTGCCGGGCGCGTTCGACGACGACGAGGCGTTCGACACGCTCGCGTCGACCCTCGACGAACTGCGTGACACGCACGGCATCGCCGGCAACGCCGCGTTCTACTTCGCGATCCCGCCACCGGCGTTCCCGATAGTGCTCAAGCAGCTCGCCCGCACCGGGATGGCCGACAACCGCAAGTCCGGCGGCTGGCGGCGGGTCGTGGTGGAGAAGCCGTTCGGCAACGACCTGCCCTCGGCCAAGTCGCTCAACGACCTGGTCGACGACGTGTTCACCCGCGACGACGTCTTCCGCATCGACCACTACCTGGGCAAGGAGACGGTCCAGAACATCCTGGCCCTGCGGTTCGCCAACAACCTGTTCGAGCCGCTGTGGAACAGCAAATACGTCGACTCGGTGCAGATAACCATGGCTGAAGACGTAGGCATCGGTGCCCGGGCCGGTTTCTACGACGCCGCCGGCGCGGCGAGAGACGTGTTGCAGAACCACCTCCTCCAGCTGATGACGCTCATCGCGATGGAGGAGCCGACCAGCTTCGACGCGTCGGAGATCCGCACCGAGAAGCTCAAGGTGCTGCGGGCGATAAAGGTGCCGCACGACGTACGCGGCGAGACGGTCCGCGGGCAATACCTGCCCGGCTGGGTCGGCGGCGAGCGCGCGGTCGGCTATCTCGAGGAGAAGGACGTGCCGTCCGACTCCACCACCGAGACCTACGTCGCGGTGAAGCTGGGCGTGCAGAACCGCCGCTGGGCCGGGGTGCCGTTCTACCTGCGCTGTGGCAAGCGGCTGCCGCGCCGGGTCACCGAGCTGGCGATCATCTTCAAGAAGGCGCCGCACCTGCCGTTCAACCCCTACGACATCGAGATGCTGGGTGCCAACCAACTCGTCATCCGGGTCCAGCCCGACGAGGGCGTGGTGCTCAAGTTCGGCTCCAAGGTGCCCGGCACCACGATGGAGGTCCGCGACATCGCGATGGACTTCGAATACGGCGCCGCGTTCACCGAGTCCAGCCCCGAGGCCTACGAGCGGCTCGTCCGCGACGTGCTGATCGGCGACCGCACCCTGTTCCCCGATGCGGCCGAGGTCGAGCAGAGCTGGCGGGTGATCGACCCGCTGGAAGAGGCCTGGGCCGGCACCGCACCCGAGCCCTACCGGGCCGGCGAATGGGGACCGCACGCGGCCGACGAGCTGCTGCGGCGCGACGGCCGGCACTGGAGGCGGGCATGATCGGGCTCTGGGACACCACCGGCAACGAGGTGGTCAAGGCGCTGGCGACCGAACGCCGGTCGGCTGGCGGCGTGGCCAGCGGCATGGCGCTGACCCTGATCGTCGTGGTCGACGAGAAGCGGGTTCGGGAGGCGGAGGCGGCGGCCACGATCGCCGCGGCGATGCACCCGTGCCGGCTGCTGATCGTGGTCCGCGCCGACGTCGAGCGCCCCAGCAACCGCCTCGACGCCGAGGTGGTCGTCGGCGGCCGGCTCGGCCCGTGCGAAGCGGTCGTGATGCGGATGTACGGCCGGCTGGCCCTGCACGCCGAGTCGGTGGTGATGCCGCTGCTCGTCCCCGACGTGCCGGTGGTCACCTGGTGGCACGGCGAGCCGCCGGACCGGATCGCCAACGACTTCCTCGGTGTGGTCGCCGACCGCCGGATCACCGACGTGGCACAGACCCCCGACCCGGTGACCGCGCTGCGGCAGCGGGCCAAGGACTACGCACCCGGCGACACCGACCTGGCCTGGACCCGGATCACCCCGTGGCGCACGCTGGTCGCGTCGGCGTTCGACACCACCGAGGCCCAACTCGTCGGCGCGACGGTCGAGGCACCCGAGCACGACCCGACCGCGGCGCTGATGTCGGGCTGGCTGGCCGCCCGGCTCAAGATCGAGCCGCGCTGGGAGACCACCAACGACTACCGGATCATGCGGTCGGTCGCGATGGTGGCGGCCAACAACGACGAGGTCAAACTCGTGCGCGACCAGGACCTGGCCGTCTTCACCCGGACACACCAGGTCGAGCGGCTGCTGCCGCTGGTCCGCCGGCCGCTCGGCGAGGAGTTGGCCGAGGAGTTGCGCCGGCTCGACCCCGACCAGGTCTACGCCGAGGCGCTGAGCGCGATGTCCGGCGAGACCGGCCTCGACACGCGTCCGGCACACCGGGTGCACGTCTGGAAAGACCCGGTGACCGCCGGCCACGCACCCGGCATGGGCCCCGGCATCGTCGGCGGCGGCCCACCCACCCAGGTGGAAGACATGCCCCCGCGCACCGGCGACCGGGTCACCCCGGCCTCCGCCGGCGCCGGCACCGCACAGGGCTCCGCACCGACCACTCCGTCGCCGGGTGCCGACTCGTGAGCCCGCTCAGCGGGTCTCGGTCATCCGGCGCTGAGCGAAGCGAGGCATCAGCGTGAGCGAAACGAGCGTCATCGTTCATTCGGACGCTGACGTGCTGGCGCACGCGGTGGCGGCACGGTTGGTGGTGGCGCTGATCGACGCGCAGGCCGAGCGTGGTGCGGCGTCGTGGGTGCTGACCGGTGGCCGGATCGCGGGCGCGGTGCACCGGGCCGTGCGCGACCTGCCGGCCAGCGACGCGGTCGACTGGTCGCGGGTCGACTGCTGGTGGGGCGACGAGCGGTTCCTGCCTGCCGGCCACCCCGACCGCAACGAGACCCAGGCGCGCGAGCAGATCCTCGACGCGCTGAAGGTGCCCGCGGCCCGGGTGCACGCCATGCCGCCGTCCGACGGGCCTGACGGCAACGACCCGGAGGCGGCGGCGGCCCGCTACGCGCAGGAACTGGCCCGGGCGGCCCGCCCGGGCACGGCGCCGCTCCCCCACTTCGACGTGCTGATGCTCGGCGTGGGCGAAGACGGCCACGTGGCCTCGGTGTTCCCGGAGCACCCGGTCGCCTACGAGACCCGCCCGGTCAGCGCGGTGCGGGGCAGCCCGAAGCCGCCACCGGTGCGGATCACCCTGACCCTGCCGACGATCAACACCGCCGACGAGGTCTGGCTGGTCGCGGCCGGCCCAGACAAGGCGGGCGCGGTGGGCATGGCCCTGGCCGGCGCGGGCCCGGTGCAGCTACCGGCGGCGGGCGTGCGCGGCGTCAACCGCACGATCTGGCAGCTCGACAGCGCTGCCGCCACCCAGGTGCGCCGCACCTTCCGCAGCGTGCGGACCTGACCGGCGGCTAGTTTTCGCCGCGGCGCTGGCGCAGGTTGGCCAGCGCCTCGGCGAGGATCGCGGCGCCGTCGGCGTCGCTGCGCCGTTCTTTCACGTAGGCCAGGTGGGTCTTGTAAGGCTCGGCGCGCGGCCGCCCGGGTGGGTTGGCCGCGTCGAGGCCGCCCGGCTGCCCGCAGCGGGGGCAGTCCCAGGTCACCGGTGGGGTGACGTCGGCCGCGAGGGAGACCTCGGTGGGGTGGGAGTTGGCGCACCAGTAGGTCACCGGGTGACGGGGTGCGGGCTCGCACCGCTCAGTCGGTCGGATCGGGCCGGAACCGACGCGGGTGCCTCGGATTGCGCTGCCGCTTGGCACGGTATCTCGCTCCTGTCGTCGTGCGGTGTCGGCCGCGGGGGATGCGGCTTTCCTGACGCGGTGAAGCGGAACTAACCTGAGCTGGAAAAACAGTGCGCGGCCCGGAACAACCGTCCCGGACCGCGCACGAGTTTACGACTGTTTGGCCGAAATCGGGGTCAGCTGCCGACGGCGAGTTTGAGCCAGAGGCCCAGACCCACGATGCACGCGAACCACACGACTCCCACCAGGAGGGTGTAGCGGTCGAGGTTTTTCTCAGCGATCGAAGAGCCGGCGAGGTTGGTGCTCACGCCGCCGCCGAACATGCTGGACAGGCCGCCACCCTTGCCGCGGTGCAGCAGGATCAGCATCGTCAGTAGCACGCTCGTGATGATCAGCAACACGATCAACGTGTAGGCGAATGCGATCGGCATGGCGGTCGTGATCCTCTCGTGGGGGCGCAACTCAGCAAGGATAGCGGCCGGGTCCGCGGAGTGCGGACCCGGCCGGTGCCCTACTACTTCTTGATGTGCTCCGGGAACCGGACGATCTGCACGAACTCGTCGGCGTCGATGCTGGCGCCACCGACCAGAGCACCATCGACGTCGGGCTGGGCCATGATCCCGGCCACGTTGTTGGCCTTGACCGAGCCGCCGTAGAGGATGCGGGTGACCTCGGCCGTCTCGGTGTCGAACCGCTCCGCCAGCCGGCTGCGGACCGCGCCGCAGACCTCCTGCGCGTCTTCCGGCGTCGCCGTCTTGCCGGTGCCGATCGCCCAGACCGGCTCGTAGGCGATGACGACCTTGCGGACCTGCTCGGCCTTGAGCCCGTCGAGCCCGGCGTCGAGCTGCGAGGTGCAGTGCGCCACCTGCTCGGCCGCCTCGCGCACGTCGAGACCCTCGCCGATGCAGAAGATCGGCGTGAGCTCGTTGGCCAGCGCCGCCTGCACCTTGGCGTTCACCACCTGGTCGTCTTCGTGGTGGTATTGCCGGCGCTCGGAGTGCCCGACCACGACGTAGGAGCAGCCGAGCTTGGCGAGCATCGGGCCGGAGATGTCGCCCGTGTAGGCGCCACCCTTGTGCGGCGAGAGGTCCTGCGCGCCGTACCCGATGAGCAGTTTGTCGCCGTCGACCAGGGTCTGCACGCTGCGCAGGTCGGTGAACGGCGGGATCACCACCGTCTCGACGTCGGTGAGCTGCTGCTCGTTGAGGCTGAACGCCAGCTTCTGGACCAGACCGATGGCCTCGAGGTGGTTGAGGTTCATCTTCCAGTTGCCGGCCATCAACGGCCGGCGTGCGTGCGGCGCCATCAGGACTCCAGAGCGGCGATGCCCGGAAGGCTCTTGCCCTCCAGGTATTCCAGCGAGGCTCCCCCGCCGGTGGAGATGTGGCCGAACGCGTCGTCGTCGAGCCCGAGCGCGCGGACCGCGGCCGCGGAGTCGCCGCCGCCGACGACGGTCAGGCCGTCGACCTTCATGATCGCCTCAGCGACGCCCCGGGTGCCGGCCGCGAACGGCGCCAGCTCGAAGACGCCCATCGGGCCGTTCCAGAAGACCGTGTGCGCGTCGGCGAGAGCGCCTGCGAACGCGGCCACGCTGGTGGGGCCGATGTCGAGCCCGAGCCGGTCGGCCGGGATCGCGTCGACGCCAACGACCTCGTGGTCGGCGTCGGCCGCGAACGCGGTGGCGGCCACCACGTCGGTCGGCAGCACGATCTTGTCGCCGCCGCGGGCGAGCAGGTCGCGGCAGGTGTCGACCATCTCGTCTTCGAGCAGCGACTTGCCGATCCCGTGGCCCTGGGCCTTGAGGAAGGTGAAGCACATGCCGCCGCCGACGAGCAGCCGGTCGACCTTGGGCAGCAGCGCCTCGATGACCGCGAGCTTGTCGGAGACCTTGGCACCGCCGAGCACCACCACGTAGGGGCGGTCGGGGTCGGTGGTCAGCCGGTCGAGCACCTCGAGCTCGCGGAGCACCAGGCCGCCCGCGAAATGCGGCAGCCGCGCGGGCACGTCGAAGACGCTGGCGTGCTTGCGGTGCACCGCGCCGAACGCGTCGTCGACGTAGGCCTCGGCGAACGCCGCGAGCTGGTCGGCGAACGCGCCCCGCTCGGCGTCGTCCTTGCTGGTCTCGCCGGCGTTGAAGCGCAGGTTCTCCAGCAGCAGCACCTGGCCGCCGGCCAGGGCGTCGACGCTCTGCTGTGCCGACGGGCCGACCGTGTCTTCCGCGAAGACGATCGGGCCGTCGAGCAGCTCGCCGAGCCGGGTGGCGACCGGAGCCAGCGTGTATTTGGGGTCGGGCGCGCCCTTGGGGCGGCCCAGGTGGGACATCACGATCACCGCGGCGCCCGCGTCGCGGAGCGCCTTGATGGTGGGCAGGACCGCCCGGATCCGACCGTCGTCGGTGATCAGACCGGGCTGGTCCTTGGCGAAGGGGACGTTCAGGTCGGCGCGCACCAGGACGCGCCGACCCGCGACTCCCTCCGCGAGGAGATCGTCAAGCGTCTTCATGATGGTCAGAGCGAGGTCCCGACGAGCTTGACCAGGTCGGCCAGGCGGTTGGAGTAGCCCCACTCGTTGTCGTACCAGCCGACGACCTTGACCTGGTTGCCGATCACCTTGGTCAGGCCCGAGTCGAAGATGCACGACGACGGGTCGGTGACGATGTCGGTCGAGACGATCTCGTCTTCGGTGTAGGTCAGGTAGCCCTTGAGCGCACCCGCCGCCGCTTCCTTCATCGCGTTGTTGACCTCTTCGACCGAGGTCTCACGGGCGACGTTGACGGTCAGGTCGGTCGCCGAGCCGGTCGGGATCGGCACCCGCAGCGCGTAGCCGTCGAGCTTGCCCTTGAGCTCGGGCAGCACGAGGCCGATCGCCTTGGCGGCACCGGTCGAGGTCGGCACGATGTTGAGTGCCGCCGCGCGGGCCCGGCGCAGGTCCTTGTGCGGACCGTCCTGGAGGTTCTGGTCCTGCGTGTAGGCGTGGATCGTGGTCATCAGACCGTGCTCGATCGTGAACGTGTCGTTGAGCACCTTTGCCATCGGAGCGAGGCAGTTGGTGGTGCACGACGCGTTCGAGATGATCGTGTGCTTCGCCGGGTCGTAAAGGTTGTCGTTGACACCCATGACCACGGTGAAGTCTTCGTGCTTGGCCGGCGCGGAGATGATGACCTTCTTCGCACCGCCGTCGACGTGTGCCCGCGCCTTGGTGGCGTCGGTGAACAGGCCCGTCGACTCGATCACGACGTCGGCGCCCAGGTCGCCCCAGGGCAGCTTGCCCGGGTCGCGCTCGGCGAACACCTTGAACGACTGCCCGCCGACCGAGATCTCGTCGGCCGTGGCCTTGACCTCGAACGGCAGCCGGCCGAGGATCGAGTCGTATTTCAGCAGGTGTGCCAGGGTGGCGTTGTCGGTGAGGTCGTTGGCGCCGACCAGCTGGATGTCCGCCCCGGAAGCGAGGACGGCCCGGAAGAAGTTGCGGCCGATGCGGCCGAACCCGTTGATGCCAACCCGGATGGTCACAGGTTTCATCTCCTCGATGATGAGATTGCCGGCCGCCGCGAATATCGCGTACGCCGGCCGGTGTTAGAACCGGTTGCCGGCCCCGTCGCCGTACTCAACGACACTATCTGAGTGCGTGCTTTACCTGCGCGGCAGGTGGGGTGTCAGACCACAAGCATGTCGGGCGTCACAGCGGCCTCAGTGTCGGGAATGCCCAGATCACGCGCCCGCTTGTCGGCCAGCGCCAGCAGCCGGCGGATCCGGCCGGCGATCGCGTCCTTGGTCAGCGGCGGATCGGCGAGCGCACCGAGTTCTTCGAGGGACGCCTGTCGGTGGTCGAGACGCAGCTTGCCGGCCGAGGTCAGGTGCGTCGGCGCGTCGTCGGCGAGGATCTCCAGGGCCCGGGTCACCCGGGCCGCGGCCGCCACCGCCGCGCGCGCCGAACGGCGCAGGTTGGCGTCGTCGAAGTTGGCCAGCCGGTTGGCGGTCGCCCGCACCTCGCGGCGGACCCGGCGCTCCTCCCAGGCCAGCACGCTGCTGTGCGCGCCGATCCGGGTGAGCAGCGCGGAGATCGCGTCGCCGTCTTTCACCACGACCCGGTCGACGCCGCGGACCTCGCGCGCCTTGGCGGTGATGCCGATCCGGCGGGCGGCGCCGACCAGCGCGAGCGCCGACTCCGGGCCCGGGCAGGTGATCTCGAGCGCGCTGGAGCGGCCGGGCTCGGTCAGCGAGCCGTGTGCCATGAACGCCCCCCGCCAGGCCGCCACCGAGCAGCAGACGTTGCCGGAAACGACGTGCTGCGGCAGGCCGCGCACCGGACGGCCGCGAACGTCGAGCAGGCCGGTCTGGCGGGCCAGGATCTCGCCGTCCTTGACCACCCGAACGATGTAGTGGCTGGCCTTGCGCAGGCCGCCGGACGCCAGCACGTGGATCTCGCTCGGGTAGCCGTAGACCTCGGCGATCTCCCGGCGCAGCCGGCGCGCGACCGCGCCGGTGTCGAGCTCGGCCTCGACCACCACCCGGCCCGAGACGATATGCAGGCCGCCGGCGAAGCGCAGCAGCGCCGCCATCTCGGCCCGCCGACAGCACGGCTTGGGCACGTCGACCCGACTCAGCTCGTCCTTGACCGCGGCGGTCATCGCCATAACTCTTCGTCACCTCGCGTGCTGGTCTCCGGCCCGGAGCCGGTGGGTCTCACGTGCTTAACGACTGGCGCCCAGGACAGGCACCAGGGCCGCCCCGAGAGCAGCAGGATCATGCCTCGGACTGCCGTCTGCCACCGCCACTGGTGCGAGGACGAGCCGCGCACCCAGCGATTCTGCCGCACGACGGACCGGTTCGGGGTCACCGACGGCGGTCCCGTCGGCGAGAACGGTGTCAACTTTCAGGCCGGGCAGGTACCAATGCAGCGCGGCCAGGTGATCAGCAGCCGACAGTCCCCAGGTTTCGGGCTCGGCCGCCAGATTGAGGGTCACCAACCGGCGCGCCGCGCTGGCCACGATCGCGGCGGCCAGATCGGGCACCAGCAGGTGCGGGATCACGCTCGTGTACCAACTGCCCGGCCCGAAGATCAGCCAGTCGGCCCGCTCGACCGCGGCCACCGCCTCCGGGCACGCGGGCGGGTCGGCCGGCGTGAGCCGGACCGCCTCCACGTGACCGGGCGCGACCGCCACCGCGTGCTGGCCCTCCACCGTCAACAGGGTCTGCGGCCGGCGTGGGTCGGCGCCCCGGATGTCGGCTTCGATGCCGACCGCCTTGACCGCCATCGGCAGCACCCGGCCGGCGGCGTCGACCATCCGGGCCGCGTGATCCAAAGCGGACACCGGATCGCCGAGCTGTTCCATCAGCCCGACGAGTACCAGATTTCCGACAGTGTGCCCGTCGAGTGGACTGTGGTCGCGTCCGTCGGGGGTGAACCGGTGCTGGAACAGCTCGGCCGTGGCCTGCGTGTCGGGCCGTTCGGCGGCCAGCGCGGCCAGCGCCTGGCGCAGGTCGCCCGGCGGCAGCGCGGCCCGCTCGGCGCGCAGCCGGCCGCTCGAGCCGCCGTCGTCGGCGACCGTCACGACCGCCGTGATGTCGAGGTCGGTGCCCAGGTCGGTGCTGAGGCCACGCAGGGCGCGCAGCGAGGCGGACAGGCCGTGGCCGCCTCCGAACGCGACAACCCGCATCACTCACGCCCCAGGTCGCGGTGTTGCGCCGACGCGGAGACCCGGGCCTCGCGCAGCCGGGTCGCCAGCTCCTCGGCGATGGCGACGCTGCGGTGCTTGCCGCCGGTGCAGCCGACGGCCACCGTCAGGTAGCGCTTGCCCTCGCGCTCGAAGCCGGGCGCGGTGCCGACGATCAGCCGCGAGTAGGTCTCCACGAACGGGACCGCGCCGTGCTGGCCGAGCACGTAGCCGCTGACCGCCTCATCGCGCCCGGTCAGGTCGCGCAGCTCCGGCACCCAGAACGGGTTGGGCAGGAAGCGGGCGTCGAGCACGAAGTCGGCGTCGGGCGGCAGGCCGTATTTGAAGCCGAAGCTGAGCACGGTCACCTTGAGCCGGCGGGCGTCTTCACCGCCGAACATCTCTTCGATCCGGCGGCGGAGCTGGTTGACGTTGAGGTGGCTGGTGTCGATGATCACGTCGGCCTGGTCGCGCGAGTCTTCGAGCAGCTTGCGCTCGGCCGCGATGCCGTCGGCGAGCCGGCCGTCGCCCTGGAGGGGGTGGGACCGGCGGACGCTCTCGAAGCGCCGGATCAGCACGTCGTCGTCGGCGTCGAGGAACACCACGTGCGGGTTGAAGCCGCGCTTCTTCAGCGCGTGCACCGCGCCGGTGAGGTCGGCGGAGAAGGCCCGGCTGCGCACGTCGAGCACCATCGCGGTGAGCCGCGCCGGCCCGCCCGCCGCGTAGGCCAGCTCGGCCATCTCCAGCATCAGCGTCTGCGGCAGGTTGTCGACGACGTAGAAGCCGACGTTCTCCAGGGCGCGCGCGACCGTGCTCCGACCACCGCCCGAGACGCCAGTGACGATCACGAGCGTGGTGTCGGACCTGTCCAGCTCGTCGTTCTCCCGCTCACCCACGACGCGAAATCCTAGGCATCGCGGGAAACATCGGACTCATCGCCCTCTTCTGTCGCTGTCGGGACCGGCTCGCCACCGAGCGCGGCCTTGATCGCTTCGGCCGTGCGCAGGCCGAATCCGGGCACGGAGGCGATCTCCTCGACGGTCGCCGCGGTCAGCCGCTTGACCGAACCGAAGTGGCGCAGCAGCACCTTGCGCCGGATCTCGCCGAGCCCCGGGATGCCGTCGAGCTGCGACGCCGTCATCCGCTTCGAGCGTCGCTCGCGGTGGAACGTGATGGCGAACCGGTGCGCCTCGTCGCGGGCGCGTTGCAGCAGGTAGAGGCCCTCGGAGGTGCGCGGCATGATGACCGGGAACTGGTCGTCGGGGATCCACACCTCTTCGAGCCGCTTGGCCAGGCCGCACAGCGCGATGTCGTCTATGCCGAGGTCGCGCAGCACCGCGGCGGCCGCGCGCACCTGTGGCTCACCGCCATCGACCACGACCAGTTGCGGTGCGTACGCGAACCGGCGCGGCTTACCCGTACGCGGATCGATTCCGGGTCGGTCTGGATCTATCTCCATCTCGTCACCGAGCTCGCCGGTTTCGGCGCGCGCGTCGAGGTAGCGGGCGAACCGGCGGCGCAGCACCTCGGAGATCGCGGACAGGTCGTCGGTCGCGCCTCTGATCACAAAGCGGCGATATTCACTCTTGCGGGCTAACCCGTCTTCGAAGACGACCATGCTGGCGACCACGTCGGTGCCCTGGATCTGCGAAATGTCGTAACACTCGATGCGCAGCGGTGCGGTCTCCATGCCGAGCGCCTCGGCGATCTCCTCGAGCGCCTGGCTGCGGGTGGTCAGGTCGGCCGACCGCTTGAGCTTGTGGCGGGCCAGAGCCTCGTGCGCGTTGCGGGCGACGGTCTCGAGCAGCGCCTTCTTGTCGCCGCGCTGCGGCACCCGCAGGCTCACCCGGCTCCCCCGGTGTTGGCTGAGCCAGTCGGCGAGGGCGTCGTCGTCGGGCGGCAGCGCCGGGACCAGCAGCTCGCGCGGCACGTCGGTCTCGCCCTGCTCGCCGCCGTAGACCTGGGAGCAGAAGTGGTGCACCAGGTCGCCGGTGCTGAGGTCTTCGGTCTTCTCGACCACCCAGCCGCGCTGGCCCCGCACCCGGCCGCCGCGCACGTGGAAGACCTGCACCGCGGCCTCCAGCGGGTCTTCGGCGAAGGCGACCACGTCGGCGTCGGTGCCGTCGCCCAGCACGACGGTCTGCTTCTCCATCGCCCGGCGCAGGGCGGCCAGGTCGTCGCGCAGCCGGGCCGCGCGCTCGAACTCGAGCTCCTCGCTGGCGGCCATCATCTCGCGGTCGAGCCGGCGGATCAGGGTGTCGGTCTTGCCGGCCATGAAGTCGACGAAATCATTGACGATCTGCCGGTGCTCGGCCGCGGACACCGAGCCGACGCAGGGCGCCGAGCACTTGCCGATGTAGCCCAACAAACAAGGACGGCCGATCTGGCCGGCGCGCTTGAAGACGCCCTTGGAGCAGGTGCGCGCCGGGAAGACACGCAGCAGCAGGTCGAGCGTCTCGCGGATGGCCCAGGCGTGTGAATAAGGACCGAAGTAGCGGACGCCCTTACGCTTGGCGCCGCGCATCACCTGGAGCCGCGGGAACTCCTCGTCGAGGGTGACGGCCAAATAGGGATAAGACTTGTCGTCGCGGTAGCGGACGTTGAACCGCGGGTCGTATTCCTTGATCCAGGTGTATTCCTGCTGGAGCGCCTCGACCTCGGTGCCGACGGTGATCCAGTCGACGGACGCCGCCGTGGTGACCATCTGGCGGGTGCGCTGGTGCAGGCCGTAGGGATCGGCGAAGTAGGAGTTGAGCCGGCTGCGCAGGCTCTTGGCCTTGCCGACATAGATGACCCGGCCGGTCGCATCACGGAACCGGTAGACGCCCGGAAGCTCCGGAATCGAGCCCGATGGGGGGCGGTAGGTCGACGGGTCAGCCACGGCGGCAAGCGTAACGCTCACCTCCGTCAAGATCGGTTGATCTTGGTGGCCGACCCGCCGGCCCTACGTCTAGGCCAGGACGATGTCGTCGCCCTTGACCGTGACCTCGCGGGCGGTCAGGGCCCGGGTCGCCGGCCCGTTGCGCGGCTCACCACTGTCGAGCGCGAACTTGCTGCCGTGGCAACTGCAGTTGATCGTGCCGCTGTCGACGCTGGCGATCGGGCAGCCCTGGTGGGTGCACACCGCCCGGAACCCGTGAAACTGGCCCTCGGTCGGCTGCGTCACGACCATCTGGGAGGCCGCGAAGATCGCGCCGCCACCGACCGGCACGTCCGCGACCTTGCCGAGAACCTCGCCGCCGCCTTCGTTGGCATCGCCGGTCGGCTCGTCGGTCGGATCGGCCGGCCCCGCGGTCTGCCCCGAGGTCGCTCCCGACCCGGCGTCGCTGTCGGCGCCACAGGCGGTCAGAACGGTCACTGCCCCCACCGCTCCTACGCCCGCCAGCAGCGTGCGCCGGCTCGTCACCGTCTCTTCCTTACTCATCCGCTATGCCTCTCCTCGGCCGCACGGTCAGTTGAATGTTTGACTTCCCCGCCAAGTCACACGAACACTTGCCGCCCCCGGTTCAGCCGGCGCGGGTCGGACATTTCGTTCCGGCACCATACTGAGCCGAGCTTGTGACCTGCTGTGGCCCCTCTTTGAAAGAGATCCGCGTCGCCGCCAGCAACGACCACGGCCTCGACCAGCGAGCCGCGGTGGGGTCGCGCGGTGGGGTCGATGCCTGGGTGCCGCACCAGGTCGAGCGGCCGGCCGTCGAGGGTGACGGCGGCGGCAGAGCCGATCCAGAAGCGGCGCGGTGAGTTCCCGTCCCGCGTGTGGTCGTCACCGACCCGCGATACCCCGCAACCTCGATGCTGTCCAACATGTCCCGATCGGGCCGGTCTGGCAACCGCGACACGCAACAGGCCACGGCCACGGCCACGGCCACGGCCACGGCCACGGCCACGGCCACGACGACCAAAGACGCCCGCCGCCGCAACCTGCGGTCCGGACGGCGAAGCTCGGCACGCACCCCTGCCCCCAGGGCCGTGCGGCCGGTTCAGCGCCGCCGAAATTCCGCGCTGCCGAGGGACGGCTGGCGGCGGGGGTGTCCGTTCGCGCGTACATGTTTTGTCATGTAGCTACATGACAAAACATGTACGCCCCGACAAGCACCCACCCGGCCCGGGCCGTTGTCGGCGGCCGAGGCCGGCAGGTCAGCCGCGAGCCCGGGTGGCGGCCTTCGACGCCTCGCGGGCCTGGGGCGCGGTCTTCGCCGCCGGCTTCTCCTCGGCGCCAGCGGCCGAGGCCGGCAGGTCAGCCCCGAGCCCGGCTGGCGGCCTTCGACGCCTCGCGCGCCCGGGATGCGGTCCTCGCCACCGGCTACTCCTCGACGCCAGCGGCCGAGGCCAGCAGGTCAGCCCCGAGCCCGGACGGCGGGCTTCGACGCCCTACGCGCCCGGGATGCGGCCTTCGCCGCCGGCTACTCCTCGACGCCAGCCGCCGCGCCCGGCAGGTCAGCCGCCAGCCCGGGCGGCGGCCTTCGACGCCCTACGCGCCCGGGATGCGGCCTTCGCCGCCGGCGTCTCCTCCGCGCCTGCGGCCGGACGCCGGCACGTCAGCCGCGAGCCCGGGTGGCGGTCTTCGACGCCTTGCGGGCTTGGGGTGCGGTCTTCGCCGCCGGCTTCTCCTCGGCGCCTGCGGCCGCCTTAGACCGGGTGCCGCTCGATGTCGCCTTGGCCGTCGTGGCCTTGGCCGTCGTCGTCTTGGCCGCCGTCGTCGTCTTGGCCGCCGTCGTCGTCTTGGCCGCCGTCGTCGTCTTGGTCGCCGCCGGCTTGGTGGCCGGGGTCGCCTTCTTCGCTGGCGTTGCCTTGGCGGCCGCGGTGGTCTTGCGCGCCGGCGCGGCCTTCGCCGCCGCGAGCGTCTTCGCCCGCGTCGAACCCGCCCTGCCGTTGCCGGCGGCGGCTGGCTCGGGCTCGGCAACCGCGGCCTTGGCCGCCGCGGCCTTGGCGTTTCCGTTGGTCTTGCCGTTGCCGTTGGCCTTGGCCGCCCGGGCGAGTGCCTTGTCGGAGCCCTTCGGTGGGCCGGTCAGGCCGAGCGTGTGGCGCAGGAACTCGCCGGTCGCGCTCTCCGGGACCTCGGCGATCTCCTCCGGGGTGCCGGCCGCGATCAGTAGGCCGCCTCGGTGGCCGCCGGACGGGCCCATGTCGATGATCCAGTCGGCGGTCTTGATGACGTCGAGGTTGTGCTCGATGACGATGACCGTGTTGCCCTTGTCGACCAGGCTCTCCAGGACCTTGAGCAGCTTGCGGATGTCTTCGAAGTGCAGGCCCGTGGTGGGCTCGTCGAGGACGTAGACCGTGCGGCCGGTCGACCGCTTCTGTAGCTCGGACGCCAGCTTGACGCGCTGGGCCTCGCCGCCGGACAAGGTGGGTGCGGGCTGGCCCAGCCGGACGTAGCCCAGGCCGACGTCGACCAGCGTGCTGAGGTGGCGGTGGATCGCCGGGATCGCCTCGAAGAAGGTGGACGCCTCCTCGATCGGCATCTCCAGCACCTCGGAGATCGTGCGGCCCTTGTAGTGGACCTCGAGCGTCTCGCGGTTGTAGCGGGCGCCCTTGCAGACCTCGCACGGCACGTAGACGTCGGGGAGGAAGTTCATCTCGATCTTGATCGTGCCGTCGCCCGCGCAGTTTTCGCAGCGGCCGCCCTTGACGTTGAACGAGAAGCGGCCTGGGCCGTAGCCGCGGACCTTGGCCTCGGTGGTCTCCGCGAACAGCTTGCGGATGTTGTCGAAGACGCCCGTGTAGGTGGCCGGGTTGGAGCGCGGGGTGCGGCCGATCGGTGACTGGTCGACGCCGACGACCTTGTCGAGGTCGTCGAGGCCGGTGACCCGCAGGTGTCGGCCCGGCACCAGGCGCGCGCCGTTGAGCTGGTTGGCCAGCACCGTGTAGAGGATGTCGTTGACCAGGGTGGACTTGCCCGAGCCACTGACCCCGGTGACCGCGATGAACTGGCCGAGCGGGAACGGCACGGTCAGGTTCTTCAGGTTGTGCTCGCGGGCACCCTGCACGACCAGCTCGCGGCCCGGGGTCGCGGGCCGGCGGATCATCGGCGTCGGGATCTGCCGGCGGCCGGACAGGTAGGCGCCGGTGATCGACTCCTTGCTCTTCAGCAGGTCGTCGAAGGAGCCACTGTGGACGATCTCGCCGCCGTGCTCGCCCGCGCCCGGGCCGATGTCGACGACCCAGTCGGCGGTGCGGATGGTGTCTTCGTCGTGCTCGACCACGATCAGCGTGTTGCCCAGCCGGCGCAACCGGACCAGCGTCTCGATCAGCCGGTGGTTGTCGCGCTGGTGCAGGCCGATCGACGGCTCGTCGAGCACGTAGAGCACGCCGACCAGGCCGGAGCCGATCTGGGTGGCGAGCCGGATGCGCTGTGCCTCGCCGCCGGAGAGGGTGCCGGCCGGCCGGTCGAGCGAGAGGTAGTCGAGGCCCACGTCGACCAGGAACCGCAGCCGGGCGTTGATCTCTTTGAGCACCCGCTCGGCGATCAGCTTCTGCCGGTCGTTGAGCACCATGCCGCCGAGCAGGTCGGCGCAGTCGCCGACGGACATGCCGGTGACCTCGGCGATGTTCTTGCCGTCGATGGTGACCGCCAGCACCTCGGGCTTGAGCCGCGCGCCGCCGCAGACCGGGCACGGCACGTCGCGCATGTAGCCCTCGTATTTGTCGCGCGACCACTCGGACTCGGTGTCACCGTGGCGCCGCTCGATCCACTGGATCGCGCCCTCGAAGCCCGTGTAGTAGGAGCGCTCGCGACCGTATTTGTTGCGGTAGCGCACGTGCACCTGGTCGTTGGAGCCGTAGAGGATCGTCTTCTGCGCCCGGTTGGACAGCGCCCGCCACGGTGTGTCGAGGTCGAAGTGCTCGGCGTCGCCGAGGGCCTGGAGCAGCCGCAGGAAGTATTCGAGTGTCTGGTTGGTCGACCACGGCTGGATCGCGCCCTCGCGCAGGGTGCGCTCCGGGTCGGGGATCACCAGCTCGGGGTCGACCTCTTTCTTGGTGCCGATGCCCGTGCACTCCGGGCAGGCGCCGTAGGGCGAGTTGAACGAGAACACCCGGGGCTCGAGGTCTTCGATCGCGAGCGGGTGGTCGTTGGGGCAGGCCAGGTGCTCGGAGAAGACCCGCTCACGGGTCGGCGAGTCGTCGGGCTCGTCGACGAACTCGATCAGCACCACGCCGGCCGCCAGCCGCAGGGCGGTCTCGATCGAGTCGGTCATCCGCTGCTTGGCCGAAGCCTTCACCGCGAGCCGGTCGACGACCACCTCGATGGTGTGCTTCTCCTGCTTCTTGAGCTTGGGCGGCTCGGTCAGCGGGTGCACGACGCCGTCGACCCGGGCCCGCGCGAAGCCCTTGGACTGCAACTCGGCGAAGAGGTCGACATATTCGCCCTTGCGACCGCGGACCACAGGGGCGAGCACCTGGAAGCGGGTGCCCTCGGGCATGCTCAGCACCCGGTCGACGATCTGCTGCGGGCTCTGCCGGGCGATCGGCTCACCACAGACCGGACAGTGCGGCTCGCCGACGCGGGCGTAGAGCAGCCGCAGGTAGTCATAGACCTCGGTGATCGTGCCGACCGTCGAGCGCGGGTTGCGCGAGGTCGACTTCTGGTCGATCGACACCGCCGGGCTCAGGCCCTCGATGAAGTCGACGTCGGGCTTGTCCATCTGGCCGAGGAACTGCCGCGCGTACGAAGAAAGTGACTCTACGTAACGACGCTGGCCCTCTGCGAAGATCGTGTCGAACGCGAGACTCGACTTGCCGGAGCCCGACAACCCAGTGAAGACGATCATGGCGTCACGGGGCAAATCCAGGTTGACGTCGCGCAGGTTGTGCTCCCGCGCACCGCGGACGATCAGTCGGTCGGCCACTGCCCAGCCCACTCCTGACATGATGGAAGACCTGCAGAATCTCTGCCTCGGCAACTCTAGCCGCGGGGTATGACAAGTTTTGGGCCCGGCGCATTCCCCCAAACAGGGGAGATGTTGGATGCGGGTGATTTCGGTCATTCCGGGTACGCGATTTGCCCGACCTATCCCGTACCGTTGGGCGTCCGGCCATCACAAGTGCGCCGGGATCGTCGGCTGGGGCGGTCCCGCGTGCTCAGGGGGAAATGTGACAGCGGACCTGACGACGTGCGTGCCTGCCGGCACTTTCGTCGAGCCGGCTACTCTGTGTGATCACGTCGCTACGCTGGCCCGCGAGCGACGGACCGGTTTCGCCGTCGCCCGCCTCGGCATCTACGACTATCGCGAGATCCGCAGCTCGCTCGGCCCCGCTGTGGCCACCGAACTGCTCGACCGGATCAGCGCCCGGATCGCCGACTGCCTCGACGAGCGCGACGCGGTCTCGGTGCTCCCCGACGGCGACCTGCTCATCGTCCTCGACCACACCGACCACCTCGACCAGCGCCTACGCGAACTCGTTGCCCGCGGCAGCGGCTGGACCTCAGCGGTATACGGGCAGCTCAGCGCCGGCGCCGCCGCGGCCCGCCCGGGCGAAGACGGCGAGACCGTGCTGTCCCGGGCCAGCCTCGCCCTCGAGGAAGCCAGCCGGCGCGCGCCCGGCGCCGTCACCGTATGTAGCTCCCCCATGATGGCCACCGCGCAGCAGCGGGTCTCCCTCGACATCGACCTGCGCCGAGCCGTGGAGGCCGACCGGCTCACCGTGCACTACCAGCCGGTGGTGGCGCTCGACGGCGGCCGGATCGTCGGCTACGAGGCCCTCGCCCGCTGGCCCGACCAGGAGCGCGGCTGGGTCTCGCCGGACGCCTTCATCCCGGCCGCCGAACGCAACGGCCTGATCAGCGACATCGGCCTGCGGGTGCTCCGGCAGGCCCTGCGCGACAAGCGGCGCTACGGCGGCAGCTTCGACACCTGGCTGTCGGTCAACGTGAGCGTCGTCCAGCTCGACGACGACACGTTCGCCGACCAGGTGCTGCGCGCGATGGCCGACGAGGGCATGAGTGGGGAGCAGCTGCGGATCGAGGTCACCGAGTCGGCCCTGCTCGCCTCGGCCCGGTCCCGCGCCCAGCTGATCGAGCTGCGCCGGGCCGGCATCAGGGTGCTCGTCGACGACTTCGGCACCGGCTTCTCGTCGCTGGCCAGCGTGCGGCGGCTGCCGATCGACGGCATAAAGATCTCCCGCGAACTGCTCCACGACGAAGAGCCAGGACTGCCAGACCCCACCGTCGTACGCGCGGTCCGCCTGCTCGCGGCCGGCGCCGGGGTCACCGACATCATCGCCGAGGGCGTGGAGAGCGCCCTCGAGGTGCGCACCCTCGCCGCCCTCGGCATGCCCTACGCGCAGGGCTTCCACCTGGGTCGCCCGGCACCGGCCTCGCGCGCCCTGCGCTGGCCGCTCGCCCCGGCCAGCGTCAACTAGCCCTCCGCGGCGAACCCGTCCAGCTCGGCGACCGCGTCGGCCGGAAGCACCAGGTCGGCCGCGGCCAGGTTGTCGCGCAGGTGCGCCACCGACGAGGTGCCGGGGATCAGCGCCATCGTCGGCGACCGCTGGAGCAGCCAGGCCAGCGCGACCTGCTGCGACGTGGCGCCCAGCCGGCCGGCCACGTAGTGCAGGGTGGTCGACTGGAGCGGCGAGAAGCCGCCCAGCGGGAAATATCCGAGGAACGCGATGTTCTCCGCGGCGACCGTGTCGACCAGTGCGTCGTCTGACCGCTTCGCGAGGTTGTAGAGGTTCTGCACCGCAACGACCGGCGCGATCGACTGCGCCTCGCGGAGTTGGCCGATCGTGACGCCGCTGAGCCCGAGGTGCCGGATCAGGCCCTGCGCGCGCAACTCGGCCAGGGCGCCGAACGGCGCGGCCAGCGGATCGTCGCGGGTCTCCTCGACGCCGCCGACCCGCAGATTGACCAGGTCGAGCGCGTCGACGCCAAGGTTGCGCAGATTGTCGTACACCTGAGCCTTGAGATCTTCGGGGTGCAGCGACTGCATCCAGGCGCCGTTCGGAAGGCGGCGCGACCCCACCTTGGTGGCGATAACCAGATTGTCCGGGTACGGGTGCAGAGCTTCGCGGATCAGCCGGTTGACCACTACGGGTCCGTAATAGTCACTCGTGTCGATGTGGGTGACGCCGCGGTCGACCGCCTCCCGCAGCACGGCGAGGGCCTCGTCGTGGTCGCGCGGCGGGCCGAACGCCTGCGGTCCGGCCAGTTGCATCGCGCCGTAGCCCATGCGGGTGATGGTGAGTCCGTCAGCGAGGCGCAGCACGCCTCCGGAGATCGATGTCGTCGTCATGTCTCCACCGTGCGCCCGACCCGGCCGGCCAGGCAGAGTCCCGCTGTTCCTGGGTGTGCGGGGACCACCCGCGGCGCGCCGGGTCCGCCTATCGTCGGTTTTGTGGAGACCCGCAACGCGCTCGGTGAGTTCCTGCGCGCCCACCGCGAGCAGATCACGCCCGAGGAGGTCGGCCTGGGCAAGGGCGTCGGCGTGCGGCGGGTGCCCGGCCTGCGCCGCGAGGAGGTCGCGATGCTCGCGGGCATCAGCTCCGACTACTACCTGCGGCTGGAGCAGGGGCGCGACCGGCGTCCGTCGGTGCAGGTGCTCGACGCGCTGGCCCGGGTGCTGCGGCTGGACGCCGACGCGACGGCGTACATGATCAGTCTCAGTCAGCCCTCCTCCCGCACCGCCACGCGCCCGGCGGCCACCGCGACCACCGTCCCGGAGAGCGTGCGGCACCTGCTCGACGAGCTGATCTCGCCCGCGATCGTGCAGACCCGCTGGCTCGACGTGCTGGCCGCCAACCGGATGGCGCTCGCGCTGTCGCCCAACCTCGCACCCGGCACCAACCGGCTGCGCGCGGCGTTCCTCGACCCGGCCGAGCGCGCGTTCCACCGCGACTGGCCGGAAGCGGTCGCCCGCGCGGTCGCCGGCCTGCGTGCCGACGCGATCGGGCACGGCGACGACCCGCAACTGGCCACATTGGTCGGTGAGCTGTCGCTCAAGAGCGAGGAGTTCCGGCAGCTCTGGGCGCGACACGACGTGCGCCGACCGGAGGGCCGGTTCAGCCTGATGCGCCATCCCGAGGTGGGCGACCTCGACCTGTTCGGCGACAAGCTGACCATCGGCGGCACCGACGGGCTGGTGCTCAACGTCTACCACGCCGAGCCCGGCAGCGAGTCGGCCCGCTCGCTCGCACTGCTCGGCTCGCTCGCCGCGTCCACTTAGCCCCGTTCGCTTCCGCTGCCCCGGCCCGTACCCCAGGTCGGGGCATTTCCATGTCTTGACTTCCCACATAGTCAAGCGTAAACAGAAGCGAAACAAAATGATGCGGAGGCAAAGCAACATGTACGCGGAGGAGCGGCAAGAGGAGATCCTGCGGGTCGCCCGGGCACAGGGGCGGGTCGACGTGACCGCGCTGGCCGACGACTTCCGGGTCACCGCCGAGACCATCCGCCGCGACCTGACCGTCCTGGAGCGGGCCGGCGTGCTCCGCCGGGTGCACGGCGGCGCGATCCCGGTCGAGCGGATCGGTTTCGAGCCGGCGCTGGCGGCCCGCGACTCGGTGCTGATCACCGAGAAGGAGCGGATCGCCAAGGCGGCCCTGGCCGAGTTGCCCGACGAGGGTGCGGTGATCCTCGACGCCGGCAGCACCACGGCCCGGCTGGCGCAGGCGCTGCCCGCCGACCGCGAGCTGTTCGTCGTGGTCAACTCGCCGGTCCTGGCCACCGTGCTCGGCACCCGGGCCAACCTCACGGTGCTGCTGCTCGGCGGGCGGGTCCGGGGCAAGACGCTGGCCACCGTCGACGACTGGGCGCTGCGCCCGCTCGCCGACATGTATGTCGACGTCGCGTTCATGGGCACCAACGGCTGCTCGGTCGAACGCGGACTGACCACACCGGACCCGGCCGAGGCGACGGTCAAGCGGGCGATGATCGCCGCGGCCCGCCGGGTGGTCCTGCTCGCCGACCACACGAAGATCGGAAACGACTACCTGGCCCGGTTCGGCGCGCTTGACGACCTCGACGTGCTGATCACCGACACCGGCGTCGACGCCGAGTTGGCGGGCGACGTCGAGGCCGCCGGGGTGAGGGTGGTCCGCGCATGATCGTCACCGTCACACTCAACCCGAGCCTCGACCGGGCGATCGAGATCGACGGCCTGGCCCGGGGTGACGTGATCCGCGCCCGCTCGGGCCATCTCGACCCGGGCGGCAAGGGCGTCAACGTCTCCCGGGCGCTGCTCGCCAACGGCGTCGCGTCCCGGGCGGTGCTGCCGTGCGGCGGCGACGAGGGCGGCCAACTCGTCCGCCTGCTCGCGGCCGAGGGCGTCGACCTGGTCGCCGTGCCGATCGGCGGCCGCACCCGCTCCAACATCACCCTGGCCGAGCCCGACGGCACGGTCACCAAGGTCAACGAACCCGGTCCGACCCTGTCGGCGGTCGAGTTCGACGCGGTGACCGGCCAGGCCCTGGCCGCGGCGGGCAGCGCCGGCTGGGTGGTGGTCTGCGGCAGCCTGCCACCGGGCGTCACGACCGAGGCGTTCGGCCGGCTCTGCCGGCGCATCGTGGCGGCCGGCGTCAAGCTGGCCGTCGACACCAGCGGCCCGGCGCTGCGGGCAGCCGCCGAGGCCGGCGCACACCTGGTCAAGCCCAACCGCGAAGAACTGTCCGAAGTGGTCGGCGGCGGGCTCACCGCCCGCACCGACGTGGTCGAGGCCGCCAACCGGGTCCGCACGTGGGGCGCCGGCGCCGTCCTCGCCAGCCTCGGCGCCGACGGCGCCATCCTGGTCACCGCCGACACCGTCGTCAGCGGCACCGCACCCGTCACCCACCCCCGCAGCTCCGTAGGCGCCGGCGACGCCCTGCTCGCGGGCTTCCTGGCCGCATTGACCCGGTCCGGCCTCGCCCGGACCGCGAATCTGAGCGGCACCACGAACCAGGCACCAACCAAACCTGGTGCCATCCGCGGCCAGACCGCTACCACCGGCCAAACCGGCACAGCCGGACGCAACGGCGAAGCCGGCATGACCGGCCCCGGCCCAACCGGCACAGCCGAAACCAACGGCGAAGCCAGCGTGGCCCGGTCCAGCCCAGCCGGCGGAGCCGGAGACAGCGGCGACGCCGGCACGGCCGGAACCTCAGGCCCAGCCGGCACAGCCGGCGACAGCGGCGGTGACGGCCGGTCCGAGAGTTGGCGGGCCGAGTTGGTCGCGGCGTTGGCCGAAGGGCTGGCGTGGGGTGCGGCGGCGGTGAGCCTGCCGGGCAGCCGTATGCCGGGCCCGTCCGACCTGCGGCGGGACGCCGTCGTGATCCATCCCGATTCCGATTCCGATCTCGTCCGGAGCCTGGCTCAGCCCGGCTGACGGATGCCCTCCCCCACCCCCGAAGGGAGCGTTCGGTGACAACGACCGAGGAAACCAGCTACACGCCTCCGGTGCAGGGCACCGGATTCCGCGCCACCGTGCAGCGGTTCGGTGGCAACCTGGCCGCGATGGTGATGCCCAACATCGGCGCGTTCATCGCCTGGGGCCTCATCACCGCGCTGTTCATCCCGACCGGCTGGATACCCAACGAAGACTTCGGGCAGCTCGTCAACCCGATGATCTTCTTCCTGCTGCCGATCCTGATCGGTTACACCGGCGGCCGGCTCGTGCACGGGCAGCGCGGTGCCGTGGTCGGCGCCGTCGCGACCGTGGGCATCGCGGTCGGTGCCGGCGCCGTGATGGGCACCGAACTCAACAACGCGTCGCCGATGTTCCTCGGCGCGATGATCATCGGGCCGGCGACCGCCTGGTTGCTCAAGCAGTTCGACGCGCTGGTCGAAGACCGCATCCGGCCCGGTTTCGAGATGCTGGTCAACAACTTCTCCGCCGGCATCATCGGCGGCGGCATGGCGCTCATCGGCGCCTGGGCGATAGGCCCCGTCATGCGGACCGTCACCAACACGGCCGGCGACTGGGTGAGCTGGCTGGTCGACCGCAACCTGCTGCCGCTGGCATCGGTGCTGGTCGAACCGGCCAAGGTGCTGTTCCTCAACAACGCCATCAACCACGGCGTGTTCGGCCCGCTCGGTGTCGCTGAGGCCGCGGAGACCGGCAAGTCCGTCCTGTTCATGATCGAGTCCAACCCGGGGCCCGGCCTCGGCCTGCTCCTGGCGTTCTTCTTCTTCGGACCGCGCAATCTGCGCGCCAGCACCCCGGCCGCCATGATCATCCAGTTCCTCGGCGGCATCCACGAGATCTACTTCCCCTACGTGCTGATGAAGCCCCGCCTGGTCATCGCGATGATCGCTGGTGGCGCGGCCGGCGTCGGCACCTTCATGATCACCGGCGCCGGGCTGACCGCGACGCCGTCGCCGGGCAGCATCTTCGCCTACTTCGCGGTCACGCCGCGGGGCGGCTACATCCCGATGATCCTCGGCGTGGTGATCGCGGCCGGCGTGACGTTCGCGGTCGCCGCGGCCCTGCTCGGCTTCGGTCGCCTCGAACCCAAGGAAAACCCGCTGGCCGCCGACGGCGACGCCGCCGTCATCGCGCCCGACGCCGACCCCCAGCCCGGCACCCAGCCGGAGCCCGCCCGCGAGCGCGAGCCCGCGGTCGCCGGCAGCGTCCCCGAGCAACGCACCGCCAACCCCTGAACCCGGCACCGCGTTAGGAAGGGGCCCTTCCTATGCAGAAAGCGTTGACAAGGGGCCCTTCCTTAACCCCCACCCCCGAAAGGTTGACGACATGGCCACCATCAAGGGCAGCGACATCCACAAGGTCGTCGTGGCCTGCGACGCCGGTATGGGCAGCAGCGTCATGCTCGCCAGCCAGCTCCGGCGGCAGCTCAAGAAGCACCAGGTCACCGTCGAGCACACCCCGGTCAACTCGATCCCGGCCGACGCCGACGTGGTGGTCTGCCACGCCGGCCTGGCCAGCCGCGCCCGGGGCAGCGCGCCCGACAAGGTCATCGTGCCGGTGCAGGTGTTCATCGGCGACCCGGCCATCACCAAGCTGGTGAAGGTCGTCGAGTCCGGCGGCGAGCTCAATGGCTGAGGGGCTCGGCGCGCTGCTCGACCCGCGGGCCATCCGGCTCACCGAGGTCGCGGCCGACCGCGACGCCGCCATCCGCCGCTGCGGCGAGGTGCTGGTCGACGTCGGCGCGGTCGCACCGGCGTACGTCGACGCGATGCTGGCCCGCGAGCAGTCGATCTCCACCTACGTCGGCGAGGGTGTGGCCATCCCGCACGGCACCCTCGCCGGCAAGGAGACCGTGCTGCGCGACGCGCTGGCGGTCGTGCGCTTCCCCGACGGCGTCGACTGGGGCGGCCAGCCGGTCGCCGTCTGCGTCGCCATCGCGGCCCGCGGCGACGGGCACGTCGAGGTGCTCGGCGAGCTCGCCCAGATCCTGCTCGACCCCGACCGGGCCGCGGCGCTGCGCGCGGCCACCGACAGTGCGACGGTCTACGACCTGTTGACCCCGATCGAGGAGACCGCATGAAGGTCGTGCGCTTCCACGCGCCCGGCGACGTTCGCGTCGAAGACGCTCCCGAACCCACCCGCACCGGCGGCGACGTGTTGATCCGGGTGCACAACTGCTCCACCTGCGGCACCGACGTGAAGATCTTCAAGTTCGGGCACCACCACATCCGGCCGCCCCGGGTGATGGGCCACGAGATCGCCGGCGAGGTCGTCGACGGCGGCGACACGGGCTGGCGCGCGGGCGACCGCGTCCAGGTGATCGCCGCCATCCCCTGTGGACAGTGCGGCGAGTGCCGGCGCGGCCGGATGACGGTCTGCCCCAACCAGGAGTCGATGGGCTACCACTACGACGGCGGTTTCGCGGAACTGATGCTCGTACCCGCGAAGGTCCTCGCCGTCGACGGCCTGAACAAGATCCCGGACGGCATCGGGTACGCCGAAGCGTCCGTCGCCGAACCTCTCGCCTGCGTGCTCAACGGGCAGAACCTGGCCCGGGTCGGCGAAGGTGACGACGTGGTCGTGATGGGCGCCGGCCCGATCGGCTGCCTGCACGTGCGGCTGGCCCGGGCCAGGGGCGCACAGCGGGTGTTCCTGGTCGACCTCAACCCCGACCGGCTCGCGTTGTCGGCCGACCGGGTCCAGCCGGACGCCGCGATCTGCGGCGCCAACACCGACGTGGTCGACGAGGTGCGCAAGCTCACCGACGGCCGTGGTGCCGACGTGGTGATCACCGCCGCGGCGGCGAAGGCGGCGCAGGAGCAGGCGTTCGCCCTCGCCGCGCGGCAGGCCCGGATCAGCTTCTTCGGCGGCCTGCCCAAGGACGATCCGGTGATCCGGGTCGACAGCAACGTCGTGCACTACCAGGAGCTGACCATCGTCGGCGCCAACGGCTCCAGCCCGGCACACAACAAGCAGGCGCTCGAGCTGATCGCCTCGGGCGCGGTGCCGGTCGCCGACCTGATCACTCACCGGCTGCCCGTGACGGCGGCGCTGGACGCCTTCGACATCGTCGCGCGTGGCGCCGCCATCAAGGTCACCATCGAGCCCTGAGGGGGTTGACCCATGCCGTCCCGCACCGTGACCGTCGGCTCGACCAGCGGCCTGCACGCCCGCCCGGCGGCCCTGTTCGTCGCCGCGGCCACCGCCGCCCCGCTGCCCGTGAAGATCAACGTCGAGGGCCGCAAACCCGTACCCGCCAACAGCATGCTCTCGGTCCTGTCCCTCGGCGCCAAGTGCGGCACCGCCGTCACCATCACGGCCGAGGGCGACGGCGCCGACACGGTGCTCGACGACCTGGCCGCGCTGCTGGCCCGCGACCTCGACGCGTCCGATGGCTGAGCCACTGCACGGGATCGGCGTCTCCCCCGGCTTCGCGGCGGGCCCGGTCTGCCGCGCCGGCGCCGCGCCGCAGTTGCCCTCACCGCGAGCGGTGTCCGATGTCGACGCCGAGCTGGCGCTGGCCGCCGACGCGTTGCGCGCCGTGGCCGCCGAACTGGCCCGCCGCGCGGAGGCGACGCCCGACGCCACCGCCGCCGAGATCCTGCGCGCCCAGGTGATGATGGCCGAGGACCCGGTGCTCGACGAGGCGGTGGCCGACGCGATCCGGGCCGGTTCCGACGCACCGCACGCGATCGACGCCGCGTTCGCCGTGCACCGGCAGGCCTTCCTGGAGGCCGGCGGCTACCTCGCCGAGCGGGTGGCCGACCTCGACGACCTGCGCGACCGCGCGGTGGCCGTGTCGAGCGGCGCACCGATGCCCGGCATCCCGTCGCCGGGCCACCCGTTCGTGCTGGTCGCGACCGACCTGGCCCCGGCCGACACGGCGGGCCTCGACCCCGAGCAGGTGCTCGCGCTGGTGACGGTGGCCGGCGGCCCGACCAGCCACACCGCGATCCTGGCCCGCTCACTGGGCATCCCGGCCGTGGTGCGGTGCGCGGAGGCGGCCAACCTTTCCGACGGGGTGGTCGTCGCCGTCGACGGCACCGCCGGCGCCGTGCGGGTCGGTGTCGACGAGGCCACTGTCGCCGACACCCGCCGCCGCGAGCAGGAACGCCGGGCCCGGGCGGCCGCGTCGACCGGCCCCGGCCGCACCGCCGACGGCTGGGCGGTCGAGTTGCTCGCCAATGTGGGCTCCGCCGCCGATCTGGTGACCGGCGCCGAGGGCGTCGGCCTGTTCCGCACGGAGTTGCTCTACCTCGACCGGGAGAAGGCACCCGGCCACGACGAGCAGGTGGAGGCTTACGCGGCGGTCTTCGCCGCCCTGGGCGGCCGCAAGGTCGTGGTTCGCACGCTGGACGCCGGCGCCGACAAGCCACTCCCCTTCCTCGACCAGGCCGGCGAACCCAACCCGGCGCTGGGCGTCCGCGGCGTCCGCCTGGCCCGCCGCGACCCGGCCCTGCTCGACGGTCAGTTGTCGGCGATCGCCGCGGCGGCCGCCCGCACCGGCGCGACCGCCTGGGTGATGGCACCGATGATCGCGACCCCGGCCGAGGCCCGCGACTTCGTGGCCCGAGCCCGCGCCGCCGGCCTGGCGTCGGCGGGGGTGATGGTCGAGGTCCCGGCCGCCGCGCTGCGGATCCGCGCGTTGCTGCGCGAGGTCGACTTCGTCAGCATCGGCACCAACGACCTGAGCCAGTACGCGTTCGCGGCCGACCGCATGTGCGGGGAGCTGGCGGAGCTCCTCGACCCGTGGCAGCCGGCGTTGCTCGACCTGGTGGCGGCCTGCGCCCGCGCGGGCCGTGCGGCCGGGAAGCCGGTCGGCATCTGCGGCGAGGCGGCGGCCGATCCGGGGCTGGCGCCGGTCTTCGCCGGTCTGGGCATCAGCAGCCTGTCGATGCCGGCACGGGCGATCCCGGCGGTCCGCGACGCGCTGGCCGCACACACGCGGGCGGATTGCGAGCGCCTGGCCACGGCAGTGCTGGCGGCCGAAGACCCCCTGACGGCCCGCGCGGCGGCCACCTGACGGCGGCGTTACCGAAGGTGCGTGCCGATCGGGGGATCGATCACGCCGGCCAGGACCCCACCCCCGTAGACCAGTGCGGCTATGGTCGCCAGCCACCACAGACCACCCAGATGCCGCGCGGCAACTTCGTGAGCTCTCGCAACGAGTTGGCGTCGCCGGACCACCCGACACTCTTCACGTTGGTCTCGACAGTGTGGACGAAGCCGCCGAGCAACAGAAACCACGTCCAGGTGTAGACGAACACCTGCCGTGTGGTCGGTGAGCCCTTGAGTGCGACCAGGACGAACAGGGACCCGGCCACGAGGATGACCAGCCGGCCGAAGAGATTTCTGACCCGCAGGAGGACGACTGCCATCATCACCACGGTCACCCAGAGGATGGCGCTCGGATCCAGGCCGTTGGACAGCGCTGTCGCGCTGCTGATACCGAAGACGGATGGGCCGACATAGCCGACGAGGGCCGTGAGAAACGGGCTCGCACCAATGGTTTCGGTTTCTCCGCTGCCATTGGGTCGCATCCGCACGGACACGACCTTGCCCCCGGTTGCCGACCCGGCGATCGCGTGTGAGCCCTCGTGGGCCATGGTGATCAAATGCTTGGTCGCCGGCCAGAAGAGCGAACACAGCAGGCCAAGGAAGAGTGTCAGGACAACGAACGTAGTCGATGGCTGGCCCATTTGGGCAGCATAGGACGCGATTGAACCCCGTCAACGGGTTACGGAAGGTCGTCCTCGGGTGGCACGCCGAGCCAGCCCGCGAGGTCACGGCCGAGGAACGCGGCACGGTCACCCGCGACGTGTCGCGCGGCTCGACGGCAATGGCAGAGCTCCGGCGGAGTAACGATGTCAGCGCGGCTCGGGTGTGACCAGGCCGTGGTCGAAGGCGAAGACGATCGCGGCCGCCCGGTCGCGTAGGTGCAGCTTGGCGAAGACGCGGCCGATGTGCGTCTTGATGGTTCCCTCGCCGACCACGAGCGCGGCCGCGATCTCGCCGTTGGTCAGCCCCCGGCCGATCAGGGTGAGGATCTCGCGCTCCCGGGGCGTGAGGGCGCTGACCGCCGCCTCCGCCCGGACCGTAGGCGGCGTCCGGCGATAAGCGGACAGCACCCGTCCGGTAACGAGCGGGTCGAGCCAGGCGCCGCCGTCGGCGACCGCGCGCACGGCCCGCTGGAGATCGTCTGCCGGAACGCCCTTGAGCAGGAAGCCGGACGCGCCGGCGTGCAGCGCGCCCGCGAGGGCCTCGTCGTCGTCGAACGTGGTCAGCATGAGGACCGGTGGCGCGTTGTCGGACCGGCGCAACGCGGCGGTCGCAGCGACTCCGTCGACGACCGGCATCCGCACGTCCATCAGGACGATGTCGGGTTTGAGCCGGGCCACGGCCGCCGGCACGTCACGCCCGTCGGCACACTCGCCGACGATCTCGAACCCGAATCGGGTACGCAGGATGCCGCGCAACCCGGCCCGGATGAGCTCCTGGTCGTCGACCAGCAGGACGCGGATCACGGGTGCGTCCCGGGTCGCAGGGGAAGCTCGGCCCGGACCTGCCAGCCGCCGTCGACCGGCCCGGCGACGCAGGTGCCGCCGAGCATCTGGGCTCGTTCCCGCATGCTCAGCAGCCCGGAGCCCGCGCCGACGACGCTTCCGCCCACCCCCGCAGTGTCCACGACCAGCACGGCGCCCGTCGAGGTGACGGCCAGGAGAGCCGCGGTCCGCGCCGCGGGTGCATGGCGGGCCGCGTTGGTCAGCGACTCCTGGAGGATCCGGTAGAGGGCGAGCCCGAGGGTGTTGGGCAGCACGGACACGTCGCCGTCGGTGGTGAGGGCGACGTCGGCACCTGCCCGGCGGAACTGGTCGACGAGCGTGCTGAGCTGGGCCGCGCCGGGTAGGGGCGCCATCGTGCCGGCCTCGTCGTGGCGGAGCAGGCCGACGACCTGGCGCACCTCGGTGAGGCACTGGCGGCCGAGGCGCTCGGCTTCCCGCATCGCGCGGTCGGCTTCCACGGGGTCCTCGTCGAGCGCCAGCCGCGCACTCGAGACGTGCAACAGCGAGATGGTCAGCGAGTGGGCGATCACGTCGTGCAGTTCGCGGGCGATGCGGTCACGTTCCTCGGCGCGTACGCGGTCGGCCAGCCCTTCCTGCGCGATCCGCAGGCGCTTGACCAGGTCCCGCTCCCGCCGCGCGAGCAGACAGCCGAACGCGGAGAAGGTGGTGCCGGCGATCCACGCCCCCCAGCCGGCGTCGCCGACCGTGACAGCCCACTCGACGGCGAGCGTGCCGACGGTGGCCGCCCAGAGCGCGACCGTCGCGCGGGTCGTTCCGACGAGCGCGCACCAGCCGACGAGAACGCACAGCCCGAACCAGCCGACCTTCGACGGGGTGCCGTTGCCGAGCACCACCACTCCAGCCCCCGAGACGACGAAGAAGGCCAGCAGGCCGCGCCGGCCCTCGGCGATCAGCAGGGCCGCGGCGACGGTCACCGCCAGGGCGCACCCGGTCACGAGCGGGCTCTGGCGCACCGGCTGGACGGCGGCGGCCAGCGCGAACAGCGTCACGACGGCCCGCGCCGCCCACCGCACGAGGTGGGTGGGCGGCAGGTGGCGTACCAATGCGGTCATCTGGTCTTAGAGCCTTGCCCGCCGTGCGGCGACCACACAGGCCACCACGGACAGCCCGATCACGGTGGCGAGCGTGCCCGTCGCGCTGCCCAGGTCGAGCCAGGGCACCCGGATGGAGTTGGTGACCAGGGTCAACGGCAGCACGTCGGCGATCCGCTGCAGCGCCGATCCCATCACGTTGGGCGGCGGACCGCCCGCGCCGAGCAGGAAGGACGGGAAGAACAGCAGCAGTCCGACGGCCTGGGCCGACCGTGCCGACGGCAGGAGTGACCCGAGCAGCACACCGACGCTGACGAAGCCGACCGCGCCGAACGCGAAGCCGAGCAGCGCCGGCCCGAGGTGTGCGACCGGCGGGATGCCGTAGACGGGCGCCGCGACCGCGAGGAGCAGCGCGACCGACAGCAGGATCGTCGTCAGCCCGAGCACCAGTTGCGCGAGCGCGAACGACCAGCGCGGGAAGCCGGCGGCGGCGAAGCGCCGCAACACCCCGCGTTCGCGGTAGGCGGCCATGTGCACGGGGAGCGTCACCAGGCCGGTGGCCGCGATCACCACGCTGAGGTAGGAGGCGACGTACCAATGTGCCGGGTTGGTGTTCTCGAACGCCGCGTCGGGTGTGGTGCCGAACGACCCGCCGATGATCAGCATGGTCACCACGGGGAAGGCGAAGACGAACGTCAGCGTCAACGGATCCCGGACCATGAGCACGAGTTCGGAGCGGATCAGCCGGGCGACCGGCGAGAGCGACCGCCGCGACCCCTCGATCGTCATCGTTGTCATCGTGACGCTCCGATCAGGACGCGCTCATCACTCAACAGACCGAGCATCGCGGTCTCGAGGTTGGGGATCTCGACGGTGAGGTCGGCCGGAATGTGGCCACGGGAGACCAGCGCGGCGCCGACGTGCGCGATGGCCTGCCGATCGCCCTGCACGCTCAGGGTTCCACCGCTGTCGGACACGGTCCGGACCCCGGGCAGCGACCGCAGGCCGGCCATCATCGCGTCCCGCTCCACCCCCGGCCAGCTGAACCGGACGGTCGCGCCGCCGGCGTGCCGGGCGACCACCTCGTGGGGCGTCCCCGCGTCCAGCACCCGCCCGGCCCGCAGCACCACGACCCGGTCGCACAGCACCTCCGCCTCGCCCATCTCGTGTGTCACCAGCAGCACGGTCGTCCCCGAGTCGCGAAGTCGCGCGATGGCCGACCACACGTCGCGGCGGGCGGCGGGGTCCAGGCCCTGCGTCAGCTCGTCGAGAATGACCAACCTGGGCCGGTTGAGCAGCGCCAACACCAGGAAGAGGCGTTGCTGCTCACCCCCGCTGAGCCCGGCGAACGCCGACCGGCGCAGGTGGGTCAGGCCGAACTGGGCCAGCAGCGGCCCAGCGTCCCGGGCCCGATCGTTGGCGAACAACGCGATGGCCTCACCGACCCGGAGCCGGTCCGGCAGCGCGGAGTCCTGCAACTGGCTGCCGAGCTGCGGACGCAGCCGGTCGGCCTGGCGGGCCGGATCGAGGCCGAGCACCCGCACCGACCCGCCGTCGGGCCGGCGCAGGCCCTGGACGCACTCGACGGTCGTCGTCTTTCCCGCGCCATTCGCGCCGAGCAGGCCGACGATCTCGCCCGCCTCGACCGTGAGGTCCAAACCGTCTACGACGACCCGGTCGCCGTAGACCTTCCGCAGACCGCGCACGGTCAGCACTTCGGATCCGTCCATGACGCCAATCCTTCGCGGAACGCTCCGCCGGCACATCTACCCACGGGCAGAACCCGGGGTGTGCCCACGGGGGGACGCTATGGGAGGTCGCGGGTCAGGACGACGCGGTCGTGGCCGGGGCCGCTGTAGTCGGGGATCAGGCAGGCGGTGAAGCCGAGGCGTTCGTGGAAGCGGATCGATTCCGTGTTGGCCGGGCCGGTGATCGCCTTGAGCCGGGTGGCGCCGCGGGCGCGGGCCGCGTCGGCGAACGCCGCGTGCAGGTGGCGGCCCAGGCCGGTGCCGCGTTGGCGTTGGTGGACAGCCACCGCGTGGATGTAGCCGATGTGGGCCGGGGCGACGAAGCCGAACAGGTAGCCGTCGACCGTGCCCGCGACGAACGCCGTGTCGCCGAACTCGCGGACGAACATCGGGTGGTGCAGGTGGCGGACGTCGCGGTCGCCCCAGTAGGCGGGGAGGTCGGCGAGGATGGCGGCCAGGTCGGTCGGGGTGGCGCGGCGTAGTTCAGGCATCGAGGGCACCGAGCCGGGCGATGTTGGCGGCCTCGTCGGGGTCGGGCGCGGTGGTGTCGAGGAAGGCCGACAGCACCTCGACGGCCACGTCGGGGGCCAGCCGTTTGAGGCTCATCGCCAGCACGTTGGCGTCGTTCCACCTGCGCGCGCCGGCGGCGATCCAGGGGTCCCAGGCGAGCGCGGCGCGGGCGCCGGGGATCTTGTTGGCGGCGATGGCCGTGCCGGTGCCGGTCCAGCAGAGCACCACACCGAGGTCGGCTTCGCCGGTGACCACGGCGCGGCCGACGGCGGCGCCGATGTCGGGCCACGCCTGGTCGGCGGTCACGTCGACGACCTCGATGCCCCGGTCGGCGAGCGCCTGCCGCACCGCCCGTGTGGTCTCGTTCGCGTCGTCGGCTCCGTACGCCACCCGCATACCGCCCACCCTACGGGTCGAGCAGTCGGGCCCTCAGCGCGGCCAGCAGGGCGTCGTCGGCGCCGAGCCGGTCGCGGGCGTAGTCGTGGGCCGAGCCGTGCGTGGCCGCCAGTTCCTTGAGCGTCAGGCGCATCGACTCGGCCGGGGAACGGCCGTAGGCCGGCCAGGTGATCGGTGGGTTGGCCGGGTTGGCCTGCCAGTCGGCGACGAACTTGTGCGCCGCCAACTCGGTCAGGGCGTAGTCGGCGATGATGTCCTCGTCGTCGACGCCGACCAGGGCCAGCACGAGCGCGGCGAGCAGGCCGGTGCGGTCCTTGCCGGCCGCACAGTGGATCACCACAGGGGTGCTGTCGGCGCCGGCGATGGCCGCCAGGGCCTGGCCGAGCTCGACCACGCCGTCATCCAGGACCTCGGCGTTGCGGTCGGCGAGGAAGCGGACCGGCTCGACGTCGGGGGCGATGGTGGCCTGCTTGTAGGGGCGGTGCTCGATCGACAGGTTGTGGTAGGTCAGGCCCGGATAGTCGGGGACCCGGCCCCGGCGGACGATCTCCTCCGGGTAGCGCAGGTCGATCACCGTCTTGACGCCCAGCGTCTGGAACTTCGCCCAGTCGGCGCCGGCCAGCTTGCCCAGCCCGTCGGAGCGGTAGAGCCGGCGCCACTGGACCGTGCGGCCGTCCGATGTGGAATAGCCGCCGACGTCGCGGAAGTTGTGCAGCCGGTCGAAGGCGATGTGCCTCATCGGGTCACCGTGAACCGCAGCGACGTGCGGGGGCCGACCTCGAGCACCGACTTCTTGCGCAGCCCGAGGGCGGCCAGGTCGGCGTCGGGTTCGAAGAGGCGCTGGCCGGCGCCGAGGAGCACGGGCATCACGTCGAGGCGCAACTCGTCGACCAGGCCTTTGGTCAGCAACTGGCGGCCGAGGTCGACGCCGCCGACGCAGGTGACGTCGCGGTCGCCCGCGCTGCTCTTCGCCGCGCTGACCGCGGCCTCGACGCCGTCGGTGACGAACGTGAAGGTCAGCTTGTCGGACTCGCGCGGGTGGACCGGCGGCGGCTCGTGGGTCACGACGACGATGGGCACCTGGAACTCGTAGCGGCCGGCGTAGCTGTCGGGGTCGCCCATCGCGAACGTGTGCCGGCCCATCAGCACCGCGCCGGTTTCGTCGATCATCTCGGTCATGTAGTGGGTCGGGCGCAACTCGGCCAGGTCGGGGTAGAGCGCCGCGGCGCTGCCCTCGGTGTCGGCCACGTAGCCGTCGATCGACATGGTCATTCCGAAGATCACCCTGGCCATGGGCTCGAACCTACCAGCGCGGTCGTGGGGCACCCGGTTGTTCACCCACCTCGTCGCCGGCCGGCTGGCGATCGAGGGGCAATATTGGGAAGGAGCCCGGCCCATATGGAGAAGAGGACCATCCGTGCGGATCCTGTTCGTGGCAGCCCCGTTGATCGGTCACCTCTATCCGATGATCCCGCTCGCCGAGGCCCTGCGCGGCGCCGGGCACGAGGTGTTGGTGGCCTCCGGCGGCGACGCCGCGACCCGGCCGCCGGCCGGTTTCCCGGTCGAGGATGTCGCCGGGCCCTTCAACTTCGGGCGGATCGCCATCGGGGCCATGCTCCGGCACCCGCGGGTGATGGCCAAGGAGATCGTCGGCAAGGCCGGCACCAGCGCGGTCGGGCACATCTTCGGCGCGGTCAACGACCAACTCGTCGGCGCCACGTCGGAGTTGATCGCCCGCTGGCGCCCGGACGTGGTCGTGCACGAGCCGCTGGCCGGCGCCGGCGCGGTGGCCGCGGCGCGGCACGGCGTGCCGGCCGTGCTGCACGGCAACACGCTCTTCGACGACGCGCTGCTGCTGGCCGTGACGACCGACAAGATGCGGCCGCGGCCCGAGGTGCCGGCCAGCGCCGCGGTGTTGCGGATCTGCCCCGGCAGCCTGGTGCCCGGCGTGGACGCTCAGCCCATGCGACCGGTCGGGTATGGCGGCGGCGCGAGCCTCCCTTCGTTGTTGCGCGAGCCGGGGAAACGCCCCCGGATCCTGGTCAGCCACAGCACCATCGCCGGGCCCGGGTCGACCGCGGTGCTGGACCGCATCGTGCGGCTGGCGCCCGCCGTCGACGCCGAGTTTGTGCTGCTGCGGGCCGCCGACCGGCTCAGCGGCCGGACCCTGCCGCCGAACGTGCGGGCGACCGGCTGGGCGCCCCTGCCGGAGGCGCTGGAGACGGCCAGCGCGATCGTGCACCACGGTGGCGCCGGCACGATCTTCGCCGCGCTGGCGGCCGGCGTGCCGCAGCTCATGACCCCGGGCCCGGGCGACCGCGCCCACAACGGCGAGGTGATCGCCGCCCGCGGCGCCGGGCTGGCCGTCGCGGTCAAGAAGATCGACGCCGCAGTCCTCAACCGCCTGGTCGACGACGCCGCGATGCGCGCCGCGGCGGTCGAGGTGTCGACCGAGATCGCGGCCATGCCGGCGCCCGAGGAGATCGTCGCGATCGTCTTCGCCAAGCTCGGCTAGGCCGGGTCCTGCCGATCATCGTGAGCCGAGACCGCCCGTCGCGGGCCGCGACGATCGGCAGAACGCGGCCTAACTCTTGCCGCCCAGAACATCCACGTAGTGCGGGTTGAACATGATGCCCAGGATGTTGTCGAACGGGTCGGTGACCGTGGCCGTGATGAAGCCCTTGCCGCGGTCGCGGGGCTGCTCGCGGACCGTCGCGCCGAGGCTGGTCAGCCGGTCGAGGGCGGCGTCGATGTCGTCGACGTGCCAGTAGGCGACCACCCCGCCGGACCTGGTCGCCGCGTCGTCGGGCGCGAACGCGCGGTCGATCAGGCCGAGCTCCTGCTGATAGTCACCGAGCCGGAACTCGGCGTAACCACCCGGCACTTCGAAATAAGGCTCGATCCCGAGCACCTCGGAGTACCACTTCTTTGCCGCGGCCAGGTCGTCGGTCCAGTAGTTGACCGTCGCGATCCCCCGGAACATGGCCCCACTCCTTTCGTCGGTGTCAATGCCGACGCTATCGGCGACCTCTGACATTTCCGGGTCGGCGCGGCGGCGGCATAGTCTCGATCGCGAACGCACCCCTCGTGTTTGGAGCAATCCGCATGGCATCCTCCGCTGACCGCGTCATCGCGGTGCTGCGTACCGGCCACGACGACCTCGTCGCCCAGGTCGCCCGGTTCACCCCCGTCGACCTCGCCCGCCCCTCCGGCGCCAGCGAGTGGGACGTCTCGCAGGTGCTCAGCCACCTCGGCAGCGGCGCCGAGATCAACCTGGCCACGCTGGAGGCCGGCATCACCGGCGGCGCCGCGCCCGACGGCGAGTTCAACAAGAGCGTCTGGGCCAAGTGGGACAACGCGTCCCGCGAGGAGCGCGCCGAGTGGGTCGTCACGGCCAACGAGGCCCTGGTCAAGCGCTACGAGTCGCTCAGTGACTCGGAGCGCGAGTCGGTCCGGGTCAGCTACGCCTGGATGCCGGCACCGGTCGACGTCGCCGCCTCCGCGACGATGCGGCTCTCCGAGTTCGCGCTGCACGCCTGGGACGTCGCGGTCGCCTTCGACCCGGCGGCGACCGTCGCGGCCGACGCGGCGCCGCTGCTGCTCGGCCAGATGGCCCACATGTTCGCCTGGGTCGCCAAGCCCGAGCACCTCGAGGGCAAGACCGCGACGCTGGCCGTCGAGCTGACCGACGTCCCCGAGTCGTTCGGCCTGGTGCTCGGCCCGGAGATCTCGCTGGCCGAGGCCCCGGCCGACCCCGACGGCACCCTGCGGCTGCCGGCGGAGACCTGGCTGCGGCTGGTCAGCGGCCGGCTCAAGCCGGAGTTCGCTGCGTCGACGGCCAAGATCGACGGTCCGCTGAGCCTCGACGAGCTGCGCCGGGTGTTCCCCGGCTTCTGATCGCCATGATCGCAACGCCGCCGGCGGCGCTCGACGACCTGCGCCGCCGGCTCCGCGCCACGAGATGGCCGGAGCCGGCGGCGGTCGACGGCTGGGACCAGGGCGTACCCCTGGAATATCTTCAAGATCTTGTCGCCTATTGGGCCGACGACCATGACTGGCGGGCGACGCAGACCCGGGTCGACCAGATCGAGCAGCGCCGCATCACCGTCGACGGCCTGGAGATCCACCTCCTGCACCGGCGCTCGACCGGCACCCTGCCGATCATCCTCACGCACGGCTGGCCCGGATCATTCTTCGAGTACGAGGCCGTGGTCGAACCCCTGGCCAAAGCCGGCTTCGACGTGGTGGTGCCGTCGCTGCCCGGCTACGGCTTCAGCGGGCAACCCACCGCACCGGGGTGGGACATCCACCGGATCGCGCGGGCGTGGGCCGAGCTGATGACCGCGCTCGGCTATCCCCGCTTCATCGCGGCCGGCGGCGACTGGGGCACCAGCATCTCGACCAGCCTCGCGCTGCAGGCGCCGGAGCGGTTGCTGGGCATCCACCTCGTACCCCCGTTGGTGGCGCCCATCCGCACTGACCTGACACCGGCGGAGGCCAGCGCCCTGGCCGACCTGGCCGACCGGGAACGGGACGGCTCCGGCTATTCGGCCGTGCACGCCACCCGGCCGCAGACGCTCGGCTATTCCCTTGTGGACTCCCCCGCCGGCCTGTGCGCCTGGATCGTCGAGAAGATCTGGGCCTGGTCCGACCACGACGGCGATCTGGCCACCGTGCTCACCCGCGACCAGGTCCTCGACAACGTCACGCTCTACTGGCTGACGGGGACCGGTGCGTCATCGGCCCGCCTCTATTGGGAGAGCATCGCCGAGGTGTCGCGCTGGTTCACAACGTCAACCGACGATGTCGTACGCGTGCCGACCGGTTGCACGATCTTCCCCAAGGAGGTGCCCCGCCCGTCGCGCCGCTGGGCGGAGCGCCGCTTCCCCAATATCGTCCACTGGGGAGAGCCACTCCGCGGGGGCCACTTCGGCGCCTGGGAGCAGCCTGAGCTGTTCGTCGAGGAGCTGAAGGCCTTCGCCGGGCGCCTCTGAGACCACGGATGAAGGGCCCACCGGGATGCCGACCGTTGAGGAGACCGACGCGTTCGCCGCGCGCTGCCACGAAGGCCAGGTCGACAAGGCCGGGCTGCCCTACATCGCGCACCCGCGCGCGGTCGCGGCGGCCCTGGTCGAACACGGCGACGAGGCGGTCATGGCCGGGCTGCTCCACGACGTCGTCGAGGACTGCGGCGTGACCCTCGACGAGCTGCGGGCGATGGGCTACCCGGAGCGGGTGGTCTCGGCGGTGGATTCTGTGACGCACCGTGCCGGCGAGTCCTATCTGGACGCGGTCCGCCGTGCGGCAGCCGATCCGTTGGGCCGGCTCGTCAAGCTGTCGGACAACGCGACCAACAGCGATGAGGAGCGGTTGGCCCTGCTCGACGCGGCGACGGCGGACCGGCTGCGGACGAAATACGCGGAGGCGCGAGCCGTGCTGCTCGCCTAGCAGCGGTCATGGGAGGTGCCGCTAGCCAGGCCGCAGTCCGCGTCCCGCGAAGTAGTCGGTCCACGCCTCGGATTCGGTCTCGTTCCTGGCCCCGAGCCGTTCGTAGAAGCCCCGATCGCCATCGAGGATCGCGGGCTCTGCCTTCATCTCGGACAGGGCGGGTTCCAGCAATCGGCCTACGATGGGTTCGCCATCACGGAGGAGCACTGCACGAGATCGCCGAGCGGCATCACCAGCCGCGAGCCCGCCACTCGGGGATCGAACCGCGCTCGGCGCCCAACGTGGAGTCGTTGCCGTGGCCCGGGTAGAACCAGGTCTCGTCGGGGAGCGCGTCGAAGAGCTTGTGCTCGACGTCGTCGATCAACGACGCGAACGCCACCGGGTCGTCGTGGGTGTTGCCGACGCCGCCCGGGAACAGGCTGTCGCCGGTGAAGAGGTGTGGCGTGCCCGACGGGTCGCGGTAGACCAGGGCGATCGAGCCCGGCGTGTGGCCGACCAGGTGGATGACCTCGAGCTCGCAGTCGCCGACCGGGATGCGGTCGCCCTCGGCCACCGGCGACGTCGAGATCGGCAGGCCCTCGGCGTCGTCGGGGTGGGCCAGCGCGCGGGCGCCGGTCGCGGCCACGACCTCCTCCAGCGCCACCCAGTGGTCCATGTGCTGGTGGGTGGTCACCACCGCGGAGAGCGGGCGGCCACCGACGAGTTCGAGCAGGCGCGGCGCCTCGTTGGCCGCGTCGATCAGCAGCAGGTCGCCGGTGCCCAGGCATTCCAGCAGGTAGGCGTTGTTGGACATCGGGCCGACCGAGACCTTGGTGATGCGCAGGCCGGGCAGTTCGCGGACGGCCGGCGCACCGCCGGTTTCGACGTTTCCGGTGTACGAGGACATGGCGGGTCTCCCAAGAAGCGGTTAGATCCAGGCGGGCGGGGTGGGCAGCGGACCGTCGGGCGAGACGGTGAGGCCGGCGCCGTCGGAGCGGCCGGTGACCCAGGCCGCGAGCGCGCAGGCCGAGCCCGACACCACCGGGCCGCCGGTGCCGACCTCGAGCGGGTGGCCGGCGCCGAGCGGCCGGAGCACGAGCGGGGGCGTGTCGCCGAGCCCGCTGGTCACCTCGTGCAGCAGCCGGTGGCCGAACCAGTCGGGCCAGTCGTCGTGGCCGTAGCCGGCCGCCAGGTCGACGTGATGCACCTCGACCTCGCGCAGCCGGCGCCAGACGCCGAACACGGCCGCCTGCGGCTGGCCGGGGATGTCGAGGATGGTCGCCCACTGCTCAGGGGTGAGCGCGTCCGCGGCCGCCGCGTAGGCCAGCGCCGACTCGCGGATGTCGGCCAGGTGCACCGCGGCCGGCCGGTCGGCGTCGGCGGCGATGTCGGCCTCGCGCTGGCCGGGCTGGTATTGCGGGGTCACCACACCGGTGCGGGCCCAGGTCAGCAGGTTGCGCATGCCGTCGGCGTTGCGGGCGACGTGGGCCAGCACGTGGCCGCGGGTCCAGCCGGGCAGCGCGGACGGTGCCGCCACGGCAGCGTCGTCGAATCCCTCCGCTGTGGCGATCAACCGCTCGGTCGCGCGGTTGACCTCCGCCATGAGTGACAGCGGATCCGTGCTCACGAAAGCCCCCTTAACGACGCGCAGCACCACCCTAGCCGTTGGCCCCACCAGAATTCGGTTTCGGCCCCACCGAGGGCGGCCTACCGTCGATGCCAACAACGAAAGGCACCCATGACCTTTGATCTCGCGTCCCTCGGTTGGGACGCCGCGTTCTCCGCCGACCTGCCGGTGCTCGACGCCGACGTGGTCCCGGGCCGGGTGGCCCGGGTCGACCGCGGCGTCTGCACGGTGCTGTCCGCCGACGGCCCGGTCCGCGCCAGCCTGGCCGGCGCCGTGCTCGCCGCCGCGTCCCGCGACGCGGTGCGGCTGCCCTGCGCGGGCGACTGGGTGCTGGTGCGCACCTGGCCCGACGACCGGGTCACGATCGAGGCGGTGCTGCCCCGGCGCACCGCGATCGTCCGGCGCACCGCCGACAAGGACTCGTCCGGCCAGGTGCTGGCGGCCAACCTCGACGTCGCCGCCGTGGTCGAGCCGCTCGACCCGTCGCCCGACATCGGCCGCGTGGAGCGGCTGCTGGCCCTGGCCTGGGACTCCGGCGCCCGCCCGCTGGTCGTGTTCACCAAGAGCGACGCCGTGCGCGACCCCGCGGCGGTGGCCGCCGACCTGGCCCGCGCGACGCCCGGCGTCGAGGTGCTGACCGTCAGCGCCCGGCTGGGCACCGGCCTCGACCAGGTCCGCCCGCTGGTGGCGCCCGGCCGCACGCTCGGCCTGCTCGGCCCGTCCGGCGCCGGCAAGTCGACGCTGGTCAACGCGCTCGCCGGGGCAGAGGTGATGGGCACCCGAGCGGTCCGCGAGACCGACGGCAAGGGCCGCCACATGACCACCTACCGGGCGCTGATCCCGATCCCCGGCGGCGGCGCGGTGCTCGACACGCCGGGCATGCGCCAGGTCGGCCTGCTCGACGGCGCCGTCGGCCTCGACCGGGCGTTCGCCGACGTGGCCGAGATGATCGCGGCCTGCCGGTTCGCCGACTGCACCCACCAGGCCGAGCCGGCGTGCGCGGTCCGCGCGGCGCTGGAGTCCGGCGACCTCAGCCCGCGGCGCTGGGAGAGCTGGCAGCGGCTGAACCGCGAAGTCGCCTACGAGACCCGGCGCCGCGAGGCCCGCCAGGCGGCCGTCGAGCGGGCCAGGCTCAAACAGCACCGCGTCCGCGACACCAGCCGCCACCTCTAGGAGCGCGCCGCCGGGTCATACCGGTAGAGGTCGTACTCCTTCATCAGGTCGATCAGGTCGGTCGCATACGACGGGGTCGTCGCATACCCCGCCTTGGCGATCTCCTTGGCGAACTGGTTCGGGTTGGTGCTGTATTTGAAGGCGTTGGCGTAGCGGTCGTTGACGGTCAGGAAATAGCCGTGGTCGGCGAACGACGCGGTCACGTTCTTGTAGGCCCGGAAGGTCGCCGTCGTGTCGTAGCACTTCGAGCCCTCGCACTCGCGGGTCGCGTAGGAGCGGCAGCCCAGCGCGATCGTGCCCGGATCGCCGAAGCACTTGATGCCGAAATAGTTGTGGTCGCGCCGCGACAGGTAGGACCGGCCCCAGCCGGACTCCAGGATCGACTGCGCGATGGTCACCGACGCCGGGACGCGGTATTTCGTGAAGCCCGCCTTGGCCGGCTCGGCCACCCGCGCGAGGAACTGCGCCGAGCCCGCCGGCGGCACCACCGGCGGCACCTGGCCACACCACGGCAACACCGGCATGCCTTTGCTGTACGCGACCAGGGCGTCGGAGATAAATCGCCCGTCGGTCAGCCGGTCCCAGGCGTTGGTGGTGCGCACGTGGCCGACCACCTTCTCGCCCCACACCTGGCAGTTGACCGCGAGCGTCCTACCGTTGGCCAGCGTGCCGATCCGGGCGGTCCCGGTGCTGGCGCCGGCCCGGATGTTGGCCGGCCCGCCGCCGCTGCTGACGGTGGCGACGCTGGCGCCCTTGGCCGAACACCAGGGCAGGGCGGGACGCGACGGCGACCAGCGCAGGTAGGCGTCCGCGACATAGCTGCCGTTGCTCAGCTTGTCCCAGTACGGGCTGGTCCGCTGGGTGCCCTTGATCTGCTCGCCGAACTCCTGGCAGGCGGCCGTGACCTTGCTGCCGTCGGCGACCGAGCCGGTGCGGCTGTCGGCCGTGGACGGTCCGGCGCGCAGGTTGAGCGGTCCGCCGGCGGAGACCGTGGCGGTCGGTGCGGCCATGGCCACCCCGGGCAGCAGGGCGACCGCCGCGGCGCCGGCCAGCACACCGGTGACGAGCGCGCGGGTCAGAGCAGACTTCACCGTCCGGTCCCCCTTCCGACCAACCGCCGACGATCCCGACGCCATCGGCCGGATTCAGGCTATTTGCCGTAAATGGGACTCGTGGGAAAAGTGAGAAAGGCGCGAAACATCGTCGCGTTAATCCGGTTTGTCCGGTTGGGTCGAGCTAGGCGACCGTGAAGCGCACCGACGACGGCCGTGCCTCGTCGTGGAAGACCCACCGCCGGCCGCCGCGCAGGGCGACCGCACTGCCCAGCGGCTCGCCCGTGCCCGGATTGCGGGCCCACCGCGGGTGCGCACCGCCGGTCACCTGGACCCGCATCCGGTGCCCGGGCGCGAACCGGTGTGCGGTCGGAAACATCGGCACGGTCACCCGGGTCACCCCGTCGGCGTCCCGCGGGAAGCGGCCCGGCACCACCCGGACCAGCCCGTCGCAGACGTTCCACGAGCGACCCTTCGGGTCGACGTCGCAGAGCCGCACGAACACGTCGAAGAACTCGGGCTCGCCGTGCACGTGGATGGTCGCGGACACCTCACCGACCAGGTCGAGCGGCGTCTCCACCGGCTCGCCGGTGAAGACCAGCACGTCGGACCGCGCCTCGACGGGCCGGTTGTCGACCCGGCCGGCCTTGTTGGCCGCCAGCACCGCACCGCCCAACGACGGCGTCGGGTCGGCGGGGTCGTAGTAGAACGTGGACGGCTCCCCGGTTCCAGGACCCGCACCCAGCCCGCCGTCGGGGTGCAGGAACACCTCGCCGGGCGTGCCGGGCGGCGGCCAACTCGGAAACTCGCGCCACCCGTCGTTGGCCACGTGTAGGTGCACGCCACCGGCGCGGGGCGCCGTCGCCGAGTTGCGCAACGCGGCCGCGGCGTCGGTGCCGCCCGGCATCCGGTCGCAGAGGAACGCCAGCCCTTCGCGCATCCAGGCGGCGAACAGGCCGGGGCTGCCGTGCGTCCACGGGCCGATCATCAGGTAGGGCGACGCCCCGGCCGCGGTCAGCGCCGCGTAGTCGCGGAGCTGGGCGGTCAGGAAGATGTCGTGCCAGCCGGTGATCATCGCGATCGGCGCGCGCACCGTCGGGACGCCGTCGTCGAAGCGGCGGTCGGCCCAGTAGGTGGCTTCGGGCTCCACCTCGCGCAGCCAGTCCTGGTAGAACGGCACCGGCGCGCCGACGGCGACCCGGTCGGCCGTCTCCAGCGGCAGTGTCGCCAGGCCGCGCAGCAGCTTGGGCTGCCCGCGCTTGAGCTCGCGCTGCCGGGTGAAGAACGGCTGCCCCTCGGCGCTGAGCAACTCGGCCCAGGTCAGCACCGTGTCGAGGGAGAACGCTTCGCCGGCGTAGGTCGAGTCGCGGGCCGACGAGGTGGTGCAGACCAGCACCATCGCCCGCAACTCGTCGCCGACGTAGGGCGCCACCGCCCACTGCGCGAAGCCCTGGTAGCTGGACCCGAACATCGCCAGGTTGCCGTTGTACCAGGGCTGCCGGCGAAGCCAGTCGATCGTGTCGATGCCGTCGATGCGCTCGTGCAGCATGGGATCGAAGGTGCCGCCGGACCCGTAGGTGCCGCGGCACGACTGGATCACCGTGTGCAGCCCGCGCTGGGCGATCAGCCGCCCGAAGAGGGTGATCGGCCCGCCCCGCCCGTAGGGCGTGCGGATCAGCACGGTGCCGGCGTCGGGCACGTCGGTGGCGTAGTGGTCGGTCATCAGCACGACGCCGTCACGCGCCCGCACCCGCTGGTGCCGCCGGTAGCTGACCTTGCCGGCGACGGCCGGCGGAAGGCGCAGAGCGCGGGCGGCGGCGAAGGTCGCGACCTGGGCGAGCACGCACCCACCGTACCCAGCCGCCGCCCGTCGCGCGCCTCAGACGCCGATCTTGCGCCAGTCGCCCCAGATCGCGAACGTCATCCCGGCGCCGGCCTGGATGTTGACGAACAGCGTGTGCCCGTCGGGGCTGAACGTCGAACCGGCGAACTCGTCGTTGAACCGCGACGTGCCGGTGCTCGAGGTGAGCCGGTTGAGCGCGATGTCAAACAGTTCGCCCTGCCGGGTCAGCCCGCGCAGGTAGTTGTCGTTGGTGTTGTCCTCGCAGACCACCAGCGTGCCGCGCGGGCTGGTGGTGACGTTGTCGGGGAAGTCCAACGTGTCCGGACCCGGCGACTGGTAGATCGCGCGCAGCACCTGGTGCTTCGGGTAGTAGGCCCAGATCTGGCCGGACCCGTTGCCGTAGCCGCCGGTCGCGTGCGGGCCGAGCTCGGTCTCCGCCTCACCGCCGCCCTGGGTGGAGGTGAAGTAGATGACGCCGTCGTCGTAGACCGCGCCCTCCAACCGGGAGAAGTAGGCCGCGCCCTGCTCCCAACCCTGCTTCGGCACGTACACCGTCGCATCGTCGTTCGTGGTCGGTGCCGTTTCCCCGGGCGTGTAGGGGAAGCGGGGCGCCGGATCATCGATATCGACCCATTTCACGTCGTACGTGTCTCCGCGCCGCTGGTTGCCCTCGAGATGGATGTTGGGGCGCTTGCGGACGGCGAGCATCTGCAGGCGGCCCCGGTTGTCGAGGTAGCCGAGCTTCATCGGATCGCGGCGCGGCTTGTAGCGGTAGAAACCCGACGGGAACTCGAAGCTGTCCTCGGTCAGGTAGAGATAGCCGGAGTGCGGGTCGTAGGCGACCGCCTCGTGGGTGAACCGCCCGGCGGCGGTGATCGGCTCACCGCTGGCCTCGCCGCGCACCGGCACCTCGAAGACGAACCCGTGCGGCTGGGTCAGCGGCACGTTGGACGCGTTGGTGAAGTCGGGGCCGACGTCGGGCCCGTTGACGGTCTCCTCGCAGGTCACCCACGAACCCCACGGCATCCGCCCGCCGGAGCAGTTCATCATCGTGCCGTTGATGCTGGTGTAGGCCCGGCGCACCTCCCCGGTCCGGCTGACGTGCACGGTCGTGGTGCCGCCGCGGGCCTGCGCGTCGTAGGGCGTACGCGGGCCGAAGGCGGGTCCCGGGTTGTTGACCTCGTGGTTGCGGACCAGCACGACATCGTCGCCGCGGTCACGGAAGGCGCCCATGCCGTCGTGCCGGCCGGGCAGCGCCGTGCCGTCGTCGAGCACGACCGGCGCCTCGGTGTCGTGGAAGGAGCGATAGTGGAACCCCGCCGGCACGTGCAGCCGGACCTTGCCGTCACGCAGGTCGGCCACGGTGTCGACGAGCGGCGCGCGCTGACTGCCGTGCGCGGCGGCGGTGTCACGGTTGACGAAGCCGAGGAACGGCCCACCGAGCACGGCGCCACCGGCCGCGGCGGCCGCACCCCGCAACACCGTCCGGCGATCGAGATCAGACATCGAGACTCCTTTGTCGGGAATCCATCGATCCTCATCGCGCCTAGCGACCCGCGCAACCGTCCATTGGCCCTGAGTTAACCTGCCGTCCACCTACCGAACCAGGACAGACGACGACGCGCCCGGCTCCGGGTTGGAGTCGGGCACGTCGTCGGCGCTGTGCGAGCCGGGTCAGCCGGCGTGCTTGCGGCGGGCGGCCTGGCGGCCGCGGGTGGTCTGGTCGAGGATGACCTTGCGGATGCGCACCGCGGCCGGGGTGACCTCGACGCACTCGTCTTCGCGGCAGAACTCGAGGGCCTGCTCCAGCGAGAGCTTGCGCGGCGGGATGACCTTCTCCGTCTCGTCCGACGTCGACTGCCGCATGTTCGTCAGCTTCTTTTCCTTGGTGATGTTGACGTCCATGTCGTCGGAGCGGGAGTTCTCACCCACGATCATGCCCTCGTAGACCTCGGTGCCCGGCTCGACGAACAGTGAGCCGCGCTCCTGGAGGTTGATCATCGCGAACCCGGTCACCGCGCCCGTGCGGTCGGCGACCAGCGAGCCGTTGCCGCGGGTGCGCAGCTCGCCGAACCACGGCTCGTAGTTTTCGAACACGTGGTGCAGGATGCCGGTGCCGCGGGTGTCGGTCAGGAACTCGGTGCGGAAGCCGATCAGGCCGCGCGCCGGGACCAGCCACTCCATCCGGATCCAGCCGGTGCCGTGGTTGACCAGCTGCTCCATCCGACCCTTACGGGTCGCCAGGAGCTGGGTGATCGCGCCCAGGTATTCCTCGGGGGCGTCGATCGTGAGCCGCTCGACCGGCTCGCAGATCTTGCCGTCGATCTCCCGGGTCACCACCTGGGGCTTGCCGACCGTCAGCTCGTACTGCTCGCGGCGCATCTGCTCGACCAGGATGGCCAGCGCCAGCTCGCCGCGGCCCTGCACCTCCCACGCGTCGGGGCGATCGGTGGGCAGCACCCGCAGCGACACGTTGCCGACCAGTTCGCGCTCGAGCCGGTCCTTGACCATCCGCGCGGTGACCTTGGCGCCCTTGACCCGGCCGACCAGCGGCGAGGTGTTGGTGCCGATGGTCATCGAGATCGCCGGCTCGTCGACGGTGATCAGCGGGAGCGGGCGGGGGTCGTCGGCGTCGGCCAGCGTCTCGCCGATCATGATCTCCGGGATGCCGGCGACGGCCATGATGTCGCCGGGGCCGGCGGACTCGGCCGGCTTGCGCTCCAGGCCCTCGGTCATCAGCAGCTCGGAGATCCGGACCTTCTCGGTGCTGCCGTCGATCTTGCACCAGGTGACCGTCTGACCCTTGCGGATCGTGCCCTCCCGCACCCGGCACAGCGCCAGGCGGCCGAGGAACGGCGACGCGTCCAGGTTGGTGACGTGCGCCTGGAGCGGGGCGCCCTCCTCGTATGACGGCGCCGGGATGGTGTCGAGCAGCGTCTGGAACAGGGGCTGCAACGAGTCGCTGTCGGCCGGCACCGTGCCGTCGGCGGGCTGGGTCAGCGAGGCGATGCCGTCGCGGGCGCACGCGTACACGATGGGGAAGTCGATCTGGGCGTCGTCGGCGTCGAGGTCGAGGAACAGCTCGTAGGTGTCGTCGACGACCTCTTTGATCCGGGCGTCGGGCCGGTCGACCTTGTTGATCACCAGGATGATCGGCAGCCGGGCCTTGAGCGCCTTGCGCAGCACGAACCGGGTCTGCGGCAGCGGGCCCTCACTGGCGTCGACCAGCAACACGACGCCGTCGACCATGGTCAGGCCGCGCTCGACCTCGCCACCGAAGTCGGCGTGGCCCGGGGTGTCGATGATGTTGATGACCACCGGTTGGCCGTCGGCGGGCGCATAGCTGATGGCGGTGTTCTTGGCGAGAATGGTGATGCCCTTCTCGCGCTCAAGGTCCATCGAGTCCATCATGCGGTCGGTGGTGAGCTCGTTGCGGGCATGGAACTGGCCGCCCTGGCGCAGCATCGCGTCGACAAGAGTTGTCTTGCCGTGGTCGACGTGGGCCACGATGGCGACGTTGCGGAGATCGGAACGGGTCGGCATGTCTCCATCCTCCAGGTTGCACCAACTCGAACCCCGTCGGGGTATCCCGGAGGTGGCCCGGATCTCTGCTTATTGCCTGTTTTAGTGCAGCACCGCACTGGCATGCTGGTCCCGTGGGCCGGGGGACGCAATGGTCGATCTACTGACACGGCTGGCAGATCTGCCACCCGCCGTGATCTACGTGGTCGCATTCATCTTGATCGCGGGTGAAACCGCGGTGTTGCTGGGGCTGGTGTTTCCGGCCGAGGCGACGTTACTGCTAGTGGGCTTTCTCGCATTCCGGGGAACGCTCGACCTGCCGTTGACGATCGGTTTGATGGTCGTCGCCGGGCTGATCGGCGACTCGCTGGCGTTCCGCGCGGGCCGCCGCTACGGCGCTCGGCTGCGCGAGGGGCGGTGGGGAGCGCGGGTCGGCCCCGAACGCTGGGCCAAGGCCGAGGGCCTGCTGCACCGCCTCGGTGGCCGCGGCGTGCTAGTTGCCCGATTTGTCGCTTTTGCGCGTACGCTCGTGCCGCGCCTGGCCGGTGCCGCCGAGATGCCCTACCGGCGCTTCGCGGTCTGGAACGCCCCCGGCGTGGTGCTGTTCGTCGGCGCCTCGGTGCTGGTCGGCTACGCCGCCGGCGAGTCATACGAGACGGTCTCCGAATACTTCGGCAAGGCCACCGGCGCCGTGCTGATCCTGGTCGCCACGATCATCGCGATCGTCCTGGTCGGCCGCTGGCTCGGCCGCAACCCCGACCCGTGGCGGGCGCTGGTCGCGCGGGCCGGCGCCCTGCCGCCGCTGCGCTGGTTCAACCAGCACTTCGGGGTGCTGTTCTTCCTGATGACGATGCGCGTCGGCCGCCGCTGGGCGCTGGTCGCCAACCTGGTGGCGGGCGTGGCCCTGCTGTTCGGCATCGGCTTCGGGCTCGCCTTCGTGATGAAGTGGGCGGTCGACCAGAGCGGGCTGAGCGTCATCGACGACAACATCGCCGGCTGGTTCGCCCCGCGCCGCACCGACCACGTCGTCGACCTCGCCCGCGACACCCTCGGCGTCCTGCGCGGCTCGCTGCTGATCCTGGTGGTCGCGCTGGTCGCGCTGCTGCTGGCCTGGCGGCACCGGTCCTGGCGGGGCGACCTGGTCACCCTGGTCAGCACGGCCGGCGCGTTCGTGCCGCTGGTGGTCCTCGCGGTGATCACCGACGTGACCCTGGCCGGCAAGATCACTCCGGCCAGCGCCTCGGTCTCCGGCCTGTTCCCCAGCCAGAACGCGGTGCTGACGGCCGGGTTCTGCACGCTGGCCTGGCTGCTGTCCCGGCGGCGGCACTGGCCCTTGCGGGTGGCGCTGTGGACCGTGGCGGCCGCGGCGATCGCGAGTCTCAGCGGGGCCCGGCTCTACCTGGGCTGGAGCACCTCCAGCGAGACCGCCACCTCGGTGTTGGTGGGCGGGATGTGGACGCTCTTCTTCATGGTCGCCTGGGCCAGCCGCGGCGACGCCACGAGCGAGGAGCCGGCCGCCGCAGTGCCGGCAGAAGCGCCCGCGCCGGCCGCCGCACTACCGGCAGGACCGGCCGCGCCGGCCGCCGCAGTGCCTGGGGGAGCGGCCGCGCCTGCCACCGCACAGGCGGCGGAACTGGCCGCGCCGGCCGTCGAGGCCGATCCCGCCGCGCCGCGGTCCGCCGAAAGCGGGACAGTAGGAAACCGGGCCGGCTGATAACGTCCCTCCCGTCACGGGGAGGTGCGATGGTCCGCTACGCCCGCCATCTGGTCGCGCTCTGCGCGGTCGGCACTCTGTTGCTCGCCGGCGGGTGCGGCCAGCCGGCCGACGCCGGCAGCGGCCAGACCACCAGCGCCCAGGCCGGCAGCGACACGTCCGACGTGGTCGAGTCGCCCGACGCGCCGGAAGACGAAGCGGCCGCCGACGCCGCGGTCGGCCTCGGCGCCGCGCCGACGAAGCCGCCGACCACCACCAAGGCGCCGACGCCCCGCAAGACCCCCAAGAAGAAGAGCCCGCCGCGCCACTCGACCACCGAGAAGCTGCCGCCGGCCCCGCCGAAGCCGGCGGCCGGGTGCACCAAGCCGCGCTACGTCGGCACGCAGGCGAGCCGGGCCGACGCCAAGGCCGCGCTGACCGACGCCGCGGGCCGCACCTACTGGCCGAGCAGCGCGCCGAGCCTGCGGGTGCCGCTCGACCTGGTCAAGGCCACCGCCTACCAGGAGAGCGGCTGGCAGTCCAACATCGTCGCCTGCGACGGCGGGGTCGGGCTGATGCAGGTCATGAAAGACACCGCGACGTTCGTCAACAACCGGTTCGACCAGAGCTATGACATCGACAAATACCAGGACAATGCCGCCCTCGGCGCCAACTACCTGGCCTGGCTGATCAAATACTTCGGCGACGTCTACTTCGAGGGCGACTATTCGGTCGACCCCGACGACTGCGCCGACCACAGCGACCTGTGCCTGCTCAACGCGGTGATCGCGGCCTACAACTTCGGCCCGGGCGCGGTCGACACCGACGCCGGCCTGAAGATCCCCAACCCGCAATACGTCGACAACGTGCGGTCGCTGATGACCAACTGCGTCTGCCTCAACTGGTAGCCGGTTTCCGGGCGAGGAAGGCGAAGACGTCGGGGATGCCGTTCGCGCCCGACTCGGCCACCCGCTCGATCCGCAGGCCGGCGGCGGTGACGGCGTTGAGCATGTCGGCCAGCGGCACGTGCCACGCGCCGACCCGGGCCCGCACGCCGTGCGGCGCCCAGGCGTGGAAAGTGTGCGACCGGTCCGCGTAACGGGTGTCGATCGTGATCCGCGCGGCGTCGGAGCGGTCGGCGAACGCCCCCACGAAGCACGGGTGCACCCCGACGTGCACCAGCCGGCCGCCGGGCGCCAGCACCCGCGCCGCCTCGCGCAGCACCGCCGCCCAGTCCGGCAGGTCGGTGTGCGCGAGCACGCAGGCCACCGCGGGCACGGCGGCGTCGGCCAGCGGCAACCGCGTCGCGTCGCCGGCCGCCACCGGCAGCCGCCCGCTGGCCCAGCGGAGCTGGCCCTGGGACAGGTCGACGCCGAGCGGTGTCCAGCCCAGGTCGCGGATCGTCGTGGCGTGCGCTCCCCCGCCGCAGCACAGGTCGAGGCAGCGGCCGCGGCCCGGGCCGAGCAGGTCGGCGAGGTGCTCGCGGACCCGGTCCATGAAGCCCGAGACGCCATGGGTGTAGGTCTCGTACCAGTCGGCGTACGCGTCATAGGCCGGTGCCGTCATCCGGGCACGCTAACCCCACGCGAAGGGTGGTCGGGGCGCTGTTCGCGGACAGCGCACACTATGGTCGAGCCCGATGGACAGCCTTACCGACGTCGACCGCGCGCTGGCCGCCGCGCCGGGTGTCGCGTCCGCGTGGATCGGCCCGGTCGGCGGGCCGCCCGCCTACGCCCGGCTCGCCGACGCCACCCACTACGCCGCCAGCACGATGAAAGTCGGCGTGCTGGTCGCCCTGCACCGGGCCGCCGCGGCCGGCCACCTCGACCTCGACGCACCGATCACCGTCCACAACAGACATCCCTCGGCCGCGCCGAACGCAGAGCCCTACGGCAACGATCCGGCCGAAGACGCCGACGCGACCACCTGGGCGCTGCTCGGCGGCACCAGCACGGCGCGGGCACTGGCCCGGCAGATGATCGTGCGCTCCGGCAACCTGGCGACCAACCTGTGCCTGGGCGCGGTCGGCCTGCCCGCGGCGCAGGAGGTGTGGCGGCTCGCGGGCGCGACCCACAGCGTCACCGCGCGCGGCATCGAGGACGACGCCGCCCGCCGCGCCGGGATCAGCAACCTGGTCACCGCGGGCGACCTCGCCGCCCTGTTCGGCGCGATCGTCGCCGGCGACCTGGTCCCGGCCGGCGCCCGCGCCGAGGTGCTCGCGCTGCTGGAGGCCAACGAACACCGCGACGACCTGGTCGCCGGCCTGCCCGAGGGCACCCGGGTGGCACACAAGAACGGCTGGATCACGGGGGTACGGCACGGCGCCGGCGTCGTGTTCCCGGCCGACGCGCCGCCGTACACCGTGGTGGTCTGCACCTCGACCACCCTGACCGACGACGCGGCGTGCGCGCTGGTCGCGGGCGTCTCGGCGGCGGCCTGGCGAGCGCGTTAGGCCTCCAGCAGTCGCTCGCGCAGTGAGGTGACCATGGCGTCGTCGATGCCGAGAGCGTCGCGCAGGTAGCTGTCCATGTCGCCGTGCCGCTTGGCGACCTCGTCGTAGGCCGCGTCCAGGTAGGAACCGCGGGCCTCCAGCACCGGCCGGATCGCGTCGAGGTCGAGGCCCGGCCGGCGGACCAGCATCGCCCCCATGATCGACTCGTTGACGCCGTCGGCCAGGTCATTGGTGCGCAAATAGTCGGCGCGGATCGCGTCCTTGTCGACGCCCAGGGCGGTCAGCAGGATCACCGAGAGCCAGCCGGTGCGGTCCTTGCCGGCGCTGCAGTGGTAGAGCAGCGGCAGGTTGCCGGGCTCGGCCACCTCGCGCACCGCCCGGGTGAACGCCTCGGTCGCGACCGGTGACGCGACGAACCAGCGGTAGATCGCCTCCATCGCGCCGGTGGTGCCCTCCCGGGCCAGCGCCTCGTAGGCGGCCAGGTCGTGCCCGAGCATCACGGCCGAGACGTAGGTGAAGACCGGGTGCGCCGGGTCGTGCACCGGGATGTGCACCACCCGCGGCTCGCCGACCAGCCGGTCCGGCGGCGCGACCTCGATCTCCGACGCCGCCCGCAGGTCGACCACGCAGGCGATGCCGAGCTTGCCCAGCGTCGGCAGGTCGTCGTCGACCAGCCGGCCCAGCCCGCTGGCCCGGATCAGGGCACCGGCCCGCACCAAGCGCCCCTCGGCACCCACGAATCCGCCCAGGTCACGGGCGTTCGGCGCGCCCGTCAACGACCACTCCGCCGTCATACCTTCGCCTTCCGCCGCCCACAGGTCCTCCGGATAGGGTGCCGCACATGACGATCGAGGATGTGAGGACCCACCGGGTACGCGCGCCACTGCACACGCCTTTCGTGACGGCGCTGCGCCGGGCGACCTCCGTGGAGACGCTGATCGTCGAGATCGTCGACGGCGACGGCCGGTCCGGTTTCGGCGAGGCGCCGCAGGTCTGGCAGGTCACCGGGGCGTCGCTGGCCGGTTCCGAGGCGTGCGTCATGACGATGCTGCGGCCGCTGCTGATCGGGCGCGACCCGGACGACCTGGTCGCCCTCTGCCGGGCGACCGCGGGCGCCGTCGCGGGCAACGAGACCGCCAAGGCCGCGGTCGACGTCGCGCTGCACGACCTGGCGGCGCGCCGGCTCGGCGTACCCCTGGCGCGGTTGCTCGGCGGCAGCACCCGGCGGGTGCCCACGGACGTGACGCTGACCGCGGCCGACGAGGTCAGCGTCGCCGACTCGGCGCGCTTCCGGGTCGCCGAGGGCTTCACCGTGCTCAAGGTCAAGGTCGGCGCCGACCCGGCGACCGACCTGGCCCGGATCCGCGACGTCCGCGCCGCCGCCGGCGCCGCGACGCGCATCCGGCTCGACGCCAACCAGGGCTGGACCGCGAAGGAGGCGGTACGGATCATCCGCAGCGCCCAGGACGCCGGTGCCGATCTGGAGCTGGTCGAGCAGCCGGTGGACCATCGCGACATCGAGGGCCTGCGCTGGGTCACCGACCGGGTCGACGTGCCGATCCTCGCCGACGAGTCGGTCTACGGGGTCCGCGACCTGGTCACGGTGATCCGCAACCGGGCGGCCGACATGGTCAACGTGAAGCTGGCCAAGTGCGGCGGCCTCGCGCCCGCCCGCACGCTGCTGGCGCTGGCCGAGGCGCACGACATGGGCACGATCGTCGGCACGATGATGGAGAGCGCGGTCGGCGTCGGCGCCGCCGCCAGCCTGGTCGCCGCCTGCGGCACCACCGCGGTCCCGGACCTCGACGCCGCCTGGTGGCTGGCGTCGTCGCCGGTGATCGGCGGCCTGACCTATGAGGCATCGACGGTCGTGCTGCCAGACGCGCCGGGCCTCGGCCTCACGCTGCCCCCGTCGGCCAACGGCGCCGCCCCACGCTGATCGTCCGAAATCGGTCAATGGGGTTTGCGGCCGAGGATCTGGACGGTCGGCCCGTCGGGGTCGGCCGAGCGGTCAGAATGAAGGAGAGTTCCAGCGGGTGATTGAGCACCGGCGAAGAGTTTCGTAGCCTGGCTGAAGGGGTGGGGACCCCGTCGGCGGTGCGGACGGGGGGCGGGCGACGATGCGAGCGGACAGGCAACGGGCGGTGCGGGCAGGCAGTGACGCGATGGTGCGAGTGGCCGTCGCGACCCTGTGGTCCACACCCGACGCGGTCCGTCCGATCGACAGCCGCGCGCTCGGGCGCACCGCCGACATCCCCTCCTGGGTGGCGTCGATGTCCGTCGAGCAGCAGATCGGCGAGGGCGTGCTGAGCCAGTTGCTGCTGGGCGAGCGGGTCCGGGTCGACGAGGTCCGCGATGACGGCTGGGCCCGCGTCGTGGCGCTTCAGCAGCCCGGCGTCCGTGACCGGCGTGGCTACCCGGGGTGGATCCCGGATGCGCAACTCGCTCCGGCACCGGCTCCCCCTTCGGTCGACGACACCACCCTTGTCGTCGACGCGACCTCGACCGACCTGCGGGTCTCACCGGGTGGGCCGGTGGCCGTGGCCAACGTGGTGCTGGGCACCCGGCTGGTGCTCACGGGTGTCGCCGTCTCCGGCTGGCTGCCGGTGCGCGCGGTCGATGGCGACGAGCCGCACTGGGTCGCGGCCGCCGACGTGGTGACGTTCGACGGCGACGGTGGGCAGCCGGCCGCCGCGCTCGATGTGGCGTCACGGCTGCAAGGGGTGCCCTATGTCTGGGGCGGGCTCTCGGCGTACGGGATCGACTGTTCCGGTCTGGTCCATCTGTCCTGGCGCCGGTTCGGGGTGACCCTCCCCCGCGACGCCGCCGACCAGGCCGCGGCGACCCGGTCCGTGCCGCTGGGCTCCGAGCGGGCCGGTGACCTCTACTTTTTCGCGCGTCCCGGCCGTCGCATCCACCACGTCGGCATCGTGACCGGTCAGCCGGGGCGGATGCTGCACGCCTGCTACACCCAGCGGCGGGTGGTCGAGGAGCCGATGTCGGAAGCGCGGGCGGCGACCCTGGTCGCGGCGCACCGGGTTGGCTGAGCTCCCGGGAATGCCCGGCGGGGGTCCGTGGTTGACGTATTTGTCGGTGTGTTCAGTGTCCCCGGGCCTCACCTAAATTGCCTTCGCGGAATACCGTTCGGCTGGAGCCGCGTCGCGCCACTCGCCGAGAGGCGACCTGCACACCGACATGAGAACGCCGCCCCGGCATAGCTGCCGGAGCGGCGTTTCTGTTTCTGCGCTAGCTGCCCACGCTGGTCAGCTCGCGCTCTTTGCGTTTGTCCCGGGCCGATTTGGCCAAGCTCGCCACCGTCGCTATCAGCAGGGTTCCGAGGATGACCGAGAGCGACAGCCAGATCGGGATGTGCGGTGCCCAGCTGATGTGCTCGCCGCCGTTGAGGAACGGCAGGTTGTTGTCGGCCAGCGCCTCGAGCACCAGCTTCACGCCGATGAACGCCAGCACCACGGCCAGGCCGATGTTGAGGTAGACCAGCCGGTCGAGCAGGCCGCCGAGCAGGAAGTAGAGCTGGCGCAGGCCCATCAGCGCGAACACGTTGGCGGTGAAGACCAGGTAGGGCTCCTTGGTCACGCCGAAGATGGCCGGGATCGAGTCGAGCGCGAAGATCAGATCCGTGGTGCCGATCGCGATCATCACGACCAGCATCGGGGTGAACAGCCGCTTACCCATGCTGTCCCGGGTGGTGATCTTCGCTCCGTCGAAGTCGCGAGAGAAGGGCACGGCTCGCCGTACCCACCGGATCACGATGTTTTCCTTGAACTCTTCTTCGCTCGGCTCGCCCTGACGCGCGAAGTTGATCGCCGTGTAGACCAGGAACGCGCCGAAGATGTAGAAGACCCAGGAGAACTGGCTGATCAGCGCCGAACCCGCGGCGATGAAGGCGCCACGCATCACCAGCGCCAGGATGATGCCGACGAGCAGCACCTCCTGTTGCAGATGCCGCGGCACCACGAACCTGGTCATGATGATCACGAAGACGAACAGGTTGTCGACGGAGAGGCTGTATTCGGTCAGCCAGCCGGCATAGAACTCGCCGGCGAACACGCCGCCTGAGGTGAGCCACAAGCCGAGACCGAACAGCAGGGCGAGCCCTACATAGATCGATACCCAGATCGTCGACTCTTTGATGCTCGGCTCGTGGGGTCGGCGACCGATGATGAACAGGTCGGCCAGTAGGACCGCGACCATCACGATCAAGGTGATGGCCCAGACGAGCGGGGACACGTGCAAAGCAGGCGCGTTCAAATAGACCTCCGGCAGGCACACGACTATCGCCGTCAGGCGACGTGCAGGGTGGTGACTGTCGGGAGGTCTCTTCCACCACCGGGCCCAAGGCCTTGGTGACCGACGCTGCCGGGTGGACGCCCAGCTGACGCTGGACGACTGCCGTGTTGACGACAACGCCGCGGGGGAATACTCCCCTCCTCTGCGCACCATTGTCACCCATCACATGCCGATTTGACACATCGACCAGCACAAGTCACCCGTGATCTTGGTGAACATGACACACCGCGTAGTGCATCCTAGGATGTTTCGGTGCCTCCTGGCCGATCATGGGAGGCTCTCTCGCATGATCCTCGAGGTTGCGCTGATCGACATCCGGCCGGGCGAGGAGGAGGCGTTCACCGCCGCCTACCGGACCGCACACACCCTGGTCAGGGGCACGCCGGGCTTCCGTTCCATCCGGATGACCCGCGGCGTGGAGTCGCCGTCACGGTTCGTCCTGCTCGTCGAGTGGGACACGGTCGAAGCGCATCTGGAGAACTTCCGGGAGACGGACCGCTTCACCCAGTGGCGCGGCCACATCGGGCCCTACTTCGCCTCTCCCCCGGTCGTCGAGCACTTCACCGACATCTCGACCGACGCCTGACGTGGTTTAGCCCATCAGGGTGGTGACGTAGGCGTCCAGCCGTTCCTCCACGGCTCGGGTCGTCAGATCGGTCCTGCCTGCCTTGCGCCATGGCCGCGCCACGAACTCCAGCTCCTCGGAGAAGGCCAGCGCGTCGCGGACCAGCCAGTAGAGCCGCTCGCTCTTGGCTTCGGCCAGGACTCCGCCGGCCTCCTCGTAGGCCGCGGCGAAGGCCAGGCCCCAGGTCGGGCCGTGCAGGAGCGCGAGATTGGTGGAGGTGTGCGCCACGTCGAGGTCTGCCGGGCCCCAGGAGGTGCCTGCCCAGTCGACGACGCCGGTGATCCGAACCTGCTGCGACCCTTCGGCGTCGAACAGCACGTTGCCGGGTTGGAAGTCTCGGTGCAGGAATCGCCCTTGGTAGCGCGGCGCGGGGCTGCGGATCACGTCGATCGCGGCGGCCCAGGTGGCCGCGTCGGCGCCCTGCGGAGTCACGACGGTGTCGGCGGTCGTCAGGGTCACGTATTTCCTGGGCCGCTCGGCAGGTCGCAACGCGTGTATCGCCACGAGTTGACGGGCCAGCAGCGGGACCCGCGTCGCCAACCCCTCGTCGTCGAGGACCGTCCGGCCGGGCAGATGGGTCATCAGCAGCGACGGATACTCGCAATGCTCGGCTGTGGGGTCGACCGCGACGAGTGCCGGAGCCGGCACGCCGGTGCCCGGGAGCAGGGACAGGGCGCCGGACTCGCGGGTCAGCAGATCCTCGGCGTAGCCCAGGTAGAACGGGTCGACGTAGCTCCGCAGCACCAGGTCGCGCGTGCTTGCGTCGCGCGTGCTTGCGTCGCGCGTGCTTCCGTGGCGCGTGCTTCCGTCACGGGTGCTTCCGTCGCGCGGGCTTCCGTCGCGCGGGCTTCCGTCGCGCGGGCTTCCGTCGCGCGGGCTTCCGTCGCGCGTGCTTTCGTCGTGCCTGCCGACGGTCAGCTTCCGCACGTCGGCGGTGATGCCGCCGTGCAGCACTTCGGTCCTGACGATCCGTTCGCCGACCTCCAGGTGCCGGTTCACCCAAGCCACCGTCAACGGCAGGACAGCCGCCGCCTCATCCTGGTCGGTCACCGTGCCACCTCATCATGGGAACGGCCGCACGCGCCTGGGATATCTCCGGCGAGGTTGCTCGGGCGCGGCATCGGAGCATCCCACCTCCGAGTTGGCGTCTCTCTCTTCACGCGTATCGGCGGCCTCAGGCAACAGCAGCGGCGGGTGAGACGAGGTCGCGGATGTGCCGCAGGCAGGGCTTGCCGTGCATGTGGACCTCGCCGGTGGGGGTGAAGTCGTTGCGGCGGAGCACCCCGAGCGAGCCGGCGTTCGTCAGGGCCGCGACGGCGGTCAGGCGGTGCAGCCCGTAGCTGTCGCGGGCCAGTTCGCAGACCTGGCCGACCGCGGCTGTCGCGACGCCGCGGCCGGTCGCGTGCTCGGCGAGCCGGAAGCCGAGTTCGGCCGTGCCGTCGGCGACGTCGAACAGGTTGAAGCGACCGAGCACGTCGCCGGCTTCGTCGACCAAAACGTGGAGGTGGTGCTCGCCGGCCGCCTGCTCGGCGAGCAGGGTCGCGTGGCGGGCGTCGAACTCGGCGAAGTAGTCGTCGCCCCGGTCGGAGATGAAGCGCGCGAAGTAGGCGCGGTTCTCGCGCTCGAAGCGCAGCAGGGCAGTGGCGTGGCCCGCGTCGAGGCGCTGAAGCTCGGGCATCGCGCCATCGTAAAGGTGACCGGCGTTCGCCGATATGTGATTAGGTGTCCGGCGTGACGCAACGGGTGGCGCTCGTGACCGGGGTGAGTCGGCGCATCGGCATCGGCGCGGCGGTCGCCCGGCGGCTGGCCGCCAGTGAGCATCGCCTGCTGTTGAGCGGGTTGCCCTCCTATGACGACGAGCAGCCCTATGGCGGCGATCCCGACGGCATCGCGGCGATCATGGCGGAGTTGGGCGCGGGACCGCATCACTACGCCCCCGCGGACCTGACCGACCCCGACGCGCCCGGCGCACTGGTCCAGGACGCGGTCGAGCGCTTCGGTCGGGTCGACACCCTGGTCGCCGTGCACACCTATTCGACCGGCAACACCTTCGGTGCACTCGACGCCGCGGAGATCGACCGGCACCTGGTCGTCAACATCCGCGCCACGATGTTGCTGGTCGAGGCGTTCGCGGCAGCACACGAGGCCGGCGCCGGGCGGGTGGTGCTGTTCTCCAGCGGTCAGCGGCTGGGTCCGATGATCGGCGAACTGCCCTACGCGGTCAGCAAGGCCGCCGTGGAAAGCCTGACCCAGCAACTCGGCACGACCCTGATGCGCCGCGGCATCACGATCAACTGCGTCAACCCGGGACCGACCGAGACCGGCTGGGCGTCGGCCGACACGCAGACCGCCGTCGCCGAGCTGTTCCCCGGCGGGCGCTGGGGCACCCCCGACGACGCGGCCCGCCTCGTCGCCTGGCTCTGCTCCCCCGACGCCGGCTGGGTCACCGGCCAGGTGATCGACTCCGAGGGCGGCTTCAACCGCTACGGCTGAGGGCCCGTCAGCTCCCGTCGATGGCGGTGCCGCGGCTGAGGGCCCGTCAGCTCCCGTCGATGGCGGTGCCGCGGCTGAGGGCCCGTCAGCTCCCGTCGATGGCGGTGGCGCGGCTGAGGTCCGCCCACTTCGCCAGCTCCGCGGTCTGTTCGGCCAGCACGGCACCGATCGATTCGACGGCGTCGGCGCCCAGGGCCAGGCGGAGCGGTGGATCCGGTGCGTCGAGGACGGCCAGGATCGCGCGGGCCGCCTTGGCCGGGTCGCCGGGTTGGCTGCCGTGGGTGCCCAGATATTCGCGGGTAGGGCCGACGGTGGCCGCGTAGGCCGGGTGTGGCTCGGAGACGTAGGCGGCGTCCGGACCGAACAGGCCCGTGCGGAAAGAGCCCGGCTCGACGATCAGGAACCGCACCCCGAAGTCGACCTCCTGCCGCAACGCCTCGGTGAGACCTTCCAGCGCGAACTTCGTGGCCGAGTAGGCGCCGAAGCCGGGTCCGCTGTATTTCCCGCCCACGCTCGACATCTGCACCACCGTGCCCCCGCCGGCGTGGCGCATGTGCGGCAGCACCGCCCGGGTCAGCGCCGCCGGGCCGAAGAAGTGCAGCTCGAACAGGTAGCGCAACTCGTCGTCGGTGGTCTCCTCCAGCGCGCCCACCTGCGTACGGCCGGCGTTGTTGACCAGCACGTCGATCCGGCCGAACCGGTCGGCCACCTCGTCGACGACCGCCGCGCACCGGGTTGTGTCGGTGACGTCGAGCGCGACGGCGTGCACCCGGCCCGGGTGAGCGGCCGCGAGATCGTCGAGGCGGTCGGTGGTGCGGGCGGCACCCACCACGGTGTCGCCGCGAGCCGCCGCCTCCTCCGCGATCGCCCGGCCGAACCCGGAGGTCGCCCCGGTCACCAGCCAGACCCGCGTTGCATTGCCAGCCATCAGATCCCCCGATCCATCAACACGCCACGACCCACCATCGCACCCACCGCCCGGCGACGGGCCAACATCCACACGGAGGTAGTCGCCGTCGGATCGGAGCGGTCAGCGCCGGACCGGCGCGAAGTCGCCGTCACCATTGCGGTCACCGCCGGAAACGACGAGGGGGCGTCGCCGTCAGATCGCCGCGGTCAGCACCGGGAACGGCGCAGGGGTCGCCGTCAGATCGGAGCGGTCAGCGCCGGACCGGCGCGAAGTCGCCGTCAGCACAGCGGTCACAGCCGGAAACGGCGCGGAGAAGTCGCCGTCAGATCGCGGCAGTCACCACCGGCGACCGGCGCAGCGCAGCCGCCGTCAGGTCGCGGCCGTCAGCGCTGGGCCAAGGGCGGGGACCCGGGCGGGGGTCGCGCCGGCGAAGGCGCGGAAGTCGCGGATCAGATGGGCCTGGTCGTAGTAGCCCGCGTCGGCCGCGACCGTGGCCCAGCCGACCGACGACGCCCGGGCGGCCTGGGCGTGGGCGCGCTCGAAGCGCACCAGCCGGGCCAGCACCTTGGGCGGCAGGCCTAGCTCCCGACGGAACATCGCCCCCAGATGGCGGCGGCTCCAACCGGTGGCCGCGGCCAAAGCCTCGACCGGGACGGCGCCGCCCGTCGTGCGCAGCTGACGCCAGGCGCCGGCCAGCCGCGGGTCTGGTGGTGGCGTCGCCGACAGGCGGGCGCCGAAGGCCTGGTCGAGGAGTGCGAACCGCTCGCCCCAGCCAGCCGCGGCGCCCAGCCGAGCGGGCAGGGCGCGCAGGTCGCGCAGCGCGGCGCCGTCGAGGTCGGAGAGGGCGACGACCCGGTTGGCGACCTCGCCGAACGGGCGGCCCAGGATGCGGGCGGCGACCAGCGGGTCGAGCATCACCTGGACGCCCTCGGCCTGGCCGGGTGCGGTGACCGTGTCGACGTAGGTGTCGGCCAGGCCCGCCGCGAAGGACGCGACCGAGGTCGCGCCGCCGGCCGGGCCGCGTGGGTCGTGCACGTCGAGCGAGGCGCCCCAGCCGATCACCAGGACGCAGCGGGAGACCGCCACCTCGCGGCGGGCGAGCGGTGCCGTGGCCCGCTCGGCGTAGCCGACGTAGGGGCCGACGGCCCGTCGGAGCGCGGCACCTGGCGCTCCGACGGTGTAGGCGGTCATTTGACCCCGGCCACGTCCATGCCGCGGAGTTCCTTCTTGAGCTCGTGGACCTCGTCGCGGATCCGGGCGGCGAGCTCGAACTGGAGCTCGCGGGCCGCGGCCAGCATCTGGTCGTTGAGGTCCTGGATGAGCCGAGCCAGGTCGTGGCGGGCCATGCCCTCGCGGGACGGACGGGCCTCCGCGGCCTTGCCCCTCGAGCGGGTCTCCGGCACCGGGCCCTTGCCCCTCGACATCTGCCGGCCACCACCGCCGACGGTCGCCGGGCCGAGGGCGCCCTCGGTGTCGGCGGCCTCGCGGTAGATGTCGTCGAGGATGTCGTGGATCTTCTTGCGGAGCGGCTCGGGTGAGATGCCGTTGGCCTCGTTGTGCGCCACCTGCTTCGCCCGCCGGCGGTTGGTCTCGTCGATCGCCTCGGCCATCGACGGGGTCATCTTGTCGGCATACATGTGCACCTGGCCGGAGACGTTTCGCGCCGCGCGGCCGATGGTCTGCACCAGCGACCGGCCGCTGCGCAGGAAGCCCTCCTTGTCGGCGTCGAGGATCGACACCAGCGACACCTCGGGCAGGTCGAGACCCTCGCGCAGCAGGTTGATGCCGACCAGCACGTCGTAGTCGCCCTTGCGCAGCTCGCGCAGCAGCTCGACCCGGCGCAGCGTGTCGACCTCGGAGTGCAGGTAGCGCACCCGGATGCCGTGCTCGAGCAGGTAGTCGGTCAGGTCTTCGGACATCTTCTTGGTCAGCGTGGTGACCAGGACGCGTTCGTCGCGGTCGGCGCGCACCTTGATCTCGTGCATCAGGTCGTCGATCTGGCCCTTGGTCGGCTTGACCACGACCTCGGGGTCGATCAGGCCGGTGGGCCGGATGACCTGCTCGACGAACTCGCCGCCGGCCTCGCGCATCTCCCACGGCCCGGGGGTCGCGGAGAGGAAGACCATCTGGCCGACCCGGTCGAGGACCTCGTCGAACCGCAACGGCCGGTTGTCGGCCGCGCTCGGCAGCCGGAAACCGTGCTCGATCAGGAGCCGCTTGCGGGACGCGTCGCCTTCATACATCGCGCCGATCTGGGGCACCGTCACGTGTGACTCGTCGATGACCGTCACGAAGTCGTCGGGGAAGTAGTCGAGCAGGCAGTAGGGCGGGTCGCCGAAGGTGCGCCCGTCGATGTGCATCGAGTAGTTCTCGATGCCGTTGCAGAAGCCGACCTGCCGCATCATCTCGATGTCGTAGGTCGTGCGCATCCGCAGCCGCTGCGCTTCGAGCAGCTTGTTCTGCCCGTCGAGCTCGGTCAGCCGCTCGGCCAGCTCGCTCTCGATCCGCCCGATCGCCCGCTCCATCCGCTCGGCGCCGGCCGCGTAGTGCGACGCCGGGAAGATCATCAGCTCGTCGACCTCGCGGATCACGTCGCCGGTCAGCGGGTGCAGGTAGTAGAGGTTTTCGATCGTGTCGCCCCACAGCTCGACCCGGACGGCGAGCTCCTCGTAGGCCGGGATGATCTCCAGCGTGTCGCCCCGGACCCGGAACGTGCCGCGGGTGAACGACATGTCGTTGCGGGTGTATTGGATGTCGACGAGCCGGCGCAGCACCTTGTCGCGGTCGATCTCGGCACCGCGCTTGAGGTGCACCGACTGGTCGAGGTATTCCTGCGGGGTGCCCAGACCGTAGATCGCCGAGACGGTCGCGACCACCACCACGTCGCGGCGGGTCAGCAGCGACATCGTCGCCGAGTGGCGCAGCCGCTCGACCTCTTCGTTGACCGACGAGTCCTTCTCGATGTAGGTGTCGGTCTGCGGAATGTAGGCCTCGGGCTGGTAGTAGTCGTAGTAAGAGACGAAATATTCGACGGCGTTATTGGGCAGCAGCTCGCGGAACTCCTTGGCGAGCTGGGCGCACAGGGTCTTGTTGGGTGCGATCACGAGGGCCGGCCGTTGCAGGCGCTCGATCAGCCAGGCCGTCGTCGCGCTCTTGCCGGTGCCGGTCGCGCCGAGCAGCACCGTGTGCCGGTCGCCCTGACGCACCCGACGCTCAAGATCGTCGATGGCAGCCGGCTGGTCGCCGGCCGGCTTGTAATCGCTGACGACCTCGAACCGGCCGTCGGTGCGGGGGATGTCCAGCGTCATGCCCATAAAACTACGTCGGGGGTACGACATGTTCCCACGCGCCAACTCCCCGTAGGTGATCGGCTTCAATATTGTCATTGTGTGGGATAGGTCACCGCGCTACCGTTTGAGCGTAGGCCGCTCGCGGCGGCCGACCGGGAGCAATGACCGGGCCTCCACACCGGCCGGTCATCCCCGGCGCTGTGGTTGCAGCCCCGGCACATCGTCGGCGTGCGCACCCGACGCGGTCGCGCGATGCGCAGACCGGCCGCCGCGAGCGCCCTGACCTCACCAGTCGCAAAGGGCGCTGCCAACACTCCCGATATACGTCACCTCTGCCACTTTCAGCCGTTCAACCACGCGTGACCCTTTCCCGTCGTCCAGCCGAACGGCGCCGCGTTGTCGCGTTGGTCGTGCTCTCCTGCCTCTCCCTCGGCTCGATCGCCGGCCTGGTCGGCGGCATGGTCTCCTGCGCACCGGAGAAGCAGGCCGTGCAGGCCCGGCCGCTGTCCGCGAGCGAGGCCAGCCGCCTCGGCGACATGCGGGTCACCAACTACCGCGACGAGCGCGCCGGCCTGCACGCCACCTGGGGCGACGGCGACGCCCAGGTCCGCGTCGCCGGCTGGGTCGACTGGAAGAAGGGGCTGTCCTACCTGCGGGTCGGTGGGCCCGGGGCCGGCGACATGCGGGGGCTGCTCCAGTCCGTACCCGGTGTGGTGGCGACCCGTTCCGCGACGCCCGGTGAAGCGGCCGAGGAGGCCAACCCCGCGCAGTCGACGGACGCCACCAAGCCGGCGCCGCCGGTGGCCGAGCCGCCCGCCACCCCGCCGGCCGACGGCTGGCAGGTCCGGACCTGGTCAGCGTCGGGCAAGACGGCCAAGCCACTGGACGCGTTCCTGTCGCTCGTGTTCGTCATGGCCAGCACCAAGCCCGACCCCGCGGACCTGCTGGCAAAGACCGAATCGCGGTGGATGGGCCAGGAACGCATCGGGGGTACGACGGTCGACGTGCTCCTCGGCCCGGCAGTGCCACCCCAGCCGTTCCCGACCGCCACCCCGCCGGCCGCCAAGCCGAAGAAGTCCCAGCCGAGCTCCGCCGAGCCGAGCACGAACGGGTCGACCACCGACCAGCCGAACGGCGACGCGCCGAACGGCGGCCAGCCGACCGCCGCCGACCAGGCCACGGACGACACCACCCGCCAGCCGGAACGCGCGAAGGCCACCGAGAGCGCCGCTCCGGCGACGGCCACGGCGAGCCCGAGCCCGGCGCGCACCGCCCCGCCGACCGCCCTCAGCGAACTCGGCGGCACCGTTCGCTATTGGCTCGACAGCGGCGCCAAGCTCCGCCGCTTCGAGGCGCTGCTGCCGGGCAACCTGTCCGTACGCGCCGACCTCGACCGCGAGAACCGCCCCGACCTCACGGCCGTCGCCGCGTTCGGCGGTGCCCCGATCACGCCGCGCGCCCCGAGCAAGTCGGAGGCCGCCCTGCTGGCCAAGATGCGCCAGCGCAGCCTGGAGCGCGGCGGGGCCCGGCTCACCATCGCCGTCCCGACGGTGCCGACGGCCAACCTGCGCGGCGGCGGCTGGGTGGACTGGACCTCGACGGTGGCCTACCTGGCCGTTTCCGACACCGCGAAGCCGACCGACGTGGCGTTCCTGCGGGCCAACGCGGCCGGCGTGGCCTATCAGACGAAGTCCGGTAAGGCGATGGACACCCCGCCGCTGCCGGCGCCGGACAACGGCTGGCAGTTCCAGGCCTGGGCCCAGCGCACCGACGCGCGCGGCAGCCTCGACATCGACCTGCTGCTCGGCGAGGCGCTCGCGTCGGCTGCCACCAGCAAGGACAGCGCGTCGTACTTCATCGATCACGCCTCTTTCCTGCGCAAGGACAAGATCGACGGGGCCGGCATGACCGTCTTCGAGATCGCCAAGCCGGCCGAGCAGGGCATCATCGGCCGCGGCCAGGCCCGGATGCGCTACTGGCTGGACAAGACCGGCGCGGTCCGCCGGCTGGAGGCGCGCACCCGCTCCGGCACGTGGGCCCAGCTCGACCTGACCGACGACACCGTGCCGACCCTGCCCACCGCACCGCTCGGCTAGCGGCCGCTACCGGGAAATCCTGGTGCGGTGCCGGCGGCACCGCTGGTTGACTGTCGGCCATGGCTACCGGCGAAGGCATCGACGCCTACCTGCTCTGCGGCACACCGCGGACCGGGAGCACGCTGCTGTGCGGGCTGCTCCGCGACACCGGGGTCGCCGGCCGGCCGGAGTCCTACTTCCGGGTGCCGGGCGAGGAGTTGTGGGTCGATCGCTGGCGCCTGCCCCACGACGAAACCGGATCGTTCGACTACCGCGACTACGTCCGAGCGGCGATCGCGGAGGGCAGCACTCCCAACGGCATCTTCGCTGCCCGGGTGATGTGGGGAACGCTCGACGAGCTGGTCGCCAAGCTCGCCGCCGCGCACGGCTCGACACACACCGACCTCGACCTGCTCACCCGCGCCTTCGGCCGGCTCCGCTTCGTGCATTGCTGGCGTGACGACACGGTGGCGCAGGCCGTGTCCTGGGCGCGCGCCGAGCAGACCCAGTTCTGGCAGCACGACGACGTCGCCCTGCCCGACCGTGAGCCCCGCTTCGACTTCGCGCAGATCGACACCCTCGTCCGGACCATCCGCCAACACAACGACGCCTGGCGCACCTGGTTCACGACCTACGACATCCAGCCGCACAGCGTGCGCTATGAAGACCTGACCACCGACATCGATGGCGTCACCAGCGGAATCATCGGCTTCCTCGGGCTCGATCTCCCGGCCGGGCACGCGTTCGTCCCGCGGCACCGCAGGCAGGCCGACCAGCTCAACCGCGACTGGGTCAGCCGCTACCACGCGCTCGCCGGCCAGCACCTCTAACCGACCAGCACGGCCACCTCGGCCGCCCGGCCCCGGTCGGCGCTACTAGGTGCTAGCCGGCCAGGACCGTTAACCGACCAGCACGCGCACCTCGGCCGGCCGCCCCGGGTCGGCGTTGGCATACGTGCCGCCGGCCGACGGCAGGAACCCGGCGGCACCCAGCGGCGACCGCAAATCGTCGACCTGCGAGGCCGACCCAGCCGTCAGCGACATGCCGATGACGTCCGGCGCGGCCGCGCCGACGATGGCGGTAGGCCCGACGTGCGCGATCGGGCGGTCGCCGACCCGGTGCCGGATCCGCGCCGCGAGCCGCTCGAACTGCGCCGGCCAGGCCGGGTCGTAAGCGACGACGTCGGGCGCCCAGGCAGCCGGTCGATCCTCGGCGAGGTTGCGCGCGAACGGCACCAGCCGGTCGGCCCAGAGGGCATCGGCGGCCGAGTCCAATGCCGACGGTGCGCCGCTGTTGTCGAGCACTACGTCGGCGGCCGCGCGGCGGGTGGCGTCGTCGATCTGGGCGGCGATCCGGGCCGACGCGTCGTCGGTGGTCATCCCCCGGTCGCGGACCAGCCGCTCGACCCGCACCGCGGGCGCGGCGTCGACCACCACGACCAGGTGGTAGGCCGCCGCTACCCCGCCCTCGACCAGCAGCGGGATGTCGTTGACGATGATCGCGCCCGCTGGTGCGGCGGACGCCAGGGCTGCGCTACGCCGCTGGATCAGCGGGTGCAGGATGCCTTCGAGCCGCTTGCGGGCGGCCGCGTCGCCGAACACGATCCGGCCGAGTGCGGGCCGGTCCAGCGCGCCGTCGTCGCGCAGCACCCCCGACCCGAAGGCGGCGACCACCTCGGCCAGCCCGGGCGTGCCGGGCTCGACCACCTCACGCGCCAGCCGGTCGGAGTCGATCACCACCGCGCCGTTGGCGGCGAACCGCGCGGCCGCCGCGCTCTTGCCCGCCCCGATGCCGCCCGTCAGCCCCACTCGTAACACGCGCGCCAGGCTAACAAGCCGAACGGCCCCGCACCTTGCGGTGCGGGGCCGTTCGTTGGACGTGCCGTGCTTACTTGCCGGCCAGCTTCTCCCGAAGCGCGGCGAGCGCTTCGTCGGTCGCCAGCGTGCCGGCCGGCTCCTCGGCCGGACGGGTCGGCGTGGAGGACGAGGAGGAAGCCCCGCCACCACTCTGGCCCGCCGGCGCGGGCGGAGCCGCGGCGGCCTCGGCGTCGGCGGCGCGGGACGACACAACCTGCTTGGTGTGCGCCTCCCACCGCTGGCGCGCCTCGGCGTATTGCGTCTCCCAGGTTTCGCGCTGCTTGTCGTAACCCTCGAGCCACTCACCCGTCTCCGGGTCGAAGCCCTCGGGGTAGATGTAGTTGCCCTCGTTGTCGTAGGTCGCGGCCATGCCGTAGAGGGTCGGGTCGAAGTGCTCTTCACCCTCGACGAAGCCCTCGTTGGCCTGCTTGAGCGACAGCGAGATCCGCCGGCGCTCGAGGTCGATGTCGATGACCTTGACCATGACGTCGGAACCGACCTGGACGACCTGCTCCGGGATCTCCACGTGGCGCTCGGCCAGCTCGGAGATGTGGACCAGGCCCTCGATGCCGTCGTCGACCCGCACGAACGCACCGAACGGAACCAGCTTCGTGACCTTGCCCGGCACGATCTGCTGGATCGCGTGGGTGCGGGCGAACTGGCGCCACGGGTCTTCCTGGGTCGCCTTGAGCGACAGGGACACCCGCTCGCGGTCGAGATCGACGTCGAGAACCTCGACCTCGACCTCCTGGCCGACCTCGACAACCTCGGACGGGTGGTCGATGTGCTTCCAGGAGAGCTCGGAGACGTGCACCAGACCGTCGACGCCGCCCAGGTCGACGAACGCGCCGAAGTTGACGATCGACGAGACCACGCCCTTGCGGACCTGGCCCTTCTGGAGCTTGTTGAGGAACTCGGTGCGCACCTCGGACTGGGTCTGCTCGAGCCAGGCCCGGCGCGACAGAACCACGTTGTTGCGGTTCTTGTCGAGCTCTATGATCTTGGCCTCGAGCTCACGGCCCACGTAGGGCTGAAGGTCACGGACCCGCCGCATCTCAACAAGGGAGGCGGGCAGGAAGCCCCGGAGACCGATGTCGAGAATCAGACCACCCTTGACCACCTCGATGACGGAGCCGCGGACGACGCCGTCTTCTTCCTTGATCTTCTCGATGGTGCCCCACGCCCGCTCGTATTGCGCGCGCTTCTTCGAGAGGATCAGGCGACCTTCCTTGTCCTCCTTCTGGAGGACCAGGGCCTCGATGTGGTCACCGACCGACACCACCTCGGCGGGGTCGACGTCGTGCTTGATCGACAACTCACGAGAGGGGATGACCCCCTCGGTCTTGTAGCCGATGTCGAGCAGGACCTCGTCCCGATCGACCTTGACGACGGTGCCTTCGACAATGTCGCCGTCGTTGAAGTACTTGATGGTCTCATCGATCGCGGCGAGGAATGCCTCCTCGGAACCGAGGTCGTCGATGGTGACCTTGTTGGCGCTCGAGGTGGCCTCGATGCTGCTCGTCATGTGGGCGGTTGCTCCGGTCGGATGGTGTGTCACAGCTGCGATGCGGGTAGCTAATGACCTGTGTGCGCCCACGAATTGGTCGTCGGGCACACCGCAACGATCGCCCATGATCATTGATGGTGTCCGTTGACCGCGGACGCCTGCTCCCTGCCGAGGCACACAATCCGCGTGCGCATCGACTAGCTTACCGTGCGCATTACCACAGCGTGCAAGCCCTCCCCAAGCCGCGCCGGGTTCGTACCGCGTGATGGGGTTAAGTGGTGTCTGACGACGATCCCGGGGTGGGCCGACGCACGGTGACCGACGCCGAAGCCCGCCGGGCCAGCCGGGGCTGGTGGGACAAGGATGCCGACGCCTACCAGGCCGAGCACGGTGGCTTCCTCGGCGAGGTGGATTTCCGCTGGTGCCCGGAGGGTTTGCGGGAGGCCGACGCCCACCTGCTCGGCCCGATCGCGGGGCGGCGGATCATCGAGGTCGGTGCCGGCGCCGCGGCCGCCGCGCGCTGGCTCGCCACGCAGGGTGCGCAGGTCGTTGCCACCGATCTCTCCGGCGGCATGCTCCGGCACGCTGTGACCCAGAACACAGCATCGGGTGTACGGCTGCCGCTGGTCCAGGCCGACGCGCTGGCGCTGCCGTTCCGGACCGAGGCGTTCGACATCGCGTTCACCGCCTTCGGCGCCGTGCCGTTCGTGGCCGACTCCGGCGCACTGATGCGCGAGGTGTTCCGGGTGGTGCGACCGGGCGGGCGGTGGGTGTTCGCGGTGACCCACCCGATGCGGTGGATCTTCCTGGACGACCCGGGCGAGGGCGGCCTGGTGGCCGTCCACTCCTACTTCGACCGCCGTCCCTACGTCGAGACCGCCGCCGGCGGGGCGCCGACCTACGTCGAGCAGCACCGCACGCTCGGCGACCGCATCCGCGAACTGGTGGCCGCCGGGTTCGTGCTCGAAGACCTGATCGAGCCGGAATGGCCCGAGGGGCACACCCAGATCTGGGGCCAGTGGAGCCCGCTGCGCGGCCGCCTCTTCCCTGGGACCGCGATCTTCGTCGCCGCCAGGCCCTAGCGCCACCGCCGCCCGCTCGCGCTGCGGCGCGGCGCGTGCGGGTCGAGAATCACATTCATGGCCCTCCCTGTCTTCCGCACCAAGAGCATCGAGCGGTCCATTCAGGAGACGGACGAGCCCGGGCACAAGCTCAAGCGCGAGTTGAGCGCCCTGGACCTGACCGTCTTCGGCGTGGGCGTGATCGTAGGTACCGGCATCTTCGTGCTGACCGGCCAGCAGGCGGCCCGCAACGCCGGCCCGGCCATCGTCATCTCGTTCCTGCTCGCCGCGGTGGTCTGCGCGCTCGCCGCGCTCTGCTACGCGGAGTTCGCGTCGACGGTGCCGGTGGCGGGGAGCGCCTACACGTTCGGCTACGCCACGCTCGGCGAGCTGGTCGCCTGGATCATCGGCTGGGACCTGGTGCTGGAACTCGGCCTCGGCGCGGCGGTGGTGGCGCGCGGCTGGAGCGCGTACCTCCAGACGCTCTTCGGTCTGCCCACCTGGCTGGCCGGTGACGACGCCATCCCGGACTGGGGTGCGATCTTCATCGTGGCCCTGCTGACCGTCGTCGGCGTGGTCGGCACGAAGCTGTCCGGGCGGGTCACCGGCATCCTGGTCGCGATCAAGGTCGCGGTGGTGCTGTTCGTGATCGGCCTGGGGCTGTTCTACATCACGTCCGACAACTGGAGCCCGTTCGTGCCGCCGGGCCAGCCCGCGCCCGGTGTCTCCGGTGGCGAGGAGCCGCTGCTCCAGGCGCTGCTCGGCGTGGTGCCGCAGCAGTTCGGCGTCTTCGGCATCGTGGCGGCGGCGTCGATCGTCTTCTTCGCCTACATCGGCTTCGATGTCGTCGCCACCACGGCCGAGGAGACCCGCAACCCGCAACGCGACGTGCCCCGCGGGATCCTGTGGTCGCTCGGCATCTGCGCCGTGCTCTACATGGCGGTCGCTTTCGTGGTGACCGGGATGTCGAAATACTCGTCGCTGGACACCGGCGCCCCGCTGGCGAAGGCGTTCACCGACGTCGGCGTCGACTGGGCGTCGAAGGTGATCTCGGTTGGCGCCGTCTGCGGCATCACCACGGTGATCCTGGTGCTGCTGCTCGGCCAGTCGCGGGTGCTGTTCGCGATGTCGCGCGACCACCTGCTGCCGCCAGCGGTGGCGCGGGTGCACCCGCGGTTCGGCACGCCGTGGCTGATCACGATCGGGACGGGCGTACTCGTGGCGCTCGTGTCCGGGTTTGTTCCCCTGTCGAAGCTGTCGGAGCTGACGTCGATTGGCACGCTGTTCGCGTTCGTCGTCGTCGCGATCGGCGTGGTGGTGCTGCGCCGCACCCGGCCCGACCTGCCCCGCGCCTTCCGCACCCCGTGGGTGCCGGTGCTGCCGATCGTCGCGGTCATCGCGTGCCTCTGGCTGATGATCAATCTGCCGGTCGATACGTGGATCCGGTTCGTGGTCTGGATGGCGATCGGCTTCGTCCTCTACTTCGCCTACGGCATGCACGCCGCCGGCCGCCGGCGCGCGGCGGAGGCGGAGGCGGAGGAGCCGACGGCGGTCTCCCCCGCTCCCGAACCGCACGACCGGGTGTGAGGCGGTTTGGCGGGTTCTTCCCCGGGTATCCGGCTGCACATGGGACTCCAGAAGGGCGACAAGGTCAGCTGGAAGAGCCACGGCCAGCAGGTCATGGGCACGGTCGAAGAGAAGATCACCAAGCGCACCTCGGCGGCCGGCCGGACAGTGGACGCGTCGGAGGACGAGCCGCAGTATCGCGTGCGCAGCGTCCACACGGGTCAGGACGCCGTGCACACCGAGGACGCTCTGCACCGCGAGTAACCCCGGCGCTGGCGAAATCCAGCCGCGGGCGGCCCGTCGTGTTCGACGGGCCGCCCGCTCCGGTCGACCCCTACCAGGCAGCCGCACCCGTCAGTGGTCGGCGCTGTTCCAGTCGCGGCCCAGGCCGACCGAGACCTCGAGCGGCACCGCCAGCGGGTAGGCGCCGCCCATGGCCTCGCGGACGATCGCCTCGAGTTGCTCGCGCTCCCCCGGCGCGACCTCGAACACCAGCTCGTCGTGGACCTGGAGGAGCATCCGGGAGCCGAGGCCGGCCTCCTTGATCGCCGCGTCGACGCGGAGCATCGCGACCTTGATGATGTCGGCGGCGGAGCCCTGGATGGGTGCGTTGAGCGCCATCCGCTCGGCCATCTCGCGGCGTTGGCGGTTGTCGCTGATCAGGTCGGGCAGGTAACGGCGGCGGCCGAGGATGGTCTCGGTGTAGCCGTCCTGACGGGCCCGGTCGACGACGGCCCGCAGGTAGTCGCGGACGCCACCGAAGCGGTCGAAGTATTCGTCCATCAGGCCGCGCGCCTCGTCGGCGCCGATGCCGAGTTGCTGGGACAGGCCGTAGACGCTCAGCCCGTACGCCAGGCCGTAGTTCATGGCCTTGATCTTGCGCCGGTGGTCGGCGGTGACCTCCGCGAGCGGAAGCGTGAAGACCGATGACGCCGTGGCCGCGTGGAAGTCGGCGCCCGAGTTGAACGCGTCGATCAGGGCCTCGTCTTTCGACATGTCGGCCATGATGCGCATTTCGATCTGGCTGTAGTCAGCCGTCAGCAGCGTCTCGAACCCCTCGCCGACCACGAACGCCCGCCGGATGCGACGGCCTTCCTCCGTGCGGATCGGGATGTTCTGGAGGTTGGGGTCGGTCGACGAGAGCCGGCCGGTAGCGGCGACGGTCTGGAAATAGGTCGTGTGGATGCGGCCGTCGTCGGACACCGACTTGAGCAGCCCGTCGACAGTGGACTTGAGCTTGGCGACGTCGCGGTGCCGCAGCAGGTGCTCGAGCAGCGGGTCGCCGGTCTGCGCGAACAGCCCCTGCAACGCGTCGGCGTCGGTGGTGTAGCCCGACTTGATCCGCCGTGTCTTCGGCAGCTCGCGCTCGGTGAACAGGATCTCCTGCAACTGCTTCGGAGAGCCCAGGTTGAACTCGCGCCCGTGCACCGCGTAGGCCGCCTGGGCCGCCGCCTTCACCTCGGCCGCGAAGTGCGCCTCGATGTCGGAGAGGTAGTGGGTGTCGGCCGCTATGCCGACCTGCTCCATGCGGGCGAGCACCTCAGACAGCGGCAGCTCGACGTCGGCCATGAGGCGGATGGAGAGCTCACCGTCGCGGGACAGCTCGGCGTCGATCGCCTCGGCCAGGTCGAGCGTGGCGCGGGCGTGCAGCATCAGGTTTTGCTCGACGATGCCCTCGTCGGCGCCCAGGCCGTCGATGGTGAGCTGGCCGGTCTCCGGCGTGTCGACCCGCAGCTCGCGGTGCAGATAGCGCAGCGCGAGATCGGCCAGGTCGTAGGTGCGCTGGTCGGGCCGGGCCAGATAAGCGGCGATGGCCGTGTCACGGGCGACGCCGCGCAGCTCCCAGCCGCGGGCGGCGAAGGCCAGCCGGGCGGGCTTGCTGTCGTGCAGCACCTTGGGGTGCTCCTCGGAGACGAGCCACGCCGCGACCGCGTTCTCGTCGCCGGGCTCGAGCTGGGTCGGGTCGAACCAGGCGGCCGGCCCGTCGGCGGTGGCCAGCGCGATGCCGGTCAGCTCGCCGGTGCCCCGCCCGAAGTGCCCCGCGACGGCCACGCCGGTCGGCACGCCGGGCCGCACGTGCTCGGCCAGCCAGGGCCCGACCGCACCGGCGGCGAGGACCTCGCCGAACAGGTCGAACCCGGACTCGGCCTCAGGCTCGACGGCGTCGAGGTATTGATAGAGCCGCTCGCGCAACACCCGGAACTCGAGGGCGTCGAAGACCTGGTGCACGGCCTCGCGATCCCACCCGTGCCAGCGCGCGTCTTCGGGACCCATCGACAGCTCGAGGTCGCAGACGAGCGCGTTGAGCTCGTAGTTGCGGATCACGTTGGCGAGGTTGGCCCGCAGACTCTCGCCGGCCTTGCCCTTGATCTTGTCGGCATTGGCGATCACCCCGTCGAGGCCGCCATACTCCTTGATCCACTTAGCCGCGGTCTTGTCGCCGACCCCGGGCACGCCCGGCAGGTTGTCACTGGTCTCGCCGACCAGCGCGGCCTTGTCGCGGTAGCGCTCCGGCGGCACGAAGTATTTGGCCTCGACCGCCTCGGGATTCATCCGCCAGACCTCGGACACCCCCCGCACCGGATAGAGCACGGTCACGTGCTCATCGACCAGCTGGAACGCGTCGCGGTCACCGGAGCTGATGATCACCTCCATGCCGGCGTCGCGCGACCGCTTGGTCAGCGTGCCGATCACGTCGTCGGCCTCGTAGCCGGCCTTCTCCACCACCGGGATGCGCAGCGCGGCGAGCACCTCTTTGACGAGGCTGACCTGCCCCTGGAACGGCTTGGGCGTCTCGGACCGCCCGGCCTTGTATTCCGCGTAACGCTCGGTGCGGAACGACTGCCGCGACACGTCAAACGACACGATGATGTGCGTCGGCTTCTCGTCGCGCAGCATGTTGATCAGCATCGACGTGAACCCGAACACCGCGTTGGTCGCCTGCCCGGTCGCGGTGGAGAAGTTCTCCACCGGCAGGGCATGAAACGCGCGGTAGGCCAGCGAGTGGCCATCGAGCAGCAGGATCCGGGGTTGGTCGCTCACCCGAGCGATGCTAGTCGCCGGGTACGACAAGTTGTCCGGCGGTCCCGCGCAGTTTCGTCCGCGATGTCCAGATCAAGGGATTGCTGGCCCGGGTCCGTCCCGGTCCGGACCGTCGCTCCCGCCGGGGACCGCTCGCTACGCGTCGCTGCCAGGCCCGCGACACGAACGCTTCCTCTCCTGTCAGCCCTCAATATCGTGGCCGGCGCGCCGCGTGGGGTGCTGGCCGAGTGTCCTGGGCGCCAGGCAACAGCGAGCGGGCGTCGGTGGCCGGGCTGGGACGTGCGGGCATTGCCGGCGGAGGTCCCGCACGGCCAGCGATGGCGACAGAGGTCCCGACCGCCGAATGCGGCAAAGGTCCGACCGCCGAAGGCAGCATGTCCCGCCCGACCGCCCGGCACCAGGTCCGACGCCGGAGGGAGCAGGTCACGACCGCCGAAGGCAGCAGAGGTCCCACCCGACCGTCAAAGGCAGCAGGTCCGACCGCCAGAGGCAGCAGGTCCCGACCGACCCCCGGAGGCACTAAGTCACGACCGCCAGAGGCAGCAGGTCACGACCGCCGAAGAGAGCAGAAGTCCCGACCGACCGCCGAAGGCACCCGGTCCGACCGCCGAAGGCAGCAGGTCACGACCGTCGAAGGCAGCAGGTCACGACCGTCGAAGGCAGCAGGTCACGACCGTCGAAGGCAGCAGGTCACGACCGACCGTCGAAGGCACCAGGTCCGACCGCCAGAGGCAGCAGGTCACGACTGCCGAAGGCAGCAGGTCACGACCGACCGCCGAAGGCACCAGGTCCGACCGCCAGAGGCAGCAGGTCACGACCGCCCGAGGCAGCAGGTCACGACCGCCCGAGGCAGCAGGTCACGACCGCCCGAGGCAGCAGGTCACGACCGCCGGAGGCGGCAGAGGTCCCGCGCGGCCGGCGATGGCGTCTGATGAAGCCATCGCGGAAAGACCGGCGCCGTAGGCCTCGCGCCTGCTGGAATGCTCCCCGGTGCGGGCGGCGTTCACCCAGCCGCACCTCACGGGGTGGCAACTGCCCGCGCCGCCGCTGACGGTCCGCCGCTGCCCGGCGCGGGCGCCGCGGGCAGCGGGCCGCCCGGTCCGAGGGCTCGCGCCGGTGTCGACGCCGGACACCCATGATCGTTTGCAGCGGAGCTGCACGATTCGGGCCCTGCGGCATGATCATGTGTGTCGGATCTGCACGACACGCCGCGCCAGGTGTCGATGGGGCGCACACGATCAAGCGCGGCCGACCGGGCGGTATCGACCAGATGCAAACGATCGCCGATCAGAACCCGGCGCCGCCATCCGCCGGCGAGTCGACGGCGCCACGCCGGTCCTGGACCAGGCCGTGGGAGATCTAAGATCTGCCCCGGGCTAGCCCTCGGTGTCGGGGCCGGCCGCCGGGAGGCTCGTCGTGGCCTGGCCCAGAGCCGCGCGGAACGAGCGGTAAGGATCGGCACCGAGCAGCGAGGCCAGGCCCTGCTCGATTTGGCTTACGAAGTCGTCGGTCAGGTTCATGAAACGCAGACCGCGCTCGGTCGGGACGATCAGTTTTGCCCGGCGGTCGGCGGGGTCGGGCTCGCGGCGGACGTACCCCAGGCGTTCCAGTTCGTCGATGATCGCGCCCATTGTCTGTTTGTTGCGACCAGCCAGACGGGCCAGCTCGCTCGGGCGGGTGCCTTCCTCGTCCAGAAAAGCCAGCACCGCGCCGTGTCGGGGGCGGGCGTCGCTGAATCCCTGTGCCGCCGCCCGCGCGAAGATCTCGCGCTGGACGCGCGCCGAGAGCTGGACCGCCAGGATGCCGAGGTCCGGGTCCTGCTCCTTGCGTGTGCTGCGCTTCATATTTGGTCCATTCATTGGACGGTCACACTCTTGGACTATATCTTCGGTGCTGCGCGGCCGTGTGGAGGTCCGCGGAACTGGGAGGAACAGCCATGACCATTCTGGTGACCGGAGCGAACGGCACCGTCTCGAGGGAGGTGCTTCGCGCGCTCGCCGGCAGGGAGCCCGTGCGGGCCCTGGTGCGCGACAAGTCGCGTGCGCCCGACCTCGACGGCGTCGAGTTCGTCGTCGGCGACCTGGACCGGCCCGACACCCTCGCGAAGGCGTTCGACGGCGTCGACAAGCTGTTCCTGCTGACGCCGATGGGTGCCCACGCACCGGCGCAGAGCATGAACGCGCTCTGGGCCGCCCGGCAGGCCGGGGTCGAGCACATCGTGCGGCTCTCCGCTATCGGCGCGGCGCACGACGCGCCCACTCGCAACGGGCGGCTGCACGCACTCTCCGACGCCGAGTTGCAGCAGTCGGGCATCCCCTGGACGATCCTGCGGCCCAGCAACTTCATGCAGAACCTGTTCGGCGCGGTCAACGGCAACGAGCTCTACGGCGTGTTCGGTGACGGCCGGGTGGGTGTGGTCGACGTGCGGGACATAGCCGCTGTCGCCGCCGAGGTGCTCGCCAACCCGAAGCCGCACGCCGGGAAGATCTACACGCCTACCGGCCCGGCCAGCGTTTCGCTGCACGACGCCGCGGAGGAGATCGGGCGGGCGCTCGGCAAGCCCGTGCGCTACGTGCCACAGAGTCCGGAGGAGACCCACGCCGCGCTGCGGGACGCCGGCCTCGACGAGTGGATGGCGGCGGCGCTGACCGAATACCGGGCCGCCTATGGCTCCGGGTGGGGCGACTTCACCAACGACCACGTCGCCACCGTTGTCGGGCGGGAGCCACACAGCCTCGCCGACTTCATCCGCGACCACCGCGACCGGCTAGAGAGCTAAATACGCCAGAGGCCCGGCCCGGTGGGCCGGGCCTCCGAAGCGCCCGTCAGGCGACGCCGAGGTAGGCGTCCTTGACCGCCGGGTCGTTGAGCAGCTCGCGACCCGAGCCTTCCTTCACGATCTTTCCGGTCTCGAGCACGTAGGCCCGGTGGGCGCGGGACAGCGCCTGCTGGGCGTTTTGCTCCACGAGCAGGATGGTCGTGCCGTCGCGCTCGTTGATCTCCGTGATGATCTCGAAGATCTGCTGGATCAGCATCGGGGCCAGGCCCATCGACGGCTCGTCGAGCAGGAGCAGCTTCGGCCGGCTCATCAGGGCCCGGCCGACCGCCAGCATCTGCTGCTCACCGCCGGACAGGGTGCCGCCCGGCTGCTTGAAGCGCTCGCGCAGCCGCGGGAACAGCTCCAGGACATGTTGGATGTCCTTGGCGATGTTGGCCGTGTCGCGACGGGTGTAGGCACCCATCTCCAGGTTGTCCTTCACCGACATGCCCGGGAAGACGCCCCGGCCTTCCGGCGACTGGCAGATGCCCTGGATGACCCGCAGGTCGGCGCGCATCCGGGTGATGTCGGTGCCGTTGAACCGGATGCGGCCCGACGCCACCGCGTGCAGGCCCGAGATCGCCCGCATGGTGGTTGTCTTGCCGGCACCGTTGGCACCGATCAGGGCCACGATCTCGCCCTGGTCGACGGTCACGGAGATGCCGTGCAGCGCCTGGATCCGCCCGTAGAGCAGGGTGATGTTGTCGACCTCAAGCAGCATCTGCTGGCACCCCCAGATAGGCGGCGATCACCTTCGGGTTGTCGCGGACCTCGGCCGGCGAACCCTCGGCGATCTTCTTGCCGAACTCGAGCACCACGATCCGGTCGGTGACGCCCATGACCAGGCGCATGTCGTGCTCGATGAGCAGCACGGTGACGCCGGTGCCGCGGATGTCGCGGATCAGCTGGAGCAGCGAGTCTTTCTCGGCCGGGTTGAAGCCGGCCGCCGGCTCGTCGAGGCAGAGCAAGGCCGGGCTGGTCGCCAGCGCGCGGGCGATCTCCAGCCGCCGCTGCTCACCGTAGGAGAGGTTGCGGGCCGCCTCGCCGTGCCGGCGGATGCCGACGAAGTCGAGCAGCTCGTGTGACCGCTCCCGACCGCTGCGCTCCTCCTGCCAGTAACGCGGCAGCCGCAGCAGGGCACTGGGCACGCTCGTCTTGTGGTGCGCGTCGGCGCCCACCATCACGTTTTCCAGCGCGGTCATCTCGGGGAACAACCGGATGTTCTGGAACGTGCGGGCGATGCCCAGCTGGGTGATCTTGTAGCGGGCGCGGCCGCTCAGCTTCTTGCCCTGGAACCGGATCTCGCCCGAGGTCGGGGCGTAGACGCCGGTCATGGCGTTGAAGCAGGTGGTCTTGCCGGCGCCGTTGGGGCCGATCAGACCGAGGATCTCGCCCTCGTAGAGGTTGAAGTTGACCTGGTCGAGCGCGACGACGCCGCCGAAGCGGAGCGTCACGTTGTCGACCTCGAGCAGGGCCTTGCGCCCCGCCAGGTCGGTCGGTGCCGGGTGCGCGGTCGAGTCGCCGGTCGGCGGCTCGGCCGGCACGCCGACCGTGGTGCGGGCGTCGGGCGCCGCGTCGCGTTCGCTGGTGACGTCGCGCTCGCTGGCGTCCTGCGGCTCCGGAGGCGTCTCAGGCACCGACCATCGCCTCCTTCTCGCGATCCTTGATTTCGGCGGCACGCCGCCGGTTGGGCCACAACCCCTGTGGTCGGAAGATCATGACCACGATGAGGATGATGCCGAAGAACAGATAACGCAGGTTGGTCGCGCTGACGTCGTAGGGCTCGCCGGCGATGCGCACCTGCTCCGGCAGACCGAACACGTCACCGATCGAACGGAGCCACTCCGGCACGTAGATGACCAGGAAGCCGCCCAGGATCGCGCCGAAGATGTTGCCGGCGCCGCCGAGCAGCACTGCGGCGAGCACCAGGATCGACTGCTCCAGCCGGAACGTCGACGAGTTGACGAAGTTGGCCTGGCCGGCCCACAGCGCTCCGGAGAAGCCGCCGATGCCGGCGCCCATCGCGAACGCCCAGATCTTGAACTTGTAGGTCGGCACGCCCATCAGCTCGGCCGCGTCCTCGTCTTCCCGGATCGCGACCCAGGCGCGGCCGACCCGGCTGCGGACCAGGTTGCGGATCAGGAAAACCATGCCGATGATCACGGTCAGCACCAGCCAGTAATAGGGCTTGGCGTCGAACGCGAAGATCGGCTTGCCGCCGCTGGAGCCCGGCGGGTGGGCGATCTGGGTGATGCCCCGGTCGCCGTTGAAGATCCAGTCGTTCTGTTGCGCCACGATCCGGATCATCTCGGCGAAGCCAAGTGTCACGATCGCCAGATAGTCACCGCGCAATCTCAGCACGGGCCAGCCGAGGATGACGCCGGCCAGCAGCGACAGGGCGATCGCCAGTGGCAGCGCCACCAGCCACGGCCACGGGCTGTCGAGCCAGTTGTATTCCGTGAAGATCTTGCTCGTGGGCGAGGTCAGCGTCGCGACCGTGTAGGCGCCGACGGCGAAGAAGCCGAAGAAGCCGAGGTCGAGCAGGCCGGCGTAGCCGACGACGATGTTGAGGCCCAGCGCCAGCAGGATGTAGTAGCCGCACTGGAACAGCACCGTCGCCATGTCGTTGCGCGTGGTGTAGAGAGGGATGTATTCGCCGAGCGGCAGGCCCAGGTATTCGTAGAAACCCTTGTTGGGCAGGGCGTAGAGGAACACGATGAAGACCACGATCAGGCCGATCTTGCTGGCCTTCGGCAGGCGGTCCCAACGCTGGCTCATGCCGCTGCGGAAGCCGCGCCACCGGGTACGAAGGTCGGTCATGCGCGGGCCCTCCCGAGCGACTCGCCCAACAGGCCGGTCGGGCGGAACATCAGAAGCAGGATCAGCACGAGGAACCCGATGAAGTCACGGAAGTTCGTGCCGAACACCGCCGAGCCGTAGTTTTCGACCAGGCCGAGCAGGATCCCGCCGAGGGCGGCGCCACGCAGGTTGCCGATGCCGCCGAGCACGGCGGCCGCGAACGCCTTGAGGCCGATCAGGAAGCCGACGTTGAAGCGGGTGCTGGCCGCCTTCATGTCGGACATCACCGCCGCGACGCCGGCCATCAGGCCGCCGATGAGGAAGACCAGGAGGATCACGCGGTTCTTGTTGACACCCATCAGGGCGGCCGTGTTGCCGTCTTGCGCCACGGCCCGGATGCCACGCCCGAAGCGGGTGTGCTGCACGAACCAGTCGAGCCCGATCATCGCGAGGATCGCGACGGCCAGCGTCGAGATCTGGAGCGGGGTCAGCGACCACCCACCCAGGTTGATGACCGGGTCGGTCGGCAGCATGGCCGGCACGCCGAACTGGCGGCGGTTGGTGAACGCGCCCATGCCCTCGGAGAGCACGAAGGACGCGCCGATGGCGGTGATCAGGAAGGCGAGGGGTGGTGCGTTGCGCGCCCGCAGTGGCCGGTAGGCGGTCACCTCGACGAGCATCGCGAACATTCCACAGAGGATCGCGGCCACCACGATCGCGAGGGCGATCAGACCGAGTGCCTCACCGAGGGACGGTCGGGCCGAGTTGGCGTCGAAACCGAACGCCGACCAGGTCCAGATGGCACCGAAGGTGCCGATCATGAAGACGTCGGAGTGCGCGAAGTTGATCAGGCGCAGCACGCCGTAGACGAGCGTGTATCCGAGCGCGACGAGTGCGTAGATCGCGCCCTGGGTCAACCCGGTGATCGTCAGCACCGGGAAACCATGGATCAAGTCATTGAATTGCAACAGGTTCTCCCGGGAGATCCTTCAGTCAAGGCAGATGCGGCCGGGGCTTGCGCGCCCGGCCGCACCGGCAATGGGTTGACGCGACCGTCTTGCCTGATGAGAAGAGCCGGCTCGGGAAGGGGTGCTGCCGAGCCGGCTCAACCATGGATCAGGCCTTCGGGATCTCCTTGTCCGGCGCCCAGGCGCCGTCCTTGGCGACGTAGGCCCAGACGCGAACCTGGGTCGGGTCGAGCTCGCCCTTGGCGTCCCACTTGTAGGTGACACCGGTGGCCGAGCCGGCCTTGTTGTAGCTCGTCAGGAAGGCCTGGATGTCGGCGCGGGTCGACTTACCCTCGCCGATGGCCTCGAGGAAGATGTTGGTGAGGTCGTAGGCAACGTCGGCGTAGACACCCGGAGCGGCGTTGTATTCCGCCTGGAAGTCCTGCACGAAGGTGCCCTTGGCGGTGGTCGCCGGGGCGCACGGGCAAGTAGCGACCGCACCCTCCACGTCGGCCTTACCGGTCACCGACAGCATGTTGGCGTCGTAGATGCCGTCGCCACCAACGAAGGTGCCCTTGTAGCCAGCGGCCCGAAGCTGCTTGAGGAACGGGCTGGCCTCCTCGGTGTAACCGCCGTAGAAGAGCGCGGTGGCACCGCTCGAGGTCACCTTGGTGACGATGGCGCTGAAGTCCTGCTGGTTGTCGGTCGCCTTGTCGGTCGCCGTCACCAGCGGGCCGAGCGCCTTCTTGACCTCGTCGGCCAGGCCGGCACCGTAGGCCGACTGGTCGTCGACGACGAACACCTTCTGGGCGTTGAGGCCCTTGATGTAGGCCGCCGCCGCCGGGCCCTGCGAGAAGTCGTTGCCGACGCCGCGGTGGAAGATGGTCCAGCTGTTGTCGGCCAGGCTCGGCCGGGTCGCGGACTGGGTGATGACCGGCAGGCCAGCCTGCTGGAAGATCGGGTTGGCGGTCTCCGACTCACCGGAGAACGCCGGGCCGACCATCGCCACGACCTTGGTGTCGCCGACCGCGCTGGTGGCCAGACCGCCGGCGAGCTCCGGCTTGCCCTGCGAGTCATAGGGCTGGATCGAGACCTTGCAGTCAGCGTGCTTCGCGTTGTATTGCTTCACCGCCATGTCGGCGGCCTGCTTGCCAGGGAGCACCAGACCGGAGTCAGCGGCGGAAAGCGCGCCGAAGAAGCCGATCTTGAGGTCGCACACCTTGCCGGCCTCGGTGCTGCCGGATCCGCCCTCGTCCTGCTTACATGCGGCCGCGCCGCCCATGACGAGTGCCGCAAGCGCGACCCCGCCGATAGCGCGTACGAAAATCTGCCTCAAGGCTGAAGCCCCTTCTCCATCCATCAGCCCGCCGTCGCGGGCCAGGAGGTTGCAACGACGAACCGGACCGTTCACCCGGTCTGGGCCGGGACGTTATCCCACTACAGCGACCAACGTAAGGCCTCACTAGGCGCGTTGACGCAACCGTTACTTAGGGTGTCGGAATTGGCCCGCGTGGTGTCACAGTCGACGGTCGTCGGCCGAGGTCACGGCCGAGGAAACTGGCTCACCCAGGCGGTGCTGGCGGTGCCGTCGTCGGCCAGCAGCACCAAAGTCTGGCCAGAACCACCGACCGCCGTGGCCGTCGTGCCGCCCGGTCCGACTTGGACAGGGGTGGCCACGCTCTGCCACTCCTTACCGCCAAGATCCGCTGTCCACAACCGATGGCCGTCAGCTCCCGTGGTGGCCGCGACCAGCCGGGACGCCCCATCGAGCACGGTAACAGCATCGATGCCCGAAATGACGCCAGCACCGGTGGCACCGAACCGGCTCGCGCCGGACCAGCCGCCCGCGCCGGCCGCGTCGCCGCGCCAGGCCGCGAAAGCGCTGCCAGCAACGCCGACGGCGACGATCCCATCGGGGGTACGGACCACCCGCTGCGCCTCTTCGTCGTCGGGCGTCCCAGGAAGTGGGACGCGGGTCCAGGCGCGCGCGTCGGCCGAGGTCCACACGAACGGATCGCGGTCGATCCGCCCCTTCGGCCGGCCGCCACCCACAACCACCCACCCGGCCGGCACCGCGACGGCGTCCTGCGCGGAGGTGCCCAACTCCGGGGTGCTGGCCAGCGGGGCCACGTCTTCGTGGATGGTGAACAGGGTCGCGTCGGGCGAGGTCCAGACCGTCGCGCCGCCCGCCCGGTTGCCGGCCAGCAGCCAGCCGCCCGGCCCGCCGCCGGCGATCCGGTTGGTGCTGACCTGGCGCCCGCCGCCGTAGAGCTCGAAATCGGTGGAGGGTACGGCGACCAGCGTGCCGTCGGCCCTGGAGTAGAAGGTGCGCACCCGCGGGTTGCCGTGCGCGCCCCCGGTCTTCGCGCCGATCGCGGCGAGCCGCCCGTCGAAGCAGCCGAGCGCGTAGAGCACGCTGCGGATCGCGTAGTAGTCGGAGACGGTGTCGATCGGCACCGGGGCCCAGCCGGTCGCGGCGGCCGCGTCGGTGGTGGACCAGAGCGCCGGCCGGGTGTCACCCGCGGGGGTGGCGACGCCGCCGGCGACGTACCACCTGGATCCGCACCTGATCGTGTCGCGGACCAGGTTGCGGCCCGCGGCGCCGGGCGGCGCGGGCAGCGTCAGCTGTTTCCACTGTGGATGCACGGGCTCCGGCGGGGCCGGCGCGGTGCCGCCCGAGTCGCAGGCGGCCAGCAGGAGCAGCAGCGCGATCGCCACGAACCGACGTGGCCGGGAGGAGCCGGGCATGGATCACAGCATGCCGCCGGACGCGGCGACGGGCTACCCCGCGTCGGTCGGGGTCTCCGCGGCCGGGCCGCCGGCGCCCTCGGCCACGATGCGGTCGGCGACCTCGCGCATGGTCATCCGGTGGTCCATCGCGGTGCGCTGGATCCACTTGAAGGCCTGTGGCTCGGTCATCCCGTAGGTCGTCATCAACGCGCCCTTGGCCCGCTCGACGCTCTTGCGGGTCTCCAGCCGGTCGGCCAGACCCGCGACCTCCGACTCGAGCGAGGAGATCTCGGAGTAGCGGGACAGCGCGATCTCGATCGCCGGCACCAGGTCGCTCTTCTGGAACGGCTTGACCAGGTAGGCCATCGCGCCCGCGGCGCGCGCCCGCTCGACCAGGTCGCGCTGGCTGAACGCGGTCAGGATGATGACCGGCGCGATCCGGCCGCCGGCGATCCGCTCGGCGGCGGCGAGCCCATCCATGATCGGCATCTTGATGTCGAGGATGACCAGATCGGGCTTGAGGTCCTCGGCCAACCGCACCGCGGTCTCGCCGTCGGCGGCCTCGCCGACCACGTCATAGCCCTCTTCGACGAGCATCTCCGCCAGGTCGAGCCGGATGAGCGCCTCGTCCTCGGCGATCAGCACGCGCCGACGTTCGGCAGTCTGCGACTCGCCCACGAAGCCTCTCCCCAGGTGTGCAATCCGCGACCGGCCTGTCCGGTGTCGCGCCCCTTAGCGTAGTGGGTAGTCTGAACGCACTTCACCCGCGCGGTGTCGGTCCCCGTAGCCCAATGGCAGAGGCACGGAGCTCAAACCTCCGACAGTGTCGGTTCGAATCCGACCGGGGGCACCACTGGCCCCATTGGCCCCAGGTGTCGCCGCCCGAAAGGGCTCGCCCGCCACCTGCGTAGGCTTGACGGGACAAATCCCCACCAAGGAGTCATCGATGCTGACCATGCAGGACGCCCTGTCGCGGCTCACCGCCTACTGGGTCGACCAGGGTTGCCTCACGGTCCAACCGATGAACACCGAGGTCGGCGCCGGCACGCTCAACCCCGCGACGTTCCTGCGGGTGCTCGGGCCGGAGCCGTGGCGGGTCGTCTACGTCGAGCCCTCCGTGCGCCCCGACGACTCGCGCTACGGCGAGAACCCCAACCGGATCCAGACGCACACCCAGGTGCAGGTCATCCTCAAGCCCGAGCCGGGCAACGCGCAGGAGCTCTACCTCAACAGCCTCGCCGCCCTCGGCATCGACGTCGCGGCACACGACGTGCGGTTCGTCGAGGACAACTGGGCCGCGCCGGGCGTCGGCGCCTGGGGCCTGGGCTGGGAGGTCTGGCTCGACGGGCTGGAGATCACCCAGTTCACCTATTTCCAGCAGGCCGGCGGGGTGACCCTCGACCCGCCCTCGGTGGAGATCACCTACGGCATCGAGCGCATCCTGATGGCGCTTCAGGGCGTCCGGCACTTCAAGGAGATCGCGTACGCACCGGGCGTCAGCTACGGCGAGGTCTTCGGCCAGGGTGAATACGAGATGTCCCGTTACTACCTCGACGACGCCGATGTCGAGACCAACCGGGTGCTCCTCGACCTCTACGCCGCCGAGGCGCAGCGGATGGTCGACGCCGGGCTGCCGGTCCCCGCGCACACCTACGTGCTGAAGAGCTCGCACGCCTTCAACGTGCTCGACGCCCGCGGCGCCGTCTCCACATCGGACCGGGCCGCCGAGTTCGGCCGGATGCGCCGGCTGGCCGGCGAGGTCTCTCAGCTCTGGATGGCCCGCCGCGAGGAGCTCGGGCACCCGCTGGGCGTGGTCCCGCCGACGCCGGCCGCGACCGCACCCACCGAGACCGAGGCGTCCACCGGCAGCCGGCAGTTGGTCTTCGAGATCGGCACCGAGGAGATGCCGCCGGCCGAGGCCCGCACCGCGCGCGAGCAGGTGCGCCGCGAGCTGACCGAGCGGCTGGCCGCGACCCGGCTGGCGCACGGTGACATCCGGGTGCTGGCCACCCCGCGCCGGCTCGTCGCGATCGTCGACGGCGTCGCCGACCGCGAGCAGGACCACGTCCGCACGGTCCGCGGCCCGAAGGTCTCGGCGGCCTACGACGCGGCCGGCGAGCCCACCAAGGCCGTCCAGGGTTTCGCCCGCGGCCAGGGCGTCGACGTGGCCGACCTCCAGGAGCAGGACGTCAACGGCACCGCGCACGTGACGGTCGTGAAGCACGAGGCCGGCCGGCCCGCCGCCGAGGTGCTGGCCGACGTGCTGGCCAAGGTCGTCGCCGCGCTGCGGTCGGCGAAGAACATGCGCTGGAACGACCCGGCCCTGTCGTTCACCCGCCCGGTCCGCTGGCTGCTCGCCCTGCGCGGCGACGAGGTCGTGCCGTTCGCCGTCTCGGCGCTGGCTTCCGGCCGCGAGACCCGGGTGCACCGCAAGGCCGCGACGCCGGTGGTCACCGTCAACAGCGCCGAGACGCACCTCGACACGCTGGCCGCGCACGGCATCGTGGCCGACCCTGACGAGCGTCGCGCGCAGATCGTCGCGGCGGCCGAACGGCTCGCCGCGGGCGCCGGCGGCCAGGTCGACGTCGACGGCGAGCGGGCGCTGATCGACCAGATCAGCTACCTGGTCGAGACCCCGACGCCGCTGCTCGGCCGGTTCGACGAGAGCTACCTGCGGCTGCCCGAGGCGGTGCTGGCCAACGTGATGCGCAAGCACCAGCGCTACCTGCCGGTGCGCGGCGCCGACGGCGCGCTGCTGCCCTGCTTCGTCGCGGTGGCCAACGGCGACATCGACGAAGACCTGGTCCGCGCCGGCAACGAGGCGGTGCTGCGGGCCCGCTACGAGGACGCGGCCTTCTTCTACCGCGCCGACCGGGACACCCCGCTCGACGCGATGCGCGCCCGGCTGGAGCGGCTCACGTTCACCGACAAGCTCGGGTCGATGGCCGACCGGGCGGCCCGGATCAGCACGCTGGCCCGCACCCTGGCCAGCTCCATCGGGTTGAGCGGCGCCGAACGCGACACCCTGGGCCGCGCCGCGGAGCTGGTCAAGTTCGACCTGGGCGCCCAGCTCGTCACCGAGATGACCAGCCTGGCCGGCGTGATGGCGCGCGACTACGCCGCGCACGCCGGCGAGCCGGCCGCCGTGGCCGAGGCGGTCTTCGAGAGCGAGTTGCCGCGCAACACCGGCGACGCCGTGCCCACCCACGTCCCCGGCGCCCTGCTGTCCCTGGCCGACCGCCTCGACCTGGTCGCCGGCCTCGCGGCGACGGTCGGCCTGCCGACCGGCAGCAGCGACCCGTTCGCGGTGCGCCGCGCGGTGCTCGGCCTGCTCGCCGTGCACCGCACCGGCCTGGTGCCGGTCAGCCTGACCGAGGCGCTGGCCGAGGCGGCCGCGCTCCAGCCCGTCGAGGTCTCGCCGAAGGTGCTGGCCGACTCGGGCGAGTTCCTGACCCGCCGGCTCGAGCAGGTGCTGGTCGAAGAAGGGCACCCGATCGATCGCGTACGCGCGGTCCTCCCGCACGCCGCCCGCCCGGCGCTGGCCGACCGGCTGCTGCACCAGCTCGACGAGCTGGTCAAGGACGAGCGCTTCCGGGCGCTGGTCGAGGCGATCCAGCGGGCCCGGCGGATCGTCCCGGCCGGCACCCCGGCGGAATACGACGCGGCGGCCCTGGTCGAGCCGGCCGAGCGCCGCCTCGACGAGGTGGTCCGCGGAATCGAGGTGCCCGGCACCGACCTGACCGCGTTCCTCGCGGCGGCCGGCAAGGTCACCGAGCCGGTCAACACGTTCTTCGACGAGGTCTTCGTGATGGCCGAGGAGCCGGAGCTGCGCAAGGCCCGCCTCGGCCTGCTGGCCACGGTCCGCGACCTGGGCGACGGCATCCTCGACTGGGACCACCTCCGGATGTGAGCTCAATGATCTCCGTCGGTCTGGTGCTGCACCCGACGAAGCCAGTCGACCAGTCGTTGGCCGTGATCGTCGGCTCGACCGGCGATCCGGTGCGGATCGTCGCCCGCGAGCTCGACCGCGGCCGCGTCCCGGCCGGCGTCGACATCGTCTCCGACGAGGAGTTCCAGGCGGTCGACGGCGTGGTCGCGCTCGGCGGCGACGGCACCATGCTCGGGGCGATGCGGCTGATGGTCGAGCGGCCCGTGCCGATCCTGGGCGTCAACCACGGCAACCTCGGGTTCCTGACGGAGGTCACCCCGGCCGGCCTGCCCGCCGCGCTGGCCAGGCTCGCGGCCGGCGACTACACGATCGAGCAGCACGCGGGGCTCACCCTGCGCACCGACGACGGCGACCGGGTGGCCTTCAACGACGTGGTGCTCGGCCGGACCGAGGCGGGGCGGACGATGTCCGTCGACCTGACGGTCAACGACGTGCACTACGGCTACTACCGCGCCGACGCGGTCATCGTGGCCACCCCGACCGGTTCGACCGCCTACAACTATTCCGCCGGCGGGCCGGTGCTGTCGCCGTCGTCGAACGCGATGGTGGTCACCCCGGTCGCCTCGATGTCCGGCATCGGCCGGCCGGTGGTGCTCGGCGGCGGCGACCGGATCTCGTTCCAGGCCGAGGGTGCCCTGACGGTGGAGGCCGACGGCACCGGCGCGACGCCGCTGGCCGCCGGCGCCACCCTGGGCGTCGCGCTGCTGGCCGACGCGGCGCAGGTCGTGCGCCTGTCCGCCAGCGACTACGCGAGCCGCCGGCGGGTCCGGCTCAGCCTGCTCGACCTGCCGCTGCGCCCGGACCAGTTGCTCGAGCTGATCCCGCTCGAACTGCGCCGCAACGTGGCCGCGGCCATCGACGGACCGGATGGCCGGCAGATGTGATCCGCGACGGCCGGATCAGCCACCTTCGCGACTACTTCGCGGGGTTCTAGCCAGCGGCCGCCGGCCCGGAACGACCCGGGCCGGCGGCCTTCCCCTACCCAGGGGGCCTAGGGCGAGGTGACGGTGTAGGTCGCGCCCGCCGCGGTCGCGAACGAGATGACGTCGCCGGTCACCGTGGGGGTGACGGCTCCGCCGCCGACGCGGGTGACCACGACCGGGCGGCCGGGCCACGGGTTGAGCAGGCGCAGTTGCCGGCCCTGCTCGCTGGTGACGTCGACGTAGGACACCCGACCGCCGGACAGCGCGCTGGAGACCAGGAACGCGTCCTTCTCGCGAAGCTTGACGAAACTGGCGTCACGGGTCGCCGGCCAGACCGGGAAGACCCGGACGATGCCGTCGTCGCTCTGGAGGAGCAGGTTGTTGACCGCCTCGGTGGCGCCCGACTTCTCCAAACCGTGGAACTCGTCGCGGATCCGCAGGTTGGCGTCGCTCTTCGCGGTGATCTGGGCCTTCAGCTTGTCGATCAGGCTCTGCGCGGGATAGCCGACCCGGGCCGCCTGGGTGAACACCTTCGGGAAGCTGTTGTCCTGGCCCCACGAGTTCATCGCGTCCAGCGTGTCGATCGCCCGCTGGCGGTCGGTGGCCGAGGAGTTCAGGCCGAGGCCCTCGCCCGGGTGGATGAACTCCAGGTTGACGGTGTTGTCGCCGGGCCGGATGGCCCGACCGTCGGAGACCGTGCCCGGGTCGCCCAACGCGTACACCGACTTGCCGTTGACCGTCGTGGTCGCGATCGGCGGCAGGCCGTTGAGCATCTGCTGCCACAGCGGACGCGAGCCGGTGTCAGCGCCCAACTCGTTGCTCGCGGCCAGCAGCGAGGTCAGCAGATAGCGCAGCATCCCCACGTCGAGGCTGGGGTTGCGCGCCCAGGTGCCCTCGTGCGGGCCGCCCCAGGTGGTGTAGCGGCCGGTCGACGCGTCGTACTCCATCCAGCGGCTGAAGAACGTCGCCACTTCCTTCATGAAGGGGTACGCCTTCGTCTGGAGATAGCTCCGGTCCCGCGTGTAGTCCCAGTAGGCGATGAACTGGGTGACGTTGAACAGCGAGTTGCCGACCTGCTGCCAGTAGTTGCCGTCGGGGGTGCCGCCGAACGGGCTGATCCCGACCGGGAACAGCACGCCGCCGCTGATGCCGCCGGTGCCGAAGCGCGGCGTCACGTAGTCGGACTTGACCTGCTGGAGCTCCTGGGTGGACCGGCGGCGGGCCTCCGGCAGGTAGGAGATGACCGCGTCGATCATCGGCAGCGCCAGGTCGGCCCGGTTCGACGAGTAGGCGCCGTAGAAGTTGGCGACGAAGTTGTAGTTGAGGTGGTAGTCGCCGTTGAAGTAGGGATCGTCCTTGGTGATCCACAGCCCGTAGAGCCCGGGCGCCGTCTTGCCGTTGCGCGACGCCGAGCCAAGGAAGTATTGGGCGGCGTAGTAGTAGCGCTCCAGCACGTCGTCGTTGAGGTCCACGTAGGACCGCATCCAGTACTGCTGCCACCAGTCGAGATGTCCGGTGTAGAGGCCGTCGAGCCCCGACCCGGTCTGCGCCTCGGCCAGCGAGCGGGCGCCCGGTGCCGGGTCGGCGTTGTTGGCGCCGCCGCCGGCCACGGCCGTCACCAGCCGCAGCGTCTGGCCCGGAACCAGGTCGAACTGGAACCGCGCCGTGTTGCCCGACGCGGTCGGTGCCGCGACCGGGTTGGCACCGACCAGCCGGCTGGCCAGCGCCGCCCGCGACACCCAGCGGGAGCCGCTCGGCGTGGTGCGGGCGGCCCAGGTGGTGTTGCCGGAGACACCGGAGGTCTGTGCGAACCCGCCCATCGGCGAGGTCGCGCCGGACCAGGTGCGGGCCTCCAGCCGGACCGCGGCCGTGCCGGTCGACCGGATCTGGGTGACCAGCAGGTTGTCGTTGGCGGCGACCCAGGTCTTGAGCACCAGCGGTTGCCCGCCGAGGCTCATCGTGGTGTCGACCTCGCCGCGCAGGATGTTCTGCTCCTCGAGGAACGTGCCACTCGGGCTACCGGGGCCGCCGCCCGCGCCGTACAACTCGAACTGTCCGATCCTGGCCCTTGGGTTCTGCTGCGAGTCGGCCGTCGTGCCCTGGGTCGGTTCGCTGGCGACGAGCCTTACCCAGCGCGCGGTACGCGACCCGAGCGTCCGGTCGGTGACGGCGGCCGTGTTGTTGGTGACGGTGTCCCAGGTCGACCAGTTCTGGTTGTCGGTCGAGGTCTGCACCTGGAAGTTCTTCGTGTTGTTGGCCGTCTCGGCCGGCCGGGCCGCGCTGTCGTGTCGCACCAGATAGCGGGTGAAGGTCTTCGCGGTGCCGAGGTCGAGGGTCAGCGTCTGCGGCTTGCCGATGTCGGAGACCCAGCCCTCGTAGCCGGAGCCCCACTGGCCGCTGACCGCACGCGACGGCGGGAACGACGGGTGCGAACTGGTCGCGGTGGCGGTCGCGCCGAGGGCGAGGTTGGTCGAGCCGGTGCCGCCACTGGCGGCGGCCAGCGTCACGCCGCCGACCGGTGCGACGGCCGGGCCGGGGTTGCCGCGCCAGAAGTTCCCCTTGGAGACGAGGAACGTCTTGACGCCGGCGCTGCCCGACGAGGTGATGCCGATGTCGCCGTTGCCCAGCAGGGCGGTGCTCGGCATGCCGTTGACGATGGAGTTCACATAGGACTGGTCGGTCCAGCGGCCTTTGATGGTGGCGAGCAGCGACTGGATCGCCGCCCACTGCTGGTCGGGGGTGGGTGTCGCGGCCTGTGCCGGGCTGGCGGCGAAGCCCAGCCCGGCGACGACGATCGAGGCAGCGAGAGCTGCGGCGCTGACCCGGCGGGACGGTCGGGTTGCCACGGGTGTCCTTTCTAGTGCGGTAGGGACACCGTTCCCACTGGCTCGGGAGCCGGACGCAGGTTGAGGTTCTCCAGCGTGCCGAGGTCGGGGGCGGTGACCACATCGGTGCGGGGGCTGGTGGAACGCAGTGCGGTGAAACCGGGCTCCACGCCGAAGAGGCCGGAGATGACCGCTTCGGCGATGGCCGCGCCGGCGATGGAGTCCCGGTTGGCGACGCCGCGGCCGGCGACGCGCACCCGGACCTGCCCGTCGCCCGTTTCGGGGAGGATCTCCATCGCCTGGCCCCACAGGCCGCCGGAGGCGGCGCGCGGGGTCCGTCTGAGCACGCCGGCCGCGAGGTCGGGGCGGCCGAGTTTGGCCAGCCCGTAGGCGGTGACGCCGGGCCAGGCGCCGAACGCGCCGCCGGCACCGTGGTCGGGCCGGTCGGAGAACGGCGCGATCGGGTCGTCGGCCGCCAGCGCCCGCATCCACGGGCCGGCCAGCAGCTTCTCCTCGACGAACGCGACCAGCTCGGCGCGCTGGTCGGCGGTCAGGTCGTCGGCCAGTTCGGCGGCGACCAGGCCGAAGTCGAGGACGTGGCCGATCGTGTCGCGGCCGTGCGGGTGCTGGATGTGCCAGCGGCCGGCGCCGGCGTAGAGGTCGAGGACGGCTGCGGCGAGCGCCTCGGCGTCGGTGTCGGTGCGGTCCGCGTCGGCGTCCCGGCCCAGGAAACGCAACAGGGCGGAATAGGAGCGGAGCATGCCGACGTACGCCGCGTTGAAGGAGGCCATCGCGTCGACGTAGTTGGGCACGCACTCCAGCACCCGCCAGGCGTCGGGGCCGAAGTCGGCGAGCACGCCGGTGCCGGTCCGGCCGGCGACCCCGTAGGCGAGGCCCTCGACGTGCTCGAGGACCGTCCGCCCGCCGGCCGGCTCGGACAGTAACGCCACGTCACCGGTCACGCCGACGTAGTGCTCGATCAGGCGGAACAGCGCGTACTCGTTGGAGATGTAGTAGTTGCCGAGCGGTCCGCCGCCGCGCACGTCGTAGCCGAAGCTCTCGTGGTAGGGGCTCGCGAGGCCGGCCAGCAGCCAGGCGCGCAGGCCGGCCGGGTCGAGCATCGCGTACATCCGGCTCCACTCGGTGTGGTCCCAGTAGAACGTGGTGGTCGCGCCGAGCCGCGGGCCGCCGGTGAGGAACACCGGGCCGGTCCGCCCGACCCGGATGTTGCGCATGTAGACGACCAGCAGGGCGCCCATGTAGTAGGCGCGGGCCAGCTCGCGGTCCTCCGTTCGCAGGGTCGGCAGGTGGCCGCTGAAGTCGGGGTTGCCGGGCGTGAACGCGTGCGCCCAGAGGCGTCGCCACGCGTCGGCGGTGTCGCTCAGCTCGTTGTCGAGGCGGTGCGCGGCATTTTGGGCGGCGGTCTCGACCGCGTCTGTGCCGAACGCGAGGGCGAAGCCGACGACGGCAGTCGCGCCGGGTGCCAGGTCGAGCCGCCAGGTGGCGCGGGCGCCGGCACCGTGCGGTGCCAGTTCATCCGGGGGTACGGCGAACGCGTAGGCGGCGCGGGCCGGTGAGGCGGTGTCGGTGATCGCGACGAGCCCGTCGTCCACGGTGGACCGCCAGCGGACCGGGCGGGTCCAGTGGCCGGTGCGGGCCACCTCTTTCCCGCTGTTGATGAGGCGGGCCTCGTGTGCGTCGACCTCGACCCGGATGCGGTGCCAGCGGCCGGGTTCCAGCGGCTCGCCAGCGATTTCCCGCTCGCCGCAGATGCCCAGCCAGAGCCTTGTTCCTTCGATGCCGAGCTGGAGCGAGTCGGGGTGGTTGCCGTGGGTCAGCAGCACGCCGTCGTGGCCGGGGTCGTCGGTGCGGAACTCCAGCTCGAGCGAGCTGCCGGGGGTCAGCTCGAACGCGTCGAGCGCCACCTCGACGCCGTCGTCGAGCAGGAGCGGGCCGGCGAAGGTGAGGCCGGTGCTGACCGTCAGCGCGCGGACGGTGCCGCGGGCGGCGCTGGTGTGCGGGTAGACCCAGTCGGTGCTGACGTGCCGGGGCAGCTCGTATTCGAGCAGCATCGGCGCGCTGTCCTCGTCGCGCTGGATGCCCGGCGGGCGCGGCCGGCCCAGCCGCAGCCGGCGCGGGCCCGGGCCGAGCAGGTAGGGCGCGCCCTGCGCACCGGGCCGGGTGGTCTCCCGGATCCGCTCGAGGGCGTGGTAGTCGTGCTCGCCGGACGCGTTCCACGGCACCGTGTGCAGCCAACCCCAACCGGTCTCGGCGTGGCCGACCGGCGCGAACAGGTCCTGGGTCAGCTCGACGGTGGCGTTGTGCGGGCGGGTGTTGGTCACCTCGATCCGCCACAGCAGCCGGTCGGCGTCGTACGCCAGGCTGGTGTCCGTGGCGATGTTGACATGGGCGTCGCGGTAGGTGCGGCGGGTGCCCCACGGCTTCCAGCGGTAGTGCTGCACGCCGGGCACGACGCCGTCGACCCGCAGCACCCCGGTGTGGTAGCCGCCGGCGAACGGTGGCGCGGCCAGCCAGGACACGCTGGTGAGGTCGTGGTTGACGTGGGCCTGGCCGCGCTGGTTGCGCAACGACGGCAGGTGGCCCAGGTCGCCCGCGGCAACCCACTCCCCCGCGACGTCGTCGAGGTCGGGCACCCCGGTTGCTTCGTGGGTCACTTGGTCGCGCCCGACGTCAGGCCGGCGACGAACTGCTTCTGCACCGTGAGATAGCCGATCACCGGCAGGACTCCGGCAAGGAACATGATGCCGAAGAGTTGGCCGTAGTCCACTGAGTACTGTCCGATCGTCAGGTAAAGGCCGGTGGTGATGGTCTGGCCCTGCAACGGGCCGAGGATGAACAGCGGGTTGAGGAAGTCGTTCCAGATCCACAGGGTCAGGAAGATCGCCACGGTGGCGGTGGCCGGCCGCACCAGCGGCATCACGATCTGCCACCAGATCCGCAGGCCGCTGGCGCCGTCGAGGCGGGCCGCCTGGATGATCTCGTCGGGCACCGAGCGCATGAAGCCGACGTAGACGAAGACGGCGAACGAGAGGTAGCCGCCGCCGAGGTTGGCCAGGATCAGGCCCGGGTAGCTGTGGTCGAGGCCGATCCAGGTGAGAATCCGGATCGTCGGCAGCAGCGTCACCTGCGGCGGGATCATCAGGCCGGCGCTCAGCGCGAGCAGGATCGCCGCCTTGGCCTTACCGCTGCGCCTCGCGATGTAGAAACTGAACGCCGAGCCGAGCGGGATGATCAGCGCCACCGAGATGACCGCGACGATCAGCGAGTTGCGCAGGCCGAGCGGGATCAGGTTGTCGGGGCGGGTGAGCGCCTCTTTGAGGTTGTCCAGCGTCGGCGGCCAGGGCAGCGAGACCGGGTTGGCCAGGATCTTGTCCTGCGGCTTGAACGCGTTGACCAGCATCAGGTAGATCGGCGCGACGAAGACCAGCGTGACGGCGGCGGCTGCCAGCACCCGGAATCTGCCGCTGCGCCGGGGTGTTTTCCGCCCCGGTTCCACCGTGCTCCTCCCGCCGGCGGCCGCACGGTCGCGCGTATCCCTGGAAAGGGTTGTCATAGGGAGACCTCCCGGCGGCGGAGCGCGCCGGTCACGACGAGGGCGACCACCGCGGAGATCGCCAGCAGGAGCATCGCGACGGCGCTGGCGTAGCCGACGCGGTCGCTGGTGAACGCCAGCTTGACGATGTAGAGCGCGGTCGACTGGGTGGAGTTGGCCGGGCCGCCGCCGGTGAGCACGGTGATGATGTCGTAGAGCTTCAGCACGGTGATCAGCGAGATGGTCACGCTGATCGTGGTGCCCGGCGCCAGCATCGGCCAGGTGATCTTGCGGAAGCGTTGGGTGCCGCGGACGCCGTCGAGGGAGGCCATGTCGTTGAGCTCGAGCGGGATGCTCTGGAGCGCGGCGAGGTATACGACGGTGGTGAAGCCGCTCATCACCCAGGTGACCACCAGGCCGATGGAGAACAACGCGGCGTGCGGGCTGCCCAGCCACGGGTAGGGCTCGTCGAGGATGCCGACCTTCAGCAGCGCGGTGTTGAGCAGGCCGTTCTGGGTCAGGATGGTCTGCCAGACGAACCCGACGATCACCCCGGAAAGAACCTGGGGAAGGAATGCGAGGGTACGCATCACGCGGTAGCTCAGGCTCGTGCGGTTGAGCAGCATCGCGAAGCCGACCCCGAGCGCGTTGGCGGCGACGGTCACGCCGAACGCGAGGATCAGCGTGAAGGTGAGGCTGGCCTTGAGCGCGTCGTCGCTGGCCATCTCGGTGTAGTTGGCGAAGCCGACGAAGTCGTTGGTCGCCTTGAGCGGGTTTTCGTTGGTGAAGCTGCTGCGCAGGCTGAGCAGCAGCGGCAGCACCAGGAAGACCAGGTAGAGCAGGAGGGCGAGGGCGGCGAGCAGGGTCAGGCCCCGCTCGCCGGCCTTGAGGTGCTTCTTTCTCACTGAACGGCGGTCTTCCATGCGTCGTCGAGCTTCTTCATCTCACCCGCGACGTCGTCCTTGCTGAACAGGGCCTGCGCGGCGGCGTAGAACGCGTCGTTGAGACCCGGCGGCAGCGCGTCGTCGTTGGTCGCCCAACCGATCGCGTTGACCTTGTTGTTGTCCTGGCCGACGTAGGCGTAGGAGTCCTTGAAGACCTGGGTCACCGTGACGCCGTAGTCGTCGAGGGTCTTGCCCTTGAGCATCGGGAACGCGCCGTCGGTCTCGATCAGCGCCTTGAGGTTGGCCGGGTTGAGCGACCAGGCCTGGCCGAACTTCTCGGCGAGCGCGGTGTCCTTGGCCTTCGCGGAGATGGCCATCGAGCCGCCGCCGACGAACGGGACGACGACGCTGCCGTCGTCGGTCGGCCACGGGAAGGAGCCGAAGTCGTCGGCGGTGTCCTTGGGTACAGAGCCGAGGAACCAGCTACCCATCGGGTACATGGCCGACTTGCCGCTGGTGAATCGCGTGATGGAGTCGGCGTATTTGACGCCGAGGGCACCCTTGTCGAAGTAGCCGCTGGAGACGAGCGTGCGGTACTTCTGCACTGCCGTGACGACGTCTTGATCGGCGAACTTCACCTTGTCGGCGTAGCGGTCCTGCAGCCAGTTCTTGTTCTTGCCGAGGATGTCGGCGGAGATGATGCCGACCAGGGGCATGCTCGCGGCGAACGGGTCGGCGCCACCGAGTTCGATCGGATTGATGTTCTTGGCCTTGAGCTTGGCGCAGGCGTCGAGGAACTCGGCCCAGGTCTTCGGCGCCGCGGCGATGCCGGCCTGCGCGAACAGCTTCTTGTTGTAGTAGACCTGCGGCACGATCTGCGAGTTCGTCGGCGGGATGTAGACCTCGCCCTTGAGCGAGTTGGCCGAGGGCAGCAGGAAGTTGGCGTCGATCCACGTCTTGTCGTAGGGCTTGAGCAGCCCGGCGCCGACGAAGTTGGACGGGGTGATCGACTGAAGCAGGTCCGGGAACTGACCGGACTGCTGGAGCTGCTTGGCGTAGCCATCGCGGTCGGTGCTGGGTGCGACGATCTTGTTGATCTTCACGCCGGGGGTCTGCGCGGTGGCGGCGGCGATCGAGGCGTCCCAGAACTTCGCGTCGAGGCTGGGCGTTTCGAAGACAAGGTAGGTCAGAGCGGTCTCGCCGCTTTCGTTCCCTCCGCCGTCGCCGCTTCCACATGCGGCGGTGAGGGCGAGGAGACCGGCGACGCACGCCGCTAGCAGCGGCTTCCGTATCAAGGGGTCCTCCTGGGGACTGGGTTTGGGTCTAGTCAAGTTGATCAGTCCGGGATAACGTTATCCCGAAGCATAGGAAGTTTCACTCACGTGTCAAGAGTGTTGTCGGGTCGCTCTGGCGAGCGTCCGAAGAGGAGGATCAGGCGATGACCGATCGGGTTAGCGGCGTACGCAGAAAGCGCCCGACCATGCGGGACGTGGCCCGCGAGGCCGGCGTCGCGCTGCGCACCGTGTCCCGCGTCGTCAACGCTGATCCGACGGTGGGTGCGCACCTGGTCAGCCGCGTCCAGGCGGCGATCACCGCGCTGGATTACGCGCCCGACGAGCGGGCGCAGCAGCTCCGCCGGGGCACGTCCGGGACGATCGGGGCCGCGGTCCGCAATCTGGCCGACGCGCACCCGGTGCTGTCCGCGGTCGACAACGCGGCGCGGGCGCGCGGTCTCGGCGTCCTGGCCATGTCGACGGAGGATGACGAGGCCCGCGAGCGCGAGGCGGTCATGTCCATGTGCCGGCGGCGGGTGGACGGGATCGTCATCGAGCCGATAGGGCCTAGTCACGACTACCTGTCCGCCGAGGTGGCGGGGGGTTTGGCGGTGGTCGCGGTCGACCGGCCCTGCGCCGGCGTCGAGGCCGATGCGGTGCTGTCCGACAACGCCGCGGGGATAGGGATGGCTTATCGGCAGCTCTCGGTGCACGGGCATCGCCGGATCGCCTACATCGGCGACGACGAGCGGATCTTCACGGGGCGCGAGCGGGCGGCTGCCTTCCGTGCCTGTGTCGCGGCCAGCGGTGGGCCGTTGACCGGGATGGTGCATCCGGGGGTGGTGACGACCGCGCGGGTCGCTTCGGCGTTGGCGTCGGTGTTGTCGGGTGCGTCGCCGGCGACGGCGCTGATCACCGGGAACGTGGCTACGACCATTGAGGCGCTGCGCTATCTCGGGGCCGATGCGGGGCGGTTGGCGCTGGTCGGGTTCGACGACTTTCCGCTGGCTGACATCCTGCGGCCCGGGTTGACGGTGGTCGCGCAGGACACGGCGGTGATCGGCCGGACGGCGATCGACCTCCTGGTCGCGCGGGCCGCGGACCCGGCCCGGCCCGTGCAGACGGTGACGGTGCCGGTCGAGCTCATCGCCCGCGGCTCGGGCGAACTGCCAGCGCCATCCTGATCCCCAGGCGCGCCCCCAGACTCATCGCCCGCGGCTCGGGCGAACTGCCAGCGCCATCCTGATCCCCAGGCGCGCCCCCAGACTCATCGCTCGCCGGTCGGGCGAGATGCCTGCGCCGTCCTGGCCCCGAACCGCGCCACACGGCGGGCGACCTCGGCGGATGGGGCACGTGCCTACCACCGGGCGTGTCGCGCCGCGGGCGGGTAGGTCCGCGCGGGCGTACACAACAAAACATGTGGCTACATGTTTTGTTATGTACGCCGCGACGACGTGGTCCGCCCCCTCCGCGACACGCCCGGCCGCGCAGCGCCGGCGGCGCTCGAGCCCATCACCGGCGGTCGTGGCAACCTGCTGGCCCGAGGCGGGCGGCCCGAGCCCGTCACCGCCGGCTGCGGCAGAGGTGCCGGCGCCGTGTCGACGGCGAAACGTGCCGGGCCGGGCTCGTCGCATGCGGCTTCGGCGGACCGTCCTGAGCTGAACGCGCGATAACGTTATCCCTGCTGTGCGGGATGCCGGAATGCGCATAGGGTGCGGTGATGGACGGTGCCGCCGAGATGTTCGCACGCGACCGGGCGTCAGAGTCGCTCGGGATGTCGGTCGTGAAGCTGGAGCCGGGCCGCGCGGTCCTGGAGATGACCGTGACGGACCTGATGGTCAACGGCCACGGCATCGCCCACGGCGGGTTCATCTTCCTGCTCGCGGACTCCGCGTTCGCGGGCGCCTGCAACTACCCGGGCGCGGTCACCGTGGCGGCGTCAGCGGAGATCGTGTTCGTATCACCCGCCCGCGAGGGCGAACGCCTGACCGCCACGGCGGTCGAACGCCATCGCGCCGGCCGGTCCGGGATCTACGACGTCACGGTCCGCTGCGGCGAACGGCTGGTGGCCGAGTTCCGCGGCCTGAGCCGCACGCTGGCCGCGTAAGTGGCTCGCGGATCTTAGGCGTGTACGGGATGTGAGAAGTGAGCAGGCGCAGTTCGCAGAGTTCTACCGCGCCCACCGCGCCGCCTGTGTAAAGGCGGTGGTGGCCGGCACGCGTGACCGCCAGGGTGCAGAGGATCTGGTCGCCGAGGCGTTCACCAGAGCCTGGATGTCCTGGCGGAAAGTCAGCCGGCACCCGGCCCCGCAGGCGTGGGTGGTCCCGCACGGCCCTGAACGTGCGGGTTTCGACGTGGCGGCGGCGCCGGCGCGAGGTCGCGCTGGCCGACGACCACGACGTGGCGGCCGGCCTGGACATCGGCGGCGTCGACGCGACCCCGCTGGAGATGCTGCGGCGGCTGCCAGCCCGGCAACACGAGGTGATCGCGCTGCGGACGTTCCTGGACCTGGACACCGAGACGACCGCGCAGGTGCTCGGGATCGCCTCGGGCACCGTCACTGCTCACCTGTCCCGGGCCGTCGCGACGCTGCGCGACCATCTCGTACCGGCGAAGACCCAGGAGATCGAGCGGTGAGAGACGAAGACGTCCTTCAAGTAGTGTCCGACGACCTGTCCGGCCTCGACCTGCACACTCCGTCAGAGGAGATCATCGCCGCGGGCACCTCGCGGCGCCGGCGGCGGTTGCCGGGGCCTGGGTGTCGCTCGCCGCAGGGCTGGCCGTGGCGATTCCGGCGCTGGGTGGCTCCGCACCCACCGCGGCGCCGATCGCGGCCCAGCCGGGCAGTGCGGCCCCGGTGGAGCTGGCCGCGTTCTCCGTGGTCAGCAACGCGAACGGCACGGTGACCCTCGAGCTGTCGCGCGAGCAACTCGCCGACCCGGGCGCGGTCCGCGAGGCGCTGACCGCGGCCGGCGTGCCGGCCGACGTGAGGATCGGCTCGGCCTGCTTCTCCGTGCCTGCCCCGGCCGGGCAGGATCGGGTGTTCTCCAGCAGTGGACGGGCATTGGTGATCAGTCCTGCGGCCATCCCGAAGGGCGCGGTGGTGGCCATCGGCTACCGCCACCCGTCATCCGACCGCCCGATCGCGTTCGGCCTGGCGTGGCCGGACCGGATGACGCTAACCGCCTAGCCGGCCACGGCGCGGCGCCGCCTCCGTTGACTGGCGGGCGGCGCCGCCTGGTTAGGGTGTCCGCAATAGTGACCGACTACGGCGTCGTCGAGGTCCTGCGAACGCAGGTGGCCCTTGCCCGGGAGCCGTTCGACGTCGTGGTGTGGGTCGGCGTGGACTGCCTGACCGACGGGATCCGGAGCGACGGCGGCACCGTCGACGAGAAGGCCATCGCCCGGACGGTGTGGGATGCGACGGACGCTCTGTTCGCCGAGCACCTCGCCGCGCAGAATGACTGGCCGGCGCCACCGACAGCGACCGGCTGAGCGTCGCGTTTCTCGAGCTGGGCCGGACCAACGTGGCCTTTGCCTGCGGGATGGTGGAAGCGTTGCGGTGCCAAGGACTGCCCCGCGGTGGGACGGCTCGACCGACACGCGCAATGAGGTAACGGCGGCGAACCGGCCGCCTCGCGGCTCACCCGGGTTCGTTGCGGGAGCTGGACTTCACCGTCGCGCGATCGTGCAACATAGCTGGAACGCCGAAGGCACGCTGTGGATGGAATACCTCGACGACGGCACCGTTCGCTGCGCGAATCGCCTGTGGGCGAGTTCCTCGGCCAGAGCCGCACGCTTTCTGGCTAGCCGCATGTGTTGAGCGGCACCAACGTCTTCTCGCCTTCCGCCTCGGACATTCAGCGATGGGCTAGCCATGGGTGTTGTGCTAGCGCCGGTTCACCAACTCACCTACCGTGCCAACGACTAGAAAGAAAGGCTCCGCATTCGCGGACAGCACGCAAGTACGGCAGCCACTCGTTAACGGTTCTAGATTTCAGCGGCAAATCGATCAGTGGCTCCCTTGCCAGAGTCCCCTGGGAAGCACGGAGCTCGCCTGCAGACACGAGCGGCATTACGTAGTCGGACTGCCCGTCACGTGATTTCATCAGGTTCGGACTCAACAATTCCGTAACCGTGATTCTCCCAGCCGTCTGATCGAGGTGAAACACAGCGTGGATGCCTGAGTCACGCATGCCGACCGTAGCGTCGAGGGGCACAATCTCGCAAAGCCTGTCGATGGCAAGGTGGAGCAGCTGGCACACATCGATGGCGTCGCTTACGACCTCCGAAGGAGGCAGCCTGTACTCGTGCTCCATGATGTTGCGCTCGACGTTCAACTTTCGAAGGATCCGGAGCGAGATGAGATCGCAAGAGTCCAACAACTGGAGTTTGGCGGCGAAGCTTAAGCGCTTGTTGCACGCAAGCAGCCCGTAGTTGTGCAGAACTGTGTCGATCATCAGATGAAACGATCGCTTGGCGTTGCCTAGCGCGTTGACCAATCCCTGTTCCAGGCCCGAGGCATAGTCGGCGCGCGCAAAAGAGAGATACTGCGCAGCAGAGATTTCCGATGCCAGCTCAATAAACCCTCCATATGCCGCCACCCCGACATAGGTGAACGGCCCTTCGTCTGCCGTCACGACCGTGGCCACGCCGCGAGCCTCTTTCCCGTCGTTCCATCTTGGACGAACGAAGGATACGGAGTGGCGTTCACCTTCTCAAGTGACTACTTCGTCGATCACGCTGGCCAGAGAGCAGATGTGACTTCGATTTCGCTCTCCCGGATCCGATCATCGACCTACGTTGCAGGGGTTGATGGTTAGGGAGTGGGCGATACTGCTGCGCCAAGGCCACCCAGCCTGTGCCCTAGGACGCAAACGCACCTGCTCTCTCAGGCGCGGGCCGCGAGCGCCGCGGCGAGCTTGCCGAGGAAGTCGCGGATGCTCTCCTCCGAGTGCGGCGTTTCCATGACGTCGTTGAGCGGCCCCGACGAGCGCAGCGCCTCGTTGACGGCGTCCAGCGTCACGGCCCGGTCGCCGGGATACATGCCACCCACCACCCCGTCCGCGACGCGGTTCACGACCGTGTCGTCGAGGGCCGGGTCGAACTGGATGCCGTAGAGGATGCCGTTGATGTGGCCCTTCCAGGCGCCGGTGGTCATGGTGCGGGTTCCTCCTAGAAGAGCCGGCCGCCGTCCCAGCCTTTGATCGGGACGTTGGTGAGGCCGTTGCGTTTGAACTCGGCGTCGAGGTTGGCCATGTGGCTCGGGTCGGGCTGGTAGTGGCCACTGCGAGCCGTCGCCTCGATGACCTTACCGTCCTTGACCACCAGCTCTCCCGCGGACGCAACCGGCTGGCCGCCGCCCAGGGTCGAGTGGTGGAAGTCGCCGACCTTCTGGTAGGTCGACGCGTACATGTTGCCGTTCTTGTCCATCACGAAGATCGCCTGGTTGTTGCCGCTGAAGGCGGTGTTCGAGTTCTGCGTGTCGAACGGCTTGCCGTCCTTGGCGCTTCGCATGATGCCGTTGTCGTCGATGAAGACGCGGTGCTGCTCCAGCTCCTCGGGGCTGAGGCGGCGCACCGGCGTCGCGAACGGGCCTCCGCCGGGCAGGTGCTCGTTCTTGTATTTGTCGAGCATCGGCTTGGTGTTGTGGTAGCGGGGCGTGGTGTGCGGGCCGGGCACGCCGCCGCGCGGGCGCGGCACGCGGCCGCCGGGGCCCTTGCCCTTGCGGGTGAAGCGGCGCAGCAACGTCTTCGCGCGCTTCAGGAGCCGCGGGATGATCTCCTTGGTGACCTTCTCGACGACCTCCTTGGTGATGCGCTGGATCGCGGCCCGCGCGATGCCGATCGAGATCGGGACCTCGGCCATCGACGCGCCCAGCGTCGGCACCGCGGCCGCCACCGCGATCGCCACCTGGACCACCAGGATGGTCAGTTGGACGATGACCAGGATCTTCTGGGTCAGCGTGATGATCGCCATCACCAGCAGCGCCATGCCGATGAGCTCGGCGGCCTCGGCGCCGTCCGCGATGCGGCGAGGCGCGCCCTCTTCGCCCCGCCACAGGTCCGAGAAGGCCGTGACGTCGTCGCCGCTGTTGGTGCTGAACACCTGGGCCGCGCCCGCGTCCGCCTGACCGGCGGAAGCCCGCAACTGGCCGGCGAACGTCATCCACATCTGCGACGCCTGGAACAACAGCTCCTCGTCGGCGGTGGGCCAGGTGAAGCCGACCCAGCCCAGCGCCTCGGCGAGCTCAGATGGCAGCTGCAGGCCCACTGGGCAGCTCCATCCTGGTGAAGAGGTCGGTGTTCTCGGTCTCGACCTGCTCGTAGGAGTCGGCCTCGTAGTTGAGGTTCTCCGACGCCTCGAGCAACTGGTCGGCCATCGAGCGGTAGCAGTCGAGGGCGTGGGTCAGCACCTCGACGTAGACCGCGCCGAAGATGGAGCCGGCCTCGTCGGAGCCCCAGGGGTTGCCGGAGCCGGTGACGGTGCCGTCGAGGCCGGTCACCGACGTGCCGAGTTGCTGGCCGGTCGCACCGAGCGAGCCGGCCGCGGAGCGCAGCGCCATGATGTCGACCCGGATCCCGTCGGACATCGCGTCAGCCCCGGTCCATCCGTCGCGTGATGGCGTCGAGGTCGCCGATCATCTTGTTGAAGCCGCGGTAGGCGTCTTCGGAGACGCGCTCGAGCTGCTTGGTCAGGGCCGCGGTGTCGGGTGTGCCCACTGCCGCGGTCCGTCGGGTCCGTTCGTCGTCCTGCGCCGCCCGCACGGCCTCCACGACGAACTCCGCGACGTCGGCACCACCCGCACGCAACAGCCGCGGGTCGATGACGAGCGACTCGAGCCGGCCGAAGGCCGACACCTCCGCCTCCACCTGGCCGTCGGCGGCCGAGCCGTGCCCGAAGAGCTCGAGTGGTGGCGCATCAGCCGGCGGCGTACCCCCGCCACTGGCTTGGTTCAACAGCCGCATCGCTTCTTCCAGCGACCGGCCCAGCCCGGACGGATCGATGCCCGGCATGCTCATTGGCTCACCCTCCCCCGATGACGGGAAGGAGACTATCAATGGCCGACAGTGGACTGATCACGGCCGGCACGGCTAACGACGCCTAAACCCGCCGCCGCGTGCGGGACTGTGCGATCGCGCCGAGGACGAGAACCACGAGGACAACCCCGCCCAGCCACCACAACCAGCCAAAACGGCCGGTCAGCGCGGAACTCGCCTTGCGTTCGGCCGGCGGCACCGGCGGCATCTGCTGCGCGACCCGGGCCTCGATTTTGGCCGATGCCTTGCCGGCGTGTGGCGCCGGCGCGGTCACCGCCACGTTCCACGAACCCGGCGTCAGCACCGCGCCGCTGGTGTAGAAACCACGCCCCTCGGCCGACGGGTTGAGCTGGATCGGCCCGACCGTCCGGCCGCCCTCGCCGGTCGCGGTCAACACCAGCCGGACGCCCGTCTCGACCGGATGCTTGTCCTGCGTGTAGAGCGCCCGGACCGTCACGCCCCCCGCGCCGTCGCCGGCGACGTCGAGCGTGACGGGTCCGTCGTGCGCGTAAGCGGGCAGGCCCGGGACGAGGGCCATCAGTGCGGCCACCACAACGGCGGCGGCGGCGGCGAGTCGTAACACCCTCATCCCGGGCCTCCTCACTACTTCAGCGGTCCGCCGGCGACCTGCCGGGCCGGATCACCGTCGACGCGACCGGTGCCGGCCAGCGACTTGCCGCCGTTGGCCTTCTTGCCCGCACCGTTGGGCGGCGTGCCGCCCAGCCGCACGATCATCGCGTCGGCGTCGCGGACCAGGACGGCCCGCACCTCCGCGTTGGGCACCAGCGACGTGTCCGACGCGAGCTCCCGGAACGCCACCAACTGCTTGATCGCCTTGTTGTCGTTGCCGTTGGCCTCGGCGTCGCGCGCCGCCTGGAGCTTGGCCCCGAGCTGCTTGTGCGCCTTCTGCGTGAGCCAACTGGTCGCCTTGAAGCGGTCGAGCAGGAACTGCATGTCGCGGAACGACGTGGCGACGTAGAACCGCACGGTCGACGTGGTGACGTTGCCGGCCTTGTCGGTCGCGGTCACGGTCAGGTCGTGCAGGCCGAGCGGAAGCTCGAACATGGCCTGCAGCTTGTTGGCCGGGTAAGCCGCGCCGTCGAGCGTGCCGACCACGCTCTTCAGCCCCGACGTCGGGTCGACCGCCTGGTAGGTGACCCGCACGTCCTGGCTGTCACCGTAGAGCTGGCCGTCGGCCAGGCCACCGATGATGACCGTCGGGCGAACGCCGTCGATCTTGATGATCGCCGATTTGAGCGTCTCCACGTTGCCGGCCGTGTCGGTGGCCCGGTAGAGCAACTCGTGTGAGCCGTCACCAGAGACATCAACCGGCACGGTGTACGGCGTCCAGGCGCCACCGTCCAAGGCGTATTGGATGGAAGCCACTCCGGAGCCGGCGTCGGTCGACGTCAGCGTGACCGGGACGGCACCGTTGTGCCAGCCGTCGTCGGTCGCCGGAGCGAAGGTCGCCGCGGTCACCGGTGCGGTGCTGTCGATCTTCACCGCGACCGACTTGCCGGCCTCCACATTGCCCGCCACGTCGGTGGAGCGGAACCGCACCTCGTGCGCACCATCGCCGGACACGACCACCGGACCGGCGTACGCCGTCCAGGTTGTCGCCCCGTCGAGCTGGTATTCGGTGCTGGCCACCCCACTGCCGCCGGCTTCGTCAGCCGCCGTCAGCGTGACCGTCGCCGGACCGGTGTACCAGCCCGCGGTCGCCGTGCCCGACACCGCGGCCGTCGTCACCGGGGCGGTGGTGTCGTCGGGCTCTTCAGCGCCCGTCGAGACGTGGAAGTAGTCGAACGAGATGGGCTTCGACGCGGTCTGCGCCGCACCGAGGCTGAACACACCGATCTTCGGCGCGCCCGCCACCGCCGCGTTGGTCAGCGTCTCCGGGAACGTGGTCCAGGTGGTGCCGTCCGCGGAGTAGGACGCCGTATAGGTGTCGCCCACCTTGGCCAGCCGCAGATACCACACCGCGTTGGTCAGGTTGGTGACCTGCGGTTGCGGGTTCTGCACCACAGCGGCGATCTCGCTGCGGAACTCGATCCGCCGCGCGACCGGCTGGCCGACCGTGTTGTCGGCGATGAAGTCGAACTTGATGTAGTTGTCGTCGTCGCCGTACACGATCAATCCGCCCTGCTGGTATTGCTCGCTGAGCTGGCTGCCGTCGACCTTGGTCTCCAGCGTCCAGTCTCCGGCGGGCGCGCCCTGCAGGATGAAGTTGGTCGGCCCGGTGTTGTTGCCGGTGTAGATGTCGCCGTTGGGCACGTTGATCGTGAGCTGCCCACCGCCGACCTGGTAGGCGGTGGCGTCTTCGCGGACGACCGCGTCCCAGCGGCACTTGTCGAGTGCGCTGCCGTCGAACTCGTCGTTCGGGTCGGCGTCTTCACCGAGCTCGTCCGGCGAGATCTGGAACCAGTCGAACTGGGCGTCGGTCACCGGCGCGGCGGTGCCGCCGTTGACCGCGTACAGCCCGATCTTGGGGTTGTTGATCCCGGCGAGCGAAGCGGAGCGGCCGGCCGGCGTGTAGGTCACGCCGTCGGTCGAGAACGCACCCGTCAGGTTGGTGCCGTCGGACGTCAGCCGCAGGAACACGGTGGTGATGTCGGTCGGGGTCGGCGCGCTGTCGGCCGCCTCGTTGCGCGGCACGCTGGCCGTCTGGCGGATGAACTCCACCCGCTTGTAATCGGCGAACAGGAAGTCGAGCTTGGCGAAGTTGGCGTCGTCGCCGTAGAGGATCAGCCCGGCCTGCTGGTAGTTGGCGGTGAGCGGCAGGGTCACCTTGGTGGTGGCCTGCCAGGCACCGCCGGGGGTCGGCTGCAACACGATGTTGCCGGCGTCGGCCCGGGTGCCGTAGAGGTCGGCCGCCTGGGTCGGCAGCCGCAACGCGCCACCGGAGACGGAGTAGGCCTGGGTCTCCCGGACGATCGTGCTCCACCGGTCACGGTCGAGCGTGGTGCCGTCGAAGTTGTCCGAGCGCGCCCCGAAGCAGGACGTGTTCGGCGCTTCGACCCGGACCGGAACCGTGGCGTACGCGTTGGCGCCGCGGCTGTCGGTCACGGTGAGGGTCGCCGTGAACGTGCCGGGCGTGGTGTAGGTGTGCGAGGCGTTGGCCGTGTTGGCCGTGCCGCCGTCACCGAAGTCCCACGCGTACGTCAGCGGGTTGTCGCCCTCCTCGTCGGTGGCCGTGCCACTGAACTCGACGACCAACGGCGTGGTGCCGGTCGTCGGGTTGCCGGACGCGGTGATCACCGGCGGCGCGTTGTCGGTCACGCCGCGGCCGAGGAAGTCGACCCAGTTGACGTTGAACACGGAACCCTGGCCCGTGTCGCCCTCGGGGTTGCGGGCGATGAAGAACAGCGGCCCGCTGGTGGTCGGCGGGTCGGTCAGGGCCAGCGTCGTGTCCACGTAGGACTGCCAACCGCCCGTGCCCGGCACCGCGACGGTGCCGACCAGCGTGCCGTCGACCGCTCCCGACCTGACCTCGATCCGGCCGCCGTTGACCGCCGACGCGGTGCGGAACCGCAGGCTGGTGATGCCGGTCAGGTTGGCCGGGTCGAACGTCCAGTAGTCACCGTCTTCGATGAAGCCGATGTTCTGGAAGCCGCCCTGGCTGTCGGCGGTGGTCTCCCGTTGCACGCCCGGGTCGCCGCCGCCGATGCCGTTGGGTGCCCGGCCGGTCTCCGCGAAATACTCCGCCTGCTTGCGCTTGGGCTGGAGCTGCTCGAGGTCGCGACCGGTGAGCGGGCTGGAGCCGCCGACACCGCCGTTGTCGGTGTAGGTCGCCTCGAACACGCCGAACACGTTGGCGTCGGCACCGTGGCCGGAGGCGAGCGCCGTCTGGATCGTGCCGGTGCAGCCCATCTGGCTCTGCAACGGGTGGGCGTGCTCGTCGTGACCCAGGTAGTACTGGAGCTTCACCCGGGCACAGTCGATCGTGCCGTCTTCCGGGTCGGTCACGGTGACCGTGTATTCGACCTGGTCGCCCCAGTTGAAGAAGCCACCGTCGGGCGGGAACGTGATCGACACGGTCGGTGCCGTGTTGCCCACCGTGACCGGCACGTTGGCCACCGCGGTGCGGCCGCCGGGGTCGGTGACCGTGAGCTGTGCGGTGTAGTCGCCGGGTGCCGCGTACGTGTGCGACGGGTTGGGTTCGGTTGACGTGCCCCCGTCACCGAAGGTCCAGGCGTAGGTGATCTCCTCCTCGTCCGGGTCACGCGACCCGGCGCTGGAGAACTGGACGGTCAGCGGGCTCGGCCCGGACGTGGGTGTCCCGGACGCGACGGCGATCGGTGCCCGGTCGCCGGCGACGTAGTCGATCCGGTAGATGCCGGAGTCGTCGTTGTTGCCGCCGAACCCGGTGCCCCACTCGATCATGTAGAGCGCGCCGTCGGTGCCGAACTCGAAGTCCATCGGCCGCAGGAACGACATCCCGGTCAGCAACTGGTTGATGTCGACCACGGAGTGTGCGTCGTCGGAGAGCTGGAACGTGTACATCTTGTTCTGGTTCCACTCACCGAACATGGCCTTGCCGTCGTAGTAGGCCGGCCACTTGCGGTCGGACGTGCTCGCCGCGTCGTAGCGGTAGACCGGGCCACCCATCGGCGCGCCGCCGCCACCGATCTCCGGGAACAGCGGGTTGCCGCTGTAGTCGTAGTCGATGGTCGGTGCGATCGCCGGCGGCAGGTTACGCAGGCCGGTGTTGTTGGGCGAGTCGTTGACGATCGCCGCGCAGTTGAACTTCGCGCCGCTCGGGCCGCTCGGGAACGTGTAGTCGTTGTAGGCGTAGTTGTTGCCGTGGCAGTAGGGCCAGCCGTAGAAACCGGGCTGCGCCACGATGTTCCACTCGACCGTCCCCTCCGGACCCCGGTTGGGGTCGGCGGCGCCGGCGTCCGGGCCGTAGTCACCGAGGACCAGCGTGTCGGTCTTCGGGTCCATGCCGAGCCGGAACGGGTTGCGGAAGCCCATCGCGAAGATCTCGGGACGGGTCTGCGCGGTGCCCACCGGGAACAGGTTGCCCGCCGGGATCGTGTAGGTCCCGTCGTCTTCCGGGTGGATCCGGATCACCTTGCCGCGCAGGTCGTTGGTGTTGCCCGCGGACCGCTGCGCGTCGAAGTCCTGCCGACCCGGCCGCTCGTCGATCGGGTTGAACGAGTTGGACTCGAACGGGTTGGTGTTGTCACCGGTGGCCAGGTAGAGGTTGCCGGCGCTGTCGAAGACCATGCTGCCGCCCGCGTGGCAACAGGTGTTGCGCTGCGTGTCGACCTGGAGGATCACCTTCTCCGTGGCCAGGTCGACGGTGTTGCCACTGACGGTGAAGCGCGACACGTAGTTGCGCGGCGCCCCGCCGTCCGGCGCGTAGTAAAGATAGATCCAGTTGTTGGTGGCGAAATCTGGATCCAGGCGTACGCCGATCAGGCCGTCTTCGTTGCCGGTGAACACGTCGAGCGTGGCCGCGGTCGTGGTCAGGCCGGTGGTCGGCGAGATGACCTGGAGCCGCCCGTCGCGCTCGGCGTAGAACACCCGGCCGTCGGGCGCCACGTCGAGCTCCATCGGGTTCTGCGTGTTGCTGTCCAGCGTGACCTTCTCGAAGCTGCTGGTCTTGCTGGCCGAGCAGTCGGCGTCGACCACGCCCGCGGTGGTCTCGATGCCACCGAGCAGGTGGTTGAGATAGTTGGGCTCCGAGTAGGACTCGATGGTGTGCCCGCTGCCCGTATACCAGGAACGGCCACCGTCGAAGTCCTGACACCACGCGGTCGGGTGGTCGGCGCCCATCGCGCCGGAACCGGGTGCGTAGCTGGTCTCATCAAGGCTGGCCAGCACGTGTACGGTGCCCCGCGGGTTGGTGCGGAAGTTGTACCATTCGTCGAAGCGGTTCCACTTCTGCGGCAGGCCCGCGGTCGACGGGTGCGCCGGGTCCTCGACCTTGATGGTGGCGTTCTGGTTGCTCGGGTGCGCCGAGAAGTAGGCACCGACGAGCTGGCCGTACCAGGCCCAGTCGTATTCGGTGTCGGAGGCCGCGTGCACGCCGACGTAGCCGCCACCGGCCCGGATGTAGCGCTCGAAGGCCGCCTGTTGGTCGGCGTTGAGCACGTCGCCGGTGGTGGAGAGCCAGACGACGGTGGCGAAGGTGGCGAGGTTGGCGTCGGTGAAGGCCGCCGCGTCCTCGGTGGCCGTCACGGAGAAGTTGTGCTCAGCACCGAGCTGCTGGATCGCGGCGATGCCCGCCGGGATCGAGTCGTGCCGGAAGCCCGCGGTCTTCGAGAAGACCAGCACGTTGTAGGGCTCACCGGGTGCGGCTGCGGCGCGGGCGGGCGCGGGGCCCGCGACAAGCACGCCGAGCACCAGGGCGAGGCTGGCTGCGAGGCTGATCAGAGGTCTGAAAGATCGGCGAATGACGGGCACGAAGGCGCTCCTCCGTATGCGGTGATGGCCCGGATGCTCGGCTCGCCGAAGACCGAATTCCCGGGTTGAAGGGTTGCTGCCCGTCGATTAACCCTTGTAGATCAAGGTGAAGACAAGTCTCCAACGATGTATTTCCATGTAACGTTTGAGTAACGTCACCGTCCGCCAGCGACCCGGATCGTCGCACCGGTCACATAGGACGCTTCGTCGCTGAGCAGCCACGCGATGGCCGCGGCGACCTCGTCGGGCTGGCCGGCGCGGCCGAGCGGGGCGTTCGGGCCCAGCCGGTCGGCCCGCCCGGGCTCGCCGCTCTGGCTCCCGTGGAAGTCCGTGTCGATGATTCCCGGTGACACCGTGTTGACCCGGATCCCCTCGGGACCGAGCTCCTTGGACAGGCCCAGCGTGAGCGCGTCGAGGGCCGCCTTGCTGGCGGCGTAGTGCGGATATTCGAACGGGCTGCCGAGCGTCGCGGCCGCCGAGGAGACGTTGACGATCGCGCCGCCGCTCTTGAGCTGGCGGGCGGCCTCGCGGGCGCAGAGGATGGCGCCGACGACGTTGACCTCGACGACCCGGCGCAGGTCGGCCTCGTCGAGATCGGCGAAGCGGCCGATCCGGCTGCCGACGCCGGCGTTGTTGACCAGGCCGGTGACCGGGCCGAGCGTCTCGGCCGCCTCGGCGAAGAGCTTCTCGACCTGTGCGGCGTCGGCGGTCTCGACGGCGATCGCGCGTGCCCGGCCGCCGTTTCCGGTGATCTGGTCGACCACTGTCTTCGCGGCGCCCGCGTCGCTGCGGTAACCGACCGCCACGGCATGGCCGGCCTCCGCGAGCCTGCGGGCGGTGGCCGCCCCGATGCCGCGGGATCCGCCGGTGACGATGGTGACCTTCATGAGCCGAGCTCCAACCGTGCGTAAACCTTGTCGCCGCGCGGTTCGAGCGCCGCGCCCGCGCGGCTCAGCACCGCCTGCGCGGCCCGGTTCGCGGGCGTCGTGTCGGCTCTGACGGTACGCGCGCCGGCGCGCCGGGCCTCGTCGAGGAGGGCTGTGAGGGCTTTGGTGCCCAGCCCCTGCCCGCGGGCCGAGCGGGCCAGCCACATGCCGGTCTCGGCGGTGTGACCGTCGTCGTCGAGGGTCAGCCGGATCATGCCGACGATCGTGCTGTCGACGTCGATCGCGAACATCACCGTGCGCAACGGGCCGGCAAGGCCGGGTTGGCGCTCGCGGTGGAACGCCCGGAAGAACTCCTGGCGGGAGCCGGTCCAGCCCGGTGGGCCCTCGACCGGCGGGATGACCTCTTCGGGCGTGGCCTCGGCGACGGCCACCGCCAGTAAGCGCTCGGTGAGGGCGTCGTCGAGCGGAGTCAGCTGCACTGTCACACCTTAGAACTAGCGTTCGGTGCATGACGCGGCCATTTCTCGTCGATGTCCCCGACGCCGTGCTCGACGACCTGCGGGCCCGGATCCGGGCCACGCGCTGGCCGCCGCCCGCGCCCGGGGCGCCCTGGGAGCAGGGCACCGATCTGGGCTACCTGCGCGATCTGCTCGACTACTGGGCGTCCGGGTTCTCGTGGCGCGACGCCGAACGCCGCTTGAACGCATACCCCCAGTTCGTCGCCTCGGTTTCGGGGGTCGAGATCCATTTCGTCCACCAACGGGCGGTCGGCGGCGGTGGGGTGCCGCTGGTGCTGACCCACGGCTGGCCGAGCGCCTTCGTCGAGTTGCTGCCGCTGGTGTCACGGCTGACCGATCCGGTGGCGCACGGCATCGCCGGGCCGGCGTTCGACGTCGTGGTGCCGTCGCTGCCGGGCTACGGCTTCACGCCGCGTCCCGCCGGCCACGCCGTCACCACACGCGACGTCGCCGGGCTGTGGCACGGGCTGATGGCCACGCTGGGCTATCCCCGCTACGGCGCGCACGGCGGCGACTTCGGTGCCGGGGTGGCGACCTGGATGGCGCTCACCGAGCCTGAGCGGGTCACTGGCATCCATCTGACCACGCCGGAGGTCTCGCCCTACCTCGGGCCGGGTTCGGCGCCGCTGAGCGAGGCTGAGCGGGCCTATGCCGACCAGGTGGCGGCGTGGGACAGCACCGAGCGGGGCTACTCGGCGATCCAGAGCACCCGGCCGCAGACGCTGGGCTACGGGCTGACCGACTCCCCCGCCGGGCTGGCCGCCTGGATCGTGGAGAAGTGGCGGTCCTGGGGCGACACCGGCGGCGACGTCTCGGGCCGGTTCGGCCGCGACTTCCTGCTCACGCTGCTCACGATCTACTGGGCGACCGGGTCGATCACCACGTCGATCCGCGACTACTACGACAACCGCTGGCACGGCCCATCCGTCGGGCCGGGCACGCGGGTGGCCGTCCCGACCGCGATCGCGGCGTTCGCCAACGAGTTCGTGCCCGAGGGGCTGCCGCCGCCGTCGTGGTCGTCCCGGCTCTACGAGGTCCGCCGCCGCACGGTGTTCCCGCGCGGCGGGCACTCGCCGCGGTCGAGGAGCCCGACCTGGTGGCGGGAGACATAGCGGCGTTCTTCGCGACCGTGTTGCGCGACGGGGGTGATGCTTGATCGACTCAACCCATGGCAGGGCACATGACCGCCGACGAGTTCCGCCGGCACGGGCACGACCTGGTCGACTGGGTGGCCGACTACTGGGAGTCGGTGGGTTCGCTCCCGGTCCGGCCGACCGACCCACCGGGTGCGGTGGCCGCGCGGCTGCCCTCCGACCCGCCCTCGGAGGGTGACGGCTTCGCCGGGCTGCGCGCCGACCTCGACCGGGTGGTGCTGCCCGGGATGACGCACTGGCAGCACCCGGGGTTCTTCGCCTACTTCCCGGCCAACACGTCGGGGCCGAGCGTGCTGGGCGACCTGGTCGGCGCCGGCCTCGGGGTGCAGGGCATGCTCTGGGCCACCGGGCCGGCCGCGACCGAGGTCGAGACGGTGATGCTCGACTGGCTGGCCACGCTGCTCGACCTGCCGGCGCGGTTCCGGTCGACCTCGACCGGCGGCGGCGTGATCCAGGACTCGGCGTCGTCGGCGGCGCTGGTCGCGACCCTGGCCGGGCTGCACCGCGCCGGCGGCGGTGCGTGGCGCACCGACGGGATCGGCTCGGCGCGCTACACGGTCTACACCTCGACCCAGGGGCACTCGTCGATCGAGAAGGCGGCCCGGATCGCCGGGATCGGTTCCGCGGCCGTCCGGCAGATCGCGGTCGACCAGGCCACGCTGGCGATGGACCCGGCGGCACTGCGCGCCGCGCTGTCGGCCGACGTGGCCGCGGGCGCCCGGCCGGCGGTCGTCGTGGCGACAATCGGCACCACGTCGACCACCGCGGTCGACCCGCTGCCGGAGATCGGCCGGATCTGCCAGGAGTTCGGCGTCTGGCTGCACGTCGACGCCGCCTACGCGGGCGCGGCCGCGGTCTGCCCGGAGTTGCGGTGGAGCCACGCTGGCCTGGAATACGCCGACTCCTACTGCTTCGACCCGCACAAGTGGCTGCTGACCGGCTTCGACTGCGACGCCTTCTGGGTAGCCGACCGCGAGGCCCTGGTCTCCGCCCTCACGGTGATGCCGGAATACCTGCGCAACGCGGCCACGGAGACCGGCGCGGTGATCGACTACCGCGACTGGAGCGTGCCGCTCGGCCGCCGTTTCCGGTCGCTCAAGCTCTGGTTCGTGCTGCGCTGGTACGGCGCCGCCGGCCTGCGCGACCACATCCGATCCGGGGTTTCGCTGGCACAGCGGTTCGCGGCGTCGGTGGCCGCCGACGACCGCTTCGAAATCGTGGCGCCGCACCCGTTCTCGCTGGTCTGCTTCCGGCTACGCGCCGGCGACGAGGCATCGGAGGCCCTGCTCGAGCGGGTCAACGCGACGGGCCGCTTCTACCTGACCCACACCAAGGTCAACGGCGCCTACGTCCTGCGCCTCGCGATCGGGGCGCCACAAACCGAGGAGTCCCATGTGGACGCCGTGTGGGACCTGCTCGCCAGCACCGCGACCGAGATCCTGGCGCAGTAGGCCGTTGCCAGCTAGGCCTCACCCCCGGGAGGAGGTGTCGCCTATTTGGCAGCAGAGCGAGAGACCTGGGCGGCGGGCCGCTCAGCAGGGCCGAAAGGGACGGCGGGGACGTTGGGCACGGAACCGTCGATCAGACGCAACCGGTCAATCGGGATCGGAGCCGGGCCGGAGATGGTTCGATGTCCGTACCCGCGGCGGTCCGAGATGCGACCTCCGGACCGTCGTGGGCCAACTTCCGGCCCTTGAGTGCCCGGCGACGGCAGCCCCTGCGCCGGTCTCCGATCGCGATTGCCGTGGCCCTATTTGCTGCGCGGCCAGGTCGAGCAGCAAATGAGCCGCCGACGCGGACTGGCGCGCTCGGTGGAGCCCGGCCTGCGACCCGCGGCCGATCTCGCCGCGGTAGGGCATGTCCGCGCAGGCCCTACATAACAAAACATGTAGCCACATGATTTGTCATGTAGGCCGCGACAAGAGGGTCGGCACCGCCGCGGGCCAATGCAAGGCCACCCAGCCTCGTTGCAAAGCAACGGCAACCGCCAGGACCGCCGGCCCGGGCCTCCAACCAGGGGCGAAATCGGGCCGAGGCAGCCAGGACCGCGGACCCGGGCCACCGACCGAGCGGGCGGCATCAGACCGAAAGGCCAGGACCGCCGGCCGAGGCCCGGACCGAACAGTCGGGATCAAGCCCAGACCGCCACCACCACCGACCCAGCCCCGGACAGAACGGTCGAAAAGATCAGGCCCAGGCGGCCGGGTCGGCCGTCAGGTCGCGTACGCGGTCGGGCAGTTTGCCGTTTGCCACGTCGTGGATCGAGACCAGGTCGAGGATCTCGCGCTCGCTGGCCCGCAGGGCGATCCAGACCTCCTGGAGCGCCGCCGCGGCGCCCCGGTAGCCCAGGTCTTCCGGGCGCTGGCCGCGGACGTTGGCCAGCGGGCCGTCGATCGCCCTTATCACCTGCCCCAGCGTGATCTCGCGGGCCGGCCGGGCCAGCCAATAGCCACCCTCAGGGCCCCGCTGGGCGTGCACCAGCCCCGCCCGGCGGGTCTGCAACAGGATGCTCTCCAGGAACTTGGGTGGGATGTCCTGTGCCTTCGCCACCTGCTCCGCCGTCATCGGCGTGGGGCCGTCGTTCCGGTCCGCGCTCGCGGCCAGTTCCGCCATCGCGCGTAGCGCGTAGTCGACCCGTGCGGACAATCGCATGGCACTAAGCCTATCGGGTGGATAGAAACGAAAGGATCATGCACCCACGCGGCGGAGCAGGCCCTCCTGGACCGCCGTCGCTATGTTGGCGCCCTCGACCGTGAACATGCGGCCCGTTGCCAGGCCGCGGCCGCCGGAGGCGGAGGGGCTCCAGCAGTCGTAGAGGAACCATTCGTCGGCCCGGAACGGGCGGTGGAACCACAGCGCGTGGTCGAGGCTGGCCCCGATCACGCCGCCCGGGCCCCAGACCTCGCCGTGCACCGACAGGACCGAGTCGAGCAGCGTCATGTCGGAGGCGTAGGCCAGCGCGCAGGCGTGCAGCAGCGGGTCGTCGGGCAGTTTGCCGTCGATCCGCATCCAGACCCGCTGGTGCGGATCGGGCAGGCGGTCGCCGGGTGGCACCCAGCCGGGCTCGCCGACGTAGCGGACGTCGAGCGGCCAAGGGGCCGCGGTCCAGATGCCGAGCCGCTCCGGGTAGCGGGCCAGCTTCTCCCGCATCGTCGGCAGTTCCTCGGGGCCGGGCACCGCGAGCGGCGCCGGCGCCTGGTGGTCCAGGCCTTCTTCGTGCCGGTGGAAGGACGCCGACATGAAAAAGATGGTCTTGCCGTTCTGGACCGCGACCGAGCGGCGGACCGAGAACGAGCGGCCGTCGCGGATGTTCTCGACCTGGTATTCGATCGGCTGGCCCGACTCGCCCGGCCGCACGAAGTAGCCGTGCAGCGAGTGCACCGTGCGGCTCGGGTCGACCGTGCGGCCGGCGGCCACCAGGGCCTGGGCGGCCACGTGGCCGCCGTAGACCCGTTGGAGCCCGACGACCGGGGTGATGCCGACGAACGTGTGGTCGTCGCGCCGTTCCAGGTCGAGCAGGCTGATCAGGTAGTCGACGGCCGCCTGCCCGGAGGCCACGCCATCGGGCATGGGGACGTCTCCGGTCACGGGGTGTGGCGGGCCACGGTGGCGGGGTCGACGAGCGAGCCGATCAGGTGGACGCGCAGCGTGTTGGTCGAGCCGGGAGTGCCGGGCGGGCTGCCGGCGACGACCACCACGTAGTCGCCCGGCTCGGCCCGGCCGAGGCCCAGCAGCGCCTGGTCGACCTGGCGGAACATGTCGTCGGTGTGCTGCACGAACGGCATGTGGAAGGTTTCCACACCCCAGCACAGCGCGAGCTGGGCACGCACCTCGGAGACCGGGGTGAAGGCCAGCAGCGGCAGCTCGCAGTGCAGCCGGGCGAGGCGGCGGACCGTGTCGCCGGTCTGCGAGAACGCGACCATGGCCTTGGCGCCGACCGCGCGGGCCACGTTGGAGGCCGCGATGGTGAGCGCGCCGCCGTGGGTGCGCGGGTCGTGCTGGAGCCGGGGCACCGGCATGCCGCCGCCCTCGGTGGTCGAGATGATCTTCGCCATCGTGCTGACCGCGAGCACCGGGTATTTGCCGACGCTGGTCTCGCCGGAGAGCATCAGCGCGTCGGCGCCGTCGAGCACCGCGTTGGCGACGTCGGAGGCCTCGGCGCGGGTCGGGCGGGCGTTTTCGATCATCGAGTCGAGCATCTGGGTGGCGACGATGACCGGCTTGGCGTCTTCGCGGCACATCTGCACGGCGCGCTTCTGCACCAGCGGAACCTGGTCGAGCGGAAGCTCGACGCCCAGGTCGCCGCGGGCGACCATGACGCCGTCGAACGCGTCGACGATCTCTTCGAGCCGCTCGACGGCCTCGGGCTTCTCCACCTTGGCCAGCACCGGGCGGCGCACGCCGACCTCGTCCATGATGTGGTGGACCAGCTTGACGTCGTCGGGCGAGCGGACGAACGACAGCGCCACCAGGTCACAGCCGAGGCGCAGCGCGAAGCGCAGGTCTTCGGTGTCCTTCTCGGACATCGCCGGCACGCTCACCGCGACGTTGGGCAGCGAGACGCCCTTGTTGTTGGAGACCGGGCCGCCCTCGATCACGAGCACCCGGATGTCGTTGCCGGTGACCTCGGTGACCTCGACCGCGACCTTGCCGTCGTCGATCAGCAACCGGTCGCCGGGCTTGACCTCCTGCGGCAGCTTCTTGTAGGTGCAGGAGACCCGGTCGGCGGTGCCCTCGACGTCGTCGCTGGTGATCACGACGGAGTCGCCGGTGCGCCAGATGTGCGGGCCGTCGGCGAAGCGGCCGAGGCGGATCTTCGGGCCTTGCAGGTCGGCGAGGATCGCGACCGCGCGGCCGGCCGCGTCGGCGGCCTCGCGCACGAGCTTGTAGACCGCTTCGTGGTCGGCGTGGTCGCCGTGGCTGAAGTTGAGCCGTGCCACGTCCATCCCGGCGTCTACGAGACCGCGAATCCGCTCTGGTGATGCGACTGCGGGCCCAAGCGTGCAGACAATTTTCGCGCGGCGTGTCACGCCCATGAGGCTAGTCTCTTTCCCGGATCGTCCTCGTAACCGGCTTCTGTCGGGAATCCGAACAGTTGCCGTCACCGCCGTCATCTACCGCCGGTGACCGTCAGCGAGCCTACTCGCGCAGCCCCGCCGACGGCACCTCGGGTGATCCGTGCCGAAGGTCCAAATCCGATCACGTAGCGTATTCACTTAATGACAGTGGATCAGGCCGCGAGGGGCTCCGCGGCCGGGTCCACCGGCGTCGGCAGCTCGCCCTCGCCGCCCAGGTAGGAGTGGATCGCCGACGCGGCCGCGCGGCCCTCCGCGATCGCCCACACGATCAGCGAGGCGCCGCGGTGCATGTCGCCCGCGACGAACACACCGTCGGTGCCGGTCTGCCAGTCGGGGCGGGCGTCGATCGCGCCGCGCTGGTTGCGGTCGAGCCCGAACTGGTCGAGCAGCGGCTGCGGCTCGGTGCCGTCGAAACCGATGGCCAGCAGCACCAGGTCGGCCGGCAGCTCGCGCTCGGTCCCCGGGACGATGTGGATGCGGCGGTGACCGTCGACCTTGGTCACCGACACCTCGGCGATCCGCACCGCCCGCACCGCGCCGGTGCCGTCGTGCACGAACTCCTGCACGCCGACCGCGAAGTCGCGCTCGCCGCCCTCTTCGTGTGCCGGGTAGTTGCGCAGGATCCACGGCCAGGTCGGCCACGGGTCGCGGGCCTCGTCGCGGACCGCGGGCGGCTCCGGGTAGAGGTCGAGCTGGTAGACCGCCGCGGCGCCCTGCCGGTGGGCGACGCCGAGGCAGTCGGCCGCGGTGTCGCCGCCACCGATGATCACGACGTGCTTGCCGGCGGCGTCGATCGGCGTGGTCTGCTGGAGCCCGGCGGCCACCCGATTGGCGGGCACGAGATGATCCATTGCCAGGTGTACGCCGCGCAGGCCGCGCCCCGGTGTCGCCGGCGTGTCGCGGCTCAGCAGCGCGCCACAGGCCAGCAGCACCGCGTCGTATTCGGCGCGGAGCTGGTCGGCGGTGACGTCGACACCGACGTTGACGCCGGTCTCGAAGACCACGCCCTCGGCGACGAGCTGCTCGAGCCGCCGGTCGATGTGCTCCTTCTCCAGCTTGAAGTCGGGGATGCCGAAGCGCATCAGGCCGCCGACCCGGTCGTCGCGCTCGAAGACCGTGACGGCGTGCCCGGCGCGGGCGAGCTGCTGTGCCGCGGCCAGGCCCGCCGGGCCCGAGCCGACCACCGCGACCCGCTTGCCGGACGCGTGCCCGGCCGGCTGCGGCGTCACCAGGCCGAGCTCGAACGCCCGGTTGGCGATCTCCACCTCGACCTGCTTGATCGTCACCGCCGCGCCGCCGGCGATGCTGAGCACGCAGGAGGCCTCGCACGGCGCGGGGCAGAGCCGGCCGGTGAACTCCGGGAAGTTGTTGGTCGCGTGCAGCGACTCGGCCGCACCCGCCCACTGCCCGGTGCGGACCAGGTCGTTCCAGTCCGGGATGCGGTTGCCCAGCGGGCAGCCGTGGTGGCAGAACGGGATGCCGCAGTCCATGCAGCGGGTGGCCTGCTCGCGGATCAGCCCGTCGTCGGCCGACGGGTAGACCTCGCGCCAGTCCTGGATGCGGACCGGCACCGGCCGCCGCGCGGGGAGCTGACGGTCGTGGTGCAGGAAACCTTGCGGATCAGGCACGTGCTACCTCCATGACAGCCGCGTCGACGTCATGGCCGGCAGCCTCGGCGGCCCGAATGACCGACATGACGCGCTTGTAGTCGCGCGGCACGACGGCGGTGAACTCGCGGGCCGCTTCCGGCCAGCGCTTGAGCAGGTCTTCGGCGACGGCCGAGTCGGTCTCCTCGAAGTGCCGCTGCACCAGCTCCTGGAGGGTGACCTGCTCGTCGTCGGTGAGCGGGGTCAGCTCGACCAGCTCCGGGTTGACCCGGGTCGTGTCGGCCTGCCACAGGTAGGCGGTGCCACCGGACATGCCGGCGGCGAAGTTGCGCCCGGTCGGGCCGAGCACGACGACGGTGCCGCCGGTCATGTATTCGCAGCCGTGGTCGCCGACGCCCTCGACCACAGCGGTGGCGCCGGAGTTGCGCACCGCGAACCGCTCGCCGACCCGGCCCCGCAGGAACAGCTCGCCGCCGGTCGCGCCGTAGAGGATGGTGTTGCCGGCGATGATCTGGGTCTCCGCCTCGAACGGCGCGTCGACGTGCGGGCGCACGATGACCCGGCCGCCGGACAGGCCCTTGCCGACGTAGTCGTTGGCGTCGCCGTGCAGCCGGATGGTCACGCCGCGCGGCAGGAACGCCCCGAACGACTGGCCGCCGGTGCCGACCAGGTCGAGCTCGATCGTGTCGTCGGGCAGCCCGTCGCCGCCGAACCGCCGGGCGACCGCGCCGCCCAGCATCGCGCCGACGCTGCGCTGGTCGTTGCGGACCGCGACGGTGGCCCGCACCGGCGTGCCGTCTTTCAGCGCCGGCTCGGCCAGCTTCAGCAGCTCGTTGTCGAGCGCCTTGGCCAGGCCGTGGTCCTGCGCCTGGATCCGCCGCCGGGCCGCGCCCGCCGGCAGGTCGGGCACGTGCAGGACCGGCGACAGGTCGAGCCCGTTGGCCTTCCAGTGGTCGATCGCCGGCACCAGGTCGAGCAGCTCGGCGTGACCGACGGCCTCGTCGATGGTGCGGAAGCCGAGCTGGGCCAGGTAGCCGCGGACCTCTTCGGCCAGGAACTCGAAGAACGTCTCGACGAACTCGGGCTTGCCGGTGAACTTCTCCCGCAGCTTCGGGTTCTGGGTGGCGATGCCGACCGGACACGTGTCGAGGTGGCAGACCCGCATCATCACGCAGCCGGACACGATCAGCGGCGCGGTGGCGAAGCCGAACTCCTCGGCGCCGAGCAGCGCCGCGACGATCACGTCGCGCCCGGTCTTGAGCTGGCCGTCGACCTGCACGGTGACCCGGTCACGCAGGCCGTTGAGCAGCAGCGTCTGCTGTGTCTCGGCCAGGCCCAGCTCCCACGGGGTGCCGGCGTGCTTGAGCGAGTTGAGCGGGCTGGCGCCCGTACCCCCGTCATGGCCCGAGATCAAGATGACGTCGGCCTTGAGCTTGGCGACGCCGGCCGCGACGGTGCCGACCCCGACCTCGGAGACCAGCTTGACGTGCACCCGGGCGGCCGGGTTGACCATCTTGAGGTCGTGCACGAGCTGCGCCAGGTCTTCGATCGAGTAGATGTCGTGGTGCGGCGGCGGCGAGATCAGCCCGACGCCGGGGGTGGCGTGCCGGGTCTTGGCGATCCACGGCCACACCTTGTTGCCGGGCAGCTGCCCGCCCTCGCCCGGCTTCGCGCCCTGCGCCATCTTGATCTGGAGGTCGTCGGCGTTGACGAGGTATTCGGTGGTGACGCCGAACCGGCCGCTGGCGACCTGCTTGACCGCGGAGCGGCGCTCGGGGTCGTAGAGGCGCTCGACGTCTTCGCCGCCCTCGCCGGTGTTGGACTTGCCGCCCAGGCGGTTCATCGCGACCGCGAGGGTCTCGTGCGCCTCCGCGGAGATCGAGCCGTAGGACATCGCGCCGGTGGCGAACCGCTTGACGATCGTGCTGACCGGCTCGACCTCGTCGATCGGCACCGCCGGGCGGTCGCCGGTGCGCAGCCGGAACAGGCCGCGCAGCGAGCCGGCCTTCTCGGCCAGCCCGTCGACGGTCGCGGTGTAGCGGGCGAAGATGTCGTCGCGCCGGCTGCGGGTGGCGTGCTGGAGCAGGAACACCGTCTCCGGGTTGAACAGGTGCAGCTCGCCCTCGCGGCGCCACTGGTATTCGCCGCCGACGTCGAGCCGGCGGTGGCTGCGCTCGGCCTCGTTGGCCGGGTAGGCGCGGGCGTGCCGGGCGGCGATCTCGGCGTGGATGTCGGCCAGCCGGGCGCCGCCGATCCGGCCGGGCGTGCCGGCGAAGTAGCGCTGGACCAGCCGGTCGTCGAGGCCAACGGCTTCGAAGACCTGGGCGCCACAGTACGAGGAGACGGTGGAGATGCCCATTTTGGACATGATTTTGAGTACGCCCTTGCTGAGCGCCTTGACGTAGTTGCGGATCGCGTCGGCCGGCGCGACCCCCGTCAGCGCGCCGGTCGCGATCAGGTCCTCGGCCGACTCGAACGCGAGGTAGGGGTTGAGCGCCGCCGCGCCGTACCCGATGAGCAGTGCCGCATGGTGCACCTCGCGACAGTCACCGGACTCGACCACCAGCGCGACCTGGGTGCGGGTCTGCTCGCGCACCAGGTGCTGGTGGACGGCCGCGGTGAGCAGCAGCGACGGAATCGGCGCCAGGTCGGCGGTCGAGTCGCGGTCGGAGAGGACCAGCACGCGGACGCCGTCTTCGATCGCCTCGGAGACGTGCCGGCAGATCTCGGTGAGCCGGGCCTTGATGCCGGCGGCGCCGTTGCGCAGCGGGTAGAGGCCGGAGACCCGGACCGCCTTGAAGCCGGGCAGGTCGCCGTCGTCGTCGACGGACAGCAGCTTGGCCAGCTCGTCGTTGTCGAGCACCGGCCGGGGCAGCACGATCTGCCGGCAACTCGCCGGGCCCGGGTCGAGCAGGTTGCCCTCCGGGCCGATGGTCGACGACAGGCTGGTCACCAGCTCTTCGCGGATCGCGTCGAGCGGCGGGTTGGTCACCTGGGCGAAGAGCTGGTGGAAGTAGTCGTAGAGCAGCCGCGGCCGGGTGGACAGCGGCGCGATCGGGGTGTCGGTGCCCATCGAGCCGAGCGGCTCGGCACCCGACCGCGCCATCGGGCCGACCAGGATCTTGAGCTCTTCCTCGGTGTAGCCGAACGTCTGCTGCCGGCGCTGCACCGAGTCGTGCGTGTAGACGATGTGGTCGCGGGCCGGCAGGTCTTCGAGGTCGATCAGCCCGGCGTGCAGCCAGTCGTCGTAGGGGTTGCTGGCGGCCAGCTCGGCCTTGATCTCGTCGTCTTCGACGATCCGGCCCTCGGCGGTGTCGACCAGGAACATCCGGCCGGGCTGGAGCCGGCCCTTCGCGACCACCGTGGCCGGGTCGAGGTCGATGACGCCGGCCTCGCTGCCGAGCACGACCAGGCCGTCTTCGGTGCGCCACCAGCGGCCGGGGCGCAGCCCGTTGCGGTCGAGCACGGCGCCGACCAGGGTGCCGTCGCTGAACGCCACGGAGGCCGGGCCGTCCCAGGGCTCCATCAGGCTGGCGTGGAAGCGGTAGAAGGCCCGGCGGGCCGGGTCCATCGCGGTGTCGTTCTCCCAGGCCTCCGGGATCATCATCAGCACGGCGTGCGGCAGGTCGCGGCCGGCGAGGTGGAGCAGCTCGAGCACCTCGTCGAAGTTGGCCGAGTCGGACGCGGCCGGCGTGCAGACCGGGAACAGCCGGCGGATGTTGCCCGGCAGCTTCGCCGAGGCGAGCAGCGCCTCGCGGGCGTTCATCCAGTTCTTGTTGCCCCGGATGGTGTTGATCTCGCCGTTGTGCGCGATGAAGCGGTAGGGGTGGGCCAGCGGCCACGACGGGAACGTGTTCGTCGAGAACCGGGAGTGGACCAGGGCGATCGCGCTGCGGACCCGGCGGTTGGTCAGGTCCGGGAAGAACGCGGGCAACTGGTCGGGGGTGAGCATGCCCTTGTAGACCAGGGTGCGGGCGGACAGGCTCGGGAAGTAGGCCGGTATTCCGCGCTCGGCCGTCTCGCGCTCGGCCTGCTTGCGCACGCAGAAGGCGACCCGGTCGAGGTCGAGGCCGCTGATCGGGGTGCCGGCCGGGCCCTCCGGGCCGTCGTGCAGCCGGTGCGCGGCCAGGAAGACCTGCCGGATGCGCGGCCGGACCAGCTCGGCAGTGGTGCCCAGGCCGTCGGGCTCGACGGGCACGTCACGCCAGCCGAGCACCTCGGCGCCCTCGACGATCGCGTATTTCTCCACGACGGTGACCGCCTGGGCGGCCTCGACGTCTTCGGTGGGCAGGAACACCAGGCCGGTGGCGTAGAAGCCGGCCGGCGGGAGGGTGAAGTCGACGCTGGCCCGGAGGAACTCGTCGGGCACCTGGATCATGATGCCGGCGCCGTCGCCGGTGTTGGGTTCCGCGCCTCGGGCACCCCGGTGGTCGAGCCGGCACAGCGCCGAAAGCCCCTTCGCCACGACATCGTGGGAGCGGCGGCCGGCGAGGTCGGCGACGAACGCGACACCACAGGAGTCACGCTCGTTCTCCGGGTCGTATAAACCCTGGGGATGCGGGAATGCCACCGGGCCTCCACGGTCGTCTGGTCACACAGATTTCAGGTTCGGGACGACGTCGGCCCTGCTGGGTCTTCTGAGTTTACGTGAATAGCGGCCCTCATCCGCCAGGACGTATTGATCACACGCCCAGGATCTGAGATGTGTACTCTCGCGCGGTGACCATCCCCGATCCTGCACTCCTGCACCGGCTAGAGGCCTTCTACGACGGCCTGCCCCGGTTCACCGCGCATGCGGAGGAGTTCGGCGGCCTCGTCCTGTTCGTCCGGGACGGTGCCGGCTGGCCGTTCTATGCCCGTCCGCGCCTCGGCGGTGACGAGCCTCCCTCGGCCGCCGACGTGATGGCCGCCCGGGCCCGGCAGCGCGAGTTGGGCCTGCCAGAGGCCTTCGAATGGGTCCACGAGACCACCCCTGACCTGCTCGCGGTCGCCCGCTCGGCCGGGCTGGCCGTGCTCGAGGCCCCGCTGATGGTGCTCGACCCGGCCAAGCTGCCCGACGTGACGCCGCCGGGCGTCCGGTTGCTCGACCCGGCGTCGACCACCTTCGCCGCGGACACCGAGTTGTCCCGCGCGGTGGCGGCAGTGGGATTCGGCACACCCGGCACGGAAACGGGCGCCGGCGGTGTCGCGGAGCGCGACGCGACCCGGATCGAGCTCGACGCCGGAGCGGTCGAGGAGGAGCGCCGGGCGATCGCGGCCGGGCGCCGGTTCACCGCCGTGGCGGAACTGCCCGACACCGGCCCGGTCGCCAGCGGCATCGGCATGCGGGCCGGCGACGTGGTGGAGATCGCCGGGGTGGCGACGCTGCCCGCGTTCCGCCGCCGGGGGCTCGGAGCCGCGCTGACCCTGGCGCTGGCCCGGCAGGCCCTCGACTCGGGTGCCGGCGTGGTGTTCCTGTCGGCCAGCAGCCTCGACGTGGCCCGGGTCTACTTGAAGGTCGGCTTCCGGCGGGTCGGCACCGCCTGCATCGCCGAGCCCGCGGCGGTCGAGGCTCCGTAAAGCTGGACAGCTCTCTTATCGTGGCGGCATGTCGTTGCGCGACGCGGACGACGCCGTCCGGCTGGCGGCGATCCGTCGGGCCGCCACCTCGGGCGAGGTCGGGCTGTTCGACGACCTGCTCGACCTGGCGTTGCACGACACCAGCGAGGTGCGCACCGAGGGCGGGCTGGCCGAGGTTTACGAGCACGTCGGCGACGCCGCCGCCGAGGCGCTGGGCCGGATCCTGCGCCGGCGCAGCGGGGTCGACCCGCGGGTGCGGGCGGTCGCGTTCGACCTCGCACACGACGACGACCGGGTCGCCACCTTGCTCTATTACCTGGGTACGCCCTACGAGCCGCTCCGCCGGGAGTTGCTGGAGCAGCCCGAAGGGCGGCTGCGGCTGCGTGCCGTCCGCGCCGTGCTGTCCACCGAGCGCCGCCCGGAGCTGAGCGCACGGCTCCTGGCGGACCCGTCGGCGGCGATCCGGGTGGAGGGGTTGCGCGGGCCGCGCCCCGACCGGGACACCTGCCTGCGCCTGCTGCGCGACGATCCCTCGCCGGAAGTGCGCCTGGTGGCGGCCCGCGAGCTGCGGTTCGCGCCGCAGGTCGGCAGCGAGCCGTTCGCGGCCGCCGCCCTGGTGGAGCGCGACCCGGCCGCCCGGGCGATGCTGCTGTCCTGCCTGGCCCGCCGCCGGCACGACCGCGCCAACGTCGCCGCCATCGTCGGCTTCCTCGCCGAGCCGGCCGCCTACCTGCGCCGCGACGCCGCCCAGGCACTGTCCGACGTGGACGATCCGGTGGCGGCGGCCGCGATCGGGCTGCGGCTGCTGGTCGAGCCCGATCGCAGTGCCCGGTCGGCGCTGCTCGCACACCAGCGGCTGCTGACCCACGTGCCGGAACTGCGCGACGTGCTCACCCGGTGGGCCCGCACCCCGGTCAACGACGGCGAGCACTGGTCGCTCGGCCGGGCGCTGGCCACGCCGGAGGCGGCGGCACCGGCTCCGGTCACGGATCCGGCGGGGCTGCTCCGCCCGGTCTTGCGCTGGGCGGTCGCGATGCTGGAGCCGGTGGTCGCCGCCAGCTACGACTACGGCGAGGCCGATGCCCGGGAACTGATCCGGATCTGGCTCGCCGGCGGCGACGACGACCTGCTCCGGCGGGTGTCGCTGGCCGAGGAGAACCTCTGGCACACCGACCCGCACGCGGCCAAGCTCACGCCCGTCTGGGACATCGCGGGTGCCGCGCGCGCCACCGACCTCGCCTGGGCCCGGCGGATCGGTCTGGCGGCCGCCGCCGAGCAGGGCCGCCTCGACGCGACCGCCCGCGGGCAGGATCCGGCCCGCGGCCCGCTCGTCGCCGCCGCACGGGCCACCGCGCTCGCCGAACTGGCACACCGGCTGCTCGCCGTGCTCCTGGCCGCCGGCGTCGACCCACCGGCACCCGGGCCGCTGGTCGACCTGGTCCGCGCGGGTGAGGACCTGGTCGAGGCGTTCCGCGAGACGCTCGGACCCGACGACAGTCCCGCCCGGTTGTCACTCGGCATGCGCCCCGACGAGGACGCGGCCTATCGCCGGGTCCTGGCCGCCGCCGCGGGCCTGGGCGCCGACGACCCCGACCTGGGGGCCACCGCCGTGCGGCGGCTGGTCGAGCATGCGGGCGACGCCGTCCGCGCCTGGCTGGCGGCGCTGGTCGTGGACGGCCGGGCGCCGCTGCGGTTCTCCGGTGTGGCCGGCAGGACCGCGCCGGCGCCCCTCGGCCCGGCCGCCCGGGCCTACGCGGTGGACCGGGCCGCGGTCTGGCTGCGCGACGGCCGCCCGACCGGCCCGATCCGGCCCGGCGCGGCCGACGACCTGCTCCGCCGGCGCCGCGATGACACCGACCTCGAGCGGCTGTTCCGGCTGATCGCCGAGGAACGGGTGGCGCACTGGCACCGCGAGGTCGCGCGTGCCGCCCTGGCCGGGGAACCACCGGCCCGGACGGAGCCGTTCGGCCCGGACCTGCTGGACCCGGCCCGTCCGCTGGACGAGCCGGGCGACCTGGTGCGGCTGTCCAACGGCGCGCTCGTCCCGCTGACGCCGGGCCGGCCGGTCTTGATGACCAGCCGGGCGTGGCCGGAACGGGCGGGCCGGTCGGTGCGCTGCGCGCACTGCGGCGGCGACCTGACCGTGCAGGGTCCGGTCCCGTCGACCCACGTCGACGACGACGGCTACGGGCGGGTGGAGCGGTGGTTCGCCGCCACGCTCACCGGCGACTGCCCCGCCTGCGGCAACGGATCCAGCGCGACGGTCCGGCTGACGCTGACCGACGAGCCGGCGCTCAGCTGGGAGTGAACCGACCGGGATCGGCCGTCGCGGCCCGGGGCAGGGCCACCACCGACGGCTCGGCCGAGGTGGTGACCAGGGTGTCGATGTTGGCGACCCGGCCGGCCTGGTGTGCCGCCGCGTAGGCGTCTTCGCCGAGCAGCGCCCGCAGCCCGGCCGCGGTCGCGGCCAACTCGTGCAGCTCGCAGGCCGGCACCGGGGTGCCCAGCTCGGTGCGGATCGTCGCGGCCGCGCCGAGCAGCGCGGCCCCGCGCTCGGCCACGCCGACCACCCGGGCCGCCTCGGCCAGGGCTTCCAGCACGCTCGCGGTGCGCCAGCGGTCGCCGACCTGGCGGTGCGTCGCCAGGCTGCGGGTCAGGTGGGAGACCGCCCGGCCGGTGCGGCCGGCCCGCAGCTCGACCAGGCCGCGCAGGTTGTGTGCCCAGCCCAGGCCCTCCGGGAAGGCCAGCGCGGAGAAGCGTTCGAGGGCGCTGTCGAGCAGCGACGCGGCCCGGTCGGCGTCGCCCTGGTAGAGCGCGACCGCGCCGAGGTTCATCAGTGCGGTCGCCGCCGCCTCGGGGTCGCCGAGCCGTTCGAAGCCGTCGAGGCTGGCGCGCAGCTTCGCCTCCGCGCGGTCGAGGTCGGTGCCGAGCCAGGCGGTGAAGCCGCGCAGCAGCGCCGACTGGGCGATCCCCCACGCGTCGCCGTGCACCGCGAACAGCCGCGCGGCCGCGTCGAGGTGAGCGGCGGAGACCTTGTATTCGGCGCGCTCGCGGGCCACCGAACCGAGGGTGAGCTCGACCCGGGCCTCCCCCAGCGGGTCGCCGGCCGCGCGGCAGGCGGTGCGGGCCGCCGCCGCGTGCGTGGCCGCGCCCGGGTAGTCGCACAGCAGCATCGAGAGCATCGCGGCGCCGGCGAGGGCCTGGGCGCGTAGCGCGGCCGGTGCGTCGGGGTGCCGGGCCAGCGCGTCGACCAGCCAGCCGCGGCCGTCACGGTAGTAGCCCTCCAGCCGGCAGTAGTTGGCCAGCGCGCCGGCCAGCCGCAGGTCGCCGTGCGGCTCGACGGCGGCACCGGGGCCGGCCAGCCAGACCATCGCGGCGCGCAGGTTGGCCGCCTCGCGGCGCAGCCGGCCGAGCCACCAGCCCTGCGCCGAGCCGCGCAGCCCGCCACCGGCGCGCTCGGCCAGCGCCAGGAAGTGCCGGGCGTGTGCCCGCCGGGCCGCGCCCTCCTCCCCCGCGCCGCGCAGCCGGGCCAGGGCGTGCCAGTGGATCGGCATCAGCATCCGGTAGCGCGCGTCGGCACCGGGCCGCTGCGCCTCGACCAGCGACGCCTCGACGAGCGCGACCAGCCCTTCGGCCGCGGCCGGGCCGGCGACCGCCACGGCCGCTTCCGCGTCGAAGCCGCCGGCGAACACCGCGAGCCGGTCGAAGAGCGCGCGGGCGGGCGGGTCGAGCTGGTCCACACTGGACTCGACGGCGGCCGCCAGGGTGCGGTGCCGGGCCGGGGCGGTCGGGTCGGGGCTGCGCAGCACGCTGTGGTCGGCCAACAGCCGGGCGACGATCTCCGACACCGACAACACGGGGGTACGCGCGGCGGCGAGCTCGATCGCCAGCGGCAGCCCGTCGAGCTCGGCGCAGAGCCGGGCCACCGCGTCGGCGTCGGACTCGGGCACCGGGCGGCCGGCCCGGGCCCGGGCGCGCTCCAGGAAGAGCCGGCTCGCGGGATGGGCGGCCAGCCCGGCGATCGTGTGGTTGCCCTCGGGCGCCGGGCCGGCCAGCGGCGGCACCGGCACGGTCACCTCGGTCGGCAGCCGCAGCGCGATCCGGCTGGTGGCCAGGATGCGCAGCAACGGGCACCGGTCGAGCAGGATGCCGGCGAGTTCGGCGGCGCCGGCCACGACGTGTTCGCAGTTGTCGAGCAGCAGCAGCCCGTCGCCGGTGCCCAGCGCGTTGGCCAGCGTGTCGGCGATCGGCCGGCCCGGCTCGTCGCGTACGCCCAGCGCCGCCGCGACCGCGACGGCCACCCGCGCCGGCTCGTCGACCACGCTCAGGTCGACGAACCAGACCGGTGCCCGGTCGGCGGCGACCGCGACCGCGAGCCGGGTCTTGCCACTGCCGCCCGGCCCGGTCAGGGTGACCAGCCGCTCGTCGGCCAGCCGGCCGTTGACCTGCCCGGCCAGCCGGTCGCGCCCGATCAGCGGGGTCAGCGGCACCGGCAGCCCGGTGCGGGACGGCGCGGCCACGACCGGCGCCGGCTCGGGGCACGGCTCGGGTTGCTCCCACCAGCTCGCCAGCCCACCGGACCGGACCAGGGCGGCGATCTCGCCGAGCCGACGGCCCGGCTCGACGCCGAGGTTGTCGGCGACGGCGAGCACCGCCCGGTCGTAGACCGCGGCCGCCGCGCGCCGGCCGCGGGCGAACGCGGTCGCGGTCAGCAACAGCTCCCAGAGCCGCTCGCGCAGCGGGTGCCGGTCGAGCGCGTGTTCGAGGCCGGCGACCGCCTCCTCGGCGGCGGTGATCGCGGCCGTGCCGGCGGCCACCGTCTCGGGGTCGGCGGCGGGCGCGCCGGCCGCGGTCAGCGCGGCGGCCACCCGGCGCAGCAGGCACTCCCAGCGGTCTTCGATCGCGGCGGCGCGCATCTGCACCAGCCGGGTGCGCTCGGCCTGGACCCAGCCGAGCGGGTTGACCGCGCTGCCGGCCAGCGGGTCGCCGTCGAGGTCGACCTGCCAGAGCCGCAGCCCGGTGGCGAACCGGGCGGACGCGCCGGCCAGGTCGCCGTCGGTCATCAGCTCGCGGGCGCGGCGCAGCAGGTGGGTGAAGCGGCTGGCGTCGACGGCCCGGCCGGGCAGCCGGAGCACGTAGCCGTCGGGCACGCGACCGAGCAGCTCCGGCAGGCCCGCGTCGGTCAGCGCCTCGGTGAGCGCGGCCGCGGCGGCGTCGAGCCGGTCGCCGGCGCCGGCACCGCGTTGCCGTGGCACCGTCCACAGTGCGCTGCCGAGCTGGTCGGCCGGGACCGTCTCACCTGGACGGAGCGCGAGCACACCGAGCAGGTCGCGCGCGGCCGCCGGGAGGGGCACGTCGACGCCGTCCGCCAGCAGCCGCACCGGGCCGAGCAGACAGGCTTCGGCGCGGACCGGGCGTTGCCCGTCGACCGCCGCCCCTGCCCCGCCGTCTTCCACGCACGAACCCCCTGTTTCGGTAGCCGGTAGTCTGCCCGCCCGGCGACCGTGGGGTTATGGCACGTTCGGCCCCCCTGGGCCGGGTTGCTCGGCCGCTTACTGATCGGTCACGCGGGGGGCCGCCACTGTGCGGCGGTGGTCGCGGCGCTGCCCATCAGGCGCGGGGTGATCTGGCCGAGCGCCGCGTCGCGGGCCCGCAGGGCGAGCCGGCCGCGGGTCTGTAGCACCGCCGACATCCGCCGGGTCTGCCGCACCATCGTCGCGGCGCGCGGCCGGCGCTCCCGGTCGTAGCCCTCGATGGCCCGGCGCAGCGCGAGGCCCGGCGTCGCGTCGCGGACCGCGCCCGCGAGCGTGGCCGCGTCTTCGAACGCGAGGCAGGCGCCCTGGCCGAGGTGATGGGGCATGGCGTGGGCGGCGTCGCCGAGCAGCACCACGCCGCCCGGCCCGGACGCGAACGAGTAGGAGCGCGGCAGCGGGCGCAACTCGCGCACCTCCTGCTGCACCAGGTCGTCGGGCTCGGTCGCCTCGAGCAGGTCGGCGATCGGCTCGGGCCAGCCGGCATACCACCGGCGGAGCAGGCCGAGTTGGGTCGGCGGCGGCTCGGGGCGGGGCGCACCGGCGGCGGTGGCGACCCAGTAGACGCCACCGCGGGTGGAGCCGCCCGAGGAGCCGCGCTCGCCCAGCGACGCGGCCACGAACCGGTAGCCGGCGCCCAGCGTCTCGCCACCGACCGGGCGGCCGGCGAGGCTCTTCGGTGCCCGGTACCACGGGATGACCGCGCGCCAGGCCGTGCAGCCGGAGCTGACCACGGCCGACTCCGGCGCGAGGCGGGACCGGACCGCGCTGTCGATGCCGTCGGCGGCGACCACCAGGTCGGCCGCGAACGGCTGCCGGCCGGCGGTGACCACGGGCCGCTCGCTGTCGCCGATGCGCACGTCGCCGACCTGGATGCCGGTGCGGATGTCGATGCGGTCGCCGAGCCCGGCGATCAGCGCGTCGTGGAGGTCTTCGCGGTGCACGACGACCGGCGCGCGGTGGGCCGCGACGGGCCGCGGCTGCACCAGCCAGTGGCCGTCGGGGCGCCGGACGCCGGTCTCGCCGAGCGGGGTGCCGATCGCGTCGAGGCCGTCACCGAGCCCGAGGGCGCGCAGGGCCCGGATGCCGTTGGGCCAGAGCACCAGCGCGGTGCGGCCCGGGCGCACCCGGTCGGCCTGCTCGAGGAGGGTGACCTGCCAACCTGACCGGGCCAGCGCCCCGGCCGCCGCCAGGCCGCCGATGCCAGCGCCCACCACCACGGCCGTACGCATGGCACCGCCTCTCCGGGGTGGTTGGTCGGATCAGCGGTCGTCGGCGCGGCTGCCCGCGCCGGCGGCCGTGGTGTCGCTGTCGTGCTCATCATCCGGGTCGTCGGTGCCGGCGTCGGCGGACTCGCCGTCCGTCGCGGCCACGACGACCCCGTCCGGGTCATCGTCGGGCACCGCGCCGGTCTCCTGGTAGGCCCGGAACTGCTCTTCGCTGACCACCCGGTAGCCGGTCGGGATCGCCGCGGCGGTTGGCTTCGACGAGACGTCGACGGTGGAGATGTCGCCGGCGGCCGGCGCCGGGGTGGGCACGTCGAGACCGGTCGGGATGACGTATTCGCGCGGGCCCTTGACCCGCAGGAAGTAGATCAGCGCGCCGACGAACACGATCGCGGCGACGAAGACGTTGATCCGCACACCGGCGATGTGTGTCGCCGTGTCGTCGCGGAGGATCTCGATGAAGAACCGGCCGAGGGTGTAGCCCATCACGTACACCGCGAAGGCGCGCCCCTTGCCGAACTTGAACTTGCGGTCGAGGGCGATCACCACGCCGGCGATGAGCACGTCCCAGACCAGCTCGTAGAGGAACGTCGGCTGGTAGAGCCCAGGGCGCAGCACCGGCTCGCCGTCGACCAGCGTGGGCCGGCCGGCCGAGTCCATCTCGTGCACCTCGAGGCCCCACGGCAGGGTCGTCTGCCGGCCGTAGAGCTCGTTGTTGAACCAGTTGCCGAGCCGGCCGATGCCCTGGGCCAGCGGGAGCCCGGGCGCGAGCGCGTCGGCGACCACGGTCAGCGGCAGGCCGAGCTGGCGGGCACCCAGCCACGCGCCGACGCCGCCGCCGGCCACCGCACCCCAGATGCCCAGGCCACCCTTCCAGATCTGGAGGGCCTCGAGCGGGTCACCGCCCTCGCCGAAGTAGGCGCCGGGCGAAGTGATCACGTGATAGATCCGGGCGCCGATGATGCCGAACGGCACCGCCCACACCGCGATGTCGAGGATCGCCCACTTGTGCGCGCCGCGCTGGCGGAGCCGGTATTCGGCCACGACGGCGGCGGCGATGATGCCCAGGATGATGCAGAGGGCATATGCCCGGATCGGAACCGGGCCGATCTGCCACACGGCGTGAGTGGGGCTCGGAATCGCGGCGAGGGTCACGGGACAACACGGTACCGTCGCGCATGGTGCAAGCGGCACCCCGGGTTCGTCCCGGATCTATCCGGACACCGCACGCATCGAGCGATGAGCCGGCACGACGGCTGACGTTCGCGCGCTCGCGGCGTACGGTCCAAGGGTATGAACTCCCTCACATCCGCGGTCGCCGCGATCGTCACCGACGACGCCGGCCGCGTGCTGCTCTGCCAGCAGAGCCAGGGACACCGCCGGTGGGGGCTGCCGGGCGGGAAGGTCCGTGAGAACGAGAGTCCCATCCATGCCATCGGTCGCGACGTACGCGAGGAGATCGGCACGGATGTCGAGATCATCGACCTGGTCGGCATCTACGAGTTGTGCGGGCAGGATCTGCCCGAACTCGTGGTGCACGTGTTCCGGTGTCACGACGCCCGCGGCGAGGCCCTGTTACACACGCCGCAGCGGATCTGTCGGCTGAGCTGGCACGACACCGACGACCTGCCACAGCCGATGACGCCGACCACCCGCATGGCGATCGCCGACGCGGTTGCCGGCCGGGCCGGCGTGCTGTCGCGGGTCGAGCGCGATCCCGAGCCCGACTATCCCGACGCCGGCGACACGGCCGACCAGGCCAGCCAGGACGTCGTGGTCGGTCTGGCCGGCTGAGTCGGTCTGGCCGGCTGATCCCTCAGCGGTTGACCCCACGCACCCCGGCGGCCAGTTCCGCCGACAACTGCCGCAGCGATGCCAGGCCCGACGCCTCGTCGTCGGCGTCGAGCACGCAGCGGACCAGCGCGCTGCCGACGATCACCCCGTCGGCGAACGAGCCGACCTCGGCGGCCTGCGCACCGTCGCGGACGCCGAGCCCGACACCGACCGGCAGCTCGGAGTTGACCGCGCGGATCCGCGCGACCAGGGCCGGTGCGGCCGTCGAGGTCTGCTCGCGGGCGCCGGTGACGCCCATCAGCGCGGTGGCGTAGACGAAGCCGCGGCAGTGCGCCACGGTCATCGCCAGTCGGGCGTCGGTCGACGAGGGCGAGACCAGGAACGTGCGGTCGAGCCCGTGCGCGTCGGAGGCGGCCAGCCAGTCGTGCGCCTCGTCGGGGATCAGGTCGGGCGTGATCAGCCCGGTGCCACCGGCGGCGGCGTAGTCGCGCGCGAACCGGTCGACACCGTATTGCTCGATGGGGTTCCAGTAGGTCATCGTGACCACCGGTGCGCCCGTGGCGGCGACGGCCTCGACGACCCGCATCGTGTCGGCCACCCGGACTCCGCCGGCCAGTGCGATGTCGCTGGCCTTCTGGATCACCGGGCCGTCCATCACCGGGTCGCTGTAGGGGATCTCCAACTCGATGACGTCGACGCCGGACTCGACCATCGCCTTCATCGCGGCGATGCTGCCGTCGACGGTGGGGAAACCGATCGGCATGCAGCCGACCAGCACCGCCCGGCCTTCGGCGCGGGCCTTCTCGAACGCGACAGCAATGCTCATTTACAAGATCCCGAAGTAGTTGCCGGCGGTGTGCACGTCTTTGTCGCCGCGGCCGGACAGGTTGACCACGATGGTCGGCTGGCGGCCGAGGGTCTCGGTCAGCTCCGGGATGATCCGCAGCGTGCCGGCCAGCGCGTGGGCGCTCTCGATCGCCGGGATGATCCCCTCGGTGCGGCAGAGGAGCTGGAACGCGCTCATCGCCTCGGCGTCGTCGACCGGCAGGTAGGTCGCCCGCCCGGTGTCGTGCAGCCAGGCGTGCTCCGGGCCGACGGCCGGGTAGTCGAGGCCGGCCGAGATCGAGTGCGACTCCAGGGTCTGCCCGTCGGCGTCCTGGAGCACGTAGGTGCGGGCGCCGTGCAGCACGCCCTTCGAGCCCGCCGTGATCGACGCCGCGGTGCGGCCGGTGGCCACCCCGTCGCCGCCGGCCTCGAAGCCGTAGAGCCGGACCGACTCGTCGGGGACGAACGCGTGGAAGATGCCGATCGCGTTGGAGCCGCCGCCGACGCAGGCGGTGACCGCGTCGGGCAGCCCGCCGAGCGTTTCGAGCGACTGCGCGCGGGCCTCCCGGCCGATGCCGGAGACGAAGTCGCGGACGAGCTCCGGGAACGGGTGCGGGCCGGCCGCCGTACCCAGGAGGTAGTGGGTTTCGTCGACCGAGGCGACCCAGTCGCGAAGGGCCTCGTTGAGCGCGTCCTTGAGGGTGCGGGAACCGTTGGTCACCGGGATGACCGTGGCGCCCAGCATCCGCATCCGGGCGACGTTGAGCGCCTGCCGCTCGGTGTCGAGCTCGCCCATGTAGACCACGCACTCGAGGTCGAGATAGGCGGCGGCGGTCGCGGCGGCCACCCCGTGCTGGCCGGCGCCGGTCTCGGCGATCACCCGGCGCTTGCCCATCCGCTTGGTGAGCAGCGCCTGGCCGAGCACGTTGCGCACCTTGTGCGCGCCGGTGTGCAGCAGGTCTTCGCGCTTGAGCAGGATCCGCGCGCCCACGTGAGCGCTCAACCGGCCGGCCTCGTAGAGCATCGACGGAGCGCCCGCGTATTCGCGGAGCAGCCGGTCGAACTCGGCCACGAACTCGGGGTCGGCCTTGGCGCTGCGGTAGGCGGCGTCGAGCTCGTCGAGCGCGGCGACCAGCGCCTCCGGGATGAACCGGCCGCCGAAGGGCCCGAAGTGCCCGGTGGCGTCGGGCAGCAACAGGTCAGTCATCGCACCGGCCTCGGAGTCGCGGGGTGGTTGCCGGCGTTGACCAGCTCGGCGACCGCGTCGCGGGGGCTCTTCTGGGTCACCAGGCCCTCGCCGACCAGCACCGCGTCGGCGCCGGCGGAGGCGTAGCGGATGAGGTCGTGCGGTCCGCGTACGCCCGATTCAGCGATCTTGACGACGTTGTTGGGCAGCCCAGGGGCGATCCGCTCGAACACCGACCGGTCGACCTCGAGAGTGCGCAGGTCACGGGCGTTGACCCCGATCACCCGCGCGCCGGCCTCGAGAGCCCGGTCGGCCTCTTCCTCGTCGTGCACCTCGACCAGGGCGGTCATGCCGAGCGACTCGATCCGCTCCAGCAGACCGGTCAGCACGTTCTGCTCGAGCGCGGCGACGATCAGCAGCACCATGTCGGCGCCGTGCGCCCGCGCCTCGTGCACCTGATAACTGGAGACGACGAAGTCCTTGCGGAGCACCGGCACGTTGACGGCGGCCCGCACGGCGGCCAGGTCTTCGAGGGAGCCACCGAACCAGCGGCCCTCGGTCAGCACGCTGATGCAGCGGGCGCCACCGCCCGCGTATTCACTGGCCAGGTCGGCGGGGTCCGGGATGTCGGCGAGCTGCCCACGGGACGGCGAGGCGCGCTTGACCTCGGCGATCACCGCGACGCCGGGGCGGCGCAGCGCGGCATGGGCGTCACGGGCCGGCGGCGCGGCCGCGGCGAGGCGTTTGACCTCGTCGAGCGGGACCTGCTGCTGCCGACTTTCGACGTCTTCGCGCACGCCCGCGATGATTTCGTCGAGGACACTCACCGGCGTCGCCGGGTTGGCGCCGTCGTCACCCTGCGGTTGATCAGCACTCACCAACGGACTCCCCTTTCCGGGTGTCATGCGCCCGATGCTATGGCCCGCCGGACCGCGGACGGCGTCCGGGGTATGGGCCGTCTCACGCCGCGTGGTCGGGCATAATGCCCGGCCCGTCCCGGCGTGGGCCCCCGGGGGCCTGGTTACGTGGTGCTCCGCCGGCTGCTCACCCCGGTGACGCAGGCCGCATTCGCCACGGGGCGGACACTCTGGCGAAACAGCCCTCCGGGAGGATGTGGTCGGGCAAACTGGTCGACGGTGCCATTAGCGCACCGACCACAGGGGACTTGTTCATCGGGGCGGGGCATGGACGACACACTGTCACGGCAGCAAGGCGGGATCGCGGACCTTCCGCGGGCTGTCCTCTCGGCGGCATTCGGCGTCATCGACACCGCGCAGCGGGTCGTCGTCGGCGAGCGCATGCGCACGGCGCGGGGCAACGCCTGGGAGGCGATCTGCGCCGACCGGGCGCGGGCCGATCAGCGCGACGAGGTCCGACGTCACGTAGCGATGATCGTGACGATGCCGCCGCGCCGGAAGGCCACGGCCCGCTCGCTCACCTGACCGTCGGGTCCTCACCGCGGTCGAGGGCGTTCCAGGCGTCGGTCGTACCCCCGGTAGAGCTCTTGTCCGGCGACCGGTCGTAGCGCGCGCCCATGCCCGGCCAGCGGTGCCCGGCCACGACGGCGGCCAGCCCACCGACCACCACCAGCACCCCGCCGACCACGGTCAGGGCCGGCCACGCGGTGCTGGCGTCGAACGCCCGGTCGAGCGCGAGACCCACCAGGGCCACACCGACAAGCAGCACGAGTACGCCGACGGCGCCGCGACCCAGCCCGCGGGTGGCGAGCAGCGCGCCGGCGCCGGCCAGCCCCACGATCGCCAGCGCCGACAGGCCGGGGATCAGGTCGCCGCCGGACTGGTTGAAGCTCGACGGTGGCAGCGGCGACACGCTGTGCGTGTAGCCGGTCTCCCAGGTGCGGCCCGCCGCGATGAACGCGAGCCCAGCGCCGACCACGCAGAACAGCACCGCCATCGTGAGCTGCCGCCGGGGGTTCTTCATCGCGCGGCCCGAAGGGTCTCGGCGGCGGTGATGGCGGCCAGCACCGCGGCGGCCTTGTTCTGGGTCTCGCGCTCCTCGGCGGCCGGGTCGGAGTCGGCGACGATGCCGGCGCCCGCCTGCACGTAGGCGCGGCCGTCGCGGATCAGCGCGGTGCGGATCGCGATCGCCATGTCGAGGTCGCCGCCGAAGCCCAGATAGCCCACGGTCCCGCCGTAGACACCGCGCCGGGTCGGCTCGAGCTCCTCGATGATCTCCATCGCCCGGACCTTCGGCGCGCCCGACAGCGTGCCCGCCGGGAACGTGGCCGCCAGAGCGTCGAACGCGCTCTGGTCGTCGCGGAGTTGCCCGACCACGGTCGAGACGATGTGCATGACGTGGCTGTAGCGCTCGATGGTGGCGAACTCCGGCACCTCGACCGTGCCCGGCACGCAGACCCGGCCCAGGTCGTTGCGGCCGAGATCGACCAGCATCACGTGCTCGGCCCGCTCCTTGGGGTCGCCCAGCAACTCGGTCGCGAGCTGCCCGTCGTGCTGCGGGTCGCGCCCGCGCGGCCGGGTGCCGGCGATCGGGTGCAGCAGCGCCCGGCCGTCGCTGACCTTGAGGTGCGCCTCCGGCGACGAGCCGACGATGTCGAAGTCGTCGAAGCGCAGCAGATACATGTAAGGGCTGGGGTTGGTGGTGCGCAACACCCGGTAGACGTCGAGCGGGTCGGCGTTGGTGCGGCGCTCGAAGCGCTGCGAGACGACGATCTGGAAGCACTCGCCGGCCCGGATCGCCTCCTTGGCCAGCTCCACCGCCTTGGGGTAGCCGCCCTCCGGCGTGCGGCTCTCCAGCCGGGGCTCGGCCGGCGGGCGATCGATCGTGGAGATCATCGGCGGGGTTGGCCGGGACAGCGCCGAGGTCATCGCGTCGAGCCGGCCCACCGCGTGGTGGTAGGCGGCGGCGACCGCCTTCTCATCGGCTTCCGGGCCTCCCGGGCCTTCCGGGGGCAGGATCGCGTTGGCGACCAGGATCGCGGAGCCGGCGTAGTGGTCGAGCACCACCAGGTCGGTCGCCAGCATCATGCCCAGCTCGGGGACGCCGAGGTCGTCGTCGGCCAGCTCAGGCAGCTTCTCGAAGCGGCGCACCAGGTCGTAGGCCAGGTAGCCGACCATGCCACCGGTCAGCGGCGGGCCGTCGGGGTCGTGCCGCCGGCCGGTGAGCGCGTCGACCGTCGCCCGCAGCACGTCGACCGGGTCGCCGGTGGTCGGCACGCCCTCGGGCGGGCTGCCCAGCCACTCGGCCCGGCCGCCGCGCTCGACCAGCGTGGCCGCGCTGCGGACGCCGATGAACGAATAGCGGGACCAGGCCGTGCCGGCGCTGCCGGCGCCCTGCTCGGCCGACTCCAGCAGGAAGGTGCCCGGGCCGCCGGCCAGCTTGCGGTAGACGCCGACCGGGGTCTCGCCGTCGGCCAGCAGCCGCCGGGTGACCGGGACGACCCGGCCCGAGCGGGCCTGGTCGGCGAACTCCGCCAGGGTCGGTGTGACCGCGCCGGTGGTCATGCCCGCACCGGCAACTCGTCGGAGAAGCAGGTGGGCGTGCCCGTGTGGCAGGCCGGGCCGACCTGCTCGACGGTCAGCAGGATGGTGTCGCCGTCGCAGTCGAGGGAGGCGGCCTTGACGAACTGGTGGTTGCCGGAGGTGGCGCCCTTGACCCAGAGCTCGTTGCGGCTGCGCGACCAGTAGGTGGCCCGGCCGGTGGTGAGCGTGCGGTGCAGGGCCTCGTCGTTCATCCAGGCGAGCATCAGCACCTCACCGTCGTCGTGCCGGCGCACGACAGCCGGCACCAGCCCGTCGGCGGTGCGCTTCAAGCGGGCGGCGATCGCCGGGTCGAGACGGTCTTCGGTTGCGGCCACCCGGACAATTCTTCCTCACCCGCGCCCGGCGACGTTCCGGGGGATATCTGAGCGAAATCGGGGGCTGTGCTCGGGCGCCGTGGGCGGTAGTTTGTGCGTGCGCCGCCCGGGTTTTCCTCACCGGCGGGGCGCTTCCCTGCCTTATCCCCGCGCGTCCGTGCCGACACCCGTCCCCGGCTCACTTTCTGCGCCGGCGCACGGGTCCGACGCGTTCCGTTCCGGCAGTCGCGTCCCGTCTCCCCCACCCGTCCGGCGCGCCCCATCCTGGCATCGCCCGGCCGGGTGTCGTTACGGAGCGGACGGAGGACACCGCATGCAGCCCCAACCCCAGCCCGACCAGAGCGAGCCCGCATTCGCCGTGCCAGGGCAGCGCCCCCCTGGCGACGAGGTGCCGGGATCGGCGCTCGACGCCCTCGCCGCGGCACAGGCGACGGCCGAGCCCATCGAGTCGGCCCCGATCTCTGCCGCGCTGACCGAAACAACGATCGAAAACCCCGTCATCCATCCGGGTGAATCGGCGGCGACGCAACCGATCCCGCCGCTGGCGAGCCAGTTCCTGAGCAGCACCGCGCCGCTGTCGCCGTTGTCGCCCTGGGCGACCGCGCCGTCCGTCCCCGCGGAGTCCGCGCCGGACACCGCCGCCGACGCACCGGAGGCGGTCGAAGACGTGGCGGTCGAAGACGAGGCCGTTGCAGACGTGGCGGCTGACGACGTGGCTGAAGACGTGGCGGCTGAAGACGTGGCGCTCGACGAGGCCGAGGCCGAGGCGGTCGCCGACGCCGACGCGGCGGCGCTGGAGACCGACGAGGTCGAGGGCGCCGAAGTGGGCACCGAGGCGCCGGAGGCGGCTGCCGCGGCCGCGGCGGCCGACGACCCGGAGTTCGAGAAGGAGTGGCAGGCCCTCCTCGCCGAGGAAGCCGCCATCGCCGAACCCACCGCCGCCGCCACAGTGGACGTCGAGACCGACGAACAGCCCGAGGCCGCCGCGGAAGCGGTCGACGCCGAAACCGACGAAGCTCCGTCGGCGATCGCGGAGGTCGTCGAAGACGAGCCCGCCGCAGAGGCCGCCGAAGACGAGCCGACAGCGGTCACGGAGGTCGTCGAAGACGAATCCGCGGCAGAGACCGACGAGGGCGCCGAAGACGAGCCGACGGCGACCACCGAGGTCCTCGAAGCCGAGCCCGCCGCAGAAACCGACGAGACCGCCGAAGACGAACCGACGGCGGAAGCCGAGGTCCTCGAAGCCGAGCCCGCCGCAGAAACCGACGAGGCCATCGAAGACGAGCCGACGGCGGAAGCCGGGGACACCGTCGAAGACGAGCCCGCGGCGGAAGCCGAGGACACCGTCGAAGACGAGCCCACGGCGGAAGCCGAGGACACCGTCGAAGACGAGCCCACGGCCGAAGCCGAAGACACCGTCGAAGACGAGCCCACTGCAGAGGCCGAGGAGACTGCCGAAGACGAGCCGACGGCGATCACGGAGGTCGCCGAGGACGAGCCCGCGGCAGAGACCGGCGAGGCCGCCGACGACGAGCCGACGGCGGAAGCCGAGGACACCGTCGAAGACGAGCCCACGGCCGAAGCCGAAGACACCGTCGAAGACGAGCCCACGGCAGAGACCGAGGACACCGTCGAACACGAGCCCACGGCCGAAGCCGACGACACCGTCGAAGACGAGCCCACGGCCGAAGCCGAAGACACCGTCGAAGACGAGCCCACGGCCGAAGCCGACGACACCGTCGAAGACGAGCCCACGGCAGAGACCGAGGACACCGTCGAAGACGAGCCCACGGCCGAAGCCGAAGACACCGTCGAAGACGAGCCCACGGCAGAGACCGAGGACACCGTCGAAGACGAGCCCACGGCAGAGGCCGACGAAGTCACCGAAGCAGCGCTCGCCGCCGATGGCGAGGAAGCAGTCGAGGACGAAGCCGCGGCAGCCGACGGCGACGCCGCCGATGAGCCGGTGGCAGAAGCCGAGGTCGGCGAAGCCGCCGAAGACGAGGCGGAGGCCGAAGTCAGCGAGGACGCGCCGACCGCCGAGGCTGTCGGAGTCGTCGAAGAGGAGCCCGCCGCGGAGGCCGAAGATGCCGCCGACGACGAACCCGCCGCCGAAGTCACCGAGGACGAGCCGACCGCCGAGGTCGACGAAGTCACCGAAGGCGAACCGACGGCCGACGTCGACGAAGTCACCGAGGACGAGCCGGCGGCGGAAGCCACTGAGGTTGCCGAGGACGAACCAGCCGCCGAGGAGGAGCCCACGGCGGAAGCTGCCGAGGTGGTTGAGGACGAACCCGCCGCGGAAGCCGACGAGGCTGGGGAAGACGAGCCGACCGCCGAGGCCGACGAGGTCGCGGCGGACGAGCCGGCGGCCGAGGCCGAGGTAAGCGCCGACGAACCGGCGGCCGAGGCCGCGGAAGAGGCCGCTGCCGAAGCCGACGTGGCCGAGGATGTCGCCGACGACGAAGCCGCGGCAGACGTTGCCGAGGAAGAGCCCGTCGCTGAGGTCGAAGAGGCCTCCGACGACGAGCCTGTCGCCGAGGTTGCGGCTGACGCAGAGGACGAAGCCGAGGAAGAGCCCGTCGCTGAGGTCGAAGAGGCCTCCGACGACGAGCCTGTCGCCGAGGTTGCGGCTGACGCGGAGGACGAAGCCGCGGAAGAGCCCGAGGCCGACCTGGTCGAGACCGTGGCCGTTGACGCGCCGCCGGCTGAGGAAGCTGCCGACGACGAGGGGTTGGTCGAGACCGCCGAGGCGCCGCGGGCGGTGAGCGAGGAAGAGGAGAGCGGGGACACGGTCGAGTTCCCGCCTAGCTCCTACGAGATGGCGGCCGCCGTGGTCGCCGCGCCGACGCTCGCTGACATCGGGTCGCCGGCCGCCGACGTGCGGCCGGTCAGTGGGCCGCCGCTGCGGCCCGGTGATGTGCCGGAGACGCGGATCGCCGTCTGGAGTGCCGAGTCGGCTGACGCGTTGCGGGCCGAGTGGCACGAGGTGAAGGCGCAGTTCGTCGACGAGCCGGCCGAGGCCCTCGACCACGCGCAGGCCGTGGTGGCCCGTGCCGTGCAGCAGCTGGCCGAGACGCTCCTCGCCGAGCAGGTCGAACTCGACCCGCGCCGCGAAGAGGAAGCCCCCGACACTGAGGCGATGCGGGTGGCCATGCGCCGCTACCGCGACTTCCTCGATCGGATCCTGGCTCTCTAAAGCAAACAAAACCGGCAGCCCCGGTCCCCCGAACGTTGGGGGGCCGGGGCTGCTGCTTGCGTACACCCGTCTATTTCATCTACCGTTGAGTTCAACAAGCGTTGAATTTCAGAGACGGAGGACTGATGGAGACCGCGATCGAGGTCACCGACCTCGTGATCAACCGCGGCAAGCGGGAGGTGCTGCACGGTTTCACCTGCGCCATCCCGCGCGGCAGCATCACCGGGCTGCTCGGGCCCAGCGGCAGCGGCAAGACCACCCTCATGCGGGCCGTCGTCGGCGTGCAGGTCGTGAAATCCGGGCGGGTCACCGTCCTCGGTGAGCCGGCCGGATCCCCACCGCTGCGACGCAAGATCGGCTATCTGACGCAGGCGCCGAGCGTCTACGACGACCTCACGGTCCGGGAGAACGCCCGCTACTTCGCCTCGCTCTACGACCTCGGCGCCGCCGACGCCGACGCCGCCCTCGACGGGGTCGGGCTCTCCGGTGCCGCGCACCAGCTCGTCGGCAACCTCTCCGGTGGCCAGCGCAGCCGGGCCTCGCTGGCCTGCGCGATCGTCGGCCGGCCCGAGGTGCTCGTGCTCGACGAGCCCACCGTCGGGCAGGACCCGGTGCTCCGCGACGACCTCTGGGCCCAGTTCCGCGCCCTGGCCGCCGACGGCGCCACCATCCTGGTCTCCAGCCACGTGATGGACGAGGCCAACCGCTGTGACCGGCTGCTGCTGATCCGCGACGGCTACCTGATCGGCGACGACACCCCGGCCGCGATCAAGGCCACGGCCGGCACCGACGACCTCGACGAGGCGTTCCTGCGCATCATCCGTCAACAGGAGAAGGCGGCCGCGTGATGTCTCCGCACATCCTCGCCAGCACGATCGGCCGGATCGTCCGGCAACTGCGGCACGACCGGCGCACGGTCGGGCTCATCATCGTCGTACCCCTGCTGCTTCTGACCCTGCTCTATTTCATGTTCGACGAGCAGCCGCTGATGTTCGACAAGATCGCGCTGGTCATGCTCGGCATCTTCCCGTTCATCATCATGTTCCTGATCACCAGCATCGCGATGCTGCGGGAGCGCACCAGCGGCACGCTCGAGCGGCTCTTCACCACCCCGGTCGGCAAGCTCGACCTGCTGTTCGGCTACGGCATCGCGTTCGGCCTGGTCGCCACGCTCCAGGCGGCGGTCGCGTCCGGCCTGGCCTACTGGCTGTTCGATCTGGACACCGCCGGCAGTCTCTGGCTGGTCATCGTGATCGCGGTGGCCAACGCGGTGCTCGGTGTCGCGCTCGGGCTGCTGTGCAGCGCGTTCGCCCGCACCGAGTTCCAGGCGGTGCAGTTCATGCCGGTGGTCGCGATCCCGCAGATCCTGCTCTGCGGCCTGTTCGTCGCCCGCGACTCGATGGCCGGCTGGCTTCAGACGATCAGCGACGTGCTGCCGCTGTCCTATTCGGTCGAGGCGCTCACCGAGGTCGGCGCCCATGCCGACCCGACCGGCACGATGTGGCGTGACCTTGGCATCGTGATCGGCGCGATCATCCTCGCGCTCGTCCTCGGCGCCACCACCCTGCGCCGCCGCACGGCCTGACCCACCCTGGGGTCGGGCGTCGCAAGCTAGAGGCGCCCGACCCGAAAGAAAGGCTCGCAATGGTACGACGGACCGGCCGCCGCCCGGGCAACCCCGACACCCGTGACGCGATCCTCGGTGCCGCCCGCACCGCGTTCGCGGAGAAGGGTTTCGACGGCGCCTCCATCCGCCACATCGCGACCGTCGCGGGCGTCGACCCGGCGCTCGTGCACCACTATTTCGGCACCAAGGACAAGCTCTTCCTGGCCGCGATGAACTCGCCGATCGACCCCAGCGTGGTCATCCCGGAGGCGCTCGCCGGCGATCCCGACCTCGTCGGCGAGCGGCTGGTCCGGTTCTTCCTCGGCATCTGGGACTCGCCCGCGGGCAAGGCCGGCGTAGCGATGCTGCGCTCGGCGGTGAGCAGCGAGTGGACGGCCCGGCTGTTCCGCGAGTTCGTGGTCAGCCAGGTGCTGCGCCGGGTGCGGGCCGTCGTGCCGCTGCGGCCCGAAGAGGCCCAGATGCGGGTCAGCCTGGTGGCCAGCCAGCTCGCCGGGCTGGCCATGGCCCGCTATGTGATCAAGGTGGAGCCGCTCGCGTCCGCGCCGCCCGAGGTGCTGGTCGCGGCGATCGGCCCGACCATCCAGCGCTACGTGTTCGGCGATCTGCCCGGTGTCTGGCCCGACAGCTAGTCTGGCGCGCATGCCCGAGTCGCTGCCGTTCGACCGCGTCGCCGATCGCTACGACCAGACCCGCGGTGGCGAGAAGCGCGGCCGGGAGGTCGCCGCCGTGCTCGCGCCGCACCTGGTGCCCGGCCGGTCGCTGGAAATCGGCGTCGGCACCGGCCTGGTTTCCGCGGCGCTGGTCAAGCAACACGGCGTGCCCGCCGTCGGCGTCGACCTCTCCCCCGCGATGCTGACCCGGGCCCATGCCCGGCTGGGGGCCCGGGTGGCGGTCGGCGACGCCCGGTCGCTGCCGGTGCGCGACGCGAGCGTCGACAACGCGCTGTTCGTCGCCGCGCTCCACGCCATCGTCGACCTGGCGGCGGCGTTCACCGAGGCGCACCGGGTGGTCCGCACCGGCGGCCGGGTCGTGGTGCTGTCGGCGCCACCCGCCCGCGACCGCCGCGACGAGTTCGCGCCGCTGTTGGCCGGGCTACCTGGCAGCGACCGGCTGGACAACCCCGAGGCGGTGCTCGCCGCCGCCACGGCAGCCGGGCTGCGGGCCATCGAGGGACGCCAGGTCACCGTAGGCAGCCTGACCGAGTCACCGAACCGGCTCGCCGAGATCATCGAGACCCGCGCCTGGTCGAACCTCTGGAACGTCGACGGCGCGGTCTGGGCCAGCACGGTCATGCCGGTCGTGCGAGGTCTGCGCGATCTCCCCGACCCCGACGACCCGCGCGACCGCCCGCTGACCTTCCAGCTATCCGTGTTCGAACGGCCCTAGCTAGCGCGTCTGCTCGAGCCAGCTCGCGTAGAGCTTGGCGTAGATCGAATCCGGCGAGCGCAGCAGTTCCTCGTGCGGGCCGCGCTGCACGACGCGGCCCTTGTCGACCACGATCACCTCGTCGGCGCCCTGTGCCGTGGAGAGGCGGTGGGCGATGGCGACCGTGGTGCGGCCGCGGGTCACCGCGTCGAGCGTGCGCTGGAGCCGCACCTCGGTTGCCGGGTCGACGGCACTGGTCGCCTCGTCGAGCACCAGCAGGTCGGGATCGGCGACGTAGGCCCGGGCCAGCGCGACAAGCTGCCGCTCGCCCACGCTGAGCGCCTCGCCGCGCTCGCCCACCCGGGTCTGCAGCCCGTTGGGCAGGGCCTCGGCCCAGTCGATCAGGCCCAGCTCGGTGAACGCCAGTTCCAGGTCCTTGTCGGTCAGGTCGGGGCGGGCGAACCGGACGTTGTCGGCGACCGTGGCGTCGAACAGGAACCCGTCCTGCGGAACCATCACGACCCGGGACCGCAGCGAGTCGAAGCGGATCCGGTCGAGCGGCACCCCGGAGAGCTTCACGGAGCCGGTGGTCGGGTCCATCAGCCGGGTCAGCAGCTTCGCGAACGTCGTCTTGCCACTGCCGGTCTCGCCGACCACCGCGACCCGGGTCTTCGCCGGGATGTCGAGGTTGACGTCGTCGAGGACGATCGGGCCACCGTACGAGAAGGAGACGTCCTGGAATTTGATGTCGATCGGTCCGTCGGGCAGCACCAGCCCCTGCTCACCCGGGTCGGCCACGTCGGGACTGACGTCGAGCACGTCGAGCACGCGGCGCCAGCCGGCCACGGCGTTCTGCGCCTCGTTGAGCACCTCGGTGGCGATCTGCACCGGCTGGATGAAGAGCGTGACCAGGAAGAGGTAGGCGGTGAGCTGCCCGATCGACAGCGTGCCGCCGATACCGAGCTGCACGCCGACCACGACCACGGCGGCCGTGGCCAGGCCCGCGGCCAGCTCGCCGCTGGAGAAGCCGGTGACGCTGGTGCGCAGGGCGCGCATCTGTGCCACCCGGTAGTCGTCGATCGCCGTGTTGAGCCGCGCGCGGGTGCGGTCGGAGACCCCGTAGGCCCGGATCACCGGCGCGCCGACGACGCTCTCCGAGACCGCCGCGAGCAGCGTGCCCATCCGCCGCCGGACCGTGCCGTAGGTGACGGCGAGCCGCTTCTGGAAGGCCCGGATCACGAACACGGCGGGGGCGAAGGCGACCAGCACGACGATCGTGAGCTGCCACGAGTAGTAGGCCATCACGGCGGTCGTCACCAGCACCTGGCCGGCGCTGATCAGCAGGATCACGCCGCCCCACTGGAGGAACTGGGTGATCTGGTCGATGTCGCTGGTGACCCGGGAGACCAGCGAGCCGCGCCGTTCCGACTGCTGGTGCAGCATCGACAGATCGTGGATGTGGCGGAAGGTGCGCACCCGCACGTTGGCCAGCGCGGTCTCGCTGACCGTGAAGAGGCGGCGCATCATCAGATAGCCGCAGAGCGTGGTGATGGCCAGGACGCCCGCGGTGATCGCCACGACGGTGGAGACGAAGCCGACGTCGAGGCCGTTGGATCCGGCGATGCCCTTGTCGATGCCCTGCTGGATGGCGACCGGCACGGCGGCCCGGCCGACCATCGAGACGATGGCGAAGAACAGCGTGCCGGCCAGGCCGGTGCGCAGTTCGGGTGAGAGGGATAGCCCACGCCGGATGGTGGCCCAGGTCTTGGCGACAGGCTCGGGCGTGGTGGCCTCGGCCGGCTCGGTCGCGGCCTTCTCGGCCGTCGCGGCGGCGGTCGTCATGCGGTCACCGCCCCTTCGTCTTCGTAGACGTGCTCGCGCTCGCGGTCGGCCTCGGCGCGCTCGTAGGCGGTGACCAGGTCGGCGTAGCCCGGTGTGCTGGCCAGCAGCTCCTGGTGGGTGCCGGCGGCGACCACCCGGCCGTGCTCCAGGTAGACGACCTCGTCGGCGAGCGCGATCGTGGCCCGCCGGTAGGCGACCACCAGGATCGACGTGGGCTGTTCGCCGCCGCGCAGGCCGGCCAGGATGGCCGCCTCGACCCGCGGGTCGACCGCGCTGGTGGCGTCGTCGAGGATCAGCAGCCGGGGTTTGCCGGCCAGAGCCCGGGCCAGCGTGAGGCGCTGGCGCTGGCCGCCGGAGAGCGAGGTGCCGCGCTCGCCGACCATCGTGTCGAGCCCCTCGGGCAGGCTGCGGATGAAACCGTCGGCCTGGGCCAGGCGCAGTGCCGCCCAGACCACCTCGTCGTCGACGCCCTCGCGGTCGAGGGCCACGTTGGCCCGGACCGTGTCGTCGAAGATGAACGGGATCTGCGCGACCAGCGCGGTCGTGCCGGCCAGCGCGGCGGCGGTCAGGTCGCGCAGGTGGTGCTCGTCGACGATGACGCGACCTTTGTCGGGGTCGACCAGGCGCACGGCGAGCGACGCGATCGTCGACTTGCCGGAGCCGGTCGGGCCGACCAGGGCGACCGTGCGGCCCTCGGGGACGACCAGGCTGATGTCGTGCAGGACGGTCGGGCCCTGCTCCTCGGCGGTGGCGGTGGCGACCATGTCGTCGTTGGCGGTGTCGGCGCCGGCCGGGTAGGCGTAGTCGACGCCGTCGAAGGCGAGCCGCGCGGGCTCGTCCGATTTTTCCGGATTTATCGTGCCGTAACGCATCTCGCCCGTCGCCGTCAGCACGTGCTGGAGCCGGTCCCAGCCGGCCACGCTGCGCGGCAACTCGGCCAGCACCCAGCCGATCGCCCGCACCGGGAACGCCAGCACGGTGAACAGGAACGCGACACTGACCAGGTCGGTGACGGTGATGTCGCCGGCCCGCAGGCGCAGCGTGCCGACCACCAGCACGGCCAGCGTGCCGAGGCTGGGCAGCGTCTCCATCAACGGATCGAAGAGGCCGCGCAGCCGGCCCACCGAGATCAGCGCGTCGCGCAGTTCGCGGGCGTGCGCGGCGAAGCGGTCGGTCTCCGTGCCCTCGCGGCCCATCGTCTTGACCACCAGCGCGCCGTCGAAGCTCTCGTGCGCGATCGCGCTGACCTCGCCCCGCATCAACTGGGCGCGGGCCTGCCGCGGCGCCATCCGGCGCGAGTAGAAGACGTTGATCAGGGCCAGGCCGACGAACGTGGCCACACCGACCAGAGCCAGCACCCAGTCGGTGAAGAAGAGCGAGCCGACGGCGCCGAACAGCATCACCATCGTGCCGACTGCGAACGGCAGCGGCGCGATCGGGAACCAGGCGGCCTCGACGTCGGAGTTGGCGTTGGACAGCAAGGTGCCGGTCGCGTGCCGGTGGTGCCAGGACAGCGGCAGGTCGAGGTAGCGGCCGGTGACCAGCCGCCGGTAGCGGGCCTGGAGCCGGAACTGCATGTAGCCGGCGCCGAGCCGGCGGCCGAAGATGCCGACCACCCGGAACGCGCTGATCGCGAGGAGCGCGGCCGCGCCGAGCCAGAGCAGTGCGTCGTTGACCTCGCCGGTTTCCAGGGCCGGCACGATGATCTTGCCGACGATGTGGCCGATCACGTAGGCGCTGCCGACGACCAGCCCGCCGAACAGGACGCTGCCGCCGACGGCGAAAGTGAAGATCCGCGGTTCGTCGCGGATCGCCCGGCCGAGCACGCGGAAACCCCGGGCGAGCACGTCCCGGCTGGTCACGCTCGCCACGTTGGTGCCCCTTTAGCTTGTCGACTCAGCTCGATGGCTCCCCGCGCGGACCTGGGGTAAGCCACGGAATTCACACTTATCCTTACCGAACCAAGCCCTGTGTGCGAGCGGGTATTCCCTGTGTCCACGCTCACAGGGACGTTTCAGACACCATGCGTACGATTCTCGCCATGTCCCGGTTCGTACGCTCCGAACGGCAGAAACTGGCCGACCTTTTCGTCACCGTCGGTCCGGAAGCGCCGACGATGTGCACCGGTTGGGCCGCCCGCGACCTCGCCGCCCACCTGGTCCTGCGGGAGCGCCGGCCCGACGCGAGCCTGGGCATGTTCCTCCCTCCCCTGCGCCCGCATGCCAAGGCCACCCAGCGCGCGTTCGCCGCCCGGCCCTACCCCGACCTGGTCGAGTTGGTGCGCAACCCACCGCTGTGGAGCCCGGTCAGCAACCCGCTGACCGAGGGGCTGACCAACACGCTCGAGTTCTTCGTGCACCACGAGGACGTCCGCCGGGCCCAGCCCGACTGGCACCCGCGCGACCTGCCCAAGGAAGACCAGACGGCGCTCTGGAAGCAGGCGTCGCTGACCGCCCGGCTGCGGCTGCGCAAGTTCCCGGCCGCGCTGCTGGTGCAAGCGCCCGGCTTCGGCGAGGTGACCACCGGCGCCGGTGGCGAGCGGCTCCGGCTGGTCGGCGCACCCGGTGAGCTGGCCTATTTCCTGTCCGGCCGGCAGCGGGCCACCCGGGTCCAGATCGACGGGCCGCCGGCGCTGGCCGATCGGCTGCGCGGCACGCCGCTGAAGATCTGAGTCCGTAGCCGAACCACTGGTTCCCCCGGCCCCTTCGCGGCCCGCATCATCGATGGGATGCGGACGTTCGCCGTGGCGGCGCTGATCGCGCCGCCTTACGAGGCCCTCGTCCACGAGGCGGTCGACGAGGTCACCGCCCACTCCGCCGACTGGGCCGACGCGTTCGGGCTGGCACCGACGCCGGCGGCCCGGGCCCGGCTGTCCCGGGCCAACGCCGCCGAGCTCGCCGCGCGGGCCTGCCCCGAGGTCTCGGTCAGCGCGGTCCGGCTGCTGGCTGACCTGATCACCTGGCTGTTCGCCTTCGACGACCGGTGCGACGAAGACGAGCTGGGCACCAACCCGGGCCGGCTGGCACCGGCGCTGGCGCCGCTGCTCGAGGTGGTCGACCGGTTCGGCACCGCCGCGCACACCGACTATCAACCGGCAGGGCCGACCGCGGCCGCGCTGCACGACCTGTGCCGGCGGGTCCGGGCACTGGGCCAGCCCGGCGGGCTGCTCCGTTTCTCGGCCGCCATGCGGGAGTACCTGTTCGCGCTGCTCTGGGAAGCGACCAACCGGCAGTTACGAAGGGTGCCCCGGTTCGCCGAGTATGTGCAGATGCGCCGGCACACCGGCGCGGTGCTGCCCAGCTTCGCCCTCACCGACCTGGCCACCGACGGGCTGGCCGGCACGGTCGACCGGATCGACCCGCGGGTGGTCCGGCTCGAGCTGCTCGCCGCCGATCTCGTCTGCTGGTGCAACGACGTCTTCTCCTATGGCAAGGAGCGACTGCACGACGGTCAAAATCTTGCGACAGTCATCGCATACGAGCTGGGCTGGCCGGAACGCGCGGCGCTGGCCGAGGCGGCGGCGCGCTACAACGCGGGGCTGGCCGCCTACGGCACGCTGGAGGCCGAGGTGCTCCTTGCTGCCGACGGCCGGCTGACCAGGATGTTGCTGGCCCGGCGGCGGTGGCTGCGCGGCACGTACGACTGGTCGCTCGGCGCTCTTCGCTATTCCTGACCCGTACCCCCTGAGTCTTGGTTAAAGACCCTGGTCAGTCCCATGATCGACACGTGCACGCGGGGGCTGGCATCCGCGCGGTTCTTCGCCATACTCTTCGGTAGCAAGCGCTGAGGTGACCGCGATCACACGACCAATTAAAGGTGGGTTTCCGGATATGTCGCTCGATGTCCCTTACCGGTCGATCCCCGACATGTTCCTCAAGCGTGTCACCGCGTCGCCCGACGCCCGCGCCTTCGGTTACCCGGGCGATGCCGGCCCACAGTGGATGACCTGGCAGCAGGTGGGCGAGCGGGCCAAGGCGGTCGCGGCGGGCCTGCACGGCCTGGGCGTCGGCGCCGAGGAGCGGGTCGCCATCCTGGCCAACACGCGGCTCGACTGGGTCATCGCCGACCTCGGCATCATGTGCGCGGGCGCGGCCACCACCACCGTCTACCCGACCACCGAGCCGGAAGACGCGACGTTCATCATCGCCGACTCGGGCTCCAAGGTGGTCATCGCGGAAAACCCGATGCAGGCCGGCAAGCTCAGCGGCGCCACGCTCCCCGACGTCAGCCACGTCGTGCTGATCGACGGCGACGCCGACCCGGCCGCGAGCCCGCCGCAGCTCACCCTCGCCGACCTCGAGAAGCAAGGAGCCGCGGCGCTGGCCGGCGAGCCCGGGCTGATCGAGCGGCTGGTCGCCGACATCGCGCCCGACCACCTGGCCACGCTGATCTACACCTCGGGCACCACCGGCCGCCCCAAGGGCGTCGAGTTGCTGCACGCGGGCTGGTGCTGGGAGGCGGTGGCACAGGCCGACCTGGGCATCCTGCGCTCCGACGACCTGCAATACCTGTGGCTGCCGCTGTCGCACTCGTTCGGCAAGACGCTGCTCTGCGGCATCATCCACGTCGGCCTGCCGACCTATGTCGACGGCCGCATCGACGTGCTGGTCAACCAACTCGGTGTGGTCAAGCCGACGCTGATGTGCGGCGCACCCCGGATCTTCGAGAAGGTCTACAACGCCGCGATCACCAACGGCACCTCGGCCGGCGGGGCCAAGGCCAAGATCTTCACCTGGGCCGTGGCGACCGGCAAGCGCAAGGTCACGCTGGAGCAGGCCGACCAGCCGGTGCCCGCGGGCCTCAAGGTGCAATACGCGATCGCCACCAAGCTGGTCTTCAGCAAGCTCCAGGCCCGCCTGGGCGGCAACATCCGCACGCTGGTCTCCGGCGCGGCGCCGCTGAGCGTCGACATCTCCGAGTTCTTCGCGGCCGCGGGCCTGCCGATCTCGGAAGGCTACGGACTCACCGAAACCAGCGCCGGCAACTTCGTCAACCGCCCCGGCGGCCTGCGGATCGGCACGGTCGGCCAGCCCTTGGGCGACCTCGAGTGCAAGATCGACGCCGACGGCGAGGTCCTGCTCCGCGGCGCCCCGGTGATGCGCGGCTACCACAACCTGCCGGAAGAGACCGCGGCCGCCTTCACGGAAGACGGCTTCTTCCGCACGGGCGACATCGGCGAGCTGGCCGAAGACCGCTACCTGAAGATCACCGACCGCAAGAAAGACCTGGTCAAGACGTCGGGTGGCAAATACATCGCGCCGTCACACATCGAGGGCCTGTTCAAGGCCATCTGCCCGCTGACCTCCCAGGCGATCGTGATCGGCCAGGCCCGCAACTTCTGCACCATGCTGATCACCCTCGACCCCGACGCGGTGACGGCATGGGCCGCGGGCGGCGAGCTTGCCGGCCGCTCCTACACGGAAATCGTCGCGTCGACCCAGGCGGAGGCGATGGTCGCGGGCTATGTGGCCGAGCTCAACGCGAAACTCAACCGCTGGGAAACCATCAAGAAGTTCACCATCCTCCCCCGTGACCTGACCATCGAAGACGGCGAAATGACCCCGTCCATGAAGATCAAGCGCCGCGGCGTCGAGGCCAACTTCCAGAGCGAGATCAACAAGATGTACGAGGGGACTCTCGCGGAGATCTGACCGCCAGCTTCAGCCGGCCCGTCGGGAGCGATCCCTCGCTCCCGACGGGCCGTCTCTTTCGATCGCGTGGTTCCGCAGGTTCGGTCGCTCCGGCCGCCCTCGGCGGCGGGGGCCTGGGCGGCACGCCGGTCCGTGTCGGACGCCGGTCTAGGCCGCACGCCCGGTCCAGGCCGCCCGCCCGTCAAGGCCGCCCGCCCGTCTAGGCCGCACGCCCGGTGTAGGCCGCCCCGCCCGCCAAGGCCGCCCGCCCGTCTAGGCCGCCCGCCCGTCTAGGCCGCACGCCCGGTCCAGGCCGCACGCCCGGTCCAGGCCGCCCACCCGGTCCAGGCCGCCCACCCGGTCCAGGCCGCCCACCCGGTCCAGGCCGCCCACCCGGTCCAGGCCGCCCACCCGGTCCAGGCCGCCCACCCGGTCCAGGCCGCCCACCCGGTCCAGGCCGCCCACCCGGTCCAGGCCGCCCACCCGGTCCAGGCCGCCCACCCGGTCCAGGCCGCCCGCCCAGTCAAGGCCGCCCGCCCGTCAAGGCCGCACGCCCGTCAAGGCCGCACGCCCGTCAAGGCCGCACGCCGGTCCGGATTCCCTGAACCTGGCTCGCCAATCTCGCGCCTTCGCCGCGCCGGCAGGCAGGCCGGGACGAGCCCGGCCGCGGTTTCCGCCGGCGCGGCGCATTCGCCACGCCGCCTTCGACCAGATCTAGGTAAATGGATGTAGCTATAGCTACATCCATTTACCTAGATCTCGCGGGACGGGCCACGCCGAGGGTCCTCATCGGGAAGCGAGGCGAACGCCTTGACCGTCTCGGTCACCTCGGAGCCGCGGGCACGGGTAGAACAGGAGCGCCGCGCACGTTGCCGCGGATCGCCCCGAGGCGGATCTCGGTCGCTCCGGCCTCGATCGGCTGGTCGACCAAGCGGTCGAGCAGGAGGGGTGGCCAGGCGGTCGAGCAGGAGGGGTGGCCAGGCCGCGGTTGCGCTTAGCGCGGGTCCAGGTAGCTGACGTAGGGCTCGCCCACGCGCGGCGCGCTGATGCCAGACGACGGCCGGCAAGACACCGTCGACCGAGCCGCGCGGATCGGTCGCGCTCCTAGGCGATGACCACTGGCTTACGCCAGCCGGGGTGGGGGGTGTGGTCGAGGTCGTAGCGGACCGTCGCGATCCGCTTGACCGCGTCGACCAGTTCGCCCGCCGGCAGGGTGTAGGGCAGCCGTAGGAACCGCTCCAGCGTCCCGTCCAAGCCGAACCGCGGCCCCGGTGCGAGGCGCACGCCAACCTCCTCCGCGGCCCGGGCCAGGGCGCTGGAGATCGGGCCGTCCAGCTCCGCCCACAGCGTCACGCCGCCCTGTGGCGGGCGGACCCGCCACTCGGGCAGGTGTTCGGCGAGCGCCGCCAGCAGCGCGTCGCGCTGGGCGGCGAGTTGCAGCCGGCGGGCCGGGACGATCGTGTCGGCGCGGTCGAGGAGCTGTGCCGCCACCAACTGGTCGAGCACCGGGCTGGCCATGTCGACGCCGACGCGCAGGGCGGCCAGGCGTTGCACCGTCGGCGCCGACGCGCGGACCCAGCCGATTCGCAGGCCGCCCCAGTAGGGCTTGCTCATGCCGCCGATGGTGATCACTCGGGAGTGGCGGTCGAACAACGCGACCGGCGGTGGCATCTCCACGCCGTCCAGAGGTAGGTCCACGAAGGACTCGTCGACGACCAGGTCGGTGCCGGTCGAGTGGGCCGTCGCGACCATCCGCTCGCGTAGGTCGGCCGGCATCAGGTGGCCGGTGGGGTTGTGGAACTCGGGAATCACGTACGCCAGGCGGGGTGTGCTCTGCCTCAACGCTCCGAGCAGCAGCTCGCCGTCCCAGCCGGCGTCGGTGTCGAGGCCGTGCGTGGTGATGCGGGCGCGCCGCGCGGACAGCGCCGCCAGCGCGTTGGGATAGGTGGGCGATTCCATGAGTACGCCGTTGCCGGCCTGCACCGTCAGCCGCAGCACCAGGTCGAGTGCCTGCTGGGTGCCGCTGGTCACCATGATCTGGTCGGGGCTGGTCGGCAGGCCGCGGTCGGTGAAGCCGCGGGCGACCGCCTCGCGCAGCTCGACCAGGCCGGTCGGGTGGTAGCCCGCGTCGCCCAGATAGCGCGGCAGCTCATCGGCGGCGGCGCGGGCTGCGGGGATCAGCTCGGGCGGCGCGGCCAGGGCGGCGCAGCCGAGGTCGATCATGTCGAGGTCGTTGAGTGGGGTCCACAGGCCGGTGCTGGCCACTCGGTGGCCGCCGGGCAGCGTGGTCCAGCTTCCGGCGCCGCGCCGGCTGGTCAGGTGGCCGCTCTCGCGCAGCTCGCGGTAGGCCGCCGTCACCGTGGTGCGGCTGACCTTGAGCGCCTCGGCAAGCTCGCGCTCGGCCGGGAGCCGGATGCCCAGCGGGAGGCGGCCGTCGGCGAGCAGGCCGCGGACCGCGCCGGCCAGAGCCGCGTAGTCGGGGTTGCGGCGGCGACCCGGCAAGGCGTGCCAGTGGCCGAGCAGGCGGGCGAGTTGGCTTCCGCGGACCAGGCTTGTCATATCCACTCCTCGCGAATTGGCTCTTCAGCACCGAACCAATTGGCATTCAGAGTGGCATGCATGGCGTCTGAGAGCAACCATCCGCACTCCCACCTCGACCTGCGTGACCGGCTACCTCGGCGGCTGGTCCAGCTCTTCTTCGGGCTGGTCCTCTACGGCGCGAGCATGGCCCTGCAGATCGAGGCCACCCTGGGACTGGACCCCTGGGACGTGTTCCACCAGGGTCTCGCGGAGAAGACCGGGCTCTCGTTCGGCACCATCGTGATCATCGTGGGTGCGGTGGTGTTGCTGCTGTGGATCCCGCTGCGGCAGAAACCGGGCATCGGCACCGTCAGCAACATCGTCCTCATCGGTCTCGCGGTCGACGCGACCCTGTTCCTGCTGCCGACGCCCGACGCGCTGCCGGTGCGGATCACCTTCCTGGTGCTCGGCATCCTGCTGAACGGGGTCGCCGGCGGGCTCTACATCGGCGCCCGGCTCGGACCGGGACCGCGCGACGGGCTGATGACGGGCTGGGTGGCCCGCCGGCCGGGCCGCTCGATCCGGGTCACCCGCACAGTGATCGAACTCACCGTGCTCGGCGCGGGGGTGCTGCTCGGGGGCACGATCGGCGTGGGCACGGTGGCGTACGCCCTCCTCATCGGACCGTTGAACCACCTGTTCATCCTGCTGTTCGCGGTGCGTCCGTCGGGTCCGCGGCTCGGCCCGGAGCCGCTGCCGGATCCCGCGACCTGACGCATCGACGAAGAAGGTTTCAGGTAAACGAAAGATCACGCCAATGTTCATGGGCCGTTGACGTTGGCATCATTGGGGTCATGGGGCAGGACGGCTGGCGGAGATCCGACGCCTGGATCTTCGTCGCGGTGGTGATGGCCAACGGCGCGGGGCGACACATGCGCTCGGCGACTACCCGGCGGCCCGAGGGCGTGCGGCTCGCTGACGTGCTCTCGATGGCCGACCACCTCCGCCAGTCCCTACCCGACCGGCGCGAGGTCGAGGAAGCCGTCCGGCGGCTCACCGGGGCCGGCCTGATCACTGTGGGCGACGGCTGGTTCCGCGTCACCCCGGCCGGCGAGGTGCTGTGGCGCGCCCGGCCGGTCGGGATGGGCGCGGTCGACAGCCTGTTCGCCCGGCTGCAACGCCGCCCGCTGCCGGTCGACGCCGACTGGACCCTCGACGACGCCGACCACGCGGCCGCGATCCTCGAATACGCGGGCCGCGTCGAACCCACCGAAGACTGATCAAAAACCGCTCCCAGGGGTACGTGCGCAGCGCCCCAGGCCGCGGTGGCTTCCTACCGGGGTGCAGAGCAAGGACCTGGGCCGCGGCGAGCAAGGGGTTCCTGCCCTCGGGCGCGGACGCGGATCGTCAGGTCAGCACCGGCGTCGGCTCGGCCGGCAGCGCCGCGCGGTGCCGGGCGGCCCAGCCGACCAGCGGCACCGTCACGGCCGCGGCCGCCAGGAACAGGCCGCCGATGAGCAGCCAGCCCCACCCGCCGGTGGTCACCGCCAGCGCGATCAGCGACGCCGGCGCGACCATCTGGATCGCCGAGTTGCCCATCCGGAAGGCGCCAAAATATTCGCCGCGCCGCTCCGCCGGGGGTAGCTCCGCGGCCAGCGTCCACGAGCCCGCCGACTGCCACATCTCGGAGAGTGTGAACAGCACCGTCGCCACGACGAAGACCAGCATCGTGGTCACGCCCGAGGTCGCGCCGGCCAGGTAGAAGACCGGGCAGCCGAGCGCGGCCGCCAGCCCACCGAGCCGCAACGCCCGGGCGGCGCCGTCGACCGTGTGCGCGCCGCGGGTCATCGCCACCTGAAGCGTCGTCGCCATCAGGGTGTTGACCAGCGTCAGCACGCCGATCCACCACTTCGGCGCGTCGGTGTGCGTGAGCAGCCACGGTGGAGCGACCTCGAGCTCGATCGTCCCGTAGGCCAGCAGCACCGCGCACAGCACCGTCACCGCCAGGAACGGCCGGTCGGTGAACACGTGCCGTTGGCCGGCCGGGCGTTGCTGCCGGGCCCGGCCCGCCGGACCGGCCGGGAGGCGCAGGATCAGCAGCAGGTTGACCAGCAGCACGACCGCGTTGGCCAGCGGCAGCGCCAGGTAGGCGGCGTGGGTGTCGATGGCGAGGGCCAGGGCGGCCAGGCCGGCGCCGACCGACCAGCCGACGTTGAGCCAGGAGCGGGCGAACGCCTGGGTGCGTACCCGGGTCTCCGGCTCGACCGCCTCGATCAGGTAGACGTTGCGGCCGGCCTGCCCGATGCCGTTGACCAGTTCGAAGAAGACGATCATCGCGAGGAAGCTGACGAACCCGCGCGCGAACGGCCACAGCAGGAAGCCAGCGGCGCTGCCGGCCACGCCGACCAGCCAGGCGGTGCGCGGCCCCCAGCGGTCGGCCAGCGCGCTCAGCGGCACCGAGCAGACCAGCACCGCGCCTGCCGCCGCCGACAGGCCGATGCCGATCTCGTGCGGCGCGAGGCCGACCACCCGGGTGAAGAACACCGCGCTGCCCGTGCTGAAGGTCCCGATGCCAACCCCGAAAATCAAGCTGACGAGGGCGTACGCCCGGGGTAGGCCCGCCGGAGGCACCAGGTTCTCCCGCACGCCCATGACAGGCATCCCACCACGTCAGCGGTTGATCTTTCGACCCCGTTTCAGCGCACCGGGTAGTCCGCCTGCCGCAGGGCGGTCTTCACGTCGCCGATCGCCAACTCGCCGAAGTGGAACACGCTGGCCGCGAGCACCGCGTCAGCACCGGCGTCGACCGCCGGCGGGAAGTCGGAAGTCGCGCCGGCACCGCCACTCGCGATCACCGGGATGTCGACGACCGCCCGGACCGCCCGGATCAGCTCCAGGTCGAAGCCGGCCTTGGTGCCGTCGGCGTCCATCGAGTTGAGCAGGATCTCGCCCGCGCCGAGCTCGGCGACCTGCCGCGCCCACTCGACCGCGTCGAGCCCGGTCCCACGACGGCCGCCGTGGGTGGTCACCTCGAAGCCCGACGACGCCGACGACGCCGATCGCCGCACGTCGAGGGAGAGCACCAGCACCTGGTTGCCGAACCGCTGGGCGATCTCGCGGACCAGTTCCGGCCGCGCGATGGCCGCCGTGTTGACGCCGACCTTGTCGGCCCCGGCCCGCAGCAGGGTGTCCACGTCGGACACCGACCGCACGCCGCCGCCGACGGTCAGCGGGATGAAGACCGATTCGGCGGTACGCCGGACCACGTCGAGCATCGTCCCCCGGTCGTCGGAGGACGCGGTCACGTCGAGGAAGGTCAGTTCGTCGGCGCCGGCCGCGTCGTAGGCGGCGGCCAGCTCGACCGGGTCGCCGGCGTCGCGGAGGTCGACGAAGTTGACGCCCTTGACCACCCGCCCCGCGTCGACGTCGAGACACGGGATCACCCGGACGGCGACGCTCACGACGACAGCACCGCCAGCGCCTCGCGCACGGTGAACGCGCCGGCGTAGAGCGCCTTGCCGGCGATCACGCCCTCGACGCCGGCGCTCTCCAGGGTGGCCAGCGCGCGCAGGTCGTCGAGGGTGGACACCCCGCCGGAGGCGATCACCGGCGCCGGCGTGCGGTCGCAGACCTCGCGCAGCAGGTCGAGGTTGGGCCCGCGCATCGTGCCGTCCTTGGTGATGTCGGTGACCACGTAGCGGGCCGCGCCGGCCTTGTCGAGCCGCTCCAGCACCTCGAAGAGGTCGCCGCCGTCGCGGGTCCAGCCCCGGGCCGAGAGGGTACGGCCGCGCACGTCGAGCCCGATCGCCACCCGCTCGCCGAATTCACCGCAGACCCGGTCGCACCACTCGGGATCCTCGAGCGCGGCCGTGCCGATGTTGACCCGGGCCGCACCCGTGGCCAGCGCGGCCCGCAGCGAGGCGTCGTCGCGGATGCCCCCGGACAGCTCGACCTTGACGTCGAGGCGGCCGACCACGTCGGCGAGCAGCGCCGCGTTGGAGCCGCGGCCGAAGGCGGCGTCGAGGTCGACCAGATGCACCCACTCGGCCCCGTCGTGCTGCCAGGCGAGCGCCGCCTCCAGCGGGTCGCCGTAGCCGGTCTCGGTGCCGGCGGCGCCCTGCACGAGGCGGACGGCCTGGCCGTCGGCGACGTCGACGGCCGGCAGCAGGGTGAGCGTCACGGTGGTCTCCTCAGATGCTTCTTCAGGTCCGGCGGCCCAGGGCGACGATAACCAGGGCGGGCAGGCAGAGCACGGTCAACAGGGTCAACACGATCTTCAGGCCCGGGTCGTCGACCAGGAACCAGACGAGCGCGAGCAGCACGATCGTGATGACCACGATCCCGGCCCGCTCGCCGCGGCTGCGCCGCGCGAACAGCCGGCCGGTGCGGCGCTGCTTGGGCCTCAGCTTCGCGACGACGGCCCGGCGGCGCTGCCGGCGGGCGACCGTGCGGGCCCGCTTGGCACGCAGCTTGGCCGCCTCGGCCTCGCGGGCGGCCCGGCGCAGGGCGCGTTCCTTAGCCAAGGGTGGCCAGCCAGTTGCCGAGCAGGGTTGCCCCCGCGTCACCGGACTTCTCCGGGTGGAACTGGGTCGCCGACAGCGGCCCGCGCTCGACGGCGGCCACGAACGGCGCGTCGTGGACGCAGGTGGTCGCGCCAGGGATCGGGTCGTGCGCGGCGTAGGAGTGGACGAAGTAGAACCGGGTGCCGGCCGGCAGCCCGGCGAACAGCACCGAGTCGGCCGGCGGGGTGACCGTGTTCCAGCCCATGTGCGGGACCCGGCGGGCGGCGAGCCGGCTGACCGTGCCGGGCAGCAGGCCCAGCCCCTTGGTCACCACGCCGTGCTCCTCGCCGGCCTCGAACAGCACCTGCATGCCGACGCAGATGCCGAGCACCGGGCGGCCGGCGGCGACCCGCTCGGCGATCACCCGGCCGGCCGAGCCGGGCAGCGCGTCGATCCCGGCCATGCAGGCCGCATAGGCGCCGACGCCGGGCACCACCAGGCCGTCGGCCGCGGCCGCCGCGGCCAGGTCAGGGGTGACGGTGACGGTGGCGCCGACCCGCTCGAGCGCGCGCTGCGCGGAGCGCAGGTTGCCGGAGCCGTAGTCGAGCACCACGACCGAACGCGCGGTCACGACGGCACCAGCCAGAGGATCCCGCCCAACAGCGCGAACGCCGCCAGCACCGCGACGACGCCACCGGGCAGCTTGGCGCCCTGCTTGAAGAGCGAGAACGCGCCGCCGCTCAGGATTCCGGCGAGCGCCAGCAGCAGAATGGGGACGATCGAACTCACAAGGCACCCTTTGTGGACGGTACGGCGCCGCCGGCGCGGGGGTCGATCGCGACCGCCTCGCGCAGGGCCCGGCTGACGGCCTTGAACTGCGCCTCGACCACGTGGTGGGCGTCGGGGTTGCCGCCCGGTCGGGCCGCCCGGAGCACGTCGACGTGCAGGGTGACCCGCGCCGCGAGGCCGAACGACTCGAAGATGTGCCGGGTCATGCTGGTCGGGTAGACCGGCCCGATGTAGGGCGCCAGCGGCGGCTCGTCGTGCACCACGTAGGCCCGACCGGACAGGTCGACCGCGGCCCGGACCAGCACCTCGTCCATCGGCACGGTGGCGCTGCCGTAACGGCGGATGCCGGCCTTGTCGCCGAGCGCCTCGGCGAACGCCGTGCCCAATGCGATCGCCGTGTCCTCCATCGTGTGGTGGGCGTCGATCTCCAGGTCGCCGACGGTCTGCACGGTCAGGTCGAAGCCGCCGTGCCGGGCGATCTGGTTGAGCATGTGGTCGTAGAAGCCGACGCCGGTCGAGATCTCGCCCCGGCCGGTGCCGTCGAGGTCGATCTCGACGCTGACCTTGGTCTCGTTGGTCGTGCGTTCGACACGGGCAACGCGGTTGCTCACAGGTCCTCCAGGGCGGCAAGGAAGGCGTCGGTCTCGGCGGGAGTGCCGGCGGTGACCCGGAGCCAGCCGGGCAGGCCGACGTCGCGGACCAGCACGCCGCGGTCGAGCAGCGCCCGCCAGACCGCCTTCTGGTCGCCGCCCACCTCGAAGAGCACGAAGTTGGCGTCGCTGTCGGCCACGGTCAGGCCGCGGGCGCGCAGGGTGTCGACGATGCGGTCGCGCTGCCGCTTGATCGCCTCGACGGTGACCAGCAGGCTGTCGCGGTGTGCCACGGCCGCGCGGGCGGCGGCCTGGGTCAGCGCGCTCAGGTGATAGGGCAACCGCACGAGTTGCACGGCGTCGACCACGGCCGGGTCGGCGGCCAGGTAGCCCAGCCGGCCGCCGGCGAAGCCGAACGCCTTGCTCATCGTGCGGGTCACGACCAGCCGCGGGTGGCCGGGCAGCACGGTCAGCGCGCTCGGGGTGCCGGGCCGGGCGAACTCGGCGTAGGCCTCGTCGACCACGACCATGCCCGGCGCCACGTCGAGCACCGCGGTCACCACGTCGGGCGGCAGCGCCGTACCCGTCGGATTGTTGGGTGAACAGAGGAAGACCAGATCCGGCGCGTGCGCCCGCACCTGGGCCGCGACGTCGGCGGCGGTCAGCGTGAAGTCGGCGCCGCGGTGGCCGTCGACCCACGCGGTGCCGGTGCCGACCGCGAGCAGTGGGTGCATCGAATAGGCGGGCGTGAAGCCGAGCGCGGTGCGCCCCGGGCCGCCGAACGCCTGGAGGAGCTGCTGCTGGATCTCGTTGGAGCCGTTGGCCGCCCACACGTTGGCGCCGGTCAGCCCGTGCCCGAGGTAGGCCGCGAGGTCGGACCGCAGCGCCACGGCGTCGCGGTCGGGGTAGCGGTTGAGGTCACGGAGCTCGTCCTGAAGAGCCTTGCCGATCGCTTCGACCACATCATCGGGTACGGGGTAGGAGTTCTCGTTGGTGTTGAGCCGCACCGGCACGTCGAGCTGCGGCGCGCCGTAGGGGGTCAGCCCGCGCAGGTCGGCCCGCAGCGGGAGGTCGTCGAGGTGGGTCATGCCGGGAACCTCGCCGTGACCGCCTCGCCGTGTGCCGGCAGGTCTTCGACATTGGCAAGCGTGACCACGTGCGGCGCGGCCTCGCGCAGCGCCGGCTCGTCGTATTCGATGATGTGGATGCCGCGCAGGAACGACTGCACCGACAGGCCGCTGGAGTGCCGGGCGCAGCCGCCGGTCGGCAGCACGTGGTTGGAGCCGGCGCAGTAGTCGCCCAGCGAGACCGGCGCGTAGGGGCCGACGAAGATGGCGCCGGCGTTGCGTACCCGCATGGCGATCTCCCTGGCATCTCTGGTCTGGATCTCCAGGTGCTCGGCGGCGTAGGCGTTGACGACCCGCAGCCCCTGCTCGAGGTCGTCGACCAGCACCGTGCCGGACTGCTCCCCGGACAGGGCGGTGGCGATCCGCTCGGTGTGCTTGGTCCGGCCCACGCGCGCCTTCAGCTCGGCGTCGACCGCGTCGGCGAGGTCTTTCGACGGGGTGACGAGCACGCTGGCCGCCAGCGGGTCGTGCTCGGCCTGGCTGATCAGGTCGGCGGCGACGTGGCCGGGGTCGGCGGTGTCGTCGGCCAGCACGGCGATCTCGGTGGGGCCGGCCTCGGCGTCGATGCCGACGGCGCCGCCGCTGCGCAGCAGCCGCTTGGCCGCGGTGACCCAGACGTTGCCGGGCCCGGTGATGATGTCGACCGGACGGCAGTAGCCGGTGCCCTCCGCGTTGGTGGTGCCGCCGTAGCCGAGCAGGGCGATCGCCTGTGCGCCGCCGACCGCGTAGACCTCGTCGACGCCGAGCAGCGCGCAGGCGGCCAGCACCCGCTGGTCGGGCAGGCCGTCGTTGTCCTTCTGCGGCGGGCTGACGACCACCAGGGCCTCGACGCCGGCGACCTGGGCGGGCACCACGTTCATGACCACGGTCGACGGGTACATGGCGAGGCCGCCGGGCACGTAGAGGCCGACCCGCTCGACGGGAACCCAGCGCTCGGTGACCGTGCCGCCGCGTACCACCTGGGTGGTGGTGTCGTGTCGTTTTTGATCTTCGTGCACTGTGCGGGCGCGACTGATCGCCTCCAGCAGCGCGGCGCGCACGTCGGGGTCGAGGCTGTGCTCGGCGGCCTTGATCGTCTCGATCGGGACGCGAAGCTCGTCGATCTCGACGCCGTCGAACCGCGCGGTGGCGTCGCGGACCGCGGTGAACCCATGCTCGCGCACCGCCTCGACGAGCGGGCGGATGGTCTCGACGGCCTGCGACACATCGAGCCGGGCACGGGGCAACAGACCGCGCGGGTCGGTGTCGACTCCGCGCAGGTCGATCCGGTTCAACACCCTGCAAAGTCTAGGCGTCCCAGCAATCGGGATTCCGGCGCCGTTCGCACGGTTCGGGTACGGGTGCCCGGTCAGGCGCTAGGCTCGGCGGGTGACGTCGCGGCTGCCCGTTTTCCCCCTCGGAGCGGTGCTTTTTCCAGGCCTGGTGCTGCCGTTGCACATCTTCGAGGAGCGCTACCGCGATCTGGTGAAGCATCTGCTGAGCCGGCCCGACGGTGATCCGCGCGAGTTCGGAGTCGTGGCGATCCGGCAGGACGCGGAAACTCTGCCCACCACACCGGCGCCGGGCCCGTTCCCGTCGACGCCGCCGCGGCTGGGCCCCGTCCCGACCACGCCGGTGTCCCCGCCGTCGGTGCCCGTGGCGGTGCCCGACGACGTGGCCCTGCACGAGGTGGGCTGCACGGCCGAGCTGAGGCAGGTGACCGAGCTGCCCGACGGCCGCTACGACATCGTGACGGTGGGCCGGCGGCGCTTCCGGGTCGTGTCAATCGACCGGTCGTCCGAGCCCTACCTGATGGCCGAGGTCGAGTGGCTGCCCGAGCCCGACGGCCAGGAAGAACTCGCCGACCTGCTGGCGCCGCGGGTGCTGGCGGTGTTCCGGCAATACCTGACGCTGATCCGCGACGACGACCAGGAGCTGACCGAGCAGCTCCCGGAGGACCCGACGGTGCTGTCCCACCTCGTGGCGGCAACGGCGGCGTTGACGCTGGAAGACCGCCAGCGGCTGCTCGCCACGGTCGACACGGCCGGGCGGCTCGGTGCGGAGCTGCGGTTGCTGAGCCGCGAGGCCGCGCTGCTGCGCCAGGTGCGGGCGGTGCCGGTGCCGCTGCGGGAGCTGGCCGTGCCGGCGAGCCCCAACTAGGCCAGCGCCGCCACGTAGTCGGTCAGCCGCCGGGTCAACAGGCCCGGGGTCAGGTCGCTGCGGCCGAGTTCCCGCCAGGGCCCGGCGACCTTCTCCGCGTCGGGGGCGAATCCCAGGGCGTCGAGCAGGCACCAGTAGCGGCGATCCTCCGGGTCCTCGGCGAGCCGGCCGCCGGCTTCGCGGTAGTGCTCGGGAAACCTCAGGCCGGCGTCCGGGCCGTGCAGCAGGGCGGTCGCGGTGGCGCAGTGTGCGACGTCGAGGTCCGCGGGACCCCAGGAGGTCTCGACCCAGTCGACGACGCCGGTGATCGTCTCGCGCTCGAAGAGCACGTTCCCGGGGTGGAAGTCGCGGTGCAGGAACGTGCCGGTGTAGGGCGGCGGATCGCGGCGGATGACGTCGACGGCCCGCCGCCAGAGAGCGGTGGGCGCCGGGACCCGGTCGGGGCTCGTCCAGGCCTGGTAGACCCGCGGCCGGGCATGCTCCGGCACGGCCAGGCGGTGGATGTCGACCAGTTGCCGGGCCAGCGGTTGCGACAGGTCGTCGGCGAGGCGGACCTCGCCGGGCAGCAGCGACATCAGCAGCGACGGGTGCGCGCAGTGTGCCGCGGTGGCGTCGACGGCGTGAAGGCGCGCGGCGGGAACGTCGGTGCCGGCCAGCAGGCGCAGGATGTCGGCCTCGCGGGTCAGCAGGCCGGGGGCGTGTTTCCTGAAGAAGGGCTCTGGAACGAGCGGAGGACCAGGGCGTACGACCCGTCGGGGCCGTCGATGTCGAGCCGGCGCATCCGCGAGGTCCAGCCACCCCGCAGGGCGGTGCTGGCCCGCACCTCGTGGCCGGGGCCGAGGGTGGTCGCCAGCCAGGCGAGGGTGCCGGGCTCGAGGGGCACGGCGCTAGCGTCCCGGGTCGGCCAGCTCTCCCGCCGGGGGCGGCGCCTGCGGACCCTGCACCTCGCCGAGGGTGTAGAACGGGTTGACCACGGCGGGCTGCGGTTGTGCCGCCGGCTCCGGCCGCAGGCTCGGCGTGCGCGACCAGCCGGCGAGCAACGTATACATGATCACCGCGCCGAAGGTGGCCATCAGCAGGTCGCCGTGCACGAACGGGATGACGTCCCAGAGCTTGGTGAAGCCACCGGCCCGCAGATCCGGCGGCCGGATGATCAGGTCGCCCGAGTGCGCGGCCGCCACCGCGTCGTGGAAGGCGCCGATCCCGATCCGCCGCCCGACCTGCCAGGCCAGGATGCTCGCGCCGACGGTGCCGACCACGAGGCCGGCCAGGGTCCACGGCCCACGGAAGCGCTTGAAGAAGACCCAGGTGACCAGGGCGGCGAGGAGCCCGAGCGAGAACAGCAGGATGGTGAACCACCCGTCGGAGGCGATGAACTCCTCCGGACTCGGCGTCGCGAACACGGCACCGTCATCGGTCTTGATGATGGGCACTCCGGGCGCGACCACCGACCAGAGCAGGCCAAGCGGAGCCCCGATCACCGCGACGACGGCCGCCGTCAGCACCGCGGCCGCGAGCCGCTGCTTCAACGGCACCGGCGGCGCCTCAGGCACGAACGGCCCGTAGGAGTCGATCTCAGCCGGCGTGAACGTTCCGTCGACCACCGCCGGATCGGCGCCCGCCGGCGCGGACATCCCATCGGTTGCGGGGTGGCCCGGCTTCTGGTCGGACCCGCCGGTGGGCCAGCTCGCCCGCGATTCTCCCGCCGTCAGCGGGTCGGGCGTCGTCCAGGCCCCGCCCGCGTGAGGAGCGTCGCCTGACGGGACCGCGCCAGCGGTCGGCGGGTTGGTCGGCGGGACCGCGCCAGCGGTCGGCGGGTTGGGCGGCGGGACCGCGCCACCGGTCGGCGGGTTGGGTGGCGGCGCCCACGTTCCGTCGCCTGAGGCGGGGTTTGCGCCGGACGCGGCGGGCGCCGTCCACGGCCCGTCGGTCGGTTCTGGGCTGGCGGCGGTCACCGCCCGATCCTCTCAGGCGAACCGCCCAACGCCTACCGCACCCCGCCACAATCGATCAAGCCACCCAACCCACCGACCACACCAGCCCCAGCCTCAACGGCATGCGGCGATGAACTCCGTCACGCCGCCATGCCGGATCAGCGCGCCAACTCGACCGCCGACGGCCCGAGCAGGGCCTTGAGATCAGCCATCAGCGCCGTCGTGGGCGCCACCCGCAACGGGCTCAGCCGCAACACGGTGGCCTTGGAGCCGTTGACCAACCGGACATGCACCTCGGACGGCCCGGGATGGGTGTTGAGGATTTCGCGGAGGCGTTCGACCAGGGGCGGCGTGACGCGGTTGGTGGCGATGTTCATGACCACCGGCTGGTTGCCGTCGGCGCCGGCCGCCGAGATGTCGGGGATGGACATGTCCATGGCCATGATGCGGGCCTGGTCGTCGCGGCGGTCGACGCGGCCCTTCACCACCACGATGGCGTCTTCCGCGATGTATTGGCCGACCAGCTCGTAGGTGTTGGGGAAGAACAGCACCTCGACGCCGCTGGTGATGTCTTCGATCGAGGCCGACGCCCAGGGGCGGCCCTGCTTGGTGATCCGCCGCTGCACGCCGGTCAGGATGCCGGCCAGCGTGATCACCGCACCGTCGGCGACCGCGCCCTCCTCGGCCAGAGCCGCGATCGACGTGTCAGCCGCCGCCGACAACGCCCGGTCGAGGCCCGACAGCGGGTGGTCGGAGACGTAGAGGCCGAGCATCTCGCGCTCGAAGGACAGCTTGTCGGGCTTGTCCCACTCGCCGTCGGGGATCGGCGGCGAGACGATCATCGACGGTTCGGCCGCGTCGCCGAACGCGGAGCCGAACAGGTCGTATTGCCCGACCGCCTCGTTTTTCTTCACGCCCATGAACGCGTCGATCGCGTCGGCGTGGATGGCCAGGAGGCCCTTGCGGCTGTGGCCGAGCGAGTCGAACGCGCCTGCCTTGATCAAAGACTCGATGGTGCGCTTGTTGCAGGCGACCGCGTCGACCTTGCGGAGGAAGTCGTAGAAGTCGGTGTAGGCGCCGTGCTGCTTGCGGGCCCGCACGATCGCCTCGACCACGTTGACGCCGACGTTGCGGACGGCGGCCATGCCGAACCGGATGTCGGTGCCGACGGCGCCGAACCGGGCCACCGACTCGTTGACGTCGGGCGGCAGGACCTTGATGCCCATCCGGCGGCACTCGGCGAGGTAGATCGCGGCCTTGTCCTTGTCGTCGCCGACCGAGGTGAGCAGGGCGGCCATGTATTCGGCCGGGTAGTTGGCCTTGAGGTAGGCGGTCCAGAACGAGACCAGCCCGTAGCCGGCGGTGTGCGCCTTGTTGAAGGCGTAGTCGGAGAACGGGACCAGGATGTCCCACAACGTCTTGATCGCCGCCTCGGAGAACCCCTTGTCCCGCATCCCCTGCGAGAACGGGACGTACTCCTTGTCGAGGATCTCTTTCTTCTTCTTGCCCATCGCCCGGCGAAGCAGATCCGCCGCGCCGAGCGTGTAGCCGGCGAGCTTCTGCGCGATCGCCATGACCTGCTCCTGGTAAACGATCAGCCCGTAGGTGTCGCCCAGAATGTCTTCCAGATCGTTGGCAAGCTCAGGATGGATCGGCACGACCGGCTTGCGGCCGTTCTTGCGGTCGGCGTATTCGTTGTGTGCGTTGGCGCCCATCGGGCCGGGCCGGTAGAGCGCGAGCACCGCGGAGATGTCTTCGAAGTTGTCGGGGATCATCGAGCGCAGCAGCGAGCGCATCGGGCCGCCGTCGAGCTGGAAGACGCCCAGGGTGTCGCCGCGCGCCAGCAACTCGTAGGTCGGCTTGTCGGCCAGCGGCAGCTTCTCCAGGACGACCGTCTCGCCCCGGTTGTCGGCGATGCCGTCGAGGCAGTCGTCCATGATCGTGAGGTTGCGCAGGCCCAGGAAGTCCATCTTGAGCAGGCCGATGGACTCGCAGGCGCCCATGTCCCACTGCGTGATGATGGCGCCGTCGTTGTCGCGCCGCCAGATCGGCAGCACGTCCATCAGCGGCTCGCCGGACAGGATCACGCCGGCCGCGTGCACGCCGGGCTGGCGGATCAGGCCCTCGATGCCCTTGGCGGTGTCGACGACCTTCTTGGTGTCGGGGTCGGTCTCGTAGAGCGTGCGGAACTCGGCGGCCTCGGCATAGCGGTTGTGCGACGGGTCGAAGATGCCGGCGAGCGGCATGTCCTTGCCCATCACCGGCGGCGGCATCGCCTTGGTGATCTTGTCGCCGACCGCGAACGGGTAACCCAGCACCCGGGCCGCGTCCTTGACCGCCGCCTTCGCCTTGATCTTGCCGTAGGTGACGATCTGGGCGACCCGCTCCTCGCCCCAGCGCTCCGTCGCGTAGCGGATCATGTCGCCGCGCCGGCGCTCGTCGAAGTCCATGTCGATGTCGGGCATCGAGATGCGGTCGGGGTTGAGGAACCGCTCGAACAGCAAGCCGTGGTCCATCGGGTCGAGCTCGGTGATCTTCAGCGCGTAGGCGATCAGCGCGCCGGCCGCCGAACCACGACCGGGACCGACCCGGATCTTCTCCTTGCGGGCGTATTCGCAGAGGTCGGCGGTGACCAGGAAGTAGCCCGGGAAGCCCATCTTGCAGATGACGTCGAGCTCGTAGTCGGCCTGCCGCAGCCGGTCGTCGGGCACCCCGTTGGGGAACCGCTCGCGCAGCCCGCGGTGCACCTCGGCGCGCAGCCACGACTCCTCGGTGTAGCCGTCGGGCACCGGGAACGAGGGCATCAGGTTGCGCGAGGCGAACACCGACGAGTAGTCGCCGATCTTCTCGGCGATCTCCAGCGTGTTGGCGCAGGCGCCGGGCACCTCGGCCTCCCACACGGCGCGCATCTCGTCGGCGGACTTCAGGTAGAAGTCGCGCGCGTCGAACTTGAAGCGCTTGGGATCGGCCATCGTGGAACCCGACTGCACGCAGAGCAGAACCTCGTGCGCGTCGGCGTCTTTCGCGTAGGTGTAGTGCAGGTCGTTGGTGGCCACCGGCTTGAGGTCGAGCCGCTTGCCGAGGCGCAGCAGGTCCTGCCGGACCCGGGTCTCGATGCCGAGCCCGTGGTCCATCAGCTCGAGGTAGAAGTTGTCCTTGCCGAAGATGTCGGCGAACTCGGCGGCCGACGCGCAGGCCTTCTCGAAGTCGCCGATCCGCAGCCAGGTCTGCACCTCGCCAGAGGGGCACCCGGTGGTCGCGATGATCCCCTTGCCGTGCTCGTGCAGCAGCTCACGGTCGGCCCGCGGCTTGAAGTAGTAACCCTCCAGTGACGACCGCGACTGCATCCGGAAGAGGTTGCGCAACCCGTCGGCGTCGGCGGCGAGCATGGTCATGTGGGTGTAGGCGCCACCGCCGGAGACGTCGTTCTCGCCACCGTCGGCCCAGCGCACCCGGACCCGGTCCTGCCGGGCCGTGTTGGGCGTGACGTAGGACTCAACCCCGATGATCGGCTTGATCCCGGCGCCGGTGGCCTGCTTGAAGAAGTCGTAGGCGCCGTACATGTTGCCGTGGTCGGTCATCGCCAGCGCCGGCATGCCCAACCGGTTGGCCTCGGCGAACAGCTCCTTGAGCCGGGCGGCACCGTCGAGCATCGAGTATTCCGTGTGCACATGCAGATGCACGAAAGAGTCGGACACCCAAGACCCCCTTCACCCAAGCGCCGCGACCACCCTAGTCCGGGGATACGACGAGAAGCACCCGCCGACGCCCGGTGAGTTTAAGATCAAATTCATTTGGCATTCCCCGGTCCGCGGTGGACCGGACAGATGCTCCCGCCGGGGATCGCTCCGCTTGCCAGGTCCGCGGTGGGATCAGGGCCTTCGCCCCGCGCCGCCCCAACCTCGGTGGTTTCTGCTTCGCTTGCCCGCGGGCCCGCCGGCCACCCGCTGGCCCGGAGGCCCCGGCGCCGCGGTAACCCTTGCTGGTCTCGGCCGGCGAGTTCCTTGATCGTCTGCATCAGGTCAGCTCGATTCCAGGCCTAAACCATGATCATGTGTGCCACGTCTGAACGACACGCCGCGACGACGGTCGATGGACACACACGATCAAGGACAACCGGCTCGCCCGTCTCAACCAGACGCACACGATCACCATCCTGTCGCCGCGACCGGCCACCGGCAGTAGGTGCACGCCAGGCCTGCGGGACGACCCGAATCCAATCCTCACAACACCTGTCCAGCGGTTCCGGAGACGGCTCGCTGGCCCTCAACACGGGCCGGCCCCCCACCAGATCCAGAAACCGCCCGCCCCGGCCCACCACAGACCGACCGCCCCAGCCCAGCAAGACTCGACGCGTTCCGGGCCCCTTCCCTGGGTCCGCCCGCCCTGGCCCACCACAGACCGATGCCCCGAGTAAGACTCGACGCCCTCCGAGCGGCACCAGGACCGCCCACCGCGGCCCACCACAAGCCGACGAGCAGGCGCCCCAGCCGAGCAAGAAAGACTCCGAGCCGGCTCGCAAGGTGGGTAAGCCACCCACCCGTGCCGGCGTTCAGCGGATCCGCTCCCACCCGGCCCGGTCGTCCCGCCGACGATTGCTCCGCTGCCCGGTCCGCAGGACACACTCCCTAAAGCATCCTAGGACAAAGCCCCGTCACGAACGGAGCCGCGGCGCATTCAGAGACGGTGGTCCGGGATTCAGCCCGGCCCCGATGACCTCCCGCGCGGGGCGAAGAGCAGGTCGGTCGTCGCTGCGTCAAGGGAGCGCACGATCCGGCGGCACGAGGTCTCGAAGGTGCGCGACCCGACCGAGCTGCTCCGCCTCGTCGACAACGATCCCGTCGCGGGTCACGACGGTCCAACGGCGCGAGGTCTCCGCAATGTGGCGGTCTGGCCGAGCTTCGACTGGTCGACAACTACCCCAGCGCCCGGTCCCACTGCGGCCGAGGTGGCGGCCTCCGCGCAATCACCCAGCTCCACCATGCTCGCCGGCCAAACCCTGACAACGCCCGCACCGGGCGCGGTGCCGCCGACCACGACCTTCGCGGAAACATCAGGAAGCGCACCGGAGATCAGCGGGCGAAGGGCTCCAGCATGATGCTGGCGGCCTTGAGCCAGGCGTCCCTGGTCTCCGGCTGGAGTTGCTGGTATTCGATCGACGAGCCGGTCTCCAGAGCCGGGTCGTAGGGCACCACGGCGACGGCCCGGGTGCGGGTCGCGAAGTGCGCGGCGAAGTCGTCGAGCAGCGGCGACTTGCCCGGCGTCGGGCAGGACAGCAGCGTCACCGCGTTGGTCGCCAGGTCGCCCATGCCCACGTCGTAGAGCAGGTCGAGCATCCAGTCGGCGGTGAACGCGGCGTCTTCGCGCGGCACGGTGGTGATCACGAGCTGGTCGGCCGCCTGGAGGACGGTCTGCCAGTTGGCGCTCTCCACGTTGTTGCCGGTGTCGACGCAGATCACGTCGTGGGTGCGGCGCAGCAGCTCGATCACCCGCCGGACGGTGTATTGGTCGAGGCGCTGGGCGAACCGCGGGCTCTCCTCGCCGGCCAGCACGTCGTAGGTGCCGTCGGAGGCGTGCCGCAGGTAGGCGTCGAGCACCTCGGTCAGCCCGTAGCCGTGCTGCGACTCGACCTCGGCCAGATCGGCGATCAGGTGCCTTATGGTGCGGGCGTGCCGGGCGCTGCCGGCGCGCAGGCCGAGCGTGCCCCGCAGCTCGTTGTCGTCCCAGGCCAGCACGCCCTGCCCGCGGACGCTGCCGACGGTCGCGGCGGCCAGCACGGTCGCGGTGGTCTTGTGCACGCCGCCCTTGGGGTTGGCGAACGCCACCACCCGCGAGCCGCCGAGCTCGCGACGGAGCACCCCGACGGCCCGCTCGACCTCGAGGTTGGCGGCCGCCGGCGCCCGCCACTCCAGGCCACCCGGGTCGGGCGGCGCGGCAAGCGGTGGCGGAGGTGGCGGCGGGGGCGGCTCGACCAGCCGGGGCTCGGTGCGGGCGAACCCGTTGTAACCGCCGCCGGCGTAGCCCTCGGTGTAGTCGCCACCGTCGAACTTGTCGCCCGTGTAGCGGTCGTCGGTGTAACCGGCGCCGTAGGCGTAGTCAGGCTCGCCGCTGTAGTAGGCGCCGGAGCGGTAGGCGCCGGGCTCGTAGGGCTCCGGAGCGGGTGGCTGGGCGGGCGGGAAGGGCTCCCGAACCGGCGGCTGCGCGGGCGGGAAGCTCTCCGGCACCGGCGGCGGGAAGCTCTCCTGCGCGGGCGGGTAGCGCCGCTCGGGCGGGTAGGCAACCGGCGCGACAGCGCGGCCCTGGAACCCGTTGACCGGCGCGATCGGCTGCTCCTGACGCTCCACCGGCGCCCGCGGCGCGGCAACTCTGGCTTCCCGGACTTCATGGTTTTCGCCGGTGCGACCCCCGAGCAGCGCGCGGTCGAGGAGTGCTCGCCACCGTGGGGCCGGCTCAGCCGGTCGACCCCATCCGGTTTCGGTGCCCTCCACGCCTCGCCCTCCCGACGCGTACTCCCGCTCGACAGATCCGGCTACGACGCAACCCTATGCGGCCCGCACCAGCACGCATATCCCCACTGTGCACATGGCACACCGTCAGACTGGTCCAACGTGCCGGACCGGTCACCGGATGTGGGCCACCACACGATTACCCCGGCTCCGGTGAACCGGTTGGCGCGGCCTCGGTCGGCGCGGCGGTCGGCGGCTCGCCGGTCGGACCGACGGGCTCCGGCGTCGGCGGCTCGGGCGGTGGTGCCGACGCCGTCGGCGCGGCCGGTTGCCCGGTCGGCGTGGGGTCGGCGGCGACCGGGTTGGCCGCCGGGTGCGGCTCCGGCAGCGGCGGCAGGAACACCGCCCGGTCCAGGGCGCGCACCTCGGGCGCCGGGTCGACCGCGCGCACGCCGGGGCGGGCGGCCAGCCGCTTGAGATCGGGGGCCGCCGCGCGCAGGACCGCCGCGTAGACACATGAGCAATGGGTACGGTATGCCGTCGCCTCGGCGATCGCCACTTGCGCGGCGGTCTCGTACACAGGACGCAGTCGCTCTTCGTCCTTGGTCCCGGTGACCTCGACGGCGCGCTCCTGGTAGTCGTGCGCCTCGCGCTCCTTGCGCTCGGCGAACAGCAGCATGCCGGCGACCACGTCGTCGGGAACCTTGTGCACCGGCATCCGGGCGATCTGGGTCTGCATCCCCGGCAGCGGCACCCGGGTGAAGACCTCGGCGACCGGTGCGCCGTCGAGCACTGTGGGCAGCCGGTCAGGAGCGAGATAGGCCGAGAACATCACGAGGGCGTACGGTGACCCGTCGCCCGACGCCTTCGCGGGGAGCTGGTCGAGTTCGCGGCGGGATTCGGCGAGATAGCTCGGCACCGACTCGCCGTCGGGGACACCGACCCGGACCACTTCGGTGTCAGCCGGCGTGTCGCGCGGGCGTTCCGCGACCCAGACCGCGGTCACCAGCACCGCGGTGACCGAGGCCAGCGCGACCGCGGTGAGCAGGCCGGTGTGGCCGGTGGGCCGGCGCAGCCGGTCGAGCAGGCGACCCAGCGGCGGCACGACGGCCTGGTCGAGGCGGCGGAACAGGTCGTCGACGCGCACGATCCCTCCCCCACCACCCGTCGCGGCTCAGTCGCGCAGCACGTCCAGCGCGTGCTGCAGGTCGTCAGGGTAGCCGCTCTCGAAGAGCACCTCGTCGCCCGTGCCAGGGTGGACGAACGAGAGCGCGCGGGCGTGCAGCCACTGTCGGCTCAGCCCGATTCGGGCGGAGAGCGTGGGGTCGGCGCCGTAGGTCAGGTCACCCACGCACGGATGCCGCAAAGCCGAGAAATGCACGCGAATCTGGTGGGTACGCCCGGTCTCCAGCCGCACGTCGACCAGGCTCGCGGCCGGGAACGCCTCGACCGTGTCGTAGTGGGTCACGCTCGGCTTGCCGCCGGAGACCACCGCCCACCGGTAGTCGTGGTGCGGGTGCCGGTCGATCGGCGCGTCGATGGTCCCGCGCAGGGGATCGAGGTGGCCCTGCACGACGGCGCTGTAGCGCTTGTCGACCTCGCGCACCTTGAACGCCCGCTTCAGCCCGGTGTAGGCCCGCTCGCTCTTGGCCACCACCATCAGCCCGCTGGTGCCGACGTCGAGCCGGTGCACGACACCCTGCCGCTCGGCGGCGCCGCTGGTGGAGATCCGGTGCCCGATGGCGGCCAGCCCGGCGACCACGGTCGGCCCCGTCCACCCCGGACTCGGGTGTGCGGCGACGCCGACCGGCTTGTCGACCACGACGATGTCGTCGTCGGCGTAGACGACCAGCAGCCCGGGGACGGCCTGCGGGACGATCGCGTCGGTCGGTGCCTGCGGCTCGGGCAGCCGCACCTCGAGCCACGCGCCGGCGGCGACCTTGTCGGACTTGGGCCGCGGCGTGCCGTCGACGACCGCGTCACCGGCCTCGACGATCGCGGCGGCGGCGGTGCGGGACAGCCCGAACAGCCGGGAGATCGCCTGGTCGAGGCGCATACCGTCGAGCCCGTCGGGGACGGGCAGGGCGCGGGAGGTCACTTGTCGCCCGCGTCGGTCTTGGCTTTGGCCTTACGCAGCGGCACCCGCGAGCCGTCGCGCTGCCGGCCGGTGAACTCCAGGATGATCGCCAGCACGACGCCACAGGTCAGCGCGCTGTCGGCGATGTTGAAGACGGCGAACCGCTCGCCGTAGGGCGCGAACAGGCTGATCATGTCGACGACGTGGCCCTCGAACGGGCCGGGCGCGCGGAACAGCCGGTCGGTGACGTTGCCGAGCGCACCGCCGGCGACCAGGCCGAGGGCTATCGCCCAGGGCATCGAGCGCAGCTTGAACGCCATCCAGGTGATCCAGCTGACCACGCCGAGGGCGACCAGCGGGAAGATCCAGGTGTGGCCGCTGGCCAGGCTGAACGCGGCGCCGCCGTTGCGGATCAGGCTGAGGTAGACCGCCCCGCCGAGGATCCGGACCGGCCCGCGGTCGGTGAGCTCCTGGAGGGCCCAGTGCTTGGTGAGCTGGTCGAGCAGGATGATGAAGGCGGCGACGCCGACCAGGATCCAGACGGCCGCGCGGCGGGCGCGCGTGGGCGGCGCCGGGGTCTGGTCCGCAGGCGTGGTCGCGGTCATCTGTCCCTCTTCGGCGGCGTTCAGCTCGGCCTGCTTCCTCGTCGGCTGGGTTCGCCGGGTGCCATAAGGCAGTGCCCGGTCGGACCGTGCTGGCACGGCCCGGCCGGGCAACTCTACGCGAACGCCGGCGCGCCGCGGCTACCGGCGCTCCTCCAACTGCTTGCAGGTCACGCACAGGGTCGCCGAGGGGAACGCGGCCAGCCGTTCCACCGGGATCGGGTTGCCGCACCGCTCGCACCAGCCGTAGCCGCCCTCGTCCAGGCGTTCCAGCGCCCGCTCGACCTGGCTGATCCGGTCGAGGATGCTGTTGGCGAGGGAGATCTCCTGCTCACGCTCGAAGGTCTTGGTGCCGGTGTCGGCCTGGTCGTCGCCCGCCGAGTCGGTGAACCGGTCGCGCTGCAAGACGGTGATCTCGGTCAGCGTCTGGCTGTGCTCGATCGTCAGTTCATCCCGCCGTGACGAGAGGGCCGCACGGATCTTCTCCGTCTCCGCGGCGGACCGGGTGCCCCTCGGCGCCTTCCTGCTGGCGGCGGTCTTCGTGTCGGCTGGCTTCACCATGGCTTCTCCCTCAGCCGCGGCCCCCGCGGCGGTTTGTGCTGCCGCCGCGGAGGAGGAACGCTTCCTCCGCGACGCGACCGGGTCGGCAGACCCGGTCTGGATCGAGGTGTCGGCTCCGGCTGGCGCGCTCGGCGCGCCCACCTCCGACCTGGTGGCGCGGGTCGACGACCCTGCCTTCGAGGCACCGGCGGCCTTGCGGCCACTTCCGCGCCCCGACGCCGGCGCCGCCGTTGGCGCGGCCTTCTTCCGTGCCGCCGGCCGCGCGGGGGCCGGTTCGGCCTCCACGGCCCGCCGGCCGCCTTTCTTGGCGACGACACCTTCGTGCGCCGCCTCAGTCCCGGCTACGGGACTGCCAGCCTTCTTCGCGGGCGCCTTCTTCGCGGACGCCGCCTTCGCCGCCGGCCCCTCGGAAGCGCCTGCGCTTGGGCGGGTTTCCGCCGCGGTCGCCTTACTCGCCTTCCGCGCAGTCGCCTTGGCAGCCGCCTTCTTGGCCGGCGCGGCCTTCTTGGCGGTCTTGGCTGGCGCAGCCTTCTTCGCGGCCTTGCCAGGCGGACGCTTCCCGGGCGCATCCTGGGCCGCGCCCTCCGCGGCCGCGCCTTCCGCGGGCGCCGCCGGAGCCGCACTCTTCGCACGCGCGGCCTTGGTCGCCTTCTTGGCCGGCGGAGCTTCGCCCGCCGCCTTCGCGGGCGCAGCCTTCGCCGCGCTCCGGCCAGACGCAGTCTCGCCCGCCGCCTTCGCGGGCGCCGCCTTCGCGGGCGCCGCCTTCGCGGGCGCCGCCTTCGCAGATTTACTCGCGGTCTTGGCCGACGCGGCCTGGCCGGCAGCCTTCGTGGGCGCGGTCTTCGACGCACTCTTCGCGGCCTTGGCCGCACTCCTCGCAGGCGCGGCCTTCGCCGCGTCTTCGGCGGATGTGGTCTGGGCCGTGCTGGCCTTCTTGACCGAGGTGGCCTTGGTCGCGGGCGCCGCCTCCGCGGCAGCGGACCGGTCCTCAGCGGGAGCACCGGCCTTGGCCTTCCGCGCGGCCGCCCTGCGGCCGTTCAACGCCGCCTCTCCGGCCGCCGCGGGCTCGGTCTCCGGTGGCCCAGCCCTCTTAGCGGCGCTTCGCTTCGGCGGACTCGCCTTCTTAGCAGCGCCAGTCTTGGCCGTCGAGACCGCCTTACGACCCGATCCGGACTGGGCCGCGATCACGCTCTTGCGGCCAGCTCCGGACCGCCGGGCCGAGCTGGGCTCGGGATCGATCCGCGCGGTGGCGACCGTCTTCGCCGGCGTTTCGGGCGGAGCCGAGCCCACGCCGTCGGCGACGCGGTCGGGCCGGGCCGACTCGGCCCGCGGCGAAGAAGCCGACCGGTTCCGGCGCTCGCCGCCGCCCACCGGTCCGACGGCGCGCGGCGAGTTCGTAGCGGCGCGGCTCGATCCCGAAGCCTTGCGGTTGGACGTGGTTGCGGTCTTCTGGACGGGACCGGCGACACGCCCGGCGCGGCCGGTTTCGGCCCGGCGGCGGGTGCGGTCGCGGGTCGGGTCGGTGTTGGGTCCGGCGGCGCGCTTGCCCGGCGCGCCGGCTGCGGCCGGTGCTTTCCGGGTCATGCTCGCGCGGTCGGCCATCACGTTCCCCCACGTGCAAAACGGGCGCGCGGCGGGCCGCCGCGCACTCCGGAGGTTGGCAAGAATACGGAACGTGAAGACGTCCGACAACATGCCGCACCGATTCCGACAGTTCCGCCACTGATTGGCCGTTAATCGGGGCAAAAGGAACCTTAACTGATGGTTAGCGCCTTTCCTCCCCGTACTCGGCAAACCAGCGAGCCAATCGTCCGCGCCGGCTCACTGCCCGCAGGCGGCGCTCCGCCGCGTCGCGCACGGCGGCGGTCGCCACGATCAACATGCTGTCGCCGACCTTCAGGCGGAAGTCGGGGCCCGGCACGATGCCCGTGCCGTCGCGGAGCACCAGGGTCACCGAGGCGCCGACCGGCAGGCGCAGCTCGTCGAGGTGCACCCCGGCCAGCATCGAGCCCTGCGGCACCTCCAGCTGGAGCAGGTCAGCACCCATCCGCTCCAGCGGCGCCGTCTCCACCGACAGCTCCGCGGCCTCCCCCGGCGCCATCACCCGCAGCGCCCGGGCGACCGGAGCGATCGTCGTCGCCTGGAGCGCGGTGAAGATCAACACCAGCACGAAGACCACGTCGAACAGCCGTTCCGCCCCCGGGTAGTTGGCCGACAGCGGGATGGTCGCCAACACGACCGGGACCGCACCGCGCAGGCCGGCCCAGGCCAGGAAGGCCTGGGCGCGCAGCGGCACGCCGAACGGGATCGCCGAGACCAGCACCGACAGCGGCCGTGCGAAGAAGACCAGCGCGACGCCGACCACCAGCGCCGGGATCAGCACGTTGTCGAGCCGGGCGGGCGAGGCGAGCAGGCCGAGCAGCACGAACAGGCCGATCTGAGCGAGCCACGCCAGACCGTCGGCGAAGCCCAGGATGGCCTGCCGGTGTGGCAGCCGGGCGTTGCCGAGCACCACGCCGGCGACGTAGACGGCCAGGAAGCCGGACGCGTGCGCGACCGAACCGGCCGCGTAGGCCAGCACCGTGAGCCCGATCACCGCGATCGGGTAGAGGCCCGACGACGGCAGGGCCGCGCGGCGCAGCACCCAGCGCCCGCCGATGCCGACCACGAAACCGATCGCCCCGCCGGCCACCAGCTCGTAGATGATCACGAGGACTTCCCACCACCACGGGTGGACGAACGGCCCGACGGTGGACAGCAGCACGACGACCAGCACGACCGGCGCGTCGTTGATGCCGGACTCGGCCTCGACGGTGGCCACCAGGCGCGCCGGCAGGCGCAGCTTGCGCAGCGTCGCGAACACCGCCGCGGCGTCGGTCGACGCGACCACCGCCCCATAGAGCAGGGACAACTGCCAACCCAGACCGAGCAGCAGGTGTACGGCGAGCCCGACCACCGCGATGCTCACCGCGACGCCGACCGTGGCCAGGGTGAGCGAGACGCCGAGCACCGGGCGCAGGGTCGACCAGCGCGCGGTCAGGCCGCCCTCGGCGATGATCACGATCAGGGCGGCGAAGCCGAGGGTGCGGGTCAGCGACACGTCTTCGAACTGGATGCCCAGCCCGGACTCGCCGATCAGCAGGCCGAGCCCCAGGTAGACCAGGAGGCTGGGCAGGCCGAGCCGGGTCGACAGCCGCACCGCGGCCACCGCCACGAGCAGCACCCCCGCCCCGAGGAGCAGGGCGAGGTTCAGATCCTCGGTCACGTCTCCGTCTGACGGAGCAGCGCCACCCGGTGCAGCGCCGTGTCACCGGGCGCGCCGTCGGGGAGTTCGACGGTGAACAGCTTGTCGCGGCTCGCCGCGCCGGTCTTGAGCGACACGGCCCGGTCACGTAGCCCGAGCGCCTCGGCCACCGCCCGGCACGCCGCCGAGGTCGCCGCGCCGTCGACCGCCCGCGCGGTCACCGCCACCACCAGGGCCGGCCCATGTGGACCGTCGTGGCGTCCCCCGACCCGGGCACGCGAAGCCCCCGGCTTCACCCGGACGGCTACCACGACAGACCTGCTGACCATGCCTCATTGTGCCAAGAAGGGCACCCGCCAGGCGGGTGCCCTTCTTATCGCATCAGACCCGGCGCGCTCCGGCGAGCAGAGCGCTGTCGGGCTCGCAGAGGCTGCACGGCGTGAAGCCGAGATCCGCCGCCTCGCTGACCGGCAACGGCTCGCTCTCGCGGCCGAGCAGGTGCACGCAACCCGTGATGTGGTATCGCGGGCGTCCGTCGATCACCAGGACCGGCGCGGACATCCGCGCCACCCGGGCCGCGTCAGCGGCCGAGACGAACTGGGCCGCCGGCTCGTCCGGTGGATCCTCGTCGTCGTCATCGTCATCGTCGTCGTCGAGCCCGGGTGGGGCGTAGGCCTGCTGCGGGGAAACCTGCTGCTGCTGGCCGGGCCATCCCGGTGCCGCCGGTGCGGCGCGGAGGTCGGCGAAACCCTGGTCGTATTGACCGGTCCGATCGTCGACAAGGCCCCCCGGCTCGTCGACTGTCGAAGTCGCCGCTCTGCGCCGACCGTATTCGGTGCCCTCGCCCGACCGGTAGGTGCCCTGGGTGGGCACGCTCGGTGGAGCGACGGGGTCAGCGACCGCGACAGACGTCTCGTCTGCCCCCCATGCGGTCGCCCGCCGGCGGCGGGGCTCGTCGCCCCGGACCGTCGAGCGGTGGTGGAACACTCTCGCGTCATCCTCGTCGCCGGCACGCGGAAAGCGCTCGTCATCGGTGTAGCTGGTCTGCGTCTGTGCGCGGGCGGCGGCTGCCTGGCGGGCGCCGACGACGAGCGCGACGGCGGCGAGCAGACTCGCCGCGATCGACAGGACCAACAACACGCTCGAACCACCTGCGAGTCCGAGCACGAGCAGCGTGACAGCACCGAGGATGAGCACCAAACTTGCAACGATCACGGCTCACCCCCGCCGCTTTCTGTATAGATGTCGTGGGTCCGGCGTGCCCCCGGGGGGACCCGGGAACGCCGGAGACACGGCACCGTCCGGGGGACGCATGCCCGCCCCCGGTTGGGCTTACGGAACCGTTGTCGGTTCGAAGAGCCCTAGCGGCCGGCTTCGAGGGAGCCGGAGCGTCCCGCGCCGCCGTAGGAGCCCGCGAGACCGGCGGTGGCCAGACCAGGTGCGCCGGACGCCACAGACCGATTGCCGTCGGTCCGGGTCATCTCGGCCTCGAGCCCCTGCCCACGACCGTCGAGGTCGCGGAGCTGGCTCTCCAGGTAGGCCTTGAGCCGGGTGCGGTACTCCCGTTCGAACTGCTTGAGCTCTTCGATGTGCTTCTGCAGCGCCGTGCGCTTGGCGTCGAGACCGCCCATGGCCTCTTGGTGCCGCTGCCGCGCGTCACGCTCGAGCGCGTCGGCCTTGGCCCGCGCCTCGCGAGTGACCTCTTCGGCCTTGGTGCGCGCGTCGGAGAGCAGCTTGTCGGCCTCGCGCCGGGCGTCGGACACGTGGTCGTCTGCCGTGCGCTGGGCCATCATCAGGACCCGGAGGGCCTGCTGCTCGCCATCGCCACCCACAACCGGGGCGCCCTGGGCGCGCATCTGCTCGAGCTCGCCCTGCATGGCACGGGCGGCCTGCTCAGCGGCGGCCTTGTCACGCTGGATCCGGTCGAGCTGGGCCTTGAGGTCGTTGAGCTCCGCCGCCAGTCGCGGGTCGGCACCCGGGCCGGCTGGCGCGCCGCCTCGGGGTCCGCCACGCTCGACCTGGGCGCGCAGCTCGTTGTTCTCCTCGATCAGCCGGGCGAGCTCGCGCTCGACCTCATCGAGGAATGCGTCGACCTCCTCCTCGTCGTACCCCCGTTTGCCGATCGGGGGTTTCTTGAAGGCGACGTTATGCACGTCGGCCGGGGTAAGCGGCATCGAAACTCCTCGGGTCAGTTGCGGCCGCGTAGCTCCTGGTCAGACACGGTGTCAGATCCAGCGCTCCACCACGAACGTCATCAGCACGAACAGAATAACCAAGAGCACAAGGGAAGCGAGGTCGATGCTCAGGTTACCGATCCGCAGTGGTGGGATCACACGCCTCAACGCCTTGAGGGGCGGATCGGTGACGCTCCACACCACTTCGAGTCCGGCGGCCGCACCTCGACTTGGTTGCCAACGACGGCCGTATTGGAGCACCGCGCTCAATACGAATCGTGCGAGCAGAGTGATCAGGAAGAAGTACAACAGCAGGTAGAGAACCTGGAACACAATCGAGATCACGGCTCGCAGGACCCTCCGTCTGGCCGACTCTGCCCTGCTCAAGGGCTATGGCAGGGTGAAGAAACCGCCTTCAGCGATCTTCGCCTTGTCCTCGGCTGTGACCTGGACGTTGGCCGGTGAAAGCAGGAACACCCGGTTGGTGACGCGCTCGATGGTACCCCTCAGACCGAACGCCAACCCCGCCGCAAAATCCACCAGACGGCGGGCATCCGACTCATCCATTTCGGTGAGGTTGATGATCACCGGAACGCCGTCCCGGAAATGCTCGCCGATAGTGCGGGCTTCGCGATAGGTGGTCGGGTGCAACGTCGTGATCTGGTAACGCTGCTCGTCGTCGGCGACTACAGCGCGTTCACGTAGCTGCACCTGCGGTGCCAGCGCGAGGTTGTCGCGGGTGGGGTAACTCACCGGCGCCGCGCTCTCCGGAGCCGGTGACCGGGTGATCGAACGCACGCTGGACCGCTCGAGCGCCCGCTCGGCGCGGGCCTCCCGGGCGTCGCGCGTCTCGGCCAGCTCGGCCTCGGCCGCCTCGAGGCGGCTCGGCGTGCGGTCGCTGTGCCGGGTCGACCGCGCCCGCGGCACCGCCGGCACGTCGTCGGCCTCTTCTTCCTCATCGGCGAACTCGTCGGCGTACCGGTTGGACCGGTAGCGTGATTCGCGGTAGCCGGCATCACCGGACCGGCTTCCGCCGGACCGGCCCTCGTAGCCGTCGTCATAGCCCCGGTCGTCGTCTTCCTCTTCGACCAGCCCGAGCCAGACGCCCGCCTTTCGCAACGCTCCCATGTGCCGCGCCCCTCCGTCCGCCGTGTGGCACGCGCCCCCCTGCTCGAGCCACTGTCACGCGCGTGGACTCCGCCTATGCATCGGCACCAGGCCGACCCTCCTGCGCCGTCATCCTCCCGGTTGACGGCACGCCCCCCGGCGCTGCGAAGGTCAGCTTGGAAACAACACCGATGTAGTTTGGTGTCCGCCGCCAGGCTACCCCAGCTAGTGACGCTTACCGAGCAACGCGCTACCGATCCGCACATGTGTCGCGCCGTATGAAACGGCGCTTTCCAGGTCATCGGACATTCCCGCCGACAGGACCGTGGCTGTCGGATGATCGACATGGAACGCGGCCGCGATCTCGGCCAGCCGGGAGAACGCTTTCTCCGGCGGCACACCCAGTGGCGCGACCGCCATCAGGCCCGCGAGGCGCAGCGCGCCGGCGTCGGCCACGGCCGCCGCGGTCGGGTCGAGCCCCCGGTCCGGGTCGGCGTCGCCGGGCACCGCGCCGCCCCGGTGCGCGTCTGCGTCGAGGCTCACCTGGAGCAGCACGTCGACGATCCGGCCGTGCGCGGCGGCGGCGCGGTCGAGCGCCGTCGCCAGCCGGACGCTGTCGACGGACTGCACGACGTCGGCGTACCCGCTGACTGATTTGACCTTGTTGCGCTGTAGCTGGCCGACGAAGTGCCAGCGGACCCGGTCACCGATCTCGGCGGCCTTGGGCGCCGCCTCCTGGTCACGGTTCTCGCCGACCTCCGTGACGCCGAGGTCGGCGAGCAACGCGACGTCGCTGGCCGGGTAGGTCTTCGTCACCGCGACCAGGGTGACCTCGTCGGTCCGTCCGGCCGTCGAGCGGGCGGCGTCGATCCGGGCGCGCACGCGCGCCAGGTTGGCCGCCAGCTCGGCGCGCCGGATGTCGTCTGCACTCACCCTGACAGGCTATTAAGAGCCGTTCTTCAGGAAGTCAGGGACATCCACGTCGTCGAAGAGCACCCGGCGGGCCGGCTGGGCCGGGGTCACCGGCGGCGGCACCGACTCGGTGACCGTGCTGGTCACCACCGGCTGCGGCTGGCTGGTCTTGCGCACCTGCTCGGCCGGCTTGTAGGCGGGCGTGCCGCCGTCGAAGCCCGCCGCGATGACGGTGACCCGCACCTCGTCGCCGAGCGCGTCGTCGATGACCGCGCCGAAGATGATGTTGGCGTCGGGGTGGGCCGCGTCGGTGACCAGCTGTGCCGCGTCGTTGATCTCGAACAGGCCCAGGTCGGACCCGCCGGCGATGGAGAGCAGCACGCCGCGCGCGCCGTCCATGCTCTGCTCCAGCAGCGGGCTGGAGATGGCGGCCTCGGCGGCCTCGACGGCGCGGTTGTCGCCGCGCGCGCTGCCGATGCCCATCAGGGCGCTGCCGGCACCGCTCATGACGCTCTTCACGTCGGCGAAGTCGAGGTTGATCAGGCCGGGCGTGGTGATCAGGTCGGTGATCCCCTGGACACCGGAGAGCAGCACCTGGTCGGCCTGGCGGAACGCGTCCATCATGCTGATGCCGCGGTCGCCGAGCGCCAGCAGCCGGTCGTTGGGAATCACGATCAGCGTGTCGCACTGGTTGCGCAGCTCGTCGATGCCGGCCTCGGCCTGCACCTGGCGGCGCTTGCCCTCGAAGGAGAACGGCCGGGTCACCACGCCGATGGTCAGCGCGCCGAGCTTGCGGGCGATGTTGGCCACCACCGGGGCACCGCCGGTGCCGGTGCCGCCGCCCTCGCCACAGGTCACGAACACCATGTCGGCGCCCTTGAGCACCTCTTCGATCTCGTCGCGGTGGTCTTCGGCGGCGCTCTTACCGACGTCGGGGTTGGCGCCGGCGCCGAGGCCCCGGGTCAACTCGCGGCCGACGTCGAGCTTGACGTCGGCGTCGCTCATCAGCAGCGCCTGCGCGTCGGTGTTGATGGCGATGAACTCGACGCCCTTGAGGCCGACCTCGATCATCCGGTTGACGGCGTTGACGCCACCGCCACCGATGCCGACGACCTTGATGACCGCCAGGTAGTTGTGCGGAGGTGTCATCGGGGGTGCCTTCCCTTCCCGTGTGCGGCCGGACGCGGCATGCCGCCGCTACGCGAAGGGCAAGGGAGGAAACCCTCACCCTCTACTAGAGGCTTAGAGTTATGTCAACTGCTCGGCCTCTGGGGCAACGTAAGCGGGACACGACCGTGATCCAAGGACCAGCTACGGCGTGTCGCCACGCGGTATTTCTTCAGCGGATCGTGACGACCTCGGGATCGCTGACGTCAATCGTCTTTCCGTCGCGTTGCAGCAACGCCGTGGTCACCGTCGCCTTGTCGGCGTTGCGGCTCGCGTCGCCCCAAACCACGGTGCGTCCGCCGGCCAGCTTGAGGCTGATCTGCGCCGGCCCGGCCACGCTCACGTCGACCAACTGACGGCGGACGGCCGGCGACAGCGCCGCGATCACGGCCACCGCACCCTTGACCGCGTCGGGGTTGCCCCGCGGGTCGGCCAGCCGCAGCAGCGGCAGGTGGGCCGGCCGGCGGTTGAGGTCCTGGAACACCACGCCGAAGCGGTCGACCACCAGGAACCGCTTGCCCTGCGGCACCACCGCCTCGGCCGTGCGCTCCAGCACGACGATGGTCAGCCCGCCGGGCCAGTCGCGGGTGACGGTCGCCTTCTCCACGGCCGGCAGCGCGCCCACCCGTGCGGCGACCGCGTCGAGATCGAGTCGGGCCAGCGGTGCGCCGGAGCGGACGGCCGCCGCGGCCCGCACCTCGTCGGGAGCGACCAGCGACGTGCCGTCGACCGCGATCGCGCGGACGCCGAGCAGGCTGGAGCCGAAGATCGCCCAGGCCAGCAGGCCGAGCACGGCGAGGCTGGCCGCGCCCACCGCCCAGGGCAGCGCGGCACGCACCCGCCGGCGCCGGGCCCGGCGCATGAACCGGCGCACCGACGACGGCATCGCGTCGCTGCCGGCCCGGACCAGGGTCCAGCGGCGCCGCTCGGGCGCGCCGCCGCCGGGCCGGACGGTCATCAGCCGGCGACCGGCGACACCGAACCGCCCACGGCCGGGTCGGCCGCCGTCAGGGCGGCGAGCAACTCGTCACCGAGCAGCGAGCTGGGCGGTGCGCCCATCGTCACCACCAGGTCGCCGGGGTGTGCCCGGCGGACCACCTCGCCCGGCACGGCGTCCCAGTCGGGCACGAACACCTTGTGTGCGGGTGGCAGGCCGATCGCCGCGGTCAGCGCGACGCCACCCTCCCCCGGGCCGCGGGTCTCGCCCGGGCCGAAGACCTCGAGGATGATCGCCTCGTCGGCCAGCGCGAGGGCCGCGGCGAGCTCGGTCTCCATGTCGCGGGTGCGGTAGACCCGGTAGGGCTGGAAGACCACCACGAGGCGGCCACCAGCGGCGACCTCGCGCAGCGTCTCCAGCGCCGCCGTCACCGACACCGGGTGGTAGGCGTATTCGTCGTAGACGACGACGCCGTTGGCAACGCCCCGGCGTTCGAACCGGCGGCGTACGCCGGGGAACACGGCCAGGGCCTCCACCGTGACCGGCAGCGACACGCCCAGCTCGACCGCGGCCAGCACGGCGGCCGCGCTGTTGAGCCCGAAGTGCCCGCCGGGCACCGGCAGCCGGACCTCGCCGACCGGCCGGCCGTGCAGGGCGGCCTGGTAGCGCACGCCGAGCACCGACGAGGAGATGTCGGACAGCCGCAGGTCGGCGTCGTCGGCGGTGCCGTAGGTGAGCACCTTGCGGCCCTCGGCGCGCAGCGTCTCGGCCAGCCGCCGGGTGCCGTCGTTGTCGGCGCACAGCACCACGAAGCCGGCCGGGTCGGTCAGCCGGGCGAACTCCAGGAAGGCGGCCTCGAGCCCGGCCAGGTCGCCGTAGGTGTTGAGGTGGTCGGCGTCGATGTTGGTGATGATCGAGACGAACGGCCGGTAGAGCAGGAACGACCGGTCGCTCTCGTCGGCCTCGGCCACGAACAGGTCGCCGCTGCCGTGGTGTGCGTTGGAGCCGACCTCGGAGATCTCGCCGCCGATCACGAACGACGGGTCGAACCCGGCGTGCTGGAGGATCAGCGTGATCATCGAGGTGGTGGTGGTCTTGCCGTGGGTGCCGGCCACCGCGACGGTGCGCCGCCCGGTCATCGCCGCGGCGAGCGCCTCGGAGCGGTGCATGATCCGCAGCCCGCGCCGGCGCGCCTCTTCGAGCTCGAGGTGGTCCTGCGGGATCGCGGTCGAGTAGACCACGGTGTCGACGTCGTCGAGGTTTTCCGGCACGTGCCGCATGTGGATGGTGCCGCCCAGGGCCCGCAGCCCGGCCAGCGCCGGCCACTCGCGCAGCTCGCTGCCGGACGTCGGGATGCCCCGCGTCAGCAGCAGCCGGGCCAGCCCGCTCATGCCGACACCGCCCACGCCGATCAGGTGCACCCTGCCCAGGTCTTCCGCGGCCAGGGTGCCTGCCGGGGTGAAGTCCGCGATGTTGAGCCCTGCCACCGTGCCTCGCTCTCGTCAGTCACTCTCAGCCGTGCGTCGCCGCTTCGTAAACGAAGTCGAGCAGTGCCTCGTCACCGTCGCGCCGGCCGTAGCCCGCGGCGGCGTGGCCCATGGCGGCCAGCCGGTGCGGGTCGCGCAGCAACGGGATGATGGTGCGCTCGACCCAGGCCGGCGTCATCTCGCCGTCTTCGACCAGCAGCCCGCCGCCCGCGTCGACCACGGGCTGCGCGTTGCGGCTCTGCTCCTGGTTGCTGTAGGGGTAGGGCACGTAGATGGTCGGCAGGCCGATCGCGCACACCTCGGCCACGGTCATCGCGCCGCCCCGGCTCAGCATCAGGTCGGCGGCCGCGTACCCGAGCTCCATCTCGCTCAGGTAGGGCACGGTCACGTAGGGCACCGGCAGGTCGTTGGGCACCGAGACCGGCTCGTTGCGCGCGCCGATCACGTGCAGCACCTGCACGCCGGCCCGGGACAGCTCCTTGGCGGCACCGGCGACGGCGAGGTTGATCGACCGGGCGCCCTGTGAGCCGCCGGAGACGAACAGCACCGGCAGGTCGGGCCGCAGGCCGAAGTGGGCCCGGGCGGCGGCCGACGCGGTCCGCCGGTCGAGGTGGGAGATCGAGGTGCGCAGCGGCACGCCGACCACCCGGGCGTCCTTCAGCGAGTCGGCCTGCTTGGGCTGGTGCGGGAAGCCGACCGCGACGTGCTTGGTGAACCGCATGCCCATCCGGTTGGCGACCCCCGGCGGCACGTTGACCTCGTGGATCACGATCGGCACCTCGCGGCGCCACGCGGCCAGGTAGCCGGGCACCGAGACGTAACCGCCGAAACCGACCACCACGTCGGCGCGGACCTCGTCGAGGACCTTGCCGGCCGCGCGGGAAGAGCTCAACATCCGGTCAGGGGTACGCAGCAGCGCCATGTTGATCGACCGGGGGAGCTGGAACGCCGGGATCTGCCGCAGGTCGTAGCCGTGCGGCGGGATGAGCTCGTTTTCCAGGCCCTTGGGCGTGCCGAGGCAGGTGATCCGGACCGATGGATCGTGCCGCCGGAGACAGTCGGCGAAGGCGAGCAACGGATAGATGTGGCCACCCGTCCCTCCACCAGCCAGCACGACCGACCGCAGCGGACCCATCACCGTCTCCTCTCGCCGCTCACGCCAGCGCGTTCCCGCGTGGCACGCCCGGCGGCGGGCACCGCCGGACGGCTCGCCGCCGGTGCCGAGGGCATCGGAGGCAGCGGGGCCCAGAGTAGCCGGACCCACCGGGCCGGCGGGCGGGCATGCAGGGCACGGGCGGCATCGGGTTCGGCGCGGGCGAACGACGCCAGGATGCCGACGCCGGCGAGGTTGGCCACGAGCGCGCTGCCGCCGTCGGAGATGAACGGCAGCGGCACGCCGGTGATCGGGATCAGGCCGACCACGCCACCGATGTTGACCAGCGCCTGTGCGACCAGCCAGGTGGTGAGCGCGGCCGCGACGAGGCGGCGGAACGGGTCGTTGATCCGGCGGGCGATCCGCAGGCCGGTGTAGGCGATCACGCCGAACAGGGCGAGCACCACCACGCAGCCCATCACGCCGAGTTCTTCGGCGATCACGGCGAAGATGAAGTCGTTGTCGGCCGCCGGCAGCCAGTTCCACTTGAGCCGGCCCTCACCCAGCCCGACCCCGAACCAGCCGCCGTTGTCGATCGCGTAACGGGCCTGGATGCCCTGGTAGCAGCCGCTGTCGGCGCAGTTGGTCGGTGGGTTGAAGAAGGTCAGCAACCGGGCGAAGCGGTAGTTGCCGCCCTCCCCTTCCGAACCCGTGCCGGACGCCGCCGCGATCAGGCCGCCGATGCCGACCAGGCCGACCAGCGACAGGCTGGCGAAGACCCGCATCCGCACGCCGGCCGCCCACAGCAGGCCGACCACGATGGCCAGCAGGATCAGCATGGTGCCCAGGTCTTCGTAGCCGACCAGCAGGAACAGCAGCGCGACGACCGGGAACAGCGGCATGGCCAGCTCGCGCCACTGGTTGAGCGTCGGGCCCTTGCGGGCGATCACGTCGGCCGCCCAGAGGATCAGGCCGAGCTTGAGGAACTCGGAGGGCTGCACCTGGATCGAGCCGATGTGCAGCCACAGCTTGTCGTTCTGGATCGGGCCGAGGTGCACCACCGTGACACCCCGGACCGCGGCCAGCGCGTTGAGCCCGTTGAGGAACAGCAGCACCGCGATGGAGATGCCCAGGACCGGCCGGGCCAGCGCCCGGAAGGTGCTCGCCGGCAACCGCTGGCAGACCCAGAACGCCACCAGCCCGATCGCGGCGAACATGCCCTGCTTGGCCAGCGCGGCGAACGCGTTGCCGTCGTCGGCGATGTCGCGCGGGCCGGTCGCGGAGAAGACCATGGTGAGGCCGATGACCAGCAGCAGGCCGGCGCTCGAGATCAGCAGGTAGTAGGAGGCCAGCGGGCGTGCGAGCAACCCGCGCAGCGCCGCCAGCCCGCCGTCGAACAGCGAGCGGCGCGCCTGCGCGGCGGCCTTGGCCGGTTTCGCTTCCTCCCCCACCGGCCCATCATCGACGCTCGCCGCGCCCACACACCGGAGAAAACCTCGGCGTGTCGGTTAAACCCTCAGGTTACGGCGGCCAGGAAGTCGCTGTAGAAGAGGCCGAGGGCCATCGCGACGCCGATCCCGGCGATGATCCAGAAGCGGACCACGATGTTGACCTCGCTCCACCCCGCGAGTTCGAAGTGGTGTTGCAGTGGCGACATCCGGAACACCCGTTTACCCGTGGTCCGGAACGAGATGATCTGGATGACCACCGACATCGTGATGATCACGAAGAGCCCGCCGATGATCGGCAGCAGCAGGATCGTGCGGGTCGACATCGCCATGCCGGCGATCAGGCCGCCCAGCGCCAGCGCGCCGGTGTCACCCATGAAGATCCGCGCCGGGGACGTGTTCCACCACAGGAAGCCGACACACGCCCCGGCGGCGGCCCCGGCTATCAGGGCTATCTCCAAGGGATCGCGGACGGCGTAGCAGTAGGTGTTGGCACCGGCCTTGACGTAGCTCGGGTCGGCGCACCAGTGGCGGTACTGCCAGAACGCGATCAGGGCGTACGCGCCGAGCACCATCGTCGAGGCGCCGGTCGCGAGGCCGTCGAGGCCGTCGGTCAGGTTGACGCCGTTGGTCGCGCTGAGCACCACCGCGACGAACAGGATGACCGAGCCGACCTTGCCGATGTCGAGCCAGCTCACCTCGCGGATGAACGAGATCGTGGTGCTGCCGACGGTCTCCGAGTTGGTGCGGCCGCCGGTGCTGTCGAGCATGGTGCTCGGGAAGTAGAGCGCGATGACGCCGAAGGTCGCGCCGACCAGGAGCTGGCCGAGCAGCTTGCCGCGCTTGTTGAGGCCGCCGCTGTGCCGCCGGCGCACCTTCAGGAAGTCGTCGATGAAGCCGACCGCGCCACAGAACACCAGCAGGCCGAGCAGCACCAGCGCGGTGATCGTCGGGCCGACCTGGAAGATCTGCTGGCTGGGCAGGGTGGTCAGGGCGATGTGGCCGGCGACGTAGGCGATGATCGTGGCCACGATGAAGACCACGCCGCCCATCGTCGGCGTGCCCTTCTTGCCCATGTGCATCTGCGGGCCGTCGGCGCGGATCGGCTGGCCGGCCTTGAGCTTGGTGAACACCTTGATCGCGAGCGGCGTGCCGAACAGCGAGACGAGGAACGCCACCGCCATGGCGACGATGACCGCCCTCACGCGGCGTGCCCGTCTGCGCGCAGAGCGTCGACCACGTCCCAGGTGCGGTAGCGGGAGCCCTTGACCAGCACCACGTCGCCCGGCCGAAGCTCGGCCCGGAGCATGTCGATCGCCGCCGCCTGGTCGCCCACCACCACCGACCTACCTTCCCAGCCCGGATGGGCAGTCGCGCCGTCGTGGATCGGCCCGGCCGCCTCGCTGACCACGACCAACCGGTCGACGCCCAGCTCCGCGGCCAGCCGCCCGACCTCTTCGTGGCCGGACCGTTCGAACTCGCCGAGCTCGGCCATGTAGCCGAGCACCGCGACGGTACGCCGCCCCTCGCCGACCGCCGCCAGCGCCCGCAACGCCGCCGCCGTCGACGCCGGGTTGGCGTTGTAGGAGTCGTCGATGACGGTCACCCCGTCGGGCCGGTCGAACAGGTCCATCCGGCGGGCCGAGCGCAGCTCCAGCTCGCCCAGCGCCTCGCCCAGCTCGCGCAGCGGCATGCCCAGCTCGCGGGCCACCGCGGCGGCGGCGAGGCTGTTGCCGACCTGGTGCCGCCCGGGCACCCGCAGCCGCACCGGCACGCTGCCCCGGGCCACCCGCAGCGTGTAGGAGGCCCGGCCGCGCTCGTCGAGGGTCACGTCGTCGGCGCGCACGTCGGCGTCGGGCGACTCGCCGAACAGCACGACCTTGCCGCGGGTGCGCACGGCCATCTTGCGGACCCGCTCGTCGTCGGCGTTGAGGACCGCGACCCCATCCACGGGTACGGCCTCGGCCAGCTCGCCCTTCGCGGCGGCGATCCCCTCGACCGACCCGAACTCGCCGATGTGCGCGGTGCCCACGTTGAGCACCACGCCGACCCGGGGCCGGGCGATGTCGGCGAGGTAGCTGATGTGCCCGGCACCCCGGGCGCCCATCTCCAGCACCAGGAAGCGGGTCGCCTCGTCGGACCGCAGCACCGTGTGCGGGTAGCCGAGCTCGTTGTTGAGGCTGCCGGCCGGCGCCACCGTCGGGCCGAGCCGGACGGCGAGCTGTGCGACCAGGTCCTTGGTGGTGGTCTTGCCGGACGAGCCGGTCAGCCCGATCACCGACAGGTCGGGCAGCCGCGACACGACCGTGCGGGCCAGCCCGGCCAGCGCCGCGAGCGGGTCGTCGACCAGCACCATCGGCACGCCCTCGACCGGCCGGCTGCCCAGCACGGCGACCGCACCGGCGGCCACCGCCCCGGCGGCGAAGTCGTGGCCGTCGACCTTCTCGCCGGCGAACGCGACGAACAGCCCGCCGGGCGCGACCTTGCGGGAGTCGTATTCGACGTCGCCGGTCAGCACGGCCGCGGGGTCGGCGCCGGCCAGCCGGCCGCCGGCCGCCGCCGCGACCTCGTCGAGGCGCATCTTGATCATCGCTGGCCCACCAGGTGGCCGAACCGGGCCCGCAGTGCGGCCGCGAGCTCGACCCGGTCGTCGAACGGGTGCGTCACGCCGGCCACCTCCTGCCCTCGTTCGTGCCCCTTGCCGAGCACCGCGATCACGTCGTCGGCGCCGGCCCGGCGCACCGCCTCGTCGATGGCCGCCCGCCGGCCGCCGGTGATCTCCTCCACCACCGCCGGCCCGGTCGCCCGGGCTCCCGCCAGCACCTCGGCCCGGATCGAAGCCGGGTCTTCGGTGCGCGGGTTGTCCTCGGTGACCAGCACCAGGTCGGCACCCTCGGCCGCGGCGGCACCCATCAGCGGGCGCTTGCCCCGGTCGCGGTCGCCGCCCGCGCCGATCACGCAGATCAGCCGGCCGCCACGGGAGGTGGCGCTGGCCCGCAGGGCGCGCAGCGCCGCGACGATCGCGTCGGGCTTGTGCGCGTAGTCGACCACGCCGAGCACCGGGCCGGGCGCGGTGACCACCTCGAGGCGCCCGGGCACGCCGGCGCAGTCGGCGATGCCCCGGGCGGCGGTGGCCGGGTCGACCCCGACGGCGACCAGGGACGCCAGGGCGAGCAGCGCGTTGGCGACGTTGTGCAGGCCGGGCAGGGCGATACCGGCGCCGACGGTGGTGCCCTCGGGCCCGTGCGCGACGAACACCTGGCCGTAGCCCGCGTCGGCGACCCCGTCGGCCCACCAGGTCGCGGCGTGGTCGCCGGCGGCCGAGTAGGTGACCGTCGTGGGCTTGCGCAGGGGCACCAGGGCCGGCTCGTCGAGGTTGAGGATCTCGACCCGGCAACGGCCGTCGAAGAGCTTGGCCTTGGCGGCGAAGTAGTCGTCGCGGTCGGCGTGGAAGTCGAGGTGGTCCTGGCCGAAGTTGGTGTAGCCGCCGACCGCGAAGTGCACGCCGCCGACCCGGCCCATCGCCAGGGCGTGGCTGGAGACCTCCATGACCACCGCGGTGACGCCGCGCTCGCGGGCCGCGGCCAGCAGCGCGTGCAGGTCGGTGGCCTCCGGCGTGGTGCGCACGCTCTCGACCACGAAGTCGCCGAGGCGGGTCTCCACGGTGCCGATCAGCCCGGTGACGTGGCCGGCGGCCCGCAGGCCCGACTCGACCAGGTAGGCGGTCGACGTCTTGCCCGCCGTGCCGGTGAGCCCGATGACCACCAGATCGGCCGTGGGGTCGCCGTAGACGGCCGCGGCCACCGGACCCAGGGCCTCGCGAGGATCGTCGACCACGATCGCCGGCAGGCCCGCCGCGACGGCGGCCGGTGCGCCGGCCGGGTCGGTCAGCACCGCGACCGCGCCGGCCGCGGCGACGGCCGGGATGAACTCGGCACCGTGCCGGCGGGCGCCGGGCAACGCCGCGTAGAGATCGCCGGGACGCACCTCACCACTCGCGTGGGTGATCCCGGTCACCTCGACATCGGGCGCGGTCAAAGCGGCTCCGACCAGGGTCGCCAGCTCGGCGAGCCGGACGGGAACGACGGCGCGAGGGCGCGGATTGCCGGGCACGGCGTCAGACCCTACCCGGTCCGCGCCCGGCTTCCGCATACCCACGCTGATCTACGGAAAGGCCGTGTATTTGGGTGCGGCCTTGGTGCTCGGCGGCACGCGGTAATGCTGCAGCGTGTACTGCATCATCTCGCGGAACGCCGGCGCCGTGACGTCGCCGCCACCCCCGCCCGGGGTGTACGCGAACACCGCGACCACATACCGCGGGTTCTCGGCCGGCGCCATGCCGATGAACGACGCGACGTCACCGGGCGCGTACTCGCCGTTGACCACCCGCTTGCCGGTGCCCGTCTTGCCGGCCACCCGGTAGCCCTTGATCCGGCCGTTGACGCCGGTCGCGCCCGGGATCGTGGTGACCGCCTCCATCAGGTAACGCAGGTCCGCGGCGTGCTGCGGGCTGATCACCTGGCGGGTCTCCGGCGCGGGCGGTGCCACGTGGCTGCCGTCGGCGTTGACCGTGTCCTTGATCAGGTGCGGCTGGACCCACTTGCCGTCGTTGGCGATCGCCGCGTAGACGGCCGCCATCTGCAACGGCGTCACGTCGACGCTGTGCCCGATCGGGATCGAGCCCGGCGACGAGCCGTTCCACTCGTCCGGCGGCAGCACGTGCCCCGACGCCTCGCCCGGCATGCCCTCGCCGGTCGGCTTGCCGAGGCCGAACTTGAGCTGGTAGTCGTACACCTTCTGGGGTCCGAGCTTGTCCGCGATCTTGATCGTCGTGACGTTCGACGAGTAGGCGAGCGCGCCGGCCATCGACATCTTCTGGTTGTTGGCCGGGTGCGTGTCGGCGTAGGTGACGTCGGCCTTGGTGATCGTCGACGGGATCTTCCAGACCGTCTTCGGGGTGATCACGCCTTCCTCCAGGCCGGCGCCGAAGATGATCGCCTTGTGCACCGAGCCCGGGTCGACGACGAACGAGGTCGCCGCGTCCTCCCGATCGACCGGCGGATAGTCCTCCCAGTCGGCCGCGTTGAAGGTCGGCTGGCTGGCCTGGGCCAGCACCTCACCGGTCTTGATGTCCAGCACGACGGCCGCGGCCATGCTGGCCTTGTGCTCCTTGGCGTTGGCGCTCAGCGACCGCTGGATCTCGTATTGCAGGTCGCGGTCGATGGTCAGCGTCAGCGAACTGCCCGGCTTGGCCGGCACCACCTGGCTGTAGCCGCCCGGGATCGGGGCGTTGAGGTCGTTCTTGCCGTATTCGAACCGGTGCTTGCCGTTGGTGCCGCGCAGCACGTCGTCGTAGCGCATCTCCAGCCCTTCCAGGCCGGTGAGGTCCTCGCCGGTGATGCCGATCAGGTTGGCGGCCAGGTCGGCGCCCGGGATCTCCCGGCGCTCGTCGTGGTCGACACCGATGCCCAGGATGTTGAGCGCCATCACCTGGTTGGCCTTCTCGATCGGCACGCCGCGGGCCAGCCACTCGAACCGCGACGGGGTGCCGCCGGGCAGGTTGCGCTTCGCCATCCGGGCTTCCAGGTCGGAACGGGCGACGCCGAGCAGCGGCGACAGCTTGGCCGCCGCGGCCTTCGGGTCCTTCACCAGCGTCGGGTCGGCGAAGACGTAGCGGGCCTCGACGCTGTGCGTCAGCGGGACGCCGGACCGGTCGTAGATGCCACCCCGGGAGGCGAACAGCGTGACGGTACGCAGCCGGTCGTTGACCCCGCCGTCGGCGTAGGCCGGAGTCGGCAGCATCTGGAGCGTCACCAGCCGGATGCCGATGCAGGCGAACATGGCCAGGGCGAGGAACGCGCCGAGCCGCAACCGCCGGTTGGGGTCGGCCAGCTTCGGCCGCGGCCGTGGCTTGCGGCGCAGCGGGCGTGGCGCGGTCGGCCGCCCCTTCGCGGCACCGCCGGACCGGGCCGGCGCACCGGTGGACCGGCCGCGGGTCGGCGTGGCAGTGGATCGGCCGCGGGTCGGCGCGGCGGTGGATCGGGTGCGGGTCGGCGCGGCCGCTGCCCTGGCGGGCGTGCGACGGCGGGGTGCGGCGTCAACGTCGTCGTCGTCGCGGGGTGACCGCGGCCGGCCCGGCGCCGCCGTCTTCTTCTTCGCCGCGGTGCCCGCCGTCGCGGCCGCCGTGCGCGAGGTGCGTGGCTCGTCGGCCCGGCCGCCGTCGACCACCCGCAGCGCGGGCGGTGGCGGTTCCGGCGTCTCGCGGGCCCGTCCGCGCGCCTGCTCGCGCACCGTCCGGCCGCGCGGCGTGTAGGCCTGCGCCTCGAAGATCCCGCCCCGGCCACTGCGGGCCGGGGCGGAAGCGTCTTCGGTGGACGGGCGACCACTGCGGGGCGGAGTGCGCCGGGGGTCCGGCGTCCGCGGCGGCACGGTTACCGCCCCGGGATCTGGTCGCTCGTCACCGACGGCGCGCCATCACCCGGCTTCGGGATTCCGATGATCTTGCCGTCCTGTAGCCGGATGTAGGCCGGGTTGCCGCCGGCCACCATGCCCAGCTTCCGAGCCGCCGCGGTGAGGTTGCCCGGCGCCTCGGCCTGGGCGATCTCCCGCTGCAATTCCTGCTGCTGGATGTCGAGCGCGGCGCCGTTCTGCTTTAGCCGCTCGATCCGGAACGCGTTCTCGGCGATCTTGGTGTTGACCACCAGGATGCCCAGGACGCCGCCGATCACCAGCGCCAGGAGCAGTGCCACGAACGGCACCCGCGGCCCGGTCACCGGCGGTGGCGGTGCGACCTTCAGCCGCGGCCCGCCAGCCGCCGGCTTGGTCGACCGCTCCTTCAGGCGCAGGGCGGCGGTGCCTTCCGTGGGAAACTCCCGTGCGGCGGCCGCCGCGCGACCCCCATCGCGCGGTCGCGGGTCGCTGCGGTGCGGTCGGGTGCTCCGGCCGATCTGGCGCTCCGCGGTCCGGCCCCCCGATCGCGGTGCGCGCTTCTGATCTGTCATGTTCCCTCCCCCTTGTGCTCGTCCTCGTGGGACTGCTCGGCCTGGGTGCGGCGGTCTCCGCCCCTGGACCGGCCCGCCGTTCGCGCGGCGGGTTGGTGCAATGCCTTGACCCGGCGTGGCCGGTCGGTGCGCACGACCGCGTCGGGATCGATCCGTTCCGCCGCGCGCAGCCGCACCGATGCGGCCCGCGGGTTGGCGGTCACCTCGTCTTCCGTCGGCAACTCGGCGCCGCGCGTGAGCAGCCGCAGCGTCGGCCCGGTGCCGGGCAGCTCGACGGGCAGGTCGATCGGCCCGGACGACTTGGACCGGGGCGCCATCGCCCGCTTGGTGATCCGGTCTTCCAGGGAGTGGTAGGAGAGCACCACGATCCGGCCGCCCAGGCCGAGCGCGTCGAGCGCGGCCGGCACCGCGCGTTCGAGCGTCTCGAGCTCGCCGTTGACCTCGATCCGCAACGCCTGGAAGCTGCGCTTGGCGGGGTGTCCGCCGGTGCGCCGGGCCGCCGCCGGGATCGCGTCCCGGACCAGCTCGGCCAGCCGCGCCGACGAGGTGATCGGTTGCTTCGTCCGCTCCCGCACGATCGCCGCCGCGATCCGGTTGGCGAACTTCTCCTCGCCGTAGACCCGGAGCACCCGGGTCAGCTCGCTCGCGCTGTAGGTGTTGACGACCGTCTCCGCCGTGTTGCCGCGGGTCTGGTCCATCCGCATGTCCAGCGGTGCGTCCTGGGCGTAGGAGAAGCCCCGGTCCGGCACGTCGAGCTGAAGTGAGGAGACGCCGAGGTCCATCAGCACCCCGTCGACCGTCGCGATGCCCAGGTCGTCGAGCACCTCGGGCAGCTCGTCGTAGACGGAGTGCACCAGCCGCACCCGCTTGTCGAACCGGGCCAGCCGCTGCCGGGACGCCGCCAGCGCCTCGGTGTCGCGATCGAGCCCGATCAGGATGACGTCGGGAAAGGCGGTCAGCACCGCCTCGGCGTGCCCACCGAGACCGAGGGTGAGGTCGACGTGGATCCGCGGACCTTCTCCGGCTGGACGGCCGAGCGCCGGAGCGAGGAGCTCGAGCGTCCGCTCGAGCAGCACCGGCACATGCGTGCCGCGTGGCTCCTGCATCGGTTGTCCCCCCAGTGACCCGCCGTCTTCCGCCGTGCCAGGCGGCTGCATCGCTCGCCGTACCGCCAGATCCCCATCCGCCGCCATGCCTGGCACCGGGGAAGGGACGCCAGGGACGGGAGCGGGTGGAGATCTCGCGGTACGACGGGCGAACGGCGGTCGTTCCGGGTTTTCGCGGAACCCGGTGCGACGTCGCCCTACAGTCCGCCGGGCAGCACCCCCTCCTCGATGTCGGCGAAGTCGTCTTCGCTCTCCGCGAGGTAGGTGTCCCAGGCCTGCTTGTCCCAGATCTCGACCCGGGTGCTGGCGCCGATCACGACCAGCTCCCTGGAAAGACCCGCGTATTCCCGCAGGTGTGCCGGGATGGTGACCCGACCTTGTTTGTCAGGCACCTCGTCATGCGCGCTGGCGAAGAAGACCCGGCCATAGGCCCGTGCGGCCTTGTGGGTCATCGGCTGCTCGCGCAACTGCCCGGCGATCCGCTGGAACTCGGGCGTCGGGAAGACATAGAGACAGCGCTCCTGCCCTTTGGTGATCACGACACCTCCCGCCAGCTCGTCCCGGAACTTCGCCGGCAGGATCAACCGGCCCTTTTCGTCCAGGCGTGGGGTATGCGTGCCGAGAAACATTCGGCCCACCCCCTCGCGCGGCGGGCGGATTCGCGGTCCACCCGAGGCCGGCGGACCCTCTCGGCCCCGCCATTGATCCCCACTCTACTCCACTTCCCTCCACCCGCAACCAGAATCCGCCTTCACATCCCGCCGCATCGCGGGTAAAACCGCACGTCAAAGGGGGTGGGGCGGGGTGGAGGGCGAAGCGGCCGGGGTGCTTGTCCAAATGCCGACAAGCTCCATTCAGGCGCGTAACGATTTGCTCAATCGCCTCGTTAGCCACTCCCGTTGCGGAAAACGGGCAGGCGGTGGAGGGAAGTGGAGATGGTTCGGGGCACGGCGGTGGCTCCGCCGTGCCCCGGACTTCGCGCGTTGGTCAGACGAGCCGGCGGACCACGTAGTTCCGGGCCCAGATCTTGTGCTTGCCGACCCGGGTTCCCGGATGCGGTGCGTCGTACATGTAGCCGCCACCGGCATAGACGCCGGCGTGTGTTCCATAGGAACCGCTGCGGACGATGATCAGGTCGCCCGGACGGGCGGCCGACTTCGACACCTGGCGGCCGTAGCGCTGCTGGCTGTTCGCCTTGTGCGGCAGCTTCTTACCGGCGGCCTTGCGGTAGACGTACATCGTGTAGCCGGAACAGTCGAACGCGGACGGTCCCGCTGCCGCGTATCGATACGGCTTCCCGACGTGCCGCTTGGCCTCGGCGAGCACCTTCGCGCCACTCGGCGTGACGGTGACCCGCATGACCTGCGACCAGTAACGCGCGTAGCCACCACCGCCGCGGAACACGAAGCGGTAGGAGGTGGTGGCACCCGGCTTGACCGCGAACCAGTTGTAGCCGTTGGCGTACAACTTCTTGGTTGCCCGGGTCTTCCAGGACCGCGAGGCGGCGGTGTATTCCTCGAGCGCCACCACCGTCCCCGCGCCGGCCGGCTTGCCCGTCTGCGGGTCCTTGGCGAAGATCCGCAAATTGCCGGTCGCGCCCCAGGGCAGTTTGGGCCGGGTGTTGGTTGCCGTGATCACCGGCCGTGGCGCGGCGGCCGCGGCGGCCTCGGCCGCCTGCGCCGGCGACATGCCGATCAGTTGGCCGGCGCACAGGCACGCGGCGGCGGTGGTCGCGGCGATCCTTCCGGCACGGGCAGTGGACCGCCCGGGCCGGCGTGAACGGAGTTCGAGCACGAACGAAATCCCTCCGGCACGCCTGCGGGAGGAGCCGCCCGGTGTGCTGGCGCGGCTCTCGCCGCACCGTTCGACACCCGGCGTCGCCCCTGCCGCTGGCCGCGGCGTGGCGAAGCTGGTCCCCCCATCCCCGCTCTGGTTTGCCGTAGGTAGGCATCAGGGACGACGCCACGGGGATGAGCGGGGTTCGACGTGTCCCACGCGGCGCGGTGGTCACGCAACGCTGCGCGACCGCCATCGATTTGTAGCCGATCACGCGTTATACCCGCTGGAGTCACCCGACTACGTATTGAAGTTGGCACGCGCCGTCTCGCCCCGTACGACGACGCGTGCCCGATTCATGACCGACAGTGAGTGACTGTCCGGTCTGCCGTGCGTAATAACGATCAGTGACGATGCGCACACAACTCGTTCGTGGTGAAGGGACGAATCGGGCATTTTTGGTGGCCCCCGCGCCCGCGCGCGACCGGTCACGTGCTATGTCCTGTCCGGTAACCTCGCTCGCGTGACTGACGCGAAAATGCCCCTGCGGGCAAAGGTGGCCAGCTCGGTGTCGCGCACCGCAGCGGCGCTGTCCCGTGCCGCCGGGCGCGGCGACGGTTCGGTGATCGGCGGTTGGATCGGCCTCAAAATCGACCCCGAGCTTCTCACCCACCTCGCCGCCGGCCGGTCGGTGGCGCTGGTCTCGGGCACCAACGGCAAGACGACGACCACCAAGCTCACGGTCGCGGCCCTCGAATCGCTCGGCCGGGTGGCCACCAACGCGTTCGGCGCCAACATGCCGACCGGCCACACCTCCGCGCTGGCCAAGGCCGGCACCACGCCCTACGCGGTGCTCGAGGTCGACGAGCACTACCTCGCCCGGGTCCTCGACGAGACCCAGCCGCGGGTGGTCGCGCTGCTCAACCTCTCCCGCGACCAGCTCGACCGGGCCAAGGAGGTGGCGATGATGGCGCAGATGTGGCGCACCGCCCTCGCCGCGCATCCCGGCGTGCAGATCGTCGCCAACGCCGACGACCCGATGGTCACCTGGGCCGCCCTGGGCTCCCCCGCGGTCACCTGGTTCAGCGCGGGCCAGCGCTGGCACGACGACTCCTGGGTCTGCCCCGAGTGCGGCGGCGCGATCGAGCGGGCCAACGGCGACTGGCGGTGCACCAACTGCCCGCTGCGCCGCCCCAAGCCCGACTGGGTGGTCGAGGAAGACGGCGTCATCGACCCGACCGGCGCGTGGCACCAGGTCCACCTCCAGCTTCCGGGCACCGTCAACGTGGGCAACGCGGCCACCGCGCTCGCCGTCGCCGCCCACTTCGGCGTCCGCCCCGCCGACGCCGTCAAGCGGCTCGGCGCGGTCACCTCGGTCGCCGGCCGCTACGCCCAGGTCGAGCGCGACGGCCGGCTGATCCGGCTGCTGCTCGCGAAGAACCCGGCGAGCTGGCTGGAGGCGTTCGACATGGCCGAGGCCGCGCCGACACTGCTGTCCATCAACGCCCGCGACCCCGACGGCCTCGACACGTCGTGGCTGTTCGACGTCGACTTCGCGCCCCTGCGCGGCCGGCGGGTGCTGATCACCGGCGACCGGGCCTTCGACCTGGCGGTGCGCCTCCAGGTCAACGGGGTCTACTTCGAACATGTGACCTCGTTCGCCGACGCCGTGGCGGCGGTGCCGCCGGGCCGGCTCGAAGTGATCGCCAACTACACCGCCTTCCAGGACATCCGAGCGGAGCTTGACCGTGTCAACTGAAGACCTGCGGATCGTCTGGATCTACCCGGACCTGTTGTCGACCTACGGCGACCGCGGCAACATGCTGATCCTGGCCGCCCGGGCGCAGGCCCGCGGCATCCCGGTCGAGACCATCGAGGTCCGCTCCGACCAGGCCCTGCCCGACTCGGCCGACCTCTACCTGCTCGGCGGCGGCGAAGACGGCCCCCAGGCGCTGGCCGCGCAACGGCTCAACGCCGACGGCGGCCTGCACCGGGCGGTGGCCCGCGGTTCGGTCGTGTTCGCGGTCTGCGCCGGCTATCAGCTGCTCGGCGGCTCGTTCTTCGCCAAGGGCGCCAAATACCCGGGCCTCAACCTGCTCGACCTCAACTCCGACCGCGGCCCGTCGCGGGCCGTCGGCGAGCTGCACGGCGCGATCGACCCGCGGCTGGGCCTGCCGCCGCTGTCCGGCTTCGAAAACCACGGCGGCCGCACCCACCTCGGCCCGGGCGTCTCGCCGCTGGCCCAGGTGACCACCGGCATCGGCAACGACGGCACCAGCGAGGGCGCCTGGCGGGGCAACCTGCTCGGCACCTACTCGCACGGCCCGGCGCTGTCCCGCAATCCGGCCCTGGCCGACCTACTGCTGCGCTGGGCGACCGGTGCCGGCTACCTGCCACCGCTCGACGACACCTGGGCCGAGCGGCTGCGCCACGAGCGCGAGCTCGCCGTCCAGCCGTGACCGGGCAGCGGGCGATCGCCGGCCCGCCGGCACCGCCCGCGCCGCCATCGAAGGCCCGGTGGCACCCGGCCCTGCGGTTCGCGATCCTGGTCGCCCTCCTGGGTGCCTTCGGCCTGCTCCTGCTGCTCGCGCCGCCCGACCTGCGCGCCATCCCGGACGCGGTCGACCAGCTCGGCCCGCTGGCACCGGTGGCGGCGGTCGGCGTCGGTGCCGCGTTGCTGGTCGTGCTCGTGCCGCGGACGCTGATCACGGTGGCGTGGGGCGCGCTGTTCGGCCCGCTGGGCGGCGCCGGCTACACGCTCGCGGCGGCCTTTCTGGCCGCGCTGCTGGGTTTCGCCGTCGGCCGTTGGCTCGGCCGCGACTTCGTCGCGGAGCGGCTGCGCGGCCGGCTGGCCCGCCTCGACGGCTGGTTCACCCGCCAGTCGGTGTTCGGCGTCATCACCGTGCGGCTGCTGCCGATCGGCGGCTTCGGCCTGGTCAGCTACGGCTACGGCACGACCGGCGCACGCCTGCTCCCCTACCTGCTGGGCAGCGTGATCGCGTCGATCCCGTCGGCCTTCGGCTACGCCGCGATCGGGTCGGCGGTGGTCTCACCCGGCTCGGTCAACTGGCTCGCCGTGGCACCGGCGTCGTTCGGCCTCTTCGCCACCGCGATCATCATCTGGCGCTGGCGTCGTTCGGCATCCCGGGCGTGACGAACCGGGCCGCCGCGCCGTCGAGAATCGCCTGGAGACCCCGCTCGAACTGATCCACCAGGCCCTGCTCGTCGATCGGCGGGCGCGGCGCGTCGGGGTCTCTGGGGTCGCGGTCGCCGAGCAACGCCGCGGTGTGCGGGAACTCGCCCGTACGCAACTGGGCCAGCCCGTAGTCGATGATCGCGGCGACCGTCTCGGGATCCTGGCCCGTGGCGCTCCGCCGGCTCTCGCCGGCGCGCAGCACGCTGCCGAACACATAGGAGTCGACCACGGCGAGCAGGTCGAACGTGGCGGCGCTGTCCAACCCGGTGCCGGCCAGCACGGCCAGGTACTGCTCGAAGTGGCGCATCGCGTTGGGACCCAGCGACGCTCCGCCGCGGCCGGTCGCGACCGCCCAGGGGTGGCGCAGCAGCACGGCCCAGGTGCGGCGCGCGATGGTGGCGACCGCCTCGCGCCAGTCGCCGGGCAGTTCGCGGGCCGGGACGAGCACCTCGGCCATCAGCGCGTCGTCCATCAGCGCGACGAGTTCGTCCTTGGTCCGGACGTAGTTGTAGAGCGTCATGGTTCCCGCGCCCAGCCGGGTCGCGACGTTGCGCATGGACACCGCGTCGATGCCGTCGGCGTCGGCGATGGCCAGCGCGGCGTCGGCGATCTGCGCGCGGCTGAACCGCGGACCGCGCCCGCGGGGCTCCGGCCGCGCCCAGATCGGCCCGCCGGCGGTATCCCTTGACATGACGTACACCGTACTTCTAACCTCAAGGACGTACATCGTACGTAAGGACGTATGCCGTACGTGTGGAGGTTCGAGATGCACAAACTCACCCACCGGATCCCGTTGGTCCCGCCGCACGAGGACAAGCAGCCGGGTCATCAAGGCTCCGAGCCGGCGCTGCGCGGTCCATCGTGGAACCACTCACCCGGCCGGCCGCCCCGCGTCCTGGCCGCCTGGCAACGACGCATCGCCGCGCTGTTCGGCCAGCGGGTCTGACCGAGACGCTGCTCACCCCGGGCGTGATCGGCGGAGGGCGGCCCGGCACGACGCGGTAGGACTTGGTCCATGAGATTTGACGGCCGGGTTGTGCTGATCACCGGTGGGGCCGGCGCCATCGCCGGCGCCACCGGACGGGCGTTCGCCGACGAGGGCGCGACCGTCGTGCTGGCCGGCCGCGACGCCGGCAACCTCGCCGCGGCGGCGGAGCGCATCGGTGGTGGCGGCGGCAAGGTCGACTGGATCGCGGCCGACGTGACCGACAGCCGGCAGGTCGCCGGCCTGGTCGTCGAGGTCGTCGGCCGGCACGGCGGGCTGCACGTGGCGGTCAACAGCGCGGGTGTCTTCACCGCCCCGGTGCCGCTCGCCGACCTCGACGAGGCCGACTGGGCCCGGCACGTCGACGTGAACCTGACCGGCGTCTTCCTGGCGATGAAGCACGAAATCGCGCATATGCGCGCCAACGGGGGCGGGGTGATCGTCAACATCGCGTCGAACATCGGCGCACACGGGCGCCGACCGGGCCTGGCCGCCTATGCGGCCACCAAGGCCGCCGTGAGCGCCCTGACCCGCGCCGCGGCGCGCGACCACATCGCCGACGGCGTCCGCATCAAAGCGGTCAGCCCCGGCGCCAGCGACACTCCGATGTCCTACCGGCCCGGCGAAAGCAGGGCCGACCGCGACGCCCGGGTGCGCACCGCCGTCCCCGCCGGCCGGGTCAGCGACCCCGCCGAGGTCGCGGCGGTCGTGCTCTGGCTGGCTTCCGACGAGTCCAGCTTCGTGGTGGGCCACGACGTGGTCGTCGACGGCGGCGCCACCGCGTGACGGCCCCGGGCCGGCGACCGTGGTCGCGGCCCGGGGAATGTCACACCACGACGCTGACCATGCGTCCCTTCACGACGATGACCTTCTTCGGGTCCTTGCCGCCCAGGACGTCGGCCACCTCTGACAGGGCCGCGGACCGGACCTCGTCGTCGGCCGCGTCGGCGGAAACGGAGACGCGTCCCCGCACCTTGCCGTTGACCTGGACCGGGTAGGTGACCTCCTCGGCCACCAGCAGGGCCGGGTCGGCGACCGGGAAGTCGGCGTAGGCCAGCGACGACGGGTGGCCCAGCCGCTGCCACAGTTCCTCGGCCACGTGCGGTGCGAACGGCGCCGTCATCAGGACCAGGGGCTCGACGATCTCCCGCGGCGCCGGGCCGCCCAGCGCGGTCAGGCCGTTGGTCAGCTCGATCAGCTTGGCCACGCCGGTGTTGAAGCGCAGTTCGTCCAGGTCGCCGCGGACGCCGTCGATGATGCGGTGCAGCAGCCGGCGGGTCGGCTCGTCGGCCGGCTCGGAGCTGACCCGGGTCGCACCGGTCTCCTCGTCGACCACCAGGCGCCAGACGCGCTGCAGGAAGCGCTGCGCACCCACCACCGCCCGGGTCTCCCACGGCCGGGAGACGTCCAGCGGACCCATCGCCATCTCGTAGACGCGGAATGTGTCGGCCCCGTAGGCCTCGCACATCTCGTCGGGCGTCACCACGTTCTTCAGCGACTTGCCCATCTTGCCGTATTCGCGCTTGACCTCGACGCCCTCGTGGAACCAGGCGCCGTCGCGCTCCTCGACCTCTTCGGCCGGGACGATGATGCCGCGCGCGTCGCGGAACGCGTACGCCTGGATGTAGCCCTGGTTGAACAGGCGGCGGAACGGTTCGACCGACGAGACGTAACCCAGGTCGAACAGGATCTTGTGCCAGAACCGGGCATACAGCAGGTGCAGGACGGCATGTTCGACGCCCCCGACATACAGATCGACGCCGCCGGGGTCGCCCTCGTGCCGCGGGCCCATCCAGTAGGCCTCGTTCTCGGGGTCGACCGGCTGCTTGTCGTTGCGCGGGTCCAGATAGCGCAGCTCGTACCAGCACGACCCGGCCCAGTTGGGCATCGTGTTGGTGTCGCGGATGTAGCGCTTGGGCCCGTCACCCAGGTCCAGCTCGACGTCGACCCACTCGCGGGCCCGGGACAGCGGCGTCTCGGGGTTGCTGTCGGCGTCGTCGGGGTCGAAGGTGCGCGGCGCGAAGTCGTCGACCTCGGGCAGCGACACCGGCAGCATCGAGTCGGGCAGCGCGACCGGCAGGCCGGTCTCGTCGTAGACGATCGGGAACGGCTCGCCCCAGTAGCGCTGCCGGCTGAACAGCCAGTCGCGCAGCCGGTAGGTGGTCGCGCCCGTGCCGGCGCCGTGCGCCTCCAGCCAGGCGATCATGGTGGCCTTCGCCTCGACCACGCCCAGGCCGTCCAGAACCAGGCCGCGGTCGGGTGCGGCGGAGTTGATGGCCGGACCGTCGCCGGTGAAGGCCTTGCCGTCGAACCCGTCGGTCGGCCGCACCGTGCGGATGATCGGCAGCTCGAAGACCTCGGCGAACTCCCAGTCGCGCTCGTCCTGGCCGGGCACCGCCATGATCGCGCCGGTGCCGTAGCCGGCCAGCACGTAGTCGGCGATGAACACCGGGACCCGCGCGCCGTTGACCGGGTTGACCGCGTAGGTGCCGGTGAAGACGCCGGTCTTGTCACGCGTCTCGGCGGCCCGCTCGACCTCGGTCTTGCGGGCGGCGGCGCGCCGGTATTCGGCGACGGCCTGGACCGGCGTCGCGTAGCCGCCCTTCCACGGCTCGTGGGTGCCCTCGGGCCAGTGCCGGGCGGTCAGTGTGTCGACGATCGGGTGCTCCGGCGCGACCACCATGTAGGTGGCGCCGAACAGCGTGTCGGGGCGGGTGGTGAAGACGGTGATCTCGCCCTCGGCGCCGGCCGCGGTCTCGAACGGGAAGTCGACGTGCGCGCCGGTCGAGCGGCCGATCCAGTTGCGCTGCATCAGCTTGACCGGCTCCGGCCAGTCCAGCGTGTCCAGGTCGTCGACCAGGCGATCGGCGTACGCCGTGATCCGCATCATCCACTGCTTCAGCCGGCGCTTGAACACCGGGAAGTTGCCCCGCTCGCTGCGGCCGTCGGGGGTGACCTCCTCGTTGGCCAGCACGGTGCCCAGACCCGGGCACCAGTTGACCGGTGCCTCGGAGACGTAGGCCAGCCGGTGCTCGTCCAGCACCGCGCGCCGCTCCACCCCGGACAGCTCGGACCACGGGCGGCCGTCGGGCGTCGGGCGGGTGCCGGCGGCGAACTGGTCGACCAGCTCGTCGATGGGACGCGCTCTGCCAGCGTCGGTGTCGTACCACGAGTTGAAGATCTGCAGGAAGATCCACTGGGTCCAGCGGAAGAACTCGGGCTCGCTGGTCGCGATCTTGCGGCGCTCGTCGTAGCCCATGCCCAGGCGGCGCAGCTGGGCCCAGAAGCGGACCATGTTGCGCTCGGTGGTGATCCGCGGGTGGGTGCCGGTCTGCACGGCGTATTGCTCGGCGGGCAGGCCGAACGCGTCGAAGCCCATCGGGTGCAGCACGTTGAAGCCGGTCATCCGCTTGAAGCGGGTGTAGACGTCGGTGCCGATGTAGCCCAGCGGGTGACCGACGTGCAGGCCCTCGCCGGACGGGTAGGGGAACATGTCGTGCACGTAGATCTTGGGGGCGCCGGCCCGCGGGTGCTCGGGGTCGGCCAGCTCGCCGACCGGGTTGGGCGCCCGGAACGTGCCACGGGCCTCCCAGTAGTCCTGCCACCGCTGCTCGATGTCGCCGGCCAGCGCGGCCGTGTATCGGAACGGCGGAACGTCGTGCTCGGGACGCTCGGCTGCCTCGCTCATCTTCGCCACCTCGGTATTTTCATCGTCAGGGCCAGGGGTGTGGCGCGCGGGGGTCTTCAGGGGTCATCAGGGCATAAAAAAGCCCCTCACACAGGAGGGGTAGCCGTGCGACGCGTCAGCGCGTCAGCACGGCTCGATAAGGAGCAGGAAGGCCCTGGCCATGACCGCAGTGTACCCGGATCAGCGATAGATCGCGAACGCGGCGCTGCTCACCAGCGTGCCGACGCCATCGACGATCTCCCGCACCGGCGGGGCCAGGTGGGAACGGATGTCGCGCAGCCGCGGCTCCAGGCCGGCCATCGGCATCGTGGTGAACACGTGCTCGTGCAGCAGCACGGCGTGCACCAGGCCACACAGGGCGGCGGTCGGCTCGTCTGGCTGCGAGCGGCCGTGCGCCGCGTACCAGAGCCGGACGGTGATCGTGCGGACCACCGCCTCGTCGGCCGGGTAACGGGTCACCGGCACCAGGCCGAGCCGGCGCTGCACGGCCTTGGTCAGCACGCCCTCGGCCAGCAGCTCGGCCCTCACCGCGTCGATGGCCCCGGTGCGCAGTTGCGAGAGGGCGCCGGCCAGCGGCGGCGGCTGCGGCGACCGGGCGATCGCGGTGAGCAGCCCGTCGGCCTCGGCGTCGCCGGTGGCCGGCGTGTCGACCGCGCTGAGCCGGCCGGCGGCGACGCCGACCCGGCCGGCCAGCACGAGCTCGATCAGCCGGGCCCCGGCGACACCGATATCAAGACTGTCAGCGTGTACGGCTGGCCGCCCGGCGTTGTCGTAGCCGAGCAGGAACAGCTCTTCGCGCAGCCGCACCGCGTCCGTCCCTCCCCCTCGACGGGCGCTCAGCGATAGCTGTCGGCGAGGGCGCGTAGTCGGGCGTGGGCGCCCTGATACATGTCGACGGAGGGAAGGTAGCGCTTGGCCACCTTCGCGACCATCGTGTAGTTGGCGTCGACCACGTTGCCCACCGGTGCCTCGCCCGCCTGGCTGATCAGTTGATAGGAATCGAGCACGTCCAGCTTGCCCGCGTCGGCCACCCAGGTGACCAGGTCGTGCTGGCTGATCCGGAACGCGTCTTCGAGCGGCCGGGCCGAACCGGTCGACATGAGATGGTCGTCGGTCTCGAGCCGCGGCCACGGCGTGGCCACCCCCTTGATCAGCTCGACCGCGACGACGGTGTCCATCGCCGCCTCGACCGCGACGCCGCTCACCTCGCCCTGGCCCTGGCGGGCGTGCCCGTCGCCGAGCGCGAACAGCGCGCCGGGCACATTGACGCCGAAGTAGACGGTGCTGCCGGCGCGCAGCTCCGGGGTGTCCATGTTGCCGCCGTGCGCGTCGGGCACGATCGTCATCCGCGACTCGAACGCGCCCGGCGCCACGCCGACCGTGCCGTGCATCGGGTCCAGCGGCAGATCGACGGTGAAGTCACTGTTGCGCGCCGTGTAGCGGACCAGCGAGTTGGCCTTGTCGACCTCGTACACCCAGACCCGCTCTTCCAACGGCTCGTGCAGCATCGCCGTGTTGTGCGTCGTGGTCAGCGCGCCGAAGTGCGGGAACGTCGATGAGATGGCCCAGTCACGGGCCGGGGTGATCGAGATGAAGTGCAGCGCGAGCGTGTCGCCGGGTTCGGCGCCCTCCACGTGGAACGGCCCGCTGACCGGATTGAGGAAAGGGAACTCGCAGACCTGCGAGGGCAGGTCGCCGACACCGCGGACGGCTCCACCGAAGCAGTCTTCGGTGTAGGTCTCCAGGATGTCGCCGGGCTTGATGCGGGCCACCGGCTCGCGGCCGCCGAACGTGTAGCTCAGTTCGGCGGCCGTCGGCCGGTAGCGGAGGACGTCGGTCACGCTTCCGCCTTCCGGATGTTGGTGCTCGTGATCTTAGGGAGCCGCGGTGAGGTTGTCGTCGGGGTCCACCGTCGTCTCCTCGGACAGGCCCGAGAGCATCGGGGTGCGCTTGGTCGCGACCAGGACGCTGACCACCACGATGCCGATCAGGACCCAGATCCCGCCGATGAGCTGCGCGAAGATCTTCTGGTTGATCACCACGTAGACCAGCATCGCCAGGCCCAGGGCCGGCAGGATCAGGTGCCGCAGCCAGTCGCGGCTGCCGTTGCGGATCACGTACCACCAGAACACGGTCACGTGCAGCACGATGAACGCGATCAGCGCGCCGAAGTTGACCAGCCGGCCGAGGTCGGTGATCGCCTGCGCCTCGCGGGTGAACCACAGCGTCAGGCCGAGCACCAGCGACAGGGCGGCGACCAGGAAGACCGCGTTGGTCGGCACCGCGTGCTTCGGCGAGACCTTGGCCAGGAACGCCGGCAACTGCTTGTCGCGGGCCATCGCGAAGAGCAGCCGCGACGTGGCGCCCTGCGCGACCATCGCGTTGGCGATGCCCCAGGCCAGAGCGGTGGCGAGCGAGGTCAGCACATACATCCAGTGCCCGCTGGCCGCCTCGGCCGCCTGCGCGAACTCGTCGCCGACCACCGCGCCGCCGCTGAGCAGGCCGTCGGCGCCGGGCACGAGCATCGAGGCGAGCCAGGTCTGCAGGACGAACAGCACGCCCGCGACGATCAGCGCGCCGGCCATCGCACGACCGATCTTGCTGGCCTCCTCGCGGTTCTCCTCGGCCAGCATCGAGATGCCGTCGAAGCCGAGGAAGGAGAGCATGGCTACGCCGACCGCGGCGAAGATGAGCGACCAGCCGAACAGGTCACCGTTGAACAGCGCGGTGCCGGCGGAGAGCCCGTTGCCCTTGCCCTGACCCAGCGCGATCAGGAAGACGACGACGACCAGGGCCAGCACGATCAGCTCGGCGATCAGGAACCAGCGCGTGACCGTCGCCGTGATCTTGATGCCGAGGTAGTTGACGAGGGTGTTGACGAGAACGAACAGCACCAGCCAGAGCCAGGTGGGAATGGCGGAGATGATGGCGTTCATCGAGAATGCCGCGACCACGTAGAGCAGGCTCGGCACGAGGATGTAGTCGAGCAGGATCGCCCAGCCCGCGACGAATCCGACCGGCGGTGCGATTCCGCGACTCGCGTAGTTGTAGACCGATCCGGCCATCGGGAAGGCCTTCACCATCTGCGCGTAGGAGTTCGCCGAGAACAGCATCGCCACCAGTGCCACGACATAGGTCAGCGCGACCATGCCGCCGGACACCTGGAACACCGAGCCGAAGATGGCGAAGGGGGCGATCGGCACCATGAACACGAGGCCGTAGGCCAGCATGTCGATGAAGCGGAGCTCCCGCCGAAGCTCTTGGCGATAGCCGAAGTTTTCGAGGGATGCCGGTCCCTCTGCCGGTTGCGGACTCACGTCCGCCTGAGGGGAAGCCATGAGGCGTCACGATAGTGGTCGATGATCGTTTATGAAAGATATCGATCCGCCATTTCATGGCGCGGTTTGTCGTTGTTTTCAGTTATCCGCTCAAGGGCCCACCGCACGGTCATTTCACCCAACCTGGACAGCGGAGGCACGCGGGTCGGCGCCGCCGAAAAATCCAGATAGCCTGATGGGACGGGTGGGGCCGGCGGTGTTGCGGCGGCTTGCCGAATTCCCCCCGCACCGGGTGAACCAAACCACGGGCCCAGACGCTCTTGAGTATGAAGCCGCAGCACCCCCGAGGAGGAGGCCCGTGACACAACAAACCTGGGACGAGTTGGGCGCACCGCTGCCCGGTCCCGAGTTCCGAGCCGCCAGCGATGCCATCGTGACCAACATCGAGCAGGTCATCGAGGGCAAGACGGCCACGGTGCGGCTCGCGCTCGCCGTCCTGCTCGCCGAGGGCCACCTCCTGATCGAAGATGTGCCCGGCGTCGGCAAGACCAAGCTGGCCAAGGCGCTGGCGCGGTCCATCGACTGTTCGGTGCGACGCATCCAGTTCACCCCCGACCTGCTGCCCAGCGACGTCACCGGGGTGAGCGTCTACAACCAGGAGAACCACGACTTCGAGTTCAAGCCGGGCGCGGTGTTCGCCAACCTGGTGGTCGGCGACGAGATCAACCGTGCGTCGCCGAAGACCCAGTCGGCGCTGCTCGAGTGCATGGAAGAACATCAGGTCACCGTCGACGGCACCACCTATGAGCTGCAGACGCCGTTCATGGTGATCGCGACCCAGAACCCGATCGAGATGGAGGGGACCTACCCGCTGCCGGAGGCGCAGCGCGACCGGTTCACCGCCCGGATCGCGATGGGCTACCCCGACCAGGCCTCAGAGCTCAAGATGCTCGACGCGCACGGCGCGCACGACCCGATCTACGGCCTGCGCGCGGTCTCCGACGCCGTCACGGTGCGCCGGCTGATCGCGACCGTTCGCGACGTGCACGTCGCCGAGGCGGTCAAGCAATACGCGGTCGACCTGGTCACCGCCACCCGCGAGGCGCCCGACCTGCGGCTGGGCGCGTCACCTCGCGCGGCGCTCCAGCTCATCCGCACCGCTCGCGCGGTCGCCGCGCTGGAGGGCCGCGACTACGTGCTCCCCGACGACCTACAGGCGCTGGCCGTGCCGGTGCTCGCGCACCGCATCATCCCGACGGCCGACGCCCAGCTCGCCCGGCGCACGACCGACGCGATCGTCGCCGACATCGTGCACCGGCTGCCGCTCCCCCACCACCGCGGCCAGTCCCCCTACGACACCAGGGCACCGCAGACCGACGGCCGCGGCGACTACCGGAGGATGTGACGTGCGCGAGGCGCTGCGCGGGCTGACCACGCGCGGTCGCTCGTTCCTCGCCGCGGGCGGCGCGGCCGCCCTGTCGGCGTTGATCCTTGGTGAGAAAGACCTGCTCCGGGTCGCGGTGCTGCTGGCGGTCCTGCCGCTGCTCGCCGCGGCCTACGTCGGGCGCAGCCGCTACAAGCTGGCCTGCAGCCGGTCGCTCGACCCGCACCGGGTGCAGGTCGGCGCCAGCTCGCGGGTGATCCTGCGGTTGCAGAACCTGTCCCGGCTGCCGACCGGCACCCTGCTGCTCGAAGACCGGCTGCCCTACGCGCTCGGCAGCCGGCCCCGGGTGGTGCTCGAACGGCTCGGCGCGCACCAGGCCAGCTCCGTGGCCTACACGGTGCGGGCCGACGTCCGCGGCCGCTACGAGGTCGGCCCGCTGGTGGTCCGGCTGACCGACCCGTTCGGGCTGTGCGAGCTGTCCCGGTCGTTCCCCTCGGTCGACCGGCTCACCGTCATCCCACAGGTGGTGCCGCTCCCGCCGGTGCGCCTGGTCGGCGAGTTCAACGGCACCGGCGACAGCCGGGCCCGCTCGGTCGCCGTGCACGGCGAAGACGACGCGGCGACCCGCGAATACCGGCGCGGCGACGACCTGCGGCGGGTCCACTGGAAGTCGACCGCGCGGGTCGGCGAGCTGATGGTCCGCCGCGAGGAGCAGCCTTGGGAGAGCCGGGCCACCGTCGTTCTCGACACCCGGCAATACGGGCACCGGGGCGAGGGCCCGACGTCGAGCTTCGAGTGGGCGGTCTCGGCCGCCGCCTCGATCGCGGTGCACCTGCGCGCGGCGGGCTACAAGCTGCGGCTGGTCACCGACGCCGGCGTCGACGTCGACGCGGGTGAGGCGGGCGGCGAGGGCACGCTCCTCGACCACCTCGCCGACGTCAAGCTGACCCCGCGCGGCGACGTGGGGCTGCTGGTCGAGCGGGTCCGCCGGCGCTCCGACGGCGGTCTGGTGATCGCGGTCCTCGGCGGCCTCGAACCCGGCGAGACCGAGTTGCTGGCCGCCCTGCGCGGCAACAACGCCACCTGCATCGCGGTGTTGGTCGACACGTCGACCTGGCTCAACCTCGCACCCGAGGCCCGGGCCGAAGCCGACGCGGCCCAGGAGGCCGCCGCGCTCGGCCTGCTCAGCAGCGGCTGGCGGGTGGTCGGTGCCGCACACGGCGCCAAGCTGCCGGCGCTGTGGCCGCAGGCCGCGCGCGGTTCGCAGGGCTTCGCCTACCGGGCCACCATGGCCGAGACGGTCGCCGGAACGTTGGGAGTGGCGCGATGAGGAGCCGGCGGCACATGGGGCTGGTGGCGGCGGTCGCCACGCTGATGGCCGCGGCTCCCCTGAGCACCATCTTCGAGCAGTGGACCTGGCTGATCCAGTGCACCATCGCGGTCGCGCTGATCGCCGGCGCGGCCACCCTGGCCCGCACCGCGCGGGCACCGGTGTGGGCCCAGTTCATCGCGATGGCGGTGACCCTGCTGCTGGCGCTGACCTGGCTGTTCCCCAGCGGCCAGGAGATCCTCGGGATCCTGCCGTGGACCGGCACGCTCGAACACTTCGGCGCGCTGCTCGCCCAGTCCGGCGAAGACATGCGCACCTTCGCCGTCCTGGTGCCCGACAGCGACCCGCTGCTGTTCGTCACCGTGCTGGGCATCGGCTCGGTCGCGGTGATCGTCGACCTGGCGGTGGTCGGCCTGCGCCGCCCGGCACTGGCCGGCCTGCCGATGCTGGCCATCTACTCGGTGCCCGTCGCGGTCTACGCCGACAGCGTCTCGTTCCTGCCCTTCGTGGTCGGCGCGATGGGCTTCCTCTGGCTGCTGGTCGCCGACAAGGTCGACGGCGTGCGCCGCTTCGGCCGCCGGTTCACCGGCGACGGGCGTGACGTCGACGTCTGGGAGCCGTCACCACTGGCCGCGGCCGGCCGCCGGCTCGCGGTGGTCGGCGTGATCCTGGCGGTCGCGCTGCCGGTCGCCATCCCCGGCATGACCTCGGGCCTGCTGTCGCGCTTCAACAACGGCTCCGGCGACGGCGCCGGCCTCGGCGACGGCTCCGGCCGCCCCGGGCGGATCAACCTGTTCGCGGCGTTGCAGGGCCAGCTCCGGCAGAACAAGGTGATCACCTTCGCGCGCGTGACGACCACCGACCCCGACCCGTTCTACCTGCGCTTCGCGGTCGCCGACGACGTCACCTCCGAGGGCTTCCGCAGCCGCTCGCCGCAGGGCCGCAGCCTGCGCCAGCTCGAAGACCCGCGAGCGGCGCCCCGCGCCGGGGTCAGCTACGAGCAGTATTCGGCGCAGGTCGAGATGTCGACCGACTACCAGATGCAGTTCGCACCGGTCTACGGCGTGCCGATCGGCACCGAGGGCCTCGACAACCAGTGGCTCTACGACACCAACCAGCAGGTCATCTTCTCCAACCGCGCGACCGCGCGCGACAAGGACTACCGGTTCGACTTCGTCCGGGCCAACTTCACCGAAGACGCGCTGCGGGCCGCCGACGCGCCCGACCCCGACAGCCTCGAGGTCAAGCGCTTCACCCAGGTGCCCCAGGTCCAACAGGTGCGCACCAAGGTCAACGAGCTGATCGTCGGCAAGACCAACACCTACGACCGGGTGATGGCGATCTACCGCTACTTCTCGTCGGCCAACGGCTTCCGCTACGAGTTGCAGACCGAGGGCGGCACCTCCGGTGAGGACATCGTCAACTTCCTGACCAACAAGAAGGGCTACTGCCAGCAATACGCGGCGACGATGGCCTGGATGGTCCGCCAGGCCGGCATCCCGGCGAGGGTGGCCTTCGGCTTCACCAACGGCACCTCCCGCGACGGCGACGCGATGGTCCTGACGAACTACAACCTGCACGCCTGGACCGAGGTCTACTTCGGCCCCGAATACGGCTGGGTGCCGTTCGACGCGACCCCGCGCACCGGCGTGCCCGGCGCGCTGCGCCCTGACTACGCACCCGACCCCGACCAGGTGCGGGTGACCCCGTCGGCGACCCCGTCGTCAGCGGCGGGCGCGGGCAGCGACGACCCGAGCGACCTGCCGGGCAAGGAAGACCCGGGCGGCAACGAGGCCCTGCCATCGGGCCCAGCACCGACGATGCCGATGTGGCCGTTCTACACGGGCGCCGGCGTGCTGCTGGCGCTGATCTTCCTGGGCGCACCGGCGTTCCGCCGGTCCACCCTGCGCCGCCGGCGTCGCATCCTGGCCACGGCGAGCGCCACGGCCGAGCTACAACCAGGAGCAGCGACGGTCCTCCCGACGAGCGACGAGGCCCGAAGAAGCCGGGCCCACGCCCACGCGGCGTGGGACGAACTGATCGACACGCTGGTCGACTACCGGGTCCCGATCGACCTGACCGAAACCCCTCGGGCAACGGCCGAACGCCTGGCAGTGGCAGAGCTGCGCGGCGACGCGACGGGCGCGATCGACGGCGTGCGACTGCTGGGGCAGGCGGAGGAACGGGCGCGCTACGCCCGCAGCCCGCTGACCGGGCCGGGCCTGACCGAGGCGGTCCGCTCGGTCCGCCGCGGCCTGTCCGGCCGGGCGACCCGACGGGTCCGCGTGGTGGCGGCGCTCTTCCCGCCGTCGGTCGTGGCCCGCTGGCGGGGTGCGGTGGTCGACGTGTCGACGTCGGCGGTGACCACGGTGTCCCGGCTGCGCGAGCGACTGGGGCGGCTCAGCCCGCGGCGGTTGCTGACCAACCGGGCCCGCTGACGGCGGTTCATGAGGCCGCGCCACCGTTTCTGGTGGCGCGGCCTTTCGTCTGGCAGGGGTGAGTGCCGCCATCCACGCGGTCGCGGTAGGCGCGGCAGGGCGACCCGCAGCGGCATCGGCGCGGTGGCCGTTGGCTCCTTCCCAGCGACCGGCGAGCGGTGCAGCGGCCATCCACGCGCCCAGGCAAGCGCTGCCTCTCAGCCGGCCGGGCTGTAGCGGTCTGCGGTGGTCGTGCGGCGCGCGGTGGTCGCCAGCGGTGGTCGCCCACGACGCACGGTGGTCGCGCGGCCCGCGGCGGTCGGGCGCCGCCCGCGGTGGTCGGGCGCCGCCCGCGGTGGTCGCCCACGAAGCGCGATAGTCGCGGCCCGCGGTGGTCGCCCGCCGTCCGCGGTGGTCGCGCGGCCCGCGGCGGTCGCGCGTCGCCCGCGGCGGTCGCCCACGACGCGCGATGGTCGCGCGGCCCGCGGCGGTCGCGCGCCGTCCGCGGTGGTCGCCCGCCTTTCGCGGTGGTCGCCCACGACGCGCAGTCCGCGGTGGTCGCGCGCGGCGCGCGCTTCGAGCGGTCCGGCTGGCGGTCGGGGGTCAGCCCGGCTGGGCGATGGCTCGGGCATCCGGCCAGGCGACGCGGAGCTTGCGGGGATTGCCGTTGAGCCGGCCCGGGATGCCGCCGGGGGCGGAGATCAGCGCGTGCTCCACGACCTGGCCGCCGTGGGCGGCGTAGAACGCCTGGGCCGCGGTGTTCTGCTCCTGCACCCACAGGTAAAGCGCCGGGGTGGCGCCACGCTCGGCCGCTACCGCGGCGGCGCGCATGATCAGTCGCGAACCGACCCCACCGCGGTGCCGGTCGGTGGCGACATGAGGTTGTCGATCAAGGAGCCCCAGCGCGGATCGTCATCAACGACAAGGTGGACGAATCCGACGAGCGTCGATGCCGCCGCGGCCATGTGTCGGGTATCGGACTCACCCGCCGCGCCGGTCCGCCACGCCGTATCGCTAGTGATCGCGACCAATCGGTCATCGCCCGGCGTGGCTAAGTCGCCCACGGCCGTCAGCGGCGGGTCATGATCGCCAGCCGCACCACACCGCCGCGTCTCTCCCCCGGTCGGCACGGCGCCGTCTCGAGCCCGGGGCACGTGGTGGTAGGGCGCCGCGACTTCGTCGGCAACAGGGCGCGTGCTGACCTGCGGCAAGTGGTGGTCGGGCACCACCGCTTGGCCGGCAACAGGGCGCGTGCTGACCTGCGGCAGGCGGTGGAAGGGCACCACCGCTTCGCCGCAAGCAGGGCGCGTGCTGACCTGCGGCAGGCGGTGGAAGGGCACCTCCACTTCGTCAGCAACAGGGAGCGTGTTGACCTGCGGCCGATGGTCGCCTGCGACCGCATCGATCGTCGCCACAACGGTCACCGGCCCGGCGCCGGCGGGTGCTGGACCCGCGCTGGCCTGGGCGACCGAGTCGGCCTCGGCCACGATCGTCACGCGGCGGGGGTCGGTCGCGGCCAGGCGGGCGGTCCAGACCGCCAAGCGGTCGGCGTCGATGTCGCCGTCGAGGTAGGCGTCCGCGTAGGCGCCTCGGTAGTAGCGGCGCCAGCTGGCCGCGTGTAGGGCGGCCACGGCCGCCGCGTCGCTGGTCAGCGCCGGTCTGAAGAGCACGGCGCGCGCCGGGGAATGGACGCAAAAAGGCGTCGGACGCATGGTCCGACGCCACCAGAGATATGGCCCGATGTGGCGGCCCGGGTGCCGCCGCAGCGGATTGTCAGCGGTGTCCCTCTGGGCGCTGCTTCCAGCGCTCTTCGAGACGGTCGAGCAGGCCTGATCTGCGCGCGCGGGTGCGGCGGCTGGCGGTGCCACCGACGACGTGCAGGTCGGGCTGTTGGCCCTTGCGGTGCGACTGCATGGCGAACGCCGCGGCACCCAGCATGATGACGAAACCCGCCACGCCGAGCAGCGGTGTCTTGTTCACCGTGCCGAAGACAACCAGGGCCAGGCCAGCGATGATCACGGCGGCGGCCAAGAGCAGACGACGCCGCGCGTGGAAACGCGGGTCGCTGGCGCGCACGGCCGAGGCGAACTTGGGATCCTCGGCAAGCGACCGCTCGATCTGCTCGAACAGCCGCTGCTCGTGCTCCGAGAGCGGCACGGCACTCCTCCCCGGTCGTGCGGTCGACCCGGGCGGGCCGACAGACCGTGACAGTCAACCGACTGCTTACCCGCAAGTCTACGAGGGGCTTCGCGGGTCGGAAAGCGGGACGACCGACGGCCGGGGTCGAATTTCCATCCGTTCGCCCGTGAGGAGGCTGGCCGGGCGGACGACAGAGCGCCCGAATCGGGCAGCAGCGGCATCAGCCGCCGCTTCTGCCTCTCGCCACCCGTGCTCCGGCGCACCCAACTCGGGCTGCCGGGCCGAACCGGACGCGACCGCCAGACCCTCGACCCGGACACCCACCAGGCGGATCCGGTCACCGGGACGAAGTGCCTGGTAGAGCGCCCAAGCGGTGGCAAAGATCTCGTGCGCGACGTCGGTCGCGGTGCCCAGGGTGCGGGAGCGGTTGACGGTGCGGAAGTCGGCCAATCGGACCTTGATGGACACCGTGCGACCCGCCTGGTCGGCCCGGCGGAGCCGGGCACCGACCTTGGTCGACAGATCGAGCAACGCCCGCTTGATCACTTCGACATCGGCGACGTCAGTGTCGAAAGTAACCTCAGCGCCGATCGATTTTTCCACGTGTTCGACGGAAACCTGCCGGGGATCGCGCCCCCAGGACAGCTCGTGCAGGTGCGCGGCGGCCGCTTCGCCCAGCGCGGACCGCAGCATTCCGACCGGTGCCTCGGCCACCGCGCCCACGGTCGCGAGCCCCAGCCGGCGCAACGTCTCGGATGCTTTCTCGCCCACGCCCCACAGCGCGTCGACCGGCAACGGGTGCAGGAAGTCGAGCACCTGGTCGCGCGGCACCACGATCACGCCGTCGGGTTTGGCCCGCGTCGAGCCGAGCTTGGCCACGAACTTGGTCGACGCGACCCCCACCGAGCAGCTCAGCCCCTGCTCCTCGGACACCCGCCGGCGGATCAACGCCGCGATCGACGCCGGCGGGCCGAGCAACCGCGCCGCGCCCGCCACGTCGAGGAAGGCCTCGTCGACCGAGAGCGGCTCGACCAGCGGCGTCACATCGTTGAAGATCGCCATGACGGCCCTCGACGCCTCCGCGTAAGCGGCCATGTCGACCGGGAGGAACACCGCACCCGGGCACAGCGCGCGGGCCCGACCGGTCGGCATCGCGCTGCGTACGCCATAGGTCCGGGCTTCGTAGCTGGCCGAACTCACCACCCCGCGCGGCCCGATGCCGCCCACCACGACGGGCCGCCCGGCCAGGTCGGGCCGCTTGCGCACCTCGACCGACGCGTAGAACGCGTCCATGTCGACATGCAGGATCGTGCAGCCGGTGTCATCGGCACCCGCCCCGAACCGCGCGTCACCGCCGCGCGGCACCACCTGACTACGTCCCACGGACAGAGGCTAACGAGGGGGTACGACGAAACGGCGCTACCCGCGGGCGCGGGAGACGAGCAGCGGGATTTCCATCTCCACCGCCGAGTAGGAACCGTGGTAGGCGATCAGCATCGCCTTGATCGCGTGTTCCGAGGTCGGCGCGACGACCGCGTGGGTGCCGTGGCAGATCGCGACCACCTCGCCGATGCGCTCCAGGTTGCGTTCCGGCACCGGTCCGAACCAGCCCTGGGCGATGACTTCCTCGCGGTGGGCCACCCAGGCCGCGTCGCCGAGGATCTCCGTCCAGGTGGCCAGCACGTCCTGCGTCGCGCCGGGCCGGGTGTGCAGGTAGCGGACGCGGGGCTCGCCGGCGACGACGCGTACGCCGGCCTGTAGTCGCGGGTCAGCGTCGAAGTCGAAGCGGTGCTCGGCCGGCACGTCGAGCTGGCCATGATCGGCGGTCACCAGCAGCGCGGCGTCGGCCGGCAGCCCGTCGAGCACCCGGTCGAGCAGCGCGTCGACCTGGACCGCGGCCGCCCGCCAGGGCTCCGAGTCGACGCCGAAGACATGGCCGTAGCGGTCGAGGTCCGGAAAGTAGCCGTAGGACAGGGCCGGTGGCCCGCCGGCATGGCCGAGGCCGGCCAGCACGCCCGCGGCGAGTTCGTCGACGTCGGAGGCGGGCCGGTAGTCGGCACCCCGGTTGGCCGCCATGGTCAGGCCGCTGTGGGTGAACTCGGGGCGGTTGGCCACGGAGACCGCCAGCCCGGTGGCGGCGGCGCGCTCGAAGAGGGTGGGCACCGGCTGCCACGTCGCGGGGTCCGGGTCGTGCCGCCAGTGAGTGTGGGTCAGGACCGTGTCGGTGCCGGGGATGGCGACCCGGAAGCCGAGCACGCCGTGGGTGCCCGGGCTGGCCCCGGTGCCGAGGGAGACCAGGCTGGTCGGTGTCGTCGACGGGAAGCCCGTCGTGATCATCCGAGGAGCCCGGGCGGCGAGGTCGGCCAGGTTCGGCGCGAACGGCGCCGCGGTCGGGATCTGGTGCCAGCCGAGGCCGTCGATCAACAGGACCGCGATCCGCCGGACCCCGTCGAGCCGCAGCCCGAGGATGTCGTCGAAACCGGGAACGCCGAGCGTCGCGAGGGCGCTGGGCAACACATCCATCAGGCTGTCGGCGCCGTACCGCGGCAGCACCTGGTCGCGCTCGCTCATGCGAGGTCGGCGGGCCTGCGGGCGAGCAGGTGGAGCTGGGCGGCGATGTCGCGGTAGGGCGGGCGGGCCGCGGCGGCCAGTTCGAGGTCGAGCAGCGTGCGCGGGTCGGCGTCGGCCGCGGCGGCGGGGACCAGGTCAGCGACGACGCGTACGCCGTGGATGCCCTCGACCGTCAGCCCCGCGCCGCGCAGCAGGTCGGTGGCGCCGTCGGCGTCGTAGCGGCGGCGCAGCAGGTCGCGCGGCCCGGTGCGGCCGTCGGGGTCGGCGAGCAGCGCGGCCGCGGCCGCGAGATGGCCCCCGGTGGCGCGGGCCAGCACCGCGGCGGCGCGGGAGGCGACCAGCACCGAGGCGGCACCGCCGGGGCGCAGCGCGGCGGCGATGGCGGCGACGACGCCGGCCGGGTCGTCGACCACCTCGAGCACGGCGTGGCAGAGCACCAGGTCGACGGTCCCGGGGGTGACCAGGCCGGCGAGCGCGTCGCCGTCGCCCTGGACCGCGCGGACCCGGGGCGCGACGCCGGCCTCGTTGGCGCGGCGGTTGAGGGCCGCGAGCGCGTCGGGGCTGGCGTCGACGACGGTCACGCGATGGCCGGCTTCGGCCAGCGGGACGGCGAAGCCGCCGGTGCCGCCGCCCACGTCGAGGATGGTGAACCCGCCCTCGGGCGCGCGGTCGAGCTCGCGGCGTAGCACCTGCCAGACGACCGCGGTGCGGGGGCCGGGACGGACCGTTGTTCGCTCCACGGGCCGAGCCTAACGGTCGCGCGCCGGCCAGGCCGGTTCGGTGGAAGCCGGGCGCGGATCACTCCAGTTTCGTTGCGGACCGCCGTACATTCGCTGGATGGTTGTTCTATCGATTTGAACCTCATTCCATCGAAAGGAAGACCATCATGACGCTCGCGGAGAAGCTCGCCCGCGGAGTGCTCGACGCGATGAACGCCGGCGACGTCGAGGCGATCGGCCCGCTGGTGGCCGAGGACTTCGTCGACCATGGCGCGCCGCCGTGGGCGCCACAGGGGCGGAGCGGATATCTCCAGATCCTGGGGTACGTGACGCAGGCGCTCCAGATCAGCTACGAGGTGCACGACATCGTGGCCGCCGGCGACAAGGTGGCGATCCGGGCCACCGCGCACGGTGTCAACACGGTCGACACGTTGGGGTTCGCGCCGACCGGCAAGCCCTACGCGATGCACACCATGCATCTCTACCGGGAGTCCGGCGGTGTGCTGGTCGAGCACTGGGGCATCCGCGACGAGCTCGGCGTGCTCTGGCAGGTGGGCGCGTTGACGCCGCCGCGCCCGACCGGCTTCGGGCTGCCCGCCGGCGCGCCGCTGGGAGACTGACGGGCGTGACCACCCGGCGGTATCAGAGCACGGTCCGCGCCGAGCAGGCCCGCGCCACCCGGCAGCGGGTGCTCGACGCGGCCCGCGCGCTGTTCATCCGCCGCGGCTACACCGGCACGACCGTCGAGGCGATCGCGGCCCGCGCGCAGGTGAGTGTGCAGACCGTCTACAACACGGTCGGCGGCAAGGCGGCGGTGCTCAAGGCGGTGTACGACGCCACGATCGCCGGCGACACCGAGCCCATCCCGATGATCGAGCGGCCGACGGCCCGGGCGATGCTGGCCACCGACGACGCCCGCGAGTGCCTGGCGCTGTATGCCCGGATGGGCCGCGAGATCCACGAACGGATCGGGCCGCTGGTGCCGATCCTGCTGACCGAGGGGGCGGCGGGAGACCGGGAGGTTCGCGGGTTCATCGACGCGATCGAGAACGAGCGGGCGATCGGCACGGCGGGGGTCGCCCGGCACGTCGCCGAGCGGTTCGGGCTGCGGGCCGGGTTGTCGGTCGAGGAGGCCGCCGACGTGCTGTGGACGCTGACCGCGCCGGACGTCGTGCACCGCCTGGTCCGCCGGCGCCGGTGGACCCTCGACCGGTTCGAGCACTGGCTCGGCGAGACGATGGCCGACACGCTGCTCGGCCCGGCCTGAGATCGAACGTCAGCGGAAGTCGCGGGACGCCGAGGTGACCGGGGGCGTGATCCCGTCGAGGCGGTCGGCGCGCAGGTTGATCACCCCCTCGGCCATCTCCAGGCGGCCCCGGACGACCAGGGCCGCGCTGGTGCGGGCCACCCGCCGGTAGCGCTGCCACAGCCCCGGCGAGCAGGTGACGTTGAGCATCCCGGTCTCGTCTTCGAGGTTGATGAAGGTGACCCCGCCGGCCGTCGCGGGCCGTTGGCGGTGGGTGACGATGCCGCCGACGCGGACCCGCTGGCCGTTTTCGCAGCGGCCCAGGCGGGCGATCGGGACCGCGCCGATCATCTCCAGTTGCGGGCGGATGAACTGGGCGGGATGGCTGTCGGGTGACAGGCCGGTGGCCCAGACGTCGGCGACCAGGCGGTCGACCTGGTCCATGCCGGGCAGCAGCGGCGCCTGGGTCGCGGCGGTCGTGCCGGGGAGGCGGCCCGGGCGTTCCTGTGCGGCGGCGCCGGCCGCCCAGAGCGCCTCGCGACGGCTCAGCCCGAAGCAGGCGAACGCGTCGGCGGTCGCGAGGGCCTCCATGTTGGCGGTGGTGAGGCCCACCCGGCGGGCCAGGTCGGACATGTCGCGGTAGGGGCCGGTCGCCACCCGCTCCTGCTCGATCTTCTCGGCCAGGTCGGCGCCGATCGTGCGGACGCCGGCCAGGCCGACCCGGACCGCGGGACCGCCCAGGCCCCACTGGTGTGGCGGTTCGTTGGGCCCGCTGCCCCAGCGGGTGTCCTTCGTGGACTCCAGGACCGCCTGGGCGTTGCTGGCGTTGATGTCGGGGCGGCGCACCTCGACACCGTGCCGGCGGGCGTCGTCGACCAGGGTCTGCGGCGAGTAGAAGCCCATCGGCTGGGCGTTGAGCAGGGCGGCGAGGAACGCCGCGGGGTGGTAGCGCTTGAGCCAGGAGCTCGCGTACACCAAATAGGCGAAGCTCATCGCGTGGCTTTCCGGGAAGCCGTAGCTCGCGAACGCCGACAGTTTGAGGAAGATGTCGTCGGCCAGGGCGCCGCTGATGCCCCGCTCGGCCATGCCGGCGTAGAGCCGGTCGCGGATCTCGGCCATCCGCTCGGTCGACCGCTTGGAACCCATCGCCCGGCGGAGCTGGTCGGCGCCGGACGCGTCGAAGCCGGCGACGTCGATGGCGAGCTGCATCAGCTGCTCCTGGAACAGCGGCACGCCGAGCGTTTTGTCGAGCGCCTTCGCCATCAGCGGATGGTCGTGCTGCCACGTCTCCTGGCCGTTCTTGCGCCGGATGTAGGGGTGCACCGAGCCACCCTGGATCGGGCCCGGCCGGATCAGCGCGACCTCGACCACCAGGTCGTAGAACACGCGGGGCTTCAGCCGCGGCAGCGTCGCCATCTGGGCCCGGCTCTCCACCTGGAACACCCCGACCGAGTCGGCCCGGCACAACATGTCGTAGATCTCGGGATCGTCGAGCGGCATGGTGCTGATATCAAGGTCATCTTCGATCATCTCGTACGCGTAGCGCAGCGCCGACAGCATCCCGAGCCCGAGCAGGTCGAACTTGACCAGGTCGATGGCGGCGCAGTCGTCCTTGTCCCACTGAAGCACCGTGCGGCCCGGCATCCGGCCCCACTCGACCGGGCAGACCTCGATGATCGGCCGGTCGCAGATCACCATGCCGCCGGAGTGGATGCCCAGGTGCCGCGGGAACGTCTGCAGCTCGTTGGCGAAGTCGACGACGTGCTCCGGGATGTCGTCGACGTCGACCTTGGCCACCGAACCCCACCGGTCGATCTGCTTGCTCCACGCGTCCTGCTGCCCGGGCGAGAAGCCAAATGCTTTGGCGATGTCGCGTACGGCCGACCGCGGCCGGTAGGAGATAACGTTGGCCACCTGGGCCGTGTGCCGCCGGCCGTATTTCTCGTAGACGTGCTGAATGACCTTTTCCCGCTGGTCGGACTCGATGTCGACGTCGATGTCGGGCGGCCCGTCACGCTCCGGGGCGAGGAAGCGCTCGAAGAGCAGCCCGTGCTGGACGGCGTCGACGTTGGTGATCCACAGCGCGTAACAGACGGCGGAGTTGGCGGCGGAGCCGCGGCCCTGGCAGTAGATCCTGTTGTCCCGGCAGAACTTGACGATGTCGTAGACGACCAGGAAGTAGCCCGCGAAGCCGAGCTGCCCGATCATGTTCAACTCGTAGTCGAGCTGCCGGTAGGCGTCGGGGTGGGCCTCCCGCGGCCCGTAGCGCACCAGCGCGCCCGCCATGGTCAGCTTGCGCAGGTGGTCCATCTCGGACTCGCCCGGGTCGACCGGGTAGTCGGGCAGCTTCGGCGCCACGAGCTGGATGTCGAAGCCCAGGTCCTGCCCGTATTCCGCGGCCCGCGCCACCGAGCCCGGGTAGGCCGCGAACCGCTGCGCCATCTCGGCGCCGGAGCGCAGGTGGGCAGTGGCCGCGGCGGGCAGCCACGGGTCGATGTCGTCGAGGCTGCGCCGGGCCCGGACCGCCGCGACCGCGGTCGCGAGCCGCCGCCGCGCCGGCGTCGCGTAGTGGACGTTGTTGGTCGCGACGGTCGGCAGCCCACGCTGGGCGGCGAGCGCGGCCAGCGCGTCGTTGCGGTCGCCGTCGGTCGGGTCGCCGTGGTCGGTCAGCTCGACCGCCACGTTGTCGGGCCCGAACAGCCGCGCCAGCCGGTCGAGCTCGCGCGCCGCCGCGTCGACCCCTTCGGTGAGCAGCGCCGCCGGCACCGTCCCCTTGCGACACCCGGTGAGCACGAGCACGTGGTCACGCAGCTGCTCCGCGACGTCTTCCAAGGAGCCATAGGCCGGCCGGCCCTTCTCCCCGCCATCGAGCTGGGCCTGCCCGATGACCGACGACAGCCGGGCGTAGCCCTCGGTGCCGTGGGCCAGCGCCAGCAGGTGCCGGCCGTGCGGATCGGGCTCACCGGAGCGGATCACGGTGTCCTTGCCGCGTACCCCCTCGGAAAGTGACATTTCCGCGCCGAAGATGGTCTTCAGCTTGAGCGCCCGGGCCGCCTCGGAGAAGCGCACGACGCCGTAGAAGCCGTCGTGGTCGGTCATGGCCAGCGCGGTCAGCCCGAGCCGCCGCGCCTCCTCGGCCAGCTCCTCGGGGTGGCTGGCCCCGTCGAGGAAGCTGAAATTGGAGTGGCAGTGCAGCTCGGCATAGGGAACCGTGTCCTGCTCGGGCTGCGGCGGCTCTGGCGGCGCCTCATATTGGGGCCGCTTGCGGGTCCAGGCCGGCGAGTCGCCACCGTCGGCGTCGACCGCGAGCGGGTCGACGACATGCAGGTGGCGCCGCCCGGACAGGGTCCCCTCGAGCTGCGACCACGGAATCCCGGGATTATTGAAGCCCATTAGAAGCCTCTCCCGGGTCCGTGGTGGTCCGGACCGTCGCTCCCGCCGGGGACCGCTCGCTCCGCTCCGCTGCCAGCTCCGCGCCATCACACCCATTACATCGAGATGACCTTGCGGATCGGTTCTGGCTAGTCATAGATGGCCTCCACCGACCACTGCCCAGCGGCCAAGGACAGCAGGAAGGCGCTCCCGTCGGCCAGGGCGACCTGGAACCGGGCCCGGCGGCGGGCCTCGGCCGGCGCCCACCAGCGCTCGTCGACCGGCCAGGGCCCGGTCCAGCCGACGATCTCGACGGGCTGACCGGTGCCGATCGTGAGCCGGGCCGGGGCGGCGGTGACCAGCAGCCGGGCGGAAACACCGACCGGCTCCCCGGCCGCATCGCGCACGGTGGCCGCCAGCGGCGCCGGCAGGACCAACGCGGGCGCCGGCGCCGGCATCCGACCGGGCCAGGGCGCGGTCGGCCGGGTCGGGGTCAGCTCGTCACCCCAGGGCACCAGGCGTACCTGGTCGGCCGGCGAGCGCCCACCCCCGAGCACGGCGGTGACCACCGACTCGGGACCGAGGATGCCCTGGATCCGGTTGAACGCCCGGTGCGCCCGCTCCTTCTCCTCCCCCGTCTCACCCCACAGTCCTGGTTGGAGGCCGGCGTGCGGCAGCACCCCCTCCGGCACCAGGCGCAGCCGGATGATCCCGGCGGTCGGCTTGGCCGGTGCCGTTCGGGCGCCCGGGCGGGTGGTGCCGGACAGCCAGCCGTCGAGCTGCCAGCGCACCCGGTCAGCGATCGCGGCGGTGGTCAGCAGCCCGTCGTGCCGCCAGACCCGGTGCAGTTCCTGGCCGTGCGCGGTGACCGCTCCGATGGAAAGCCGGGTGCAGGCCAGCCCGTAGCCGGCCAGCCGCTCGTGCAGCCGCTCGGCGAGCATCCGCGCGGCGAACGCGGCCGTGTCGACCCGCTCCAGCGGATCGTCGCCGTAGTCTTCGCTGACCTCGAGGTCAGGTGGCGGCCGCCGAACCGCGAGCGGCCGCTCGTCGCCGCCCGAGGCCAGCCGATGCGCCAGCGCGGCGTCGAACCCGAACCGGGCCAACACGTCACCACGCGCCAGCCCGGCGAACGCGCCGAGGGTGCTGATGCCGAGCCGGCGGAGCAACTCGGTGAGCTGTGGCCGGGCGAGGGCCTCGACGGGCCGCCTGGCCAGGAACGCGACCGTCTGGCCGCTCGGCACGATCACCCCTTCGCGGGCGGCGAGCGCGGCGGCGAACCCACCGTCGGCGACCCCGACCTGGCTCTCCACGGCACAGCTCTGCGCGACATGCTCGACGATCCGCTCGGCCGCAGCCTCCTCACCGCCGAAGTAGCGGGCCGGCCCCCGCGCGGCGAACCCACACACACCGGGCCGCACCACCTCGACGCCCGCGACCATCTCCTCGACCGCGGCGACGACGGGCTCGAACGCCCGCGCGTCACGGGCCGGATCATGGTCGACAACGACCAGGCCGGGGCACCGGCTCTGCGCCTCCCGCTTGCGCAGCCCCCGCCGCACCCCGTCGACCCGCGCCGACTCGGACGCCGCCACCACCCGGTTGGCGTGCATGACCGCGACCGCCCCGGTGGCCGGCACCCCGTCAACGATCTCGGCCGCGATGACCGGCCAATCCGGACACCAGAGCACGGCGGTACGCGCGACCGCGCCCTCCTGGCCAGCCCGGCCAGCGATGCTGCCCTGCCCGTGGCCCGGATCGCCGGCCGCACGGCGGTCCCCGGCCGCCCGACCTGGGTCGCCGCTCGCGCGGCGAGCGTCGGTTACACGGTCTGAGTCGCCGGCTGCGCGGCTAAGGCCACGACGCCCCCCGCCCAGGTCTTCGCTCTCGCCATGCGGATCCCCGTTCGTGTTTCCCGCAGTGGTGGCACGCCGGCTTCTGGTCATCCGACGCCTCCCGCGACCAGGGTGAGTCGTGGTCGCTGCTGCTCCTGACCGTCGGTCAGGCCGTCGGTGACGACTGCCCATGGGTCGACGGGCTCCGCGGCATCGACCGCGGGCTCGTCGTTGGATCGCGGGTCGCCGCCCGCGGACCGGGACGGCTTCGACCGGCCTTCGCCGGCCGGAGTTGGCTGGGCGTCCTTTGCCCGGCCGGTGTCGGGTGTGGTGGCCGCCGAGGTAGCGGGGTCGGGGACCGGGTGTAGGGCGGGTAGGGCGATGGGCTCGAGAGGCGCGATCGCGACGGTGCCGGTCAGCGGGCGGAAGCCCGGCATCCAGACGGTGATCTCGCGGGGTTGGGTGGCCGCGCCGCGGCCCTGTGCGACGACGGTGACCTCGCGGCGGCGGAGGCGGCCACGGCCGTCGGACAGGCCCTCCCAGCGGCCGCGGGTGACGCGCAAGGTGAGGTCGGCGCCGTCCCAGTGGCCGTAAGGGACCAGGACACTGCCGCGTTGCCGGGCGCGGGCCGCCAGGCGGGCGGTGACCGGGCCGGAGATGGCGCCCGGGCCGGGGACCGCGAGGACCACGACGTCGACGCCGTCGATCAGGGCGGCGACCACCGTGGCCCACTCAGGGCCCGGGTTGGGCACCAGCGCCAAGCGGTCGAGGGCGACGCCGCCGTCGGCGGCCGCGACCGCGCCGAACGCGGGGACGCCGACCACCGCGCACCAGGAGCCGGCCCGGGACGCCTCGGCGATGAGGGCGTAGACCAGAGAGGTGCCGCCGCTGGGTGACCGCGGCCCGGTGCCCACCGCCACGGTGCTGCCCCGGCGCAGGCCGCGGCCGGGCAGCAGGCCACGCAGCTCGGCCGGCACCGGCAGGGTGCGGTGGGCGTCGTCGGGAGCGGCGCTGGCCGGGCGGACCAGACCTGACAGTGCTGCTGATCCCAGCGTCATCTGACCGGCCATGCGCTCACCCCCGTCGTGCCTTCGTGCTGGTTGTGCTGGTTGCTGGTTGTGCTGCTTGCCGGCCGTGCGAGGTGGCGGTGTCAGGCGGCCAGACCGTCGAGCGACGGCTGGTGTGCGATGCCGAGCGCGACCTCGACCACGGCCACGAACTGCTCGGCGGCGCGGAGCAGGTCGTCGGCCTCGCGGGCGGTCACCACCCGGGGGATGCCCGCCTCGGCGGCGGCGCGCTTCGTGGCCCCGGCGGCGAAGTAGGTGGCCCACTCGTCGAGCTCGGGCGCCACCATCACCAGCAGTGCCCAGACGCTGGTGATCCGGTTGCGCCGGGTCGGCGAGGGACGGGCCCGGGCGGCGAGCATCGCCGCCGCGGCGCGCAGGGCGGCGAGGTGGGCGGCGGCGTAGCGCAGGCCGTCGGGGCGGGTCTGTGCCGCCTCCGCGAGGCCGTGCCGGGCGATCGCGAGCAGCTGGGCCGGCGTGCGGTGCGGCAGCACGTGGGCCGGCACGGTCGGCGCCTGGGCCGGGCTGGTCGTCATGGAACTTCGTCTCCTCCGCGTATGCAAAGCCTGCGCACGGGCCCGGAGGACCCGCGGGACGTTGCCCGCCGCGGAGGAAGACGCAGCGGTGTTTCCGAGTTGCCGGTCGGGCGTGACGCTTCCCCACACCACACCCGACCGGCAAGGGTCGGCTGGTCCGTCGTCCGCCGCCCGGGGGTCGAGGGCGGCGGACGACGGTCCTGCCTGATGTGCGGCCCGCGAAGCCGCACCTCCCGGGAGCCACGCCGCGAATCGTGGGTCTCCCGGATCGCCAGAACGAGTGTGCGAGCTAATCGAACACGCGTTCTAACTACAAGAAGAGTACACCTTGGGTCCGACAAAAAAGCAACGCGACGCGAGGTGACATCCGCTGATGTTTCGCGGGGGCCGGAAAACGGCTCCCACCAGCGTGAACACCCCGAGCAGAAACCCAGGCGCGCCCATCGGGCCCGGCGTGAGAACGTGTCCAGATGCAACCGCACGCCAACGTCCGCGCCGTCCAGGACGCGCTCGACGCCGCCGGTGCCCGCGACGCCGCCGGCCAGCCCAGCCAGGTCCGCATCCTCGAAGACGCCGCACCCACCGCCGCCGCGGCCGCCGCCCAGGTCGGCGTCGAGGTCGGCGCGATCGCCAACTCACTGGTCTTCGACGCTGACGGCGCGCCGCTGCTGGTGCTCACCAGCGGCGCGCACCGGGTCGACACCGCCCGGGTCGCCAAGGAGCACGGAATCGAGAAGGTCAAGCGGGCCTCGCCCGACTTCGTCCGGGCACACACCGGCCAGGTGATCGGCGGCGTCGCACCGATCCACCCCGGCCTGCCGGCCATGCGCACGCTCGTCGACACCGCGCTCTTCGCCTTCGACGAGGTCTGGGCCGCCGGCGGCATCCCGCACGCGGTCTTCCCGATCACCCCGGCCGAACTCGAACGCCTCACCGGCGGCACGGTCACCGACGTCGCCTGACCGGCCCGCTCAACGGCGGGCCGGGAACCGGCCGTCCAACGGCTCGCCCGAACGAGGCACCCAACGACCCGCTCGGCCGCCCGACGACGCGACCCGGTCGCTCGACAACCCGCCCGGCCGCTCCAAGACCCCCCGTCCGCTCCAAGACCCGCCCGAACCGGTCACCAACGATCCGTCCGAACCGGCCGCCCGAACCGGCCACCAACGACCCGCCCAAACCGGCCGCCCAACGACCACCCAAACCGGCTGCCCAACGACCCGCCCGAACCGGCCACCGATGGCCCGCCCGAACGGGCCGCCCGAACGGCCCGCCCGAACGGGCCGCCTGAACACCCGGGCCGAGCACGCTGGGTGGAGACTGGGACCCGATGGACACGGTCGTTACCCTGCACGTCTGGCGGATGCCGAGGCGGGCCCTCCCGGAGGTGCTCGCCCGCATGGCCATCGACCGGCGCCGTCTCCGGCGGCACCCCGGCGTTCGGTTCGCCAAGCTTCTCGGCACGGGTACCGGCACCGGCTTCGGCCCGGGCGACGTCGACGCGACCCGCTGGGCGGCGCTGCTCGTGCACGACCGGGAAGCATCGGAACCGCCGGCCATCGCCGGCTGGACCAGGCGGAGCATCGGGTACGCCCGGATCGACCTCGCCCCGATCTCCAGCCGGGGCACCTGGAGTGGGCGGGAGCCGTTCGCGGGCACCGCCCGTACACCCGGAATGGTCCTCGCTCTGACCCGGGCCCGGCTCAAGCCGGCGCGGACCGCGACCTTCTGGCGGGCCATCCCCCCGGTGGCGGCAGCCCTGAGAGACGCACCCGGCCTGCTCGCCCGGTTCGGCATCGGCGAGGCGCCGATCGGCTGGCAGGGCACCGTCACCGTGTGGCGAAACGCGGCAGATCTGGTGGCCTTCGCGTACCGTCGGCCCGAGCATCGCGCCGCCATCGCCCGGACGACTCAGGTTGGCTGGTATTCCGAGGAGCTTTTCGCCCGGTTCGCGGTGTGCGGCATCATGGGTGACCGCGAGGTGCTCGGCTGGGCAGAGATGACAAGGAGCGATCCGGCATGAGGCTGGTGCCGTGGAAGCCGGACGACCTGGCACGTCGGCTCGACGACGTGGTGGCCGTCTACGGCGAGGCGATGGGTTACCGGCCGGAGCTGATGGAGGCCCGGCGCGGCATCATCGCCACGCACGTGCGCCGGTCCGGGTTCCGTGCCGTCGCCACGCTGACCACCGAGGGTCAGCTCGCCGGTTTCGGCTACGGCTATGTCTCCGGCGCCGGGCAGTGGTGGCACGACCAGGTCCGGTCCGCGCTGAGCGAGGAGCATCGCAAGCGCTGGCTGACCGACTGCTTCGAGGTCGTCGAGTTGCACGTGCGCCCGGCCGCGCAGGGGCACGGGGTCGGCGCCCGCCAATTGCGCGCCCTGCTCGGGATGGCGCCGGGTGCGACCACCCTGCTGTCCACCCCGGAGGCCGACGAGCAGAAGTCGCGCGCCTGGCGGCTCTACCGCAGCTTCGGGTTCGTCGACGTGCTGCGCCACTTCCGCTTCCCCGGCGACGAGCGGGCCTTCGCGGTGCTCGGCCGCGACCTGCCGCTGGCCGCGCCGTCCGGGGAATGACCCGCGGGCTGCCCTGGCTCGGGCTGGGCCTGCTGATCCTGGCCCAGATCTGCTACCCGCTGACCGGCGGCGGCGCACGGGCGGCGCTCACCATCACCACGGTCGCGCTCGGTTACCTGCTGTCGGTCTCGCACGCCGCGCTCACCCGCGGCCCCCGCGTCGCCACCGCGTTGGTGCTGGTCACCACCGGCGGCGGGCTCCTGGTCGAAGCGGCGGGCGTGTCCAGCGGCTTCCCGTTCGGTGACTACGCGTATTCGGACGCCCTCGGCCCGAAGATCGCCGGTGTGCCCGTGGTGATCCCGCTCGCCTGGACCTGGATGGCCTGGCCGGCCTGGCTCGCGGCGGTCCGGCTGGTCCGCCACCCGGCCGCGCGAATCCTGGTCGCCGGCGTCGGCCTCGCCGCCTGGGACCTCTTCCTCGACCCGCAGATGGTCGCCGAGGGCTATTGGACCTGGTCCGACCCGTCGCCGAGCCTGCCGGGGGTGCCTGACGTGCCGCTGGGCAACTACGCCGGCTGGCTGGTCGTCGCGGTCCTGATGATGGCGCTGTTCGCCGGGCTCGCCGGCCCGACCTCCCCCGGCCGCGACGCGCCGATGTATGCCCTCTATCTCTGGACCTACTACTCCAGCATCCTCGCGCACGCCGCGTTCCTGGGCCTGCCCGCGTCTGCGGGTTGGGGCGCGCTGGCCATGGGCCTGGTCGCAGTGCCATTGACTTTTCGGGTACGCGCATGGCCACGCTGATCTGGCTGCCGGCGACGCTGGCCGGCCTGCTGACCCTGCACGCGCTCGTCAACGCCCGGCTCCTGCGCCGGCCGGTCGCGGCGTCGTTCACCGACCCGGTGGCCGTGCTGCTCCCGGTGCGCGACGAGGAGGCCCGGGTCGGTCCGTGCCTGCGGTCGCTGCTCGCACAGCGCGGCGTACCCGGACTGTCCATCCTGGTCCTCGACGACGACTCGACCGACGGCACCGCAGACCTGGTGCGCGCGCTGGCCGGCGACGACCCGCGCGTGCGGCTGCTGACCGGTGCGCCGCTGCCGGCGGGTTGGCTCGGCAAGCCGCACGCCTGCCAGCAACTCGCGGACGCGACCGACGCCGACGTGCTCGTCTTCGTCGACGCCGACGTCGTGCTGGCACCGGACGCGGTCGCGGGTGCCGCCGCGCTGCTCCGGTCGTCGAAGGTCGGGCTGCTCAGCGCGTACCCCCGGATTGTCGTGGGGTCGTGGGGTGAGCGGCTGGTGCAGCCGCTGTTGCAGTGGTCGTGGCTGACGTTCCTGCCGCTGCGGGCGATGGAGCGCTCGGCGCGCCCGTCGTTGGCCGCGGCCGGTGGGCAGTTTCTGGTCGCGGACCGGTCGGCCTATCGGGCGGCAGGCGGGCATGCGGGGGTACGCGGCTCGGTGCTCGAGGACATCGCCCTGGCGCGCGCGGTGAAGCGGGCCGGCGGGCGGATCGCGCTGGCCGACGGATCGCGGATCGCGTCGTGCCGGATGTACGAGTCGTGGCACTCGCTCGTCGACGGGTATACGAAGTCGCTGTGGGCGTCCTTCGGGTCCCGGGTCGGTGCGGCGGCGGTGGTCCTGCTGTTGTGCCTGGTGTACGTCGTGCCCGTGCCGCTGTTCCTCGGTGGGGTCGTTGCCGGCTCGCCGCGCCTGGTGCTGGCCGGGCTGGTCGGCTACCTGCTCGGGGTGTTCGGCCGGGTGATCAGCGCGGCGGCGACCGGCGGGCGGCGGTGGCCCGACCCGCTGGGGCAGCCGGTGTCAGTGCTGTTGTTCGGGTGGCTGGTCGCGCGTTCCTACCGGCTCCGCCGGGCCGGGGTGCTGCGCTGGCGGGACCGGCCGGTGGTGCCGTGGTGACGGGTGGAGGCGGGCATGGCTGAGGTCGTGGTGATCGGCGCGGGCGTGGGTGGGCTGGCCTGTGCGGCACGGCTCGCGGCGGGCGGGCATCGGGTCACGGTGTACGAGCGGTCCACGGTGGTCGGTGGCAAGCTCGGGCGGCTCGTGGTGGAGCGGCCGGAGGGCACCTACCGGTTCGACACCGGGCCGAGCCTGCTGACGTTGCCGCAGGTCTTCGACGAGCTGTTCGCCGACCTCGGCGGCGGCGCGCCGGAGCTGGTGCCGCTGGATCCGGTGGTGCGGCACGTGTTCCCGGACGGGACGGTGCTGGACTCGTCGGCTGATCCCGGGGTGTTTCTTGATCGGATCGACGCGGCTTTCGGGTCGGATGCGGCAGCTGACTGGGCGACGTTGTGGCGGCGGGCCGGTCGGGTCTGGACGGCGTCGTGGCGGGACATTCTGCGGCGGCCGCTCGACTCGCCGGCGGCGCTGGCCGGGCTGGCGTGGCGGTTCGGCGACCTGGCTGCGGTGGCGCCCGGCATGTCGTTGCGCGGGCTGGGCCGGCGGCACCTGGGTGATCCGCGGCTGCGGATGCTGCTGGACCGCTACGCGACCTATACGGGAGCGGACCCCCGGCGGGCGCCGGCCGCGCTGGTGGCGGTGCCGTACGCGGAGCTGTCCTTCGGTGGTTGGTATCTTCCCGGCGGCCTGGCGACGCTGGCCGACGCGCTGCTGTCGCGGTGCGAGGCGCTGGGCGTTTCCGTGCGGACCGGGGCGGCGGTGACCCGGATCTCGGCCGCCGGCGGGCGGGTCAACGGGGTGCGGGTGGGTTCGGCGTTCGTGCCCGCCGACGTGGTGGTGTCCAATGTGGATGCGCTGACGTTGTATCGCGACCTGTTGCCGGCGCCGCGACGGCTCGGGCGGCTGGCCGACCGCAGCCTCGCGGGGTTCGTCGTGCTGTTGGGGTTGCGAGGGCGGACGCCCGGGCTGGCCCACCACACGGTTCTCTTTCCCACTGACTATGACGCGGAGTTCGACGCGATCTTCGGCGCGCCGGCCCGGCCCGCCGCGGATCCGACCGTGTTCGTGACCGTGGCTGACGATCCGCTGGTCCGGCCGGAGGGGCACGAGGCGTGGTTCGTGCTGGTCAACGCGCCGCGACACGGGATCGGTCCGGGGGCCGTTGACTGGGACCGGCCGGGGTTGGCCGATGCCTATGCAGATCGGGTGCTGTCGGTGCTCGCGGCGCGGGGGTTTGACGTTCGCGATCGGGTGCTGTTTCGGGAGGTGCTGACGCCGGCTTCGCTGGAACGCAGCGCGGGGGCGCCGGGTGGGGCGATCTACGGGACGGCCGGCGGGTTGTTGCGGCCGGCTAACCGTGGGCCGGTGCGGGGGCTGTTTCTGGTCGGTGGGTCCGCGCATCCGGGTGGCGGGCTGCCGATGGTAGCCCTCTCAGCCAAGATCGTCGCCGAGTCCGTCGGGCCGGCGCGCCAGGTCGGGACCCGTTAGGGCCGGCACCGCGAGGCGCAGCGCCGCGAGGCCCAGCACCGTGCGGGCCAACGCCGTGCGGGCCAACGCCGTGCGGGCCAACGCCAGGGCCGGCACCGCGCAGGACTGCGACCGCGCACGGCCGCCACCGCGCAGGGCCGGCACCCGTTAGGGTCGCGGGATGCGTTTGCCGCCGTTGCCTGAGCCGTCGCCGCCGGTTACCGAGGAGTGGCTGCGCGAGCGGCACGTGGACGACAACGTGACCAGATTGCCCGGGCCCATCGAGATCGTGCCCTACGACCCCGCCTGGCCGACGCTGTATGAGAAGCACGCCGCCACCATCCGCTCAGCACTCGGCCCAGCGGCGCTGGCTATCGAGCACGTCGGGTCGACGTCGGTGCCCGGTCTGGCGGCCAAGGCGCGTCTGGACATCGACGTGATCGTCGCCGACCCGCGCGACGAGCCCGCCTACCTACCGGCGCTGGAGTCGGCCGGCTACGTGCTGCGGGTGCGCGAACCGGACTGGTATGACCACCGCTGCCTGCACGGCTTCTCCCCCATGGCGAACGTGCACGTCTTCGGCCCCGACTGCGACGAACACCTCCGCCACCTGATCTTCCGGGACTGGCTCCGGGCCCACCCGGAAGACCGCGACCGCTACGCGGCCGAGAAACGCCGCATCGCCGCCGCGAATCTGACCTACATGGCCGAATACGCGGCCCTGAAGTCCACCGTCATCATCGACGTCCTGCACCGCGCCGGGCTGCGCTAGAGGCGCGCACGCGTCAGCGGAGCAGGCGGCGGACCGCGCGGAAGAGTTGGGTCAGGCCGAAGGCGGCGAGCAGGACCCAGATGGCCAGGAAGACGGTCAGGGTGCCCGGCGTCAGGTCTTTGTCGAGGCCGCCGGCCGCTGCCGCGACGACGAAGGCCACGACGGTGACGCTGACCCGGCTCGGGCGTTCGCCGACCGTGACCGTGCCGATCTCGGTCATGCCGGCCGCGGTGGCCCGGGCGCGGATGTATTCGTGCAGCCAGGACAGCGCGCCGGCGGTGAAGACGAGGGGTGCGGGCGCGCCGGCCACCCAGAAGGCCACCAGCCAGCAGATCTCGCCGAGGCGGTCGGCCACCGAGTCGTAGACGTAGCCCAGGCGGGTGGCCCGGTCGGTGGCCACCGCGACGGCGCCGTCGACGCTGTCGGCCACCGCGGCCAGCAGGACCAGGATCGCGGCCGCGAACAGGCCCGACGGGGCGCGGGTCGCGGCGATCGGGACCAGCGCGCAGAGCAGCAGGCCGACCACCGTGACCGGGGTCGGGGTGATCCCGAGGCGGCCCAGGCGCGAACCGATCTCATAGGACAGTCGGACCCAGCCGCGGACGGCCGTGCCCGCCTGCCGCGGGTCGAAGCCGCCGTGCAACGCCGCCCACCTGGACGCGTATTCGTTCCAACCCAGCCGTGTGCCCACGTCAGCTCAACCGTCTGTCGGCGGTCGAGGTCACACGCGGGCTTCGACCCGGAGGTTTTGCCACACGTCGCGGGTCGCCGTCGAGCGGTTGAGGGTGATGAAGTGGATGCCGGGCACGCCCTCGTCGATCAGCCGCTGGCACATCCGGCTGGCCTGCTCGATGCCGAGCTTGCGGACCGCTTCGTCGTCGTCGGCCACCCGGGCGAACTGCTCGGCCAGCGCCGCCGGGAACGGCGCGCCGGAGAGCTGCTCGGACCGGGCGATCGTGCTCAGCCTGGTCACCGGCATCACGCCGGGCAGGATCGGGGTGTCGCAGCCGGAGGCGGCCACCCGGTCGCGGAGCCGCAGGTAGTCGTCGCCGTCGAAGAACATCTGGGTGATCGCGAAGTCGGCGCCGGAGCGGCACTTGCGGATGAAGTGCTCGGTGTCGCTCGCTATGTCGGGCGACCGCGGGTGCTTATAAGGAAAGGCGGCCACGCCGACGCAGAAGTCGCCCGACTCGCGGATGATCCGGACGAGGTCTTCGGCGTAGTCGACGCCCTCGGGGTGGCGGACCCACTCGCCGTTGGGGTTGCCGGGCGGGTCGCCGCGGACGGCGAGGATGTTGCGGATGCCGGCACCGGCCAGCCGGCCGATCACGTTGCGCAGCTCGGCAACGGAGTGGTTGACGGCCGTCAGGTGGGCCATCGGGAGCAGCGTGGTCTCGGTCGCGACCCGCTCGGTCACCGCGACCGTGGTGTCACGGGTGGTGCCGCCGGCGCCGTAGGTGATCGAGACGAAGGACGGCTGGAGCGGCTCGAGCTCGCGGATCGCCCGCCACAGCTGCACCTCGCCTTCGGGGGTTTTGGGCGGGAAGAACTCGAAAGAGAAGGTCGGGGCCTCGTCGCGAACGAGGTCGCCGATCGACGGTTGCGATCCCGGAAGGATCGAAGGGAGTCCTAGCGCCACGGGTCGAGCGTACCGGCTGGGGGTGTTGGCGGGGCGGCGCACCGAGCGCCTGTGGATAACGCGGGTTCGCGCTGGTGACGGGGTTGGCGGCGGGATGGGTACGGGAAAACGTCGGGCCTGTGGGGTACATATGTTCTACGCGCCGCGGGCCGCCCCCACGGTCCACTGGTCGGCGCGCGGGGATGCCGTGCCACGGCGTCCGGGGGCCGCAGGCGTGCACCGCCGCACCGCTGCTCGGGGAGGTTCCATGATGTCCGCCCTGCCACCACACCCGTTCGACGCGGCGGGTCCGCGCCCACCATTCGGTGCCTATCTGGCCCAGCTCCGGCTACGCCGGGGTTGGAGCCAACTACGCCTGGCGGAGCAGCTCTGCGCCGCCTCGGGCAGCTCGACGGTGACCCGCCACGAGGTCAGTCGCTGGGAGCGCGAGGAGCGCCTGCCGGCCGACTTCTGGCTGGGTTGGCTCGCTGCGGTGCTCGACGCGCCCGCCGACGGCCTGGCCGCCGCCGCCGAGCGCAGCCGGGTCCGCCACCGGCTGGTCGCGCCACCCGGCCGCGCCGGTCCGGGCCGGCGGGAGACCCGCGACCGGGTCGGGCTCGACCTGCTCGGCCTCGCGCACACCTGGCTGACCAGCGACGAGACGGCGCTGATCGGTCCGGCGCCGGTCGCACCATCGGGCGCGGCACGACCCGAGCGGCCGTCCGTGGCCGAGGTGACCGCCCGGTTGGTCGCCGCCCGCCGGCTCGACGACGTGATCGGTGGCGCCGACCTGGCGGCCACGGTGCACGGGCTGGCGGCTGCCGCGGCGCACGCCACGACCTCGCCGCCCGGCACGACGCCGACCCGCAAGGCGGCGCGGCTACGGGCCGAGGTGGCCCAGCTCCGCGGCTGGACCCTCGGCGACGCCGGTGACGCGGTCGGTGCGCTGTCCGCCTACCGCACGGCGTTGGGCGCGGCGGCGGTCGCCGGCGACCGGCCGCTGGCCGGCCACGTGCTCGGCTCGGCCAGCCACCTGCTGGCCGGCTCGGGCGATCCGGCGCCCGCGCTGCTGCTGGCCCGCACCGCCTATGCGGGCTCGCGGCGGGCGCTGTCGGCCTCCGGGCGGGCGTTGCTGTTGCACCGGATCGCGTTCGCGGCCGCGTCGGCCGGGCTGCGCGGCGCCGCCGAGGCCGCACTTACGGCCGCGCAGCGCGCGACCGAGCGTCGGGCCGCCGAGCATGACCCGCCGTGGCTCTACTGGCTCGACGATGGCGAGTTCGACGCGCTGGCCGGCCGGTGCCTGGCCGCCCTCGGCCGGTCGGCCCGGGCGCTGCCACTGCTCTCCCGGGCGGCGGCGCGCTCCGGCCAGCCACGCACCGCCGCGCTCGACCAGGCCTGGCTGGCCCATGCCCGGCTCGGTGCCGGCGAGGCCGACGGTGCGTTGCTGGCGGCCAGCGGCGCTTTGCTCGACACGATCCGGTCCGGGTCGACGCGGGCGCTCGACGTGCTGACCACGTTCGGTGACCGGCTCGCTCCACACGCCCGGCTGCCCGCCGCACGCGACTACGCCGACCTGCTGGTGGCGGCCCGGCCCTACCTGCCCCGCCCGGTGCGCGACGAGCGGTCCGCCGGTGATCGGGTGGCAGGCGATGACTAGTGAGGGGCGTCGATGGGGGTGCCGCTCCGGCATGGTCCGGGCGGCCCGCGGTCGCGCGCCGCCCGCCGTGGGGTGCCGCGACCGTCCGTGGCGGTGGGCGGACCCGGCCGTTACCGGCCCGGTTGTCGTTCGCGCCGATTGACCCTAGCGTCGTGGCGTGACCGAGCCGACCAGCCCTTCCGACGCCGCCGGCCCGGACCCTTCCGACACCGTCCGCCCGATCGCCGGTGCCGGCCTTCCCATCACCGACCGGGTCGGGCTGCGGCAGCGCGTCGACAAGTCGCTGGCCTGGTTCCTGGCCGACCGGCGGGCCTGGATGGCACAGGTCGACAGCGCGCTGGCGCCGGTCGCCGACGCGATCGAGGCCTTCGTCCTGCGCGGCGGCAAGCGGTTACGGCCGGCGTTCGGCTACTGGGGCTTCCGCGGGGCCGGCGGCCACGACTCCGACCAGGTGGTTACCGCGCTCGCGGCGCTCGAGCTCGTCCAGGCGAGCGCCCTCATCCACGACGACCTCATCGACCGTTCCGACACCCGGCGCGGCGAGCCCGCGGTGCACCGCCGCTTCGCGGGCCGGCACCGCGCCCACGGCTGGTCCGGCGACGCCGACGGCTTCGGCGACTCGGCCGCGGTCCTGCTCGGCGACCTGTGCCTGGTCTGGTCCGACGAGTTGCTGCACGCCGGCGGGCTCGACCCCGCAGCGCTGTCCCGGGCCCGCCCGGTCTTCGACGAGATGCGCACGGAGGTGACCATCGGCCAATACCTCGACGTCCTCACCCAGGCGACCGGCGACACCTCCGTCGAGCGCGCCGGCAAGGTCGCGCGCCTGAAGTCGGCGAAATACACGGTCGAGCGACCCCTGCTGCTCGGCGCAGCGCTCGCGGCGGCGCCGGCGGAGGTCGGCGCGGCCTACTCGAGCTACGGGCTGCCGCTCGGCGAGGCGTTCCAGCTCCGCGACGACATGTTGGGCGTGTTCGGCGACCCGGCGCAGACCGGCAAACCGGCGGGCGACGACCTCCGTGAGGGCAAACGCACATTCCTGGTCGCGGCCGCGTTCGAAACGGCCGACGAGGCCGGCCGCGGCGACCTCCGCCGCCTGCTCGGCTCCCGCGACCTCGACGCGGTCGGCATCGCCCACCTCCGCGAGATCATCGTGGCCAGCGGCGCCGCCGACCGCACCGAGCAGCGGATCGACGCGCTGCTGACCTCGGCCCTGTCGGCGATCGAATCGGCACCGATCGACCCGGAAGCCCGCGGCGCCCTGATCGACCTCGCCCACGCGGCCACCACCCGCACCGACTGAGCCAGGCCCGGCCCGCATCGCCCTCACCGGCCTCGCCCACCTGGCCACCACCCGCACCGACTGACCCCCGCGTCCCGGCGCCCGCCGGCGGCGGTGGGGTGGCGGTGGCCGGCGTGGGATCATCGACGACGTGCGTGGCCTGGACAGCCCGTGGGGTCTGCGCGTCACCGGGCTTGTCGGGGTCGCGGTTGTCGCCGCTGGGGCGTACGGAGCGGGGGCGTTGCCGGGGAGAGATCCCGGCGCGGGGCTGCGTGGTGCCGGCACTCCGGGCGTCGGCTTCTGGCTCGGGCTGGCCGGATGGGTGGTCGGGCTCACGATCCTGTCCACCGCCTGGTGGCGACTCGGCAAGCGGCTCAGCGCCGTCAGCAGCCGCTGGCTGATCGGCACGGGTGCGCTCTGGGCGCTGCCCCTGCTGCTCGCACCACCGCTGGCCAGCCGCGACGTCTACTCCTACGCCTGCCAGGGCCAGATCTGGAACTCCGGCCTCGACCCCTACGCGGTCGGTGCCGCCGACGGCGGTTGCTCCTGGGCCGGCTCGGTGCCCGACCTGTGGCTGCACACGCCGGCGCCCTACGGGCCGGTCGGGGTCGCGCTGTCCGGCGCCGCCGCCGCGGTCGGTCGGGCCGTCGGCGGGCCGGCCGGGCATCAACTGCTCGCGGCGGTCACCGTCCTCCGGATCGTCGCCCTCATCGGCGGTGTGCTGATCGCGATCTACGCCGGGCGGCTCGCCACCGCCGCCGGGATCGCACCGACCGCCGCACGTTGGCTCGCACTGCTCTCGCCACTAGTCGCAGTCCATCTGGTCTCGGGAGCACACAACGACGCGCTCACCGCCGGTCTGACCGTGGCGGCACTGGCGGTCGCGACCAGCGCGAACGCGAGCCGCCGAACAAACGGGGGGCAGTCCCCAACCGACCATCCGGCACCAATCGAGGACGGCTCCTCCGGCCCGCCGTCGCACGACGCCGCGGCAGGCGCGCGATCGGAAGGTCTCGTAGCAGGCCTCCGATCGCAAGGCCTCGTAATAGGCCCGCCGTCGCAGGACGCCGTGATAGGCCCGCAATCGCAAGGCCTCGCAGCAGACCCGCCGTCGCAAGACGTGGCGGTAGGCCCGCAATCGCAAGGCCTCGCAGCAGGCCCGCCGTCGCGGGACGCCGCGGTAGGCCCGCAATCGCAAAGCCTCGTAATAGACCCGCCATCGCACGGCCGAGTAGAAGGCCTGCCATCGCACGGCCCCGCGCAGGGCTCGCGACCCCTGGGGCTGGCGGAAGGACCGCCGTGGCGGGCAGCGATCGCGGCCGGGACCTTCATCGGCCTCGCCGTCGCGGTCAAAGTCACCGCGATCATCGCGCTCCCCTTCGTCATCCTGCTGGTAGCCGGCTGGCGGACGAAGCGCCGCCCCACCACCGCCATCACCGCCGCCGCGATCACCGTCACCGCGACGGGAGCGCTCGTCTTCGCCGCCGCCAGCCTGGCCACCGGCCTCGACCTCGGCTGGTTCGGCGCCCTCTCCGACACCGGCAGCCTGGTGCAATGGACCTCCCTGCCGACCGGCATCGGCATGGCGGTCGGCTACCTCCTAAGGGCAGCGGGCTGGCCGGGCGCCGCAGACACCGCGGTCTACGCAGCCCGCATCTGCGGCGTAGTAGCCCTGGCCGTAATCGCCGCTGCCCTCGGTTGGCGGGCACTCCAGGCAACTCTCCGCGGCCTGAGGGACAACGAACCCCCGGACCGAGCGGCCACGTCAGCTGACACCGCACCCGCCGGGAACGACGAGGTCATCGCACCATCCGTGGCGATCCCGCTCGCCGACCCAGGCCCCACACCGGTCCGCGCCACGGACGTCTCGACAGCCGGCCACGACCGACCCCACCAGGCCGCCCTGGCGAGCTACGACCAACCAAAACCCGCCGCCACCCACGATCAAGCGAACGCCACCGCCCACCGCCGCCAGGTGATCGCCGCCGCGGGCTGGACGCTCGCCGCCGCCGCGATCCTGCTGCCGGTCTTCTACCCCTGGTACGCGATCGCCCCGCTGGCCGTCCTGGCCTGCGCGACCCCACCAGGCAGAACCCGAACCGCCCTCGCGGCAACGGCCATCGCGATCACCGCGCTGATCATCCCGAACGGCCTGGGCCTCGCCGTCCTGACCAAACTCCCGGGCGCGTTCCTGGACGTCGCGATCGTCGCCGCGCTCATCTACCGCTTCCGTAGCCACCGCAGCAGCCAGGACGACCCAGTCCCGGCCGCCGGCGAGCGCTGAACCCCTGCCCGCCCCCAGAACACCCACAGCGACAACGTCAACAACACCAACGCGAACCCGAAGACCAGGTCCTCGACGGGCGCGTACACCAGACGCAGTCCGATGATCGCCCCCGGGTCGTAGCGGACGATGTTCCGGCCCGTCAGCACCCCGTTGGCCAGGAGCTGGAAGAACAGGATGATCGGGTACGTGGCCCAGAAGACCGGCCGCAGCACGAGCCGGGTGCGCAGCACGAACAGGTCGACGCCGAGCGCGCCGATCGCGCCCAGCAACGCCGCCGTTGTGTAGGTCACTCGTCTCCCGCCGGCAGGCGCAGCACGGCGCGGACCGCCTCGAAGCCGAGGATCGCGCACAGTGGCACGACCAGGAAGAACAGCAGTTCGTCGAGCGGCAGGCGGCCGGGCAGCAGGATGCCCGTGGTCTGCATCGGGTCGAACGACCAGTGGCCGGCCGCGATCGCCGCGATGTCCCACAGCGCGAAGATCGCCATCACCGGCACGATGGTGAGCAGCAGGCGACGCCACCGGCGCAGGACGTTGACCCGCAGCGCGGGCTCCAGCCACAGCGCACCGGCCAGGCAGCCCAGCAGGACCGCCAGGTAGACGAACCTCAAGCCTAGAAGCCCAGCGCCTGCGCGCGGCGCTTCACCTCGGTGGCCTGGTCGCCGCCGAGTGCCACCGCCGGCAGGCCGGGGAGCGTCTCGTCGGGCTCGTAGAGCCACCGCAGGCACTCTTCGTCGTTGTACCCAGCGTCGTGCAGCAACGTGATGACGCCCGGCAGGTGCTTGAGCACGGTCTTGTTGGCAACGAGCTCAGCCGGCACCCGCAGGACGCCTTCGCGCCGGACCGCGAGAAGCGAGCCGTCGCGCACCATCTGGCGCACCTTGCTGATCGTCAGCTCAAGGCGCTCCGCCACGTCGGGCAACGGCAGCCACTGAGCGGGAACGGTTTCGGTCACCCGCTCACATTGCCACGCCGGCATGGCGTGACACCACTTAACCACCCGGTATGGGGTATCGAAGGGATCTGCACCGTGACCACCTGGCGAGGTCTGCGCAAGGAACTCGTGGGCGCGTGGCGTTCGGTCCAGTACGACCTCGCCCGCCTCCGGCCACGCCGCCGCTCAGACGGCGAGGAGACCACGGAACTCATCTTCCCCGAGCACGCCCGCCCGCCGCGCCGCCTGGCCGCGACCGGGGCCTTCGCCGTGGCCAGCCTGGCCGGCGCGGCCGCCACCTATTTCGCGGTCGTCAGCGGCCTCGGCGCGCTCCTGGAGACCGACGCCAGCGCCGCGGAATCACCCAAACCGGTGATAGCCGGCGCCGCGGGCACCGGACAGCGCTCGTCGCCGGACGCGGACGAGAAACCAACGGTCCGGATCGCCCGCCAGGGTGGGCCACTCACCGTCGCCGGCCGCCAGGCCGGAGCCGGTGGAGCGGGTTCATCGGATACGCGCGGCGGTGTCCCGGGCGACCTCGGCGGCCCTCCGGGACCGGTGCGGCACCCGGGCGGAGCCGTACCCGAAGAGTCCGAAGAACCGCCCGGCAACCCGCCCACCCAACCGCCGACGCCCACCCCGACGACCGACCCCACGGAGTCACCGAGCGCGACATCGAGCCCCGACCCGTCCGTCTCGGCCGACCCGAACGGTGACGACGGCCACGACGAGGGGCGGCGCCGGCACCGACACCACCGCCCTGACCAGGACGAAGGCGCCTGAATGCGGGGTTATCGACGAAGTTGCCGGCACGGCTGTGTCGCAGTCACCGGATGGCCACATAGACTGCCTGCCGATGGACATCCAGGTCGCTGACTCGCTCTTGGGCACCCTGGTCGACGGGCGTTACCGCATCCGTGGCCGGGTGGCCCGTGGCGGCATGGCGACCGTATATACGGCGACCGACGAACGCCTCGAGCGCACCGTTGCCCTCAAGATCATTCACCCGGCGCAGGCCCGTGATCCGCAGTTCCTCGAGCGGTTCACCGACGAGGCCAAGACGATCGCCCGGCTGACCCACCCCAACGTGGTCGCGGTCTACGACCAGGGCCACCACAACGGGCTGCCCTACCTGGTCATGGAATACGTACGCGGCCACACGCTGCGCGACGTGCTGGCCCAGCGGCGGCGGCTCAACCCGGGCGAGGCGCTCGCGATCCTCGAGCAGATGCTCGCGGCGATCTTCGGCGCCCACCGCGCCGGCCTGGTCCACCGCGACGTCAAGCCGGAGAACGTGCTGGTCGCCGAGGCGCCCAGCGGCGGCCCCGGCAACCTGGTCGACAGCGTGGTCAAGGTGGCCGACTTCGGCCTGGCCCGCGCGGTCGAGGCCAGCGCCACCGACGCCGACGGCGGCCAGTTGATGGCGACCGTCGCCTACGTCGCGCCGGAACTGGTCACCGAGGGCCGCGCCGACCCGCGCAGCGACGTCTACTCGGCCGGCATCGTGCTGTTCGAGATGCTCACCGGCCGGGTCCCCTACGACGGCGCGCAGCCGGTCGAGGTCGCCTGGCAACACGTCGACCGCGACGTCCCGGCGCCCTCGTCGCTGGTGCCCGGCATCCCGCCGGTGGTCGACGAGTTGGTCGCCCGGGCCACCCGGCGCGACCCGCAGTCCCGCCCGACCGACGCCGGCGCGTTCCTCTCCGAGGTCCAGAACGCCCGCGACGACCTCGGCGCGGCCAACGCCAACACCGCCGTGCTGCGGCAGGTCTCCCCGCGTACCGAAGTCATCCCCCGCATTTCCGCCACCACCGCGGAGCCGGCGCGGCCGTCGTGGGCGCGCCTGCCCGGCCAGGCCGAGCCGCCGGCACCGTCCGGCCGGCGCCGGGCCCCCGAGCCCGCCTACGACGACTATGACGACGACGGCCCCGACCGTCGGGGTTCGGCGATCGGCGACCGCTACCGCATGGTGATGGCCCACCCCAACGGCCGGATGGCGGTGGCCGCCGCGATCGTGGTGATCGGTCTGGTCGCCGCGATCGGCGGCTGGTGGTTCGGGATGGGCCGCTACACGGTCGCGCCGCAGCTCACCGCGATGACCAAGGCCGCCGCACAGGAGCAGGCGACCCGGGGCGGCTTCACGGTGACCTTCGGTCCAGGGCGCTACGACGAGAAGATCGACAAGGACGTCGTGCTCACCCAGGACCCGCCGGCGGCCGGGCGGATCCTCAAGGGCGGCAAAATCACGCTGGTGCTCTCGCTGGGCGCCGAGCGCTACACCGTGCCCGACGTGACCGGCATGACGCTCGACCTCGCCACGGTCCAGCTCGAAGACGCGAAGCTTCAGGTGACCAAGGGCCCCGACCGCTACGACGACAACCTGCCCAAGGGCGTCGTGATCGCGGTCGACCCGCCGGTCGGCACCGAGACCAAGCCCGGCGACAAGGCGACCGTCTTCGTCAGCAAGGGCAAGGCGCCGCTGACCGTGCCGCGGGTGGTCGGCAAGAACGTCAACGAGGCCCGCAACGAGCTGATCGGGCTCGGTCTCGAGCCGCTGATCGCCTACAAGGCTTCTGACCAGCCGCGCGACACGGTGACCAAGCAGACCCCCGAAGACGGCGCCGGTGTCGAGAAGGGCGCCAAGGTCGAACTCGAGGTCAGCGAGGGCCCGCCGCAGGTGGTCGTGCCCCGGCTGATCGGCCTGCCCTGCCAGCAGGCGGTGCAGCAGCTCCAGGGCATGAACCTCCAGGCCAACCCGCAGCTCAACCCCAACGGCACGGTGTTCGCGCAGAACCCCAACGAGAACACGCCGGTGGCACCGCAGAGCCAGGTCGTCCTCTATTGCCAGTGACCGACCGCCCGCTTGGCTCGCACACGCCGACCGCCGGGGGCATCGCGAAGACCGCGCTGCCCTACATCGACGCGGCCGGGTCCGGTGCGACCCAGGTCTACGTCTCGAACTCGCGCGGCTGGGCCCTGCCGCCGGGTGACCCGGCGCAGGACGCGCTGTTCCGGGAGGGCTGTTCAGACCGGGCCATCCCGGTGTACGTGCACTCCTCGCTGCTGGTCAACCTCGGCTCCCCGACCCCGGAAACGGTCGACCGCTCGACGGCGACGTTGGCCCATTCGCTGACCCGCGGCACAGCGATCGGCGCCACCGCGGTGGTCTTCCACGCGGGCAGCGCGGTCGACCCGACCCACTACGACGCCGCGCTCAAGCAGGTCCGCGAGGCATTGCTCCCGCTGCTCGACCGCGACGGCCCCTTGCTACTGGTCGAGCCGAGCGCCGGCGGCGGCCGCTCCCTGGCGTCGAAGGTCGAGCACCTGGCGGCCTACTTCGAGGCGGTCGACTGGCACCCGCGGCTCGGCGTCTGCTTCGACACCTGCCACGCCTGGGCCGCCGGCCACGACCTGGCCACCCCGGGCGGCATGACGGCGACGCTGGACCTGCTGACGGCGACGGTCGGCGCGGGCCGGCTCAAGCTCGTGCACGCCAACGACTCCAAGGACACCTGCGGCTCACTGCGCGACCGCCACGAGACAATCGGCAAGGGCACCATCGGCACGGCCGCGTTCGCCGAATTGCTCCGGCATCCGTCCACCGCCGGCCTGCCGGTGATCGTGGAAACCCCGTCGGGCAAGGCCCACGAGGGCCACGCCGCCGACATCGCGACCCTGCGCGGCCTGCTCGCCTGACCGCGCCGCTCGCGGACGCGACGCAGTGCCCGACGGACCGGCCGCCGCCAGGTCAGCCGGACCGCGTGCCGGTTCCAGCTGAACCGCCGTGCGGGGCCAGCCCGCGGCGGGTCAGGGCGCGGCGACCGGCGCGGGCTCGGCGGCCGGACGCGGCGCGCCGGGCAGGGAGCGCACCGCGCGGGCGGTCAGCGGCACCAGCGCCGCGACCGCGAACGCGATCCCGCAGGCCAACGCCACCCTCTCGCCACCCCACGCCGCCGCGGCCGGGCCGACCAGAAGCTGGCCGATCGGGATCGCCGCGAACGACAGCAGTTCGTCGATCGAGGACACCCGGCCGAGGTGGGTCGCGCCGACGTGTCGTTGCAGCGCGCTGTCCCAGGTGATCCCGGACGCTGCGAAGCCCACCCCGCCCAGGAACGCGCAGGCCGCGAGCCAGAACGGGTCGAACCCGAGGCCGAGCGCGATCAGCGAGCAAGCACCGAGCGCGCCGACCAGCCGCCCGAAGCGGAGGGGCCGGCGCAGCGACAGCCGGTACATCAGCACGCTCATCATCAGCAGCCCGACGGCGCGCACGCTGAGCACCAGGCCCCAGACGGCCTCGCCCGAGCGGTCGCGGGTCAACGAGGGCCCGAGAATCTGCCACGGCCCGACATTGACCAGATTGATCACGGCGTACGCCAGTGCCACCGGCCACACCCACGGGATCGCGAGGAACGCCCGCCCGCCGTCGTGGATTTCGCGCAGCAGGCCGGCCCGGACGGCCGGCGCCGGGCTGACCCGCGGCAACCGGATCAGGAAAACGGCGGCCAGGACGAAGCTGACCGCGTCGACGGCGATCGCCCAACCGCCGCCGACGGCGACGACCAGCACGCCGGCCACGGTCGGCCCGATGATCTTCACGGCGCTGCTGGTTGCCGAGAGCAGCGAGTTGGCCCGTTGGAGGTCGTCGCCGGCGACCAGTTCCGGGACGATCCCGCGCAGTGCCGGCGAAGTGAACGCCTCCAGCGCGCCCGCGGCCAGCGCCAGGCCCGCCACCAGCGGGAGCCGGTAGGCGCCGGCGATCAGCACCACCGCGATCGCGCCCTGGGTCAGGCCCGCGCCGAGGTTGGCCACGACGAGCACCAGCCGGCGTGGCAACCGGTCGGCGACCGCGCCGCCGACCAGGAGCAGCGCGAGGTGCGGCACGATCTGGCAGGCCAGGACGACGCCGAGATCGCCCGGGCGGCCGCTGGCGTCGAGGATCGCGAACGCCAGCGCGACCGGGGTCATCGCACTGCCGGCGAGCGAGACCAGGCGGCCGAGGTAGAAGGCGCGGAACGGCGGGACGAGGAGCACGCGGGGAGCCTGCCGGCTCGCGGGCGCCGCCCGCTAACCTTGCGGCGAAAGGCGTAACCATGACCCTGCTGCGGCTGACCCCCACCGCTCTGTCCCGCTGCCGCTTCGCGATCTCCCCGCTCGCCGAGACGCTCAGCGCGCTGATCACCCTGCAACGACCGGCGCCCGAACCGTGGGTGCGGGCCTGGCACGACCGGCACCACGCCGACTACCGGGCCTGGCTGGCCCGCGACCCGGTCGCCGCCGGGCTGATGTCACTCGTGGCCGCCACGAAGTGGCTGCCCGATCTGGTCGCCGTCCCGCCGGCCGGCGGCACCGACACGAGGCTGGCCGACGAGCTCGCGGTGGTCGCCGGGTTCTCCGACACCGAGACCCGGTCGACCATCGCCCTCGCGGTCGCGGCGAGCTGGCAACCGCAGACGACAGAGTGGCTCGCCACCACCGACCTGGCCGGGAAGATCGCCGCCGTGCTCGCCGAGGGCTGGCGGCGCTATGTCGCACCGGACTGGCCGAGGCGCCGGGCGCTGATGGAGCGGGACATCATGCACCGCGCGGGGCTGCTCGCCGCGTACGGCTGGAAAGAAGCGGTCCGCACCATGACCCCACGCTCCGAATGGGTCGGTGACGACGCGATCCGCTTCAGCGACCAGGACTATCCCGACCGCTGGATCACCGATGAGGGCCTGGTCTTCGTGCCGAAGACCGGCCCGATCGGTTCGTGGACCTGCGAGCGGCCGCCGCTCTACGCGCTGGTCTACCCGGTCCGCGGCCCGGCCGCGCCGATCACCGCGCCACAAGGCGACCCGCTCGCCACGCTGCTCGGTCCGGGCCGGGCGCGGGTGGTCCGCGAACTACGCCTGGCGGCGACCAGCACCCAACTCGGGTACGCCCTCGACATCTCCCTCGGCACGGTCAGCACCCATCTGGCGGTGCTGCGCGAAGCGGGAATCGTGGCCGGCGCCCGCGTCGGCCGGGCGGTGGTCTACCGCCTGACCGAACGAGGCACCGACCTCCTGGCACTCCTGGACCCGGACCCCGACGAGGAACCGGACCTCGACGAGCTCAGGCCGGCCTGACGCGCCGGCCCCGCGGCGCCAGACCCGTGCGATAAGCCGCCACCCGGTCCTTCCCCGCCGCCTTGGCCGCGTAGAGCGCCAGATCGGCCTCCCGCAGCACCTCCCCCGGCCCGCGAGCCGCCCGTGCCCGCGCCGTGACCCCGACACTCGCGCTGATCGTCAGCGAACCGACCGCCGACGGATAGGGCAGCCGCAGCTCCTCGCACACGGCGCTACCGAGCGCCATCGCCTCCTGTTGCCCGGCCTCCGGAAGCAGGACCGCGAACTCGTCCCCGCCGAGCCGGACCAAGGTGCTGCCGGCCGGCGCCAGTGACGTCAGCCGTCGCCCGATCGCCACCAGCAACTCGTCGCCGGTGGGATGGCCGAGCGAGTCGTTGATCTCCTTGAAGCCGTCCAGGTCGATCAGCAGCAGCGCGTAGGGCCGGTCGTGCGGCAGCGACGACAACCGCTCGTCCAGGACCGACCGGTTGGCCAGCCCGGTCAGTGGATCGTGCGCGGCCCGGTAGGCGAACTCCGTCTGGAGAACCTGAAGCTCCCCGACCGCCTCCCCGAGCTGGCCGGCCCGGCGATCAGCCACCCGGGCGACCAGTGACAGGCGCCAGAGGAGCAACAGCGAGATCAGGCCACCGGCCAGGACGACCAGGCCGAAGTCGGTCGGGGAACCGGGGTTGAAGCGGCCGATGGTGGCCGCGAGCAGCCAGGCCAGCGGGCCCAGCAGCGTGAGTCCGACGAACATGGCGGCCCGGCCACGGCTCAACCGGCCCGACGGGGCCCCGCGGTCCCGGACCGGCAGCGGCTCACCGGCGGACGGATGCAGCAGGGCGGTGGCGAGCAGGAGGGCGTACCCGGTGAAGAACACGCCCGTGCCGTTGACCCGGCCGTCGACCGGGTAGCCGACCGAGTGGCCGACCAGCGCCAGCGCGCCGAGCATCGCGGTCGTCACGCCGGCGGTCACGAACCGGATGGTGGGCGCCCGCGGGCCGACCATGAACAGCAGCCGCAGCAGCATCCCGACCACCACCGCCACGCCGATCGGGCGCAGCGACGCGAGCACCAGGCGGGATCCGGACGGTGCCATGTGGCCGTGCAGCAGGAAGAGCCAGAGGAGGACGAAGACGCCGAGGGTGACCACCGCGGCGTCGAGACTGTCGGCGAGGTGGGCCACCTTGCCGGTGCCGCCCAGCAACACCAGCCCCACCGCGAGCGTCGGATAGAGCACAATCGCCCGGATGTCGCCGGTGGCCAGGCCGCGGTCGGCGACCACCGGGCGGCCGGCGACGGCGGCCCACACCCGGGAGACGGCGATCGAGGCCGAGGTGAGAGTGAGCGTCGACCACGCCGCTAGCCGGGCTGGGCGGCGGACCACCAGCATGACGACGGCGACCAAGAAGGCCACGACCGCCACCACCGCGGTGTAGACGGGTGCCGCCAGGAGCGCGGCGGTGCCAACCAGCGCGCCCCCGGCCACGAGAAAGGCCCACGCCGGCCAACGCCGGGGGCCTGTGGCGGTCATCACAACCCCCGCTGACCAGTCGCACTCCCCGTTCCGGCCGGCCAGCCGGTCGGGGCTCAACTATTCAGCAAAGCACGCGAACCTGTCAGCGGCGAAAGATTTCTGGGAGGACGCTGACCGCGCGGTCGATCGCGGCGTCGTCGACATCCATGTGTGTCACCAGACGGGCGACCCGCGGGCCGAGCACCGAGACCAGCACGCCGCGCTCGCGGGCGGCCGCCGCCAGGGCGTGCGCGTCGATCGGCGACTTGCGCAGGTCGAGCGGCACGAGGTTGGTGCGGACCGCGCCGGCCACCACGCCGAACGGCGCCAGCGCCTCGGCCAGCCGGGCCGCCTTCGCGTGGTCGTCGGCCAACCGGGAGATGTGGTGCTCCAGGGCGTAGGCGCCCGCCGCGGCCAGGATGCCGGCCTGGCGCATGCCGCCACCCATCCGCTTGCGGAGCACCCGGGCCCGCTCGATCTTCTCAAAAGAGGAGACCACCAACGAGCCGACCGGGGCACCGAGCCCCTTGGACAGGCAGACCGACATGGTGTCGAAGAGCGCGCCATAGGTGGCCAGTGGCACCCCGTCGGCCACGTGCGCGTGCCAGATCCGGGCACCATCGCAGTGCAACGCCACACCGGCCGACGTGGTCGCCGCCCGCAAGCCCTCCAGAGTGGACAACGGGATAACTCCGCCACCGCCCCGGTTGTGGGTCTGTTCGACGGCGACCGCCCGGGTGGGCACCGCGTGGTAGCCCGCCGGGCGGATCATGTCGACCACCACGTCGGGGTCGATGTCGGCGCCGACCGGAGCCCAGGTGCGGGTCGACACGCCGCCGATCGCCGCCGCGGCGCCGACCTCGTAGGTCACCACGTGCGCGTCGGCGTCGCAGAGCAACTCCTCGCCGGGCGGCACCGAGAGCTGGATGGCGATCTGGTTGGCCATCGACCCGGACGGCGCGAACATCGCCGCCTCGTGGCCGAACAGCGCGGCGACCGACGCCTCGAGGGCGTTGACCGTCGGGTCTTCGCCGTAGACGTCGTCGCCGAGCGGTGCCGCCAGCATCGCGGCACGCATGCCCTCGGTCGGTTGGGTAACGGTGTCGGACCGCAGGTCCACGAACTCAGCCACGCAGCATCTCCGCAACGAGGAAGGCCAACTCCAGCGACTGCTGGGTGTTGAGCCGGGGGTCACAGGCCGTCTCGTAGCGGCCGGGCAGGTCGAGATCTTCGATGCCCTGGGCACCGCCCAGGCATTCGGTCACGTCTTCGCCGGTCAACTCGACGTGCATGCCGCCGGGGTGGGTGCCGAGCCCGCGGTGCACCTCGAAATAGCCGAGCACCTCGTCGACGATCCGGTCGAAGTGGCGGGTCTTGTAGCCGTTGGACGACTCGTGGGTGTTGCCGTGCATCGGGTCGCACTGCCAGACCACCCGGGCGCCGGCCGCGGTGACCTTCTCGACGATGGGCGCCAGCGCGTCGCGTACCCGATGATTGCCCATCCGGGAGACCAGCGTCAGACGGCCCGGCACGTTGCCGGGGTTGAGCTTCTCGCACAGCTCGATCGCCTGCTCGGGGGTGGTGGTCGGGCCGAGCTTGACGCCGATCGGGTTGACCACCCGGGACAGGAAGTCGACGTGGGCGCCGTCGAGGCGGCGGGTGCGCTCCCCGATCCACAGGAAATGCCCAGAAAGTCCGTAGGCCTTGCCGTCGGAGACCCGGGTCAGCGCGCGGTCGTATTCCAGCGCGAGCGCCTCGTGCGAGCAGTAGAGGGTGACCGTGCGGAGCGCCTCGTCGTCGGTCATCCCGCAGGCCCGGATGAACGCCAGCGCCCGGTCGATCTCGCGGGCGATCGCCTCGTAACGCTCACCGGCCGGCGAGTCACGGACGAAACCCTTGTTCCAGTCGTGGACGGCGTGCAGATCGGCGAGCCCACCGGCCAGGTAGGCCCGGAGCATGTTCATCGCGGCCGCGGAGTTGGCGTAGGCCCGGATCATCCGCTGCGGGTCGGCGATCCGCGCCTCGGGCGTGGTCTCCAGCGAGTTGATCATGTCGCCGCGGTAGGTCGGCAGCCCGAGCGCGTCGGTCGCCGACGAGCGGGGCTTGGTGTATTGCCCGGCGACCCGGGCCACCTTGACCACCGGCAGCGAGGCGCCGTAGGTCAGCACGACCGCCATCTGGAGCAGCGTGCGGGCGTTGGCCAGCAGGTGGCTCTCGGTGTTGGCGTCGAACGTCTCGGCGCAGTCACCGCCCTGGAGCAGGAACGCCTGGCCGTCGCAGACCAGGGCGAGCCGCTCGCGGAGCTGGTCGACCTCGTAGGGCGCGACCACCGAGGGCACGTTGTCGAGCACCTGGCAGACCTCGGTGACGACCTTCGGGTCGGGCCAGGGCGGCATCTGGTCGCGCGGCAGCTCACGCCACCGGTCGAGACCGAGCGCCTGGTCTTCGGCCGAGTCGGCGGCCGGTCTGGAGGTCTGTGGGCCGAGGGTCGCTACCCCCGGGTAGCTCAGCTGATGCCACTCTTGGCGCATGCCCGCAAGACTACGGCTGTCCGGTCACTGGGAAGGCGTGGGGCTTGTGGTGGACGGCATCGACGGGAGCACTACGGCCGGGTCCTCGCCGGCGATGCACCAGCCCGTATCGATGTTGGTCACCAGGAAGCTGACCCCGAGCGGCACCGGCTTCTTGCCGGAGAAGGTGACCAGCATCGCGGTGGTCACCTTCTGCCCGGTGGCCTCGGCCCGGACGTCGGTCACCACCGCACCGGACACCTTGGTCTTCTTGTAGAAGTCGCCGTCGACCCCGCTTGCGGTCTTGTCGAACGTGCCGGCCAGCGTCGGGCAGAGTTGCTTGCGCCCGGCGGCCGCGTCGCGCTTGGTCATCGCGGCCAGGTAGGCCTCGACCTTCTCGCGCGCCTTCTGCGGGCTCTCGTCGATCGGCTTCGGGTCTTCCCCGACGATCTTGTCGGCGATCGAGCAGCCACCCAGCGGCGCCACGAGGGCGACGGTCAGGGCCGCGACGGCCAGTGCGCGACGTCGGAACAACACGGTTCGTGAGTCTGGCACATGTTCGAACCGGCGCGCTCTCCCGTGCCGATTCGGACCCCTGAGCCCGGCAAAACCCGCAAAATGGGATTTTCAGCGTACGGAGGGACGAGCCGATGCAACCGACCGGTCCGGCGTACCCCGTCAACTTCGCCATCGATTATCCCGACCGGCCACTCAACCGGCTCACCAGCTTCTTCCGCCTCTTCACCACGATCCCGATCGCGATCGTGCTCGGCACCGTCTACAGCGGCGGCGCGGACTGGGGCCGCTGGGGCGGCGACGACGGCGGCCACGCCACCGACGTGGCGGCCGGCTTCGGCGGGGTGCTGTTCTTCGGGCCGCTGCTGATGATCCTGTTCCGGAAGAAATACCCGCGCTGGTGGTTCGACTGGAACCTGGAACTCCAGCGGTTCGCCAACCGGGTGACCGCCTACTTCGTGCTGATGGACGACCGCTACCCGTCGACCGACGACCACCAGTCGGTGCGGCTCGACTACGCCTACCCCGGTGGGACGCTCAACCGCTTCCTGCCGATCGTCAAATGGCTGCTCGCGATCCCGCACTACATCGTGCTGTTCTTCCTGCACATCGCCAGCGTGGTGTGCGTGATCATCACCTGGTTCGCGATCCTGTTCACGGGCCGCTACCCGCGCCCGCTGTTCGATTTCGTCGAGGGCGTGCTGCGCTGGCACAACCGGGTCATCGCGTACGCGTTCACGCTGGTCACCGACCGCTACCCGCCGTTCCGGCTGGACCCGTAGTTTTCTCGGTCCAGCCGGAACGGCGGTCTCTCAGCGCAGCTCGGTGATCGTGCCTGCGGCGACGGTCCGGCCGCCCTCGCGGACGGCGAAGCCGAGGCCCACGTGCATCGCGACCGGCCGCGCCAGCTCGACGGTCACGTCGACCGTGTCACCGGGCATGACCATGTCGACGCCGTCACCCAGCTCGATCGACCCGGCCACGTCGGTGGTCCGGAAGTAGAACTGGGGCCGGTAGTTGGCGACGAACGGCGTGTGCCGCCCGCCCTCGTCGGCGCTCAGCGCGTGCAGCCGCGCCGTGAACCGCCGGTGCGGTGTCACCGAACCGGGCGCCGCCACGACCTGGCCGCGCTGCACCTGGTCGCGCTTGACGCCGCGGAGCAGGATCGCCGCGTTGTCGCCGGCCTGCGCCGACGGCAGCGACTTGCCGAACGTCTCCAGCCCGGTCGCCACGGTGGTCAGCGTGTCGCCCAGGCCCACGACCTCGACCTGCTCACCGACCCGCAGCGTGCCGCGCTCGATCGCGCCGGTGACCACGGTCCCCCGACCCGAGATGGTCAGCACGTTCTCGATCGGCATCAGGAACGGCTCGTCGACCGCCCGCGGCGGCACCGGCACATACCGGTCGACGGTGTCGAGCAACTCCACGATGGACGCGGTCCACCGCGGGTCGCCCTCCAGCGCCTTGAGCGCGGACACCCGCACGACAGGTGTGTCGGCCGGAAAGCCGTACTCGGCGAGCAGGTCGGCGATCTCGAGCTCGACCAGGTCGAGCAGCTCGGGGTCGTCGACCGCGTCGGCCTTGTTGAGGGCCACGACGAGGTGCGGCACCCCGACCCGGCGCGCGAGCAGGACGTGCTCACGGGTCTGCGGCATCGCACCGTCGAGGGCGGAGACGACCAGGATCGCACCGTCGACCTGAGCCGCGCCCGTGATCATGTTCTTCACGTAGTCGGCGTGGCCGGGCATGTCGACGTGCGCGTAGTGCCGGGTCGCGGTCTCGTACTCGACGTGCGCGATGTTGATGGTGATGCCCCGGACGATCTCCTCGGGAGCCCGGTCGATCCCGTCGAAGGCGACGAACCGGTTGGTTACCGGGTCGGCCTCGGCGAGGACCTTGGTGATCGCGGCGGTCAGGGTCGTCTTCCCGTGGTCGACGTGCCCCATCGTGCCGATGTTGAGGTGTGGCTTGGTGCGCAGGTACTGCGTCTTCGCCATGGTGGTTTCAGTCCTCCTGAACTGGATGAAAGGAGGGCAGGGCTGCTACCGATGCCTGGACTATCAGTCGGCATGGAGAACCCTCGGCCCTTCGGGCCGTGATCGTGCGCGGGCGGGCGCCACCCCGCGTCGGGGCCGCGTTAGCAGGCCGTGATGACAGAAGACTCCGCGCCAGAACCGGGCCGGGACCAACCCCTCCCCGCGGGTTCTGCTGCTGCGGGAAGGGGTCAGAGATCAGCGCCGTCGGCGGCGCAACGCAGGAAGAAACCTGCGGGCCGCACGGGGCTGCTGAAGAACATGACCATCACGGTACGGAGCAACGCCGCCCCCGTCGAACGTATTCCGCTAGGCCAGCCGGGCGGCTCGGGTGTGGAGGTAGCGCTGCTGGGGTTGGGTCATCGTCTTGGTCGCCGCTGTCAGGTAGGCGGCGCGCGCGGCCTCGCGGTCGCCGGCCAGTTCCAGCAGATGGGCCCGGGCCGTGTGCCAGCGGTGGTCGGCCGCCAGGCGGTCGTCCTTGCCCAGCGGGTCGAGCAGGGTCAGGCCGGCCTCCAAGCCGTGCACCATCGCCACGGCCACCGCGTGGTTCAGGGCCACCACCGGGTTGTCGGCCAGGCCGAGCAACACCTCGTACAACAGCTTGATCTGGGGCCAGTCGGTGTCCTCGGGGCGCGCGGCCTCGTCGTGCAGCGCCGCGATCGCCGCCTGGATCTGGTAGGGGCCGGCGTGACCGCGGGGCAGGGCCGACGAGATCAACGCCACGCCCTCGGCGATCTGGTCGCGGTTCCACAGTGTGCGGTCCTGCTCGGCCATCGGCACCGGGGTGCCGTCGCGGGCGGTGCGGGCCGCCCTCCGCGCGTCCGTCAGCAGCATCAAAGCGAGCAGGCCCGTCGCCTCGGTGTCGTCGGGCAGCAGGCGGTGCACCAGTCGGGCCAGGCGGATCGCCTCGGTGGAGAGTTCGACGCGCTGCAACGACGGGCCGGCCGTGCCGACGTAGCCCTCGTTGAAGATCAGGTAGAGCACGTGCAGGACCGCGGCCTGGCGGGCCGCCCGGTCGGCGGCCGGGGGTAGGCCGAACGGGACGCCGCTGTCCTTGATGGTCCGCTTGGCCCTCGTGATGCGGCGGGTCATCGTGTCTTCCGGGACCAGGAACGCCCGGGCCACCTCGGCGGTGGTCAGGCCACCCACGGCGCGCAGGGTCAGTGCGATCTGCGATGCCGCCGACAGTGCCGGGTGGCAGCACATGAACAGCAGGACCAGCGAGTCGTCGGTCGCCGCGCCGGGTGACGGGACCGGCCACGCGGCCACCGTGTCCTCGCGGCGGCGGCGGGCCTGGTCGGCGCGGAGCAGGTCGGTCAGGCGGCGGGCGGCGACCCGGATGAGCCACGCCCGCGGGTTGTCCGGCGTCCCGTCCACCGGCCACTGCTGCGCCGCCGCCAGCAGCGCCGCCTGGACCGCGTCCTCCGCCGTGTCGAAGTGGCCGTAGCGACGCACCAGCGCGCCGAGGACCTGCGGCGCCAACTCGCGCAGCAGGTCCTCCCCCGAGCTCGACCCCGGCACTACTCGCCGAATTCGGGCGCTCCGGCGATGGGGCGCACGTCGACGTGCCACTCGTTGGCGAGTTGGGCGCCGGCCGGGTGCGGGGTGTCGGCCAGCTTCGCGGCGATCTCGGTGGCCCGGTCGAAGCTCGCGCACTCGACGATCGTGTAGCCGGCGAGCACCTCCTGGGTCTCCGCGTAGGGGCCGTCGGTGACCACCGGGACACCGTCGCGCAGCGACACCCGGCGGGTGTGCACCGGCGGGGCCAGGCCCTGCCCGTCGACGAACTCGCCCGACTCGACGAGCTCGTTGTTCCACTTGGTCATGAAATCGTGCAGGGCCGCCAGGTCGTCCGGGGTCCAGGCGGTGCCGTCGGTGGTGTTGCCGGTCAGCATGTCGAAGTCACGCTGCGAGCCCGCCAACATGATCATGTATTTCATCATCACCATCTCCCTTCACCTGGAACGTCGGCGCGGAGAAGCTCCTCCGGACATCTTCCAACAGAAAGAAAGAAGCGGAGGGCCGTCGACCGGCCCTCCGCTCCTCGTGGGGTGTTGCGTCGGCTGAGGGGTTACCCCAGGCCGTTCTTCATCGCCGAGATCAGCTCGCCGTTGGTGGTGTCGCCGGACAGCTCCCAGAAGAAACTGCCACCGAGACCCTGGCCATTGGCGTACGACATCTTGCCGGCGATCGTGCCCGGGGTGTCGTAGCTCCACCAGTTGCTGCCGCACTTGGCGTACGCCGTGCCGGCGATCGTCCGGTTTGCCGGGCAGGTGTTCTTGAGCACCTTGTAGTCCTCGATGCCCGCTTCGTAGGTGCCCGGTGCCGCGCCGGTCGCGCTGCCGCCCGGCGCCTCCTGGGTCACCCCGGTCCAGCCGCGGCCGTAGAAGCCGATGCCGAGCAGCAGCTTGCTGGCCGGGACGCCCTTGCTCTTGAGCTTCTGGATCGCCGCGTCGGAGTTGAAGCCCTGGGTCGGGATTCCGGTGTACGACGTCAGCGGCGAGTGTGGAGCCGTCGGGCCCTGCGCCGCGAAGGCGCCGAAGAAGTCGTAGGTCATCGGCATGTACCAGTTGACGCTGTTGGCGGCGCCGGCGTAGTCCGTGGCGTCGATCTTGCCGTTGGCGCTGCCGTCCGCGGTGATCGCGGCGGTGACCAGGGCCGACGAGCCGAACCGGGTGCGCAGCGCGGCCATCAGGTTCTTGAACGCGTTGGGTCCGCTGGCGTCACAGGACAGGCCGCAGGCGTTGGGGTATTCCCAGTCGATGTCGATGCCGTCGAAGACGTCGGCCCAGCGCGGGTCCTCGATCATCTGGTAGCAGGACTCGGCGAACGCCGCCGGGTTCTGTGCCGCCTGGGTGAAGCCGCCCGACCAGGTCCAGCCGCCGATCGAGTAGATCACCTTGAGGTGCGGGTACATCCGCTTGAGCTTGCGCAGTTGGTTGAAGTTGCCGCGCAGCGGCTGGTCCCAGGTGTCCGCGACGCCGTCGACGCTGTCCGCGGCGGTGTAGGCCTTGTCGTAGTCGGCGTAGGAGTCACCGATCGAGCACCGGCCGCCGGTGGTGTTGCCGAACGCGTAGAGGATGTGCGTCAGCTTCGCCGCCGAGCCGCTCGTGGCGATGTTCTTGACGTGGTAGTTGCGGGCGTAGACGCCCCAGTCCGCGAAGTAGCCGATCAGCTTCTTGCCGCCGGTCGGCGGGTTCGTGGGCGGGTTGGTCGGCGGGTTCGTCGGGTTGCCGGTGGGCGGGTTGGTCGGGTTGCCCGTCGGCGGGTTCGTCGGGTTGCCGGTCGGCGGGTTCGTCGGCGTGGTGCCGCCGGAACAGGACGCGCCGTTGATCGTGCAGTTCAGCGGCGCCTTGTAGGCCCCGGTGCCGACGTAGCCCCAGCTCACCGACGCGCCCGCGGCGAGCGGGCCCATCCAGCTCTTCGGCGTCGCGACGTAGTGGTTGTTGGTGCGCACCACGTCGGCGTCCCAGAAGCTGCTCATCGTCGTGCCGGCGGGCAGGTCGAACTCGATCCGCCAGGTGGACAGCGTCGCGGTGGAGCCGTTGGCCACGGTCACCCGCGCCTCGTGGCCGCTGCCCCAGTCGGAACTCGCGGCGAATGTCGTGGTGACCGTGCCGGCGCCGAACGCGGCGGCGACCGGGACAGCGGCACCGACCACCACCGCCGCGACGCCGGCCCAGAGGGCCCGGCGCACCGAGGTTCTCATAGGACGCTCCCTATAGTTAGGAAAGTTTCCAAATAGTTGAGGAGACGCTACTCATCACCTCAACACCTCGTCAAGATGTGCATGTATCGATTTCTTGAGGATGATCATTTCACCCGCAGGAGGTAACGTCGCGCGCATGACAGTGCTCGACACCGACATCGATTCCCTCGCCGGCGGGCCCGCCGACCTCAAGCAATACGCGGGCAGCACCGTGCTCGTCGTCAACGTGGCCTCGAAGTGCGGTCTCACCCCGCAGTACGAGGGCCTCCAGAACCTCTACGACACCTACGGCGACCGGGGCCTGGTCGTGCTCGGCGTGCCGTGCAACCAGTTCCACGGCCAGGAGCCGGGCAGCGCCGAGGAGATCGCCGAGTTCTGCTCGGTCAACTACGGCGTCACGTTCCCGCTGACCGCCAAGGTCGAGGTCAACGGCGCCGGCCGGCACCCGCTCTACGCCGCGCTGGTGGACGCGCCCGACGCCGACGGCTACACCGGCGACATCCGCTGGAACTTCGAGAAGTTCCTGATCGCGCCGGACGGCACGGTCGCCGCGCGGTTCGGCCCGCAGGTCACGCCGGAGGCACCCGAGGTGGTCGCGGCGATCGAGCAGCACCTCGCCTGACGCGAGGTCCGCTCGGGGGACACCGTTCGGGCGGGCGGTCGGGCCGACGGGGGACGGCCCGGCTGTCCAACCGGACATGATCTGTGCATTGTCAGATTTTTTCCACCTTTCAGGCCTTGCGGTCCGGTCCGACTGACGGGACTCTGTTCGCGTGCTGCGATCCTCGTCCGCAGGAGGAGATTCGATGACCTCTGCGCGTCCTGCCCCCCACGCGCTTCGCCGGTTGGCCGGTGCCGCCGGTGCCATCCTGATCGGCGCCGGCCTGACCGCCGCGATCGCCGCCCCTGCCTCCGCCGAGGCCGGAGTCGGCTACGTGCGCCTCGCCCACCTGTCCCCCGACACCCCGCCGGTCGACGTCTACGTCGACGACCTGGGCGGAAAGACCAAGGGCATCAAGTTGGACGCCGTGCCCTACGGCGTCGTGTCCGACTACCTGTCCATGAAACCCGGCACCTACGCGGTGTCGATGCGCAAGGTGGGCGCCGACGCCAAGTCGCCGCCCGTGCTGACCGAAGAGGTCAAGGTGACCGAGGGCAGCGCCCACACGGTCGCCGGCACCGGCCGGTTCGCCGACCTCGGCCTGTCCGTCATCGACGACGACATCTCCGCGCCGCCGGCCGACCAGGCCAAGGTGCGGGTGCTCCAGGCGTCGGTCAAGGCCCCGGTGCTCGACATCAAGACCACCGGCGGCCAGGAGATCGGCGCCGGGCTCAAGTTCGCCACCACGAGCAACTACCGCGACGTCAAGCCGGGCAACTGGACGATCGACATGACGCCGCAGGGCGGCTCGGCCACCAAGGCGAGCTGCAAGCTGGCCGGCGGCACCACCTACTCGCTGTTCGTGCTCGACGGCAAGGACGGGCTGACCACCGATCTCAAGGTCGACGCCAAGGCCGGCGAGATCACCCCGGTCGGCGGCGTCGAGACCGGTGCCGGCGGCAGCACGAGTGGCACCAGCATCGCGCTGATCGCTGGCCTGAGCCTGGTCGTGCTGGCCGCGCTGGTCGGCGTCGGCGCGTTCGGCCTGCGCCGCAGGGCGCGCCGCACCTGGTAGGCAGGCGGGATTGAGCGCACGCGACGAGCGGCCGGCCTCAGCGGTGATCCGGCACCGCTGGGGCTGGCCGACGCGCCGGACCACGGTCGGCCTCACCGCGGCGGCCCTGGCGCTGTGCACGGCGGCCGGCACGACGCTCGGCTTCGCGGCCGGCAACGCGGCGGCGCCACAGACCGCACTGCGCTGGCACGTCGGCTGCCTCACCACCTGCGCCCGGCCGGTCGAGCTGACCGAGGTCGTCGACCCGCTCGCCGCCCTGCCGCCACCGTCCGAGGTGCGCATCCCGCGGGTCGACATCCGGTCCAGCCTGGTGGGTCTCGATCTCGACAGCGCCGGCGAGCTCGAGGCGCCGGCCGACTTCGCCAAGGCCGGCTGGTATGAGCAGGGCACCCTGCCCGGCGAGCCCGGCCCCGCGGTGATCGCCGGCCACGTCGACTCGCACAAGGGCCCGGCGGTCTTCTACCGGCTGCGCGAGCTGCGCCCCGGCGACACCGTCGAGGTGCGCCGCGGCGACGAGTGGCTACCGTTCCGGGTGGTCGCCACCGGCCACTACCCGAAGAACAAGTTCCCCACCTCGCGGGTCTACGGCGCCACACCCGGAGCCGAGCTGCGGCTGATCACCTGCGGCGGCGAGTTCGACCACAGCAAGCGCTCCTACCGCGACAACGTGGTGGTCTACGCGGTCGACGCGCGCCAGCTCTCGCTACCCGAGACGAAGGGCGACGGGCCGACGAGCTGGTAGTGACGCCGGCCCGACCGTGATCGTTGACCAGGCGTGCTGCCCGACCTGTCGCGCTTCGAGATGCACCGGGAGGCCGCCGACGTCGACCTCGACGGCACGCCGATGCCCGGCCTGCACGCGACGTTCCACCGCCGCCCGGCCGGGTCGCGCACCGAGTCCGTCGGCGTCTACCGCTACGCCGGCATCGAGATCTTCATGGCCTGGGGGTACGCGGACGAAGCGCACTGCCGGTTCACGGCGTACGCCGATGAGCATGGGTGGGGCGCACCGCGCCGGGGCTGCCCCTCCGTCGACGCGGTGCGCGACCTGTTGGCCACCCTGGGGCCGGTGCCCGATCCCCGCTGACGCCACGTGTGTCGGCTCGGAGACCGCGAATCCCCGATCGTGGCGCCGGCGTTCCCCGGCAGGGCACCGGTCCCGGGCCCGGGCTAGTCGACCGGCGCGGCGGCGGGTTCCGCGGCGGTCGGGCCCGCGTGGGCGGTGGCGAGCCGCCGCACGGTGACGAGCGAGAACAACGTCAGGGTGAGCGAAAGGACCAGGCCGGCCGCGTGCCAGCGGGGGTCCGGGATCGGCGCGAACCCGAGCACGGCCGCCGGCAGCTGGACGATCGCGACCAGCCCGAGCAGGGCGAGGCGGCGACCGGTCCACAGGTAGGCGGTCCACAGCGGCGCGGTCACGACGGCCAGGGTGAGCACGTCGAGCGCGGCGTGTGCGTAGGGGTTGGCGACGTTGGCGTGAGCGAATGCGGAGGCGGGTGCGGCGACCCACAGAGCCGCGGCGGTCACGGCGAGAACGGTGGCGAGACGTCGCATGGCCGTACCTCCTTGCAGTCGGGGCTTCACCATCTGTAATGAAGGTAAGGCCCGCCCGCAGGAGCGCGAAAGGCTCGACGGCGTGAATGAATCTCCACGAAAGGGTGTTCAGGCGTTCTGTTCAGCCAGTTCACGCGCCCGATCGCGGGCGGCTTCGAGGGCCGCGAGCAGGGCCGCGCGGACGCCGTGGTTCTCCAACTCGCGGATCGCCGAGATCGTCGTGCCGGCCGGCGACGTGACCGCTTCGCGGAGCTTGACCGGGTGCTCCCCGGAGTCGCGCAGCATCACCGCCGAGCCGATCGCGGTCTGCACGATCAGGTCGTGTGCCACCTGCCGGGGCAGGCCGAGCAGGATGCCGGCGTCGACCATCGCCTCGACCAGCAAATAAAAGTAGGCCGGGCCGGAGCCGGACAGGGCGGTCACCGCGTCCTGCTGCGACTCGGGCACCCGCAGCGTCACGCCGAGCGGCTTGAACATCTCTTCGGCGAGGCTCAGGTGGGCAGCGGTCGCGTGCGGGCCGGCGGAGATGGCCGTCATCGCCTCGTCGACCAGCGCCGGGGTGTTGGTCATCACCCTGACGATCGGCACGCCGTCTTGCAGTCGCTTGGCGAAGAAGCTGGTCGGCAGGCCGGCGCAGAGCGAGATGACCAGCTTGTCGCGGGGCACCTTGGGGCCGATGTCGGCCAGCAGGGTGGCGGCGTCCTGCGGCTTGACCGAGATCGCCAGCACGTCGGCCTCGGCGACCGCGGTGAGGTTGTCGACCACGCGTACGCCATAGCGCTGGCGCAGTTCTTCCGCTCGTTCCGGGCGGCGCGAGGTGGCGAGCAGCCGGTCGACGGGCCAGCCGGCGCGCAACAGGCCGGAGAGCATCAGCTCACCGATCTTGCCCGCGCCGATCACGGCGACCGTCTTGTCGTTCATGGCTGCCCGCCCCTCGTCTGTGGATCAGCTGCCGAAGAACACTTCCGCTTCGGTGTAGCGCTCCAGCGGAACCGTCTTGAGCTCCTTGGTCGCCTCGATCAGCGGCACCCGGACGACGTCGGTGCCCTGGAGGGCGACCATCTTGCCCCAGTCGCCGTCGTGCACCGCGTCGATCGCGTGCAGGCCCAGGCGGGTGGCGAGGACCCGGTCGAACGCGGTGGGCGTGCCGCCGCGCTGGATGTGACCGAGGACGACCGTGCGGGCCTCCTTGCCGGTCTTCGCCTCGAGCTGCTCGGCCAGCCACTGGCCGATGCCACCGAGCCGGACGTGGCCGAACGAGTCGAGCTCCTGGTTGTGCAGCACCATCTGGCCGTCGAGCGGCTGCGCGCCCTCGGCGACCACGACGATCGGCGCGTACTGGTGCTGGAAGCGCTTCTCGACGTAGCCCGCGACCTGCTCGACGTCGAAGTTGCGCTCCGGCAGCAGGATCACGTTGGCGCCACCGGCGAGGCCCGCGTGCAGGGCGATCCAGCCGGCGTGCCGGCCCATCACCTCGACGACGAGCGTGCGGTGGTGACTCTCCGCAGTGGTGTGCAGCCGGTCGATGGCCTCCATCGCGATGTTGACCGCGGTGTCGAAGCCGAAGGTGTAGTCGGTGGCGTTGAGGTCGTTGTCGATCGTCTTCGGCACGCCGACGACGTGCACGCCCAGCTCGCCGAGCTTGGTGGCGACACCGAGGGTGTCCTCGCCACCGATCGCGACCAGCGCGTCGACGTTCATCGCCTGCAGGTTGTTCTTGATCTGCTCGACGCCATTTTCGATCTTGAACGGGTTGGTGCGGGAGGAGCCGAGGATGGTGCCGCCGCGCGGCAGGATGCCGCGGACCTCGGGGATGCCCAGGGGCATGGTCAGGCCCTCCAGCGGACCGCGCCAACCGTCACGGAAACCCACGAAATCGTGGCCGTACGTGGAGACGCCCTTGCGGACGACCGCCCGGATCACCGCGTTCAGACCGGGACAGTCACCGCCGCCGGTAAGCACGCCGATTCGCATGATCTGCTCATCCTCCTGATTGCGATCCTTGCCCCAAAGGGGCGCACACATGGCCAGAAAGCCCCAGGATCGATCATCGGCGTCATTGCCGGCCCGGGGCGGGCCGCCAACTGCGCACTGTAGTCGCCGGGTGGAGGGCCGACCAGCGCGACCCACCCACCACCCGGTGAACTGTCAGGGTCCGGCGGGTGCCCGCATGGCGTTCCAGCGGGCCAGGTTGTGCCGGGCGTCGGCGAGCGCGTCGTGCTGGTCGGCGCCGGCCGGCGGCAAGGGCGGTTTGCCCAGATCGTCCCAGAGCTGCCGGAGTTCCTTGGTGAACCGCGGTATCGCCCGCGGCAGCGCCGGCATCGCGCCCCAGAGCTGGGCCAGCACCACATGGTCGTAGGCGGCGTACCAGGCCCAGAGCTCCAGCGTCTCGCCGGAGGTGGCCCGCAGCGGGGCGACGAGGAACTCGTAGAGGTCGTCGCGGATCCGCTCGCGCGAGCGCCAGGCCTGGTCGGAGGGGGACGGCAACTTGTCCAGCACGTTGCGGCGTACCCAGGGCACGGCCCGCGAGTCGTCGAACTCGGTGGACACGGCGTAGAACTCGCGGCCGTGCTCATCGACAACACCGATCGACACGAGGTCGACCGTAAGGCCGTCCTCGATGAACTCACAGTCGTAGAAGTAGCGGTAGGTCATCGGCATCCATCCTGGCCCATCCACCCGGAGATTCGTTACCGTGCCCGGTCATGACGTTTTCGATCGTGGCGCGGTCGGCCGACGGGCACTCCCACGGCATCGCTGTCGCCAGCAAGTTCCTCGCGGTCGGCGCGGCCGTACCCGCCGCCGAGGCCGAGATCGGCGCCGTGGCCACCCAGTCCTACGCCAACCTGGCCTACCGGCCGCAGGCGCTGGCGCTGCTGCGGACCGGGGTCGACGCGGCCGGCGTCGTCGCCGGGCTGACCGCCGCCGACGAGGGCCGCACGCAGCGGCAGGTCGGCGTGGTCGGTGCGACCGGCGCCGGCGCCACCTACACCGGGGCCGACTGCCACGACTGGGCCGGCGGTGTGGCCGGCGACGGCTTCGCCATCCAGGGCAACATCCTGGTCGGTCCCGAGGTGGTCGACGAGATGAAGGCGGCCTGGCTCGGCTCCGACCCGGCCGCGCCGCTGGCCCGGCGGCTGCTCGCGGCGCTGCGGGCCGGCGACGAGGCGGGCGGCGACAAGCGCGGCCGGCAGAGCGCGGCGCTGCTGGTGGTGGCCCGGGGCGAGGGCTACGGCGGCACCAGCGACGTGGTCGTCGACCTGCGGGTCGATGATCACGCGGAGCCGGTGCCGGAGCTGGCCCGGCTGCTGCACATGCACGAGTTGCTGTTCGGCAAGCCCGACCCGGCCACGCTGCTCGCCCTCGACGGCCCGCTGGCCGCGGAGGTGCGCGGCCGGTTGGTCGCCGCCGGCCACGAAGGCGCCACCCTCGACGACGCGCTGGCGAGCTGGGCCGGCGTCGAGAACCTCGAGGAACGCATCGTGCCTGGCAAGATCGACCCGCTGGTGCTCGCGCACCTGCGCAAGGCCGACTAGCTCGTCAGGGGCTCGCGGGCGGCTGTCAAGGTCGCCCGCGCGGCCTCGTCGGTGGGCACGGCGGCCAGGCGGCGGGCGGCCGCGTCGGCCCGGGTCGCCCAGTGGAAGCGGAGCAGCACCGGCAGCGCCGCGTCGATCTCGTCGCGCGGCACCGCGCCCGCGGCGGCGTAGCCCTCGACCAGTTCGGCGGTCGGCTCGTCGTGCGCGTGGGTGACCGCGGCGGCGAGGTCGGCGACCAGCGGCCCGGTCGCCGCCGGCCCCCAGCAGATCACCGCGGTGCGGCCCGTCGCCGGATCGAGACGGAACGCGGCGGCGCGCGGCCGACCGTGCAGCACCCCGTAGCTGAGCCGGTCGGTGACGGTCAGCCGGGTCAGCGCGGCGCAGGCGCTCGCGACGGCCGGGCGCAACCACGGCTCGGCGTCGAGATGCGGCGCGTCGGCGCGGACCCGGTGCCACGGTGCCAGGCCGGCGTGCGCGAAACCGTCCATTCCGGCGTGCAGCCGGGCCAGCGCGTCGCCCCACCACTGCTGGTCGATCGGGTCGCGCGGGACCAGCGGTCGGCCGGGAGGGCAACGGACCATGGCGTACGCCGCGCCATCGTGGTCGGCGACCAGCGCGCCGGACAGCGTGCGGACCGGCTCGCCGGCCGGCAGCCCGCGCTCGACGAGATGGCGCACGGCGGTGAGCCCGGCCTCGAGCCGCAGCCGCTTGCCGAGCGGCACCCGGGTCACCAGGTGGCACGCGCCGTCGATGGTGGCCACCCAGGTGGTCGCCGCGGTGCCGCCGAGCGAGACGGGATCGAGGCGGGACGGCACGTGCTGCCATCCACCGCGCAGGGCCGCGAGCGCGACCGAGTCGTCGTCTGCCACGGAGCGGAATTATCCGCCGCTGGTGGGTGCGCGTCCCGGAAATGAGCGAACGGTCGGAAGAGACACCCCCCAGTGATCTCTTCCGACCGGTCCGCCCCCACCCCCTGCCGGCCCGCCGTTCCCCCGTATTGGCCCCTACCAGCAGCGGGTCTGGCACTCAGCCTGCCCGAACGGACAACACGGGACTGTCACGGAAGCGATTTGAGGGGTGTACAGCACGCGACAGGAACGACATGATCTGATGTGTTGCCGGCTAATGGGTCGGTCAGTGGGATGTGTCCTAGGGAGGGGTCGGGTCGTGGAGGGTCGCCTGCCAGATCCTGGCGACGCTCTGACGGGGGTCGAGCTGTTCGCCGGGCTTGAGCCTGAAGTGCGGCAGCGGGTGATCGCGGCCGCCGTTCCCCGCACCTACCGCAAGGGTCAGTTGCTGTTCGTCGAAAACGACCCGGGCGAGTCGCTGATCATCCTGCGCCGGGGCGCTGTCGCGGTGTTCGTCACCGCGCCCACCGGCGAGCGGGCCGTGCTCTCCGTCGTCCGTCCACCCGGGACGCTCGGCGAGGTGTCGCTGTTGGACGCCTCGACCCGGTCGACCTCGGCCGAGGCCATCGAAGACTGCACCGCGCTCGCGCTGTCGCGTTCGGCGTTCATGGAGCTGGTGCACTCCAACCCGCGGATCCTCGACGCGGTGATGCGCTCGCTGGGCGCGCTGATCCGCCGCCTCACCGAGCAGAATGCCGACCACGTCTTCCTCGACCTGCCCGGTCGGGTGGCCAAGACGCTGGTCCGGCTGGCCGGCGAGAGCCAGGCGCCGATGATCACCATCGAGCTCAACCAGAGCCAGCTCGCCGAGATGGCCGGCGGCTCGCGGCAGAGCGTCAACCAGGCGATCGGCTCGTTCGCCAACCGCGGCTGGCTGCGCACCGAGGGCCGGCGGATCGTCGTGACCGACGTGGCCGCCCTGCGCCGGCGCGCCGGGATGCCCGACCGCTGAAACGCGCGAGGCCCCCGGCTTCCGCCAGGGGCCTCACGAAAAGCGGTCGAGTTAGGGCTCGGTGCTCGTGGGGCCGACCCAGCCCTGCGGCTTGGTGTCCTTCGGCGGCGCCGTCGGGCCCACCCACCCCTGTGCCTTCACGTCTTCCGGCGACGACGTCGGGCCGACCCAGCCCTGCGCCTTCACGTCTTCCGGCGACGACGTCGGGCCGACCCAGCCCTGGGCCTCGGCACCGTCACCCACGATCCCCTTGGCCTGTAGTTGCGCCAGGGTGGCGGCGTCGACGTCGACGCTCGCCCCCGCGGCGTGCTCGACACCGGAACCGTCGGTCCAGTCTTTCTCAAGCCGGACGAAAACCATCGCAGCACTCCTTCATGAGTCGATCTCGGCCGCGGCCGACTCTACCCACGGCCAGCCGTTATGGACTGTCCACTAGCCAACAGGACAGTTCCTGACAGTCGGCTGACTGGATAAGCTGCGAGCCCTTGACCGATGGGGATTCGCAAAGGGAGTGTCCGCCATCTCCGCTGCCTGCGCCCGGTGCGGCCGGACCCCCGCCGAGAACGACCGGTTCTGTGGCGGTTGTGGTGCGGAGCTGGCTCCACCCTGCCGTCAGTGCGGCCGGCCGATCGGCGCCGACGCCTCGTTCTGCACCAACTGCGGCACCGCCCGCGACGGCGGCCCGCGCGGCGAGGCGCGCACCGAGCAGCAGGAAGACCGGCGCCGGGTCAGCGTGCTGTTCGTCGACCTGATCGACTTCACGCCCTACGCCGAGCGCGCCGACCCGGAGCAGGTCCGGGCGATGCAGAACGGCTTCTTCTCGGCCGCGCGCCGGGTCGTCGGCCAATACGGCGGCGTGGTGGAGAAATACATCGGCGACGCGGTGATGGCGCTGTTCGGCGCCCCCGTCGCCACCGAGACCGACCCGCTGCGCTGCGTCCGCGCCGGCCTCGAGCTGCAACGGGTGTTGGCCCGCTTCGCACCCGACGGTGCCGACGCGGGCGGCATGCGCTTCCGGGTCGGCGTCGCGACCGGCGAGGCGCTGGTCGACGTGGCCGCGGCCCGCGACGGCGGGCAGGCGATCGTCGCCGGCGACGTGGTCAACACCGCGTCCCGGCTGCAGTCGGCCGCACCGCCCGGCGGCGTGCTGGTCTGCGGCAACACCTACGCGCTGACCAAAGACGCGGTCCGCTACCAGGACCAGCCCGCGGTCACCCTGCGCGGCCGCTCGACGCCGACCGAGGTCTGGCTGGCGGTCGCGCCGCGCCGCCGGCCACACGTCGACCGGGAGCCCGACTCCACCCCGCTGGTCGACCGCGAGCACGAGCTCGGCCTGCTGGTCAACGCGCTGCACCGGTCGCTGCGCGACAAGCTGCCACAGGTGGTCACCGTGTTCGGCCGGGCCGGCATCGGCAAGAGCCGGCTGGTCCGCGAGCTGCTCAAGCACGCCGAGCGGCTGATCGACGACCCGGTCACCTGGCGCACCGGGCGCTGCCCGCCGTTCGGGGAAAACGTCGCGTTCGCGGCGCTGGCCGACATCGTCAAGGCCGAGGCCGGCATCCTCGACACCGACCCGGCCGCGGCCGCCGCGCAGCGGCTCACCAAGACCGTCTCCGAGCTGGTCGGGCCGGGCGAGGCCGAGCGGCTGATCGACGCGCTGCGCCCGCTGGTCGGGCTGCCGGCCAACCGCCTCGCCGCCGAGGAGGCCGAGTCCGCCTGGCGACGGTTCCTGGTGGCGCTCGCCGCGCGCCGGCCGACCGTGCTGGTCTTCGAAGACCTGCACTGGGCCGACGAGAGCATGCTGCGGTTCGTCGAGCTGCTCGGCGCGTCCGCCCGCGACGTACCCCTGCTGATCCTCTGCACCGCACGTCCTGAACTCGCCGACCGCGACCCGGGCTGGGCGGGGTCGCTGGGCGGCTCGCTGACGATCACCCTGCCGCCGCTGCGGGCGACCGGCATCGCCACCCTCTACGCGCACATGTTCGGGCAGGCCGCGTTCTCCGCCGACATGCTCAGCCCGCTGGTCGAGCTCGCCGACGGCAACCCGCTCTACGCACACGAATACGTGCGGATGCTGATCGAGCAGGGCGCGCTGCGGCAGTCCGGCCGGGGCTGGTCGCTGGAGAAGCGGCTCGACCTGCCGATGCCCGACAGCGTGCACGCGGTCATCGCCAACCGCGTCGACCTGCTCGACCCCAAGGACCGCACGGTCCTGTTCGCCGCCTCGGTGGTCGGCATGGTGTTCTGGCCGGGCGCGGTCGCCGCGGCGCTGGGCCGCAACGTCGAGTCGGTCGAGCGGTCGCTGCGCCGGCTCGAGCAGCGCGACTTCGTCCACGAGCAGGCCGCGTCCACGATGGCCGGTCAGGCGGAGTTCCGGTTCGGCCACGTGCTGGTCCGCGACGTCTGCTACCAGCGGCTGCCGCGCACCGAGCGGGTGGCCCGGCACGAGCGCACCGCCGAGTGGCTCGACGCGCTGTCCCGCAGCCGCGACACCGACCTGGCCGAGGTGCTCGCCCACCACCGCTGGGCCGCTCACGAGATCGCCCGCACGCTCGGCGTCGACCCGAGCCCGTTCGCACCGCCGGCCCGCGAGGCGCTGCACCGGGCCGCCCGCCGGGCCTACGCCCTGCACGCCCTCGACGCGGCCGCCAACCACGTCGAACGCGCGCTCGTCCTGGCCGACCAGTCCGACCCGGTCAGCCGGCTGCAACTCGAGCTGCTGCGCACCGAGATCACGTTCTACCGCGACCGCACCGACTTCCTCACCGGTGGCGGCCCCGACCAGCTCGTCACGCTGGCCGACCGGCTCTACGCCCACGACGACGCGGCCAGCGCGGCCCGGGCCTGGACCCTGCTCGGCCAGGCCGCCTGGCTGCGCACCGACCGCCGGGCGGCCCTGTCCTGCCTGGACCGCGCGGTCGAGCTGTTCGACGGCGTTCCGGACAGCACCGAGAAGGCCGACGCCTACGCCGAGTTGGGCCGGCTGCACATGCTCAACTACGAGCGCGACCCGGCGATCGCCGCGGCCGGCGCGGCCGCCGACATCGCCGAGCGGCTGGGCAGCGTGGAGACCCGCACCAACGCCCGGATCACCGTCGCGATGTCGCTCTACCAGGCCGGCGACCGCGGCGCGCTGGCCGAGCTCTACGCGGTGACCGAGTTCTGCCGGACACACGGCCTGCTGGCACTCAACCGGGCGATCCAGAACCTGGCCTACGCGCTGAGCGAAGAGGGCGACTGGATCCGCTCCAAGGAGCTGCTCTCCGAGGCCGCCAGCGCCGTGCAGGGCGGCCACACGCTCAACACCGGCTACTCCGGCGAGGCGATGCGGGCCTACTTCGCCGGCGAGTTCGACAAGCTGCTGGCCGCCGCCGACGCGTTCGTCGACACCCCCGACGGGCGCTGGGACATCCAGGTCCGCGGCCTGCGGGCCTGCCTGCGGGTGCTGCGCGACCAGCCGGTGCTGACCGTCGGCGACAACGACGACGTGGGCGACGCGCTGGCGACCGCGCGCACCGGCGGGTTCTACCGGCCCCGCTGGACCACGCTCGGGCTGACCGCCCAGGTCCGCGCCCTCCAGGGCCGCACCGGCGAGGCCGGCGAACTGCTCGACGAGCTGGCCGAGTCATGGTCGGCGGTGCCGGCACTGGCCAGCGGCGAGTGGGTCTCGGCGGCGGCGTTCGGGGCGGCGCTGACCGGCCGGGCCGCGGCCGTGCGGGTGCGCGGCATGCTCGACCGGGTCAACCACCGCACCCCGTGGGCCGAGGCGGCGCTGCGGATCGTCAGCGCGGCATTGGCTGCGGCCGACGACGACGCCGGCCGGGCCGGCCAGCTCTACGCCGCGGCGGCCGGCATCTACGGTCAGATTCCCGACGTCACCGACCGGATGCTGGCCCTCGCGCTGGCCGCCCGCAGCTTCCTGGTCGCCGACGAGAGCGCGGCGGCTGAGGTGGCGCTGACCGAGGTGCGCGCGTTCGCCAACCGCAACCGGGCGCCCGGGCTGCTCCGGCTGACCGGGGCACCGACGCCCGAGGCGACCCTGGCGAGTTAGGCCGCAACCGGGCGCCCGGACTGCTCCGGCTGACCGGCGCCCCCACGCCGGAGGCGACGCTCGCGAGTTAGGCCGCTACTGCTGTCGGGGGCTCGGCCGGGGCCGGCACCCGGGCGGCGAGGTTCTTCGCCTTCTGCGCGTAGATGTCGACGTATTCGCGGCCGGAGAGCTCCATCAGCTCATACATGATCTCGTCGGTCACGGCCCGCTCGACGAACCGGTCACCGGACATGCCCGCGTAGCGGGAGAAGTCGATCGGCTCGCCGAACCGGATGCGTACCCGCTTGATCTTGGGAATGACCTTGCCCGGCGGCTGGATCTCGTCTGCGTTGAGCATCACAACCGGCACCACCGGGGCACCGCTGAGCAGTGCGAGCCGCGCCACACCGGTCTTGCCCCGGTAGAGGCGACCGTCGGGCGAACGGGTGCCCTCGGGATAGATGCCCGCCAGATTGCCGGCGCGCAGCACCCGGAGCTGGGTGTCGAGCGCGGCCTGCGCGGCCCGCCCGCCGGCCCGGTCGACCGGGATCGTGCCGGTGCCGACGAAGAACATCTTGACCAGCCAACCCTTGATCCCTTTGCCGGTGAAATACTCGGCTTTCGCCACGAAGGTGACTTTTCGCCGAACCATCAACGGCATGAAGATCGAGTCGGAGAACGACAGGTGGTTGCTGGCGATGATCGCGGCACCGGTCGCCGGCACGTTGTCACGACCCTCGACCACCGGGCGGAAAACCAGTCGCAGCCACGGGCCGAGGATCACGTACTTCAGCAGCCAGTACAGCAACCGATGTCCTTCCACCTCGACCTCGCCGACCTGACGCTACGACATTGAGCCTACGAAGCGCGTACGCCATGCCACAACGGACTACTGGAACCGGCGGCGCGCGTGTCACGATTGGCGGCACGCGCGTGGGCGATCCCCGCGCGCAGCGAGGAGGGGATGCGGTGTCTGCGGGTGGCGCCCGTCGTGGTCGGCGGGACAACGGTCTCGACGCGGCCGACTTCGCCGTTGCCGGCGACGTCGACCCGAGAATCGGTGAGCACCTCCTCGACGTGCTCGGCGCCGGCGGCATCGCCGCCTATCTCCAACCGTCGTCCGACCTCAACCCGGTGACCCGCACCACGACCATGCCGCCCCGGCCGGTCGACCGGCTCTACGTCGACAGCACCCACCTCGAGACCGCCCGTGGCTACCTGGCCAAGCTGGCGTCCGAGGAAGAACCCCCGCAACGGACAAACGGGCACGACCCCGACGTAGAGGCCGCCTGGGCCAAGATCATCGCCGGCTACGACAAGGAGCCCGAGCCCGCGGCGGCCCAGCCCTGGCCCGCCGCGGAGAACCTCCCCGACCCGACCGCAGGCACCCTGACCATCCAGGCCGACCCCACCCGGCCCGCCGACCTGCCGCCGTCGCCGACCCGCCGCCCGTCGGCCGCCGACTTCTCCGGCGTTTCGCTCAGCCCCCGCACCGACGACGGGCCGAGCCTGCTCGACGGCCTCGATACGTTCGGCAACGATCTGCCCGGCGAGGCCACCGACGACGAGGGCTACACCCCGCCTCCACCCCCGCCGCTCCCCCGCATCTCCAAATACGCGGTGGCCGGCCTGCTCGGCATCATCGGCGGCCTAGTGCTCTTCCTGTTCCCGGAGCTGATCCCGATCGACCGCGCCGTCGTCACGGTATTCGGCTTCCTTGCCATCCTGGCCGGCTTCATCACGTTGGTCTCCCGCCTCCGTCATGGTGGCGACGACGACTTCGACCCTGATGACGGGGCTCGGGTCTAACCCATCCGCACTATCGGTCCGGCTCCGCGTTTGCTGGCTTCGGCCGTCGTTGGTTGCGGTTTGGGTCCGGGGAGGGGGTCGTGCGCTGGAGCTACGGGCTGGGGGAGAGCGCTTTTACGCTCCAGCACACGACCCCCTCCCCGGACCTGACCCACTCACCGGCCGCGATCACGATCACGGTCCGGGGGACACAGTCCATTGGTCGGCCTCCGCTGTGGGACCTCCGCGGTGGCTGAGCCCGGTGGGCCAGCCGCGCATCGGCCCCCGCCGACGGCGCAAGCGCCGTCGAGCCAGTTACCAACCGCGCCGCACAACGGGCCGCATCGGCCCAGCCGACCTCGCGAGCCCCGCCAACCGCACCGCACGACGGGCCGCATCGGCCCCGGCCTGCCGCGCGAGCCCCGTCGACACAGCCGCCAACCGCACCGCAGCCCAGACCGCATCGGCCCAGCCGACCTCGCGAGCCCAGCCAACCGCGCCGCCAACCGCACAGCACGTGGGGCCGCATCGGCCCGGCCGGCCGCGCGAGCCCCGTCGACACAGCCGCCAACCGCACCGCAGCCCGGACCGCATCGGCCCAGCCGACCTCGCGAGCCCGGCCAACCGCGCCGCCAACCGCACCGCACGACGGGCCCCATCGGCCCAGCCGACCTCGCGAGCCCAGTCGAGACAGCCGTAAACCGCACCGTGCGCGCGGCGAAGCATCCGTCGTGGCTGGCTGGGCGGCACTGGCCGACTGGGCCGCACCGGGCCCACGGGGCATCCGACGCGCTGCCCGATGCGCCACGCCGCTCGCCCGACCTCGTCAACGCATGGCGACGCTCGCCACCCTGCCCCACGCGCGCGCGACATCCGCCTCGGATCGCCTGGTGCCGGTCCGCTGCGCTGGCGGAGCTCCAGCGACGCATCGGAGGCATGCGAGCCGCCAGTGCGCCGCGGGGCACCCCATTGCCACTGAGGCTGTTGGCCTTGGCGGCGCTTTGGTCGAACTGATCAGCCGGTGGGCTTCCCGCGTCGCGTGGACGGCCGCCGTCTGCGTGCAGCGGTGTGGCCGAACTGGTCGCCGTGTGTGCGGAGCGCGCCTGCTCCCGACGGCCCGCGAAGCGATGGTGTCGGCCAACCCGTGGTGAGCCGATAGCGGGCGGAGTTGCCCGTTTTGTCAGCGAGCCTTTTAGATCTAGGAAAATTAGTGCTGCTATAGCAACACTAATTTTCCTAGATCTCGGACGACCGAAGCGCACATCCGTTATTTCGGACTTGTCGCCCACCCTCCACGACACACCCCCGGCCCACAGCACTCAACTCGAGCGAACAGGTGCGTGCTGAACCAATCGCACCCACGCCGCCGGGGAGTTCGGCGGGTGGCGTGCCCACCGGGCTGAGCCACCGCGGATATCCCACAGCGGACATCACCCAGTGGACTGTGTCCCCCGAACCGTGATCGCGGAAGCGCCCGGTGAGTAGGTCAGGTCCGGGGAGGGTGTCATGCGCTGGAGCGTAAAAGCGCTCACCCCCAGCCCGTAGCTCCAGCGCATGACACCCTCCCCGGACCTCAACCGCAACCAAAAAACAAGCGAAAGCAGACGACCCAACCGAAGCCAAATCCTCCATCCTGTACAAATAGGACACTCAGGTCACCCGCGACACGCCCGTTGGTAATCGTCGCGTAACGTGGCGTCAGTAGGAATGGTGACGAAACCCCTCGCCACCGCTGAGCGGAGCCTGCTGCCCCATGCGTAGAAGCGCCTTCGTCGTCGTCGCACATCGCCTGCCCGTCGATGACAGCATCGCGCCCGATGGCGCCTGTGAGTGGCGGCGGTCGCCGGGTGGGCTGGTCAGTGCCCTGCATCCGATCCTGCGCCGCAGTCCCGCGACCTGGGTCGGGTGGGCCGGGCAGACCGGGCCGGCGCGCCAGGTCCCTGACATCGACGGCGTCCACATGCACTCGGTGCCGCTGAGCACCGAAGACATCGCCGAGCACTACGAAGGGTTCGCCAACGCCACGCTGTGGCCGCTCTACCACGACGCGGTCGAGCAGCCCGTCTACCACCGGCGCTGGTGGGAGGCCTACCAGCTGATCAACCAGCGCTACGCCGAGGCCGCCGCCGCGTTGGCCGAGCCGGGCGCCGTGGTCTGGGTTCAGGATTACCACCTGCAGCTCGTTCCGGGGATCCTGCGTGAACTGCGGCCCGACCTGACCATCGGGTTCTTCATGCACGTGCCGTTCCCGCCGCCGGAGCTGTTCATGCAGCTCCCCCGCCGGGCCGAGTTGCTGCGCGGGATGCTCGGCGCCGACCTGGTCGGGTTCCAGCGGGCGCAGGCCGCGCACAACTTCGCCCAGCTCTGCGTCAAGGTGCTCGGGTTGCAGGCCAGCGACCGGCGGATCGCGATCGACGACCGGATCGTGCGGGTCGGTGCGTTCCCCGTCTCGATCGACACCGCCGACATGGAGTCGCTCGCGGCGAGCCCGGCGGTCGTCGCCCGGGCCCGGCGGCTGCGCGCCGACCTCGGCGACCCGAAGCACGTGATTCTGTCCGTCGACCGGATGGATTACACCAAGGGCATCGAGCAGCGGTTGAAGGCCTACAGCGAGCTGCTCGACAGTGGCCAGATCAAGGTCCGCGACGCGGTGATGGTGCAGGTGGCCGTGCCGAGCCGGGAGCGGGTCGAGCAATACAAGGCGCTGCGCGAGCGGGTCGAGCGCGAGGTCGGCCGGATCAACGGGGAATACGGGCGGGTCGGCGAGCCGGCCATCCACTATCTCAACCAGCCGTTCGACCGGGCCGAGTTGGCCGCGCTCTACCGGGTCGCCAACATCATGGCGGTCACCCCGCTGCGCGACGGGATGAATCTGGTCGCCAAGGAATATGTCGCGTCCCGGGTCGACGACACCGGCGCGCTGGTGCTCAGCGAGTTCGCCGGCGCCGCGGCCGAGTTTCCGCAGGCCTACCTGTGCAACCCGCACGACCTCGACGGGCTCAAAGCGGTGCTGATGGACGCGATGAAGGCCGCCCCCGACGACGTCGAGGAACGCATGCGGGCGATGCGCGAACACCTGCGGGTGCACGACATCCGGGCCTGGGCCCGCAGCTACCTGCTCGCCCTCGACCGCACCGGCGGCCTGGCCGCCCGGCTGACGACCTAGAGGCCACCGCGGCGGATCACGTCGCGATACCAGAGGGCGCTGTCCTTCGGCGTCCGGGCAAAATTCCGATAATCGACGTGTACGAGCCCGAAGCGCTTGCCATAGCCGAACGCCCACTCGAAGTTGTCGAGCAGCGACCAGGCGAAATAGCCGCGCAGGTCGACTCCGGCCGCGATCGCCTCGTGCGCGGCGGTCAGGTGGCCACGCAGATAGTCGATCCGCGCCGGGTCGGCCACCCGCCCGTCGACCACCGTGTCGGTGAAGGCCGCGCCGTTCTCCGTCACGTACAACGGAATCGGTCCGTAGTCGGTGGTCACCCGCACCAGCATGTCGCGCAGCCCGGTCGGGTCGATCGGCCAGCCCATGTCGGTCACCGGGCTGGGCACGGGGTGATGCACCACCTGCCCACCGGTCGGATACGGGCTGCCGTCGTCGACCGGCGACGCGGCGGCGCCGACCAGGTCGGGCTGGTAGTAGTTGACCCCGATCGCGTCGATCGGCGCGCTGATCGTCGCGAGGTCGTCGGCCTGGACGAAGCCCCAGTCGGTGAACGGCGACGTGTCGGCCACGACGTCGGCGGGATAGCTGCCGCGCAACAGCGGGTCGAAGAAGATCCGGTTGAGCAGGCCGTCGATCCGCCGGGCCGCGTCGACATCGGCGTCGGCGTCGGTCACCGGCCGCACCGTGCCGGCGTTGAGCGCGATGCCGACCGTCGCACCGGGTGACGCACCGCGCAGCACCGGCACCGCGAGCCCGTGCGCCAGCAGCAGGTGGTGTGCGGCGACGAAGGGGTCGTCGCGGCGGCCGGGCGCGTGCACGCCGATGCCGTGCCCGAGGAACGCCGAGCACCACGGCTCGTTGAGCGTGTTCCACATCGCGACCCGGTCGCCGAGGCGGGCACCGACGAGACCGGCGTGCTCGGCGAACCGGTAGGCGGTGTCGCGGTTGGCCCAGCCGCCGGCGTCTTCCACCCACTGCGGCAGGTCCCAGTGGTAGAGCGTGGCGACCGGGCGGATGCCCCGGGCCAGCAGCGCGTCGACGAGGCGGTCGTAGAAGTCGAGGTTGGCGGCGCGCGGCCAGGCCACCGAGAACCGGTAGGCGTTGAGCCCGAGGGAACCCATCAGGGCCACGTCGTCGGCCCACCGGTGGTAGTGGTCGGTCGCCCGCTCGCCGGTGTCGCCGTTGGCGATCGCACCGGGCCGGGCCGCGAAGGTGTCCCAGATCGACGGCACCCGGCCGTCTTCGGTCACGGCGCCCTCGATCTGGTAGGCGGCCGTGGCCGCTCCCCACCAGAACGTGGGCGGGAACCGCAATCCGACCTCGGCCTGCGCCGCGGGCACCGCGATCGTGTCCAAACCGGACCACCTCTCTGGAGAGCGCTCTCCAACCGCATCCAGGTTCCGGCACGCCAAGTACGCCTGTCAAGCAACACATGGCTTGACATCGATGAAACGGTGGCGCAACACTGCCAACGTCTGGAGAGCGCTCTCCAACGGAGTCCCGTCCCCACTCCGAAAGGCAGGGCACCTGTGAACCCCCGCCCGTCCCGCCTGTTCGCGGCCGTCGCGGCCGGCGCGCTCGTCATCGCCTCGGTGGCGGTCGTCGCGTCGCCGGCCAGCGCCGCCGACGCCGTCATCTCCCAGGGCAAACCCGCTACGGCGTCGTCCGCGCAGGGCGCCGACCTGTCCGCCGCGGCCGCCGTCGACGGCAACGCCGGCACCCGCTGGGGCTCGGCCTGGTCGGATCCCCAGTGGATCCAGGTCGACCTCGGCGCGACCGCCACCATCACCCAGATCACCCTCAACTGGGAGGGCGCCTCGGCCAAGGCGTTCCAGCTCCAGACCTCGGCCAACGGCACCACCTGGACCGACATCTACACCACCACGACCGGGCCGGGCGGCGTCCAGACGCTGCCGGTCACCGGATCGGGCCGCTACGTCCGGATGTACGGCACCGTCCGCAACAGCGGCTACGGCTACTCCCTGTGGGAGTTCCAGGTGCACGGCACCTTCGGCGGCAGCAACCCGCCGCCACAAAACTGCGGCACCGCCAACGCCGCGCAGGGCCGCCCGGCGACCGCCTCCTCCGTCGAGGGCGCCGGGGTCGCGGCGAGCATGGCCGTCGACGGCGACGCCGGCACCCGCTGGTCGAGCCTCTTCGCCGATCCACAGTGGATCCGGGTCGACCTCGGCTCCAGCCAGAGCATCTGCCAGGTCGTGTTGCAGTGGGAAGGCGCCTACGGTCGCGCGTTCCAGCTACAGACCTCGCCCGACGGAAACGCCTGGACCGACATCTACACGACGACGACCGGCGCCGGCGGCACGCAGACGCTCAACGTGACCGGCACCGGGCGCTACCTCCGGATGTACGGCACCGCGCGCGGGTCCGGCTACGGCTACTCGCTGTGGGAGCTCAAGGTCTTTACCACCGGCGGCACCACGCCACCACCGGACCCCGACCCCGGCACCTGGCAGACGGTCTGGAGCGACGACTTCACCGGCGCCGCCAACACCTCGCCGTCGGCCGCCAACTGGCTGCTGCGCACCGGCACGCAGTATCCCGGCGGCGCGGCCAACTGGGGCACCGGCTCGGTCGAGACGGCCAGCGCGTCCACCAGCAACGTCGGCCTCGACGGCGCAGGCCGGCTCTCGATCCGGGCCACGAAGGACGGCGCCGGCAACTGGACCTCCGGCCGGATCGAGACCCAGCGGGCCGACTTCGCGCCGCAGGCGGGCCAGCTCACCCGGTTCAGCGCCGTGCTCAAGCAGCCCGATGTGGCCAACGGGCTCGGCTACTGGCCGGCGTTCCGGGCCACCGGTGCCGCGTTCCGGGGCAACTTCACCAACTGGCCGGGCATCGGCGAGACCGACATCATGAGCGGCGTCAACGGCCGCAACCAGTTGTCGCAGACGCTGCACTGCGGCACCGCGCCCGACGGCCCCTGCGCCGAATACAACGGCCGCACCAGCGGGCTGGCGTCGTGCTCCGGCTGCCAGACCGGCTACCACGAATACAGCCAGGTGATCGACCGCACGAAGACCGACGAGGAGATCCGGTTCTACCTCGACGGGCGGCAGACCTGGGTCGTGCGGGAGAGCCAGGTGGGTGTCACGGCCTGGAATGCCGCCGTACACCATGGCTTCTATCTGCGGTTTGACCTGGCCATCGGCGGGCTCTACCCCAGTGGCATCGCCGGCATCACCGTCCCGACGCCGGACACCACCTCGGGCGGCGTGCTCAGCGTCGACTCGGTCACCGTCGCCCGGGCCACCGGCACGACGCCGCCGGCGATGACCGACCCGGCGATCCCGGCCGGGCCGAGCGTCGTGCGGGTCACCGGCACCCAGGGCAACTGGCAACTCCAGGTCAACGGTGCGCTGTGGGAGGTGCGCGGGCTCACCTACGGCCCGCCGCAGGGTGCCGCCGACGGCTACCTGCGCGACCTCGCCAACGCGGGCGTCAACACCATCCGGACCTGGGGTGTCGACGACGCGCAGACGCCGGTGCTGCTCGACACGGCCGCCCGGCACGGGGTCAAGGTGATCGTCGGGCACTGGCTCAACCAGGGCGCCGACTATGTCAACGACACGGCGTACAAGAACTCGGTCAAGGCCGAGATCGTGGCCCGGGTCAACGCGCTCAAGGGCAAGCCGGGCGTGCTGATGTGGGACGTCGGCAACGAGGTGATCCTGACCATGCAGGACCACGGCCTCGCGGCCGACGTGGTCGAGGCGCGGCGGGTGGCGTACGCGAAATTCGTCAACGAGGTCGCCGTGGCGATCCATGCCGCTGACCCGAACCACCCGGTCACCTCGACCGACGCCTACACGCACGCCTGGACCTACTACAAGCCCTACTCGCCGGCCCTGGACCTGCTCGCGGTCAACTCCTACGGCGCCATCGGTGGCGTCAAGGGCGACTGGATCGCGGGCGGCTACACCAAGCCCTACATCGTCACCGAGGCCGGGCCCGACGGCGAGTGGGAGGTGCCCAACGACGTCAACGGGGTGCCCAACGAGCCCAGCGACCTGGCCAAGCGCGCCGGCTACACGGCGAGTTGGGCGGCCATCAAGTCGCATCCGGGCGTCGCGCTCGGCGCCACCGAGTTCCACTATGGACTGGAGAACGACTTCGGCGGCGTCTGGCTCAACGTGACGACCGGCGGCTGGCGGCGGCTCGGCTTCCACGCGTTGCGGCAGGCCTACACCGGCCAGCCGTCGGCCAACACGCCACCGGAGATCAGCACCATGACGGTCGGCTCGCAGACGGCGGTGCCGGCGGGTGGCACGTTCCCGGTCTCGGTCGCGGCGACCGACCCGCAGGGCGACCTGATCCGCTACAACCTGATGTTCAGCAACAAGTACGTCACCGGGGGCACTGGCTTCTCCAACGTCACGTTCACCGAGACCGGCAACGGCCAGTTCTCGGTCCGCGCGCCCGAGCAACTCGGCGTCTGGAAGGTCTACGTCTACGCGTTCGACGGCCAGGGCAACGTGGGCATCGAGCAGCGCTCGTTCAAGGTCGTGCCGCCGACGGTCCCGGGCACCAATATCGCCCGCGGCCGGCCGGTGACCGCCTCGACCTACCAACCGACAGGAACAAACGGACCACAGCTGCCGGCGTACGCCGTCGACGGCGACTACAACACCCGCTGGGCCAGCGAGTGGGTGCCGACGGCGTGGGTGCAGGTCGACCTCGGCTCGGTGCAGTCCTTCAACCGCGTGCAGTTGGCGTGGGAGGCGGCCTACGCCTCCGGCTATCAGCTGCAGACCTCCAACGACGGGACAAACTGGACCACGGTGTACGCGACAACGTCGGGCAACGGCGGTTTCGACGACCTCGTGGTCAACGGGACCGGGCGGTATGTCCGGATGAACGGGCAGACGCGCGCCACCGCGTACGGCTACTCGCTCTGGGAGTTCGGCATCTATCGGTGACGTTCTCGGGGAAGGGCGGCCTCAGTGGTCGCCCTTCTCCAGCCAGTCGAGGATCGCGTCGAGCGGTTCCTGCCAGCGGGCGTCGAGCATCAGGTCGTGGCCCATGCCGGGGAACAGCAGCGGCGCGCCGCCGTAACGGCGGGCCACGTTGTCGAGGGCGGTGCGCGGCACGACCCGGTCGTCGGGCGTGCCCACCACCAGCACCGGCGGGTCACCGACCGGCTGCTCCGGCGGGCGGGCGCGCAACAACTCCCACTGGGCGCGGGCCGAGGCGTGGCCGATCCGGCCCAGGTAGCCGCGTGCGGCCGGGTCCGGCAGGTCGCGGCTGAAGAGCTGCCGCCGGGTCAGCCGCAGCCGGCCACCGAACGCCGCCGGGAGCGTGCCGAACAGGTTGCGGCGCAGCGCCAGGCCGAGCGTCGCCCAGCCGCCGAACACCGGGGCGGCCAGCACACCGGCCCGCGCCGGGTAGCGGGCCAGCGCGTGCGCCACCACCAGCGCGCCGGCGCCGTGGCCGACCAGCACCGCCTGGTGCGGCAGGGCGGCCGCGACCTGGACCACGTCGTGGGCGTAGGCCCGCAGCGTCGCGCGCGGCGCCGGCTCGCTGCCGCCGTGGCCGCGCGGGCTGACCGCGTGCACCGCGAAACCGCGCCCGGCGGCGTGCTCCATCCAGTGCTCGGCGTAGGCCCACGCGCCGTGCCCGAAGCCGGGGACGAACAGCACCGGCGGCTTGGTGTCGTCGGGCAGTTCCGGCGTCGCGGTGCGCACCTCACGGCGGGCCGGCGGGACCGGGTCGGCCCAGTCCTGGGTTCGGATGATCCGCACGCTCATCGCCCGCTCCTTGCCGTCGCGGTCGCCGGGGTCAGCTCGTCGAGGGCACCTTGCAGCGCCTTCAGGTAGTCGAGATGGTTGATCTCGAACCAGTGCCGGGTGGAGTCCTTGACCCGGGCCCGATTCCAGCGCTTGCCCACGTCGGCCGAGGCCCGCGACCAGAACGCCGCCGCCCGTTCAAGGTCGCGGTCGCGCAGCCGCAGCCAGCTGGCGATCAGCACGGTCTGCCAGTGCACCAGCGGGAACAGCCCCGAGTCGGGTTGCAGCAGGCCGGCGACCGCGAGGGTCGGGTGCTCGCGGGGGAACGCGTGCAGGTAGAGGGTGGGCCGGCCGTGCTCGTCGGCGCCGAGGATCTCCGGTGCGAGGAACTCGAAGCGGGGCAGGTAGCCGGTGGCGAACACGACCACGTCGGGCTCGATGTGCCGGCCGTCGGTGAGCTCGACCGAGCCGCGGTGGAAGCGGCGGATGTCGGGCACGGGCGTGATCGTGCCGTGGCCGAGGTGGTAGATCAGCTGGCTGTTGGCGATCGGGTGGGTCTCGAAGACCTTGTGGTCGGGCTTGGGCAGCCCGAACCGGGTCTGGTCGCCGACGGTCAGCCGCAGCGTGCGGGCGGCCAGCCACTGCCGCATCCCGAGCGGCAGGCCGGCCGCCAGCATCCGGTCGTTGACCTGGTCGGTGGGGCGGCCGAGCAGGTATTTCGGCAGGTACCAGTAGCCGCGCCGGGTCGAGTGCCAGGTCTGGCTCGCGGCCGTGGCCGCCTCGACCGCGATGTCGCAGCCGGTGTTGCCGCCGCCGACCACCAGCACCTTGCGGCCAGGGAACTTTTTGGCGTCTTTGTGTGCCGACGCGTGCATGGTCTGGCCGCGGAACTCGTCGATGCCCTCGTAGGTCGGCACCTTGGGCGCCCAGTTGTGCCCGTTGGCCACCACCACGGCCAGGTAGCGGTGGGTGCGCTCGGAGCCGTAGCCGCCGCTGCTACGGGTGGTCACGTCCCAGGTCGAGTCGTCGGCCGGCTCGACCTTGACCACCTCGGTGCCGAACCAGACGTGCGGCTTGAGGTCGAAGTGGTCGGCGTAGCGCTCCAGGTAGGACAGCAACTGGCTGTGGTGCGGGTAGTCCGGCCAGGTGTCCGGCATCGGGAAGTCGGGGAACTGGGTGAACGGCTTCGACGAGATCAGGTGGGTGCTGGCGTAGACCGGGCTGCGGTCGTGCCGCCAGTTCCACGCCCCACCGACGCTGGTCTCCCGCTCGTAGCAGTCGACGCCGAACCCGTGCTCGCGCAGGTTCTTGACGGCGGCGAGCCCGCTGGCGCCGGCACCGATGACGCAGACGGTGTCGCGGCGGTCGTAGACCGGGCGGCCGTCACGCCAGAGCGTGGTGGAAGGGTCGAAGCGCTGGTTGGCCGTGGAGGGGGAGGACACCGTGCGATCCTTCCGACTCCCGGCCGGTTCTGTCTAGTCCGGTATCACCAGATCGACGGCTATAGGCAGATGGTCACTGGCGCGGCGGGCGGTTGGCGTGTCGACCACGCGGAAGCTGGTCACCTCGATCCGCTTGTCGACGAAGACGCCGTCGATCTGCCGGTTCGGGCCGGACGCCGGATGGGTCGGCGCCATGCCGGCCACGTGCAGGCCGTCGGCCACCACTCCCCAGGTCGACTCGCCGGGCTCGGCGTTGAGGTCGCCGGCCGCGATCACCGGCAGGTCGTGGGTGCCGATCGCCGCCCGCCAGGCCGCTCCCTGCGTGGGCCGGATCGAGGGGTCGGTGGACAGGTGCGAGCCGGTGACCACGAACCGGGCGCCCGGCACCTCGCAGGTCGCGAACACCGCGCCGCGCAGGTGGTGCCCGGGCACCAGTGGGAACCGCACGTCGTGCGTCTCCAGCACCCGGACCCGCAGCGTGGTCAGCACGAGGTTGCCCAGCGACCACAGCCCGCCGCCGCCGACCACCATGCGCAGCCGGTCGGCCAGGGACGCGTTCTTCTGCCGCCAGCGGAACCGGCGGGCGCCCTCCTGCACGATCAGCACGTCGGGCGCGAGGTCGGCGACGACGGCGGCGAGCGCGCCGAGGTCGTCCTTGAAGCTGTGGATGTTGTACGAAACGACCCTTACGCGGGCTGTCATCGACGCCGGGCCAGGTCGGCGGCGCCCACCATGCCGGCGCTGTTGCCCAGCTTGGCGACCCGCAGGTCGGCGACCGGCCAGCGGCCGCGCTGGGCCAGCGACTCCTGGTAGGACTCGCGCGCGGGTCCCATCAGCAGCTCACCGGCGTCGACCACGCCGCCGCCGACGACCAGCACCTGCGGGTCGAGCACCTGCACCATGTCGGCCAGACCCATGCCCAGCCAACTGCCGATCTGCGCGAACGCCTCGCGGGACACGGCGTCGCCGTCGCGGGCGGCGGCGGTGACCATCGGGCCGTTGATCCGGTCGGGGTCGCCGCCGGCCAGCCCGAGCAGCCGCTCCGCCCGCTGCGGTTCCTGGCGCGCGCCGGCCCGGGCGAACCGGACCAGGGCGTTGCCGCTCGCGTATTGCTCGATGCAGCCGAGCCGGCCGCAACCGCACTTGTGGCCGCCCGGCACCAGGCCCATGTGACCCAGTTCGGCGGCGATGCCGTTGGTGCCGCGGACCAGTTCGCCGCCGAGCACGATCGCGCCGCCGACCCCGGTGCCGATCGTGAACATCACCATCGAGTCCTCGGCGTCGTGCGCGGCGCCGTGCCGGAACTCGGCCCAGGCCGCCGCGTTGCCGTCGTTCTCCACGATGACCGGCAGCCCGACCTTGTCGCTGACGTAGTCGCGCAGCGGCTCGTCGCGCCAGGCGATGTTGGGTGCGAACAGCACGGTCGAGCGGGACGCGTCGATCCAGCCGGCCGCGCCGATGCCGACCGCGACGGCCGGGTGGCCGGCGGCGAGTTCGGCGGCGACCTCGACGATCGTGTCGCGGGTGCGCGCGACGTCATCGGCGGGCGTGTCCCGCCGGGTGGTCGCCACGATCGTGCCGTTCTCGTCGACCACCCCGCCGGCGACCTTGGTGCCCCCGACGTCGACTCCGATGGTCAGCGTCACCGCTGCCGCTCCCCTCTGCTGTGCTTTGCTGTCCGGCGACGCGCTCAGGCGTCGTCGTCGGACCGTGGCGCCGGCGGCGCCGTTCGCTTGACGGCCTTGCGGGCCATCGGTTTGGCCGGTTTGGGTGGGGTCTCGACCTCGTCGTCGGCTGCCCGGCCCGCGGCGGTGGCCTCCGCCCAGACGTCTCCGGCCGTGGGGGCCGGTCCAACATCATCGCGGGTACGGGTGGCCGCGCGCCAGATCTCGTCGTCGGAGAAGCGCGGGGCCGGTGCCGGCGGCGGCTGCTCGCGGACCGCGCTGGAGCTGTTGACCGCCCGCAACAGGCTGGCGACACCGGCCGCGAAGTCGCCGGCGCCGGTCGCCAGCCGCTCGGCGAACTCCGGACTCGGATCCCGCAACGCGACGATCACCCGGCAGATGGGACAGACGCAGCACTCGGGGTCACCGGTGGCGACCTTCGGGCCAGCCGTGCGCGTACCCCCGGATGGGTGATGGTCCTGTCCGAAGGCGCTGGAGAGCACATCGGTGAGCGAGCCGAGGGCGCCCAGGCCGGCGGCGAGGCCCGGCCCGTCGTTGGCGGCCCGGCGGGCCATGGCGAGCGCGGTCGCGACGAGGCGCTCGGCCTCGCCGCGGGCGGACGATGGGTCGGGTTGCGGTGCCATCTCTGTGTTCCTGTCAGTCGCGCGGGTAGAGCGACTCCACCCGTCCCTTGAGCTGCTTCAGCGCGGCATCCATGATCATCTTTTCGGCTTTCTTGCGGAACATGCCAAGCATGCCCACGGCGAGGTCGACCTCGAGCGTGTAAGTGACCTCGCTCGCGCCGTCGCCGACCGGTTCGATGTCGTAGGAGCCGTTCTGCGTCTTCTGCATCTTCGAGGGGGCGACCAGATGCCATTCGATGCGCGAGATGTCCTCGGCGTACTCGTATTGGAGGGTGTATTCGTCCATCAGCACGCCGGCGTCGATCACGAAGCGCACCTGGCTGGCGTAGCCGTCTTCGTATTCCTCGACCACCTCGGCCGACTGCATTGCCGTCGTCCACTGCGGGTAGCGCGCGAAGTCGCAAATCACCGCCGCGACCTGCGCCGGGGTGGCGTCGATCTGGATCGACTGGGTGGAGGAGTCCGCCATGTGGGGCAGGCTACCCCTTTGCGCCCGCCCGACCGGCTGACGGCTCGCTGGTCCCGGGGATCGGACTCGATGTCGATACGGGTAGGTTGCATTTAGCTGATCGCGTTCTGCTAGGAGGCCAGGTGCGCGAATTCTCCGTACCCCCGGTCGTGACGATCGGGGACGCGGCCAACCTGACCGATCCGGTGTGGGACAACGCCGTGGTGGCGCCCGACACGGTGCAGTTCCGGCGGCGCCGGGACGGTGCCTGGGCCGACGTCACCTGCGGCCAGTTCCGCGACGAGGTCGTCGCGCTGGCCCGTGGGCTGGTCGCGGCCGGCGTCCAACCCGGTGCGCGGGTGGGGCTGATGAGCCGCACGCGCTACGAGTGGACGCTGATCGACTACGCGATCTGGTCAGTGGGCGCCGTCACCGTGCCCGTTTACGAGACGTCCAGCGCCGAGCAGGTGCGCTGGATCCTCGAAGACTCGGGCGCCGTCGCCGTGTTCGTCGAGACCGAGGCCCACGCGCTGCTGGTCGCCGGCGTCCGCGAAGACCTGAGCGCCCTCACCGAGGTGTGGCACATCGACGGCGGCGACCTCGACCTGCTCCGCGAGCAGGGCGCGACGGTCGACGCCGCGGTGATCGACGAGCAGCGGCGCACCTCGACCGCCAACGACGTCGCCACGATCATCTACACCAGCGGCACGACCGGCCGCCCCAAAGGTTGCGTGCTGACCCACCGCAACCTGCTCTCCGACATCACCAACGCGGTGCCGGTGCTGCCCGACCTGTTCCACGAGGGCGCCTCGACCCTGCTGTTCCTGCCGCTGGCCCACTCGTTCGCCCGGCTGATCCAGATCGGCATGGTGCAGGCCCGCGCCACGATGGGGCACCTGCCCGACACCAAGACGCTGGTCGACGACCTCAAGGTGTTCCAGCCGACGTTCCTGCTCTCGGTGCCCCGGGTGTTCGAGAAGGTGCACACCGCGGCCAAGCAGCGCGCCGCGGCCGACGGCAAGGGCGGCATCTTCGACAAGGCCGAGCAGGTGGCGATCGCCTACTCGACCGCGCTCGAGGGCGACGGCCCGGGCCTCGGCCTGCGGATGCAGCACGCCCTCTACGACAAGCTGGTCTACGGCAAGCTGCGCGCCGCGCTGGGTGGCCACTGCACCCGGGCCATCTCCGGCGGCGCGCCGCTGGGCGCCCGGCTCGCGCACTTCTTCCGCGGCATCGGCGTCACGGTCTACGAGGGTTACGGCCTCACCGAGACCTCCCCCGCGGTCGCGGTCAACCTGGAGAGCGCCACCCGGATCGGCACCGTCGGCCGGCCGCTGCCCGGCGTGACCGTTCGGGTCGCCGACGACGGCGAGATCCTGGTCAAGGGCCCGCTGGTGTTCAAGGAATACTGGCGCAACCCCGAGGCGACCGCCGACGTGCTCGACAGCGACGGCTGGTTCCGCAGTGGCGACCTGGGCGAGCTCGACGACGACGGCTACCTGACGATCACCGGTCGCAAGAAGGAGATCATCGTCACCGCGGCCGGCAAGAACGTCGCCCCGGCCGTGCTCGAAGACCGGATCCGCGCGCATACGCTGGTCAGCCAGGCGTTAGTGATCGGCGACCGGCAGCCGTTCATCGCCGCCCTGGTGACCATCGACCCCGAGGCGCTGCCCCGCTGGCTGGAGACCCAGGGTCTGCCGGCCGGCACCTCGGTGGCCGACCTGCGCACCGACGAGAAGCTGCGCGCCGAGATCCAGGCCGCGATCGACGACGCCAACAAGGCCGTCTCGCACGCCGAGGCGATAAAGGAGTTCCGCATCCTGCCCGCCGACTTCACCGAGGCGACCGGGGAACTGACCCCGTCCCTCAAGGTCAAGCGCGGTGTCGTGATCAAGGCAAACCAGGCCGAGATTGACGAGATCTATCGCCGATGACGTCGGACGCGACCGCACCTACCCCCATCCGCGCCCACCCGCTCGCCGTGGCCGCGCGGATCGTGATGCTCGCGCTCGTCGCCGTCCTCGTGCTGCTCACCACCCAGCAACTCGCGCAGCTCTGGTGGATCGGGCTGCTGATCATCGCCGGCGTGCCGGCCGTGATCGTGCCCCGGCACCCGGTGCTGGCCCCGCTCGGCCGGTTCGCCGAGGTGATCATCGTCGGCCTCGGCGCCGCACAGGTCGCTGAGCACACCGCCAACACCTCGATCGGCCAGGGCGTCGGTGCGGCCGCGCTGCTGCCCTACCTGTCGGTGCCGCTGACCGTGACCGCGCTGCGCCGGCTGTCCCGGGAGAGCGCCGCGCTGCTCAGCGTGGCCGCCCTGGCACTGGTCCTGGGCGGGGTGATCAGCTCCAGCGACGGCAATCCGCTGATCGCCGAGCCGGTCTACCTGGTCGTCGCCGCGCAGTGGCTGATCCTGGCCTCGCTCGGCACCCTCGCGGCCTCGACGCTCCAGCGGATCATGCAGCAGCGCGAGAAGGCCGGGCGACCACAGCCCTACGCGGAGGCGACCCGGCTGCTGACCCAGTTGCGCAGCGTCGCCCGCCAGCTTCCCGGCGCCACGCTCGACCCGGGCGGCATCTCCGAGCACCTGGTCGAGGAGCTGCGCGCAGTGACCCGCGCCGACCGCGCCGCGGTGCTCTCGGCCAGCGGCGGGGGCCGGCTGGTGGTGCTCGCCCAGGCGGGCGTCGACCGGGTCGACTGGGAGACCAGCCTCGATGCCGACTCGGCGATCGCCGAGGCGTGGGCCAGCCAGCAGCCCTACACCGCGAGCCGGTCACAGGCCCGCTCCCACCGCCGGGGTGAGGTTTCGGCCCTGGTGGTGCCGTTGGTGGCCGGCGTCCGCACCATCGGATTGGTGATCATCGAGGCCGACGCCGCCGGCCTCTACCCGCCCGCCGTGGTCCAGCGGGTGACCGCGCTCACCGGCCCCGCCGCGCTGCGGCTGGAGGCGGCGCTGCTCTTCGACGAGGTCCGGTCACTCGCGACCAACGAGGAACGGCAGCGGTTGGCCCGCGAGATCCACGACGGGGTCGCGCAGGAACTGGTCATGGTCGGCTACGGGATCGACAACGCGCTCGCCACGCTGCCCGACGACGCCAAGGAGACCGCCGAGGAGCTGCGTACGCTGCGCGGCGAGGTCACCCGGGTGATCACCGAGCTACGGCTGTCACTCTTCGAGCTGCGCTCCGAGGTCGACCGGCAGGGCGGCCTGGCCGCCGCGATCTCCGAATACGCCCGCACCATCGGCGCCTCCGGTGGCCTGCGGGTGCACGTCACACTGGACGACTCGACCGCGCGGCTGCCCGCCGCCACGGAGGCCGAGTTGCTCCGGATAGCACAGGAAGCGATCACGAACGCCCGAAAGCACGCCGGAGCCACTAACCTGTGGGTCTCGTGTTCCATCGATCCGCCCTACGCCCAGATCGAAGTCTCCGACGACGGTCAGGGCATCGCCGACCAGCGTCCGGACGGGCGCTACGGCCTTGCGATCATGGCGGAGAGAGCGGAACGTATCCGAGGCCGGTTGGAGATCAGTCCGCGGAGTCCGTCCGGCACGACCGTGGCGGTGGTAGTCGGGACGTCACCGCGGCGCGATAGCGTGCGCGATAGCGTCACCGCATCAGAAGGGGAGTAACCCGAGCATGACGACCAGCCCATCGCCGACCACGCGCACCAAGGTTCTCCTTGTGGATGATCACGACCTGATCCGCAAGGGACTTCGGCACGCGTTCGAGCGCGACCGCCAGTTCGAGGTCGTGGGTGAGGCTGCCACCGCCGCCGAGGGCGTCCGCCAGGCTGGTGCGCTGCAGCCCGATGTCGTGATCATGGACCTGCGCCTGCCCGACGGCAGCGGCCTCGAAGCCACCCGCGCGCTGCGCAAGTCGAGCAGCACGATGGGCATCGTCGTGCTGACCATGTACGCGGGCGACGACCAGCTCTTCGGCGCGCTCGAGGCGGGCGCGAGCGCGTTCGTCCCGAAGACCGCGCCGGCCGACGAGGTCGTGGCCGCCGCCCGGCACGCGGCGTCGTCGCCGTCGGCGTTCACCGCGGCCGACCTGGCCGAGGCGATGAAGCGCCGGCTCGCCCCGTCGGGCCCGCAGCTGTCCCCCCGCGAGGGCCAGGTGCTGCGCCTGCTCGCCGACGGCATGTCGGTCGCCGGCATCGCGAAGCAGCTCTTCGTCAGCGAGTCGACGGCGAAGACCCACATCTCGAAGCTCTACGAGAAGCTGGGCGCCGCCAACCGGGCCCAGGCCCTGATGACCGCGCTGCGGCTGGGCCTGCTCGAAGCCCCCGACGCCCCGAAGTTCTAATCGTTCGTCTGGATCCGGGCGGCCATCGGCCGTCCGGTCATCCGGCGTGCCGCGAGGTAGAGCTCGCACCCGAGGCAGAGCCCGAACACACTGTTGAGAAACGCGGCGGCCAACCCGAACGCGGCGGCGACGATGCCCACCGCGGTCCCGGCGGTGCCACCCGCACCGAAGGCGATGGCCGCGGTGATCGCGAACACGCCGCCGAGCGCCTGGGCGAACCGGACCGGCTCGGCCGGCTCTCTCTCGGTGGGCGGCGCGAGCCTGGGCGCGACGACGGTGCGGTAGATCAGCGAGTAGGGACCCTTGCGCGGGTCGATCGCGGTGATGGCGAAGACGACGGCCTGGGCGAGGGCGAGCCACCAGGCGCCGGTCACCAGGATCAGGACAAAGACGATCGCGGTCAGGCCGGCGGCGAAGCGCGGGCCACGGGGGTCGAGCAGCATCATTCCCACCTTGGGGGTTTCGTCGGTCCGGGCCTGGGTCTTCGTCAGCGACAGAGGCTGGCGGCCAGGCGGCCGTGATCGACGATGCGGCGGCGGGTGAGCTTGTCGTTCATCGCGCGGCGTTCTCCAGCATCGGCGCGATGGCGGCGAGCACCTGGGCCTTGGCCGGGACACCGCTGGCCCGCTGCACGATCCGCCCGTTGGCGACGACCAAGGTCGTCGGGGTACGCCAGATGTCCAGCGCCCGCACGGCGTCGAGGTGACTCTCGGCGTCGACCTCGAGGTGGGTGACCCCGTCGACCATCCCGGCGACGTCGCCGAGCACGCGGCGAGTGGCCCGGCACGGGGCACAGAAGGCCGACGAGAACTGCACGAGGGTGACCGGTGTGGCGGGGTCGACGCCGAGGTCCCGCAACGTCTGATCGCCAGCGGCATGGTCATCGGCGGCCAGCGTCGCCGGCCCGTTGTCGCTGGGCAGCGTGCCACCGTGCGAATCCGCGTCCATCTGACCGGTACCTCCGTCGGCGACGGTCCGCAGCCGACCGTCGCGGCGGTTATGCCACACGCCGAAGACGGTCGCCACGACAAGCACGGCGACGGCCACGACGATCCCGGTCACAGCGGAGCCCACCGATCTAAGGTGCCACGATCACCCGAACCAGCGCCATGACGTGGCCCACGTCTCACGGCGTAAGGTGCTCGGTCATGATCGAACCGGACTTCGTCACCACCACCCGAGCGTCCTACAACACGCTGGCGGCCGACTACGCCGAAAGGTTCGCCTCCGATCTGCAGCAGCGCCCGCTGGAACGCGCCCTGCTCACCTGGTTCGCCGAACTGGTCGGCGACGGCCCGGTCCTCGACGTCGGCTGCGGCCCCGGCCGCACGGCGGGCTTCCTGCACGCGCTGGGCGTCGACATCGCCGGCTTGGACCTCTCCCCCGAGTTCCTGACCATCGCCCGCGCCGAAAACCCCGGCATCCGCTTCGACGAGGGCTCGATGCTGGCGCTCCCCGACCCGCCCGGCACCTTCGCGGGCCTGCTGGCCAACTACTCGCTGATCCACATCCCCGACGAGAGGCTGCCAGAGGTCCTGGCCGGTTTCCACCGCGTCCTGCGCCCGGGCGGCTACCTGTGGGTGGCCTTCCAGGTCGGCGACGAGCCGCGCATCATGACCGACGCCTGGGGCCACGAGGTCGACCTGGTCTTCCGCCGCCGCCAGCCGGACCAGGTGGCGAAGCTGCTGTTAGCGGCCGGTTTCGACGTGCGGGCCACCATCGTGCGCGAACCCGAACCCGAAGAGCTGACCAGCTTCGCCACCCTGCTGGCCCGCAAACGCCCGGACTCCGACCTCCTCTGACCGGCAGGGGCTGTCTCCCGCGAGCTACATGTTTTCTTATGTACCTACATGCCAAAACATGTACGCGGATTCGCACCCACCACTGGGCGGAGCCCACGCGACGCGCTGTGCCACCGGAACGCTGAGCCGCGGATCGCCGCCGAAATGGCGGCGCGATCCGCGGTCGCGCGGGGGGATCTGCAGGGGAAGCACTCAGCAGGCGTCCGTGACGCCGCTCAGGGCACTCGCGGCCCCGCTGCCGGACGGCGGCGAACCAACTCCACGCGGCGGCGCCGGAACCGGGCTCACGGTGCCGATTGATGTGGAGGCTGCTCCGCTGACCGGCGGCCAAAGCCGCCGCGATCCCACCGCCAGCAGCCCAGCGCACGCCTCGCGATCCAAGCCCACCGCGCCCGCACGCCAGGCCCGATGGCCGCGATCTCGCGGCGTGCGGGCGCCGGCGTCGGGATCCGGGCTGAAGTCGTCCTGTTTGGACGAGCGTCGCCCTCGTCAGGGGGTCAGGAGGGCGCGCATGCGGGTGGCCTGGGTTTGCCAGCGCCAGTCGCGTTCTACCCAGGCTCGGCCGGCCTGGCCCATGCGGTGGGCCAGGTCGGCGTCGGCCAGCAACGTGGTCAGGCGGTCGGCGAGCTGGGTCAGGTCGCGGCCGTCGACGACGTAGCCGGTTTCGCCGTCGCGGACCGCGTCGGGGGCGCCGCCCGAGTCGCCGGCCACGACGGGGAGGCCGGTCGCTGAGGCCTCCAAATAGACGATGCCCAGGCCCTCGACGTCTAACCCGTGGTTGCGGGTGCGGCACGGCATGGCGAAGACGTCGCCGGCCGCGTAGTGGGCCGGTAGCTCCTCCCAGGGGACGCCGCGGGTGATGACCACGTGGTCGGCCACGCCCAGTGCGGTGGCCAGGCGGCGCAGGCGGGCGTGGTTGGGGCCGCCGCCGACGAGCAGGAGCAGGGCGTCGGGGATCTGCTCGCGGATCGCCGGCAGGGCGCGGATCAGGGCGTCCTGGCCCTTGCGGTGGACCAGGCGGGAGACGCAGACGATGACCCGGCGGTCGCCGATGCCGTGGCGAGCGCGGATCGCGCTGCCGTCGACGCCCGGGTGGAACAGGTCGACGTCGACGCCGGGCGCCAGGCGGCGCAGGTCGGTCAGGCCGTGCAGGGCGCGCTCGAGCCTCGTGCGCTGGTAGTCGGTCAGGTAGGTCACCACGTCGGCGCCCCGGGCGATGCGGCGGAGCAGGCCGCGGGCGCCGGGCAACGCCGCCCAGCCGACCTCGTGGCCGTGGGTCAGGGCGACCACGCGCTCCACCCCCGCGCGCCGGCGCAGGCCCTCGGCCAGCAGGCCCAGCGGGGCGGCCGCGCCGAACCAGACCGTGTCGCACTCGTGGGCCCTGGCCAGCTCGGCGGCCCGGCGGGCGACCCCCGGCGTGGGCAGCAGGACGCCGGTCGACTCGCGGATCACCTCGAAGGGCTGGTCGGCGTCGAACTTGTCGGCACCGCGCCAGCTCGACGCGTAGACCACGATCGAGCCCGGGGGCTGGCGGACCGCCAGTTGGTGGACGAACTTCTGGATGCCGCCGGGGCGGGGCGGGAAGTCGTTGGTGACGAGCAGCGTGCGGGTCATCGGCCCCTACCTCTCGCCGCGGGCGTAGGCGCGGGCCGCCGCCATCCGCTCCACCGTGGACGGATGTGACGCGGCGTAGAGGTATTCCCAGCGCGGTGGGTCGGGGTCGCCCAGGTTGACCGACGACAGCCGGGCCTGCATCGCCTCGAACGTCGTCGGGTCCTGGGTCAGGGCCAGCGCGTGGGCGTCGGCCCGGGCCTCGGTGTGCCGGGACACCAGGCCCTGCGCCGGTGACGAGACGACACCCGCGACCGCCGCCACCGCGAGCAGCAGGGCGAAGGCCCGTGGCTCGGCGATCGAGGTCACGCCGGCCACGCGGAGCAGGCTGCTCCAGCCGCCCAGCAGGAACAGGGCGACCACCGCGAGCGCCGCGCCCAAGGCGCCGATCAGCGTGCCGGTGAACACGTCGCGGTCTTTCGCGTGGCCGAGCTCGTGTGCGACCACGCTGACCACCTCGGGCGGGGTCGCTTCGGTCAGCAGCGTGTCGTAGACGACGATCCGGCGGGTCGGGCCGAGGCCCGACACGTAGGCGTTGACCTGGCGGGTGCGCCGGGACGCGTCGGCCACCAGCACGTCGCGGACCGGGACGCCGTCGGTGCGGGCGAGCTGGATCAGCTCGGTGCGCAGCGGGCCGTCGGCCATCGGGGTGAAGCGGTTGAAGACCGGCTCGACCAGCACCGGCAGCACGAACGACATGAGCACCACCAGCGTGGCGGCGCCGGCCGCGCCCCAGGCCCACCACCAGCGGGGCGCGAAGTGGGTGATCGTGTAGAAGCCGAGCAGGGCCACCACGCCGATCACGGCCGACACCGCGAAGCCCTTGAGCAGGTCGACCAGCCAGCCGCCCCAACCCTGGGTGGACAGCTCGTAGCGGACCAGGATCGTGTGCCGCCACGCGGCGAACGGCAGGGTGAGCAGGTCGGCGACGAGGACCACGACGATGCCGCCGACGATCGCCTGTGCGACCCAGTTGCCGCCGAACGGCCGGCCGACCGCCTCGATCAGCCGGGCGCCGAGCGGGGTCAGGCCCAGCACCAGGGCGATGACCAGGCCGACCAGCAGGCTGCCGTAGCCGGCGGGGCGCAACGCCGAGTGGAACGCCCGGCCCTCGGCGACCCGGTCGGCCGGCAGCGTGCGGAGCGCCGCGAGCTGGTCGGCCCGGGGCGCCGGCGGGCGGTGCCAGGGCACCAGCACCACGACGGTCACTGCCAGGGCGACCGCGAGCACGCCGAAGGCGACCACCGCCCACATCCGTGGCGTCATCCCCGGCACCTCCCCTGGCGTCGGACCATAGTAAAGGTCAGGCGACCCGGAACCCGGATCGCGACGGGCGCCGGACCATCCGCAACGCGGCCGGTTGCTGGCTGAGCACCTCGACCTCGAACCCGGCCCGGGCGAACACCTCGATCGCGCGCGCCTCGTCGGGGTCGAGACCCTCGACCGGCGCCTCGAAGAGGGCCGTCACGAGGCACCCCTGGCACGCCGCGCCGCGCACCGCGCAGCTGTCGCAGTCGATGAGCATCACTGGCTCCTCACTCAGGAAGACACCCTCCGTGACGCAAACGCTAGCGAGCGGGTCTGACAAAAATCCCGGCTCAGCTCCGCGACAGGCGTCTGACCAGGGAATCCGCGCCTAGCGGATAAGCACCATGACGGCGTACGCCATCTGCGACCTCACGGTCTGAACTCACCACCACGACCGGCCGCCCGGACGGCTCGGCGCGGACCAGCCGGCGGATCAGCTCGTCGGCGGTCTCGCCCTTGCGGGAGAAGAGCACCCGCACGCCGCGCGGCGCCGGTGGCAGGCCGTGCACCCGCTCGGCACCGTCGAAGACCACGGTCACCTCGTCGCCGGTCTGTGCCGCGATGCCGCCCAGACCCGTGATCAGCCGCTTGCGCTGCTGTTCGAGCGACATCTCGCCGTACCCCCGTTTGGTGACGTTGTATCCGTCGACCACCAGGTGCGCGCGCGGCAGGGCGAGCAGCTGGTCGAGGCGCGCCGGGTCGTCGGCGTCGAGCGCCCGCGCGGCGGACGCGGGGGCACCGGGCTGGTCACCGTGCGCTTCGGCGACATAGTCAGCGGGGCGCCGATCGGTGGGTTCGAGGGCGAGCTCGCGGCGGAGCCCGACGGCGGCCTGCCCGATCGTCTCCAGCAGCAGCCACAGCCGCGCGTCGTCGACCGAACGGGCCTCCTTGGCGCTCTGCCGCGCGCTGCCGGCCACGGTCTCCGCCTCGGCGAGCCGGGCCTTGAGCCGGCGCAACTCGGCGTCGTGGTCGGCGGTGGCGCGGGCGGCCCGACCCTTCTCGGTGGCCAGCATCTCGGTCGCCTTGCGCTCGCGGGTCTGCAACTCGCGGAGCTGGCGCGCCTGCACCCGCAGCTCTTCACGGAGCTGGCCGAGCTCGGCGCTGACCCGGCTCAGCTCGTCGCGCAGCTTGTCGGCCTCGCTGCGGGCCACCGCGCGCTCGTGCTCGGCCCGGGCGGTGCGCTGCTCGGCGTCGCGGACCAGGCCGGCGATGGCGGCGCTGTCGGCCTCGGCACGCACCGCGTCGCCGGCCGCCTCGACCAGGTCGCGCCAGCCGGCCGGGCGGGCCAGGTAGGCCAGGGCGGCGACCTCGACCGGGTCGGCGGCGGCCGGGTTGATGCCCTCGGTGACCGCGGTGCCCAGGTCGCCGGCCTCGGTGATCACCCGCGCCGAGATCCGCTGGCGGAACAGCGAGTCGCCGGCGAGCTGCGCGGCGATGGCGGCACCGCCGAGCCGGGCCCGGCGGTTGGGTGCGAACTTGGCGACCCGGCGCAGCGGCACGGGCTGCTCGTCGAACGGCAGGCCGGGCAGCGTGGAGGCGGCCAGCGCGACCACCCGCAGGCGCACCGGCTCGGGCAGAAGAGGCTCGATCTCCGGCTCCGAACCCGCGGACGACGGCGTGACCGCTTCCTCGGGAAGGCGGCCGTCGCGCGATTCGGGCTCGGACATGGAGCAAGTCTCCCACCGCCGGCCACTCCGGCGCCCGTCGATGTAGTCGATCTTTTCCCACGGGTACGGCGGAGCGCGTGCGACCCGCGTGGCAGAAGTGTCGTACCGGCGTTCTAACGTCCTCGCCGTGGTGGATCAGCTCTTCGTCCAGGGCACTCTCGACGGCCTCCTGGCGGCCGGCGAGGTGTCCAGTCTCGTCGACACGACCTTCGTGGTGGTCGACCTGGAGACCACCGGCGGTGCCCCCGACGGGGGCGGCATCACCGAGATCGGCGCCGTGCGGGTGCGCGGCGGCGAGGAGCTGGGCATCCTGGCCACCCTGGTCAACCCGGGCCAGCCGATCCCGCCGTTCATCACGGTGCTGACCGGCATCACCGAGGCGATGGTGGTGCCGGCGCCGCCGATCGAAGAGGTGCTGCCGCCGTTCCTCGAGTTCCTCAAGGGCGCGGTGCTGGTGGCACACAACGCGCCCTACGACGTCGGCTTCCTCAAGGCGGCGTGTGCCAAGTTCGGCTACACCTGGCCCAACCCGCGGGTGCTCGACACGGCCGCGCTGGCCCGCCGGGTGCTGATCCGCGACGAGGTGCCCAACCGCAAGCTCGGCACCCTGGCCGCGCATTTCCGCACCCCCCGCCAGCCGACCCACCGGGCGCTCGACGACGCGCTGGCCACCGTCGACGTGCTGCACGCGATGATCGGCCGGCTGGGCAGCCACAACGTGACCACGATCGACGACGCGATCGAGTTCGCCAAGGCGGTCACGCCGACCCAGCGGCGCAAGCGGCACCTGGCCGAGGGGCTGCCGCATGTCCCGGGGGTCTACATCTTCCGCGCCGCCGACGGCCGCCCGCTCTATGTCGGCACCTCGGTCGACATCGCGACCCGGGTGCGCAGCTATTTCACGGCGGCGGAGAAGCGCGCCCGGATCTCCGAGATGCTCAACGCCGCGGAGAAGGTCGACGCGGTCGAGTGCGCACACGGGCTCGAGGCCGAGATCCGCGAGCTGCGGCTGATCGCGGCGCACGCCCCGCCCTACAACCGGCGGTCGAAGTTTCCGGAGCGGGTGGTCTGGCTCAAGCTCACCGACGAGGCCTACCCCCGGCTGTCGGTGGTCCGCGCGCTGGCCGAGGGCGACACCGCCTATCTCGGGCCGTTCAAGTCCCGGCGGGCGGCCGAGCTGGCGGCCGCGGCGGTGCACGACGCGATCCCGCTCCGGCAGTGCACGCTGCGCCTCTCCACCAAGACCACGACGCCCGCGTGTGCCCTGGCTGAGCTGGGCAAATGCGCCGCGCCCTGCGAGCACAAGATCAGTCAGGAGGCTTATGAGGAGACCGCGGCGGCCCCGTTCCGGGCGGCGACCACCGGCGACCCGGGTGTCGTCGTCGACGCGCTGATGGGCCGCATCTCCGTGCTGTCCGACGCGCACCGCTACGAAGACGCGGCGACGGTCCGCGGCCGGCTGGCCGCCGTGCTCCGGGCGGCCGTCCGGATGCAGCGGCTGTTCGGGCTGACCACGATCGCCGAGCTGGTGGCGGCGCGGCGGGCCGGCGACGGCGGCTGGGAGCTGGCGATCGTCCGGCAGGGCCGGCTGGCGGCGGCCGGCAACTCGCCGCCCCGGGTGCATCCACGGGCGACCATCAACGTGCTCCGCGCCACGGCCGAGACGGTGCTGCCGGGCCACGGCCCGGTGCCGAGCGCGACGGCCGAGGAGACCGAGCGGATCCTGTCCTGGCTGGAACGCCCAGACACCCGCCTGGTGGAAGCCTCAACCGGTTGGGCGTCGCCCGTCCGTGGTGCGGCGCGCTACCGGGAGTTGCTCCGAAAGGCGGAAGCACAGGGCTAATCACTGCGTAACCCCGCTCGCGGCCGACGATCCCGACGAGACTCACCCGTTCGCCCAGAAGCAACTGACCATTCGGACTACGGTGCGTGACTTAGTCTGGTAGAGAAATGCACTCGTGACTGTCTCGCCCGATTTCCCGGGCGAAGGCACGATTCTCGGGTGCCGGCCTCGTCAGGAGGTGTGCGGGCGTGGATGTCGACGCCGGTCACGGCGCCGCGCTGGGTCGTGTGGTGCCTGTCCAATCAAGCGACCTGCCCATCTCCCGCCGGCTACGGACATTCCTGTCCTGGCCAGGCTCCGACGACGACCCGGTCAACCGCCTGGTTCGCACGCATCGCGAGGTGCACGCCGGCGACGCCGGCATGCTGCGCCGCGCCTACGGCATCGCCGAGAGCATGCACCGCGGCCAGTTCCGCAAGAGCGGCGAGCCGTTCATCACCCACCCGCTCGCGGTCGCGCAGATCCTCGCTGAGCTGGGCATGGACACGACCACGCTGGTCGCAGCGCTGCTGCACGACACGGTCGAAGACACCCGCTACACGCTCCAGGCGCTCGACGGCGACTTCGGCCCCGAGGTGGCCCACCTGGTCGACGGCGTCACCAAGTTCGACAAGGCGTTCTACGGCAAGGCCGCCGAGGCCGAGACGATCCGCAAGATGCTGGTCGCGGCCGGCAAGGACGTCCGCGTTCTGATCATCAAGCTGGCCGACCGGCTGCACAACATGCGCACCCTCGACGCCCGCTCCCCCGCGTCCCGGGCCCGCATCGCCCGGGCGACCCTCGACGTGCTGGTGCCGCTCTGTGACCGGCTGGGCATCCAGTTGCTCAAGCGCGAGCTCGACGACGTGGTGCTCTTCCATCTCGAGCCCGACGGCTACGCCACGGTCGACGAGCATGTGCAGACCCGCACCGGCTGGGACGAATACGTCACCGAGGTCGCCCTGCGCGCCAAGACCACGCTGCGCCGCAACCGGGTGACCGCCAACGTCTCCTCCCGGCCCCGGCACTACTACTCGATCTGGAAAGACACCATCGAGGCCGGCTACCGGGTGCCGCACGACCTGCCCCGGATCGCGGTCGTCGTCGACGGCAACGAGACCGACTGCTACGCCGCGCTGGGCGCGATACACGGCTGTTGGCGGCCGGTCGCGGGCCGGTTCAAAGACTTCATCGCCTCACCGAAGAACAACCTCTACCGCTCCCTGCACACCACGGTGATCGGCCCCGACGACCGCTCGGTCGAGGTGCTGATCCGCACCGAGGAGATGCACCAACTCGCCGAATACGGCATCGCCGCGCAGTTCCGCTACCCGAAGACGCCGGTCGCGATGGCCGAGGCCCGCATCGAGCAGCTCACCTGGCTGCGCCGGGTGCTCGACTGGGAGCAGGCCACCTCCGACGCCGGCCAGTTCCTCGAGTCGCTGCGCTGCGACCTCGCCGAGGCACAGATCCAGGTGTTCGCCGAGGGCCGCCAGATCGTCCTGCCGTCCGGCTCCACGCCGGTCGACCTGGCCTACGAGTTGGCAACCGAACGCGGCGACCACTGCCTCGCCGCCACCATCAACGGCCGCCTGGCCCCACTGTCGTCCGAGCTCAACGACGGCGACGTGATCGAGATCTTCACCGAAAACGAGACGCCGGGTGTCCCCGTCCCGGGCGGGCCGCGCAAGGAGTGGCTCGGCTTCGTCAAGTCGCCGCAGGCGCAGATGCAGATCAACCGCTGGTTCGCCGACCACGACGAGCCCGGCATCAGCATCCCCGACAAGGTCCGCCTCGGCCGCGCGACGATCGGCCTGGCCCTGCGCCGCCACGACCGCGGCCTGGCCAGCGACCGCCCGCTGCGCCAACTCGCCGACGAGATGGGCTACCCCGACCTGGAGACCCTCCTGGTCGCCGTCTTCGACCGGGCCCTGACCCCGGAGACCGTCGTCGACCGCCTGGTCGCCCTCGTCGACCGCCGCGAATAGGGCCCGACCAGCCTGTGTGGGCGGTCCGTGAGTCCTGTTCGGTGGACTGCCTCTAGCCTTGTTGCGTGGATTCCCGCCCCCGCGCGTTGCGCGCCCTCGTGTACGGAGTTTTCTACCGGCTGCCCCACCCGGTGCGCCGCCGGCTCGTCCGGGCCTTCGTACCCAAATACATCGTGGGCGGGGTGACGCTGGTCCGCGACTCCGAAGCGCCGGCACCGGGGCGGTTGCTGCTGCTGCGCCAGCCGCCGGGGCGGGCCTGGGGGCTGCCGGCCGGCCTGCTGCGGCGCGGCGAGGCGCCCATCGTCGGCGCGGCGCGGGAACTGGCCGAGGAGTCCGGCATCCGGCTCGACCCACACGCGCTCACGCCCGCGTCGCCCAACGCCGTCGTCCACGCGAAGGGTTGGGTCGACATGGTCTTCGAGGTGTCCGTGCCGGCGTCGACGACCACGCTCGAGGTCGACGGTGCCGAGGTCTACGAGGCCGCCTTCTACCCGCTCGACGACCTGCCGCGGCTGACCACGGCGACCGCGCGGCTGCTCGCCTACTACGGCATCGGCCCGCTGGTGGCGCCCGACGACCCGACCAGCATGGAGCGGCCCAGCGCGCCGCGGCAAGAGGGAGCGCGCGATGGCTGACCTGTGCGCGGTGGTGCTCGCGGCCGGTGAGGGGCAACGGCTGCGACCGCTGACCAGCCTGCTGCCCAAGGCGCTCTGCCCGGTCGGCAACACGCCGCTGCTCGATCTCGCGCTGGAGCGGGTCGCCGGGTTCGGGCTGACCGGTCCCGCCGACGTGGCGGTCAACGCCAGCTACCTCGGCGCGCAGGTGGTCGCGCACACCGGCGAACGCGCCCACCTCTCGGTCGAGCCAGACCACCCGCTCGGCACCTCGGGCGGCCTGGGCAACCTGCGCGACTGGATCGGTGGCCGCGGCGTGCTGGTCGGCAACGCCGACGCCTACCTGGACGGCGATGACCCGCAGACGCTGCTCGACGGTTGGGATGGCGAGACCGTGCGGCTGCTCGGCCAGCCCGTGGCCGACAAGAGCCGGCCCGGCCTGTTCGGCGGGCACCGGTTCGTCGGCTTCTCGCTGCTCCCCTGGCGCCGGGTACGCGACCTCGCACCGACCCCGACCGAACTCGTGCACACCGTCTGGCGACCGGCCGAGGCCGCCGGCGAGTTGGAGGTGGTCGCCTTCGACGGCGTCTTCTTCGACACGGGTACGCCGCGCGACTACCTGGCCGCCAACCTGCACGCGGCCGGTGGCGGCAACCTCGTCGCGGGTGAGGTCACCGGCCGCTGCGTCCGGTCGGTGGTCGGCGCGGGCGCGACGGTCGCCGGCGACGTCACCGACAGCGTCGTGTGGCCCGGCGCGGTCGTCGCGGCCGGCGAGCGGCTCGACCACGCGATCAGGGCGGGCCGTTCCCTGACCGTCGCGGGCCGCTAGCATTCGTCCAGGCATGACGAGAGGAGCCCATCGGTGATCACCGCGATCGTCCTGATCGACTGCGCCGCCGACTCGATCCCCGAGGTGGCCGAGAAGCTCGCCGATCTCGACGGGGTCAGCGAGGTCTACTCCGTCGCCGGCGGCGTCGACCTCATCGCCATCGTCCGGGTCCGCGAGTTCGACCAGATCGCCGACGTGATCGCGGGTCGCATCTCCAAGGTCGACGGTGTGCTCAGCACCGACTCGCACATCGCCTTCCGGGCCTACTCGCAGCACGACCTCGAAGAGGCCTTCGCGATCGGCCTTCGTGAGTCCGACTGACCGGTTCGTCGACCGGGGCACCGACCGGCTGGCCCTGCGGTTCTACCCGCCGCCGTCGTCGACCGCCCCGGTCGCGCTGATCCTGCCCGCGATGGGCGCGGCCGGGCGGTTCTACCGGCCGCTGGCCGAGTCGCTCGGCGCCGCCGGCTTCGCCGTGGTGGTCGCCGACCTGCGCGGCACCGGCGACAGCACGCCGCCACCGAGCCGCGCGTCCAGCTACAGCTACGCCGACCTGGCCGACGACGTGGGCGCGGTCGTCGACGCGCTCAAGGCCGACTACGCCGACCGCCCGGTCGTGCTGGTCGGCCACTCGCTCGGCGGCCAGGCCGGCCTGCTGCACCTCGCGACCGCACCGGACGCACCGGTCGCCGGCATCGCGCTGGTGGCGGCCGCGGTGCCCTACTGGCGCGCGTACCCCCGGCAAGGTCTGGCCATCCTCGTCTACACCCAGTGGATCGCCGCGGTGGCCGCACTGCTGCGGGTCTGGCCGGGTTGGTCGTTCGGCGGCCGCCAGGCCCGCCGGGTGATGTTCGACTGGGCCCGCTCCGCGCGGACCGGTCGCTTCCCGGGCGCCGACACCGCGCTCGCCGGGCTGACCATCCCGGTGCTGGCGGTCAGCATCGACCACGACATCTACACGCCGCACGCGGCCGTCGACCACACGGTCGGCAAGCTGCGCGCCGCCACCGTCCGGCGCGAGCGCATCGCGCGGATCGAGGCCGAGGGCCGTCCGGCCCATTTCGCGTGGGTACGCGCACCCGAGCCGGTCACCGCCCTGATCGCCGACTGGTTCGCCGCCCTGCGCTAGCGGGCGTCGACTTCGCCCGACGAACACCGGCAAGATCCACCTGACCGTGGCCGGGGAAGATCATTTCGGCGGATCCCCGGTCCGACCAGCGGCTATACGCTTTGGATCATGCAGAGGGCCAACAACGTGCAGTTCTGTCTCGACCGCATCGGCGCGTCCCGGCCCGGGTGGTCCACGTTGGTCGTCGCGGGATCGGTCACCACCCGGGCCACTCCGGAGCAGGTCTGGGCCGTCTGGAGCGACCTGGCCACCTGGCCGCGCTGGTCACCGCTGCACCGGGCGACCGCCTGGGTCAGCCGGCCGGGCTTCGTCAAGGACGCGCAGTTCAGCCAGACGCTGGCGCTGGGGTTCCCGGCCGGCACGAGCACGCAACTGGTCACCCTCGACGATGTCGAGACGCTGCGCCAGGTGAGCTGGTCCGGCGACAAGAGCGGCCTGAAGTCGTGCCACTCGTGGCAGTTCACGCCGCTGGCCACCGGCGGCACCCAGATCAGCAACGTCGAGACCTTCACCGGCACCACCATCGGCCTGGTGCGCCCGCTCGTCGCCAACCGCTGGAACAAGCAGTTTCAGCAGGCCGTCGAGCGCCTCGCCCAGGCCGCCACCGCCGCCTGAGCCAGCCCGGTCTAGGCCGCGCGCCGCTGTTCCGGCGCGACCCCGCCTTTTCGGCTCGATCTCAGCCACACCGTCATCGGCGCGATGACCAGTGCGGCGCCGCAGCCTTCGCAGACCAGGTCGTCGTCGCCGGAAGGCGCGAGCGGTAAATCGGTGCCGCACACGGCACAGGTGAGTTCCTCTTCGCCACGCATGGCGTCTCCTTTCGAAGAGCGGAACCCGGAACGCGAGCGGCCATCATCACCGCTCAGTGGTCACGCTGCCACGCGGGTACGCCACACCGTGGGAACCGCGTCGGCGTGTCGCTTATGCACGAAAGGCGAGGATCCGCCGGGGATCCTCGCCTTTCGTCGGTTGAGAACTAGTGCTTCGCCTCGATCTCGCGCCGCTCCGGCGCACCCTCGACCGGCGGGTGGCCGGGCGAGACGGGTGCCTCGGCGGGACGCTCGAGCGGGCGGAAGAAGCCCTTGAGCGACGGGCCAAGGGCACCGAGCCGGTTCATCTTCTTGGGGACGACCCAGCCGGCGTAATCCAGTTCCTTGTGGTCGCTGCTGAGCGGCTGGTGCACCTCGTAGAAGCGGCCGTCGGGAGCGCGGCGGATGATGCCGGTCTCGACGCCGTGTGCCAGCACCTCACGGTCGTGCTGCTGGAGGCCAAGGCAGATCCGGTAGGTGACCCAGTAGAACAGCGGCGGCAGGATCAGCAGGCCGATGCGGCCGGCCCAGGTCATCGCGTTCAAGCTGATGTTGAACTTGTCGGCGATCACGTCGTTGCCACCGGAGAGCACCAGGACCAGGAAGAACACGACCGCCATGACGCCGAGTGCGGTGCGCTGAGGCACGTCGCGGGGGCGCTGGAGCAGGTTGTGGATCTTGTTGTCCCGGTTGAGCCGCGCCTCGATGAACGGATACATCATCGGCAGCGTGGTCAAGATTCCAGGCAGCACCACCGTCGGCCAGAAGATCGGTGGAATGACGTAGCCGTGGCCGCCGCCGATGGGTATGCCGATGTTTATCTGCCAGGCCGGCATCAGACGGGTCGAGCCGTCGAGGAACATGACATACCAGTCGGGCTGGGACGCCGCCGAGACGACACCGGCCTCGTAGGGCCCGAAGAGCCAGATCGGGTTGATCTGCAGGACACCCGCGAGGACCGCGATCACACCGGCCACGGCCATGAAGAAGCCGGCCTGCTTGATCGTGTAGCGCGGGAAGAACCGCTCGCCGACCACGTTGGTGTTGGTGCGGCCGGGGCCGGGCCACTGGGTGTGCTTCTGCTTGAACACCAGCGCCAGGTGGACGGTGATCAACGCCAGCAGGATCGCCGGAATCAGCAGCACGTGGACGATGAAGAACCGGCTGATGATGATGTCGCCCGGGAACTCGCCGTTGAAGATCGACGAGGTCGCCCAAGTGCCGATCAGCGGGATGGACAGCAGGATCGCCGAGGCGATCCGCAGGCCCGTGCCGGACAGCGCGTCGTCGGGGAGCGAGTAGCCGGTGAAGCCGGCGAGGAAGCCGATCCAGAACAGCAGCGAGCCGATGATCCAGTTGATCTCGCGCGGCTTGCGGAACGCACCGGTGAAGAAGATGCGCAGCATGTGCACGATGATCGCGGCCATGAAGACCAGCGCGGCCCAGTGGTGCATCTGGCGCATGACCAGACCGCCGCGGACGTCGAACGACAGGTCGAGCGACGACGCGTAAGCGGCGGACATGTGCACGCCGCGCAGCGGTGCGTAGCTGCCGTCGTAGACGACCTCCTTGAGCGAAGGCTCGAAGAAGAGCGTCAGGAACGTGCCGGTCAGCAGCAGGACGATGAACGAGAAGAGCGCGATCTCGCCCAGCAGGAACGACCAGTGGTCGGGGAAGACCTTGTTGATGATGCCGCGCAGCGGGGTGGCTACGCCGAGCCGGTCCTCGACCTCGTTGCCGGCCTTCGCCGGCAGGGTCTTCAGGTCAATCTTTCGGCGCTTCACGGCCGCTCCCAGAAGTCAGGTCCGACGGTAGCCAGGTAGTCCGACCTCGCCACGAAGTATCCCTCGTCATCCACCCCGAGCGGAAGCTGCGGAAGGCTCCGGCTCGCGGGGCCGAACACGGGCTTGGCGTTCTCGGTGATTTGGAACTGCGACTGGTGGCACGGGCAGAGCAGGCGGTTGGTCTGCTGCTCGAAGAGGCTCGCCGGGCAACCCGCGTGGGTGCAGATCTTCGAGAACGCGATGAAGTCGCCGTACATGAAGCCGGTGCGGTTGTAGCTGTCGTGCGGCAGGCCCTGCGCGTTGCTGGCCCGGGCCACCGCGGCGTCGTCGGGCCGCAGGTGGATCAGCAGCGTCGGCGAGTCGGCGTGTGCGTTCGTCGCGCCCTCGGGGATGCCGGGGAAGACCGTCATCTGACCGCCGACGCTCACGTCGGCCGGGCGGATCGGGGTGCCGTCGTCGCGGGTCATCCGGACCAGCCGGGTGCCGCCGTTGGGCTCCTTGATCGGCGCCCAACCGGTGGTGAACATCTGGTTGTCGGCGTGTGGGTTCTTGATCAGGCCACCGATGATCGGGGCGGCGATCACCACCGCGACCGGTGCGAGACCGGCGGCGGCCGCGAGCCCGAGCAGCGGGCGCCGCTTCACGCCGAGCTCCTCGACCATGTAGGTCAGCGTCTGGCCGACCGCCCGGCGGTCGCTCTCGGGGGCGCCGCCGTCGTGCCGGTCCTGGATCGAGACCTCCTTGGGCAGCAGCTTCTTGCCCCAGGTCAGGATGCCGAACGCGATGAACAGGAACATCAGGCCGAGCGTCACGCCGAGCAGCGGCGTGTAGAGCTTGTAAAGCGAGTCGCCGGTCTTGTAGCGCCAGGGCCAGACGATGTAGAGCACCACGAAGGCGGTGCCGAACAGGCCGGTGAGCAGGAAGAACAGCGAGACCGTGCGGTTCATCCGGCGCTCGAGCCGGGAACCCTTCTCGGGGTATTGCGGCTCGTAGTGCACGATCTCGACGCCGTCCTGGCGGGCGGCCGCCTTGACCTTCTCGAAGCGCGTCGTACGCGGGTCGTCGTAATCGATCTCCTCCGGAACGGACGACCCGTGGCCGTTGCCGTTGGACCCGGTGGTCTGGACACTCATGACTTCCCCGCAATCCACAGTGCCGTGAAGATCAGCGCGGTCATGCCTACGACGAAGACCGCCAGGCCCTCCGTCGTCGGGCCGAGCCGGCCGAGGTTGAAGCCGCCCGGGTCGCGGTCCTTCAGCGTCTCCTGCACATAGGCGACCACGTCGCGCTTCTGCTCCGGAGTGAGCTGGTTGTCGCCGAAGACCGGCATGTTCTGCGGGCCGGAGAGCATCGCGGCCCAGATGACCCGGTCGGTGGTGTCGCTGAGCCGGGGCGCGAACTTGCCCGACGACAGCGCGCCGCCACCGCCACCGAAGGCATGGCACGACGAGCAGTTGAGCCGGAAGATCTGGCCACCCGCCGCGACGTCACCGCCCGAGTGCAGGTTGTCACCGTCCGGAAGCGCCGGGCCACCGCCGAGCTCCTGCACGTATTGCGCGATCTGCCGGGTCTGCTCCTCGTCGAAGACGGGGGGCTTCTCGAGCGCCTGCGCGTTCTGCGAGCCGAGCGGCATGCGGCCGGTGCCGACCTGGAATTCGACCGAGGCGGCGCCGACGCCGATCAGGCTCGGGCCGCGACCCTCGATGCCCTGGCCGTTCATGCCATGGCAGCTGATGCAGCTGTTGTCGAACAGCGCCTTGCCCTCCATGGCGGCCGGCGACAGCGGCGCGTCCTGGGCGGAGATCGCCGGTGCGAACGCGGTGTAGAGGCCGCCGGCCAGCGCGAGGGCCGCGATCAACCGGAGGGCCGAACCCACCCGGCGGCGGGCCCGGCTCCGCGGCACGGCGCGCCGACTGCGCATCCGGGCGAGCAGACCGCCGGACCGGTGCGGAGATGTCATCAGGCTTTGTCCTTCACGGGTGTGCGACCTTGTCCCTGGGACGACGCGGGGGTCGGAAACGTGACGCTCATGATCACTGGAGACCGTAGATCATGAGGAAGAGTCCGATCCAGACGACGTCGACGAAGTGCCAGTAGTAGGACACGACGATGGCGGACGTGGCCTGCGCCGGGGTGAAGCGCCCCATCGTCGTCCGGATCATGTAGATGATGAAGGCGATGAGACCGCCGGCCACGTGGAGCCCGTGGAAGCCGGTGGTCAGGTAGAACATGGAGCCGTAACCGTCCGTGTTGATCTTAATGCCTTCGCCGACCAGCTTGTGGTATTCGAAGAGCTGGCCGCACAGGAAGGTCAGACCCATCAGGAACGTCAGGGTGAACCACTGCCGCAGCTTGAAGACGTCACCGCGCTCGGCCGCGAACACGCCCATCTGGCAGGTGATCGACGAGAGCACCAGGATGACCGTGAACGTCGTCGCGTAGGGCACGTTCAACTCGGGCGTATGTTCCGCCCAGAGCTGTGGCGCCGCGGCGCGGATCGAGAAGTACATCGCGAACAGAGCCGCGAAGAACATCAGTTCGCTGGAGAGCCAGACGATGGTTCCCACGCTGACCATGTTTGGTCTAGTCAGGGAATGGATCCGGCTCTTGTCGATCGCTGGGGCCGCAGTCACGCGGTCATTATTGCGCCCTACGAGCGAAGACGATCGCGGGGGTGCGCCCGGCGCGTCGCGGCCCGGCAAATTGCCGCAAGCCACCCCGGACTAGCCTGACGACGTGGTCCTGGCAGAAACGCCGCCGCCATTCAGCGTGGCGGAGGTCTTCACGGAGATCCGGCTCAATAGCTGGATCGCGGTCGTGCTGGTCGTGGCGGCCGGCGTCTACCTCTACGGTGTGCACAAGCTGCGGACGCGCGGCGACCGCTGGCCGGTCTCGCGCACGCTTTTCTTCCTGTTTCCCGGCCTTGGCGGTATCGCCTCGGTTACGGTCAGTGGCCTGCACGCCTATGACGAGACGTTGCTCTCCGTCCACATGGTGCAGCACATGGTGCTCTCCATGGTCGCGCCGATCTTCCTCGCGCTGGGCGCGCCGATGACGCTGGCCCTGCGCACGCTGCACGGCGCGCCGCGTCGCCGGCTGCTCGCCGTGGTGCACAGCCGGGTCGCCAAGGTGTTCACCTTCCCGCTGGTGGCGTTCGGCCTGTTCATCGCCACGCCGTTCGCGCTCTACTTCACCGGCCTCTACGAGCAGACCCTGCGGCACACCTGGCTGCACGAGCTGACCCACGCGCACTTCATCCTCGTCGGCTGCCTGTTCTTCTGGCCGCTGCTCGGCCTCGACCCGCTGCCCGGCCGCTGGCCCTACCCGGCCCGCGCGCTGCTGATGCTGCTCTCGGTGCCGTTCCACACGGTGCTCGGCCTGACCATCATGCAGAGCACCACGCTGCTCGGCGGCGACTACTACCCGTCACTGCACCTGGACTGGGTCAACCCGTTCGACGACCAGAAAGCGGCCGGCGGCATCCTCTGGGCGGGCGGCGAGTTCGTCAGTGTGACGATGATCGCGGTGCTGGTGGTGCAGTGGATCAAAGCCTCCGAGCGGGAGGCCCGCCGGGTCGACCGGGAGCTCGATCGCCAGGAGGCCCGGGAGCGGGCTCAAGATCAAAACGACGCGACGGTACGATCGGCGGCGCGCGACTAAACACGTGGGAGCCTTTCGATGACCGACCGCACGTACACCGTCCTGCTCTACAGCGACGACCCCAAGGTGCGCGACCGCATGCGCCTGGCCGTGGGCACCCGACCCGCTGCTGACCTGCAGGTCGAGTTCGTCGAGGCCGACGACTACGACGCCTGCGTCCGCCTGGTCGACGACTACGAGATCGACCTGATGCTGCTCGACGGCGAGGCGACCCCGGCCGGCGGCCTGGGCCTGGCCCGGCAGATCAAGGACGACCGCCCCAACGCCTCCCCGCCCGTGTGCGTGGTGATCGCGCGGGCCGCCGACCGCTGGCTGGCCGCCTACGCCCAGGTCGAGGGCACCCTGATGTTCCCGCTCGACCCGATCGAGACCGGCCGCACCGTCGCGGCGATGCTGCGTTCCTACGCGGCCGGCGGCCCGGTCACCGCCGCCTGACCTTTCACCCGACACCTCTGGCCCGCCACGGGAGGCCCGGCATGGGCGATCGGACCTGGCCCCACCTGCTCACCGCGCTGCTGCGCGGCGAGGAGCTAGCGACGCCCGACACCGCCTGGGCGATGGGCGAGATCATGGCCGGCGCGGCCACCCCGGCCCAGATCGCCGCGTTCGTGATGGCGCTGCGGGCCAAGGGCGAGACGCCGGGCGAGGTGGCCGGCCTGGTCGAGGCGATGCTCGCCGCCTCGGTCACCGTCGACCTGCCCGAGGAGATCCGCGCCGACGCGGTCGACGTGGTCGGCACCGGCGGCGACCGGGCCCACACGGTCAACATCTCGACGATGGCGGCGATCGTGGCCGCTTCGGCCGGCGTCCGGGTCGTCAAACACGGCAACCGCGCCGCGTCGTCCCTGTGCGGCACCGCCGACCTGCTCGAACACTTCGGCATCCCACTCGAGCTGGGCCCGGCCGGGGTGGCCCGCACCGTGACTGAGGCAGGCATCGGCTTCTGCTTCGCGGCCCGCTTCCACCCGGGCATGCGGCACGCCGGCCCGACCCGGCGCGAGATCGGCGTACCCACCGCCTTCAACTTCCTGGGCCCCCTGAGCAACCCGGCGCGGCCGCGCTCCGGCCTGGTCGGCTGCTTCGACGACCGGATGGCGCCGGTAATGGCCGCGGTGTTCGCGGCCCGCGGCGACTCGGTGCTGGTGGTCCGCGGCGAAGACGGCCTCGACGAGATCAGCACGGCAGCGCCCACCCGGGTGTGGGTGGCCCGCGAGGGCGCGGTCCACGAGACCCGCCTGGACACGGTCGACCTGGGTCTCCCCCGCTCAGAGCCCGGCGACCTACGCGGCGGCGACGCCACCTTCAACGCCGACGCGGCCCGCCGCGTATTCGCCGGCGAAAAGGGCCCGGTCCGCGACGCCACCCTGATCAACGCCGCGGCCGCGCTGGTCGCACACGCCGGCGCCACCAGCGACCTGGAGCCGGCTCTGGCAGCCGCATTGGACCGCGTGGCCACGGCAGTCGACACCGGCGCGGCAGCGACCCTCCTGGACCACTGGGTGTCGGTCGCGAAGGTTGCCCGCGCCGAAGGCCTGTAGCCCGCGGGGCCTGGCGGCGGCCGGCTCGGCCTGACGGTCGGTGATCGTTTGCATCCGATCAGCGCCGGAACGTCGCCTCCGCATGATCATTTGCAGCTCATCAACACCCAGCCCGGCGTCTCGCGCAGATCGGGCACACCTGATCACGACAGAGTCCCTGGACCACCCAGACCCGACACACATGATCAAGAACACGTGGCGAATCGTGTTGGACGCCAATCACAGCGGGCCGCGGCGGCCGATTCTGCAGATCTAGGAAAATGGATGTAGCTATAGCTACATCCATTTTCCTAGATCTCGTGTAGGCCCGGCGTGTCGATTCCGCCACGCCGTTATAGCCGGCGCTGGTGCCCAGGCCACGCGAAGTCAGCGGCGCGCGAAGCCCGCGGCTGCACAGTGCGGCATGCTCCGGGCACGCCGCTCGGAGCGAGCCGCTAAGCACGGGGCCGCGCGCGAAGCGGCGGGCGCAAGCCGGCGGGCGCAAGCCGGCGGCTCGTGTTTGGGGATCGCCCGACGCAGCCGAGCAAAGCGCGAGCCGGCGGTTCGTGCTTGCGGCTCGCCCGACGCAGCCGCACGGAGGCGGCGGCGCGCGAGGCGCGAGCCGTCTCCGTGTGTGCGGGTCGCCCGACGCAGCCGCGCAAGGCGCGAGCCGGCGGGCGCGAGCCCGCGGTTCGTGTGTGCGGCTCGCCCGACGCAGCCGCGCGGGGCGGTGGCGCTCGAGGCAAGCGGCTCGTCGTGCCGCCCGCTCGGGCGCAGGCCGCGCGAGGCAGCCCAGCGGCAATGCGAACGCGAGGTCGTGGCGGGTGGCGGTGAGTCGCGGCAGACGCCGCACATTTCGTCGCACCCCGCCGGCAGCGTCAAGCAGAACCACACACCAACCCGCACTGTAGGGCGGATCTCCTCGTCGGGCGCAGCCCACAAACCAGGATCTGCGGATGGGGACAAGGTGGAGCGCCCTACTGGACGAACGACCTTGTCCCCATCCGCAGATCCTGGTGCCCTAAGCGAAGCCCGACGAGGAGATCCGCCCCCACGGGCTGGCATCTTCTTCGAGCGGCCGGGGCCGGGGCAGCGCCCCGGTGGGGTCCGGGGCGAAGCCCCGCATCAAACCGCGGACCAGGCAAGCGAAGCGATCCCCGGCGGGAGCAGCGGTCCGGACCGAAGCGGACCCGGGCAAAGAAAAAGGCCGGCCCGATAAGGGGCCGGCCTTTAAGAAGAAGCTCAGTGCTCCGCGGTGCGGCGGGTGCCGGTGTAGTACTCGAAGATCAGGCCGCAGGCGGTCATGATGACGGAGATCAGGCCGATGGCCAGGAGCCACACCTGCCAGAACACCAGGCCGAGGCCCGCGATCGTGGCGGCCAGGGCGATCCCGAACGGCCAGTAGCTGCCCGGGCTGAAGAAGCCGATCTCGCCCGCGCCGTCGGCGATCTCGCCGTCGGAGCGGTCTTCCGGGCGCGGCTCGATGCGGCGGCTGACGAACCAGAAGAAGCCGCCGCACATCGTTGTGAGCAGGAAGCTCAGCGCCAGCGCGACCGTGCCCACCCAGTCGATGCCCTGGGTCTGTGCGTTGGTCCAGAACGCGTACACGAACGTGGCGGCGAACAGGAACGCCGAGATGACGCTGAACAGTTTCCATTCGGTGCGCATGGCGGCCTCTCAGCTCCCCGTGCCGGCGGCGGTGCCGCCCGGGTTGAAGTTCGACTGGTCACGTCGCGTCGGGAAGGGCGACGTAGTCGACGCCAGCGGGTCCTGGCCGATCGACTGGAGGGCCTGCTGGGTGCTCTGGCCGGCCTGCTTCGCCGCGAGGAACTTGTCGTAGTCGGCGCCGGAGACGGCGCGCAGCTCGAAGTTCATCATCGAGTGGTAGGTGCCGCAGAGTTCCGCGCAGCGGCCGACGTAGGCGCCCGTCTGGTCGATCGTGACCTCGAAGACGTTGCGCACGTTGCCCGGGAACACGTCTCGCTTGAACAGCAGCTCGGGCACCCAGAACGAGTGGATGACGTCGCGGCTGGTCTCCTCGAACCGGATCGTGCGGCCGGTCGGCAGCACCAGCACCGGGATGATCTCGGTGGTGCCCAGGGTGGACGTGACGGTCTTGCCAACCCGGCTGCCCTCGGTCGGGCCGTCCTGGTAGTTGAACTGCCAGTTCCACTTGAACGCCTCGACCTCGACGGTCACGGCCGGGTTGGTGGTCGTGCGGTTGATGTCGGTCTGCACGATCGCCGTGTAGTAGAAGAGCACCGACACGACCAGCACCGGAGCGATGGTGTAGAGGAACTCCATCGGCATGTTGAACCGGGTCTGCACCGGCAGCTTCTCGCCACGCTTGCGGTAGCGGATCACGCACCAGAAGATCAGGCCCCAGACGAAGACACCGACGATCAGCGCCGCGACAACCGAGCCGATCCACAGGTCGTACATCCGCTTGGACTGCTCGGTGATGCCATTCTGCGGCCAACCGAAACCGTCGACGTGACTGCCGACGTCGCAACCGGACAGCAGCACCAGCACCGCACCGGTGACGGCGAAGGCGGCCAACCGGACGACTGCCGGCCGCGCTTTCGAACGCTTAGCGGACACCTTGTGGTCCTGCCCCTCTCGTACCTGCCGTCACCGACGGTCGCAGATTACTCGACCAAGGTCCGCATAGCGCTCCGGGGGTCGGCGCGGCGCCGGGGATAACGTTTGATCGTGGGGGTTACCGAGGCCTACTTCGACACCGCGAGCGCGGCACCGCTGCACCCGGCCGCACGGCAGGCATTCGCGGCGGCGCTCGACGACGGCTGGGCCGATCCGGCCCGGCTCTATTCCCGCGCCCGGCGGGCCCGCCAGTTGCTCGACGCGGCCAGAGGGGCAACGGCAGATGCGCTGGGGGTACGCCCGGACGAGCTGTCGTTCACCGCCGGCGGCACCGCGGCGGCGCACGCGGCCGTGCTCGGCGGACTGGCCGGCCGGGCCCGCGTGGGCAGCGGTTTCGCGCACTCCGCGATCGAGCATTCGGCCGTGCTGCACGCCGCTGAGCAGCACGTCGCCGCGGGCGGCCGCGTGCACGAGGTCGGTGTCGACCGGTCCGGCCGGATCGACCTCGAGGCGTTCACGGCGGCCGTCGCACGACCCGGCACCGCGCTCGCCGCGCTGATCACTGCCAGCCATGAGGTCGGCACCGTGCAGCCGGTCGCGGCAGCGGCTGAGGCGTGTGGCCAGCACGGTGTGCCGCTCTATGTGGACGCCGCGCAGTCGGTCGGCCGGGTGCCGGTGCCGGAGGGTTGGTCGCTGCTCACCGCGAGTGCCCACAAATGGGGCGGACCGCCCGGGGTCGGGCTGTTGGTTGTGCGCAAGGGCACTCGTTTTCTGCTGCCGGGCCCGACCGACGACCGCACCGACCGCACCGCCGACCTGCCGGCGATCGTGGCGGCCGCAGCCTCGCTGCGGGCGGCGACCACGGAGGCGGCCGCGCTGGCGGAGCGGCACCGGGCGCTGGTCGACCGGATCCGGTCCACGGTGGCCGCCACGGTGCCCGATGTGGAGGTGGTCGGCGATCCGGTCGACCGGCTGCCACACCTGGTGACGTTCTCCTGTCTCTACGTCGACGGCGAGGCGCTGCTGCACGCGCTCGACCGGCGCGGCTTCGCCGTCTCCTCCGGCTCTTCGTGCACGAGCTCGACGCTGACGCCGAGCCACGTGCTGGTCGCGATGGGTGTGCTGTCGCACGGCAACGTACGGATCTCGCTGCACCGGGACAGCACGGATGCCGAGGTCGACCGCTTCCTGGCCGAGTTGCCGGGCGTCGTCGCCGACCTGCGCGCCGAGGCGGGGGTGGGGAATCTGTGATCTTGGAAACGCTCGACTGCCGTGGGCAGCGCTGCCCGCTGCCGGTGATCGCGCTGGCCCGCCGGCTGCCGGAGCTGCCGGTCGGCGCCACGCTGCGGGTGCTGGCCGACGACCCGGCCGCGGCTTCCGACATCCCGGCCTGGTGCCGGATGCGCGGCCAGCACTACGCGGGCTCCCCCGAGCCGCACGCCTTCGACGTGCGCCGGGAGAGCTAGTCGCGGATCCAGGAAAGCGTGCCGTCCAAGGGGTCGCCCGGGGACGAGGTGTCGACCACCAGGCGGCGGCCGATGTAGGGCTCGTAGTCGGCCATCCGCAGCACGACCTGCTCCCAGTCGGGGTTGACCGGCGCCGCCGCGTGCCGGGCCTCGACCCGCCGCCGGTGCTCCTCCATGTCGGCGCACCAGACCTCGACGATCCGCAGCGCCGCGCCGGTCCGCTCGCAGAGCGCCGGCCAGTTCTCGCGGGCCGCGGCGACGCCGTTGACCGCGTCGACGACGACGTCGAGGCCCAGCGTCAGTTGCGCCTCGGCCAGGGCGGCGACCACGCCGTAGGCCGCGACGCCCGGGCGCTTCTCGACGATCTCGTGCCCGCGCAGCACCCGGTCGACCGCGTCGACGGCGAGCACGGGCGCGGGCAGCACGGAGCCGACCCGCGCCGCGAGGGTGCTCTTGCCGACCCCGGGCAGGCCGGCGAAGACGACCAGCCGGGGGTTCACCCCTGGAGGTGCGGTCGTACGTCGTCGGCGGCCTCGGGCCCGTAGGAGTCGCCCAGCCGCTTGAGGAAGATCTCGGGGCGCAGCTCGTATTCCTGGCCGCCGGCGCCCTCGAGGACGAGCCCGGCGAGCAGCGAGCCGATCTGTGCCGAGCGCTCGAGGTCGAGGCCCCAGGACAGGCCGGCGAAGAAACCGGCCCGGAAGCCGTCGCCGACGCCGGTCGGGTCGACCGGCTGCACGTCGCGGGCGATCGGCACATGGATGCGCTCCATGTGCCTACCGGTGATCTCCACGCCGTTCTTGCCCAGCGTGGTCACCCGCACCTCGACCCGGTCGAGCACCTCGGCGTCGGTGAGGCCGGTCTTGCTCTCCAGCAGCGACTTCTCGTAGTCGTTGGTGAGCAGGTAGGCGGCACCGTCGATGAGCTGGAGGATGTCGTCGCCGCCCATCCGGGCGAGCTGCTGCGACGGGTCGGCCGCGAAGCGGTAGCCGAGGGAGCGGCACTCCTGCGAGTGGCGGACCATGCCCGCGGGGTCGTCGGCGCTGATCAGCACCAGGTCGAAGCCGCCGACCCGGTCGTTGGCCGGTGCCAGCTCGATGTTGCGGGCCTCACTCATCGCGCCGGCGTAGAACGACGCGATCTGGCACATGTCCTCGTCGGTGGTGCAGACGAAGCGCGCGGTGTGCAGCACGTCGGAGACGTGCACCGAGTCGCAGTCGACGCCGTGCCGCTCGAGCCAGGCCCGGTAGTCGTCGAAGTCGGTGCCCACCGCGCCGACCAGCACCGGACGCAGGCCGAGCCGGGCCATCCCGAAGGCGATGTTGGCCGCCACCCCGCCGCGCCGCACCACCAGGTCGTCGATCAGGAACGAGAGCGACACCTTGTGGAGCTGGTCGGCGAGCAGCTGGTCGGCGAACCGACCGGGGAAATGCATGAGGTGGTCGGTGGCGATCGAGCCGCTAACGGCGATCTTCATGTGGGCCCTCGGGGTCAGTGGACGAGTCACAGCGCGGGGTAGCTTACCGGCCGGTCAGACACGACGAACGGGACCGCCGAAGAAGGCGGCCCCGTTCGTTTGGAGGTTGGTGCGACTTAGTGGAACGAGTCGCCGCACGCGCACGAGTTGGACGCGTTGGGGTTGTCGATCGTGAAGCCCTGCGCGTCGATCCGGTCGGCGAAGTCGATGGTGGCGCCGGCCAGGTAGGGCGCGCTCATCCGGTCGACGACGACCTCGACACCGCCGAAGTCGCTGACGACGTCACCGTCGAGCGAGCGCTCGTCGAAGAAGAGCTGGTAACGAAGGCCGGAGCAGCCACCGGGCTGCACGGCCACGCGGAGCCGCAGGTCGTCGCGGCCCTCTTGCTCGATCAGGGCCTTCACCTTCACCGCCGCGAAGTCGGTGAGGACGACGGTCGTAGCCGTGGTCTCGGCCGACCCGGTCTGCGCTGAAGTGGTCACGTGGGATCTCCCTGCTCGCTGCGATCGCCGGTCCCTCGGACCAACGTGGTCTCTGTGACCAACGCTAGCCCGTTGGCCGGGCATTCCCCATCAGGGTCGCCACCAAATCTTACCGCCGGGGCCGTTCCTGGGCCGGATGAGGTCAATGTCACTACCTGGACCATTGGCGGGCGAGTCGCGAAGCGAGTTCACGCAGGCCATCAGCCGGGCGGGCCATCGCCTCCGCCTCGTCGCCGAAGTGCTCGACCAGGCTGTAGGTCTCGGTCACACCGGCGTTGGCCGCCTCCCGGCGCCCGGTGCTGACCCGGCCGGCCAGCACGACGCAGGGCAGGCCCCGGTCGCGGGCGCCGCCGGCCACCCCGGCGACCACCTTGCCGCGCAGCGACTGGTGGTCGAAGGAGCCCTCACCGGTGATCACCAGGTCGGCGGCGTCGAGGGCCGATTCCAGCCCGATCATCCTGGTCACCAGCCCGATGCCCGATTCGCAGCGGCCGCCGAGCGCGAGCACCGCCGCGCCGAGGCCACCGGCCGCACCGGCACCCGGCAGCGCGGCCAGGTCGGGTGGGCAGTTCGGCAGATCCTTCACGAGTACGCCGGCGAAGCGCTCGAGCGCGGCGTCGAGCAACAGCACGTCGGCGCGGTCGGCGCCCTTCTGCGGGCCGTAGACGCTGGACGCGCCGTGCAGCCCGATCAGCGGGTTGTCGACGTCGGTGGCCGCGACCAAGATGGCGCCGCGGATCATCGGCAGGCCGCCGAGCCGGTCGGCGTGGGCCAGCGCGGCACCGCCATAGGGCAGGGCGGCACCGGTCTCGTCCAGCGGCGCGGCGCCCAGGGCGGCCAGCATGCCGGCTCCACCGTCGTTGGTGGCCGAGCCGCCGAGGCCGATCACGACCGTCCTGGCCCCGGCCTCGACGGCGGCCAGGATCAGCACGCCCAGGCCGTAGGAGGTCGTCACCTTGGGATCGCGCTCCGCGCCCTCGACAAGGTGCAGCCCGCACGCTTGCGCGCTCTCCACGTACGCCGTCTGCTTGTCCGGGCTTATCAGTATTTGCGCCTCGACCGGGCGGCCCAGCGGGTCGGTGGTGCGCACCGGGAGCAGGGTGCCGCCGACCGGCCCGGCCAGCACCTCGACGAACCCCGGGCCGCCGTCGGAAAGAGGACGAACGGTCAGCTCGTCGGCCGGCGCCTGCTCCCGCCAGCCGGCGACGACCGCCTCCGCCACCGCGGGCGCGCCGAGCGTGCCGGCGAACTTGTCGGGGCAGACCAGAATCCGCATTGAGGCAGTGTGACAGCCCACAGCGGCCGGCCCACCGAGGGCGGGCGTCGCGGTGGGAAGATTGATCGGTGACGTCGACCTGGACCGAACCCGCCAACACGGCGACCGCCCTGCTGCTGCTCGGGCGTGGCGCCGACCCGTCGTCGGAGAAGGGTGTCGACTGCCCGGGCGAGCTGCCCGCGCCGAGCGACCCCGATCTCGTGGCCCGTGCCACCGCCGCCAAGGCGAAGCTCGGGTCGAAGGTTTTCGTCCTCGGCCACCACTATCAGCGTGACGAGGTCATCCAGTTCGCCGACGTGACCGGCGACTCGTTCAAGCTGGCCCGCGAGGCCGCGGCCCGGCCCGACGCCGAGTTCATCGTGTTCTGCGGCGTGCACTTCATGGCCGAGTCCGCCGACATCCTCACCACCGACGCGCAGAAGGTGATCCTGCCCGACCTCGCCGCCGGTTGTTCGATGGCCGACATGGCGCAGCTCCAGCAGGTCGAGGCGGCCTGGGAGGCGCTCGTCGACGCCGGTGTCGCCGACTCGACGGTGCCGGTCACCTACATGAACTCGTCGGCCGACATCAAGGGCTTCGTCGGTCGCCACGGCGGCGTGGTCTGCACGTCGTCCAACGCCAAGACGGCGCTGACCTGGGCGTTCGAGCGCGGCCAGCGGGTGCTCTTCCTGCCCGACCAGCACCTCGGCCGCAACACCGGCGTGCTGGAGATGGGCTTCGACGCCGACGACTGCCTGCTCTACGACCCGCACAAGCCACAGGGCGGCCTGACCCAGGCGCAGCTCGGCGAGGCCAAGATGCTGCTCTGGCGCGGGCACTGCTCGGTGCACGGCCGGTTCACCAAGTCGTCCGTCGACGAGGTGCGGATGCGGGTGCCGGGCGTCAACGTGCTGGTCCACCCCGAGTGCCGCTACGACGTGGTGACGGCGGCCGACTACGTCGGCTCGACCGAATACATCATCAAGACGATCGAGAACGCCCCGGCCGGTTCGGCGTGGGCGATCGGCACCGAGCTCAACCTGGTTCGCCGGCTCGGGCTCGCGCACCCCGACAAGCAGATCATGTTCCTCGACCGCACGGTCTGCTACTGCTCCACGATGAACCGCATCGACCTGCCCCACCTCGTGTGGGCGCTGGAGGAGCTCGCCGAGGGCCGGCTGGTCAACCAGATCACGGTCGATCCGAAGACCGCCGCCGAGGCCCGGTCCGCGTTGGACCAGATGCTCGCCCTGCCATAACTGTCAGTGGCGCCCGGCATTACCGGGTGCCACAGTCGTCCTGATTTCGTGCCAGACAACCCGGTGTGTGTGGCCCCACGCCCATCACCGAGCGCTATGCTGCCCGGGCGCCACTCCCGATCAACCCGCGATACCGCGTCAGGGTTACGGCCCTCCGTCGGATCGCAGCCTGCCCCCGGAGGTTGCCTTGCCCGATGACGTCCTGGTCGTACACGGCGGCACGCCCCTGCACGGTCAGATCCGGGTACGCGGAGCCAAGAACCTCGTCTCCAAGGCGATGGTGGCGGCGCTGCTCGGTGACGAGCCGAGCCGGTTGTTCGACGTGCCCCGGATCCGCGACGTCGAGGTGGTGCGCGGCCTGCTGGGCGTGCACGGCGTCAAGGTGACCGACGGCGCCGAAGACGGCGAGCTCATCCTCGACCCGGCCAACGTCGAGCGCGCGTCGACCGACGAGATCAACGTGCACGCCGGTTCGAGCCGCATCCCGATCCTGTTCTGCGGCCCGCTGCTGCACCGGCTGGGCCACGCGTTCATCCCCGACCTGGGCGGCTGCCACATCGGCCCGCGCCCGATCGACTTCCACATCCAGGCGCTGCGCGAGTTCGGCGCGGTCGTCGACAAGACCCCCGAGGGCATGCACCTGACCGCGCCCGCGGGCCTGCACGGCACCAAGTTCGAGCTGCCCTACCCCAGCGTCGGCGCGACCGAGCAGGTGCTGCTGACCGCGGTGCTCGCCAACGGCGTCACCGAACTGCGCAACGCGGCGGTCGAGCCCGAGATCATCGACCTGATCTGCGTCCTGCAGAAGATGGGCGCGATCATCACGGTGCACACCGACCGGGTGATCGAGATCGAGGGCGTGCCGCGGCTGAGCGGCTACACCCACCGGCCGATCCCCGACCGCATCGAGGCGGCGTCCTGGGCCGCGGCCGCGCTGGCCACCCGGGGCGAGATCGAGGTGCTCGGCGCCCAGCAGGTCGACATGATGACGTTCCTCAACGTCTTCCGCTCGATCGGCGGCGAATACAAGGTGACCGACACCCTGCCCCCGCGGGCCGGCTCGCCGGGCACCGAGGGCGGCATCCGGTTCTGGCACCCGGGCGGCGAGCTGCGCGCGGTGGCGCTCGAGACCGACGTACACCCTGGTTTCATGACCGACTGGCAGCAGCCGCTGGTGGTCGCGCTGACCCAGGCGAGGGGCCTTTCGATCGTCCACGAGACGGTGTACGAGCAGCGCCTGGGCTACACCGAGGCCCTCAACACGATGGGCGCGACGATCCAGGTCTACCGCGACTGCCTGGGCGGCACCCCGTGCCGGTTCGGCCGGCGCAACTTCAAGCACTCCGCGGTGATCGCCGGCCCGTCCAAGCTGCACGCGGCCGACCTGGTGATCCCCGACCTGCGGGCCGGTTTCAGCCACCTGATCGCCGCGCTGGCGGCCGAGGGCACCTCCCGGGTCTACGGGGTCGACCTGATCAACCGGGGCTACGAAGACTTCGAGAGCAAGCTGTCGGCTTTGGGCGCGCACGTCGAGCGGCCTTGACGTTTTATTGATTGACGCACGGCGAGCTGATCTTGGGGTCGGCTCGTCGCGCCGGCTTCGGCTTGGTTAACCTTCTGGTAAGCACCGCGCCGCAGAAGGGCATCCCGTGCAGTCGCTGTTTCGCCGCAAGTCCACTGACGTGACCGAGGAGTCCACTGGGACTCCCGAGACGTCGGATTCCGCGCGTCCCAAGAACTACACGCCGGCCAAGGGCCGGGAGACCCCGAAGCGCCCCGGCGCGTCGCGCCAGCCCGCTGGCAGCGCGAAGGCGCTGACCAAGGAAGAGGCCCGGGAGCGCAAGCGCACGCTGCGCCAGGAGGCGGCGGCGGAGTATCGGGCCGAGGGCGGCCCGCGCGACCGCGGCCCGGAGCGCCAGCTGGCCCGCAACGTGGTCGACTCGCGGCGCACGGCGGGCACCTATTTCTTCGGCGGCGCGCTGATCGTGCTGATCGGCTCCAACGGGGCGATGCCCGACCTGGTCCGCACCGTCGCCACCTCGCTGTGGGGCGTGCTGCTGATCGCCGTGGTCCTGGACGCGATCCTGATCGCCCGCAAGATCAAGCGGCTGGTTCGGGAGCGCTATCCGAAGACGGAGCAGCGGATGGGGTCGCTCTACATGTACGCCATCATGCGGTCGATCACCTTCCGCCGCATGCGCGTCCCCAAGCCGGCGGTCAAGATCGGCGAGAAGGTCTGATCCTCGCTCGCCCCCTCCACTGCTCTCCTCACATACGCACCACCTGAACCAGCGTTCAAGTGGTGCCTATTGGGGTGCAGAGCAAGGGGAGATCAAATCCGGCTTCCTTGCGCCGCCGACCCCCCCAGCGTGGTGGCCGCGCCGAGTCCGGCGCGCACGTGCCGGATCTGCCGGTGATCGTTTGCACCTGGCCGGCACCGTCCGGCCGGGTGTGCTTGATCGTCTGTAGCTCATCAGCACCTGGCGCGGCGTGTCGCGCAGATCCCACACACATGATCATGCGCGCGTCTTCCCGTCGTGCAGATCCGCTGCAAACGATCAAGCCCGCCGATGTCCGCGGTCCAGCCGGCACCTTGAGCCCCCACGGCGCCGCGCGGCTACTGCCGATCCAGAGATCTAGGTAAAAAGTTGCTGCTATAGCTGCATTTATTTACCTAGATCTCCCTCTCAAGTAGGTCGTGGACGGCGTGGCGGCGCCGCACGCCCGCTCGGGGCGATGGCGCCCGGGCGATGCCGCCTGGGACGTCGCGCCGGGCACCGCCCGCGCCGACGTGGGCAGCACCATGTCGTGCGGTCGATCGAGCCCCGATAGGAATGTGGTCGGTTCGCCGCCGACGGACGGCACCCGTGCGATCTCTACCGCCCTCGGGCGGTGGACCAGCAGCGAGCCGTCGGCGAGCGCGAGGAGGAAGCGGGCCGGGCGCGCTCGGGGCACCGCCGCTCGGAGGCAGCACCACTCGGGGCAGCTAGCTCGGGGCACCGCCGGTCGGCGGCAACACCACTCGGGGCAGCTAGCTCGGGGCACCGCCGCTCGGGCGCAACCCCGCTCGGGGCACCGCCGCTCGGAGGCAACACCACTCCGGGCAGCCCCCTCAGGACACCGCCGAGGCAGCGCCACCCGGGCGCCGCGCCACCCGGGCGCAGCGCCCGTCTACTCCACGCCGGCGAGGCGGAGCAGAGCGGCGGTGGCGGCTGCGGCGACCACCACGAGCACGAACGGTGCGCGGCGCCAGGCCAGCACCGCCCCGACCGCCACCCCGACGGGCCGGGCCACGCCGGCGAACACCCCGGAGTCCGTGAAGGTGGCGGTGGCCGCCAGCGCCGCCAACAAAGTGGCCGCCGCCATCGGCAGCAGGACCTGGACCCGGGTCGGCAGGGCGACCCGTTCCCGCAGCACCACCCCGGCCAGGCGGAACGCGTAGGTCCCGATGGCCAGCCCGACGATCACCGCAAGGATCATGACGGCACCTCCGAAGAACGCGGGCCCCGGCGGCGGCGCACGGCCACCAGCAGCAGGCCGCTCAACGCCATCAGCACCGGCAACCCCGCCGGCAGGATCGGGGTCGTGACCACCGCCACCAGGGCACCGGTCAAGGCCACCAGGCGAGTCGTCGGGTCCTTCAAGGTCGGCAGCAACAGCGCGAACAGGCCCGCCGGGAACGCGGCGTCCAGGCCCAGCCGGTTGGGGTCACCCGCGTTGCCGAGCAGGACGCCGAGCACCGCGCCGATGTTCCACAGGATGAAGAGGGTGCAGCCGGTTGCCCAGTAGGCCCGGCGGCGGCGCTCCGGGTCCTGCTGCGCCAGCGCAAACGCGACCGACTCGTCGATCAGCAGGTGTGCGCCGAGCAGGCGCTGCCACCAGCGGGTGCCGATCACGTCGCCGATCGCCAGGCCGAACGGGAGGTGTCGAGCGTTGAGCAGCAGGCCCGCGAAGATCGCGGCGAACGGGTTGCCGGCCGCTATCAGGCCGACGGCCAGGAACTGCGAGCCGCCCGCGAAGACCAGCAGCGACATCAGGATGGTGAGCCCGGCGGGGATGCCGGCGGCGACGGCGATCGCGCCGAACGAGATGCTCACCGCGAACACGGCCAGGCCCAGCGCGCCGACGTCGCGCACCAACGACCGGTCGCTAAGGATGGAGCGCACGGCGGCGGTCATGGTTACCGATCGTGCCGGGCGCTGCTAGTGTTCGTCAAGTCGAACGATTAGACCGATGGAGCGAACAGTGACCGAGCCGACGATCGCCGCGACCATCGCTTCCGCTTTGCGCCGCGAGCGGGAGCGGGCTGGGGTCTCGCTCACCGAACTGGCCCGCCGCGCGGGCATCGCCAAGTCGACGCTCTCGCAACTGGAGAACGGCGTCGGCAATCCGAGCGTCGAGACGCTCTGGTCGCTCGGGGTCGCGCTCGACGTGCCGTTCAGCCGGCTGGTCGAGCCGCCCGCCCCGGCGCTCAGGGTGATCCGCGCCGGCGATGGCCCGCGGATCAAGTCGGACCAACTCGACTACACGGGCACCCTGGTCGCGGCCGGCTCCCGCGCGGCACGCCGGGACATCTACATCATGACCATCGAGCCTGGCGCCGTACGCGCTGCCGAGGCGCACACCCCCGGCAGCGTCGAGCACATCGTGGTCGCCCGGGGCCGGCTGCGGACCGGGCCGGCCGGCGAAACCGTCGACCTCGAACCCGGCGACTACGCGATGTTCGCGGGCGACGTGCCGCACAGCTACGAGGCGCTCGAGCCGGGCACGTTCACGGTGTTGGTGATGGAGCACCCGTGACCGCCTCCCGCGTGTAGAGCCTGGCCACCACGTCTTCGATGTCGGGCTCCACGATGGACACTTCACGCAGCGCCAGCCCGGCCAGGCGGGCCAGCAACTCGCCGGCGGTGGCCGTCTCCAGGTCGTACTCGATGCGCAGTGGGGTTATCCCGACCAGCGTCGCGCCCGGCACCTCGGGTGGCAGCGCCAACGGCTCGTCCAGCTCGACCACCACCCGCCGGCGCGACCCGTAACGGGCGTGCAGCGCCTCGATCGTGCCGTCGTGCACCACCCGGCCGTGGTCGATGACCAGCAATCGCCGGCACAGCCGCTCGATGTCGGCCAGGTCGTGGGTGGTGAGCATCAGCGTCACGTCGCCGCCGGCGCCCAGCTCGGCCAGGAAACCGCGGACCGCCTGCTTGCTGACCACGTCGAGGCCGATCGTCGGCTCGTCGAGGAACAGCACCTCGGGGCCGTGCAGCAGCGCCGAGGTCAACTCGCCGCGCATCCGCTGGCCCAGCGAGAGTTGGCGGACCGGGGTGTCGAGGAACGCGTCGAGGTCGAGCAGCGAGCGGCAGCGGCGCAGCCGGGCGGCGTGCTCGGCCGGCGGCACCCGGTAGACGTGGCGCAGCAGGTCGAACGACGCCGCCAGCGGCAGGTCCCACCAGAGTTGCGAACGCTGGCCGAAGACCACCCCGATCCGCCGGGCCAACCGGGTGCGCTGGCGCACCGGCGACAGCCCGCAGACGCTCACCTCTCCCCCGCTCGGCGTCAGCACCCCGGTCAGCATCTTCAGCGTGGTCGACTTCCCGGCGCCGTTGGGCCCGATGTAGCCGACCATCTCGCCGCGCTCGACCGTGATGTCGACGCCGTCGACCGCGGCCACCGTGCGCCGGGTCCGCCGCAGCCACCCGGCCCGGACCTTCACCTCGAAATCCTTGCGCAACCCGCGCGCCGCGATCACCGTCATCGTCAAGACCCCGTGCTCGTGTAGTGCCGAAGACCCAGCCGCCAGATCAGCGTGGCCAGGGCGGTCGCCGCGAGCGCGACCAGCGGCGCGCACCAACCGGTCCAGCCCGGCAGGCCGATCGGGTCGGGCACGCCGAGCAGCGCCAGGGCCGGGTAGTAGGAGACGAAGGCGAAGCCAAGGGTGTACGCGAACGCGGTGCGGAACCACCCGCTGTAGACGCTGACCGGATAGCTGGTGAAGTCGCGGCCGCCGTAGGTGAAGGCGTTGCCGAACTCGCCCGACTCGGTCCACCAGAAGGCGACCGAGGCGGTGATCACGAACATGGCGCCGAAGAACACCACGCCGGCCACCGGCGCCACGATGGCGAGCAGCACCCGGGCCGGGGTCCAGGTGATCCCGGCGGTGCCGAGCGCGAACAGGTAGACGCCCGCGCCGAGCGCCGCGCGGGACAGCTTGCGCAGCGGCAGGTCGAGCAGCAGCAGTTGGGGCAGAGCGCGCAACGGGCGGACGAGGACGGTGTCGAACCGGCCGGTGCGGACGTAGAGGGTGATCCGCTCGACGTTGCCGACCAGCATGTCGGCGGTGGCGAACGCGCACGCCGACATGCCGGTGATCACCAGCGCCTGGTGCAGGTCGAGGCCGCCGAGGGTGCGGGTCACGCCGAAGAGCACCAGGATCGTGACCACGTCGAGCGCCGTGGACCAGACGTTGGCCACCAGGTCGACGGCGAACGACGCCCGGTAGGAGAACTGGCTGCTGGCCTGGCCACGCAGCAGTGCCCAGTAGGCCCGCATCGCCCCGGGTTCAGCCACCTTGCACCACCAGCTTGCGCTCGGCCCGCCGCTGCACCAGCCGGCAGAGCAGCAGCAGGCCGACCGCCCAGGCGGCCTGGATCGCGATCAGGCCGAGTTGGCGCGGCGTCGGGTCGACCTCGACCAGCACGTCGAGCGGCGTCTGGAACAGGCTGGGCAGCGGGGTGAGCAGCCACAGCGGGCCGATGAGCCAGTCGGGCAGGAAGCGCAGCGGGAAGTAGAGGCCGCCGAGCACCCCGGAGAGCAGCGTCCACAGGATCATCGGGCCGCGGATGTCGAGCAGCCAGTAGGCGCTCGCGTTGACCAGGAACCGGCAACCGAAGCAGAGCACGGTGGCCAGCACGACCGACAGGACGAACAGCGGCCACGTCGACCAGCGATGCGGCAGGTAGATCGGGAAGAACAGCGGGCCGATCAGCACCGGCGGCAGCAGGCGGGTGAGCACCGCGTGCCCGGCCCGGCCGACGTCGGTGGCGAGGTAGTTGGTCACCGGGTTGATCGGGCGGAGCAGGTCGGCGACGACGTCGCCGGTGCTGATCCGTTGGGCGAGGTCGGTCCACCCCCAGAGCGCCACGACGGTGAGCAGTCCCTGGCCGAACCAGACGAAGGTGGCCAGGCGTGCGGGGTCGTAGCCGGCGACGGTCGCCGTGCCGGCGCCGGCCGCGACGGCCAGGAGCACGTAGCAGCGGAGGAAGCCGAACACGGTGTTGGTGAACGCCCCGGCGACGGTGGCCTGCCGATAGGTGGAGTATCGGCGGAATCCGGCGACCGTTAATGCCCAGAATGTGCGGGTTTCAGCAGCGGCATTCGCATAACGCGTGCGAGGGACAGTGGCGGTGAGCGAGTCCACGCCGTTACCCTCCATCCGCGACATACGCCGTATCGGGCCGCATGACAGTATCGGGGTGCCGGCGCATGCCGCGCGACACAAATTCCGACGAGGTGACCCGCCGTGATTGATCGACGCGAACCGCGCTACTGCGGGTCGCGCGCGTGGATCGCAGGGCGGAACGGCCGGCGCGGATGAGCAACGAAAACGCCGAGCGCCGGCGCCGCGACGGCGGCCGCGGCCGCAGCCGGCGCGGCGGCGAAGAGGCCCGGCCAGACGCCGGATGGGGCGACGATGACGGCTGGCTCCGCGAGCTCGGCCGCAGCAACGACGCGGGCTCCGGCGGCGGCAGCGGCTACAAGGACCCCAACGACCCCTGGGCCTGGGCGAAGGACCGCCCGCCCGCACCCGGCTGGTCACCCACCGGCGGTGTGCCACCCGGCCCCGGCGGGCCAGGCTGGGTCGACGACCCGGCGGAAGCACCAGGTTTCGGTCCCCGCGGCCCGCAGCGAAGTGCGCCGGGCGAACCTTCCTGGGTACGCGAGCGCACCGACGAATGGTCGGCCTCCGGCGGCGAGCGCTACCCGGGTGACAAGCCCCAGCGCGGCGGCCGCCCAGCGGGCCGTGCCGTGGTCCGCGGCCGGGCCGGCGCGGCGCCCGAGCCGGCCGACGACGAGGGCTACAACGCCGACCCGCGCCTGGCCGACCCGAGCAGCACCGACCCACACATGCCCGACCCGTTCGCGCCACACCCGATCTCACCGGTCGACGGCGTCGGGCGAGGTCGTGGGCGCGTTCCCGACGCACCCGCTCGCCGCGGGCGGGAGGCGGCGTTCCTCGACGAGCGCGGGCCGGCCTACGACGAGCGGCCTGGGAGCCGGGGCGGGCGTCCGTCGGGGCCCGGGCCGGAGTGGGCCGGCCGGCCGCAGTCGCCCGCCGGGCCTGGCTGGGATGATCGGCCACAGTCGCCCGCGGGTCCCGGCTGGGACGACCGGCCGCAGTCGCCGGCGGGGCCGACGCGGCGGATCGTGCCGCGCGAGGCGGCGTTCCACGACGAGCGCGGACGCGAAGCCGCATTCCACGACGAGCGCGGCCGAGGCGCGGCGGGCGACCGCGGACGCGGGCCCGCCGACGACCGCGGACGCGAAGCCGCATTCCACGACGAGCGCGGCCGAGGCACGGCGGATGACCGCGGACGCGGGCCCGCCGACGACCGCGGACGCGAAGCCGCATTCCACGACGAGCGCGGCCGAGGCACGGCGGGCGACCGCGGACGCGGATCCGCCGACGACCGCGGACGCGAAGCCACGTTCCACGACGAGCGCGGCCGCGGCACGGCGGATGACCGAGTGCGCGGGCCCGCCGACGGCCGCGGGCGTGGGCCGACGGACGAGCGCGGGCGCGAAGCCGCCTTCCAGGACGAGCGCGGCCGCGGACCCGCCGACGACCGCGGACGCGAGGTCACCTTCCTTGACGACCGCCGACGCGGACGTGCCGACGAGCGCGGCCGTGGGTCGGCGAACGACCGTGGCCGCGAGGCCGCCTTCCTCGACGACCGCGGACGCGGAGCGGCGGACGAACGTGGGCGCGAAGCCGCCTTCCAGGACGAGCGCCGGCGCGGACCAGCCGACGACCGCGGGCGCGAAGCGGCGTTCCACGACGACCGCGGACGCGGGCCAGCGGACGAACGTGGGCGCGAAGCCGCCTTCCAGGACGAGCGCGGCCGCGGACCAGCCGACGATCGTGGCCGTGAAGCGGCGTTCGTTGATGATCGGCGGAGTCGGCCAGCAGACGACCGTGGGCGCGAAGCCGCCTTCCACGACGAGCGCGGACGCGGACCAGCCGATGACCGTGGGCGCGAAGCGGCATTCCACGACGAGCGCGGACGCGGACCGGCCGACGACCGCGGACGCGGGGCCACCGATGACCGCGGGCGCGAGGCCGCGTTCCTCGACGAGCGGGGACGCGGTCCTGCCGACGAACGCGGGCGTGGGCCGGCGTTCGACGACCGGTCCGGGCCGCCGCCTTGGGAGCAGGGTCGGCGGGTTGCGGCCGGGCCGGTGTCGCCTGGGTACCCCCGCGACGTCGACCCGCGCGATGTCGACCCGCGCGACGCGCCGCCGCCGTTCCCCGACGAGCGCGCGCCGGGACGGCGTCCGGCTGGACCGCCGCGTCAGGTGGATCGGCCTGCCGCGTTGCATGACGAGACGCGGCCCCGGCGGGGCTACGACGAGCGAGTTGGGCCCTACGACGACCGCGATGGACCGCGGCGGGCCGATCGGCCGGGCGGCTGGGAAGAACGGCGTGGCACGGCCGCTGGGCCACCGCCGCGCGATCCGCGCTACCGGGAGCGGCCGGTGGAGCCCGTTTCGCCTGCCTACCGGGACGAGCCGGGGTCGCCCGCCTACCGGGAGCGGCCGGCCGAGCCCGTTTCGCCCGCCTTCCGGGAGCGGCCGGTCGAGCCCGTTTCGCCGGCCTACCCGGATGGACCGCGTCGGGGGGAGCCGCCGGTCCGCGAGCGTTTTCCGGAGCCGGAGCGCCGGACCTACCGCGAGGAGCAGCCGGCCGCCTTCCAGCAGCCCGCGCCGCCGCGTCCAGAGGAGCGCCGGGACGAGCGGCCGGTGCCGCCGCGCTACGCCGAGGAGCGGCCGGCCGCGTTCCGGGAGCCGGTGCGGCCCGCCGACGAACGGCCCGTGCCGTTCCGGGAGCCGGTGCAGCCGCCGGTCGTCGACGTGCCCGATGGGCCGCGCCGCGAGCGGCGACCGGCCGCGTTCCAGGGCGAACGGATCGCTCCGCCGCCCGCGCACGTCGACGAGTTGCCGACCGCGCCGCTGTCGCCGCCTCCGCCGCGCCGGCCCGAGCGGGACGGTGGCACGCCCGAACCGTGGCTCGCGACACCGCCGCCGCCGTTCGCGCCTGAGCCGGCCGTCGAGCGCGACGTCCTGCCGCCGGTCGAGGACAGCGGGGCGGCGGAGGCTACCGCCGCCGTGCGGGTTCCGGCACCGCGCAGTGGGGACTCGGCACCGGCCTACCCGCGGCGGCTGGCCGACGACGAACTGCACGCGGCCTCGGTCGGCGATGAGTCGTCGGCCGCGGAGCCCGCGGCGTCCCGCGACGACGTCGGCTGGTTCGCCGCCGCGGCCGACGAGGTCGCGGCGACGACCGCGCCGCACGAGTCGCCTGTCGTGGCAGCAGAGGCCGCCGCGAAGACCGAGCCGGCAGCGGTGGCCGAAGAGGCCGCCGCGCCGGTCGAGCCGGCAGCCGCGGCCGAGCCGCAGCAGCCGACCGAGATCGCGGAGCCGCCCAAGGCTGCCCAGCCGGTCGAGCCACCCAAAGCGGCCCAGCCGGTCGAGCCGCCCAAGGTGGCCGAGCCGGTTGAGCCACCCAAGGTGGCCGAGCCGGTTGAGCCACCCAAAACGGCCGAGCCGGTCGAGCCGCCCAAGGCTGCCCAGTTGGTCGAGCCACCCAAAGCGGCCCGGCCAGTCGAGCCACCCAAGGCAGCCCAGCCGGTCGAGCCACCCAAAACGGCCGCACCGGTCGAGCCAAACAAGGCGGCCGCACCGGTCGAGCCACCCAAGGCAGCCGCACCGGTCGAGCCACCGCCGGCAGAGGTGCCGGTCGAGGTCGCCCAGGAACCGGTGCCGGCCGAGGAACCCGAAGCGGCCGCGCCGGCCGACCCGGTCGAGAAGGCTGCGGAACCCGTCGAGCCCGTGCCAGCCGCGAAGGACCAGCCGGCCAAGCCGAAGCCGCCAGTGGTCGACGGCCTGCGGCTCGACCTGCACGAGGCCACCCGCCCGGTCTCCACCCCGCCGGCGGAGCCGGCAGCGGCACCGGCAGCAGCACCGGCACCGGAGCCGGCTGCCGAGTCCGTCGCCACGAGCGCCGACGAGGTGGACCCGGGGGCGGTCGAAGCAGAGCCCGTCGCCGCTGCTAAGGCCGAGCCGGCAGCATCCGAGCCCGTCAAGGACACGGCCGAGATCGTGGACGCCGCCCCGGCCGACAGTGCGGCCGAGGAGACCAGTCCCGCACCGTCGCCCGTATCCCCTGATGAAACCGAAACCACCGAAGAGCCCGATGAGATCGCTTCCGCGGACACCGTGCTGCCGGTGCCGGAAGGCACCGCGGCGGGGGCCGCGACCGCCCTGCGGGCGCCGACGATGCTGCACCCGGTCGTCGCCACGCCGGAGCCCGACGAGGAGAAGCCGGAACAGCCTAAGGACCCTGAGCAGGTGCTGGCGGCCTACCAGTGGCGGTTCCATCACGAGACGTTGCGCGAACTGGTCGAGGATCCCGACGAGTTGCGGTCGATCCGTGACCAGCTCACGGCCAAGGTCGACGTCGCCACCGACAACGCCGCTCGGGCGCGGTTACTCAGTCTGCGCGCGGTCGTCTCGCGGATTCTCGGCGATCTTGGCAAGGCGTTGTCCGATGGCAAGCTCGCGCTGGCGCACGCCGAGGCGACCGGTGAGCTGCGCCGGATCTCGATCGCCCAGGCCCGGTTGGCGCACGTGTTGCAGTGGCGCGGTGACTACGCCGAGGCTGACCGGCTCAACGCGCTCGCCAACTCGCCCGAGTTGCCCGATCGGCTGCGGGCCACGATGCACGAGCACGCCGGGCGGTCCTGCTACGACCAGGGGCGCTACATCGAGGCCTGCAACCACTTCGAGAAGGCGCTCGACCTGCGCAAGGTCGACGACCCGGAGCTGATCGCGCGGACCGAGCAGGCGCTCGACGCGGTGCTGGCCAAGGTGGCGACGAACGGTCTCGGTCCCTACCCGCGCGACGAAGACGAGATCCTTCAACTGCACAAACCGCCAAAACCACACTTCAGCGAGAAAGTGCAGCGCTGGGGGTACGTGGACGCGGAGTTCGACTGGGCGATCGCGCCGAGCTACGCCGAGGTGCAGCCGTTCAAGGAAGGTGTCGCCTGGGTGCGGCGGCCGGAGACCGAGCCGTGGGAGCTGATCGACGAGTCCGGTGAGGTGCTGATCTTCGCCTCGCTGGGCTATCTCGGTGTCGGGTCGTTCCACGACGGACTGGCCTGGGTCTCGCACAACGGGCGGGGCAACTGGCTCGCGATCGAGAAGTCCGGCGAGGTCGCGATCAACATCGGCTTCGAGGACGTACGGCCGTTCCGCGGCGGGGTCGCCGCCGTCAAGCGCGGTGCCTGGGGCGCGATCGACAAGAACGGTCGCACTGTGTTGCCGCCGCAATACAGCGGGTTCTCGACCGCGCTCACCGACGGGCGGTATGTCGACGGGTTCACCGACGAGGGACTGGCCGTCGTGGACTCCGGCGGGCGCAAGGGTGTGGTCGACCGCAACGGCCGGGTGCTCGTGCCGCCGCGCTTCCCCGCGCTGGTCATCCACCCCGTCGCATTCCTCGTCGGCGGTGGTCAGGGGCTGTGGGGCGCGCTCGACCGGCGCGGCGAACCGCTGATCGACATCGTGCACGGCAGCCGGGCCGCGGTGACCGAGGAGATCGACCGGTTGCTCGCCGACACCAAGCCGGTGCTGTGACAAGATCGGCCGCCGATGAGTGACACTCTCGCGTCTGGTTAATGTGTCCCACATGGAATTCCGTCACCTAGGCCGATCCGGCCTGTTGGTCAGCGAGATCTCGTACGGGAACTGGATCACCCACGGTTCCCAGGTCGAGGAGGACGCCGCCGTCGCGTGCGTCCAGGCCGCGCTCGACGCGGGCATCACGACGTTCGACACCGCCGACGTGTACGCCGGCACCCGCGCGGAGGCCGTCCTCGGTCGTGCGCTGAAGGGTCAGCGCCGCGAGGGCCTGGAGATCTTCACCAAGGTGTACTGGCCGACCGTCCCCACGGGCCCGGACAGCACCGCCACCCCCGGCCGCAACGACCGCGGCCTGTCCCGCAAGCACATCATGGCGTCGATCGACGGCTCACTGCGCCGGTTGCAGACCGACTACGTCGACCTCTACCAGGCCCACCGGTTCGACTACGGCACGCCGCTGGAAGAGACGATGGAGGCCTTCGCCGACGTCGTCCACGCCGGCAAGGCGCACTACATCGGTGTCTCCGAGTGGCGGGCCGAGGAGCTGCGCGCGGCCCACAAGCTGGCCCGTGAGCTGCACATCCCGCTCGTCTCCAACCAGCCGCAGTATTCGATGCTGTGGCGGGTCATCGAGACCGAGGTGGTGCCGGCGTCCGAGGACCTGGGCATCAGCCAGATCGTCTGGTCGCCGATCGCCCAGGGCGTGCTGACCGGTAAGTACCTGCCGGGCCAGCCGCCGCCGGCCGGCTCGCGGGCGACCGACGAGAAGTCGGGCGCCAACTTCATCTCCCGGTTCATGACCGACGAGGTGCTGACCGCGGTGCAGAAGCTCAAGCCGCTGGCCGACGAGGCCGGGCTGACAATGGCCCAGCTCGCCGTCGCGTGGGTGCTCCAGAACCCCAACGTGGCTTCGGCGATCGTCGGCGCGACCCGCCCCGAGCAGGTGCACGACAACGTCAAGGCGGCCGGCGTGAAGCTCGAGGAGAGCCTCCTCAAGCAGATCGACGAGGCGATCGGCGGGCTGGTCGAGCGCGACCCGGCCAAGACCGAGTCGCCGCGCGACATCCGCTCCTGATGTCACCCGATAGCGGCGCGGCCCACCCGGGCCGCGCCGCTGTCGTCTGGATCTAGCGCTCCCAGAAGCGGATGAGCTCGTAGCCGATCGCGTAGAGCTGCTGGGGCAGCCCCAGCCCGTCGCCGACCCAGAACACCGCGTCGAAGAAGTAGCGGTTGATCGTGGGCTGCCAGAGCAGGGCGAACAGCAGGATGAAGCCGTAGGGCGCCAGCGTGCTGTAGACCTTCTGGGTGTTGGGCTTGAGCCACGGCTGGATCATGTTGCCGCCGTCGAGCCCGGGCACCGGGAGCAGGTTGAGCACCGTCGCGGTGAGCTGGAGGAACGCCAGCAGCGCCACGCCGCACCAGAACTCGATGTGCGCGAACACGTTGGGCTCGAACGCGAACGGGATCACCAGCAGCAGCGTGAACAGCAGGTTGGTGCCGGGGCCGGCCAGGCTGATCAGCGACTTGCGCAGCCGGCCGCGGATCGAGGCGTGGTCGACCCAGACCGCGCCGCCGGGCAGGCCGATGCCGCCGAGCAGCAACACGATCACCGGCAGGACGACCGACAGCAGCACGTTGCTGTATTTGAGCGGGTTGAGCGTCAGGTAGCCACGGTGAGCGACATCACGGTCACCTGACCGGTAGGCGACCAGCGCGTGCGCGTATTCGTGCAGGCACAGCGACACCAGCCAGCCCGCCACGACGAACAGGAAGACCGCGAACCGCGGCGTGACCTGGTGCCATGCCATGAAGCCGCTCAGGGCGAACAGCCCCACCAGGCCCAGGAAGATCGGGCTCGGTCGGAACGCCTCCCTGGGCACGCCCATCACCAGCCGATAGTCGCGGCCCCAGTCGCTCATTCGGTCGCCGGTGCCGGCGCCAACGGCATGCGGTATTCGACCCGGTCATCTTCGGCGAGGACCACGGTGGCCACGCCGGCTCCGGCGAGGTCGCGCCAGGTCTGACCGATCCAAGACTCGGCATCGGCCTGGCTGCCGAACGTCTCGGCAGGGCCGGTCACCGGCTTGCCGTCCGCTCCCTCGTACCGCCAGCTCCACGGCATCGTGTCTGCTCCCCTCGCGATCTGGACCCCACACAGCCTAGTCGGGCCACCACCGCTACCCCGAGCCATAGCTCGCGCCCGTAAGGTACGGGGCATGTCCGTAAGCGGCTGGCGCTCCGTTCTCGTCCTCGGCGGGATCCGGTCTGGTAAGTCCGAGTTTGCAGAATCCCTGGTTGGCGAGGGCGGCCCTGTCCGTTATGTCGCAACTGGGCCGTCCGGCACGGCCGGCGACGACCCCGACTGGGACGAGCGGATAGCCGCGCACCGCGAGCGCCGGCCGACCACCTGGCCGACCGAAGAGGTCGGCGACGACCCCAACCGGCTGCTCGAGCTGATCTCCAGCGCCAAAGACGGCGAGACGCTGCTGGTCGACGACCTCGGCGGCTGGGTCACCGGGCTGGTCGACCCCGAGCGGCAGCCGGCCGACGATCTCGCGACGATCGCCGACCTGGCCACCGCGATCCGGGAGAGCAGCGCCCGGCTGATCCTGGTCAGCTCCGAGGTCGGGCTCTCGCTGGTGCCGCTGAGTGCGGTCGGGCGGGTCTACACCGACGCGCTGGGCGCCACCAACCAGGCGGTCGCCGAGGTCGCCGACGGCGTGGCGCTGATCGTGGCGGGCCAGACGGTGTGGCTCAAGGAGGCGGTCGCGGTCTCGGTCGCGCCGGCGACTGATCGTGTTTCGCCGGCAGTGGTCGTGCCCGCGACGTCGCCAGAGGTGCTCACCCCGGCCCCGGCCGCCGACGCCCACGCCGCCCCGGCGGGCGTGGTCGACCAGCCGGCCTGGTCGGCACCGACCACGATGCTGCCGGCGATCGCCACGGGCCTGGTCATCCAGCAGGGCATGGCGCTGCCGATGCCCGACGAGTTCACCCCGGCGCAGGTTCGCGACCGGCTACTCACCCTCGACCTGGGCGGCGCCGGCTTCGGCGGGCTCCAGTCGGTCGTCGAGTTCGCCGCCGCCACCCAGGCAAGCACGACCCCGCAGCCGTGGCGCGCACCCCGCGTGGTGTTGATCCGCGGCGACCACAACGGCGGCGCGGCCGCCGGCACGCTGCCGGGCGAGTCCCGGCGCCGGGCCGACCAGGCCCGGGCGGGCGAGGGCCCGATCGCCCGGCTCGCCGCCGACGCGGGCGCCACCCTCCAGGTGGTCGACGCACCGGCCTGCGCGGCGATGGAAGAGCGCGCGGTGCTGAGCCAGGAGGAGGTCGAGGCGGCGCTGCGCTATGGCTGGCGGCTCGCCGAAGAGGCCTCCGACGCCGGCGTCGACCTGCTGGTGATCGGCGCCTGCGGCAGCGGCTCCGAGGCCGCCGCCGCGGCGGTGCTGGCCGCCACCACGGGCGCCGAGCCGGCCGCCGCGCTCGGCCGGGTGATCGTGCCCGGCAGCGAGATCGACGACGACGCCTGGATGATCCGCACCGCGGCCGTCCGCGACGCGATGCACCGGGTCCGGCGCAGCGCCCGCAGCGCCAAGCAGGTCCTGGCCGACGTGGGCGGCGGCGACATCGCCGTGGCCACCGGCCTGATCCTGGGCGCCACCGCGCGCCGCCTGCCGGTCCTGATCGACGGCCCGGTCGGCGTCGCCGCCGCCCTGGTCACCCGCGACCTGGCCGGCCAGGCCCGGCACTGGTGCCTGCTGCCCGACCACGGCCAGGACCCGGCCGTGAAGCTCGGCGCCGACGTGCTCGGCCTCACCCCCGTGCTCAACCTGAAGCTCGGCCTGGGCGAGGGCGCGACGGCCCTGGCCACCCTGCCGCTGCTCCGGTCGGCAATCGCGCTGGCGGCCACGCTGCCGGTGCACCCGGCGGTGGCACCCGACGACGAGACGCTGGCCGCACACGACTCGCTCGACGAGCCGGAGGACCCGGCCACGGTGCCGGCGGCCGGTTGGTCCGACGACGCCGACGCCGACGCGGAGACCACGACCTGGACCGAGCCGGCGGAGACCGCGCCCGCATGGTCCGAGCCCACCGACCCCGCACCGACCGAGCCGGAATCGGCCGGGACCGTTGACGGCACGGCGCCCGAGCCGGCGCTGCCCCACGACGCCTCGGCGCCGGATGCGGTTCCCGGGCCGCGGGATGCCGCTGACAACGGCACGGCGCTGGCCTGGCAGCCCGACCCGGAGCCGTCGGCGCTGGACGCCTGGTTCCAGCCGAAGCCCGCCCGTGACGACAGCGACAAGGACGAGCCCGCCCGCGGTGCCTGACGGCCTGCGGCTGGCGCTGACCACCTTCACCGTCCTGCCGGTCCGCGCCGGCCGGGTCGACCGGTCCAGCGCCGCGACGGCGATGGGCCTGGCCCCGCTGGTCGGCGCCGGCTTAGGCGCAGCGGCCGGCGGCACCGCCGCACTGCTGCACGCGGCCGGCGCGCCCGGCCTGGTGGGCGGTGCGGCGGGGATCGGGCTGGTCGCCCTGCTAACCCGCGGCCTGCATCTCGACGGCCTCGCCGACACGGTCGATGGCCTGGGCTCCTACCGTTCGGGCCCGGCCGCGCTGGAGATCATGAAGCGCCCCGACATCGGCCCGTTCGGCGTCGTGGCGCTGGTCGTCGTCCTGCTGCTCCAGGCGGGCTCACTAGGTGGCCTCGCCAGCACCAACGCGGTCCTCGCCGGGGTTGCCGCCCTTGCCACCGGCCGGCTCGCGGTGACCTGGGCCTGCCGACGGGGCGTGCCACCGGCCCGCCCCGACGGCCTGGGCGCGCTGGTCGCCGGCACCGTCCGGGCCCCGGCGTTGATCCTCGGCACCCTGCTGGTCGGCGCCGTCGCGGTGCCCGCCGTGCCCGGCCGGCCGTGGCAGGGCCCGCTGGCGGTGGCCGCCGGCCTGCTGGCCAGCGCCCTCCTGGTGCGCCACGCGGTGCGCCGCCTCGGCGGGATCACCGGCGACGTGCTCGGCGCCGCGGTCGAGATCGCCACCACGGTGGCCCTGGTGGTGCTGGTCAGCGCACCGAAGGCGTGACGAACGGCGGCTTGACCACCTTCATCTCGGCGCGCCGGCCGCGGATGTCGACCTCGATGACGTCGCCGTCCTTGACGCCGGCCGCTGTGTCGATCAGGGCCAGCGCGATGCCGACCTTCTTCGTCGGCGAGAACGTGCCGCTGGTCACCTCGCCGATCGCCTGGTCACCGGCGTACACCGTCATGTGTGGGCGTGGGATTGCCCGGCCGACCGCCTCCAGGCCGCGCAGCGTGCGGCGCGGGCCGGCGGCCTTCTCGGCCAGCAGCGGCTCGCGGCCCCAGAACTCGGGCTTGTTCCAGCCGACCGCCCAGCCGACCCGACCCTGCACCGGGGTGATGTCGGGGCTCAGGTCCTGGCCGTGCAGGGCGTACCCCATCTCGGTCCGCAGTGTGTCGCGGGCGCCGAGGCCACAGGGCAGGATGCCGGCGGAGTCGCCGGCCGTGAGCACCGCGTCCCAGACCACGCCCGCGCCGGCGGCCGGCACAACCAACTCGTAGCCGTGCTCGCCGGTGTAGCCGGTGCGGCAGACGACCAGGTCGACGCCCTCGAGCGTGGCTTGCTCGAAGCTCATGTAGCCGTGCTCGGTGGGCAGGCCCAGCGCCGCGAGCACGGCCGCCGACGACGGGCCCTGCACCGCGAAGATCGCGTAGTCCGGGTGCTCGTCGGTCACCGTCAACGCGGGCGGGGCCACCGCGCGGAGGCGGCGGACGACCTCGGCGGTGTTGGCCGCGTTGGGGATCAGGAAGACATGGTCGTCGGCGTAGCGGTAGGCGATGATGTCGTCGACCACGCCGCCGGTCGCCGGCTCGCACGCCAGCGTGTATTGCGCCTGACCGGCGCCGATCCGGTCGAGGTCGTTGGCCAGGCAGGCGTTGACGAACGCGGCCGCGCCATCACCGCGCACCCGGGCCTTGCCGAGGTGTGACACATCGAAGATCCCCACCGCTGTACGCACAGCGGTGTGCTCACGGATCACGCCGCCGCCGGGGTATTCGAGCGGCATCTCCCAGCCGCCGAACGGCGCGAACTTCGCACCGAGCGCGACATGCCGGTCGTGGATCGGAGAAAGGCGCGGTACGGCGTCGGTCATGGGTGGCAACTTACCGGGACCGGCAACGATGGTTAGCATCGGCGGGACAACCCGTCTCCTGGTCGGTAGGTTTTCGGCCGGAAGAAGTCCACCCTTTGATCGGCCGGCCGTTACGAGCGACCGACCCGCAGCCCAGCCCGGAGCCGCCGCGTGACCGCGCCCCAGACCACCGCCCTGAGCCTCGTCGACACCGACCCGGCCGAACTGACCACCGACGCGATCGTCATCGGTGTGCACAGCGTCGCCGACAACGGCGGAGACGGGCCGCCCGGGCTCGCCGGCACCCTGCTGCTGGCCAGCGGCGCGGAGAGCATCGCCGCGGCCTTCGACGGCAAGCTGACCGAGACGCTGGCCCGGCTGGGCGCGTCCGGCGCACCGGGCGAGGTGACCAAGGTCGCGACGCTGGGCACCGTGGCCGCGCCGGTGGTGGCCGTGGTCGGTCTCGGCCCCGAGCCGACGGGCGCCGCGCCCGCGCCGGAGACCTTGCGCCGCGGTGCCGCCGCCGCGATCCGGGCCCTCGCCGGCAACGCCTCGGTGGCCGTCGCGCTGCCGCTGCCCGACGACGAGGACGCGCCGGCCGCGCTGCGGGCGGTCGCCGAGGGCGCGCTGCTGGGCGCCTACAAGTTCAAGGGCTACAAGACCAAGCCGGCCCTCCGGCTGCCGGTCGGCGAGATCGCCGTGCACGTGCCGGACGCCGCCGACAAGACCGCGCTCGACGAGGTCACGCGAGCGCTGGTGGTGGCCGGCGTGGTCGGCCTGACCCGCGACTGGGTCAACACCGCGCCCAACGACTTGCGCCCGCCGGACTTCGCCGACGCGGTCACCGCCGCCGCCGGCGCGGCCGGCCTGGAGATCGAGGTCCTCGACGAGGAGCAGCTCCGCGAGGGCGGCTACGGCGGCATCCTCGCGGTCGGCCTCGGCTCGGCGGCACCGCCGCGGCTGGTGAAGCTGAGCTACAAGCCGGCGGGTGACGGGCCGCACAAGCGGGTCGCCCTGATCGGCAAGGGCATCACGTTCGACACCGGCGGCGTCTCCATCAAGCCCGCGCAGGGCATGTGGGAGATGAAGAGCGACATGGCCGGCGCGGCCGCGGTGGCCGCGACGCTGCTCGCCGTCGCACAGCTCAAGCCCGACGTCGAGGTGACCGGCTACCTGCCGATGGCGGAGAACATGCCGTCGGCCACCGCCTACCGGCCCGGCGACGTGGTGACCATGTTCAACGGCAAGAAGGTCGAGGTGCTCAACACCGACGCCGAGGGCCGGATGATCCTGGGTGACGCGATCGCGCGGGCCTGCGCCGACGGGTGCGACTACCTGTTCGAGACCTCGACGCTGACCGGCGGCCAGGTGATCGCGCTGGGCAAGCGGATCGCCGGCGTGATGGGCTCGGCGGAGATGTGCGAGCGGGTCCGCGACGCCGGCGACGCGGTCGGCGAGCAGGCGTGGCCGATGCCGCTGCCCGACGACGTGCGCACCGGCATGGATTCCGACGTTGCCGACATCTCGCAGGTCAACGCCGGGATGGACCGGGCCGGGCACATGCTCCAGGGCGGCGTGTTCCTGCGCGAGTTCGTCGCGGATGGCGTGCCGTGGGCGCACATCGACATCGCCGGGCCGAGCTACCACTCCGGCGAGCCGACCGGGCACTGGACCAAGGGCGGCACCGGTGTGCCGGTCCGTACCCTGCTGGAACTGGTCGACCGGATCGCGGCCGAATAGGCCTTGCAAAAACGAAAGAGCCCCATCGCGTACGAGATGGGGCTCTTTCTGTTTCAGTTGGCGGCGCGTTTGCGTCGCTCGTTGTAGTCGCGCATCCGCTGCGGGTAGCCGACCAGTCGCACGTCGTAGATCGGGATCGCCAGCTTGTGGGCGAACCGGCGGGCGCCGTCGGGGCCGTCGATCCGCCGCCGGGTCCACTCGCCGTCGTGTGCGATCAGCATCACTGTGGTCTCCGTGACGGTCGTCTTCGGCTCGATGAACGCTTCGACGCCGCGACGAGAACGGACAAACCCCTCAAGGTGGTCGAGATCGGCCTGCGCCGCCGGCCTTTCACCTTGTCGACCGGTGGTTGTTCTCCGGCGCCGGAACCAGGACACCGACCCTCCCCTACGAAACGGACATCGAAGACTGCGGCAAGCGTACGACCATACGCAACATCGGCGGGTACCTCGTTACGCGGCCAGGCTCCACAAGTGACAAGATGGCCCAGGTAGCCCGTGCGACCTGGGAGATGACTGTGAGCCAGCCGAACGACGCAACCTTCGACGTCGTGATCCTCGGAGGTGGCAGCGGCGGCTACGCGGCAGCGCTGCGCGCCGCGCAACTCGATCTGTCCGTTGCGCTGATCGAGAAGGACAAGCTCGGTGGCACCTGCCTGCACCGCGGCTGCATCCCGACCAAGGCGCTGCTGCACGCCGGCGAGATCGCCGACCAGACCCGCGAGGCCGAGTCGTTCGGCGTCAAGGCCGAGCTGCTCGGCGTCGACATGGCCGGCGTCAACACCTACAAGGACGGCGTCGTCGGCCGCCTTTACAAGGGCCTCCAGGGCCTGGTGAAGAGCGCCAAGCTGATCACGTACGTCGAGGGGCACGGCACGCTCGTGGCCCCCAACGCCGTCGAGGTCGACGGCACCCGCTACACCGGCCGCAACGTCATCCTGGCCAGCGGCTCCTACTCGCGCAGCCTGCCCGGCCTCGAGATCGACGGCGAGCGGGTCATCGCGAGCGAGCACGCGCTCCAGCTCGACCGGGTGCCCACCTCCGCGATCGTGCTCGGCGGCGGCGTCATCGGCGTCGAGTTCGCGAGCGCCTGGAAGTCGTTCGGCGCCGACGTGACCATCCTCGAGGCACTGCCCCGGCTGGTCGCCGCCGAAGACGAAGACCTGTCGAAGGCGTTGGAGCGGGCCTACCGCAAGCGCGGCATCAACTTCAAGGTCGGCAAGCCGTTCGAGAAGGTCGAGCGCACCGAAAACGGCGTGCGCGCGACCCTCGCCGGCGGCGAGACCGTCGAGGCGGAGATCATGCTGGTCGCCGTCGGCCGCGGCCCGACGACCGCCAACCTCGGCTACGAGGAGCAGGGCGTCACGCTCGACCGCGGCTTCGTGATCACCGACGAGCGGCTGCGCACCTCGGTGCCCAACGTCTTCGCCGTCGGCGACATCGTGCCCGGCCTCCAGCTCGCCCACCGCGGCTTCCAGCAGGGCATCTTCGTCGCCGAGGAGATCGCCGGGCTCAACCCGGCCGTCATCGACGAGGCCGGCATCCCGCGGGTCACCTACTCCGACCCCGAGCTGGCGTCGGTCGGCCTCACCGAGGCCAAGGCCAAGGAGCGCTACGGCGCCGAGAAGGTCACCGCCTACAACTACAACCTCGGCGGCAACGGCCGCAGCCAGATCCTCAAGACCGCGGGCTTCATCAAGGTCGTCCGGGTCGACGACGGGCCGGTTGTCGGGATTCACATGGTCGGCGCACGGGTCGGCGAGTTGATCGCCGAGGCCCAGCTGATCTACAACTGGGAGGCCTACCCGGCCGAGGTCGCCCAGCTCATCCATCCGCACCCGACGCAGTCGGAGGCGCTCGGCGAGGCACACCTCGCCCTCGCCGGCAAGCCGCTGCACGCGCACGCCTAGCCGACCCGTCCCCGGTCGCACGACAAAGGAGTCCTGAGAGAGATGCCGGTATCGGTCACCATGCCTCGCCTCGGCGAGAGCGTCACCGAGGGCACGATCACCCGCTGGTTGAAGCAGGAGGGTGACACCGTCGAGGTCGATGAGCCGTTGCTGGAGGTCTCCACCGACAAGGTCGACACGGAGATCCCGTCGCCGGCCGCCGGTGTGCTCAGCCGCATCGTCGTCCACGAAGACGAGACGGCCGAGGTCGGCAGCGAGCTCGCGGTGATCGACGGGGAAGGCTCCGGTGGCGGTGCGCCCGCGGCGGAGTCCGCGCCCGCCGAGGCCGCGGTGCCGTCGGCCGAGGCGGAGACCGAAGCTGACGCCGAGGCCGAGGCCGCTGAGCCCGAGCCCGCCGCGGAGCCGGAGCCGGCCCCCGTGGCCCAGGCCGCCGAGTCCGGTGGCGGCGAGTCGGGTGGCGGCGAGTCCACTGTGGTCGCCATGCCGGCACTCGGCGAGAGCGTCACCGAGGGCACGGTCACCCGCTGGCTCAAGGAGGTCGGCGACACCGTCGAGGTCGACGAGCCGCTGCTCGAGGTCTCCACCGACAAGGTCGACACGGAGATCCCGTCGCCGGTCGCCGGCACGCTGCTGGAGATCAGGGTTCCGCAGGACGAGACCGCTGACGTCGGCGCGGCGCTCGCCGTGATCGGCGCGGCCGGTGGTGCTACCGGCGGCTCGTCCGCGCCGGCGCCCGCCCCGACCGAGGCGGCCGCGCCGGCCAAGGCGGAGCCTGCCGAGGCCAAGCCCGCCGAGGCCAAGCCCGCCGAGGCCAAGCCCGCCGAGACGAAGCAGGAAGCTCCGGCCCCCGAGCCCGCGCAGGCGCAGCCGGCCAAGGCACCCGCGCCGCGCCAGGCACCGGCCCGTGAGCCGGCCCCGGCAGCCGCCGCGGCCGCGCCGGCCCGCCCAGCGCAGTCGGCCGCGCCCGGCGGCGACGAGAGCAACGGCTACGTCACCCCGCTGGTCCGCAAGCTGGCCAACGACCAGGGTGTCGACCTGTCGACGCTGAGCGGCACCGGCGTCGGCGGCCGGATCCGCAAGCAGGACGTGCTCGACGCCGCGGCCAAGGCCAAGGAGGAGGCGGCCGCCCGTGCCGCCGCTCCGGCAGCACCGGCCGCGCCCGCCGCCGCGCCGAAGGCCGCAGCCGCGCCGAGCCCGCTGCGCGGCCGGGTGGAAAAGCTGACCCGCATCCGCCGCACGATCGCGACCCGCATGGTCGAGTCGCTCCAGGTGTCGGCTCAGCTCACCACCGTGGTCGAGGTCGACGTGACCCGCATCGCGCAGTTGCGCCAGCGGGCCAAGAACGACTTCCAGCAGCAGCACGGCGTCAAGCTGTCGTTCCTGCCGTTCTTCGCGCTGGCGTCGGTGGAGGCCCTGCGCACCCACCCGTCGGTCAACTCGAAGATCGACATGGAGGCCGGCGAGGTCACCTACTACGACGCCGAGCACCTGGCCATCGCGGTCGACACCGAGAAGGGCCTGGTCGTTCCGGTCATCAAGGACGCCGGCGACCTCAACCTGGCGGGCCTGGCCCGGCGGATCGCCGACGTGGCCGAGCGCACCCGGAGCAACAAGATCAGCCCCGACGAGTTGTCCGGCGGCACGTTCACGCTGACCAACACCGGCAGCCGGGGCGCGCTGATCGACACGCCGATCATCAACCAGCCCCAGGTCGCGATCCTGGGCACCGGCGCGGTCGTCAAGCGCGCGGTCGTCATCAACGACCCCGACCTGGGCGAGGTCATCGTGCCCCGCTCGATGGTCTACCTGTCGCTGTCCTACGACCACCGGATCGTCGACGGTGCCGACGCCGCCCGGTTCCTGACCGCGATCAAGGAGCGGCTCGAGGCCGGCAACTTCGAGGCTGACCTCGGCCTCGCCTGACGGTTGTTGTTTCGTTGAAGGGCCCGGCGCGTTCGCGCCGGGCCCTTCGCTCTATCGCGTTCGCCGTTTCCGGGCGAGCATGTCGGGGTGCCCGCTGCCGGACCTCCCGCCATGGATCGTCGACTGACGTTCCTGTTCGCCCTCGCTGCCGGGGTCGCCGTCGGCAACCTCTACCTGGCCCAACCGCTGCTCGACTTGATCGGCCGGGATCTCGGGGCGTCCGCCACCAGCGCCGGGTGGTTGATCACGGCGACCCAGGTCGGCTATGCCGCCGGCGTGTTGCTGATCGTGCCGCTCGGCGACGTGGTCGACCGGCGGAGGCTGGTGCCCGGCATGTTGCTGTGCTCTGCGGCGGCGCTGGCGTTCTGTGCGGTGGCGCCGACGATCGGGGCGTTGCTGGTCGCGGTGAGCCTGCTCGGCCTCACCACGGTCTCCGGTCAGATCCTCACCCCACTCGCCGGCGACCTCGCCGATGACGCGCGCCGGGGCCGCGTCGTGGGCACGGTGGCGTCCGGGATCCTGACCGGCATCCTGACCTCGCGCACCATCAGCGGTCTGGTCGCCGACGTGGCCGGGTGGCGGGCCATCTTCGCGGTGGCGGCGGTTGGTGCCGCGGCGCTGGCCGTGTTGCTCTACCGGGCGCTCCCCCCGCTCCTGCCGAAGACCCGGCTGCCCTATCGCGCGCTGATCGCCTCGGTGGCCGTGCTGGCCCTGCGGGAACGCACCGTGCGCTGGACGCTGGTGCTGGGCGCGACCGGGTTCGCCACGTTCACGATGTTCTGGACATCGTTGACGTTTCTGCTGAGTGCGCCGCCCTACTCGTACCCCGTCTCGGTCATCGGTTTGTTCGGTCTCGCGGGGCTGGCCGGCGCGCTCGCCGCACAGCGGGCCGGCCGGCTGCACGACCGCGGCTGGTCGCTGCCCGCCACCGGCATCGCGTGGCTGGCCGTCCTGGTGTCATTCGTCGTGGCCGGGCTCGCCGACGGTTCGGTCGCGGTGCTGCTGGTCGCGGTCGTGCTGTTGGACGTGGCGTTGCAGGGCCTGATGATCCTCAACCAGATCCGCGTCTTCGCCGTCTCCCGCGAGGCCCGGAGCCGGATCAACACGGCGTTCGTGGTCTGCAACTTCGTCGGCGCGGCGTTGGGATCGGCGGCCGCGACAACGCTCTGGTCCCACGGCGGCTGGCCGGCGGTGACGACGACGGGCATCGTGCTGAGCTGCGTCGGCCTGGCCATCTGGGCGACCGGGCGGCGCAGCGCCCTCGTCGTCGCCACCTCCGGCACATGACCCGGCGGTTGACGTTCCTCTTCGCGCTCGCCGCCGGTGCGGCCATCGGCAACCTCTACCTCGCGCAGCCGCTGCTCGATCTGATCGCCCGCGACCTCCGGACGTCGACGTCGTCCGCGGGCTTGCTGGTCACCGCCACACAGGTCGGCTATGCGGCCGGGGTGCTGCTGATCGTGCCGCTCGGCGATGTCGTCGACCGGCGCCGGCTGGTGCCGGGGATGTTGCTGTGTTCCGCGCCCGCGCTGCTGCTGTGTGCGGCCGCACCGACGATCGGGGTGCTGCTCGGCGCGGTGGCCGTGCTCGGGCTGACCACCGTCGCGGGCCAGCTTCTGACGCCGCTGGCCGGGGACCTCGCCGCTGCGGAGCACCGTGGGCAGGTGGTGGGCACCGTGGGCTCGGGAATCCTCACCGGGATCCTGGCGTCGCGAGCGATCAGCGGTCTGGTGGCGTATGCCGCCGGGTGGCGCGCCATCTTTCTGGCCGCCGCCGCGCTCGCCGTGACCCTCGCCGTGCTGCTGTTCCGGGCTCTTCCGCCGTTGCCGCCCAAGACCCGCATGCCCTACCCGGCGCTGATCGCCTCGGTGCCGGTGATGGCGCTGCGCGAACGCTCGGTCCGCTGGACGCTGGTGCTGGGCGCCAGCGGCTTCGCGGCGTTCGCGATGTTCTGGACGGCGTTGACGTTCCGGCTCAGCGCGCCGCCGTTCTCGTACCCCGTCTCGGTCATCGGTCTGTTCGGTCTCGCCGGCCTCGCCGGTGCGGTGGCCGCGCAACGCTCCGGTCAGTTGCACGATCGCGGCTGGTCCATGCCGGCCACGGGCGTCGGCTGGATGGTCGTCCTGCTGTCCTTTGTGCTCGCTGGGCTCGCCGGTCGGTCGATCGCGCTGCTGCTGATCGCCATCGTCACCCTCGACGTGGCGTTGCAGGCGGTGGCCCTGCTCAACCGCATGCGCATCTTCGCGGTCTCACACGAGGCCAGAAGCAGACTCAACACGGCGTACGTGTTCAGCAACTTCATCGGCGCCGCCCTCGGCTCGGCGGCCGCGACGACGCTGTGGTCCTTGGGCCACTGGGCGGCTGTCTCCGCGGCCGGTGTGGTGTTGAGCGTGTTCGCCCTCGGCGTCTGGGCCGTGGGCCGGCGGGGCGCCCTGGTCGTGGCCGCGCCGCTGTGAACCGCCGCCTGACGCTGCTGTTCGCGGTCACCGCCGGGGTGGCGGTGGGCAACCTCTACTGGGCCCAGCCGCTGCTCGGGCTGATCGCCGGTGACCTGGGTGCGTCCGCTGGTTGGGTGGTGACTACGACGCAGCTCGGCTATGCCGTCGGCGTGCTGCTGATCGTCCCGCTTGGCGACGTGCGCGACCGGCGCACGCTCCTCTCGGGCATGCTGCTGTGCTGCGCGGTGGCCCTGCTGGGTTGCGCGCTGGCGCCGACGATCGGGGTTCTGCTGGTCGCCACGACGGCGTTGGGGCTCACCACGGTCGCGGGCCCGATCCTGATGCCGCTGGCCGGCGACCTGGCTTCCGACGCGCACCGGGGTCGGGTGGTCGGCACGGTCGCCTCCGGTCTGCTGATCGGCATCCTCGGGTCCCGCACGGTCAGTGGCCTGCTGGCCGACGCGGCCGGCTGGCGGGCGGTGTTCGCGGCCGCGGCCGTCGTCACGGGTGTCCTCGCGGCGGTGCTGCACCGCGCCCTGCCGTCCCTGCCGCCCAAGGCTTCCATCGGCTATCCCGCGCTGATCGGCTCTTTGCCCGCGCTGGCCTTCCGCGATCGGGTGGTCCGGCGGACGCTGGCGTTGACGACGCTCGGCTTCGCCGTCTTCAGCATGTTCTGGACCTCGCTGACGTTCCTGTTGAGCGCCCCGCCGTTCTCCTTCTCCGTCTCGGTGATCGGCCTGTTCGGGCTGGTTGGCCTGGCCGGCGCGGTCGCCGCGCGGAACGCGGGCCGGTTGCACGACGCTGGCCGGTCGATCCCGGCCACTGGCATGGCGTGGCTGGTCATCGCGCTCGCCTTTGGCACGGCCGCGGTCGCGGGCGGATCGGTCATCCTGCTGGTGGTGGCGATCGTGCTGCTCGACGTCGCGTTCCAGACGACCGCGATCCTCAACCAGACTCGGATCCTGGCCACGTCGCATGCGGCTCGCAGCCGGCTCAACACGGCCTTCGTCGTGGCCAGCTTCACCGGGGCCGCTCTTGGCTCGGCCCTCGCGACCACCCTCTGGCCTTCGGGTGGCTGGCCCGCCATCACCACGACCGGCATCGTGCTGAGCTGCGTGGCGCTGGCGGTCTGGGCAACCATCCGACCGAGGGCTTATCGCCCGGCGCCGGGTGGTCCATAGTCGACGGATGGCACGCAGGCTCGGCTACGCGGACGCGGCTCGGCTTCTCGGCGGCGGCGAAAGCCCTCTGATCAACGCACTCGACAAGGCGACCGGCGGCCTGATGCTCGGGCTGTCGATCGCGATTCCAGGGGTGCTGAGCTGGTTCGACGCCAAGGCCGAGTTCATCAGGTTGTCGCACGAGTTGATCCGCGGTGTGTCGGAACGGCGCAGCGGCCTGTCCCGTTACGACCGCACGCAGCGGTTCGAAGCCGCCCACACCGTCATCGTGGTCGTGGCGTTCTTCGAGGCGATCGAGGCGGCCGCTCTTCCGTTCCAGTTCGCCGAGCTCGAACTGACACCGGCTGAGCAGCTCACCATCGCGACCGGCACGGCGATGACAGATCCGTTGCGTGATCTGTTCGCGGCCACGCCGCCGGTTCCCCTGGCCCACGTTGGTCAGGACAGCATGCTCCGGGCGTTGGAGAACTTCTACGACGACATGTGCGAGGACGTGCGCGACTTCATCCGCGGGTTGGCCGTAACCGACCTGATGTCCGCGGGTGCGCAGCGCCGGTTCCTCGGTCAGCTCGACTCGTGTGTGGACCCGGCCATTCGCCGCTACTCCGAACTGCTGCGCCAACTCGCCGTGGAGTTCCCGGAGGTCGGATTCTGGGTCAATCTGGGCGAGCACGCGGCGACCCGCACCGAGGTACGCGCGCTGGGAACCGGTCTCTCGCGGCTCGAAGAAGCGCTCGCGCGGAGCTCGGCCGGTCACGCTCCCGACACCCGCCGCCGCGGGCTGGCCAGCGCCTACCGGGCGGAGCTGGATCTTCCGGTGGTCAGCGGCGGTGAGGTGCCCGACGGGCTCCGCGTGCCGACACTCGGCGCCGCCTACCTGGCGCCACGCTTCCGGGTCGGTGACCTCTTCGGGTCGGAGAAGCCCAACGACGAGGGTTGGTGGGCCGGGCGGGAGGTCCGCGACGACCTCGACGAGTTCCTGGTCGGCCATCTGACGTCGAGTGTCGCCCTCGACGCTCCGTTGCTCGTGCTCGGCCAGCCCGGCTCCGGAAAATCGGTGCTCACCAAGGTGCTGGCGGCCCGGCTACCGGCGGCCGACTTCCTGCCGGTCCGGGTGCCGCTGCGCGAAGTGCACGCCGCCGCCGATCTCCAGGAACAGGTGGAACAGGCGATCCGGAAAGCGACCGGCGAACGGCTGGAATGGCCGACCCTGGCGGCCTCGGCCGGCGACGCCCTCCCGGTCGTGCTGCTCGACGGTTTCGACGAGTTGCTCCAAGCCGTCGGCGTGAGCCACACCGACTACCTCCAGAAGGTGGCGGAGTTCCAGCGCCGTGAGGCGGTGCAGGGCCGCCCGATCGCGGTCGTGGTGACCAGCCGCACGGCGGTCGCCGACCGGGCGTACGCGCCGTCCGGCACCGTCGTGCTCCGGCTGGAACCGTTCGACAAGCCCCGGATCGAAGCCTGGCTGCGAATCTGGAACGACGCCAACGCGGCCCCGTTCAAGGCGGCGGGTGTGGCGCCGCTGTCGGCCGAAGTCGTATTGGCCCAACGCGCGCTCGCCGAGCAACCCCTGCTCCTGTTGATGCTCGCGATCTACGACGCCGACGGCAACGCGTTGCAGAAGCTCGGCGCGGGCATCGGCCAATACGAGCTCTACGAACGCCTCCTCACCACGTTCGCCCGCCGCGAGATCCAGAAACACCGGCAGGGGTTGTCCGACGCGGCCTTGGCGCACGCGGTCGAGGAGGAACTGCGGACGCTGTCGGTGGTCGGCTTCGCGATGCACAACCGCGGCACTCTGTGGATCACCGAAGAGCAACTCGAGGCCGATCTCCCGGCGCTGTTCGGGATCCCCCGCGCTCCGGCGGCGGGCACCGACATGCGGGTGCCGCTGCGCGCCGCCGAACTGATGATCGGCCGGTTCTTCTTCGTCCACCGCGCCGGCGCTACCACCGGCACCGACGACCGCCGGGAAACCTACGAGTTCCTGCACGCGACGTTCGGCGAGTTCCTGGTCGCCCGGCTCACCTGCCAGGTGCTGCACGACATGGCGGCCCGCGAGCAGGTGACGATGACGTCGTTGGCCGCCGCCCCGGTCGACGACGACCTGCTGCACGCCCTGCTCTCCTACTCGCCGTTGACGTTCTCGACCGCCATCCCCGGCTTCATCGAGGAGAGACTCGCGATGGGCGGCCAGGATGAGGTCGCCCGCCTCACGACCAGGCTCTACAAGGCCGCGGGGGAAGCACCCGCCGCGCGGCGTTTCGGCGGCTACCGACCCCAGCGGCTGCGAGACGCGGCCCGGTTCGCCGCCTACAGCGCCAACCTCCTGCTCCTCACCCTCTGCGCGACCAGGGAGGTGTTCTACTCCGACCTGTGCGCCGGCACCGACGACGTCGTCGACGCGTGGCGCCGGCAGACGCTGTTGTGGCGGTCCCAACTGCCGGTCGACCCTTGGGTCGGGTTGGTCTCGGTAATCCGGGTGGAACGCGGCTGGAGCGAGGGAACGCGCTCGATCCGGCTCACGTGGGGCACGGCCCACTTCGACTATCCGCCCACCGATCTCAACTGGACCTACAACCTCCCGCCCGACCCCAACCGCGAAGGCCACGGCTTCGCCGACTCGGGCGACGCTCCTGAGGCGTTTCTGTATCGGGCGAACTTCGAATGCGAGAGGGTCGACGACGTCATCGGCCACGCGATCGAACCGCTGGCCCGCACCCTCGGCTCCAGCATGAACACCTTCGCCGCCGGGCGGCCCGACATCACCTCGTCCGCCGCGCACGTGCTGCTGGACGCCTGGCTCGCCCCCACGAGACGCCCTGACCCGGGCGAACGGCGCGAGGTCTACGAGCGCGTGGTCAGAGCCGCCGCCAACGAATGGCCGCAGTGGAATCACCAGGAACGAGTCGCCTTCGCCAGCCTTGTTCTCGACCTCCTCGCGACCGACGACCAGGTGCCGCCGGTGCTGGCCGCTGAGCTGATGAAGAACCTGATCAACGCCCGCGGCATCGATTTCGCGTTGGAGTTGCCCAACCGATTCGTCAAATGCCTGCTGCTCTTCCTCGGCCGGGATCGCGAAACCGACCAGCTGCTGCGTGCCGTGCTCGAGGAAGTCCTCGAGGAGTCGCTGGCCGAGTCGGCCGACCCTCATCTCGCGGTCGAGGCGATTATTCGATGCCACGAGCTCGGCCTACCGATATTCGGCAAGGGGACGCCGGCGTGGACACAACCAGCGGTGGAACGCACGCTCGCCAAGCGTCCAGACCTCACCCGCCGGTGGACGGCCCTGAACATCGAGACCGCAACGGCCCCACCGTCATGACCAGCGGACCGGCGGTTCTGGTCACGTTGACCGGTGGGGCGGGCGCGGGGAAGACGACGCTTGCTCGCGCGCTCGCCGACACCGTGGTGCATCTCGACGATTTCTACCACTGCGCGGATAGCGGTCGGGGCGTGTGGATTCCGGATGAGAACGGCACGCCGCGGTTGGACGTGGGCGACCCGCGGTCGATCGACTTCGTCGGCCTCAATGCCGCGGTGGACAAGGCGTTGACCGACTCGGCCGTGGTCGTGGTCGAGGGCCTGTTCGCCATCGACGTGCGGCCGTCCGAGCCGTGCCAGCGCCTCGACGTCTTCGTTGACCTCGCGGCGGACCTGCGCCTCGCTCGGAAGATCCATCGGAAGTGTGTCGTCGGCGACTTTCCGGTCGCGGTGTTGCTGGCCAACTACGTCGACCATCGGCGGGCCGCGCACGAGCGGCACGTGGAACCCGCTCGGGAGCGCTGCGACCTGGTTGTCGACGGGCTGCTCCCCGTCGATCAGCTGCGGCGCGCGATCGACGAACTATCGCCCCACAACCGAGGCGACCTGGGTGCGCGAGGAGACGCCGAGCTTGTGGAGGATGTTGCTCACGTGCACGGCCGCCGTCTTGGGTGAGATGTAGAGGCGGCGGGCCAGTTCTGCGTTGGTGAGGCCGTCGGCGATCAGCAGCGCCACCTCGCGTTCGCGGGGCGTCAGTGCCGCCGTGCCCGTCACGGAACGGTCGCCTTCGCGCGGGGTCAGGCCCAACTGGTCTCGGACCCGGTCCAGCGCGGCCACCCGCCAGCCGCCCCAACGGGACAGCAGCTCGGTGGCCCGGTTGGCCTCGGCGGCGGCAGCTTCGGTGTGGCCGAGGGCGAGCGCGCAGCGGGCCGCGCCCACCGCGGCCGTGCCGCGCACCGACGGGAACAGGATCTGCGAGCCGCACACCGCCTGGTAGCCGGCCAGCGCCTCGGCCAGCCGGCCGCCGACCTCGGCGAGCTGGGAGTCGACCAGGGTGCGGTAGTCGTCCCAGACGTTGTCGTCGACCAAGGACCGGGTCAGCTCGATCAGGCGCTCTTCCGGCAGGCCGGCCTCGATGGCCGCGCCCAGCAGGTCGTGGGCCTGTGAGCCGCTGCGCCAGCTCTGGTCGGCGACCGCGACCAGCACCTCACCGAGCAGGGTCTCGACGTCGCCGTAGCCCGGGCGCCGGCAGGCCAGGTGGAAGGCCAGGCCCGGCACGGTCAGCGGCTCGATGTTGGGGCCGGAGCGGAGCGACTCGATGATGTCGGCGACGCCGTCGTAGTCGGCGGACTCCAGGTAGAGGCCCGCCAGGAAGACCGCGTGGTAGTCGGCCCAGCGGCCGCGGCGCAGGTAGCTGCGGTCGCGGTCGCGGCCCTGCTCCAGCGCGGCGATCGCGGTCTTCAGGTCGCCCTCGCGCATCGCGATGCGGGCCCGGCCCTGGAAGTAGGCCGCCACCGCGAGGGACTCGAAGCCGGCCCGCTCGGCATCGACCCGCATGCGCTCGAGCAGCTCGGTGTGCTCGGCCGGCGAGTTGGGTGGCACGCCCTGGACCAGCTCGTTGAGCGCGCGCGCGGCGAGCACCCACTCGCCCGCCTTTTCCGCCTCGTCGATGAGGCCCGACAGGATGGCCTGGCCCTCGGCCGCCGTCGACGGCCACTCGGTCATCGCCAGGCCCTTCTCGACCAGGGCGGCGAGCCGGGTGCGGGGCAGGTCGAGCTCGTCGGCGAGGGCCAGCGCGCGGTCGGCCCAGGCGATCGCCTCGGCGGTCTCGTCGCGCAGCATCGACGACTGGGCCACCGCGGTCATCGCCAGGGCCTGGTCGGCGCCCGGTGGCAGCTCGGCGATCAGCAGCTCGACCTCGTGGGTCAGCTCATCCATCTCGGCGAGCTCGTCGGCCTCCCAGGCGAGCCGGATCATCAGGTAGAGCGCGTCGTTGCGGTCGGTCGCCGAGCGGGCCCGGTCGCGCCAGCGGCGGGCGTAGCCGATCGCGTCGGGCAGCAGGCCGGCCAGCCAGGCCGCGCGGGCGGCGCCGGCCAGCAGGGACGGGTCTTCGGCGTCTTCGGCCAGGCCCATCTCGGCCAGCTCGAGCGCCTGGTAGGCGGAGCCGATCGACAGGTAGAGCGCGACGCCGCGGCGGGCCGCCGTGAGCATGTCGTCGTAGCGGCCGGCCGCCTGGGCGTGGTGGGCGACCATCGCCGGGTCGTGGGGCAGCCGGCCCTCGGTGTCGGCGAGCAGCGCTTCGAGCGCGGCCTCGTGCAGGCGGCGGCGCTGCCGGCCGATCAGGTGGCCGGCGATCGCCTCGCGGAGCAGCGCGTGGCGGAAGCTGAACTCGTCTTCGCCGGTCTCGACCAGCACGTCGCGGGCGACCAGGGCGCCCAGGGCGCGGATCAGCTCGTCTTCGCCGGCGGTGGTCACCGCGGCCAGCAGGTCGAAGTGCACCCGGTGGCCGAGCACCGAGGCGGCCTCGACGATGCGGCGTTGCTCGGGCTCGAGGTCGTCGACCTGGCGGCGGAGCACCTCGGCGAGGCTCCAGGGCAGGGGCTGCTCGTAGACCGCGGCGAGGTCGTCGCCCTCGTGGCCGCGGAGCAGCTCTTCGAGGAAGAACGGGTTGCCGCCGGTGCGCTGGTGCAGCGCTGCCACGGCCCGCGGCGGCGCCGGGCGGCCGGTCACGGCGGCCAGCAGGGTCGCGGTGTCGGCCTCGTCGAACGGGTGCAGGTCGAGCCGGGACAGCGAGTGGCGGCGGCCCAGCCGGGCGAGCAGAGCGGTGACCGGGTCGCGGCCGGTCACCTCGGCCGGCCGGTAGGAGCCGATCAACACCTGCGGGCCCTCGATGTCGGCGATCCGCTCGAAGAGCGCGGCGCTCTCGGAGTCGGCCCAGTGCAGGTCTTCGAAGACGATCACGGCCGGCCGCCCGGCGATCAGCTCGGTCACCAGCCGGACGCCGCTGTGCAGCCGCTCGACCGGGCTGCGGGCGGAGTCGCCGAGCTCGGCCAGCAGCGCGGGATCGACCCCGTCGCGGCCGTCGAGCGCATCCATCAGCACCTCGTAGGGCCGGGACAGCGAACCCGGCTCGGCCTGGCCGACCAGCACGACCGTGTCGGCGTCGAGCGTGGACAGCAGCTCGCGGACCAGCCGGGTCTTGCCGACCCCGGGCTCGCCGGCGACCATCGCCACGCCGGACCGGCGGGCCGCGACCAGCTTCCTGAGCTGGCGCAGCTCGCGATCGCGCCCAATCATCACCGGGCTGGCGCCTCCCCGCGTCGTCCGCACGCGCACAGGCTACCCGCGACCACCGACAACACCGGACCCGCAGAACGCCGGCCCTGCGGACGCCGGCACCGCGGAAACGCCAGGCCTGCGGAATGCCGGCGCCGCAGAACACCGGCCCAGCCGAACACCCACGCGGCGCCGGCAGGCCTGAGAATGGAGCCATGCGGATTCTCATGGCCGGCGCGTCCGGCTTTCTCGGCAACCGGCTCATCACCGGCCCGCTGCGCGGCCACGAGATCGTCCGTCTGGTCCGCCGGGCGCCCAAGGGCCCCGACGAGATCCGCTGGACCCCGGCCTCCGGCCAGCTCGACCCCGAAGCGCTCGACGGCGTCGACGCGGTGATCAACCTGTCCGGCGCCAACATCGGCGACCAGCGCTGGACCCCGGCCTTCCGGCGGCTGTTGCGGGACAGCCGGGTCGAGCCCACCCGCACCCTGGCCGAGGCGATCGCCAAGCACGGCACGCCGCGGCCCGCGACCTTCATCAGCGCGAGCGGCATCAACATCTACGGCGACACCGGCGACCGGGTCGTCGACGAGACCGACACCCCGGGCGAGGGCTTCTTCCCGGACCTCTGCCGGGTCTGGGAGGCGGCGACCCGGCCGGCCGAGGAGGCGGGGGTGCGGGTGGTTCTGCTGCGCAGCGGCGTACCCCTGGAAAAGGACGAAGGTTTTCTCAAGCCGCAGATGCTCCCCTTCCGGCTCGGCGTCGGCGGCCCGATCGCCGGCGGCCGGCAATGGGTGCCGTGGATCTCGCTCGACGATTGGCTCAGCGCCGTCGGCTTCCTGCTCCAGGAGCGCACCGATCTCGCCGGCCCGGTCAACGTGACCAGCCCGGTGCCGGTCACCAACGCCGCGTTCACCAAGGCGTTCGGTGCCGCCCTGCACCGTCCGGCCGTGCTGCCCATCCCGGAGTTCGGCGTCCGGGCGGCGGTCGGTGGCGTGGCCGAACTCGCGGTGATGAGCACCCGAGCGGTTCCCGCCGTGCTGAGCCGGGCCGGGTTCCCCTTCCGCCACAACGACGTGAGCACAGCACTCAAGGACGCGCTCGAAGATCGGTGACTGCCGATTCGGCAGACTGAAAGACCGCTCGCGAATAGCCTCACCTCATGTCGGCGGCATCGGGCGACAACAACGCACTGTCGCTGTTGGCGTGCGTGCTGTTCGTCGTGGGAGTGGTGGTGGTCGTGCTGGCGGTCGCCCGCCGCCGGGCGGCCGACCGTTCCGCGCCCCGGCACCGCCTCGAACCGGACGCCGGCCACACCGGTCGCCGCCGCCGCAGGAACCCCTTCCGGCGCAACCGGCCCGTGGCCGACAAGAGCAAGAGCAAGCGGGTCCGGCCCGAGCCGACGGCACCCAGCCGGACGGTCGAGGAGACCCTGGCCGAAGCCGCCCTCGACGAGCCGCCGGCGTCCGCGTGGGCGCCGCCGGACCAAATCGGCCCGGCCCTGACCAAGCCGCCCCGCACCGCCAGCCCGGCGGGCCCGGCCGAACGCGCCGGACCATCGCCGGTCCCGGACCGCGACGCCGACACCCTCGATCTCGGCGGCGACCTGTCCACCGCCCGGCTGCTCGCGCAGGCCGACGCGGCTCTGGTCGCCGCCGACAACGCCCTCTGCACGAGCGAGCAGGAACTCTCGTTCGCCCAGGCCCAGCACGGCCGGGACGCGACGGTGACCTTCGTCGAGGCGGTCACCGCGGCCCGCGCCGACCTCTCGGAGGCCTTCCGGGTGCGCCAGCACCTCGACGACCACGAGCCGGAAGACGAGTTCAGCCGGCGGCGGGTGCTGCGGGCGATCGTCGAGCACTGCGCCGCCGCGAGCCACCGCCTCGACGCCCGGGCCGAGCCGTTCGAACTGCTGCGGGCGAGCGAGGAGGCCCGGCTGGCCAGCCGGCTCACCGTGCGCCGCGACGAGGCCCGCGCGCGGCTGGCGGTGGCGGGAACGAGCTGGAAGGAACTGACCGCGGCGTACGCGGACAGCGCCCTCGCCCCGGTCATCGACAACCTCGCCCAGGCCGGCGCCCGGATCGAGTTCGCCAGTGCCGAGATCGAGCAGGACGGCCGCCGGACCGGCCTGCGCACCGCGCAGCAGGCGCTCGGCCAGGCCGAGGCCCTGCTCGACGCGCTCGACCTCTTCGCCGCCGACCTGGCCACCGCCGAGGACGCGGCCGCCGAGTTGCTCGCCGACCTGCACGCCGAGGTCGCCGCCGGCAAGGCGGTGCTGGCGATGGCCGGCCGCCCGCCGGGCAACGCCCGCGGCGACAAGGTGGGCCTGGCCGCCGACGTCCACCGGGCCGACGAGGCCGCCACCGAGCTGGCCACCACGCTCGCGGTGGCCCGGCCGGACCCGGTCGCCGGGCTGCGCCGGCTGGAGGAGGTCTCCGGGCCGCTGGGCGAGTCGCTGGGCGCCGTGCGTGACCCGTCGTCCCGGGTGGCGCACGCCCGCGAGCAGCTCGACCAGGCGATGTTCTCGGCCCGCGCGACGATCGACGCGGCGGCGGCGTTCGTGCTCAACCGGCGCGGCGCGGTCGCCGCCCGGGCCCGTACGCGGCTCTTCGCGGCCCGCTGCGAGCTGGGCCAGGCCGCCGTGGCCACCGAGGCCGAGCCGGTCGAGGCGCTGGCCGCAGCGCGCGCCGCGCAGTCCCTGGGTAGCCAGGCACTGGCCGCGGCGCGCGCCGACGTGGAGCGTTGGTCACCGGCGGTCGACGGGTTCGAGGCCGTGTTGCTCGGCGGCATCGTGCACGCTCCGGAGGAGGCAGCGGGCCGGCCCTACGGCAGCCGCTTCGGCGGCCCCGGCACGCGTGACCGGGACCGGGCGGCCTAACAGCCGACCACCCAGTAGTCCGGGCCGGTCTGGCGCAACCCGTTGGTCTGGAACACGTTGTAGAGACCCATGGCCTGGTTCGAACCGCGCGCGTAGACGTAGCCGAGTTGTTGATAGGCCCGTCCCGCCACGACGTGCGCGTAGTTGGTCGCCGTCACACAAGGCCCGGTGGTCGGCGGGTTGGTGGTCGGCGGTGCCGTCGTCGGCGGCGCCGAGGTCGGCGGGGTGGTCGGCCCGCCCGTGTTCAGCCCGAAGAACGTCGCGTCGTAGTAGGCCGAGCAGATCGTGTCGAGGAAGTACGCCGCCGCCGTGCCGCACTGGTCGGCCGCGCTGCCCGGATCGACCGGCGTGCCGTGCCCCATCCCGGACACCCGGTAGACCCGCACCTGGTCGTTGCCGTAGCGCTCCTGGGTGGTCCCGCCCGGCAGCGAGGAGGTGCTGGTCGGGCTCGCGGAAATACCCAACACATTGGTCCACTGGTCGCGCGATTCGTTGGCGTTGGCCGTGGCGACCGTGTAGTCGGCGGTGCCGTGCCAGATCGCCACCTTGGGCCGGGCGCCGGTGTAACCGGGGAACGCACCCCGCACCAGGTCGCCCCACTGCGCCGGTGTCTTGTCGACGCCCGGGTTCATGCAGGTGAACGCGTTGACCATGCTGGTGGCGCAGCGGTAGGCGATCCCGGCGACGACCGAACCGGCGGCGAACACGTCCGGGTAGGTGGCCAGCATGACCGCGCTCATCGCGCCACCGGCCGAGAGCCCGCTGACGTAGACCCGGTCGGCCGCGGTGCCGTAGTTGCTCACCGCGTACCCGACCATCGACCGGATCGACGCGGCCTCGCCCTGCCCTCGGGTGGTGTCGCCGGTCTCGAAGAAGTTGAAGCACGACGTCGCGTTGTTGCTACTGCTCTGCTGCGGGATGATCAGCGCGAACCGCCAGCGGTCGGCGAACGTACGCCAGCCGCTGTTGGTGAAGTAGCCGGTGGCGTCCTGGCTGCAGCCGTGCAGCAGCACCACGGCCGGCGCGCCGCTGGGCAGGCCGTCGGGCCGGTAGGCGTACATCGCCAGGTTCCCGGGGTTGGACCCGAAGCCGCTGACCGGGCTGAGCTGCGCCGCCTGGGCGGGCGCGGCCAGCGCGAGCACAGCCGCGATGACCAGCGCCGCCCCGGCGGCGAGTAGGGATATGGACCGTCGCATCGCGACCTCCTCGCGGGGTTTCCGTGAGGTTACGATCGGCGACTATCTATCTGACATGGTCGGCGATACCACATATCGACGACCGGGAGTGTGGCTCAGCAGTCCACGAGCTCCGGGGTCTGGTTGCGGATCTGCGCCAGCGGCGAGACGAACTCGCGGTAGACGTCGCCGTCCACGGTGGCCGGAGCGAACGCCGCGACCCGGTGGCAGTTCTGGAACGCGAGCTTGACGCCGAAGTGGCGCTCCAGGGCACCGCGGATCGAGTCGCTGGCCAGCGCGCGCAACAGCTGCCCCCGCTCGGTCTCGCTGGGCGGCGGCACCGCGTGCTCGGCGAACAGGTCACCGGCCCGGGAGGCGACGTCGGAGACCACGTCCCAGGCGTACGGGAGGGAGGTGCGGACGCACTCGACGAACTCGGCGTCGTCGACGGCGCCCTGCTCGGCGCGGGCGAGCAGGTCGGCGGGAACGGTCAGGGACATGTTGATCTCCTCAGTGAACGAGTTGGTCACCCAGGACGAAGCCCGGGTCGATCTGGGCGGCGAGGTCCTCGCCGGTGCGGTCGTTGGCCCACGCCGTGGCGTTGCGCCGGTGGAACTCGGCGGCCTGCCGGGCGTAGCGCTGCCAGTCCTTCTCCGTGCTATCCACGGAAGACCGCAGCAGCCGCAGGGCCGCGTGGTTGGCTGGCTCGAGCGCGTCCAGCGGGAGCACCTGACCGCGCTCGGCGGCCCGGACCCAGTCGGAGCGGCCGAACCAGGTGAGCAGGTCGGCGCCGACATGCGACCGCAGGAAGTCGACGTCGGACTCGTCGACGATCTTGTTGCCGACCACGTGCACCCGCACGTCGTGGTCGCGGGCGTAGCCGAGGTACTGCCGGTAGACGCCGACGCTGCGCACGGTCGGCTCGCAGACCAGGAACGTCACGTCGAAGCGGGTGAACAGCCCGGACGCGAACGAGTCGGCGCCGGCCGTCATGTCCACCAGGGCGTACTCCCCCGGGCCGTCGACCAGGTGGTTGAGCAGCAACTCGACCGCGCCGACCTTGCTGTGGTAGCAGGCGACACCGAGATCCCGCTCGGCGAAGGGCCCGGTCACGGCCAGCCGGACGCCGCCCACCTCGCGCACCGCGAGGTCGTACACCGGATTGGGTCCGGCCACGGTGAGCAGCCGCGAGCCGCGACCCGGCGGGGTGGTCTTGACCATCGCAGCGGCCGACGAGATCCGCGGGTTGTCGCCGCGCAGGTAGTCCTTGATCTCCGCCAGGTGGTCGCCCAGCGCGGGCCGCGTCGACCGCTCGTCGGCACCGAGCGCGGCGGCCAGGTGCTGGTTGATGTCGGCGTCGACGGCGAGCAGCGACGGCCGGTCGGGCGCGGCGGCCAGGTGGCGGGCGAGCAGGGCGGCCAGAGTCGTCTTGCCGCTGCCGCCCTTCCCGACGAAGGCTATTTTCATACTGGTATTGGAAGTCATTTCCAATAAGAGTGCAAACAACAGGCGCCTTCTGGGCGTGTCGTCCCCATTGGTAGCCTCCGCCCGTGTCGATCGCGTCAACCGCTCCCCCGACCGTCGCCGCGGAGCCGCCCGCACGGGCCTCCCGCTGGCGGGCCGACCTGCTGGTCACCGGCGTCGCGCTGCTGCTCGCGCTGTGGGTGACCAGCGGGCTCTGGATCGACCCGAACGGGCGGGCCATCAAGGTCAACTCCAGCGACCAGGCCCTGTTCGAGTGGTTGCTGTCCTACGGCGCGCGGGCGATCACCCACGGCGAGAACCCGTTCTTCACCCACCTGATCGGCTTCCCCGACGGTGCCAACCTCGCCGTCAACACCTCGATCACGGTGTACGCCGTGGTGTTCGCGCCGCTGACCTTCCTGCTCGGCGCCCCGGTCACGTTCGCGGTGATCCTGACGCTGAACCTGGTCGCCACCGCGTATGCCTGGTTCTGGCTGCTCTCCCGGCACCTGGTGAGCTCGCGCCTGGCCGCGGCGACCGGCGCGCTGTTCATCGCGTTCGCGCCGAGCATGGTCTCGCACGCCAACGCGCACCTGAACTGGACGGCGGGCTGGCTGGCGCCGCTGGTGGTCTGGCGGGTGATCCGGCTGCGCGACGGGCGCTGGCTGCGCGACGGCGCACTGCTCGGCGTGCTGGTGGCGATCACCTTCTCGATCGCCGCCGAGGGCCTGTTCTTCATCGCCCTGGCCTGCCTGGTCTTCCTCGCCACCTGGTCGGCGGCCAAGGTCACCCGGGCCGAGGCGCGGGCCGCGCTGCCGGCCATGCTGCGCGGCCTCGGTGTCACCGCGGTCGTCGCGTTCGCGCTGCTGTCGTACCCCATCTGGATGCATTTCTTCGGTCCGCAGCGATTCGCCGGCACCGGTTTCGACGCGCGCGTGCACAGCGAGGACGTCGCCGGCTATTTCGCGTTCCCGCAGCGCTCGCTGGCCGGGATCGCCGGGTTGGACACGTCACTGGCGCCTAACGAGACGGAGGAGAACTCGTTCTTCGGTCTCCCGCTCGTGCTGCTGGCGGTGGCCTCGTTCTGGTATCTGTGGCGGGTCGCCACGCCGGGGCGGCGGGCCACGCTGCGCGCGCTCGGCATCACCGCGCTGGTGTTCACCGTGCTGTCCTGGGGGCCGGCGGTGAAGATCTTCAAGAACTACACCGACGTGCCGCTGCCGTACGCGCTGCTCAATCCGCTTCCGGTCTTCAACGCGGCGCTGCCGCAGCGGCTGGCCCTGGTTGTCACCCCGATCGTCGGGCTGCTGCTGGCGTTCCTGGTCGACGCGCGGCCGCGGGGCCGGGTCTGGCCCGTCGCGTTCGCCGTCGCCCTGGTGCCGCTGTTGCCGGTCAACCTGCTGACGGTGGCGCGCGAGCCGATCCCGACGTTCATCACGTCCGACGACTGGGCGTCGGTGGTGCCGGCCGGCGGGGTCATCGCGACCGTCCCGTTCACCCTCGACACGGTTCCGGACGGGCAACGCTGGCAGGCGTACGCGTGGACGCACGGCCAGGGCGAGTTCTCGCTGGTGTCCGGGTTCTATCTCGGCCCTGGCGGGCCGGACGGGCGCGGCCGGATCGGGCCCGTTCCGCGTTATATGGACGGGATGCTCTACGACGTCGCCAAGACCGGGGTCATCCCGGCGATCGGGCCGGCGGAGCAGGCCGCGGCGCGCGCCGACCTGGCCTACTGGCGGGTCGACGCGGTGGTGCTGGCCGACCGGATCCACGGCGCCAAGTGGCCCGTGCAGCACGACGCGCTGCTCACCGCGACCCGGCAGTTGCTCGGGCCGGGCGAGCGGATCGATGACGTCTGGGTCTGGCGGGTCACCAGAGGTAGCTGATCACGAAGGCGGCGCCGACCAGGCCGAACATCGCGAGCGCGACGGCCCGGAACTGGCGCTGGAGTGCCGGGATCTCCGCCGGGAGGGCGAAGACCCTTCTGGGCCAGGCGCGCCACGAGATCCACCAGAAGAGGGCGGTGGCGGCGGCGAGCAGGGCCGCTTTGACGCTTGTTGGGCCCAGGTGTCCCGGCTCCCTGACGGCGAGCGCGGTGCCGGTGACCCAGAGCACGGTGATCAGGGCGACCACCCGCCAGCGGTTGCCGTGCGCCAAGATCCGCTGGGCGTCTTCGGTGTCGTCCCGCCCGACCATCGCGGCCAGCTTCGGCTGCACCGTGAACAGGCTGTAGGCCATCGATCCGAGCCAGAGCGCGGCGACACCGGCGTGCACGAGGACCAGCGCCCGGGTCACCATGACGCGCATCATGTCACCGGGTCGGTTCGCGCCGCGAGGGCTACGCTTTTGGGCGTGACCAGCGTGCTTCCCAAGCTCACCGCCCGCCGCCTCGGCATGATCGACTACCAGGCGGCCTGGGACGAGCAGCGCCGCCTCCACGAAGAGGTCGCCGACGGTGTCACTCCCGACACCGTGCTGCTCCTCGAGCACCCCTCCGTCTACACCGCCGGCAAGCGCACCGAAGAGTCCGACCGGCCGACCGACGGCACCCCGGTGATCGCCGTCGACCGCGGCGGCAAGATCACCTGGCACGGGCCGGGTCAGCTCGTCGGCTACCCGATCCTGCGGCTGCCGGCCCCGATCGACGTGGTCGCCTACGTGCGGCGCACCGAGCAGTTGCTGATCGACACCTGCGCCGAGGTGGGGCTGTCGACGACCCGCATCGAGGGGCGCAGCGGGGTCTGGGTGCCCGACGACGACCGCGGGCCGGCCCGCAAGGTCGCCGCGATCGGCATCCGGGTCTCCCGGGGCGTGACCCAGCACGGCTTCGCGATCAACGCCAACTGCGACCTGGGCGCCTACGACCACATCATCGCCTGCGGCATCCGTGACGCCGGGACGACCTCGCTGACGGCCGAACTGGGCCGGCAGGTCACCGTCGACGACGTGTTGCCGATCGTCGAGCGGCGCCTGCCGACCCTGCTGGGTTGATCTCTACGGCGTAAGCCGGTGCAGGTCGCGGGGGAACACCGCGACCTCGCGCACGTTGGTCGCGCCGAGCAGGCGGGCCACGAAGCGCTCCAGGCCGATGGCGAAACCGCCGTGCGGCGGCATGCCGTGCCGGAACGCCTCGACATACGTCTCGACGCCGGTCAGGTCACCCTTGAGCGCGGCGACGTAGTCGGCGTACTCGTGCAGCCGCTGCCCGCCGGTGACCATCTCCAGGCCGCGGAACAGCAGGTCGAACGAGTTGGAGTGGGTCGGGCGGCCCGGCTCGGGATGCGTGTAGAACGGCCTCTTGCGCATCGGGTAGCCGGTCACGAAGAGGAAGTCCGAGCCGTGCTCGCGGACGGCCCACTCGCCCAGCGCCCGCTCGTGCGCGGGTGCCAGGTCGGGCTCGTCGGCCGGCGCGCCGGCGATCTCCAGCGCGGTCGTGAAGTGGATCGCCGGGATCTCGGCGGGCACGTCCGGCATCTTGACGCCCGGCAGCCGCTCGGCGACCGTGTCGGTCATGCCGGCCACGACGTCGCGCAGCACCGCCATCACGTCGCGGTGGTCCTCGATGAAGCCCAGCTCGACGTCGAGCGACGTGTATTGGGCCAGGTGCCGGGCGGTGTCGTGCGGCTCGGCGCGGAACACCGGGCCGACCTCGTAGACCTGCTCGAAGACGCCGACCATGAGCTGCTTGTAGAACTGCGGGCTCTGGGCCAGGTAGGCCCGGCTGCCGAAATAGTCGATGCCGAACACGTTGGCGCCGCTCTCGGTGGCCGAGGCGACGATCTTCGGCGTGAAGATCTCGGTGAAGCCCCGGTCGTCGAGCGTCGCCCGGAACCCCTCGGCGGCGGCCGCGGCCGCCGTGACCGCACGGCGCCGGGTCGCGTGCCGCAGGGCCACCGACGCGTGGTCGAGCTGCGTGGGCAGGGTGGCGGTGAGCAGCGGCCGGTAGAGGTCGAACGGGGGCGGTGCGGCCGGCGCGCTCAGTTTGCGTACGACCGGCTCGGTTATCTCCACGCCCAGGGGTGCTCCGCTGTTGATCGTCACCAGGCCGGTGACCTCGACGACGGTCTCCTCGGTCAGCTCCTCGAGCTGCTCGCGCACCTGCGGGTCGGTGATGACGACCTGGACCAGGCCGGCCCGGTCGCGCAGGATCAGGAAGGCGACGGCCTTGAGCACGCGCCGGCGATGGACCCAGCCGGCGACGGTGACGGTGCTGCCGGGATGGGCGGGCAGCTGGCTGGACAGGATGCGTTGCATTGGTGGACCTCCTCGTCGGTCGCAACGCGATCCCCGGGAGGTGTGGGCGAGCGGGTTCCTCGCGGTGCCACCACACCTTCACCCCGGCTGACCGGGGCCTCATTGGTCGCGCTGCGGCTCGGGAGTGTCTTCGCGACCGGTGCCGGGCCACCATCACAGCAACTGGTGGCTCTCTCGGCCGGCAGGGTCGATCGCTACTTGGTTCCGTCTGCGCCGTTGCGGCCGAGATTACCGGATCCCGCCGGCGGAAGGCGATCGTGAGCGGGTTCACAGACGCCGCGCACATGTGAACCCCGTCGCCCTGTATGTAGGAAGGATGAACACCGGGATACGCTCGGATTCGTGACGATCGCTCCAGAAGGCCGCCGGCTCCTGCGCGTCGAGGCGCGGAATGCCGAGACGCCGATCGAGCGCAAGCCGCCGTGGATCAAGGTCAAGGCCAAGATGGGCCCTGAGTTCACCTCGCTCCACGGTCTGGTTCAGCGCGAAGGCTTGCACACCGTGTGCCAGGAGGCTGGCTGTCCCAACATCTACGAGTGTTGGGAAGACCGCGAAGCCACCTTCCTGATCGGCGGCGACCAGTGCACCCGGCGCTGCGACTTCTGCCAGATCGACACCGGCAAGCCGGCCGAGTTCGACGCCGACGAGCCCCGCCGGGTCGCCGAGTCGGTCGCCACGATGGGCCTGCGCTACGCGACGGTCACCGGCGTGGCCCGCGACGACCTGCCCGACGGCGGCGCCTGGCTCTACGCCGAGACGGTCCGCCAGATCCACGCCCTCCAGGAGGGCTGCGGCGTCGAGCTGCTCATCCCCGACTTCAACGGCACCCCCGCGCTGCTGCGCGAGGTCTTCGAGTCGCGCCCCGAGGTGCTGGCGCACAACGTCGAGACCGTGCCGCGGATCTTCAAGCGGATCCGGCCGGGGTTCCGCTACGACCGGTCGCTGGATGTCATCACGCAGGCGCGCACTTTCGGCCTGGTGACCAAGTCCAACCTGATCCTGGGCATGGGCGAGGAGCGCGCCGAGATCTCGCAGGCGCTGCGCGACCTGCACGCGGCCGGGTGCGAGCTGGTGACGATCACGCAGTATCTGCGCCCGTCGCCGCGGCACCACCCGGTGGAGCGCTGGGTCAAGCCGGAGGAGTTCGTCGAGCTGGCGAAGGAGGCCGAGGAGATCGGCTTCGCCGGCGTGATGAGCGGCCCGCTGGTCCGGTCCAGCTACCGGGCGGGCCGGCTCTACCAGCAGGCACTGGCCGCGCGTACGCCCGCCTAGGTTTGATTCAGCAGTTTCAGGCCCTGCGTCGCGCAGTCACGCAACGATTCGTCGTCGCTGCGCGCCTGGGCGGTCAGCAGGTCGTGCGCGCGCGGCGAGCGGGCCTCGGCGATCAGCTCGAGCAGCCAGCAGCGGACACCGTGGTCGGTCTCGCGCCGGAACTCATCGATCAACGCGTCGACATGCTCGGCCGCGATGCCACGCAGCCGCTGGAAACCGTCTTCGGCCAACTGCGGGTCACGGCGCCGCATCAGCCGCAGGGCCCGCGCGAACTCGTCCGCCATCGTCGCAGGCTAGACCCCGACGGGCCCGCTAGGCGAGAGTTAGTTCGAGTCGCCGCGTTGGCCGCGGAGGCTGCCGAGGTTGATCAGCGCATGGTGGTCACCGGCATCGGCGGCGCGTTGATACCACTGCTCCGCCGCGGTCACGTCGCCGAGTTCCTCGGCCAGGACGCCGAGACTGAACATGCCCGTCGCGTTGCCGGCGTCGGCCGCCTGCTGGAACCAGCGCCGGGCCGCGGCCGGGTCGCCGTCGGTCTGGGCCAGCACACCGAGACTGACCAGCGCGTCGGTCTCACCGGCCTCGGCGGCCAGCCGCAACCAGTGCTCGGCACTGACCCGATCTTCGCGCTCGGCCTGGAGGCCGGCGAGGTTGAGCATCGCGTCGGTGTCGCCGGCCTCGGCCGCCTGCTGATACCAGAGCTCGGCGTTGGCCACGTCACCGCGCATGGTGAGCAGCACGCCGAGGTTGACCATGGCACCGGTATGCCCGGCGTCGGCCGCGCGCTGGTACCACTCCTCCGCCTCGGCCAGGTCCCACCGGTCCTGCAGGATCTGCCCGACAGCGGCCATCGCGTCGCTGTCGCCGGCTTCCGCGGCGCGCCGGTACCACCGCTCCGCACCGGTCATGTCTCCGCCTTCGATCTCACGGTTGAAACATAGCGGTGGGCCACGCCGCTACGCCTGCGGCAGTCGACCCAACCCCTGCCGCACATCATCGGGCGTCATGGCGGGGGCGAAGTCAATCTTGGCGTTCAGCCCACTGAAGAACGGCTCGGCGATCTCGATCATCCGCACCTCGGCGTCGAGGTCGAAGACGATGTAGATGGTCCGGTTCCCGTGGTGGGTGGAGAAGTAGACGGCCTCGGGGCGGAACCGCTCCATTGTCGATTCCACCAACGTGGACATGGTGCCGTCATGGATGGCCCGAGTGGTCGCCTCGGTATCCATCTGGACGGTCATGAGCATGCGCATCGCGGTTCCCCCGTTGTGGAGCCTCTGTTGGCGTCCACAGTTTCCCGCTTACGACCGGTTCGCGTGGGCGATTTGACCGGTTCGACAACTTCGGTCCAGGACGGCACACCCGCCGGCGCAACCCGAGTGGCCTTCGCCCTGTTGGTCCTGGTGTTGGTGTCCGAGAGCCAAGGCTTGGCGCTGTTCTCGTGAGATGGGCGGGTGTTGACGTGCACGTGTTCGGTGCGCCGCGAGGTGCCGGTGTAGGTGCGCCAGGTGCCGAGGCCCCAGGACCGGTTATTGACCCGCCGGTTGTAGATGATTCGTCTTCCGGGGTGCTCGTCGGCTTCGTGGTCGTCGCGTGCGTGATTGTCTACACGGCCGGCTGCGCCTATGGCTTGGGCTTCTGGCCGTAGGCGAAGACGAAGCGACCAGGACCGCCACGGAGGCGGCCCTGGTCGCTGGTGCGCGTAACTGTCAGACGTCGTAGTACATGGCGAACTCGTGCGGGGTCGGCCGCAGGCGGACCGGGTCGACCTCGTTCTCGCGCTTGTAGTCGACCCACGTCGAGATCAGGTCCGGCGTGAAGACGCCGCCCTCGAGCAGGTAGTCGTGGTCGGCTTCGAGCGAGTCGAGAACCTCGGGCAGCGAGCCCGGGACCTGCTTGACCGAGTTGTATTCCTCCGGCGGCAGGTCGTAGAGGTCCTTGTCGATCGGCTCCGGCGGCTCGATCTTGCTCTTGATGCCGTCGAGGCCGGCCATCAGCATCGCCGAGAAGGCGAGGTAGACGTTGGCCGACGGGTCCGGCACGCGGAACTCGACGCGCTTGGCCTTCGCGTTGCTGCCCGTCACCGGGATGCGGGTGCAGGCGGAGCGGTTGCGCTGCGAGTAGACCAGGTTGACCGGGGCCTCGAAACCGGGCACCAGACGACGGTAGGAGTTGACCGTCGGGTTGGTGAACGCCAGCAGCGACGGGGCGTGGTGCAGCAGGCCGCCGATGTACCAGCGGGCCATGTCGGACAGCCCGGCGTAGCCGGTCTCGTCGTAGAACAGCGGCTCGCCGTTGAGCCAGAGGCTCTGGTGGGTGTGCATGCCGGAGCCGTTGTCACCGAACAGCGGCTTGGGCATGAACGTCGCGGTCTTGCCCGCGGCCCAGGCGGTGTTCTTGACGATGTATTTGAAGAGCTGGAGCTGGTCGCCGGCGTGCAGCAGGGTCGAGAACTTGTAGTTGATCTCGGCCTGGCCGGCGGTGCCGACCTCGTGGTGCGAGCGCTCGACGGTGAAGCCCGAGTCGATCAGGTTGCGGACGATGCTGTCGCGCAGGTCGGCGTAGTGGTCGACCGGCGGCACCGGGAAGTAGCCACCCTTGTAGGCGGTCTTGTAGCCGCGGTTGCCGCCCGGCTCCTCCTTGCCCGTGTTCCACCAGCCCTCGACCGAGTCGATGTAGTAGAACGCCTGGTTGGAGCTCGTCTCGTGGCGGATCGAGTCGAAGATGTAGAACTCGGCCTCGGGCCCGAAGTAGGCGGTGTCGGCGATGCCGCTCGCCGCCAGGTAGGCCTCGGCCTTCTTCGCCACGTTGCGCGGGTCACGGGAGTAGGCCTCACGCGTGAACGGGTCGTGGATGAAGAAGTTGAGGGCGAGGGTCTTCTGCGCCCGGAACGGGTCGATGAACGCGGAAGCCACGTCCGGCAGCAGCAGCATGTCGGACTCGTGGATCTGCTGGAAACCACGGATCGACGAACCGTCGAACGCGAGGCCGGTGGTGAAGATGTCGTCGTCGATCGACTCGACCGGGGCGTTGAAGTGCTGCATCACGCCGGGCAGGTCGCAGAACCGGACGTCGACGAACTTCACGTCCTCGTCTTTGAGGTATCGCAGGAGTTCCTCGGGATTGGCGAACAACACGTCCTCCTGGCACGTCGCTTTCATGGCTTGCGGTTATCTCTCAAGCAAGGCTGGCAGCGACGGTATGGCTGAGCCGTTGCCCGAGCGTGTCGCAAAAGTTTCTGCCGTGTTACGTCACCCTCGGGCCGCCAGGAATGCCCGATTGGCCGGCGCTCCTACCGACCAAAACCGAACATATACCCCAAGACCGGCACGTTGTACGGACTCGCCGGGCAACGAGAAAGCCGAGACCAGGCCCTGGTCTCGGCTTCTCGTGAGGTGCTCGGCTCAGCGGCCGCGGGTCTGGCGGAACGCGCCCTTGGAGGGGCGCATGTTCTTGGGGATGGCGCCCTTGGGCATCTGCGGACGGGCCGCGGACAACGCCGTCAGGCGCTTGTCGAGGGCGTTGACGTCTTTGCCGGTCAGCGCGCGCGGGAGCTTGGTCAGCGTCATCCGCAGCTTGCGGATCGGCACCTCGTCGTCGCCGTTGCCGATCACGTAGTCGTGCAGCGGCGCGTTGCCGATCACCTTCGCGAGGCGGCGCTTCTCCTGGCCGAGCAGGCTGCGGACCCGCTGCGGGTTGCCCTCGGCGAGCAGGATCACGCCGGGCTTGCCGACGACCAGGTGGACCATGTCCATCGCCGTCGTGGAGCTCACCGCCGGGCGGACCCGCCAGTCACCGCGCATGTTCTCGATGATCGAGGCGGCGGCGCCCGGTTGCCCTTCGGCCGCGTTCATCATCGCCCGGTTGGACCGCAGGTTGAGCACGATCAGCAGCGCGAGCAGGGCGATCAGGATGCCGATCGGGATGAAGATCAAGCCCAGACCGACGACGACCGCGAGCGCGGCGAGCAGCAAAGGGATCATAACCGCGCCGACCGCCAACGGGACAAACATCTTGTCCTGTTTGGCGGTGAACGAGAACACCATCCCGATCTGCTTCAGGCGTCCAAAGAACGACACCTTCTCTTCTGCCTTGGCCATGGCACGCAGTCTACGGTCCGGATGCCGGTGTCTGTCCGCCGGCAATCATGTCGGCGCCGAGCAGCCCGAGCCGGTGGGCGACTGCTGCCGCTTCGATCCGATTCGTGACCTCGAGCTTGGCGATGATGCGGGAGACGTGCACGCTGACCGTTTTCGGCGATAGGTAGAGCTCGGTGGCGATCCGGCTGTTGCTGTGCCCCACCGCCACCAGCCGCAACACCTCGCGCTCGCGGGCGGTGAGCACGTCGGGCCCGGCTCCCACGGCCCCGCGCAGCCCGACCCGGCGGGCCAGCCGGGCCACCTCGTCACGCAGCGGCCGGGCGTCGAGGTCGGCCGCCAGCGCGCCGGCCTCTTCGAGCGCCTCGCCCGCGGCCGCCCGGTCGCCCACCGCGGCCAGCGCCTCGGCGAACGCCACCAGCGCGCGAGCGAGCGCGTAGGGCTGGCCGTCGGTCCGCCACGCCTCAACCGCGGTCGCCCAACTCCGCCGCGCGGCGGCTGCCGTCTCCGGTGCGCCGCGCTGGCCTGGCACCGCGGACCCAGCGACACGAGATCCCGACGCGGCGCCAGCCGCCGCCCCCACGCCCGCGGCGCCTGCGGCGCCCGGCGCTGCCACGGCCGAACCCGCACCCAACGAGCCACCTGGCGCGGTCGAACCCGCACCCAACGAGCCCACCCCAGCGCGGTCGAACCCGCACCCAACGAGCCACCCGGCGCCGCCGAACCCGCACCCAACGAGCCACCCGGAACTTCGACGGCGGAGCCGGCCGCGCGTGCCCCCGCGACCGCGGAGCCGGGCGGGGCCGCGGCGAAGCTGGCGTGGGTCTGTGCGGCGTAGGCGCGGTCTGCGGGGTATAGGCATTCGAGCTCCGCGGCGAGCGCCTCGATCGACGACCGCAACCCGGCGTCGTCGGCCGCCACCGCGGCGCGGGCCGAGACGGCGAGCAGCGGCCAGGTGTAGCGCGGGTTGCCGATCAGATCCGAAGCGGAGAGGCCGCCATGGGCGGCCGAAGCCGCAGCGGCCGCGTCGCCGACGGACAGCGCGGCCTCCACCTGGAGCACCAGCAGGGGCAGGCGGTGCTGGGCGCTGACGTAGGGCCGCCGGAGGAAGGCCAGCGCCCGCCCGATCACCTCAGGCGCCGAAGCATCGCCGCGGGCGAGGCGGAGGTTGGCCCGGATCTGGAGCCAGTGCAGGCCGAGATGGCCGGGCGGGTCGAAGCGGGCGGACTCGGCGCAGATCGCCTCGGCCTCGTCCCAGCGACCAAGGGCGACCAGCGCCTCGGCGTGGTTGGAGCGCAGGAACGCGCCGCTCGACCGGTCGACGCCGACCTTGGCGGCGTCTCTGGTTCCGGCGGCCGCGGTCTTCGCGGAGCCCGCGTAGTCGCCGACCTCGAACAACGCGTCGGAGATGTTGACCTGGGCGTGCACCAGTTGCTCGACGTCGCCGATGGACCTGGCGCGCTCCTCTGCCTCGCGCAGCTCGGCCAGGCCGATCTCGCCCGCGACCAGGCGGCTGCACACCCGACCCAGCGTCAGCGTGGCGTTGACCGCGGCGGCGACATCGCCCAGCGACTCGGCCGCGGCCCGTGCCAGCGAAGCGATCCGCGCCCCTTCGGCGCGGTCGATCCGGCTGATCTGATAGGCGATGTCGGCCAGGAGCTGGGCCCGGGCCGCGTCGTCGGTTGCCGTCTCGGCGAGGACGACGGCCTCCCGCAGCTCGTGCGTGCCGTCGCTCTTGCCCAACGAACCGAGCAGCTTGCCGCGCCGGGTCAGCAGCCGTGCGGCGCGCAGCGGCTCGACCGACTGGTCGACGGCGGCCAGCGCGGCCCGGTTGAGGCTCAGCGACCGCTTGAAGTCGCCCGCCGTGTAGGTGGCGACCATCGTCTCTTCGAGCAGCGTGAGGTGGTCGAGGCCGAGCCGCTCGCCGGCGTCGGGGATCTGCTCCCACAGGTCGAGCACCCGCTCCAGCAACCGGGCCTGCTCGGCGTGCGCGTAGCGCTCACCCGCCGCGACCGCCGCCGCCCGGGAGGTGACGAGGGCGCGGGGGTGGTCGTGGGCCGCGTACCAATGATGGGCTGTCTCTGCTGGTGCGCGCCCGGCGGCGACCAGCGTCGGGTCGGCCTCGATGGCGGCGGCATAGCGGGCGTGGAGGCGCGCGTGCTCGCCGGGCAACAGGTCGTCGTGCACCGCCTCGCGGACCAGCGCGTGCCGGAACTCATAGCCGCCGTCGGAGTCGGCCACCAGCAACTGGGCGGCCACCGCGGCGCGCAACGCCGTGTCGAGCGCGGTCTCCGGCAGGCCGGCGACGGTGGCGAGCAGGTCGTGCCCGATGCGGTTGCCACCGGCGGCCGCGATGCGCAGCACCGGCTGAGCCGACTCGGGCAGCCGGTCGACCCGGGCGAGCAGCAGGTCGCGCAGGCTCTCCGGGATGTCTGCGCAGGCCATCGGGTCGCCGGACGCGGCCAGCTCCTCGACGAAGAACGGGTTGCCCTGTGCCCGCATGTGCACCTTGTCGATCGACCGCTGGGCCGGCTCGCCGCCGAAGATGCTGGCCAGGATCTCGGCGGTGCCGTCGCGGTCGAGCCGGCCGAGATCGAGGCGCTCGACGCCGCGGGCCCGGTCGAGCTCGGCCACGAACGCCCGCAGCGGGTGGCCGCGGTGCAGCTCGTCGGTGCGGTAGGTGCAGATCATCAGCACCCGCGCGGTGCGGGCGCCGCGGACCAGGAACTCGATGAGGTCGCGGGTGGACCGGTCGGCCCAGTGCAGATCTTCGAGCACGACGACCAGCGGCCGGTCGGCGGCCAGCCGGGTCAGCAGCGTCGCGACCCGGTCGAAGAGCACGCCGCGGTCGGCGTCGTGCGAGACGGCGCCCAGCTCCGGCAGGAGCCGGGCGAACTCGGCCTCGTGACCGTCGAGGACCGCGACGCCCTCGGCACGGACCAGCTCGCGCAGGATGCCGGCGAACGGCGCGTAGGGCAGGCCTTCCTCGCCGAGCTCGAGGCACTGGCCGGTGAGGAACCTCGCGCCGCCCCCGTGGCGGCGGAACTCCTCGATCAACCGCGTCTTGCCGACGCCCGCCTCGCCGCCGACCAGCACCATCGCCGGCTCGTCGGTGCGGACCCGTTTGAGTGCTTCGCGCAGCCCGGCGATCTCGGCGTCACGGCCGACGAACGCGGTGTTGCGGGCACGAGTGGTCACGCCATCGAGAATGCCATGCGGGTACGACATGACGCCGCCGAGATTTCCCGCGCTCAGGCCGACCGCCGGCGCAGTGCCCGCCGTGCCGGCGTCCCTTCCGTGGCGTCCGTCGAGGACGCGTGGCGACGCAACGCACGGGCCAGCCGGCCGCCACGGGCATCGGCGGTCAGCGATTCGACGTGGGCGCGGTGCAGTTCCAGGGTCAGGTACGGGTCGTTGATCACTGTGGCTCCTCGGCCGTCGTTTTGCTGTCGACGTTGACGATTCGCGCGCAGGTACCCGCCGCGCACCCGTCGCCCGCCCTAATCCCGCCTGCCTTACCGAGGCTCAGCCCGCCGCTGAGGCAGGTAAGGTACCTCAGCCGTCAATGATCCGTTGACAACCTGTCCAACCGCCCCGCACCATGACCGGCGTGGACAAGCTCGAGCAGGACGTACGCACCCTGCTGGCCGCCGGCGACGACCCGGGAGCGGCTCTCGACGCCCTGCCCCTGCTGCGCACCATCCGCGACCGGATCGACGCCACCGAAAGCGCCCTGATCGAGTCGGCCCGCCTAGGCGGCGCGAGCTGGGCCACCATCGCCGGCGCCCTGGGCCTGGCCACTCGCCAGGCGGCCGAGCAGCGATACCTGCGCCTGACCGGCGACCAGTCCCGCGACGTCCGGCCCACCCGCCAGACCCGCCAACGTCAGCGCTCCGTTGACACTCAGCATGGCCCAGCCATCGCCCACCTCCGCGCCACCGCCCGCACCCTCCTCCGCCGAATCGAGGCGGACGCGGCCTGGCCCGACCGCTTCCCCCGCGCCACCCTGGCCCACGACACCCTCAAACTCGCCGCGGACGCTCCCCCAGGCGCCCTGTTTTCCCTGGCCACCAGCGTGATCGACGACCTGGGACCGGCGCACCTCCCGGAGCCGATTCAAAAGGCCGCCGACGACCTACGCACCGCCCTGAGTTGAGCCCCGAGAACTCAATCATGGGTTGACACCACCCACACCCGTCCCACAGGATCTGAGCCACAACGACTCAAGGTCCTGGGGAGGACGGGTGGCGTACCCGATAAGTGCGCGGTTCGCGGTGTTGCGACTGCGCGATTTCCGCATCTTCGTCGCGGGCCACGCGACCTCCACCCTCGGCACCCAGATGGCCGGCGTAGCTCTGGTCTTCGCGGTCCTCGACAGCGGCGGCTCCCCGGCGACCCTCAGCTACGTACTCGCCGCCCGCATCGTCCCGATGGTCCTCGTCCTACCCCTGGCCGGCGTGCTGGGCGACCGACTCCCCCGCCGGTTCGTGATGCTCAGCGCCGACTGCCTGCGCGCCGCCGCCCAAGCCGCGATCGCCGTGCTGTTCTTCGCCGGCACGCCCGATCTCTGGCTGCTGCTCACCCTGGCAGCGCTCAGCGGCCTGGGCGAGGCCACCTTCCGCCCGTCCTTCGACGGCCTGGTGCCGCAACTGGTCCCCGCCGACCGCCGCCACGAGGCCAATACCTTCGTCGGCCTGATCCAGTCGATCGCCACCGTGGCCGGCCCGGCCCTGGCCGCCGTCCTGGTCGTAGCCACCTCACCCGCGACCGTCCTCCTCATCGACGCGATCACCTACGTGCCGAGCATCCTGGCCCTGCTCTGGCTGCGCGTCCCCGACCCGCCCCGCGCCGGCCACACGTCAATGCTCCGCGAGATGCGCGAGGGCTGGCGCGTCTTCGCGGCCCTACCGTGGCTATGGACCATCACCCTCCAGTTCACCCTCTTCAACCTGCTGCTCTGGGCGCCCTACCTGGTCCTGGGCCCGATCTCCGCCAACCGCTTCTACGGCGGCGCCGCAGCCTGGGGCGCGATCAGCGCGGTCTACGGGGCCGGCGCCATCCTCGGGGGCGTCGTGATGCTCGCCTGGAAGCCGACGCGCCCGCTCCTGGTGGCCACCGCCGCCACGATCCTCTGGGCGTCCCCCTCGGCCGCGCTCGCCGCCCAGGCCCCACTCGCGCTGGTCTGCGCGGGAGCCCTGCTGGCCGGCATCGTCGGCACCTTGTGGATGACCACGATCCACCAACGCGTCCCCACCGAGGCGATGTCGCGAGTCAACTCCTATGTGGTCTTCGGCTCCTTCTCGGTAGGCCCGATCGGCCTCGCCCTGGCCGGCCCCGCCGCCACCGCGACGAGCATCCCCACCATCCTGCTCATCGGCGTCGCGTGGCAGATCATCTCGGCATCACTCCTACTCGCCCTCCCCGCCATCCACCGCGTCCGCCGCACGGAATCCGCGACCGAGGCCGCACCGGGTGAAGCACGGCCCGCACATTCAGGCGCAACCGCGTAGATCCACTGCGGTCCCGAGCCCGTCGTGAGGCGCGACCGCCGCTTCCAGCCGGAAACTAGAGCCACTGCGGCCCCGGGTCCGTCCTGGGGCGTGACCGCCGCTCCCGCCGAAAACTAGAGGCACTGCGGTCCCGGGTCCGTCGTGGGCACGACCGCCGCTCCCGCCGGGGACCGGGCCGGGCCCGAGGGGGCCCGTCCCTGCCAGGCCCGCCGCCGGACGCGGCTAGACCCGATCCCGTTCCACGGCGGGTGTTCCGGTCTGCCGCACGCGCGGCGGCAGGCAACGCCTCTGGATCCGCCCATGCCCATGATCATGTGCAGCAGATCAGCAAGATCCCCGACCTCCACCATGATCATGTGTGCCAGACCTGCACGACACACCGCAGCGATTGTCGATGGGCTGCAAACGATCGAGCAGATCGCGGTCACCGATGTCGACCAGGCACAAACGATCACCGATCCGCACATCAGACCAAGTCGAAACGCGGCCAGCCGCAACCGGCGACGAAGGCCAACGAACTCGAGAGCTCGCTGGCGCCTACCGGGCGCACACGATCACCGACCCCGGCTGGCAGCGCACGGCGACCTCGATGGCCGACTGACGGCCGAAGGTGTGGTCGGCATCGCCGCGTCGACACCCGGCGCTGCGCCGCGCCGGACCAGACTCGAGCCGCCGAAGCCACACCAAGCGGCGACCGCTCGTCGGGGCCGCGCGGCACAACCCGGAGCTGCGCCACGCGACGACTCTCGTCGGGTTGCCCCAACAACCCGACGCCATGCAACGCCAGCGACATAGTCGCCGCGGCGCGGGCTAGCGGTGGGGGTCGCCGGGTTCGACGGAACGAGGCGGGGCACTGGAGCGTCTACTTCTCATGGGCTTGCGGATCAGTCGGCTGACGGTGATCGCCGTCGCCGCGCTTTTGGCCGTCGGCGGGTGCGGTAAGGCGTTCGGCGGTCGGGTTGTTTACCAGGGCGACTACCCCTCCTACCAGAGCCTTGCGGAACTGACGGAGAAGGCGACCCTGATCATCGAGGCGACGGTCTCCGGGCCGCGGGTCGACAAGCTCTACGCCTCACGCGACGACGGCACCGAGCCCAACGACGACACCGGCATCGTCATCACCGTCTGGTCCGCCAGCGTCAAGGCCGTCCACAAGGGATCGAGCAAACCCGGCGACGTGGTCGCCGTGAAGCAGACAGGCGGGCAGCTCGACGGCGTGGTCTACGAGGAGGCCGGCGGCGTGCCGCTTCGCGAGGGCACGACCTACCTGCTCTTCCTGGAGACCTACCCCGACGCGGCCGCCTCCCTGCTCAACCCCACCCAGGCGCAATACGAGGTCGCGCAGGACGGCACCTACCGCCCGGTCAGCGAAGACAACCTCATCACAATCAACCGCGACGACCTCTAACGCAGCGCCGCCGCCAGCTCGCGCACCACCGACACGAACAATTGCACATCCCGCGATGTCGTACGCCAGTTGACGATCGCCGGCCGCAGAGCGACCCGACCCTCGTAGACCGTGGTCCCCGCGAAGACCCGGCCGTCGTCGAGGAGCGCCTCACCGACGCGCCTGTTGAGGTCGTCTAGCTGCGACTCCGGCACCCCGGGTGGCCGCACCCGGAAACAGACGATGCACAGCGGCACCTCCGCCAGCCGCTCCAGGTCGGGCGCGGCATCGACCAACGACGCCAGCTCCTGCGCCAGGTCGAGGTGCCGCTCCACCATCGCCTGATAGCCCGACCGCCCATACGCCGCCAGCGTCGCCCAGATCGGCAGTGACCGGGCCCGCCGCGACGACTCCGGCCCCAGTAGGCCATAGCCGCCGCGCGGCGAGTCGGCGCCGGGGAGGTACGGCGCGCCCGGCATCCCGAACGCCGCCCCCAGCCGCGCCGGTTCCCGCAGGAACGCGAACCCGCTCTCGTAAGGCACGTTGAGCCACTTGTGCCCGTCGCACGCGATCGAGTCGGCCTGCGCGAGGCCCGCCACCAGGTGCGCCGTGCGCGGCGACAAGGCCGCGAACAGCCCGAACGCCCCGTCGACGTGCAGCCACGCGTCGTGCCGGGAAACCAGGGCGGCCAGATCCGCAAGCGGGTCGAAGTCGCCCGCATTGACCTCGCCCGCGTTCGCGATCACCACAGCGGGGCCCGACGACGCCAACGCACGGTCCAACGAGGACAGGTCCACCCGGCCGGAACCGTGCACCGACACCGACTCCCGCCCGTGCCCGAGCATCTGCAACGCCTTGCGCGCGGACGCGTGCACATACCCACCCGAGAACACCGGCATCCGCGGCAACCCGGCCAGTCCCGCGGCCGCCACGTCGACCCCGTGGCGCGACGCCCACCAGTGCGTCGCCGCGCCCAGCGCGGTGAAGTTGGCGAACGTCGCGCTGCCCACCAGCGCGCCGCCGAACGACGACGGCAGCCCGAACAGCGACGTCAGCCAGGACAACGCGACCGTCTCCACGGACGTGGCGAACTCCGAGGCCGCCCGCGAGAACGCGTTCTGGTCGAGCAACGAGACGGTCCAGTCAGCGGCCAGCGCCGCCGGTGTCACGCCCCCGGTGACGAAATGGAAGAAGCGCGGCCCGGCCGAGTGGGTGGCGGACGACGTACCCACGGACAACAGCTTGTCCACAACGGACGCCGCACCCGAACCAACAGCGGGCAGCTCGCCGCCCAGCGACTTGACCTCCGACGAGCCGGAGTAGACCGGCCGGTCGGCGAGCGACGCGAGGTAGGGACCGGCCGCGTCGAACACCGCGCGCAGCGCGTGCTCGGTGCCGTCGTCGTGCAAGGGATCCATCAGCCCTCCAGGACGCGCTCCATGGCCGCCCGCGCCCGGCGCGCGGTGCGGAGATATTCGTCGATGAACTCCCCGGCGTCGTCGCGGCCGAGCAGCCGGACCACCGCCGCCAGCTCGACGCCGTGCCGGGGCAGTTGGTCGCCGGGGCGGCCGCGGACGAGCATCAGCGCGTTGCGCACGCGGGCCGCCTGCCGCCAACCCGCGGCCAGCGCGGTGGCGTCGGCCGGGTCGAGCAGGCCGGCCTCCTCGGCGGCGGCAAGAGCGTCGACGGTACGTGTGGTCCGCAGCGAAGGATGCGCGCCCGCGTGCCGCAGTTGCAGCACCTGGGCCGCCCACTCGACGTCGGACAGCCCGCCGCGGCCGAGCTTCACGTGAGTGGCCGGGTCGGCGCCGCGGGGCAGCCGCTCGTTCTCCACCCGCGCCTTGATCCGGCGGATCTCCACGTGCTGCGTCTGGCTGAGCCCGGCCGCCGGGTAGCGGTAGCTGTCGGCCATCGTCACGAACCGCTCGCCCAGGTCGATGTCGCCGGCCACCGGCCGGGCCCGCAGCAGCGCCTGCGCTTCCCAGACGTGTGACCAGCGGGCGTAGTACTGCGCGTACGCGGCCAGGCTGCGCACCAGCGGACCCTGCCGCCCCTCGGGGCGCAGGTCGGCGTCGACGCCGAGCGGCGGGTCGGGCGCCGGCATGCCGAGCAGTCGCCGCAACTCCTCGGCGACCGCGTGCGCCGCCGCGCTGGAATCGCCATCCGGGTGCCCCGGCGGTGGGTCGTAGACGAACAGCACGTCGGCGTCGGACGAGAAGCCCATCTCCGCGCCGCCCAGCCGGCCCATCCCGATGATGGCGAAGGTCAGCCCGGCCGGCAGCGGATAGGCCCGGGCCGCCGACCGCAGCGCCGCCCCCAGCGTCGCGTCGGCCACATCGGACAGTGCGGTGCCGACGCCGCGCACGTCGAGCACCGGCGACGGGGCCAGCGAGCCGTGGCTGAGCGCGTCGGCGCAGGCGATCCGGAACAGCTCCCGGCGGCGCAGGCCGCGGACCGCGCGGATCGCCTCGCCCGGGTCCTCGTGGCGGTCGGCCGCGGCGCCGAAGCCGTCGCGGAGCACGTCGCCGGGGCGCGGGGTCAGCTCGGCGTCCTCGGCCAGCAGCCGCAGCGCCTCCGGGTCGCGGGCGAGCAGGTCGGCGGCGTAGCGGGACAGGCCGAGCACCCGGGCCAGCCGGCGGGCCACCGGGCCCTCGTCGCGGAGCAGCCGCAGATACCAGGGTGTGGCGCCGAGCTTGTCGGAGACCTGGCGATAGCTGAGCAGGCCGCGGTCGGGCTCGGCGGCGTCGGCGAACTCCTGGAGCAGCACCGGGAGCAGGGTGCGCTGGATCGCGGCGGTCCGGGTGACGCCGCCGGTCAGCGCCTCCAGGTGACGCAGCGCGCCGGTGGGGTCGGCGAAGCCGAGCACCTCGAGCTGGCGGCGCGCCGCCTCCGGAGTGAGCCGCAGCGCCTCGGCCGGCACCCGGGCGACCGCCTCCAGCAGCGGCCGGTAGAGCAGCTTGACGTGTAGCCGGCGGACCTCGCTGGCGTGCGCCACCCAGTCGGCCCGGAACGACTCGACGGCGTCGCGGCCCGGCAGTGCGGTGTAGCCCAGGGCCGCGGCCAGCCAGCGCAGCCCGGCCGGGTCGGCCGGCACCGTGTGGGTCCGGCGCAGGGCCTGGAGCTGAAGGCGGTGCTCGACCGTACGCAGGAAGCGGTAACCACGCAGCAGCGTCTCGCCGTCGGCCCGCCCGACGTAGCCACCGCCGACCAGCGCCCGCAGGGCCGGCATCGTGCCGGTGACCCGCAGTGTCTCGTCGACCCGCCCGTGCACGAGTTGCAGGAGCTGCACCGCGAACTCGATGTCGCGCAGCCCGCCCGGCCCACGCTTGATCTCCCGCTCGAGCTCGCGGGCCGGCACGTTGTCGACGATCCGCCGGCGCATCGCCCGCACGTCGTCGACCGCCTCGGGGCGCTCCGCGGCGTGCCAGACCAGCGGCGCCAGCAGGTCGATCCACTCCTGGGCCAGCGCGGTGTCGCCCGCGGCCGGGCGGGCCTTGAGCAGCGCCTGGAACTCCCACGTGCGGGCCCAACGCTGGTAGTAGGCCTGGTGGCTGGCCAGCGTGCGGACCAGCGGGCCACGACTGCCCTCCGGGCGCAGCGCGGCGTCGACCGGCCAGGCGACCAGCCCGCAGATCTCGATCAGCCGGGTGGCGATGCCGGTGGCGGCGGGCAGGTCGTCGTCGGTCGCGGCGACGAAGATGACGTCGACGTCGGAGACGTAGTTGAGCTCGTTGCCGCCGCACTTGCCGAGCGCGACCACGCCAAGCCGCGGCTCGGCACCCACCTCGGACGCGGCGATCGCGTAGGCGGCCCGCAGCGTCCCGTCGGCCAGCGCCGACAGGGCGGCCATCGTCTGCTCCAGGCCGCGACCACCGGTCAGATCCGCCGCAGCGATCTTCAACAGGGCGAGGCGGTACGCCAGCCGCAGCGAAGCCACCGCGTTGGGCGCGTCGACCGCCTCCAGCACCCCGGTCGCGCCCGGCGCCTGCCCGTTGACAGTCCGCAGCGCCAGCCACTGGGCCGGGTTGGCGACCAGGTGGTCGCCGAGCGCTGACGACGCGCCCAGCACCGCGACCAACCGCCGCCGCAGGCCGTCGTCGTCGAACAGCGCATCAAGAAGCAGGGAGCCGGAGTCGGTGCGGTTGAGCGACTCGACCAACCGGTGCAACTGACGCAGCGCCAGGTCGGGATCGCCGGCCCGGGACAGTGCGCCGATCAGCTCGGCCGCCGGCTCCCCGACCGGCTCACCCGTAGCCGGGTCCCAGAGCCCCAGCCCGCCCGGGCCGAGCTGCTCGACGGCGCGGTCGCCGAACCCGAACCGGGCCAGCCGGTTCGTGCGCTCACCGGTCGGCCGGCCCACGGCGTCAGCGTCCCAGCAGCGGCAGCGTCGCCCGGGGCAGGTCGAGGTCACCCTGCGCCAGCGACGCGAACCGGATGGCGAACGGTTGCCAGACGTCTTCGAGGTCGGGCAGCACCGACGCGCAGGCGCCGACCACCGCCTCCTCGGACAGCCCCAGCTCGGCCAGCTCGGTGGAGCCGGCCGCCCAGTCGGCGATCATCGCCTCGTCGCACTCGATGTGGAACTGGAGGCCCCAGGCCCGCTCCCCCAGCCGGAACGCCTGGTTGGGGTAGTAGGTCGAGGCGGCCAGCAGGGTCGCGCCGCGGGGCAGCTCGGTGACTTCGTCGCTGTGCCACTGGAGCACGTCGGGCGCGATCGGCACGAAGCGGAACAGCGGGTCACGGTCGGCCGCGTCGCGTTTGGCGACCAGGGCCGGGCCGATCTCGGGGCCGGAGGCGCTGCGCTCGACCGTGCCGGCGTGCGCGGTCGCGAGGAGCTGGGCGCCCAGGCAGACGCCGAGCGTCGGCAGCCCGGTGCGGACCGCCTTGCGCAGCAGGCCCTCGACCTTGGGCAGCCACCAGCCGTCGTAGCCCCCGTCGTCGTCGGGGTAGGCCCGCTGCTCGCCGCCCATGACCACGAACGCGTCGTAGCCGCTCAGGTCGTCGGGCAGCTGGTCGTCGTCGTAGGGGCGGAGCACCACCTGCTCCAGGCCGCCCTCGGTGAACCAGTCGCCCAGCCGGCGCAGGTCGTCGGTGGGGTCATTTTCGATCACGAGCGCGGTAGCCACAGCTCGACCTTATCGGGAGCTAGGCTCCGCTCGTGCACGCGATCAAGGCACCTGCCCTGCAACCCGGCGACGCCGTGATGCTGGTCTCACCGTCGGGCCCGACCCGCCCGGAACGGCTCGACCGGGGGCTCGAACTGCTGGCCGGCTGGGGGCTGCGGGCGGTGCCCGGGCCACACGCGTACGCCCGCGATGGTTATCTCGCCGGCAGTGACGCGGACCGCGCGGCCGACCTCAACGCCGCGTTCGCGGACCCGGAAATCCGGGGTGTGCTGTGCACCCGGGGCGGCTACGGCGCCCAGCGGATGGTCGACGCGATCGACATGGCCGCCGTCCGCCGCGACCCCAAGGTCGTCGCCGGCTTCTCCGACATCACCGCGCTCCAGTTCGCGCTCTGGCGCGGCGCCCGGCTCGCCGCGGTGCACGGCCCCGGTCTCGCCTGGAACGACGAGCGCACGCCGGCCGCGTCGGCGGAGTCGCTGCGCGCGGCGCTGATGACCACCGACCCGGTGACGGTCAAGACCATTGAAACGGAAGACACGGCGGGGGTACGGGTGCCCGGCATCGCCGCCGGCCCGCTGCTCGGCGGCAACCTCTGCCTGATCACCTCGTCGATCGGCACAGCGGACCTGCCCGACCTGACCGGCGCGGTGCTGCTGGTCGAGGAGGTACAGGAACCGCTCTACAAGATCGACCGGATGTTCACCCACCTGCGCCGGTCCGGCGCGCTCGACGGCCTCGCCGGCGTCGCGCTCGGCCAGTTCACCGACTGCTCCGACGACTGGGGCACCGGGCTGGTCCCGATGCTGCTCGACCGGCTGGGCGACCTGGGCGTGCCGGTGCTCGGTGGGTTGCCGATCGGCCACGGCCCCGGCCAGCTCAGCGTTCCGGTCGGCGCACTGGCCACGGTGGACGCCACCGCGGGTGTGCTGACGGTCGAGGCCGCGGTCGGCTGAACGGCCCTTATCGTCCCGCGCGTAAACGGACGGGTCCCCACGTCCTTGATCGACGTGGTGGAATGCCCGGGGCCCGATTCGCGGTGCCCGCGAGCGCCCGAACGGGAAGGCAACGGCATGAGCGAGCGGCCGACAACGACGGGTTCGCCGTCGCGGGCATCCATCTGGGCGAAGGTGGGCCTGGTCATGGTCCTGCCGGTCGCCGCGACGGCGGTGCTGGTCACCAACGGGCTGCTCGACCACGCCGACACCGCGAAGCAGGCCGACCAGGCCGCCCGGCTCGCGCCGGTGGTGCAGGCGTCCGGTCAGCTCGTCGAGGGCCTGCAGGACGAGCGTGCGAAGGCGGCCCTGCTGCTCGCGTCGCCGTCGGCCGGGCAGACCCGCGCCGAGGGCGCCTACGACGAGGCGCGCTCCGCCGTCACCACGGCGGCCGCTGACTACACGGCCCGGCGCACCGCGGTCGGCGAGGTGCCCGCCGACCTGCTGATCACGCTCGACCGGATCGACAGCGGGCTGCGCACCCTGCCCGACCTGCGCACAGCCATCGCCACGTCCAAGGTCGCCTTCACCGACGCCACCCGCGGCTACGACGCCATCGTCGAGAACCTGCTGCGGCTTCGCGACAGAGCGGCCCAGGTGGCTGTCGACCCCGCGCTCAACCAGCGGATGCGGGCGGCGGCCGCCATCGCGCGCGGCAAGGAACACCTCTCGCAGGAACGGGTGACCGTCCTGCAGGGCTACTACTCCGCCGGCCTGTTGAACCCCAACCTCAAGACCCGGTTCATCGCCGCGCAGACGGGCTGGACACAGGCGATGGAGGCGTTCTCCGCGAACGCCACCGAAGACGAGATGAACCAGTTCAAGGACACCGTCACCGGGTCCAAGCTGCGCGAGGCGGCCGCGTTCGCCGGCTGGGTCGCCGCCAGCATGCCGGCCAGCGGCGATCTGTCCGGTGCGCCGTTCAACATCGACATCTGGGACAGCGCGCTGTTCAACAACGGCACGCTGGTCCGTCAGGTCGAGCGGCAGCTCGACAGCGCGGTCGTCGACGGCGCGGCCACGGCCCGCGACGACGGGAAACGCCAGGCGCTGGTCGAGGCCGGCGTGCCGCTGGCGATCCTGCTGCTGGCCATCCTGCTCGCCGTGTTCGTCGCCCGGTCGATGACCCGGTCGCGGCGCGACCCGAGCGACGGCGCCGTCGTCGCGGACGGCCCGGTCGACCCGGACCGCCCGTTGGCCACGACGGCGTCCAGCAACCGCGGCTAGGCGATGCAGGCGGCGACGATCAGCGCGACGCCGAAGTGGCTGGCCGCGCTGACCTTGGCCGCCGGGTGCGGCTGCTCGTCACAGATGATCTCGCCGAGGTTGCCCGGCGTCAGCATGTCGAGCACCAGGAACGCGACGCCCATCAGGACGATACCCAGGATTCCGAAGAGGACGGTCGAGGCGAGGCCCTGGCCGAAGTCGGTGTAGCTGGTGATGATCGCGGTGAACACGATCACCGCGATGCCGAGCTGGTTGGCGGCGAGCAGCAGCGACGCGTTGCTGTTGCGCTGTAGCCAGATCAGCTCGCGCAGCTTGCCCGGGGTGAGCATGTCGACCAGCATGAAGCCGGCCGCCATCAGGCCGATCCCGACCATGCCGTAGACGATGCTGTGCCAAGCGCCGGTGAACAGGTCCTCCCACATGGTGCGCGTCCTCTCCGGTCAGCGAAACCAGGGCCGTCGATGCCACCGACGTGGCGTCGAAGGGACGATAGCGCGATCATGCAAGTCAGGAAATGCCCGACCGGGCCGTCACAACCAGCCGTTCTGCTCCGCGATCCGCACGGCTTCGGCCCGGGTACGCGAGCCGGTCTTGCCGATCGCCGCCGAGAGATGGTTGCGCACGGTGCCCTCGGACAGATGCACGACACCGGCCAGGTCGGCGACCGTGCCACCGTCGCGCGCGGCCCGCAACACGTCGGTTTCCCGTGCGGTGAGCGGGCTGCGACCGGCGACCAGGGTCTCCGCGGCCAGCGACGGGTCGACCACGCGCAGGCCGGCGTGCACCCGGCGGACCGCCTCGGCCAGCTGCCGGGCCGGGGTGTCCTTGACGACGAAGCCGCTGGCGCCGGCCTCCATCGCCCGCCGGAGGTAGCCGGGTCGCCCGAACGTGGTGACCACCAGCACCCGGCAGCTGGGCACCGCGCCGGCCAACTCCGCCGCCGCGGCGATCCCGTCGCCACCGGGCATCTCCACGTCGAGCAGGGCCACGTCGGGTGCGGTGCGCCGGGCGGCGTCGACCACCTCGTCGCCGCGGCCCACCTCGGCGACGACCTCCAGGTCGGGTTCGAGCGACAGCAAAGCGGCCAGGGCGCCGCGGACCAGGGCCTGGTCGTCGGCGATCAGCACCCGGATGGGTGCCTCGCGGTCGGTCACGCGGGCACGCTCACACGCAGCACGAAACCGGAGCCGGACCCGTCGGCGGCGCGACCGACGGAGAGCTGGGCGCCGCACGCCTCGGCCCGCTCGCGCAGGCCGCGCAGCCCGGAGCCGCCGTGCTCGCCCTCTTCGCTCGGACCGCGGCCGTTGTCGGAGATCTCCACCCGGTCGGGGCGGACGCTGATCACGCAGCGGGTCGCGCCGCTGTGCCGCACCACGTTGGTGACGCCCTCGCGGACCGCCCAACTGAACAGCGTGCCGCGCGGCTCCGGGACGTCGGCGACCGAGCGCGGGAGCTTCGCGTCGATGCCGGCCGCGGACAGGGCCGACCGGGCGCTGGCCAGCTCCTCCTCGAGGCACACCTCGCGGTAGGCGCCGACCGTGCGGCGGATGTCGGCCAGCGCCTGCCGGGCCAGCTTCTCCAGGTCGTTGATCTCGGCCTCGGCGCGCTCCGGGGCGACTGGCAACAGCCGGCCGGCGAGCTCGGCCTTGATGGTGATGACAGTCAGCGAGTGGCCGAGGATGTCGTGCAGGTCGCGGGCGGCGCGGGCGCGCTCCTCCGCGACGGCGAGCCGGGCGATCTCCCGGTTGGCCGCGGTCAGCCGCTGGTTGTGGTCGATCATCCGGGTCACGCCGAACATCGCGAACGCGGCCAGCACGATCGAGAAGAACAGCGCGTTCTCCGGCTTCCAGGCCGGCACCAGCTCGGGCAGCACCAGCGGCAGGGCGGCGCACCCGCCGACTACCGCCACCGCCGCGCGGGGCGGCAACACCATGATCGACGCGGCCGCGATGTAGACCAGGCCCACCATCCAGTCGCCGCCGGCGGCCGGGATCGTCGCGAGCGCCAGCGCGAACATCACCGCCAGCCAGGCCAGCGCCTTGCGCAGCCCGCCGTCGCGCTGTTCGAGCCGCATCCGGCGCATCCAGAGGAACACCAGGATGTAGCTCAGGCCGAACGCCACCTCCGCGCCCAGGCTGAACCACTTCGCGAACCCGTCGGGGTGGCGCAGGATCGTGCCCAGAGGCTGGCTGAGGTAGAACAGCCAGATGCCGCCGAGCACCCAGCCGAAGCCGCGCTGGAAGAACGGGCTCGGCAGCGGCACCCGAGGGCCGTAGGTGTGCATCCCGGGGACCTCGGCCGGCCGCAGCCGCCGCTCGTCGTCCTCGTCCGGACGCGCCGACGCCGGCCCGGCAGGAGCCGGGCCGGTCGTCGGGGACGTCGCAGTCATGCCAGACACGCTAGCTCCGCTCAGACCCGCGCGGTATCCCGGCGGAACAGCAGCGCGGCGCCGAGGCCGAAGCCGGCCGTCCAGAGCACCACGTTGAGCACCGCCACCCAGCTGAAGTCGTGCGTGAGGGGGCTGCGGGCGATCGAGCCGACGCCGTACACCGGAGTGAACTTGGCGATCGTCTGCATCACGTGTGGCAACACCTCGAGCGGCACGAACAGGCCGCCGAAAAGCGCGAGCAGCGCGAGGATCGGGCCCATGAATTGCATCACGTTCTCCGCCGGGGCCAGATAGCCCACGAAGAGCCCGAGGGCGGCGAAGACCAGGGAGCCGAGCCAGGCGCCGAGGCCCGCCAGCAGCCAGACGTGTGCGGGCATCCGCACGCCGCCGATCCCGCCGACGATGAACTCGACGACCACCGAGAGCAGGCTCAGCGAGAGCGCGGAGAGGACCTTGGTGGCCACGTATGCCGGCGGGCGCAGCGGGGTCAACCGGAGCTGGCGGCTCCAGCCCTGGGCCCGCTCCACGGCCACCGCGCCACCGGTCGCCGTCGAGGCGGTCATCGCGCCGTACACGGCCAAACTGATCATGATGTACGCGATCGCCGCGGCGCTGTTGGCCTGGTCGATGTTCTGGCCCTTCTGCGGCAGGCCGAAGAGCAGGAAGAACACGGCCGGCATGACCAGGATGAAGAAGAGGCTGCGACGGTTACGCAGCACCCGGCGGATCTCCAGGGCCAGGTAGGTCAGCGAGAACCCACCCATCGGCGGGCGCCGGTCGACATCCGTGCGGGTCAGGGTGGCGGCGGTCATCGGGCTTTCCCTTCCAGGTCGACGTCTTCGCCGCTGGTCAGGGCCAGGAAGGCGTCCTCGAGGTTGCGCGAGGTGATCTCCAGATCGCGGGCCGGCGTCTGGGTGAGCAGGTAGCGGGCGACCCCGTCGGAGTCGCTGGTGTGCAGCAGCACCGTGTCGCCACGCACCTCGGCGCGGTCGACGCCGGGCAGCGCGGCCAGCCGCACCTCGTCGGCGTCGGGCAGGGTCGCCCGCACCTGGCGGCCGGCGGCCAGCGCCTTGACCTCGCTGGCGGTGCCGTCCGCGACCACCTGGCCCTTGCGGATCAGCACGATCCGGTCGGCGTACGCGTCCGCCTCTTCCAGATAGTGGGTCGCGAACAGCACCGTGCGGCCGGCCTGGGCGTCGGCGCGGATGGCGTTCCAGAAGTCGCGCCGCCCCTCGACGTCCATCCCCGTGGTCGGCTCGTCCAGCACCATCAGGTCCGGATCGGGCAGCAGCGCCAGCGCGAACCGGAGCCGTTGCTGCTGGCCGCCGGAGCACTTGGCCACCCGGCGGTCGGCGATGTCGGCGATGCCGGCCCGCTCCAGGACCTCGGCCACCGGCCGGGAGGTGCTGAAGAAGGACGCGGTCATCCGGACGATCTCCTCGACCGTGACGTCCTTGAGCAGGCCGCCGGTCTGCATCACGGCCGCGATCTTGCCGCGGTTGATCGCCTCGGTCGGCGTGTGCCCGTAGACCTCGACCGTGCCCTCGGTGGGGCGGGCCAGGCCGAGCATCATGTCGATCGTCGTGGTCTTGCCGGCCCCGTTCGGGCCGAGAAACGCGACCACCTCGCCCTGCTCGATCCGCAGATCGAGCTGGTTGACGGCGGTCACCGCGCCGAACTTCTTGGTCAACCCCCGCAGGAGTACGGCCGGAGCGCGGGTCCCCGTGGACTGGCTCGCCGCCAGCGTTTGCGTTTGCATGAGATCACTGTTGTCGGTGGCACCGCTTGGGGCTCGGGCCGCGCGTCACGATGCCACCGTGACAAATGTCAGTGATCTAGAGGGCGCCGAGGTAGCGCTCCCGCTCGTAGGGGGTGACCTCGCGGCGGTATTGCTCCCACTCGGCCCGCTTGTTGCGCAGGAAGTAGTCGAAGACGTGCTCGCCGAGCACTTCGGCCACCAACTCCGAGCCGGCCATCACGTCGATCGCCTCGGACAGGTTTTCCGGCAGCGTCTCGTAGCCGGCCGCGCGGCGCTCCGCGTTGGACAGTGCCCACACATCGTCTTCGGCGCCCGGCGGCAGCTCGTAGCCCTCTTCGATGCCCTTGAGGCCGGCGCCCAGCATGATCGCGAAGGCCAGGTAGGGGTTGGCCGCCGAGTCGATCGACCGCACCTCGACCCGGGCCGAGTTGGGCTTGCCGTAGGCCGGGACCCGGACCAGCGCGGAGCGGTTGAGGTGACCCCAGCACACGTACGCCGGTGATTCGGTGATCCGGTCTGGCAGTGCCTGCGGGAACAGCCGCTTGTAGGAGTTGACCCACTGGTTGGTCACGGCGGTGTATTCGCGGGCGTGCACCAGCAGGCCGGCGATGAACGCGCGGGCCACCTTGGACAGCTTCATCGGGTCGCTGGCGTCGTGGAACGCGTTGCGCTCGCCCTCGAAGAGCGACAGGTGCGTGTGCATCCCGCTGCCGGGCTGGTCGGTGAACGGCTTGGGCATGAAGGTGGCCTGGACGCCGTGGCTGAGCGCCACCTCCTTGACCACGTGGCGGAACGTCATCACGTTGTCGGCGGTGGTCAGCGCGTCGGCGTAGCGCAGGTCGATCTCCTGCTGCCCGGGCGCGACCTCGTGGTGGCTGAACTCGACCGAGATGCCGATCCGCTCCAGCGCCAGCACCGCCTGGCGGCGGAAGTCGCGGGCGACCGCGTGGGTGGTGTGATCGAAATAACCGCCGGCGTCGACCGGGACCGGCACCGAGCCGTCGTTGGGGCCGTCTTCGAGCAGGAAGAACTCGATCTCGGGGTGGGTGTAGAAGGTGAAGCCCTTCTCCGCCGCCCGGGACAGCGCCCGCCGCAGCACGTGGCGCGGGTCGGCCCAGGACGGGGTGCGGTCGGGCAGCAGCACGTCGCAGAACATCCGGGCGCTCTCACCGCTGACGCCGCCCTCGAAGGGGAAGACCTGGAAGGTCGTGGGGTCGGGCATCGCGATCATGTCGGACTCGAAGACCCGGGCGAAGCCCTCGATCGCGGAGCCGTCGAACCCGATGCCCTCGTCGAAAGCGGATTCGAGCTCAGCCGGCGCGACCGAGACGCTCTTGAGGGTGCCGAGCACGTCGGTGAACCACAACCGGACAAACCGGATGTCGCGCTCCTCCAGCGTACGGAGCACGAACTCCTGCTGACGATCCACGGTCAACCCCTCTGAGCTGCATGTGTGCTAGCCGACCAGTGTTGCTCGGTCTCGTTACGCCAACGTTACGGTAGGACGATGCCCGCCGATGCACAGCCCTCTACGGGTTTGCGGGTCCGGACGGCCGTGCTCGCGGATGGGAGGATTGAGGCATGCCCACGCTGCGCATAGCGCTCGCCCAGGTCAATCCGACCGTCGGCGACCTCACCGGCAACGCCGGCATCGTCCGGTCCACGACCCGCGCCGCCCGCGACGCCGGCGCGCGTCTCGTGGTGTTCCCGGAGATGATGCTCACCGGCTACCCGGTCGAGGATCTGGTCTTCCGCCAGTCGTTCGTCGCCGCCTCCCGGGCCGCGCTGGAGCGGCTGGCAGCCGATCTCGACGGCGACGGGCTGGGCGATACCCCCGTCGCGGTGGGCTTCCTCGACGCCGACGGCCCGCCCGCGGTCAACTCGCCGACCGACCCGTCGGCCGGCGCCCGCAACGCGCTCGCGGTCCTGCACCGGGGCCGGGTCGTGGCCCGCTACTTCAAGCACCACCTGCCCAACTACGGCGTCTTCGACGAAGACCGCTACTTCGTGCCCGGCAACACCCTGGTCGTGGTCCGGATCGACGGCATCGACGTGGCGCTGACCATCTGCGAGGACATGTGGCAGGTCGGCGGCCCGTTCGCGGCCGCCCGGCGGGCCGGGGTGGGCCTGGTGCTCACCGTCAACGGCAGCCCGTTCGAGCTGCACAAGGACGACACCCGGCTGGCCCTGGTCCGCCGCCGGGCGGCCGAGGCCGACGCGACGATCGCCTACCTCAACATGGTCGGCGGCCAGGACGAGCTGGTCTTCGACGGCGACTCCATGATCGTCGCCCCCGGCGGCGAGGTGCTGGCCCGCGCGCCGCAACTCGCCGAGCACCTGCTCATCCACGACCTCGACCTGCCGCTCGGCCTGCTCCCGCCGCCACCGTCGACGCCGGCGCTGGCCGCGCACAGCAAGGCCGAGCTGGTCGGCGACGAGATGGGCATCGAGCGGGTGCACGTCTCCGACCCGCACCCGGCGCTACCGGCGACCCCGCTCCAGGGCGGCCTAGCCGGGCGACTCTCCGACGAGGCCGAGGTCTGGAATGCCCTGGTGCTGGGCCTGGGCGACTACGTGCGCAAGAACGGCTTCCGGCAGGTCGCGCTCGGCCTCTCGGGCGGCATCGACTCGTCGGTGGTGGCGGCGATCGCGGTCGACGCGATCGGCCCCGACGCGGTGATCGGCGTCTCGATGCCCAGCCAACACTCGTCGGCACACTCCCGCGAAGACGCGGCCGAGCTGGCGAAGCGCACCGGCCTGGAATACCGCGTCCACGAGATCCAGCCGATGGTCGACACGTTCCTGACCGGGATGTCACTCTCGGGCCTGGCCCTGGAAAACCTGCAAGCCCGCGTCCGCGGCGTGATCCTGATGTCGATCTCCAACCAGGAGGGCCCGCTGGTCCTGACCACCGGCAACAAGAGCGAGCTGGCGGTCGGCTACTCCACCCTCTACGGCGACTCGGTTGGCGGCTTCAACCCGCTCAAGGACGTGCCGAAGACGCTGGTCTGGAAACTCGCCCGGTGGCGCAACGACGAGGCCCTGCGCACGGGCGAGGAACCACCGATCCCCGAGCGTTCGATAGAGAAGCCGCCGAGCGCGGAGCTACGCCCCGGTCAGCTCGACAGCGACTCGCTGCCCGACTACGACGAACTCGACTCGATGCTGCTGTCCTACGTCGACGGCGACCAGGGCCGCGCCGACCTGGTGGCGGCGGGCCACGAACCAGAGGTCGTCGACCGCGTCCTACACCTGGTCGACCTGGCCGAATACAAACGCCGCCAGTCGGCACCCGGCACCAAGATCTCCATCAAGGCCTTCGGCCGCGACCGCCGCCTCCCCATCACCAACCGCTGGCGCGAAACCGGCTGACCGCCGGTGCGCGGGCACGCTTCGCGTGCCTTCGCACCAACGACCCCAGGCGTTGGAAACCCACGGCGAAGCGCGAGTCCGCCCTTTGTCGGGCCGCCGTCTGGCGGTGGATTGCCATTCTCATGGGCGGCCTCGCCGGCCGTGGTCTCAAATAGGTTCCGGGATGGTGGGTAAACCAAGGCCGCGAGCGCGCCGGAACCGGAATCGGAACCGCGGCAGCAGCGAACGCCGGGGCCGGGGTTGGAACCGGGGGCGGGGCTGAGGTTGGAGTCGGGGCTGAGATCAGGGCCGGGGCTGAGGTTGGAGTCGAGGCCGAGGCCGGGGCTGGGACCAGGGCCGGAGCTGCGGCTGGAATCCGGGCCGAGGCCGGGACCGCCGCCAGGGCCGGGGCTGAGGTTGGAATCTGGGCCGGAGCCGGGACCGCCGCCAGGGCCGGGGCTGAGGTTGGAATCTGGGCCGGAGCCGGGACCGCCGCCAGGGCCGGGGCTGAGGTTGGAATCTGGGCCGGAGCCGGGACCGCCGCCAGGGCCGGGGCTGAGGTTGGAATCTGGGCCGGAGCCGGGACCGCCGCCAGGGCCGGGGCTGAGGTTGGAATCTGGGCCGGAGCCGGGACCGCCGCCAGGGCCGGGGCTGAGGTTGGAATCTGGGCCGGAGCCGGGACCGCCGCCAGGGCCGGGGCTGAGGTTGGAATCTGGGCCGGAGCCGGGACCGCCGCCAGGGCCGGGGCTGAGGTTGGAATCTGGGTCGGGGCCGGGGGCGCTGCCTGGGATGGGCTGTCGGGGGGTGACGCCGGGTGGTCGTCGTCTTTGTTGGCGGTCTCTTGGCGGCAGTTTTTCTGCGTATTCTCGCCTTTGGCAGAGGAATCGCGACGGAGGCGGCGTAGTCGCTCGTTATGGCGTTTGATCAGCCCCCACGCGCGGTGGCGCTCGTGCTCGCGGCGGAACTCGACCCCCGCGGGCGAATAGTTACGTGCGGCAGTCTGGTCACGCATTCCAGCCAATTCGGCCGAGGTGAACAACTGTAACTGCCGCATGCGATAATTGTCCCCCAGCCCACCGACAAATTAGTGCCCTCCATTGATGTTCGAGCATGCCGAAATTGCAGAGAGCACAAAGGAGGCCCGGCGGGTGCGACGCATCGAGGAGGGCGCGCCACTGACCTCTGGTGTGAAAGATTCCACGCTCGTCTCTCCCCCGGGGGCTGGCGGTGGGACCATCGGAGGGTGCCCAGGGACCGCACCGGAGCGGCCTTGAGGCGAGAGGAGAGCCGCGATGTCTGAGCAACCGTCCCTCTACGGCGGGCCCCCCAACCGCCGGGTTCGCACGCGTGAGCTGATCGCCGCCAAAGAGCGTGGCGAGAAGTGGCCCATGCTGACCGCCTACGACCAATACACCGCGGCGATCTTCGATGAGGTGGGCATTCCGGTGCTGCTCGTCGGTGACTCGGCCGCCAACAACGTGTTCGGCTACGAGACCACCGTGCCGGTGACCGCTGAGGAGCTGCTGCCTCTCGTCCGGGCCGTGGTGCGGGCCACAAAGCGCGCTCTCGTCGTGGGTGACCTGCCCTTCGGCTCCTACGAGGAAGGGCCGACCCAGGCCCTGCGCACCGCCGTGCGGTTCATGAAGGAAGGCGGCTGCCACGCCGTCAAGCTCGAGGGCGGGCGGCGCACCGCGGCGCAGATCGAGGCGATCACCTCGGCCGGCATCCCCGTGATGGCGCACATCGGGTTCACGCCGCAGAGCGAGCACGCGATCGGCGGCTACCGGGTCCAGGGCCGGGGTGACGCGGCCGACGAGGTGATCGCCGACGCGCACGCGGTCGCCGAGGCCGGGGCGTTCGCCATCGTGCTGGAGATGGTGCCGGCACACGTCGCCAAGCGGATCACCAACGAGATCGCCGTGCCGACCATCGGCATCGGTGCGGGGCCCGAGACCGACGCCCAGGTGCTGGTCTGGCAGGACATGGCCGGGATGCGCACCGGCAAGCTGCCGCGCTTCGTGAAGCGCTACGCCGACCTGCACGGCGTGCTGCGCGACGCCGCGGCGCAGTTCGGCGACGAGGTGCGCGGCGGGCAGTTCCCGACCTCAGAGCAGAGCTTCTGACAGCACCGCGCGCGCCGAGGCCAGCGATGGTCCATACCAGGTCAGGTGCCGACCGCTGATCAGCGCGTACGGAAGGCCCGGAAACGCCGATGGCCCGTCCGAGGCGCTGAACGCGTAGGGCTCGTCCGGCAGCACCAGTAGGTCCGCGCCCGCCGCCCGCAACTCGGCCAGCGGCGGGCGCGGATACCGCTCCGGCGCCGTCGCGTAGACGTTGTCGACGCCGAGCCGGGCGAGCACGTCGCCGGCGAACGTGTCGGCGCCGAGCACCACCCAGGGGCGCCGCCAGACCGGGATGAGCGCGCGGCGGCGTACCCCCGTGAAAGGCTCTGACCAGGCCTCTCGCGCGGACCGCAACCACGGCGGGTCGGCCCCGCCCAAGGCCGCCAGCAACCGCGCCAGCGAGGACAGCGCCGCGTCCAGGGTCCTCGGATAGGTCACCCAGACCGGCACGCCCGACGCCCGCAGGGCCTCGACGTCTTCCCGGCGGTTCTCCTCGGCATTGGCCAACACGAGATCGGGTACGGCGGCCCTGACCTGGGAGAGGTCCGGATATTTCGTGCCGCCGACCCGGAGCACGTCGAGGCCGGCCGGCTCCACACACCAGTCGGTGGCGCCCACCAGCACGTCTGGCACGGTCAGGGCGACCGCCTCGGTGAGCGACGGCACCAGCGAGACCACCCGGCGCGGCGGCCGCGTCAGCTCGACGGGCGTGCCCAGGTCGTCGTTCAGACGTCGGTCACCCGGAACCCGGCGTGCGCCTTGTAGCGCCGGTTGATCGCGATCAGGTTGGCGGTCAGCGCCTCGACCTGGTGCGCGTTGCGCAACCGGCCGGCGTAGATGCCGCGCATCCCGGGGATCCGCGCCGCCAGCGCCGCGACGACGCCGGCCAGGTGCCGGTCTTCGGTGCAGATCATCACGTCGAGGTCCATCGACTCGACCGCCGGGTCGGCCAGCAGCGGCGCGCTCACGTGGTTGAACGCGGCCGCGACCGTCGACTCGGGCAGCAGCGCGGCCGCCTGCTGGACGGCGCTGCCCTCGTCGACCAGCAGCGGGAACGGGCCGTGGCTGTCGAAGCCGATCGGGTTGACGCAGTCGACGACCAGCTTGCCGGCCAGCGGCTTGCGCAGCGCGGACACGGTGTCGCGGTGGCCGGCCCACGGCACCGCGATGATCGTGAGGTCGGCGGCGGCGGCCACGTCGGCGTTGGCGCCGCCCTCGACCGGGCGGGTGACGCCCGGCAGCGCGGAGATCTCCTCGGCCGAGGCGGTCGCCCGGGCCGCCTGGCGGGAGCCGATCAGCACCCGCTGACCCGCACACGCGAGCCGGTAGGCCAGGCCCCTGCCCTGGTCGCCGGTGCCGCCGATGATGGCGACCGACAAGGCGGAAACGTCGGGCAGCGCGCTGGGGTCGTAGGCCATGCTGGCATCGTCCCAAAAGATCACTTCCGGGTGAACAGCACCGTCCGTTTCACCGGGTCGGCGGTGACCAGGGTCACCCGGACCCGCTCGCCGAGCGGGAGGTCGCCGGTGCAGCGGGCGCGGACCGGCGGGTCGTCGAGCGCGACGGTGCCGCCCGGCTCGCGGCCGTTCGGCGCGGCCGGGGCGGGCGCGGTGCGGCGCGGGCTGTCGACGTCGGTCACCGCGGCGTCGAACGTCTCGCCGACCCGGTCCCGCAGCAACACGGCCTCCGTCAGGTCGACGGCGCCCCGGGCGGCCGCGTTCGACACCCGGTCGGTGCCGGTCATCGTCTTCGGCAGCTTCGGCAGCGCCTCCCGGGCCCACTCTGGCACTCTGACGCCGGCGGTGAGGGCCAGACAGACCTCCGTGGCATAGCGGTCGGCCAGCCGGCGCAGCGGGGCCGTCACGTGGGCGTACGGCGCCCCTACGCCGCCGTGCCCGGGCTGCTCCGGCGGGGCGCCATCGAACGCGGTGTAGCCGGCACCGCGCATGAGCTCGGCCGCCTGGTCGAGGAAGGCGGCGCCGCGCGGGTCGGCCGCGTCGACGCCGGCGATCACCCGGCCCACCGCCGCGCCGTCGGGCCACGGGATGCCCAGCGCGTCTGCCGCGGTGCGCAGGCGGCCGACGGCCTCGGGATCCGGCGCCGGCATCGTGCGGAGCAGGCCGATCCGGCCGGCGAGCATGATGCCCGCGGCGGCCACCCCGGTCAGCAGCGAGATCTGCGCGTTGTGGCCCTCGCTCGGCAGCGGGGCGCGGAGCACCAGCCGGTAGCCGTCACCGTCGGGTTCGATCTCCTGTTCGGGCAGCGGCAGGTTGATCGCGCCCCGGTCGAGGCCGCGCTCGGTGAGCAGGGCGCCGATCTCGGGCAGCAGGGCGATCGGCTCGGCCGCGGTGCCGGCGGCGAACTGGCCCTGCACGGTGTCGTAGTCGAGCTGCTGGCGGCTGCGCACCAGGGCCCGCTCCAGCGTGACGCCGGTGGTGCCGCCGTCGGCGTCGAGGTCGATGGTCCACAGCACGGCGGCGCGGGTGCGCTCCGGCAGCAGGCTCGCGGCGCCCTCGCTGAGCGCGACCGGGTGCAGCGGGATGTTGCCGTCGGGCAGGTAGATGGTCTGGCCGCGGCGCCAGGTCTCCGCCTCGAGCGCGCCACCCGGACGCACGAACGCCGCCACGTCGGCGATCGCGTAGTGGACGCGATAGCCGCCCGGGCGGCGGGTCAGGCACATCGCCTGGTCGAGGTCGCGGGACCCGACCGGGTCGATCGTGACGAACGGGATGTCGGTGCGGTCGGGCCGGTCCGGCAGCGGTGCCGCGGCGGCGTCTTCCGCCTCGCGCTGCGCCTCGGGCGGGAACCTGTCGGGCAGGTCCAGCTCGCGACGCAGCGCGGCGAAGTCGAAGTGGGGCGCTCGGACTCGTCGGGTCACCACCGGTACTTCATACCAGTCGCGAGCGCCCCGCTTCGTGCTGATCGTGGTCCGCTCCTGCGGACCGGCTGCTAACTCTGACTATCGAGCGGACTTGCGGGCGGTCGTCTTGCGCGGGCTGGCCGCCTTGCGGACCGTGGTCTTGCGGGCCGTGGTGGTCCGCTTGGCCGCCGTCTTACGGGCGGTCGTGGTCTTCTTGGCGGTGGTGGCCCGCTTGGCGGGTGCCTTCTTCGCGGTAGTCCGCTTCGCCGGTGCCCGCTTGGCGGCCGTCTTGGCGGTGGTGGCCCGCTTGGTGGCCGTCTTGCGCGCGGCGCTGGTCTTCTTCGCCGTGGTCTTCCTGGCCGTCGTCTTCTTCGCGGCGGTCTTCTTGGCGGTGGTGGCCCGCTTCGCGGGGGCCTTGGTGGCCGCCTTACGCGCCGTGGGGCGCGTCGTCTTCTTCGCCGTCGCCTTCCTGGCCGTCGTCGTCTTGCGCGCGGTGGTCTTCTTGGCGGTGGTCCGCTTCGCCGTGGTGCGCTTGGCCACCGTGCGCTTCGCAGCGGTGCGGGTGGCCGTGGTCCGCTTGGCGGCGGTCTTCTTCGCCGTCGTCTTCTTCGCCGTCGCCCGTTTCGCGGGCGCCTTCTTGGCGGTTGCCCTGGTGGTCACCGTCTTACGCGCGGGTGTCTGCGCGGAAACGGTCTTCCTGGCGGTGCCCGAGGCGCGGGACGCGCTCGACCGCTTGGCCGCGGTGGTCTTCTTGCCCGCCGCGCGTTTCGCGGCCCTCGGTGTCTTGGCCTTCAACGCTTCGGCCATGTCGGTTTCCTCCTTGCGAGACGTGCGTCGGGTCCGGCTCCGTCGCGGAGACCGCGGAGTTGCTCGCCGTGACGAGTGCCGCGGCGCCTACCTCTCCTCCCCTGCCCAGCGGCGGTCCTCTTCGTCCCACGCCTCGTTGCGCTCCTGCACGGATTGCAGGGCGTTCTCGGCATCGGCCTTGGACCGGTAGGGACCGAGCACGTACACCGCGGGGCATACGTCTTTATCGGTCTCGACCCTGTGATGACGGGTGCACCAGAAGTACTCCGTCCCACGTCCGCTGTCGCTCATGGGATCACTGTGCACCGCAAAACGGCCAAGCGCCACCGTTTCACACAAAAAGAGGGGGTCCCATCCACTGTAGACCGGCTACGTCGGGAAGGGACTGAATCGCGCGTGGCGTGTCCCTACCGCGTGAAGGGCGCTGATTCTGTCCGATTTTTCGGCTGTAACATACAGTCATGAACGCGGACGACTCCGTCATCGGCCGGATCGAAACCGAAGTGGCGCTCCTCATGCGCTTCGGCGAAGCGACCCGGCGGGCCACCCCGGTCGAGGCACACCGTTCGTTGGACCGCGCGGCCTACGTGATCCTGCGACACCTCGACGAGGCCGGCCCCTCCAACGTGTCCGCGCTCGCCGCCCGCCTCAACCTCGACGGCTCGACGGTCACCCGTCAGGTGAGCGCGATGGAGCGCGACGGCCTGATCGCCCGCGAACAGGACCCCAGCGACGGCCGCGGCACCCTGGTCTCGGCGACCCCGGCCGGGCTGCGCCGGATGGGCGTGGTCCGGGAGGCCCGCGCCGTCCTCTATGACGACATGCTCAAGGAGTGGTCCGACCGCGACCGCACCGAGCTCGCGACGCTGTTGAAGCGCCTCAACGAGGCCCTGTCGGCGCGCAGCCAGTCCCGCCCGCGCTCCTGACCCTCCACGCGGGGCATACTGCCCGGCATGATGACGCTGATCGCCGCGGACGGCGCCCGGACCGAGGATCCCGATCCCGCCACGATCGCGACGGCGCTGCGGGCGCTGACCATCGAGAACTGGTTCGTCATCCTCGAGGAGAATGACGACACCTTCATGCAGGTGGCGGTCAAGCCGGACTGGTTCGCGCTGGAACGGCGGGCCGGCGGCGACGAGACACACGTGGGCGCCGAGGTCGCGACGATCGACGAGATAATCGAGGCGTTCCAGGCGTACGCGCGGCAGGACCCGGACTGGATCTCGCGCTTCACCTGGGCCCGGGTCAGGCTGTAGGTAGGTATCCACCCGGCCGTCCCGTCCGTGCCCGTTCGACTGATTTCGGTCCTTGGTGGACGTTCGGCTGTCCTCCCGACACCCAGGGTTCGCTAGCCTGGCGATCTGATGACCGCGTTCGCACCGCGCCACTATCCCGGCGTGATGGTGTCCAGCACCTTCCAGGACTTCGTCGCGCACCGCGAGGTGCTGATCCGGGTGATCGCCGGCCAGGGACTCCATCCGGTCGCCATGGAGCAGGACAGCGCCCGCCCGGCCGGCACCGTCATCGACTCCTCTTTGGAGAAGGTCCGAGACGCGGCGGCGTACGTCGGGATCATCGGTCATCGCTACGGGAACGTGCCCGATTCGGCCGACCTCAATCCTGCCGGCCTGTCGCTGACCGAAATGGAGTTCCGCGAAGCGCGCCGCCTGGGCCGGCCGATCCTGCTCTTCGTGATGGGCCCGGACCACGAGGTGAAGCCGAGCGCCGTGGAGATCGACGCCGCGAAGCTGGCCAAGCTGGCGGCGTTCCGCGAAGACGCGAAGCGCGTCGATCCCGACTCGCCGGTGCACCGGATCTACAAGGTCTTCAACAGCCTGGGCGAGTTCGAGGTCGCCGCGACCCAGTCGGTCGCCGAACTCCGCCGGCTGTTGGACACGCCGGCGGTGGCACCGAGGCCCTCGGACGGGATACCGACCCCGCCGAAGCTCTACGCCGAGCCGCACTACATCGGGTCACACCGGTTTGTCGGCCGGGCCGCCCAACTCGACACGCTCACCGACTGGGCCGCGACGGCCGACCCGCACCCGCTGCTCCTGTTCGAGGCCATCGGCGGCTCCGGCAAAAGCATGCTGACCTGGGAATGGACCACCCAGCACGCGCCAAAGGTACGCACTGACTGGGCCGGCGTCTTCTGGTACTCGTTCTACGAGAAGGGCGCCGTGATGGCGGACTTCTGCCGCTGCGCCCTCGCCTACATGACCGGCCAACCGCTCGACGTCCTGCGCCAGAAGCGCCAGCGCGAGCTGACCGATCAGCTGGTGCGCCAACTCCGGGCCCGACCTTGGCTGGTGATCCTCGACGGGCTCGAACGGGTGCTGGTGGCCTACCACCGCTACGACGCCGCCCAGCTTGCCGACGAGGAAGCCGGGCGCACGGACGAGATCGCCGAACGCGACCCGTGCACGGCCATCCGGCCGGCCGACGATGACCTGCTGCGCCTCCTGGCCGGCGCCGCCCCGTCAAAGGTGCTCGTCACGTCGCGGCTCGTGCCCCGGGTGCTGCTCAATGCCGCGAGCCAGGCAATCCCGGGTGTGCTGCACGAACGGTTGCCCGGTCTGCGTCCGGCCGACGCCGAGTCCCTGCTGCGGACCTGCGCGGTCCGTGGTGATTCCGCGCGGATGCAGGACTTTCTGCGCCGCCACTGCGACTGTCATCCGCTGGTCAGTGGCGTCGTCGCCGGCCTGGTCAACGACTACCTACCGGACCGCGGCAACTTCGACGCGTGGGCCGCCGACACCGCTCATGGCGGGCGCCTTGACCTCGCCGACCTCGACCTCGCGCAGAAGCGCAACCACATCCTCGCCGCGGCCCTCGCGTCGCTCTCCACGAACAGCCGGCAATTGCTGTCGACGCTGGCGCTGCTGCCCGAGGCCGTCGACTTCCGGACGCTGGAGGCTCTCAGCCCGCACCTGCCGGCCGAGCCGCGGACACCGACACCGCTACCGCTACCGGCGACAGGAGCCCAGGACTCGCGCAGGGAGAAGGAGCGACAACTGATCCGCGCGGACCATGCCGCGGCGGCCCGGACGCGACAGGCCTGGGAGGCACGCGACCGCGGGCCGGAAAAGGCCGCTCTGGCCCGCACCATTCGCGACCTGGAGCAACGGGGCCTCTTGCAGTTCGACCGGTCGGCCTGGCGTTACGACCTCCATCCGGTCGTGCGGGCGATCGCGTCCGCTGACCTACGTGGCTCGGACCGGGACCGGCTGGGACAGCGGGTGATAGACCACTTCTCCGGGAAACGCGGCCATCCCTACGATCGCGCCGAGACCCTGGATGACCTCAGCGCTCCGCTCACAGTGATCCGCACCCTGCTGAGGATGGGCCGGGTGCGCCAGGCCGCCGCCGCTTATGGCGGCGAACTGCGCGACGCACTGCTCTTCAACCTGGAGGCCTACGCGGAGATTCTGTCCCTGGTTCGGCCGTTCTTCGGCTCGTCCTGGAACTCGCCGTCACCGGAACTGGGTGACGACGACTTCGTCAGCCTCAGGTCACACGTCGCGACCGTGTTGTCTCTCGGCTTCGAGCCATCCCTCGCCCTGGAGATCTACGCGGCGACGCTGTCGGTCAACCTGGCCCAGGGTCAGTGGTCGCGCGCGACAAAGACGTTGATCAACACGGCGATCGCTTTCGAGGCGACGAATCGACTGGCCGCCACTCGACGCTATCTGCTGATCGCGCAACGGCTCGGCGACGAACTGGGCGACCGGGAACACATGTTCTACACGCGGATCAACCTGCTGGACGTCGCCATCATCACCGGACGGTTGACCGAGGCGGAAGAGTTGTGGCGGAGCATCAGCGCGATGAACCTGCCGTCATACCTCGGCATCCAGCGGCCCGGCGCCATCGAAACGTCGTACGCGACCCTTCAGTACCACCGCGGTCTGCTCGCCGAGTCGGATCTCGCCTCGGCCGAGGAACTCGCCCGCGGTGGCCGCAACCGCCCTGACCGACGCGCCCTGCACACTCTTCGGGGCCGCTGGCTGCTCGACCAGGGCCGCTACGCGGAGGCGGCAGACACGTTCAGCGACGCGCTGCAGATGGAACGTGAGACCACATTGGCCGCTCCGGAAGCCGAGGCGTGGCTGGCGCTGGCATCCGTCCACCTCGGACAATCCGCGGACGCGCGTGACGCCGCCGCCCGCATCTCCGCCCAGCTCCGTCCGCCGCACCTCCCGCTGGCGGAGCTGTGGCACGCATTGCGCGACCCGGAACGGGCGACCGCGCACGCATTGGAGGCATACAGATGGGCCTGGGCCGACGGCGAGCCGTATGTCCGACGGTTCGAACTGGACCGCGCCACGGCGCTGTTGACGACGCTCAACATCAAGGCGCCGTCGCTGCCGCCCTACGACCAGGTCCAGGATCCGGAGCTGCCGTGGACGGCGGAGATCGACCGAGCCATCGAAGAGCTTCAACGGCGACGCGGGACCGACACCTGACGTGCTTGACGGGCTACGGATCGACAGCCTACGTTTTGCGCACGCAACAGGAAAGAAGCCTTACTGTTTCTTCCCGACAGGAGTCCAGATGCGCAGAATTGTCGCCGTGGCGGCGGTAGCAACGCTCCTCGTCACCGCCCTCGGCGCGGCGCCCGCCTCGGCGCACGATCGTCAGGGGCAGAGTTTCCGGCAGGTCGGCTATTTCACCCAGTGGGGCATCTACGGCCGGGCCTTCCCGGTCAAGAAGCTCGACACCTCCGGCGCGGCCGCGCGGCTGACGCACATCAACTACGCGTTCGGCAACGTCAGCCCCGACGGCCGGTGCTATGTCGACGGTGCGGCGCCCGAGGGTGACTCGTGGGCCGACTACCAGCGGACGGTGCCCGCCGAGGAGAGTGTCGACGGCGTCGCCGACAACTGGGGCGAACCGCTCAACGGCAACTTCGGCCAGTTGCAGAAGCTCAAGGTCAAGCACCCCGACCTCAAGGTGCTGATCTCGCTCGGCGGCTGGTCCTGGTCCAACCACTTCTCCGACGCGGCCCTCACCGACGCGTCCCGCAAGAAGTTCGTCGCGTCCTGCATCGACCTCTACCTCAAGGGCAACCTGCCCAACCCCGACGGCAGCGCGGGCGGGCCGGGCACGCTCAAGGGCGTGTTCGACGGCGTCGACCTCGACTGGGAGTGGCCGGCGATGCCCGGTGACGTCGACAACGTCTACCGACCCGAAGACAAGCAGAACTTCACCAAGCTGGTCGCCGAATTCCGCAAGCAACTCGACGCGTACGGGCGTACCCAGAAGAAGCATTTCGAATTGACCGCGTTCCTCCCGGCCAACCCGGCGAACATCGACGCCGGCTTCGAGGTTCCCAAGGTCATGAAGAACCTGGACTTCGCGACCATCCAGGGGTACGACTTCCACGGCACCTGGGAAGCGACCGCCAACCAGCAGTCGGCGTTGCGCATCCCGCAGGGCGCCACCCTGCCCGACTTCTCGCTGGCCGACACGACCAAGGCGTGGCTCGACCGGGGCGCGCCGCGCGACAAGTTGGTGGTCGGCATCCCCTACTACGGCCACGGCTGGACCGGTGTGACGGGCGGGCGCAACGGCCTGTTCGGCACCTCGACCGGCGGCGCCGCGCCGGCCACGTTCGACGCCGGCACCGAGGATTACAAGGTGCTCAAGAACCTCGCCGGCACCGACGGCTACCAGGTCTACCGCGACCTGCGGGCCGGCACGGCATGGCTTTACAACGGCACCACCTTCTGGACGTACGACGACCCGGCGGTGCTGCTGCAGAAGGCGCTGTGGATCCGCAGTGAGCGGCTCGGCGGCGCGATGGTCTGGTCGCTCGACGGCGACGACGACAACGCCACCCTGACCCGCACGCTCCACCTGGGACTGTGGACCCCCTGACCTGCACAGCCGCTCGGCGCAAGTGACTCGCCGTTCGGCGCGTCGGCTCCGTAGAACGTCGAGAACTGTCGCACCGAACGGATAACCTCCGGCCGTCTAGGACCGCAAGGCATCGCGAGGCCTGCCTCGCGATGGCTGAGGACGCTGAATAATCCAGCATCCATGACGGCCGGAGGTTTGTCATGAGTGATCCGGAAGTGCGCGCTGAGGCCGCCCCGGCGGTGGCCCGCGCGAAGGACAAGAGTCCGTGGAACTGGTTGCTGTTCCTGCCGATCGTCGTCCCGCTGCTGACCCCGCTGTTCAATCATGACTCGCCGCGGGTCGGCGGCTTCCCGATGTTCTACTGGCTGCAACTGCTGTTCATCGTCCTCGGCGTAACGACGACCACCGTCGTCTACCAGATGACCAAGAAGCGGCGGTGAGCACGATGGGCGACCACGTAACCGAGATCGTCGTCTTCACCGTCCTGTTCCTGCTGGTCAGCGGCATCGGCTTCTTCGCAGCCCGGTGGCGCGCGCCCAACGACATGGGCCACCTCGACGAGTGGGGCCTGGGCGGGCGCAGCTTCGGCGGCTGGATCACCTGGTTCCTGGTCGGCGGCGACCTCTACACGGCCTACACGTTCGTCGCCGTGCCGGCCCTGCTGTTCGGTGCGGGTGCCGCCGGCTTCTTCGCCGTGCCGTACACCATCATCATCTATCCCCTGGTCTTCCTGGTTCTGGTGCGGCTCTGGTCGGTCTCGCACCGGCACGGGTTCGTGACGCCGGCCGACTTCGTGCGGTCGCGCTTCCAGTCGCCGACGCTGGCGCTGCTGATCGCGATCACCGGCATCGTCGCCACGATGCCCTACATCGCGCTGCAACTCGTCGGCATCGAGGCCGTCCTCAAGACGATGGGCGTGACCGGCGACAGCGCGATCGCCCGGCACTTGCCGATCATCATCGCGTTCGCGATCCTGGCCGCCTACACCTACCAGTCGGGGCTGCGGGCGCCGGCGCTGATCGCATTCGTCAAGGACACGCTGATCTACATCGTGATCCTGGTGGCGATCATCTACCTGCCCTACAAGTTGGGCGGCTGGGGCTCGATCTTCGACGCGGCCCAGAAGAAGTTCGACGGCACACCCAACCCCAACGACGGCATCGTGCTGACCGCCGCCAACCAGTGGCAATACATCACGCTGGCGTTGGGGTCCGCGCTCGCCCTGTTCCTCTACCCGCACAGCATCACCGGCGTGCTGGCCAGCAAGAACCGCGACGTGATCAAGCGCAACATGTCCGCGCTGCCGGCCTACAGCCTGCTGCTCGGCCTGATCGCGCTGCTCGGCTTCATGGCCATCGCGGCCGGGGTCAAGCCGCTGCCCGGCGCCAAGGCGGGTTCGACCGACAGCAACACCGTGGTGCCGCTGCTGTTCGACCTGCACTTCCCGAGTTGGTTCGCGGGCGTCGCGTTCGCCGCGATCGGCATCGGCGCGCTGGTGCCGGCCGCGATCATGTCGATCGCCGCGGCCAACCTGTTCACCCGCAACATCTACAAGGAATACCTGAAACGCGACGCGACACCGGCCCAGGAGGCCAGCGTCTCGAAGATCACCTCGCTGGTGGTGAAGGTCGGCGCGGTCGCCTGCATCGTCTTCCTCGACCCGCAGTTCTCCATCGACCTGCAACTCATCGGCGGCGTGATCATCCTCCAGACGCTGCCGGCGGTGGCGCTGGGCATCTACACCCGCTGGTTCCACCGCGGCGGCCTGATCGCCGGCTGGTTCGCCGGCATGGCGCTGGGCTTCTGGATGCTCTACCAGATCCCCAACGCGGCCACCGGGCGCGCGCACTTCGGCGGCTCGGCGTTCCCGCTCGAGAAGTTCGCCTTCATCGACTCGAAGACCACCGTCTACGTCGGCCTGGTCGCCGTCGCCGTCAACCTGGCGGTCGCGGCTCTGGTCACGCTGGCGCTGCGGGCCGGCAAGGTGCCCGACGGCGGCGACGACACCAACCCCGACGACTACTTCGCCGACGAGGGCGACCCGCGGGTCTCGGTGCCGGCGCAGGCGACCAGCACCGACCCCGACCTCGACCCGGCGCCGTCCCCGAAGGTTTGACCGCTTGACAGCCGGCGCCTCCTTATCGAATATCGATGTATCGACTTTCGATAAGGAGGCGCCATGATCCGCGGTCGGGACTGGTTGGGGCAACTCCAGCTCACGCTGGCGGCGTTCGCCCTGGTGTTCGCCGTGTTCGGGGTCGGTTCGCTGGTCTACCTTCTCGGCGGCAACGCCGTCTGCACCGAGGTGCTCGGCGCGGAGCCGGTCGTCGCGGTTCCCGGCCTGCGCGCCGGCGCCACCGCCGGCGCCACCGTCTCCGTCTGCACCGAGTCGCCGAGCGGCGCCCAGTCGGTCTACGCCTTCCTCGTGGAGGGCCTGTGGCCGCTGGTCATCATGGTCGCCGCGGCACTGCTCTGGCGGATCGTGAGAGACGCCCGCCGGAGCGACCCGTTCACCGCGGTCACGGTGCGGCGGCTGCGCCGGCTCACCGTGTTCGTGCTGCTGGCCGGCGGGGCGGCGGCAGTCGCGCAGATGGTCGCCGCCGACGCGTTGGCCGCCAGCTTCGTCGAAGGCGGCTTCCACCCGAGCAACGCGCCCGTCTGGGCCTGGCTCGTCGTGGGCCTCGGCCTGGCGGCCATCGCCGAGATCGTCAACCGCGGCGTCGCGCTGCGGGCCGAGCTCGACACGGTCATCTGACGCCGTGCCGCCGGACGAGGAGCACCGGGTCGAGGTGCACATCGACAAGCTGCTGGCCGCACGCGGCATGACCCTGACCGAGCTCGCCGACCGGGTCGGCCTGACGCTGGCCAACCTGTCGATCCTCAAGAACGGCCGGGCCCGCGCGGTGCGCTTCTCGACGCTGAGCGCCTTGTGCACAGTGCTCGACTGCCAGCCCGGCGACCTGTTCACCGTTCGCGAGCCGCACTGTTAAGATCACGCCCATGTTCCTCCCCCGTGCGTAGGACGACGCCGCCGCTCCCCTAGCTGGCCTTGGCGTCCCTACCACCCTGAGGAAATCCCCCATGTCCACGCCCACGCGGGCGGCGTCCTACCGCGCCGTCCTCACCACTCCGCATGCGCTGCGGACCTTCTCCGCGGCCCTCGTCGGCCGCCTCTCCTACGGTGTCGTCTTCGTCTCGCTGATGGTCGCCCTCACCAGCGCGACCGGCTCCTACTCCCTGGCCGGGGCGGCGATCGCGCTGTTCGGCGCCGGTGCCGTGCTCGTCGCGCCGTTGCGCGCCGGGCTGATCGACCGGCACGGGCCGCGCCTTTCCCTACCCCCGATGGCCATCGCCTATGCGGCGCTGCTGGCCGCACTGGCCTTCGCGACCTGGCGACCCGGCGCGGCCCCCGGCTGGGTGTTGCTGCTGCTGACCGCTTCGGCCGGGGTCTGTTCACCACCCCTCGGACCGGTCATGCGTACGTTGTGGAGCAATTTGCTCCCCGACCCGGCCCGCCGGCAGCGGGCGTTCGCGCTGGACACGGTCGTCGAGGAACTGCTGTACGTGACCGGCCCGGTGCTGGCCGGGCTGTTCATCGCGATCGGCAGGCCCGCCCTCGGCGTCGCCACCAGCGCCGTCCTGGTGCTGGTCGGCACGCTGGCGATGGTCTCGTCACCGGCCGCCCGCGCGTGGCCGGCGCCGCCCGCCGTCGCTCCCCCGCTGCGTGGCGGGCGGGCCTTGTGGGAACCGGTGATCGTGGTCGGCGGCCTGGGCCTGGCGCTGGGCTCGCTCGGCCTGCTGATCGTCGCGTTCGCGGTGCGGCACGATCAGTTGACGGCGGTGGCCTGGGTCGAGGCGGCGCTGGCGGCGGGTAGTGCGATCGGCGGCATCGCCTACGGCGCGCGCACCTGGGCGCTGTCGCAGCGCACCCAGTTGCCGCTGCTGACGCTCGCGCTGGCGGCCGTGCTGGTCACCGCGGGCTTCGCGCCGGGAGTGGTCGCGCTGGCGGCCGCGGCGGCGCTCGCTGGGCTGTTCGTGGCGCCGGCTTTGACCACGGCCTACCTGTTGGTCGACGGTGCCGTGCCGGCGGCTGCCCGGACCCGGGCCGGCACCTGGGTGAACAGCGCGTTCAACGCCGGTTCGTCGGGCGGGACGGCGGCGATCGGGCTGCTGATCGGCCGCGCGCCACTGCCGGTGTGTTTCGCCGTGGCGGCGCTGCCGTTGCTGCTGACGGCGGCGGGGGTGCTCGTGCCGTCGGGTCGGCGGGTCACCGCTCTCTAGGTCGCGTGGCCGACGCGGCGGCTCTGGTCGGTCGCCAGGCCGACGCGGCGGCTCTGTGAGTCGCCGCGTCGGTGCGGTCACATGAAGGCGTGGATCAGTAGGTAGATGCCGATGCCGGTGCCGAACACGACGATGACCACCTTGAGCACGTCGCTGCGCAGGCGGCGGGCCAGCCGCGCGCCGAAGTAACCGCCGACGATCGTCGCGGGCGCAAGGACCGCGACGGTCGCCCAGTTGACCGGCCCGAAGAGGGCGAACACCACGACGGTGGTCAGCCCAACGGTGGCGGAGAGGAGGTTCTTGACAGCGGTGACCCGGGCCAACGTCTCGTCGAGCACCAACGCCAGCCCGGCGACGAACATCACGCCGAGCGCGGCGCCGAAGTATCCACCGTAGACACTGCCGATCGCCACCATGCCGTGCAGCATCAGCCGCTGCCGTCCGACGCTGATCCGCGCCGGATGCCCGACCACCTTGCGGAGCTGGTCCTGGAACGCCAGGACGGCGGTGGCGCCGAGCACCAGGAACGGCACGACGATGTCGAACGCCGCCTCCGGGGTGATCAGCAGCAGCACACATCCGGCGATCGCTCCGGCCACCGCGGTCGGCAGCAGCGCGAGGGTCCGCCGCTCCTGACCACGCAGGTCGCGGCGGCTCCCGTACACGCTGGCGAAGTAGCCCGGACACACCGCGACGCTGTTGCTGACGTTGGCCGGCACGGGGGCCAGACCGACCCCGAGCAGCGCCGGGAAGGTGATCAGCGACCCACCACCGGCGATCGCGTTCATCAGCCCGGCAGCCAGCCCGGCGGCGAGCAGCAGAACGGCATGGGTGAGATCCATCGGAGATGCAGAATAGCCCCCCGGTAGGATGGTTGCCGACGGACGAGTCGGCTGGGCGGTCGCGTCGGCGACCCTCCGGGGTCGTCGCCGAGGAACGTCCGGACTCCGCAGGGCAGGGTGGTTGTTAACGGCAACCCGGGGTGACCCGCGGGAAAGTGCCACAGAAAACAAACCGCCAGGTCCCTAGGACCAGGTAAGGGTGAAACGGTGGGGTAAGAGCCCACCAGCGCACCGGGCGACCGGAGCGGCTCGGTAAACCCCACCCGGAGCAAGGCCAAAAGGATCGTCCGCGAGGACGATCTGCGCAGGCGTTCGAGGGCTGCCCGCCCGAGCCTGCGGGTAGGCCGCTCGAGCCTGCCGGCAACGGCAGGCCTAGATGGATGGCCGCCACCCACCGCCGCGAGGCGGCGGGAACAGAATCCGGCGTACAGGCCGACTCGTCCGTCACCCTCCTTGCTGTGGCGGGTCGTTCCCTCCGCCGGTCTTCACGGCCTCCTCAAGGTCGTCTAGCGTGGCCATGTGCCATCAACTGATCGTCTGGCCGCCTTCGCGCTCGCGTCGTTCGTGCTGGTTGTCATTCCGGGTCCCGCAGTGCTCTTCGCGATCAGCCGTGCCTTGCCATACGGCCGACGGGCCGCGCTCACGACCGTCGTCGGTGGGGCGGTTGGCAGCCTCACCGCGGCCACGGCCGTCGCTGTTGGCATAGGCGCCGTCGTGCAGACCTCCGCGACGATCTACACCGCGATCAAGCTCGCTGGTGCGGCCTACCTCATCTACCTCGGCGTTCAGGCGATCCGACACCGTCGGGGACTGCGGCAGGCATTCGAAGCCCAGGCCGCCCCGATCGGTGGCGGGCGCACGCTGATGCAAGGGTTCATCGTGGGCGTGACGAACCCGAAGACGGTGGTGTTCTTCGCGGCCATCCTCCCGCAGTTCGTCGACCCGTCCGCTGGGCATGCCACCGTTCAGATGCTGGTCCTGGGCGCGGTGTTCGCCGCGATCGCCCTGGCGATGGACTCCGTGTGGGGCTTCGCCGCGGGCGCGGTCCGGTCCTGGTTCGCAAGCTCGGCGCGGCGCTTGGACCTGGTCGGCGGCGCGGCGGGTCTCACGATGGTCGGGCTCGGCGTCGGTCTGGCTGTCAGCGGCCGAAAGGATTAGCGCGAACCGCCAGGGGACGATGTCGGACCAGGCTCAGTCCGGGACGATGACCAGGCGGCGGCCGCGTAGGTCGGTGCGGCTCCAGGCCTCGGTGATCTGGCTCAGCGGCATGGTGGTGATCGGGATGGTGAGGGCGCCCGCGCGTACCCAATCGACGACCTGTTGATAGGCGGCGGGCATGGTCGTCGCGGCGTTGCGGGCGCCGCCATAGATCTCCAGGCCGGAGGTGCGCAGGGCGTCGCCGGTGAGCCGGATGTCCGCGCCGGCGGACTCGCCGATCTGCACCAGGCGGGTGGGCTTGGCGAAGGCGAACGTGTCCGGGACGAGGGCGCGGGCGAGCAACTCGGTCGGGCGGCCCCACAGGTAGTCGACGACGACGTCGTAGCCCTCGCCCGCGTTCTCGCGGAAAGCGCGCACCAGCTGCTCGTCGTCGACGGCGGTGTTGATGACCGCGTCGGCGCCGACCTCCTTCAGCGCGGCGTCGTCGCGTCCGGTGGCAACGATGCGGCCGGCGCCCAGAAGCCGCGCGACCTGGACGGCCAGGCGGCCGGCGACGCCGGTCGCGCCCTGCACCAGCACCGTCTCGCCGGCCGTGAGACCACCGGCGGTCCGCATGCACATGGCGGTGATCGCCGACGACAGGGCCGCCGCGGTTGGTGGCTCGATCCCGTCGGGGATCGGGACGGTGTACGCCGCCGGGACGACCACGTGCTCGGCGAGCGCCCCGTGTGGTGGTTTCAGGCCGCCGAAACCTACCGTCGTGCCGTCCGGGAGGTGGCCGATGCCGTCGAAACAGGGAATCGCAGGTAGCGCGGACTGGAACGCCGCCGCCGTGTAGTGGGTGCCGGCCACGATCGCCTTGTCCACGTTCTCCACGGCGACCGCCGCCACGGTCACCAGCACCTCGCCGTCACCCACCTGCGGATCCGGGACGTCCCGATACGCCGGGACGCCACCTTGCCGGTCGACCACCGCTGCCTTCATGCCAGCCTCCTCGAACAGTGTTAGAGAGGTACTATCTCTAACACTGTTCGAGACGTCGCGCAAGGAGTAGTCGGGTGCCGGTCAACCGCGATCAGGTTCTGCACGAGGCGATGCGGCTGCTCGACGACGAGGGCCTCGACGCGCTGACCCTGCGCGCGCTCGCCGCCCGCTTGGGTGTCCAGGCACCGACGCTGTATTGGCACGTCAAGAACAAGGCCGCGCTGCTCGATGCGCTCGCCGACGCGATCATGGACGAGGCCATCGCCGCGATCCCGGCGCCCGCACAAGACGGCGACGGCCGGGAGTGGCTGCTCGCCGCCCTCAGCCAGTTGCGGGCGGCGATGCTGCGCCACCGCGACGGCGCCCGCATCGTCTCCGGTGCCCGCTACTCGATGCGCCGCGCCGACTTCTCCGAACTGGCCATGGCCACCCTCGTCGACCGCGGCACCGACCTGCACCATGCCCGGCTGCTGGTGCTCGCGGGCGAGCGCTACACCGTCGGGTTCGTCCTCGAAGAGCAGAGCCCCGCCCCCGACGCTCCCGACGTCGACATCGCGGCGCTCCAGGCCCGCTTCCCGGTGGCCACCCGGGCGATCACCGAATACTTCACCGCCGGCCACACCGCTGACGATCTCTACCGCGACATCGCCCGGCTCGTGCTGAATCTGCCCGACGAGACGCGGTAGTCAGCCGAGCCACCACCGGAGCACGAGGTAGCCACCGCACGGGACGACGAAGCCGGCGAGCATGAGCCACCCGAGCGCCTTCGGGCCACGGCGCGCCGCCCGCGCCGCGATGCTGCCGGTCAGCGTCACCACGGCACCGACGACGATGGCCGAGATCGCCAACGCATCGGCGCGGATCGGTTCTACGCCCTGCGGTATCGCGCCGCCGCCGCCCAACAGGAGGAAAAAGCCCAGCGGGGTCAGCAGGAGGACCCACGCGCTGGCGGCGACGGCGCCGAACACCAACGCCAGCCACGGCGAACGCCGCGCGCTGCCGCCGGTGGTTGGCGTGAGGGCGGCGACCCAGAGCACACCGAGGGCCACGAGCCCGCCCGGGATGAGCGCGATCGTCCCGGCGTAGATCGATCTCTCCAGGCAGTCGAACTCGCCGCCGCCGCAACCGGATCTGTCCACGACAAGCGCGATCACGACCAGGCCCACGACCGCGCTGAGCCCGCCGACGATCGGCGCCAGGTCACCGAGCCGCCGAACAGGAATCTGGTCCACAGTGGGGATCGTCCCGGTCGGACAGCCACCCCGGCAGAGCACGGATACTCAGCGATCAGTGCGTCATGCCACGCTCGATCGCCTCGATGATCCGGGGACGAAGCTCGGCCGCGCTGATGATGGCGTCGACCGAGCCGACCTCGACCGCGCGCTGGATGCTGTGCACCCGGTCGAACTCCGACGCCACCTCACCCAGCTTCTCCGCGCGGACCGACGACGTGACCTCGGCCAGTTGCGCGTTCAGCGCCGCCCGCTCGGCCCCGCTCGCGGACGACACCAGACGCTGGAGCTCGGTCACCCGAGGGTCGGTCGCCGTGCGGTTGTTGACGTCGCCCGAGAAGACCACGGCCGCGGCCGGCGCACCGCCCAGGACCGACGCGAACGAGCCCTCCAAGGCCAGCACGGTCATGTTGGGGTTCAGCGCCTTCGAGAAGACCACGAACGCCCCGCCGTGGTAGCGCGAGATGACGCAGAAGACGATCGGGCCCTGGAAGTTGACGATCGCCCGGCCGATCTCGGCTCCGTATTCGAGCTGGAGCTTGCGCATCGACTCCGGCGAACCATCAAAGCCGGAGAGGTTGGCCAACACGACCAGCGGGCGGTTGCCCGACGCGGCGTTGATGGCCCGCGCGGTCTTCTTCGACGAGCGCGGGAACAGCGTGCCGGCCGTGTAGGTGTCGGGCCCGTCGGTGGGCGGGAAGCCGCGCCGCGGCACGGATCGCGACTCGATGCCGATCAGGCAGACCGGCCAGCCGCCGATGTGCACGTCTTGCACCGCCGAGGTTTCCGCGTCGGCCATGCCGGCCCAGCGTTCCAGCACAACATGGTCCTGATCGGACAGTGCGCGCATCACCGTGCGGATGTCGAACGGCTTCTTGCGATCGGGGTTGTGTGTCGAAGAGAAGATCTCGCCGACCGTGCTGAAGTCGCTGCCGGCGAGCTCGTGCGGGAACGACGAGACGTCGCGGGAAACCGGGTCCGAGGTGACGGCCCGCCGCGGCCCCGCCTCGCCGGGCACCACGTAGGTGTGGTCATAGTGCGCCATCAGCACGTCGCGCGCGGCCGGCAGGTTGGGCGCCCAATATTGCGCCTGCCCGTTGGGGCCCATCACCCGGTCGTAGCCGCCGATGCCGAAGTTGTCTTCGGCCGACACGCCGCCGGAGAAGTCGAGCGACTGCTTGCCGGTCAGCACCATCGCCGAATCGGGGGTCATCACCAGGATGCCCTTGGTGTGCATCAGCATGGTCGCTTCGGCGTTCCAGTAGGGCTGGGCGCCGACCGTGATGCCGGCGACGACGATGTTGATCTCGCCGCCGTCCTGGGTGAAGGTGACGATCCGCTTGAGGGCGGCCGCGACCCAGTCCATGTTCTCGGTGCCCGAGCTCATCGAGATGCGGGCACCAGCAGACAGAGCGAACCACTCCAGGGGTACGCGCATCCGCGCGGCCAGGTCGAGTGCGGCGATCACCCGCGCGCACTCCGGCTCCGACAGCGCACCGAGCGCCTTGGTCGGGTCGCCCAGCAAGACCACCCGGGTGACGCCCTCGGGATGCCGCCCGGTCGGGGTCGTGACGACGCCGGCCACGATCGCCGCCGTGTTGCGCCCCTTCGGTCGGTCAACCGGCACGAGCACGCCATCAGCGGAGAGGTCGTGCTCGACGAAGGTGCCGGACCGCCCGGCCAGCAGGTCGGTGAGCTCGTAGGGGTAGACGTTGCCGCGCCGGGCCGCCCGCAGCACCTTCTGGCGATAGTCGTCGAGCGGCCGCACCGGCTCCATCGACGGCTTGTCGACGTGCACCCGCGCGCCGTTGCCCGGGTCGAGGGTGATCCGCACGGCGACCTCGGCCAACTCGCCGGCGGCGTTGCGCTGGCGGGCGATGAACTGCACCTCTTCGAGCCCGGCGCCGGCGGTGGTCGGCAGGATGCGCTGGACCAGGGCGTTGAGCTCGTCGGCGGACAGTTCGGTGGCGGGCCAGACGTACATCATCAGGCGGTTGGTGTCGTAGCGCTTGTTCTGTGGCCGTTGCGCCTGGATGTTGCGGATCGCGTCGAGGCCCGCGGTGATCGCGTCTTCCAGCGCGGGCAGCGCGACCAACCGGCCGTCGGCCTCGCGCAGCGGGGTCAGGTCGCGGACCTGGCCCATCGCGACCAGCCGCTCGTCGGCCGGGTTGCTCCGCGCGACCGCCTTGAACAGGTAGATCTCCTCGTCGGCGGACGGGAGCCGCGTCAGGTCGAACTCGCGGAGCCGGTGCAACTGGAGGCGCTGCGCGATCTGCGGGTGCAGGCCGCGGATCAGCCGGTCTTCGACGAAAGCAGAACCGTCGCCGTCGGGGCGGAAGGTGAAGTGGTGGTGCATCACCGCGCCGGTGGTGCCGGCGATCGTCGTGGTGATCCGGCGGACGCCCGCCGGCAGCGGGCTCGCGGCCAGGATCTCGCCGAGCCGCACGGCCACCGCGTCGGCGTCGGGCTGGTTGTCCCAGGTGACGTAGAGGTCGGCGACCAGCGCGCGGTCGGCGACGTCGGCGGCGAACCGGCCGACCGCGCCGATCGCGGCGGGCAGGGTGGCGATGTCGACGGCCGTCGTGACGAGGCGGGTCACCCCGCGGACGCCGGTGTGCTCGGCGGTGACGAACCGGCAGCCGGCGATCTCCTGCTCGGTGACCGACGACAGGCCCCGGTTGCCGTAGTAGCGGCGGGTCAGCACCTCCAGCAGCGGCGCGTGGTCGCGGCCGGGCCGGCCGATCCGCTGGCCGATCAGCCGGACCAGCGGCTCGGCGCTGGCGACCATGGCCTGGATCCGCTCGGCGCGGTCGGGCGCGTCGGGGTTGCGGTCGAGGTGGCGCAGGTCGGCGCGGACGGCGGCGTAGACGTTGGCCCGGTTGCGGCGCAGCAGCGGCTGGGCGAACCAGCGGAACACGACGCCGCGCGACAGGTCGGACACAGTCGGGAAGCGCACCTGGGTGGCCTCGACGAGGTGTTCGAGGGTGAGCCCGGCCCGCTCGCGGAGCGCCTCGACCGGCGGGGCGCCGCCGATCCACTGCCGCAGCAGCTCGGAGACGATCGCGACGTTGCGGCTCATCTGCTGCTGGGCCAGGAAGATCCGGAAGACCGCGGCCTCGAGCTCGGGGGTGCGGTCGAGGCTGGTCACGCCGTAGTGGCCGAGCACCTTGGTGAGCCGGGCCTGGAAGCTCTCCGGGACGCCGGCGCGCTCCACGTCGAGGCTCTGGAGGTAGCTGTGGAACGACTCGCGCGGGCTGTGCACGTGGCTCTCGGACTCGACGTCGAGCTCGCCGCCCGGCTTGTTGCGGCTCAGCTCGGACAGGTCGGCGAAGACGGTGAGCAGGTCGAGCTCGCCGGCCAGCGGTCGCTCGCCGAGCGCGGCGCGGGCGGTCAGGTAGCCCGTCAGCACCCGCTGGTGGCCGTTGGGGTCGATGTCGAAGCCGAGCAGCAGGCCGCGCAGGTCTTGCAGGCCGCGCTCGACGCGCTCGGCCGGCGACTCCACGGGCTGTGCGGGCAGGTCGATCTCGACGGCCGCGGCGGCCTCGGCAGCGGGCGCGTCGGCGCCCTGGTCGGCCAGCGGCTCGAGCCGCATCAGCGGCGCGCCGGTCTCGACCTGGCTGCCAACCGACACCGGGCACTCGCGCACCCGGGCCCGGAACGGCGCCCGCAGCACCGTCTCCATTTTCATGCTTTCGAGGACGAGGATCGGGGCGCCCGACTCGACCTCGTCGCCGACCGACACCGGGGTGGCGACCACCAGCGCGGGGGCCGGCGAGCGGACGACGCCGCCCTCGTCGCGGCTGATCCGGTGGGTGACGCCGTCGACCTCGACCAGGTGGATCGGGCCGTGGGTGGCCGACACGAGCCGGAAGCGGCGGCCGTTGACGACGATCTGGCCGGTGTGCTCGTCGTAGCGGTCGATCTCGACATCGGCGGTGGCGGCACCGGAGATGTCGACCCGGAACCGGCGCTGGCCGACCCGGGCCACGCTGACCCGGTAGCCGGCGCCGCGCAGCTTGAGGTCGAGCGGTCGGCCCGGGTCGTGGTGCACCTGCGGGCGGCCGCCATGGGCGGTGGAGAGCAGCCGCTGTCGGCTGATCTCCTCTTCGTCCTGGTAGGCCTCGATCGCGGCGGCGGCCAGGGCGATCGCCGAGTGCTTGTGGTTGACCAGGCGGCCCTCGGCGCGGACGCGATCGATCCAACCGGTGTCGGCACTGGCGTCGACCACCTCGGGCTGGTCGAGCAGGTCGAGCACGAAGCTCTTGTTGGTGGCGCCACCCTCGATGATCACCGTGGTCTCGGCCATCGCCCGGCGGAGGCGGCCGAGCGCCTGGGCGCGGTCCTGCCCGTACGCGATGATCTTGGCAATCATCGAGTCGAAGTCGGCGGGGATCGTGTCGCCCTCGCTGACCCCGGTGTCGACCCGGATGCCGGGACCGGCGGGCAGCACCAGCCGGGCGATCCGGCCGGGCGCGGGAGCGAAGTCGCGATCGGGGTCTTCGGCGTTGAGCCGCGCCTCGACGGCGTGCCCGGCCTCGGGCGGCTGCGGGCCGGTGAGGCTGCCGCCGTTGGCCACGTGCAGTTGCAGCCTGACCAGGTCGGTGCCGGTGGTCAGCTCGGTGATCGGGTGCTCGACCTGGAGCCGGGTGTTGACCTCGAGGAACGCGAAGAGCTTGTCGCCGGGGTGGTAGAGGAACTCGACGGTGCAGGCACCCCGGTAGCCGACGGCGATGGCCAGCCGCTCGGCCGACGCCTTCAGCTCGGCGGTCTGCTCGCTCGACAGGACCGGCGAGGACGACTCCTCGATGATCTTCTGGTTGCGCCGCTGCACCGAGCAGTCGCGGACGCCCAGCGCCCAGGCGGTGCCCTGCCCGTCGGCGATGACCTGGACCTCGACGTGCCGGGCGCCGGTGACCAGGCGCTCCAGGAAGACCACACCGGAGCCGAACGCGCGCAGCGCCTCCTGGCTGGTGCGCACGTAGGCGTCGGTCAGCTCCTCGGCCGAGGCGACCATCCGGATGCCGCGCCCGCCACCGCCGGCGGTCGCCTTGAGCATCAACGGGTAGCCGATCTCGTCACCGGCACGCAGCGCGTCGTCGAGGGTGGCCACCTCGCCGCGGCTCCACGGCGCGACCGGCACACCGACCTCTTCGGCGATCAGCTTGGCGCCGATCTTGTCGCCGAGCTTGCGCATCGCCTCGGCGCTGGGGCCGACGAACGTGACGCCGAGCTTCTCGCACAACTCGGCGAAGGCCGGGTCTTCGGCGACGAACCCCCAACCGACCCAGGCGGCGTCGGCCCGGGTCTCCATCAGCGCGCGTTCGAGAACCGCGTGGTCGAGGTAGGGGCGCGCCGAGGCGGGACCGAGCGGGTAGGCGACGTCGGCCTCACGGACGAAGGTCGCGGTGCGGTCGGCGTCGGTGTAGAGCGCGACCGTCTCGATCCGCGCCCCGGTTTCCGCCGAAAGATCCCGGACCGCGTGGATGAGCCGCATGGCGGACTCTCCACGGTTGACGATGGCGACACGACTGAACACCGGCTGAGCCTCCCATAGAAGACGAGGTCCGGGTCTCGGACCGCCGTCTGCACCTGTGCATACCCTGCTCGATTACCGCCGGGTACACCAATCTCCCGCACCGCGCATGGCAAACCCCGGTCATTGTGGAGACCCCACAAAAGTGATGCGACGGCCGTGACTCAGCGTAGGTGCGAGGTGTCGTTGACGGTGCGGACGGCGACGCCGCCGTCGGGCCAGTAGTCGACTGTCGAGGCGCCGGCCGGGTCCAGGTAGAGGCGGTGCAGGAAGCCTGGGCCGCCGGCCAGCGCGTCCTGGAGGATCAGCTTGATCGGCGAGACGTGTGAGACGGCCACCACGGCGCTCGACGGGTAGGCGGACAGCAGCGCCGACGTGGCCCGGCGGGCCCGGGTGGCCACGGCCGTGAAGGACTCGCCGCCCGGCGGCGCCACCGACGGGTCGGCCAGCCAGGCGTCAAGCTCTGTGGCCCACCGGGAGCGGACCTCCGCGAAGGTCAGCCCCTCCCAGTCGCCGAAGTCGCACTCGATCAGGTCTTCGTCGATCCGGACCGGGACGCCACCGAGTTCTTCGGCGATGGCCTGGGCGGTCGACACGCAGCGCGCCAGCGGTGAGGTGACCACCGCGACCGCGTCGGGCACCCGGGCCGCCACCAGCACCCCGGCCGCCGTGGCCTGGGCCTCGCCGATCGTCGACAGCGGCACGTCGCCGCGGCCCGAGTAGCGGCCCTGTGCGGTCATCGCCGTCGCGCCGTGTCGGACCAGCAGCACGCGGGTCGCGGCATCGGTGGGCCTTGGCTCCCACGAGCGGGGCGCGGACGCCGCCGCGGGCTCGGCCGAGGAGACCGGCGCGATGCCGGCCGCCGCGTCCATCGCGGCGTTGGCCAGGGCGTCGGCGTGCGTGTTGCGGTCGCGGGGCACCCAGATGAAGCTCACCCGGTCGAGGCGGTTGACCAGGCCCGCCGCCTCGGCCGCGAGCGGGCGCAAACCGGCGTTCTTGATCTGCCAGCGGCCCGACATCTGCTCGACGACCAGCTTCGAGTCCATCCGGATGTCGGCCTCGGCGGCGCCCAGGTCGACCGCGGCCTGCAGGCCCGCGATCAGGCCGCGGTATTCGGCGACGTTGTTGGTCGTGATGCCGATCGCCTCGGACCTTTCGACCAGGACCTCACCAGCGGGGGTACGCACGACCGCGCCGTAACCGGCCGGGCCGGGGTTGCCGCGCGCGCCGCCGTCGGCCTCGATGACGACCCGGGTCGGCCGACTCACAGGCCGGACTCCGACGTGCGGACCATGATCCGGCGGCACTCCTCACAACGGAGCACCTCGTCGGTCGGGGCGGCCTTGATCCGGGCCAGCTCGGCACCCGAGAACTCGATCCGGCAACCGCCGCAGCGGCCGGCCGTCAGCAGCGCCGCGCCGAGGCCGCCGGACGACTCGCGGATCTTGTCGTAGAGGGTCAGCAGGTCGGTCGGCACCTCGGCGGCGGCCGGGCCGCGGGCCGCGATCCGGCCCTGCTCGTCGGACTCGATCTCGGCGAGGAGCTGGTCGCGGCGGGCCTCGGTGTCGCCGCGGCGGTCGCGGGTCGCGGTCAGCCGGCCGAGCACCTCGTCGAGGCCGCCCTGCGCGGTCTCCCGGCTCTCCATCAGCTCCAGCTCGGCGTCTTCGAGCTCGGACTGCCGCCGGGTCAGCGACACCAGCTCGTGCTGGATCGCCTCCAGCTCCCGGGCCGGGCCGCTGCCCATGGTCAGTCGGGCCTGGTCGCGGTCCTTGCGGGCGCGTACCTGGTCGACGTCTTTCTCCATCCGGGCGATGTCGCGATCAAGATCGTCGACCGCGACCTGGGCCCGGACCCGCTCGTCTTCGAGCGCCGAGAGCTCGCGGGCCAGGGCCTCGAGCTCGGCGTTTTCGGGCAGGGTGCGGCGCCGGTGTGCGATCTGGGCCAGCGAGGTGTCGATCTTCTGGAGGTCGAGCAGCCGGCGCTGCGCCTGTGGTTCGGCCTTCACGGAAGCGACTCCTTCGACGGGGTGAAAAGTGGTGATGCGGCGTGCAGCGTCCATGGGTCGGTGTCGAGGTCGGAAACCACCACATCCACCTCGAGCCTGGCACGCAGGTAGGCCGCGAGGTCGTCGAGCCATGGACGCTCGGTGGCCCAGTGTGCCGCGTCCAGGAGCGCGGGGCCACCTCCGGCGACCGCCTCACTGACGGGGTGGTGGCGCAGGTCGGCGGTGAGGTAGGCGTCGACGCCGGCCGCGGCGGCTGTGGCCAGGAAGGAGTCGCCGGCGCCGCCGCAGACGGCGACCGTGGTGATCACCCGGTCGGGGTCGCCGGCGGCGCGGACTCCCCAGGCGGTGCGGGGCAGGACGGAGGCGGCCTGTGCGGTCAGCGCCGAGAGCGGCCGGGGCACCGGGAGCCGGCCGATCCGGCCGACGCCGCGGCCAGGATCGTCCCCCGCCGGCTCCAGCGGGCGCAGGTCGACCAGGCCCAGCCGGGCGGCCAGGGCGTCGGAGACCCCGGGGTTGGCGACGTCGGCGTTGGTGTGCGCGGTGAACAGCGCCACGTCGTTCTTGATCAGGTTCTGGACGATCCGTCCTTTGTAGCTGGTCGCGGCCACCGAGGAGACACCGCGCATCAGCAGCGGGTGGTGGGCCACGATCAGGTCGGCGTCGGCGGCGATCGCCTCGGCGACCGTCTCCGGCACGCAGTCGACCACACAGAGGATGCGGGCAACCGGCCAGACGGGGTCACCGACGACCAGGCCGACCCGGTCCCACTCTTCCGCCCAGACGGGCGGATAGCGCTCGTCGAGGGCCGCGACGGCAGCGGCCACAGTCGTGCTCATTGGCGCAGATCTTACCGCCGGGGGGTGTCTTCGACCGTGACGGTGTCGACGATCGCGGCGACCCGGTGGTCGTCGCCGAGCCGGGCGTCGAGCGCGTCGAGCGCGAGTTGCCAGGGGAACGAGTCGACCAGGTCGCCGGCCGCGCCGGGTGGGCGCAGCGGCAGCACGTCGTCGCCGAACAGCACGGTGATGCCCCAGGAGCGGAGCCGTTCCATGGCCTCGCGGAACGCCGGGTGGGCACCCATCGGCGCGTTGGTGAACGGCATCGCGACGATCGGCAGGCCCTTGCCCTGTCCCTCGACGACCAGGCCGAGGGCGAGCGTGTCGGCGATCCCGACGGCCCACTTGTTGACCGTGTTGACGGTGGCCGGCGCGACGATGATCGCGTCCGGCGGGGGTAGCACGTCGGGGTCGCCCGGGTTCTTGTAGTGGCTGCGGACCGGGTGGCCGGTCAGGCCGGCGAGCGCGGGCACGTCGACGAACTTGCGGCCGTCGGGCGTGGTGACGACGCAGACGTCCCAGCCGCGCTGCTTCGCGAGGTCGACCAGGCGGCCGACTCCGCGGGAAATGGGTGAACCGCAGCAGATCGCGTAGAGAACCCCTTTCATACCTGCCACTAAACTCCGACGCCCATGTGCTCCGCCAGTTCCGCGACCGCGGGTGGCGGTGTGCCGCGGGTGCGGCGCAGGACGTCGGACATCACCTCGTGGGCGATCGGCCGGCAACGGATCTCCGACGGGGCGAGCCGGTCGCCTTCGAGGAGCATCTCGCTGGCCTTCTCGACGTCGCCCATCTGGGCGAAGCCGCGGGCGATGTCGAGCATGTGGTGGGCCCGGCGCTCCGGCAGCAGGCTGTTGAAGCCCTCCTGGTCGATCGCCTCGTGCACCTCGACCGCCGCGCGCCCCTCGCCGAGCTCGACCGCGGCGGCGGCCCGGTGCAGCTTGACGTTGGTCGGGCCGAAGCAGGTCCAGTAGTGGTTGTGGTCGTCGCCGATCGCGTTGGCCGCCTCTTCGGCACCGCTGAGCAGGTCGCGCACGGTGGCGCCGTCGCCGATCCGGGCGGACGCCATCGCGCCCTGGAGCAGCAGCATCCCGTACACCGAGAGCCGTTCGGGTGTGCTCTCGTTGCCCCCACCGGGCGCCAGCCGGTTGGCGATGTTGACGTTGACCTCGAGGGCCGGTCGGGCCCGGCCGAGCGCGAGCAGCGCGCTGCCCACCCGGTGGGTGGCGATGCCGGCGAGCAGCGGGTCACCCGCCCGTTGCGAGACGGCGATCGAGCGGTCGGCGGCGAGCCAGGCCAGCTCGTGCTCACCCAGCTTGCGCAGCGACGACGAGGCGATCTGGTAGACCTGCCCGAGCAGGTGCGCCGCGTCGTGTGCGTCGGTGCTCGCGGCGTACGCCGTGTCGGCGGCCTGTGCGTCGCGCAGCAGCTTGGGCAGCGCCCGGGCCAGCACACCGTATTTCGCGTGCTGGAAGGTCAGCCAGGCGTGGCTGACCGCCTTGCGCATCTCGGTCAGCGGCTGCGGGTTGGGCTGGGTGTCGAAGAACGCGCTGATCGAGTCGTAGCGCTCCAGCGCGGCGCGGATCTCCTCGACCTCGACCTGGTCGATGCAGTTGATCGCGTCGGGCCGGCGCTCCGGGTCTTTGCCCAGCAGCAGTTGCACGTCGAGTTGGAGCACGTCGGCGATCTCGTAGACGACCGAGAACTTGTCTAGCCGGCGAACACCCCTCTCGACCTTGTCGACCCAGCTCTTCGACTTGCCCAAGCGGTCGGCGAAAACCTGCTGGGACATCCGGCGACGGGCGCGCCAGTAAGCGACGCGGCGGCCGATGGGGAGCTCGTCCATGTCCGTCCTCCCCCCTGCTCGTTCAGGGGCTGTCTGATTCGGGGCTTGCTGGGCGGTCTTGCTCTTATCACCCGTTTGTGCCGATCGCACATCGAGTGCGTTGTCCGTCACACCTGCGCTCGTAGTTTTCGATTGCAAGTTGCATTCAGCTATCTGTCAAACGCAACGACCGCGTGTCGATCCGAGATACGGCGCCGACGGCCTGCTAGGGCGAGTCGGACCCAGACGTAGGGAGTTTCTGACCATGCGGTGGAATATCCGACCACCATTCGCACGAGTGACACTGCGCCGCTCGGCTATGCGCTACGCCGATCATCGCTGGGAAGTCATGCCCGGCGCGTGGCTCGACGGCAGCAGGTTCGCGTGCGAGCGCCCGGGCTGCCCGACGACGAGCTGCCATCCGGCGCTCGAGGGCTGGGAGCGCCGCGCCAGCACCGATCCGTCCACGGTGGAGAAGTGGTGGCGGCAGCGACCGCACGCGGTGCTGCTGGCCACCGGGCACGCCTTCGACGTGCTCGAGGTGCCCAACACGCTGGGCGGCCGGGTGCTCGCCGCGGCGCGGATGCACGCCGGCGTGCTCGGCCCCGGCCGGCTCCAGGTGCGCGGCCCGGTCGCGGCCACGCCGCTCGGGCGCTGGATGTTTCTGGTGCGCCCCGGCGACCCGCTGCGGCCCGAGTTGGAGAACTCGCTCGACGTGGTGCGCCACGGCACCGGCTCGTGGGTGCCGGCCCCGCCGACCCGACTGCCCGAGGGCCTGGTGCGCTGGGTGGTGGCGCCGGAAGAGGTCGCCTGGACCCTGCCCGACTCCTACGCCGTGCAGCGCATGATCGTCGATTCGGTGTTCACCCGGCCGAGCGGCATGCCGCACCTGCCCCGTCAACTGTCCACGGCCCGCCGGGCCGCATAACCCGCCCAGTGCTGGATTGCGCGAATCGGCGATCCCACCAACGAGACCGGGCATGATCCCGTCAACAGGACGCGCAGAGTCGCACGTCCGGGCCGCGGACCGGTCGTTGATGCAGGTGGCGGCCCACTTGGGCGCGCGGCGACGAGGGGCATACATGCTAGGTGACAAGGTAACTGCGAGGCCCGCCGAGGTCGACCCCCTGAACGGCGGACATCGATGCCAAAGGTGGGCCGGAACCCGTCCTTCGGGTTCGCGTCCCACCGGTTCGCGGCCGACGGGCTCACGACCCGCCGGCACGCACCGTCCTGTTCGGCGCTGACCATACACGAGTTACCATGGTAGTAGTCTTAAGCCGCCGACGGTAGTGCCGCGGAGCTCAGCTTCCGCCCCTCGTCGGTGACCACGACGCAGCCGAAGCCGTCGAGCCGGTTCAGCCAGCGGGCGCCGGAGCGGCCCATCGCCAGCGCCGCCGTCGCGTACGCGTCGGCAACGCCCAGGTCGGCACCGACCACGGTGACCGACCGCAGCCCCTCCGGCGGCCGCCCGCGCCGCGGGTCGACCACGTGGTGCCCCCGCTCGTAGACGCCCGACGTGGCCACGGCCAGGTCGGTGCCCTCGACCACATGGCAGGTGGCCTGCGCGTTCCACGGATGGCGGATGCCCACCCGCCAGGGTCGACCCGCCGGCGAGTGACCCCGCAGCCGCACGTCGCCGCCGGCGTTGACACAGTGGTCGGTCGCGCCCGCGGCCAGCAGGCGGTCGGAGGCGACCTCCGCGGACCAGCCCTTGACGAACCCGGACGGGTCGAACCGGCCGGTCGCGTAACCGTCGAAGTAGCCGTCGGTCTCGCCCCACAGGTCGGCACAGCGGGCCAGCACCAGCCGCAGGTCGTCGGAGGCTTCGGAGAGCAGCAACTCACCGCGGTCGAACCGGCTCACCTCACTGTTTTCGCGGTAGGTGCTGAACCGGGCATCGACCTCGTGGAACCAGGCGAAGGCCGCGTCGAGGAGTTCCGGCGACCCGCCCGACGCGATCTCGACGCTGATCACCGTGCCCATGCACTCCTCGGCACGGAACTCAGTCACGCTCGCCCTTCTTCATCCGCTCGATGGCGACCCGCAGCGACTCCTTGTAGCTCTCGCTGGTCTCGGTCGCACCGGACACGGTGTCGAGGTTGGCGCCCTGCTCCCGGATCGCCTCGTCGCGAAGCTGCGGCTCGGCCAGCGAGCTGAGCTGGTCGGAGCGCGCCTCCAGGTCGGGCATCTCCAGCGTGCGCACGTTCGTGATGCGGGTGCCGGACAGCTCGATGACCACCTGCACGGCACCGTACGGGTTCTCCACCCGCGGCCCGACCACCTTGTTGGACTTCGGCGCGGCCGGCGGCGGTGCGGCGGTGGTCTTCCCGGGCTTCGGCTTCGTGGTCTTCTTGGTTCCAGACGGCGTCGCCGCGGGCTTCTTCCCACCCGGCGACGCCGGCGCCGACGGGTCCGGCGAGCCGGCGCCCGCCGACGGGGTCGGTCCGGCGTTGGCCGCCGCCACGGTGTCCGGGGCCGCGCCCGCGCCGCCCTTGACCACGACCAGCAGCGAGGTGCCGGCGGCGAGCCCGGCTACGGCCAGGACAGCACGGCGCACGAGATTCTCCTACAGCTCGAAGGCGGCAAGGTGGATCTTTGAACGGGGTACGCCGGCCTTGCGCACCGTCTTCTGCGCCGCCTCGACGAAGCCCGGCGGCCCGCACAGGTAGACGTCGCGGCGGGCCAGGTCGGGCACGAGCTGGCGCAGGCCGTTGGGGCTCATCACCTGGCGCGGCCCGGGGTCGGTGCGGGCGCCGATCACATACCAGACGTCGACGTCGCGGGCCCGCGCCAGCCAGTCGATCTCGCGTTGCAGCACCACCTCCGCCGGCGTGCTGGCCCGGTAGATCAGCGTCGCGCCGGGCGGCAGTTCCTCCAGCATCGCCCGGATCGGGGTGATGCCGATGCCGCCGGCGATCAGCAGCGAACGTGCCGCGGTGCGTTGTGCGGCGGTGAAGTTGCCGCGCGGGCCGATCGCCCAGACCCGCGAGCCGGCGTCGAGTTCGCGCAGCTCACGGGTGTAGGCACCGACCACCTTGATGGTCAGCCGCAGCCAGCGGCCGTTCTTCGCGGCGGAGACCGAGAACGGGTGCGACTGCCACCACAGCCCGTGCGACAGGAACCGGAAGCGGAACCACTGCCCACCCAGGACCTTGAGCCGGTCGAGCTTGCGGCCGGTCAGGTAGATCGAGACGGTGTCCGGGCTCTCGGCGATCACGTCGGCCACCCGCAGGGCGTACCGCAGGTTGAAGATCAAGGGCGCGATCACCCGGCCGTACGCGAGCACGACCACCACACCGACGTAGGCGGCGAGCCAGCCGGTGCGCACGATGCCCGGCCGGAACAGCTGCTGGCCGAGCGAGAACTGGTGGCCGAAAGCCAAATAGAGCACCAGGTAGGTGGACATGTGCAGCCAGCGCCACAGCTCGTAGGACATGGCGTTGCGGACGGCCCGGATGGAGAACAGGCCGACCGCGGTGAGGATGCCGGCGGACAGGAACGCGGTCAGCATGTCGGGCGTGCCGGAGATCAGCACCTTCGCCTCGACCAGCGGGTTGAACCCGTCGAGCGCGCCGTAGCCGACCAGGATCAGCGCCATGTGGCCGAGCACCGCGACGATCAGCGCACCGCCGATGTCGCGGTGCCAGCGGGTCATCAGCTCCTCGCCGGCGAGCCGGTCGAGCAGCCGCAACCGGCTCATCAGCACGACCTGGACGAGCATCGTGTAGCCGGCGACCAGGCCGACGATCCGGCCGGCGGCGAGCATCACCGCGCCGGTGTCGACCAGCGAACCGGCCGGCGTGGTCAGCCACCAGGGCAGCACGGCGAGCACCAGGCCCACCCAGAAGAGCAGCAGCAGCACGCGGCGGCCGGTGCCACCGCGGCGCGCGGGAACGTTGACGGGCATGGCGGCGGGCCGTCCGTCGGACCGGAGCGGGGGGTCCCCGGCCCGACGGTGGCCCGCTACTACGACGCCCGTGGGGTAGTCACGCAAAGAGCTTCACCGGGGCGTACTTCTGTCGGGGGAAGATCTTGTCCACCTCGGTGTTGGTCAGACCGAACCTGCCCTGTGCGACGGCGCCGTAGACGTTGAACATGTTGTTGTATTCGGGGACGTTGCCGCCGTCCAACTTGGCCAGGCCGTCCCAGCGGCCCAGCAGATTGCCGGCGAGCTTCTTGCCGGACAGCAGCGCGACCGTGCCACCGTGCCCGTGGTCGCTGCCACTGTTGTTCTGGCTGACCCGGCGACCGAACTCGCTGGACACCATCACGGTCACGTCCGCGGCGGCCGGGCCCAGGTCGTCGAAGAAGTCGGCCATCGCCTTGGCCAGCTCGCCCATGTGGTTGAACAGGTAGCCGCCGTCCTGGGTGCCCTGTTGCTCGTGGGTGTCCCAGCCGCCCATGCCGATGGTCGCCACGCGCACGTTGGCGCCACCCTTGATCAGGTGGGCGAGCTGCTGGAAGGCGAAGCCGATCCCCTGGTATTCCACCCCGGCGGCCGGCTTGTAGCCGTCGGCGGCCAGCTTCTGCGCCAGGCTCAGCGCCGCGAGCCCTTCCTGGACCGAGTCCTGCACCGGGTGGTTGATGCCGGTGAACAGCGTCTTGATGGCCTTGGCGGTGCCCGCCTTGAAGCGCTGGTCCCCGTTGAGGTTGAAGGAGCCGACGCTGTTCAGCGCGATCGCGGGGTTGTTGCCGACCAGCGAGCGGGGCAGCGTGTTGCCGATGCCGACGCTGCGGAAGGCGGTGCCCGGGCCGAGCGCGTCGACCAGGCTGTCGAGCCACCCCCGACCGCCGGTCTCCGCCGGCAGCCCGCCGAGATTGCACGCGTCGGCGGCCTGGAAGTGGCTCAGCGACAGCCGCGGATCGGTGACCGCCGGGATGAAGCCGAGTTGGCCGGCGGCCAGGTATTTGCGCAGCGGCGCGAACGATCCGCTGAGCCGGAAGCCGCGCTGCAGCGCGATACCGCTGTTTTCCGCGATGAGCAGGTCGGGGCGCACCTTGCTCAGCACCGGGTCGTCGGCCGGCGCCACCATGGACAGGCCGTCGAGCCCGCCGAAGAGGAAGACGTGCACGAGCGTGCCGGTCTTGGTCGCCGCGAACGACGCCCGGGTCGAGATGAACTGGGTGGTGGCCAGCGCCGTCGCGGTAGCCGCGGCACCCGTGACGAAGGTGCGGCGGGTCACCCCGCGGCCCTCCTGCTGTGCCTCCTCGAGCGCGTTGAGCTGGTTGAAACGGTCGCGCTCGGCCGCGTTCTCGGCCTCGACGGCCAGCGCCTCGGCGCGCAGCGCGGCGTCGACCGGGTCGTCGGCGAGCCGCGCCAGGTCGGGGCAGTCGGGGTGGATCGGGAAAGAGGACACGCTGCTCTCCAAGGGACTCACCGGAGGTGGTGCTGCGGGGATGCGAGCAGCGCCCGCACGACGGATGTCAGCGCGCCGTTGAACGACGCGTCGACCTTGGTGTTGGCGCCCACGCCGGCGAGGGCGAGGATCGCGGCCTTCTCCTTGGCGCTCAGCGTCTGGTGCAGCAGGCGCTTGGCCAGCGCGTCGACGTAGGCGCCCGCGGTGGCCGGCGGCTTCGAGCCGGCGAGCTGCTCGGGCTTGACGTAGGAGAACATCCGCCGGTTGCCGTTGACGACGTCGAGCGCCTCGTTCCAGCCGTTGATCATCGTGCCGGCCGAGGTCCACGCGACGAAGATGTCGGGGTAGCCGTTGGGCGTCGCCTGGCCGGTCGGGAACTGGCCGAGCTCCTCCATCTTGTTGCGGATCTGGCGCAGCCCCTCGGCGAACGGGGTCCGGTTCTGGTTGCCCTGCTGGAAACCCGGGCTGGGGGTCGGCCCGACGCCCAGCGTGCGGTAGGTCGCGGTCAGGTATTCCATCGGGCGGCGGACCTTCTGGCCGACCGAGGCCCAGAACTCCGACGAGCAGAACAGCGTCATCAGCACCGGCTTGATCGCACCGGCGTTGGCGAGGTAGGTCTTCGCCAGCCGGTCGATCAGCGACTTCGGCGGGGTGTCCGAGACGAACCGGGTGGCCAGGTTCATCGCGACGTAGCGCGCGGTCGACGGGTGCGTGCCGAGGAAGCGGAAGTAGGCGTCGCTGGCCGCCTCACCACCCTCGGCGGTCGAGTTCGGGTGCTTGAAGCCCATGATCTTGATGGGCCCGACGTGGTGCCGCTCGGGCTGGTAGACGTACTGGTCGTCGCGCACGCCCCGGCCGGTCTGTAGCAGCGCGGCCTGCTTGACGTCTTTCTCGGTGTAGCCGCCGTCGACGCCGACCGAGTAGAGCTCCAGGTTCTCCCGGGCCAGGTTCTCGTTGACGTTGTCCTTCGACGACTGGTTCTGGTTGAGGTAGATCAGCAACGCCGGGTGCCGGTTGGCGGCGACCAGCATCTCCGGGTAGCGGCCGAGCGCGTGCTTGCGGATCACGTCCCGGTCGAAGCTCGAGCGCACCGTGTCGGAGCCGTCGAAGAACGGCCCGACGTGCAGGAAGTCGTTCCAGAAGTCGACCATCACCTCGAAGAGCTGGCGCTCCGAGAAGATCATCCGACCGACCGCGGCGTCGATGACCTCCTGGTCGGCCTGGATGCCCTTCTGGTTGTTGGCGTCGCGGGCGGCGCGCAACTGCGGGATGTCCATCTTGAGCGTGGACAGCTCGGCCAGCTTGAGCTCACCCGCCGTCGGCGCGACCTTCTCCGGCTGGAGCTGGATCCGGAGCCACTCGTCGATGCCCATCCGGCGGATGTCGTTGAGCACCTTCTGGTTGGGCCCGAACGTGGCGCGGCTGGCCAGGTGGCGGATCGGGTCCTTGGCGAGGACGGTCTTGACGGTCACCTTGGTGTTGGCCGCGGCGGCACTCGGCGTCGGGTAGAGCTTGCCGGTGGCCGGGGTGTTCTTGCGCAACTCGTTGCCGGCCCGCGAGCCCATGTAGGACTCGTTCTGCTCGGTGTAGGTGCGCACCGTGCTCGGCTGCTGCTGCGCCGGCGCGTTGGAGATCGCGTTGTTGAGATCGGCGGCCGTGGTGTCGACGCCGTCCTTGCCGGTCAGCTTGTCGAGCAGGCCGCGGCCCTGCGAGGTGAGGGTGAGGGCGGCACCGCCGGCGACCGCCGCGACGGCACCGCCGAGGGCGATCAGCGCGCGGCGGCGGCCCTTGTCGGGACCCTCGTCTTCGTCGTCGTCCTCATAGATCTCGGGCAGGCCGGCGACCGAGTCGATCTCGACGCCGCCGTCCGGACCAACCCAGCGCGGGCCGCGCTGCTGCACCGGCCGCTCACGGTACCTGTCCGTGGTGGGGTGCGGCCGGCTGTCCCAGCGGCCGTCGTCACCCGGCCATTGTGGCGGCACGTTCCGGTTGGCCATGTGCGGATCCCGGTTCTCGCGAGTGCGCCGTTGCCGGCCGCGCTGCCGCGGGCCGACCTCGACGGCGGTTGATGTCGAGGGTCGTCACGGAAGCTAAGGCACGCCCCCTGACCTGCTCAAGGGCAGTCTTCGCGGCCCGGATCGGGTGACTTAAGGCCGGCTTAGTCGATCAACCGGCGGCCGGCGCCGGCAGGTAAGGGCAGCACGCTGCCTCGATGCGTGCGGGACCGGTCCGGCCGGGCCGGCGCGACAACCCGGCAGGCCACGGGCCTAAGCAACCGGCACAGGAAAACTTAAGGACCGGCTAAGCGCTAACAATGTCGCGCGGCAAGTAACTCTTCGGCGTCGATCCCTCTCAGATGATGGACGTCACCTTGACGCGGCCGTCGCGGTATCCCATCCTTCCTATCAATCAAGTAGGAAAACCATGGATTGGATGGCGCGATGAGACGTCTCCCCCTGCACCGGCTCGGCACGCTGGCCACCGTCGCGATCGTGGCCGCCGCGACGCTCGGGACCGCCGCCGCCTGCGGCAGTGGCGACGACAGCGGCGACGGCGCCTCCACCGGGAAACCGGTGACGCTCCGGCTCGGCTACTTCCCGAACATCACGCACGCGCCGGCCATCGTCGGCGTGGAGAAGGGCATCTTCGCCGACAAGCTCGGCAGCAACGTCACGTTGGAGACCAAGACCTTCAACGCCGGCCCGGAGGCGGTCGAGGCGATCTTCTCCGGCGCCCTGGACGCCACCTACATCGGTCCGAACCCGACGGTCAACGCGCACTCCAAGTCGAAGGGCGAGGCCGTCCGGGTGGTCTCCGGTGCCGCGTCCGGCGGCGTCGCGCTGGTGGTCAAGCCCGACATCACCTCGGTCGAGGGCCTGCGCGGCAAGAAGATCGCGACACCCCAGCTCGGCAACACGCAGGACGTCGCGGTGCGCTACTGGCTCAAGGAGAAGGGCCTGACCACGACGAAGGAGGGCGGCGGCGACGTCAGCATCGTGCCGCAGGCCAACTCGCAGACCCTGGAGACCTTCCGCAGCGGCGCGATCGACGGCGCCTGGGTGCCCGAGCCGTTCGTCTCCCAGCTCGTCAACGCCGGCGGCAAGGTGCTGGTCGACGAGCGCGACCTGTGGCCGGGCGGCCAGTTCGTGATCACCAACCTGATCGTCAGCACGAAGTTCCTCAAGGAACACCCCGACGTCGTCAAGAACCTCGTCGCGGGCCAGGTCGCGGCCAACGACTTCGTCAACCAGAAGCCCGACGAGGCGCAGCAGGCGATCTCCGACCACATCGGCAAGATCACCGGCAAGCCGCTGGACCTCAAGCTGATCAAGCAGGCCTGGCCGACCCTGAAGTTCACCGACGACCCGATCGCGTCGTCGCTCAAGACCGGGCTCGACCACGCGGTCGCCGTCGGCCTCACCGAGCCGGTCGACCTGGCCGGGCTCTACGACCTGAGCTACCTCAACGAGGCGCTCAAGGCCGACGGCCAGGCCGAGGTCCCCCTGCCATGACCAGCACGACGACCACCCCCGGGAGCGCGACCGCCGCGGTCGCGCTCTCGGGCGTGACCAAGGTGTACGGCGCGGGCGCGGACGCCGTCGTGGCGCTCGATCGGGTTTCCCTCGACGTGGCGCCGGGCGAGTTCGTCTGTCTCGTCGGCGCATCGGGCTGCGGCAAGAGCACGCTGCTCAACCTCGTCGCGGGCCTCGACACGGTCAGCGGCGGCGGCATCCGGGTGGCCGGCGACGCGTCGCCCGGGCTGATGTTCCAGGAGCCGGCGCTGTTCCCGTGGCTGACCGTCAACGCCAACGTCGAGCTGCCCCTCAAGCTGCGCGGCGTCCCGTCGGCGCAGCGCAAGGCCCGGGTCGCGGAGCTGCTCGACACCGTGCACCTGGGCGAGTTCGGCAAGCGCCGGCCGCACCAGCTCTCCGGCGGCATGCGGCAGCGGGTGGCGCTGGCCCGCACGCTGGCCCTGGACACCCCGGTGCTGCTGATGGACGAGCCGTTCGGCGCGCTCGACGCGATGACCCGCGACATCCTGCACGACGAGCTCGAACGGTTGTGGACCTCGCGCAAAGCCGCGGGACGCCCGCTGACGGTGCTGTTCGTGACCCACAACGTGCGCGAGGCGGCCCGGCTCGCTGACCGCATCGTGCTGCTGTCCAGCCGGCCGGGCCGGGTCATCTACGAGACCGACGTCGAGATCGCCCGCCCGCGGCGCATCGACTCCGCCGAAGTGGCGACCATCGCCGCCGAGGTGACCGACCGGCTCCGCGCGGAGGTGGGACGCCATGGCCACTGACAATCTCGTCGCCCAGAACGAGACCATCTCCGGTCTCGACGCGCTCGAGACCGCCACCCGCCAGAAGGTGCCCGGCCGGGCGGCCCGGATCTGGTCGCTGACCTGGCCGAAGCTCACCGCGCTGGCGCTCGTGCTGGCGGTTTGGCAGGCGCTGGTCTGGGCGGAGTGGCGGCCGGAGTATGCGTTGCCGGCCCCCCTCACCGTCGCGCAGGACTTCTGGGCGTGGGCCAACACCTCAGCGCTCTGGGAAGGTCTGCTCATCACCTTGCGGCGCGCCGCCTACGGTTTCGGTGCCTCGGTCGTCGTCGGGCTGGTGCTCGGCTCCGCGGTCGCGCGGATCAAGGTGCTGCGGGCCGCGCTCGGCTCGATGATCACCGCGCTGCAGACCATGCCGTCGATCGCCTGGTTCCCGCTGGCGATCCTGCTCTTCCAGCTCAACGAGCAGGCGATCTTCTTCGTCGTCGTGCTGGGCGCGGCGCCGTCGATCGCCAACGGCGTGATCCATGGCGTCGACTACGTGCCACCGTTGCTGGTGCGGGCCGGCCGCAACCTGGGTGCCCGCGGGTTCAGCCTCTACCGCTATGTCATCGCACCGGCCGCGCTGCCGGCCATCGTGGCCGGGCTCAAGCAGGGTTGGGCGTTCGCCTGGCGCAGCCTGATGGCCGGTGAGCTGCTCGTGATCATCTCCAAGTCGACGTCGATCGGCGTGCAACTGACCTTCGCGCGCGACTTCTCCGACGCGCCGCGGGTGATCAGCGTGATGATCCTCATCCTGATCCTCGGTCTCGTCGTCGACCTGGTGTTCACCAAGGCCGACCAAGCGATCCGGCGTCGCTGGGGTCTGCTGGACCGGCACTGATGCAGGTCTCGGCCCGCACCGACTACGCGGTGCGCGCGATGCTCGCGGTGGCCGACGCACCGGGCCGGGTCACCGCGGCCGCGCTGGCCCGCGCCCAGCAGATGCCGCCGGCGTTCCTCCAGAGCATCCTGGTCGACCTGCGCCGGGCCGGGCTGCTGCACGGCCAGCGCGGCGGCGAGGGCGGGTATGCGCTGACCCGCCCCGCCGCCGAGATCTCGGTCGGCGACGTGGTGCGCGCGGTGAACGGCGCGCTGACCACCGTGCGTGGCCTGCCGACCGAGACCGCCGGCTACCCCGCGTCGGCCGCCGGGCTGCGCGACGTCTGGCTGGCCGTGCACGACCGGATCGCCGACATCGTCGACCGGACCACGCTCGCCGACCTGCTCAGGCCGGCACCGGCCGGGCCGCCCGCCGGTCCGCGGCCAGCCGGGGCAGCAGGAACTCACCCACCCGGTAGGCCTCTTCCAGGTGCGGCCAGCCCGACAGGATGAACTCGTCGATGCCGAGGGCGGCATACTCGCGGATCCGCTCCTCGACGTCGGCGTAGCTGCCCACCAGCGCGGTGCCCGCGCCCTCGCGGACCAGGCCGACACCGGCCCACAGGTTCGGTGCGATCTCCAGATCGGTCGACCGTCCGTTGTGGAGGCCGGCCATCCGCCGCTGGCCGACCGAGTCCATCCGGGCGAAGCGGGCCTGCGCCGCCGCGATCTGCGCCGGCTGCATCCCCGCCAGCAACCGGTCGGCCTCGCCCCAAGCCTCCTCGGCGGTCTCCCGGGCGATCACGTGCAGCCGGATGCCCAGCCGCAGGTTTTCCCTGGCCGCCTTGATCCGGGAGACCCGCTCGGCGATCGCGGCCGGCGGCTCGCCCCACATCAGGTAGACGTCGGCGTGCGCGGCGGCGACCCGCTCGGCCGCCGGTGAGGCGCCGCCGAAGTAGATCGGCGGTGGGTCGGTCAGCGGCGTCACCAGGCCGCCACCCTCGACCCGGTAGTGGTCGCCGGTGAAGTCGAACGGTGCGCCGGCCCACGAGCGACGGAGCACGTCCAGGAATTCGGCGGTGCGGTCATAGCGCTGGTCGTGGTCGAGGAAGTCGCCGTACCCCCGTTGCTCCTTGGGGTCTCCTCCGGTGACGGCGTTGAGCAGCAATCGGTTGCCGCTAACAGCCTGGAACGCCTGCGTCTGCTGCGCGAACAGGGTGGGCACGGTGAAGCCGGGCCGGAACGCGACCAGCAGCTTGATCCGGTCGGTGTGCTGTGCGACCGCGGTGCAGACCACGAGCGGGTCCGGGCACCCGTCGCCGACCGGGGTGAGCAGGGCACCGAACCCGCTGTCCTCGGCGGCGCGGGCGACCTGGGTCAGATAGCCGAGGGTGGCCGGCCGGTCCGGCCCACGACCGGGGTCGGCCCCGGTCGTGGTCGTGGCCGGCCGCACCTGATGGCCGTCGCCCCTGGTGGGCAGAAACCAGTGGAAGCGCATGCCGCTCAGACCGTGAAGTCGGCGAAGAGGAGGGCGGCCAGGGCGAGGGCCAGGCCGATGTTGACCACGGTCGCGCTGGCGAAGACCGCGATCGGGCGCCAGCCGGCCTCGCGCAGGGCGGTCAGCCGGAACTCCAGGCCGATGCTGACGAACGCCAGGATCAGGAACCAGGTGCGGAAGTTGGTCGCGACCGCCTGCGCGGCCGTGTTGTCGGCGGCGCTGACGGAGTTGGCGAACCAGGTGCCGATCACCGACGCGGCGACGAAGCCGAGCACGAACTTGGGGAACCGGCGCCAGAGTTCGATCGCGCCGGGGCGGGCCGCGTCTTCGGTGCGTTCGACCTTGAACGCGAACCACGCGGTCAGCGCGACGGCCACGATGCCGATCAGCGCGTTCTGGGTGACCTTGACGATCGTCGCGATCTTCAGCGCGTCTTCGCCGGCCAGCGTGCCGGCTGCGGTCACCGCCGCGGTGGTGTCGATGTTGCCGCCGATCCAGGCGCCGGCCACCGCGTCGGAGAGCCCGAACACGTCGGCCAGCCAGGGCAGCAGGAAGATCGAGGGCAGGGCGAACAGGATGACCAGGCTCGCGGCGTACGCGAGTTGCTCGCGCTTGGCCCGCACCGCGCCGGCCGCCGCGATCGCCGCGCTGACACCGCAGATCGAGACCGCCGAGGCGAGCAGGGCGCGGAGCTTGTCGTCGAGGCCGAGTTTCCCGCCGAGCCACCAGGTGAACAGGAAGACCCCGGAGATCAGCAGCAGCGCCTGGACGATCGCCGGGCCGGCCGCGGTGACCAGCAGCGAGAGGTTGATCGAGACGCCGAGCAGGACCAGGCCGGTCTTGATGAAGAACTCGGTGCGGAACGCCGGTGCCAGCCGGTCGCGGACGCCGGTGGCGCTCAGCACCGCGTTGCCGAGCAGGCCGATGACGATCGCGTAGACCGGGTATTCGACCGACTTCGCGATCCGCTTGAGGCTGGTGTCGGCGAGCCAGACCGACACGTTCTTGTCGAGGTATTTGGTCAGCCAGGCCAGGGCGAGCACCAGCACCAGACCGGCGCCCACCCACGCCCAGTTGACGTTTCGCTCGTCCGTCTCGACCGGCGCCAGCGCCTCGGTCTCGTTGACGGTGGTCATTGCAGGATTCCCTGGCTGATCACGCCGGTCAGGATCAGCACCAGCAACACGAGGCCGACGACGGTCGCCGCCCAGTCTTCGCTGATGCGCGTGGGTCTACTCATGGCGCCTCTCCCTCTTATCCTATCGGATTGATAGGGTAACGATGGATCGATGCCTGGGGCAATCCCGATTTCGGTCCTCAGGCGGCGTGATGTGCCGGCACGGCGGCCAACCGACCGCCGATGGCGTAGGCCTGGTCGCGGATCTCGGGGATCGCCGTGGTCTCCCACCAGCGGCCGCGGCGCAGGCTGCCCACCACGTAGAGGCCCTCGGTCGGGAGGCTGTGCCGGCCAACCGGGCGGCCGGCGGCGTCGACATCGATGCCCAGGGCCAGCGGGTCGGCCCGCGCCAGCCCGTCGGCGACCAGCGAGCGGACCAGCGGAAGGCCGGCCGGGTGGCCCGGTCCGGTGCAGTTGACCACGGCGTCGAAGGTCCACCGGCCACCGGCCAGCCCCACCTCGAAGCCGGGCGGGACGGACCGGATCTCGCTCACCCGGCCGGCCGCCACGACCAGCGCGCGAGCCTCCCGCGCGGCCGCGATGGTGGCCGCCACCTCGGGTGCGCAGCGGTGCCGGTGCACCTCCCAGTAGCGGGCGAGGTGGCGCAGGAACCGCTGCTGTTCCTGCAGGGTCAGGCCGGCCCACACCTGGTCGACCCGCGGCCGGAGGGCGTCCACCGTGGCCCGCCAGTCGGCGCTGCCGCGCACCTCGCGCAGCAAACCGCGCAGCCCGGGCGGGGCGCTCTCCCAGGCCCGGACCGGAGCCGGCGTGGGCAGGTCGGTGTGCGCGCGGGGCAGCAGGCCGTGCCGGGAGACGGCGACGATCTGGCCGGTGTGGCCCCGGGAGAGCAGGGTGAGCACCGCGTCGACGGCGGTCAGGCCGGTGCCGAGCAACAGCACCCGATCCGCGGGCCGCACCCGGTCGAGGGCTCCCGGCGACCAGGGCACCGGAACGTAGCCGGGCGCGCGCCGCACGCCGACCGTCGCGGCCGAGGGGAAGACCGGCGGTGGCGGGCCCAGGGCCAGCACCACCGCGGACGCCGGGCGGGTCGTGCCGTCACTGAGCTCGACGGCCCAGGCCGATCCCGCCGGACGGACCCGCACCGCACGCCGGGCGAGGTGCCGCACCGCTCCTAGGCGGTCGGCGAGGTAGGCACCATAGGTGCCGCGGGGAAGGAACGCGTCGGGTCGACATCGGGCCCAGGTGGCGAAATCACCGGGGTCGGCGGGGTCGACCGACATCGACCCGGCCCGCGAGTTGAGCAGGTGGCGGGGCTCCCGCGTCGCGTAGGCCGAGCCCGGACCCAGCCGCGCGGCCGGATCCACGATGGTCGCCGCGCGACCCAGAGCCAGTGCCGTCAGCGCCCCGGCGGGGCCGCCACCGATGATCACGGTGTCCATCGCCATCGCCACCCTTCAAATCCCATCTGCATTGTAGGTTATCGGCGAAGGCACACCAAGGACTCATACTGCTTCCCGTGAGTTGGCTGGAAATCGCGACGCTCGCCGGCCTCGGCGCGTTCCACGGCCTCAACCCCGGCATGGGTTGGCTGTTCGCGGTGGCGATCGGGGTGCAGGAGCGCTCGGCCCTCGCGGTGCTCCGCGCCCTCGTGCCGATCGCCGCCGGCCACGCGTTGTCGGTGCTCGCCGTCGCCGCGCTGGTCGAAGGACTGCGGTCGGTGCTGGCCACCCGGGTGGTCGCGATCGCCGGCGGGCTGGTGATGGTCGGGTTCGGACTGTGGCGGGCACTGTCCAAGCGGCACTTCACCTGGGCCGGCATGCGCCTGACGCCGTGGCAGCTCACCGGCTGGTCGTTCCTGATGTCGTCCGTACACGGTGCGGGTCTGATGTTGGTGCCCGTCCTCGTGGCCAATCCCCCGCCGGGCCTGCACCACGACCACGCGCTGCACGCCCCGGCGGATCCGGGAGCGCTGCTCTGGCAGGGACTCGCCGCGACCGCGGTGCACACCGTCGCGATGGTCGCGGTGGCGGGCGCGATCGGCCTGCTGGTCTACCGGGTGCTCGGGCTCGACGCGCTGCGGCGGGCCTGGGTCAACCTCGACCTGGTCTGGGCGGTGGCGCTGATCGGCTCCGGCGCGGCGGCGGTGGCGCTCACCATTTAGCGACAAGATGGATAAGTGACGCAGAACGACCACTCGCACAGCGACGCGTTCGCGACCCAGGAAGGCCGGTGGGCGCAACTCGCCGAGGAGCGGCTGTCGCTGTTCCGCCACGACGAGGAGATCGAGCGGGGCCTGGCCTTCGGCCTGCCGGGCTCGCCCACGCTGGTCGACCGGACCATCCCGACGTTCTCCAGGGGCGAACTGCCGCACTTCGCGGGCGAGCGCGGCACCTTCCTCAACTGCCCCTACCTGGAAGACGTCAACGCCGTCGCCGACGCCGAGGTCGCGGTCTTCGGCGCGCCGCTGGACTCGGGTGCCACCTACCGGCCGGGTGCGCGGTTCGGCCCGCAGGGCATCCGGCGCTCGACGAACCTGTTCGGCACCTACTGCTACGAGTTGGGTGTCGACCTGCGCGAGCAGCTCAACATGGTCGACATCGGCGACGTGTTCACCATCCCGGGCAACCTGGAGAAGTCGTTCGACCAGATCAGCCAGGCGATCTCCCATGTGTACGCCCGCGGCGTGTTCCCGGTCGTGCTGGGCGGCGACCACTCGATCGGCTACCCGACGATCCGGGGCATCGCGCCACACGTCGACGGGAACATCGGCATCATCCACTTCGACCGGCACGTCGACACCCAGGAGACCGACCTCGACGAGCGGATGCACACGACGCCGTGGTTCCACGCGACCAACCTCGCCAACGCGCCGGCGACCAACCTGGTCCAGGTCGGCATTGGCGGCTGGCAGTCGCCGCGGGCCGGCGTCAAGGTCGGCCGGGAACGGGGCACCACGATCATCACGGTCGGCGACGTCGAGCGGGTCGGCATCGAGAAGGTCGCCGAGGTGGCGCTGGAGACGGCCTGGAAGGGCGCCAAGGCGGTCTACCTGTCGTTCGACATCGACGTGATCGACGCCGGCTTCGTCCCGGGCACGGGCTGGCCCGAGCCCGGCGGGCTGCTGCCGCGCGAGGCGCTCAACCTCGTCCGCCGGATCGCCGCGCCCGGGCTCGCCGGGCTTGAGGTGGTCGAGTGCGCGCCGCCCTACGACTGGGCCGAGCAGACCGCGCTGCTGAGTTCCCGAGTGGTGCTCGACTCGCTCGCGGTGCTGGTGCGCGAGGGCCGGCTCGGCCGCCGGGCCGCCGCCACGGACCGGCACGCCTGGGGTCCCGCGGTCACCCCTTGAGCGAGCCGGTGCGCTTGGTCGTCGGGTCGGTCGCGACGCAGGTGACGCCCCGGTCGCCGTTGGTCCAGGAGAGCTGGCTCGGGTGCAGGTAGAACAGCTCGACCTTGTCGTCGGCGACGGACGAGGGCGCGTAGTTCTCGAACTGCTTCAGGCATTCCTGCTGAGCCTGCCGGCCGAGTTCCTCGTCGCCGGGGAACGGGCCGGCGGGCAACTGGAAGATCGCGAAGACCTCGCCCTCGTGCGGCTGCTCGCAGGGCAGCACCGGCAACCCCTCGAGGTCGTCGCTCTCGCGCAGGTCGTCGACGCAGTGGCCGACGGCGAGTTTGGCCGCCGACACCTCGCCGCCGGACGACGAGCCGCCCGATCCGCCGAGCGCGACGGCCGCGCCGACCACTGCCGCCACCACGATCACCACCGCGAAGAGCAGGCCGAAGACGAGCAGGCCACGCGCCGGGGCGGGCGGGGGCGACTGGGCCGAATCCACGCGCGGGAAAGTAGCACCGTGGGCCGGGCCGGGCGAGCCTTGTGACACGATCGCGGCCATGTTGCGCAGCGTCCACGACCGGGCCGAGCTTGCCGCGTTGCTCCGCAAGGACGCCGCTCTGCACGCCTACGAGTTGGGCGACCTGGACGACTTCTTCTGGCCCTACACGACCTGGTACCGCCACGGCGAGACGGTCGCGCTGATCTACCACGGGCTGGCGACGCCCACCCTGCTCGCGTTCGGCCCGGACGAGCCGCTGCGCGCGCTGCTGACCCGGCTGCTGCCGCTGCTGCCGCGCACGTTCTACGCGCACCTGTCCCCCGGCGCCGGCGACACCCTGGCGCCGGCGTTTCGCCGCGGCTACGGCGGGCCGCACCACAAGATGGTCCTGGGCGACATCCGCGGCCCGGCGGAGGGCGAGCCGCTCGGGCCTGGCGACGCCGGTGAGCTGGAAGCGCTCTACGCGGCGGCGTACCCGGGAAACTGGTTCGATCGCCGAATGCTGGAGACCGGCCAGTACGTCGGCGTCCGGCGCGACGGCCGGGTCGTCGCGGTCGCCGGCGTGCACGTCTGGTCGCCGGCCTACCGGGTCAGCGCGATCGGCAACGTCACCGTGCACCCGGAGCACCGCGGCCAGGGGCTGGCCCAGCGGGTCACCGCCGCGCTGTGCCACCGGCTGCGCGAGACCACCGACGTGGTCACCCTCAACGTCAAGGCCGACAACGCCGCCGCCATCGCCGCCTACGAGCGGATCGGTTTCACGATCGCCGGCGACTACGAAGAGGCCACCTTTGTTTCGACCGGCGCCGAAAGGTCCCGCACCTAGGTTGACGGCGTGAAAACCGCTGCCGCCATCGCCACCACCGTCTTCCTCTGGGCCTCGGCGTTCGTCGCCATCCGCCACGTCGGTGCCGACGTGCGCCCGGGCGCGCTCGCCCTCGGCCGGCTGCTCGTCGCCGCGGCCGTGCTCGGCGCGCTGGTCGCGGTCCGCCGACCGCGCTGGCCGGACCGCCGCGCCTGGCCGCGCCTGGTGCTCTGCGGCGTCGCCTGGCTCGGCGTCTACAACGTCGCGCTCAACGCGGCCGAGCGGCGGGTCGACGCCGGCACCGCGGCCATGGTGGTCAACCTCGGGCCGGTGCTGATCGCGGCCCTCGCCGGGCTGTTCCTGGGCGAGGGCTTCCCGCGGACCCTGCTGCTCGGGCTGGCCACCGCATTCGCCGGGACCGTGCTGATCGGCGTCGCCGCGGCCGGCGACGCCCGGGCCGACCCGTGGGGCGTGGTGCTGTGCCTGGTCGCCGCGGTCGGCTACGCGGTCGGGGTGGTCGCGCAGAAGCCGCTGCTGGCCGGGGCCGACGCGCTGCCGGTCACCTTCCTGGCCACGCTGGTGGCCACCGTCTGCTGCCTGCCCTTCGCCGGCCAACTCGTGACCGACGTCGCCGCGCATCCGGCCGCCGCCGGCTGGCTGGTCTACCTCGGCGCCGGGCCGACCGCGCTGGCGTTCACCACCTGGGCGTACGCGCTGGCCCGCACCGGTGCCGGCCGGCTGGGCGCCACGACCTACCTCGTACCCCCGCTGGTGGTGCTGCTGGCGTGGGCGCTGCTCGGCGAGGTGCCGGCGGCGCTCGCGCTCGGCGGCGGTCTGCTCTGCCTGGCCGGTGTCGCGGCCACCCGGTCAAAGCGCTTGACCCTCACGCCACGGCAGGGTGTTTCGTGGCGGACGGAAAGGGGGTGAGCGGGCGATGAGCTACTCGGTGAGCCGGGTCGCCGGGCTGGCCGGCGTGACGGTGCGGACCCTGCACCACTACGACGAGATCGGGCTGCTGGTGCCGAGCGACCGGACGTCGGCCGGCTACCGGATCTACACAGACGCCGACCTGGAGCGGTTGCAGCAGATCCGCTTCTACCGCGAGTTGGGCTTCGGTCTCGACGAGATCGCCACGCTGCTCGACACCGCCGATCCACGGGAGCACTTCCGCCGCCAGCACCGGTTGCTGACCGAGCGGATCAAGAAACTGGCCGAGATGGTCACCGCCATCGAGTTCGCAATGGAGGCACAGAAAGTGGGTGTCAACCTGACGCCGGAGGAGCGGTTCGAGGTCTTCGGTGACTTCGAGCCCGACGACCACGCCGACGAGGCACGGGAACGCTGGGGCGACACGGACGCCTACGCCGAGTCGCAGCGCCGCACCAGCCGCTACAGCAAGGCCGACTGGCAGCGGTTCCGCACCGAGAGCGACGACTGGGGCCGCCGGCTCGCCGCCGTGATGGACGCCGGGCAGCCGGCCACCGGGAGCGCGGCGATGGACCTCGCCGAGGAGCACCGGCAGCAGATCGGCCGCTGGTTCTACGAATGCTCGTACGAGCTCCACACCGGGCTCGCCGACATGTATGTGAACGACCCGCGGTTCACCGCGACCTACGAGAAGATCAAGCCGGGAATGGCGCGGTTCCTCAACGAGGCGATCCACGCCAACGCGGTGGCCAGGTCCTAACCTTGGCCGCATGACTGGTCGCGCCGTCGAAGCGCTGGAGAACGCCGGAGTCGCGCACCGGGTCGTCAGCCACGGCCCGGTGCGCAGCCTCGCCGAGGCCGCCGCGGCCCGCGGTGTCGCGATCCCCGACGTCGTGAAGACGATCGTGGTGCGGCGCGGCGAGGGCGACTACGTCTTCGTGCTCGTGCCGGGCGACCGGGTGATCTCCTGGCCCAAGCTGCGCGCCCTGCTCGGGGTGAGCCGGCTGTCGATGCCCGACGCGGCGACCGCGTTCGACGCGACCGGCTACGAGCGCGGCACGATCACGCCGTTCGGCTCGCTGGTCCCCTGGCCGGTGGTCGCCGACGAGCGGATGGCCGGGCGGGAGATCACGCTGGGTGCGGGCGAGCACGGCGTCGCCGTCGCGGTCGATGCCGACACCGCCCTGCGCGCGCTCGATGCGAGGATTGCTGACGTCTCCGATCCGGAACAAACAGAGCGATAACCCACCGTTTCCGGAGAGTTCAGGCGGAAGCGATACGGTCGGAAGAGGCGTCCGTCCCACATCGGCGCGCGCCGCTCCGTCTCGGGCGGCCGGGCCGGTAGCGTTCTGCGGGGCGCCGACGGCGGCGACACCGACGCGACACCGACCACGCCTGAACACCGAGGGGTACGCATGAACGGCGACCTTGGCCCGACCAGCGAGATCCGGATCAACGGAGACGGCGACGGCGATCGCAAGGCGCCGCCCGGGGTCGTGGTGATCTTCGGGGCGTCCGGTGACCTCACCGAGCGCAAGCTGATGCCGGCGCTGGCCCGGCTCGCCCAATACAAGCGCCTGCCCGACGAGTTCCGGCTCGTCGGCGTCGCCCGCAGCCACCTGTCCGACGACGAGTTCCGGCAGCGCTTCCCCGCCGGGCCGGCCGCCGAGGCGCCGGGGCTGGTGGAGAACATGCGCTACCTGAGCGGCGACTACGACAACCCGGACACCTTCCACCGGCTGCGTGACCTGCTCGACAGCTTCGACCGCGACGCCGGCACGGCCGGCAACCGGCTGTTCTACCTGGCCACCCCGCCGCAGGCGTTCGTACCCATAATCGAGAACCTGACCGCGGCGGGGCTCAACCAGCCCGGCACGCCCAACGGCTCGGCCCGCCTGGTGATCGAGAAGCCCTACGGCCACGACGAGGCCAGCGCGCGCGACCTCGACCACCGGATCCACGCCGGGTTCGAAGAGGACCAGGTCTTCCGGATCGACCACTACCTCGGCAAAGACACCGTGCAGAACGTGATGGCCCTGCGCTTCGCCAACACGATCTTCCAGCCGATCTGGAACCGCACCTGGATCGACCAGGTGCAGATCACGGTCGCCGAGACGCTCGGCGTCGGCAGCCGGGGCGGCTTCTACGAGCACGCCGGCGCGATGCGCGACATCGTGCAGAACCACGTGCTCCAGGTGCTCGCGCTGGCCCTGATGGAGCCGCCGGCCTCGTTCGCGCCGGAGGCGCTGCGCAACGAGAAGGTCAAGCTGCTCCAGTCGATCCGGCACCCGGCCGACGGCGACATCGACAAGATCGCGGTGCGCGGGCAATACACCCGCGGCGGCACCAGCGGCGACCTGATGCCCGGCTACCGCGACGAGCAGGGCGTCGACCCGCTGTCGCGGACGGAGACCTACGCGGCGATGCGGCTCGACGTCGACAACTGGCGCTGGGCCGGCGTGCCGTTCTACGTGCGCACCGGCAAGCGGCTGCCGCGCCGGGTCACCGAGGTCGTGCTCCAGTTCACCCGCCCGCCCCACCTGCCGATCAGCGCGGCCCAGGTGACCGGGCTCCAGCCCGACGCGCTGATCCTGCGCATCCAGCCCGACGAGGGCATCACGCTGCGATTCGGCGCCAAGGTGCCCGGCCACTCGTTCCGGGTCCGCACGGCGACCATGGAGTTCTCCTACGAGTCGACGTTCCGCGAGGAGTCGCCGGAGGCCTACGAGCGGCTGCTGCTCGACGCGCTGGTCGGCGACCCGACGCTGTTCATCCGCTCCGACGAGGTGTTGCAGAGCTGGCGGATCGTCGACCCGATCATCGAGCACTGGGCCAACAGCCGCGGCCGGATCCCGCTCTACGAGGCGGCGTCCTGGGGCCCCGACGAGGCCGACCAGCTCCTCGCCCGCGACGGCCGCTCGTGGCACAACCCCGGTGGCCGCTGATGACATCGGTCTACGTGCTCAACGGACCCAACCTCAACCTGCTCGGCCTGCGCCGCCCCGAGGTCTACGGCACCGCGACGCTGGCCGACGTCGAGGACCTCTGCCGGGAAGAGGCCGGCAAGCTCGGGCTCGAACTCGAGTTCCTCCAGTCCAACCACGAGGGTCAACTGGTCGACTGGGTGCAGGAGGCCGGTGCCCGGGTCGCCGCCGGTGAGTGCATCGGCGCGGTGCTCAACGCCGGTGCCTACACCCACACGTCGATCGCGTTGCACGACGCGATCGAGGGCGCCAGCCTGCCGGTGATCGAAGTGCACATCTCCAACGTGTACGCCCGCGAGGAGTTCCGCCACCCGTCGTTCATCTCGCCGGTCGCCCGCGGCGTCGTGGTCGGCTTCGGCGTGCGCGGTTACCTGCTGGCCCTGCAGGGCCTAGTCGACCACGCCGGCCGCGCGTAGCGCCGCGGTCTCCTCGTCGGGCACGCCCAGCTCGGCCAGGATCGCCTTCGTGTGCTCACCGGGGGCCGGCGCCGTCGACGGCATCGGCGGCGCCGCCGGCACCTCGGCGGGGTCGGTCGCGAACCGGGGCGTCGGGGTCACCTGGGCCGCGCCGGCGTGCTCGGCCACCGGCGCGTAGAGCCCGCGGGCGGTCGCCTGCGCCGTGTGCGGTGCCTCCCCCGGCTCCAGCACCGGCGTCACGCACGCGTCGGCGTCGGCGAACAGCTCCGCCCACTCATCGCGGGTCGCGGTCGCGAACGCCGCGGTCAGCGCCGTGCGCAGCGCCGGCCAGCGGGACGGGTCGCGGTGGGCGCCCACCAGGTCCTCGTCGCCGTCGAGACCGAGGCCGGCGAGCAGGTTGAGGTAGAACCGGCGCTCGATCGAGCCGACCGCCACGTAGCCGCCGTCGGCGCAGCGGTAGACGTCGTAGTAGGGGCAGCCGGTGTCGATCAGGTTGGTGCCCCGCCGGTCGGACCAGAGCCCGCTCGCGCGTAGCCCCTGGAGCATCGCGAGCAGCGACGTGGTGCCGTCGTGCACGTTGGCGTCGACCACCCGGCCGCCGCCGGCCCACAGCGCGCACATGACGCCGTAGACCAGGAACATCGCGCCGCCGCCGAAGTCGCCGACCAGGTTGAGCGGCGGCTGCGGCGGCCCGCCGGCCCGGCCGATCGTGGCCAGCGCGCCGGTCAGGCTGATGTAGTTGATGTCGTGCCCGGCCGCGCCGGCCAGCGGGCCGGACTGCCCCCAGCCGCTCATCCGGGCGTAGACCAGGCCAGGTCGCACCGCGAGGCAGGGCACCGGCCCGATGCCGAGCCGCTCGGCCACCCCCGGCCGGAAGCTCTCCACCAGCACGTCGGCCCGGGCCACCAGGCGCAGCAGCAGCTCGACCCCGGCGGGCGTCTTGAGATCGAGCGCGATCGAGCGCCGGCCCCGGTCGATCACCGGGTTGAGCGGGTATTCGTCGGGCGGCCCGCCGATCCGGTCGACCCGGATCACGTCGGCGCCCATGTCGGCCAGCAGCATCACGGCGTAGGGCGCCGGACCGACCCCCGTGAGTTCCACGACACTCAGGCCGGTGAGCGGACCCCTGGACATGCGCGGATGGCCTTAAGCTGAAGGGACTGGGGCCGGGCGTCGGGACGGGCGTCCGGCCCCAGGCCCACGCGGGCGGGTCAGCCGCAGGCAGCGCACCCCGAGATAGAGCAGCAGGCCATAGCCGGGCAGCGTGGGCAGGCCACCGAGCAGCGCACCCCACAGCGACGTGCCGCGGCCGGGCGCGCCCATCGCGAGCACGATGCCGGCGCCCATCATCGCCAGCACGGTGACCACGGCGCCGACGCCGACGACCCGCACCAGCGCCACCGGCGAGGCGGCGCGCCGGGCCAGCACGTGCATCAGCAGCAGCGCCACGGCGAAGCCGACGCTGGCCGCGACCAGGAACAGGTCGTTGGCGTGGGCCAGCTCGTGGTAGCCCGGGGTGGGTGCGACGCCGGTGCTCGTCGACCGCCACAGCAGCGTCGACAGCGTCATCACCAGCGGCAGCGCGACCGCGAAGACCCAGGCGGTGCGCCACGCCTGCGCGACCGCGAGCTCGGCCTGGAACTCCGGCGCGACCGCGCGCAGCGGGCCGAACTCGGCGACCGCGCGCCGCTCGGCCTCGGCCGGGTCGACCTCGGGCGAATCCGCCCGCACGGCCTCGGCGGCGTCGTGCAGCCCGTCGCGCACCTCGACGATCATGTCGGCCTTGCGCCGGCGCGGCCCGTGCAGCCGGCGGTCGAGCTCACTGACGTAGCTGTCGATCGCGGTCACGCGCTCCATTGTGCCGGCCCGCCGGTGCCGCGGACCAGTTTCAGCGGGTACGGGCCTGGTAGAGCTCGGTGTCGACGGCCACCCGGACCTCGTCGCCGAGGCGGGCGAGGATGTCGGCGAACAGCGCGGCGCGGATCGGCGACGGCAGCGCGGCGTAGACGGACCTATTGGCCAGGGTGGCGACGAAGTCGACCGTGGGCATCGTGACCTGCCAGCGGTAGACCTTCGACTGGCGGTGCACCAGGCCGTGGATCCCCGGCCAGGGCCGCTCGTCGGGCAACATCGCGGTGTCGAACCGGATCGCCGGCGTGTGCACCCGGTGCGCGGCCTGCACCTCGGCGGTCACGGCGGGGTCGGCGGTGCGGTCGCGGTTCCAGAACAGCGCGATCACCCCGCTCGGGCCGAGCACCTCGGCCGCCTTGCGCCAGCGGACCGCGGGGTCGACCCGGTGCCAGGCCTGCGCGCTGAACAGCAGGCCGAACGTCCGCTCCGGCGCGTAGTCCTCGAAGGTGCCGACCGACACCCGGACCGCCGCGCCGGCCACCTTGCGGGTGAGCACCGCGGCGCTGCGGGGGTTGGGCTCGATCGCGGTGACGGCCACGCCGCGGGCGACGAACTTGAGGGTGGCCCGACCGGTGCCGGCGCCGACCTCGACCGCGGGCCGGCCCTCGAGCCGGGCGTATTCGACGACGTCGTCGACGAGCTGGTCGGGGTAGCCGAGACGGAGCCGGTCGTAGGAACCGGCGCGGCGCATCCGCTCTGGCACTTCTGTCACCCGTCGTACCTATCATCCCGACCGCCGCGAGCGCACTCCGGTAGGCCACCTAGAATCGGCGGACCATGCGCTACGCGATGCTGATCCTGCCCTCGGCCAACCGGGTCTATGCCGAGTCCTCCGTTGACCTGACCGCCGCCGAGCTGGAGATCTTCGCCGGCGCGGTGCTCGGCGGCGACCTCGCCGACGTCGCACCCGAGCGGATCGGCGGCGTGCCCTATGTCACCTTCGAATCCACGGCGCTCGACGAACGGGCGGTCGGCTTCCTGGCCAACCTGTCGTCGATCTACGCGCTGTTCGCCGTCGAGAACGGCGGGTTGCTGCGCCCGGTGCCGCTGCACCCGCTCGACCGCTTCGACGACGACCTGATCACCATCCCGAAGTATTCCGGGAAGACCAACGAGCAGTTCACCAAGCTGCTGCTGAACGCGACCCTGATGGGCTCGGCGTTCGCCGACCGGATGCTCGACCGGCGGTTCAGCGTGCTCGACCCGCTCGCCGGCCGGGGCACGACCCTCAACCAGGCGATGATGTATGGCTTCGACGCGCTCGGCGTCGACCGGGACCAGAAGGACTACGAGGCCTACAGCACGTTCATCCAGCGCTGGCTCAAGGAGAAGCGGATCAAGCACCGGGCCGAGAACGGGCCGGTGCGGCGCAACCACAAGGTGGTCGGCCGCCGGCTGCAGATCACGCTGGCCGCCGACAAGGAGTCCTACCGGGCCGGCGACACCCAGCGGATCGACATGGTCAACTCCGACACCACCCGGACGCTGGAGTTCTGGAAGGCCGGCTCGGTCGACCTGGTCGTGGCCGACGCGCCCTACGGCGTGCAGCACGGCAGCCGTACCCAGGAGACCGGCCTGACCCGCAGCCCGATCGAGCTGCTGCGGGCCGCGGCGCCGGTGTGGGCCGGCGCGCTGCGCCGCGGCGGCGCGCTCGGCCTGTCGTGGAACACCAACGTGGCCGACCGCGACGCCGCGGCGGAGGTGCTGGCCGACGCGGGCCTCGAGGTGGTCGACTCGCAAGCCCACCGCCGCCTCGCGCACCGCGTCGACCAGGCCATCCGCCGCGACGTGTTGATCGCCCGGAAACCGGGCGACCGGTAGCAGAGCGCGCGCAAGCCGGTCTAGCCGATCTCGGCCAGGCGCGGGACGACCTTCGCGCAGAACGCCGACACCCACGCCTCCGGGTCGGGCCCGGTGGGCACCATCTCGACCAGGTCGATGCCGAGCTTGGCGTAACCCTCCATGTCGGACAGGAACTGGTCGGGGTTGTCGATCGGGTCGCCGCTGCCGATGATGGTGCGCTGGATCTCCGCCGGGTCACGACCGACGGCGGCGCAGTGCTCGTCGAGCACCCGCAGCTTGTGTGTCACCTGCTCGACGTCACGGGCGAACAGGTTGCACGCGTCGGCATACTGCGCGACCAGGCGCAGCGTCTTGCGCTCGCCCATGCCGCCGACCAGGATCCGCGGGTGCGGCCGCGAGATCGGCTGCGGCTGGCAGATCGTCTCGGCGAGCTGATAGTGCTTCCCCTCGAACGGCCCCTCGTCGGGCGACCACATCTGTAGGCAGATCCGCAGCGCCTCCTCGAGCCGCTCGAACCGCTCGGCGGTCGGCGGGTAGGGCACGCCGAGCGCGCGGTGCTCGCGCTCGTACCAGGCGGCACCGATCCCCAGCGTGGCCCGCCCGCCGGAGAGCACGTCGAGCGTGGTGACCGTCTTGGCGAGCAGGCCCGGGTGCCGGTAGGTCACGCCGGTCACCATCAGGCCGAGGTTGATCCGGCTGGTCTGCCCGGCCAGGAAGCCGAGCGCCGTGTAGCCCTCCAGCATCGGGTCGTGCGCGGTGGCGAAGCCCTCCATCTGGAACCAGTGGTCCATCAGGGTGAAGGTCGCGCAGTTGCCCTCGTCGGCCGCCCGGGCGGTCGCGGCGAGGGTCGGTGCGAGCGAGTCCGGACTCCCGGGGAGGGTGAAGTTGATGAAGTGGATTCCAGCAAGCATGCCCTCATCATGCTCCTCCGGCCGATAGGGTTGGCGGCCGTGAAGTACATGTTGCTGATCTACAACAACCCCGCCGCCATCGAGGCGATGTCCGAGCAGGAGCGCACCGGGCTGTTCGCCGAGGTCGACACGATCATGGCCGAGCTGACCGCGTCGGGCGAGATGATCCGGGGCGAAGGGCTGGCCGCGCAGGCGAAGACCGTACGCCTGCGTGGTGGTGTCGTGGCGACCACCGACGGGCCGTTCGTCGAGGCGAAAGAGCAGTTCGCGGGCTATATCGCCGTCGACGTGGCGACGCCCGAGCGGGCCGTGGAGATCGCCGCCCGCTGGCCCGACGCCCGCTGGGGCGCGATGGAGGTCCGCGAGATTCTCGGCGGTTCCGAGGGCTGACCCTGTCGAAGCGTGGCCAGCGGCTCCGACGTCCCGGGTGAGAGTTCACCCGATGGAGGAAAGATGACGACGCTCAAGGTTCCCGGTGCCACGCTGTATTACGAGGTGCGGGGCACCGGCCCGGCCCTCCTGCTGATCTGCGGCGGGGTCTATGACGCGGCCGGCTATGCCGGGCTGGCCCGGGCGCTGGCCGACCGCTACACGGTGATCACCTATGACCGGCGCGGCAACTCGCGCAGCCCGCTCGACGGTCCCGACGGGCCGCAGTCGCTGCCCGAGCACGCCGACGATGCGGCCGCGCTGCTCGACGTGGCCGCCGCCGGGCCCGCCTACGTGTTCGGCAACAGCTCCGGCGCGATCATCGGCCTCGACCTGGCCGCGCGCTATCCCGACCGGGTGCGCCGGCTGGTCGCGCACGAGCCGCCGCTGTTCGACCTGCTCCCCGAGCACGACGAGCTGATGGCGATGGTCGACGAGGTCGAGAAAACCTTCGCCGCCGAAGGACCGGTCGCCGCCAACGCGGTGCTGCAACGGGGCCTCGACATGGGGCCCGCCGACTCGGCCGACGACGAGCGGGCTCCGGGCGGTGGCCCGGCCGAGACACCCGACCCGGAGACGCTGGCCATGTTCGGCCGCTTGGAGCACAACTTCGGATTCTTCATCGGGTACGAGGTTCCGCCGTTCAGCCGCTACGTCCCGGACTACGCGGCCCTGAGCGGCGCCGGCATCGTGCCCGCGGCCGGCGAGGCCTCGATCGGGCAGCCGCCGTACCGGGCGGCGTTAGCGCTCGGAGAGCGTCTCGGCACGGCGGCCGCGTCGGTGCCCGGCGACCACGGCGGCTTCGGCCAGCAGGTGCCGGCCTTCGCCGCCCGGCTCGACGAGCTGCTACGGGCGGCGCAGTAGCACCGGCCCGGCGTCGATCGCGACCCGGAACAGTGCGTAGGGCGGTTGGCGCAGGTCCTTTCCGTCGTTGTAGGCGGCACCCCGGTGCAACTGGTTGGCGGTCACGTAGAGGTAGCCGTCGGTCGCCAGTGACAGGGTGTCCGGCCACAGCAGCCGCGGGTCGTGTACCAGAGTCTCGAAATCGCCCTCCGCCGTCCGCCGGAAGATGGCGTTCTGCTCGTACGCCGTGATGTAGAGACGCCCGGCGTCGTCGGTCTCCAGGCCGTCTGCGCAGCTGCCCTTGTCGCCCTCGTCGACGACGGTCGCGGCGACGCCGGCGTCGTCGAGCGACCGGTCGCAGAGCGCGTCCACCGAGACGCTGTAGAACCGCCGGGACATCAGCGGGCAGTAGAACAGTCGGCTGCCGTCGGCGGAGATGGCGATCCCGTCGCTGCCGAACGTGAGCGGGGCCGGTTCCGCGTCGCCCGGCCGGCTCAGGAAGTAGCGGCCCTCGACCACCGGTCGGCTGGTGTGCAGCGACGGGGCCTTGGTCGACGGGTGGTCGTGCAGCCGCCGCCACGACTGTCCGGTGGCCAGGTCCACGACGATGATCCCGTTGGGACCCTGGTTGGCCGAGTCGGTCACGAAGGCCATGCCCTGGTCGCCGCGGCGCAGGTCGAACCGCACATCGTTGAGGTAGGTCGACGGCAGGGCGACCCCGGTCGGAAACGTGATCACCTGACCGACCGTGTCGGTGTCGAGGTCGACCCGGACCAGCTTCGGGCCGCCGGGCTTTGTCGGCTGGAGCATCGGCGCACCGGTGTCGACCACCCACAGCCGGTCGATCGGGTCGACGACGACGCACTGCACCGAGACGAAGGCGTGCCGGTCGTCGTCGGCGTCGGGCCGGTTCCACGCCGCGTCCGGGAAGGGCACCCGGGCGCCGCCGCGCAGCTCGACCACGGTGGCCGCGACGTCGTCGCCCCAGAGTGGGTGGTTGACGAAGATGCGGCCGGTGTGCGAGACAGTGACACCGGTCGGCATCGGGGGTTCGATGGTGGCAACCAGCTCGAGGTTGCCGGTGGGCTGATCAGCGCTGGCCATCACCGTCGCCTACCCGTTGGCGGGGGTGCGGTAACCAGCGAATTTGCTGATTGCCTGTAAGGCAGTATTGGCTCTTGGTCTTTCGGTTGGCCCGATGTTACGGTCACCGACCGAACGCTTGCTCCTCCGGAGGCCGCCGTGACCGATCTCGACCTACGCCTGGCCCGCCGGGCCGCCGGCAGCGGCGACGAGCTGAGCGCGATTCTGTCACTGGTCAACGCGCCCGGCCTGATCACGTTCTCCGGCGGCTTCCCGGCACCGGAGATCTTCCCGTCGTCGTTCGTGCGTGACCTCGTCCTCGAAGAGCTCGGCGGTTCGGCCGGGGTCGCGCTGCAATACACGCCGACCGAGGGGCTGGCCTCGTTCCGCACGGCGCTGGCGTCCTGGATCAAGGCGTCCCAGGGCGCCGCCCCGGACGCGCTGATGGTGACCAGCGGCGGCATCGAGGCGCTTCAGCTGATCTGCCGCACGCTGCTCGACCCCGGTGACCGGGTGTTGGTCGAGTCGCCGACCTACCTGGGCGCGATCACCGCGTTCAGCGGTTTCGAGGCCCAGATCGATGTGGTGGCCGCTGACGAGGACGGGCTCGACCCTGCCGCGTTGGCCGCGGCGCTGGCTTCCGGGCCGGTGCCGAAGCTGCTCTACGTGATCCCGGACTTCCAGAACCCGACCGGTGCCTGGTTGTCGACGGAACGGCGGCATGCCCTGGTCGAGCTGGCTCGTCAGCATGGCCTGTTGGTGGTCGAAGACGTCGCCTACCGGGAGTTGGGTTTCACCGACGAGCAGCGGCCGTCGTTGTGGTCGCTCGCGCCCGATGTCGTGGTGCAGGTCGGGACCTTCTCGAAGATCCTTTTTCCGGGGGTACGGCTGGGCTGGGCGGCCGGGCCGGCGGCGTTGATCCCGCATCTCGTGCGGGCGAAGCAGAACTCCGACCAGTGCGCGAGCGGGTTCGGCCAGTGGCTGGCCGAAGCGTTCCTGCAAGATGGTGGCCTCGACACGCAGTTGCCGTTGGCCCGGCGGACCTATGCGGCGCGGTGGGCGGCGATGGACGCGGGCCTGTCCGCGCACCTGCCGCCGGGGTTCTCGTGGACCTCTCCGCGCGGTGGGTTCTTCGCCTGGGTGACCGGGCCGGTTGGTTTGGACACCGCGGCTTTGCTGCCCCGGGCCCGCGACCTTGGTGTCGCGTTCGTGCCCGGCGCCCCGTTCTACGCCGGCCGTTCCACGCATCACGCGTTGCGGTTGGCGTTCAGCGCCACCACCCCCGACGAGATCGCCGAAGGCACCCGGCGGCTCGGCCTGTTGTTGTCGTCTTCTGGAGGATCCTTGTGAGCAACGCGGAATCGCACTTCGGCAGCGAGGGCGGCACCCCCACCACGCCCGGCCGCTTCGTCGACCGCACCAAGATCGACCCCTACGAGATCCTGCCCGGGCTCAACTTCCAGCCGGTGTTGGGTGAGAAGAGCCTGCTCAACTTCGTCACCTTCGACGCGCACGCCGAAGCACCCCGGCACACCCACGAGGAGGAGCAGGTCGTCCTCGTCCTGGAAGGGGAGATCGAGTTCGAGATCGACGGCGAGGTCCGGATCCTGACGCCCGGAGATGTCGCGGTGATCCCGCCGTGGGTGCCACACGGCGCCCGCACCACCGGCACGCCGTGCCTGGAGGTTGACTTCTTCACCCCGCCCCGCGCGACGCTGCTCGACCAGGCCCGCGCCGCCATCGAGAAGGGCGACTCGTGAAGCTCGGCCTGTCCGGCCGGCACGCGCTGGTCACCGGTGGCAGCAAGGGCATCGGCTACGCGATAGCGGCGGAGTTGCTGGCCGAGGGGGCGGCGGTGACGATCTGCGCGCGTACCCCCGATGAGGTTGCTGCTGCTGCCAAGTCGCTCGACGGTGCCGTCTCGGGTCACGTCTGCGATGTCACCGACCCGGCCGCCGTCGAAGCGTTGGTCGCCGCGGCGGCCGCCGAACGCGGTGGCATCGACATCCTGGTCAACAACGCCGGCGGCGCCCATCCCGGCGGCTTCGAGGACCTGACCGACGAGGACTGGAAGCGCGACCTCGACGTGAAGCTGTTCTCCCAGATCCGCTGCACCCGCGCGGCCCTGCCCCACCTGCGGCGCAGCGCCGCTCCCCGGGTGATCAACATCAACGCGGTGTACGCCCGCTATCCCGACCCGGCGTTCTTCGCCACCTCGGTCAACCGGGCGGCGTGCCACAACCTGACCAAGGTCCTGGCCCAGCAGTACGGCCCGGAGCAGATCCTGGTCAACAGCGTCAACATCGGCTTCGTGGTCACGCCGCAGTGGGAGAACATCCGCGCCCGCCGCGCACCCTCACTGACCCCCGACGAGTTCTTCGCGAAACTGGCCGCCGAAGAAGTGCCCCTGGGCCGCTTCGGCGCCGTCGACGAGGTCTCCGGCCTGGTCGCCTTCCTGGCCAGCGACCGGGCGAGCTACATCACCGGCACCTCGATCGACGTCGCGGGCGGCATGGGCAAGTATTCCTAGGGGTTTTCGCGAAGCTCCGCGATCAGGCCGTTGACGAAGTCTTTGCGCGGTGTCTCGGCGAGGCTGAGCAGCGTCTCGGTGCGGGAGACGCCGGGGATCTGCCAGATCCCTTCGAGCAGGATCGCGCGCAGGTGGGCCTGGTCGCGCACCCGCAGCCGGGCCAGCAGGTCGATCGAGCCGGTCACCACGCTGACTTCTTCGACCTCGGGAATGGCATGCAGCGCGCGAATTATCGCGGCCTGGTCGGTGGCCGCGATAACGGAGAGGAAAACCTGCATCGGAAAGCCGAGCGCGCCCCAGTCGATATCGGCGCGATAGCCGCGGATCACCCCGAGCCGCTCCAGCCGCGCGATCCGGTCACCCACCGCGGGCGGCGACATCTGCAGCTCACGGGCCAGGCCGCGCTGGCTCGTGCGGGCATCCTGGACGAGCAGCTCCAGGAGGCGAAGGTCGATGGCGTCAAGCGCGGCCGGTGGAACCGGCGTGCTCACCACATCCGCGATCGCGGCCAGCGGGCTGCGCTTTTTACGCGCGTCTTCCGTCACGCCGGAATCCAATAACACCGCCGCGACCATGTCAAAGAAGGCTTTTCGGCCGGCGCCCCGATGGCCCCGCTGTCTCTTGTGGCCGGTGGCCTGATCATGCGTGCGCCCGGGGCGGTTATTCGTTGGCGGTTGTACGGAGTGTCGGGCTTGCCGGCTGGCGTACGTGTGCCAAAACCCGAGGAAGTTACCCCGTAGGCATTATCGAATGCCCACTGTTCGATATAACGTGTCCCGGAGCGAGGCGGTCGTTACCGCGACCGCGACTGTTGGGTCCCCCTGCCCCGAGAGGCTCCGCATGGCTCCTTCCCTTAGAAAGGGCTTCGCCGTTACCGCGGCGGCCCTGCTCGCCCTGGCGTTGATGCCGGGCGTCGCCGCCGCCGACCCCGATCCACGGATCGGTCTTGGCGGAGGCTGGCTCGATGCCCAAGAGGCGGCGAGCAACATCGAGCACCTCGCCCACGTCGACAAGCCGGCCGGTAGTTTCGACCCGGCCAACCCGTCCAACTTCTCCTACGTCGCCTCCGACCTGGCGTTCAGCGGCAACCACGCGTTCATGGGCGGCTACAACGGCTTCACCGTCTACGACGTGTCGAACCCGTCCGCGCCGTCCATCGTCTCCAACGTGATCTGCCCGGGTGGTCAGGGCGACGTCTCCGTTTACGGTGACCTGCTCTTCATGTCGGTCGAGGAGACCCGCGGCCGGGTCGACTGCGGCACCGACGCGACCGTCGGCCAGCGCTTCCAGGGTGTCCGCGTCTTCGACATCAGCGACATCGCCAACCCGCAGCAGGTGGCGGCCGTCCAGCTCTGCCGTGGCTCGCACACGCACTCGTTGGTCACCGACCCCAAGGACGCGTCAAACGTCTACGTGTACGTGTCCGGCACCGCCGGTGTCCGCGGCGACGGCCTGGCCGGCTGCAACAACAACCCGGCGGCCGGCGACAACCCGTCGCGCTGGCGGATCGACGTCATCAAGGTGCCGATCGCGGCTCCCGAGACGGCGGCCGTGGTCAACAACCCGCGGCTGTTCGCCGACGAGACCACCGGGGCGGTCGACGGCCTGCAGAACCAGCCGCCGGCGCCGCGCCACCCGTCGGGCAGCAACTGGAGCCCGTCGCCGGTCACCGACGCCTGCCACGACATCACGTCCTACCCGGCACTGGGCCTCGCGGCCGGCGCCTGTGAGGGCAACGGCATCCTGATCGACATCTCCGACCCCGCCAACCCGAAGCGGCTCGACGAGGTCGCCGACCCGAACTTCGCCTACTGGCACTCGGCGACGATCAACAACGACGGCACCAAGGTCGTCTTCACCGACGAGTGGGGCGGTGGCACCGGTGCCCGGTGCCGAGACACCGACCTGCCGGAGTGGGGCGCCGACGCCATCTTCGACATCGTCGACGGGAAGATGCAGTTCCGCAGCTACTACAAGCTGCCGGTGCCGCAGACGGTGCAGGAGAACTGCGTGGCACACAACGGGTCGCTGGTTCCCGTCCCGGGCCGCGACATCATGGTCCAGGCGTGGTACCAGGGTGGTCTGTCGCTGATGGACTTCACCGACTCGGCACACCCGAAGGAGATCGCCTTCTTCGACCGTGGGCCGCTCAACCCCAACCAGCTCTCGCTCGCGGGTTTCTGGTCGGCCTACTGGTACAACGGCCAGATCTACGGCAGTGAGATCGCCCGTGGCTTCGACACCTTCGGCCTCAAGCCGAGCGGCGAGCTGACCGCCGCCGAGGTGCAGGCCGCGCGCGAGGTGCAGGTGCCGCGGGTCAACGCGCAACACCAGCAGAAGATCACCTGGACGCCGAGCCTGGCGACCGCACGGGCCCGCTACGACCAGCTCGCCCGCACCTGCACCTCGACGATCACCGGCAACCGCAACGGCGCGCTGGTGGTCGACGGAGTGACCTGCCTCGACGGTGCCACCGTCCGCGGCGCGATCACGGTGCGGCCGGGTGCCTCGCTGCTGTCGATCAACTCGTCGATCAGCGGCGCGCTCTCGTCGGCCTCGGCGTCGGCGCTGCACCTCTACGACACGTCGGTCAACGGTGCCGTCTCGGTCAGCGGCACGACCGGCAGCCTGGCGGTCGTCGACTCGACGATCCGGGGCGCGGTCTCGCTGAGCGGCGCCCGCACGCCGGGCGTCGAGCCGGTCATCGCCGGCAACGAGGTCAACGGCATCCTGTCCTGCTCCGGCAACACCCCGGCGCCGATCAACGTCGGCTCCCGGAACACGGTGCGTGGGCTGGCCGCCGGCCAGTGCGCCAGCCTGGACTAGGTCACCCGGTCGCGGCGCTCCCTCGGGGCGCCGCGACCGGTGGGCGGCGGACGCCGCACCGCGCGGGCCATCCCCCCGGACCGCGCAGCGACGTCCGCACCAGGTCGGGGCGCCCGCTCCGCTCCCCCCGCGGGGTGGGCGCCCCGACCTTTGCTCTGCACCCCTGTAGGCAGCATCCGAGCGCTCGTCCGCTTCCTGCAAGGGTGCAGAGCAAGTGCTCTGCACCCTTGCAGGAAGCGCGCGAGCGCTCGGGCGCTTCCCACGGGGGTGCAGAGCAAAGCCTCGTGAAGGCCGTCCTGCCCGTGCACTCCGGAACAGTTCGAGGATCCATGCCGCAACCGCTCAGCCGCCGTACCGTCGTCTCGTTCATCGCCGTCGCCGTTGTCGCCGCGGGCGTCGGTGTCGCGATCGCGGTCACCCGCGATGACTCCCCCGCCGCCAGTCCCGCCGCCGGGCCGCCGGTCCGGGTGGTTCAGCCCGGTGCGCCCGGCGCGTCCTCGCGCACCCTGTCGCCCGACGAGGTCGCGCGGATCTCCGCGCCGCCGCACGCGCCGGCCGACACCGACTTCATGCAGAAGATGATCACGCACCACCTCCAGGCCCTGGAGTTGACCGCGCTGGTCTCCGGCCGCAGCGCGAGCGCCGACATCCCGCAGCTCGCCAAGCGGATCGAGGTGTCGCAGAAGGACGAGATCGCCCAGCTCCAGCAGTGGCTCGTCGACCGCGGCGAGGCGCTTCCCGAGCCGCACCAGAACCACGTCGGCCACGGCGGGCTGATGCCCGGCATGCTCGACGCCACCGACCTCGACCGGCTGGCGGCGGCCAATGGGCCGGCCTTCGACACGCTGTTCCTCCAGTTGATGATCCGCCACCACGAGGGCGCGCTGACCATGGTCAACCAGCTCTACCAGGCCGGTGGCGGCGTCGAGTCGGCCAGTGACCGGGTGGCCCGCGAGGTCACCGCCGACCAGTCCATCGAGATCCGCCGGATGCAGGACATGCTTGGCTGAACCCCCGCTCCGCATCGAATCCGTCACGTTGGGTAGCGATCTGGCCACCCAAGGTGATAGAAATACGTGGATTCGTCGATGCGGAGGGAGTGCCCCGATGCGCGTCGAGATGCTCTCCGACCACGGCGGCGCGTTGTTGCGGGGATCCCGCGACCGGTTGCGCGGCGCCGTCGCGGGGTGGCAGCTCGAATACCAGCAAGCCTGGGCGCATCTGCGGGCCGTGCATCGGGCGAAGTCGCTCTGGCAGCGGGTGCGCGGCGCCGCGCCCGCCGGCGAGCGGCCCGGGTCGCCCGGCGGAAGCTGGCAGGAGGTCCTGCTCGCCCGGGAGGATCGTGCGGGCGCCGGGTGGGGCGAGGATCCGCTGACCGCCGCGCTCGGCGTGCTGCCCGACGAGTGGGTGATGCTGCGCGGCTACCGCAACCGGCGCGGCGAGACCGACCACGTGCTGGTCGGGCCGCAGGGCATCTGGGCGGTGGCGGTCAAGCGGCGGCGGATCCGGCTGCACGCCGTCGGTGACCGGTGGTGGTGGGAGAAACTCGACGCCCGCGGCCGCAGCATCGAGACCGGCTGGGCCGTCGACGGCGGGCGGAGTTGGGCCCGCCAGGTCAACGACATCGCCGACGACCTCGCGGCCTGGCTGCGCCGCAACCGCCACGACGTGCAGGTGCGCACCGCGGTCGTGCTGCTGCACGAGCAGGCCCAGCTGGGGCGGTGCCAGGACCCGACGGTCAGCCTGGTCGGCACCGAGCCGACCCATCTGCTGGAAGCGCTGGCCCGCTACGCGGCGCCGCTGGCCGCGCCCGAGATCGCCGACCTGGTCCGCCGCGACCACGCCTTCCACCAACGCCGCCGCGACCGCCGCCTGTAGCCATCGCCCGCCGGAGACAGACGCGCGCCCCGGTGCCGTCCACCGGGGCGCGCGCCGTTCCGTGGAGCAGAGCTACTGCGTGGTGATGGTGAACTGGGTGCCGGGCTCCCGGACGATGTCGCCGGTTGCCGAGTTGGTGATGGTGACGTTGGACAGGGTGGCGGTGCCCTGGGCGCCGCTCATCGCGAGGATGCCGGCTCCGTTGTTGGACTTGTCTATCCGGACGTTGGTGATCGTGGCGGTGACTCGCCCGCCGCCGGTCTTGAACTGGATGCCGTCGTAGGTCGAGTCGACGATCTCCGTGTCGCGGATGATGACCCCGGGGATTGGCTGGCCCGGTGCGAACAGGGTGATCGCGCCGAACTTCTGCGCCTCACTCCAGAACGCGCCGCCGGAGCGGAAGATCCCGTTGTTGGCGATCGTCGTCGTGCCGCTGAACGGCTGCGGCGAGTGGTCGGTCGCCAGCATGATGCCGGGGTAGTTCATCGTGTCGTACACCAGGTTGTTCTCGATGGTGTTGCCGTAGCCGCCGTAGATGGCGATGCCGTTGGCCCGCCACGGGAGCGCCACCGTGTTGTTCGTGAAGTGGTTGTCGTGGCCGATGTCGACGGACTGGTCCTTGACATAGGTGCTCGACCAGACTGCCAGCGAGTCGTCGCCGGTGGTGCGGAACGAGGAGTTGAAGACCCGCGAGTTGCGCGTGCTGTTGGCGAAGTTGATGCCGTCGGCGTAGGTGTCGCGGATCCGCATCCCCGAGAAGTCGAGCCCGTCGCCGGGGTTCCAGTAGGCCGGCGTGTCCGAGTAGTCGCGGCCGACCCAGGCGCCGACGTTGACGTGCTCGATCCAGACGTTGCTGATCTTCGTGTTCTTGCCCAGCCGGCCGTTGATGCCGTGGCCGCGGTTGGCCCGGTTGGTGGTCATCCCGAAGATGGCCAGGTCGGAGATCTGGGTGTTGTCGTCGATGTCGAACCCGACGTTGCCTTCGTGCGGGTGGTTGATGTTGCCGACCACGTTCTGCGGCTCGGTGTTGGTGTAGAGCACCGTGTGCCACATGCCGGCGCCGCGGATCACGGCGTTGCGGATGCCCTTCTGGTTGTATTGCCCGCGGGTCGGGTCCGGCGACAGGATCTTCTGCTCCTGCCGCCACTGCCCGGCGGGAATCCAGACGCAGCTGATCACGCCGTTCTCGTCGTCGGTGACCGCGCGCTGGATCGCGCCCGAGTCGTCGACGTTGTCGTTCGGCACCGCGCCGTAGGACGTGATCGAGGTGCAGCCCGCCGGCTGGCTCAGCGGCGGCGCGACCTGCTCGAGGTCGACCAGGTCGAGGTAGTAGAACGCCGCGTCGTCACCGTTGTCCTTCTGGAGCTTGAACCGGGTGCCGGCCGGGTAGGACTGCGCCAGCAGCGCGTGCGACTCGTCGAAGAGCCGGCGCGCGTTGGCCTGCGGGGTGTTGGACAGGCTCTCGGTGTCGTCGGTCAGCCCGTAGAGCCAACTGTTGCGCGACGAGAGCGTCAGCTTCTGCACGAACTGGTCGTTGGCGTAGAGGCTGATCGTCGCCGTGGTGCCGCCGCCGCCCGCGCTGTCCGGGATCGAGTTGCGCACCACGATCGAGTTGGTCGGCACGGTCGAGGTGAACTGCACGTACTGGCCCTGGCTGGTCAGCCGCACCGACTTGCGGCCCGACGACTCGGTGCCGAAGTTGGTGTGCCCGAACGTGCGCAACGCGTCGGCTTCGATCAGCGTGCCGGTGTATTGGCCGTTTTCCGCCTCGTAGGAGGTGAACGGCGTCGCGGCGCCACGACCGACCACGATCGCCTGGGTACGCGTGTTGTTGCCCTCGTTGGTCTCCGCCACCACGTTGGTCGCGTCGGCCGTCGCCGTGATGGTCGCCCCACCGCTGGTCGCGGTCCAGGTGCCGGTGACCGCCACGGTGGCGGTGCTGCCGGCCGCGATCGAGCCGGTGTTGGTGTTGAGCGTGGTCGAGCCGACGGTCACCCGGGTCACCGACGCGGCCGCCGCGGAGGTGCCGCGGTTGTTGACCGACACCGTGAAGCTGACCTGCGCGCCGACCGCGGGGTTGGCCGGGTTCGTGGTGATCCCGGTGACCTGTAGGTCCGGGCCCGGCGCCTGGGCGACGACGAGTTGCGCCGACGCCGTCGTGCTGTTGTTGGTGTCGTTCTGCTCGACGACCGTGTTGGTCGGGTCGACGACCGCCGTCACCGCGTAGCTGCCCTGGGCGCGGGTGCCGGCGTTGAACGTGACGGTCTGTGCCGCGCCGGCCGCCAGGGCGCCGACGTTGGCCGAGCCGACGACCAGGCCGCCGAGGCTGAAGTTGACGGTGGTCGCGCCGGCCGCCGCGGTGCCCGCGTTCTGCACCGTGGCCGACAGCGTGATCGCGCTGGTCTCGTTGGGCGAGGTTGGCGTCCAGCTCACCGAGCTGACCACCAGGTCGGGGTTGGGCGCCGGGGTGCCGCAGACCTCGAACTCCGCGACCTGTCCCGACGGGGCACCGGTGTTGGAGGTGAAGCGCAGCCGCACGTCAGCGGTGGTCGCCGAGACCGGGATCGCGACGACGTTGTTGCCCTGGACGAACTGGTAGTTGGCCGCCGCCACCAGGCTGGTGAACGTCGAGCCGGCCTGGTCACGACCGAGGACCTGGATGTTCTGGGTACGGGTGCCCCAGGACGCGTCCGGGTTGAGCTTGACGTTGACGCCGGTGATGACGTGGTTGGCGCCCAGCGCCACGGTCAGGTCCTGCGGATAGGCGGCCGCGCCCTCCCAGTAGGTGGCGAGCTGACCGTCGTTGGCCTTGTCCGGGGTGAAGGTGAAGGTCGAGCCGGTCGCCGACATCGTCTTGCCCGCGGACACGTTGGTGCAGCCGGGCGGCTGCGTGCCGGTGCGGGTGACGGTGTTGCTGTTGCCCGACAGGTTGCCCGCGTTGTCCCGGGCCCGCACGAAGTAGGAGACGGTGGCCGTCGCCGGCTGGCTGTCCTGATAGGACGTGCCGGTGCCGGCCGTCGCGATCTGCGCACCGTTGCGGTAGACGTTGTAGCCCGCGAGCCCGCTGCCACCGGAGTTGTCGGTCGAGGCGCCCCAGTTGAGCGTGATCGTCGTGCCCGAGACCGAGTAGGACAGCGTCCCCGGCACGCTCGGCGGCGTGGTGTCACCGGGCGCGGTGCCGGTGCGGGTCACCGTGTTGCTGTTGCCCGACAGGTTTCCGGCGTTGTCCCTTGCCCGCACGAAATAGGACACGGTGGCGGTCGCCGGCTGGCTGTCCTGGTAGGACGTGCCGGTGCCGGCCGACGCGATCAGCGCGCCGTCGCGGTAGACGTTGTAGCCGGCCAGGCCGCTGCCGCCCGAGTTGTCGGTGGACGCGCCCCAGTTCAGCGTGACCGTCGTGCCCGAGACCGAGTAGGACAGGGTGCCCGGCACGCTCGGTGGCGTGGTGTCGGTCGGGGTGCCGGTCGGCCCGTACACCTCGACCTCGGAAAGCTGGCCCGCGGGCCAGGCGCTGTTGGCGGTGATGTTGATCCGCACGTAGCGGGTGTTGGCCTGGGTGAACGTGATGGTCACCGAGTTGCCGGCCACGGCGGGGTTGAACGTGTAGGTCTGCGAGCCGGCCAGGTCGGTGAACGACGTGCCGTTGGTGCTGCCCTGCACGCTCAGCGTCTGGGTGCGGGTGCCCCAGCCGGAGGTGGGCAGCTTGAGCACCACGCGGTTGACCGCCTGGGTGGAGCCGAGGTCGACCTGCACCCACTCCGGGAACGAGTTGTTGACGCTCTCCCAGTAGCTGCCCTGGTTGCCGTCGACGACGTTGCCGGAGCCGTACACGTCGGAGTGTCCGCTCTCGGCCGTGGACTTGCCCTGCGCCAGGTTGCCGGTGCCGGTCCCGCCGGCGCCGTAGACCTCGAACTCGGAGAGCTGCGCCGCGCCCCAACCGGTGTTGGCCCCGATGCTGGCCCGCACGTACCGGATGCTGGTCGCGGTGAAGTTGATCGTCACCGCGTTGCCGCTGGCCGGGTTGAACGCGTAGGAGGCCGATCCGACGACGGTGCTGAACGTGCTGCCGTCGGTGCTGCCCTGGAGCGTGACGGTCTGGTTGCGGGCACCCCAACCGCCGGGCAGCTTGAGCACCACCTGGTCGACGCTGGTGCTGGCGCCGAGGTCGATCTGCGCCCATTGCGGCAGCGCGCCGGAGCTCTCCCAGTAGCTGCCGGCGTTGCCGTCGTTGAGGTTGCCGGGCACGAAGCCGTTGTTGGTCGAGCTGGCCGAGGCGGTCTTGCCCAGGGCGAGGTTGGGCCCGCCGGCCGCGGCGGCCGGCACCTGCCAACCCATGGTGACCAGGGCAGCGGCGACCGCGGTCGCCACCACCACCCGGAGTCTGGATGGTCTCATCGCTGTCCTTTTCGCAGTGGGGACTTCTCCCCGGGCGCACGGCGTCCGGGGAGGGGCGGAAGTCGGCACGGAGCCGGTGGAACGGCTTGGAGCGGTGCGCTGCGCGAAAATTCCAGAGCTGCGCGACAAAGCTTGCAGAGCTTTGTCGCAATCTTGCGGCAAGTTGGCCAAAGGTTACCGACGTGCTACGGGACCGTCAACATGTCCACGACAATCGATGCCCGCCGGCTTCGCCTGGCGGTAAAAGACCCCGCGGCGGGCCCCGGCGTGGTCGCGCGGGTCGCCCCGTCCGGGGGCGGAGTGGCCGTACATGGTGGACGCCCAGGCCGCGCGGGTCGTCGACACGATCATCCGCGGCCTGGGCGTACCCACCGATCTGTTTTCGCTCGGCCGTTGAGGCCGTGGAGCGGGTCCGGTCGGCGACCCCTCAGACTCCGACCGGCACCCGCTCCTCGACCGGGGCGTCCAGCTCCGCGCGGAGCTTCTCGCCCTCGATGTCGACGTTGGGCAGCGCCCGGTTGAGCCAGCGCGGCAACCACCAGGCGCCCCGGCCGAGCAGTGACATGACCGCCGGCACGATCGTCATCCGCACCACGAACGCGTCGATCATCACGCCGATCGCCAGCGCGAACCCGATCGACTTGATGATCGGATCGTCGATCAGCACGAAGCCGGCGAAGACGCTCGTCATGATCAGGGCGGCCGCGGTCACCACCCGCGCACCGTGGCCCATCCCCGAGATCGTCGCCTCCTGCGCACCGGCGCCGTGCACGTGGTCTTCACGCATCCGGGAGACGAGGAACACCTCGTAGTCCATCGCCAGTCCGAACAGGATGCCCACCAGCAGGATCGGCAGGAAGCTGATCAGCGGCCCGGGCGTGCTGACGCCGACCAGGCTGGCCAGGTGCCCGTCCTGGAAGATCCAGACGGTGATGCCGAAGGTCGCGCCGACGGTGAGCAGGAAGCCGAGCGCCGCCTTCAAGGGCACGAGCAGGGAGCGGAAGACCACCATCAGCAGGAGTACGGAGAGCCCGACGACGATCAGCAGATAGACCGGGAGCGCGTCGGAGAGCTTCTCCGAGACGTCGACGCCGACCGCGGTCTGCCCGGTCACCGCGACGTCGGCACCACCGAGCCCGTGTGTCTTGGCCCGCACGTCGTGCACCAGCGTCTCGGTGCTCGCCGCGGTCGGGCCTTCCTTCGGGATGATGCCCAGCAGGGCGGTCCGCTTGTCGCCGCTCAACGTCGCCGGCGTGATGGTGACCAGGTTGGGCGTGCCGCCGAGGGCCGGCGCGACCTTGTCGACCGCCGCGGCGGTCTGTTCCGCCGACGGGCTCGAGACCACCAGCGTCAGGCGGCCGTTGAAGCCCGGGCCGAAGCCCTCCTTGACGAGGTCGGCCGCCTCCCGGGCGGGAGTGCCGACCGGACCCGAGCCGGCATCGGGCAGGGCCAGCCGCATGTCGGCGGCCGGCAGCGCGAGCGCGCCGAGACCGAGGATGCCGATCACGAGCACGGGGATCCGGGCCCGGGTGACCAGCCGCGCCCAGCGGAAGCCGAAGCCCTCCTTGTGCGCGTGCGGCGCCGCACCCCGCTGGCGGCGCGGCAGCACCTTCGCGCCGGCGAACCCGAGCAGCGCGGGCAGCAGCGTGATGGCGACCAGGACGGCCACGGCGACGGTGCCGGCCGCGGCCAGGCCCATCGCGCTCAGGAACGGGATGCCGACCACGGCGAGCCCGGCCAGCGCGATGACCACCGTGATGCCGGCGAAGACCACCGCGGAGCCGGCCGTGCCGACCGCGCGGGCCGCCGCGTCCTCCGGGTCGAGCCCTTCGGCCAGGTGCTGGCGGTGCCGGGAGGTGATGAACAGCGAATAGTCGATGCCGACCGCGAGGCCGAGCATGAGCGCCAGCACCGGCGTCACGCTGGTGAGCGAGACGACGCTGCTCAGCGCGAACAGCCCGGCCATGCCGGCGCCGACGCCGATCAGCGCGTTGAGCATCGTCATGCCGGCGGCGACCAGCGACCCGAACGTCACCAGCAGCACCACCAGCGCGATGGCGACGCCGATGCCCTCGGTGCCGCCGACCTCGGGAGGCGAGTTCATCACCTCACCGCCGTGCCCGACCCGCAGCCCGGCCGCCTCGGCACCCGCGCCGGTCTGCTCGTACGCCGTGCGCTGTGCATCGGTCAGTTCGTCTGCCCGGCTGTTGAACTGCACCTGGACGAGCCCGTAGCGCCCGTCTTCCGAGACCGCCTTCGCGGCGAACGGGTCGACGGCGCCGACCACTCCCGGCAGGCCCTTGGCCTCGGTGACCAGGTCTGTCACGGCGGCCTTGAGGGCCGGGTCGGCGAGCGTGCGCCCGTCGGGCGCGGCCACCACGATCACCCCGACCGCGCCGCTGGCCTCCGGGAACTCGTGCTGGAGCGAGTCGATGGCCCGCTGCGACTCGGTGCCCGGCATGGTGAAGTTGCTCGAGGTCGGCCCCTTGAAGGCGACCGCCGCGCCGCCGACCGCGGCGAGCAACACCAGCCAGAGCACCACGACCAGCTTGCGCCTGCGGAACGAGGCCCGGCCCAGCCGGTAGAGCAGCGTTGCCATGTCAGTCCTTCCCGGGGATGAGAGCGCGCCGGGCCACCGCGATCAGTGCCGGCCGCAGTTCCACCTCGTCGCGCTTGTCGTCGATGGCCACCGAGGCGATGCCGCCCAGCAGCACGTCCGCGGCGATCTGGTCGGCCGGGTCGGAACTGCGCCCGGCGAACCCGGCGCGCAGCGCGTCGGTCAACTCGCGCATCGCGGCGAACCGCGGCTCCTGCATGAACTGCGGCGTGACGTCGTAGATCAACGTGACCTCGCGCCGGTAGCGCAGCACCAGGTCGATGAACCCTTCGATGGCCGCGACCCGGATGCCCTTGTCGTCGACGCCGGCGAGCCGCGCGACGAGGTCGATCAACGACTGCCGGGCCGGCTCGACCAGAGCCAGCAGGATCGCGTCCTTGTGCGCGAAGTGGTAGAGCAGCGTCGCTTTGGAACACCCCACCTCGGCGGCGATGTCGTGCAGCGACGTGCCCTTGAAGCCGTAGCGGGTGAACAACTCCGCCGCGACCCGAAGGATCTCGTCACGTGTCCGGATGCGAACCACAGACGCATTCTCCCTGACCGCTCGGTCAGGATCTGACCGAGCGGTCAGGTTTAGTGACCCAAGTCACCCGTGTGGGTGACCCAGCAGCGCCTCCGTCTCGGCGAACCCCAGGTCAACGTCGAGCGCGTCGTAGGTGCCGGCGGTCAGCAACTCACGGGCGGCCCGCCGCGCGGCGGCGTAGGCGGCCAAGGTGATCGCGGGCCCGACGCTGACCCGGGCGACGCCGAGGTCGGCGAGTTCGTCGACGGTCGGCGACCCGGGCCCGACCATCACGTTGAGCGGCGCCGGCAGTTGCTCGGCGAGCGCGGCGATCGTCTCGCGGTCGGTCACGCCGGGAACGAAGATGCCGTCGGCGCCGGCGGCGACGTAGGCGGCCGCCCGATCGAGGGTGTCCCGCAACCTGGTCGCGGGATCGCCGAGCCCGCGCAGGTAGGTGTCGACCCGGGCGTTCAGGAACAGGTCACCCACCCGGCGCGCCGCCCTGATCCGTTCCTCGTGCTCCGCCGGCGAGGCCAGGCCGTCTTCGAGGTTGACCCCGACCGCGCCCGCGTCGAGCACGCCGCGCACGGTGGCGCCGACGTCGCCGTAGCCGTCCTCGATGTCGGCCGTGACCGGCACGTTGACGGTGGCCACGACCCGCGCGACGAGGTCGACCGCCGCGCGCCGGCCGATCGCACCGCCATCACCGGCGCCCAGGCTCCAGGCGACCCCGGCACTCGTGGTGGCGATGGCGGCCGCACCGGCCTGCTCGATCAACCGGGCGCTCCCGGCGTCCCAGGCGTTGGGTAGCACCAGGGGCTGTCCGGTGTGGTGCAGCGAACGGAAATGCGTTTTCGTCATGCCGCAAGCCAACCGCCGGCCGCCGCCCGGGTCTGGCGGCTTTCGGACCCGACCGTCCGCGGTTGGCGTGATCTGCGACGCTCGCTTGTGTGGACACGTTGGTCGCTCAGCTTCCGGCCCTGATCGGCGTCGTCGTCGGCACCCTGGCCACGATCCTGACCACGACGCTGACGGACCGAACCCGCTGGCGGCGGACGCTGGCGGTGCGCTGGGACGAGCGCCGCCTGGACGCGTACGTCGCTTACGCGTCGGCGGTCAAGGAGATCCACGCCCTGCTGTTCCGGATCACCGCGGCCGACCGGCCGGGGTCGCTCGCACACCGGATCGACCGCGAGACGGGCCTGGCCCTGCTGGCCGACGCCGACGCGGCACGCACGAAGGCGTGGGAGAAGGTGCTGATGCTGGGCGACGAGGCCGCCGTCGCGGCCGCCCGGGAGTGGCGGGAGGCGGTGCGTCAGCTCGAGTTCTTCGCGCTGGGGGTCACCGACGACTGGGAGCGCTGGGACAGCGCGGTGCGCGACGTGGATGACGCCCGGGACCGGTTCTACGTCGCGGCCCGCGCGAGCCTGACCGTGGGTGGCGGAAGCGTGGCCCAGTCGCCCTGGTTGGCGGAAGGGAAACTCGCTCCGGTCCAGCGCGACGTGAACCGGGTTGCTGAACGGTAACGGTTCCGGTCGGTAGGGCCGTCTTTCCGTGCACCGGCTTCGGTCTCGGCCGCTCGTTCCTAGCGTCGTCCGTATGGACCGTCCACACCGCACCCGCGCCCGCTGTATGGCGATCACCCGCCGCGGCTACCAGTGCCCGATCGGGCCGCGCCCCTCCGGCCTGTGCCATGTGCACGACCCCGCCGTGCAATGCGGCGGCACCAAGCGAAACGGCGCCCGCTGCGCGGTCGCCACCGGCGGCGGGCTGTGTCGGGCCCACCGCGACCAGCGCTAGGGTGCCCACCGTGGACATCCTCGGAGATGAGCCGCTCGTCGACGGCATGACCATCTCGTTGCGCTACCGCCGCGACTTCGTCGTGGCCGACGCGGCCCGGCTGCTGGCCGAGGCGCGCCGGCTGCATCGCGAACTGCAGCCGGGCGCCGACGCCGAGGCGGCGGTGACCTGCGCCGCCGACGCGATCTACACGATCCTGCAGCACGCCGGGATCGTCGGCGACGCCGTCGACGCCGAGCTGGTCACGCCCGGCCTGGAGCTTGCCGGCTGGCGCTCACAGATCACCGTCAACGAGCCCGAACCGTTGCGCCCCGGCTACGACTGCCTGCGCACCGGCGACCTCTTCGCGCTGCCACCGGAACAGGCCTGAGCCACTCACGGGACGATGCGGGTGCCCGGTGTGTCGCCGGGTAGGCGCGAGGAGTCGTTCTCGAAGGGTGGCACGGGTGTGCTGCCCAGGGTCGACCCATCGGGCGCGTACGCGGTCACCGTCGCCGGCTGGTCCGGTGGGATGGCGACCGTGCCGGCGCCCGACGCGTCCAGCGCCACCGGCACCGCCGGCCCGCCGGCGATCGTCACCGTCGCGGTGGCCGTGCCCGGCGGCGTGGCCACCCGCACCTGGTCGGTGCGGCCGTCGCCGCCCTCGGCCCGGAGCCGCCAGCCGAGCGGTCGCTGGTCGGCGCCGTCAGCGGGCAGCAGCAACCGCAGGTCGGTGCGGCTGACCGTGGCGTCACCGTGCATCGCGTAGGCGATCACGCCGCCGCCCGGCGGTTGCACCGTGAGCAGCGCGGCGGTCTGCCCGTTCACCGTTCCCGACCAGCGCAGCCGCACCGTCGTCCCGGCCGCCGGCAGGTGACTGTCGGCGAGGGCCAGCGCCACGAAGCTGGTCAGGATCGCGGGATCCGGCGCGGGACCGCGGCTGCCGTGCACGGCCCTGGCGACCTGGGCCGTGCTCGGCTGCCACGGGTCACCGGCCGATGAACCCCAGCCGCCCGAGAAGGCTCCTTCGTAGATCACCTGCGCGCCGCGGGTGACGCGGGCGTCGAGGCCCGGCGGCAGCGGCGTCGGCGGCAGGAGTGCGACACCCACCCCCGTGCCGTCGGAGGCCGCGAGTTGCCGCCGCTCCACCACGCCGCGAGCCGCGTAGTGTGCGTCGCCGCTGATCGTGACCGTCGTGTCGCGGGGACCGATCACCAGCGCGTAGCCGCCGTGGTCGGCGTCGGTCTGGGTCAGCGTCACGACCGGGTTGCCCGCGTCCTCGTTGCCGCCCTGGGTCATCTGCTCGGGAGCGGCGCCGGCCGGGCCCTCGTACCAGATGAGCTCCCAGCTCGTGATGAAGCCGAGCCGCAGCGGTACGAGCACCAGCGCGAGGCGGCGGCCGGGTGCGTCGCTGGCGTAGAGCACCTTGATCCGGTCGCGGCCGGCCACCGCCCAGAAACCGTCCGGGTTCTGGATGCCGGTGACCCGGTCGCGGAACGCCGCCAACCACGTCGCGTCGGCGGTCAGCGAGCCGCGGGGTGGTTCCCCGGCCAGCGCCGACCAGGGCGACGACGCGACCGCGATGCCGGGTGCCCAGCCGGGCAGCGGGATGACGTTGGTCTGCGCCCCGACGGCGGCGGCGACCACGGCGGCGAGCGCCACCCGGCGGACCCGGCGCGCGCGGCGGTGTGCGCGCTCGCGCCGGGCGAATCCCGGCCACGGGTCCTGCGGCGGGTCGATCGTCGCGGCGGCCTCGCGCAGCGTGTCACTGAGCAGCGTCATGTCGGGTCCCCCTGGAGTCGCACGGGTGGGTGCGCGGCGAAGTCGACCCGCAACCGGGCCAAGCCGCGCGATGCCTGGCTCTTCACCGAGCCGATGGAGCAGCCGAGCACGCGGGCGGTGTCGGCCTCACTGAGGTCTTCGAAGTAGCGGAGCACCAGGACCGCCTGGGTCCGCGGCGGCAACTGGCGCAACGCCGCGAGAAGCTGCTGGCGCTGCTCCACCCGGTCGTAGGCGTCCGGCGTGTGCTCCGCGTCCGAGGCGAGCAGCGGCACCTCGATCGGCCGGCGGCGCCGCCACCAGGAGGTGGCGGTGTTGACCATCACCCGGCGTACGTAGACCTCGGGGAACTCGACCCGCCCCCAGCGCCGGTGTGTCTTCTCCAGTGCCGACTGCACCAGGTCTTCGGCCGTGCCCCGGTCGCCCGTCAGCAGGTAGGCCGTCCGGGTCAGCGGACCCCATTGCTCCCGCACGAAAAGCCGGAAGCGTTCATCGCCGGATTCCACGCCACCTCCCCGTCATCCTCTTCATCGGACGCGGGGTTAGACGCCGGTTGGGTGCCGGGAGGTTGAGTCAGAGGTCCAGCGCGTAGACGCGGACCGCGCGCCCGGAGCCGGGCTCGAGCGTCTCGCGGTCGAGGTGCATGCCGAGCTTGATCATCACGTTGGCGGAGGCGTCGTTGCCGACCTGGTGGATGCTGACCAGGCGGTCGAGGCCGAGATCGGCGCGCGCGTGCGCGACCACGGCCCGGGCCGCCTCGGTGGCCAGGCCCTGTCCCCAGTGGCGCTGGCCGAGCCGCCAGCCGATCTCGACGGCCGGCAGGATCTCGGGCAGGAACGTCGGCACCGCGAGGCCGGTGAACCCGGCCAGCTCACCGGTCTGCCGCAGGACGAGGGCATAGAGCCCGAAGCCGTGTTCTTCCCAGTGCCGCCGGTAGACGTCGAGCCGCGCCGCGGTGGCTTCCCGGTCCAACGCGCGGCCGTCGCCGATCCAGCGCATCACCTCGGGGTCACCGGTGACCTCGGCGAACGCGTCCAGATCGTCGTCGTGCCAGCGGCGCAGCAGAATTCGCTCCGTGACCAGGCCGTCGTGGGTTCGCATGGGTGGGGCATCCTCCGGGGTGGGCCGTCCCGCGGACCGCGCCCACCGGACCGCGGGGTCTCCGGGGGTCGCCCCCGGAATCGGAATGACAAATGGCTTCCTGGTCCATGCCCGCGAAGCGGTCACGGACCAGGAAGCCATTTGTGGGCGCGGCAGGGTTCGAACCTGCGACCCCTCGCTTGTAAGGCGAGTGCTCTTCCGCTGAGCTACGCGCCCCGGACCGGGCGAAGCTTACCCGACCCGGCCTGGGTCAGCCGTCGTCCAGGTTGGCCACGGCCGCCAGCCACACGGTCGTGTCGCGGGACTCGCTCGGCTCGTGGCATTCGGCCCACCTGATCACGCCGGAGCGGTCGATCAGGAAGGTGCCGCGGTTGGCGTAGCCCTTCGACTCGTTGAAGACGCCGTATGACTGCGCCACCGCTCCGTGTGGCCAGAAGTCGGCCAGCATCCGCATCGTCCAGGACTCGCGGCCCAGCCAGATCTTGTGCGCGTAGGCCGAGTCGACGCTCACCGTCAGCACCTCGACGCCCGCGGCGGCGAACGCCGGCAGCGCCTCCTGGAGGGCGGCCATCTCGCCGCCGCAGGTGCCGGTGAACGCCAGCGGGTAGAAGACCAACAGGACCGCGCTCGAATCGCGGTACGACGACAGTCGTACCGCCTGGTTGTTCTGGTCCTTGAGCGTGAAGTCCGGTGCCGGCGTGCCGACCTCGAGCATCGTGGCTACTTCTTGCGGGATCCGCGCGGCACCACGAGCCGTGCTCCGCTCCAGTCCTTGCCGGCGTTGACCGTCGACGTCTGCTGTAGGCCAGCCGTCGGCGCCAACTCGGTGATCTCGCTCGGCTCCACGTGCCCGTCGCGGCCGGCCTTGGGCGTCAGAAGCCAGACGACGCCGTTGGCGGCCAGCGGGCCGAGTGCGTCGACGAGCATCTCGAAGAGGTCGCCGTCGCCGTCGCGGTACCAGAGCAGCACCGCGTCGACCACCTCGTCGGTGTCTTCGTCGACCAACTCTCCGGAGCGGTCGGTCAGGGCGTCGCGGAGATCCTGGTCGACGTCGTCGTCGTACCCCATCTCCATGACGACCATCCCCGGCTCGATCCCGAACCGGTCCGCCAGGCTGCGTACGCCGTCGGCGGCCTGACCAGCGGTCGCGCTCACTGTTACGTGCCTCCCTCGTTCGTTGCGATTCCCGCAAAGTCCACACAGTCAGACGCTCACGCGCAAGTGGCGCACCGACCGATCCCGGCTCGATTTTCCGGCCAGCCGGGTCGAAGGTGCCTACTGACACGGACTTTTCGGGCCCCTCGGGAAACTTACCGTGCCAGGAGCGCTCGGGCACCCTGAGTGATCGCATCCTCCGCGACCAGCACTTCCTTGGCCGCCGGACCGAGCGGGACGAAGGAGTCGACGGACGCGATCCGGCTAACAGAACCGACATATCCGGCGTCAACCAGGGCGGCCAGAACTCCCTCGCCAACACCCCCGGAACGACGTGTCTCGTCCACGACAAGGACCCGCCCGGTCGCCGACGACTCCCGGATCACATCGGCGACCGGGAGCGGCGCGAGCCAGCGCAGATCGACCACCCGGGCCCCGATGCCCTCGTCGACCAGGCGGGCGGCGACCCGCAGCGACATCCGTACCCCGTTGCCGAAGGTGATGATCGTCAGATCGTCGGCCGTGCCCACGTTGTAGACCCGCGCCCGGCCGATCGGCACGTGCGCGTCGGACCAGGACGCGGGGCCCAGGTAGGGCGCCAGCCACTCGTTGTCGCCCTCTTCGTAAAGGTCGCGGGTGTGGTAGAGGGCGATCGGCTCCAGGAACACGCAGACGCTGCCGTCGACCGCCGCCGACGTGAGGCAGGTGCGCAGCAGCGGCGCGGCGTCGTCGGCCCGCGCCGGCACGGCCACCACCAGGCCCGGGATGTCGCGCAGCACCGCGACCGAGTTGTCGTTGTGGAAGTGCCCGCCGAAGCCCTCCTGGTAGCCCAGGCCGGCCAGCCGCACCACCATCGGGTTGCGGTAGGCGCCGCCCGAGAAGAACTGCATGCTGGCCGCCTCGCCACGCAGTTGGTCCTCGGCGTTGTGCAGGTAGGCCAGGTATTGGATCTCCGGAACGGGCAGCATCCCGGCCAGCCCGGAGCCGAGCGCGAGGCCCAGGATCGAGGTCTCGTCCAGGAGCGTGTCGAAGACCCGGGTGGCGCCGAACTTGTCGCGCAGGCCCTTGGTCACCCCGTACACGCCGCCCTTGATCGCCACGTCCTCGCCGAAGATCGCCATCTTGGGGTTGGCGAGCATCCCGTCGGCGAGCGCCGCGTTGATCGTCTGGGCCAGGGTCAGCGGGCCGACGTCCTCGGGGAGCCGTTCGCCGAACGCGGCAGAGCGGTCGGCAGCCGATAGAACCGACAAATCAGCCAGGGTACGGGCGACCCGCACCGGATGCCGCGGCGCGAGCGTGGCGACCACGTCGGCGGGGTTGGTCAGCTTGGGCTCGCCCAGCACCTCCTCGGCGACCTTGCGGACCAGCCAGCCGACCTCGTCGTAGCGGGCGACGACCTCCTCCGGGACGGCCAGCCCGGCCTCCACCAGCATCCGGGCGGTCGCCACGACCGGGTCACGGGCCAGGTCGCGCTCGAGGTCGGCGGCCGGCCGGTAGGCCACCTCGGCGTCGGCGCCGGCGTGCCCCATGAACCGCACCGTCTTCAGGTGCAGCACGGCCGGCCGCCGGGTCCTGCGCACGTGCTCGGCGGCCCGCACCGCGGTCCCGTAGGCGCCGGCCGGGTCGTCGCCGTCGGCCGCGAAGTAACGCAGGCCCGGCCGCGCCGACAGCGTCGCCTCCACCCAGCCCTGCGGCGACTTCACGCTGATCCCGATGCCGTTGTCCTCGCAGACCAGCAGCAACGGCAGGCGCAGCCCGGTGTGGTCGATCCAGCCGGCCGTGTTGAGCGCGGCGGTGGCGGTGGCGTGGTTGACCGACGCGTCGCCGAACGAGCACACCACGATCGCGTCCGGCGGCCAGGGCGCCTCGGAGGTCTCGGTCCCGTTGACCTTGCGGAGCCGCTCGATCGCGAACGCGGCGCCGACCGCACGGGGCAGGTGTGAGGCGATCGTCGAGGTGGTCGGCACGACGTGGTGCGCCGCGTTGCCGAAGACCTTGTGCCGGCCGCCGGCGATCGGCTCCAGGGTCGAGGCGACGACCCCGCGCAGCACGTCACGGGCCGCGTCGCCGACCGGATCGGCACCGCCGGCCTGGGCGACCCGGGCGGCGTAGAACGCGCCTGAGCGGTAGTGCAGCAGGGCCGGGTCGGTGTGCCGGAGCGCGGCGGCGACCACCGCGTTGCTCTCGTGGCCGGCCGAACCGATCGTGTAGTAACCCTCGCCGAAGCTGCGCAGCCAGCGGGCGGCCAGGTCGAGGTGGCGGCTGGTCAACTGGGCGTCGAACAGGGCACGGGCCAGCTCGGCGGTCATCCCGTCGGTGAGGTCGGCGGTGCCCGGCACCAGCGCGCCGACGGCCGTCCGGAACCGTTCGTCGAGATCTTGCGGCGTGGTCACGCCGAAAAGCATTACCGACGCACGCCACCCACGGCCAGTCACCTGCCCCATCCGCCACGCGGGACCCGCACACGCAACTGCCCGATGATCTCTAGACTTGTCCGGATGCGGAGTCAGGTGATCACCGTCGAGACGGGGCGGCGCCCCGCCGTGCGCGATGTGACGGCGGAAGCGCAGCAGTTCGTCGCCGGCGAGGGTGACGGCCTGTTGCACGTGTTCGTCCCGCACGCCACGGCCGGCATCGCGATCATCGAGAGCGGGGCCGGCTCCGACGACCCCGATCTGATGACGGCGATTGACGGTTTCCTGCCCGCCGACGACCGCTGGCGCCACCGGCACGGCGCCCGCGGGCACGGCCGTGACCACGTGGTTCCGGCCTTCGTCGCCCCGTACGCGTCGATCCCGGTTCTTGGTGGTCGGTTGGCCCTGGGCACCTGGCAGTCCATCTGCCTGGTCGACACCAACGGTGACAACGCTGTCCGTCAGGTCCGGTTTTCGTTCCTTCCGGGGTGAGTTACCGGACAGTAGCTGTGTCGAGTGTCGCGTCTGTAGTACGCGACGTGACGCCAGGGCGTGAAACGGGGCAGGATGGCGTTGGAGACGAATCCCACACCCGGGACACTTGGCTCCGAAATGTCAGTCGTCCCCACAATCTGAGGAATGCCTGTGGCTACGGAACGCAAGCGCCCGGTGATCAGTGACGGCCTGCCGAGCCAGCTTCCGGACATCGACCCTGAGGAAACCGCCGAATGGGTCGAGTCTCTCGACGGAGTCATCGACGCGGGCGGCGCCAAGCGCGCCCGATATGTGATGTTGCGGTTGCTGGAGCGGGCGCGCGAGCGCAATATCGGCGTCCCCCCGCTGACCACCACCGACTACATCAACACGATTCCGCCGGAGCGAGAGCCCTGGTTCCCCGGTGACGAGTTCGTCGAGCGGCGGATCCGCGCCTACATCCGGTGGAACGCCGCGATGCTGGTGCACCGCGCGCAGCGCCCCGAGATCGGCGTCGGCGGGCACATCTCGACCTACGCCAGCGCCGCGGCGCTCTACGAGGTCGGCTTCAACCACTTCTTCCGCGGCCGCAACCACCCCGGCGGTGGCGACCAGATCTACTACCAGGGCCACGCGTCCCCGGGCATGTACGCCCGCGCGTTCATGGAGGGTCGCCTCTCCGAGGAGCGCCTCGACGGCTTCCGCCAGGAGCTCTCGCACGCCGGGCTCGGCGGCGGCCTGCCGTCCTACCCGCACCCGCGGCTCATGCCCGACTTCTGGGAGTTCCCGACGGTCTCGATGGGCCTCGGCGGGCTCAACGCGATCTACCAGGCCCGGTTCAACCGCTACCTCCAGCACCGGGGCATCAAGGACACGTCCGACCAGCACGTATGGGCGTTCCTCGGCGACGGCGAGATGGACGAGCCGGAGTCGCTCGGCGCGATCGGCCTGGCGGCCCGCGAAGAGCTCGACAACCTGACCTTCGTGATCAACTGCAACCTGCAGCGCCTCGACGGCCCGGTCCGCGGCAACGGCAAGGTCATCCAGGAGCTGGAGTCCTACTTCCGCGGCGCCGGCTGGAACGTCATCAAGGTCGTCTGGGGCCGCGAGTGGGACCCGCTGCTGGCCGCCGACTCCGACGGCGCGCTGGTCAACCTGATGAACAGCACGCCCGACGGCGACTACCAGACCTACAAGGCCGAGTCCGGCGCGTACGTCCGCGAGCACTTCTTCGGTCGTGACCCGCGGACCCGCAAGATGGTCGAGAACTTCTCCGACGACGAGATCTGGAACCTCAAGCGCGGCGGGCACGACTACCGGAAGATCTACGCGGCCTACAAGGCGGCGACGGAGCACACCGGCCAGCCGACGGTCATCCTGGCGAAGACGATCAAGGGCTGGACCCTGGGCTCGTCGTTCGAGGGCCGCAACGCGACCCACCAGATGAAGAAGCTGACGCTCGACGACCTGAAGACGTTCCGCGACCGCCTCTACCTGGATATCTCTGACAAGCAGCTCGAGGACAACCCCTACCTGCCGCCTTACATCCGGCCGGAGGACAAGTCCGACGAGATGGAATACCTGCACGAGCGGCGGCGCGCGCTGGGCGGTTACCTGCCGTCGCGCAACACCAAGGTGATCCCGCTCCAGATCCCGGGCAGCGAGCGGTTCGGCGACGTCAAGCGGGGTTCCGGCAAGCAGAAGATCGCCACCACCATGGCCTTCGTACGCCTGCTCAAGGACATCATGAAGGACCGCGCGTTCGGTGACCGGTGGGTGCCGATCATCCCGGACGAGGCCCGCACCTTCGGCATGGACTCGCTGTTCCCGACGAAGAAGATCTACTCGCCGCACGGGCAGAACTACACCCCGGTCGACCGGGAGCTGTTCCTGTCCTACAAGGAGGCGCTCGGCGGGCAGATCCTGCACGAGGGCATCAACGAGGCGGGTTCGGTGGCCTCGTTCACCGCGGCCGGGTCTTCTTACGCCACGCATGGCGAGCCGATGATCCCGCTCTACATCTTCTATTCGATGTTCGGCTTCCAGCGCACCGGCGACGGCTTCTGGGCCGCGGCCGACCAGATGACGCGGGGCTTCGTGCTCGGCGCCACGGCTGGCAGGACGACTTTGAACGGAGAGGGCCTCCAGCACGAAGACGGCCACTCCCACCTGCTCGCGGCCACCAACCCGGCCGTCGTCGGCTGGGACCCGGCGTTCGCGTTCGAGATCGCGCACATCGTCGAGCGCGGCCTGCACCGGATGTACGGCGAGGACCCGGAGAACGTCTTCTACTACCTCACCCTCTACAACGAGCCGATCCTCCAGCCCGCCGAGCCGGTCGACGTCGACGTGGAAGGCCTGCTGAAGGGCATCTACCGCTACTCGCCCGCACCGGCGGTCGAGGGCGGCGGCATCAAGGCCAACGTCCTGGCGTCAGGCACGGCCATGCAGTGGGCGCTCAAGGCACAGCAGCTGCTGGCCCAGGACTGGGGCGTCGCGGCCGACGTCTGGTCGGTCACGTCGTGGACCGAGCTACGCCGCGACGCGGTGCAGACCGAGGAATACAACCTGATGCACCCGGGCAGCGAGCCGCGGGTCCCCTACATCCGCCGCAAGCTGGCGGGTGCCGACGGCCCGGTGGTCGCGGTCAGCGACTTCATGCGCGCGGTGCCCGACCTGATCTCGCGCTGGGTCCCGGGCGACTACACGTCGCTGGGCACCGACGGCTTCGGCCTGTCCGACACCCGGCACGCCCTGCGCCGCCACTTCCACGTCGACGCCGAGTCGGTGGCCGTGGCGACCCTGCGGCAGCTGGCCCTCCGCGGCGAGATCGCCCCGGCGATCCCGGTCGAGGCGGCCCGCAAGTACGCGATCGACGACGTCAACGCCGCACCCGTGGGCGAGACCGGCGGCGACTCGTAGGTCTGTTCGTTCGAAAAGGGCGCCCCGCTTCTGCTTGCGAGGCGCCCTTTCCGTTCCCGGTCAGCTGGCGTAGGTCTCGAACTCGGCGACCCTTGGGGTGGCGGTCGAGCTGGTGATGTCGAAGGTGATCTTCTTCGCCGACGTGCGCGCGAAGGTGATGACCCCGGCCCGGCTGCCGGTGGCCAGCACCGCGCCCGTGTCGCCGTTCAGCACCCGCCAGTTGCCGATCGCGCCCGTCGCGCCGGAGGCCTCCCGGATGTTGATCCGGGACACCGACGTGGCCGCGCTCCACTTGATGGAGATCGAACCGGTCGCGCCCGCCGGGGACCAGTAGGTCGCCAGGTCGCCGTCGCGGACGTTGCCGTAGCTCGTGCCGCTGGCCTTGCTCGAGCCGTCGGCGCCCGCGCCGATGCTCAGGTTCGTGCCACTGGGCGGATTGGTCGGGCCCTGCGTGGGTGGCGGGGTGGTCGGGTTCTGCGTCGGGTTGCCGGTCGGCGGCGTGGTTGGCGAGCAACTGCCGTTGGAGACCTGCAAGCCGCGGTTCGCGCCCGCCGTCGCGGCGACCACGCTGGGCACACAGGAGGCGCCGTCCAACGTGAACGCATAAGGGATGCTCACCGTCGTGTTCGAGGTGACGTTCGGGCCCGCCGGGTTGTTGTCCGAACCCGGCGCCGACCAGGTCACGTTGTCGAAGATGTTGCCGTTGACCTGCCAGGTGCCGGCCTCGCTCGTGTAGAACGTGCCCAGCACGTCCTTCGAGTTCTTGAAGTAGTTGTTGTCGACCCGGGCGCGGGCGCCGGCCCGCGAGTTGATGCCCGACTCGTGCAGGCTCACGTAGTAGTTGTTGTAGATGTGCGCGATGCCGCCGCGCAGCAGGGGCGTACGCGAGTCGATGTTCTCGTAAAGGTTGTGGTGGAACGTCACGAAGCCGTTGCTGCGGTCGCTCTCGCTCGACCCGATCAGGCCGCCGCGGCCCGAGTTGCGCAGCGTGCTGTAGGACAGCGTCACATACTGCGTGTTGTCCTTCATGTCGAAGAGGCCGTCGAAGCCGGCGTCCTCACCACCCGACGCGAGCAGGTTGACGTGGTCGACCCAGACGTTGCGGACGGTGCTCTCCATGCCGATCGCGTCGCCGCCGTTTGACGTGGGCGAGCCTGACTTCTTGACGTTCTGGACCGTCACGTTCTGGATGATGATGTTGCTGGCCTCGCGGATGTGGATGCCCAACTGGTCGAAGACCGCGCCGCTGCCGACGCCGACGATCGTGACGTTGCTGATCTGCTTGAGCTCGATCACCCCTGCGGCGGTGTTGCAGCTCGCGCCGGAGACCTTGGTCGTGTTGCCGTGGTTGATGGTGCCCTCGACCTGGATGACGATCGGGGTGCTGCTGCTGGCCCGGCCGCACAGGGCCGCGTGGATGGCCGTGCCGGTCGTGGCCCGCACCGTCTGCCCGCCCGCGCCGCCGGTCGTGCCGCCGTTCTGCGTCGCATAGCCGGTCACGCCGCCGACCGCCGCCGACGCCTCGGGGATCGCCAGGACCAACGCTCCGACCACGGCCGCCGCGGCCGTCGCGGCCAGTGGCACCAGGACTCGTCTCATCATCGTCCACCTTCGTAACACGGGGGTAAGGGATCGAAAATTGACGATGTCAACGTTAGGAAAGCGCTTACCTGACGCACAAGAGCTGGCATGTGCAGGTTTGTTGCAGTGCCTCTCGACGTGCGGATCATCCGGGGTTAAAGTCCGAGCCAGTCTCGGCTTACCGGCCGGTAACGACCTGAGGGGGCGCGGAAGCTGATGCCGGAGCTGCCTGGCGGATTCCTGTGGGGGGTGTCCACCTCCGCCTACCAGATCGAGGGCGCGGTGCACGCCGGCGGGCGTGGCGCGTCGGTCTGGGACACCTTCAGCGCGACACCCGGCCGTATCGTCGACGGGACCACCGGCGCGATCGCGACCGACTCCTACCACCGCTACGCCGACGACGTCGCGCTGATGCGCGAGCTCGGTGTCGGCGCCTACCGGTTCTCCGTGGCGTGGCCGCGGATCCAGCCCGACGGCACCGGTCCGGCCAACGCCGCCGGGCTCGATCACTACGAGCGGCTGGTCGACGCGCTGCTCGACGCCGGCATCGCGCCCGTCGCCACCCTGTTCCACTGGGACCTGCCGCAGGCGCTCCAGGACCGCGGCGGCTGGCTGTCCCGGGAGACCGCACACCGCTTCGGCGAGTACGCGGCCCTGGTCGCCGGCCGGCTCGGCGACCGGGTGCGGATGTGGATCACGCTGAACGAGCCGTTCGTGCACATGTCGCTCGGCTACGCGCTGGGCACCCACGCGCCGGGCGAGCAGTTGCTCTTCGGCGCCTTCCCGGTGGCGCACCACCAGCTCCTCGGGCACGGGCTCGCCGTCGCCGCGCTGCGCGACCACTCCAACAGCCCGGTCACGATCGCCAACAACTACTCCCCCGCGCGGCCGGCGAGCCACGACCCCGCCGATCTGGCGGCCGCCGCGGCCTATGACGCGCTGCAGAACCGGGTGTTCACCGACCCGCTCTTCGGCCTGGGCTACCCCGAGGGCGCCGCCGACCTGTCGGTGGTCCGCGAGGGCGACCTCGACGTGATCGCGGCGCCGATCGACGCGCTGGGGGTCAACTACTACAACCCGACGGGGGTACGCGGTCCCGAGGACGGGAGTCCCCTGCCGTTCGAGATCGTGCCGCTGGACGGCTACCCGACCACGGCCTTCGGCTGGCCGGTCGCCCCCGACGGGCTGCGCGAGCTGCTGGTGCAACTGCACGGGCGCTACGGTGCCGCGCTGCCGCCGATCTACATCACCGAGAGCGGCTGCGCCTACGACGACGTGGTCGGTCCCGACGGTTCGTGCGCCGACCCGGAGCGGATCGCCTACCTCGACGCGCATCTGGCCGCGCTGGCCGACGCGCAGGCCGACGGGGTCGACGTGCGCGGCTACTTCGTCTGGTCGCTGCTCGACAACTGGGAGTGGGCCGAGGGATTCACCAAGCGGTTCGGGCTGGTGCACGTCGACTTCGACACGCAGACGCGTACCCCCAAGAGCTCCTTCGCCTGGTTGCGGGAGCGCATCCGTGACCACCGTTGACCCGGAGGCGTCCGCCCTACCGGCGGCGCTGGCCGAGCCGACGGTCCGGGTCCGGCGGGGCTGGATCGCGCTGCTGTTCTCGGCCAACCTGGGCGTCTGGATGGCATTCTTCACGCCGATCCAGATCCTGCTGCCCAACCAGGTCGCCGCGATCGCGCCGGACCACAAGGAGACGGCGCTGGCCTGGGCGATGGGCTTCGGCGCGCTGGCGGCGATCGTCGCCAACCCGCTAGCCGGCGCGTTCTCCGACCGCACCTGCCTGACCATCGGCGGGCGGGTGCTCGGCCGCCGGCACGTCTGGACCGTCGCCGGCGCCGTCTTCGGGTCGCTGTCGCTGCTGTTGCTGGCCCAGCAGCACACGATCCTCGGTGTCACGCTCGCCTGGGTCGCCGCGCAGGCCGCCTTCAACGCCATGCTGGCCGCCCTGACCGCCGCGCTGCCCGACCGGGTGCCGGTCGACCAGCGGGGCCGGGTGTCCGGGTGGGCCGGCATCCCGCAGGCGCTCGGCCTGGTGATCGGCGCGGTGCTGGTGACCACGCTGTTCACCGGCAACGCCTCGGGCTACGTGGCCGTCGCGGTCGCCGTACTCCTGCTGGGTCTGCCGTTCGCGTTCTTCACCGGCGACGACCCGCTGCCGCGCGAGCACCGGCCACCGTTCTCGCTGCGCACGCTGGTGCGCGGCATGTGGATCAGCCCGAAGCAGCACCCGGACTTCGCCTGGGCCTGGGGCACCCGGTTCCTGGTGCAGGTCGGCAACGCGCTCGGCACCCTCTACCTGCTCTATTTCCTCGAAGACGGGGTGCACTACGCCGACCCCGAGGGCGGGCTGCTGATCCTGATCCTGCTCTACACGGCCGGCATGATGGCCACGGCCGTGGTCGCCGGGCGGATGTCGGACCGGTCCGGCAAGCGCAAGGTGTTCGTGATCTGGTCGGGCATCATCATGGCGGTGGCCGCGCTGATCCTGGCGATCTGGCCGGTCTGGATGGCGGCCGTCGTCGCGGCGGTGCTGCTCGGCGCGGGCTACGGGGCCTACCTGGCCGTCGACGCGGCGCTGATCACCCAGGTGCTGCCGGCGGCGACCACCCGGGGCAAGGACCTCGGCGTGATCAACATCGCCAACTCGGCACCGCAGGCGCTCGGGCCGTTCGCGGCCGCCTGGATCGTGGTCTACCTGGGCGGCTACCCGACCCTGTTCGCCGCGACCGCGGTGATCACCCTGCTGGGCAGCGTGCTGGTCCGGAAGATCCGCTCGGTACCGTAAGAACCGGACATTAAACCTGGTGGCGGCCCACCCCGGGGGCAACCGTAGGCTGGACCGCGTGACGGTACGCGTGCGATTCGCCCCCTCCCCGACGGGAATGTTCCATGTCGGCGGCGCCCGGACGGCGCTGCAGGACTGGATCTACGCCAAGCAGCACGGCGGTGTGTTCGTGCTGCGGGTGGAAGACACCGACGCCGCGCGCAACCGCCCCGAATGGACCGAGGGCATCCTCTCGGCGCTCGACTGGCTCGGCATCGAGCGGGGCAGCTACGAGGGCCCCTATTTCCAGTCGGCCAACGCCGACGAGCAGCGCGCCGCCGCCGGCCGGCTCTACGACGCCGGCCGGGCCTACTACTGCGACTGCACGCGGGAGATGGTGCAGGCCCGCACCGGCAACTCCTACACCGGATATGACGGTTTCTGCCGTGACCGCAACCTCGGGCCGGGCGAGGGCCGGGCACTGCGGTTCCGCACGCCCGACGAGGGCGAGACGAAGGTCATCGACCTGGTCCGCGGCGAGCCGACCTTCGAAAACGCCAAGATCGAAGACTTCGTGATCGCCCGGGCCGACGGGTCGCCGGTGTTCCTGCTGGCCAACGTCGTCGACGACATCACCATGGGCATCACCCACGTGATCCGGGCCGAGGAGCACCTGCCCAACACGCCCAAGCAGCAGTTGCTCTGGGACGCGCTCGGTGTCAAGCCGCCGGTCTGGGCCCACGTGCCGGTGGTGGTCAACGAGAAGCGGCAGAAGCTGTCGAAACGGCGCGACAAGGTGGCCCTGGAGGCCTACCGCGACGAGGGCTACCTGCGCGACGCGATGCGCAACTATCTGATGCTGCTCGGCTGGGCGCCGGCCAACGACCGGGAGATCGTGCCCTGGTCGGTCATCGAAGACGAGTTCCGCCTCGAGAACGTCAACCCGTCGCCGGCGTTCTTCGACGAGAAGAAGTTGCGCGCGTTCAACGGCGAATACATCCGCGCGCTCAGCGTCGACGGGTTCATCGAGGCCTGCCAGCCGTGGCTGACCGGCACCGCGACGATCGCGCCGCCGCCGTGGCGGCCCGAGCAGTTCGACCCGGCCCTGTTCGCGGCCGTGGCGCCGTTCGCGCAGACCCGAGTCGCGGTGCTCAGCGAGATCGTGCCCAATGTGGACTTCCTGTTCCTCGACGAGCCGGCGTTCGACGAGGCGGCCTGGGCCAAGGCGATGAAGGACGGTGCCGCTGACCTGCTCGACGACGCGGCCCGGGCATACGAGGCGCAGACCGACTGGAGTGCCGAGGCGCTGAAGAACACGCTCGAAGAGGTCGGTGCCGCGCGCGGGCTCAAGCTGGGCAAGGCACAGGCGCCGGTCCGGGTCGCGGTCACCGGCCGCTCGGTTGGCCTGCCGCTCTTCGAGTCGTTGGCGGTGTTGGGTCGGGAGCGCACGCTGGCCCGGATCCGCGCGGCCCGCGCCCGCCTCTGACGGGCTCCCCGCCCCCCACCGAATTGCTCTCGCCGGTTACGATGCCGGCCTGCCTTTGATCACGATCGGGGTCCCTCGCAAGGGTCACCGTGATGGCAGAAGCTGCAAATAACCCGACGGTTAAGTGCAACCAACGGGCCGTGCGCGGAGTCTATGCAGTAAGCACCAGCCAGCCATCGGAACGGGGCGAGGAGGACGGTGGTGGGGCGATCGTTTGTCAGACGCTTGTTGCTGGTGGTTGCCGCCGGCTTCCTACTCAGCACGTCCGGCGTCGCGACGCCGGCCCTGGCCGCGGGCGCGGGTGCGCCGGCCACAGTGGTCGGTCAGGCGCCCAAGCCGCCCAAGCCCACCGCGCTCACCATCAAGAGCGAGGGCATGGCCGACATCACGGTGACCGCAGCCGAGAAGCCGCGGCTCTTCGCCGACCTGCTCAAAGAGGTCAGCTTCCTGAGTGAGCCCGGCGGCCAGATCGCGGCGCCCAAGCCGGCGTCGCTGGGCCGCAAGTTCACCGTCAACATCCAATACGACAACAAGCCGCGCTTCACCTACGACCTCTACCCGATGGCCAACGGCGGTCCCAAGGCGTTCCGCCCGGCGGCGCAGCCGGACAAGAAGAAGACCAGCGCCGCCTGGTACCTCGGCCGGATGACGATGTCGGAGGCGCTGCGCATCGCCGGCGCGCCGATCCCGGAGAAGCCCGACGTGATGAGCGGCGGCATCGGTGGCGGCACCCGGGTCATTCCCGAAGACTCGCTGCCCACCGGCCGCGACTTCGACTCGCTGCTGGCCGAGTTGCGCCGGCTGATGCTGCTCAACGGCGGCGTGGTGCTGGTCGTGCTGTTCATGCTCGCCGGCGTCGCACTGATCATCCGACACCGCACCCGCTGACCTCAGGTCGGCCCCGCGCGGTCGATGATCTGCTCGATCAAGCGGATCTCGTCATCGAGGTCGGCGGCAAACTCGGCGTCCCAGTCGCCGGCCGCCGGCCCCGCGCCGAACCGGCCGTTGACCTCGGAGTTGGCGAAGCCGAGCAGCAGCGTCGAGAGCAGCCGCTCGAGCCGGGGCACCTCGGCTGCCGGCACACCGGCCCCGCCGAGGATGTCGGAGATCAGGTCGTCGAGCCGGCGGGTCTCCGCGGTGGCGCCGGGCCGCGCCATGATCAGCGGGTACGCGCCCGGATGCCGCCGCGCCAGCGCCCGCACCGCGGCCGACACGGCCCGCAACCGGTCCTGCCAACCGCCCGCGCCGGGTGCCGCCGTCAGCAACTCACCGAGCAGCCGCTCAACAACCCCGTCGAGCAGGGCGTCCTTGCTGCCCACATAGGGGTAGATCGCCATCGGGCTCAGCCCGAGCCGCTGGCCGACCGCGCGCATCGAGACAGCGGCGATGCCCTGCTCATCGGCGATCACGATCGCCTGGTCGATGATCTGCCGCTGCTTGTCGTCCATATCGGACAAAACCTACAGGACGCGGTCGGGGCCTGGTCGCAAAGCGGCCCGGCCTAACACCAGCGGTCTGGTGGCCGTTCGCGGCGGGAGGCGCGGCGTCGGGGGCGGACCGCTCCGTGCCGGTGGGCGCCGGCCCAGCCCGGGCGCTCGCTGCGGCAGGCCGGTGCGCGGCCGCCGCCCAGCATCGGGCCGGACGCGGTGTCGGCGACGTGGTCGCCGATGTGGCAGTCGCCCGGGTCGTCATCGTCGGCCGGGTCGTCGGCACGGTCGGCGCGGACGCGTTCCGCCGTCTGGCCGGCACAGATCCGGCGCACCGGCCGGCCGGCCGAGGCCGGGAGCAGTTCGTCCGGATCGTGCGGTTGGCTCTCCGCGTCGGCGCAGCCGGAATCGGCCTCCCCGTGCGCCATCACGGCCTCCTGTTCTGCGCCGTTCCGCCACCCGGCCGCCACCGGATGACCCATCAGGCCTTCACACCCTAATGGGCTGAGCAGCAGAAATCCCGCCCGCGGGGCCGGCGTAACTGCCTGCATATTGCAGCAATCCGCTCCGTCAACGGACCGCGTCCTCTTTGGCCCGTCCCGGGAAGAGTGTCGCCCACGCGGGGCCGACGATGAACCAGATCACCACGACGGCGGGCAACTTCTGCAACCACCCGACGAGGCCGGCCGCGCGGTCCGCGTCGCCGACCATCAGAATGCCGGCGCCCAGCAGAGCCGCCGCGATGCCGCACGCGACGACCGCCTTGCCCCACTCGCGCCATTCGTGGCGGGCCCGCGCCCAGCCGCCCTTCGACGGTTTCCACGGCGGCGGTCCACCGGCGAACCGGTGGGCGAAACGCTGGTCGGCCCAGCGGATCATGGCGTGGCCGAACATGATCGAGAAACCGAGGTAGATCGCGGCGAGTCCGTGCATCGGGCCGGCCGTGCCGCCGCGGCGCAGGTCGACAGTGGTGGCGACGAGCAACACCAGATCCAGGACCGGCGAACCGAGCAGGAGTACGACGCTGAGCCGGCGCAACCGCAGCAGGTAGCGGGCGAGCAGGCCGGCGCCGAGCAGCACCCAGAAACCGACCTCGCTGGCCACGATCAGCGCCACGATCATGTCTTCTCCTCCCGGTCGCGGGGCCCGGCCGCGCGTACCAGATCAAGGTTTTCCTGGTTTGTGCGGAACGGCGTCACCGCCGCTGACGAACCCGGTCTCCTCCTCGCGGCGGAGGCGTCTCCTCTCGCAGGCGGACGCCGCCGCGCGCGGGCCGTGATTCCATCGGTGGCATGGTCCGCATCCCCCCGCGCGGGTCGCTCGCCCGCGACCTGGCGCTCGCCGCCGTCGCGCTGGTGGGCGGGACGCTGATCATCGTTTCCGGCGCCTACCTGACCTTCCAGCCGGCCCTGCTGGGTGACGGCCCGGAATGGTTGATCTACCTGCCGATGGTGGCCGCCAGCGGAGCCGTGGCGCTGCGCCGCCGGGCGCCGCTGACCGGCCTCGCGATCGGCACCGTGGCGCTGGCCGCCGACCTGACGATGGGCGGTTCGATCGGCACGTTGCTGATCTACACCCAGGTGCTCTACGACGCGTGCGTCTTCGGCCCGGCCCGGCTCTGGCGGCGGGCGCTGGAGGTCGCGATCGCGGTGGTCGCGGCGACGGCGATCATCGGCGTCGTCTCCATGGGCTCGGTGCGCGGGCTGGCGTTGGGCATCCCGGCCGTGCTGCTGCTGGTGCTGCCGATCCTGACCGGGCTCAGCGTCCGGCAATACCGCGACCAGGCGGCCCTGGAACGGTCCCGGGCCGAGCAGACCGCGCGGGTCGCCGAACTCGACCGGCGGCAGGCGGTGTCCGCCGAGCGCACCCGGATGGCACGCGAGTTGCACGACATGGTCGCCAACCACCTGAGCGTGATGGCGATCCACGCGACCGCGGCGCTGACCGTGCCGAACCTGTCGGCGGCCCAGGTCGAGGAGTCGCTGCGGGTGATCCGGGAGAACAGCGTCCAGGGCCTGGCGGAGATGCGGCAGATGATCGACGTGCTGCGCGGCCCGGAGGCGCAGCCGGGCGACGACCCGGTCGCACCGGGGCTGGGCGAGGTCGAGCGGCTGGTGACCGGGGCGCGGGCGGCCGGGCTGGCGGTGGAGCTGACCACGACGGGCTCACCGCGGGCCCTGCCGGTGGGTGTCGAGCTGGCCGGCTACCGGATCGTCCAGGAGTCGCTGACCAACGCCTTGAAACACGGCACGGGTACGGCGAGCGTCACGGTCGACTACGGCACCGACGAGGTGCGGCTGACCGTGCACAACCCGGTCGCCGACCCGGGACCGCTCGACCACCTCGGCGCCGGCGCCGGCCTGATCGGGATGCGCGAGCGGGCGGCGCTGCTGCGCGGGCGGCTCGACGCGGGCCCGGCCGCGGACGCCCGGTGGCGGGTGGTCGCGGCTCTCCCGGTCGACGCCATCTGACGTCGCGGCCGGCAGCGCCAGGGGCGGCTTATGGGCGGCTCGCCGCCGAATGGGTGACACGCGTTCGGGTGACGACGCGGGCGGCGAAGGGGACCACCGCAAGGGCCAGCAGCAGCCCGCCGAGGACGTCGCTGGGCCAGTGCGCCAGCAGCGCCACCCGGGTGTAGCCGATGAACGCGACGAAGACCGCCAACACCAAGCAGACGGCCGCCCGGGTGGCCGCGCTGGACCGGGGCCAGGCCAGCAGCACCACCGCGAGGGCGAACGCCGCCGCGTTGCTGGTGTGGCCGCTCGGGAAGCCCGAACTCGCCACCGCGACGAAGCCGTCGACCGGCCGCGGCTTGTGCAGGAGCCAGTGCAGCAGGCCCCAGGCGATCGGCACGACCGCGGTGACCAGCGCGCAGAACAGCGCCGTGCGCACCTCCCGGCGGAGGGCGAACAGCAGGGTCGCGGCGGCACCGACGGCGATGAACGGGATCGTGGCGGCGACGCTGGTCAGGGCGCGCAGCCAGTCGATCAGCACCGGGTGGGCCAGGCCGTAGGACCGCAGCGTCGCGCTGACGTCGTCGTCCCAGCGGACCAGTGGCGGCCACGCCGCGGCGACCAGGCCGAGCAGCACCCCGAAAGCGGCCAACGCGGCGACAGGCAGGGCGGCCGGCGGGCGCGCGGGAAGGCGGTGCATCCGGCCCAGCCTATGGTGTAGGGCGTGGACGACCAGCCAGCAGACAGTCTCGCGGCGACGTTGCGCCGGATCGAGCGGTCGGCGGGCGCGCTCGCGACGGCCAGCGTGGCGCGGATGGACGAGACCCTGGTCTGGTTCCGCCAGCTACCGGCCGACCAGCGGTCGTGGGTGATGCTGGTGGCCCAGGCCGGCGTGCGGTCGCTGGTCGAGTTCATGCGCGCGGGCCCGAAGAGCCGGCCCCGTGAGGTCTCCGACGAGGTGTTCGCGGCCGCGCCCCGGGCGTTGGCCCGCAGCATCAACCTCCAGCAGACGGTGGCGCTGATCCAGGTCACCATCGACGTCGTCGAGGAGCAGGCGGCCCATCTGGCCGCGCCGGGCGAGGAGCGTGACCTGCGCGAGGAGGTGCTGCGCTTCTCCCGGGAGATCGCCTTCTCGGCCGCCCGGGTCTACGCGCGGGCGGCCGAGTCGCGCGGCTCCTGGGACGCCCGGCTCCAGGCGCTGCTGGTCGACGCGCTGCTCCGCGGCGACTCCACCGACGTGCTGGCCAGCCGGGCCGCGGCGTTGGGCTGGGCCGACGCACCGCCGGTCGCGGTGGCCGTCGGGCGCTCCCCCGGCGGCGAGGTGGCGCCGGTATTGCACACGGTCTACCGGCACGCCCGGCGGATCGGCGTCGAGGTGATCAGCGGCGTGCACGGTGACCGCCTGGTCGTGGTGCTGGGCGGCGCGGCCGACCCGCTCAACGCGACCGAGAAGCTGCTCGAGGGGTTCGGCACCGGGCCGGTCGTGGTCGGGCCAGCGGTGGCCAGCCTCGACGAGGCCACCGAGTCGGCGCGGGCGGCGCTGGCCGGGTTCCGGGCCGCACCCGCGTGGCCCGACGCGCCGCGGCCGGTCGCCGCGGCGGCGCTGCTGCCGGAGCGGGCGCTGGCCGGCGACGCGGCGGCCCGCCGGGCGCTGCGCCGCGACGTCTACGGCGCGCTGGTGCGGGCCGGCGGCGAGCTGATCGAGACGCTGGACGCGTTCTTCGCGGCGGGCGGCGTGCTGGAGAGCGCGGCCCGCTCGCTCTTCGTGCACCCCAACACCGTCCGTTACCGGCTGCGGCGGATCGGCGACGTCACCGGGTTCTCGCCGCTCTCGCCGCGCGACCTGTTCGCGCTGCGGATCGCATTGACGGTGGGCCGGCTGGACCCGCGCGGCGGGGCGTCGCCGGTGGCTCCGGGAGACGCCTGAACGCTCGTTTGGTAAAAACCCCTCCATACCGCACGTGATCGCCGCCACTCGTTGTAGAAAACCTACAAAACCAATAGTGTGGTTTGGTGCCTGCCGGCAACCACATGACCCACGAGTATCCCGCAGAGTCGTAAACGTGCTCGCCGTACTCTCTCCTGGCCAGGGCTCGCAGAAGCCCGGTTTCCTCGCTCCGTGGCTCGAACTTCCCGGTGCCGAGGCCCGACTCCGCTGGTGGTCGGCACTCTCCGGAGTCGACCTCGTGCAGCTCGGCACGGAGGCCGGCGCCGACGAGATCAAGGACACGGCGCGCACCCAGCCACTCCTGGTCGCCGCCGCGCTGCTCGCCGCCGAGCGGCTGCCGATGCACGACGTCGCCCTGGTCGCCGGCCACAGCGTCGGCGAGCTCGGTGCCGCGACCCTCGCCGGGGTGCTCTCGGCCGAGGCGGCCGTGACCCTGGCCGGCGTCCGCGGCCGCGAGATGGCCGCCGCCTGCGCGCTCGAGCCGACCGGCATGTCCGCCGTGCTCGGTGGCGATCCCGACGAGGTGCTCGCCGCCATCGAGGCGCACGGGCTCTTCCCGGCCAACCGCAACGGTGCGGGTCAGGTCGTGGCGGCCGGTGCGATCGACGCGCTGGCCAAGCTCGCCGCCGAACCGCCGGCCAAGGCGCGGGTCATCGCGCTCCAGGTTGCCGGCGCGTTCCACACCCCGTTCATGGCACCCGCCGAACAGGCGCTGGCGTCCGTCGCGGCCGGCATCACCCCCGCCGACCCGACCCGGATCCTGCTGTCCAACCTTGACGGCAACGCGGTCACCCACGGCCGCGAACTGCTGACCCGCCTGGTCCGCCAGGTCACCGCGCCGGTCCGCTGGGACCTGTGCATGCGCACGCTGGCCGACCTGGGCGTCACCGCGGTGATCGAGCTGCCGCCCGCCGGCACGCTGGCCGGTCTGGTCAAGCGCGAGCTCAAGGCCAACGGCATCGAGATCGTGACCCTCAACACTCCCGACGACCTGCCCGCCGCGCGTGACCTCGTCGCCCGGCACGGCGTGGCGCCCAGCCACGAGCCGGCACCCCAGTTCCGCGTCGTCGTCGCTGGTGGGGCGGGTATGTTCGCTCCGTCGGACGGGCTCGCCGAAGGCGACGTCGTGCGGACCGGCCAGGTCATCGGGCACGTCATCACCCGGCAGGGCCCGGTCGACGTGGCCGCGCACAGCGACGGCCTGCTGACTGAATGGCTCGCCCACCACGACGACCCGGTCGCACCGGGCCAGCCGCTCGCGCGCATCGGAGGACAACCCGCATGACAGGCTCCCGCATCCTCGCTTTCGGCCACTATCAGCCGTCGCGGGTGCTCACCAACGACGACCTGGCCCAGATCGTCGACACCAACGACGAGTGGATCCGCGACCGGGTCGGCATCGCCACCCGCCGGATCGCCGACAGCGAGACGGTCGCCGACATGGCCGGCTTCGCGGCCGAGAAGGCCCTCGCCAACGCCGGCCTCACGCCCGCCGAGATCGACCTGGTCGTGGTCGCCACCTGTAGCTCCGTCGACCGCAGCCCCAACGTGGCCTGCCGGGTCGCCGCCAAGCTGGGCATCAACGCGCCGGGCGCCTACGACATCAACACCGCGTGCTCGGGCTTTTCCTACGCGCTGGGCACCGTCGACCACGCGATCCGCGCCGGAGCGGCCCGCAACGCGCTGGTCATCGGCGCCGAGAAGCTCTCCGACTTCACCGACTGGACCGACCGCTCGACCTGCATCATCTTCGGCGACGGCGCCGGTGCCGCGGTGGTCACCGCCGCGGCCGAGGGCGAGGCGCCCGGCATCGGCCCGGTGATCTGGGGCTCGGTGCCGGAGAAGTCCGACGCGGTCCGGATCGAGGGCTGGCGGCCCTACATCCAGCAGGAGGGGCAGCAGGTCTTCCGGTGGGCGACCACCGCCCTGGCCCCGCTGGCCCTGCAGGCCTGCGAGCGCGCCGGCATCGCCCCCGAGGAGATCGCCGCGTTCGTGCCGCACCAGGCCAACGGCCGCATCATCGACGGCATCGCCAAGCGGCTCGGCATGCCGCAGGCGGTCGTCGCCAAAGACATCGTCGAGTCCGGCAACACGTCGGCGGCCAGCGTGCCGCTGGCGCTGTCGAAGCTGATCGAGCGACGCGAGGTGCCGTCCGGTGCACCGGTGCTGCTGTTCGGCTTCGGCGGCGGTCTAACGTACGCCGGGCAGGTTGTTCGCTGCCCGTAGCGCGCAACAAGCATCACCACACCACACCCGAGAGGAAACAACCGCAATGACCCGTGACGAGATCACGTCCGGCCTGGCCGAGATCCTGGAAGAGGTTGCCGGCGTCAACCCCGACGACGTGGCCGAGGAGAAGTCGTTCACCGACGACCTCGACGTCGACTCGCTGTCCATGGTCGAGGTTGTCGTCGCGGCCGAGGAGAAGTTCGGCGTCAAGATCCCCGACAACGAGGTGCAGAACCTCAAGACCGTCGGCGACGCCGTCACCTACATCGAGTCGAACGCCTGACATGAGTCGCCCCGACGTCGTCGTCACCGGGCTCGGAGCGACGACCCCGCTGGGCGGGGACGTCGCGTCGACCTGGGACGCCATGCTGGCCGGCCGCTCCGGGGTGGGTCCGCTCACCCAGGAGTGGGCCGGCCAACTGCCGGTCCGGATCGCGGCGCAACTCGCCGTCGAACCCTCCGAGAAGATCGACCGGGTCAAGCTGCGCCGGCTCGACCGTTCCGAGGCGATCGCGCTGATCGCCGCCTACGAGGCGTGGGCCGACGCCGGCCTGGCCGACTCCGGGCTCGACCCGGAGCGGCTCGCGGTCAGCATCGGCTCGGGCATCGGCGGCGCCACGACGCTGCTCGCCCAGGACGACATCCTGGAAGCCTCCGGCCCGCGGCGGGTCTCCCCGCACACCGTGCCGATGCTGATGCCCAACGGCCCGGCCGCCTGGGTCGGCCTCGAGCTCGGCGCGCAGGCCGGCGTCCACTCGGTCGCCAGCGCCTGTGCGACCGGCGCCGAGGCGATCGCGCTCGGCCTCGACATGATCCGCGCCGGCCGGGCCGACGTGGTCGTGGCCGGCGGCACCGAAGCGGTCATCCACCCGCTGCCGATCGCCGGCTTCGCGTCGATGCGGGCCATGTCGACCCGCAACGACGACCCCGAGAAGGCGTCCCGGCCGTGGGACAAGGGCCGCGACGGCTTCGTGCTCGGTGAGGGCGCCGGTGTGCTGGTGCTCGAGCGCGCCGACCACGCCGCCGCGCGGGGTGCCCGGGTCTACGCCCGGGTCGCCGGTGCCGGCCTGACCTCCGACGGCTACGACATCGTGCAGCCGCACCCGGAGGGGCGCGGTGCGATCCGCGCGATCGCCAAGGCGATCGCCGACGCCGACGTCGCCAAGTCCGACATCGTGCACGTCAACGCCCACGCGACCTCGACGCCGGTCGGCGACCTGGCCGAGATCGTCGCGTTGCACGCCGCGCTCGGTGGGCACCCCGTGGTGACCGCCACGAAGTCGATGACCGGGCACCTGCTCGGTGCGGCCGGCGCGCTGGAGTCGATCGCGGCGATCCTGGCGATCCGCGACAGCGTGGTGCCGCCAACGATCAACCTCGACGACCCCGACGAGAAGCTCGATCTCGACGTGGCCGCCAACAAGACGCGGCCGCTCGACATCCCGGCCGCGCTCAACAACTCGTTCGGCTTCGGCGGGCACAACGTGGCACTCGTGTTCACCCGGGCCTGACAGTTACCCGGTCCTGACGGAAGAAGCACTATGACCAGCACCATCGCGCCGGACGAACAGGCGGCCGTGGACCATCGAGATCCTGAGGTGCGCCTGCGCGCCCTCTTCGACGACGGCTCGCTGCGCCTGCTCGCTCCGCGCGATGGCTCTGGTGTGCTCTGTGCCCGCGGTGAGATCGAGGGCACGCCCGCGGTCGCCTACGCGACCGACGCCACCCGGATGGGTGGTGCGATGGGCACCGAGGGCTGCCAGCACATCGTCAACGCGATCGACATCGCCGTCCGCGACCGCGTACCCGTGCTGGGTCTGTGGCATTCCGGTGGTGCACGGCTGGCCGAGGGCGTGGTCGCGCTCGACGCGGTCGGCCTGGTCTTCGCGGCCATGGTGCGGGCGTCGGGGCGGGTGCCGCAGATCTCGGTGGTGCTCGGCCCCGCGGCCGGCGGTGCCGCCTACGGGCCGGCGCTGACCGACATCGTGGTGATGAGCGGCGCCGGCCGGATCTTCGTGACCGGCCCCGAGGTGGTCCGCAGCGTCACCGGCGAGCAGGTCGACATGGAGCGGCTCGGCGGCCCCGAGCCGCACGGCCGGCGCTCCGGCGTGGTGCACGTGACCACCCCTGACGACGCGTCGGCGCTGGTCGAGTCGCGCCGGCTGGCGGCCATGCTGGGCCACCAGGGTCGGCTCTCGCCGGCCGACATCCGCACCGACGACACGGAACACGACCTCACCGGCACGATGCCGGAGGCGGCCAACCGGGCCTACGACGTGAAGCCGGTGGTCGAGGCGCTGCTCGACGAGCCCGGCGTGGAGTTGCACGCCAAGTGGGCGCGTAACATCGTCACCACGCTCGGCCGGTTCGGCGGCCGCACGGTCGGCGTGATCGCCAACAACCCGCTGCGCCTCGGCGGCTGCCTCGACGCGGCCAGCGCCGAGAAGGCGGCCCGGTTCGTGCGGATGTGCGACGCGCTCGGCGTGCCGCTGATCGTGCTCGTCGACGTGCCCGGCTACCTGCCCGGCCTCGGCCAGGAGTGGGACGGCGTGGTGCGCCGCGGTGCCAAGCTGCTGCACGCGTTCGCCGAAGCGGTGGTGCCCCGGGTGACGCTGGTGACCCGCAAGGCCTACGGCGGTGCCTACATCGCGATGAACTCCCGGTCGCTCGGCGCCACCGCGGTGTTCGCCTGGCCGGCCGCGGAGATCGCCGTGATGGGTGCCTCGGCCGCGGTCAACGTGCTGCACCGCAAGAAGCTCGCCGCCGCGCCGCACGAGGAGCGCGAAGAACTGCGCGCCCGGCTCATCGAGGAGCAGGTGAAGACGGCCGGCGGCGTGCAGCGGGCACTGGAGATCGGCGTCGTCGACGACGTGATCCAGCCCGGCGAGACCCGCCGGCGGATCGCGGAGGCGCTGGCCGCCGCGCCGGCCGCACGCGGTGCGCACGGCAACATCCCGCTCTAGCTAGCGCCGGTTGCGCGGGTGGTTCCTGGCCGTGCGCTCGTTGCCGTGCCGGTAGTTGCCGGTCCAGCGGGCCATCACGCCCTGCGGGTCGTCGTCGACCTCGGCCAGGAACTCCTGGGCCCGCGGGCCCCGCAACGTCGTCGCCGGGCGGCCGTGGTGGGTGATCACGACAGACCCGTCGGAGCGTTCCTCATAGGCGAATCCATGGGGGGCGGGCATGCCGGGCAGCCTACCGGCGACCTGTCGATAGGGTGGTGCCCGTGGAAGCGACCGAGATCCGCAAACTCGCCGCGCTGGAAGACCGCCACTGGTGGTACTACGAGCGCCGCGTGCTCCTGGCCCGAGCGCTGCGCAAGCTCGGCACCCCCGGTGCGGCGCTCGACATCGGCGCCGCGGGCGGCGGCAACACGCGGGTGCTGCGGGCTCACGGCTGGCAGCCGGTCGCGCTCGAATACGGCGAAGAGGGTGCCTCGGTGGCCCGCGAGCGCGGCCTGTCGGTGATCCGCGCCGACGCCCGGCACCTGCCCGTGCCGGCCGCGCGGCTCGACCTGGTCACCGCGTTCGACGTGCTCGAGCACATCGACGAGGACCACGAGGCCGCGGCGGAGATCCGGCGGGTCCTGCGGCCGGGTGGCACGGTGCTGATCGCCGTACCCGCTGACATGAAGTTGTGGTCGGCGCACGACGAAGCGGTCGGGCACGTGCGGCGTTACGACCGGGCGGGTCTGCTCGACCTGGTCGAGAAGGCCGGCCTCGTGGTCGACGAGCTGTGGAGCTGGAACGTGCTGCTCCGCCCGGTCGCCGCGTGGCGCCGCCGCAAATCCACCGGCAGCGACCTCGACGACCTCGCCACCCCCGTCAACCTCGGCCTGCGCGCGGTGATCGCCGCCGAACGCTATCTTCCGGTGAAATCATTGCCCGGCGTCTCGCTGATGATGCGGGCCCACCGTCCGGCTTAGGAGTCCAGTTCCCGTGTTGGCACCCCTGAAGAACATGCTCAGCAACGTCACGATGTATGTGGCGCTGCAGAAGGCGCTCGGCTCCGACCGGCTGCGCTACCGCTGCCTGGCCGAACTCGACCTGCACGACGGTGACACGGTGATCGACGTGGGCTGCGGGCCGGCCTACTACTTCGACCGGCTGCCGAAGGTGACCTACTTCGGCTTCGACACGTCGGAGCGTTACATCGCACACGCGTCGGCGCGGTTCGGCTCGGAGCGGGCGACGTTCTCCACCGAGATCTTCGGCGAGCAGCACCTGGGCGTGCTCCCACCGGCCAACGCGGTGCTGCTGCTCGGCCTGCTGCACCACCTCTCCGACGAAGACTCCCGGTCGCTGCTGCGGGTCGCGTCGCGGGCGCTGGCGCCCGGCGGCAAGGTGATCGCCGTCGACACCTGCTACGCGCCGGGCCAGGGCCGCGTGTCCAAGTGGATGAGCGACAACGACCGGGGCGAGCACGTCCGCGAGCCGGCCGCGTTCGAGGCGCTGGCGCGCGAGTCGTTCGCCGACGTGTCCGGCGAGGTGGTCGACGACGCCACCCGGGTGCCCTCCAGCTTCTGGCTGATGCGGATGGCCAGCCCGCTCGCGGTCGCCGCGTCGCCGTCGGAGACCGCCGGCTGAACCCATGCGCCGAGTCCACCTGGAAGCCGCGGAAGATCATGTCCAGCGGCTGGCGCGTGAGAGCGACCCGCTGGGTGCGGTCAAAGAGCTGATCTGGAACGCGCTCGACGCCGACGCGACCCGGGTCGACGTGGTGTTGCACCGCTCGCCGCTCGGTGCCGTCGAACGGGTGACCGTGCACGACGACGGCACCGGGATGGCGCCCGAGGCGCTGGCCGCCGCGTTCGACCGGATCGGCGGGTCGTGGAAGAAGTGGACCTCGGGCACCCTGCTCAAGCAGCGCACGCTGCACGGGAGCAACGGACAGGGCCGGTTGCGGGCGTACGCGCTCGGCGACCACATCCGGTGGACGACAGTGGCCGACGGCGGTGGCGGCCGGTCCCGCACCGAGGTGTCGGCGCACGCCGCCACCCGCAACGACTTCCTGATCGGTGACAGCCGGCCGACCACCGACCCGACCGGCACCCTCGTCGAGGCCTGGGGCAAGCAGTCGCCGCGGCTCGACCGGCTGCCGTTGCGGGCCAACCACCGGCGGCTGACCACCGAGCTGGCGCCCTACCTGACCGCCTACCCGGAGGTCACCGTCGTCTACGACGGCACACCCGTCGACCCGGGCACCTCGATCCGGCGGACGGCGGTCTACCCGCTGGCTTTCGGCGCCGAGACCGCCCAGCTCAAGGTCATCGAGTGGTCGGCTGCGGTCGACCGCGAGCTGCACCTGTGCGACCAGCACGGCATCCCGGTCGGCTCGGTCGACGCCGGCATCCGGGCGCCGGGGTTCGACTTCACGGCCTACGTGCTGTGGCACGCGATGGCCGACAACGTGGGCGACGTGCACCTCGGCGACGCGCACGACAGCCAGGTCACCGCCCTGGTCGCCGTCGCCCGCGAGCAGCTCCGGGCCCACTTCCGGAGCCGGGCCGACGACCGGCGGCGGGAGCTGGTCGAGGGCTGGCGGGCGGAGGGCAGCTACCCCTACGACGGCGCACCGGCCGGCGAGCCCGCGCGGGTCGAGCGGGAGACGTTCGACCTGGTGGCCACCACCGTCCACCGGCATCTCCCGGGCCGCGGCAACCAGCGGCGCGGCACGCTGCGGCTGCTGTGCGAGGTGCTGCGGTCACAGCCCGACCGGGTCGCCGACCTGCTCGACGACATCTTCAAGCTGTCCGACGACGAGCGCGGCCAGCTCGACCAGGCACTGCGCCGGACCGCCGCGCCGCGGGTGATCCGGGCCGCGACGACGGTCGCCGACCGGCTGGGCGTCATCGCGGCGCTGCGCCGGCTGGCGCTCGACGAGCGCGCCGAGGATCCGGCCGCGCTCCGCGCCCTGCTGGCCGACGAGTCGTGGGTGTTCGGCGAGCGGCACGGCCTGCTGGCCGGCGACCGCACCCTCGACGGGCTGCTGGTGCGGCACGCCGAGGTCGAGGTGCTGCTGGCGCTGGCCCGCCGCGAGCACGAAGGCCGCCAGAACCTGGTCGTGGTCGCCGCGCCGACGGTCGGGTTGAAGGAGCTGGCCCGGGTGACCGCGTATGCCGACGCCATCGCCGGCGACGGCGGGTTGCGGGGCCGGCGGGTCGACTGGGACGTGTGGCTGGTGGGCTCCGAGGTCGACAGCGAAGCCCGGCTGGAGGCCCGCCATCCGGACCGCCCGCCGGGATGCGTGCAGGACCGGGTCGAGGGCGGCAACCGGGTGCGGGTCTGGGCCCGGAGCTGGTCCGAGGTGGTCCACGAGTGCGCCGACCGGGTGCGCTTCTACCAGGACAGCATGGCCGACCCGAGCTAGCCTGGCCGCTCGCGGTCGATGCGCAGCTCACGCTCCAGTTCGGACAGAGCGAGGCGTAGGTCGTCGATCCGTTGCGCGATGGCGATCCGGTCGACCTCGTCGGGCTCCCCGTCGCCGTCGCTGTCGTAGCCCGGCGCCAGCCCCTCGGTCATCTCCAGCCGACGGGCCTCCTCCATCGAGTTGACGATGACCGCGATCAGGATGTTGAGCAGCAGGTTCGCCGTGATCAACACGTAGCTGACGTAGTAGACCAGCGTCCACGGCGAGACGGTCAGGCCCTGCTCGATCAGGCCCGGCAGGGTCTCCTGGGAGAGCAGCACGAAGAGGGTCAGCACGGCCTGGCCGAGCGAGCCGTACTGGTCGGGGAAGCGTTCGCCGAAGATCAGCCAGCCGGCCATGCCGTAGACGTAGAGGGTCACCAGGGCCAGCGCGAGGAAGCCGCCGACGCCGGGGAGGCTGCGCAGCAGCGCGGTGACGATCGTGCGAAGACCAGGAGAGAACCGGACCAGCCGGAGTACGCGCGCGATCCGCACGATCCGCAGGGCGGTCGAGTCGCCGTGCAGGCCGGGGATGAAGGCGGCCGCGATGACCGCGAAGTCGAAGATGTTCCACCCGTGCCGGAAGAAGTCCTGCGGCCGGCGGCCGTGCGTGCCGATCCGCACCGCGATCTCGACGACGAAGACGGCCCGGAACATCCATTCCAGCACGTGCAGCAGCGGCCTGGCCCCGCCCAGGTGCGGGTAGGTCTCGACGCCGAGCACCACCGCGTTGGCCCCGATCGCGACCACGATGACCACGTCGAACGCCCGCGAGTCGACGATCCGCGCGCACCGGGCGGCGAACGGCGAGAGCCGCGCGGGACTCGCACGCTGTGCGGGCACAGCAGGCTTGATCATCAATGGATCCTAGACGTGGGGCAGCGCGCGGACCATCGACCGCCTACGGTGCGTTCGTGCGTATGAACCGCAAGATCGCCACCCTCCTCGCCCTCCTGGTCGGTGTGGTCGGCACCGTCGCCGTCGCGTCACCCGCGGCCGCCGCGATACCGACCGTCACCGGCACCGCCGTCTGCGACGCCGTCGCGAGCAACTGGACCGTGACCTGGAACGTTCTCAACCAGGACGAGACCCCGACCCCCATCGACCAGGTCGTCCTCACCCCCGGGGCGCCGGTCAGCACGTTGACCGGCATCGCCTCCGGTGACCTCATTCCGCCGAAGTCGGCGGGCCCGCTGATCGCGACGTCCATCGTGCACAGCTACGCCGCGAGCAAGGTCGTCCTCCTCCTCAAGTTCCGCAGCGGCGGATTCGCGACCAGCGTCGCCGGCACGGTGAACCTGCCGAGCGTCTGCGGCAACCCCATCCGGCCGACGGTCACGCTCCAGTCCCGCTGCGACGACCTGCTCGCCACGGTGGCGCTGCCCGCCGGCGGCTACCCGGTCAACGTCGAGGTGTCCGGCAGCGGCCTGTTCTCCAGCACCCTGCAACTGCAGCCCGGTGCGCCGGCCCAGTCCGTCGCGGTGCCGTGGCAGGAGGCCAATCCCGTCACGGTCAACATCCGCGCCGTCACACAACTCGCGACGGCCAACTGGACCAACCCGGCGACCTGCCTGCCGCCGTCGGTCGGCTCCTACCAACTGTTCGCGCCGGCCAACTACCGCTATGTCCGGGCGACCACCGAGCACACGCTGACCGCGGCGGCGATGGGCGGGCACGAGGCCGACACGACCTTCGAGTTCTACGACGCCGGCGCGGGCGACGTCGCCATCCGCGCGACCGACCGCAACCGCTTCCTGACCGTCTCCGCCGAAACCGGTGCGGTCGAGCCCAACAGCCTGCGGATCCTTGGCGACAACGAGAAGTTCCGGATCACCACCAACGCCGACGGCACGGTGAGCCTGCGGGCCAAGGCCAATGCGAAATACCTCACCGCCGACCCCACCGGCGCGCCGCTGGTCGCCAGCAAGGATGCCATCGGGGTGACCGAGAAGTTCACGCGCTACGCGCCGCTGACCGGGCCGGGCCCGCTGCTCTCGCTGATCAACGGCCGCTACGTGACGGCCGACTCGGCCGGCACCAAGCCGCTGATCGCCAACCGCGAGGTCGTCGGCCACTGGGAGCAGTTCCAGATCGAAGACCTGGGCGCCGGTCTGGTGGCGCTCAAGGCCCTGGTCAACGGCAAATACGTGTGTGCCGACGGCGCCGGCACCAAACCGCTGATCGCCAACCGGGCCACCGTCGGTCCCTGGGAGACCTTCCGGCTCGTCACCAACGCCGACCTGTCGATCAGTTTCCAGGCGACCATCAACAACAAGTACGTGACGGCCGAGTCGGCCGGCACGAAACCGCTCATCGCCAACCGGGCGACGATCGGCCCCTGGGAGAAGTTCCACGAGCCGTTCTGAGCCGGCTCAGGACACGATGGACGCGCGCCGGGCGAGGACCGCATCCGCGATCGCCCGGGGCGCGGTATCTGGGTTGCCGGAGCGGTAGGGCGGCCGCGGGTCATATTCGTGCGCGAGCTGGATCGCCTGGGCCACCGCGTCACCGGCGATCCGGCCCGCGAGCGCGAACGCCATGTCGAGCCCGGCCGACACCCCGGCCGCGGTGACGTATTTGCCGTTGAAGACGACCCGGTCGGCGATCGGGATGGCGCCGTGGTCGGCCAGCGCGTCGCGCACCAGCCAGTGACTGGTCGCCGGGCGGCCCGTCAGCAGGCCGGCGGCGGCGAGCAACAACGAGCCGGAGCAGACCGAAGCCGTCCAGGTGCTGTGCGCGTCGACCGCCTGGATCCAGCGCCGCACCGGGCCGTCGGCCATGTGTGCGTTCTGGCCCGGGCCGCCGGGCACCACGACCACGTCGGGGCGGGTGACGTCGGCGAGGGCGGCGCCGGCGACCAGGTGCAGGCTGCCGACCTCGTTGACCACCGGCCCGGGCTGCTCGGCGACGAACACCACCTCGGCGCCGGGCAGGTGGCTGAGCACGTCGTAGGGGCCGACGACGTCGAGCGCGGTGAACCGGTCGTACAACAGGATGGCGATCTGCACCGGGTTTCTCCTTCAGGTCAGATGGGCGTCGAGCGTGGCGCGCAGCAGTGGCTCCGGGTCGTCGGCGCCGGTGGCGAGTTGCAGGCTCCCCCAGGCCCAGAGCTGCGCGATCCCGTGCAGGTTGGCCCACAATGCGCCGGCCACCACCCGGGCCGGTGCCGCCGACCTCGGGCCGGCCTGCCGCACCAGGTCGGCGAGGCGGGCGAACAGGGGCAGGCTGGTGTCGCGCAGGCCGAGGTGGCCGCTGGCCAGCAGGTCGTGCCGGAACATCAGCTCGAACATGCCGGGATTGGCCCGGGCGAAGGCCAGGTAGGCCCGGCCGAGGGCGATCAACTGGTCCCGTGGCGGCCCGTCAGGCGCGCCCTCGACCTGCGCGGTCAGGTCGGCGAAGCCCTCCCGGGCGATCGCCGAGAGCAGTTCCAGGTGGGTGGGGAAATAGCGGCGGGGGGCGCCGTGTGACACGCCGGCCTGGCGGGCGATCTCGCGCAACGTCAGCGCCGCAAGCCCTTCGCGGGCGAGCAGCTCGACGCCGACCCGGACGAGCTTGTCGCGCAAACCGTCATCGCTCATAGACAGTGTCTACCAGAGCGCCGTAGACACTGTCTACCGCTGGAACTTCCAGATGATCGCGGCGGGCGTGTTCTCGTAGGCGGCGTCGACCGCCTCGGCCGCCCAGGCGCGCAGGAACGGCCCGCCGCCCTCGGCGCTGCGCGGCCAGCGCGGCTCGCGGCAGGCCCGCACCGTGAGCCCGGCACCCAGCGCGGCGGTGACGTAGTCAGAAGGGCGGAACCGGCTCGCCGGCATTCGCGACTCGACGCCGGAATCGTCCACCGTGGACGCGATGCCGCCCAGGTAGAGCGACTGCCAGTGGATGTCGGAGGTGACCAGGTGCCCGCCGGGGCGCAGCACCCGGGCGAACTCGGCGAACGCCGGCTCCAGCGCCGGCAGATGGGTCAGCGCCAGCGCGCAGGTGACCAGGTCGACGGAACCGTCGGCGACCGGCAGCCGGCGCGCGTCGCCGCGCACGAACAGCGCCCCCGGCACGGTGCGCCGCGCCACGGCCAGCATGTCGGGGGAACTGTCGACACCGACGACGGCGTGCCCGGCGGCCGCCAACGAAAAGGCGTGCCGCCCGGTGCCGCACGCCGCGTCGACCGCGCGGCCCGGTGCCAGCCCGGCCAGCAACTCGCGCACGACGGGCTCCTCGACGTCGATCAGCGGGTTGCCGGGCTCGTCGTAGGTGCGCGCCCAGATCCGGTAGCCCGCGACCGTGTCCGTCTCACCGACGTGATCGCCGGCGCCGAGCGAGCCACGCTCGTCGGCCGCCAGGATGGCCCGCACCTCGGCGAGCCGGGCTTCGACGAACGCGGCGTCGAACTCCCCCGCGAACGCCCGGTGCAGCGCGAGCCCTTCCATGCCGAGCAGGAACGCGGCCGGGTGTCGATACGCCATGACGGCACGCTAGAGCGCGCGCCACAAAGCCGCGAACGGATTTCAGCGCAGTTCGTAGATGAAGATCCGGCCGTTGTCGTAGCGCAGGTTGGCCAGGATCCGCAGTTCCGGTGACTCCATGGCGACCTGGCGGTCGGCGACCAGCCAGTGCACCTTGTCGTCGTTGGCCAACGAGGTCAGCGACGCCGCCGTGGGCGTGGTGAACGCGGCGTCGTTGCGGGCCAGCAGGGCCGGGTCCCAGAACGCCCACGAGCCTGACGAGGAGACCCGCGGCGCGAACGCCCAGCCCTCGACCAGCACCCGGCGCTCCGCGTAGGCCGAGAGCCAGAACGACCGAGGGTCGCAGTAGCCGTCGGTCGGCGCGTTGATGCAGTGCGCGTTGGTGGCCACCACGTCGGTCGGCGCGCTGTGGTCGCGCAGCCAGCGGGCCGCGTCGACGCGCGACTTCGGCAGCGAGACGGTGGCGTAGGCGCCGCCGTTGGAGAACCGTTCCGACTTGCGCATGTCCATGATCAGGCCGGGCGCACCGACGACCAGGATGGCCGTCAGCGCGACCACGCCGCCGGTGCCGCGCAGCGCGGGCTGCCAACGGCTCAGCGCCGGCCAGAGCGCCGCCACCACCAGACCGGCCGCGGCGAGCACCAGCGACCAGCGCAGCAGCGGCGTCAGCGGGTCGATCGCCTGCGGCGGCACCGACGCCTCGGCCGGGCCGGCCAGCTTGAACTGGGCGACCACCAGCACGATCGCGAACGCGAGCGTCTCGACGGCCAGCAGGGTCCGGCCGGCGCGGGAGAGCTTGGCGCGGTCGTAGACCATCGCGTAGCCCCACGCGGAGAGCAGCACCGCGAAGGTGAAGCCGGAGCGGGTGAAGTATTGGTTGCCGTCGCCGGGCTGCTTGACCATCAGGTAGATCAGCGGGCCGCCGATGCCGCCCGCGAGCAGGAACACCTGGGTCGGGTCGAGGCGGCCGCGGCGCAGCCAGAGCAGCGGCACGATGCCGACCGCGCGCAGTTGCATGTTGACCAGGAACGCGAACACCACCGAGAGCACCGCGAGCCAGGTCGGGCCGTCGGCCGGGGTCCAGAACCGCTCGAAGCTCCAGAACGGCTCGGGCGTCACGCCGTAGGACTGGAACCGGAACAGCACCGCCAGGGCGAAGAGCTGGGCGGCGCCGGTCAACACGCCGAGGATCAGCAGCGTCCACGGGACCCGGCGGCGCACCGCCAGCACGACGACGAAGGTCACCAGCAGGGCGACCGCCACCACCGGCAGCGAGCTGGCCTTCGCGCCGCTGGAGGCGAGCAGCAGCAGGAACGCGAGCACGAAACCGCCCCGGCCCAGGACCCCGGTGATCAGCCCGCAGATCACGCCGATCAGCGCGATCAGCAGCACCCAGGAGTAGATCATCGACATGCCGTGCCAGATGACGAACGAACTCTGGGTGCCGAACGGCATCGTGACCGGGTCGGTGAAGTTGGTTTCGCCGATGACGAAGAACAGCGCCGCCGCGACCGCGCCGACCAGTGCCCGGCCGCTGATCCGCCAGCCGACCACCGCGGTCAGCAGGATCGCCAGCGCGCACAGGAACGGGATCGCCAGCCGCAGCGCGACCACGGGCAGGTCGATCCCGGCGATCATGCTGGTCGACGCCATGTGCGCGTAGCCGAACCAGTGGTAGAACAGCGGCTCGCCGGCGACCTGCGGCACGTGCAGCGGGAACTGGTATTTCGCCTCGCCCGCCAGCGACAACTGGTAGGCCAGGTCGAGATACTGCCGGGTGTCCTCGGAGGTCGGCAGGATCGGGTTGCGCTCGAGGAACGTCGACGACAGATAGGTCGTGAAGAACGCGACCGCGCCCCCCACCGCCCACGAGAAGCCCAGCGGCGCCAGGGTGTAGCCGTCGCGCACCAGGAAGTGCCGCCGCAGCCGGGGCACCGCCGCGAACAGCGCGACCACGACCAGCGGCCAGGCCCACAGCACGCCGCGGATGTCGAGCACCGAGACCAGCGTCCAGGCCGGCAGTTCCAGCACGAGGCCGACGGCCGTGCCCATCGCGAGGTCGTCGATCAGCGAGTGCGGCGTGCGGCGCAGCGCCCGGTAGACCAGCGTGCCCGGCAGCATCAGCGCGAGCGCCAGGTAGAGCGCGTATTTGACCAGGTCGAGAACGGCGGTGTCCGCGGCGATCAGGACCGCCGCGACGTAGAGCACCGTCGCCACGAAGGGCAGGAAACGCAGGAGGGGATACGCGCGACCGGCCTCGCCGGCAGCGGAGGAGCCCGAGCCGGCGGGGGCGGGCACGCTCTGCTGTGCCGGCGGGGACGTGGGGTGGTCGGGTGGAGCGGTCACCGCAGGCTGTCCGCCAGCACGGCCGGATCGTCGCCGGTGCGACGCTGTTCCGGTGCGGCACCAGGGTCGCCGGCGTCGCCGGGATCGCTGTCGGTGGCCACGAAGTAGGCCGGCCGGGCCTGCACCGCCGTGTAGATCCGGGCCACGTATTCGCCGAGCAGGCCGAGGCAGAGCAACTGGACGGCCCCGAGGAACAGCACGGCGACCAGGATCGACGGCCAGCCGGAGACCGTGCGGCCGGAGACGAACGCGGCCAGCACCGCGATCACCAGCAGCCCGCAGACCGCGACACCGACCAGGCCCAGCCAGGTCGCCACCCGCAGCGGCGCCGCCGAGAAGCTGGTCACGCTGTCGGCGGCCAGGGCGAGCATCCGGGAGAACGGATATTTGGTGCGGCCCGCGGCCCGCTCGGCGCGCAGGAAGCGCACCTCGCCGCTCGGGAAGCCGAGCCAGGGCACCACCAGGCGCAGCACCGGGGTGCGCTCGGGCAGGTCACGCAGCGCTTCCACGGCGACCCGGCTGAGCAACCGGAAGTCGCCGGCCTGCGCGGGCACCTGCTTGCCGACGAGGCGGCGCATCATCCGGTAGTAGGCGCCGGCGGTGAGCCGCTTGAACGCGGTGTCGGAGCTGCGGTCGGCGCGTACGCCATAGACGATGTCGAGGTTTTCCGACCGGGCCAGGGCGAGCATCTCCGCGATGGTCTCCGGCGGGTCCTGGAGGTCAGCGTCGATGCTGACCACATAGCTGCCGCGGGCCCGCATCAGGCCCGCGATCAGCGCCGCCTGGTGGCCGCTGTTGCGGCGCAGGCGGATCACCCGCAGTTGCGGCCAGCGGGCCCGGAGCCCGTGCAACCCCGCCGCGGTGGCGTCGGTGCTCCCGTCGTCGACGGCGACCACCTCGTAGGGCTCGGCCAGCCCGTCGAGGACCGTGCGCAACCGCTCCGCGAGCAGCGGCAGCACGCCTTCCTCGTTGAACATCGGCACCACAACGGAGAGTGCCGGATCCTGCTGACCCATCGCGCCTGTGCTCCCTCCGCGCTCCGAACGGGGGAACCGTATCAGTTGCGGAGGGTTAAATCAGCACACGCTACGGGGCAAACCGGGCACTGGCACGGGCGACTTTCCCGTCGGCTTCTGCTTTCCGGCAAGCACCTGGGCGAGGGCCTTCAGCGAGTCGGGCGTCGACGAGTAGGTGGCCACCAGCGTCGGCGACGTGGCGCTACCGAGGATGTAGGGCGTGTCCATCGCGACCGTCACGTCGGCCTTCGGGTTGAGGTCGCCCGGGCCGTCGCCGTAACCGACGAGGTGCACCACCCGGCCGCCGCTCGGCACGACCTGGACGCCGGCGCTCTTCAGCGCCTTCTCCAGGGTTGCCTTGCTGGTGGCGCGACCGCCCGAGGTGGTCACCGAGACCGGGCCCTTGACCGGTGCCGCGCACTGGCCACGGAGCTGGGTGACCGCCGCGCCGGCCAGGCCGCTGGCGACGCTGAGGTGCGACTGGGCGGCGAGCACGTTGTGGTCGGGGCCGGCCTGGGCGTCGGCGAGTGAGAAGCGCAGGGTCAGGTCGCGCGTCGCCGCCTCGACCAGCCGGTCCTTCTTCAGCGAGCCGTCGTGCAGCCCGTTGAGCAGGCCGTTGTAGGCACCGTCGACGCTCGGCGGCATCAGCAGCAGGTCGTTGCCGGCGTTGAGGGCCCGGACGGCGGCCTCGCCGGCCGGCCACTGCTCGGCCGGCTCCATGTTGAGCGCGTCGGTGACCACGACGCCCTTGAACCCGAGCTGGCCGCGGAGCACGTCGACGAGCGCCTTGTGCGAGAACGAGGCGGGCACGCCCGGCTCGATCGACTTCACGTCGAGGTGACCGCTCATCACGAGCTGCGCCCCGGCGTCGATGCCGGACTTGAACGGCACCAGGTCGGTCTTGTCGAGGTCGGCCTTGCTCTTGCTGATCACCGGCAGGGCGGTGTGCGAGTCGGAGGCGGTGCTGCCGTGCCCGGGGAAGTGCTTGAGCGTGGCGGCGACGCCGGCCGACTGGAGGCCCTTGACCGAGGCGGCGACCTGGTCGCCGACCGCCTTCGGGTCGCCACCGAACGAGCGCGACCCGATCACGCCGCCGTCGGCGGTGCTGAGCACGTCGGAGTCGGGGGCGAAGTCGACGTTGAGCCCCATCGCGCGCAGCTCGTCGCCGGCCACCGACCAACCCTGCTGTGTCGCCTTGGGCTGGTTGGCCGCGCCGAGCGCCATCGCGCTGGGCAGCACCGTTACGCCGGTCTTGATCCGGGTGACCGTGCCGAACTCCTGGTCGGTGCCGATGAGGATGGGCGCCTGGCCGCCGGCCGCCTGCTGCACGCCGCCGGTCAGGGCGGTGATCTGCTTCGGGTTGTCGACGTTGGTGGTGGCCTGGTTGGTCGACGTGGGGTCGTCGGCGGAGAAGCCGACCAGGATCAGCCCGCCCAGGTGATATTTCTGCACCATCTGCGCGGGGGTGTCGACCTTGCCGAGCTTCTGGTTGCCGGCCGCGGAGGCCGCGCTCACGTCGGTCGCCGAGCTGCCGTAGGCGTAGGGCATCAGCACCTGGCCGGCGAGCTGCTCGTCGGAGAGTGTCTTGACCAGTGCGGCCGCGCGGCTGGCGGGATCGCTGCCGGTGCTCGGGCTCGGGGCGGGCGCCGTCGCCGCCGCGGAGGGCGGGGACGAGGACGGTGCTGCCGCGCGGGGCGCCGGCTTGCCGCATGCGGTGATGGCCACAAGGATCGCGGCCACAACCGCGGCGAGAAGTAACGCGAGGCGGCTCCGGGGGGAGGCCATCGAGCAATGATGGCCAGACCGTTGCGAAATGAGCAAGTCAACCGGGCAATACGGTCGGTCCGGAATTCGCACGAAGCAGCAGCCCCTGGTCGGCGGTGGTGCGCGGTGGGCGGTTTCGAGGTCGTCCCTTCGGGGACGGCAAGGGCGATCAGCCCACGCGGGTGAGCAGCGTCACCGGTGCCCCGTCGCCGGCGTAGCGGTAGGGCTCGAGTTCGCCGTCCCAGGCCGTGCCGAGCGCCTTGTCGAGGGCGTGCTGGAGCGCCTCGGGGGCGCGCGAGCTCGCCATGATGGCCCGGAGCCGGTCTTCGCCGAGCTGGATGTCGCCCGCGACACCGGCGGTGGCCCGGAACAGGCCGCGGCCGGGCACGAACATGAAGCGTTCACCGTCACAGCCCGGGCTGGGCTCTTCGGTGATCTCGAAACGGATCATGGGCCACTGCCGGAGGGCAGCAGCCAGCTCGGCGCCGGTCCCCGCGCGCCCGGTCCAGCTGCACTCGGTGCGGCGGGCGCCCGGATCGACGGGCTGCGCGCTCCAGTGCAGTGTGACCGGCGCGGTGAGGACGCGCGCGATCGCCCACTCGACGTGTGGGCACACGGCGAGCGGGGTCGAGTGGACGTAAACGACGCCACGCGTTGGCACGGTGACCTCCCGAAGACCCGAGGTGCGTCTTCCCCTACGACCTCGATCCGCGAGTGGTCAGCAATCATGATGACGCCTGGGGCCGATGTTGCGCCAGGGAATCGGAAAACTGGTTGGGACGATTGGTCCGGATGGCCGATCCACCCGCTGGTGTACCCTTCACTGGGCCCCTCCGGTCCAAATCCCTGTACCGCGCACCTTGCAAGGAGTCCCCCGTGGCGAGCAACACCTCCAAGACCGCGCGCGCGTCCGTCCGGGCCGGCCAGGCCGGTGCCGGCGGCGCTCTGAGCGTGCTCGGCGAGTTCAAGTACCTGATCCCGCTCAACAACGGGAAGTTCGTTTACGTCCGCAACCTGACCAACGGCAAGACCAACCACCTGCGCACCGACTCCGACGCGTTCGTCGAGGAGATCAAGGTGCTGGCCGGTGCCGGTCACGCCGCGAAGATCCGCGCCGAGCTCAACGGCCTGGCCGCGGCCTTCCCGTCGCACGGTTGGGACGTGACCGAGAAGCGTCTGGTCGACGCGGGCATCTTCGAGGCCTGAGTCACCAACGAGAGCGCCCCGGCAGTGCCGGGGCGCTCTTTCGTGTCCCCCCGCCGGGGGAGGCGGTTCCCACCCCGGTGGGGTGACCCGGTCCCGCGCGCCACCGAGAGTTCTCGGCATGAGGCGCTTGTCGTTCGTCGCGGCCGGTTGGGCCGCCGTCTACACCGTCGTGCACGCCGTCTGGGCGGTGACCGGGCCGCCGGACTTCCGGTCGCCGGGCGAGTCGTTCCTGCCGACGGGCTGGCTCCCGGTCGCCATCGGCGCTGGAGCCCTCGTCGCCGTGTTCCTGCGCGGCCGGTGGAGCGCGCTGCTCGGCTGGGCCGTGACCGCCGCGGCCGTCGCCTACTCGTTCATGTTTCCGATAATGCTCGTCCAGGTGTGCGGCGCCCTGTTCGGCGCACCGGTGTCCGGCCGGGACGTGGCCACCACGCTGGCCCAGGGCTCGGGCGCGGTGCTCGCTTGGCTGACCGGCGCGGTAGCGGTGCGGGCCTGGGGCCGCCGGGCGGCGGTCGCGGCGACTCCCTGGTGGGCCTTTGCCGCGGCGTACACCGTCGTGGCCAGTTGCGTCGCCCGGCTCGGTGCCGAGGTGCTGCACGGATTCCTGCGCAGCCGGTCGGCGGACACCCCGTGGGCGTACCTGCTGCTGTTCGTCGGTCTGTTGACCCTGGCCGGCACGCTGCTGCCGCTGGCGCTGGTGCACGGCTGGGGCCGGATCTGGCCGGCCTGGGTACCGCTGCTGGCCGGCCGCCGCGTCCCGCGCTGGCTGGTGCTCGGTCCGGCCCTGTTCGTCGGCGCGGGCCTGACCGGCTACTTCGGCATCGGCGGAGTAGCGGCCTGGGCCCGCGGCGACATCGACGGCGACTGGTTCCTCGCGGTGGCGCTACCCGCCTACACGCTGTGGGGCGTTGGCCTGCTCGTCGCCGGTGCGGCCTACCTGGTCCGGACCCGTCCGGCCGCGGACGAGGATCAGCACCAGCACGCCGGCGGCCAGCGCGGTCGCCGCGGCGACGGTGACGGTCGCGGTCAGGCCGCCGACCGGATCGCCCGCGCCGGCCTGGTGCTCGAACACCGCGCCGAAGACGGCCACGCCTAGCGCGAACCCGAGTTGGCGGAACGTGTTGAGCGCGCCGCCGGCCATCCCGCTGCGCTCCCGCGGCACGGCGGCGAGCACCGCCGACGACAGTGCCGGCAGGACGGTGCCGACGCCGAGGCCGACGACGATCAGGCCGGGCACCAGCGCGCTCCCGGTGCTGCCGGAGTCGAGAAAGGACTGGAGCAGGTTGCCGGCGGCGATCAGCAGCAGGCCGCCGCCGACGGTGACCCGGGGCGCGATCCGCTGGAGCCGGTGCCCGGCGAACGCGCCGACGAGCAGGGCCGCGGCCGCCATCGGGAGCGCGCCGACCAGACCCGCGCGGACCGGTCCGTTGCCGAGGACCTGTTGCAACCAGACCATCGTGTACGGCAGGTAGGCGAACGCCGCCGCCTGGGTCAACAGCGCCGCCGCGATCAGGGCGCTGAACGCCGGCCGGCGGAACAGGCCCAGGTCGAGCATCGGGTGGTCGGAGCGGCGCTCGACCGCGACGAAGACGACGGCGGCGACCAGGCTCACGGCGAACGCGACCAGCGTCGACGGATCGGTCCAGCCGGCGCTGCCGCCCTGGATCAGCCCGAGCGTGACCGCGCCGGCGGCGACCGTGAAGGCCAGCGTGCCGGCCAGGTCGAACCGGCCCTGTGCGCCGCGCGACTCGATCACGCCGCGCCGGGTGAACCAGACCGCGACCAGGCACACCGGCAGGTTGACCAGGAAGATCCAGCGCCACCCGAGGTGCTCGGTGAGCAGCCCGCCGACGATCGGCCCGGCCGCGGCCGCCGCGCCGTTGACCGCGCCCCAGACGCCGAACGCGACACCGCGGTCGCGCCCGCGATAGGTGACGTTGAGGATGGCCACGGTGGTGGCGAACATCGCGGCGCCCGCGACGCCCTGCAACACCCGGGCGGCGACCAGTGCCTGCTCGTTGGGCGCCACGGCGCAGAGCAGCGAGGCGGTGGCGAACAGAACGAGCCCGCCGAGGTAGGCCCGGCGCCGCCCGTAACGGTCGGCGAGCGACCCGGCGCCGAGGACGAGGGCGGCGAGGGCGAGGGCGTACCCGTCGAGGACCCATTGCAGGTCGGCCAGCCCGGCGTCGAACTGGCCGGCGATGGCGGGCAGGGCGACGACCACGATGGTGACGTCGACGAGCAGCAGGAAGGTGCCGAGGCAGACCGCGATCAGCGGTGACCATTTGCGCATGGGCGAACGGTGCCGAGAATGGCTTCTCCGGCACCACATCTGCGGCAGGTTCCGGCGGATCTCGACAACGGCCTAGGGTTGCGGGGTGGAAATCGACGCGCTCGACCGCCAGATCATCCACGCGCTGCGGGTCAACGGGCGGGCCGGCTACCGCGAGATCGGCGCGGTGCTCGGTGTCTCCGACCAGACCGTCGCCCGGCGCTACCGGCGGCTGCGCGAGGGCGCCGGCGTGCGGGTGGCCGGCCTACCCAACCCGATCGCGCTGGGCTACGAGATGTGGCTCCTCCGTTTGCGCACCACCCCCGACGCGGCGGGAGCGATCGCGGCGGCGCTGGCCCGGCGCAGCGACACCGGCTGGGTGAGCCTGACCTCGGGCGGCACCGAGATCGCCGCCAACGTGCAGCTACCGGCGACCGCCGACCGCGACGCCCTCCTGCTGGACCGGCTCCCCCGCACGCCGCGCTTGATCTCGGTGAGCGCGCACTGCATGATCCACCACTTCGCCGGCGGCGCGGTCGGCGCCGACCAGCGCGACAACTCACTGACCCCGGCCCAGATCGCCGCACTGACGCCGGCTCCGCACACCGCGCCCGGGCCGCCCCGCCTGACCGACGACGACCGCCCGCTGCTGGCCGCACTGGCCCACGACGGCCGGCTGGGCTTCCCGGAGTTGGCGGCGGCAACCGGCTGGGCCGAGACGACGGTCCGCCGCCGCCTGCACGACCTGACCGGCTCGGGCGCGCTGTTCTACGACGTCGACGTCGACCCCGACGTGCTCGGCTTCCGCGCCCGGGTGCTGCTCTGGCTATCGGTGGCACCGTCCCGGGTGGCGGCGGTAGGCGCCGCGATTGCCGGCCACGAGGAGATCGTCTTCGCGGCGGCGACAACAGGCCCAACCAACCTGGTCGCGACCGTGGTCTGCCACGACATGACCGGCCTCTACACCTATCTGACCGAGAAGATCGGCGCGCTGGACGGCGTCGACCGCGTCGAAACCGCTCCCCTGGTCCGCCACATCAAGCAGTCCGGAGCCGTCACCACCTCGGCTCCGCCGCACCGCACCTAGCCCGCGCGCTGTGGGGTGAGCGCTCTGCGGGCGCTGCTCTCCCGGGCGCTGGCGATGTCGGCGTGTCGCGCCGATGTCCCGGTGTCCTTTTCGGGAGTACATGTTTTTGCATGTGCGTACATGTAAAAACATGTATGGCCACGTTCAGTAGCAGCCGTCGACTCCGCAGGTGTCGCCTGACGCGGCGATCACCGGGAGGGCTCGGTGACTCGCCGCCCAGACCTGCTCCAGCACGGCGACGAGGCGGTCGGTTTCCAGGGCGCCGGGGACCGCGTAGGTGTCGTCGAAGACCAGGAACGGGGCGCCGCTGGCACCGAGGCTCAGGGCCGCGTGCTGGTCGGCTGCGACCCGGTCCCGGTAGCGGCGGTCGTGCAGGGCCGGGCCGGCTCCGTCGAGGCCGATTTCCCCGGCGAAGTCGAGCACCTCCTCGCGGGTCCACAGCTTGCGGGCCGTGCCGAAGTGCGCGCGGAACATCGCGGCCCAGGTCTCGGCGCCGCGGCCCTGGTCGGTGGCGTAGGCCAGCAACTCGTGGGCGAAGTCGGTCGGGCCGAGGGTGCGGTCGACCGCCCGGTAGGGGTCCAGGCCCTCGGCGTGCGCGGCCCGCTCGATCGGGCGCAGGACCTGCTCGACGGTGCTGGCCGGCGCGCCGGCCATGGTGATCAGCTCGCGTTGGGTGACGCCGGTCCGCGGCAGGTCGGGGTGGAGTTGGAACGACCGGTGCACGACCTCGACCGACGCGCCGTGTGCGAAGCGCTCGATCGCCCGCCGGAGCCGGTGATCGGTCAGACCGCAGAACGGGCAGATGATGTCCGACCAGAATTCGATCTTCATCGGCGCAGCTCCTTACGATTCTTACTTTCTGTGTGTAGGCCCATCATGGGTTAGTGTCGGAACGTCTGCAAAAGGCACATTGGTGTGCGCGGAAGGGAGCGGAGATGGTTGGCCGACAGCCCAGCAACTCGCGCGCCAGCGTCCGGCGGGTGCCCGGGCCCTGTGCGCGGTGGGGCGACGACGATGCCGCCTTCATCCGCGAGATCCTCGATCTCGTCGGCGACAAGTGGAGCGTGCTGATCATCGGCACGCTGGCCGACGGGCCGGTCCGCTACTCCGACCTGGCCGCCGCGATTCCCGGTGTCTCGCAGCGGATGCTCACGCTGACCCTCAAGCAGTTGCAGCGGCACGGGCTGGTCGGCCGGCGGGCCTTCGCCGAGGTGCCGCCGCGGGTGGAATACCGGCTCACGCCGCTCGGTGACTCGTTGCTGTCGACGGTGCTGGCGCTGGCCGACTGGTCCGCCGACCACCACGCCGAGATCCGGGGCAACCAGCGGGCCTACGACGGCGCCGGTTGAGGCCCGGCGGTGTCACTCGAACGGCGAATACCAGGCATGCCAAGGGGGACGTAGCGTCTGTTCGTGCACCATCCGCGCGGACCGGTCGCCTCGGCGCAGCAGCAGGAGGAGCAGCGCAGCCTGCTGGTGACGGTGGCGCTTGTCATCGCGGCGCTGGCGATCGTGATCAGCCTGGCCGGCATCGTGCTCGCCGCGCTGGAACTCGGGCGCGGTGAGACGGGCGCGGCTCACGACAGCGGCAGCCATTCCGTCGACGTGGTGATCTCCGCCAGATAGTCGAGGTCGAGCGACACGCCCAGGCCCGGGCCGCTGGGCACGGCGACGCGGCCGCCGTCGAGCACGAACGGCTCGGTGATGTCGCGGGCGAAATAGCGGTCCGACGCCGACGTGTCGCCGGGCAGGGTGAAGTTGGGCAGGGCCGCGAGTGCCACGTTGGCCGCGCGGCCCAGGCCGGTCTCCAGCATCCCGCCGCACCAGACCGGCACGCCGTGTGCGGCGCAGACGTCGTGCACCCGCCTGGCCTCCAGGTAGCCGCCGACCCGGCCGGGCTTGACGTTGACCACCGAGGTGGCGCCCAGCGCGATCGCGTCGGCCGCGGCCCGGGCCGAGGTGATCGACTCGTCGAGGCAGACGGGCGTGCGGATCAGCCGGGCCAGCGCGGCGTGGCCGCGCAGGTCGTCTTCCGGCAGCGGCTGCTCGATCAGCAGCAGGTCGAACGGGTCGAGCCGGGCGAGCTGGCGGGCGTCGGCCAGGGTGTAGGCGGTGTTGGCGTCGACCTGGAGGAGCAGGTCGTCACCGAAGCGCTCGCGGACGGCGCGGACTGGCTCGACGTCCCAGCCGGGCTCGATCTTGAGTTTGATCCGCACGTAGCCCTGCGCCTTGTAGCCGTCGACGGCGTCGAGCAGGGCGGGGATCGACGACATGATGCCGACCGAGACGCCGGCCGGCACCGAGGTGCGGACGGCGCCGAGGTAGGCGCCGAACGACGTGCCGGAGTCGCGCAGCGACAGGTCGAGCAGCGCGGTCAGCAGGGCGGCCTTGGCCATCGGGTGGCCCTTGATCCGGTCGAGGGCCGCTTCCAGCCGGGGGACGGTGAGCTCGGCGGCTTTGGCGAGCGCGATCACCTCGGGCAGCAGGAAGCGGCGGATCACCTCGGCCGCGCCGTCGACGTGTTCGCTGGAGTAGAGCGGTTCGGACATCGCGACGCATTCGCCCCAGCCCTCCGCGGTCTCGCCGACCGCGCGAACCAGCAGCACGTCGCGTGCGGTCTCGGTGCCGAACGAGGTGCGGAAGGGGCTCACCAGCGGCATCGCGATGCGGCGGAGCTCGAGACCACGGAGGTTCACTAAGACGTCCTCTATTCAGCTTCCATGACGTACCAACCGTCGCGGGCCATCCCCGCGATCCGGTAACCGGCTTCGAATGCCGCGCACAGCGCGTCACCGACCTCTCTCCGCCACGCGACGGCGAGTGGCGGGTCGGTGCCCCGCATGGCTTCGATGTCGAGCGGCACGGCGACCAGCAGCGGCCGGCCGTCGTAGATCGCCTTGCCGGGGCTCGGGCGACCGAAGTCGTCGCGGGCGAGGGCCACTTCCGCGCCGGCGGCGTACACCGCCTGCATGTTGATCTCCCGGGTGTCGCCCGCGGCGGCGGCGATCGCTTCCGGTGACGCGACGTCCCACTGGATGTAGAGGCGGTCGCTGGTGGCGTCGCCGGCGTTGATCCCGTCGGTCATCCGGCCGTAGAAGTCGGGCAGGTATTTGACCGCGCGGGCGCCGAGCTTGTGCAGGTTGAAGTAGGCGTTGCGGCCGACCAGCGGGTCGAACGTCCAGTGCACCGACTCGATCCGCCGATCCAGTGCCCAGGCGCGTTGATGCAGCTTGATGGCGTGCCCGGCGCCGCGACTCTGGGTCGCCGGGTCGACACCCGTGATGTGCGAGTGCAGGTGGTCGATGCCGAAGAACGCGACGGCCGCGCCGATCAGCGTGTCTTCCCGGAAGGCGCCCACCACATAGTTGCCGGCGTACGCGAGCGCGCGCATCATCCGCGCGTCGAGTAGCTGGCTGGGTGAGTCTGCCCGCCAGATCCTGCCGAACAACTGGGCCGCTTCCTCATGCGCCGCGGGATCACGTAACTCCCGCACGCTGATGCCCAGCCGGGCCGCGGCGGCGGTCGCGACCTCTTTTGCCTCCGCGATCAGCTCGTCCACCCAGCCTCCCGTTGTGCAGACCGAGTCCTTACTTCAACAGGTGAACCGGTCTCGTGTCGAGGCTACCGTCGGTAATTGATGCTTTTCTTTACGTTGCTACGCCCTGCCGACCTGCCCATTTGGCGTAGTTTCGTCGATACCGGGTGATACCGGATCTTTAATCTGGCGGCCTGAACGCAGCTTAAGGCATGATTGTTACTGCTCGGTATGTGTGATGGTGAACATCGGTGGGGAATCCTCGCACGGGAGGTGACCATGCCGGAGCGGACCACAGTGACACTGCCCGACGGCGTGCGGCTTCACGTCGAGGTGAGCGGAGCCGACGACGCACCGGTGACGGTCTTCCTGTTGCACGGCTGGACCCTGGACACCCGCACCTGGCACCGCCAGCTCACGGGGCTCCCGGAGGCGCTGGGCACGCCGGTGCGGCTGGTCGCCTACGACGCCCGCGGCCACGGCCGCTCCGACGACACCAGCCGGCCGGGCGCGACCCTCGCCCAACTCGGCGACGACCTGGCCGAGGTGATCTCCGCGATCGCTCCCACCGGCCCCATCGTCCTCGCCGGCCACTCGCTGGGCGGCATGACGATCATGGAGTTCGCCCACGGGCACCCGCGGATGTTCGCGCAGCGGGTGGCGGGACTGGTCTTCATCTCGACAACCGCTGAAGGACACACCCACACGGCGTACGGGCTGCCGCCGCGGATCACCCGCATCATCCGCCTCGCCGAGACCACCGGCGCCGGCATCCTGGCCCGGGGCGGCTCCTGGCGGGTGCACCGCTACCTGCTGCGCGCGCTGGCCCCCTCGCTGCGCTGGCTGCTGTTCGGCAACCGGTGCGCTTCCGAGGACCTGATCGTCACCACCGCCGCGGTGGCCCGGGCGCAGCTCACCGCGATCGGCGCGTTCCGCTCGTCGGTCGGCGAGCAGCAGCGGCTGACCACCCTGGCCGCGCTCGGCAACCTGCCGGCCGCGGCGCTGGTCGGCGACCGCGACCGGCTCACTCCCCCGGCGTGCGCCGAGTCGATCGCCGGCGCGCTGCCCGACGCCGAGCTCACCGTCTGCCCGGGCGCCGGGCACATGTTGATGCTGGAGCGCCCGGCGATCGTCACGGCCGCCCTGGCCGAGGTGGTCCGGGCGGCCCAGGGCGACTATCTGGACCCGGCCGACCTTCAGGCCGCCTGACTGCGCAGCCGACCTACCGGCCGCCGGACGGCTCGCTCACCAGGACCCGGTCGAGGCTTTTCACGAAATCGTGGCCGAAGGCGGTCGCCGGGGTGTGCGCACCCGCTTCCACGGCGCCGCCGGCCCGGCCGCCGGTGCCGGCCAGCAGGTGCTCGGCCGCCCGGTGCATCGCGTCGGCGGTCAGGTCGTAGGCGTTGGGGCCGGTCAGCGTCGCCGTGCGGACCTCTCCGGCCGCATTGCGCACCTCGCCCCAGACCTCGCACTTCGTCGCCGCGCGGGTCTCCGCCGACGGGCCGGGCGGCTGCCGCTTGATCGCCCGGGCGGCCAGCGCCCGCACCGGGGCGAAGCGGATCAGCTTCTGGAGCAGGCCGGGCGCGGCGGTGCGGGTGTAGACGACGATGTCGGCGATCCCGGTCGAGTGGTGCGCAGTGACCAGGTCGCCCCACGGCACGGAACCGACCCGGCGGACCTTCGACGGGAACGGCACGTCGCGGGCCGGGGTGCCGATCGGGGTGGGCACCAGGGTGCCGGCGATCCGCCGCCAGCCGCCCTTGGCGTTCATCGCCAGCCCGGTGGTCGCGGTGCCCCGGCTCAGCCCGCCCGGCGCCGCGAACGCCAACTCCAGGGCCGTCGCGTCGGGCAACGCCGCGTGCAGGAGATTGGCCAGGCAGTCCGTGGGTACGACATCGAAACCGGCCCCGGTCAGCAGCACCACCCCGGCAGCCCGGGCGTCGGCGTCACGGGCCAGCACGGCCTCGAACACCGGATGCTCGCCGGTCACGTCGAGATAGTGGGTGCCGGTGTCGAGACAGGCCTGCACCATCGGGCCGGAGGTGGCCACGAACGGGCCGGCGCAGTGCGCGACCACGTCGACCTCGGCGAGGTGTTGCCGGGTCGCGGCGGGGTCACGCAGGTCGAAGACGACGTGGTCGAGGCCGAGCTCGTCGGCGAGGGCACGGACGGCGGCGGCGTTGCGGCCCGCGAGCAGCGGGCGGGAGCCGCGGCTGACGGCCAGCCGGGCGACGAGGTCGCCGGTGTAGCCGTTGGCGCCGTAAATCATCCATCGTTGATGGGACACCGCACCACCGTAAGGGCTCGACCACAATCCTATCGAGGTGCGAGGACGGGCACATCGACCCGGTTACCGATTCGTCCCGTCCCGATGACCCGTACTCTCGTTCGGGTTGGCCGCGCGACCCGTGGCCGATTCCATCGCGCGAGGAGCAGTCCGCTTGACCGACGTCACCACCCTCCAGCAGGAGATCGCGACCGAGCAGAAGCACGTCGACCGGGTCTACGCCCGGGTCGCCGAGCTGCGCACGGAGGCCGCGCGCGCGGAGCGCGAGGGCTACCGGCAGGCGTCGGTCGGCAATTTCGGCGCGCTGGTCGAACGTGACGCGTTCGTTTTCCACGCCGCCCGGCGGCGCTACCTGCTCGACGCCGAACACGAAGGGCTGGTGTTCGGCCGGCTCGACCTGCTCGGCGGCGCCAGCTTCCACGTCGGCCGGCTCGGCGTCCGCGGCGAGAACGCGGAGACCCTGGTGGTCGACTGGCGGGCACCCGCGGCGGCGGCGTTCTACCAGGCGACAGCGGCCGAGCCGCAGGGCGTGATCCGGCGGCGCATGATCCAGTCGTCCGGCGAGAAGGTCACCGGCATCGAAGACGACCTGCTCGACCCCGACGCGGCGCCCGAGCAGATGCGGGTGGTCGGCGACGGCGCGCTGCTCGCCTCGCTGTCGAAGGCGACCGGGCGCGGCATGCGCGACATCGTGGCCACCATCCAGCAGGAGCAGGACCAGGCCATCCGGTCCCCCGGCGGCGGCGTCACGATCGTGTCCGGCGGCCCCGGCACCGGCAAGACCGCGGTGGCCCTGCACCGCGCCGCCTACCTGCTCTACTCCGACCGCAACCGCTTCGCCGGCGGCGGCATCCTGGTGGTCGGCCCGTCGACCGTCTTCGTCGAATACATCGCGTCGGTGCTGCCGTCGCTGGGCGAGGAGTCGGCGACGCTGCGCTCGCTCGGCACGCTGGTGCCGGGCTGGTCGGCGACCCGCACCGACCCGGGCCCGGTCGCGGCGGTCAAGGGCTCGCTGCGGATCCGCCGGGTGCTCGAGCGGGCCTCCCACGACGCGGTGCCCGACGGCCCGACCTCGCTGCGCCTGCTCTACCGGGGCACCCTGCTGCGGCTCGACCGCAACGCGCTGGACCGGATCCGGACCCGGGCGCTGCCCCGCGGCGCCCGCCGCAACGAGGTGCGCCGCGCCGGCATCGACGGGCTCTTCGACGCCCTCTGGGCGCAGGCGCTGGAGCAGAAGATCCCGGGCCTGCCGAAGCGGGCCGAGTTCGAGGACACCCTGGCCGAGCGCGAAGACTTCCGCTCGTTCATCAAGGAGTGGTGGCCCCGGCTGCGCCCCCGGCACGTGCTGGCCTGGCTGGCCGACCCGGCCCGGCTGCGCCGCTACGGGCAGGGCCTGCTGGCACCGGCCGAGGTCGACCTGCTGGCCGGCGCCTTCGACATCGAGAACCCGACGATCGCCGACATCGCCCTGCTCGACGAGCTCGACGAGCTGCTCGGCCGGCCCAGGCAGCCGGCCCGGGCCCAGCGCAACCCGTTCCACGTGGCGGGCGGCGTCTACGAGGTCAGCACGTCCGGCGAGCGGGCCCGCGCGGCCCGGGCCGCCGCGACCCAACGGCCCGACGACTACCGCGAGTACGCCCACGTGGTGGTCGACGAGTCGCAGGACGTCACCCCGATGCAGTGGCGGATGCTGGGCCGGCGCGGGCGGCTGGCGTCGTGGACGATCGTCGGCGACCCGGCGCAGACGGCCTGGACCGGCGACGTCGAGGAACTCGACCGGGCCCGCGACCGGGCGCTGGGTTCGCGACCCCGCAACGCCTACTCGCTGACCACCAACTACCGCAACTCGGCGGAGATCTTCGAGGTCGCCGCGGCCGAGATCCGCACGATCGCGCCCGACCTGCCGCTGCCGGTCGCCGTGCGGTCGACCGGTGTCCCGCCGGTCGCGCTCGCGGTGCCGGCCGCCGACCTGCCCGACGCGGTGCGCTCCTCGGTCACCGACGTGCTCGGCGAGGTCGAGGGGACGGTCGGCGTGATCACGGCGGTGGCCCGGGTCGGCGAGGTCGCCGGCTGGCTGGCCGAGATCGGCGACCCGCGGCTCCAGGTGGTGACCAGTCTCCAGGCCAAGGGCATGGAATACGACGGCGTCGTGCTGGTCGCTCCGGACGAGATCCGGGCGGGTGGCGCGGCGGGCGTACGCACGCTCTACGTCGCCCTGTCCCGCGCCACCCAGCGGTTGGTGACCGTCGACGTCACTGCCTGACGGCGACCGCCGTGTAGGTCGTGTCCGCGGCCGGTGGGGTCGTGAAGCGGGCGTTGGGTAGGTAGAGCCGCTTGCCGTACGCGGCGATGGTGGTCGGCACGTCAAAACCCGGGCTGGTGATCCGGCGGACCACGGCGCCCCGGGTGCCGGCCCGGTTGAGGTCGACGACGGCGATCTGGTTGAGCCGGTTCTGCACCACGTAGAGGGTGCGCCCGTCGAGCCAGAGCCCGTCGCCGTTGGTCAGCACCTCGCCGCCGAGGTCGACCTGCTTCGTGCCGCCGGTGTCCGGGTCGACCACGAACAGCAGGCCGGTGTTGGACTGGACGATCAGCAGGTTGCGGCCGTCGGGCGTACGCGCGATGCCGTTGGCGTTGGTGGCTCCCGGGGTGAAGACGAAGTCGCCGGTCAGCGGGACGGTCGTGAACGTGTCGCGCTTGGTGGACACGCGGTAGAGCACGGGGTTCTGCGAGTCGGTGAACCAGGCCGCGTCGGGCGTCAGGATCACGTCGTTGACGAAGCTGGTCGCGTCGGTGAAGTTCCAGATCTTCAGGGTGGCGCCGGTGCGGGCGTCGGCGACCCGGCCGTCGCCGCTGCCGGCGCCGGCGACGAACAGCCGGCCCCGCTGGTCGAGCTTGAGGCCGAGCGACCCGGCGCCGAAGCCCGGGTTGATGATCTCCCCCCGGCCGGTGACCAGGCTGGCGCGGTAGATGGCGCCCGTCGCACGGGAGCCGAAATAGGCGTAGGGGACCTTGCCGATGGCGATCCCCTCGGGCTGGAACCCGTTGGGCAGTGCGATGGTGCTCGGGAACAGGGTCTTCTCGTGTGCGGTCGCGGTGCTGGCCGGTCCAAGCAGGGTTGCGGTCAGAGCCGCGGTCAGTCCCAGTGCGATGGTGGCTAGCCGATGGCGCACGATGGATTCTCCTCTCGACGACCTCCGTTCAGAAATTCACGCACGTCAGCCCGGATGGGTTCAGCCGACCTGCGGCGGCGGGATCGGCGCACCGCTCGCGAGGAGGTCGATCAGGGCGGCCAGCCGCTTCTTCCGGGCGGCCGGGCTGGGTGCGCTGGTCAGCTTGAGGATGACCGCGTAGCGGCTGGTCTTGTCGAGCCCGGCGAACCGCGTTTCGGCGGCGGTGTGTCCGGCGAGCGCCGCCGCGAGGTCGTCCGGAACAACGGCGTCGCGCTGGGCCGGGTAGGCGGCGGCCCACCGGCCGTCGGCCTTGGCCGCCTCGATCTGCGCGAACCCGGCCGCCCGCATCCGACCGGCGGCGACCAGCGCCTCGGCGCGGTCCACATTGACCTGTGACCAGCGGGCTCCCTTGCGCCGGGGCGAGTAGCGCTGGAGGAAATGCGCGGCGTCGAGCCCGCGCCGCTGGCTGTCGATCCACCCGAAACAGATCGCGACGTCGCCGGCCTCGTGTGCGGAGATCGTCGGCGTGGCGGCGCCCTTCTTGGCGATCGTCAGCCACGCCTCGCCGGCGCTCTCGTGGTGGTCGGCCAGCCAGGCCTCCCAGTCGGCCACGGAACGAAAGGTCATCGGCTCCATGCCGGCGACCCTACCGAGCCGGATCCGCTCGCCGGGAGACCATGACCTCATGCGGCAGCACGACCAGCACGCCGGGCACGATCCCGACCAGTTCCGGCGCAAGCTGTGGCTGTCGCTGGCCCTGACCATCCCGATCGTGGTGACCAGCGACTCGGTGATGGACTGGTTCGGCTACTCGATCGACTTTCCGGGCATCGGGTGGGTCGCGCCGGTGCTGGGTTCGATCGTCTTCTTCTACGGCGGCTGGCCGTTCCTGGCCGGCGCGGTCCGGGAGCTCCGCGACCGCACGCCCGGGATGATGCTGCTCATCTCGATGGCGATCACAGTGGCCTACACGGCGTCGCTGGCCAACGCGGCCGGCGCGTTCGACCTCGACTTCTGGTGGGAACTGGCCGCGCTGGTGACCATCATGCTGCTCGGCCACTGGCAGGAGCTCAAGGCGGTCGGCCAGGCCCGCGGCGCGCTGGCCGCGCTGGCCGCCCTGCTGCCCGATGACGCCGAGCGGGTGACCGCCGCCGGGGTGGAGACCGTGCCGGTGGCCGCGCTGGCGCTCGGCGACGTCGTGCTGGTGCGTCCCGGCGCCCGGGTGCCGGCCGACGGCCGGGTCGTCGAGGGTGCGGCCGAAGTGGACGAGTCGATGATCACGGGCGAGTCCAGGCCGGTGTCGCGCGGCCCCGACGACCGGGTGGTGGCCGGAACCGTGGTCACCGACGCGGCGCTGCGGCTGCGGGTCGACGCGGTCGGCGCCGACACCGCGCTGGCCGGGATCCAGCGGCTCGTCGCCCAGGCACAGGCGTCCGGCGGCCGGGCCCAGGCGCTGGCCGACCGGTTCGCCGCCTGGCTTTTCTACGTCGCGACCACGGTCGGCGTGCTCACCTTCGTCGCGTGGTGGGCGGCCGGCGACCTCGACGCGTCGGTGTCGCGCTCGGTCACCGTGCTGGTGATCGCCTGTCCGCACGCGCTGGGCCTGGCCATCCCGCTGGTGGTCGCGCTGTCGACGGCGCTGTCCGCGCGGGCCGGCATCCTGGTGAAGGACCGGCTCGCGCTGGAGCGGATGCGGGTCGTCGACGCGGTGCTGTTCGACAAGACCGGCACGCTGACCAAGGGCGCCCACACGGTCACCGGCGTGGCCGCGGTCGACGGCGTGACCGAGCAGCAGGTGCTGCGCTGGGGCGGCGGGGTCGAGGCCGACAGCGAGCACCCGCTGGCCAAGGCGATCGTCACGGCCGCCGGGGATCCGGCCCCGGCCACGGATTTTCGCTCGCTGACCGGGCGGGGTGTGCGGGCCACGATCGATGGCACGGCGTACGCCGTCGGCGGCCCGGCCCTGCTCCGCGAGTTGCGTCTGGAGGCACCGGCCGGCCTCGGCGCGGGTTGGGCCGATCGCGGCGCCGCGGTGCTGCACCTGGTGCGGTTGGCCGGCGACGGCGGGCCGGCCCGGGTGCTGGGCGCGTTCGCCCTCGAGGACGAGGTGCGGCCGGAGGCGCGGGAGGCCGTCGACGAGTTGCGGGCCGAGGGGATCCGGACGATCGCGATGATCACCGGTGATTCGCGTGCGGTGGCCGAGGCGGTCGCCGCCGAACTCGGGATCGACGAGGTCTTCGCCGAGGTGCTGCCGGCCGACAAGGACCGCGCGGTGGCCGACCTGAGGGCCCGCGGGCTGCGGGTGGCGATGGTCGGCGACGGCGTCAACGACGCGCCGGCCCTGGCTCGGGCCGACGTCGGCATCGCGATCGGCGCCGGCACGGACGTGGCGATCGAGTCCGCCGGCGTGGTGCTGGCCTCGTCGGACCCGCGCGGCGTCGTCGGGACGATCCGGTTGTCGCGGGCGGCGTACCGGAAAATGATCCAGAATTTGGTCTGGGCCGCCGGCTACAACGTGGTGGCGATCCCGCTGGCGGCGGGCGTGCTCTTCTGGGCGGGCGTGACGCTCAGCCCGGCCATCGCCGCGGTGCTGATGTCGGCGTCGACCGTCCTGGTTGCGCTCAACGCTCAGTTGCTCCGCCGCGTCCGGCTGACTCCCCAACAGCCGTAGCCCGCCCGCGACTTCCTTCAGTGGTGTGGCAAGGCCGTGGCAAGGCACCAGCGCGAAGATCACCCGAGGTTGGCCGCGGCAAAGGACGCCGGTGCCACGGGAAGGTCGGAGAACGATGGTCGCCAGAATTGTGAAGCGTGTCGCCGCCGGGCTCATCGGCACGGCGATCGCCATGGTCGCTGCCGCCACACCGGCCAGCGCGGCGTACTCGTATGAGTGGGATGACGGGGTTGCCAGCGGCGCGCCGGGAAACGCGAAGGTCTCCTGCGTCGAAACCAGCAACACGTTTGTGTGTATCGAGCCGTACGGGGACAAGATCTTCGTGAAAGATCTGTGGCCCGACCACGCCTCGTCGGTCGCCCGCTGGTACACCAGTTACGGCCGCTGGGGGACCTGCCGTAACTCTCTTGGCGCCGATCACTGGGCGGTCTGCAATAAAGACTTCAAAGAAGGCTATTACTTGACCGTCCGTGCGACCCAGTACGACGGCGAAACCAAGAAGTGGGTAGGACCCGAATCGGGAGACATCGTCATCCTCATGTGAACGGACCCCGGGGCGGCTGGCCATGACGTCAGTCGTCGGCCAGGGCGGCGATCACCGGTAGGCGGGCCGCGCGGCGGGCCGGGAGGACCGCGGCCAGCAGAGCGGCACCCGCCGCGGCGAGCACGACCAGGGTGAGCTGGCCGACCGGGATGACCGGCACGCCGTGGCCGTAGGTGTCGATCAGGGCGGCCGCCGCCACCCAGCCCACGCCACCGCCGAGGGCCACGCCCGCCACCGCGCCGACGACCGCGATCAGGCCCGACTCCAGCAACAGCATGCCGCCCAGCTGGCGGCGGGACAGGCCGAAGGCGCGCATTGTCGCCGACTCGCGCCGGCGTTCGACCACCGACAGCGAGAGCGTGTTTCCGATGCCGAACAGCGAGATCAGCACCGATATGCCGAGCAGGGCGGCGAAGATGCCGAGCAGCTCGTCGAGGGAGGCGGCCAGTTCGTCGGCCTCAGCGGCGCGGCTGGTCACCTGCACGACCGGGTAGGCGCGCAGCTCCGCGTCGACCAGCCGGCGACCGTCCTCCGTGGATACCCCCGGTGCCAGGTCGACCAGAATCTCCACGGCCGGGCGGTCGCCGTACGCCGTGGTGAAGGTGTCGAAACTGACCAGGGCCGAGCCGTCCAGCGGTGAGTCGTCGAACAGGGCGACCACCCGCAGCGGGCCGAGGGTGCCGAACGGCACCGTCGAGCCGACCGTCAGGCCCTGGTCGGCGGCATACCCGCGGTTGAGCGCGACCGTGCCCGGCCCGAGCTCGTTCAGCGTGCCGGCGGTCACCTCCGGGCGGATCGCGCCGCGCAGCTGGTCGGGCGGCACCGCCGAGACCCGGGTGCGATCGCCGGCCAGCGGCGCCTCCGAGCGCACCTCGGCGACGGTCGCGAAGGCCGAATGCTTGCGCAGCGCCGGCGCCAGGCCGGGCGGCATGCCGGCGCGCATCGACTCGAAGGTGCCGTCGGTGCGGGCCCGGTTGAGGGTGAACTCGACCGGGAAGTTCTCGGTCAGCTCCTTGCCGCTCTGGTCGCGCGCGGTGGCCAGCAGCACCGCGAACAGCGACATCAGCGCCACCCCGATGACCAGCGCGAGCGTGGTCGCGGCCGCGCGGCGCGGGTTGCGGCGGGCGTTCGCCACGGCCAGCGCCGGCACGGTGCCGAACAGCCGGACCGGGACCCAGCCGACCATCGCGACCAACGGCGGCACGATCAGGGGGCCGGCGACGACCGCCGCGACGAACAGCAGCATCCCGCCGCCGAGCACCAACGGCAGGCCGGGGAAGCCGAGCGGGACGCCGCCGACGACGGCCAGCAGGCCCAGCGCGGCGAGCAGGGCCGAGGCGACCAGCCGGGCGGTGCGGCGGCCACCGGCCACCGCGCGCGGCTCGGACAGGGACGCGTCGCGCAGGGCCGCCAGCGGCGCGACCCGGCCGGCGGAGATGGCCGGGACCAGCGCGGAGACCACCGCCACGAAGGTGCCGAAGCCGACCGCGACCAGGAAGGTGGGCCAGCGGACGACCGGCGTGTGCAGGGGGATGTCGGTGGCGACCAGTTCGCGGCCCCAGATCAGGCCGTACCCGATGACCACGCTCATCACCAGGCCGCCCACCGACGCGACCAGGCCGAGCAGCAGTGCCTCGATCAGCACGGTCCCGGTGACCTGCCGGCGGGTCGCGCCGATCGCTCGCAGCAGGGCCAACTCGCGGGCGCGCTGTGCGGCCAGGATCGCGAACGTGTTGTAGATGACGAACGCCGAGACGGTGACCGCGACGAGGCCGAAGCCGAGCAGGACGGCGACGAAGCCGGTGACGTACTTGCCGGCCTCGACGGCCAGCTTCTGGCGCAGTTGGGCGCCGGTCAGCACCGGGTAGGCGTGCCCGAGCGCCGCGGCGACCCGGTCCCGGAGCAGCGTCGCGGAGACGCCCGGCTTCGCGGCGACCACCACCTCGGCGAAGCGTTCGGTGCCGGTCAGCGCGGTCAGTTCGGCGTCGGTGAGTGCGGCCACGGTCGAGCCGCCGTAGAGCCGGTTGACGCCCAGGTCGAGCACCCCGACCAGGGTCAGCGTGCGCGGCTGGCCGGCGGCGTCGAGCACCGTGACCGGGCCGCCGACGGTGAAGCCGGCCCGCTCGACGGTGGCCTTCTCCACCGCCAGCTCGCCGGGGCCGCGCGGCAGCCGGCCGGAGAGCAGGTCATAGGCGGCCATCGACGGTACGTCGGGCACCGACAGGCCGTAGCCGACGTGACCGTGGTCCATCATCAGCTTGCCGTCGCGGTCGAGCATGCTCAGCCAGGCCGCCATCCGGCCGTCGACGGCCGCGACCCCGTCGAGCGCGGCGATGGTGTCGACCGTGTCGCGCTCGGCCAGCAGGGCGGCCGGCTCGACCGCCACGTCGACGCCGCGGGCCGACCGGGCCAGGTCGTCGTAGAACGCGGCCCGGGCGGTGTCACCGTAGACGAGGGTGCCGGCGAGGAAGCCGACCCCGACCATCACCGCGAAACCGGTCAGCACGAGCCGGACGGCGTGCGCCCGGAAACCGGTGACGGCGAGGCGGAGCAGAGGCCGTTTCACGTCGCCCAGTCTGAACAACCGCCCCACGCGTCTTGCCGCGCCCCGCCTGTCGGCATGACGACAGGGTCGCCGGGCGGACAATGGGAATGGTTCCCGGTGTCACCTTTGCATACATAGCGATGTTTGCATAAGACTAGGGGGTGTCTCGTGGATCAGGGTGGTGCTCCGGCGAGGTCCAGGCGGCGTCCGGGCGTGCGCGGAGGCCGGTCGGATACCGGTGTTGTATCTGGCCGGTCTCCGCGTGCGGCCGGGCGTCGTCTGGGCCCGGCGGAGTGCCGCACTGATCCACGAGAGACCCCCTAAGAGCAGCAGCGGAGGGAGGCGCACGTGGGAGCGGGGCACGACCACGACTTCGGCACGCGCGACGCGGCCGCCCAGCACCGCGGGCGGCTGTGGGCCGCGTTCGCCCTGCTCGCCGTCTTCATGGTGATCGAGGCGGTCACCGCCTTCGCGACCGGATCGCTGGCCCTGCTCTCCGACGCCGGCCACATGTTCACCGACGTTCTCGGCATCGGCATGGCACTGGCTGCCATCACCGCGGCCCGGCGCGCGGCCAGCGACCCGCAACGGACCTTCGGCCTCTACCGGCTGGAGGTGCTGGCCGCCCTGGCCAACGCCGTGCTGCTGTTCGGCGTCGCACTCTACGTGCTGGTCGCGGCCGTCCGGAGGTTCGGTGACGCGCCCGAAGTGAGCACCGGGCCGATGCTGGTGGTCGCCGGCCTGGGCCTGGTCGCCAACATCATCGCCTTCGTGCTGCTCCGCAAGGGCGCCAAGGACAGCATCAACGTGCGCGGTGCCTACCTGGAGGTGCTCGGCGACCTGGTGGGCTCGGTCGGCGTGCTGGGCGCCGCGGCGATCATCGCCGGCACCGGCTGGTTCATCGTCGACCCGCTGGTGGCCGTCGCGGTCGGCCTGTTCATCCTGCCGCGCACTTGGAAGCTCGGCCGCGAGGCGGTGCGGATCCTGGTGCAGGCCGCGCCCGAGCACCTCGACGTCGCGGCGATGCGCACCTCGCTGGGTGCCGTGCCGGGCGTGTGCGACGTGCACGACCTGCACGTCTGGACGCTGACCTCGGGCATGGAGGTGGCGTCGGCCCACCTCAGCATCCTGGGCGACGCGGAGGTCGGCGCGGTGCTGACCGCCGCCCGGGAGACGCTGCACGACGGCTTCGGCATCGAGCACGCGACCCTCCAGGTGGAGCCGGTCGCGTCGACGGGCGACTGCCGTACCGCCAGTTGGTGACCCTTTGTATTTAGCGCGGCCTTAACTTTCGTGACCTTCAGCGGGCATTTGCCCGGATAAATCCGGGCAAGCTCCGCCTATCCGCATTTAGCGGCCCTCGCGCAGCGTAGGCAGTCCTCGGTACCCTCCAAATCGATCTTCGCTGGACCGCCTCCCCCGGTCCCCGCGGAGGTCGCCGCCTGATCGTCACGGCGAGCCGCTGACGGAAGGACATGCCGACGATGATCGATCCTCCGCACCACCGACGACGATGGACCCGCCTCGCCACCGTGCTGCTGTTCGGCCTCGCCCTCGGCCTGGTCGGCCCGGCGACACCGGCCCTGGCCGACCCCGACGGCGGCGAGGGCGCCTCGGCCGAACTCCGCGACCAACTCGACAAGGCCAGCCGGGGCTATCTCGACGCCCAGGCCGCGCTGCGGACGTCGCAGGGCGAGCAGCGGACGCAGGAAGACGCACTGCGGCTCATCGAGACAGACCTGACCACGCACACCGAGGCGCTGGCCGACATCGGCCGGTCCGCCTACCGCACCGGCCGGCTCAGCCCGATGGCCGCACTGCTCAACAGCGACTCGCCGGAACGCTTCCTCGAGCGGGCCAACGCCCTCGGCATGGTCGCCGCCAACGAGCAGCGCGAGGTGCACGCCCTGGAAGACGCCAAGGAACGCGCCGCCCGCGCGACGGCGGCGATCAACCAGGAGGTACGCGAGCAGCAGCGCCAGGTCGCCATCATGAAGGCCCGCAAGGACCAGGCCGAGCGGGCGCTGGACGTGGCCGCCCGCCAGCAGAAGGCGGCCTCGGCGAAGGCGTCGCAGTCCGGCGGCAGCGGCAGCAACACCGGCGGCTCCGGCGGGGCCACCGCCACGCCGGCCAAGCGCAACAGCGACGGCAGTTGGCCGACCGAGTCGTGCAGCATCAACGACCCGACGCCGGCCACCGGCTGCATCACCCCGCGCACGCTGCACGCGTTGCAACAGGCCAAGAAGGCCGGCTTCACACACTATGTGTCGTGTCACCGCAACGGCGGCTCTGGTGAGCATCCCAAGGGCCGGGCGTGTGACTTCGCGGCCGCGAAGGGCGGCTTCGAGGGCGACGCGACCGGTGCCGAGAAGACCTACGGCACCAACCTGGCCAACTATTTCATCCGCAACTCAGACCGGCTGGCCGTGCTCTACGTCATCTGGTACCGGCAGATCTGGTTGCCCAGCAGCGGTTGGAAGTCCTACAGCGGGGCCTGCGGAGACCCGTCCTGCGACCACACCAACCACGTGCACCTGAGCGTCTACTGAGGGTCCCGAAAAAAAGCATCCGGGGGTACGCCGCGCGGCGTACCCCCGGATGTTTCAGCTTTCCAGGACGTTCTTGAGCCGCTCGGCGAGCGCGTGATGTGCCGTCTGGGCCTGCTTGAACGCGTAGCCGAAGAGCAGGGTCGGCGCGGTCAGCGTGATCGTCACCTCGATCAGCACGGTGCCGTCGGGCTCGGGGCGCAGGCGGGTGTGGTTGTGCAGCGTCGTGCCGGGCCGCTGGCGCGCGACGGTGACCACCTCGTCGTCGGTCACCGTCATGACGTCGGCCGTGTAGGTCGTGGTGAAGCCGACCGGGCCGAGCTTGAACCGGTCGTTGATCACGAAGCTGCGCACCGCGCCGTCGACCGGGGGCACCTCGGTGACCTTGATGATGAACGGGTGCAACTCGGTGTGCCGGCTGAAGTTGGACAGCAGCGCGACCGCGTCGGCGACCGCGCACTTCGGCCGCAGCGAGTAGGTGAAGGTGCCGGTCTTGGCCAAGGGGCTCCCTAGTTGAGGTGGTGAAGTGCCGGCGCCGGGAGGGCGCGGGGTGCGGGTGCGCTGGCCGGCATGATCGACGACCAGAGGCCGATCGCGACGTCGGCGCTGCTCGGGCGGTCGGTCGGCGTCCGGGTCATGCTGGCCCGGCAGAGCTCCGCGACCGCGCGGGGCAGGCCCGGGACGGCCAGCACCGGTGCCGGTGCGGTGCGCGGGCGGGCGTCGGCGGCAGCCCGGCCGGTCAGCATCTCGTGCAGCAGCAGGCCGAGGGCGAACACGTCGTCGGCGGGCAGCCCGGGCGCGCCGGCGGGGCCGGCCAGCCCGAAGTCGATCATCTTGGCGCCGGCCCGGGTGAGCATCACGTTGCGCGCCGACACGTCGCGGTGCACCACGCCCCGGCGGTGGGCCACGGCGAGCACGTCGGCGACGGTCGCGGCGATCCGGACCGCCTCCGGCCAGGGCAGCGGGCCGCCGACCAGCCGGCCGGCCAGGGCGACGCCGTCGAGCAGCTCGAGCACGACGTAGGGCACGACCGAGCCGTCGGACAGCGCCTGGGCGCCGTGGTCGTAGACCCGCGGGACGCTCGGATGGCGCAGCCGCTCGGTGATCGCCGCCTCCCGGCCGGCGGCGTCGGCGTGTGCCGGCGTGATGACCTTCACGGCCAGCGAGCGCGCGGAGTGGCTGTCGAAGCCGTGGTAGACGGTCGACACACCACCACGCGCGATCGGGCCCAGCAGGACGTAGCGCCGGAGGAACGTCGTGCCCATCCGCAACCACGCCACGACCCGGCACTCTTCCGGATCGCCGTGGCCCGGACAAGAGTTCCCGGGCGGGCTTTAACAGCTTTTAAAGGGTTTTACGCGCCGGCTGGGGTGTTGAGGTCGCCGAGGTAGGGCTCGGGCGCGCCGAAGAGCCCCAGCAGCCCGGTGACCCAGAGCTGGCGATGGACGAAGCGGCTGGGCTCGGTGACGACGAGTTTGATGCCGCTGACCTCAGCGGTCTGGAAACCCGCGACCATCGCGCTGATGCCGACGGAGTCGATGAAGCTCACCAGGCGCAGGTTGAGCTCAATCCGGGTGGGGCGGTCATCGGTCAGCGCCGCGGCGATGGCCTCTTTGACCTCGTGGGCGGAGTCGACGTCGATCTCACCACGGGGGGCGATTTCGAGGACTCCGTTGGCACGTCGAGTTGTCACGATCGACAGACTCACGCAACTACCTCCGAGCTCGAACCTCGGTCCGCATCCAGGGGACCTTTCGACAGTACGCGGACCGCGACCGAGCGTATTCGCATGCTTCACATGGTCGCCAGTCTTGCCGCCGCGTACTTTCCCCTTTCTCGTATTCCGAAACCGGCAAAGCCGGCCAAACTATGGATATGTGACCTTCGACTCGGGTGCACCCGACCAACGGGGCACGCGTGCCGATTTCCGGCCGCTAGCAGCCTACCCCACGTGTCGATCGTCACACTGTGTGAGCTGACGCGGACTGTCCACAGTCGGCAACGGCACGACCTCCGTCGCGTTACGGTGACGATCTGTGGTTTGCGCCGGCCGGCCGGCGGGCACTGTCCAGACGCCGGACAGCGCTCGCTCGCGAGCGGACGCGAGTCCGAAGTGGCGGGTTCGGCGACCGAGGAGGTAGCAGGATGTTCGGAACCAACCTCATGGACCGCCGGAGCAGGACCGAGCGGATCACCGACGACGCGTGGGACCACCTGCGCACGTTCGTCGACTCGGCGCGGTCGCGCACCACCGGGCTGGCCGGGTTGGCCAGCGATGCCGGCAGCGCCGTCAGCGGCGCGGTCGGTGCGGTCGGTGGCGCGGCGAGCGTCGTGGGCGGTGCCACCGACGAGGCCCGCCGGCGGGCCGCTCTTGCCTACGACGCCCTGGCCGGGCGCCGGATGCCGATGCCGTGGACCCTCGTGGTCGCGGCCGCGGCGCTCGGTGCCGCGATCGGCTGGGCCGCCGGCTCCGCGTCCCGGGCGGCGATCGCCCGGATGAGTGACCGGGCCGACAACGGTCGGGTCGATGAGATCGAGTTCATCGACGCCGACCGGGCCAAGTCGACGCTCGACAGCTAGTCAGGAACAGCGCGCGGGGTTGCCGAAGTGCGAGACCGGCAACCCCGCTTTGCGCCCGATTGACGTGTGACTGTGCGCGGGCGATGCTCGTTGTCATGCGTCACCGGGAGGACACCGAGCGTGTGGGTCCGCTCCCCCTCGAAGCGCACTCCTTCCGCCTCACCGACCTCGACGAGGCCCGCGCGTTGTGCGCGGAGTTCTACTACGAGGTCGACCTCGACCTGCTCGACGGGAGCCGGCCGCTGGCGTTCGCGGCCGACATGGTGCGGCTGGGCCCGGTCACCGTCGGCGACATCAGCTTCGGCGCCGACGTCTCCATCGGCACCGACGTGCTCGACGCCTACCACGTCAACCTGCCGATCGCCGGCGCCATCGGCAGCGAGCACCGCGGTGCCGTCACGGTCGCCAGCCCGCGCCGCGCCGCGGTCTACCGCCCGGGTGCCGGAGTGCACGCCGGCCGCTGGTCGGCCGACTGCCGCAGCCTCGGCATCCGCCTCGACCGGGCGGCGCTGGAGGCCGAACTCGCGGCGCTGCTCGGCCACCCGGTCCGCGGGCCGATCCGGTTCGGCGCCAGCTTCGACACCACCCGCGGCCCAGGCCTCACCTGGACCCGCATGATCAATCTGCTCCGGTCGGAGAGCGGCAACCCGCACAGCGCGCTGCTCCAGCCACTGATCGCCGAGCGCTACTCGCAGGGCCTGATCGGCGGGCTGCTCTTCGCGGTCGAGCACCAGTTCGCCGACGCGCTGACCGCGCACGTGGCGCCGGCCCGGCCGCGCACCGTCCGCCGGGCCATCCAGGTGATGGAGGCCGACCCGACCCACCCGTTCACCACGGCCGAGCTGGGCCGCATCGCGGGTGTCTCGGCGCGGTCGTTGCAGGAGGGTTTCCGCCGGCACGTCGGCGTCTCCCCGATGACCTACCTGCAACAGGTGCGGATGGGCTACGCCCGCGACGAACTGCGCCACCCGGTGCCCGGGCGCGACACGGTGGCCGCGATCGCGCACGCGTGGGGCTTCGGCCACCTGGGCCGGTTCGCGGCCGCCTACCGCGAACGCTACGGCGAGTCACCGTCGGCGACCCTGCGCGGACACTGACCCGCGCCGGCCACTTCCGCCGGTCGCGCGGGATGCGCTGACTCACGCGCCCGGGCCGCCGTGGCGGTGGTGTGGGATGCGCTGGCTCACTCCCCCGGCTCACTTCCGGCGGTCGCGCGGGATGCGCTGAGTCGCACTCCCGGGTCGCCGTGGCGGTCGCGCGCGATGCGCTGGCTCACTCCCCCGGGTCGCCGTGGCGGTCGTGCGGGATGCGCTGAGCCGGAATGCGCGGCTCGATCCGCGTCGGCACGCGGCCATTCGGCGAGCGGCCGGCAGGCTCGCGGCCGGCGGGGTCGCGGAGCCCGTCGAGAACCCGGTGCGCTGCCGCCAGACCGTCTTCCGTATAGACCGTCAGCGCCGACGGGTGCCCGCCACCATCGTCGATCCGCAGCGCGGCCTGGAGCTTGTCATATTCGTGTAGGAAGTCGACCGCCCGGCGCAGGGCCGCGACCGCCCGCAACATGTCACCTTCGAGGTCCTGCATGGATGCGCCCCTCCCCCAGATCCGACGGACTGTAGGCCCGTGATCGCCACGCGTCGATCCAGTTCACGCCGGGGCTATCCGGATCGCGCGGAACTGTCGGGGGGTCGCATTACGGTGTGGGCATGATGCGTGGCCGCACACAGGACGACGGCTCGACGCCGCGCGACGCGCGCAGCGACTACTGGGGGGTGGTGCTCGACAGCACCGACGCGCGGGCGCTCGCCCGCTTCTACGCAACGCTGCTCGGCTGGGAGCTCGGGCCTCAGGGCCTGGCGATCCTGCCGCCCGACGGGGTCGCCTACCTCTCGTTCCAGGACTCACCGCAATATGTCCGGCCGGTCTGGCCGCCCGCCGACGGGCAGCAGCAACAGATGCTGCACCTCGACTTCGAGGTCGACGACCTGGCCGAAGCGGTGGCACACGCGGTCGAGCTCGGCGCCGTCGTGGCCGACTTCCAGCCGCAGCACGACGTGCGGGTCCTGCTCGACCCCGACGGCCACCCGTTCTGCCTCTACACCCAGAGCTGAGGCTGTCAGGCCGCCGCGCGGAGGGCGTGCAGCAGCGCCGTGGTGGCCGGCGGGTCGGGGGGCTCGCCGTAGGTGGCCGCGTACACGTGACGGGTCGATCCTGGGATTTCCGTCGCGTGAATGCCGGCCGCCCGATGGGCGCGCAGGGCCAGGCCGGGGATCGTGGTGACGGCCATCCCCGCGCTGACCATCGCCTGCATCGCCACCATGTCGTCGGTGCGGTAGGCGATGTGCGGTGTGAAGCCGGCCCGCGCGCAGAGTTCGAGAAGGTGGCCGCCGCACCGTTCGCAGCCGGCCACCCAGCGGGCGTCGCGGTGGGCCGCCAGGGTGTCGTTCTCGTGTGGGCCGAGCAGGTAGGTCGGGTCGTCGAGCAGGTGCAGCAGCCGGATGCCCTCCTCCTCCGGCGGTGACTCGGCGTAGCGGAAGACCACGGCGACGTCGACCTTCCCGGCGCGCAGCAGCCGCAGCGCCTCCGGCGGGTGCGTGTCGGTCAGGTTGAGCTCGAGGCCGGGGTGCGAGGCGGCCAGCGCCGCGGCGGCAGCCGGCACCAGCGTGCTCAGCACCGAGGAGAAGCCGGCGAGCCGCACCCGGCCGGCGTCGAGGCCGACGTGGGTGGACAGCTCCGCCGCGGCCGAGTCGACCCGGCCGATGATCTCGATGGCGCGTTCGGCCAGCAGCTCGCCGGTCGGGGTGAGCCGGATGCCGCGGCCGACCCGTTGCAGCAGCCGGGCGCCGGTCTCCGCCTCCAGCCGGGCGATGTGGTGGCTGATCGAGGGCTGCGAATAGTGCAGCTCCTTGGCCGCCGCGGTGACCGAGCCGGTCCGGGCCACGGCGGCGAGCACGCGCAGGCGGACGAGGTCCAACACATTCACTCCGTCGATAGGTTTCCGCGATATTCGGCATTAGACCTGATGAATGCTAGGCCGCAGGCTGTCCACATGGAAACGTTCGCGCTCGCGGCGCTCGTACTCATCATGATTCCCGGTCCGGACCAGGCCCTGATGACCCGCAGCACGCTGCTCGGTGGCCGCGCGGCCGGGCTGCTGACCATGACCGGCGGCGTGCTCGGGCTGGCCGTGCACGCCACCGCCGCGGCCGTCGGGCTGTCGGCCCTGCTGCTCGCCTCGGCGACCGCGTTCACGGTGCTGAAGATCGTCGGAGCTGCCTACCTGCTGTGGGTCGGCGTGCAGACGTTGCGCGCCGCGGCCCGGGGCGAGCAGATCGAAACCCTGACCACGGGGGTACGGCTGCGCCCGCTCACCGCCATCCGCCAGGGTTTCCTGAGCAACGCGCTCAACCCGAAGGTGGCACTGTTCTTCGTGACGTTCCTGCCGCAGTTCCTGTCCACCGGCGACACCGCCGCCGCGACCCGGCTGCACGCGCTGCTGCTGTCGGCGGTGTTCGCGCTGCTCTACCTGGGCTGGTTCGGCCTGTATGTCACCGCGGTCAACGGCCTCGGCCGCCTGCTCCGCCGGCCCCGGGTCAAAGCGGGCATCGAGCGCGTCACCGGGGTGCTGCTGGTCGCGTTCGCCGTACGCCTGGTCACCGCGCACCAGACCGTCTGATTGGGAGGGTGAAGTGTCCGCATCCGTGCTCTTCATGTCAATGTCACTCGACGGCTTCATCGCCGACCCGGCCGACCGGCTCGGCGGCCCCGACGGCAACCGCCTGCACTACTGGGGCCTGACGGAGGATCGGGAAGGTTTCCGGTCCGAGGGCGTGGCCGGCGAGATGCTGGCCGAATACAACGAGACCGGCGCCGTCGTCGCGGGCCGGCGCACGGTGGAGATCGTCGACCACTGGGGTGGCGACCATCACGGCCGCCCGATCTTCGTGCCGAGCCACCGGCCGCCCGGCCCGTCGGTTGCCAACTATCCGCTGGTGACCTACGTGAGCGACGGCATAGCCAGCGCGATGGCACAGGCGAAGGCCGCCGCCGGCGACCGCGACGTGCTGGTGCACGGCGGCGACACGGCGCGGCGGGCGCTGGCGGCCGGTGTCCTCGACGAGCTGCGGATCCATCAGATCCCGGTGCTGCTGGGCCGCGGCCGCCGGCTCTTCGACGAGCTGCCGGCCGAGATCGAGTTGGAGATCGTGCGGGTGGTCGACACGCCCGAAGCCACCCATTTGCGCTACCGCGTACGCCGCTGAAGGGCTTTTGCGTTTCCCGCGCCGACCGGATTAGCCTTCGCCGCCGGAAGATCCTCCACCCCGGACCACAGGAGCCCACGTGTCGACGATCCATCGTGTACGCACCGCCACCGCCACCGACGTCCCGGCGCTGAAATCGGTGATCGCGGCCGCGTTCATGGCCGACCCGATCGCCGACTGGATCTTCCGCGACGAGGCCACCCGCCCCGACCACCACCACGTGTTCTTCGGCGGCTACGTCGACGTGGCGATGGCCACCGGCCGGGCCGACACGCTCGACGGGCACCAGGGCCTGGCGCTCTGGCTCGACGTGGACGTCGACGCGGCGGACCCCGACGACGACGGCACCTTCGGCGCGGCGCTGGAGGCCGGCATCGACGGCGAGACCCTGAAGCGGCTCGCGGTGCTCGACGACCTGATGGCCGCGGGCCACCCGCACGACCGCAGCCACGCCTACCTGCCGTTCATCGCGGTGCACCCCGATCACCAGGGGACCGGGGTCGGGGCGGCGTTGTTGCAGCACCGGCTCGCCGAGCTCGACGCCGCCGGGCGGCCGGCCTACCTGGAGGCGAGCAACCTGCGGAACGCGGGGCTTTACGAGCGGCTCGGCTTCGCGCGGATGTCCTCGACGATCGACCTGCCGGGCGGGCCGTCGCTCTACCCGATGTGGCGCGACCCCCGCTAAGCGTTGGTGGCCAGGTCGGCGCGGCACGCCGCGCCGACCGGCCGCGGCCGAAGCCCCGGACACCGCGGCGGGATTCCCGACGACCTGGTCACGTCTCGCAGGCGGTGCCGTCGTCGTCGCGGTCGAGGCCGGCGCGGTAGCCGGGGTCGCCCCTGTGCAGCGGCGCCGCACCGGCCGCACGCGCCTCGGCGCAGTTCTTGTAGTAGGCCTCCTCCGCCGGCTCGTCGGCGGGCTCCTCCTCGACGACGGGCTCGGGCTCATCGGCCGCCGGCGCCTCCGGCTCGTCGACGGACTCGTCGACAGAGTCGTCGACGGGCTGGTCGTCGCTATTGCCGGCGGGCGCCTGGACGCCCGGGCCGGTGTCGCGCGTAAAGGTGTCGACGCCGTTGTAGACAGCGAGGCCGCCGCCGCAGCACAGGACCGCGATCACCGCCAGGCCGACCAGACCGGCCAGCGGGTTGGACTTCCTTTGGGGCATCGCGCCAGTGTGGATGGTCGGCGACCAAGGTCAGGAGCGGCGGATCGGTGGACGCTCCCTCGGGCGTCCGGTGTTCCCCGGCTCAGGTCGGTGGCGCCGCGCCAACGTTCGGTCAGAGTGGAGCCAGGAACTCCAGGCGGTTGCCGTGTGCGTCTTCCGTGTGGAAGCGACGCATGCCGGGCAGTTCGTCGTTGCCCCAGACCACCGGATAGCCGGCGGCGGTCAGTCGCTCCGCCAGCGCGTCCAGGTCGGGCCACAGCAGCCCCGGATGGGCCTTGCGGGCCGGCCGGAAGTCATCCTCCACCCCCAGGTGGAGCTCGATTTCGCCGCCGGTGAACCAGCAGCCGCCGCGGGCGGCCAGGGCCGGCGGCTTCGGCTTCTCGGCCAGACCGAGCACGCCTGAGTAGAACGCCCGGGAGGCGGCCTCGGAGCCTCGGGGGCAGGCCAGCTGCACGTGATGGATCATGGGTTTCACAATAGCAAGACGTACGTACGGTTTGGAAGCGGCGATGAAGCCGTCGTGAAACCGTGAGCGTGCACCCTCCCTACAAGCGCGGCCGGACCGAGGCCGCGGTAACGGGAGGAAAACCCAGCAATGGCCAGCGCTCCAGCACGAGCGGCGATCGCGGTGACCGGGCTGCGCAAGTCGTTCGGC